>NZ_CP062251.1:812500-6381635 GCF_014863505.1 Pseudomonas sp. IzPS59 | reverse complement strand
GGAAATCCCCTAAGTTGAAAGCCGGTGAGGCAAAAACAAGCGGCCATTGTAGCGGCGGGACGTTCACTTATCCACATGCAGGTTGCCCGGTGGACATGATTTATCAATGCCTTAACCGGTGAAAAAGCGACCGACGGTGTGTGAATAAGCCCTGTGGATAACCGTAGCTGAGGGCACTGGACAACTGGGGGCGAAACTCAGTGGACAAGTCGCCTGTGGATAACAGCGCTTTCCACACACAGGTTATCCGATAGCGCAGCACAGGCTGAACACGGTTTTCCACCGTAGTTGTCATTCTCTGTACATCACGTCGAACAAGGCCTCAGAGTAGTTATCCACAGAAGGTGGCGGTCTTAGCTTTTACAAGCTTTACAGAAAAGCTTTAAATAATTCCCTTCTTTATTTTTATGTCTGGCAGACAAGGTTTCGATCCTGGAGGCATCAGAGATCTATTTATAAGGAAACGTTGGTTGGAAATTGACCTATTGCCTTGCTTTCTCTAGAATCCCCGGTCTCTTAAAACGGGGGCCATTCCGGCCCGTTGTGGACGAACCAGGTAACACGACATGAAACGTACTTTCCAACCAAGCACTATCAAACGCGCTCGTACCCACGGTTTCCGTGCTCGCATGGCTACCAAGAACGGTCGTGCCGTACTGTCGCGTCGTCGCGCCAAAGGCCGCGCACGTCTGGCAGTTTGATAATCCGGCACTGGAGGTGAGTCAGGACTTCAGTCGGGAAAAGCGTCTGCTTACTCCCCGGCATTTCAAGGCAGTCTTTGACTCCCCTACCGGCAAGGTTCCGGGGAAAAATCTCCTGCTCCTTGCACGCAACAACGATCTCGATCACCCCCGTCTCGGACTGGTTATCGGGAAAAAGAGCGTAAAGCTCTCCGTTGAGCGCAATCGCCTCAAACGTCTGATGCGCGAATCGTTTCGCCTGCACCAGGATTCACTGGTCGGCTGGGACATCGTTATCGTCGCGCGCAAAGGTTTGGGTGACGTAGAAAACCCCGAATTGATTCAGCATTTCGGCAAACTCTGGAAGCGTCTGGCACGCAACAAGCCGGTACCAGCAGTCAAAACCGAAACTGTAGGGGTAGACAGTCCAGATGCGTAAACTGGCACTCGTTCCGATCCAGTTTTATCGCTACGCCATTAGTCCCCTGATGGCCAGTCACTGTCGTTTCTACCCCAGTTGTTCTTGCTACGCGTATGAAGCCATCGAAAATCATGGCCTTCTGCGCGGTGGCTGGCTGACCTTTCGTCGTTTAGGTCGCTGTCATCCGTGGAATCCCGGTGGTTATGACCCGGTTCCACCTATCCCTACCTCCCGTTCTTCTTCGATGGCCGAGTAATCATGGATATCAAACGCACGATCCTGATCGTCGCCCTGGCAATCGTGTCCTACGTCATGGTTCTTAAATGGAACCAGGACTATGGTCAGGCTGCCCTGCCGACTCAGAATGTTGCTTCCAGTACGACTACATCCGGTTTGCCGGACACCGCCACTGGCAATAACGCTGCAGCCAGTGACGATATTCCGCGCGCCGCAAGCGATACCAGCGCACCTGCCGAAACACCGGTCGCCGCCAGCAAGGATCTGATCCAGATCAAAACCGACGTGCTCGATCTGGCGATCGATCCACAGGGTGGCGATGTTGCTCAACTGACCTTGCCGCTGTATCCACGTCGTCAGGATCGTCCGGACGTTCCGTTCCAGCTGTTCGACAACGGCGGCGAGCGTACCTATCTGGCGCAAAGCGGTCTGATCGGCACCAACGGTCCGGACGCCAGCCCGGCCGGTCGCCCGATCTACTCCTCGGAGAAGAAGGCTTATCAACTGGCTGACGGTCAGGACCAATTGGTCGTCGACCTGAAGTTCAGCAAGGACGGCGTCAACTACATCAAGCGTTTCACCCTGAAACGTGGCCTGTATGACGTGACCGTGACTTATCTGATCGACAACCAGAGCGCGCAGCCCTGGTCCGGTTCGATGTTTGCCCAGCTGAAACGCGATGCAAGCGCCGATCCTTCGTCCACCACGGCTACCGGCACCGCGACTTACCTGGGCGCCGCCCTGTGGACAAGTTCCGAGCCGTACAAGAAAGTGTCCATGAAAGACATGGACAAAGGTCAGCTCAAGGAAACCGTGACCGGTGGCTGGGTAGCCTGGCTGCAACACTACTTCGTGACTGCATGGGTTGCTCCGAAGGGCGAAAACAACATCGTCCAGACCCGTAAAGACAGCAAAGGCAACTACATCATCGGTTACACCGGTCCTTCGCTGACCGCTGCACCGGGTGCAAAAGTCGAGACCAGTGCTGTTCTGTACGCCGGTCCGAAAAGCCAGGCTGTGCTGAAAGAGTTGTCCCCAGGTCTGGAACTGACTGTCGACTACGGCATTCTGTGGTTCATTGCCCAGCCGATCTTCTGGCTGCTGCAACATATCCACGCGATCGTAGGCAACTGGGGCTGGTCGATCATCTTCCTGACCATGCTGATCAAGGGGATTTTCTTCCCGCTGTCGGCCGCCAGCTACAAGTCGATGGCCCGCATGCGTGCCGTGGCTCCGAAACTGGCTGCACTGAAAGAACAACATGGCGATGACCGGCAGAAAATGTCGCAAGCCATGATGGAGCTGTACAAGAAAGAGAAGATCAATCCGCTGGGTGGCTGCTTGCCGATCCTCGTGCAGATGCCGGTTTTCCTTTCCCTGTACTGGGTTCTGCTCGAAAGCGTTGAAATGCGCCAGGCGCCGTTCATGCTGTGGATTACCGACCTGTCGATCAAGGATCCGTTCTTCATCCTGCCGATCATCATGGGCGCTACCATGTTCATCCAGCAGCGTCTGAACCCGACTCCTCCGGATCCGATGCAGGCGAAGGTCATGAAAATGATGCCGATCATCTTCACCTTCTTCTTCCTGTGGTTCCCGGCTGGTCTGGTGCTGTACTGGGTTGTGAACAACTGCCTGTCGATTGCCCAACAGTGGTACATCACGCGTAAGATCGAAGCGGCGACGAAAAAAGCCGAGGCGTAACTTACTCTGTGGATAACACCACTCAAAACGCCCCCTAGTGGGGCGTTTTGCTATCTGCCATTTTTGTCTGGATACCGGTTTATGAGCGCACCTCGTGAAACCATCGCAGCCGTCGCTACTGCCCAGGGCCGTGGCGGCGTGGGCATCGTTCGAATTTCCGGGCCGCTGGCCAGCGTGGCGGCCAAGGCCATCAGCGGCCGCGAGCTGAAACCCCGATTTGCCCACTACGGCCCCTTCTTCAGTGACGATCAACAGGTGCTGGATGAAGGTCTGGCGCTGTATTTCCCCGGGCCGAACTCGTTCACCGGCGAAGATGTGCTGGAACTCCAGGGCCACGGTGGTCCGATCGTCCTCGATATGTTGCTCAAGCGTTGTCTGGAACTGGGTTGCCGTCTGGCCCGACCGGGTGAGTTCAGCGAGCGCGCCTTCCTCAATGACAAACTCGACCTGGCCCAGGCCGAGGCCATCGCCGACCTGATCGAAGCCAGTTCTGCACAGGCTGCGCGCAATGCTTTGCGTTCCTTGCAGGGCGCGTTTTCCCAGCGTGTGCATAACCTCACCGAACAACTGATCGGACTGAGGATTTACGTCGAGGCTGCCATCGATTTCCCGGAAGAGGAGATCGACTTCCTCGCCGATGGCCATGTATTGAGCATGCTCGACAAGGTACGCGACGAGTTATCCACCGTACTGCGTGAAGCCGGGCAGGGTGCGCTGCTGCGTGATGGCATGACGGTGGTGATTGCCGGTCGTCCGAATGCCGGCAAATCCAGCCTGTTGAATGCACTGGCCGGGCGAGAAGCTGCCATCGTGACGGAAATCGCCGGCACCACCCGGGATATCCTGCGCGAACATATCCACATCGACGGCATGCCGCTGCATGTCGTAGACACCGCCGGATTGCGCGATACCGACGACCATGTGGAAAAAATTGGCGTCGAACGTGCGTTGAAAGCCATTGGCGAAGCCGATCGGGTACTGCTGGTGGTCGACGCCACGGCGCCGGAAGCTGCAGATCCTTTCGCGTTATGGCCTGAATTCCTTGAAACCCGACCAGATCCGGCAAAGGTCACCCTGATTCGCAATAAAGCGGATCTCACCGGTGAAGCGATTGCCCTGGAAGTCAGCGACGATGGCCATGTAACTATCAGCCTGAGCGCCAAGGCTGCCGGCGAAGGCCTGGATCTGCTGCGCGATCACCTCAAGGCCTGCATGGGTTACGAGCAGACCTCGGAAAGCAGCTTCAGCGCACGCCGCCGCCACCTGGAAGCACTGCGTCATGCCAGCGCGGCCCTGGAACACGGTCGTGCACAGCTGACTCTGGCAGGGGCTGGCGAACTGTTGGCAGAAGATTTGCGCCAGGCTCAGCAGTCTCTCGGGGAAATTACCGGAGCGTTCAGCTCCGATGATCTGCTCGGACGCATCTTTTCCAGCTTCTGCATCGGTAAATAACCCTTCCGTTGTCCACAGACAGGTCCATTCGCGACCTGTCTGTTTCTCCTTTTCGCATTCCTTCCTTTCCAGTGCCGGGCAGATTCCTTCTCCCTGAGCGGATTTCCCCTGTCCGCTGCGTGCTCATTCATCCGATTTCTGTGAATTAAGCCCTGTGAATAACTGCCGCTGAGGGCAGTTGATAACAGGGCCTGAAAACTGAATATAACTGCCTCTGTGGATAACAGCCCCATTCATCCACAGGCTTACACCGGTTATCCAAGGGCCTCATGGGCAGATGGGCACAGGGTTTTGAATCTCTGTACATATTGAAAATAAAGGCCTGTGGCAATCTATCCACAGAAATCACGGGCAGTAAGAATAAGCTTTAAAACAAAGGTTTTATAAATTTCTCTCTTTTTTATTCTTTTAACCGCGAGTTCTCCACAGCTGGTTAAATTTTGTGCAAAGGGTTCTTTAGGAAGGGCGAAGTCCCTATACTTGTCGACCAGGTCCAGAAACCTGATCTCAAACTATTCCTGAATTACCTACTTAAGCAGGCACGAGGTGCGTGGTGGATTTCCCTTCCCGTTTTGAAGTGATCGTCATCGGCGGCGGTCATGCCGGTACCGAGGCAGCACTGGCCTCAGCACGCATGGGTGCAAAAACCCTTCTGCTGACGCACAACGTGGAAACCCTCGGTGCCATGAGTTGCAACCCGGCCATCGGCGGCATCGGCAAAAGCCATCTGGTCAAGGAAATCGACGCCCTCGGCGGCGCGATGGCCATCGCTACCGACCTAGGTGGCATCCAGTTTCGCGTGTTGAACAGCCGTAAAGGCCCGGCCGTACGTGCAACCCGTGCACAAGCCGACCGGATTCTTTACAAGGCGGCTGTCCGCGAAATCCTGGAAAACCAGCCGAACCTGTGGATATTTCAACAGGCCGCCGACGATCTGATCGTCGAGCAGGAACAAGTACGCGGTGTTGTCACGCAAATGGGTCTGCGTTTCTTCGCTGATTCCGTGGTGTTGACCACCGGTACCTTCCTGGGCGGACTTATCCACATCGGTTTGCAGAATTTTTCCGGCGGTCGCGCCGGTGATCCGCCGTCGATCGCCCTGGCGCATCGTCTGCGTGAACTGCCGCTGCGTGTCGGTCGCCTGAAAACCGGTACGCCACCGCGTATCGATGGCAAGTCTGTGGATTTCTCGGTCATGACCGAGCAACCAGGTGATACGCCGATTCCGGTGATGTCGTTCATGGGCAACAAGGAACAACATCCACGGCAAGTCAGTTGCTGGATTACCCACACCAACGCCCGCACCCACGAAATCATCGCCGCGAACCTCGACCGTTCGCCGATGTATTCCGCTGCCGGCGAAATCGAAGGCATCGGCCCGCGTTATTGCCCGTCGATCGAAGACAAGATTCATCGCTTTGCCGACAAGGAAAGCCATCAGGTGTTCATCGAGCCGGAAGGCCTGACCACCCATGAGCTGTATCCGAACGGGATATCCACAAGCCTGCCGTTCGACGTGCAATTGCAGATCGTGCAATCGATTCGCGGCATGGAAAACGCGCACATCGTGCGTCCGGGTTATGCGATCGAGTACGACTATTTCGATCCGCGCGACCTGAAGTACAGCCTGGAAACCAAAGTGATCGGCGGTCTGTTCTTCGCTGGCCAGATCAACGGCACCACCGGTTACGAAGAAGCCGGCGCCCAGGGTCTGCTCGCCGGCGCGAACGCTGCGTTACGTGCGAAAGGCAAAGAAGCCTGGTGCCCGCGTCGCGATGAAGCGTACATCGGGGTATTGGTCGACGACCTGATTACCCTCGGCACCCAAGAGCCGTACCGCATGTTCACTTCCCGTGCCGAGTACCGCCTGATCCTGCGTGAGGACAACGCCGACCTGCGTCTGACCGAAAAAGGTCGCGAACTGGGTCTGGTCGATGACGCGCGCTGGGCGGCGTTCTGCAAGAAGCGCGAAAACATCGAGCTGGAAGAGCAGCGCCTGAAAAGCACCTGGGTTCGCCCGGGCACCCAGCAGGGCGATGCGATCGCTGAAAAGTTCGGCACGCCGCTGACTCACGAATACAACCTGCTCAATCTCTTGAGCCGTCCGGAAATCGACTACGCTGGTCTGGTCGAAGTGACCGGGCAGGGCGCGGAAGATCCTCAGGTCGCCGAACAGGTCGAGATCAAGACCAAATACGCCGGTTACATCGACCGTCAACAGGACGAAATCGCCCGTCTGCGCGCAAGCGAAGACACGAAACTGCCTGTGGATATCGATTACACCAACATTTCCGGTCTCTCCAAGGAGATCCAGAGCAAGCTGGGTGCCACGCGTCCCGAGACGCTGGGCCAGGCTTCGCGGATCCCGGGTGTGACCCCGGCAGCGATTTCGCTGTTGATGATTCATTTGAAAAAACGCGGCGCGGGCCGTCAGTTGGAGCAAAGCGCTTGAGTTCTAAGGTCACTTCGCAACACGCCGAAGAGTTATCCACAGGAGCCCGCGAGCTCGGTGTCAACCTCACTGAAACACAGCACGAATTGCTGCTGGGTTATCTGGCCCTGTTGATCAAATGGAACCAGGCCTACAACCTGACCGCCGTTCGTGATCCGGACGAAATGGTTTCTCGCCACCTGCTCGATAGTCTCAGCGTGATGTCGTTCATCGAAAACGGCCGGTGGCTGGATGTCGGCAGTGGCGGAGGCATGCCGGGTATCCCTTTGGCGATCCTGTATCCGGACTCGCAAGTGACTTGCCTGGACAGCAACGGCAAGAAAACCCGCTTCCTGACTCAGGTCAAACTCGAACTCAAACTGGACAACCTGCAAGTTATCCACAGTCGCGTCGAAGCGTTCCAGCCTGCACAGCCATTCAACGGGATCATTTCCCGGGCATTCAGCAGCATGGAGAACTTCACCAACTGGACTCGCCACCTCGGCGACGCCGATACGCGCTGGCTGGCAATGAAGGGCGTCCATCCGGCCGATGAGCTGGTAGCATTGCCGGCAGACTTCAAACTCGATAGCGAACACGCCCTGGCCGTACCCGGTTGCCAAGGCCAACGCCATCTGCTGATACTGCGCCGCACGGCATGATTGGGAACACAAGCAAGAATGGCTAAGGTATTCGCGATAGCGAACCAGAAGGGTGGTGTGGGCAAGACCACCACCTGCATCAACCTCGCAGCATCCCTGGTCGCGACCAAGCGCCGGGTGCTGTTGATCGATCTCGATCCACAGGGCAACGCCACCATGGGTAGCGGTGTGGATAAACATGGCCTGGAAAACTCGGTCTACGACCTGCTGATCGGTGAATGCGATCTTGCTCAGGCCATGCACTTCTCGGAACACGGCGGTTATCAACTGCTGCCGGCCAACCGGGATCTGACGGCGGCCGAAGTGGTGCTGCTGGAAATGCAGATGAAGGAAAGCCGTCTGCGCAGCGCGCTGGCGCCGATCCGGGAAAACTACGATTACATCCTGATCGACTGCCCGCCGTCGCTGTCGATGCTCACACTGAACGCACTGGTCGCGGCTGACGGGGTCATTATCCCCATGCAGTGCGAGTACTTTGCGCTCGAAGGTTTGAGCGACCTTGTGGATAACATCAAGCGCATCGCCGAACTGCTGAACCCGAACCTGAAAGTCGAAGGCCTGCTGCGGACCATGTATGACCCGCGCCTGAGCCTGATGAATGACGTATCGGCCCAGCTCAAGGAACACTTCGGCGATCAGCTGTACGACACCGTCATCCCGCGCAACATCCGTCTGGCCGAAGCCCCGAGCTACGGCATGCCGGCGCTGGCCTACGACAAGCAATCGCGTGGCGCGCTGGCCTATCTGGCCCTGGCGGGCGAGATGGTTCGCCGTCAGCGCAAAAATTCACGCATCGCCGCTGCCCAGCCAACTTAAGGAATCCCCATGGCCGTCAAGAAACGAGGTCTCGGACGAGGACTGGATGCACTGCTGAGCGGTCCGACTGTCAGCTCGCTGGAAGAACAGGCGGCGCAGGCTGACAGCCGTGAGTTGCAGCACCTGCCACTGGATCTGCTGCAACGCGGCAAGTACCAGCCGCGCCGCGATATGGATCCGCAGGCGCTGGAAGAACTGGCGCAGTCGATCAAGACTCAAGGCGTGATGCAGCCGATCGTGGTTCGCCCGATTGGTGGTGGCCGTTTTGAAATCATCGCCGGTGAGCGCCGCTGGCGCGCAAGCCAGCAGGCCGGGCAGGAAACCATCCCGGCCATGGTCCGTGATGTGCCGGATGAAACGGCGATCGCCATTGCGCTGATCGAGAACATCCAGCGTGAAGACCTGAACCCGATCGAAGAAGCGGTGGCCCTGCAGCGCCTGCAGCAGGAATTCCAGCTCACCCAGCAACAGGTGGCCGAGGCTGTGGGTAAGTCCCGCGTCACGGTGGCCAACCTCTTGCGCCTGATTGCGCTGCCGGAAGTCATCAAGACCATGCTGTCCCACGGCGACCTGGAAATGGGGCATGCCCGTGCATTGCTCGGTCTGCCGGACAATCAGCAGGTGGAGGGGGCGCGACATGTTGTCGCACGCGGCCTCACAGTGCGCCAGACTGAGGCACTGGTTCGCCAGTGGCTGAGTGGCAAACCCGAGCCTGTGGAGCCTGCAAAACCGGACCCGGATATCGCCCGCCTCGAGCAGCGTCTGGCCGAGCGCCTAGGCTCTGCGGTGCAGATCCGCCACGGGAAGAAGGGAAAGGGTCAGTTGGTGATCGGTTACAACTCTCTCGATGAGCTTCAGGGTGTGCTTGCACACATCCGCTGAAACAATTCCTCTTGTAGCGCGCAGTCGGAAATCACTACCTGACAGTTGAATAGGGGCAGAACCGCCCCTATACTCTGCGCGCATTTTGTCGGCACAAATTATGCCAAGTTATTGAATTTCGGCAGCCGACCATTGGAGAGCAATAGTGATGGAAACCCGCAAGCCAAACCGCCTGCCGTTCCATCGCCTGGCGGTTTTTCCGGTGTTGATGGCTCAATTTGTCATTTTGCTCATTGCCGCTTTGGCGCTCTGGCAATGGCACGGAGTCGTTGCCGGATACTCGGGACTTTGCGGAGGCCTGATAGCCTTGCTGCCCAATGTTTATTTCGCTCACAAGGCATTTCGGTTTTCCGGCGCCCGAGCAGCCCAGTCCATCGTCCGGTCTTTCTATGCCGGCGAGGCAGGCAAACTGATTTTGACGGCAGTGCTTTTTGCACTGGTGTTTGCAGGTGTGAAGCCACTGGCGCCGATCGCTGTATTCGGCGCCTTCGTGCTGACTCAGTCGGTCAGCTGGTTCGCTCCCCTGCTGATGAGAACAAGACTTTCGAGACCTTAGGGCGTTTGAGGCAACCATGGCAGAAACAACCGCTTCGGGCTATATCCAGCACCACTTGCAGAACCTGACCTTCGGTCAGCTACCCAACGGCGGCTGGGGCTTTGCCCACACCGCAGCAGAAGCCAAGGAAATGGGCTTCTGGGCTTTCCACGTCGATACCCTCGGCTGGTCGGTCGCACTGGGTCTGATCTTCGTCATTCTTTTCCGCATGGCGGCCAAGAAGGCGACTTCCGGTCAGCCAGGTGCACTGCAGAACTTCGTTGAAGTCCTGGTCGAATTCGTCGATGGCAGCGTGAAAGACAGCTTCCATGGCCGTAGCCCGGTGATCGCACCGCTGGCACTGACCATCTTCGTCTGGGTGTTCCTGATGAACGCCGTCGACCTGGTACCGGTCGACTGGATTCCTCAGCTGGCCATCCTGATCTCCGGCGACCACCACATCCCGTTCCGTGCCGTGTCGACTACCGACCCGAACGCGACCCTGGGCATGGCGTTCTCGGTTTTCGCACTGATCATTTTCTATAGCATCAAGGTCAAGGGCCTCGGCGGCTTCATCGGCGAGCTGACCCTGCACCCGTTCGGCAGCAAGAACATCTTCGTTCAGGCGCTGCTGATCCCGGTGAACTTCCTGCTGGAATTCGTGACCCTGATCGCCAAACCGATCTCTCTGGCTCTGCGTCTGTTCGGCAACATGTATGCCGGCGAGCTGGTGTTCATCCTGATCGCTGTGATGTTCGGCAGCGGCCTGCTCTGGCTGAGCGGCCTGGGCGTTGTCCTGCAGTGGGCGTGGGCTGTGTTCCACATCCTGATCATCACCCTGCAGGCGTTCATCTTCATGATGCTGACCATCGTCTACCTGTCGATGGCGCACGAAGAAAACCATTAAGACCGGTCTCGACCAGTCTGATGTCCTTCCCGGTAACACGGGGAGGGGCTCCTCACGGGGCACCATGAAACGATTTGTTTTACCGCTTTAATCTAAAAAACCTAAACCATACGACGTAAAAGTCGGGAGGAAAGATGGAAACTGTAGTTGGTCTAACCGCTATCGCTGTTGCACTGTTGATCGGCCTGGGCGCACTGGGTACCGCAATTGGTTTCGGCCTGCTGGGCGGCAAGTTCCTGGAAGGCGCAGCGCGTCAGCCAGAAATGGTTCCAATGCTGCAAGTTAAAATGTTCATCGTTGCCGGTCTGCTCGACGCCGTAACCATGATCGGTGTTGGTATCGCTCTGTTCTTCACCTTTGCGAACCCGTTCGTTGGTCAAATCGCTGGCTAATCATTCGGATTTTCCGAGTGATTTGGTGTGATGGACAACGTAACTGCGAGGTGTTGGCGTGAACATTAATGCGACCCTGATTGGCCAGTCCGTTGCGTTCCTGATTTTTGTACTGTTCTGCATGAAGTTCGTATGGCCTCCGGTCATCGCAGCTCTGCATGAACGTCAAAAGAAGATCGCTGATGGTATGGACGCTGCCAGCCGTGCAGCTCGCGACCTGGAGTTGGCCCAAGAGAAAGCGGGTCAGCAACTGCGCGAAGCGAAAGCTCAGGCAGCTGAAATCATCGAGCAAGCCAAGAAACGCGGTAACCAGATTGTCGAAGAGGCCGTTGAAAAGGCCCGTGTCGACGCTGACCGTGTGAAGGTTCAGGCTCAAGCCGAGATCGAACAGGAACTGAACAGTGTCAAAGACAAGCTGCGCGCCCAAGTGGGCTTGCTGGCTGTCGGCGGCGCCGAGAAGATCCTGGGTGCCACAATCGATCAAAACGCGCACGCAGAGCTGGTTAACCAACTGGCTGCTGAAATCTAAGCGAGGGCGATCATGGCAGAACTGACCACGTTGGCCCGACCTTACGCTAAGGCGGCCTTCGAGCACGCTCAGGCCCACCAGCAACTGGCCAATTGGTCAGCCATGCTCGGCCTGGCTGCAGCGGTGTCGCAAGACGACACCATGCAGCGCGTGCTCAAGGCCCCGCGACTGACGAGCGCAGAAAAGGCCGCCACGTTCATTGACGTGTGCGGCGACAAGTTTGATGCCAAGGCACAGAACTTCATCAATGTCGTTGCCGAAAACGACCGTCTCCCGCTTCTGCCGGAGATCGCTGCTCTTTTCGACCTGTACAAGGCCGAACAAGAGAAATCGGTAGACGTTGAAGTGACCAGTGCTTTTGCATTGAACCAAGAACAGCAAGACAAACTCGCCAAGGTTCTCAGTGCACGACTCAACCGGGAAGTGCGCCTGCAAGTTGCGGAGGATGCTGCCCTCATAGGTGGTGTCGTTATCCGCGCCGGCGACCTGGTTATCGATGGCTCGATTCGCGGCAAAATCGCGAAACTTGCCGAAGCATTGAAATCTTGAGTTTGAAGGGGCAGCAGAGCAATGCAGCAACTCAATCCTTCCGAAATAAGTGAAATTATCAAGGGCCGCATCGAAAAACTCGATGTGACCTCCCAAGCCCGTAACGAAGGCACTGTCGTCAGCGTATCTGACGGTATCGTGCGGATTCACGGTCTGGCCGACGTCATGTACGGCGAGATGATCGAGTTTCCGGGCGGCGTCTACGGTATGGCCCTCAACCTGGAGCAAGACTCCGTAGGTGCCGTTGTACTGGGCGCATACACGACTCTGGCTGAAGGCATGAGCGCCAAGTGCACCGGCCGCATCCTCGAAGTTCCGGTTGGTAAGGAACTGCTGGGTCGCGTTGTCGACGCACTGGGTAACCCTGTTGACGGCAAAGGTCCACTGGGCAACACCGAGACCGACGCGGTCGAGAAAGTTGCTCCGGGCGTGATCTGGCGTAAGTCGGTAGACCAGCCTGTACAGACTGGCTACAAGGCTGTCGATGCCATGATCCCTGTCGGCCGTGGCCAGCGTGAGCTGATCATCGGTGACCGTCAGATCGGCAAGACCGCTCTGGCGATCGACGCGATCATCAATCAGAAAGACAGCGGCATTTTCTGCGTCTACGTGGCAATCGGTCAGAAGCAATCGACCATCGCCAACGTGGTTCGCAAGCTGGAAGAAAACGGTGCACTGGCTAACACCATCATCGTTGCAGCGAGCGCTTCGGAATCTGCAGCACTGCAATTCCTGGCTCCGTACTCCGGTTGCACCATGGGTGAATTCTTCCGCGACCGCGGTGAAGACGCGCTGATCGTTTATGACGATCTGTCCAAGCAAGCAGTGGCTTACCGCCAGATTTCCCTGCTGCTGCGCCGTCCACCAGGCCGTGAAGCTTACCCAGGCGACGTGTTCTATCTCCACTCCCGTCTGCTGGAGCGCGCATCCCGCGTTTCGGAAGAGTACGTAGAGAAGTTCACCAACGGCGCAGTGACCGGCAAAACCGGTTCCCTGACCGCACTGCCGATCATCGAAACCCAGGCTGGCGACGTTTCCGCGTTCGTTCCGACCAACGTGATTTCCATCACCGACGGTCAGATCTTCCTGGAATCGGCCATGTTCAACTCGGGCATCCGCCCTGCAGTGAACGCCGGTGTTTCGGTATCCCGTGTGGGTGGTGCCGCTCAGACCAAGATCATCAAGAAGCTGTCCGGTGGTATCCGTACCGCTCTGGCTCAGTACCGTGAACTGGCGGCATTCGCCCAGTTCGCTTCTGACCTGGACGAAGCGACCCGCAAGCAACTTGAGCATGGTCAGCGCGTTACCGAGCTGATGAAGCAGAAGCAATACGCACCGATGTCGATCGCCGACATGGCGCTGTCGCTGTATGCCGCTGAGCGTGGGTTCCTGACTGACATTGAAATCGCCAAGATCGGCAGCTTCGAACAAGCGCTGATTGCTTTCTTCAACCGCGATCACGCCGACTTGATGGCGAAGATCAACGTTAAAGGTGACTTCAATGACGAAATCGACGCTGGCCTGAAAGCCGGTATCGAGAAGTTCAAGGCCACCCAAACCTGGTAAGCCGCAGCGGGAGCCGCAAGGCTCCCGCTTGCTAACCTGATAGGTGTTACATGGCAGGCGCAAAAGAGATTCGCAGTAAGATTGCGAGCATCAAAAGCACGCAAAAAATTACCAGCGCCATGGAAAAAGTGGCGGTCAGCAAAATGCGCAAGGCACAAATGCGCATGGCTGCTAGCCGTCCTTATGCGGAGCGTATCCGCCAGGTAATTGGGCATCTGGCCAACGCCAACCCGGAATACCGCCATCCGTTCATGATCGACCGCGCCATCAAGCGCGTTGGTTATGTCGTGGTGAGCAGTGACCGTGGTCTGTGCGGCGGCTTGAACACCAACCTGTTCAAGGCCCTGGTCAAGGACATGGCGGTAAACCGCGAAAACGGCGTCGAGATTGATCTGTGTGTCGTTGGTAGCAAGGGTGCGGCCTTTTTCCGCAACTTCGGCGGTAACGTCGTTGCAGCTATCAGCCACCTGGGTGAAGAGCCGTCGATCAATGATCTGATCGGCAGCGTCAAGGTGATGCTGGATGCCTATCTGGACGGCCGTATTGACCGCCTGTCCGTGGTATCCAACAAGTTCATCAACACCATGACGCAACAGCCTACCGTGGAGCAGTTGATTCCGCTGGTAGCGACCCCGGATCAGGATCTCAAGCACCACTGGGACTACCTCTACGAACCAGACGCCAAAGAGCTGCTTGACGGCTTGATGGTGCGTTACGTGGAGTCGCAGGTGTACCAGGCGGTGGTCGAGAACAACGCGGCCGAACAAGCTGCGCGGATGATCGCGATGAAGAACGCTACCGACAACGCCGGTGATTTGATCAGCGATTTGCAGCTGATCTACAACAAGGCGCGTCAGGCTGCGATCACCCAAGAGATCTCGGAAATCGTCGGCGGCGCTGCCGCGGTTTAACGGTTCAAATATTCAGAGGATCCAGCTATGAGTAGCGGACGTATCGTTCAAATCATCGGCGCCGTTATCGACGTGGAATTTCCACGCGACAGCGTACCGAGCATCTACGACGCCTTGAAGGTTCAAGGCGCCGAAACCACTCTGGAAGTTCAGCAGCAGCTGGGCGACGGCGTGGTTCGTACCATTGCGATGGGCTCCACCGAAGGCTTGAAGCGCGGTCTGGACGTCAACAACACTGGCGCAGCCATCTCCGTACCGGTCGGTAAAGCGACTCTGGGCCGGATCATGGACGTACTGGGCAACCCGATCGACGAAGCTGGCCCGATCGGCGAAGAAGAGCGCTGGGGTATCCACCGCGCCGCTCCTTCCTTCGCAGAACAGGCTGGCGGCAACGAGCTGCTGGAAACCGGCATCAAGGTTATCGACCTGGTTTGCCCGTTCGCCAAGGGCGGTAAAGTCGGTCTGTTCGGTGGTGCCGGTGTAGGCAAGACCGTAAACATGATGGAACTGATCCGTAACATCGCCATCGAGCACAGCGGTTATTCCGTGTTCGCCGGTGTGGGTGAGCGTACTCGTGAGGGTAACGACTTCTACCACGAGATGAAGGACTCCAACGTTCTCGACAAAGTAGCGCTGGTCTACGGTCAGATGAACGAGCCACCGGGAAACCGTCTGCGCGTAGCGCTGACCGGCCTGACCATGGCCGAGAAGTTCCGTGACGAAGGTAACGACGTTCTGCTGTTCGTCGACAACATCTATCGTTACACCCTGGCCGGTACCGAAGTATCCGCACTGCTGGGCCGTATGCCTTCGGCAGTAGGTTACCAGCCGACCCTGGCTGAAGAGATGGGCGTGCTGCAAGAGCGCATCACTTCGACCAAGCAAGGTTCGATTACTTCGATCCAGGCCGTATACGTACCAGCGGACGACTTGACTGACCCGTCGCCAGCGACCACGTTTGCTCACCTGGACGCCACCGTCGTTCTGTCCCGTGACATCGCTTCCCTGGGTATCTACCCGGCGGTAGACCCACTGGACTCGACTTCGCGTCAGCTGGACCCGAACGTGATCGGCAACGATCACTACGAGACCGCTCGCGGCGTTCAGTACGTGCTGCAGCGTTACAAAGAGCTGAAGGACATCATCGCGATCCTGGGTATGGACGAGCTGTCGGAAGCCGACAAGCAGTTGGTAAACCGTGCTCGTAAGATCCAGCGCTTCTTGTCGCAGCCGTTCTTCGTGGCTGAAGTCTTCACCGGTGCTTCGGGTAAATACGTTTCCCTGAAAGACACCATTGCTGGCTTCAAAGGCATCCTCAACGGTGACTACGACCACCTGCCAGAACAAGCGTTCTACATGGTCGGCGGCATCGAAGAAGCGATCGAGAAAGCCAAGAAACTGTAATCCCGGCGCCCGGCAACGGGCGCTCATTTAGGTTGAGGCAATCAGATGGCTATGACAGTCCATTGCGATATCGTCAGCGCGGAAGGAGAAATCTTTTCCGGCCTGGTCGAGATGGTGATTGCGCACGGTGCTCTGGGTGATCTTGGTATCGCTCTGGGTCACGCGCCGCTGATCACGAATCTCAAGCCGGGTCCGATCCGCCTGATCAAGCAAGGCGGGGAAGCCGAGGTGTTCTACATCTCCGGTGGTTTCCTCGAGGTTCAGCCGAACATGGTCAAGGTGCTTGCCGATACCGTGCAACGTGCCGCCGACCTGGATGAAGCTCAGGCTCAGGCAGCTCTCAAGGCTGCCGAGGCCGCTCTGCATGAGAAGAGCGCAGATTTCGACTACGGAGCTGCGTCCGCACGTCTGGCCGAGGCTGCAGCTCAGCTGCGCACCGTCCAGCAGATCCGCAAGAAGTTTGGCGGTTAATCCGTCAGCCACTTGTTGTGCGATTGATAAAAAAGGGTAGCCTCGGCTACCCTTTTTTCTTTTCAGAATTCTACAAACCCGGTCGCAGTTGCTGACCACCCAGGATTGGTAGCCAGTCATGTCTCTTGAAATCGTTATCCTCGCGGCCGGCCAAGGCACCCGCATGCGTTCGGCACTGCCGAAAGTGCTGCACCCGATTGCCGGCGACTCCATGCTCGGCCATGTTATCCACAGTGCCCGTCAACTCGATCCACAGCGCATTCACGTCGTCATAGGCCATGGCGCCGATGTCGTGCGCGAACGCCTGGCCGCCGATGATCTCAATTTCGTGCTGCAGGACAAGCAATTGGGCACCGGCCATGCGACTGCCCAAGCTGTGCCGTTTATTACGGCCGGCACCGTGCTGATTCTCTACGGTGACGTGCCACTGATCGAAGTCGAAACCCTGCAACGCCTGCTCAAGCATGTCGTTCCCGGTCAGATGGGATTGCTCACCGTGGAACTGGATGACCCGACCGGCTACGGCCGCATCGTGCGCGATGCGAACGGCAAGGTTGCGGCAATCGTCGAGCACAAGGATGCCACTGAAGCGCAACGCGCGATTACAGAAGGTAATACCGGGATTCTCGCCGTGCCTGCCAGCCATCTGGCTGACTGGATGGGGCGCCTGTCGAACAACAACGCCCAGGGTGAGTACTACCTGACCGACGTGATTGAAATGGCGGTCGGTGATGGTCTGGTGGTAGCGACCGAGCAGCCCCACGATCCGATGGAAGTGCAGGGCGCCAATGATCGCAAGCAACTTTCCGAGCTGGAGCGTCACTATCAGTTGCGCGCCGGCCGTCGCCTGATGGCGCAAGGTGTAACCCTGCGTGACCCGGCCCGCTTTGATGTGCGTGGCGAAGTGACCGTTGGTCGCGACGTGCTGATCGACATCAACGTGATTCTCGAAGGCAAAGTGGTCATCGAGGATGACGTGGTGATCGGCCCGAACTGCGTGATCAAGGACAGCACCCTGCGCAAGGGTGTGGTGATCAAGGCCAACAGTCATATCGAAGGCGCAGTGCTCGGTGAAGGCAGCGATGCCGGCCCGTTTGCACGCTTGCGTCCGGGCACCGTGCTGGAAGCTCGCGCCCATGTGGGTAACTTCGTCGAACTGAAAAACGCCCGTATGGGCGAGGGCGCCAAGGCCGGACACCTGACTTATCTGGGCGATGCCGAGATCGGTGCCCGCACCAACATCGGCGCCGGCACCATCACCTGCAACTACGATGGCGCCAACAAGTGGAAAACCGTGTTGGGCGAAGACGTGTTCATCGGCTCCAACAACTCGCTGGTGGCGCCTGTGGATATCTCCGCCGGTGCAACCACTGCAGCCGGTTCGACCATCACTCAGAATGTGGATAACGCCCAGCTGGCCGTCGGTCGCGCGCGGCAGAAGAACATCGATGGCTGGAAGCGGCCGGAGAAAATCAAGAAGAGCTGAGTTATCCACAGCGCTTCAATCAAAAAGATCGCTGCCTCAGGGCAGCGATTTTTTTTCATCCCCGGCTTGACGACTTTGCGTCGATAGGTTTTGATTTCTTCCGTTATCTTTCGAATCGAAACTTACCAAGCCATGTCGAAACGCAATACACCCCAACGCCGCCACAACATACTGGCCTTGCTCAACGAGCAGGGCGAAGTCAGTGTCGACGAGCTCGCCAAGCGTTTCGAAACCTCGGAAGTTACGATTCGCAAGGATCTGGCCGCGCTGGAAAGTCATGGTCTGCTGCTGCGCCGTTATGGCGGAGCGATCACCATGCCCCAGGAACTGGTGGCCGATGTCAGTCAGAACGTTTCCAAGTACAAACAGGCGATTGCCCGCGCTGCGGTCACCCGTATACGTGAGCACGCCCGCATCATCATCGACAGTGGCAGCACCACAGCCGCGATGATTCCCGAGCTCGGCCAGCAGCCGGGACTGGTGGTGATGACCAACTCCCTGCACGTCGCCAACGCCCTGAGCGAACTCGAACATGAACCTGTCCTGCTGATGACCGGTGGCACCTGGGATCCTCATTCGGAATCCTTTCAGGGCCAGGTCGCCGAGCAGGTACTACGCTCTTACGACTTCGATCAGTTGTTCATCGGTGCCGATGGCATCGATCTGGTGCGTGGAACCACCACCTTCAACGAGCTGCTCGGTTTGAGCCGGGTGATGGCGGAAGTGGCGCGGGAAGTGATCGTGATGGTCGAGGCCGACAAGATCGGCCGCAAGATTCCAAACCTGGAGCTGCCATGGAGCAGCGTCCATACCCTAATCACCGATGATCGCCTGCCGCAGGAGGCACGGGATCAGATTCAGGCTCGCGGTATCAATTTGATTTGCGCGACGGTCAGTCAGGAGAAATAAGCATGTGTGGAATTGTCGGCGCGGTAGCTGAACGTAATATCACCGCCATTCTGGTCGAAGGCCTCAAGCGCCTCGAATACCGGGGTTATGACAGTGCCGGTGTCGCGGTGTACACCAATGACGGCACGCTGGAGCGCACCCGTCGTGTGGGCAAGGTCAGCGAACTGGACGCGGCCCTGGCGGAACACCCGCTGGTTGGCCGTCTCGGCATTGCCCACACCCGTTGGGCAACTCACGGTGCGCCGAGCGAACGTAATGCCCACCCGCATTTCTCCGGCAACGTCGCGGTGGTGCACAACGGCATCATCGAAAACCATGAGGCGCTGCGTGAGCAACTCAAGGCCCAGGGTTACGTGTTCTCTTCCGACACCGACACCGAAGTCATCGCTCACCTGCTGACCGAAAAACTCAAGGCACTGCCGGACTTGACCGACGCGCTGAAGGCCACGGTCAAGGAACTGCATGGCGCTTACGGTCTGGCGGTCATCCACGCGCTGCAGCCGGATCGGCTGGTCGCTGCCCGCAGCGGCAGCCCGCTGGTGATCGGCCTGGGTCTGGGCGAGAACTTCCTGGCTTCCGACCAACTGGCCCTGCGTCAGGTCACCGACCGTTTCATGTACCTGGAAGAAGGCGATATCGCCGAAATCCAGCGTGACAAGGTGCAGATCTGGGACGTGACCGGCAAAGCCGTCGAGCGCCAGACCGTGCAGTACACCGACGGTGCCGAAGCCGCCGACAAAGGCGAGTTCCGCCACTACATGCTCAAGGAAATCCACGAGCAGCCATCCGTAGTGCAACGCACCCTGGAAGGTCGCCTCAGCCCGAACCAGGTACTGGTGCAGGCGTTCGGCCCACAAGCCGCCGAACTGTTCGCCAAAGTGCGCAACGTACAGATCGTTGCCTGCGGCACCAGTTACCACGCCGGCATGGTTGCCCGTTACTGGCTCGAAGAGCTGGCCGGGATTCCGTGCCAGGTCGAAGTCGCCAGTGAGTTCCGCTATCGCAAGGTCGTGGTGCAGCCGGACACGCTGTTCGTCACCATTTCCCAGTCCGGCGAAACCGCCGACACCCTGGCCGCGCTGCGCAACGCCAAGGAGCTGGGTTTCCTCGGCAGCCTGGCGATCTGCAACGTCGGCATCAGTTCGCTGGTGCGCGAATCCGACCTGACCCTGCTGACCCAGGCCGGTCGCGAAATCGGCGTGGCCTCGACCAAGGCGTTCACCACGCAACTGGTTGGCCTGCTGTTGCTGACCTTGTCCCTGGGCCAGGTGCGCGGCACGCTGGGCAAAGACGTTGAAGCCACGCTGGTCGAAGAACTGCGTCGCCTGCCAACCCGTCTGGGTGAAGCGCTGGCCATGGACAGCACCGTGGAAAAGATCGCCGAACTGTTCGCCGACAAGAACCACACCCTGTTCCTCGGTCGTGGTGCGCAATATCCGGTAGCGATGGAAGGGGCCCTGAAACTCAAGGAAATCTCTTACATCCACGCCGAAGCTTATCCTGCCGGTGAACTGAAGCATGGCCCGCTGGCGCTTGTGGATAACGACATGCCGGTGGTGACCGTTGCGCCGAACAACGAACTGCTCGAGAAGCTCAAGTCCAACCTGCAGGAAGTCCGTGCCCGTGGCGGCGAACTGATCGTGTTCGCTGACGAGAAGGCCGGGATGACCAACGGCGAAGGCACCCACGTGGTGCAGATGCCGCACATCCACGACATCCTGTCGCCGATCCTCTACACCATCCCGCTGCAACTGCTGTCGTACTACGTTGCTGTGCTCAAGGGCACTGACGTTGACCAGCCGCGTAACCTGGCGAAGTCGGTGACGGTGGAATAAGTTATCCACACGTCACAATAAACAGCCACAGCCTGGAGACTCATTGGGTTTCCAGGCTGTGGGATGTTTCCCACTTTTTGTTACCGAACACCCCAGCGCGGTGCAATGCCACGCTCCTGTAACAGCCTCTCTGCTTTCAAAAAGCGCTCCTTCGAAAAAAATTCAATCACTCGATGTCCCGTGATTTCGGTGTCCTCGCCGATGTCCGTCGGTTTTGTCAGACAGCTTCTTCATAAGTTGGCCGTTCAATTGCATATGCTTGTATGTACAAGTAAAGACGTATGCATACGAGTTGAAAGAAGCCGAGCATTTCGTCCACTGATTCGCTTGTCGCGCATTGAAGCGCACAAGCCGCTTGCCCATCGCCAGGGTTGGTTTGAATTGATCGCTGAGGAGTCTTTTTCGTGACTGACGCAAAAACTACTAAATTCCGTGACGTTGAAATTCGTGCATCGCGCGGCAACAAGCTGACCGCCAAGAGCTGGCTGACCGAAGCGCCGCTGCGCATGCTGATGAACAACCTCGACCCGGAAGTGGCCGAAAACCCGAAAGAGTTGGTGGTTTACGGTGGCATCGGCCGCGCCGCGCGCAACTGGGAGTGCTACGACAAGATCGTCGAAAGCCTGACCAACCTGAACGACGACGAGACCTTGCTGGTGCAGTCCGGCAAACCGGTCGGCGTGTTCAAGACCCACAGCAACGCCCCGCGCGTGCTGATCGCCAACTCCAACCTGGTGCCGCACTGGGCGACCTGGGAACACTTCAACGAACTCGACGCCAAGGGCCTGGCCATGTACGGCCAGATGACCGCCGGCAGCTGGATCTACATCGGCAGCCAGGGCATCGTCCAGGGCACTTACGAAACCTTCGTTGAAGCCGGTCGCCAGCATTACAACTCCGACCTCAAGGGCCGCTGGGTTCTGACCGCCGGCCTCGGCGGCATGGGCGGCGCTCAGCCTCTGGCTGCAACCCTGGCCGGTGCCTGCTCGCTGAACATCGAATGCCAGCAGGTCAGCATCGATTTCCGCCTGAAAAGCCGTTACGTCGACGAGCAGGCCAAAGACCTCGACGACGCCTTGGCCCGCATCGAGAAATACACCAAGGAAGGCAAAGCGATTTCCATCGCGCTGCTGGGTAACGCCGCCGAAATCCTCCCGGAACTGGTTCGTCGCGGTGTGCGTCCGGACATGGTCACCGACCAGACCAGCGCCCACGATCCGCTCAACGGCTACCTGCCGGCCGGCTGGACCTGGGACGAATACCGCGCCCGCGCCAAGACCGAACCGGCCGCGGTGATCAAGGCTGCCAAGCAATCGATGGCCGTCCACGTCAAAGCCATGCTGGATTTCCAGAAGCAAGGCATCCCGACCTTCGACTACGGCAACAACATTCGCCAGATGGCCCAGGAAGAGGGCGTGGAAAACGCTTTCGACTTCCCGGGTTTCGTACCGGCCTACATCCGTCCGCTGTTCTGCCGTGGCATCGGTCCGTTCCGCTGGGCGGCGCTGTCGGGTGATCCGCAGGACATCTACAAGACCGACGCCAAGGTCAAAGAATTGATCCCGGACGACGCCCACCTGCACAACTGGCTGGACATGGCCCGCGAGCGCATCAGCTTCCAGGGTCTGCCGGCACGGATCTGCTGGGTCGGCCTGGGCCAGCGCGCCAAACTCGGTCTGGCGTTCAACGAAATGGTCCGTCGCGGCGAATTGTCGGCCCCGATCGTCATCGGCCGCGACCACCTCGACTCCGGCTCGGTCTCTAGCCCGAATCGTGAAACCGAATCGATGCAGGATGGTTCCGACGCCGTCTCCGACTGGCCACTGCTCAACGCCCTGCTCAACACTGCCAGCGGCGCGACCTGGGTGTCCCTGCACCACGGCGGCGGCGTCGGCATGGGCTTCTCGCAACACTCGGGCATGGTGATCGTCTGCGACGGTACGGATGAAGCGGCCGAGCGTATCGCTCGCGTGCTGCACAACGACCCGGGCACCGGTGTGATGCGTCACGCCGATGCCGGTTACCAGATCGCCATCGACTGCGCCAAGGAGCAGGGTTTGAACCTGCCAATGATTACTTCGGTTAAAGGAGCCTGAACATGACTGCACTGAACCTGATCCCTGGCCAACTGAGCCTGTCGCAACTGCGTGCTGTCTACCAGCACCCGGTCAAACTGACCCTCGACTACAGCGCTGCTGCACAGATCGAAGCCAGCGTCGCCTGCGTCGAGCAGATCCTCGCCGAGAACCGCACCGCCTACGGCATCAACACCGGTTTCGGCCTGCTGGCCTCGACCCGCATCGCCAGCGAAGACCTGGAAAACCTCCAGCGTTCGCTGGTGCTGTCCCACGCCGCCGGCGTCGGCCAGCCGATCAGCGATGAGCTGGTGCGCCTGATCATGGTGCTCAAGGTCAACAGCCTGAGCCGTGGTTTCTCCGGTATCCGCCGCGTGGTGATCGATGCGCTGATCGCGCTGATCAACGCCGAGGTTTACCCGCACATTCCGTTGAAAGGTTCGGTCGGTGCCTCCGGCGACCTCGCGCCATTGGCGCACATGTCGCTGGTGCTGCTGGGCGAGGGCAAGGCGCGCTACAAGGGCGAGTGGATGGAAGCCACCGAGGCGCTGAAAGTCGCCGGTCTGACCCCGCTGACTTTGGCGGCGAAAGAAGGTCTGGCGCTGCTCAACGGTACGCAAGTTTCCACCGCATTCGCGCTGCGCGGCCTGTTTGAAGGTGAAGACCTGTTCGCCGGCGCGCTGGCGCTGGGCGGTCTGACGGTGGAAGCGGTATTGGGTTCGCGTTCGCCATTCGATGCGCGCATCCACGCCGCCCGTGGTCAGAAAGGCCAGATCGATACCGCTGCCGCTTACCGTGATCTGCTCGGTGAGCGCAGCGAAGTCTCCGACTCGCACCAGAACTGCGAAAAGGTCCAGGACCCGTACTCGCTGCGTTGCCAGCCGCAAGTCATGGGCGCCTGTCTGACCCAGTTCCGTCAGGCTGCCGAAGTGCTGGTCATCGAGGCCAACGCCGTCTCCGACAATCCACTGGTGTTTGCGGCTGAAGGCGACGTGATTTCCGGCGGCAACTTCCACGCCGAACCAGTCGCTATGGCCGCTGACAACATGGCGCTGGCCATCGCCGAAATCGGCTCGCTGAGTGAGCGCCGCATTTCGCTGATGATGGACAAGCACATGTCGCAACTGCCGCCGTTCCTGGTGGCCAATGGCGGGGTGAACTCCGGTTTCATGATCGCCCAGGTGACCGCTGCGGCCCTGGCCAGCGAGAACAAGGCATTGGCTCACCCGCACTCGGTGGACAGTCTGCCGACCTCCGCCAACCAGGAAGACCACGTCTCCATGGCCCCGGCCGCCGGCAAGCGCCTGTGGGAAATGGCCGAGAACACGCGCGGCATTCTGGCGGTGGAATGGCTGGCGGCGGTGCAGGGTCTGGACCTGCGCAACGGCCTGAAGACCTCGACCAAACTGGAAAAGGCCCGGGGAATCCTGCGTCGCGAAGTGCCGTTCTACGAGAAGGACCGCTTCTTTGCGCCGGACATCAATGCCGCGACCGAACTGCTGGCGTCGCGCACGCTGAATGATCTGGTGCCGGCGAACCTGCTGCCGAGTCTGTAAGTGCCTCATCGCCAACAGGCTGTCTTCCACTCTGCGTGGAGGCCGGCCTGTTGGCGTTTCGATTTTTGCGTCGAATAAAAATAAATAAGGACGAAAAATGCAGCAGTCAGCAAAAGGTTTGAAACGCGGGCTCTCGGCCCGACACATTCGCTTCATGGCCCTGGGATCGGCGATCGGAACCGGGCTGTTCTACGGTTCTGCCTCGGCCATCCAGATGGCCGGTCCCGCCGTTCTGCTCGCTTACCTGATCGGTGGCGCGGCGGTGTTCATGGTCATGCGCGCCCTCGGCGAGATGGCGGTGCACAACCCGGTCGCCGGCTCGTTCGGGCAGTATGCAAGCACTTATCTCGGCCCCATGGCGGGCTTCATTCTCGGTTGGACCTACGCGTTCGAAATGGTCATCGTCGGCATGGCCGACGTGACGGCGTTCGGCATCTACATGGGGTTCTGGTTTCCGGAAGTCTCGCGCTGGATCTGGGTACTCGGCATCGTGTCGGTGGTCGGCGGGCTGAACCTGTGCAACGTCAAAGTCTTCGGTGAAATGGAGTTCTGGCTGTCGTTGCTCAAGGTCGCGGCCATCGTCGCAATGATCCTCGGCGGCTTCGGCATCATGCTGTTCGGCATCAGCACCGCTCCCGGTCAGGCCACCGATATCAGCAACCTGTGGACCCAGGGCGGATTCATGCCCAATGGCGTGGGCGGCCTGATCGCCTCGTTTGCCGTGGTAATGTTTGCCTTCGGCGGCATCGAAATCATCGGTGTGACCGCCGGTGAAGCCAAGGACCCGCACCGTGTATTGCCCAAGGCGATCAACGCCGTGCCGATGCGCATCCTGCTGTTCTACGTGCTGACGATGCTGGTGCTGATGTCGATCTTCCCGTGGCAGCAGATCGGCAGCCAGGGCAGTCCGTTCGTGCAGATCTTCGACCACCTGGGCATCAGCTCGGCGGCCACCATTCTGAACATCGTGGTGATCTCGGCGGCGGTGTCCGCGATCAACAGCGATATCTTCGGTGCAGGCCGGATGATGTACGGCCTGGCTCAGCAAGGGCATGCACCGAAAGGCTTTGCGCGCCTGTCGCGCAATGGCGTGCCGTGGCTGACGGTGATCGTGATGAGCTGCGCGCTGTTGCTGGGCGTGTTGCTGAACTACCTGATCCCGGAAAACGTGTTCCTGCTGATCGCTTCCATCGCGACCTTCGCCACGGTGTGGGTCTGGCTGATGATTCTGTTCACCCAGGTGGCCATGCGTCGTTCCATGACAGCCGAGCAGGTGGCGCAACTGAAATTCCCGGTACCGTTCTGGCCGTATGCACCGATGGCGGCGATTGCTTTCATGTTGTTCGTGTTCGGCGTGCTGGGTTACTTCCCGGACACCCAGGCCGCGTTGATCGTCGGTGTGGTCTGGATCGGGTTGCTGGTGCTGGCGTATCTGACGTGGGTCAAGCCGGCAGCCGGACAGGCTGCGCAGGTGACCGGCGATCAGCCGGTTTCTCAGTCCTGATCTGATCGAAGGGACGCTCGGGATTGGCCGGCGTCCCTTTCACGCATCACTTCTTCGGCAATTTGCTGCCGTTGGGGATGTGCAGGTAAGACATCACGCTTTCGGTCAGCTCGGTCGCCAGCTTGACCGCTTCCTTGTTGCGCGCCATCACGCCCGCCACCAGTCCCTCGATCAATGCCAGCATGGCCACGTTGGAGCTGGTCAGCACCGGATGATCGCAAGGCGCAAACAACACATGCTCGGCAATGCCGGTGAGCGGCGAGGCCGGTGAGTCGGTGATGGCCAGTACCGACGCGCCGCGTTCGTTGGCGAATCGGGCCAGCTGCAGCGTATCCAGGGAATAACGCGGCAGGGAAATCGCCAGCAACACATCCTGATCGGTGATCGCGGCCAGTCGGTACGCAGCGTTTTCGTTGCCGCCCTCCATGCTGATGGCGGTGGCGTCGGCGCAGAACGGCATCAGGGTCGAGGCGGCGAGGCCGGCGAAATAGACGCTGTTGCCGAACCCGAGGATGTAGATCTTGCGCGCGGTGGTCAGCCGGGTGACGAACGCTTCGAAGGCTTCGGCATGGTTGTTGGTCGCCGTCGTGGCGAGGTTGCTGCTGGCACTCTCGATCTGTTCATGCAGGCCGAACGCCCCGCCCGGACGATGGGCCAGTTCATTGCGCAGCTTGTCGACCGGCGACACCATCTGCTGCAACGTCGCTACCAGTTCAGCCCTCATGCCCATGTAGCCACCGAGGTCCATCGCCTTAGCCAGTCGGTTGACGGCGGCCGGCGAGGTCGATGTTTCGTGGGCCATCTCCTCGATAGTCAGCGTCGCAGCTTTCAGCGGATGACGCAGGATGAAATCAGCCACCTTGCGCAGTGACGGCGGCAGATCGGCAACGATTTCCGCCAGTTTGCGCATGACCGGTGCGGCATAGACCGTGGTGTCTTTCGATGAGCTGGGCATATCCGGATCAACAGTTCCTGAAAGTGAGAGAAGGGCTGCGCCTGACAAGGTTGGCTGGAGTGTATCCGAAGCCAACCGTTGCAGGACAACGCCGCGCGCGGGGGCTTACTTCAGGCTGCCGGCGAGGAACTGCTGCAGGCGTTCGGACTGCGGATTGACCAGCACCTCACGCGGATCTCCGCGCTCCTCGACCCGCCCTTTGTGCAGGAACACCAGTTGATTGGAAACCTCACGGGCGAAGCCCATTTCGTGGGTCACGACCACCATGGTGCGGCCTTCCTGGGCGAGATCCTGCATGACCTTGAGCACTTCACCCACCAGCTCGGGATCGAGCGCCGAAGTCGGCTCGTCGAACAGCATCACTTCCGGTTCCATGGCCAGTGCGCGGGCAATCGCTACCCGTTGCTGTTCGCCACCTGACATGTGGGCGGGCCAGGCATCCTTGCGATGGGCCACGCCGACTTTGTTCAGATAGTGCTCGGCCTTTTCCCGGGCCTCTTTCTTGCCCACGCCCAGCACATGCACCGGGGCTTCCATGACGTTTTCAAGGGCGCTCATGTGCGACCACAGATTGAAGTGCTGAAACACCATCGACAGCCGTGAACGCATGCGTTGCAACTGCCGGGGTTCGGCGGCCTTGAGGCCGCCCAGTTTGTTGGCCACCAGTTTCAGTGGCTCGCCATTGAGCACGATGCTGCCGGCGTTGGGTTGCTCCAGCAGGTTGATGCAACGCAGGAAGGTGCTTTTGCCTGAACCACTGGAGCCGATGA
Organism: Pseudomonas sp. IzPS59; assembly: GCF_014863505.1. Taxonomy (NCBI): domain Bacteria; kingdom Pseudomonadati; phylum Pseudomonadota; class Gammaproteobacteria; order Pseudomonadales; family Pseudomonadaceae; genus Pseudomonas; species Pseudomonas sp. IzPS59. Next base: position 6,353,996 of record NZ_CP062251.1, on the reverse strand, counting down.
TGCTGATCACGTCGCCGGCCTGGGCCTGCAGGGACACGCCCTTGAGCACCTGGTGGGCGCCGTAGCTTTTGTGCAGGTCCTGAATTTCAAGTTTGTACATGATTTGAACTCTCTGGCATCAGTCGCTGAGCAAGCGGCCCTGGCGAATAGGGGTGAAACCGGCGACCTTGGCCAGCCACAGACCGGGCTGGGCAAAACGCAGGCGTTCGCGGGCATAGAGCACGCCGTCGGTGCAGGCGCGGACGATGCTGTGACGGTCGTTGAGCGGGTCATGGACTTCGAACAGCGGATCGCCGACCTTGACCCGCGCGCCCAGCGGCTGCAGGAAACTGACCACGCCCGGATGCGGCGCACAGGCGTATTGCGCGCCGGCGAACGGCATCGCTTCGCAACGGCTCGACGGTGCTGGCGGCCATTCACCGCTGATCAATCCCTGCTCGGCGAGATAGCCGAGAATTGCCTGCGCACTGTGGGTGCATGGTTCGCGTTCAGTGTCGGCCATGCCGCGCAATTCGATGGTGGTCGCCGCGCAGGCCAAGGGAATATTGGCTTCCGGGAACAGCTCGGTCAGCCGCAGCCACGGCACCGCGCAAGCCTCGTCGAAAGCACTGCCGCCGGCATCCTCGGCCAGCAGCGTGACCTCGGCACCGAGGCGTGCGGCCAGTGAATGCAGGCGCCCCCAGTGTTGCGGCATGGTGTAGAGCAACATCACCGACTCGAAATCGCAGTGCAGGTCGAGCACCACATCGGCGTCGCAGGCATGTTGCAGCAACAGGCGACGCAGGCCATCGAGTTCCGAGGCCGGTGGCGGCATGTCGGCGAGGGTGTCGATCAAGGCGCGGCGGATCAGCGCGACGTTGGCCTCGGCATCATCGCCCAACTGGCCTTTGAGCAATGGCGCCACGGCTTCGGCCAGCTCCGGGAAGTCGCGATTGAAGTTCTTGCCGCTGGCGAACTCGAAGCGACCTTGATGGGTGGCCTGGAACATCTGGGCGATGCCGATCGGGTTGGCCATCGGCACCAGCTCGATCACGCCGTTCAGGCGACCCTGTGCTTCCAGTTCCAGCAGGCGGCGCTTGAGCTCGACGGCCACGCGCATCCCCGGCAGCTCGTCGGCATGCAGGGAGGCCTGGATGTACGCCTTGCGCGGGCCGGCGCCAAACCGGAATACCGACAGTGTCCGCTCGGTGCCCGAAGCGCTCCACGGCAACAGGTATTGAATCTTTTCCATGTCAGCTCCTTAGTGCTTGCGCGGTGCCAGGTAGGCCAGCCAGCGGCGTTCGGCCAGCTTGAACAGGCGCACCAGAATGAAAGTCAGGGCGAGGTAAACGAGGCCGGCGGTGATGAACGCTTCGAACGGCATATAGAACCGCGAGCTCACCGTGCGCGCCGCGCCGGTGATATCCACCAGCGTGACGATCGAGGCCAGGCTGGTGGTTTGCAGCATCATCAGCACTTCGTTGCTGTACTGCGGCAGTGCCCGGCGCAAGGCCGATGGCAGCAGGATGCGGCGGTACAGGGTCAGGCGGGACATGCCCATCGCCCGGGCGGCTTCGATTTCACCGTGGGACGTGGATTTCAGGCTGCCCGCCAGCAATTCCGCGCTGTAGGCACTGGTATTGATGGCGAATGCCAGACAGGCACAGAACGTGGCGCTGGAGAGGTAAGGCCAGAGCGCGCTTTGGCGCACCGATTCGAACTGCGCCAGGCCGTAATAGATCAGGAACAGTTGCACCAGCATCGGCGTGCCGCGAATCACATAGGTATAGAGCCACGCGGGGAAGCTGAGTAGCGGCGAGCGCGACACCCGCATCAGCGCCAACGGAACCGCCAGAACCAGCCCGAGGCTCAGGGAAATCAGCAGGACTTTTAGGGTCAACAAGGCGCCGTCGAGATACAGCGGCAGGTTTTCCCAAATCAGGTTGTAGTCGAGAATCATCGGCAGGTTCTCCTCACAACTCGGCGGCTTTGATGCCGACCGAATAGTGTTTTTCCAGAGCACGCAGCACCAGCAGCGACAGGCTGGTGAGCATCAGGTACAGCGCCGCCACCGCGATGAAAAACGTGAACGGCTCGTGGGTGGCGTCGGCGGCGTTCTTGGCCTTGAACATCATGTCCTGCAGGCCGATGACCGAAATCAGCGCGGTGGATTTGGTCAGCACCAGCCAGTTGTTGGTGAACCCCGGGATGGCGAAGCGAATCATCTGCGGCACCAGAATCCGCCAGAACACTTGCGTGCCGCGCATGCCGTAGGCCGCACCGGCTTCCGCCTGACCCTTGGGGATGGCCATGAACGCGCCGCGAAAGGTTTCCGAGAGATAGGCACCAAAAATGAAACCCATGGTGCAGACGCCGGCAATGAACGGGTTGATGTCGATGTAGCGGGTGTAGCCGCACGCCAGTGCAATGCGGTTCACCAGATCCTGGCCGCCATAGAAGATCAGCAGGATCAGCACCAGATCGGGAATGCCGCGAATCAGGGTGGTGTAGCCCTCTCCGAGCATGGCCAGCCATTTCAGCGGCGACAGGCGAAACGCCGCGCCGATCAGGCCCAGGGCAATGGCCAGCGACATGGAGGTCAGGGCCAGGTTGATGGTCAGCCAGGCACCATCGAGAATGCTCGATCCGTAGCCGTGGAGCATGATGAAGTTCCTCAAGCGTGCGCCCGAAAGCGCGCAAGACAAGACCGAAGGGCGCCCGCAGCGGGCCGGCGCCGGGCGGAGGCGACGGTTTATTCGCCGTAGATATCGAAGGCGAAATACTTGCCCATCACTTGCTGGTATTTGCCGTTGGCGCGGATGGCGTCGATGGCCGCGTTCAGGCGCGCAGCGTTGGCGACGTCACCCTTGCGCAGCGCGATCCCGGCGCCGCGACCGAAGTATTTCGGGTCGTTGATGTCCGGCCCGGTCAGGGCGAAACCTTGCCCGGCGGGTGTCTTGATGAAGCTTTCGTCGGTGTTGACGATGTCGGCGAGGGTGGCGTCCAGGCGACCCGAAGCGAGGTCGAGGAACGCTTCGTTCTGCGAGCCGTAACGCACCACGACGACTCCGGCCTTTTCCAGTTGCTCGGTGGCAAACCGGTCATAGGTCGAAGAGCGTTGTACGCCGAGTTTCTTGCCCTTGAGGTCTACCAGCGGGTCGTTGATCACGCTGCCGGCCTTCATCGCGAACTTGCCAGGTGTGTGGTAGTACTTTTTGCTGAAGTCGACCGACTTCATCCGGTCTTCGGTGATCGACATCGACGACAGCACGGCATCGATCTTGCGCACCTTGAGCGACGGAATCATGCCGTCGAACTCCTGAATCACCCACTCGCACTTGACCTTCATCTCTTCGCACAAGGCGTTGCCGATGTCGTAGTCGAAGCCGCTGACATTGCCTTCCGGCGTTTTGTAGGAAAAGGGTGGGTAGGCGGCTTCGATACCGATACGCAAGCTGTCTTCATCGGCATGGGCCATGAAGCTGAATGCGCACAGCGCCAGCGCACCTAGAAGTTCTGTCTTGTTCATTTTGTCGACTCCTGGGAGGGCGTTAGGAAAACAGGTGCCCGCCATCCGGGGTGGCGCGCTGGATCATTCCTGTGATCGGCGAGGCTATAAATGACACGAAATAAATCATTCATCAATACAACTGAAAATAAAAATATCAATTCTGGATCGGCGGTCGTTTGGCCATGTCCGTTGAGCTCCGTGGGCTGCCTATAATGCGAGGCGGTTTTCATCCACTTCGGGGACACCATGGATCGCTTCCAGGAAATGCAGGTCTTCGCGGCCGTTGCTCAGGAACAGGGCTTTTCCGCTGCCGCGCGGCGCTTGGGGCTGTCGGCGGCCAGCGTCACCCGGGCAGTGGCGGCGCTGGAGCAGCGGATCGGTACGCAGTTGCTGATTCGCACCACCCGCAGCGTGCATCTGAGCGAGGCGGGCCAGCGTTACCTGGAAGACTGTCGGAGGATTCTTGCCGAGGTGCAGGAAGCGGAAGACTCCGCCGCCGGCAGCCACACCCAGCCCCGTGGGCAATTGACGGTGACGGCGCCGGTGCTGTTCGGCGAGTTGTTTGTCACACCGGTGATGGCGGGTTATCTGACGCAATACCCGGACGTTTCCATCAACGCCTTGCTGCTGGATCGCGTGGTGAGCATGGTCGAGGAAGGCGTGGATGTGGCGATCCGCATCGGTGATTTGCCGGACAGCAATCAGCATGCGATTCGGGTAGGCGAGGTGCGCCGGGTGATCTGCGGCTCGCCGGGGTATTTTGCCATTCACGGTCGGCCAACCCATCCACAGGCACTGGCCGGCGCTCCGGTGGTGGCGACCTCGTCCATCGGTCAACTGCGCAACTGGCCGTTTCTGGAGGACGGTGAGCCCTTGGTCGTCCGCCCCGAGCCGCGGCTGGTGGTCACCGGCAATCAGGCGGCAATCACCGCCGCTTGTCTGGGGCTCGGACTGACACGGGTGCTGTCTTATCAGGTCGCCGGCAAGATCGCTTCCGGGGAGCTGGAAATCGTCCTCGCCGAGTACGAGTTGCCGCCGCTGCCAATCCATGTCGTGTATCAGGGTGGGCGCAAGGCGCCGACCCGGGTGCGCAGTTTTGTCGACTACGCCGTGAACGCCTTGCGCGAACATCCGGCCCTGAAAAACGCGGCGTTATTTCATCCAATGAAATAATGGATTGCGTTTGCTGGTGATTCTGTTGTTTTCGCGATAGGCGGAAGATGGCTGCCACGGTTGTCGCCCATATCGGGCGACGCAAACGTCCAGCGGAGTCGACCATGCAAGCGATCAAACTCTACAACTTCCCGCGTTCCGGCCACGCCCACCGGGTCGAGCTGATGCTGTCACTGCTGCAATTGCCGACCGAACTGATCTTCGTCGATCTGGCCAAGGGCGAGCACAAACAACCCGAATACCTGGCGATCAACAGCTTCGGGCAAGTACCGGCCATTGATGACAACGGCGTGGTGCTGGCCGATTCCAATGCAATTCTGGTGTATCTGGCGCAGAAGTACGGTAACGGTCGCTGGCTGCCAGACGACCCGGTCGGTGCGGCGCGGGTCCAGCGCTGGCTGTCGGCGGCGGCCGGGCCGATTGCCTTTGGCCCGGCAGCAGCGCGGCTGGTCACGGTGTTCGGGGCGAAGCTGAATGCCGATGAAGCGATCACCCGTGCGCACAACCTGCTGAAGGTGATGGATCTGGAACTGGGCAAGACTCCGTTCCTGGTCGGCAGCGAGCCGACCATCGCCGACGTCTCGGCCTACAGCTACATCGCCCATGCGCCGGAAGGCAATGTGTCGCTGGACGACTACGCCAATGTGCGCGCCTGGCTGGCGCGGATTGAAGCATTGCCCGGTTTCGTCGCGATGCCACGCACCGTTGCCGGTCTGCAAGCCACGGCTTGAGGTTCATCGTCCAGACTGCGCCGCTGGCGTGGGGGAGAGGTCGTCATGGAACGTTCACCCTGGCACGCCGGCGAGCGGCAACTGCAAGCGCAGGTCGGTGTTGCCGAGCGCATGGAGGAATTCGGTCGCAAGGTGATTCGCACCTGGATGCCGGATCAGCATCGCCAGTTCTATCAGCAATTGCCCTTCATGCTGTTCGGCGCGGTGGATGCCGAGGGCCGTCCATGGGCCAGCGTATTGGAGGGCGAGCCGGGTTTCGCTCACTCTCCCGAGCCGACGCAATTGCACTTCGACAGTTTGCCCGCTGCCGATGACCCCGCGCAGTTGCAGAACGGCGCGGCGATTGGCCTGCTGGGCATCGAGTTGCACACCCGTCGGCGCAATCGCCTCAATGGCCACATCGGAAATCTTGGCGCGAGCGGTTTCGATTTGACGGTCGATCAATCCTTCGGCAACTGCCCGCAGTACATACAGTTACGCCAGTTCCAGCGGGTGCCGCTGACTGATCCGCAGACCCGCCGCGCCGAACATTTCGACGGGCTCGATGACGCGGCGGTCGCGCTGATCGAAACCGCCGACACCTTCTTTGTCGCCAGCTACGTCGATGTCGACGGCGAGCGCTCGGTGGATGTTTCCCATCGTGGCGGCCAGGCCGGTTTCGTGCGGGTGGAAGGCAATCGCCTGACCATCCCGGACTTTGCCGGCAACCTGCATTTCAACACCCTCGGCAACCTGCTGCTCAATCCCCGGGCCGGCTTGCTGTTCATCGACTTTTCCACAGGTGACGTGCTGCAGCTCAGCGGCCGCACGGAGGTCATTCTCGAAGGGCCGCAGATCGCAGCCTTCCAGGGCGCCGAGCGGTTGTGGACGTTCGAGGTGGAAAAAGCGGTGCGGCGTCCGGGCGCGTTGGCCCTGCGCTGGCGCTTCGACGGCATGTCGCCGACCAGTCTGCTGACCGGTACCTGGGCCCAGGCCGATGCCCGTTTGCAGGCGCAGGCCCTGGGTGACAGCTGGCGGCCGCTGCGGGTGGCGCGGATTGAAGCGCAGAGCCGACACATTCGTTCGTTCTACCTCGAACCCGTGGACGGTGCCGGTCTGCCGGTGTTCCAGGCCGGGCAGCACTTGCCGTTGCGCTTCAATCTCGATGGCGAGGTGTTCATCCGCACTTACAGTCTGTCTGGCGCTCCGTCGGACGACTTCTTCCGGATCAGCGTGAAACGTGAAGGGCGGATATCGACCCACCTGCACGATCAGGTGCGCGTCGGTGATGTACTGGAAGCGCGTTCGCCTCAAGGGCATTTCACCGTGGCGCCGCTGGAGCGCCGGCCCTTGGTTCTGCTCGCAGCCGGGGTCGGGATCACGCCGTTGCTGTCGATGCTGCGCGAGGTGGTGTATCAGGGCCTGCGCACCCGGTGGATTCGTCCGACCTGGCTGATCCAGAGTTCCCGCAGCCTTGCCGACCAGCCGTTTCGCGCGGAACTGGACCGCTTGCTGGAGGACGCCGGCGATGCGGTGCGGGTGTTGCGCCTGCTCAGCCAGCCCGAGCCCGATCTGGTGGAAGGCGAGGATTACGATCTGCACGGGCGCATCGACGGTGCGTTGTTGAGGAACCTTATCGACGAATTTGATCAGATCGATTTTGTGCTCTGCGGCCCCGGCGGTTTTACCCAGGGCCTTTACGACAGCCTGCGTGAACTGGACGTGCGCGACGATCAGATCCACGCCGAAACCTTTGGCCCTTCGACCCTCAAACGCCAGGCCGATCCGGACGCCATCGTGATCGAACAACTGCCGGCCGCCACCTCCTCGGTGCCGGTGGTCTTCGAGCGTTCGGCCAAGGAAGCGCGGTGGCAGCCCGAGGGCGGAAGTCTGCTGGAGCTGGCGGAAAGCCGTGGATTGCGCCCCGAGTTCAGCTGTCGCGGAGGTTCATGCGGCACGTGCAAGACGCGGTTGATCAGCGGCGCGGTGAATTATCCACAGCCCCCGGCCGAAGTGCCGGAGGAAGGGCAGGTGCTGATCTGCTGTGCGGTGCCGGCGCAAAGTGCCCAGCCGCTGGTGCTGGATCTGTAGAGGATCAGGCGTAGGACAGCGCCTTTTCCTCCAGCAGTTCCTGATACAGCTCGGTCCACTTGCGGCCCATTTCGTCGGCTGTGAATAACTGCCGGTAACGGGCTTCAGCCTTGATGCCCATTTCGGCGGCGCGGGTCGGGTTTTCCCACAGGGTGCGCATCGCTTCGCGAAACGCCTGTGGATGACTCGGCGGCACCACCAGTCCGGTTTCGTTGTGGATGTTGATGTAACTGGTGCCGGTGCCGATCTCGCTGGAGATCATCGGCTTGCCGTACATCGCGCCTTCCAGCAAGGAAATGCCGAACGCTTCCGAACGCAGGTGCGACGGGAAGACGATGGCGTAGCTCAGTTGCAGCAGGGCGACCTTGTCTTCATCGCTCACCCGCCCGAGGAAATGGATGTTGCGCAGCCCCAGCGCAGCGGCCTGGGCGTGCAGTTCCTGTTCCAGCGGGCCGGCGCCGACGATCACCACCGGGTAGTCCACGTCTTTCAAGGCATCGAGCAGGATGTGCAGGCCCTTGTAGTAGCGCATCACCCCGACAAACAGGAAAAACTTATCCCCAAGCTGCTGGCGCCAGCGGTTCATGCGCTCGACGTCGGGCTGTGGATAACCGGCCTTGTTCAGGCCATAGGGGATGACGCGGGTCTTGTCCTGGAACTGCTGCAACACATCGCTGGTATGCAGGTAATTCGGCGAGGCCGCGACAATCCGGTCGGCGCTGGCGAGGAAGCGGTTCATCAGCGGACGGTAGAGCTTGAGCAGGTTCTTCTGGCGAATGATGTCCGAGTGGTAAGTCACCACGCTCGGTTTGTTCACGGCGCTGGCGAAATGCACCAGGTCCATGAACGGCCACGGGAAGTGATAGTTGATCACGTCGGCTTCGGCGGCCAGTTCGCGAAACTGCTTGAACACGCTCCAGGAAAAACCGGTGGAGGCGAACTGGATGTCGAGCCTGGCGCGATGCACTTCGTGCTGGCCCAGTTGCAGCACCGCAGGCTCGGGATTGGCGCTGAGGGTCAGCACCTGGCCTTCGATACCGTGCTGGGCGCCGCTTTCGCAGAGCTGGAAGATCACTTGCTCGATGCCACCGACCGAGTCAGGCAGGTACGTCTTGAAAAAATGAAGAACTCGCATTCAACCTCCCAAAGCCTGGCGGTAGGCGCCGGCCGTGGCCTGCGCGCAACGCTTCCAGGAAAAAAGCCGTGCCTGCTGCAATCCGGCTTCCCGGCATGCCTGCCAATGCGCTTGATCGTCGATCAGGCGGCTCAGCGCATCGCGCAAACCGTCCGCATCGTCAGCTTCAATATAGTTTCCGGCAGCCCCCGCCACTTCCGGCATTGCCGATGAGCGAGTGACCACCACCGGCGTGCCACTGGCCATCGCTTCCAGCACCGGCAGGCCAAAACCTTCATACAACGAGGGAAAAACCAGCGCCCGGGCGCCGGCCAGCAATTGCGCGACCTGCTCATCGGGCAAGTAGCCGAGCAGGCACACATGACCGCTGGCCAGGGCCTGACGCAATTCCTCACTGAACTGTTCGCGCTGCCAGCCGGCCATGCCGACGATCAACAGCGGAAAACGCTGGCGCACGGCTTCGGGCAATCGCGCGTGGGCGCGCAGGGCCAGGCTCAGGTTCTTGCGCGGCTCCAGGGTGCCGACGCACAGGAAATACTCCCGCGCCTCCACGGCATGGGCCTTGAGCACCGCGTCGATGGCTTGCGGTTCGCGCGGATGAAAACGCTCGGCGACACCCAAGGGCGCCACCACGAAGCGCTCGGCAGGCAGTCCGAAATAGCGTTGTGCTTCGTCGGCGATGGCTTGCGAATCGGTCAGAATCACCCGCGCTTGCTGGAGGCCGTCGGCCAGGCGCCGCTCGATTTCCCTCAGCCGTGCCTGCGGTTGGGTGTCCGGGAAATGCAGGTGCGTGAGGTCGTGCAGGGTGATCACGGTCGGGCCGTCGAAGGCCAGCGGCCACAGGCTCGGTTCGTGGTACAGGTCGATGTCGGTTGTACGACCCTGATCGAAGCGTTTCTGCTCCAGCCAGCGGCGTGCCTGATAGGCACCGGGGATCTTGCGCAGCATCGGGGTCAGGCGCGAGTAACCGGGCATTGCCGCTTCCGGCAGCTGCGAACTCCAGCCCCAGCCGTGAAACAGCGCCACGTCGATATCGGTCTCGGTGTGCAAGGCGTTCACCAGTTCGGCGACGTAGTGACCGATCCCGGTGCGTGGCGCCTGGAGAATCCGCGCGTTAAGGGCTATGCGCATGGGACCTCGCTTGCGTCGCAGGCGCCTGCAGCACATGGCGTGCGGTGCGTTCGGCCAGTTGCTGACTGGCTTCGCGCCAGCCGATCCATTGCCACTCGGTCACATCGCGGGCGGCGGGGAATTGGCCACTGCGCTCGAAGGCCATGACCAGTCCGGCGAGCTGTTGCGGATCGTGCAAATCAAAATAGGCCATGAACTCACCGCCGATTTCACGGAACACCGCAATGTCGCTGCCCATGGCCGGCAATCCGCGCTGCATGGCCTCCACCAGCGGCAGGCCGAAGCCTTCGACGAAGGACGGGAACACCAAGGCGCTGGAATGGGCATAGGCGTGTTCCAGGCTGGTGTCGCTCAGGTCGTTGAACATGAACAGGCGCCGGTTCAGTTCGGCATGGTTGCGCACCCGGGCGAGCAGGGCGTCGCACTTCCAGCCGATGCGTCCGGCGATGCACAGGCGTGCGTTCGAACCGGCTGCCCAGGCGCGTTCGAAGGCATCCAGAAGATAGTCGTGGTTTTTACGTGGCTCGATGGTGCTGACCATCAGGAACACCGGCTCCGGTGTGGCGAACAGGCGTTCCAGGCGCGGCTCGACAGCGGCTTCGACGCTCTGCAGATCGAGTTCCGACCCGAGGTGGAAGTAGTCGAACCAGCGTTTCTCGACCTGTGCCGAACCGAGGCGGCGCTGCACTTCCTCGCGAACCTGATCGCGCACCGTGGCGGAAATCGCCAGATAGCCGTCGGCAGTTCGGGTAATCCAGTCGAACCATTCGCTGAAAACCTGCACCAGCCGCGTGTCGTAAAACTGCGGGTGGGTCAGGGGAATCAGGTCGTAGATCACTGCGACGATGCCCACGCCTTCGCGTTTGAGCCGTTCGGCATGCAGGAAAAAGTCCGAGTGCCAGGACGAATCCAGCAACACCAGTTGATCGCCCGGCCGGTGTTGCAAAGGCTCGCAGCGCTGGGGCAACTGATAGCGATTGACCTGTTCGACCAGCCGCAGCGGAATGCCGAACAGACCGAACGAAGCCAGACGATAGCCGACGTATAGAGCACGTCGCGTCAGTTTGCTCCGGCAACGGCTGTCGAGGCGCTGATGCAGTTGCCAGAAACGATGGGCCAGTCGTTCCAGGCGCTCGCCGAACGTGACGATGGCGTTGAACAGCGGCGAGTCCAGTGGCGCCAGGCGCGTCACGCGGTACAGCTTGCCCTTGAGCAGGACCACCGGCACACACTCGACCCCTTCCGCGCTCGGCGGCAATTGCTTGATGACGTTGCGCACCACCCGCTGAATGCCCGAATTGACTTTCGGGTGGCGGAACACGTGGGTGCATTCGACCAGCAGGCGAGTCATGGCGCACGCTCCGCGAGGGCTTCAGTACGCCGGGTGATCGATGTTCTGGCTCCGAGCCAAGAGCAGCCGACGAAATCTTCCTGACGGTTGTTGATCACGTGGAACACCAGCCCGTAGTCGCGCCATTCGAAATTGCGGTCCAGATGGGAGTCCAGTCGTGAGAGGCTCAGGGCTATAGAGTAGTTGCCCTTGCCCAACCCCATCACGAAAGCAAAGCGGTAGGTAATGCGCTCGCCAGCGTGCAGGTCTTCCAGGGCCTGGTTCTGGCGATGGGTGTTGATCCCGTACATGGCCTGCCCGAGACGATCCTTGATCATGAACCCCAGCACCAGCCGCTCGATGTCCTGACGGACTTCGACCTGCACCTCCAGCACCACCGCCTGGCCGACTTCGGCGGCATCGATGGAGCGCTCGTGCTCATCGAGCAGGCGCACGCTGAGAATGCCGGCCTCGCCGGTGCCGGACACGGTCTGTACCTGGCCGCCGGGCAGTGTTTCCTGGCGTACGCTCTGACCTTCGCGTTCGGCGAGCAGGGCGTTGTAGTAATCCATGACCGCTTCGGGCTTGTCGTGCATGGCCACGTGGCCACCTTCGAGCAGGATCGCCGAATCGCAGATCGACTGGATCGCCGAGCGGTCGTGGGACACGATCAGCAGCGTGGTGCCGGCCTTGCGGAAGCTGCGGATGCGGTCGAAGCTCTTGTGCTGGAAATACGAGTCGCCCACCGACAGCGCTTCGTCGACGATCAGGATGTCCGGGCGGCGCGCGGTGGCGACACTGAAGGCCAGGCGCATCTGCATGCCGCTGGAATAGGTGCGCACCGGGTGATCGATGGCCTCGCCGATTTCCGCGAAACGTTCGATGTCCGGCATCAGGGTTTCGATCTCTTCGACCTGCATGCCCAGCAGTTGCCCGGCCATCACGGCGTTCTGCCGGCCGGTGAAGTCCGGGTGAAAACCCATGCCCAATTCCAGCAGAGCCGCGACCCGGCCCTCGAGCTGAATCTGGCCGCAGGTCGGCTGGGTGGTGCCGGTGATCATTTTCAGCAGTGTGCTTTTGCCGGCACCGTTGACCCCGACAATGCCCACCGCTTTACCGGGAGCGATTTCGAAATTCACATCCTGCAGCACCCAGTGCTGGCGGTGACGCACCGGTGAAAACGGAATCAGCCATTCGGCCAGACGGCTCCAGCGAGTGGGGTACTGCTTGTAGGCCTTGCCCAGGCCTGTGACGCGTATGTGCCCCATCAGAGTTCATCCACCATTTCACCGACCCGCCGGCGGAACAGGCGCAGGCCGACCGCGCACAGCAGCAGGCCGATCACGAAGACCGGCAGCAGCGAACTCCACACCGGCCACTGACCATAGAGAAACAGGTTCTGGTAACTGCCGATCAGGTTGGTCAACGGGTTGAGTTGCAGCAGGCGCTGCACCCACTCGGGCAGGATGCTCAGCGGATACACGATCGGCGTCAGCCAGAACCAGAATTGCAGGCAGATGGCGAACAACTGCCCGACATCACGAAAGAACACGTTGAGCACGCCGAGGATCATGCCCAGCCCGGCGCAGAAAAGCACTTGCAGCGCCAGCAGCGGCGCCAGTGCCAACAGCGCCATGCCCGGCCAGCGCCCGGTGATCAGCAGGAAACCGAGAAACAGGCCGATGATGATCGCGAAATTGATCCCGGCATTGAGCAGCACGATCACCGGCAGGCAGAGGCGCGGGAAGCTGATTTTCTTCAGCAGGTTGGCGTTTTCCAGAAACATGTTCTGGCTGCGCAGGGTGATTTCCGAGAACAGGCCCCAGGTCAGCAACCCGGCGCACAGGTAGACGCTGTAGGCCATGCCGTCGTCCACGCCGGGCAGACGGGCACGCATGATGTGGGAAAAGATCACGGTGTAGACGATGATCATCGACAGCGGGTTGAGTACCGTCCACAGCGCGCCGAACAGCGAATTGCGGTACCGCGCTTGAAACTCCCGCTTGACGCTACCGAGGATGAAACCCCGGTAGTCATGCAGCGAGCGGTACAGGGAAAGCAGCATTCACACCGTCCTGCCGTATTGGTCTTCGAAGCGGACGATGTCGTCCTCTCCCAGGTATTCGCCGCTTTGCACTTCGATGATCACCAGGTCGATCACGCCGGGGTTTTCCAGACGATGCTTGTGGCCGGCGGCGATGAACGTCGATTCGTTCTTCGCCACCAGGGTCGTGCCGCTGCCGTTGTTGGTGACCTTGGCCATGCCTTCGACCACCACCCAGTGTTCATTGCGGTGATGGTGCATCTGCAACGACAGCTTGCCGCCGGGCTTGACCACGATGCGCTTGATCTTGAAGCGCGGGCCTTCTTCAAGCACGGTGTAGGTGCCCCACGGACGGCTGACCGTGCGGTGCAGGCGATAGGCTTCGTGGGATTTGTCCTTGAGCTGCTTGGCGACCCGCCGCACATCCTGGGCGCGGTCGGCGTGCGCGACGAGAACAGCGTCGGCGGTGTCGATCACGATCAGGTCTTCCACACCCACGGCGGCCACCAGCCGGCCTTCGCTCTGGACGAAGTTGTTGCGGCTGTCGATGAAGATCGCTTCGCCGCTGGCGCGGTTGTTGTCGGCGTCGGCCGGCACCAGCGCGGCGACCGCACCCCACGACCCGATGTCGCTCCAGTCGAAACCGGCAGGCACGACCGCGACCTTTTCCGAGCGCTCCATCAGTGCGTAATCAATGGAAATGTCCGTGATTTCGGCGAACAACGCCGCAGAGAGTTCCTGTTGCAGGTAACCGGTGGTTTCCAGCGGCTCACTCGCCGCCATGCAGGCGCGGGTTTGTTCCAGCAGCTCGGGGGCGTGCAGTTGCAATTCGGCGATCAGAGTCGCAATGGAGAAACAGAACATCCCCGAATTCCACAGGAAGTTGCCGCTTTCCAGGTAGTGAGTGGCGGTTTGCAGGTCGGGTTTTTCCACGAAGCGCTGCACCTTGGCTGCGCCTTTTGCATCCAGCGGGGCGCCGGTCTCGATGTAGCCGAAGCCGGTTTCCGGGGCAGTCGGCACCACGCCGAAGGTCACCAGATAACCGTCCTTCGCCAGGTTGACCGCGTGTTCGACCGCACGCTTGAGTGCGTCTTCGTCGATGATCAAATGGTCGGCGGGCATCACCACCATGATGGCCGCATCGCCATGCAGGGCTTGCAGCGACAGCGCCGCTGCTGCGATGGCCGGGGCGGTGTTGCGCCCGGTGGGCTCGAGCAGGAAGTGCCCGCGATGCCGCGACAGGCGCGCGGCCTGATAGTGATCCTTGCTCTGGAAGTAGTACTCGCGGTTGGTCACCGTGACGATGTCGCCCCAGCCGTCCAGCAGGCCGGCGGCGCGCCGATAGGTCTTGCCCAGCAGCGACTGACCGTCGGGCAGGGTCATGAACGGCTTCGGATGGCCCTCGCGGGACACCGGCCACAAACGCGTACCGGCACCGCCGGACAGAATCACGGGGATCAGCATGGCCTACTCCTTGGCGACGCGTTTCATGTCCGCATCCATCATCATGCGGATCAGGGTGTCCAGGTCGGTCTTCGGTTTCCAGCCCAGCACGCGCTGAGCCTTGGCCGGGTTGCCGAGCAGTACTTCGACTTCGGCCGGGCGGAAGAACGCCGGGTCGATCTTCACGTAGTCGCGGTAGTTGAGGCCCACGTGATCGAAGGCGATGCGGCACATCTCGCGCACGTTGGTGGTGACGCCGGTGGCGACCACGAAGTCGTCAGGCTTGTCTTGTTGCAGCATCAGCCACATGGCTTCGACGTAATCGCCGGCAAAGCCCCAGTCGCGCTTGGCGTCGATGTTACCCAGGGCCAGCTCCTGCTGTTTGCCCTGCTTGATCCGGGCGGCGGCGTCGGTGACCTTGCGGGTCACGAATTCGATGCCGCGCAGTGGCGATTCATGGTTGAACAGGATGCCGCTGCTGGCGTGCAGGTTGAAGCTTTCGCGGTAGTTGACGGTGATCCAGTGGCCATAGAGTTTGGCCACGCCGTAAGGGCTGCGCGGGTAGAACGGGGTGTTCTCGTCCTGTTGCTCGGCCTGGATCAGACCGAACATTTCGCTGGTGGACGCCTGATAGAAGCGCGTGTGCGGGCTGAACTGGCGGATGGCTTCAAGCAGGTGAGTCACGCCCAGACCATCGACGATGCCGGTGGTCACCGGTTGATCCCAGGACGCGGCGACGAAACTTTGTGCGGCGAGGTTATACACCTCGTCCGGCGCCGACTTGATGACTGCGCGCTGCACCGAGCAGGCGTCGGCCATGTCGCCGTCCAGGTATACGATGTCGCCTTCGACGCCCATTTCCCGCAAGCGCCAGCGCGAGTCGCTGCTGCGTCGCGCCACCAGGCCGTGAACCTTGTAGCCCTTGTCGAGCAACAGTCTGGCCAGATAGGCGCCATCCTGACCGGTGATCCCTGTGATCAATGCACTTTTTGTCATTCTTGTCGTACTCGCTTCTCCCAGTCGGACAGGATCGCCCGCAGGGATTGTTGTATAGAGATTTGCGGCGTCCATCCTGTGGTCCGGGCGAGCCGTTGATGGCTGCCGCAGACGCGACGCTGATCCGCGCGGCGCAGGCGCGCCGGATCCTGAACCAGTTGCAGCTCGACCTCGGCCAGGTCGCCCATCTGCTCGATGAGGCTGCGAATGCTTTGCTCATGGCCTGAGCAAATGTTGTACACCTGTCCCGGCGTGCCTTTTTCCAGCAGCGCGAAATAGGCCGAAACCACGTCGTCGACGTCGAGGAAGTCCCGGGTGACATCGATGTCGCCGACTTCCAGTTGCGGCGCTTGCAGCCCCTGCTTGATGCGGTTGATCTGCCGTGCGGCGCTGGCGATCACGAAGCTGTCTTTCTGCCCGGTACCGATGTGGTTGAACGGGCGCGCCACCAGCACCGGCCAGCCTTCGCTCAGGCCCCATTGCAGGCTGAGGAATTCGGCGGACAGTTTGCTCACGGCGTAGGGATTGCGCGGGCAGGGCGGTTGTTGTTCGGTGATCGGCAGTGCGGACTCTTCGACCTGACCGTACACGTCGCCGGAACTGACGTACAGGAACGGGCCCTTGAAACCTCTGGCCTTGAGCGCCTGCAACAGGTTCAGGGTGCCGAGCAGGTTGATGTCAAAGGTGCGGGCCGGGTCGCGAAACGCTTCAGGCACGAAGGTCTGGCCAGCCAGGTGAATGACGGCGTCAGGCAATTGCGGCCAGAGGTCGACGAGGCTTTGCGGATCCGTCAGGTCATAGGGTGAAGCGGCAGGCAGCAGTTCCCACGCCGAGTCATCGAGCATCAGACGCGACTGGATATGTTGTCCCACGAATCCACTGAGACCCGTGATGAACAGACTTCTTTTCAAACAGCGACCCCTTGGTCTTTAACTCTCACCTTTTCCCACAGGCTTGAATGGGGAATGTCTGTCAGACCGTGTGTAAGTTTCGGTCGGAAGACGGGTGAAGTCGTTGTTGTAGTTGTTTGGCTGCCAATCTGTGCCAATTGCGCAGCAATTTCAACCGACCAAACCGTGACCGGTCAGTTCTCGTCAGCGTAGCCCGGTTTTTCTCGCCGGGCGGTTCACGAATCCCGAACGGATGTGTTTAGAATGCCCCTCGTCGCGGTTTGCCGGGCGTTGCCGGAGAGGTTGTGCGGCACGGTGAAACTGACCACTAAAACAAGAACGACGACGTGCTTCGGGACACAGGACGATTGTCGGCCATGCCGACCCGATCCGATGCCTGGCCGTCATAGCGTGAGGCTGCCGGGATGGTGGCCGCACCGTGGGATGCCATGAATTTCATTCTCTACTCGGACGTCAACGACCGCTCCATCAGCCAGAGTCTCGGGCGTCCCGAATACAGCTACTACTTCGTGCTCAAGGCCTATCGCCCGGTGCTCGAAAGCCTGGGCCGGGTGCATGTGGTGTCTACTCGCGCCGAGGTCGATCCACTGTATCGACAACTGCTCGCTGCCGGCGAAAGCAGTGTGTTCCTGTCCTTCACCCCGCCGCAGAATACCCCGACCGATCTCGAGTGCCCGACGATCTGCGTGATTGCCTGGGAGTTCGACTCCATCCCCGATGAGTCGTGGGACGGTGATCAACGTCAGGACTGGACGCAGATGCTTGCCCGACAGGGACGGGTCATCACGCTGTCGAGCCACACCGCCCGGGCGATCCGCCGGGCCATGGGCGAAGACTTTCCGGTCCTGGTATTGCCGACGCCGCTGTGGGAAAACTTCGCCGCCATTCGTGAGCAACATGTCAGCGCGCCGATCAACCCCGGAACCACCCTGGCGATCAAGGGCTGCATTTTCGACAGCCGAACGCTGGGACTCTGTGCCGATGACTTGCTGCCCAAACCGCTGACCGCCGAACAACTGGCCGATATCGAGGCACGGCGCCCGCCACCCCTGACACTCAAGCGCCGACTGGTCATTGCCCGTCATTACCTGCGTCTGTGGGCGTTGAATCCGAGCGATCAACCCGAGCCCATGGCCCGCGTGAAATACCTGCACCACGGCTACTGGGAAGGCTTTCGCGATCTGTTTTCGGACAAGGCCCATGCCTGGCTCGAACGACGCCTGCCGAACATTGCCGGTCCCCATGAAGTGGCGGTGGACGAACCGCCGCTGGAACTGCCGGACACTTCGGCAGTGGTGGAAACCACCGTCGATGGCGTGATCTACGTCACCGTGTTCAACCCCAGGGATGGCCGCAAGAACTGGCATCAACTGATCACGGCGTTCTGCTGGGCCTTTCGAGAAACGTCTGACGCGACGCTGGTGTTGAAGATCACCCAGAACGATCTGGCGTCCTACTACAACGAACTGATGACCCTGCTCGCGCAACTGACACCGTTCGCCTGCCGGGTGCTGGTAATGCATGGCTATCTGGACGATCCGCAATATGCGCGGCTCTACCAGGCCGCCAGTTTTTACGTCAACGCGTCACGCTGCGAAGGCCTGTGCCTGCCGCTGATGGAGTTCATGTCCAGCGGCAAACCGGTGATCGCTCCGGATCACACGGCGATGGAAGACTACATCGACGACTCGGTGGCCTTTGTCGTCAAGTCCAGCGAAGAGCTGACGATCTGGCCCCAGGACACCCGCATCATCTACCGCACCCTGCGTTACCGGCCGGACTGGGGCTCGCTCAAGAGTGCCTACGAGAACAGTTACCGGATGGCCAAGGCACAGCCGCAGGACTATCGCCGAATGTCGGTCGCCGCTGTCGAGCGCATGCACGACTACTGCGCTTTCGCCCCGGTGCAGCAGCGCCTGGCGGACTTCTTCGGCCTGGTGCCGGCGGCTGCCGATGACGCCCCCGTGACGGACAACGCCCCATGCTGATCATCATTCATTCGGAAACCAACCAGCACACCATCGCGCAGAACCTTGGCCGTTCCGAGTACAGCTATTACTTCGTGCTCAAGGAATACCGCCCGGTGCTCGAGCGTCTCGGGCGGGTGGTGGAAGTGACGGACCCGGCCCGCGAAGTCGACGCGCTGTACCTGGAATGCCTGGCCCGTGGCGAACCGTGCGTGTTCCTGTCGTTCTCGCCGCCCCATCGCACGCCGATTCATCTGGCTTGCCCGACATTGCCGGTGTTCGCCTGGGAGTTCAGCACCATCCCCAACGAGCCTTTCGACGGCGAGCCGCGCAATGACTGGCGCACGGTGCTGCGCGCCTGCGGGGCGGCAATCACCCATTCCAGCTACACGGTCAACGCGGTGCGCGAGGCCATGGGCGCCGACTACCCGATTGTCGCGGTGCCGGCGCCGGTGTGGGACCGCTTTGCCGCCCGGGGCGCCCAGTTGCAAGGCCAGCCCTCGACGGGGCCGGTGCGCCTGAAGATCAAGGGGCTGGTGGCCGACAGTCGCCAGCTCGATCTCGACGCCTTCGGCCCGAAGCATCTGCGCCGTGGCAAGGGCATCGACTTCGAGGCGCCGGTCCGCGAGCAGGAGTTGTTGCTGGACGGCGTGGTGTACACCTCGGTGTTCAACCCCGGCGACGGGCGCAAGAATTGGGAAGACATGCTCAGTGCGTTCTGCGTGACGTTCCGTGAGGTTGAAGACGCCACGCTGGTGCTCAAGCTCACCCACCACGATGCCGAAGAAGCCCTCAGCGACATCCTTCATCACCTGTACAAAAACCGCTCCTACCGCTGCCGCATCGTGCTGATTTACGGCTACCTCGCGGACGCGGACTACGAGCGCCTGGTGCAGGCCACCCGCTACGTGGTGAACACGTCCTATGGCGAAGGCCAGTGCCTGCCGCTGATGGAGTTCATGTCTTGCGGCAAACCGGCGGTGGCGCCGCGCACCACGGCGATGATCGATTACCTGAGCGAAGACAATGCGTTCCTGGTCGAGTCCACCGATGAACTCACCGCGTGGCCTCACGATCCGCGCAAAGCGTTCCGCACGCTGCGCTACATGACCAACTGGGCGTCGGTCTGCGTCGCCTATCGCAACAGCTACGAGGTGGCGAAACACCAGCCACAGCGTTACGCGCAGATGTCGGCTCAAGCCGTCCTGAGCCTGCAAGGGTTTTGCAGTCAGGCTGTGGCCGAGCAGCGTTTGCGGGACTTTCTCGCGCAGCTGTTCGAGCATCGTGCAATGGCGGCGGTCGAGGCTTCCGGCTCATGATCCGCGCATTGATCAGACGCCTGCGCCCGGCGGCGCAACCCGCGCCAGTGCCGCTCCCTGAACCTGTCAGCGAGCGCGGTTCACCGCGGGATATCGGCTTGCTCGACGCGATCCTCGATGGCTGGTTTCGTGGCGAAACCGGCGAGTTGCTCAAGGGTTTCGCCATCGGCGCGGACGATACCTTGCTTGATGTCGGTTGCGGTGAAGGTGTGGCGACCCTGTTTGCGGTGCGTCAGGGGGCGTCGGTGATCTTCACCGACAGCGAGCTCGACAAGGTGCGCGACCTCGCCCGGCAGGTCGAGGCGCAATCGACACGGACGAATCTGGGCCTGGTCAGCAACAGCCTGCCATTGCCGCTGGCCGATGGCTGCGCCAGCAAAGTGGTGTGCATGGAAGTACTCGAGCATATCGACGAGCCCGAACCGTTCATGGCCGAACTGGTGCGCATGGGCCGCCCCGGCGCCCAGTATCTGCTGAGTGTCCCGGCCCCGGTGGGCGAGCATCTGCAAAAAGGTATCGCCCCCGCCAGTTACTACCAGTCGCCCAATCATGTGCAGATCTTCACGCACGAACGGTTTGCCGCCTTGGTGGAGGACGCTGGTTTGGTGATCGAGCATCGTCAGGTCAACGGTTTCTTCTGGGTGATGGGCATGATCTTCTTCTGGGCCAGCGAACGGGCGGCCGGTCGCGATCTGGAAGGCGCGGTGCGCGATCGTATCCAGGCGCCGTATCCGCCGTTGATGGAAAGCTGGGCGCGCACCTGGCAAGACCTGCTGGCGCTGCCCGACGGACCGGCGATCAAACAACTGCTCGATCAACTGATGCCCAAGAGTCAGGTGATCATCGCCCGCAAACCGCTGCAAACCGCTTCGTCCACCGCCGAACCTCTTTCTGGAGCCACCCCATGCTGAGCCTTTTGAAGAAACTCACGGCGACGACGCCCGCGCAGCCATCGCTGCCTGCGGCCGAGACGATCAACTCGTTCGAGCTCGGCTTGCGCGACGCCATGCTCAGCGGCTGGTTCAACCACGAAACCGGCGAGCTGTACAAAGGCTTCCCGGTGTCCGCCGACGACACGGTTCTGGATGTCGGCTGTGGTGACGGCGGCAACATGCAGTTCTGCGGCATGCGCGGGGCGAAGCTGATCGTTGCCGACATCGACGCGGGCAAGATCGACGCTGCGCGCCAGCGTCTGGGCGAAACCACGGCGCAAAGTGTCGTGTGCCATGTCACCGACGGCAATCCGCTGCCGATTGCCGACAATACGGCGACCCGCGTGGTATCCACCGAAGTACTTGAACACGTCGATGACCCGGCGCAGTTTCTCGCCGAGCTGGTGCGCGTTGGCCAACCGGGTGCGCTGTACCTGTTGAGCGTGCCGCATCCGAGCTCGGAAAACCTGCAGAAGGACATCGCCGCGCCGGCGTATTTCGAGCACCCCAACCACATTCGCATCATCAGCGAAGAGCAGTTCAAGGCGATGGTCAGCGCGTCCGGCCTGGAGATCATCAGTCATAGCCAGTACGGCTTTTATTGGTCGCTGTGGATGCTGCTGTTCTGGGACGCCAAGGTCGATCTGAGCAACCCGGATCACCCGCTGCTCAACCATTGGGCCGAGACGTGGCAGGCGGTACTCAACTCGCCGCGTGGTGCGCAGATCAAGGAAGCGCTGGATGGCGTCGTGGCGAAAAGTCAGGTGATCATCGCTCGCAAGCCCTGACCCACAGGCTTTTGTGTAACCTTGCAGCCTTGTGTATTCGAAGGTTCGCCAAGGTATGCGGGTTATCGTGGGTCTGCCGGCGCTGCTGGTTTCCTTGTTGTTGCTGGGTGCGTGCAGCCAATCGGACGCGCCGGCGCTCGATCAGCAACTCTACGTCTGGCAACGCCAGTGGACATCGGCCCATGAGGCGGCGCTCAAGGACAGCCGTGCGGATTTCTCGACCCTGCGCGTTCTGGCATTGCAGGCCTTTCCTCAGGCGGGCTGGAGCCGGGCGAGAATTGATCCGCAGTTGCTAAAGCGCGACGGGCGGCTGCTGATCGCGGTGATTCGCCTCGATGGTCAGCTCAAGGCGCTGGATCAGGAGCAGGTCACCACACAGATCCTTCAGGTGATCGATGACTGGCAGAGCCAGGGACTTACGCTGGCCGGGATCGAGATCGACCACGATGCCGGCAATGCGCGGCTGCCAGCCTACGCTGACTTCCTGACTCATCTGCGTGCTGCTTTGCCGTCATCACTTCCCTTGAGCATTACTGCGCTGCCGGCCTGGCTCGACAGCCCGCAACTGTCGGCGCTGCTGGAGACGGTCGACAGCAGCGTATTGCAGGTACATGCGGTCAGCGATCCGCGACGTGGTCTGTTCGACCCTGAGCAGGCGCGCAACTGGGCGAAGCGCTGGGGGCGGATCAGCGATAAACCGTTCTACCTGGCCCTGCCGGCCTACGGTGTGGCGCTGTTGCCGGACGACGGTGGCGCGCCAGTGGTGGAAAGCGAGGTGACGCTGGAGCGAAGCGGGGAACGCCGCGAATTGCTGGCCGACCCGCAGCAACTGAGCCGACTCGCCACAGAGCTGCGCGAGGATAGACCGGCGCACCTGGCCGGGCTGATCTGGTTCCGCCTGCCGCTGGCCAATGACCGCCGTGCCTGGAGTCTGACCACATTGGGTGCAGTGGCCAGAGGTGATGCGCTGTCCAGCAAACTCGACGTGAGCTTCAAGGCGCAGGACGGCCTCTACGATATAACGCTCAGCAACGCCGGCAACCTTGATAGCCCCTGGCCTGCGCGTTTGCGAGTAAAAGCCAGTGGCTGCGAAGGTGCCGATGCACTGGCCGGTTATTCGTTGCAACAGACTGCGGATCTGCTTACCTTCACCCGCCTGCGCGACGGCCGATTGCCGGCGGGCGGGCAGCGTGCGATCGGTTGGGCACGTTGCGCAAATATTGATCAAGGAGGTTCGCATGTTGACCCGTAACTGGCCCCGTCACCTGCTTTGCCTGAGCCTCAGCCTGCCGCTGGGATCGGCGCTGGCCTGCGGCCCGGATTTCCCGATGCGTCTGCTCGACGATCGCGGGCAATCCCTGGCGGAACTGCCGGAGGGCAACTTCAGGTTCGAAATCAGTCGCCTCGGCAAAACCATTGCCGGGCTGAAGAACGTCACGGCGGTCACCTACAACCCGGACGACATCTATGGCGAACCGAAGGAGCCCGCTGAACTGCGTGAGAAGGCCGAGCAGCAGGGCCTGAGCGCGGAGCAGCAAGCGCTGGTCAAACAAATGCGCAGCCTGACCGATGCGCGTCAGGTCGAGGAGCAGGGTGCGAGCCTGCCGGCGGAGCTGCGTCTGTATGTGGCGGGCGCCGTGGCATTCGGCGCTGGCGATCATCAACTGGCCGTCG
Source organism: Pseudomonas sp. IzPS59 (assembly GCF_014863505.1). NCBI lineage: Bacteria > Pseudomonadati > Pseudomonadota > Gammaproteobacteria > Pseudomonadales > Pseudomonadaceae > Pseudomonas > Pseudomonas sp. IzPS59. The sequence continues at coordinate 6,330,862 of NZ_CP062251.1, read as the reverse complement.
AATATTTCCGCCAGTTGCTGGCGCTGCCGGCCGATCAACGTCCGTTACGCAGCACCTGGGCCGCTTACTCGCTGGGCCGGGCGTTCTTCGCCATGAGCAGCGAAGCGGGTGATGCGCTCGAGGCGCTGGAAAACGCCATCGAAGCCTTCCGCCAGACGCGGCAACTGAGCATCGACGGTTTCAGCGATCCGCTGGAACTGGGCGTGGCCAGCCTCGGCGAAGAAGCACGAGCGCTGCGCACGGCGGGCAGTTGGGACAAGGCCATCGAACTCTACGCCACGCAAAATCTGCACGGTTCGAACGTCGGCTACACGTCGTTGAAGTTGTTGATGAACGATCTGGCCGAAGAACCGGAAGATCGGCTGGAAAAGTTGCTGCGTGGCAAAGCGGTGCAGCAATTGGTCACCGCCTCGCTGATCAGCCGGATCGGCTGGTCGTTCGGCGATGAGCCACCGAACGAGAAAAAACTGATCAAGGCCCTGCAAGAGAGCACCCGCGGCAGCCTCGATAACGCGGATCGGCTGGCGGCCATGAATTATCAACAGGGCGATTACGCCAGCGCCAAGGCGTTCCTCGAACATGCAGGCGACAGCGGCCTGGCGTGGTGGCTGCGGGCGAAACTGGCGGTGCGCGACGGTGATAAAAACGCCGCTGCAGCGGCTTATGCCAAAGCCGCGCAAGCCTTCCCGCAGGACGAGTCCTGGGGCGAACGGCGTACCGCCGACTGGAATCTGGAATCCCTTCAGCCTAAATGCCGGGTCGAAGGTGAAAGCGCGATTCTGGCGCTGCAACGTGGCGAGTATCTGCAGGCGTTCGATCAGTTGTATCGCAGCCAGAGCATTTACTGGTTCGACGCCGCGACCGTGGCCGAGCGGGTCCTGACGCTTGATGAGCTCAAACAGTATGTCGATACCAAGGTTCCGGCGCCGCCCGTGCTGAGCCAGAAAGATCGCGACAATTACGTGCCGCTGCCGGTGGCCGCGAGCCTGCGCAATCTGCTGGGGCGACGCTTGTTGCGTGAGGGTCACTACGAAGAGGCGGTCGGCTATTTCGACAATCCCGATCTGCAGCACAAGGCCCGGCTCTACGGCCAGCAACGGATGAAAGCCGATTCGGCGTGGTGGCCGACCAAGCGCGCGAGTGCGCTGTTCAATGCCGCGTGGACGGCCCGCGAGTGGGGCATGGACATCCTGGGCTACGAAATGGCCCCGGATTACGCGACCTTCGGTGGCAACTACAGCCTGGAAACCCCCGAGCTGAAAGTCGGGCCACTGGTGAGCGAAGCCGAGGTGCAACGGCAGAAGGCCAGTGAAGCGCAGCCGGATGAGCGCTATCACTATCGGTTTGTTGCCACGGCGTTGGCCAGCCGTGCGGCGGATAACCTGCCGCACACCAGTCAGGCGTTCGCTGCCGTGCTGTGTTCGGCCGCCGGCTGGAACAGCAGCCTGGAAGAGCAGAGCGCGTTGTACAAGCGCTATGTCGATGAAGGGCCTTACGTTCCATGGGCAGTGGATTTCGGTCATCAGTGCCCGTATCCGGACTTCGAAAATGCCGACAAGCGCTATGTCACGCAGGTAACCGACTCGGTGCGCTCGACACTGCGGCCCTACAAGTGGCCGGTGATCGGTGCGATTGTTGCGTTCACGGCCGTTGCGTTGTTGCTGATCAGCCGCCGTCAGCGCAAGACCCGTAAAACCTAAGCCTGCTGCACGAAGGTCAGGCGCACGGCAAAGCCGATCAACAGGCTGCCGAATAACCACTGCTGCACCCGTTGGGCCGTCGGGCTGTGTTTCAGCCAGCGGCCCAACGCCGTGCCGAGCAAGGCATAGGCGCTGTCGAACAGCAATCCTGCGGCCACCAGCATCGCGCCGAGCGCCGCAAACTGCTTCAGCACCGGTGCGCCATCCGCCACGATGAATTGCGGCAGCAGCACCGAGCAGAACAACAAGGCTTTCGGGTTGAGCAGGTTGGTCAGCAGGCCGCGACGGATCGCTGCGCGCCACTGGCCATGGCTCGCCGTTACGGTGTCGGCGTTCAGATTCGGCAGCAGTGTGGTGCGCAGGCATTGAATGCCGATCCACAGCAGGTACGCGGCCCCGGCCATCCGCACTGCATCGAATGTCCACGGCGCAGCCTTGAACAGTGCCGCCAGTCCCAGCGCCGCGAGCGCTACATGACAACCTCGGGCAACCGCCAATCCCACTGCTGTAGCCAGCGCTGCACCGCGACCCTGGCGGGCACCGGTCTGCAACAGCAGGATCATGTCCGGGCCGGGCAGCAGATAGACCACCGCCAAAGCCAGGAAAAACAGCCAGAGACTCGCCATGTCGCACCCCTTTCGTTGTCGATTCGGTGCAATCAGTCTATGACCGAGGGGCAGGGCAGGTGCTTGCGTAGTTGGCTTCTATAACCGTCAGGATTGGCATAACCTGCTTTCTTTTTACGGTTACACCATCAGGATCTGCCAACCATGAAACTCGACGCCTTCGATCGCAAGATTCTCGCCGCGCTGCAACGGGACGGGCGCCTGAGCAATGTGCAACTGGCGGACGAAATCGGTTTGTCCGCGTCGCCGTGCCTGCGCCGGGTGCGGATGCTCGAAGAGGCGGGGGTGATTCGCGGTTATCAGGCGAACCTGGACCGTGATGAGGTAGGGCTGGGGCTGACGGTGTTCGTCGGGGTCAAGGTGGAGCGCCACAACGATGAACAGGCCGAGGCGTTTCACCGAGCGGTGACGGCGTTGCCGGAGGTGATTTCAGCGTTTCTGGTGTCCGGGGAATCGGACTTTCTGCTGCAAGTGGTGGTGCCGGATCTGCGCGCCTACGACCGTTTTTTAACCGGTTGTCTGCTGAAGTTGCCGGGCGTCAGCGATATTCGCAGCAATTTTGCGATTCATACGGTGAAGACCCCAGGAGCGCTGCCCCTGGGGCATTTGCCGTCCTGATACTTGCCTACATCTGTGTCGCCAGGCCCTCGACATTCATGGCCGCCTGACGCAGCGCCTCGGAACGGGTCGGGTGAGGGTGGCAGGTCAGGGCGATGTCTTCGGCCGACGCGCTGAATTCCATGGCCACGCAGTACTCGCCGATCATTTCACTGACGCTCGGGCCGACCAGATGCACGCCGAGGACTTCGTCGGTGTGCGCGTCGGCGAGGACTTTGGCAAAGCCTTCGGTTTCGTGATTGATCTTCGCCCGGCTGTTGGCGGTGAACGGGAATTTGCCGACCTTGTACGCCCGGCCTTCAGCCTTGAGCTGCTCCTCGGTCTTGCCGACGCTGGCCAGCTCCGGTTTGGTGTAGATCACGTTCGGGATCAGGTCGTAGTTGACCTCGCCCGCCTTGCCGACGATCTGCTCGATGCAGGCCATCGCTTCGTCTTCGGCCTTGTGTGCCAGCATCGGCCCTGACGTGACATCGCCGATCACCCAGACGCCCGGCGCTTCGGTGCGATGGTGTTTGTTGGCAAGCATGCCGCGTTTGTCGGTGCTGAGGCCTACGTTTTCCAGCCCCAGGCCTTGTGTATAGGGGCGGCGGCCGATGGCGACCAACACGTAATCGGCTTCCAGCAGTTCGGCGGTGCCGCCGGCGGCCGGTTCGATGCTCAGTTGCACGCCGCTGGCCGAGGACGTGGCGCTGGTGACTTTTGAACTCAGTTTGAAGCTGATGCCCTGTTTGCTCAGCGAGCGCTGCAGGGTCTTGCCGGCTTCGCCGTCCACGCCGGGGCAGATGCGGTCGAGGTATTCCACCACCGTCACCTGCGCGCCGAGCCGGCGCCAGACCGAGCCGAGTTCGAGGCCGATCACGCCGGCACCGATCACCACCAGATGCTTGGGCACCTCACTCAAGGACAACGCGCCGGTGGAATCGAGAATGCGCTGATTGTCGATGGTCACGCCGGGCAGGGGAGTGGGCTCGGAACCGGTGGCGATGATGATGTCGGTGGCGGTGAGTTCGATCCGGCTGCCCTGATCGCCGGTCACGCTGACTTTTCCGGGGCCGTCGATATGGCCCCAGCCCTTGAACCAGTCGACCTTGTTCTTGCGGAACAGAAATTCGATGCCTTTGGTCAGGCCGGCGACGCTTTCGTCCTTCTGCTTCATCATTTGCGCGAGGTTGAGCGTCGGTTTGACCTCGATACCGAGGTTGGCGAATTCCGCGCCCATCGCCGCGTCGTACAGTTCGGACGCGTGCAACAACGCCTTGGACGGCATGCAACCGACGTTGAGGCAGGTGCCGCCCAGCGTGGCGCGGCCTTCCACGCACGCGGCCTTGAGGCCCAACTGGCCGGCGCGGATCGCTGCGTTATAACCGCCGGGCCCACCGCCCAGAATCACTACGTCATAGTTGCTCATGCGCTTACTCCTGGCTGAAGAATGCGGATCGCTAAAAATTACGTACGTAATATGTGCGTTTCCGGACATTTCGGTCAAGGCTTCAGGAACGCGACAGGTTGAGCGACTTTGAATGGCGCAAATGAGTACAAATATTTCACTGCTTTCGTTATATCGTAACGAGTTAAGCAGTGAGCCAAGGGTTTTGGGGGGTTATGCAAGTCGATCTGGACGTTGATGGCACGCAAGTGACCGGTTTGCCGCGCTTTCAGCAAGCGGCAGCCCAAGGTCGCCGATTGCGCCGGTTGGCCCTCGGACTCGGCGGGTTGGCCGTGGCCGGGGTGGTGCTGGCTTTTTTTGTTGGCCTGTTTGCCTCGCAATCGCTGTGGCCGGCGCTGTTGGTCAATCTGAGCGCGGCGTTGCTGGTGTTGGTCGCCGGGTTGCAATCGGCGTGGTGGGTGACCGATTGGCGAGCGCGGGTGATCAACCCGGTGGTGCCGGTTACCGTCGCGGAGGAAACGCCCGGGCCGGACGGCTGGTACGAGCGACTGCTGGATCGGCTGAGCCGCCGCAGCCTGCATGTACTGGGGCAGATTGGTGCAGCGACATTATGGCTGGGCGGTCTGGCGCTGCTGGCGTTACTTGGCATCGAGCAGGTGTGGAATCTCACGCTGCAACCGACTGCCGTGGGTTTGTCCGCTTCTGTCTGCGCGGCGATTGCGCTGCTGCTGGCGTTCGGTCTGCTGGTGCTTGAGCGGCAACTGGCTCAGGAAAACCCGGCGCAATGGCCCGAGGCCGGTGCGGTGGCGCAACTGACGCGCGTGACCATCATCAGCCTGGTGCTGGGCGCATTCTGCTTGCTGTTTGCCAGTGAGAATTCGGTCTGGCCCGTGCGATTGGCGGTGCTGATCGGCATCCTGCCGGGGCTGGTCGCGGCGGAGTTGCTGCTGCGTGCGGTGCTGTCGTTGTTCAGTCCACGTCGCGAACAGCTCGAACCGGTGCTGCTGGCCCGCAGTTTCGTCGCCGATCTGCTGCGTTGGCCACCACAACCGCTGCTCGCGTTGCAGCACGAATTGCACAACCGTTTCGGAATCGATCTGCGGCAGATCTGGGCCTTCAGCTACATGCGTCGCGCGTTCCTGCCGGTACTGATGCTGGTGGCTGCAGTCGGGTGGTTGCTTACCGGCATTCATGAGATTCCGCTACAAAGCCGTGGCATCTACGAGCGCTTCGGCAAACCGGTGCAGGTGTTCGGCCCCGGTTTGCATGCCGGTCTGCCGTGGCCATTGGGCCGGGTGTTGAGCGTGGAGAACGGCGTAGTACACGAACTGGCGACCAGCGTCGGCGAGAACCCCGCGCCGGTTCAGCCGGATCCGGCGGAAGGTCCGGCCCCGATTACCGCCAACCGCTTGTGGGATGCCAGTCACGTCAACGACAAATCCCAGGTCATTGCCAGCAGCCGTGGCGAGCAACAGAGCTTCCAGATCGTCAACATGGACGTGCGTTTCGTCTACCGCATCGGCCTCAGCGATCAGGCGGCATTGGCTGCGACTTACAACAGTGCGGATGTGCCGACGCTGATCCGCAGCACTGCGAGCCGGATTCTCGTCCACGATTTTGCATCGCGCACGCTCGACGGTTTGCTGGGGCAGGACAGAGTCGGGCTGGCTGACGAGATCGGCCGAGCCGTGCAAAGTGATCTACAGAAACTCGACAGTGGCGTAGAAATTCTTGCCACTGTGGTTGAGGCGATTCACCCGCCAGCCGGTGCCGCCAATGCTTATCACAGCGTACAAGCGGCGCAGATTGGCGCCCAGGCGTTGATCTCTCGCGAGCGTGGGGCGGCTGCCGAAGCGAGCAATCAGGCGCAGTTGCAGGCCAGCCTTGCTCGCGACCAAGCCACGGCCAATGCCCACGAAACCAGCTCGACCGCCCGCGCGGCGGATCTGAAATTCAGCGCCGAGCAAAAAGCCTACGCCAGCGCCGGTCAGGCTTTCGTGCTGGAGCAATACCTCAGCCAGCTCAGTCAGGGACTGGGCAAAGCCAAACTGTTGGTGCTCGACCATCGTCTGGGCGGCAGCAACAACGCGCCGACCATTGACCTGCGCACGTTCACGCTGCCGGCTGACCCGACGCCGGCGCGCACCACCGCTCAACCAGGAGCCACCCATTGAGCCAGTCGCATACACACGATCATCATGACCACAGCGGTCACGACCATGCTCATGGCGGCCACCACCATCACGGGCATCACCACCATCATCATGGCGCGCCGGAAGAGGCGGGGCCTTTTCCGTGGCGACGCATGGTCTGGGCCGTGTTGCTGGTGGCGTTTGCCATCGCAGCGGCCAGTCTGGTGCAGGTGCGTTCCGGTGAAGCCACGGTCATCACCCGTTTTGGCAATCCGTCCCGGGTGTTGCTGGATCCGGGTCTGAGCTGGCGCTGGCCGGCGCCGTTCGAAGCGGCGATCCCGGTGGATCTGCGTTTGCGCACCACATCGAGTGGTTTGCAGGACGTCGGCACCCGTGACGGTTTGCGCATCATCGTGCAAGCGTATGTCGCGTGGCAGGTGCAGGGCGATGCGGACAACGTCCAGCGTTTCATGCGTGCGGTGCAGAATCAGCCGGACGAAGCGGCGCGGCAGATTCGCACCTTTGTTGGCTCTGCACTGGAGACCACCGCCAGCAGTTTCGATCTGGCCAATCTGGTGAACACCGATGCCAGTCAGGTGCACATCGCCGATTTCGAAACGCAGTTGCGTCAGCAGATCGATCAACAATTGCTCGCCACTTACGGCGTGCGCGTGGTGCAAGTGGGCATCGAGCGATTGACCTTGCCGTCGGTGACACTCACCGCGACGGTTGACCGGATGCGCGCCGAGCGTGAAACCATCGCGACTGAACGCACTGCCATCGGCAAGCGTGAAGCGGCGCAGATTCGTTCTGGCGCCGAGCGTGATGCGCGAATTGTGCAGGCTGACGCGACGGTGAAAGCGGCTGAAATCGAAGCGCAGTCGCGAGTCGAAGCTGCGCAGATTTATGGCCGCGCTTATGCCGGATCGCCACAGCTGTATAACCTGCTGCGCTCGCTGGACACCCTCGGCACCATCGTGACGCCGGACACCAAATTGATCCTGCGCACCGACGCCGCGCCATTCCGTGTGTTGGTAGATGGTCCGCCGAATATGGACAGCAAGACCGGAACGCAGCCATGAGTGAAGTTCCACGTGGAACAAATTCGTTGAACAGTCCGTGGATTCAGGCGGGACGTCTGGCGTTCTTTGCCCTGTACGCGGTGACGGTGTTGGCGGCGTTGGCCTGGGCGTTTTCCAATGTGCGGCAGATCGATCCGCAGAATCGCGCAGTGGTCATGCATTTCGGCGCACTGGATCGTATCCAGAATGCCGGGTTGTTATTGGCCTGGCCGCAGCCGTTCGAACAGGTTGTTTTGCTGCCGGCAGCGGATCGGGTCATTGAACGTCGAGTGGAAAACCTGCTGCGCAGTCCCGCTGCAATACAGGCAGATCGCGTCGCGACATTTGCCACGCCGATAAGCGATGCGCTGGCCGGTTCCGGCTATTTGCTCACCGGTGACGCCGGTGTGGTGCAGCTGGATGTGCGGGTGTTCTACAAGGTCACCGATCCCTATGACTTCGTACTGCAAGGCGACCATGTGCTGCCGGCACTGGATCGACTGGTGACTCGCAGCGCGGTGGCTCTGACGGCGGCGCGGGATCTGGACACCATTCTGGTAGCGCGACCGGAACTGATCGGCGCCGACAATCAAGCCGCCGAACGACGTGAACGGCTACGTGGCGATCTGGTGCAAGGCATCAATCGTCGCTTGGCTGAATTGAAGGCGAGCGGGCAGGGCATCGGTATTGAAGTGGCCCGGGTCGATGTGCAATCGAGCCTGCCCGAGCCGGCTGTCGGTGCATTCAATGCCGTGCTGACCGCCAGTCAACAGGCTGACAAGGCCGTGGCCAATGCCCGCACCGACGCTGAAAAAATCACCCAGACCGCCAACGAATTGGCCGACCGTACGTTGCAGGTGGCCCACGCCCAGGCCGGTGAGCGTCTGGCGAAAGCCTCCGCGGATACCGCCACCGTTCTGAGTCTGGCTCAGGCCCGACAGCAGGGCACCGACCCGCAAATGCTGCTGCGCCTGTACCGCGAACGGATACCGAAAATTCTCGGCCAGGCCGGTTCGGTCACCACGGTCGATCCGAAAGACGATTCCCGCCTGATCATCCAGGGAGCCAGTAAATGACTGCCACTACCGCTGCACCGAGCCTGTTGTCCTCGGCCGAGCAACGCCGCGCTGCGCGCCAGTTGACCCTGGCGATGCTCGCCCTCGGCCTGCTCGGGCTCGGTCTGATCTGGCGCTGGTTGATGCCGGAGCAAACCGGGGTCAGCCAGTTGCTGCTCGGTTTTGCTTCCTTATTGGTCGCGGTGCCGGTGATGCGTTCTGCTTGGTTCAGCCTGCGTTATCCGAGCCTGCACGGCATTACCGACCAGTTGATCGCACTGGCGATGCTAGGGGCCTGGGCCACTGGGGATCTGCTGACCGCTGCGCTGTTACCGATCATCATGATCTTCGGCCATGTGTTGGAGGAACGTAGCGTGATTGGCTCGCAGGAGGCGATTCACGCGTTGGGTCAACTTACTCGCAGCCATGCACGGAAAATCCAGGCGGACGGCACTGTAATCGAAGTCGATAACGGCGCGCTCAAGGCGGGTGACACCGTTGAAGTCCGCGCTGGTGATCGAGTGCCAGCGGACGGTCGGGTGTTGTCCGGTCAGGCCAGCCTCGACACTGCCTCGATTACCGGTGAGTCAGTGCCGGTGGAGGCGGGCGTCGGAATGACCGTGTTTGGTGGGGCGATCAACCTCGATGGCCTGCTGCGTATCGAGGTGACCCGCACCGGCGATGAATCGACCCTGGGCAAGGTCATCGCCCTGATGCAGAACGCCGAGCGTTCCAAACCTCCGATCACCCGGCTGCTGGAGCGTTATGCGGGCAGCTACATGGTGCTGGTGTTGCTGCTCGCGGCGGTGACCTGGTTTGTCACCAACGATGCGCAGGCAATGTTGGCGGTGCTGGTTGCAGCTTGTCCTTGCGCGCTGGTGTTGTCGGCACCGGCCACGGCGATTGCCGGTGTGGCGGTCGCGGCGCGGCACGGGATTCTGATCCGCAGTTCGGCGTTCCTTGAAGAGTTGGCTGACCTCACGTCCCTGGTGGTCGACAAGACCGGCACGCTCACCTACGGCACGTTGCGTTTGCAGTCGATCAACAGCGCGCAGGCGGATCACGATTCCGTGATGGCGCTGGCTGCCAGTCTTGGCGCTGCCAGCAGTCACCCGGTCAGTCGTGCACTGGCGGGTCTGGTTCATGCGGACAACGTGCTGGTACTGACCGACATTCACGAACGACAAGGTTTGGGTGTGGTCGCCAAGACGGAGCAGGGTGAAGCGGCACTCGGTCGCCCGGAGCTGTTTGCGCAACTGGGCATCCCGACCACATCGGTTCCCGATCACGACGGCCCGATCGCCGGCCTGGCCTTGAATGGTGAGTTTCTCGCCTGGTTGTTACTGGCTGACAGCGTCAAACCGGAAGCACGCTTCGCCTTGAGCGAACTGCGCGAATTGGGCCTCGGTCGGCAACTGTTGCTGACCGGCGACCGTCAGAGCGTGGCGCAAACCCTGGCGCGGGATGTCGGCCTGCATGAAGTCGAAGCTCAAGCCTTGCCCGAAGACAAACTCAATCGAGTGTTGAAGGAAATCGACAACGGTTTCCGGCCGATGGTGGTCGGCGACGGCATCAACGATTCGCTGGCACTCAAGGCCGGGGTGGTGGGGGTTGCGATGGGGGCGGGCGGTGCGGACATCGCATTGGCGTCCGCCGACATCGTGCTGATCGGCAGCGACCTTCGCCGGCTCGGCACCTGTGTGCGTCTGAGTCGCCAATGCCGGCGCACGCTGCAAGTGAACGTGATCATCGGTTTGGGGTGGACGCTGGCCATCGTGGTGTTCGCGGCGTTCGGCTGGTTGGGCGCGGCCGGGGCAATGATTGCTGCGCTCCTGCACAACCTCAGCACATTGCTGGTGTTGGGCAATGCCGGTCGTTTGTTGCGATTCCAGGAGCCGCTGTTGAAGTTGAACGAGCAGAACTGATCATTTTTCGAACTGTGCGCCGGTCTTGAAGTCTTCAGAGAAGGCGCACTGAAGCACGGAGATCGGTGCCGTTACGGCCGATTTGGCTGATAGGTGGCGACTATCGAATCGATAGCCTGCTAATTTTCAAGGATGGTCTACCCTCAGATCAGACGTCTGAAACCAGGGGGATATTCCATGCTCGCGCAACTTCCACCGGCCTTACAGAATCTGCAGCTTCCGCTTCGCCTGCGACTCTGGGACGGCCATGAATTCAATCTGGGCCCGACGCCCAGCGTCACCATCGTGGTCAAGGACCCGTTGATGGTGTCCCAGTTGACCCATCCAAGTCTCGACGCGCTGGGGGCGGCGTTCGTCGAGGGCAAACTCGAACTCGAGGGCTCGATCAGCGAGGTCATCCGGGTTTGCGACGAATTGAGCACGGCGTTGCTCGATGAAGATGAAGACAGTCAGCCGGTGCGAACCGTGCACGACAAGGAAACCGACGCCAAAGCCATTTCCTATCACTACGACCTGTCCAACGCGTTCTATCAGCTCTGGCTGGACAGCGACATGGCGTATTCCTGCGCCTATTTCGAAACCGGCAGCGAGACCCTGGAGCAGGCGCAACAGGCCAAGTTCCGGCACCTGTGTCGCAAGCTGCGTTTGCAACCGGGCGATTACCTGCTGGACGTCGGCTGCGGCTGGGGCGGTCTGGCGCGTTACGCCGCCCGTGAGTTCGGTGCCAAGGTGTTCGGTATCACCCTGAGCAAGGAACAACTGGCGCTGGCTCGGGAGCGAGTCAAAGCCGAAGGCCTGGAAGACCAGGTCGAACTGCAACTGCTCGATTACCGCGATCTGCCGCAGGACGGGCGGTTCGACAAAGTGGTGAGCGTCGGCATGTTCGAGCACGTGGGCCACGCCAATCTGGCCGAGTACTGCAAGACCTTGTTCGGCGCGGTGAAAGAGGGCGGTCTGGTGATGAACCACGGCATCACCGCCAAGCACACCGATGGCCGTCCGGTGGGACGCGGTGCCGGCGACTTCATCGAGAAATACGTGTTCCCCAACGGCGAACTGCCGCACCTGGCGATGATCTCGGCCGAGATCAGCGAGGCCGGTCTGGAGATCGTCGATGTCGAGAGCCTGCGTCTGCATTACGCGCGCACGCTGGACCACTGGAGCGAACGACTGGAAGACAACCTCGAAGCCGCCGGCAAACTGGTGCCGGATCAGGCCCTGCGTATCTGGCGCCTGTACCTGGCCGGTTGCGCCTACGCGTTTGCCCGTGGCTGGATCAATCTGCACCAGATTCTCGCGGTGAAGGCCCACGCCGATGGCAGCCATGAACTGCCGTGGACCCGTGACGACATCTACAACCCTTGAGCTAGAGAATCGGTGAAATCAGCCGGGCGATCCGCATGCCGAGCTGTTGCAGGCGGTGGATCTCCCGGCCTTCTTCTTTGGCAATTTCGTAGGCCTGGGCAAAGTCGTCGTTGAGCATCTGTTCCACGTGGCCGGCGAATTCACTGTCGACCGTCAGCAACATCACTTCGAAATTCAGCCGGAACGAACGGTTGTCCAGATTGGCGCTGCCGATGGCGCTGATTTCGCTGTCGACCAACACCACTTTCTGATGCAGGAAACCCGGTTCGTAGCGGAACACCCGCACCCCGGCGCGCACCGCTTCGAACGCGTAAAGGCTCGATGCGGCGTAAACGATGCGGTGATCGGGGCGCGACGGCAGCAGCAATCGAACATCGACACCGCGCAGGACCGCGAGGCGCAGTGCCGCGAAAACGGCTTCGTCGGGGATGAAGTAGGGGCTGGTGATCCATACGCGTTCGGTGGCGGCATGGATGGCTTCGACGAAGAACAGCGAGCAGGTCTCGTAGGCATCCGCCGGGCCGCTGGCCAGCAGTTGGCAGAGCACGCCGTCTTCCGGGTAAACCTCCGGCAGGATCAGTGGGGGCAGCGTACGGGCAGCCCAGAACCAGTCCTCGGCAAATGACTCCTGCATGCAGGCAACCACCGGCCCTCGCACTTGCACATGAGTATCGCGCCATGGCGCCAATGGTGGTTTTTCGCCCATGTACTCGTCGCCGACGTTATGTCCGCCAACAAAGCCGATCAACCCGTCGACCACGACGATCTTGCGGTGGTTGCGAAAATTCACCTGGAAGCGATTGAGCCAGCCGCTACGGGTGGCGAACGCCTTGACCTCGACACCGCCGTCACGCAATTCCTGCACGTAGCTGTGGGGCAGGGCGTGGCTGCCGATGCGGTCGTACAGCAGATGTATCGCGACACCTTCGGCGGCTTTCTTCAGCAGCAGTTCGCGCAGGCGCTGGCCCAGGCGATCGTCGTGAATGATGAAAAACTGAATCAGCACGGCTTCCCGAGCCTGGCTGATTGCGTGGAAAATCCCTTCGAAGGTGGCAGTGCCGTTGATCAGCAATTGCACTTCATTGTTGGCCAGGCATGGCATGCGACCCAGCTTCGGCATCGCCCGCAGCGAGTCGTAGGCATTCGAGGCGCGAGCGGTCAGGGCTTCTTCTACCCAGGGGCGCCAGTTGAGTTCGGAAACGGCCTGGCGCATTTGTTCGTTGGCCTGACGTCGGGCCTTGATATAACCGTCGAAGGTGCTGCGACCGAACACTAGATAGGGGATCAGGGTGAGATAGGGAATGAAGATCAGCGACAGCGCCCAGGCGATCGCGCCTTGCGCCGTGCGGACGGTCAGCACCGCATGGATGGCGGCAATTGTGCCCAGGCTATGTATCAGCGCGATCAGATAACCGAAGATGTGCGGTCCAAAATAATCCATGGGGCAACCTTGCTCCTGAAGATTCAATGCTTAACAGACCATGTTCCTTTGCGGTTGTCGCTATTTTCTTTTTAGCCATGAAAGCAGGCCATGAACCGAAACAAGCGGCCGGCGTCTAACGGCCACTACTGATCAGGAGTTTTGCAATGAACGTTCGTCTGCTGGGTTTGGCGCTGGGTCTGGGGTTGGCCTTGCCGTTGGTGGCTCAGGCACAAATGCTGCAGCCGGGGTTGTGGGAAATGACATCGAGCAATGTGAAGGTCGATGATCAGGCCATGGACGTGCAATCGATCCTCGGCCAGATTCAGGGCCAGATCACCCCGCAACAGAGGGCAGAGCTGGAGAAGCAGGGGATCAACATTGGCGGCAAGGGCATTCGTGCCTGTCTCACCCCGCAGCAAGTGGCGACCAACGATATTCCGCTGGCGGACCCTCAGTCGGGTTGCAAGCAGCAGATCACCGAGCGTAACGGCAACCAGTGGAAATTCCGTTTCAGCTGCCCGCGAGCCTCGGGTACCGGTGTGGCTACGTTCGTCAGCGATCGTGAATTCACCACCATCGCCAACGGCACGTTCAATGCCATCGGGATCAACCAGAAGGGCAGCCTGGAAACCCGTGCCGTGTGGCTGGGTCAGGATTGCGGCACTGTCAAACCAAGAGCCTGAAAACCGAAACCGCCCCACAACAATGTGGGGCGGTTTTTTTCTAGCGCATGAAGCGCAACGGCAATCCCTGACACCCGTCATGCAGGCGATTGCCGTGCCACGCGACCTGTCCCGACACAATCGTCGTACTCACCCGATGGCGAAAGCTGTGACGGGCAAACGGCGTCCATCCGCACTGCGACAGGACCGGTTGACGTGATACCGCGACACCCTCCGGTTCTGGCTGAATCAATACCAGATCCGCCCAATAACCCTCCCTCAGATAACCACGATCCGGAATGGCAAACAGATCCGCTACCCGGTGACTGGTCTTCGCCACCAGCGTGGTGATCGGCAGCACGCCATCCGCTACCAGTTCCAGCAACGCCGGCAACGCATGTTGCACCAGCGGCAGGCCGGACGGTGCCTGGGCATACGACAGCTGTTTCTCCGCCCAGGTATGCGGGGCGTGATCGCTGCCGATCACGTCCAGACGATTGCTCAACAAGGCCAGCCGCAGGGCATCGCGATCAGCCTGGCTTTTGATCGCCGGGTTGCATTTGATCTGGTTGCCGAAGTTCGGGTAGTCGCGATCATCGAACAGCAGGTGATGCAGGCAGACTTCCGCCGTGATGCGTTTGTGCGCCAGCGGTTTGTCCTCGAACAGCTCCAGCTCCCGGGCGGTGGTCAGGTGCAGCACGTGCAGGCGAGTGCCATGGCGTTTGGCGAGATCTACCGCCAGCGAAGAGGAGCGATAGCAGGCCTCGGCATTGCGGATCAGCGCATGGGCGTCGGGAGGGAGATGTTCGCCGAACTGCTCGCGCAGCCTGGCGGTGTTGGCCTCGATGCTCGGCGTGTGTTCGCAATGGGCCAGCAGAATCGTTGGCACCTCGGCGAACAATCGCTCCAGCGTCCTGGGGTCATCCACCAGCATGTTGCCGGTCGACGCGCCCATGAACACTTTGACCCCGGCCACCTCACTCGGGTTGAGTGCCGCGACGGTGTCCAGGTTGTCGTGACTGACGCCGAAGTGAAAGCCGTAGTTGGCCACCGAGTTGATCGCCGCCCGACGCTTTTTGTCAGCCAGCGCTTCGAGGGTGAGGGTGGCCGGATTGGTGTTGGGCATGTCCATGAAGCTGGTGATGCCACCGGCCACGGCCGCGCGGGATTCGGTGTAGATGCTGCCTTTGGTTGGCGAGCCCGGCTCACGGAAATGCACCTGGTCGTCGATCATTCCCGGCAGCAGCCATTGGCCGTTGGCGTCGATTTCCAGTGTGGCGTTTTCTCCGAAGATGCTGCGGCCGATCTTGACGATGCGACCGTGGCTGACCAGCAGATCGGCGTAGAACTCATGCCCGTCATCAACCAGGCGCGCATTGCGAATCAGCACACTGTTCATGGTTCAGAACTCGTTCTGCAGGGCTTTGTAGCCGCGCACCAGATCGACGTTGGTGCGCGCCACGTCTTCGGAAAACTCCGAGGCGCTGACGCTCACCGGCGGGAATTGCGAGAGGTCGGTATTCGGCCCGATGCGGGTGGTGGAGGGCACATAAAACGCATCCGGCAGATCCCGGCCATCGACCACCGAGTTGTGCCGCACCACGCAACCGTTGCCCACCACGCAATTGAACAGCACGCTGTTGAAGCCGATGAACACCCGGTCGCCGACCTTGCATGGCCCATGCACGATCGAGCGGTGGGCGATGGAGCTGAACTGGCCGATGGTCACCGCTGCGCCGGACTTGGAGTGAATCACCACACCGTCCTGGATGTTCGAGTTGGCGCCGATGGTGATCGGCTCCATCTCGCCCGAGGCGTCCACTTCATCGGCGCGAATGACCGCGTAGGGGCCGACGAACACATTTTCGCCGATCACCACTTTGCCGCAGATGATCGCGGTTTTGTCGACGTAGGCAGACTCGGCAATTTGCGGCAGATCGCCGGAAGGATTTTTGCGGATCATGGTTGGCTCAGGGCGTCGTAAAGGGTGTTGAGGTTGTATTCGAACAGGCCGGTGAAGGTGCTGGCCGGACCCGATGCGGCGAGGGCATCGGAGTACAGCGTGCCACCGATGTGCGCGCCGCTTTCGTCGGCGATCTGTTTGAGCAGGCGTGCGTCCTTGATGTTTTCCATGAACACCGCTTTGACCTTGGCCTGACGGATCTGGGTGATCAGCGCGGCGACTTCGGCGGCGGAAGGTTCGCGTTCGGTGGACAGACCTTGCGGTGCCATGAAATCGATTCCATAGGCTTGGCCGAGATAACCGAAGGCGTCGTGGCTGGTGACGATCTTGCGATTGCCCGGCGGCAGGGAACCGAGCTTGGCCTTGGCTTCGGCGAGGAGGGCGTAGATCTGTTTCAGATAGGCCTTGCTGTTGCGTTCGTAGTCAGCTTTGTTCGCCGGGTCGGCGGCGATCAGAGCCTTGGTGATGTTGGCGACATACAACTCGGTGTTGGCCAGGTTGTGCCAGGCGTGAGGGTCGGGAACGGCCTCGCCGTCTTCATCCAGAGAGCGGGGGATTACGCCGTGGCTGGCGCTGATGACTGTGGCTTTTGTGTCGGTGCTGGTCACCAGTCGATCCAGCCATGGCTCGAAACCCAGTCCGTTTTTCACGATCAGTTTCGCTTTCAGAAGTGCCTTGGCATCGTCCGGCGTCGGCTCGTAGGTGTGGGCGTCAGCGTCCGGGCCGACCATGTTGGTGATCTGGATATGCTCGCCGCCGACCTGATGCACCATATCGGCTAGGATGCTGAAACTGGTGACCACCGGCAGTTTCTCCGCCGCCGACAATGACATCGACAGCATCAGGCTGAACAACACAAGTAGAGCGCGCATCGGGAAACACCTCATTGGGATGTGAGCAAAGGCGGGCGGCGCAGCAGGCCATGAACCGGCCCGAGCACCACGGACAACAGGTAACCGATGCC
Source organism: Pseudomonas sp. IzPS59 (assembly GCF_014863505.1). NCBI lineage: Bacteria > Pseudomonadati > Pseudomonadota > Gammaproteobacteria > Pseudomonadales > Pseudomonadaceae > Pseudomonas > Pseudomonas sp. IzPS59. Next base: position 6,313,981 of record NZ_CP062251.1, on the reverse strand, counting down.
CGCGACCAGCACGATGGCCGGACCGCTGGGCAGCGAGTAGTAAAACGACAGCAACAGACCGAGCCATACCGACAGGCAACCGATCACGGCGGCGATGGCGATCAGGATCGGCAGGCGCCGGCTCCAGAATCGAGAAGCGGCGGCGGGCAGCATCATCAGGCCGACCACCATCAGTGCGCCGATGGCCTGGAATCCGATGACCAGGTTGAGTACCACCAGCGTCAGGAAAACGCCGTGGGCGATCGGGCCGAGTCGGCTGACGGTGCGCAGGAAGAGTGGATCGAGGGTGTCGAGCAGGAGTGGGCGGTAGATCAGTGCCATGGCCATCAGGCTTAGCAGCGACACGCCCAACATTCCATTCAGGGTGGGACCGTCGACTGCCAGTGCCGAACCGAACAGTAAGTGCAGCAGGTCGAGACGTTTGCCGGCGATGCCCAGAATCAGCACGCCACTGGCCAGGGAGATCGGGTAGATCGCGGCGAGGCTGGCATCCTCACGCAGGCCGGTTCGGCGGGTGATCCAGGCGGCGAGTCCGGCCATGCTCAGGCCGGCTCCGAGGCCGCCAAGGGTCAGCGCGGGAAGACTCAGGCCGGCAAACCAGAAGCCGAGTGCCGCTCCGGGAAGGATGCCGTGGGCGACGGCGTCACCGATCAGGCTCATGCGTCGCAGGATAAGGAACACGCCCAATGGAGCGGTGCTGCATGCCAGCAGCAAACCGCCGAGCAGTGCCCGGCGCATGAACACGAACTCCAGGAACGGTTGCCAGAAATGCGCGGCGCTGAGCATCAGGCCACCTGCACGTTGGGTGTTTGCTGGATCAGTTCGACACTGGGGCCGAACACGCAGCCGCTGTTTTTGATCAGCAGCGTTTGTGGAATATGTTGGCGGACGGCGGCGAGGTCGTGGCAAACCATGACCAGCGTCCGCCCTTGCGCATGCCAGGTGTGCAGGTGTTGCCAGAGCAACGCCTGGCCCAATTCATCGAGGGCGGCATGGGGTTCGTCTAGCAGCAGCAAAGGCGTGTCGGCCAGACTCAATCGAGCGAGCAGGGCGCGTTGCAGTTCGCCGCCGGAGAGGGCCATTAATGGGCGCTGTTCCAGGCCGCTCAAGTGCCAGTCGTCAAGCGCCTGAGTCAGCCGTTGTGCGCGCAGCTGGGTTGATAGTCGGCGTCCCCAGAAACCGGCGGCGACCAGTTCTTGAAGGCTGATCGGGAATTGGCGGTCCAGGTGCTGTTGCTGGGGGAGGAATGACAAACCACTTTGACGAGGGACGCCTAACGCAACAGCGCCGGCCAAAGGCCTCTGTAGTCCGGCGATGACTTTCAGCAGGCTACTTTTGCCGCTGCCGTTCACGCCGATGATGGCGGTCAGGCTGCCGCGTTCCAATTGAAGACTCAGCGGTGGCGTGAGCGGTTGGCCGGGTGCGCCCCAACTCAAAGACTGCAGGCGGATCATGCGGTCTCCCGGCGCCAGTGACTTTCAGCGACTGCATCGTGGGCGTGGAGGCTTTCTGCATGGATCACTCGCAGGTGGAACTCGCGGATGCCGGGTGAACGACGCAATGCCAGATTCAGACGTCGTGCGGCGTCCTCGCAGAACATCAGGTTCTGGCCATTGGCGAGGGCGAAGGCTTGTTCGTCGGCGCGCTTTACGGCGGTTTGCACGGCGGTGCCGAGGGCCGCTTCGGCATCGTTGATGGTCGAGGTCAGCGGTAAGCCATCGACGAATTCATCCAGGTGCAGATGCAGTTGTGCAGTGCTGCGCTGGCTGTGGGGAGTTGCGATGATCCCTTGAGTCGAGCCCAGCCAGGCCAGAACCTCGGCATGTTGCAACGGCTTGTTGGCGAAATCGTCAACGAATTGCTGCTGGATCAATTGCCTTGCCAGAGCAGCAGAGCAGGGGCAAGTCGAGGAGTACGCCACTTCAATGTTGAGTTCCACGTGGAACACTGCGTTTTTCAGAGTGGCTGCAATGGTCACCGGATAGGTTTTCCATCCTGCCAACGGGCTTACCAAAGCGGGTCTTCTGAGCAGCAAATCAGTATGGATATTCAAATAGGCGGAGTTAGCCAGGCCTTCATGGCTGTCGATAAAACGCTGCAAAACCTGCTGCAAAAGTGCGGGAGTGAGGTTTTGCTGTTCGAGCATTTCCAGCGCCAGATACAACCGTGACATGTGAATGCCACGGGCTTCGCCGTCATCGAGGCTGACACCCGCATCGGCTTTTGCTGCCAGGCGTTGGCCCTCGATAAATACAGGTAAAGCGATGCCACGCATCCCCACCCAATCAAGCGGCAAGGCTTGGCGGGCGGCTTGCGCGGCGATATCCGGCAGCGTCAGCGCATTCATGTTCAGTACCATCGTGTTGATTGAATTTGATGTTACATTATAACAATTCAAATCACGATGCCTTTTTCATGAACGGGCTTTCATATGCACAGACGCCATTTGCTTAACCTGATGTTAGCCAGCGCCGCCCTGGCTTTTCCATTCAGTGTCAGCGCTACACAAATTCGCAATGCACGCCTCTGGCGGTCGGATGACAAGCTTCGGCTGGTCTTCGATTTGAGCGGACCAGTGAGCTACAAGACATTCACGTTGAGTGCGCCGGATCGTCTGATCATTGATCTGAGTGGTGCCAGCTTGAGTGGCGATTTCAGTCAATTGGCGCTCAGCGAAACGGTCATTCGCAGCATCCGCTCCGGACATTTTGGGAAGGGTGATACCCGAATCGTTCTGGATTTGAATCGCCCGGTTCAGCTCAATACCTTCCTGCTTGCGCCTCAGGATGGACAAGGACATCGTCTGGTTCTGGATCTTTTAAGCGATTCAAAAGTGGCAACGCCAAGCGTTCCACGTGAAACACCGGGGAAAACCAATCATCCAAAACGAGACATTATTGTCGTGGTCGACCCCGGTCATGGCGGTAAAGATCCTGGCGCAGTGGGTGCAAAAGGCGAGCGTGAGAAAGACGTTGTGCTCTCCATTTCACAGCTGCTTGCGCGTCGTCTGAAGCGGGAAAAGGGTTTCGATGTGAAGCTTGTGCGCAATGACGATTTCTTCGTTCCGCTCCGAAAACGGGTCGATATTGCCCGCCAGCACAAGGCCGACATGTTCATTTCGGTGCACGCAGATGCCGCACCGCGTCTTACCGCTTCGGGCGCTTCGGTGTATTGCCTGTCTGAAGGTGGCGCGACGTCGGCTACTGCACGCTTCATGGCGCAACGGGAAAACGGTGCAGATCTGCTCGGTGCAACCAGCCTGCTGAATCTGAAGGATAAGGACCCGATGCTCGCCGGAGTGATCCTCGATATGTCGATGAATGCCACCATCGCCGCCAGTTTGCAGTTGGGCAGCACGGTCCTGGGAAGTCTGGCGGGCATCACCACGCTGCATCAAAAGCGTGTGGAACAAGCAGGGTTTGCGGTGCTGAAGTCACCCGATGTGCCTTCGATTCTGGTGGAAACCGGGTTCATCTCCAACGCGCGGGACAGTCAGCGGCTGGTCACTGCACGCCATCAGCAAGCGGTTGCTGACGGATTGTTTGAAGGATTGCAGCGCTATTTCCAGAAAAATCCACCGGCCGACAGCTACATCGCCTGGCAGCAGGAGCAGCAACAAGCGCGTGTCTAGCAGCCCGTGAGTCGGCTGCAAGTGAACTTTCCGGTGCTTCCGCCGGAGCTGGAGAAGCGGTTGATCGTCGTCCAGCCCACCCGGCGGTTGTAACCGACCCAAGTCTCGCCGTCGGAGGCGATTCCGGTGAAGAACGTCAGCTGTCCGTAAATGCTGTTGGTTTGCGCCCAATAACGTTGGCCGATCTTCTCGAAACCCCGCAGATAAATCGTTTTACCGGCAGTGTTGACGCTGTAGGCGTTGCCATTGGCATCGACACACGCCAGCAGGTTAGCGCTGCGCGTGCAGTTGGCGAGCCCCGGGACTTGTGCCCATGCATCGAAGGTCAGCAAGGCGAGACCAAAGAGTGAGCATTTCAGCGCAGTTTTCATGAGATCACTCGACGGTGAAGTGTTTCCAGCTTCCGGCCCTTTGCCGTTTCCGGCAAGAAGAAAGTGGATCTTTAATATTGTTATACTATAACATAAATTCGATCTGGCTTTCCGTGGCTCCTGTTTTCAAGCGTCTGCTTCTCTGACTATCTCGTAGAAGCACAAGAACGCCTGCCGCCGAGAGCGTTTCTTGCGTTTAGCTACCGTTTGATGAGGTTTACCCCATGTCTTCCCCGCTTCCCGTGACCGTTTTATCCGGCTTTCTCGGCGCCGGAAAAAGTACACTTTTGAATTACGTACTACGTAACAGAGACGATCTGCGTGTGGCGGTAATCGTCAACGATATGAGTGAAATCAACATTGATGGCAGCGAAGTTCAGCGTGATGTCGACCTGAACCGCGCAGAAGAAAAACTCGTGGAGATGAGTAACGGCTGTATCTGCTGTACGTTACGCGAAGACCTTCTGGAAGAAGTCGCCAAACTGGCCCGGGAAGGCCGATTCGATTATCTGCTCATCGAATCCACCGGCATTTCCGAGCCACTGCCGATTGCCGAGACCTTCACCTTCCGCGACGATCAGGGCCAAAGCCTCGCTGACATCGCTCGCCTCGACACCATGGTCACTGTAGTCGACGGCCTGAATTTCCTGCCCGATTTCCAGGTCGCCGAAAGCCTGGCCTCCCGTGGCGAAATCCTTGGTGAAGAAGATGAGCGTTCGATCACCGATCTGTTGATCGAACAGATCGAATTCGCCGACATTCTGTTGATCAGCAAGATCGATCTGATCAGCAGCAGCGAACGGGAAGAGCTGATGGCGATCCTCAAGCGGCTGAACGCGAACGCCGAAATCATCCCGATGGTGATGGGCGAGGTGCCGCTGGAGAAGATTCTCAACACCCACCGCTTCGACTTCGACAGGGCCGCAACCGCCCCGGGCTGGCTTCAGGAGTTGCGTGGCGAACATGTGCCGGAAACCGAGGAATACGGCATCGCGTCCACGGCTTACCGCGCGCGCCGACCCTTTCACCCTCAGCGTTTTTTCGACTTCATCGATCGGCCCTGGCTGAACGGTAAGCTGCTGCGCTCGAAAGGTTTCTTCTGGCTCGCGAGCAAACCCACGGATGCCGGTAGTTGGTCGCAGGCCGGCGGTTTGATGCGCCATGGTTTCGCTGGGCGCTGGTGGCGTTTCGTGCCGAAGAATCAGTGGCCACAGGATCAGGAAAGCACCGCTGCGATCATGGAAAACTGGACCGCGAGCGTAGGAGACTGTCGTCAGGAGCTGGTGTTTATCGGCCAGAACATCGATTTCGCACAACTCAAATCAGCCCTCGACGATTGCCTGCTCACCGATGCGGAGATGGCACTTGGTGTAGAAGGCTGGCGCTTGCTGGCCGATCCGTTCGGCCCCTGGCATGACGAGGCCGCATGATGCTTGCCCTCAAACCGTTGCAAAGCAAAACACGTCATCAAGTGCTCGGCCCGACCCCGCAAGCGCTGGTGAGCATCTTGGAAGATGAAATAAACCTCGCTGTCTGGCAGCGGCAACTACCGCTGCATGTCGCCGATTTTGCGAAGTTATTGCTGTCACTCAACGAGCCTTATGCCGAAGCGCTGAGCCTCGAATTGCACGACGAAGACGCAGAACCAGACCTGACCGGCCTGGCCAGCGGATTCCGTGACCTGGAAGGCTACGAAGGTTTTATCGCCGACCTGAAATGGCTGGTCGGCGCCTTCGCCTGCCTGCTCGGAGCACGGCGGATCGGCCTGCGCCTGCGGGTGCTGGACAAGGCGATGTGCCCGCGTTTTCACGTCGATCATGTGCCAATACGGCTGATCACCACCTACGCCGGCGCTGGCAGCGAGTGGCTGAAGGAAGGGGAAATGGATCGCCAGCAACTGGGAAAAGCGCTGGCCGAGCCGCAGGAAAAATCGCGGATTCAGCAACTGGTCAGCGGTGAAGTGGCGCTGCTCAAAGGGGAGAAGTGGCACGGCAACGAAGGTTTCGGGCTGATCCATCGCTCTCCACAACCGGCGCCGGGCGAGCGGCGTCTGATGCTGACCCTGGACTGGCTGGGCTGACGCCTCAAGGCTTGAGCCAGTTGCCTTGGTTTTGACTCTCGCAGTACGGCTTCAAATACGCCGCATCGGTGGCCACGCCGTAATAGTGGATATCCTGGCGATAAGGCATATTGGCGACTTGCGCGTTGCTGCACACGCCAAACGCTCCGGCAGGGCACTGATCGACGTACTGTACGTCGACTTTTTGCCCCGCCAGCGTGGGTTGGCAGAAGCCGTCATTGAACAGCTTCTCCGGGATGTTGCGGTTCTGCTGGCAGACCTTCACGTCGAGGCGTTCTGCCTGGCTGTGCACCACGCAGGCCTGGGCCAGCGCCTCGCCCGACATCAGCGCCAACAGCAACGTCCATCCCATCCACCGCATTCCCGACCTCCAGAAAACCTTGATCATGTTGCAGAACATTCCTACCCACGTCATCGCAGGCCCCTTGGGCGCCGGCAAGACCAGCCTGATCCGTCAGCTCATGGCGCAGCGACCGGCCGGTGAGCGCTGGGCAGTGCTGATCAACGAGTTCGGCCAGATCGGCCTCGACGCTGCACTGTTGACCCAGGACGCCGATGGTATCGCACTGGGCGAAGTGGCCGGGGGCTGTTTGTGTTGCGTGAACGGTGCGCCGTTTCAGATCGGGTTGGGACGTCTATTGCGCAAGGCTCAGCCGGATCGCCTGTTCATCGAGCCTTCCGGATTGGGACATCCGGCGCAGTTGCTGCAACAACTGAGCGAAGCGCCATGGCAAGGTGTTCTCGCCGTTCAACCCTGTGTTCTGGTGCTGGACGCCCAGGCACTGGCGGCGGGCAAGACACTGCCGCCAGCGCAGCGGGAGGCAATCCCGAATGCCGGTTTGCTGGTATTGAACAAGGCGGAAAACCTCGATGAATCCCTGCGAGAGCAGATTGCCCGCCAGTTGCCGTCCGTGAGACTGATCTGGACGCAGCAGGCGTCGCTGTCCTTAAGCGAGTTGCCGGGTGTGGCGGCTCAAGCGCAAGCGGGTGTGGATAAGTTGATCGTGCCCAAAGGGCTGGCGCAGATGCCGGCCATCTGGAGCGATCCGGCTTCGTCGATTTGCCTGAGTCAGGCGCAGGAGGGCGGTTGGAGCATCGGCTGGCGCTGGCACCCAAGCCAGACGTTTGACGTGATTCGCATCACTCAGTGGCTGGAATCCCTGAACTGGCGCCGGGCGAAGCTGGTTATCCACAGTCAGACTGGCTGGGAATCAGCCAATGCGCTGGATAACGCCAAACCGGACTGGCAGCCCAGCGAATGGCGCAAGGATTCGCGGATCGAGCTGATTTTCGACCAGCCGCAGGCGATCGATGAGTTGCAGGCAGGATTGGCCGGTTGTCGGATTCAAGCGACCTGACTCAAGGCTTCCACTTGGTATGTTCCTGGCGCCACTGGCTCAGTTCGATGACTTGCGCGCTCGGTCTGGCCACTTCCACCACAGGCGGGGTGTCGTCGAACGGTGCCGGGTAGGGCGCCAGTTCGATCTGCGCGCTATGGGGGCCGAACTGGGTGATGGTGCCGTTGTGACGGGTTTCACCGGTCACGGTGAATTCGAAGTTGTAGACCCGGGCCAGACGTCGACGCCCGCTGGCATCCTTGATGAGACCGATCTTCTTTAGCGCTACGTTGCCGTCAAGCAGTTCGACGCCGACATTCACGCAATGCTGCTTGACCCGTTCCAGCGCCCGCTCGCGCAGGCCATGGTTGTGCCAAAGCCACGCGCCGGCAACGGCGAACAGCATCAGCACGAAAATGTTTTCCAGGGTCAGCATCAACAAGAAACTCCAAAAGTTGGCATCAGCTTAACTGCGTCGCCGGTCTGTCGTACAGACTGCGTTTCGTCGCATACTGCGCGGCTTGAATTTCAATCGTTTTACGGAAAAACCCGAATGAAACGTACGCCTCATCTGCTCGCCATCCAGTCCCACGTGGTCTTCGGCCATGCCGGCAACAGCGCTGCGGTTTTTCCGATGCAGCGGGTCGGGGTCAACGTCTGGCCGCTCAACACCGTGCAGTTCTCCAACCATACCCAGTACGGCCAATGGGCCGGAGAAGTGCTGGCGCCGCAGCGAATCCCGGAGCTGGTTGAAGGTATCGCCGCCATCGGTGAGTTGGGCAATTGCGACGCGGTGCTGTCTGGCTATCTCGGCAGTGCGGCCCAGGGCCGGGCCATTCTCAGTGGCATCGAGCGGATCAAGGCGGTCAATCCGAAAGCCCTGTACCTGTGCGACCCGGTGATGGGCCATCCGGAGAAAGGTTGCAGCGTGCCGGCCGAAGTCAGCGACTTCCTGCTCGACGAAGCGGCGGCGGTGGCGGACTTCATGTGCCCGAATCAACTGGAACTGGACAGCTTCTCCGGGCGCAAGCCGCAGTCGTTGTTCGATTGCCTGGCGATGGCGCGGGCACTGCTGGCGCGCGGGCCGAAAGCGGTGCTGGTAAAGCATCTGGATTACCCGGGGAAACCGGCGGATGGCTTCGAGATGCTGCTGGTGACGGCCGAGGGCAGTTGGCACTTGCGGCGTCCGCTGCTGGCGTTCCCGCGGCAGCCGGTAGGTGTAGGTGATCTGACGTCCGGCCTGTTCCTGGCTAGGGTGCTGCTCGGCGACAGTCTGGTGGCGGCATTTGAATTCACCGCAGCGGCGGTGCATGAGGTGCTGCTGGAAACCCAGGCCTGTGCCAGCTACGAGCTGCAGCTGGTGCGGGCGCAGGACCGGATTGCGCATCCGCGAGTGAAGTTCGAGGCCACGTCGATCAGCCTGTAAGACCGCGTTGCCCCCATTCGCGAGCAAGCCCGCTCCCACATTTGGAATGCGTTCCTCCTGTGGGAGCGGGCTTGCTCGCGAAAGCTATCTACAGTGCGCCATAGATCGAAGGACTGATCAGGCGTCGCCCTTGATTTCCTGATAGCGCTTTTCCAGCTCCTGGCGAATCTGCCGGCGCTGCTGGGCCTGCATGTAGCGGCGTTTGTCTTCGCTGTTCTGCGGTTGCAGCGGCGGCACGGCGGCCGGTTTGCGCTGATCGTCCACGGCAACCATGGTGAAGAAGCAGCTGTTGGTGTGGCGTACCGAGCGCTCGCGGATGTTCTCGGTCACCACTTTGATGCCGACTTCCATCGAGGTGTTGCCGGTGTAGTTGACCGACGCCAGGAAGGTCACCAGTTCGCCGACATGGATCGGCTCGCGGAAAATCACCTGATCCACCGACAGGGTCACCACGTAGCGGCCGGCGTAGCGGCTCGCGCAGGCGTAGGCCACTTCGTCGAGGTATTTGAGCAGGGTGCCGCCATGGACATTGCCAGAGAAGTTGGCCATGTCGGGGGTCATCAGTACCGTCATCGACAGCTGGGCGTTTCCGGGTTCCATAACGTTCTCACGGGTCAAGGCAGGGTTGCTGGAAGAAGCACCTCTGCGGGTGCCTGGTCGCTTTTCAAAACCACCGTTATCGGGACGCCGGGCAACTGGCCGCCGTCACGCCCGGATCGATCTGTTTCCATATATTGCACCGCCTTTCAGCCGTAAGTCGCGGTGTTACCCTGCAAAAGCCCACCCCAAGGGCGATTCCTACACCTAAAGCGGATTTTTACTCAGCTCGCCCAGACGTTTTCAGACGCCTGCCGCGAGCATCGTCATTCAAGGAGCCCACGCCATGCATGCCATCAGCTTTATTCAGGATCTGGCAGTGATCATGTTGGTCGCAGGCGTGGTGACCGTGCTGTTCCACCGTTTCAAGCAGCCAGTGGTGCTCGGCTACATCGTCGCCGGCTTCATCATCGGCCCGCACACCCCGCCGTTCGGTCTGATCCACGACGAAGAAACCATCAAGACCCTCGCCGAGCTGGGGGTGATTTTCCTGATGTTCTGTCTGGGCCTGGAGTTCAGCCTGCGCAAACTGTTCAAGGTCGGCGCCACGGCGTTCATCGCGGCGTTCCTGGAAATCATCCTGATGATCTGGATCGGCTACGAAATCGGCCGCTGGTTCGACTGGAACACCATGGATTCGCTGTTTCTCGGCGCAATCCTGGCGATTTCCTCGACCACCATCATCGTCAAGGCGCTCAACGATCTGAAGATGAAGAACGAGCGCTTCGCCCAGTTGATCTTCGGCGTGTTGATCGTCGAGGACATTCTCGGCATCGGCATCATTGCCCTGCTGTCGAGCATCGCAGTCAGTGGCACGGTGAGTTCCGGTGAAGTGTTCTCCACGGTCGGCAAGCTCTCGTTGTTCATGATCGTCGCGCTGGTCATCGGCATTCTGCTGGTACCGCGATTGCTGGCCTATGTGGCGAAGTTCGAAAGCAACGAGATGCTGCTGATCACCGTGCTCGGGCTGTGCTTCGGCTTCTGCCTGCTGGTGGTCAAGCTTGAGTACAGCATGGTGCTCGGCGCGTTTCTGATCGGCGCGATCATGGCCGAGTCGCGGCAATTGCTGAAGATCGAGCGTCTGATCGAGCCGGTTCGCGACCTGTTCAGCGCGATCTTCTTCGTTGCCATCGGCCTGATGCTCGATCCGATGATCCTTCTGCAATACGCGTGGCCGATTGCGGTGATCACCGTCGCCGTGGTGCTGGGCAAGATGTTGTCCTGCGGCCTCGGGGCATTTATCGCCGGCAATGACGGACGCACCTCACTGCGGGTCGGGATGGGTCTTTCGCAGATTGGTGAGTTCTCCTTCATCATCGCCGCGTTGGGCATGACGCTGCAGGTGACCAGCAACTTCCTCTATCCGGTGGCCGTGGCCGTCTCGGTCATCACCACGTTGCTGACGCCGTACCTGATCCGCGCCGCCGATCCGCTGTCGATCAAGCTGTCCGCCGCCATGCCGCAGCGTCTTGGTCGGGTGTTCGGGATGTATGGCGAATGGCTGCGCAGTATTCAGCCGCAGGGTGAGGGCGCGATGCTGGCGTCGATGATCCGGCGGATTCTGCTGCAGGTCGGGGTCAACCTGGCGCTGGTGATTGCGATCTTCTTTGCCGGCGCGTTCTTTGCCGGGCGTCTCTCGACCTGGCTGCAGGACTGGATCAGCGATCCGAGCTGGCAGAAGGCGTTGATCTGGGGTGGGGCGTTGCTGTTGTCGCTGCCGTTCCTGATTGCGGCCTATCGCAAGCTCAAGGCGCTGTCGATGCTGCTGGCGGAGATGGGCGTGAAGCCGGAGATGGCGGGACGTCACACACAGCGAGTGCGCCGGGTGATCGCCGAAGTGATCCCGATCCTCTCGCTGCTGGTGATTTTCCTGCTGCTGGCAGCCTTGTCGGCCAGTATCCTGCCGACCAACAAGTTGCTGGTGCTGGTCGCCGTGGTCGCGGCCGCCGTGGCGGCGCTGCTCTGGCGCTGGTTCATCCGGGTGCACACGCGGATGCAGGTGGCCCTGCTGGAAACCCTCGACAACCACAAGGAGTCGTCGGGGCATTGAACTGGCTGGGCGTCCGGCGGATCAGCTTTCCAGCCAGACGTCCCGTGCCCAGTGCCAGACCGATTCCCAGGACTCTTCGGTGATCAGCTCTTCTTCGCCGGACCACAGCACCACGGTGCCGTCTTCTTCGACGCAGTAGTAGTTGTCGCCGTCCTGGCAGATCGGGATCAGGTCGCGCGGCACGCCGGCGTCCCAGGCGTTGGCGGCTACATCCGGCAGGTAGGTGTGGGACTGCGGGTCGGTGACGGTCACCGGCTCCAGGCTGCCGTAAACCACGTCGCTGACGGTCAGCAGAAATTCTTTGAAGACGAACGGGATGTTGATGAAGAGTTCTTCTTCGACTTCCACCAACTGGTCTTCGTCGGGCAACTCCAGGGGAACCGGCACGGGTTCGTTGGCTTCGCGCAGTTGTTCGATGATTTCTTCCACGTCCGGGATCCTCTTGCTTGAATGGCGCGGTTTATATGGGCCGGTTTATACAGTAGCTCGCTATAGATGCAACCGCGAAATAGAAAACCCCGGCCGAGGCCGGGGTTTTTATTGCTGCGGGTAAAACGTCGGAGGTGATCAGCCGTTCTGGCGGATACCGGCGACCAGCCAAGGCTGGTTGTCGCCCTGTGGACGTTCCATGTTCCAGCTTTCGCTGAACACTTCGCCCTGCTGGTCGAAACGCGAGGTCTTCGACACACCGTTGAAGGTCAGGGTGGCAATGGTCTTGTCCGCACGGTCATCAACGCCATCCAGTTGTACCTGGAGGTTTTCGATGAAGGTAGACTGGAACGCATCGCCCAGTTCCGCGCGCTCGCGCTTGAGGAACTCGAACATTTGCGGGGTCACGAACTCGGCGATCTTGTCCATTTCGTTGGCATCCCAGTGCTGCTGCAGCGCCTGGAAGTGGCTGCGGGCGGCTTCGAGGAAGCGCTGCTCGTTGAACCAGGCCGGTGCGTTGATCACCGGACGGGCGGCAGCCGGAGCGGCCGAACCACCGAAGATCGAACCCATGGCAGCTGGCTTCTGCTCGAACACTTCACGCTGCATCGGCGCGCCGGCCGGAGCGAACTGCTCCTGCTGCTTGCGGCGACGAGCGGCGATGAGTCGGAAGATCACGAACGCGATCACGGCCATGATCAGGATGTCGAAGATTTGCATGCCCTGGAAGCCGCCGCCCATGAACATGGAGGCGAGCAGGCCACCGGCAGCGATGCCGGCCAGAGGGCCGAGCCATTTCGAAGCGCCGCCAGCCTTGGCAGCAGCGCTTGCGGCACCGGCAGCACCAGCGGTCGCAGCCGCGCCGCCCATGCCTGGGGAAGAAGGAGCCATCTGGCTGGTCTGGTGCGTCGGCGCAGCGCCGGCGCTTTTGCCACCACCAAAGCGCTTGGCGTTGGCGTCGAGGCTCATCGTCAGGCCGATGCACAACGCCATGGCGATGCTAAGAAAACGTTTCATAAAGGGAATTCCCGTTTGTGGAGACACGCGCGCCATGTTGCACAGCTGAAGTGTCACTGGCTAGCGAGAGAGTGTTTCGGGCTTTTGCCTGACAGGTTACGTTCAGCTCGATCCAGGCAATAAGGCTATGTGCTTTTGTCTGTAGGAAAAGGATGTAGGTTCAGTGGGAAATGGATCAGCGCCGAAACGCCAACATCACCACACCCGCGGTGATCAGACCGATGCCGCCCCATTGGCGCAGGTCGAGTTTCTCGCCCAGCAGGATCACGCCGAGCACCGCCACCAGCACCACGCTGAGCTTGTCCACCGGAGCGACCAGCGAGGCCGGCCCGACTTTCAAGGCACGGAAATAGCACAGCCACGAAGCCCCGGTACCCAGACCCGACAACAGCAGGAACAGATAGCTTTTGGCAGAGATCGATCCCAGTGACTGATATTGGCCCGTGGCGTACAAAATCAAGGCCAGGCTGACGAGTACCACGATGGTGCGCAGCAGGGTGGCAAAGTCGGAGTTGACGTTTTCGATGCCGACCTTGGCGAAGATCGCTGTCAGCGCGGCGAAGGTGGCCGAGAGCAGGGCCCAGAATGTCCAGGAGGAAAAGAAGCCAGAGCCCATGTCTCGTACCTTTCAGGAGGTTTGATCGTTCCCCGGCAGAGCGAGGGAACGATGAGCAACAGCTGGCGGCCTTAAATGGCTTCCAGCTTCGCGTAACCCAGCATCAGCCACTTGCTGCCTTCGCTGAAGTTCACCTGCACCCGTGCCTGAGCCCCGGCGCCCTCGAAGTTGAGGATCACGCCGTCGCCAAAGATCGAGTGCCGCACAGCCTGGCCGAGACTCAGGCCGGTATCCGGGATCTCGCTGCCGCTGAACAGGTTGCTGCCGCTCATCGACTGATTGCCGCCGAACGGTCGGCTGACGCTGTTCGACAGGCGCACTTCCTGAATCAGGCCTTTCGGTACTTCCCGTACGAATCGCGACACCTTGTTGTAGGTTTCGCTGCCGTACAGGCGTCGGGTTTCAGCGTAGGTCATCACCAGGTTCTGCATGGCCCGGGTGATGCCGACATAGGCGAGACGACGCTCTTCTTCAAGACGTCCCGGTTCTTCCAGGCTCATCTTGTGCGGGAACAAGCCTTCTTCCATGCCCACCAGGAACACGTAAGGGAATTCCAGACCCTTGGCGCTGTGCAGGGTCATCAACTGAATGCTGTCTTCGTGCTCGTCGGCCTGAGTGTCGCCGGCCTCCAGCGACGCGTGGCCGAGGAACGCCGCCAGCGGTGTCAGGTCTTCGTCTTCTTCGGTGTTCTCGAAGTTGCGCGCGGCGCTGACCAGTTCCTCAAGGTTTTCCACCCGGGCCTGGCCTTTCTCGCCTTTTTCCGCTTCGTGGTAGGCGATCAGGCCGGATTGCTCGATGACGGTCTGGGTCATCAGGTGCAACGGCATCTCGGCGCACTTGGCGGCGAGGTTCTCGATCAGCTCGATAAACGCGCCGAGGGCGCCGGCCGCACGACCGGTCAAGCCTTTGTTGGCCACGAGCTGGCGCATGGCTTCCCACATCGACACATCGCTGTGGCGCGCATGTTCACGGATGGCTTCGACGGTCTTCTCGCCGATGCCGCGAGCCGGGACGTTGATGACCCGCTCCAGCGCCGCATCGTTGCCGCGACCTTCCAGCAAACGCAGGTAGGCCATGGCGTTCTTGATTTCAGCCCGCTCGAAGAATCGTTGGCCACCATAGATGCGGTACGGAATGCGCTCGCGCAGCAAGGCTTCTTCCAGAACGCGGGATTGGGCGTTGGAGCGGTAGAGAATCGCGATATCGCTGCGAGCCAGGCCGGTTTTCAGCGCGCTTTCGATGGTTTCGACAACGTAGCGTGCTTCATCGTGTTCGTTGAACGCGGCGTACAGGTTGATCGCTTCGCCGTCGCCGCCGTCGGTCCACAGCTCTTTGCCCAGCCGCCCGGTGTTGTTGGCGATCAGGGCGTTGGCCGCTTTCAGGATGCCGGCGGTGGAGCGGTAGTTCTGCTCCAGACGAATGGTCTCGGAATCCGGGAAGTCGGAGGAGTATTGGTGGATGTTCTCGATTTTCGCGCCACGCCAGCCGTAGATCGACTGGTCGTCGTCGCCGACCACCATCAGGCTGTCGCCACCCTTGCCCAGCAGACGCAGCCAGGCGTACTGCACGGCGTTGGTGTCCTGGAACTCGTCCACCAGAATGTGGCGGAAACGCTTCTGATAATGCGCCAGCAGGCCCGGATGGTCGCGCCACAGGTCAAGGGCGCGCAGCAGCAGTTCGGAGAAGTCGATGACGCCGGCGCGCTGGCAGGCAGCCTCGTAGGCCTCATAGATGCCGCGCATGGTGGCCAGGTACAGATCGCCGCTGGCCTGAATGTGCTGCGGACGCAGGCCTTCGTCTTTCTGCCCGTTGATGAACCACTGGGCCTGACGGGCCGGCCAGCGCTGTTCGTCCAGCCCCAGCTCGCGGATTACCCGCTTGACCAGGCGCTGCTGGTCATCGCTGTCGAGGATCTGGAAGGTCTGGCTCAGCCCGGCTTCCTGCCAGTGCGCCCGCAACAGGCGGTGCGCCAGACCGTGGAAGGTGCCGACCCACATGCCGGCCGGGTTGATCCCCAGCAATTGCTCGATGCGGTGACGCATCTCGGCAGCGGCCTTGTTGGTGAAGGTCACCGACAGGATCGAGTGGGGCGAGGCGTTTTCGACCTGGATCAACCAGGCGATACGGTGCACCAGCACTCGGGTCTTGCCTGAGCCGGCACCGGCCAGGACCAATTGACGACCAACGGGAGCCGCTACGGCCTGGCGTTGGGCATCGTTGAGGGAGTTCAGCAGAAGGGAGAGATCATCGCGCATCGGGGCATTCTAGGGTGCGCCGCAGGCCCGGGCAAACCGAGCTTTGCATTAGCCGATGAAAGTGCTGCCGATGACGACCGGTCGGTCACCGGCTACAGGCGTTGGCCCGCCTGGCGTCGGGGCTTTTGCGGGTGACGGGAGGTCGAAAAGTTTCGGCGAAATTATGATCTGGAGCAGTTTGGCAAGTGGTTGGGCTTGTGTATGCTCCGTCCACGTTTCCGGGCGCATGCTCACACTTATAAGAACAAGAACGTTGCCTATGACCCTCAGCTTCGACCTGTCGGGCCCCTCTGTGGAACCCCGGGTGATCCGCAAGCATTACGCCACCCAGATGGCGGTCGAGCGCACGCGCCTTCTATATCAGGGTTCGTTGTTGCCCACCCTGTTCATGTTGATCAATGGTCTGGTCTGCGCCGGTCTGCTCTGGAGCCCGCAGCGTTATTTCGTGGTCAGCGTCTGGCTGGTGTGGCTGCTGTCGCTGGTGGCATTGCGGGTGATTCAGGTTGCAGCGTTCGATTCGGCGATCCCCGACCGCCAGGCCCAGCCGATTTGGGGCCGGATGTTCCTGCTCGGATCGACCATGACCGGCCTGACCCTGGCCGGCGCTGGCATCGCTCTGGTCCCGGCCGACAATTTCATGCAACAAGCCTGGGTATTCGGCCTGATCGGTGCCGCGACCCTGTCGGCCAGCGTGGCTTACGCCGTGAGCATTCCTGCGTTTCTTTCTTTTACCTTGCCGTGCCTGCTGCCGGCCATCGGCTATCTGTTCTGGGGCGGTGACGAGCTGGCGCGGGGCTGGGGCTGGCTCGGGCTGATTCTGCTCGGCTCCCTGAGCGTGGTGGCGTGGCAGGTCAATCGGCTGATCGACCGTGGTTTGCTGCGGCGCTTCCAGAACCAGCACCTGATCGAACACTTGCAACAAGCCCAATCTCGCAGCGAACTGCTCAACCAGGCGTTGGCGAAGGAAATCGAACAGCGCCGCTGTGCCGAAGCGAAGTTACGCGAAGCCCAGGTCGAACTGGAGGACCGGGTGGCCCAGCGCAGCCGCGAACTGGATGCCGCCAACCAGGCCCTGAGCAAAAGCGAAGCGCGCCTGGCCCTGGCGTTGAAGGCCAGTGAACTGGGGCTGTGGGACTGGAACCTGCAGACCGACGAAGTTCACCACACGCAGATTCAGGAACTGTTCGGACTTGATCCGGAATACGTCACCGGGTTGCTGAGGCATCTGCGGCCCCGGCTGCACCCGGAAGATGTGCCACCGCTTAAGCGGGCGTTGATCGAGCACTTGAAGGGGCGCACCGAGGATTATCAGATCGAGTACCGCGTGCGCCATGGCGACGGCCACTGGGTCTGGATCGAAGACCGGGGGCGCGCGGTGGAGCGCGACGACAGCGGGCGGGTTATTCGCATGGTGGGCACCCGGCGCGATATCAGCGTCAGCAAAAGCCTCGAGGCCCAGCAGCAATTGGCGGCCACGGTATTTGAAGCCGCCAGCGAAGGCATTGTGATCCTCGACCCGAACTATTCGCTGATCGCCATCAATCAGGCCTTCAGCCGGGTTACCGGGTATGACATCGATGACATGCTCGGGCGCAATGTCGTCGAACTGCCGTGCAGTCGTGACGCCCGGCGGCATTACGTCGCGATCCGCCACGCGCTGGAGCAACACGGCAGTTGGCAGGGCGAACTGGTGGAGACCCGCAAGAACGGCGAGCTCTATCCGCAGTGGCTGCAATTGAATGCGGTACGCGACAGTCGGGGAAATGTAAGTCATATCGTCGGCTTCTTCGCCGATTTGTCGGCAAGACGTGAATCCGAAGAGCGTATGCGTTATTTGACGCACTACGACGAACTCACCGGTCTGGCCAACCGTTCGCTGTTCCGCGAACGCCTGCACGAAGCCCATCAGCGTGTACGGCAGGGCGGGCGGCGGAGTCTGGCGCTGCTGCACATCAATCTGGATCGCTTCAAGTTGCTTAACGACAGCCTCGGTCATGAGATCGCCGACCAGTTGCTGCAGAAAATGTCGCGGCGTCTGGTCAGTGCCCTGCCGGAAGCCGACACCATCGCCCGGTTATCCGGCGACGAATTCGCGGTGCTGTTCGATGCCTACGGCAACCTGTCGAGTCTGGCGCGGGTTGCCACGCGGCTGTCGGCCAAGCTGCGCCTGCCGCTGACGGTGGAAGGGCATGAGCTGGTGGTCAGCGCCTCGATGGGCATCAGCATGTTGCCGGACAACGCCCGGGAGGTTGCTGCGCTGGTCAGCCAGTCGAACATGGCGATGCAACATGCCAAACACCTGGGCGGCAACAATTTCCAGTTCTACACCGACAGCCTGCAGGCCAGCACACTGGAACGTCTGCAGCTGGAAAACCAGCTGCGCAAAGCCATCGAGGACAAGCAGCTCAACGTCTTCTATCAACCGAAACTGTGTTTGGCGACCGGCCGTCTCAACGCGGCGGAAGCGCTGGTGCGCTGGGATCACCCGACAATGGGTCGGGTGCCGCCGGGGGACTTCATCGGTCTGGCAGAGGAGACGGGACTGATCGGACCGATCGGCGAATTCGTCCTGCGCCAGGCCTGTTGGCAGGCCTGCGAATGGCAGCGGCAGGGGCTGGAGCCGATCCGGGTTTCGGTGAACCTGTCGGTGCATCAGTTGCGTCAGGGCAAGCTGGTCAGTCTGGTACGCCAGGTGCTGGAGGAAACCGGGCTGGCGCCGCACTACCTCGAACTGGAACTGACCGAAAGCCAGTTGCTCGACAGCGTCGAACACATCATCGCCACCTTCCAGCAACTGCGGGACTTGGGCGTGAAACTGGCGATCGACGATTTCGGCACCGGTTATTCGTCACTGAGCTATCTGAAGCGGATTCCGGTGGATTACGTGAAGATCGATCAGGCGTTCATTCGCGGGTTGGGCGAGGGCAGCGAGGACGCGGCGATCACCCGCGCGATCATTGCGATGGCTCATGGATTGTCGCTGAAAGTAGTGGCAGAGGGCGTCGAGCGGCCGGAGCAGCTTGAGTTCTTGAAGGCCGAGGGTTGCGACGAAGTGCAGGGGTATCTGATCAGCCGTCCGGTGGAGGCTGCCGGTCTGGCTGGCTTGTTGGGCCGGCAGGAAAATCCTCGGTAAAGGGCTACATGCAGCGCATGTCGCCTGATCCGGGGCGATCCAGTTACGCATTGAGCAGGCAAAATGCGGATTCATGTAGTATAACTACAAGCTTGCTACATCCTTGGCATCTGGCCAAAGCACATCTTTCCATAACAAGAGTCCAGCCCCTTGAATCTGCTGCAACACATCGCCCAGTCACGTCACCTGTTACGCAAGTCGGAGCTCAAGGTCGCCGACCACGTGCTGCTTGACCCTGCGGCAGTGATGCACAGTTCCATGGCCGACCTGGCCCACAGCGTCGGCATCAGCGAGCCGACCATCGTGCGCTTCTGTCGTGCCATCGGCTGTTCCGGTTTTCAGGATCTGAAACTCAAACTCGCGCAGAGCCTCGCGGCCGGCGCCAGTTTCGGTCAGTTCGCGATCCATGAAGACGACTCAGTCGCCGACTACAGCCTGAAGATTTTCGACACCACCCTGCACACCCTGATGGAGGTTCGCGAGAAACTCGATCCGCTGGAGTTGCAGCGAGCAGTGACGCTGATGTCCCAGGCCCAGCGTGTCGAGTTCTACGGTTTCGGTGCGTCGGGCGCGGTGGCGGCGGATGCACAGCACAAGTTCTTTCGCTTGCTGCTGACGGCGGCGGCCTATTCCGACCCGCACATGCAGGCGATGTCGGCGGTGACCCTGAAGCCGACCGACGTGGCGATCTGCATTTCCCAGTCCGGTCGCTCCAAGGACTTGCTGATCACCGCCAACCTCGTGCGCGAGAGCGGTGCGTCGCTGATCACCTTGTGCCCGAGCCAGACACCGCTGGCTGAGTTGTCGACCGTCAACCTGGCGATCGACGTGCACGAAGACACCGAAATCTACACGCCGCTGACCTCGCGCATCGCCCACCTGGTAGTGATCGACGTGCTGGCCATGGGCGTGGCCATGGCGCGCGGGCCGAGCCTGGTCAACCACCTCAAGAGCGTCAAACGCAGTCTGCGCAGCTTGCGGCTGTCGCCAAAGTCGGTGAAAGCGCTGGATGACTGAGTAGTCATGGGGTGAAGGCAATCTTCATCTGCCTGTAACCCCGGCGAAGCCAAACCGTCATCCCTCGCGCCTATCGTGAAACTCCCGTAATCGCCTTGGGAGACTCGAAATGGCTCAGCCTTACGAAGAACGCAACAGCGCCGCGAAAACCCGTCGTCAGCAGGAAGACCAGCGCCGCATGGAGTTTCGCCGCGCCATCGAAGATCGCTTCGAACTTCGTCAGCTTCAGACCGAAATCAGCGATTTTCCCGAGGACATCGAACTCAACTACTGGCAGGCAGCTCCCGCAGCTTCCCGTCGAAGCGCTCAACCAGCGCGCTGATCTGCACCCGTTCGCTGCGGATAAACGCCAGGAAGGCGTGCGCCACCGGTGACAGCCGTTTAGCCTTGGCTTGCACCAGGCACCAGCTGCGAAACAGCGGCAACTCTTCGACCGGCAGTTCCACCAGTCCGCCGGTCGCCAGCTCCAGGTTCAGGGCGTGGCGCGTCAACAGTGCCACGCCCAGACCCGCCAAAACGCACTCGCGCTGAGCTTCAGCCGACGCCACTTCCTGGGTCTGGGTGAAGTGCACGCGTTTTTCCTTGAAGTACTCCTCGCAGGCCAGCCGCGTTCCCGAACCGGGTTCGCGAATCAGCAGGGTGTAGGGCTCAAGATCCTGCAGGCGCAGCGGTCCCATGTGTGCCAGCGGATGGTCCGGTCGGGCGGTTGCCACGATCGGGTTGTTGAGGAAGGGCAGGAACTCCAGGCCCATGTCCTGCGGCACCATCGACATGATCACCAGGTCGTCGCGGTTGTCCGAGAGCCGGCGAATCACCTGGCCGCGGTTGACCACCGTCAGTTGCAGGTTCACCTCCGGATGCTGGCGCTTGAAGGCTGCAAACAAGTGCGGCACGAAGTATTTGGCGCTGGACTCCACCGCCAGTTTCAACTGGCCCTGTAGCGAGCCCTGCATGTCCGACAGCTGCATGTCGAGGTTTTCCAGCCGACCGAAAATGTCACGGCTGGCGCGCTGGAGTGCTTCGGCGGCCTCGGTCATGTAGAGTTTTTTGCCGACGTAATCGAACAGCGGCTGCCCGATCAGCTCTTCGAGCTGACGAATCTGTAGGCTGACGGCCGGTTGTGTGAGAGACATTTCCTCGGCTGCGCGGCTGTAGGAACGTAAATCACACACTTCGTTGAAGATCTGCAATTGACGCAATGTCATACGCATCAAGGACTTACGCATTTTCTACCGACTCTGGCCGCTGGCTGGTGCAATGACTATAAGTCTTTACTTATGCCTGACCCAATTTTTATTCATTTTTGTTAATCCCTTGTGAGCGCTAGTGTGAAGCCGCGACCAGATTGAAACATTTGGTCACGCGTCGACCTGGGTCTAGCAGGTCGTGGGTACCACCGGCTCAAGGGAACCTCCAAGTGATAACAAAGATCCTGATCGCCAACCGTGGTGAGATTGCCGTACGAATCGTGCGTGCGTGCGCCGAGATGGGCATTCGCTCGGTTGCGATTTTTTCCGACGCCGACCGCCATGCCTTGCATGTGAAGCGTGCGGACGAGGCCCACAGCATTGGTGCCGAGCCGCTGGCCGGTTACCTCAACCCGCGCAAGCTGGTGAACCTGGCCGTGGAAACCGGCTGCGATGCACTGCACCCCGGCTACGGTTTCCTTTCGGAAAACGCCGAACTGGCAGAGATCTGCGCCGAACGCGGGATCAAATTCATCGGCCCGTCGGCGGAAGTCATCCGCCGCATGGGCGACAAGACCGAGGCGCGCCGCAGCATGATCAAGGCCGGTGTGCCGGTCACGCCGGGCACCGAAGGCAACGTCTCGGGCATTGAAGAAGCGTTGAGCGAGGGCGACCGCATCGGTTACCCGGTGATGCTCAAGGCCACCTCCGGTGGTGGCGGTCGCGGTATCCGTCGCTGCAACAGTCGCGAAGAACTCGAACAGAATTTCCCTCGGGTCATTTCCGAAGCCACCAAGGCTTTCGGTTCGGCGGAAGTGTTCCTGGAAAAATGCATCGTCAATCCGAAGCACATCGAAGCGCAGATCCTCGGCGACAGCTTCGGCAACGTCGTGCATCTGTTCGAACGTGACTGCTCGATCCAGCGCCGCAACCAGAAGCTGATCGAAATCGCCCCGAGCCCGCAGCTGACCCCGGAACAGCGCGCCTACATCGGCGACCTGTCGGTGCGCGCGGCCAAGGCTGTGGGCTATGAGAACGCCGGCACCGTGGAGTTCCTGCTCGCCGAGGGCGAGGTGTACTTCATGGAGATGAACACCCGGGTGCAGGTGGAACACACCATCACCGAAGAAATCACCGGGATCGACATCGTCCGCGAACAGATCCGCATCGCCTCCGGCCTGCCGCTGTCGGTGAAACAGGAAGACATCCAGCATCGCGGTTTTGCCCTGCAATTCCGGATCAACGCCGAAGACCCGAAAAACAACTTCCTGCCGAGCTTCGGCAAGATCACCCGTTACTACGCCCCCGGCGGCCCGGGCGTACGGACCGACACGGCGATCTACACCGGCTACACCATTCCGCCGTTCTACGACTCGATGTGCCTGAAACTGGTTGTGTGGGCACTGACCTGGGAAGAGGCGATGGACCGTGGCCTGCGCGCCCTCGACGACATGCGTCTGCAAGGCGTGAAGACCACCGCCGCGTATTACCAGGAAATCCTGCGCAACCCGGAATTCCGTAGCGGCCAGTTCAATACCAGCTTCGTTGAAAGCCACCCTGAACTGACCAACTACTCGATCAAGCGCAAACCCGAAGAGCTGGCCCTGGCCATCGCCGCCGCCATCGCCGCCCACGCAGGCCTGTGAGGAATAGAACAATGACTAAAAAGATTTTCGTAACCGACACCATCCTGCGCGACGCCCACCAATCGCTGCTCGCCACTCGCATGCGCACCGAAGACATGCTGCCGATCTGCGACAAGCTGGACAAGGTCGGCTACTGGTCGCTGGAAGTCTGGGGCGGCGCGACGTTCGACGCCTGCGTACGCTTCCTGAAAGAAGATCCGTGGGAGCGCCTGCGCCAACTGCGCGCTGCGCTGCCCAACACCCGTCTGCAAATGCTCCTGCGTGGGCAGAACCTGCTGGGCTACCGTCACTACAGCGATGACGTGGTCAAGGCGTTCGTCGCCAAGGCAGCGGTCAACGGCATCGACGTGTTCCGCATCTTCGACGCGATGAACGACGTGCGTAACCTGCGGGTGGCCATCGAAGCGGTGAAGGCTGCCGGCAAGCACGCCCAGGGCACTATCGCTTACACCACCAGCCCGGTGCACACCATCGACGCTTTCGTGGCCCAGGCCAAACAAATGGAAGCCATGGGTTGCGACTCGGTGGCGATCAAGGACATGGCCGGCCTGCTGACTCCGTATGCCACCGGTGAGCTGGTCAAGGCCCTCAAGGCCGAGCAGTCGCTGCCGGTGTTCATCCACTCCCACGACACCGCCGGTCTGGCCGCGATGTGTCAGTTGAAGGCCATCGAAAACGGTGCCGACCACATCGACACCGCCATTTCCAGCTTCGCCTGGGGCACCAGCCACCCGGGCACCGAGTCGATGGTCGCCGCCCTCAAGGGCAGTGAGTTCGACACCGGTCTGAACCTGGAGCTGCTGCAGGAAATCGGTCTGTACTTCTATGCCGTGCGCAAGAAGTACCACCAGTTCGAAAGCGAGTTCACCGCTGTCGACACTCGCGTTCAAGTCAATCAGGTGCCGGGCGGGATGATTTCCAACCTGGCCAACCAGTTGAAAGAGCAGGGCGCTCTGAACCGCATGAACGAAGTGCTGGCGGAGATCCCGCGTGTACGTGAAGACCTTGGCTTCCCGCCGCTGGTGACTCCGACTTCGCAGATCGTCGGCACCCAGGCGTTCTTCAACGTGCTGGCCGGTGAGCGTTATAAGACCATCACCAACGAGGTGAAGCTCTACCTGCAAGGTGGCTACGGCAAGGCACCGGGCACCGTGAACGAGAAGCTGCGTCGCCAGGCCATCGGTAGCGAAGAAGTGATCGACGTCCGTCCGGCCGACCTGCTCAAGCCGGAAATGACCAAGCTGCGTGCCGACATCGGCGCCTTGGCCAAATCCGAAGAAGACGTGCTGACCTTCGCCATGTTCCCGGACATCGGTCGCAAGTTCCTCGAAGAGCGTGCTGCCGGCACCCTTACCCCGGAAGTGCTGCTGCCGATCCCGGAAGCGGGCAAGGTGGCTTCGGCCGGCGGCGAAGGCGTACCGACCGAGTTCGTCATCGACGTCCACGGCGAAACCTACCGCGTGGACATCACCGGTGTCGGCGTCAAGGCTGAAGGCAAGCGCCACTTCTACCTGTCCATCGACGGCATGCCGGAAGAAGTGGTGTTCGAGCCACTCAACGAATTCGTCGGCGGCGGCAGCAGCAAGCGCAAGCAAGCTTCGGCTCCGGGCCATGTCAGCACCACCATGCCGGGCAATATCGTCGATGTGCTGGTCAAGGAGGGCGACACCGTCAAGGCCGGCCAGGCTGTGCTGATCACCGAAGCGATGAAGATGGAAACCGAAGTCCAGGCTGCCGTTGCCGGCAAGGTCACCGCCATCCACGTTGCCAAGGGCGACCGGGTGAACCCGGGCGAAATCCTGATCGAAATCGAAGGCTGAGATAACGGCCTCGATACAACGCTTTAAACCTCGGGGGGGCATGTGCTCCCCTTTTTTTTGCTTTCAAGTCGCTGCCGCACGTACGGCAGTGACCAGTCTGGACTCAGAACGCCATCCGCCACTGACCCGATACGCCATGGCTTCGGCTGTCGGTGCCGATTTCTCCGGACATGCCGACTCCCAATGTGTGGCTATCCGTGACCGCAAGATCCAGCCCGGTGTCGAGTTTCAAGCTGTCGCGATCCAGTTCGGCGCCGTAAACGGTGAAGTCTTCGGTTTCGGTGACCAAGCGTTGGCGGGTGCTGGTATAGGTCTCGCCGTAAACGTGTTTCCACCCCGCACTGAATCTTGGCGTGAGGCGCATGCCGTTATCCAGCGTGCTGACTTTCGCCATACGCAGGCCGATGGTGGTGTTGAAGTTGTCCTGGGATTGAGCGTGAACCTTGAGCGCCGCCGCGCCGCCTTTCTCGGTGTAGCCGTCTCGCCGGTAACGCTGGAAGCCGAGGCCGGCAAACGGCTCGATGCTGACGTTGGCCCGACCCAGGTTGTATCCCGATTCGATGAATGCTTGCTGGGTGCTGGCGCGGTAGCTGCCCTTGAGCCGGTCATGGAAGCGATCGAACGCGACTTCGCGACGGGTGCTGCCTTCGTGACTGCTCCAGGTTGCGCCGAGCCGAAGTGACAACGGACCGGTCTGGCGCAAGGCGTAGGCGCCGAGGTGCCAACTGTCGAGGTCGCCGTCCAGTTCCTGGCTGTCGATGCGCGTGTCCGAAGTGCCTCCCATCAAACCCAGATGCCATTCTTCGGCAACGCGCCAGTCGGTACCCAACACCAATCCTTTGGTGGAATGTTGCATCGGTTCAAATTTGCGAGCCAGTTTTCCGCTGTGGCCAAGGGCTTGCAGCCAGACCCTGCCGGTGTCTGCGTTGCCGGCCGCATGGCGTGGTGAGTTTCCCGATGAGTCTTGGGCATTGTCGAGTTGGTGCATGGCTGACAGCAGGCTGGCGCTGACTGGCGTGACACTGCTCAGGGTTGCATTGGCGAGGTTGGCATTGCTGCCGCCCGCCAGTTGATAGTAGGCGAGGGTGGCGGTGGTTTCGTCGGCAGCGAGCAGGGCGTCGATGGCTGCGTTGCCTGAAGTAGGCACCTCTTTGGATCCGGAGGTTGCTGGCGCTTCGCTCAGGACGGGCTGCGATGGAGGCGTGGGTTTTCCAATGCTTTCTTCGAGCGCGCTGCCGCTCTCTGTAGTGGCGACTCTCTTGGAGTGGAGGTCATCGGCTGCATGAAGTGGCGCGGTTGGAGTCTTCGTGCTGGTAGGGAGGGCTTGCGGTGGTGGAGAGATCTTTTCCTCACGCGCTGTTTCTTCAGCAAGCTTGAGCGGAGCAGGTTTCTCCTTGGGAGGTGTGCGCGGGTTCCTGGGCTTCACCTCTTTCGCGACGGGCGCATCGGGCTCCGAATGCTCCGCCAGAGAAAATTCTACGTACCCGACTGCCAGCGCAACCGCCAGGACAAGATGTTGGAGTTTGTATTGAATGGGCATTCAGTTCGTCTCATGTGAAATGAGGTCAAACTGTAAAAGTGCATGCAGGTGTACCGATGCCGGGCAATTCCGAACCGGACGCAGGTGATGCCGCCTGCTTTTGTAGCTCGATCAATGGCGAGTCATGAACCCGCCACGATTACTCAATCGATCAGACGCCTTTGCCTACAACACCCGCTGAAGTATCGATTGGCGAAACCTCAAAAACTCATCTGCCACTGCCCGATCAACCCGTGATTGCGACTGTTGTTGCCAATCTCGCCGCTGTAACCCAGCCCCAGGGTGTGCCGCGCCGAAACACCCAGATCCAGCCCCGCTTCCAGCACCAGGCTGTCACGATCCAGCGAGCTGCCATCAACATTGAACGCTGTACCACCAACGACGAATGCCTGACGGGTCGAGCTGCTGACATCGCCGTAGGTGTGTTTCCAGCCTGCTGCCATGCGCGGGGTCAGGCTCATGCCGTTTTCCAGCGCGTTCAGGTGCGCCAGGCGCAGACCGACGGTGCTGCTGAAGTTGTCCTGGGTCTGGCTGTCGACCTGTAAGGCTGCCGCGCCGCCCTTTTCCTGATAGCGGTCGCGGTGATAACGCTGGTAACCGAGGCTGGCGTAAGGTTCGGCGCTTAAACGGCCGCTGCCCATGGCGTAGCCGAATTCGGCGAAGGCCTGCTGGCTGTTGGCGTCGTAATCGCCTTTGGGCCGATCGCTGAAACCGTTGAACGCGACCGTGCGTTTGCTCTCGCCTTGATGACCGCTGTAAGCCGCGCCCAGGCGCAGGGCGATCGGGCCGTTTTGGTGTTGGGCGTAGACCCCGGCATGCCAGCTTTCAACATTGCCGTCGACACCGGTGGCGTCCAGATCGGTCTTCGAATAACCGCCAAGTACGCCCAGTCGCCATTGTGAATTCAGCGCCCAATCGGCACCGAGCACGCTGCCCTTGGTACGTTGTTCCAGGCTGCTGTTGCCGTGTTCGCCATCGAGCTTGCCGTAGCCGCCGATGGCTTGCAGCCAGAGTCGGCCTTGAGCGTTTGGATCATTCAGGTTTCGCGCTTCGGAGGGTACGCCGTTGGCGGCGAGGATCGGTGTGTCACGCTGATCGAGACCGACCATCAAGCCGGGGCTGCCGCCCATCTGCTGCATCGCCGAGAGCATGCTGCTGCCGACCTGGCTGCTGGCACCGAGGGTGGCGCTGGTCAGATTGGCGTTGCTGGCGCCGGCCAGTTGTTCGATGGCCGCGCCTGCACTGCTTTGAGTGGTGTTGAGCAAGGCGTTGTACAGCGCATTGTTCTTGCCCATCGAGGCCAGACTGTTGGCGGCGTTGCTGCCGTTGCCGGTGGCGGCGAATTCATTGAACGCCACGTCATTGCGGGTGTAGGTCAGGTCGACCTGAGTCGGAGTGTAAGCGAGGGTCGGGGTGAGAAAGGCGTAGTCGCTGGTGACCGCGCCGAACGTGCCGTTGACCCGCGTAGCCTGCAACACCGTGTATTGGCTCTGCCACGGATAGGTGCCGGTGCCGGGATTGACCGCCAGCGTTGCGCCATTGAGGTTGGCCGTGCCGCCGACCTGCACGGGAGCGCTGCTGCCATCGGCGTTGACGCCGTAGGCGAGGGTGGATGCGCTGCCCATGTTCAAGTCGTGCACGACGGTCGCGGTGCCGAGTCGGGTGTCGGTGCGCAACGTACCATTCACGTTGAGGTTGCCCACCGAACCACCGCCGGCATACACGCCGCCGGTGTCCACGGTCATGTTGCCGGCGATACCGCCCTGGTTGATCAGGGTTGCGCCATTGCGTACCGCACCGCCGTCGCTGAAATCGCCGCTGCCGGTGAGTGTCCAGGCGCCTTGCCTGACTTCCAGCCATTCAAAATTGCGGCTGGCACCGAAGCTGCCGCCCGCCGCGTCGTCCATCACCACGCGGTCATAACCGGTGCCGCCATCGACCACACCTATAAACCGGCTGCCGCTGCGCAGGGTCAGGCTGTCGTTGCCGCCGCCCAGATCCAGCGCCAGTCCGTTGCTGCCGCTGATGGTGCCGCCGTTGATCACGTTGTCGGCGAACTCGCCGACGAACTTAACGCCAAAACCGTCGAGCCCTTGAATGGTGCCGTAGTTCTCCAGTGTGGTGGCTGCCAGCCCCGAACCGCCGCTGCCGTCGTCCACCAGAATCGCGCTGTTGGCGCCGCTGATCAGCGCGCTTTTGGCGTTGAGGATGTAACCGCCGCCCAAAGCAATGCCTTCACTGCCGTTGGCAAAACCGCCCTTGTCCACACCGCCGGCGCCGACGCCTTGGATGGTGCCGTAGTTTTCGATGTGGGCGATCTTGTCGATGTCCACGCCGTCACCGTCGCCGTTGGGCTGCA
Organism: Pseudomonas sp. IzPS59; assembly: GCF_014863505.1. Classification (NCBI taxonomy): domain Bacteria; kingdom Pseudomonadati; phylum Pseudomonadota; class Gammaproteobacteria; order Pseudomonadales; family Pseudomonadaceae; genus Pseudomonas; species Pseudomonas sp. IzPS59. The sequence goes on along the minus strand of NZ_CP062251.1, from coordinate 6,285,470 downwards.
AACCTGAATACGCGCCGGTGATGGTGCCGTGGTTGATCACCGTGCCGTCGCCGTCCGAGCCGAAACCGGAGCCGTTGCGCCCGGTGATCTGCCCGTAGTTCACCAGCGTCGCCCCGAGGTCGGTGGTGATGCCGTGGCGTCCGCCGGAAATCACGCCGTAGTTGGTCACGGTGACGCCGGTCGCGGTGTCGATATCGATGCCGTCGAACTTCTCGTCGGCGTTGTGCGAATCACCGGTGGAGATCTCGCCGTAGTTGCTGATGGTCGCGTTGGCGCCGGTCTTCATGCCGTCGCTGGCGTCGCCGCGAATCAGTCCGCCGGCGCGGTTGATGATGGTGGTTTTGACCCCGTCGCTGCGCAACGCATCCAGATCCAGCCCTTGGCCTGTGGTCGAGCGAATGGTGCCGCTGTTGTCGATCAACAGGCTACCGCTGACGAAGTTGCTGTCGATGCGAATCGCGTCGTTGGAACCGAGAATCTGCCCGCCGCTGCGGTTGTAGATCGCGTAATTGCGTGCCTGGGTCAGGTCGCCGCTGCTGTCGATGGCCCGGCCGCCGGTGGAGATGATCTTGCCGGCGTTGTCGATGATCACACCGGCACCGCTGGTGCTGTCCTTGAGGCTTACGGCCTTGCCGCTGTTGGTGATGCTGCCCGGCGCAGAAATCGTCAGGGTGTCGCTGCCGCCCAATGTCTGCGACGCGGTGGTGGCAGTGTCGATCACGACATTCTTGCCGTGGGCGGCACTGGTGGCGATCAACAGGGCGGTGGCGAGCGACAGGCGCTGAGGCGGGAGCGGCATGGGGGGAACGTCCTTTTAGTTATTAGCGAGGGCGTTCTGTATAGCGAAGGGGGTTTACAGAATGATGTCCGTGATGAACTCGGCTACATCTGCATTGTTTTGCATCCATCTCGAAGTTTTGTTGCCATATCTGCACTTTATTGCAGATAAAGGATCATCCTGATCTTATGAAATGCACTATATTGCACTTATGATTCACTAAATGATCGCAGAGATGCATTTAATTGCAGGTGAGAGCCGCATGCACAACCTGACATTGCAGATATTCGACGCCGGCAAATGGCACGACGCGATGGTGTTGAGTTTCGACTCGCCCGAGAAAGGCTTCGATAGCCGTTGCAGCTTTGGCTACGAGTCGGCGTATCTGGTCGAAAACATTGAGTCTATTGGCTCTCCATTTTCCAAAGCCGTGAGTGCGTTGTATCCCCTGGATTGGGAAGGTCGGCGATCCATTACGCCTGCATTCGTGCCCGACATTGCACCGGCAGGTGCCGCCAGGAGGTTTCTCCTCGCACGTATGGGGCAAGACAAACCAGCAGACATCAGTGCCGATCTTTATCTGCTCGGTCGCTGCACTCCGGCTCCGATCGGCAACATGCGGATAAAAGAATCAGCCGAGGCTGTCGACGAGCGCAAACCCATCGGGTTTCAACGCCAGGATGTTGTCAGCCGTGACCACCGGTTTCTTGAATACGCCTATGAAATGGGGGCTGCGATTGGTGGTGCGACCGGGGCCGGAGGTGAAGCTCCCAAGATTCTTCTGGCGGAGGATCACGTCGGACATCTGTACCCCGATGCTGTGCTCGACGATGAAAACGTCCGTCAGCACTGGTTTGTGAAGTTCGCCCGGAATAAAGGCAGTCAAACCGATCAAGACATTCTGCGCAGCGAATTCCACTACTACCAGGCGCTTCAGGCCCTTGGTATCGAAACCGTCGCAGCAGAAGGTCTGGCGTTAGAGGAAGCGAACAAGCCCAGCTTGTGGATGCAGCGTTTTGATCGCCAGGTGAGTGGCCGTGGTGTCGAGCGTTTTGCCGTGGAGTCGATCTACTCGCTGGCCGAGGTGACGACGCCAGGGAGCGCGATGAATCACATGGATGTCATTCGCATGCTCGCCAGGCTTTGGCGCGAAGCGGGGCAGGCGGACGAGATTCCGGCACTTGTCGCAGACTATTTGCGTCGGGACCTGATCAACAAGATTCTTGGCAACTCGGATAACCACGGTCGCAACACCGCAATCATTCGTGATGCCGACTCGTACCGTTTGGCCCCCATTTATGATCTGGCCCCCATGGTCATGGATGACGAAGGGGTAACTCGCACGACCAAATGGCCAAAAGAGCTGGAGAGGGCGGGTGATGTCGATTGGCGGGGTGTTTGCCGCGCATTGGCGGATATTTCCGATCCGGATGACCCGTTGGCAGCGATGTCCGATGCACCGGAATCTTTCGAGCGCTTGCGTGAGGATGCGCAGTGCCTGGCCGAGTTGCCGGACATATTGAGCGCGGGTGGTTTGCCTGAGCGGACAATGAATCATCCGGGCGTCCATCTGAAAAACCTGGAGCAACGTTTGAAAGAGTGGGATTTGAAATGAGCATGACCGTTGCCGAGCGCACAGTGCTCATTGAAAGCATTCAAGAAGCACTGGCTCAAGGAACAGTGGAAATTGGTGAAGCCGTTCGCCGTTTGCGCGTGGAGGTGACCGGGTTGCATCAGACCCAGTTTGCGAAGATGTGCAGGATTTCGGTACGTACGCTGGTGCACATCGAACACGGCGAGGGCAATCAGACGCTTAAATCGCTGAACGCCGTGTTTCGCCCGTTCGGGCTGAGGATGGGCGTGGTGCGGGTTCGACGCGATAACAGCTGAACCCGCAACATACCTGATTGCGATTGAGCGTTAAGCGCGGCACTCCACCAACCCTTTCACCTGCCCCTCAGCCGTCTGATTCTCGTCGCTCAACCAGCGCTCGAACCCCGCCGCAATCGCCGGCCATTCCGAATCCAGGATCGAGTACCACGCGGTATCGCGGTTCTGGCCTTTCACAACCATGTGCTGGCGGAACACGCCTTCGAAGCTGAAGCCCAAGCGCTCGGCCGCGTATTTGGAGCGGGCGTTGCCGTTGTTGCATTTCCATTCCAGGCGACGGTAGCCGAGGGCGAAGGATTCCTTGGCCAGCAGGTAGACCGCTTCGGTGCTTTTCGGCGAGCGCTGCATCGGCGCGCCGAAGGTGACGTGGCCGATTTCGATGCGGCCCTGGGCCGGGACGATCGACATCAGGCTGAGGATGCCTTGCACCTGGCCGCTGGCGCGGTCGATGACGCTGAAGAAATACGGATCGCTGTGGGCGGCGTGGTTGTTCAGCCAGTCATTGAAGGCGCTGCGCTCCGGAAACGGGCCGTAGGGCAAGTAATCCCAGAGTTTCGGGTCGGCACCCGGGCCTTGCAGGGCGTTGAACAGGTCGTCGCCATGGCGCGCCGGGTCGAGTTTTTCCAGGCGGATGAAGCGGCCTTCGATCAGGGTGGTGGAGGGCGGCGGCACGTCTTTCCAGTCGGCGAGAGAAATCGTCATGCGCGTGGCTCCTTAAATGGCTTTGCGAAACTGGATGAAACCCGGACGCTCGGCGATGCGCTCGTAGAGCTGGATCGCGGTGGCGTTGGTTTCGTGGGTCAGCCAGTGCACCTTGCAGCAACCGTCGGCCTTGGCGGTGGCGTAGACGTGTTCGATCAGCAGGCGGCCGACGCCGGTGCCACGGGTTTGCGGCTCCACCAGCAGGTCTTGCAGGTAGCAGGAGTTCTCGATGCTCCAGTTCGAACGATGGTAGATGAAGTGCACCATGCCCACCGCTTTGCCATCAGCCCAGGCGAGGGCGGCGTGGGTCGGTTCGTTCGGGTCGAGAAAGCGCTGCCAGGTGCTTTGGCTGACGGCGTCTGGCAATTCGGTGTTGTAGAAACGCAGGTAGGCCTGCCACAGCGGCAGCCAGGCCGCGTGATCGGCGGCGCTGACCGGACGGATGTCGATCTGACTCATGGTGATTTCCTTAACGCATCAAGTGAGCGAGGGTTTGATCGTTGAAGTCGGGGCTGGCGGCCAGCCCTTCGCGTACGCCGGCGATATCTTCGGCGCTGCGGTTCTGGCTGAGCTTGCGTTTTCCTTCGAGGCGGTCGATCGGAATGGCGAACCCGACGATAGCCTTGAGCATGCCGTCGATGTAGTCGGCCGGGGCATCGTCGACCGACCAGGGCTGGGCGCGGCCCGCTTCATGGCGATCGGTAAGAGTGCTGACGATGTCCAGCAGCCGACCGCCATCGCTGAAGGTTTCGGCGTGACCGTAGGCGTGCACGGCGACGTAGTTCCAGGTCGGCACGACTTTGCCGTGCTCGGCTTTGCTCGGGTAAAAGCCCGGGCTGACGTAGGCGTCGGGCCCCGGGAAAATCAGCATGGCCTCGGCACCGTCACGCAGGTCCTTCCACTGCGGATTGGCCTTGGCCAGATGCCCGTACAACGTGCCGTTCGGACCTTGCTCGCGATGCAGCAGCACCGGCACGTGGCTGGCCTGCAAGCCTTGTTCACCGTGAGTCACCAGAATGGCGAGGCGGGTGGCGAGGATCAGTTCGTGCAGTTGGGACAAGTCTTCGATGGCAAAGGCGCGTGGCGTGTACATGGAGAGATTTTCCTTGGCGAATGCCTGCATCCTAGGCAGGCTATTGGTCTGTTGTAAGAGCCATTGATGGCCAATTTCATAGGTCCATTGCCATGCCCGATCCGACCACGCTGTCGCTGCCGTTCAACCCTGCCGGTATCGAACTCGATCGCCGCAAAGGCCTGAGCCGCCAGCTCTATCAGGCCTTGCGCCTGCGGGTGCTCGACGGGCGCCTGGCCAGCGGCACGCGGCTGCCGGCCAGCCGAGATCTGGCGGCAGCACTGGCGATTTCCCGCAACAGCGTGGTGCGTGCCTACGATCAGCTGTATGCCGAAGGCTTCATCGAAGGGCGGGTCGGGGACGGCACTTATGTGGCGCAGTTGCCACAATCGACGAGACCGGCGAAAAAACTATCCACAAAAGTATCCACAGGCTTTTCAACAGGCTTACCCACAGCCTTATCCACAAAATCAGCCGATTCCACTGGGGATTTATCCAGCAAACTTATCCACAGTGGTGCGATGCAGCGGCTTGAACAGAACCATCTGCCGACGCCGCCAAGTGGTCCGCCGCGGGCTTTCAGGGTGGGAGTTCCGGCATTCGACCTGTTCCCGTTCGACGTCTGGGCCAAGCTGAACGCGGCGTTCTGGCGCAAACCCGACTTGCAGCAACTGTGTTACGGCGATCCGGCGGGCGATGCGCGCCTGCGTGGTCTGATCGCCGCTTATTTGCGCAGTTCGCGCGGCATGCAGTGCTCGGCTGAGCAAATTGTGATCACCAGTGGCGCGCAACAGGGAATCAGCCTTTGTGCACAGTTGCTGGTGGAGCCTGGCGCCGGGGTGGGCATCGAGAATCCCGGCTACCGCGCAGCGGGTCATGCCTTCGCATTGGCCGGTGGCCGATTGCATGGCATAGCCGTGGACGAGGAGGGCATCGACTGCACGGCACTGGCGGCCGCCGAAGATTGCCGGGTGGCGTACGTTACGCCGTCTCATCAGTACCCGACCGGGGTAGTAATGAGCCTGGCCCGGCGCCTGGAATTGCTGGCCTGGGCCGAGCGCACCGGTGGCTGGATCGTCGAGGACGACTACGACGGCGAGTATCGCTACACCGGCGCGCCGCTGGCTCCGTTGGCTGCGCTCGATCGGCAGGGCCGTGTGCTCTACGTCGGCACTTTTGGCAAAGTCGCGTTTCCGGCGTTGCGACTGGGGTATCTGGTGCTCCCGCCGGGACTGGTGGAAGCCTTTGCGCAACGACGCGCGGTGGATGTCCGGCATTCCGAAGTGAGCACTCAGGCGGTGATGGCCGAGTTCATGGCGGCCGGGCACTTCCAGCGGCACATCCGGCGGATGCGCCGGGCAGCCTTGAGCCGGCGTAATGCCCTTATCAACGGTTGGCCCCAGGGTTTGGCGGGTGTTGGTGAACTGCCGGCCGTGTCCGCCGGACTGCATCTGACGGTGGCGGTCGACAGCGTGGCTCGCGAACAACAATTGATCGAGCAGGCGGCGAGCGTGGAGGTGGAAGTCCACGGTTTGAGCAAGTACTGGCTGCGGTACTCGACGACGCCGATGGATCAGCGCGCCGGCCTGGTGCTGGGATTTGCCGCAGTACCGGAGCCGGCGATCGAGTCGGCTCTGGCCCGCTTGCGTCAGGTCTGGCGCAGTTAGTCGCGACAGGCCACAGTCCGTCGCGACCTGTGGACATCAGCTGAAGAACATCGACGAAGCCAGCGCGTGACTGATCTCGCTGCGATAAATGGCGATCAGTTCCTGACCTGCACTGTCCTGCTCGATGGCGCCTCCCAGTCGTCTTTGTGCAACGGTCTTCAAATGCGCGGCGGTGAACGATCCGACGGGATCCGCCGGACGGGCGTAATGGAAATGGGCGTACCAAAGTACCTCGCGGGTTCTGTGATCGAGCACCTCGTACTCGTCCAGATAGTCTTTCCCGGGCCCTTTGAGTCGACGCCGGGTGGTGACCTTGGCGATGTCCACTTCGCCCTCGCTTTTGAGCCACTCCACCCGTGCGGCCGTGGGAGGTTGTTCCTTGATCATCCGGATGCGGGTATTGCGGCCTGTCTCATGAAGCGTGCTGACTGCGCTCTCGAGAGCATTGCGCAGGGTGACGGCTGCGTCGCTTCGCTCCTCGGTGCGGTTGCTGGCGAGCAGCGACTGATCGATGTGTTTGATGACTTCCCGCAAACGTCCGGCATGCTGCTGGTAGAGGTCCTGAATCTCGGCCGGAATTCTGGGTGCGCGTCTGATCTGAGCCTGTATGCGTCGGTCGAATTCCGCGAGCCCGTCGAGTAACGCCTGGCCGCTGGCCAGACTGTCCGCCAGTCTGGGTGCGGGTCTTTGCGGTACGGGGCGAGACGTGACTCTGCGCAGCCACACCCCAGGCGTTTTTTCATGAAAGGTGGCAATGATCTTGCCTGTCAGCGGCGCTTTGACGTCTACCAGCCCCGTATCCCGGCCGTCTGCGCCTTTGCGCGGCTCACCGACCACTGTGCCTTTGTAGCGGGTCTTGATGATTTTTTTCGTGGGCGTCGTTGCGAGCCGGGATGGGCCGGGTGTCGGTTCGATGAGACGCCGCTCCCGCAGAAGGCGGGTCAGGTGGGTCAGCGTGTCCTGGCCGAATTCGGCCACGCGCGTACGTACATGCTCCAGGCGATCAGCAATGATGTGCTCGGGAAACTCGGCAACCAGATCGATAAAGCGCTGGTCGATGGCGGAAAACTGTTGGGCCAGCGTGTCCATGGCCTCGATCCGCTCTCCGAGGTTGAGCAGGCTTTCATCGCCGCCAAGATCCAGAGCGCTGCGGATGTTGAGGCTGGCGTCGTCTATCAGACGATCGACTGCGATCTGCGCGTCAAGGCTCGGGACGGGCTCTTCTTTCAGGCACAGGTGTTCCGCCAGGGTGATCTGCAACAGTTTGAGATCACTGAGCGTGAAGGGCGGCAGTTTGGCCTTGTAGACACGGGTGACTTCACAGGCTTCCTTGCCCAGCAGGCTGAGCTCCTGGAAGCGCGAATTGGCGAGCTCGATCTTTTCGATCATGCCCTGAGTCATGTCGGTCATGCGGGTAAAGGAGGCCGAGCGCTCAGGGCCACGCACGGGCTGCTCTTCGTCCAGCAGTGTCAGCGTGGTGCGCAAGCCGTCGCGAAAATCCCGGGTGTGCTCGTCGAGCCAGGACTGCATCAGAAACAACTGCAACGACAGCCGCTCGACCATCGCGGAGCGGTAGTTGGGAATCGGTTCCAGCGCATTCAGGGCCTTGAGATCCTGGGCATGGGCGGCGTATGCCCGGATCTGGGTATCCAGGGTGTCGAGAAAGTGCTGGCGTGCCGCCGCCGCAGTCTGTGGTGTGGCGCCCAGCATCGCCTTGCGTACGTTGATCAACTCTTGCTGTTTGTCCTCCAGAGTGGCTTCGAAGGCGGCCAGCGCGACTTTTTTCTGGTTCAGTCGCTGCTTGTTCTCCTGCTGCATTTTTTTCCGCCGGCTGCCCAGACCACCTCCCTGCAGGCGCAATCGCAGGTCGATGAACCACTGGCCCTGTGCGTTGTGGGTCAGTAACGGTCCCGTGGTAACGAGTTGTTGGCGCGAGTCGATGATCTGAATCAGATCATCGTCGTTGATGGACACCTCGAACCAGCGCTCGCCCACCGGCGCGTACCACTTCTGTCCATGGCTGTAGAGGTGTTGGTGCGGTCCCGCGCTCTCGGGCCCGACGAGTGACGCCGGCTTCTCGACCTTCAGTGTGTCGAGGAGCATGCCGAGTGACGGCTTTGACCGGCTCAGGGCACCCACGGTGACCAGTGACGTTTCATGAGCGGATGGAAAAACCGCTCCGCCAATGTCAGCAAGACGCGTGACCTCGGGCTTGAGCGGCACGGGCATTTCCTCTGGCACGGTGCCCGTTCGATGTTGTGCCTGTCGGTTGGACGCCGCCCGGTGGGCGAGGATCATGCCCAGCGTGAGCAACACATCGGTCAGGGCCGACCACTCGATGGTTCCCGGTGTTTCGTTTTGCGCATTGATCAAGGCTTGCAGGTCATCCGTGATCTGCCAGATCCATGCGGCAGTGCCAATGCTGCGACCCAGGAAGGGCAAGGCTGCGTTGAACAACATCCAGCCACCGTGCTTGAGCGTTGCCCAGCGTGCTTCGGCGTTGGAAACGGACTGACGGTCGGCCTGGGTGATCATGGCCTGAGCATTGGTATTGAACAGCGCCATCGCTACATCCACTTCGATGGCATTGTCGTGTGCCAGTGAGACCGGCCCGGTCATGTCCAGTGCGACGGTGGGGTCGACCAGCAATTGCGGGAGGGTCCACACCGACATCAGCGCACCCGGGAACACGTACTGGGAATAATTGAAGCGTACGTTGTCGGGCAGCCACGCCAGTACCGATTGCCGGAGCGTCCGCGAGTGCTGGATCGCATACAACAAATTGGTCTGGCCCGGATACTGGATCAGCGGCGGGTCGAGCAGCGGTCGATAAAGCAGGCACGGACCCTTGCCGGCTTCCTGCGGACCGATGATGAACATGTTGGCCACGGTGTCGGTGCTGCCGTTTGTGCGATGGGCCCGAAACGCCAACGGGCGGACCACGATCCTTTGTCCGTTCACCAGTCGGTCGCCGTGGGCGGTGGCGAGGGCTGCGACGACATAGCGATAACCTTGCTCATCCAGGCCTCTCTCGCCACGGATCTTGCATTGCAGCGCCAGCAGCGCCAGCTCGATCGGTAACTGATCGGTGTACAGCTTGCGCAGGGCAGGTGCCTCGACCGGATCTTCGATCAACCGGCTCTTGAGCATGGCGGGGTAGACACTGCCGATGTCCACCGTGGTCACCAGGGTTTCCAGGTACTGCGGGGTCATCCAGTCCGGCGTCGGCGAGCCGTCCACATGGCGAACGGTTTTGATGCCCATCGGCAAACCGGCGAGGTTCTGCAGCGCCAGTTCGATGAGCGTCAGCGTCAGGGTTTCTGTCTGTCCCGGTACGACAAAAGTACCCCACACGACCAGGCTGGTGATGGTGAGCTCGATGTTCTCGACCCGGATGTCGGATGCCGCCGGGTGATCCTTGCGAATCTGCTCAGTCAACTGCTCCACGGTGTAGGCGTGGAGCGTGGGAATCTCGTGTTGAAAGGATTTGCCGCGGGTGCGGTTTTGCAGGATCGCCAGATCCAGCAGGTGCCGGCTGAAACAGGTCTGGTCGGCAGTGGAGGCGCTGTCCAGCCAGTCTGGCAACAGCGGCCGCAGTTGTTCGTAGTCAGACGCTGTGCGTTTGTTTGCTGTCAGGCTTTCGCCGACGGGGAGGGCTGAGGTATCGCTTGCGTGCAGTGACTGGCCGAATGAGCCGATGACGTCCGCATCCAGTGCCAGCAGCGTGCAGGCCTGATGATCGAAGAAGTTGCCATCGGGTTCGAACAGTCGCCACTTCAGGCGGCTCGCGCGGGTCAACGGAGTCAGCAGCGCAGTCAGTGCATCGCCAAGGGCTTCGAATGAGTCGAAATGGCGAAACCCTTGGGTGACGGAACAGCTGGTGATGATCGTGCGCTGACCCGAAGTGCCCGTCAGAACAGCGATCGGCAATACAGTCAGGTGACGGTCTTCCGTGTTGTCATTCCGGTCGATATCGATCAGACACGCACGTGTCTTGTAAGGGTCGTTGTGCAGCCGCTGTCGCTTGTCGGGAAACCGGTACACGGTTCTGGCCATGGCCAGTCGTTCGGCGTCCCATCCCTGTGAATCGATGACGTTCCACTGCTCCCGCAAGGCATCCGACAACTGATACCAGCGTGGCTCATCCGTTGCGGTGGCGGTGTTCCAGTAGGCGAGTTGCTGCTCCTGGTACGCCACGAACAGGAGCGTGGCGAGTTCGTTGACCAGACGACCCACTGCTTCGATCTTCACCGGTAGATGAATGATCGGTTCGCTCCCTGGTTGGCGCGTCAGAAAGTGCTCGCCATCAAGCCAGGTCACTGTGGTGCCATGGACGCCCAGACGCACCAGGACGTCGGTGAGTGATTCAAACTGCTCGAGTCCGGCGACGACGTAATCTTCTTCGATGCTCCAGGTGGGGGTCACCACGATTGCCAGTTGCGGGTCGATGTCGAGATCCGGGTACAGGACCTTCAGCGCCGGGCGTAAGGCATTCGATGCTGCGTCCCTGAGTGACGGTCCGGACAGCAGCCGGGTTTGCAGATCGGCGATGTCGGGGCGGGGAGTTTCAGGCATGTCCGTGTCCTTGTTTGTCGGTAGCGGCGCTCTCCTGCAACGCCGGGATCGGGACACGTTAAAGGCTTGTCGGGGACACGGTGCGGTACATGGATACCGCAAAAAAAAGACCCGCGAAGGCGGGTCTTTTCAGGTGGCTGACGTCAGGTGCCGGACTTGATCTTGGTCCACGCCCGGGTGCGTGCCCGCTCCGCATCGCGCGGCAACGGTTGCAGGGTGTAGAGCGTATTCATCGCCGCATCGGTCGGGTACAGGTTGGGGTTGTTGCGGATCGCCGGATCAACATGTTCGGTGGCGTCCTTGTTCGGGTTCGGGTAACCGACAAAGTCGCTGACCGGCGCGATCACCTGCGGTTGCAGCAGGTAGTTGATGAAGGTGTAGGCGTCCTGCGGGTTCTTCGCGCCTTTCGGAATGGCGAGCATGTCGAACCAGATCGGCGCACCTTCCTTCGGCAGGCGCATGTCGACCACCACGCCGTTCTTCGCCTCTTTGGCGCGGTTGGCGGCTTGCGAGAAGCTGCCCGAATAACCGACCGCGACGCAGATGTCACCGTTGGCGATATCGGCCATGTATTTGGACGAATGGAAGTAGGTCACGTACGGACGAATCTTCATCAACAGCGCTTCAGCCCTGGCGTAGTCCGCCGGGTTCTTGCTGTTCGGATCCAGGCCGAGGTGTTGCAGGGCCAGCGGCAGGATCTCCGACGGCGAGTCGAGCAGGGCGACGCCGCACTGCTTGAGCTTGCTGATGTTCTCTTCCTTGAAGATCAGGTCCCAGCTGTCCACCGGCGCGTTGTCACCCAATGCCGCCTTGACCTTGGCCGGGTTGAAGCCGATCAGGATGGTGCCGTACATGTACGGCACGGCGAACTTGTTGCCCGGGTCGTTGGCTTCGATCAGCTTCATCAGTTTCGGATCGAGATGGTTCCAGTTCGGCAACTGGCTGCGATCCAGCGGCTGGAACACCCCGGCCTCGATCTGCTTGGCGAGGAACACGTTGGACGGCACCACCACGTCGTAGCCGGAGTTGCCGGTCAGCAACTTGGCTTCCAGCGCTTCGTTGGTGTCGAAGATGTCGTAGACCAGTTTGGTCTGGCTGTTCTGCGCCTTGAAATCTTCCAGTGCCTTGGGGGTGATGTAGTCGAACCAGTTGTAGACGCGCAAGGTGCGTTCTTCGGCGTGTGCGGCGCCGCTCAGCAGTGCCGCACAGAGCGCGGGGGCGATGAAATGCTTGAGACTTTTCATGACTCGAAACCTTCCAGCACATTCACCGCGTTGATGCCGATTTCTTCCACCGCGTAGCCACCTTCCATGACGAACAGGGTCGGCTTGCCGAGGGCGGCGATGCGTTTGCCCATGGCCAGGTAGTCCGGGCTGTCGAGCTTGAACTGCGAGATCGGATCGTCCTTGAAGGTGTCGACGCCCAGCGACACGACGATGATGTCGGCGCCGTAGTTGTCGATCTCCGCGCAGGCCTGATCCAGCGCCGCGCTCCAGATATCCCAGCCGGAACCGGCCGGCAGCGGATAGTTGAAGTTGAAGCCTTCGCCGGCCCCTTCGCCGCGCTCGTCTTCGTAGCCGAGGAAGAACGGGAATTCCGCTTCCGGGTGGCCGTGGATCGAGGTGAACAGCACATCGCTGCGCTCATAGAAAATCGATTGGGTGCCGTTGCCGTGGTGGTAGTCGACGTCGAGGATCGCGACCTTCTTGTGGCCCTGATCGAGAAATGCCTGAGCGGCGATGGCGGCGTTGTTGAGGTAGCAATAACCGCCCATCAAATCACCGGCAGCGTGGTGTCCCGGTGGACGGCACAGGGCGAAAGCGCCACGGGCGCCGCGCTGGATTTCCGCTTGGGCGGTCAACGCCACTTGCGCCGCGCTGTACGCCGCTTGCCAAGTGCCGGCAGTGATCGGTGCGCCGCCGTCGAAGCTGTAATAGCCAAGCTGGCCGTGCAGGCTGGTGGGTTTGACCTGACGCAGGGTGCGCGCGGGCCAGGTGTAGGGCAGCAAGTCGCCGTCGGTGTTGAATTCGGTCCAGCGCGCCCAGGCGCCTTTGAAGAAGTCGAGGTAGTCGCGGCTGTGGATGCGCTCGATCGGCCCGAGGCCGAAATCCTTCGGCGCCTCGACCGGGCCGAGGTTTTGATTTTTTACCCGTTGCAGCACGTGGTCGGCGCGGGACGGCATCTCGAAGCAAGGCTTGAGTTGCCCGTCGATCAATTCGCAGCGGCCGTGGTGCAGGTGGTGATCATCAGAGTAGATCGTCAGCATTTGTTGTTCTCCGCAGGGGCTGATTCGGTTGGCTCCAGTGTTGCGGCGCGGGGCGAATCGGAGAACGGCCAGAGAGGCCAAAAGGGGATCGATGTGGCCAAAAATACTGACCTGATATCGCCCCTCGACGGTTTAACCGTGTGGACGGAACTGACTCGGCGCCACGCCGCTCCAGCGCACGAAGGCATGGCGGAAGCTCGCGGTCTCGCTGAAACCGAGGGTTTCGGCGATGCGGTAGATCGGCAGTTGATCTTCGCAAAGCATCTGCTTGGCCCGCTCGAAACGCAGTTCGTCGAGCAGTTCCTGATAGCTGCAGCCCATGTCCTTCAGATGCCGACGCAGCGTGCGCGGGGAGCAGTTCATCTGCTGCGCCAGACCTTCCAGCCCCGGTGCGGAGTTGAGTTGCGCCGTGAGCAACTGACGGATGCGCCCCAGCCACGCCTGGCGGCCGGTGAACTCGGTGTTCTGCTTGCGGCAGCGCTCGGCCATGGCCTGGTGGGTAATGATGTCGGCCAGCGGCAGCGGCTGGTCGAGCCAGCGCCGGTCGAAGGCGAAGGCGTTGTCCTTGGCGCCGAAATGCAGAGGCGCCTTGAAGTGTTCGGCGTAGCTGTCGCGATAGTCTGGCGCAGTGTGTTCGAAGCGGGCGGCCAGCAGAGGAAGCGGATGACCGAGCAGGTCGTCGCAGATGACTTTCAGCGACACCAGGCAGAACTCGGCATTGAACACTGCCATCGACGGACTCTCGCGGTAATCGGCGGCGACGAACCAGACACGTTCGCCGTCGTCTTCCAGGCTCAGCTCGAAAAGTGTTCCCAGCAGCGCCGGATAACGGATCGCCAGCCGCAAAGCGTCACCGAAGGTGGCACAGGTCAGCAGCGCGTAACCGAGGATGCCGTAGCAGGAAACGTGCATGCGCCGGCCCAGTTCCAGACCGATGTCATGCTTGAGCGCGACTGCGTTGGCGCAAACCTGCATCTCCTGATTGGTGGTGATGCGGGTGTCGGCCCGGCTCAGATCTGCCGCGCTGATGCCGCTGCCGGCCAGCAGTGCTTCGCTGGAAAGACCTTCGGTCTTGAACGTGTTGAGGATCAACGAGACCGCATTGAGCGTGGTGAGGTGGGAGTGGAGCATAGGATCTTCCAGCCTTGGGATGCTGGAAACGGCAGCAAGTTGCATGCCGGGCCGTGGGAGCAGAGCAGCTCCCACGGCCGGTTGCGATCAGCTGAGCTCGCCGCACAGGTCGAGTTCGACCAGACGCCGTACTTCAGCCGTCTCAAGGCCTGCACCCAGCAAAGCATTCAACTTGCCGAACGCCGCCTCACGGGTCATGCCGCCACCGGACAACACGCCGACGCCACGCAAGCGGCTGCCCGCCTCGTAGATATCCAGTTCCACACCGCCTTCATGGCACTGCGTGACTGCAACCACGACCACGCCGCTGTCCTGCGCCCGGCCGAGGCTGGCGAGGAACTCCGGATTGTCGCTCGGCCCGGTGCCGCTGCCGTAGCACTCCAGCACCAGACCCTGAATGCCGCTGACGAGCAGGCCGTCGATGATCTCGGCGCCGATGCCCGGGAACAGCGGTAACACCGCCACCCTGGCCAGTTGCTTGGGCTGGCTGTAGTTCAGCGCTGCCGGCAGGGAAGTGGCTTTCACGCCGCCGCCCTGACGCTCCAGGCGTTTGAACGGGTGACGGCCGAAGCTGCGCACTTTCGCGCAACGGGTCGGGGCGAGCAGCTCGCCGTGGAAATACAGATGCACACCCGGCGCCAGGCCGTGGCCGAGGGCGACCAGTGCGCCGCTGAGGTTTTCCCAGGCGTCGCTGTCGGTGACGCCGGCCGGCAGCATCGAGCCGGTGAAGCACACGCGGGCATGCAGGCCGAGCAACTGGAAGCTCATGGCGGCGGCGCTGTAGGCCAGGGTGTCGGTGCCGTGCAGGATCAGCACGCTGTCGCAGCCTTGCACATCGACGGCGTCGACGACGGCTTCGCGCAGTTGCTGCCAGTAGGCCGGGGTCATGTTGGCGCTGTCGATCAGTGGCGACATCTCGCGAAAGCGCCACTGCGGTACGACCAGTTCAGGCTGGCTGTGCAGGTAGTCGCGCATCCGCGCTTCGAAACCGGAGGCCGGGGCCAGACCGTTGGCGCTGGCCTGCATGCCGATGGTGCCACCGGTGTACAGCACCATGACGTGCTGGGCGGCAGGGTAGGAATTGGCAATCATCTGAAGGTCTCCACAAAAGATGACATGTGGGAGCGGGCTTGCTCGCGAATGCGGTGTGTCAGCTAAAGGATGTTTCGACTGATTCACCGTCTTCGCGAGCAAGCCCGCTCCCACAGGTAATGCATTGCACTTTAACTGACGGGCGCAGGGGATGCGCCCGTCATTCACCCATCAGCGTTGCGCTGCAGGGATGCCTTGCGCCTGAGCGTCAGCCTTGGCAGCAGCCGACGGGCTGGTTGGCCAGGCCTTCAGGTCCAGGTCCAGATCGGCAAATTTGCTGGAGTCGAACACTGGCTGATCGACACCGGCGCGGCGCTGTTCGTCGTAGTCGCGCATCACACGCATGCCGACCTTGAACAGCAGGGCCAGGGCCACCAGGTTGACGAAGGCCAGGCAGGTCATGGTGATGTCAGCGAAGGCGAACACGGTCGACAGGTCCTGCATCGAACCCCAGACCACCAGCGCCAGCACCAGACCGCGGAACGTCATCAGCGCAACGCGGTTGCGGGTGAGGAACTGCAGGCTGTTTTCGCCCAGGTAGTAGTTGTAGAGGATGCAAGTGAAGACGAACAGCGACAGCGCGACGCTGACGAACATGCGGCCCCAGTCACCGACCACGGCGGCCAGCGAGTTCTGGGTCAGGACGATGCCGTCACCTTCGAAGCCCGGGGTGTAGAAGCCCGACAGCAGGATCAGCAGCGCGGTGCAGGTGCAGATCACGAAGGTGTCGAGGAACACGCTGAACGCCTGAACCACGCCCTGAGCGCCCGGGTGCTTCACGGCCGCCACGGCGGCGACGTTCGGCGCACTGCCCAGGCCCGCTTCGTTGGCGAACACGCCACGCTTCACGCCCATGACAATCGCGCTGCCGAGCAGGCCACCGAAGGCCGGGTCGAGACCGAAGGCGCTCTTGAAGATGGTGACCAGCATGGCCGGTACGTGTTCGATCTGGGTGCCGATCACGTACAGGGTCACGGCGATATAGGCCAGGGTCTTGACCGGAACCAGCAGGTCGGAGACCGAGGCGATGCGCTTGATGCCACCGATGAAGGTGATGGCCAGCAGCACCGCCAGGACGATGCCGGTGTGTTGCGGGTCAAAGGCAAAGGCGTTCTGCAGCGAGTGGGTCACGGTGTAGGACTGCAGGCCGATGAAGGCGAAGCCGTAGGTGACCAGCAGCAGGATCGAGAACACCACCGCCATGCCCTTGAGCTTCAGGCCGTGCTGGATGTAATAGGCCGGACCGCCACGGTACAGGCCATCGCCATCGGCACGCTTGTAGACCTGGGCCAGGGTACATTCGAAGAAGCTGCTGGACATGCCGACCAGTGCGGTCACCCACATCCAGAACACCGCTCCCGGACCACCCAGGGTCACGGCGATACCGACACCGGCGATGTTGCCTGCACCGACGCGGCCGGCAAGGCTGAGCATCAGGGCCTGGAACGAGCTGAGTTGACCGGCGCTGCCTTTGAGGCTGTCGCGGAACACCGCGAACATGTGGAAGAAGTGGCGCAATTGAACGAAACGCGAGCGAATCGTGAAGTAGCTACCGAGCCCGACAATGAGCACGATCAGTACTTTCCCTGAGAGGAAGTCGTTGATGACTTCGAGCATGGATTTTTCCTCGCTGTTTATTGTGTAAGCAAATGCTGGATGGTCGGAAACATCGCGTTACACCGGTGTGCGCGCGGCACAACGGGCGAGGCGAGGGTTTCGTCCCGGATCCATATCGCGGGTTTGTTATTAGTTCGGGTTTCGCATGGGTTATGGCCTCGTTACCGACGACCGCTCACGCGAAGAGGGGCGGCACTATACCGATCAGTGCGGCGCCCGTCTGCACGGTTGTGGTGCAAGCGACGAAACGAAGCTTTGAAACACCCGACGTTACCGGCGTCGGGGCTTTTGCGGGATGGCTCCCACAGAAGACGATTGTCCTTTCAAATAGTTAAAAAAAAGGGCTTGGAGAATGATCCCCAAGCCCTCAAAAGGTGAGAGGTGTCTAGTCCCTCGACCTGGTGAGCGGTGCTACAAGTTACGCGTCGGATCAGGCCTTCAGAGGCACCAGACGCGGAGCAATCATGTTTTCCGGGCGCAGGATGTCGGCGAGCATGGCGTCGTCGAGCAGACCTTCTTCGCGCACCAGTTCCAGCACGCCGCGGCCGCTTTCAAGGGCGATACGGGCGATGCGGGTGGCGTTTTTGTAGCCGATGTACGGGTTCAGTGCGGTGACCAGGCCGATCGAGTGTTCGACCAGTTCGCGGCAGCGCGCTTCGTTGGCGGTGATGCCGACGATGCAGTGCTCGCGCAGCATGTCCATGGCGCGTTGCAGCAGGCGGATCGAGTCGAGGATCTTGAAAGCGATCAGCGGCTCCATCACGTTCAATTGCAGTTGGCCGCCTTCGGCTGCCATGGTCAGCGCCAGATCGTTACCGATGACCTGGAATGCCACCTGGTTCACGGCTTCCGGGATTACCGGGTTGACCTTGCCTGGCATGATCGAGCTGCCTGGCTGACGTGCCGGCAGGTTGATTTCGTTGATGCCGGTGCGCGGGCCGCTGGACAGCAGGCGCAGGTCGTTGCAGATCTTCGACAGCTTGACCGCGGTGCGCTTGAGCATGCCGGAGAACAGCACGAAGGCGCCCATGTCGGAGGTGGCTTCGATCAGGTCGGCGGCTGGAACCAGCGGTTGACCGCTGATCAGGGCCAGACGCTGTACGGCCAGGGCCTGGTAGCGCGGGTCGGCGTTGATGCCGGTACCGATCGCGGTGCCGCCCAGGTTCACTTCAGTCAGGACTTCCGGGGCCAGCGTCTTCAGGCGGGCCAGGTCTTCGCCCATGGTGGTGGCGAAAGCGCGGAACTCTTGACCCAGGGTCATCGGCACGGCGTCTTGCAGCTGGGTACGACCCATCTTCAGGACGTGGTTGAATTCTTCACCCTTGGCCGCGAACGCCTGAATCAGGCTGTCGAGGCTGGCCAGCAACGCATCGTGACCCAGCAGCAGACCCAGGCGGATCGCGGTCGGGTAGGCGTCGTTGGTCGACTGCGCCATGTTCACGTCGTCGTTCGGGTGCAGGTACTGGTACTCGCCTTTCTGGTGACCCATCGCTTCCAGCGCGATGTTGGCGATCACTTCGTTGGCGTTCATGTTGGTGGAGGTACCGGCGCCACCTTGAATCATGTCGACCACGAACTCTTCGTGGAAATCACCGCGTATCAGACGTGCACAGGCTTCGCTGATGGCAGCGTGCTTGGCTTCGCTCAGGTGGCCCAGCTCACGGTTGGCGTCAGCGGCGGCCTGTTTGACCATCGCCAGACCGACAACCAGCTTCGGGTAGTGCGAAATCGGAACGCCCGAGAGGCGGAAGTTGTTCACCGCTCGCAGGGTCTGGATGCCGTAATACGCTTGAGCAGGGACTTCCAGGGAGCCAAGCAGGTCGTTTTCTGTGCGGAATGATGCAGCGGAGGACATGATAGAAATCATCTCGATATGGACCCGGTCTGTGCCGGAACGCTGCGAATGCTAGGCTTGTGGGAATTTTTGGGCCAATGCTGTTAAACACTGCCCTATGCACATTCGGCATAATGCCCGTGTGACGCCGCGTGCGCGGCAGACGTGTGACCTGTTTTGGTGCGTGTCCGGGAGGACGTGATGAATCTGGAAAGCAAATGGCTCGAGGACTTCAGTGCCCTGGCCGCCACCCGCAGCTTCTCGCAGGCAGCCGAACGGCGCTTCGTGACCCAGCCGGCTTTCAGTCGGCGGATCCGCAGCCTGGAAGCGGCGCTCGGGCTGACGCTGGTCAACCGCTCGCGTACGCCGGTCGAGCTGACGGCAGCGGGGCAACTGTTTCTGGTGACCGCGCGCACCGTGGTCGAACAGCTCGGCGAAGTGCTGCGCCACCTCCATCATCTGGAAGGCGGGCAGGGCGAAGTGATTCAAGTGGCGGCGGCGCACTCGCTGGCGCTGGGTTTCTTCCCGCGCTGGATCGCGCAACTGCGCAACGAAGGCCTGAACATCGCCACGCGGCTGGTGGCGACTAACGTCGGCGACGCGGTGCACGCGCTGCGTGAAGGTGGCTGCGATCTGATGCTGGCGTTCTACGACCCGGACGCAGCGATGCAGATGGACCCGGAAATCTTCCCGTCACTGCACCTGGGCCAGACCGAAATGCTTCCGGTGTGTGCGGCGGATACCAATGGCAAACCGTTGTTCGATCTCGAAGGCGAGGCCAGCGTGCCGCTGCTGGCCTATAGCGCCGGGGCATTTCTCGGCCGTTCGGTGAATGGCTTGCTGCGCCAACGACAGCTGCGCTTCACCACCATCTACGAAACAGCCATGGCCGACAGCCTTAAAAGCATGGCGCTGGAAGGGTTGGGTATCGCTTGGGTTCCGCAATTGAGCGTGCGGGCCGAGCTGGCCCGGGGCGAACTGGTTGTCTGCGGCGGCCCGCAATGGCATGTACCGCTGGAGATTCGCCTGTACCGCTGCGCGCTGGTGCGCAAGGCCAACGTGCGGTTGTTGTGGCGCAAGCTTGAAGGCGGTGCCGCACAATCTTCCTGAATGCGCTGGCGCTGACCTTTGAGTCAATAAAACCGGGGCTTTGGCTCATTTGACAGATGGTCGCAACGGGGGCTGTTTATTGCTTTCTTTGCGGTATACTGCGCGGCCTTCGGCCGGTTCGTCCGGCCATTTTTCCTACAACAAGCCACGCAATCTGCGTGGCTTGTTGTTTTTGACGCGCCTGCGGGCGCCCAGAGAGAAGAGGCGCGACGATGAGTGCACTGGTTGGCGTGATCATGGGCTCCAAGTCCGATTGGTCCACCCTTAGCCACACCGCCGATATGCTGGAAAAGCTCGGCATCCCGTACGAGGTCAAGGTGGTTTCTGCCCACCGCACCCCGGATCTGCTGTTCCAGTACGCTGAAGAGGCCGAAGGCCGCGGCATCGAGGTGATCATCGCCGGTGCCGGTGGTGCGGCCCACCTGCCAGGCATGTGTGCGGCCAAGACCCACCTGCCGGTGCTGGGCGTTCCGGTGCAGTCGGCCATGCTTTCGGGCGTCGACTCGCTGCTGTCGATCGTGCAGATGCCGGCCGGCATTCCGGTTGCCACCCTGGCCATCGGCAAGGCCGGTGCGATCAACGCCGCGCTGCTGTCGGCGAGCATCCTGGGCGCCAAGCATCCACAATTCCACGCGGTACTGAAGACCTTCCGTGCCGAGCAGACGGACAGCGTCCTGGACAATCCAGACCCACGTATTGCCTGAGGTTGTTGAGATGAAGATCGGTGTAATCGGTGGCGGCCAGTTGGGTCGCATGTTGGCCCTGGCGGGTACCCCGCTGGGCATGAACTTCGCTTTCCTCGACCCTGCGCCGGACGCTTGCGCCGCTGCGCTGGGCGAACACCTGCGGGCCGATTACGGCGATCAGGATCACCTGCGTCAGCTGGCCGATGAGGTCGATCTGGTGACCTTCGAGTTCGAAAGCGTCCCGGCTGAAACCGTGGCGTTCCTTTCGCAGTTCGTGCCGGTCTATCCGAGCGCCGAAGCCCTGCGCATCGCTCGCGACCGCTGGTTCGAGAAAAGCATGTTCAAGGACCTGGGGATTCCGACCCCGGCGTTCGCCGACATCCAGTCGCAAGCCGATCTGGACGCCGCTGTCGCCTCGATCGGCCTGCCGGCCGTGCTGAAAACCCGCACCCTGGGTTACGACGGCAAGGGTCAGAAAGTCCTGCGCAAGCCGGAAGACGTGGTCGATACCTTCGCTGAACTGGGCAGTGTGCCGTGCCTGCTGGAAGGCTTCGTGCCGTTCACCGGCGAAGTGTCGCTGATCGCCGTGCGTGCCCGCGATGGCGAAACGAAGTTCTATCCGCTGGTGCACAACACCCACGACAGCGGCATCCTCAAGCTGTCGGTCGCCAGTTCCGATCACCCGTTGCAGGCCCTGGCTGAAGACTACTCCAGCCGCGTCCTCAAGCAGCTGGACTATGTCGGCGTGATGGCGTTCGAGTTCTTTGAAGTCGACGGTGGCCTCAAGGCCAACGAAATCGCCCCGCGCGTGCACAACTCCGGGCACTGGACCACCGAAGGCGCCGAGTGCAGCCAGTTTGAAAACCACCTGCGGGCCGTTGCCGGTCTGCCGCTGGGTTCGACGGCCAAGGTCGGCGAGAGCGCGATGCTCAACTTCATCGGTGTGGTTCCGCCGGTCGAGAAGGTCATCGCCATCGACGATTGCCATCTGCATCACTATGGCAAGGCCTTCAAGGCCGGGCGCAAGGTCGGTCACGCCAACCTGCGTTGCAAGGACAAGGCGACCCTCGAGCAGCAGATCCTCAAGGTTGAGGCGCTGATCGCCGAGTAACGAGAGTTTCATCTGGCAGCGGCGGAACCATTAAGGGCCGCCGTTCTCTGATGGCAGGATGCCAAAGTCTGACTAGGCTTTCGCATATCGACCAATTCAGAGGGAAATGCCATGGGAATTATCGGAACCATCTTTATCGGCCTGATCGTCGGCCTGCTGGCACGGTTCCTCAAGCCGGGCGATGACAGCATGGGCTGGATCATGACCATCCTGCTGGGCATCGGCGGTTCGCTGGCAGCCACCTACGGCGGCCAGGCTCTGGGCATTTATCACGCGGGTCAGGGCGCCGGCTTCTTCGGTGCGCTGGTGGGCGCGATCATCCTGCTGGTGATCTACGGCCTGATCAAAAAGAACTGATCCAAAGCGACAAAGCCCTCTCTGCCAAACCGGTGGAGAGGGCTAGAATGCTCGGCGATTTACTGTTTCCTTTTTCCTACGAGCATCTACATGCGCCGTCTTCTGTTGACTCTCCTTTTGCTGGGCAGCGGTCTGGCCCACGCCGGCGAACTGCCGGAAACCGACTGGCTGGAACTGATGCCCAAGTCGGATCAGAAAGCCCTCGAGGCCATGCCTGAAATCGACCACAACTCTCCGGAAGCCACCGGCACCTTCACCCAGAAAGGCGGGATGAAGCAGGCCAAGGGTTTGCCGGCGGTGATGTATTCGACCAAGACCGTGGCGTCGATGAACGACAAGCACATCCGCATCGGTGGTTATCCGGTGCCGCTGGAGTCGGACGCCAAGGGCCGCAGCACGCTGTTTTTCCTCGTGCCGTACCCGGGCGCCTGCATCCACGTGCCGCCACCGCCACCGAATCAACTGGTGCTGGTGCGCTACCCCAAGGGTTTGAAGCTGGACGACATCTACACGCCGCTGTGGGTGACCGGCACGCTGAAGATCGAAAAGGTCAGCAATGACCTGGCCGATGCGGCCTATGCGCTGGAAGCGGACAAGGTGCGGGTGGTGCAGGAAAAGGATCTGTAATCCCGAGCAGCAAAAAAATCGCAGCCCAAGGGCTGCGATTTTTGTTTTCAGAGCGGCTTGCCGCCGACGCTGACACCCATGGTGTGACTGGCATCCGGCGCGAGGGTCACGATGTCATCCATCACATTCGCCGTTTCGATGCACAGCATCCGCTGCCAGCCGTCGTTGTCCATGTCGCTGAACGCGGCGGCGCGGTCGACCCACGGGTTCCAGATGACTGCCGTGCGTGAACCGGTCGCAGTCAGCACGATGCGCCGCTCCCACGCCGGATCGACGATGCTCAGTTGCGGCGGAGCGTCGAGGTAGATGCGGTCGGTTTCCCCGGCAAAACGCAGGTCGCCTTGCTGGGTGTGCGTCTTCCAGTCATCCAGAGTCTCGATGTAGTCCAGACCATCCACGCCTTCGACGCGTACGTTGCGCACATCGCTGACGGCGAAATAGCTGTGCAGCGCCTGGCTGATGCTGACGGTGTCGGTGCCACGGTTGTGGCTGGTCAGGCTGATGTGCAGCTGATCGTCGAGGCGCAGGGTCAGGGTCAGGTCGACCTGATGCGGCCAGCCCGCAAAGCCGCCTTCAGGGTAGGGCAGAGTAAACTCGACCTTCAGGCTTTCACCCTCGGTTTCAATACCACCCAGCTCCCAATCCATCGCCCGGACAAACCCGTGAGCAGCCGCCGGCTCTTCGCTGACGCGCATCGCCTGCACGCTCTGCGGGTTGCGGGCGAAGACGCCGAACCAGGGCCAGCACACCGGCACGCCGGCGCGGATGCTCTTGCCAGTCTTGAACACGGCCTTGTCGTTCAGCCAGATCAGCGGCGGCTGGCCGTCCACCTGATAACTGAGGATGTGCGCGCCTTGCTGGGCCACCAGCACTTCGGCCTGACCGTGGCGGATGCGCCAGCAGTTCAGTTCATCCAGTTTCACGGCTTCAACGTTGGGCGTGTTCATGGGACAACTCTCGAATCAGCAACTTGGGACGACTATCGACCTTGAAACGGCCGCGAGGTTTAACGTGCGCGCGGCGGAACCGAACGGGTGCGACCGCTGCCATCGATGGCCACGAACACGAACACCGCTTCGGTCACTTTACGCCACTCGCTGGACAGCGGATCGTCGCTCCACACCTCGACCATCATCTGGATCGAGCTGCGGCCGATTTCCAGGGTCTGGGTATAAAAGGACAATTGCGCGCCGACCGCCACCGGCACCAGGAACGCCATGCGATCGATGGCGACGGTCGCGACACGGCCACCGGCGACGCGGCTGGCCATTGCAGTGCCGGCCAGGTCCATCTGCGCTACCAGCCAGCCGCCGAAAATATCGCCGAAGCCGTTGGTTTCGCGAGGAAGCGCGGTGATTTGCAGGGCCAGGTCGCCTTGCGGGATCGGATCTTCTTGTTCGAGCTCTATCATGCCGGGGGTGCCTCTGACCCGTGACTCTTCGTTGGGTATTGCTGGTGGTAGCCGTCTTCAGGAAAAACGATTCAGCACCGAACATACTACGTTCGTCACGTTTTCCATAAGGCAACTAAAGGGGAAACTCTGCGAAACCGACTGGTTCAACGCGATAAGGCGGCCAGCAACGTTTTCGCACAGCAACCCCCTACAAACCGGAGCAGGATTGCGAGTATATCGGTCGGTAGACTCCGCGACGACCATCCGGTTCTCATTTCGACCGTCAAATACGCGCCTCTATGTGCTTTTTCGAACAATTTGCTATGGTGCCGAACCTGCCCGAGCCACAGCCAGCGTTGTTGTGGCGGCAGATCCGACTATAAGAGAAGACCTTGCCATGACCACAGCGCCCTCGAGCATTGCGCAGCCGGACCAACCCGCACGACCCTTGACCCGCAATGACTACAAGACTCTGTCGCTATCGGCCCTGGGCGGTGCGCTGGAGTTCTACGATTTCATCATTTTCGTGTTCTTTGCCACCGTGGTCGGCAAATTGTTCTTCCCCGCCGACATGCCCGAGTGGCTGCGCCTGATGCAGACCTTCGGTATCTTCGCTGCCGGTTACCTTGCGCGGCCGCTGGGCGGGATCGTGATGGCGCACTTCGGCGACCTGCTGGGGCGCAAGAAGATGTTCACCCTGAGCATCTTCATGATGGCCGTGCCGACCCTGATCATGGGCTTGCTGCCGACCTACGCGCAGATCGGCATGTGGGCGCCGATCCTGCTGCTGTTGATGCGCGTCATTCAGGGCGCGGCGATTGGCGGTGAGGTGCCGGGGGCATGGGTCTTCGTTTCCGAACACGTGCCCGGAAAGCATGTCGGTTATGCCTGCGGGACCCTGACCAGCGGCCTGACGGCGGGCATCCTGCTTGGCTCGCTGGTCGCCACTGCGATCAACAGCATTTATACGCCGGTGGAAGTCTCGGATTACGCCTGGCGGATTCCATTCCTGCTTGGCGGCGTGTTCGGCCTGTTCTCGGTCTACCTGCGCCGCTGGCTGCACGAAACTCCGGTGTTCGCCGAACTGCAACAGCGCAAGGCCCTGGCCGAAGAAGTGCCGCTGCGCGCGGTGCTGCGTGACCATCGCGGGGCCATCGCAGTCTCGATGCTGCTGACCTGGTTGCTCTCCGCCGGCATCGTCGTGGTGATCCTGATGACCCCGACCGTGCTGCAGACGGTCTATCACTTTTCGCCGACGATGGCGCTGCAATCCAACAGCCTGGCCATCGTCTTCCTGAGCCTGGGCTGCATCATTTCCGGCGCACTGGCGGATCGCTTCGGTGCCGGTCGGGTGTTCGTGTTCGGCTGTCTGGGCTTGCTGGCCAGCTCCTGGACCTTCTATCACAGCCTCGCCGATCACCCGGACTGGCTGTTCCCGCTGTATGCGCTGACCGGCTTCCTGGTCGGCACCATCGGCGCGGTGCCGTACGTGATGGTCAAGGCGTTCCCGCCGGTGGTGCGCTTCAGCGGTCTGTCCTTCTCTTATAACGTCGCCTACGCGATCTTCGGTGGCCTGACCCCGATGGTGGTCAGTCTGCTGCTGAAAGAAAGTGCGATGGGGCCTGCCTATTACGTGGCGGTGCTGTGCGGGATGGGGATCCTGGTCGGCGCCTGGCTGTGGAGCAAGGGGCGGTAATTCATCCCACACGTCCGGTTACAACTGAAAGGCCAGCCTTCCGACAGGGGATGCTGGCCTTTCATCCAATTGTCATATTTCAGCCATAGAGTGTTCACACGGCCTGCTGATACTTGGCCCCGACTTAACACCCCCTATCTGCTAGGAGTAAGGCATGAAACTGAAGCGTTTGATGGCGGCAATGACTTTTGTCGCTGCTGGCGTTGCGACCGCCAACGCGTTCGCCGCTGTTGACCCGTCGATCCCGAGCTACACCAAGACCACTGGTGTGTCGGGCAACCTGTCCAGCGTCGGCTCCGATACCCTGGCCAACCTCATGACCTTGTGGGCCGAGAACTACAAGAAAGAATACCCGAACGTAAACATCCAGATTCAGGCCGCTGGCTCCGCCACCGCGCCACCTGCGCTGACCGAAGGCACCTCCAACCTGGGCCCGATGAGCCGCAAGATGAAGGACACCGAACTGGCGGCCTTCGAACAGAAATACGGCTACAAGCCAACCGCAATCCCGGTTGCCGTGGACGCCCTGGCTGTCTTCGTACACAAGGACAACCCGATCCAGCACCTGACCATGGAACAGGTTGACGCGATCTTCTCGTCCACCCGTCTGTGCGGCGCCAAAGCCGACGTTAAAACCTGGGGCGACCTGGGTGTGACCGGCGACCTGGCCAACAAGCCGGTTCAGCTGTTCGGCCGTAACTCGGTATCCGGCACCTACGGCTACTTCAAGGAAGAAGCCCTGTGCAAAGGCGACTACAAGCCTAACGTCAACGAACAACCAGGCTCGGCTTCGGTCGTGCAGTCGATCAGCTCCTCGCTGAACGGCATCGGTTACTCGGGCATCGGCTACAAGACCGCCAGCGTGAAAACCGTTGCTCTGTCGAAGAAAGGCAGCACCGAGTTCATCGAAGACAGCGAAGAAAACGCCCTGAACGGCAAGTACCCACTGTCCCGTTTCCTGTACGTGTACGTGAACAAGGCCCCGAACAAGCCTCTGGCCCCGCTGGAAGCCGAGTTCGTGAAACTGGTTCTGTCGAAACAGGGTCAGGAAGTGGTAGTGAAAGACGGCTACATCCCACTGCCGGCCAAGGTTGCTGCAAAAGCACTGGCTGACCTGGGTCTGCAGGAAGGCGGCGCTGAAGTCGCAAAAAAGTAACAAACTGAGTCAGGGGTGAACCCCGCCTGACTCCCGTGTGGGGCCCGGCCCGCAAGCGGCCCGGCCCCCACACTCCCCGAATTCTTTTATCCACTGCCAGTGCCCTGCTGGCGGCGGATTTGGTGCGTCACTGCATTGTCATCTTTCTGTCATACAGGATCGCTAGGGTGTGCGCATGAATGATCTGGCCAATTCCAAAATGACTACGAACCCTCCCAAGCGCATTGATTTCAATACGCCTGAGTTGCAACGCAAGCGCCGCATTCGCGCGCTCAAGGATCGCTTCACCCGTTGGTACGTCCTCGTCGGCGGTCTGGCGGTGCTGGCAGCCATCACCCTGATCTTCTTCTTCCTCGCCTACGTCGTCGCGCCCCTGTTCAAGGGTGCCGAACTGACTGCGAAAGACGCCATTACCCCAGCCTGGATGCAGGACGCCGGCAAGCCACTGATGATTTCGCTCGAAGAGCAGAATCAGGTGGCCATGCGCGTTTCCGACAAGGGCCAGGCGCTGTTCTTCGATATCGACAGTGGCGCTGAATTGAAGCGCGTCGATCTGCCGTTGCCGGCAGGCGCCAGTGTGACCTCCATCGGTGAAGACCAGCCGGGCCATCCGCTGGTGGCCGTGGGCCTGTCCAACGGTCAGGCGCTGGTGTTCCGTCACACCTATAAAGTCAGCTACCCGGAAGGCAAGAAAACCATCACCCCGGCGATCGAGTTCCCGTATGGCGAGGCGCCGATTGCGCTGAACGAGAGCGGCGGTGCCCTGGAGCACGTCAGCCTCAACGCCACCGACTCGACCCTGATGCTGGTCGGCTCCACCGGTTCGCAACTCAACGTGCTGTCGCTGACCAGCGAAGAAAACATGATGACCGGCGAAGTCACCAACGAGCAGAAGCGTATCGATCTGCCGCAGATGACCGAGCCGGTGAAAAACATCTTCGTCGACCCGCGCCAGCAATGGCTGTACGTGGTTAACGGACGTGCCCAGGCCGACGTGTTCAGTCTGCGCGACAAGAGCCTCAACGGTCGCTACAAACTGCTGGAAAACGCCGACGCACAAGTCACCGCCGCCACTCAACTGGTAGGCGGTATCTCGCTGATCGTCGGTGACTCCACCGGTGGCCTGGCCCAGTGGTTCATGGCCCGTGACACCGATGGCGAGCTGCGCCTGAAGCAGATCCGCACCTTCCAGATGGGCAAGACGCCGATCGTTGAAATCACCGCCGAAGAGCGCCGCAAGGGCTTCGTTGCCCTGGATGCTTCCGGCAAGCTCGGCGTGTTCCACAGCACCGCGCACCGCACCTTGCTGGTCGATCAGGTGGTCGATGGCCAGGGCCTGTTCGGTCTGTCGCCACGGGCCAACCGTGTGATCGTCGAAGCCGGCGGCAAGCTGCAACCGCTGCTGCTCGACAACCCGCACCCGGAAGTGTCGTGGAGCGCGCTGTGGAGCAAGGTCTGGTACGAGAACTACGACGAGCCTAAATACGTCTGGCAATCGACCGCCGCCAACACCGATTTCGAACCGAAACTGAGCCTGTCGCCACTGACCTTTGGCACCCTGAAAGCTGCGTTCTACGCGATGCTGCTGGCTGCGCCGCTGGCGGTTGCTGCTGCGATCTACACCGCGTACTTCATGGCCCCGGGCATGCGCCGCAAGGTCAAACCGGTGATCGAACTGATGGAAGCGATGCCGACGGTGATCCTCGGCTTCTTCGCCGGCCTGTTCCTTGCACCGTATGTGGAAGGGCATCTGCCGGGCATCTTCAGCCTGCTGATGCTGCTGCCGATCGGCATCCTGGTCGCCGGCTTCACCTTCAGCCGCCTGCCTGAATCGATCCGCCTGAAAGTCCCGGACGGTTGGGAAAGTGCGCTGTTGATTCCGGTGATCCTGTTCGTGGGCTGGCTGTCGCTGTACATGAGCCCGTTCATGGAGAACTGGTTCTTCGGCGGTGACATGCGCATGTGGATCTCCCACGACCTGGGCATCACCTACGACCAGCGCAACGCACTGGTGGTCGGTCTGGCCATGGGCTTCGCGGTGATCCCGAACATCTACTCGATCGCCGAAGACGCCGTGTTCAGCGTGCCGCGCGGCCTGACCCTGGGCTCGCTGGCCCTCGGTGCCACGCCGTGGCAGACCATGACTCGCGTGGTGATCCTGACCGCCAGCCCGGGCATCTTCTCGGCCCTGATGATCGGCATGGGCCGTGCAGTCGGCGAGACCATGATCGTGCTGATGGCCACCGGCAACACCCCGGTCATGGAAATGAACCTGTTCGAAGGCCTGCGCACCCTGGCGGCCAACGTCGCGGTGGAAATGCCGGAGTCGGAAGTCGGCGGCAGCCACTACCGCGTGCTGTTCCTCTCGGCGCTGGTGCTGCTGTTGTTCACCTTCGTCATGAACACCCTCGCGGAACTGATTCGTCAGCGTCTGCGCAAGAAATACTCGTCGCTTTAAGAAAGGTAGAAGTCTGTGAAACAGAACTCCCTGAATGGATGGTTCAAGAGCGGCGCCCCGGGCGTCTGGATCAGCGGTGGCGCGGTGTCCATCGCGGTCATCATGACCATTGGCCTGCTGGCGGTGATTGCCGTGCGCGGTCTGGGTCACTTCTGGCCGGCGGACCTGATCCACGCCAGCTACAACGTCCCGGGCCAGGGCAATCACCTGGTCATCGGCGAAGTGGTGCAGAAGGAAGAAGTGCCCCGCGCACGCCTGAAGAGCGCCGGCTTGCCGGTGCCTGACCAGGGCCCGGAATTCATGACCCGCGAGCTGATCAAGGTCGGCAACCGCGACCTGAACGGCAACGACTTCACCTGGATCGTCGGCGAGTGGCTGACCGACCAGAAGAACCCGCCGGAGCTGATGGCGCTGGAACGTCGTGAGTGGGGCAACTTCTATGGCTACCTGGTCAACGTCAAACAGGACGGCAAGGTCATCGCCGAAGGCGAAGCGGCCTGGCCCGAGCTACAGGCGCGAATCAACCGTGTGAACGGCCTCGCCGCGCAGCTCAAGACCCTGGAAAAAACCGACATCGGTGCGATCAACGCCGGTCTCGAGCGCATCCGTCTGCACGGTCGCAAACTGGAACTGGAAGGCAAGCTCGACGCCACCGCGCAAGCGGACATGGACGCCGAACGTGCCGAGCTGAACGCCCGCTATCAGGACGTCGAAGCCCGTCTGGCCGATCTGCACGCGCAGTTCAATCGCGACGCCCTGACCGCTCGCGATGCCAACGGCAAGGAAATCGAAATCGGCCTGGGCAAAGTGGTTCACGCCTACCAGCCGAACGCCATGGGTACTTTCACCAAGGTCGGCTTCTATTTCAGCAAGGTCTGGGAGTTCCTGTCCGACGACCCGCGTGAAGCGAACACCGAAGGCGGGATTTTCCCGGCGATCTTCGGCACCGTGATGATGACCCTGATCATGGCGATGATCGTGACCCCGTTCGGCGTGCTGGCGGCGGTGTATCTGCGTGAATACGCCAAGCAGAACACCCTGACCCGGGTGATCCGGATCGCGGTGAACAACCTGGCGGGTGTTCCGGCCATTGTTTACGGCGTGTTCGGTCTGGGCTTCTTCGTCTACGTGCTGGGTGGCTCGCTCGACCGTCTGTTCTTCCCGGAAGCGCTGCCGGCACCGACCTTCGGTACACCGGGCCTGCTCTGGGCTTCGTTGACCCTGGCGCTGCTGGCGGTGCCGGTGGTGATCGTGGCCACCGAAGAAGGTCTGGCGCGTATCCCGCGTACCGTGCGTGAAGGCTCGCTGGCCCTCGGCGCGACCAAGGCTGAAACCCTGTGGAAGATCGTTCTGCCGATGGCCAGCCCGGCGATGATGACCGGCATGATCCTCGCCGTGGCCCGCGCCGCCGGTGAAGTGGCACCGCTGATGCTGGTGGGTGTGGTGAAACTGGCGCCGTCGCTGCCGGTGGATGGCAACTACCCGTACCTGCACCTGGACCAGAAGATCATGCACCTGGGCTTCCACATCTACGATGTCGGCTTCCAGAGCCCGAACGTTGAAGCCGCACGACCGCTGGTGTATGCCACCGCGTTGCTGCTGGTGCTGGTGATTGCCGTGCTCAACCTGTCGGCAGTGTGGATTCGTAACCACTTGCGCGAGAAGTACAAGGCGCTGGACAGCTGATCGCCGTCACAGGAATTGAAGGGCTGCCGGCCTGATTCCCGGCAGCCAACCGAACCGAATTTGTTAGCACAGGGGATCTCCCATGCAGCACGAAACACATACCCACGGCATCAACATGTCTGCCCTGGGCCGCGACAAGCAGAGCCTGAACCTCGAACAGGAAACCGTGGCCATCGAAGTGCCGGGCCTGAGCCTGTTCTACGGCGAGAAACAAGCGCTGTACGACGTCAGCATGAACATCCCGAAACAGCGCGTGACCGCCTTCATCGGCCCGTCCGGCTGCGGCAAGTCCACGCTGCTGCGTACCTTCAACCGCATGAACGACCTGGTGGACGGCTGCCGCGTCGAAGGCGCGATCAACCTGTACGGCAACAACATCTACCGCAAGGGCGAAGACGTGGCCGAGCTGCGTCGCCGGGTCGGCATGGTGTTCCAGAAGCCTAACCCGTTCCCGAAGACCATCTACGAAAACGTGGTCTACGGCCTGCGCATCCAGGGCATCAACAAGAAGCGCATCCTCGACGAAGCCGTTGAGTGGGCACTGAAGGGCGCGGCCCTGTGGGACGAAGTGAAAGACCGTCTGCATGACTCGGCACTTGGCCTGTCCGGCGGTCAGCAGCAGCGTCTGGTGATCGCCCGTACCATCGCCGTGGAGCCGGAAGTGCTGCTGCTCGACGAACCGTGCTCGGCACTCGACCCGATCTCGACCCTGAAAGTCGAAGAGCTGATCTACGAGCTCAAATCCAAGTTCACCATCGTCATCGTGACCCACAACATGCAGCAGGCGGCGCGGGTGTCCGACTACACGGCGTTCATGTACATGGGCAAACTGGTGGAATTCGGCGACACCGATACCCTGTTCACCAATCCGGCCAAGAAGCAGACCGAAGACTACATCACCGGTCGTTACGGCTAGCAGACGCTGGTTGTCGCTCACTGAATTGACGCTCGCACCTTACCGGACGCTCCAAGGACGCCAACATGATTAGTAAAGAAGGCCTTACCCATCACATTTCCGCGCAGTTCAACGCCGAACTGGAAGAAGTGCGCAGCCACCTGCTGGCCATGGGCGGGCTGGTCGAGAAGCAGGTCAACGACGCGGTCACCGCGCTGATCGAGGCCGACTCGGGCCTGGCCCAGCAAGTGCGCGAGATCGACGACCAGATCAACCAGATGGAACGCAACATCGACGAAGAATGCCTGCGCATTCTGGCCCGTCGTCAGCCGGCGGCGTCCGACCTGCGTCTGATCATCAGCATCTCCAAGTCGGTGATCGACCTTGAGCGCATCGGCGACGAAGCGACCAAGATCGCCCGTCGTGCAATTCAGCTGTGCGAGGAAGGTGAAGCGCCGCGCGGTTACGTCGAAGTGCGTCACATCGGCGACCAGGTGCGCAACATGGTCCGCGATGCGCTGGACGCGTTTGCCCGCTTCGACGCCGATCTGGCGTTGTCGGTGGCGCAGTACGACAAGATCATCGACCGCGAATACAAGACCGCCCTGCGCGAGCTGGCGACCTACATGATGGAAGACCCGCGCTCTATCTCGCGGGTCTTGAGCATCATCTGGGTACTGCGTTCGCTGGAGCGGATCGGCGACCACGCGCGCAACATCTCGGAGCTGGTGATCTACCTGGTGCGCGGCACCGACGTGCGCCACATGGGCCTCAAGCGCATGAAGGAAGAAGTTGAAGGGACAAGCGGCGAAACCGCTAATGTTCCGGGCGATGCTGACGATAAGTAAGATTGCCTGAGAAAAGCGCCCGGCCCTTTGGCCGGGCGTTTTTGTTTCTGCTTTTCATAGGCAGAACCGAATTAAAAAGCAGCACCCGCGAACGAAAAGTCCCGGCGTGACTGAAGAGTTTTGGCAATGTGCCATCAGCCAGCGTTATGCTTGCCGGGATTTTAATAGGGGTGTTGGATGAGCAAGATCAGTGTGTTGGTCGTGGACGATGCATCGTTCATTCGTGACCTGGTGAAAAAGTGCCTGCGTAATTACTTCCCGGGGATCCGCACCGAGGACGCCGTCAACGGTAAAAAAGCCCAGGCCATGCTGGCCAAGGAAGCTTTCGACCTGGTGCTGTGCGACTGGGAAATGCCGGAAATGTCCGGCCTTGAACTGCTGACCTGGTGCCGTGAGCAGGACAACCTCAAGACCATGCCGTTCATCATGGTCACCAGCCGTGGCGACAAGGAAAACGTGGTGCAGGCGATTCAGGCCGGCGTTTCCGGTTACGTCAGCAAGCCGTTCACCAACGAGCAGTTGCTGACCAAGGTCAAGCAGGCCCTGAACAAGGTGGGCAAGCTCGACACACTGATGAACAGCGCCCCGACCAAGATGAACTCGGCATTCGGCAACGACTCCCTGAGCGCACTGACCGGCGGCAAGGCTGCAGTGGTCGGCTCCGCGCCGTCTGCGCCTGCGGCCAACCCGTTTGCCAAGCCTGCCGCTGCCGCCCCGGCACCTGCCGCCGCGCCACAGCGTGGCTTGCTCAACAGCCCTCCCGTGAAAGCCCCGGCAGCCTCTGCTGCTCCGGCCAGCGGCCGTGGCCAGGGCCAGTTGCGTTTGCCAAGTGGCACCCAGCAATGCGTGATCAAGGCCCTGAGCATCAAGGAAGCGCTGCTGGTAGTGAAGCGCACCGACACCCTGCCGCAGATCCTCGACAGCGCAGTGCTGGACTTGGAGCAGGGCGACAACGCCGAAATCGCCCGCCTCAACGGCTACCTGCACGCTGTCGTCGCCCACGAGCCGAAACCCGACAGCGACTGGCTGCAACTGACCTTCCGTTTCGTCGATCAGGACGCGCAGAAGCTCGACTACATCTCCCGCCTGATCGCCCGCGGCACGGCGCAGAAGCACTTCGTTCCGGGCGCGTAAGCGTCGCGGGCAAAAAAAGACCGCTGCCTGACACAGGCTGCGGTCTTTTTTCATGCTGTGCCAAATTTGAAACATCTGTCGACTAGCCTGGTCTGCTTCAGCTGCTAGGCTCATTCCCAGGCCTTACTCGACAGAATTTTTGCCCATGCCCCTGCGCCTGCTGTTTTTCTGTGGTCTGTTCATGGCCTCCACCTCGACTGTGGCCATGACGATCTACAAATCCACCGATGCCAACGGAGTGGTTTCGTACAGCGACCGTCCGAGCAAAGGCTCCCAGGTGTTCGTGTTTCAGGACCGGATGGTCGAGAGGCTCGAGCGTCAGGTCTATCTCGACATCAAGAAACAGAAGGGCACCGACGTGGTGTTCGTGCGCAACGACCTGTATGCGCCGGTCGAGGTTGCACTGGCGTTCACCGGAATGAGTAACGTGCGAGGCGCGCCGACGGAAACGATCCGCCGGGTGCTGCCGGCGCGCAGCAACACGCGGCTGGCGCTGCTGACGGCGGTGTCCGGCGGCAAACCGCTGGTGTACACGCCGCAGTTCCAGTATTCCCTCGGCGACCCCGCTGGCGCTGCCCAGAGTTATCGCTATCCGTTTCCGTGGCGGGGCGGGCCGTTCCGCCTGAGTCAGGGCGCCAACGGTGACTACAGCCACTACGGGCCGAAGAACAAGTACGCGATGGACATCGCCATGCCGGTGGGCACGCCGATCATCGCGGCGCGGGCCGGGGTGGTGGTGAAGATCGAGAACTCGCAGAACGGGCGCGGCACCGATCCTTCCGGCAATTTCGTGCGGGTGCTGCACGACGACGGCACGATGGGCGTGTACCTGCACCTCAAGCAAGGGTCGGTGAGTGTGCGGGAAGGGCAGCGGGTGGCAGTGGGCAGTCCGCTGGCGCTGTCCGGCAACACCGGCAACAGCAGCGGCCCGCATCTGCACTTCGTGGTGCAGCGCAATACTGGAGGGGGGCTGGTGTCGATTCCGTATCAGTTCAACCAGCCGCTGGGGGCGTTGCCCAACTTTGCGTTGGGCAAGCGGTAATCCCCGTCAGTCGAGCATCAGCACCTTGGCCAGAATGATCTTCGGACCTTTCATCTTCTTGATGATGATGCGCAGGCCTTCGACTTCCAGCACTTCTTCCTCTTCCGGCACCCGTTTCAGGGTTTCGTAGATCAGCCCGGCGAGGGTTTCGGCTTCGATGTGATCCAGGTCGATACCCAGCAGGCGCTCGACCTTGAATAGCGGCGTATCGCCCCGCACCAGCAGTTTGCCCGGCTGGTAGGCGAGGATGCCGCGCTCGGCCTTGCGGTGTTCGTCCTGGATGTCGCCGACCAGCACTTCCAGCACGTCTTCCATGGTCAGGTAGCCGATGATGTTGCCGTCGGCTTCTTCGACCACGGCGAAGTGCGAGCCGCCCTTGCGGAACTGCTCCAGCAGCTGCGACAGCGGCATGTGCCGCGACACGCGCTCCAGCGGGCGGGTCAGTTCGGCGAGGTTGAACGACTCGGGAATGTGGTCCAGCGCCGCCAGTTCCAGCAGCAGGTCCTTGATGTGCAGCAGGCCGACGAATTCCTTGCGCTCGCTGTCGTACACCGGATAGCGGCTGAACTTGTGGCGACGGAACATCGCCAGGATTTCTTTCAGCGGGGCGTTGAATTCGAGGGTGATCAGGTCTTCCCGGGAATTGGCCCAGTCGACCACTTCCAGTTCGCCCATTTCCACCGCCGAGGCCAGCACGCGCATGCCCTGGTCGCTCGGGTCCTGGCCACGGCTGGAGTGCAGGATCAGTTTCAGTTCTTCACGGCTGTAATGGTGCTCGTGATGCGGGCCGGGTTCACCCTGGCCAGCAATGCGCAGGATGGTGTTGGCGCTGGCATTGAGCAGGTAGATCGCCGGGTACATGGCCCAGTAGAACAGGTACAGCGGCACCGCCGTCCACAGCGACAGCAGCTCGGGTTTGCGGATCGCCCAGGACTTGGGTGCGAGCTCGCCGACCACGATGTGCAGGTAGGAAATGATGAAGAATGCGGTGAAGAACGAGATGCCTTTGACCACTTCCGCCGACTGCACGCCGACCGCGCTCAGCAGCGGCTCGAGAATGTGCGCGAACGCCGGCTCGCCGACCCAGCCCAGACCGAGGGAGGCGAGGGTGATACCGAGCTGGCACGCCGAGAGGTACGCATCGAGCTGACTGTGTACGGTGCGCAGGATGTGCCCGCGCCAGCCGTGCTGTTCAGCGATGGCTTCGACCCGGGTCGAGCGCAGTTTGACCATGGCGAATTCCGCCGCAACGAAGAAGCCGTTGAGCAGAACCAGGATCAGAGCGAAAAGAATCATGCCGAAATCGGCGAATATTGTTGCGAGGGACAAGCCAGGGGAAGGGTCCATGATGGAGTTTTGCGGGTTCCGTGTGATTCGTAAGAGAGAAGAAATCGCGCCTGAAAGGCAGGCGCAAGTCAGCCAATGTAGCGGCTGACCTGGCGATTGCCTAGTCCGGCATTACTCAGCGGCGCTGATGAGCCGTGCCTGGGCGACCTGCGCCGGGGCGAAATGGCAGGTGAACGTGCTGCCGTGGCCGGGCACGCTGCTGATCTCCATCCGCGCGCGGTGGCGCAGCAACACGTGTTTGACGATGGCCAGGCCCAGGCCCGTGCCGCCGGTGTTGGAGTTGCGGCTGGAGTCGACACGGTAGAAGCGTTCGGTCAGGCGCGGCAGGTGTTTGCTGTCGATGCCGATCCCGGAATCCTGCACGCTCAGGTGTGCGCCCTGATCGTCGCCCCACCAGCGGATGCGGATATTGCCTTCGGCCGGGGTGTATTTGACGGCGTTGAACACCAGGTTGGAAAACGCGCTGCGCAGTTCCGCCTCGCTGCCCTTGAGCAGGATGCTGGCGTCGGCTTCCAGGGTGATTTTCTGATTCTTCGACCCGGACAGCTGCTGTGCATCGCTCTTGATCGACTGCAACAGGGTGTCGATGTGCACGGGCTGGTTGTCCGACGGGTAATCGGTGGCTTCCAGTTTGGCCAGCAGCAGCAAGTCGTTGAGCAGGGTCTGCATGCGTCCGCCTTGCTGTTGCATCTGCTGCAGGGCGCGGCTCCAGCGCGGGTTCACTTCCTCGACGTTGTCGAGCAGGGTTTCCAGGTAGCCGCAGATCACCGTCAGCGGGGTGCGCAGCTCATGGGAGACGTTGGCGATGAAGTCCTTGCGCATCTGTTCCAGCTGATGGATGCGCGTGACGTCGCGCACCAGCATCAAGTGTTCGTTGTTGCCGTAGCGCGTGAGGTACATCTGGATGCGCACGCGGTCGTTGGTCGGCGAGGGGATTTCCAGCGGCTCGGCGTAGTTTTCTTGCTCGAAGTATTCCTTGAAGCGCGGATGGCGGACCAGGTTGGTCACGGGTTGGCCGCTGTCTTGCGGGGTCTTGAGGCCGAGCAGGGTTTCGGCGGCGCGGTTCCACCATTCCAGGTTGCCGTCGCTGTCGAGCATGATCACCGCGTCTTTCAGTGCGGCGGTGGACTCCTGAACGCGGTCGATCACCGCTTGCAGGCGTCCGCGTACCCGTTGGTCGCGGCGTTGCAGGTGGTAGATGCTGTCGAACACCTCACCCCAGAGACCGTAGCCGTCGGGCGGTGCTTCATCGGGCTGGTGCAGGCGCAGCCATTCGTGCAGGCGCAGCAGTTGCTTGAGCGTCCAGGCCAGGTACAGGCCCAGTCCCGCCGCGAGGCTCCAGCCGTAGTAGCCGGTGATCAGGCCGATCACCAGGCAGCCGGTGACCAGCAACAGCATGTGGCGAATCAGGGTGCCATGCCAGTTTTGATTCACGGAGCGTCCTTAACGCAGCTTCGAGTTTCAAGCTGCAAGCTGCAAGTGAGAGCGGTTCGGCTGTTCCTTGCCGCTTGTAGCTTGAAGCTTGCCGCTGCTTTTATGCCTTGGTGGAGAACCGATAGCCGGTGCCGCGAACGGTTTGTACCAGATTTTCGTAGGCGTCGCCGAGGGCCTTGCGCAGGCGTCGGATGTGCACGTCGACGGTGCGCTCTTCAACATAGACGTTGCCGCCCCAGACCTGGTCCAGCAACTGGCCACGGGTGTAGGCGCGTTCCTGGTGGGTCATGAAGAATTGCAGCAGACGGTATTCGGTCGGGCCCATCTCGGCCGGACGGCCATCGATGGTCACGCGGTGGCTGATCGGGTCGAGCAGCAGGCCGCCGACTTCGATCGGCGCTTCGCCATCGGTCGGGCCGGCGCGGCGCAGCACAGCCTTCAGGCGTGCCACCAGTTCGCGTGGGGAAAACGGTTTGGTGATGTAGTCGTCGGCGCCGACTTCCAGACCCTGGATCTTGTTGTCCTCTTCACCCTTGGCGGTGAGCATGATGATCGGGATGTCCCCGGTCAGCTCGTCACGCTTGAGGCGGCGGGCCAGCTCGATGCCGGAGGTGCCGGGCAGCATCCAGTCGAGCAGGATCAGGTCCGGCTTGCGGTCGACGATAATGGCGTGCGCCTGCTGCGAGTTCTCTGCCTCGAGGCAGTCATAGCCGGCCATTTCCAACGCAACGGCGATCATTTCGCGAATGGGCGCTTCGTCGTCGACGATCAGAATGCTCCTGCCAACCATGCCTTAATCCTCTTGTCATTTAACTGTCTTGCGCCGCATTAGATAACGGAATTATTGCAGTCGTGTGACAGTATTTTAGTCCAGCGGCGATTGTGCTAATCCTGAACTAAGCTCTAAGTCCGAATCCTGACAACCACAAAAGAAGGTTTCCATGACACAAATGACTGCTTCCTTTAAAGCTCTGCTGATGGCTGCTGCCGTGACTCTGCCCGGCCTTGCGATGGCCGCTGAACCGGCAATGATGAAAGACGGCATGATGGTCGATCACAAAGGCATGACCGTTTATACGTTCGACAAGGACGCTGGCGGCAAGTCGATGTGCAATGACAAGTGCGCCGACAACTGGCCTCCGATGATGGCGCCGGCGGGTGCGAAGGCGGAAGGCAAGTGGACGGTGATCAAGCGCGACGACGGCAAGATGCAGTACGCCTACGACGGCAAGCCGCTGTATACCTTCAAGATGGACGCCAAGCCGGGTGACATGATGGGCGACGGCAAGATGGACGCGTGGCACGTGGTTCACGAGCACAAGTAAGCCATCGGCAGTGAAACAGGATCGCGGCCCGCAGGCATTGCCTCGGGCCGCGATGTCTTGAGGTCAGCGAAGCGCGTAATCCAGGACGATCCCGACGAAGATCGCCAGACCGGCCCAATGATTGTGCAGGAACGCCTTGAAGCAGCGCATCCGGTCTCGGTCGCGGGTGTACCAGAACTCCCACGCATAGCACCCGGCCGCTACCAGCAGGCCGAGGTGGAACCACATCCCCAACTCGAACTTCGACCCGGCCAGCAACAGGCAGCCCAGTGACAGCGCCTGCAAGGTCAGGATGATCACCCGGTCCGCTTCGCCGAACAGGATCGCCGTGGATTTCACGCCGATCTTCAGGTCATCGTCGCGGTCGGTCATCGCGTAATAAGTGTCGTAGCCCACGGTCCACAGCAGATTGGCGATCCACAGCAGCCAGGCCGTCGCCGGCAGCTCACCGGTCTCGGCGGTGAACGCCATCGGCATGCCCCAGGAAAACGCCGCACCCAACACCACTTGCGGGTAATAGGTATAGCGCTTCATGAACGGATAGGTGAACGCCAGCGCCAGACCGCCCAGCGACAGCCAGATCGTCGCGGCGTTGGTGCACAGCACCAGCAGGAAACTCACGCCCATCAGCAGGGCGAAGAACACCAGCGCCTCTTTCGAGCTGATCCGCCCGGCGGCCAACGGGCGTTCGGCGGTGCGCTTCACATGGCCGTCGACCTTGCGGTCGGCCCAGTCGTTGATGACGCAGCCGCCGGCACGGGTCAGCACCACGCCGAGGACGAAAATCACGACGTTGGCCAGCGACGGCGACCCTTTGCCGGCAATCCACAGTGCCCAGAGCGTGGGCCACAGCAGCAGGTAAATGCCGATCGGCTTGTCCATGCGGGTCAGCTGGATGAAGTCCCAGGCGCGCGGGTTCAGGCGATTCAGGGATTTGAGCAGGCTTTGATACATCAGCAGTTCTCCGGACGGGCGCGGACGGCTTCCCACAGCGTAGGCAGGAAAACTTCCGCCACCAGTACGCTCAATGCACCACGATCGAAACGCGAACGACGACCCCACAACCCGATGGCCCGGGAATTCTCGGGCAGCCAGTGTTCCGGGTAATGGCAGACTTCAATGGCGCGGCGCTGAAACGCGTGATCGCAGAACAGCAGTTCGCCCAGCGAGCGGCTGCCCAGTTCATCCATATGCAAGCCGTCGCCCTGCAAGGCTCTGCGCGACGCCACGCTGCGGGCGAACACCCAGGCCTCGCCATGACCGCGCAGATACACCTCGCGCACCCAGCCTTCGCTGCCTTCGGCCAGGTCCAGCGCCGCGCATTCGTCGTCGCGCAGGGTCTGCCAGCCTTCGAACAGCGGCGTGACGCTGAAGCCGTCATCGGACAGGCGGGTCAGACGGCGGGTCAGGGAGCCTTCGTCGAACAGCCAGTCGAGCGTGGACGTGTCGGGGAGGGGTGTCAGGTGGCTTTGCGGGCGCCACAACGGGGCGTTTTTGAGTTGCACAATGAGTCATTATTGGCAGCAAATGAGGCGGCGAGCTTACCATGGCGCACCGCGAATTTGATTGATCCGGGCCGCCATTGCGCCGAACAGGCTTGCATCTGGCCGGTACCATCAGTACAAAACGCCCTGAGCCGGATGGCAGTGCTGCACCATCGACCGTCCGCGCCGGCTAAAGCCTGAATCCTGAGGAAGTACCTGAATGAAAAAGTGGCAATGTGTGGTCTGCGGCCTGATCTATAACGAAGCCGACGGCTGGCCGGATGACGGCATTGCGCCGGGCACCCTGTGGCAGGACGTGCCGGAAGACTGGCTGTGCCCGGACTGCGGCGTCGGCAAGATGGACTTCGAAATGATCGAAATCAACTGAGAAAACACTGAGGAGTAGGGCATGAGCGCACCTGTCGTAATCGTTGGCACCGGGCTTGCGGGTTACAACCTGGCCCGCGAGTTTCGCAAACTCGATGGCGAAACCCCGCTGCTGCTGATTACCGCCGATGACGGTCGTTCCTACTCCAAGCCGATGCTGTCCACCGGTTTTGGCAAGAACAAGGACGCCGACGGCCTGAGCATGGCCGAACCGGGCGCCATGGCCGAGCAGTTGAAGGCCGAAATCCGCACCCACACCCGCATCAGCGGCATCGACCCGGGCCACAAGCGCCTGTGGATCGGTGAGGAAGCGGTGAGCTATCGCGACCTGATCCTCGCCTGGGGCGCCGAAACCGTGCGTGTGCCGATTGAAGGCGACGGCGGGGATCTGGTGTTCCCGATCAACGATCTCGAAGACTACGCACGTTTTCGCGCGGCGGCGGCAGGCAAGCGTCGGGTGTTGCTGCTCGGTGCCGGTCTGATCGGCTGTGAATTCGCCAACGACCTGATCCTTGGCGGCTACGAAGTGCAACTGGTTGCGCCGTGCGAGCAGGTGATGCCGACCCTGTTGCACCCGGCCGCTGCCGCAGCGGTGCAGGCCGGGCTGGAAAGCCTTGGCGCGCGCTTCCACCTCGGCCCGGTGCTGACCCGTTTGCAGAAAGTCGCCGATGGACTGGAAGCCCACCTGTCCGACGGCCAGGTTGTCCCATGTGATGTGGTGGTGTCGGCGATCGGTCTGCGCCCACGGATCGATCTGGCAGCGGCTGCCGGCATCCAGACCAACCGAGGAGTGGTGGTCGACCGCCATCTGCAAACCTCTCACGCCAATATTTACGCCCTGGGCGACTGCGCCGAGGTCGACGGGCTGAATCTTCTGTACGTCATGCCCCTCATGAGTTGTGCGCGAGCGCTGGCACAGACCCTGGCCGGCAACCCGACCGTGGTGAACTACGGACCGATGCCGATCACCGTGAAAACCCCGGTCTGCCCGTTGGTGGTTTCGCCGCCGCCACGGGGCCGCGAAGGCGTCTGGACCGTTGAAGGGCAGGGTGCCGACGTCAAGGCGCTGTGTCACGACGCGCAAGGGCAATTGCTCGGTTACGCCCTGACTGGCGCGGCGGTGATGGAAAAACTCGCGCTGAACAAACAGCTTCCGGCCTTGCTGGCGTAAATACCGGTCGTTCTGTCGGAATCACCCCGCTTTTGCCCCCACAAAGGTCGCGGGGAGACTGGCGCCGCCCTTATCCGCGTGCCATTCTCACTCCCGTCTGCCGCAGAGTAGAGCCTGCGGCGCCTTGGGCGCTGTTCCAACGAGAGCAGCACGGACATAACAACAAAAAACCGACTCAAAGGGGCTTCACTAATGCGTAAACCAGAACTCGCCGCTGCAATCGCTGAAAAAGCGGATCTGACCAAAGAGCAGGCCAACCGCGTTCTCAATGCCGTCCTCGAAGAAATCACCGGCGCCCTGCACCGCAAGGACAGCGTCACGCTCGTCGGCTTCGGCACCTTCCTGCAACGCCATCGCGGTGCCCGCACCGGTAAAAACCCGCAAACCGGTGAACCCGTCAAAATCAAGGCCAGC
The DNA here is from genome assembly GCF_014863505.1 of Pseudomonas sp. IzPS59. Taxonomy (NCBI): domain Bacteria; kingdom Pseudomonadati; phylum Pseudomonadota; class Gammaproteobacteria; order Pseudomonadales; family Pseudomonadaceae; genus Pseudomonas; species Pseudomonas sp. IzPS59. The sequence goes on along the minus strand of NZ_CP062251.1, from coordinate 6,243,085 downwards.
AACACTGTTGCGTTCAAGCCGGGCAAGTCGTTGAAAGACAGCGTCAATCCATAATTGCGGCGCATCCCTGAATAGCGGGGAGAGCCGTAATAAAAAGTGGGCACACCGATTGCGGTCGGGTGCCCATTTTTTGTGTCTGGAGAATCCCGAGGTCGCAGGTGCTCTTCTTGCCTTTATTCATGTATCGATCGAGCTATTTGTCTTGATATGCATACGTTATCAGTCATTATCCTTGTTATTGTCTAGCTATCTAGGCGTTTCTGATGTTGCATGTATCGTAGGTATTGCTTAAATCCAATGTCTTTTAATTGAGACATAAGGTTCGTTTCGTTCGTTATTGACCAGATATACATACGCAGGGTTGGCGTTGGCTTTCATGCAGGTCGATCCTTCTGCAATGTCTAGTATTGAATACACACACTTCGTGATTTGCACATTCGCTCCAGGAATTCAGACACTATGCGCCTTCAAGCCATGACCGACGATGCGATTGCCAGTGCCATTGGTGCCCGGCTCCAGGAATTGCGCCTGAAGAAAAATCTCAGCCAGGAGCATGTCGCCCGGGAAGCCGGCATCAGCCGCCAGACTCTGATCAATCTTCTCCATGGCAAAGGCACCCTGGTGAATCTGCTGGCCGTCCTGCGTGTCATCGGCGAGCTGGAAAGAGCGGCTTCACTTGTGGAGCCTGTTCGACCGAGCCCGTTGCAGGTAATCAAGATGGCCGGAACCCGGCGTATGCGGGCAACCGGCACGCGGGCGGTGGGCAAGGCCTCGGCGGGGAGCGCAGGCGAGCCGGTGTCCGGCAGCGAAGTCAAAAAGGAGGTTGATTGGTGATTACGGCAAAGGTCTATCTCTTCGAGCGGTTTGTCGGGGGGCTGCTCTGGGATGAGGGAAGCCAGCTGGGTTTGTTCGAATACGATCCTGAATTCGTCAAGACCGGTATCGAAATCTCGCCCCTCCATATGCCATTGGCCGCCAATCAGACATACGCCTTCCCCGGCCTGAACCGGGAAACCTACAAAGGCCTTCCCGCCATCCTGGCGGACTCCTTGCCGGATGATTTCGGTAACGCACTGATCGACGCCTGGCTCGCCAAGGAGGGCCGTGACAAAGCGACGTTCACTCCCGTTGAAAGGGTCCTGTATCAGGGCTCGCGCGGAATGGGCGGGCTCGAATACCGGCCCGCTCTCAGCGGTTCTGTAAATGCCAGTGAACATATTCAGATTGATGCGCTGGTAGAGCTCGCCAGCGAAGTGCTCTCGCAACGGGAAAGCCTGGCCGATCGCCTCGCCCATCACGACACCGAGGTCGATGACGAGGCACTGAAGCGTTTGATCCAGGTCGGTACCAGCGCTGGCGGTGCCCGGGCCAAAGCGGTTATCGCGATGAATGCGGCTGGCGAGATCCGCTCGGGGCAAGTCAGGGCGCCAAAAGGGTTTTCCTACTGGCTGCTGAAGTTCGACGTTGCCAAGAACACCGACGTCCTGGCCGACTCGCAAGGCTTCGGCCGCGTGGAGTACGCCTATTCGCTCATGGCCAAAGCTGCCGGCATCACCATGAGCCCGTGTGAATTGCTGGAAGAGGGTGGCCGCGCGCACTTTCTGACCAAACGCTTTGATCGTACCGATGGCGGAGAGAAGATCCACATGGCCACTCTGTGTGCCATGGATCATGCCGACTACAAACAGCCAGGCGGCTACTCCTACGAGGAGGCGTTCGGGGTCATGCGGGTTCTTGGTTTGCCGCGCCGTGACGCCGTGGAGTACTTCCGCCGCATGGTTTTCAATGTGGTGGGCCGCAATCAGGATGACCACACCAAGAACACCAGCTTCCTGATGGATCGGGCAGGCACCTGGTCTCTTTCCCCGGCCTATGACGTTTCCTGGTCGTACCAGCCCGGCAGCTTTTGGGTGGCTACCCACCAGATGACGATCAACGGCAAACGCGACAACTTCGAACTCGCGGACCTCGAGGCGGTGGCTGGGCAGATCCGGGGCATCGACGCGCCGGCCATCATCAAGGAGGTTTGCGCTGCTGTTAAGCGCTGGCGCGAGATCGCGGGATCGGTAGGCGTTGCGCCGCGATTGATCGATGAGATCGAGAAGACGCATCGTCTCTATCTCGGTGAGGCATTTGTCTGATCAGGTAGAGAAGATGTACCGGGTCATGTGAAAGAAAATCGGTGCAGCGAAGCTGATCGGCGTCATCCAGAATATGTAGCCACCGATCAGCTGTCGTTGCTACCGGTAGACGGCGCTCGATAATCGGGTGACCGAAGATACGGCTTTTAGCAGTTCACCCATAGGTAGCCAATACCATCTTGGCAAACTCGTTCTTGCTTGGCTGGTGCCCATAGGATTTCAGGTATTTACGCCACTCGGACTCGAGTATGGGGCTTTCGTATTCGCCCTCCGTCGCCAGATGTGTAGCTGCATCGTCTATCAGGACTTGGGTGTAATGTTTCGAGGATTTGTTTGTACTGGCTTCCGAAGTTGAAATGAACGGTCCCGCCACTGTGAGAAACAAGCCGATACCCGTCAGCATTGAGAACTCCAGGGGACCACCGTTCACCAGGCATCCAATACCAACGCAGCCTTCAGCTCGAACAGAGGTGCTGGTTGTGAGCGTCAGCATGACAACCAGTGCGCATCCAATCCCCGATTATTGATTGTTTATTGTGTCTACCGCTCATGTTGGTTTTAAAGCTCCCTTTTATTGTTTATGGATCCCTTTGTGCAGCGATTGCACATGGCAAGTGACTGGAGGGTGTTTGTGATGCCTTACCAGCTCCCGAAGGGGATGCCGTATTTTTCGATGTAGGTTTTGGACTCCGGTGAAAGAGGTAGCGCGTAGCGCCCTCCATTTTTCCCTTGATACGGCCCCTGCTTGACGATGCTCCCTTCAACCCGAGCAATCTCGACAGGCTTGAGACAAGGCCCACGCTGCCAAACCTTGGCAATGCCGCCGGGCGCCAATCCAATAGTTACGCGATCGCGGTAATCCGTGATCCATTTGCCATCCAGTCTGCAGTACGCCTTTTCCGGTTTATGCATGATTTCCCGCGCAGATTCGGGAATCACAATGTAGGCCTCATAGGTTTGAGGCTCAGCCAGTGATTGCCATCGCACATAGATCAAGCGGGGAAGATCGGCACCAGTGACGTCACGTCCGCCGCCACTACCGGGGCTGTCAGGCCAGCCTGCGGGCTTGCCCTTGTTGTCGGCGGGTGTGTTCACCGAGGCAATCCCGGCTCCGGCGCGTTTGAACACACGTTCACGGATATCCACCACGTCGGCCGTTTCAATCCAGACCTCCATGTAGGCAGGTGCTCCGAAGCCGAGATACCAAGGCCGTTTGGTGATCGGTTGTGCATGACTTTGAGTGCAAAGCACCAACAGCAATCCGAAGACGAACCCCGTGTGTTTTTTGACGGGCCGAGTGAATTTATTCATGGGGGTGCACCACTCGTTGTTTGTTCTTTGTTGGGCGGTTGATAAAAACAACGCTCCAGTCGCTGTTGTTGAAATCTTTGGCTGCGTTCCAGTGCGCGGATAGGTGGATATAGCGACTGCGTAACAAAGCCCGCTCTTTGATAGTCAGTCCTTCAACAGATGACTCACCCAAGGCGTAAGCCTGAAGTTTTTTGTGAATGGGTACTAACTCTGCGGGCAAATTTAGCGCTGGCCTGTCGGGAATCAGCTTGAGCGGCACCCCGGCTCTTATCGCAAGCTCACGCATGATGCGTAAATACACCAGCGACAACTCACCGTGTACCGGGCGTTCAATCATGGCCGCAGCATAAACCCGCTTCTGGGGATCCGGTGTGGATCGGCCCCTTTCCAATCGTTGAATTACAGGGGTCTCCCAGAGTGCAACCCGCAGTTGATTGCCTGGAGCGTCATCTTCGATGACGCCTTTCGTATACCAGGCAAACGCCTCCTTTTCGGCAGCGACATAAGCTGCGCTACGGGTCGCTTCGTGGCTTCGGCTGATGGTGCTGGTGACCGGACTGCTCAACAGAAGTTTCTCCTTGGCTCTGGGCAGATAACCACCTCCCAGATCCGAGTGGGCGCCGGGTAATACCAGATCAATCTCACCCAGGCTGTTAAGGGCAAAGTTCTCGCGATATTCATCACGAGCCACCAGGTGCACCACTTTGCTGGCGCAACCTTCCGGCAGCTTCAAGTCCAGCCCGGGATTTCTGCTGTTAGCGCCTGTGAAGTCGAGCAACCATGGATTGGCGATTGCCGCGACGGTATCAAACAGACCAATGAAATTGATGCCGATACAGGATTGTGGATCCCAGTCAAAGCTACTGGATAAAGACGGAGAGCCCGCTGGCAGCGCCTTTGCAAGAATGCTGCGCTTGCCTTTGAGCACTTCGTTTGCGAAGTGCCGTGCAGCGGCGGCGCCTCGACTGAAGCCGAAAATATCGAACTCGATTCGTTCTATTAGCGCGTTGGGGTTGCTATCAATCAGTGATCGAATTTGCTCCATGATTTTTTCAGGGCTCTGCTCCACACGAGCCAGGACACCCGTTTCGCCTCGGCCGGTTAACTGGGCGTAAAGTGAATCGCCTCCATCAGCTGTCGTACCAATGCCTTCGATGTATACACGCAAGGAAGCCTGTTTCGTTTTCTCCGGCAATACCTCGAAGGCATGGTCTGTATACAGCTCATGCAAACGCACAATATTGCTCACATCATTGCCATAACTGTTATCCGGCGAGTTGCCATTCCCGTCGTACCCATGGGCGGCGCAGTGCTTCTGAATCTCTTCGGCCGCCTCCGCCAGATTGGCATCTGGCGCATAGCAAGCCGCGACCGTTTCGCTGTTGGCCTTGTTGTTCCCCGTCCCATCGAAAAAAACGCGAATCCGCAACGTAATCCCGGCAGGCGTTTCATCCTCCAGCTCGACTTCTTCTTCCTCTTCTTCGAGCTCGCTTTCCTCTGGGGAGGGTTGCGAGGCGTTCGTCTGTCTCGCTGCCGGATTACCCGTGGCCTGCGACACAAAACGCTTGGCAGATTCATCCCTGGATACCTCGCCGCCCGTCACAATCTCGGTACTGCTGAAGATCACGCCCTCGTCGATCACGATGTGATGACCGCCGGCTTTCAGCGTGATGCTGGCGCCCGCATCCAGCACCACATTGGCACCGGCCTTGATCTGCACGTGCTGTCCCGCCTCGACGGCAATGACCTTGCCGACAGATGTCTGGCTGCTGCCCTGGATGCTTTCCCGTCGATCGCGTCCGACCTCCAGTCGACTGTCGTGGAGGATCTGCCGCTCCATGTCGCGTTGGGCGCGCAGGTAAACCAGTTCCTGGCCGGCACGGTCTTCAAGCGTCAGTTCGTTGTAGCCGCCGGTGTCGGGTGAGCTGCGACTGCGCAGAACGGTGCGGGTCTTGTGCTCGGGCAATCTGTAAGGCGCGGGCGTGAGTTTGTTGATCACGCAACCGGTAATCAGTGGTTGATCGGGGTCGCCCTCCAGAAAGGTCACCACGACTTCCATTCCGACGCGGGGAAGGGTCATTGCGCCAAAACCGTTTCCGGCCCAGTTCGACGACACTCGTACCCAACAACTGCTGCGTTCGCAGTTCAGCTCGGCCCGGTCCCAGTGGAATTCGATCTTCACGCGACCGAACTCATCGCAGTAGATCTCTTCACCTTTTGGCCCGGTTACCCGAGCCGTCTGGCTCACCAACGGTGGCCGGCGCGCAGGCAGTGGAGGGCGGAAAACCACTTCGGCAGGTATGGCGCGGAAGCTGTTGCGATATCCCTGGGTAAAACCGTCTGCAGTAGTGGTTTCGTTTGTGGCGTGTTCCTCCAGAACTTGAGGTTGTCGCCCGGTGTGCGTGACTTCGAGTAATTGCCACAGTCCGTTGCATTGCTTGCGGGGATGTTCGGTCAATTCGAACAGGTGGCCACAGCGCAGGGTTGGCTGGTTGCTCTGACCCTCGGCCGTTTCATAATCGGCGCGATGGCGTTCCAGGGCCTGACGGGCAAGTTGTTTGCCACGCTTCTCGTTCTCCATCGACAGCGGATAGCGATAGTCCTCAAGTCCGGGTGTGAAATCGGCGACAAATCGGGTTTCAAGCAACAGGTGCGGGCGCTTCAGGTCGTAGTCCCGACGGGTGACGCGGCTGGTACGTGTTCGGGCGTGCCAGGAAAACCGGTGGACCACCGGGTGCTCCGCCACCATCGCGCTGTCGTGCCGGTAGGTTGTTGCGTGCAATGTCGGCAGGAACACCGTGTCATCGGTGAACACCAGCAAATGCCTCTCCACCGAGTGCTGGTGATGCCATGTGATGCCGTCTTCGGCGCACAGGCGCTGGATGAACTCGAAATCGCTTTCACCGTACTGGGTGCAGTACGCGCGTGGTGGCAAGGTCTGGACATGGAACCTGAACGCATCGGCAAGGATGCCGTGACGTTTGAGCACTTGGGTGATGATTTGCGGGACAGTCTGGTTCTGGAAAATCTGTTGATCGCGACTGAACTGCAAATAGTGGAGGACTGGGACCAGTGTCAGGCCATAGTGCGACAGGCGCTTTCCAGACTCGCCGGCCTGCACATCCTCGATGCACCCGTGAATGCCTTCGCCATCCAGTCCGAAGCGCAGGAACGCCGGCTGACCAAGCAAAGGTTCCACGTCGAAATCATGAACCTCGCAGACGAGTCCTACCTTGATGGCATAAAGCGTGCTGACGGCCTCGGAACCCTCGAAAGCCAACACCTTGAAGTCGTTGCGAACGGCGGGAATCTGCAGCGTAAAGCGCGCAGAACTGACAGCTCCAGACATACGCTTGTCCTTAAGCAGAGAGGGAAATTTGGCGTGATGTCGAAACCCTCCCTGGTCAGCGCACGCGAACATTGCCCGGCACGCTAACAAGGCGTGAAACAAATTTATGTAAGAAGAGTCCCTGGTTTAAGTCGGAACATTCCGCGTTGTAAAACAGCGCCAGGGTTGTGGGAAATGCCTGTGGGAAAGTGATTCAAGGCGATAAGGAAACCCTGCGATAGTCCTGTCTGTGCAGGTATTCCAACAATATTCAACATATGAATTGCCATCAATTTGATGGCACTTTTATTGTTTGCAGTTGTCGCCAGTCATTTGTTAATAGATGAGCGTGTATTTTCGGAAGCGTCCTACTTCAAATTTTTTCCGTTTTTGTCATGCTTTCATCCGTATTTATGGAACGGCCGTGCCACCACTGTTGCTGGCTTTCACTGGGCGCTCTAGATCAATGCTTACGGGGCAGCAGGCCGAAAATGTGAAATATAAACCGATATCAGGGAAACCCCTGCGACATATAGGGCGATCTCCTACACACCCCAATGAACAGTTCGTCTTGTTGTTTAATCGGATGCTTGCTAGTGGCCATCATTGTGATTACGATGCGCGCACTTGAAAGAGCACACACTCAATTGGATGAGTCTCCCCAATGCTCTTCGATACTGTCCCCGCGCCGCTGCAACTCCAATAGGCGCACGACCGTAATCCAAATAAAGGCCATGGATGTCCTACTCAAGCAAACTTTCCGCCCATTACCTCGAACTCGCTAAAGTCTCTGTTTCCAAAGAGAATTTTGCGGGCGAAGACGTTCGTTTCTCGAGCGAATTCGAGGCGCTGGAAAGCGAGCTGGCCAAAGCCTCGTCGATGCACGAAAGCGGGCAGGTCGACTGGCTGAAAATCCGCGAAAACAGCGAAAACCTGCTGCGCACCCAATCCAAGGATCTACGTGTCGGCGCCTGGCTGACCTGGTCGCTGTACCAGCGTGAATCCTTCCCCGGGCTGCTCGCCGGCCTCGGTTTGCTGCACCACTTGTCGGAAAATAACTGGGCCGATGTTCACCCGCTCAAGCCCCGTACCCGGGCCGCCGCCATCGGCTGGCTGGTGCCGCGTCTGGAGCAGGTGATCACCGAGAACATCGCGATCAAGGAACAGCTGCCGATGTTCCGGCAGTTGTCCGAGCACCTGTCCGGTCTGGACGCGGCCTGCACCGAACATCTGGGTGATGACGCGCCGCTGTTGCTGCCGCTCTCCCGCCGCCTGAAAACCATGATCCAGCGCGCCGCCGACAACCAGCCGGCCCCCGGCGTTGTGGGTGCGGCGGTAGCACAGGTCAAACAGGCTGCCAGCCAGTTGCTGGCCCCCGGCGCGCCGATCGATAACGAGAAAGAAGCCCACAAAGCCCTGCGCGCCCAGCAGGAAAGCGCCCGTCCGTTGTGCGCCTGGTGGCTCAAGCAGAAGGCCACCGACCTGCGCGCCCTGCGCCTCAACCGCACCTTGCTCTGGATGACGATCGATGCGGTGCCCGAGCGCAACGCTGAGCAGATCACCGTGCTGCGGGGGTTGCCGGTGGACAAGCTCAAGCAGTATCAGGACCGTTTTGACCAAGGCAAATACGCCGACCTGCTGGTGGAACTGGAGGCGAGCCTGGCGAAGGCGCCGTTCTGGTTCGATGGCCAGAGGATGGTCTGGGAATGCCTCCAGAACCTCAACGCCGAGCTGGCCATGCGCGAAGTGGAAATCCACTTCGCGCTTTTGATTCAGCGCCTGCCCGGCATCATCGAGCTGCGTTTCCATGACGGCGCGCCGTTCGCCGATCCGTCCACCCGGGCGTGGATCGCGGGCAACGTCATGCCGCACCTGCAAAGCGCCAGCGCGCCGCGCAAGGTCGAAACCGAGAACGTCGAAACCCAGCCCGCCTGGGAAAAAGCCCTGGAAGAAGTCCAGCCGATCCTGCGCAAGGAAGGCCTCAAGCCAGCGGTGCAGATCCTCAAGCAAGGATTGCAGTCCGCCCATGGCGGCCGCGAACGCTTCTTCTGGCAGTTCGCCCTCGCGCGGCTGTGCTTCCTGGCCAAGAAATACGAACTCGCCAAGAACCAGCTCGAAACCCTCGATCAGACATTACAGGACTCAGGCCTGCACGCCTGGGAGCCCGATCTTGCATTGGAAGTGCTGCACCTGCTGCACAGTTGCTGCGAGTTGCTGCCGCAGAACCATGCCGTACGTGAACGCAAGGAAGAGATTTATCGCAGGCTGTGCCACCTCGACCTCGAAGTGGTACTCGAATAGGCCCCAGGGCCACAACCGCAAGGAGAAAAGCCATGGCCAAAGAAGGCTCGGTAGCCCCCAAGGAACGCATCAACGTCACCTTCAAACCCGCCACCGGCGGTGCTCAGGAAGAGATTGAACTGCCGCTGAAGCTGCTGGCAATCGGTGACTACACCCACCGCAAGGACGATCGCAAGATCGAGGATCGCAAGCCGATCAGCATCGACAAGATGACCTTCGACGAAGTGCTGGCCAAGCAAGAGCTGGGTCTGACGCTGAGCGTGCCGAACCGTCTGCAGGAAGATGGCGAGGCCGACGAGCTGGCCGTGCAACTGCGCGTCAACTCCATGAAGGACTTCAACCCGGCCAGCCTGGTCGAGCAAGTGCCTGAGCTGAAAAAACTGATGGAACTGCGCGATGCGCTGGTGGCCCTCAAAGGCCCGCTGGGTAACGCACCTGCGTTCCGTAAAGCCATCGAAGGCGTGCTCGCCGACGACGAATCCCGCGGTCGCGTACTCGGTGAGCTGGGCTTGAACGCCGCAGCCCCGGACGCCTGAGCCCACAGCAGCCAAGGAAGCCAACACAATGAGCACTAGCGCAGCACAACAGAACGCCGCCGAAAACGGCGAATACAGCATTCTCGACAGCATCATCGCCGAAACCCGCCTGACGCCGGACGACGAAGCCTACGACATCGCCAAGCGCGGTGTGTCGGCGTTCATCGAAGAGCTGCTCAAGCCGCAGAACAACGGTGAGCCGGTCAAGAAAGCCATGGTTGACCGCATGATCGCCGAGATCGATGCCAAGCTCAGCCGCCAGATGGACGAAATCCTGCACCACCCGGACTTCCAGGCGCTGGAATCGTCGTGGCGTGGCCTGCAACTGCTGGTCGACCGCACCAACTTCCGCGAAAACATCAAGATCGAAATCCTCAACGTCTCCAAAGATGACCTGCTGGACGACTTCGAAGATTCGCCGGAAGTGATGCAGTCGGGCCTGTACAAGCACATCTACACCGCTGAATACGGCCAGTTCGGTGGTCAGCCGGTTGGCGCGATCATCGCCAACTACTACCTGTCCCCAAGCTCGCCGGACGTGAAACTGATGCAGTACGTGGCCAGCGTATCCTGCATGTCCCACGCGCCGTTCATCGCCGCTGCCGGCCCGAAATTCTTCGGCCTGGAAAGCTTCACCGGCCTGCCGGACCTGAAGGATCTGAAAGATCACTTCGAAGGCCCGCAATTCACCAAATGGCAGAGCTTCCGTACCTCGGAAGACTCCCGCTACGTTGGCCTGACCGTTCCGCGTTTCCTGCTGCGTAACCCGTACGATCCGGAAGAAAACCCGGTCAAATCGTTCGTGTACAAGGAAAACGTTGCCAACAGCCACGAGCACTACCTGTGGGGCAACACTGCTTACGCGTTCGGCACCAAGCTGACCGACAGCTTCGCCAAGTTCCGCTGGTGCCCGAACATCATCGGCCCACAGAGCGGCGGCGCCGTTGAAGACCTGCCTCTGCACCACTTCGAAAGCATGGGCGAAATCGAAACCAAGATTCCTACCGAAGTTCTGGTTTCCGACCGTCGTGAATACGAACTGGCCGAGGAAGGCTTCATCTCCCTGACCATGCGTAAAGGCTCCGACAACGCGGCGTTCTTCTCCGCAAGCTCGGTGCAGAAGCCGAAGTTCTTCGGCATCAGCGCAGAGGGCAAGGCGGCAGAGCTGAACTACAAGCTTGGCACCCAACTGCCGTACATGATGATCGTCAACCGCCTGGCTCACTACTTGAAAGTGCTGCAGCGCGAGCAACTCGGTTCGTGGAAAGAGCGTACCGACCTCGAGCTGGAACTGAACAAGTGGATCCGCCAGTACGTGGCCGACCAGGAAAACCCGAGCGCCGAAGTACGTGGCCGTCGTCCGCTGCGCGCTGCGCAAGTGATCGTCAGCGACGTTGAAGGCGAGCCGGGCTGGTACCGCGTCAGCCTGAACGTGCGCCCGCACTTCAAGTACATGGGTGCCGATTTCACCCTGTCGCTGGTTGGCAAGCTGGACAAAGAGTAAGAGCGACTCATGGACGGATACGGCAGCCTTTTCGAACGCCTCAACGGCGACGCGGAACTACGCAAGGGCAAGAGCCTCGAGGCTTCTGCCATGGCGTCGGTGGCTGCCCATCTGGCCAAAATGCTCAGCACCCGGGCCGGCAGCGTGCAAACGCTGTCCGACTACGGGTTGCCCGATCTCAATGACATGCGCCTGAGCCTGCACGACTCCCTGAGTCAGGCCCGCCTGGCCATCGAAAGCTTCATCGAAGCCTACGAACCGCGCCTGAGCAACGTGCGTGTCATTTCCCTGCCGCGAGACCACGACCAGCTCCGCCTGGCCTTCAGCATCGAAGGCCTGCTGGAAGTCGAGGGCTTCAAGCGTCAGGTCAGTTTCGCCGCGCGCCTGGATGGCAGCGGTCAAGTGAAGGTGAGTTAGAACCATGCGAGGGAGCGTCGTGAATCCGGGAATGTGGGCGAAGTGGAGACGTAGCGCGTTGTTATTGCTTGCGCTGACGGCTGCTGCCCTGGTTTCAGCTGCCTGTTACGTGAAAACGACGGCGTCACGGCTGGCTCACGAGTACTCCACAGTTTGGAATGACGCTGGTACGTGCTTCATTCGTTCCTACATTCCGCAGTATTCGGCCGTCGGAATACCGGGAATGATTTTCAAGCTGTTTGCCAGTGAAGCCTTTTTCCGGGTTTACGCAAAAGACGGCACGCTGCTGAAGTCGTCCGAATGGTTGCTCTGGCAGAACGAGTTCACCACCGATGAACGCTCGCAGTGGATTTACGGTCATGCGATCTATCCGACAGCGACGGGCTACGAGGGCTGGAATATTCCAGCGTGTGGTCAAGAAATGAACAGTCCTCAAGCCAAGGTCAACTAAGGAGAACCCCGATGTCTGGCAAACCTGCAGCACGCGTATCCGACCCCACTGCTTGCCCGCTTCCCGGCCACGGCACCAACCCGATTGCCGCCGGTTCCGGCGACGTGTTCTTCGACGGCCTCGCGGCCGCCCGCGAAGGCGATGCCTCCGCGTGTGGTGGTGCGTTGGTAGGCGATCTGGCGACGACGGTTCTGATCAATGGCAAGCCGGCGGCCACCGTTGGTTCGGTTGGTTCTCACGGCAATAAAGTCACGGCTGGATCAGGGACGGTGATTATCGGCAATTCGCATTCACCGGCGCCGTTTGTGCCGCCGTTGCCGGTGGAGCTCAGTTGGCCTTTTACCCAGCACTTCGTAGCACGCAATCCGAGAACCGGTGCTCCGGTCGCAAACCGTGCTTACACCCTGAGAACGGCTTCTGGCAAAGAAATCAAAGGCGTTACTGATGCACAGGGTAGAACGTCGCCGATTGCTTCCAATTTGGCTGAAAGCGTCACGCTTACCTTCGAACCACAGTCTTCGCTCGTGATTGCATAGGGTTTATGACATGACCGCACCGGCACCACTCACGACCCAGCTCACCCCTTCTTCTGACAAGACGCCAGTAGAAGTACCTGTGGACGAGTTCCAGATCACGGATATTCCCGGCGCCATGAGAAAAATGGGCTGGGTGCAGGCTGCTCGACTGATGCAGCGCTGGTTCGATGGCAAGCCTTACGAGATGACTATCGACGAAAAGGAAGGGCGTCTTGACGTTAAGCAACTCACTCCAGAAAAACTATTTGATGATCTGGAATTCGATTGGTTGAACAGTGCGTCACCGCACACAGGTGAAGATGTAAAAGCGTTGCTCGAAAAAGCGGCGTATGCCAGTCAGTACAACGAGTTGATCGGACGTGTCAAAGGATTGAATCAACTGGCGCCTGGTCTTTTGCAATTTATGACGCGTCTGAGAGATCTCGGGATTCTTGATCAGGCAAACATGGATCTGAAAACAGGCGAATATGATTTCAGTTCTATGAGTGCCAAAGAGTTGGAAGTGACCTCGCAGTACAATCACAGACCTATCGGAACTGATAAGTGGGCAAGGATTACTGATCCACTGGATGATGTCTACGGAACACTAGGTGGGTTTTCCGTCAAATTTGCTGTTACCAAGTTTTCGGCGGTCTCGAAAACAAAAAAGACACCGGCTACTTTGCACATCGAAGAAATTGGTTGCTACATACGTGATACGTATGAATTTTTGAATGACAGCAGTAAGAATCAGCCGCTTGGGTACTGGAGCTTTGAAAGTGGCGTGAAAGGATTTACTGCGTTGGGTCGAGATACATTTGAAGCCGATGGTCAGTTGTATCACAAGGTAACGAACGATAGCTTCAATCAGTACCGTGCTCTACACGGTAAAGGTGGCGATTTGTTTGTTTATTCGACAGTAAAGAAGTTGCCAACATCCATTTCATTTCGCTTCATGAATGCTGACTTTGGTGAGTTCGTGGCAAGGGCAAAGCCGATGGTGAAGTCATGATCGGTACTAACAGAAAACGAGGCGTTTATCTGCTGCTGACTATGTTATTGCTTCTGGCGATGCTTCTCGCACTAAAAGTTCATAGTTCTCTGGTCACAAAGCCATTAAAAACTTATATGAGTGAATCTGGTAAGTGCTACATCGCCAGATATGCAGCTGATTATGAATTTTTGGGAGTCGCAGGAAGCTTGTTAGAGCTATTCAGCAGTCAGGCCTTCTATCGGGTCTATTCAGCGGATGGAAAGCTTCTAAAAACATCGGAGTGGTATCTATGGATGCGAGAGGGAGATTCAGGGGTTGCCCCGGAATTTCGCGGCGAGATGATCTTGTATCCGGGCTCTGAAGGCTGGGAAAGTTGGATAATTCCAGAATGTCGGTAATAGTTTTTTTGGGGGCTGAAGGCACGTCTTCATTCCAGAGTGCCGATAAAGCCATGGCCGGAATTGCACATGAATAGCCGGCACGCCATCGGTCTGGCCGTGCACTCGCTGGCCTGTGCGATTTATATCGTCATGAATGGCTATGCCGTTCCCGCTTATAAACAGCTGGTCGGTGGGTTGACCTCGCGCGGCGTCGCCATCGGCATGGCGATGTATCTGATTTTCTATTTTTTCGTTTCCCTGAATCTGGTTCTGGTCTTCATCCAGCGTCAAGCCATCCAGTTTGGCCTGGTGGTTTTGATGATGCTGGCGATTCTGTTTTATCTGCTGCCGCAGTACCCCATTCGTGGCTTGGCCTATAGCGCGCTAACAGGTGGCTTGACGGTTTGCGCCATCCTGCTGACCAACGCCATCCACACGGCTTACACCCGCTGGCGCAAGCACGCGGCACTGCAACCGCTGAAGGCTCACAACCGTCGAGCAATGCCGCGTCTATTGCTGGCTTCGGCGCTGATCGGTGTGTCCATATGCATCGTCGCGCTTGGGTTGAAGATTTTCGGTGGCGTAACGGCGCAGGCCTTGACGCGACAGTCGAGCGAGTCGGGCGAGTGCTATCTCGTCACATACACACCCGGTTATCACAAGCTGGGATTGATCGGACAAGTATTTGGGCTGTTCAGCAGCGGGTACTTTTTTCGGGTGTACACCAAGGACGGCGCACTGCTCGAGTCCTCGGAATGGAATTTTCGGGTGACTGAAGTTTTAGCGGTTGCTCCCGAGTTCAACGGCTCGACAGTGCTGTATCCCGGCGCGCAAGGCTACGAAGACTGGTGGGTGCCGGAATGCGCCTGATCGCCAGAAACTCTCTCATACAGAAAGCACACGGTGCGCATCATGACGCAAGGGATGCGCGTGTTTTCGAGGATGAGGGCTTGCCCGTCACAGGTGTATCGAACGAGATGCCCCTGCTCAGTCGCGCGCAACTCAGTTTCTTCATGGGCGCCTTGTGGGCGCCATTGCTGGTCACGCTGGCGTTTTCATCCTATGGCCTATGGATTGGCGAATATTCGACCTTCGATTCGTCCGAGACCCACTGGGTGTATCTGTTGTGGTTCGGTATGCCCGGGCTGTTGTTGTTTGCGCTCTGGGTATCGCGGACCGCGAAGAGCCGAAGTGAGCAACAGGCGGTACGAATGGTCTGGCTGGCACCGTTGAAGTTCATCCCTTTCTACGCGGTGCCCTGGATGCTTTATGGCGTGTGCAGTCTGGTCGCCGGGCCGTTCGACAGTGCTTTCATGGCCTACGGCTGGATTCTGCTCGTGCCGTACCTCCTGATTGCCGGTTACTTCTGTGCCGGTCTGACGGTCGCGCTCTACAGGATATTTTTTTGATGAGTTCCACTACCAGGCAGGTAACCCGTGTCCTTTAACCACTACTACCAAAGCGAACTCACCGCACTGCGCCAACTGGGCCGCCGTTTCGCCGAGCGTAGTCCGGCGTTGGCGCCGTTCCTGGGGCAGGCCGGGCGGGATCCGGATGTGGAGCGGTTGCTGGAAGGCTTTGCGTTTCTGACCGGGCGGCTGCGCCAGAAGCTCGATGACGAGTTGCCGGAGCTCAGCCATTCCCTGATGCAGTTGCTGTGGCCGAACTACATGCGCCCGCTGCCGGCGTTCAGCATTCTGCAGTTCGATCCGCTCAAGCGTTCGGGGCCGGCGCTGAAGGTCGAGCGGGATACGCCGATTGAAAGCGTGCCCATCGAAGACGTGCGTTGCCGCTTCCGCACCTGCTACCCGACCGAAGTCATGGCGCTGGATCTGGCCGCGCTGAACTACTCGGTGAAGGGCGACGGCTCGTTGCTCAGCCTGCGCCTGGAGATGAGTGCCGACGGTCACCTCGGCGAACTGGAGCTGAGCAAGCTGCGCCTGCACTTTGCCGGCGAGCGCTACATCAGCCAGATGCTCTACCTGAGCCTGCTGCGCAACCTCGACGGTATCGAACTGATCCCCCTCGACGGCGCCGGCAAGCCAATCGACGGCGTGAGCGGCAAGCCGATGGCGTTCAAGATTCCGGGCGACCGGGTCAAGCCAGTGGGCTTTGCCGAAGAAGAAGCGTTGATCCCGTATCCGCTGAACACCTTCCGGGGCTACCGCTACCTGCAGGAATACTTCGCCTTCCAGGACAAGTTCCTGTTCGTCGATGTCCACGGCCTGGACATTCTCAAGGCGCTGCCGGAAGACACCCTCAAGCAGATGCGCGGCCTGGAATTGCGCTTCGACATCCGCAAGAGCGGCATCATGCGCATGCGTCCGACGACGGATAACGTGAAGCTGTTCTGCACGCCGATCGTCAACCTGTTCAAGCACGACGCGCTGCCGATCCGCCTCGACGGCAAACAGGACGAATACCTGCTGTTGCCGGCGGAATTCGATCTGGAAAACTGCGGCGTGTTCTCGGTGGAAACCGTGACCGGCTGGAAGCCCGGCGGCCTCGGTTATCAGGAGTACGTGCCGTTCGAATCCTTCGAGCACGACCCGAGTTTCGACGTGCCCAACAGCCGTCCGCATTACAGCATCCGCCAGCGTTCGTCGCTGCTGCATGACGGTCTCGACACCTACCTGAGCTTCGGCATCCGCCACACCGAAGCCCACGAAACCCTGTCGATCGAGCTGGTCTGCACCAACCAGAACCTGCCGCGCAAGCTCAAGCTCGGGCAGATCTGCATGGCCTGCGAAGAGACCCCGGAGTTCCTGAGTTTCCGCAACATCACCCCGGCCACTTCCAGTTTCGCGCCGCCGCTGAACCGTGACTTCCTGTGGAAGCTGATCAGCAACATGTCGCTCAACTATCTGTCGCTGGCCGACGTCAATGCGTTGAAGGTGATTCTCGAAACCTACGACCTGCCGCGCTACTACGACCAGCACGCGGAGAAGGTCAGCAAGCGCCTGCTCGGCGGTCTGAAACTGATCAAGCATCACCACGTCGACCGGCTGCACCGTGGCTTGCCGGTGCGCGGTCTGCGCACCGAACTGACCATCGACCCGGAAGGGTATATCGGTGAGGGCGACCTGTTCGTCTTCGCCTCGGTTCTCAACGAGTTTTTCGCGCTTTACGCCAGTCTCAATTCATTCCACGAGCTGCGAGTAAAAAGCACACAGGGAGAGGTGTACCAATGGACACCACGTATGGGCCTGCAGCCCCTGCTTTAAGCGGGCTGACGAAGGTAATACGCGAGTACTCGCTGTTTCAGGCCGTGCTGCTGGTGATCGACCGGCTGCGCGAGGCGCACCCGTACCTGAGCGAAGAGGATCTGTACGACCAGGTGGAGTTCCAGGCCAACCCGAGCCTCGGATTTCCGCGCAGCGATGTCGATCGCGTGGAGTTTTTCGAAGAGCACGGGCAGATGCGCGCGCGCCTGCGCTTCAACCTGATCGGCCTGGTCGGTTCCGGTTCGCCGCTGCCGGCGTTCTACGGCGAACAAGCCCTGGGCGACAGCGAAGACGGCAACCCGACGCGCAATTTCCTCGATCTGTTCCACCATCGCCTGCAACGGCTGATGCTGCCGATCTGGCGCAAATACCGTTACCGCGCCAGCTTCCAGAGCGGCGCGGTCGACCCGTTTTCGTCGCAGCTGTTTGCGCTGATCGGCCTCGGTGGCGACGAGATTCGCCGGGCCAAGGAACTGAACTGGAAACGCCTGCTGCCGTACCTCGGCCTGCTCAGCCTGCGGGCGCACTCGGCGGCGCTGATCGAAGCGGTGCTGCGTTACTACTTCAAGCACGAAGACCTGGTCATCGAGCAGTGCATCGAGCGCCGCGTGGAAATCCTCGAAGAACAGCGCAACCGCCTCGGCTTCGCCAACAGCGTGCTGGGGGAAGACCTGGTGCTGGGCGAACACGTGCGCGATCGCAGCGGCAAGTTCCGCATTCACATCACCGAACTCGACTGGGAGCGATTCCACGAATTCCTGCCCATCGGTTTCGGTTACCAGCCGCTCTGCGCGTTGGTGCGGTTCACCTTGCGTGACCCGCTCGATTACGACATTCGCCTGGTGCTGCGCCCGGAAGAAATCCGCGAACTGCGCATTGGCGAGAAGAACGACTGTCGCCTGGGTTGGACCAGTTGGCTGGGCTGCGAAAAAGCAGACGGCGTGGTGACCCTGGGCAGCAAAATTCATTAAGGACGTGAGCCATGATCAACGTAGACCTGCAACAACTCATCCAGGCGCTGGACGCCGAAACCCGTCGCGATCTGGAGCGTTCGGCCGAGCGCTGCGTCGCCCGTGGCGGCAGCAAGATTCTGGTCGAAGACCTGATGCTCGGCCTGCTGGAGCGCCCGAACGGTCTGCTCTCCCGCGCGTTGCAGGATGCCGACGTTGACGCTGGTGAGCTGAGCGCCGCGCTGCAATCGCGGGTCGAGCACAGCGCTTCGCGCAACCCGGTGTTCGCCCCGGAGCTGGTGCAGTGGCTGCAAGACGCGCTGCTGGTGGCCAACCTTGAACTGGGCCAGACCTCGGTCGAGGACGCGGCGCTGATCCTCGCGCTGCTGCGCAACCCGATGCGCTACGCCGGCAGCCGCTACCAGCCGTTGCTTGCCAAACTGAACATTGATCGCCTGAAAGAATTTGCTTTGTCGCAGCAGCCTCAAGCAGCGGCCAATGGCAAACCGGCCGCCCAGGGCGAATCGCTGCTGGAGCGTTTCACTCACAACCTGACCCAGCAGGCCCGCGACGGCAAACTCGACCCGGTGCTGTGCCGCGATGGCGCGATCCGCCAGATGGTCGACATCCTCGCCCGTCGCCGCAAGAACAACCCGATCGTGGTCGGTGAGGCCGGCGTCGGTAAAACCGCCATCGTCGAAGGCCTGGCCTCGCGCATCGCCGCCGGTGAAGTGCCGCAGGTCTTGAAAGGCGTTGAACTGCTGTCACTGGACATGGGCCTGTTGCAGGCCGGCGCCAGCGTCAAAGGTGAATTCGAGCGTCGTCTGAAAGGCGTGATCGACGAGGTCAAAGCCTCGCCGAAGCCGATCATCCTGTTCATCGACGAAGCCCACACCCTGATCGGCGCGGGTGGCAATGCCGGCGGTTCCGATGCGGCCAACCTGCTGAAACCGGCGCTGGCCCGTGGCGAACTGCGCACCATCGCCGCCACCACCTGGGCCGAGTACAAGAAATACTTCGAGAAAGACCCGGCGCTGGCCCGTCGTTTCCAGCCGGTTCAATTGCACGAACCGACCGTGAGCGAAGCGGTGACCATCCTCCGTGGTCTGGCTCAGGTCTACGAGAAGAGCCACGGCATCTACCTGCGCGATGACGCGGTGGTCTCGGCAGCCGAGCTGTCCGCCCGTTACCTGGCCGGCCGGCAACTGCCGGACAAGGCCGTCGATGTGCTCGACACCGCCTGTGCCCGCGTACGCATCAGCCTCGCCGCTGCCCCGGAAAGCCTGGAGCGCCTGCGTGGTGAACTGGCTGAAGGTGGCCGTCAGCGTCAGGCCCTCCGTCGCGATGCCGAAGCCGGTCTGCTGATCGACCACGAAGCGCTGGATGCACTGGAAGCGCGTCTGGACGAAGCCGAAACCGAAATGGTCGCACTGGAAACCCTGTGGACCGAGCAGAAACAACTGGCCGAGCGTCTGCTGGAACTGCGTCAGCAACTGGCCAAGGCCCGTGAAGCTGCGGCGGTAGAGCCGACAGTGACTGTTGAAGAAGACGCCGAAGGCACGGTGATTGAAACCGTTGCTGCTGAAGTTGAAGAAGGCCAAAGCGTCGAAGCGCTGGAAGCCCAACTCAACGAAACCCACAGCGCCCTGACCGCCGCTCAGGTCAAGGAGCGTCTGGTCAGCTTCGAAGTCTGCCCGCGTCTGGTGGCCGAAGTGATCAGCGCCTGGACCGGCGTGCCGCTGGCGCAACTGGCCCGCGAGCACAACGCCAAGGTCGCAAGCTTCGCCACCGACCTGCGCACCCGCATCCGTGGTCAGGAACAAGCCGTGCACGCGCTGGATCGCTCGATGCGCGCCACCGCAGCCGGCCTGAACAAGCCTGATGCGCCGGTCGGCGTGTTCCTGCTGGTGGGCCCGAGCGGCGTAGGCAAGACCGAAACCGCACTGGCGCTCGCCGATCTGCTGTACGGCGGCGACCGTTTCATCACCACCATCAACATGTCCGAGTTCCAGGAGAAGCACACCGTTTCCCGCCTGATCGGTGCACCGCCAGGTTACGTCGGTTACGGCGAGGGCGGCATGCTCACCGAAGCGGTGCGCCAGAAGCCGTACTCGGTGGTGCTGCTCGATGAAGTCGAGAAGGCTGATCCGGACGTGCTCAACCTGTTCTACCAAATCTTCGACAAAGGCGTGGCCAACGATGGTGAAGGGCGCGAGATCGACTTCCGCAACACGCTGATCCTGATGACCTCGAACCTGGGCAGCGACAAGATCAGCGACCTCTGCGAAGACGGCGCGCGGCCAACCGCCGAAGTACTGGAAGAAACCATTCGCCCGGTGCTCAGCAAACACTTCAAACCGGCGCTGCTGGCGCGGATGAAAGTGGTGCCGTACTACCCGGTGGGCGGCCCGGTGCTGCGCGAGCTGATCGAGATCAAACTCGGTCGTCTGGGCGAGCGCCTGAACCGTCGCCAGCTGGACTTCAGCTGGTGCCAGAACCTCGTCGATCACCTGTCCGAGCGCTGCACCCAGAGCGAAAGCGGTGCGCGCCTGATCGACCACTTGCTCGACCAGCACGTGCTGCCGCTGGTGGCCGACCGCTTGCTCGACGCCATGGCCACCGGTGAAAGCCTCAAGCGTGTGCATGCGACGCTCGATGGTGAAGCCAGCGTGACCTGCGAGTTCGCCTGAGGTGAGTGTGATGTTCACTCAAGTGCCGCAGCCACTGCTCTATGCCGAAGCGTTGCTGGCGCAGTTCGCCAGCCTGTCGCGCTCGGCGGACGGTGCTGCGCTGCTGGGTGACTTCGTGCGCGGCGTGGCCGGGTTGAGTGGCTGCGAATTGGCGCAACTGTATCTGCTCGATGCCACCCACACGTGCCTGGGGATGAACGCCGAGTGCCTCGACGGCTTGCTGCAACCACGCGGCGCGGCGAGCCTGCCGGCGGACTACAACGGCGAGCAGTTGCTGCAGTTCGCCCTGTGCCAGAACCGCGTGGTATGCCTCGACGACCTGGGCGGCAGCCTGCACGAAACCAGTTTCCTGCCGGCGTCGGCCACGCCGTGGCAATCGCTGTTGTGTGTGCCACTGGTCAATCAGCAGAAGGCCGTCGAGGGTCTGTTGCTGTGCGCCAGCCGTCGTCACACCAATCTGCAAGGCTTCGCCGATTCCCTCGGTCAGCTCGGCTCGTTCGTGCTCGGCCAGTTGCATCTGCTGCAACGCCTGCGTCAACCGGTAGATACCGTTGCGCCGGCGGTTCGCAGCGTGCCGAGCATCAGCGGTTACGGCCTGATCGGCAAAAGCGCGGCCATGCGCCAGACCTATTCGCTGATCAGCAAGGTTCTGCACAGCCCGTACACCGTGCTGCTGCGCGGCGAGACCGGCACCGGCAAGGAAGTGGTGGCCCGCGCGATCCACGATTGCGGGCCGCGTCGCTCCCAGGCGTTCATCGTGCAGAACTGCGCGGCGTTCCCGGAAAACCTGCTGGAAAGCGAGCTGTTCGGCTACCGCAAAGGTGCGTTCACCGGCGCCGACCGCGACCGCGCCGGGCTGTTCGACGCGGCCAATGGCGGCACGCTGTTGCTCGATGAAATCGGCGACATGCCGCTGTCGCTGCAATCGAAACTGCTGCGCGTGTTGCAGGAAGGCGAGATCCGCCCGCTGGGCTCCAACGACACCCACAAGATCGACGTGCGCATCATTGCTGCGACGCACCGCGATCTGTCGGTGCTGGTCAGCGAAGGCAAATTCCGCGAGGACCTGTATTACCGCCTCGCGCAATTCCCGATCGTTCTGCCGGCCCTGCGTCAACGCGAAGGCGACATCCTCGATCTGGCGAAACATTTCGCCGAGAAGGCCTGCGCCTATTTGCAGCGGGACCCGGTGCGCTGGTCCGATTCGGCGCTCGAGCACCTGTCCGGTTACACCTTTCCCGGCAACGTCCGTGAACTCAAGGCGCTGGTCGAGCGTGCCGTGTTGTTGTGCGAAGGCGGCGAGCTGCTGGCCGAGCATTTTGCCCTGCGCATGGAGCCGATGCTGGAGGACGACAGCAGCCTGAACCTGCGCGAACGCCTGGAGAAAGTCGAGCGCACGTTGCTGCTCGATTGCCTGCGCAAGAACGACGGCAACCAGACGCTCGCGGCCCGCGAACTGGGCCTGCCCCGGCGCACGCTGCTGTACCGGCTCGGCCGCTTGAACATCAATCTGGGTGACTTCGATGGGTAGGCAAAAGTCCGTCGGTTTCACCTCGTCCGCTTCTATCAGCGCCGCCCGAAAGGGTCGGCGCTTTGTGCTTTGTCTACACCTGGAGACCCTCTGATGTCTGTTCGTCACTGGCACGCTGTCCTGCTGACCCTCGTCGTTCTATGCGGCCTCGGCGGCTGTAGCGGCAATTACAAATTCAACGATAACGATTACCGCCCATTGGGTGATCCGCAGGCGGTCAATCGCGGCAAGTGACCGCAAGGAGCATCAAACATGGAATTGGTTTTCGAAATGCTGAACACCAAGCAGTTCGTGCCCACCGAGCTGTGCCAGCGGACCTTCAAACAGGCCGGCGGCGTGATCGGGCGGGGCGAGGACTGCGACTGGATCATCCCTGACCGCAAGCGTCACTTGTCCAACCACCACGCCATCGTGAGTTATCGCGAGGGCACGTTCTTCCTGACCGACACCAGCAGCAACGGTGTTCAGGACGGCGACAGCGGCGCACGTCTGCACAAGGGCGAACCGGTGCGCATCGAGCACGGCAGCACCTACGTGCTGGGCGACTTCGAGATTCGTGCGCGACTGGTGCGCGACCCGGCAACGTTCGACGGTGAAGCGGGCCTGCCACGGGCCGCCGGCACCATCATTCCGGATGACGCGTTCCTCGACCTCGACCCGCTGAAATCGCTGGAGCAGCAAGAGCGCGTGTACTCGGAATTCGAGGAAATGCTCGCGCCGACCACCGACCCGGAAGACTCCCGTCAGCGCGCCGACTATGCGCGCATCGACATGGAAAGCCTGATGGTGCCGGAGCTGATCGTCGAGCCCAAGCCAGAACCTGCGCCGGCTCCGAAAGAAGTCGAGCGTCAGCCACAGGGTTTCTGGGATCACTTCGGTGCGGCACTGGGTGTCGATCTGAAAGGCCTGAGCCATGACGAACGCGAGGCGCTGGCGGTCAACGCCGCACGCCTGCTGCGCCAGAGCATCGGCGGTCTGCAACAGAGCCTGCGCACCCGTTCGGAGCTTAAGAACGAGCTGCGTCTGGCCCAGACCACCGTGCAAGGCACCAACAAAAACCCGCTGAAGTTCGCCGTCGATCCGAGCGAAGCGCTGGACATCCTGTTGCAGCCGCACAAGCCGGGGCACTTGCCGGCAGAGCAGGCGATCTCCCGTGCGTTCCGCGACTTGCAGGCGCATCAGGTGGCGCTGCTGACCGCCAGCCGTGCGGCGGTGCGCGGCACCCTGGAACACTTCTCGCCGGAGCAGTTGACCCTGCGTTTCGAGCGCGACAACAAGCCGTTGCTCGCCACTTCCGGTGGCCGCTGGAGAGCGTTCAACCGCTACCACCACGCGCTGCGTCAGGACGACGACTGGAGCGAGCGTCTGCTGGCCCGTGACTTCGCCCAGGCCTACGAAGAACAGATCCGCCTGATCTCCACCCTCCACACCGACCACCAAGGATGATGCGCATGTCTCGCCGCTCGACCGCTTTTTTCAAGACGCTGACCGCGCTCACCCTGTTGGTGCTGCTCGCCGGATGCTCGTCGCTGTCGCCGTATTCGAAAGTGACCAAGATCAACCTGAAGCTGACCGGCAGCGATCAGCTGAACCCGGACCTCAACGGTCGTCCGTCGCCGATCGTAGTGCGCCTGTTCGAACTCAAGCACCCGGTGACCTTCGAGAACGCCGATTTCTTCAGCCTCTACGAGCGCGCCAAGGAATCCCTCAACCCGGATCTGGTGGCCAGCGAAGAACTCGAACTGCGCCCGGGTGAAACCGTGGAACTGAAACTCAGCGTGGAGGAGGGCAGCCGCTACATCGGCATCCTCGCCGCGTACCGCGACCTGCCGGAAACCAAGTGGCGCCACACGTTCCCGATCACGCCGCTGGAAGTCACCGAAGCCGATCTGACCCTGGATCAGGCAGGTATCCGCAAGACCAACGAAGTGCTCGCCAAGGCGGATGACTGATCATGAATACCCATAAAGTCATCTGGCAGGAAGGCATGCTGCTGCGTCCGCAGCACTTCCAGCACAACGACCGCTACTACGATCACCAGATGAAGACCCGCACCCAGTTGCTGGGTGGTTACACCTGGGGTTTCCTGAATCTGGAGATCGACTTGCAGTTCCTCAACATGGGCAAACTGGTAATCAGTGAAGCCTCGGGGATCCTGCCGGACGGCAGCCTGTTCGAACTCGGCGGCAACACCGAACCGCTGGCCCTGGACATTCCGCCGAACACCGGCAATACGCCGATTTACCTGGCGCTGCCGCTGGTCACCGGCAACCACATCGAGGCCCGCCGCCCGGAGCAGTCCGACGTGCTGGCGCGCTACACCGCTTATGAAACCGAAGTGGCCGACTCCAACGCCGGCGACGATTCGGCGAGCCAGGTCAAATGCGGTCGCCCGGACTTCAAGCTGTTGCTCGGCGAGCAGCAGAGCGACCAGGCCTACGTGAAGCTGAAGATCTGCGACGTGCTCGACACCACGCCGGACGGCGTGATCAGCCTCGATCCGGACTTCGTGCCGACCTACATTCAGGCCCACGCCTCCAGCTACCTGCTGTCGTGCCTGAAAGAAGTGATCAGCATGCTCGGCCACCGTGGCGACACCATTGCCGAGCGCATTCGTTCGAATGGCAAGGTCGGCGGCGCGGAGATCGGCGACTTCATGATGCTGCAACTGATCAACCGCACCGAGCTGCTGCTGCGCCACTACCTGGGCCTGGAACAGGTTCACCCGGAAGAGTTGTACCGCACGCTGCTGACCATGCTCGGCGATCTGGCGACCTTCTCCAGCGACAGCAAACGCCCGCGACTGGACAGCCGTTACTCCCACGCCGACCAGGGTGCGAGCTTCCGCAAACTGATGGAGTCGATCCGTCAGGTGCTGTCGATGGTGCTGGAACAGCACGCCATCGAACTGATCCTGCAGGCGCGTCAGTACGGGATCATCGTGTCGCCGCTGCACGACCACAAACTGCTGGGCTCGGCGTCGTTCGTGCTGGCAGCCAGTGCCAACTGCGACTCCGAAGAACTGCGCAACCGCTTGCCTGCGCACCTCAAGGTCGGCCCGGTGGAGCGCATCCGCCAACTGGTCAACCTGCACCTGCCGGGGATCAAGGTCAAACCGTTGCCGGTGGCCCCGCGGCAGATCGCGTTCCACTCCAACAAAACCTATTTCATCCTCGAACTCAGTTCCGAAGACCTGGCGCAACTCGAGCGCTCCGGCGGCTTCGCGTTCCACGTGTCCGGCGAATTCGCCGAGCTTGAACTGAAATTCTGGGCCATCAGGAACTGACCGACATGATCAAGGACATGGAACACAACCAGGACGACAAAACCGTCCTGCTCGACCGTCAGGGCCATGGCCCGGCGGCGAGTCCGCTGACCGACTTCGCTGCGCCGCCGCGCTTCGAACAACTGGAAGAACGGATGATCTACGCCGCGCGCCTGCGCCCGGCGGAAGCCTTCAACATCAGTCTCAATTCGCTGGTGGCGGCGTCGTCCGAACTGCTGTCGGAAGTGGTGCGCCTCAAGCACAGTGAAACCCGCGAAGACCTCTACGCGCTCAACGAGCGCCTGACCGCCGGGCTCAAGCTGTTTGAAGTGCGCGCCCTGCACAACGGCGCCGAAAGCAGCCAGGTGATGGCCGCCCGTTACGTGCTCTGCACCGTGGTCGACGAAGCCGTCGTGACCACGCCGTGGGGCAACGAAAGCGAGTGGTCGCAGATGAGCCTGCTCAGCAGCTTCCACAACGAAACCTTCGGCGGCGAGAAGTTCTTCCAGCTGCTCGATCGGCTGTCGAAAAACCCGGTCAAGCACCTGCCGATGCTGGAGCTGATGTACCTGTGCCTGTCCCTCGGTTTCGAGGGCAAGTACCGCGTGCAGGCCCGCGGCATGCTGGAGCTCGAAGGCATCCGCGACGCCCTGTACCGGCAGATCCGTCAGTTGCGCGGCGACGTGCCGCGCGAATTGTCGCCGCAGTGGGAAGGCCTCAACGATCAGCGCCGCAACCTGGTGCGCATCGTGCCGGCGTGGATGGTGGTGCTGTTCACCTTCGTCTGCCTGGTGATGATGTATTCGGGCTTCGCCTGGGTCTTGGGCGAGCAGCGCGACACCGTTCTGCAACCTTATCAGCCGCTTGATCCGGCCGCGGTCCAGCCGCAGTCGCAGCCGTAAACAGGGACGTGTGATGAAAAAGTTTTTCAAGAAAGTCGGCGCCTTCCTGCGCCAGACCTGGGTCTGGACCTTGCTGCTGGTGCTGTTCGTGGCGCTGCTGGTGTGGTTCGTCGGCCCGCTGTTGGCGGTGGATGACTACAAGTTCTGGGAGAGTTCGACCTCGCGCTTGCTGACCATCGCCGTGCTGTTCCTGATCTGGGGTCTGACCATGGTCTTCGTCAGCTGGCGCGCGGGTATCCGCAAGAAAGCCGTCGAAGAAACCGAAGACGGCCAGGACCGTATCCGTCGCGACGACCTGATCGAAGAAGAGCAGAAAGAGTTGAAGGAGCGTTTCAAGGACGCCCTGAAAACCCTCAAGACTTCGAGCCTGTATCGCGGCCGCAGCGAGCGCTGGCGCAGTGACTTGCCGTGGTACTTGCTGATCGGCCCGCAGGCCAGCGGCAAGACCAGCCTGCTGGACTTCTCGGGGCTGGAATTCCCGATCAACAAGATCGACCGCAAGCTGACCCGCGACACCCACGGCACCCGTCATTGCGACTGGTACTTCGCCGACCACGGTGTGCTGATCGACACCGCCGGCCGCTACCTGACCCAACCGGATTCGGAAGTCGACGGCAGCGCCTGGACCACTCTGCTGGAACTGCTGCGCAAGCGTCGTCGCGGTCGTCCGCTGAACGGCGTGCTGGTGACCATTCCGGTAGAAACCCTGACCGGTGGCAGCGAGCAGGACATCGACACTCTGGCCCGCCAGGTGCGCGCGCGTCTGCAAGACGTGTATCAGAAGCTGCACGTCGACGTGCCGGTGTATCTGGTGCTGAGCAAGGCTGACAAGCTGCTGGGCTTCGACGAATTCTTCGACCAACTGACCCGCGAAGAAAGCGATCAGGTGCTGGGTACCAGTTTCCGCAAGGATCAGGTCGGCACCGACGTGGCTGTGCTGCGCGGCGAGTTCGAAGAGCTGCTGCGTCGCCTCAACAGCCAGGTGATCATGCGCATGCACTCCGAGCGCGACACCCAGCGCCGTGGCCGCATCCTCGACTTTCCGCACCAGATGGGGCAGATCGGCGAGCGTCTGTGCCTGTTCGTCGACATGGCGTTCACCGGCAACCGCTACCAGCGTGCGACGCAACTGCGTGGTTTCTACCTGACCAGCGCACCGCACCTGACCCACGAAATGGACTCGACCACCGCCGGCATCGGCGCCAGCCTGGGCATGAGCGCCGGCGTGCTGCCGACGCTGCGCAGCGGTCGTTCGCGATTCATCCACCACTTGCTCAGCCGGGTGATTTTCCCCGAGGCCGATCTGGCCGGTCTGGACAAGCGCGAGCGCAGCCGCATTCATTGGGGCCAGCGTGCGTTGTACGTCGGTGCACTGGGTGCGCTGGCGCTGTTCGGCATGCTTTGGGCCGGTGGTTTCTCGGCCAACTGGGAGCGTCTGGAAAACCTGCGCAACCTGGCGCAGAACTGGACGCAGCAGCGCACGGCACTGTCGCCGCGCGATGACGCCATGGGCACGCTGAAAACCCTCGACACCAGCTACGCCGCGACCCAGGTGTTCCCGAAGAAGGGCGACGCTGCGTACCACGAACGCGTCGGTCTGTATCAGGGCCAGGACGTCAATCCGGTGGTCAAGGAAGCCTACGAGCGCGAGCTTGAAAAGCAACTGCTGCCGCGCGTCGCCACCATGCTTGAAGGCCAGATCCGCGCCAACATGAAGGACCGCGAAAAGCTGATCAACAGCCTGCGCGCGTACCTGATGCTGAACATGAAGGACCGTCGCGATGCGGCATGGCTCAAGGATTGGGTCGCTACCGACTGGTCCCAGCGCTACACCGGCAACACTGCGGTGCAGAACGGTTTGAACGCGCACCTTGAGCGTCTGCTGAAGCTGCCGTTTATCTACCCGCTCAACGAGCAACTGGTGACGCAGGCGCGTCAGGTTCTGCGCAGTGAATCTTTGGCGGCTGTGGTTTACCGCATGCTCCGCGAACAGGCGCGCAACCTGCCGGACTACCGTTTCAGCCAGCACCTCGGCCCGCAAGGTTCGTTGTTCATCGGCACCGAATACGTGATCCCGGGCTTCTACACCCAGACCGGTTATCAGCAGTATTTTTCGGTACAGGGGTCGGCGCTGGTCACCGACATCCTGCGTGACAACTGGGTACTGGGCGAAGGCGCGGGCATCAGCGACATGGATCTGCGTCGCCTGATGGTCGAGCTGGAGCAACTGTACTTCCGCGACTACGCCAACTACTGGAGCGAGGCCGTTGGCCAGGTGGCGCTGCCGCCGATCAGCGATGCCGGTGAAGGCGCCGAGCAACTGGCGGGCCTGACCTCGGCCAACTCGCCGGTGCTGGCGCTGCTGACCGAAGTGCGCGAAAACACCCGCTTCCCGGCGGCTCCTGAGCCGGTGGATGAAGCCGGTGACGCCGCCGATGCACTGGCGGGGCAGAAGGGCAAACTGGGCAAGGTCGGCAAGCTCGCTTCGGCGTTGACGGACAAGGCAGCGGCCATGAACGTGGCGAAGAACCTGCCGGACACCGCCAAGAAGGCCCTGCAACGTCGCTTCGAGCCGCTGCATAAACTGCTCGACGACAACAACGGCCCGGCCGCTGACCTGACCCCGGCCTTCACTGCACTCAACGACCTGCAACTGCAACTGGCGGGCCTCGCCCGTTCCAGCACGCCGGAGCAGGCCGCGTTCGAACTGGCCAAGACCCGCATGAGCGGCCAGCGTGATGCGCTGACCAACCTGCGCAATGCGTCGGGTCGTCTGCCGCGTCCGCTGAGCGTGTGGTTCAACGTGCTGGCCGAAGACTCGTGGCGCCTGGTGCTCAACGATGCCTACCAATACCTGAACGGTCGTTATCAGAGCGAGCTGTACAGCGTGTATGGCAAGACCATCAACCAGCGTTACCCGTTCAGCGCATCGAGCACCAGCGACGTGGCGATCAGCGACTTCCGCGAGTTCTTCCGGGCTCAAGGCACCATCGACCGCTTCTTCGACAGCTACATGCGTCCATTCGTCAGCGGTGATCCGGGCAACTACCGGATGCGCAGCATCGACGGTCGCAGCCTGCCGGTGTCCAAGGTCTTCCTCGACCAGATGGCGGCTGCACTGAACATCCGCCAGAGCTTCTTCTCGATCAACCCGGCCGAGCCGACCGTGCAGTTCAAGCTGGAGCCGTACACCCTCGATCCGGCGGTCAGCCGTTCCGAGTTCAAGTTCGGCGACAAGACCATGGAGTACCGCCACGGTCCGATCCTGCCGATGAACTTCAAGTGGCCAACCGATGCTGAAGACGGTCGCACCAGCCTGGTCATGGACAAGATGGCCGGGCGCCCGATCGGCATCGAGAAGAACTCCGGCCCGTGGTCGCTGTTCCGTCTGTTCGACCTGATGCAGACCGAGTACCTGACCGGTCGCGACGTGCTGGTGCTGAAAGCCGACGTGGGTGGCCTGCGCGCCAACTACCTGCTGACCAGCCAGCGCACGCCGAATCCGTTCGACATGGGCGTGATGCGCACCTTCCGTATGCCGGTGCAGCTCTGATGCTGGTGGCCAGTCCCTGGCGCAGCGCGGCGCGAACCGACCCGGGCAAGGTGCGGTCGCGCAACGAAGATGCCTTCCTCGACACCCCGCAGCATGGGCTGTGGGTGGTCGCGGACGGTATGGGCGGTCATCAGGGTGGCGACATCGCCAGCCAGTTGATCGTCGCCAGCCTGGCTGAATTGCCGCAGCACGAAGACTTCGACGAACGCCTCAAAGCCATCCGCCAGTGTCTGCACTGGCTGAACCGGCGCCTGGGGCAGGAGTTGACCGTCACCGCCGGGCGTCACGACAGCATCATGGGCAGCACCGTCGTGGCGCTGCTGGTGGAAGGCAATCGCGCGGCCTGCATCTGGGCCGGCGACAGCCGTTGCTACATGTGGCGCGGGCAGCGCTTGTATCAGCTGTCCAAGGACCATTCGCTGCAGCAGCAATTGATCGACGAGCAACAGATGAGCGTCGAACAGGCAGCGGCGCACCCGGCGGCCCAGGCGTTGACCCGGGCGGTGGGCGCGGCGGAACAACTGACCCTGGATGTGCTGGAACTCGAGGTGTATCCGGGCGATGTGTTCCTGCTGTGCAGCGATGGTTTGTATCAAGGCCTGAGCAGCGATGCCCTCGGCAATGCGCTCAGCTTGGCGGCGCCACACGTGGCGCTGGAACGTCTGTTCGACGGTGCCCTGCGTGGCGCCGCCCGGGACAATCTGACTGCCGTGGTGATCCGCCAATGACTGAACTCGAATCCTCAGTCGACGACTTGCTGATGAGCGAAGAGCAGGCCAACAACCTGACCTACTTCGCCTTCGCCAAGGAAAACAAGGCAGAGCCTTTGCTGGCGCCAACCAAGGCCAGCATCGGTGCACTGCCGGACGTACTCGCCGGCCGCTATCACCTCGAGCGCCTGCTCGGGGCCGGCGGCATGGGTGCTGTTTACCGGGCCCGGGATCTGTTGCACGAACAGTTCGGCGATCCCGATCCTTACATTGCGCTGAAAATCCTCAGCGAAGAATTTGCCGAGTCGCCGGACGCCAGTGCCTTGCTCTACAGCGAGTTCGCCCTGACCCGACGCCTGCGCCACGACAACGTGCTGCGACCGCACACGTTCGAAGTGGACACCGATTGCCAGCGGGCCTTCATCACCATGGAACTCATGCGTGGCCTGACCCTGGACAAACTGCTCTGTGAGCGGCCGCTGGGCCTGCCGTGGAAAGAACTGCGCGACATCGCGCTGCCGCTGCTCGACGCGCTGGCCTACGCCAACCGTCGAGGCGTGCTGCACGGTGACATGAAACCGAGCAACGTCATGCTCTGCGAAGACGGCGTGCGCCTGTTCGACTTCGGTCTCGGGCAAGCCGAGGAGGGCATCCTGCCCGGCCTGCCACACCTGAGCCGCGAGCGCTTCAACGCCTGGACCCCGGGCTACGCCGCTCCCGAACTGCTCGAGGGCCAACCGCTGTCGGCCAGCGCAGACGTGTACGGCGTGGCCTGCGTGATCTATGAACTGGCGAGCGGCAAACACCCGTTCCGCCGCTTGCCCTCGACCCAGGCCCGTGACGAACACCTGGATCGCGAACTGCAAGCCCCGGCAAATCTGCCGACACACTGTTGGCCAGCGCTGCGCACCGCGCTGGCCTTTGACGCGGCAGAGCGCAACATTTCTGCCGACCAATTGCGTGACGCCTTGGGCGCCACTTCGTCCTGGTTGCAGCGTTTGCGGCTGAGGGCGTAACGGATGACATTCGAACAGGGAGCACACTATGTTCAACCCAGCTAACGAAACGCACTTCAGCCTGACGGTCGAAGACTACGTGGGCGACCTGCAAGTCCTGTCGTTCACCGGCACTGAAGGCATCAGCCAGCCGTTCCGTTTCGACCTGGAACTGGTCAGCGAAAACCCGGATCTGGACCTGGAAAAACTCCTGCACAAACAGGCCTTCCTCGCCCTCGACCCACAAGGCTCGGGCATCCACGGCCAGATCTACCGCGTCGCCCAGGGTGATGCCGGCAAGCGCCTGACCCGCTACAAGGTTTCGCTGGTGCCGCAGCTGCAATACCTGCATCACCGCACTAACCAGCGCATCTACCAGCAGATGTCGGCGCCGAAAATCATCGCGCTGATCCTCGACGAGCACGGCATCCAGGGCAACGCCTACAGTTTCCAGCTCAGCCAGCCGTGCCCGGATCGCGACTACTGCGTGCAGTACGACGAAACCGACCTGCACTTCGTCCAGCGCCTGTGCGAAGAGGAAGGCATTCACTACCACTTCCAGCACAGCAAGAAAGGCCATCTGCTGGTGTTCGGCGATGACCAGACCGTGTTCCCGAACCTCGGCCAGCCCACCGCGTATGTGCAGGGCAGCGGCATGGTCGCCGAAGAACCGGTGATCAAAGGCTTCAGACTGCGCCTGGAAACCCGTACCAGCCGCACCACCCGCCGCGACTACGATTTCGAAAAGCCGCGCCTGCAAATGGAAGCAGCCTACAAACCGGACGGCGAGAGCACCGAACCGGATCTGGAAGACTACGACTACCCCGGCCGCTTCATCGACCGCGCGCGCGGCAAGTTCCTCAGCCAGCGTGCCCTCGAACGCCATCGCGCCGACTACCGTCAGGCCGAGGGTCGTGGCGACCAGACCCGACTGGTCAGCGGCCACTTCATGGAAATGTCCGACCACCCGCGCAGCGAGTGGAACGACCTGTGGCTGCTCACCGAAATCTTCCACGAAGGCAAACAGCCGCAAGTCCTCGAAGAATCGGTGACCAGCGACACCACCGACAACAAGGACGACTTCCACCAGGGCTACCGCAACCGCTTTCTCGCCACCCCGTGGGACGTGTTCTACCGCCCGGCCCTTGAACACCCGAAACCCCGCGTGCTCGGCAGCCAGACCGCCATGGTCACCGGCCCCAAAGGCGAAGAAATCCACTGCGACCAATACGGCCGCATCAAGGTGCAATTCCACTGGGACCGCGAAGGCCAGGCCGACGACAAAACCAGCTGCTGGCTACGCGTCTCCAGCTCCTGGGCCGGCGACCGCTACGGCGCCATCTCCATCCCGCGCATCGGCATGGAAGTCCTCGTCACCTTCCTCGAAGGCGACCCCGACCAGCCCCTCGTCACCGGCTGCCTGTACCACAAGGAAAACCCGGTGCCCTACGCCCTCCCGGCGAACAAAACCCGAACCGTCTTCAAAACCCTCAGCTCCCCGGGCGGCGGTGGCTACAACGAACTGCGCATCGAAGACAAAAAAGGCGCCGAACAAATCTTCATCCACGCCCAGCGCGACTGGGATGAAAACGTCGAACACGACCAGAAGATCCGCGTCGGGAATGAACGCCACGACACCGTGGTGAAGAACACCTACACCGAGCTGAAGGCTGAAGAACACCGCACCACCATCAGCGACCGCAAGATCGAAGCGCGGATGGACGACCACCTGACTATTGGTGAGAGCCAGCATGTGAAGCTCGGTACGGCCCAACTGACCAGTGCCGGGAAAGAGATTCATATCAAGGCTGGGGACAAGATTGTCATCGAGGCGGGGACTGAGCTGACGATTCTCGGCGGCGGCAGTTTCATCAAGCTGGATGGCGGTGGTGTGACGGTGGTTGGGCCGGTGGTGAAGATTAATGCTGGCGGTTCGCCGGGAGCAGGCACTGGTATCGGGATCAAACCGCCGGTGCTGCCGGGGGCGGCGGATAAGGATAAGGCGGGGAGTTTGATGGATCAGGCGTTGTTGAATGCGCCGCCTGAGAAGGTTAAGCCGAAGGCTTTTTTTGTGTTTTCTGAGTGATCAATGATTACGCTGAAGGATCTATATTATGAATAATCAGAATCAACTTATCTTTGCGTTAGTTATATCTGCGGTCGCATTTTTTTCGAATAGCGCAACTGCAGGTGGTACTGATATTGAGTCCTGCCCATCGAAGACATTCTCAAGTTTTTTAGCTGCTTATACGGAGAGCCCTGCCGTCCAGCGTGAATTTACTCACAATCCATTGAAGAAAATGATAACGGTAGACGCCGAACCAGAGCCAGAGCAGAAAGTGGTTTTAGTAGAAAGGCAAGATATAAACTTCCCTTTAGTTCCTAATGCAAGTAGAAGAGCATCGGAAGGAATTCAGATTGAGATTCTTGAAGAAGCCAAAAAGACTGCGAAAGTGAAAATTGAAAAGCCGGATACTGACTATCAGGTTTTATATATTTTTAAACTTGAGCGCTGTTGGTTTTTGGAAGAAATTCAAGACTACTCGCTTTGACAAAATTTAAAAGGATGTTTTATGTCTTTCAGTGAAGTAATGCATCGTGTTCTGCCCCCAGTTAATGGCCATCAACCTCATATCACGGGAGTTTATGGCGAACAACGTGCGAACGGCCCTCACGGAGGAACTGATTTTAATTATGAAGGTGGCCAGAACGGCATCAATCTGCAGAATCCTAAAGTTTATGCACCAATCTCCGGTACAGTCACATTTACCGGTGGTAATTACGGTACGATAAAAATAAAAGACGCGGACGGTAACAGTCACGAAATTCTACACACCAGTAGCCATTCGGTAAGCCAAGGGATGACTGTTGCGGCAGGTGACGAAATCGGAACGATGGGAGGAAAAGGACCGAATGGTATAACTCAATATCCTCGCCATGTTCACTATCAAATGAAAAGTCCTAGTGGCAACCTGATAAGCCCTGAGGTTTGGTGGAGCCAACAGAGTGCTGCGACACCCGCGGCTGCTCCTGTCGCTGCCCAAGGGCCTGCGCCTTTGATGAATTTTCAGTACCCATTCCGACAAGCGGATGGGAAACAGTTTTCCGATGCAGAAGAGGTTTACAAAACTTTAGCGAACGAGCGGTCAGGGCATTATCTGCTGGGCAGCAATAAATTTTGGCATGGCGGCATTCATATCAGCGAAATATCTATACCACAATGTGTGTTGAATGAACCGATTCGCTGTGTCGCTGATGGTAAAGTAGTTGCTTATCGGCTAAATGAAGATTATTTGGAATCGACTTTTGGTGACGGCGAAAAAAAACTCAAGTATTCGAACTCATTTTGCCTTGTGCGCCATGAATATAAATCCGCACCCAATCCTGAGGAAGGGGTGAATAAGGGTAAACAAAACAAACTTAACTTTTACAGTCTATACATGCATTTGCTGCCTTATCAGGGATATCCTCTAACAACCCAAGAGAAGCCGACACCGAAAGTCACAATGAAGGTGGGAGATTTTAAGGCTTACGACGAGGCACCTGTATCAGCACAGACACCTTCACCAGGTAAAGTAGCAAGCGGTACGAAGCTGGAGATCATAGACCAGAAAGATATTGGGAACTTGACGTACGCCAAAGGAAAGATTCTATCTGGCAGTGTAAAGAGCGGGTCTCACAAAGTACGTGGCGTAGGGCGCGAAATCTGGTTTGCTTACATGAAAGACGGTGAACCATATAAGAACTCCAAAGGTAATCGTATCTGGTTAGGAGACGCTATTCCTGAGAGGGCTAGGCCTAATTATTGGCAGGGAAAGGTCAAAGCCCAAGCCACTAGACGCTTGCCGATCTTTCAGCCTCCAGCGGAACCTGTAAACGAAAAAGTCGCGGGTCCTCGTGTTGCTGGAAATTTAGAATTAGCCGTAAACAGTGTAATTGAATTTGACAGCACTATGGTTGTGAACCTAGTGGTCGGCAATGTGTTGCGCCGTATGGCTCCATGCACTTTGGTATCCGGAGGTGTATGGCAAGCGACTGGAAGCGCGCCCTCATCATTTTGGACAATCGTAGAGAATGATCCATCTAGCCAGTTCGTCCGGTGGGATCTCACACCGACTAATTTCGACAACGTTATTAAAGTTGGTGCTGGCGTTAAGGCAGGCGACCCCGTTGGCTATTTAGGTTTAGTCGAGAATCTTGTTAGCGAACAAGGTGAAATAAGTGGAAGGCGGCAAGTCCATATTGAGATTTTCACAGATGAAGCTGATGTAAATAAATTTCTTGAAAATTCTGCCGTTTTAAAGATTGGTAGGAAGTACTTGTGGTTGCCATCTAAGACTGTAGTGAAGAATAAAGCCCCTTCTCTAGAAAGTAAGGAGTTAAATAAGGATTGCGTGATAGATCTGAGCAAAGCGTCAGTCATAAAGGAGGGGGGCGAAGAGTATTATGAGGTGAAATTGTTCGATGGAGATCAAGAAGTTAACGGATTGGTAAAGAAAGCAGGAACGGAAGTAATTACACAGCATGATTGGGAAAAATTAGGTTTTCATATAGTTGAAGAGACTAATTCTGATGCTGACGGATTTCTTGACTCTGAAAATATGCCAAAATTTTTTAAAGAAATTTTTGCAAAGATAGATAAGAATCATGATGGGGAGGTTGATGCATCTGAGCTTGCTGACGCTTTGAGAGACCCTGCAATCAGAGATCAGTGGGCTAAGCTTGTCGCGCATCATCCGACGGAGTGGAAGTCAAAGTCAGATGCAGTGAAATGGGCCAAGCTAGAGAAGCTTCTAGAGGGATTTCCAAAAACACTTAAGCATGAAAAAGAACGTATTGATAAGTATGTGTTTTGGGATGAGCTTGTAAGTATACAAGCTATGGCCTCGGACGTTGTTTGGCACTTCCATCCTATTGAATTCATATCTAATCATCTTCTTAAACCTGCCTTGGCTGGTTGGGCCCATAGTGCGTTCGGTAACTTATTGGCAAAAGTTGAGTCAAGTAATGACTATACCGCCTACAATCGAACTGTGGGTAATGAGGTTCAGCCATACTACAATACAAACTTGACGTCGCTGACCATAGCCGAGGTCCAGGCAAAACAAGAAAATAGTGAAATGTTTGCGACGGGAAGATATCAGATAGTTACTTCGACTTTGGCTGATGCAGTGGATAAGCTGAAGTTGGATACGTCGCAAAAATATGACGAAGCTATGCAAGATAAAATATTCGATCAGTACCTTATAAGGATCAAAAGGAAGGCAATTATTAACTACCTGGAAGGTAGCGGCGATGTTGAGGATGCAATCTATGCTTGGGCGAAAGAGTTTGCATCAGCAGGTGTGCGTCGAGGTAAAAGAATAAATCCTACGTATCTTAAAGATTCTGCTGGTCACGCAATTCTTGATCCGGTAACTCATAAAAGGCAAATGATTGAACGAGTTGCGGAGGTCGAGGGGGTGTCTTATTATCAAGGTGATGGCCTGAATGTCGCTCATATTAAGCCTGATGAAATGGTTCGAGTTTTAGAGGAGTCAAAAAAGAATGCTAACTAAGATGTTGTCTAGGGTGCTCATGTTGTTGTGCGCAGTCAGCTTTTCGGCGCTGGCTGAACCGCCTTTGTTTTCACAATATATGATCAAGGATGTGTATGGAGGAAGCGTTCATTCATTAGTTAATAAGGATACAGGTAGTCAATGGGATGGAATTAGGAAGGATGCAATAAAAGGATCTGTAAATTTTGCTGGTCATTACATTGTATATACTGGCGGATGTGGAGGCTCGTCAATCTGTGGGGAGGTTATAGATGCGAAAATTGGTGAAGTTATCAAGACCCTTCCAAATGCTTATAAGGGGGAAGATGAGGAAACAGGTAAGCCTTTTGATATTGAGTATCATGTAGATAGTAGTTTGATCGTTATAATGGGTGTCACTGAAAATAAAGAATTGGGGGTTGATGGTAATAAGGTCTCGCATAAGTATCGTACACGGTATTACGATTTTGATGGAAAGGAGTTTCATTTGATTATGAGCGAGGATGAGTAAGTTGTTTGTGTCAGCGGTTATATTGGTGTTGAAGCTTTAAAAAGCTAACGGGATAGATTGTTTGTTGTGCTTAATTAAAATGGACAAATTTATTTGTTACGTTCAGCAAGTTAAAGTGGCGGATTTGTTTGTTCTATATGATCAGATGAAATGAATGTTTCCAGCATATTCCAGAAAAGGTGACAGATTTATTTGTGGTGTTGCGCTCAGCGGCTTTGATTTTGGTGCGGCGTTTAAATAGATCTTTTTCGTATGTTTAGATTAAAACAGGTCTAGTTTGCTGTTGTATTTTTTGCGGACATCAAGGGATTATGAATTTTAGATTTAGTCTTGTTTTGGCTTTTTCTTTGCTGTCTTCGGTTGTGAAAGCAGAAGGAACTATGATTGCGACCGTGCTTCAGGCGGATTTTTCCAAAGATCCTGAAGTACGACTGCTCGTGAGGGTTGTAGACATAGGATTTGGGCCAGATGCTCCGTCCATGGCCCTTCGTAAAGAGTGTCTGGCGAGGGTGAAGTCAACAGACCGTCCCGGCCCGGACCCATGTTTTTCGATTGAAATCACCGAGAGCAAAAAGCAACGGTCCATCGTTCGTCAAACGCTGCTGAATGATCCTCAGCGCTCAACCGACCCGATCTATCTGGAAATTGTCTACCAATCTGAAGTCAGTGCGAGCGATCCGACCAATCATTATGGGCGCTCTGCCTGGCTGAAAATTGAAGAGAACGGTTTCTACAATTGGAACAACGAAACCAAGCAGGCGTTGGCGGACGTTGTGTGGCCAACTGCGTCGAGTGGGGCGCTTGATCTGGTTGTGACGGATACGGATGCACTGCTCAACCTCGTTTACCGGGAACGCATGGAACGGTTGGACGAAAATGCACGGAGAGGCCTGAGGGAAACCCAAAGGGCCTGGATGAAATTTCGCGATGCGGAGTGTCTGCCTGAGCCGAAATCGTCTAAATCGGTTTTCGGGGAGTGGTCAGATTCCTGCTTGATCCGCGCGACGATAGAGCGAGCCCGTCAATTGGCTATGGCTCCGGACAAGAGCAAACAGTGAACTAAAGCATTTGATCAGCAGGTTTATGGAGTGGGTGAGTCTTGAAAGGATTTTCGCTGTTTTCAGTTTTGTGTTTTTCATTTTGTGCATTTGCAGGCAACGCACGAGGGCCGGTCGTCGATATATATAAGGCCGATGTCGCTCACGTTTCCGGAAAGCTGGTCCGTTATTACCAAACGTTCGATAGCCCCTGCGTCAATATTCAGATTCTCAAGCCTGGGGGACAAGGAGCAGCGAGCGACTCGATGGAGTTCTGCGACATTGAAGGCAAGAATTTTAACAACGGCTTCACCGATGTCTCATTGGATAGGGCCACGTTTTCCGACACCGAATTGCAGTTGACCTTCAAGCTGATGTCGCTGGTTGGAGTGAATGAAACTACCGAATTGTGCAGATTCCGCGTTGATGGTGAACATCTCGCCGAACCTGAATGTACGGCGCAGTAAGGGTCGTGCATTGCAAATCGGTCAGCCATGCCATCGGAGATTCAGAGTGAAAGTCGTTCCCCTGTTGTTCCTGGCGTTGACGTGGGCGTTGTCCGCAAGTGCAGCGCCAGCCGGTGTCAGTACAAGCCATACAATGCCCACCGCGATGGTCGCTGCACTCACGAAGGAAAACCAAATGCCTGCCGAGAGTTTTCGCACCATTGCAGATGGCGTGGTGAGCTGGAGTGGTGGAACGATGGCTGCCGTGGTGATTGAAGATCCGAATGGCATTTGCGCGATTTACAGGTATCAAGACGGCCGGTTGGATCTGCCTTTTGATGGCGTGCCCTGTAGGTTTCTGGGGCCACCCATGCTGATGTCGGATAGAAAAACCGCTTTGCCCGATGTCGTGTTCGCCGTCGAGTTGTTTGTCCCCAACCGGGGCGGGATGGCCAAGCACAAGGTCGCGTTTTATTACGATGCCGAGAAGAACGCTTATTGCGAGAGTCAGTCGCTTGCGAGTTGGTATCTGTCGGGAAATCGGGCGCTGGCTCCTGATCTTCAGGATGGGCAGTGTGTAGCGGGATCGGAATAGGCCCGGCCCCAAAAAACGTAAAGCTTTGCTCAGCACCTATTGGGAAGTGAACATACCCAAGCAATGCGTCACCCGATTCGCCAAACGCAAAGCCTGAATGACTCAAGGAAGAACATAGTGAAACGTTTTGTTTTTACCCTGCTGGCCGTGCTGCTGCCTGTTTCAGCGGTGTACGCGCAGGATGACTGCAGCCAAGTCGCCTCAAGCCTGGAAATGGTGCCGTGCTCGGAGGCGGCGAAGAAGGCTGCCGATACGCAACTGAACGTCAGCTATAAGCAATTGATGGCGCGGCTTGAGTCTGACTATCGAGCAGATCCTGCGTTGGGAGCGGAGTACGCGGGGAAGGTTAAAGAGTCGCAACGTGCGTGGTTGAAATTGCGCGATGCGAATTGTCCGTTGGAGGCATTCGAGATCGAGACGGGGATGCCGGCGCATGTGTTCGCGGTTAACTCGTGCATCGCCAGAATGAGCCGCGAGCGCTCGGCGTATCTGGACAAGATCGCGCCTGGACAACCTGAGCAGTCATCCGATAAAAGCGTTGCGTGCCCATCTGACGACTTCATGCCGTTCCTTGCAGCATTTTCTGCCGATGGCCATTCACAACGCAGGTTTACGGCGATGACGGTTAAATTGCTCGCGTTGAAACCGACAGCCGAAGCCGGTCGTTTCGAACCGATCGTTACGGGTGTGAAGGGGGCCAAGTTGGGCTATCCGTTAATGGCACCCATCCCCTCCCGCAAGATTCTGGGAGTCAATATACAAGAGCTCGACGATAGCCATTCCATCGTTGTGGATAAGCGCGCAGGTTGGAGCCACGTCAAAGTCTTCAACTTTTCGCGGCAGGCCTGTTGGGTGCTTGAAGGCGTTGAAGACTGGTCGATCAGTGATAAAGATCTGGTCGTTGCGAGCAAGCCCAAGCTGAGCAAGGAAGAGAATTTCTGTTACCAACGTGCCGAGGCGTTCGAAGCATTGGGGGCTCCGGAAGATCAACCGCTCACAGTCGAGTTGTTTGAAGCCACGTTGGAAAACCTGTTGTGCGCAGCACGCTCTGGAGACCCACTCGCCAGTTACAAAGCTGCCATTCTGAGTCTCTCGGGTATGGCGCCGCAGGTGCCGACGGACACGCTGGAGTCTTTATTCAAAGCAGCAGCCACTACGTTGCCCAACGGTGCGATGGGGCTTTCCGAGTTTTACTGTGACGGCAACGAGCTTACCTTCGACGGGCCCTGCAAAAATCCCGCGCTCGCAGAGCAAGCGCTGATCGGCGCTGTGAAAATGGGTAATGCCGTCGCGATCAGCAAGTTGGGATCGACCTTTGCGAGCGGCGAGTGGGGCACCAAAGACCCCTCCCGAGCCATGGCCTGCTATCAATTGGCTCTCGCCCAAGGCTACGAAGGGGCGAACTTCGGTCTGGAGCATCTGAAGAAGAATTCCACCACTGAAATCAAACCCAGTTATTGCCTCTGACACCCCCGAAGCCGGACGGTTTTCCTTTAAACTCCCCGCCCTCAAGGAACGCGCTCAGGACACGGAATGCCAGCCCCCTCTTTCTCTCTTCGCCCCGCGATGGTGCTGTGGCTGTATGCCGCCGCGATCGTGCATTTGCTCGCCGGTCTCACGCTGACCTGGGCCGGTCATTCCGGATTACTCGACGGCTATCTTCACACCCTCGAACTCGCGTTCTGGGGTGCCGATGCGGTCCCTTCCGCCGGTCACGAGCAGCAGGTCTGGTGGCTCGCGCTGTTCGGCGCGACGCTGCAAAGTTATTCGCTGTACATGCTCGCGTTGGTGCACCTCGGCAACCGTCTTAAAGCTCCCGCAATTTGGGGCTGGTTGATGGCGGGCATCCTGTTATGGGCACCGCAGGACATGTGGCTCTCGGCGCAAAAACAGGTCTGGTCGCATCTGTGGCTCGACGGTTTTGCGCTGCTGGTGCTGTTGCCGCCGCTGATCTGGTTGCTGCGCCATGATCGTCGGACATCCCCACCGGAAAGAACCGTGAGCAAGTCCAACCCCTTTGTCGGCGGCGCCTACAAGCGCGTGCTGATCACCGGGGGCACCGGGTTCATCGGTGAGGCCGTGGTCAATCAGTTACTCGACGCCGGCCATACGGTCAGCGTGTTGGCGCGGGATCCGTTGAAAGCGGCGAATCTGTTCGACGGTCGCGTCCGCTGTGTGCGGTCGTTGAGCGAACTCGGCCGCGACGAACCCTTCGACGTGGTGATCAACCTCGCCGGCGCACCGGTCGCCGGCCCGCGCTGGAGCCCCGAGCGGCAGGCGCAATTGCTCGCCAGTCGGGTCGATGCCACCGAAGCCTTGATGTGCTGGCTGAAGCAAACGAGCCATAAACCGGCGCTGTGGATTCAGGCCTCGGCCATCGGCTTTTACGGTGTGCGCGATGCCAGCGAAAGCCTCGATGAGCAGGCCAGCAAGGGCGACGGTTTCATGGCCGAACTCTGTGCGCGTTGGGAGGCTTCGGCGCAACCCGCCACGCAGTTTGGTGTGCGTCAGGTGGTGCTGCGTCTCGGCGTGGTGTTCGGGCCGGGTGGTGCGTTGTTGCCATTGCTGATTCCGTTCCGCCTGGGTTTCGGCGGGCGCATGGGCGACGGTCAGCAGATCATGAGCTGGGTGCATCGCGACGATGTGATTCAGGTGATCGCTCGATCCTTCCACGATGAAAATTTGCGCGGCACCTACAACATGGTCGCGCCCGAAACCGTCAGTCAGGCAACGTTCGCCGAGAACGTCGGAAAGGTCCTCAAGCGTCCGGTGTGGTTCCACATTCCAGCCGCGCCAGTGCGTGCCTTGGCCGGGGAAATGGCTCAGCTGTTCTTCGACGGTCAGCGTGTGGTGCCGCAGCGTTTGAGCGAGGCGGGCTACACGTTCCGCTATCCGACTCTTGACGCCGCGCTGCGCGATCTGGCCTGAGGATCGCCCATGAGCAAGCCCCTGATGTACCTGTTGGCCGGCAACGGCAGCGCCGCCGATTGGTGGGATGACGCGCTGCCGCATTTTCAGCGTTACACCGTGGTGCCGCTGGAGCTGCCGGGCTTCGGCGCCAACCCGCAGCCGCCCTGCGAGGATCTGGCAGCTTACGCCCAGACCTTGCTGACGATGACGCAAAAGGGCAGCGTGATCATGGCCGTCGGGGTCAACGCGTTGCTGGTGCTGCATGCACTGCAACGTCGGCCAGGGCACTTTGCTCGCAGTGTTTTGCTGGCGCCGGTGGGCGCCTTTTTGTGGCAGCGCCGATTGCCGGCACTGATGTCACCGCTGCCGATCCGCAAGTCCATTCACTGGCTGCTGTCGAACAAGCCCACGCTGTTTGCGCGCAAGTTCTCCAACCAGACCTGGACACCCGTGCAGTACCAGCGCATGGGCGCCGGTTATGCGCGTTGCCGTGCGTTTGTGCCGCACTGGGATCTGATCCGTGCCGATACCGCGCTGCCCTTGCTGGAGTGGATCACCGACCCGGTCGAGCTGGTCTGGGGTGATCAGGACAAGGTGCTTGGCATCGAACAAGCCGCCGCGTGGTCGGCGATTCTTGCGCGCGCAGACCTGACCATCAGCCTCAAACCCGGTTGGGGGCATTACCCGTGGATCGACGCGCCCGCGCAGTTTGTGCAGTGGCTGGAGTCGGGCGAGCGCGGCTTCGTCGCGCACACCAAGGGCGGGCGTTTGCGTCTGGCGGAACTGGCCCGGCAACCGGTGCCGGCGGCGCTGACCCTCAACGATTGCAACGATCCGCGACTACCCGCTTTTCTCGCCAGCCAACCACAGGCGATCTGGGCGGTGCGTTCCTCCAGTTACGGCGAAGATCAGGCCGACTCTGCGAATGCCGGCTTGAGCACAACTTACCTGCGCGAGCAGGCCGCCAACGTGCCGGCGCGCATTGCCGCGCTGACTGCCGAAGGTGTCGAGGAAGTGGTGGTGCAGCGCTTCATCACGCCGCAGGTGTCGGGCATCGCGTTTGTGCGTCATCTGTCGGTGGAACTCGAGTGGATCGAAGGTCATCTTGAGTCCCTTGCCGACGGTCAGATCAGCCCTGAACGGACGACGCTTTCGCGGCTCGGCGATGCCTGGCGCAGCGGCACGTTCACGGCCGCCCATGGGTTGACCGAAGACGTGCTGTGGCGCTTTCTCCAGGATGTCTTGCGGGTGTTTCACTATGTGCCCGGCGATGTCGAATGGGCCTGGGACGGTTCGCAACTGTGGCTGCTGCAATACCGGCCGATCAGCGACTACGGCTGGCGCCGGCA
Organism: Pseudomonas sp. IzPS59; assembly: GCF_014863505.1. Lineage (NCBI taxonomy): Bacteria > Pseudomonadati > Pseudomonadota > Gammaproteobacteria > Pseudomonadales > Pseudomonadaceae > Pseudomonas > Pseudomonas sp. IzPS59. The sequence goes on along the minus strand of NZ_CP062251.1, from coordinate 6,199,002 downwards.
CCTGACGGCCGCCAACATCGCCGAGATTCTTCCGCCGCAACCTAGTGTGCTGGTGGAGTACGCCCAGCGCCGGGCCGCTGCGAGCATTCCGGCGATCATGGCCCGTTGGGATGCGCGGGTGTTGCAGGACAACGAGCCGTTCACGGCTGTATTTGGCGGTGCGTCCTACATCAACAACGACCTGTTTCTCGCACGGTTGGCCGACTGGGGCATCAGCGCCAGCAACTATGCCGGTGAAGTCGGCGGCGCGACTCCGCATCTGCCGTGGCGACCGCTGCGGATGGTGCGTTCCCTACCGTTGTTCCTGCGCATGCAGCGTATCGCTCGCGGGCATTTGCTGAGCCTTGAACGCGGCTTGCAGCGCTTCGACCGGGAGCTGACCGACCTCGTCGCCCAGGGTGCTGATGGTCAGCAATTGGCCGACTGGTTCACCCGGTTTTATGTGTTCGTGGTGCAGGGCAATCTGTGCATCGCCACGGCGCTGGCCAGCAGCGGCGGGGACTGGCTGGGCCGACCGCCCACCGCTTACGACAACCTGGAAAACAGCCCCCATCGACTGCCGTGGGAGACCGATCCGGCCACACCTCGACCCGCGTCGAGCGAGCTGCCACTACAGGCCTTCCCGCAATGGTCAGGGCTGATCCGCCTCGCGCATTCAACCGGCCTGCCGGGCCTGCGTGGTCATTACCTGCAAGTGCGCGAGTGGTATCGCGACAACCTGATGCGCATCTTCTTCCGCCTGCATCACGCCATGCCTCTGGCAGATCGCGAACACTGGTTTGCGCCGCACCCGGACATCCGCACGCGCGACGGCAGCTTCTGGCAGGACGGCCGCGAAGGTGCCGAACAGGCCACCGGATTCATGATTTACCCGGGGCAGGTGCGGGGCATTCTTGGCGAAGACATCTTGCTGGAAGACACCCTCGATCCCGGGCGTCACGCGCACTATCAGGCAGCGCGGGCGGTGATTGCGCGGATGGGTGGACGGTTGTCGCATGGTTCGACGTTGTTGCGGGAACTGCGCAAGCCTTCGGCGGTGATGCCGCAGGTGGATCTGGCCTGGGTGGGGTGTGAGGTGTTGTACCTCGATGGTGAGCTAGAGCTGATCAATCCTGCGAACAAAGGATGAGCCGACTGCGGTCAAGAAGTGGTCGATAACGTTATACAGGGATATGGATTGATGGGTTTAATCAAGCCTTCATGGCTGCTGGGTTCGCTACTCGGCTGTATTGCTCTGGTACAGACGGCCGTGGCCGCCGATGCCATTGTGGTTGGTGATAAGTCGGGCCAGTCAGCTGTTGCGCACGGTCCTGTCCAGGCAGCTGTCGAGCTGGGCTCATGCCGGTTCTCCATGCCGCTGTTACAGGATCAATGGCTGACGTTCGAAAGCTTTTATCTGGTGTTCGTCGCGGACAAACAACTGCCCACTCGGGCCAACGCACCTGGCATGTGGCAGGCGGAAACGTCGAGTGGCTATGACTGGCATTTCGAGAAGTCCGGTAACTTGAGCCAGCCATGGTTTGGTGCGGTGTGTGAAAGCGCTGATAGCTTCTCCTTGCTCACCGCCCAGAAGCCTCCGGAAAATGACTCCATTGCTCTACAACTCCTGCGTGATGACAACGACCGTAGATGCCCGGCGACCCTGACCGATCATGGTTGGGAGCCGACGTCGCTGGCGGGGCCAAAAAACAGATACGCCTTCGAGGCATTCGGTGGGGAGAAGTCCTCGGGGTTCATCTTCGGTTTCCATGACAAGTCACGACGGCACATTACCCGCGTTGCTTTCTGCCTGTTGCGCGGCGAAAGCGTGTTGATCGGCTCAGCGGTATCAGGCTCGGCCACCCCGCTGGCGATCAGCGCCGAAGGATTTGAAGAAATCAAAACAGCGGTGCGCGGCATGACTTTTGAGTAAGCCTGCGAAGACCGAACGGAGTTGCCGCGTGAAATGTTGCTGGCGAATGGCGCTACGGCGAGCGCGCCCTTTGCTGCGAATGGAAAAACACTCCCGCTGAATTGAGACGGGTTAGTTCAAAGGAAATGAAGTGAAAAGACTGCTGTTGTTATGTATGAGCTGGTTGCCGTTAGTGGCGATGGCGACGGATGTCTGCAATGAGGAAACCGGCGCCAGATATTTCCTCTCGAAATGGTCAGAGAAAGGTGAAGAGCCGGAAGACATGCTTTCCAGAATCGATGGTAAAGAGTTTTCTACTGAGCCCGGCCATGTGGTCTACATCGGCGATCTCAATGGCGATGGCATCGAAGATTTCATCTTCAACTCCCGTGTGGGTATTGGGTCATCCATGGACAGTACATTCGCGTTCCTGATCCAGTGCCGTGGTTACCTGAACTATGCCGGGGGCAGTTACTTCGCCGGGGTCAAGGTGTTGGACAGTCCGCCCAAGAACGGCGGCGACTTTAAAGACATCAAGATCTACTCCTACATCCGGGATAAGCGTGGCCAGATTCAATACAAGGGCGAAGAGGCCCTGACCCGGCCACATCTGTGGCAATTCAACCCACAGACACAGCGTTATGAAGGTCAGTCCGAATAGATTTCAGTTCCGGAGTTACAGCGTGAAAGGATGTTCAGTTCTACTCGGTGGCTTCCTGGCCATTGTCACGTCCGTGGCTTTCGCCGCTGACCCGGACTTCAAGGATTACACCGTCACCCCAGAGTTTACTGGTATCAATCACGAACCGGTGTCGCAAGAACACAGCAACCCGAGGATGGATAAGGATCGTGCACAGGCACTCAAACGCAAGGTCAACTTTGCCGGCCACTACATCCTGTACCAATTCGCTTGTGGCGGAAGCACCTTGTGCGGCGAAGTACTGGATGCGCGTACGGGGGAGGTTGTCGGCGGACTGCCGAATGCATACGACGGCAATACCTTCAGCCTGTCGAACAAGCCCGATAGTCGTCTGCTCATTGTTTCCGGCATTGCGGCCGATACCGAAGAGGACGCGCAGGGTAATGAGCTGGAAAGCCGCTACAGGACCCGCTACTTCGAGTTTGTGAACAACGAGTTCCGGCTGCTGACGTTCAAGGATTTGTGATCGCCGCTGTTTGATTAAGGATGATTGGATGAACCGCTTTTCCATTCGGCCCATGCTGAGTGCACTTCTAATGTTGCCCCTCACCTACGCCATTCCGGCAAGTGCCGAAGCCGGGAGTTGCTACGGCTATCTCACCGAAATGGTCAGGAGCAGCAACTTCCCGTTTCGCTATGTCGGCAAGGACAAGGTCAACCTGCTGATTGATGAAGACGACGGTGAAATGGTGCGAGCCCAGTTGCTCTTTGATACGGACGGCACCGGCACCATCGGCTGGATCAAATACACTCCGGCCACTCGGGTGCTGCTCAATACCTCGGCTGAACTGGAAGAGCCGGTGGAGCTGTCATTCGATGCCAAATTCGCCGATGGCTACGCAAAGTGCCTGGCTGGACAACAGGCCGGTTAACGGCAAAAAGGAATTTTCCATGAATCAGTATCTTCTCGCGGGCAGCCTTTCGCTGTTGCTCTCGTTTCCAGCTTTCGCCGCTCCCAAGGACGCCTACACCCAACGCGATGTCATGCAATGTGGCGGTGTTGAAGTGGTGATGGTGTCGTCCTGCCGATCCGTAACGGTGGATGACGCAGAAACCCACCTCATCCCGGTCTGCTCCGATCAGACGATCAACATTGGCGGCAAAGTGTTGCGGCGCAATATCGACAAGGTTTCACAGCTCACGTCTGACGGTAAGAAAGCGAAGATGCTGAGTAACGTGGTTGTGGCGATGGATTGTGTGAAAGGCACCAAGGGCAGTCTTGTTTCGATCGGTGGCTACGGCGGTTGCGGTGCCTGTCCTGAATGGCGCGGCTATTACTCGACGGCGGGGCGATTGGAGCAATACAGCTTCGATAATACCCAGCGCTCATTTGGTTCGAAGGGTTCCTGGGAAGAACTGATCAAGGCTTATGGCGTGACGAAGAGGCAGCTGCAGTCGGAAAGTCCGTCAGTGAAAAGGATCGACTATGGGCAGCCTTAAGTGGGTATTGATGATCGGCAGTCTGTGCAGCGCTATGAGCGCCTTTGCCGAGGACCCGCCGATAGTCGGTGTCGACGGGAACACGGTGTCATTTCGGGCTACAGAATGGACGATGCCCGGTGTGGATTCGGCGACTGCGTGGTTCACCGCCAATGGCAAAACCTTTCCGCTCTTTGGCGCCGATATTGGCGCCGATAGGCACTCCAATATGCTGAGTCCTGACAAGAAAACCTTGCTGCTCGACCCGGTGATCTTCGGCATGTTGTCGGACGAAAACGGTGAAGAGAAGCTAGTGTCGCAACAGCATTGCACGATGATCTCCATGGAGACCGGTTGCGTGCTGGCTGATCGTTCGGCCACTTTTTGTGTCGGCCAGTGGAAGGGCAATCAATGGGTTACCGACGACGGCGAAGTGCTCACTCCCGCCCTGGAGACGAGGTCTCCAAAGGACTTGCTGAAACATGTCTCAAGTAACGAACCGGCGCAGTCCCGCGCAGAGTCCATCGAATGGGGTCTGGTCTTTTTAAGTCCAGAGTCCTACATGGCGTGTCATCCCCCGGCGCAAAATGTTCAGGCCTATAACGACCTAGGCTTTTACCTGGCCGAGGGCGGCAAAGATGAGCTGGCGCTGAAGTTCTATCGCGGCGTTGAGGCCGTCGGTAAACGCACAGTACTGATGTTGAACATCGCCGACTCACTCTGGCGCCTTGATCGCAAAGACGAAGCGCAGCGTTATTACAGCCAGTACCGCGACGCGATGAGCGCCGACGGCAAGGCGCAGAAAATACCTCACCGTGCAGTTGAGCGATCCGTCATTCAGGGAATGAAACATTGAACATGTTTGTGCGCTTTATCGCGTTCGCCTTAGGACTGCTGTCCGCTTCAGCCGCGTTCGCTGAGGACACTTGCAAAGTCATCACTGTGAGCTGGCAATACGACGAGTGTGTGGAAGCCGACCGCAAGAGTGCCGACGCAAAGCTCAATGCCAGCTACAAAAAACTGATGGAGCGATTCGAATCTCGATGGAAGCCTGAGCCTGAACAAGGAAAGGCTTACATGGCCATGGCCAAAGAATCGCAGCGGGCCTGGATCAAGTTGCGCGATACCACTTGCCCCCTCGATGCCACGGATGTCGAACCCGGATCGCAGGCATATACCTTGGTGCTCAATAAGTGCATCGCCAGAATGAGTCTAGAGCGTGCAGCCTTCCTGGATGCGGTCGTCCCGGATGGTCCGAGTGAAGTGGTCGATGTCGCCAAGGTTTCCAGTTCTGCTTCGCAACGATACGGCGATGTAGTCGCTCGTTATGTCACTTCGTTTGGCAGCCCCTGCCTCAATGTTCAGATCCTCGCGCCCAAGGGCAATTGGCGAGTGCTCTCCTCAAAACGGTTTTGCAGTTTTAACGGCAAATCGTTTTGGGATGGTTACGCCAGTGCGTTGTTTGAGGATCATGCATTCACTGCGGATGGTTTACAGCTGACGCTCAGCTTGTTCGAGCTTCGTGAAGAGGCAGAGAAGCGCCTCGCCTGTGTGATTCCAATTCAGGACGAGCAAATCAAAGAGCTGAAATGCGGCGCACCTGAGTCAGCGTAAATATTTAGAAGATTGATCAGCAGGGAAGTGATCGGAATTGAACAAGCTTTCAAGTTGTTTTGGTGTGCTCGGGCTCATCGTCGGCTTGTCGACTCAGCCGGCATCGGCAAGTGACCTACAAACCATCGGAGAACTGCATCCCCCGGTGGTTGCTTCGTTGGGTGATCAAAAGATCACGGTGTTCTTTTTGAAGAACAACCTTAAGGATCAGGTTAGAGACGTGCATGTGCCTGATGCCGAGATTTTCTACGCGCCCACGAATGCGGTGAAACCTTCGCTGAATTATGTGTGGAAGGTTGAGGGCGAACAAATTGCCTCGGTGTTCTTCTTCGAGCGCAAATTCCCTGAGCGAGCGGGGAAGTCCATGTTTGTCCTGACAAAACACAAAGTTCTGCACGAGCATTTCGAAGGAGATTCCTATTCGGTGCTGGAATTGCCGCTCTTCAAGGACGGCGATCACTTGGCTTTGCAGTTCTTTCGTGGTGACCCGCCAGACCCCGAGTTGCAGAACTGCCGTGACGGTATAGATCAGGAAGAGGGCGTAGAAGTCGAGTGTGTTTACAAGGATGCGGCGAGCATCAAGAAGTACTTGGCGGATCTGGATGGAAGAATGATTTCGGATTCGAAACTGAATCAGGGCAACCGTCAGAAGCCACTCAAAAACGACGGTGATAGGGCCAGTGCCGCTTGCCCCTCACCCAACTTTTCAACGTTCCTATCAGCCTTCTCTGAACGCGCAGAGGTGCAGAAAGCCTTCGTCCAGCAGCCGCTGAAAATGGTCACGACCGTGGCCGGTGATCCCGAGCCCGAGATGCAAAAAAGCAGCCTCAGCGGCGATCAGCTCAAGTTCCCGATCATTCCGGATGCAGCGAAGCGAGAGGCCCAGGGCCTGACGTTGACCATCAAGGAGGAGCAGGGTGATCACGCCGTCGCCATCCTGCAGAAACCGGATACCGATTATGTCTTCGAGTATCGGTTTGTTCGTGGGCCATGCTGGCGGCTTGAAGAAGTGATGGATTACTCGCTTTGAAACAGGTGGCAAGTTGAAAAGATTAGGTTTGATCGCGTTATTGCTGTGTTCTTTCTCTGCGGTGGCGGGGCCGATGTTCCCGTCACTCAAGTCTTGCATGGGTGCCGACAGCGACTGTGCGCTTACGCTGAAAGACGATTTTCTGGTGGACGCACAGTCCGGGCAGCGTCTCTCCGAAAGGCCGGTATCGGCCGGTGCGGCGAGTGTTTTCTGGCTGTATCGCGATGGCGAGCGCTACATCTTGGAGGAAGAAAACTCCTCACAATCGAAGACGCGGCGCTGGCTGGTTTTCACTTACGACAGCGGCAAAGTGGTGCTCGACGGCGCTTATGTTTTCTCGATCGACATTGATATGAACACCGGGCCCTACTGGCATGGCTATGACTGCCGAGATGATGCCAAGCCGTTCGCCGTGCCAACGAAAGATTCGTTCAGTGAGGTCGTTTTGGAGGCGTTGTGCGGGGAGGTCGAAGGCTGGGTCGTCTCGGGCGGAGATACCAAGGTGCCGGTGTCGGCCAAAGGGCTGGCCGTCAGTGTTCCCGTTTATCACGCCCGCAACCGCGATGGTTCAGCGACTTACCTGTTCACTGAAAGCGATGATCCGGATCTTTCGAAGCTGGTTTGCCTGTCCAACTGTGCTGATATCGCGAAAGCGCCGGAGCGCGTTTCGCAGGAGACGGCGCCGTTGAAGGGCGGGCAGGAAGGAACGTTGTGCTCGGATGACGAAGACATCTACTTCAGTTGCCCGCTGGAGGGCGGCAAGACGGTTTCTGTTTGTGCGCGGGGAAACAGCAAGCCCACGGCCGGTTCTGTTCAGTACCGTTATGGTGTGCCGGGGAACATCGAGATGGTCTACCCGAAGAATGCTATGCCACCCAAGGGAAAGTTTTTTGTTGTAGATGCGTCGGAAGGCAGCGTGAACCTGAACATCATCAAGTTCAAAAGCGGTGCGTATACCTACCTCGTTAGTCAGGCCTTCGTGAGTTTTCTGACAGTGCTCAAGGAGGACAAAGTTGTATTCAGGCAGCGATGCGACTCAGGAAGTTATTCCTTCATAAACCGGGCGGCGCTTCTTGGGTTGGAGTCGCGACCCAAAAGCGAAGAGGACTTTCGCTAGTTGCTGTTGCCGAAGCTCAGGAAAGGGGACGCATCGTCCCCTTTTTTCCGCCCGCGTTTCAGCTACGGCTTGGCTTGGTAATCTCGAAACTCAATGTGATCGAGCGTGCCTTCCACCATCAACCGCACGCCGTCCGCCATTCTGCTCAGGCCCAGTGCCATCGAGCGGCGGGGGCCGTCGAGGTCGTCGGCCAGGTTGGCGGCGATGGCGCTGATGGACAGGAGGTCTTCGGAGGCGTTGGCCATGAGGGCTTCGGCGTCGGCGTTGGGGCAGAGGGCGAACAGGCCGCCCAGGCGTTTGGGGCGTGAGGCTCTGGGTTTGAAGTGGTGGTCGAGGGCGCGTTCGGCGGCTTCGTGGAGTTTTTTCGAGTCCGGGAATTCGTAGGGGGAAACTTCTTCGTCAGTGAGGGTTGGATCGATCATCGGTGTAAATCCTTTTGGAGTTGGAAAGATTTGCCCCGGTTTTCGGACTTGCACATCCGGTCACCAATTTTGCGGTGACACACAGAGGCTATCGATGATGCTCAAGTTCGCCTAGTTCATGGACAGCACCACAGTTTGAAGGACATTTCCCAAGGAATTGCGGGGTAGAGGAACAAGAAACCGCTGCTGTCGGCAGCTCCTACAGGAATGTGTTTCCTCAGGTGTAGGACGGGGGAGGGTGTGACGCAGAGCGTCACGGGCTGCATTCCCACGCGGAGCGTGGGAACGATCAGGTTCGGGGCTGAAATTGTGACTTGGTGGTCATCATGCGAGAAAAGGCCTACATCGTCTTCTATCAATCCAAGATAGTGGCGAATCCGTCCGAATCCCTTACACTCCCCCGGCCGTTCATTTTCCTTTTGAGGCTGTGCGCATGAAATTTCGTTTTCTTCTGTGGATGCTGGGTCTGTTGATGGGTAAGGCCAGTCGGACAAATCCTGCGTTCCAGCAGCAGTTGGGTGACAAGGATCTGGTGTTTCAGCTGCAGACTCTGGACGGGAAAGTGGCGCGGCATTTCGTGGTGAAGGACCAGCGCATTACCAGCAAGTCCGGGGTGGTGGCGGAGCCGGCGTTTGCGATTGCCTTTAAAGACGCGGCGTTCGGGTTTGCCACGATGCAGGCGAAGAACAAGCAACTGGCGTTCATGCAGGGGATTCAGGACAAGTCGATCCAGCTCAAGGGCAACCCGGCGCTGGTGATGTGGTTTCAGGGGTTGATGAAGTATTTGAAGCCGAGGAAGGCCAAGCCGAAGGCATAGGGCTTTCAGGCAGCTTGTCGGGACAGGCCTGCCTCTTCAGCTTTCGGGCTCGGGAGGCTCGGCGTCCAGGGGCTGGGCCCGGTATGTCTTGTAGATCTGCTGGACTTGCGGGTTGTCCAGGTTCTCGTAAGTGATGTCTTCCTTGTCCAGGCCATCCAGGCCTCGGATGCCACTGATGGTCTCTGGCCATTCGTCACGACTGGATATATCGACTACGAACGGGTTGAGGTAGTGATCGAGATGCCTTTCGCGCGGCTCTCGGATCTCGTCGCTGAGTGCCCGCAAGTAGTCGTCTTTGTTTGTTCTTGACCAGTCGATGGCGAACCCGGCTCGATAACAGAGTTCCATGAAGACCAATAGAATCGCGCGTCCATTGCCGTCCAGGAAGGGGTGTGCGAAAGCCAGTTGGCCCATCACTCCACCGGGATGGTCTCTGAAGCGTTTTTTGTCTGATGCGAGCTTGAGTGCATAGTCGACAGACATTTTGATGGAGTCCGGGCGCTCGAAGACGGTGCTGCGAGGGTCGTCGAAAGAGCCCTTGAAGACCGCCAGATGGGGGACGAGCTCGTTCCGGTCTTTTCCTGCCCAGTGATAGAAGCCGGAGAACAGGATTTCGTGAACCTTGAGTACAGTCTGGTAATCGATTGGCTTTTTCTTGGCCAGATAGGCAAGCGCCTCTTCGATACTCAATTCGAACGAAAGATGTTCTGATTCTTTTACTTCAACGGGATCTTTCAGTTGCAGCGAGTTTTGAAGATATCCAGCCGTCTCGAAGTCGCCGAACGGATCGAAAGTCATGCGCTGCGTTTCTGTGCACGCCTTTCCTGAAGGTAGCGCCCTTGGAGCGCGAGGATTTCAGATTTGCTCAGAACGCCTTTTCTCTTGAGGTTGACGAGCAACTGTTCGATGCCATCCAGCTCGACGACATCGCCAGCCAAACGGGTAATGCCCACGGCCATACGGCTCATGCCGTCACGTCTGGCTGTAACCTTGTTGTCTTTGGCTAGCTTGCGAACTTCGCTTGCAACGCTGACAGCATCTGTTTGGGTCATCGGAAATTCCTCTGATTGCCGTCAAATCATAGCAGGGCGCTAGTTTGCTGTCGTTGCTGGCAAAGTGACTGAAATCTGTGGAACCAGGGCCCTATTTGCAATCAAAAAAGGCCCTGGTTGACGTTCCGAAGAGTGCTTTAAGCCTGGCTGAACTGCGAAGCCAATTCACGCAACAACACTTCCGCCTCAAGCACTTTGCTGACCACATCATTGGCCTTGTCACGAGTCAAACCAACACGCTCCAGCAGCGCATCCGGAATGTCTTCGTCCGGGCCGGAGCCGATGCCGCGACTGCGCAGCAGGCGCACGGCCAGGCAGACCAGGTTCGGGTATTCGGCGTAGGCGCCGTCGTAGTTCGGGTCGTGCTGGAAGCGCAGGGCGGTGGCCAGTTCGTCCGGCATGTCCCAGTAGCGCATCAGCCAGGAGCCGATCTGTTCGCGGCTGATGCCCAGCAGGTGTTGCTCGACATAGCTGTGGCACAGGTGCGGGTTGACCTCCAGGTGGCGGCAGATCAGCGAGAAGTGCGGCGGGAACACGTGGGCCAGCAGCAGGTAGCCGAAGTTGTGCAGCAGGCCGGCGAGGTAGGTCAGGCCGGCTTCCGGGCGCTGGGCGCGCGGCATGGCGCGGGTCAGGCCTTCGATGACGGCGGCGGTGTAGATCGACTGCTGCCAGTACGGCGTGGTGTGTTGCGGGTGGTCCTTGGGCAGGCTCAGGGTCTTGCCGAGGGCCAGGCCCAGCGCCAGATTGATCACCAGATCGAAGCCGAGCACGCGGACGATTGCGTCTTCCACCGAACGGATCTTGCCCGGCGAGGCGTAGTACGGCGACGCCGCCCAGCTCACCACTTGCGCGGCCAGCGCCGGGTCGGTTTCGACCACGCCGGTGATGTCGTCGATGGTGGCGTTCGGGTCGACGCGCAGCTTGATGATTTTTTGTGCGGTTTCGGCCAGCGGCGGAATCTCGATGGTCGCTTCCAGACGCTGCTGGATGCGCCGCGCGGTGAACGCCTGCACGGCCTGGGTGATTTCCTCGCGGTCATCGTCCGGGCGGTCGAGGTTCGGGCGGATGCTGCTCAGGGCTTCGCCGAAGTTGGCGGCGCTGGCCTTGGTCAGCATGGTCTTGAAGTCTTCGCTGGCGATTTCCAGCAGCAGGCCCGGCTCGCCGGAGTTGATCAGCAACTTCGGCTCGCGCAGCAGGCTTTCTTCGTAGAGGCACGGCGAGCTGGTCAGCGCCGGCAGGCCCGGCAGCAGGCTCAGGCTGTGTTTGCCGAGCATCTTTTCCAGGCGCTCGGTGGACACGGCGGTCAGGCGACGGCCCGTCAGCTCGGCGAGGCGGTTGAGATCCAGCAACTGGCTCTGTGGAAACAGCACCATCAGCGCACCGACCGCGTCGTCCAGCAACACGGCCTGCACTTTGCGCGAGGCGTTGAGGCCGTGGTGGTCGAGCACTTCTTCGTAGGCGACGCCCAGCTTGTTGAGCAGCAGCCGAATAACAGACGGAGCGTGCGGGGATTCGGGGGCGAGAGCAGCTTCGGTCATGGTCTGTATCCGTTTTTGAAACAATTGCTGGAGTATAACCAGCTTGGTTGGAACGAGCTTTGAGAAACTGCGACGGTGCTCACACTTGGCCGTATTGCTGCCCGTGTCGCAGCCAGCGGTCGAGCAACGGGCTGACGTGGGTGGGCCAGCGTTCGAGCAAGGCCTGGGCGGCATCGCGCACGGCGGGCAGCAGATCGGCGTCGCGCATCAGGTCGGCGACCTTGAATTGCAGCAGGCCGGTCTGGCGGGTGCCGAGCATTTCGCCGGGGCCGCGCAGTTCGAGGTCTTTCTCGGCGATGACGAAACCGTCGTTGGTCTCGCGCATGATGCCCAGGCGCTGGCGGCCGATCTGCGACAGCGGCGGATGGTAGAGCAGCACGCAATGGCTGACCGCGCTGCCCCGACCGACGCGGCCGCGCAACTGGTGCAGTTGCGCCAGACCGAGGCGCTCGGGGTTTTCGATGATCATCAGGCTGGCGTTGGGCACATCCACGCCGACTTCGATCACGGTGGTGGCGACCAGCAGTTGCAGGTTGCCGGCCTTGAATTCGGCCATGACGGCGGCTTTCTCGGCGGGCTTCATGCGGCCGTGGATCAGCCCGACCTTCAGCTCGCCGAGGGCGGCGGTCAGGTCTTCGAAAGTGGTTTCGGCGGCCTGGCAGGTCAGCTCTTCGGACTCTTCGATCAGCGTGCACACCCAATAGGCCTGTCGACCTTCGGCGCAGGCGCTGCGCACCCGTTCGATGACTTCGACGCGGCGGGTGTCGGTGACCAGCACGGTGTTGACCGGGGTTCGACCGGGCGGCAGTTCGTCGAGGATCGAGGTGTCGAGGTCGGCGTAGGCGCTCATCGCCAGCGTCCGTGGAATCGGCGTGGCGGTCATGATCAATTGATGCGGGCACATGCGCCCGCCGACGCCTTTCTGCCGCAGCGCCAGACGCTGTTGCACGCCGAAGCGGTGTTGTTCGTCGATGATCACCAGCGCGAGGTTCTTGAATTGCACTTCGTCCTGGAACAGCGCGTGAGTGCCGACCACCATCGGCGTGCCGCTGGCGATCTGTTCAAGCGCGGCCACGCGGTTCTTGCCCTTGAGCTTGCCGGCCAGCCATGCCACGTCGATACCCAGCGGTTCGAGCCAGCGTTTGAAGGTGATGAAGTGCTGCTCGGCGAGGATCTCGGTCGGCGCCATCAGTGCGACCTGATAACCCGCTTCCAGTGCTTGCAGTGCGGCGAGAGCGGCGACCACGGTTTTGCCCGCGCCAACGTCGCCCTGAATCAGCCGCAGCATCGGTTCGTGCTGACTGAGATCGTAGGCGATTTCGTTGCCGACCCGCTGCTGAGCGCCGGTCGGATTGAAGCCGAGGTTGGCCAGGTATTTCGCCGGCAGTCTGGTGGCTTTCGGCATCGCCGGTGCGCGCAGCGAGCGCATGCTTTCGCGCAGGCGCTGCTGCGATAGCTGGTGAGTGAGCAGTTCTTCGAAGGCCAGACGATGCTGGGCCCAGTGATGACCGAGGGCGAGTTCGTCGACGTCGGCATCGGCGGGCGGGTTGTGCAGGTAGCGGATCGCGTCGGCCAGCGGCGCCAGTTGATAGTCGCGGGCCAGTTCGGTCGGCAGCCAGTCGGGCAGGGTGGCCGGTTTGAGCAGGGTCAGGGTCTGCATGCACAACTGGCGCAGACGCGCCTGGGTCAGGCCTTCGGTCAGCGGGTAGACCGGGGTCAGGGTTTCATCCACTGGCGGCGGTTCGTCGCCGTTGATGGCGCGGTATTCGGGGTGGTAGATCTCCAGCCCCGAGGCGCCGGGCCGGGCTTCGCCGTAGCAGCGAATCCGCGTGCCGCGCTTGAGGCCTTCTTTCTGCGCGTTGCTGAAGTGGTAGAAGCGCAGGCTCAAGCCGCCGGTGCCGTCCTGCAAACGCACGACAAGGCTGCGGCGCCGGCCCATGACCACGTCGGCACCGCTGACGGTGCCTTCGACCACGGCGTCCTGCCCCGGCCGCAACGCGCCGATCGGCACCACGCGGGTGCGATCCTGATAACGCAGCGGCAGGTGGAACAGCACGTCCTGGAGGTTTTCCAGGCCGACTTTGGCCAGCTTCTCGGCCATGGCTTCACCGACACCCTTGAGTGCGGTGACCGAGACCTGCGACAGCTCTGTCATGACGCTGACTTAACCGGCCGTGACCGGCGCGGCAGGTTTGGCGACCGAGCACAGGCGAATGGAGTCGGCGAGGATCTCGATGGCTTTCGGCCGCGGGAAGCTCGCGCGCCAGGCGATGGCCACGGTGCGGAACGGCACCGGTGCCGACAGCGGACGCACTTCGATCACGCCCGGGGCGTAGTGATGGCTGTCCACCGCCGACAGCGGCAGGATCGAGATGCCCAGGCCGGAGGCGACCATGTGGCGAATGGTTTCCAGCGAGCTGGATTCGACCGTGGTGTGCTTGGCGCCGTCGTTGCCCTTGGTCAGGGTCGGGCAGGCTTCCAGCACCTGATCGCGGAAGCAGTGACCTTCGCCGAGCAGCAGCAGGCTCTTGTCGTTGAGCAGCGCGGCGTCGATGGATTCTTTCTGGGTCCACGGGTGCTGGGCCGGCATCAGGACGTAGAACGGCTCGTCGTAGAGCGGCAGGGTCAGCACGTCGGCTTCGTTGAACGGCAGGGCGATGATGATCGCGTCCAGCTCGCCGTTGCGCAGTTTGTCGCGCAGCACGTGGGTGAAGTTTTCTTCGATGTACAACGGCATCTGCGGGGCGACCCGGTGCAGTTGCGGAATCAGGTGCGGGAACAGGTACGGGCCGACGGTGTAGATAGCGCCGACTTTCAGCGGGGCGGTCAGCTGGTTCTTGCCGGCCTGGGCCAGCTCGCGGATGCCCTGGGCCTGCTCCAGCACTTTCTGCGCCTGGGCGACGATGCCTTCGCCGACCGGGGTCAGGCGCACGGCGCTTTTGCTGCGCTCGAAAATCAGCACACCGAGTTCGTCTTCAAGCTTTTTCACGCCCACCGACAGGGTCGGCTGGCTGACGTGGCAACGCTCGGCCGCGTGGCCGAAATGCTGCTCTTGGGCGAGGGTAACGATGTAGCGTAATTCTGTGAGAGTCATAGCAAGCGTCCATGAAGATGCGGGCCAAGCATACCGGCTGCAATCGATAGACGCACGTTATCAGACTGAGTGATGAATGCGACACCGGGCAATGCCGGTTAGCCGTTGGCAGATATGAGAAAGGCACCTTTCGGTGCCTTTCTGGCGGGATCGAGCCGTGTTCTGCCAGTGCAGATCAGCGGCGACGTTCCAGCGAGTAAACAAACGGCGCAACAATTTCGATCGAGCCATTGGTCAACATGTCGGCCGGTGGCTTGGGCAGCGGTTGGGCGCGGCGGATCATGTCCAGGGTGGCCCGGTCCAGATCGGCGTTGCCGGAGCGGCCCACCAGTTCGAACGACAATACGTTGCCTTCGCCATCGACCACGAAACGCAGCCGGTTCAAGCCTTCCTTGCCCCGTGCCTGCGCGCTTGCCGGGTACTTCTTGTACTTCTGCAAATGCGCGAGCAGGGTGCCTTGCCAACTGGCCTTGGCCGCCAGTTGTGCTGGCGACGGGCCCGGCGCCGGCTGGGCGGATTTCTCCGTCGGCGCCTGGGTCTGCTGAGGCTCCGCCGGTTTTTCCTCGGAAGGTTTTTCCTTCACCGGCTCCGGTTTCTTCTCAACCGGTTTTGGCGGTTGCGGCTTTGGCTTGGGTTTTGGCTTCGGCTTGGGTACGGCAATCTCTGCCTTGGGGGCTTCGGCCAGTTTCGGGATCGGCAGTTCTTCGACCGGAGCCGGTGGCTGCGGTGGCGTGACGACTTTCGGCGGTGCAGGCGGTGGCGGGGCCGGAACCGGTGCCAGCTCGACCATCATTGCCTGCGGCGGCAGTTCGATGGGCGGGCGGGCGGTCCAGTTCAGCGCCAGCGCGATGGCCAGCGCGTGAACGCCCAGCACCACGGCCAGGCTACCGCTGTAACGCGTCAGCTTATGGCGCGTCGTGATCATTTCTTGACTGCGCTCTCGAGGCCGACCAGACCAACTTTCAGGTAACCGGCGCTGCGCAACTTGTCCATCACGCTCATCAGGTCGCCGTAATCCACGCCTTTGTCGGCCTGGAAGAAGATGGTGGTGTCTTTCTTGCCATGGGTCCTGGCGTCGAGCACGGCGCCGAGGGTTTCGGCTTTGACTTCGTCGTCACCGATGTACAGGCGCTGGTCAGCCTTCACGCTGAGGAACACCGGTTTCTCTGGCCGCGGCGCCGGTTTGGCAGTCGAGGCAGGCAGGTCGACCTTGATGTCCACAGTGGCCAGCGGGGCAGCCACCATGAAGATGATCAACAGCACCAGCATCACGTCGATGAACGGCGTGACGTTGATTTCGTGGTTCTCGGCCAGATCGTCGTCTGCGCCTTCTTTCAAATGCAGGCCCATGGCCGATTACCCCACTTTGACCATGTGCGGCTGCGAGCTGTTGCGCTCAGGCTGGTGGTCGAGGTCGCGGCTGACCAGCAACAGGACTTCTGCCGACGCATCGGACACCTGAGCCTTGTAACCGGCGATGGAGCGGGCGAACACGTTGTAGATGACCACGGCAGGAATCGCAGCGACCAGACCCAGTGCGGTGGCCAGCAGCGCTTCAGCGATACCCGGGGCCACGACGGCGAGGTTGGTGGTCTGGGTTTTGGCGATGCCGATGAAGCTGTTCATGATGCCCCACACGGTGCCGAACAGACCGACGAACGGCGCGGTGGAACCGATGGTGGCGAGTACGCCGGTGCCGCTGCTCATGTTGCGGCCACAGGCGGCTACCAAGCGCTCGAGGCGGAAGCTGACGCGTTCCTTGATGCCCTCTTTCTCGCGGGAGTTGACCGACAGGCGCATCTCTTCGAGGGCGTCGTGCACCAGCAGGTTGGCGAGGGTGCCTTCCTTCGCCGCGGTGGCGCTGGCTTCTTTAAGGGTGGCGGCTTTTTTCAGGGCAGCGATTTCGCCACGCAGACGACGCTTGGCGCCCATCAGCTCGAAGCCTTTGGCAATCCAGATGGTCCAGGTGATGATCGAAGCGATGGCCAGGCCGATCATCACCATCTTCACGATGATGTCGGCGTTCTGGTACATGCCCCATGGCGACAGGTCGTGGGCCATGCCCAGGGTGTTGTCGGCTTCGAGGACTTCAGGTGCGTCTTCGGCGCTGGCGTCCACGGCCTGAACCGGGTCGGTCGCGGCCGGCGCGGCGGCAGGGGCTGCCGGTGCAGTCTGCTCGTGGGCGGCTGGAGTGGCCGGCGCCTGGGCGTCAGCGAAAGCGGCGGTTGGCGCCAGCATCAGGCTGAGCAGCAGGGCAGCCACCGCGCTCCAGGCGCGAGGTCGGTTGGTTGGCGAAGCGGGGGTTTGAATGCGTGTCATGCTGGCCGGACCTGAGGTAGAAAAACGGTGATGCTCTTCCAGGCCTCGTGAGGCCGAGAACAAAAGTGACGTGCATTATTGCAAGTAATTCTTGTTAACAGAAGTAATAGAGTTGCTTTTTTTCCTTCATTGCTAGCCGCTCGTCCCCTGCCAGGGCTAGTCTGTCGCTTTCCGATGGGAGATTTTTGATGTCCGCGCCCTCTGTTTTGATCGCCGGTTGCGGTGATGTCGGCAGCCGTCTGGCCACGCAATTGCTGGCTGCCGGCTTTCAGGTGTATGGCCTGCGCCGCAATGTTTCACGTTTGCCGGAAGGCGTTATCGGTGTGGCCGGTGACTTGTTCAATGAAGACTGCCCCGAGACCTGGCCGGTCGGTGCCGTGGATTACCTGGTGTATTGCGCGGCGGCGACCGAGCACGACGAAGCCGGTTATCGCGCGGCTTATGTGCAGGGTTTGCAGCATGTCCTGGGCTGGCTGGACGATTACGGGCAAGTGCCGGATCGGCTGCTGTTCGTTTCCAGCAGCAGTGTCTACGGGCAGCAGGATGGGGAATGGGTGGATGAAAAATCCGAGACCGTTGCTGCCGGTTATTCCGGTCGGGTGATGCTGGAGGCCGAGCAGGTTGCGCTCAACAGCGGCATTCCCGCGAGCATCGTGCGTCTGACCGGCATTTACGGCCCGGGCCGTGAATGGCTGCTGACCCAGGTGCGTCGTGGCTATCGCGTGGCGGTCGATCCGCCGCTGTATGGCAATCGCATCCATGCCGATGATGCGGCGGGCCTGATGGCGTTCCTGCTGGAGGCGGATCGCAAGGGTGTGGCGCTTGATGACGTCTACATCGGCGTGGACGATGCGCCGGCGCCGCTGGCCGAAGTCGTTGCCTGGTTGCGTGAGTATCTGGGTATCACCGAATGGTCGGAAGACGAGAGCGTGCGTCGAACCGGCAGCAAACGTTGCAGCAATGCCCGGGCGAAAGCGTTGGGCTGGGTGCCGATGTATCCGAGTTATCGCGAGGGGTATGCCGCGATTCTTGAAGGTCGCTGCTGACTTGCGGGTGTAAAAAAGGCGGGAGCAATGACTTGCTTCCGCCTTTTTTGTCTCAAGCGCAGATCACTGCTTCTCGAGCAACCACTTGCGTTCACCCGGGCTGAACTGCGGTTGTTCATCCGCCAGTGCCGTGTTCACGGCCTGCAAAATTTCCAGTTCCTTGCCCTTGCGCACGAAGATCCAGTTGTTGCCCTGGCCGTTCTGCTGCAGCCACATGCTGTCGTTACCGCTGCTCATCGATGCGCAGTCGCCCGCCAGGCACAAGGCATAGCGGTCGGCACCCGGCAGGCCGGAGACTTGTCCGTCAGCCTGGAATTGCACGGTAGCACCTTCGCCCTGACCGCTGGCGATGGTCCAGTTGCCGCCCAGGTAGGCTGAATACAGCGCACGTTCGAAGCTGGCGCCGATCGGTGCGCCTTCCGGCACCGGAATCTGCGCGCGATCGAAGAGCTGCTGGGGTTCGTTTTCGCTGGCAGCCTGATGCAACTGGCCGCCGTCGCGTTTCAGTTCGCTGCCGGAGCTGCCGTAGAAGTCGACTTTCCAGGCGCCGGACTGTTCGCCCTGCAGCCGTCCTTCGACGTTCTCGAAACCGTTGGTATAGCGGGCCTGGCCGGCCTTGGTGTTGATGTCCCATTCCAGGTTCGGGCCATAGGCCTGAAGCGCTTCACGCAGGGGGCCGCCCTTGGCGGCGGCATCGATGGCGACCTGATTGATCCAGGTGCCGCTGATGTCACGGTCGGCAGGGTTGCTGGCGCAACCGCCGAGGAAAATGGCGAGCAGCGAGAGAGCAAGCGCTTTGCGCATGGTGGAATCCTTTCAAAACCTTTTCTTTACCGCAGAGCAGTCGGCGCGACCTGAAGGGCCGCGCCGTGCGCATTACTCGATGACCAGAATGGCATCCATTTCAACCTGCGAACCCTTTGGCAGGGCAGCCACGCCGATGGCGGCGCGGGCCGGGTACGGCTGGTCGAAGTACTTGCCCATGATCTCGTTGACCTTGGCGAAGTGGCTCAGGTCGGTGAGGAAGATGTTCAGCTTGACGATGTCCTTGAACGAACCGCCGGCGGCTTCGGCCACGGCTTTCAGGTTCTCGAAGACCTGGACGGTCTGGGCTTCGAAGCCTTCGACCAGTTCCATGGTTTTCGGGTCCAGCGGGATCTGGCCCGACATGTAGACAGTGTTGCCAGCCTTGATCGCCTGGGAGTAAGTGCCGATGGCGGCCGGGGCCTTGTCGCTGGTGATAACGGTCTTGGTCATGTATGACTCCTTGTAATGGTGGGCTCAGGCACGCATGCGGGTGATGCGGATCACCCCGGTCAGTGCGCGCAGTTTCTTGATCACGCGGGCCAGGTGCACACGGTCGTGGACGCTGACCACCAACTGGACGACGCTGATGCGACCATCGCGCTCATCCATGCTGATTTTCTCGATATTGCCGTCGGCCGCGTTGACGCTGCTGGCCAGCAGGGCGATCAGGCCGCGCTGGTGTTCCAGCTCGACGCGCAGTTCGACGTTGAATTCGCCGGTGACATCCTTGGCCCACGAGAGCTGGATGCATTTTTCCGGGTTGTGGCGGATTTCGCTGATGTTGCGGCAGTTGTCCAGGTGCACGACCATGCCTTTGCCCGCCGACAGGTGACCGACAATCGGGTCGCCCGGGATCGGCGTGCAGCACTTGGCGTAGCTGAGCACGAGACCTTCGGTGCCGCGAATCGCCAGCGGGCCTTCCGGGCTTGGCAATTGTTCGCCTTCGCCCAGCAGGCGGCGTGCGACGACGTAGGCCATGCGGTTGCCCAGGCCGATGTCTTCCAGCAAATCTTCGATCAGTTCGAGGCGGTACTCGGTGAGCATCGCCTTCACGCGTTCGGCCGGAATCTGTTCCAGCGCGCTGTCGAAACCGTTGAGCACCTTGTTCAGCAGGCGTTCGCCGAGGCTGATGGATTCGGAGCGGCGTTGCAGTTTCAGCGCGTGGCGGATGTGGGTCCGCGCCTTGCCGGTGACCACGAAATTGAGCCACGCCGGGTTCGGCCGTGCGCCGGGGGCGCTGACGATCTCGACCGTGGAGCCGCTTTGCAGCGGTTCGGACAGCGGCGCGAGACGACGGTTGATCCGGCAAGCGATGCAGCTGTTGCCGACGTCGGTGTGCACCGCGTAGGCAAAGTCGACCGCCGTGGAGCCTTTGGGCAGCTCCATGATCCGGCCTTTGGGCGTGAACACGTAGACCTCGTCCGGGAACAGGTCGATCTTCACGCTCTCGATGAATTCCAGCGAGTTGCCGGCACGTTGCTGCATTTCCAGCACGCCTTTGACCCACTGACGGGCCCGGGCATGGGTGCCTTTCGGCTGCTCGTCGCCGCTGGATTTGTACAGCCAGTGGGCGGCAATGCCGTTGTTGGCCATCTCTTCCATTTCGCGGGTGCGGATCTGGATCTCGATCGGTACACCGTGCATGCCGAACAGCGTGGTGTGCAGCGACTGATAGCCGTTGGCCTTGGGGATCGCGATGTAATCCTTGAAGCGACCCGGCAATGGTTTGTACAAATTATGTACAGCACCCAGCACGCGGTAGCAGGTATCGACCTTGTCGACGATGATCCGGAACGCGTAGACGTCCATGATCTCGTTGAAGGCCCGACGCTTGCCGCGCATTTTCTTGTAGATGCCGTAGAGGTGTTTCTGGCGACCGCTGACTTCACCCTGGATGCCGTCGATGGCGAGGCAGTGGCCAAGGGATTCTTCGATCTTGTTGACGATTTCCTTGCGGTTGCCCCGGGCGCGCTTGACCGCCTGGTAGATACGCGCGGAACGCATCGGGTGCATGGCCTTGAAGCCGAGGTCTTCGAACTCGATGCGGATTGCGTGCATGCCCAGTCGGTTGGCGATGGGCGCGTAGATCTCGAGGGTTTCCTTGGCGATGCGCCGGCGTTTTTCACCGGACAGCACTTCCAGCGTGCGCATGTTGTGCAGGCGGTCGGCGAGCTTGACCAGGATCACGCGAATGTCGCGTGCCATGGCCATGGCCATTTTCTGGAAGTTTTCAGCCTGGGCTTCGGCCTTGGTCTCGAAGTTCATCTGGGTCAGTTTGCTGACCCCGTCGACCAGTTCGGCCACGGTTTCACCGAACTGCGCTTGCAGCGCTTCCTTGGCGATACCGGTGTCTTCGATCACGTCATGCAGCATCGCGGCCATCAGGCTCTGATGGTCCATGTGCATGTCGGCAAGAATGTTTGCCACGGCAAGGGGATGCGTGACGTACGCCTCGCCGCTGCGGCGGCGTTGGCCGTCGTGGGCTTGTTCGGCGTAGAAATACGCTCGGCGGACCAGGTTGACCTGGTCGTTGCCGAGGTAGGTCGATAAGCGATCGGCGAGGGCGTCTATGCTCGGCATGATAACTCCTGCCGTAGGCTGTGATCCCGCGCCGTGCTACGTCGACCAGGCATAGGCTTAGACGGCCTCGTTGGACTCGTCCTCGAACGCAGCGAAGACCGGGTCTTCGTGGACGATTTCCTGCTCGGCGATGAACTCGTAGCTCATCAGGCCTTCAGCGATTTCACGCAGCGCAACTACGGTCGGTTTGTCGTTTTCCCACTGTACCAGGGGCTCTTTGCCGCCGGTGGCCAGTTGACGGGCACGCTTGGTAGAGAGCATGACCAGCTCAAAGCGGTTTTCCACGTGTTCTAGGCAGTCTTCAACGGTTACGCGGGCCATGGTATTCCTCGGAGCGAATGCAATATGCGCGCTGCCCGGTTGGGCGAGCGGACTCAACAGTTTAAAAAATCACCAGCGATTAGGGAAGCGCTGATTTTTTGACCAGACTCTTCAACGCGCTGCAAGCACCAATGTAAAGCCCTTGCAGCGGTTTTGGGAAGTGCTGTTTCAGCCCAGCAATTCAGCCAGCAATTTGCCGAAACGCACTTGCTGGCGTTTCTGTTGCAGCTGATTGGCGCGGAAAATCGCTTTCAGATCGTCCAGCGCGTGGGCGAAATCGTCGTTGATGATCAGGTAGTCGTACTCGACGTAGTGGCTCATCTCGCTGACGGCTTCGCGCATCCGGCCGGCAATGATTTCGTCGCTGTCCTGGCCGCGGTTGGTCAGGCGCTGGTGCAGGGCCTGCAGCGATGGCGGAAGAATGAAGATCGAACGGGCCTGGGGCATCAGCTTGCGCACCTGCTCGGCGCCTTGCCAGTCGATTTCCAGAATCAGGTCGTGACCTTCGTCCAGGGTCTGCTGCAGGCGGCTTTGCGAGGTGCCGTAGAAGTTGCCGAAGACTTCGGCGCGTTCGAGGAAGTCGCCGTGCTCGCCCATCTTCACGAACTCTTCGCGGCTCACGAAGTGATAGTTCACGCCATCCACTTCGCCCGGGCGCATGGCACGGGTGGTGTGGGAAATCGAGACGCGGATTTCCGGGTTGGCGTCGGTCAGGGCTTTGACCAGGCTGCTCTTGCCCGCGCCCGAAGGGGCGGAAATGATGTACAGGGTGCCGGTGCTATGGGTCATGTCTGTTGCCTTACTCAATATTCTGCACTTGTTCGCGCATCTGCTCGATCAACACCTTCAGGTTGACCGCCGCCTGGGTGCTGCGCGGGTCGAAGGCCTTGGAGCCCAGTGTGTTGGCTTCGCGGTTGAGCTCCTGCATCAGGAAGTCCAGGCGCCGACCGGCGGCACCGCCGGATTTCAGCACCCGGCGAACTTCGATGATGTGGGTGCTCAGGCGATCCAGTTCTTCAGCCACGTCGCTCTTTTGCGCGAGCATGACCATTTCCTGTTCCAGGCGCTGCGGGTCCATCTCGGCCTTCATGTCGGCGAAGCGGTCGAGGACTTTCTGGCGTTGGGTGGCGAGCATCTGCGGAACCAGTTCGCGCAGGGTCACCACGTCTTCCTCGATGGAGGTCAGGCGATCGTTGATCAGGCGTGCCAGCTCCGCGCCTTCGCGCTCGCGGCCGGCCTTGAGGTCTTTCAGGCCTTGATTGAACAGGGCCAGCGCTTCCGCGTTCAAGGCCTGCGGGTCGGTGGCGTCGGCGACCAGCACGCCCGGCCAGGCCAGCACTTCCAGCGGATTCAGCGCCGCCGGGTTCTTGATCAGGCCGGCGACGGTCTCGGCAGCAGCGACCAGTTGTGCAGCGCGCTCGCGATCCACTTGCAGTGGCTTGCCGGTGCTTTCCTCGGTGAAGCGCAGGGTGCATTCCAGTTTTCCGCGCGACAGGCCCTGACGCAGGGCTTCGCGGACGGCGCCTTCGAGGTCGCGAAACGATTCCGGCAGGCGCAGGTGGGGTTCCAGGTAGCGGCTGTTGACCGAGCGCAGCTCCCAGCTCAGGGTGCCCTGAACGCCAGCTTTTTCGACGCGGGCGAAGGCGGTCATGCTGTGCACCATGGGGTGACCTCGCGATACAGATCGGCGCGAATTGAAGCTTCGCAGCTCGATATCAATGAATTTAAGCCGACTGGCAGCAAAGGCGCAGGATTGTAGCGCAGTGCGGCAGATGCGCCCAAACACACGGTGTGACAAAGGGCTGCAGGCCGTCGGCGAAGCGCGTTTCAGGGCCCTGGATCGACGGCCGGAATTTTTAGGCAGTGCCCAGGCGCGGTGCGCAGCTCTATAATGCTCCGCAGTTTTCCGTCCCCAGTACAGGTATCTCCTATGAAACGTCCAAGTGGTCGCGCTGCCGATCAGCTCCGCTCGATCCGCATTACCCGCAACTACACCAAGCACGCCGAGGGATCGGTACTGGTCGAATTCGGTGATACCAAAGTCATCTGCACCGTCAGCGTCGAGAACGGCGTACCGCGTTTCCTCAAAGGTCAGGGCCAAGGCTGGCTGACCGCCGAGTACGGCATGCTGCCGCGCGCCACCGGCGAGCGTAACCAGCGGGAAGCGAGCCGTGGCAAGCAGGGCGGCCGCACCCTGGAAATCCAGCGCCTGATCGGTCGTTCCCTGCGCGCCGCGCTGGACATGTCCAAGCTGGGCGACGTCACCCTGTACGTCGACTGCGACGTGATCCAGGCCGACGGCGGTACCCGCACCGCGTCGATCACCGGCGCCATGGTTGCGCTGGTCGATGCCCTGAAAGTCATCAAGAAGCGCGGCGGCCTGAAAGGCGGCGACCCGCTCAAGCAAATGATCGGTGCCGTTTCCGTGGGCATGTACCAGGGCGAGCCAGTGCTGGATCTGGACTATCTTGAAGACTCCGCCGCAGAGACCGACCTGAACGTGGTGATGACCAGCACCGGCGGCTTCATCGAAGTGCAGGGCACTGCCGAAGGCGCACCGTTCCAGCCTGAAGAGCTGACCGCGATGCTGGAGCTGGCCAAGAAAGGCATGAACGAGATCTTCGAACTGCAAACGGCTGCACTGGCCGACTGAGCCGGTTCGTAACCCGCAAGGAGGACGCGATGAGTGATGAGCAAGAGTTGCTGCCCAAGCCGAGCCACGAGGTTCGCCAGTGGGCGATGTTTTGTCACTTGTCCGCCTTGCTGGGGATCTGGGTTCCGTTCGGCACGCTGATCGGGCCTTTGATCCTGTGGCAGATGAAGCGCGAGACGGATCCGTTTATCGATGCCCAGGGCAAGGAAGCGCTGAATTTTCAGATCACCGTGGCGATTGCTTCGATGATCTGCTTCCTGCTGATGGTGCTGATCATCGGGTTCGTGCTGTTCGGCCTGCTTGCCATCGGCGCACTGGTGTTGACGATCATCGGTGGCGTAAAAGCCAATGAAGGTTTTCCGTACCGTTATCCGTTTACCTGGCGCTTGATAAAGTAGCCTTCAGCCGAAATGTGCATGTTGGAATAATTAGTTCTGCATGTTTAAAAGCCCTGACTTGTCAGGGCTTTTTTGCAACTACATAAACCTGCACTGATTGTAGGAATAGTCTGCCTGCGATGAATGGCAGGGAATATTTTACTTATTCATCAGCCTTACATTTTTAGTCACAACTGCAATGCCTTGAGGCGGCCAAAGGTCATTGGCAGCATGACTTTGCGCTTGTTAAGGTTGTCGCACGTCATATTCCTTCAGAAATATTTCGATATATTCAGGCCATCGAAGGCTCTTGAATTCCAGTGTTTCCAGTGTTGAAACAGCCAGCCGATTCGTGAGGCGTATCCAGGGAAAAGTTCGCCTCCGACTATATAGCCAAGAATAATCCAGATGATTCAGCTCGATTTTTACGGCACGCTCGTGGCCGCTTCCCTTGTACTTCTGCTGGGGCGTGGTCTTGTTACCCGTGTTGGTGTACTGCGCAATTTCAATATTCCCGAACCTGTCGCGGGTGGCCTGTTGATTGCTCTGGTTCTTCTGGTGTTGCGAGCGCTCGATATAGAAGTTCGATTCGATACCTCGTTGCAGGCGCCGCTGATGCTGGCGTTTTTTGCCACTATCGGTCTGAGTGCAGACTTCGCCAGCCTGAAGAAGGGCGGTCGCGTAGTCGGGATATTTCTATTGGCGGTCACCGGCCTGCTGATCCTGCAGAACGCCATGGGTATCGGACTCGCCACAATGCTGGGGCTCGATCCGCTGATGGGTCTGTTGACGGGCTCCATCACGCTGGCCGGTGGTCACGGAACCGGCGCCGCGTGGGGAACGGTGTTCAGCGAGAAATACGGTCTGGCTTCGGCCTCCGAGCTGGCGATAGCCTCGGCGACATTCGGTCTGGTGCTGGGTGGGCTGATCGGTGGGCCGGTTGCCCGTCTGCTGATCAAGCGGGTCGAGGTGCCGGGTTGCCACGCGCAGAAGGCGCCGCGCCTGCCAAAGGGTTTTGAGCAGCCGAACAAGGAGCGTTCGATCACGCCATTCTCGTTCATCGAAACCCTGGCGCTGATCGCGGTCAGCCTGCTGGTCGGCACTCTGCTGAACGGGCTGTTGCATGGCACGGCATTCGAGTTGCCGACATTCGTATGTGTCTTGTTCGTGGGCGTCGTGCTGCGCAACGGCCTCTCGGCGTTTGGTCTGTATCAGGTCTTCGAGCGGGAAGTCTCGGTGCTGGGCAACGTCAGCCTGTCGCTGTTTCTGGCGATTGCGCTGATGTCGCTCAAGCTGTGGGACCTGGCAGCGCTGGCGTTGCCGATCTTCATCATTCTGGCGGTACAGACACTGGTCATGGCGCTGTTCGCGGTGTTCGTGACGTTCAGGGTGATGGGGCGCAACTACGACGCGGCAGTACTGGCGGCCGGACATTGCGGTTTCGGCCTTGGTGCGACGCCGACCGCCATCGCCAACATGCAAGCGGTGACGCAGCGTTACGGACCTTCGCAGATAGCGTTTCTGGTCGTGCCGATGGTGGGGGCATTTTTCATCGATATCATCAATGTCATCGTGATCAAGTTGTACCTGGCGCTGCCGTTCTTCGCTGCTGTCTAACGCGACCCATAAAAAATGCCCGTATCCTGCGATACGGGCATTTTTTCTACTGCGAAACGACGCTTAGATGGTCAGCGTCCAGTCGTAGTCAACGATCAGCGGCGCGTGCTGCGAGAACCGAGGCTGACGCGGCAGGCGTGCGCTGCGCACAAAGCGCCGCAGGCCCGGGGTCAGGATCTGGTAGTCGAAGCGCCAGCCCAGATTCAGCATTTCGGCCTGTTCGTTGTCCGGCCACCAGCTGTACTGGTCGCCTTCGCGGCTGACTTCGCGCAGGGCATCGACGTAGCCCATGTTGCCGACAATCTCGTCCATCCAGGCGCGTTCTGGCGCCAGGAAGCCCGGGGATTGCTGGCTGTCGCGCCAGTTCTTGATGTCGAGCTTCTGCTGCGCGACGTACAGCGAGCCACAATAAATGTACTCGCGACGTTTGCGCCGCTGTTTGTCCAGGTACTTGCCGAAGTCGTCCATGAGCTTGAACTTCTGGTTCAAGTCCTCATCGCCGTTCATCCCCGAAGGAAGCAGCAAGGTGGCAATACTGACTTTGTCGAAATCTGCTTGCAGGTAGCGCCCGTAGCGGTCGGCCGTCTCGAAACCGAGACCGCTGATGACAGCCTTCGGTTGCAACCGCGAATACAAAGCCACGCCGCCTTGGGCAGGGACTTCAGCATCGCAGGCATAAAGGAAGTAGCCGTCCAGTTGGAAGGCTGGGTCATCCAGTTCAAAGGCGGAGGCACGGGTGTCCTGCAGGCAGATGACGTCGGCATTCTGTGCTTGCAGCCAACTGAGCAAACCGCGCTCGACTGCAGCCTGAATACCATTGACGTTCACACTGATGATCCGCATAAATGGCCCCAAAAATCGCGTGCGTGTATGATACACGGCGTCAAGCTAATTAGCTAAATCCGTGGTATTTGGGGTTTTTTTCATGCAAGCGTATCAGCGCGATTTCATTCGTTTTGCCATCGATCGCGGCGTTTTGCGCTTCGGTGAGTTCACCCTGAAGTCCGGACGCACCAGTCCTTACTTCTTCAACGCCGGCCTGTTCAACTCGGGTTCTGCACTGGCGCAGCTGGGTCGTTTCTACGCCGCAGCCATCGCCGAGAGCGGTATTCCGTTCGACGTGCTGTTCGGCCCGGCCTACAAAGGCATCCCGCTGGCGGCAACCACTGCCGTGGCACTGGCCGAACACCACAACCGTGACCTGCCATGGTGCTTCAACCGCAAGGAAGCCAAGGCCCACGGCGAGGGCGGCAGCCTGGTTGGCGCACCGCTGACCGGTGAAGTGCTGATCATCGACGACGTGATCACCGCTGGCACCGCGATCCGTGAAGTGATGCAGATCATCGCTTCCCAGGACGGCGCCAAGGCCGCTGGCGTGCTGATCGCCCTGAACCGTCAGGAGCGCGGCAACGGTGAGCTGTCGGCAATCCAGGAAGTCGAGCGTGACTTCGGCATTCCGGTCATCAGCATCGTGTCGTTGAACCAGGTGCTGGAATTCCTGGCAGACGATCCGCAGCTCAAGCAGCACCTGCCAGCCGTTGAAGCCTATCGCGCTCAGTTCGGCGTCTGATCGCTTCTTCCAGGCAAAAAAAGACCCCGCTCAGTCAGGCTGAGCGGGGTCTTTTTATTTTTGCGATTGCTTACGGACGCTTGCGATTGCTGATCAGCGTGCCCACACCGGTGTCAGTGAAGATTTCCAGCAGGATCGCGTTCGGTACACGACCGTCGATGATCAGCGAGCTGCCCACGCCGCCCTGAACCGCTTCCAGTGCGCAGCGGATCTTCGGCAGCATGCCGCCGTAGATGGTGCCGTCGGCGATCAGGTCATCGACCTGCTGGGTGCTCAGGCCGGTCAGGACCTTGCCCGACTTGTCCATCAGGCCGGCAATGTTGGTCAGCAGCATCAGCTTCTCGGCTTTCAGCGCTTCGGCGACTTTACCGGCCACCAGGTCGGCGTTGATGTTGTACGACTCGCCGTTTTCACCCACGCCAATTGGCGCGATCACCGGAATGAAGTTGCCTTTGACCAGCAGGTTCAGCAGTTCGGTGTTGATCCCGACCACTTCGCCCACCTGGCCGATGTCGATGATTTCCGGCTGGGTCATCTCCGGGGTCTGGCGGGTGACGGTGAGTTTCTTCGCACGAATCAGCCCGGCGTCTTTGCCGGTCAGGCCGATGGCGCTGCCGCCGTGACGGTTGATCAGGTTGACGATGCTTTTGTTGACCTGGCCGCCGAGGACCATTTCCACCACGTCCATGGTCGCCGCATCGGTGACGCGCATGCCGTCGACGAAGTGGCTTTCGATCGACAGGCGCTTGAGCAGATCACCGATCTGCGGGCCGCCGCCGTGAACCACGACCGGGTTGATGCCCACGGCTTTCATCAAGACGATGTCGCGGGCGAAGCCGGTTTTCAGCTCCTCGCTTTCCATCGCGTTGCCGCCGTATTTGATCACCAGGGTCTTGCCGACATAACGTCGGATGTAAGGCAACGCTTCGGACAGGACCTTGGCGGTTTGGGCGGCGGCTTCGCGTTCGAGGGTCATTCAGGGCTCCGGGTGAATCAGAACGGTAGTTGGAGATCAGGTGCAACGCGTTTCAACTGGGCATGGAACACAGCCTTGATGCGCTGCAATTCAGCCTCGTCATCGGCCTCGAAGCGCAGCACCAGCACCGGTGTGGTGTTGGAGGCGCGCACCAGGCCCCAGCCTTTGGCGTAATCGACCCGCACGCCGTCAATGGTGGTCAGGTCGGCGCCTGGACCCCACTGCGCATCGTGCAGTGCATCAATGATGCTGAATTTGCTCTCTTCGGTCACATGGATATTGATTTCCGGCGTGGAAATATCGTTCGGGAAGGTCGCGAACAGCGTTTCCGCGTCGGATTTTTCCTTGCTGAGGATTTCCAGCAGCCGTGCGGCGCTGTAAATGCCGTCGTCGAAACCGAACCAGCGTTCCTTGAAGAAGATGTGCCCGCTCATTTCGCCGGCCAGCAATGCGCCGGACTGTTTCATTTTCTTTTTGATCAACGAGTGACCGGTCTTCCACATTAGCGACTGGCCGCCGTATTCCTTGATCAGCGGAATCAGGCGACGGGTGCATTTGACGTCGAAGATGATTTCCGCGCCCGGGTTGCGGGCCAGCACGTCGCGGGCAAACAGCATCAGCAGACGGTCCGGGAACACGATGGTGCCAGTGTTGGTCACCACGCCGACGCGGTCGCCGTCACCGTCGAAGGCCAGGCCGATGTCAGCCTTGGTTTCCTTGACCTTGGCGATCAGGTCGACGAGGTTTTCAGGCTTGCCCGGATCCGGGTGGTGGTTCGGGAAGTTGCCGTCGACTTCGCAGAACAGCGGGATGACTTCGCAGTTCAGCGCTTCGATCAGTTGCGGGGCGATCACGCCGGCCGCGCCGTTGCCGCAGTCGACCACGACTTTCAGGCGCCGGGCCAGTTTGATGTCCTGGACGATTTCGGTGGTGTAGCGGTCGAGGATCTCGACCTGGGTCACGCTGCCCTTGCCGCTGCTCAGGTTGCCGGTCTTGAGGCGCTCGTGCAGGGCCTGGATCTGTTCGTTGGCGAGGGTGTCGCCGGCGATCACGATCTTGAAGCCGTTGTAGTTCGACGGGTTGTGGCTGCCGGTGAGCATCACGCCGGATTTGCCGGCCAGCACGTTGGCGGCGTAGTACAGAGCCGGGGTCGGCACCAGGCCGACGTCGCTGACATGGCAGCCGCTTTCGGCGATGCCGCGGATCAGCTCGGCAACCAGTTCCGGGCCGGACAGGCGGCCGTCACGGCCGACGGACACGTTCGGTTCACCCTGGGCCAGGCTCTGGGAGCCGATGGCGCGGCCGATCCAGTAAGCGGTTTCGGCATTGAGGAATTCCGGCACGGTGCCGCGAATGTCATAGGCGCGGAAGATGCTGTCGGGAAGCTTCGGGGCGACTTGGGCGGGGGTGCTCATCTGCGAAAATGCTCCATCTCGAAAGTGGCGGGACACACCGACGAATCATCTCGGCGGCAGGCTCAAACTGAAGGGTATGACGGCGGTTTTCACAGAGAGTTCGTGGTGTGAAAGGGCCATGACGCCTTGTCCGGCGTGGCTTTGGCCTGCCAATGCCTTGATTTTCGGCGCTAAACCTTGCAGATGACATTTTGAATTTCGTGGCAAGCAACACGCACTCGCCACGACAGGTTTTTAGCCGATTACTTGGTGCCGGAGTGGCCGAAACCGCCAGCGCCGCGCTCGGTTTCGACGAACTCTTCAACCATTTCGAAGTGCGCCTGCACCACCGGCACCAATACCAGCTGCGCCAGACGTTCGCCGACCGGCATGGTGAATTCGGTCTGGCCACGGTTCCAGCAGGACACCATCAGCGGGCCCTGGTAATCGGAGTCGATCAGGCCGACCAGATTGCCCAGCACGATGCCGTGCTTATGGCCCATGCCCGAGCGCGGCAGGATCAGTGCGGCGAGGTTCGGGTCGCCGATGTACACCGACAGCCCGGTAGGGATCAGCACGGTTTCGCCCGGCTTGATCACGATGTCCTGTTCCAGCATGGCGCGCAGGTCGAGGCCGGCGGAGCCCGGTGTGGCGTATTGCGGCAGCGGGAATTCGGTACCGATGCGTGGGTCGAGGATCTTGGCTTGCAAAGCGTGCATGTAAATTAAACCTGGTTCAGACGTTCGGCGATAAAAGTGACGAGCTGGCGAGCGATCTTGCTCTTGCTGGTCTGGGCGAAAACCGTGGCGTGCAGCCCACGGTCGATGACGCTGCAGGCGTTTTCTTCGCTGTTGAAGCCGATGCTCGGGTTGGCGACGTCGTTGGCGACGATCAGATCGAGATTCTTGTCCTTCAGCTTGCGTGCAGCGTAGTCGAGCAGGTGTTCGGTCTCGGCGGCGAAGCCGACACTGAACGGACGGTCGGGACGGGTCGCGATGGTGGCCAGGATGTCCGGGTTGCGCACCATTTGCAGGACGAAGCCGTCGCCGCTCGTAGGGTCTTTCTTCAATTTTTGCGGGGCGACGACTTCAGGACGGTAGTCCGCGACCGCCGCCGAGGCGATGAAGATGTCGCAAGGGATCGCGGCTTCGCAGGCGGCGAGCATGTCGCGGGCGCTGACCACGTCGATACGCGTGACGCGATCCGGCGTCGGCAAATGCACCGGGCCGCTGATCAGCGTGACGCGGGCGCCGGCTTCCACCGCGGCTTCAGCCAGGGCGAAGCCCATTTTGCCGGAGCTGTGGTTGGTGATGTAGCGCACCGGGTCGATGTTTTCCTGGGTCGGACCGGCGGTGATCACCACGTGCTTGCCGGTCAGCGCCTGACGCTGGAAGCAGTCTGCCGCGAGCTGGGCCAGGTCGGTGGCTTCCATCATGCGGCCCATGCCGACGTCGCCGCAGGCCTGGCTGCCAGAGGCCGGGCCGAAGGTCTTGAGGCCACGGCTTTCAAGGAGTTGCAGGTTGGCCTGGGTCGCCGGGTCACGCCACATGGCCTGGTTCATGGCCGGCGCGACAGCGACGATTGCGTCAGTGGCCAGTACCAGTGTGGTCAGCAGATCGTTGGCAATGCCTTGGGCCAGGCGGGCCAGCAGGTCGGCGGTGGCCGGGGCGATCAGCACCAGATCGGCCCATTTGGCCAGTTCGATGTGGCCCATCGCCGCTTCGGCGGCCGGGTCGAGCAGATCCAGGTGAACCGGGTGGCCGGACAGGGCCTGCATGGTCAGCGGGGTGATGAATTCGCTGCCGCCACGGGTCATGACCACGCGCACTTCGGCGCCCTGATCGATCAGGCGGCGCACAAGGTCGGCGCTCTTGTAGGCAGCGATACCGCCGCCGACGCCCAGAACGATGCGTTTCCGATACAGCCGCTGCATAGGTCTGCCTTTCATTTCGTTGGTGACATGCGTGGCGAAACCCCCTCCCCAGGGTGAATTCGCCCGCAAAAAAGATGGGCTACGATATCACAGCGACCGCTACGGAACAGCGGCGCCCACAGACAAGGAATGTGTATGAGTATTCGCGATTGGCCGGCGGCGGAAAGGCCGCGGGAGAAGCTGTTGGAACAGGGCTCGGGAAGTCTTTCCGATGCCGAATTGCTGGCGATTTTTCTACGCACCGGCGTATCCGGCAAAAGCGCGGTGGATCTGGCGCGACACTTGTTGAGTCAGTTCGGCAGCCTGCGGGCATTGCTGGAGGCCGATCTCGGCGCGTTCAGCGAGCAATTGGGCCTGGGGCCGGCGAAGTTTGCCCAACTGCAGGCTGTGCTGGAGATGGGGCGGCGACATCTGGCCGAGCGCATGCGCCAGAAAACGGCGCTGGAGAATCCACAGGTGGTCCGTGATTACCTCAAGGCCATGCTGCGCCACGAGCCGCACGAGGTTTTCGGCTGCCTGTTTCTGGACTCCAAACATCAGGTGCTGACCTTTGAAACGCTGTTTCGCGGCTCGATCGACAACACGGCGGTGCATCCCCGCGAAGTGGTGAAGCGCTCGTTGGCCAACAACGCGGCAGCTGTGATCCTGTGTCATAACCATCCGTCGGGTAACACCGACCCCAGTCAGGCTGATCGATTATTGACCAAGCGATTGCAGAAGGCTTTGGAGTTCATCGATGTGCGGGTGCTCGATCACTTCATTGTCGGTGATGGCGAGCCGTTGTCGATGGCGGAGTGTGGCTGGATGTAGCTTGCAGCGACTGCAGTCGCTGCAAGCCGGGGCGGATTACTTGAGGGTGACCTTGGAGTAATCCTGCCGCCCGAACGGGCTCACCGAGTAACCCTGCACGTCTTTACGCGTCAGCGCATACGCTGTCGGATGCGCCAGCGGCAGCCAAAGCGCCTGCTGCTGAATCTGCGCCTGCGCCTGTTCATAGAGCTTGGTGCGCACGCCCTGCTCGCTGGTGGTCTTGCCGGCGCTGATCAGCTTGTCCAGATCGGCGTTGCAGTAGCGGGCGAAGTTGGTGCCGGACTTCACCGCCGCACAAGAAAACTGCGGAGTGAGGAAGTTGTCCGGGTCGCCGTTGTCACCGGCCCAGCCCATGAACAGCAGGTCATGCTCGCCAGCCTTGGCACGACGAATCAGCTCGCCCCATTCGATCACACGGATTTCCGCCTGGATGCCGATTTCCGCCAGGTCCGATTGCAGCAGTTGCGCGCCGAGGCTCGGGTTCGGGTTGAGCAGGCTGCCGGACGGACGCGTCCAGATGGTGGTCTGGAAACCGTCCTTCAGCCCGGCCTTGGCCAGTAAAGCCTTGGCTCTTGCCACGTCGTGCGGGTAACCCGGCAGGTTCTTCGCGTAGCTCCAGGTATTCGGCGGGTACGGGCCGTTGGCGGGTTCGGCGGTGTCTTCGAACACGGCTTTCAGGTAGTTGGCCTTGTCGAAGGCGAGGTTGATCGCCTGGCGCACTTCAGGCTTGTCCAATGGCGGATGCTGGCTGTTGATGCCAACGAATGCAGTCATGAACGCGTCAGTCTTTTCGATTTTCAGCGTCGGTTCTTCTTTCGCGGCCTGTACGTCCAATGGTTTTGGCGACAGGGCAATCTGGCACTCGTTACGCCGCAGTTTTTGCAGGCGCACATTGGCGTCCGGGGTGATGGCGAAGATCAGCGGGTCCACCGCAGGTTTGCCGCCGAAGTAGTCCGGGTTGGCTTTGTAGCGGATCGAGGCGTCTTTCTGGAACCGGGTGAACACGAACGGGCCGGTGCCGATGGGCTGGCTGTTGAGCTTGTCGGTCGCGTTGGCCTTCAGCAATTTGTCGGCGTATTCGGCGGAATAGATCGAGGCGAACCCCATGCTCAGGGTAGCGAGGAACGTAGAGTCCGGGTGATCGAGGGTGAAGCGCACGGTCAGCGGGTCGAGGGCGTCGATCTTCTTGATCAGGCTCGGCAACTGCATCGACTGGGCGTGCGGGAAGCCGCTCTGGGCAACCTTGTGCCACGGGTTGGCCGGGTCGAGCATGCGGTCGAAGCTGAACTTGACGTCTTCGGCAGTCAGTTCGCGGGTCGGCTTGAAGTACTCGGTGCTGTGGAACTTCACCTGCGGGTGCAGTTTGAATATATAAGTCAGGCCGTCGGTGCTGACTTCCCAGCTGTCGGCCAGGCTTGGGACCACTTTGCCGGTCGTCGTATCGAAGTCCACCAGGCGATTCATCAGCACGTCGGCCGAGGCGTTGGTGGTGGTTAGCGAGTTGTACTGCACCACGTCGAACCCTTCAGGGCTGGCCTCGGTGCACACGCTCAGGGCGGCGGCCTGGGCCAGGGGACTCAGCAAGAGCGGGGCGAGCAGCAGGGGGAGGGCAGCGAGGCGCATGGTCGGCTTCCTTTACAGATCGAAGGCCCATCTGCAAGTGCAGTCTGGAAAAGGCCTACCCTAGTGGTCGCGATTGCAAATGACTATCCCCTTTTTGCATTTTCGGGGCTGTGCGGCTGAGGATTTGTCGGAAGTGGCGGCAGGAAAAGTCGCGAATGCGGGTATGATCGGTTTTCTTCGACGAATGGTAAAAATTGCCGCCAGCCTTTGTCCAAGCCGCTTGCGGGCAGGAAAAGCGGCTTTTTAGCCATTCATTGCACACGGAAAGTTGTTGCTCCGTGGTCTTTCTGGTATAAAGCAGCGCTCTTTTCTAGGGGCCCGGTTCCTTCGCTTGTAGGTGTAGCCGGT
The DNA here is from genome assembly GCF_014863505.1 of Pseudomonas sp. IzPS59. Taxonomy (NCBI): domain Bacteria; kingdom Pseudomonadati; phylum Pseudomonadota; class Gammaproteobacteria; order Pseudomonadales; family Pseudomonadaceae; genus Pseudomonas; species Pseudomonas sp. IzPS59. The sequence continues at coordinate 6,163,934 of NZ_CP062251.1, read as the reverse complement.
AAGACCTCTAAAGAATCGCGGCGCCTGGCGCCACAATGACTAGAGATTAAGCGGCCAACCCATGCCGGGTTGGGCATGTGGTTTTAGAGGGCTGAGGCATGTCTAGAGTATGTCAAGTTACCGGTAAGGGTCCGGTAACCGGGAATAACATTTCCCACGCAAACAACAAAACCCGTCGTCGTTTCCTGCCGAACCTGCAGCATCACCGCTTCTGGGTTGAAGAAGAGAAACGTTTCGTACGCCTGCGCGTTTCCGCCAAAGGCATGCGTATCATCGACAAGCGTGGCATCAGCGTTGTGCTGGCCGAGCTGCGTCGCGACGGCAAGATTTAAGGGAGCTAATCATGCGTGAATTGATTCGTTTGATTTCGAGCGCCGGTACTGGTCACTTCTACACTACCGACAAGAACAAGCGTACTACCCCGGACAAAATCGAGATCAAGAAATATGATCCGGTTGTTCGCAAGCACGTGATCTACAAGGAAGGCAAAATCAAGTAATTGATTTTTCCCGACTTACGAAAAAGGCCCGTATCTCACGATACGGGCCTTTTTTGTTGCCTGGCGAAAGGCCTCAGGCCTTCTGTTCGAAGATCACATAGACCTTGCGGCATGCCTCCAGCACTTCCCAGGTGCCACGGAAACCGGCCGGAATCACGAAGCGGTCGCCGACACGCAGAGTCTTGGCATTGCCTTCGCCGTCACGCAGCACCGAAACGCCCTGGAGGATTTCGCAGTATTCGTGTTCGGTGTAATTCACCGTCCACTGACCCACTGCACCTTCCCACACGCCAACGCCCATTTGCCCGCAAGGGCTGTCGTATTGATTGAACACCGCCTGCTCGGGATCGCCCTTCAATACTTTGGCCGGATCCGGGCGGTAGCGCTCGGCCTGGTCCATGGTCAGGCTGATGTCGACGACGTTCTGGATGTTCATTGTTGTTTTCTCCTGTGATGACGGCGCGGTGGCTTGAAAGGGCCAAAGTCTATGTTGATTAAATTGAACGCCGCAAGGCTGTATAACCGCCTTATGTCAAATATATTGAAACAACCCCGGCCGCTGGTTTAGGGTGGCGGGTGCCTTGGGCCGAAAACAGGCTGGCCGGGCAGAATTCCTGAGGACGCCGGCGAAGATCGCGCGGCGTTCGTATTCAACAAGAGGAGGACACTCGAATGACCACCCTGACTCGTGCCGACTGGGAACAACGCGCCCGCGACTTGAAGATCGAAGGCCGCGCCTACCTCAATGGCGAGTACACCGATGCCGTCTCCGGCGAGACCTTCGAGTGCATCAGCCCGGTCGATGGCCGTCTGCTGGGCAAGATTGCCAGCTGTGACGCCGCCGACGCCCAGCGTGCCGTGGAAAACGCCCGCGCTACGTTCAATTCCGGTGTCTGGTCGCGCCTGGCGCCGACCAAACGCAAAGCCACCATGATCCGTTTCGCCGGCCTGCTCAAGCAGCACGCCGAAGAACTGGCCCTGCTCGAAACCCTCGACATGGGCAAGCCGATCAGCGACTCGCTGTACATCGACGTTCCGGGAGCCGCCCAAGCCCTGAGCTGGAGCGGTGAGGCGATCGACAAGATCTACGACGAAGTCGCCGCCACCCCGCACGACCAACTGGGTCTGGTGACCCGTGAGCCGGTGGGCGTAGTCGGCGCCATCGTGCCGTGGAACTTCCCGCTGATGATGGCCTGCTGGAAACTCGGCCCGGCGCTGTCGACCGGTAACTCGGTGATCCTCAAACCGTCGGAAAAATCCCCGCTGACCGCCATCCGCATCGCCGAACTGGCCGTTGAAGCCGGCATCCCGAAAGGCGTGCTGAACGTGTTGCCGGGCTACGGCCACACCGTCGGCAAGGCGCTGGCTCTGCATAACGATGTCGACACCCTGGTGTTCACCGGTTCGACCAAGATCGCCAAGCAACTGATGATCTATTCCGGTGAATCGAACATGAAACGTGTGTGGCTGGAGGCCGGCGGCAAGAGCCCGAACATCGTGTTTGCCGATGCGCCGGACCTGCAAGCTGCCGCCGAATCCGCCGCCAGCGCCATCGCCTTCAACCAGGGCGAAGTCTGCACCGCCGGTTCGCGTCTGCTGGTCGAACGTTCGATCAAGGACAAATTCCTGCCGATGGTGATCGAGGCGCTGAAAGCCTGGAAACCGGGCAATCCGCTGGATCCGGCCACCAACGTCGGTGCGCTGGTCGACACTCAACAAATGAACACCGTACTGTCCTACATCGAGTCGGGCCACACCGATGGCGCCAAACTGGTGGCCGGCGGCAAGCGCATCCTTCAGGAAACCGGTGGCACCTACGTCGAACCGACGATTTTCGACGGCGTGAGCAACGCGATGAAGATTGCCCAGGAAGAAATCTTCGGCCCGGTGCTGTCGGTCATTGCATTCGATACCGCCGAGGAGGCGATCAACATCGCCAACGACACGCCTTACGGTCTGGCGGCAGCGGTCTGGACCCAGGATATCTCCAAGGCGCACCTGACCGCCAAGGCACTGCGTGCCGGCAGCGTGTGGGTCAACCAGTACGATGGCGGCGACATGACCGCACCGTTCGGCGGCTTCAAGCAGTCGGGCAATGGTCGTGACAAGTCGCTGCACGCGTTCGACAAATACACCGAGCTGAAGGCGACCTGGATCAAGCTGTAAACCGTTGACGGGAGCCTGAGTGAATCAGGCTCCCGAATCGAACAGAGATCCCTGTGGGAGCGAGCCTGCTCGCGATAGCGGTGTGACAGTCGACATCAATGTTGAGTGTGACACCGCTATCGCGAGCAGGCTCGCTCCCACATTGGTTTTGTGTGCACATAAAAATTATCCACAGGAGCGTGGACCATGCGTTGGGCGACGTATTTCGCCGTGTTGGCGTCTGTCTTGAGTGTTGGCCTGGCCCTTGGCGTCAGCATGCCGCTGGTGTCGTTGCGTCTGGAGGGCTGGGGTTATGGTTCGTTCGCCATCGGCGTGATGGCGGCGATGCCGGCCATTGGCGTGTTGCTGGGGGCGAAGGTTTCCAGTCATCTGGCTGCGCGCTTCGGCACGGCGAATCTGATGCGCCTGTGCCTGTGGGGCGGGGCATTGTCCATCGGCCTGCTGGCACTGCTGCCAAGTTATCCGATCTGGCTGGTGCTGCGGCTGATGATCGGGGTGATCCTGACCATTGTCTTCATCCTCGGCGAGAGCTGGATCAATCAACTGGTGGTCGAGCAGTGGCGCGGGCGATTGGTGGCGCTGTATGGCAGCAGTTATGCGCTCAGCCAATTGTCCGGTCCGTTGCTGCTGGGTGCGCTCGGTACCGAGCATGATTACGGCTTCTGGGTGGGTGTCGGCCTTTTGATCGCTGCGCCACTTCTGTTGCTGGGTCGCAGTGGTGCGCCGAGCAGCGAGGCCAGCAGCGTGACCTTCGGCGATCTGTGGGGCTTCGCTCGCGAATTGCCGGCGATTGCCTGGGCGGTGTCGCTGTTCGCCGCGTTCGAGGCAATGATCCTGACCCTGTTGCCGGTGTACTGCCTGCAGCAGGGCTTCACGGCGGAAATCGCCCTGGCGATGGTCAGCACCGTGGTGGTGGGCGACGCGCTGCTGCAATTGCCCATCGGTGCGCTGGCCGACTACCTGTCGCGGCGGACCTTGTTCGCCGGTTGCGCGGTGGTGCTGATGCTGTCGAGTCTGGCGATCCCGATGCTGATCGACACCCTGCTGATCTGGCCGCTGTGGGTGCTGTTCGGTGCCAGTGCGGGTGGCTTGTTCACCTTGTCGCTGATCCTGATCGGCGAGCGCTATCGAGATGACGCACTGGTGCGCGCCAATGCGCATGTCGCGCAGCTGTGGGGTGTGGGTTGCCTGATTGGCCCGTTGGCGGCGGGGGCGGGCAGCCAATGGATCAGCGGGCACGCATTGCCGTGGTTCATGGCGGCCGGGGCGTTCGGGCTGGTGATTCTGCTGTCGCGGCAAGGGGCGTTCGGCAAGGTGCCGGAGCCTGCCTGATGTTCAAGCCGGGGCGGACGGCTACAGCATCCGCTCCAGCCCCACCGTGGTGCTGAACCACGCATTGAAGCGCCGCCACCAGCTGCCGGGTTCCTTGGTCAACGTGTGCATCTGACCGTTGTCCTCGGTGACCCAGACGACTTTCCCGTCCTGAAGTTTTGCCTCGTAACTGAGCGCTGGCGCCATGCCCTGCAAGGCCAGTTCCCGTACATGGGCAGCCAGTTCGGGGCTGTCCACCAGCACCCCGACTTCGGTGTTCCACAGCACCGAGCGGGGGTCGAAATTGAACGAACCGATGAACGCCTTTTTCCCGTCGAAGATCATCGCCTTGCTGTGCAGGCTGGAGTCCGAGCCGCGAAACGATTTGCTGTAAAACAGGTGCGGGCCGCTGCCGAAGTTATCCCCAGGCTGGCGCCGCAGTTCATACAACTTCACGCCATGTTCCAGCAGTGCCTTGCGATACGGCGCATAACCTCCGTGTACCGCTGGCACATCGGTGGCTTCCAGCGAGTTGGTCAGCAGACTCACCGAAACACCCGCATCGGCACGGCCAGTCAGGTAAACCAGCCCTGGCTGACCCGGCACGAAGTAGGCGGAAATCATCATCAGCTCCTTGCTGACGCCCCGCAGCTCCGGTGCCAGTTGCGTGGTCAGCAGCAGTTGCGGATCCGGCTCGCCGTCCGCCAGCACTTTGCTCGGGGCGTCCCACAGCGCCTGGTTCCACGCCCAGATCAACTCCCGGCGCCAGATGTCCATGCGCGGATGGGTAGTGAAGGTCATCAACTGCTGATACAGCGCATGGTTCTGTTTGCGGGTTTCTTCGAGGGACTCTTCCAGGCGCGTGCGGGTGTTCTGCAGATCTTTGGCCGAGGGCTTGCTGGAGAGAAATTCCTCGATCGGCTTGCTCAGGGCGCTGTTCCAGTACTGATCGAAGCCGTGCCCGAGCTGTTCGGCCACCGGCCCGACGCTGAGCATGTCGATGTCGGTGAAGTTCAGGTTGGGCTCGGCATCGAAGTACTCGTCGCCCAGGTTGCGCCCGCCAACGATGGCGGCGCTGTTGTCCGCCAGCCACAGTTTGTTGTGCATCCGCCGGTGTTGCTGCGACAGGTTGAACAGCCGCCCTGCGGCGCGGGTCACGCCGGTGCTGCGGCCCAGGTGCAATGGATTGAACAGGCGGATCTGGATGTTCGGATGCGCCGCCAGCGTGGCGATGATCAGGTCGAGGCCGTCGCTGGTGGTGTCGTCCAGCAGGATGCGCACCCGCACGCCACGGTCGGCAGCTTTCAACACTTCTTCCACCAGCATCCGCGTACTGATGCCGTCGTGGACGATGTAGTACTGCAAATCGAGGCTGCTCTGGGCGTTGCGGATCAACTCGGCACGGGCGGTGAAGGCTTCGGTGCTGTTGGACAGCAGGCGAAAGCCGGACTGGCCTTTGTACGGTGCGGCCTGGGCCTGGATCGAGCGGCCGAAACTCGATGCAGAGGCCGGCAATGCCTGGCTTGGCTCACGCGGCACGTCGAGGGTCGCGCAACCGCCCAGGAACGAGGCGAGTAACAGCAGAGCGAGTAGGGGCTGTCTGAAGCTCACGTAGGATCGTTCCGATTGGCGGCAAGGGTCGGCATATGGACGCGGGTCTCTGGAAAAAGGTCAGTCGGCTTCAGCGAGCAGCTTGATCGCCGCCGCCCCGACTTTGCGCACGGCTTCTTCGATGAGCGGTGTCGGCTTGGCAGCGTAGTTCATGCGCAGGCAATTGCGGTACTTGCCGGAGGCGGAAAAAATGCTGCCGACGGCAATCTGTACGCCCTGATCGTGCAGTGCCCGATTCAGTTTCAGCGTGTCGAAACCTTCCGGCAGTTCGACCCAGAGCATGAAGCTGCCTTGCGGACGGCTGGCGCGAGTGCCGGCCGGGAAATATCGCGTCACCCAATCGATCATCACGTCGCGATTGCGCTGGTATTGCGTACGCATCCGCCGCAAATGCGGTTCGAAGTGCCCGGCTTTCAGAAACTCGGCGATGGCGATCTGCGGTTGTGGCGCGGTGGAGCCGGTGCTGATGTATTTCATGTGCAGCACCCGCTCGAGGTATCGACCCGGCGCGACCCAACCGATACGCAGCCCCGGCGCGAGGGTCTTGGAGAACGAACTGCACAGCAACACACGGCCGTCTTCGTCGAAGGATTTGATCGTACGTGGGCGCGGATAGGTGTAGGCCAGCTCGCCATACACGTCGTCCTCGATGATCGCCACGTCGAAACGCTGAGCCAGCGTCAACAACGCGCGTTTGCGCGACTCCGGCATGATGTAGCCAAGGGGGTTGTTGCAGTTGGGCGTGAGCTGGATGACCTTGATCGGCCACTGCTCCAGCGCCAGTTCCAGGGCTTCGAGGCTGATGCCGGTGAGCGGGTCGGTGGGGATTTCCAGGGCTTTCATGCCCAGCCCTTTGAGGGTCTGCATGGCGCCGTGAAAGCTTGGCGAGTCCACCGCGACGATGTCACCCGGCTCGCAAATCGCGTGGATGCTGGTGGACAGCGCTTCGTGGCAACCGGTGGTGACGACGAGGTCACTGGCGCTCAACTGGCAGCCCGAATCGAGCATCAGCCGGGCGATCTGTTCGCGCAGTTCGAGGGTGCCGTGAATGTTGTCGTAATACAGACCAGGCATGTCCTGACGGCGGCTGATACGGGCCAGTCCGCGCAGCAGCGGTTTCATCGTCGGCGACGAGATGTCCGGCATGCCGCGACCGAGTTGCACCACGTCCTTGCGCGGCACGGCGCGAATCAGTTCCAGCACCTGATCCCACTGGGAAATTTCCACCGGGCGCTGGGCCGGACGCCCGATGGCCGGCAGCTCCGGCAACTCGCGGCCCACCGGCACGAAGTACCCGGATTTGGGCTTTGGCGTGGCCAGGCCGCTGTCTTCCAGCATTCGATAGGCCTGCTGCACCGTGCTCAGGCTGACCCCATGTTCTACGCTCAAGGCGCGCACCGACGGCAGGCGATCACCAGGACGGTAGAAGCCTTGTTCGATGCGGGTGCCGAGCAACTCGGCGAGGTTCACATACAGGGTCATGGCACTGCCTCGATGCAGGTGATTCGAAAAACCAGTACAGATGCGGCGTAAATCGACAATTCAGTCCCGGAGACAGCAAATCTGTATGGAAATAATACAGATTTGTTGAATCTGTAATGCTTTTGTCGGCCCGCGCATCATGGAATCTCTGGCTACCCAAGTAAACAGGAGCGACAAAAATGAACGGCTTGAGCGATGTGCGGCTGACGTTACACAGTCAGGAACTGGAGGCGGGGCAACAGGACAGGGCGCGCAACGAGATGCTGCGCAACGCGCCGTCCGGCCTGAGTCGCTGGGGCCTGTTCTGGCATCGTCTGCACACGCGCAAAGCGTTGCTGGGCCTGACACCGGAGCAGCTCAAGGATGTCGGGCTGACTCGCGAACAGGCGCTGGAGGAGGGGTTGAAGCCGTTCTGGCGGATCTGAAATCTTCGTTGTCCTTGCTGACCTCATCGCTGGCAAGCCAGCTCCCACATTAGTGGTGGTGTTCACAAAATCAGTGTCCACCACAGACCTTGTGGGAGCTGGCTTGCCAGCGATGGCGGCCTCAAAGACGCTACAAAATCATCAAACCAACTCTTTCAGTCGATGCCACAACATCCCCAGTGCCAGCAACGGCGAGCGCAGATGCCTGCCGCCGGGGAAGGTGATGTGTGGCACTTTGGCGAACAGATCGAAGCCACCGCCGTGCTGACCGCTGATGGCCTCGGCCAGCAGCTTGCCCGCCAGGTGCGTGGCATTCACGCCGTGGCCGGAATAGGCCTGGGCGTAATACACGTTCGGCTGATCGCTTAGCCGGCCAATCTGCGGCAGACGGTTGGCACCGATGCCGATCATCCCGCCCCACTGATAATCAATCTTCGCCGATGCGAGCTGCGGGAACACTTCCAGCATCTTCGGCCGCATGTAGGCGCCGATGTCTTTCGGGTCTCGCCCCGAATAATGGCAGGCGCCACCGAACAGCAGACGACGGTCCGCCGAGAGCCGGTAGTAATCCAGCGCCACCCGTTGATCGCAGACCGCCATGTTCTGTGGCAGCAGGGCGTGGGCCTGTTCTTCGCTCAGTGGTTCAGTGGCGATGATGTAGCTGCCGGCGGGCAGCACTTTGCCGCTGAGTTGTGGATTCAGATTGTTGAGATACGCGTTGCAGCCCAGCACCAGGGTCTTCGCCCGCACCGAACCTTGTGCCGTATGGACCCGGACTTCGGGGCCGTAGTCGATGCGGGTGACCGCCGATTGCTCGAACAGCTTCACCCCGAGTTGCTGCGCTGCCGCGGCTTCTCCGAGTGCCAGATTCAGCGGGTGCAGATGGCCGGAACCCATGTCGATCAAACCACCGACGTAGCGTCTGGAGCCGACCACGGTGTGCATCTCGTTGGCCTGCAGCAGGCGGGTTTCGTAGCGGTAACCGAGGCCGCGCAATTCTTCGGCGTCTTCGGCAAAGCCTTCCAGGTCGGAAGGTTTGTTGGCGAGGTCGCAGTAACCCCAGGTCAGGTCGCAGGGGATCTGAAATTTCTCGACGCGCTGTCGGACGATTTCCACCGCTTCCAGCCCCATGAGTTTCATCTGACGTACGCCATCGGCGCCGATCACGTTGGTGAACTGATCGAGGCCATGACCGACCCCGCGAATCAGCTGCCCGCCATTGCGGCCGCTGGCGCCCCAGCCAATCCGGTGCGCTTCCAGCAGCACCACGCTCAAGCCGCGTTCTGCCAGTTCCAGCGCAGTGTTCAGCCCGGAGAAACCACCGCCAACCACGCACACGTCCGCGATCAGCTGACCCTGCAGCACCGGATGGTCGGGCTGCGGCAGGCTGCTGGCGGCGTAATAAGAGGCAACGTGGGGTTGGCTCGCGAAGGCTTGGGCGCGGGCATTCATGGGCGTCATCCTGAGCGGGTGTCGAGAAAATTTGACGGAGCATAAGCCGCAGGCCCGAGGCCGGGCAACATTGGTCGGCCTGTGGTGTCTGGATCACGGCTTTTGCGGCACAATTGCCGCCTATTTCGCTCCGGTTACCGCTGCAATGAGCTGCAACAGTCAAAAAATCCGCACCCTGCGTCAGCAGATTCCCACGTTCGAGTGCGTGCCGGGCTGTCACGACTGCTGCGGGCCGGTGACCACCTCGCCCGAAGAAATGTCCCGCCTGCCGCGCAAGACCCGCGCCGAGCAGGATGCGGCCATGGAAGAACTCAACTGCGTACACCTGGGGCCGAACGGCTGCACGGTGTATGACGAGCGGCCGCTGATCTGCCGGTTGTTCGGCACCACCCGGACCTTGCCGTGCCCCAACGGCCGGCGACCGGTGGAACTGATTCATCCACGGGTCGAGAAGCAGGTGTTCGAATACATGGCCGAAAACCGGCAGGTGCTGGTCTGAGCGATCAATCCGGAATCGGCAGGCTCAGGCTCTCTTTCACTTCTTCCATCACGATGTAGCTCTTGGATTCGCGTACGTGCGGCAGCTTGAGCAGGATGTCGCCCAGCAGCTTGCGGTACGAGGCCATCTCGGAAATCCGCGCCTTCACCAGATAGTCGAAATCCCCTGACACCAGGTGGCATTCCAGCACGTGGGGCAATTTCAGCACCGCGCGTCGGAACTCTTCGAAAGTATCGCCGGATTTGTAGTCGAGGCTGATCTCGACGAACACCAGCAGGCTGCCTTTCAAGTGCTGCGGATTCAGCCGGGCGTTGTAGCCCATGATGATCCCCTCGCGCTCCAGGCGCCGCACCCGCTCTGTACACGGCGTGGTGGAGAGCCCGACCTTCTCGCCCAGTTCGGTGAATGAAATCCGCCCGTCCGCCTGCAGGATCCGCAAGATGTTGCGGTCGATCTTGTCCAGCTCACGTTTGGTCTGAGTGTTGGTACGCATAGGGGATGCGCCTCCGTGAAAAGGGTTTTTGCCGAGAATTGTCGCCAAATATAGGCGCTTATACAGTGAAAAGCACTGGCGAATCTTTTTTACACTGCGCGCATCATTGCTCTAACAACAGACGTACGCGGCACGCCGCGAGAGGGATACAAAAATGCGCGTTATGGTCTTGGGTAGCGGCGTCATCGGTACCGCCAGTGCTTACTATCTGGCCCGTGCCGGGTTTGAAGTGGTGGTGGTCGACCGGCAGCCAGCCGCGGCCATGGAGACCAGTTTCGCCAACGCAGGCCAGGTCTCGCCGGGCTATGCCTCGCCGTGGGCCGCGCCGGGCGTTCCGCTCAAGGCCATCAAGTGGCTGCTGCAACGCCACGCGCCGCTGGCGATCAAAGCCACCGCCGACATCGACCAGTACCTGTGGATGGCGCAGATGCTGCGCAACTGCACCGCAAACCGTTACGCGGTGAACAAGGAGCGCATGGTGCGTCTGTCCGAGTACAGCCGCGACTGCCTCGACGAATTGCGCGCCGAAACCGGCATTGCCTACGAAGGCCGCAGCCTGGGTACCACCCAGCTGTTCCGCACCCAGGCGCAGCTTGATGGCGCCGCCAAAGACATCGCCGTTCTGAAAGAGTCCGGCGTACCGTTCGAAGTCCTCGACCGCGCCGGCATTGCCCGCGTCGAGCCGGCCTTGGCCAGCGTCACCGACATCCTCGCCGGTGCCCTGCGCCTGCCGAACGACCAGACCGGCGACTGCCAGATCTTCACCACCCGCCTCGCCGAAATGGCGGTGAACCTGGGTGTGGAATTCCGTTTTGGCCAGGACATCCAGCGCCTCGACTTCGCCGGTGACCGCATCAACGGCGTGTGGATCGACGCCAAGCTGGAAACCGCCGACCGCTACGTGCTGGCCCTCGGCAGCTACTCGCCGCAACTGCTCAAGCCGCTGGGCATCAAGGCCCCGGTGTATCCGTTGAAGGGCTACTCGCTGACCGTGCCGATCACCAATCCGGCCATGGCCCCGACTTCGACCATTCTCGACGAGACCTACAAGGTCGCGATCACCCGTTTCGACAACCGCATCCGCGTTGGCGGCATGGCGGAGATCGCCGGTTTTGACCTGTCGCTGAACCCGCGTCGGCGCGAAACCCTGGAGATGATCGTCAACGACCTTTATCCTCAGGGCGGCAATCTGGCCGAAGCGAGTTTCTGGACCGGCCTGCGTCCAACCACACCGGACGGCACCCCGATCGTCGGCGCCACCCCGTTCAAGAACCTGTTCCTGAACACCGGTCACGGCACTCTCGGCTGGACCATGGCGTGCGGCTCCGGTCGCTTGCTGGCTGACCTGATGGCGAAGAAAAAGCCGCAGATCAGCGCCGAAGGCCTCGATATTTCCCGTTATGGCAACAAGACCCAGGAGTCCGCAAAGCATGGCAATCCAGCGCCAGCTCACCAATGAGCGCATGAGTCAGATCGTCAGCCACAACGGCATCGTGTATCTGGCCGGGCAGGTCGGTGACGACTTCAACGCCGGGGTTGAACAGCAGACCCGCGACGTGCTCGCCAATATCGAGCGTCTGCTGGATCTGGCCGGGACTGACAAACAGCATCTGCTGTCGGCGACGATCTACCTGAACGACATCGAGGCGCACTTCGCCGGGATGAACTCGGTGTGGGACCAGTGGCTGCCCAAAGGCGCCGCCCCGGCCCGCGCCACCGTCGAAGCGAAGATGGCCAAGCCGAGCATTCTGGTCGAGATCTCCATCGTCGCCGCCTTGCCGTAAACCGTTGTAAAGATCCCTCTCCCGGTGCTGTTGGCGGTTCACGTCGTCAGCCAGCGCCGGTTTTTATTCCCATGACCGCCAAGAAGTCTGCTGCCATGCGTCCTGCCCGTGCCCTGATCGATCTAGAAGCCCTGCGTCACAACTACCGTATCGCCCGTGAAGTCACCGGTGCCAAGGCACTGGCGGTGATCAAGGCCGACGCCTACGGCCATGGCGCAGTGCGTTGCGCCCAGGCGCTGGAGGCTGAAGCGGACGGCTTTGCGGTGGCGTGTATCGAAGAAGCGCTGGAGCTGCGTGCCGCCGGGATTCGTGCGCCGGTGCTGTTGCTCGAAGGCTTTTTCGAGGCCGATGAGCTGGCGCTGATCGTCGAGCATGATTTCTGGTGCGTGGTGCATTCGCTGTGGCAACTCGAAGCCATCGAGCAGGCGGCGTTGAGCAAACCGATCACCGTGTGGCTGAAGCTCGATTCGGGCATGCACCGCGTCGGCCTGCATCCGAAGGATTACCCGTCGGCTTACCAGCGTCTGCTGGCCAGCGGCAAAGTGGCGAAAGTCGTGTTGATGAGCCACTTCGCCCGGGCCGATGAGCTGCACGAGCAAAGCAGTGCCGATCAGGTTGCCGTGTTCGAGGCTGCGCGTCAGGGCCTGGCGGCCGAAGTCAGCCTGCGCAATTCGCCGGCAGTGCTCGGCTGGCCGCAGATTCACAGCGACTGGGTGCGCCCGGGCATCATGCTCTACGGCGCCACTCCGTTCGAAGAAGCCAACGCCGTGGCCGAGCGCCTGCAACCGGTAATGACCCTGGAATCGAAAGTCATCAGCGTGCGCGAACTGCCGGCCGGCGAGCCGGTGGGCTACGGCGCGAAATTCATCACCGACAAACCGATGCGCATCGGGGTGGTCGCCATGGGTTACGCCGACGGTTATCCGCGCCAGGCGCCGACCGGCACCCCGGTGCTGGTGGCCGGCAAGCGCAGTCGCATATTGGGCCGGGTTTCGATGGACATGCTCTGCATCGACCTGACCGACGTGCCGGAAGCAGGCCTGGGTTCGACCGTCGAGCTATGGGGCAAGAACATCCTCGCCAGCGACGTGGCGAAGTGGGCGGACACCATTCCGTACCAGATTTTCTGCAACCTGCGTCGGGTGCCAAGGCTCTATTCCGAGGGTTGAAGCCCGGGCCGGGCCCAAGTGTTGTAAATACTGAACGCTGTCGCCATGATAACGCTCAATATTTCTACAACACTCAGGAGGCCCAAGCCTTGGACGTCGGTGAACGACTGCAATCGATCCGCAAGCTCAAAGGGCTTTCCCAGCGTGAACTCGCCAAGCGTGCGGGCGTCACCAACAGCACCATTTCGATGATCGAAAAGAACAGCGTCAGCCCTTCGATCAGTTCGCTGAGGAAGGTGCTGGGCGGGATTCCCATGTCCATGGTCGAGTTCTTTTCCGAAGAGATCCTCCAGGAAAAACCGACCCAGATCGTCTACAAGGCCAACGAGCTGATCGACATTTCAGACGGCGCCGTGACCATGAAACTGGTCGGTCGTGCGCACCCGAGCCGGGCCATCGCATTCCTCAACGAAATCTATCCGCCGGGCGCCGACACTGGCGAAGAAATGCTCACCCATGAAGGCGAGGAAACCGGGATTCTGGTGGAAGGGCGACTGGAGCTGGTAGTGGGCCTTGAAACTTTTATCCTCGAAGCCGGCGACAGCTACTACTTTGAAAGTACCAAGCCGCATCGTTTCCGTAATCCGTTCGACGCACCGGCGCGACTAATCAGCGCAGCCACGCCGGCGAACTTTTAAACCGAGAGACGCCAGGCCAATGCGGCAAAGGTGTCCGGACTGTTTGACCGATGCGCAACAAGACCCCTTTAACTTTGGGGTTGTTTCAGTGTGGCGGGCTACCCGCTATACTTGCGCCCGCCTGCGAACCGTGGCCGCAGGCGTGAATAGCCACCATTGAGGGTGAACGCGTGAATCTAATTATGAAAATGCTGGCTGCACCAGCAACCGTACTGGCCCTCTGGGCTGTCAGCGCTCAAGCTGCGACGAATGACGACATTGCCAAACGCCTCGAGCCTGTCGGCCAGGTGTGTGTTCAAGGGCAAGAATGCAAGGGGATGGAAGTCGCTGCTTCGGCAGGCGGCGGTGGCGGCGCCAAGACGCCGGACGAAGTGATTGCCAAACATTGCAACGCTTGCCACGGCACCGGCCTGCTGGGCGCACCGAAAATCGGTGACGCGGCAGCCTGGAAAGACCGTGCCGATCACCAGGGCGGCCTCGACGGCCTGCTGGCCAAAGCCATCACCGGCCTGAACTCGATGCCTCCGAAAGGCACCTGCGCCGATTGCTCGGATGACGAGCTGAAGGGCGCGATCCAGAAGATGTCCGGCCTGAAATAAGCCGCGCTTCTGACGAAAAAAACCGTCTTCGGACGGTTTTTTTGTCTGCAATATCACTGTGTGCTTTTCGCGATAAAGGCACCGGAAGAATTCAGCACGGCTTTGTACACCGCATAAGCATCAGTATCTGCCGGGGCTATTGCTTCGGAGCGCCCTTCCGAAATCTGTCTCAGATCACATCCCGGGATCGACATAATGAGCGGTGAGTGAGTGGCGATGATGAACTGTGCACCCTTACTCGATAGCTCCATTACTCGGTTGATAAACACCAATTGCCTCAATGGGGATAACGACGCTTCCGGTTCATCGAGAACGTACAGTCCCTGGGCTTTGAATCGGTTTTGAAACAGCGCCTCCATTGCTTCACCGTGCGACATGCAATGCATATCCCCGCCGCCGTAGTAGGTTTTTATTTCGGGATCAAAGCTCGCCTCTGCGTCAAGCTTGCGGATCGCAGTGTTCAAGTTATAGAAGGTTTCTGCTCTGTAGAAAAAAACGTCCTTCTCCTTTCGGTAGCCTTTTGAAAGCGTCAGGGTTTCGTGCAGATTCGAGTGGGTGTTCTCGGTCGAGAAATTAAAATTCTTCCCACCGCCTTCTGGGTTGCAACCCAATTTGATGGCGAGAGCTTCAAGTAAAGTAGATTTCCCTGAGCCATTTTCTCCGATAAAAACAGTTATGGAACTGCTGAATTCAAGCGGGAATAGGCCGCGTAAACAGTCAACCGTCGTCATACCTGGCTTCAGACGTATTTGCTGGATAAATAAATCATTCATATCGATACCCTCTGAAGATTCTATTCAAGGATACCTTTACTCCAATCATCGCTATTCCTAGTCTTATCGAAGTCGTGCTAGCCATGGCAAAAATTCCGATATAGCCAAGACAGGCAATGAGGCGCTCGCCGAGTAGTTCCGGTGTGGCAGTGGCGCTGAAAAAAATGACCGATACAGTCCCTGCCGAGATAGCCATTTCCGGCCAGAAGGACTGTAGGGTGCTTGCTTTTTGAAACTTGTAACGTGCTCGTACAGTGTCATTCAAATATCCACAGCTCCTGGCAAGCTGAATTTTACTTCGCTCGCCGTCACTGGATGCGTTGAAAGTATTAATGAGCGACTCCTTGTACAACTCTTCCTTCGACATTTCTGCTTCATATAATCGCTGGATTACAGGCTTCGCAAACCTCAATTGCACACACGTCAATGTGACAATGGATGCAATGGGTAGGAGGAAGTAAACGTTTTCCTTAAACAGGATATAGGCTGTGGAAAATGTCAAAATGCAAGTGCCGATAAAATGAATTGAGTCATGAATGACAGAAGCGATTTTCTCGGCATCCTCTTTTATCATCGTTACGCGAGACCATAATGGAGAGGGGCGCTCATCATGCACGATAAAATCGATAAGCATAAAACGAGATCTCGCTTCTATGAGTGTTGCCAAGGAGCTGCCCAGGGTTTGCGTTGACAGCTTGGTTAAAAAAATAGCGATAAGGATCCAGTACAGTTCAGCGCGAATAGCACCACTGGTGAGAGCAGTTAGGCTCTTTGCGACGACTGATGGTATTAGCAATTGACAGGTGGCTGCCAACGTTAGGCAAGTAACAGAAAGCAAAAACAAGGCCAGGTTATTTCGTAGACATATAAACATAGTTCAATGTCCCTCATTCTGTAGTTCGTAGCTGCGAATTCGACTTCGTCTATAAGATGCCTCTCTGCTTGAGTAGTAAATTGATATAAGTGACATCGTCGGGCTCAGTACGCGCTCAAGATAGATGGTTGAGGCAAAAATAGCGCCTATACTCGAATCGCCGGACCTTAGCAGATGGGTCGATACCAAGAATAAAACTAACATCGCTACCGGATAACATGAGCCTGAAACTGACTCGAAAGTTGATGCTTTGAGACTGGAGCGAAAAGCGAGGCGTTTTACATTTTTTATGTCGAGTTCAAGCCTGTCGGCGTAGGGTGTTGCGTCATATAAATGCTCACAAATGTTGCCGATTGTTGTAGTGTTTTTTTGAATATAGTCAGAAAATAATGAGTAGCTGTTTCTTCGAGTCAAAAAATATGCTGCAGTAGCATAAAGGAGGCCGCTAAGCGGTGCGAGCGCCAGAAGTGGATGATAAAGGGCAGTTATCACGAGCGCAGCGATAATGATGCTGCCGTTTAGTGAAATATCAAAATAAACGGAATGATATAGATAGGTCGAGCCGTCGACATCGCCATCAATTAGCTCGATCCGCTCGCCTAATTTCCTTTTGGTTTGGAGGCGTGTGTTTAGTAAATAAGTCAGGATTGTCTTTTTTAAAATATATCTTGTATTGGAAGTGGTTCTTTGGATATAGATATTAGCTGCCAATTTTAATGGCGGAGTGATGATGATGAACAGTGAAGCGCTTGCAAGTGCATATAAATATAAGTTGTCGCTTGCTAGATGCAAATTAATTGAGTTGCCAATTAAATAGGGTGGTGCGCTCGTTGCAATTGAAATGCCCACACCAAAGCAGAAAATTATCAAGTTGTTTTTCATGGTTTTAGGAATTCCACAAAACACGTGCCCGGGCACGATGGATTGCCAGGAAGTCGATTTCCATAATTAAGCCTTGGCGTGAGTTGGTATTTGCCTGTAGGGCGTTGGTATTGAAGTGTTACGTTACTAATCCTAGCGGGGCCTGAAATAACTTCAATTCAGACGCGTCCTGTAGTACTGAATGATTGAATTCGGTGTGGCGTAGGAAAATATCTTTTAGTTCGTGAGGCAATTCTTCAGGCTCTGATAGTTAATTGTTATGTCTAAAGATTTTCTTTTGGTCTCGGCAACCAGGTCGCAGGTTTGGCGAATCGAACTCTTTTAAGGTTTTCTTCTTTAGTCGTCTTCCCTCGGAAGTAAATCCCCGGCAATCTCGGTCCTACCTCTATTCACGGAACGGGCAGGAGGCTTCAGATGGTGCAGTTGTGTTCGATCGAACAGGCAGTGGACGACGTGCTGGCACGGTTGCCGGCGCACATCCACATGGGTCTGCCGCTGGGGCTGGGCAAACCCAATCCCTTCGTCAACGCGCTGTACCGGCGGGTTGCCGGATTGCCCGAGCGGCAACTGACGATCTACACCGCCCTGTGCCTCGGCCGTCCTGCGTTGGGCGATGGTTTACAGAAGCGCTTCATCGAACCCTTCGTCGAGCGGGTGTTCGGCGATTATCCGGAACTGGATTTCCTTGCTGACCTGCGTCGCGACAGCCTTCCGGCGAACATCCGCATCGAGCAATTCTTCATGCAGCCCGGCAGCCTGCTCAACAGCGCATCGGCCCAGCAGGATTACGTCAGCAGCAACTACAGCCACGCCGCCCGCGACATCAACGCCGCCGGGCTGAACCTGGTGGCGCAGTTGCTCGCCAGCAGCAGCGAACATCCCGACCGTCTGAGCCTGAGCTGCAACCCTGACATCACCCTTGATCTGCTCCCGATGATTGCCAAGCGCCGCGCAGCGGGGGAGACGATCCTGCTGGTCGGCCAGGTGCACACCGAGTTGCCGTACATGCCGGGCGACGCCGAAGTCGATATCGACACCTTCGACCTGCTGATCGACGAGAAGGACAGCAGCACGCTGTTTTCCACACCGAACATGCCCGTCGGGTTTCAGGATCACTTCATCGGTTTGCACGCCAGTACGCTGGTGCGCGATGGCGGCACCTTGCAGATCGGCATCGGTTCGATGGGGGATGCGCTGACCGCCGCGTTGCTGGCGCGTCAGGCCGACAATAGCGGGTATCGTGAGTTGCTGGCCGATGTGAATCTCAGCCAGTGGGCGCAACTGATCGAACGCGAAGGCGGTATCGAGCCATTCGCCAAGGGCCTTTACGGCTGTAGCGAAATGTTCGTCAACGGCCTGCTGGTACTGGCGGACGCGGGGATCATCCGGCGCAAGGTCTATCCGGACGTGCAGACTCAGGAACAGGCCAACGCCGGCACCCTCGACGAGGCGGCACAGACCGACGGCATATCAGTGCACGGTGGCTTCTTCCTCGGGCCGCGCAGTTTCTATGAGCGCCTGCGCGAGCTGCCCCACAGCAAACGTCTTGAATTCAACATGACCCGCATCAGCTACATCAACGAGCTGTACGGTCAGGAAGAACTCAAACGCTTGCAGCGTCTTGATGCGCGGTTCATCAACACCGTGTTCACCATGACCCTGCTGGGTGCGGGTGTAGCGGATCAACTGCAGGACGGGCGAGTGCTCAGCGGCGTCGGCGGGCAATACAACTTCGTCGCCCAGGGCCATGCGCTGCACGATGCGCGGTCGATTCTGTTGCTGCGCAGTTGGCGCGAATCCGGCGGCGATGTCAGTTCGAACATTGTCTGGGAATATGGCCACTGCACGATTCCACGGCACCTGCGCGATATCGTGGTGACCGAGTACGGCATTGCCGATTTGCGCGGCAAGTCCGATGCGGTGGTGATCGAAGCGTTGCTCAACATCAGCGACTCACGCTTCCAGCAGGGCCTGATCGAGCAGGCGCAGAAGGTCGGCAAATTGCCGAAGGATTTCCGCCTCGATCCGCGCTTTACCGACAACACCCCGCAACGTTTGCAGGCGATTGCCGCACGGCATCCGAACCTGTTTCCGGAGTATCCGCTGGGCTGCGATTTCAATGAGGTCGAGAAGGATCTGCTGCGGGCGCTGAACTGGCTCAAGAGCAAGTTCAAACTGACGGAGATTCTGGAGCTGGGCAAGGCAGCGCTGGATGCGCCGGAGGCTTCGCTGTATCCGGAGCATCTGGCGCGCATGCAGCTCACCCACCCGGAAGGCCTGAAGGAAGACCTGTTTCAGCGGTTGTTGCTCACTGGCCTGAAGGCCACCGCGCAGTAGCATCCGCCGCATCCATGGATGCGGCGGCAAGCTTGGGCCTTTCAGCGATTACTCGATGAAAGTAACCACGCCGTCCTTCAGTGATTTCACGCGAGCCAGCGACTCGACGCGGTATCCCTGGGAATCCAGCTCCGCACGGCCGCCCTGGAACGACTTCTCGATCACGATGCCCAGGCCCGCGACGGTGGCGCCGGCCTGCTTGATGATCGAGATCAGTGCCTGGGACGCCTTACCGTTGGCCAGGAAGTCGTCGATGATCAGCACGCGATCGCTGCTGGTCAGGTGACGCGGGGAGATGGCCACGGTGCTTTCGGTCTTCTTGGTGAACGAGTAGACGGTCGCCGACAGCAGGTTTTCAGTCAGGGTCAGGGACTGTTGCTTGCGGGCGAAAATCACCGGCACGCCGAGGTTCAGGCCCGTCATGATCGCCGGGGCGATGCCCGACGCTTCGATGGTGACGATCTTGGTGATGCCGGAATCCTTGAACAGCGAGGCGAATTCGTCGCCGATCAGCTTCATCAGGGCCGGGTCGATCTGGTGGTTCAGGAAGGCGTCGACCTTCAGGACCTGGTCGGAAAGCACGATGCCTTGTTCGCGGATTTTCTGGTGCAATGCTTCCATGAAGCTGTCCTCATTTGGCGCTTTGTGCGCCGAAGGTCTAGTAAAAAGTGGTCAATTCTAGCGCTTTAACATCGCGCGTATATCAGCCAATGCGCTGTTGCCCCGCACGGCTTTGACTTCGGTCGGTGTGTCGTCGTTGCCTTCCCAGGCCAGGTCGTCCGGCGGCAGCTCATCGAGGAAGCGGCTGGGCGCGCAGTCGATGATCTCGCCGTACTGTTTGCGCTTGGCGGCGAAGGTGAACGCGAGGGTCTGGCGCGCGCGGGTAATGCCCACGTAAGCCAGGCGGCGTTCTTCTTCGATGGTGTCGGCTTCGATACTGGAGCGGTGCGGGAGGATTTCCTCTTCCATGCCCATGATGAACACGTAAGGGAATTCCAGACCCTTGGACGCATGCAGGGTCATCATCTGCACGCCTTCGGCGCCGTCCTCTTCTTCCTGCTGACGTTCCAGCATGTCACGCAGGACGAGTTTGCCGATGGCGTCCTCGACGGTCATTTCGCCGTCTTCGTCTTTTTCCAGGGTGTTCTTCAAGGCTTCGATCAGGAACCAGACGTTGCTCATCCGGTAGTCCGCAGCCTTGTCGCTGGAGCTGTTGGTGCGCAGCCAGTTCTCGTAGTCGATGTCCATGACCATGCTGCGCAAGGCGGAGATCGGGTCTTCGCCGGCGCACTGCTCGCGCACCTTGTCCATGAAGCGCTTGAAACGCGACAGGCGATCGGTGAAGCGGCTGTCCAGATGTTCGCCCAGGCCGAGTTCGTCGGTGGCGGCGTACATCGAGATCTTGCGTTCGGTGGCGTAGTTGCCGAGTTTTTCCAGGGTCGTCGAGCCGATTTCCCGGCGCGGCACGTTGATCACCCGCAGGAAGGCGTTGTCGTCGTCCGGGTTCACGATCAGGCGGAAGTAGGCCATCAGGTCTTTCACTTCCTGGCGCCCGAAGAAGCTGTTGCCGCCGCTCAGACGGTACGGCACCTGGTGGTGCTGCAGTTTCAGCTCGATCAGCTTGGCCTGGTAGTTGCCGCGATAGAGGATCGCGAAGTCGCTGTACGGGCGGTCGGTGCGCAAGTGCAGGCTGAGGATTTCCATGGCCACGCGCTCGGCTTCGGCGTCCTCGTTGCGGCAGCGGATCACGCGGATCTCGTCACCGTGGCCCATCTCACTCCACAGCTGCTTTTCGAATTCGTGGGGGTTGTTCGAGATCAGGACGTTGGCGCAGCGCAGGATGCGGCTGGTGGAGCGGTAGTTCTGCTCCAGCATTACCACTTTCAGGGACGGATAGTCGTCCTTGAGCAGCATCAGGTTTTCCGGCCGCGCGCCGCGCCAGGCGTAGATCGACTGGTCGTCGTCGCCCACCACGGTGAACTGGTTGCGTTTGCCGATGAGCATTTTCACCAGCAAATACTGGCTGGCGTTGGTGTCCTGATATTCGTCCACCAACAGGTAGCGCACCTTGTTCTGCCACTTTTCGAGGATGTCGGCGTGTTCTTCGAAGAGTTTCACCGGCAGCAGGATCAGGTCGTCGAAGTCCACCGCGTTGAACGCCTTGAGCGTGCGCTGGTAGTGGGTGTAGACGATGGCGGCGGTCTGTTCCTTGGGGTTGCGGGCGTTTTCCAGGGCCACGGCCGGCAGGATCAGGTCGTTTTTCCAGGCGCCGATCATGTTCTTGATCTCGTCGACGCCGTCGTCGCCTGCGTATTCCTTCTGCATGATGTCGGTCATCAGCGACTTGACGTCGGTCTCGTCGAAGATCGAGAAACCGGGTTTGTAGCCCAGCCGTTCATGTTCCTTGCGGATGATGTTCAGGCCCAGGTTGTGGAAGGTGCAGACCGTCAGGCCGCGACCTTCGCCGGGACGCAGCAGGGTGCCGACCCGTTCCTTCATCTCGCGCGCGGCCTTGTTGGTGAAGGTCATGGCGACGATGTACTGGGCACGGATGCCGCAGTTCTGGATCAGGTGCGCAATCTTGCGCGTGATCACGCTGGTCTTGCCGGAGCCAGCACCGGCGAGCACCAATAGAGGGCCGCCGACGTAGTTCACGGCTTCTTGCTGCCGGGGATTGAGTCGGGACATACGAAAATTCGGGAGTCGTTGACGAAATGGGCCGGCATTTTAACAGGCTCAGCGATTTGTGCTGCTCTCTCCGACTTGTGACGCACCACGCGATTCAAATTTGCCGGTTTTGATACTTTCACGCAGGATGCGCGGTGATTTTGCGGCTAATGTTCTCATTCATGACACAAAATAACGTTCTGATAACCGTTGTCATTTGGTCATTGGTTGGCAGAACGGCATAATGCCCGCCGCCCACATCATTGCAGAGTCTAGGGAGTCAGCTTGACTACGCCTGTCGAACCCTTGCGTTTGCTGCTACTGGCCGAAGAGCCAGCGTGGACAGCGTTATTGCGCGAGTGTCTGGCTCCGTTGGGGAGCGCGGCGGTGCTGATCAGCGCGCCGAGCTGGGAGTCGGTCAGCAGTCTGTTCGAAGACAACCGCCATGCGGTGTTGTTGACCGTTCCCGCCTTGCAGCCGGCCCCCGGCCGTTGCAGCCTGCCGACCGTGTTGCTGCTGGAACACGAACCGGCGACCGCCCCCGATGGCGTCAGCGACTGGCTGGTGTTCGATGCCCTCGATGCCGGCATGCTTCGTCGTTGCCTGCGCCATGTGCGCGAACGCGGCGTGCTGGAAAACACCCTGCAACGCCTGGCCGAACAGGATCCCTTGACCGGTATCGCCAACCGTCAGGGCTTCCAGACTTTGCTGACCGCGCGTCTTGCCGAAAATGACGGTCGCGGCCTGGCCCTCGGACACCTCGATCTCGACAACTTCCGCTACGCCAATGACGCCCTCGGCCATCAGGCCGGCGACCGGCTGATCCTGCAAGTGGTCGCCCGGCTGAAAAGCCAGCTGGAGGCCGGCGATCAACTGGCGCGTCTGGGCAGCGATGAGTTTGCCCTGCTGATCGACACCCGCCGTGCTCCGCAACGGGCCGAATGGATGGCCGAACGCATCACCGAAGCCTTGGCCGAGCCTTACTGGATCGACGGTGAAAGCCTGCTGATCGGCTCCAGTCTGGGCATCGCACACGCCCGCGCCCAGGGTGGTGCCGATCCATTGATGTGGCATGCGCATATCGCCATGCAGCAGGCCAAGAGCACCCAGGGCTGCACCTTTCACATCTTCAACGAACGGATCAACCGCAACGCCCGGAGCATCGCCGACCTCGAGAGCGAACTGCGCCGGGCGTTGCGCCGCGACGAACTGGAGCTGCATTACCAGCCACGTCTGGATATGCAGGACGGTCAGATCGTCGGCCTCGAAGCCCTGGTGCGCTGGCGTCACAGCGAACGCGGCCTGTTGCCGCCGAGCGAATTCGTGCCGCTGGCCGAGCAGAGCGGTCTGATCGTACCGCTGGGTTACTGGGTGATTTCCCGGGCCCTGCGTGACATGCAGGCCTTGCGTGAACGCGGATTGCCGGCGCTGCACATGGCGATCAACCTGTCGTTCCGCCAGTTTCAGGACAGCCAGTTGTTGCCGACGCTCAGTCGTCTGATCGCCGAGCGTGGGGTCGAGGCGCAGTGGCTGGAGTTCGAACTCACCGAAACCGCCGTGATGCGCCGCAGCGATCTGGTCAAACAGACCATGGACGCCCTCGGTCGCCTCGGCGTGCGTTTTTCGCTGGATGATTTCGGCACCGGGTTCTCGTCGTTCGTGCACCTCAACAGCCTGCCGATCACCTTGCTGAAGATCGACAAGAGCTTCGTCGGCGGCATGGAACAGCGCGAAGAGAACCGAAAACTGGTGCACGCGATGATCAACCTCGCGCACAACCTGCACCTGGAAGTGGTGGCCGAAGGGGTGGAAACCCGGGAGCAACTGGATCTGTTGCGCGGATTCGGCTGCGATCAGGTGCAGGGCTACCTGATCAGCAAGCCGTTGCCGTTGGCGGAGCTGGTTGACTATCTGATTGCTGACGCCAGCCAGCCTCCGCTGGGTATTGTGGTCTGACTAAAAGGTGTACGGGAGCAGGGTTGCTCCCGTAGCCCGTCATTCCGGCTGAGCGATCTTGAATCCTCGAGATTGCGGCTCCAGTCGAATCATCCGCTTCATCTTCCATTCGAACGCCAGCGTCAGGCTGATCGCCGCGCAGGCCAGGCCCAGCGCCAGACCCCACCAGACGCCGGTCGGCCCCCAGTGCAGATGGAACGCCATCAACCACGCCGCTGGCGCACCGATCAGCCAGTAGCAACCGAGCCCGACCAGGAAGGTGGTCTTGGCGTCCTTGAGTCCGCGAATGCAGCCCATGGCAATCGTCTGCGTGCCGTCGAACAGCTCGAACCATGCCGCGACCGCCAGCAGGCTCACGGCCAGCCGAATCACCTCGGCAAACGCCGGGTCGTTATGGTCGAGGAACAAACCGACCAACTGGTTCGGCAACAGCCAGAACACCATCGCAAACCCCAGCATCACCACTGCACCGAAGACGATTCCGACCCGCCCGGACATCCGCGCATCGTTCAGTTGCCCGGCGCCGTAATGCTGGCCGACGCGCATGGTGATCGCATACGACATCCCCGCCGGCACCATGAATGCCACCGATACGATTTGCAGGGCAATCTGGTGCGCCGCCAGTTGCGTGCTGCCCATGGTGCCCATGCACAGCGCCGCGAAGGCGAACAGTCCGACTTCCACCGCGTAGGTGCCGCCAATCGGCAGACCCAGGCGCCAGAGTTCTTTCAGGTACTGCCGGTTCGGCCGCGACAGGCCCTCGCGCAGCGGGTAAGCGTCATAGGCCGGATGCCGACGGATATGCCACGCCAGCCCTAGCGCCATGCAGTTGGCGACAATCGCCGTGACCAGCCCGATACCGGTCAGCCCCAGTTTCGGCAGGCCGAACATACCGGTGATCAGCGCGTAATTGAGCAGGAAGTTGGCCACGGTGCCGGCGAGGCTGATGACCATCACCGGTGTTGCCCGGCCAATCGCACTGGTGAAGCCGCGCAGAGCCATGAAGCTCAGGTAGCCGGGCAGGGCGAATGGCAGGGCGATCAGAAATTGTCCGGCGGCGTTGACGTTGGTCTCGGTCTGGCCGAACAGCAACAGCACCGGTTTGAGGTTCCACAGCAGCAACCCGGCGCCCAGCGCCATCAGCCACGCCAGCCACAGCCCGGCCTGGGTCAGTCTGGCGGCGCCGATAATGTCGCCGGCACCCTGACGGATTGCCACCAGGGTGCCGACCGCCGCGATCACGCCGATGCAGAAGATCGACACGAACGAATAACTGGCCGCGCCCAGCCCGCCGCCGGCCAGCGCTTCGGGACTGAGACGGGCCATCATCAGGGTGTCGGTCAGCACCATCAACATGTGCGCCAACTGCGAGGCGATCAACGGCCCCGCCAGCCGCAGGATGGCCCAGAGTTCGGTACGCACAGGACGCAGCATGGTTTCACATCCTTATAAAAGAGGGAGCAAGAGACCGTCGATTCTCAGGGTTTGGCGCGGGTTGCACAAAGGGATAAAAAGGATGGGTGGCATGATTAAAACTCATCCAGAAGCAATTCTGCTAAGTTGGCGCAATCCCGCCATTGGAGCGCTGTGCATGTCCCGTCGTCTTCCACCCTTGTATGCCCTGCGTGCATTCGAAGCTGCGGCGCGGCACAGTTCGTTCACCCGTGCCGCCGAAGAGTTGTCGATCACTCAGAGTGCGGTGAGCCGGCACATCCGCACGCTCGAAGAGCACTTCGCCTGTCGGCTGTTCCACCGCAGCGGCCGCAACCTGCAACTGACCGAGTCGGCGCGCCTGCTGTTACCCGGCATCCGTGAAGGCTTTGCGGCGCTTGAGCGGGCCTGCAATACCTTGCGCGCCGAAGATGACATCCTGCGCATGAAAGCCCCGTCGACCCTGACCATGCGCTGGTTGCTGGCGCGGCTCAGTCGCTTCCGCCATTTGCAGCCGGGCAATGAAGTGCAACTGACCAGTGCCTGGATGGACGTGGACTCGGTGGACTTCAACAACGAGCCTTTCGATTGCGCGGTGCTGCTCAGCGACGGGCATTTTCCGCCGGACTGGGAGGCCAGCCTGTTGTTTCCGGAAGAGCTGATCCCGGTAGGTGCGCCCAACCTGCTCAATGATCAGCCCTGGGATGTGACGCGACTGGCCTCCACCGAATTGCTGCACCCGACCCCGGATCGCCGCGACTGGCGCAGCTGGCTGGAGCACATGGGGTTGTCGGATCAGGTATCACTCAAGGGCGGACAGGTGTTCGATACCCTGGAACTGGGGATGATCGCGGCGGCCCGGGGTTATGGCGTGTCCATGGGCGATCTGCTGATGGTGGCCGAGGATGTGGCGCAAGGACGTTTGAGTCTGCCGTGGCCGACGGCGGTCGCCAGCGGCCTGAATTATTACCTGGTGTGGCCAAAGACCCGTCCGGGAGGTGAACGTTTGCGCCGGCTCAGTGATTTCCTTCAGGGCGAAGTTCGGGCGATGGAACTGCCGGTGGTCGCGCGCTTGAGCTGAAACGTTCGAGCCGCCACAATGCCGGCCCCAGGCCATAACCCTGCTGTGCGCTCAAGTATTCGCTTTCACCGCCGAATACGTCCAAGTGGAACCGTCGTGCCGGTTCTGCGCATCACCCCCATTATTAGAATTTTTCCGAGCCGCGATCAGGGAGGATCCGCAGACTCGGCCAGGAGCTGTCCATGTCTCAACCTCGCGCCCGGATCGCCTCGCAGCTGGGCCTTGCGCTCGCCGTGATACTGGCGGTTGTCATCAGTGGCAGTACGGTGTTCGCCCTGCGTTCGCTGGACACCGCCAACCTCGCCACCCGTGAAGAACACCTGGCCAGCGAGGCCCGTCTGCTCGCCGACCAGTTGAGCACCTTCCACGGCACGCTGCGTGAAAGCACCCAGCGTCTGAGCGGGCTGTTCGAGAAGCGCTTCAGCGCGGGCCTGAGCATTCACCCGGACGAGCCGGTCAGCGTGGCGGGCACCCAGACCCCGGGCCTGCACCTGGGCAGCGAAGTGTTGAACAACAACTTCAAGGAAGTCGACGAGTTCAAGCAGATGACGGCGGGCGTTGCCACGCTGTTCGTGCGCAGCGGCGAAGACTTCGTGCGGGTCAGTACCTCGCTGACCAAGCAGGACGGCAGCCGCGCCATCGGCACCTTGCTCGATCACGCCCACCCGGCTTACGCGAAGTTGATGGCGGGGCAAGGCTACGTCGGCCGCGCGCTGCTGTTCGATCGTTCCTACATGACTCAGTACACCCCGGTGCGTGACAGCAGCGGCAAGGTGATCGCTGTGTTGTTCGTCGGCTTCGACTACACCGACGCGCAGAACGCTCAGTTCGACAACCTCAAGCGCTTCCGCATTGGCCAGAGCGGTTCTCTGGCGCTGCTGGACGAGCAGAACAAATGGCTGGTCGCGCCAGCGGGCGTGCAGGCGCCGGATCAAGCAGTGCCGGTGGTGAATGGCCTGGCGAAAGCACCGGGCAAGGGCCGGTTCTGGAGCGACAAGTCTGAAGACTTCTACAGCATCGCCGTGCCGTTCGAAGGTGGGCCGTGGTCGGTGGTGGCGAGCATGCCGAAGTCCGAGATCCGCGAAGTAACCTGGAGTGTCGGCATCCAGTTGGCCATCGGCAGTCTGCTGGCGATGCTGATCGCGGTCGGTTCGGCGGTATGGCTGCTGCGCAGCAAACTGCAACCGCTGGGTGATCTGGTGCGTCAGGCCGAAGCCCTGGGTGCCGGCGATCTGAGCGTGCGCCTGAATGTGTCGAGCAACGATGAAATCGGCCAGTTGGCCCGCGCGTTCAACCAGATGAGCCAGGCGCTGTCGACCATGGTCGAGCACATTCGTCGCGCCTCGGAGGAGGTCAACAGCCGTGCGCAGGCACTGTCCGGTCTGTCCGGTGGCGCATACGAAGGCATGGAGCAACAGTCCGGCGAAATCACCAGCATGGCGGGTGCGGTTGAAGAGTTTTCCGCCACCTCGCTGAACATTGCCGACAACATGGGCAACACCCAACGTCTGGCCCAGGAAAATGCCCAGCAGACCCAGATCGGTCGCAGCTCGATGGAAGAAGCATCGTCCTCGCTGGAGCAGATTGCCGGCGCGCTGAACACCACGGCGACCGTGATCAACACGCTCGGTCAGCGCTCCCAGGAAATCGGCGGCATCGTCAGCGTGATCACCTCGATTGCCGAACAGACCAACCTGCTGGCGCTCAACGCGGCCATCGAAGCGGCCCGTGCCGGCGAGCAAGGTCGCGGCTTTGCCGTGGTGGCTGACGAAGTGCGCAATCTGGCATCGCGCACCCGTCAGGCGACTGACGAAATTTCCGGGATGATCCACAGCATCCAGCAGGAAACCGGCAACGCCATCAGCACCATGGAACAGGGCAACGTGCTGATGCAGGAAGGCTTGTCGCGTAACGCCAACGTTGCTTCGGCGCTGGCGCGGATCGATGAGCAGAGCCGTTCGGCAGGGCAGCAGTTTGCGGCGATCACCACGGCGACTCAGGAGCAGAGCAGCACCGCGACGTTGCTCAGCAGCAATCTGCAGAGCATTGCGATGGCCAACAGTGAGCAGCGTGAGGTGGTTTCCAATCTGGCGGTGACGGCCAAAGAACTGGAGAAGCTGGCGGCGGATTTGCGTTCCGAGGTTGATCGGTTCCGCTGATGCGTCTCTGAAAAAGCTATCGCGAGCAGGCTCGCTCCCAAAGGATCTGTGTTGGTCCTGTGAGAGCGAGCTTGCTTGCGTTTGGGCTCTCCCAAAACTCAGCACCTACTGAGTCGCCGGCCGATACTGCAACGCTTCGGCCAGGTGCTCGCGACTGATATCTGCGCGCGTCTCCAGATCCGCCAGCGTCCGTGCCACCTTGAGCAGCCGATGCGCCGAGCGCAGCGACAAGGTCAGCCTTTCACACGCCGTTTCCAGCCAGGTTTCATCGGCTGTGGATAACTTGCAGTGCCTCTTCAGCCCCGGCAAATCGAGAAACGCATTGGCGCAGCCCTGGCGCTTCTGCTGCCGCTCGCGGGCCTCGGCGACTAACTCGGCCGCGCTGGCGCTGTCCTCGCCCGGTTTCACCGCAGGGTTCAACGCTGTGGCTTCTCGCGCCACCGTCAGGTGCAAATCGATTCGATCCAGCAACGGCCCCGACAGCTTGTTGCGATAGCGCTGCACCATGTCCGGCGTGCACGAGCACTTGCCACTCGGCTCGCCAAGATATCCACAGGGGCAGGGATTCATCGCCGCCACCAGCTGGAATCTTGCGGGGAAACGCACGCGCTCCTTGGCGCGGGCAATCACGATGCAGCCGGATTCTAGCGGCTCACGCAGAACCTCCAGCACCTTGCGATCAAACTCGGGTAGTTCATCGAGGAACAGCACACCATGATGGGCGAGGGTGATTTCGCCGGGTTGCGGTTTTGAGCTGCTGTAGGATTCAGAAATAGATGAGACAGTGGTGCTATGAAACCCTTGAAAAACGGCAGCTTTCGTTGGAAATAGCTGAGCCAATATTTCGAATTAGGTGCGACTAAACTCGATATGGACAAAAATAGCTGCGATAAAACTAGACCGCGCCAAACCCGAGCAATTAAGCCCACCAAGCGAAGCATGTCGGGTGTCTTTCCCTTCCGCAAAGAAGAAGGAATCCCCTATGAGTCGATGCTGGAGCGCGACTTTCTTGCGCGCACGGCTTTCTCTTGTGACGTCGAAACGATTGTTCCGCAACCGATCCAAATTGATTTCACCGGTAGAGACGGTCGCACCTTCCAGTACACCCCAGATTTCCTAGTTTACTACCGGCTGGGTGGTCGTAATTACGAGCAATATCCAAAGCCAACCTTGGTCGAGGTGAAGCCAGAGGCTGACTGGAGAGCGAACTGGAGGAAGTGGCTGCCTAAATGGAAAGCTGCTTGGAGGTACGCGAATGACCAAGGGTGGAACTTCCACATCTATGACGAGAGCCGTATCCGCGACACAGCCTTTGCCAACATTCAGTTCCTGGAACGCTACAAGCGTTATCACTATCCGCCCGAAGACTCCGCGTGGATTCTGGAAACGGTCAGGCAGATGAATGTGGTGCCATTCCACTACCTGTTGGCTCGACACTTCGGGGGCATCTACAAGGCCGAAGGCATCGGACACATCTGGCACCTGGTGGCGACGAGGCAACTGGATTGTGACATCCGACTTCCACTCAATAGTTTTCTAGAACTCTGGATACCCGAGCGATGACTGATCAAGACGATAGCAACCAAGAGCTCGTTCCGTTTGAGCCTGATCGAGCTCGGGTAGATGCCAACATTGATTCGATGGTGACCTATGCGGATCACGTCTACCGGGTCTCGCAAGTGTTGGATTTCACGACGGTCATCGGGATCGATGTTGAGTCTGGGCGCGCTGCAGCGCTGCCCATCGCAGCCCTCAAGCCTGTCGCCAAGGCAAAGGTCGATGGGCTGTACGCTTACTACGATATCGCGGCGGTTGCGGCCGAAGAATGGGCTATAGCGCAGAAGCGCTATGCAGCTATCCAGCCGCTAATCGGCAATGTTGTGGTCGGACGTAAAGAGGTTGAACAGCGAGCGGAAGAAGTTGGTGTTGGGGCGGCCACGCTTTACAGGTGGCTTGGCAAATACAGGGATTGGGGGGAGCTTCTTGCACTGATCCCGCGTAAGCGTGGTTGGCAGCAAGGTAACTCTCGGATCTCAGCCGAGGCGGAAGAAATTATTCGATCGGTCATCAAAGGTTTTTACCTGAGCCACCAGCGACCGACGGCGCAGGAAGCCGTAGGGAGGGTGAAGGAAGCGTGTGAAGCGATGAATATTGCGTCGCCGAGCCCTTCCGCTATTCGGGCGCGCATCAATCTGGTATCCGAAAAAGAATTCTTTCGTGGTCGAGGTTTCGCTGAAATTGCGCGGAACAAATACACCCCGTCACCGGGCAGTTTTCCTGGCGCTGATTTCCCTTTGTCCGTCGTCCAGATCGACCACACGCCTATCGATGTAATGCTTGTAGACAACGTTCATCGCCTATCCATAGGTCGAATGTGGCTCACATTGGCGATATGCGTTCATACGCGAATGATCACCGGCTATTACCTAGCGCTGGATGAGCCTTCCGGTATTTCGGTAGCTATGTGTGTGGCTCACTCGGCACTTCCTAAAGAAGATTGGCTGACCGTTCATGGCGTTGAAGGTGAATGGCCGGTTTGGGGATTTCCGGTGGTTCTGCACTCTGACAATGGCCCTGATTTCCAAGCGGAAACGTTGAAACGCTCTTGCTTGTTATATGGCATCGAAAACCGGTTTCGCCCTGTCAAACGCCCAAAATTCGGTGGGCATATCGAGCGACTGTTGGGCACCTTCATGAAAAAGGTGCATTCGCTACCAGGCACCACATTCGGCAATGTCGACGACCGAGACGGCTATGATTCCGAAGGTAAGGCGGCGCTGACGGTCGATGAGTTTGAGGTTTGGCTGGTTCGTGAGATTCTCAAATACCATCAGGAATACCACTCAAAGATTTTTATGAGCCCGGCGCGTAAGTGGCATGTGGGTATTTTTGGAAATCTTGGCGTCGATCCTCTTGTCGGGATGCCGATGCGTCCGACTGATCCGTTCACGATCCAGCGGGATTTTTTACCGTCCTTCGAGCGCACAATCCAGCACTACGGTGTTGAGTTTGATGTGCGTTACTACTCCGAGGCACTGCGGCCATGGATCAACTCCAAAGATGAGGAAACGGGCAAGACTCGGAAATTCATCTTCCGTCGCGATCCGCGTGATATCAGTGTCATTTGGTTTTTTGACCCAGTGCTTAAGCAATACTTCAAAATCCCCGTCGCGAACCAGGCATTCCCGGCAGCCAGTGTGTGGGAGTATCGAGCGGCCAAGAAGAAAGCAGTAGACGAAGGGCGAGCTCACATCAACGAGGAGCTCATCAAGAGGTATATCCTTGAAAACCGGGAACTGGTCGCTTCAGCCCAGGCAAGAACCAAGCAGGCAAGGCGCCAAGTCGAGCGGCATCGTCGTCACTCGAAGAACGTGACGCCGGCCCAGCCTCAGCCCCAACCGGTTCAAGCTCCGCAAGAGCAGCCAGCCTTCGCCACCGGTATGGTTGATTTCGATCTGAACAGCTTTGGAGACGTCTCATGACGCAATATGCGCACGTCCATCCTGAGTTTAGGGCGGTTGTTCAGCTTTCCGATAACGAACGCCTGCATTTCCTTGATCAGCCTCGCTGGATTGGTTATCCCGCTGCTCAAAAAATCTTGGATACGCTGCTGCACCTGATGCAGATGCCTGTGCGGCCCCGTATGCGTAACCTGCTCATCGTCGGCGATTCCAACAACGGGAAGACGACAATCGTCCGTCGGTTCGTTGCCCTGCACGGTGCGGCTTACGTCAACGAAGAGGTCGAGTCTGTTAAGCCGGTCATCTTGACTGATGCGCCTCCCACGTCAGGCGAAAAGGGGTTGTACATCGCCATCTTGGAGCAGTTCTGGGCTCCGTACCGCGAGTCGGATTCCGTCACCAAGCTTCGCTATCAGGTGATTCATTTGTTCCGCACTTGCAGCGTAAAGCTGCTGATCATCGATGAGTTCCATTCACTGCTGACGGGCTCCGCGATAAAGCAGCGGGAAACGATGAATGCGCTCAAGTTTCTCTGTAACACCTTGGCTATTCCCGTGGTGGGAGTGGGCACACCTGATGCTGTTCGTGTGCTTCATACCGATCCTCAGCATGCCAGTCGCTTTGACGTGATGCCGCTACGCACGTGGGAGCCCAACGCTGACTTCCAGCGGCTGGTTAAAGACTTCGAATCAGTTCTTCCGCTTCGTGAAGCCTCCGGTCTATCTCGGCCTCACCTGGCTCAATTGCTCTACTCCATCTCGGGGGGAAACACTGGTGACCTGCAGCGCCTGTTACTTGAGTGCGCAACCGAGGCCATCAAATCAGGCAAGGAGCATATCGACCAGTCGATAATCGAGAGCAAATCATGGCTACGGCCTACACGTGGCATCCGCGAGTTGATCTGAATCACTCGGTTTGGCCCAGGACGCAACCCATCATGGAGGATGAGTTACTCACCTCATGGCTTGTTCGCACAGCGCTAGCACATGGGTGTTCTCCCTTGGCGTTGACCAGCATCATTTGGCCGAAATGGCGCGCTTTGAGTGGTGATCTGGATCGGGGGGTGAGTAGTGATCGAGCGAGCAGTCTTGCCAGACTGGCAGGCTGCTCTGTTTCAGAGGTGTCCAATTGTTGCCTCGGCTCTATTGCCGAAGCGATCAGCGAGAGGCCGATTGGTGAAGCAACTTGGCCTTGGATTCTTGTACGGGGAAGCAGAAACCTGCGCACTGCGGCCGGTCTTCAACTTTGCCCACTGTGCTTTGCTGAAGACCCGCCTTATTACCGGATCAGTGGACGGTTAGCCTGGCACTTCAGCTGTTCTCGGCATCATGTATGGCTTATCGATCGCTGTCCGAACTGCTGGACCGCGCTGCAACCTCAACGGCTCTTGCCACCGGATCAAGATTGCGGGGCCTGCCATCTGTGCGGGTATCGCTTTGCACTCAGCCCGGTTGAAAGCACCTGTGAGTCGGACATGCTGTTTCAGCAAGCTGCCGATGATTGTCTTAGCGGTCATTGTGTTGCTGGGTCTCAATTGATGACCACAGCTGACTGGTTTCTTTGGGCCAGGATGGTTCAGTCATTCATTCGCTGCGCCTCGCTTCACCCCACTCAATCAATCAGTGCCATCCTCCGTGATTTGGATGTGCAGATGCTCGCGACAAGTCCATCAGGGCTTGCCCTGGAAGCGCTTGCGGTGAGAGAGCGTGCAGAGCTTCTGGCGCAGACTTGGAAGGTCATGTCTTTCGATCATGAGATCTTGGCGCAGGTGTTCAGGGCCCATGCACTGTCTCGATCTGCTCTGCCGCTGCCACGAGGATGCCATGCGCCAAGCAGCATTTCAGGCATCTTGGAGGCCCTGCAAAGTGGAGCATCACGACATCGCAAGAGCGGTGCTGGGCTTCATGGGGTGCCGAACGTAGCTAAAGCCTGGGCTCGGCTGCAAAGGAAGTTTTCACGAGATGGCTAATGACGATGGCCCAAGGTCTAGCATGTGCGAAGGCTGTGGAAAGTCGCTGTTCAGAACCAAAAAGATACACAAGCAGCTGAAGTATTGTTCGACCTGTTACGCCCGTCTGTTTAAGCGCCGCCCTTGTCCGCAGTGCGCTGAAGTCGCCCGTCTGCCCATATTTGATTTGAAAGCAGTCTGTCAGCGCTGCTTATCCAGCCAGCCCTGCGTGCGCTGCCATCGCGTGGGTCGCCCGGTCGGTCGAATGACGGTCTATGGGCCTGCGTGTAATTCATGCGCGCATTACTTCCTCGCGCCGCAGCCTTGCGATATCTGCCAGGTGCTCTCGACTCGACTGGTGAACATGCTTGCTGATGGGCAGATAGTAAAAGGCTGCCCAAGGTGTGCGCGTCGCGATTTTGAAACCTGTGCGGCGTGCGGGCGCAATCGTCGGCTGATCTTGGGGGCTGATGGACGCAAGCTATGCAGGTTGTGCTCGACGGTGGGCATTACCACTTGCTCGTTTTGTGGCGTAAATATACCCGCCGGCATGGGCGCAAAATGCACCGAATGCTATTGGGAGCAGACCTATCGCAAGCGCTTGGCCATGGACATTGAGGTGTTTAGCAGCGGCTGGATGAGAGCCGAGTTTGAGCGGTTTGGTGCGTGGCTCCCGTCCTGTACCCATTACAAGAAAGCAGCGCGCTCGATTCACCGGTTTTTGCTGTTCTTCCAAGAGATAGAGAAACACTGGCCGAGTTGGCCTTCGTATGCCGATCTCTTGGCGTACTTTGGTGCCGAAGCTCTGCGGCGCATGCAATTGCCCATGGTCTGGTACACCGAAATCAACGCGGTTGTAGTGGATGTTCAAGCGCGAGAGATGGACTCCGAGCAGCGTCGGATTTCAGCAATTTTGGCGTCTACGGAGCCCGGGCGAAAAAGCGAGGCTTTGAATGGTTACTTCCGGTTGTTGATGGGCCGCGTGAGCATCGGGCGAACCTCCATCCGTTCAGCTCGATTGGCTCTCAGCACAGCGGCGCGCCTGCTCACTGACAAGTGCCGAGGAGCGAACGAACTACCAAGCACGGCCAAAGTCTCCCGCTTCTTAAGTGATGCACCAGGGCGGATGGCATCGGTAACGGGGTTTATCCTCTACCTGAACGCCGAGTTCGGCTCGGGGATCGATCTCGGCCAGGTCAGGCGCCTATCGAAAATTCTTGAAAAAAGAAGGCTAGAGAAAGAGCTCTTCGCGTTGCTCAGGCGGTCGCGCGCGGGCGAGGACTTTGAAACGCGGTGGCTCCTCGTCGGGCTCAAGTATTTTCACGGTGTTTCACGAATCAGTGCACGCGATTTGACCGTTGCCCCTGATGCCAGTGGAAAAGGTTTACGAGTGTCGATCGGATATCGAGACTATTGGCTGCCTTCTCCGTATATGGTGACACCCTGATCAATTGACGACTTTTGTCTCCAGCTTGAGATTCAGTTCAGCAAGCTTTGAGACTAGAACGCCCTCGAACAGAAATTCGCCCGGTGCTCGCTTTGAATGGTTAAAGGTGATCTTTGGAAAGCCGGCGTCGAGCCTTATGTTTCTCACCTGGCCCTGAACGTAGCGAATGTTCGAGCAAATCTCTTTGAGCGCATGCCTTGTGTCATTTTCGCCGGCACTGATTTCAAGCAATAGGCACTGATGGCCGGCAGCGTCCTCCGTCTCGGCGTTCGAAGCATTTTCTGCGTCTCGGGCTTGGGCGACGTAGCGCGGTCGTCGTTGAGACTCGATGATGTAGAAGCTGCGCAGACCGGCCCGAATCCTGATGATCAAAAGGCCTCGCATGACTTTCTCGCGAACATCCAGGTATGGCCAATTGCGGACTTTCGGCGACAAGCTGGCGTTCTCAAGGGGGCGCAAGAGTTCCAGTTCAGGGGGGCCAATAGTCTGGTAGCCACGTTCAAAGGTGAACCATTCAACGCTGCTGATGATGTCGCTGTACTTTTCCGCGAGAAGTCCGCACGCCGCCCACATGGCTTTCAGGTCGCCTTGGGATTCCCAATTTAGTTGGGTCTGAAACTCCACCGAGCCCACGCCTTTGCCCGAGCCTTGCCTCTCACCGGGTGCGTGTAGAGCGTGTCCATTGGACGACGAGAGGACGTTTCCATTAGGGCCTTTGTGAGTTCGTTGGGTAGTTCTGATTCGCCGTCTGTCCCCCAGTTGTTGAATTGGATAGTTGGGCACCCGTAGCGTTTCGGAGTCCACGTCGGGCGGCTCTGCGTCAGTCAATGACACCCTTTGGTTTTCCGGTAGTTCCTTGACTCGTTTTTGCCTGTGCCAGCCGCCGTCGTGAGTGCCATCAGTCACAAAACTGGAGC
This sequence comes from Pseudomonas sp. IzPS59, assembly GCF_014863505.1. Taxonomy (NCBI): domain Bacteria; kingdom Pseudomonadati; phylum Pseudomonadota; class Gammaproteobacteria; order Pseudomonadales; family Pseudomonadaceae; genus Pseudomonas; species Pseudomonas sp. IzPS59. The sequence goes on along the minus strand of NZ_CP062251.1, from coordinate 6,127,873 downwards.
GTTCGATATCGATGACGGGGCCCTTCGGATCGCTGAAGCCCGTTAACTGCAAACAGAGAAAGGTCTTGCCATCGGCCAGCCATCTTCCCTCTCCCATAAGGAGCGCCGTCCCCTCGAACCATGGCCCTGCTTTGAGGTACGCTTTTGTAGAGTGTTTGGTGGCAGGGCCGAACTGTGCGTCGAGTTCTGCATAGATTCTTTTGCACGCGTCCCTCGTAGTTGGGTCGTGAAGCAGGTGCCACAAGAACACTCCTTCACTGCTGGATACCCAGTTTTTCAACTGGATTCGCTGGTCGCCTGGCTCGGTAGGAAAATCGTAGAAAAACCGCTGTAAGACCATGTCCCATGGGTAGGTGGCGAGAATCCGCGCTGACTCGGAGTTGCGGCCATAACAGCGGATAAAAAACTCGACGCAGGGTATGAGAATCTTTTCTTCATTCCAACCATCAACCTCCACAAGCCAAACGGGCCACTCACCTGACTTGAGCCCATATTCTTCGTCGTTCACGAGAAGAGTGTCGCGTAGTTGGACAAACCGCCAGGTCACGTTCTCGCGAAGGTTCACGGCGGTCACGCCTAGATCCTCCAACTGAATCTCACCCGCCCACCGACCTGCCCGCCAACAGGTGCCAATCCTTAATTGACCAAGGAACGACATCGCGACTGGAATGACTTCCGTGCTGTGCAGCGTGCCGTCTGGGTCCAGCCGACGAAATACGACGTCGACCAAGGGTTCGTGTGAGGCATTCGGACTTTTCCAGACGCCACCGTAGAACCAGATGACGAGGTCGTAGTCTTTCTTCTCAAGAGCGCCGCCAAAGCTTGTCCGGGGCTTAAAATTTGAACGGAATGAACGTCGGGCGATGAAGGACAACGGAACACCGGCTTTTAGGATGAGGGCTAACAGATAGCACACGGCAATATCGTTGTGCCATCTGTTAAGGTGCCTCTTTCAATGCATTACGGTCGAGATGCTATCGATCCTGCCTGCGTCAAAGGTCCTTCTCGAACTTCGCCGATAGCCATTTGATTTTTCCGTTTGCAGCCTTGCCGACCTCTAGCTGAAAAATCTGCCCATCGAGTCCAGGGCGCGAAAAGTCGATGCCGTCATCTGTCGGTGAGTAGCATCGTGAGGTGGACCGATACGGACGAAAGGCGGAGAGCTGATACTGGCGACCATCAGCAAGTGATGTGAAATAACAGCCAAGACAGCCGGCCGATGTCTTGTTTGACCATATTTTGAAGTCGAGGCGAGCAAGCCACGTTCCCGTCGGAACATCTGCCCAAGAATAGGATTTAGGATCCAAACCTGCCTCTATCGCACCGTTGTAACTCCACGCTCGCCGTTTATCATCGGTTTGCGCCTCAAGCGTTGCTTCCATGTCTCATCATCCTCATTGATCCGCCGGGCGGTTGTCGCCGAGCATTTCCGCTATCTCTGCATGATCGAGCTGAAAGGGCTTGGACGCCCCTTCAACTCACACTACTACGCACTCTGCAGGGCGTAAGGAGGCTTGCTCACGTTATGATTGCCGCTGCGTTGGTGATGGCCACGTCGACAGCGTTGTAGAGGTCTACTTCAGTCTGCTGTGTCTTAATCGACACAACCAAGCTGTACCTCACTTCATCATTGAAGCGCTGCTGTTTGACCAAAGTTTTCCACCACCCTGGCGCAGGGTAGATCCCGATCATCCCCAAGCCCGCCAGATCGGAAGCCGGTCCGCGCCAGATATCAGAGTGCAGAGACCCTTTATGGCGACCACGTGTACCTATCAGCCAGCGTGTGTCCGAGGGGCTGCTGAGGTAAGGGGTTTCATCGTCATCTTCCTCTCGGGCGCGTCTGTTGATCCGTTGACGGAACACTGTTGCATCCTCGCCAGACCGGCTGACCTCAAAGCGCAGTCCATGGGACTCATATCGATAGCGCCCTTTGAGCCCGCGTTCGGCGACACCTGGATTCGGCTCAACAAAATAAGACAGGGTGACACGCATCTCGACGTCCTCGTTGCCGAGGTTCAGCAACTCCTGCTGAGGCCAGGGAAGTAGGTGAAGATGCATGTCGCGGGCGGTTGCCGGTTTAGATCCCTGTCGGGTGAACGGGCGAAGAGAGTCCTCCACCACCAGGGTCAAAGAGTTGGATGCGCTCCACAGTGCCCGACCAATATCGGGAACGCCGAAACCACAGGTGCGAACCAGGGCTTCATAGTCGGCCTTTGAGTCGCCGGCCAGAAACTCGGCCTTCATCCGCTCTGTCCACTCGGCGGAGTGGACCACTAGCGCACGTACCGTTTCCGGCCAGAGTTGGGGGTAGGCCGAAGAGATTTGCGCGGCCATGCGAGACGCGAGTGCCGAGGCGGCGCTGGTCGCCCACGTGGTGGTGAACAGGCGCTGCTGCGGCTCGTGTGACGTAGTCAGTAGTGAAAGCGAGGTATGGCTGAAAATGCCGTACGCGTCCTGAACCAGGTTGCCACCCTCGAAGACGACATCTGGTTTCAACGGCCACGGCGTCCTCGTCCAGGTACATGATGTGGTGCTGTAAGGGCTGAGACTGCCATTGGTGGCAAGAACAGACTCTCCCGCAACGACGGGATCCAGCGTGACTTTCTGGGTATACGCCCCCACGCATATCGCGTTCCATGACTGGCCCGGATCATGAATACCGTCAGTCTGATTGCTGAAGGGGTAATTGGCGTATTTCTCCGTATCGGCATTTCCAGCAGAGACGATCATCAGACGTGGCTGTGTCCGCCCACCCAGAGCGTCAGAGGTCAGAAGATCCACGGCTGCTGACCAAGCCGAAGGCCGGCCTCTGTCACGGTCATCGAGGCTTGTAATCGCCATGCTGAAAACGCGTTGCTTGTCGGGCTGAATAATTTCTGGCCGCGCTACCGCATTCATCGTCAACGAACCGTATGTCTCGCGCTGGTAGCCTCTCGCGCTCGGTAGCAGCTTCACGGACTCGATGCGGTGGGAAATGCTCACTGGGCCTGGTGCTGACAGTGGATCAACCAGATCGCCGTAGAGGGCGACCCCGGCCAGGCCGGTGCCATGGCCTACATCATCTTGAACTCCCCACTCGGCATCAACGGTGTGCAGGTCCGCCATTGCAATGTGGTTGGCCAGCAGGGGATGGCCGTGGTTCACGCCGGTATCGATCAGGCAAATACGAACGCTGTTGTCATCCCCCCCTGAAGTACGCCCGAGCAGATCATCTGCCCATTCGCGCTGCTCCGTGGGCGTCAGTGCATCGAAGAATTCCGCTGTTTCCTTGGCGCGGCGAATCTCTGCAACCTCGTTGAGCAGTGCCATTGACGCGGTGATGGCTGTTTGGGTGCCGTATACGTTGACGACTGTACGCTCTGGGAAGGTCAGCGCATCGGTCGATACCTGGAATTCAAGCACCCTGGCGATCGTTCGGAATCGCTGAAGAACAGCGGCTTGGTTATCGCGAACCGGCAGCCAGAATTCCCACCAAATCGGCTGGTCAGGGTTGCTGGGTAGCGCATCTTGGCTGTCAGTCCATAGGGCACTGAACGTGGCTGTTCGGATTTCGAGGATGGGGTTTAACAGAGGGGTATTGCGAGGAACACCTTTACTGGTGTTGACGTGCATGTACTGCGTTACCAGCCCTTCAAACGCACTGAGTTTTCCATCTGGAACGAAAACCGTCGCAAAGTGAGTTTGGGTGGCCCCGTCGTAACGCAGATTCAACAACTCAATTCGTTGCTGACCTCGGGCCAGTCCTTCAAATGCCAGTTCAAAGCCAGGCTCACTTACAAACTCAAGCTGCAAGCCAAAGCCGCCGTCCTGACCTTGAGAGCGTTGCAGTTGAACGGCTTGCGCCATTCGCGTTCTGAAGCGCTCCAGTTGCCCCAGTAACCGCTCACCATGCCTTGTTTTGTCGCGAGGGGGGAAAACGGGATCTCGGGTGGGGGATGCCGTCGATTGGTATCGTTCCGGCCGCCCTGTACGTTGTAGATGAAAGTGTCGTCGCTGCCCTGCGTTTGGTTCCGTCATCGAAAAGCTCTACCGGCTTATAATCGTTGTCTTCCGTGGAAAGCTTTACGCTCTTCAAGATGCTTTGCCACGTCCCTAGCGTCTACCGCACCACGATCATGAATGATCGCGTCTTTAATCGCGTCATCTGCTGCCCGTACCAGTTCTGCGTAGCTTAGGCCACTCGCTACGGTGGTGAGCTCATCCCAGTTTTTAATTGATTTCGAGAAGTTCACGAGCCGATTTTTCAGCACGGCACAAATCTGTTCCGGGTTGGGCAGCCCATACTCGATAACATCATCAAAGCGTCGGAACAAGGCGTAGTCGAGAATTTCTGGATGGTTCGTGGCGGCAATGATCAAGCTGTTGGACTGATCCTGCTCAATCATCTGAAGAAAACTGTTGAGCACACGACGAATCTCACCGACGTCATTGGCCAGGCCACGCTGAGATCCGATCGCGTCGAATTCGTCGAAGAAGTAGATGCCCCGAGTGTCTCTAATGGCGTCGAACACCTGCCGAAGCTTGGCCGCAGTTTCACCCATGAACTTGGTAATCAGGCTATCAAGGCGAACGATGTACAGCGGGATACCGAGCTCTCCGGCTAAAGCCGAAGCGGTCATGGTCTTGCCCGTTCCGGGTGGGCCGACCAAAAGCAACTTGCGGCGAGGCGAGAGGCCGTGTGCACGTATTTTTTCGAAATTGCGCTGTTCGCTGATAATGCGGGCGAGACGGCCGTGGGTGGCGTCGTCCAGGATCATTTCAGAAAAGCGTGTTTGAGGAAGCGCAACGGAGAGCAGATTGCTCAATTCGCCTCGGGGCTGACCAATGGGAACCGGGCCAGACGACAGCGGCTTTCGCTTGGACTGGGCAGAATCAATCAGGGTACGTAGATCCTCAGCAAGCTTTCCGTGTCCTTGCTTGGCTTCGTGAGCGGCCATCTGCATAGCAACGGCAAGGAAATGACTGTCATCTCTTTTGATGTGTGAGCGCAAAAGCGCCTTTAAATGCTCGCCGCTAGCCATGGTTCTCTACCTTTTTCATCCCGTTAGTTTAATCGCTATGACCTGTCGATATCCTTAAGTACGCCGTTAAATGCGAGGCCGTTGGTCAGTAGCGCCGCCTCCATTGCGTGGTGCACCGTAGAGGCCAGCCTTGCTCACTGCAATAGCCATCCAGGTGGGTAGACTAGCCCGAACAGCAGAAAGAGCCTCCCATTGGGCGTCTGAAAGCTGGCTGTGAAGCTGCGATGCAGTCTCGTCAGCACGCTCTGCGCCCATCCACGCCATTGCCCTGATGGCATCGCCGGCTCTGGACCTTCCTAATGCCAGCATCCAGTAAGGCACATGTTGCAGTGAGGCCTTCGTCGAGCCCACGGTCAGCTGTTTGCTACGACCTGTCGTGAGAAAAGTCACTTCGTCCGGAGGCTGCGAAACCAGCCCAAATGATTTGGCCGCTACAGCGCCACAGCCTGTGATCACGACCTTCCCCTGCGCAACGATAGACAGTGCGACAGCTTCTGCCTGTGGAGCTTGCGTATCGTCTTGTCCCCGCGAGCAGGCGACGTAGATGCCCCGAGCGACGCGTAACAGGCTTCCCGCTTTGGCCAGACGTGAAAAAGCCTGATCCACTGCCGCCCGGCTACCCAAGTGCAAAAACTCCTTGGGGCTTAGAACGTGGCCTTTAGGGATAGCCAGGCTTTTTTCCAGAATCGCTACAGGTAGGGAAGGCATCGATAGACTCGCTGAAAACTATGTCAGATATTGAATACGGTATCTGACATTTGTTCAAGGCGTTATTGCGGTTGCTCGCCAGCGATCAGGCGATCGTGAAGACAGACCGAAGCAGGTCTTGGGATTCCGCTATCAGGTCAGAATAAAATGGGTATGGAGCGCGTTGCGTGAGGGGGAGTACTACTGATGTGGCGGGCAGATCACGGCTATCGAAGACTGGTCAGGCCACTGACGGTGATTCTCTGTCGCGTGCCTTTCCCGAGCAAGACGTACAGCGTGTTTTTAGTGAGGAAGAAGGCATTGTCCTCGAAACTTAATTGGAACGAGCTGCGGACCCAGTCGCCAGCGTTGAAGCGTCCCCGGCTATCGAACACAACGTTTAACGCATAGACCATCACCGGCTCCAGGCCCCGAGCGCGAAGCGCCTCCAGTTCGTCACTGGTCGTTTCCAGGTCGAGTATCGTCCAGTCGCGCACAAGGCAAGATAAGTGATTTGGGAATCTGGCGTGCGCCAACGCCTGTGCTTCATCGGGTGGCAAATCACAACCGTTCACGGGTTCACCGTGTCCGCCGACCAGTTGTACGAGTCGTGCGAGATTCATCTCAGGAGACCTTTTTGAAGAAGTGAATAGCGGCGCTCGCGCATGCCTGCTGACTCAGAGACCTTTTCAGCCGTAAAAGCCCTCTGATACCTGAATGAGCATTTCCTCAACCCGATGCGTACCGGGTGTGGTTAAAACGAGCTCATTAGGGCTTTTACCGGAAAGATGGGCTTTCGGTTTGGATAGCCATTGCTTGGCTTTGCTGATATCGCCAAAGATCGCTTCTGCCATAGCGACGATATGTGTAATCCGGAACAGTCTATCGCTCTCATCCAAGGTCAATCGCTGGTTCTTTGACAGTCGGATGGAAAGCGCCCGTGCTGAGATGATGGCGTCCCGTTGCCAAGGTTGAATCGTGTTTTGAAGGCAGAGCGTTTGCGTGAGCGACGCAGTAAAGCCGGCCTCAATGAGTTCATGGAACGCTTGATCGGAAGTATCAATGGGCACCTGTAGATAGCCAGTCAGGCGTCTGCGGTAGTCGTCTTGAATTTGCTCACGTTGAAGCCTGTTCGTGAGGTAAGCGCGAGGCTGCTCGATGGCACGGTGGAGCTGTGCTACACCATCGACCACTTCAAGGCTCAAAACGTCGCCGATGGTCATACCCGTGCGATTGAGGATGTCAGCCGTGAGTGGTATGAATACGTCCCCGCTACCGTCCCCGGCATCGTGCAACTGGACCTCGAATCGCTGACACGTACTCATTATTTGCGGCTCTTAATTCATAACCTGATTGCATTGATTATGGTCGGGTCTAGCTAACTCTGCATGATGGCAATTGAGTTAAAAAAAGGGGGTTGATCCTAACATACGGATTCTCAAAGGTTTTTACTTCGCAGTTTTGCCAAGCCTTGTTTGATGAATCCTGCATTCTCTCCAATTATCCACAAGCTTCCACGAACGTTTTCTCCAACCTCCTTCAATCCTTGCTTTTCAGCTTGCAGCGTCAACTCCATGAGCGCCGCTTCTAATCCAAGCTGATTCTGATACATCCTCTCAATCACATCCGACAATGAATAATCTGACATCGCGTCGATTCCGTCCGAGAAATGCTCAGCATAGCAGCGAGCACTGCCTGCTCTGACAGAATCGGTCGCATTATTTTCTCGGCAAGCCTTGAACAGATGATCCTAGAAAAGATTCGTAAATTGGACGCACCGGCGTTGCAGTTGCAGCCTCAAATCGAGGCGATGGCCAGGAGAGTCCAGAACGATGAAACCGTCATCAAACGGCTCACGTACAAAATTACCTTGGCACTAGTTCGCCAAGCGCACCGAGCAAGTCAGCCTTAGCGCAATGTGGCTTACTGAATGACCTGCTCATCAATAAAAATCTTGAAGCTGTCGAGGCGAAGCTGAAGCAGCACCTCTCAGTTTCTACACAGGCCTAACCATGGAAGTCGCCCAGCCGAGCGCCATTGCTGCTGCAAACCCAACGTAGTCATTGGCACGAGCCGGAAAGCCTCCAATATGCCTTGGCTGGAAACTTCAGCGTGTGGGCGAACCTATCAGTAAAAAGCTGGTCGTTGCCGGAAACCTGCTCATGAAGATTGCTCTATAATCGCCTCTTCATAATCCAACTGAAGAGTGCGTAACTGAATACGAAATAATAATTGTTTAGTTTGGGGGCGTGCGGTATTTAAAGTACGATAGATCTGAACGAAAAAATAATGCGCACGAATATATTAACTAGTGCGCATCATCAATATTTTACTATGTTCTGAATTCAAATTTTTCATCTAGGTCGTGTTTTACGAGTACTCCGTCCCAGTGTGTCAAATAGTATTCGCAAACATCAGTAACAAAACTTTTATTGTTTTGCTTGAATTGGCGAAAGCCCGAAGCTTCGTCAAGCTCTGCATGAGCTTTCCATTTTATATCAGTTAGCTCCCAGAAAGTTCTATCATCTCCATTGAATTCAATTTTGAATGTCTTGTAGGTCATGCCAAGAGCATCTGAAATCTCAACATCTCTTGAATCGTACCCACCCCAGTTCAAGGTGCTCAAAAAAAGCCGCCCACTGTTTTCATAAAACTCATTGAGCATTTTCGTAAAAGATGCCTTTTTGCCTGTTGGCCACATACTGCCGATAAATACACAGCGCAATATATCGTTCTCTGTGATAGCAAGAGAGTAATTGGGGATGTAGCTTCTTTTCGGATCATCTATGGATTTGAAAAGCGATAGACAGAAGTTTCCCGGGTTGTATATGGATAGAGTTGCTTTGAAATTGTTGCTCTTGGGAAGGAATTCATCCATTACCCTAATAAGCTGATTTCTCCATAGCGGGTTATCTTCGAGGCAACGTTGTATAGATGTGCGAACCTCGCTCAATTCTGCCCGGTTTGAGGGTATAAATTGCTTGTAGTACGATTGGGGCCGGTTGCCATCAGCGCCGCGAAGGTCTTCGATGATTGAGTCATTAGAAAGAAATTTGTTGGCATCTAAAGTCCCATAGCGCCTAACCTCAATAATTTCCGCGCCGTCACCATCCAGCAATTTTGAAAGTTTCGCCGGGGTGCCGATTTCAGCATCCTCGAAGAAGACTGATGGAGTAAGCTCATATAGTTTTTCATGTAGATGAAATAATTTGTCTGACTCGTCCATGCCTGATACATCAAGTTCAAACTCTTTTAGTTCTTCTCCGCTAATTTGTTTTCTTATTGAATGCCAGCATGCGTCTTCAGAAAGTTGTAAAGGGGCAAAATAAAGTATATGGCTATATGTGGGGAGTTCTGCAAGAATTTGCTCGGGGCTTTTTTTTAATTTAAGCGCGGGCATGGCAAGTGATAGATCAATTATTGCAAGAGCTCGTGCGGGTCGTTTCTTGAATTCAACTGATGGGGTGATAATCAGCAATACATAGTTTTCTATTTCTTTTTCGAAACAGCTTGTTTCATAACTAGCAATGCCTTTTTCTAACGAGGCTTTTGATTCGTATAGATTGAGTTCATGCCATGGAGCAAATAAGCGGTCCTGAGTTAGCTCGACGGGCGGGACCGGTGTAGAGCGAATCGGTGCATAGTCTGAGTCAACTTCAAGGCTAAAACCTTGCGTGACAACGGATGTTCTTTTAACGAATGAAGAAAAGGGTACTAGAAGCTCCTTCCATTCAGTGGATACAATGAAAACCCTGATCTCCGAATCGCGGATGCTGTATTTCGACTTCAAACCTTCAAGGTATTTTAAGACTTCATGGAGCGCATCTCGACTGGCAGATTTACTTCGCTTAATCTCGATAATTACATATTTTCCATTTGAGTCTTTAGCGAGGAGGTCTATAAAACCGTTGGTGCCTTGTATGTTTGGAAGGTAACTTTCAATATCGAGAAGCTGAAGTCCTTCCTCTAGAATGTCTAAATTGAGTGCCAGCTTATCACGAATAAACGACTCTATACGTTCCACGCTTAACTCCTTGTTGATTTGTGGGTGTGGCTATAAGGTATTTAGGGTTCGCGAAGGCTGTCCCTCGCGAGGGTTAAAAAGCAATGGTTTTCTAGATTTTTAGCAGCGGTAATTTCCACCGCTTCTATAATGGAACTAATTTGTAGCGCGTATAGATTCAACAATTCGCTTTATAAGCGCGACAGTCTCGTCAGAACCGACTGTGTCGTACTTGAGTTGTCTCATAGCGAATGCGTAGCCGGCAGCTAATACAGACTTATCGTCACCGCTTATGTCGTAAGCCCAATCTCTACAGAACTTTATTACCTCACCGAAAGGATTATCTTGGCAGTACCCATCAATGTTAGGCCATTTGTCGATAAAGGAGCGCATCTCATGAGAAACTTTTGACGCGACACTATCGGGGTGGAAAATAAGGCTCATCTCTAGCGTTATTGGATCTAGGCCGGTATAGCCAAAGCCGACATCGCCAAAATCTATTAGTACTGGGATTCTAGCCTGATTCACAAGAACGTTAGCACCATGTAGGTCGCCGTGCGTACAAGATACCGACGCGTTTACAAAAAATTCTTCGATATCTTTGATGTCTTCAATTTGATTCTTGGCTATAAGTTCTTCAAAGTTTTCATCACTTAATTTGGCTCTTCGGATATCACCGATTTTTACTCTTGAAACATTTCGTGCAGCAGACCAGCGCTCCATGCTGAAACGAACTTTCTCAATTACATCTACAGCAGCTGACGGATCGTTACGAATGATTTCGAATAAGGTTTCTTCGTAACCTTCGGCGAGGGTGTAAAATATCGCACTATATTCTTTTAGACCCTTATCCATACTAAGTAGTAAGGGTGTAAATGTATTCATGGGCATAAGTCTAACGTGTCGAGTGTAAGACTCGTTTTCTTTTTGGATTTTCGATGATAATCCAAGCTTGGCTACAAAAATGCCAATGACAGTGAGTCGAGCATCGCGCACCTCTACTCGACCTACCAATGAGCCAGATAAGCCACTCAGAGGGTAATAGACTCCATCGGTTCCACCCATGCTTCGCACAAAGCTTTTCAGTGCACGCTCTTGTCCCTTGGCGAACACTATATCCTTACCTCGGGTATTAATAGTGATAGCGTTCACGGATGCAATCTCGCTATAGACTTCCGAAAGCTCTTTCACTAGCTCAAGTGTATCGTTTTTTCTAAAGTATAGGACGGTTGGAAATTCCTTTTCCGCCCCCCAAAGTTTGACTCTTTCCCCGTGCCTTGAAAGGCTTGTAGCAAAGCTGTCTAGTTCGGAACCAGTGAGTATGTAAATGGGAGTGCCTGGCATTGCCCGCTGCAAAGTGTAAAAAAGCTGTTGGCCATTTTCTACGGATTTCTCAAGTCCTGCCGGAATATTGGGCATGCAAAGGTCTAGGATTACAAGATCGTAGAACTTTTCTGCCAAAAGTATTTCCGCTGAGCTAGAGTTGTCTACAACATCCCAAGCTATATCTGAAAATTTATCCTTTACAACCGAAACAAGTGTATCTGCGTAGGATGAGTTATCTTCAACGAATAGTATTTGCATAATCCCTATACCACCTTAATTCGAACCTTGCTCCGCCTTCGGCTTTGTTTGAGACAAAAACGTCTCCTTCCATAGAACGCATCGACAGCTGTGCAGTAGCTAAACCATAACCGAAATGCTCATCCTTATTAGAAACTCCAAGCTTTAACGCTTCCTCGGGGTTGTCCGGGAATCCTGGGCCGCAATCGAGAATTGCAAGCCAGTGTTCGGAACCAGCAGGCCCCCAATTTATTAAAATTTCAGCTGGGTTAAGTGTCGAAAACTCCATGACAGCCTCTACGGCATTCCTGATTCCATTATCGATGGCTAGCCCTAAAGAGTCTCGGTCGGCTTGCACCATATAAGGTTTTATACCAGCAACTCGTACTATTATATTTTCATCGGCAATATTCAGTACTGCAATACATTCCGTAATTAGCTCCGAAAGATCGAACTCGCTATATGACGGTGTTGCGGCCGCTTTTTTTAACTTCCCGACAGCGTCTAACAAGCCATTCAAGCGTTCCACGCAGTGCTTGGTCCGTGAGGTCTCGTATGCGTCAAATTCCATTGCAGCAACGAGACGGAGAGAACCTATTAGCGGAGAAAATTCGTGCAAGATTGTTCTAGAAACTTCGTCTACCGCTTGGGCCCGGAGATCTTTTAGCAACCTTTCGGAATCAGTGTCCATTACGGATTCTTCTACCGCCGTCTTACTAGCTTCTTTTTTTGGCGGTCCAACCTGTATTCTATCGATAGCACGCTCAAGTGCTCTTTTCACCCAGCGAGCATTTTCTTTAGAAAGCGCCCGCGCCAGCATGGAGGCATCAGTAAACTCCGCAGCCTTGGAGAAAAAACGTGCAGCCTCAAGCCGTTCATCTACTGAGTCACTCAGAAGTAAATTAGCTGCTTGTTCACGGTCTATCACAGTGAATTGTCTTCGTAAAATTTTGCTCTAGTGGCAAACGCTGTAGAACCACCTTCCATCACATTTGTAATCGCATTTACAGCTTCAGGGTGATTGAGAGGCCTGTTTACCTGTACGAAGCCATTCCTTCCATCCGATGTCAACTCAATTACCAAGTCTGCCTCGCCTAAAACAGGGATGTTGGCATTGTGAGTAGATAAAATTATTTGTCCGCGTCCTTTACGACCATTCAACGTTTTTATTATTGTATTGGCTACAAAGGCGTTATCTAAGTGGTCTTCAGGTTGGTCAATAATCAGCACCCTTTCAGAGTGTTGTAAGACAATAGATAATATAACCGTGCAGCGCTGGCCTGCGGATAGAGCAGAAATTTCTTTATAGTCGACCCCGTCAAGAAGATACATGCTTACGTCGTCCTGAATGTCGCATGTCAATATGTCGGCAAGCCCAAATTCCCTCAGCTGTGCTATAACCCGAGCTGCTCGCTCTTTAGGTATGTCCACCAAGTCAGCCAATTCTTCAAAGCCGGAATTATCGACCATCGCCACTAGTTCACGAGGGCTGACATTTTCTGAAATTTTTAAAGCCAAATCATTATATTTTATACCACTCCCTTTGAGTGCATCAGTTAGCGCTTTGGAGTAATCCCCCAGCTGTGAAGATTGCTCAACTTCTACTTTAATGTAAGGTGCGAGTGCGCTATTGATCGAGTGTGTGACTCCACACCGGAGCGTGTAACGTTTGAGACGAACATCTTCCAGCTCAGCCACGGCCTCATCACGTCGATTTCTTAATGAGTCTAGTCTTCTATGTCTTTCGTCCAAGAGACCCTGGCGAGTATTTATTTGAGCAATCTGAGCTTTAATTAGAGAAATATGTCGACTTAACGCTCCCGTACCTTCAGAAACTTTATCAAGCTCCAAGCGCAAAGTTCGAGCTTTACGCTCGACCTCAAAATTTTTGGAGGCTATCTCTTCCTGACGCTGCTTAGATATATCCTCAATTTTTTGAAAGACTTTAGAAGCCTCAACTATTTTCGAAATGGCCAAGTCATAAGTGCCGCGCAGATCAGCAACCGGATCATTTTCCTCTGCGCCAGTCCAGGAATCTGGACCATAGTTTTCAGATAACAAATTATCTAAGGTCGTTCTCAACTCGAAAGCATGTTTTCCGAATCTGGCGACGAACTCCTCGCGAGCAGAAGCGGCAGCAAGCTCTTCTGTAAGTAGTGAAGACTCAGATTGTTTTTTTGCCACTTCATCCGAGTTTCCCTGAAGTTCTCGAAGCTGCCGTTCAAAATCATGCAGCTGCGATATAAGGTTCGGAACCTTAGTGACCTCTTCAGACAGCGAGCCAATCTCCGCTTCCATGGATAAAATTTCTTTGTAGATGCTCTTTAGAGAACTGATCACTGTGGCTTCTGTAGCGGACATAACATTCCGTCCATCTATAAAACCATCAATCAATGACAGGCGACCTGCATCGCTAAGCCCGAGAGTCTCAACTTCAGTCTGAGACAAGACTATTGGTGCAACAAAATTGGCGGTAGAGCGCGGTTTGTCGTCTTCAGCTGTACGGGAAATGGTGATGTCATCTACCAGATCATTCAGCACGACTGTCACCTCTCCACCATCCAGTATCGCCCTGGCGTGGTCAAATGAGCGGTTTTTTGACTCGGTGGTGTGGCTGCGAGCGGCTAGAGCGTACCTTATTAGCTCGATGACAGAGGTCTTCCCAGTACCTCTAGCGCCAATGATAACATTGAGACCGCTGGAAAACTTGAGATCCAGCCCATCCAAAAAGCCACCTTCGATCTGCAGCCGCTCGATGTCCAATTAAAAGCTCCCTAATAAAAAACGTCTCGCAAACTTCAACTACTTGCGTACCGAATCGATTAATACCCTGCGCCCAAGTGCAAATCTGGCCGTGTTCATCTTCAGAGATAGGCCCGGGCAAGGAGTAAGGTACAGTAGTCGGTTTTGATTTGCCTTTGTGACCTTAAGCTACAGCTCAGCTTTGATCACGTCTACATTCCCATCTCTCGTGCCTGCGCTATCCTATGAGCTAGATGGTTGAGCTTTGGCGGAACGATGGTTCAGCCATCCCGTCGAGGCTCGTTCATCGTCACTTCGGCACAGGTTTTCGACTCTATTTGGATATCGGCAGGTTCCTTTTTTCAAGCGAATCCAATGCGACGTCTATGCCTGAGCAACAAGCCCGAAGCCACTGGCCCAACTCTCCCGGCCCAAAAATGACCTGCTGTACTCTTCCAGTGCTCGTAATTTTTACTCTGAATCAGCAAAAGGTGAAGGAATGTTCTTCAATGCTTTCACTCTTCGAAGTGAATTTTTTTAAATTTGCCATTGAACGCTGAAAATTCCGCTCGACTCAAATTCCCGTCTCATTTATTTCGGAGATGTCTCATTTATTTCGAAATCCTACAGCTGCCACCGACCAGCGCCGGTCCGGAGGCCGAGTGATGCGGTTGGCGGAACGGGCGCTGCGGCCAGTGGGTCAACGGCGCACCGTTGGCGACGGATTGAATCGCTGCCACTTCCAGCGCCTCGCTCTCGGCCAGCGGCGGCAGCAACCCCGGCAATCGACTGGCCAGCAATGTTTTGCCCGTACCCGGTGGCCCGCTGAACAGCAGGTTATGTGCGCCGGCAGCGGCAATCAGCAGCGCCCTTTTGGCGGCGAGTTGGCCTTGCACTTCATTCAGGTCGGGATAGGGTTTGGCGGCATGGATCAACCCATCCGAGACATAGGGTTCGACCGGTGTATGCCCGTTGAAATGCGCCACTGCCTCCAGCAGATGATCCACCGCGATCACCCTCAGTCCCGACGCCAGACACGCCTCCTCGGCATTCGCCCTCGGCACCACCAGCGTCCGCCCGGCCTTGCGCGCCGCCAGCGCCGCCGGCAACACCCCACGCACCGCCCGCACGGCGCCGGATAACGCCAACTCACCCAGACATTCCACGTCATCGAGGGTCAGCGTCGGCACCTGCACACTCGCCGACAGAATTCCCAGCGCAATCGCCAGATCGAACCGCCCGCCATCCTTGGGCAAATCCGCCGGCGCCAGATTCAATGTGATCCGCCGCGCCGGAAACTGCAGACCGGAATTGATGATCGCACTGCGTACCCGGTCCTTGCTCTCCTTCACCGCTGCTTCGGGCAGGCCGACCATGGTCAGCGAGGGCAAGCCGTTGGCGAGGTGAACTTCGACGGTGACGGCGGGCGCATCCACGCCAATCTGGGCGCGGCTATGGACGATGGCGAGGGACATGGTCGTTCCTTGAGTTGAATCGGGGGCCGCTTCCTACGGTTTTTTAAGGGTAGTCGGGGAGGAGGGAGTTGAAGGGACAGTTGCCTGGGCAAAGCTTCACTGGATGTTGCTGAAATAGAAATGACTAATCTTCAGGCGAAAAAAAACCGCCTGCTAGACGGTCTTTTAATGCGGGATTCAAGTTCCGCCACCGGCGAGCCAGCCATCAGGCTCCAATTCTTTGCCATAGGCCGCGGCGACCTTCAAAAAATGCCGCTGACTGGCAGAAACCGTATCGGCCAAACTGGGCGTTTCTGCACGAAGCCTGGATGCGAGTAACGGCTGTTTTTTCTGTTTCTTCTGTTTCATAGACAGCTCTCGTGTCTGTGTTCTGTTTGGATCAGGCCACAGAGGGTAGCGAAGGCTGGGATACTCACGTAATCAGGCGTGGGGGGCAGTCCTTGTAGGACGGTACTTATGTAAGTAAAGGACGTTGGTTCGGGCGGATTCAGGTTGATACGGCTTGGGAGCTAAAAGTTCGCTGCGACTACTCCACAGAAAACCGATTGTCGCACCTATCTCGAGGCGAAAAAAAACCGCCTTGAGGAGGCGGTTTTTAGTTGCAGGCTTCGGTGAGGCCAAGGCCTGCGCATCCTTAGTGGACACACTCACGTTCGCTGAGGGTATGCAGGTTTGCTTCTTGATGCAAGCGTCAAAGCCACTTGGCGCCCATCAGGACATGACGTGCCAGATAAGCCGGGAACACATGCTTAATGGCTTGATACAACTTGTTTAAATGCATTTTGAAGGACTGCAATACCATCCGCTGCGACGATGCCCACTCATGGAGTGTTCACGGAGTGTGGCCGGGAGCGTAAAAATTTCATGTCCCTCGACACGGTGTGAGACCCGTGCCGGTGCTTTTTCGGGGGATCCACACCCGGCCGCCTTGGTGGGCACACTCACGTGTAGTCCCGAAGGTGTTCGTACGCCGGAAAGAGCATCGGAGGTTTGGCCCCACGCAAGGAGGGCCAAAATATGTCTAAGTTTCTTAAACATATGTGGCGCCTCGTCAGGATCGCGCTATGGGCTTTTCGCCTGTACGAGATTCTGCGAGACCGTTGGAATAATTCGCTGTAGTAATTGAACCGACGGAAACCGTTCCTGCCTCGGCAGGAGCGGTTTTAGCTTCTTGTCTCACTCAGCCGGCGGCGTCAGCTTCGCTTCCATTTCCGCCACCTTCGCCTCAAGGCTCTCAAGCCGGGCGCGAGTGCGCGCCAGCACCACCATCTGACTATCGAATTCTTCCCGGCTCACCAGGTCCAGTTTGCTGAAGGCACTTTGCAGCAGCATCTTGAACTGGCTTTCGATTTCGGCTTTGGGCAAGGGCGTGTCGCCGCTGAACAGGCGGGAGGCGGTGCCGCTCAGGGCGTCGAGGAAGTCTTTGGGCGCGAGCATGGGATATGTCCTGGAAACAATGGCCGGCAGTGTATCACGCAGTGTCTATAGTCATTCGCGCGGGTCCGGATGCACGCTTTTCGCGCAAAAGGACGAACGGCTGCGCACCGTTGTTGTGCGTATCCCGTGTGCCATTTCGGTGATGGCATCGACGGCCGCGGCCAAGGGATTGAAATCAGGGGATTTTGGCGAGATGGCAAGCTTTCTGCTTAGTCGGTAGTGACCCATGCACTGATGCAGTCGCTGTGACGAATGCAGTGCGCCGGACGGGACGGGGAGTTTCGTCGGGAGCGGTTAGCTGGCGTCAGTCGGGCGGGTAGGGCCGACGATGCGTTACAAAGCCAGGCACTGCGCTTAGACTTGAGTCGGGTTTGTTTTCCTGGGGCAAGTCCACCAATTCGGGAGAGAGTTTCATGAAGCTAGTCACTGCCATCATCAAGCCGTTCAAGCTGGACGACGTGCGCGAGTCGCTGTCCGAAATCGGCGTGCAGGGCATTACCGTAACTGAAGTCAAAGGCTTCGGCCGGCAGAAGGGTCACACCGAGCTGTATCGCGGCGCGGAGTATGTGGTCGATTTTCTGCCCAAGGTGAAAATCGACGTTGCCATCGACGACAAGGATCTGGATCGGGTTATCGAGGCGATAACCAAGGCTGCCAACACCGGCAAGATCGGTGACGGCAAGATCTTCGTGGTCAATCTGGAACAGGCGATTCGCATCCGTACCGGCGAAACCGATACCGACGCGATCTAAACGCCGCCACAAACCCAACGCCCCAGGAGAAAACAATATGACTCTGCGTAAATTCGCAGGGCTAGGCGCCCTGTTGTCCATCGTAATGCCCGGCCTGGCTTTGGCGGCAGATCCGGTGGCGCCTCCAGTCCTCAATTCCGGCGATACCGCCTGGATGCTGACCTCGACGGCCCTCGTGCTGTTCATGACCATTCCGGGCCTCGCGCTGTTCTACGGCGGCATGGTGCGGTCGAAAAACATTCTTTCCGTGATGATGCAGTGCTTCGCCATTACCGGCCTGGTCACCATCCTGTGGTTCATTTATGGCTACAGCATGGCGTTCGACACCACCGGGATGGAAGCCAACGTCGTCAACTTCAACTCCTTCGTCGGCAGCTTCGGCAAGGCCTTCCTGGCAGGCGTCACCCCGGCCAGCATTACCGGCCCGACGGCGCTGTTCCCTGAAGCGGTATTCGTTACCTATCAGATGACCTTCGCCATCATCACCCCGGCGCTGATCGTCGGTGCCTTCGCCGAGCGCATGAAGTTCTCCGCGATGCTGGTGTTCATGGGCGTCTGGTTCACCCTGGTTTACGCGCCGATTGCGCATATGGTCTGGAGCGGCCCGGGTTCGCTGTTGGGTGACTGGGGCGTGCTCGACTTCGCCGGGGGCACCGTGGTGCACATCAATGCCGGTATTGCCGGTCTGGTGGCGTGCCTGGTACTGGGCAAGCGCAAAGGCTTCCCGACCACCCCGATGGCGCCGCACAACCTCGGTTACACGCTGATGGGCGCGGCGATGCTGTGGGTCGGCTGGTTCGGCTTCAACGCCGGCTCCGCAGCTGCGGCCAACGGCACTGCCGGCATGGCGATGCTGGTCACTCAGATCGCAACCGCTGCCGCCGCACTGGGCTGGATGTTCGCCGAGTGGATCACTCACGGCAAACCAAGCGCACTGGGTATTGCATCGGGCGTGGTTGCCGGTCTGGTGGCAATCACTCCGGCGGCCGGCACCGTGGGCCCGATGGGCTCGCTGATCATCGGTCTGGCCGCTGGCGTGGTGTGCTTCTTCTGCGCCACCAGCCTGAAACGCAAACTCGGCTATGACGACTCCCTGGACGCCTTCGGCGTGCACGGTATCGGCGGTATCCTCGGCGCAATCCTCACCGGTGTTTTCGCTGCTCCGGCGCTGGGTGGCTTCGGCACCGTCACCGACATTGCTTCCCAAGTGTGGATTCAGTGCAAAGGCGTCGGCTTCACGGTGATCTACACCGCGATCGTTACCTTCATCATCCTCAAGGTACTGGATGCCGTGATGGGGCTGCGCGCTACCGAGGAAGAAGAATCGGTCGGCCTGGACCTGGCACAACACAACGAGCGCGGCTACAACCTGTAAGAACGCGCCTCAAAAAACTTGCCCGGTTCGCCGGGCATTTTTTTGTCCGGAATTTGTCATCCCTGATGTGGCTGAATGGATTTTTCGTACTGCTTTGGTCGTGTTTACGACGGGTGTTTTTCTACGGCCAATGGCTTACATCATTGAAGGAATATTAGGGCCTTTGTTTTTTTTCAGAGCGCGCTAGAATGCGCCCCGAACGTGCGGAGAACTGTATGTGGCAACAGACTCTGATAACCCTGCGGGCACGGCCCCGGGGCTTTCATCTGGTAACGGAAGAGTTGCTCGCCGGACTGCCCGAACTCAAGGCATGCCGGGTCGGTCTGTTGCATTTGTGGCTACAGCATACCTCGGCGTCGTTGACCATCAACGAGAACGCCGATCCGGCGGTACGTCGCGACTTCGAACGATTTTTCAATCGTCTGATCCCACAAGGAACAGACGGCTATGAGCATAACGACGAAGGCCTGGACGACCTCCCGGCGCACTTCAAGGCCAGCGTGCTGGGCTGTCAGATCAGTTTGCCGGTAACGGCGGGTCGACTGGCACTGGGCACCTGGCAAGGCGTTTACCTGGGCGAGCATCGCGATCATGGCGGTGCCCGCAAAGTCCTCGCCACCTTGCACGGTGAAGGGGCATAAACCGTTGGTCACCAATGGTTACCGATTTTTTTACGGCGACTTTCGACAGTCGCCAAAGCTGGTCTATAACTAATCTGCTTTTCGCAAGTCATGAGGTAGAACATGAGCGACGATGATCTGGAAAACGACGACCTCGAAGTAGGCGACGAAGACGAGGCCGAAGACGGTCTGGAAGCGGCAGCGGAAGACGTTGCTGAAGACGATGGCGGTGACGATACGCCGGCCCCGGCTGCCAAAGGCAAGGCCAAGGCTGCGGTGTCGGTCGACGAGTTGCCGAGCATCGAAGCCAAGAACAAGGAGCGCGATGCCCTGGCCAAGGCCATGGAAGAGTTCCTTGCCCGTGGCGGCAAAGTGCAGGAAGTGGAGGCCAACGTGGTCGCCGATCCGCCCAAGAAGCCGGACAACAAGTACGGCAGCCGCCCTATCTGAGGCGTGCCGCTTGCTTGCTGAAAAAGCCCGCCGTCGCTGCGGGCTTTTTCATGGGCGAAAGAAAACTAGCCGAGGCTATTCCAGCGGGCGAGCACGGCGGGAAGGTCGGTCAGGCTGCAAATCTCCGCATCCGGCAAGCGTTCCGCTTCCCAGACCTTGCCGGCCGGGTTGAACCAGATCGCGCGCAAGCCCGCCTGCTGCGCTCCGGCAATGTCATCTCCCGGATGATCGCCGATATGCACCGCCGCCTCGGCACTCACGCCACCACGCTGCAGGGCTTCATGAAACAGTCGCGCATCCGGTTTGGCGATGCCGATGTCTTCGGCGCACAGCGCAAACTTGAAGTAATCCGCCAGTCCGAGACGACGCACATCGGCATTGCCGTTGGTGACCACGCCGAGGGCGTAATGTTTGGCGAGGGTCTCCAGGATCGGCTCGACTTCCGGGAACACCTCGATCTGATGCCGGGCATGCAGAAACACTTCAAAACTCTTGTCCGCCAGCTCCGACGCTTCGCCGTGGGCATATCCGGACTCTTCCAAGGCATGGAACAGCACTCGCCGGCGCAACGCGCTGATACGGTGCTTGAGCCCCGGTTCGCTGCTCAGCACGCGCTCACGGATCGACCACAGATGTTCCACCGGCACCGCGCCAAGCTTCGGTGCGTGGTCGCTCAGCCACTGGCGCAAAACCGCTTCGGCGCTGACGATCACCGGGGCGGTGTCCCACAGGGTGTCGTCGAGGTCGAAGGTGATCAACTGGATGCTCATGAATCGTCGCCTTTCATGCGTTTGGCCCGTGGGTGGGCGCTGTCGTAGACTGCCGCCAGATGCTGGAAGTCCAGGTGGGTATAGATCTGGGTGGTCTTGATGTCCGAGTGGCCGAGCAGTTCCTGCACCGCCCGCAGGTCCTGGGAGGACTCCAGCAAATGGCTGGCAAAGGAGTGCCGCAACATGTGCGGATGCAGGTTCTGCCCCAGTTCACGTTCGCCGGCCAGTTTGACCCGCACCTGAATCGCTCGCGGGCCGAGGCGCCGGCCTTGCTGGCTGACAAACACCGCGTCGTCCGCCGGGTTGGTCAGCGCCCGCAACGGCAACCATTGCTCCAGTGCTTCCCGGGCCTTTTTGCCGACCGGCAAAAGGCGCGTCTTGCTGCCCTTGCCGAGCACCTGAACCATGCCGTCGGCGAGGTCGAGCTGATCGAGATTGAGCCCGGTCAGCTCCGACAGGCGCAGGCCTGAGGAATAGAACAACTCCAGAATCGCCTGATCGCGTCGGGCCAGAAAGTCGTCCTCGACCGCGCCTTCAAGCAGTTGCAGCGCTCGGTCGGTGTCGAGGGTTTTCGGCAGGCGGCGTTCGCCTTTGGGCGGTGCCAGGCCGGTGGCCGGGTCGTGATCGCAGAGGCCTTCGCGATTCAGATAGTGATAGAGCCCGCGCACTGCCGAGAGCAGGCGTGCAAGGCTGCGCGAGGACTGGCCTTGCGCGTGCAGGCGGGCGATCAGGCTGCGCAGGCGCTGGATGTCCAGGGCCTGCCAGCTGCCGACGTTCTGTTTGTTGCACCAGCCGAGGACCTTGTCGAGGTCGCGGCGGTAGGCCGACAGCGTGTGCGGCGACACCTGCCGCTCACTGCGCAGGTGTTCGCAGTAAGCGTCCAGTTGCCGTTCCATGCTCAGCGTACCGAGCGCAGGGAGCTGTTGACCCGTGGCAGCACGCGGCCCATGACTTCGGCGATGTAACTGAGGAACAGCGTGCCGACCGAACTCTTGTAGTGCTGCGGATCGCGGCTGGCGATGGCCAGGATTCCGTGGATGCCCTGGTGGCTGACGGCGACCACGGCGGTGGAACCGATCTGCTTGCGCTGCTCTTCGCCGAACAGGAAGTCCAGTTCGTGTTCACGCAGGCTGCCGCTGACGCTCTTGCCTTCGGTGAGCAGGCCGCCGATGGCGGTCTGCGCGTCGGCGTGAGTGACCCAGCGGCCGACCGGCGCGGGGTTGTCGCCAAGCAGGATAAGGCTGACGAAGGGCACCTGAAAGTCCTGGCGCAGACTGTCTTCAACGCTGATCACCACGTCTTCCAGGGTGGCGGCGTCCATCAGGGCGAGGATCAGGCGGCGGGTCTTGTCGAACAGGCGATCGTTGTCCCGGGCCACATCCATCAAGTGCGAGAGGCGGTGGCGCATCTCGATGTTGCGGTCGCGCAGGATGGACATCTGACGCTCGACCAGCGACACGGTGTCGCCGCGACGATGGGGGATGCGCAGGGACGGCAGCAGTTCTTCGTGCTCGACGAAGAAGTCCGGATGAGCCTCCAGGTACGCGGCAACCGCTGCCGCCTCCAGGCTCTCGGACGCTGTTTCACCGGACTGTCGGGCGGGTACCTGAGGCTTATCGGTCATGGCTTGTGCTCACTCAAAGACGGACTTGTCCTTCGTATACACGCACTGCCGGACCGGTCATCAGCACCGGTTGGCCGGGTCCTGCCCATTCGATGGACAGGCGCCCGCCCGGCAGGTCGATCAATAGCGGCGAATCCATCCACCCCTGGCTGATCGCAGCTACAGCAGCAGCGCAGGCGCCGGTGCCGCAGGCCTGGGTTTCCCCGGCGCCGCGTTCCCAGACGCGCAATTGTGCGCGGTTACGGTCAATGACCTGGAGGAAGCCGACATTGACCCGCGCCGGAAAGCGCGGATGGTGTTCGATCTTCGGTCCCAGTTCATGCACCGGTGCGGTGTTGATGTCCTGCACGCGCAGTACCGCATGCGGGTTGCCCATCGAGACCGCTGCGAGTTCGACCGATGTTCCGTCGACGTCGACCTGATAGCTCAGGGCCTGCTCGCTCGCCTGGAACGGAATGTCCGCCGGCACCTGACGCGGTGCACCCATGTTCACGCCGATCTGGCCGTCGTTACGCACGTCCAGTTCGATGATGCCGCCCTTGGTCTCGACGCGGATCTGCCGCTTGGCGGTCAGGCGCTTGTCGAGCACGAAGCGGGCGAAGCAGCGTGCACCATTACCGCACTGTTCGACTTCGGAGCCGTCGGAATTGAAGATCCGGTAACGGAAATCCACGTCCGGATTGCTCGGCGCCTCGACGATCAGCAACTGGTCGAAACCGATGCCGGTGTGCCGGTCGCCCCACATTTTTGCGTGCTTGGGCTGAATGTGCGCGTGCTGGCTGACCAGGTCGAGGACCATGAAGTCGTTGCCCAGGCCGTGCATCTTGGTAAAACGCAGCAGCATGGGGTTACTCCGGCAGCAGGCTTTCGCCGGCAAACAGCTCGGCCACGGTCTCGCGGCGACGCACTTCAAATACCTGATCGCCATCTACCAGCACTTCGGCGGCACGACCGCGAGTGTTGTAGTTGGAGCTCATCACAAAACCGTAGGCCCCGGCCGAATGCACAGCCAGCAGGTCGCCTTCTTCCAGCGCCAGTTCGCGATCCTTGGCGAGGAAATCGCCGGTCTCGCAGATCGGGCCGACCACGTCGTACTTGCGTGCAGCGGTGTCGCGCGGCTTGACCGCCGTCACGTCCATCCACGCCTGGTACAGGGCAGGGCGGATCAGGTCGTTCATCGCCGCATCGACGATGGCGAAGTCTTTGTGCTCGGTGTGCTTGAGGTACTCGACCTGGGTCAGCAGCACGCCGGCATTGGCGACGATGAAGCGGCCCGGTTCGAACACCAGCGCCAGATCACGACCGACCAGACGCTCGCGCACGGCCTTGATGTAATCGGCAGCCAATGGCGGCTCTTCATCGCGGTAGCGCACACCCAGGCCACCACCGAGATCGATGTGGCGCAGATGGATGCCGCAATCGCCCAGGCGGTCCACCAGATCGAGCAAGCGATCGAGCGCGTCGAGGAACGGTGGCAGGGTGGTCAGTTGCGAACCGATGTGGCAATCCACGCCGACCACTTCCAGGTTCGGCAGGTGTGCGGCACGCACGTACACGTCTTCGGCGTCGGCGATGGCGATGCCGAACTTGTTCTCTTTGAGACCGGTGGAAATGTACGGGTGGGTGCCGGCATCGACGTCCGGGTTCACGCGCAGCGAGATCGGCGCACGAACGCCCAGCTCGGCGGCGACCACTTGCAGGCGCTCCAGCTCGTCGGTGGATTCGACGTTGAAGCAATGCACGCCGACTTCCAGTGCACGACGCATGTCGTCACGGGTCTTGCCGACGCCGGAGAACACGATCTTGTCAGGGCTGCCGCCGGCGGCCAGGACGCGTTCGAGCTCGCCACGGGAGACGATGTCAAAACCGGCGCCGATGCGGGCCAGGACATTCAGGACGCCGAGGTTGGAGTTGGCCTTGACCGCGAAGCACACCAGGTGCGGCATGCCGGCCAGCGCATCGGCATAGGCCAGGTACTGGGCCTCGATGTGGGCGCGGGAGTAGACGTAGGTCGGTGTGCCGAAGCGGTCGGCGATGGCGGACAGCGCCACACCTTCCGCGAACAGCTCCCCGCCACGGTAGTTAAAAGCGTCCATGGCGATCCCTTATTGGTA
Organism: Pseudomonas sp. IzPS59; assembly: GCF_014863505.1. Classification (NCBI taxonomy): domain Bacteria; kingdom Pseudomonadati; phylum Pseudomonadota; class Gammaproteobacteria; order Pseudomonadales; family Pseudomonadaceae; genus Pseudomonas; species Pseudomonas sp. IzPS59. The sequence continues at coordinate 6,103,240 of NZ_CP062251.1, read as the reverse complement.
AACGTCGTGCTTGTGTGCTTTGGACGACTGCTTTTGCGAGGACTGGGCTTGTGCAGCTGGGTCCTGATCGTCATCCGGCAGGTACAGCGGGCCTTTCTGACCGCAGGCCGAAACGAGACAGGCAACCGCGACGAGCGCAGCAAGGGAAGAGATCAGGCGCTTCATGGCGAAATCCTTGAATATGCGTTAATTGCGCCGGAGTATACCGGCCACCCGGCAGCTTGCCTATGCGACGGAACTCCCGTCCGGCGGGGCTCGGGCTGCGGCGCGGAAAACTTTCCTGCATGGCGGGTGCATATTTCGTCGCCGGGCAGGGCGCTTGGTCGTTATCCTTTGCAATCGGCCGGCCGCGACCGTATCTTGCGGCGCTTGAGCCTGATCAGACATTTTTTGAGGTTGCCGCAATGAGTTTGTCCGAAGCCCGTTTCCATGATCTGGTCGATGCCACCCAGCAAGCGCTGGAGGACATCTTTGATGAAAGTGGCCTGGATCTGGACATGGAGAACTCGGCCGGTGTGCTGACTATCAAGTTCGACAACGGCAGTCAGTTGATCTTCAGCCGTCAGGAGCCTCTGCGTCAGTTGTGGCTGGCTGACCGTTCCGGTGGTTTCCATTTCGACTATGACGAGCAGGCCGGCAGGTGGACCTGCGAGAAAACCGAAGAGTTGCTGGGCGAAATGCTGGAGCGCATCGTCTGGGAGCGCGCCGGCGAAAAACTCGATTTCGACGAAATCTGAGATGACGACCGCGCCACGCCCTGCCAAGCCGCTCTACAGCAACGTCAGTCCGGCCGTGCCTTCGCCGTGTACCGGCGTCTGTCGGCTGGATGAGCAGAAGGTCTGCCTCGGTTGCATGCGCCATGTCGAAGACATCCGTGAATGGCGTTCGGCCGATGACGAGCGCCGTCGGGTAATCTGCGCGCAGGCGATGCAACGCCGGCAGCTCGCCGGAGCGTAGCTTGTATATTTTTTGAGCTGTGATAGTGTCCGGAAACGCCTCAACCCATCGAGGCCTGGTGAAAACCCCGTCTTTTTTGGCGGGGTTTTGCTTTTTTTGTGTGCAGAAGAAAGGAGTCTGCCCGGATCATGACCGCACCTTCCATCACCCTTACCCGTCTGGACGTGCAACGTCTGGAACGCCTGATCGACAGCCTGGATGACTCGCTGCCGGGCGTGATCGCGCTGCAAACCGAGCTGGACCGCGCCGATACCCTGGTCGGCCACGATGAAGTGCCCGCCGATGTCGTGACGATGAATTCCCGTGTGCACTGTCGCGAAGAAGGCAGTGGCAAGGACTACCACCTGACCCTAGTCTATCCGAAACACGCCAACGCCGATGAAGGCAAGATCTCTATCCTGGCCCCGGTCGGCAGCGCGCTGCTGGGCCTGAAGGTTGGCCAGCACATCGACTGGCCGGCCCCGGGCGGCAAAACCCTGAAGCTGACCTTGCTGGAAGTCGAATCGCAGCCGGCCAACGGCGGCGACTTCCCGGAATAATCCTGCCTCAGACCTGCTCGAGCGCCTCGTTCAGAGAGCGTTCCAGGTCGGCCTTGTAACGCAGATACAGATTGCTCGAACTCTGCCCGTCACCGATCACGCCCGACAGGTCCAGGTCGGTGATGTAGCAGCGGTAGCGCTCGGCTTCCCGGCGCTGACCGACGATTTCCCGGGCGACCACGCTGAACAGCTGGTCGCCATGTTCCAGCTCGCAGAATTCCCGCTGATTGCAATACAACGTGACCTGCACCTCGCCCGGTGCGGCTTTGCCGATGATCGCCTGCACGTCGTAGAACGGTTTGTTGACTGGCGTCTGCGGAGCCGGGCGCATTTCGACCCGTCGTGCGCGTCCCGGTCCTGACGGCAATAACTGGTAATACAAGATTTCAAGGCCGGCGGCGTGGTTCGAGTCCATGGGCAGCAGTGCTTCGCGCCGGAACTGGATCGATTGCAGGAAGCGCTGCAGCGGCACCAGCAGACTTTGCTCGTCGTGATAGGGCAAATGTTGTTGCCACAGTGCGTTGAATTCGTCGAGCACGTACAGCTCGGCCGTCTGCTCGGTGATCCGGTAGAACACCTGAATGCATTCGGGCTGGCCCATCGGCAGGATCAGCGCGAGGTCGTGGTCTTCCAGCGCCATCGGGTCCAGGTGCAGCGGGCTGTAGCGCGGTTGCTCCTCGCCGAGGTAATCGAGCAGTGCCGGCAGGGTGGCGAGGGCGACATGGCTGACCTGGCCCGGCACCAGTTCCAGCACGTGATAGTGCTGCTGCACCTGAAGCAGGTAGCGGTGATTCAAGTCGCTGAGCAGCAGGTTCTGTGCGGTATCGACGATCTCTTCCACCCGGCGGGCGATGAATTGCGCGCGGTTGTGGCAGAAGCAACGCACTCGCAGCGAGGGCTGGTGCGGTCCGCGCGGTAGGTTGTTGAGGTAATCGCGCAGGCAGTCGAGCAGCGCATGCGGGCCGTCGAAGCGGTTGACCAGCACTTCGTTCCAGCTGTTGAGCGTGACCTGATCGAGGGTCAGCACCAGGTTCTCGCGCACGCCGGCATAGCTCAGGGAGTCTGTGCGTTCGGTGGTCATCAGGATATTCAGGTCGCGGTGATGCTTGAGCGGGTCGACCCCGACATTCACCAGAATCAGCACTTCGCTCGGCACACTGGCGCGCAGCAGCGGTTCTTCGGCAACGGTCGGCAAGGGCAGGGCGATGCTCTGCTGCAGGCTGCCGAGCAGGTTGAACAGCTCGAACTCGCTCATGTCGCTGGTGCCGGGGTGCAGGGCCAGTCGGGTGCTGCTGTCGATCACGCCGTTGCGATGACACCAGGTCAGCAGTTCCAGCAACTGGCGGCTGCGCTTGATCGGCGCGAAGTGTTCCCACTCCAGCGCCGTCAGGCTGCCGTTATACAGCCCCCACTGGGTTTGGCCGGGTTCCTTCTTGTTCGGCGACTGCACCAGGGTCAGGGTGTCTTCGGCCAGGTCTGGGGCGATGCCCGGATTGATGAACTCGACCTTGTCGGCCTTGCGTTCGAACGCGGCGTACAGGCGTCGGCCGAGGACATTGAGATCACGTTTGTTGATCAGGCTGACGGTCTGCTCGGTGCGGGCGAACTGGGTCAGGAAGCGATAGCTGTAATTCAGCTCGTTGACCAGAGCCCGGCGCTCGGCGCTGACCTGGCGGACTTTCCACTGGCTGCGGCTGTCGAGCAAAGCCAGTTGCCGCTGGTCCCAGTGCCATTCGCTAGCCAGTCTTTCCAGTAATGAGCGTTGCCAGCTCTGGGTGCGGCTGTTGCCGGTGAGCTTGCGGTTGACCTTGAGGTACAGCGCACGGCGTACCAGTTCCAGGCGCTCAGGTTCATTGCGGGCGGTGAGGTATTCCTCGATCCGGCGGTAAACCACCATGTACGGATCGAGCTCGTCGAGGTCGAGCCGGTTGGCAAACACCGCCTGCTTGAAGCGCAGGCTCAGGCACTGCACCTGCGGATGTTCGCTGGCGTAGACCTCGATCAGCAGCAGCTTGAGCACCGACTTGTAAGGCGACTCGATGCCCTTGAACAACTGCCACAGCCCGGCACCCACGAACTCGCCCGGCGGAATGTGCGCCAGTGGGCCAAGATCGAGGATTTCATCGTTGCGGATGAAACGCTTGGAAATCAGGGTGTGGGTGTACTGGTCGTATGCGCGCTCTTCGTAGACCGGCACCAGCCACCAGATCGGCGTGCGCCCGGCCAGCCAGATCGCCGTGCGGTAGAACTCGTCCAGCAGCAGATAGTGCTGGGTGGTGCCGCAATCTTCGGAACTGAGCTGGGTATCACGCTCGCCTTTGACGAAACGCACCGGGTCGATCAGGAAGAAGTGCGCTTCGGCGCCCTGGCTCGCGGCCCAGGCTTCGAGCAACTGGCATTTTTTGCGCAGTTCGGCGAGTTCGCTGTCGCTCAGGTCGGGGGCGTGGCAGACCCACACGTCCATGTCGCTCTGGTCCGCCTGGGCCAGGGTTCCGAGGCTGCCCATCAGGAACAGGCCGTGAATCGGCCTTGGCGGGTTGCTGCCGTGGCGCGGCTTGTAGGAGAACGAGCGTGTCAGGCGCTGGGCTTCGGCGAGGGCGTCGGCGTCCGGTTCGTAATTCGACAACCCGGCCGGCGTGCTGCCCGAGACATAACCGGGCAGCAGCGGATGATTGACGTGGAAAAACAGCGGCAACAGGGTCAGCACGCTTTGCTGGCGCGTCGACAGGCCTTCGAGGGCCCGGTGCAGGCGGCCTTCGTTGAGTTTGAGAAAGCGTGCGCGCAGTTGGCTGAGTACCTTGCGGTCGATTCCCTCGTCCAGGTCGGGGCGGATTTCATGGGTGCGGGTCATGTCGACTCAAACCGGCTCGCAGGGCTCGGAGGCAGAGGGTCACGGAATGCGGGGGAGTTTAGCGCCTGTGCAGCGCGAGCATTAAGCTGAATTTGTTTTTTGACGTCAGATTTCCACCGCGTGGCGATGGCTTGCGGCCGGGCTGGCCCGCGGAAATCCCGTGGCGGAGGTTTCCGTGGGCAAAGTCGGGAGGATCAGGCGGTTTGTTGCTCTTTCAGAATCGTCAGTACGGTCTGCACGTTTTGTGCGGCATCGCGACCGAGACTGGTCAGGTAACCGCCATCAGGCTGGTCTGTCAGTTCTTTTTCAAAGAGGCGTTGGGCAGCAGCAATGTGCTTCGGGGCAGCGGTCTGATGAATTTTCAGACCTTCCTGGGAACTGTCCAGGTTGAAGAGTGCGAGGACTTCCAGTTCGGCAACCAACTCAGGGGTAAGCGACATAAGGACTCCAGACTTTCTAGGAATTGGACGACAGCGCCCCTAAGGTGAACCTGCCGGCGCGGCCTGTCCAGTGTGCGTCGGGGTTTTTGTCTCGGGGGTGGATTCCAGTGTAGTCAGGGGCCGGGAGAAGGCCGCAGAGATGGGTGACAAATTGTGTGGGAGCAGAGCTGCTCCCACATCGGGCTGCCCGGTTAAGCCTTTTCCGGTGGCAGCTCGGGCAATGCGCGAAGGGCCGCTTCGTACCATTCGGTATTGAACGCGCGGTCGTCATCGAGCATGGCGTCGATTTCGTAAGCCAGCACGTGGGCCATCAGGTTCAGGATGTCTTCGCGCTCGTAACCGACCAGGGTCAGTTTGTTGAACGTTGCCTTGGCTGCGGGCGGGTTGTCGCTTTCGATCTGGTTTTCGATGGCTTCGATCAAAGTGCTCTCGGTGAACTCTTCTTCGTTGTTATCGATGTCTGTCGGCTCGCTCATGGCAGGCTCCTCAAGGAAAGGCGCCAGTTTACCCGCATTCAGCGGCGTGATGCTGCTGGCGGGATTCCCCGGAGCGATCTATAAACAGGCACTGCCCACCCCGCACGGCCTGGAGGCTATGTGATGTTCAAGCTCTACGGATTCTCAGTCAGCAACTACTACAACATGGTCAAACTGGCGCTGCTGGAAAAGGGCCTGCCGTTCGAGGAAGTCACCTTCTACCCGACGCCAACGCCGGAGTCTCTGGCCATCAGCCCGCGCGGCAAGGTGCCGGTGCTGGGGGCCGAAGGCGGCTACATCAACGAAACGATGGTGATGCTCGAATACCTCGAAAGCACCCGGACGGGTGTTCCGCTGCTGCCGGCCGAGCCGTTCGCGCGCGCCCAGGTGCTGGCGGTGGCCAAGGAAATCGAGCTGTATATCGAGCTGCCGGCCCGTGCCTGTTACGGCGAAGCGTTTTTCGGCGCGGCGTTGCCGGAGGCGATCAAGGAGAAGACCAAGTCTGAATTGCTGCTGGGTTTTGCGGCGCTGGGACGCCACGGCAAGTTCGCCCCGTATGTGGCGGGCGACAGCCTGAGCATCGCTGATCTGTACTTCCTCTACAGCGTGCCGCTGGCGGCTGCGGTGGGGCACAAACTGTTCGGTCTGGATTTGCTGGCGGAGATGCCGAAGGCCAAGGCACTGCTGGAGCGACTTGAGCAGAATCCGCATGTGCAGAAGATTGCAGCGGACAAGGAAGCGGCGATGCCGACGTTTTTGGCGATGATCGCGGCCAAAAAGTAGAAATTTGTTCTGAAGCAAATTCGCGGGCAAGTCGATGATTCGACTTGCCCGCGATGCTTTTAGCGGCTGGCGATCAGCGCCTGACCGCGAGCCACGGCAGCCTTGACCTGCGCCGGGGCAGTGCCGCCGATGTGGTCACGGGCATTCACCGAGCCTTCCAGGGTCAGTACGGCAAACACGTCCTGCTCGATCTGGTCGCTGAACTGACGCAGCTCTTCCAGGCTCATCTCCGCCAGATCCTTGCCGGTGTCGACGCCGTACTTCACGGCGTGGCCGACGATTTCGTGGCAGTCACGGAACGGCAGGCCACGGCGCACCAGGTAGTCGGCCAGGTCAGTGGCGGTGGAGAAACCGCGCAGCGCCGCTTCACGCATGATCGCGTGTTTCGGTTTGATCGCCGGGATCATGTCGGCAAAGGCACGCAGCGAGTCGCGCAGGGTGTCGGCGGCGTCGAACAGCGGTTCCTTGTCTTCCTGGTTGTCCTTGTTGTAGGCCAGCGGCTGGCCTTTCATCAGGGTCAACAGGCCCATCAGGGCGCCGAACACGCGGCCGGTCTTGCCACGCACCAGCTCCGGCACGTCCGGGTTCTTCTTTTGCGGCATGATCGAGCTGCCGGTGCAGAAGCGGTCCGGCAGATCGATGAACTGGAACTGCGCGCTGGTCCACAGCACCAGCTCTTCGGAGAAGCGCGACAGGTGCATCATCGCGATGCTCGCGGCCGAGCAGAATTCGATGGCGAAGTCGCGATCGGACACGTTGTCCAGCGAGTTGCCGCCGACAGCGTCGAAGCCCAGCAGTTGTGCGGTGTATTCGCGGTCAATCGGGTAGGTGGTGCCGGCCAGCGCGGCGCTGCCCAGCGGCATGCGGTTGGTGCGCTTGCGGCAGTCGACCAGGCGCTCGTAGTCGCGGCTGAGCATTTCGAACCAGGCCAGCATGTGGTGACCGAAGGTCACAGGCTGGGCGGTCTGCAGGTGGGTGAAGCCCGGCATGATGCTCGCGGCCTCGCGCTCGGCCTGCTCCAGCAGGCCTTTTTGCAGGCGGGTGATCTCGGCCAGGATCAGGTCGATCTCGTCGCGCAGCCACAGGCGGATGTCGGTGGCGACCTGGTCGTTGCGGCTGCGGCCGGTGTGCAGCTTCTTGCCGGTGATGCCGATGCGGTCGGTCAGGCGTGCTTCGATGTTCATGTGCACGTCTTCGAGGTCCACGCGCCAGTCGAACTGGCCGGCCTCGATTTCGCCCTGGATGGTCTTCAGGCCATCGATGATGCTGTCGCGCTCGGCATCCGTCAGCACACCGACCTTGGCCAGCATGGTGGCGTGGGCGATCGAGCCCATGATGTCGTGGCGATACAGGCGCTGGTCGAAAGTGACGGAGGCGGTGAAGCGGGCGACGAAGGCGTCGACGGGTTCACTGAAGCGGCCGCCCCAGGACTGATTGGTCTTGTCAGTGCTCATGAATTCGCTCGTATCGGCTTGAAGAAAGAAGGCGTGAAACGCTGGCGCGGATAATAACAGGGTTGCCAATCCTGTCGTTGACACTGGTCGATACGTTTTTTTCTCATCTCTGCGTTCATAGTCGCCGCCGGTTCCGGGGGATTTGCGCAAGGATATTTTCCGATTGAGCAATATCGGCCCGGCGAGCGTCTACAGTAGGACTAAGGGTCGGCGCGACTGTGGATCGTGCAAAGGTCTGGCCGCCGACTATAAGAAGAGAGGGGTGGGTGTTTTGACCATCGGCATACCCTGCGTAAAACGCAGACAGACGCGAGCTTCGAGTGGTGCGTCCCGGGTGTCGGCAAATATTGCCGGCCGACGTACGGCACTTTTTGGCGCTCGCGCTAGTCTTAGCGTGGATCGCGGTGACGGACGTCACTCCACTTGTCTACGCTATCCTTGTGCGAGACTCACGCAGGAATCCAGCGCAATATGAATGTCCTGATCGTTGATGACGAACCACTGGCCCGCGAGCGCCTCGCCCGAATGGTGAGCGAGCTCGAGGGCTACACAGTCCTGGAGCCCAGCGCCACCAATGGCGAAGAGGCGTTGGCACTGATCGACAGCCACAAGCCGGATATCGTGCTGCTCGATATCCGCATGCCGGGCCTCGACGGCCTGCAAGTGGCTGCCCGGCTGTGCGAACGCGAAACCCCGCCCGCCGTGGTGTTCTGCTCCGGTATCGATGAATTTCCCTTGGAGGCCCTGCAGGCCAGCGCCGTGGGCCATGTGGTGAAACCCGTGAGAACCGAACATCTGCAGGAAGCCCTTAAAAGGGCCGAACGTCCGAATCGGGCTCAGCTATCGGCCCTGACCCGTCCCGCCGCCGAAAGCGGCAATGGTCCGCGCAGTCATATCAGCGCCCGCACTCGCAAAGGCATCGAACTGATCCCGCTGGATCAGGTGGTGTATTTCATTGCCGATCACAAGTACGTGACCCTGCGTCATGAAGCCGGTGAAGTGCTGCTGGACGAGCCGCTCAAGGCGCTGGAAGACGAGTTCGGCGAGCGATTCGTGCGGATCCACCGCAATGCCCTGGTCGCCCGCGACCGCATCGAGCGTCTGCAACGCACCCCGCTGGGCCACTTCCAGTTGTTCCTCAAGGGCCTGAACGGTGACGCGCTGATCGTCAGCCGCCGCCATGTGGCGGGCGTACGCAAAATGATGCAAGGGCTTTAGCCCGAGGGCGTCGGGCGGCTTTCCATTCTCTTCACCAGGCAATGCCGGCCAGGGAGGCCACGCCGTTTCTGATTCAGGTCAAAGTGGATTTGGCTGAGCTGTTATTATCCGCCGTATCTATTCAGTACGGATTGATCCATGTCCTCTCGCGAAATCCGCATCGCCACCCGCAAAAGTGCACTGGCCCTCTGGCAGGCCGAATACGTCAAAGCCCGTCTGGAAGCAGCCCACCCGGGCCTGCTGGTGACGCTGGTGCCCATGGTCAGTCGCGGCGACAAGCTGCTTGATTCGCCGTTATCGAAAATCGGTGGCAAGGGCCTGTTCGTCAAGGAACTGGAATCCGCGCTGCTGGAAAATGAAGCCGACATCGCCGTCCATTCGATGAAAGACGTGCCGATGGACTTCCCCGAAGGCCTCGGCCTGTTCTGCATCTGCGAACGCGAAGACCCGCGCGATGCGTTTGTCTCCAATACTTTTTCCAGCCTTGATGCGTTGCCGGCCGGCAGCATCGTCGGCACGTCCAGCCTGCGTCGCCAGGCACAGTTGCTGACCCGTCGTCCCGACCTGGAAATCCGCTTCCTGCGCGGCAACGTCAACACCCGCCTGGCCAAGCTCGATGCCGGCGAGTACGACGCGATCATCCTCGCGGCGGCCGGTCTGATTCGCCTCGGTTTCGAAGACCGCATCACCTCGGCGATCAGCGTCGACGACAGCCTGCCGGCCGGTGGCCAGGGCGCCGTCGGTATTGAATGCCGCAGCGCCGATGCTGAAATCCACGCCTTGCTCGCGCCTTTGCATCACGCCGATACAGCTGACCGTGTGAGCGCCGAACGTGCCCTCAACAAACACTTGAATGGCGGTTGCCAGGTGCCGATCGCCTGCTACGCCGTGCTCGAAGGCGAGCAATTGTGGCTGCGTGGCCTGGTCGGCGAGCCGAGCGGCGGCAAGCTGTTGAGTGCCGAAGCCCGGGCGCCGCGCTCTGACGCTGAAGCGCTGGGTGTGCAGGTGGCTGAAGATTTGCTGCGCCAGGGTGCCGACGACATTCTCAAGGCTGTCTACGGCGAGGCAGGTCACGAGTGACGACCTGGCGCCTGCTGCTGACGCGCCCCGCTGACGATTGCGAGGCGCTGGCCGAGGTACTGGCCGGGCAGGGGATTTTCAGCAGCTGCCTGCCGCTTTTGGAAATCGCGCCGCTGCCGGTCTCTGACACAATGCGCCAGACCTTTGCCGGATTGTCGCGCTTTAGCGCGGTGATCGTGGTCAGCAAGCCGGCGGCGCGCATCGCTGGGCAATTGATTGATGCCGTGCCGGCCATGCCCTGGTTCAGCGTTGGCGCAGCGACGGCGCAGACTCTTCGGGATCGGGGTCTCGATGCGCATTGCCCGGACGAGGGCGATGACAGTGAAGCCTTGCTGCAATTGCCGCGTCTGCTCGAGGTCGTTGAACGGCCCGGCGCACAGGTGTTGATCCTGCGCGGAGAGGGTGGTCGCGAGCTGCTGGCCGAGCGCCTGCGCGCGCTTGGTGCTAGTGTCGAGTATCTGGAACTGTACCGCCGTGACCTGCCGGACTATCCGCCGCGGGAACTGCCCCGACGGATTGCGGCGGAACGCCTGAACGGGCTGGTGGTCAGCAGTGGACAGGGTTTTGAGCACCTGCGTCAGTTGGCCGGTGATACATGGCCGTCGCTTGCGCAGATGCCGTTGTTTGTTCCAAGCCCAAGGGTCGCCGAGCAGGCACGTGCCGCCGGGGCCCGAACAGTTGTGGATTGTCGCGGCGCCAGTGCCGCGGCCTTGCTGACGGCGTTACGGGAGCATCCCGTGCCCGTTCTCTAATGCAAAGGATGGATACGTGAGCGAAACAGCCTTGCCTAAAGATGACGTTCAACCTGTGATCGATGCACCGGTTGATGCACCGCCACCGGCCGCTGAACCGCGCCGAGGCAACGGATTGGCCATTGTCGCGCTGCTGCTCGGCGCCGCCGGTGTTGCGGTGGGTGGCTGGGGTGTCTGGCAGGTGCGACACCTGCAAGCCAACACGCAGGAGCAATTGAGTCAGGTGCAGGCGTTGAATGATCAGGCCCAGAACCTGAAGCTCAACGAGCAGCGTCTGACCGAACGTCTCGGACAACTGCCGGGCGCTGACGAGCTCGCCGAGCGCCAGCGTCTGGTGACGCAACTGCAGGGCGATCAGCAGCGCCTCAATCAGCGTCTGGAAACCGTCCTTGGGGCAAGTCGCAAGGACTGGCGTCTGGCCGAGGCCGAGCATCTGCTGCGACTGGCCAGCCTGCGACTTTCTGCCTTGCAGGACATCAGCAGCGCTCAGGCTCTGGTGCAGGGGGCCGACGATATTCTGAAGGAGCAAAACGATCCGGGTTCGTTTGCCGCGCGTGAACAAGTGGCGAAAACCCTGGTGGCGTTGCGCAGTACCGAGCAGCCCGATCGTACCGGTCTGTTCCTGAAGCTGGGCGCACTGCGTGATCAGGTCATCGGGCTCACCGAACTGGCGCCCGAGTACAAGGATCGCGGCGATTCGCTGCTGGGCCTGACCTCCGATGGCGACGGTGCCAGTCGCTGGTCGCAGTGGTGGGATCAGATCTCGCGCTACATCCGCATCGATTTCAATGCCGACAAGAACGTGCGGCCGCTGCTCGCCGGGCAGAGCCTGAGCCAGGTACGCCTGGCCCTGAGTCTCTCTCTGGAACAGGCGCAATGGGCGGCGCTCAACAGTCAGGCAGCTGTCTACACCCAGGCACTGACTGAAGCGCGGGACGTGCTCAAGGGTAATTTCAACCCGGACAACCCGCAGAGCAAAATCATGCTTGAGCAGGTCGCGGAGTTGAGCAAGCAGCCGGTCACGGTTGTTACGCCGGATCTGGCGGGCACCCTCAGCGCCGTGCAGGCCTATCTTGAGCGCCGTAACGTCAACGCTGAAGACTCGGTGAAACCCTTCGCCAAACCTGCCGCCACCGCGCAGGAGGCCACGCCATGAAGCGTCTGTACGTCATCGTGTTTCTGGTGATCGCTGCGACGGCGGCCCTTGGTCTGGCGATTGCCGAGCATTCCGGTTACGTATTGGTGGCCTACAAAAGCTTCCGCTATGAGTCGAGCCTGTGGGCGACGTTGGCGCTGGTGGCGGTGCTCTGGCTGCTGATCTGGGGCATCAAGGCGCTGGTCGAGCTGGTGCTGACTTCCGGTGGCGTGGTCAATCCATGGTCGCGCCGCAACCGCAGCCGTCGTGTGCAAGTGGCGATCGAGCACGGTCAACTGGACCTGGCCGAAGGTCGCTGGGCCAGCGCCCAGCGTCACCTTTATCGGGCTGCCGAGGCCGAGCGCCAACCGTTGCTGTATTACCTCGGTGCCGCCCGTGCTGCCAACGAGCAAGGCAATTACGAGGAAAGTGATCGTCTGCTGGAGCGCGCGCTCGAACGTCAGCCTCAGGCTGAACTGGCGATTGCCTTGAGTCATGCGCAACTGCAAACCGACCGTGGCGATACCGAAGGTGCGCTGGTGACCTTGCAGGCCATGCGCGAGCGTCATCCGCACAACGTCCAGACTCTGCGTCAGTTGCAGCGTCTGCATCAGCAGCGCGGTGACTGGTCGGCGGTGATCCGCATGCTGCCCGAGCTGCGCAAGGACAAAGTCCTGCCGCCTGCCGAACTGGCCGAGCTGGAACGTCGCGCCTGGGGAGAGAACCTGTCGCTGGCGGCACATCGCGAAGAAGATGGCGCGGTCGGTCTGCAATCGCTCAACCGTGCCTGGCAGCAACTGACTTCGTCACAGCGCCAGGAGTCGCCGCTGGTACTGGCCTACGCCGAGCAACTGCGTCAGCTCGGTGCTCAGGTCGAGGCGGAAGAGGTGTTGCGCGGCGCCCTCAAGCGCAAGTACGACAGCCACCTGGCGCGCCTCTATGGCCTGGTGCGCGGCAGTGATCCGGCGCGTCAATTGCAGGTGGCCGAGGGCTGGCTCAAGGATCATCCCGCCGACCCGAGCCTGCTGCTGACGCTCGGCCGACTGTGCCTGCAAGCCAGTCTGTGGGGCAAGGCGAGGGACTATCTGGAAAGCAGCCTGCGCACCCAGCGCAATCCGGAAGCCTGTGCGGAGCTGGCTCGGCTGCTGGCCCGGCTCGGCGATACCGAGCGCAGCAACCAGCTGTTCCAGGAAGGTCTGGGATTGTTGGACGAGCGCCTGCTGGCCGCGCCTTTGCCGGTGCAGGCTCACGCCTGAATGGACGAGGGGGTGCGCTCCCTCGCCCATATCCTTGACTGAATAGTTACCGCTATTTCACTTCTGAGGCAGAGTCCTACAGAGGCCTACATCCTTTCCTCTCGCGTCTGTCGGGATTTCCCTACATCTCTGGTGAAGTGTCGCCAGTGACCTGCCTTGAAAGGCCGAGGCCCTTTCCTCTACCGTAACTGCCTGTCTTTACTGTTACGGATAACCCATGTCGTTGACCTGCTCACGCTCCCTGTTTTTTATGGCTTTCACGGCGGGAACACTGGCGCTGGGAGCTTCCTATTACCTCGAGTACGTGGTGGGTCTCGTGCCGTGCAGCCTGTGCCTGGTGCAACGGCTTTTCCTGAGCATTCTCACCACCTGCTGTGGTGTGGCAGCGGTGCATGGGCCAGGGCGCTTCGGCCTTTCGCTGTACTGGTCCGGTGCGCTGGCGGCCAGTCTCGGCGCAACCATGGCTGCATGGCGGCAGGTGCTCCTGCAAAGCGACGCACTGCATCATCTGGCACAGTGCGCGCCCGGCACCGAGGAACTGTTCAGCCACCTGCCATGGCTTTGCGCCCTGGCGCGGATGTTCACTGACAGCGAAGATTGCTCGCAAATGTCCTGGACGTTGTTCGATCTGAGCGTTCCCGAGTGGAGCCTGCTGTTCTTCGTCGCCATGTCGATCCTTGCGGTTTACCAATTGCTGCGACTGGCCTGGAGCGCTCTGCAGCGACCGCTCAGCGGCGAAGCGTCGCACCGGGGGCTGGTCAGGGATTAAACACTTGTATGAACTTTCTCTCCTGCGTACCTTGAAGCCACAGGCGTGCGGGCATAATCTGGCCCGCACGTGTCATTGGATTTGTGTTGCTCGATGACGCTCTGCCTGAACGCCTCTCAAAGCAACAGCCACAAGAAGGGGCACGGGTGTAGGGCAGCATGACCCACAAGGGAAGAGAGATCGCCATGCTCGAAAGTTGTCAGAATGCTCAGGAACGTTGGGGTGGAGTTCATCTGCTGATCGACCGCTGGCTCCAGGAGCGTGAGGAACTGATCGCTGCCTACGACAAGCTGGGCGCAGAACCTCAGGCACTGTCCGAAGATCGAAAGCCCTTGCAGGAATTCTGCGGCGTACTGGTCGATTACGTGTCGGCCGGGCACTTCGAAATCTACGAACAACTGACGGGCGAGGCCAAGGCCTTCAACGACAAGCGCGGCCTGGAACTGGCCGAGACGATCTACCCGCGCATCGATGTCATCACGGAAAAACTGCTGGCCTTCAACGATCTTTGCGATGAAGGCAAATGCGTTGCCGAAAAATTCAAGGAGCTGGGTGGGCTGCTCCACGAGCGCTTCGAACTGGAAGACTGCCTGATCGAAGTGCTGCATACCGCCCACAAGGAAGAGGATTCGGTTCAGGCTTGAAGCGGTCCCGCAAGACACAAGAACGGTGCGCCAACAGCGCACCGTTTTTTATTGGGCGATCAACTGGTCGCGCCACGCAATTCGACTTCGAACACCAGCGGTGTGAACGGCGCGATCAAGTCGCCGGCACCGTCGGCGCCATAAGCCTGATCCGATGGAATCACCAACCGCCACTTCGCGCCCACCGGCATGTTTTGCAACGCGGTGCGCCAGCCTGCGATCACGCTGTCGAGATTGAACCACTGCGGCTGAGTGTTCTGGTCGAACACGGTGCCATCTGGCAGCCGACCGATATACAGCACCTGCACCTTTCCGTCGGGGCCGGCCTTCGCACCATTGCCCGGCGCCAGCTCGGTAAGCAGGATGCCGTCGGACAACTCTTTCACCCCAGGCTTGGCTTTTTCGGCGGTGAGAAAGCGTCGCTCGTTTTCCATCGCCGCTTCAGTCGAAGGCATGGCTGCATGCTCCGCCGTCTGTGATTCGTGATCCGCCAGAATCTGTTCGATCCGCGCTTCGCTCAGGGCGAGCGGCTTGCCTTGATAGGCCTGTTGCAGGCCTTCGATCAAGGCCTGGATCTGCAGTTGCGGAACCTCCTGGCGCAGCCGTTCACCGAGGCTCGCGCCGAGACTGTAGGCCAGATCGTGGGCATCGTTCGCGGTGTTTTTTTCGTCGGCCTGGACCGCCGAAAAGATCATGCAGAGGGATAAAAAAAGGTAGCGCGACATGGGCACTCTCCGTCCTGAATTGCGGTGGATTATGCCAGCGCGAAGCTCTGCAACGGTGAACTGCTTTGAGCAATGTGCAGAAGTTTTTCGCGAGCCTGCAACCGAGTGCATTCGATACTGTCAACATGCCCTAGCGGCGGTAGCAGCAGAGGTCTAGTATGAGCCGCACTCACGTCAGCCAGGAGGTAAACCATGTCGGCCACCAAGAAGCCTGTAAATACTCCGTTGCACTTACTCCAACAGCTCTCGGGCAGCCTGCTCGAACATCTGGAAAACGCTTGCTCCCAAGCCTTGGCTGATGCTGAAAAACTGCTCGCCAAACTGGAAAAGCAACGCGGCAAGGCACAAGAAAAACTGCACAAATCCCGCACCAAATTGCAGGACGCAGCCACAGCCGGTAAAGCCAAGGCGCAGACCAAGGCCAAGGCTGCCGTGAAGGAACTCGAAGACCTGCTCGATGCGCTGAAGGATCGTCAGTCCGACACCCGCAGCTACATTCTGCAACTCAAGCGCGATGCCCAGGAAAGCCTGAAACTGGCCCAGGGTGTCGGTCGTGTACAGGAAGCCGTCGGCAAGGCGTTGTCCCTGCGCTCGGCAAAACCGGCAGCGGCGCCTGCGAAAAAAGCGGCCGCCAAACCTGCTGCAAAGGCACCGGCCAAAGCGCCAGTGAAAGCCGCCGCAAAACCTGCAGCGAAGAAACCCGCAGCCGCAAGCGCTGCCAAACCTGCGGCTAAAACCACCGCTGCAAAACCAGCTGTCGCCAAGCCGGCTGCAGCAAAACCAGCCGCTGCCAAACCTGCTGCGCGAACCGCTGCTGCAAAAGCCGCTCCGGCAAAAGCCGCAGCTGCCAAACCGGCCGCTAAACCAGCCGCCAAAACCGCCGCTAAACCGGCTGCAAAACCAGCGGCCAGAACGGCTGCTGCCAAGCCTGCGGCCAAAACCGCTGCCAAACCGGTTGCAGCCAAACCTGCTGCTAAAGCTGCAGCGAAACCAGCGGCCAAGCCTGCGGTAAAAGCAGCGGCCAAACCTGCTGCTGCCAAGCCTGCTGCGAAACCAGCCGCCAAACCGGCTGCCGCTGCCAAGCCTGCAACTGCCGCCGCCAAGCCAGCGACTACCGCTAAACCGGCCGCCAAGCCAGCCGCTAAACCTGCTGCAAAACCAGCAGTGAAAAAACCAGCCGTTGCCAAGCCTGCTGCAACCAAACCGGCCACCGCTCCTGCTGCCAAACCTGCCGCTCCGGCAACCCCGGCTGCAACCACAGCACCTGCATCGGCCGCCACTACCTCGACCACCGCAACCACGCCATCCTCGGCGCCGGCGTCGAGCGTCGCCAGCAACCCGTCCAGCGCTTCCTAAGCGCCGGTCGCCGCGACGCGCAGCACCTGCAGCGCGTCGCGGTTCAGGTTGGCCGCAGGGCCGGCCAGAACCTCCAGCCAGTCTCTTGATTCCTTCGAATTGCGCTTCCATCCCTGCGCTACGCCTTCAAGTCGCGACAGCAACGCGCGCTCCGCCTCCAGCTCCAGCCCCTTGATCTGCTCGCGCATACCCTTGAGCACAGGATCGGTGTCGGCCAGATTTTTCCACTGCATGCGCATCGCGCGCAGCGGCTGAACCACCTCTTTGTCCCAAGGGATGGTCAATTCCTGAAGGTGTTGCGCACGCCCCTCATCGCAGGTCGCATCGCGTTGTTCCAGCCACAAGCCACACAGCATCAGGCACACACTGGCCCCCGCCGATTGCAGGCGCAGGCAGGCATCCTCCACGCCGGGACGGGCGTAGACGGCAAGGGCAAAGCTCCACAGGTCAGAGGACATCGTGCTACTCGCGCCAGTTGCGGACGAAGCTGGTAGACTCCGCCGCCATTATGATCCGACTTCAGAACCTGACTTTACAGCGTGGCCCGCAACGTCTGCTAGAAGACGCCGAGCTGACCCTGCACGCCGGCCACAAAGCCGGCCTCATCGGTGCCAACGGCGCCGGCAAATCCAGCCTGTTCGCCTTGCTCCGCGGTGAGTTGCACCCGGATTCGGGCGACTGCCTGCTGCCGGCCGACTGGCGTATCGCCCACATGCGCCAGGAGGTCGACACCCTCGAGCGTCTGGCGGTCGACTACGTGCTCGACGGCGACCTGCGCCTGCGCGAGGTCCAGCGTGATCTCGCAGCCGCCGAAGAGGCCCACGACGGGGCTGCTCTGGCGCGCCTGCACGCCGAACTCGACAGCGCCGACGGCTACACCGCCGACGCGCGTGCACGCAAGTTGCTGGCCGGTCTCGGTTTCACCAACGAGCAGATGGATCGTCAGGTAGGAGATTTCTCCGGTGGCTGGCGGATGCGTCTGAACCTTGCGCAGGCTTTGATGTGCCCATCGGACTTGCTGCTGCTCGACGAACCGACCAACCACCTGGACCTCGACGCCATCATCTGGCTCGAAGAGTGGCTGAAAAGTTACCCCGGCACCTTGTTGCTGATTTCCCACGACCGGGATTTCCTCGATGAAGTCGTCGATCACGTGGCCCACGTCGATCAGCGCAAGCTGGTGCTCTACCGTGGCGGCTACACCGCGTTCGAGCGCGCCCGTGCCGAGCGTCTGGCCCAGCAGCAACAGGCCTACGAGAAGCAGCAGGCGCAGCGTGCGCACATGGAAAGCTACATCGCCCGGTTCAAGGCCCAGGCCACCAAGGCCCGTCAGGCCCAGAGCCGGATCAAGGCCCTTGAGCGGATGGAAGAGCTGTCGGCGGCCCACGTCGATTCGCCGTTCGACTTCGTGTTCCGCGAGTCCACCAAGATCTCCAGCCCGCTGATCGACCTGTCCGATGCCCGTTTGGGTTATGGCGAGAAAACCGTGCTGGAGAAGGTCAAGCTGCAACTGACCCCCGGCGCGCGGATCGGTCTGCTCGGCCCCAACGGCGCGGGGAAATCGACCCTGATCAAGAACCTCGCCGGCGAGCTGTCGCCGCTGGCCGGGCGTCTGACCCGTGGCGAGAACACCGTGGTCGGCTACTTCGCCCAGCATCAGCTCGATTCGCTGGATGCCAAGGCCAGCCCGTTGCTGCATCTGCAACGTCTGGCACCGACCGAGCGTGAGCAGACCCTGCGCGACTTCCTCGGTGGTTTCGACTTCCGGGGCGCACGGATCGACGAGCCGGTGCTGAATTTCTCCGGTGGCGAAAAGGCCCGTCTGGCCCTGGCGTTGATCGCCTGGGAACGGCCGAACCTGTTGCTGCTCGACGAACCGACCAACCACCTGGACCTGGAAATGCGCCTGGCGCTGACCATGGCGCTGCAGGAATTCAGTGGCGCGGTACTGGTGGTTTCCCACGATCGGCACCTGCTCAAGAGCACCACCGACAACTTCTTCCTGGTCGCGGACGGCAAGGTTGAGGAGTTCGACGGCGATCTCGAAGACTACGCCCGTTGGCTGGTCGAGTACCGTCAGCGCAACGCCCCGGTCAGTAACACGCCGGTGAACCCGGACAAGACCGACAAGAAGGCCCAGCGTCAGGCTGCCGCTGCATTGCGTCAGCAACTGGCGCCGCACAAGCGCGAAGCCGACAAACTCGAAGCCGAACTCGGGAAGCTGCACGAGAAACTGGCCAAGGTCGATGCCAGCCTCGGCGACAGTGATCTCTACGAGCCGGCACGCAAGAACGAATTGCGCGACCTGCTGGCCGAACAGGCCAAGCTGAAAGTCCGCGAAGGCGAGCTTGAAGAGGCGTGGATGCAGGCGCTGGAAACCCTGGAAACCATGCAGTCGGAGCTGGAGGCGCTGTCCTGATGGACACGCTCAAGCTGCCGCTGCCGGCGGTGTGGATCGAGCCGATCTGGCTGGGCGTGCAGATTCTGCTGATCCTGCTGGCGGGGTACTTCGCTCAGCGTGTTGTCGCGCGGTTCCTGACGCGACTGGGCGAGAAGTATCCGTTCCCGCCGCAGTTGCTGATGCCGCTGCGCGGTGGGTTGCGCTGGCTGATTATGGGCAGTGCGCTGATCTTCGTGCTGGAGCGCCTCGGGGTGTCGGCCACAGTGCTGTGGACCGCACTGTCGGGCTTCGTCGCGGTGGCGGCCGTGGCGTTCTTCGCCATGTGGAGTGTGCTGTCGAACCTGCTCTGCGCGATTCTGATCTTCACCGTCGGCCCGTTTCGTCTGGGCGATGTGGTGGAGCTGGTGGACACCACCGACAAGCCCGGCGTCAAAGGCCGAGTGGTGGCGATCAATCTGCTCTACACCACGCTGATCGAAGCCGAAGAACTCGGCACCGGCAGCGCCATGGTGCAGGTGCCCAACAGCCTGTTCTTCCAGCGCTCGGTAAGGCGCTGGCGCGGGTCGGATGTGTTTCCTTCCAGCGGTTTCGAAAAGTGATCGGACGCCGGCCACGTTGGTCGGCGGCCGCAACATCCTGAAAAAAATCGGTAGTCATCCAGCCTGAATCCCATTAGCTTGGACGTTTGTCACGAGTCTGAGTCGAGGTGTGCGATGGAGCTTCAAACATGGCTGGCGTTTTTTGCCGCGTGTTGGGTAATCAGCCTTTCTCCGGGCGCCGGCGCGATTGCGTCGATGTCCAGCGGTCTGCAATACGGTTTCTGGCGCGGTTACTGGAACGCCCTGGGCCTGCAACTGGGCCTGGCCCTGCAGATTGCCATCGTCGGCGCCGGTGTCGGCGCAATCCTCACCGCTTCGGCCACGGCGTTCCATGCGATCAAATGGTTTGGTGTCGCTTACCTGATTTATCTTGCGGTCAAACAGTGGCGCGCACTGCCGATGGACATGAGCGATGACGCGGCCGTACGCCCGATCGGCCGGCCGATGGCGCTGGTGTTCCGTGGCTTTCTGGTGAACATCAGCAACCCCAAGGCCCTGGTGTTCATGCTGGCGGTGCTGCCGCAGTTCATCAATCCTCACGCACCGCTGCTGATCCAGTACGTGGTGATCGGCGTGACCATGATCTGCGTCGACCTGATCGTCATGGCCGGCTACACCGGTCTGGCGTCAAAGGTGCTGCGTCTGCTGCGCACACCGACCCAGCAAAAACGCATGAACCGTACGTTTGCCGGGCTGTTCATCGGCGCGGCGGCGTTCATGGCGACGTTGCGCAAAGCCGCCGCGTAAAGCGGGCAAGCATAAAAAAGGCGACCTTTTCAGGTCGCCTTTTTCGTTTTCGGCGCTCGGTCAGTGCAGAATCACTGGCGCCGTATCACGCGGCAGATTGTTGCGCTGCTGCGGTTCACGCGGCTGCTCGTAACCGCCACCGCCGAGCTGCATGCTCAGCTGTCCGGCCACGTCTTCACCCAGCGCCTTCGAGACATCACGCACTACCCGTGGGCGGTTCAGCGAGATCTTGATGTCGCGGTGGTTCACCAGTTTGGTGTCCTGCGCTTCACCCATGGCCGTGAAGGCCGAGGTGATTTCGTAGGTCTTGGTGTTGATCAGGCTGAAATCCGCCACCAGCGTCAGGCCCAGTACGGCTGAATAGCTGTCGGTGTTGGCCAGCTCGTTCATGTCCTGGGTGAAGTCGATGTCAGAAACCGTACCGAACAGCACGTAGTCGGCGCCCTTGAAGTTGCCGGCCTTGATCCGCTTGATCACATCGTAGATGTCACCCTTGGACGAGGCGGTGTACGGCGTGCCCTGAATCAACTGGAACATGCCGGTGCGCAGGATTTCACCCTTGATATCGCCGGTGAATTTGCGCAGTTCGGCCTGCTCGATGTAACTGGTGTTGGATTCGAATTCGTCGTAGCTCGAAGAACCGCTGGAGCTGTAGTAGCCCTCGCGGTAATTGTTCTTCGACGAAACGACGTGGATGTATTGCTCCACGCGTTCCTGGTACGCCAGATCCGTTACCGCGACTTTCGGGGCCGCTTGCGCGCTGAACGCGCAAGCCAGGGCCATCATGCCAATCCATGCGCGCATCGATTAACGCTCCGTGGTTTTGCGGATCTCTTTCTCGTCCATCCACTCGGCCAGACCGCTTTCAACGTCGATCAGTTGCAGGCTGAATTTGTAGAAGACGTCCTTGTAGTCGCTGCTGCGCTTGACGATCGAGCTGATCGAACCTTCAAGGCGGTATTTGGCGGCGATCATGTTGCCAGTCTTGGCCACGGTGCTTTTCTTGTACAGGCCGCTCTGGTTTTGCAGCTTGAGCTGGTCGACCTGGCTCTGCATCGCGGTGTTGTCGCTGGCGAAGCGGGCGGTGCCGGATTTCATCAGCTGGGTCTTGATGCTGGTGGTGATTTCGCGGGTGTCGATGTATTCGCTGGTCTTGTTCTTCACGTCGTAGACCTGAACCACCGGGCGGCCCTGAAGAATGCCGGACTGGGCCAGGGAGCGGGTCATCGATTCGGCGATCATCTGCAGGTCGGTCGAGCCGAACTCGTTGGTCACGGTTTCAACGGCCTTGGTGTCGCCGTAGCTGATGTTCTTGCTGCCCAGGGTCGGCGAAGTGTTGGCGCAACCGGAGGCCAGCAGGGCGAGGACAGCGATGAAGGAAAAGCGTGCAAACATGGGAATGCTCTCTGAATCGGAAATAGGGTGTCGGGCTTAAGGCGTCTTCATTTCAAGACGGAAGTCCACGGCTTTCGGCGTTGGCGCGATGCCCTGAATGAAGCTGGTCTGGGCGCCGTACATCATCTGACTCTTCCAGACTTCTTCTTCGGCAATCGGGAAGCCTTCCGCACCGAGCCAGGCAAAGCGGTAGTAGAACGTCTTGTTGCTGTTGAGGGTGTTGGTCAACTGCACATTGACGGTCATGAAGCCGTTCTCGCGGGCGACGCGCATGGCGCCGACCGCGATGTGTTTCTGCGGGCCCATGGCCACGACCTTGCTCGCGGCGCTGCCCGGCTCCGGTGGTGGCGGGGTGGCGCAACCGCTGGCCAGCGCGGCGAGGGCGGCGACAGCGAAGAGTTTGAAACGCATGCAAAGACTCCGTTCTTAAGGTTGTTTGAGGCTGGCTACGGCAGTGGTGCCGGCACTCGGGGTCACGTGGGCGGCGAGGCCTGCGGCGAACACCTGATTGCCGACGGCGCGCAGGGTGATCACCTGGTAACGCTGATCGACGGTGACTTTGATCTGAGAGCCACCGATAGCGCTCGGCAGGGTGACTTGGTGTTCACCTTTCTTCAAGCGCAGACGTACCACTTGAGTGGTGTCCGGCAGGGTACGCCACGTACGGGTATCGGCACCTTCGAGCACCGCTGAAGAGATACCCACGGCCAGACCCGCCAGCGGGTTGGTTTCGTTGATCTTCTTCTGCGCCACGCCTTTGGTGATTGCACGCACCATGGTGCGCACGATGATGCCCGGCATGTCATCGCGCAGGGCGCGGCGGGACATGGCGGTGGTGCTGTTGAGGGCGGTCAGGTTCAGTTGCTGGCCGTCGACACCGATCTGCGCGAAGGTCGCGGTCGAGGTGTCAGGCTTGATGATCGGGAACGACAGCGGGGTGATCACCACGTTGTTGGAGATCGGCAGCGGCAGCGGCACGCGGATCGAGTCGCGGGCCGGTGCCAGACCGCTTTGCACCACGATCAGAACGTCGCTGTCATCGCTCTTGACCGGTTTGTCGAGGTTGATCAGCGCCTGCTCCAGCAGCGGCGTGTTCGGGCGCAGCTCGGCCGCCTTGCGGTAGCCCGGCGCGGCCAGGTCTTTTTCATCCAGGGCTTCGTAGACGAAACCGGCCAGATAGTGGCTGAACGCACTCTGGTAGCTGTTCTTCAGACCGACCACTTCCGGCGCGTCGAGGCTGGCGACCGGGTAGCCCTGCAGGTCTTTGTACTGGGTCTTGATGCCTTCTTTCTCGGCTTCCTCTTCGCTCTTGAGGTATTCCTTGTCACGCAGGTCGGCGATCACGGCTTCACGTTCGTGAGTCTTCTTGATCGCGGTGCGGGCGCCGTCGAAATCGTTGACTGCCAGCAGGTTCAGGGCCATCTGCGTGGTCAACATGACTTTTTCGTAGTCGTAGCCTTCGTAGCGACGGACCTTGTCATTGACCAGGAAACTGCCGAACTGGGCCAGGTACTTGTCGGTGTCGAGCTTGACCGAGTCTTCCCACTTGCCCACCACCTGGTCGGCGCTGGTCCAGGCGTTCTGGCTGCCGGACAGGTCGCCCTTGGCGCGCAGCAGTTCACCTTTCTCGAAGTAATAGAGCAGGTCCTTGTCCGGGCCGGTGTTGTTCTTTTCCAGCAGGGTCAGGGCGGCGTCGACGTTGCCGGTGGCCAGTTGCTGATTGGTCTGGGCCAGTTCGGAATCGTAGTTGCGAAACGCCGAACAGCCGGACAGCAGAGTGACTGCGCCAAGCGCGATCAGAGTGGGAGCGCGGAATGCCATGGGGTACTTCTTCCATGAGTAGCGACAGCCTCGGGTGCGGGTCGGGCTGCTGGGACCGATCGGCAGTGGCGCTGGCCTCCTGCCAATTCCTCATAAACAGAGGAGCTTTAATGCCGCGTCGCGATAACGAGGGCGCGGCATTATAAGCGGGCGATGCTGGCTATGTAATAGCTTTTTAATTGCACTGGTTAGTTAGATGCCATTACTTATTTCAGACCCGATACCACACGGCTTTCCGGTGAAACGGGTGCCTGGAAAGCACTGCCGTTGGCATAGATTCTGTCGCCCAAGGCTCGCAGGCCGATGATCTGGCGATCCTGATCTATGCGGATTTTCAGCGGGGCGACACCGGGTGCGGTTGGCAGGCTGATCAAGTGTTCGCCTTTCTTCAGACGCAGGCGCAGTACTTGAGTGAGGTTGGGCAGGGTGCGCCAGGTGCGGGTGTCTGCGTGCTCGAATCCATCGTAATGGGTCACGTACGACGCCTTCGCCGGGTTGCGCCGATTGTCGGTACCCTGGACGTCTGCGGCGAGGAACGCTCGATACGTGGTGCGTTGAATGATCCCGGGCATGTCGTCACGCAGGGTGCGCAAGGACATGTCGGTGATGTTGTTGACCGTGATCAGCTTCTTTTGGCGGCCGTCGAGGCTTATCTGATTGAAAGGCTGGGTGGAGGTGTCGGGCACCATCACCGGAAACGACACATTGGCGACGATCACCTGACCGTCTTCAAGCTTTACCGGATACGGCACGCGTACCGAGCTGCGAGCCGGTGCCAGCCCGCTTTGCACGATGATCAGCACGTCGCTTTCACCGGCCTTGAGCCCGGGGCTGTCGAGGTCACGCAAGGCCTGTTGGAAGAACGGCATGTCAGGACGCAGTTCAATGGCCTGACGATAACCCGGGGCCGCCAGATCCTTTTCGCCCAGGGCTTCATATGTGAAGCCGGCCAGATAGTGGCTGAACGCACTTTGATAGCCGTTCTTCAGGGCGATGACCGCCGGCGAGTCCAGCATGACCACCGGGTAACCTTGCAGGTCCTTGTAATGCACACGGGCGCCCTGGTTCTTGGCGGCGTTTTCAACACGCTCGTATTCGAGCTCACGTTGCCGGGCGATCAGTGTTTCGCGCTCGTGGGTCTTCTTGATATCCGCACGGGCACCGTCGAAGTCATTCACGGCCAACTGATTCAGGGCCATTTGCGTGGTCAGCATGACCTTTTCATAGTCGTAGCCATCGTAGCGACGAATCTTGTCGTTGATGATGCTGCCCCATTGATTGCCCAAGGCGGAAAGCAGCTTGTCGCCAGTGGTTTCGATGGCGTCCTGGCGCTGGATCACCATCTGTTCGGCGCTGCGCCAGGCGACCTGACTCTGTGGCAAGTCGCCGGCGGCACTGAGCACTGCACCTTTCTCGAAGTAATACAGCAGGTCTTTTTCTTCATCCGGGTTATGCGCCTCGATCAGGGCCAGCGCACCGTCGGTGTTGCCCGCTTTCAACTGATCGGTTGTCTGTTCCAGTTCCAGGTCGTAATTGCGGTAGGCCCCGCAACCGCTCAGTTGCAGGACCGCACTTAACAGCAAGGGAAACAGCAGGCAATGGCGCATGACCACGAGATCTTCCTTAATCGAAAGGGGCGAAAGGCGACGCAGTATAGAGGCCAGTGATTGCTATGTGCTGCAGCACAATGCGCATAATTCCGGTGCGTCCAATGAGAAAGCTTGAGTCGGGCTCCCCCGACGTGAACAATGTGTTACTTCGCATTTCCAATTGAGACCCCTTCATGACTGCCTCGTCCCGATTCCTGGCCTGGCTGGTGTTCCCGTTGTTTGCCCTGAGCAGCTTCAATCTGCTGGCCGATACCGTGGAAGGCGCGCCGCAAGCGCTGCACCTGCTCGATTACATCAGCGCCGATTACCCGCCAACGGTAGAGGCAGGCAAGGTCATCGATGATGCCGAATACCGTGAACAACTGGAGTTCACCCGGGCGCTGCAAGGCTTGATTGCCGGCATGCCGGCCAAACCGGAGAAGGCCGGCCTGGAGCAAGGCATCGACGCTCTGCTGGCTGCGATCACCGCGAAGCAGGACGGCGCGGACGTCGCCCGTCAGGCCCGACAACTGGGGGCGAAACTGGCGGTGGCCTATGAAGTCAGCCAGGCGCCGATCATCACCCCGGACCCGACCCGTGGCGCGCCGCTCTATACCCAGCACTGCTCGGTGTGTCATGGCGTCAACGGGGCCGGTGATGGCCCTGCGGGTGTCGGCATGGAGCCCGCGCCGGCCAACCTGCGTGATGCCAGGCGTCTGGATCATCTGAGCCTCTACGCGATCTACAACACCCTTGGCCAGGGCGTCGAAGGCACCGACATGCCGGCCTTCGCCGATCAACTGGACGACCGTCAGCGCTGGGACCTGGCGACCTATATCGCCCAGTTCAGTGCCGACCCGGCTACGGTCAAAACCGACAAGACCTACAACATCGCCGACCTCGCCCGTCAGACGCCGGCCGAAGTGCAGGCCGCCGAAGGCGCCGAAGCCGCCGCGACCTTCCGCGCACAGCGGGCGCAACCGCCGCAGGTCAAGCGTGGTCCGGCGCAGTTGCTCGACTACACCGCCGCGACGCTGGACAAGAGCCTTGCTGCCTACCGCGCCGGTGAGCGTGATCAGGCTTATGACCTGTCCGTCGCCGCCTATCTGGAAGGCTTCGAACTGGTCGAAAGTTCGCTGGATAACGTCGACGCCAACGTGCGCAAGGACACCGAAAAATCCCTGATGGCCTACCGGCAATCGCTGCAGGACGGCTTGTCGGTCGAGCAGGCCGAGCAGCGTCTCGACGCGGCCAAGGCCAAGCTCAAGGAGTCCGCCGATTTGCTGGGCAGCGACGGTCTGAGCTGGTCGCTGAGTTACATCTCCGGGCTGCTGATTCTGCTGCGCGAAGGTCTGGAAGCGATTCTGGTGCTGGCGGCGATCCTCGCGTTCCTGCGCAATACCGGCCAGCAATCGGCGGTGCGCAGCGTCAACGTCGGCTGGGGTCTGGCGCTGCTGGCCGGTCTGGGGACCTGGGCGCTGGCGGCGTACGTGATCGATGTCAGCGGCTCCCAGCGCGAACTGCTGGAAGGCGCCACGGCGCTGTTCGCCAGTGTCATGGTGCTGTGGCTCGGGGTGTGGATGCACGACCGTCGCCACGCGGCTGCCTGGCAGGATTACATCAAGCAGAGCCTGGTCGGTGGCGGCGGGCGTTTCGGCTTCGCGATCCTGGCGTTCTTCTCGGTGTACCGCGAACTGTTCGAAGTGATCCTGTTCTACGAAACCCTGTGGCTGCAGGCCGGTCCTGCCGGGCATGACGCGGTACTGGCCGGTGGTGCGACGGCGTTGGTGCTGCTCTTCGGTCTGGCATGGGTGATCCTGCGCGGCTCGGCGAAATTGCCACTGGCGCTGTTCTTCAGCATCAACGCGGGGCTGCTGTGCGCGCTTTCGGTGGTGTTTGCCGGTCATGGTGTGAAGGCGTTGCAGGAGGCCGGGATCTTCGGCACCCGGCCAGTGGCGTTCTTCGATTTCGAATGGCTGGGGATTCATGCCGACGCCTACTCGCTGACGGCGCAGGCCGTGGCGATAGCCGCGATCATCGTGCTGTACGGCCGCAGCCGGGTGGCGGAAAAGCGCCGAGTGGCGGCCTGAGATGATGCGTGTATGGATCGATGCCGACGCCTGCCCGAAGATGGCCAAGGAACTGGTGGTCAAGTTCGCCCTCAAGCGCCGCTTCGAGGTGGTGCTTGTGGCAGGGCAGCCGCAGAGCAAACCGGCACTGGCGATCGTCAAGCTGATCGTGGTGCCGAGCGGCCCCGATGCGGCGGATGATTATCTGGTGGAGCACGCGGTGCCGGGCGAACTGGTGATCTGCAGCGACATTCCGCTGGCCGACCGGCTGGTGAAGAAGGGCGTTGCAGCGCTGGACCCACGAGGCAAGGAGTTCGACGCGCAGAACATGGGTGAACGGCTGGCGACACGCAACCTGTTCACCGATTTGCGTGAACAGGGCCAGGTCAGCGGCGGCCCGGCGCCGTTCGGCGACCGGGAGAAGCAGGCGTTCGCCAATGCGCTGGACCGGATCCTCACCAGGCTCACCCGCAAACCCTGAACATTACACAAACCCCTTGTGGGAGCGGGCTTGCTCGCGAAGGCGGTGTGTCATTCAACGAATAGTTGTCTGACCTGACGTCTTCGCGGGCAAGCCCGCTCCCACATTGGTTTTGTATTCGGCCAAGAGATCAGGCGTCGTTTTCGTGGGTCAGCTCAAGGACGCGATCCACCAGCTTGTTGATCCCCGAAGCCGCTTCACTGATTGACTGCGCCAGCATGTAGGCCGGGGTTGTCACCAGTTTGCGCGCCTTGTCTTCGATGATGTCGGTCACCGCGCAGTCTTCGTGGGTGGCGCCCATCTTGCCGATGGCCTTGGCCGTTTCCGCGTCGTTGCCGATGGTGCAGGTCACGCCCGGGCCGTAGATCTTCGCGGCCAGTGCCGGTGAAATGCACATCAGGCCCACCGGTTTGCCCGCTTCGGCAAACGCCTCGGTCAGCGCCAGCACGTCCGGCTGAACGCAGCAGCCAGCGCCGTCGGCGGCGAAGTTCGACAGGTTCTTCGCTGCACCAAAACCGCCGGGCACGATCAGCGCATCGAAATCGTCGACATCGGCTTCACGGACATCCTTGACGTTGCCCCGTGCGATGCGCGCCGATTCCACCAGCACGTTGCGCGACTCGGGCATCTCTTTGCCGGTGAGGTGGTTGATCACATGCAATTGCGCGATGTCCGGGGCGAAACACTGCACCTGGGCGCCGCGCTGATCGAGGCGCAACAGGGTGATGACGCTTTCGTGGATCTCGGCGCCGTCGTACACGCCGCAACCGGACAGGATCACTGCAACTTTTTTGCTCATGGGTTTCTCTCCAGATTCATGGCGCTAAATGTCCACTAATTTGTCGTTCGTTGCCATAGGGCCAGGCCGTGGCTACACCTAGGATCTGTGCACACGGATTTCGATCAGGGCGCGTCATGAACTTCATTCTGTATGCGGTGCCGTTTTTCTTCGTATTGATCGCGGCCGAACTGATCGCCGACCGTTGGCGCGGGGTGAGCAACTATCGTCTGGCCGATGCGGTGAACAGCATCAGCACCGGGGTGTTGTCGACCACCACCGGCCTGCTGACCAAAGGCGTGGGGCTGGTGACCTACGGGTTTGCCCTGGAGCATCTGGCGCTGCTCAGGTTGCCTGCGGACAGCGTCTGGACGTGGGTCTTCGCTTTTGTCCTCTACGACTTCTGCTACTACTGGCTGCACCGCATGGGCCACGAGCGGAACATTCTCTGGGCGGCGCATTCGGTGCATCACCAGAGCGAGGACTACAACCTTTCCACCGCCTTGCGCCAGACCAGCACCGGGTTTCTGCTGGGCTGGATCTTTTACCTGCCGATGGCCGTGCTCGGTGTGCCGCTGCTGGTGTTTGTCAGCGTCGCGGCGATGAATCTGCTGTATCAGTTCTGGGTGCATACAAAGCACATTCCCAAGCTCGGCTGGATCGAATGGGTCTTCGTCACGCCGTCCAATCATCGGGCCCACCATGCGCAGAACGCTCTCTACATGGATCGCAACTACGGTGGGGTGTTCATTATTTGGGATCGCCTGTTCGGCTCGTACCAGGAAGAGGACGACAATGAACCGGTGATTTTCGGCGTGACCACACCGCTGGCGAGCTGGAATCCGCTGTGGGCCAATGTGCAGTTTTACGCGCAGTTGTGGGACGACGCGCGGCGCGCCGGGAGCAAACGGGACAAGCTGCGGATCTGGTTCATGCGTACCGGATGGCGTCCGGCGGACGTGGCGGAGAAGTACCCGATGCACAAGCCGGACTTGAGCCGGTTCCGTAAATTCGAGGTGCCACTGGGCGCCCGACAGCAGTGGTACGTGCTGCTGCAATTCGGCGTGTACGTGGCGCTGGGCAGTTACCTGATGAATCTGGAGCACAGCCTGTCGACCAGCACTCTGGTACTGGGGTGGGGCGCGGTGGCGTTCGGTTTGTTCGTGTTGGGCGTGGCCCTGGAGAATCGCCCGTGGGCGTTGAGGCTGGAACTGCTGCGGCTGGCGGCGAATCTGCCGCTGGTGTGGCTGGCGCCGCAGGTCGGGCTATGGCCGGCCAGCCCCGAGGTCTGGGCCGGCCTGCTCGGTTACAGCCTGCTCAGTGGCATCGGGCTGTATTACTGCCGCCAGCGGTTTACTCGGCTGGCGTCTTAGGTTCGGCGGATTTGGCCTGTTCGGCTTTATGCCGTTCGGCCTTGGCCAGTTGTTCGGCCTGCTCGTCTTCGTAGACCTTCTTGGCCAGCCGGGCATTCTTGAACCGGCGGCGCAGCCACAGGCCGACGCCCAGCACCAGCAGCGCGCCGAGCACCCACAGTTCATATTTCTTGATGCTGCCCAGCATGCCTTCGAGCACCGCGCCGAAGTGGTACGCGGCCGCGGCCAGGGCGGCGGCCCAGATCGCCGCACCAATACCGTTCAACAGCAGATAGCGTCCCGGCGGGTAGCCCGACAGGCCGATCGCCACTGGCATCACCGTGCGCAGGCCGTAAACGAAGCGGAAGCTCAGGACCCAGATGTCCGGGTGCTTGCGGATGTGCTCCAGCGCGCGGTCGCCCATCATTTGCCAGCGCGGTTTGCGCGCCAGCAACTTGCGCCCGTGCTTGCGGCCCAGGAAGTACCACAGCTGATCGCCGGCATAGCTGCCGAAGAACGCCACGACCACCACCAGGTTGATGTCCATGTAACCACGGAACGCGAGGAAGCCCGCGAGCACCAGGATGGTTTCGCCTTCGAAGAACGTGCCGAGAAACAGGGCAAAGTAGCCGAAGTCATGCAGAAATTGTTGGAGCATTGTCTGGGTGCTGGCGAAATGAACGCGCAGCCTAACCCTTCGGACACATTCAGGAAAGTGTCGAAATGTGTCTCGACGTTAACATTTCCTACAACGACAATGGATTGCGGCTACATGTCACAGGGGTGCACATAACTGTAATACGACCGTCATAATGGCCGCTTATAACTGCCACACTCGCCCGTCTGCGCGGGCTCAGGAGTCTGCCGTGAGCTTTACCCCAGCCAACCGCCTGTTCCCCGCCACCCGCCTGCGTCGCAATCGCCGTGATGATTTTTCCCGGCGACTGGTGCGTGAGAACGTGCTGACGGTCGATGACCTGATCCTGCCGGTGTTCGTGCTGGACGGTGAGAACCGTCGCGAAGCCGTGGCCTCGATGCCGGGTGTCGAGCGCCTGACCATCGACCTACTGCTTGAAGAAGCGGCGAAATGGGTCGAGCTGGGGATTCCGGCGCTGGCGCTGTTCCCGGTCACGCCACCTGAACTCAAATCCCTCGATGCCGCCGAAGCGTGGAATCCCGAAGGTATCGCCCAGCGCGCCACCCGCGCCCTGCGTGACCGCTTCCCGGAGCTGGGCGTGATCACCGACGTCGCCCTCGATCCGTTCACCACTCATGGTCAGGACGGCATTCTCGATGAAGAAGGCTATGTGCAGAACGACATCACCGTCGATGCACTGGTCAAGCAGGCGTTGTCCCACGCCGCCGCTGGCGCCCAGGTGGTGGCCCCGTCGGACATGATGGACGGTCGCATCCAGGCGATTCGCGAGGCGCTGGAGCTGGCCGGTCACGTCAACGTGCGGATCATGGCCTACTCGGCCAAGTACGCCAGCGCCTATTACGGCCCGTTCCGCGATGCCGTGGGTTCGGCCGCGAACCTGGGCAAGGCGAACAAGGCTTCCTACCAGATGGACCCGGCCAACAGCGACGAAGCGTTGCACGAAGTGGGCGCGGACTTGTCTGAAGGCGCGGACATGGTCATGGTCAAACCCGGCATGCCGTACCTGGATATTTTGTTCCGGGTAAAAGATGCCTTCAAAGTGCCGACGTTCGTCTATCAGGTTAGCGGCGAATACGCCATGCACATGGCGGCGATCCAGAATGGCTGGTTGAGCGAAGGCGTGATCCTCGAATCCCTGACCGCCTTTAAACGTGCCGGCGCTGATGGCATCCTGACTTACTTTGCTGTCCGTGCCGCTCAATTGTTACGAGAGCAGAAATAGCCCTCCCAGGAACATTCGATGAATACCGAAGGACTCACTGAAGTTGCCGTAAAAGAAGCTCAACCCGTGGTCGAGCAGATTACCGAAACCCCGCCGGAACTGGAGCCCGCGCCACCCGCGCCGGCCACCGAACCCGCTGCGGCAGCCCCGGCGATCGCGATTCCCGGCCTGGATGACAGCAGCCTGTATATCCACCGGGAATTGTCGCAACTGCAGTTCAACATCCGTGTGCTGGAACAGGCGCTGGACGAGTCCTACCCGTTGCTGGAGCGGCTGAAGTTCCTGCTGATCTTCTCCAGCAACCTCGACGAATTCTTCGAAATCCGTGTCGCCGGCCTCAAGAAGCAGATCACCTTCGCCCGTGAGCAGGCCGGCGCCGACGGCCTGCAACCGCATCAGGCGCTGGCGCGCATCAGCGAGCTGGTGCACGGTCACGTAGACCGTCAGTACGCGATCCTCAACGACATCCTGCTGCCGGAGCTGGAAAAGCATCAGGTGCGCTTCATCCGTCGCCGCTACTGGACCACCAAGCTCAAGACCTGGGTACGTCGTTACTTCCGCGACGAGATCGCGCCGATCATCACCCCGATCGGCCTCGACCCGACGCACCCGTTCCCGTTGCTGGTGAACAAGAGCCTGAACTTCATCGTCGAGCTCGAAGGCATCGACGCCTTCGGTCGCGACTCCGGTCTGGCGATCATCCCGGCGCCGCGTCTGCTGCCGCGGATCATCAAGGTGCCGGAAGAAGTCGGCGGCCCTGGCGACAACTATGTGTTCCTGTCGTCGATGATCCACGCTCACGCCGATGACCTGTTCCAGGGCATGAAGGTAAAGGGCTGCTACCAGTTCCGTCTGACCCGGAACGCCGACCTGGCGCTCGACTCCGAAGACGTCGAAGACCTGGCCCGCGCCCTGCGTGGCGAGTTGTTCTCCCGTCGTTACGGTGACGCCGTGCGCCTGGAAGTCGCCGACACCTGCCCGAAACACCTGTCGGACTACCTGCTCAAGCAGTTCAACCTGAGCGAGACCGAGTTGTATCAGGTCAACGGTCCGGTGAACCTGACGCGTCTGTTCAGCATCACCGGCCTGGACAGCCATCCGGAGCTGCAATACACGCCGTTCACCCCGCAGATCCCGAAACTGCTGCAGAACAGCGAGAACATTTTCAGCGTCGTCAGCAAACAGGACATCCTGCTGCTGCACCCGTTCGAGTCGTTCACCCCGGTGGTCGACCTGCTGCGTCAGGCTGCCAAAGACCCGCACGTTCTGGCCGTGCGCCAGACCCTGTACCGCTCCGGCGCCAACTCGGAAATCGTCGATGCGCTGGTAGATGCCGCGCGTAACGGCAAGGAAGTGACAGCGGTCATCGAGCTGCGTGCACGCTTCGACGAAGAATCCAACCTGCAGCTGGCCAGCCGACTGCAAGCGGCCGGTGCGGTGGTGATCTACGGCGTGGTGGGCTTCAAGACCCACGCCAAGATGATGCTGATCCTGCGTCGCGAGGCCGGCGAGATCGTGCGTTACGCGCACCTCGGCACCGGTAACTACCACGCCGGCAACGCCCGTCTGTACACCGACTACAGCCTGCTGACCTCTGACGACGCCTTGTGCGAAGACGTCGGCAAACTGTTCAGCCAGTTGATCGGCATGGGCAAGACGCTGCGCATGAAGAAGCTGCTGCACGCGCCGTTCACCCTGAAGAAGGGCATGCTCGACATGATCACCCGCGAGACGCAATTCGCGCTCGACGGCAAGCCGGCGCACATCATTGCCAAGTTCAACTCGCTGACCGATCCGAAGATCATCCGCGCGCTGTACAAGGCCAGCCAGTCCGGCGTGCGCATCGATCTGGTGGTGCGCGGCATGTGCTGCCTGCGTCCAGGCATCGCCGGGGTTTCGCACAACATTCACGTGCGCTCGATCATCGGCCGCTTCCTTGAACACACCCGGGTTTTCTACTTCCTCAACGGCGGCGAGGAACAGATGTTCCTGTCCAGTGCCGACTGGATGGAACGCAACCTCGACAAGCGCGTCGAGACTTGCTTCCCGGTGGAAGGCAAGAAGCTGCTGACCCGGGTCAAGAAAGAGCTGGAGCTGTACCTGACCGACAACACCCACAGCTGGAGCCTGCAGTCGGACGGTCGCTACATCCGCAACACGCCGACCGGCAACCAGAACCCGCGCAGTGCGCAGGCTACTCTGCTGGAGCGGCTGGGCAGCCCGATTCTGCCGGTGAGCAGCTGACCGCAGGTCTCAAGGCAATAAAAAAAGGCGATCCATCCGGATCGCCTTTTTTTGTGCCTGCCTTTGACTCAGTGCACGGTCAGGACAACGCCCACCCGCGTCAGCCACTCCGCCTCAAGCGCAAAATCCGCCTGGGTCAGCTGATTCTCATCCAGCCAGTTCTCCGGGAATTCCACGTCGAGGTTGTCGCCATTGGCGTGCAACGCGACCTGCGGCATGGTCTGGGTGCCGCGAATGTGGTGGAACAGGATCGCGAAGCGCAGCAGCACGCACAGGCGGATCAGCTTGTCGCCGTCCTCGCCGAATTCGGCGAACTTGTCCTTGGGGATGTTGCGGCGGTGGCCGCGCACCAGCAGGGCGAGCATTTGCTGGTCTTCGCGGGAGAACCCGGCGAGGTCCGAGTGCTCGATCAGGTAGGCGCCATGCTTGTGGTAGTGGTAGTGAGCGATGTCGAGCCCGACTTCGTGCACTTTCGCCGCCCAGCCCAGCAGTTCGCGCCAGATACCGTCGTCCAGTTGCCAGTCGACAGCCACCTGATCGAAGGCGTGCAGGGCTTTGCGCTCGACACGTGCGGCCTGTTCCAGGTCGACGTGGTAGCGCTCCATCAGCGAGGTCAGGGTGCGTTCGCGCACGTCTTCGTGATGATGGCGGCCAAGCAGGTCGTAGAGCACACCTTCACGCAGCGCGCCTTCGCAGTGGTCCATGCGTTGCAGTTCGAGGGCGTCGAAGATCGCTTCGAGAATTGCCAGGCCGGCCGGGAAGATTGCCCGACGGTCAGGCTTGATCCCTTCGAAGTCGATCTTGTCGACGTCGCCGAGCTTGAACAGGCGACGCTTGAGCCACGCCAGACCTTCGGCGTTCACTTCGCCAGTGCCATGTCCACCGGCCTTCAGCGCCAGGCCGATAGCGCGAATGGTGCCCGAGGAGCCTATGGCTTCATCCCAGGTCAGGCGGTGCAGGGCGTGTTCGATGCTCATGATTTCCAGCCGCGCCGCCGTGTAGGCCTGGGCGTAGCGGGCCGGGGTGATCTTGCCGTCCTTGAAGTAGCGCTGGGTAAAGCTCACGCAGCCCATTTGCAGACTTTCACGCAGCAGCGGTTCGAATCGCTGGCCGATGATGAATTCGGTACTGCCGCCGCCGATGTCGGCGACCAGACGCTTGCCCGGGGTGTCGGCGAGGGTGTGGGACACGCCGAGGTAGATCAGACGCGCCTCTTCACGGCCGGAGATGACTTCCACCGGGTGGCCGAGGATTTCTTCGGCGCGGTGGATGAACTCCAGACGGTTACGGGCTTCGCGCAGGGCGTTGGTGCCGACGATCCGCACGGCGCCCAGTGGCATACCGTTGATCAGTTGGGCAAAACGCTTCAGGCAATCGAGCCCGCGCTGCATGGATTCTTCGTTGAGATGGCGCTCATCGTCGATGCCGGCGGCCAGCTGAACCTTCTCCCCGAGACGTTCGAGAATACGGATTTCGCCGTTCTGGGCCTTGGCCACGACCATGTGGAAGCTGTTGGAGCCCAGGTCGATCGCGGCGATCAGGGACAGATTCTTGGCTTGGGATTGCGGCATGGTCTGGGGGTCTCGGTCGATAACCCTGACATCGTGCCACGATCAAAGGCTGCCGCCAACGCGCATGGTTCAAACCCTTGATTTAGCGCACTGACGGCCTGCTTTCAGCCTGTGGCTTCTGCGGTTCCGATGAAATTCGCCAGCTCCGGCGTCTGCGGGTCGGCAAACAGTACCTTCGGATCGCCCACCTCATGCACTTTGCCCTGATGCATGAACACCAGTTTGTCCCCGACCTCCCGGGCGAAGCGCATTTCATGGGTGACCATGATCAGCGTCATGCCTTCCTTCGCGAGCTGGCGGACCACGCTGAGCACTTCGTTGACCAGTTCCGGGTCCAGCGCCGAAGTGATCTCGTCGCACAGCAGCACCTTGGGCGACATCGCCAGCGCCCGGGCAATCGCCACGCGCTGTTGCTGGCCTCCGGAAAGCCGATCCGGGAAGGCATCGAATTTCTCACCCAGCCCCACACGCTCCAGCATCTGCCGCGCCAGTTCCTGCGCTTTGGCTTTGGGCACTTTCTGCACCACTTGCGGCGCGAGCATCACGTTTTCGCCCACCGTCAGGTGCGGGAACAGGTTGAACTGCTGGAACACCATCCCGACTTTCTGCCGCAGGCTGCGCAGGTCGGCGCGGGCGGCGTCGAGGTATTCGCCGTCGACCTCGATCACGCCGTCGTTGATCGACTCCAGACCGTTGAGGGTGCGCAGCAGGGTGGACTTGCCCGAGCCGCTGCGGCCGATGATCGCCACCACTTGGCCTTCCTCGACACTCAGGTCGATGCCTTTGAGCACGTGGTGATCGCCATAGTATTTATGCAGGGCGGAAATTCTAAGCAGAGGCATGCAGTCTCCTTTCCAGGTAGCGCGCACTGAGGGACAGGGGGTAGCAGAGCAGGAAGTAGCCGGCGGCAACGAGGCCGTAGACCATGAATGGTTCGAAGGTGGCGTTGGCGAGCATGCCGCCGGTCTTGGTCAATTCGGTGAAGCCGATGATCGAGGTCACGGCGGTGCCCTTGACCACTTGCACCGAGAAGCCCACGGTCGGCGCCACGGCAATACGCAGCGCTTGGGGCAGGATCACGTAGCGCAGTTGCTCCAGTGGATTCAGTGCCAGGCTCGACGAAGCCTCCCACTGGCCATTGGGAATCGCCTCGACGCAACCGCGCCAGATCTCTGCCAGATAGGCGCTGGTGAACAGCGTCAGGGCAATCGCCGCCGCCATCCACGGCGAAATCTCCACCCCGGCCAGCGCCACGCCGAAGAACACCAGAAACAGTTGCATCAGCAACGGCGTGCCCTGGAACAGTTCGATCCAGGTGCGGGCGATGCTGCTGGGCAGGGTGTTTTTCGAGATGCGCATCACCAGAATCAGCAACCCGACGATCCCGCCGCCAATGAACGCCACCAGCGACAACGCCAGCGTCCATTGCAGGCCGGTGAGCAGGTTGCGCAGGATGTCCCAGAACGTGAAGTCGCTCATTGGCTGCTCCTTGCGCGGCTTTTCGACAGGTAGCGCCGACCGAGCCAGTTCAGCAACTGACGGATCAGCAGCGCCATGCACAGATAAATGAGGGTGGTCAGGGCATAGGTTTCAAAGGCGCGGAAGTTGCGCGACTGAATGAAGTTGGCGGCGAAGCTCAACTCCTCGGTGGCGATCTGCGAACACACCGCCGAACCGAGCATGACGATGATGATCTGGCTGCTCAGCGCCGGCCAGACCTTGCCCAACGCCGGCAGCAGCACCACGTGGCGGAACGCTTCGAAACGGCTCATCGCCAGTGCAGCCGCGGCTTCCAGTTGCCCGCGCGGAATCGCCTGGATGCCGGCGCGGATAATCTCGGTCGAGTACGCGCCGAGGTTGATCACCATCGCCAGCACCGCCGCCTGCCACTCGGAAATCTGCACGCCGAGGGACGGCAGGCCGAAGAAGATGAAGAACAGTTGCACCAGGAACGGCGTGTTGCGGATCAGCTCCACATACACGCCGAAAATCGCCGAGAACGGGCGGATGTTCCACGCCCGCACCAGCGCCCCGACGATGCCCACGCCTACGCCAAACAGCGCGCCGATGGCCGTCAGCTCAAGGGTGAACAGCGCCCCGCGCAGCAGCAGGTCGGTGTTTTCCACCACCGGCAAGAAATCGAACTGATAGGCCATGAAAGTCTCCCGCGTCGCCGGTCAGAGGTCGGCCGGCAGCGGCTCTTTGAGCCAGGTCTGCGCGTTCTTTTCCAGCGCGCCGTCAGCCTTGGCGCTGGCCAGGATCTCGTTGACCTTGCCCAGCAGCGCCGGCTCGTTCTTGTTCACACCGACGTAGACCGGCGAGTCCTTGAGCTTCACTTTCAGCGCCGGCACGCGTTTCGGGCTCTTTTCGCTGATCGCCACCATCACCACGTTGCCGCTGGCGATCAGGTCGACCTGGCCTGCGAGGTAGGCGGCGATGGTCGAGTTGTTGTCTTCGAAGCGTTTGATGGTCACGCCTTCAGGGGCGACCTTGGTCAGCTCGATGTCTTCGATGGCGCCACGGGTGACGCTGATGGTCTTGCCCTTGAGGTCGTCCAGGGTGCTGACGGCTGCCTCCGGCGGGCCGAACACGGCGAGGTAGAACGGCGCGTAGGCACGGGAAAAATCGATGACCTTCTCGCGCTCGGGGTTCTTGCCGAGGCTGGAAATCACCAGATCGACCTTGCCGGTGGTGAGGAACGGGATGCGGTTGGTGCTGTTGACCGGGGTCAGCTCGAGTTTGACCTTGAGCTGGTCGGCCAGCAGTTTCGCGGTGTCGATATCGAGGCCGCGCGGCTTCATGTCCGGGCCGACCGAGCCGAAGGGCGGGAAGTCCTGAGGCACGGCGACTTTGAGGGTGCCGCGTTTGACCACGTCGTCCAGACCGTCGGCATGGGCGGGGGGCTGGCTCAGCATCAGGCCGGCAAACAGGGCGGCAAGGAGGGCGCTGTAACGCTTCGTCATGGACAATCTCCGGATCGGCGGGAAGTGAAATCTGCGATCGGACAGAGCACGGGCCGTGCCAAGCCAGCGGTCTGGCCCCGCAAAGCCACGGGTTTAGCGGGTTTGTTCGGTCTTACTGGTCTGAACAGTCAGGTCGGGTTTCGCACTGCGATAGCGCATCGACACGCACCGTCGAACCCCGCTGGGGCACGACTTGCCTGATGCCTCGAATAGCTTTACAACTGGCCGCACCTTGGCCTGGTCCGTCTGGAAAACCATGAACTCGATCTCCCGCGCCGTACCCGAAGTGGCGCTGCAAGCGATCCGTAAACTGATTACCGAGCAGGGCTTCGGCCCCGGCGATGCGCTGCCCTCGCAACGGGATCTGGCGGTGCAGCTGGGGGTCAGCCGCGCGTCGTTGCGCGAAGCGTTGTCGTCCTTGAGTGCGCTGGGGGTGGTCAGCATCCAGCCGGGCAAAGGCGTGTTCGTGCAGTCGCCGGTGGAGTTGCCGCGCGGGGAGGGCGCGCCGGCCTGGCCGTTCGCAGCCCAGGCCTCGCCGCTGGAGATCTTTCAGTTGCGCTATGCGCTGGAAGGTTTTGCGGCCGGCTTGGCGGCGGTGACGCTGAGTACATTCGATCTGGACGAACTGGAAGACAACGTCGCCGCCATGCGTGAGCAACTGCGTGCCGGCGACTTCGAGGTGGCGGCGACACTGGACTTCGAATTCCACCAGCGGATCCTGCGGGCCAGCGGCAATCAGGCGATGCTGAGCATCCTCACCGCCAGCGCCGAGATCTTTCTGGAGAGCCAGAAGCTACCGTTCATCCGCGCCGAACGGGCCATGGAAACCTGGCAGGAACACCGCAAGATCCTCCGCGCGCTGGCGCGCCGGGCCTCCGCAGCCGCCCAGAAAGCCATGCAGGAGCACGTGCGCAACGCGGCGCTGCGCACCGGAATTTCCTTCATCGCCCCCGCCGGCGCGTGACTTGAGCTATACCCAAACTCATCGAGTGCCATAGCAAGACTCAATCATCTGCGGCTTCCTGAACAAGGGAAGGGCGGCTATGATGGGCCACGTTTTTTTGCTTACAACCTGGAGAATTCCATGAGCAGCGATCTGATCAAACACGTTAGCGACGCTAGCTTCGAAGCCGACGTACTCAAGGCCGAAGGCGCTGTCCTGGTCGACTACTGGGCTGAATGGTGCGGCCCTTGCAAAATGATCGCTCCGGTTCTGGACGAGATTGCAGAGACTTACAAAGGCAAACTGACCGTTGCCAAGCTGAACATCGACGAAAACCAGGAAACCCCTGCCAAGCACGGCGTACGTGGTATTCCGACCCTGATGCTGTTCAAGAACGGCAACGTGGAAGCGACCAAGGTCGGCGCTCTGTCGAAGTCGCAACTGGCTGCTTTCCTCGACGCCAACATCTAAGCGTCGCGGTAAAGACTGTCCTCAAAAAGCCCCGCAAATTGCGGGGCTTTTTGCGTATTCAGGGCTAGACGCTCCGAAACTCAGGTGATACATTCGGCCCCGCACTGGTTTCTCCACTGCCCCCTGCTAGCCGTCGCCGACGCACTCCTTTTCGAACAAGTACGCGATCCTGTCGCCTTCTCCGCGGCGCGGCCTCATTAAGCCAAAAGCTTAATTTCCCCCCCCTCCATAAATGATTACGTCATTCCTATATGAATCTGACTGAACTCAAGCAAAAGCCGATTACCGAACTGCTCGAATTGGCCGAACAGATGGGCATAGAAAATATGGCCCGTTCGCGCAAGCAGGACGTGATTTTCTCCCTGCTGAAAAAGCACGCTAAAAGCGGTGAGGAAATCTCCGGTGATGGCGTGCTGGAGATTCTCCAGGACGGCTTCGGCTTCCTGCGCTCCGCTGACGCTTCCTATCTCGCCGGCCCTGACGACATCTACGTCTCGCCGAGCCAGATCCGCCGTTTCAACCTGCGCACCGGTGACACCATCGTTGGCAAGATCCGGCCGCCGAAGGAAGGCGAGCGTTATTTCGCCCTGCTCAAGGTCGACACGATCAACTTCGATCGTCCTGAGAACGCGAAGAACAAGATTCTCTTCGAGAACCTGACCCCGCTGTTCCCGAACGTGCGCATGAAGATGGAAGCCGGCAACGGTTCCACCGAAGACCTGACCGGTCGCGTGATCGACCTGTGCGCCCCGATCGGCAAAGGCCAGCGCGGTCTGATCGTTGCACCGCCGAAAGCCGGTAAAACGATCATGCTGCAGAACATCGCAGCGAACATCGCCCGTAACAACCCTGAAGTTCACCTGATCGTGCTGTTGATCGACGAACGTCCGGAAGAAGTGACCGAAATGCAGCGCACCGTGCGCGG
The DNA here is from genome assembly GCF_014863505.1 of Pseudomonas sp. IzPS59. Lineage (NCBI taxonomy): Bacteria > Pseudomonadati > Pseudomonadota > Gammaproteobacteria > Pseudomonadales > Pseudomonadaceae > Pseudomonas > Pseudomonas sp. IzPS59. The sequence goes on along the minus strand of NZ_CP062251.1, from coordinate 6,062,576 downwards.
CGAAGTGGTTGCCTCGACTTTCGACGAGCCGCCGACCCGTCACGTGCAGGTGGCTGAAATGGTGATCGAGAAGGCCAAGCGCCTGGTCGAGCACAAGAAGGACGTGGTGATCCTGCTCGACTCCATCACCCGTCTGGCCCGTGCCTACAACACCGTGATCCCGAGCTCCGGCAAGGTGCTGACCGGTGGTGTCGATGCCCACGCCCTGGAGAAGCCGAAGCGTTTCTTCGGTGCCGCGCGTAACATCGAAGAAGGCGGCTCGCTGACCATTATCGCCACCGCGCTGGTTGAAACCGGCTCGAAGATGGACGAAGTGATCTACGAAGAGTTCAAGGGCACCGGCAACATGGAGCTGCCTCTGGACCGTCGCATCGCCGAGAAACGTGTGTTCCCGGCCATCAACATCAACAAGTCCGGCACTCGCCGTGAAGAGTTGCTGACCGCCGACGACGAACTGCAGCGCATGTGGATCCTGCGCAAGCTGCTGCATCCGATGGACGAAGTGGCGGCCATCGAGTTCCTGGTCGACAAGCTGAAAACGACCAAGACCAACGACGAATTCTTCCTGTCGATGAAGCGCAAGTAACATCGTCGGTCTAGTCCAGAAAAAGGCGTCCCCCAAGGGGCGCCTTTTTTTTGCCTGCTTTTTGTCCGGACGATGGGAGGTTTGCGATCTGGTAAGGTCAGTGTGTTGGCAAAACAACAGGCAGTCCCCGAGGCTGTACAAAAAATAACCATCTGATTGGCATCAAGGATTTATGAGCACTCTCGCTTATCGAAGGGATATCGACGGCTTGCGCGCAGTCGCAGTGATTGCCGTGGTGCTGTTCCACTTTGGCGTCCCGGGATTCACCGGCGGATTTGTCGGTGTGGACGTGTTTTTCGTGATTTCCGGCTACCTGATCACCTCGATCATCTGGAACCAGCGCCAGGCCGGGCGTTTCAGCTTCGTCGAGTTCTGGGCCCGGCGTGCCCGGCGGATCCTGCCGGCGCTGTTTGCAATGATCATCGCGGTGCTGGCGGTGGGCTGGTTCCTGCTGGCCCCCAAGGACTACGAAGAACTCGGGCGCTCGGTGCGCTACCAGGTGACCTTCGTCTCGAACATCCTGTTCATGCGTCAGGACGGCTATTTCGACGTCGCGTCGGATCTCAAGCCGCTGCTGCACACCTGGTCGCTGGCGGTGGAAGAGCAGTTCTACATCCTTTTTCCGCTGTTGCTGACCTTGCTGTCGAGCCGATTGAAACACTGGCGGCTAGCGCTGTTCGGCGTATTGCTGCTGTCCTTCGGGCTGAGTGTGTGGGCGGTCCAGCATTATCCGGAGAAGGCGTTCTTCCTGTTGCCGATGCGGGCGTGGGAGCTGCTGGCCGGTGCGATGCTCGCCGTCGCGCCCCGACATTCATGGCGTCTCAAACCGATGGCCGCGCAGTGGCTGAGCCTGTTCGGTATGGCGCTCATCCTGCTGGCCGTCTTCGGGTACGACAAGCGCACGCCATTTCCCGGTGTCGCCGCGCTGCTGCCGGTGCTGGGCGTGGTGGCGCTGATCCTCGCCAACGGTCATCGAGAGACGCTGATCGGTCAATTCCTGAGCAGTCGGGTGATGGTCGGCCTCGGCCTGATTTCCTATTCCTGGTACTTGTGGCACTGGCCGGTGTTCGTATTTTCCAGCTATGCCAGCGTCGAGGAGCCGGGTGTGCTGGACATCGCAGGTTTGATCCTGTTGACACTGGTGCTGGGTTACCTGTCATGGAAATTCGTCGAAACGCCATTCCGCGAGCGTCGCCTGCTGGCCGGGCGCCGGCAGGTTCTGCTGGCCGGTTTCTGCGGCATCCTGGTACTCGGTCTGGCCGGGCAAGCCCTGCGCTGGACCGATGGCTTGCCGTCGCGTCTGTCTGAACAGGCGCTGCAATATGCCAAGGGTCACGAGTGGCGACCGGAGCTGATGGCGTGCCTGACCGATGACAAGGCACCGGACGACAAACTGTTCTGCCATTACGGTGTAGAAAACCTGCCAGCCCAGGCAATGGTCTGGGGCGACAGCCACGCTACGGCATTCATTCCAGTGCTGGAGGACGGTGCGCAAGCCCATGGCGTCAGCATGATCCTCGCCAGCTCTGCCGGTTGTATTCCGGTCGAAGGGCTGGAAACCGATGCGGCCTGTACGCGGTTCAATCGGCGTGTCGAGCAGCGGTTGAGCGCGCAACGTATCAGCGATGTGGTGCTGGTCGCACGTTGGAGCCTCTATCTGTATGGCGACGCCAAAGGCGATCTCGACCATGTGCTCAGAAAGCCGGATGGCAAATACGACCGTGCCGTCGCTGAGCAGCGTCTGGCTGAAGGCCTGCGCGCGCAGCTTGCTCAATTGCGCGAGGGTGGGCATCGGGTCTGGCTGGTGAAGGAGGCGCCGTTGCAGGCGTTCAGCCCGCCGTATCGCCTGACTCGCCTTGCAATGCTGGGGCACCCGGTGGAGGGCGTCGGTCTGGCCATCGGCGAGCATGACAAGCGCCAGGCATTCATCAGCCGCTTGTTCGCCCAACTGGCGCAGGATCCGATGGTGCGAGTGGTCGATCCGGCGCCACGGCTGTGCGATGAAAACGGTCTGTGTCGCGCCGAGCTCGACGGCTATTCGCTGTACAAGGATGACAATCACCTGTCGGAAGTCGGCGCGCGATTCGTGGCGCCGATCCTCGAACCGCTGTTTGTCAGCCTGCAGGCCGGCAAAAATCCGGGTAACGGCCGGGTGAATGCAGCCAAGTAAGCAGTGACGGGCTGCCAGCGACCGGCATAGCAGGTAGGATGTACGCCTATTTTGAGGGTGCCATCGTCAATGAAATTCAAGGATCTTCGGGATTTCGTGCAGCAGCTTGAGCAGCGCGGAGAGTTGAAACGCATCCAGATTCCCGTCTCGCCGGTGCTGGAAATGACCGAAGTGTGCGACCGCACACTGCGGGCCAAGGGCCCGGCGCTGCTGTTCGAGAAGCCGACCGGCTATGACATTCCGGTGCTCGGCAACCTGTTCGGCACCCCCGAGCGGGTCGCCATGGGCATGGGGGCCGAGTCGGTCAGCGAACTGCGCGAGATCGGCAAGCTGCTGGCGTTCCTCAAGGAGCCTGAGCCGCCGAAGGGCTTGAAGGACGCGTGGTCGAAGCTGCCGATCTTCCGCAAGATCATTGCGATGGCGCCGAAAGTCGTCAAAGACGCACCCTGCCAGGAAGTGGTCATCGAAGGCGATGACGTCGATCTGGCGATGCTGCCGGTGCAGACCTGCTGGCCGGGCGACGTGGCGCCGCTGATCACCTGGGGCCTGACCGTCACCAAAGGCCCGAACAAGGACCGGCAGAACCTCGGCATCTACCGTCAGCAAGTGATCGGCCGCAACAAGGTCATCATGCGCTGGCTCAGCCACCGTGGTGGCGCGCTGGATTTCCGTGAGTGGTGCGAGAAGCACCCGGGCCAGCCGTTCCCGGTGTCCGTGGCCCTCGGCGCGGATCCGGCGACCATTCTCGGTGCGGTCACCCCGGTGCCGGACAGCCTCTCCGAATACGCCTTCGCCGGTCTGCTGCGCGACAGCCGCACGGAGCTGGTGAAGTGCCGTGGCAACGACCTGCAAGTGCCGGCCACTGCCGAAATCATCCTCGAAGGCGTGATCCATCCGGGCGAAATGGCCGATGAAGGCCCCTACGGCGACCACACCGGTTACTACAACGAAGTCGACAGCTTCCCGGTGTTCACCGTCGAACGCATCACCCACCGGATCAAGCCGATCTACCACAGCACCTACACCGGCCGGCCGCCGGATGAGCCGGCAATTCTCGGTGTGGCGCTGAACGAAGTGTTCGTGCCGATCCTGCAAAAGCAGTTCCCGGAAATCACCGATTTCTACCTGCCGCCGGAAGGCTGCTCGTACCGCATGGCCGTGGTGACGATGAAGAAGTCGTATCCGGGCCACGCCAAGCGCGTGATGCTGGGTGTCTGGTCGTTTTTGCGACAGTTCATGTACACCAAGTTCGTTATCGTCACCGACGACGATATCAACGCGCGGGACTGGAACGACGTGATCTGGGCCATCACCACGCGCATGGACCCCAAGCGCGACACGGTGATGATCGACAACACGCCGATCGACTACCTCGACTTCGCCTCGCCGGTGTCGGGACTTGGCTCGAAAATGGGCCTGGACGCCACCCACAAGTGGCCGGGCGAAACCACTCGCGAGTGGGGCCGCGTCATCGTCAAGGATGATGCCGTCACCCAACGGATCGATGCCATCTGGAATCAGTTAGGAATAGATTGATGCGTGTAACCCTGCAGCCCTCCGGAGCGGTGCTCGAGATACGGCCCGGAGAGCGGATTCTCGATGGTGCGCGGCGCCTGGGCTACGAATGCCCGCAAAGCTGCCGCAACGGCAATTGTCATGTATGCGCAGCGCTGCTGGTGGAAGGCCGGGTCGAACAGGCCGGCAAGGTGCATGACCACGGCGAGTTCTACACTTGCATAGCGCAGCCGCTGGAAGACTGCATCCTGCTGTGGGATGGCGTGCTCGCGCTGGGAGAACTGCCGGTGCGCAGCCTGTCGTGTCAGGTCATCGAATGCCGGGACGTCGGTGGCGATACCTGGCGCGTGCGCCTGCGGGCGCCGGCCGGCAAGCCGCCGCGTTATCACGCCGGTCAGTACCTGATGATCGAGCGCGAGAGCGGTGAGAAATCAGCCTTTTCCATGGCCTCGGCGCCCCACGGCGGTCGAGACCTGGAAATCCACGTCCTGGCCCGCGAAGCCAGTGCCCTGAGCCTGATCGAGCAGCTGCAGCGCAATTCGATGGTGCGGGTCGAACTGCCCTTTGGCGACACCCATCTCGCGGAACTGCCGGAGGGGCCGCTGGTGTTGATCGCCGCCGGCACCGGCATGGGCCAGATCCACAGCCTGATCGAACATTGCCGGGCCAACGGCTTCAAGCATCCGGTGCATTTGTACTGGGGCGTGAGACGTCCGGAGGATTTCTACGAAATCGAACATTGGGACGAATGGCTGAAGCTGCCCAACCTGTTTCTGCACAAGGTCGTCAGCGACCAGTGCGGCTGGGAAGGGCGCTGCGGGATGTTGCATGAGGCGGTGTGCGAGGACTTCCCGGATCTGAAATCGCTGCATGTCTACGCCAGCGGTTCGCCGGCGATGGTCTACGGCACGCTGGATGCGCTGGTGGAAGCCGGGATGGATGCCCACCAGATGCGCGCCGACGTGTTTGCGTACGCGCCGCGCTCTTGAGCCGCGCTGTACATTTCTAGAACCGCACGCCCGTTGTCACCATGGCCGCGTTGGCGCCGAGAAACACCAGCTCGGCGCCCAGCGGGCCGTAGTGGGTGCCGACCGACGGAATGATCACCGGTGCAACGCCGAAGTGATTGAGCGGGATCTTGTCCTTGTAGTCACCCCGATAGCCCTGCAGCAACCCGCCCGTGAGTTTCACGTACACCGGATAATCGGCGCTCTCGAAGCGTTTGCCGGCATAGGCGTAATTGGAGCGCTGACTGAACGAGTTACGGAAAGTTGCCCCGCCAAATACCCAGCCGGAAGCCTGATTGCGTTCAATGCCGATCAAGTCCTGATGATTATTGTGTTCGGGGTCGGGTGAGTAATGTTTGGTGTAGACACTGGTTTGTGCGTACCAGAAACCTTTGTCTTCCCGGGAGTCATCCGTGGCCAATGCCTGGCCGGTCTGAATCAATAAAAGTGCGGCCAAAAGCCTGGTTGTGTTCATCGTGCAGCCTCGGTTGAACGGGTTGGCTTGCGCCAGAGGAAAGCCGTTTTACGCAGGCGATCAGCGACGGTAAATATGGGAAGTCCGAAATTTTAGTAGGAAAAATCCCGGGACTTCATGAACGAATCCTGAACGAAGAGAGGGCTTAACGTTATTTCATTCGGGTATTTAAGATATCTGCGCAATGGTATTAGGCTATATCAAACAAGATAGCCTTCGCGGATAACCCCGAATTAGCGCTATCAAAGGTGTCATACATCCTTTAGCACTTTTCGTTTTACAGTTACTGCTATATGTTCTATCAAGCGAATTGTGCTTACATCTTGTAATACTTGCGGGGCCGAACACTTCCGTCATGACAGCCATAGAATCTGCTTTTCTGAATCTGGCTTACCCTCCGCGGCTCGATCTGGGTCCGCAGCTGACTCACGAACAACTTCTCGCTTCCATGCAATCGACCATGGCGCGCCACAAGGGCGGGCCGGTGTGGCTGTTCGCGTATGGTTCGCTGATCTGGCGGCCGGAGTGTTCGGCGGTGGAGCGGGTCCGCGGGCGGGTGCATGGCTACCATCGCGGCTTGTATCTGTGGTCCCACGAACATCGCGGCACGCCGGAAATGCCGGGGCTGGTGTTCGGTCTGGATCGCGGCGGTTCGTGCAGTGGCTTTGCCTACCGGTTGCCGGAAGACAACCTCGACAGTGCGCTGTATGCGCTGTGGAAACGCGAGATGCCGTTCCCGTCCTATCGCCCGCACTGGCTCAACTGCCGTCTCGAAGATGGCAGCCAGGTACAGGCCTTGGGATTCGTGTTGGAGCGACACCTGCCCAGCTATGCCGGCAATCTGCCGGATCATGTGCTGAGCCAGGTGTTCGAAAGCGCTTGCGGGCGTTACGGCACGACTCGCGATTATGTCGAGCAGACCGCCCACGCCCTGCGCAGCCACGCCATGCCAGACCGGAATCTGGAGGCGCGGCTCAAGCGCTGCAAGTCAAAAGCTGATCAGGCGACTGCTTCGCGGCTCTGACTGGCGACTTGCTTGTGCCACAGGGTCGGGGCCAGGAAGGCCATCGACAGCAGGCAAGCGCCCACCAGCAGCACGAAACCGCCATCCCAACCGAAGTGGTCCACGGTGTAGCCCATCGCTGCACTGGCCGCGACCGAACCACCCAGATAACCGAACAGACCGGTGAAGCCCGCGGCCGTGCCGGCGGCTTTCTTCGGTGCCAGTTCCAGCGCCTGCAGGCCGATCAGCATCACCGGGCCGTAGATCAGGAAGCCGATCGAGAACAGCGCGATCATGTCGATGGTCGGGTTGCCGGCCGGGTTCAGCCAGTAAACCAGGGTCGCCACGGTCACCAGGGCCATGAACACCATGCCGGTCAGGCCACGGTTGCCACGGAAGATCTTGTCCGACATCCAGCCGCACAGCAATGTGCCCGGAATGCCCGCCCACTCATAGAAGAAGTACGCCCACGAAGTCTTGTCGACGTCAAAGTGCTTGGCTTCCTTGAGGTAGGTCGGCGCCCAGTCCAGTACGCCGTAGCGCAGCAGGTAGACGAACACGTTGGCCATGGCGATGTACCAGAGCATTTTGTTGCGCAGCACGTATTTGACGAAGATTTCCTTGGCGCTGAATTCGTCTTCGTGGCTGGCGTCGTAGCCTTCCGGGTAGTCGTTCTTGTACTTCTCGATCGGCGGCAGGCCAACCGATTGCGGGGTGTCACGCATGGTGATGAAGGCAAAAGCCGCCACCGCCAGGGCGACCGCCGCCGGTACGTAGAACGCTGCGTGCCAGTCGTTGAACAGGCCCATGCCGATCAGGAACAGCGGGCCGATCAGGCCGCCGCCGACGTTATGCGCCACGTTCCACACGGACACCACGCCGCCGCGCTCCTTCTGCGACCACCAGTGCACCATGGTCCGTCCGCTCGGCGGCCAGCCCATGCCCTGGGCCCAGCCGTTGATGAACAGCAGGATGAACATCATGGTCACGCTGGACGTTGCCCAAGGTGCGAAACCGAAAATGAACATCACCCCCGCCGAGACCAGCAGGCCGAACGGCAGGAAGTAGCGCGGGTTGGAACGGTCGGAGACCAGGCCCATGAGGAACTTGGACAAACCGTAGGCAATGGCGATGGCCGACATCGCCAGACCCAGTTCGCCGCGGGTATAACCCTCGTCGATCAGGTACGGCATGGCCAGGGAGAAGTTCTTGCGCAGCAGGTAGTAACCCGCATAGCCAAAGAAGATACCGGCGAAGATCTGCCAGCGCAGGCGTCGGTAGGTACTGTCTATTTTTTCTTCAGGCAATGGAGCCTGATGTGCGGCAGGTCGAAAGAAAGCAAACATTCAAGAGCTCCAGATTTCTTGTTTTGACTGCGGATGCGAATGTTACAGTTTCGTTACCGAAAATAGCACCGGTTCGCATCGGCAAAACAGCGGAAAATGTTGGAAGTCGCGCGTTCTTTTACGAACCTGTCGCTCTGCTGTAAGAACAGGGCGTTTTCACCACTTATGAACATGGGCTGGCATAGACTCGCGATCCGTCGATCGACTGATCAGCAGAGATGAATGATGGCTTTGAAGGTTCGCATGCTCATGCGCCGATTATTGGCGGCGGCGGTTATCGCCGTTGCGGTGCTGGGATTGATTTACGCCGATCACCCTGCCCAGTCCGGGTTGCGCAATGCCACGGTGCTGATCATCCGCCATGCGGAGAAGCCGACTGAAGGATCGGTGCTCAATGCCCGTGGCGAAGAGCGGGCCCGCGCCTATGCCGACTACTTCAATCCATTGAAGCTCGATGGCCAGACGCTGACCCCGGAACGGCTGATCGCCGCCGGCGACACTCCCGAGAGCTCCCGCTCACGTTTGACCCTGACGCCGCTGGCCGAGCGTCTGAACCTGTCCATCGAACAGCCTTACATCAACGGCGATGTGCATGAGCTGGTCAAGCTGTTGCGCAAGAGCAATCAGGCACCGGTCATCCTGATCGCCTGGCACCACGGGCGCATCAACAAGCTGATCAGTGCGTTCGGTGGCGACAGCACGGCCCTGATGGGCCAGAAAAAATGGCCGGACGAGGTGTTCGACTGGATGCTCGTGCTGCGCTTCGATGACAAGGGCCGGATCATCAAGGCTGATAGCCGGAAGGTTCTGGAGCACCTGCTGCCGGGCGACGCAGAGGATTCTCCCGGCAACAAATGACGGCTCCGAGGCGCTTCAGCGCACCTGCACCACAACCTTGCCCACCGCCTTGCGCTGCCCAAGATCATTGATCGCCTGTGCCGCCTCACTCAGCGGATAGACCTGCGACACCAGCGGCTTCAGCTTGCCTTCGGCGAACCAGCCGAACAGTTGCTGGAAGTTCGCCGCGTTGTCCTGTGGCTGGCGCTGGGCGAAAGAGCCCCAGAACACACCGAGCACTGCCGCGCCCTTGAGCAGGGCGAGGTTGACCGGCAGTTCGGGAATGCGTCCGCTGGCAAAACCGACCACCAGCAGGCGGCCGTTCCAGGCGATGGCGCGGATGGCCTGGTCGAACAGGTCGCCGCCGACCGGGTCGTAGATCACGTCGGCGCCCTGGCCGTCGGTCAGGCGTTTGATTTCGTCCTTGAGGCTGGTTTCGCTGTAGTTGATCAATTCATCTGCACCGGCAGCCTTGGCCACGGCGAGTTTTTCGGCGCTGCTGGCGGCGGCGATGACCCGGGCGCCCATGGCTTTGCCGATCTCCACGGCAGCGAGGCCGACACCTCCGGATGCACCGAGCACCAGCAGGGTTTCCCCCGGTTGCAGGTTGCCGCGCTGCTTGAGCGCGTGCATCGAGGTGCCGTAGGTCATGCTGAACGCGGCGGCGGTGTTGAAATCCATCGACGGCGGGATCGGCAGCACGTTATAGCCCGGCACTGCGACCTGCTCGGCAAAGCTGCCCCAGCCGGTCAGGGCCATGACCCGGTCGCCGACTTTCAAGTGGCTGACCTTTTCCCCCACCGCGCTGACCACCCCGGCTGCTTCACCTCCCGGCGAGAACGGGAAGGGCGGCTTGAACTGGTACTTGCCCTCGATGATCAGCGTGTCCGGGAAGTTGACCCCGGCGGCGTGCACGTCCAGCAGGATTTCGTTCTTCTTCGCGACAGGACTGGCGACGTCTTCCAGCACCAGCGATTCGGCAGGGCCGAAGGCTTTGCACAGCACGGCTTTCATCAGGGCTATTCCTTTGGGAGTGATGGCCGATAAGTGTAGGTGTGGCAGTCAACGGGTCAACGAGCATGCCCGGCCCTGATAGTCCGCCATAAGCTTGTGCTTGCGCGGCGGGTCGTTATGCTAGGCCGCAAACCGGATAAGGAGCGAATTGTGAAAGCGTGGATCATGTTGTTGCTGGCCCTGTCTCTGCCTGTGGCAGCGCTGGCCGAAGAAGCCAAAGAAGGCGAGGCGCCGAAGGTCAACTACATCACCCTGAGCCCGCCGTTCGTGGGCAACTACGGGCTGGACGGCACGCCGAAGCTCAAGGTCTACAAGGCCGATGTGGCGTTGCGGGTGACCGGCGACGAGGCGACCAAACTGGTCAAGGCCAACGAGCCGCTGATCCGCAATCAACTGGTGGCGCTGTTCACCCAGCAGACCACCGACGCGATGGGCAGCATCGAAGGCAAGGAAAAGCTGCGTCAGGAAGCCTTGAAGCAGACCCAGCAAGTAATGAATGACGAGACCGGCAAGCCGGTGGTCGAGGATCTGTTGTTCAACAACCTGATCATTCAGTAAGGCATTCGTTGTCCGGGCGGGCCTCATCGCGAGCAAGCTCGCTCCCACAGTGGTTTTGTGGTGCCACACATTTGTGTGATCGCCGCTGAACCCTGTGGGAGCGAGCTTGCTCGCGATGGCATTTTGTCAGGCGACAAATGACTCAGGGTTTGAGCGCGATAACCGCCGCCCATTGCTCGGCGGTCACCGGCATCACCGACAGTCGCGAACCCTTCTGCACCAGTGGCATCTCGGCCAGCGCGGTCTGCTGCTTCAGATAATCCAGCTTCAACACCCGGGCAAACGTCTCGACATGGGCGACATCAATCGCGCTCCAGGCGTTTTTCTCCGGTGTGGCTTTGGGGTCGAAGTAATGGCTCTCCGGTTCCAGTGCGGTGGGATCCGGGTACGCGGCTTCGATGATCCTGCCGATTCCGGCAATCCCCGGCTCAGGGCAGCTGGAGTGATAGAAAAAGAACTCATCCCCCACCGCCATGGCTCGCAGGAAATTGCGCGCCTGGTAGTTGCGCACCCCGTCCCAGCGCGCCTTGCCGAGTTTTTCCAGCCCCTTGATCGAGAGTTCGTCGGGCTCGGATTTCATCAGCCAGTAGGCCATGGTGGTTGCTCCTGAAACGGTCATTGGGCAGGTTGTCGGGCAATTTTATGACAAACCGACAGTCGGTTGACGCCAGCATTTGCGCAGAGGTTCACGTTGTCGCAAAATGCCGGCCTTTAAAGCTTGACGCTGCTGCACGGCCTACGAATGGAAACCGCTGCTGTCATCGTGATGATGTGCCTTGAGGGGGGCAATCGATGAAACGCAAACCGGATTTGCTGTGGACTTTGGTGATTTTGTTCGGCCTTGGCGTCGTGACCACCGGTTATGCGCAAAGTCTGTGGGCCAACAAGGCCGATGCTCCGATTGAAGTGGCGCAACAAGTACAGCAGTCGACAGCGTTCAAGCGCTGATCCCGTCTTCCCGACGCCGCTGATTCCCTCGCGGCGTCTACCCTGCGAAATACCACGCCTTGTCGGTCACCGTTCCCTGCAGCGGTACATCCCAGCTGGCCTGCGCCAGTCGTTCCACTTTCTGACATTCATGGGCCAGGCCCAGCAGCGTCGGCTTGCGCCAGTTCTGGCGGCGAGCCAGGTAAGCCAGGCTACGGTCGTAGAATCCGCCGCCCATACCCAGGCGTCCGCCGACATCGTCAAACCCTACCAATGGCAACAACACCAGATCCAGTGCCCAGATCTTGCGCTGACGGGCGACATTGACCCGAGGCTCGAGAATACGGAAACGGTTGGGCCGCAGCTTTTCGCCGGGGCGGATCTGCTGAAAGACCATTTTGGTCCGCGGCCAGGCACTCAATACCGGCAGGTAGGTTTTCTTGCCGCGACGCTGAGCAGCGCGCAGCAACAGACGCGGGTCGATCTCACCGTCGGTGGGCAGGTACAGGGAAATGTGTTTCGCCCGGCGAAATTGCGGGTCCTGCGCGAGCTGTTTGTACAGACCTTCGGCGGCCGCGCGTTGCTGACTTGGCGTCAGGGAGCGGCGGGCCTTGCGCAGCAGGCGGCGCAGTTGGGGGCGGGGCAGCAGCGCGGGTTCGGTCATGGTCGGCTTCGGCAGGGTGGGGACGAAAACGTACGCATAAAAAATCCGATGCCGGCATGCACCGGCATCGGATTCGAATCAGGCTCCCCGGATGAGCCGCTGTCGACTTAGCCCTTGAACCCGAGAGTTCAAGGTGGAGGATGCAGTAGGCTTTAAGGCTTTCCGTCTGGCGGACATGCACACCAGCCCAACGTGCAACCCCCAGGGTAGTGCAAATCGGCTCAGGGACATCGTCAACTGGCAAGCACCCCAGGGAGTGCGGCGAGTATACCTCAAGCGGCCTGGCGAATCAGCCCTTGCTGATGTCCGGATCGTCGGCCAGCACCAGATCGACACGATCGAGCAAGTCACGCACCTGTTCACGGGTCGAGCCGCTGGCCTGGATGTCCGGGCGCTCTTCTTTGTGCAAGAGATCGTGGGTGATGTTCAACGCGGCCATCACGGCGATGCGGTCGGCGCCGATGACTTTGCCGCTGCTGCGGATCTCGCGCATCTTGCCGTCCAGGTAACGCGCGGCACTGACCAGATTGCTGCGTTCTTCCTGGGGACAGATGATCGAATATTCTTTGTCGAGGATCTGCACGGTAACGCTATTGCTTGAACTCATGAGTCTTGCTCCAGGGCCTTGAGGCGCGAAATCATCGACTCGACCTTACGCCGGGCGATTTCGTTTTTTTCAATGAGGTGCGCGCGTTCCTCGCGCCAGGTCTTTTCCTGAGCTAATAAGAGTGCGTTTTGACTCTTTAGTTGCTCGACCCGAGTAATCAGCAGTTCGAGTCTGGCCATCAGCGCTTGCAGGTCGGTGTCTTCCATTGTGTCCACTGATTCGGTCTGATGGGTTTGGCTGGGGGACAGCCTTTAATGGTCTTGGCGAGTCTGTCGATGTAGGATACAAGGCCTTCATTCTAGACATAGCGCCGTCTGGCGCCTAGCTGCCCATGCCCATTCAGAATTCCCCGTACCAAGCCTTCGCCACCCTGCTGACTGCCAGCGGTCACAACGTCTCGCCTGCCGAACTGCATGGCCTGCTGCTCGGCCGCAGCTGCGCCGGTGCCGGCTTCAATGCCGAAGAATGGCTGATCGACGCCGCCGAGCTGCTCGAAAGCGAGCCGCAGGACAACGTTCGCAACGCGCTCATCGGCCTGCAGGAAATGGTCAAGGGCGAACTCACCGGTGACGACGTGACCGTCGTGCTGCTGTTGCCGACCGACGACGTGCCACTGGCTGATCGCGCTGCCGCACTGGGCCAGTGGTGCCAGGGCTTCCTCACCGGTTTCGGCCTGAACTGCCGCGACAGCAGCATGCTGAGCACCGAGGCCACTGAGGTGTTGCAGGATCTGGCAGCGATTTCCCAGGTGCAAGATGCACTGGAAGAATCCGAAGACGGCGAAAGCGACTACATGGAAGTCATGGAGTACCTGCGTGTAGCGCCGCTGCTGCTGTTCTCCGAAACCAAGAAAGCCGACGTGCCGCCAGCCGCCAAGCCGTCGCTGCACTGATCGCGTGCCAGGGAAAGCCATCTGCCCATGATCCATATCCCGAAAGCGGAATACGCCCGTCGCCGCAAGGCACTCATGGCGCAGATGGAACCCAACAGCATCGCCATCCTGCCCGCCGCTGCGGTTGCGATTCGCAACCGTGACGTCGAGCACGTCTACCGCCAGGACAGCGACTTCCAGTACCTGAGCGGTTTCCCCGAGCCGCAGGCGGTCATCGTTTTGATGCCCGGTCGCGAGCACGGCGAATACGTGCTGTTCTGCCGTGAACGCAATGCCGAACGGGAACTCTGGGACGGCCTGCGCGCCGGCCAGGAAGGCGCGATTCGCGACTTTGGCGCCGACGACGCCTTCCCCATCACCGACATCGACGACATCCTGCCGGGCCTGATCGAAGGTCGCGACCGGGTGTATTCGGCCATGGGCAGCAACCCGGAATTCGACCGTCACCTGATGGACTGGATCAACGTGATCCGCTCCAAGGCGCACCTCGGCGCCCAGCCGCCGAACGAATTCGTTGCCCTGGATCACCTGCTGCATGACATGCGCCTGTATAAATCGGCGGCAGAAGTGAAGGTGATGCGCGAAGCGGCGCGGATTTCCGCCCAGGCCCACATCCGGGCGATGCAGGCCAGCCGCGCCGGGCTGTACGAGTACAGCCTGGAAGCCGAACTGGATTACGAGTTCCGCAAGGGTGGGGCGAAAATGCCCGCCTACGGCTCGATCGTCGCCGCCGGGCGCAACAGCTGCATCCTGCATTACCAGCAGAATGACGCGTTGCTCAAGGACGGTGATCTGGTATTGATCGACGCCGGTTGCGAAATCGACTGCTACGCCAGCGACATCACGCGGACGTGGCCGGTCAACGGCAAGTTTTCCGCTGAACAGAAAGCGATCTACGAACTGGTGCTGGCTTCGCAGGAAGCGGCATTCGCCGAAATCGCCCCGAACAAGCACTGGAACCAAGCGCACGAAGCCACGGTTCGGGTGATCACCGCCGGGCTGGTGCAGCTGGGGTTGTTGCAGGGCGAAGTCGACGAGTTGATCGCCACCGAGGCCTACAAGGCGTTTTACATGCACCGCGCCGGCCACTGGCTGGGCATGGATGTGCATGACGTCGGCGAGTACAAGGTCGGCGGCGAATGGCGGGTGCTGGAAGTCGGCATGGCGCTGACCGTGGAGCCGGGCATCTACATCGCCCCGGACAATCAGAACGTAGCGAAGAAATGGCGCGGCATTGGCGTGCGCATCGAGGACGACGTGGTAGTGACCAAGAGCGGTTGTGAAATCCTGACCGGCGGTGTGCCGAAAACCGTCGCCGAGATCGAAGCCCTGATGGCGCAAGCACGGACGCACGCGGCATGAGTCGGGTCAATCTGGCAATCATCGGTGGCGGTCTGGTCGGCGCCAGTCTGGCGTTGGCGCTGCAGGCCGGGGCCAAGGCCCGGGGCTGGAAGATCGTGCTGATCGAACCGTTCGCTCCCGGCGACAGTTGGCAGCCGAGTTACGACGCACGTTCATCGGCGCTGTCCTTTGGCTCGCGGCAGATTTATCAGCGGCTGGGCGTGTGGCAGGAAATCTCCCGCCGCGCCGAGCCGATCAAGCAGATTCATGTATCCGACCGTGGACGTTTTTCCACCGCCCGACTGTCGGCGATGGAAGAGGGCGTCCCGGCGCTCGGCTATGTCGTGGAAAACGCCTGGCTCGGCCACAGCCTGTGGCAACACCTCGACAAAGACGTGATCAGTTGGCGCTGCCCGGCGGAAGTCACCCGCATGGAACCGTTGCCGGACGGCTATCGCCTGACCCTCAACGATGAGACCACGGTCGAGTGCGATCTGGCGGTGCTCGCCGATGGAGGTCGTTCCGGTCTGCGCGAGCAACTGGGCATCAACGTGCGCAAACGCCCGTACAACCAGAGCGCGCTGATCGCCAACATCACCCCGAGTGAAGCGCACAACGGCATGGCCTTCGAGCGCTTCACCGACGAAGGCCCGATGGCGCTGCTGCCGCTGCCGGAAAACCGCTGCGCGCTGGTCTGGACCCGTCTGGGGATGGACGCGCAACGTCTGGCGGACCTGAGTGATCGTGATTTCCTCAGCGAGCTGCAAGGTGTGTTCGGCTACCGTCTCGGTACGTTGAAACAAGTTGGCGCGCGACATCTGTATCCGCTGTCGCTGGTGGAGGCCGAAGAGCAGGTGCGCTCGCATCTGGCCGTCCTCGGCAACGCCGCCCACAGCCTGCACCCGATTGCCGGGCAGGGTTTCAACCTGTCCCTGCGCGATGCCGATGCCTTGGCCGCCGGGCTGCTGACCAGCGACAAACCGCTGGGTGATTTCGCCACGTTGCAGGCCTATCGCGAGCGTCAGCGTCTCGATCAGGACCTCACCGTAGGATTCTCCGATCAGGTGACGCGCCTGTTCGGCAGCACTCAGCCGCTGGTTTCGCTTGGCCGCAACATCGGCCTGCTCGGCCTCGATCTGCTGCCGCCGGCCAAACGCTGGTTCGCCCGTCAGGCCATGGGGCTGGGGACGCGGCCGGATGCGTGAGTGGCTGATCAAACAGTTTGGCAAGGCGCGGCTGATGCGCTGGATCATGACGTTCTACCCGCCGTACTTCGGTGCTGGGGTCCGGGTGAAGCACATCAGCGATGACTTTCGTGACATCCAGGTCTCGATGGGCCTGGGCTGGTACAACCGCAATTACGTCGGCACCCAGTTCGGCGGCAGTCTGTATTCGATGGTCGATCCGTTTTTCATGTTGATGCTCATGGAGAACCTCGGGTCGAAGTACATCGTCTGGGACAAGGCTGCCGACATCGATTTCATTGCGCCGGGCAAAGGCCCGGTGTTCGCCCGGTTCAACATCGACGACACCCTGCTCGACGAAATCCGTCGGCAGACCGCCAGTGGCGAGAAATACCTGCCGCAGTTGCAGGTCGACATTCATGACGGTGCCGGCAACCTGGTGGCGCGGGTCGGTAAAACCCTTTACGTGCGGCTCAAGCCGCAAGCGAGACAGGCTTAAAGCATGGAAATGCGCGCGGATGTGCTGATTGTCGGAGCCGGAATGGTCGGCAGCGCCCTGGCGCTGGCGTTGCAGGACAGCGGGCTGGAAGTCCTGCTGCTCGACGGCAGCCCGCTGAGCGTCAAACCCTTCACTGGCGATGCGCCGTTCGAGCCGCGAGTCAGTGCGCTGTCGGCAGCCAGTCAGCGGATCCTCGATCGCCTCGGCGTATGGGACGGCATCGTCAACCGACGCAGCAGCCCCTACACCGACATGCACGTCTGGGACGGCAGCGGCACCGGGCAGATCCATTTCTCGGCCAGCAGCGTGCACGCCGAAGTGCTCGGCCACATTGTCGAGAACCGCGTGGTGCAGGATGCCTTGCTCGACCGTCTGCACGATTGCGATCTCGGCCTGCTGGCCAATGCGCGGCTGGAGCAGATGCGCCGCTCCGGTGACGACTGGCTGCTGACCCTGGCCGACGGCCGCACCCTGCGCGCGCCGCTGGTGATCGCGGCGGACGGCGCCAATTCCGCCGTGCGCCGTCTGACCGGCGTCGCCACTCGTGAGTGGGATTATCTGCATCACGCCATCGTCACCAGCGTACGCAGCAGCAAACCGCACCGCATGACCGCGTGGCAGCGCTTCACCGATCACGGGCCGCTGGCGTTTCTGCCGCTGGAGCGTGATGGCCAGCAGGACTGGTGCTCAATCGTCTGGTCGACCACGCCGAGCGAAGCCGAACGGCTGATGGCGCTGGATGAAGCGGATTTCTGCCGTGAGCTGGAGCGCGCCTTTGAAGGCTGCCTCGGCGACGTCATCAGCGCCGACCCGCGGCTGTGCGTGCCGCTGCGTCAGCGTCACGCCAAGCGCTACGTGGCCGAAGGCCTGGCGCTGATCGGCGATGCCGCGCATACCATTCACCCGTTGGCGGGGCAGGGCGTGAACCTTGGTTTCCTCGATGCCGCTGTACTCGCCGAAGTGCTGTTGCAAGCCAATGAACGCGGCGAACGTTTGGCGGACGTGAAAGTGCTGAGCCGCTATGAGCGCCGGCGCATGCCGCACAACCTGGCGCTTATGGCGGCGATGGAAGGCTTCGAGCGGTTGTTCCAGGCCGATCCGCTGCCGCTGCGCTGGTTGCGCAACACCGGACTGAAAATCGTCGAGCAGATGCCCGAGGCCAAAGCGCTGTTCGTACGCGAAGCACTGGGGCTGACCGGGGATTTGCCGGCGCTTGCCAAGGTCTGAAGAACGTCGTGCAACATCTGGTAACTCCTTGGGAAAGTGTTCGATTGAGCTGGTAAATGTGAGTCCTTATCATTTGGGCCACTTTTCCCGACCGAGAGATCACTCCCATGTTGGCATCCAAGCGTGTTCTGACCGCACTGGCCCTGACCCTGATTGGCAGCACCGCCGCCCAGGCCGCCGATGAGGTGGTGGTCTACTCGTCGCGCATCGATGAGCTGATCAAGCCGGTGTTCGATGCCTACACCGCCAAGACCGGGGTGAAGATCAAGTTCATCACCGACAAGGAAGCGCCGCTGATGCAGCGGATCAAGGCCGAAGGCGAGAACGCCACAGCCGACCTGCTGCTGACCGTCGATGCCGGCAACCTCTGGCAGGCCGAACAGATGGGCATTCTCCAGCCGTTCACTTCGAAAACCATCGACGCCAACATTCCCCTGCAATATCGCTCGTCCAGCCACGCCTGGACCGGTCTGAGCCTGCGCGCACGGACCATCGCCTATTCCACCGAGCGCGTGAAACCGGGCGAACTGACCACCTACGAAGCGTTGGCCGACAAGAACTGGGAAGGCCGCCTGTGCCTGCGCACGGCGAAGAAGGTCTACAACCAGTCGCTGACCGCCACCATGATCGAAGTCCATGGCGCCGAGAAAACCGAGAAGATCCTCAAGGGCTGGGTCAACAACCTGTCCACCGATGTGTTCTCCGACGACGTCGCGGTACTGGAAGCGATCAACGCCGGCCAGTGCGACGTAGGCATCGTCAACACCTACTACTACGGTCGCCTGCACAAGCAGAAACCGGATCTGCCGGTGAAACTGTTCTGGCCGAACCAGGCGGATCGCGGTGTGCACGTCAACCTGTCGGGCATCGGTCTGACCAGACATGCGCCGCACCCGGAAGCCGCCAAGGCACTGGTCGAGTGGATGACCACGCCTGAGGCGCAGAAGATCTTCGCTGATGTGAACCAGGAGTTCCCGGCGAATCCGGCGGTGAAACCTTCGGAAGAAGTGGCGGCGTGGGGGCAGTTTGTGGCTGATACGCTGCCGGTTGAGGTAGCGGGCAAGCGTCAGGCCGAGGCGATCCGGATGATGGACCGGGCGGGCTGGAACTGATGCTGCGAGTCCAATCGCCGCAAGCGTGATGCGCAGCGTCACACGATAAGTGCCCACGCCATGCGTGGGCACAATCATTCAACGAGAGTTTTTCCTTGGCCCACCCCGCCCAACGCCGCTGGTACCCCATCGTCTTCGCCATCGCCGCGTTGGTGCTGCTCCCTCTCAGCGTCCTGCTGCTGTCGTGGCAGACCATCGACCAGCAGATCTGGTCGCACCTGTGGGAAACCCAGATGCCACGCCTGCTGGGCAACACCCTGACGCTGGTCTTCGGCGTAGGTGTCGGTGTGACGCTGATCGGTGTGAGCCTCGCCTGGCTCACCAGCCTCTGCGAATTCCCCGGCCGGCGCTGGCTCGACTGGGCGTTGATGCTGCCGTTTGCGATCCCGGCCTACGTGCTGGCGTTCGTGTTCGTCGGCCTGCTGGACTTCGCCGGTCCCGTGCAAAGCCTGCTGCGCGAATGGTTCGGAACCGGTTTGCGTCTGCCGCGAGTGCGCTCCACCGGCGGGGTGATCCTGGTGTTGGTGCTGGTGTTCTACCCCTACGTTTACCTGCTGGCGCGCACTGCGTTTCTCGCTCAAGGCAAAGGCCTGATGGAAGCGGCGCGGGTGCTCGGCCAGTCACCGTGGCAAGCGTTCTGGCGGGTGGCATTGCCGATGGCGCGACCGGCCATCGGCGCCGGTGTAGCGCTGGCCTTAATGGAAACCCTGGCGGATTTCGGTGCGGTGTCGGTGTTCAATTTCGACACCTTCACTACCGCGATCTACAAGACCTGGTATGGCTTCTTCAGCCTGTCGAGCGCAGCGCAACTGGCCAGCCTGTTGCTGCTGGTGGTGATGCTGGTGCTGTACGGCGAACGTCGCGCCCGGGGTGCCAATCGGGCAAGCAACGAACGACCACGGGTCAAAGCGCTGTACCACCTGCGCGGGCCCAAGGCCTGGGCGGCAACCGGCTGGTGCGGTCTGGTGTTCGCTTGTGCGTTTGTCATCCCGGTGCTGCAATTGCTGGTGTGGTTCTGGCAGCGCGGGCGTTTCGATCTGGATGAGCGTTACGCCGGGCTGATTCTGCACACCCTGTATCTGGGCGGCATGGCGGCGTTGATCACGGTCAGCGTGGCGATGTTGCTGGCATTCGCCCGGCGACTGGCACCGACTCCGGCAATCCGTTCCGGCGTCAGTCTGGCCAACCTCGGCTACGCGTTGCCGGGCTCGGTGCTGGCGGTGTCGATCATGCTGGCGTTCAGTTATCTGGATCGTGAGCTGGTGATTCCGCTGTCCGGCTGGCTCGGCGGTGCGGGTAAACCGTTGCTGCTGGGCAGTCTGGCGGCGTTGCTGATGGCTTATCTGGTGCGCTTCGTGGCGGTGGCCTACGGGCCGCTGGAAAGCAGTCTGGCGCGTATACGGCCCTCTTTGCCTGAAGCGGCACGTAGCCTGGGTGTCAGTGGGCCGCGACTGTTTTTCAAAGTGTATCTGCCGTTGCTGCTGCCCGGCACGCTCAGCGCCGCGCTGCTGGTGTTCGTCGACGTGCTCAAGGAAATGCCCGCCACCCTGCTGATGCGCCCGTTTGGCTGGGACACGCTGGCCGTGCGCATCTTCGAGATGACCAGCGAAGGCGAATGGGCGAGGGCGTCGTTGCCGGCGCTGACCCTGGTGCTGGTCGGGTTGTTGCCGGTCATCGGACTTATTCGCCGCTCGGCGCATCGAAACACTTAGTCGTCAGTCCTGAATCATGCGGCTACAATGCGCGGCATTCGGTGCGGTCCGTCTGACAGACCCTGTCGCTGAAATCGGCTGAAAGCCTTCTCTTTCGGGGCTTTCAAACCGTGCAGCAGCGCTCCGCACCTTCGCCACGCCCGGAAGGAGAAACCCATGGGACAGCGTACGCCTCTGTATGACCTGCATCTCGCCCTCGGCGCGAAGATGGTCGATTTTGGCGGTTGGGACATGCCACTGCATTACGGCTCGCAGGTCGAGGAGCACCACGAGGTGCGTCGCGATTGCGGGGTGTTCGATGTATCCCACATGACCGTGATCGATGTCGCCGGTAACCAGGCCAAGGCCTGGCTCCAGCATTTGCTGGCCAACGACGTCGAACGCCTGCACAGCCCCGGCCGTGCGTTGTACAGCACCATGCTCAACGAGCGCGGCGGCATCGTCGACGACATGATCGTCTATCGCCTCGAGGACGGTTACAGACTGGTGGTCAACGCCTCGACCCGCGATCAGGATCTGGCCTGGATGCAGGCCCATCTCTCCGGCTTCGACGTGCAGCTGCAAGAACGCACGGATCTGGCGATGCTCGCCATTCAAGGCCCCCATGCCCGGCACAAGATTGCCGAGCTGGTAACCCAGTCCCGCGCCAATCTGATCCAGATGCTCAAGCCGTTCGAAGGTCAGGTCGATGGCGACTGGTTCATTGCGCGCACCGGCTACACCGGCGAGGACGGTCTGGAAATTGCCCTGCCGGCCGATCAGGCCCCCGGATTCTTCAACGATCTGGTGGGCGCCGGCATTTCTCCCATTGGCCTCGGCGCTCGCGACACCTTGCGGGTGGAAGCCGGGATGAACCTCTACGGTCAGGACATCCATCAGGACGTTTCGCCGCTGGCCTCGAACATGGCCTGGAGCATCGCCTGGGAGCCGGCCACGCGCCGGTTCATCGGTCGCGATGCGCTGGAAGCGGAAAAAACCGCCGGCGTGCAGCACAAACTGGTGGGTCTGGTGCTCGAGGAACGCGGGGTTTTGCGTGCGCATCAGGTGGTTCGTATCGCTGATGTTGGCGAAGGAGAGATCACCAGTGGTAGTTTCTCTCCTACGCTTAGCAAGTCGATTGCCCTGGCGCGTGTACCGATGGCGACTGCCGACCGCGCCGAAGTGGAAATCCGTGGCAAGTGGTATCCGGTACGAGTGGTCAAACCGACCTTCGTCCGTCACGGCAAAACCTTGATCTAACCTTTTCCGGCGGGCACGACCGCTGACAATTTCTTGAGGACACCGAGCATGAGCAATATCCCCGCCGACCTGCGTTTTGCCGAAAGTCATGAATGGGCGCGCCTTGAAGCCGACGGCACCGTCACCGTGGGCATCAGCGACCACGCACAGCAAGCGCTGGGCGACGTGGTGTTTGTCGAGCTGACAGAAGTCGGCAAGGTGTTTGCTGCCGGTGAAGCGGCGGGTGTTGTCGAGTCGGTGAAGGCCGCTTCCGACATCTACTCCCCGGTCGGCGGTGAAGTGATTGCGGTCAACGAAGAGCTGGCGGATTCGCCGGAGCTGCTGAACGAAGAACCGTACAGCTCGTGGATCTTCAAGCTCAAGCCAAGCGACAAGTCCGAGCTGGACAAGCTGCTCGACGCTGCCGCCTACAAGGCCGTCATCGGCGAATAAGCTTCAGGCAACACCGAAAAGCCCCGATCCGTCGGGGCTTTTTTGTGCGCGCAGATTTTTCGGGGACGGCTCAGGCGTTGCCCAGCACCGCTTTGACCGCCGCCACCGAACGCTCGACATCGGCTTTGGTCATGGTCGTGAACATCGGCAACGACACGATCAGCCGCCCGACCCGCTCGGCCACCGGCAACATGCCTTCCTTGAAACCGCGCTCGCGGTACAGGCTCAGCAAATGGATCGGCGGATAGTGATAACCGATGCCGATGCCCAGCGCCTGAATCTGCTCCATGAACGTGGCCCGCGCCGGCAAGCCATCCTTGCGCTCTGGCAATACCAGCTGGAACAGGTGCCAGTTGCTGTTGGTGAAATCGGCTGGCGGCAGTTGCGCGCGGTACGTGGCCTCGAAGTCATCGCCAAAGCATTTGAAGTAGTGGCGGGCCAGTTCCTGACGATGAGCAGTGAGGGCTTCGATGTGAGCGAACTGGCCGAGGCCGATGGTCGCTGCGACGTCGGTCATGTTGAACTTGCCGCCGAGCACATCGACATCCAGGCCGTCGAAACCGGTGCGGGTGACGCCCTGCAGGCGATATTTCTCCGCCAGACGCGCTTCCTCGGGCGTGTTCAGCACCAGGCAACCACCTTCGGAGCAGGTCACGTTCTTGTTGGCCTGGAAGCTGAACGACACGAAGTCGCCGGTGGCGCCGATGCGCTGGCCGTTCCAGCTCGAACCCAGGGCCTGGGCGGCGTCTTCGATGATGCGCAGGTTGTGCTTTTTGGCGATGGCGTACAGGCGCTCCATGTCCACCGGCAACCCGGCGAGGTAGACCGGAATGACGGCTTTGGTGCGCGGCGTGATGGCCGCTTCCAGTTTATCCAGGTCGATGTTGCGGGTGACCGGGTCGATGTCGGCGAACACCGGGGTGGCGCCCACTTCAAGAATCACGTTGGCCGTGGCCACCCAGGAGATCGGCGTGGTGATCACTTCGTCACCCGGTCCGATGCCGGCGATGCGCAGGGCAATCTCCATGGTGCAGGTGCCGGAGTTGAAGGTGCGTACCGGACGCCCGCCGAAATACTCCGACAGTTGCGCTTCGAAGGCCTGGACCTTCGGCCCGCTGGTGATCCAGCCGGAACGCAGGACATCGCCGACGGCGGCGATGGTGGCTTCGTCGATGACAGGTTTGGAAAACGGCAGAAACGGCAGTTGGCTCATGAGGATTCGATCATCCAAGGGTTGGGCGCGTGTTGCAGGTGCCACAGCATGCCCCGTTCGACCACCCGCCGCCAAGCCGTCCGCGACGGTATCGACTGCTATGCTGGTTTGACCGTGTTGCATTGACGCCGAGCGCCAGCCAAGAGAGAGCCCGTCATGTCCCAGTTGCCATCCTTGAGCCAGTTACGCGACCCCCATGCCTTCCTGCGCCGTCACCTCGGCCCCGATGCCGCCGAGCAGCAGGCCATGCTCGACAGCCTGGGCCTGGGCAGCCGGATCGAACTGATCGAGCAGACCGTCCCGCCTGCGATCCGCCTCAACCGTGAACTGGACCTGCCGCCTGCGCTGGACGAGCAGGCCGCGCTGGCGAAACTGCGCGGGTACGCCGAACAGAATCAGGTCTGGACCAGCCTGATCGGCATGGGTTACCACGGCACCCTCACGCCGACGGTCATTTTGCGCAACGTGCTGGAAAATCCCGGCTGGTACACCGCGTACACGCCCTACCAACCGGAAATCGCCCAGGGCCGGCTCGAAGCGTTGCTCAATTTTCAGCAACTGACCATCGACCTCACCGGTCTGGAACTGGCCAACGCTTCGCTGCTCGATGAGGCAACTGCGGCCGCCGAAGCCATGGCGCTGGCCAAGCGTGTGGCGAAGTCGAAGAGCAATCTGTTTTTCGTCGATGAAAACTGTCATCCGCAAACCATTTCCGTGGTGCAGACCCGCGCCGAAGGCTTCGGTTTCGAGCTGATCGTCGACGCTGTGGATAACTTGAAGCAGCACCAGGTATTCGGCGCTCTGCTGCAATATCCCGACACCCACGGCGAGGTCCGCGACCTGCGTCCGTTGATCGATTACCTGCATGCGCAACATGCACTGGCCTGTGTCGCGGCCGACTTGCTGAGTCTGTTGTTGCTGACGCCACCAGGCGAATTGGGTGCGGACGTGGTGTTCGGCTCGTCCCAGCGTTTCGGCGTACCGATGGGGTACGGCGGGCCGCATGCGGCGTTTTTCGCCAGTCGCGAGGAATACAAACGGGCGATTCCCGGACGCATCATCGGTGTCTCGAAAGATGCGCGGGGCAACGTCGCGCTGCGCATGGCCCTGCAGACCCGCGAGCAGCACATCCGCCGGGAGAAGGCCAATTCCAACATCTGCACGGCCCAAGTGCTGTTGGCCAACATCGCCAGTTTCTATGCCGTGTACCACGGGCCGGAAGGCCTCAAACGTATTGCCCAGCGAGTGCATCGGTTGACCTGCATCCTCGCTGCCGGCCTTGAGCGGCATGGCATCAAACGCATCAACCAGCAGTTTTTCGACACGCTGACCCTGGACGTCGGCGGCGCGCAGACCGCGATCATCGAAAGCGCTCAGGCTGCGCAGATCAATCTGCGCATTCTCGGTCGCGGACACCTTGGCCTGAGCCTCGATGAAACCTGTGACGAGAGCACCGTCGGCAAACTGTTCGATGTACTGCTGGGTGTCGATCATGGGCTCAACGTCGAAGAACTCGACGCCGAAGCGTTGGTTTCCGGGATTCCTGACAACCTGCAACGCAGCTCGCCGTACCTGCGCCACCCGGTGTTCAACGCCCATCACAGCGAAACCGAGATGCTGCGCTACCTCAAGCAACTGGAGAACAAGGATCTGGCGCTCAACCAGTCGATGATCCCGCTCGGCTCCTGCACCATGAAACTCAATGCCACCAGCGAGATGATCCCGATCACCTGGCCGCAATTCGCCAACCTGCACCCGTTCGTGCCCCGGGAGCAGGCCGTCGGTTACACGCTGATGATCGAAGAGCTGGAACGCTGGTTGTGCGCGATCACCGGGTTCGATGCGATCTGCATGCAGCCCAATTCCGGTGCCCAGGGCGAATACGCCGGGTTGCTAGCGATCCGCAAGTATCACGAAAGCCGCCACCAGGGCGGGCGCGACATCTGCCTGATCCCGTCCTCGGCCCACGGGACCAACCCGGCCTCGGCGCAAATGGCCGGGATGCGCGTGGTGATCGTCGAGTGCGACGAGGCGGGCAACGTCGATCTGGATGACCTGAAATCCAAGGCATCCGAGGCGGGAGACAAGTTGTC
This sequence comes from Pseudomonas sp. IzPS59, assembly GCF_014863505.1. Taxonomy (NCBI): domain Bacteria; kingdom Pseudomonadati; phylum Pseudomonadota; class Gammaproteobacteria; order Pseudomonadales; family Pseudomonadaceae; genus Pseudomonas; species Pseudomonas sp. IzPS59. The sequence goes on along the minus strand of NZ_CP062251.1, from coordinate 6,036,923 downwards.
GTGTCTGATGGCGACCTATCCGTCGACCCACGGCGTGTACGAGGAGGGCATCAGCGAAATCTGCGAAGTTATCCACAAGCACGGCGGCCAGGTGTACATGGACGGCGCCAACCTCAATGCCCAGGTCGGGCTGGCGCGGCCGGCGGACATCGGCGCCGACGTCTCGCACATGAATTTGCACAAGACCTTCTGCATTCCCCACGGAGGAGGCGGGCCGGGCATGGGCCCGATCGGCATTCGCGCGCATCTGGCACCGTTCGTCGCCAATCACCCGGTGGTGCCGATCGACGGACCGCAACCGCAGAACGGCGCGGTGAGCGCGGCGCCCTGGGGCAGTGCGAGCATTTTGCCGATCAGCTGGATGTACATCGCCATGATGGGGCCGCAACTGGCGGACGCCAGCGAAGTGGCAATCCTCGCGGCGAATTACCTGGCGCAGCATCTGTCCGGCGCCTTTCCGGTGCTCTATACCGGGCGCAATGATCGGGTGGCCCATGAATGCATTCTGGATCTGCGGCCGCTGAAAGCGCAGACCGGCATCAGCGAGGAAGACATCGCCAAGCGCCTGATGGATTACGGCTTCCATGCACCGACCATGTCGTTCCCGGTGCCGGGCACCTTGATGGTCGAGCCGACCGAGAGTGAATCCAAGGCTGAACTGGACCGCTTCATCGGCGCCATGTTGAGCATCCGTGCGGAAATCACCGAAGTGCAGAACGGCAACTGGCCGGCCGACGACAATCCGCTCAAGCGGGCGCCGCATACGCTGGCCGATATCACCGGGGTCTGGGAACGGCCCTACAGCATCGAGCAGGGCATCACGCCGGATGCGCATACCAAGGCGCACAAGTACTGGCCGGCGGTAAACCGGGTGGACAACGTCTATGGCGACCGCAATCTGTTCTGCGCCTGTGTGCCGGTGGACGATTACCGCTGATCGGCGGGCAAAAAAATGCCGCTCAAATGAGCGGCATTTTTGTGGGCGACGGATTTATTCCGAAGCCACGGCGTTCTTCGCCAGGATCGCGTTCGCCAGTTCCATGTCCGTCGCCTGCAGGCCCGGGTTGTCGGCGCGGACTTTCTGCATGGCGGCTTCCAGGTACGGGCCACGGATGCCGCCATCGCTGGCGACGAAGCTGCCGGCGTCATCCTGGGCGGCGACGATCAGCTTGTGATCCTTGAAGGTCAGGTACGTCGAGCCGGTGGTGGCGCCGGACGAAATGACGTTACGCCAAAAGCTGTCAGCCATTGCCGAACCGACGGGCAGAGACAGCAGGGCAAGGGTGGCGACAGCAAGTTTGAGACGCATGAGGGATGACTCCACTGGTGTTGAATAACGGCTTGGATCGTCATTTCGACGATCCGGTTCCGTGACGGGCTATTTCTGCTCGCTCTGCGGTGTCACCCGCAGCACCTCCTCGATGGTCGTCAGCCCCGCCGCGACTTTCTGCGCGCCTGACAGCCGCAGGCTGCGCATGCCTTCCTTGAAAGCCTGGCGGCGGAGCGCCGTCAGATCGGTATCGGGGCTGATCAGCCCCTTGAGGCTGTCGGTCAGTTGCATGATTTCGTAGACCCCGGCGCGGCCGTGATAGCCGGTGTCGCGGCATTCCAGGCAGCCGATGGCCCGTTGCGCGTTGCCCGGCAGCGGCGCCTGCCACGGCCGGGTCAGGGTTTGCCAGTCCTCTTCGGCGACAGGCAGCGGTGCCTTGCAGTGCGGGCACAATGTGCGCACCAGACGTTGGGCCATGACCCCGAGCACCGTGGCCTTGATCAAATAATGCGGCACGCCGAGTTCCAGCAGACGGCTGATGGCGCTCGGTGCATCGTTGGTGTGCAGGGTCGACAGCACCAGGTGTCCGGTCAACGCAGCCTGGATTGCCATTTCGGCGGTCTCCAGATCGCGGATCTCGCCGATCATGATGATGTCCGGATCCTGCCGCATCAGCGCTCGCACGCCGGCGGCAAAGGTCAGGTCGATGTTGTGTTGCACCTGCATCTGGTTGAAGGCCGGCTCGACCATCTCGATCGGGTCTTCAATGGTGCAGAGGTTGACCTCCGGGGTCGCCAGTTTTTTCAGGGTGGTGTAGAGCGTGGTGGTCTTGCCCGACCCGGTCGGCCCGGTCACCAGAATGATGCCGTTGGGCTGGCGGGTCATGTCCTGCCAGCGCCGCAGGTCGTCGGCGGAAAAACCGAGCTGGTCGAAATCCTTGAGCAGTACTTCCGGGTCGAAGATCCGCATCACCATTTTTTCGCCGAACGCGGTGGGCAGGGTCGACAGGCGCAACTCGACCTCGCCGCCGTCCGGGGTCTTGGTCTTGACCCGGCCGTCCTGGGGTTTGCGCTTCTCGGCGACGTTCATCCGGCCGAGGCTTTTCAGGCGACTGACAATGGCCATCGTCACCTGTGGCGGAAATTGATAGACGTTGTGCAGCACGCCGTCGATGCGGAATCGCACCGTGCCTTGCTCGCGCCGTGGCTCGATGTGGATATCGCTGGCCCGTTGCTGGAAGGCGTACTGGAACAGCCAGTCGACGATGTTGACGATGTGCGCGTCGTTGGCGTCCGGCTCCTGATCGCTGGCGCCGAGGTTGAGCAGTTGTTCGAAGTTGCCGAGGTTGCTGCCCGGCTGGTCGGCGTTGCTGGCGCCGCTGACCGATTTGGCGAGGCGAAAGAACTCGACGCTGAAGCGCTGGATGTCCGCCGGGTTGGCTACCACCCGTTTGACCGGCAGTTTCAGCACGTGGGTCAGATCGGCTTCCCAGCCCCTGACATAAGGCTGGGCGCTGGCCACGGTCACCGCATCGCGATCAACCGACACCGCAAGGATCTTGTGGCGCTGGGCGAAGGCGTAGGACATCAGCGGCGTCACGGCGGCGACGTTGATCTTCAGCGGATCGATGCGCAGGTACGGCTGGCCGGCCTGCTGCGCCAGCCACAGGGTCAGGCTTTCGAGGTCCAGGTGCTTGCCCGGACGGCTGAGGTCGTCGAGTTGCTGGCCGGCGATGAATTCCAGCGGATGCATCTGACCGTGGGTCGCCTGCCGACGACGGGCATTCAGTGCATGCTCGGCGGAATCCTGGCTGATGAAGCCCTGGGCGACCAGTTCACGCAATACATCATTGAGATCCAGCCAGCGGTCCTGAGTGGCGAGTTGAACGGACATGCGGGCTCCTTTTGAACGACAGTCCGCAAAGGATAGTCGTGGCCCCGCCGACCGTTGGGCCACTACCCGACAAAGGCGTTTCCGCTTTTGTCAGCCAGCCGCCTGAGCCGGCGCATCCCACGCCGCATCAGGGTTTTGCAGATTCACCGAACAGACGCTGATCAGGTTACGAAGTTTTTCCGCGATCACCCGGGCGCGATGCCAGCTCAGGCCACCCATGACGATGTCGATGGAAAGCAGGTCGTCCAGACGCTGGACATTGACCTGTTCCGGGGTGAGGAACTGCAGGGCGAACAGGTTCAGCACCCGCACCAGCAAATCCGGCTCGGCCTCGGCCAGAATCTGGTACTGCGCAAGGCAATGGGCGTTGCTGACGTTCCACACATCGGCACGGGGCGCTGGGGTGTTGACGGCTTCGAGGTGTGGCATGGCAGGTCTCCGGAATTGGTGGAGAAATTTTTACATTCGATGCCGGGCATTTCTTGTCTAAGATGAGCCGATTGGCCGGTTGATAGGGTGGATCAATTCGGTATTGGCTGATTTTGAGGATTATTTATGCACAACGAACTGGACAGCTATGACCGGCGCATTCTCGCCCTGCTGCAAGAGGACGCTTCCCTGTCCAGCGCACAGATCGCCGAACAGGTGGGTCTGTCGCAGTCGCCGTGCTGGCGGCGGATTCAGCGGATGAAGGAGGAGGGGATCATTCGCGGCCAGGTGACCTTGCTCGATCGCAAGAAAATCGGCCTGAACACGCAGATCTTCGCCGAAATCAAACTCAACGCCCACGGTCGTTCGAACTTCACCGAATTCACCGAGGCGATTCGCGGCTTTCCGGAAGTGCTGGAGTGCTACGTGCTGATGGGGGCGGTGGATTTCCTGCTGCGGATCGTCGCGGCGGACATCGAGGCGTATGAGCGGTTCTTCTTCGAGAAGCTGTCGCTGGTGCCGGGGATTCAGGAGGTGAACTCGATCGTGGCGTTGTCGGAGATCAAGTCGACGACGAGCCTGCCGGTACTGCGCTGAATATGCTGGCCTCATCGCTAGCAGGCTAGCTCCCACAGTTGGAATGCATTTCCCTGTGGGAGCGAGCCTGCTCGCGAAAGGGGTGTTACATGCGTAGCAGCATTTTCCAGGCGCGATTCTGGTAAACCGCGATCGCCTGATGCTTGCGTGCATCGAGCAGTTCATCGGTGATGGTCGGCTCGTTGGCCAGTTGCGCCAGTTTGTTCAGCTCGCCGTACAGACGATCCATTTCCGGGATCTCCAGCACGTTGCGCGCGTGATGCAGCCAGACCTGGATGCGTTCGATGCGTGGCAGTTGCTCGGCCAGATCTTCCGGCTGCTGCTGATAACGCTGCAATTGCAGGGAAGTGGCTTCTTCGCCCAGCAGGCGCGGCAACCAGCTCTGCAATTGCGCGGCACCCTGGCGATTGCCACGGGTGTTGCGGTCGGCAGCCCAGGTGCGGGCCAGCAACCAGCGCGAGGTGTTCAGCGAGAACAGGCCCCAGCGCGGATCTTCCAGTTCTTCGAGGAACTGCTCCGGCGCGGCTTTGCGCACGTCTTCGTCTTCAAGGCCGACTTGTACCAGCGGACGCCAGTCTTCCAGCAAGGCATCCAACGCCACGCGCAGGTCGTGGGTCGACTGACGCGGCGCGGCCTGGCCGAGGCTGCTGAGCAGGGCGCGCATTTCCGCGAGGTTCTCGACCCAGTCCTGCAGCAGGCGCCAGTGACCGTTGAAACGATACTGTTCGGCCAGACGCTGGCTGCTGCCGAGCAGGTGCCAGCTGAGGGCAGCGAAAGCGTCGTCCAGCGGGGTTTCGGCGGTGATGGCCGGCGCCGGCAGGCTCAGCGAGTAGCTGTTGGCGTCGTACAGGCGATAGCCGCGCTCGGCCTTGCTGATGTCGCACGGCATCAGGGCCAGGGTTTCGGCCAGTTCGGCGGCCAGTTCCAGCAGCGCGGCAGGTTCGCCTTCGCGCAGTTCCAGTTCCAGCTCGCAGATTTCTTCTTTCTGCTTGCCGACCACCACGTGGCCCAGGTCCAGCGCGGCTTCGATGACCACTTTGGTCTTGCCACGGCCCCAGGCGATTTCGGCGCGCTCGCGGACGAAATCGGTGGTGAAGATCGGCTTCAGGGTTTTCTTGTCCAGCTCGGCGAGGGACTCGGGCCAGCATTCGCCGTCGAGCTTCTTCACGTCGAGCTTGGCTTTGGGCAGGTGCCAGTCGTACTCGTTACGCTCGGACAGACCGGCGACGCTCTGGCCACGGGTCTTGAGGGTCTGAATCACTTCTTCGCCGTCCTTGCGCAGGCGCAGGGCAACCTTGGCCCGGGCCAGGTCGCGCTCGGGCGTGTCGAAATACTGATTCATCAACTCACGGCGTTCCCAGCCACTTTTGTTGCGTTTTTTCAGGAGAGGGTGCTCGCGCAGGGCGGCGAGGGTTTCGCGGCTGACGCGGAGTTTGATTTCGGTTTCTTTCTGCATGGCCGGAAAATCCAGGATCGGGAGCGCAGCCGGGGGAATGTGTGGCTGCCAAGGTCGTGCAGTGTACAGGACTGAACCTTCCTACGCTTTGCGGCGGTTTATTCTCGGCGCCGGATGGTTCTATGATGGACTTCAATCCGGGAGTTGGAGTCAGCGATGCCTTTGCCATCCATGCAAGACCAGTTCGCTGCACTGATCGCCGTGCCGTCGGTCAGTTGCACCCAACCGAACCTGGACCAATCCAACCGGGCGGTGATCGATCTGCTCGCCGGATGGCTCGGCGATCTGGGCTTCAGCTGCGATATCCAGCAGGTCAGCCCCGGCAAGTTCAACCTGCTCGCCAGTTTCGGCAGCGGCCCCGGCGGGCTGGTGCTGGCCGGGCACAGCGACACGGTGCCCTACGACGATGCGCTGTGGAAAACCGATCCACTGAAACTCACCGAAGTCGACGGCCGCTGGGTCGGCCTCGGCAGTTGCGACATGAAGGGCTTTTTCGCCCTGATCATCGAAGCCGTGCAACCGCTGCTCGATCAGCCGTTCAAGCAGCCATTGCTGATCCTCGCCACCTGCGATGAAGAAAGCTCGATGTCCGGTGCCAGGGCGCTGGCCGAAGCGGGACGACCGCTGGGCCGGGCGGCGGTGATCGGCGAGCCGACCGGGCTCAAGCCGATCCGCATGCACAAGGGCATCATGATGGAGCGCATCGATATCCTCGGGCAGAGCGGACATTCGTCGGATCCGCGTCTGGGGCATAGCGCTCTGGAAGCGATGCATGACGCCATCGGCGAACTACGTGGCTTGCGCCTGCTGTGGCAGCGCGAATTCAACAACCCGCAGTTCAGTGTGCCGCAGCCGACCATGAACTTCGGCTGCATCCATGGTGGTGACAATCCCAACCGCATCTGTGGCCAGTGTTCGCTGGAGTTCGATCTGCGGCCGTTGCCGGGGATGGACCCGAAGGTCCTGCGGGCCGAGATCCTGCGCAAGCTCAACCCGGTCGCCGAGCGGCATCAGGTGAAGATCGATTACGCGCCGTTGTTCCCGGAAGTGCCGCCGTTCGAGCAGGCCGAAGACGCCGAGCTGGTGCGAATTGCCGAAAAACTCACCGGCCACACGGCCGAAGCGGTAGCGTTCGGCACCGAAGCGCCTTATCTTCAGCGCCTTGGCTGCGAAACCATCGTGCTCGGCCCCGGCGACATCGCCTGCGCCCACCAGCCGGACGAGTACCTTGAAATGTCACGTTTGCAGCCTACCGTGCATCTATTGCGGCAGTTGATCGAACATTACTGTCTCAAAGCTGTATAAATTGCCGTCCTGCCAACCCGTATTCATGAGGAGAGCGCGCGTGTCGCCAAGCCTGTTCCGACGATAACCATCAGCCCGCTGTGCGTTTTCCGTTTCGCCCTTTTTCCGGCTGCTATTTATTACAGGCCCAGGTTCATGCCCGAATACGTCAATTGGCTTCGTCACGCGTCTCCTTATATCAATGCCCACCGCGACTGCACCTTCGTCGTCATGCTGCCCGGCGACGGCGTGGAGCATCCGAATTTCGGCAACATCGTCCATGACATCGTGCTGCTGCACAGTCTTGGCGTGCGGCTGGTGCTGGTGCACGGTTCCCGTCCACAGATTGAAACCCGCCTTGCCGCGCGCGGCCTGACCCCGCATTACCACCACGGCATGCGCATCACCGATGCCGCGACGCTGGAGTGCGTGATCGACGCGGTCGGCCAGCTGCGGATCGCCATCGAAGCGCGGCTGTCGATGGACATGGCCTCGTCGCCAATGCAGGGCTCACGCCTGCGGGTGGCCAGCGGCAATCTGGTGACCGCGCGGCCGATCGGCGTGCTGGAAGGTGTCGACTATCACCACACCGGTGAAGTGCGCCGGGTCGACCGCAAGGGCATCAACCGTCTGCTCGACGAGCGCTCCATCGTGCTGCTGTCGCCGCTGGGTTACTCGCCGACCGGTGAGATCTTCAACCTGGCCTGCGAAGACGTCGCCACCCGCGCCGCCATCGATCTGGGTGCCGACAAGCTGCTGCTGTTCGGTGCCGACCTCGGCCTGATCGACGAAAACGGCAAACTGGTGCGCGAGCTGCGGCCGCAACAGGTACCGGCGCATTTGCAGCGTCTGGGCAGCAACTATCAGGCAGAACTGCTGGATGCCGCCGCCGAAGCCTGCCGTGGCGGTGTGGCGCGCAGCCATATCGTCAGTTATGCCGAGGATGGCGCGCTGCTGACCGAACTGTTCACCCGCGACGGTGGCGGTACGCTGGTGGCCCAGGAGCAGTTCGAACTGGTGCGCGAGGCGGCGATTGAAGACGTCGGCGGTCTGCTCGACCTGATCAGTCCGCTGGAAGAACAGGGGATTCTGGTGCGTCGCTCCCGTGAAGTGCTGGAACGCGAGATCGAGCAGTTCAGCGTGGTGGAGCGCGAAGGGATGATCATCGCCTGTGCGGCGCTGTATCAGATTGCCGATTCGGATGCCGGTGAGCTGGCGTGCCTGGCGGTGAATCCGGAATACCGCCATGGCGGTCGCGGTGATGAATTGCTGGAGCGCATCGAGACCCGTGCCCGGGCGCAGGGCCTGAAGACACTGTTCGTCCTCACCACCCGCACCGCCCACTGGTTCCGCGAGCGTGGGTTCGAACCGAGCAGCGTCGAGCGCCTGCCGGCAGCCCGGGCTTCTCTCTATAACTATCAGCGCAATTCGAAGATCTTCGAAAAGTCCCTGTGATGTGCGATTGCCCCCACGGGATGCGTGGGGGCAATTTGTTTACTCCGCTACAAACTTCGCACTGACATACGGCGAGTAATCGGGCAGTACGCTTTCGACCTTGCCTTGTTCCTTCAAAAACTTTGCCGTCTCGCCAATCGCCTTCGCCGTGCCACCGTCCAGCAGCGCCGTGGTCTGTTGAGCCTTGGCGTCGGGAAATGCCGAACCTGCGAGCAATTCCGGGACGTCGGCGGCGTTGGCACCGGTCAGTTTGGCGATTTTCTGCACCGGTACCGAGTCGGCGGTCCAGCTGTCTTTATGGGCGGCGTAATCGGCGAACGAGTCCAGAGTCACCTTGGCGAATTTGGCCACGACCTCCGGATGCTTCTCGGCAAAGTCCTTGCGTGCTACCCAGACTTCGAAGGTCGGCGCGCCCCACTGGCCGACTTGGGCGGCGTCGGTCAGGGTTTTGCCGGTCTTGCGGATTTCACCCAGTGCCGGCGACCAGACAAAGGCGCCATCGATGTCGCCGCGTTTCCAGGCTGCCGCGATTTCTGCGGGTTGCAGGTTCACCACTTTGACTTTCGAGGTGTCCAGGCCCCAGTGCTTGAGTGCACCAAGCAGGCTGTAGTGGGAGGTGGAGACGAAGGGTGTGGCGATGGTCTTGCCGATCAGATCATCTGGTTTGTCGATACCGCTGCCGTTGCGCACCACCAGGGCTTCGGCGGCATTGATCTGTGCCGAAACGATGAAGGCAACAATCGGCAGATTACGCGAAGCGGCGGCTGCCAATGGGCTAGAGCCGAGGTTGCCGATCTGTACGTCACCAGAGGCGATGGCTGTCACAACTTCCGGGCCACTGTTGAAACGGCGCCAGTCGATTTTTTCGCCTATGGTCTTCTCGTAAACGCCGTCGGCCTGGGGGACTTTGCTTGGATCGATGCCGGTCTGGTAACCGACAGTGAGGCTGGAAGCATGGACAGAAAAAGAAATCAGCGCTGACACACAAACTGTAACAAATTGACTAGATAGTGCACGTTTGGCCATGATGGCGTCGCCTTTTCGATAGGGTTTGACGAATCGGGGTTTCGCCAAAGCTAAACGATCTAAAAAAAGGCTAATAAATACCATTTAGGAATGAGCTTAGGCGCCGATACGCTGTATCCCGGTACAGATGGCCACTATCCAGCCATATTCCTTAATGGTATGAAAAAGAATGAATAAATTCTTTTTGGGTTTATCTGGAAGTCTTTACCCTGCAAGGACCAAATAACTGCGATTAGACCTTGGTCGTAGACGCACAAGGTTACGATTGACTTGTCAGTCACGGTCTGGCGCTAATCGCGCATCTTAGGATCCAGGGGCATCAGACTCCGGACCAGGAACACAAGAATTAGAAACGAGAGGAGCGATACATGAACAAGTCCACCTTGGCCCTGGCCGTGGCCGTAGGGGTTATTGCGCAGCAGGCAGGCGCAGCCGGTTTCATCGAAGACAGCAAGGCCACACTGGGGCTGCGTAACTTCTACATCAACACCGACAACCGTGATGGCACTGGCCCGAACAAGAACGAAGAGTGGGGCCAAGGCTTCGATCTGCGTTTCATCTCGGGTTACACCCAGGGCACCGTCCAGTTCGGCGTTGACGCCATCGGCCTGTACGGCCTGCGTCTGGATTCCAGCCCGGACAAGAGCGGCAACTCGACGGGTACCGCTTCCGGCGGCACCATTTTCCCGAGCGATGGCAACCGTGCCGTGCATGACTTCGCCAGCCTGGGCCTGACCGGTAAGGTCAAGATCTCCCAGACCGAGCTGAAGGTCGGTACTCTGATGCCGAACAACCCGGTCATCAAGTACAACGATGGTCGTCTGCTGCCACAAACCTTCACCGGTGGCGAGCTGAAGTCCAACGAAATCAAGGATCTGACCCTGACTGCCGGTCAGATCGAATCCGCCAAGGGCCGTAACTCCAGCAACGACGAAAACCTGTCGATCGCTGGTGCGAACGCCGGTTCGAACTACGACAAGGGCGTGTTCAGCAACAAGTTCTACTACGCCGGTGCCGACTACAAGCTGACCAAGGACCTGACCGCCTCGTACTACTACGGCGAGCTGAAAGAGTTCTACTCGCAGAACTTCCTGGGTCTGGTACACAACTGGGCCATCGGTCCGGGCGTACTGAAAAGCGACCTGCGCTACTACCGCAGCCGTGACAACGGCAACAACGGTGACACGCCTGCGTACTTCACCAGCGGCTACTACGGCGGCAAGACCGTCAAGGGCAAGGTCGACAACGATCTGTACAGCTACCTGGCACTGTACTCGGTTGAAGGTCACACCTTCGGCGCCGGCTACCAGTACACCAAGGGCGACAGCGACTTCCCTTGGCTGAACCAGGGTGACGGTTCGTCCAACAGCACCATCACCGACATGCAGATCCAGAAGTTCGGTCGTGCCGGCGAGCGTACCTGGCAGGCTCGCTACGCCTATGACTTCGCCAAGGTCGGCGTACCTGGCCTGACCGCCGGTGTGATCTACCTGCGTGGCGATAACATCGACACTCCGCTGGGCGAAAAAACCGAGTGGGAACGTGACCTGACCGTTGGTTACGTGATCCCGGAAGGCCCGCTGAAGAACCTCGGCGTAGCCTGGAAGAACGCCATGTGGCGCACCGACCTGGCGAACACCCGTTCCCAGGACGAAAACCGCCTGATCGTCAGCTACTCGATCCCGCTGCTGTAATAGCGCTCGAGCAACCGACGTAAAAAAGCCCCGTCCGGCATCGCGCCGGACGGGGCTTTTGTGTTTTCGGGTCAGGCCCACCCCCGTAGACCTTTCCCGACATTTCCCTCTTTACAGCAACTCAAGGCCTTCTCGAACCTTGGGGCCGATGTTCGGCGCGTTGCCGGCGAGCGTCCAGTGAACAGAAGTTTAATATTCGTAAATGATCTAGATATCTAGTTATTTATTCTTTTTATGAATGGCAAATCCCGAGCTACAGTTGAGGTCTCCAACAACTCATCAGGAGCAGCACCATGAGCCTCAGACTCGGCGATATCGCCCCCGATTTCGAACAGGATTCCAGCGCCGGCAAGATTCGTTTTCACGAATGGCTGGGCAACAGCTGGGGCGTGCTGTTTTCCCATCCGGCGGACTTCACCCCGGTGTGCACCACCGAGCTGGGCTTCACCGCCAAGCTCAAAGATGAGTTCACCAAACGCGGCGTGAAAGCCATCGCGCTGTCGGTCGACCCGGTGGATTCGCACCACAAGTGGATCGAAGACATCAACGAAACCCAGAACACTATCGTCAACTTCCCGATCCTGGCCGATGCCGATCGCAAGGTGTCCGATCTCTACGACCTGATCCACCCGAACGCCAGCGACACGCTGACGGTACGCTCGCTGTTCGTGATCGATCCGAACAAGAAGATCCGCCTGACCATCACCTACCCGGCGAGCACCGGGCGCAACTTTCACGAAATCCTGCGGGTGATCGACTCGCTGCAACTCACCGACAACTACAAGGTGGCCACGCCGGCCAACTGGCAGGACGGTGAAGAGGTGGTGATCGTGCCGTCGCTCAAGGATGAAGATGAAATCAAGCAACGCTTTCCGAAGGGCTACCGCGCGGTGAAGCCGTACCTGCGCCTCACCCCACAGCCGAACAAATAACCTTTCTCGGATAGTTCCCAAGTTCTGCGTGGGGGCGACCAGTAAAAACCACGATGCAGGGTTTCAGGCCGTTTTCACGGCCTGTTTTTTTGCCCGGAGAAAAGTGAAACGTATATCTCCATAAGGAATAACCAAATGAATAAATATGATTTATGGATATATGAATCAACTGATAAGGTCACTCTCATTGAAGCGAGATCGCAACCCGCGAATCGCCGGTAACGCGCAAGGAATCGTCTGAATGCTGGTCGTCTCACTCGGTGGCAGTCCCAGTCAACGCTCCCGTTCCGGGGTGTTGCTGGAGCGCTCGCAACGTTGGTTGCAGCAGCAAGGGGTGGAAGTGGTGAGTTATCAGGTGCGGGACTTCCCGGCCGAAGACCTGCTCCACGCCCGCTTCGACAGCCCGAAGGTGCTCGACCTGCTGCAACAGATTGAAAACGCCGATGGCCTGCTGATCGCCACTCCGGTCTACAAGGCGTCGTTCTCCGGCGCGCTGAAGACCCTGCTCGATCTGCTGCCGGAACGCGCCCTGAACCACAAGATTGTCCTGCCGATGGCCACGGGTGGCAGCATCGCCCACATGCTGGTGGTCGATTACGCCCTCAAACCGGTGCTGTCGGCGTTGAAGGCCCAGGAAATGCTGCAAGGGATTTTTGCCGAGGACAGCCAGATCGCCTACGGCGAAGGCAGTGCTGCGGCGCAGCTGGCGCCGGCTCTGGAACAGCGGCTGCATGAAGCGCTGGACCAGTTTGTCAGCGCCATGGCCCGTCGGCCGAAGCCGCTGGAACCTGGATTGTTGAACGAACGTTTGTTGAGTGCTCGCTGGAGCATTTGAGCCACACCGAAACTTGAAGTACTGGCCTTACTCGCCCGCCAACGGGCAAGCAGGTGCAGCCAAAACCCAACAGCAAAAAGGAGAGCGCTATGCGCACTGTATTTTTGCGTCGTGGTCTGGTCGCTCTGTTTGCTGCGGCTGTCACCTTCGGCGCCATCACTCAGGCCCAGGCCGAGACGTTACGAATCGGTTATCAGAAGTACGGCACGCTGGTGCTGCTCAAGGCCAAGGGCACCCTGGAAAAACGCCTCGCCGCCCAAGGCGTCGACGTGCAATGGACTGAATTCCCCGGCGGCCCGCAGCTGCTGGAAGGCCTGAACGTCGGCTCGATCGACTTCGGCGTCACCGGCGAAACCCCGCCGGTCTTCGCCCAGGCGGCCGGTGCCGATCTGCTCTACGTCGCCTACGAGCCGCCCGCGCCGAACAGCGAAGCGATCCTCGTGCCGAAAGATTCGCCGATCAAATCGGTGGCGGATCTCAAGGGCAAGAAAGTCGCCCTGAACAAGGGCTCCAACGTCCACTACCTGCTGGTGCGTGCGCTGGAAGACGCCGGCCTCAAGTACACCGACATTCAAACCGTATTCCTGCCGCCGGCCGATGCCCGTGCCGCGTTCGAACGTGGCAGCGTCGACGCCTGGGTCATTTGGGACCCTTACCAGGCCGCCGCCGAGAAGCAACTGCAAGCGCACACCCTGCGTGACGGCAAAGGCATCGTCGACAACCACCAGTTCTACCTGGCGACCAAACCCTACGCACAGAAAAATCCCGAGGTGATCAAGACCCTCGTGGAAGAAGTGCGCGCCGTCGGTGAGTGGTCCAAGGCCAATCCGCAAGACGTGACCCAACAGGTCGCGCCGCTGCTCGGCCTGCCGGCGGACATCACCCTGACCTCGGTGAAACGCCAGGGCTACGGCGCGCTGTTCCTGACCCCGGAAGTGGTCGCCGCGCAACAGAAAATCGCCGACACCTTCTACCAGCTCAAGCTGATTCCCAAGCCGTTGAGCATCAAGGACGTGATCTGGACCCCACCGGCCGCTGTGGCCCAAAGCTCGGTTACCCAAGCCCAGTAAATCGAATCCCCAAGGAGACCACTCCATGAGCCTCAACATCTTCTGGTTCCTGCCTACCCACGGCGACGGCCATTACCTTGGCACCGCCGAAGGCGCCCGCGCCGTCGACCACGGCTATCTGCAACAGGTCGCGCAAGCGGCGGATCGACTGGGTTTCGGCGGTGTGCTGATTCCCACCGGCCGCTCCTGCGAGGACTCGTGGCTGGTGGCGGCATCGCTGATTCCGGTGACCCAGCGTCTGAAGTTTCTGGTCGCCCTGCGCCCCGGGATCATTTCCCCGACGGTGGCAGCGCGTCAGGCGGCGACCCTGGATCGTCTGTCCGGCGGTCGTGCGCTGTTCAACCTGGTGACCGGCGGCGACCCGGAAGAGTTGGCCGGCGACGGTCTGTTCCTCGATCACGAGGCGCGCTATCAGGCGTCGGTGGAGTTCACCCGGATCTGGCGCCGGGTGCTGGAAGGCGAAACCGTGGATTACGACGGCGAGCACATCAGCGTGAAGGGCGCCAAATTGCTCTATCCGCCGATCCAGCAACCGCGTCCGCCGCTGTACTTCGGCGGCTCTTCGGAAGCGGCGCAGGATCTGGCCGCCGAACAAGTGGAAATGGTCCTGACCTGGGGCGAGCCGCCAGCAGCGGTGGCCGAGAAGATCGAACAGGTTCGCGCCAAAGCGGCCAGGCTCGGTCGCACCGTACGCTTCGGCATCCGTTTGCATGTGATCGTGCGGGAAACCAACGCTGAAGCCTGGCAAGCGGCGGACCGCCTGATCTCGCATCTGGACGACGACACCATCAAACGGGCCCAGGCTTCGCTGGCGCGGTTCGATTCGGTCGGCCAGCAACGCATGGCCGCCCTGCACGGTGGCAGTCGTGACAACCTCGAAGTCAGCCCGAACCTGTGGGCCGGCGTCGGTCTGGTGCGCGGCGGTGCCGGGACGGCGCTGGTCGGCGACGGTCCGACCGTGGCGGCGCGCGTGAAGGAATACGCGGCACTGGGCATCGATACCTTCATCTTCTCCGGTTATCCACACCTCGAAGAGTCGTATCGCGTCGCCGAGCTGCTGTTCCCGCACCTCGACGTCGAGCGTCCGGAACTGCCGAAGAGCGCCGGTTATGTCAGCCCGTTCGGCGAGATGGTGGCCAACGACATTCTTCCCAAAGCCGCGTCCCAGAGCTGAGGCGCCGCCATGAAGAAATTTATCCACAGCTTCGCGCCCTGGGCGTTGCCGGTGTTGTTGCTGACGGTGTGGCAGTTGTCGGTGTCGGCGGGCTGGTTGTCGACGCGAATTCTGCCGGCACCGGTGGCGGTGATCGAGGCCGGCGTGAGCCTGGTGCGCAGCGGCGAAATCTGGACGCACCTGGCGATCAGCGGCTGGCGCGCGGCGCTGGGCTTCACCATCGGTGGCAGCATCGGTCTGGCGCTGGGCTTCATCACCGGTCTGTCGAAATGGGGCGAGCGCCTGCTCGACAGCTCGGTGCAGATGATCCGCAACGTGCCGCATCTGGCGCTGATTCCGCTGGTGATCCTGTGGTTCGGCATCGACGAGTCGGCGAAGATTTTTCTGGTGGCGCTGGGGACGCTGTTCCCGATTTACCTCAACACCTATCACGGCATCCGCAATGTCGACCCGGCGTTGGTGGAGATGGCGCGCAGTTATGGCCTGTCCGGTTTCAGCCTGTTCTGGCAGGTGATTCTGCCGGGCGCGCTGCCTTCGATTCTGGTCGGCGTGCGCTTCGCCCTGGGCTTCATGTGGCTGACGTTGATCGTGGCGGAAACCATCTCCGCCAGCTCCGGCATCGGTTATCTGGCGATGAATGCTCGTGAGTTCCTGCAGACCGACGTGGTGGTGCTGGCGATTCTGCTGTACGCGGTGCTCGGCAAACTGGCCGACCTTGCGGCCCGTGGCCTTGAACGTGTGTGGTTGCGCTGGCATCCGGCGTATCAAGTGGCGAAAGGAGGTGCGGCATGACCGCTCAACAACCTCCACGTCTGCTGCGCGGGATTCCGCTGGTGGTGCGCAATCTGCAAAAGACCTTCGGCGCGCGGCAGGTGCTGCGTGACATCGACCTGCATATTCCGGCGGGGCAATTCGTCGCCGTGGTCGGGCGCAGCGGATGCGGCAAGAGCACGTTGCTGCGCTTGCTCGCCGGCCTCGATCAGCCCACCGGCGGCGATCTGCTCGCGGGTGCCGCGCCGCTCAGCGATGCCCGGGAAGACACCCGGCTGATGTTCCAGGAAGCGCGGCTGCTGCCGTGGAAAAAGATCATCGACAACGTCGGTCTCGGCCTCAAGGGCAACTGGCGTCCGCAAGCCCTGGAGGCGCTGGATGCCGTCGGCCTGGCGGATCGCGCCAATGAGTGGCCGGCGGCATTGTCCGGCGGGCAGAAGCAGCGTGTGGCGCTGGCCCGGGCCTTGATCCATCAACCGCGTCTGCTGTTGCTCGATGAGCCGTTGGGCGCACTGGATGCCCTGACCCGGATCGAGATGCAGCAACTGATCGAACGTCTCTGGCAACAGCATGGCTTCACCGTGTTGCTGGTGACCCACGATGTCAGCGAAGCGGTGGCGATTGCCGACCGGGTGATTCTGATCGAGGACGGCGAAGTCGGTCTCGATCTGCAAGTGGAGCTGCCGCGCCCTCGGGTCCGTGGCTCCCATCGGCTGGCCGCGCTGGAAACCGAAGTGCTCAACCGTGTGTTGTCCCTGCCCGGCGAGCCGCCGGCGCCGGAACCCGTTTCACCCTTGCCTACGCAATTGCGCTGGGCTCAATAACTCAAGCAAACGACAGGAATCAATGCCATGACTATCAAAGCCATCAACGTACGCAACCAGTTCAAAGGCGCAATCAAGGAGATCGTTCTCGGCGACGTGCTGTCGGAAATCGACGTGCAGACCGCTTCCGGTATCGTCACTTCGGTGATCACCACCCGTTCGGTCAAGGAGCTGGAGCTGGAGGTCGGCAGCGAAGTGATCGCCTTCGTGAAATCCACCGAGGTGTCCATCGCCAAGTTGTAAGCCTGTGAGTAAAAAACAACCCCGAAGGGTGTGAGCCCTTCGGGGTTTTTTCATGGCTTGAGATCGGTGGTGCTGCCTTCGCGAGCAAGCTCGCTCCCACAGTGATTTGTGGTGCTCGCAGAATCTGTGGGTGGCACTGAACCTGTGGGAGCGCTTGCTCGCGATGAGGCCGGCGAATGCGCTAGAGAACCCGCTTGGGCAGGTACGGCGGCAGATACAGCCCGATGTAGGCATCGAACACCCGCATCCCTTCCTCGGCCATGCGCGGGGTGATCTGCCCGTGCTGCTGCACCGAGCGGGCGTAGACGCGGTCGCCCAGCTCCATTGCCAGCGCAAACACGTCCACGTCATCCGGCAGCTTGGGCAGTTCGAAGTGATGATCGAACAGCTTGTGCATCAGGTCGCCGAGTTCGAGGTCATGCTGGCGGTCGGCCTGGGTGACTTCGGTGAGGCCGTGTTGCGCGAGGATCAGTTGGCGGGCGGCGGCGTCTTCGTCGTAGATCTCCAGCATCCGTTGCTCGACCAGCCGGGACAGGTCGCGCCAGTCGCGCAGGGCATCGTGATCGATCGGTGCTTGCAGGCAGGCTCGGAAGGCCGCGTGAACATCCGCCGTCAGACCTTCGAGCAACGCCGGGACGCTGGCGAAGAAATGGTAGACCGAGGAGGGCGGGATCTGCGCGCGCTCGGCGACGCTGTAGACCGACAGGCTCGCCACGCCCTCGGCGGCCAGCAGCGTGCGCGCGGCGTCGAGTATCGAATCGATTCGCGCCTGACTGCGGGCACGGGGTTTGCGGACGGGGGCGGGACGCGTCATGAAAGTCTCCTGCGGGGCAGCGGGCATTGTACGCAGAGCTTGAATCTCTGCCACAGAGGCCAATAAAAAAACGCCGCGGGCTGTGAAGCCAACGGCGTTTTCATGTGCTGCAGTCCGCTTAAACGGTGTGCAGGTACCAGTTGTACTCAAGGTCGGAGATGGAGTGTTCGAACTCCTCCAGCTCGCTTTCCTTGCAGGCGACGAAGATATCGATGTATTTCGGATCGATGTACTTGGCCATCACCTCGCTGTCGTCCAGCTCGCGCAGGGCATCACGCAAGTTGTTCGGCAGGCTCTGCTCGTTCTGCTCGTAGCTGTTGCCTTCGGTCGGGGCCGGTGGCTCGATCTTGTTGGTCAGGCCGTGATGCACGCCCGCCAGTACCGAAGCCATCAACAGGTACGGGTTGGCGTCGGCGCCGGCAACGCGGTGTTCCAGGCGGACCGCATCGGCGGAGCCGGTCGGTACGCGCAGGGCCACGGTGCGGTTGTCCAGGCCCCAGCTCGGCGAGTTCGGCACGTAGAACTGTGCGCCGAAACGACGGTAGGAGTTGACGTTGGGGCAGAGGAAAGCCATCTGCGCGGGCAGGGTCTCGAGCACACCGCCGATCGCGTGACGCAGCGCGGCGTTCTGCTCGGGATCCTCGCTGGCAAAAATGTTTTTGCCATCTTTGTCGAGAACCGAAATGTGCACATGCAGACCGTTGCCTGCCTGGCCAGGGTACGGCTTGGCCATGAAGGTGGTGTCCATTTCATGGTCGTAGGCGATGTTCTTGATCAGACGCTTGAGCAGTACCGCGTAGTCGCAGGCCTTGATCGGGTCGGCGACGTGGTGCAGGTTCACTTCGAACTGCGCCGGGGCACTTTCCTTGACGATGGCGTCGGCCGGGATGCCTTGCTCTTTCGCACCTTCCAGAATGTCCTGGAGGCAGTCGACGTATTCGTCGAGGTCGTCGATCAGGTAGACCTGGGTCGAATGCGGGCGTTTGCCGGAGATCGGCGAGCGTGGCGGCTGAGGGCGGCCGTTCACGTTTTCCTGGTCGATCAGGTAGAACTCGAGTTCGAATGCGGCGCAGATGGTCAAGCCCAACTCGTCAAACTTTGCAACAACTTGACGGAGCACTTCGCGCGGATCGGCGAAGAAAGGGTCGCCTTCGAGTTCGTGCATGGTCATCAGCAGTTGCGCGGTCGGGCGCTTCTGCCATGGCTCGTTGCACAGGGTATCGGGGATTGGATAGCAGATACGGTCGGCGTCGCCGATGTCCAGGCCCAGGCCGGTGCTTTCCACCGTCGAACCATTGATATCCAGAGCAAATAGAGAGGCCGGCAGGTTGATGCCTTTCTCGTAAACCTTGTGGAGGCTGGTGCGTTCGATGCGCTTGCCGCGCACCACACCATTCATATCCGCAATCAGAAGGTCAACGTACAGAACCTCAGGATGTTCCTTAAGGAACGCGTTCGCTTCGTTAAGCTGAACGGCACGCGGGGGTACCGACATGATGCAACACCTTTGTTGTTAAAAATATCAATCATTGATCTTTTCTGGTTTCAGTCAACCCGAACGGCATGCCGAAGTCAAGCGAGGCCTTTTTTGCCCCGAAAAAGCGCCGCGAGGGCATTTATGGGGCACTTTGGGGCATTTTTTTATCCGTGAAAGACGCGCCACCCGCAGGCTTGAGCAGGCCGTGTTGTATTTTTTACGGGGGTGTTGTGTAAAAAAATGAACAAGGCTAAGCTCGGGTCAAACCCATAACAGCAATAATACCGGGGTGCTTCATGTCTCGCCTGCCGTTAATCGGCGTCACCGACTGCTCCGTGCAGTACGGTCTGCATGCTTATCACATCAGTGGCGACACGTCCGTCCGCAGCGCAGCCGACAGCCAGGCTCGCATTCTGCCAGCGATCTCTTTGTCCATGGCGGATCAGGCGCCGGCGTCCGATATTCTGGACGCGGGGAAGGGCATCCTCTTCAGCGGTTCTCCTTTCAATATAGATCTCTTTCCTGCTCCCGGCCTGCACCGCGCCCGTCGCCGTGCCCGTGATTCTGCACACACTGGATGTGCACAGGAAATGCAACGCCAGCGTAAAGGGCAGGTAAGCTCCTCCTTCATTGTCGATGCGCGGTGCCAGGCGTAAGCCGGTACTGCGCGCAAACAAGCCCCCTTTAACGCGACGCCCCGTGCGTCAAACCTGCCTGACACGTGTCAGGAGACTCAGCCCAGAGGCATTTATGAGCAACAACCTCGACCAGCTCACCGATTGGTTGAAAGACCACAAGATCACAGAAGTCGAATGCATGATCGGCGACTTGACCGGCATCACCCGGGGCAAGATCTCGCCGACCAAC
This sequence comes from Pseudomonas sp. IzPS59, assembly GCF_014863505.1. Taxonomy (NCBI): domain Bacteria; kingdom Pseudomonadati; phylum Pseudomonadota; class Gammaproteobacteria; order Pseudomonadales; family Pseudomonadaceae; genus Pseudomonas; species Pseudomonas sp. IzPS59. Next base: position 6,016,812 of record NZ_CP062251.1, on the reverse strand, counting down.
AAGTTCATCGCCGAAAAAGGCATGCGCCTGCCAGAAAGCGTTCTGTTGCAGACCGTGACCGGCGACTACGTCGAAGACGACATCTATTACGAACTGCTCGACCCGGCCGACATCGACATGATCTGCCGCCCCGACCAGAACGCCGTGTACCTGGTGCCATGGGCCATCGAACCGACCGCCCAGGTGATCCACGACACCTATGACAAGCAAGGTAACCCGATCGAGCTGTCGCCGCGCAACGTGCTCAAGAAAGTCCTGAAACTCTATGCCGACAAGGGCTGGCAGCCAATCGTGGCGCCGGAAATGGAGTTCTACCTGACCAAACGCAGCGACGACCCTGACTATCCATTGCAGCCGCCGGTCGGCCGTTCCGGTCGTCCGGAAATCGGTCGCCAGTCGTTCTCCATCGAAGCGGCGAACGAGTTCGATCCGCTGTTCGAAGACGTCTACGACTGGTGCGAATTGCAGGAGCTGGACCTCGACACGTTGATCCACGAGGACGGCACCGCGCAGATGGAAATCAACTTCCGTCACGGTGATGCCCTGTCCCTGGCCGACCAGATTCTGGTGTTCAAGCGCACCATGCGTGAGGCCGCCCTCAAGCACAACGTGGCCGCGACCTTCATGGCCAAACCGATGACCGGCGAGCCGGGCAGTGCGATGCACCTGCACCAGAGCATCATCGACATCGAGACCGGCAAGAACGTGTTCTCCAATGACGACGGCACCATGAGCCAGCTGTTCCTGCACCACATCGGTGGCCTGCAGAAGCTGATCCCGGAGCTGCTGCCGCTGTTCGCACCGAACGTCAACTCGTTCCGCCGCTTCCTGCCGGACACCTCGGCACCGGTGAACGTGGAGTGGGGCGAAGAAAACCGCACCGTGGGCCTGCGCGTCCCGGATGCCGGCCCGCAGAACCGCCGGGTGGAAAACCGCCTGCCGGGCGCCGACGCCAACCCGTACCTGGCGATTGCCGCGAGCCTGCTCTGCGGCTACATCGGCATGGTCGAAGGCATCAACCCGAGCGCGCCAGTGGTGGGCCGTGGTTACGAGCGCCGCAACCTGCGCCTGCCGCTGACCATCGAAGACGCGCTGGAGCGTATGGAAAACAGCGCAACCATCGAGAAATACCTGGGCAAGACCTTCATCACCGGCTACGTCGCGGTCAAGCGGGCCGAGCATGAAAACTTCAAGCGCGTGATCAGTTCCTGGGAGCGTGAGTACCTGCTCTTCGCCGTCTGATACGCCGGGCGCGGTGGCCAGCCGCCGCGCCTTCACCGATAACAAGGAGAATTGGCATGACCAGCAACAACCCGCAAACCCGTGAGTGGCAAGCCCTCAGCAGCGAGCACCACCTGGCCCCGTTCAGCGACTTCAAGCAGCTGAAAGAAAAGGGTCCACGGATCATCACCAACGCCAAGGGCGTGTACCTGTGGGACAGCGAGGGCAACAAGATCCTCGATGGCATGGCGGGTCTGTGGTGCGTGGCGATCGGTTATGGCCGCGATGAGCTGGCGGGTGCTGCCGCGAAGCAGATGCGCGAACTGCCTTACTACAACCTGTTCTTCCAGACCGCGCACCCGCCGGCACTGGAACTGGCCAAGGCCATCGCAGACGTGGCGCCGGAAGGCATGAACCACGTGTTCTTCACCGGCTCCGGCTCCGAAGGCAACGACACCATGCTGCGCATGGTTCGCCACTACTGGGCGATCAAGGGCCAGCCGAACAAGAAAGTCATCATCAGCCGCAAGAACGGCTACCACGGTTCCACCGTGGCCGGCGCCAGCCTGGGCGGCATGACCTACATGCACGAACAGGGCGACCTGCCGATTCCGGGCATCGTCCACATCGCCCAGCCGTACTGGTTCGCCGAAGGCGGCGACATGACCCCGGAAGAATTCGGGATCTGGGCGGCCAATCAGCTGGAAGAGAAGATTCTGGAAGTCGGCGTCGACAACGTCGGTGCCTTCATTGCCGAGCCGATCCAGGGCGCCGGCGGCGTGATCATTCCGCCAGACACCTACTGGCCGCGCATCAAGGAAATCCTCGCCAAGTACGACATCCTGTTCGTGGCGGACGAAGTGATCTGCGGTTTCGGCCGTACCGGTGAATGGTTCGGCAGCGATTTCTACGACCTCAAGCCGCACATGATGACCATCGCTAAAGGCCTGACGTCCGGCTACATCCCGATGGGTGGCCTGATCGTGCGCGACGAAGTGGTGGCGGTGCTCAACGAGGGTGGCGATTTCAACCACGGCTTCACCTACTCCGGTCACCCGGTGGCGGCGGCGGTGGGTCTGGAAAACATCCGGATCCTGCGCGACGAAAAAATTATCGAGAACGCGCACAACGAAACGGCACCGTATTTGCAGAAACGTCTGCGCGAACTGAACGATCACCCGTTGGTGGGGGAAGTACGCGGAGTCGGTCTGCTGGGGGCCATCGAGCTGGTGCAGGACAAGGCCACTCGCAAGCGCTACGAAGGCAAGGGTGTGGGCATGATCTGCCGCCAGTTCTGCTTCGACAACGGACTGATCATGCGCGCCGTGGGCGACACCATGATCATTGCGCCGCCGCTGGTGATCAGCAAGGCGGAGATCGATGAGCTGGTTACAAAGGCACGCAAGTGCCTGGACCTGACCCTCAGTGCATTGCAGGGCTAAGTGCTAGGCTCTGAGCGATGGAGCTGTTGCGCTGTCGCTCGGAGCAGTTGGAAAGGCTGGTCTTTTCTTGAAAGACCGCCTCGTATCTTGCCAGACTAGCCGCGGTTCCAGTTGTCCGGGTTCGGCCGCTGAACAAAGTGGTTCAAAAAAGAAAAATTTGGAGCATGACGCATGAAGGCATTAGGTAAAAAGCTTGCTGGCAAGACTCTTCTGGCCCTGTCCGTCGCGGGCATGATGGCGGGCGCGGTTCACGCGGACGACAAAGTGCTGCACGTCTACAACTGGTCCGACTACATCGCTCCGGACACCATCGCGAACTTCGAGAAAGAGTCGGGGATCAAGGTGGTCTACGACGTATTCGATTCCAACGAAACCCTGGAAGCCAAGCTGCTGGCGGGCAAGTCCGGCTACGACGTGGTCGTGCCGTCCAACAACTTCCTGGCCAAGCAGATCAAGGCCGGTGTGTACCAGGAACTGGATCGCTCCAAGCTGCCTAACTGGAAGAACCTGAACCAGGACCTGCTCAAGGCCGTGTCGGTCAGCGACCCGGACAACAAGCACGCCTTCCCGTACATGTGGGGTTCGATCGGCATCGGCTACAACCCGGAGAAGGTCAAGGCTGCGCTGGGCGTCGACAAGATCGATTCCTGGGACGTGCTGCTGAAGCCGGAAAACATCGCCAAGCTCAAGGGCTGCGGCGTGAGCTTCCTCGATTCGCCGACCGAAATGCTGCCGGTCGCGCTGCACTACCTGGGCCTGCCAACCGACTCCCAGAAGAAAGAAGACATCAAGAAAGCCGAGGACCTGTTCCTCAAGATTCGTCCTTCGATCACCTACTTCCACTCCTCCAAGTACATCTCGGACCTGGCCAACGGCAACATCTGCGTAGCGGTCGGCTACTCGGGTGACGTGCAGCAGGCCAAGTCCCGTGCCGCCGAGGCCGGTGACAAGGTGAAAGTCAGCTACGCCATTCCGAAGGAAGGCGCTGGCAGCTTCTTCGACATGGTCGCCATTCCGAAGGATGCCGAAAACGTTGAAGGCGCCTACAAGTTCATGACCTTCCTGCAGAAGCCTGAAGTCATGGCCGGCATCACCAACGCCGTACGTTTCCCGAACGGTAACGCTGCTGCAACACCACTGGTAGAGAAAGACATCACCAGCGATCCAGGCATCTACCCGCCAGCCGACGTGCAGGCCAAGCTGTATGCCATCGCCGATCTGCCGGCGGCAACCCAGCGTGAAATGACGCGCAGCTGGACCAAGATCAAATCCGGCAAATAAGCCGGTTTGAAGCCGCAACCGCTGGCCGTCGCCTTCACCCGGGCGGCCAGCGGTGCAATTAAATGACAGAAAGTTTTGCTGGAACGGTTTTTCGAGGGTAAGTTGCGCGCCGGTTTTGTTGCCGGGCAACCGTGACTGTCATGCAGCGCGGGGCAACTTGGGCCCAACTAAATTAGAGGACCTCCACTTGCCTATTTTTTCTTCTTTGCGCAATGCCCTGCTGGCCGCTGCCGGCCTGACGTTCGCTGTCGGTGCCCAAGCCGCCGGTACTGTGCATATTTATAACTGGTCGGATTACATCGGCGAGACCACCCTGGCCGATTTCCAGAAAGAAACCGGGATCAAACCGGTCTACGACGTGTTCGATTCCAACGAAACCCTGGAAGGCAAACTGCTCGCCGGGCGCACCGGTTACGACGTGGTCGTGCCGTCGAACCACTTCCTCGGCAAGCAGATCAAGGCGGGCGCGTTCCAGAAGCTCGACAAGACGCAACTGACGAACTACGCCAATCTCGACCCGGTGCTGCTCAAGCGCCTGGAACAGAACGATCCGGGCAACCAGTACGCCGTGCCGTACCTGTGGGGCACCAACGGCATCGGCTACAACGTCGACAAAGTGAAGGCCGTGCTCGGCGTCGACAAGATCGACTCATGGAGCGTGCTGTTCGAACCCGAGAACATCAAGAAGCTGCACAGCTGCGGCGTGGCGTTCCTCGATTCGGCCGATGAAATGATGCCGACCGTGCTCAACTACATGGGTCTGAACGCCAACAGCACCGATCCCAAGGATTACGAGAAAGCCACGGCCAAATTGCTGGCGGTGCGTCCTTACGTGACCTACTTCCACTCCTCGAAATACATCGGTGACCTGGCCAACGGCGACATCTGCGTGGCCATCGGTTTCTCCGGCGACATCTTCCAGGCCAAGCACCGTGCCGAAGAAGCCAAGAAGGGCGTCAACATCGCCTACGCCATTCCGAAAGAGGGCGGCGCGCTCTGGTTCGACATGCTGGCGATTCCGAAGGATTCGGCCAACGTCAAAGAGGCCCACGCCTTCATCAACTATTTGCTGAAACCTGAGGTGATCGCCCAGGTCAGTGATTACGTCGGTTACGCCAACCCCAACCCGGGTTCGGACAAGCTGATGGAGCAGTCCATCCGCACCGACGAAGCGGTTTATCCACCGCAGGCCGTCCTCGACAAGACCTATGTGTCGATCGAGTTGCCACCGAATATTCAGCGTTTGATGACCCGCAGCTGGACCAAGGTCAAGTCGGGTAAATAACGCGCAAACCATCCTGGGTTCGTCTTGCGTGGGCGAACTGCACTCTTTTTTTTCTGGGAGTTTCGTAAATGGCAGTTGCCTCCGGCGCCTATAAGAAAGCCCTCGAGGGCGACCAGACACCGAAACAGGTGCTGGTTAAAATCGACCGGGTCACGAAGAAGTTCGACGAGACGGTTGCCGTGGACGATGTGTCCCTGGAAATCAAGAAGGGCGAAATCTTCGCCCTGCTCGGCGGTTCGGGATCGGGCAAATCCACTCTGCTGCGGATGCTGGCAGGGTTCGAACGGCCCACGGAGGGGCGCATTTTCCTCGACGGCGTCGACATCACCGACATGCCGCCGTACGAGCGACCGATCAACATGATGTTCCAGTCGTACGCCCTTTTCCCGCACATGACCGTGGCGCAGAACATCGCGTTCGGTTTGAAGCAGGACAAGATCCCGGCAGCCGAGATCGACGCCCGTGTGGCCGAGATGCTCAAACTGGTGCAGATGAGCCAGTACGCCAAGCGCAAGCCGCACCAGTTGTCCGGCGGCCAGCGTCAGCGTGTGGCGCTGGCGCGCTCCCTGGCCAAACGGCCGAAGCTGCTGCTGCTCGACGAGCCGATGGGCGCACTCGACAAAAAGCTGCGTTCGCAGATGCAGCTGGAACTGGTTGAGATCATCGAGCGCGTCGGCGTGACCTGCGTGATGGTGACCCACGACCAGGAAGAGGCCATGACCATGGCCGAGCGCATCGCGATCATGCACCTGGGCTGGATCGCCCAGATCGGCAGCCCGATCGACATCTACGAAACCCCGACCAGCCGTCTGGTCTGCGAATTCATCGGTAACGTGAACATCTTCGAAGGCGAAGTGATCGACGACGCCGAAGGCCACGCGACCATCACCTGCAAGGACCTCGACCGGCAGATCTACGTCGGCCACGGCATCAGCACCTCGGTGCAGGACAAGTCCGTGACCTACGCGATCCGTCCGGAAAAACTGCTGGTCACCGCCGAAATGCCGACCTGCGAATACAACTGGTCCAGCGGCAAGGTGCACGACATCGCCTACCTCGGCGGGCACTCGGTGTTCTACGTCGAATTGCCGAGCGGCAAGCTGGTGCAGTCGTTCGTGGCCAACGCGGAACGTCGTGGCGCACGTCCGACCTGGGGCGATCAGGTCTACGTGTACTGGGAAGATGACAGCGGCGTGGTACTTCGCTCATGAACATGCGCAAATTCAAACGCCGGCTCAATCGAATAATTCCCGGTGGCCGCCAACTGGTCATCGGGGTGCCGTTCATCTGGCTGTTCCTGTTCTTCATGCTGCCGTTCTTCATTGTTCTGAAGATCAGCTTCGCCGAAGCGGACGTGGCCATCCCGCCGTACACCGAGATCTACACCTACGCCGAGCAGAAGCTGCAGTTGCTGCTGAACCTGGGCAACTACGCGATGCTCGGCGACGACGAACTGTACATTTCGGCGTACCTCGGTTCGCTGAAGATGGCGTTCTTCAGCACGCTGCTGTGCCTGCTGATCGGCTACCCGATGGCCTATGCCATCGCCAGCGCCCGCAAGGAAGTGCAGACGGTGCTGGTGCTGCTGATCATGATGCCGACCTGGACCGCGATCCTGATCCGCGTTTACGCGTGGATGGGCATCCTCAGCAACAACGGCCTGCTCAACGGTTTCCTGATGAGCATGGGCTTGATTGACGAGCCGCTGCAGATCCTCAACACCAACCTCGCGGTGTACATCGGCGTCGTCTATTCGTACCTGCCGTTCATGATCCTGCCGCTGTACGCCAACCTGGTGAAGCACGACACCAGCCTGCTGGAAGCTGCGTCCGACCTGGGTTCGAGTACCTTCAACAGCTTCTGGAAAATCACCGTTCCGCTGTCCAAGAACGGGATCATCGCCGGCTGCATGCTGGTGTTCATCCCGGTGGTGGGCGAGTTCGTGATCCCGGAACTGCTCGGCGGTCCGGAAACCCTGATGATCGGTAAAGTGCTCTGGCAAGAGTTCTTCAACAACCGTGACTGGCCGGTGGCGTCCGCCCTGGCGGTGGTGATGCTGGCGATCCTGATCGTGCCGATCATCCTGTTCAACCGCAGTCAGGCCAAGGAAATGGAGGGTAAAGAATGAAGCGCTTCCGTTTCTCCAGCCTGATGCTGGTGCTCGGCCTGTTGTTCATCTACCTGCCGATGCTGATCCTGGTGATCTACTCGTTCAACGCCTCGAAACTGGTAACGGTGTGGGGCGGCTGGTCGATCAAGTGGTACGTCGGCCTGCTCGACAACACCCAGTTGATGGGCTCGGTGGTGCGCTCGCTGGAAATCGCCTGCTACACCGCCGTCGCGGCGGTGGCTCTGGGTACGCTGGCGGCCTTCGTGCTGACCCGCATCACCCGCTTCAAGGGCCGCACGCTGTTCGGTGGACTGGTCACCGCGCCGCTGGTAATGCCCGAGGTGATTACCGGTCTGTCGCTGTTGCTGCTGTTCGTGGCCATGGCACAGATGATCGGCTGGCCCCAGGAGCGTGGCATCGTCACCATCTGGATCGCCCACACCACGTTCTGTGCGGCGTATGTGGCGGTGGTGGTGTCGGCGCGTCTGCGTGAGCTGGACCTGTCGATCGAAGAGGCTGCGATGGACCTGGGTGCGCGGCCGTGGAAGGTGTTCTTCCTGATCACCATCCCGATGATCGCGCCGTCGCTGGCAGCGGGCGGCATGATGTCGTTCGCCCTGTCGCTGGACGACCTGGTGCTGGCGAGCTTCGTGTCCGGCCCGGGCTCGACGACCCTGCCGATGGAAGTGTTCTCGGCGGTGCGTCTGGGCGTGAAGCCCGAGATCAACGCCGTGGCCAGCCTGATTCTGCTGGCGGTGTCGCTGGTGACCTTCATGGTCTGGTTCTTCAGCCGCCGTGCCGAAGAGTCGCGCCGCAAGGCGATCCAGCAAGCCATCGAAGAAGGCGCTGCCGATTCGTGGAAACAACCGGACGTGCGCCGGGCGCAGGCGCCGGAAGCGGCTTAAGTCTGCAAACACAAAAAACCTCGCGACCGGTAACGGCCGCGAGGTTTTTTATGCCCGTCAGGAAATCCACGGAGACTGGCGAATGACCTCGACGAAATTCATCGGCTTGAACCCCGGCATCTGATCTTTCAGCACATCGGTCTTCACATTGCCGAACGTGGTCTGAGGGCGATGACGCAAGCCGTCGGCAAACGCGCAGATGATGCACTCCTTGAAACCCTCGCCCCTTGGGTGCGCATGCACCACCGCCTCGCGCTGCACCGTGGTGAACGCCGCGTAATCCATGCCCAGCACATCCATCTCGACGCCTGCGGTCACCAGCGCCACGGTCGGACGCAAATGCTTCGGCACGCCCGGCGTGGTGTGCAGGGCGATCGACAGCCAGACCTGCTCGATGTCGTCGTCGCTCAACCCGTAAGGCTTGAGAAAAGCCGCCGCCGCGTTGGCGCCATCCACTTCGAAACGTTCGTCATCGCTGCGGTGGCCGTCGACCAGGCCCAGATCGTGAAACATCGCGCCGACGTACAGCAACTCCGGATCGTAGGCCAGTTGCCGGCGTTCGCCGCTCAAGGCACCGAACAGAAACACCCGGCGCGAGTGGTGGTAGAGCAGGTCGGATTCGATGTCGCGGATGTACTCGGTGGTGGCCCGGGCGAGGGCGCTGTCGGGAATCTTGATACCGGCGATGGTCGTGGTCATGTTGAGCTTCCTCGTCGAAAACGCCGTTGCGGCGCTGATGGAGAAAGTCTGTTCCCGGGGGCAAAACCGGACAATCGATCCATGGCTGCGATCCTTGCCATTCCACCTGCAAATCGTGCCAGCTCGCTTCTGCGGCGCGGATTGGCTAGGGTTGGCGCTGATTCGCCATTCCCAGGGAGCCGACATCGCCATGAACAAAACCGTCGCCATCGTGGTGTTCCCCGGCGTGCAGGCGCTGGACGTCAGCGGGCCCATGGATGTGTTCGCCGAGGCGAATCGTTTTTTGGCGGCGGAGGATCATTACCGGCTCGAGGTGATCGGCGTCGAGCGCGGGCCAATGGCGTGTTCCAACGGGCTGACCCTGAGTGCGCATCGGCACTTCAGCGACGTGCGGGAAGCTTATGACTTGCTGCTGGTGGCCGGCGGACCGCAGTTGCCGTTCCTGGATTTCGGCGAGGCGTTCGATGCGTGGTTGCGCGAGGCTTGCGGGCGGGCGCGGCGTTTTGGTTCGATCTGCAACGGCGCGTTCATGCTCGCCCGTGCCGGGTTGCTGGAGGGGCGCACGGTCACCACCCACTGGAATGACGCCGAGGCGCTGGCGCAGTTGTGCCCGTCGAGCCGGGTCGAAGCCGATCGGTTGTACGTCGAGGATGGCCAGCTCTACACCTCGGCGGGGGTGACGGCGGGGATCGACCTGTCGCTGTACCTGCTGGCGCGTGATTACGGAGCCGAAGTGGCGCTGAGCGTGGCCAAGCGGCTGGTAGTGTTCACCCAGCGCTCGGGCGGGCAGTCGCAGTTCAGCCCGTTCCTCACGCCCCACGCCGAACCGACGTCGGCGGTGGCGATGGTGCAGCTATACGTGTTGGCCAACCTCACCGGCGACCTGACCATCGCCGACCTGGCGAATGCCGCCAACATGAGTGCGCGGAATTTCTCCCGGGTGTTTGCCCGGGAGGCGAAAGTCACCCCGGCGGAGTTCGTCGAGCGGGCGCGGGTGGATGCGGCGCGGGTGATGCTGGAAAGCACCACTGCGCCGCTGAAGACCGTGGCGTATCAATGCGGGTTTCGCGATGCGCAACACATGCGCAGCGTGTTCAACCGCCGGCTGGGGGTGACGCCGCAGCAGTTTCGGCTGAACTTCGCGGCGATGGTTTGAGCGGCGCTTATTGCGCCGCCCGCGCCGGTAACAGCTTCAAGGTACTGCGCGTATTCGCCGTCACCTCTTCATCACTGAAATGCGCCTGCACATACAGCCCGTCCACATACGCCTCCGCCTGATCGTCATAGTGGCTGTCGAACGGCACGCCGCTCTGGCCGACCGGGTTGATGGTCAGGCTGTGGGCCGGATCAGCGAAGTCCACCAGCCGCCGGGTCGACGGGCCGTAGGTCACCGGCCACGGCGCCGGGCCGATCTTCGCCGAGAGGTTGTTCGGTACTTCGTGGGAGCCGGGTGCGGCGAACGGGCCGACATTGAAAATCCGGTCCAGCGGCTTCTGCTGCCCCAGCGGATGACCATGGGTCAGCGTGTGGGCCTTGCCCCATTGCCAGCCGGAGGCATCGTCGCCGAGGGTCTGTTTCAGGTGCGTGATGCTGGCCTGCCACGCGGTGCGCACGGTGTCGGCGCGAGTTTCCTTGCCCGGGGTGTTGCGGTTGTCCCACCACGGTGAGTCGGCGTTCGCCGCCAGTCGCGGCAGCGCTGCGTCGAGCACCCGGGTCGACAGCAGAGTCTCGAACATGTCGTTACCCAGCTCATCGCGCATCGCCGCGTCGGCCAGGTCGTAGAGGAACTGGTTGAACACCGTCGCGCTGACCGAATCCAGCGGGTAGTCGCCTTGCCACTGCGCCAGTTGCTCGACCAGTTTCAGCTGCGCCTGGTCGGTCACCACTTCACGCAGTACCGGCAACAACGGCGCCAGCACGCGCGGGCCATAGCCGGTGGTGGTGCCCAGTTGCAGCTTCTGGTTGGCTTCGTTATCCCACTTCACATTCTTGTCGGCGAGCTGGCGGTTAAGTTGCTGGCCACGGTCGGCGAGGTTGTAGTAACCGGGAATCTCCATGCCGGTCGGCGATACGGGCTGGAAGTTGGCCGAGACGATATAGCCCCGCGCCGGGTTCTCTTCCTGCGGGTTGGCGCTGAACGGGAAGTAGCCGTCCTTGTCCGCCTGATTGCTGCTGCCATCGAGGATGAACTCGGGTTTGACCCCGGCCGGCCGCTTGGGCAGCAGCGCCGAAGCCCACCAGGCGATATCGCCCTTGGCGTTGGCGTAGACGATGTTCAGCCCCGGTGCCTGCACCTTGGCTGCTGCGGCACGGGCCTTGGCCAGGGTGTCGGCGCGGTTGAGCTGGTAGAAGCCTTCGAGGATCGGGTTCGGTGTTTCGAGGAACGCCCACCACATCGCAATCGGGGTTTTTCCGGCGGCGCTGCCGAGGGCGTCGTTGACGATCGGCCCGTGGGGCGACTGGCGCAGGGTGATAGTCACCGGCGCCTGGCCTTTCACCGCGATCTGCTGCTCGGTGCTGACCATGTCGGTCCACTGGCCGTGATACCAGACCTGATTCGGGTTGTCCGGATTGACCTTCTCGGCGATCAGGTCCAGGTCATCGTTCTGGAACATGGTCAGGCTCCAGCCGAAATCCAGGTTGTGCCCCAGGAACGCAAACGGCACCAGTGCCTGATGATGGCCGTAAAGCTCAAAACCCGGCGCCGACAGCTGCGCTTCGTACCACACCGACGGCACCGAGAAGCGGATGTGCGGGTCGCCGGCCAACAATGCCTTGCCGCCCTTGCTGCGACTGCCGGCGATCACCCAGGCGTTGCTGCCTTCGAACTGCGGCAGGCCGTTGTCGATCAGTGCCTGTTCGCTGAGGCGGGCGAGGGCGTTCAGGTCTTTCCAGTCATCGGCAGCGAGGGCCGGTGCGGTGCCGGCGCGGCCCTTTGCGAGCACACCCTTGGGCTGCCAGTCGAGGTCGAAGACGTTGAGGTAGTCGGCACCCAACTGATCGCGCACGTAGGTCAGCAGCGGCTCGGTGCGAAACGCGGCGGCGAAGCTGTAAGCCATGTATCCGGCGACGCTGATGGTGTCTTCGGCAGTGAAAGGCCGCTTGGGGATGCCCAGCACGTCGAACTCGACAGGGGCGGCGTGCGAGTCCTGATACTGGTTGATGCCGTCCAGATAGGCTTGCAGGGCCTTCCACGGCGGCGACTGCTTGTCGAGACCGGCCACGTAACTGGCGGCACGTTCACGAATGCGCAGGCTGCGGAACAACTTGTCGGTGTCGAGCAGTTTCGGTCCCAGCACTTCGGCCAGTTCGCCCCGGGCCAAGCGGCGCATGGCTTCCATCTGGAACAGCCGGTCCTGGGCGTGCACGTAGCCGAGGGCGCGATAGAGATCTGTTTCGTTTTCAGCACGGATGTGCGGCACGCCGCGCTCGTCGTAACGCACGGTCACCGAGCCTTGCAGGTTGCGCAGTTCCACCTGGCCCTGACGCGTCGGTTGCTTGCTGTACACGTACCAGCCGCCGGCGGCGAGCAGGACAACGATGAGCAAGGCAAGAACGGTGAAGACGCGTTTCATGGTGACTCCTTGTGCATTCGGGATTGCCGCCCGTCGGGCTGCAAACAATTAGCACACGCCTCGTGTGCCGTGCATCGCTGTCCTTGAAATGTCCGGAATGCCTTACTTCGTCTCCACCGGCCACGGGCAGTAGCAACCGACCGCCAGCGTGTGAGTGGCATTCACCGGACGATCATCACTCAATGCCTGCAGGATCGGTTCGATAAAACTGTTGCTGGAGTTGCAGGTCAGTCCTTCGCTGTAGGGGCCGAAGTAAGCCAGTTTGCCGCTGCGGTCCCAGATCGCCACGGCGGGGCTGGCGGGGATCTGTTCAGAGCCGGGCAGCACTGCGATGGTCTTGAGGTTGCTGAGAGTGGCGGGCAACTGGCCGTGGCTGCCGGCCTTCTGCACGGCGAAGAACTCCACGCCCTTGGGGCCGAACTGTTCGACCATTTCGGTCAGGTGCTGTTGATTGCCGACGTTGCACGGGCAGGCCGGGTCCCAGAAGTGCACCAGGCGGATATTGCCGGGGCCGGCGAGGTCGTCGGGCAGACGCAGCGGATCGCCCGAAAACACCGCCGTATGTTCGCTGAACGCCCGCAGATAGCGGCCCTGAAACCAGTCGTACGCAGCCCACAGCACACCGGCACACACGATGGCGAGCAGGCTGGCAAACAGTGCGGTGCGGTAGGGCGGGCGCATGGTTTTCGATCCTCAGAGGCGCGCTAGCTTGCCATGCTTGCTTCTACAGATGAATATCGCAGGCCGATAAAGTCCGTTTACCGTTCTGGAATTGCCCATGTCTGTTGCTTTCGATCCCGATCATCTGCGCGCGAGCCTCAAGCCGTTGGCCGAGTGGCAGCCGTTGTCCGAGGAGGCGAAGGCGTATCAGCGGTTCTACAAGACCGACTTTCCGGAGCGCGATGTCTGGCGCGGCATGGGCCGCTTCGACGTCGATGGTTATGAACTCGTCAGCCATTGCTGGTGGCCGGCGGAAACGGCCAAGGCCACGCTGTTTCTGGTGCACGGTTTTTACGATCACACCGGCCTCTACCGGCATGTGATCGAGTGGGCGCTGGATCTGGGGTTTGCAGTGATTGCCTGTGACTTGCCCGGGCATGGCCTGTCGAGCGGCCCACGGGCGAGCATCCGCGATTTCTCGGAGTATCAGGATGCGCTGCAGGGTTTGTTCGCCGAGGCGCGCTCGATTGCGTTGCCGCAGCCGTGGCACCTGTGCGGGCAAAGCACGGGCGGGGCGATCATTGTCGATCACGTGCTCAATCACGGTGAGAACAGCCCGGCCCAGGGCCAGTTGATTTTGCTGGCGCCGCTGGTGCGTCCACGGGCCTGGGGCTGGTCGCAGTTCAGTTATTACTTGCTGCGACCCTTCGTCCGGGGCATCGCACGGCGTTTCAGCGAGAACTCCAACGATCCGGATTTCCTGCCGTTCCTGCAGGCCGATCCGTTGCAGCCCAAACGTCTGCCGACGGCGTGGGTCGGGGCGCTGTCACGCTGGATCAAGCGGGTGGAATACGCGAAGAAAAGTCCGCGCCGGCCGCTGATCGTCCAGGGCCAGGCAGACATGACCGTGGACTGGCAGCACAACCTGCAAGTGATGAAATGGAAGTTCGACCGGCCGCAGATTCTGCTGCTGGCCGAGGCGCGGCATCACCTGGCCAATGAAACGGCAGAGATGCGCGAGGAGTATTTCGAGTTTCTGAGCAAGCGGATCAAGGGTCGCAATCCCTAGATCACTGGCTGAGGTTCGAGGTGCTCTGGCCGACGGCCAACCCGGCGCGGATTGCTGACAGCGCGGCCTGATAGTAGGCCTTGCCTTCGGTGGACTCGGCAAAGGTCGCGAACTCTTCCAGCTCTTCATCCGACAGATCGCGATAAACGTACAGCAGTGTGTTGTTCAGGTCGGCACCGATCTGATCCATCAGGCGCTGACGTTGTCCGTTCAACATGCCCTGGGCCTGACCGCCACCGAGCAGGCCGGGGATCATCGAACTCAGGCTGTCTGCCGCCACACCGGCAATCGCCAGGCTGACTTCGGCACCGGCTTCGCGAGCGGGCAAGGCCTGGGCGAGGTGGCCGATGATCAGCAGGCGGCTGTCACTGGCCGGCATCTTCGGCAGGCCCTTGGCGTTTTTCGCCAACTGATCGCGACGGGTCGCCAGCAGTTCGGCGGCGACGATCTTCTTGCCCAGCGGTGACTGAAAGAACGACAGGGCCGGTTTCGGATCGGCGAGGTTCTTGCGCAGTTGCGCTTCGGCCCGTTGATCCACGGCCTGCGGAGCAAAGCGCTGATTGCTGTTGTTCACCAGCGCCTGAAACACCGCCGGCGGCAGGCTGCTCTGGTAACGCTGTTGCGCGGCGCTCAGGGCGTCATTGAAATGCGCACGTTGGTCCGGCCAGCCGGCGACCTTGTACAACTGGTCGTGGCCGTCTGCCCAGGCGGGCAAAACGCAGAACATCAACAGTGAAAAAAGCAAACGGCGCATAGGGACTCCTGTCGGCAGCGGACTATTCTCCGTGCGGTGCCAGTACTTGTCGAGAATTCGTATCAAGCCGCCGCGTGGCTCTGTCGGAATTCTTGCCGCAGGCATACTATGCGCGCCATGCAAATATCCTCTGAACACCCGCTGCTGTTACGTATCGTCGACGACCTGGCCGAGCGTGGCTGGTCGCAGCAGAACATATTCCTGCCTGCGGATCTGACCCGCGCGCTGGCCGCCGAGTGCCGTAAACGTGAGGCCGAAGGTGAACTGGCACCGGCGGGCGTCGGACGCGGGCCGTTTTCGGAGGTCCGCGAGGGCATTCGCGGCGACCATATCCAATGGATCGATCCCGGTCAGGCGGAGGCCAGCGACCGTTATCTGAACTTGATGGACAGCCTGCGCGAGGCCCTCAATCGCGGGCTGTTCCTCGGTCTGGAAGACTTCGAATGCCATTTCGCCCTGTACCCGCCGGGTGCGTTCTACCGCAAGCATGTCGACCGTTTTCGCGACGATGACCGGCGCATGGTCTCGGCAGTGATCTACCTCAACGACGGCTGGCTGCCGGAGGATGGCGGGCAGTTGCGCATGTATCTGGATGGTGATCGGGTCCATGACGTGCAACCCACCGGCGGTTGTCTGGTGGTGTTCCTCTCGGGTGAAGTGCCCCACGAAGTGTTGCCGGCGCAGCGCGAGCGCTTGTCGCTGACCGGCTGGTTCCGCCGTCGCGGCAACGAGCCGTTCTGAGATGCAGAAGATCCTCGTCAGTCGCTGCCTGCTCGGCCATCGCGTGCGTTATGACGGTGGGGCCAGCGGGCCGTTCGATCTGCTGGAACAGTGGATTGCCGAGGGGCGTGTCGTACCGTTGTGCCCGGAAGTCGCTGGTGGTTTGCCGACGCCACGAGCGGCGGCGGAGATTCCGGGCGGGCAGGGCGGTGAAGTGCTCGATGGCCTTGCGGCGGTGATCACCACCGAAGGCGAGGACGTCAGTGCGCAGTTTCTCGATGGCGCCCGCCAGGCGCTGGAGCTGGTGCAGAAACACGGAATTTGTGTGGCTGTGCTCAAGGCCAACAGTCCTTCCTGCGGGAATCTGCTGACCTATGACGGGACGTTCAGTGGCGTAAAGGTGAGTGGCGAGGGTGTCACGGCTGCTTTGCTCAAGCGCCATGGCGTGCAGGTCTTCAACGAACTCGAACTGCCGCAGGCTGCACAAGCGCTCAAGACGCTCGACTAGGCACCCTCACTTCAGGTCTTCAGAGGCCTGCACGCTCAACCACTTCTTCGACAGCGCCTCCAGCCGCCCATCCGCCCTGATCCGCTGCAACGCATTCTCAAGGCTCGCCTGAAACGCCGGGTTGCCCTTCTGAAACGGAATCGCCAGATCCATCGGCGGCCCGACCTTCGGTTTCTCTTCCGTCAGCGCCTGGACCAGCACCAGCGGGCGGGGCTGTTCATCCTTTTTCGCCAGCAGTTGCGCACTGACCTGCGTGTAAGGTTGGCTCACGTCGAAACGATCCTTGAGTTCCGGGGTCAGTGCTATGTGGTTGAGCGCGACGTCGTACTTGCCGCTTTCGACGCCCTGGAGCAGATCGGCTTCGTCGGTGACGATGAAGTCGGCGCGTACATCCAGCTCGTTGGCCAGCTGTTGCCCAAGCTCGACCTCGAACCCCGTGAGTGTGTCGCCGTCCTTGAAATTGAAGGGCGGTGTATTAGCCTCTAGGGCTATGCGCAACTCGCCACGGTCGTTGACGTCATCAATCAGTTCGGCGTGAGCCAGCGGGCTCAGAAGGGGTAGCAGGCAGATCAGGCCAGGCAGAAAACGCATGGTCACTCCTTTGAAATCATTGTCGCGGCCTGTTGGTCAGGCTCGCTTTGCTATGGTTGTCGAGTGCCTTCGACAACGAATGGTCATGAAGTTGTCATGACCGCGCGGATTTTACGGAAAAACTGGAGAAGAGAATGAAAACATTCATGTCACGTGCTGCTTTGGCTGGTTTGCTGATGGGCGTTTCGGTGCTGGCCAGTGCGGCCACGCCGGCGCCGAAGGGGGCCGAAGTGTTCATCGTTTCTCCCGAAGACGGAGCAAAGGTTTCGCAGACCTTCACCGTCAAGTTCGGCACCAAGGATGTCGCGCTGGCACCGGCCGGTGATGCCACACCGAATACCGGTCACCACCATCTGCTGATCGACGCCAAAGAAATCGTTCCGGCCGGCGCAGTGGTGCCGACCGACGCCAACCACATGCATTTCGGCAAGGCCCAGACCTTCGCCGAGATCAAACTGGCGCCAGGCAAGCACACCTTGCAGCTGGAGCTGGGTGACAAGAACCACATGGCTTTCGATCCACCCGTGGTCTCGAAGAAAATCACCATCACCGTGGAATGATTTTTCCACCGGCATGAAAAAGGGAGCCCCGAGGGGCTCCCTTTTTTGTCGCTCAGCGCCGGATCAGAACAACACGCGGCTACGGATGGTGCCGTTGACGTGTTGCAGCTTCTCTTGCGCCAGCTCCGAGTACTCGGCGTCGACGTCGATCACCACGTAGCCGACCTTCTCGTTGGTCTGCAGGAACTGACCGGAGATGTTGATGCCGTTTTCGGCGAAGACCTTGTTGATCTCGCTCATCACACCCGGGATGTTCTCGTGGATGTGCAGCAGACGGTGCTTGCCAGGGTGAGCCGGCAGGGCCACTTCCGGGAAGTTCACGGACGATACCGACGTACCGTTGTCGCTGTACTTGACCAGTTTTTCTGCCACTTCCAGACCGATGTTGGCCTGCGCTTCAGCGGTGGAGCCGCCGATGTGCGGGGTCAGGATCACGTTGTCCAGGCCACGCAGCGGGCTTTCGAACTCTTCGTCGTTGGAGCGCGGCTCTACCGGGAACACGTCGATGGCGGCGCCGATCAGGTGTTTGTCCTTGATCGCGGCGGCCAGGTGATCCAGCTCGACTACGGTGCCGCGTGCAGCGTTGATCAGGATGCCGCCCTTCTTGATGGCGCGGATTTCCTTCTCGCCGATCATCCACTGGGTCGCAGCGGTTTCCGGAACGTGCAGGGTGACGATGTCGGACATGCCCAGCAGCTCGTGCAGGTTGCCGACCTGGGTCGCGTTGCCCAGCGGCAGCTTGGTCACGGTGTCGTAGAAGAACACCTGCATGCCCAGACCTTCGGCCAGGACCGACAGCTGAGTACCGATCGAGCCGTAGCCGACGATGCCCAGTTTCTTGCCACGGATCTCGAAGGAGTTGGCTGCGGACTTGATCCAGCCGCCACGGTGGCAGGAAGCGTTTTTCTCAGGGATGCCGCGCAGCAGCAGGATCGCTTCGGCCAGCACCAGCTCGGCCACGGAGCGGGTGTTGGAGTACGGTGCGTTGAACACGGCGATGCCGCGCTCGCGGGCCGCTTCCAGGTCGACCTGGTTGGTGCCGATGCAGAAACAGCCGACTGCCACCAGCTTCTTCGCGTGATCGAAGATCTCTTCGGTCAGTTGGGTGCGCGAACGAATGCCGATGAAGTGAGCGTCAGCGATCTTTTCCTTGAGCTGGTCTTCCGGCAGGGAGCCAGTCAGGTATTCGATGCTGGTGTAGCCCGCCGCCTTGAGGACGTCGACAGCCGATTGGTGGACGCCTTCGAGAAGAAGGAACTTGATCTTGCTCTTATCGAGAGAAGTCTTGCTCATCTGCGTAAACCTGTATCCCGGAGAAAAATGGCAGGAAATGGTCAACAGACATTGACCTTGACGACAAGAAAGCCGTCACCGCAGAACCGCCGTTGGGCACTGGCCTGCGGGGTCGGTATGCTAGCATAGCCGCCCCGCTAATCACTCATTCCTGCGACGTGAAGCGTTCTCAGGATGACCATGAATTGTTCGAGAGTTCTGTCGATGACCAATCCTGCCCTGATTGATGAACTGAAGACCCTGGTCGAGCCTGGCAAGGTCCTGACCGATGCCGACTCCCTGAATGCGTATGGCAAGGATTGGACCAAGCACTTCGCCCCGGCGCCGAGCGCCATCGTGTTCCCCAAGACCATCGAACAAGTGCAGGACATCGTCCGCTGGGCCAACGAACATAAAGTGGCGCTGGTGCCATCGGGCGGCCGCACCGGCCTTTCCGCCGCTGCCGTCGCCGCCAATGGTGAAGTGGTTGTCTCGTTCGACTACATGAACCAGATTCTCGACATTAACCTCACCGACCGTACCGCTGTGTGCCAGCCGGGCGTGGTCACCGAGCAATTGCAGAACGCGGCCGAAGAACATCACCTGTACTACCCGGTGGACTTCGCTTCCGCCGGTTCCAGCCAGATTGGCGGCAATATCGGCACCAATGCCGGCGGGATCAAGGTCATTCGCTACGGCATGACCCGCAACTGGGTGGCGGGCATGAAAGTGGTCACCGGCAAGGGCGATGTGCTGGAACTCAACAAGGACCTGATCAAGAACGCCACCGGTTATGACCTGCGGCAGCTGTTCATCGGCGCCGAAGGCACCCTCGGGTTTGTTGTCGAGGCCACCATGCGTCTGGATCGTGCGCCGAAAAACCTGACCGCGATGGTTCTCGGCACCGCCGATTTCGACTCGATCATGCCGGTGCTCCACGCCTTCCAGGGCAAACTCGACCTGACCGCGTTCGAATTCTTCTCCGACAAGGCATTGGCCAAGGTCATGGGCCGTGGTGATGTCCCGGCACCGTTCGAAACCGATTGCCCGTTCTATGCCCTGCTGGAATTCGAGGCGACCACTGAAGAAGTGGCCAACAGCGCCCTTGAAACCTTCGAGCATTGCGTGGAGCAGAGCTGGGTGCTGGACGGCGTGATGAGCCAGAGCGAAACCCAGTTGCAGAACCTGTGGAAGTTGCGCGAGTACATCTCCGAAACCATCTCCCACTGGACGCCGTACAAGAACGACATCTCGGTCACCGTGTCGAAAGTCCCGGCGTTCCTGCGGGAAATTGACGCGATCGTCGGCAAACACTATCCGGATTTCGAAATCGTCTGGTTCGGCCACATCGGCGACGGCAACCTGCACCTGAACATCCTCAAGCCGGACAACCTGAGCAAGGACGAGTTTTTCGCCAAGTGCGCCACCGTCAACAAGTGGGTGTTCGAAACCGTCGAGAAGTACAACGGTTCGATCTCCGCCGAACACGGTGTGGGCATGACCAAGCGCGATTACTTGACCTACAGCCGCTCGCCGGTGGAAATCGAATACATGAAAGCGGTCAAGGCGGTGTTCGACCCGAACGGCATCATGAACCCGGGCAAGATCTTCGCGGTTTGATTGGCAATCCCTGATGAATCAATGAAGGCAGGAGTCGGTAATGAGCTATCAGCACCAGTATGTCGACGGTACGCGGATTCATTTTCCGCTGGGGAAAGTGGTGTGCATCGGTCGTAATTACGCCGAACACGCCAAGGAACTGGACAACCCGGTCCCTACCGAGCCGCTGCTGTTCATCAAGCCGGGCAGTTGCGTGGTACCGCTGGAAGGCGGTTTCAGCATTCCGACCGAGCGCGGCTCCGTGCATTACGAAGCGGAGATCGCCGTGTTGATCGGCAAACCGCTGTCGACCAAGCCAAGTCGTGAGGAAGTGCTGGACGCGATCTCCGGTTTCGCCCCGGCGCTGGACCTGACCCTGCGCGACAAGCAGGCCGAGCTCAAGTCCAAGGGCCTGCCGTGGGAAATCGCCAAGTCGTTCGATGGCGCGGCGGTGATTGCCCCGTTCGTGGCCGGCAGCACCTTTGCCGACCTGACCGACATCGGCATCCGCCTGACCATCAATGGTGAAGTGCGCCAGGACGGTAACAGCAGCGCGATGCTCAACCCGATCGTGCCGATGATCCAGCACATGGCCGGTTGCTTCTCGCTGCAGGCCGGTGACGTGATCCTGACCGGTACGCCGGTGGGTGTGGGGCCGCTGAACGTTGGCGATGACATCGTGCTGGAGCTGCCGGGCGCCAGTCGCTTCACCAGCAGCGTGCGCTGATCCGGGCATCGCGTTCCCGAGCGGGAGGTCGCCGGTTCGAGTTGAGTACTCAAGCCGGCAACCTCCCGTTTTTGTTTTGTGATCGAGCCTGCAAAGACGCAGGGCAATCCCGCCATTTGCCGTTTTTTTCACATCTTGTCCGGATAATTCCGGTCATCCTGGCGTCTGAGCCGGCCTCTTTGTGCTATTACCCATAGCCTGAATTTTCGGAACGCGTCCTCTGATGTCATCTCAAACTCAGCTCAACCCTGCCCGTCGCTCACGTTTCGCCCTGCGCTGGTATTACTGGCTGTTGCTGGTGGTCGCTGCCGCTTACGGTCTGGCGCATGCCATGCATTGGGACGACCGCGGCCTGCTCTGGGTGCGCGAGCGCTTCGAAAGCCCGACCGAGCGCAAGGAAAGCGTCTGGCTGCCGGACTATCGGGTGGTGATCGACGGCAAACTGCTGCCGGGCATGGAAAAGGACGAGGCCTCGGACCTGTCCTACGACCCGCAGAGCAAGACCCTGTTTTCGGTGATGGGCAAGAACCCGTTCCTGGTCGAACTGACCTTGCAGGGCGACGTGCTGCGCAAGATGCCGCTGGTGGGCTGGAGCAATCCTGAAGGTGTAACCGTGCTGGGCAATGGTCTGGTGGCGATTGTCGATGAGCGCGAGCACATGCTGTCCATCGTCAAGGTCGATGCTGCGACCCGCGAACTGAAGCGCGACGATTTCCCGAAATACGACCTCGGCCCGTCGAAGGACCAGAACAAGGCCTTCGAAGCGATTGCCTGGGATCCGCGCAATCAACAGTTGTTGCTGGGCGAAGAGCGTCCACCGGCGCTGTTCACCTGGAAAAGCGACGGCAGCCAGACCCTCACCGGCGACAAGCAGAAGCTGCCGAACGACGATCTGGACATCCGCAACCTCTCGGCGCTGGCAGTCGATCCGCGCACCGGCCATACCCTGGTGCTGTCCGCCGACTCGCACCTGCTGCTGGAGCTGGACGAGAAGGGCGAGCAAGTCAGCTTCATGACCCTGCTCGGCGGTTTCAACGGCCTGAAGAAAACCATTCCCCGTGCCGAAGGCGTGACCATGGACGAGCAGGGCACGCTGTATATGGTCAGCGAACCGAACCTGTTCTACCGCTTCGAAAAGCAGAAATAACCAGCCCGCCGCCGCAAGGTTGTCGTTCGGGGCAAGTGGCCTTTAAGCTTCGATTCAGACAGGCGTGATATTTCATCCGCCTGTTTTGATCCCGAGCCCTGTCCGCATGCGTCGATTTGCCCGTCCCAAGCCACTTCTGATCATCCTTTCGGTGATTGCCCTGATCGCATTGATCGCGATCGGCCAATACCTGCGTCTGTTCGAGCGCGCCTGGTTCAATCTGCAAAGTCACTGGCAGCCCCACAGCATTGAAGCGATCAATCTGGATCAGTACCGGGTGGACATCGAGGCCCGGGTCATTGAGGGGCTTAATGATGACGTCTCCGCGCTGACCTACGATCCGGTGCGCAAAAGCCTGTTCACCGTCACCAACAAGAATGCCGAGCTGATCGAGCTGTCGCTGGAGGGCCAGATCCTGCGCCGTGTCGCGTTGATCGGCTTCGGCGATGCGGAAGCGGTGGAATTCATCAGCGCCGATACCTACGTCATCAGCGATGAGCGTCAACAACGTCTGATCAAGATCCATCTGGAGCACGACACCACGTTCCTCGATGCGGCGGACGCCGAGCAGATGACACTCGGCGTGCACATGAGCGGCAACAAGGGATTCGAAGGCCTGGCCTACGACTCGGTGGGCAAGCGTCTGTTCGTGGCCAAGGAGCGCGACCCGATGCTGATTTACGAAGTGCACGGCTTTCCGCACTTCAACCCGGAAAAGTCCTACGCAGTGCATGTGATCAACAACCCCAAGCGCGACGCCGGGATGTTCGTGCGTGACCTGTCGAGCCTGCAATACGACGAGCGCAGCGGCCATCTGCTGGCGCTGTCGGACGAGTCGCGGCTGATTCTGGAACTGGATGTGGACGGGCGCCCGTTGAGCACGATGTCGTTGAGCGGTGGCCGGCAAGGACTGAAGAAAACCGTGCCGCAGGCGGAAGGCATTGCGATGGATGATGACGGGACGTTGTATCTGGTCAGCGAGCCGAATCTGTTTTATGTCTTCAGAAAACCAGAGCAGAACTGACATTCTTCTTTGAACCCCTGTGGGAGCGGACAGGCTCCCACAGGTTCTTCAGGCTTACTCGGCCTTCAAAGTCTTCACGCCTTCGCTGGTACCCAGCAACAGCAGATCCGCAGGACGTGCCGCGAACAGGCCGTTGGTGACCACGCCGACGATCGCATTGATCTGCGCTTCCAGCTCCACCGGATTGGTGATCTGCAGGTTGTGCACGTCGAGGATGATGTTGCCGTTGTCGGTCAGCACGCCTTCACGGTAGACCGGGTCGCCGCCCAGCTTCACCAGTTGGCGGGCAACGTGGCTGCGGGCCATCGGGATCACTTCCACCGGCAGCGGGAATGCGCCGAGCACCGGCACCAGTTTGCTGCCGTCGGCGATGCAGATGAAGGTCTTGGCCACGGCCGCGACGATCTTCTCACGGGTCAGGGCTGCGCCGCCGCCCTTGATCAGGTTCAGGTGTTCGTCGCTTTCGTCGGCGCCGTCGATGTAGAACTCCAGGTCGCTGACCGTGTTCAGCTCGTACACCGGAATCCCGTGGCCCTTGAGGCGCGCGGCGGTGGCTTCGGAACTGGCGACCGCGCCATCGAACGCGCCCTTGTGCCGGGCCAGGGCGTCGATAAAGCAGTTGGCGGTGGAGCCGGTGCCGACGCCGATGATGCTCTTGTCGTCGAGTTTCGGAAGGATGAAGTCGACGGCGGCCTGGGCTACGGCCTGTTTGAGTTGATCCTGGGTCATGCGGGCTCCGGAAGCGGGCAAGGTAAGAACGGAAAGGCCGGCATTATAGCCGCAAGCCGGGCTAAAACCTCTGCAATCGTGTGGTCGTCCAGCCGAAAGCCGGGTTAGACTCGTTGGTCCCGCCCAATCGCCAGTGATGCTTTCCGATGCTCGAACAGTACGTCAAGAAGATCCTCACCTCGCGCGTTTATGACGTTGCCGTAGAAACCCCGCTGCAGAACGCTCGCCAGCTCTCCGAGCGGCTGGGCAACGACATCTGGCTCAAGCGCGAAGACTTGCAGCCGGTGTTCTCGTTCAAGATTCGCGGCGCCTACAACAAGCTGACCCAGTTGAGCGACGAAGAACGCGCCCGTGGCGTGGTCACCGCGTCGGCGGGCAACCATGCCCAGGGCCTGGCCCTGGCGGCGAAAGTACTGGGCGTGAAGGCGACCATCGTGATGCCCAAGACCACCCCGGAGATCAAGGTCGAAGGCGTGCGCTCCCGTGGCGGCAAAGTGGTGCTGCATGGCGACTCGTTCCCGGAAGCCCTGGCCTACTCGCTGAAACTGGTCGATGAAAAAGGCTACGTCTACATCCACCCGTACGACGATCCGCACACCATTGCCGGGCAGGGCACCGTGGCGATGGAAATCCTGCGCCAGCACCCGCAGCCGCTGGACGCGATCTTCGTGCCGGTGGGCGGCGGCGGCCTGATCGCCGGCATCGCGGCTTACGTGAAATACCTGCGGCCGGACATCAAGGTCATCGGCGTCGAGCCCGACGACTCCAACTGCCTGCAGGCAGCGATGGCGGCGGGCGAACGCGTGGTACTGCCGACCGTGGGCATCTTCGCCGACGGCGTGGCGGTGGCGCAGATCGGCCAGCACACCTTCGATATCTGCAAGGATTACGTCGATGAAGTGATCACTGTCAGCACCGACGAGATCTGCGCGGCGATCAAGGACATCTACGACGACACCCGTTCGATCACCGAACCGGCCGGCGCCCTGGGTGTGGCGGGGATCAAAAAGTACGTCGAACAGCGCGGCGTCAGCGGCCAGACATTCGTCGCCATCGATTCCGGGGCCAACGTCAACTTCGACCGCTTGCGCCACGTTGCCGAGCGCGCCGAGCTGGGCGAGGGCCGCGAAGCGATCATCGCCGTGACCATTCCGGAGCAGGCCGGCAGCTTCAAGGCGTTCTGCGAAGCCATCGGCAAGCGCCAGATCACCGAATTCAACTACCGCTACAACACCGGCAGCGAAGCGCACATCTTCGTCGGCGTGCAGACCCACCCGGAAAACGATCCGCGCAGCGCGCTGCTGGCGAGCCTGACCGAGCAGGGGTTCCCGGTGCTCGACCTCACCGACAACGAACTGGCCAAGCTGCACATCCGCCACATGGTCGGCGGACGCGCGGCGCAGGTGGTCGATGAAGTGGTGCTGCGCTTCGAGTTCCCGGAGCGTCCGGGCGCGCTGTTCAACTTCCTCAACAAGCTCGGCGGGCGCTGGAACATCTCGATGTTCCACTACCGCAACCACGGCGCGGCGGACGGTCGTGTGGTCGCCGGCCTGCAGGTGCCTCACGACGAGCGACATCTGGTTCCCGCAGCACTGGCGGAAATCGGCTACCCGTACTGGGATGAAAGCGACAACCCGGCCTATCAGCTGTTTCTTGGCTGAGCGGCTACGCTGATGGGCAGGCCATAAGGAAATTCGACAATGGAAACGTTAACTGCCCTGAAAACGGCGCACATGGTCGCCACCGTGGTTCTGCTGGCGAGTGCGCTGGGGCTGGGCGTCTGGGTTTTGCTGGCCCGGCGCAAGGGTGATGCGACGGCGGGCAGCCGCACCTTGCAGCGGCCGCGGGTGTTTGTCTGGCTGCTGATGGGCCTGGCGCTGCTGAGCATGCCGTTCACCGGCTGGTGGATGGTGCATCTGGTGGGCTGGCCGCTGGGGCAGACGTGGATTCTGGCCTCCAGCGTGCTGTACACCGTGGCGGCGCTGGCGTGGTTCTGGCTGCTGGTGCGCTTGAACCGCTTGCGCAAGACGCCGGGCGGCGTGGGCCGGTTCAGCTTTGTCCTGGCGTTGTTCAGTTTTGTCTGCTTTGTCGCGATTGCCGGGTTGATGGGCGCCAAGCCTGTTTAGGTCGGGCGCCCGATCTCGACATCAATCGCGCAGCGAGATGACCGGCCAGCCACGCTTCTCGGCTTCAGCCCGCAGATTCGGATCCGGATCAACAGCGACCGGATTCACCACCTGCTCCAGCAGCGGCAAGTCATTCATCGAGTCGCTGTAGAAGTAGCTGTCTTCCAGCGAATGCCCGGTCTCTTCCAGCCAGCGGTTCAGGCGCGTCACTTTGCCTTCGCGGAAGCACGGCACGTCGGTGCTGCGGCCGGTGTAGCGGCCGTCCTGCATCTCGCACTCGGTGGCGATCAGGGTTTCAACGCCCAGGCGCACGGCAATCGGTGCGGTGACGAAACGGTTGGTGGCAGTGATGATCACCAGTTTGTCACCGGCGTCGCGGTGCTTTTTCAGCAGCTCGACCGCTTTTGGCAGCATCAGTGGCTCGATGCAGTCGCGCATGAAATCGCTGTGCCATTGCTCGAGCACGGCCATGTCGGTGCGGCCGAGGATTTCCAGACAGAAGTTCAGGTACGCGGCGTTATCCAGTTTGCCCGCCAGGTAATCCTGGTAGAACTCGTCGTTGCGCGCCTTGTAGGCGATCGGGTCGAGGAAGCCGCGTTCACACAGATAGTCGCCCCAGGCGTGATCGCTGTCGCCGCCCAGAAGGGTGTTGTCCAAATCGAATAAAGCCAGGCGCATTGCAGTTACCCGCTGAAAAGTCAGTAAAAAGGCCACAAGAATACGGTCTTTTCACAAGAGTGCACATAAGCTCGGAACCTTCGTTGCCGCCTTCACAAGCTTTGTGGAACAATGCGGCGACATGCGTTTGCGAGGTTGTTGCCGTGATCGACCCCGATGGTTTCCGTCCTAATGTCGGGATCATTCTGACGAATGACGCCGGACAGGTGCTATGGGCTCGCCGTATCAATCAAGATGCCTGGCAGTTTCCACAGGGAGGAATCAATCCCGAGGAGACGCCGGAAGACGCCTTGTACCGCGAGTTGAACGAAGAAGTGGGCCTGGAACGCGAAGATGTTGAAATTCTCGCCTGTACCCGGGGCTGGTTGCGCTATCGTTTGCCGCAACGTCTGGTGCGAACCCACAGCCAACCGCTGTGCATCGGCCAGAAACAGAAGTGGTTTCTCCTGCGCCTGATCTCCAACGAGCAGCGGGTGCGGATGGATTTGACCGGTAAACCGGAGTTCGATGGCTGGCGCTGGGTCAGCTATTGGTATCCGCTGGGCCAGGTGGTGACATTCAAGCGCGAGGTGTATCGCCGCGCTCTCAAAGAGCTTGCCCCGCGCCTTTTAGCGCGCGACTGACGACGGAGTTCGACCCCGAGCCATGCTCAATACGCTGCGCAAGATCGTCCAGGAAGTTAACTCCGCCAAGGATCTCAAGGCGGCGTTGGGGATTATTGTGTTGCGCGTCAAAGAGGCCATGGGCAGCCAGGTCTGCTCGGTCTATCTGCTTGATCCCGAGACCAACCGCTTCGTCCTGATGGCCACCGAGGGCTTGAACAAGCGCTCGATCGGCAAGGTCAGCATGGCACCCAACGAAGGTCTGGTCGGCCTGGTCGGCACGCGTGAAGAACCCCTGAACCTCGAAAATGCCGCGGATCACCCGCGCTACCGCTACTTCGCCGAGACCGGCGAGGAGCGCTACGCCTCGTTCCTCGGGGCGCCGATCATTCACCACCGCCGCGTCGTCGGCGTGTTGGTCATCCAGCAGAAAGAACGCCGCCAGTTCGATGAAGGTGAAGAAGCCTTCCTCGTGACCATGAGCGCGCAGCTCGCCGGCGTAATCGCCCACGCCGAGGCCACCGGGTCGATCCGTGGCCTGGGCCGTCAGGGCAAGGGCATCCAGGAAGCCAAGTTCGTCGGCGTGCCGGGTTCGCCGGGCGCGGCGGTCGGTACGGCGGTGGTCATGCTGCCGCCGGCCGACCTCGATGTCGTGCCAGACAAGACTGTCGACGACATCGATGCCGAAATAAAACTGTTCAAGAAGGCGCTTGAAGGCGTGCGCGCCGACATGCGCAACCTGTCGACCAAACTGGCCACCCAGTTGCGTCCCGAAGAACGCGCGTTGTTCGACGTGTACCAGATGATGCTCGATGACGCGTCCCTCGGTAACGAAGTCAAAACCGTGATCAAGACCGGTCAGTGGGCCCAGGGCGCGCTGCGTCAGGTGGTGACCGATCACGTCAACCGTTTCGAATTGATGGACGATGAATACCTGCGTGAGCGGGCGTCGGATGTGCGTGACCTCGGTCGCCGTCTGCTGGCCTACCTGCAGGAAGACCGCACGACCAACATGGTTTTCCCCGACAACACCATCCTGGTCAGTGAAGAGCTGACCGCCACCCAGCTCGGCGAAGTGCCGGAAGGCAAGCTGGTGGGGCTGGTCTCGGTACTGGGTTCGGGTAACTCCCACGTCGCGATCCTGGCCCGGGCCATGGGTATTCCGACGGTGATGGGTGTGGTCGACTTGCCGTACGCCAAGGTCGATGGCATCCCGATGATCGTCGACGGGATCAAGGGCGAAATCTACACCAACCCGAGCGAAGTGCTGATCAAGCAATTCGCCGACGTGGTGGAAGAAGAGAAGCAACTGGCGCTGGGCCTCGATACCCTGCGCGACTTGCCGTGCGTGACCCTCGACGGTCACCGCATGCCGCTGTGGGTCAACACCGGCCTGCTGGCGGACGTGGCGCGGGCGCAGAAGCGTGGTGCCGAAGGTGTCGGTCTGTACCGCACCGAAGTGCCGTTCATGATCAACCAGCGCTTCCCGAGCGAGAAGGAACAACTGGCGATCTATCGCGAGCAGCTCGCCGCGTTCCACCCGCAACCGGTGACCATGCGTACGCTGGACATCGGCGGTGACAAGGCGCTGTCGTACTTCCCGATCAAGGAAGACAACCCGTTCCTTGGCTGGCGCGGGATCCGCGTCACACTCGACCACCCGGAAATCTTCCTGGTGCAGACCCGTGCGATGCTCAAGGCCAGCGAAGGCCTGAACAACCTGCGGATCCTGTTGCCGATGATCTCCGGCATCCACGAGCTCGAAGAAGCGTTGCACCTGATCCACCGGGCCTGGGGCGAAGTGCGCGACGAAGGCACCGATGTGCCGATGCCGCCGGTGGGCGTGATGATCGAAATTCCGGCGGCGGTCTACCAGACCAGAGAACTGGCGCGGATGGTGGACTTCCTGTCGGTGGGTTCCAACGACCTCACCCAGTATCTGCTGGCCGTGGACCGCAACAACCCGCGCGTGGCCGACCTCTACGACTACCTGCACCCGGCGGTGCTGCAAGCCTTGCAGATCGTCGTGCGTGACGCCCATGCCGAGGGCAAGCCGGTGAGTATCTGCGGCGAGATGGCCGGTGACCCGGCGGCAGCGGTGCTGTTGATGGCGATGGGCTTCGACAGCCTGTCGATGAACGCCACCAACCTGCCGAAGGTGAAGTGGATGCTGCGTCAGATCAATCTGAGCAAGGCGAAGGATCTGCTGGCGGAACTGATGACCATCGACAACCCGCAAGTTATCCACAGCTCGCTGCAACTGGCGCTGAAGAGTCTCGGGTTGTCGCGGATGGTCAAACCGCTCTGAACAGAAGATCGCAGCCTTCGGGCTGCGATCTTCAAAGGTTGATCTCCACTTCCCCCAGATGCCCGCCGTACGGCCCGAAACTGCGTTCCACCATCCGCCGCGTCCCGTCCGCCTGTACGATCAGCGCCGTACTCGCCCGGGTCCCGTAACTCTGGCTGGCAATGAACACACTCGACAGCAGCGACTCGGTCGCCAGCCCCACGCCGGTGTCCGGCAGTTCGGCAAACGACGCCGTCTGCGCATCACCCAGCAGCGCGAGCAATTGCTCGGGTTGCGGATCATCCAGCACCGCACTCAATGCCGCCTTGGCCTTGAGCAGTTTCGGCCACGGCGTATCCAGCCCCGCGTTTGATAGCCCGTAGAGGCCCGGCTGCAACATCACCGGTTCCGATGACCGCGCGTTGAAATGCCACAGCTCGTTGGCATTGCCCAGCAGCAGATTGAACCCGGCATATTCCGGCGAACGGGCGACAACGTCGGACAAATAGTCATCGATCGACAGGTTTCCGGTCAGAAACCCCGCCACCAGTTCACCCCGGGAGCGCCGGGCCGGAGGCTGATGCGGATCGCGGATGTTGGTCAGCGCGGCAAAGCGGCCGTTGGCACCGAGGCCGAGCCAGGTGCCGCCGGCCTCCAGATCCCGTCCGGCATGAACCTGCGGCGACTCGGGCCACTGGGCCAGCGGCAGGCTGGGCCGGGCGTAGAACTCGTCACGGTTGGCCGCGACGATCAGCGGCTGGGCATGTCCCGGCCGCCAGGCGAAAACGATCAGGCACATAAGGTGGTCCTTGTGTGTTTTTTGCCCACTCTACGCAGACATCGTCCGTGCATCCATCGCCAGTGGAGCCGAAGGCCATGCATCCGTTACCATGCCGCTCCGGTTTTGGGATGCGCCTCTGGAGGCAGTCATGGAATTTCTGCTCTATCTGGCGCTGGGTGCCTGTGCAGGCGTACTGGCGGGGCTGTTCGGGGTTGGCGGCGGGATCATCATCGTCCCGGTGCTGGTGTTCAGTTTCACCTTGCAGGGTTTCGATCCGTCGATCCTGACCCACCTGGCGGTCGGCACGTCGCTGGCGACGATCATCTTCACCTCGGTCAACGCCGTGCGTGAACATCATCGGCGCGGGGCGGTGCGCTGGCCGATTTTCGCCTGGATGACCGTCGGGATCCTGCTGGGTGCCGGTTTCGGTGCGCTGACCGCTGAAGCGATCTCCGGGCCCAACCTGCAGAAGATCATCGGTGTGTTCGCCCTGGTGATCGCGGCGCAGCTGGCGCTGGACGTCAAACCCAAGGCCAGCCGAACGGTGCCCGGCAAATTCGGTCTGACCGTGGCCGGCAGTGTGATCGGCTGGGCGTCGGCGATTTTCGGCATTGGCGGCGGCTCGCTGACCGTGCCGTTCCTGACCTGGCGCAGTGTGCCGATGCAGCAGGCCGTGGCGACTTCGTCGGCCTGTGGCCTGCCGATCGCGTTGGCAAGTGCAATAAGTTTCATGATTCTGGGCTGGCATGATCCGTTGCTGCCGGCCCATAGTCTCGGGTTTGTGTATCTGCCGGCGCTGCTGGGCATTGCGTTGACCAGCATGGTGTTCGCCAGGATCGGCGCGCGGCTGGCGCACAAGTTGTCGCCGAAGTTGCTGAAACGGCTGTTCGCCGCTTTGCTGTTCTGCGTCGGGCTGAGCTTTCTGTTCTGAGGCGTTTGTTCCGAGCAGGCCACAATCCTGGCTTAATCCTGAGGTGGCAGCGTCGCCCGGGAATTTTGAAGATTTGAACTCTAACGAGGAGTCGCAATGCTGCCTTACCCGCAGATCGACCCGGTGGCCCTGGCCATCGGTCCGCTGAAAATCCATTGGTACGGCCTGATGTATCTGGTCGGCATCGGCGGTGCGTGGCTGCTGGCGTCGCGCCGGCTCAACCGTTTCGACCCGACCTGGACCAAGGAGAAACTCTCCGACCTGGTGTTCTGGCTGTCGATGGGGGTGATTGTCGGCGGACGTCTGGGCTATGTGCTGTTCTACGATCTGAGCGCCTACATCGCCAACCCGACGCTGATTTTCGAAGTGTGGAAGGGTGGCATGTCGTTCCACGGCGGCTTCATCGGCGTGATGCTCGCGGCGTTGTGGTTCGGCAAGCGTAACGGCAAGTCGTTCTTCCAGCTGATGGACTTCGTGGCGCCGATGGTGCCGATCGGCCTGGGCGCCGGGCGTATTGGCAACTTCATCAACGCCGAGCTGTGGGGCAAGGCCACCGACGTGCCGTGGGCCATGGTGTTCCCGCCGTTCAGCGACCCGGCGCAACTGCCGCGTCACCCGTCGCAGCTGTATCAGTTCGCGCTCGAAGGCGTGGCACTGTTCCTGATCCTCTGGCTGTTCTCGCGCAAGCCGCGACCAACCATGGCGGTCTCGGGCATGTTCGCGCTGTTCTATGGCATCTTCCGTTTCATCGTCGAATTCGTCCGCGTGCCGGACGCGCAACTGGGCTACCTGGCCTGGAACTGGCTGACCATGGGTCAGATCCTCTGCGTACCGATGATCATCGGCGGGCTGTTCCTGATCTGGCTGGCCTATCGCCGTGCCCCGTCGGCGCCGGTTGCACCGACAGCTTAAATATTCGAACCCCGGCGCAGTTGGCCGGGGCTCAAGGACACAGGTAACTCATGAAGCAATATCTCGATCTGGTGTCGCACGTCATCAACAACGGCACCAAACAGGCCAACCGTACCGGCGTGAACACCATCAGCTTTCCGGGCGCCATGCTGCGCTTCGATCTGCAGGAAGGTTTCCCGGCGATCACCACCCGCAAGATGGCCTTCAAATCGGCCATCGGCGAGATGTGCGGCTTTCTGCGTGGTGTGAACAACGCCGCCGAATTCCGTGCGCTGGGCTGCAAGGTCTGGGATCAGAACGCCAACGAAAACGCCCAGTGGCTGGCGAACCCGTTCCGCCAGGGCGAAGACGACCTCGGCGAAATCTACGGCGTGCAATGGCGCAAATGGCCGGCGTACAAGCAGATCCCGCTGAGCAACACCGCCGCCATCGAACAAACCTTGAGTAACGGCTACAAGCAGATTGCCCAGGGCGAAGAAGACGGCCAGGCCTACGTTGTGCTGTACAAAGCCATCGATCAGGTGCGCCAGTGCGTCGACACGATCATCAAGGACCCGGGCAGCCGCCGCATCCTGTTCCACGGCTGGAACTGCGCCCAGCTCGATGAAATGGCCCTGCCGCCGTGCCATCTGCTGTACCAGTTCCACCCGAATGTCGAAACCAAAGAGATCTCCCTGACCCTCTACATCCGTTCCAACGACCTGGGCCTGGGCACACCGTTCAACCTCACCGAAGGCGCTGCGCTGCTGAGCCTGATCGGTCGCCTGACCGGCTACACGCCGCGCTGGTTCACCTATTTCATCGGTGACGCCCACGTCTACGAAAACCACCTCGACATGCTCAACGAACAGCTCAAGCGTGAGCCGTTCGCCATGCCAAAGCTGAAAATTTCGGACCGCGTGCCGGAATTCGCCAAGACGGGTGTTTATCAGCCGGAATGGCTGGAGCTGGTGGAGCCGGGCGACTTCTCGCTGGAAGGCTACGAGCACCATGCGCCGATGACTGCGCCGATGGCGGTCTGAAGCACGAGTGACAAAACACTGAGGGAGCCAGATGGCTCCCTCAGTCGTTTCTGGCGTTCTTAATGGCCGTGGCTGCGGCCCACATGCGAATGCTCGACCTCCGTCGCCACAACCCCGCCACTCACCTCCAGCCGCTGCAGGATCCCGCACTGATCCGCCTCCGGCCCTTCGCCACAGCGCTGGCGCAGGTCGAGCAGTTGCGTCTGCAGCGCCAGCAACCCGTCGATCCGCGCCTTGACGTGCTGGATGTGCTCGTCGATCAGCGCATTCACGCTTTCGCACTGATCCTGCGGGCTGTCGCGCAAGGCGAGCAGGCTGCGGATCTCTTCTAGGGTCATGTCGAGGGTGCGGCAGTTGCGGATGAAGGTCAGGCGCTCGGCGTGGGCCTGGGTGTAGACGCGGTAGTTGCCGTCGCTGCGGGCCGGTTCCGGCAGCAGGTTTTCGCGCTCGTAGTAGCGGATGGTTTCCACGGCGCAATCGGTCTGTTTCGCCAGTTCTCCGATCTTCATGACGGCAATCTCCAAAAGGGTGCTTGACCCTATAGTGGCTACAGGGTCTTTACTTGGCAACAGGCACCTTCATGGACGCGACCAATGAGCGATTCCCAGCACACCCACAAATCCCACGCGGGACACGACCACAGCCACAAATTGCAGCCTGTGCATAAACATGACCACGGCGCCGATTCCTGTTGTGCATCAAAAGCCGCGGCCCCGTCGTTGATTCAACTGAGCGAAGCGAAAAGCGCCGACGCCCGGTTGAGCAGTTTCCGTATCGAAGCGATGGATTGCCCGACCGAACAGACGCTGATCCAGAACAAGCTCGGCAAACTGGCCGGGATCCAGCAGCTGGAATTCAACCTGATCAACCGCGTGCTCGGCGTGACCCACAATCTGTCGGACACCGCGCCGATCATCGACGCGATCAAATCCCTCGGCATGCAGGCCGAGCCGCTGGAGGCGGGCGTTGATGCCCCGGCCGCCGCCCCGGTGAAAAAACACTGGTGGCCATTGGCGCTGTCCGGCGTCGGTGCGCTCGCTGCCGAAGTGATCCACTTCACCAGCGCCGCGCCGACCTGGGTAGTGGCGATCATCGCGCTGATCTCGATCCTCAGCGGCGGCCTCACCACCTACAAGAAGGGCTGGATTGCCCTGAAGAACCGCAACCTCAACATCAACGCCCTGATGAGCATCGCCGTGACCGGCGCCGTGTTGATCGGCCAGTGGCCGGAAGCGGCGATGGTGATGTTCCTGTTCACCGTGGCCGAGCTGATCGAAGCGCGCTCGCTGGATCGCGCACGCAACGCCATCAGCGGTCTGATGCAGATGACGCCGGAGCAGGCGACTGTGTTGCAGGCGGACGGCAACTGGGTCGAACTGGATGTGAAAAGCATCGATCTCGGTGCCCGCGTGCGGGTCAAGCCCGGCGAGCGCATCGCCCTGGACGGTGAAGTCGTCAGCGGCAGTTCGACCATCGATCAGGCGCCGATCACCGGCGAGAGCCTGCCGGTGGAAAAAACCGTCGGCGACAAAGTCTTCGCCGGCACCATCAACCAGGCCGGTTCGCTGGAATACACAGTGACCGCAGCGGCGAACAATTCCACCCTGGCGCGGATCATCCACGCCGTGGAACAGGCGCAAGGCGCACGGGCGCCGACCCAGCGCTTCGTCGATCAATTCTCGAAAATCTACACCCCGGTGGTCTTCGTTCTGGCCCTGGCCGTGGCGATCATCCCGCCGCTGTTCATGGGCGCCGTATGGTTCGACTGGATCTACCGCGCGTTGGTGCTGCTGGTGGTCGCGTGCCCGTGCGCACTGGTGATTTCCACCCCGGTGACCATCGTCAGCGGCCTCGCCGCAGCGGCGCGCAAAGGCATTCTGGTCAAGGGCGGCGTGTACCTGGAGGGCGGCTTCAAGCTCGACTATCTGGCCCTCGACAAGACCGGCACCATCACCCACGGCAAACCGGTGCAGACCGACTACCTGTCCCTCGACCCGACCGCCGATGCCACGGCTCCGGCCATTGCCGCGGCGCTGGCCGGGCGTTCCGATCACCCGGTGTCGCTGGCCATCGCCAATGCCGCTGTGGATAAAGGTTTCGCCACATTGATTGTGGATAACTTCGAAGCGCTGGCCGGGCGCGGTGTGAAAGGTGAGGTCAACGGTCAGGCCTATCACCTGGGCAACCACCGACTGGTGGAAGAACTGGGCCTGTGCTCGCCGCAACTGGAAGAAAAGCTGTTCGCGCTGGAGAAACAGGGCAAGTCCGTGGTGTTGCTGCTCGACAGTTCCGGCCCGCTGGCGTTGTTCGCCGTGGCCGACACCGTCAAGGAAACCAGCCGCGAGGCGATCCGCCAGTTGCACGATCTGGGCGTGAAAACCCTGATGCTCACTGGCGACAACGTCCACACCGCGCAGGCGATTGCAGCGCAGGTCGGGATCGATCAGGCCAAGGGCGACCTGCTGCCGACCGACAAATTGCAAGCCATCGAAGACCTGTATGCGCAGGGCCGACGGGTCGGCATGGTTGGCGACGGCATCAACGACGCGCCGGCACTGGCTCGGGCGGAGATAGGTTTTGCGATGGCGGCGGCCGGTACGGATACGGCGATTGAAACCGCCGATGTCGCCCTGATGGACGACGATCTGCGCAAGATTCCGGCCTTTATCAGCCTGTCCCGCAACACGGCCAGCATCCTGAAACAGAACATTGCGTTGGCTTTGGTGATCAAGGCTATCTTTCTTGGGGTAACCTTCGCCGGGCTCGCCACCATTTGGATGGCGGTGTTTGCCGACATGGGCGTGAGCCTGCTGGTAGTGTTCAACGGTTTGCGCTTGTTGCGCAAATAGAGGAAGAGGGACGGTTGTGCTGAGTGCCGAGCTGAAAGCGTTTTACATGGTGGCCCGCCTGGGCAGCATTACGCTGGCGGCGAAAAAGCTCGGCCTCAGCCAACCGACCGTGACCACCCAGATCCGCAATCTGGAAAGCCAGTATTCGGTGGAGCTGTTCTACCGTGGTGGCCGACGGCTGAGTGTCAGCGATGAAGGCGCGCGGCTGCTGCCGATGGTCAAGGCGCTGTTGCAGCAGGAGGCCGACATCGAGTTCTTCCTGCGCAACAGCGGCCAGGTTCAGGGCACGCTGCGCATTGCTGCCACCGCGCCGTATTACATCCTCGATCTGGTGAAGACCTTCCGCGAGCGCCTGCCGCAGGTGGAAGTCTCGGTGGAAATCGGCAATTCACAGCAAGTGCTGGAAGCGCTGGAGGATTACCGGGTGGATGTCGCGGCGTCGTCGCAATTGCTCGACGATGCGCGGCTGATCCGCCGGGTGCTCGGCAGCGATCCGCTGGTGCTGGCGGTGCATCGCAATCATCCACTGGCGGCGCACGACCATGTGACGCTGAACGCGCTGGCCGGGCATACCCTGTTGATGCGCGAGCCGGGCTCGACCACCCGTCGCCTGACCGAAGAGTTGCTGGCCGGCGCGGGAGTCAGTTTCGGGCCGTTGCTGGAGATCGGCAGCCGTGAATCGATCCGCGAGGCGGTGCTGCGCAACATCGGCATCAGCATCATTGCTCGTCAGGAAGTGCCGCATGATCCGCAGTTGCGGGTGCTGACCCTGGAGAATGCGCCGCAGATCCCCGAATACCTCTACTGCCTCAAGGAACGCAAGAACGCCCGGTTGCCGGCGGCGTTTCTCGGGCTGGCGCAGGAAATGTCTCCGGCCTGACCAACCCAAATCCCCGAATACCACTATCGGTCGATTTTGCCTTGTTGCCATATGACCGACGCATTACAACTCTAGGATTCGTCTCATCTGCTTGATGAGGCCTGTCCATGAACCCTGCAATCGCAACTGCCCTGACTAACCCCGGCGCTCCGATGAAAGTGCGCGGCGTGCAGAAGCGCTTCGGCGCCTTCACGGCGCTGGATAACGTCTCCCTCGATGTCGCGGCCGGTGAGCTGGTGTGCCTGCTCGGACCGTCCGGTTGCGGCAAGACCACGTTGCTGCGTTGCATCGCCGGTCTGGAGAAGCAGGACAGCGGCGAGTTGTACCTCGGCGATCGCGATGTTTCCCACCTCGCGCCGCAGGCTCGAGACTACGGCATCCTGTTCCAGTCCTACGCGCTGTTCCCCAATCTGACCGTCGAAGCGAACATTGCCTACGGCCTCGCCGGCAGCGGTCGCGATGAAGTGCGCCGTCGCGTCGGTCAGATGCTGGAACTGGTCGGCCTCAGCGGCAGTGAGAAAAAATACCCGGGCCAGTTGTCCGGCGGCCAGCAGCAACGTGTGGCCCTGGCACGTGCCTTGGCGCCGGCACCGTCGCTGCTGTTGCTCGACGAACCGATGTCGGCCCTCGATGCCCGGGTCCGCGAGCATCTGTGCACCGAGCTGCGCCAATTGCAGCGCAACCTCGGTATCACCACCCTGATGGTCACCCACAATCAGGACGAAGCCATGCTGATGGCCGACCGCATCGCCGTGATGAACAACGGCAAGGTCGAGCAGTACGCCACCCCGCAGGAAATCTACAACCGTCCGGCCACGCCGTTCGTGGCCGAGTTCGTCGGCCAGGGCAACTGGCTGCCGTTCCAGCGCAGCAGCGACAGCCACGCCAAGGTCGGCGGGATGAACCTGCGTCTGGCCGACGGCAGCGTCCTCAGCCCGTCGGGCCGACTGTTCTGCCGCCCGGAAGCGATCAACGTCAATCCGCTGGTGCATGAGGAAAACCTGTTCCCGGCCAAGGTTCGAGAGATCACTTTCCTCGGCAACCGCTGCCGCATGAGCTTCGAACTCGATCAATTGCCCGGCCACGCCTTGCTCGCCGAACTGGCGCCGGAAGCCATGCCGCGCCTCGGCGCCCAGCAAATCATGGTCGCCTTGCCGCCACGCAGCCTGCAGGTGTTTGCCTGATGAACAGCAACCTCGCACTGCCGCTACCGCAAAAGCAGGCGCGGCAGGTGTCCGGGGCCGAGGTCGGTGACCGGATCTTCGTCCTCGGCGGCAAACTCCTGCTGCTGGTGTTGCTTGGTGTGGCGGTGCTGTTGCCATTGCTGGCGATCTTCTGGCGCGGTTTCAGTAGCGAAGCGGGGCAGGGCGGTGGATGGCTGGCGGCGAAGGAGCTGGTGACCAGCGACAACTTCCACTGGTTGCTCGGCAACAGCCTGAAGGTTTCCCTCAGCGTCGCGGCGATCGTCGTACCGCTGGCCTACCTGTTTGCCTACGCCTTGCAACGCACATTGATTCCGGCAAAAGGCATCTGGCGCGGGATTTCGCTGCTGCCACTGATGGCGCCGTCGATGCTGCCGGGGATTGCACTGGTGTATCTGTTCGGCAATCAGGGCATGTTGCGCGGGCTGCTGTCGGACAACATCTACGGTTTCTGGGGGATTGTTCTGGGTGAGGTGATCTACACCTTCCCACACGCCTTGATGATTTTGCTGTCAGCCCTGTCGCTGGCGGATGCGCGACTGTTCGACGCTGCGTCGAGCATGGGCGCCAGTCCGGCGAAAGCTTTTCGCAGCATTACCTGGCCGGCGACACGCCAGGCCGTGTTCGCCGCGTTCTGTCTGGTGTTCACCCTGACCATCACCGATTTCGGTGTGCCGGTGGTGGTCGGTGGCGACTATCAAGTGCTGGCGCTGGAAGCCTACAAAGCCGTGGTCGGCCAGCAGCAATTCGGTCGCGGTGCGTTGATCGGCATGGTTCTGCTGCTGCCGGCACTGTTCAGCTTCGGTGTCGATGCCTGGTTGCGTCGGCGGCACGGTGACTCCATGAGCGGCCGCGCCCAGGTGTTCAAACCGGCGCCGTCGAAGACGCGCGACGCCTGTTATCTGGCCATCGTCCTGCTGATCAGCGCTGCGTTGCTGCTGGTGTTCGGCATGGCGGTGTTCTCGTCGCTGGTGAAGTTCTGGCCGTACAACCTGTCGCTGTCGCTCAATCACTACCAGTTCAACGAGACCGCCGGTGGTGGCTGGCTGGCCTACGCCAACAGTCTGAAAATGGCGCTGGGTACGGCGTTGATCGGCAGCGTGCTGATCTTCACCGGCGCCTACCTGATGGAAAAGACCCGCAGCCAGCGTGGGCTGAATCTGACGCTACGCATGCTCAGTTTCGTACCGATGGCTGTGCCGGGGCTGGTGCTGGGTCTGGGTTATGTCTTCTTCTTCAACCTCACCGGCAACCCGCTGCACGTGTTGTACGGGACCATGACCCTGCTGATCGTCTGCACCATCGCTCACTATCTGACCACTGCGCAGATGACCGCCACCACCGCGCTGCGCCAGCTCGACGCCGAGTTCGAAGCCGCCGCGCTGTCGCTCAAGGCGCCGCTGTACCGGCATTACCTGCGGGTCACCGTGCCGATCTGCCTGCCGGCGCTGCTGGACATCGTGCGCTACCTGTTCGTCTCGGCGATGACCACCGTGTCGGCGGCGATCTTCCTCTACAGCCCCGACACCATCCTCGCGGCGGTGGCGGTGCTGAACATGGATGACGCCGGCAACGTCGGCGGCGCGGCGGCGATGTCGACCCTGATTCTGTTCACCTCGGCGGGCGTGTCCTTGCTGCTGGCGTGGGCTTCGCGCGGCTTGCTGCGCCGTTCCCAGGCCTGGCGGCAAACGGCGCCGGGCCACTGATTCCATCCCGTTCAACTCCCCCTCAACTCAAAAGACAGGAAAACGATCATGTTCAAGCCTATGGCCCTGGCCGCTGCTGTGCTCGCTACTTTCAGCCTGAATGCCTTCGCGGCAAAAACCGAGTTGACGGTGTACACCGCCCTCGAAGCCGAACAGCTGACCGCGTACAAGGCTGCGTTCGAAAAGGCCAACCCGGACGTCGAGATCAAGTGGGTGCGCGATTCCACCGGGATCATCACCGCCAAACTGCTGGCCGAAAAAGAGCGTCCACAGGCTGACGCGGTATGGGGCCTGGCCGCTTCGAGCCTGGCGATCCTCGATCAGCAAGGCATGCTGCAAAGCTATGCGCCGAAGGACCTGGGCAAGATCGGAGCGAACTACCGCGACGCCGCCAACCCGCCAGCCTGGGTCGGCATGGACGTCTGGGCCGCAACCATTTGCTTCAACACCGTCGAGGCCGAGAAGCAGGGCCTGACCAAACCGGTGAGCTGGCAGGACCTGACCAAGCCTGAGTACAAAGGCAAGATCGTGATGCCGAATCCGGCCTCGTCCGGCACCGGTTTCCTCGACGTCAGCGCCTGGCTGCAAACCTTCGGCGAGAAGCAGGGCTGGGCCTACATGGACGGTCTGCACCAGAACATCGGCCAGTACGTTCACTCCGGTTCCAAGCCTTGCAAACTGGCGGCGGCGGGCGAATTCCCGATCGGGATTTCCTTCGAGTACCCGGCCGTTCAGCTGAAGCGTCAGGGCGCGCCACTGGACATCATCCTGCCGAAGGAAGGCCTGGGCTGGGAGATCGAAGCGACTGCCGTGATCAAAGGCACGCCGCATGAAGAAGCCGCGAAGAAACTGGCCGACTTCTCCGCCAGCGCCCCGGCGATGGATCTGTACAAGGAAAACTTCGCCGTCCTCGCTCAGCCGGGCATCGCCAAGCCGCAGACCGAACTGCCGGCCGACTACGAACAGCGCCTGATCAAGAACGACTTTGCCTGGGCTTCGAAGAACCGCGACGAGATCCTGACCGAATGGCGCAAGCGCTATGACGGCAAGTCCGAGAAAGTCGCTGCCAAGTAAGATCTTCATCGACTGACAGGGCCCCATCGCTGGCAAGCCAGCTCCCACAGTTTCCAAGGTGTTCACACAATCAGTGTTCACCACAAATCCTGTGGGAGCTGGCTTGCCGGCGATGGCGGTCTCTTTTTCAGAGCACTTCTAGATGACACAACACAAAGACTTGCTGATCGTCGGCGCCGGTATCCTGGGCCTGTCCCACGCCTACGCGGCCGCCCGGTGCGGTCTCAAGGTCACGGTTTTCGAGCGCACCGCCACGCCAATCGGCGCGTCCGTTCGCAACTTCGGCCAGGCACTGGTCACCGGCCAGCCACCGGGCCCGATGCTCGAACTGGCCAAGGCCAGCCGCGAAATCTGGGGCCAGTGGGCGCAGGTCGCCGGCCTGCAACTCAAGCGTAACGGTTCGTACCTGTTCGCTCGCTCCGAGGCCGAAGAGCACTTGCTCGAAGCCTTCTGTGCCGGGCGCGCCGTGGAGCACGACTACCGCGTCGAGCTGCTGCGCGGTGCCGCATTGCGCGATCTGTACGGCGGCCAGTTCAGCCATCACCGCGCCGCACTGCACGGCATGGACGATCAACAGCTGTATTCCCGGGAAGCGATTCCGGCGCTGATCGATTACCTGCGCCGCGAACTTGGCGTCGAGTTTCACTTCTCGACGCTGGTGCGTGACGTCGAACCGGGGCGCCTGCACAGCACCGCCGGGATCTTCACCGCCGAGCAGATCATCGTCTGTTCCGGCCACGATTATCAGACCCTGCTGGCCGAGCCGATTGCCGCCCTCGACCCGCAGATCTGCCGCCTGCAAATGCTCCGCGCCCGGCCGCAGATCGACCTGAACCTGCAACACGCTCTGCTCACCGGCCTCAGCTGCGTGCATTACGGCGCCTTCGCCGATCTGCCGGAAGCGGCGGCGGTGCAGGCGCAGATCCTGCGCGAACAACCGCACCTGCAGGAAAACGGCATTCACCTGCTGATCAGCCCGACGCCTTACGGCGAACTGATCATCGGCGACTCGCACCATTACGGCAGCGATCCATCACCGTTCAACTCCGAGCAGGTCGACAACTGGATGCTGGAGCTGGCCGAACAGACCCTTGGCTGCAAGGTGCAGGTGGTCGAGCGCTGGCAGGGTGTCTATGGTTCCCGGGGGCCGGGGCCGTTTTCGTTCCTGCGTCCGGCGCCGGGGCTGAGTGTGGCGCTGATGCACAGCGGCGTCGGCATGAGCGTCGGCCCGGCCATGGCCGAGGGCAATGTCGCACAGCTTTTTGGAGAGAACTGATGTTGAGTCACGAACAAGTCATCGACCGGGTGTT
The DNA here is from genome assembly GCF_014863505.1 of Pseudomonas sp. IzPS59. Lineage (NCBI taxonomy): Bacteria > Pseudomonadati > Pseudomonadota > Gammaproteobacteria > Pseudomonadales > Pseudomonadaceae > Pseudomonas > Pseudomonas sp. IzPS59. Next base: position 5,974,574 of record NZ_CP062251.1, on the reverse strand, counting down.
CGGCCTCTATGAGCGGTTCGGCGCCAGCGACTACATCGGTGAACCGGTGTCGCAGATCGAGCACATGTCCCAGGCCGCGCAACTGGCCATCGCCGAAGGCTTTGACGATGAAGTGGTACTCGCTGCGTTCTTCCACGACATCGGCCATTTGTGTGCCGAAGGCGCGGAGAACATGGGCGGTTATGGCGTGGTCAGTCACGAGCGCCTCGGTGCCGACTATTTGCGTGAAGCCGGATTCAGTGAACGCCTGGCGCGGCTGGTGGAATATCACGTCCAGGCCAAGCGCTATCTGACGCTCAGGGAGCCGGGTTATTACGAGCGCTTGAGCGAAGCCAGCCGCCGCACCCTGGAATATCAGGGCGGGGTGATGACGGAGGCCGAAGCCGATACGTTCGAGCAGGATCCGCTGTGCGCCGTCAGCCTGCGGATGCGCCAGTGGGATGAACTGGCGAAGGAGATGGCGGTGCCGGTGATGGATTTGTCTGTTCTCAAGCGCAAGGCTGAAGTTTTGTTGTCTGCCCAGTGATTGTTGCCCTCACCCCAGCCCTCTCCCGGTGGGAGAGGGAGCCGATCTTCATGCTTTTCAAACCTGAGTTCGACTTAAATATCTCAGGTCGATGTATGACCCAAGAACAACACGGTCAGCTCCCTCTCCCTCCGGGAGAGGGCTGGGGTGAGGGGCTGGGGTTTAAAGCTCAAGCACCTTCCCCACCAACGACTCAATCTGCTCCTGCCGTTCCGCCTGATTCAGCTTCGGATGGGGATTGAGCGAAGACCACTGCGGATGCGCCCGGGCCTTGCTCAGGGCTTCGGGCAGCTTGCCCTCGCGCCAGGTCTTGTCCTGCGGCGTTGCCACCTGAATGCTGTCCAGCGCCGCATGACCACGGGCATTCAGCGCTTGCAGCAGTTGGCGCTGGCGCAGGGCCAACAGACGCAGCACGTTGTCGTCGACCGTCAGCTCCCGCTGCCCTTTGATCTTGCCGAGCAGGCGATTGCCATAACTGCGGGCGGTTTGCAGGGCACCGCCGGCAATCGCGCCGGCCAGGGCGGCGGCGCCGAGGGTGATACCGCCCACCAGCAAATCCACCCCCGCACCGGCCGCTGCACCGGCCGCAATCCCGCCGCCGACCCGCACGCCCAATTGCTTGAGGGTTTCCGGGTTGAACAGGTCATCGCCCCAGCGGCCGTTGAGCAGCGGCAGATCACTGGCGGCGGCGTCCTGCGGGCGAAAGGCGTAGAGCTTGAGCAGCGCTTCGACGCAGCGTTGTTCGCGTTGGCGCACGGCTTTGCGCAGTTCGCTGATGGCCTGTTGTTCCTGCTCGGCGTTGCTCGCCACACTGCGTCGGCACGCGGCACAGTCGATCAACAGTTCGGCGATCAGGCGTGCGGCGCTTTGCTCGCGGGCGAGGCGTTGGGCCTGTTGATCGGCGATCAGCCGTTCAAGTTGCGGGCGGGCGTTTTCCAGCAGCAACGCGAGGCTTTCGTAAAGCCGCCGCTCACCATCCTCCGGCGGAGCGACACTGTCGAAGCGCACCAGCGCATGCAGGCCGAGACGCGCCAGTGCTTCACGCCAGTCCGGCTCTCGGTGGTTGGCGCTGCTGACGAAATTCAGCACCGGCAGCAAAGGTTTGCCGCAACTGGCCAGCACTTCCAGTTCATCACGGTACTTGGCCAGCACCGGTTCCCGGGCGTCGATCACATACAGGCCGGCATCGGAGTCGAGCAGTTGCCGCAGCACCTTGGCTTCCTGTTCGAAACGCTGGCGTGCTTCGCTGCCGTCGAGAAATCGCGCTAGACGCGCCGGGCCGTCGAGGCGTTCGCCGGGGCGTTCCAGACGCTCGAGAAAATCCAGCAGGGCGATGGCGTCTTCCAGGCCCGGTGTGTCGTAGAGGTCGAGCAACGGCTCGCCATCCACCGACAGCCGCGCGCCTTCGACATGCCGCGTGGTGCTCGGGCGATGGGAGACTTCACCGAAGCCGACATCGCGGGTCAGGGTGCGCAACAGCGAAGTCTTGCCGACGTTGGTGTGGCCGACCACCGCCAGTTTCAGCGGCGCTTTCCAGGCATCAGTCATGTCCGTGCTCCAGCCAGTTCAACGGGGCGCAATCGGCAAACTCCAGCTCAAGCTGTTGCAGCGCCACGTGCCAGTCGCCCAAACGCTCGGCGTCCAGCGCCTGTCCTTGCGGCGCCTGCAACAGCCAGACCCGGGTCGCGGTGGCATTGCGCGCCAGCTCGGCAATCAGCGCCAGGCTGCCGCGATCCGGCGAGCGTCGTGGGTCGCAGGCAATCGCGAGGCGCGCCGGCGGGAAGCGGCTGAGCTGTTCGAGGAGTTTGTTGCGCGATTCCCGGCTGTCGAGGATGCCGGCGTTGCTGACGTTTTTCGGCAGTGCCGGTGGCCAGGAGTGTTGATCGTCGAGTTCGATCGCCACCAGCAACGCGCCGTCACTGGCGTGTTCGCCGACCGTGCTTTCGACGCGGTGCAATTGCGCAGGCTCGGGGTCGGTGATGCCGAGGCGTTCGCTGGTCGGCATCAGGCGTTCGCGCAGTTGAGCGTAGCCGGGCAGGTTCAGGTCCAGACGCAACGCAGCCTTGCCGCTGTTCCAGCGCCAGAAGCAAAACAGCGCCAGCAGCAGACGCGGCAGCACGCCGTACACCACCAGCACGCCGACCAGCCAGGTCGCCCAGGCCTGACGGGCGCTTTCGATGTTCAGCGCAATGTCGCCGCTGGCGCGGATCATGTCCACGGTCGGCACGTTGAAACCCAGCAGCGCCGGCAATGCGCCGAGGGCCTGGGTCATGTTGATGAAGGTATCGGCGCTGAGAATCGTGGTTTCCCAGACGAAACCGTAGCGCCGGGTCGCCATCAGTGTCAGTAGCAATACCAGTGCGCTGACCATCGCCAGCAGCCACAGGCCATTGACCAGCGTACCGAGCGCCCAGCGATTGAGTTTCTGGCGTTGCAGCATCAGCAGCAAGGCCGGCGCCAGTTGCGCCGCCTTGGCGTCGCGGGCGAATTTTTCACTGAGCCACAGCCACAAGCGGCCAAGGGTGGCACCGTGTTCGCCAGCGAAGATCAGCCCCAGGGCCCAGCTCAACAGCAAAATCAGATTCAGCCCGAGCAGACTGCCCAGGGCCCAGAACACATTGACCGGCGTCTGGCCCAGTGCGGCAAAGGCCAGACCAGCGCCGCTCAACACGGCGAAGATCGCAAGTAGCACCAGCGCCAGACGCGCGCCTTGCAGCCAGTGCTTGAGCGCAGAGGTCAGGCCGTCGCGCTCGGCCAGCCACAAGGCCCGGCGTTGAATGCGTCCCGGCAGATCGCCGCCGGCCGCGCGGGCCAGGCGATTGGCTTCCAGATCGTCCAGCGGGCCTGCGTGTTCTTCGCGCAGACGCACGGTTTCGGTGAGCCAGAGGTTTTGCAGTGGAGTCAGTTCAGTCACGCGGCATCCCGATGCTTGATTGAGCCGTGAGCATAACCGCTGTGGCGCTTATCGGGGTAAGCGCGGCTCTGGTATCCTCGCCGGCATGACTAAATCACTCCCCCTCAGCCTGATCGCAGCCCTCGGTGAAAACCGTGTGATCGGCGTCGACAACAGCATGCCCTGGCACCTGCCGGGGGACTTCAAATACTTCAAGGCCACGACGCTCGGCAAGCCGATCATCATGGGTCGCAAGACCTGGGATTCGCTGGGTCGTCCGTTGCCGGGGCGCTTGAATATCGTGGTCAGCCGTCAGGCCGGTCTGGTGCTGGAAGGCGCGGAAGTCTATCCGTCGCTGGAAGCTGCCGTGGTTCGCGCCGAAGAGTGGGCGAAAGAGCAGGGCGTCGACGAGTTGATGCTGATTGGCGGGGCGCAACTGTATGCGCAGGGACTGGCCCAGGCGGATCGTCTGTATCTGACCCGTGTGGCGCTGAGCCCGGAAGGCGATGCGTGGTTTCCGGAGTTCGATCTGAACCAGTGGAAACTGGTGTCGAACGTGCCGAATCCGGCTGAAGGCGACAAACCGGCTTACCACTTCGAAGTCTGGGAAAAAGCCTAAAAGCATCGCTGGCAAGCCAGCTCCCACAGTTTCCAAGGTGTCCACACAATCAGTGTTCACCACAAATCCTGTGGGAGCTGGCTTGCCAGCGAAGAGGCCCGCTTAGGCGCTAAAGAGTTTAAGCCTGGGCAAGCTCCGCATGCTCATCGGCATCCAGCAGGGCCTTGTCGGTCTGCTGCATCACCTGGCTGGTAATTGCGCCAGCGGTGATCGAACCACTCACGTTCAGCGCTGTACGACCCATGTCGATCAGCGGCTCGACCGAAATCAGCAACGCCACCAGCGAAACCGGCAAGCCCATGGCCGGCAGCACGATCAGTGCCGCGAAGGTCGCGCCGCCGCCCACGCCCGCCACACCGGCCGAACTCAAGGTCACAATCGCCACCAGCGTCGCGATCCACAGCGGATCCAGCGGGTTGATGCCGACCGTTGGTGCAACCATCACCGCCAACATCGCCGGGTACAGACCGGCGCAACCGTTCTGGCCGATGGTCGCGCCGAAGGACGCGGCGAAGCTTGCGATCGACTGTGGAATGCCCAGACGGCGGGTCTGCGCTTCGATGCTCAGCGGAATGCTTGCGGCGCTGGAGCGGCTGGTGAAGGCGAACGTCAACACCGGCCAGATCTTGCGGAAGAAGCGCAGCGGGTTGATCCCGGCGGCCGACACCAGCAGACCGTGCACGACGAACATCAGGCCCAGACCGAGGTACGACACCACCACGAAACTGCCGAGCTTGATGATGTCCTGCAGGTTGGAACCGGCCACCACTTTGGTCATCAGCGCCAGCACGCCGTAAGGGGTCAGCTTCATCACCAGACGCACCAGACGCATCACCCAGGCTTGCAGGGTGTCGATGGCGTTGATCACTTTCTGACCTTTCTCGGCGTCATCCTTGAGCAGTTGCAGCGCGGCAACCCCCATGAACGCGGCGAAGATCACCACGCTGATGATCGAGGTCGGCTTGGCCCGCGCCAGGTCGGCGAACGGGTTCTGCGGGATGAACGACAGCAGCAGTTGGGGCACATTCAGGTCGGCGACCTTGCCGGCGTAGTCGGTCTGAATGGTTTGCAGACGGGCCATTTCCTGCGTGCCGGCGACCAGACCTTCGGCGGTCAGGCCGAACAGGTTGGTCAGGCCGATGCCGATAAGCGCCGCAATCGCCGTGGTGAACAGCAGCGTGCCGATGGTCAGGAAGCTGATCTTGCCCAGCGACGACGCGTTGTGCAGACGGGCCACGGCGCTGAGGATCGAGGCGAACACCAGCGGGATCACGATCATCTGCAGCAGTTGCACGTAACCGTTGCCCACCAGATCGAACCAGCCGATCGAGGCTTTCAGCACCGGGTTGCCGGCACCGTAGATCGTGTGCAGCGCGACGCCGAACGCCACGCCCAGCACCAGGGCGAGCAGGACTTTTTTCGCCAGGCTCCACGAGGTGTGACGGGTTTGCGCCAGACCGAAGAGCAGGGCGAGGAACACCAGCAAGTTGAGAATCAGGGGCAGATTCATGAGGACTCCAGAAAAGACTGTGCCAACAACCTTCCGGGGCTGTTGCGAACCGGCAAGCCTAACAGTTTGATTTCCAATGATTTAATACCGAAATCAAAGGTCGTCCGTCGTTTTTGGAATAAGCGGGTGTCGCTCTCGGGGATGCAGTTGGCGCAAAAGGGACGTGGACGGTCGCTGACAGACGGTAACTGTCACACTGATTTGTTAGCGTCGATCTCTTTCAATCGGGGAGAAACGCAGAATGAAGTTCGCACCTAAATTGCTGGCTGCCGCACTCTGCTTCGGCCTTGTTGGCCAAGCGTTCGCCACTGACCTCAAGCACTGGCCGGCGGACCAGGCCAAGGCACTGGACGCGATGATCGCGGCCAACGCCAACAAGGGTAACTACGCGGTGTTCGACATGGACAACACCAGTTACCGCTACGACCTCGAAGAGTCGCTGCTGCCGTTCATGGAAAACAAGGGCCTGATCACCCGTGACAAGCTCGACCCGTCGCTGAAACTGATCCCGTTCAAGGACACCGCCGACCACAAGGAAAGCCTGTTCAGCTACTACTACCGCCTCTGCGAAGTCGACGACATGGTCTGCTACCCATGGGTGGCGCAGGTGTTCTCCGGCTTCACCCTCAAGGAACTCAAAGGCTACGTCGACGAGCTGATGGCCTCGGGCAAACCGGTGCCGGCGACCTATTACGAAGGCGATGTGGTGAAGAACATCGACGTGCAGCCGCCGAAAGTCTTCACCGGTCAGGCCGAGCTGTACAACAAACTGATGGAGAACGGCATCGAGGTCTACGTGATGACCGCCGCCTCCGAAGAACTGGTGCGCATGGTCGCGGCCGATCCGAAGTACGGCTACAACGTCAAACCGCAGAACGTCATTGGCGTGACCACCTTGCTGAAGAACCGCGAGACCGGCGAACTGACCACCGCACGCAAGCAGATCACTGCCGGCAAGTATGACGAGAAGGCCAACCTCGGCCTCGAACTGACCCCGTACCTGTGGACCCCGGCGACCTGGATGGCCGGCAAGCACGCGGCGATCCTGACTTACATCGACGAATGGAAAAAACCGGTGCTGGTGGGCGGCGACACCCCGAGCAGCGACGGCTACATGCTGTTCCACAGCGTCGACGTGGCCAAGGGCGGCATTCACCTGTGGGTCAACCGCAAGGACAAGTACATGACCCAGCTCAACGGCATGATGGCCAAGCACGCGGCAGCTCAGGCGAAGGAAGGTTTGCCGGTGACGGCGGACAAGAACTGGGTGATCGTGAAGCCGGAAGAGATTCAGTAAGCCTCAAGGCAAAAAAATGCCCCGCACTTGGCGGGGCATTTTTGTTTCTGCGATTTGACGCTTACAGGCCGTCGAGCATGGCCTTGTTACGCACCGCACCCTTGTCGGCGCTGGTCGCCAGCAGGGCGTAGGCCTTGAGGGCGGTGGTCACTTTACGTGGACGCTTCTCGACCGGTTTCCAGCCTTTCTTGTCCTGCTCGACCCGGCGTGCCGCCAGTTCTTCGTCGCTGATCAACAGGTTGATCGAGCGGTTCGGAATGTCGATCAGCACCTTGTCACCGTCCTGCACCAGACCGATCGCGCCGCCGGCCGCAGCCTCTGGCGAAGCGTGGCCGATGGACAGGCCGGAAGTGCCGCCGGAGAAACGGCCATCGGTCAGCAGGGCGCAGGCTTTGCCCAGGCCCTTGGATTTCAGGTACGACGTCGGGTAGAGCATTTCCTGCATACCCGGGCCGCCTTTCGGGCCTTCGTAGCGAATGATGACGATGTCGCCTTCCTTCACTTCGTCGGCGAGGATGCCGCGTACGGCGCTGTCCTGGCTTTCGAAGATCTTCGCGTTGCCTTCGAAGACGTGAATCGACTCGTCGACGCCGGCGGTTTTCACCACGCAGCCGTCCAGGGCGATGTTGCCGTACAGCACGGCCAGGCCGCCTTCTTTCGAATAGGCGTGCTCGAAGCTGCGGATGCAACCGTTTTCACGGTCGTCATCCAGGGTTTCCCAACGGGTCGACTGGCTGAACGCGGTTTGCGTCGGAATGCCGGCCGGGCCTGCCTTGAAGAAATGGTGCACGGCTTCATCGTCGGTCTGGGTGATGTCCCACTTGGCGATGGCTTCTTCCATGCTGCGGCTGTGCACGGTCGGCAGGTCGGTGTGCAGCAGGCCGCCACGGGCCAGCGAACCGAGGATGCTGAAGATGCCGCCGGCGCGGTGCACGTCTTCCATGTGGTACTTCTGGATGTTCGGCGCGACCTTGCACAGCTGCGGCACCTTGCGCGACAGACGATCGATGTCACGCAGGTCGAAGTCGATCTCGGCTTCCTGGGCGGCGGCCAGCAAGTGCAGGATGGTGTTGGTCGAACCGCCCATGGCGATGTCGAGCATCATCGCGTTTTCGAACGCCTTGAAGTTGGCGATGTTGCGCGGCAGTACCGACTCGTCGTTCTCGCCGTAGTAGCGTTTGCACAGTTCGACGATGGTGCGGCCCGCCTGCAGGAACAGCTGTTCGCGATCGCTGTGGGTGGCCAGGGTCGAACCGTTGCCCGGCAGTGCGAGGCCCAGGGCTTCGGTCAGGCAGTTCATCGAGTTGGCGGTGAACATGCCGGAGCACGAACCGCAGGTCGGACAGGCGCTGCGCTCGTACTCGGCAACCTTCTCGTCAGAAGCGCTGGAGTCGGCGGCGATGACCATGGCGTCGACGAGGTCGAGACCGTGGCTGGCCAGTTTGGTCTTGCCTGCTTCCATCGGGCCGCCGGAGACGAAGATCACCGGGATGTTCAGGCGCAGGGCGGCCATCAGCATGCCCGGGGTGATCTTGTCGCAGTTGGAGATGCAGACGATGGCGTCGGCGCAGTGGGCGTTGACCATGTACTCGACGGAGTCGGCGATGATCTCGCGGCTCGGCAGCGAATACAGCATGCCGTCGTGGCCCATGGCGATGCCGTCGTCCACGGCGATGGTGTTGAATTCTTTCGCCACGCCACCGGCGCGTTCGATTTCACGGGCAACCAGCTGGCCCAGATCCTTCAGGTGTACGTGGCCCGGTACGAACTGGGTGAAGGAGTTGGCAATGGCGATGATCGGCTTCTTGAAGTCGTCATCCTTCATCCCGGTGGCGCGCCACAGTGCGCGGGCGCCGGCCATGTTGCGGCCGTGGGTGGATGTTTTCGAGCGGTAATCTGGCATGGAGCACTCCGGGCGGCTAATCAGGTATCAAAAGGGAGTGAGCTTCTATTGACGTCTGGAACACTCAGAAATGGCCGTGTGTCCTGAAGTTGCCGATGACGTTGCGGGATCGCCGCTGGTCTCAGCCTGAGCTCATAAACCCGCCGGGGATGAATGGCGATGAATCTCGCGATTCTACACCGCTGGCGTCAGGAGGGAATGGCGCAAAACGTTGTTCCAGTGCTGACGCCGCGTGCGGAATGACGACCGGCAGGATTAATCGCTGTGTGGTTGCTCCACCAGATCGTTGCGCCGACTGATCCGCGCGTTCAATGCCAGTGCCACCCCGCTGAGTATCACGAAGCTGTAGCCCAGCGTGGATTGCAGATTGGCCGGGCTCAGGCTGATCAAGGCACTGATCAACCCGCCGCAGATGAAGATGATTGTGCTGCCGGCCGAGGCCGAGGTGCCGGCGTTGTCCGGAAACAGGCTCATGGCCCGGGAGGTGGCGGCCGGCCGGGCAATGGTGGTGCCGGCGGTGCAGATCAACATCGGGATCAGCACGGTTGCCGGAGCCAGAGTGAAGTTCGACGACAGGTACAGCATGGTCACGCCGGCGAACAGGATCAGGCTCAGACCGACGACCATCTGTTGGCCGCTGCTGATGCGCCTGCTCAGCACGTTGGCGAGAATGCCTCCGGTGACGTAAGCCGCACCGTAGATCAGCAGGATCAACGAGAACTCGTAGGCGGACAATTGCAGCCGGTCCATGAAGATCAGTGGCGAGATCACGATGAATGAAAAGTGGCAGGCGAACGCAAATGCCGAAATCAGCCAGTAGCCGACGAAGTCGAAATCTCCCAGCACCCGTCGGTAAGCCGTGAGGAAGTTCGTGCGTGTGCCACGGGTGGTCGGTCGGCTGTTTTCCAGCAACAGCCAGGCCTTGAGCAGTACCACGGCCGATAATGCGATGAACACCCAGAAGCTGCCACGCCAACCCAGGGTTGCCTGCAGGAAAGTACCGACAAGAGGCGATACCGAGATGAAAATCCCGCCGGCGGTGACCATCAGGATTCGCAGGCGATCGCGTTCCTCGCCTTCGAACAGGTCCTGGACCAGCGCCTGGGACAGCACAAAGCAACCGCAGCCCAGCGCCTGCACGACCCGGAACATCAGGAACAGCGAATAGTCGGTGGTCATCACGCAACCGAGGGCGCCGAGCATTGAAACGCTCATGCCGGCGAGCAACAGGCCCTTGCGCCCGATCACATCCGACAGCGGCCCGATCAGCAACTGGGCGAAAGCGATGCCGACGGCGAACAGGCTGATGGACAGCGCGATGTCGGCCGGGGTGCTGCGAAAGTGCTCGGCCAGCGCCGGAAATGAAGGCAGCACGACATCCAGCGGAAAAACACCCAGCAACACCATCGCCAGCAACAGGCTGACGGCCCCGCGACGCTGTCGGGTCGTCACCCCGGATTTTCCTTTATCCATCGATCAATCCCGCCCTGGCGAAAAGTATCTGGTTGTAAGGTTCAGCGAAAAATCCGGCTTTCTTCAGTGCATTCAATGTGGCGATGCTGCCCGTCCGGGCACGTCGTCGGGAGGCTTGCGCTGTTGTCAGGCTTTCGAGTATTTCCAGCACGGCACCGTCGGCAATCCCGGCATCGCACAGGCTTTGCCGCAGCCACTGTTCATCGGTTTCGAAGAAAATCCCGAAGATCTCGAGCAGGGTGGTGGCGGCGAAAGCTCGTTGCTGCGGTACCAGATGCAGCCAGAGGTAATGGAACACTTCGGTGAAGTAGCGACTGTGTCGCGCCTCGTCGGTGAGGTGATCGCGCAGCATGTCGTTGACCCCGGACACCAGGCTGTCCCGGCAGACGTCGAGCAATTCCCGGGCAATGATGGTTTCCGAGACGAAGCCGAGCAGAAACCCTGTCAGCGGTCGCTGCTGCGGAAGGGTTTCGTCGATCAGCCTGATCATGCGAGTGATCCGCCTGGGCATCACCGGGCGTCCGGTGATGCCGTAGAACCCGGCGATCTGTTCCGCGACCTGATGGGAAAACAGGGCGTGGTAGCCCTCATCGGTGTAGAGCTGCAGCGCGGCGGTTTTCATGGGCAGCGGAACATCGACCGGCAGTTCACCGTGGGCGATGACTTCCACGGCGCGATTGACGATGCGGTGTTCGAGCAGGGTGGTGTAGTCGAGAAAGTGCACCAGATGATTGGCCGTGAGCCGGTGCACTACCGAGCGGCCCGCAGCTTCGATGGCTGGGTGGGCGAGGTAGGGCAGAAATGCCGGCGGAAACCAGTGGCGGGTTTCCAGCTGTTGCGCTACGTCATCCGGCAAACGGTAATCGTGGGAACTGGCACGCACCGTAGCGCGAGTGTTCCAGTCGCCCAGTGAAAACTCGAAGGCCGGGGCCTGGGAGAGAAGGCTCATGCTGGCGTCTCACGCAGCAGATCGCGCATTTCCTGGCACATCGCCTGACCGTCGCTTTCTCCGCAACCGACGAAGAACAAAGGTTGTTCCGCACGGTTCTCGAGTTTCAGCAAGTTCTCGACCTGGTCGTCGGAAAACGCACCGGTCAGCCAGGTGTTCATGCCCAGGGCCGTGGCCACCAGTTGAAACGTCTGCGAGAGGTGCCCGGCTTCGACGAATGCCATTCGATAGGCGCGCGAGTGCGGGTATTTCCACCAGAGCCTGTCGAAGCGTGCGGTGATGAACAGGCCCAGTGGCAGGTTATTGATGAAGTGCTGGCCTCCCAGCAGATTGCCCAGTGCTGTGTCGGGCAAGGGATTAATGAAGCTCAGGGCGTGTTCCGCCGGGTGATAGGCGTATACGCCGGGTGGCAGCCCGTCGACGTTCTGCACCAGCACAAACCCGGCGCAGGCATTGAGACCGCCCCCGGAAGGGCTGCCGCGCCGCGCGCCAAGCCCTTCGGCGATGCTGTCGTCGCGGTCGGCTTCGCGTTCTCGCAGGTAACCGAGGGTCAGGTATAGCAAGGTGCCGACATCGTCCAGCGACAGGGGGGCGCCGGTGAAGGATCGGCAAGTCTTTCGCCGGATCAGTGAACCCGACAGGCTGTCGTCATTCAGTGTCAGAGGTGCGGGCAGGGCGATGAGTGCGGTCGGGCCGGTGTCCACAGGGACGTCGGCCGGAGGCGAAGTGGCAAGCACGGTGTTGCAGTGTTCGAGGTATTGCCTGGACCATTCCTGAATATTTCGGGGCGTGTGTTCGCAGGGAATGTTCCGCGTGCCGATATGGTAGATCCTGGACAGTTCATCCCAGCCCCAGACCGGCGCTGTGATTTTTAAGGAAGTCAGTATTCCGGCATTTAGAAGTTGCGTGTCTATTGTGCTGTCGCTGTCATATAAAGCCGGCTCGTGAATAAGTTGTGCCAGTCGAGAAGAGTATTTGAAATCAAGTTCGTGCTGAGTATGGTCTTTGTAGTTCCAGACTATCTGGCCGGGCGTTCGTGGCAGTATGAATAAATAAGGATTTATATGCATGTTGGGGCACGCTGCTCTGGATGAGTGTTTTGCCAGAGGCGCTGGGTAGCCGGCATACCCAGCGCCCACCTTACTTAACGGGCTTTAGGTGCGACCAGAAAAGCCAGGTTTGCGAGGGTGCGGGATTCCAGAGTAATTGCTTTCATGATTGAACTCCTTGTTCGTTGTTGCTTCGTGGTTAGTTGGTGCCACCTTCGTGGTGACGACTTAATAATAGTTTGTAATGGATTAATCGCAAGCAAATATTAAGTAGGAATAATCCAGTAATTTTGTCGGAATGATCTTTGGCTGGAAGTGAGTGTGTAAGTTAAATTCCAGTAAATAAAATAGTTAAGGAAATATCCTGCACGCTGGCAGGACAATAAATGTAGGAAAGCAAAGTGGAAGACAAAAAGAAGGGGAGCCCGTGGGCTCCCCTTTCGACAGCATCAATGCCGTGCGTCTGTCAGCTGTTCGGCAGCAGACGGCAGGTGATGCTCTTGATGTAGCGGGTTTCCGCAATGGCCGGGTGCACCGGGTGATCCGGGCCCTGACCGCCGCGTTCCAGCAACTGGATGTTGCGGTCCAGGTGGCGGGCGCTGGTCAGCAGGATGTTCTGCAGATCGTCTTCCGGCAGGTGCATCGAGCACGAAGCGCTGACCAGGATGCCGTCCTTGTTGAGCAGGCGCATGGCTTGCTCGTTCAGGCGACGGTAGGCGCCTTCACCGTTTTTCATGTCCTTCTTGCGTTTGATGAACGCAGGCGGATCGGCCACGATCACGTCGAAGCGTTCTTCGCTGGCCTTGAGTTCCTTCAGGGCTTCGAAGACGTCGCCTTCGATGCAGGTCATCTTGTCGGCGAAACCGTTCAGCGCGGCATTGCGCTCGACGCCGTCGAGGGCGAAGCCCGAGGCATCGACGCAGAACACTTCGCTGGCGCCGAATGCGGCTGCCTGCACACCCCAGCCACCGATGTAGCTATAGAGGTCCAGCACGCGTTTGCCTTTGGCGTAAGGCGCCAGGCGAGCGCGGTTCATGCGGTGGTCGTAGAACCAGCCGGTCTTCTGACCCTGGATTACCGGGGCTTCGAATTTCACGCCGTTCTCTTCCAGAGCAACCCACTCCGGCACCAGGCCGAACACGGTTTCGGTGTAGCGCTCGAGACCTTCGGCGTCACGGGCGGCGGAGTCGTTCTTGAACAGGATGCCGCTCGGCTTGAGCACCTGGGTCAGTGCCGCGATCACATCATCTTTATGGGCTTCCATGGTGGCGGAAGCGATCTGCACCACGAGGATGTCGCCGAAACGGTCGACCACCAGACCCGGCAGCAGGTCGGAGTCGCCGTAGACCAGGCGATAGAACGGTTTGTCGAACAGGCGCTGACGCAGGGAAAGCGCCACGTTCAGGCGATGCACCAGCAGCGACTTGTCCAGCGGCAGCTTGATGTCGCGCGACAGCAGGCGAGCGCAGATCAGGTTGTTCGGGCTCATGGCCACGATGCCCAGCGGCTTGCCGCCGGCGGCTTCGAGGATGGCCTGGTCGCCGGCCTTGAAGCCGTGCAACGGGGTGGCGGCCACGTCGATTTCGTTGCTGTAGACCCACAGGTGGCCGGCGCGCAGGCGACGGTCGGCGTTGGCTTTGAGGCGCAAGCTAGGCAGGGACATGACGTCGCTCCGGAAAAAAGAGCGGGAGTATACCGTGTTGCGAAGCACGCGGGTTCGGTGCTGGACATGTGGCGCACAAGCGCGGCGCGCAAACGGACGAAGGCAGAATTCTGTCCATGGTCTTGAATGAAAGTTTCCGCCGATCTGCCCCCGATGTGTCGTTCGTCGGTTTTTAGGGGTTAGAATCGCCGCCTGTCCAAGAGTATGTACTTATGTCCCAAGAGCTGACCACCGAACAGATTCAACAGTCCCTGCAAGGCATCAGCGTGCCGGCGCAACCGCAGATCATGGTGGATCTGCAAATGGAGCAGTACATGCCCGACCCGGACCTGGAGACGATCGCCAAGCTGATCTCCCAGGATCCCGGCCTGTCCGGTTCGTTGCTGAAAATCGTCAATTCGCCGTATTACGGCCTGAGCAACAAGATCACCTCGATCAAGCGCGCGGTGAACCTGCTGGGCAGCCGCTCGATCATCAACCTGATCAACGCGCAGTCGATCAAGGGCGAGATGAACGACGACACCATCGTCACGCTCAACCGTTTCTGGGACACCGCCCAGGACGTGGCCATGACCTGCCTGACCCTGGCCAAGCGCGTCGGCACCGAGGCGAGCGACGAGGCCTACGCCTTGGGCCTGTTCCATGACTGCGGCGTGCCGCTGATGCTTCAGCGTTTCCCGGATTACATGACGACGCTCGAAAGGGCCTACGCCAACGCGAGTGCCGAACGCCGGGTCGTGGACACCGAGAACGATGTCTACAACACCAATCACTCGGTGGTCGGTTACTACACCGCCAAGTCCTGGCGCTTGCCGGAGCACGTCAGTGCGGCCATCGCCAACCACCACAACGCCATGGCGATCTTCAGCGACGAGACTTCGCGCAACAGCCAGATGAAAAACCTGCTGGCGATCCTGAAAATGGCCGAGCACATCTGCGCGTCGTACCGGGTGCTGGGCAACCAGAGCGAAGACTTCGAGTGGCAGGCGGTCGGGCCGCTGGTGCTGGAATACATCGGTCTCTCGGATTACGACTTCGAAACCCTGAAGCAGACGATCCGCGAACTCGGCGCTCACTGATCAAGACACTCAAGATTCGAGACCCCCATGCCTGAATTGCCGGAAGTCGAAACCACCCGCCGCGGCATCGCCCCGCACCTGGAAGGCCAGCGCGTCAGCCGGGTGATCGTGCGTGACCGGCGGCTGCGCTGGCCGATTCCCGAAGACCTCGATGTGCGCCTGTCCGGCCAGCGCATCGTGCTGGTCGAGCGACGCGCCAAGTACCTGCTGATCAACGCCGAAGTCGGTACGCTGATCAGTCACTTGGGCATGTCGGGCAATTTGCGATTGGTCGAGGTCGGGATGCCGGCGGCCAAGCATGAGCATGTGGATATCGAACTGGAGTCGGGCCTGGCCCTGCGCTACACCGATCCGCGACGTTTCGGCGCGATGCTCTGGAGCAACGACCCGCTCAATCACGAATTGCTGATTCGTCTGGGGCCGGAGCCGTTGACCGATCTGTTCGATGGCGAGCGTTTGTTTCAGCTGTCACGCGGACGGTCGATGGCGGTCAAACCGTTGATCATGGACAACGCGGTGGTGGTGGGGGTCGGCAATATTTACGCGACCGAAGCGCTGTTCGCCGCCGGCATCGATCCGCGCCGCGAAGCCAAGGGCATTTCCCGGGCGCGTTATCTGAAGCTGGCGATCGAGATCAAACGCATCCTCGCCGCCGCCATCGAGCGCGGCGGCACCACGTTGCGCGACTTCATCGGTGGCGACGGACAGCCGGGGTATTTCCAGCAGGAGCTGTTTGTCTACGGCCGCGGTGGCGAACACTGCAAGGTCTGCGGCACGGGCCTGCGGGAAGTGAAGCTGGGCCAGCGGGCCAGCGTTTTCTGCCCGCGCTGCCAGACCTGACGAAAAGCTGAAAAAGTCCTACGGTCTATAGTGAGTTGTCTCACTGTTCAGCCCGAAGGATCGTGCCATGAAGTCCTCGCAAGCCCTGCTCCTCGCACTGCTGCTGTGTTCCAGCCTGACCGTTCAGGCCACGGAAGGCGGCAGCGGTGATCCGCGATACGCCATCCAGAATCCACCGGCCTACGCCATGATCGGCGATCTGCTGATTGCCCGCCCCTTGCTGGTGGCGGCGACAGTGATCGGTGCAGGCGTGTTTGTGGTGTCGTTGCCGTTTACCGCGCTGGGTGGCGGTGTCGGCGATGCGGGGGAGGCGTTGGTGGTGGCACCGGCAAAAGCGGCGTTCGTGCGTTGCCTGGGCTGTACCGGGGAAGGATTCGAGCAGCGTGAATGACGCGATCGCAGCCTGGCGCTGCGATCGCGGTCAGCGACTCAAGCCTTGCCGGTAATCTTGCGGTACTTCTCCATCAACTGTTCTTCAGTCTCCGGATGGGCTTCGTCCAGTGGAATGCAATCCACCGGGCAGACCTGCTGGCACTGCGGTTCGTCGTAATGGCCGACGCACTGGGTGCACAGGTTCGGGTCGATCACGTAGATCTCTTCGCCCTGGGAAATGGCGGCGTTCGGGCACTCAGGTTCGCAGACGTCGCAGTTGATGCAATCGTCGGTGATGATCAGGGACATGCTAACTCCAGCCGGGGCGGGGAGCCCGGGCGCTATGAATCAATGCGCGCAATTGTGCCGCATTGGCGCCCGCAGTGCACGCGGGCGCCGTTTGAACGGTCGTTACTTCTTGAAGCGCAGGGTCAGGGCGTCAGCCACGGCCGGGTGGACGAACTTGCTGATATCGCCGCCCAGGGCTGCAATTTCCCGCACCAGTGTCGAGGAAATGAACGAATAACGCTCGGACGGGGTGAGAAACAGGCTCTCCACATCCGGCGCCAGCTGGCGGTTCATGTTGGCCAGCTGGAATTCGTATTCGAAGTCCGACACCGCGCGCAAACCACGCAGGAACACATTGGCGTTCTGCTCCTTGGCGAAATGCGCCAGCAGCGTCGAGAAGCCGACCACTTCCACGTTGGGCAGGTGTTTGGTGACCTCGCGGGCCAGCTCGACCCGTTGTTCCAGCGGGAACAGCGGATTCTTCTTGGGGCTGGCGGCGACGGCGATGATCACATGGTCGAACAGGCGCGAGGCGCGTTCGACCAGATCGCCATGGCCCTTGGTAATAGGGTCGAAGGTACCTGGGTACAACACTCGGTTCATCGCGTCGTCCTGGCGGGAATCCGTTGGGGAGTCGGATGGTATCGCAGCCGTCCCGGTCGGCCAAGTCGCCTTTTGGGTAAGAAAGCACTATGGACGGTACGAATCTTCGGCTTTTTCACGGGGTTTTCAGCCGTTCGGCGAGGGATGTCGCCAGTTGCGCCGTCAGACCATACACCGACAACTGCGGGTTGGCGCCGATGCTGGTGGGGAACAGCGAGCCGTCGTGAATCGACAGATTGCGCAGCTGATGATGGCGGCCAAGGCTGTCGGTGACGGCGGTTTTCGGGTCTTCGCCCATTGCGCAACCGCCCATGACGTGGGCGCTGCCCAGGCGGGTGCGGTACAGCTCAAGGCTCAAGCCGTCGATCATTTTGCGCGCCTCGGCCAGGCTGTTCACATAACGCGCATCGGCGTGCATCGGCATCACCGCTTTGGCGCCGCCGGCGAACTGGATCTCGGCCATGACGTGGAAGGCCCGGCGCAAACCGTCCCAGGCGTAGGACGATACCTGGTAGTCGAGTACCGGCGAACCATCTCCGCGCAATTCGACACTGCCGCCCTGGCTGTCCTGATGAAAGCCGTCACGCAACAACGCCAGCATGGCGTGGGTGTGCGGAAGATCCGCCATGTGCTGCGCGTTTTCCTGGCCGAATCCGCCGAGCAAGGTAGCGGCCAGCGCCGGGTGCAACGGCGGCACTTCGAGTTTGAAGGCCATCGGCCCGGTGGTGCCGTCCTTCCACTGGAAATGGTCGGAGTAGATCGACTGCGGCGCTCCGTAAAACGGGTTGATGACCTCGTCGAAGCGCCCGGCGGACATGTTCACCGGGTGCAAAAAGGTGCGTTTGCCGAGGCGTTGATGCGGATCCGGCGCGTCCGAGCGCAGCAGCAGGGCAGGGCTGTTGATGCCGCCGCCGGCCAGCACGTAATGGCGGGCCTTGACCGTGATCTTGCGCCCGGTCGGCTCGACGCAGCGTTCGTCCATCGCCACGCATTGCAGGCCGGTGACCTTGTCGCCGTTGATCAGCAGTTTTTCGGCGCGGGCCAGATAGAGCAGCTCGCCGCCCTTTTCCAGGGTCGCCGGAATGGTCGTGACCATCATCGATTGCTTGGCATTGGTCGGGCAGCCCATGCCGCAGTAGCCGAGGTTCCAGCAGCCGCGCACGTTGCGCGGGATCACGTGCCAGCTGTAGCCGAGTTGTTCGCAGCCTTTGCGGATTACGTCGTTGTTGGCGTTGGGCGGCACCATCCACGGGGCGACGCCGAGGCGTTGCTCCATTTTTTCGAACCACGGTGCCATGTCGACAGGGCTGTGACCTTTGACGTTGTGTTCCTTGGCCCAGTGTTCGAGGGTCGGTTCGGGGGTGCGAAAACTCGAGGTCCAGTTGATCAGGGTGGTGCCGCCGACCGCACGACCCTGAAGGATGGTGATCGCGCCGTCCTTGCTCATGCGGCCGATGCCTTCCTGATAGAGGCTGCTGTAGGCCTTGTCTTCCAGCATCTTGAAGTCGCTGCTGGTCTTGAGCGGGCCTTCTTCGATCAGCAGCACCTTGTAGCCGGCGGCGCTGAGGATTTCCGCCGTGGTGCCGCCGCCGGCACCGCTGCCGATGATGGCCACGTCGGTTTCCAGGGTCAGGTCATCGGTCAATTGCGCGCCGTTGTAGGTTTTCCAGCCACGGGCAAGGCCTTCGCGAAACGGGTCGGGTACGGGCATCAATCAGGCTCTCTTATTATTGTTCGGAGGCGTCGCAGGTCTTAAACCGTGGGCGGGCCGGGATAACCGCAGTGGGCCCAGGATTCGGCGCGGGTGTACCAGGCCATCATCACCATTTGCTGCAGGGAGCTGTGGCCCATGCGCAGCAGGCTCAATGAACTGTTTTCCCAGCGTTCGAGAAAGTGGCGGATCGCCTCGGGGCTGGCGTTCTCCCAACTGCCCCAGATTCCGGTCAGCGGTCCCCTGGTCACGGCCATGCCCAGCACGTCGAACAGTTGCCTGGTGAGCTTGAGCATTTCCGGCGACAGGTGATCGAGGCTGTAGTCCAGGGACTTCAGGGTTCCGTCGACAGCGGCGGGCATCTTTTCCACCACGACGGCGCCATCGAGCATTACCGGAATCAGCGCGCGCAGAAACAGCAGGTCACCGCTGCGCAATGTGGCGAATCCGTTGGCCGATACACTCGACGAACATCCGCTGAGGCTGGCGCCGAGGCCGGCAGTGGCGAGGAAAGCCGTGGCGCCGAGGCTGAATTTCAGCAGGCCACGGCGTGAGAGGGCAGGTGTTTCGGTCAGGCTTGGGTGCATTGTTGTTATTACCCGGCGGTGACGTTAGCGAATGAACAGTTTCTGGATCAGTTTCTGAATGGATTTGCCGTACGGCGGATAGATCAGCTTCGCCGCGTTGAAGCGCTGTTTAACCAGCACACCCTTGGCCTTGCTGAAGGTCAGAAAACCTTCGTGCCCGTGGTAATGCCCCATTCCCGACGGCCCGATACCGCCGAACGGCATATCGTCCTGGGCCACATGCAGCAGCGTGTCGTTGAGGCAGACGCCACCGGAGTGGGTTTCGTGGAGCACGCGGTTCTGTTCGCGTTTGTCGTAGCCGAAGTAGTAAAGAGCCAGAGGACGTGGGCGCTGATTGATGTAAGCAAATGCCTGATCCAGGTCCCGGTACGGCACGATCGGCAACAGCGGGCCGAAGATTTCGTCCTGCATCACCGTCATCTCGTCGCTGACATTCAGCAGCAGGCTGTGCGGCATGCGTCGGCCCTGGCCCTGCTCGAACAGCGGAATCAGCAGCGCGCCCTTGCTGGTGGCGTCGCTGAGGTAACTGTTGAGTCGCGCCAGTTGGCGTTCGTTGATGATCGCGGTGTAGTCCGGGTTGTCGGCGAGTGTCGGATAAAACCCGCGCACGGCCTGGCGATAGGCTTCGACGAAACCGCCGACCCGTTCTTCCGGCACCAATACGTAATCCGGCGCTACGCAGGTCTGTCCGGCGTTGAGGGTCTTGCCGAAGGCGATGCGTTCGGCGGCGTCCTTGAGCGGCACGTCGTGGGAGACGATGGCCGGGGATTTACCGCCCAGCTCCAGGGTCACTGGCGTGAGGTTTTCCGCCGCTGCGCGCATCACATGCTTGCCGATGCTGGTGGCGCCGGTGAACAGCAGGTGATCGAAGCGCAGTTTCGAGAACGCCACACCGACATCGGCCTCGCCGAGCACCACGCACACCAGGTCTTCGGGGAAAATCCGCGCCAGCAATTCCTTGAGCAGCAGGCCGGTGGCCGGGGTCGATTCGCTGAGCTTGAGCATCACCCGGTTGCCCGCTGCGAGCGCGCCGGTCAGCGGGCCCATGGCCAGGAACAACGGGTAGTTCCACGGCACGATCACGCCGACCACGCCCAGTGGCTGATACACGACTTTCGCCGACGCTGGCTGGAACGCGACGCCGACCTTGCGCCGCGAAGGCTTCATCCACTGGCTGATATGCCGGTTGGCGTAATGAATGCCGTGCAGGCTGGGCATCAACTCGGCGAGCAGGGTTTCATCGGCGCTGCGGTGGCTGAAATCCGAACTGATCGCCTCGATCAATGCCTGCCGTTCGCTGCTCAGCAGATCGCGCAAGGCCTTGAGCCACTGCTGACGCTGGGCGGCAGGTGGCATCGGGTTGGCGGCGTAGGCGGCGCGCTGCGCGTTGAACAACCGGTTGAGCTCTTCCAGCGGCTGTTGCAACGATTGCAGGTAGGCAATATCGGCGGTCATTGTCGGCTCCGGATTTGTTGTCGTGAGGAACTTTCTAGAGTCTATGCTCTAGAAAGTCAAATGACTTCCTTGGGCATCATGGTTTTATCCCGTTCCGGTTAGGTCGTAAGATGCCCCCCAACGCACTCTGAATTAAAGCTCAAGCCATGGCCCCACGGATCAAAACCAGCGAGCGCATCGTGCAGAACAGCCTCGAGCTGTTCAATCAGCAGGGCGAGCGCAGCATCAGCACCAATCACATCGCGGCCCACATGGAGATTTCTCCGGGCAACCTGTACTACCACTTCCCCAACAAGCAGGCGATCATCGCCGTGTTGTTCAGTGAGTACGAAAGCCTTGTGGACAGCTTCCTGCGCCCGCCTCAGGGGCGTGCGGCGACGGTCGAAGACAAGCGCTTCTATCTCAAGGAACTGCTGTCGGCGATGTGGCGCTACCGCTTTCTGCACCGGGATCTCGAGCACCTGCTCGACAGCGACCCGGACCTGGCCGCACGTTACCGGCGCTTTTCCCAGCGCTGCGTGATTCAGGGTGCGGCGATCTATGAAGGTTTCGTCGCCGCCGGCATTCTGAAAATGGACCGGGTGCAGATCGAATCCCTGACCCTCAACGCGTGGATCATCCTCACCTCCTGGGTACGCTTTCTGTGTACCACCCGGGAAAATTCCAACCACCTCAGCGAACAGGCCATTAAACGTGGCGTGTATCAGGTGCTGGTGCTGGAAGCGGGATTTGTCACCGAGCAGGCCCGCGATGAGGTCAATGCACTGTTCGAAGAATTCTACGTACCGTTGGCCCAGGCCCTCGAAGAAAGGTCCTGACCCATCCGCTCACAGGAGTCGTTCGCTATGCCGATTGCGCAACTGATCAGCCCGACCACGCTGGATGCCCGCAAGGAGCAACCGGGGCTGGTGATTCTCGATTGCCGTTTTGCCCTCGAAGACCCGGATTACGGCCAGCGCAGCTATGCCGAAGGGCACATTGCCGGGGCGAGTTTTGCCGATCTTGAGCGCGACCTGAGCGGGCCGGTGACCAAGGGCGTGACCGGACGTCATCCGTTGCCGGAGCCGGCGGCGTTGATCGAGCGCCTGCAAGCCTTCGGTATCAACAACGACAGCGACGTGGTTCTGTATGACGACGGCCCCGGTGCCTACGCGGCGCGTGCCTGGTGGTTGCTGGCATGGCTGGGCAAGCGCGACGGCGTGTTCATTCTCGATGGCGGGCTCAAGGCCTGGCATGCGGCCGGCCTGCCGCTGAGCCTGGATGCGCCTTCGGTGGCGCGCGGGACGTTCAGCGGTCAGCCGGACAAGCATTTGCTGCTCAGCGCCGAGCAATTGCAGCAGCGCCTCGGCCAACCGGCCCTGACTCTGCTCGATGCCCGGGCCTTGCCGCGTTTCAAGGGTGAGGTGGAGCCGATCGACCCGATTGCCGGGCACATTCCCGGCGCGCAATGTGCGGCGTTTACCGAGAATCTGGACAGCGATGGACGTTTCCTGCCGGCGGATCAACTCAAGCTGCGCTTTGCCGCGAAACTCGGCGAGCGTTCGCCGAACGATCTGGTGGCGTATTGCGGCTCCGGGGTGACGGCGTGCCATAACCTGTTCGCCCTGTGCCTGGCGGGTTATCCGTTGGGTACGCTGTATGCCGGATCGTGGAGCGAGTGGATCAACGAGCCTTCGCATGGTGTTGCCACGGGTGAGTAAGCGCGTTCAGCGGTCCAGTCGCGCACTGCGATAGGCCGCTGGCCCCACGCCGTAAACCTGTTTGAACTGCCGGCTCAGATGACTCTGGTCGGCAAAGCCCAGTTGCGTGGCGACTTCCACCGGCAGGCAGCCGCTCTGCAACAAGCCCCGCGCGCAGGCAATCCGCTGTTGCATCAGCCAGGTGTGCGGTGGCATGCCGGTGGCGCGGCGGAACACCCGGGCGAAGTGGAAAGGCGACAGGTTCACGGCCGCTGCCAGTTCCTCCAGCGAGGGTGGCGCCGCCAGTTGGGTGTGCAGCAACTCCTTGGCCATCACCACCGCACGGTGTTCTTTTCCGGGTTTGCCGTTGATCTGCACCGCCGCGTGACGTTGCAATAGCAGCATCATCATTTCGCGCCACACCGTCTGCTGTTGCAGCGCGGTGGCGGGGCTTTCCAGCAAGCGGTGCAACTGGCTGAAGCCGTTGACCAGATCCGGGTCCCGATACAGCGTCGCGCCAAAGGCCGGCATGGGCGCGGTCGGCAGTTCCAGTTCTTCGAGCAGCGAGACAATCTTGTCGGTGTCCGGATAAAACGCCCGGTACAGCCAGCCGTCCTCGGTGCCTTTGTGGCCTGTGTGCAATTCATCCGGGTTGATCAGCACCAGCGTGCCGCTGCCAGCGAGGTGTTCGGCACCGCGATAACGGTAGCGCTGGGCGCCGGCCATGATCATGCCGATCACGTAGCCGTCGTGGACGTGCGGGGCGAAGCGGTGCTCGATGTAACGCGCCGAGAGCAGCTCGACGCCGGCCAGCGGCGCGGTTTGCCAGAAACGGATCGACTCGCCCTGATCGCTCATGACTTCACCCGCGCCCCGTTTCGGCCAGCCACTGGGGAATGCGCCGTTCCAGGTAATAACCCGGTTGGCGGAATGAGCCGTCGACGAAACCGACATGCCCACCCCGGGCCTGCAATTCGAATGCGGTCGAACTCGACAGCTCACTGGCCGAAGGCAGGCTGTGGGGAAACACGAACGGGTCGTCCGCCGCCTGAATGATCAGGGTCGGCGTGCGGATCTCGCCCAGAAAGTAGCGGCTTGATGCCCGGCGATAGTAATCCTCGGCATCGGCAAAACCGTGCAGCGGCGCGGTCACCCGGCCATCGAAATCCCAGAACGTGCGCATGTTGTCCAGCGAGCCGAGGGCGGCCAGTGCGGCAAGACCATCCTCGCGCCCGTCGTGCTGGAACTGGCGCTGCTTGTTCTTGATGTAGGCGACCATTTCACGCATGAAGTGCGCCTGATAGACCTTCGAAAACCCCTGGCCGATACGGTCGGCGCATTGATCCAGTCGAAACGGCACCGAAACCGCCACTGCGCCGAGCACGCCGCTGGCACTGCCGGTTTCCCCCAGATGCTTGAGCAATACGTTGCCGCCGAGGGAGTAGCCGACCGCATACAGCGGCGCCAATGGCCGCTTGGCTTTCAGATGGCGGATGGTTTCGGCAAGGTCTTCGCTGGCGCCGGAATGGTAACTGCGCGCCAACAGGTTCGGCTCGCCCGAGCAACCGCGCCAGTTCAGCGCGACACTGGCCCAGCCTTGGGCTGCGAGCGCTGCCTGGATCCCGGCGACGTAAGGCGAGTTGGAAGAGCCGGTCAGCCCATGCAGAACCAGCACCAGAGGCGCCTCGGCGCTGTGCGGGCCATGCCAGTCGAGGTCGAGGAAATCGCCATCCTCCAGCCACAGGCGTTCGCGCTGGCGATCAAGGTGTACGGTCTTGCGCCACAGCGGCCCCCACAAGGTTTGCAGGTGCGGATTGCCGAGGCCGAAGGCGGGGATGAACGGTTTTGACGAAGGGGACACGATTGCTCTCGATGCAGCGCAGCGAGCCTCGGCTGAGACTCGCCGCTTTTTCAGGCCGGTCGGTTAACCGGCGATCACTGCCATACGTTGCCACAACGCGTAGTACACCCGCCCGGATTTCTGCTCACGGTGCAGGCGCCAGTTGCCTGGCAGGCCGAGGGTCGATGGCGCGGTTTCGCTTTCAGTGTAGATCCACGAATCATCGGCCAGCCATTGGCGCTCTTCCAGCAGCGTGCACACGGCGGGCAGCAGGTTCTGGTTGAACGGCGGGTCGAGGAACACCAGGTCGAAAGCGGTCGCGGTCTGGGTTTCCAGATAGCGCAACGCATCAGCGGTCTGCACCTGGCCGTTGGTGCAGCGCAGGGTGCCGAGGTGTTCTTTCAGGCTCGAGACCGCGACGTGGCTGGCATCCAGCGCCTGGCCCATGGACGCGCCACGGGACAATGCTTCCAGAAACAGCGCGCCGCTGCCGGCGAACGGATCGAGCACCTTGGCCCCGGCAACGTACGGCGCCAGCCAGTTGAACAGGGTTTCGCGCACCCGGTCCGGCGTCGGACGCAAGCCTGGCGCGTCCGGAAAGCTCAGCTTTCGGCTGCGCCACTCGCCGCCGATGATGCGCAACTGGTTCACACCGTTGTGCAGTTTTTGTACAGGTTTCTTTGGACTGGCCATTAATGCTCCGGAACCCCGAGCGGCTGCTCGGCAGGTTTATCAGATGGGGCCGGTAACGGCTTTTGCGGCACGGTCGGGCCAGCGCTGACGATGACCATTTTGTCCGTGCTCAAGTGTTTGTTCAGGGCGTCGCGGACCTGCTCGACGGTCAGGCTCTGGGACTGACGCATGAAGTCGTCCAGATAGCTCAGCGGCAGATTGTAGAAGCCCATGGCACCGAGCTGACCGACGATATCGGCGTTGCTCGCGGTGGACAGCGGGAAACTGCCGGCCAGTTCGCGCTTGGCGTCGTCGAGTTCTTTCTGGGTCGGGCCGGTCTTCAGGTAGTCGGCGAGCACGTCCTGCACCAGTTTCAGGGTGCCTTCGCTCATTTCCGCGCGGGTCTGCAGATTGATCATGAACGGGCCGCGTGCCTGCATCGGGCTGAATGCCGAATACACGCCGTAGGCCAGGCCACGTTTCTCGCGGACTTCGCTCATCAAACGGGTGCCGAAGCCACCGCCACCAAGGATCTGGTTGCCCATCGACAGTGCAGCGTAGTCAGGGTTGTCACGGTCGATGCCCAGTTGCGCGAGCATCAGGTTGGTCTGCTTCGACGGGAACTCGATGTGGCCGACACTGGCCTTCGGCTCCTGCGGCTGGGCAATCTTCGCCAGCGCCGGGCCTTTCGGCAGGGCGGCGGAGACCTGATTGGCAATCGCCTCGGCTTCGCTGCGGGACAGGTCGCCGACCAGCGCAATCACCACGTTGCCGGCGGCATACGCCTTGGCATGGAACTCACGCAGTTGCGCCAGGGTGATCTTCGGCACGCTTTGCGCGCTGCCATCGCTGGAGTGCGCGTACGGGTGATCGCCGTACAGACGCTTCATCAATTCCAGGCTGGCGAGTTTGCCGGGGTTCTGTTTCTGGTACTCGAAACCGGCGAGCATCTGGTTCTTGATGCGTGCGAAGGAGTCGGCGGGGAAGGTTGGTTTGCCGATCACTTCCGAGAACAGTTTCAGTGCCGGCTCACGTTTGTCGGCGGCACTCAGGCTGCGCAATGAAACGATGGCCATGTCCTTGTAGGCGCCGTTGCCGAAATCCGCGCCCAGGCCTTCGAAGCCCTGGGCGATGGCGCCGACATCCTTGCCCGCCACGCCTTCGTTGAGCATGGCGTTGGTCAGCAGGGCCAGGCCCGGCGCGTTGCCGTCCTGGCTGCTGCCGGCGGAGAAGATCAGGCGCATATCGAACATCGGCAGTTCGCGAGCCTCGACGAACAGTACCTTGGCGCCTTCGGCAGTGTTCCAGGTCTGCACGTCGAGCTTGCGGCTGGCCGGGGCCTTGCCGTCGAGTTCGGCCAGCGATTGCAGCTTC
The DNA here is from genome assembly GCF_014863505.1 of Pseudomonas sp. IzPS59. NCBI lineage: Bacteria > Pseudomonadati > Pseudomonadota > Gammaproteobacteria > Pseudomonadales > Pseudomonadaceae > Pseudomonas > Pseudomonas sp. IzPS59. Next base: position 5,948,192 of record NZ_CP062251.1, on the reverse strand, counting down.
TGGCTGGACTTGGCGTTATCCAGCGCTTCGCTGGCCTTGCTGTTGTCGCTCGGCACCAGATACAGCGCGGCGGAGCCAATGACTGCCACGGCGATCAGGCCGAGCAGCAGGCGTGGGGTTTTGCGCTCACTCATGAGTCGTCTCCAGTGGCAGGACGTGGGCGATGCTGAGACGTTCGCGGGTGAAATACAGCTTGGCGGCGTTCTGGATGTCTTGCGGGGTGACGCTTTCCAGATCGGCCAGTTCGGTGTCCATCAGCTTCCACGACAGACCGACGGTCTCCAGTTGGCCGATGGCGGTGGCCTGGCTGGTGATCGAATCGCGTTCGAAAACCAGGCCGGCGATGACTTGCGCCCGCACGCGCTCCAGCTCTTCAGCGGACGGTGCGGTGGTTTTCAGCTGTTCCAGCAGTTTCCACAGGCCGGCTTCAGCCTGGGCCATGGTCTTTTTCTTCTGGGTGTTCGGCGTGGCCGACAGGGTGAACAGGCTGTCGCCGCGAGTATAGGCGTCGTAGCTCGACGAACCGCCGGACACCAGCTCTTCACCGCGCTCCAGCTGGGTCGGGATGCGCCCGCTGTAGCCGCCATCCAGCAGCGCCGAGATCAGGCGCAAGGCGTTGATCGAGCGCTTGTCTTCGGCGGTGGCCAGGCTCGGCACGTTGAAACCGAGCATCAGGCTGGGCAATTGGGTCTGCACATGCAGGGTGATCTGGCGTTCGCCGGGTTCGGCCAGTTCCAGGGGCTGCTTCGCCGGTGGCACATCGCGTTTAGGGATCGGACCGAAGTAGCGCTGGGCGAGGGTTTTCACCTCGTCCGGGGTCACGTCACCGACCACCACCAGCGTGGCGTTGTTCGGCACATACCAGGACTGATACCAGTGGCGCAGTTCTTCGACCTTCATCCGGTCGAGGTCGGCCATCCAGCCGATGGTCGGCGTGTGATAACCGCTGGCCGGGTAGGCCATGGCCTTGTAGCGCTCGTAGGCCTTGGACATCGGCTTGTCGTCGGTGCGCAGGCGGCGCTCTTCCTTGATGACTTCGATTTCCTTGGCGAACTCGTCGGCCGGCAGGCGCAGATTGGCCATGCGGTCGGCTTCCAGTTCGAAGGCTACGCCCAGTCGGTCGCGGGCCAGCACCTGGTAATAGGCGGTGAAGTCATCGCTGGTGAAGGCGTTCTCTTCGGCGCCGAGGTCACGCAGGATCAACGAGGCTTCGCCGGGGCCGACTTTCTCGCTGCCCTTGAACATCATGTGCTCGAGGGCGTGGGACAGACCGGTCTGGCCCGGGGTTTCGTAGCTGGAACCGACCTTGTACCAGACCTGCGACACCACCACTGGCGCGCGATGGTCTTCGCGCACGACGACTTTCAGACCGTTGTCGAGGGTGAATTCGTGGGTCGGTTGCGGGTCGGCCGCCAGGGCCGAAAGTGGCAGGCAGACTGTGCTGAGCAGCAGGCCAGCGGCGCGGCGGGCTAGAGCATTCATTCGTTTTTAAACCTGTTCGGCTGCCCGCTTGGTCTTAGCCTAGGCGGGCGAGGAGGTGCTAGGATACTGATCCGTTTTACTGGCGGCCACGCCTATCAGGCCACTGATCGGTCTATAGGTTGTACGGGTTACCGGCAGAAGCTTTGAGTTTGTCAGCTAAACTCTGCGTTTTCGCCGACGATGCTGTTCCAGTCCTTCGTATTTACAGACCTTTGAGGTGCTTTTGGCGCCTCGACAAAATGTTGCGCGTGAACAAGCTGGGTGAAACACAGTCTGTTCTGCATCGAATATTTATTTGCCGGGGCGCCCCTGTGGCGCGTCGCTACCGTGAGATAGCCGTCCTCCATGTTTGGTTCCAACGACGACAAGAAGACCCCAGCTGCGGCTGGCGAGAAGAAAAGCCTGTTCGGATGGCTGCGCAAAAAGCCGCAGGAACCCGTCGTCGAACAGCCGACAGCCATTCCTGAGCCTGCCCCGGCACCAGCACCTGTCATAGAAGAAGTGCCGGCCCCGGTTGTGCTGCCGATTGCCGAGCCGGTATTGCAACCGGTGGCCGAAGTCGAGCCTGAAGCGCCGGCTGCCGCTGAGCTGCCGCTGACCCCGGCTGCCCAGCCGTGGCTGACCTTGCCGGTGGCGGAAGAGCCGGTGGCACTGGTTGAAGAGGCTGCGCCGCACGTCACGCCGCCGATTCCGGCACCGGTTGCGTTCACTCCCGAGCCTGTTCATGCGCCGGTGGCCGAACCTGCACCTGTCATTCCCGAGCCGGTGGTCGCTGCGCCGGTTGCACCGATTGTCACTGCGCCCGAGCCTGCACCTGCACCTGCACCTGCACCTGCACCTGCACCTGCACCTGCACCTGCACCTGCACCTGCACCGGTCGTCGCAGCGCCTGTCGCGGTCGTCGAAACTCCGGTGGAGGCTCCGCGCACCGAAGAAACCAAGGCCGGCTTCTTCGCCCGCCTCAAGCAAGGCCTGTCGAAGACCAGCGCCAGCATCGGCGAGGGCATGGCCAGCCTGTTCCTCGGCAAGAAGGCCATCGATGATGATCTGCTCGACGACCTCGAAACCCGACTGCTGACCGCCGACGTCGGCGTCGAGGCGACTTCGGTGATCATTCAGCGTCTGACCCAGAAGGTCGCCCGCAAAGAGCTGGCCGATTCCGACGCACTGTACAAATCCCTGCAGGCCGAACTGGCCGCGATGCTCAAACCGGTCGAGCAGCCGCTGAAGATTGCTTCGCAGAACAAGCCGTTCGTGATCCTCGTGGTTGGCGTCAACGGCGCCGGCAAAACCACCACCATCGGCAAGCTGGCGAAGAAGCTGCAACTGGAAGGCAAGAAAGTCATGCTCGCCGCCGGTGACACCTTCCGTGCCGCCGCTGTCGAGCAATTGCAGGTCTGGGGCGAGCGCAACAAGATTCCGGTGATCGCCCAGCACACTGGCGCGGACTCGGCCTCGGTGATCTTCGACGCCGTGCAGGCCGCCAAGGCCCGTGGCATCGATGTGCTGATCGCCGACACCGCCGGCCGCCTGCACACCAAAGACAACCTGATGGAAGAGCTGAAAAAGGTTCGCCGGGTGATCGGCAAGCTCGACGCCGATGCGCCGCACGAAGTGCTGCTGGTGCTCGACGCCGGTACTGGCCAGAACGCCATCAACCAGGCCAAGCAATTCAACCAGACCGTCGAGCTGACCGGCCTGGCGCTGACCAAGCTAGACGGCACCGCCAAGGGCGGGGTGATTTTCGCCCTGGCCAAGCAATTCGGCCTGCCGATCCGCTACATCGGCGTCGGTGAAGGCATCGACGATCTGCGTACCTTTGAAGCCGAACCCTTTGTCCAGGCATTGTTTGCCGAGCGGGAGCGTTCATGATTCGTTTCGAACAGGTCGGTAAGCGCTACCCGAACGGTCACGTCGGCTTGCATGAGCTGAGCTTTCGAGTCCGTCGCGGCGAGTTCCTGTTTGTCACCGGCCACTCCGGTGCCGGTAAATCCACGTTGTTACGCCTGCTGCTGGCGATGGAGCGTCCGACCAGCGGCAAGCTGCTGCTGGCCGGGCAAGACCTGAGCACCATCAGCAATGCGCAGATTCCGTTCCTGCGTCGGCAGATCGGTGTGGTGTTCCAGAACCATCAACTGTTGTTCGATCGCACGGTGTTCAACAACGTCGCACTGCCGTTGCAGATCCTCGGGTTGTCCAAGGCGGAAATCGCCAAGCGCGTCGATTCGGCACTGGAGCGCGTGGCGCTCTCGGACAAGACCGATCTGTACCCCGGCGACCTGTCCACCGGTCAGCAACAGCGCGTCGGCATCGCCCGCGCCATCGTGCACCGCCCGGCCCTGCTGCTGGCGGACGAACCGACCGGTAACCTCGACCCGCGTCTGGCGGCCGAGATCATGGGGGTTTTCGAAGACATCAACCGTCTGGGCACCAGCGTGCTGATCGCCAGTCACGACCTGGCCCTGATTGCGCGCATGCGCCATCGCATGCTGACCCTGCAGCGCGGCCGATTGATCGGCGACGGGGAGGCTGGCGAATGAGTGCAACACGTAGTCCGAAGGTTTCCGAGCGCGTGGCCCCGAAGGCCGCCGATCCGCAGCCGCCAAAGAAGAAAAAGCACGATGAGGACGATGGTCCGGACTTCGCCACGCTGTTCCACGCCTGGATCGAAAGCCATCGTGCCAGCCTGCTGGACAGCCTGCGTCGTCTAGGCAAGCAGCCGATCGGCAGTTTTTTCACCTGCATGGTGATGGCAGTTGCACTGAGCCTGCCGATGGGCCTGTCGTTGTTGCTGAACAACGTCGAGCGTCTGGGCGGTTCGTGGCAGCGTGCGGCGCAGATCTCGCTGTATCTGGAGCTTGAAGCCAGTCCGGCTCAGGGCGAGAAGCTGCGGGATCAGATCAAGGGCATGCCGGGCGTAGCTGATGCTGAATATGTCGGCCGCGATCAGGCGCTGGAAGAGTTCCAGCAGCAGTCCGGACTGGGCGAAGCCCTGCGCGAGCTGCCGGAAAACCCGCTGCCGGGCGTGGTGCTGGTCACGCCGAACGAGGTCGACAAGCCGACCCTGGAAGCATTAAGACAAAAACTTTCCGAGCTGCCCAAGGTACAACAGGCGCAACTTGATCTAGTCTGGGTCGAGCGTCTGGCCGCCATCCTCAAGCTCGGCGACCGCTTTGTCTTCGGTCTGACGGTGTTGCTGGTTTCCGCATTACTTTTGGTGATAGGCAATACCATTCGTCTTCATATTGAAAACCGCCGCACAGAGATAGAAGTGATTAAACTCGTCGGCGGCACCGACAGCTATGTGCGTCGTCCCTTCCTTTATATGGGCGCGTTGTATGGCTTCGGTGCGGGGCTGCTGTCCTGGGGTGTGCTGGCGTTCGGCCTGAACTGGCTGAACGATGCGGTGGTCGGGCTGGCCGGCTTGTACGGCAGTGATTTCGCACTGGCCGGAGTGCCAGTTGCCGACGGTCTGTCGCTCTTGCTTGGCGCGGTGCTGTTGGGTTATATCGGTGCATGGATTGCAGTCGCACGTCATCTCAGGGAGCTGGCGCCGAAGTAGAATCTTTTTTGCGCGTGATTGACCTTGCGGTTTTTTGGGAACTTGTACCTGAGTTCCCGGTCAATTTTTCGCAGTGCCGAAAGGCGCGAGTATGTAAGTCGGAGGTTTTTTCGTATGACCAATTCTTTGCAACCTGCGTATGCATTGGTTCCGGGCGCAAACCTGGAAGCCTATGTGCACACCGTCAACAGCATTCCATTGCTGACGCCGGAGCAGGAGCGTGAACTGGCCGAGAGTCTCTACTATGAGCAGGATCTTGGGGCGGCTCGGCAGATGGTGCTCGCCCACCTGCGATTTGTCGTACACATTGCCCGTAGCTATTCCGGCTACGGTCTGGCTCAGGCTGACCTGATCCAGGAAGGCAACGTCGGCCTGATGAAGGCCGTGAAGCGTTTCAACCCGGAAATGGGCGTGCGTCTGGTGTCCTTCGCGGTGCACTGGATCAAGGCCGAGATTCACGAATTCATCCTGCGCAACTGGCGGATCGTGAAAGTCGCGACCACCAAGGCCCAGCGCAAGCTGTTCTTCAACCTGCGCAGCCAGAAGAAGCGTCTGGCCTGGCTGAACAACGAGGAAGTCCATCGTGTGGCGGAGAGCCTCGGTGTCGAGCCCCGTGAAGTGCGTGAGATGGAAAGTCGCCTGACCGGCCATGACATGGCCTTCGACCCGGCCGCCGAAGCGGACGACGACAGTGCTTTCCAGTCGCCGGCCAACTACCTGGAAGACCACCGGTACGACCCGGCGCGTCAGCTGGAAGATGCCGACTGGAGCGACAACTCCAATCACAATCTGCACGAAGCACTGGAAGTGCTGGACGAGCGCAGCCGCGACATCCTCTACCAGCGCTGGCTGGCAGAAGAGAAAGCCACGCTGCACGACTTGGCGCAGAAGTACAACGTGTCGGCCGAGCGGATCCGTCAGCTCGAGAAGAGCGCGATGAACAAGCTCAAGTTGTCGATTGCCGCGTAACCGGTAGTCCGGCAATAAAAAACGCCCCGATCAGTGATGATCGGGGCGTTTTTGTGTGCGCTTCAAAAAGTCATTGGGCCCAGGGTGCGCGACGTGAATCATCGAGTGTCAGCAGATAGCTATCGCCGCCCAGCTGACTCATCTGCTGGCGAATCCATCCGGCCCGCCGTGAAACATAAGAAGTCGGGTGACTGGCACTCCAGACCCGGGGATTGGGCAGCACGGCTGCCAGATAGCTCGCCTGCTGGCGGGACAATGACTTGGCGGCAACGCCGAAGTGATGCCGTGCCGCCGCTTCAGCGCCAAACACGCCGTCATCCCACTCGACACTGTTCAGGTACACCTCAAGAATCCGCTGCTTGGGCCAGAACACTTCGATCAGCGCGGTAAACCACGCTTCCAGTCCTTTGCGCAGATAACTGCGGCCGGACCACAGAAACAGGTTCTTCGACACTTGCTGGCTCAGCGTGCTGGCACCGCGAATCGAACCGCCGAGTTCGTTGTGGGCCAGTGCGGCCTTGATGGCACTCAGGTCAAAACCCCAGTGCTCGGGGAATTTCTGGTCTTCGCCGGCAATCACCGCGACCTTCAGGTCATCGGAGATCTCGTCCCACGGCTTCCAGGTGCGTTGCAGATCGATCGGCTCGCCGTCGACCCAGGATTCGATCTTGCGCTCGAGCATCAGCGCCGTGCCCGGCGGCGGCACGAAACGAAACATTAACACCAGCAATACGCTGCCGCCCGCGAACCAGAGCAGGGCCTTCGTGAAGCGACGGAGAAATAAACGCAGCATAGAGATGGCTTGGCCGAACCGGTTGAGCGGGCCATTATACAGACCCTGCCGATCGAGTCTGAGTGGAGTTCTACATGCTGCGTAGCTTTCTGATGCTGGCTGCCTTCTTTGGTTTCACCGGTGTCGGCCTTGGCGCATTCGCCGCTCATGGCCTGAAAAACCGTCTGACCCCCGAGTACCTCGCGATCTTCCACACGGGTGTCACCTATCAACTGGTGCACGCGCTGGCGCTGTTCGGCGTGGCGCTGCTGGCCACGCAGCTTCAGGGGCGTCTGGTCGCCTGGGCCGGCATCTCGTTCAGCATCGGCATCCTGCTGTTCTCCGGCAGTCTGTACCTGCTGACCACCATCGGCATCGGCAAGCTCGGCATCATCACCCCGTTCGGTGGCCTGGCGTTCCTGATCGGCTGGCTGTGCCTCGGACTCGCCGCCTGGCGCCTGCAGCCAACCGCTTGACGCTTGGTGCTGACCTTTAGGTCATGATCGGGCTAGAATGCCACCCCCTAAAAAGTGATGGCGGCGTTGCGCATGCGCATTCAGTTGAACGGTGAATCCTTTGAACTGCCCGACGGTGAAACCGTTGCGGCCCTGCTGACCCGTCTGGACCTGACCGGACGCCGCGTCGCGGTCGAGCTCAATCTGGATATCGTCCCGCGCAGCCAGCATGCCGACACCACGCTCAACGACGGCGACAACGTCGAAGTGGTGCACGCCATCGGCGGCGGCTAGTCGCCAGGCCTGGATGGGCCGAGAATTCTGCAAGACCCTCACCCCAACAGAGGATTTCCCATGAGCATCGTTCGTAGCGACAAGCCTTTCGTTCTGGCCGGTCGTACTTACCAGTCGCGTTTGCTGGTCGGTACCGGCAAGTACCGTGACATGGAAGAAACCCGCCTGGCCATCGAAGCCTCGGGTGCCGAGATCGTCACCTTCGCCGTGCGCCGCACCAACCTGGGCCAGATCGAAGGCGAGCCGAACCTGCTCGAAGTGCTGTCGCCGGATCGCTACACCTTCCTGCCGAACACCGCTGGCTGCTACGACGCGATCGAAGCCGTGCGCACCTGCCGCCTGGCCCGTGAGCTGCTCGATGGCCACAACCTGGTGAAGCTGGAAGTGCTGGCCGACCAGAAAACCCTGTTCCCCAACGTGATCGAAACCCTCAAGGCCGCCGAAGTGCTGGTCAAGGAAGGTTTCGACGTGATGGTTTACACCAGTGATGACCCGATCATCGCCCGGCAACTGGCGGAAATCGGCTGCATCGCGGTGATGCCGCTGGCCGGCCTGATCGGCTCGGGCCTGGGGATCTGCAACCCGTACAACCTGCAGATCATCCTTGAAGAAGCCAAGATCCCGGTGCTGGTGGATGCCGGTGTCGGCACCGCTTCCGACGCCACCATCTCCATGGAGCTGGGCTGTGACGCCGTGCTGATGAACTCGGCCATCGCCCACGCCCAGCAGCCGATCATGATGGCTGAAGCCATGAAACACGCGATCGTCGCGGGCCGCCTGGCCTACCTCGCCGGCCGCATGCCGAAAAAACTCTATGCCAGCGCCTCTTCGCCGCTGGATGGTCTGATCAAGTAAGAGCTATTGATGACTGAATCGAACGACACGCCAATCCAGACGGAAGAAGGCGACGAGCGCCAACACCGCCGCATCAAGAGTTTCGTGATGCGCGCCGGGCGCATGACCGAAGGCCAGCAACGCGGCCTGGATCAGGGCGCGCCGAAGTTCGTCCTGCCGCTGGCCGATGCGCCGGTGGATTACGATCAGGTGTTCGGCCGTTCCGCGCCGCGTTCGCTGGAGATCGGTTTCGGCATGGGCCACTCGCTGCTGGAAATGGCAGCCGCTGCGCCGGAACAGGATTTCATCGGTGTCGAGGTTCACCGTCCGGGTGTCGGCGCGCTGCTCAACGGCGTGCTGACTCAGGGCCTGACCAACCTGCGGGTCTACGATTGCGACGCGATCGAAGTGCTCAACCGCTGCATCGCCGACAACAGCCTCGATCGCCTGATGCTGTTCTTCCCGGACCCGTGGCACAAGAGCCGCCACCATAAGCGCCGCATCGTTCAAGCGTCCTTCGCTGAACTGGTGCGCAGCAAGCTGAAAGTCGGCGGCATTCTGCACATGGCCACCGACTGGGAACCGTATGCCGAATACATGCTGGAAGTGATGAACGTCGCCCCGGGCTATCGCAACCTCGCCGAAGACGGCAAGTGCGTGCCACGCCCGGCCGAGCGCCCGATCACCAAGTTCGAACGCCGCGGCGAACGTCTTGGGCATGGCGTGTGGGATCTGAAGTTCGAAAAGCTCGCTTAAGCATCACGCAATAAAACTGTGGGAGCCATTGGCTCCCACAGTTGTTTTAGCAGTACTCGGACATTACACCGTAGAAAGAAAATCCGCCGGAACCCGCTCTGTCAGCCAGACACCATTCTCGGCCTGATAGAACTTGAAACCCTGTTCCTGCATCTGCCGCGCTGCAACCTTCAGAATCACCACCGTTCCGTAACGTTGCCCAACCGCCGAGGCGGTAGCAGTTTCCTGGGACAGATGCACGTGATGGCGTGATCCCGGGATCAATCCCTGCTCGTTGATCGAGTCCATGAAGCGCGTCGCGGTGCCGTGATATAGCGTTTCTGGAGGCTGCTTTTCTTCGAACTGCAGCTCCACGCTTTTCGTCGAGTGTCCCTGAACCGCACGAATCGACTGACCGTCGGCGGAGATCGAAAAGCGCTTCTTGTCGCTGCTCGCCACGACGTTTTCGATTAGCGCGCGATCCAGCGTTCTACCGTCCCCCGCCGCGCCACCGATCAAGGCGTCGATGTTCGCCCAGCCTTCGGAATCCAGCGTCAGGCCGATCGCCTGTGGCTCATGACGCAGCACGAAGCTGAGAAATTTGCTTGTTTCGTCCAGCAGTTTCTTGCTCATGAACTTCCCTGTCTGTGTTCAGCGTCGGTCGGCGACTACGCCGATCAAAACCAGCACCACCAACAACACCGGCGCCAGGCTGTAGTTGTTGAACTGGCTCAGCCCCTTCACCACCCACGGCGTGGCGTAGATCAGCGCCGCGCCGCTGCCGACCATGCACAGCAGGGCCATCAGCGGGACGCGCAGGGCGCCGGCGATGCTGCCCAGGCGTTGCTCGACCCAGCCTTTGAAGTCGGCGCCGAACAACACCAGCAGGCAGCCCACCAGGGCCAGGGCGATTTCCGAGAGGTTGCTGCGGCTCCAGCGGGAGACAGTGGCGAGCAGGTCGAGTATCAAATCCATGCGGTTTCCCCGGGAGCCATTCAGCTCAGAAATTTCTGCAGCAAATCGTTGAGAAAGAGTTGTCCGCGCTCGGTGGCCGCCAGACGTGACGGTTCGACCTGCAACAGACCGCTTTGTTCGGCCTCGCGCCGGTGTTCGTCGAGGCTTTCCAGCGGCAGGCCGGTGCGCTCGGGATACAGGCGTGATTCGACGCCGGCGGTCAGACGCAGGGCATTCATCAGGAACTCGAAGGGCATCTCGTCGTTGGTCAGGGCTTTCTCGCCGGCCTGGAAGCTTTTGGCCGGGTTGAGGTAGTCCTTCGGCAAGCGCGTCTTCCAGGTGCGCACGATGCGCCCGTCCGGATGGCTGAGCTTGCCGTGAGCGCCGGCGCCGATGCCGATGAAGTCGCCGAAACTCCAGTAGTTGAGGTTATGTCGCGCCGGGCGACCGGGTTGCGCATAGGCCGAAACCTCGTACTGCGCGTAACCGTGTTCGGCCAGCAGCGCTTGCCCGGCTTCTTGAATGTCCCACAACGTGTCGTCTTCCGGCAGCACCGGCGGCTGGTTCCAGAACACGGTGTTCGGCTCCAGCGTGAGCTGATACCAGGAAATGTGCGTCGGCTTCAGTTCGATCGCCTGGCGCAGATCGCTCAAGGCATCATCCAGCGACTGGTCCGGCAGGCCGTGCATCAGGTCGAGGTTGAAGTTATCGAACCCGGCCTGGCGCGCCATGCCGGCGGCACGCACCGCTTCGTCGCCGTTGTGGATGCGGCCCAGGGCCTTGAGCTTTTCCTGCTGGAAGCTCTGGATACCGATCGACAGGCGATTGATCCCCAGTTTGCGGTAGGCGACGAACTTCGCTTGCTCGAAGGTCCCGGGGTTGGCTTCCAGGGTGATTTCGATGTCATCGGCAAACGGGATGCGTTGTTTCACGCCTTCCAGCAAGCGCCCAAGGGCTTCGGCACTGAACAGGCTCGGCGTGCCACCGCCAAAGAAGATCGAACTCAACTCACGGCCGTAGACCGCGTGCAGATCCTGATCGAGGTCGGCAAGCAGCGCATCGACATATTCCTGTTCCGGCAGCACCGGGCTGGCGGTGTGGGAGTTGAAGTCGCAATACGGACATTTGCGCACACACCACGGGATGTGGATGTACAGCGCCAGGGGCGGCAGCGTCGGCAACGGCGCCCGAGGCGAGGAGGCGGCGCCGCCGATGATCAGCGACGACGCGGAGGAGCTATCGGTCATTTCAAGCCCAGACGCTGGCGCAGCAGATCCATTGCACGGGCGCGGTGGCTGATCTGGTTCTTGTCGCTCGGGCTCAGTTCGGCGCTGGACACGTTACGCTCCGGCACCCAGAACAACGGGTCGTAGCCGAAACCGTGCTCGCCGCTGGCGGCGGTCAGGATGCGCCCGTGCCACAGGCCTTCGCACAGAATCGGCAGAGGATCGTCGGCGTGACGCACCAGCGCCAGCACGCAGACGAACTGTGCGCCGCGCTCGGCTTCAGGCACGTCCTTCAAGGCGTCGAGCAGCTTGGCGTTGTTCGCCGCGTCGCCCTTGCCGTCGGCGTAGCGCGCCGAGTAGATGCCCGGCGCACCGCCGAGGAAGTCCACCGCCAGACCCGAATCGTCAGCCAGCGCCGGCAGCCCGGAGATGCGCGCGGCATTGCGGGCCTTGAGGATCGCGTTCTCGACGAACGACAGACCGGTTTCTTCCGGCTCCACGCTGCTGAACTCGCCGATCGAGCGCAATTGCACCGACTCGCCGAGCATGGCCTGGAGTTCCTTGAGTTTGCCGGCGTTATGGCTGGCCAGTACGAGTTGCTTGAGGTTCATCATTCGCCGGGGAAAAGCTCTTGGTTGAAATTGATGGTGTTGATCTTGTCACCGTTCTGCACCTTGATTTCGAAGGTGCGGGTTTCCTGCTGTTCCACCGGGTACTGGGCGATGTAATAGATCGCGCCCTGTTCGGTGACCTGGCGGAAATTCAGGGTCACGGTCTGGCTGGTCAGATCTTTCACCGTGCCGGTGACATTGGCGATCAACGGCTTGCCGTCCTTGATCACCGAGACATTGATCACGCCCTGATTCTTGCTGCGGATCAGCTCGGCAGCCTTGGCGATGTCCGGTTGCAGGTAGGTCGAGTTGAAGGTGTTGTAGTGCACCGTCACGTCGCCGAAGGTTTCCTGGCGCTCGCTCTTGATGGCATCAGCTGCCATGGCCGACAGGCTCAGGCAGGCGGCCAATAGCGTGGTAATCAGGCGTCCCATGTTCGTTCTCCTCGCAATGTCGTGGTTCAGACCGCGATTCTGTGATCCTGCAGCCCCGGGCTGCTGACGCGGTAGATACCGATCTCACCTAACAGATTAGGCCATAGCTTACTGGCCCACCCGTGGCGGTGCTGTTGATCCACGGCAAGCCGATCAATGACCTTCGCCTCACGTTCGCGGCAAAGTTCTTCAAAGTCTTCGAAGGTGCAGAAGTGAATGTTCGGCGTGTTGTACCAGGTGTACGGCAGGAACTCGGACACCGGCATCCGGCCCTTGCTCGCCAGATACCAGCGGCAGCGCCAGTGGCCGAAGTTGGGGAAGGTGATGATGCACTGGCGACCGACCCGCAGCATTTCGTCGAGGATCTTGTCCGGGTAGTGCACGGCCTGCAGGGCCTGGGTCATCACCACCACGTCGAAGCTGTTGCTGGCGAAGTTGCCCAGCCCCTTGTCCAGGTCCTGCTCGATGACGTTGATGCCCTTGGCCACGCACTCGGCAATGTTGTCCGGGTCGTTTTCCAGGCCATAACCGGTGACCTGCTTGTGGTCGCGCAGCCAGGTCAGCAACTCGCCGTCACCGCAACCGAGGTCGAGCACGCGGCTGCCGGCGGGGATCCATTCCTGGATGATTTCCAGATCAGCTCTCATGGCTTGTTCACACCGTAATTCGGTTCATGTAATTGCCGAATGCCTGCAAATAGCGCGGGATCGGAATCAGGAAGGCGTCGTGGCCCTGGGGCGCGTCGATTTCCAGGTAGCTGACGTCCTTGCGCGCAGCCATCAGTGCGTCCACCAGTTCCCGCGAGCGGGCCGGGGAGAAGCGCCAGTCGGTGGTGAACGACATCACGCAGAACTTGGCTTTCGCGCCTTCAAAGGTTTTCGCCAGGTTATCGTCGAAGTTCGCTGCCGGATCGAAGTAATCCAGCGCCTTGGTCATCAACAGATAGGTGTTGGCATCGAAACGCCCGGAGAATTCTTCGCCCTGATAGCGCAGGTAGCTTTCGACCTGAAACTCGACGCTATGGAAGTCGTAGTTGAGCTTTTCGCTCTTCAGGCCACGACCGAATTTTTCGCCCATGGAGTCGTCGGACAGGTAGGTGATGTGCCCGACCATCCGCGCCAGCATCAGGCCGCGCTTGGGGATCACGCCTTGTTCCTGGAACGAGCCGCCGTGGAATTCCGGGTCGGTGAGGATCGCCTGGCGCGCCACTTCGTTGAAGGCGATGTTCTGCGCCGACAACTTGGGGGCCGAGGCGATGGCCAGGCAGTGGCGAACGCGATCCGGATAGGTGATGGTCCATTGCAGCGCCTGCATGCCGCCGAGGCTGCCGCCGATCACCGCGGCCCACTGGCCGATGCCGAGCAGGTCGGCGAGGCGTGCCTGGCTGTGCACCCAGTCTTCCACGGTCAGCACCGGGAAATCGGCGCCGAACGGCTTGCCGGTGTCCGGGTTGAGGCTGCTCGGGCCGGTGGAACCGTTACAGCCGCCGAGGTTGTTCAGGCTGACCACGAAGAACTTGTTGGTGTCGATCGGTTTGCCGGGGCCGATGCAGCTGTCCCACCAACCGGGCTTGCGGTCGTCGACGCTGTGGTAGCCGGCGGCGTGGTGGTGGCCGGACAAGGCGTGGCAGATCAACACGGCGTTGCTCGCTTGCGCGTTCAGCGTGCCGTAGGTTTCGTAGATCAGGTCATAAGCAGCCAGCGAACGGCCGCAGGCCAAGGCCAGCGGTTCGCTGAAGTGCGCCGTTTGCGGCGTCACCAGACCAACAGAATCGGGGGGAAAGGCAGCTGGCATCGACCCTGCTCTCGTTGAAATGAGGCGTAAGTCTAAAGACCGCTGCCCCCAGCGGCAAGCAACGATCAGGCCTGATTTGCGCTCGTTCCCACGCGGAGCGTGGGAGCGATCAAGGAAGAGCTAAACCGGGTAAATCCGGGAGTTTCTTCGGCGAGCAGATCTTCACCCGCTTCTGCCGGTTCAACTCACCGCTGAGCAAACTGACCTGACTCTTGGAAACCCCAAAAGCCTTGGCCAGAAACCCCATCAGGTACGCATTGGCCTTGCCCTCGACCGGCGGGGCGGTCAGGCGGATTTTCAGGCGATCACCGTGCAGCCCGGCGAAGTCATCGCTGCGGGCTGCCGGTTGCAGGTGACACTCGAGGATCAGGTCGTCACCGTCCCAACGAAACCAGCTCACATCAACAGGCGCAGGATTTCCGGCATCATCGTCATCGCCGCTAGGTTGTTGATCACCAGCATGTCGATCAGCTTCAGCACGAGGAAGGCGAAGATCGGCGACAGGTCCAGGCCGCCCATGCTCGGCAGGAAGCGGCGGAACGGCGCCAAGGCCGGTTCGCAGATCTGGTTGACCAGTTCGGCGCCCGGGTTATGGCTGCCCGGAGCGACCCACGACAGGATCACGCTGATGATCAGGGCGAAGAAGAAAATCTTCAGGAACAGCGCGGTCACGCCGATGATCGACCAGATAAACAGTTGCAACGGATTACCGGTGGTGCCGTAGGTCAGCAGCAGGGTCAGCGCCATCAGCGCCAGCTGCACGAGGATTGCCAGCACCAGCGACGACATGTCCAGGCCGAACAGGCTCGGGATGATCCGGCGCAGTGGCTTGAGCAGCGGTTGGGTGGCCTTGACCACGAACTGGCACAGCGGGTTGTAGAAGTTCGCCCGTACCAGTTGCAGGACGAAGCGCAGCAGCACGATCAGCAGGTACAGGCTGCCGAGGGTTTGCAGCACGTAGACCGCTGCGGTGTTCAATCCAATCATGTAAGGCTCCTTATTTGCCCAGTTGTTCGGCCATCTCGGCCGAGCGGTGCGCGGCGGCGCCGAGTGCTTTTTCCACCAGGGCTTCGAAGCCGCCGGCCTGGAACGATTTGATCGCGGCTTCCGTGGTGCCCGCTGGCGAGGTCACGCGGCGGCGCAGTTCGGCGGCGTCGACGTCGCTGGAAACCGCCATGTGCGCGGCGCCCAGTGCAGTTTGCAGGGTCAGTTGCTCGGCGGTTTCCTTCGGCAGGCCGAGTTTGACGCCGGCGGCGGTCATGGCTTCGATCAGCAGGAAGAAATACGCCGGGCCGGAACCGGAGACGGCGGTGACCGCGTCCAGTTGCTGCTCTTCGTTCAGCCACAGGGCGATGCCCACGGCGGACAGCAGCTCTTCAGCCTGCTGGCGCTGTTCGGCACTCACTTCGCCGGTGGCGTACAAGCCGCTCACGCCCTGACGCAGCAGTGCCGGGGTGTTGGGCATGCAACGCACGATCGGCTGCTCGCCAAGCCATGCAGTCATGCTGGCGCAGGTGATGCCGGCGGCGATGGACACCACCAGTTGATTCGGCTTCAGGCTCGGGCGGATGGCTTCGCACACGGCTTTCATGGCCTGCGGCTTGACCGCCAGCACGACAACGTCGGCGCCGTCGATGGCCTGGGCGTTGTCGGCGAAGGTTTCGATGCCATGCTCGGCGCTGACCCGGTTGCGGGTTTCTTCGCCCGGATCGCTGGCGCGGATGTGTGCGGCTTCCAGACCCTTGGCCCGCAGGCCGCCGATCAGGCTGGCGGCCATGTTGCCGGCACCGATAAACGCAATACGCGTGTTGCTCATGTCAGGTCCTTATCTGGAAATCATCAAGATTGGGAGTAGTTGCGGGCGCCAAACAGGGCCGTACCGATACGGACCCAGGTAGCGCCCTGGGCAATGGCCGACTCGAGGTCGTGGCTCATGCCCATGGAAAGTGTGTCGAGCGGCAGATCGAGGCCGGCCTGCAATGTCTGGACGGCGGCGAATGCGGCATCCTGCTCGGCGCGATCTTCGGTCGGCTCGGGAATCGCCATCAGCCCGCGCAACTTCAAGCGCGGCAGGGCGCTGATGGCCTCGGCCAGGGCCGGCAGGTCGGCCGGGGTGCAGCCGGACTTGCTGGCCTCACCGCTGACATTGACCTGAATGCAGATGTTCAGTGGCGGTAGATCCGCCGGGCGTTGCTCGGACAGGCGTTGGGCGATTTTCAGGCGATCCACGGAGTGCACCCAGGCGAAGTGCTCGGCAATCGAGCGGGTCTTGTTCGACTGAATGGGGCCGATGAAGTGCCAGATCAAGGGCAGGTCGGCCAGTTCGAGCTGTTTGCCCAGGGCTTCCTGCAGATAGTTCTCGCCAAAGTCGCGCAGGCCGGCGGCGTACGCTTCGCGCAGGGCTTGGGCGGGTTTGGTCTTGCTCACGGCCAGCAGCTGGACGCTGTTTTCATCGCGGCCGGCGGCTTTGACGGCTGCCTGAATGCGCGAACTAACCAGTGAGATGTTGTCTGCTATCGTGGACATCAAGAGGCGCCAGCGGTCTGAAGGTTCGCGGCATTCTACTGGAATTGAGGGACGCTATGGATATCACTGAACTGCTGGCCTTCAGCGCCAAACAGGGCGCTTCCGACCTGCACCTGTCGGCCGGACTGCCGCCGATGATCCGTGTGGACGGCGATGTGCGGCGAATCAATCTGCCGGCGCTGGATCACAAACAGGTGCACGAGCTGCTCTACGACATCATGAACGACACCCAGCGGGTGGAGTTCGAGAAACATCTGGAAACCGACTTTTCCTTCGAAGTGCCGGGTGTGGCGCGCTTTCGGGTCAACGCCTTCAACCAGAACCGTGGCGCCGGCGCCGTGTTCCGCACCATCCCGTCGAAAGTGCTGAGCATGGAAGACCTCGCCATGGGTGATGTCTTTCGCAAGATCACCGACGCCCCGCGCGGGCTGGTGCTGGTGACCGGGCCGACCGGCTCCGGAAAGTCCACCACCCTGGCGGCGATGATCGATTACCTCAACACTCACCGTCATCACCACATCCTGACCATCGAAGACCCCATCGAATTCGTCCACGAATCGCGCAAATGCCTGATCAATCAGCGTGAAGTCCACCGCGATACCCGCAGTTTTGCCACGGCGTTGCGTTCAGCGCTGCGTGAGGACCCGGACGTGATCCTGGTGGGCGAGATGCGCGACCTGGAAACCATCCGCCTGGCGCTGACCGCTGCGGAAACCGGGCATCTGGTGTTCGGCACGCTGCACACCACCTCGGCGGCCAAGACCATTGACCGGGTGGTGGACGTGTTTCCAGGGGACGAGAAGTCGATGGTGCGCTCGATGTTGTCCGAGTCGTTGCTGGCCGTGGTCTCGCAGACGCTGATCAAGAAGATCGGCGGTGGCCGGGTGGCGGCCCACGAGATCATGCTGGGAACGTCGGCGATCCGGAACCTGATCCGCGAGGACAAGGTGGCGCAGATGTATTCGGCGATTCAGACCGGCGGGTCGCTGGGGATGCAGACACTCGACATGTGCCTGAAAGATCTGGTGACCAAGGGCCTGATCAGTCGCGAACATGCGCGGGAGAAGGCGCGGACGCCGGATAATTTCTAGTGGCGAAAAAAAACGCAGCCCGAGGGCTGCGTTTTTTGTGATCTGCAAGGATCAGCGTTGAACCACGCGCATCTGCTTGCCGCCCGGTTCTTTCGGCAGCACGCGCTTGGCAACCACGTAATGCTGTTCCCAATACGGCTTGTTCAGCGTATCGATGCTCACCGCTTTGCCACGGCGCGGTGCGTGGATGAAGCGGTCGTTGCCCAGGTAGATGGCAACGTGATTGACCCGACGGCTCTTGATGTTGAAGAAAATCAGGTCGCCAGGCTTGAGATCCTTGCGCTCGACTTTCTCGCCATGACCGCTGGCCATGGCATTCGAGGTGCGGGGCAGGTCGAAAGTCGCGTCGTTGAACGCGTATTTCACCAGGCCGCTGCAGTCGAAACCTTTACTCGGGCTGCTGCCGCCCCAACGGTAAGGTGTACCGAGGACGTTCACCGCACGACTGAGGACGTTGCTGCTTTCCTTGTTCGCCATCGGTGGAACCAGCTTGCCGTGACCCTTGCTGGCGAGCGTGGTGTGTTTCGTTTGCTTGCCTTTGTTCGACGGAGCAGAGGCATGGGATTTGGGAGTGAAACCGTTGACGTTGGGAAGACGTTGCTCACGATTGGTGGCGTGGGCGGCCAGTGGCATTAATAGGCAAATAGTTAGCCATGTCTTGAAAAATGGACGCATTAGGCAGGGCTCTTATGTGTTAGCGCGCAACTTTATAACAGCTTTTTTGTCACTTCCGAGGCCGTTGGTCGATTCAAAAGGCGGGCAACGGAACCAAACAAGCGGCAAATAGACGCAATTGTCGGACAGAAGTCAGGTGCTATAAGGCTTTGACGGACCACAAGGTAGCATTTGCCGTACGTCGGCTACATGTAAAAAAGTCACAAAGAATTAAAGAAAATTTATCTATCGCGTGTATCGAGGTCTTCATGAACCGCTATCAACTGCCACAAGTGAAGGAAAAGGACACCCATAGCAAGGTGATCGGTTACCTGTTGTGGATCTTCGGTTTTACCGGTTCGCACCGCTTTTATTACGGCAAGCCGGTGACCGGGACGATCTGGTTTTGCACCTTTGGATTGCTGGGAATTGGCTGGCTGATCGACGTGTTCCTGATCCCTGCGATGGACCGGGAAGCGGACCTGCGCTTTGCGGCGGGGCCAATCGAATACAACGTGGCGTGGATTCTGCTGACATTCCTCGGCGCGTTCGGCGTGCACCGGATGTATCAGGGGAAGTGGATCACAGGCTTGCTGTACCTGCTGACCGGCGGCTTGTTCTTTCTGGGCGTGCTGTATGACTTCTGGACGCTGAACGATCAAGTGTCGGTGCGAAACGCCGAAGGGCGGGGCGCCTTTCAGTAAGTGATGGCGAGGGGAGAACCGCCGGCGCAGTTCGTGCGCTGGCAGGTCCCCCTTCGACTTCCGGTTTTGCATCTGTGCTATTTCGATTGCGCGAAGGTTTGCATTTGGAAAGCGACAAACATAAGGGCAGTGACACCATAAAGTATTGCAATGACGGTGTGATGGGGCATGGACCAGTACACAATCCTGTCAACCAGAATCAATAGCGATAGTGTCGCTATCAAGTAGGCTGATATTTTCAATAACAGACCTCTGAGCGAATTGGTGTGTGCCCAGCCTAATAGGAGAATCTGCAGTAGGTGCATTAGTGCAAGTGTCAGGAAAATCATCAGCGTCACACCAATGGGCAAGCCGATTGTATCCTGGCTTATGTCATAAGTTTCTGATTTGAGATTTTCTATTAGTACGAGCACTCCTGCGCCAGATGTAAGTACGAGAGCGGTCGGGTATAGATATCTCAATAATCTGCAGGTCCTGTCCATTCGCTCTCCATCGTTCGGATGTCTGTAAGAATGCTGAAGCTTACTGGGCAGGATTAAACCCAGTTCCGCTTAGCCTTATTTTATGCTCACCAAAAATGTCGATTTCGTAATGTGTTCCAGAAAATACTCTGCCTGCTGTCGTTAATAACTCAAGGGCAGTTGATCGGTTGCTTGCGTCGAAGTCGTAAGTGTCAGTATATGCTCTGATAACGCCATCGAAAACCCAGGATCCTGTGTTGTCTCTGATGAAGTTTCCCTCCATCTTTATCGTTATTCTTCCTAGATAAGCTCCGGTGACGTTGCTGTCATTGATGGTAGCGTAAGGAATTCTGGGGTCGGACAAGTAATAAGTACCAGCTTCTCGAGTGCTTGCAATAGAGCTTGCCAATAATGGCAATTCATTGGCTCTGACGTTCAGGCCAATGTTGTTGATGTTGACCCTCATCCTCTCACCATTTCCCCAGAGATAATGAGCGAAGGCTTTGATCGGGCTGAAGGTACCTCCGGAAAGCTCGGTTGTGAGCGTTTCGTAATTCACGTTGTACGGAGCCGTCGCTGCGACTTTGATCAGTGCTTCTATGGGGCTTAGTTTTTGCTGTGCCGCAAATGAGTCAGCCAAGCTGAAGTTAATGACTTTGTTCTTGAAATAACCATGGCTGATAATGGTGGAACTGTTCAGTAAGTAGTTGTCGCTTTCCGTGATCCTCCAGAGGTCGCGGATTCCACCCAGAGCATCGTTGTTAATTGCCTTGTTCACCATTTGCAGTTCATAGGTGAAGGCTTTGATTCCGGATTTCATCTCGAGCCAGGCATGAAACATATCCATTTCTGCTGAGGTTATTACGGGACCATTGCTCAGTGGCAGTGAATAGGTTTGACCGTCATGGGTGATGATGGCCTCTCCTGCGCCCTGCCAATCTGCTGTTGCATAGGTCCCCCATCTGAATCCGGAGTCGACTGTAAAACCGCCAGAGTTTCCTGTTGTACCTCTGGTGATAATAGGGGGAAGCGTAAGTCCATTTTTCATGTGCTCATCCTTGTGGGTATTAGTTATCCTTCTGACGGTTTTATGTTAATGACTCTATGTAGATGTTACCTACGAGAACTTTGTAGGCTGTTTCTGATTGTTTCGCGGCTGTTTTTACAGGGCGGGTGTAAAACGTCGGAGATTTCTTTATGGCGGGTAGCCGCTTTCCTGCGCCACTTGGTGCAGATCTAACGGCAGGAGACCGGTGAGGGAGATTTGATGTTGCGAACAGTGACTTTGAGCGAAACTTTTCCAATAAGGATGTTTGTCGCTATCAAATGAAGTTCAAGAGGTAGCAGGCCATTGCAGCCTGCTACCTCCAGTCTTCATGCCTGATGGCTGATCCGGCCATCCACCAACGTGTAACGCACCACACCCGGCAGGCTGTGACCGAGGAACGGGCAGTTCTCGCCTTTCGACAGCCAGCTCTCGCCGGCCACGGTAGAGGCCTTCGGATCGAACAGCACGATATCCGCCGCGCCACCCACTGCCAGCTTGCCTGCCGGCAGGCGCAGGGCCTCGGCCGGGCCGGTGCTCAGGCGTGCCAGCAGGGTCGGCAGGTCCAGCAGACCATCCTCGACCAGCGTCATCGCCAGCGGCAGCAGCAGTTCGACGCTGCTGATGCCCGGCTCGGTCGCGCCGAACGGTGCCAGTTTCGCATCGCGTTCATGGGGCTGGTGATGGCTGGAGATCGCCGAGACCACCCCGGACTTCACCGCTTCACGCAGGCCGTCGCGGTCGGCGCGGGTGCGCAGCGGTGGTTGCACGTGATACAGGCTGCTGAAGTCGATCAGCGCTTCGTCCGTCAGGATCAGCTGATACAGGGCGACATCCGCCGTGACTTTCAGGCCACGGGCCTGGGCCTGGGCAATCAGGGCCACGCCACGAGCGCTGGTCAGTTGACTGAAGTGGGCACGCACGCCGGTTTGCTCGACCAGCAGCAGGTCCCGGGCCAGGGCCACGGTTTCAGCGGTTTCCGGGATACCCGGCAGGCCGAGGAAGCTGGCGGTGGCGCCTTCGTGGGCCAGGCCGCCGTCGGCGAGGTCGTGATTCTGGGAGTTGAAAATCACCGTCAGGTCGAACGTTGCCGCGTAGTCCAGCGCCCGGCACAGGGTGCGGGTGTTGCGGAAGCTCTCCAGACCGTTGCCGAACGCCACGCAACCGGCGTCGCGCAGGGCAACGAGCTCGGCCAGTTGTTCGCCGTCCAGACCTTTGCTCAGGGCGCCGATCGGGAACACCTTGGTGTTGCCGGCCTCGCGGGCCCGGTCGAGGATCAGCTCGGCCACGGCGGAGGTGTCGAGCACCGGTTTGGTCTTCGGCGGGCAACACAGGCTGGTCACGCCACCGGCCGCCGCCGCGCGGGTTTCGCTGGCGATGGTGCCTTTGCGGCTGTAGCCCGGCTCGCGCAGGGCAACGTTCAGGTCGACGAGGCCCGGAGCGGCGACAAGGCCTTGGGCGTCGATGGTTTCCACGGCGGTGAAACCGGCCGGTGCCGCTCCGAGGGCGACGATCTTGCAGGCTTCAACGTGAATATCGGTGATTTGATCCAGGCCGCTGCTTGGATCGATGACGCGGGCGCCGAGAATGCTGAGCTTCACTGGGCGTTCTCCTGCTCGAATTGACGCTGCGCGGTTTGTCCGCTCATGGCCATGGACAGCACGGCCATACGGATCGCGATGCCGTAGGTGACTTGATTGAGGATCACCGAGTGCGGGCCGTCAGCCACCGCCGACTCGATCTCCACGCCACGGTTGATCGGCCCCGGGTGCATGACGATGCAATCGGGTTTGGCGCCGGCCAGACGCGCGGTGGTCAGGCCGAACAGGCGGTAGAACTCGCCCTCGCTCGGCAGCAGGCCGCCGGTCATGCGCTCACGTTGCAGGCGCAGCATGATCACCACGTCGACGTCCTTCAGGCCTTCGGTCATGTCGGTGTAGACCTTCACGCCGTACTGCTCGATACCGATCGGCAGCAGGGTTTTCGGTGCGATCACACGGATGTCCTGGCAGCCGAGGGTCTTCAGGGCGAGCATGTTCGAGCGCGCCACCCGCGAGTGTAGGATGTCGCCGACGATAGCCACCGAGAGGTTTTCGAAGCTGCCCTTGTGCCGACGGATGGTCAGCATGTCGAGCATGCCCTGGGTCGGGTGGGCATGACGGCCGTCGCCGCCGTTGATGATCGCCACCTGCGGGCAGACATGCTCGGCGATGAAGTGCGCGGCGCCCGAGTCACCGTGGCGCACGACGAACATGTCGGCGGCCATGGCTTCGAGGTTGCGCAGGGTGTCGAGCAGGGTTTCGCCCTTGCTGGCCGACGAGGTCGACACGTTCAGGGTGATCACGTCCGCCGACAGCCGCTGGGCCGCCAGTTCGAAGGTGGTGCGGGTGCGGGTGGAGTTTTCGAAGAACACGTTGCACACGGTCTTGCCGCGCAGCAACGGGACCTTCTTCACGGCCCGTGCACCGACTTCGAGGAACGAGTCGGCGGTGTCGAGGATTTCCGTCAGCAACTCGCGGCGCAGGCCGTCGAGCGAGAGGAAGTGGCGCAGCTGGCCCTGATCATTGAGCTGCAGCGGGCGCTTGGTATCTAGAGGCGTCATCGCGAAGGGGACTCTCAATAGGGCGGATTAAAGGGCAAGGTCTTGCAGTTCGAGGGCCAGTTCCGGGCCGGACAGCTTGACCCGCTCGTGGGCGGCCAGCGACAGCGTCGCGCCAACCACGTTCGGGCGGATCGGCAGTTCGCCGGCGTCCAGGTCCAGCAGGCAGACCAGCGTCACGCTGGCCGGGCGGCCGTAGTCGAACAGTTCGTTCATGGCGGCGCGGATGGTCCGGCCGCTCATCAGTACGTCGTCGATCAGCACCAGATGCTGGCCTTCGATCTCGAAGGGCAGGGCGGACGGGCGCACTTGCGGGTGCAGGCCGTTCTGGCTGAAGTCGTCGCGGTAGAAGGAAACGTCCAGCGTACCCAGTGGCGCATCGCTGCCCAGCTCTTCGAGCAGGGCCTGGGCGACCCAGACGCCGCCAGTGCGGATGCCGATGTAACGCGGTTCGCTGATACCACGCTGGGCAAGGTGCGCCTTGAGGCGTGTCGCCATCTGGCTGATCAGATCGGCGGGATTGGGCAGGCTCATGGTTGCTCCTTCTCGGGGTCGAGCCGGTTCTCGCGAACCGGGGCTCGGGTTGTAGCCAAAAGAAAAGCGCCGTAGCGCTTGTCAGGATTCAAACAGTGCGGTGTTTTCGTCGAGCCAGCCCTGCAGTAGCAGGGCGGCGGCGATGGCGTCCACCGGGTTGTCGCGGTAACTGCCTTTCTGCCCGCCGCGCACCAGTCGCTCGCCCTTGGCTTCGAAGGTCGTCAGGCGCTCGTCGTGGGTATAGAAGGGCAGGTTGTAGCGGCCGTTGAGGCGACGGGCGAACTTCTCGGCGCGGGCGCACATCTCGCTGGGCGTGCCGTCCATGTTCAGCGGCAGGCCGACCACCACGGCATCGGGTTTCCATTCCTTTATCAGGGCTTCGACCTGATTCCAGTCCGGCACACCGTTTTGCGCCTTCAAGGTGCACAGCTCGCGAGCCTGGCCGGTAATCACCTGGCCGACCGCCACGCCGATCTGTTTGGTGCCGTAGTCGAAGCCGAGGATCAGGCGCAGGGCCATCAGGCGTGCCCTGCCTGGCTGGTCAGCAGGTTGAGGTTGATCCCCAGGTGCTTGGCCGCCGCTTCCAGGCGCAGTTCGCTGCTGGTGTTGAACAGGATGTCGGCGTCGTACGGGCAGGTCAGCCAGGCGTTGTCGGCCATTTCAGCCTCCAGTTGCCCGGCTTCCCAACCGGCGTAACCGAGGGTAATCAGGCTTTTGGCCGGGCCGACGCCGTCAGCGATGGCGAACAGCACGTCTTGCGAGGTGGACAGTGCGAGGTCGCCGTCCAGCTCGACGGTGGCCTGGAACGTCTTGCCCGCTGGATGCAGGACAAAACCGCGATCGGTCTGCACCGGGCCGCCGATGAAGATCGGTACATGCTGGCACAGCGCTGGCGGATCGATGTCCGGGCGCAGTTGCTCGAGGATGTCGGCCAGATTCAGCTCTTGCGGTCGGTTGACCACCAGCCCCATTGCGCCATTGGCCGTGTGCTCGACGATGTAGGTCAAGGTGTGGGCAAAGTTCGGGTCGGCCATGTGTGGCATGGCGATCAGGAAGTGATGCTTGAGGTAGCTGGGGCTGACGTTTTTCATGTGCGGTAGTGTGGCGTTCGGGGGGCGAACTGACAAGCTGGAGCGGTCAAAAGATCGGCTCAGTTGCTGGACAGCCGGTCGCCCCGGGCGAATTTCCAGGTGCGGATGATTTCCAGCCGGTCGATGTCCGATAGATCCCCGGTAAACGGTGCGAAAGGTGCAGCCAGCCGCACGATGCGCTGCGCCGCCTGATCCAGCAGTGGCTGGCCGGAAGATTCCAGCACCAGCACTTCATACAATGAACCGTCGCGGTTGATCGACACCATCAGACGCAAATTGCCGTAAATCTGTTGGCGCCGGGCTTCTTCGGGGTAATTGAGGTTGCCGATGCGCTCGACCTTCTTGCGCCATTCGTCTTTGTACCAGGCGCCCTTGTCGCGCATGGTCGAGGCCGCGCTCAGGCGATGGATGCGCGGGCGCTTGGCGTACAGCTGTTGTTCGTTGGCCAGTTCGGCTTCGAGGCTGGCGATGTCGCTGGAGAGCTGCGAGCTGTCGAAAGTCGGGGCGTCGACCGTCGGTTTGGTCTCGGTCCTGGCTTCTTCTTTCTTGGTCGGCGCCTTTTTCGGCTTCGGCGCGACGGTGGTCACCGCAGCCTTGGGCGCGGCTTCCTGCACTTCCGGCTTGGCGGCCGGTGGCGGGGTGACTTTCTTGACCTGATTGTCCTGGAACGGCGCGACCTCGGTGGTCTTGGGGATCGCCTTCTTGTCGAGGGTGCCGCTGCCTTCCTGGTTTTCCTGAGCGAGGAAGTCGGCCTTCTTGGGCTTGGTTTCGCTCTTGAAGGTGGCGAGGGTGATTTCCAGGGTTTTGCTGATCTGCTTGGGCTCGACCATGGTGAATCCCACGCCGAGCAGCAGCGCCAGATGGATCAACGCCGCGAGAAACAGGGTAAATCCGAGGCGATCGACCGGGCGCACGCCGCGGTGGGCGAGTTCAGCAGGCAGATCGGACGGAAGTGTCATGACAAGAAAACCAACATCGCGTTTTTCACAGGCCGCGCATGATAACGCAATGTTGGTTTCACGCCTTGGGCTTCAAGCATCAAGCGACAGGCTGCATGTGATGTGCATCAAGCTTGCAGCTTTTTCTCGATGGCATCCATCAGCATCCCGCCGATGTCGGTGCCGAAGGCATTGTCGATCTCGCGGATGCAGGTCGGGCTGGTGACGTTGATTTCGGTCAGGTGTTCACCGATCACATCCAGGCCGACGAACAGCAGGCCCTTCGCGCGCAAGGTCGGGCCGACCTGAGCGGC
Organism: Pseudomonas sp. IzPS59; assembly: GCF_014863505.1. NCBI lineage: Bacteria > Pseudomonadati > Pseudomonadota > Gammaproteobacteria > Pseudomonadales > Pseudomonadaceae > Pseudomonas > Pseudomonas sp. IzPS59. The sequence continues at coordinate 5,922,113 of NZ_CP062251.1, read as the reverse complement.
AATCCAGCGATCCTTGTCGGTCAGCGGACGGGCTTCGCCACGGCCGCCGGCGGCGAGGTTGCCACGGGTTTCACCCTGGGCCGGAATCCGCGCCAGGCAGTAATCCACCGGCTCGCCGTCGATCATCAGGATGCGCTTGTCGCCGTCCTTGATCGCCGGCAGGTAGGCCTGGCCCATGATCTGCTGGGTGCCGAGGGCGGTCAGGGTTTCCAGAATCACCGACAGGTTCGGATCGCCGACGCGGTGACGGAAGATCGAAGTACCGCCCATGCCGTCCAGCGGCTTGAGGATCACATCGCCATGTTTGGCGGCGAATTCACGCAGCACGTCGGCGCGGCGGCTGACCACGGTTGGCGGCGTGCACTGCGGGAACAGCGTAGCGAACAGTTTCTCGTTGCAGTCGCGCAGGCTCTGCGGCTTGTTGACCACCAGTACGCCGGCGGTTTCGGCCTGTTCGAGCAGGTAGGTGGAGTAGACGAACTCCATGTCGAATGGCGGATCCTTGCGCATCAGGATCACGTTCAGGTCGCTCAGCAGGGAATCCTGTTCGGCGCCCAGTTCGAACCACTTTTCCGGGTTGGCGAAGACTTTCAGCGGCTTCATCCGTGCCCGTGCCTGACCTTCACCCTGATAAAGGTCTTTCTGTTCCATGTAGAACAGTTCCCAGCCGCGCTTCTGCGCCGCCAGCAGCATGGCCAGCGAGCTATCCTTTTTATAGGAAATGCTGGCAATTGGGTCCATGACTATCCCGACGCGAACGCTCATTGGGTTTTCCTCGAAAATTGGCTACCGGATCGGTATGAAAAAAGTGCCGCCAGAGTGGCTCCGGGCGGGTTTTCGGTCAAGGAAAAACCCGTCGATAGATTGCGTCAGGAGACTGTGCTAAAAAGGCTCCCAGCCGTGCTGGCCCTTGAACATCAAGGGTTTCCAGCCATCAGTCATCGCAAAACGGACAAATTGATTCGCAAAGGCGACGGTAGAGCCCCCTTATGGAACAGCAGTCCAGCGCCTTGAAGGTCATGGTGATCGACGACTCGAAAACGATTCGTCGCACCGCCGAGACCCTGTTGAAAAATGCAGGGTGCGAAGTCATCACGGCGATCGACGGTTTCGACGCCCTGGCGAAGATCGCCGACAACCACCCCGGGATCATTTTTGTCGACATCATGATGCCGCGTCTGGATGGTTATCAGACCTGCGCTTTAATCAAGAACAACAGTGCCTTCAAGGCGACGCCGGTGATCATGCTGTCGTCCCGCGACGGGCTGTTCGACAAGGCCAAGGGGCGGATTGTCGGTTCCGATCAATTTTTGACCAAACCTTTCAGCAAGGAAGAACTGCTCGACGCGATTGCGGCCCATGTTCCGGGCTTTGCCGCTGATTTGCCGCAGTAAGACACGCACAGTGACGCTCGGCCAGCGGGCCCGGTGTCGACAAGAAAAAATGGGGAAGACCATGGCACGTATTCTGATCGTCGATGACTCGCCGACCGAAATGTACAAACTGACCGGCATGCTGGAAAAGCACGGCCACGAAGTGTTGAAAGCCGAAAACGGCGCCGACGGCGTGGCCCTGGCCCGTCAGGAAAAACCCGACGCGGTGCTGATGGACATCGTCATGCCCGGCCTCAACGGTTTCCAGGCGACCCGCCAACTGACCAAGGACGCTGAAACCAGCCACATCCCGGTCATCATCATCACCACCAAGGATCAGGAAACCGACAAGGTCTGGGGCACTCGCCAGGGCGCCAGGGATTACCTGACCAAACCGGTCGACGAAGACACGCTGATCAAGACCCTGAACAACGTGCTGGCCGGTTGATCGCGCCGCCATGAGCGAGTCGCTGACCGCGTTCGAACTGTTGTGGCAGATCGACCAGCGCTGTCGCCTGCTGGCGGCGGACCTGCCGTCGCAACCCGCGCGCCAGGATCGCTGGAGCGGCATCGGCTTTCGCCTCGGCGAGCACTGGTACGTCGCGCCGATGGGCGAGGTCAGCGAAGTGCTGCCCGAGCCGCGCTTCACCCAGATGCCGGGGGTAAAGCCCTGGGTCAAGGGCGTCGCCAATCTGCGCGGGCGGTTGTTGCCGATCATGGACCTGTGCGGATTCTTCGGCCATGAGCTGTCACCGATGCGCAAGCAGCGGCGGGTATTGGTCGTGGAGCATCAGGACGTGTTTGCCGGTGTGCTGGTCGACGAGGTTTTCGGCTTGCAGCACTTCGAGCAGGACAGCTTCGAACCCGTCTCGATCCGTAAACGGCAAGGCTCCAAGGGCGAGTTCGTCAAAGGCTATTTCCGGCGCGAGCAGAACTGGCGAGTGTTCAGCCTGTTTGCGCTGGCGCAGTCACCGAGTTTCATGCACGTCGCGGTTTAACAGGCGAGGACCGATGATCAAAGCAAAAACCAGCAAGCCCGCAGAAGGCTCGCGCAGCCGCTCGCAGATCATCGTGCTGTTCATCGCGCTGATCGTGTTCATCATGCTGCTGTTCGCCAATTTCGCTTACCTCAACACCCAGGCCAACTACGACAAACAGTACATCGGTCACGCCGGAGAGCTGCGGGTGCTGTCCCAGCGGATCGCCAAGAACGCCACCGAAGCCGCCGCCGGCAAGGCCGCCGCGTTCAAGCTGCTCAGCGATGCGCGCAACGATTTCGCCCAGCGCTGGGGGTATCTGAAGAAGGGCGACCCGGCCACCGGCCTGCCGCCGGCACCGTCCACCGTTCGCCCGGAAATGCGCGCCGTGCAGCTGGACTGGGAACGCCTGCTGAAAAACACCGACGCCATCCTGTCCAGCGAACAGACTGTGCTGTCCCTGCATCAGGTCGCCGCAACCCTCGCCGAAACCGTGCCGCAGTTGCAGATCGAATACGAAAAGGTCGTCGAGATCCTCCTGCAACGCGGCGCCCCGGCGGCGCAGGTGGCGATGGCCCAGCGTCAGTCGCTGCTGGCCGAGCGGATTCTCGGCGCGGTCAACACCGTGCTCTCCGGCGATGAAAACTCGCAACAGGCCGCCGATGCCTTCGGCCGTGACGCCACGCGCTTCGGTCAGGTGCTCAACGGCATGCTGCAAGGCAACCCGACGCTGAAGATCAGCCAGGTCGAGGACCGTGATGCCCGTGCGCGCCTGAGCGAAATCGCCGAGCTGTTCCAGTTCGTTTCCGGTTCGGTGGATGAAATCCTCGAGACCTCGCCGGAGCTGTTCAAGGTCCGCGAGTCCGCCACCAACATCTTCAGCCTGTCGCAGACCCTGCTCGACGAAGCCTCGCACCTGGCCACCGGTTTCGAAAACCTCGCCGGCGGGCGCAGCACCGACACCATCGGCGGCTACGTGCTGGGCCTGCTGGCACTGGCGTCGATCATTCTGATCGGCATGGTCATGGTCCGGGAAACCAACCGTCAGTTGCGCGAAACCGCTGAGAAGAACGAGCGCAACCAGAACGCGATCATGCGTCTGCTGGATGAAATCGAAGACCTCGCCGACGGCGACCTGACGGTGACCGCCTCGGTGACCGAAGACTTCACCGGGACCATCGCCGATTCGATCAACTATTCCGTCGACCAGTTGCGTGACCTGGTGGCGACCATCAACCTCACCGCCGGCCAGGTCGCCGCCGCCGTGCAGGAAACCCAGGCCACCGCCATGCACCTGGCCCAGGCCTCGGAGCATCAGGCCCAGCAGATTTCCGAAGCCTCGACCGCGATCAACGACATGGCCCAGTCCATCGATCAGGTGTCGGCCAACGCTGCCGAATCCTCGGCGGTGGCCGAGCGTTCGGTGGAAATCGCCAACAAGGGCAACGAGGTGGTGCACAACACCATCCACGGCATGGACAACATCCGCGAACAGATCCAGGACACCGCCAAACGCATCAAGCGCCTGGGCGAGTCGTCCCAGGAAATCGGCGACATCGTCAGCCTGATCGATGACATTGCCGACCAGACCAACATCCTCGCCCTCAACGCGGCGATTCAGGCGTCGATGGCCGGTGACGCCGGGCGCGGTTTTGCCGTGGTTGCCGACGAAGTGCAGCGGCTGGCCGAACGTTCGTCCGCCGCGACCCGGCAAATCGAGACGCTGGTGCGGGCGATCCAGACCGACACCAACGAAGCCGTGATTTCCATGGAACAGACCACCACCGAAGTGGTGCGCGGCGCGCGGCTGGCGCAGGATGCCGGTGTGGCCCTGGAAGAAATCGAAGGCGTGTCCAAGACCCTCGCGGCTCTGATCCAGAGCATTTCCAACGCGGCGCAGCAGCAGACGTCTTCGGCCGGGCAGATTTCCCTGACGATGAACGTGATCCAGCAGATCACCTCGCAGACCTCGTCCGGCTCCACGGCCACCGCCGAAAGCATCGGCAACCTGACGAAAATGGCCAGTCAGTTGCGGCGTTCGGTGTCCGGGTTCACCTTGCCGGCGGCGGCTACGCCCGCCACGGGCAAGGCGTGAGGCCTGCGGGCGAGATCATGTCGAGCGGAGTGGCTATGGGCGACCGGCACGACTACGTGGCCCTCGAATGGGTCAAGGGCGAAATTGCCGAAACGCTGAGGCAGGCGCATCAGGCCATCGAAGCCGTGCTCGACGATCCGCAGTCGGTGCCCGGGCTGGACGAGTGCCTGGCGTGCATCCATCAGGTCCACGGCAGTCTGCAGATGGTCGAGTTCTATGGCGCGGCCTTGCTCGCCGAAGAGATGGAGCATCTGGTCGAAGCCCTGCAGAACGACCGTGTCAGCCACCGCGACGAAGCCTTGCACCTGCTGTTGCAGGCCTTCGGTCAACTGCCGACCTACCTCGACCGCGTGCAAAGTGCACGCCGTGACTTGCCGCTGGTGGTGCTGCCGCTGATCAACGATCTGCGCAGCGCCCGGGGCGAAAGCCTGTTGTCCGAGACCAGCCTGTTCAGCCCGCAATTGCCGGAGTTGCCTCCGCTGAGCCCTGAAGCACTGGCCCTGCTGGAACCGGCGGAACTGCCCAATGTGCTGCGCAAGTTGCGGCAAATGTTGCAGATGGCGTTGGTAGGCTTGCTCCGCGAACAGGACGACCAGACGCACCTCGGTTATCTGAGCAAAGTCTTCACCCGCCTCGAAGCCTTGAGTGGCGATTCACCCTTGAGTCCGTTGTGGCAGGTCGCCTCGGCGCTGGTCGAAGGCATGCGCGAAGGCCGGATCGCCAACAGCCCGGCCCTGCGCAGCCTGTTCAAGGACGCCGACAAGGAACTCAAGCGCCTGCTCGAACAAGGCATGGCCGGCCTCAACCAGCCACCGCCGCCCGAGCTGTTCAAAAGCCTGCTGTTCTATATTGCCAAAGCCGAACATCCCACCGGGCAGATGCTGACCATGAAAGATCGCTACTCTCTGGACGACGCGTTGCCCGACAGCGCGATGGTCGACGAAGAACGCGCGCGCCTGGCCGGCCCCGACCGCGATGCGATGCGCTCGGTGCTCGCGGCGTTGTGCGAAGAGCTGGTGCGGGTCAAGGAGCGCCTCGACCTGTTCGTGCGCAGCGACCGCCAGCACACCTCGGATCTGGACAGCCTGCTGGCGCCGCTGCGGCAGATCGCCGACACCCTCGCGGTGCTCGGTTTTGGCCAGCCGCGCAAGGTCATCATCGATCAACTGGCGGTGGTGCTCAGCCTCGCCCAGGGCCAGCGCGAACCGAACGACGCCACGCTGATGGATGTCGCCGGTGCCTTGCTCTACGTCGAAGCGACGCTGGCCGGGATGGTCGGCACGGTGGAACCGGAAAGCCCGGAAGGCTCGCGCCTGCCGACCACCGACCTGACGCAGATCCACCAGATCGTGATCAAGGAAGCACGCATCTGCCTGCAACAGGCCAAGGACATGATCGTCGACTACATCGACGCCGACTGGGATCGCCAGCAGCTGCAACCCTTGCCGGCGCTGCTGACCCAGGTGCGTGGCGCGCTGGCGATGATTCCGTTGACCCGTGCGGCGAGCCTGCTGGAAGCCTGCAACGGCTTCATCCGCGAGCATCTGCTGCTCGATCCCCACGAGCCGGGCTGGCAGCAACTGGATAACCTCGCCGATGTCATCACCAGTCTCGAGTATTACCTCGAACGCCTGACCGATGACCCGCAGGCACCGAGTGAGCAATTGCTGGATGTTGCGCAGAAGAGCCTGGCCCGTCTCGGCTACTTTCCTGACGAGCCGCCCAGCGAACAGCATGTGCCCATGCTCGAGGATGTGCTCAGCCCCAGCGAAGCGCTGGTCATGCAGGACCTGCAGGAACTCGATGATCCACAAATCGCCCAGTCGCTGGCCGATGTGCTGGCCAGCCCGGTGTCGGCGGTCAACCCGCCCGCATTGACCACGCCCGGCAGCCTGCTGCCACCGCCGGCCGATGAAGAACCGGTGGATGATGAGTTGCGTGAAGTGTTCCTCGAAGAGACCGAGGAAGTGCTCGATGTCCTGCGCGACTACCTGCCGCGCTGGACCGCCGATCCGCAGGACCGCGCAGCCCTTAGTGAGCTGCGCCGGGCGTTCCACACCCTGAAAGGCAGCGGGCGCATGGTCCGTGCGCTGGTACTCGGTGAACTGGCCTGGGCGGTGGAAAACCTGCTCAACCGTGTGCTGGAACACAGCGTTGAACCGTCGCCGGCGGTGCAGCAATTGCTGGCCGATACGCTGCTGTTGCTGCCGGACCTGATCGCCGAATTCGCCATCAATGGTCAGCGTCAGCGCCAGGATGTCGATCACCTCGCGGCTCGGGCCCATGCATTGGCCAAGGGCGACACACCGCTGCCGGCCGAAGACATGGAAGACGTCGCGGCGCTCGATCCGCTGTTGCTGGAGATTTTCCGCAACGAAGCTGAAACCCACCTCGCCAGCCTCAACCGTTTCCTCGATCAGGCCGCCGAACACGTGCCGTTGCAGGCCAGCGATGAATTGCAACGTGCGCTGCACACCCTCAAGGGCAGCGCCTCGATGGCCGGTGTATTGCCGATCGCCGAACTGGCGGCGCCGCTGGACAAACTGGCCCGGGAGTTCAAGGCCCACCAACTGGCCCTGGACCTCGACGAAGTGGAGTTGCTGCTGGAAGCCGAAGGCCTGTTTCGCGTCGGTCTGCGTCAGCTCAAGCACGATCCGCTGGCACCGATTGTCGGTGCGCAGTCGCTGATCAAGCGTACCGAAACCCTGCTGAGCGAACGGCTGGAATCCATCCTTAACGCGCCGAGCAGCAGCCTGCGGGTCAAGCGCGATCCGCAGCTGATCAACAACTTCCTGGCCCAGGGCATGGACATCCTGCTCGACGCCGAAAACCTCTTGCAGCGCTGGCAGCAGCATCCCGGCGAGCGTCAGGAACTCAGTGCGCTGCTGGATGAACTGACGACCCTTGGCGAGGCCGCGCACCTGGCGGATCTGCTGCCGGTGGACGTGTTGTGCGAAGCCTTGCTGGATTTGTACGGCGCGGTGGAAGAAAGCAGCCTGGCGGTCAGCGAGCGGTTTTTCCATGAGGCGCAGCAGGCCCATGAAGCGCTGATCAACATGCTCGACGAGCTCGCCGCCGGCCAGGAAATCACCCCGCAACCCCAGCGTATCCGTGCGCTGCACGAACTGCTCGACGAAGGCCTCGACCCGTCGGCCATGGGCCTGATCCGCAGCGACGGCAGTCGGACCCTGAGCATTTCCGAACTGGGCAGCGCCACTGCCGAACTGCAAAAAAGCACCAGCGGGATCGGCGCGGATGACGAGATCGTCGAGATCTTCCTCGAAGAGGCGGTGGACATCCTCGACAGCGCCGGACAGGCCTTGCAGCGCTGGTTGAACGAACCGGAAAACGGCGCGCCGCTGTCGTCGCTGCAGCGGGACCTGCACACCCTCAAGGGCGGTGCGCGGATGGCCGAGGTCGAGGCGGTCGGCGACCTGGCCCAGGAGCTGGAGAACCTTTACGAAGGTCTGGTGGATCGCCGCTACAACCACAGCGATGCGTTGGGGCGACTGTTGCTGCAAAGCCATGAGCGACTGGCGTTGTACCTCGATCAGTTGCATGACCATCAGCCGCTGAAACCGGCGCTGGACCTGATCGACGCGATCCGCCAGTTCCGTCAGGGCCAGTCAGGCGCTTCCGAGACGCCGCCGGAGGCCGCCAGTCATGAAGGCGCCGGACACGACCCGGAGCTGCTGGAAATCTTCCTCGAAGAAGGTTTCGATATCATCGAAAACTCCGGCGCCGCGCTGCTGCGCTGGCAGGCTGAACCCGGCAACCGCCAGGAAGTGGAAACCCTGCTGCGCGATCTGCACACCCTCAAGGGCGGCGCGCGGATGGTGGAAATCGGCCCGATCGGCGACCTCGCCCATGAGCTGGAATACCTTTACGAAAGTCTGTCCTCCGGCACCCTGCAAAGCAGCGCCGAACTGTTTGCCCTGTTGCAGCGCGGCCATGACCGGTTGGCGCAGATGCTCGATGCGGTGCGCGCCGGCCAGCCATGCCCGCCGGCGGATCGACTGATCGGCGCGATCCAGAATTTCAGCCACCCGGTGGCGGTGGAAACGCCTGCGCCGATACTGCCTGTGCCCTTGAAGAGCGAACCCGCCGCGCCCGCTGCCGAGGCCGGCGCGGACATGGTCAAGGTCTCCGCCGAACTGCTGGATGAGCTGGTCAACCTCGCGGGCGAAACTTCGATTTTCCGTGGGCGTATCGAGCAACAGGTCAGCGATGCGCAGACCGCGCTGAACGAAATGGAAACCACCATCGAGCGTATGCGCGACCAGTTGCGCCGGCTCGACACAGAAACCCAGGGGCGGATTCTCAGCCGTCAGCAAGTGGACGCCGAACGTCTGGGCTACGAAGAATTCGATCCGCTGGAAATGGATCGCCATTCGCAGTTGCAGCAGTTGTCCCGGGCGTTGTTTGAATCCGCCTCCGACCTGCTCGACCTCAAGGAAACCCTCGACCGGCGCACCCACGACGCCGAGAACCTGCTGCAACAGCAAGGCCGGATCAACACCGAATTGCAGGAAGGCCTGATGCGCACGCGCATGGTGCCGTTCGAGCGCATGCTGCCGCGACTCAAGCGCATCGTTCGTCAGGTTGCCGAAGAGCTGAACAAGGACGTGGCCTTCACCGTCGGCAACGCTGAAGGCGAGATGGATCGCAACGTTCTCGAACGTATGGCGGCGCCGCTGGAGCACATGCTGCGCAACGCCGTCGACCATGGTCTGGAGCCCGCCGAGGTGCGACTCGCTGCCGGCAAACCGGCTCAGGGTCAGATCAGCCTCGACCTGTCCCGTGAGGGCGGCGACATCGTGTTCGACATCCGCGACGACGGCGCTGGCGTGCCGCTGGACGCGGTGCGGCGCAAGGCGATCAAGCGCGGCCTGCTGGCACCGAACGCGGAAATCAGCGACCGCGAAGTGTTGCAGTTCATCCTGCAACCGGGCTTCTCCACGGCCGAGAAAATCACCCAGATTTCCGGGCGCGGCGTGGGCATGGACGTGGTCCACGAAGAAGTGCGGCAACTGGGCGGCACCATGAGCATCGATTCGGTGCCGGGGCAGGGCGTGCATTTCCGCATTCGCCTGCCGTTCACCGTGTCGGTCAACCGTGCGCTGATGGTGCAGTGCGGTGAGGATCAATACGCAATTCCGTTGAACACCATCGACGGCATCGTCCGCGTGTTGCCGAATGAACTGGATGGGCATTTCCGTCACGATCCGCCGCGCTACGGGTACGGCGGCCAGCGTTATGAACTGTGCTATCTGGGCGAGCTGCTGAAAACCGCGCCACGGCCGAAACTGCTGGGCCAGAGCCTGCCGCTGCCGGTGCTGCTGGTGCAGTGCAACGACCGGCACATCGCGGTGCAGGTCGACGCCATGGCCGGCACCCGCGAGATTGTGGTCAAGAGCCTCGGCCCGCAGTTCGCGGCGGTGCAGGGTGTGTCCGGGGCGACAATTCTCGGCGATGGCCGGGTGGTGCTGATCCTCGATCTGCTGGCGCCGATCCGCGCGATGCAGGCGCGATTGCCGCAGCGTCCGGCCGGTCACGAAATCGAGAGCGAACCACAGAAGCCGCTGCTGGTGCTGGTGGTCGACGACTCAGTCACCGTGCGCAAGGTCACCAGCCGTCTGCTCGAACGCCACGGCATGAACGTATTGACTGCCAAGGACGGGGTCGATGCGATGCTGCTGCTCGAAGAACACATGCCCGACCTGATGCTGCTCGACATCGAAATGCCGCGCATGGACGGCTTCGAAGTGGCGACCCAGGTGCGCCACGATGAACGCCTGCAACACCTGCCGATCATCATGATCACTTCGCGCACAGGCCAGAAACACCGCGACCGCGCCATGGCCATCGGCGTCAACGACTACCTCGGCAAGCCGTACCAGGAATCGGTGCTGCTCGAAAGCATTGCCCTGTGGAGCAAAAAACATGCATGAGCGGCGTCATAACCAACGCAGCAGCCAGCTCACCGGGCTGCTGTTGCCGCTGGCCGATCGCAACCTGATCCTGCCCAACGTCGCCGTGGCCGAGCTGATCGACTACCAGTCCAGTGCCTTTGATCTCGATACACCGCCGTGGTATCTGGGCCGGGTGACCTGGCGCGAGCGGCAGATACCGCTGCTGAGTTTCGAGTCGGCGTGCGGCAACAAGATCGTCATCGGCGAACGGGCCCGGATCGTCATCCTCAACGCCCTCGGCGGATTGCCGACGCTGCGCTTCATTGCCTTGCTGGTGCAGGGGATTCCACGCTCGTACAAGCTCGACAGCCAGTTGAGTTATGTCGACGTGCCGCTGTGTGCGCTGGAGCAGGCGGCGGTGCAGGTCGGGGAACAGGTGGCGAAGGTGCCGGATCTGCTGGCGCTGGAGAAACTGCTGGTAGATGCAGGCTTGGCGTAATCGTTACTCCAGGCGTAACGATCACGCGCCGCGCTTGATTGATGCCCCCACCCGACACTCCTAAGGTTGCTCCACGACAGCGAACCCCGTGGAGTGAGCATGACAACAACAATTTCCCCCGACTCGCGCTGGACGCGGCGGCGCGACGAGAAGCAGCGACGCCTCGACAAGGTGCGCGGGCTGGCCGACGGTGCGGTGTTGCCCACCGACAGGATCGTCGCGGCGCTCGAAGCGCTGATCCTGCCCGGCGACCGTGTGGTGCTGGAGGGCAACAACCAGAAGCAGGCGGATTTTCTTTCCCGCGCCCTGGCCAAGGCCGATCCTGAAAAGCTCCACGACCTGCACATGATCATGCCCAGTGTCGGTCGCTCCGAGCATCTGGACCTGTTCGAACGCGGCATCGCCCGCAAGCTCGACTTTTCTTTTGCCGGCACCCAGAGCCTGCGCATCAGCCAGTTGCTCGAAGACGGCCTGCTGGAGGTCGGCGCGATCCACACCTACATCGAACTCTACGCCCGGCTGGTAGTGGACCTGATTCCCAACGTCGTGCTTTCGGCCGGGTTCATGGCCGACCGGGCTGGCAACATCTACACCGGCCCGAGCACCGAAGACACCCCGGCGCTGATCGAACCGGCGGCGTTCAGCGATGGCATCGTCATTGTCCAGGTCAATCAACTGGTGGACGACGTCAGCGAGTTACCCCGCGTGGACATTCCCGCATCGTGGGTGGATTTCGTGGTGGTGGCGGACAAGCCGTTCTACATCGAACCGCTGTTCACCCGCGATCCCCGGCACATCAAACCTGTACATGTGCTGATGGCGATGATGGCGATTCGAGGGATCTACGAAAAACACAATGTGCAGTCGCTGAACCACGGCATCGGTTTCAACACCGCGGCCATCGAATTGATCCTGCCGACCTACGGCGAATCCCTCGGCCTCAAGGGCAAGATCTGCCGCAACTGGACCCTCAACCCGCACCCGACGCTGATCCCGGCCATCGAAAGCGGCTGGGTCGAAAGCGTGCATTGCTTCGGCACCGAACTGGGCATGGAAAACTACATCGCCGCCCGTCCCGACGTGTTCTTCACCGGGCGTGACGGCTCGCTGCGTTCCAACCGGATGTTCTGCCAACTGGCCGGGCAATACGCGGTGGACCTGTTCATCGGCGCTACCCTGCAAGTCGATGGCGATGGCCATTCTTCAACCGTTACCCGAGGCCGCCTTGCCGGTTTCGGCGGCGCACCGAACATGGGCCACGACCCGCGCGGCCGGCGTCACGGCACCCCGGCATGGCTCGACATGCGCCACGATGAATCGCAACAGCCGATGCTCGAACGCGGCAAGAAACTCGTGGTGCAGATGGTCGAGACGTTCCAGGAGGGCGGCAAACCGACCTTTGTCGAAACCCTCGACGCGGTGGAGGTGGCGAAGAAAAGCGGCATGCCGCTGGCACCGATCATGATCTACGGCGACGACGTCACCCACCTGCTCACCGAAGAAGGCATCGCCTACCTGTACAAGGCGCGTTCGCTGGAAGAACGTCAGGCGATGATCGCCGCCGTTGCGGGTGTCACCGCCATCGGCCTGCGCCACAACCCGAAAGACACCGAGCGCATGCGCCGCGAAGGCCTGATCGCCTTGCCCGAAGACCTCGGCATCCGTCGCACCGACGCCACCCGCGAACTGCTCGCGGCGAAGAGCGTGGCCGATCTGGTCGAGTGGTCCGGCGGCCTCTACAACCCGCCCGCCAAGTTCAGGAGCTGGTAATGCACGCACTCAACCTGAAAGCGAAACCTGTTTCCTTGGCTGACCGGTTAGCGGATCTGGCCGTGGATGCGCTGATCGACGAAGCCGACCTGTCGCCGAAACCGGCGCTGGTCGACCGCCGTGGCAACGGTGCGCACACCGACCTGCACCTGGGATTGATGCACGCCTCGGCGCTGGCGTTGTGGCCGGCGTTCAAGGAAATGGCCGAGGCCGCGCTTGAGTTCGGCGAGGTCGGCTTGCCGCTGCGCGAAGCCATTGGCCGCATCGGCCGGGAAGGCGAGCAAGCGATGCTCGCCACCACCCACGGCGTGAACACCCATCGCGGTGCGATCTGGGCGTTGGGCCTGCTGGTCACGGCCGCTGCGCTGGAGACGAAATCCACCAGCGCCGTTACTTTGCGCGCTGCACGTCTGGCGTTGCTCGATGACCGTTATGCACCGCGCCCGCTGAGCCACGGCGCCCAAGTCGCCCAACGCTATGGCGCTCGCGGTGCCCGGGAAGAAGCGCAGCTTGGCTTCCCGTCCGTGGTGCAACGCGGCTTGCCGCAGCTTAAGCGCAGCCGCTTCGCCGGCCATGGCGAACAGAACGCCCGGCTCGATGCCTTGCTGGCGATCATGACCGACCTCGCCGACACCTGCGTGCTGTATCGCGCCGGCGAACCGGGCCTGCACGCCATGCAACATGGCGCCCAGGCAGTGCTCGATGCCGGTGGCAGTGCCAGCCTCACTGGTCGCCGTCGCCTGCACGAGCTGGATCAACAACTCATCGCATTGAATGCCTCGCCCGGTGGCGCCGCCGACTTGCTCGCCGCCACGCTGTTGCTCGACCGGTTCGAGCGCGACGGCATCCTTCAGGGAGCGTTTTGATGGAAACCTTATCCTTTGAATTCCCCGCCGGGCAGCCGCCACGCGGTCGGGCGCTGGTCGGTTGTGTCGGCTCGGGCGATCTGGAAGTGCTGATCGAACCGGGCCTGGCCGGCAAGCTGACCATCAATGTGCAGACCTCGGTCAACGGTGCGCAGCAGCGCTGGCAGCATCTGTTTGCGCGGATGTTCGATGGCACCACACCACCGGCGATGGCCATCGATATCCACGACTTCGGCGCGACCCCCGGTGTGGTTCGTCTGCGACTGGAACAAGGCTTCGAGGAGATCGGCCATGACTGACACCTCGGCACTTTTGCACAAACATTCATTCGTCGAACTCGGCGCACGGCAGCGGGCGAAAGCCTTGCTCGACACCGGCACCTTCCGCGAACTGCTCGATCCGTTTCAACGCGTCATGTCGCCATGGCTGGAACGTCAGGGCGTAGTGCCGCAGGCCGATGACGGCGTGGTGATCGCCAAGGGCAGCCTCGACGGTTTGCCGGTGGTGATCGCGGCCATCGAAGGCGCGTTTCAGGGCGGCAGCCTCGGTGAAGTCGGCGGCGCCAAAATCGCTGGCGCACTTGAACTGGCCGCCGAGGACAACCGCAAAGGTATCCCGACCCGCGCCATTCTGCTGTTGGAAACTGGCGGCGTACGTTTGCAGGAAGCCAACCTCGGACTGGCGGCGATTGCCGACATCCACGCGGCGATTGTCGATTTGCAGCAGTACCAACCGGTGGTCGGTGTGGTGGCCGGCAGCGTCGGTTGCTTTGGCGGGATGTCGATTGCCGCCGCGCTGTGCAGCTATTTGCTGGTGACCCAGGAAGCACGCCTCGGTCTGAACGGCCCACAGGTGATCGAGCAGGAAGCCGGGATCGAGGAATACGACTCCCGTGACCGGCCCTTCATCTGGAGCCTGACCGGTGGCGAGCAACGTTTCGCCAGTGGTCTGGTGGATCGTTATGTCGCCGATGACGTGGCGCAGATTCGCCAGCAGGTCGGCGAGTTGCTGCAACAAGGCTTGCCGACACAACCGCGCAGTCAGCGGGCCGAATGGTTCCTGCAACGTCTGACGAGCCTGGACACTGACAAGCAAATCGAGCCTTCGGTGGTTCGCGATCTGTATCAAGGAGAGCGCTCATGAGCGGGTATTCCGTGCGCGGTTTGAACTGGTTCAACGCCTTGAGCGCTGGTGCGAACGCTGTTGAAGGTTTGCCGCCATCGTTGAAGGTCGCCGACGGCCCACTTGGGCGTTTTATTGCCGTGGTCGCCGACCCGGAAAACCGTTTCCCTCGGGCTCGCAACGGCGAAGTCGGACTGCTCGAAGGTTGGGGCCTGGCCAAAGCGGTGGATGACGCGATCACCGCCGACCGTGACAAAACGCAAAAGCGTCCCTTGATTGCCATCGTCGATGTGCCGAGCCAGGCCTATGGCCGGCGTGAAGAAGCCCTTGGCATTCATCAGGCCCTGGCGGGGGCGGCGGACGCCTACGCCCGCGCTCGCCTGGCCGGGCATCCGGTGATTGCGCTGCTGGTGGGCAAGGCCATGTCCGGGGCGTTTCTCGCTCACGGATATCAGGCCAATCGCTTGATCGCCCTGCGTGATCCGGGGGTGATGGTGCATGCGATGGGCAAGGCGTCGGCGGCGCGGGTGACCTTGCGCAGCGTCGAAGAGCTGGAAGCCTTGGCGTCCAGCGTGCCGCCGATGGCCTATGACATCGACAGCTATGCCAGCCTCGGATTGCTCTGGGAAACCCTGTCGGTGCAGCAGATCGAGCAGCCGACAGCGGAGGATCTGGCGCGAGTCGGCGAATGCCTGAAGCAGGCCATCGGCAATATTGGCGCGACGGATTTGAGCAATCGTCTCGGCGCGAAAAACCGTGAAGCCTCCAGTCGTGTACGTGAACTGCTGAGGGCGCAGTGGTGAACAGCGTTCTCGCCCATGACTTGCTGTGGGGCATGACGCCAGCGCAGTTGCCGGCGGATGCGCCGCAGTGGGCGATTGATTCGCTGGCGGCCGGGCAACCGGTGGTGGTGCGGCGGGCGCTGAGCACTGAAGGTCTGATCGCGGTGGGCGTACGCGGTGTGTTGCGCGAGCAGCGGCTGGCGGCGTTCATGCCTGTTGATTCGATTGCCTGTCGGGTCAGCCCGGAAGCCCTTTGTCATGTCGAGAGCGAGCGTGATCTGCCAGTCATGAAGGCGCTCCGGCAACTGCGGCCGGTGCTCGATGATTGTGGTTGGGTCTGGGGTGTCAGCGGCAGTGCCGGGTTTGAACTGGCGAGCGGTTTTACGGCAATGCACGAAGCCAGTGATCTCGATCTGATCCTGCGTACACCGCAACTCATCACCCGTAATCAGGCACGCAAACTGGTCGCGATTTTCGATCAGGCGATCTGCCGGGTCGACCTGCAATTGCAGACGCCATTCGGTGCCGTCGCCCTGCGCGAGTGGGCCGGGAATGCTTCGCGGGTGCTGCTAAAAAATGCCCATGAAGCCTGTCTGGTCAGCGACCCATGGAACCCGCAGGAGCAGGCAGCGTGAGCAGTCTGCTGGTGTTTCCCGGTCAGGGCGCGCAGCAGCCCGGCATGCTCCAGCGTTTGCCTCGGGAAACGCTGATCGAGGCCAGCGACAGCCTCGGAGAAGATATCTTGCGCCTGGACTCCAGCGAAGCCTTGCGCAGCACCCGGGCGGTTCAGCTTTGCTTGCTGATCGCCGGCGTCGCGGCCTCGCGGCAGTTGCTGCAGGACGGACTCACCGCAGACTACGTCGCCGGCCTGTCCATCGGTGCGTATCCGGCAGCGGTGGTCGCCGAAGCGCTGAGCTTCAGCGATGCGTTGCATCTGGTCAGCCTGCGCGGCGAGTTGATGCAGAAGGCTTATCCACAGGGCTTCGGCATGACCGCGATCATCGGTCTGCAATTATCCACAGTCGAAACGCTGCTGGCGCAGGTGCATGGTGCAGAAACACCGGTGTACCTGGCCAACATCAATGCCGAAAACCAAGTGGTGATTGCCGGCAGCGACAAGGCGATGCAAGCGGTCGCCGAGCTGGCCCGCAGCCGTGGCGCCGGGCTGGCAAAACGTCTGGCGGTCAGCGTGCCGTCACACTGCCCGTTGTTGGATGAACCTGCGCAGACACTCGTCGAAGCCTTCGCCAACGTGGACCTGAAAACACCCAAAATCGCTTACCTGAGCGGCAGTCGCGCAAGGCCTGTGACCAAGGTAGAAGCGCTGCGCGACGATCTCGCCTTCAACATGTGCCGCGTGGTGGACTGGCGCGGCACCGTGCAAAGCGCCTACGAGCGCGGCGTGCGACTACAGATCGAACTGCCGCCCGGTGCGGTGCTGACCGGGCTGGCGCGCCGGGTGTTCGAGCAGGGGACTGTCACTGCCTTCGACAGTGCCCGGCTCGACACCTTGCAGGCGCTGTTGCGTGAAGAGGAGGGCCGCCGACTCTAGACCCCCAGGCTTCGAACAACAAAAACAACATTCGACGATGCACTTTGAGGACTACAACAATGATTATTTACGGTGTGGCGCTGCTGGCGATCTGTACGCTGGCAGGGGTGATCATGGGTGACCTGCTCGGCGTGTTGCTGGGGGTCAAATCCAACGTCGGCGGGGTCGGCATCGCGATGATCCTGTTGATCTGCGCGCGGCTGTGGATGCAAAAACGCGGCGGCATGACCAAGGACTGCGAGATGGGCGTCGGCTTCTGGGGCGCCATGTACATTCCGGTGGTGGTGGCGATGGCCGCGCAACAGAACGTCGTCACCGCCCTGCACGGCGGCCCGGTGGCGGTGCTGGCGGCAATCGGTTCGGTGGTGGTCTGTGGCTGCACCATTGCCCTGATCAGCCGCACCCACAAGGGTGAACCCTTGCCCGACGAACCGGCGGAAGTTTCCCCGGTCGGCACACCCGTAGGAGGTCGCTGACATGTGGGATCTCATTGAAAAAGGTCTGGAACACAACGGTCTGATCACGGCGTTCGCCTTCGTCGGCGTGATCATGTGGGTCTCGGTGATTCTCTCGAAACGCCTGACGTTCGGGCGGATTCACGGCTCGGCGATTGCCATCGTCATTGGCTTGGTGCTGGCCTGGGTTGGCGGCACCATGACCGGCGGCCAGAAAGGCCTGGCGGACCTGTCGCTGTTCTCCGGCATCGGCCTGATGGGCGGCGCAATGCTGCGGGATTTCGCCATCGTTGCCACCGCGTTCGAGGTGCAGGCGACCGAGGCGAAGAAGGCCGGTTTGATTGGCGTGATCGCGTTGCTGCTGGGCACGATCCTGCCGTTCATTGTCGGCGCGTGCATGGCTTACGCGTTCGGTTATCGCGATGCCGTGAGCATGACCACCATCGGCGCGGGGGCGGTGACTTACATCGTCGGTCCGGTGACCGGTGCGGCGATTGGCGCGACCTCGGATGTGATGGCGCTGTCGATTGCCACCGGGTTGATCAAGGCGATTCTGGTGATGGTCGGCACCCCGGTGGCGGCGCGCTGGATGGGCCTGGATAACCCGCGTTCGGCGATGGTGTTTGGCGGGTTGGCCGGGACGGTGAGTGGCGTGACGGCGGGGTTGGCGGCGACGGATCGGCGGTTGGTGCCTTATGGGGCGTTGACGGCTACTTTCCACACCGGGCTTGGTTGCTTGCTGGGGCCATCGTTGTTGTTCTTCATCGTACGTGGAATTGTGGGCTGAACGTCAAAAACGCCCTCACCCTGGCCCTCTCCCGGAGGGAGAGGGGACTAACCGAGGTGAATATTTGAGTTACGCCGACCTGACAGTTCCGAGTCGAACTCAGGTCTTGAAAGGCCCCCGGTCTGCTCCCTTTCCCCTCGCCCCCTTGGGGGAGAGGGCTGGGGTGAGGGGGTAGGCTTTTGATTTGCTGTTGATCTGCTTTTGATCACACCGCCAACTGGCGATTCGCATACATCCGACACTCCGCCAGCAACGCCAGCAAATTCGGATCCCGCTCCTTGGCCTTCAAAAACACAACGCCAATGTGCTGCTGCAACCGGTACTTCTCCTGCAACGGAATCAGCTTCACCCGGTTCTCGTACACTGCGGCAATCCTCCCCGGCAGCAACGCATAACCCACCCCGGAGCTGACCATACTCAGGAGGGTGAAGATGTCGTTGACCTGCATCGCCACCTTCGGCTCGAACCCCGCCTGCCTGAACACCCGGATGCCGTCCTGATGGGTGGCGAAGCCTTGGGTGAGGGTGATGAAGGTTTCATCGCGCACCTCGGCCAGATCCACTTCGCTGCGCTGGGCGAAGCGCGAATCGGCCGGGGTGGCGAGGAAGATGTCGTCGGAAAACAGTGGAATCTGCTCGCAGTCCGGGTCGTTGACGCTGTCGTCCAGCGACACGAGGATCGCGTCGACTTCCATGTTTTTCAGCTTGTAGAGCAGGTCGATGTTCGAGCCGAGGATCAGGTCGATGTTGAGTTCGCTGCGGCGGATCTTAAGGCCCATGATCAGCTGCGGCACGGTTTTCACCGTCAGCGAATACAGCGAGCCGAGCTTGAAACGCTCGGCCGAGAACCCGGCGGCTTCGCGGGTCAGGCGTACGCTTTCGACCACGTCCTGAATCAGCTTCTGCGCCCGCTCTTCGAGTACATAGGCGCTCTCCAGCGGCGTCAGGTTGCGTCCTTCATGCTTGAACAGCGGGCAGCGCAGGGCGCTTTCCAGCGAATGGATCGCGCGGTGCACGCTGACGTTGCTGGTCTGCAGTTCGGCGGCGGCGCGGGCGAGGTTGCCGGTGCGCATGAAGGCGAGGAACACCTCGAGTTTTTTCAGGGTCAATTCTTCGTCGATCAGCATGGCGCGGACTCTTCTTGGTATTGCTCGATTGTGCCCAAATATCAGGACAGGTGCAGGCCCGCGTTGAACGGAAACATTGCGCTTTTACGCTCAAGGCCCGAGCCTTGCGCGCTGCGGTAATGAAATCGAGGTGTGCGACACATGTATCACGGAGAAAAACTGAACGCCTGGACGCATCTGGTCGGGGCGGTAGCGGCGTTTGTCGGGGGCGTCTGGATGCTGGTAATCGCCAGTCTCGACGGCAGCCCGTGGAAGATCGTCAGCGTGGCGATTTACGCCTTTACGTTGCTGGTGCTCTACAGCGCATCGACCGTGTACCACAGCGTGCGCGGGCGCAAGAAAGCGATCATGAAGAAGGTCGATCACTTTTCGATCTACCTGCTGATCGCCGGCAGTTACACGCCGTTTTGTCTGGTGACCCTGCGCGGGCCGTGGGGCTGGACGTTGTTCGGGATTGTCTGGGGCCTGGCGCTGATCGGCATCCTGCAAGAAATCAAGCCGCGTTCGGAAGCGCGGATCCTGTCGATCGTGATCTACGCGGTGATGGGCTGGATCGTGCTGGTGGCGGTCAAGCCGCTGATCGACGCGCTGGGGACGGCGGGGTTTGCCTGGCTGGCGTCGGGCGGCGTGCTGTACACCGTGGGGATTATCTTTTTTGCCCTTGATCACCGGTTGCGACATGCGCACGGGATCTGGCATCTGTTCGTGATCGCCGGGAGCCTGCTGCACTTTGTGGCGATTCTGTTTTACGTCTTGTAGATCACCCAAAACCTTGTGGGAGCGGGCTTGCCCGCGATGACGGACTGTCAGTCACTCATGTGTTGATGGGGCCACCGCAATCGCTGGCAAGCCAGCTCCCACAGGGACCAGGGTTTGCAGTTGTATCTGCGCGCGTCTGCTGAATATCTGCAACAAGTCGCCGAGGGTATGCGGTGGCGGTTCGGTGGCACGGGTCACTGCGTACAACGTGATCGGCAAGGGCGGCGCCAACGGGCGGATAGTGGTGGCGGCCGATGAGGCACCGAGCGCGGTGAACGGATCGATTACCGCCACGCCAGCCCCGGATTCAACCATCGCCCGGGCCAGCGAATAAGTCTGCACGGCAATCCGCACCCGCGGCGGCGGTTCGACTGCTTCGAGATAACTATCAAGGCGGGCGGCCAGCGGGTCGGCGCTGGACAGCCCGATCAGCGGCGCCCCGGCCAGAGCCATCAGCGGCAACGGCTGGCCGGCGTCTTCCTCCGGCCAATAACCTTTCGGCGCCAGCGCCACCAACACGCCCGATGCCAATGCCTGCGCCTTCAGCCCCGGATGATCCGGCAACTGCAACGTCAGGGCTACGTCCACTTCGCGCATCAGCAGGTTCTGCATCAGTTCGCGGCTGTGGGCACTGGACAGTTCACAGGCAATGTCCGGGAACTGTGCAGTCCATTGCCGGATCGCTGGCGGCAGCAACGACAGCGCCAGGGCCGGGGTTGCACCGATTCGCAGACTGTGGCCGGGCTCGCGACGCAGGCTCTGGGCCAGGCGCCGCACGCCTTGCAGGCTTTCGGTGACCTTGTCGACTTCGCGCTCCAACTCCAGCGCTTCCGGGGTCGCCTGCAACTTGCCGCGCACCCGCAAAAACAAAGGGAAACCCAACTGCTGCTCGGCGTGCTGCAGCACTTTGGTCACCGCCGGTTGCGAGACGTGCAGCAATTGCGCAGCGGCGCTGACCGAGCCGGTCTGGCGGATGGCCTGGAAAATCTCGATGTGACGAAGGCGCATGGCAAGTCCATAACCTTTGTTTATAGGTCTGGCATCTTTATTCATTGTTCGGCGCCTGTCACCTCACCCTAACCTCGGCCTCGTCTTCAAAAAGAATTAAGGACGGACATGGCTCAGCGTGTGTGCATCATCGGCGGCGGCGTGATCGGGTTGGCAACGGCCTGGGCGCTGGTGCGCGACGGTTTCGAAGTGACAGTGGTCGAGGCGCGGCAGTCGCTGGGCAGCGAAACCAGTTTCGCCAACGGCGGCCAATTGTCCTACCGATACGTTGCGCCGCTGGCCGATGCCGGGGTGCCGTTGCAGGCGATCGGCTGGATGCTGCGCGGCGACTCACCGCTGAAGCTGCGCCCGCGCCTGGACCCGGCGCAGTGGCGCTGGATGGCCTCATTTCTTGCTGCGTGCCGCACTTCGGTCAACCGGGAAAACGCGGCGCATCTGTTGCGTCTGGCGCTGTTCAGCCAGAGTACATTGAAGCGCTGGCGCGAGGACGACGGACTCGCCGGCTTCAACTGGCGGCGTAACGGCAAACTGGTGACCTTCCGTAACGCCGCCAGCTTCGATCATGCGCGCCAGGGCCTGGCCGATCCGCAGCAACAGCAGGTTTTGTCCGCTGCCGAATGTGCGCAACTGGAGCCGGCACTGGCTGATGCGCCGTTTGTGGGCGCGATCTACACGCCGAATGAAGAAGTCGGCGACTGTCACGGCTTCTGCCAACAGTTGGCGGCGCAATTGAAGGCGTCGGGCCGCTGTGCGTTTCGCCTCGGTCAGGCAGTCACCGGCATTCGCCACAACGTCGGCACCGTCACGGCGATTGAGCTAGGCGACGAAACTCTGCCGGTCGAACAACTGGTGATCGCCGCCGGCCATCGCAGTCCGTTGCTGGCGCTGCCCGGCCTGCGCCTGCCGCTGTATCCGCTGAAGGGCTACAGCCTTACCGTGCCGATCGGCAACGAGCACCGGGCGCCGGACGTGAGCATCACCGACTACGACCGAAAGATTGTCTACGCGCGCATCGGCGAACAGTTGCGGGTGGCGGCCATGGTCGACATCGTCGGTTTCGACCCGGCGGTGGATCCCGAACGGCTGGCGCTGATCAAGCGCCAGGCCCGCGACACTTTTCCCGATGCCGGCGACTACGACGCCGCCGTGGAGTGGGCCGGCATGCGTCCAGCCACCCCCACCGGCGTTCCGCTATTGGGCGCCACGGTCTATCGCAATCTGTGGCTCAACCTTGGCCACGGCGCGCTGGGTTTCACTCTGGCCTGCGGTAGCGGGCAGTTGCTCAGCGAGCTGATCGGCCAATGGCGCACATCGATTGATTTGCACGGGTTCAATCCCCGTGCGGCGTGAACGCCAAATGCTTAGAAATCACCCCACAGTTGCTGCGCCACCGCCAGCGCCACAACCGGCGCCGTCTCGGTGCGCAGCACGCGGGGGCCGAGGCGGGCGGCGTGGTAGCCGTTGGTCTTGGCCTGCTCGACTTCGGCGTCGGACAAGCCGCCTTCGGGGCCGATCAGGAACGCCAGGGTCGATGGTTTGGCATGGCTGACCAACGGCTCGGCCACCGGGTGCAGAACCAGTTTCAGTTCGGCCTCGGTCTGTTTCAGCCAGTCCGCCAGCAACACCGGCGGATGAATCACCGGCACGCGCGAACGACCACATTGCTCGCAGGCGCTGATCGCCACCTGGCGCCAGTGCAGCAGGCGTTTGTCGGCGCGTTCGTCCTTGAGGCGGACTTCACAGCGTTCGCTGAAGATCGGGGTGATTTCATTCACGCCCAGCTCGGTGGCTTTCTGGATTGCCCAGTCCATCCGCTCGCCCCGGGACAGACCCTGGCCGAGATGGATGTGCAGCGGTGATTCAACCTGACCGGCGAACTGCTCGTCGATCTGCACCACGACACGCTTCTTGCCGACTTCCACCAGCGATCCGCGAAACTCGTGGCCGGAACCGTCGAACAACTGCACCGCATCGCCCTCGGCCATGCGCAGCACGCGGCTGATGTAATGCGCCTGGGCTTCCGGCAGTTCGTGTTCGCCGGTGCTGAGCGGGGCGTCGATAAAGAAGCGGGACAGTCTCATTCGGAGTCTCGAAAAAATTGTAAAAGTCTGGCGGCCCTATCGCTGGCAAGCCAGCTCCCACAGGTCTACGCAATTCCCTGTGGGAGCTGGCTTGCCAGCGATGACGGTAGTCCGGTCACCGCTGAAGCTTAAGTGGAGTCAATCAGCCCGGATCACGGAACCCGGGATGGAAATCCTTCGGCACCGCCACGCTGACGCTGTCACGGGTAGCAATGTCGATGCCTTCGCTGGCGACTTCGGCGAGGAAGTCGATCTGCTCCGGGGTGATCACGTACGGCGGCAGGAAATACACCACGCTGCCCAGCGGACGCAGCAACGCGCCACGCTCCAGGGCATGCTGGAACACTTTCAGGCCGCGACGTTCCTGCCACGGGTAGGCCTCTTTGGTGGCCTTGTCCTTGACCATCTCGATGGCCAGCACCATGCCGGTCTGGCGGACTTCCGAAACATTCGGATGATCCACCAGATGCGCCGTGGCCGACGCCATGCGTTGCGCCAGCGCCCGGTTGTTTTCGATCACGTTGTCCTGTTCGAAGATATCCAGGGTCGCCAATGCTGCCGCACAGGCCAGCGGGTTGCCGGTGTAGCTGTGCGAATGCAGGAAGGCGCGCAGGGTCGGGTAATCGTCGTAGAACGCGCTGTACACCTCGTCGGTGGTCAGGCACGCCGCCAGCGGCAGATAACCGCCGGTCAGGGCTTTCGACAGGCACAGGAAGTCCGGGCGGATGCCGGCCTGTTCGCAGGCGAACATCGTCCCGGTGCGGCCGAAGCCGACGGCGATTTCGTCGTGGATCAGGTGTACGCCATAACGATCGCAGGCTTCGCGCAGCAGCTTGAGGTACACCGGGTGATACATGCGCATGCCGCCGGCGCCCTGGATCAGCGGCTCGACGATCACGGCCGCGACGCTGTCATGGTTTTCCGCCAGCGTCTGTTCCATGGCGGCGAACATGTTGCGCGAGTGTTCTTCCCAGCTCATGCCCTGCGGACGCAGGTAGCAATCCGGGCTCGGCACCTTGATGGTGTCCATCAGCAGCGCTTTGTAGGTTTCGGTAAACAGCGGCACATCGCCGACCGCCATCGCCGCCATGGTCTCGCCGTGGTAGCTGTTGGTCAGGGTGACGAAGCGCTTCTTGTTCGGCTGGCCGCGGTTGAGCCAGTAGTGAAAGCTCATTTTCAGCGCGACTTCGATGCAGGACGAACCGTTATCGGCGTAGAACACCCGGTTCAGGCCTTCCGGCGTCATCTTCACCAGTCGCTCGGACAACTCGATCACCGGTTGATGGCTGAAGCCGGCGAGAATCACGTGTTCCAGCTGATCGACCTGATCCTTGATGCGCTGATTGATGCGCGGGTTGGCGTGGCCGAACACGTTGACCCACCAGGAACTGACGGCATCCAGGTAGCGCTTGCCTTCGAAGTCTTCCAGCCAGATGCCTTCACCGCGCTTGATCGGGATCAGCGGCAGCTGTTCGTGGTCTTTCATCTGGGTGCAGGGATGCCACAGCACCGCGAGATCGCGTTGCATCCACTGGTTGTTCAGGCCCATGTTCAGTCTCCTCGAGGCGGCTCGCGTCAGGCGCGGGCAAACAATCGCGCAAGCCTATGCAATGCGTCGCGCCGGGACAACCCATTGCGTCGATTGAGCTACTTTGTATGGGCCGATAGACGTCGCTGGCGGCGTTTTGATGGCTGACGTATTCTTCGCGGTTCTTTGGGTCGTCTGACCCGCAAAACTGCTTTTTCCTACGTGTTTTTCCGGAGTTCGCTGAATGTCTGTCGGTTGGCTGCGCGCCTGTGCGCTTGTGGTGTTGGGGCTTTTCAGCGTTACGGCGCTGGCCAAGGAAAAAACCGCGATCGTGATCGGCGGCGGCCTGTCGGGCCTGACCGCGGCTTACGAACTGCAGAACAAGGGCTGGCAGGTCACGCTGCTGGAAGCCAAGCCGAGCCTGGGTGGTCGCTCGGGTATGGCCACCAGCGAGTGGATCGGCAACGACAAGGCGCAGCCTGTGCTGAACAAGTACGTCTCGACTTTCAAGCTGAGCACCACGCCGGCCCCTGAATTCGTGCGTACCCCGGGTTACCTGATCGATGGCGAATATTTCTCCGCTGCCGATCTGGCCACCAAGCAACCGGCCACTGCGCAGGCGTTGAAAACCTTCGAGAAAACCCGTGACGATCTGGCGCGCTCGATCGACGATCCGCAGAACCCGGCGGCGACCAACACTCTTCACGCGCTGGACCAGATCAACGTGTCAAGCTGGCTCGACAAGCAGAACCTGCCTGCCACCGCGCGTCAGTTGATCAACCAGGATATCCGCACCCATTACGACGAGCCGTCGCGTCTGTCGCTGCTGTACTACGCGCAGCAGAGTCGCGTTTATCGCGGCGTATCCGACCGTGATATGCGCGCTTCGCGTCTGGTCGGCGGCAGCCCGGTGCTGGCCCAGGCCTTCGTCAAGCAGCTGAAAACCATCAAGACCAGCTCGCCGGTTTCCGCGATCGTCCAGGACAAGGACGGCGTGACCGTCAAAGTCGGCAGCGTCGGCTATCAGGCAGACTACGTCGTACTGGCGGTGCCATTGCGCGCCCTCGACAAGATCCAGCTGACCCCGGCCCTGGATGCCCAGCACCTGGCCGCGATCAAGGGCACCAACTACGGCTGGCGCGACCAGATCATGCTGAAGTTCAAGACGCCAGTCTGGGAAAGCAAGGCGCGGATGTCCGGCGAGATCTATAGCAACACCGGTCTGGGCATGTTGTGGATCGAGCCGGCCCTGAAGGGCGGCGCCAACGTGGTGATCAACCTGTCCGGCGACAACGCCCGCGTCATGCAGGCCTTCGGCGACAAGCAGATGGTCGATCAGGTGCTGATTCGTCTGCACGCGTTTTATCCACAGGCCCGTGGCGCGTTCACCGGTTATGAAATCCGTCGCTACAGCACCGACCCGTCGACTGGCGGTTCGTACCTGGCCTTTGGCCCGGGCCAGATCAGCAAGTACTGGCGCCTGTGGGAGCGTCCGCTGCAACGCGTAGCGTTTGCCGGCGAGCACACCGACACCCTGTATCCGGGCACCCTGGAAGGCGCACTGCGTACCGGTCAGCGTGCGGCCAGTCAGGTGGAAGACCTGGCGGCAGGCAAATCCTTCGAACCGATCAAGGTCGGCCCGGCGGCGGCCACCGCAGCAGCAGCGGCAGGCGCAGCGGGTGCGGCCACGGCGGCGAAGAAAGGCAACTTCTTCACCAACCTGTTCGGCGGTTCGGATGACGACAAGAAACCAGAGCCAGTAAAAGCCCCAGAGCCGGCACCTGCTCCAGCCGCTCCGGCGCCTGCACCGACTCCTGCGCCAGCCCCGGTTGAAGCGCCGAAGCCTGCGGCTCCGGTGAAAGCCGAGCCAGCCAAGAAAGCGCCAGCCAAGCCGGCAGCGAAGAAACCTGCGGCCAAGACCGAGGCGAAAAAAGCCCCGGCCAAACCGGCAGCGAAAAAGGCTGAACCGGCGAAGAAGCCAGCCGCCAAACCAGCTGCGGCCCCGGCGGCAGCGACCGATACCAAAGCGCAGTAAGGCTTTGCGGTGAATGAAAAAGCGCGGCTTTCAGGCCGCGCTTTTTTATTGCCTGTGAAACAGCGAGCATCCTGTGTTTGCTCGCTCGCCAGCTAATCTCCCGTCACACTTTTCACCTTTAATCTTTCCTTAACTCACTTGTTCAAGACTCTTGATCGTATTTCTCGATATTTCAAAGCGAAATTTTCCGCTTTAATTCGATAGATAACTCGCTAGTCTTGGTTCGCAGTTCTCACAGGATTTGGGCAATGCAGCTACGTAATTCTTCTTCGCGCTACGGTTGGGTCAGCATCTTCATGCACTGGGGTGTGGCGCTGGCGGTCTTCGGGCTGTTCGCGCTCGGTCTGTGGATGGTGGGGCTGGATTACTACAGCACCTGGCGCAAAGACGCGCCGGATCTGCACAAGAGCATTGGTCTGGTGCTGCTGGCTGTGATGGTGTTGCGGGTGCTGTGGCGCTTTGTCAGCCCACCGCCGCCAACACTGCAGAGCTACAGCCGCATGACTCGCATCGGCGCCAGGTTCGGCCACGGGTTTCTGTACCTTGCGCTGTTCGCCGTGATGATTGCCGGTTACCTGATTTCCACCGCAGACGGTGTCGGGATTCCGGTGTTTGGCCTGTTTGAAGTTCCTGCACTGGTTTCCGGACTACCGGATCAGGCAGATACCGCCGGGGTGATTCATTTGTACCTGGCGTGGGCGCTGGTAATTTTTTCCGGCCTCCATGCGTTGGCAGCATTGAAGCACCACTTTATCGATCGTGATGCGACCCTCACTCGAATGCTCGGTCGCAAAGCCTGAAGCTCAACCTCGACTCAAAGGAAAAGAAAGCATGTTGAAAAAGACTCTGGCCGCTCTGGCAATCGGTTCTGCCGTGCTGTCCGCCAACGTAATGGCCGCTGACTACACCGTCGACAAGGAAGGCCAGCACGCCTTCGTCGACTTCAAGATCAGCCACCTGGGCTACAGCTACATCACCGGTACCTTCAAGGACATCAGCGGCAAGTTCAGCTTCGATGCTGCCAAGCCTGAAGACAGCAAGATCGAGTTCGACGTGAAGACCGCCAGCGTGTTCACCAACCACGCCGAGCGTGACAAGCACATCGCCAGCAAAGACTTCCTGGACGTGGGCAAATTCGCTGACGCCAAGTTCGTCTCCACCAGCGTCAAATCCACCGGCAAGAACGCCGATGGCAAAGACACTGCCGACGTGACCGGCGACCTGACCCTGCACGGCGTGACCAAGCCGATCGTGGTCAAGGCCACTTTCCTGGGTGAAGGCAAGGATCCATGGGGCGGCTACCGTGCCGGCTTCGAAGGCACCACCAGCATCAAGCGTTCTGATTTCGGCAAGATGATGGACCTGGGGCCACAGTCCGACAAAGTCGACCTGTACATCTCGTTCGAAGGTGTCAAAGCGAAGTAATTTTCGCCAGACATACAAAAACGCCCCCGGTCTTGCGACCGGGGGCGTTTTTTATTGCCTTGTCGAAACTCAGCGATTGCGGGTCAGCAAGGCCGGTTTCTCACCGCGTGGGCGGCTTGGCAGTTGATCGAGCTGCTCAGGCGTCGGGAAGCGGTCGGCTTTCGATTCCTTGTGCATGATCTTCGGGCCGCTGCTGCGCGGGTTCTGCACGGCCGGTTCGGCACGTTGCTGATCGTCACGGGCCGGACGGCGGTTGCGCGAATTTTCGTCGCGACGACCCTGACCATCACGCGGGGCACCGTTACGCGGGCCGTTGCGTTTGCCCGGCGGGGTGCCGGTGCTCGAACCGTTGCTGTTGCGCGGGCCGTTCTGACGACCTTGCGACTGACCGCCGCGTGGCGCGCCCGAACCTGCGCCCTGCGCCGGAGCGCCAGGACGACGGCCACGGCCGCCGGCAGGTGCCTGCTTCGGCACGTAGTCAACGCGGTTGCCGAAGTTATCGATATCGTCGTCGAGGAACTCGTCCGGAGCGCGATCAGCCGCAGCACGTGGCGGCTGGCTTGGCTGACGCTGTTCGCGGGCCGGGGTGCCTTCGCGCGGTTTCTGTTGACGGGCTGGACGCTCGCCACGCTCACCGCGTTCGCCGGCAGGTTTTTCCTTGCCCTTGTCTTTGCCTTTGTCTTTACGACCGCCGCCACCGCCGCCGCCATTCGGGCCGTCGCCGCGCGGGCCACGACCGTTGCGCGGGTTGCGCATGTCTGGACGCTCGCGCACTTCAGGCTTCTCGGCCTCGATGGTGCTGGCGTCGAAGCCCATCAGGTCGCCGTCGGCGATTTTCTGCTTGGTCATGCGTTCGATGCTTTTCAGCAGTTTCTCTTCGTCCGGCGCGACCAGCGAAATCGCTTCGCCCGAACGACCGGCACGGCCGGTACGACCGATGCGGTGCACGTAGTCTTCATCGACGTTCGGCAGTTCGAAGTTGACCACGTGTGGCAACTGGTCGATATCCAGGCCGCGCGCCGCGATGTCGGTGGCAACCAGAATGCGTACCTGGTTGGCCTTGAAGTCGGCCAGGGCTTTGGTGCGGGCGTTCTGGCTCTTGTTGCCGTGGATCGCCACAGCCGGCAGGCCGTGTTTGTCCAGGTACTCGGCCAGACGGTTGGCGCCGTGCTTGGTGCGGGTGAACACCAGTACCTGTTCCCAGGCGCCAGCGGTGATCAGGTGAGCCAGCAGCGCACGCTTGTGGCTGGCCGGCAGGCGGAAGACGCGTTGTTCGATGCGCTCGACCGTGGTGTTCGGCGGCGTCACTTCGATGCGTTCCGGGTTGTGCAGCAGCTTGCCGGCGAGGTCGGTGATGTCTTTGGAGAAGGTCGCCGAGAACAGCAGGTTCTGGCGCTTGGCCGGCAGGCGGGCGAGGACTTTCTTTACGTCATGGACGAAGCCCATGTCGAGCATGCGGTCGGCTTCGTCCAGCACGAGGATTTCAACGTGGGACAGATCGATGCTGCCCTGGCCGCACAGGTCGAGCAGACGACCCGGGCAGGCAACCAGTACGTCCACACCACGGGACATGGCTTGAACCTGCGGGTTCATGCCGACGCCGCCGAAGATGCAGGCGCTGACGAATTTCAGGTCACGGGCGTAGATCTTGAAGCTGTCGTGTACCTGGGCCGCGAGTTCGCGGGTCGGGGTCAGGACCAGGACGCGCGGCTGGCGCGGGCCGTGGCGCTGGGATTTGTCCGGGTGACCGTTGGGGAACAGCCGCTCCAGGATCGGAAGGGCGAAACCGCCGGTTTTACCGGTACCTGTCTGTGCCGCAACCATCAGGTCGCGACCTTGCAACACGGCGGGAATGGCCCGCTGTTGCACCGGAGTAGGCTCGGTATAGCCCGCGTCTTCGATAGCGCGGACCAAAGCCTCGGAGAGACCGAGGGAAGCAAAGGACATGAGTAATCCTGTTTTAGTTAGGGCTTGGCCCAATGGGAGTCTTGCCTGGCGCGAATGGCGTTTAAGAGGACGCAATCCCGTCCGGTCCTGCTGCGGTTCCGAAGGCACGTCCGGAGCGCTCGCGCGGGCTGAAAAGCTGCGCTGTAGCGGGTCGGGAGGCCTGTTACGGTTCCGGGCGTCCGGGCGTGAGCCTGGCGGGAACGCCGGAGTATAACAGAGCAATCACCGCGCGCCGCTTTCCTGCTGCTCAACGGTTTTGCCGCTGGCCGTGGCGCTGCTCAAGGGTTTTTCCGAAACCGGGGCTGCACCGTAGCGCGCGCTCAGCTCGGCATAGGCCGGCTCACGCTTGAAACGCTTGAGCTCGGCGCCGAAGCGTTGCACCAGCAAATCCATCCCCGCATTGCGCCGCACGGCCAGAAACTGGCTCTGGCGGCTGATGACGGTGGGGTTTTCGGTGATCTGATCGCGGATATTCAGTTCATCCAGCAAATGCTGACCCACGCGGCGATCGGTGATCAGCAGGTCGATGCGCCCGCGCACCAGTTTGCCGAAGTTGGCTTCATGGGTCGGGGCCGGTTCCCGGTTGAACAGGGTCGATTCACTGAAGTCCGGGCTGTACAGATATCCCGGCGAGGTGCCGATGGTCAGGCCCTTGAGGTCTTCAAGGCTGCGAAAAGGATGCGGCCGCTCGTTGGCGTAGAACATCACGAACTCGACGTCCGACAGCGGTTCGCTCGGGTAGAGCAGGGTGGCGTCGCGTTCGTCGCTGTGAAAGATGTCCAGCGCACCGTCGGCTTGCCCGGTTTCGAGCATCGACAGGCAACGCTTCCATGGCAGGAACTGCCACTCGACATCGATGCCCAGACGTTTGAACACAATGGCAGTGGTTTCGTAGTCCAGCCCGAGGTTCTTGCCGTTCTCTTCGTAAACGTACGGCGCCCACGGTTCGGTGACGATACGCAGCTTCTCGCCTCGAGCCGCAAAGCTCAGGCAAGCAAAAACCAGCACGGCGAATAACTGCGTGATCAAAGGCATGACTTGAGATTACGACGAGAAACGCCAAAGAGCCAGAAACTGGCTGCAGAAGCTCTGTTTCGGGCCTTAAAAGCAAAAGATCGCAGTTGCGACAACCCACCAGGAGCTATCGAAACTTGCGATCTTCTGTTGTTGCATGAAGCCTTCAGCTTGAAGCGTACAGCGGTCTCAGCGTGGCAACTTCAGGTTGTTCCAGATTGCCAGGCTCGGTTCGGCCTGGTTCATGGAATAGAAGTGCAGGCCAGGAGCGCCGCCTTGCAGCAGGCGTTCGCACATTTCGCTGACGACTTGCTCGCCGAAGCGCTGAATGCTTTGGCTGTCATCGCCGTAGGCTTCCAGTTGCTTGCGGATCCAGCGCGGGATTTCCGCACCGCAGGCATCGGAGAAACGCGCGAGTTTGCTGTAGTTGGTGATCGGCATGATCCCCGGAACCACCGGAATGTCCACGCCCAGCGCCTGCAAACGGTCGACGAAGTAGAAGTAGCTGTCGGCGTTGAAGAAGTACTGGGTGATCGCGCTGTCGGCGCCGGCACGGGCCTTGCGCACGAAGTTGGCGAGATCGTCTTCGTAGTTGCGCGCTTGCGGATGCATCTCCGGGTAAGCGGCGACTTCGATGTGGAAATGATTGCCGGTTTCTTCACGAATGAATTCAACCAGCTCATTGGCGTGACGCAGCTCGCCGCTGGTCATGCCCATGCCGGACGGCAGGTCGCCACGCAGGGCAACGATGCGCTTGATACCGGCAGCCTTGTACTCGTTCAGCAGGCCGCGCAGGTCGTCCTTGCTGTCGCCGACGCACGACAGGTGCGGGGCGGCGGGTACTTTGACTTCGCTTTCCAGCTGCAACACGGTGTTCAGCGTGCGGTCACGGGTCGAACCGCCCGCGCCGTAGGTGCAGGAAAAGAAATCAGGGTTGTAGGTGGCCAGCTGACGGGCAGTGGCGAGCAGTTTTTCATGCCCAGCATCGGTCTTGGTCGGGAAGAACTCGAAGCTGTAGCGACGGTCTTGGGACATGGAGGGGACCTCCAGCTACAAGCTGCAAGCTTCAAGCTGCAAGAGCAGCGGAGGTGCGCCGGTCTCTTGTGCCTGAAGCTTGCGGCCTGACACTGTTTTGACAAATAGGGGCAGAGCTTTCGGGCTTCGCACGGCAAGCCCGGCTTGTGGCCTTGCTTGCCGCTTGAAGCTTGAAGCTCGCAGCTGCTCTTAGTAGCGGTAAGCGTGCGGCTTGAACGGGCCTTCGACGGTCACGCCGATGTAGTCAGCCTGTTGCTTGGTCAGTTGAGTGACCACGCCGCCGAAGCCGCGAACCATTTCCAGGGCCACTTCTTCGTCGAGTTTCTTCGGCAGTACTTCAACGGTCAGGCGCTCGGCTTTCTGGGCTGGCGACAGGTCGGCGTACTTCTGGCCGAACAGGAAGATCTGCGCCAGAACCTGGTTGGCGAACGAACCGTCCATGATGCGGCTTGGGTGACCAGTGGCGTTGCCCAGGTTCACCAGACGGCCTTCGGCCAGCAGGATCAGGTAGTCGTCGTTCTGAGCGTCGAAAGCGCCCGGGCCGGTACGGTGGATCTTGTGTACCTGTGGCTTCACTTCTTCCCATGCCCAGTTCTTGCGCATGAAAGCGGTGTCGATTTCGTTGTCGAAGTGACCGATGTTGCAGACAACGGCGCGCTTCTTCAGGGCTTTGAGCATGTTTGCGTCGCAAACGTTGACGTTACCGGTGGTGGTCACGATCAGGTCGATTTTGCCCAGCAGCGCTTTGTCGATGCTCGCTTCGGTGCCGTCGTTGATACCGTCGATGAACGGCGAAACCAGTTCGAAACCGTCCATGCAGGCCTGCATGGCGCAGATCGGGTCGACTTCGGACACTTTAACGATCATGCCTTCCTGACGCAGGGACTGGGCCGAGCCCTTGCCCACGTCACCGTAGCCGATGACCAGCGCTTGCTTGCCGGACAGCAGGTGGTCGGTGCCGCGCTTGATGGCGTCGTTCAGGCTGTGACGGCAGCCGTACTTGTTGTCGTTCTTGGACTTGGTCACCGAGTCGTTGACGTTGATGGCCGGGATGCGCAGTTCGCCCTTGGCCAGCATGTCCAGCAGACGGTGTACGCCGGTGGTGGTTTCTTCGGTCACGCCGTGAACGCGGTCCAGAACCTGTGGGTACTTGTCGTGCAGCAGCTGGGTCAGGTCGCCGCCGTCGTCGAGGATCATGTTGGCGTCCCATGGCTGGCCATCTTTCAGGATGGTCTGCTCCAGGCACCACTCGTACTCTTCTTCGGTTTCACCTTTCCAGGCGAAAACCGGGATGCCGGCAGCGGCGATGGAAGCGGCGGCCTGATCCTGAGTCGAGAAGATGTTGCAGGACGACCAGCGAACTTCGGCACCCAGGGCAACCAGGGTTTCGATCAGCACGGCGGTCTGAATGGTCATGTGGATGCAGCCGAGGATTTTCGCGCCTTTCAGCGGCTGCTCGGAAGCGTACTTGCGACGCAGACCCATCAGAGCCGGCATTTCCGACTCGGCGATGATGGTTTCGCGACGGCCCCAGGCAGCCAGGGACATGTCGGCAACTTTGTAATCGTTAAAATCTGCAGGCGTGATAACAGCGCTCATGAGAGCCTCCATTCGTAATGTATGCGAATGGGCGCCGTTGTGCGTTTAGTGTCCGGCCTGAGCCAGTCAACGCCCCATCCGAGCCTGACAGGTTGAACCTGCTGCAGCGCCCCTCGGACAGGTGGCGGGAAAACGGTATCAAGCGAACGTTACCGTTTTGAAACGGGGGCGATTATAGCCGTCTAGACTGATCTTCCAAAGGGTTTCTGTCGGCCAAATGAAGATCGCTAATAGCGACCATAGTAGAAGCCTCATGGAGCATGACCGCTCAGTCTGCCAAGATGGCCCCATCATTCGGCAAGACGCTCAGGAGTGAAGATGAATTTCCACACCCGCAAGTGGGTAAAACCCGAAGACCTCAACCCCAACGGCACCCTGTTCGGCGGCAGCCTGCTGCGCTGGATCGACGAAGAAGCGGCGATCTACGCCATCGTTCAGCTGGGCAACCAGCGCGTGGTGACCAAGTACATTTCCGAGATCAACTTCGTCAGCGCCTCGCGCCAGGGCGACATCATCGAACTGGGCATCACCGCCACCGAGTTCGGCCGCACCTCGATCACCCTGACCTGCGAAGTGCGCAACAAGATCACCCGCAAGAGCATCCTGACCGTCGAGAAGATGGTTTTTGTGAACCTCGGCGAAGACGGCCTGCCGGCGCCGCACGGGCGGACCGAGATCAAATACGTCAAAGACCAGTTCAAGGATGAAACGCCCGTTACCGAGTAATCGGCGCACCCCACAGAACGGAAGCCGAATGGCGCGTGTCGTAGCTTTATGACTCTGCCACCGGTTTCCCGCCATGACCACGCCAACAGACGGCAAGACCCCTGACCTCTCGGCCAAGGAACAACACGAAGTCGAGAAAAGCCAGCCGCCCCGGGCGGCGGTCCTGCATGAAATCATCCGCAAACAGGGCGATCAGGAACTGGAGCGCAGCATCGCCGCGCTGTGGTGGTCGGCGCTGGCGGCCGGGTTGACCATGGGCCTGTCGCTGATGGGTATGGGCCTGCTCAATTCGCGGTTGCCCGAGGGCGACGAATTCAAAGTGATCGCCAGCTTCGGCTACTGCGCCGGTTTCCTCGCGGTGATTCTGGCTCGCCAGCAACTGTTCACCGAAAACACCCTGACCGCTGTCCTGCCGGTCATGACCAAGCCGACGCTCGGCAATTTCGGCCGCTTGATCCGGCTCTGGACAGTCGTGCTGTTCGGCAACCTGTGCGGGACGATTCTGGTGGCTTACGTGATGCTCGAACTGCCGATCTTCGACAGCAAGACCGACGCCGCCTTCCTCGAAATCGGGCGCAAGGTCATGGAAAACCACGCGAGCCAGATGTTCGCCAAGGGCATCGTTTCCGGCTGGATGATCGCCACTATGGTCTGGATGATCCCGTCCATGGAGAGCGCGAAGATGTGGATCATCATCCTCATCACCTACTTGATGGCGCTCGGCGACTTCACCCACATCGTGGTGGGTTCGGCGGAGGTGTCGTATCTGGTGTTTGCCGGCGAGTTGCCGTGGAGTGATTTCTGGGCGGTGTTTGCCGGGCCGACCCTGGCGGGGAACATCATCGGCGGCAGTTTCATCTTCGCCCTGATCAGCCATGCGCAGATCCGCAGCGAAAGCGGCAAACCGAAGGAGTCTGCGGATCAGGCGGAAAAGCC
Organism: Pseudomonas sp. IzPS59; assembly: GCF_014863505.1. Lineage (NCBI taxonomy): Bacteria > Pseudomonadati > Pseudomonadota > Gammaproteobacteria > Pseudomonadales > Pseudomonadaceae > Pseudomonas > Pseudomonas sp. IzPS59. The sequence goes on along the minus strand of NZ_CP062251.1, from coordinate 5,886,704 downwards.
CGACCCGCAGCAGATCAAGAAATGATCAGTGGTGCGCCGGCTCGTCGCGAGTCGCATGCTTGACCAGTTTACCGATGGTCAGCCCCTGCAACAGGATCGACGACAGTACCACGATGTAGGTGATGCTCAGCAGCAGATCGCGCTCGGGGCCCAGCGGCAGGGCCAGGGCCAATGCCACCGAAACCCCGCCGCGCAAACCGCCCCAGGTCAGGATCCGGATGGTGCCGCGCGGAACGGTGCGCCAGCGCCGCAACAGGACAATGGCCGGGGCCACGGTGAGCAGGCGCGACAACAGGATCGCCAGCGCCAGCAAGCTTGCCGCCGCCACGTGCAGCCAGTTGAACGGGAGCAGCAACAGCTCCATGCCGATCAGCGCGAACAGCAGGGCGTTGAGCATGTCGTCGAGCAATTCCCAGAAACCGTCCAGGTATTTGCGCGTCATGTCGTTCATCGCCAGGTTGCGACCGAGGTTACCGATGATCAGACCGGCGACCACCATCGCAATCGGCGCCGAGACGTGCAGTTCGGTGGCCATCGCCGAGCCACCGATCACCAGCGCCAGGGTCAGCATGACTTCGATCTGGTGCTGCTCGATGCTCTTGATCATCAGGTACACCAGATATCCGATCAGCCCGCCGAACAGCACGCCGCCGATGGCTTCATGGGCAAACAGCATGGCGGTGGCGCCGATGGTCGGGGTTTCGCCCAGTTGCGCGATGCCCAGCAACACGGTGAACACCACCACAGCGGTGCCGTCGTTGAACAGAGATTCGCCGACAATGGTGGTTTTCAACGGCTTCGAGGCGTTGGCCGTACGCAGCACGCCGAGTACCGCGATCGGGTCGGTCGGGGAAATCAGTGCGCCGAACAACAGGCAGTAGAGGAAGCTCACGTGCCAGCCGAACAGGGCGAAGATGTAGTAGGCGAGGCTGCCGATCACGGCGGTGGCGATCAATACACCGAAGGTCGCCAGCAGGCCGATGGGCCAGCGATAGCTGCGCAGGTCGTTCAGGTTGACGTGCAGGGCGCCGGCGAACAGCAGGAACGACAGCATCCAGTTCATCAGCAGATCACCGAAGTCGATCTGGCCGATCAGTTGCTGTACGCGTTCTTCGAGGCCGGGGTAGCCGAGCAGGCTCAGGCCTTGCAGCAACAGGGAAAACATCAGTGCGGTAACCATCACGCCGATGGTCGGAGGCAAACCGATGAAGCGGAAATTCACAAAAGTGAGGAGGGTGGTGAGGCAGATGAAAGCGGCGACAAGTTCAAGCATCCGGGGTCCTTTGGATGGGGGATGAAAAGACAGCGCACCTGTTCATGGGCGCAAGGGTTGGATGGGTAGACACCGGGCGGGGGCACAATTGTGTGACCCGGGCAGGTTTTTTTGGCATTTGTCTGTGCGCAACCGGGTGTGGCGAGGTCGCTTGACGTATAAACAGCGCCTGACACATCGCGAATCAAAGACCTGATCAAATGGCTCGGGTTCAAAAACAAGAATGAAGGAGTGACACGTGCTGGCGACAGCTCTGGTGTTGGTGGCGGCGCTGTTGCACGCCGCGTGGAATACCCTGATCAAGTTCAGCGCCGAGCGGTTGCTGGTGGTGGCCTGCATGGACACTGTGGCGCTGTTGTTCGTCGCGCTGGCGTTTCCTTTCATCAGCCTGCCGCCGCAGGAAATCTGGCCGTGGATTCTGGCGTCGGCGGCGTTCGAGCTGCTTTATCGCTATCTGTTGATCCAGGCCTATCGGGTCGGCGACCTGGGGCTGGTCTATCCGCTGATGCGCGGGCTGTCGCCATTGGTGGTGCTGGCGCTGACCCTGATCTTCGCCGGCGAAGTGCTGAGCACCCAGCAGATCTTCGGGATCATGCTGATCCCGCTGGGCATGGCCTGCCTGCTCTGGCAGGGCGGCGGCGGGAAACACCTGCCGTGGTCGATGCTGCCGGTGGTGGCGCTGATCGGGCTGTGCATCGGCTGCTACACCTACATCGATGGCCAGGCCTTGCGGCGCTGGTCGCATCCGCTGGATTACCTGGTCTGGGTCACGCTGCTCAGCGCCTGGCCGTTCCCGATGCTGGCGTGGGTGGCCAAGCGGCCGGCGTTCCTGCAGTTCTGGCGCGAACAATGGAAGCTGGGGCTGGCGGTCGGGTTCTGTGTGTTGTTCAGCTACGCTCTGGTGCTGTGGGCGATGCAGCTGGGGTCGATTGCCGAGGCCGCGGCGTTGCGCGAGATCAGCGTGATTCTGGTGGTGCTGTTCGGCATGCGTTACCTGAAAGAACCTTTCGGCCGGCCACGGCTCTTAGCCTGTGGGCTGGTGCTGATCGGCATGCTGGTGATGAAGTTCTGACCCGCCAACTCTAAAAACTGAAAAAGGACGGCGTTATGACGGTGGCTCTGTGGTGCGTTTTCATTGCGATCTTTCTGCCCTATGTGTGCACGGGCGTGGCCAAGGCTGTCGGTGGTTACCGGCTCAGCGACAATCACGATCCCCGGGATTTTCTTGAAAGCCTGAACGGTGTGGCGCGACGGGCCCATGCGGCGCAATTGAACAGTTTTGAAGTGACGCCGGCCTTTGCGGCGGCGGTGATCGTCGCGCACCTGGTGGGCACGGCACAGTTGGTGACGGTCAATGTGCTGGCAGTGCTGTTCATCACCAGTCGCCTGCTTTACATCATTTGCTATCTGGCGGACTGGGCGATTCTGCGGTCGCTGGTGTGGTTTGTCGGGATGGGGCTGATTGCCAGTTTCTTCTTCGTTTCGGTCTGAAACTGAACAGATCGCAGGCTGACGAGGCCTGCGATCTTTTGCGTTGCGCTTACTGCTTGTCGGCCACCTGCGGCACTTGCGGCAATGCCGCGCCTTTTGGCCAGAGCATCCAGATCTGCCCTTGCTGCTTCATGTCGCCGGCCAGTTGCCCGGCGGCATCGCCGGTGCCCCAGAACAGATCCGCACGAACTTCGCCGGCAATTGCGCCGCCAGTGTCCTGCGCAGCCACCGGGCGTACCAGTGCCGTGCCGTCAGGGCGGGTGGTCGACAGCCACAACAGGCTGCCCAGCGGAATCACCTTGCGATCCACCGCCGCGCTGTAACCGGCGGTCAGCGGCACATTCAACGAGCCGCGGGGGCCTTCGTTGCTGTCCGGGTTGCGGGTGAAGAACACATAACTCGGGTTGCTGCCCAGCAATTCCGGAATGCGCGACGGATTGGCCTTGGCCCAGTTGCTGATGGCGCCCATGGTCACGTCTTCTTTCTTCAGCTCACCCTGTTCCACCAGCCAGCGGCCGATCGGCCGGTACGGGTGGCCGTTCTGGTCGGCGTAGGCAATGCGCAGTTGCCGGCCGTCATCGGTCTGAATCCGCCCCGAACCCTGGATCTGCAGGAATTGCAGGTTCATCGGGTCGGTCAGCCACGCGACTACGGGTGCCTTGACCCCTTTGCTCTCGATGGTCGCGGCGTCGTCGTAAGGTTTCAGCACGCGGCCCTCAATGCGTCCGCGCAGTCGTTTGCCTTTCAGCTCAGGGTAAATGCTGTCCAGGGAGACGATGATCATGTCTTCGGGCACGCCATACACCGGCACATTGGCGGTTGCGGTTTGCGTCAGGCTGCCGGGATAGACCGGTTCGTAGTAACCGGTGATCAGACCGTTGGGATTGTCATTTTCGGCGCGCAGGCCGAACACATCGAGGTTTTGCTTGAGGAACGTGCGGATATCGCCAGCGCTTTGCGGCACATTGGCCGCCGCCGCGCAGGTGGCGCCCCAGACCGGGTCAGCCTTGAGCCGGGTGCAGGCGCTGCGCCATGAACCGAAACCGGCCACCAGATCGTTGTCGGAAACCGCAGGCAGGGCTTCCCAGGTGGCGCTGGAGTAAGTGGCCAGGGCGTGGGTTTTCGGCTTGGCACTGTCGCCTCCGGTGCAGCCGGCAAGAATGGCCAGCAGCGGCAGGGTTGCGATGAGTGGGTGGCGCCAGGCCTTGAAACGGCTGTTCATGGAGAATTTCCTGTGTCGGTTGCAGGCGTGCTCCATGCGCGCCGGCAACCCATATTATTAATAGGGCTATTGGTGTTTGGCGGTGACGCGAGGATACTGGCCGCCGAATTCCGTGACCTGAAGCCACCATGACTCTTAAAAGACTTTCTGTTGTATTGCTGGCCTGTCTGACCTTGTCCGCCTGCGGCGGTGTCGATCCCAATTCCCCACTGGGTCAGCGCAAGGCGATCTTCAAGCAGATGCTCAAGACCGGCGAAGACCTGGGCGGCATGCTGCGCGGGCGCATCCCCTTCGACGGGCCGAAATTCACGGAAGGCGCGATCAAGCTCGATGCGCTGTCCCATGAACCGTGGAAGCATTTTCCTTCGGTGCGCGAGGAAGATCACACCAGCGCCAAGGACGATGTCTGGCAGCGACAGGCACGTTTCCAGGAAATGGCCCGCACCCTTGAGGCGGCCACCGGTGAACTGGTGGTCGCCAGCAAGGTTCAGCCGTACAAGGCCAGCAACCTGGGGCCGGCGGTGCAGAAGGTCGAAGATGCCTGCAGTGCCTGTCATAAAGAGTTTCGGGATCATTGATCCTGACGTGCGGTGACGGAGAGGGCTCTTTCACCGCACATTGCCTGGCGGATTACTTGTCCAGTTCGTCCAGCGCGTCCTGCAATTCCTTGCGGGACTCGGCGAGCTTGTTCTTGCGCTTGTCGATCTTCTCCGGGTCGCCTTTCTTCATGGCCTTGTCGAGATCGGCCTGGCGCTTGCTCACTTCGTGCTTGGCGTCGAGCACCTTGTTTTCACGTTCCTTCTTCAGGCCGGCGTCGGTGCAGTGTTCGGTGACTTCGCGCAGGGCGGTTTCGAGACCGGCCTGCTGATCGGCGTTGCCGCGGGATTTGGCCTGTTCGATCTGATTGATGATGCCTTGCTTCTTGGCGGCGCAACCGGTGAGGCCCGGGGCGTCTTCGCCAGCCATCGCGGGTGCGGCCATTACGGCGCAAAGAGTCAGCATGGCGAGCGGTGCGAGAAATTTCATAAAAGCTCCATGTGCAAAGGCAATCGGGTCGGGAAAGCACTGCGCTGTTGGAGCGCTTCGGCGACCGTTGGGTTCCCGGCTTGCCGGGATGCATGTTCAGAAACCGTCGATTCCGGCGGCGCGTAAGGTTTCACTCAGGGCCAGCACCTGCGGGTCGCGGAAAAAAGCGCTCAATTGCGCCGCGCGACCGGGGCCGATTCCGGGTTCTGCCTGCCATTGTTCGGTATTTCGTTGTGCCAGCGCTTGCCATGAATCAGCCAAAGAGGCCTGACCGGTCGGCGGTAACCCCAGGGCCTTGAGCCACTGGGTGAACGGCCGCTGGCGAGCGCTGTAAAAACTGTGGAGCAGGCGGGCGCTGCTGCGCTCGCCGAGGCCGGCAATCTTAGCAAGCTCTGGCTCGTCGAGGGCCAACCAATCCAGCAGGTTGTTCAGGCGGCCTGTATCCAGAAGTTTCTCCCAAGTACCGCGCCCGACATGGGGCAGTGCCAGCCCTTGCTTGCCGCCAAGCCAGATCAGGCGCGCGAGGAACTGACTCTCGCATCCGGGCGTCGGTTGCCAGCAGCTTAGCGGGTGAAAGTCGCTGGCGAGAGGAACGTCCAATTCGACGCGCTCCGTGCTGCGCAACACGACGCTGTCGAGTCGCGGAATCGTTAGTCCCGCCAGGCTGATCGCCACTTGATCGCCGGGACGAATGTCCAGTTCCTGCCAGCGTTTGAGCGAGCTGACGCTGACCCGCCTGATCTGGTGGTCGTCGAGCATGACCGGCGCCAGTTCCAGTACAGGGGTGATGCGCCCGGTGCGACCGACCTTGAAATCGACCTTGCGCACATCGGCCAGCGCCTGGGCAAACGGGTATTTCCAGGCCACGGCCCAGTAAGGCGGGCGCGCCTGCCAGCGTTCGGCAGCAGGACGCTGGCTCTGACGCAGGACGATGCCGTCGCTGGCAAAGGGCAGTGGCGAGCGATACCAGTGATCGCGCCATTGCTGCGCATCGGCAAGACCACTGACGGGTTGGCTGTAAGGTTCTGTCGTGGCGAAGCCCAGTGTTGCCAGCCCCGTGATTCGCTCTGTCAGGCTGCTCGGTCCCAGCGGCCAGTCCCAGACAAAAAGCCCGATGCCCGCTGCCTGCTCGGCACTCAAGTCCTTGCGTCCCATCAGGCCGGCGACTGTTGCACGGGCGTTGGCGCTGCCGGTGCGGGCCTGGATATGGTCGTTCAGTCGCCAATAGAGTTCGCCCTGTACTGACAGATCCAGCGGTTGTGTCAGCTCTTGGGGAATGGCGCTGATCTTCTGTGCCGATGCAGTCCAGTCCTGCCCGCGTATTCCGTCGCCGCGACTGATTGCCTGTTGCAACCGCCCGGCACGATAGATCAGCGTGACGGCCACGCCATCGACCTTGGGTTGTGCCCAGACGTTCTTGCGGTCGCGCAGCCAGGCTTCGATGTCTGTAGCGTCGTGAAGCTTGTCGAGGCCGGTGTGGACGATTGGATGTGCGACCGGACCAGCCGCAGTCCGTAACGGCTTGGGCGGTGAAGGATGTTTGAAGCACTGGCGCCATTCGCCGAGCCGGGTACGGGACTGATCGTAGAGTTCATCGGCGATCAGCGACCGGCCTTCGCGGTGATAGGCGTCGTCCCATTGATCGATCTGTTGTTGCAGGGCAGTGATTTCGCTTCGGGCCCGGTTGGCAGTCCAGTCCGGACAATCGCCAGCGAAGGCGCTGAGGTGGGCGCAGAGCAGGAGGAAAATGCAAAACAGGCGCAGTGTGGCAGGCATCGTGAGCGTCCTTGCTCAGGGAGATACCTGAAGGCTAGCCGGGATTTTCCAGCGGGCCGGGCGGCTGTTTTGCCGGGTGTTTCGCGGCCATGAAAAAGCCCCGCACGGCGAACCGTGCGGGGCTTTTTGTACCGCCAGGAAAATTACAGGCCGGCAGCAGAACGCAGAGCGTCGGCGCGGTCGGTTTTTTCCCAGGTGAAAGTGGAGAAGGTGTCTTCGCCAACAGTCTTGGTCTGCGGAGCACGGCCGAAGTGGCCGTAGGCTGCAGTTTCCTGGTACATCGGGTGCAGCAGGTCGAGCATGGTGGTGATCGCGTATGGACGCAGGTCGAACACTTCGCGGACCAGTTTGATGATCTTGTCATCGCTGATCTTGCCGGTGCCGAAGGTGTTCAGCGAGATCGAGGTAGGCTGGGCCACACCGATCGCGTAGGAAACCTGGATCTCGCAACGCTCGGCCAGGCCGGCAGCCACGATGTTCTTGGCAACGTAACGGCCAGCGTAGGCAGCCGAGCGGTCAACCTTCGATGGATCTTTACCCGAGAACGCGCCGCCGCCGTGACGGGCCATGCCGCCGTAGCTGTCGACGATGATCTTGCGACCGGTCAGACCACAGTCACCCACCGGGCCGCCGATGATGAACTGGCCGGTCGGGTTGATGTGGAACTGGGTGTCCTTGCTCAGCAGTTCGGCAGGCAGCACGTGCTTGACGATCAGCTCCATCACGCCTTCGCGCAGGTCTTTGTACGACACTTCAGGGTTGTGCTGGGTCGACAGAACAACAGCGTCGATACCCACAACCTTGCCGCCTTCGTAACGGCAGGTCACTTGCGACTTGGCGTCCGGGCGCAGCCAAGGCAGCAGACCCGATTTACGGGCTTCGGCCTGGCGCTGAACCAGCTGGTGGGAGAAGGTGATCGGTGCCGGCATCAGCACGTCGGTTTCGTTGCTGGCGTAGCCGAACATCAGGCCCTGGTCGCCGGCGCCCTGATCTTCAGGCTTGGCACGGTCAACGCCCTGGTTGATGTCAGGGGACTGCTTGCCGATGATGTTCATCACGCCGCAGGTTGCGCCGTCGAAGCCGACTTCGGAGCTGGTGTAGCCGATGTCGCAGATCACGTCACGAACGATCTGCTCCAGGTCGACCCAGGCGCTGGTGGTCACTTCACCGGCAACGATGGCCACGCCAGTCTTGACCAGGGTTTCCACGGCAACGCGTGCGTGCTTGTCCTGGGCGATGATGGCGTCCAGCACTGCATCGGAAATCTGGTCGGCGATTTTGTCCGGATGTCCTTCAGACACGGACTCGGAGGTGAAGAGGGAGTATTCGCTCATCTCGATGTTTTCCTGAATTTACCGATGGTGAGTGTCGCCAGCCGGTCGCTGAAAATGGCGGACCTGGATCTGGAAACCATTACGTAAGCCTACATAGAGGCTTTCCCCGGGAACGAGTCCCGCAGCGGTGGCCCAACGGGCCAGATCGTCCTGTTCAAACCCCAACCACAGATCACCGCAGGCCTCCCTGGCCCAACTCTGGTTGTGGCTACATAACTCTGTCACGAGCAGGCTACCGCCCGGTTGCAGCAGGCTGGCCATGTGCTTGAGCGCTTCGGCCGGCGCGGCGAAATGGTGCAACACCATGTTCAACACCACGCAATCGGCCTGAAGGCTCACGCCATTCAATGCATCGGCCAATTGCAGGCTGACGTTAGTCAGCTTTTCACGTTCACATACCTGACGGGCCAGTTCGAGCATCGCCGCGCTGTTGTCCAGTGCGGTTACGGTGCCGAAGCGGCGCGCCAGTTCCGGCAGGAATGCACCATCGCCGGGGCCGACTTCAATGGCCGTGGCAGCGCCATTGAAATTCAGTTTGTCGAGCAGGGCCAGCACGCTTTCACGGTACTGCGGCAGGCCGGCAATCAAATCCTGCTGGGCGCGGAATTTCTCCGCGACCCGTGCGAAAAAGTCCTGGCTGTTGGCAGCACGCTGCCCATGGACCTGTGCGATCCGTGTTTCCACGTCGGTCGGCAGCGCCAGATTGTCGACTTCTTCTAACAACGCCGCGTGCAACTTGCCGCCCAGCAGCTCGGTGTGGGGCAGGGCGCGGCGATAGAAAACCGCATTGCCTTCACGGCGAGTCGCCACCAGATCGGCTTGTGCCAACACCTTGAGGTGATGGCTCATGCCGGACTGGCCGATATCGAAAATCTGCGCCAGTTCCAGTACGCCGAACGAATCGTTGGCCAGGGCGCGCAATACATTCAGCCGCAACGGATCACCGCCGGCCTTGCACAGGGCCGCCAGCTCGTCGCAATCGTCATGGCGAATGGAAGGCACGCGTAAGTTCATAGGGCCAGCAGTCTAGAGACGGCCGGAAAACACCGCAAGGCCAATATCAAAAAGTTTTGATATTGCTCGATGGGTGGCACTTTTTATTGCACTTCTCACTGACCGGTTAACTCTACAGACGAACAGCGGAAAGGTTTCACCAGCCGAAACCGATGTTATCCATGGGAAAAACGCCTCCGGATGACTATCTGTCATTGCCCCGAGGCGCTCGGGTGAGGGAAAATGCCCTCCTTTTTTCCGTTTCAATCTATTCACACCCAGGAGATCAGCGATGCCTAGCCGTCGTGAGCGTGCCAACGCCATTCGTGCCCTCAGCATGGATGCCGTGCAAAAAGCCAACAGCGGCCATCCCGGTGCCCCTATGGGTATGGCAGATATTGCCGAAGTGCTTTGGCGCGACTACCTCAAGCACAACCCGAGCAATCCATCCTTCGCCGACCGTGACCGCTTTGTGCTGTCCAACGGCCACGGCTCGATGTTGATCTACTCGCTGCTGCACCTGACCGGCTACGACCTGTCGATCGACGACCTGAAACAGTTCCGTCAACTGCACAGCCGCACCCCGGGCCACCCGGAATTCGGTTACACCCCGGGCGTCGAGACCACTACCGGCCCGCTGGGTCAGGGTCTGGCCAACGCCGTGGGCTTCGCCCTGGCTGAAAAGGTACTGGGCGCGCAGTTCAACCGTCCTGGCCACAACATCGTCGACCACCACACCTACGTGTTCCTGGGTGATGGCTGCATGATGGAAGGCATTTCCCACGAAGTCGCTTCCCTGGCCGGTACCCTGGGCCTGGGCAAGCTGATCGCCTTCTACGATGACAACGGCATCTCCATCGACGGCGAAGTCGAGGGCTGGTTCACCGATGACACGCCGAAGCGATTCGAAGCCTACAACTGGCAGGTGATCCGCAACGTCGACGGTCACGACCCGGAAGAGATCAAGACCGCCATCGAGACCGCGCGCAAGAGCCCGCTGCCGACCCTGATCTGCTGCAAGACCACCATCGGTTTCGGTTCGCCGAACAAGCAGGGCAAGGAAGATTGCCACGGCGCCCCGCTGGGTGACGCGGAAATCGCCCTGACCCGCCAGGCGCTGAACTGGAACCACGGTCCGTTCGAAATCCCGGCCGACATCTATGCCGAGTGGGATGCCAAGGAAAAGGGCCGCGCCGTCGAGTCCGAGTGGGACCAGCGTTTCGCTGCCTACTCCGCCGCGTTCCCGACCGAAGCCAACGAACTGATCCGTCGCCTGAGCGGCGAACTGCCAGCTGACTTCTCCGAGAAGGCTGACGCCTACATCGCTGAAGTCGCGGCCAAGGGCGAAACCATCGCCAGCCGTAAAGCCAGCCAGAACGCCCTGAACGCGTTCGGCCCGCTGCTGCCGGAAGTGCTGGGCGGTTCGGCTGACCTGGCCGGTTCCAACCTGACCCTATGGAAAGGCTGCAAAGGCGTCAGCGCCGAAGACGCCAGCGGCAACTACATGTACTACGGCGTGCGCGAATTCGGCATGACCGCGATCATGAACGGCGTTGCCCTGCACGGCGGTCTGGTGCCTTACGGCGCGACCTTCCTGATGTTCATGGAATACGCCCGCAACGCCGTGCGCATGTCCGCTCTGATGAAGCAGCGTGTGATCCACGTCTACACCCACGACTCCATCGGTCTGGGCGAAGACGGCCCGACGCACCAGCCGATCGAGCAACTGACCAGCCTGCGCAGCACGCCAAACCTCGACACCTGGCGTCCAGCCGATGCTGTTGAATCGGCAGTGGCCTGGAAAAACGCCCTGGAACGCAAGGACGGCCCGTCGGCGCTGATCTTCTCGCGTCAGAACCTGCAGCATCAAACCCGTGATGCCGGCCAGATCGCCGACATCAGCCGTGGTGGCTATGTGCTGAAAGACTGCGCAGGCGAGCCTGAGCTGATCCTGATCGCTACCGGTTCGGAAGTCGGCCTGGCCGTTCAGGCCTACGACAAGCTGACCGAGCAGGGCCGCAAGGTTCGCGTGGTTTCCATGCCATGCACCAGCGCGTTCGACGCTCAGGACGCCAGCTACAAGCAATCGGTCCTGCCGTTGCAGGTCGGCGCGCGTATCGCGATCGAAGCGGCCCACGCCGACTTCTGGTTCAAGTACGTGGGTCTGGAAGGTCGCGTGATCGGCATGACCACCTACGGCGAATCGGCTCCGGCTTCGGCACTGTTCGAAGAGTTCGGCTTCACCCTGGAAAACATCCTGGGTCAGGCTGAAGAGCTGCTGGAAGACTGATCCAGAAGTTTTGTCGTCTGGGCTGCCGCCCATCGCGAGCAGGCTCGCTCCCACATTGGAATGCATTTTCCTGTGGGAGCGAGCCTGCTCGCGATAGCGGTAGTTGAAGCACCGCAACACTGACGGTTTCACCACGGTAATCGAGAACCCCATGCCTCAACCGCGTCCCTACAAAGTTGCACTCAACGGCTACGGCCGGATTGGTCGTTGCGTCTTGCGTGCGTTGTTCGAGCGAGGCTCGACGGCAGGGTTTGAAATTGTCGCGATCAACGATCTGGCCGACATGGCCAGCATCGAATACCTGACACGCTTCGACTCCACCCACGGCCGGTTTCCCGGCGAGGTGAAGGTCGACGGCGATTGTCTGCATATCAATGGCAACTGCGTGAAGGTTCTGCGCAGTTCCACCCCCGAAAGCATCGATTGGGCGTCCCTGGGCGTCGATCTGGTGCTCGAATGCTCCGGCGCCTACCACACCCGTGAAGACGGCCAGCGTTTCCTCGACGCCGGCGCGCCGCGGGTGCTGTTCTCGCAGCCGATGGCCAGCGAAGCGGATGTCGACGCCACCATCGTCTACGGCGTCAATCAGGATTGCCTGACCGGCGACGAACTGCTGGTGTCCAACGCCTCCTGCACCACCAACTGCGGCGTGCCGCTGTTGCGTCTGCTGGACAAGGCGATCGGGCTGGAATTCGTGTCGATCACCACGATTCACTCGGCGATGAACGATCAGCCGGTGATCGACGCCTATCACCACGAAGACCTGCGCCGCACCCGTTCGGCGTTCCAGTCGGTGATCCCGGTGTCCACCGGTCTGGCGCGTGGTATCGAGCGTCTGCTGCCGGAACTTGCCGGGCGAATCCAGGCCAAAGCCGTACGCGTGCCGACGGTCAACGTGTCCTGCCTCGACATCACGATGCAGACCGCGAGCGACACCGACGCCGGCGAGGTCAACCGGATCCTGCGCGAGGCTGCCACCAGCGGCCCGCTCAAAGGTCTGCTGGCCTACACCGAGCTGCCCCACGCAAGTTGTGATTTCAACCATGACCCACATTCGGCCATTGTCGATGCCAGTCAGACCCGCGTTTCCGGCCCACGGCTGGTGAACATCCTGGCCTGGTTCGACAACGAATGGGGTTTTGCCAACCGAATGCTGGATGTTGCAGAACACTATCTGCAGACAGCGACTTCAAAAAAACCGTAGGAAGTGCGACCCATGACCGTGTTGAAGATGTCCGACCTCGATCTGCAAGGTAAGCGCGTATTGATCCGCGAAGACCTCAACGTCCCAGTCAAGGACGGTGTTGTCACCAGCGATGCGCGTATCCTGGCTTCGCTGCCGACCATCAAGCTGGCCCTGGAAAAAGGCGCGGCCGTGATGGTCTGCTCGCACCTGGGTCGTCCGACCGAAGGCGAATTCTCTGCCGAGAACAGCCTCAAGCCTGTCGCCGACTACCTGAGCAAGGCCCTGGGCCGCGAAGTGCCGCTGGTGGCCGACTACCTGGGCGGCGTTGACGTCAAGGCCGGCGACATCGTGCTGTTCGAAAACGTGCGCTTCAACAAGGGCGAGAAAAAGAACGCCGATGAACTGGCCCAGCAATACGCTGCCCTGTGCGACGTGTTCGTGATGGACGCTTTCGGTACTGCTCACCGCGCCGAAGGTTCGACGCATGGTGTTGCCAAGTTCGCCAAAGTCGCCGCTGCCGGCCCGCTGCTGGCCGCTGAACTGGATGCACTGGGCAAAGCCCTGGGCGCTCCGGCCAAGCCGATGGCTGCGATCGTTGCCGGCTCCAAGGTCTCGACCAAACTCGATGTGCTGAACAGCCTGAGCCAGATCTGCGATCAACTGATCGTCGGCGGCGGCATCGCCAACACCTTCCTCGCTGCGGCCGGTCACCCGGTCGGCAAGTCGCTGTACGAGCCGGACCTGCTGGACACCGCCCGCGCCATCGCCGCCAAGGTCAGCGTGCCGCTGCCGGTCGACGTTGTGGTTGCCAAGGAATTCGCTGAAAGCGCCGAAGCGACTGTGAAGCTGATCGCTGACGTCGCTGCTGACGACATGATTCTGGACATCGGCCCGCAAACCGCGGCCAACTTCGCCGAGCTGCTGAAATCGTCGAAAACCATTCTGTGGAACGGCCCGGTCGGCGTGTTCGAATTCGACCAGTTCGGCAACGGCACCAAAGTGCTGGCCGAAGCCATCGCCGAAAGCGCGGCGTTCTCGATTGCCGGCGGTGGCGACACCTTGGCGGCCATCGATAAATATGGCGTGGCTGAAAAGATCTCCTACATTTCCACCGGCGGTGGCGCGTTCCTCGAATTCGTCGAAGGCAAGGTGCTGCCGGCCGTTGAAGTCCTGGAAAGCCGGGCCAAGGCCTGAGGCCGCCCGTTTGGCCAGGCAAAGGAGTGTTCAGATGGTCAAGTCGTTAGCGCTGTTGTTGCTGACCGGTACATTGGCAGCCTGCGGGAGTAACCCGAAGGCTGCGCCGGAGCCGGCACCCGGCGAGGCACAGAAAGGCTGCTACCAGGCCGACTGGCAGGCCGAAACCAACCCGGTGCTGAACAAGCGCTCGGGGCCGGAAGGCCTGGACAAATACGAGACGCAAACCCCGGCCAAGGAACATGGTTGCCCTTGACCGGTCTGACTCTTTAACTCAGGGCCGGCGGCGTGCGCTGCCGGTCGAGGAACACGGATGAAAGGCTTGATCGCCGTTGCGGCACTGGGATTGTTGGGTGGTTGTGCGCAGTGGAACCCGTTCCAGTCGTCCGCCCCTGTGGATAACTGGACCACCTGGACCTGCGACAGCCAGGCCAAGGTGCTGTGGCGCTACACCGACGCCGGCCAGAAGGCAGTCGATGTGCGGCTGGGCGGCGGCGATCAGGTCTATCGCCTGAAAGAAGAGCCGGGCGCCTCGGGCGCGCTGTACAGCGACGACATGCTGGCGTTTCACATCAAAGGTAATGAAGGCCTGGTCTACTGGGTCGCAACCAATGATCTGATCGGCCGGGGCTGCAAAGCCGAATAAAACAGAATTTGCTGTATCGAATCACCAGGCCGGGCCTCAACCCCCGATCTGCAATCACTTGAATAGCCGCCGCCGCTCCGGCAGGCTGGCACGATTAACGACCCAAACCGGGAGAGACACACACAATGGCACTTATCAGCATGCGCCAGATGCTGGACCACGCAGCCGAGTTCGGCTACGGCGTTCCAGCCTTCAACGTCAACAACCTTGAGCAGATGCGCGCCATCATGGAAGCCGCTGACAAGACTGACTCCCCGGTGATCGTCCAGGCTTCGGCCGGCGCCCGCAAATACGCCGGCGCGCCGTTCCTGCGTCACCTGATCCTGGCCGCGATCGAAGAATTCCCGCACATCCCGGTGTGTATGCACCAGGACCACGGCACCAGCCCTGACGTCTGCCAGCGCTCGATCCAGTTGGGCTTTAGCTCGGTGATGATGGACGGCTCCCTCGGCGAAGACGGCAAGACTCCGACCGACTACGAATACAACGTTCGCGTAACCCAACAGACCGTAGCCATGGCTCACGCCTGCGGCGTTTCGGTTGAAGGCGAGCTGGGCTGCCTGGGTTCGCTGGAAACCGGCATGGCCGGTGAAGAAGACGGCATCGGCGCCGAAGGCGTTCTGGATCACAGCCAAATGCTGACTGACCCGGAAGAAGCCGCTGACTTCGTCAAGAAGACTCAGGTCGACGCCCTGGCCATCGCCATCGGCACCAGCCACGGCGCCTACAAGTTCACCAAGCCGCCTACCGGCGACGTGCTGGCCATCGACCGCATCAAGGAAATCCACAAACGCATCCCGAACACCCACCTCGTGATGCACGGTTCCTCGTCGGTTCCACAAGAGTGGCTGGCGATCATCAACCAGTACGGCGGCGACATCAAAGAAACCTACGGCGTACCGGTTGAAGAAATCGTTGAAGGCATCAAGCACGGCGTGCGCAAGGTCAACATCGACACCGACCTGCGTCTGGCATCCACCGGCGCCATGCGTCGCCTGATGGCCACCAACCCGAGCGAGTTCGACCCACGTAAATTCTTCGGCGAAACCGTCAAGGCCATGCGCGATGTATGTATCGCTCGTTACGAAGCTTTCGGCACTGCCGGCAACGCTTCGAAGATCAAGCCGATCTCGCTGGAAAGCATGTATCAGCGTTATCTGAAGGGTGAGTTGAACGCCAAGGTCAATTGAGACTGGGTGTTGAGCTGAATTAAAAGAAACCCGCCGAGAGGCGGGTTTTTTTTTTGCCTGAACTTTCATGGTGAGCTCATATTTCTGCTGGATGGGATGTCACCTGTAACGGACAAAATCTGGATTTGCTGGGTCGAAGTCCGATATGGGTGACATTTTCATGGTCTGCGCAGCTTGTAGCAGTTTTAGTGTGAAGTTGACGGTTAAATAATTAGTCAACTTTTGCTGTTTACGGATTTACAAACTCTATATCGTAAGTGTTGGGGACGTAGTACGTATCAGTAGTTTGAGAATAGACGTCAAGGAGGATTCTTATTTTTCCAGGGCTTAGCTTAAGCATTTCTGCGCTTGTGAAAATGAAACGCGCTGGGCCGTCATAAGCAAGTGCGCCTTGAAAAGAAGTTTTATAGGAGCCCGTGATATTGGAGAGGTTTGAAGCATACACACTGAGCATGTCACCTTTTTTGAAGTGCGTATTGATGTCGGTCATCAAGTTAAAGCCATCATCTTTCACATGTGTTGTCATGGATAGTCCATAAAGTGTATAGGCCACGTTGTTTGGGTTTTTTCGGTCAAAGCCAATTTTTGGATGAACTTGGATGTTGTTGTTGATGGCGGTTGAGTAGTAATAGCCGGTGGAAATAGGTAAAGCGACAAAAGTGGGCATGATGTTTTCTCTTAAGGTACATGTGGCTCGTTTCATAGGTCATGAGACGGTTGGAGATGCTTTTGTAGTTTGGTGTCGTTCCAATTTAGGGGCTACTGTCAAAGTTGACAGTTCCTTAGAATTTCTGGCGATTGTTTGTAGATGTATGTGTTATGAGCAATGTGAGGGACGCATCACCTAGTGCGCGGGTTCTCGAACAGGCGATGAAAGGTTTATAAGTAATTAGAAATTATGGGTGCTGAACGGGTTTTCTAGATGGCAATATAGGTACAGCCCAGAATCATACGTGCTGTATGTGAAGGAGAGCTTGCCTGCAATGGCGGTGTACCAATTGCGCTGGGTGCTGGAGGTGGTTTTACTTTTGCAGGCAAGGTAGGTTTAACTGACAAGAATAATTTATGGAAGTACCTGATCAAGGAAAGTTGAGTTGAACACGTATATGGTATTGGTGCTGGGTCGTGTAATTGTTCCGTAGATGTCTAGAGTTCCAGGAGCGAGCGCTCTTTGGTCAGGCATTCCGACCATAATAACGGTTGTTGGATTAGCGGATTGTGAAAATGTATAACTATAATTTTTACTATTTGCAGATGAGTTTGTTGTTGTGTTGTCGATGTTGATGTCCAAAATATCCCCTGCCTGAGTGGGCATGGATGGTCTCACGTTAAAGCCACCGAGCCCCCGAAACATGCTGTACGGTTTGTTGTAGGGGGGTTGATAGGCCACATTGTTCATGTCCGTGGGGTCAAAGCCTATTTTTCGTTCTGCTGGAATATTGCTGTCGGAGTAAAAAACTAGAGGTGCAGGAGAAACGATGTACTTAGCCATGTGAAGTACCTCCGTTGGCTGGTGATTACTTCGCGGTGTATAAAAATCGAATGGCCTACATGGGATGGAAAAGGGGGCGATTTATTTGTTTTGCATGTACGCACAATTATCGGATAAATAAATCTGACCCCTTTTTTCTTTTCTTTTTTCTTTTCTTTTTTATTTTTTTCAAGCACTTTAATAGTTAATGGACTACCAAGATATTCCTATACTGGTTAGACTATCCCGATAGGTTTGAAGATCGCTAGTTGGGTTTGTAACCGGTTCGATACGAGCCCAACCTCCTATGGGATTACCATTGCAACGGCTGCACCAGCACACCGGATTTGTTGGGTGCCTTCTGTCGGGGGGAAGGCCGCCGATGCTTTGGGTGCCTTGAATGGTTGATATTTGAAAATTTTCTTCCTCCC
The DNA here is from genome assembly GCF_014863505.1 of Pseudomonas sp. IzPS59. Taxonomy (NCBI): domain Bacteria; kingdom Pseudomonadati; phylum Pseudomonadota; class Gammaproteobacteria; order Pseudomonadales; family Pseudomonadaceae; genus Pseudomonas; species Pseudomonas sp. IzPS59. The sequence goes on along the minus strand of NZ_CP062251.1, from coordinate 5,869,181 downwards.
AATTGGTGGTATTAGTGTGCCCCCATTTATGACCAAAAAAGTTGTCATCTTCGATTGCCTGTTGAAAAAACGGGCGACTCCGCGTAGTCGGACCGGTAAATCCGACACTGTATTCTGTTCCTTTGGGGGAGTTGTAAGCATCAAATATTTTTTGGGCATTGATTTTTATGAGAAGTACTGTTTGATTCATTGCGTAGGGTTTGACTTTGCTTGGAGAATTACTGGGCGCGAGGATGAATGCATCTTTCGCGAGGGCAATAAATATAAGGTCTTCCCTTAGCTTTCCTTGGTGTAGACAGATGAATGGCTCATTTGGTTTTAGTTCCAAGGCGCTGGATTGGGTGTCGTTGAAATACATTTTATTTCTCCGATCTATTTTAGTTTTATGTAGGGTTATTTTTGTTCATAGAGGACCCATGTCATAGGGTCTGCTTCCTGATAGAAATCCATTGTTGGGCTGTTAAAGCTCAATGCGCTTTGGTCGGTTTTAACGACCTCAATGGTTCCATTTTTTAAGTTGATTTTTCTAAGGATGATTTGCTCAAAGTTTCCGGTTGAATTCTTAATCCAATACTTACCGCCAGGAACCACTTCTCCCAGTGGGACATTTTGTGGAGTTAGTTTCGGATACGATGTACTGGTAGGGGTTGCCATTTTTCTCTCCTTGTTTGTGTTGCGTATATTCATTTTTATTCAGGAGAGTCGAAGTTTCTACTGTCATATCTGACAGTTTTTTATAATTTTTTATATTAATAAAATTCCATTTTGTTCTTAGGGGACGGCTTTTCTAGAAAGAAATGGAGAAGAATTCCTTTGTTGTGTGGTACAGGCTTTAATTAAAAAATTATTTTTTCTTGGGCTCGCAAGAAACCCGCCGAAAGGCGGGTTTATTTGGAACTGCTCTGGTCGGGTAGTCGATCCTACTTCGGCTCGATGTGATCCAGCGCCTGATTTACCGCCAGTTCTCCAAGCATCACCAGTTGCGCAATGCCTATCGCGGTTTTGCGGTCGGCGGGGGCGAGGGTGGCGGCGAAGTTGTTGAGCATTTCGCTGGCGGAGCCGAGGGTTTCGCTGGCGTTGGCCAGCAGGGATTCGGTGTTGCAGGCGGGGTTGGCGAAGTACATGGGGTCGGGTTCGTTGACCGTGGCCATGATGCGGGCGCCGGGGCAGAGGTAGTGGTCGAGGGCGCGCTCGGCGGCTTCGTTGAGTTTTTTGGAATCGAGGGATTCGTAGGGGGAGGCCGGGTCTGTGACCGGTGGATGAGGCGTAGATTGAATCATGTTTCGTCTCCGGGAAATGGAGCCGACACCGGATCGCTACTAAACGATGGGGTGGCAGCTGAACGCAGGTTAGTAGACCGGGGAGACGCGAACCGGCGCGCCCGAAAGCGCCCTGCGTACAGCTACCATCAAGCGCAGATATCGAGATATCTCACTTTCTGGAGTGCAAATACGCCTCGCGAACCCTCGGGCTACTAAACCCGATCACTGCGAATCAGTGACCCGAATCAAGTTACCGACGGCCCTCCAGGCGCACAAGCCGGCGGATTCTGGCGTAGCGGTAGGCCGCGACGCAAGCCGTTGTAGGCTTCAGGAAGTAACGCGCACTGCCTTTAAACAGCGGCCTTAAACGAGCACGTTGCCACTATTTATCGTGATCGATATCCAGCTTGCTGAACGTCACCTGCCCACCCTCGCTGGTGTACCCGGTGTTGTCCTGCACATACACGCCGGCCTTGAAGTACAGCGGCTTGTTGCGCCAGGTCGCGCTGATCTGCGAGTCCCACTGATACCCGGCCGCGCTGATACCCAGCGCGCCACCGGGGCTCAGGTGAATCAGGTAATTGAACTCGCGATCCAGTTTGATCCCGGTCGCCAGAGTAATCACCCGGCCCTCGTCGTCATCCGGGTGCATGCGCACCTTGATCACCAGGTTGCCGGAATCCAGTTTGCTCTTGTACTGATACTCGAGTTTCACCAGCGGCTTCTGGCTTTCATAGGCGTGGATCTGCCCGATAACGATCTTCCCGGAGCTGGGCACCTTGTTGACCGAAAGGGTCGCGCGCAGCAGGTTGTCGGCGTCCGGGTAGTACCAGTTGCGCAGGGTGCCGTTGCTGAAGGTTTCGCGCAGTTCGGTGCGCGGGTAGATGGCGTTTTCGGTTTTCGAGCCGGTCACCGGGGACCAGAAGAACAGGGTGCCGGTGTCGGAATGGAAGTACTGATCCTTGAAGCCGTTCACCAGTCTGGAGGTTTCGACGGTGTGGGGCGGGCTGCCAACGGGAACGCTGAGGTTCCAGGTTGCGAGGTCGATCATGTCGGTTCTTCCACTCTGTTTCTGCTGCACGCGCGTGCCAGAAGCTCTAGCCCGCGCCTCTTGGGGGCGGCCTTTATAAGCGTAGAGGGATTTTTTGTTAACGGCCGTCTGGCGGATGATTGGCGCCAACATCCTGTCGAAATGCCATGTTTCCCGGTTTTCGGGGGCTGCAGCGATGACCGTTAGTCGGCTACTTACCGGTTTGGTTAAATGATGGCCTGATGACAGCTACTGCTTTTTCGGATCCAGGACTAGAGTGAAGGCTCAGTAACAGTACGGTTTTCACGAGAAACCGGCCGCGTCCCGATTGGATGTCCCGACAAGAGAAGCAGCATGGAATGCGCGCAAACCCAGCCAGGTGAAGGCAGCTCCGTCCTTTTGATCGTTGATGATTACCCTGAAAATCTGATCAGCATGCGCGCGTTGCTGCAGCGCCAGGACTGGCAGGTCATGACCGCGGCTTCCGGTTTCGAAGCCCTCAGCCTGTTGCTTGAACACGACATCGACCTGGTGCTGCTGGATGTGCAGATGCCGGGCATGGACGGTTTCGAAGTCGCGCGCCTGATGCGCGGCAGCCAGCGAACGCGGCTCACTCCCATCATTTTCCTTACCGCCAACGAACAGTCCCAGGACGCCGTGATCAAGGGCTATGCCAGTGGCGCGGTGGATTACCTGTTCAAACCCTTCGACCCGCAGATTCTCAAGCCCAAGGTCCAGGCGTTGCTGGAGCATCAGCGTAATCGCCGGGCCTTGCAGCGCTTGAGTCAGGATCTGGAATCGGCGCGGGCCTTCAATGCGTCGGTGCTGGATAACGCCGCCGAAGGGATTCTGGTGTTGGCCGAGGATGGTTTGATCCGTTTCGCCAACCCGGCGATTTCCCGCTTGCTCAACGCGCCGGTGAAAGAACTGGAAGGGCAGGAGTTTCTCGATTTCCTGCAGAAACCGCACATTCCGCTGTGGGCCGATTCCGAGTTTTATGCCAGTTACAAACGTGGCGAGACGCTGCGTTTACACGATGCGTTGCTGCGTACCGCGCCAGGCCAGCAAGTGCCGGTGGCGTTGTCCTGCGCGCCGCTGCCGAGCGAACAGCATGCGATGGTGGTGACGGTGCTGGACATGTCGGTGGTGCGGCATCTGCATCAGCAGCTGGAATTTCAGGCTGTCACCGATCCGTTGACCGGGCTGCTCAATCGTCGTGGCTTTTACCAGACGGTGGAGAACCTGCTGTTGCGCGGTGAGCGCAGTGACAGCAGCTGGGTGCTGATGTACCTCGATCTCGATGGCTTCAAACGGGTCAACGACTCCCTCGGCCATGACGCCGGCGACCGGGTGTTGCGCTGGGTCTCCGAACAACTGAAAGCCTGCCTGCGGCCGTTCGACATTCTGGCGCGGATGGGCGGTGACGAGTTCACCGCGCTGCTGGATCTGGAATTCCCCGAACAAGCGGCGAAGATCGCCGAGAAGCTCATCGAACGGGTGTCGATCTGTCAGCAGATCGAAGGCATGGACATTGCCCTGGGCGCCAGTATCGGCATCGCCACGTACCCGGATTGCGGCAACAACCTCGACGGTTTGATGCGTGCCTCGGACATCGCCATGTACGAAGCCAAGCGCGCCGGGCGTCAGCAATATCGCTTTTACGATCACGAAATGAACGGCCGTGCGCGCTCAAGGCTGATGCTGGAAGAGAGCGTGCGCAACGCCATCGAGAACCGGGATTTCAATCTGGTGTATCAGCCGCAGGTGGCGATTGGCGACGGCCGGATTCGTGGTTTCGAGGCGTTGCTGCGCTGGCAGCATCCGAGTGTCGGCGACGTGCCGCCGGGGCTGTTCCTGCCGTTGCTGGAAGAGGCGACGTTGATCAGCCGGCTCGGCAGCTGGATCTATCACCGCAGCGCCGGGCAGCGTAAGGCCTGGGAGTTCGAGTTTTCCAGGGATCTGGTGCTTGGGGTGAGCCTGAGCAATACCCAGTTTGGTTTGCCGAATCTGGTGACCGAGTTGCGCCAGGTTCTGGAGCGCCATGGTTTGCAGCCACATCAGATGGAAGTGGAAGTGACCGAAGAGGCGCTGACGATCAACCCGGACGAGACCCGTAAACAACTGAAGCTGCTGCGCAATCTCGGGGTGCGGGTGGCGCTGGACGATTTCGGCTCCGGGTCCTGCTCGCTGTCGCATCTGCGGGATCTGGAGCTGGACACCCTCAAGCTCGATCGCCACCTGATCGCCCGATTGCCGGACTCGTCCCGGGACGCCTCGCTGGTGCGCACGGTCATCGAGCTGTGCAAGGAATACGGGTTGCTGGTAATTGCCGAAGGTGTGGAGACCGTCGAGCAATATCAATGGCTGCAAGCCCACGGGTGTGAGTACGTGCAAGGCTTCCTGGTGGCGCGGCCGCTGGTCGCCGAGGACGCGACGCGCTTTGCCGAGCCGTTCGACTGGAGCGCGTTGGCCGGTTGAATTCGCTACACTGGCGGCCTTTTCATGACCCGTGCCGCCCATGACCGCGTTGAAATACCTCCAGGCCTATCCCGCGCAATTGCAGGATCAGGTGCGCCAATTGATTGCCGACGATCGCCTCGGTGATTACCTGAGCCAACGTTATCCGGGCCGCCACGATGTGCAGAGCGACAAGGCGTTGTACGGCTACGCGCTGGACCTGAAACAGGAATACCTGCGCAACGCCCCGGCCATCGACAAGGTACTGTTCGACAACCGTCTCGACCTGACCCACCGCGCTCTCGGTCTGCACACCACGGTGTCGCGGGTGCAGGGCGGCAAGCTCAAGGCCAAGAAAGAGATTCGCATCGCCTCGCTGTTCAAGGAGGCCGCGCCTGAGTTCCTGAAGATGATCGTCGTGCATGAACTGGCGCACTTCAAGGAGTCGGATCACAACAAGGCGTTCTATAAATTATGTGAGCACATGCTGCCGGGCTATCACCAGATCGAGTTCGATCTGCGGGTGTACCTGACGTGGCGGGACATGCAATAAGACATCAAACAACGGAGCGCATGCATGGACGTGAGCAAGACCAAGAGCAGTTTCTACCGGCGCTTGTACGTGGCGTATCTGATCGACAGCGGCCTGGCCAGCAGCGTACCGGCGCTGACCGACGTCACCGGCATGCCCCGGCGCACGGCGCAGGACACCATTGCGGCGCTGGCGGATCTGGATATTGTCTGCGAGTTCGAGCAGGAAGAGGGTGCGCGCAATCATGCGGGGCGCTATCGGATTCGCGAGTGGGGGGCGATTGATCGGGGGTGGATCGAGCGGAATTTGCGGCAGATCAAGGCTGTGCTTGAGTATCCCTGACCGATGTAGTCCCTTCGCGGGCACACCCGCGAAGGGGAAGTCTCAAGACCGACGCATCCCGATATGCGGAATGTCATCCTCCAGATATTCCTCACCCGCCACGACAAACCCGTACCGCCCGTAATACCCCTGCAAGTGCGCCTGGGCCGACAGATAGATCGGCACTTCAGGCCAGCGCTTCTCGGCCTGTTTCAGCGCCTGCTCCATCATCTCGTGCCCCAACCCTTTGCCACGTCCGGCCGGCGCCGTCAGCACCCGGCCGATCACCACGTCGCCGCCCTGGGATTCCGGGTCCAGCAGGCGCAGATATGCCACCAGCTGATCACCGTCCCAACCCATCAGATGGCAGGTGTCCCCGTCCAGATCCTGCCCGTCCGGGTCCAGGTACGCGCAGCGCTGTTCGACCACGAATACTTCCGAGCGCAATTTCAAAATGGCGTACAGCTGTTCCAGTCCCAGATCGCTGTGATGTTTGCAGACCCACTCGATTGTCATCTTCCGATTCCTTGAACTACGTCGTCCGATACTAAGCGCCACGTCGAAATATGTCTGTATGGCTGAGAAATCTGTGACAAAGGCCAAAATGCCATCATTCCCTTCTGGCGGCGCCGACATCTTTGTGTAATCTGCTGAGAAGCGCTGTGCAACGGCTTCAATGAGCTAATGTTAGGGCCTGGGATTCGCCGGTACGGGGCCTTGGGGTTTTGACTGAAAACACGCCGGGCGGCCCGCCCGCTAAGGATTTTCAAGCATGCCGCGATTGCATCGAGCGTTGGCTTTGATCGGATTGCTGTTGCTGGGTCAAAGCGCTGCAGCGGAGAAACTGCGTCTGGTCTTCGACGTCTGGCCGCCCTTTACCGATGACACACTGGTCAACGGCGGGTTGGCCACGGACATCGTCAGCACGGCCCTGGCCCGGGCCGGTTATGCCAGCGATTACGAACAGGTGCCGTGGGCGCGGGCGCTGCTCGGGGTTGGCGAGGGGCGTTACGACGTGCTGGTCAACGCCTGGTACAACGACGAGCGTACGAAGCTGGGGCAGTTTTCCGACGAGTATTTGCTCAACCGCGTGCGTTTTCTCAAGCGCAAAGACACGCCCATCGAATACAACAACCTGCAGGAACTGCACACCTATCCGATTGCGGTAGTGCGCGGCTACGCCTATTCGGCGCCGTTCGATGCCGATACCGCGCTGCAGAAAGTCCCTGTGCATAACTTCGCCATGGCCGTGCGCATGCTGGCGGCGGACCGGGTCAAGCTGACCCTGGAAGACGAGTTCGTCGCCCGCTATTACCTGGCCCGTGAATCACCGAAAGTGCGCAACGCCGTGGAGTTCCTGCCCAAGCCCTTGAGCGAGAACAGCCTGCACATTCTGGTCAGCCTGAAGAACCCGGAGCACGAACAGATCGTGGCCGGGTTCGACAAGGCGATTGCGGCGATGAAGGCCGATGGCAGCTACGACAAGTTGCTCAGGCAGCACGGAATGTAGCCTGAAAGATTTTTAGTGCACGAACGGGCCTCTTCGCGGGCAAGCCCGCTCCCACAGGTACAGCGGCAGTTCACATATTTTGTGTACCACACCGACACTGTGGGAGCGGGCTTGCCAGCGATGAGGCCTGTTCGGCCAGCTCAGTCTTCGGCTGTGTCCTTGATCAAGTGCGCCGCCAGCGTCCGCAACGGGCCCAGCTGGCGGCAGATCAACGCCAGTTGCGTCTGCACCAGTCGCTGGCCTTCATCGATCTCGTCCGCCATCTGCTCCAGTTCATTGGCCAGCGCTTCTTCCTCATCGCTCTGGATCGCAATCGGCTGTTTGCTGGCCAGACCCTGGGCGATTTCATCGATGCTGCTGGCCAGTTTCACCCCGGCGCCATCGATCAGATGTTCACGCACTTCGGCCGGCAACTGGGTTTCCCGGTGTGCGCCAAGGCCCGACAAATAACTGAGCAGCGTGTGCGACAGCACCAGGAAGCGGAAGCCAACATCGGCCTCTTTGCGGAAATGCCCCGGCTCCATCAGCATGTTCGCCAGCGTGGTCGACAGCGCCGCGTCGGCGTTGTGCGCGTTGCGCCGGGCGAGGCGATAGGCGAGGTCGTCGCTCTTGCCGGCGGCGTATTGCTGCATGATCTGGCGCAGGTAGATGCTGTTGCAGGTCAGGGTGTTGGCCAGCACTTTGTTCAGGCGCCGACCCTGCCAGTCCGGCAGGAACAGGATCACCGTCAGGCCTGCGATCAGACTGCCGAGCAGGGTATCGAACAGGCGCGGCACGAACAGCCCGTACCCGTCGCCGACCTGATTGAAGCAGAACAGCACCATGATCGTGATGGCGGCGGTCGCCACGGTGTAGCGGGTGGTGCGGTTGGTAAAGAACACCACGCCGGCGGCGATGGCGAAGCACGACTGCACCAGCGGGCTCGGAAACAGATCGAACAGCGCCCAGGCGATGGTCAGGCCGATGGCGGTGCCGAGAATCCGCTGGCCGAGTTTGCGCCGGGTGGCGCCGTAGTTCGGCTGGCAGACGAACAGCGTGGTGAGGATGATCCAGTAACCCTGCGACGGGTGAATCAGATGCACCATGCCGTAACCGATGCTCAGCGCCAGCGGCAGGCGCAGGGCATGGCGGAACAGCAATGACGTCGGCGTCAGCTGCGTGCGCAGGCGGGTCAGGACATCCTTGAAGTTGCGTGGCGAACGGTCGAGCAGGCTGCTGTCGGTGGCATCGGCCAGGGCATCAGGGTTGCTGGCGTCGCTGAGCAAGCGGTCGAGGGTGCCGAGGTTGGCCGCCAGCGCCCGCAGCGAACGCAGCAGCCCGCGCCAGGCCGGGTTGCTCTGGATGCGCAGGTGTTCGAGGGAGGCGTGCAGGTCGCTCAGGGCTTCGGCAAACGTCGCGTCGTAGATGAACGGCTGGCGCATCTGGATCGACTCGGCCAGCGCCCGGCAGGCCTTGCCTTGCTGGCGCAGCAGGCGCTGGCAGCGGAACAGCACGTCGCTGTGGAAAAACGCCTCGGCCAGCGCGTTGTAAGGGTAGTGCGAAGAACTGGCGCGCTCGTGAATGTCTTGGGCGAGGAAGTACAGCTTCAGGTAGCGGCTGACTTTCGAGCCGGGACGGCCGTTGCCGACCCGATGTAGGATGATTTCCTTGGCGCTGTTCAGGGCTGCGACGACACGACCGTTTTGCTGGGCCAGTTCCAGGCGCCGCGCCTCGACGTCCAGCTGACGGATCGGCTCGAACAGCGAGGCTTTCAGCTTCAGGTAATAACCCAGTTCACGGAACAGCCGCGCCAGGCTTTGCTGCACCGGCTGGTTGGAGAACATCGCCTGCCACAAAACCGACAGCAGGCCGTACCACGCGGCACCGGCCACCAGCAGCATCGGTTCGTGCCAGAAATCCGTGACCGCGCCACCGCGCTGGTCGACGCCGATCATGGTGTAGACGGAAAGAATCAGGGTCGCCGAGGCAATCGCCCCGTAACGCTCGCCGAGCGCGCCAAGCATGGTCAGACCGAAACTGGCCAGTGCCAAAGCGATGACGAACACGATGGGGTAGGGGAACAGCAATTCCACCGACAGCGCCGCAACGCTGAAACACACCAGCGTCACCGCCAGTGCGTTGAGGCGGCCCTGCCAGCTGTCGTCGGTTTCGGCCAGGGCGCTGGCAATGATCCCGAGGAACAGCGGGATCAGCAGCCCCATTTCATCCTGATACCAGCACAGCGCCATGCTGCCGGTCAGGGCGATGAACACCCGCACGCTGTAGCTGAATTTATCCAGCGCCCACAGGCGCCGCAAAGACTGACGAAACGAGGTCGAGGACATGAAGTGCGAAGGCCTTCCGAGGCGATGCCGCTAAATTGAGCCAGTAATGACGCCGACGCAATGGCGCCGATCACATCTGACAGCAAAAAGTGTTCCTTTGGGCCGTTGTGCCGAACTCAATTTCCAGGGTTGGAAAAGAAACTGTGGGAGCTGGCTTGCCAGCGATAGCGGTCTGACAGTCAACAATGATGTTGGATCTGCCGGCCTCATCGCTGGCAAGCCAGCTCCCACAGGTTTTTACATTTAGTGTTGGGTCAGACGTACTGCGCGGCGGCGTAGCCAGAAGCCCAGGCCCACTGGAAGTTGAATCCGCCCAGATGTCCGGTGACGTCGAGCACTTCACCAACGAAGTAGAGGCCCGGGCTTTTCAGCGATTCCATGGTCTTGGACGACACTTCGCGGGTGTCGACGCCGCCGAGGGTGACTTCGGCAGTGCGGTAGCCCTCGGTGCCGGCCGGGACGACTTTCCAGCTGCCGAGCTTCTCGGCGATGTCTGCCAGTTCGGCGTGGGTGTACTGCTTCATCGGTTTGGAGACGAACCAGTTGTCCGCCAGCAGGTTGGCCATCTTCTTGGTGAAAATTTCGCCGAGCAGGGTTTTCAGTTCGCTGTTCGGGCGCTCGGCGGTCTGCTGTTGCAGCCAGCTCGCGGCGTCGTGATCCGGCAGCAGGTTGATCTCGACGGTATCGCCCGGCTCCCAGAACGAGGAAATCTGCAGAATCGCCGGGCCGCTGAGGCCGCGGTGAGTGAACAGAATGTTCTCGCGAAAACTCTGGTCGTTGCAGCTGACCAGGCAATCCACCGAGGTGCCGGACAGTTCGGTGCACAGATCCTTGAGCTGATCGGTGATGGTGAACGGCACCAGCCCGGCGCGGGTCGGCAGCAGGTCGTGGCCGAATTGCTTGGCGACCTGATAACCGAAACCGGTGGCGCCCAGCGTCGGGATCGACAGTCCGCCGGTGGCGATCACCAGCGACTGGCACTGGATCTGGCCGAGGGTGGTGTCGAGCAGGTAACCGCTCTCGACTTTCTCGATGGTCTGGATCGAGGTGTCCAGGTGCAGGTTGACGCCGACCTGATCGCACTCGTCCAGCAGCATGCCGAGGATGTCGCTGGATTTGTTATCGCAGAACAGTTGGCCGAGTTTTTTCTCGTGATACGGCACGGCGTGTTTGGCGACCATGCCGATGAAATCCCACTGGGTGTAGCGAGCCAGCGCGGATTTGCAGAAGTGCGGATTCTGCGAGAGGAAATTGCCCGGCTCGGTGTACATGTTGGTGAAGTTGCAGCGCCCACCGCCGGACATCAGGATTTTCTTGCCGGCCTTGTTCGCGTGGTCGAGCAGCAACACCTGACGCCCACGCCCGGCGGCGGTCAGTGCACACATCAACCCTGCGGCGCCAGCGCCAATGATCACGACTTCGGTAGAGCGCAAAACGGAGTCCTCACAAAGTATTCAAAATTCACCGAAGACCAATGTGGGAGCGGGCTTGCCCGCGAAGAGGCCAGAACATTCAACATGGAAGTTGTCTGTTAGTCCGTCATCGCGGGCAAGCCCGCTCCCACAAGGATCTACTTCGGATGGTAGATCGTTTACAAAACCCGAACGCGCAGCGAACGACCCTTGATCTTGCCGTTGTTCAAGCGCTGCAGCGCCTGCATGACCACGGTGCGCTCGACGGCCACATAGGACTGGAAGTCGAAGATCGCGATCTTGCCGACCTGGGTGCCCGGAATCCCGGCTTCACCGGTCAGTGCGCCGAGAATGTCGCCCGGACGCACCTTGTCCTTGCGTCCGCCGGCGATGCACAGCGTGCTCATCGGTGGTTGCAGCGGGGCACCGCCCTGGGATTTCAGGTTGTCCACTTGATCCCAGTTCAGCGGGGTTTTCTGCAGTTGTTCGATGGCCTGGGCGCGATGCGCTTCCGATGGCGCCACCAGGCTGACCGCGATGCCTTTCTCGCCGGCACGACCGGTACGGCCGACGCGGTGAATGTGGATTTCCGAATCCCGGGCCAGCTCGACGTTGATCACCATGTCCAGCGAATCGATGTCCAGACCACGGGCGGCAACGTCAGTGGCGACCAGTACCGAAGTGCTGCGGTTGGCGAACATCGCCAGTACCTGGTCGCGGTCGCGCTGTTCCAGATCGCCGTGCAGGCCGACGGCGGAGATGCCTTTGGAGGTCAGGTGATCGACGGTTTCCTGCACTTGCTGCTTGGTGAAGCAGAAGGCCACGGTGGAGGCCGGGCGGAAGTGGTGCAGGACCTTGGTCACCGCGCTCATGCGCTCTTCCGGGGAAATCTCGTAGAAGCGCTGCTCGATCTGGGTGTCGTCGTGGAACGCTTCGGCCTTGACCGTCTGCGGATCGCGCATGAACTTCGACGCCAGTTGCTTGATGCCCACCGGATAGGTCGCCGAGAACAGCAGGGTCTGACGGCGGGTCGGGGTCTGCTCGATGATGTCTTCGATGGCGTCGTAGAAACCCATGTCGAGCATGCGGTCGGCTTCGTCGAGGATCAGCGTGTTCAGGCCGTCGAGCACCAGCGAACCCTTGCGCAGGTGCTGCTGGATGCGCCCCGGGGTGCCGACGATGATGTGCGCGCCGTGCTCGAGCGAGGCGATCTGCGGGCCGAACGACACGCCGCCGCACAGGGTCAGGACCTTGATGTTGTCTTCGGCGCGGGCCAGACGACGGATTTCTTTGGCGACCTGGTCGGCCAGCTCGCGGGTCGGGCAGATGACCAGTGCCTGGCAACCGAAGTAGCGCGGATTGATCGGGTTCAGCAGGCCGATGCCGAACGCGGCGGTCTTGCCGCTGCCGGTCTTGGCCTGGGCGATCAGGTCCATCCCCTTGAGGATCACCGGCAAGCTCTGCGCCTGGATCGGCGTCATCTGGGCATAACCGAGAGATTCGAGGTTAGCCAGCATGGCGGCGGACAGCGGCAAAGTATTAAAAGCGGTGGCGATGGTGGTCACGGGACTGGCCTGCAAAACAAAATGTCGCGCAGTGTAGCAGCCCCGTGCCACTTTCCTCGAAAGTTCTGGACGAACAGCGGTTAATGTTCGATGTGTTCGTCCGGATGTTCATCGGGACGTTTGACGCGCCGCCCGTCCTCTTTCGAGAGTTGCGAGAAGATGGTCGCCGCCAGCATCGCCATGACACCCACGGTCACGAACGTCAGCTGGAACGCGCCCAGTACGGTTTCAACGCCATCATTGCCGATTTCCGCCGTGAAGCCGCCGAGCAGGGCACCGGCGCAGGCCACCCCGAGACTCAGCGACAACTGCGCGACCACCGACAGCAGGCTGTTGCCGCTGCTGGCGCTGGCGTCGTCGAGATCGATCAGGGTCACGGTGTTCATCGCGGTGAACTGCAGCGAGTTGATCGCGCCGAGAATCGCCAGCAGGCACAACAGCAGCCAATACGGTGTCTGCTCGCTGACCAGGCCCATGCTCGCCAGCATGATTCCCAAGGCCAGCGTGTTGCCGGTCAAAACGATGCGATAGCCGAGACGTTCGATCAGCGGCCGCGCCATCCACTTGGCAAACATCGCTGCGGCGGCCAGCGGCAGCATGCTCATCCCGGCCTGCGAAGGTGAATAACCCAGCGCCACCTGCAGCAGCAACGGCACCAGAAACGGCAACGCGCCGCTGCCCAGACGGGCGAACAGGTTACCGATGATCCCCACCGCAAACGTCCGGGTCTTGAACAGCGAAGGCGCGAACAACGGATTCTCGACACGTCCGGCGCGCAGCCAGTACGCCGCCAGACACGCCATGCCACCGAACAGCAGCAACATCACCCGCAGGTGCGGCAGATGCAATTCGCCAAGGCCTTCCATGGCGATGGTGATCAGAATCATCGCCGCGCCGAACAGCAGGAAACCCAGGCTATCGAAGCGCGTACGTTCGGTGCCGCGCAGGTCGGGAATGAACTTCCACACCGCATAGCAGCCGATGACGCCGACCGGCAGGTTGATCAGGAAGATCCAGTGCCACGTCAGGTACTGCACCATCCAGCCGCCCATGGTCGGGCCGATCAGCGGGCCGAGCAGGCCGGGAATGGTGATGAAACCCATGATCCGCACCAGCTCCGAACGCGGGTAGGCGCGCAGCACGACCAATCGCCCGACCGGCAGCATCAACGCGCCGCCGAGACCCTGAATCACCCGGGCGCCGACCAGCATGGTCAGGCTGCTGGACAGGGCACAGAGCAGCGAACCGATGCTGAACAGCAGGATCGCGCCGAAGAAAATCTTCTTGGTGCCGAAGCGGTCGGCGATCCAGCCCGAGGCCGGAATCAGCAACGCCACGGTGAGCATGTAGGCGATGACTACACCCTGCATGCGCAACGGGTCTTCGGCCAGATCCCTGGCCATGGCCGGCAGGGCGGTGTTGAGGATGGTCCCGTCGAGGGACTGCATGAAGAAAGCGATGGCGACGACCCACGGCAACCAGCGGGCGGTGATGGCGTCGAGAGGCGGGCGGTTGGGCATGGAACCTCTGTTAGTGGCAGGTAACCGGATCCTGTGGGGGCTGCGGTGCGACGATTCGACTTGCCAGCGATGGCGGGCTCTCAGGCAACACTTGTATTGAATTCAAGGGCCCTATCGCTGGCAAGCCAGCTCCCACAGGTTTTGCGGTGTCGCGGTGTTACAAGGTCAGGGTCAGTCGGCTCACCAACGCTCCCGGCAACAACGCCGACGACGTATTGCGCTGACTGTAGGTGCTTGCCGACAGCAGCAACTCACGCTCGGCAGTCAACGCTTCCAGCTGCGAACCCAGCAGGCTGTAAGCGCTGTCGTCGAAACGCATGGTGCTGACCGGCGCCTGAATCTCGCCGTTCTCGACCCAGAACGTGGCAAACCGGGTCATGCCGGTCAGGCGCGCCGCCGGTTGATCCGAGAAGTTCAGGTACCACAGGTTGCTGATGTACAGCCCGGTGCCCAACTGCTTGAGGATTTCGGCCTGCGGCAGATCACCGGCGCCCATGTTCAGCGCGCTCGGCGATTCGCCACCGCCGGCACCGTTGGCCGTCAAACCGTATTCGGCGGCACTGCGCGAACCGACCAACTGGTCACCCGCTTTGCCTTCGATGATCAACCGCAGATCGCTGCGTGGGTAACCTTCGCCGGAAAACGCCGGGCTCAGCGAGTCGCTGACTTTCTCGTCGAGGGACACCAGCGGGCTGAACGCCTGGTCGCCGGCATACAGCTTCTGCAACGGGCTGCTCTTGCTGGCAATCGACTGCGCCGAGAAACCGCCCCAGCACAACATGCCCATGATTTCTTCCAGGGCTGCCGGTGCCAGATAGGCGCGGTATTGTCCCGGTGGCAGGGTGCGCAACGGACGACCGAGAAACTCAAGCTGCTCGCGGGCCTGCTGGAAACGCTTGGCGAAACCTTCGCTGCTCCACTCGTGCCCGGCGTAGCTGGCTTTCACCGCTTCGCCGTTCTCGTGGAACAGGCTGAAGTCGAAGTTGAAACTGTTGGCCTGATGCCAGCCGAACGCGCCGGAAGAACTGGCGAATCCACGGCTGATGGGACCGGCGGCATAGAAACCGACCAGATCCAGACCTTCGGCCGCCTCGGCGATTTCAGCGACCACCTGCTCGGTGTCCGGCAGCGGATGTTCCTGCACGTTCTGGCTCCGCCAGCCGTTGTGGTTGAGCAGCAGGTACGGATCCTGCGGCAGCAGCGGCAGGGTTTCGCGCAGTTGTTGCAGGCCTTCTGCGAGGCGTTGCAGGTCGGTAGCCTGTTCGCCGGACAGGGTGATGTGCAGGTCGGCATGGCGGCCATCGTCGATCAGTTTCAGGCCGATACCGGCTTGTTGCACTTGCCCGGCCTGACGCACCTTGGCGTGGTTGAAGCGCACGAAGGCCGACGATTCGGCGTCATAACTCAGCGTGAATTGTTCCGGCTCGCGCACAGCATCGCGCAGCCAGTTGACCAGCACCTTGAAGGCCTCGACCTGGCTCTTGGAAATACTCATCAGGCGTCTCCCCCAAACACATCAACATTGCTGAACACGCAGGCCGGCGAAGCGTGGCCGACGCGGATCACCTGGTTCGGTTCGCCTTTGCCGCAGTTCGGCGTGCCCAGCACTTTGGTGGTGCCAGCGTTGCCGACCGCGCGCAGGCTCTTCCAGAAGTGCGCGGAAATACCCCGGTAGTTCGGGTTTTTCACCACGCCTTTGAGTTCGCCGTTTTCAATCAACTGGCCCCATTCGCAGCCGAACTGGAATTTGTTCCGCGCGTCGTCGATCGACCACGAACGGTTGGTGCTCATCAGGATGCCGTTTTCGATGCCGCCGATCAGTTGTTCCAGCGACTGGTCGCCCGGCTCGATATTGAGGTTGGCCATGCGGTCGATCGGCGGTCGGTTCCAGCCGCAGGCACGGCTGTTGGCGACACCGTCCAGGCCCGCGCGGAACTGCGACAGCGCACCACCCAACGGCCGCACCAGCAGACCTTCGCGAATCAGGAATTGCTTGCTGGCAGCCGTGCCGTCGTCATCGTGGCCGTAGCTCGCCAGCTCTTCGGGAATGTCCGGATCGAAGGTCACGTTGAGCAGTTTCGAGCCGTATTGCAGGCTGCCGAAATCCGAAGCTTTGACGAAACTGGTGCCGGCGTAATTGCGTTCGTCGCCGAGAATCCGGTCCAGTTCCAGCGGGTGGCCGATGGATTCGTGGATCTGCAGCATCATCTGGTCGGGCATCAGCAGCAGATCGCGCGGACCTTGCGGCGTATTTGGCGCGAGCAGCAGTTGCAGCGCCTGATCGGCGACTTGCGGACCGGCACCGATCAAGCCGCAGCGGCTGATCACGTCGGCGCCGCCCTGCTGGCCGAAGTTCTCGCGGCCGAGGCTGCGGGTCTGGCTGTCGTTGCCGTCGTAGGCGGTGACGTCCAGGCCCGGATAGACGAAGCGCTGGGCCTGGCGCAATTCGGCCCCGGCGCTACTCAGGTAGATCTGTTCGACGTGGGTGATGCCGATGCTCACTTCCCAGTTCACCAGGCGCTCATCCTTTGGCACCGAGGCGGATTCCGCGCCGAGCAGCTCGAAGCACTCGCTCAGGGACGGGAAGGGTTGTTCCAGATTGGGTGAAAAGTAGTCGGCGCGGTCGCTGGACACCGGCTGCTGGCTCAGGTCGAGCAGGGCGTGGGGCTTGATCCGCCGGGCCTGCTGTTCGGCGCGCTCGAGGGCGGCTTGCAGGCCTTGTTGCGACAGGTCATTGGTCGCGGCGTAGGCTTCGACGCCGTTGACGCGAACGGTGAGCATCGCGCCTTCGTCGCGGCTCAGGCTCGGCGGTTCGGCGACGTTCTTGCGCACCGACAGGTACTGGCCGGACTCGCGTACATATCGCAAGGAAAAAAACTCGGCGCCCGTGCGCAAGGCAGCGAAGCGCTGCTTGAGCTGGGGGTGGAAATCGAACATCAGGGAACCTCCTTGTTATGGGAGTAGCGGCGAAGCGGATTCGGCGGGGAGGGGTGAAACGATTGCGCGAGGACTAGAGTAGGCCTGCGTGGGGGTAGGATCAAGTGAAGAGGGGGTGTAGGAGGATTTACTGTGAAGCAGGGGAATTTGCAGTGAATTGCATGGCCTCATCGCGGGCAAGCCCGCTCCCACAGGTTTTTTGGTGGTTACAGAATCTGTGAACGACGCAAAACCTTGTGGGAGCTGGCTTGCCAGCGATTAGCCGTGACGCGGTATTACGACTTACTGAGCTACAGCACTCACATCACGCAGTGCCTTGCCTTTCACCGGCGCATCGCCAGCGACGTAGTACGGCGCCTTGCTGCGTGGCAGTGGCTGACGGCCACGGATCTTGTCGGCGATTTTCTCGGCCATCATGATCGTCGGGGCGTTCAGGTTGCCGGTGGTGATGATCGGCATGATCGAGGCATCGACCACACGCAGACCCTGCATGCCATGCACGCGGCCCTGGCCGTCCACGACCGCCATCTCGTCGGTGCCCATCTTGCACGAGCAGGACGGGTGGAACGCGGTTTCGGCGTGCTCGCGGATGAACTTGTCCAGTTGCTCATCGGTTTGCACTTCGATGCCCGGGCTGATTTCGCGGCCACGGAAGGCGTCCAGTGCAGGCTGTTGCATGATTTCACGGGTCAGGCGGATGCCGTCGCGGAATTCCTGCCAGTCCTGCTCGGTGGCCATGTAGTTGAACAGGATGCTCGGGTGCTGGCGCGGATCCTTGGATTTGACCTGGATGCGACCACGGCTCGGCGAACGCATGGAGCCCATATGCGCCTGGAAGCCGTGCTCTTTCACACCGTTGCTGCCGTTGTAGTTAATCGCTACCGGCAGGAAGTGGTACTGGATGTTCGGCCATTCGAATTCCGGACGGGTGCGGATGAAACCGCCCGCTTCGAACTGGTTGCTGGCGCCGATGCCGGTGCCGTTGAACAGCCACTCGGCACCGATGGCCGGCTGGTTGTACCAGAGCAGCGACGGGTACAGCGAGACCGGTTGGGTGCAGGCGAATTGCAGGTACAGCTCGAGGTGATCCTGCAGGTTTTCGCCGACGCCCGGCAGATCGTGAACGACCGGGATGTCGAGGCTTTCCAGCAGTTTCGCCGGGCCGACGCCGGAGCGTTGCAGCAGTTGCGGCGAGGCGATTGCGCCGGAGCAGACGATGACTTCTTTGCGAGCGCGGGCTTCAACGCGCTCTTCGGCAGCGCCGACCAGATAACGCACGCCGATGGCGCGCTTGCCTTCGAACAGAACCTTGTCAGTCAGGGCGTGAGTGACGATGGTCAGGGTCGAACGCTTCTTGGCCACGTCCAGGTAACCACGGGCGGTGGAGGCACGACGGCCCTTCGGCGTCACGGTGCGGTCCATCGGGCCGAAGCCTTCCTGCTGGTAGCCGTTCAAGTCTTCGGTGCGTGGGTAGCCGGCCTGCACGCCGGCCTCAACCATGGCGTGGAACAGCGGGTTGTTGCCAGCTTTCGGCGTGGTCACGCTGACCGGGCCTTCGCCACCGTGGTAGTCGTTCGGGCCGATGTCGCGGGTTTCCGCTTTGCGGAAGTACGGCAGGCAGTCGAGGTAGGTCCAGTCTTCCAGGCCTGGCAGTTTTGCCCAGCCGTCGTAGTCCATCGCGTTGCCGCGGATGTAGCACATGCCGTTGATCAGCGAGGAACCGCCGAGGCCCTTGCCGCGGCCGCATTCCATGCGACGACCGTCCATGTACGGTTCCGGATCGGTTTCGTACGCCCAGTTGTAGCGACGACCCTGCAGCGGGAATGCCAGTGCGGCCGGCATCTGCGTGCGGAAGTCCATGCGGTAGTCCGGGCCGCCCGCTTCGAGCAGCAGGACGGTGACGCCTTCGTCTTCAGTCAGACGGGTCGCCAGGGTGTTACCGGCAGAACCGGCACCCACAATGATGTAATCGAATTCCTGGGACATTGAATGCACCCTCTTTGAAAGTTGGTCAGGTCAGACAGCCGGCGCTTCCCGTGCGGGAGCGGCGATCAGACATGCCCGCGAAGGCAGCTTCGCGGGCAGCGCACGATGGCGGGTCTTAGAACACCGAGACGTAATCGCCCAGTTCGACCTGTACCGATTTGATGCGAGTGAAGTTGTTCAGCGAGCTGATGCCGTTCTCACGGCCAACGCCCGACTGCTTGTAACCGCCGACCGGCATTTTTGCGTCGGACTCGCCCCAGGCGTTGATCCAGCAGATACCGGCTTCCAGTTGATGAATCACGCGGTGGGCGCGGTTCAGGTCGCGGGTGACGATACCGGCGGCCAGGCCGAAGTCGGTGTCGTTGGCGCGGCGGATCACTTCTTCTTCGGTTTCGTAAGTCAGGATCGCCATCACCGGGCCAAAGATTTCTTCACGGACGATGGTCATGTCGTCGGTGCAGTCGGTGAACACGGTCGGTGCCACGAACGCGCCCTTGGCGAATTCGCCGTCGGTCATGCGCTCGCCGCCGCACAGAACGCGGGCGCCTTCTTCTTTACCCTTGGCGATGTAGCCCAGCACGTTTTCCATGTGCGCGAAGCTGACCAGCGGGCCGAAGTTGGTGTTTTCGTCTTCCGGGTTGCCAACGCGGATGCGCGCAACGCGCTCGACGATCTTGGCTTCGAAAGCGGCTTTCAGGTGGCTCGGCACGAATACGCGAGTGCCGTTGGTGCAGACCTGACCGGAGCTGTAGAAGTTGGCCATCATGGCGGTGTCGGCGGCGCGATCCAGGTCGGCGTCGTCGCAGATGATCAGCGGGGACTTGCCGCCCAGTTCCATGGTCACGTCTTTGAGCGACGAAGCCGAAGCGCTGGCCATTACCTTCTTGCCGGTGTCGGTGCCGCCGGTGAAGGAGATTTTTTCGATGCGTGGGTGTTCGGTCAGCCAGGTGCCGACTTCACGGCCGCTGCCGGTCAGTACGTTGAACACGCCATTTGGAACGCCGGCTTCGGTGTAGATCTCGGCCAGTTTCAGGGTGGTCAGCGAGGTGACTTCGCTTGGCTTGAAGATCATCGCGTTACCGGCCGCCAGGGCTGGAGCGGATTTCCACAGGGCGATCTGGATCGGGTAGTTCCACGCACCGATACCGGCAACCACGCCCAGCGGCTCGCGACGGGTGTAGACGAATGCGGTGTCACGCAGCGGGATCTGCTCGCCTTCGATGGCGGGTACCAGGCCTGCGTAGTATTCCAGCACGTCGGCGCCGGTGACGATGTCGACGTACTTGGTTTCGGAGAAGGCTTTACCGGTGTCCAGGGTTTCCAGTGCAGCCAGTTCATCGTTGCGCTCGCGCAGGATGTCGACGGCGCGACGCAGGATGCGCGAACGCTCCATGGCGGTCATCGCGGCCCAGATTTTCTGGCCTTTTTCGGCGCTGACTACTGCGCGCTCGACGTCTTCCTTGGTCGCACGTTGCACTTGTGCGAGGACTTCACCGTTAGCCGGGTTGATGGCTTCGAAGGTGGCATCGCTGCCGGCGTCGGAGTACGCGCCATCGATGTAGAGTTTTTGCAGTTCGAAACGGGCCATAGTGTCCTCGCAAGTGCATAAGTGGTTGGCGTTGACCACCGCGATCAGGCTGCGGTGGCGTTCAGGGGCCGAGCGTTTTCTGTGTGCTCTAGCTCACCTTCTTGGCCAATTGGAAATCCATGTATTCGTAAGCGATCTGTTGCGCCTGCGCAGTGTCGAAAGCGTCTCCCGACAGCGCGCCGCGCAACCACAAGCCGTCGATGAGAGCTGCCAGTCCACGGGCGGCGGTGCGCGCATCTTCGAGCGGCAACACACGGCGGAACTCGCAGCACAGGTTGGAATACAGACGGTGATCGTTGATCCGCTGCAACCTGTGCAAAGACGGCTGGTGCATGCTGGTGGCCCAGAAGGCCAGCCAGGTTTTCATTGCCGGGCCATTGACCTGGCTGGCGTCGAAGTTGCCTTCGATGATCACCTGCAGATGCGCCCGGGGGCTGCTGTCTGCCAGCGCCTGACGGCGCGCGGTGACGTTCTCGCTGAGGACGCTCATCAGATACCGCATCGTGGCGGCAATCAGGCCGTTCTTGTCCTGAAAATAGTGACTGATGATGCCATTCGAGACACCGGCCAGACGGGCGATCAGCGCAATGCTGGCGTCCCCCATTCCGACCTGATCGACGGCCTGCAAAGTGGCTTCGATCAGTTGTTGGCGGCGGATGGGTTGCATACCGACCTTGGGCATCTTGCACATCTCCTTAGGCCTTCCGACGGGCGATAAACGCCGATCGGATTGAGGGCCAGTCTATTTTGTTTTGATTGAACGTTCAATCAACAAAGAATAAGATCTGCGACAAATCGTCGCTGCCTACAGATTTTTCCTACGAGTAAGTGGCGATAAACCGACATCCGAAAATGCTCGAAACCTGCGCGGGGCAAGGCGCGGTTCGACGTTCGATGGACGTGTTGAATGGGCAAGACGCTCGAGGCCAGGTTTCGGATGAACGTCCGGACCTCGGCCACGACGGCGATTCGCGGTGCCATCTCTGCAGGTTCGGGCTTTTTTCGGGGTGTCTTTATATCACCCGCCGGTCGGCTGCCAACTAACCGATTGGTCGGGTTCCGTGTTGCCTTGTGTTCTTCTCTCGCACTGCCTGGAGCATTTGTGCCATGAGTTCTGCCTCGCTTATAAAGACCCCGCCCGAGAAGGTGACGGTCAACGGTTGGGTGTTCTACACCTCTACCGTGCTGATTCTGTTGTTGACCGCCATTCTGATCATCGCCCCGCAAGAGGCCGGCAGAATGTTGGGAGTGGCTCAGGCCTGGTTGTCCCGCAGCTTCGGCTGGTACTACATGGTGGTGATCGCCGCTTACCTCGTTTTCGTGGTGGGCCTGGCGTTTTCCTCCTACGGCAAACTCAAACTGGGTAGCAAGGACGACACCCCTGATTTCAGCTATGGCGCCTGGGCGGGGATGCTGTTCTCGTCGGGTATCGGTATTTCGCTGCTGTACTTCGGCGCGTCCGAGCCACTGGATCACTACTTCAACCCGCCGGAAGGCGCATCGGCCACCAACCTGGCGGCGCGTCAGGCTGTCCAGCTGACCTTCCTGCACTGGGGCCTGCACGGCTGGGCTATCTACGCGCTGGTCGGTCTGGCCGTGGCTTATTTCGCTTACCGTCATAACCAGCCGCTGGCACTGCGTTCGGCGCTGTACCCGCTGGTGGGCGAGCGTTGGGTCAAGGGCGCTGCCGGTCATGCGGTAGACGGCTTCGGCATGTTCGTGACCCTGCTGGGTCTGGTGACCAACCTGGGGATCGGCTCGCTGCAAGTGTCCTCGGGCCTGGAAAACCTGTTCGGCATGGAGCACAGCAACACCAACCTGCTGATCGTGATCATCGTGATGAGCACCGTGGCGACCATCGCTGCCGTGTCCGGCGTGGAAAACGGCATCCGTCGTCTGTCCAACCTCAACATCATTCTTTTCAGCGGCCTGCTGATTTTCGTGCTGCTGTTCGGCCCGACCCTGCACCTGCTCAACGGCTTCGTGCAGAACATCGGCGACTACCTCAACGGCGTGGTCATGAAGACCTTCGACCTGTACGTCTATGAAGGCGACAGTGCCAAGTCCGACCGCTGGCTGGGCCTGTGGACTCTGTTCTACTGGGCATGGTGGATTTCCTGGGCGCCATTCGTAGGCATGTTCATCGCGCGTATTTCCCGTGGCCGTACCGTGCGTGAACTGGTGGCCGGCGTGCTGCTGATTCCGCTGGGCTTCACCCTGGCGTGGCTGTCGATCTTCGGTAACTCGGCACTGGACCTGGTGATGAACCACGGTGCTGTGGAACTCGGCAAGACGGCGCTGGAACAGCCGTCGATGGCGATCTATCAGTTGCTGGAACACTACCCGGCGTCGAAAGTCGTCATCGGTGTGTCGATCTTCGTAGGTTTCGTGCTGTTCCTGACCCCGGCCGACTCCGGCGCGGTGATGATGGCCAACCTTTCCTGCAAGGGCGGCACTGTCGATGAAGACGCCCCGCACTGGCTGCGGATCTTCTGGTCGGTCGTGATCACCCTGGTGACCATCGGTCTGCTGTTCGCCGGTAACTTCGAAGCCATGCAAACCATGGTGGTGCTGGCCGGTCTGCCGTTCTCGGTGGTGCTGGTGTGCTTCATGTTCGGCCTGCACAAGGCGATGCGCCAGGACATGCAGATCGAACAGGAGCAGGCGCAACTGGCTGAACGCGGTCGTCGTGGTTTCAGCGAGCGCCTGACTCAGCTGGATCTGCAACCGAGCCAATCGGTGGTGCAGCGCTTCATGGACAAACACGTCACCCCGGCGCTGGACGATGCGGCTGCACAGCTGCGTACCCAAGGCCTGGAAGTGCAAACGCTGCTGGGTAAATCCAAGCGTTGCATGGGCGTGCGCGTCGAGATGGAAGAGGGCAACCCTTTTGTCTACGAAGTGAGCCTGGACGGCTATCTGGCGACCCCGACCGAATCGGCCCAGTCCGATGAAGCGCGCCAGCGTTACTACCGCGCCGAGGTGTACCTGCACAACGGCAGCCAGGATTACGACCTGATGGGCTTCACGCAGGATCAGATCACACGCGATGTGCTCGATCAGTTTGAAAGCCATCGGCAGCTCCTTGGCCGGGTGTACAGCTAAAAGCGATTGTTCATTCCCACGTTCTGCGTGGGAATGATGAAAACAAAAACGCCGCGATCCTCTCGCGGCGTTTTTGTGTCTGCTGTCTTTACCCCAGGTTCTTGCCGAGCAGCGCGTGATACAGCTCGCTGTCCCCGAGAATCCCCACCACATGATTGTTGTCGTGCAGCACCAGCTTGTTGCCGGTCTGGTAACGGATCTGCAGCGCGTCACGCATGCCGATGTTCGAGTCCACCAGCGTCGGACGACGATCCAGACCTTCCACCGCTTGCCCCGGCACCCAGTTCTGCAGGTCAAGTACCGAGCCGTTCTTGCGTGCACCCTTGATGGTGTTGCCTTCGGCCAGGTCCAGCCACGAATCGCCGCCCGGATCGAGGCACACAGAACCGTTGATGCGTTTGCAGTTGTCCAGGGTGCGCATCAGGCTGCGCCCGCAGAGCACGTTGAGCGGATTGGTGTGGGCGACGAAGGTGCGCACGTAGTCGTCCGCAGGGTTGAGCACGATCTCTTCCGGCACGCTGTACTGGATGATCCGGCCGTCTTTCATGATCGCGATGCGGCTGCCGAGTTTCAGCGCCTCGTCGAGGTCGTGGCTCACGAACACGATGGTCTTGCTCAGCTTGCGTTGCAGTTCCAGCAATTCGTCCTGCAGGCCCTGGCGGATCAGCGGGTCGAGGGCCGAAAACGGTTCGTCCATCAGCAGAATGTCGGCGTCCATCGCCAGGGCTCGGGCCAGGCCCACACGCTGCTGCATGCCACCGGACAGTTCGTTGGGTTTCTTGTTGCGCCACTGGGTCAGGCCCACCAGCTCAAGCTTGTCATCCACCAGTTTGCGACGTTCTTTCTCGGGACGGCCCTGCATTTCCAGACCGAAGCTGATGTTCTCGCGCACGGTCAACCAGGGCATCAGGGCGAACTTCTGGAACACCATCGCAATGCGCTTGGTGCGCATCATCTTCAGTTCGGCCGGGCTGCAGGAGGCGATGTCGATCTGCTTGCCTTCGTGCTCGACGAACAGCTTGCCGCGGCTCACGGTGTTGAGGCCGTTGATGCAGCGCAGCAGGCTGGATTTGCCGGAGCCGGACAAACCCATCAGTACGCAGATTTCACCTTTCTCGATGTCCAGGCTGGCTTTTTCAACGCCGACAATCTGCCCGGTCTTTTTCAGAATCTCGTTACGGGTCATGCCCTGATCCAGCAGCTTGAGTGCCTCGCGTGGATCCTTGGCGAAGATAACGTCTACGTTGTCGAAGCGGATTATGCTCATGCGTCACCCCCTACTTTGGCGTCGGGTTGTTTGCAGATACGGTCGAGCATGATCGCCAGCAGTACGATCGCCAGGCCCGCTTCGAAGCCCAGGGCGATATCAGCAGTGTTCAGTGCGTTGACCACCGGTTTGCCGAGTCCGTCGGCGCCCACCAGTGCCGCGATCACCACCATCGACAGCGACAGCATGATGCACTGGGTGATGCCGGCTGCGATGCTCGGCATGGCGTGGGGCAGTTCGATCCGTGAAAGCAGTTGGCGACGCGAGCAGCCGAAGGCCTTGCCGGCGTCCATCAGTTCTTCCGGGACATCGCGGATGCCCAGGTAGGTCAGGCGGATCGGCGCAGCGATGGCGAACACCACCGTGGAGATCAGGCCCGGAACCACGCCCAGCCCGAAGAGGGTCAGGGTAGGAATGAGGTAAACGAAGGTCGGTACGGTCTGCATCAGATCGAGCACCGGCCTCATCAAAGTGTAGAACATCGGTTTGTGCGCGGCGACGATGCCCAGCGGCACGCCGATGACCACGCAGACCAGGGTCGCGAACATGACCTGGGCGAGGGTTTCCATGGTTTCCTGCCAGTACCCCAGATTGAGGATCAGCAGAAAGGAGGCGATCACGAAGGCGGTGAGGCCCCATTTGCGTTGAATGAAGTGCGCGAGCAGAGCGATGAGGCCGATCAACACCAGCGGGTTGAACCAGGTCAGCGCAAACGTCACGCCGTGGATCATCGTTTCCAGGGTCACGGCGATTGCGTCGAAGGTGCTGGCGCCGTGTTGCGTCAACCATTCAACGAAGCCCGCGATGTACTGGCCTAAAGGGATTTTCTGATCAATCAGCATGGTAGTGAACGTCCGCATGCAAGGAAATAAACAGCCCGGACGGCCGGAGCCGTCCGGCATAAGCGATTACTGATTCAGCTTGGCTTTCACGGCCTCCAGGCCAGGTTTACCGTCAATGGTGGTCACGCCAGCGAGCCAGGTATCGAGCACCTGTGGATTCTTTTTCAGCCAGGCCTTGGCGGCCGCGTCAGGCTTCATCTTGTCGTCGAGGATGTTGCCCATCAGGGTGCTTTCCATGTCGACGGTGAACTCCAGATTCTTCAGCAACTGACCGACGTTGCTGCATTCTTCGACGTAGCCCTTGCGGGTGTTGGTCGCGACGGTGGCGGCGCCGAAATCCGGGCCGAAGAAGTCGTCGCCGCCGGTCAGGTATTGAATCTTGAAGCGCTTGTTCATCGGGTGCGGCGCCCAGCCGAGGAACACCACGGCGGTGTCGCGCTTCTGCGCACGGTCGACCTGCGAGAGCATGCCCGCCTCGGACGATTCGACGACCTTGAAGCCAGCGTCTTTCAGGCCGAAGGCGTTCTTGTCGATCATGCTCTGGATCAGGCGGTTGCCGTCGTTGCCAGGCTCGATGCCGTAGATCTTGCCGTCGAGCTCTTTCTTGAATTTGGCGATGTCGGCGAAATCATGCAGGCCCTTGTCGTACAGCGCCTGCGGCACGGCGAGGGTGTATTTGGCGCCCTTGAGGTTGGTGCGCACCACTTCCACGGTGCCGGCATCACGGTAGGCCTTGATGTCGTTTTCCATGGTCGGCATCCAGTTGCCGAGGAACACGTCCATGTTCTTGCCGTCGGCCAGCGACTTGTAGGTCACGGGCACGGAGATCATGGTGGTCTTGGTCTTGTAGCCGAGGGCGTCGAGCACCACGCTGGTGGTCGCGGTTGTTGCGGTGATGTCGGTCCAGCCGACATCGGAGAAGTTAACGGTACTGCACTGCGCCGGTTCTGCGGCTTGAGCCAGTAACGGCAGACTCAGCATGGCGGCCAACAACAACGACGGGGAACCTTTCATGGATGGACTCCTTGGTGTTTTTTTTGGCAGTGTTCCGACTGGACCACCGCACTTATAGGTTGCGGTTGGATGGCGTTCTGGAGACAGCTCTGTCACGGCGCCTTGCAATCGAGTCGATACGATCATGTACCAGTGAAAATCTGACGCCTACAGGGTGCGTCGTATCCAGTACAGGGATGGTCGCATCCAGTGTCAGTGACGTCGTTTACAGCTTTTTTCAGCCCCGTTTGGCCATCTGAACCGCATAAAAACGGCGAAAACACGGGCGAAAACCGGCACGGCGTTCGTGGGCATGAGTGCGTCGGTGTCAGACGCCGTGCGACCCGGGAAAAGCCTGATGATGCGGGCACTCCGGCGGATCGCAGCTTGAGCGTAGCAGCTCCGCCAGCGGGCGCTTCACGCCCCGGACCGGCACTCTCAGGAGCTCTGCATCAATGGCTATCAGCGTTTTCGACCTGTTCAAAATCGGCATTGGTCCCTCCAGTTCCCACACCGTCGGGCCGATGCGCGCCGCGGCGCTGTTCGTCGAGTCGCTGCGCGACAAATTTCTGCTGGAACAAGTGCGGCGGATTGAAGTGCAACTGTTCGGTTCGCTGTCGGCCACCGGCGTCGGTCACGGCAGCGACAACGCGGTAATCATGGGCCTTATGGGCGAGTGGCCGGATGCGATCGACCCGTCGCAGATCGGCCCGCGGATCCAGGCCTTGCGCGAAACCCACACCCTTTTACTGGATGGTCGTTTGTCGGTGCCTTTTATATGGGGCCGCGACATGCGCCTGATCGACGAGAACCTGCCGTTCCACCCCAACGCCATGACCCTGGTTGCCGAAGGCGATCACGGCGAGATTCATCGCGACACCTACTATTCGGTCGGCGGCGGTTTTGTCGTCGATGAGGCGCAGGCGTCCAGCGGTGTGGTAGATCTGGATCGCACCGAATTGCCCTATGACTTCTCCAGCGCCGTCGAACTGCTGGAGTTGTGCAAGCAGAACAACCTGCGCGTGGCCGAACTGATGATGGCCAACGAGAAAGTCTGGCGCAGCGAAGAGGAAATCCGCGCCGGGCTGATGAAACTCTGGCGGGCGATGCAGGATTGTGTCGAGCAGGGCCTCAAGCACGAAGGCATCTTGCCGGGCGGTCTTAACGTGCGCCGGCGTGCGGCCAAGTTGCACCGCAGTCTTCAGGAACTGAACAAGCCCAACGTGATCGGCTCGACCCTCAGCGCCATGGAGTGGGTCAACCTGTTCGCCCTGGCGGTGAACGAAGAAAACGCGGCCGGCGGGCGCATGGTCACGGCGCCGACCAACGGCGCGGCCGGGATCATTCCGGCGGTGTTGCACTACTTCATGAAATTCAGCGAAGCGGTGACCGACGCCAACGTGGTGGATTATTTCCTCGGCGCGGCGGCGGTGGGGATTCTGTGCAAGAAGAACGCCTCCATCTCCGGCGCCGAAGTCGGCTGTCAGGGCGAGGTCGGTTCGGCCTGCGCAATGGCGGCGGCAGGGCTGGCGGAAATCCTTGGCGCAAGCCCGGAGCAATTGTGCAACGCGGCGGAAATCGGCCTGGAGCATAACCTCGGCCTGACATGCGACCCGGTGGGCGGTCTGGTCCAGGTGCCGTGCATCGAGCGCAATGCGATTGCGGCGGTGAAGGCGATCAACGCGGCGCAGATGGCCTTGCGCGGCGATGGCCAGCACTTTATTTCGCTGGACCGGGTGATCCGCACCATGCGCGATACCGGCGCCGACATGCATGACAAATATAAGGAAACTTCACGGGGTGGATTGGCGGTCAGCGCGGTGGAGTGCTGATACCGAGTCGCCCCAATCGCTGGCAAGCCAGCTCCCACAGGGTTTTGAGGTGTTACCAAAATAGCAGCAACACCAAACAAACTGTGGGAGCTGGCTTGCCAGCGATGAGGTCGGACCAGTCAAAACTGCGCGTTAAGTGCACACCGGAATCAAAACGCGCCACCTTTTGGCGCGTCGCAATCAGATAAGAGTGTTTCCCACCAACATGCCCGGATTCGCGCCGGCTACCGTCCGTCATCCGTGCCAGCGGTGACACTGTAGGACAATCCCCCGCAGCCCTGTTCCCACAAGTGCTACCGATCTGCTCACGCACGCCGGGGCAGGGCTTTCACCGCCGCTGATGGCACTTCGAACAACCTTTCGTCGGACGGCTTGTATAGACGCGTCGCGACGTCGTTTTCAGGAGTTATTGAACAGCCATTCAATTTTAGGCATGGCAATTGCTCTGTCATAACAAAGCCCCGTCTCACGCAAGAGAACGATGGCAATAACAAGAGCCTCCGCCTGAGGCCATCACCTGCTTTGTGTGAGGAGATACCGCGATGACGTCGTTCAACTCCGGGGCTCAACCCCAGAACCGTGCGCCTCAATCCATCGGCTTTCTGCTGCTGGACAATTTCACGCTGATTTCCCTGGCTTCCGCAGTCGAACCGCTGCGCATGGCCAACCAGTTGTCCGGTCGCGAGCTGTATCGCTGGACCACCCTCACCGTCGACGGTGGCCAGGTCTGGGCCAGTGACGGTCTGCAGATCACCCCCGACGCCTCCATGCACAAAGCCCCGACCCTCGACACCATCATCGTGTGCGGCGGGATCGGCATTCAACGCACCGTTACCCGTGAACACGTCTCGTGGCTGCAAAGCCAGGCGCGCCAGTCCCGTCGCCTCGGCGCCGTGTGCACCGGCAGCTGGGCCCTGGCCTGCGCCGGCCTGCTCGACGGCTTCGATTGCAGCGTGCACTGGGAATGTCTGGCGGCAATGCAGGAAGCTTTCCCGCGCGTGGCGATGAGCACCCGTCTGTTCACCCTCGACCGCAACCGTTTCACCAGCTCCGGCGGCACCGCGCCGCTGGACATGATGCTGCACCTGATCAGCCGCGATCACGGCCGTGAACTGTCCGCCGCGATCTCGGAAATGTTCGTCTACGAGCGTATCCGTAACGAGCAGGATCACCAGCGCGTGCCGCTCAAGCACATGCTCGGCACCAACCAGCCGAAACTGCAGGAAATCGTCGCGCTGATGGAAGCCAACCTGGAAGAGCCGATCGACCTCGACGAACTGGCGGTGTACGTCGCCGTGTCCCGTCGCCAGCTCGAGCGCCTGTTCCAGAAATACCTGCACTGCTCGCCGTCGCGCTACTACCTCAAGCTGCGTTTGATCCGTGCACGGCAACTGCTCAAGCAGACGCCGATGTCGATCATCGAAGTGGCGTCGGTCTGCGGCTTCGTGTCGACGCCGCACTTCTCCAAGTGCTACCGCGAATACTTCGGCATTCCACCGCGAGACGAGCGCGTCGGTTCCAACACCACCCAGCAGGTGGCGATGCTGCCGCTGCCGCAGGCCATCGTGATGTCGCCGCTGTCCGGGCCGATGTCGGCGCTGAGCCAGGCGCGCAACGAATCGACCTTCGCCAGCGTGCGTCTCTAAAACGAAAGATCGCAGCCTGCGACAGTGCCTTCAGGAAAGGCACTGTCGCAGGCTGCGATCTTTTTTTCGGTCAGGTATCAGGCGCGGGTCTGCTGGTACTGCGCCAGGGCCGGCAGCAACTGCTTGTCGATGGCTTCACGCACGATCGGCTGGATACTCGCGCTGCTGGTGTACATCTGCTTGACCATGGTGCGCAGCGTGTTGGCCCGCACATCGTCCAGACCGCGCACGGCGCACTCGCAGGCTTGCTGTGCGGTAGAGCCCGACGGTACTTCGAATCCCAACGACTTGAGTTGGCCCAACAGGTCTTCCTGATCGATCAAATCGGCATACATCATGACGCGAATCCTTCTTTGGCAACGGAGGTCGTGACTCGATTCTGGTAGGCCTGTACAGGCACGGCAAGGGCGATTTGTCGCAGTGGCCGCGACGACTATGAACAGGTCGTTTTCGGCTAACTCGCCGGCCAGGGGAGTGGGCACACTGGCCTCAGCTCGCTTCACGAAGGTTTGGTCACCCTCGGCATGGCAGCTCCTCAACAGTACCCTCGCCCCGATCCTGTCACGGCTTGTATCGGGGCTTTTTTTGCCTGCGAATAACGATGA
This sequence comes from Pseudomonas sp. IzPS59, assembly GCF_014863505.1. Taxonomy (NCBI): domain Bacteria; kingdom Pseudomonadati; phylum Pseudomonadota; class Gammaproteobacteria; order Pseudomonadales; family Pseudomonadaceae; genus Pseudomonas; species Pseudomonas sp. IzPS59. Next base: position 5,838,447 of record NZ_CP062251.1, on the reverse strand, counting down.
CGCGGTCTAGCGTTGCAGCACCAGAATCCGCGACAACAACTCGTCCCGGTCGATGTAGCAGCCCTGAAAATGCCGGACCCCGGTGGACGGGTCGAACGCATTGCGCGCATGCAGGGTGCGACGGTTGTCGAAGCACCACAACTCGCCGGGATTGAGCCGTTGCAGCACCCGGAAGCGCGGCTCGCGGGTCATGGCGATGAAGCGTCGATATGCTCGATACAGCAGGGGCATTTGCTCCACGGACGTGTCGAATGCGCCGCGCAGAAAGTTGGCCATGCGGATTTCTGCAACCCGGCCCAAGGCGTCGAGGGCGATGACCGGCGCGAGGCAGCGATAGTCGCTGTGGCGGTCCTTGTTGCGAAACTCCACCGGGATCTCGCACAGCGCCTTGAACGACGCGGGATCTTCCTGGCGCAACGCTTCGGCAATCGCAAAACCGTCGACGAAAATGCTCTCGCCACCCTCGGCTTCGTTCACCAGGCAATGCAGAAATTGCAGCCCCGGTTGCAGCTCGCGGGTCGGCAGGTCCGTGTGCAATGGCAGGTTGAATGCGGTGTAGGCGTTGCTGTCGGCGTCGGCCTTGGATTGCACGTTGAACAGCACGCCGAAATTGCTCTCGCGGATGAACGAAATGCGCTGGGCGATCAGCTTCAGCGAGCCTGGTTCGGTGGGCACGCCGCGCACCTGGGTCAGGCCGATGTCACGTACCGCCAGCAACCATTGCAGCAGTGCCGCGTTGTCGTTCATCAGCGCTGAATAGTCGAACACCGGCAACTGCAAATCGCTGTGCCACAGAAAGGCTTTTGGCTTGGCGGCCAGGCGTTCGGCGCGGGTCTCGTCGTCATAGGCGTGGGCCCGCAGCCATCCGGCATCGAAGCGGCTGAGGTGGCCGTCCTGCCAGTCGATGCGCAGGCAGCCATCGGTGTCGATGTGCGCGGCGGAGGGCGACAGATCCTGCGCCGCATCGACGATCTCGAACACTTGCTCGCGGGTAACGCTGTAGACGCAGTGCGGACACGGGCAGTTGTCCCGCAGCCACACATGGTGGAACGGGCTGACGCGCCCGTCGGCCCATTCGATCAGGACGCGATCCGCCAGGTTCTGCACGCCGTTCAGCGCGCTGATCAACGGATAAGTACGGAAATCGGCAACTGCGGCGGCGGTTTGCATGGCGGCTCCTTGCGATGGATGGATTTACCGGGCTGGTGGCAGGGCGATGACCCGGCCGATATAAGCGGGAGCGGGCAGGTCGGCCTGCTCGGCGACGATGGCTTGCAGACGGCCCAGGGTGTCCGGGGTAAACGGAGCCGAACGCGGCCCGGCGAGGTCAACGTGCAGCAGCATCTGTTCGTTGCCGGCCAGTTCCTTGTCACCGCCGGCCAGGTGCAGGCTGTGATAGAGGTGCAGGCGTTTCTGGTCGTGGCCGATGATTTGCGTGCGCACTTCGACCTCGGCATCGAGCTTCACTTCGTGCAGGTAGTTGAGGTGCAGTTCGAGGGTGAACAGCGAGTGGCCGCTGGCTTCGCGGTTGTTGCTGTCCATGCCGAGACGATCCATCAGGGCGTCGGTGGCGTAACTGAAGATCAGCAGGTAGAAGGCATCGCGCAGGTGGCCGTTGTAGTCGACCCAGTCGGGGATGATGCGGGTCTGGTAGGTGGTGAGGGTGGGCATATTTATCTCCGGGCACGAGCGCTCCCGCGCTTTGCGCGGGAACGCTCAATCTGCAATTACTCGCTGAAACTCATTCCATGCTTTTCTTTGGTGGTCTTCACCGCCTCAAGCACCGCCAGCAAGCAATCATCACGATAGCGCTCCAGCGCCGAAATACTGTGGCGGCCCAGTTGATCGCTGGTGCCATCCACCACATCGTCGATCAGCTTGTCGGTCAGTTCCGGTGCCGGCAGGTACGTCCACGGCAGCTGGAGCGCCGGACCGAACTGCGACATGAAGTGACGCATGCCGGCATCGCCACCGGCCAGGGTGTAAGTCAAAAACGTACCCATGAACGACCAGCGCAGACCGGCGCCAAAGCGGATCGCATCGTCGATTTCACCGGTGGTCGCCACACCGTCGTTGACCAGGTGCAGCGCCTCGCGCCACAGCGCTTCGAGCAGGCGGTCGGCGATGAAGCCCGGCACTTCCTTGCGTACATGCAGCGGGCGCATGCCGAAGGATTCGTAGACTTTCATTGCCGCTTGAACCGCTTCCGGCGCGGTGTTTTTGCCACCGACCACTTCCACCAGCGGCAGCAGATAAACCGGGTTGAACGGGTGACCGACCACGCAACGCTCCGGGTGGGTCGAGCTCTCGTAGAACTCGCTCGGCAACAGGCCGGAAGTGCTGGAACCGATCAGCGCATTCGGCTTGGCCGCCGCGCTGATCTTGCTGTGCAGCTCCAGTTTCAGTTCGAGACGTTCCGGGGCGCTTTCCTGGATGAAATCCGCATCGCGCACGCACTCTTCGATGGTCGCCACAAAACGCAGGCGATCCTGCGAAGCGCCCGGCGCCAGGCCGTTTTTCTCCAGCGCGCCCCAGGCATTGGCCACGCGTTTGCGCAGCGCCGCTTCGGCACCCGGCGCCGGGTCCCAGGCCACCACGTCGAGGCCGTGGGCGAGGGCGCGAGCGACCCAGCCGCTGCCGATGACGCCGCTGCCCAGTGCTGCGAAGGTTTTGATTTCGGTGATAAAGCTCATGGTCACTTCCTGGAATGAGGCAAAAAAACGGTGGGCGCCAATGGCCCGCCCACCGGGGGAAAGGGTGATTTCATCCGCGCTGGGTCAGGCCCATCTTCTTGCGGCCTTCAGCCGGGGTCAGCACCCGGGCGCCGAGGCGGCTGAGGATCTCGGTGGCGCGCTCGACCAGTTGGCCGTTGGTCGCCAGTACGCCTTTGTCCAGCCACAGGTTGTCCTCCAGGCCTACCCGCACGTTGCCGCCAAGCAGCACCGCTTGCGCGGCCATCGGCATCTGCATCCGGCCGATGCCGAACCCGGCCCACACGGCGTCGGCCGGCAGGTTGTCGACCATGGCTTTCATGGTGGTGGTGTCCGCCGGCGCGCCCCACGGGATGCCCAGGCACAGCTGGAACAGCGGGTTGTCGAGCAGGCCTTCCTTGATCATCTGTTTGGCGAACCACAGGTGACCGGTGTCGAAAATCTCCAGCTCCGCCTTCACGCCCAGCTCGGTGATGCGCTTGGCGCCGGCACGCAACTGGGCCGGAGTGGAGACGTAAATGGTGTCGCCGTCGCCGAAGTTCAGGGTGCCGCAATCCAGGGTGCAGATTTCCGGCAGTAGCTCCTCGACGTGGGCCAGACGGGTCAGCGGGCCGACCAGATCGGTGTTCGGGCCGAACTCCATCGGGTTCTCGCCCGGGCCGATTTCCAGGTCGCCCCCCATGCCGGCGGTGAGGTTGACGATGATGTCGACGTCGGCTTCGCGGATGCGCTCCATGACTTCGCGGTACAGCGCCACGTCACGGCTGAACTTGCCGGTCTGCGGGTCGCGGACGTGGCAGTGCACGACGGTGGCGCCGGCCTTGGCCGCTTCGACGGCGGCTGCGGCGATCTGCTTTGGAGTGACCGGCACATGAGGGCTCTTGGCGGTCGTGTCGCCAGCACCGGTGAGTGCGCAGGTGATGATGACGTCGTGGTTCATGGTGCGTTTTCCTTCAGGCGTGATGGGTCTGTTCGCAGCCCGTGGTGGGCTGCGAAGTGGTTCGTTCGCTGCGGTTTATTTGCTGGTGAGCTGGAGGTTTTCAGCCGCCGGTTTGCCATCGAAGGTGGTGACGCCTTCGAGCCAGCGCTGTTTGTCCTGCGGGTGATCCTTGAGCCATTGCTTGGCCGATTCGAAAGCGTCCTTGTGATCGAGCAGCGGCTGCATCATCCGGCTCTCGTCTTCGGCGGTGAACGTCAGGTTGCTCAGCAGGCGACCGACGTTCGGGCATTGTTCGGCGTATTTCGGCGCGGTGACGGTCCACACGGTGGCCATGCCTTCGTTCGGGCCGAGGGCGTCGTCGCTGCCGGTCAGATAGGTCATCTTCACGTTGACATTCATCGGGTGCGGCGCCCAGCCGAAGAACACCACGGCTTCCTTGCGGCGCACCGCGCGGTCGACGGCGGCGAGCATGCCGGCCTCGCTGGATTCCACGAGCTGGAACTTGCCGAGGCCGAACTGGTTCTTGGCGATCATCGCCTTGATCTGGGTGTTGGCACCCGAGCCTGGCTCGATGCCGTAGATCTTGCCGCCCAGTTCTTTCTCGAACTTGGCGATGTCGGCGAAGGTTTTCAGGCCCTTGTCTGCCAGATAGGTCGGGACGGCGAGAGTGGCGCGGGCGTCTTTCAGGCTCGGCGCCGGAAGGACTTTGACCTGATTGGCATCGACGAACGGAGTGATGGTCTGGGTCATCAGCGGGTTCCAGTAGCCGAGGAACAGATCCAGACGCTGGTCGCGGATGCCGGCGAAGATGATTTGCTGGGAGGCGCTGGTCTGTTTGGTGCTGTAGCCGAGGCCGTCGAGCAGAACCTGAGTCATGGCGCTGGTGGCGATCACGTCGGTCCAGTTCACCACGCCCATGCGCACGTTCTGGCACGAGGCAGGTTCGGCCGCCATGACACTGGCGCTTAAAAACGCGGTACCGCTGAGTGCGAGAACACAGCTGCTGATCAGTCGTTTCATGTCGGGTTCCTCGGCAGGTCGTTATTGTGGGTCCCGGCGTCTGATGCGCCGGTGATGCTCAAATTACGCAGCAATGCCCCCGTAAAAACGCACTGCGGCGACCAGCTCTTGCACTGCAGCGACCTGTGCTCTTGAATGCCGCCGACAACTGGCGTATCAACGTTGCACGCTACCCGCTGATCGAGTGCGCACCATGTCCCAGGATTTCTACTTTCTGTTGATGCCGGGCTTTTCCGCCATCGGTTTCATCTCTGCGATCGAACCGCTGCGGGTGGCCAACCGCTTTCGCGGCGAGTTGTATCGCTGGCACGTGTTGAGTGCCGATGGCGGGGCGGTGCTGGCGAGCAACGGGATGTCGGTCAACGCCGACGCGGCGCTGGAGCCGCTGAAGAAAGGGGCGACGTTGCTGGTAGTCGCCGGTTTCGAACCGCTGAAATTCGCCACCCCGGCGCTGGAGCATTGGCTACGACGCCTGGATAACGAAGGCGTGACCCTCGGCGCCATCGACACCGGCAGCTTCGTCCTCGCCGAGGCGGGCCTGCTCGATGGTCATCGCCTGACCCTGCACTGGGAAGCCATCGACGCCTTCAAGGAATCTTATCCACAGCTCAGCGTCACCCAGGAGCTGTTCGAGATCGACCGTCGGCGCATCACGTCCGCTGGCGGCACCGCCTCCATCGACCTGATGCTCGACCTGATCGCCCAGGCCCACGGCCCGCAACTGGCGATCCAGGTCAGCGAGCAGTTTGTATTGGGGCGGATTCGTCCGCGCAAGGACCACCAGCGCATGGAAGTCGCCACGCGTTACGGCATCAGCAACAAGAAACTGGTGCATGTAATCGGCGAAATGGAGCAGCACAGCGAACCGCCGCTGACCACCCTGGAACTGGCGGAATCGATCAAGGTGACGCGGCGGCAACTGGAGCGGTTGTTTCGGCTGCATCTGAACGACACGCCGAGCAATTTCTACCTGCGCTTAAGACTGGAAAAGGCCCGGCAATTGCTGCGCCAGACCGACATGAGCGTGCTGGAAGTCAGCATCGCCTGCGGGTTTGAATCACCGTCGTACTTCACCCGCAGCTACCGGGCGAAGTTTGCCCGGTGTCCACGAGAGGACCGGCGTACTGCTCAGGCCTGAGTTACTTCTTCATCAAAGCCGAGCAGGCCGCTTTGTAAGCCTCATGCTGATACTTGTTCAGCGTGCCCGGCAGCTCGAAATTGTGCTTCTTGGCCTGGGCATTGATCGTCTGCGGCGACAGCAGGATCACCTCGCAACCGTCCAGCAACTGAAACACGCCCTCGATCTTGAACGTGGTCGGCCCACCGGCAAATTCGCCCTTCTTGCTGCGCTTCTTGATCGCGATGCGATCGATAGAGTTCTCGCGCACGAACGACGCCACCTGAGCCGCGAACAGTTTGACGTTGGCCGCCTCGTCGTCATCGTCCAGCGCGATTTTCTTGGTGCTCAGAGCGACATGGCTCAGCACCGAACCGTCGAGGGACGCCACGGCGATGATCGCTTCACTGCCTTTGATTTCGATACCGCAGATGTTCATGTGAATCCCTTGATTGGCTGAAGAGGTGCAGCTTACAGCTCAAGCCCTCACTCCTGCCCAATCGACTCCAAAAACTCCGACCGCTCGTCACTCATCCGCGCCACGCAATCATTCTGCGCAATCTTGAACGCCTTGCTGCCGTCCGTCGACGGGAAGGCTTCCACGGCGCAGTCGGCGTCGCGGGTTTTCAGCCATTGTTGCTGGGCGGTCTTGAGTTTGGCGGTGATGTCGGCCAGTTGCGCCGGGTTTTTGCCGTAGGTCGCTTGCATGCGCTCGTTCAGGCTTTTGTAGTTGTCCTTGAGCAGGTCTTCGGCGGTGGTGCGGCTGTAGGTCGAGCATTCCAGGGTCTGGACGTCGTTTTCCACCGCGTCGCACGGGTTGTTGTCGGACTCTTCGGCGGCGTGTACGCCGGTCGCAATCAGTGCCAAAGCCAGGAAGATCGATTTCATTGATGTCGCCGCTCTAATCCAGTGGTGTTTCCGAGATGCGCCAGATTCTGGCTCAAGCTCGCGGGCTTGAACAGGTGGCTGGTCGGACCGGTTGGCGACGCTTTGTCGCGGATTGACGCTTTCGGCAATTCCCCTGTCGTTTTTGCACCCGGCTGGTCGCGCACCGAGGCATATGCTGGCCCCAAAGCGCCGGCAGACGATTCGGCGCATGAATCGCCAATCAAGGGGACGCCTGATGAGCCCAGCCGAATTACACGCCGACAGCATCGTTATCGACGGTCTGATCATTGCCAAATGGAACCGCGAGCTGTTCGAAGACATGCGCAAGGGCGGTCTGACGGCGGCCAACTGCACCGTGTCGGTGTGGGAGGGCTTTCAGGCCACGGTCAACAACATCGCCGCCAGCCAGAAACTGATCCGCGAAAACAGCGACCTGGTGATCCCCGTCCGCACCACCGCCGACATCCGCAAGGCCAAGGAGCAGGGCAAGACCGGCATCCTCTTCGGCTTCCAGAACGCCCACGCCTTTGAAGACCAGATCGGCTATGTCGAGGTGTTCAAGCAGCTCGGCGTCGGCATCGTGCAGATGTGCTACAACACCCAGAACCTGGTGGGCACCGGTTGCTACGAACGTGACGGCGGCCTTTCGGGCTTCGGTCGCGAAATCGTCGCCGAGATGAACCGCGTCGGCGTCATGTGCGACCTGTCCCACGTCGGCTCCAAGACCTCCGAGGAAGTCATCCTCGAATCGAAAAAACCGGTCTGCTATTCCCACTGCCTGCCGTCGGGGCTGAAAGAGCACCCGCGCAACAAGTCCGATGAAGAGCTCAAGTTCATTGCCGACCACGGCGGTTTCGTCGGCGTGACCATGTTCGCGCCGTTCCTCGCCAAGGGCATCGATTCGACCATCGACGACTACGCCGAAGCCATCGAATACACCATGAACATCGTCGGCGAAGACGCCATCGGCATCGGCACCGACTTCACCCAGGGTCACGGTCAGGACTTCTTCGAATACCTGACCCACGACAAGGGCTACGCCCGCCGTCTGACCAACTTCGGCAAGATCATCAACCCGCTGGGCATCCGCACCGTCGGCGAGTTCCCGAACCTGACCGAAACCCTGCTCAAGCGTGGCCACTCCGAACGTGTGGTGCGCAAGATCATGGGCGAAAACTGGGTCAACGTCCTGAAAGACGTCTGGGGCGAATAAGCCGCCGCTTCCCGAATACTTTCCCCCGGCCGTCCGCGCCGGGGGCAACACCCAAATTTTTCTGGAGTTAAGTTTCCATGGCCAAGATCGCCCCGCAATTGCCAATCGAAGTCGACAGCGAGACCGGTGTCTGGACCTCCGACGCCCTGCCGATGCTGTACGTGCCGCGGCATTTCTTCGTCAACAACCACATGGGCATCGAGGAAGTGCTGGGCGCCGACGCCTACGCCGAAATCCTCTACAAGGCCGGCTACAAATCCGCCTGGCACTGGTGCGAAAAAGAAGCCGAGTGCCACGGCCTGGAAGGCGTCGCGGTGTTCGAACACTACATGAAGCGTCTGTCGCAGCGCGGCTGGGGCCTGTTCAAGATCCAGGACATCGACCTCGACAAAGGCACCTGCAGCGTCAAGCTCGAACACTCGGCGTTCGTCTACGTCTACGGCAAGGTCGGGCGCAAGGTCGACTACATGTTCACCGGCTGGTTTGCCGGGGCGATGGATCAGATCCTCGCCGCTCGCGGCAGCAAGATCCGCACCGTGGCCGAGCAGGTCTACGGTGGCTCCGAAGAAGGCCACGACGACGGCCTGTTCACCGTCAAGCCGTTGTAAGTCGAGGAACCCGCCATGGCTTTCGAAGCAATGTTCCAGCCGATCCAGATCGGCAAACTGACCATCCGCAACCGCGTGCTCAGCACCGCGCACGCCGAGGTCTACGCGACCGACGGCGGCATGACCACCGAACGGTACGTCAAATACTACGAAGAGAAAGCCAAGGGCGGCATCGGCCTGGCGATCTGTGGCGGTTCGTCCGTGGTGGCGATCGACAGCCCGCAGCAATGGTGGAGTTCGGTGAACCTGTCCACCGACCGGATCATCCCGCACTTCCAGAATCTCGCCGACGCCATGCACAAGCATGGCGCCAAGATCATGATCCAGATTACCCACATGGGCCGTCGCTCCCGCTGGGACGGTTTCCACTGGCCGACCCTGATGTCGCCGTCGGGCATCCGTGAACCGGTGCACCGCGCGACCTGCAAAACCATCGAGCCGGAAGAAATCTGGCGGGTGATCGGCAACTACGCGCAAGCGGCGCGCCGCGCCAAGGCCGGAGGCCTGGACGGCGTGGAATTGTCGGCGGTGCACCAGCACATGATCGACCAGTTCTGGAGCCCTCGGGTCAACAAGCGGACCGACGAATGGGGCGGCACCTTTGAAGGCCGGATGAAATTCGGTCTGGAAGTGTTGAAAGCGGTGCGCGCCGAAGTCGGTGACGACTTCTGCGTCGGCATGCGCATCTGCGGTGACGAGTTCCACCCGGATGGTCTGTCCCACGAAGACATGAAGCAGATCGCCAAGTATTACGACGACACCGGCATGCTCGATTTCATCGGCGTCGTCGGCTCGGGTTGCGACACCCACAACACCCTGGCCAACGTGATTCCGAACATGAGTTACCCGCCGGAGCCGTTCCTGCACCTGGCGGCCGGGATCAAGGAAGTGGTCAAGGTTCCGGTGCTGCACGCGCAGAACATCAAGGACCCGAACCAGGCCACGCGGATTCTCGAGGGCGGTTACGTCGACATGGTCGGCATGACCCGCGCCCACATCGCCGACCCGCACCTGATCGCCAAGATCAAGATGGGCCAGATCGACCAGATCAAGCAGTGTGTCGGCGCCAACTATTGCATCGACCGTCAGTACCAGGGTCTGGACGTGCTGTGCATCCAGAACGCCGCCACCTCCCGTGAATACATGGGTGTGCCGCACATCATCGAGAAATCCATCGGGCCGAAACGCAAGGTGGTAATCGTCGGTGCCGGCCCGGCGGGGATGGAAGCTGCTCGCGTGGCAGCCGAACGTGGCCACGACGTGACCCTGTTCGAGAAGAAAGAATTCATCGGCGGGCAAATCACCACGGCTTCGAAAGCGCCGCAGCGTGACCAGATCGCCGGCATCACGCGCTGGTTCCAGCTGGAGCTGGCGCGGCTGAAAGTCGACCTGCGTCTGGGCACTGCCGCAGATGCCGACACCATCATGGACCTGCGTCCGGACATCGTGGTGCTGGCGGTGGGCGGGCATCCGTATCTGGAGCAGAACGAACACTGGGGCGCCGCCGAAGGGCTGGTGGTCAGTAGCTGGGACGTGCTCGACGGCAAGGTCGCGCCGGGCAAGAACGTGCTGGTCTACGACACCATTTGCGAGTTCACCGGGATGTCGGTGGCCGACTTCCTCGCCGACAAGGGCAGCCAGGTCGAGATCGTCACCGACGACATCAAGCCGGGCGTGGCCATCGGCGGTACGTCGTTCCCGACCTACTACCGCAGCATGTACCCGAAAGAAGTGATCATGACCGGCGACATGATGCTGGAGAAGGTCTACCGCGAAGGCGACAAACTCGTCGCTGTGCTGGAGAACGAATACACCGGCGCCAAAGAGGAGCGGGTGGTAGATCAGGTGGTCGTCGAGAACGGCGTGCGCCCGGACGAAGAAATCTACTACGCGCTCAAGGACGGCTCGCGCAACAAGGGCCAGATCGATGTCGAGGCGCTGTTCGCGATCCAGCCGCAACCTTCGTTGAGCAGCAATGGCGACGGTTACCTGCTGTTCCGCATCGGTGACTGCGTGGCGCAGCGTAATACCCACGCTGCGATCTATGACGCCCTGCGGTTGTGCAAAGACTTCTAAAGGTTTGCACATGACCCTGTGGGAGCGGGCTTGCCCGCGAATGCATTCTGTCAGTCACCGCGGCATCGACTGACCCGGCGCTTTCGCGAGCAAGCTCGCTCCCACAGGAACACGCCGAACGTGTTTCTCCAGGCTGTACTGGTGGGAGCTTCACCATGTTGAACACCCTTCTTCCAATCCTGTTGTTCGCAGCCCTGGCCCTCGCGGTGCTGGGGGCGTTGCGGCGGGTGGCCATGTGGCGCCGGGGCCGGGCCTCGAAGGTCGACCTGATCGGCGGCCTGTTCGCCATGCCCAAGCGTTACATGGTCGATCTGCACCATGTGGTGGCGCGGGACAAATACATCGCCAACACCCACGTAGCCACGGCGGGCGGGGCGGTGGCGTCGATCGTGCTGGCGATTCTGGTCCACGGTTTCGGCCTGCATAACCGCATCCTCGGCTACGCGTTGCTGCTGATGACGGCGGTGATGTTCGTCGGGGCGATCTTCGTTTACCGGCGTCGGCTCAACCCGCCGTCGCGGCTGTCGAAAGGCCCGTGGATGCGCCTGCCGAAAAGCCTGCTGGCGTTCTCGGCCTCGTTTTTCCTGGTGACCTTGCCGGTGGCGGGGATCCTGCCGGAGAACTTCGGCGGCTGGGTGCTGGCGGCGATTCTCGGCGTCGGTGTGTTGTGGGGCGTGTCGGAGCTGTTCTTCGGCATGACCTGGGGCGGCCCGATGAAGCACGCCTTCGCCGGTGCGTTGCACCTGGCCTGGCACCGCCGCGCCGAACGTTTTGGTGGTGGCCGTTCCACCGGTTTGAAACCGCTGGATCTGAATGATCCGACCGCGCCGCTGGGCGTGGAAAAGCCCAAGGATTTCACCTGGAACCAGTTGCTCGGTTTCGACGCCTGCGTGCAGTGCGGCAAGTGCGAAGCGGCGTGCCCGGCGTTCGCCGCCGGCCAGCCACTGAACCCGAAAAAACTGATTCAGGACATGGTCGTCGGCCTCGCCGGCGGCACTGATGCTCAGTTCGCCGGCAGCCCGTATCCGGGCAAACCGGTGGGCGAACACAGCGGCAATCCGCATCAACCGATCGTCAACGGTCTGGTCGATGCTGAAACCCTGTGGTCGTGCACCACCTGCCGCGCCTGCGTCGAGGAGTGCCCGATGATGATCGAGCACGTCGATGCCATCGTCGACATGCGTCGTCACCTGACCCTGGAAAAAGGCGCGACCCCGAACAAGGGCGCCGAAGTCCTCGAAAACCTGATCGCCACCGACAACCCTGGCGGTTTCGCTCCGGGCGGGCGGATGAACTGGGCGGCGGACCTGAACCTCAACCTGCTCAGCGAGAAGAAATCCACCGACGTGCTGTTCTGGGTTGGCGACGGCGCCTTCGACATGCGCAACCAGCGCACCCTGCGCGCCTTCGTCAAAGTGCTGAAAGCGGCCAAGGTCGACTTCGCGGTGCTGGGGCTGGAAGAGCGCGACAGCGGCGACGTGGCCCGCCGTCTGGGTGACGAGGCGACTTTCCAGTTGCTCGCCAAGCGCAATATCCAGACCCTGGCCAAATACAGCTTCAACCGTATCGTCACCTGCGACCCGCACAGTTTCCATGTGCTGAAAAACGAGTACGGCGCCTTCGACGGCAACTACCTCGTGCAGCACCACAGCACTTATCTGGCGGAAATCATCCAGGCCGGTGCGCTGAACCTCGGTCAGCACAAAGGCAACAGCGTGACCTATCACGATCCGTGCTACCTCGGCCGTTACAACGGCGAGTACGAGGCGCCGCGCGAAGTGCTGCGCGCCCTCGGTATCGAGGTGAAAGAGATGCAACGTTCCGGCTTCCGTTCCCGCTGCTGCGGCGGCGGTGGCGGGGCGCCGATCACCGACATTCCGGGCAAGCAGCGGATCCCCGACATGCGCATGGAAGACATCCGCGAGACCGGCGCCGAGCTGGTGGCCGTGGGTTGTCCACAGTGCACGGCGATGCTCGAAGGCGTGGTCGAACCGCGTCCGCTGATCAAGGACATCGCCGAACTGGTGGCCGACGCGCTGCTCGAAGACGCTGCGCCGAACAAGCCTGCCACCCCGGCCAAACGTGAACCTGCGGAGGCCCACTGATGAGCGACATTATCCGCCGCGACCCTCGCGCCGAATGGATCGCACGTAACCGCCTGCATCCGTTGCACGCGGCCATGCAACCGGCGCAACACAGCTGGATGGGGCCCAACGGGATCATCCGCAAGAACCTGCACGGCATCGGCTTTATCGGGCCGAACGGCATCAAGCGCATCGACCGCAGCGGCGCCCAACAGGGTGGGGCGGTCAAGCGTTCGGCCGCGGTCGAAGTGCAATTGCCGCTGCATCAAGTGCCGGCCCCGGCGTTCTACATCAGCGTGGTGCCGGACATGGTCGGCGGCCGTTTGAGCAGCCACGACCGCGACTTGCTCGGCCTGGCTCATCAACTGGCCGGCAGCGACGGCGCGGTGCTGGCGGTGGTGTTCGGCGAGCACAAGGAAAACGCTTTCGCCACGGCGGGCGTTGACCGCTTGCTGGTGCTGGAAGGCGAAGAATTCAGCGGTTATGCACCGGAACAACGGATCCAGGGCCTGCGGGCTGTGGATAACCAGTTCAACCCGCGGCACTGGCTGCTGCCGGACAGCCGCAGCGGTGGCGGCGAACTCGGCCGGCGCTTTGCCGCTGCACTGGGCGAGCGACCGGCCACGCGGGTGTGGCAGGTCAAGGATCAGGAGTGCATCGGCCGTGCCGGGGCCGGGTTGCAGGATCTGGCCCGCCCGGTGGCGCGGCTGATTCTGGCGTCCGCCGAATGTGCCGAACCGGTCAGCGAAACCCGTCACGAAGCGCTGCCGGTGGAGTTATCCACACCCGTCGCGCGCAGCCTGTCGCGGATTGAAGATCTGGGCGCCGTGGCGGTGGACCCGGCGGCGATTCCGATGGCCGAAGCCGAGTTCATCTTCTCCGGTGGCAACGGGGTCAAGGACTGGGAGCTTTTCCACAAGACCGCCGCCGCTCTCGGCGCCACCGAAGGCGCCTCGCGGGTGGCGGTGGACGACGGCTTCATGACCCGCGACCGCCAGGTCGGCGCGTCCGGCACCTGGGTCACGGCGCGGGTTTACGTGGCCGTGGGGATTTCCGGGGCGATCCAGCACCTGCAGGGCATCGGCGCCTGCGACAAGGTGGTGGCGATCAACCTCGATCCGGGCTGCGACATGATCAAGCGTGCCGACCTGTCGGTGATCGGCGAAAGCGCGGAAATTCTTCAGGCCTTGATCGCGGCGGTAGAGGCTTACCGCAACGAAGCCAAGCGCGATGCGGCTTAAGGAACGGGTATGAGCACAAAGATCATCAGTCTGGTTTCAATCGGCGCCCACCCGACCTCGGGCCGCCCGCGTCGTGCCGAACAGGATGCACGGGCGGTGGAACTCGGCTTGCAACTGGCTGGGGATAACCTGCAAGTGCTGCATGCCGGGGACATTGGCGAACCTGCGCTGCGCGCTTATCTGGGCATGGGCCTGGAACAGATGCATGTGCTGGAACAACCGGCCGGTGCGGATGCGTTGCCGGCGTTGACCGACTATTTGCGGGATGCCGGAGCTCAGGTCGTGTTGACCGGCAGTCAGGCGGAAACCGGTGAAGGTTCGGGGATGCTGCCGTTCCTGCTGGCCGAAGGGCTGGGATGGCCATTGGTCGTCGGTTTGGCTCAGGTCGAGTCGATCAACGATGGCTCGGCGCTGGTGCTGCAAGCGTTGCCCCGTGGGCAGCGGCGACGACTGAAGGTGCGGCTGCCGTTTCTGGCGACTGTGGATAACGCGGCGCCCAAGCCTCGGCAAAGTGCTTACGGCCCGGCACGACGCGGCGTTCTTCAGGCAAAAGATGTGGAAGTGGTGGATGACGAATTGCTTGCGGTAGCGACCCTGCAACCGGCCAAGCCCCGGCCGAAACGGTTGAAGGTGATCAAGGCCAAGAGCGGGGCGGATCGGATGAAGGCTGCGACGGCCAAGGCCAGTGGGGGTGGGGGGCAGGTGCTCAAGGGCGTGACTGCCGAGGCAGGTGCCGAAGCTATTCTCAAACTGCTGATAGAAGAAGGTGTTGTCCGCTAGAGTCCTGAATTTGACCCTCTTCCTTTGGAAGAGGGTTTTTACCCACAATCCCTGTTGGCGGATCTGTGGATAACGTGTTCGCCCATCCCTGAACCCCACGCCAACCAAGCCCTCCAGCCCGAAGATCAAAAAACAACCAGCCTAACTCGCGGTTTTTTCGAGCTTTTTTCCCAGGATAACTCCCAGACTTGCCCCCAATCTCTGTTGGCGCTTCTGTGGATAAGATGTTCGCTATCCTCCAAGAGCCATATAAACCGTGGCTTACAAAGATTTGATCAAAAAACGATCAATTCAGCCTTTTAACCCCACCAACCCGACGCAAACCCCGATTTATCAACGCTTTCAACGCTTTTCCACAGCACCCGCCAAGTTACCCCCGAACTCTGTTGGCGTTTCTGTGGATAAGGTGTTCGCCATCCTCTGAAAGCCACGTAATCCGTTGCTCGTGGCGACTTGATCAAAAAATAGTCAATCGCTAATGGAATCGGTGGTTCTGAATAAGTCACGGTTTTTCTTCACAAAACCCCGATTATTTTCCAAGGTCATCCACAGTTGTCCCCATTTGCTGTGGGTGGTTATGTGGATAACTTGTTCGCCAAACCCTGCAAGCCCCGCCGGCTATAGTCCAAATGGAAATTGATCAGATTTCATACAGTTCTAAAAGCGTGCCTTGACTTCAAACCGGCCGCTGTCTTCACTCCAATGGCACAAGGACCGCCGTCACTTATCCACATCTGGTTCAGGGAGAACGCGTGATGGATACCCAGCCACATCGCTCACCCCTCAATCTCCGCTTGCTGTCAGCCCCGAAGCCGCGCACGCGCACTTTGCGTCGTGCCGCCAATCAGCATGCCCGTCTATAGCGCCTGAATCCTGCCACACCGCTGTACTGCCGCCGGGCCTGCCCGGGGGCCAGGTGCCCGTTCGCCCATTGATTGCAGGCAACCGCAGAGTTGCCCCATCTGCCTGAGAGAGGAACCACCTCATGACACGGATCGCAACGCCCATCAGCGACATCAAGGAACACTACGACGTGATCGTCATCGGCTCCGGGTACGGCGGCGGCATTGCCGCTTCGCGCCTGTCCCGGGCCGGCAAGAAGGTGTGCCTGCTGGAGCGCGGTCGGGAAATCCAGCCCGGCGAATACCCCAACACCATGATCGCTGCGACCGAAGAGTTGCAGGTGCACGACCCGGACGGCCACATCGGCTCACGCACCGGGTTGTTCGATCTGCACGTCAACGCGCAGCAGAACGTGGTGGTCGGTTGTGGCCTCGGTGGCACGTCGTTGATCAATGCCAACGTTTCGCTGGAGCCGACAGCCGATGTGTTCAAGGATCCACGCTGGCCGTTGGCGGTGCGCGAGGACCAGGATGGTTTGCTCAAGGCGGGTTACGAAAAAGCCCGGACCATGCTCAAACCCAACGCTTATCCGGACAGCGCACCGAACCTGCCCAAGCTCGATGCCAACAAAAAGTCCGCGGACTTCCTCAAGCAAGGTGCGAATTTTTACAAGCCACCGATCAACGTGACCTTCGACAAACTGCCGAACAACCTCAACCACGTCGGCGTCGAGCAACTGCCGTGCAACCACTGCGGCGACTGCGTTTCAGGCTGTAACAACAAGGCCAAGAACACCACGCTGATGAACTATTTGCCGGACGCCACCAATCACGGCGCGGAGATTTTCTGCCAGGCACAGGTACGGCATCTGGAGCGCGACGGTGATGGCTGGATCGTGCACTTCCAGTACCTCGACAGTGGCCGCGAGAAATTCGACGCACCGACCCTGTTCGTGAAGGCCGACATTGTCGTGGTATCCGCCGGCACTCTTGGTTCCACCGAGATTCTGCTGCGCTCGCGGGACAAGGGCCTGGCGATGTCCGGCCAGCTCGGCGAGAACATGAGCGGCAACGGCGACATCCTCGGCTTCGGCCACAACTGCGAGCAGACCATCAACGGCATCGGTTTCGGTACGCACTCGGCCAAGGAGATGAAACCGGTCGGCCCGTGCATCACGTCGATCATCGACATGCGCAACGAAGGTGATCGCAGCAGTCGCATGGTCATCGAGGAGGGCTCGATTCCCGGCGCCCTCGGGCGGCCGATGGTGCCGGCGATGGCCGGGTTCGCCGAGATGATCGGGGTGCCCACCGACGACAGCTTCAGCGGCAAAGTGAAATACAAGGAGCGCGAAGCCGAAAGCTTCCTGCGCGGCCCGTACTACGGCGCGCTGCATAACATGCAGACCTACCTGATCATGAGCCACGACAGCGGCCAGGGACGCATGGTCCTCGACAGCAAGGACCAGCTGCGCATCGATTGGCCGGGTGTGGGCGAGCAGGAAAACTTCAAGATCGGCAACGAACGCCTGCACCAGAGCACCAAGGCACTGGGCGGGATCTGGGTCGAGAATCCGATCTGGACCAAGCTGCTCAGGCACAGCATCGTCTCGGTGCATCCGCTGGGCGGTTGCGTGATGGGCGAAGACGCCGCGCAAGGCGTGGTCAACCACAAGGGCCAGGTGTTTAGCGGCGCCAGTGGCACCGATGTCTACGCCAACCTGTACGTGACCGACGGCGCGGTGATTCCGACCTCATTGGCGGTCAACCCGCTGCTGACCATCTCCGCTGTCAGCGAGCGCAACATGGGTCTGCTGGCCGCCGACCGGGGCTGGAAAATCGATTACACACTACCTTCGGCGCCGCGCAAACAACCGGTGCCACCGACCCTCGGCGTGCAGTTCACCGAGACCATGAAGGGCTATTTCTCCCGGGCCTTCACCGCAGCGCAGAGTACCGATCTGAAGGTTTATGAGGCGGCCGCCAAACGCGGCGAAGCAGACAACTCGCCGATCGATTTCACCCTGACCATCACCGCCAACGACCTCAACCGGATGATCAAGGAGCCGGAGCACGCCGCGACCATCGTCGGCACGGTGATCGCCCCGGCCCTGTCGCCGCAGCCGCTGACCGCCAGCAACGGCGTGTTCAACCTGTTCGAGCAATTCGAGCAGCAGGTCGACACTCGCCACATGAAATACGACATGAAACTGACCGCCGAGGACGGCAACGACTATTTCTTCAGCGCCTTCAAAACCGTGCCGGAAGACAACGGCGTGCTGAACATCTGGCATGACACCAGCACCCTCTACGTGACGCTGTATCGCGGCCCGGACAAGTCCGGCGAAGTCATCGGCTCGGGTGTGATGCACATCAAACCGGCGGATTTCGCCAAGCAGATGACCACCATGAAAGTGCTCAACGCGCGCAACGAGCGTGAGCGTATCGAAGGGCTGGCGCGGTTCGGCAAGTTCTTCGCCGGGATTCTCTGGGAGAGTTACGGCGGCGTGTTCGCCGGCGACAAATACTTCAACCCCGACGCACCGCCACGCTTGAAACGGCCGCTGGATGCGCCGACGCCGGATGTGCATTTCTTCCCCACCGAGGACGGCGTGGAGCTGCGCCTGAGTCGCTATCAGGCCGGCAGCAAAGGGCCGGTGATGCTGGTGCATGGCTTGGGTGTGGGCTCGAATATCTTTTCCACCGACACCATCCAGACCAACCTGCTGGAGTTTCTCTGCAAACATGACTACGACGTGTGGCTGCTGGATTTCCGCGTGAGCATCCTGCTGCCGGCGAGTAAGAAGGAATGGAACGGCGACCAGATCGCCCAGTACGACTTCAAGGCTGCCATCGGGCAGATCCAGCAGCAGACCGGCGCGAAGGACGTGCAGTGCGTGGTGCATTGCTACGGCGCAACGACCTTCTTCATGTCGTTGCTGGCCGGGCTGCAAGGCGTGCGTTCGGTGGTCTGCTCGCAGATTGCCGCTGATACGGTGGTCGCGACGGCGACGGGGCTGAAGGCCGGTCTGCACTTGCCGGGGATGCTCGACGCCATCGGCATCAAATCCATGACTGCCTATGCAGACAGCAAGGAAAACTGGTTCAACCGGCTGTACGACAAGGCCCTCAACGGCTACGCGCGGATCGAAGCCCAGGGCTATTGCACCAACCCGGTGTGTCACCGCATCACCTTCATGTACGCCTCGCTGTACCGCCACGACACCCTCAACGAGACGCTGCACGACAACCTGCATGAACTGTTCGGCGAGTCGAACATCGAGACCTTCGAACACCTGGCGCTGATCGTGCGCAAAGGGCATCTGGTGGACTTCAAGGGCAACGATGTGTACATGCCGCACTTCGACCGGCTGACCATGCCGATCTGTTTCATCAGCGGTGCGGAAAACCAGTGCTACTTGCCGGAGAGCACACTCAAGACCTATCAGCGGGTTTGCGAGAAACACGGACCGGAGCGCTACAGCCGGCATGTGGTGCCGGGTTACGGCCACATCGATTGCATGTTCGGCAAGAACGCGGTGGTCGATGTGTATCCGATCATCCTTGAACACCTGGAGAAGACGGCCCTCGGTTGATCTCGAACCGAGTCGACTGCATCGCTGGCAAGCCAGCTCCCACAGGGTTTTGTGCCGGTCACAAAATCAGCAGACACCCCAGTCCAATGTGGGAGCGGGCTTGCCCGCGAAGGCGGTAGGTCAGGCACTACATCTTTCGGGTTGCACAAGGAAATGGATGACATGGACAGCTACATCCGCTGGTTTCAACGTTTCATCTGGCTCGGCATAGCGATGAACATGGTGTTCGCGATCCCGGCGCTGTTCGCGCCGGGGTTGCTGACATCGGTGGTCGGCCTGCCGCCGCAACTCTCCGACCCGTGGCTGGAAAACGCCGGGATGCTGCTGGTGGGCATCAGCGTGTTCTACATGCCGTCGGGCTTCAACGCACCGCGCTACGTGGTGCATTCCTGGCTGTGTGTGCTGACGCGGCTGATCGCCGTGACGTTCTGGATCTACCTGATCGACACCAGCAGCCAGGGCTCGGTGTTCGTGCCGATGCTGATGGGCGATCTGAGTTTCTTCCTGATCCTCGGCATTCTGCTGTACCTCGGCACCACCCCTGAAAACCGACCATTGGCGCTGCTCTGTGACGGCTGGCGCGAATGGCGGGCGGCGTGGGCGCGGCATTGGCAGAACCACGCGTTCAAGGTCGGTACGCTGGTGGTGGTCGCGCTGTTGGCGTTCATCGGTTACCAGACCTGGTATCAGATGCTGCGCGTGGTGCCGGAGCAGGAATACGCCTCCGACGAAGATCACTACAAATACGCCGCCATTGGCTTGGGCATCGAAGCGCGGATCCCGTATTACCTGTTCTCCGTGCTGCCGCAAATGTGCCCGGAAAAGATGCCGAAACCCGGCGGCTGGGAGGTCTTCGGCTTCCTGTTCGAGAACGGCAAGGACCTGCCGATCGGCATGGCCAAGCGGCAGATCGGTTACCCGACTGTCGAGCCGAACTGCGCTTTGTGTCACACCGGCTCCTACCGGGCGAATGCCAGCGACGTTGCGGTCAATGTGCCGAGTGCACCGGCCAACACCCTGCAACTGCAGGCCTTCCAGTGGTTCGCCTACGATTGCGCCAGCGACCCGAAATTCACCACCGACGCGGTGATGGCGGCGATCAACAGCAAGTTCCAGCTCGGCTTCTTCGAGCGGCTCTACAACCGTTACCTGATCATCCCGATGGCCAAGACCGCGCTGCTCAAACAGAAGCAGGCCTACGCCTGGCAGAAACTGCGTCCGCCGCAAGGGCCGGGGCGTACCGACACCTTCAACCCGACGAAAATGGTGGTGTTCGGCTTCCCGGATGACTCGACCATCGGCACCGTCGACCTGCCGCAAGTGTGGAACCAGAAACCCCGGGAATCGATGTACCTGCACTGGGACGGCAATAACAACAAGATCCACGAGCGCAACTACGCCGCCGCGATGGCCGTGGGCGCGACGCCGGAGTCGGTGTTGCCGCCGAGCTTCAACCGCGTGACCAACTGGCTGCTCGGGCACAAGGCGCCGGCGTGGCCGTGGGCGCTGGATCAGGCCAAAGTCGCTCAGGGAAAACCGATCTGGGAAGCCAATTGCGCCGGTTGCCACGACTTCGGTCGCGCCGACACCGGGCAGGTCACCACCAACATCGACCAGCTAGGCACCGATCCGCATCGCCTCGACTCGTTTACCACCGGGTTGGTGGCGGCGTTCCACACCTTCAAGAAACCGCCGTTCGATTTCGGCGCCTACCGCAAGACCCAGAGCTACAGCAACACGCCCACCGACGGCATCTGGCTGCGCGCGCCGTACCTGCACAACGGCTCGGTACCGACCCTGTGGGACTTGCTGCAACCACCGGAAAAACGTCCGCAGGTGTTCATCACCGGCTCCGATGTCTACGACCCGGTCAACGTCGGCTTCGTGACCAGCGGCGCCCAAGCGAAAGCCTCGGCGGACTTCAAGTACGACACGCGCCTGGAGGGCAATCACAACACCGGTCACCTGTATGGCACGACGCTGTCGGACGACGACAAACGCGCGCTGATCGAATTCATGAAAACCCTGTGAACCCTTACGGATAGAGGATTACGCCATGTCAGCGGTCGGTCATCTGAAACATGAAATCGACAAGGTCAAGGTTCGTCTGCACGGCCTGTTCACGCGAGTGGAAATGGCCTGGATGAAGCTCATCAGCGAACTGGAACCCGAGGAGTTCCAGGCCATCATCAAGTTGCTCCAGCGTGGTCATGATCAGGCGCAATACGTGCTGAAAAACGGCGAGCTGCCGGATGACGAGCCGGCGGTGCCGTGGG
This sequence comes from Pseudomonas sp. IzPS59, assembly GCF_014863505.1. Lineage (NCBI taxonomy): Bacteria > Pseudomonadati > Pseudomonadota > Gammaproteobacteria > Pseudomonadales > Pseudomonadaceae > Pseudomonas > Pseudomonas sp. IzPS59. The sequence goes on along the minus strand of NZ_CP062251.1, from coordinate 5,817,055 downwards.
AGTTATCCCACGGGTTGTCGATCCTGCGCATCGGCAATGCAACGCCGTTGCCGCAGTCCCCTGATCAACTGCAAACCAAAGTACTCAAGGACGGCACGCTGCTCGGCTGTCGCAAGTGGGAACTGCTGGACCTGCTGTGGAGCGAGGCGCTGCTCAAATGGATCGAAAACCTGCGTCACCACGCGACCTTCGGTACCGACCCGGCGCTGGTGACCATGGATCGCGAAGTGACGTTGGCGATTGCCGGCGACTGGGGCACCGGGCCATTCAACAGTCATGCGCCGGCGGTGTCGGTGGCCAACCAGATGCAACTGGCCAATGCCGACTTCACCATTCACCTGGGGGATGTCTACTACGCGGGCACCCATTCCCAGGAGGACACCGACATGTCCGGCTGGCCGATGGGCACCCACGGCTCGTTCACCCTTAATTCCAACCACGAGATGTACAGCGGCGCCCACGGTTATTTCAAGGAACTGGCCGCGCGTTTTCCCGGGCAGCAGGGCACCAGCTACTTTGCCCTGATCAACGACGACTGGCTGATTGTCGGGCTGGATACGGCGTACGCCTCGGACGTGATGAACCTGTATATGGACGGCACGCTGAACGAGCCGCAGATCGCCTGGATGAAGGGCTTGCCCAAACGCAAGAAGCTCATGGTGCTCAGTCATCACCAGGGTTTCGATATCACCGGGCACAACAAGACCGCGCTGTATCAACCGGTGTGCGATGCACTGGGGCGGGAGCCGGATTACTGGTACTGGGGGCATCTGCACAACGGCATCGTCTACGCCACCCAGGGCGGTTTGCATGCGCGCTGCGCCGGGCACGGGGCGATTCCCTATGGCACCACCAGCGAGCTGAACGGGCATTCGCGGATACTGTTTTCCGAGACCCAGGATGCGAAGGATCCGGATTATCCGCTGCGGGTGTTGAACGGGTACGCGAAGATCAGGTTGGTGGGGGAGGAGATTTTCGAGGAGTTTATTGGCGAAGACGGATCTGTGAGGTGGTCATCGAAGTGATCCGTTTGATCGTTCCCGCGCAGGACGCGGGAACGATCAATGACGCGAATCAGCCCTGAACCGGAACACCCTTGAGGTACGGCGCAGGCTCGGCCCCGAGGTTGCTCAGCATGCGCTCGCTGTACCAGTCGACGAAATTGACCACGCCGAACTCATAAGTCTTGGAGTACGGCCCCGGCTGGTACGCGGTGGAGTTGATCCCGCGCTGGTTTTCTTCGGCCAGGCGACGGTCCTGATCGTTGGTCGCGTCCCACACTTTGCGCATGCGCTCGACGTCGTAGTCCACGCCTTCCACGGCATCCTTGTGCACGATCCACTTGGTGGTGACCATGGTTTCCTGGGCGCTGATCGGCCACACGGTGAACACGATGATGTGATCGCCCATGCAGTGGTTCCACGAGTGCGGCAGGTGCAGGATGCGCATCGAGCCCAGGTCCGGGTTCTTGATCCGGCCCATCAGTTTGGCGCAGCCCTGTTTGCCGTCCATGGTCATCGACACGGTGCCCTTGAGCAGCGGCATGCGCACGATACGGTTGCGCAGGCCGAAACTGGCGTGGGCGTAAGGGATCTTTTCGGCTTCCCACGCGGCAGCAGACGCGGCGACGTGGTCCTTGAATGCCTGGTCGGCGCGCGGGTCGGTGACGTCGTCCCACTCCAGCAGGGTTTTCAGCAACTCGGGGTGTGAACCGTTGCAGTGGTAGCACTCGCGGTTGTTTTCCAGCACCAGCTTCCAGTTGGCCTTTTCCATCAAGGTGGTGGTAATCGCCACCTTGGTGTTCTCCATGTCGTAGGGTTCCATGTAGTGGTTCAGGGTCGACAGGAAGTCATCGATGGCCGGCGGGTTCTCCGCCAGGCTGATGAAGATGTAGCCGCCGGCGGTCTTCACGTTCACCGGTTTGAGGCCGTACTGCTTCATGTCGAAGTCGGCGCCCATTTCGGTGCCGGCGAACAGCAGACGACCGTCCAGCTCGTAGGTCCACTGGTGGTAGTGGCAGACCAGTTTGGCGACCTTGCCCTTGTCACTGGTGCACAGGCGCGAGCCACGGTGGCGGCAGACATTGTGGAACGCATGCACCACGCCTTCGGCGCCGCGAATGACGATGATCGGGTTTTTGCCGATCTGCAGGGTGATGTAGTTGCCCTTGGCCGGGATCTCGCAGGTCATGCCGGCGATCAACCACTCTTTCTGGAAGATCTCCTGCATGTCGATATCGAACAGGCGATCGTCACTGTAGAACGGTTGCGGCAGCGAATAGGTGCGCTCGCGCTCCTGCAGCATTTGTGCGGTGGCCTTGCGTGCGGGTTCCAGCAGGTCGCCCAGGCTGAGTTTTGCGGTGTCCATCGATGAATTCCTCAAGGCCATCTGCGTGGCCGCGAAAGTGGCTGATCGGGTGTGCGGCTAAAGGGTGCAACGCAAGGTGTAAAGAATCGGTTTGTAGTAGGGGCGAGTGTGGGGCCGGCGCAGGCGAGAACCTTATCCATGGGCGACATGGTGCAATCTGTTCCCGACGCGCAACCCCCGGTGGTTGGGGGCTGGTCGCGATAAGTATGTGAATGTCGCGGATAGGTAAACGGGCCGTTCGCGCTATACGCAGAATCGCCACATGAAGGCCGACAGTCGGCCGTGGAGAACAGCATGTCGAACAGCTTCCTGAATCCGGTCACCACCCAGACCTGGGCCAATGGCCGACACATCGTCCGTTGCGTCAAAGTCATCCAGGAAACCTGGGACGTGCGCACCTTCTGTTTCATGGCCGACCAGCCGATCCTGTTCTTCTTCAAGCCCGGGCAGTTCGTGACCCTGGAGCTGGAAATCGAAGGCCAGCCGATCATGCGTTCGTACACCATTTCCAGCTCGCCTTCGGTGCCGTACAGCTTTTCGGTGACCATCAAGCGCGTGCCGGGGGGCAAGGTGTCCAACTGGCTGCACGACACCCTGCACGAAGGCCAGGAGCTGGCGGTGCACGGACCGGTCGGGCTGTTCAATGCCATCGACTTCCCGAGCCCGAAAGTGCTGTACCTCAGCGGCGGTGTCGGCATTACGCCAGTGATGTCCATGGCGCGCTGGTTCTACGACACCAACGGCAACGTCGACATGACGTTCATCCACAGCGCCCGCTCGCCCAAAGACATCATTTACCACCGCGAGCTGGAACACATGGCGTCGCGGATCGACAACTTCAGCCTGCACCTGATCTGCGAGAAACACGGGCTGGGCGAGCCGTGGGCCGGTTATCGCGGCTACCTGAATCACAAGATGCTGGAACTGATGGTGCCGGACTTCCTCGAGCGCGAAGTCTTCTGCTGCGGCCCGACGCCGTACATGACGGCGGTCAAGCGCCTGCTGGAAAACGCCGGTTACGACATGAAGCGCTACCACGAGGAATCCTTCGGCGCCACGCCACCGGAAGCCCGCGCCGACGCAGTGGAACAAGCCGAACAGGCCGCCGAAGCACCGGAAATCCCGGTGGCGGATCTGCACCTGGTGGAGTTCACCTCATCGGACAAGAGCATCCGCGTGGCCCCGGGCGAGACCGTGCATGCGGCGGCTGCGAAGGTCGGCCTGATGATCCCGAAAGCCTGCGGCATGGGGATCTGCGGGACGTGCAAGGTGCTCAAGCTGGGTGGCGAGGTGGAGATGGATCACAACGGCGGGATTACCGAGGACGACGAGGCGGAGGGGTACATTCTTTCTTGCTGCAGCGTGCCGAAGGGGGATGTTCGGATCGAGTACTGACAGGCGCCGCAACTCCCTGTAGGAGCGAGCCTGCTCGCGATGAGGCCGGGACATCAATGATGGTGTCGACGGCCCACTGCTATCGCGAGCAGGCTCGCTTCTACAGGGGAAATCAGACGGGGATTTTCAATTGATATTTAAATTATGTTGAGTACTCCGAGAGCCCCCAAAGCAAAAAAAGTGATACCGCTAAATAACTGACATTTGTGGAGTGTAAGCAGCGTGCGCTTAAAGTCGGGTGGGAATTTTTTTATGTCTTCCGCACTCAATCTCTCATGATAAATATGGATTTCCGGACGTTTCAGGAAACGGGAAATCTCTCCCATCATGTAGATGCGTCCCCACATGCCTCCATGCCATAGCATCATAAGACTGTAGCGGATCGGGCTGTTTTTAAGGCTCCTCATGATTAGTCTTATTTTCGTTTTTGCGATGTATAGCCAGATGCAATTAACGATCAGGAGTGCGGCGAAATTTATGATGCTCACGAGGATTAATGCATCTTTTACAGTTTCAAAGTTCATCTGATCCTCTCGTAAATCCGCTCACCTGCACGCTCACCGCGATTTTCACCGATGTATCCGCCCGTAAAAGATCCAGCTCCCGCAGCCAGCACCCCGCACAACACCCCACCGATTCCTGCACTCGTAACCCCGATTGCCACGCAAATTGTCGGGGCTGCGGCTGCACCCAGAGCAGAACCGATAGCCCCACCCAGAAAACTTCCGGCTTCGGTGTATTTCACCTTTTCGCATGCCTCGGCACTCCCGTTCGTACAAACATCCTGAACCTTCATTGCCGAGGCTCCGCCACTCACGGCCGTACCAATCCATCCGCCATATTTGACGTATTGCGAGGCTTTCACTACGCCTTGAATGTGAGTGGCATAACCGGGAATCCGGCTGATCGCGCCGGCCTTTCTCCAACGGTGGACGAGATTGGACGTATCGATGCCCAGCGCGGCTTTCAGATTTGGATGGTCAGGAAAACCAATTGCCCGTTTAGTCAGAAAGTTGAGTTGAATATCAAGGCGGGCCAGCAATGTTTTACGTTCACTGAGGAATGCCTGTGTGCTCCCCTTTCCCTCGAAAGTTCGGACGTGCAGGGTCTCCAGATCACGTAAAACAGTTTTGATGCCATCCAGATGGTTAGCGGCCATAGCGGTACCAGCCCCAATAACTTTTGACCCATCTGAAAGCGTCCGTCTGATGACGTCATAGTGCTGAGCAAAAAAGTCCGCTTCTTCCAGCGTCAACGGCGCCAGCGCCATGCTGACGATGTGCGCGGTTTCCATCAGCAGTGATTCTTCATAGGTGCATTGCTGATTGTCCGGGTCGCTCAGGACAATCAGCGTTCCGGCTTTCACCACGTCTTCCAGCGGATTGAGGCTTTTGAATTTGGCGATGACATTCGGGTTGGGCGACGGAAACAGTCGCGCCTGCAGTTTCTCGGCGGACAGACTTTTCGGCACGATGTAGAACCCTGGCTCCTCAGGTGCCGGCAATTCCTGGGGCCAGTGTTCGCGGGGGAAAAATCGCAAGTCGTTGACCGGATGCGCAGAAAAAAGCGGGGCTGAGTTCAGGCGCGTCACTCTCAGATTCTGCTGGCGAACGGCCCGCAGTAAACGTTGCGGATCGGGGTTCGCTGCGGCCTGTGGAAGCATCGACAAGCGTGGTGCCCTGGCCGCGCCGGTGAGCGTGCCGTGTCTGTTTTGCTGCAGGGCTCGGGACTGGTTCAACAGTTCTCGTTGTTCCTGCGCAAGCGTATTGATCCCTTGCTGCGGCGTCAGGCGTCCGTCCGCTACCTCCTCGGTAATTCGCTTGGCGAAGTACGCGACTTGTTGATGGAATTGCACACGTGCAATGCCATACGCCAGATGACGGTTTCCGATGGTCAGTGCCTGTCCAAGCAGGTTGCCGGCGGCGTCCTGCACATCGCACAGATCATGCTGCCGTGAACTCAACCCGCTTCGCCCCACGAGGTATAGCCGGTGGTGCCTGCAATGTGGTGTACCCAACTGATGCCGCGGTAACGAATGGCCAGTTGTTCTTGAGGCTGGGCATCGTTTTGCAGAATCACGTGGGGCACATCCTGCGACATTTCAGCGAGAACCGCCCCGTCGAGGGTGATCGAATAGAATTTTTCCTGCTGCCCCTGGGGCGAAGTGCGGTAGAGGCTGATCGTGCAGTCCAGTTCTTCGCTGTTCGAATGCGCCTGAGCCAGCAATGGGGAAGATTTGTCGACCGCTTTGGTAATGATGACCGGCCGGTGGACGGGTTTGCCGAGGTTGGCGTCGCGGCGCATTTCATGGCTCAGGGCGAACACCATGATTTCATCGGTATGGGCCGTCTGGTATTTGTTGCCGACCGATTCTGGCGTCGAACATCCGGCTGAAATAAGGCCCTGGATCTTGCCGGTGATGGTCATGTAGGCAGGGTTCGCCATAGTCTGCGCTCCTCGAAAATGGAGTCGGCAGTCTATGGCGAGGTTTGTTTGAGTTATGTAGGACCTGGCGTAGGTCGTTTCTGAAAATGCTCAGTCGATAAACAGGTCTGTCATCAACTTCGCATCACTCCCCGGCTCAAAGCGGTAATGATCGAACTCGGTCACGCCGCTTTCCCGCAAGATCTCTTCATCGATCAACAACCGCCCGGTAATTCGCCGTCCGCTGCTGCCCAGAATCACATGCGCCGCATCCGCCATGATCTGCGGCGTGCGCGCATGCTTGAACGACTCCCGGTTGCCCAGCTGAAACTCGATCGCCGCCGTGGCAATCATGGTTTGCGGCCACAGCGAATTCACGCTGATCCCGTAATTGGCGAATTCCTCGCTCATCCCGACGGTCAGCATGCTCATGCCGTACTTGGTCACGGTGTAGGGGCTGTATTGCGCGAACCATTTGCTGGCCATGTTCAGCGGCGGCGACAGGTTGAGAATGTGCCCGGCGGACTTCTTCAAATAGGGCAGGGCCGCCTGGCTGCACAGCAGCACCGCGCGGGTGTTGATCTGGTGCATCAGGTCGAAGCGCTTGAGCTCGATGTGCTGCACACCGGTCAACTTGATCGCCCCGGCGTTGTTCACCAGTGCGTCGATCCCGCCGAAGTGTTCGTTGGCCTGGGCCAGTGCCTGACGCACCGCTTCTTCCTCGCGCACATCCAGTTGCAGGGCCAAAGCCTTGCCGCCGGCCGCTTCGACTTCCTCGGCGACGCTGTGGATGGTGCCGGGCAACTTCGCGTGGGGTTCGGCGCTCTTGGCCGCGATCACGATATTGGCCCCGTCCCGCGCAGCCCGCAGCGCAATCTCGCGCCCGATGCCACGGCTGGCGCCGGTGATGAACAAGGTTTTGCCTTTTAGCGACATGCGCAAGCTCCTGCTTATTGTTATGTGAGCGGTGGCTCGACAGACAATGTAGACGATGGAGCTGAAACGGGAGGAGGTGAGCGGTGGCGGGGAGCAGGCTCCCGCGCCACAGGAGGGGAGATCAGGCCGACATGACTTCGCGAATGTCGCGGGCCAGTTCACGCACGCGTTCTTCTTCGGTGTCCCACGAGCACATGAAGCGCGCGCCGCCCTTGCCGATGAAGGTGTAGAAGCGCCAGCCGCGAGCGGTCAGGGCGGCGATGGCCGGTTCCGAGAGTTGCAGGAACACGCCGTTGGCCTGGACCGGGAACATCAGTTCCACGCCCGGGATGTCGCTGACCAGTTCTGCCAAAAGTTGCGCGCAGTGGTTGGCGTGGCGGGCGTATTTGAGCCAGGCGTCGTTTTCCAGGATGCCGACCCACGGCGCCGACAGGAATCGCATCTTCGAGGCCAGTTGCCCCGCCTGTTTGCAGCGGTAGTCGAAGTCTTCGGCGAGTTTGTGGTTGAAGAACAGGATCGCTTCACCCACCGCCATGCCGTTTTTCGTACCGCCGAAGCACAGCACGTCGACGCCGGCCTTCCAGGTCAGGTCCGCCGGCGAGCAGCCGAGGAATGCGCAGGCATTGGAAAAACGCGCGCCGTCCATGTGCAGGTTCAGGCCCAGTTCCTTGCAGGTGTCGCTGATGGCGCGGACTTCTTCCGGGGTGTAGACGCTGCCGACTTCGGTGGCCTGAGTCAGGGTCACTACGCGCGGTTTCGGGTAGTGAATGTCCTGGCGCTTGAGCGCGACTTCGCGGATCGAGGCCGGGGTGATCTTGCCGTTTTCGGTGCCGGCGATCAGCAGTTTCGAACCGTTGGAGAAGAACTCCGGTGCGCCGCATTCGTCGGTTTCGACGTGGGCGGTTTCCGAGCAGATCACGCTGTGGTAACTCTGGCACAGCGACGACAGCGCCAGCGAGTTGGCGGCGGTGCCGTTGAAGGCGAAGAACACTTCGCAGTCGGTCTCGAACAGCTTGCGGAAATAATCGGAGGCGCGTGCTGTCCACTCATCGTCGCCATAGGCGCGCTGGTGGCCGTGGTTGGCCTGTTCCATGGCAGCCCAGGCTTCGGGGCAGATACCGGAGTAGTTGTCGCTGGCGAATTGTTGGCTCTTGTCGGTCATGGCCGGCTTCCGTGATCGAGGCGCTTGTGGCGCTTCGTGGGGTCAATGATGGTGCGCACTGTACCGAAGATCATCCGGGGAGCACACGGGATGTCGCTGTCAGAACTTTACAAGGATGCGAGCCGATTATGCACCTGAGCCGGCGCGACGGCGCACTCGATCTGCTCAAGTGGCTGGCGCTGCTGAGCATGCTGCTCGATCACCTGCGATATGTCGGGATCAGCGCCGATTGGCTGTATGTACCGGGGCGGATGGCGTTCCCGTGGTTCTGTCTGGCGATGGCGGCGAACCTGGCGCGGGACGGTGCGCGAAAGACCGAATGGCGCTATCTGGGCTGGTTGCTGCTGTTCAGTCTGTTCAGCGAGATTCCCTACCGTTTGTACGTTCCCGATCCCGACACCTTGAACGTGATGCCCACGCTGGCGCTGGGTTTGCTGGTGGCGCGGGGCTGGCAGGATCGAACAGCGATTTCGCGACTACTGGGCGTCGGCGCCTTGCTGGTGGCCGCGTTGTTCCCGGAGCGACTGATGTTCGGTCTGTTCGGCGTCCTGCTGCCATTGGCGATGTTGCTGGTGTTTCGCAAACCCCGGTATTTCAGCCTGCTGCCGGGGCTGGTGTGTCTGGCGGCGAATCAGTGGCAGGTGCTCTTCGAATCCGCGCAGTTCGGCAACCGCGTGGCGGTCCTCGGCATTGCGACCTGCCTGATCGCGCCACTGTCCGGAATGTTCCTGTTGCGACATGCGCGACATCTTCAGCCGCCCCCGATGAGGCGCTGGGCGTATGCCCTTTATCCCGTACATTTCCTCCTGTTGGTCGCAATACGCACGGCTTGCCTATAACCCTGTGGGAGCTGCGGTGCGACGATTCGACTTGCCCGCGAATGCGCTGGGTCAGACAGCAATGATGTCGACTGGCACTCCCTCTTCGCGGGCAAGCCCGCTCCCACAAGGATCTCCGGTGTCTTCAGCCATGCGTGTATTCAGTGATTTGCGTCCATGTCGTAAACGCACCTTTGCGTGGCGTCCGTAGGCATTTGACCTCCCTGCGCCGGCCATACCATCGGCATCAAAGGGCACTGCCATCATTGCCAGTGCCTTACCGAGACGAATGGCGCACAGATGCCGCTGGGAGAGACGCGATGTTCAGCAAGCAAGACCGGATCCAGGGTTACGACGATGCACTGCTGGCGGCGATGAATGCCGAGGAGCAACGTCAGGAAGATCACATCGAGCTGATCGCGTCGGAGAACTACACCAGCAAGCGCGTGATGGAAGCGCAAGGCAGCGGCCTGACCAACAAGTACGCCGAAGGTTATCCGGGCAAGCGCTACTACGGTGGCTGCGAGCACGTCGACAAGGTTGAAGCCCTGGCCATCGAACGCGCCAAGCAACTGTTCGGTGCCGATTACGCCAACGTCCAGCCGCACTCCGGTTCCTCGGCCAACAGCGCCGTGTATCTGGCGCTGATCCAGGCCGGCGACACCATTCTCGGCATGAGCCTGGCCCACGGCGGTCACCTGACCCACGGCGCCAAGGTCTCGTCCTCGGGCAAGCTCTACAACGCCGTGCAGTACGGCATCGACACCAAGACCGGCCTGATCGATTACGACGAAGTCGAGCGCCTGGCCGTCGAGCACAAACCGAAAATGATCGTCGCCGGTTTCTCGGCCTACTCGAAAACCCTCGACTTCCCGCGCTTCCGTCAGATCGCCGACAAGGTCGGTGCGCTGCTGTTCGTCGACATGGCCCACGTCGCCGGTCTGGTGGCTGCCGGTCTGTACCCGAACCCGCTGCCGTACGCCGACGTGGTCACTACCACCACCCACAAGACCCTGCGCGGTCCGCGTGGCGGGCTGATCCTGGCCAAGGCCAACGAAGAGATCGAGAAGAAGCTCAACGCGGCGGTATTCCCCGGCGCCCAGGGCGGCCCGCTGATGCACGTCATCGCCGGCAAGGCCGTGTGCTTCAAGGAAGCGCTGGAGCCTGGCTTCAAGGCCTATCAGCAACAAGTGATCGACAACGCCCAGGCGATGGCGAGCGTATTTATCAAACGTGGCTACGATGTAGTGTCCGGCGGCACCGACAACCATCTGTTCCTGGTCAGCCTGATCCGTCAGGGCCTCACCGGTAAAGACGCGGACGCCGCTCTCGGTCGCGCGCACATCACCGTCAACAAGAACGCCGTACCGAACGACCCGCAATCGCCGTTCGTCACCTCCGGCCTGCGCATCGGCACCCCGGCGGTGACCACCCGAGGCTTCAAGGTGGCGCAGTGCGTGACGCTGGCCGGCTGGATCTGCGACATCCTCGACAACCTCGGCGATGCCGATGTCGAGGCCAACGTCGCCCAGCAGGTTGCGGCCCTGTGCGCAGACTTCCCGGTTTATCGCTGAGCGTTCTGGAGTAAATGACTATGCAACGCTATTCGGGCTTCGGCCTCTTCAAGCACTCCCTCAGCCACCACGAAAACTGGCAGCGCATGTGGCGCACGCCAACCCCGAAAAAGGTCTACGACGTGGTCATCGTCGGCGGCGGCGGGCACGGTCTGGCGACTGCCTACTATCTGGCGAAAGAGCACGGCATCACCAACGTGGCCGTGGTCGAGAAAGGCTGGCTGGGCGGCGGAAACACCGCGCGCAACACCACCATCGTTCGCTCCAACTACCTGTGGGACGAGTCGGCGCACCTGTACGAACACGCGATGAAACTGTGGGAAGGCCTTTCGCAAGACCTGAACTACAACGTGATGTTCTCCCAGCGCGGCGTCTACAACCTGTGCCACACCTTGCAGGACATCCGTGATTCCGAGCGTCGGGTCAGCGCCAACCGCCTCAACGGCGTCGACGGCGAGCTGCTCAACGCCAAGCAAGTCGCGGACGAGATCCCCTACCTCGACTGCTCGAAAAACACCCGCTACCCGGTGATGGGCGCAACCGTCCAGCGTCGTGGCGGCGTGGCCCGTCACGATGCCGTGGCGTGGGGCTTTGCCCGTGCCGCCGACGCCTTGGGTGTGGACCTGATCCAGCAGACCGAAGTGATCGGTTTCCGCAAGGAAAACGGTGTGTGCATCGGCGTCGAAACCAACAAGGGTTTCATCGGCGCCAAGCGCGTCGGCGTGGTCACCGCCGGTAACTCCGGGCACATGGCCAAGCTCGCCGGTTTCCGTCTGCCGATCGAATCCCACCCGCTGCAGGCGCTGGTGTCCGAGCCGATCAAGCCGATTATCGACAGCGTGATCATGTCCAACGCCGTGCACGGTTACATCAGCCAGTCCGACAAGGGCGACCTGGTGATCGGCGCCGGTATCGACGGCTACAACGGCTACGGCCAGCGCGGTTCGTACCCGGTGATCGAGCACACCATCCAGGCCATCGTCGAGATGTTCCCGGTGCTGTCGCGGGTACGCATGAACCGTCAGTGGGGCGGCATCGTCGACACCACGCCGGACGCCTGCCCGATCATTTCGAAAACCCCGGTGCCGAACATGTTCTTCAACTGCGGTTGGGGCACCGGTGGCTTCAAGGCAACACCGGGCTCGGGCAACGTGTTTGCTGCAAGCCTGGCCAAGGGTGAAATGCACCCGCTGGCCGCACCTTTCTCCATCGACCGTTTCCACAACGGTGCGTTGATCGACGAACACGGCGCTGCGGCTGTCGCCCACTAACAGGAGAAATCCCATGTTGCATATCTTCTGTCCTCACTGCGGCGAACTGCGCTCCGAAGAGGAATTCCACGCATCCGGCCAGGCGCACATCCCGCGTCCGCTGGATCCGAACAGCTGCACCGACGAGGAGTGGGGCGACTACATGTTCTTCCGCGACAACCCGCGCGGTCTGCACCACGAGTTGTGGGATCACGTCGCGGGTTGCCGCCAGTACTTCAACGTCACCCGCGACACCGTGACCTACGAGATTCTCGAAACCTACAAGATCGGCACCAAGCCGCAATTCACCGACAAGGCTGACCCTGCGAAAACAGCCACGCCGGCGCTGGGAGAGAAGGTATGAGCCAGACCAATCGCCTGTCCAACGGTGGACGGATCGACCGCAACAAAGTGCTGAGCTTCACCTTCAACGGTCAGAGCTACAAAGGCTTCGAGGGCGACTCGCTGGCCTCGGCGCTGATCGCCAACGGCGTCGACATCATCGGCCGCAGCTTCAAGTATTCGCGTCCTCGCGGCATCTTCGCCGCCGGTGCCGAAGAACCGAACGCGGTGCTGCAGATCGGTGCCACCGAAGCCACCCAGATTCCTAACGTGCGGGCCACGCAACAGGCGCTGTATCAGGGCCTGGTCGCCACCAGCACCAACGGCTGGCCTAGCGTCAACAACGACATGATGGGGATTCTCGGCAAGGTCGGCGGCAAGCTGATGCCACCGGGTTTCTACTACAAAACCTTCATGTATCCGCAATCGTTCTGGATGACTTACGAGAAATACATTCGTAAGGCCGCAGGTCTTGGCCGTTCGCCGACCGAAGTCGATCCGGACACCTACGACTACATGAACCAGCACTGCGACGTGCTGATCGTCGGCGCCGGCCCGGCCGGTCTGGCCGCTGCTTTGGCTGCCGCGCGCAGCGGTGCCCGGGTGATCATCGCCGATGAACAGGAAGAGTTCGGCGGCAGCCTGCTCGATTCCCGCGAAAGCCTCGACGGCAAGCCTGCCGTGGAGTGGGTCGCCAGTGTGGTTGCCGAACTGAAGAACACCCCGGACGTGCTGCTGTTGCCGCGCGCCACGGTCAACGGTTACCACGACCATAACTTCCTGACCATTCATGAGCGTCTTACCGATCACCTCGGCGACCGCGCGCCGATCGGCCAGGTGCGTCAGCGCATCCACCGCGTCCGCGCCAAGCGTGTGGTGCTGGCGACCGGCGCCCACGAGCGTCCGCTGGTCTACGGCAACAACGACGTGCCGGGCAACATGCTGGCCGGTGCGGTTTCGACTTACGTGCGCCGTTACGGCGTGGCCCCGGGCAAGAAGCTGGTGCTGACCACCAACAACGATCATGCCTATCGCGTGGCGCTGGACTGGTTGGACGCCAGCCTGCAAGTGGTGGCCATCGCCGACGCCCGCAGCAATCCGCGTGGCGCATTGGTTGAAGAAGCCCGCGCCAAAGGCATTCGTATCCTCACCGGCAGCGCCGTGATCGAGGCCCGTGGCAGCAAGCGTGTGACCGCTGCCCGTGTGGCCGCCATCGATGTGAAAGGCCATGCCGTGACCAGTCCCGGCGAATGGCTGGACTGCGACGTGATCGCCAGCTCCGGCGGCTACAGCCCGGTGGTGCACCTGGCTTCGCACCTGGGCGGCAAGCCGATCTGGCGCGAAGACATCCTCGGTTTCGTACCGGGCGAAGCACCGCAGAAACGCGTGTGCGTCGGCGGCATCAACGGCGTCTACGGTCTCGGCGATTCCCTGGCCGACGGTTTTGAAGGTGGCGTGCGCGCCGCAGCCGAAGCCGGTTTCCAGACCGTCGAAGGCGTGTTGCCGAAAGCCCTGAGCCGCCACGAAGAACCGACGCTGGCGCTGTTCCAGGTGCCGCACGAGAAGGGTACTTCCCGGGCACCGAAGCAATTCGTTGACTTGCAGAACGACGTGACCGCCGCCGCCATCGAACTGGCGACCCGCGAAGGTTTCGAGTCGGTCGAGCACGTCAAACGTTACACCGCGCTGGGCTTCGGTACCGATCAGGGCAAGCTCGGCAACGTCAACGGTCTGGCCATCGCCGCCCGTTCGCTGAACGTGACCATCCCGCAGATGGGCACCACGATGTTCCGTCCGAACTACACGCCGGTGACGTTTGGCGCAGTAGCCGGTCGTCACTGCGGGCACATCTTCGAACCTGTGCGTTACACCGCACTGCATCAATGGCACCTGAAAAACGGCGCCGAATTCGAAGACGTCGGCCAGTGGAAACGTCCGTGGTACTTCCCGAAAAACGGCGAAGACATGCATGCCGCGGTCAAACGCGAATGCAAGGCTGTGCGCGACAGCGTTGGCCTGCTGGACGCTTCGACCCTGGGCAAGATCGACATCCAGGGCCCGGACGCCCGTGAGTTCCTCAACCGCGTGTACACCAACGCCTGGACCAAGCTCGATGTGGGCAAGGCCCGTTACGGCCTGATGTGCAAGGAAGACGGCATGGTCTTCGACGACGGTGTGACGGCGTGTCTGGCCGACAACCATTTCGTCATGACCACCACCACCGGCGGCGCGGCTCGTGTACTGCAGTGGCTGGAGCTGTACCACCAGACCGAATGGCCGGAAATGAAGGTGTACTTCACCTCCGTCACCGACCACTGGGCGACCATGACCCTGTCCGGCCCGAACAGCCGCAAGCTGCTCAGTGCCGTGACCGACATTGATCTCGCCAACGAAGCGTTCCCGTTCATGACCTGGAAAGAAGGTCTGGTCGGCGGTGTGCCGGCGCGTGTGTTCCGCATCTCGTTCACCGGTGAGCTGTCGTACGAAGTCAACGTCCAGGCCGACTACGCCATGGGTGTGCTGGAAAAAATTGTCGAGGCCGGCAAGCAGTACAACCTGACCCCATACGGCACCGAAACCATGCACGTCCTGCGGGCCGAGAAGGGCTTCATCATCGTCGGCCAGGACACCGACGGCTCGATGACCCCGGACGACCTGAACATGGGTTGGTGCGTCGGTCGCACCAAACCGTTCTCGTGGATCGGCCAGCGCGGCATGAACCGTGAAGACTGCGTGCGTGATCAGCGCAAGCAACTGGTGGGCCTGAAGCCGATCGATCCGAACGTATGGCTGCCGGAAGGCGCGCAACTGGTGTTCAACACCAAGCAGACGATCCCGATGACCATGGTCGGCCACGTGACTTCCAGCTACGCGCACAACTCCCTCGGTTATTCGTTTGCCATGGGCGTGGTGAAGGGCGGTCTGAAGCGTCTGGGCGAGCGGGTGTTCGCACCGCTGGCGGACGGCAGCGTGATCGAGGCGGAAATCGTTTCTTCGGTGTTCTTCGATCCGAAAGGCGATCGCCAGAACATCTAATCGAGCGCTCCCGCGCCTGGCGCGGGAGCGGCACAGAATTCAGGAAGGGTGCTTTATGACCGCAGCCAACGTGTACCAACAACGGCCGACCACCGGGGCCAAGGCCGAGTCGTCGCTGCATCACGCCGACCTCGCCAGCCTGGTGGGCAAGGGCCGCAAAAGCGCCGGCGTGACCGTGCGCGAGAAGAAACTCCTCGGCCATCTGACCATTCGTGGCGACGGCCACGATGCCGCGTTTGCCGCCGGTGTGCACAAGGCCCTGGGCATCGAGTTGCCGGGTGCCCTGAGCGTGATCGTCAAAGGCGAAACCAGCCTGCAATGGATGGGCCCGGACGAGTGGCTGCTGATCGTGCCGAGCGGCGAAGAGTTCGCTGCCGAGCAGAAACTGCGCGAAGCGCTGGGCGATCTGCACATCGCAATCGTCAACGTCAGCGGCGGCCAGCAGGTGCTCGAATTGAGCGGCCCGAACGTGCGTCAGGTGCTGATGAAGTCCACCAGCTACGACGTGCACCCGAACAACTTCCCGGTCGGCAAGGCCGTGGGTACGGTGTTCGCCAAGTCGCAGCTGATGATTCGCCACACCGCCGAAGACACCTGGGAACTGCTGATTCGTCGCAGCTTCTCGGATTACTGGTGGTTGTGGTTGCAGGATGCGTCCGCCGAATACGGCCTTAGCGTTCAGGCGTAATGATCGTTCCTGCGCTGTGCGTGGGAACGAGTAGAGGAGAAAAACAACAATGAGCCGCGCCCCGGATACATGGATTCTGACCGCCGACTGCCCCAGCGTTCTCGGCACCGTGGACGCGGTGACGCGTTTTCTGTTCGAGCAGGGCTGTTACGTCACCGAGCACCACTCGTTCGATGACCGGCTCTCGGGCCGGTTCTTCATTCGCGTGGAATTCCGCCAGCCTGACGGTTTTGACGAGCAATCCTTCCGCGCCGGCCTCGCCGAACGCGGTCAGGCGTTCGGCATGATCTTCGAGCTGACCGCGCCGAACTACCGGCCGAAAGTGGTGATCATGGTTTCCAAGGCCGATCACTGCCTCAACGACTTGCTTTACCGCCAGCGCATCGGCCAGTTGTCGATGGACGTGGCGGCGGTGGTGTCGAACCACCCGGACCTCAAGCCGCTGGCCGACTGGCACCAGATTCCCTACTACCATTTCCCCCTCGATCCGAATGACAAACCGGCCCAGGAGCGGCAGGTGTGGCAGGTGATCGAGGAAGCAGGCGCCGAACTGGTGATCCTCGCCCGCTACATGCAGGTGCTGTCGCCGGAGCTGTGCCGCAAGCTCGATGGCAAGGCGATCAACATTCATCACTCGCTGCTGCCGGGCTTCAAGGGCGCCAAGCCGTATCACCAGGCCTACAACAAGGGCGTGAAGCTGGTAGGCGCGACGGCGCACTACATCAACAACGACCTCGACGAGGGGCCGATCATTGCCCAGGGCGTCGAGGCGGTGGATCACAGTCATTACCCCGAAGACCTGATTGCCAAGGGCCGCGACATCGAAGGCCTGACCCTGGCCCGGGCCGTGGGGTATCACATTGAGCGGCGGGTGTTCCTGAACGCCAACCGCACCGTCGTTCTTTAAGTCATAACAACGCAAGACCAACAAGCAATAACCCGAGCACTTAACGCGCTGCCTGCCTGGGCGGCGCGGTTCCATAAAAACAACAGCGAGGTGAAAGCATGTCTGGCAATCGTGGTGTGGTGTATCTCGGCGCTGGCAAGGTCGAAGTACAGAAAATCGACTATCCGAAAATGCAGGATCCGCGCGGCAGGAAGATCGAGCACGGTGTCATCCTGCGTGTGGTTTCAACCAACATTTGTGGCTCCGACCAGCACATGGTGCGCGGCCGTACCACCGCTCAGGTCGGTCTGGTGCTGGGGCACGAGATCACCGGTGAAGTGATCGAGAAGGGCAGTGACGTCGAAAGCCTGAAAATCGGCGACCTGGTGTCCGTTCCGTTCAACGTGGCTTGCGGGCGCTGCCGTTCCTGCAAGGAGCAACACACCGGCGTCTGCCTGACCGTCAACCCGGCTCGCGCCGGCGGTGCCTACGGTTACGTCGACATGGGCGACTGGACCGGCGGCCAGGCCGAATACGTGCTGGTGCCGTACGCCGACTTCAACCTGCTGAAACTGCCGGACCGCGACAAGGCCATGGAGAAAATCCGTGACCTGACCTGCCTCTCCGACATTCTGCCGACCGGTTACCACGGCGCCGTTACCGCTGGCGTCGGCCCGGGCAGCACCGTTTACATCGCGGGCGCCGGCCCGGTCGGTCTGGCGGCTGCCGCTTCCGCCCGCTTGCTGGGCGCTGCAGTCGTGATCGTCGGTGACGTCAATACCATCCGCCTAGCCCACGCCAAGGCTCAGGGTTTCGAAATCGTCGACCTGTCGAAAGACACGCCGCTGCACGAACAGATCGCCGCATTGCTGGGCGAGCCTGAAGTGGATTGCGCGGTGGACTGCGTGGGCTTCGAAGCTCGCGGCCATGGTCACGACGGCGTCAAATCCGAAGCCCCGGCCACGGTGCTCAACTCGCTGATGGGCGTGGTGCGCGTCGCCGGCAAGATCGGTATCCCGGGCCTGTACGTGACCGAGGATCCGGGTGCTGTCGATGCTGCTGCGAAAATGGGCAGCCTGAGCATCCGCTTCGGCCTCGGCTGGGCCAAATCCCACAGCTTCCACACCGGGCAGACTCCGGTGATGAAGTACAACCGCCAGCTGATGCAGGCAATCATGTGGGACCGCATCAACATCGCCGAAGTGGTGGGTGTGCAGGTCATCAGCCTCGACCAGGCACCTGAAGGTTACGGCGAGTTCGATGCGGGCGTGCCGAAGAAGTTTGTGATTGATCCGCACAAGTTGTTCAGTGCGGCGTAAGCGTCAGAGCACAAAAAAACGGCGACCTGAGGTCGCCGTTTTTTATGGTTGTCACAGTGCGGCCAATGCGCCTTGATAAAGAACCGGCCCCGTCGGCTGCCCGGTCGGCGACCCACCTTTCGGTTCAAGGCTCACCGCCAGTGCAATCGGCTTGCCGATCAGCGCCTTTTGCGTGTCGCTCAATTCAACCTTGCCTTTGCCGCCCGCCGGGATCACACCCAGCGAGATCGGCTTGCCATCGGCCGGAATAGCCCACAATTCCAGACTGCGCTGAGGATCGACAGCCGCCAATGTCAGCGGCTCGACTTGCAGGTAATTGTCATGGGCCTCGACCTTCAGCGCCGGTTGCGCGTCGGCGCTCAGGAGGGTGGCGCGGTAGCGGGCGTCGTCGTGGGTGTACAGCGAGCCAAGGAACACCAGCACCACGATGGAGGCCAGGGCCGCCGTCACCCGCAGCCAGTTCCAGAACGGACGTTTCTCCGGCACATGCAGTTCTTGCGGTTCGATCCGCGCGGTAACGCCATGCCACACGCGCTCCGGCACCGGAACCTCCGGCAGTGTTCCGGTGAGGCTGGCGAGGCTTTCCTGCCAGTGCGCCAGTTCGGCACGCAGAGCGGCGTCTTCCAGCAGCAATTGCTCGAAACGCCGACGGGCCGGCGCAGCCATCAAGCCGATGGCGTAATCGGCGGCGAGGGCGCGGCGCAGGGCTGGGGTCTGGTAGTTCATGATTCAAGGCACCGGCGCAGGCGTTCCATGCCCCGGCGAATCCACGATTTGACCGAGCCCAGCGGCGCCGCCAGATGCTCGGCCAGTTCCGAGCAGGACAAACCCTGAAAGTAGGCCACGGTGATCGACCGGCGCTGCATGCCTTCAAGGGTTTCCAGGCAGCGGTTCAGGGCTGTGGCTTCGCGGGCGCTGTTCAACAGGTCATGGGCCGAGGGGTTTTCATCCACCAGGGCTTCCTGCTCGAAATCAGTCAAAGGCCGGTCGCGATGCTTGCGCAACTGGTCGATGGCCTGATTGCGAGTGATGTTGATCATCCAGGTCATCGGTGCCGACAGGTGCGATTCGTAGCGCGAGGCGTTGTTCCAGATGCGCACGAAGCTCTCCTGCAACACTTCTTCGGCCAGATCCGGGCGGCCCATGAACCGCAGGGCCACGCCGTGCAGGCGCGGGCCCACGCTACGGTACAGCGTTTCAAAGGCACGGCGGTCGCCCAGTGAGCACTGGGCCAGCAATTGCCGGAGCTGATCGGTGTCGGCGAGGGTGATGGCAAGTCTCCAGACAGGGCGGGCGCTGGTTTCGGGTAGTTCACAGGCTAGTTCAGCGACAGCGCTCGTGCCATTCATGGTTCGATTTCCGGGGTTTCACATTTCCTATACGCGGGCCGGCTCAAAATGGATGCGCTACGCTCGGAACAGGCTGACGAATTGCCGGTCAAACCGACAGTTTTGCCACCCGTGACGGGCGGTTTTCATGACGAAAGAGGATGTCTGGATGAAGATTTCACGCGGTTTCGCACTGGCTTCGCTGATGACGGTTGTGGCGAGCCCGGTTTTCGCAGGTTTCAGCCTGGATGACGTGACCAAGGCAGCCTCAAGCATGCAGGGCGGCAACGCAGCCACCGCCGCCGCGCCGACGTCGGAAACGGCCGGTCTGCTGCAGGCGGTCACCGGTCTTGGGGTTACACCGCAACAAGCCGTCGGTGGCACCAGTGCAATGTTTGGCCTGGCGAAGAACAAGCTCAGCGGCAGCGACTATTCGGAACTGGCCAAGAGCGTGCCGGGGCTCGACAAGCTGTCGGGCGGTGCAGGTCAGTTGGGCGCGTTGAGCAGCGTGCTCGGTTCTTCCGGCAAGTCGGCGGGTCTGGATAACGCGCTGGGCAATGTGAAGAGCACCAATGACCTGAACAGCGCATTCGGCGCACTGGGCATGGATAACAGCATGGTCGGCCAGTTCGCTCCGGTGATCCTCAAGTACCTGGGTGACCAGGGCGTTGGCGGTTCGCTGCTGAAAACCCTCGGCGGTGTCTGGGGTGTCGGCGGTTGACCGCCCCCCGCTGATCAGCCGCGCTCTCCGCGCAGTTCGGTGATGCGCTGGTCTTTCTCGGTCCAGAGCTGGTTGACCCAGCTCTGGACCTTCTCGCGAAACACCGGATCGTTTTCGTAATCGCCCTGCCACAGCGCCGGGTCGAGTTCACGAGTCCGGATATCGATGATCACCCGCGGTACGTTGCCGCTGATCAGATCCCAGAACCCCGGAATCTTCGGCTGTGGATAAACCACGGTCACATCGAGAATCGCGTCCAGCTGTTCACCCATCGCCGCCAGTACAAATGCCACGCCGCCGGCCTTGGGCTTGAGCAAATGGCTGAACGGTGACTGCTGCTGAGTGCTCTTGGCCGAGGTGTAGCGGGTGCCTTCCAGATAATTCACCACCGTCACCGGCTGGCGCTTGAACAGCTCGCACGCGGCTTTGGTGATTTCCAGATCCTTGCCGGCCAGTTCCGGGTGCTTCGCCAGGAACGCCTTGGTGTAGCGCTTCATGAACGGGTAATCCAGCGCCCACCAGGCGAGGCCGAGGAACGGTACCCAGATCAGTTCCTTCTTGAGGAAGAACTTGAAGAACGGCGTGCGCCGGTTGAGGGTCTGGATCAGCGCGGGGATGTCGACCCACGACTGATGGTTGCTGATCACCAGATACGACGTGTCGCCACGCAGATCATCGCCGCCACGGATGTCCCATTGCGTCGGGATGCACAGGCGGAAGATCAGTTTGTCGATCTCCGCCCAGGTCTCGGCGATCCACATCACCGCCCACGAGGCGTAATCGCGAAAGCGTCCCGGCAGGATCAGCTTGAGCAGGGCGAACACCATCAACGGGCCGAACAGCACCAGGGTGTTGAGCAACAGCAGCAGGGTGACGAGACAGCCGGTGAGCAGGCGGCGCATAAGCAACTCTTGAAAGCGGATGGGCGCGCCATGATAAGTGGCTTCGGGCGACAGGCCAAATCATGGGTTACGAATGTTTCACCTTTGGCGCGTTAGCCTTGCGGGAACGATCAAGCGAACAGCGGTCTAAAATCTCGCGTCAGACGCCCCCATTTCCCAAGGAAGCCCATTACGTGAAATCCCTCCTTGCATTGCTTTCCCTCGTTGCCCTGCCGGTGCTGGCCGCCGAGCCGACCCTGTACGGGCGCTACGAATACATCGCGCTGCCGGAAATCGGCGGGCAAGTGCTCAAGGCGAAAATGGACACCGGTGCGCTGACCGCCTCGCTGTCGGCCAAGGACATCGAGACCTTCACCCGCGACGGTGAAGACTGGGTGCGTTTCCGCCTCGCCACCAAGGACGCCAGCAACAAGGTGTTCGAGCACAAGATCGCGCGGATCAGCAAGATCAAGAGCCGCTCCGACGAGGACGACGAGGATCGCGACACCACGGAAGCCGCCAAGCGTCCGGTGGTCGATCTGGAGCTGTGCCTGGGCAACGTCAAGCGCACCGTCGAGGTCAACCTGACCGACCGCAGCCATTTCAACTACCCGTTGCTGATCGGTGCCAAGGCCTTGCGCGAGTTTGGCGCAGCGGTAAACCCGGCGCGGCGTTTCACGGCGGACAAACCGGATTGCTGAAACAACTGGTCTCATTGACGTAACGTCAGGCTTGGGGCACCGTTCGCGCACTCATTCCACAGGCTCGGACGCCATGCCTCATATCCTGATTGTCGAAGACGAAGCGGCGATTGCCGACACGCTGATTTTTGCCTTGCAGGGCGAGGGCTTTACCACGACCTGGCTGAGCCTCGGCGCGCAAGCGCTGGAACATCAGCGCCAGACACCGGCTGACCTGATCATCCTTGACATCGGTCTGCCGGACATCAGCGGCTTCGAAACCTGCAAACAGCTACGCCGGTTCAGCGAAGTGCCGGTGCTGTTCCTGAGCGCCCGGGATGCCGAGATCGACCGGGTGGTGGGCCTGGAAATCGGCGCCGACGACTACGTGGTCAAACCGTTCAGCCCACGGGAAGTGGCGGCACGGGTCCGGGCGATTCTCAAGCGCATGGCACCGCGCCCAGCGGCCGAAGCCTGGTCGGGTGTGTTTCGCATCGACCCCGAACGTGTGCAGATCAGCTATCGCGGCCAGGCGTTGAGCCTGACCCGTCACGAATTCCGTTTGCTGCAATGCCTGCTCGAACAACCCGAGCGGGTGTTCAGTCGCGAGCAACTGCTCGATGCGCTGGGTGTGGCAGCCGACGCCGGCTACGAGCGCAGCATCGACAGCCACATCAAGAGCGTGCGCGCCAAGCTGCGCCTGATTTGCGCCGAGGCCGAGCCGATCCAGACCCATCGCGGTCTCGGCTACAGCTACAGCCCGGGGCACAGCTGATGTCACTGGGGCTGCGGATTTTCCTGGTGTACGTGCTGTTTATCGGCCTTACCGGTTATTTCGTGCTCAACACCGTGATGGAAGAAATCCGCCCCGGCGTGCGCCAGTCCACCGAGGAAACCCTGGTCGATACCGCCAACCTGATGGCGGAAATCCTCAAGGACGATTTCAAGGCCGGCACCCTCAGCGAGAATCGCTGGCCTGAACTGCTTCGTGCCTACGGCGAGCGCCAGCCGAAAGCGACGATCTGGGGCCTGTCGAAAAACCAGGTCAACCACCGCATCTACGTCACCGACGCCAAGGGCATCGTGGTACTGGATTCCAGTGGTCTGGCGGTCGGTCAGGACTACTCGCGCTGGAACGACGTCTACCTGACCCTGCGCGGCGAATACGGCGCGCGCTCCAGCCGCAGCGATCCGAATGATCCAAACTCATCGGTGATGCACGTCGGTGCGCCGATCCGCGACGATGGCCAGATCATCGGCGTGGTCACCGTGGCCAAGCCCAACAGCTCGCTGCAACCCTATGTCGACCGTACCGAGCGCCGCTTGCTGGCTTATGGCGCCGGGCTGATTGCGCTGGGTCTTCTTTTCGGTGCGTTACTGTCGTGGTGGTTGAGCCGCGCGCTGCACCGTCTGACCGGTTACGCTCAGGCTGTGAGTGAGGGGCGCCGGGTGGAAGTGCCGCATTATCGCGGTGGCGAGCTGGAGCAACTGGCGAGCGCCGTGGAACAGATGCGCACCCAGCTTGAAGGCAAGGCCTACGTCGAACGTTACGTCCACACCTTGACCCATGAATTGAAGAGTCCGCTGGCGGCGATTCGCGGCGCCGCCGAGTTGCTGCAAAGCGAAATGCCACTGGCGCAACGCCAGCGATTCGTCGGCAACATCGACAGCGAAAGTGCGCGCATGCAGCAGTTGATCGAGCGGTTGCTGAATCTGGCGCAGGTGGAGCAGCGGCAGGGCCTTGAAGAGCGCGTCACGGTGCCTTTGGCGGCATTGCTCGATCAGTTGCTGCAGGCCCAAATGGCGCGCATCGAAGGCCGGCAACTGCGGGTCGAGCAAAGCATTTCCGTAGACCTGTCGCTGACCGGTGAGCCGTTCCTGCTGCGTCAGGCACTGGGCAACCTGCTGGAAAATGCACTGGATTTCACACCGCCAAACGGTTTGCTGCGCTTCAGTGCCGAGCGGGTTGGCGAGCAGATCGAGATTCGTCTGTTCAACGAAAGCGCTCCGATTCCCGACTACGCCTTGCCGCGTCTGAGTGAGCGTTTCTATTCGTTGCCACGCCCCGACAGCGGTCGTAAAAGCACCGGCCTGGGGCTTAACTTCGTCGAAGAAGTGGTCAAACTGCACGGCGGTTCGATGCGCATCGGCAACGTCGAAGGCGGGGTGGAAGTCATCCTGCACCTGTAGTCTCCACACAAACTCCACATTCCTCCCATATTCCCCCCACACCCGCCTCGCAGACTCTGCCCATCGAAACAGGGAGAGTCCCATGAACAAAAATCTGACCATGAAGCTCGGGGCGATCGCCCTGCTGATCCTGCTGTTGCTGATTCCGCTGCTGATGATCGACGGCATCATCGACGATCGCCAGCAACGACGCGACGGTGTGCTTGAAGACATTGCCCGCAGCTCAAGCTACAGCCAGCAGATCAGCGGCCCGGTGATGGTGGTGCCGTACCGCAAAGTGATACGCACCTGGAAGACCCGGGAAAAAAACGGCGAGCAATATCTGGAGCTCAGCGAAGAACGGGGTCGCCTGTACTTCCTGCCGGAGCGCTTCGAACTCGACGGCCAGGTGCAGACCGAGCTGCGTGCCCGGGGCATCTACGAGGCGCGGCTGTTCCATGCAGAAAACCGCATCAGCGGGCATTTCTCGCTGCCGGCACAGTTGGGCATCACCGAAGACTTCACCGATTACCACTTCGAAGCACCGTTTCTGGCGATCGGTATCAGCGACATTCGCGGGATCGAAAATGCCCTGAAACTGGAACTCGGTTCGCAACGCCTGGATTTTGTGCCCGGCACGCAAGTGGGCTGGCTCGGCGAAGGTGTTCGGGCGACGTTGCCGGCACTCGATACAACTCAGGCCACGGAACTGGCCTTCGGTTTCGACCTGCGCTTGCAGGGCACCGGCTCGTTGCAGGTGCTGCCGGTGGGCAAGACCAGCCGCGTGAACCTGGCCGCCAACTGGCCGCACCCGAGCTTCATCGGCAACTTCCTGCCGGCCAAACGAGAAGTCAATGATCAAGGCTTCACTGCCGATTGGCAGACCTCGTTTTTCTCCACCAACCTGCAAGAGGCCATGAGCCGCTGCGCTTCGGGCAACGATTGCGAGGCGTTCAACGGCCGCAGTTTCGGGGTGAGCTTCATCGATCCGGTGGATCAGTACCTGAAGAGTGACCGGGCGATCAAATATGCGTTGCTGTTCATTGTCCTGACGTTCGCCGGATTCTTCCTGTTCGAAGTGCTGAAAAGCCTGGCGGTGCACCCGGTGCAATACGCGTTGGTGGGGGTGGCGCTGGCGTTCTTCTACCTGTTGTTGCTGTCGCTGTCGGAACACATCGGGTTTGCCCTGGCGTATCTGCTGTCGGCCAGTGGTTGTGTGTTGTTGATTGGCTTCTATGTCTGCCATGTGTTGCGCAGTGTGCGTCACGGCTTGAGTTTTTCCGCGGGGCTGGCGGCGTTGTATGGCCTGCTCTTCGGCTTGCTGAGCGCCGAGGATTACGCGCTGCTGATGGGCTCGCTGTTGCTGTTCGGCCTGCTGGGCGTGTTCATGGTGCTGACCCGTAACCTGGACTGGTACGGCGTCGGGCAGAAACCGGCCAAGCCCCTGGAGTTTGATCTCGGGGCTGTGCAATGAGCCGGTTCGTGGGGTTGCGTGAGGAGCAGCGGGAGGCCGAGGTGTTGATGACGCTGATCTTTGCGTCGTTGCCTCCCGCCCGGTGTGTCAAACCTTCGGCATGGTCGCGATCATCGACGGGCGCTGGCTTACTTCGAAGAACCAGTTGGCCAGTTGCGGGTTGGCTTCACGCCAGCCCAGATCCGGGAAGCGCAGATCCAGATAACCCAATGCGCAGGCCACGCTGATCGCGGCAACATCGAAATGGCTGGTCAGTTCGGCAATGGCGTCGTGCTCCAGCAACGCCAGGGTGCGACGGATCTTGTCGCGCTGGGCCTCGAGCCACTCGTCCCAGTGCTTCTCCGGGGCGCGCAGCACTTGCTCGTAACGCACCATCACCGAGGCGTCCATGATTCCGTCGGCCATCGAGGCCAGGGTCAGGCGCCGCCAACGGGCCGAGCCGTCGCGAGGGATCAGCGGGTTGCCGACGTGCTGGTGGTCGAGGTAATCGAGGATCACCCGGCTGTCATGGATGACGTTGCCGTCGGCCAGGCGCAGGGCCGGGATCTTGCCCAGCGGGTTGTCTTCGTTCAGCGCAGCGTTGGGGCTGACCGGTGTCAGGACGCAGTCCTGCAAGGCGACGCGATCCTGCTGGCCGGTCTCGTGCAGCAGCACCATGACTTTGCGCACGAACGGGGACAGGGTGTTGTGGAACAGGGTCATGCTGGGAGCGGACATCGGCAGGGTCTCGGTCAAGGGCAATGAACGGGCAGCATAGCGCGTTGCCCGTCAGGCTCAAGCCAATCAGCGCCGTTGCAACAGACCGCGCAAGGCGAGGGCGGCCGGCACACCCAGGCCGATCCAGCTCAAGCCGTCCCAGATCCCGTCGCCCAGCAGCGCGGCGAACAGCCCCGCCGCACTGAGCAACGCGATCACCAGCGGCGTACTGAAGACTTTCCAGAAATTCGACTGACGCGGTTTCATGCCGAAGCCTCCGCGGTTTCCAGCACCGGTTTCGCTGCCTTGCGTCGTACCACCCAAAGGTACACGCCACTGCCGAGGACGATGATGGTCAGCACGTCCAGCGTGGCCCAGAGGATTTTCATCGGCATGCCGCCGTAGTCGCCAAAGTGCAGCGGCTGTGACATGCCCATGGCGTCCATGTACCACGGCCGCTCAGCGACCGCCGTGACTTGCAGGGTACTGGCGTCGATCAGCACTGGCGTCAGCAAGTGCGAAGTCAGGTGGGTGCCGCCCTTCATGAACACCGAGTAATGGTGCTCGCTGGAAAACCGGGTGCCGGGGAAGGCGATGAAGTCCGGTTTCATCCCCGGTGCGACTTCGCCGGCGATATCCAGCAGGCGGGTGGCCGGGGCGAGGTGAGTCAGTGGCGGCGCATCGCGGTAGGGCGCGATCATGGCGTTGAGCGAATCGTTGCGCCAGGCCGCGATGATCAGATCGGCACAGGCGCTGATCACTCCGGTGACACCCACCACCAGCGCCCAGGTCAGGGTCACCACGCCGATCAGGTTGTGCAGGTCGAGCCAGCGCAGGCGGGTGGACTTGTCTCGGCGCACGGTGCCGAAATCGAGACGACGCATGAACGGCAGGTACAAAACCGTTCCGGAGACGATCGCCACCACGAACAACACGCCCATGAACGCCAGCAGCAACTTGCCCGGCAGGCCGGCAAACATGTCGACGTGCAGGCGCAGGATGAACAGCATCAGGCCGCCATTGGCCGACGGTGTTTCCAGGGCTTCACCGGTGCGCGCATCAAGCATGAAGGTGTGCGAGGAATTCGGTTCGGTGCCGGCGGTCTTCGCCATGATCGTCAGCACGGTGTTCGGCTCGTCGTCTTCGAAACCGAAGTACTGCACGACTTCACCGGGGCGATGGGCCTCGGCGGCTTGTACCAGTTGCGCCAGATTCAGGTGCGGCGTGTCAGCCGGCATCTCGCGCACCACCGGGGCGTCACCGAGCAAGTGCTCGATCTCGTGATGAAAGATCAGCGGCAGGCCGGTCAGGGCCAACAACAGCAAAAACACGGTGCAGATCAGGCTGGTCCAGGTGTGAACGAACGACCAGCGACGGATTGTTTTACTTTTCATTTCATGACCTTCAAAAACACCAAAGCCGTCCACGAGGGACGGCCTGGTTGCAGGGCCTGTTTCAGCTCAAGCAATTACCACTTGTAGGTGGCACTGGCGACGACGCTGCGCTGGTCGCCGTAGTAGCAGTAGAAGCTGTCGCAGGTGGAAATGTAGTCCTTGTCGAACAGGTTGGTGGCGTTGAGGGCCAGCGATGCGCCCTTCAAGCTGTTGTCCAGGCGACCGAGATCGTAATGCACGCTGGCATCGAACACGGTGTAGGCGTCAGCCTTGCCCAGCCAGGTATTGGCCTTGTCGCCGTAGGTGTTGCCGGTGTAGCGCACACCGCCACCGATGCCGAAGCCGTCGAGCACGCCGCTGTGCCAGGTGTAGTCGGTCCACAGCGAGGCTTGCTGGTTCGGCATCAGTTGCAGGCGGTTGCCCTTGTCGACGCCGTTCTGCACTTCGGACTTGGCCAGGGTGTAGGCGGCGATGACTTTCAGGTTTTCGGTGACATCGGAGGTGGCTTCCAGCTCCAGGCCTTTGACTTTCACTTCACCGGTCTGGCTGGTGATCGATACGCCGTTGACGAAGGAGCTTACCGAAACGTTTTTCTGGGTCAGGTCATACACGGCGGCGGACAGCAGGGTCTTGCTGCCGGGTGGCTGGTACTTGATGCCCAGCTCCCACTGCTTGCCTTCGGTCGGCTTGAGCGATTCGGTAGAGGAGGCGTCCGCGCCACTGGTGGGCTGGAAGGATTCGGCGTAGGAAATGTACGGCACGAAACCCGAGTCGAACACGTAGCTCAGTGCCGCGTTGCCGCTGAAGGCCTTGTCGCGGTCGGTGTTGGTCGCGTCGGCCTTGTTGATGAACTTCGTACCGGTGTGCACCCAGTCTTCACGGCCACCGAGGGTCAGGCGCCATTGGTCGAGGGCCATCTGATCCTGCACGTACAGACCGGTCTGGTAGGTCTTCTGGTCGTAGTCGTAGAACGCGGTGGAGCGCGCCGGACGCACGATCGGCTGACCGTAGATCGGGTTGAGCACGTTGGTGGTGAGGCCGTCACCGAAGATCGAGGTGTAGTTGTTGTTGCTGCGCTGGTGATCCAGACCCAGCAGCAGGGTGTGGCGGATGTCGCCGGTGGCAAAGTCGGCCTGGAAGTTGTTGTCCACGGCGAACTGGCTGATGTCCTCATTGACACTGGTGCTGGTGCGGCCGACGTTGCCGGCGTTGTCCACCTGAGTGTACGGGTACGAACCCGGGGTCAGGCTCTGGAACGACAGCTCCGATTTGGTGTAACGCAGGTTCTGCTTGAACTGCCACACATCGTTCAGGCGATGTTCGAAGGCGTAACCCAGCGCGTAATAGGTGCGGTCGTAGTATTCCCAGTCCGGATCGCCGAGGTTCTTGTGATGGGAAACCTTGCCGAACGGCATGTCGATCTTGGTGCCCTGCACCGGCAGGAACTGGCTGGTGATGCCGGTATCGTCGCGGGTGAACTGGGTAAGCAGGGTGAATTTGGTGTCGTCGTCGATGTTCCAGGTCAGGCTCGGCGCGATGTTGTAGCGCTTGTTATCGACGTGATCGACCTGCGTGCCGCTGTCACGAACCACGCCGCTGAGGCCGTAGAGAAACTGGCCGGCGTCGTCGATCTTGCCGGTGCTGGCGAAGTTGATCTGACGGTGGTTGTCGCTGCCGTATTGCAGCTGGATTTCGTTGCTCTGCACGTCGCTTGGGCGGCGGCTGACCATGTCCAGCAGGCCGCCCGGCGGGGTCTGGCCGTAAACCGACGAGGCCGGGCCGCGCAGCAGGGCGAGGCGGTCGAGGTTCCAGGTTTCCTGTTTCGGGTTGGCGTACACGCCTTTTGGCAGCGGCAGGCCGTCGAGGAACTGGGTCGGTTCGAAGCCACGCACGCGCAGCCAGTCGGCGCGGGTGTCGCTGCCATAGCTGCTGGCGGTGATGCCCGGCATGTAGCGCACGGCGTCATCGAGGCTGTGCACGCTGCGGTCGTCCATCTGCTGGCGGGTGGCGACGGAGATAGAGCGCGGCGCTTCGACCAGTGCGGTGTCGGTCTTGGTGCCGGCGGCGGTGCGGGTGGCGGTGTAGCCTTCGACCGGGCCCCAGGCGCTTTCAGTGTTTTCCACACCGATCACCGAAGTCTCCGGCAGGGCCATCACGCCTTCCGGCACGGCGACCAGGGTGTAAGTGCCGGTGCTGCTTTGCTCCAGTTGCAGGCCGGTGCCCCGCAGGGCAGCGCTCAGTGCACCTGCCGCGTCATATTGGCCGTTGACCGGTGCCGAGGTTTTGCCGGCTGCCAGCGACGGATTCAGCGACAGCGTGAGGCCGCCCTGGCTGGCGATCTGGTTCAGGGTGGTGGACAGCGGCGCGGCCGGCAGGTTGTAGGCGCGTACGCTCGACGCCTGTTCAGCGGCGATCAACTGGCTGCTGGCCAGCGGGGTGCAGAGGGCAATGGCGACCGCCAGCAAACTGGGGCGCAACAAGGTGTCTAGCGAACGGGACATACGGCGGCTCCTGAATGGAAATATTTCTCAATTGCCTGTGTGCCGGACGAGATTCGAAAAGTGATAGGGCTGGATGAAAATAATTTCGATTAACGGACGGCATGGCGGCTGAAGTCAGCTGAAAGTCCGTTTTCATGGGGGGGCGAGCAGGTAACGCGGTGTCTCAGGGCTTCGGATCAGCCTTGGCCACGGTGACCCACCACGGCGTGTGCTGCTCGATCTGCACCGGCAGGGTCGGGAGCAGGGCGCTCAACGCTTTGTCGGTATCGTGCAGCGGGAAGCTGCCGGTGATGCGCAGGTCGGCGACTTCCGGCGCAATGCCCAGGTGGCCGCGACGATAGCGGCCAAGCTCATGCACCAGGTCTTCCAGGCGGGCGTTGTCCACCACCAGCATGCCGCGGGTCCAGGCATCGGCGCCGGGGTTGAGCGCCACCACCGCATCCAGACCGTTATTACGGATCAGTACTTGCTGGCCTTCGCGCAGGATCTGTTCCTGCGGATCGGATTGCGGATGCGCCGCGACGGCCGATCGCAACACGCTCAGGCGCGTGCCCTGTTCTTCGCGCTTGACCAGAAACCGCGTACCCAGCGCACGCATGCGGCCTTCGCGGGTTTCGACGATGAACGGTCGCGCATCGCCATGGCCGGTCTCGATGAGGATTTCGCCTTCCTGCAACACCACCAGGCGCTGTTTTTCATCAAACCGCACATCCATGGCGCTGTGGGTGTTGAGATTGACCACAGTGCCATCCGCCAGCCGCACGGTGCGTTGCTCACCAGTGGCGGTGCGCTGGTCGGCGAGCCAGTAGTCCAGCGGCAGATAGTGTTCTGCGGCAAACAGCGACAGGCCGATCACCGCGACAACACTGGCCAGGCCACTGCCGAGCTTGCGTACACGCCGGCGAATGCCTTCGCGCGATTGCAGCAATGCGGCGCGGGCCGGACCGCTGGCCACGCTGAAACGCTGGTCGAGCATGCCCAGCTGGCGCCAGGCGCGAGCGTGTTCTTCGTTGGCCGCGTGCCATTTGGCGAATTCTTCGCGCTCCAGTGGCGTGCTGGAATCGAGGGTCAATTGCCAGGCAATTGCCGCGTCCAGCACATGGGCCGGCACCGGTCTGGAACTGGCGGGGTTCATGTCGGCTCACCGTACAGGGCGATGTAGCACTGGCGGATACCCTGGGCCAGATACTGGCGCACCCGCGGCACCGACACGCCGAGCTTGTCGGCGATCTCGGCATGGGTCAGGCCATCGAGACGGTTATAGAGGAAAGCGGCGCGGGCCTTGGTCGACAACTGGCCGAGCAGGCGGTCGATGGCCTTGAGGTCTTCGAGAATCAGTTGCTGCTCTTCAACCGATGGCTGCTCGCCTTCGGGAATCAGCATCAGTTCGGCGAGATAGGCCTGCTCCAGCGCGGCGCGACGGAAGTAGTCGAACAGCAGGCCTTTGGCGATCGCCACCAGAAAGGCCCGGGGCTCGCGGGGTGTCAGCAGTTGCTCGCGACCGAGCAGGCGCACGAAAGTGTCCTGACTCAGGTCTTCGGCGCGTTGCGGGCAGGCCACGTTGCGCCGCAGCCAGGCCAGCAGCCAGCCGCGATGGTCGCGATACAACGCACCGACGAGCTCACTGTGAGGGCTTTGGGCTGACGACACGAAGACACCGACTGGGAAATGTTAACCAACGAGAATTGTTCGCGATTGTGGCAGAGGTGGGAATGGTTAGCAATTGGCCACCGGTCGGGTTGTCGGGCGACAACCCGGGGTTCAGAACGAATGCGTCTGCTGGCGGCGCTTCCACTGACTCAGGCGTTGTTGCAGATTCAATGGGCTGTGAATCTGTTGCTGTCGTGCCCGGCTGAACAGAATCAGCGCCAGTTCCGCCGTAGCCAGTGCGTCGGCGCTGGCATGATGACGCTCGAACACTTCGAGCTTGAACCAGTTGATCCACTCATCCAGACCCGCTTCGCGGATGTGCGCTTGCGGGCACACCAGTGGCGCAATGTCGGCGACATCCAGAAACACTTGCTGCAATTTGTGCCCCAGGTGTTCTTTCACCGCCCGGCCCAGCATGTGTTGATCGAACGGCGCGTGGAATGCCAGCACCGGACTGTCGCCAATAAACTCCAGCAGTTCGAGCAATGCCTCGGCCGGCTCGCTGCCGGCGGCAATCGCATTTGGCCCCAAGCCATGGATCAACACGCTGGGACCAAGTTTGAGTTCACGACATTGCAACGTGCGTTCGAACTGCTGGCTGAAGTCGATGGCGCCGTCCTCTATCACCACCGCGCCAATCGACAGCACCCGGTCCTTGTTCAGGTTGAGCCCGGTGGTTTCCAGATCCAGCACCACCCAGCGCTGTTCGCGCAGGCTGCACTCGCTCAGTTCGCCGATTGCCGGCAGTTGCGTCAGGCGTTGTCGCAGATCGTCCGGCAGAACGGGACTGGCCGGACGCAGCCACGAGAACAGGCTCATAGCTGATACCGCAGGGTCAGGCTGCTTTGCAGGCGCTGGGCCTGGCGCAGGGATTCACGCAGGATGCGCCGGTCCAGATGATTGAGGCTGTCCGGATCGACCCGGTTGGAGTACGGCAGGTTTTCCCGGGTCTGCAGTTGATGCTGTTGCATCCGTGTCTGCTGGATGAAGTGGTAGGCCTCTTCGTAAGCGGCGCCATCCAGCCGCTCGATGACTTCTTTATCGACCAACTGGCGGAAACGTTCGAGGGTGTTGTTGGCGTCGATGCCGTTGGCCAGTGCCAGCAGGCGTGCGCCATCGACAAACGGGGTCAGGCCCTGGATCTTCAGGTCCAGCGTGGCTTTCTCGCCGTTCTTTTTCGTCAGCACAAATTCACGGAAACGTCCCACTGGCGGACGGTTGCGCAGGGCGTTCTCGGCCATCATGCGCTGGAACAATCGATTGTCGCCTACCTGATCGAGAATCCCCCGGCGCAATTGCTCGCAACCCTGTTCATCGCCCCAGACCACCCGCAGGTCGAAATAGATGCTGGAGCCCAGCAGGTTCTCCGGCGTTGCCTCGCGGATGAACGCGGCAAAGCGCCGGGCCCATTCGGCGCGGGACAAACACAGCTGCGGATTGCCGGCCATGACGTTGCCCTTGCACAGGGTGAAGCCGCATTGCGCCAGGCTGTTATTGATCTGCTGGGCGATGGGCAGCAACTTGCCGCGAATCTCCGCCGCATGGGCCGCATCCCGGGCCTCGAACAGAATGCCGTTGTCCTGATCGGTGTGCAGGGTCTGCTCGCGCCGGCCTTCGCTGCCGAAACACAGCCAACTGAACGGCACACCGGGGTCGCCTTTATCGGCGAGGGTCAGTTCGATCACCCGGCACACGGTGTGATCGTTGAGCAGGGTGATGATGTGAGTGATCTGTGTCGACGATGCACCGTGAGCGAGCATGCGTTCCACCAGTTGGCCGATCTCGCCGCGCAGGGTCACCAGTTGCTCAACCCGCTGGGCGCTGCGGATGGTCCGCGCCAGGTGCACCAGATCGACCCGTTGCAGCGAAAACAGATCCCGTTCGGAAACCACGCCGCACAATCGCTGATCCTTGACCAGGCAGACGTGGGCGATGTGCCGTTCGGTCATGGCGATTGCTGCGTCGAAGGCGCTGTGATCCGGCGACAGATAGAACGGCGAGGGCGTCATGTGGCGTTCGATGGGTTCGTTGAAATCGCCGACACCTTCAGCCACCACATGGCGCAGGTCACGCAGGGTGAAAATCCCCAGCGGCGCCTTGTGTTCATCCACCGCGACGATGCTGCCGACCTGTTGTTCGTGCATCAGCTTCACCGCTTCGCGCAACGGTGTGGTCGGGCTGCAGGTGACTGGATGGCGCATGGCCAATTCGCCGAGGCGGGTGTTCAGCGAATACTGAGTGCCGAGGGTTTCCACGGCTTTCTGCTGGACCTGCTGGTTGACCTGATCGAGCAGGCTGCTGACCCCGCGCAGGGCGAAATCGCGGAAAGTGTTGGAGAGGGCGAACAGCTTGATGAACGCCAGTTTGTTCAGTTGCAGGCAGAAGGTGTCTTCGCCAGCCAGGTGTTCGGTGCGGGTCGCCCGTTCGCCAAGCAGCGCGGCGAGGGGGAAACACTCGCCGGTAGTGATTTCAAACGTGGTTTCGGTGCCGCCCTTGGCCGTGTGCGGACGCTCGCCGACCACCCGACCCTGCTTGACGATGTAGAAGTGTTCAACCGGCCCGTCGGCAGGTTTGATGATGCTCTCGCCCTGACCGTAGAAACGCAGCTGACATTGCTCCACCAGATAGGCGAGGTGGGCGTGTTCCATCTGATTGAAAGGGGGGAAGCGCTGGAGGAATTGCAATGTGCCCTGAATGTTCTGCAACACCGCGGTTTTCCCTGCCTGGGTGAAGGCGTCCGCTTTACTCATAACCATTACCGCAGTCTTTTTCGAATTGTTGTTATTGGATCGTTGCAGCCATGGTCGACCCCGGCGCGCAGGGTGCCCATTGGACGTAAGTCTAGGTTTGGCATGCCGTTGGGTAGTTTTCGGATATGCCCTACACAAACAGTCGGAAATTCTCGGGTTCGCCCCTTGGAAAAAAATCCGACGAAGTGCACATTGAAGCTCTGCCCAGCGATGTCTGACCACTGTGCCAGGGGATCGATTTTGAAAACGTAGAGAACGCCATGTCCGACCACGATATTTTGAGCGACGCCGAGCGGGAAGCGCTCAGCGCCGTCATGCTGGAACCCGACCTGCCGCCGCAGCGGGTGCTGATCGTTGATGACGACAAGGACGCCCGCGAGCTGCTGTCGGAGATCCTGGCACTGGACGGCATTCGTTGCATGACGGCGGCCAGTGGCGAATCCGCTCTGAAGATGATCGAGGAAAAACCGTCAATCGGCCTGGTGATTACCGATCTGCGGATGGGCCATGTCGACGGGCTGGACCTGATTCGTCAGGTGCGAGAGTCGGCGAGGGCGGCGATGCCGATCATCATTGTCTCGGGCGATGCCGACGTGAAGGATGCGATTGCGGCGATGCATTTGAGCGTGGTGGACTTTCTGCTCAAGCCGATTGATACGGCAAAGTTGCTGGGGTTGGTCAAACATGAGCTCGGCATAGAGCCTTAGCTGTTCCGGCACAAACAAAAAAAGCCCTGATCGAAAGATCAGGGCTTTTTCATGTCCGGCATTCGCGCAGGTTACAGGCCGTTGGCAGCCTTGAACTCGCGACGACGACGGTGCAGGACCGGCTCGGTGTAGCCGTTCGGCTGCTTGGTGCCTTCGATCACCAGTTCGACTGCCGCCTGGAAAGCGATGTTGCTGTCGAAGTTCGGTGCCAGCGGACGGTACAGCGGGTCGTTGGCGTTCTGACGGTCAACCACCGGCGCCATGCGCTTGAGGCTTTCCATCACTTGCGCTTCGGTCACGATGCCGTGGCGCAGCCAGTTGGCGATGTGCTGGCTGGAAATACGCAGCGTTGCACGGTCTTCCATCAGGCCGACGTCGTTGATGTCCGGCACTTTCGAGCAACCCACGCCCTGGTCGATCCAGCGCACCACGTAACCGAGAATGCCCTGGGCGTTGTTGTCCAGTTCGTTCTTGATCTGTTCAGGCGTCCAGTTCGGGTTGACCGCCAGCGGGATGGTCAGGATGTCATCGACCGAAGCACGGGCACGTTTGGCCAGCTCGGCCTGACGGGCGAAGACGTCGACCTTGTGGTAGTGCAGCGCGTGCAGTGCAGCGGCGGTCGGCGATGGCACCCAGGCGGTATTGGCACCAGCCATCGGGTGAGCGATTTTCTGTTCGAGCATCGCTGCCATCAGGTCGGGCATCGCCCACATGCCTTTACCGATTTGCGCACGACCTTGCAGGCCGGTGCTCAGGCCGATATCGACGTTCCAGTTCTCGTAGGCGCCGATCCACTTCTCGGCCTTCATGTCAGCCTTGCGCACCATCGGGCCGGCTTCCATGGAGGTGTGGATTTCGTCGCCGGTGCGGTCGAGGAAACCGGTGTTGATGAACACCACGCGCTCGCTGGCCGCCTGGATGCAGGCCTTGAGGTTGACCGTGGTGCGGCGCTCCTCGTCCATGATCCCGACTTTCAGGGTGTTGCGCTTGAGGCCCAGCACGTCTTCGATGCGACCGAACAGCTCGTTGGTGAACGCCGCTTCTTCCGGGCCGTGCATCTTCGGTTTGACGATGTAGACCGAACCGGTGCGGGTGTTCTTGCGCGAGGTGTTGCCGCTCAGGTTGTGCATCGCCGCCAGGCAAGTCACCAGACCGTCGAGGATGCCTTCCGGCACTTCGTTGCCGTGCTTGTCGAGGATCGCGTCGATGGTCATCAGGTGACCGACGTTACGCACGAACAGCAGCGAGCGGCCGTGCAGGGTCAGTTCGCTGCCGTCGACCTTGGTGTAGGTGCGATCCGGGTTCATGGTGCGGGTGAAGGTCTGGCCGCCCTTGGAAACGGATTCCGCCAGGTCGCCTTTCATCAGGCCCAGCCAGTTGCGGTAGATCACCACTTTGTCGTCGGCATCGACGGCGGCCACGGAGTCTTCGCAGTCCATGATGGTGGTCAGCGCCGCTTCCATCAGGATGTCTTTGACGCCGGCGGCGTCGGTCTGGCCGACCGGGGTGCTGGCGTCGATCTGGATTTCGAAATGCAGGCCGTTGTTCTTCAGCAGGATCGCGATCGGAGCCGACGCATCGCCCTGGAAGCCGATCAGTTGCGCGTCGTTGCGCAGGCCGCTGTTGCTGCCGCCCTTGAGGGTGACGACCAGTTTGCCGTCAGCGATCTTGTAACCGGTGGAATCGACGTGGGAGCCGGCGGCCAGTGGCGCCGCTTCGTCGAGGAACGCACGGGCGAAGGCGATGACTTTGTCGCCACGCACCTTGTTGTAGCCTTTGCCTTTTTCCGCGCCGCCGGCTTCGCTGATGGCGTCGGTACCATACAGGGCGTCGTACAGCGAACCCCAGCGGGCGTTCGAGGCGTTGAGGGCGAAGCGGGCGTTCATCACCGGAACCACGAGTTGCGGGCCGGCGGTACGGGCGATTTCGTCATCGACGTTTTGCGTCGTTGCCTGGAAATCAGCCGCTTCTGGCAGCAGATAACCGATCTCTTGCAGGAAGGCTTTGTAGGCCACGGCGTCGTGCGGCTGACCGGCACGGGTCTGGTGCCAGCCATCGATACGGGCCTGGAAGTCATCGCGTTTGGCGAGTAGGGCTTTGTTCTTCGGCGCCAGGTCGTGAATGACCTTGTCGGCACCTTCCCAGAATTTTTCGGCGGTGAGGCCGGTACCGGGAATGGCTTCGTTGTTCACGAAGTCGAACAGGACTTTGGCGACCTGCAGGCCACCGACTTGAACGTGTTCAGTCATTGCTTGCCTCACTCTGCTCAGCTATTTCGCTTTTCAGCTCTTCAATTTAACAATGAAGCCTCTGGCCATTTAAACCACAAACCCCTCGACCAGTACATGCCATCGCTGGCGGCTGGGCTGGGACCAATCAACGGCTTGGGGGCCTTGCTGACGGGGCTTTCAGGGTTGCGAACGTGCCTTGGGCAGACATCGATCCAACGTTATGTAGTGCGCGCTGCGGCATACTACATGATGACTTGCGGTTGTGAAAATCAGACTAATTACGTCGTTCTGCGACCCCATGACGCATTGCGGTCACGGCGCGGAACGGGATGTTCTCAAAAAACCAATGGATTGTTCCAGCTAAATATCAAAAGTTGTACACATAAATACTATGTGTCTGCTATGGCCCCTCGTTTGCCGTCATCACGGCAGTGCCAGCCGGCTTGCCTATACTTGCTTTTCTATAACAAAAGTCATGACAAGAGGGCTGCGCCATGGATCACCTCGTACTCACCGTCTTCGCGCCGGACAAGCCCGGGCAGGTCGAGCGCATCGCCCAATGCATCGCCGAGCACGGCGGCAACTGGCTGGAAAGCCGCATGTCGCGAATGGCCGGGCAGTTCGCCGGGATTCTGCGAGTCGGTGTACCAGCGGAGGCTTACGACGAATTAGTCGATGCCTTACAAGCGCTGTCGGCGCAGGGCATCCGCGTGCTGGTGGCCGAAAGCGGCATCGAGCAGGCCTGCACCTGGAAGCCGATTGCCATGGAGCTGGTGGGGAATGATCGTCCGGGCATCGTGCGTGACATCACCCGATTGTTGAGTGAGCAGGGCGTCAACCTCGAACGACTGGTGACCGAGGTGCGCCCGGCGCCGATGAGCAGTGAGCCGCTGTTCCACGCCGAGGCGATTCTGGCGGTGCCACTGACCCTGTCGCTGGATGTGCTGCAATCGCGCCTGGAAACCCTGGCCGATGACTTGATGGTGGAATTGGTGCTGCGCACCGACCTGTGAGGACGGATCGGGTTATCCAGTTTAAACGTGCACCTGCCTGTGGATAACCTGTAGAGACTGCCTTCCAGGCCACGTCCGCCGTGGCTTTGCATGGGTTGATCAAAAAACCGCCAGCATTCAGTGACTTGCGCACAAACGGCGGGGATCACGCTGTGGATAACCTTGGGAAGGAACGGTACAGGCCACGAGAACCGTGGCCTGTGGAGGATTGTGCGTTTTTTGATCAGCTGCGCCGACGCAGACTTATCCACGCATCGACGCTGTATACCGCCAGACCGGCCCAGATAAACATGAAGGCGATCAGTGTGCTGGACGACAAATGCTCGCCAAACAGCAGCACCGCTTGCAGCAGCACCAGGGTCGGCGCCAGGTATTGCAGGAAGCCGAGGGTGGTGTATGGCAGATGCCGGGCGGCGGCGTTGAAGCACACCAGCGGCACCAGCGTCACCGGACCGGCCGCCACCAGCCACCAGGCTTCTGAAGTAGTCCAGAACGCGGCCTGTGCGCTGGTGGCGGTCGGATTGAACAGCAGCCACGCGAGGGCGATCGGCACCAGCATCCAGGTTTCCACCACCAGCCCCGGCAGTGCCTTGACCGGCGCCTGCTTGCGGATCAGCCCGTAGAAGCCGAAGGTCAGTGCCAGCACCAGCGATACCCACGGCAGACTGCCAACCTGCCATACCTGTTGAGCCACCCCGACCGCTGCCAGACCGACCGCCAGCCACTGCATGCGGCGCAGGCGTTCGCCGAGGATCAGCATGCCCAGCAGCACGTTCACCAGCGGGTTGATGTAGTAACCGAGGCTTGCTTCCAGCATCCGGCCGTTGTTCACCGACCAGACGTAAGTCAGCCAGTTGGCTGCGATCAAGGTGCCGCTCAGCGCCAGAATCGCCAGGCGTTTCGGGTTGTCGCGCAGCTCCTGCCACCAGCCCGGATGCTTCCAGACCAGCAACAACAGCCCGCCGAACAGCGCCGACCACAGCACCCGGTGGATGATGATTTCCACCGCCGGGACTTCGGCGATGGCTTTGAAGTAGAGCGGGAACAGTCCCCAGATGATGTAGGCACTCAGGCCCAGAATGTACCCGCGACGCGGGTTGGCGGCTTGCATGCAGAGTCCTTGCTTAGGCAGCTAACAAAGCAGCGATTGTACGGGCAGTTGTATAGACGTGTCGTGTCAGAAAAGCTTCAGCGGCTCTTCATTCAACGCCGCCAGTTGCTCACGCAACGCCAGCACCTGATCGCCCCAATACCGCTCACTGCCGAACCACGGAAAGCTGCGAGGGAATGCCGGATCGTCCCAGCGTCGGGCCAGCCAGGCGCTGTAGTGCATCAGACGCAGGGCGCGCAGCGGTTCGATCAGTGCCAGCTCGCGCGGGTCGAAATCGTGGAATTCGTTGTAGCCATCCATCAATTCCGACAGCTGCCCGAGACAATCCTGGCGATCGCCGGCGAGCATCATCCAGATGTCCTGCACCGCCGGGCCCATGCGGCAGTCGTCGAGGTCGACGATGTGGAACATCTCGTCGCGGCACATCATGTTGCCGGGGTGGCAGTCGCCGTGCATGCGAATGTTCTGGTGCGGCGTGGCGGCATAGACATCTTCCACACGCTTGAGCAGGTCGCGGGCGACGGACTCGTAGGCCGGCAGCAGGCTTTTCGGAATGAAGTTGCCTTCCAGCAAAGTGGTCAGCGACGCATGGCCGAAGTTCTGCACGGCCAGCGCTTCGCGGTGTTCGAACGGTTTGGTTTCGCCGACCGCGTGCATGCGCCCGAGTAACTGGCCGAGGCGATACAACTGATCGAGATTGCCCGGCTCCGGCGCCCGGCCACCTCGACGGGGAAACAGGGTGAAACGGAAACCGGCGTGTTCGTGCAGGGTCTGGCCGTTGTGGACCAGTGGCGCCACCACCGGGATCTCGACGTCGGCCAGTTCGAAGGTGAACTGGTGTTCTTCGAGAATCGCTTCGTTGGTCCAGCGCTGCGGGCGATAGAACTTGGCGATCAGCGGCTCGGAGTCTTCGATGCCGACCTGATAGACGCGGTTTTCGTAACTGTTGAGCGCCAGAATGCGCGCGTCGCTCAGGAAGCCGATGCTTTCGACGGCATCGAGCACGAGGTCTGGGGTGAGGGTTTCAAACGGGTGGGCCATGCTGACTCCTGCGCGCGGCAGGCTGCCACGTCCGGCCCAGCATGGTAGCGCAGACGGGCTGTCTTGAGTGGGATCGTTCCCGTGCAGGGCACGGAAACGATCAGAGCGTTGCGGCATCAGGCGCCGACGATCCCGCCATCCTCACGGGTAATCGCCATCACCGAAGAGCGCGGCTTGCCGTTTGGCAAATGTTCGGGGAAGGTCGAACCGCCGTTCTCGCCCGGATGCTGAATCCCGACAAACAGGGTTTTCTGGTCCGGCGAGAAGCTGATCCCGGTGACTTCGCAACCGATCGGCCCGACCATGAACCGGCGAATCTCGCCCGTCTTCGGATCGGCGCAGAGCATTTGGTTGTTGCCCATCCCGGCAAAGTCCCCGGCGTTGCTCGAATCACCGTCGGTGAGAATCCACAGTCGGCCAGCCTTGTCGAAACCGAGGCCGTCCGGGCTGTTGAACATGTTCTGCGGGGTGATGTTCGACGAGCCTCCCTTCGGCGTCCCGGCGTGTACGCTCGGGTTGCCGGCCACCACGAACAGATCCCAGGCGAAGGTCTTGGAACCGTGATCGTCGCGGTCGGTGCGCCAGCGCAGGATCTGCCCGTAGACGTTTTTCTCGCGAGGGTTTGGGCCGCCCACCGGTTGGCCGTCTTCGCCGCGCTTGGCGTTGTTGGTCAGGGTGCAATAAACCTGGCCGTCTTTCGGGCTGACCACGATCCACTCCGGGCGGTCCATGCGCGTGGCGCCGACCACACTGGCGGCGAGTCGCGCATGAATCAGCACTTCCGCCTGATCGGCAAAACCGCTGCTGGCGTCGATGCCGTTCTTGCCGTGGGTCAGTTCGATCCACTGGCCCTGGCCTTTCGGGTGGTCGGGGTTGCCGTCGCCAGCGTCGAACTTCGCCACGTACAGGGTGCCGTGATCGAGGATGTCGCGGTTGGCTTTCATGTTGCGGTGGTTGATGCGATCGCGGCTGATGAACTTGTAGATGAACTCGCCGCGTTCGTCGTCGCCCATGTACACCACGGCGCGACCGTCGTCGGTCTCGGCCAGGGCGGCGTTTTCATGTTTGAAGCGACCGAGGGCGGTGCGTTTGACCGGGGTCGATTGCGGGTCGAACGGGTCGATTTCCACTACCCAGCCGTGACGGTTGAGCTCGTTCGGGTTCTTCGCCATGTCGAAGCGCGGATCGAACGGATGCCAGTTGATCTCGCGGCTGGCGGCTGTCACGCCGTAGCGTTTCTGCGCCGGGTCGAATTGCTGTTGGGCGTTGCTGCTGCCGAAGCAGTCGGTGAAGTTCTCTTCGCAGGTCAGGTAAGTGCCCCACGGGGTCTTACCGTTGGCGCAGTTCTGGAAGGTGCCGAGGACTTTCTTGCCGTGCTTGTCGGCGCTGGTTTTCATCAGCTCATGGCCGGCCGCCGGACCGCTGATGCGCAGCGGCGAGTTGCCGTGGATGCGGCGGTTGTAGCGCGAGCCCTGGACGAACTGCCACTGGCCGTTTTTGCGCGCCACTTCGATCACCGACACACCTTCGCAGGCCAGGGCCTTGCGCACGTCTTCCGCCGACTGCGGCAGGCCGCCGTGGGGGTAGAGGTAGCGGTAGTTGGTGTATTCGTTGTTGATCGCCATCAGCGCGCGATTCTTGTCGTCCGGGAAGGCGAACAGGCTCATGCCGTCGTTGTTGTCACCGAACTGCACTTCCTGTGCAGCCGCGGTGCCGTTGCCGCTCGGGTCGAAGGCCGGGCCGTTCTTGTGCAGGGGCTGGCCCCAGCTGATCAGCACCGACGACTTGTAGCCCTTGGGCAGGCTGATGACGTCGGTGGTGGCGGCCGGAATGCTGTCGAAGCCCAGCAGGCGGCTGTTGCCGGCGCTGATACCGGTGGCCAGCGCGCTACGGCTCAACAGGCTGCCACCGAGGAACATCGCCGCGCCGCACAGTGCGCCGGCACCGATGAAACCGCGACGGCTCATGCCGACCATTTTTTCCAGGTCAGTGGATTGGTTTTCTTCTAATAGGCTCACATCAGGCTCCCTGCTTGGTTTTGGCAGCCACCTTAATGAGAGGCGATGAAGCTTTTGTTGCAGGGAACCGGGCTAGAGCGGTGTGCCGATCAGCACATTGGACGGCGAGAACTGCACTTGTACCGGCTGGTCGACGGTCAGTTTGTGGGTGCGCAGGTGCAGCGGCTCAGCCAGGGCGCAGAGTGTCTGGCCATTGGGCAGGGCGATGCGCACTTCGCTGGGGCCGTCCTCGGCGTCGAGAATCGCTTCGAGGGTGCCTTCGAGAAGATTGTGACCAGATGTTGCAGCTTGCCCGTTGCCCAGCAATTCAAGCCAGCCAGCCTTGATCAATGCCACCACTTCGGTACCCGGTTGCAGCTCCAGATGCACGGTGCTGTCGTGGGTGATCTGCGCATCGATGCACAGGCCCTCGGCCAGTTCGAGGCGGATCAGGTCATTGCGGCCCTGATGCTCGATGCTGACGACCTTGCCGTGCAACTGGTTGCGGGCGCTGGTCCGGAGCATCAGGCGACCCAGCAGATCCAGATCGCTGGCGTCTTCAGCGGCTTCCAGCACCTGCGCCTGCAAGGCTTGCAGCTTCTGATAAAGACGCAGCACCCGTTCGCCTTCGCTGGACAGTTTCGCGCCACCGCCGCCCTTGCCGCCGACAGCCCGTTCGACCAAGGGTTTTTGCGCCAGATTGTTCAGCTCATCGATGGCATCCCACGCCGCTTTGTAACTCAGGCCCGCGCTTTTCGCGGCGCGGGTGATCGAGCCCTGTTCGGCGATGTGTTGCAGCAGGGCGATGCGCTGCGGGCGACGGACGATGTGCTGGGACAACAGGGAAGGCAAGGACATGTCGGGGTGCTTTGTGCTGGGTTGATGGAGGAGGAAGTTGGCCGCTTGGCGCGTGTGAGTCAAGCCGCGTCGCCAGGTTTCGGTGTGCGGGCCAGGCAGTAGACGTCGACCCGCGTGGCGCCCGAGTCCATCAACAGCCGAGCCAGTGCCTGGGCGGTGGCACCGGTGGTCAACACATCATCGACCAAGGCCAGATGCCGACCTTGTACATGAGCGTCCGGCAAAAGATCAAAGGCGTTGCGCAGATTGCGTTTGCGCGCCTTGGCATCGAGTGCCTGCTGGGCGCTGGTGTCCTGAATACGGCGCAGGACATGTTCTTCGCAGGGCAGATCCAGTTGCTTGCCGAGCCACCGCGCCAGCATGGCTGCCTGATTGAATCCGCGCTGCTGCAGGCGCTTGTTCGCCAATGGCACTGGCAGCAGGGCGTCCGGGCGTGGCAGACCCTCGTCGAAGCGATGTTGTAGGAATTGCCCGAGAACCTCGCCCAAAAGGCGGCCAAACGGCCATTTGGCGTTGTGCTTGAAACGGGTGATCAGGCTGTCCACCGGGAAGCCATAGGACCAGGGTGCTACCACCTGCTCGAAGGTGGGTGGATCTTTCAGGCAGCCGCCGCATGACAGGCCCGCTGCGGGCAGGGGCAATGCGCAGGTCATGCATTGATCGCCAAGCCAGGGCAGGTCGGTTTCACAGGCTACGCAGAGCGGCGTTTCAGTTTCCGACGACTCATCGCAAATCAAACAGGGTTGGTTATTATTTAACCAGATGTAAACCGGTCTATCTTGATGTGGTTGACAGTGCATGTCTCTTCCTTAAATATGCCGAACATCCGTGTCGTGCCTGTGGGTATTCCGTTTCCCCAGGCGCAAGCCAAGCATAACCAAGGAATCGCCCATGAGCGCCAGCACCACTGCCACCCTGCGTCACGACTGGTCTTTGGCCGAAGTCAAAGCACTCTTCGTTCAGCCTTTCAACGACTTGCTGTTCCAGGCGCAGACGGTGCACCGCGCGCATTTCGACGCCAACCGCGTCCAGGTTTCCACCCTGCTGTCGATCAAGACCGGCGCCTGCCCGGA
Organism: Pseudomonas sp. IzPS59; assembly: GCF_014863505.1. Classification (NCBI taxonomy): domain Bacteria; kingdom Pseudomonadati; phylum Pseudomonadota; class Gammaproteobacteria; order Pseudomonadales; family Pseudomonadaceae; genus Pseudomonas; species Pseudomonas sp. IzPS59. The sequence continues at coordinate 5,772,583 of NZ_CP062251.1, read as the reverse complement.
AGATTGCAAATATTGTCCGCAGTCCGGTCACTACAACACCGGCCTGGAAAAAGAAAAGCTGATGGAAGTGCAGAAAGTCCTCGAAGAGGCTGCCCGCGCCAAGGCCATCGGCTCGACCCGTTTCTGCATGGGCGCGGCGTGGAAGCATCCGTCGGCCAAGGACATGCCGTACGTGTTGAAAATGGTCGAAGGCGTGAAAGCCATGGGGCTGGAAACCTGCATGACCCTCGGTCGTCTCGATCAGGATCAGACCGAAGCGCTGGCCAAGGCCGGCCTCGACTACTACAACCACAACCTCGACACCTCGCCGGAGTTCTACGGCAGCATCATCACCACCCGCACCTACAGCGAGCGTCTGCAGACCCTGGCCTACGTGCGCGATGCCGGCATGAAAATCTGCTCCGGCGGCATCCTCGGCATGGGCGAGTCCCTCGATGACCGCGCCAACCTGCTGATCCAGCTGGCCAACCTGCCGGAGCATCCGGAGTCGGTGCCGATCAACATGCTGGTGAAAGTCGCCGGCACCCCGCTGGAAAACGCCGATGACGTCGATCCGTTCGACTTCATCCGCATGCTCGCCGTGGCGCGGATCCTGATGCCGCAATCCCACGTGCGCCTGTCCGCAGGCCGCGAAGCAATGAACGAGCAGATGCAGGCCCTGGCGTTCTTCGCCGGCGCCAACTCGATTTTCTACGGCGACAAACTGCTGACCACCGCCAACCCGCAGGCCGACAAGGACATGCAGCTGTTTGCGCGTCTGGGCATTCAGCCGGAAGCCCGCGAAGAACATGCCGACGAAGTGCATCAGGCCGCCATCGAGCAGGCGCTGGTGGAGCAGAAGAGCAGCGAGCAGTTCTACAACGCGGCAGTCTGATCGCCCGTTCTTTCAGGTGCTGCCTCGGGCAGCGCCTGCTGATTCATTTGCCACCCGTGAGGCTTGCATGTCTTTCGAACTCGCCGCACGCCTTGCTGCCCGTCGTGCCGAAAATCTCTATCGCCAGCGACCGCTGCTCGAAAGCCCACAAGGGCCGCAAGTGGTGGTCGACGGTCAGCCGCTGCTGGCGTTCTGCAACAACGATTACCTGGGCCTGGCCAATCACCCGCAAGTGATCGAAGCCTGGCGTGCCGGTGCTTCGAAGTGGGGCGTTGGCGGCGGTGCTTCGCATCTGGTGATCGGCCACAGCGGCCCGCATCATGAGTTGGAGGAAGCCCTGGCCGACCTTACCGGACGGCCACGTGCGCTGTTGTTCACCACCGGCTACATGGCCAACCTCGGCGCGGTCACGGCGCTGGTCGGGCAGGGCGATACGGTGCTGGAAGACCGGCTCAATCATGCGTCGTTGCTGGATGCCGGATTGTTGTCCGGCGCGCGCTTCAATCGTTATCTGCACAACGACGCCGACAGTCTCGCCAAGCGTCTGGAGAAAGCCACCGGCAATACGCTGGTGGTCACCGACGGCGTGTTCAGCATGGACGGTGATCTTGCCGACCTGCCGGCGCTGGCCCGGGAAGCCAAGGCCAAAGGCGCGTGGCTGATGGTCGATGACGCCCACGGTTTCGGTCCGCTGGGCGCGAACGGCGGCGGGATCGTCGAACATTTCGGTCTGAGCCAGGAGGACGTGCCGGTGCTGGTCGGCACGCTCGGCAAAGCGTTCGGCACGGCGGGCGCGTTTGTCGCCGGCAGTGAAGAGTTGATCGAAAGCCTGATCCAGTTCGCCCGCCCGTACATCTACACCACCAGCCAGCCGCCGGCGCTGGCCTGCGCGACCCTTAAAAGCCTGGAGCTGCTACGCCGCGAGCACTGGCGCCGCGAGCATCTGCAGACGTTGATCCGCCAGTTCCGCCACGGTGCCGAACAGATCGGACTGGAACTGATGGACAGCTTCACGCCAATCCAGCCGATCATGATTGGCGATGCCGGCCGCGCCGTGCGTTTGTCGCAGATGCTGCGCGAGCGTGGGCTGATGGTCACTGCGATCCGACCGCCGACCGTGCCTGCCGGCAGTGCGCGGCTGCGGGTCACCCTGACCGCCGCCCACAGTGAGGCGCAGGTGCAACTATTGTTAGAAGGACTGGCCGATTGCTTTGCCCAACTCAAGTCGGAGCCAAGCCATGCGTGATCGACTGATTCTGCTCCCGGGCTGGGGCCTGGGGGTTTCCCCGCTGGAACCGTTGGCGGCTGCGCTGCGCGGACTCGACGAACATCTGACGGTGGAAATCGAGCCGTTGCCGGAGCTGGAATCCAGTGATCCTGCAGACTGGCTCGACGAACTCGATGAGCGCATTCCCCAGGATGTCTGGCTCGGTGGCTGGTCGCTGGGCGGCATGCTGGCTTCTGAGCTGGCGGCGCGGCGTGGCGAACATTGCTGCGGCTTGCTGACGCTGGCGAGCAATCCTTCTTTTGTTGCCCATGAGCAATGGCCGAGCGCGATGCCGGCGGAAACCTTCGATGCATTTCTGGCCGGTTGCAGTGCTGACCCGCGCCAGACCCTCAAACGTTTTTCTCTGCTGTGTGCTCAAGGTGCGCAAGACCCGCGCGGCGTGTCGCGGCTGTTGCTCGGCGGCGCGCCGAACACTTCACCGGCGGCGCTGATGGCGGGTCTGGAGTTGTTGGCGCAGATCGATACGCGCAATGCCTTGCAGGTGTTTCGAGGTCCGCAATTGCATTTGTTTGCCGGGCTGGACGGGCTGGTGCCGGCGGAGGCTGCGGGCGAGTTGTTCGCGTTGCTGGCGGATGTCGAGGTCGGGCTGATCGAGCAGGCCAGCCATGCGTTTCTTCTGGAAGACCCCCACGGTGTGGCCGGTGCGATCCAGGCGTTTTTAAGTGAGTGTGGTGATGACTGATTTGTCTCTCGCTGCGCTGCCCGGCGGCTTGCCTGACAAGCGCCAGGTCGCGGCTTCCTTTTCCCGTGCAGCGGCCAGCTACGACAGCGTCGCCGAGTTGCAGCGTGATGTTGGTACGCAGTTGCTGAATCGCTTGCCGGAGGATTTTCTGCCGTCGCGCTGGCTGGATCTCGGCTGCGGCACCGGTTATTTCACCCGGGCGCTGGCCGAACGTTTTGCGGGTAACGAAGGGCTGGCGCTGGACATTGCCGAAGGCATGCTCAATCACGCCCGGCCGCTGGGTGGGGCCGCACACTTTATCGCCGGCGATGCTGAGCGCTTGCCGTTGCAGGATTCGACCTGCGATCTGATTTTCTCCAGCCTCGCCGTGCAGTGGTGTGCGGACTTCGAATCGGTGCTCGGCGAAGCCTTCCGGGTGCTCAAACCAGGCGGGATTTTCGCGTTTGCTAGTCTTTGTGTAGGGACGCTGTATGAATTGCGCGACAGCTGGCGTCAGGTCGATGGCCTGGTGCACGTCAACCGTTTCCGCGAGTTCGCCCGGTACGAGCAATTGTGCGCGGCCAGTGGTTTGCGCACGGTCAGTCTGGAGAATCGGCCGCACGTGCTGCACTACCCGGATGTGCGCAGCCTGACTCATGAACTCAAGGCCCTGGGCGCGCATAACCTGAACCCTGGCCGGCCGGGGGGGCTGACCGGGCGGGCGCGGATTCTGGGGCTGGTCGAGGCTTACGAGCAGTTTCGTCAGCAACAAGGCTTGCCGGCGACTTATCAGGTGGTCTACGCCGTGTTGGAGAAACCCTTATGAGCGCAGCCTATTTCATCACCGGAACCGACACTGACGTCGGCAAGACGACTGTCGCCGCCGGGTTGCTGCATGCCGCCAGATCGGCAGGGTTGAGTACGGCGGCGGGCAAACCGGTAGCGTCCGGTTGTGTCGTGACACCCAAAGGCCTGCGCAACTCCGATGCTCTGGCATTGCAGGCCGAGTGCTCTTTGCCGCTGACTTATCAACAGGTCAATCCGGTGGCGTTCGAGCCGGCCATCGCGCCGCATCTGGCGGCACGAGAGGCCGGTGTGGCGCTGACCGTGCAATCGCTGCTGGGGCCGATGCGCGAGATTCTGGCCATGAACGCCGACTTCACGTTGATTGAAGGCGCGGGTGGCTGGCGGGTGCCGTTGGCGGATCAGGATAATCTTTCGGATCTGGCGATTGCGCTGAAGTTGCCGGTGATTCTGGTGGTCGGTGTGCGTCTGGGTTGCATCAGCCATGCGCTGTTGACGGCCGAGGCCATTGCCCGGGACGGGCTGCAGCTGGCGGGATGGGTGGCGAACATCATTGATCCGAAGACGTCGCGGCTGGAGGAAAACCTCGCGACACTTGCCGAGCGGATTCCGGCGCCGTGCCTGGGGCGGGTGCCGAAACTCAAGGCCGTCAGCGCCGACGCGGTCGCCGAGCATTTGCAGCTGGATCTGCTCGACTGATTTTGGCTATGACAAGGCACTGTGCCATTAGTGTTTTTGACGGGTGTTTTTCTGACGCCTCTGGTTCAATGGCACCCATTGATCCTTCCCAAGGATGAGAGCTCCCATGGAAATCTCCGGAAACACAGCTTTTTATGCCGGTCTGAGCACCATTCAGACCGGGCAGAACCGCGTCGATCAGGCCGCCAGCCAGATCGCCAACAACACCATCGAGCGCTCGGTCACCAGCCAGTCTTCCGAGGCCCAGATCGATCGACTGCGCGGTATCGATCGCAGCCAGCAAATGGATCCGGGCAGCGCCATGGCCGAGATGGCCCAGGGCAAGTTTCAAGTGGAACTGGGCACGAAAGTCGCCAAGGCATCCGATGAAATGCTCGGTACGATCATCGATACGTTCGCCTGATTTTCTGATCTACGCTTTGCCAGACGCCGCGACTGTTCGCGGCGTTTTTCGTTGTAAGTCCTTCTCCCTCAACTAATCTTTTTTCATTGCACATGGCTCGTCCGGGCGCATGTCGCAGTGCTGTGTCCGGCGTTCGGAAAATGTGATGACGAATGGCAAAAGAACGACGCTTGACAAGATTTCGGCGTAAACGTATGTTTCAAACAACTGTTTGACCGTCACAACAAATCAATGCGGTCGTTCATTCCCGGTTACATCAGCAGAGGTTTATCGCTATGCCTGACTACAAGGCCCCCTTGCGTGATATTCGCTTCGTTCGTGACGAACTGCTTGGCTACGAAGCGCACTATCAGAGCCTTCCAGCGTGCGCAGAGGCAACGCCGGACATGGTTGACGCCATTCTCGAAGAGGGCGCCAAGTTTTGTGAGCAGGTGCTGGCACCGCTGAACCGCGTGGGCGACATCGAAGGTTGCACCTGGAGCGAGTCCGGCGTGAAAACCCCGACCGGCTTCAAAGAGGCCTACAAGCAATTCGTGGAAGGCGGCTGGCCAAGCCTGGCCCATGACGTCGAGCACGGCGGTCAGGGTCTGCCAGAGTCGCTGGGTCTGGCTGTAAGCGAAATGGTCGGCGAAGCCAACTGGTCGTGGGGCATGTACCCGGGCCTGTCGCACGGTGCGATGAACACCATTTCCGAGCACGGCACCCCAGAGCAGCAGGAAGCCTATCTGACCAAGCTGGTTTCCGGTGAATGGACCGGCACCATGTGCCTGACCGAGCCGCACTGCGGCACCGACCTGGGCATGCTGCGCACCAAGGCCGAACCTCAGGCCGACGGTTCCTACAAAGTCTCCGGTACCAAGATCTTCATCTCGGCCGGTGAACACGACATGGCCGACAACATCGTCCACATCGTACTGGCCCGCCTGCCGGATGCACCGGCCGGCACCAAAGGCATTTCCCTGTTCATCGTTCCGAAGTTCCTGCCGAATGCCGATGGCACCGTTGGCGCCCGCAACGCTGTGAGCTGCGGTTCGCTTGAACACAAGATGGGCATCCACGGCAACGCCACTTGCGTGATGAACTTCGACGGCGCGACCGGTTTCCTGATCGGTCCGGCGAACAAAGGCCTGAACTGCATGTTCACCTTCATGAACACCGCACGTCTGGGCACCGCGCTGCAAGGTCTGGCCCACGCCGAAATCGGCTTCCAGGGTGGCCTGAAATACGCTCGCGACCGTCTGCAAATGCGCTCCCTGACTGGCCCGAAAGCGCCGGACAAAGCCGCTGACCCGATCATCGTGCACCCAGATGTACGCCGCATGCTGTTGACCATGAAGGCATTCGCCGAAGGCAACCGTGCGATGGTGTACTTCACCGCCAAACAGGTCGACATCGTCAAATACGGCGTGGACGAAGAAGAGAAGAAGAAAGCCGACGCTCTGCTGGCCTTCATGACTCCGATCGCCAAAGCCTTCATGACCGAAGTCGGTTTCGAATCCGCCAACCACGGCGTTCAGATCTACGGCGGCCACGGCTTCATCGCCGAGTGGGGCATGGAGCAGAACGTTCGCGACAGCCGCATCTCGATGCTGTACGAAGGCACCACCGGTATCCAGGCACTCGACCTGCTGGGCCGTAAAGTGCTGATGACTCAAGGCGAGGCCCTGAAAGGCTTCACCAAGATCGTCCACAAGTTCTGCCAGAACAACGAAGGCAACGAAGCCGTCAAGGAGTTCGTCGCCCCGTTGGCTGCACTGAACAAAGAGTGGGGCGAGCTGACCATGAAGGTCGGTATGGCTGCCATGAAAGATCGCGAAGAAGTCGGCGCGGCCTCCGTGGACTACCTGATGTACTCCGGTTACGCCTGCCTGGCCTACTTCTGGGCTGACATGGCGCGTCTGGCTGCTGAAAAGCTGGCTGCCGGCACTACCGATGAGGCGTTCTACACCGCCAAGCTGCAAACCGCGCGCTTCTACTTCCAGCGCATCCTGCCGCGTACCCGTACGCACGTGGCAACCATGCTGTCGGGTGCCAACAACCTGATGGACATGAAGGAAGAGAACTTCTCGCTGGGCTACTAAGCCTTAACGCGGTCGTTCCAGAAACCGCTGCCCCTTCGGGGGCAGCGGTTTTTTTTGTGCCCGGATTTCCCCAATCCCGGGGCTGATTCCCCAGCGTTGATGACGGCTTTGCTCAGCCGATCCCCTGTGCTTATTGATTCAAGATGTTTCCAGAGGAGTGGCCAATTAATTGCACTGCCCGAATTACCGGTGCTAACGAGAACTGCCTGCTCAAAGAAGCATGACGCCCCGGCACTTAACAACAACAGTCAGGGTGAAGCCTATGAACATCAGTCGACTCGCTCGTTTGACCTTCTGGTTACCCATCGCGCTGTCAGTCCACAGCGCATGGGCCGCCGACCCCGCCGAAGTCGATCCTCCCGTGCCGGAGGTTCCGTCGCTGCAGTCGTTGCGCGGGATGGTGCCGCCCGATCCGTCCGGGACCGAAGGCGGACGCAAGGTCGACTTGATGACCGACTACGTGCTCAACCGCTCTGCCGCAATCCTGTTGGGCAAGGCGTTGTTCTGGGACATGGAGATCGGCAGCGACGGCGCGACTGCATGCGCCTCCTGCCACTACCATGCCGGTGTCGATCACCGCATCACCAACCAGCTCAACCCCGGCCAGGCCAACACCAACGCCAACGTCGCGTCGATTTTCAACAAGCCGTTTGCGGCCTCCGACATTCCAGGTGACGTGGCGACCTACTCAACGTTGTCCGGCGGCAAGGGCGGGCCGAACTACACGCTGAAGAAAACCGACTTTCCGACTCATGTGCTGAGCAATCCGCTGGAGCGCAACTCACCGATCGTTTTCTCGACTGACGATGTGGTCGGTTCACAGGGCGTGTTCGATGCCAACTTCGTCAAACCCAACCAGCCGCGATTCGACAAATGCACCCAGCAGCCGGACGGCCTGTTTCAGGTCGGCGGCATCAACGTACGGCGCAGCACCGGTCGCAACGCGCCGTCGGTGATCAACGCCGCGTTCAACGTGCGCAACTTCTGGGACGGCCGGGCCAACAACGTGTTCAACGGGTTTTCGCCGTTCGGCAATCGCGACCCGGATGCGGGGATCTACGTGACCAGCGAACGCAGCATGGTCGCGACCAAAGTAAGGCTGGCGCTCAACGATGCTTCCGCCGCCTCGCAAGCTGTCGGCCCGCCCGGTAGCCCGGTGGAAATGTCCTGCGGTGGCCGTACCTTTGCCGACATCGGTCGCCGGATGCTCGACACGCTGATGCTCAAGCAGCAACGGATTTCGTCCAGCGATTCAGTGCTTGGCCCAGTGTCCGGTGCGCGGCGTCCGACTTATCGCGAACTGATCAAGAATGCCTTCCAGCCCCGGCTGTGGAACGCCACGCAAAACGTGTTGGTGGGCGGCGCGCCGTACACCCAGATGGAAGCCAATTTCCCGCTGTTCTTCGGCCTGGCGATCCAGATGTACGAAGCCACGCTGATCTCCGATCAGGCACCGATCGATGCCTACCTGCAAGGCGACCACACCGCCATGACCGCGCAACAGGTCGAGGGCATGAACCTGTTCCTCGGCAAGGGCAAATGCGTCAATTGCCATGGCGGGCCGGAGCTGACCAACGCGGCCAGCCGCTTGCTGATGCACCCGCGTGAGCGCATCGAACGGATGGTGATGGCCGACAACCTGACCACGCTCTATGACAACGGCTTCTACAACACTGGTGTCCGCCCGACCTCGGAAGATCTGGCCCTCGGCGGTGCGGATGCCTGGGGCAATCCGTGGTCGTTCACCCGTCAGTACAACACGGTGTTGCAGGGCGGAAAATCCGTCGATCCGCTGGATGTCGACGTGTGCACCTTCGAAGCACCGCTGAGTGCGGCGATTCCGTGCGATGCCACGCTCAAGCCGAATGTCGGGTTCCGCGATTCGGTGGATGGCGCGTTCAAGACCCCGACCCTGCGTAACATTGCCTTGACCGGCCCGTACTTCCACAACGGCAGTCGCGCCACGCTCAAGCAGGTCATGGAGTTCTACAACCGTGGCGGCGACCGGCGCGGCGAGGATGCCAACAACACCAGCGGTTTCGAGCACCCGGCGGTGAATCAGCACAACACCTCCAACCTCGACCCGGACATGACGGCGCTGAACCTGACGCCCGACGAAATCGACGCCTTGGTGAAATTCATGGAAGTCGGCCTGACCGATCCACGTGTAGCCTGGGAACGGGCGCCATTCGATCATCCGTCGCTGGTGATTGCGCAGGGCCATGTCGGTGATGAAAGTGCCGTGACCCAGCGCCCGGCCAGTCCGAAAGTCACGACCCGCCAGGCAACGGATGCAGTGCTCAATCTCAAGCCTTATGGCGCTGAAGGCCGTCCGGCGGCGGAGGGGCCGTTGCAGCCGTTCTACAACGATCTTTGAGGGAAATGACCGTCATGGCCATCACGCATGGTGGCCATGACGAAAGTTTCATGCCCGCCAAGGAAAAAACCTTGATTGGAGGCTCAGAAACCAGGGGATCCGGCCGTTAAAGAGACAACCTGTGATCTGGATCACATTGTGTGTGCTTAACTGGCCACATTGCAGGCACAATGCCATCTCTTTGCCAAGACGGTCGGAGCTTTACCCTTGCCGCGTTCTTCCGCTGTACGTTTCAGTCATTTCATACCTTCACTGCTGTTGTTGCTTGCGGGGTTGGCGGCTGCGTACGTCAAAGACCTCAACGTGTTCTTCACCTCGCTGTTCAACGTGCTGCCAACCCTGGTGCTGTTGCTGGGCGGGTCGTATTGCGCGGTTTACCGACGCCAGCGCGAACTGTTTCTGATGGTCACGGTGTACATCGCCTACTTTTTGCTCGACACCCAGACCGACTATTACCGTGACAACGGCAAGGTGCGCGAAGACGCGGCCGTGGTGTTCCATCTGGTCTGCCTGCTGCTGCCCTTGTTGTTCGGGCTGTTCGCCGCGTGGCAGGAACGCACGCACCTGTTTCAGGACATGGTGGCGCGCTTCGCGGTATTGCTGGCCTTCGGCAGCGTAGCGCTGGGTCTGGAACAAAGTTATCCCCAGGCGTTGCTGATGTGGCTCTCGGAGATTCGCTGGCCGGCCTTGCACGGCGCGTGGATGAGCCTGATCCAGATGTCCTATCCGGTGTTCCTCTCGGCGTTCCTGTTGCTGGCCTGGCAGTACTGGCGCAATCCGCGTCCGCTGCACGCGGCGCAACTGGTGGGGTTGCTCGGGGTGTTCTGGATGCTGCCGAAAACCTTCATCCTGCCGTTCACCCTGAACATCATGTGCAGCCAGGTGATGCTGATGATTGCGGCGGCCGTAGCGCATGAGGCCTATCAAATGGCCTTCCGCGACGAGCTCACCGGTCTGCCGGGTCGTCGCGCACTCAACGAACGGATGCAGCGTCTGGGTCGCAACTATGTGCTGGCGATGAGCGACGTCGATCACTTCAAGAAATTCAACGACACCCATGGTCACGATGTGGGTGACCAGGTGTTGCGACTGGTGGCCAGCAAGCTGTCCAAAATCAGCGGTGGCGGCAGGGCGTATCGCTACGGTGGCGAGGAATTCGCCCTGGTGTTTGCAGGCAAGACCCTTGAAGAGTGCATGCCGCACCTGGAAGTCATCCGTGAGTCGATCGCGTCCTACAACATCCAGCTGCGCAATCAGGAAAACCGCCCGCAGGACGATCAGCAGGGGCGTCAGCGACGGGGCGGCTCCGGTGCGTCCAGCGTATCGGTCACGGTCAGTATCGGTGTCGCCGAACGGATCGAGCAGCGCACCCCGGAAGACGTGCTCAAGTCCGCCGACCAGGCGCTCTACGCCGCCAAGGGCGCGGGGCGAAACTGCGTGATGGCGTTCGGGCAGAACCGCCGTGGCGCAGTGCGCATGGACAGCGCCGCAGGTTGAGTGATGACGGCGCATTCAGCGTCTGGACAGTGATTGTGGGGCAGGGTGGCCGGCAGTAGGTTGAAACGATCTGCTGACGGAGAAGCACCATGCCCGAGTACAAAGCTCCCCTGCGCGACATGCGCTTTCTGATCGACCACGTCTTCGACTTTCACACCCAGTACGCGGCCCTCGGCGCCCACGACGCCAGCCCGGACATGGTCAACGCGATCCTCGACGAGGGCGCGAAGTTCTGTGAGAACGTTCTGGCACCGCTCAATCGCAGCGGTGACGAAGAAGGCTGCCATTTCGACAACGGTGTGGTGACCACGCCTGCAGGCTTCAAGCAAGCCTTCGCACAATACGTGGAAGGCGGCTGGCACGGTCTGGCGGCGGATCCGGCCTACGGCGGCCAGGGCCTGCCGAGTTCGCTGGGGCTGGTGATCAGCGAAATGGTTGCGTCCAGCAACACCTCCTGGGGCATGTACCCGGGCCTGACCCACGGTGCCATGTCGGCGATCCACGCCCACGGCACCGAGGAGCAGAAAAACACCTATCTGCGCAAACTCACTGCGGGTCAGTGGACCGGCACCATGTGCCTGACCGAAGCCCACTGCGGCACCGACCTGGGCATCATCAAGACCCGCGCTGTGCCCCGGGCCGACGGCAGCTATGCGATCACCGGCAGCAAGATTTTCATCTCTGCCGGCGAGCACGACATGAGCGACAACATCATTCATCTGGTGTTGGCCAAACTGCCGGACGCACCGGCCGGGACCAAGGGGATTTCGCTGTTTATCGTGCCGAAATTCCTGCCGGATGCAGCCGGTGAGGCGGGGGCGCGCAACGGCGTTTCCTGCGGTTCGATCGAACACAAGATGGGCATCAAGGCCTCGGCCACCTGCGTGCTGAATTTCGATGACGCCAAAGGTTTCCTGATCGGCGAGCCGAACAAAGGCCTGAACTGTATGTTCACCATGATGAACCACGCGCGCCTCGGCACCGGGATGCAAGGGCTGTGTCTGGGCGAGGCGAGTTTCCAGGGCGCAATCAAATACGCCAACGATCGCCTGCAGATGCGTGCCTTGACCGGCGCCAAAGCTCCGGACAAACCGGCGGATCCGATCATCGTCCACCCGGACGTGCGGCGCATGCTGCTGACCATGAAAGCCTTCAACGAAGGCAACCGCGCGCTGACCTATTTCACTGCGCAGATGCTCGATGTCGCGCACCTGAGCCCGGACGCCGACGCGCGTCAGGAGGCCGAAGACCTGTTGGCGTTTCTGACCCCGATCTGCAAGGCGTTCATGACCGACACCGGGCTGGAGGTGACCAACCACGGCATGCAGGTGTTCGGTGGCCACGGTTTCATCCGTGAGTGGGGCATGGAGCAACTGGTTCGCGACTGCCGGATTGCACCGATCTACGAGGGCACCAACGGCATTCAGGCGCTGGATCTGCTGGGGCGCAAAGTCCTTGGCAGCCAGGGCAAGCTGCTGCGCAACTTCACCAAAATCGTCCACAAATTCTGTGCAGCGAATGCCGGGCATGCGCAATTGGGCGGGTTTGTGGCGCAGCTCGATAGCCTCAATCAGCAGTGGGGCGAACTGACCATGCAGGTCGGCATGGCGGCGATGAAGAACCCGGATGAAGTCGGCGCCGCGTCGGTGGATTACCTGATGTACAGCGGTTACATCGTCCTCGGCTATTTGTGGCTGCGGATGGCGCTGGTCGCCCAGGCACAGCTGGAGTCGGGCGAGGGTGATGGCGATTTTTGCCAGGGCAAACTGGCGACTTGCGAGTTTTACTTCAAGCGGCTGTTGCCACGTACTGCGGCGCATCGTGCGGCGATCGAGGCGGGCAGCGAATGCCTGATGAAATTGCCGGCGCAGTTGTTCTCGCTGTAACACGCCACTGTTAAACAAAAGAGCCCGCTGATTGCGGGCTTCTTTTTGAGTACAAGGTGGTGACTAAAAATAACAAAACAGTCATGGCCTGACCCTATGTGTCGCAAAAGTTGTTGGGTTACACTCCAGCTCAACGAAATCACCCTTCCACGAATCACCTGTTTAGATCTTTGCGAGGTTTGCCATGGCTGACTACAAAGCGCCGCTGCGCGATATGCGCTTCGTCCTCAATGAAGTGTTCGAAGTCGCCAAACTCTGGGCTGAACTGCCGGCCCTGGCCGAGACCGTCGACGCGGAAACCGTTGAAGCCATTCTCGAAGAAGCCGGCAAGGTCACCAGCAAAAGCATCGCGCCCCTGAGCCGTGCGGCCGACGAAGAAGGCTGCCACTGGGCCGACGGTGCCGTCACCACGCCGGCCGGTTTCCCACAGGCCTATCAGACTTATGCCGAAGGCGGCTGGGTCGGTGTTGGCGGTGATCCGGAATACGGCGGCATGGGCATGCCCAAAGCCGTGTCGGCTCAGGTCGAAGAAATGGTCAACTCCGCCAGCCTGTCCTTCGGTCTGTACCCGATGCTGACGGCCGGCGCCTGCCTGTCGATCAACGCCCACGCCAGCGAAGAGCTGAAAGCCGCGTACCTGCCGAACATGTACGCCGGCGTCTGGGCCGGTTCCATGTGCCTGACCGAACCGCATGCCGGTACTGACCTGGGCATCATCCGCACCAAGGCCGAGCCTCAGGCCGACGGTTCCTACAAGGTCAGCGGCACCAAGATCTTCATCACCGGCGGTGAGCACGACCTGACCGAAAACATCATCCACCTGGTGCTGGCCAAGCTGCCGGACGCACCGGCGGGCCCAAAAGGCATTTCGCTGTTCCTGGTGCCGAAGTTCATGGTCAATGCCGATGGCAGCCTGGGCGCGCGTAACCCGGCGAACTGCGGTTCGATCGAACACAAGATGGGCATCCAGGCTTCGGCCACCTGCGTGATGAACTTCGACGAAGCCGTGGGTTACCTGGTCGGCGAGCCGAACAAAGGCCTGGCCGCGATGTTCACCATGATGAACTACGAGCGTCTGGGCGTCGGTATCCAGGGCCTGGCCACCGGCGAGCGCTCGTACCAGAACGCCATCGAATACGCCCGCGACCGTCTGCAAAGCCGTTCGCCGACCGGCGCGCAGAACAAGGACAAGGTCGCTGACCCGATCATCGTCCACCCGGACGTGCGTCGCATGCTGCTGACCATGAAAGCCTCGAACGAAGGTGGCCGTGCGTTCTCCACCTACGTGGCGATGCAACTCGATACCGCCAAGTTCAGCGAAGACGCCGCCACCCGCAAGCGTGCGGAAGATCTGGTTGCCTTGCTGACGCCAGTGGCCAAGGCATTCCTGACCGATCTGGGTCTGGAAACCACCGTCCACGGCCAGCAGATCTTCGGCGGCCACGGCTACATCCGTGAGTGGGGCCAGGAGCAACTGGTGCGTGACGTGCGCATCACCCAGATCTACGAAGGCACCAACGGCATTCAGGCGCTTGACCTGGTGGGCCGCAAGATCGTTGGTAGTGGCGGCGCGTTCTACAAGTTGTTTGCCAACGAGATCCGCCATTTCACCGCGACTGCCAGTGCTGATCTGGGCGAGTTCACCAATCCGCTGAATGACGCCGTCGACAACCTCGACGAGCTGACTTCGTGGCTGTTGGACCGGGCGAAGACCAACCCGAACGAAATCGGTGCGGCGTCGGTCGAGTATCTGCAAGCCTTTGGCTACACCGCTTACGCCTACATGTGGGCGTTGATGGCCAAGGCATCGCTGGGCAAAGAAGCGCAAGACGACTTCTACGCGAGCAAGCTCGGCACCGCGCGGTTCTACTTCGCCCGTCTGCTGCCGCGGATTCACTCGCTGAGCGCGTCGGTCAAAGCTGGCAGCGAGTCGCTGTTCCTGCTGGATGCTGCGCAGTTCTGATGATGTAACGTCATGTAAGCGATCTCTTACATGACGTGCTGCTGTTCTCCCATAGGCGTAGATTGGATCCAGAGCTAATCTACTTTCCATGGACGTAGCGCAGGAAGCGCAAAGCAACAACACGGACACGTAAGGATTCTGCCAGGGTGGCGGAGTGAAATGGATGTCAGGGAAACAGTCTGCAAAGCCCCGCTTCGGCGGGGTTTTCTTATGCCCGCAGAAAAGTTTTCAGCTCAGCGAATCCAGACCTGGCGCAGCTTTGAGCGGTTTTTCCTCGCGCTGCATCACTTCCTCCAGCAACGTTCGCAGCAAGGCCAATGACGCCTGCTGACGCTGCACATCGCGACACACCAGGCCCACCTTCAGCGGCACCCGGGGTTCGCTGATCGGTTTCCACATCAGGTCCTGATCGTCGTACTCCTTCTGTGAGCGCCCCGGCAACACTGTCGCCAACCGCGTGTGCGGCAGGCTGTCGAGAATCCCCACCATATTGTTCAGTTCTGCCTGTACTTGCGGGCGTCGCCCGAGGCTGGCCAGTTGCGCCTGCCAGATCTGGCGGATCTGGAATTCCTCGCCCAGCAGCAACATGGGCAATTCTGCGGCCTGGCTCATCGAGACTTTCTTGAATTCCCGCAACGGATGATCCGCCGGGATGACCAGTGTCAGTTCGTCTTCGTACAGCATTACGCCGTGCAGACCCGGCTGGCGGGGCGGCAGATAGCTGATGCCGATGTCCAGCGAACCATTGAGCAGGCGCCGCTCGATCTCCAGTCCCGTCAGTTCATAAATCTGTACTACCAGATGGGGCTGGGCCTTGCGCACCCGCTCAAGCATTTGCGGCACAAGGCTGGTGTGCACGGTTTGCAGCACACCGATCGCCAGTGTACGCAGCGCCTGGCCCTTGAAATTGCCCAGCGCTTCACGCGCCCGCTGCATGCCGTCGAGCAATGGCAGCGCGTGGTTGTACAGCGTGTGGGCGGCCAGGGTCGGCAGCAGGCGTTTGCTGCTGCGTTCGAACAGGGTGACGTCGAGGTTCTGCTCCAGATGGCGGATCTGCTGAGACAACGCGGGTTGAGAGATCGACAGGCGCTCGGCGGCACGCCCGACATGGCCTTCTTCGTAGACCGCGACGAAATAACGCAGTTGTTTGAAATCCATAAGTGATACTTATCGAAAATGCTGGGAAATCGAAATGGCTCGGCGCCTTGAAGACGCCTAGTCTAACCGCATTCACAAGGCTTACAGGGCCGGAAAGCGCAATGACCAGCGTTTGCTTCGAAAGTGTTTACATAGGCAGTTCAAAAAACCTCAATCGAGGTTTTTTTCAATGAATCTGTTCAGCTTGCGGCGCCAGACGCCGAGCCTCGATGACCTGGCTTTTGAAACCCGTGAATCGGATGCCGCTGACGGCCTGAATGCCGAGCGTCTGATGCCCAGCGTCGAGCGCCCGCAGCAGGTATTCGTTCGCGGCCAGGGTTCCTGGTTATGGGACAGCAATGATCGCGCCTACCTGGACTTTTCCCAGGCCGGCGGCGCCAACAGCCTGGGCCACAGCCCTTCGGCGCTGGTCAAAGCCATCGCCAGCCAGGCACAGGCCCTGATCAATCCCGGATTCAATCTGCACAACCGCGGCATGCTCAGCCTCGCCGAGCGTTTGTGTGCCAGCACTTCCAGCGATCAGGCGTATCTACTCAACAGTGGCAGCGAAGCCTGTGAAGCCGCGATCAAACTGGCGCGCAAATGGGGCCAGCTGCATCGCGGCGGCGCCTCGCGGATCATTGTCGCCAGACAAGGCTGTCACGGACGTAGTCTGGCGACGATTTCGGCGTCGGACAGTTGCAACCTGCACAATCGCTTCGCACCGCTGCTGCCGGGCTTCGATCTGGTGCCGTTCAACGACCTGCCGGCGCTGCATGCAGCCGTCGATGCGCAGACCGTGGCGATCATGCTCGAACCGATCCAGAGCGATGCCGGTGTCATTCCAGCGACCGAGCATTACCTCAAGGGTGTCGAGCGCCTGTGCCGTGAACTGGGAATTCTGCTGATCCTCGACGAAGTGCAGACCGGCATCGGCCGCTGTGGCACCTTGCTCGCCGAACAGTCCTACGGCGTGCGCGCCGATATCGTCGTGCTCGGCAAGGGCCTTGGCGGTGGCGTACCGCTGGCTGCGCTGCTGGCACGAGGCAAGGCCTGCTGTTTCGACTTCGGCGAGCTGGGCGGTACGCATCACGGCAACGCCCTGATGACCGCCGCCGGCCTGTTGGTACTCGACAGCGTGCAGGACCGCGCCTTCCTCGAACAGATCCGGGACAACGGCCAGCATCTGCGTGAAGGGCTCGCCCGTCTGGCCCATCGTTATGAACATGGCGAGTTGCGCGGGCAAGGGCTGTTCTGGGGGCTGACCCTGTCGGAAGACTCCGCCGAGGCCGTCGTCAAAGCCGCGCTCCATGAAGGCTTGCTGCTCAACGCACCACAAGCCAACTGCCTGCGCTTCACTCCGGCGCTCACCGTCAGTAAGGCCAATATCGACGAAATGCTCCTGCGCCTGGCCCGCGCCTTCTCCCGGGTACGCACGGCGCAACTGCAATGCCGAAAAGGGATTGCCGTCTGAGCTGAAGTTTTCCACCCGAATTCAAGAACCGTCTCGCGGTATAACGCACGCCCCACGCCTGATTCTTTTGGCGTGGGGCGTTTTTTTGTGGCCGGGTTTTGCGAGCGCGGTTTAGTGCTTGAGGGTTGGCAACTGCGGTGTTTCTTTAGTGCGCCTCGGCAAGGATTGCCGATGCCAGCAGACCAAAATTGTCGAAAGACGGGCTTTGTAATCTATACCACTGAGTGGTATGTTTTTTGGACGGGATACCGATGTCGTTCAGGTTGTTCAAGACAAAAGGTTTTGCGATACAAGCCAGCAAAGCATGGATCACCGACGAAGAGCTCCGCGAGGCTTTTGCCGAGATGCTTGAGGGTCAAGCGGACAATCTGGGAGGCGGAGTCTGGAAGAAGCGCCTGAACGAGAACCGTCACCGTTCGATTGTTCTGGCCAAAAGCGGGCACTACTGGATTTATCAGGTGCTGTTCGCCAAAAAGGATCGGAGCAACATCAATTCTGCCGAGCTGAAGGAGCTGCGCAAACTGGCGAAAGCCTATGCGCAACTTACCGAAGAGCAGATTCAAGACTTGTTGGTCATGAAGGCGTTTGTGGAGATAACTCATGAGTAAAAAATTCAAAAGTGACGTGTTTGAATCCGTTCACGAGTCGGCCAATGCCCTGTATGCAGTCGGCGCGATCAGCAAGGCAACGATGCGTGAGTTTGATGAGTCGTGTCTTGCAGCGGTTCCCGATGCGATCCCGGCGGAACAAATCAAGGCACTGCGCGAGCGGAACAACGTCAGTCAGCCAGTGTTCGCTCGTTATTTGAACACCAGTGCGTCGACCGTCAAGCAATGGGAATCAGGAGACAAGCACCCAAGCGGCATGGCCTTGAAGCTGCTCAGTATCGTGCAGAAACACGGTCTGCAAATTCTGGCTTGAATGCAATAGCACTGAACCCTGACAAACGGCACAGGTCGATTAGCTTGTATGGCTCAGTCGAGCCAGCCCCCAATCAGGAGCTGCCCCATGGACTTCATCCGCATCATCATCGCCATTATCTTGCCGCCGCTGGGTGTGTTTCTGCAGGTCGGGTTCGGCGGCGCGTTCTGGCTGAATATCCTGCTGACGCTGTGCGGTTACATCCCGGGGATCGTGCACGCGGTGTACATCATCGCCAAGCGCTGAGTTTCAGTCCGCCAGGCCCATCACTCGCCGATAGAAACGCCATTCCTGCTCCAGCGCATGGGCCTGATTGACGGCCCGGCGGAAGCCGTGGCGTTCGTCGGCGTAGTAATGCGCTTCGACCTCGATGCCGTTGTGCTCCAGGGCCGCGACCATGTCGCGGGTCTGTTGCGGCACGACCACGGCGTCCAGTTCACCCTGAAAGAAAATCACCGGTACGCGAATAATGCCGGCGTGCAGCAACGGCGTGCGGGCGGCGTAGCGTTCGGCGTCTTGCTCGGGATCGCCGATCAGGCAGTCCAGGTAATCGCCTTCGAACTTGTGTGTCGCGCGGCCAAGCGCTACCGGGTCGCTGACGCCGTACAGGCTGGCGCCGGCGCGGAACACTTGATGGAACGCCAGTGCGCACAGCGTTGTGTAACCACCGGCGCTGCCGCCGCGGATAAACGCACGCTCGCCGTCGATCATGTCGCGATCATTCAGGTAAGCGACCACCGCACAGGCATCTTCGACATCCACCGCGCCCCAGCTCAGATGCAACGCTTGCCGATAATCCCGGCCATAGCCGCTGCTGCCGCGGTAGTTGAGGTCGGCGACGGCGAAGCCGCGTTGCGTCCAGTACTGGATGCGCGGGTCGAGCATCGGGTAGCACGCCGACGTCGGGCCGCCGTGAATGAACACCACCAGCGGCGGTTTGTCATCGCCATTGATGGCCGGGTAAAAGAAACCGTGTGCTTCACCTGAACCGCTGGGATAGCGCAGGGTTTGCGGACGGCTGATGCGTTCGGGGGGCAACGGTGCGACGCCACCGGCCAGCACTTTCACTTCACGCGACTCGTGATCAATGGCGAGTACCGCTGAAGGGCTGATCGGTGAAGCGGCGATGCAGTAAATGAATTGATCATCGACCGCCAGATGACGGAAGCGACTGTAGTCGCCGGTGAAGTCTTCGCCGTTGAGTGCCAGACGACCGAAACCGCCTTCGCTCCAACTTGCCAAAAAGCCTTCGTCGATGGGCAGCCAGGTGCAGCCGCCGAGTTGCCACGGCGCCGGCGCGTGATCGGCTTCGGCACAGGGCAGCATTCGCAAACCGTCTGCGGACTCGATCCACGGCTGCCAATATCCGACACGATCAGTCAGACAGCCCAATCGGCCACTGGCATCGAAGCGCGGTTGCTGGATCGACTCTTCAATCGATTCACCAGCCACGCAACGGGGGGCAGAAAACTCGTTTTCCGAACGCTCGGAGAGCATCAAACGGGTGGACGTCCACGGCTGATGCGGACGGCTCCATTCGATCCACGCCAGGCGCTGACCGTCCGGGCTGATGATCGGCGATGCGTAAAAGTCTGCGCCTTCAACCAGCGTACGGCGGTCGCCATTCGCCAGATCGATAGCGACCAACCGATGGCGATCACCGTCCTCTTCAACGGCCAGCACCTGCCCGTTGGCAAAGTGCAGATCGCCATATCGATACTCGCCCGACGTCAATGCCACGGGCTCGCCATCCAGCGTCTGGCGATACAGCTGCTGATCCGCCTCGTTGACGAAAACCACGCCATCCGGCGTCAGACAAAACGCCCCACCGCCATATTCGTACACCCGGCTGCGCACGCTGAAACCCGCAGGCGTCAGACATTTCGCCACGCCATCGCGCCAGTGCCAGATCCGGCACGCGGCGTCTGCCGGCCGGTATTCGTTCCAGAACAAACCATGGGCGCCGAGCTGCAATTCGGCGAAATCCACGCCGGCAGCAACCGCGGCAGTGGCGCTGAAAGGCTCAGCCTTTGGCGATGAGGCGCGAGTTTCGTTCATTGCGAAAGGCCAGTTGTTCGATGGTCTGGGTGGCGTGCTCGGCTTCTTCGCGGGCCTTGAGGATCACGCCGTGATGTTCGGACTTGCTGCACACCGGATCGGCATTGCTGGCATCGCCAGTGAGCATGAAGGCCTGGCAGCGGC
This sequence comes from Pseudomonas sp. IzPS59, assembly GCF_014863505.1. Classification (NCBI taxonomy): domain Bacteria; kingdom Pseudomonadati; phylum Pseudomonadota; class Gammaproteobacteria; order Pseudomonadales; family Pseudomonadaceae; genus Pseudomonas; species Pseudomonas sp. IzPS59. Next base: position 5,752,316 of record NZ_CP062251.1, on the reverse strand, counting down.
AGCCGCCGAAGTCCTGTTCTTTCTCGTCACAGGAGCGGCACGGCTCGGGCATCCAGTCATAACCGCGAAAACGGTTGAAGCCGAACGAGTCGTACCAGATGTGCTGCATGCTGTGGTCGCGCACATTGGGAAATTGTACCGGCAGCTGTCGGGCGCCATGACAGGGCAGGGCGGTGCCGTCCGGCGTGACCGTCAGAAACAGACTGCCCCAGCCATTCATGCAGGCTTTTGGCCGCTCTTCGTAATAGTCCGGGGTGACGAAAATCAGCTTGCACGGATGCCCTTCGGCTTCCAGCCTGGCGCGGTATTCGTTGGTAATGCGTTCGGCGCGGACCAGTTGCTCTTTGGTCGGCAACAGGCCGACACGATTGAGCTGTGCCCAGCCGTAGAACTGGCAGGTGGCGAGCTCGACGAAGTCCGCTTCGAGCGCGATGCACAGCTCGATGATGCGGTCGATCTTGTCGATGTTGTGCCGATGGGTGACGAAATTCAGCACCATTGGATAGCCGTGGGCCTTCACGGCGCGGGCCATTTCCAGTTTCTGCGCAAAGGCTTTTTTCGAGCCGGCGAGCAGGTTGTTCACTTGCTCGTCGCTGGCCTGGAAACTGATCTGGATGTGATCGAGCCCGGCCTTCTTGAAGTCGCTGATCTTCTGCTCGGTCAGGCCGATGCCGGAGGTGATCAGGTTGGTGTAGAAACCCAGCTGACGCGCTTCACGGATCAGCTCGGCGAGGTCCTGACGCACCAGCGGTTCGCCCCCGGAAAAGCCCAGTTGCGCCGCGCCCATCTCCCGCGCCTCGCGAAATACCTTGATCCACTGCTCGGTGCTCAGCTCTTTGCCCTGTTCGGCGAAGTCCAGCGGATTGGAGCAATACGGGCATTGCAGCGGGCAGCGGTAAGTCAGTTCGGCGAGCAGCCACAGCGGCAAGCCGATTTCCGGTTTGGCCGGGACTTGCACCGATGACTCAGGCAAGTTCGATCCAGTGCTGCGCACGGGCAATCTCCATGAATTGCTCGATGTCGTCACCGAGCTCGGGAACGCCGGGGAACTGTCTGTCGAGTTCGGCGATGATCGCCGCGACATCCCGCTCTCCGTCGATCAGGCCGCCGATCAGTGCGGCACTTTCGTTGAGCTTGATCATGCCTTCCGGGTACAGCAGCACGTGGCCTTTCTGCGCCGGTTCGTACTGGAAGCGGTAGCCGGGACGCCAGGTCGGGGTCTTGCTGCGGTCGAAACTCATAAGGCGATTCCTTTATGCCAGACCCGTTGATCGGTCACGCTGTGATACGGCGGGCGGTTCAGTTCGTAGGCCATGCTCATGGCATCGAGCATGCTCCAAAGGATGTCCAGTTTGAACTGGAGAATTTCCAGCATCCGCTCCTGGCCTTCGCGCGTCTTGTAGTGCTCCAGCGTGATCGCCAGACCATGTTCGACATCGCGCCGTGCCTGACCGAGGCGCGTACGGAAATACTCGTAGCCGGCCGGGTCGATCCACGGGTAATGCTGCGGCCAGCTGTCGAGACGCGACTGGTGGATCTGCGGCGCGAACAGCTCGGTCAGCGAGCTGCTGGCGGCTTCCTGCCAACTGGCGCGGCGGGCAAAGTTGACGTAGGCGTCCACGGCAAAACGCACGCCGGGCAGCACCAGTTCCTGGGAGCGCAGTTGATCCGGATCGAGGCCGACGGCCTGGCCGAGACGCAGCCAGGCTTCGATGCCGCCGTCCTCACCGGGAGCGCCGTCGTGGTCGAGCAGGCGTTGAATCCACTCGCGGCGGATTTCGCGATCCGGGCAGTTAGCCAGGATCGCCGCGTCTTTCAGGGGGATGTTCACCTGATAGTAGAAACGGTTGGCGACCCAGCCCTGGATCTGCTCGCGGGTAGCCCGACCTTCATACATCGCCACGTGATACGGGTGATGGATGTGGTAGTAGGCGCCCTTGGCGCGCAGGGCCGCTTCGAATTCGGCGGGGGACAGCGGGATGTCGGTCATTGCGGTTCTCCGGGCCATTTGTTACAGGACGATGCTCATGCCGTCATACGCCACTTCAACATTGCGCCGCACCAGTTCCGCGCGCTCCGGGGAGTCTTCGTCGAGAATCGGGTTGGTGTTGTTGATGTGGATAAGCACCTTGCGCTGCTCGGGAAGCTGTTCCAGCACTTCGAGCATGCCGCCGGGACCGTTCTGCGCCAGGTGGCCCATTTCACGGCCGGTGCGGGTGCCGACGCCACGACGCTGCATTTCATCGTCGTCCCACATTGTCCCGTCCACCAGTACGCAGTCGCTGCCGGCCATGATTTCCAGCAACGGCGCATCGACCTTGCCCAGGCCCGGCGCGTAGAACAGTTTGCCGCCGGTGCTGAGGTCTTCGATGATCAGGCCGATGTTGTCGCCCGGATGCGGGTCGAAGCGGTGCGGCGAGTAGGGCGGTGCGGCGCTGCGCAGCGGCAGCGGGGTGAAGCGCAGGTTCGGGCACGCGGCGACGGTGAAGCTCTGGTCGAGTTCGATGCGGTTCCAGTCCAGCCCGCCGTTCCAGTGCTTGAGCATGGTGAACAGCGGGAAACCGGTGCTCAGGTCTTCGTGGACCATGTCCGTGCACCAGACCTGATGCGGGCAGCCTTCGCGCAGGCTGAGCAGGCCGGTGGTGTGGTCGATCTGGCTGTCCATCAGGATGATCGCGCTGATGCCGGTGTCGCGCAGGGCACGGCCCGGTTGCATCGGGGCGAAGCTCTGGAGCTGCGCGCGGATGTCCGGCGAGGCATTGCACAGCACCCAGTTCACGCCGTCATCGGAGATCGCGATGGACGATTGGGTACGGGCCTTGGCATTCAGGCTGCCATCGCGAAAACCGGCGCAATTGACGCAGTTGCAGTTCCACTGCGGAAAACCGCCACCGGCGGCCGAACCCAGAATCTGGACGAACATGAACGCTCCATCATTTCAACGCTGAAAATAAAACGCCCCGGCGAGCCGAGGCGTTGCACTGCAATTCTGACGAGGCAGAACTCAGCGGCTGGCGAAGTACATGGTGACTTCGAAGCCGATACGCAGGTCGGTGTAGGCAGGTTTGGTCCAGGCCATCGGGTGACTCCTTCTTCAGGTGGGTGAGATAGCGCTATCCATAGGTATAGTCCACGGCAGCGCTGAGATGTTCCAAATAGTTAGGTGGCTATGTTACTCAAAATTTCAGGGGGTTTGCCCGTGAATCTTTGAGAAAGCTCCTTGCAGCCCCGGTAATGATCATTTTGCCGCTTGCCATGGCGCGCCTGGCGCAGGGTCGCTGGACAGACCGTGCCAGCCGCCCTCGGCGCGGATCAGGCGTTGTGCTGCGGCCAGTAAAGCCGGGCGATCCAGTTGAGCGATGGCGCGACGCAATTGCACCAGATAATCCGACGAGTGGCCGGCGAGACGGGCCTGCCACAGGAGCTCGGCCGCCTCTTTGCCGGACAGGACGCTGTCATCGAACTGATCGGCAAGCGTCTGGCGTTGCTGGTCAAGGCTGGCGTCATCGAGTTGTTCGATAACGGCCGGCAAGCCGTTGAGGAAGTGCTGAATGTGTTCGAGCAATTGCGCAGCGCTGGCCGTTGGCGATTGCACACCGAACAACAATCCGCTCCGGCCATGGATCTGGCGCAACCCGCTGAACACGGCATAACCCAGTTGCAGCTCGACTCGCAGGCGTTGGTAGAACGGCGTCTGGCACAGGTGCGCGAGCAGACGCCACGCGGCTTCGTCAGCGATTTCCTGGCTGGCGGTCGGGCAGAACAGCAACAAGGCGCGTTCGCTGGAAGCACTTTCGATCTGGCGCCACAGGTAACCGGTGTTGATTGCCGACGGTGCGGAAATTTGATTGTCCGGTGTGCCGGGGATGCGACTCAGGGCCAGGCCCATGGCGGATTGGGTTTGTGGGTTGAGTCCCAGCGCCAGACCGTCCCAGCGGGAAGTTGTCCATAGGTGCGCGGCGTCATCGGATTCGCCTACCGCTGGCAGGCACTTTTCGGGCAATGCCTTGAGCAGTCGGCGGATCGGTATCAGCGCAGGTTGCGGCTCGCCTTTCGAGGAATCGACGCCCACTTGTGTCAGAGATTTCAGCGCGTGCTCCAGCACAACGGGCAGCGTGTCCTGCAGACCGGTTACCTTCAGCAGCCACTGATTACCCGTGGCGCTGAAGGACAACTCGACCCCGGCCTGACGCGCGTCGTCAGAAACCTCCAGCAGACTGCGTTGCAGTTTCGCTTGCAGCTCGGCCGTGGCCGCCGCTTCCATCTGCCAGCGCACATATATCGCACCTTCGTCAGTGTTATCCGGCAGCGACTGGCTGAATTGCATCGGTGAGCGCTCACGGCGGGTGCGCGAGCGATCCTGAGCGAATGTGCGCAAGCCTCGGTGGGCGCTGGTCTGGCCACGGATCAGGCCGGCGTTGGCCAGCGGTTCGGCTGCGCGCAGGAACGGATTGGCGGCGGGCAGGTGCCAGCGACCGCTGAAGTTATCCACAGTGCCGATTTTGCCGAGAATCTCTTTGAGCGCCGCAACGGCCGATTCGGAAAAGCCGCTTTCGAGTTGTTCGCTGTCGAGCCGCGCCAGTTGCAGTGCACCGCTGACTTGCTGCTGACGCTGAAGCAGTTCCGCGTATTCCGCGCGCAATGCCAGCCAGTCCTGCTGCGCTGCGAAGAAGCTCAGCCAGTCGAGAGATTGTGCGCGGATGGCGTCGAGTGATCCGGATGCCGCAGTGAGTTGAAGATGCAGCAAAGCCTGCCCGGCAAACTGATAGAGCAAAGACGCCTGTAACCCTTGCGCCAGACCCTGCTGCTGCAAATGCGCGAGCAATCCACCGGGTTTGGCGCTGTTCAACCAGTGACAGAGAAACGCCAGCGCTTCGGCCGACGACTCCGGCAGATCCTCCAGCGCAAACAGCAGATTGCCGTGCCGCTCGCCGACCTGTTGATAACTTGCCTGCGGGTTGTCCATCAAGCGAAAGGGCGCTGCCTGCCCAGTTTTATCCCCAGGTGTCAGCGCAGCAGCAAACTGCTCGGCCAGCGTTCGCAGCTCTTCAATGTCCTGCGGTCCGACCAGGCTCAGTGTCATCTGCCCGGTGCGATAAAACTGCTGGTGGAAGTCTTTCAACGCCTGCTGAAACTCCGCTTGCTCTACTGGCAGGCTGTCACGGTTCCCGGCATGAAAGCCACGCAACGGATGCGCTGCTGACAACCCTTCGAACAGCGCCTCTTTCTGCTGAGCGGCGGTGTCCTGGGACCATGCGACAAACTCCGCCTGCAGCACTTCCCGTTCCCGCAACTGGTCGTTCGGATTCATACGCGGGTGGGCGAGCATGTCTGACAGTCGGTCCAGCCCTCCGCTGAAGGACGCTGGCGGCAACTCAAAGAAGAAATCGGTGGTGCGCTCGCGAGTGCTGGCATTTATCTGACCGCCGTGACCTTGCACGTAGGCCATCAGCCCTTGGACTGCAGGAAAACGCTCGGTGCCGAGAAACAGCAAATGCTCAAGGAAATGCGCCAGCCCCGGCCATGCCAACGGCACGTCATGACTACCGGCAGCCACCCGCAACGCGGCGGCACTGCGCTTCAGGCCGGGCACGTGACGCAGGGTCACGCGCAAGCCGTTGGCCAGGGTTTCGGTGTGGGGGCGGGGATGAGTCGGCGCAGGCATGGGCACTTCCAGAACAGTGAAGTGCCAATGCTAGCGGATTAGCGCTTGTTGAGCGCGTCGTAAAGTTCAGGACGGCGGTCGTTGAAGTAGCGGTTGGCGCTGCGGGAGTCGACCATCAACTGGCGATCCAGCTCACCGACGATCAGTGCTTCATCCAGCCCGGCCTGGGCGATGCGGCTGCCATCCGGCGCGGCAATGCTGCTTTGCCCGCAGTAATGGATGTCGCCTTCGCGGCCGCAGTAGTTGGCGTAAGCCACGTAGCACTGGTTTTCGAAAGCGCGGGAGCGCACAGAAACATCGGCAATGAAATCGAAAGGAATCATGTTCGCCGTCGGCACCAGAATCAGCTCGGCACCTTCAAGGGCCAGGCGCCGGGCGTTTTCCGGAAATTCCAGGTCGTAGCAGATCAGGAACCCGAGCTTCCAGCCGTTGAGTTCGACGATGGGAAACTCGCCATCGCCGGGACTGAACATCGAACGATCCAGATCGCCGAACAGATGCGTCTTGCGGTAATTGCACAGGCGCTCACCGCTCGAATCGATCAACTGCACGGCGTTGTAGATCTGCCCATCCGCCGTGCGCTCGGGGTATCCGTAGAGGATCGCCAGGCCAGCAGCCTTGGCGATCCGCCCGACTTGCTGCGCCCATTCACCGTTGTAGACCTCGGCCAGCGTCGCGACTGCTTCCTTGCCGATGTTGTAGCCGGTCAGAAACATCTCCGGCACCACCAACAGGTCGGCACCTTTGGCCTCCATCGCCAGTTGTTGCAGGCGCTGGAGGTTGGCGGCGGGTTCCAGAGGCAGCGGTGGGCATTGGTAAAGGGCTACACGCATCAGGGATTCCTCTTACTCGGGCAGGGCGATCGGGCCGATGTCATTGAACACATCACCCGGACCAGGGTTCTCTGTATGTGTGGACCCGCCGAAGTGCTTCATGATTCCCCACACCGCGTTGAGCGAGGTCTGCACTGCGCCTTCAACCCACGCTGGCGTCCACGATACGTCGTCGCCGGCGATGAAAATCCCGCGCTGCTCCGGCGGCATGTCGTCCTGCATGAAGTGCGCGTACATGCGCTGGTTGTAGCGGTAGTGACCGGGCAGGGCGCCCTTGAACGCACCGAGAAAATGCGGGTCGGCTTCCCACGACACGGTGATCGGATCGCCGATGATCCGTGCGGCGATATCGACTTTCGGGTAGATCTTCTTCAATGCGTCCAGCGCCAGTTTCACGCGTTTTTCCACCGGGTGCGGGAGCATTTTCAGCGCATCGCTCATCCAAGAATACGACAGGCAGATCACGCCCGGCTTGTCGTCGCCATTGTCGAACAGGTAGGTGCCACGGGTCAGGCGATCGGTGAGGGTCATGCTCATCAGGTCGCGGCCGGTTTCCGGGTCCTTGTCCTTCCAGAACGGGCGGTCAACCATCACGAAGGTCTTCGACGATTGCATGTAGCGCGTACGGTCCAGCGCCATCCACATCTTTTGCGAGAACAGGGTTTCGTCGCATTCGATCTGGGTGGTCAGCAGCCAGCTCTGACAGGTGGTCAGTACGGCGGCGTATTCGCGGGTGTCGCCATTGTTGTCGGTGACCGCGAAACGTCCGTCAGGCGCGTGGGCGATTTTCTTCACCCCGGAGCGCGGCGCGCCGTGGTGCAGCGATTTCAGGCTGGTGCCTTGCGGCCAGTGCACGCAGCGCTCCGGCACATGACGCCAGATGCCTTGTGGCACTTGTTCCACGCCGCCGACCACCAGGTGCTGGTGATCGTCGCAGTTGGTCATCACCACGCGGAAAATTTCCAGCATCGAGTTGGGGAAGTCCGAGTCCCAGCCGCCGGTACCGAAACCGACCTGCCCGAACACTTCGCGGTGATGGAACGACAGCTTGGCGAAGGCTTTCGACGTGGCGACGAAGTCGTAGAAGGTGCGGTCGTCCCACAGCGGCACCAGGGTGTTCCACAGTTCCTTGAGGCGTGGCACATCGCGGTCGCGGATCGCTTGCTGTATATCGGCGAACTGCGAGCCAGCCTCCAGAGCGTCGGCCCAGGCGTCAGCCACTTCCTGGAACAGTGCAGGAAGATCCTTCAGGCTCTGTGCGTAATGGGTTTTGCCTTCCAGGTCGATCACGGTGCTGCCGGACGCCGGCGTCAGCGGGTTGGGGAAGGGCTTGGTTTCCAGGCCGAGTTTGTCGACGTAGTGATAGAACGCGGTGGAGGACACCGGGAAGCGCATGCCGCCGAGTTCGGCGACGATGCCGTCAGTGCCGTTGAATGCCTGGGAGCGCAGACGGCCGCCAAGCTTCGAGGCCTCATAAACGACGGGTTTCAGGCCGAGCTTCATCAGCTCGTAAGCGGCCACCAGACCTGCGATGCCGGCACCGACAATCGCCACTTCGGCACCGTGGTTATGCTCGGGAATGCTGCCCAGACCGGCGGGGTGTTCGATCCAGTCGTCGAAGGCGAACGGAAAGTCCGGGCCGAAAATGGTGATCGGTTTCTTACCGTCTGCAGGATGGCGATTGTTCTTGTTCATGGCTGACCTTGCTGGCGACCCGACGCTGGATGCGCGTCTGAGTATAGGAAAAGATGCCAGCCATTCTAGGGAGCGTAGAACACGTTAATAAGACGCAAAGTGTCGTCGATTTGAGTGTTGGCGCTGCAATATGACGATAAAATTGGTCAGACTGGATGCCCGCGATCAATCTTGCTGCTGAGGATGATCGAGGTCGTGGTCTTCTCGACGCCGTCTACGCTGCCGATCTGATCCAGAAGTTGATCGAGCTGTTCCGGCGAATCGGTTCGCAGCCACGCCACGTAATCAAATTCACCACTCACCGCACACAACTGCTGCACCTGGGCCATCGCACTCAACCGGCGCAACACCTCTTTGCCGGAGCGCGGCTGCACCTTGATCCCGACATACGCCTGCAACCCGCCATCCACCACGCGTTGGCCCAGGCGCACGCCGTAGCCGGTGATGACTTTGGCCTTTTCCAGCCGCGCCAGCCGCGAAGTCACGGTCGTGCGGGCGATCCCCAATTGCCTGGCCAGCATCGCCACGCTTTCGCGGGCATTGATTTGCAGGGCAGCGATCAGCTGGCGGTCGATTTCATCGAGCACGGGTGGGCGGATGTCGGGCAAGGGACTTCTCCACGCAGGTACGAAAAAGCCGCACATATGTGCGGCTTTTTCATGTTTGGTGGGCCCACACGGACTTGAACCGTGGACCAAAGGATTATGAGTCCTCTGCTCTAACCAACTGAGCTATAGGCCCTCAGTAGGCCGCGGATTATAGCGACGGTTTCTCGGCTGTGCTATCCGAAAAATCTGATACGGCTATGCGAAGAAACGTCGCGGCGAATTCCTCCGGTGGCAGCGGCAGGCTGACGATGTAGCCCTGGATCTGCTCGCAGCCTTCGGCGGCGAGGAATTGTTGTTGGGCCTGGGTTTCCACGCCTTCGGCGATCACAGTGAATTGCATGCTGCGGCCCAGGGCGATGATGGCGCGGACAATCGCCGCGTCGTGGGGATCGTCGGGCAGGCCGCGGACGAAAGACTGGTCGATCTTGAGGATGTCCAGCGGCAGGCGTTTGAGGTAACTCAGCGAGGAATAACCGGTGCCGAAGTCGTCGATGGCCAGTTGCACGCCGAGGTGTTTGAGTTGGTGCAGCACCGCCAGCGCTTCTTCGGCCTGGCTCATGATGAAGTTTTCGGTAATTTCCAGTTGCAGTAAATCCGGTCTCAGGCGGTTGTCCTTGAGCAGTTGTTCGATGCGCCCCAGCAGGTTCGGCTGACGCAATTGTGCGCCGGCGAGGTTGACCGAGAGCGGGCCCAGGGAGTCGTAGATCTGGCCCCACTCGAACATCTGCCGGCAGGCGGTTTCCAGCACCCAGTCGCCGATTTGCAGAATCATCCCGTTCTCTTCCGCCAGCGGTATGAAATGTTCCGGGGGCACCTCACCGAAGGTCGGGTGGCGCCAGCGGATCAGGGCTTCGGCCCCGACCAGGCTGTGATCGTCGAGGCTGATTTTCGGCTGGTAGTAGAGGTACAGCTCTTCGCGCTCAATGGCCCGGCGCAGTTCATGTTCCAGCGCCACACGTTCGCTGGCCTGGGCGGTGAGGTCGCGGGTGTAGCTTTCGACACGGTTGCGGCCCTTGGCCTTGGAACGGTACATCGCCGCGTCGGCGTTCTTGATCAGAGTGGCGACGTCGCAGCCGTCACGGGGATAGAGGCTGGTACCGATGCTGGCACTGATGAAAAACTCGTGCTCGCCGGCCTGGAATGGTGCTCCGAAACAGTTCAGCAGTTTAGTGGCGATGTTGTCGGCATCGCCGGCCTGTTGCAGCCCCGGCAGCAGGATGATGAATTCGTCGCCACCCAGTCGCGCCACGGTATCGATATCGCGTAACTGTTCCTTGAGGCGTACGGCGATGCCCTTGAGTAGCAGGTCGCCAACCGGATGGCCGAGGCTGTCGTTGATGTGTTTGAAGCGATCGAGGTCGAGGAACAGCACCGCGCCCAGACCGCCGTTCTCTTGCTGGCCGTTCAGTGCCGTCAGCAGGCGGCTTTCGAACAGCGTGCGATTCGGCAGGCCGGTCAACGGATCATGGTGGGCCTGGTAATCGAGTTTGGCCTGGGCGTGCTTGAGGCTGGAGATATCGGCAAACACCGCGACGAAGTGGGTAATGAACCGGTCGCGGTTGCGCACGGCGCTGATGGTCAGCCAGCTCGGGTACAGCTCGCCATTCTTGCGCCGGTTGGAAATCTCGCCCTGCCAGTGGCCTTCGTCAGTCAATTGATGCCACATCGCTGCATAGAATGCGCTGTCGTGCAGCCCGGAAGCCAGCAGGCGCGGGGTATGGCCGAGCGCCTCGCTTTCGCTGTAACCGGTGATTTCGGTAAAGGCGCGGTTCACGGCACTGATGTGCTGTTGCGTATCGGTGATCAGCACGCCTTCGGCGGTACTCTCGAACACCGTTGCGGCCTGCTGCAGTTTTTCCTGCATCAGATGGCGTTCCGTGATGTCTCGAGCGATGGTCAGCATGCAGTCGTCATCGCCGATCGGCAACGGACGGCTGGACACTTCGCAGAGGCGGATTTGCCCGTCGCTGCGGCGGATGTGGCAGGTGAAGTCACGAACGAAACCGTCACGGTGCAGCAGGTCGAGCATCTGTTTGCGTTCGTTGAGATTGACCCAGATCCCCAGGTCCAGTGCCGAACGGTCCACCGACATGGCGCTGTTGAAACCGGTGATGCGGCTGAAACCTTCATTGACTTCCAGCAGCAGGCCATCGCTCTGACGCGACAACAGCAGGCCGTCCGGCGAGGCGTGGAAGGCCTTGGCGAACTTCTCTTCGGAGGTTTGCAGTTGCTGTTGGGTTTCCTTGAGCTGGGTAATGTCGCGCACTACCACGACCAGCGCCGGTGTGGTGTCGAGTTCGAACGGTTCGGCGGAAATCAGCCCGGTGAACACCTGCCCGTTGCTGCGACGAAAGGGCATCTCCAGGTTGCGAATGCTGCCGGCCTGCAGGCGTTGCAGCAGGCCGGGGCCAACGCCGGGAATACCCCAGATATTGAGTTCGGTGGCGGTCTGGCCGATGACGTCTTCGGCTTTGAGCCCGATCTGTTCCTCAAAGGCTTCGTTGACCTCCAGCAGGCAGCCGTCGGACAGCCGCGCAATCACCAGGATGTCCGGGCATTGCTGGAACACCGAGGCGAACTTCTGCTCCGACAGGCGCAGGGCTTCTTCCGTGCGCTTGGTTTCACTGATATCGATCATCAGGCCGCGCATCACCGGCTCGTGGCCGTGCTCGATGAGGCTGACAATGTCGCGCACCCAAAGGCAACGGCCGTCAGCGGTGATCACCCGGTAATCGAGACTGTGATCGCGCCCGGCGAGGACTTCGTGATCGCAGAAGCTCTGCGCACGGGTCAGGTCGGCGGGGTGGATGATGTTGCGCCAGAAGCCCGGAATCAGCCAGTGCGACAGTGGATAACCCAGCAGGTCTTCGGCGTGGGGCGACACGTAGCTGTAGGTGAAATCGCTGATTCGTGCTTCCCAGGCAATGGCCGACAGGCTCTCCACCAGCCCGCGATAGTGGTACTCGCTGCTGCGCAGTTCCTGTTCGAGGTCGATGCGCCGGGCGATTTCCGAGCTCAAGCGACGGTTGATGCGGATCACCACTGCCAGGATGATCACCAGCAACAGCAGGCCTGGCAGGCCATAGACCAGCAGATCCGACCAGAATGTCCGATGATCGAGGACGTTGCCCACCCAGTGTTCCTGGATGCTGCTGATCTGCTCCGGGGACATGTCGGCCAGGACTTTGTCCAGAATGCCCACCAGCATTTTGCTGTCGCGGGGAACCCCCATTGCCAGTTGATATCGATAAGGGGTTTCGCCGCTGACATACAGCCCGTCGAGCTTGAGCTGGCGCAGGCTCCAGACACTTGAGGCGAGATCGCCGACCACCGCGTCCACTTCGTCGGTGGCCAGGGCCTGCAGCGCCGAGCTGACATTGGGCATGGCCACCAGATTCAGATCGGGATGATGGGTACGCAGGAGTTCATGGGGGGCGTAGTTTTCGACGACCGCGATCTTCAGCCCATACAGATCCTCGATCTTGCGCGGTTGCGGCCCGCCGACATGGGCGAGGATGACGATCGGAAAATCCAGGTAAGGGCGGGTGAAGGCCAGGTAATTCTGGCGTTCCGGGGTGGACATGATGCCCGGCAGCAGATCGATCGTGCCGTTTTTGGCCTGTTCGAGCACGGCTGTCCAGCTTGAGGGTTCGATGGGCGTAAGTTTGATGGCCAGACGCTGGCGGATCACGTCGATATAGTCCGCCGCCAGGCCCTGATAGCGGTTCTGGTCATCGCGAAACTCGAAGGGGGGCCACGATGCATCGACACCCAGGCGCAAGTCCGGGTGAGCCGCCAGCCAGCTACGTTCTTCATCGGTCAGAGTCAGCGCGTCAGCCGTTGCGGTCCAGATCATCAGTGACAGCAAAAAAAGCACGGACGCCAGTCTGGGCATAACGGTCTCGTTATGGCACGGGGGAATGTTTCGAGTGTAGACGGGCTGTGCGCGGGGGAGGGCGGTGCGAGGTATTTAATCTGCCATATAAACAAAACCCCCGGCCTGGGCCGGGGGGTCTGGTATTACTCGTCGAGGAACGAACGCAGGTGTTCGCTTCGCGTCGGATGGCGCAGCTTGCGCAGCGCCTTGGCTTCGATCTGACGGATCCGCTCACGGGTTACGTCAAACTGTTTGCCGACTTCTTCGAGCGTATGGTCGGTGTTCATGTCGATACCGAAACGCATGCGCAGTACCTTGGCTTCACGGGCAGTGAGGCCGGACAGCACTTCGCGAGTCGCTTCTTTCAGGCTCTCGACCGTGGCGACATCGATTGGCGACTGCATGGTCGAGTCTTCGATGAAATCACCCAGATGAGAGTCTTCGTCATCACCGATCGGGGTTTCCATGGAGATCGGCTCTTTGGCGATCTTCAATACCTTGCGGATCTTGTCCTCAGGCATCTCCATGCGCTCACCCAGCTCTTCCGGGGTCGGTTCGCGACCCATTTCCTGCAGCATCTGGCGGGAAATGCGGTTGAGCTTGTTGATCGTCTCGATCATGTGCACCGGAATACGGATGGTGCGGGCCTGGTCGGCGATCGAGCGAGTGATCGCCTGACGGATCCACCAGGTGGCATAGGTCGAGAACTTGTAACCACGACGGTATTCGAACTTGTCCACCGCTTTCATCAGACCGATGTTGCCTTCCTGGATCAGGTCGAGGAATTGCAGGCCACGGTTGGTGTACTTCTTGGCGATGGAGATCACCAGACGCAGGTTCGCTTCAACCATCTCTTTTTTCGCGCGGCGGGCTTTCGCCTCACCGATCGACATGCGACGGTTGATGTCCTTGATCTCGGCGATGGTCAGACCGGTCTCGGTTTCCAGCGCGGTCAGCTTCTGCTGGCAACGGATGATGTCCGGTTGCACGCGACCGATGGCTTCGGCGTACTTGCTCTTGCCTTTGGCCAGGGCGTCGGACCAGCTTTCGTCGACTTCGTTGCCCGGGAACTGGCGCAGGAAATCGGCACGCGGCATACGTGCATCACGTACGCACAGCTGCATGATCGCGCGCTCTTGCTGACGCAGACGATCCAGGGCACTGCGGACACGCTCGACCAGGGCTTCGAATTGCTTCGGCACCAGTTTGATCGGCATGAACAGATCGGCCAGGGCCAGCAACTCGGCAACCGCTGCCTTGTTGTGACGACCGTGCTTTTTCAGGGCCTTGCGGGTGATTTCCATCTGGTCGGCCACGGCGCCGAAGCGCTGGGCAGCAATGACCGGATCCGGGCCGCTTTCGGCTTCTTCTTCGTCATCGGAAGCTTCGGCGTCATCGTCCTCGGAATCGTCGTCCGCTTTCGCGGCTTTCGCATCGATCGGCGGTGGCACTTCGGCAGCCGGCGGCGTAATGCCGTCGTCCGGGTCGATGTAACCGCTCAGAACGTCGGACAGGCGACCGCCTTCGGTGGTGACCCGAGTGTACTCGGAGAGAATATGGTCAACCGTGCCGGGGAAGTGCGCGATTGCGCTCATCACCTCACGGATGCCCTCTTCGATACGCTTGGCGATTTCGATTTCGCCTTCACGAGTCAGAAGCTCGACCGTACCCATTTCACGCATGTACATGCGCACTGGGTCAGTGGTGCGACCGATATCGGTCTCGACCGCTGCCAACGCGGCGGCTGCTTCTTCCGCAGCGGCCTCGTCGGTATCGGCGTCGGCCAACATAAGGGCGTCCGCATCCGGAGCACTCTCGTGTACGGGGATCCCCATGTCGTTAATCATGCGGATGATGTCTTCCACCTGCTCCGGATCTGAAATATCCTCGGGCAGGTGGTCGTTGACCTCGGCGTAAGTCAGATACTTCTGCTCACGACCCAGTTTGATCAACTCAATAATACGAGACTGCTGTTGCGCTTTTCCGGACATAACACCCTATCCACTGAAGGTCTTGGCGGGCAAAAAACAAGCCGAGGATTATACCTGAGCTATGACCTCACGCGCCAGTTGAGGTCGGGTTTGATGCAGGAACATCCCGTTTGAGCAATTCGAGCAGCAAAGATTTTTCTTCGGTGCTCAGATCGCTTTGACGTGATTTCCTGAGAAGTTGTTCCAGCTTTCGCTCGCGCTGGCGGGCTGACAAGCTAGTTATGGTGTCGAAAAACTGTTGTTCAAGGTTTTCTCCGTTGATCAACCACTCCTTTTCTGCCAGGCGGGTCAGCAATCGACCTTGTTCGGTGCCATGCCATCGCGAGATCAACTGAAAAGAGTTTAGCTGAGGATTCTTTTGCACGGCTTCCAGTGAGGCCACCAGCAGCTGGGTATTGGTATTGTCTTCGTCCGCAAAGTGGCTGGCCGTCTCGACCTTCAGCGCCAGTTGCGGGTGGTGGATCACCGTTCGCAGGGCGGCCATGATCGGTGGCTCGACGGGAGCCGGCACTCTCGGGGCGCGCGGTTGATCGCGATCACCGCCACGCTTGCCGTTCTTGTCCCAGGGCTTTTTGTCCCATTTCTTGCCGCCGGCACCGGGTTTCTTCGGCGTCCATTCCTGCTGCGGCACATACATGTCCTGTGCCTGCGGCTGATGGTAGTCGCTGAAGTCCGGCATCGCGTCGTAGTCGATGCCCGGATCGTAGGCGGGTGGCGCTTCCTGCGGTGCGCTCTGGGCCAACTGACTGACGGTCTCGCTGCTCAGGCCGGTGATTTCGGTCAGGCGCTGACGCATCAGGATTCGCAGGTTGGCCCCTGGTACTTTATCGATCAACGGCGCGGCAAGCGTCGCCATGTGCGCCTTGCCTTCGAGCGAGCGAGGGTCGGCTTCTTCGGTCAGTTGCTGGAAGAAATAATCTGCCAGTGGCTGCGCGTGCTGATTGATCCGCGCACGGAAGGCGTCGGTGCCTTCGGCGCGGATCAAGGTGTCCGGGTCTTCGCCTTCGGGCAGGAACAGGAAGCGTGCGCGGCGACCGTCCTGCAGGCTGCTCAGCGTGGCTTCCAGTGCGCGCCATGCGGCGTTGCGGCCGGCCTGGTCGCCGTCGAAGCAGAACAGCACGTTCGGCACGACGCGAAAAAGGCGCTTCAGGTGCTCTTCGCTGGTGGCCGTGCCCAGTGTTGCAACGGCATTGCGCAGCCCCTGCTGGGCCAGGGCGATAACGTCCATGTAGCCCTCGACGACGATGATTTCGTCGAGGTTGCGGTTGTTCTTGCGGGCTTCATAGAGGCCGTAGAGTTCCTGGCCTTTATGGAATACAGGGGTTTCCGGTGAGTTCAGGTATTTCGGCTTGTCGTCGCCGAGGACCCGGCCGCCGAAGGCGATAATGCGCCCCCGGGTGTCGCGGATCGGAAACATCACGCGATCGCGGAAGCGGTCATAGCGCTTGCCGGTTTCGGCGTTCTCGATCAGCAGGCCGGCGTCGATCATGGCTTTCTGCTGCAGGGTGTCGCTGCTCAGGTGCTTGAACAGATTGTCCCAGCCTGGCGGGGCGAAGCCGAGGCCGAAGTCCCGGGCAATCTCCCCCGTCAGTCCGCGGCCCTTGAGGTAATCCACGGCAGCCTTGCGTGCCGGGTGGCTCTTGAGCGCCTGACGGTAAAAATCCGCAGCGGCGGTCAGCAGTGGATAAAGCGGCGAATCGGTCGGTTGTCGCGGTTTGTGCGAGCGGCCGCCTTCTTCGCGGGGTACTTCCATGCCGGCGGCTTTGGCCAGGTCCTCGACGGCCTGGGGGAAGTCCAGGTTGTCGTGGTCCATGAGAAAACCGAGCGCGTTACCGCCGGCGCCGCAACCGAAGCAGTAATAGAACTGCTTGTCGGGGCTGACGCTGAACGACGGGGTTTTCTCTTTATGGAACGGGCAACAGGCGGTGTAGTTCTTGCCGGCCTTCTTCAGTTGCACGCGCGAGCTGACCACGTCGACGATGTCGGTGCGGTTCAGCAGGTCGTCAATGAAGCTCTGGGGAATCAGCCCGGCCATGGCGTTCTCGTCGTCTGCGCTGTAATGAGTCCGATGCGATGGGCGGCCGGACGCGGGTCATGCTTGAAAGCGCACAAAGAGTGCGGCTCGACCGGTGTCGTTTGCGTAATCGCTGTCGGGAAGTGTATCTGCCGAAAATCCACTGACGTTAGTACCTATCAGTCTTCGACTTTATGAAAGTGTTGCGCTGAATCCGCTGACGGCCGGTTGAAGGCCTCGGATAGCTCATGAAGCGGGCACGCAAGCAGGTGCCTTGGGCTGATCGTCGTAAGAGGAATCAGTGGGTGTGCTCGTCAGTAGCCTTGAAAGGCTCGTCAGAAAAGACGTGCACCGCTGGCAAAAGAGCCAGGCCTGACGCGGTGAAGCGGATTTGTCTCGGTCGCGTGTGCGGCTTCGACGGTGAAGCATCAAGCGTTTTACGCAAATGCCATTAGCCCGGCTGAGGGCCGGGCTTGGCAGAAGCTTGCTACGATCGTCTGTGTATTAGTACAGACGAACGGCGCGGCGCTGTTCGCGCTGAACTTTCTTGGCGTGACGCTTAACAGCGGCTGCTGCCTTGCGCTTACGCTCGGAAGTTGGCTTCTCGTAAAATTCGCGGCTACGAACTTCAGCCAGTACACCGGCTTTTTCGCAGGAGCGCTTGAAACGACGCAGAGCTACGTCGAAGGGTTCGTTCTCTTTAACTTTGACGGCTGGCATCCAGAGCTACCTTCATTCATTACCGGGGTCAACATCCTCGCGGCAAAAGAGCACTTGAAGACGTCGGTTTTTAAGGGTTGCGGATGTTAACCCCTCAACGCTCGGAATGCAAAGCCTCTGATCGAAAACCGCTGGTCGGGGCATCCAGTGGCGACTATTATGCGCGCCTTCGAATTCAGCCTAAACAAGGCGCAAACCCATGCTAGTACTGGGATTAGAAACTTCCTGCGACGAAACCGGCGTCGCTTTATACGACAGCGAGCGCGGTCTGCTGGCCGACGCACTGTTCAGCCAGATCGACCTGCACCGCGTCTACGGCGGGGTGGTGCCGGAGCTCGCCTCCCGCGATCACGTCAAGCGCATGCTGCCGTTGATCCGTCAGGTGCTGGCCGAGGCTGACTGCGTGCCGACCGAGATCGACGCCATCGCCTACACCGCCGGTCCCGGCCTTGTCGGCGCTTTGCTGGTGGGTGCTTCCTGCGCCCAGGCGCTGGCGTTTGCCTGGGGCATTCCGGCCCTCGGTGTGCACCACATGGAAGGCCACTTGCTGGCGCCGATGCTGGAGCCAAAACCGCCGGAGTTTCCGTTCGTCGCTTTGTTGGTCTCCGGTGGTCATACGCAGCTGGTTCAGGTTGATGGCATCGGCCAATACAGTCTGCTGGGCGAAACCCTCGATGACGCGGCAGGCGAAGCTTTCGACAAGACCGCGAAGATGATGGGCCTCAATTATCCGGGTGGTCCTGAAATCGCCAAACTGGCAGAGAAGGGGGTTGCAGGACGTTTCACCTTCCCGCGTCCGATGTGCGATCGCCCGGGTCTGGATTTCAGCTTCAGCGGCTTGAAGACTTTTGCCCTCAACACCTGGCAGCAGTGCGTCAGCGCCGGGGACGACAGCGAGCAAGCCCGTTGCGACATCGCGCTGGCGTTCCAGCAGGCCGTGGTGGAGACTTTGACCATCAAGTGCAAGCGCGCGTTGAAGCAGGCCGGCATGAAACGTCTGGTGATCGCCGGTGGCGTCAGCGCCAACAAGGCATTGCGGGTTTCTCTGGAGAAAATGCTCGGCGACATGAAGGGTGATGTGTTCTATGCCCGTCCCGAGTTCTGCACCGACAACGGTGCGATGATTGCGTTTGCCGGTTGCCAGCGTCTGCAGGCCGGCCAGCAGGAAAGCCTGGCCATCAGCGTGCAGGCACGCTGGCCGATGGAGCAGTTGTCGGCGCTGTGATGAGCGGTGCTCACGTACGGTATTTAAAAATGCCGTTCGCGCCCGGCAAACAGGTCGCGTAGATTGCCCCGGTGGCGCCAGACGATCAGCAGTGTGAGCGTGCTCATCGGCAACAGCGCTTCCGGTTCCTGCCAGGCCAGCAATGGCAGGGTCAGGGGCGTGGCGATCAATGCTGCCAGTGAGCTGGTGCGGGTCAGATAGAACGTCAGCAGCCAGGCGCACACCGCCAGCAGTGCGGCGGGTGGATACAGACCCAGCAGCATGCCGGCCGCAGTGGCGACGCCTTTGCCGCCGCGGAAGCGGAAGTACAGCGGGAACAGGTGACCGATCACGGCGCAGACGCCGATCCATGCCTGATCCTGCAGCGAAAGGCCAGCCGCCGAGGCGATCAGTACCGGCAGCAGGCCTTTGCACAGATCACCCAGCAGGGTCAGGATCGCGAGTTTGCGACCGGCCAGGCGCAGCATGTTGGTGGCGCCGGCATTACCCGAGCCACTCATTCGCGGATCCGGATTTCCGGTCAGGCGGCTGAGCAAAATGGCGAAGGACAGCGAGCCGAGCAGGTAGGCGAGAATCGCCAGTAACCAAAACATGCTAACTATTCCGGGCGAGGACGCCCTGATTCTAACGGCGCATTGCGCCCTTGTCGTGCAGCGGAGAAAAGTGCTTGGACAGAGTGTTTATCGAGGGCCTGGAAGTCGACACCGTGATCGGTGCCTACGACTGGGAGCGCGGCATCCGACAGTGCCTGCGTCTTGATCTGAGCTTCGCCTGGGACAATCGCCCGGCCGCCGCCGGTGACGACCTGACCCTGGCACTCGATTACGCCAGTGTTTCCACGCGGATCCAGGCTTTTGCCGAGCAGGCACAGTTCCAGTTGGTCGAGACCTTCGCCGAGCGTCTGGTCGAAGTGCTGATGACCGAATTCAAGATTACCTGGGTGCGCCTGAAGCTGACCAAGCCCGGCGCGGTTCCGGCCGCCAAGGGTGGCGTGGGTGTGGAGATCGAGCGCGGATGTCGCTGACTCAGGTCTACCTCGGGCTCGGTAGCAATATCGAGCGCGAAACTCATTTGCGAGCCGGTCTGGATGCCTTGGCCGGTTTTCTGGTGGATATCCGCTGCTCGGCGGTGTTCGAAAGCCAGCCGGTAGGGATCAAGAGCGGTCCGTTCTTCAATTTCGTGGTGTCGGCCTACACCGATCTGCCGCTGACGGAGCTGGATCGACGGCTGAAATTCATCGAGGCGGATAACGGCCGTTATGCCCCGGATCGCAAGGGATTGCCGCTGGATATCGACGTCTTGCTGTACGGAGAGCTGGCAGGCAATTTCGACGGGCTGATCCTGCCCCGTGCCGAGATTCTGAAAAATGCTTTTGTGCTGTGGCCGTTGTCGCTGATTGCGCCGGATCGGGTGCATCCAGGTGTGGGAAAAAGCTTTGCCACGCTGTGGTCCGAGGCGCAGATCGATCAGGTGCTGGCACCGGTCGGGTTTGAATGGCGTGGTATTCAGCTCACGCCTCCAGATCTGTTGAACTGACTGACGCCATCGCGACCGGTTCGCGATGGCGTCGTTGTTCTCAGGACGACGCTGATTCCTTGTAAGCCTTCAACGCCTTGAGCCGTTCACGCTTGAGCGCTTCGCCCAGTTCCGGGCCCTTCAATCCTTTCTCCAGCAGCGGCTGTACCGCAACGCCCCGAGCAGCGCTGGCGGCACCGCGCAGGTAATCGGCCTGTGGATAACTGCGCTGCTCAAGTCCTTTGCGGCCTCGGGCATCCATCTCGCATGCGACGATAAATTCTTCGAAGCGCTGCGGTCGGCGATAAACGTCAAAGCTCTGCAGCAATTCCAGCAAGGTCGAAGCCTTCAGTTCCAGGGCGCGATGGCCGTGGGTGTGATACTGGCCGACCAGCAAGGCCAGTTCCTGACAGTCCTTCGGTGCCTTGAAGCGTTCGTTGACCGCTTTGATCAGCTTCAGACCTTTGTGCTCATGGGCGATATGCCGCGGCCATTCCTCTTCCGGGGTCAGGCCCTTGCCGAGATCATGCAGCAGGCAGGCCCAACGTACTGTCAGTGGCTGTTTATGCAGGGCAGCTTGCTCAAGCACGCTCAAGGTGTGAATACCGCTGTCGATTTCCGGGTGATGGACTTCCGGTTGCGGTACGCCGAACAGGGCGTCGACCTCCGGCATCAGCACTTTCAGTGCGCCACAGTCACGCAGTACCTGAATGAACACCTGCGGCTGACTTTCCATCAGTGCGCGGGAAATCTCTTTCCAGCTGCGTTCGGCGGTCAGGGCCTCCAGTTCACCGGATTCGCTGAGCTGGCGCATCAATTCAAGGGTCTCGGGGGCAACCTTGAAGCCGAGTTCTGCGTAACGAGCCGCGAAGCGGGCAACACGCAAGACTCGCAGGGGATCTTCGGCGAACGCGGGGGAAACGTGACGCAGGAACCGGTCTTCGAGATCACGCTGGCCGTGATAGGGGTCGGTCAGGTTTTGCTGATCGTCCTCGGCCATGGCGTTGATCGTGAGGTCGCGGCGGATCAGGTCTTCTTCAAGCGTGACCTCGGGGCTGGCGTGAAAGGTGAACCCGCCGTAACCGCGACCGCTTTTGCGTTCGGTGCGGGCGAGGGCGTATTCCTCGCCGCTTTTCGGGTGAAGAAACACAGGGAAATCCGCGCCGACCGGGCGAAACCCTTTGGCGAGCATTTCTTCTGCGGTGGCGCCGACCACCACCCAATCGATATCGGTGACCGGTTTGCCCAGCAGGCGATCACGTACCGCGCCGCCGACCTTGTAAATCTGCATAAAAAACCTCCGTTGGCCCGACAGGATAACCCTTGCGCCGGACTTTCGGAGGCCAGAACGGGATCAAAGATGAATGACGGCCAGATCGAGCCGACCGTAATCCCCCTCGCCGTGTTCGCTGCGGGGCGGTACATGGTGGGTTTTCATGATCTGGTCGCCCTGCAGGGTTTCCAGATGAATGTCGAAACCCCATAACCGGTGCAGATGCTTGAGTACCTCGTCGGTGGAGTCGCCCAGCGGTTTGCGGTCGTGCTGCTGGTGACGCAGGGTCAGAGAACGGTCACCGCGCCGGTCGATGCTGTAGATCTGCACGTTCGGTTCACGGTTGCCCAGGTTGTACTGCGCGGCCAGGGTCTCTCGGATGATCCGGTAGCCGCCCTCGTCATGGATGGCAGGCACCAATAGATCATCTTTCTGGTCGTCATCGAGGATGCTGAACAGTTTCAGGTCACGGATCACCTTCGGCGACAGGTACTGCAGGATGAAACTCTCGTCCTTGAAGCTGCTCATGGCGAACTTGATGGTCGACAGCCAGTCGCTGCCGGCGATTTCCGGGAACCAGCGACGGTCTTCCTCCGTGGGCTCTTCACACATGCGCCGGATATCACGGTACATGGCAAAGCCCAGCGCGTAAGGGTTGATGCCGTTGTAGTAGGGGCTGTCGAAACCCGGCTGGAACACCACGCTGGTGTGAGACGTCAGGAACTCCATCATGAAGCCGTCGGTTACCAGACCCTCGTCATACAGGTCGTTCATCAGCGTGTAGTGCCAGAAAGTCGCCCAGCCTTCGTTCATCACCTGGGTCTGGCGCTGTGGATAGAAATACTGGGCGATCTTGCGCACGATGCGCACGATTTCCCGTTGCCACGGCTCCAGCAGCGGTGCGTGTTTCTCGATGAAGTACAGGATGTTTTCCTGGGGTTCGGCCGGGAACCGTGCGTTGTCCTTGTCGCTGAACTTGTCCGCGCCTTTGGGAATGGTGCGCCACAGGTCGTTGATCTGCTTCTGCAGGTGCTCTTCGCGATCCTTCTGCCGGCGCCGCTCTTCCTCGGCGGAAATCGGATACGGGCGTTTGTAACGGTCGACGCCGTAGTTCATCAAGGCATGGCAGGAGTCGAGCAGATCCTCGACCGCGTCGATGCCGTGTCGCTCCTCGCACTGCATGATGTACTGCTTGGCGAACACCAGGTAGTCGATGATCGAGCTGGCATCGGTCCAGGTGCGGAACAGGTAGTTGCCCTTGAAGAAACTGTTGTGGCCATAACAGGCATGGGCCACCACCAGTGCCTGCATGCAGATGGTGTTCTCCTCCATCAGATACGCGATGCACGGGTCGGAGTTGATCACGATCTCGTAGGCCAGCCCCATCTGCCCACGGCTATAGGATTTCTCGGTGCTGAGGAAGTGTTTGCCGTAGGACCAGTGGTGATAGCCCAGCGGCATGCCGACCGAGGCGTAGGCGTCCATCATCTGTTCGGCGGTGATCACTTCAATCTGGTTGGGATAGGTGTCCAGGGCGTACCCGGCCGCGATCCTGGCAATTTCGCGGTCGTAGGTCTGGATCAGCTCGAATGTCCATTCAGAGCCGGTGGAAATGGGTTGGCGTTTCTGCTCTTTGGCGGTCATGTCACTAACCTGCGCTGGAAGAGTTCACGGAAGACCGGATAGATATCTCCGGCCGAGACCAGCTGTTGCTGGGCAAAAGTGTCGGAAAAGGCTTCGGCGATGCGTTCGTACTCGTACCACAGGGCCTGATGTTCGCGCGGGGTGATCTCTACGTAAGTGTAGTACTGCACGAACGGCATGATCTGGTTGATCAGGATGTCGCGGCAGATCGGCGAGTCATCGTTCCAGTTGTCGCCGTCGGAGGCCTGGGCGGCGTAGATGTTCCATTCGTTGCTCGGGTAGCGCTCGGCCATGATCTCCTGCATCAGTTTCAGGGCGCTGGAGACGATGGTGCCGCCGGTTTCCCGCGAGTAGAAAAACTCTTCTTCGTCCACTTCCCGGGCGCTAGTGTGGTGGCGGATGAACACGACGTCGATCTTGTCGTAGTTCCGCTTCAGGAACAGGTACAACAGGATGAAAAAGCGTTTGGCGATGTCCTTGGTCGCCTGGGTCATGGAGCCGGAAACGTCCATCAGGCAGAACATCACAGCCTTGGAGCTGGGGTTCGGCTGCTTGATCAGCAGGTTGTACTTGAGGTCGAAGGTGTCGAGGAAGGGCACGCGATGAATGCGCGCACTGAGTTTCTCGATTTCCGCTTCCAGGTTCTGAATGTCGCCGAAATTGTCCGGTTCTTCGCGTTTCAGGCGTGCCAGCTCTTCCTTGGCCTCGCGCAGCTTGGCGCGGCTGCTGCCGGACAGCGCGATTCGCCGGGCATGGGCCGAGCGCAGGGTACGGATGATGTTGATCCGGGACGGGTTGCCCTCGTTGCTGATCCCGGCGCGAACAGTCTTGAAGGTATCGGTACCGGTCAGGTTGCGTTTGACCAGGTTCGGCAGTTCAAGGTCCTCGAACATGAACTCGAGGAATTCTTCCTGGGTGATCTGGAAGACGAATTCGTCCATGCCTTCGCCGGAGTTGCCGGCCTTGCCCGGCCCACGGCCTCCGCCACCTCCCGGCGGGCGGGCGATGTGTTCGCCGGCGGTGAATTCCTTGTTGCCGGGATGAACCACGGTCTGCTTGCCGCCGCGACCATGGTGAAGCACCGGTTCGTCGATGTCGCGACCGGGAATGCTGATCTGCTCGCCGTGCTCCATGTCGGTGATGGAGCGCCGGCTGACCGCCTCTTCGACAGCCTTCTTGATGTGGTCACGGTAACGCCGCAGGAAGCGCTGACGGTTCACCGTGCTCTTGTTCTTGCCATTGAGACGTCGGTCGATCACATAGCTCATGACTGCTCCTTAGAAGCTGTCCTGCAAAGGGCGAGCGGTCATGCAGCGTTTAACCGAATGCCTGGGGACGCAAACGCTCCCCCAAGCGCTTTGGGTGCTGCCTGAACCTCGCTACCGCCTTTCGAACACCTTCCAGAGGCCTGTGTAGCAGAAAATGCGCACACAGGCCTCGGGCTGACGACAACCGGTCTGACCGGCCGCGGTTTACTGTGATTTTCTGACCCGCAGATACCACTCGGAGAGCAGTCGTACCTGTTTGTCGGTGTAGCCGCGTTCGACCATTCGTGTAACGAAGTCGTTGTGTTTCTGTTGATCCTCTTTGCTGGCCTTGGCATTGAAGCTGATGACCGGCAGCAGGTCCTCGGTGTTCGAGAACATTTTCTTCTCGATGACCACCCGCAGTTTTTCGTAGCTGAGCCAGGTCGGGTTCTTGCCGTTGTTGTTGGCCCGGGCGCGCAACACGAAGTTGACGATTTCGTTGCGGAAATCCTTCGGATTGCTGATGCCGGCCGGTTTCTCGATTTTTTCCAGTTCCTCGTTGAGGGCGACGCGGTTGAGGATCTCGCCGGTTTCCGGATCGCGGTATTCCTGATCCTGAATCCAGAAGTCCGCGTACAGCACGTAGCGGTCGAAGATGTTCTGGCCGTACTCGCTGTAAGACTCGAGGTAGGCGGTCTGGATCTCCTTGCCGATGAATTCGATATAACGCGGTGCCAGGTATTCCTTCAGGTAACGCAGATAGCGCTCGCGGGTCTCGGCCTGGAACTGTTCCTGTTCGATCTGCTGTTCCAGCACATAGAGCAGGTGCACCGGGTTGGCGGCGATTTCGTGCGGGTCGAAGTTGAAGACCTTGGACAGGATCTTGAACGCGAACCGGGTCGACAGACCGTTCATGCCTTCGTCGACACCTGCCGCGTCGCGGTATTCCTGGATCGACTTGGCCTTCGGATCGGTGTCCTTGAGGTTTTCGCCGTCATACACGCGCATCTTGGAATAGATGTTGGAGTTTTCCGGCTCCTTCAGGCGTGACAGAACGGTGAACTGCGCCAGCATCTTCAGGGTGTCCGGCGCGCAATGGGCCTTGGCCAGGGAGCTGTTGAACAGCAGCTTGTCGTAGATCTTCACTTCGTCGCTGACCCGCAGGCAGTACGGCACTTTGACGATGTAGATCCGGTCGATGAAGGCTTCGTTGTTCTTGTTGTTGCGGAAGGTGTGCCACTCCGATTCGTTGGAGTGGGCCAGCAGGATCCCGGTGAACGGAATCGCGCCCAGGCCTTCGGTACTGTTGTAGTTGCCTTCCTGGGTGGCGGTCAGCAGAGGGTGCAGCACCTTGATCGGTGCCTTGAACATTTCGACGAATTCCATCAGGCCCTGGTTGGCCCGGCACAGCGCACCGGAATAGCTGTAGGCATCGGCGTCGTTCTGCGGGAATTCTTCCAGCTTGCGGATATCGACCTTGCCCACCAGCGCGGAGATGTCCTGGTTGTTCTCGTCGCCCGGTTCGGTCTTGGCCACGGCGATCTGGTTGAGGATCGAGGGGTACAGCTTGACCACGCGGAACTGGCTGATGTCGCCGCCGAATTCGGCCAGGCGCTTGGTGGCCCATGGCGACATGATGGTGTTCAGGTAGCGCCGGGGAATGCCGAAGTCTTCTTCGAGGATCGCGCCATCTTCGGTGGCGTTGAACAGACCCAGTGGAGATTCGAATACCGGTGAGCCCTTGATGGCATAGAAGGGCACTTTTTCCATGAGCTGTTTCAGCTTCTCGGCCAGGGACGATTTACCGCCACCGACGGGGCCGAGCAGGTAGAGGATCTGTTTCTTCTCCTCGAGACCCTGGGCGGCATGGCGGAAATACGACACGATCTGGTCGATGCATTCTTCCATCCCGTGGAAGTCTTCAAAGGCCGGATAGCGGCGGATCACCTTGTTGGAAAAGATTCGCGACAGCCTCGAATTGGTCGAAGTGTCGAGCAGCTCCGGTTCACCGATAGCCATCAACAGACGCTCGGCGGCGGAAACGTAGGCGCTGCGATCCTTTTTGCACAGTTCCAGGTATTCCTGCAGCGAGAATTCTTCCTGGCGTGTGGACTCGAAGCGTTGTTGGAAGTGGCTAAAGATACTCATGACGTCACCTCGCTCGATACGTGGAGCCGACGCCGGATCACTCAGTCGATGCTGGCAAGCAGCCGCGATGGCAGCTGTTGTTTACCCCCCAGAACCCTTTCGCGATCGACAACCGCGAAAGTCACTCCCGATGACCCGTGCGCCGGTGTACCGGCTCTCCCCTGTTTTGGATGGCCTGGGCTTAAGGATAGTTGGGAATTCGGGAGGTAAAGGCGAGATACGTAATTAGTTGTGGCAGACCGTTCGTCTGCCACCGCGCGAGCCCACGGGAGCCGGGGCTTGCACGTTACAAAAAAATTATTCGGAGGTGCCTTGCGCGGTTTCCGAAGGAAAAGTCGTACGCCACAGCTCGAAGCCGCCGTCCATGCTGTAGACGTCGGAAAAGCCCTGGCTGACGAGATACGCCGCGGCACCCTGGCTCGAATTGCCGTGGTAGCAGACCACGACGGTAGGGGCGTCGAGGTCGGCGCCCTGGATGAAGGCATGCAGGGAATGATTGTCCAGATGCTTCGAGCCGCTGATGTGCAGCGCCGCGAATGTGGCTGGGTCACGGACGTCGACGACCACGGCACCTTGCTCGCGCAGGGCCTGGGCCTGTTCCGGGGGGATTCGTTTGAATTCGCTCATGGCGGGTTCCTGTGGCTCGGCTGAAAACGCAGTCTAACGCGGGGCGCTGACTGGCGAGGATTCGGTGATCGGTGGTGCGACGGGAGGCAGGACGCCGCCGTGTTCGTCGCATTTGCACGACAGCCGTTCAAAGCTGTCGACGTTCATCAGGGTCAGGCTGCCGCCCCACACGCATCCGGTGTCGAGGGCCGAAATGCCGGGCTCGTGGACATCGCCTTCAAGCGCCGCCCAGTGGCCGAAAATGATGCGCAGGCCACGGGTCTTGCGTTCCTTGTGCTGGAACCACGGTTTATAGCCCGGTGGCGCCGTGTCCAGACCTTCCTTGCTCTTGAGGTCGAGCTTGCCTTCGGCGGTGCAGAAGCGCATGCGCGTGAAGTAGTTGGTGATGACCCGCAGGCGGGCCACGCCTTTGAGTTCGCTGTCCCACTTCGCCGGTTCGTTGCCGTACATGCCGTCGAGGAAGGCCGGGAGCAGGTTGTCGTCGCGCAGGGCGGTCTCGACTTCTTCGGCGTACTTCAAGGCCTTGCGCAGGGACCATTGCGGCGGGATGCCCGCGTGGGTCATGGCGACTTCACGTTGCTCGTCGTAGTGCATGAGTTTCTGATGGCGCAGCCACTCCATCAGTTCGGCGCAGTCCGGTGCTTCTAGAATCTCGCGCAGCGTGTCGGACTTTTTCATGCGCTCGATGTTTTTCGCCGCCGCCAGCAGGTGCAGGTCGTGATTGCCGAGGACGCAGACCAGCGACTCACGCATGCCATAGAGGAAACGCAGGGTTTCCAGCGATTGCGGACCACGGTTGACCAGATCGCCCACCAGCCACAACCGGTCCACTGCCGGGTCGAACGCGACTTGCCTGAGCAGGCACTTGAGCGGTTCGAGGCAGCCCTGAAGGTCGCCGACGGCATACGTTGCCATCAGTGCAGGGCTCCGGGAACGGCGAGGCGGAAGGGTTTGATGATTGCATCGAAATGCTTGCCGTCACTGGCGACCATTTCATAGCTGCCCTGCATGGTGCCGACCTTGGTGGTCATGACCGTGCCGCTGCTGTAGGTGTGGCTTTGCCCCGCATCGATCAAGGGCTGCTGGCCGACCACGCCGGCACCGCGCACTTCTTCGACATGCCCGTCGCCATCGGTGATCACCCAATGCCGGGACATCAGTCGGGCCGGTTGCTCGCCATTGTTCTGCACAGTGATGGTGTAGGCGAAGGCGAAGCGGTCGTGCTCGGGTTGCGATTGGTCTGCCAGGTAGTGAGTAACGACACTGACATCGACCTGATAACGAGGATCAGACATGCAAAAGGCCTTAAGGACAAAGCGGGACGCGGGGGGTAGCCGATGGATTGAGTCTAGGCAAGTATCGGGCAGGAGACCAGAGCGGTGTCCTGCCCGAGCACGATGATTGCCTGTCAGTCGGCTGCAGGTGTTTTCGCGGGCTGTTCGGCAAGCTTGTCGGCCAGACGCACGAATGCGGCCAGATCGAGCTGCTCGGGACGCAGGCTGCCGTCGACGCCGGCGGCCTCGATTTCAGCGTTGCTCAGCAATTGCTTGAGGGTGTTGCGCAGGGTCTTGCGACGCTGGTTGAAGGCTTCGCGCACGACGCGCTCCAGCAGGCGGTGATCCTTGGCCGGGTGCGGCAGTACCGCGTGCGGCACCAGACGCACGATGGCCGAGTCGACCTTCGGCGGCGGGTTGAATGCACCCGGGCCGACGTTGAACAGATGTTCGACCCGGCAATGGTACTGAACCATGATCGACAGACGGCCCCAATCGCCGCCACCCGGGCCGGCGGCCAGACGCTCGACGACTTCCTTCTGCAGCATGAAGTGCATGTCGCGAATGATGCTGGCGTTGTTCAGCAGGTGGAAAATCAACGGCGTGGAGATGTTGTACGGCAGGTTGCCGACCACGCGCAGGCTGTTCGGCGCAGCATTCAGGGTGTTGAAGTCGAACTTCAACGCATCGCCCTGATACAGGTTGAAGTTGCTCTTGCCGGCGAACTGCTGGTTGAGGATCGGGATCAGGTCCTTGTCCAGTTCCACCACGTCCAGCTGTGCGCCGGAATTGAGGATGCCGGCGGTCAGCGCGCCCTGGCCCGGGCCGATTTCCAGCATCCGGTCGCCGGACTTGGCACTGATGGAGCGCAGGATGCGGTCGATGACGCCGGCATCGTGCAGGAAGTTCTGGCCAAAGCGTTTGCGCGCCTTGTGTTGGTATTGCTCGGTCATAAACGGGTCTCGGCCATCTGGTAGGCGGTTTCCAGGGCGACCTGCAGGCTGCCGGTGTCGATCTTGCCGCTGCCGGCCAGATCCAGGGCGGTGCCATGGTCGACGGAGGTGCGGATGATCGGCAGGCCCAGGGTCACGTTGACCGCTGCGCCGAAGCCTTTGTACTTGAGCACGGGCAGGCCCTGGTCGTGGTACATCGCCAGCACTGCGTCGCAGTGCTCCAGATATTTGGGGGTAAACAGAGTGTCGGCAGGCAGCGGGCCACGAAGGTCCATGCCCTCGCCGCGCAGGCGCTCTAATGTTGGTTCGATGATGTCGATTTCTTCATGGCCCAGGTGTCCGCCTTCACCGGCGTGCGGGTTGAGCCCGCAGACCAGGATGCGCGGTCGGGCGATGCCGAATTTGTCTTGCAGGTCGGCGTGCAGGATCCGCGTGACCCGTTCCAGCCGCTCCGGCGTGATCGCATCGGCGATGTCGCGCAGGGGCAGGTGAGTGGTGACCAGCGCCACGCGCAAACCGCGGGTGGCGAGCATCATCACCACCTGGGCGGTGTGGGTCAGGTCGGCGAGGAATTCGGTGTGGCCGGAAAAGGCGATGCCCGATTCATTGATCACGCCCTTGTGCACCGGGGCGGTGATCATCCCGGCGAAGTCGCCGTTCAGGCAGCCATTGCCGGCGCGGGTCAGGGTTTCAAGGACGAAGGCAGCGTTGGCCTTGTCCAGTCGCCCGGCGACCACGGGGGCGCTGAGCGGGGTGTCCCAGACGTACAGGCTGTTGGCAGGCGCCGGGGTGTCCGGCCAGTTGCCAGGCGCCACTTCCAGCAAGCTGACGGCCAGCCCCAGCTGCGCGGCCCGCTCTTGGAGCAGGTCGCGGCTGGTGATGGCAATCAGGGGATGTGGCTGGGCTTGCGAGGCGAGCAGCAGGCACAGGTCGGGACCGATGCCGGCCGGTTCGCCGGGTGTCAGCGCGAAACGCTTGGGTTTCACTGCGCTGCCTGGTCTGCACCAGGGAGTTTGATCTCTACGTACGCTTCGTCACGGATCTGACGCAGCCAGGTTTGCAGCTCTTCGTCGTATTTGCGGTTACGCAGTACGGTCATGGCTTGCTGCTCACGGGCCTGTTCGGTGCTGTCAGTGGCGCGACGGCCAAGGACTTCCAGAACGTGCCAGCCGTACTGGGTCTGGAACGGCTTGGACAGCTGACCCTGCGGGGACTTGGCCATCACGGCGCGGAATTCCGGTACCAGTGCGTTCGGGTCGATCCAGTTCAGGTCGCCGCCGTTGAGGGCAGAACCCGGGTCTTCCGAGTATTTTTTCGCCAGTTCGGCGAAATCTTCGCCAGCTTCGATGCGGTTATACAGCGACTGGACAAGTTCCTTGGTCTTGGCTTCGTCGCGGACCGGACTTGGCTTGACCAGAATGTGGCGCACATGCACTTCGTCGCGCATCTGGCTTTCACCACCGCGTTTTTCCAGCAGCTTCAGGATGATGAAGCCACCCGGAGTGCGCGCTGGCTGAGTGATGTCGCCCGGCGACATGGCGCTCAGTTCACGATCGAACGGCGGTGGCAATTGAGCAGCTTTACGCCAGCCCATGTCGCCACCTTCGAGGGCGTTGTCGCTGCCGGACTTGGCAACGGCCAATTGACCGAAATCAGCGCCCTGCTTGAGTTGCTGGTAAACCTCCATCGCCTGGCGCGCGGCGCTCTGAATCGCTTCAGAGTTGGCGCTTTCCGGGGTCGGGATCAGGATGTTGGCCAGGTGCAGCTCTTCAGACAGTTGCATCTTGCCCAAGTCGGAGGCGAGGAAGTTCTTCACTTCCTGTTCCGATACCTGGATGCGTTCTGCAACACGGCGCTGACGTACACGGCTGATGATCATTTCCTTGCGGATCTGATCACGGGCGCCTTCGTAGCTCAGGCCGTCGCGGGCCAGGGCCGCGCGGAACTGGTCGACAGTCATGTTGTTGCGCTGGGCAATGGTGCCGACAGCCTGGTTCAGTTCTTCATCGGTGATGCGGATGCCGGAGCGTTCGCCGATCTGCAGCTGCAGGTTTTCGACGATCAGGCGCTCGAGCACCTGCTGATCCAGCACGCCCGGAGGCGGCAAGCCGCCACCGCGCTTGGCGATGGTTTGCTGAACTTCGTGGACGCGTTGATCCAGCTGGCTCTGCATGACCACGTCGTTGTCGACGATGGCCACAACCTTATCGATGGACTGCACCGCGGCGTTGGCCGCGGTACCCAGGAACAGCGCGCCCAGCATCAGCGGGCGCAGACAATCAGAAAGCTTGGTCTTCACGTTGACGATAACCTTGGATGCCTTTGTCGAGGAAGCTCTCTACCTTGGCGCCAGTGAGGCCGCCGAGTCCCTTCAGAACAATTTGGAGGAAGACGCCGTGGTCGCCTTTTTCGTTTTGCGGAGCTTCCTGACTGAACTCGTCGTAGGAAACCCAGTAACGGTTGATCAGGCGCAGTTTCCAGCAGCAGTTGTCGTACTCGAAACCACCGAAGGCTTCCAGTGTACGGTTGCGGTTGTAATCGTACTGCCAGCGGCTGATTGCGCTCCACTGCGGAACGATCGGCCAGATGACCGAGAAGTCATGCTGCTGGATCTTGTAGTAGTCCTTCACGTACCCAGGCTGGCCAGGGGTGCCGTAATCACCACCGCCCACCGACCATTTACCGGTGTTCTGGTCGTAACGAACCTGGTCGTTGCGATAGCGATAACCGAGGTTGACCACCTTGTTCGGGTTGTCTTCAGGCTGGTAGTGGAACATCGCGCTGCCGGAGCGCGGGCTGCGGCTGTCCGGATCCCAGTTGTAGTCGGCCGTGGTGCGCCAGTCGCGGTTCCAGCGGTATTCGTACTCCAGCGCATAAGGCGAAACATTGGAATGCGCGTCGTCGCGGGTTTTCGGATCGATACCCGGCAGCTGGACTTCGCGATCCTTGAAGTACAGGGCCTGACCGACACTGATGCGTTGACGCTCGAAACCGTCGTCTTCAATCCAGCGGTTGGTTATACCCAGCGACAGTTTGTTCTCGTCACCGACACGGTCGGAACCGGAGAAGCGGTTGTCGCGGAACAGCGACGCATAGTTGAAGGTGTATTCACCGGTGTCGAATACCGGAATGTCACCTTGATCTTTCTCAGGCACATAGAGGTAGAACAGGCGAGGTTCCAGGGTCTGGCGATAGTTCTTGCCGAACCAGGTGGTATTGCGATCGAAGTAGAGACCGCTGTCGATGCTGACGATCGGTACGCCGCGATTTTCGTTGCTGTTGAACCGGCCGTTCAACTTCTGTTGCTCGGGGCTCAAGGCAGCGATCTGCGACTTGCCGGTACCGTCCAGGTCAAGCTGGTACTGGGTGTACTGGTATTTGATCGATGGCTTCAGGAAGCCATAGGTCCAGTCCATCGGCAGGCTGATAGCCGGTTTCAGGTTGAGTCGGTCACCCGTGGCTCGGGCCAGCCCGGTCACGTTGTTATCCAGTCGACGCTCGACAGAACCGTCTTCATTGACGAAGTTGCCATCTTTCAGATCGCGGTCAAAGCGAACCAGCTCCGTCTCGTAATCGAAACGCAGGCCCTGAGGATTGTATGGCAGCTGACCATTGAAAGTGATCTGTGGCAGACGGTCATATGGCGTGATGTTCGAAACGGTCGCCAACTGGTACGCCTGAGCATTCAAGCGTGCGGTATAGCTGTCGCCACGATAGCTGATGGCGCCTTGCTGGTTCACGTAGTCGGCGCTTTTGACACCGATCTGATCGGTCGTCAGATCCTGGAAGTAATACGGATCGCTGATCTTGGTGTAATCGACCTCGGTGAACACGCGGGAGTCGAGACCACCCTTGTGCTGCCAGTTGTACATGTAGCGATTTTTTTCGTAATCGGTCTGCTTGCTGCGATCGGTGTCTTCGTCGTTGAGGTACGCGGCGCCGAACTGGCCTTCGCTGGACTTGGTCAGGTAACGGAATTCGCCTTCCATCAACAGGCCGCGCTTGCTCATGTAGCGTGGATACAACGTGGCATCGTAGTTCGGTGCCAGGTTGAAGTAGTACGGGGTGACCAGCATGAAGCCGGTGTCGCTGCCGGTGCCGATGGTCGGCGGCAGGAAGCCCGACTGACGGCGGTCGTCGATCGGGAAATAGATGTACGGGGTGTACAGGATCGGAATGTCCTTGACCCGCAGTGTCACGTTGGTCGCGGTACCGAAGCCGGTGGCAGGGTTCAGGGTGATGTTGTTGCCCTTGAGCTGCCAGGCGTTGCTGTTCGGTTCGCACGTGGTGTACGTGCCGTCCTTCAGGCGGATGATCGCGTTTTCGGCGCGCTTGGCGTACAGCGCGTTACCGCGGATGCGCGATTTGTGCATCACGTATTCGGCGTTGTCGACTTTCGCTTCACCGGTGTCTAGCTGCACATCGGCGTGGTCGCCGACGATCAGCGCGCCGTTGTCGCGGATGCGCACGTCGCCCTTGAGTTCGGCGCGGCTCTCGGCCTGGTAGAGGCTCGCTTCCTGGGATTCGACCTGCATGCTGCCCTGGCGCAGAACCACGTCACCGGCCAGCGTGCCGACCTGATCTTCGGTGTTGTAGCGCGACGCTTTCGCGCCGATGAAGGTCGGGGCGTCACTTTTATTCGTCTTGTCATTCATGCCAGGACGAATTGGTTCGATATAGGAACCAGAGCAGTAAGGACCTGTCTCGGCGAGCTGGGCGGCGGTGAGCTTCTCGCGCGGAACCCAGTCGAGGTGACTGTAGTCTTCGCTACGGGATTTCAGGCCGCGGCCCTTGGACTCGGTGACCAGCACGGGTTTGGGACCGGAGTCCGAAACGCTGCCGTTCTCGGCCGGGGCTTCGCCGGTGGCGCTGACAGCGCTGCCGTCATGCACCGGGCGCGGCGGCAATGCCGCTGCCGGCGTCTTCGGCGAACAGGCCCAGCCGCCCGTAGCCGAGACGGCGCAGTCATACTGCTCGGCGGCGACAACGAATGAACTGGCCAGAGGTTGCATAGCCAGCAGACTGCCGGTTACCAACAACGGAAATTTTTTACGAAACGCGGGGGATTTCAATGCCATCTTATTAGTCCGGGCTTCCTGCGTGCCATCTGCCCGCGGTGTGGGCCGCACGCCTCTCGATGGTCTGAAAAAGATGCTGGATAATAAAGCATGACCCGCTTGACGGCTAGCGCCGTCGGAGACCCTTGCAATGCCTGACCAAGATGTACGCTTGCAACACCTGAAAGTTTGGCTCGATGAACAGTTGGCGACCCTTTTTGCCGAACAGGGCTGGGGTGCCGTACCCCCGGCCACGTTGACCGCGGCCAGCAGCGACGCGAGTTTCCGCCGTTATTTCCGCTGGGAAGGAGCCGGTCGCAGTTTCGTCGTGATGGACGCGCCGCCACCCCAGGAAAACTGCAAACCGTTCGTGGATATCGCCTTTTTGCTGGCGAA
This sequence comes from Pseudomonas sp. IzPS59, assembly GCF_014863505.1. Taxonomy (NCBI): domain Bacteria; kingdom Pseudomonadati; phylum Pseudomonadota; class Gammaproteobacteria; order Pseudomonadales; family Pseudomonadaceae; genus Pseudomonas; species Pseudomonas sp. IzPS59. The sequence continues at coordinate 5,717,554 of NZ_CP062251.1, read as the reverse complement.
ATCCGGTATCAACGTGCCGAAAATTTATGCAGAAGACCTCGATCGCGGATTTCTTTTGCTCAATGATCTGGGCAACAAGACCTATCTCGACGTGATCAATGTCGAAAATGCCGACGCATTGTTCAGCGATGCCTTGCAGGCGCTGTTGGCTTTTCAGCAATTGCCGATGGTGGCACCGCTGCCGAGCTATGACGTTGCGCTGCTGCGCCGTGAGCTGGAACTGTTCCCCGAGTGGTACGTGAAGCGCGAGCTGGGCATCGAATTCGACACCACGCAACAGCAGCAATGGCAGCAGGTCAGCGATCTGCTGATCGACAGCGCGCTGGCCCAGCCCAAAGTGCTGGTGCACCGCGACTACATGCCGCGCAACCTGATGCTCAGCGAACCGAACCCCGGCGTGCTGGATTTTCAGGACGCGGTGTACGGCCCGGTGACTTACGACGTGACCTGTCTGTTCAAGGATGCCTTCCTCAGCTGGCCTGAAGAGCGTGTGCGCGGCTGGCTCGAAAGCTACTGGCAGCAGGCGTCGGCGCTGAATATTCCGGTACAGCCGGATTTCGAAGACTTCCTGCGCGCCAGCGACCTGATGGGTGTGCAGCGCCACTTGAAGGTCATCGGGATCTTCGCCCGCATCTGTCACCGCGACGGCAAGCCTCGATACCTCGCCGACGTGCCGCGTTTCTTCGCTTATATAGAAGCGGTGATCGCCCGCCGTCCTGAGTTGGCGCAACTGCAGGCGCTGCTGGTCAGCCTGCGTGCCGGAGCGACGGCATGAAGGCAATGATTCTGGCGGCCGGCAAAGGCGAGCGCATGCGCCCGCTGACTTTGACCACCCCCAAACCGCTGGTGCGTGCCGCTGGCGTACCGTTGATCGAGTATCACCTGCGCGCCCTCGCGGCGGCGGGTTTCAGCGAGATCGTGATCAACCATGCCTGGCTCGGCCAGCAGATTGAAGATTACCTGGGTGACGGCTCGCAATTCGGCCTGAGCATCCGTTACTCGCCCGAAGGCGAGCCGCTGGAAACCGGTGGCGGCATCTTCCGCGCCTTGCCGCTGCTCGGTGACGAAGCGTTCCTGGTGGTCAACGGCGATATCTGGACCGATTACGACTTCAGCGTGCTGCATCAGCCGATCAGCGGACTGGCGCATCTGGTGCTGGCGGACAATCCGGCCCATCACCCGGCCGGTGACTTCAGTCTGGTCGGTGATCAGGTACAGGACGGCCAACCGCAATCGCCGACCCTGACCTACAGCGGCATCGCCGTGCTGCATCCGCAGTTGTTCGACGGCTGCACGGACGGCGCCTTCAAACTGGCACCGTTGCTGCGCAAGGCCATGGCGGACGGGCAGGTCAGCGGTGAGCGACTGAAAGGTCAGTGGGTCGATGTCGGTACGCACGAGCGTCTGGCCGAGGCCGAAACCTTGATAGAAGCGAGTCGCTGATATGTTGTGGCCAGGGACTCTGATTGGAGCCGGAGCGGGTTTTGCTATCGCCAGCATTCCGGGGGCCATGCTTGGGGCTTTGTTGGGGCAGGCGCTGGATCGGCGCCTGCATTTGCAGAGCTGGGGACATTTGCGGGAAAAACTCGGCGGACAGCCGATGCTGCGCAACGACGAGTTGCTGTTCGTCCTGCTCGGGCGTCTGGCCAAGAGCGACGGGCGGGTCACCGACGGGCATATCCAGCAGGCGCGTCAGGAGATGCGCGCGCTGGACATGAGCGAGCCGGCGCAGCGTCGGGCCATTGCCGCGTTCAATCGCGGCAAGACCGGCGGGGATCGCCTGCGCGGTTATCTGCGGCGTCTGAGTGCTCAACCCCATGCTGCCGAAGGCGTGTTGCGCGCCTGCTGGCGGATGGTCTGGGCCGACGGTCGGGCCGGCAGCAGCGAGCGCGAACTGCTGGCGCAGTGGGGCAAGTGGCTGGGCTGGACGACTCACCAGATTCAGGCGCTGGCGGCGGATTACGAACCGCACAAGCGCCCGATCGTCAGCGCGGCGGTGAGTTATCAGGATGCGATGCGCCTGCTCGGCGTGTCAGCCACCAGCGAACCGGCACAGATCAAACGCGCCTACCGTCGCCTGCTCAGTCGCCATCATCCGGACAAGGTGGCCGGGGCGGGGGCGACGGCGGCCCAAGTGCTCGAGGCGACTGAAAAGACCCGCGAATTGCACAATGCCTACACATTGATTCGCGAGCGGCGGGATTTCCGCTAGATGAAAAAAAGATCGCAGCCCAGGCTGCGATCTTTTTTTTTGTGGTCGGTCAGTCCGGGTTTTGCGGATTCAACCAGCCGCGCACCCGGCGGAACAATTGCTCCTGCTCGGCCTTGTTGTCGGGCAGCGCCTTGAGCGCGACCTGGCTGAACGACGACGTCTTCAAGCGCTTGCTGGCCTGCAGACGTTCGAGTGCGGCATTGCGATCCAGCGGCTTGTCCATATAGAAGATATCGGCCGTCGGCAGCTTCAGCAGTGGCGTCAGCTCTGCGAGTTCAGGCTTGGCCTTGGGCGGCACTTGCGCGGCGACCATCAGCAGCTTTTCCACTTGCGCGGTCTGCTTTTCGTTGAGGAACCGTGCGGCCCAATAGGCGCCAGTGCCGTGCCCCAGCACCACGATGCTGTGTGCGCCTTGCTGTTCGGCGTAGGCAATCGCCGCGTCGATGCGGGCGAAGATTCGCTCGGCGTCGGCCTTGGCCTGTTCTTCGGTGGTTTCGGCAACGACCTTGTCAGCCACGTCCGCTTCACCACCGGCGGCTTGCTCGATCGGTTGGGCGGTGGTCGAATCCTTGCTGCCGGCATCGGCGGTTTTCGGTGCTGCGGGTGCTTCGACCACGGGCGGTGCGATGGTATCGCTTTGCAGGTCGGGCAGGGTGATACTCAGGCTGTTCCACTCGACGTCAGGCAATTTACGCCGCAGCGGGCCGATCGCCTGGGGCCAGTCAGCGGTTTCGCCGGCACCGGGGATGAGGATCACCACGCCTTTGGGGTCGGCGGTGTTGGCCGGTTTCCACAGGGCGAGGAAGGTGTCGCTGCCGGCCTGCAGCTGTTGTTGTTCCTGGGCCGGGACTTTGCGTTCGAGTGCCGAGGCCTCTTCCTGACTACGCTCAAGCAGTGGCTGGCGTTCGACCGGTTTTTCTTCGGCGGGTTTTTCCGCGGCAGGGGCGGGTGCCGGATCGGCGGCTTCGACGGAAAAGGCACAAGGCAGGATCAGCGACAGGCACAATGCTGGCATTGCCAGGCGAGAGACAGGGGGCATCGGTTATTCCAGGCCAGAAAGTATCCCGGCAGCCTAATGGGTTGGTCAGAATTTGTCAGTGTATGGGATTTCAATGATGCGTTTTTGCTGCCTGTGGGTTATCGGCTGTCTGGCGTTTCCCTTGATGGGCTGGGCCGCGCCTGCGCCACCGAGCCATGTTGCGCAGCTGTCGGCGAGCCAGCATCAGTGGCTGGCCGGGCACAATGAATTGCGTGTCGGCCTGATTCTGCAGGCACCGTACGCGCAATACGACCGGCGCTTGCAGCGGCTGTCCGGGGCCAATGTCGAGTTGATGAAGTGGATGGCCAAGGCCCTCGACATCGAACTCAGCTGGCGCAACTTCCCCGATCTGGAACAACTCGAAGCCGCCGCACGGGACGGCGAAATCGATATCGCCCCGGGCCTGACCCAGACACCCGGCTCGCTGCGTCTCTGGCAATTCTCCGATCCCTACATGCGCGTGCCGCAACTGGTGGTCAGCGATCAGAAAGTGAGCAGTTCGGTCGAACTGGAAAAACTCGACAGCCAGGCCCGGGTGGCCGTGCGCATGCCCAGCGTCACCGCCGATTACCTGCGCGGCAACTATCCCCATTTGAATCTGCAAGGCGTGCCACTGGAGCGTCAGGCCTTGCAGTTGCTGTTGAGTCAGCAGGCGTCTTACGCGGTGGTGGATGAAGCGCAACTGGGGCGGCTGTCCACAGAGCCTGAGTTTGCCGGGCTGGTAGTGGTCGGCGACATCGGTTTGCCGCAACTGCTGCGGGTCGCCACCCGTCGTGACTGGCCGGAGCTGGCCGGGATCGTCGAAAGCGCCTTGCGGGCGATCCCGGCGAAAGATCTGGAACGGCTGCACACGCAATGGCTGCAGCCCAAATACCCAAGGCTTTCGGAATCGCCGGGGTTCTGGCAGAACCTGAGCCTGTTGTTCGCCGTGTTGCTGCTCAGTTGTGCAGCGATTGTTTTTTGGCAGCGGCGTCAGCAACGCAGTCTCGAACAACGCCTGCTCGCCGCCCGGGAAGACATCGCCCTGCGCGCCGCCAGTGAAGAAGCCCTGCGCCTGACCCAGTTTTCCATCGACCAGAGCACCGTCGGCATCCTCTGGGTCAACTGGGACAGTCACGTGCGTTACGCCAACCGCGCGGCGGAACACATGCTCGGTTATCCACAGGGCGCACTGATCGAGCGACCGTTGATCGATTTCGAACCCGGCCTGCACATGGATCGCTGGCTCAATTTGTGGAAGCGCGCCCGGGCCAGCGAGGAAGGGCCGCTCAGTTTCGAGACGAACTGCGTGCGGGCCGATGGCAGTGTGTTGCCGGCGGATGTGTCGCTGAGTTTTCTGCGCTTTCGCGACAGCGAGTATCTGGTGGTCTACCTCACCGACGTGACCGAACGCCGGCGGGCCCTGGCCGCGTTGCAGGAAAGCGAGGCGCGCCTGCAAGGCATCGCCGCGAACGTGCCGGGGCTGGTGTTCCGTCTGGAGCGGGCGCCGGTGACCGGGCAGATCGACTTTGCCTACATCAGCGAGGGCAGCGAAAGTCTGGTGGGCTACGCACCGGCCGCCATCGCTCATCGCGACATGGGTTTGCGCAGCCTGGTACACCCGGACGACAAGGCCGGTTATCACCAGACTCAGGATCATGCACTGGACACCGACAGCGACTGGTCGTGGCAGGGGCGGATCCTGACGCGCCAGGGCGAGCAGCGCTGGGCCGAGATCAAGGCCATCACTCGGCAACTGGAGGACGGCGCCTATGTCTGGGACGGCATCGTCTGGGACATCACCGAAAGCAAGCGCATCGAACTGGAGCTGGCGGCATCGCGGGAGCAGTTGCGCGAGCTTTCCGCGCATCTGGAAAGTGTCCGTGAAGAAGAGAAGGCGCGCATCGCCCGCGAAGTTCACGATGAACTGGGGCAAATGCTGACGGTGCTGAAACTGGAGACATCGATGTGCGAACTGGCCTACGCGCAACTCGACCCGGGTCTGAACGAACGCTTGAACAGCATGAAACGTCTGATCGCCCAGTTGTTCCAGTTGGTGCGCGATGTGGCGACGGCATTGCGTCCGCCGATCCTCGATGCCGGGATTGCCTCGGCGATCGAATGGCAGGCCCGGCGATTCGAGGCGCGTACACAGATTCCGTGTCTGGTGCAGGTGCCGGACAATCTGCCGCCGCTGAGCGACGCCAAGGCCATCGGCCTGTTCCGCATCCTCCAGGAGGCGCTGACCAACGTCATGCGCCATGCCCGGGCGCATACTGTGGAACTGACGCTGGCGCTGGAAGGCACCGATTTGTGTCTGACCGTCAGCGATGATGGCATAGGATTTGTCGCCGCTGCGGGCAGGCCGACGTCTTTTGGACTGGTGGGCATGCGTGAGCGGGTGTTGATCATGGGCGGGCAGTTGTCACTCGACAGCGCGCCGGGCGAGGGCACCACACTGAGCGTGCGGGTGCCTCTGGATGAGGAGAAGTAAGTGATCCGTGTACTGGTAGCCGAAGACCACACCATCGTTCGCGAAGGCATCAAGCAATTGATCGGCCTGGCCAAGGATCTGCAAGTGGTGGGGGAGGCGAGCAATGGCGAACAGTTGCTCGAGACCCTGCGCAATGTGCCGTGCGAGGTGGTGCTGCTGGATATTTCCATGCCCGGGGTCAACGGGCTGGAAGCGATTCCACGCATCCGCGCACTGAACAATCCGCCGGCGATTCTGGTGCTGTCGATGCACGACGAAGCGCAGATGGCCGCCCGGGCGCTGAAGGTCGGCGCCGCCGGGTATGCGACCAAGGACAGCGATCCGGCGCTGCTGCTGACGGCGATCCGCAAGGTTGCGGCGGGTGGACGCTACATCGACCCGGAATTGGCCGATCGCATGGTCTTCGAAGTTGGCCTGACCGATACGCGGCCGCTGCATTCGTTGCTGTCGGAGCGCGAGTTCTCGGTGTTCGAACGCCTGGCCCAGGGCGCCAACGTCAACGACATCGCCCAGCAACTGGCCCTGAGCAGCAAGACCATCAGCACCCACAAGGCGCGACTGATGCAGAAACTCAACATCACCTCACTCGCCGAGCTGGTGAAGTACGCGATGGAACACAAGCTCCTGTAATCCGCATATCCAATAACGACAGGCGCTTTTGCCGGTTTCTGCGGCTGGAACTTCGGGGCTCGCACCTGACGTGTCCAAACGCGCCATCCTTGTAGGGCAATCCCTACCCCCGGCCTTCCATCCGGCTGAGGCGATTCTCTCCTGCGCCCCGATTTGCGTGACTGCAGGCAGCCACTAGGCTTAATCCCACAGCAGTCATCAATAACAAAGGTGTGGGTATGAGCCAGGTCGAATCAAACGCAGGGGCCAGCGATGTGCTGGTCAGCTTTCGTGGAGTGCAGAAGAGCTACGACGGCGAGAACCTGATCGTCAAAGACCTCAACCTGGACATCCGCAAGGGCGAGTTCCTGACCCTGCTCGGGCCATCCGGCTCCGGCAAGACCACCAGCCTGATGATGCTCGCCGGTTTCGAAACGCCGACTGCCGGTGAAATCCTCCTGGCCGGGCGCGCGATCAACAACGTGCCGCCGCACAAGCGCGACATCGGCATGGTGTTCCAGAACTACGCGCTGTTCCCGCACATGACCGTCGCCGAGAACCTGGCGTTTCCGCTGTCCGTGCGTGGCCTGAACAAGAGCGACGTCAGCGACAAGGTCAAGAAAGTCCTGAGCATGGTCCAGCTCGACGCCTTCGCATCGCGTTATCCGGCGCAACTGTCCGGCGGTCAGCAACAACGTGTGGCACTGGCCCGCGCGCTGGTGTTCGAGCCGCAACTGGTGCTGATGGACGAACCCCTCGGCGCCCTCGACAAGCAACTGCGCGAACACATGCAGATGGAGATCAAACACCTGCACCAGCGCCTCGGCGTGACTGTGGTCTACGTGACCCACGACCAGGGCGAAGCCCTGACCATGTCCGACCGTGTCGCTGTATTCCATCAAGGTGAGATCCAGCAGATCGCACCGCCGCGCACCCTCTACGAAGAACCGAAAAACACCTTCGTCGCCAACTTCATCGGCGAGAACAATCGCCTCAACGGTCGCCTGCTCAGCCAGAGCGGCGAACGCTGCGTGGTCGAGTTGGGGCGTGGGGAAAAGGTCGAGGCGCTGGCGGTCAACATCGGCCAGACCGGCGAGCCGGTCACCCTGTCGATCCGGCCGGAGCGCGTCAGTCTCAACGGTTCGAGCGATCAATGCGTCAACCGCTTCTCCGGGCGGGTGGCCGAATTCATCTATCTGGGCGACCACGTCCGGGTGCGCCTGGAAGTCTGCGGCAAGACCGACTTCTTCGTGAAACAACCGATTGCCGAGCTCGATCCAGCGCTCGCGGTCGGCGACGTGGTTCCGCTTGGCTGGCAGGTCGAGCACGTTCGCGCGCTCGATCCACTTCTAGAGGCGCACTGATCGCCCCGGCAATACCAACACCAACCCTGCACGTGGAGAGAACAATAAATGTTGAGATCCCTGAAGTTCACAGCCCTGACCCTGGGCCTGATGGGTGCGGCAAGCGCAATGGCCGCTGGGCCGGATCTGACCGTGGTGTCGTTTGGCGGGGCGAACAAGGCGGCGCAAGTCAAAGCCTTCTACGCACCGTGGGAAGCGGCGGGCAACGGCAAGATCGTCGCTGGTGAGTACAACGGTGAGATGGCCAAGGTCAAAGCCATGGTCGACACCAAGAGCGTGTCCTGGGATCTGGTGGAGGTTGAATCGCCGGAGCTGTCCCGTGGCTGCGACGAAGACATGTTCGAGCAGCTCGATCCTGCGCTGTTCGGCAAGACCGAAGACTACGTCAAAGGCGCGATTCAGCCGTGCGGCGTGGGCTTCTTCGTGTGGTCGACCGTGTTGGCCTACAACGCCGACAAGCTGAAAACCGCACCGACCAGTTGGGCGGATTTCTGGGACACCAAAAAATTCCCGGGCAAGCGCGGCCTGCGCAAAGGCGCCAAGTACACCCTCGAATTCGCACTGATGGCCGACGGCGTTGCGCCGAAAGACGTCTACAAGGAACTGGCCAGCAAGAACGGCCAGGACCGTGCGTTCAAGAAACTGGATGAACTGAAACCGAACATCCAGTGGTGGGAAGCCGGCGCCCAGCCGCCGCAGTACCTCGCCTCCGGTGACGTGGTCATGAGCTCGGCCTACAACGGTCGTATCGCTGCGGTGCAGAAAGAATCCAACCTGAAAGTGGTGTGGAACGGCGGTATCTACGACTTCGACGCCTGGGCCATCCCGAAAGGCCTGGACAAGGCGCGCGCCGAAGCGGCGAAGAAATTCATCGCGTTCTCGGTGCAGCCGCAGCAGCAGAAGACCTACTCGGAAAACATCGCCTACGGTCCTGCCAACTCCCAGGCCGTGCCTTTGCTGGACAAGGCGATCCTGAAAGACATGCCAACCACCCCGGAAAACATCGCCAACCAGGTGCAGATCGACGTCAGTTTCTGGGCTGACAACGGTGAGCAACTGGAGCAGCGTTTCAACGCCTGGGCTGCGAAGTAAGGCGTGATGCATACGCGGCGTCACCTCAAGGGTGACGCCGTCATTCAAAAGTTTTCCGGAGTACGTCATGGCTATCGCCGTTCCCCTGAACGAGGGCAACAGCCCCACCTTGAAGCAGCGGCTCAAGCATGCCGAGCGGGTCAACCGCTGGAAGGCCCAGGCGCTGATCGCGCCGCTGGTGCTGTTTCTGTTGCTGGTGTTCCTGGTGCCGATCGTGGCGCTGCTCTACAAAAGCGTCGGCAACCCGGAAGTGGTGGGCGGCATGCCACGTACCGTGGCGGCCATCGCCAGTTGGGACGGTCGCGGACTGCCCGCTGAGCCGGTCTACAAAGCCGCCGGCGAAGACCTCGCCGAAGCCCGCAAAAACCAGACCTTGGGCGATCTGTCCAAGCGCTTGAACATGGAGTTGGCCGGCTATCGCAGCCTGCTGACCAAAACCGCCCGTTCGCTGCCATTCGCCAGCGAGCCGGCCTCTTATAAAGAAGCGCTGGAAGGCCTCGACGAACGCTGGGGCGATCCGGCCTATTGGCAGGCCGTGAAGCGCAACACCAGCAGCATCACGCCGTTCTATCTGTTGGCGGCGGTGGACCATCGCATCGACGACCTCGGTGAACTGGCCCCGGCGACTCCGGATCAGGCGATCTACCTCGACATCTTCGCCCGGACCTTCTGGATGGGTCTGATCATCACCGTGATCTGCCTGGTGCTGGCCTATCCGCTGGCGTACCTGCTGGCCAATCTGCCGTCGCGTCAAAGCAACCTGTTGATGATTCTGGTGCTGCTGCCGTTCTGGACCTCGATCCTGGTGCGAGTCGCCGCGTGGATCGTGTTGCTGCAATCTGGCGGCTTGATCAACAGTGCACTGATGGCGATGGGCATCATCGATAAGCCGCTGGAGCTGGTGTTCAATCGCACCGGGGTCTACATCTCGATGGTGCACATCCTGCTGCCGTTCATGATCCTGCCGATCTACAGCGTGATGAAAGGCATCTCGCCGACCTACATGCGCGCCGCGATTTCCCTGGGTTGCCACCCGTTCGCCAGTTTCTGGCGGGTGTATTTCCCGCAGACCTATGCCGGTGTCGGCGCCGGTTGCCTGTTGGTGTTCATCCTCGCCATCGGCTACTACATCACCCCGGCGCTGCTGGGCAGCCCGAACGATCAGATGGTCAGCTACTTCGTCGCGTTCTACACCAACACCAGCATCAACTGGGGCATGGCCACTGCGCTTGGCGGTTTGTTGCTGCTGGCGACCGTGGTGCTTTATCTGATCTACAGCTGGCTGGTGGGCGCCAGTCGCCTGCGCCTGAGCTAAGGGGAATTTGAAATGCTGAGTCCTTATATGTCGCCCGTCGAGCGGGTGTGGTTCTACAGCTTGCGGATCCTCTGCGGCTTGATCCTGTTGTTTTTGATCCTGCCGGTGCTGGTGATCGTGCCGCTGTCGTTCAACTCGGGCAGTTTCCTGGTGTACCCGCTGCAAGGTTTTTCGCTGCACTGGTATCAGGACTTCTTCGCCTCGGCGGAATGGATGCGCTCACTGAAGAACAGCATCATCGTCGCCCCGGCCGCGACGGTGCTGGCAATGGTCTTCGGCACGCTGGCGGCCATCGGCCTGACCCGTGGCGACTTCCCTGGCAAGGCGCTGGTGATGGCGCTGGTGATCTCACCGATGGTGGTGCCGGTGGTGATCATCGGTGTAGCGAGTTATCTGTTCTTCGCGCCGCTGGGGCTGGGCAACAGTTTCTTCTCGCTGATCGTGGTGCACGCGGTGTTGGGCGTGCCGTTCGTGATCATTACGGTGTCGGCGACCTTGCAGGGCTTCAACCACAATCTGGTGCGGGCGGCGGCCAGCCTTGGGGCTTCACCGTTGGTGACGTTCCGCCGGGTGACCTTGCCGCTGATTGCGCCGGGAGTGATTTCCGGGGCGCTGTTTGCCTTTGCGACATCGTTCGATGAAGTGGTGGTGACGCTGTTCCTTGCCGGCCCAGAGCAGGCGACGTTGCCTCGGCAGATGTTCAGCGGGATTCGCGAGAACCTGAGTCCGACGATTGCGGCCGCTGCCACTTTGCTGATTGCCTTCTCGGTGATCCTCTTGCTGACGCTGGAATGGTTGCGTGGGCGGAGTGAGAAGCTGCGTACGGCTCAAGTCTGACGACTGCAAGATCCGGGTTGTCTGCCATTCATGCGCTGAATGACAGACAACCTCAATTCCCCAGCTACGCTTGTGCTCAGCTCCCACATCTATAAGAGGCTGCGCACGATGAGTCTTTCCTCGTTCAAGATCGCTCACAAACTGATCACCGGCGCCGGGGCCATAGAGCAACTGGCGGCTGAACTCACGCGGCTTGATATCGATAACCCGCTGATCGTCACCGATGCCGCACTGGTCAAGTCCGGCACGGTGGAGCTGGCGCTGGCGCAGATCGGTGAGCGCGAGTACGAAATCTTCGACCGCGTGCTGCCGGATCCGGAAATCGCCATCGTCGAGGACTGCATGCGCGTCTATCGCGAGGGCGGGCATGACGGGCTGATCGGCCTCGGCGGCGGCAGTGCCATCGATATCGCCAAGAGCGTCGCGGCGTACGCCGGTTATCACGGCGCGCTGGAAGATCTGTTCGGCGTCGACCAGGTGCCGCGCAAAGGCCCGCCGCTGATCGCCATCCCAACCACGGCCGGCACCGGTTCCGAGGTGACCAACGTCGCAATCCTCTCGGACAAGGTCGCCCAGTTGAAGAAAGGCATCGTCAGCGACTACCTGCTGCCGGACGTGGCGCTGGTCAGTCCGCAGATGACCCTGACTTGTCCGCGCAGCGTAACGGCCGCCAGTGGCGTCGATGCGCTGGTGCATGCCATCGAGTCCTATCTGTCGCTGAATGCCTCGCCGATCACCGATTCGCTGGCCATCGGCGCGATCAAGTTGATCGCCCGATCATTGCCCAAGGCCTACGCCAATCCGTCCAACCTGCAAGCCCGGGAAGACATGGCCACCGCCAGCCTGATGGCCGGCATGGCGTTCGGCAATGCCGGGGTCGGCGCGGTGCATGCGCTGGCGTATCCGCTGGGCGGGCGCTTCAACATTGCCCACGGCGTCAGCAATGCGCTGTTGCTGCCGTATGTCATGACCTGGAACAAGATGGCCTGCGTCGAACGGATGCAGGATATTGCCGAGGCCATGGGGGTGAAGACCGCTCATCTGAGTCTCAATGAAGCGGCCGACAGCGCCGTCGCGGCGATGACCGAGCTGTGCATAGCGGTAGAAATCCCGCTGGGTCTGCGCAGTTTCGGCGTGCCCGAAGACGCGATCCCGGCCATGGCCGTGGAGGCCGCGGGGATCGAGCGCCTGATGCGCAACAACCCGCGCAAGCTCAGCGCTGGCGACATCGAGAAGATCTACCGGGCGGCGTACTGAGAACCCGCCGGTCATCCGTCATGGCACAACCCAATCATCGCGGTCACGGTGCGCGCGCGGAAACTTGAGGTATACAATGCGCGCCATCGTGATTTAGCTCAGAAAAGGTGCGTCATGCAGCCCTTCGTTATTGCTCCGTCGATTCTCTCCGCCGACTTCGCCCGCCTGGGCGAGGAAGTGGACAACGTTCTGGCCGCCGGTGCCGACTTTGTCCACTTCGATGTCATGGACAACCACTACGTGCCGAACCTGACCATCGGCCCGATGGTCTGCGCCGCGCTGCGCAAGTACGGCATCACCGCGCCGATCGACGCGCACCTGATGGTCAGCCCGGTGGATCGCATCGTTGGCGACTTCATCGAGGCCGGCGCCACCTACATCACCTTCCACCCGGAAGCCACGCTGCACGTCGATCGTTCGCTGCAACTGATCCGTGAAGGCGGCTGCAAATCCGGCCTGGTGTTCAACCCGGCGACCCCGCTGGACGTGCTCAAGTACGTGATCGACAAGGTCGACATGGTCTTGCTGATGAGCGTCAACCCGGGCTTCGGCGGGCAGAAATTCATCCCCGGCACCCTCGACAAGCTGCGCGAAGCCCGCGCGATCATCGATGCCTCGGGCCGTGACATCCGCCTGGAAATCGACGGCGGCGTCAACGTCAACAACATCCGTGAAATCGCCGCTGCTGGTGCCGACACCTTTGTGGCCGGCTCGGCGATCTTCAATGCGCCGAACTATCAGGAAGTCATCGACAAGATGCGTTCCGAACTGGCGCTGGCCCGCCCATGAGCGGATTTGAGCAGCTGTTCCCGGGGCAATTGCCGCGGTTGGTGATGTTCGATCTGGATGGCACGTTGATCGACTCGGTACCCGACCTGGCGGCGGCGGTGGATAACATGCTGCTCTCCCTCGGGCGCAAGCCTGCCGGTATCGAGTCGGTGCGCGAGTGGGTCGGCAACGGTGCGCCGGTGCTGGTGCGTCGGGCGCTGGCGGGCGGCATCGACCATTCCGCCGTGGATGACGTCGAAGCCGGGCATGCGCTGGAGGTGTTCATGGAAGCCTATGGCGCCAGCCATGAGCTGACCGTGGTCTATCCCGGCGTGCGCGACACCCTGAAATGGCTGCACAAGCAGGGCGTGGCCATGGCGCTGATCACCAACAAGCCGGAGCGCTTCGTCGCGCCGCTGCTGGATCAGATGAAGATCGGCCGCTACTTCAAGTGGATCATCGGCGGCGATACCCTGCCGCAGAAGAAGCCCGATCCGGCGGCGCTGTTCTTCGTCATGAAGATGTCCGGCATTCCGGCCTCGCAATCGCTGTTCGTCGGTGATTCGCGCAGCGACGTGCTGGCGGCGAAAGCGGCGGGGGTCAAATGTGTCGCGCTGAGCTATGGCTACAACCATGGCCGGCCGATTGCCGAGGAATCCCCGGCGCTGGTGATCGACGATCTGCGCAAGTTAATTCCCGGTTGCCTGGATACGGCCGCTGAGATAACGTTGCCCGACGCATCTCAATCCCCTTCTGGAAACGCCATCGTGGTGGTCACCCGCAAACTCTGGATGAAAGTCATCAAGGCCCTGGCCCGCTGGCGTTGGCGCGCCTGACTTGTTCCTGGCCGGCCTGCCGGCGCGTTTGCACACCTGACTGATTTGCACCTCACACCACGAGGCACCTTATGATCCGCGAAGAATTCCTGCGTCTGGCCGCTGACGGCTACAACCGCATCCCGCTGGCCTGCGAAACCCTGGCCGACTTCGACACCCCGCTGTCGATCTACCTGAAACTGGCCGACCAGCCCAACTCCTACCTGCTCGAATCGGTGCAGGGCGGCGAGAAATGGGGCCGTTACTCGATCATCGGCCTGCCGTGCCGCACCGTGCTGCGGGTTCATGATCATCACGTCAGCATCACCGTTGATGGCGTCGAGACCGAAAGCCACGATGTCGAAGACCCGCTGGCCTTCGTCGAAACCTTCAAGGCCCGCTACAACGTGCCGACCATCGCCGGTCTGCCGCGCTTCAACGGCGGCCTGGTGGGTTACTTCGGTTACGACTGCGTGCGTTATGTAGAGAAGCGCCTCGGCAAGTGCCCGAACCCGGATCCGCTGGGCGTGCCGGACATTCTGCTGATGGTCTCCGATGCGGTGGTGGTCTTCGACAACCTCGCCGGCAAGATGCACGCGATCGTGCTGGCCGACCCGGCGCAGGCCGATGCCTACGAGCAGGGTCAGGCGCAATTGCAGGAACTGCTGGAAAAACTGCGTCAGCCGATCACCCCGCGCCGTGGCCTGGATTTCAGCAAGCAGCAGGCGGCCGAGCCGGTGTTCCGCTCCAGTTTCACCCAGGATGACTACGAAAAAGCCGTCGACACCATCAAGGAATATATCCTCGCCGGTGACTGCATGCAGGTCGTGCCGTCCCAGCGCATGTCGATCGACTTCAAGGCTGCGCCGATCGATCTGTACCGCGCGCTGCGTTGCTTCAACCCGACGCCGTACATGTACTTCTTCAACTTCGGCGATTTCCACGTCGTCGGCAGTTCGCCGGAAGTGCTGGTGCGGGTCGAAGACAACCTGATCACCGTGCGCCCGATTGCCGGCACCCGTCCTCGCGGGGCTACCGAAGAGGCCGACGTGGCGCTGGAAGAAGACCTGCTGTCCGACGACAAGGAGATCGCCGAGCACCTGATGCTGATCGACCTTGGTCGCAACGACACCGGCCGTGTATCGGAAATCGGCTCGGTGAAGCTCACCGAGAAAATGGTTATCGAGCGCTATTCCAACGTGATGCACATCGTTTCCAACGTCACCGGCCAGTTGAAGGCTGGACTGACGGCGATGGACGCACTGCGGGCGATCCTGCCGGCGGGCACCTTGTCCGGCGCACCGAAGATCCGTGCGATGGAAATCATCGACGAACTGGAACCGGTCAAGCGTGGCGTGTATGGCGGCGCGGTCGGTTACTTTGCCTGGAACGGCAACATGGACACCGCCATTGCGATCCGTACCGCAGTGATCAAGAACGGCGAGCTGCACGTGCAGGCCGGTGGCGGCATCGTTGCCGACTCGGTGCCGGCGCTGGAGTGGGAAGAAACCATCAACAAGCGTCGGGCGATGTTCCGTGCCGTTGCGCTGGCGGAGCAAACCCCGGACTGAATGACGGGGGATTCAGCCACAAAAAAACGCGGCGCCTGTGAGGGCGCCGCGTTTTTTATTGCCGACTGATCAGAAGTCGAGACTTACGCCAACATTGACCCCTTGCTGGGTAAAGTCGTCATCCTTGCGAATGTTGTAGCTGGCGCGCAGGGCGACTTCCTTGGTGAGGTTGTGGCTGACGCCCAGGTTCAGGCGGTTCAGGTTGGTCTGCGGCGTGTAGCCTTCCAGGGTGTAGCGGTTGTTCGGCAGGCTGTTCAGATTCATCGTCAGATCCTGGGCGTCGTCGTTGTATTCGCGCTCGTGAGCGAATTCGCCGAAGACCTGGGTCTGTGCGGTGATCTGGTATTTGCCCTGGATGCCAAGGCCGAGACGGCGGGAGTTGCGCGACTGGTCGTCGAAGGTCAGCGCCGTGGCGTCTGCACCTTTTTCCGAGTAGCCGTCGACTTCGACCTTGCCGAAATCGGCGCTGACGAAGGGCGACAGATGCCACGGACTGCTGGCCTCTGGCGCGATGTCGTAGCCGACGCGGCCGCCGATGGCCAGTACATAGCCGTCGGTATCGCCTTTCTCGCCGCGTTCGTTGACCCCGAGCTGGAACTTGCGCTTCAGGCTGTCGTAGTCCAGATGTCCGGCGGTAACGGCCAGGTCACCCCACCAGCGGTTCTGCTGGTACTGGGCGAATGCGGTGCCCATGTAGGAATTGAGTTTGTACTCGGAGTCGTTGTCGCCGGCTTCGATTTTCTGATGATAGAAACCCGCCGCCACACCCACGCGCCAGGCGTCGTCGAGACGGTAGCTGCCACCGATGTTCAGGTTGTAACCGTTGCCGTCGGCGCTTGCCCCGGCGTGCTGGTCATCGAAGTCCTGATGCTGGCCGCCGGCGGAGACAATCGCTCGCCATTGGCCGACGCCTTGCCAGTTTTCCCAGTCGGCGAGCCATTGGTTGCGCAGTTCGTCCTGATGAGCGCGCAACGTGCCTTGGGCCATTTCCGGCAGCAGGGTAAGTTCCCACGGGGCGGCCAGCAACGAGTAGGCGTAATCGGCAATCAAGCGTTGCCCGGCTTCGGTCGGGTGCACCGAGTCGTTGTAGATCAGCTTGGTCGGATCCGGTGTGGCGCTGTTGATCCCGTACCGGGCGTTCTCGGTGCAGCCATCGCCGCTGAAGCAGGTGGCGACCAGGTTCTGATCGGTGGCCAGGCCGAACTGTGCCGGATTGGCAAACGCTTCCTTGAGCAGCACCGGGATGTTCAGCGGAATGACGTTGGCATTGACCGTCTGCAGCTGGCTCACCAGTTCGGTGTTGAACTGGGCGCTGAGTTGCGACGTGAAGCCTTGCAGCGGCGAGCCGTTGATGGCCGGGGTCAGGCCGATGTCCGGCAGCAGCCAGACCATGATGTAGCGGGCACCCGCGCCTTGCAGGGTGCGCACGCTGTCGACAAGTCGGTCGGCGGCGGCATTGGCCTGAGGCAGACTGGTGACGCGGCCCTGCAGGAAGTCGTTGCCGCCTCCGGTCAGGTAGTACAGGGCATTCGGGTCGGCGCGGAAGCCGTTCGACGGCAGGTAGCCGGCACGGGTGCGTTCACCGCTGGCGGACGTAGTGGTGATCGAATCGAGAATCTGGTCGGTGCGATAGCCGCCGACCGCCCAGTTGTTGCCATCCGGCAGACCCTGGCCGGCGCGTACCGCCGAATCCGCGGAAGCGGTCTGGTTCGGCGTGAAGCCCAGGCGGCCGCCAATCAGTTGGGTGGCGTTGAGCGAGTAGAACTCTCCGCTGCCGTCCTGATAGTTGGGGCCGGTGCGGTTGGTAAACCGTTTGACCGAGCCGGCGGGACCATCCGGATCGGAAAACGTCCCTGCGTCGCTGAGACTGTCACCGAAGACAACGAAATTCGAATAAGGATTGGGTGCGGCGTTCGCCTGGGCGCAGGCCATCGCGAGCAGGCATCCGGCGAGCGGTACAAACAACGTCTGTTTGATCATGAGCAAGTCCGTTTATTTATTGTTGTATGGAACGAAACGACAGTACCAAAAACTTCCGGCGTTTTGCCATCGGTCGTCAACCCTCCCATAGTTTTCCCCCCGTCAGGCCCGGCCATATTGCACGCTCTGCCCAGCTAAGTTACTGTGCGGGAACGTATGAACGAGACCTTCCCCGTGTTGATCACCAGCAAACTTCTGGATCAAGTCATCAAGGCACACGCCCGCTGGCGTTGGCGCGCCTGAATCTTTTCTGCCGGCCCCGCCGGATCTGTATCGCTCTGCCTTCCTTGCCCGTTTGAAATGCCGCCTTGCTGTCGCCACTTGCGCGTCCGACTTTGTGCAGCGTCCTGGCAAGTCATTCGAAGGCTGTTTCCAAGTCAGAATTCAAGAGGTTCGAAACGCCATGTTGCTGATGATCGACAACTACGACTCCTTTACTTACAACGTTGTGCAATACCTCGGCGAGCTGGGTGCCGAGGTCAAGGTCGTGCGCAACGACGAGCTGACCATCGCCGAAATCGAAGCGCTCAACCCGGAGCGCATCGTGGTGTCCCCCGGTCCGTGCACACCGACCGAAGCCGGTATCTCCATCGACGCCATCAAGCACTTCGCCGGCAAGCTGCCGATCCTCGGCGTCTGTCTTGGCCATCAGTCCATCGGCCAGGCCTTTGGCGGTGACGTGGTACGTGCCCGCCAAGTGATGCACGGTAAGACTAGCCCGGTATTCCACGAGGACAAGGGCGTTTTTGCCGGTCTGAATCATCCGCTGACGGTTACTCGCTATCACTCGCTGATCGTCAAGCACGATACTTTGCCCGATTGCCTGGAACTGACCGCGTGGACGCAGCATGACGACGGTTCGGTCGACGAAATCATGGGCCTGCGTCACAAGACCCTGAACATCGAGGGCGTACAGTTCCACCCGGAATCGATCCTCACCGAGCAGGGCCATGAACTGTTCGCCAACTTCCTCAAACAAACCGGCGGCACGCGCTAAGGACTCTCCATGAATATCAAGACAGCCCTGAGCCGTATCGTCGATCATCTCGACCTCAGCACCGAAGAAATGCGCGACGTGATGCGCGAAATCATGACCGGCCAATGCACGGACGCGCAGATCGGCGCGTTCATGATGGCGATGCGCATGAAGAGCGAGAGCATCGACGAAATCGTCGGTGCGGTGTCGGTGATGCGCGAGCTGGCGGACCAGGTCGAACTCAAAACCCTCGACGGCGTGGTCGATGTGGTCGGCACCGGCGGTGATGGCGCGAACATTTTCAACGTTTCCACGGCTTCGGCTTTTGTCGTTGCCGCTGCCGGCTGCACTGTGGCCAAGCACGGCAACCGCGCGGTGTCGGGGAAGAGCGGCAGCGCCGACCTGCTCGAAGCGGCCGGGATCTACCTCAACCTGACCCCGGTTCAGGTGGCACGTTGCATCGACAACGTCGGCATCGGTTTCATGTTTGCCCAGACCCATCACAAAGCCATGAAGTACGCCGCCGGCCCGCGTCGCGACCTGGGCTTGCGTACCCTGTTCAACATGCTCGGCCCGCTTACGAATCCGGCCGGCGTCAAACATCAGGTAGTCGGCGTCTTCACTCAGGCGCTGTGCCGGCCATTGGCAGAAGTCTTGCAGCGTCTGGGCAGCAAGCATGTGCTGGTGGTGCATTCGAAGGATGGCCTGGACGAGTTCAGTCTCGCCGCACCAACTTATGTGGCCGAGCTGAAGAACAACGAAATCAGCGAGTATTGGGTCGAGCCGGAAGATCTGGGCATGAAGAGCCAGAGCCTGCACGGCCTGTCGGTCGAAGGTCCGGAAGCTTCGTTGGCGTTGATCCGCGATGCACTGGGCAAGCGCAAGACCGAAAACGGCCAGAAGGCTGCGGAAATGATCGTGCTCAATGCCGGTGCGGCGCTGTACGCCGCTGACCTGGCAACCAGTCTTAAAGAAGGCGTGGCACTGGCCCACGACGCTCTGCACACCGGTCTCGCTCGGGAGAAACTCGAGGAGTTGGGTGCCTTTACCGCGGTATTCAAAGTGGAGAATGAGGGATGAGTGTACCGACGGTTCTGGAAAACATTCTGGCCCGCAAGGTTCAGGAGGTCGCCGAGCGTAGCGCCCGCGTGAGCCTGAGCGAGCTGGAAAGTCTGGCCAAGGCGGCCGATGCACCCCGCGGTTTTGCCCAGGCATTGCTGGCGCAGGCCAAGAAGAAACAACCGGCCGTGATCGCCGAAATCAAGAAGGCGTCGCCGAGCAAAGGCGTGATCCGCGAGAACTTCGTTCCCGCCGACATCGCCAAAAGCTACGAGAAGGGCGGGGCGACCTGCCTGTCGGTACTGACTGATATCGATTACTTCCAGGGCGCCGATGCCTACCTGCAACAGGCCCGCGCCGCGTGCTCGCTGCCGGTGATCCGCAAGGACTTCATGATCGATCCGTACCAGATCGTCGAAGCCCGTGCCCTGGGCGCCGATTGTGTGCTGCTTATCGTCTCCGCGCTGGATGACGTGAAAATGGCCGAACTGGCTTCGGTGGCCAAAGGTGTCGGCCTCGATGTGCTGGTAGAAGTCCACGACGGTGATGAGCTGGAGCGCGCATTGAAGACTCTCGACACGCCGCTGGTCGGGGTCAACAACCGTAACCTGCACACTTTCGACGTGAGCCTGGAAACCACCCTCGACCTGCTGCCGCGCATTCCGCGCGATCGTCTGGTGATCACCGAGAGCGGGATTCTCAATCGTGCCGATGTCGAACTGATGGAAATCAGCGACGTTTACGCGTTCCTGGTCGGCGAAGCGTTCATGCGCGCCGAAAGCCCGGGCATTGAGCTACAACGCCTGTTCTTCCCTGAGCGCGGCGTTCCGGTGAGCGGTTCGACCCTCGACTGATCGACTCTTCGCAGGCGCCCGTATCCCTGGGGGAGCGGGCTTGCCCGCGAAGGCAGCATAAGATTCACCTCAGGCTCAACGTCCTATGGAAACCTTATGATCCCCACTTCCCTGACCATCGAAGCCGGCCTGCAAGCCGAGCAGGATCTGCTGGCCTCGGTCTGCGCCGGTGATGCCGAATTCGGTCTGCTGTTCTGGCAGCCGAGCGATCGCGCGCTGGTCATGCCGCGTCGTTTGAATCGCCTCCCCGGATTCGATCACGCCTGTGAAGTCTCCGCCGCTGCCGGTTGGCCGGTGTTGTTGCGTGAAACCGGCGGTGAACCTGTTCCGCAATCGGCGTCGACGATCAACATTGCACTGGTCTACGCGCCACCTCGCAGCGAAGGCGATCTGAACCGCATCGAAACCGGATACCGGCGTCTGTGTGATCCGATCTGTCAGTTGCTGGATGAGTTGGGCGGCGTGTCTTCGTTGGGTGAAATTGCCGGCGCGTTCTGCGACGGTCGTTTCAACGTCAACCTCGACGGTCGCAAGATGGTCGGCACCGCCCAGCGCTGGCGCCAGAGTCAGGGTGTGCAGCGCCCGGTTGGCCTGGTGCACGGTGCAATGCTGCTGGATGATGAGCGCGAATCGATGGTGGCGGCGGTCAACCGCTTCAATGAGGCGTGCGGCCTGGAGCAACGGGTACGCGCTGCAAGCCACATCGCGTTGCATGAGAAATTCCCGGCGCCCCATGCGTTGGCGCGTCTCGATGAACTCTTTCGTTTAATGTTGGCGCAGATCTACGCCGCCTGAGTTTCGAACTCAGCGAGTGCCGAAGACCACCATGGTCTTGCCCTTCACATCCACCAGGTTGCGTTCCTCAAGATCCTTGAGCACGCGACCGACCATCTCCCGCGAACAGCCGACTATCCGCCCGATTTCCTGACGGGTCACCTTGATCTGCATGCCGTCCGGGTGGGTCATCGCGTCAGGTTGCTTGCACAGTTCCAGCAAGCAGCGAGCAACACGGCCAGTGACATCGAAGAACGCCAGATCGCCGACCTTGCGCGTGGTGTTGCGCAGGCGTTGTGCGATTTGTCCGCTGAGCACGTAAAGAATGTCTGGATCCTGCTGCGACAATTCACGGAATTTGGCGTAGCTGATTTCCGCGACTTCGCACTCGACCTTGGCCCGCACCCAGGCGCTGCGCTCCTGTTCCTGACCGGCTTGTTCGAACAGGCCCAGCTCACCGAAGAAATCCCCGGCATTCAGGTACGCGATGATCATCTCGCGGCCGTCGTCGTCCTCGATCAGGATCGTGACCGAGCCACGGATGATGAAGTACAGCGTGTCCGAGCGATCCCCGGCGCAGATGATGTTGCTCTTGGCCGCATGGCGCCGGCGCTGGCAATGCATCAGCAGCTTGTCGAGGTTCTTGATTTTGGGTGTGGGGGTAATACCAACCATGGTTGTATCCCGAAAAGACTGCACGGTTATATTTGGTTTTTATATGAGGCGCTGAGGCGATCGCTACAAATACCGGCTTGGGGCGCCAGTGAATTGGCGCCAGCTTACCAGACACTTCGTCGAAAATTCGAGAAATTACCTACGCAGTAAAGGCATCGGTCCTAGGATCACCGCTCGCGGTCAAACCGGGGCCCTGTGCTAAGCTGGCGACCCTTTTTTCTACAGTGGAGTCTTGGCGATGAAGGCACGCATCCAATGGGCTGGCGAAGCCATGTTCCTCGGCGAATCCGGCAGCGGTCATGTCGTGGTCATGGACGGTCCGCCGGACGCCGGTGGTCGCAATCTGGGTGTTCGCCCGATGGAAATGCTCCTGCTGGGCGTTGGCGGTTGCAGCAATTTCGACGTGGTCAGCATCCTGAAGAAGTCCCGTCAGGCCGTTGAAAGCTGCGAAGCTTTCCTGGAAGCCGAACGCGCGACCGAAGATCCGAAAGTGTTCACCAAGATCCACATGCACTTCGTGGTCAAGGGCCGTGCCCTGAAAGAAGCCCAGGTCAAACGCGCCATCGAGCTGTCGGCGGAGAAGTATTGCTCGGCCTCGATCATGCTCGGCGCAGCCGGCGTGGCAATCACCCACGACTATGAAATCGTCGAACTCGGCTGAGCCGACATTCAACTATCATAAAAGCAGTGCAGACTCTGGCGATCCCCCGCTGACGTCTGCATAATGCGCCACTTTTTTCAGGGCAGTGATCGGTCAGCCGACGGGTCTTCCGCCTGAACAGATAACCAAAATCGCCATCGCGAAGAGGTGTTAACCGTCCTACGCAGGTGCGTCGTTCGCACTTGACGGGCATGCTTGATCACGCGGCCGGGCCGCATACATAGAGAGTTTTTAACGGTGAAAAGCAAACTCAAGCTCCACGGGTTCAATAACCTGACAAAGACCTTGAGCTTCAACATCTATGACATCTGCTACGCGGAAACCCCGCAAGACCAGCAGGCTTACGTCGAGTACATCAATCAAGAGTACAACGCGGAACGCCTGACGCAGATCCTCACGGAAGTTGTCGAAATCATTGGTGCCAACATTCTGAACATTGCCAGTCAGAACTATGAGCCTCAGGGTGCCAGCGTCACGATTCTGATCTCGGAAGAACCGGTCACCCCGACCGAAAGCCAGATCGAAGAGTCCCCGGGTCCGCTGCCGGAAATCATCCTGGCCCACCTCGACAAGAGTCACATCACGGTGCATACCTACCCGGAAATCCATCCGGATGCCGGTATTGCGACGTTCCGTGTGGACATCGACGTGTCGACCTGTGGTGTCATTTCACCGCTCAAAGCGCTCAACTTCCTCATTCACCAGTTCGATTCGGACATCGTGACCGTGGATTACCGTGTGCGCGGCTTTACCCGTGACGTTGAAGGCAACAAGCACTTCATCGACCACGAGATCAACTCGATCCAGAACTACCTCTCCGAAGACACCCGCGACGCGTACCAGATGACCGACGTGAACGTGTACCAGGAAAACCTGTTCCACACCAAAATGCTGCTGAAGAACTTCGAACTGGATAACTACCTGTTCGGTGATGCCACCAGCAACCTGTCGTCCGAGCAACGTGCTCAGGTGACCGAGCGTGTGAAACACGAAATGCTGGAAATCTTCTACGCGCGCAATATGCCGAGCTAAGAAATCCGGGCACAAAAAAGGCGACTGCTTTGCGGCAGTCGCCTTTTTTATGGGCGTTTTTCAGATCCGGTAGGTGCTTTTGGTCATCACTTTGGCCAGCAGGCTCATGCCGAACTTCACAGGTGCCGGGAAGCGGAAGCCACCGGCCTCCAGCGCACTTTCCGCGTGATGTTCTTCATCGATACGCATCTGCTCAAGAATTGCCCGGGATTTCTCATCTTCGGCCGGCAGTTGCTCCAGATGCTCGTTCAAGTGCTTGCATACCTGATGCTCGGTCGCCGCGACAAAACCGAGGCTGACCTTGTCGCTGATCAGCCCCGCGACTGCGCCGATCCCGAACGACATGCCATAGAACAGCGGATTGAGCACGCTGGTGTGGCTACCCAACTGATGAATGCGCTGTTCGCACCAGACCAGATGATCGATCTCTTCTTCGGCTGCATGCTCCATGGCTTCGCGCACCTGCGGCAGCTTGGCGGTCAGGGCCTGACCTTGGTACAGCGCCTGGGCACAGACTTCACCGGTATGGTTGATGCGCATCAGGCCGGCGACGTGGCGGGTGTCTTCGTCGCTCATCTGCACGTCGGGCTGCACGATGGCTGGCGACGGACGGTACGGCTGGCCGCTGAAGGGCAGCAGGGTTCGCATTGCGGCATCGGCTTGCAGCAGAAGACGGTCAATTGGCGAGTAGTGACGTTGGGTAGTCATGCTGACCTCCGGGAAGAATCTCGGCGGCCAGTTTAACCGAATCGGCCGGGGAAGGTTTGCGCTGGGTCATGTGGGAGCAGGGCGCCCCCACAGATTTCGAGGTCGATCAGCCCGGCGGCCAGTTCATCTGGCGTTGACCGAGTACGTGCATATGAATGTGGTAGACCGTCTGCCCACCCTTTTCATTGCAATTCATCACCACCCGGAAGCCTTCTTCGCAACCCAGTTCCAGCGCCAGACGCTGGGCGGTGAACAGAATATGCCCGGCCAGTGCCTTGTCGTCTTCGGTGAGGTCGTTGAGGGTGCGCACCGGTTTCTTCGGGATCACCAGAAAATGCACCGGTGCCTGCGGGGCGATGTCGTGGAACGCCAGAACCTGGTCGTCCTCGTAGATGATCTTCGCCGGGATTTCCCGGTTGATGATCTTGGTGAACAGAGTATCCACAGCTGTTTTCTCCGTTGTGTGAGCCGGGCCGAGTGTACCCACGAGGGATCACCACGCCCAGCCAGTTGCCTGCCGGCCCTTCAGCGGGGGCAGTAAGCTTTGTTGACCATGCCGACGATGGTGCGGTTGAGCCAGCGCGAACCCAGTCGTGGCAGAAAGGCGAACCAGCGGTTCCGGCGCCCGGGAATGATGATCGCGCGGTTTTTCTCCAGGGCGCGCACGGTATACAGCGCGACCTCTTCGGGGCTCATCAGCAGTTTGCTGGCGTTGAGTTTGTCGTTGTTCAGTTGCGCTGTGCGAAAGAACGCCGTACGCGTCGGGCCTGGGCAGAGCACCGAGACTTTCACGGCGCACTTTTTCAATTCCACCCGCAGCGCTTCGGAAAAGTGCAGAACGTAGGCCTTGCTGGCGTAGTAAGTGCTCATCCACGGGCCGGGATTGAAAGCGGCCACCGACGCCACGTTGAGAATCTGCCCGCCACCCTGCAGGGCCATGCTGTTACCGATTGCATGGCAGAGGCGGGTGAGGGCGAGGATGTTCACCTCGATCAGGTCTTGCTCGGTCATCCAGTCCTGGGCCAGGAACGGGCCGCACGTACCGATGCCGGCGCAGTTCACCAGCAGGTCGATCTGCCGGTCGCCTTCTTCAAGCTCCAGCAGAAACCCGGACAGGCGCAGCGGCTCGCCCAGGTCGCAGGCGCGGAACAGTACCTCCACGCCGAAACGCTGGGTCAGTTCAATCGCAATGCTTTCCAGCTGATCACGCTGTCGGGCCACCAGAATCAGGCTGCGGCCACGGCGGGCCAGGGCTTCGGCCATGGCCAGGCCGATGCCGCTGGAGGCGCCAGTGATCAGAGCGTAACGGGTCATGCAGTTCTCCATCGCAACAGCTCCGCGCCGTGGACGCAGGTGTCACGGCGGGGAGCGCTGTTCATTCTTTCGCAGAGTCTACAGGGGCGGGTGCAGGTTCGGCTGCATCGTCCACCGGATTCGGCACGGGCTCGACTTCGACATCGACTTCATCGGCGGTCACCGAGCCGCTTTCATAACTGCTTTCGAGGCTGGTTTCGTACTCCTGCTGGATGGCGGAAATACCGCCCAGCATTCCACCGACGAAGAACAGGCCGATGAAAACGATCCACAGGGAACACAGCACTTTGACTGCAGTGCTGTTCGGTGGCGGTGGCGGGCCATAGCGATTGGCGCCGTTATTGCCCGGCATGACCATGATCACCAGCGGGAAGAAACTGCCCACGAACGGTACGAGGGTCAGCAGCCAGAGCCAGCCTGACCAGCCGATGTCGTGCAGGCGCTGAATGCTGAACAGGATGCCGACGATCGCGAAGGCCAGGAACAGGAAGAAGGCAAAGATACCGCCGATGATCAGGCCGCTGGTCGAGTCGGTACTCACCAGCCCCAGACCGATTAGCGCGAAAACGCCGACGATCGGCAGGGTTACCAGACTCAATACCATCGACCATGCCAGGTAACGCAGGCGTCCGATCCGGCCTTCCACGCTGAAGGGTTTGAGTGTAGCGAATTCTGCCAGTCGTTCACCGACACTGGCCCGAGGCGGTGCATAAGGCGAATCGGGCTCAGCCACGGCGGCGGAGTGTTCCTGCACATCGGCCAGATTCAGTTCGATGGCTGTTTCCGGCTCGATCCGGGCATCGATCCCGGTCTTGCTTAGCGCTTGCAGATAAGCCTGGGCATCGCTGTGCGACAGGTCGCGTTTGAGGGCGACGGCGCGGCCATTGAACAGGCGTTCGATGGCGGCCACATCGCTCTTGAACAGATCGGCCAGATTGAGTTTGGCTGTGGTGATATCGACACCGGGCTGCAGGGCACCGTCGAAAACGATCTTGTAACGGGTTTCGCTCATGGCCGAGGCATCCTTGTCGCGAAGAAATTGAGTTGAGATGTGTCGCAACCGCCAAGTGTAAGGCCAGTCGGGCAACGACTGGCCGGAATTTTCTCATCGCGGCCAGCGACTCGGAAGCTGTGCTGCATGCTCCAGGGCCTGGCGATACTCTGCATCGAGGCGCGCCACCAGCTGGTCCACACTTGGCAGATCTTCGATCTGGCCGACCCCCTGGCCGGCCGACCACACGGTTTTCCAGGCTTTGGCTTCATCATTGATCGGCTTGAGTTTGTCGCCGAAGTTCACTTCACCCTTGCCTTGCAGCGCCGCCAAATCGAAACCGGCAGCCTCCAGGCTTTGGCGCATGAAGCTGGCCGGAACTCCGGACACGGCAGGAGTATGAATGATGTCCGCTGCCTTGGCTGTCAGCAGCATATCCTTGTAGGCGTCGGGCGCATGACTTTCAGTCGTACCGATGAATCGCGTTCCGAAGTAGGCCAAATCCGCGCCGAGCAGCTGTGCGGCGAGAATCTCATGGCCGTGGTTCAAACATCCTGCAAGCAGCAGCGTCTTGTCGAAGAACTGGCGAATCTCGGCGATCAGCGAGAACGGGCTCCAGGTGCCAGCATGTCCACCGGCGCCGGCAGCAACGGCGATCAAGCCATCGACGCCGGCTTCGGCGGCTTTTTCCGCATGGCGGCGAGTCGTCACGTCGTGAAAAACCAGGCCGCCGTAGCTGTGCACCGCATCGACCAATTCCTTCACCGCACCGAGGCTGGTGATGACGATGGGCACCTTGTGCTCGACGCAGATGTTCAGGTCCGCCTCCAGACGCGGATTGCTCTTGTGAACAATCAGGTTCACGGCATAAGGCGCCGGGTTGTCCAGAATCGCCAGCCCTGCTTCGATCTGTTCCAGCCAGGCTTTGAAACCGCTGCTTTCGCGCTGGTTGAGCGCCGGAAAGCTGCCGACCACGCCATTGCGACAGCACGCGAGCACCAGTTCAGGATTGGAAATCAGGAACATCGGCGCAGCCACGACGGGCAGGCGCAGACGTTGTTCGAGCAGAGCGGGCAGCGACATCGGAAGTACCCCGGAAAGTTGAACCAGTTGAAGTTAGAACGGCTTGACCACGACCAGAATTACGATAGCCAGCAATATCAGAACCGGGACTTCATTGAACCAGCGATAAAAGACATGGCTGCGGGTGTTCTCGCCACGGGCAAAACGTTTTACCTGCGCGCCACACATGTGGTGATAACCGATCAATAGCACGACCAGGGTCAGTTTGGCGTGAATCCAGCCACCGGTGCTGAAGATGCCCGGGTTCAGGTAAATCAGCCAGCCGCCGAAGATCAGTGCGGCGATCATCGCCGGGCCCATGATGCCGCGATACAGCTTGCGCTCCATGACGCTGAAGCGTTCCTTGCTGATCGTGTCTTCACTTTGCGCGTGATAAACGAACAGTCGCGGCAGGTAGAACAGTCCGGCAAACCAGCACACGATGCTGACGATATGCAGCGCTTTGATCCATAGATAGAGCATTTTTGGTTTTTCCCTCGTTCACGGTAGGCCGGATAGTAGAGGCTTGAGCGTCCGCACGTCACCTTGACGGTTGTCGCAGGGGCGCGCGGCCCCTATTATCGACGGCTTTCCAGTGGGTTCGTTGAGGGCAGGTTTATGGTCAAGGTCGGTATCGTCGGCGGCACGGGTTACACCGGTGTCGAACTGCTGCGTCTGTTGGCACAGCATCCGCAGGCAGAAGTGGTTGTGATCACTTCCCGATCCGAGGCCGGTCTGGCCGTGGCTGACATGTACCCGAACCTGCGCGGCCACTACGACGGCCTGGCGTTCAGCGTGCCGGACATCAAGACCCTGGGCGCTTGCGATGTGGTGTTCTTTGCCACTCCGCACGGCGTTGCCCACGCATTGGCCGGTGAATTGCTGGCAGCGGGTACCAAGGTCATCGACCTGTCGGCGGACTTCCGTCTGCAGGACGCCGATGAGTGGGCTAAGTGGTACGGCCAGCCGCACGGTGCGCCGGAGCTGTTGGACGAAGCGGTTTACGGCTTGCCGGAAGTCAACCGTGAGCAAATCAGGAAAGCGCGGCTGATCGCGGTGCCGGGCTGCTATCCGACCGCAACGCAGCTGGGTTTCCTGCCATTGCTAGAGGCGGGCATTGCCGATGCTTCCCACCTGATCGCTGACTGCAAGTCCGGTGTCAGCGGTGCCGGTCGTGGTGCTTCCGTAGGCTCGCTGTACTCCGAGACGTCGGAAAGCATGAAGGCTTATGCGGTGAAAGGTCACCGTCATCTGCCGGAAATTCGTCAGGGTCTGCGTCGTGCAGCGGGCAAGGATGTCGGCCTGACTTTCGTGCCACACCTGACGCCGATGATTCGTGGCATTCATTCCACGCTTTACGCGACCGTGGTGGATCGCTCCGTCGATCTGCAGGCGCTGTTCGAAAAGCGTTATGCCAATGAGCCGTTCGTCGACGTGATGCCAGCCGGCAGCCATCCGGAAACCCGCAGCGTGCGTGGCGCGAACGTTTGCCGTATCGCGGTTCATCGTCCGCAGGATGGTGATCTGGTGGTGGTGCTGTCGGTGATCGACAACCTGGTCAAGGGCGCGTCGGGTCAGGCGGTGCAGAACATGAACATTCTGTTCGGTCTGGATGAGCGCTTTGGTCTGTCCCACGCGGGCATGCTGCCGTAAGACTGATCTTGTTTGATGAAAAGGCCCGTCTGACGGGCCTTTTTGCATTCCGGGTCGCTGATGGCTTTATTGATATACCGTAACAATAGTTGACCGATTTTCTAGGACAAGCGGATAATGCGCGTCATCACGCATTATGGCGGCGTAACGCCGGGAGATAGTCAGCATGAGCGTCGAATCCTTCACCCCCACGGCTTTGCAATTCACTCAGGGTGCCGCGCACAAGGTGAAGAGCCTGGTCGATGAAGAGGGGAATGATCGCTTGAAGCTGCGCGTATTCGTTACGGGCGGCGGTTGTTCAGGGTTTCAGTACGGCTTCACCTTCGATGAAGATGTGGCTGAGGACGACACCATCGTCGAGCGCGAAGGTGTGAGTCTGGTGGTTGATCCGATGAGCTTTCAGTATCTGGCAGGTGCCGAGGTGGACTACCAGGAAGGTCTGGAAGGTTCGCGCTTTGTGATCAAGAACCCGAATGCCACCACGACCTGTGGTTGCGGTTCTTCGTTCTCGATCTGATTTCGCCTCACCGTACACAACAAAACGCCGCAGAGCCTCACGGTTCTGCGGCGTTTTGTTATCTGCGTTTTATCTTAATTGGGGTAGATGGCGCCAAGTATGCGCAGGCCTTTTGCACCGGTGACGCTGGGGCGATTGGCGGTGATGCCTTCAAGGCAGCAATGGGCCAGCCAGGCAAAGGCCATGGCTTCGACCCAGTCTGGATCGACACCGAGGGTCGCGGTGCTTGCGACTTTCGTTTTGGACAGTAGGTCTGCCAGGCGCTTCATCAGTGTGGCGTTGTGGGCGCCGCCGCCGCAGACAAGGAGTTCTTCGGTCTCTGTTTGAGCGCTTTGCAGCGATTCGACGATGGTCAGCGCTGTCAGTTCGAGCAGCGTTGCCTGTACGTTTTCGGGGGCGAAATCCGGCAGGTGTGACAGTTGCTGTTCCAGCCAGGGCAGGTTGAACACTTCCCGGCCGGTGCTCTTCGGGCCTTTGGTCGAGAAGAAAGAATCGCTCAACAATGCCTTGAGGAGGGTCGGTTCTACTTTGCCGCTGGCTGCCCATTGACCGTTGCGATCATAGTTTTCGCCACGCTGCCGGTGAATCCACGCATCCATCAGCACATTCCCAGGGCCGCAGTCGAAACCGGCTACAGGCTTGTTCGGCTCGATCAGACTGAGATTGCTGAAACCGCCGACATTCAGGACTGCGCGGTTGCCGGTACGCTCTTCGAACAACGCTTCATGGAAGGCGGGAACCAGAGGGGCGCCTTGACCGCCGGCGGCCACGTCGCGGCTGCGGAAGTCACTGACTACTGTAATGCCGGTCAGCTCGGTCAGCAGGGCAGGGTTGCCGATCTGTACGGTGAAACCGCGTGCCGGTTCGTGGCGAATGGTCTGGCCGTGACTGCCGATCGCGCGAATGGCTTCGGGTTTGAGCTGTTGCTGTTCGAGCAGGGCGTGGATGCCTTCGGCCGCAAGCCTCACCCAGTTCTGCTGGGCGATGGCCGAGCGGGCGATCTCGTCAGGGCCGCTGGCGCACAAGCCAAGCAGCTCGGCGCGCAGGGAGTCAGGCATGGGGATGTAGCGCGTGGCGATCAGGTTGATCGCCGAGGTCTGCTCGATCAGGGCGATGTCCAGACCATCGAGGCTGGTTCCGGACATCACGCCGATATAAAGAGCCATGGCTTAACGCTTGCTCGAAGCCAGCATGGTGGCCTTCTCTTGGTCCATGCGCGCCATCAACGGCTGGCTCTGCGCCAGGAAACGCGCGCGTTCGGATTTGGCGATCGGATCAGCCATCGGCAGCTTCTGGCCCAATGGGTCGACGTGAACGCCATTGACCTGGAACTCGTAGTGCAGGTGCGGACCGGTGGACAGGCCGGTGGTACCAATGTAACCGATCACCTGGCCCTGCTTGACGGTACCGCCGGTTTTCACGCCTTTGGCGAAGCCTTGCATGTGGCCGTACAGCGTGCGGTAGGTATTGCCGTGCTGAATGATCACGGTGTTGCCGTAACCGCCACGGCGACCAGCCAGCAGTACTTTGCCATCGCCGGCAGCCTTGATTGGCGTACCGCGTGGGGCGGCGTAGTCGACACCTTTGTGGGCGCGGATCTTGTTGAGGATCGGGTGTTTGCGGCCCATGGAGAACTTGGAGCTGATGCGGGCGAAGTCCACCGGGGTGCGGATGAACGCCTTGCGCATGCTATTGCCGTCGGCAGTGTAGTAGCTGCTGTTACCTTGCTTGTTGGTGTAACGCACGGCGGTGTAGGTCTTGCCGCGGTTGGTGAACCGGGCCGACAGGATCGGGCCGTTTCCGACGGCTTTACCATTGACCACTTTCTGTTCGTAGATCACGTCGAACTCGTCACCCTGGCGGATATCCTGGGCGAAGTCGACGTCGTAGCCGAATACGCTGGCCATATCCATGGTCAGGCTGTGGGACAGGCCGGCGCGGGCGGCGGACTGGGACAGGGAGCTATTGATCACGCCGTGGACATAGGCGGTACGAACGGTTGGCTTGGCGGTAACGCGGTTGAAGACATAACCCTTGTCGTTCTTGGTCAGGGTGATGGTTTCAACGTCGCTGACCTTGCTGTGCAGATTAGTCAGCTGACCTTGTGGATTGAGTTCGAATTCGAGTTTCTGGCCGTGTTTGAGCTGGCTGAACTGCTTGGCCTGTTTGTCGCTGGCCAGAACTTCGTGCACGGCAGCGGCGGGGAGGCCAACCTTCTCGAACAATGTCGAAAGGGTGTCACCCTTGGAGACGATCACTTCCCTGTGGCCTGGGGCCTTCTTTTCAGGAGTGGCCGGTGCAGGCGCTGGTGCGGCCTGGGCGGTTTCGGGTGTGTCTTCTGCGCTGTTTTCGATCTGGGCGAAGGGTGAGGCTACTGGTTCATTTGTGGCTTGAACCGCGTCAGCAGCGTCTTGATCTTGTGTCAGTTGTTCGGCAGGACTTTCCAGCTCAAGGCTCAGGGTCGTCTTTTTGGCTTCAACATCACTGGAAGGAAATACCAGGAGCGCCAGGCTGAGAAGGGCGGCGATCCCACTTGCGGCAAGCAGGTGGGTCTTCGGGTAAAGCGGTGGCGCTTTAGACGGTTCAGTGGTCATAAGTAGTTTTGACTTTGAAAAGATGAATTGGAAAAGATGAATGACATGATGAAGATGAAATAACTGTATAAAATATAACCAAATCATCTCTGAGGCAAGTCCGCAGGTATCTCGCCTGTGGATTGGTGTCCGTGTGCCGGGCAAAACTTGTAATTGGTGCGCGATCTTGTATGGTTGGTTCCCTTTGAATCTGAGCCTTGCGGGTCTGTTATGAAGTCGGTTGAAGAGCAGCTAGCGCTGATTAAACGTGGTGCGGAAGAATTGTTGGTCGAGTCCGAGCTGATCGAAAAGCTCAAGCGTGGCCAGCCGCTGCGAATCAAGGCTGGCTTCGATCCAACGGCGCCGGATCTGCACCTTGGTCACACTGTGCTTATTAATAAGCTGCGTCAGTTCCAGGAGCTGGGGCATCAGGTGATCTTTCTGATTGGTGACTTCACCGGGATGATCGGTGATCCGAGTGGCAAGAGTGCAACTCGTCCGCCGCTGACCCGTGAGCAGGTTCTGGAAAATGCCGAGACCTACAAGACTCAGGTATTCAAGATCCTTGATCCGGCGAAAACCGAAGTCGCGTTCAACTCCACCTGGATGGATCAGATGGGGCCTGCAGACTTTATTCGTCTGACTTCGCAGTACACCGTTGCTCGTATGCTCGAGCGTGATGATTTCGACAAGCGCTACACCACCAATCAGCCAATCGCCATTCATGAGTTCCTCTATCCGCTGGTTCAGGGGTATGACTCGGTTGCATTGCGTGCGGATGTTGAGCTGGGCGGTACCGATCAGAAGTTCAACCTGCTGATGGGGCGCGAACTGCAGCGTGGTTATGGTCAGGAAGCTCAGTGCATTCTGACGATGCCGCTGCTCGAAGGGCTGGATGGCGTTAAAAAGATGTCCAAGTCGTTGGGCAACTACGTCGGTATTCAGGAAGCGCCGGGTGTCATGTACAGCAAGCTGGTTTCGATTCCGGATGCGTTGATGTGGCGCTACTTCGAGCTGCTCAGCTTCCGTTCGATGGATGAGATCAATGCTTTCCGTGCCGATGTAGAGGCGGGTGCCAACCCTCGCGACATCAAGATCAAGCTGGCTGAGGAGATTGTTGCGCGCTTCCATGGGGAAGAGGCTGCTGCCAATGCTCACCGTGGTGCGGGTAACCGTATGAAGGACGGCGAGCTGCCAGATGATTTGCCAGAGGTTGAGCTGACTGCTGCTGAGGATATGCCGATTGCTGCTGTCCTTAATAAGGCTGGCCTGGTGAAGAACTCGGCGGCTGCTCGTGATCTGCTGGCTTCCGGTGGTGTGCGTATAGATGGCGAGGTTGTCGATCGCTCCTTTATATATGTGCTGGGCGCGACTCACGTTTGCCAGGCCGGCAAGAAGGCCTTTGCACGGATTACGCTGAAATCTGAGTAAAGTTGAAATAAGGGGTTGACGGCAGATTCTGGAGGCCTATAATTCGCCCCACTTCCGGCGCAGTCGAAACGGAAAACTCCTTGAGATTCAATGAGTTACGCAGTTTTCGACAGCGACTTGCTTCAGATCATCGAAGCCTGGAAGGAGTTGAAAGAGTGGTGATGTTTGGCTCTTTTGACGTTTCGATCTTCTCGATCGAAAGCGGAGAAAAAGAGGTGTTGACAGCAGCGTGTAACGCTGTAGAATTCGCCTCCCGCTAACGAGAGATCGGAAGCGCAAGTGGTTGAAGTTGTTGAAGAAATCTTCGAAAGCTTCTGAAAATAATCACTTGACAGCAAATGAGGCTGCTGTAGAATGCGCGCCTCGGTTGAGACGAAAGATCTTAACCAACCGCTCTTTAACAACTGAATCAAGCAATTCGTGTGGGTGCTTGTGGAGTCAGACTGATAGTCAACAAGATTATCAGCATCACAAGTTACTCCGCGAGAAATCAAAGATGTAACCAACGATTGCTGAGCCAAGTTTAGGGTTTCTTAAAAACCCAAAGATGTTTGAACTGAAGAGTTTGATCATGGCTCAGATTGAACGCTGGCGGCAGGCCTAACACATGCAAGTCGAGCGGATGAAGGGAGCTTGCTCCCGGATTCAGCGGCGGACGGGTGAGTAATGCCTAGGAATCTGCCTGGTAGTGGGGGACAACGTTTCGAAAGGAACGCTAATACCGCATACGTCCTACGGGAGAAAGCAGGGGACCTTCGGGCCTTGCGCTATCAGATGAGCCTAGGTCGGATTAGCTAGTTGGTGAGGTAATGGCTCACCAAGGCGACGATCCGTAACTGGTCTGAGAGGATGATCAGTCACACTGGAACTGAGACACGGTCCAGACTCCTACGGGAGGCAGCAGTGGGGAATATTGGACAATGGGCGAAAGCCTGATCCAGCCATGCCGCGTGTGTGAAGAAGGTCTTCGGATTGTAAAGCACTTTAAGTTGGGAGGAAGGGTTGTAGATTAATACTCTGCAATTTTGACGTTACCGACAGAATAAGCACCGGCTAACTCTGTGCCAGCAGCCGCGGTAATACAGAGGGTGCAAGCGTTAATCGGAATTACTGGGCGTAAAGCGCGCGTAGGTGGTTCGTTAAGTTGGATGTGAAATCCCCGGGCTCAACCTGGGAACTGCATCCAAAACTGGCGAGCTAGAGTATGGTAGAGGGTGGTGGAATTTCCTGTGTAGCGGTGAAATGCGTAGATATAGGAAGGAACACCAGTGGCGAAGGCGACCACCTGGACTGATACTGACACTGAGGTGCGAAAGCGTGGGGAGCAAACAGGATTAGATACCCTGGTAGTCCACGCCGTAAACGATGTCAACTAGCCGTTGGGAGCCTTGAGCTCTTAGTGGCGCAGCTAACGCATTAAGTTGACCGCCTGGGGAGTACGGCCGCAAGGTTAAAACTCAAATGAATTGACGGGGGCCCGCACAAGCGGTGGAGCATGTGGTTTAATTCGAAGCAACGCGAAGAACCTTACCAGGCCTTGACATCCAATGAACTTTCCAGAGATGGATTGGTGCCTTCGGGAACATTGAGACAGGTGCTGCATGGCTGTCGTCAGCTCGTGTCGTGAGATGTTGGGTTAAGTCCCGTAACGAGCGCAACCCTTGTCCTTAGTTACCAGCACGTTATGGTGGGCACTCTAAGGAGACTGCCGGTGACAAACCGGAGGAAGGTGGGGATGACGTCAAGTCATCATGGCCCTTACGGCCTGGGCTACACACGTGCTACAATGGTCGGTACAAAGGGTTGCCAAGCCGCGAGGTGGAGCTAATCCCATAAAACCGATCGTAGTCCGGATCGCAGTCTGCAACTCGACTGCGTGAAGTCGGAATCGCTAGTAATCGCGAATCAGAATGTCGCGGTGAATACGTTCCCGGGCCTTGTACACACCGCCCGTCACACCATGGGAGTGGGTTGCACCAGAAGTAGCTAGTCTAACCTTCGGGAGGACGGTTACCACGGTGTGATTCATGACTGGGGTGAAGTCGTAACAAGGTAGCCGTAGGGGAACCTGCGGCTGGATCACCTCCTTAATCGACGACATCAGCTGCTCCATAAGTTCCCACACGAATTGCTTGATTCATTGAAGAAGACGAAAGAAGCAGCCCGAAATTGGGTCTGTAGCTCAGTTGGTTAGAGCGCACCCCTGATAAGGGTGAGGTCGGCAGTTCGAATCTGCCCAGACCCACCAATTTTGTGTGGGAAACGCCTGTAGAAATACGGGGCCATAGCTCAGCTGGGAGAGCGCCTGCCTTGCACGCAGGAGGTCAGCGGTTCGATCCCGCTTGGCTCCACCACTACTGCTTCTGAAGTAAGAGCTTAGAAATGAGCATTCCATCGTGCTGATGGTGAATGTTGATTTCTAGTCTTTGACTAGTTCGTTCTTTAAAAATTTGGGTATGTGATAGAAAGATAGACTGAACGTTACTTTCACTGGTAACGGATCAGGCTAAGGTAAAATTTGTGAGTTCTCTTAGTTGAGAAATTCGAATTTTCGGCGAATGTCGTCTTCACAGTATAACCAGATTGCTTGGGGTTATATGGTCAAGTGAAGAAGCGCATACGGTGGATGCCTTGGCAGTCAGAGGCGATGAAAGACGTGGTAGCCTGCGAAAAGCTTCGGGGAGTCGGCAAACAGACTTTGATCCGGAGATGTCTGAATGGGGGAACCCAGCCATCACAAGATGGTTATCTTGCACTGAATACATAGGTGCAAGAGGCGAACCAGGGGAACTGAAACATCTAAGTACCCTGAGGAAAAGAAATCAACCGAGATTCCCTTAGTAGTGGCGAGCGAACGGGGACTAGCCCTTAAGTGGCTTTGAGATTAGCGGAACGCTCTGGAAAGTGCGGCCATAGTGGGTGATAGCCCTGTACGCGAAAATCTCTTGGTCATGAAATCGAGTAGGACGGAGCACGAGAAACTTTGTCTGAATATGGGGGGACCATCCTCCAAGGCTAAATACTACTGACTGACCGATAGTGAACTAGTACCGTGAGGGAAAGGCGAAAAGAACCCCGGAGAGGGGAGTGAAATAGATCCTGAAACCGTATGCGTACAAGCAGTGGGAGCAGACTTTGTTCTGTGACTGCGTACCTTTTGTATAATGGGTCAGCGACTTATTTTCAGTGGCGAGCTTAACCGAATAGGGGAGGCGTAGCGAAAGCGAGTCTTAATAGGGCGTCTAGTCGCTGGGAATAGACCCGAAACCGGGCGATCTATCCATGGGCAGGTTGAAGGTTAGGTAACACTGACTGGAGGACCGAACCGACTACCGTTGAAAAGTTAGCGGATGACCTGTGGATCGGAGTGAAAGGCTAATCAAGCTCGGAGATAGCTGGTTCTCCTCGAAAGCTATTTAGGTAGCGCCTCATGTATCACTGTAGGGGGTAGAGCACTGTTTCGGCTAGGGGGTCATCCCGACTTACCAAACCGATGCAAACTCCGAATACCTACAAGTGCCGAGCATGGGAGACACACGGCGGGTGCTAACGTCCGTCGTGAAAAGGGAAACAACCCAGACCGTCAGCTAAGGTCCCAAAGTTATGGTTAAGTGGGAAACGATGTGGGAAGGCTTAGACAGCTAGGAGGTTGGCTTAGAAGCAGCCACCCTTTAAAGAAAGCGTAATAGCTCACTAGTCGAGTCGGCCTGCGCGGAAGATGTAACGGGGCTCAAACCATACACCGAAGCTACGGGTATCACGCAAGTGATGCGGTAGAGGAGCGTTCTGTAAGCCTGTGAAGGTGAGTTGAGAAGCTTGCTGGAGGTATCAGAAGTGCGAATGCTGACATGAGTAACGACAATGGGTGTGAAAAACACCCACGCCGAAAGACCAAGGTTTCCTGCGCAACGTTAATCGACGCAGGGTTAGTCGGTCCCTAAGGCGAGGCTGAAAAGCGTAGTCGATGGAAAACAGGTTAATATTCCTGTACTTCTGGTTATTGCGATGGAGGGACGGAGAAGGCTAGGCCAGCTTGGCGTTGGTTGTCCAAGTTTAAGGTGGTAGGCTGGAATCTTAGGTAAATCCGGGATTCTAAGGCCGAGAGCTGATGACGAGTTGCCTTTAGGCGACGAAGTGGTTGATGCCATGCTTCCAAGAAAAGCTTCTAAGCTTCAGATAACCAGGAACCGTACCCCAAACCGACACAGGTGGTTGGGTAGAGAATACCAAGGCGCTTGAGAGAACTCGGGTGAAGGAACTAGGCAAAATGGCACCGTAACTTCGGGAGAAGGTGCGCCGGTGAGGGTGAAGGACTTGCTCCGTAAGCCCATGCCGGTCGAAGATACCAGGCCGCTGCGACTGTTTATTAAAAACACAGCACTCTGCAAACACGAAAGTGGACGTATAGGGTGTGACGCCTGCCCGGTGCCGGAAGGTTAATTGATGGGGTTAGCTAACGCGAAGCTCTTGATCGAAGCCCCGGTAAACGGCGGCCGTAACTATAACGGTCCTAAGGTAGCGAAATTCCTTGTCGGGTAAGTTCCGACCTGCACGAATGGCGTAACGATGGCGGCGCTGTCTCCACCCGAGACTCAGTGAAATTGAAATCGCTGTGAAGATGCAGTGTATCCGCGGCTAGACGGAAAGACCCCGTGAACCTTTACTATAGCTTTGCACTGGACTTTGAATTTGCTTGTGTAGGATAGGTGGGAGGCTTTGAAGCGTGGACGCCAGTTCGCGTGGAGCCATCCTTGAAATACCACCCTGGCAACTTTGAGGTTCTAACTCAGGTCCGTTATCCGGATCGAGGACAGTGTATGGTGGGTAGTTTGACTGGGGCGGTCTCCTCCTAAAGAGTAACGGAGGAGTACGAAGGTGCGCTCAGACCGGTCGGAAATCGGTCGTAGAGTATAAAGGCAAAAGCGCGCTTGACTGCGAGACAGACACGTCGAGCAGGTACGAAAGTAGGTCTTAGTGATCCGGTGGTTCTGTATGGAAGGGCCATCGCTCAACGGATAAAAGGTACTCCGGGGATAACAGGCTGATACCGCCCAAGAGTTCATATCGACGGCGGTGTTTGGCACCTCGATGTCGGCTCATCACATCCTGGGGCTGAAGCCGGTCCCAAGGGTATGGCTGTTCGCCATTTAAAGTGGTACGCGAGCTGGGTTTAGAACGTCGTGAGACAGTTCGGTCCCTATCTGCCGTGGACGTTTGAGATTTGAGAGGGGCTGCTCCTAGTACGAGAGGACCGGAGTGGACGAACCTCTGGTGTTCCGGTTGTCACGCCAGTGGCATTGCCGGGTAGCTATGTTCGGAAAAGATAACCGCTGAAAGCATC
This sequence comes from Pseudomonas sp. IzPS59, assembly GCF_014863505.1. Classification (NCBI taxonomy): domain Bacteria; kingdom Pseudomonadati; phylum Pseudomonadota; class Gammaproteobacteria; order Pseudomonadales; family Pseudomonadaceae; genus Pseudomonas; species Pseudomonas sp. IzPS59. Next base: position 5,678,601 of record NZ_CP062251.1, on the reverse strand, counting down.
TAAGCGGGAAACTTGCCTCAAGATGAGATCTCACTGGAACCTTGAGTTCCCTGAAGGGCCGTCGAAGACTACGACGTTGATAGGTTGGGTGTGTAAGCGCTGTGAGGCGTTGAGCTAACCAATACTAATTGCCCGTGAGGCTTGACCATATAACACCCAAGCAATTTGAGTCGAAAGGCCAGATTGCGGTGTGTGAAGACGCAATGAACCGAAAGTTCGACGCTCACAAAGCACCGAAAACTATCCATACCCAATTTGCTGAAGCGAGGCCATCCGGCCACGAGTCAGTACCCGAATTTCTTGACGACCATAGAGCGTTGGAACCACCTGATCCCATCCCGAACTCAGAAGTGAAACGATGCATCGCCGATGGTAGTGTGGGGTTTCCCCATGTGAGAGTAGGTCATCGTCAAGATTAAATTCCGAAACCCCAATTGCGAAAGCAGTTGGGGTTTTGTTTTGCCCGCAGAAAAGCGGGTTGTTTGAATTCTATGCAACGGCTCGGTGCATGGCTATTATTCGGGCCTCATTCCGAGGCGAGATCTGCATGCTGACGTTGTTGAACCTTCTGAAGGATGGGCGATTCCATTCCGGTCAGGCTCTGGGAGTTGCCCTGGGAATTAGTCGAAGTGCAGTGTGGAAGCAGCTTCAACACCTGGAGGCTGAGCTTGGGCTATCCATACATAAAGTCCGGGGGCGGGGCTATCAGCTGGCGTCGCCACTGGAGTTGCTTGACTCGCTCAAGATAGAGGAAAGTCTTGCCGGCTGGCCTGTGAGTGTCTTCGACTCCATCGACTCTACTAACGCAGAGTCGTTGCGTGCCGTTGATCGGGGTCAAATGGCGCCCTTTCTGGTACTGGCTGAACGGCAAATCTCCGGACGTGGTCGTAGAGGTCGCAAATGGGTAAGTCCGTTTGCCGAGAACCTCTATTACAGTCTCGTATTGCGTATTGACGGTGGGATGCGTCAACTTGAAGGACTAAGTCTTGTTGTCGGTCTCGCGGTCATGCAAACCCTTCGTGCGCTTGGGGTGCCAGGTGCAGGGCTGAAGTGGCCCAATGACGTTTTGGCTGGGCGAAAAAAAATCGCCGGGATCTTGCTGGAACTGGTCGGAGATCCGGCAGACGTGTGTCATGTAGTGCTGGGTGTTGGCATTAACGTGAATATGCAAGCCACTGACGAGGTTGATCAGCAATGGACCTCGATACGGCTCGAGTCGGGAAAAACGTGTGATCGCAATATTCTGGTGGTTGAGCTGAGCAAGCAGTTGCAGCTTTATCTACAGCGTCATCAGTCAGGAGGTTTCTCTGCGCTTCAGGCGGAGTGGGAAGCGAATCACTTATGGCAGGGACTGCCGGTTTCTCTCACTGCGGGTGTCAACCAGATAGATGGCGTGGTGCTGGGGATCGATAATCAAGGTGCGCTACGGCTGAAGGTGGATGGCGTGGAGAAAGTCTTTAGTGGTGGTGAGCTCAGCTTGAGGTTGCGTGATGATTCTTGAGCTTGATTGCGGAAACAGCTTTATCAAGTGGCGGGTGCTGGATGCCGAGGCAGGTGCCCTGGTCGCGGAAGGGGTGGTCGACTCTGATGAGGCATTGGTCGGCAGCCTTCGTTCGCTCGATAAATTGTCTCTCGGCAAATGCCGCCTTGTCAGTGTAAGAACTGAAGAGGAGACCAATTTGCTGATTGGTTTTCTCAAGCGTGAGTTCGATATTTCCGTCGTCTGTGCAACACCTGCTCGCGAAATGTCCGGCGTCAAAAATGGTTACGAAGACTACGAACGTCTTGGTCTTGATCGTTGGTTGGCGATGCTCGGTGGTTTTCATCTGGCTGGTGGGGCTTGCCTGGTTCTTGATTTTGGGACGGCGGTGACTGCTGATTTCATCTCGTCGGAAGGTGAACACCTGGGAGGCTTCATTTGTCCTGGTATGCCATTGATGCGAAATCAATTGCGTACGCATACCCGAAAGATTCGCTATGGCGATCTGGCGGCGGAACGGGCATTGGCGAGTCACGCTCCAGGGCGCAATACGGTCGAGGCGGTGGAGCGTGGCTGTTCGTTGATGCTCAGAGGATTCGTACTGACGCAGTTGGAGATGGCGCGTTCCTACTGGGGAGATAGCTTCAGTGTTTTCATCACTGGGGGGGATGCCGAGCTAGTGTCGGATGTTGTGCCTGAGGCCAGGGTGGTTCCCGATTTGGTGTTCGTCGGTTTGGCTATGGCTTGTCCTTTGTTCTGAGGTTTGTATGCGTTGGTTGTTTCTCCTGCTTCTGGTACTCAATGTGTTTTATTACGTCTGGCATCAGCAGGAGGCGCCATTGCGTGCAAAGGATGTCACTCCGCTCCGTCTTTATAGTGGTTCGCAGCAGGATATCCGTCTGCTGAGTGAGGCTGGTGATGCCTCGCGAGCAGCGAAGTCCGATGGGCAGTGTTTATATATAGGTGGTTCGGGTCGTCCTGAAGCTGCGCAGGCGCTGGAGCAGCGCCTGAATGAGCTTGGTGCGAAAGCTCAGCCCCTGCCGAAAGACCTTTCCAGCAATGCATATTGGTTCCGAATCACGCCAGAAACCCAGCGTTTCCTGGGCGATACTCAGTTGCAAAACCTTTCCAAGGAATTCAATGAGTTAAAACACAAAATAATGCTGTGTGAGGGGGTTGCACCTGCGGAATAGTTTGCATAGAATGGCGCCCGCTCCACAGCGAAGACCTGAAAAGGTTGAAGCAGTAGGGCGGTGTCAAAGCAGCTAACCTCAGGTTTTTAAATGAGAAAATGCTTGACAAGGGTTTGGCATAGTATAGAATGCCGGCCTGATTAGGAGGGGTTCCCGAGCGGCCAAAGGGATCAGACTGTAAATCTGACGTCTACGACTTCGAAGGTTCGAATCCTTCTCCCTCCACCAGATTTTAGCGTGAGCTGCAGGCTCCGCGGGTATAGTTTAGTGGTAGAACCTCAGCCTTCCAAGCTGATGATGCGGGTTCGATTCCCGCTACCCGCTCCAAGTTTGCAGGTTGTGCAAAGTGTTACGCTCTTGTAGCTCAGTTGGTAGAGCACACCCTTGGTAAGGGTGAGGTCAGCGGTTCAAATCCGCTCAAGAGCTCCATATAACAAGGCAGATATGAAAATATCTGCCTTTGTTTTAATGGCTAGGGTTGTTTGCTTATTTCTTCTGTTAGGGGTGATATCGATGGCTAAGGAAAAATTTGATCGTTCCCTACCGCACGTCAACGTCGGAACTATCGGTCACGTTGACCACGGTAAAACCACTCTGACCGCTGCTCTGACTCGCGTCTGCTCCGAAGTTTTCGGTTCGGCCGTAGTTGAATTCGACAAGATCGACAGCGCTCCAGAAGAAAAAGCTCGCGGTATCACCATCAACACCGCGCACGTTGAGTACAACTCGAACATTCGTCACTACGCTCACGTTGACTGCCCAGGTCACGCTGACTACGTGAAGAACATGATCACCGGTGCTGCCCAGATGGACGGCGCGATCCTGGTTTGCTCGGCTGCCGATGGTCCGATGCCACAAACTCGTGAGCACATCCTGCTGTCCCGTCAGGTAGGCGTTCCGTACATCGTGGTTTTCCTGAACAAGGCTGACCTGGTAGACGACGCAGAGCTGCTGGAACTGGTTGAGATGGAAGTTCGCGACCTGCTGTCCACCTACGACTTCCCAGGCGACGACACTCCGATCATCATCGGTTCGGCTCGTATGGCTCTGGAAGGCAAAGACGACAACGAAATGGGCACCACCGCTGTCAAGAAGCTGGTGGAAACTCTGGACAGCTACATCCCAGAGCCAGAGCGTGCTATCGACAAGCCATTCCTGATGCCAATCGAAGACGTGTTCTCGATCTCGGGTCGTGGCACCGTGGTAACTGGTCGTATCGAGCGTGGTATCGTTCGCGTTCAGGACGCCCTGGAAATCGTTGGTCTGCGTGACACTACCACCACCACCTGCACCGGTGTTGAGATGTTCCGCAAGCTGCTGGACGAAGGTCGTGCTGGCGAGAACTGCGGCGTTCTGCTGCGTGGCACCAAGCGTGACGACGTTGAGCGTGGTCAGGTTCTGGTTAAGCCGGGTTCGGTTAAGCCGCACACCAAGTTCACTGCAGAAGTTTACGTTCTGAGCAAGGAAGAAGGCGGTCGTCACACTCCGTTCTTCAAGGGCTACCGTCCACAGTTCTACTTCCGTACTACTGACGTGACTGGTAACTGCGAGCTGCCAGAAGGCGTTGAAATGGTAATGCCAGGTGACAACATTCAGATGACTGTTACCCTGATCAAAACCATCGCGATGGAAGATGGTCTGCGTTTCGCTATCCGTGAAGGCGGTCGTACCGTCGGCGCTGGCGTCGTAGCCAAAATCATCGAGTAAGTAGTTGTAATGTATTTTTCGGGCCGGCATAATGGTCGGCCTGATTTTGTTTTAGGTCAGTAGCTCAATTGGCAGAGCGACGGTCTCCAAAACCGTAGGTTGGGGGTTCGATTCCCTCCTGACCTGCCAGATTCACTCGGTGTGTCTGGCTTTCTTTTCACAGGATCTTCATAGATGACTCCTAAGGCTGAAGCTCAAGGCTCTCGCTTCGATCTGCTCAAGTGGCTTGTAGTGGTCGCTTTGGTGGTGGTTGGCGTTGTAGGCAATCAGTATTACTCTGCTTCGCCGATCCTGTACCGTGTACTCGCTTTGCTTGTCATTGCTGCTGTAGCTGCCTTTGTAGGCCTGCAGACTGCCAAGGGCAAGTCTTTCTTTGTACTGGTTAAGGAAGCTCGTACCGAGATTCGTAAAGTCGTATGGCCAACTCGCCAAGAAACCACGCAGACCACTCTGATTGTTGTGGCTGTTGTTCTGGTTATGGCGTTGCTGTTGTGGGGGCTTGATTCCCTGCTCGGCTGGCTTGTTTCCTTGATTGTCGGCTAAGGGTGTCCCGTGGCTAAGCGTTGGTACGTTGTGCATGCTTACTCGGGTTACGAGAAGCATGTCATGCGCTCGCTGATCGAGCGTGTAAAGCTGGCTGGCATGGAAGATGGCTTCGGCGAAATTCTGGTTCCCACTGAAGAAGTGGTTGAGATGCGTAATGGCCAGAAGCGCAAAAGCGAACGCAAGTTCTTCCCTGGTTATGTGCTGGTGCAGATGGATATGAACGAGGGTACTTGGCACTTGGTCAAGGATACTCCTCGGGTGATGGGTTTTATCGGCGGTACTGCTGACAAGCCTGCGCCAATTACTGATAAAGAAGCAGAGGCGATTCTGCGTCGCGTTGCTGACGGTAGCGACAAGCCGAAGCCGAAGACGTTGTTCGAGCCAGGTGAAACCGTTCGTGTCAATGACGGTCCTTTCGCTGACTTTAACGGTGTTGTTGAAGAAGTTAACTACGAAAAGAGCCGGATCCAAGTGGCGGTGCTCATTTTCGGTCGCTCTACTCCGGTAGAGTTGGAGTTCAGTCAGGTCGAAAAGGTCTAACTGGACAAGCATCCCAACCCCGCAGCCCTAGGCTGTGGGGTTTTGTCGTCACTGGGATAAACGCGCAAGTAACCGGGGAGCCTTTCGAGGCGTTCGAACCCGTAATTGGAGTGCCTCATGGCCAAGAAGATTACCGCTTACATCAAGCTGCAAGTGAAGGCCGCTCAGGCTAACCCAAGCCCACCTGTTGGTCCTGCTCTGGGTCAGCACGGCGTGAATATCATGGAATTCTGCAAGGCTTTCAACGCCCGTACCCAGGGTCTGGAAGCTGGTCTGCCGACTCCAGTGATCATCACTGTCTACAGCGACCGTAGCTTCACTTTCGAAACCAAATCCACCCCTGCTTCGGTTCTGCTGAAGAAGGCGGCCGGTCTGACCAGCGGTTCCGCTCGTCCGAACACCGTTAAGGTTGGCACTGTTACCCGTGCTCAGCTGGAAGAAATCGCGAAAACCAAAAACGCGGATCTGACTGCAGCTGATATGGATGCAGCCGTGCGCACTATCGCCGGTTCTGCTCGTAGCATGGGCCTTAACGTGGAGGGTGTGTAATGGCTAAGCTGACCAAGCGCCAAAAGGCTATCGCTGAAAAGATCGAAGCGGGCAAGTCCTACAACTTCGAAGAGGCCGCAACTCTGCTGGCCTCGCTGCCAGCTGCCAAGTTCGTCGAGTCGTTCGATGTGGCCGTTAACCTGGGCGTAGACCCGCGTAAATCCGACCAGGTCGTTCGTAGCGCTACTGTGCTGCCACACGGCACTGGCAAGACCGTTCGCGTTGCTGTGTTCACCCAGGGTCCAGCTGCCGAGGCCGCTCTGGCTGCCGGCGCTGATCGCGTAGGTATGGACGAGCTGGCTGCCGAAATGAAAGGCGGCGACCTGAACTATGACGTAGTGATCGCATCCCCGGATGCCATGCGCGTTGTAGGTCAACTGGGTCAGATCCTCGGTCCACGTGGTCTGATGCCTAACCCGAAAGTTGGTACCGTTACTCCAGACGTAGCCACCGCGGTTAAAAACGCCAAGGCTGGTCAGGTTCGTTATCGCACCGACAAAAACGGCATCATCCACACTTCCGTTGGCAAGATCGGCTTCGATGCCGTCAAGCTGAAGGAAAACGTTGAAGCCCTGATCGCTGATCTGAAGCGTATCAAGCCAGCTTCCTCGAAAGGTATCTACGTCAAGCGCGTTACCCTGAGCACCACCATGGGCCCAGGTCTGGTTATCGACCAGAGCTCGCTGGACGCGTAAGACAAAAGTTGGCGCGATTGTTCGCGCCAATTGAAAGATTGGGGTCCCTGCCTGGCGGGGGCTATCCAAGACCGTAGGCGACGCAAGTCTTAAACCTCAAGCCTACGCAGATGGTGCTCCCGGTTCCTTACCGAATCAGACACCAAAACGACATTCGGTTTCGATCGAATGAAACGGTAACAAGCAGGAGTTAAACCCGTGGCAATTAATCTCGAAGACAAGAAGGCCATCGTCGCTGAAGTCAACGAGGCTGCCAAAGTCGCTCTGTCCGCTGTCGTGGTTGATGCCCGTGGCGTAACAGTAGGCGCAATGACCGGACTCCGTAAAGAGGCTCGTGAAGCTGGCGTTTACGTACGTGTTGTACGTAACACCCTGCTCAAGCGCGCTGTTGCTGGCACTTCGTACGAAGTGCTGAACGACGCGTTCACCGGCCCGACCCTGATCGCATTCTCCAACGAACACCCGGGCGCTGCTGCTCGTCTGTTCAAGGAATTTGCCAAGGGTCAGGATAAGTTCGAGATCAAGGCAGCTTCGTTCGAGGGCAAGTTCCTCGCAGCGAATGAGATCGACGTGCTGGCAAGCCTGCCAACTCGCGACGAAGCTATTGCGAAACTGATGAGCGTGATTCAAGGCGCTACCAGCAAGCTGGCTCGTACTCTGGCGGCAATTCGCGATCAGAAAGAAGCTGCTGCAGCCTGAGGCTGAGCGTTTCCAATCTCGCGTATTTTTGTTTATTTCGACGGCCGTACAGGCTGTCCACCAAATCAGGAATTGAGTCATGTCTCTGACTAACGAACAAATCATCGAAGCAATCGGCCAGAAAACCGTTCTGGAAGTTGTTGAGCTGATCAAAGCAATGGAAGAAACCTTCGGCGTGACCGCTGCTGTTGCTGCTGCTGGTCCAGCTGCTGCTGCCGCTGTTGTTGAAGAGCAAACCGAGTTCAACGTTGTTCTGGTTGAAGCCGGCGAGAAGAAAGTAAACGTGATCAAGGCAGTTCGTGAACTGACCGGTCTGGGCCTGAAAGAAGCCAAAGAGAAAGTCGACGGCGCTCCTCAGGTTGTAGCTGAAGGCGTTTCGAAAGAAGCTGCTGAAGACGCTAAGAAGAAGCTGGAAGAAGCAGGCGCTAAAGTCGAGCTGAAGTAAGCATCGACTTTGCTCCTCCAGCCCGAGCGTCAAGCGACAGGCTGATGGCTGGTGGCTCTTGCCACCGGCCTTTTTCCGTTATTGGCAGCCGACTCGGTCGGTGCCGATAACGAGCTGTAACCATCCGATGTGATGGCGCAAACCATGGGGTTTGCACGATTTTCTGGCTGCTCCCGTCGGGAGGGGCCAAACAAGCAGGTGACCAAGCTGGGGAACGCTGATGGCTTACTCATATACTGAGAAAAAACGTATCCGCAAGGACTTTAGCAAGTTGCCGGACGTCATGGATGTGCCTTACCTCCTGGCCATCCAGCTGGATTCGTATCGTGAATTCTTGCAAGCGGGAGCGACTAAAGATCAGTTCCGCGACGTGGGCCTGCATGCGGCCTTCAAATCCGTTTTCCCGATCATCAGCTACTCCGGCAATGCTGCGCTGGAGTACGTCGGTTATCGCCTGGGCGAACCGGCATTTGATGTCAAAGAATGCGTATTGCGCGGTGTAACTTTCGCCGTACCTTTGCGGGTAAAAGTGCGCCTGATCATTTTCGACAAAGAATCGTCGAACAAAGCGATCAAGGACATCAAAGAGCAAGAAGTCTACATGGGTGAAATCCCCCTGATGACTGAGAACGGTACCTTCGTAATCAACGGTACCGAGCGTGTGATCGTTTCCCAGTTGCACCGCTCCCCGGGCGTGTTCTTCGACCACGACCGTGGCAAGACGCACAGCTCCGGCAAACTGCTGTACTCCGCACGCATCATTCCTTACCGCGGTTCCTGGCTGGACTTCGAGTTCGACCCGAAGGACTGCGTATTCGTACGTATCGACCGTCGTCGCAAGCTGCCGGCCTCGGTACTGCTGCGCGCGCTCGGCTATACCACCGAAGAAGTGCTGGACGCTTTCTACACCACCAACGTATTCCACGTTAAGGGCGAGACCCTGAGCCTGGAACTGGTACCTCAGCGTCTGCGCGGTGAAGTTGCTGTTCTCGATATTCAGGATGACAAAGGCAAGGTAATTGTCGAGCAGGGTCGTCGTATCACTGCCCGTCACATCAACCAGCTGGAAAAAGCCGGGATCAAAGAGCTGGACGTGCCTCTGGACTATGTCCTGGGTCGCACCACCGCCAAGGTCATCGTGCATCCGGCAACCGGCGAAATCCTGGCGGAGTGCAACACCGAGCTGACGACCGAAGTCCTGGCAAAAGTCGCCAAGGCCGGCGTCGTTCGCATCGAAACTCTGTACACCAACGATATCGACTGCGGTCCGTTCGTCTCTGACACTCTGAAGATCGACTCCACCAGCAACCAATTGGAAGCGCTGGTCGAAATCTATCGCATGATGCGTCCAGGCGAGCCGCCAACCAAAGACGCTGCCGAAACCCTGTTCAACAACCTGTTCTTCAGCCCTGAGCGTTATGACCTGTCCGCGGTCGGCCGGATGAAGTTCAACCGTCGTATCGGTCGTACCGAGATCGAAGGTTCGGGCGTGTTGTGCAAGGAAGACATCGTCGCGGTACTGAAGACTCTGGTCGACATCCGTAACGGTAAAGGCATCGTCGATGACATCGACCACCTGGGTAACCGTCGTGTTCGCTGCGTAGGCGAGATGGCCGAGAACCAGTTCCGCGTTGGCCTGGTACGTGTTGAGCGTGCGGTCAAAGAGCGTCTGTCGATGGCTGAAAGCGAAGGCCTGATGCCGCAAGACCTGATCAACGCCAAGCCAGTGGCTGCGGCGGTGAAAGAGTTCTTCGGTTCCAGCCAGCTGTCGCAGTTCATGGACCAGAACAACCCGCTGTCCGAGATTACCCACAAGCGTCGTGTTTCCGCACTCGGCCCTGGTGGTCTGACTCGTGAGCGCGCGGGCTTCGAGGTTCGTGACGTACACCCGACTCACTACGGTCGTGTCTGCCCGATCGAAACGCCGGAAGGTCCGAACATCGGTCTGATCAACTCCCTGGCTGCTTACGCTCGCACCAACCAGTACGGCTTCCTCGAAAGCCCGTATCGTGTGGTGAAAGAGGGTGTGGTTACCGACGAGATCGTGTTCCTGTCCGCTATTGAAGAAGCCGATCACGTGATCGCGCAGGCTTCGGCGACCATGAACGACCAGAAAGTCCTGATCGACGAACTGGTAGCCGTACGTCACCTGAACGAATTCACCGTCAAGGCGCCTGAAGAAGTCACCCTGATGGACGTTTCGCCGAAGCAGGTAGTTTCGGTTGCAGCGTCGCTGATTCCGTTCCTCGAGCACGACGACGCCAACCGTGCGTTGATGGGTTCGAACATGCAGCGTCAGGCTGTACCAACCCTGCGTGCCGACAAGCCGCTGGTAGGTACCGGCATGGAGCGTAACGTGGCTCGCGACTCCGGCGTTTGCGTCGTGGCTCGTCGCGGCGGCGTGATCGACTCCGTTGATGCCAGCCGTATCGTGGTTCGTGTTGCCGATGACGAAGTTGAAACCGGTGAAGCCGGTGTCGACATCTACAACCTGACCAAATACACCCGTTCGAACCAGAACACCTGCATCAACCAGCGTCCGCTGGTGAGCAAGGGCGATCGCGTTCAGCGTAGCGACATCATGGCCGACGGTCCGTCCACCGACATGGGTGAACTGGCTCTGGGTCAGAACATGCGCATCGCGTTCATGGCATGGAACGGCTTCAACTTCGAAGACTCCATCTGCCTGTCCGAGCGTGTGGTTCAGGAAGATCGCTTCACCACGATCCACATTCAGGAACTGACCTGCGTGGCCCGTGACACCAAGCTTGGCCCAGAGGAAATCACTGCGGACATCCCGAACGTGGGTGAAGCTGCACTGAACAAGCTGGACGAAGCCGGTATCGTTTACGTAGGTGCTGAAGTTGGCGCAGGCGACATCCTGGTTGGTAAGGTCACTCCGAAAGGCGAGACCCAGCTGACTCCGGAAGAAAAACTGCTGCGCGCGATCTTCGGTGAAAAAGCCAGCGACGTTAAAGACACTTCCCTGCGTGTACCTACCGGTACCAAAGGTACTGTCATCGACGTGCAGGTCTTCACTCGTGACGGCGTTGAGCGTGATGCTCGTGCCCTGTCGATCGAGAAGACCCAACTGGACGAGATCCGCAAGGATCTGAACGAAGAGTTCCGCATCGTTGAAGGCGCGACCTTCGAACGTCTGCGTTCCGCTCTGGTAGGCCACAAGGCTGAAGGCGGCGCGGGCCTGAAGAAAGGTCAGGACATCACCGACGAAGTACTCGACGGTCTTGAGCATGGTCAGTGGTTCAAACTGCGCATGGCTGAAGATGCTCTGAACGAGCAGCTCGAGAAGGCTCAGGCCTACATCGTTGATCGTCGCCGTCTGCTGGACGACAAGTTCGAAGACAAGAAGCGCAAACTGCAGCAGGGCGATGACCTGGCTCCAGGCGTGCTGAAGATCGTCAAGGTTTACCTGGCAATCCGTCGTCGCATCCAGCCGGGCGACAAGATGGCCGGTCGTCACGGTAACAAGGGTGTGGTCTCCGTGATCATGCCGGTTGAAGACATGCCGCACGATGCCAATGGCACCCCGGTCGACGTGGTCCTCAACCCGCTGGGCGTACCTTCGCGTATGAACGTTGGTCAGATCCTTGAAACCCACCTGGGCCTCGCGGCCAAAGGTCTGGGCGAGAAGATCAACCGGATGGTCGAAGAGCAGCGTAAAGTCGCTGAGCTGCGTACCTTCCTGGACGAGATCTACAACCAGATCGGCGGTCGTAACGAAGATCTGGACAGTTTCTCCGATCAGGAAATTCTGGATCTGGCGAAGAACCTGCGTGGCGGTGTTCCAATGGCCACTCCAGTGTTCGACGGTGCCAAGGAAAGCGAAATCAAGGCCATGCTGAAACTGGCGGACCTGCCAGAAAGCGGCCAGATGCAGCTGACCGACGGCCGTACCGGCAACAAGTTCGAGCGTCCAGTTACCGTTGGCTACATGTACATGCTGAAGCTGAACCACTTGGTAGACGACAAGATGCACGCGCGTTCTACCGGTTCGTACAGCCTGGTTACCCAGCAGCCGCTGGGTGGTAAGGCGCAGTTCGGTGGTCAGCGTTTCGGGGAGATGGAGGTCTGGGCACTGGAAGCATACGGTGCTGCTTACACTCTGCAAGAAATGCTCACAGTGAAGTCGGACGATGTGAACGGCCGGACCAAGATGTACAAAAACATCGTGGACGGCGATCACCGTATGGAGCCGGGCATGCCCGAGTCCTTCAACGTGTTGATCAAGGAAATTCGTTCCCTCGGCATCGATATCGATCTGGAAACCGAATAACACGTGACGCGATCGAGAGCGGGGCAGGATTGCCCGCTCTCTGCTCCGCCAGGAGGAAAGGCCTTGAAAGACCTACTGAATTTGCTGAAAAACCAGGGTCAAGTCGAAGAGTTCGACGCCATCCGTATCGGATTGGCCTCGCCTGAGATGATCCGCTCGTGGTCGTTCGGTGAAGTTAAAAAGCCGGAAACCATCAACTACCGTACGTTCAAACCTGAGCGTGACGGTCTGTTCTGCGCCAAGATCTTTGGCCCGGTAAAGGATTACGAGTGCCTGTGCGGTAAGTACAAGCGCTTGAAGCATCGTGGTGTTATCTGCGAGAAGTGCGGCGTTGAAGTTGCACTGGCCAAGGTTCGTCGTGAGCGCATGGCGCACATCGAACTGGCTTCGCCGGTTGCCCACATCTGGTTCCTGAAATCGCTGCCGTCCCGTATCGGCCTGCTGATGGACATGACCCTGCGTGATATCGAACGCGTTCTCTACTTCGAGAGCTATGTCGTTATCGATCCAGGCATGACCACTCTTGAAAAAGGTCAGCTGCTGAACGACGAGCAGTACTTCGAAGCGCTGGAAGAGTTCGGTGACGATTTCGACGCCCGCATGGGTGCTGAAGCTGTCCGTGAACTGCTGCACGCTATCGACCTGGAGCACGAGATTGGCCGTCTGCGTGAAGAAATTCCGCAAACCAACTCCGAAACCAAGATCAAGAAGCTGTCCAAGCGTCTGAAGTTGATGGAAGCCTTCCAGGGTTCCGGCAACCTGCCAGAGTGGATGGTGCTGACCGTTCTGCCGGTTCTGCCGCCAGATCTGCGTCCACTGGTCCCGCTGGATGGCGGTCGTTTCGCGACTTCCGACCTCAACGATCTGTATCGTCGAGTGATCAACCGTAACAACCGTTTGAAGCGCCTGCTGGATCTGTCCGCTCCGGACATCATCGTGCGCAACGAAAAGCGTATGTTGCAGGAAGCTGTCGATGCACTGCTCGACAACGGTCGTCGTGGCCGCGCTATCACCGGTTCGAACAAGCGTCCTTTGAAATCCCTGGCTGACATGATCAAGGGTAAGCAAGGTCGTTTCCGTCAGAACTTGCTCGGTAAGCGTGTTGACTACTCCGGTCGTTCGGTAATTACCGTAGGTCCGACCCTGCGTCTGCACCAGTGCGGTCTGCCGAAGAAGATGGCTCTCGAGCTGTTCAAGCCGTTCATTTTCGGCAAGCTGGAAATGCGTGGTCTGGCGACCACCATCAAAGCGGCCAAGAAAATGGTCGAGCGCGAGCTGCCGGAAGTTTGGGACGTTCTCGCTGAAGTGATTCGCGAACACCCGGTTCTTCTCAACCGTGCACCGACCCTTCACCGTTTGGGTATCCAAGCGTTTGAACCGGTACTGATCGAAGGTAAGGCTATCCAGCTGCACCCTCTGGTCTGTGCTGCGTACAACGCCGACTTCGACGGCGACCAAATGGCCGTGCACGTACCGCTGACGCTGGAAGCCCAGCTCGAAGCGCGTGCGTTGATGATGTCGACCAACAACATTCTGTCGCCAGCCAACGGTGAGCCAATCATCGTTCCGTCGCAGGACGTTGTATTGGGTCTGTACTACATGACTCGTGAAGCGATCAACGCCAAGGGCGAAGGTCGTGTGTTCGCGGATCTGCAGGAAGTTGACCGTGTGTTCCGTGCCGGCGAAGCCGCACTGCACGCCAAGATCAAGGTTCGTATCAACGAAACCGTGAACGATCGTGACGGCAACAGCGTGAACAACACTCGTATCGTCGACACCACTGTCGGCCGTGCGCTGCTGTTCCAGGTTGTGCCAAAAGGTCTGTCGTTCGACGTCGTCAACCTGCCGATGAAGAAAAAGGCGATCTCCAAGCTGATCAACCAGTGCTACCGCGTGGTTGGTCTGAAAGAGACCGTGATCTTCGCTGACCAGTTGATGTACACCGGTTTTGCCTACTCGACAATTTCCGGCGTTTCCATCGGTGTTAACGACTTCGTTATCCCGGATGAAAAAGCCCGCATCATCGGTGCTGCCACCGACGAAGTGAAAGAGATCGAGAGCCAGTACGCGTCCGGCCTGGTAACCCAGGGCGAGAAGTACAACAAAGTGATCGACCTTTGGTCGAAAGCGAACGACGAAGTCTCCAAGGCGATGATGGCCAACCTCTCGAAAGAGAAAGTCATCGACCGTCACGGCGACGAAGTCGAGCAGGAATCGTTCAACTCGATGTACATGATGGCCGACTCGGGTGCGCGGGGTTCCGCAGCACAGATTCGTCAGCTGGCCGGTATGCGTGGTCTGATGGCCAAGCCGGACGGTTCCATCATCGAAACGCCAATTACCGCGAACTTCCGTGAAGGTCTGAGCGTACTCCAGTACTTCATCTCGACTCACGGTGCTCGTAAGGGTCTGGCGGATACCGCGTTGAAGACTGCGAACTCCGGTTACCTGACTCGTCGTCTGGTAGACGTGGCGCAGGATCTGGTCGTGACCGAGATCGATTGCGGCACCGAGCACGGCCTGGTAATGACTCCGCACATTGAAGGCGGTGACGTTGTAGAGCCGCTGGGTGAGCGCGTATTGGGTCGTGTCATTGCCCGGGACGTATTCAAGCCGGGTACCGAGGACGTCATCGTTCCTGCCGGCACTCTGGTAGACGAGAAGTGGGTCGAGTTCATCGAGCTGAACAGCATCGACGAAGTGATCGTGCGTTCGCCGATCAGCTGCGAAACCCGCTACGGCATCTGCGCCAAGTGCTACGGCCGTGACCTGGCTCGTGGTCACCAGGTGAACATCGGTGAGTCGGTCGGCGTAATCGCTGCCCAGTCCATCGGTGAGCCGGGTACCCAGCTGACGATGCGTACGTTCCACATCGGTGGTGCGGCAAGCCGTACTTCCGCAGCCGACAGCGTTCAGGTGAAGAACGGCGGTACCGTTCGTCTGCACAACCTGAAGCACGTTGAGCGTGTGGATGGCAACCTGGTTGCCGTGTCCCGTTCCGGTGAGCTGGCGATTGCTGACGACTTCGGTCGTGAGCGCGAGCGTTACAAGCTGCCGTACGGTGCTGTGATTTCGGTTAAAGAAGGTGACAAGGTCGACGCTGGCGCCATCGTGGCCAAGTGGGATCCGCACACTCACCCGATCGTTACCGAAATGAAAGGTACCGTGACCTACGTGGGCATGGAAGAAGGCATCACGATCAAGCGTCAGACTGACGAATTGACCGGTATGACCAACATTGAAGTACTTGATCCGAAAGATCGTCCGGCTGCCGGCAAGGACATTCGTCCTGCTGTGAAGATGGTCGATGACAACGGCAAGGATCTGTTGCTGCCAGGCACTGACGTTATCGCTCAGTACTTCCTGCCAGCCAACGCCCTGGTCGGTGTTGCGGACGGTGCGAAGATTGCGATCGGTGATGTTATCGCTCGTATCCCGCAGGAAACTTCGAAGACCCGTGACATCACCGGTGGTCTGCCGCGTGTTGCCGACCTGTTCGAAGCCCGTCGTCCGAAAGAAGCGTCGATTCTGGCTGAAGTCAGCGGCACCATCGCGTTCGGTAAAGAGACCAAGGGCAAGCGCCGTCTGGTCATCACCCCGAACGACGGCAGCGATCCGTACGAAGAGCTGATTCCGAAGTGGCGTCACCTGAACGTGTTCGAAGGCGAACAGGTAAACCGCGGCGAAGTTATCTCCGACGGTCCGAGCGATCCGCACGACATCCTGCGTCTGCTGGGTGTGAGCGCGCTGGCCAAGTACATCGTTAACGAGATCCAGGACGTTTACCGTCTGCAGGGCGTGAAGATCAACGACAAGCACATCGAGACCATCCTGCGTCAGATGTTGCGTAAAGTTGAGATCTCCGAGTCCGGCGACTCCAGCTTCATCAAGGGCGACCAGATGGAACTGACTCACGTTCTGGTAGAGAACGAGCGTCTGAACGCGGAAGACAAGTTTGTCTCCAAGTTCACCCGCGTTCTGCTGGGTATCACCAAGGCGTCGTTGTCGACTGAATCGTTCATCTCGGCGGCTTCCTTCCAGGAAACCACCCGCGTACTGACCGAAGCGGCCGTAACCGGCAAGCGCGATTACCTGCGCGGCCTGAAAGAAAACGTGGTTGTGGGTCGTCTGATCCCGGCCGGTACCGGTCTGGCTTATCACAGCGAGCGCAAGCGTCGTCGTGATGCAGACAAGCCGTTGCGCGTTAGCGCCAGTGAAGTGGAAGCTGCACTGACCGAAGCGCTGAACTCGAGCGGTAACTGAGTTCTGCGATAAATGAGCTGAGGCCCTGATCTAACCGTTCATCGAATCGAGACAATTTGTCGAGGTTCGACGAGCGGGGAGGTCGGGGCCTTGCCTTGACTGGGGGCAAGATCCTCTTTAGACTCTTGATCCCCTAAATTTGGCGGGAATCCGTTCCTGCCATTTTGCTTTTCTTGCAAGACAATAGCGTCGCAAGACAACAGTGGAGCTAGTAGATGGCAACTATCAACCAGCTGGTACGTCAGCCGCGTAAGCGTATCGTCGAGAAATCCGACGTACCTGCGCTGCAGAACTGCCCGCAACGTCGTGGCGTGTGCACCCGTGTGTACACCACTACGCCGAAAAAACCTAACTCGGCACTGCGTAAAGTATGCCGTGTGCGTCTGACCAACGGTTTCGAGGTTTCCTCGTACATCGGTGGTGAAGGCCACAACCTGCAAGAGCACAGCGTGGTACTGATCCGCGGCGGTCGTGTAAAAGACTTGCCAGGTGTTCGTTACCACACCGTTCGCGGCTCCTTGGATACTTCCGGCGTTAAAGGCCGTAACCAGGGTCGTTCGAAGTACGGTACCAAGCGTCCGAAGTAATCGGCCGTTTTGCAGATTTTCATTTTATTGAGTCGATAAGAGTAAGGTCGGGCGCGAATCCTCAAGGATCTGTCCCGAACTAACCTGAAGACCGTTTGAGGGCTTATCAATGCCAAGACGTCGCGTAGCAGCAAAGCGTGAGATTCTGGACGATCCGAAATACGGAAGCCAAATCCTCGCCAAATTCATGAACCACGTTATGGAAAGCGGCAAGAAAGCCGTTGCCGAGCGTATCGTTTATGGTGCCCTGGAAACCGTTGCGGCTCGCAAGACCGGCACCGATCCCCTGGAACTCTTCGAAAAAGCACTCGACGCCATCGCTCCGCTGGTCGAAGTGAAGTCGCGCCGCGTTGGTGGTGCTACTTACCAGGTTCCGGTCGAAGTTCGTCCGTCCCGTCGTAACGCTCTGGCAATGCGCTGGTTGGTAGACTTCGCCCGCAAGCGTGGCGAGAAGTCTATGGCTCTGCGCTTGGCTGGCGAGCTGCTGGATGCTGCTGAAGGTAAAGGTGCTGCTGTTAAGAAGCGTGAAGACGTGCACCGTATGGCCGAAGCTAACAAAGCTTTCTCGCACTACCGCTTCTAATTTTAGCTTCACTAATTTTGCGAGGGCTTTATGGCTCGTACTACTCCGATTAGTCGCTACCGTAACATCGGTATCGTCGCTCACGTGGATGCTGGTAAAACCACCACCACCGAGCGCGTCCTTTTTTACACTGGCAAAAGTCACAAAATGGGCGAGGTGCATGACGGCGCCGCGACCACGGACTGGATGGTTCAGGAGCAGGAGCGTGGTATTACCATTACTTCTGCTGCCATTACCGCCTTCTGGAAAGGTTCCGAGAAGCAGTACCCGCACGAGCATCGCTTCAACGTAATCGATACCCCGGGTCACGTAGACTTCACCATTGAAGTAGAACGTTCCCTGCGCGTACTCGACGGCGCTGTCGTTGTATTCTGCGGTACTTCGGGTGTTGAGCCTCAGTCGGAAACCGTATGGCGTCAAGCCAACAAATACGGCGTTCCACGTCTTGTTTACGTAAACAAGATGGACCGTGCTGGTGCCAACTTCCTGCGCGTGATCGGTCAGATCAAACAGCGTCTGGGTCACACTCCGGTGCCGATCCAGCTGGCTATCGGTTCGGAAGACAACTTCCAGGGCCAGATCGACCTGATCAACATGCAAGCTGTTTACTGGAACGACTCTGACAAGGGTATGGTTCCTGTTCGCAAGGAAATCCCTGCGGACATGCTCGAGCTGGCCACTGAATGGCGCAGCAACATGGTTGAAGCTGCGGCTGAAGCCAGTGAAGAGCTGATGAACAAGTACCTGGAAGGTGAAGAGCTGTCGATCGCCGAGATCAAGGCCGCTCTGCGTCAGCGTACTATCGCTGGCGAAATCGTTCTGGCTGTTTGCGGTTCGTCCTTCAAGAACAAGGGTGTTCCCCTGGTTCTCGACGCCGTTATCGACTTCCTGCCTGCTCCGACCGACATTCCTGCTATCAAGGGTTCCAACCCTGATAACGAGGAAGAAGAGATGGAGCGTCATGCAAGCGACGACGAGCCGTTCGCGGCTTTGGCGTTCAAGATCGCTACCGACCCATTCGTGGGTACTCTGACCTTCGTCCGCGTTTACTCGGGCGTGTTGAACTCCGGCGACGGCGTGATCAACTCGGTCAAAGGCAAGAAAGAGCGCGTGGGTCGTATGGTGCAAATGCACGCAAACGCCCGTGAAGAGATCAAGGAAGTACGTGCTGGCGACATCGCGGCCCTGATCGGCATGAAGGACGTCACCACTGGTGAAACCCTCTGCAACGCTGACAAGCCAATCATCCTGGTTCGCATGGACTTCCCGGAGCCGGTTATTTCGGTTGCCGTAGAGCCTAAGACCAAGGATGACCAGGAAAAAATGGGTATCGCTCTGGGCAAACTGGCTCAGGAAGACCCGTCTTTCCGCGTTAAAACTGATGAAGAGACTGGTCAAACGATCATCTCCGGCATGGGCGAGCTGCACCTGGACATCCTGGTTGACCGGATGCGCCGTGAGTTCAACGTCGAAGCCAACATCGGCAAGCCTCAAGTTTCGTACCGTGAGCGCATCACGAAGAACTGCGAAATCGAAGGCAAGTTCGTTCGTCAGTCCGGCGGTCGTGGCCAGTTCGGTCACTGCTGGATTCGCTTTGCTCCTGCTGACGAAGGTCAGGAAGGTCTGCAATTCCTGAACGAAGTAGTAGGTGGTGTGGTTCCTAAGGAATACATCCCGGCTATCCAGAAGGGTATCGAAGAGCAGATGAAGAACGGCGTTGTTGCCGGCTATCCGCTGATCGGCCTGAAGGCTACCGTGTTCGATGGTTCTTACCACGACGTCGACTCCAACGAGATGGCGTTTAAAGTGGCTGCTTCCATGGCGACCAAGCAACTGGCCCAGAAGGGTGGTGGTGAGTTGCTCGAGCCGATCATGGCGGTAGAGGTTGTTACGCCTGAAGACTATATGGGTGACGTGATGGGCGACCTTAACCGTCGTCGCGGCATGATCCAGGGTATGGAAGACACAGTGTCCGGCAAGGTTATCCGTGCCGAAGTTCCACTGGGTGAGATGTTCGGTTATGCGACCGACGTTCGTTCCATGTCTCAGGGTCGCGCAAGCTACTCTATGGAATTCAAAAAATACGATACGGCTCCGTCGCACATCGTCGAATCCGTTACCAAAAAACAAGGCTGATTCAGCCCCTTTAGGCTAGGAGTTAATTGTCGTGGCTAAAGAAAAATTTGATCGTTCCCTACCGCACGTAAACGTTGGCACCATCGGTCACGTTGACCACGGTAAAACCACTCTGACCGCTGCTCTGACTCGCGTCTGCTCCGAAGTTTTCGGTTCGGCCGTAGTTGAATTCGACAAGATCGACAGCGCTCCAGAAGAAAAAGCTCGCGGTATCACCATCAACACCGCGCACGTTGAGTACAACTCGAACATTCGTCACTACGCTCACGTTGACTGCCCAGGTCACGCTGACTACGTGAAGAACATGATCACCGGTGCTGCCCAGATGGACGGCGCGATCCTGGTTTGCTCGGCTGCTGATGGTCCGATGCCACAAACTCGTGAGCACATCCTGCTGTCCCGTCAGGTAGGCGTTCCGTACATCGTGGTTTTCCTGAACAAGGCTGACCTGGTAGACGACGCAGAGCTGCTGGAACTGGTTGAGATGGAAGTTCGCGACCTGCTGTCCACCTACGACTTCCCAGGCGACGACACTCCGATCATCATCGGTTCGGCTCGTATGGCTCTGGAAGGCAAAGACGACAACGAAATGGGCACCACCGCTGTCAAGAAGCTGGTGGAAACTCTGGACAGCTACATCCCAGAGCCAGAGCGTGCTATCGACAAGCCATTCCTGATGCCAATCGAAGACGTGTTCTCGATCTCGGGTCGTGGCACCGTGGTAACTGGTCGTATCGAGCGCGGTATCGTTCGCGTTCAGGACGCCCTGGAAATCGTTGGTCTGCGTGACACCACCACCACCACCTGCACCGGTGTTGAGATGTTCCGCAAGCTGCTGGACGAAGGTCGTGCTGGCGAGAACTGCGGCGTTCTGCTGCGTGGCACCAAGCGTGACGACGTTGAGCGTGGTCAGGTTCTGGTTAAGCCGGGTTCGGTTAAGCCGCACACCAAGTTCACTGCAGAAGTTTACGTTCTGAGCAAGGAAGAAGGCGGTCGTCACACTCCGTTCTTCAAAGGCTACCGTCCACAGTTCTACTTCCGTACTACTGACGTGACTGGTAACTGCGAGCTGCCAGAAGGCGTTGAAATGGTAATGCCAGGTGACAACATTCAGATGACTGTTACCCTGATCAAAACCATCGCGATGGAAGATGGTCTGCGTTTCGCTATCCGTGAAGGCGGTCGTACCGTCGGCGCTGGCGTCGTAGCCAAAATCATCGAGTAATCTCTTTTTTGAGATGGCTTCGATGAGTTGAAAAAGCCCCCGCTTAGCGGGGGCTTTTTTATTGGGTTGACACCTATCTGGGGCGTCTATAGAATTGCGCCTCCTTTTAACGGGCGTATTGCGCCCGGTGGGAATAGCAGCCGGAGTCTGAAATCCAATGCAAAATCAGCAAATCCGTATCAGGTTGAAGGCTTTTGACCATCGCCTGATCGACCAATCAACCCAGGAAATCGTGGAAACCGCGAAACGTACTGGTGCTCAAGTGCGTGGTCCAATTCCACTGCCTACCCGTAAAGAGCGGTTCACCGTTCTGGTTTCCCCGCACGTCAACAAAGACGCGCGTGACCAGTACGAAATCCGCACTCATAAGCGCGTTCTGGACATCGTCCAGCCAACGGATAAAACCGTTGATGCTCTTATGAAGCTTGATCTTGCGGCCGGTGTGGAAGTGCAGATCAGCCTCGGCTAAGACTCGGTCTTGGTCGTGTAACGCTCTGAAATGGGCGGCCATAGCGGGTGAAAGCCCCGTACACTCATGAGGTTTACAACATGACTATTGGTGTAGTCGGTCGTAAAGCGGGTATGACCCGTATTTTCACCGAAGAAGGTGTCTCCATTCCGGTCACGGTCATTGAGATCGAGCCGAATCGCGTCACCCAGTTCAAAACTGAAGAAACCGATGGCTATCGTGCAGTGCAAGTCACTGTCGGCGAGCGTCGTGCTTCCCGTGTTACAGCTGCTCAGGCTGGCCACTTCGCCAAGGCGAACGTTGCCGCTGGTCGTACCGTAATGGAATTCCGCCTTGAAGAAGGCGAGTACCAGGCCGGCGATCTGATCAACGCTGAAATCTTCGCTGCTGGTCAACTGGTTGATGTAACCGGTCAGTCCAAAGGTAAAGGCTTCCAGGGTACGATCAAGCGTTGGAACTTCCGCGGGCAAGATAACACCCACGGTAACTCCGTATCCCACCGCGTCCCAGGCTCTATCGGCCAGTGCCAGACTCCTGGTCGTGTATTCAAGGGCAAAAAAATGTCCGGTCATATGGGCGCTGAGCGCGTGACCGTGCAGTCCCTGGAAGTAGTGCGCGTGGACGCTGAACGCAATCTGTTGTTGGTCAAGGGTGCTGTTCCTGGCGCTACTGGCGGCAACCTGGTTGTACGTCCAGCAGCCAAGGCTCGCGGTTAAGGGGAAGCTGACATGCAATTAAATGTAAATGACGCTCAAGCGATCGAAGTTTCCGAACTGACATTTGGCGGCGAGTTCAACGAGACGCTGGTTCACCAAGCAGTCGTGGCCTACATGGCTGGCGGCCGTCAAGGTAGCAAGCAGCAAAAGACCCGTTCCGACGTTCGTGGTGGCGGTAAGCGCCCATGGCGTCAGAAAGGTACTGGCCGTGCTCGTGCCGGTACTATCCGTAGCCCAATCTGGCGCGGCGGCGGCACCACTTTCGCAGCTCGTCCACAGGATCACTCCCAGAAGCTGAACAAGAAGATGTACCGCGCAGCAATGCGTTCCATCCTTGCTGAGCTGGTGCGTACTGATCGTCTGGTCGTGGTTCAGGATTTCGCAGTTGAAACTCCGAAAACCAAAGACCTGCTGGGCAAACTGAACAACATGAGCCTGACCGACGTTCTGATCGTGTCTGACGCTGTTGATCAGAACCTGTACCTGGCTGCTCGCAACCTGCCACACGTAGATGTACGTGACGTGCAAGGTTCCGATCCAGTTAGTCTGATCGCATACGACAAGGTGTTGATCACCGTGTCGGCCGTGAAGAAATTCGAGGAGCTGCTGGGATGAACCAGGAACGCGTATTTAAAGTTCTGCTTGGCCCGCACGTTTCCGAGAAGGCTACGGTTCTGGCAGACAAGAAAGGCCAGTTCGTTTTCAAGGTTGCTACTGATGCAACCAAGCTGGAAATCAAGAAGGCCGTCGAAAGCCTGTTCAGCGTGAAAGTTGAGCGTGTTACTACCCTGAACGTTCTGGGTAAGAGCAAGCGCACCGCTCGCGGTCTGGGCAAGCGTAATGACTGGAAGAAGGCAGTTATCTCCCTTCAGCCAGGCCAAGATCTCGATTTCAGCAGCAGTGCTGAGTAAGGAAGGGGTGCATCATGGCAATCGTTAAATGCAAACCGACTTCCCCTGGCCGCCGTTTTGTGGTCAAGGTGGTCAACCAGGAGCTGCATAAAGGCGCTCCTCACGCACCGCTGCTCGAGAAAAAATCGAAGTCTGGTGGTCGTAACAACAATGGCCGCATTACCACTCGTCACATCGGTGGTGGTCATAAGCAGCATTACCGTATGGTCGATTTTCGTCGCAACGACAAAGATGGCATCGTCGCCACTGTCGAGCGTATCGAATACGATCCAAACCGTACTGCTCACATCGCACTGCTGTGCTACGCAGACGGCGAGCGCCGCTACATCATCGCCCCTAAAGGCGTGAGTGCTGGCGACCAGCTGATCGCAGGCGCTCTGGCTCCAATCAAGCCAGGCAACGCTCTGCAACTGCGCAACATTCCAGTCGGTTCTACCGTACACGGCATCGAACTGAAGCCAGGTAAAGGCGCACAGATCGCTCGTTCCGCTGGTGCTTCGGCTCAGCTGATCGCTCGTGAAGGTGTGTACGTTACCCTGCGTCTGCGTTCCGGTGAAATGCGTAAAGTGCTGGCTGAGTGCCGTGCGACCCTGGGCGAAGTCTCGAACTCCGAGCACAGCCTGCGTTCGCTGGGTAAAGCTGGTGCCAAGCGCTGGCGTGGCGTTCGCCCAACCGTTCGTGGTGTTGCCATGAACCCGGTTGACCACCCACATGGTGGTGGTGAAGGTCGTACCTCTGGTGGTCGTCATCCGGTATCGCCATGGGGCTTCCCGACTAAGGGCGCGAAGACTCGTGGTAATAAGCGTACCGACAAAATGATCGTCCGTCGTCGCAAGTAAATAGAGGGATACGACAGTGCCACGTTCTCTGAAAAAAGGTCCTTTTATTGATCTTCACCTACTGAAGAAGATCGAAGTGGCGGCGGAAAAGAACGATCGCAAACCAATTAAGACTTGGTCGCGCCGTTCGATGATCCTGCCACAAATGGTCGGTCTGACCATCGCAGTACACAACGGTCGTCAGCACGTCCCAGTTCTCGTTAACGAAGACATGGTCGGCCACAAACTGGGCGAGTTCGCCGGTACCCGCAACTATCGCGGGCACGTGGCAGACAAGAAAGCCAAGCGTTAAGGGGTAAGGAAATGGAAGTAGCCGCTAAGTTGTCGGGCGCTCGAATCTCCGCCCAGAAAGCCCGCTTGGTCGCCGACCAGATCCGCGGGAAGAAGGTGGGCGAAGCGCTCAACCTGTTGGCTTTCAGCAGTAAGAAAGCCGCCGAGATCATGAAAAAAGTGCTGGAGTCGGCCGTAGCCAACGCCGAGCATAACGAAGGCGCAGACGTTGATGACCTGAAGGTCAGCACCGTTTTCGTCAACGAAGGGCGTTCGCTGAAGCGCATCATGCCACGTGCCAAAGGCCGTGCTGATCGCATCGTCAAGCGGTCTTGCCATATCACTGTCAAGGTTGCTGACAAGTAACGGAGTCGAAGAGATGGGTCAGAAAGTACATCCCATTGGCATTCGCCTGGGAATCGTCAAGGAGCACACCTCCGTCTGGTACGCAGACGGTCGGACTTATGCGGACTATTTGCTCGCAGATCTGAAGGTGCGTGAGTATCTCCAAGACAAACTAAAAAGCGCGTCCGTAAGCCGTATCGATATCCATCGTCCGGCTCAAACTGCACGCATCACCATCCACACCGCTCGTCCAGGTATCGTTATCGGGAAGAAAGGTGAGGATGTTGAAAAACTGCGTCAGGACCTGACCAAGCAAATGGGTGTGCCTGTGCACATCAATATCGAAGAGATCCGCAAGCCGGAACTCGACGGTATGCTGGTTGCCCAGAGCGTAGCTCAGCAGCTGGAGCGTCGTGTGATGTTCCGTCGCGCCATGAAGCGCGCCGTACAGAACGCCATGCGCATTGGTGCCAAAGGCATCAAAATCCAAGTGAGCGGTCGTCTCGGCGGTGCTGAAATCGCACGTACTGAATGGTATCGCGAAGGTCGTGTGCCACTGCACACCCTGCGTGCCGATATCGACTATGCCACCTACGAAGCTCACACCACTTACGGTGTGATCGGTGTAAAGGTTTGGATCTTCAAAGGCGAAGTAATTGGTGGTCGCCAAGAAGAACTGAAACCACAAGCACCAGCGCCTCGTAAAAAAGCTGCTAAGTAAGGGGTACGCCAAATGTTGCAACCAAAGCGTACGAAGTTCCGCAAGCAGATGACCGGCCACAACCGTGGTCTGGCACTGCGCGGTAGCAAAGTCAGCTTCGGCGAGTTCGCGCTGAAGTCTGTTGCTCGTGGTCGTCTCACCGCTCGTCAGATCGAGTCAGCGCGTCGTGCTCTGACCCGTCACGTAAAACGTGGTGGCAAGATCTGGATCCGTGTATTCCCGGACAAGCCGATCTCCAAGAAACCTCTCGAGGTTCGTATGGGTAAAGGTAAGGGTAACGTGGAATACTGGGTTGCCCAGATTCAGCCAGGCAAAGTCCTGTATGAAATCGAGGGTGTTTCTGAAGAGCTGGCGCGTGAGGCTTTCGCCCTGGCTGCTGCAAAGCTGCCGCTCGCCACCTCCTTTGTTAAACGGACGGTGATGTGATGAAAGCGAATGAACTTCGTGAAAAATCCGCACAGCAGCTGAACGAGCAACTGCTCGGCTTGCTGCGCGACCAGTTCAATCTGCGCATGCAGAAAGCAACTGGCCAGTTGGGGCAGTCTCATCTGCTCTCGCAAGTTAAGCGTGACATCGCTCGCGTGAAGACTGTGCTCAACCAGCAGGCAGGTAAGTGATCATGGCTGAAGCCGAAAAAACTGTCCGTACGCTGACTGGCCGTGTTGTCAGCGACAAGATGGACAAAACCATCACCGTTCTGATCGAGCGTCGCGTTAAGCACCCGATCTACGGTAAATACGTTAAGCGTTCGACTAAGCTGCACGCGCACGACGAAACCAATCAGTGCCACATCGGCGACAAAGTCACTATTCGTGAAACTCGTCCGATGGCCAAGACCAAGTCTTGGGCGCTGGTTGATGTTCTCGAACGCGCTGTGGAAGTCTAAGGGCTAGGGGTCGGAGAAATTATATGATTCAGACTCAATCCATGCTCGATGTGGCCGATAACAGCGGCGCTCGCCGCGTTATGTGCATCAAGGTGCTGGGTGGCTCCCATCGTCGTTACGCTGGTATCGGTGACATCATCAAAGTTACCGTGAAGGAAGCAATTCCTCGCGGTAAAGTGAAAAAAGGCCAAGTGATGACTGCTGTTGTAGTCCGCACTCGTCACGGCGTACGTCGTGCTGATGGCTCCATTATCCGCTTTGATGGCAACGCTGCTGTTCTTCTGAACAATAAGCAAGAGCCGATCGGCACCCGTATCTTTGGGCCAGTGACCCGTGAGCTTCGTACTGAGAAGTTCATGAAGATCGTCTCGCTCGCCCCAGAAGTGCTGTAAGGAGATCCGACATGCAAAAGATTCGTCGTGACGACGAGATCATCGTGATCGCCGGCAAAGACAAAGGTAAGCGCGGTAAGGTGCTGAAGGTTCTTGCTGACAACCGTCTGGTTGTTGGTGGTCTGAACCTGGTCAAGCGTCATACCAAGCCTAACCCGATGTCGGGCGTACAGGGCGGTATCGTCGAGAAAGAAGCGCCACTGCACGCTTCCAACGTCGCCATCTTCAACGGCGAAACCAACAAGGCTGACCGCGTTGGTTTCAAAGTAGAAGACGGTAAGAAAATTCGTGTCTTCAAGTCGACCCAAAAAGCGGTTGATGCTTGAACACTGCTAGGTAGAAGACCATGGCACGACTAAAAGAGATTTACCGGAAGGAAATCGCACCGAAACTTAAGGAAGAACTTAAGCTTTCGAACGTGATGGAAGTTCCGCGCGTTACCAAAATCACCCTGAACATGGGTCTGGGCGAAGCGATCGGCGACAAAAAAGTCATCGAGCACGCTGTTGCTGACCTGGAAAAGATCACCGGCCAGAAAGTCGTTGTGACCTACGCTCGCAAATCCATCGCTGGCTTTAAAGTCCGTGAAGGTTGGCCGATCGGCGTCAAAGTGACCCTGCGCCGTGAGCGTATGTACGAGTTCCTGGATCGTCTGCTGTCGATCTCCCTGCCTCGGGTTCGCGACTTCCGCGGCCTGAATGCCAAGTCCTTCGATGGTCGTGGCAACTACAGCATGGGCGTGAAAGAGCAGATCATTTTCCCGGAAATCGACTACGACAAGATCGATGCTCTCCGCGGTCTGGACATTACCCTGACCACCACTGCCAAGAACGATGACGAAGGCCGCGCTCTGCTGCGTGCTTTCAAATTCCCGTTCCGCAACTGATTGGAGTAGGAAAATGGCCAAGAAGAGCATGAAAAACCGTGAGCTGAAGCGTCAGCTCACCGTTGCCAAGTACGCCACCAAGCGTGCAGCGCTGAAAGCTATCATCGTTGATCTGAACGCAAGTCCAGAAGCGCGTTGGGAAGCTACCGTAGCTCTGCAGAAGCAGCCACGTGACGCAAGCGCTTCGCGCATGCGTAACCGCTGCCGCCTGACTGGTCGTCCGCACGGCGTTTACCGCAAGTTCGGCCTGGGCCGTAACAAGCTGCGTGAAGCTGCAATGCGTGGTGACGTTCCAGGTCTGGTTAAAGCCAGCTGGTAATTGCTGTCAAAGTCTCGATGGTCGGGGTCGCAAGAACCTGACCATCGGTGGCCTTGAACATGAATCAAGCCCCTTTTGGGGCTTGATTCATTTCTGGGGTGTGTCTAGAATGACCGGCTCGCCTGAGCCCGTGTTTTTCTGCCCGGAATTTCTCGGCGACAAGTAGTAGCCGCAAGGCTAATTTTTCTGTATTAGGAGCGTCTAGCCCATGAGTATGCAGGACCCGTTAGCGGACATGCTAACTCGAATCCGTAATGCCCAGATGGCTGAAAAGTCCGTCGTAAGCATGCCTTCTTCCACGTTGAAGGTGGCTGTAGCTAAAGTCCTGAAGGACGAAGGTTACATCGCGGGTTATCAGATCAGCAGCGAAACCAAACCACTGCTGTCTATCGAGCTGAAATATTTCGAAGGCCGTCCGGTTATCGAAGAAGTCAAGCGCGTTAGCCGTCCAGGCCTGCGTCAGTACAAGTCCGTCGAAGAACTGCCAAAAGTACGTGGCGGTCTCGGCGTGTCTATCGTCTCCACCAACAAAGGTGTGATGACTGATCGTGCTGCGCGCGCTGCCGGTGTCGGCGGCGAAGTTCTTTGCACTGTGTTCTAAGGGGGGATAAGCATGTCTCGCGTCGCTAAGAACCCCGTTAAGCTGCCAGCCGGTGTCGAAGTAAAATTCGCAGGCCAACAGCTTTCGGTGAAGGGTGCCAAGGGTACTCTTGAACTGAACGTCCATTCGTCCGTTGAGATCGTTGAAGAAGCCGGTGAGCTGCGTTTTGCTGCTCGCAATGGCGATCAGCAGACTCGCGCAATGGCCGGTACCACTCGTGCGTTGGTAAACAACATGGTCCAGGGCGTAAGCCAAGGCTTCGAGCGCAAGCTCCAGCTGGTCGGTGTTGGTTACAAAGCGCAAGCAAAAGGTCAGGTGCTGAACTTGGCTCTTGGCTTCTCGCACCCAGTGGATTACGAACTGCCGGAAGGCATCACCGCTGAGACTCCTAGCCAGACCGATATCCTGATCAAGGGCATCGACAAGCAGCTGGTAGGTCAAGTGGCCGCCGAGATCCGCGACTTCCGTCCACCAGAGCCGTACAAAGGCAAAGGTGTGCGCTACGCGGACGAAGTCGTCCGTCGTAAAGAAGCCAAGAAGAAGTAGGGCATAGCAAATGACCGACAAAAAAGTTACTCGACTGCGTCGCGCTCGCAAAGCACGCCTGAAAATGCACGAACTCGAAGTCGTGCGTCTCTGCGTGTTCCGCTCTTCGCAGCACATCTACGCCCAGGTCATTTCGGCCGACGGCAACAAAGTCCTGGCAAGCGCCTCGACTTTGGATAAAGAACTGCGTGATGGCGCCACTGGCAACATCGACGCGGCCACTAAGGTTGGCCAGCTGGTCGCTACGCGTGCTAAGGCCGCTGGCGTCTCGCAGGTGGCTTTCGACCGCTCTGGCTTCAAGTACCACGGCCGCGTAAAAGCGCTGGCTGATGCTGCTCGTGAAGCTGGGCTGGAGTTCTAAGTTATGTCAAATAACGACCAAAAGCGCGACGAAGGCTACATCGAGAAGCTGGTTCAAGTTAACCGCGTAGCCAAAACCGTTAAAGGCGGCCGTATCTTCACTTTCACCGCGTTGACCGTGGTTGGTGATGGTAAGGGCCGTGTTGGCTTCGGCCGTGGCAAGTCGCGTGAAGTGCCTGCTGCGATCCAGAAGGCAATGGAAGCTGCTCGCCGCAACATGATCCAGGTTGATCTGAACGGCACTACCCTGCAGTACGCAATGAAGTCCGCTCACGGCGCTTCGAAGGTGTACATGCAGCCTGCTTCTGAAGGTACCGGTATCATCGCTGGCGGCGCTATGCGTGCTGTCCTCGAAGTTGCTGGCGTTCAGAACGTTCTGGCCAAGTGCTACGGCTCGACTAACCCTGTAAACGTGGTTCACGCCACTTTCAAGGGTCTGAAGGCTATGCAGTCTCCTGAGTCCATCGCGGCCAAGCGCGGCCTGCGTGTTGAGGAGATCAAGTAATCATGGCTACCGTTAAAGTTACGCTGATCAAAAGCATGACCGGCCGCATCCCTAACCACAAACTGTGCGTTAAGGGTCTGGGTCTGCGTCGCATCGGTCACACTGTAGAAGTCCAGGATACTCCCGAGAATCGCGGGATGATCAACAAGGCTTACTACATGCTGCGTGTCGAGGGTTAATCGATGAAACTCAATGATCTGAGTCCAGCGCCGGGTTCCCGTCGCGAAAAGCATCGTCCGGGCCGTGGTATCGGTAGTGGTTTGGGTAAGACTGGTGGCCGTGGTCACAAAGGTCAGACTTCCCGCTCCGGTGGCACCATTGCTCCAGGCTTTGAAGGCGGTCAACAGCCGCTGCATCGTCGCCTGCCGAAGTTCGGTTTCGTTTCCCTGAAAGCCATGGACCGCGCAGAAGTGCGTCTGTCCGAGCTGGCTAAAGTGGAAGGCGACATCGTCACCGTGCAGTCCCTGAAAGATGCCAACGTGATCAACGTCAACGTACAGCGTGTGAAAATCATGCTGTCCGGTGAAGTGACTCGCGCTGTCACTATCGGCAAGGGAATCGGCGCCACCAAAGGTGCGCGTGCGGCTATCGAAGCAGCTGGCGGCAAGTTCGAGGAATAAATGGCTAAGCAAGGTGCTCTCTCTGCGCTCGGCAAAGGCGGTATGTCTGAACTCTGGGCTCGTCTGCGTTTTCTGTTCCTGGCGATTATCGTCTACCGAATAGGCGCACACATCCCGGTTCCAGGTATCAACCCGGACCGACTCGCGGACCTGTTTCGACAGAATGAGGGGACCATTCTTAGCTTGTTCAACATGTTTTCCGGCGGCGCGCTGGAACGGATGAGCATCTTTGCACTGGGGATCATGCCGTACATTTCGGCATCGATCATCATGCAACTGATGACCGCCGTCAGCCCGCAGCTGGAGCAGTTGAAGAAGGAAGGTGAAGCTGGCCGTCGCAAGATCAGCCAGTACACCCGCTACGGCACCGTCGTCCTCGCTCTCGTTCAGGCCATTGGCATGTCCATTGGTCTGGCGGGGCAGGGCGTTGCGTTCACTGGTGACTTTGGCTTCCATTTCGTCGCGGTATCCACGTTTGTGGCTGGTGCGATGTTCATGATGTGGCTGGGTGAGCAGATTACTGAGCGTGGTGTAGGCAACGGTATCTCGATGTTGATTTTTTCGGGAATCGTCGCCGGTCTTCCGAGAGCAATCGGGCAGTCTTTCGAGTCTGCGCGTCAGGGGGATATCAACATCTTCGCCCTGGTTGCCATCGGTTTGCTGGCAGTAGCGATTATCGGTTTCGTGGTGTTCATTGAGCGTGGTCAGCGTCGTATCGCTGTTCACTACGCCAAGCGTCAGCAAGGCCGCAAGGTTTTCGCTGCGCAGACTAGCCACTTGCCGCTGAAGGTGAACATGGCCGGTGTTATTCCGGCTATTTTCGCGAGCAGCATTTTGCTGTTCCCGGCTTCGTTGGGTGCCTGGTTCGGTCAGTCTGAAGGTATGGGCTGGTTGCAGGACATCTCGCAGTCGATCGCTCCTGGTCAGCCGTTGAATATTCTGCTGTTTAGTGCAGGGATTATTTTCTTCTGCTTCTTCTATACGGCGTTGATGTTCAATCCGAAAGACGTAGCGGAAAACCTGAAGAAGTCCGGTGCCTTTATTCCGGGCATCCGTCCAGGTGAGCAGTCTGCGCGCTACATTGATGGCGTTCTGACTCGCTTGACCATGTTCGGTGCTCTTTACATGACGGCCGTGTGCCTGTTGCCCCAGTTCCTGGTGGTTGCAGCAAACGTTCCGTTCTACCTTGGCGGGACCTCGTTGCTGATCGTGGTCGTGGTTGTGATGGACTTCATGTCCCAAGTACAATCGCACCTCGTTTCGCACCAGTACGAATCCCTGATGAAGAAAGCCAACCTGAAGGGTTACGGCAGCGGCATGTTGCGCTGAGTACCCATAAGGTTCGAGGAGTTGGTGATGAAAGTTCGTGCATCGGTGAAAAAGCTGTGCCGTAACTGCAAGATTATTCGCCGCGAAGGTGTTGTTCGAGTAATTTGCAGCGCGGAACCGCGTCACAAACAGCGCCAAGGCTGAGTGTGATTGTGCTTCAAGCCCGGCAGCTAGTGCGCTGCCGGGTTGATTATTTGTTATTACAGCGATATTATCTCGCGCCCTATTTCTTGGCTTCCGGGGCGTAGGTAGCTGTCAATTGGAGTCCCACTGAATGGCCCGTATTGCAGGCGTTAACATTCCAGATAACAAGCATACTGTTATCTCGCTGACCTACATCTATGGTGTTGGTCGCACTACTGCGCAGAAAATCTGTGCAGTGACTGGGGTAAACCCAGCAGCAAAGATCAAGGATCTGAGCGACGAGCAAATTGAACAGCTGCGTGGCGAAGTGGCGAAGTTCACCACTGAAGGTGACCTGCGTCGCGAAATCAACATGAAAATCAAGCGCTTGATGGACCTCGGTTGCTATCGCGGTCTGCGTCATCGTCGTGGTCTGCCAGTACGCGGTCAGCGTACCAAGACCAACGCGCGTACCCGTAAAGGTCCGCGTAAGCCGATCCGCAAGTAATCGCCCCAGCGAATCGACAGGAATTTAATCATGGCAAAACCTGCTGCTCGTCCTCGTAAAAAAGTTAAAAAGACAGTGGTTGATGGCATCGCCCACATCCATGCCTCTTTTAACAACACCATCGTGACCATTACCGACCGTCAAGGTAACGCTCTTTCCTGGGCTACCTCCGGTGGTTCGGGTTTCCGCGGTTCCCGCAAGTCCACCCCGTTCGCTGCTCAAGTAGCTGCTGAGCGTGCTGGTCAAGCTGCGCTGGAATACGGCCTGAAAAACCTCGACGTAAACGTCAAGGGCCCAGGTCCAGGTCGTGAATCCGCAGTCCGCGCTTTGAACGGCTGTGGCTACAAGATCGCCAGCATCACCGACGTGACGCCAATCCCGCACAACGGGTGCCGTCCGCCGAAGAAGCGCCGCGTGTAATCCAGGAGATTGTAAAGAATGGCTCGTTACATTGGTCCAAAATGCAAACTCGCTCGTCGCGAAGGCACCGATCTCTTCCTGAAGAGCGGCGTGCGCGCGATCGAATCGAAGTGCAACATTGAAGCAGCACCTGGTATCCACGGCCAACGCCGCGGTCGCCAGTCCGACTACGGCACCCAACTGCGTGAAAAGCAGAAGGTCCGTCGTATCTACGGCGTTCTCGAGCGTCAGTTCAGCGGCTACTACAAAGAAGCTGCTGGCAAGAAAGGTGCAACCGGTGAAAACCTGCTGCAACTGCTCGAATGCCGTCTGGACAACGTCGTATACCGTATGGGCTTTGGTTCGACTCGTGCCGAATCCCGTCAGCTGGTATCGCACAAGTCGATCAGCGTTAACGGTCAGACCGTAAACGTTCCTTCGTACCAGGTTCGTGCTGGTGACGTGGTCGCTGTTCGCGAGAAAGCAAAAAATCAACTTCGCATTGTCCAAGCTCTCGATCTGTGTGCTCAACGTGGCCGCGTAGAGTGGGTAGAAGTAGACACTGAGAAGAAGTCGGGCGTTTTCAAGAACGTTCCTGCTCGCAGTGATCTGTCCGCCGACATCAACGAAAGCCTGATTGTCGAGCTCTACTCCAAGTAAGGGCTAGAAAATAGGTGCATCCATGCAGATTTCGGTAAATGAGTTCCTGACACCCCGCCATATTGATGTGCAGGTTGTCAGTCCAACCCGCGCCAAGATCACTCTCGAGCCTCTCGAGCGTGGTTTCGGCCACACCCTGGGCAACGCGCTGCGCCGCATCCTGTTGTCCTCAATGCCCGGCTGCGCAGTAGTCGAGGCCGAGATTGACGGTGTGCTCCACGAGTACAGCGCCATCGAAGGTGTACAGGAAGACGTAATTGAAATCCTGTTGAACCTTAAAGGTCTGGCTATCAAGCTGCACGGCCGTGACGAAGTTACGCTGACCTTGTCGAAGAAGGGTTCGGGGGTGGTTACCGCTGCCGATATTCAGCTGGATCATGATGTCGAGATCGTTAATCCCGATCACGTAATCGCTAACCTGGCGTCTAACGGCGCCCTGAACATGAAGCTCACCGTAGCTCGTGGTCGTGGTTATGAACCAGCAGACTCGCGTCAGAGCGATGAAGACGAAAGCCGCAGCATCGGTCGCTTGCAGCTTGACTCTTCGTTCAGCCCGGTTCGCCGTATCGCATACGTGGTGGAAAACGCCCGTGTCGAGCAGCGTACCAACCTGGACAAGCTGGTTATTGATCTGGAAACCAACGGTACTCTGGATCCTGAAGAGGCTATCCGTCGTGCTGCAACCATCCTGCAACAGCAGTTGGCTGCGTTCGTCGACCTCAAAGGTGACAGTGAGCCAGTGGTTGTCGAGCAGGAAGACGAGATCGATCCGATCCTGCTTCGCCCGGTTGACGATCTGGAACTGACTGTACGTTCGGCTAACTGCCTTAAGGCGGAAAACATCTACTACATCGGTGACCTGATTCAGCGTACCGAAGTAGAGCTGTTGAAGACTCCGAACCTGGGCAAGAAATCCTTGACTGAAATCAAGGACGTTCTGGCCTCCCGCGGTCTGTCCCTCGGCATGCGCCTCGACAACTGGCCGCCTGCAAGTCTTAAGAAGGACGACAAGGCGACTGCCTGATCGTCGTAATCACCGAACGTAGTGTTTGGTAAGGAATGAACCATGCGTCATCGTAAAAGTGGTCGCCACCTGAGCCGCACCAGCTCGCACCGCAAGGCCATGTTCCAAAACATGGCTGTGTCGCTGTTCGAGCACGAGCTGATCAAAACTACTCTGCCAAAAGCCAAAGAACTGCGCCGCGTTGCCGAGCCGCTGATCACTCTGGCCAAGACAGACAGCGTTGCTAACCGTCGTCTGGCTTTCGACCGTACTCGTTCGAAAGCTATCGTTGGTAAGCTCTTCAACGACCTGGGCAAGCGTTACGCTACCCGTGAGGGTGGCTACCTGCGCATCCTCAAGTGCGGTTTCCGCGCTGGCGACAACGCGCCTATGGCGTACGTCGAACTGGTTGATCGTGCTGTCGGCGGTGAAGCTGTATCCGCTGAGTAAGACGTCAGTCTGAAACAAAAAACCGGGCCTAGTGCCCGGTTTTTTGTGCCCGTAAGAAATGCGCCGTTCGTACAAGCTTCTACCCTGTCTGGGTCTGCACTATGTGCCGGGTTTTATTGTTAGTTATTTTCTATTGATGACCATGAATTAATGAATTTGTGGCTGTCATATTGATGATCGATACTCCCCAACAAGCCGATTAGCCGGCAGTTCAAGACTGACAGAGGAAGAAGATCGCATGAGCCAGAACAAGACGCTTACGACTGCCAGCGGTGCACCAGTCGCCGATAACCAGAACTCTCGCTCCGCCGGGCCGCGCGGACCGTTGCTGCTCGATGACTTTCATTTGATCGAGAAGCTTGCTCACTTCAACCGCGAAAACATTCCTGAGCGCCGTGTGCATGCCAAGGGTTCGGGCGCCTACGGTACCTTCACCGTCACTCGCGATATCACGCAATACACGAGCGCCAAGCTGTTCTCTGCTGTGGGCAAGCAGACGCCGACTTTCCTGCGGTTCTCCACGGTGGGCGGTGAGCGTGGCTCGGCTGACACCGAGCGCGACCCTCGTGGATTCGCCCTGAAGTTCTACACCGAAGAAGGCAACTGGGACATCGTTGGCAACAACACGCCAGTGTTCTTCATTCGCGATCCGCTGAAATTTCCCGACTTCATCCACACCCAGAAACGCCTGCCGCAAAGCAACCTGAAAAGCGCGCAGATGATGTGGGACTTCTGGTCGCACTCGCCCGAGGCGCTGCATCAAGTCACCATTCTGTTCTCTGATCGCGGTATCCCGGATGGCTACCGTCATATGCACGGCTTCGGTAGTCACACTTACAGCTTGATCAGTGCTCAAGGCGAGCGTCACTGGGTGAAGTGGCACTACAAGACCAAGCAAGGGATCAAGAACCTCGCGCCGGTAGATGCGGCACGCCTCGCGGGCGCTGACCCGGATTACGCGCAGCGCGACTTGTTCGAGGCCATCGAGCGTGGTGACTTCCCGAAATGGAGTGTGTGCATCCAGATCATGACCGAGGCCCAGGCTGCAGCGCATTACGAGAACCCGTTCGACGTGACCAAAACCTGGTCGCAGAAGGAGTTCCCGCTGATTGAAGTCGGTGAGCTGGAGTTGAATCGCAATCCGCTGAACTACTTTGCTGAAGTCGAGCAAGCCGCGTTCGGCCCAAGCAACATGGTGCCAGGCGTCGGTCTTTCGCCGGATCGCATGCTGCAAGGTCGCGTGTTCGCTTATGCCGATGCGCATCGCTATCGCGTAGGCACCAATCACCAGCAGCTGCCGGTGAACGCGCCGCGCAGTCCGGTCAATACTTACCAGCGTGACGGTTCGATGGCTTTTGGCAGCAATGGTGGCGCGGCCCCGAACTACGAGCCGAACAGCTACGTAGAGTCGCCGAAACAAGCGCCGCACTACGCCGAGCCGGCACTGGCCTTGAGCGGTGCAGCTGATCGCTACGATCACCGTGAAGACACCGACTACTACAGCCACGCGGGTGCGCTGTTCCGTTTGATGAGCGACGAGCAGAAAGCCTTGCTGGTCAACAATATCGCCGGTGCGATGGCCGGTGTTTCCAGCGATGTGGTTGATCGCCAGTTGCAGCATTTCTACAAGGCTGACCCGGCGTACGGAGAAGCAATCGCAAAGCTGCTCAACGTACAGCTTAACGAAGTCTAAACGAGAAGCAGAACCGCCCTCATTAGGGCGGTTTTTGCGTTATTTAACCTGCTTTTCTCAGAATATCTTCGCTTTTATTGCGCGAAGTAAGTGACCTTGCGGTCATGTTGGTTCAAACTACAGACTTTCAAGAAGGGAGATGTAGGGCGATGCAAGGCCACCCAGACGTTATCGATTACCTCAACACGTTGCTGACCGGCGAACTGGCCGCGCGTGACCAATATTTCGTTCACTCGCGGATGTATGAGGACTGGGGATTCACCAAGCTCTACGAACGAATCAACCACGAGATGGAAGAAGAAGCCGGTCATGCCGATGCGCTGATGCGCCGGATTCTGATGCTCGAAGGCACGCCGCGCATGCGTCCGGATGACCTGGATGTCGGCACCACGGTGGAGACTATGCTCGAAGCGGATCTGCGCCTTGAGTACAAGGTACGTGCCGCGCTGTGCAAAGGTATCGAACTGTGCGAGAAGCACGGCGACTACGTAAGCCGCGATATCCTCAAGCTTCAGTTGCACGACACTGAAGAAGATCACACCTACTGGCTCGAGAAGCAGTTGGGCCTGATCAAGTTGATCGGTATCCAGAACTACCTGCAATCCCACACATCCTGATTGCAACCGATATAAAAAAGCCCCTGTCACTGAGGAAGTGACAGGGGCTTTTTCATGCCCGGCAATCAGGCCCGATCGCGGATCAGCAGTGGCTTGAGGTAATGACCGGTGTGAGATTGCTTCATCTCGGCCACTTCCTCAGGCGTACCGGTAGCGATGATCTGCCCACCTTTCGAGCCACCCTCGGGGCCGAGATCCACCAGCCAGTCGGCGGTCTTGATCACATCGAGGTTGTGTTCGATCACCACCACGGTGTTGCCGTGGTCGCGCAGGCGATGCAGTACATCGAGCAGTTGCTGGATATCCGCGAAGTGCAGACCGGTGGTCGGCTCATCGAGGATGTACAGGGTCTTGCCGGTGTCGCGCTTGGACAACTCGCGAGACAACTTGACCCGCTGCGCCTCACCGCCGGACAGCGTGGTCGCCGACTGTCCGAGCTTGATGTACGACAGGCCCACATCCATCAGCGTCTGCAGCTTGCGCGCCAGCGCCGGCACCGCGTCGAAGAATTCCCGCGCTTCCTCGATCGTCATCTCGAGGGTTTCGTGGATGCTCTTGCCCTTGTATTTGATTTCCAGGGTTTCGCGGTTGTAACGCTTGCTCTTGCACACATCGCACGGAACGTAGATATCCGGCAGGAAGTGCATTTCCACCTTGATCAGACCGTCGCCCTGGCAAGCCTCGCAACGACCGCCCTTGACGTTGAACGAGAAGCGCCCCGGACCATAACCACGGGAGCGGGACTCGGGCACGCCGGCGAACAGTTCGCGGATTGGCGTGAACAGCCCGGTGTAGGTCGCCGGGTTGGAGCGCGGAGTGCGACCGATCGGGCTCTGGTCGATATCGACGACCTTGTCCAGGTGCTCCAGGCCCTTGATGCTGTCGTGGGCTGCCGCTTCCAGAGTGGTCGCGCCGTTGAGGGCCGTGGCGCTCAACGGGAACAGCGTGTTGTTGATCAGCGTCGATTTACCCGAGCCGGAAACGCCGGTCACGCAAGTCAGCAAGCCGATCGGGATCTCCAGGTCGACATTGCGCAGGTTGTTGCCCCGCGCGCCCTTGAGCGACAGCACCTGCTTCTTGTTGCGCGGCGTGCGTTTGGCCGGCACTTCGATCTTGACCCGACCCGACAGGTATTTGCCGGTGAGCGAGTCCGGGTGTGCCATCACTTCATCCGGCGTGCCTTCGGCGACGATCTGCCCGCCATGAACCCCGGCACCCGGGCCGATATCCACTACGTAGTCGGCCAGTCGAATTGCGTCTTCGTCGTGCTCGACCACGATCACCGTGTTGCCGATGTCGCGCAGGTGCTTGAGGGTGCCGAGCAGACGGTCGTTGTCACGCTGGTGTAGACCGATGGACGGCTCATCGAGGATGTACAGAACCCCGACCAGCCCGGCACCGATCTGACTGGCCAGACGAATCCGCTGGGCCTCGCCGCCGGACAGGGTATCGGCACTGCGATCCAGCGACAGGTAATCCAGCCCCACGTTGACCAGGAACTGCAGACGCTCACGGATTTCCTTGAGAATCTTGTCGGCGATTTCGCCACGGCGGCCGGTCATCTTCAACTCGCCGAAGTAGTCGCAGGCATCACCGATCGGCAGGTTGGTCACCGCCGGCAGGGTTTTCTCGCCAACCCACACATGTCGCGCTTCGCGCCGCAGACGGGTGCCACGGCAGTCCGGGCACGACTGGGTGCTGAGGAACTTCGCCAGTTCTTCACGCACACTGGCCGACTCGGTTTCGCGGTAGCGACGCTCGAGGTTCGGCACGATGCCTTCGAACGGGTGCGAACGCTTGACTATGTCGCCACGGTCGTTGAGGTACTTGAAGTCGACGTTCTGCGAACCGCTGCCATGCAGAATGTATTTCTGCTGATCCGCCGGCAGCTCGTTGAACGGCTGCTCGAGGCTGAAGCCGTAATGCGCGGCCAGTGAACCGAGCATCTGGAAGTAATAGACGTTGCGCCTGTCCCAACCACGGATCGCGCCTTCGGCCAGCGTCAGCTCACCGTTGACCAGACGCTTGATGTCGAAGAACTGCTTCACCCCCAGACCGTCACAGGTCGGGCAGGCACCGGCCGGGTTGTTGAAGGAAAACAGCTTGGGTTCCAGCTCGCTGATGGCGTGGCCGCAGATCGGGCAGGCGAAGCGCGCGGAGAAGATCATCTCTTCGCCCGGCTCGTCGTCCATTGGTGCCACGAGAGCGATGCCGTCCGCCAGCTTCAGTGCGGTCTCGAAGGACTCGGCCAGACGCTGCTGCAGATCGGCGCGAACCTTGAAGCGGTCAACCACGACTTCAATGGTGTGCTTTTTCTGTTTATCCAGCTTTGGCAGCTCGTCGAGCTCGCAGAGCCGGCCGTTGACCCGGGCGCGGACGAAGCCCTGAGCGCGCAGTTCTTCGAACACCGACAGATGCTCGCCCTTGCGCTCACGGATCACCGGCGCCAGAAGCATCAGCTTGCTGCCTTCCGGCTGTGCCAGCACCAGGTCAACCATCTGGCTGACGGTCTGCGCTTCCAGCGGGATATCGTGATCCGGGCAGCGTGGCGTACCGACGCGCGCATAGAGCAAACGCAGGTAGTCGTAGATTTCGGTGATGGTGCCGACCGTGGAGCGCGGGTTGTGCGAGGTCGACTTCTGTTCGATGGAGATCGCCGGCGACAGGCCTTCGATGGTGTCGACGTCGGGTTTTTCCATCATCGACAGGAACTGCCGGGCATAGGCCGACAGGGATTCGACATAGCGGCGCTGACCTTCGGCATAGAGCGTGTCGAAGGCCAGGGACGACTTGCCGGATCCGGACAGGCCGGTGATGACGATCAGTTTGTCCCGTGGCAGGGTCAGGTCGATGTTCTTCAGGTTGTGGGTACGGGCCCCACGTATCAGGATCTTGTCCAAAGTGGCCTCGCTCGGCGGGCGTCGAAAACACAGGAGTATACGGCCAAATACTGGATGGATGCACACTATCGAATGAAGGGTTTTCCACCTTGCATGAAGAGAGTTTCATCTATACGCGTCATAGCGTCGCGATATACCCCGTCTTTCGATGGGACTGGTAGAATCGCCGCCGGTTCACACGAGGTTTTTCCATGCACGATCCCCACAGCGAACGCATGAGTGGCAGCGAGACCCGCGCGGCGAGCGGTCTGGCCCTGGTGTTCGCCTTCCGTATGCTTGGCATGTTCATGGTGCTGCCGGTACTGGCCACCTATGGCATGGATCTGGCGGGAGCGACCCCGGCCCTCATCGGGCTGGCGATTGGCGCTTACGGCCTGACCCAGGCGATTTTTCAGATTCCGTTCGGGATCATTTCCGACCGTATCGGTCGTCGCCCGGTGATTTACCTGGGGCTGATCGTCTTCGCTCTCGGCAGCGTGCTGGCGGCTCAGGCCGACTCGATCTGGGGCGTGATTGCCGGTCGGATCCTGCAAGGTGCCGGGGCAATTTCCGCAGCGGTCATGGCGTTACTGTCTGACCTGACTCGCGAACAGCACCGCACCAAGGCCATGGCGATGATCGGCATGACCATCGGCCTGTCGTTCGCCGTGGCGATGGTGGTTGGTCCGTTGCTGACTCGCGCATTTGGTCTCTCCGGGTTGTTCCTGGCCACTGGCGGCATGGCGCTGGTGGGGATCGTGATCGTGCTGTTCATGGTGCCGAAATCCACCGGGCCGCTGAGCCATCGTGAGTCTGGCGTGGCGCGTCAGGCGTTGATGCCGACGCTCAAGCACCCGGACCTGCTGCGCCTGGATCTGGGCATTTTTGTGTTACATGCGATGTTGATGTCGAGCTTCGTCGCGCTGCCCCTGGCTCTGGTGGAAAAAGCCGGGCTGCCCAAGGAACAGCACTGGTGGGTCTACCTCACAGCCTTGCTGATCTCGTTCTTCGCCATGATCCCGTTCATCATCTACGGCGAGAAGAAACGCAAAATGAAACGAGTTTTGCTCGGCGCCGTCATGACGCTGATGCTCACTGAGCTATTCTTCTGGCAGTTCGGTGACAGCCTGCGGGCTCTGGTGATCGGGACGGTGGTGTTCTTTACCGCGTTCAATCTGCTGGAAGCCTCTCTGCCGTCGCTGATCAGCAAGGTTTCACCGGCGGGTGGCAAGGGCACGGCCATGGGCGTGTACTCCACCAGCCAGTTCCTCGGTTCGGCACTTGGCGGGATTCTCGGCGGCTGGATGTTCCAGCATGGCGGTCTGTCGGTTGTGTTCCTCGGATGTGCCGGGCTGGC
Organism: Pseudomonas sp. IzPS59; assembly: GCF_014863505.1. Classification (NCBI taxonomy): domain Bacteria; kingdom Pseudomonadati; phylum Pseudomonadota; class Gammaproteobacteria; order Pseudomonadales; family Pseudomonadaceae; genus Pseudomonas; species Pseudomonas sp. IzPS59. Next base: position 5,637,255 of record NZ_CP062251.1, on the reverse strand, counting down.
TGCCATCTGGCTGGCCTTTGCTGTTACCATGCGCGAACCACCCTACGTGACGAGCCTGCGCTTGCCGTTGTCGCCCGAGGCGATCCGCGAAGCGGGTCTGGTCGAGCGCCTCAGGGCCCTCGTAGGGGTAACAGATGCAGTGATAGTCGCCGATGAAGCGGCTGTTTACATCAAACTGGATAAAGAATTAGTGGATCGCGACACCCTCGAACGCCTGGTGAACAACCCGGCCGGGGCTGCTTGCGAAGCCTAGGAGAACGTTATGGCCCGTGGGGTTAACAAAGTCATATTGGTCGGCACTTGCGGCCAGGATCCCGAAGTTCGCTACTTGCCTAACGGTAACGCCGTGACCAACCTGAGTCTGGCAACCAGCGAACAGTGGACCGACAAGCAGACCGGTCAGAAGGTCGAGAAGACCGAGTGGCACCGCGTATCGATGTTCGGCAAGGTCGCCGAAATCGCCGGCGAATACCTGCGCAAGGGTTCGCAGGTGTACATCGAAGGCAAGCTGCAGACCCGCGAGTGGGAAAAAGACGGTATCAAGCGTTACACCACCGAAATCGTGGTCGACATGCAAGGCACCATGCAACTGCTGGGCGGCCGTCCACAGCAGGGCGACCAACAAGGCGGTGGCAATAACTATCAGCAGCAGGCGCCACGCCAGCAGGCTCCGCGTCCGCAGCAGTCGGCTCCTCAGCAGCGTCCGGCTCCGGCTCCACAGCAGGCCGCACCGCAACCGGCTCCGGATTTCGACAGCTTCGATGACGATATCCCGTTCTGATCGAAGTCGCTGAACCAGGCCCGGTCTGGATTCGAAGCCCCCGCATTGCGGGGGCTTCGTCGTTTTGGCGGTTGCACACGGCTTTGAGATGTTCGTGAACTGACTGATCAGTCCCGGCGTACAGGGCGGTAAAGTTTCGCGAAGAGTCTTGAAGGCAGCGGCAAGCCGATCCATGATCGGTCCCGGCGCTTTCGAGCCCGTCCATTTTTTGCAAGAGCGGGCTCCCCGGCATTGGGCGTCAGTTCTCATCACAAGAACAAGAGAAACCGATGAGCAGTAGCAAGAACAAGGAAATCGAGTACCTGCGTGGTGTGGCCATCCTGATGACGGTGTTTACCCACAGCACGCAGCTACTGCCATTTCATGGCGCGTTCATGGAAAAGCTGTTCAACGTGTATTCCCCCTGGTCAGGGGTGGATCTGTTCTTCTGTATTTCGGGTTTTGTCGTCAGCAAGGCCTACCTCGATTACTTCGATCAGAACCGCGAGCAGAATCGCTTCGGTCTCGCCGCAACGTCATTCTGGATTCGACGGGCTTACCGCCTGCTGCCCACGGCCTGGCTGTGGGTGTTGATACCGTTGGCGTTCTCGATCTTCTTCAACCAGTCCAATGCGTTCCAGTCGTGGTTCGACAATGTGCGCAGCTTCACCGCCGTCGCGACATTCACCGGTAACCTGGCGAACCAGTACGGTGCGATCCTGGGTCCAAACTCGGTGTATTGGAGCCTGGCGCTGGAGGAGCAGTTCTACTTCATTTTTCCGCTGTTCCTGCTGTTGATTACTTCGACACGCTGGCGGGTGATCGCCTTGATTACGCTGATTGCCGTGCAGTTTCCGCTGGATCGCAATGCCTTTGGCGCAGCGCCGGCCAGCATGCTGTTTTCGTTCCGCCTTGACGCCATGATGTGGGGCATCTTGCTCTGCCTGTTCACGCGCACGTCCTTGTACAAGGAGATCGAGCCCGTGACGTTGGGTGGCAGCCTGTTCAAGCGGCTGGGTATCACGCTGTTCCTGCTGTACATGTTGGGCGCCATTGCCGGTCAACTCATCGCAACACCGATCGCGGTCGGGCTGTTGGCTATCAATGCATTGATCCTTGTCTGGCTCTCCAGTTACCAGAAGGGCTACATCTACTGCCCGGCCATCTTGAGCGGGCTCGGCCAATGGCTGGGTTCGCGTTCCTATGCCTTGTACGTCGTGCACGTATTTGCCTACCACTTGAGCACCGAGATCTGGACGCGTGTGGCCAGCGAGCGTGGCGTCGAGCTGGGCAGCGAGTTCACGGTTCAGCTGTTGCTGACGTCGTTCGCGATCATGGTGGTGTGCAGCGAGTTGAACTATCGTTTTGTCGAAACCCCATTGCGTCGTCGTGGTGCGGAAATCGCGCGGCGGAGAATGGCCGGGGTCATCACCGCCGAGCCAGTCAAGGAAAAGCCTGCGTCCGAGGTGCCGGCGCGCACGACCGAGCTGTCGTAACCGACGCCAGAAGCGAAAAAACCGTAGCGCGCAAACGCTACGGTTTTTTTATTGCCAGCCTTGAATCAGTCAAGAATCAGGTGCGGTAAAAAACGGCTCGAATCCTTGGTGATCAGACTGTTGTCCTCCCGCACGCCAATCCCTGCGGCCTGATCGCCAATCACCCAGGAACCAATCAGCGTGTAGCTGTCATCGAACCTTGGCAGCGGCGCAAACTCCTGCAGGATGAAAGGTGCATCCGTGTAGGGACCATCCTCTTTGACAATCAGACCGTCGGCTGTTTGCAGTTCGATGTTGGCACCTTCCCGGGAGAAGTACGGTTTGCGCACCCAGCCTTTCGGCACTGCGCTGGCCGGATTCGGATCGAGATGAGCGGCCAGCAGATTCGGATGGCCCTTGTGCAATTCCCAGAGCAGGGGCAGGGCGCCTTTATTGGAGAGAATGGCCTTCCATGCCGGTTCGAAAAACTGGGTATCGCAATCGGCAATGGCTGCGCCGAACGGTTCGTGGAAGATGAACTCCCAGGCGTGCAGCTTGAACAGATGCGGGATCCAGCGATCTTCGAGATCGACGAAACGTCCTTCGGTTGTCAGGCCGATGTCCTCGATATCGATGTGCCGTGATTCGATGCCGACCTTTTCCGCGATCAGTCGCAGGTAGTCCGTGGTGCCCTTGTCCTCGACCGAACCTTTCATCGAGGCGAAGTAGAATGGACGCTTGAGCTTCAGCGCGGCAAAGGCCTCATGCAGGCGGGTGTCGATGCTGTTGAACTGGTCGGCATGGCGCGGCAGCATCCCGCGCTCGATGCATTGCTCAAGCCAGCCCCACTGGAAGGCCGAGGCTTCATAAAGGCTGGTGGGCGTGTCGTAGTTGAGCTCCAGCAGTTTCGCCGGGCCGTTGCCGCTGTAGGAGAAGTCCATGCGTCCGTACAGATGCGGATGACCTTCCAGCCAGGACGTTCGGATCATGTCGTAGTACGACGCAGGGATGCTCAAGCGATCAAGCAGCTCCTCGCTGCGCACGACACGGTCCACCAGATCCATGCACATCTCGTGCAGTTCGGTGGTCGGATCCTCGAGATCATTTTCGATCTGCGCGAGCGTGAACTGGTAGTACGCGCGTTCGTCCCAGTAGGGCTCGTCGTCGATGGTGTGGAACAGAAAACCGAGGCTTTCGGCCGTCTGTTTCCAGTCGTGGCGCTCGGCGCAATGGATCTTCTTCATCAGCTGCTCGAACTGCCCCAGCCGCCCCAACCGCTGCGTGCGCTGGACTGGCTGCCGAAACCGCCACGGGAAGTAGAGGACGCCACGTTGACCGATTTGCTTCGGGAGCTGGTGTAGTCCGAATCATTGCGGCTGGTGCGTGTCGATTCGATCCGCCGGTTCAGCGTCGAAGTGTCGTACGTCTGGCGCGTATCGCGGTCGCGATACACCGTCCGCGAGTTGTTGCTCATGGCATTGCCGATCAGCCATCCGGTCAGCCAGCCGTTGCTCGACCCGCCACCGCTGGAGACGTGGGTCGTGTTCTGGGTGGTCTGCACTGGCTCGGCATTGCCTTCTGGCATCTGCGCATTGGCAATCGCATCGAGGTTCTGTGCCGGCTCGGTATTTTGCGGCACCTTGAAACCACCGAGTTTCGGCACAAAGCGGCCGTCGGAATTTTTCTGACACCAGCCGGCGGCAAAGTCCGCGTCGCACTTGGTTTTGTCGTCATAGGCCGGGGCGATGCGCCGGTGTTCGGCCAGGGCCGCGACGTAGGCATTCGAGCAGGCATCGGCTGCCACTTCGGCGTCGACACACTGTTCCACGCTCTGGAAGGTGCGCTGTTGTTCCTGCGCGGCCGCTTCACCGGAAATCGCCAGGGCCACCGAAGCGGCGAGGGACAGTTGAACGTACTTGCTTCGTTTCATCTCGGGCTTCCTGCCGATCAGTAGGACGGGGTCATGCACGCGGCGTTGAGCATGCCGACGCTGATCGCCACCGCTGCCACGTAGATGCCGGCGGCAACTTCACCGTTGGCGATGCGCTGGGACGTGCCTTTGAGCACCAGTCCCGTGGCCAGGAATGCCAGCAGTTGCACCGCAGCGGCGATCACGGCCCAGAGGACGAAATCGAGGACGTTGATCGAGTGGGCGATGATGTTGCTCGCCGGGATCGCGAAACCGATGATCGCGCCCGACAGGGCGATGGCAGCAGCGTTGTTACCGCCGCGAATCAGTTCGAATTCCTTGTGCGGCGTGATGCGTGTGTAGACGAACTGAAACAGCATGAACAGCAGCACGGCGCCGATCAGATAGGCGGCGAAACCGACCAGCGCGGCCTTGTTCAGGGAAACGGACAGCACTTCCAGCATGGGGAACTTCCTTTTAAATGGTGCTCAGATCGGTGGTGTACAACGAGATGCCCAGCGATGTGCTGAGGCTGACGGTGCCTTCTTCGTCCTGTTCGACGGAGAACAGCAGCAGTTCGCGGCGGTCGGTCAGGCCGGTTTCCCGGGCATACAGCATCGAATGGTGTTCGATGGTGTAGGACTCGTCGGGATTGACCACTTGCTCGGTAAGCGGGACCAGTTCGGTCTGGCCGCGTTCGGTGCCCCATTCACGGGTGAAGGACACGCCGTCATGGGTGTAGGCCGGCAGGCCGATCAGGCTGTTAGGGCCCGCCAGACGCTGCAGTTCGGCGTCACTGTTGACCGTGACATAGTTGAGGTAATTGAACAGCGTCACCGATTCGATCTGATCGTCGCCGGTTACGTGGACCTGCAGCCAGAAATCTTCGTTGTCCAGGTAATAGCGATGCAGCTTGTTCGATTGGCCGAGGTCGATCCAGCCGGCGCTCCAGATGGCCTGGGCATCGGGGACCCGTACCGAGGTGCTGCCGTCGAGCAACAGGGCGAGGGTCGTATCGAATCGGATCGCCTTGCCCTGCGCCAGGCCCAACGGGCCGCTGGCCGCCTCGCGTGCAGGTGCAGGGGCCGAACCGGTGCCGAGCAAATTCTTTAACCATCCCATGGGTACATTCCTTGAAGCGGGTGGAGGTGTTCGTTGGCAAAACGCCGCTAGTGTACCGGCGTCGTGACAAACGAGCAGGCAAAAAAGAAGGGCACCCGGTGCCCTTCTTTTCTTCTGGCTGCCCTTACTGGGCCGACTTCTGCTTCAGTCGCTCGAGGATCGCGTTGGCGCTGCCCTCGTTCGGCGTGATGCCGGCGTCGCGCAGTTTGCGTTCCAGATCGTTGCCGGTCGTGGCATCGGCCAGTTCGTCCTGAGCGTTCAGCTCGGCGGCGCGCTGCTTTTGCTTTTCTTGCAGACGGTTCAGGGTGCCGACTGCAGTTTCCAGCTTGCCATTGGCACCGCCGCTGGCGATGGAGGCGCTGACCTGGGCTTTCTGCACGCTTTCACGGGCCTTGGCCATGTCCACTTGCTGACGCAGGCTTTTGATCCGCGCTTCGGCCTTGTTGATGTCCTTGCGCATGTTGTCGGCGTAGGTGCCGAACTCGTCGCTCTGTGCCTTCTCGGTGGTCAGGTCGTTGGTCAGGGTCGAAATCGCTTCGGCCACTTCCATCGCCAGATCTTCACGGCCGGCGTTCAGGGCGGAGACTGCCTTGGCTTCCAGGTCCTTGATCTTGGCGTCGTACTCGCTCACGCGGTCGGCGGACAGTTTGTGCTTGGCCATGATGGTGACCAGTTCGCGACGGGCGTTGGACAGGGCGCTGTCGGCGTCACGGATTTCCTGATCGAGGATGCGCAGGGCCTGTTGGTCGACGATCGCTTCGCCGACTTCATTGGCGCCGCCGCGCAGCGCGGTGAACAACTTGCTCCAGATGGACTGAGTCATTGGATTTTCCCTGTTGATTACTTGAAGAAGTGTTCGAAGGCTTCGCTGGCGCGCTGCACGTTATCGACCAGGGTTTTCACCTCGGTGACCACGTTGGTCAGGCTCGAATCCGCACTCAGCGCGCCGAACATGTTGTAGACGGTCTGGCCGTTCGGCATGGTCTCGATGCCGATCGACGACAGCGGGAACATTTCCCGGCTGCGCAGTACCGCGTCGTTGAAGGTGCGCACGTCGGTGATCGAATCGATGTCCACCAGCACGGTATCGACGATGATCTGCTGACCCGCGATGGCGATGTGAATCGGCAGGCCGCCGAATTCGTTCATTTCCAGCTTGAGGCTGGGTTCGGCGCTCTGGATCAGGGACAGCGTGATTTCGTGCGAAGCCACCTCGTCCAGTGCCTTGAAAGCGTTGTAGAGGCTATCGATGTTCCAGTTGTTGCCTGCGCTCATGTAATTCTCCGACATGAAAGAGCCAGCCAGGATCGGTTGGCGTAGCTGTTGCTCCATTTGCTTGAGCAAGCTTCGGTTTTCGGGAAGCACCCAAGTTTCGTGTTTCACATAACCGGCGGCAGCCAGGCCCGCGCGCATCTGCTTCATATAGAAGCTCGACGGTTTTTTCGCGGACGTTGTCGAGCGCACTCCCTTCGGGCTCTCCGATTTTGTTGCAGGGGAGCTGCTTTTCATGGCGATGACTCCGTTATGAACATCTCACGCGTGAGCCACACTACAACCAATTCAAAGTGCCATCAATGGCTCACGCGTGAGATTTTTTCAGCGCACGAAAAAAGGCCCGCAACAGGGCGGGCCGGGTTTCATTCGGAGACTGGCGACAGGCGCTCAACGATTGTTCGAGAGAAACTCCTGCGCGGAAACCACACTGGCGTAGGCAAACCCCAACGAAGACATGAAAGCCGCATGCACCTGGGCCGCCGGCACGACCAAACCATTGAATTCCAGGTCGCGGGTGGCGCAGGCATCGTGGATCACCGTGACGGTGTAGCCCAGATCCGCCGCAGCCCGGACCACGCCGTCGATGCACATGTGGCTCATGCTGCCGACCACCACCAGTGCCTTGATGTCTTGCTCATCGAGGATCGACTGCAATTCGGTTTCGCGGAACGCGTTGACGAAATGCTTGAGCACCACCGGTTCATCGGCGCGGTTGATTACCTTGGGGTGCAGCTTTGCGCCCTCGGAGCCGGGGGTGAAAAACGGCGCATCCGCCGAGGTGAATTCGTGACGGATATGGATCACCGGATCACCCGCTTCACGGAACGCGGCGATCAGTCGGGCGGCGTTGTCGGCGGCGGCGTCGACGCCAGCCAGCGGCCACTTGCCTTGGGGGAAGTAGTCGTTCTGGATATCGACTACGATGAGCGCTTGCCTGGCCATGGGTGTTTCCTCGAAGTGTTTGTTGGGAGTGGATTCAGTATCGGCACCCGCTACGTTTTCGAGGATTGGCCGCACCGACAATAGACAGGGGAAAACTGACAATGGGCGTTGAGAGGGCCGTTGCCGAGCTGGGCGTGCTGATTTATCCCGGCGCGCAACTGGCGGCGGTGCATGGCTTGACCGACCTGTTCGGCGTGGCCGACCGGATCGCCGTCGAGCATCAGGCCGCGCAATTGCCGCGACTGCGAGTGAGTCACTGGCAGGTCGAGAGCGAGCAGGCACCGGTCAGGGTTTACGACAGTCATCCCGCTGCAGAGACGGGTTTGCTGGCGGTGCTGATTCCGCCGTCGATCGCCGGATTCAGTGCAGAGCAGGCAACACCGGGATTGCTGCAATGGCTGCGCGACCAACATGCTCGCGGTGCGACGCTGGGCGGCGTCTGCGTGGGCTCGTGGCTGCTGGCCGAAAGCGGCCTGCTCAACGGTCGCAGCGCCACCACTCACTGGACCTCGGCCAAGGCCTTTGCCGAGCGTTATCCGCAGATCAGGCTCAAGGCCGACACGCCGATTGTCGATGACGGCGACCTGATCACCACGGCCGGGTTGATGGCCTGGTCGGAGCTGGGGCTGCGGCTGGTCGATCGCCTGCTCGGACCGAGCATCGCCAGCGCCACCGCGCGGTTCCTGGTGATGGAACACAGCGACAGCGCCAGTGCCTGCGGCAGCAATTTCGCGCCGATCCTCAACCATGGCGACGCGTCGATTCTCAAGGTTCAGCACTGGCTGCAAAGCACCGGAGCGACTGACGTTTCGCTGGCTGCGATGGCTGAGCGTTCGGGTCTGGAAGAGCGCACGTTCCTGCGTCGATTCCGGGCGGCTACCGGTCTGAAACCCACCGAATACTGTCAGCACCTGCGGGTCGGCAAGGCTCGGGAAATGCTCGAGTTCACCAACGGCACCATCGATCACATTGCGTGGACGGTGGGGTATCAGGATCCGGGAGCCTTTCGCGCCATCTTCAAGAAAATCACCGGGCTGGCGCCGAGTGACTATCGCAATCGGTTCGGCGTGACCTCACCGGCGGCGCTGGCTAGATAACACCGCGCGGTCGTGCAAAATGCCGCGGCCGTGGCGGCCATCGTGCAGATTGAAACGGGCGCAACGCCAGTACGAAAAGGCTAATCGACTGATCCGCAAAGGTTTTGGCGTTGCCGTCGTTTGGCCTGATCTCTGCACTCTCTGACCTACATTCACCGAGCCGCTGGAAGGGGGACGCATGACCCCGACACCTCGCAACAGAATAGTGGTCGCCCATTCCGTACGCCCCGACGCGCCGCAACACGAAGTGCAGACCAACAAGGCGCTGGCCCGCTGGCTGGCGCAGATTCTCGGACTGAAATTCGGCGGCAGCTACGACGCGCAAAAGCACCACGGTCGCAACCTGTATCTGCTGCCGACCCAAACCATCGTCGGCGCTGCCAAGGCCCATGAACTGGGCATCAAGGGCCCCGAGGGTCTGTGGGGCGGTTTCGTCGAGCACGATTTCATCTGCACCAAAGCCATCAGCCATGGCTTGCGCAGCCATCAGGCCCATGCACCAGAAGGCTGGTCACCGCTGTTTTCCGAACGCACGCGTAATGTCGTGCTGGACGGGCTCAGTGTGTTTGCCCTGGAAGATGCGCGACCTGCCGCCGAACATCTGTTGTACAACGGCCCGATCCGTCTCAAACCGATTCATGCGTGCGCCGGTCGCGGACAGGAAGTGATCAAGAGCCTCGATGCCTTCGACGAAATCCTCACGCGTCCCGATATTGCCAGACAGTTCAGCCAAGGCGTGGTGCTCGAACAGGACCTGAGCCAGGTGATCACCCATAGCGTCGGCCAGTCGTTCATCGGTGACCGGGTGCTCAGTTACTGCGGTGATCAATACTTGACCGAAGATGCCCACGGCGAAGAAGTCTATGGCGGTTCGAACCTGCTGGTGGTGCAGGGCAGCTACGAGGAACTGCTGAAACTGGATCTGCCGGACGATGTGCGATTGGCCATCGAACAGGCGCAGGTGTTCGACCGCGCGGCGGATGAAGCCTACCCACGGTTCTACGCTTCGCGACGCAACTACGACATCGCTCAAGGTCTGGACAGCGAAGGCCAGAAGCGCAGCGGCGTGCTCGAACAATCCTGGCGCATGGGCGGCGCGAGCAGCGCGGAAGTGGCGGCGTTGCAGAGTTTCGTCAACGACCCTTCGATGCGCGCAATCCGTGTGTCGTCGGTGGAAACCTACATCGACCGGGCTCTGCCGGCGGACGCCATCGAGGTCTATCGCGGCCCGGCAGAGAACAGCGACTTTCTCCTCAAATACGTAACGGTCCAATCCTATGACGGCTAGAAGCGAAAGCATTCAGATCGACATTGATGACGAGCAGATGAGCGGGACCTTCCTCAGTCCCAAATCGAAAGTCCCCGGCGTGTTGTTCGTGCACGGTTGGGGCGGCAGTCAGGAGCGGGACCTGGAACGGGCCAAGGGCATTGCCGGCCTGGGCTGTGTGTGCCTGACGTTTGACCTGCGCGGGCATACCGGCGGCACCGGCATTCCGCTGAGCCGGGTGACCCGTGAAGACAACCTGCGCGACCTGCTCGCAGCCTACGACCGATTGCTCGCCCACCCGGCGCTGGACACTTCGGCCATCGCGGTGGTCGGCACCAGCTACGGCGGTTATCTGGCTTCGATCCTCACCTCATTGCGCCCGGTGCGCTGGCTGGCGCTGCGGGTGCCGGCGCTGTATCGCGACGAACAATGGCACACGCCCAAGCGCGATCTGGACAAGGCTGACCTGCGCGATTATCGCGGCACCCTGGTGCGGGCCGACAGCAACCGGGCGTTGCATGCCTGCTCGCAATTCACCGGTGACGTGCTGCTGGTGCAATCGGAAACCGACGATTACGTGCCTCACGCGACGATCATGAGTTACCGCGCCGCGTGCCAACAGACTCACTCGCTGACCCATCGCATCATCGACGGTGCCGACCATGCCCTGAGCGATCCAACCTCGCAGCAGGCCTACACCTCGATCCTCGTCGACTGGATCACCGAGATGGTGGTGGGCGAACGGTTGAGCATCATTCAGTCGCGCTGATCAGGGCTTGGGCTTTTTCTCGATCCGCAGCGCCTTGGCTTTGGCTTCCACCACCAGGTACATCACTACGGTGATCAACAGCGGCAGCAGAAAATAGATCGCCCGATAGGCCAGCAAACCCGCCACCAGACTGCCGCGCGATGCCTCGTGTTGTAGCAGGGCGACGAACACCGCTTCCAGCACGCCGAGCCCGGCGGGAATGTGAGTGATGACTCCGGCAATCGCGCTGATCAGCAGCACGCCGAGCACCAGCGGATAGTCGAGCTTGCCCGGCAGCAAGGTGAAAATCACCGCTGCCATCAACGACCAGTTCAGCGCGCCGAGCAGCAGTTGCAGGACCGCCATGCGCAGCGACGGCAGATTGATTTCCACCCCGCGAATCGACCACTCGCGCCGTCGGGAAAACCGGCAGGCGACCAGGTAACCGAGGCTGATCAACAGCAGTAACACGCCAATTCCCTGCAACGCTTCGCTGCTGACTTTCCAGCCCGGCGGCATGCTGACCAGCCCACTGCTGAACACGGCGCCGGCGATGGTCATGTAGCCGAACCAGTTGGTGGCCAGGCTCAGGCCGAGGATCTTGGCGATGTTGCTTTTGCTCACTCCGAGCCGCGAATACAGCCGATAGCGCATGGCAATCCCGCCGACCCAGGCGCTCAGATTGAGGTTGAACGCGTAGCTGATGATGCCCACCGGCAGGATCTGTTTCCACGTCAGGTCCTGACGGATGTAAGTGCGGCCGATCAGGTCGAAACTGGCGTACACCAGAAAGCTCAACAGCGTCAGGCTGGAAGCGATGATCAGCGTGCGCACCTTGAAGTCGGCGAGGGTTTGCAGCACCTCGGCCCATTCGATGCGGCTGGCGAACATCGTCAGCAGGACGATCAGCGCGAGGAAAAACAGCAACGTCAGCGGGCGCTTCCAGCGGCTCCAGCGAGACGTTGCGGCTGGCGGCGAATGCGTCGCGGACTGAGCATCGGAACGACTCATGACGGATCGCTCCCGCTCTTGCCAATGAAGGGTTTCAAGCGAGGTTTATGCGCGGGCAGCCAACCGGCCATCGCTGGAAAGTGGCGCAGGAAGTGAAACACCAGAAAGCCCACGGTCATGTGCCAGATCCGCCCCCGTGGTGCCTTGCCGGGATCCATGGCTTTGCAGTGGTTCTGACTGAGGTCTTCGAGGCGTCGGAACAGTTCCTGATTGAAGGCCCGGTCACGGATCAGCACATTGGCTTCCAGGTTCAGCGACAGGCTCAGCGGGTCGAGATTGCTCGACCCGACGGTGCTCCATTCCTCATCCACCAAAGCGACTTTGCCGTGCAGCGGCCGCTGGCAATATTCGTGAATCTGCACCCCGGCCTTGAGCAGGTAGTCGTAGGTCATGCGCGCCGCGAGTTTGGCCACCAGCATGTCCGGCTGGCCTTGCAGGATCAGCCGCACATCGACGCCGCGCCGGGCCGCGTTGCGCATCTCGCGCAGCAAGCGATAACCGGGAAAGAAATAGGCATTGGCGATCACCACCCGGCGTTTCGCCCGGCGCAGGACCTGCAAATAAACGTCTTCGATATCGGTGTGATGCCGGTCGTTATCGCGAAACACCAGACGCACCTGACCGTCGTGCTCGGTGAACGCCATCTCCGCCCGACGCTGGCGCCGGCGCTGCCACCAGAAGCGCGCCCGTCCGGGGCGACCGCTTTGCAGCAGGGCAAAGTGATGGATGTCGGCCACCGCCGGGCCCTGGACTTCCACGGCGTAATCCTGCTTCGCCTCGGGGCCGAAATCCGCCAGGTGATCGCCGGAAAAGTTGATCCCGCCGATGAACGCAATCAGCCCGTCGACCACCACGATTTTGCGGTGCAGGCGGCGGAACCAGTTGGTGCGAAAGCCCAGGCGTTTCGGTGCCGGGTCGAAGATTTGCAGATGCACACCAGCCTCGCTCAACGCGGTGAGATATCCGGTGCTCAGTTCTCCGCAACCGAAGCCGTCGAGGCTGACAGTGGTGCGCACGCCGCGTCGGGCAGCGTCGATCAGGATCTGCTGCAACTCGTTGCCGACCTTGTCTTCGAAAACGATGAAGGTCTCCAGCAGGATTTCACTCTTCGCCGCGCGCATGGCCTCGAAGACTCGCGGGAAGTATTCCTCGCCGTTTTCCAGCAGTTCGACTCGGTTGCTGCCCTGCCAGCCATAGTCGACATCGACGTGGCCGGGCTCGCGGATCGGCGGGGTGATGGTGATCGGTTCCACGGCGGACTTTTCCAGCGGCGCGCTGCTCATAGTTCGATCTCCACGGACAACGGCACGTGATCGGAAAGGTGTGACCAGGGCCGGTTGGCGAGGACCTTCGGCTGGCTGGCCTTGAGGTTGCGCACGTAGATCCGGTCCAGCCGCAACGCCGGCCATCGCGCCGGAAAACTGCGCGCCGGTTTGCCCTGATGTTCGGCAAACACTTCACGCAGACCGCAAGGTTCCAGTAGCGCATCGGCGCGCTGGCGCCAGTCGTTGAAGTCGCCGGCGACGATGACCGGTGCATCGTCCGGCAGGTTGGCGAGGCGTTTGCCCAGTAGCCTCAGCTGTGCGTTGCGATGACTTTCGCGCAGGCCCAGGTGCACGCAGATCGCGTGCAGTTCGCGATCGTCTCCCGGCAGGCGCAGGACACAGTGCAGCAGGCCACGGTTTTCATGGCCGCTGATGGACACGTCGAGGTTGTCGTGGCGCACGATCTGGAATTTCGACAGCAGCGCGTTGCCGTGATCGCCCTCCGGGTACACCGCGTTGCGCCCATAGGCGAACTGCGGCCACAGGCTGTCGGCGAGGAACTCGTACTGCGGCATGGTCGGCCAGTTGTTGTAGCGCTTGGGATGGTGTTCGTGGGTGCCGTGCACTTCCTGCAGAAACACCACGTCAGCTGACACACTGCGCACCGCTTCGCGCAGTTCGGGGAGGATGAAGCGGCGGTTCAGCGCGGTGAACCCCTTGTGGGTGTTGACCGTCAGCACCGTGAAGCGGCGCACCGTCGTGATGACGGTGGCCTGTTCGTCGGTGACGCCGACCGGCTCGGGAATGCTCATGACGGCATGCCTGCCGAGGTGTGGCGCTTGTTGCGTCCAGGTGGGCCATCGATGTGAATCGCTGTCATGCCGTTCTCCCGTCGAAAGTCCTCGTACCGCCTCTGTCTGTTGGTGACTGCGGGCGGTTCGAGAAAGTTTCGACGGGACTACGGACGGTCGATGTTCGCCGGATCAGTGGCCGGCGACGATGCGGGAGCCTTCAGCAGGTTCGGCATACACCGGGCCTAGTCGGTCGAGGCGGCCGCTCAACGCTGTCAGGGCCAATGCCACCAGCACCACCAGCCCGCCGATCCACGCGGTATGGATCAGGCCGATATGCTCGACAATCAGCCCGCCACCCCAGGCACCGCCGGCAATCCCGAGGTTGAACGCAGCAATGTTCAGCCCCGACGCCACATCCACCGCTTGCGGCGTGTGATGTTCAGCCTGACGCACCACGTACACCTGCAGGCCCGGCACGTTGCCGAAGGCGACGGCGCCCCAGACCAGTACGGTGGCCAGTGCCAGCCACGGGTTGCCGGCGGTGAAGGTGAGCACGAACAGCACGGTGGCGAGCAGGGCGAAGATGATTTTCAGGGCGCTGATCGGCCCGCGCTTGTCTGCCAGTTTGCCGCCCCAGATATTGCCGACGGCGACCGACACGCCGTACACCAGCAGCACCAGGCTGACCGTGCTGGCACTGAAACCCGAGATGTCCTGAAGAATCGGCGCGAGGTAAGTGAAGGCGATGAACGAGCCGCCGTAACCGATGGCAGTCATCGCGTAGACCAGCAGCAGGCGCGGTTGCTTGAGTACTTGCAGTTGTTGCAGCAGCGAAGCCGGTTTGCTGTGGGCGATGTTTTTCGGCACGTACAGCAAGCTGCCGATGAACGCGATGACACCCAGCGCCGACACCGCGAGGAAGGTTTCACGCCAGCCGAAATGCTGGCCGATGAAGGTGCCCAGCGGTACGCCCGTAACCAGCGCCACGGTCAGGCCGGTGAACATGATCGCAATCGCACTGGCGGCTTTTTCCTTGGGCACCAGGCTGGTGGCGATGGTCGAGCCGATGGAGAAAAACACGCCGTGGGCCAGACCGGTGACGATCCGTGCCAGCACCAGCGATTCATAACTCGGCGCCAGCCAGGCCAGCAGGTTGCCGAGGGTAAACAGCACCATCAGCGACAGCAGCAACAGTTTGCGCGGGACTTTGCCGGTGAGGGCGGTCAGCACCGGCGCACCGATGGCCACGCCAAGAGCGTAGAGACTGACCAGCAGCCCGGCGGACGGCAGACTGACGCCGAGATCGGCGCCGATGGTGGGAAGCAGGCCAACGATGACGAACTCGGTCGTCCCGATGGCGAATGCGCTGAGGGTCAGCGCGAGCAAGGCAATGGGCATGACGGCACTCCGGTAAGGGGATTGAATGGAGCGCAGTGTCGGGGTTGGGCGGGGGTGGAAAAATACAGGGATGGGCATTTGATATTTGACCTGGGAGCAAAGATCAAAAGCCACTGTCAACGCGCTCTTGAACTTTGCCGAGCAAAAAACGCTCAGTTCCTTACAGGTTCAACCAAGGGAGCTCTGCGTTTTGACCAGGTTCAGGATCGCAATTCTATTGGGGGCGCTGCTGTTTTCCGGCGGCCAAATGCTGCAGGCCGCCACATTGCCGGGCGTCCCGGCAGCCACCGCAAAAGCCGCCGAACCCGAGCCGTTGGTGCAGGGCGGACTGCTCGGCGCCATCAGTTCCAGCATCGACGACGTGCAGGACAAACTCGACCTCAACGAGCATCTGGTCGATGCCTGGCGTCTGCGCGCCGACCGGGCGGCGGATGAAGTGGACAGGCTGGTCAACCAGCCGTCGGATCGCTCGGGGTGGAGCGTGGCCGGGGATTTCATGATGTTGTCCGGCGTGTGGCTCGGCACCTTCGCCGTGCTGACGGTGCTGGGCAGCGTACTGGCCAAGCGGATGCGCGAGGGCCGCTGGCTGCGTACCCGCCAGCGCAGTCAGGATCTGATCGGTTATTTGCTGCCCTACACATTGCCCGCATTGATCTGTCTGCCGTTGACCCTGTACGTCAGCCACTTTCTGCCGGCCTCGGTCGGCCGGGCGCTGGCGCTGTGTTTTGCCTACGCCACCAGCAGCGGCATTTTTTCCACCTCGATGCTGTTGTGCGTAGTGGTGATGTTCAATACCGGCCACAAGCGACGAGCGGTGCAGATCATCCGCGACTACTGCCCGAAACCGCTGTTCCTGATCGGTTTTCTCGCCGCATTGAGTGATGCGCTGACCAGCCCGCAGATCGCCCGGCAACTGGGTGGCAACATCACCAGCAGCGTCGCGGTGTTCACCGGTCTGCTGGCGTCGATCATTTTCGGTTTGCTGGTGATTCGCTTGCGCCGGCCGGTGGCGCACCTGATCCGCAATCGCTCGCTGGCCCAACGTCTGAAACAGCCGTCATTGCAGGAGTCGCTGCGGATCTTTTCCGGGCTCTGGTATTGGCCGATCGTTTTGATGGTGCTGGTCTCGGCGGTCAATCTGATCGGCATCGGCGAGGATAATCAAAAGGCTCTGCGCTGTGCGCTGTTCACCACGGTGCTGTTGATCGGCACGGTGTTTCTTAGCACGGTGCTGCAGCACCTGTTCAAATCACGCCGGGCCGAGGCGATCCAGCGCAGCAGCGCCTACAAGGAGCGTTTTCTCAGCCTGTTGCATGCGTTGCTGCGGATCGTCATCGCGATTGCGTTCATCGATATCCTCGGGCGGATCTGGGGTGTTTCGCTGATCGATTTTGCCCAAAGCAGCACGGTCGGCCGGGCGATCAGCAATGCCTTGAGCAGCATCGGCCTGATCTTCCTCGTGACGTGGCTGCTGTGGGTGGTGCTCGACACGGCAATTCAGGAAGCGCTGAAGCCGCCGGTCAGCAAGCGCTCGGCGCGCCAGCCCAGCACCCGGGTGAAAACTATCCTGCCGCTGCTGCGCAACGCGATCAAAATCATCCTGGTGGTGATCTGCGCAATCACCACCATGGCCAATCTCGGGATCAACGTCGCGCCGCTGCTGGCGGGTGCCGGGGTGGTCGGTCTGGCCATCGGTTTCGGTTCGCAGCAACTGGTGCAGGACGTGATCACCGGGCTGTTCATCATCATTGAAGACACGCTATCGATCGGCGACTGGGTGGTGCTCGATTCCGGGCATGCCGGCACGGTCGAAGGCCTGACCATTCGCACCCTGCGCCTGCGCGACGGCAAGGGCTTCGTGCACTCGGTGCCGTTCGGTCAGATCAAGGCTGTGACCAATCAATCGCGGCAGTTTGCGTTCGCGTTTTTCTCGGTGCAGTTCACCTACGACACCGATGTCGAAAAAGCCATCGAGTTGATTCGCGAGACCGGAGATTCGATCCGCGAAGACCCGTTCCTCAAGTACAACCTGCAAGGGCCGCTGGATGTGTTCGGCGTGGACAAAATGGACCTGAACGGCGTGGTGCTGACCGCGCAGTTCCGCACGGTGTCGGGCGGGCAATATGCGGTGAGCCGCGCGTTCAACCAGCGTTTGAAAAAGCTTGTGGATAACAGTCCGTGGGTGCATTTCGCGCAGACTTATCCACAGCAGGTTTTGTTGCCGAAGCGACAAGACGATGAGGTGGTGGCGCATTCGTCGGTGGTGTTGACGGAACAGGCGCGGACTCAGTGACGGGTCAGCTTGTTGCGAATGTCGCTCATGGCGGTGGGGTCCAGTTCCACCCAGAATTGCTGCTTGCCGGCGATCTCCGCAGCGACCGGCAAGCCGTCGCGATACACCAGCCGATTGCTCGCCAGCGCCGGTACTTTTGCGCCCGGCAGCAAGGTGCCGGCGAGGTTCAGCGGATCGACCCCGCACACGGCGATCAGGCTGCCGTCATGAGGGCGGCGGCGCACTTCGCGCAGCAGTGGTATCGCCTCGGGCAAGGCGAATTGTTCACCGGCCAGACCGCTGACAAACCGCCCGCCACGAATCTCGCCCCGAGCCTCCAACCGGTGAAAGGTGCGCAGGAGTTCGCGCCAGCTTGGTAGCCAGTCGGCTTCGCGTTCCAGCAGGCGCCAGAACACCACGCCGTAACGGCGCAACAAGGTCATGGCGATGTGTTCCAGGGTTTCGGGCGACGCTGTCTGGCTGTTTTCCACAACCGGCCCACGACGCAACAGCGCCCAGCGCCCGGCATCGTCCATACCTCCGACAAACGCCCCGCGCCCGCGCCGACTGCTGCGTTGCTGGCGCTTGCTCGCCGGGGTGATCAGCGCCCGCAGGCCGGCAAAGCTGTCGGCATTCACCAGACCGGCGCCGACCAGTTCCTGCAAGGCGATTTCCAGTTCGGTGCGCAGCAGATGCGCTTCATGAATCAGCTCATCGAAGAACAGCGCACCGTGCTGGCTGAGGGCCTCGAAGACTTTCTGCGTCTTGGGCGACAGTTCGCTGATCGGCGTCTGTTCGGCCAGCGAACTCCACAACCCGACCTGACTGCGCGGCAGCAACACGACCGGCGTACTGCGCAAAGCTGTGCCGCTGGTTTTCTGCCGGGCGCTGAGGCGTGTCCACACCAGTTTTCCGCTGCGGCACAGATCATCCAGCCAGCTCGATGAGTAGTCCTTGAGCCGCGCCGGGAGGATGTCGCTGTCCCACGCCGAGGCGGCAGCCGGATAACCTTCGAACTGGCCGACAATTTTAGGCAACACGGCGCTGCCCTGACCCCGGGTGGACGGGGACAGATGCTGCCAGTCGAACAGAAAACGCATGAAATCCTGCAATGCCACCGGTTCGATTTCCCGGCGCAGGCGCTTGACCGTGTAGCGATGAATACGCGCCAGCAGATGCCGCTCGCACCATTCTTCAATCGTCAGCCCCGGGGTGAACCGACCGCGCAGCACGTAGCCTTCACGCTCCAGTCGGGCGAGTGCTTGATGGACCTGTGCGGCTGGCAATGACAGCGGCCGGGCGATGGCCTCCAGCGGCAGCGGGCCGAATGCACTCAGCCGTGCGCGGATGACTTCCACCAAGGCATCGTCGGCGGTCCAGATTTCATCGAAACCCGGCAGCGCTGACAGTGCCGAATGCGCCTGTGGATAAAGCGCTTGCAGACAGGTCAGGCGTTCCCGCGCCAGCCACAGCGAATGCTCGGGATCGATCTGCAATCGGCAGGCTCGATCAGTGTCGGCCAACGCATTCAGCCAATCGCGCCAATGCAGGTTGGCATCGACTTCGCGGTCGCTGATGCAGGCCAGGCTCATCAGCGCTTCGTGCATTTCATCGGCGCCGTTCGGCGTCGGCCACGCCTCTTCGCGCACGGCGTTGATCGCATCGGCGTCCAGCGCGCCGAGGTCATCGGTGGATTGCGGATCGCTCCAGCGGCGGTTGAGCACAGCCTGGGTGCGACGCTCTTCCAGCGGCGCGTCGTCGAGAAAGGTGTAGGGGCGGGCGCTGAGGATTTCCGCCGCCAGCGGCGAAGGGGCCGGAAGGTCACGGGCGATCAGCCGCACTTCGCCGTGCTCCATGCGCCGCAGCAATTGCAGCCAGCCCTTGCTGTCCATCGCTTCATGCAGGCAATCGTCGAGGGTCTGCTCCACCAACGGATGCTCGGGAATTTCCCGTTCACCGGCGAGGTTTTCCAGGCAGGCGATCTGATCCGGAAACACGCTGGCGATCAGGTCTTCGCTTTTCATCCGCTGCAATTGCGGCGCGACTTTGCGCCCGCCGGTGTAGCGCGGCAGGGCCAGCGCCACCCCGGCATTCCAGCGCCAGCGCACACCGAACAATGGCGCATCCAGCACGGCCTGAATCAGGATGTGCTCGGCGCTGTTGCTGTGCAGATAACGCCAGACCTCGTCGAGTTCGAAACTGTGGCTGGTGGACAGCGACAGCACGATTGCATCTTCGCTGGCAGCGGCCTGCAATTCGAAGTTGAAGGTGCGGCAGAAGCGCTTGCGCAGGGCCAGTCCCCAGGCGCGATTGATACGGCTGCCAAACGGCGAATGGATGATCAGTTGGGTGCCGCCGGACTCGTCGAAAAACCGCTCCATCAGCAGCGTGTCCTGGGACGGTAGAGCGCCGAGGGCGAGGCGGGCGCGGGCCAGATAATCCACAAGCTGTTCGGCGCTGGCCAGGTCCAGTCCGAGGGTTGCGGTCAGCCAGTCGAGGGCCGGTTGCAGGTTGCCAGGGCTGGCGCTCAGCAATTCGTCGAGCTGTGCTTGCAGGCGGGCCACGGCCATCGACAATTCGGCGCTGCGACCGGGCGCTTCACCGAGCCAGAACGGAATGGTCGGTGGCTGGCCCTGGGCATCTTCGACCCGCACCTTGCCGGTTTCCACCCGCAGGATTCGATAGGAGGTATTGCCGAGCTGGAACACATCGCCGGCAATGCTTTCCACGGCGAAGTCTTCGTTGACGCTGCCGATGTTCAGGCTTTGGGGTTCCAGCAGTACGCTGTAGTCGGCGTTGTCCGGGATGGTGCCGCCGCTGGTCACGGCCGTCAGTCGCGCGCCGCGCCGCCCACGCAGGGTTCGACTCACCGCGTCTCGGTGCAGGTAGGCACTGCGGATGCCCTGGCGACCGTTGTAGCCCTCGGCGAGCATCGTCAGCAACGCCTGATAATGTTTTTCGTCGAGGCGGGCGTAGGGCTCGGCCCGGCGGAACATTGCGAGTAAGGCGTCTTCGGCCCACTCCTGGCAACTGACCTCGGCGATGATCTGCTGCGCCAGTACGTCCAGCGGAGCTTCGGGGATGTGCAGCGTATCGAGTTCGCCCCGGCGCACGCAGTCGAGCAGGGCCGCACACTCGATCAGGTCGTCGCGCGTCGTTGCGAACAGGCGCCCCTTTGGCGTGCCGCCGACCTGGTGTCCGGAACGGCCGACCCGTTGCAGGAACCCGGCAATCGAACGCGGCGAGGCAATCTGGCACACGAGGTCGACTTCACCGATGTCGATCCCCAGTTCCAGCGACGCGGTGGCGATCAGCACTTGCAGCTCGCCGCGCTTGAGTCGTTGTTCCGCATCAAGGCGAAACTCCTTGGCGAGGCTGCCATGGTGCGCGGCTACGGCGTGTTTGCCGAGGCGTTCGCTCAGATGCCGGCTCAGGCGTTCGGCCAGGCGCCGGGTGTTGACGAAAATCAGCGTGGTGCGGTGTTCTCGGGCCAGTGTGGCGAGACGATCGTAGACCAGTTCCCAGACGTCATTGGCCATGACCGCCGACAACGGCACCGGCGGCACTTCGATGCCCAGATCCCGTGGGCGGGCATGGCCGATGTCGATGATTTCGCACGGACGATCATGGCCCACCAGAAAGCGTGCGACGGCATCGATCGGTTTTTGCGTGGCCGACAGACCGATGCGGGTCAGCGGCTCGGCGCACAACGCCTGCAGGCGTTCGAGGCTCAAGGCCAGGTGGCTGCCACGTTTGCCGGCAGCGATGGCGTGGATTTCATCGACGATCACGGTGCGCGTGGTGCCTAGCATCTTGCGTCCGGATTCCGAGCCAAGCAGCACGTAGAGCGATTCCGGAGTGGTCACCAGAATGTGCGGCGCGCTCTTGCGCATGGCGGCGCGGTCTTTTTGCGGGGTGTCACCGGTGCGCACGGCGGTGGTGATTTCCAGCGGCGGCAGATCCATTTGGCGCAACTGCTCGGTGATTCCCGCCAGCGGATTCTGCAGGTTGATGCGGATGTCGTTGGACAGCGCCTTGAGTGGCGAAACGTAGACCACCAGCGTTTTGTCCGGCAGGCCGTCCGGGGTTTCCAGGCCACGGTGGACCAGATCGTCGAGCACCGCGAGGAATGCGGTGAGGGTCTTGCCGGAGCCGGTGGGCGCGGCGATCAGCGTCGAGCGGTGCTGGCGGATCAACGGCCATGCGCGGGCCTGGGCGGCGGTGACCGTCGCGAATGTGCGGCTGAACCAGGCGCTGACGGCGGGGTGAAAGCCTGCCAGGGCCACGTCCTTGGGGATGGGCAGATTCATGTCTGCAGTTATGCGGGCGGGCGGGCGAAGTTGCAAGTACCGCCGGGGATCTACACTTTACGGGTGACGGTTGCGCACTAAACCCGCAAAATGCAACGATTCCGGCAATTATCGACGACGGTGCCCCGAGCATCGTCGCTAAAGCCATCGTTCCAATCAGACTGGGCCTGCTGACTCTATGCGAATGCGCCTTATGTTACTGGGCGGCGGAAATGCCCTTGGGCAGGCGCTGATTCGCCTCGGTGCGGAGGAAGACATCGGTTTCCTCGCCCCCCGCCCGCCCGAAGACGGCTGGGATGCCGCGAGCCTGACTCAACTGCTCGACGACACCCGTCCCGATGCATTGATCAACCTTGCCTACTATTTCGACTGGTTCCAGGCCGAGACCGTCAGCGAAAGCCGTCTGTCGGGCCAGGAACGCGCCATCGAGCGTCTGGCCGAATTGTGCCAGCACCACAACATCGTGCTGGTGCAACCTTCCAGCTACCGGGTATTCGACGGCTCCCGCGCCACCGCCTACAGCGAAAAGGACGAGCCGGTGCCGTTGGGCCTGCGCGGTCAGGCGCTGTGGCGGATCGAGCAGAGCGTGCGGGCCACTTGCCCGCAGCACGTGCTGCTGCGTTTCGGCTGGCTGCTGGACGACAGCCCGGAAGGCACCCTCGGGCGTTTCCTCGCTCGCGCTGAAAAGCCGGACGAATTGCTGCTGGCCGACGACCGACGCGGCAATCCTACGCCGGTCGACGATGCGGCCCGGGTGATCATCTCGGTGCTCAAGCAACTCGATTGCGCCGCGCCGCTGTGGGGCACTTACCACTACGCCGGCCACGAGGCGACCACACCGCTGGCGCTGGGGCAGGCGATTCTCACCGAGGCCCGCAGCCTGCATCCGCTGGCGATCGAAGAACCGACCGCCCAGGCCCACGCCGCGCGTGAGGACGCTGCTGAAGAACCGCAACACGCGGTGCTGGCCTGCAAGAAAATTCTGCACACTTTCGGGATCAAGCCGCGCGCCTGGCGTGCCGCGCTCCCGGGCTTACTGGATAGGTTTTATCGTCATGGCTGAAGGCCCTGTTTTAATCACTGGCGGCGCCGGTTTCATCGGTTCGCACCTGACGGACGCGTTGCTCGCCAACGGCCATTTGGTACGGATCCTCGATGACCTGTCGACCGGCAAACGCAGCAACCTGCCGCTGGACAATCCCAATGTCGAGCTGATCGTCGGCGACGTTGCCGATGCCGCGCTGGTCGCCCGGGCGATGCAAGGTTGCAGCGCCGTTGCGCACCTGGCCGCCGTGGCTTCGGTGCAAGCGTCGGTGGATGATCCGGTGAAGACTCACCAGAGCAACTTCATCGGCACGCTCAACGTCTGCGAAGCCATGCGCGAGGCCGGCGTGAAGCGTGTGCTGTTCGCTTCCAGCGCAGCGGTCTACGGCAACAATGGCGAGGGCGAGTCGATCAACGAAGACACGCCGAAAGCGCCGCTGACACCGTACGCCTCGGACAAACTGGCGGGCGAACACTACTTCGATTTCTACCGTCGCCAGCACGGTCTGGAACCGGCGATCTTCCGTTTCTTCAACATATTCGGTCCGCGCCAGGATCCGTCCTCGCCATACTCCGGCGTGATCAGCATCTTCAGCGAACGCGCGCAGAAAGGCCTGCCGATCACAGTGTTTGGCGATGGCGAGCAGACCCGGGATTTCATGTACGTCGAAGACCTGGTCGACGTGCTGGTGCAGGCCTTGGAAAAACCTGAAGTGCAAGTCGGTGCGGTGAATGTCGGCTGGAATCAGGCGACCAACCTCAAGCAGATGCTGGCCGCGCTGGAAGCGGTGGTCGGTGAGCTGCCGCCGGTCAGCTACGGCCCGGCACGCTCCGGTGACATCCGCCATTCGCGGGCGAACAACGGCCGATTGCTCGAGCGCTTCAAGTGCCCGACACCAACGCCGATGAGCGTCGGCCTGGCCCGCCTGCTCGGTCGCTGAGCTTCTCGCGGACATGAAAAAGGCGCCTTTTGACAGGCGCCTTTTTCACGGCCGGAATTCGGGTTTCAAACCTGTTTCCTGTAGCGAGGGAGCTTGCTCCCCGGTCGATTGCGTAACATCGCCGTCAGTTCTGAGTCTGCCCGCCACCAAGCCTCATTCACCACCACGTGAACGTTCTTTGATTGCTCGCTTAGAACTTGTAGCCCAGACCGACCATGTACACAAATGGATCGACGTCGACATTCACTTTTGCGCGAGTGCCCGGAGCCACGGCGTTGTTCTCGACGGTGGCGCGGGTGTCGATGTCGATGTAGCGCACCTGGGCGTTGAGCATGATGTTGTCGGTCAGCATGTAGTCGGCGCCGACCTGCCAGGCCAGGCCCCAGGAGTTTTTCGCCTTGAAGTTGCTGAAGCCGTTGGACTGGGCTTCGCTGCCGACGTGCTCGTCGTAGATCCAGGTGTAGTTGATGCCGCCGCCGATGTACGGCTGGAAGGCCGACTTCGCGTCAAGCGGGTAGTAGACGACGCTCAGGGTCGGCGGCAGGTGTTTCAGGGTGCCGAGCTTGCCGTTGGCGGCTGGCAGGGCAGTGCCCTTGATCTTCACGTCATGCTCGAACGGCGATGCGGCCAACAGCTCGATACCGATGTTGTTGGTCAGCATGTAGGCGAAGTTCAGACCCAGTTGGGTGTCGCTGCTCATGGTCGCCTTACCGCCCAGGTTGGTGCCGCTCAGCGGACCCTGATCGACCTTGACGCTGGAGCTGTCGGCCTTCGGGTTGACGGTGATCGCACCGGCACGAACGATGATGTCGCCGGCTTCGTGGGCGTGGGCGAGCGGGGCTGCGAGCGCGAGGGCAAACAGCGAAGCGCTGAGCAAGGACTTGTTCATGGAAGCTCCCAAAGGACGTTAAAAATGTTTGATGTCCTATGGTACGAATCCGTCTGATACGGTCTTTTGACTCAGCTCAATGAAACAGTGATGGGCGGTTTTTTTGTGGAACCTTTGCTCGCGAAGCCGATTTGGCGGGCTATAACTGATTGCCGGATTTACTCCGGCAGTTCATAGACGTAAATCTTGTCCGCATCCATCTGATAGCCGGCATCCGCCAGCTCGCTGGTAGACGGTTTGACCTGCAACGGCCCTTCGACCCAGTACGGCTGATACAGCTCGTCGAGCTTCACGCCGACTTCGCTTTTCACATGCACGATCTGATTCGACGGCGGTGGCGGCACGTGGATGCAGGCGCCGAAGTACGGCACCAGCAGGAAGTCCGTTGTGCGTCCTTCCTCACTGACTTCCAGTGGCACGATATAGCCTGGCAGGCGAATGTTCTGGCCGTCGAGGCTCTGCACCACTGGCGCGTTGGGCATGTCCTGTTTCGCCGCTGGCGCCGATTCGGCGGACAGCGCATCGCTCATCTTCGACAGGTCATGCAGCGGTGTCATGTTCGGCACTTCGGGCGCCGCGTCCGGCGGGATCATCTCCGACCAGGTCAGGTCTTTCGGTGCCGCCGCCCAGACGGGCAGGGCGACCAGCATCAGCAGCGCAAGGACAGCGCGGGGCATGGTGAACATCCTCATAAACGGATCGACAGGCCATCGGCCAAGGATTGGCGATACGCGCGCCAGGCCGGCACGCTGCCCATCAGCAGCGCGGCAGCCAGAATGCCACCGAGCAGCGTCCATTCATACTCGCTTGGCCATGCCAGCGGCAGATACAAGCCGTAATTGGCCTGCACATAACCCTGTGCTGCGGCGATGCCGATGTACAGCAGCGCCAGCCCTGCGATCACCCCGGTTAGCGCCAGGGCGAAGGCTTCCAGCACCAGCAGGCTCGCGATGTGCCACGGCCGCGCGCCCACCGAGCGCAGAATCGCCATTTCGCGACGACGTTCGTTGAGACTGGTGAGAATCGCCGTGAGCATGCCGATCAACCCAGTCAGCACCACGAACAGCGAGACTACGAACAGCGCTTTTTCAGCGGTGCTCATAAGGCTCCACAGTTCCTGCAAGGCCACGCCCGGCAGGATCGCCAGCATCGGCTCGCCACGGAATTCGTTGATCTCGCGTTGCAGCGCGAAGGTGGAAATCTTGCTGTTGAGGCCGAGCATGAACGCGGTGATCGCTTGCGGCGTCAGGTCCATGTTGCGCGCCTGATCGGCACTGATCCGCCCGTTGCCACGGGCCGGCACACCGTTGTGCCAGTCGATGTGGATCGCCTCCATGCCGCCGAGACTGATGTGCAACGTGCGGTCCACCGGGGTGCCGGTGCGCTTGAGAATGCCGACCACGGTGAACGGTTTGTCGTCGTGCTTGACCAGACTGATCGCCGCCACGCCGTGGGCCAGTACCAGTTTGTCGCCGAGCTTGTAATGCAACGCCTCGGCCACTTCGGCCCCGAGCACCACTTCGAACGGATCGGTAGCAAAGGCGCGGCCGTCGGCCAACTCCAGATGCTGCTGGCGACCGTACTGGTAATGCTCGAAATAGGCTTCGGTGGTGCCCATCACCCGGTAGCCGCGATGGGAGTCGCCGAGGGACATCGGGATCGCCCACTTCACCTTCGGATTGCTGGCGAAGTGTTCGAAGCTGTCCCAGCGAATGTTGTTGGTGGCGTTGCCGATGCGGAACACCGAATACAACAGCAGGTTCACCGAACCGGAGCGGGCGCCGACGATCAGGTCGGTGCCGCTGATGGTGCTGGCGAAACTGGCCTTGGCTTCGGTGCGCACCCGCTCCACCGCCAGCAGCAGGCAGACGGAGAGGGCGATGGCGAAAGCGGTAAGCAGAGCGGTAAAGCGGCGGTTGGCGAGGCTGGCCATGGCCAGACGGAACAGATACATCTCAGACCTCGGCAGACGTGGCGGCGCGATTGAGTTCGGCCAGGGACAGGTGACGGTCGAACAGCGGCGCCAGGCTCTGGTCGTGGCTGACGAACAACAGGCTCGAGCCGGCCTCACGGCATTCGGCGAACAGCAGGCGAATGAAGTTTTCCCGGGCGTCGTAATCCAGCGCCGAGGTCGGCTCGTCGGCGATCACCAGTTCCGGCTGACCGATCAGTGCACGTGCAGCGGCGACCCGTTGCTGCTGACCGATCGACAGCGAATCGGCGCGGCGCCCGAGAATGCCTTCGTCCTTCAGACCCAGGTGGGCGAGCAGCGTAGCCGCTGCCTGATCGACACTGCCGTGACGCTGTTTCGCACGGTCTGCCCGCAGCTTCGAAAAGTGACAGGGCAGCTCGACGTTCTCGCGCACCGAGAGAAACGGCAGCAGGTTGAACTGCTGAAAGATGTAGCCGGTGTGATCGACGCGAAAACGGTCGCGAGCGCCGGCACCCAGTTCGGTCAGTTCCTGGCCGAGCAGGCGAATGCTGCCGCGCCCGGGCTTCTGCACCCCGCCGAGCAGGCCGAGCAGGGTGGTCTTGCCGCTGCCGCTGGGGCCCTTGAGGAACAGGGTTTCACCCGGCTCCAGACGAAACGCCGGGATATCCAGCAGCGGCGGATGACCGGGCCAGTTGAAGCCGAGGTCGGACAGTTCGATGAGTGCGTGGGTCATGGTGCCGGTTCGTGATCAGAATTTCAGGGCGGCGGATTTGGCCGTCACTTCCGTGCCTTGCTGGCCGTTCGGGCTGATCAGTTGTACCTGAATTTTCTGGGTGGCCGGGAAGGTATTGAAAATGTTCGCCAGATCCAGAGTAGTCAAGGCGCCCGGTGCTGCGCAGGTGAACTGGTAGTGAGCGTGGATTTCGCTGTGGTCGTGGTGATGCGCTTCACCGCCCTTGGCGTCTTCGTCGTGGTCATCGTCGTCGTGATCGTCGGCATCCGGCTTGTCACCGAACAGCGGGCTTTCCAGTTTCTGACTGGCAACTTTGCAACCGGCGGCAGCCGGCAGGCTGAACAGCGCCAACGGTTTTTCCAGCTGTGCACGGGCGGCAGCGACCTTGGCCTTGTCGGCATCGCTGGTGGCGGCGTGTTCGAAGCCGACTAGGTTCATCGCCGGGCTTTCCAGCTCCAGCTCCAGGGTCTGGCCGTCGAGCGCCGCGTTCAGGCGACCGACGCCATGCTCGTGGGCACCGAGGCTGCCATGTTCTTGATCATGATCGTGCTCATCGGCGGCCTGGGCGATGGCCAGCGGCAACAGGGCAAACGGCAAAGCGAGCAGCAGACGACGCATGGCGAACTCCGGGAAGTAAAGTGAAGAGTTTGTTATGTAATCTTATAACGAAAGTGCGCAGAGTTTGCCCGCCCGCTTGGCGTTACACAAGTCCCATGGGAGCATGCAGGTCAGAAATGTGCGGGAGCGAAGTTATGTTGCGGATACGCGGAACCGTCGGTGAGTTGCCGGTGGATTTGACCCTGGAACTGGATGAAAGCGACTGGGCGAGGTTCGGTGCGAAGTTTGGCGTGCAGGTGCAAACGGCCCAGCCGCAAGCCGCCGCAGCGCCTGTGGCGAAGCCGGTCAATCAGGATGACGCGTTGTGGCAGGTCGCCAGGGATTTGCTGCGCAAGGCCGGGCAACTCAGCGGGCCGGAGCTGCTGGATCAGCTCGAAGGACTGACCGGCAGCGCGGCGGCGGGCAAGCGCCTGCTGGTGCGCCTGCGGCATTCGTCGGATGTGAAAGTGGCGAGCGGCGGGGATACGCCGCTCTACAGCTGGATCGAGTAAGCGCTTAGTACAGCGCGGCAAACACCTTGCGCCGGTAAGCGGTCACCAGCGGGTGATCGTTGCCCAGCAGTTCGAACACTTGCAGCAAGGTCTTGTGCGGCAGGCCTTCGTTGTAGCTGCGGTTGCGGATGAACAGCTTGAGCAGTGCGTCCAGCGCCGCTTCGTATTGCTGGCGGGCCAGTTGCTGGATCGCCAGTTGATACACCGCTTCGTCGTCCTGCGGGTTTTGCGCCAGACGGCTTTTCAGGTCGGCAGCGTCCGGCAGGTCGCGGGCCAGGCCGAGGAACTTGATCTGCGCCTTGGCACCGGCCAGCGCGGCTTTGTGCTCGTCGCTCTTGACCGCGTCGAGCACGGTTTGCGCTTCGCCCAGTTCACCGCGTTCGGTCAGGCAGCGGGCATACAGGATCAGCGCCTTGGCGTTGGTGTTGTCTTCGTTGAGCATCACCACCAGCGCGGCTTCGGCATCGGCGTAACGGCCTTCGTCGAACAGCGCCTGGGCTTGCTCGAACGGATCAGCCGCTGCCGGCGGTGGCATTTTTACGTGAGGTTCAAGCAGGGCACGCACGGCGGATTCCGGCTGGGCGCCGGCAAAACCGTCCACCGGTTGACCGTCCTTGAACAGCACCACGGTCGGCAGGCTGCGGATACCGAAGCGGGCAACGATGTCCTGCTCGGCGTCGCAGTCCACCTTGGCCAGCAGCAACTCGCCCTGATAGCTCTCGGCGATGCCTTGCAGCATCGGCATCAGCGCCTTGCACGGCGCACACCATTCGGCCCAGAAATCCACCAGCACCGGTTTTTGAAAGGAAGCCTCGATCACCGACTGGTCGAAGTCGGCCGTCGTGGCGTCGAAAATGTACGGCGTTTGCTGACTCATGGGGTATCTCGTAAAAGCGTGAATGGGGCAACTATACGGTCAGGCGCGGGCCGCGTGGTAGAGGCTGACATGGCGAAACTCTTCAGGCTCGGCCAGATCCGGCAGGGTCATGGCTTCGAGCATTTCGATGCGGCGGTACAGTGGGTGACGGAAATCCCTGACCCGCGAATCCGCCACCAAGGCTTCGTGGCCGCGACTGAGAAAGGCGTCGAGCAGCGGCAGGTTCTCGCGGTCGTAGAGAACGTCGGCCACCAGGATCAGATCGAAGCGATCCGCCTCGGCGAAGAAGTCCGTGGAATAGCTCATTTGCACATCATTGAGTTCGGCGTTGGCCCGGCACGCGGCAATCGCCAGCGGATCGAGGTCGCAGGCCACCACTTCCAGCGCGCCGGCCTTCACGGCGGCAATCCCGGCGATCCCGGAACCGGCGCCGAAATCCAGTACGCGCTTGCCACGGACCCAGTCGGGGAATTCCGCCAGATAGCGTGCCACGGCTAGGCCGCTGGCCCAGCAGAAGCTCCAGTACGGCGGTTCGTGCAGGATTCGCCGGGTTTCGTCCGGGCTGAATTCCCGTGCCATGTTGTCGCCGTCGATCAGCCACAGCTGCAAATCGGTATCCGGCAACGCACAGGCCCTCAGTCGGGCGTCGCCGAGCAGCTCGCCCAGCGCCTGTTGCAGGTCCAGCGGTGCATTCATGGCGCTTTGACAAACTGCAGCTGGCCCAGGGCCTGGGTGGTCGGCTGGCTGATGGTCTGCGACGGCAGGTGCAGGATCAGTTGGCCGGACTGTGTGGCGCGGCCACGCAGTTCGACCCGCGCCCCGACCGGGAAGGCGTCAGGGTTGAAGCGCAGGCGAAACGGCAGAACCTGGTTGTTGCCGATCAGGCTGGAGCTGGCGAGCAATTGTTGCGGGCGACCTTTCTCGTCGATCACCAGCAGCGCCAGTTCGACTTCGGCGCCCGCCGGCACACCCTGCAGGGTGCCGCTCAGTTCCCGTTGATACGCAGGCAGCGGGCCGAGGTCGGCTGCTTCCCTGGCCTTTTTCTGTGCCTGTTGCGGCGCCGGGCCCGGCGTTGGTGGCTGCGGCTTGGGCTTATCGCTGCCACAGGCCACCAGCAGGGCGAAAACACTGAGCAAAACGAGCGGTCGTAGCGACATTGGTGGCTCCGTCAAAATGAAATCCATGGATCAAACGATCATGGCAGTCTGTATACCGCAAAGCCTATGGCTTGTCTTGCCACCGGGATGCGCTACCATGGCCCTCCCTTTTTTTGTTGCCAGCCACCATGCACTGTCCCTTCTGCGGTGCCAACGACACCAAGGTCATCGACTCGCGTCTGGTCGCCGAGGGCGAACAGGTGCGCCGCCGGCGTGAATGCCTGGCCTGCGGCGAACGTTTCACGACGTTCGAGACGGCCGAACTGGTGTTGCCGCGCCTGATCAAAACCGACGGCAGCCGCCAACCGTTCGACGAAGAAAAACTCCGCGCCGGCATGCAGCGCGCCCTGGAGAAACGTCCGGTGAGCGTCGAGCGTCTCGAGTCCTCGCTGGTGCACATCAAACATAAGCTGCGCGCCACCGGCGAACGCGAGGTCAAATCCCTCGTGGTCGGCGAACTGGTGATGGCCGAGCTGCAAAAGCTCGATGAAGTCGCCTACATCCGTTTCGCTTCCGTGTACCGCCGCTTCCAGGACCTCAACGAGTTCCGCGAAGAGATCGACCGTCTCGCCCGTGAACCGGTGAAAGAATGACCACCGCCGCCGAACAGGCCATCCTCGACGCCCGTTTCATGGCCCGGGCCCTGGAGCTGGCGCGCAAAGGGCACTACACGACGCACCCCAATCCACGGGTCGGCTGCGTGATCGTGCGCGACGGGCAGATTGTCGGCGAAGGCTGGCATGAGCGCGCCGGCGAACCCCACGCCGAAGTCCACGCCCTGCGCGCCGCCGGTGAACTGGCCCGGGGCGCGACCGCTTACGTCACCCTTGAACCTTGCAGCCACCACGGCCGTACACCGCCCTGCGCCGATGCGCTGGTGAATGCCGGTGTCGGTCGGGTGGTCGCGGCGATGCGCGATCCCAATCCGCAAGTCGCCGGACGCGGTCTGCAGCGTCTGGCCGATGCCGGCATCGCCACCGAAAGCGGTGTGCTGGAAGCCGAAGCGCGCAAGCTCAATCAAGGTTTTTTGAAGCGCATGGAACACGGCTTGCCGTTCGTGCGGGTCAAGTTGGCCATGAGCCTCGACGGCCGCACTGCGATGGAAAGCGGCGAGAGCCAATGGATTACCGGCCCTGCCGCACGTTCTGCGGTGCAGCGTTTGCGCGCCCAGGCCAGCGTGGTGCTGACCGGCGCCGACACAGTGCTGGCTGACGGCGCACGGTTGACCGTGCGCGGCGATGAGCTGGGGCTGGATGCCGAACAAACCGCGCTGGCCCTGAGCCGTCCGCCGCTGCGGGTGCTGATCGATGGACGTCTGCGAGTGCCGCTGGATGCACCGTTCTTCAAGGCCGGCCCGGCGCTGGTTGCCACCTGCGTGGCCATCGAAGAACAGTACGCCCATGGCCCGGAATGCCTGATCGTGCCGGGTGATGACGGTCAGGTCGATCTGCGCCAATTGCTGATCGAGCTGGCCAATCGTGGCGTCAACGAAGTGCTGGTCGAGGCCGGCCCGCGACTGGCCGGCGCGTTTGCCCGGCTTGGTCTGGTCGACGAGTTCGTGATCTTCATCGCCGGCAAGTTCCTCGGCTCCACGGCGCGCCCGCTGCTGGACTGGCCGCTAGCCTATATGAAGGATGCGCCGGAGCTGAAAATCACTGAAATTCGCGCGGTTGGCGATGACTGGCGAGTCACTGCAATCCCTGTCTCATCGGCGAGCGTATAATTCCCGGCCATCGTGTTAGCGCTGGCTTCGTTCTCAAGGAGAACCCCATGTTTACCGGCATCATCGAATCCATCGGCAGTATCCGCGCACTGACCCCAAAGGGTGGTGATGTGCGGGTGCATGTCGAAACCGGCAAGCTCGACCTGAGCGACGTCAAACTCGGCGACAGCATCGCGGTCAACGGCGTGTGCCTGACCGCGGTTGAATTGCCGGGCGACGGCTTTGCCGCCGACGTCAGTCGCGAAACCCTCGACTGCACCGCCATGAATGACCTGAAAAGCGGCAGCCCGGTCAACCTGGAAAAAGCCCTGACCCCGACCACCCGTCTCGGCGGGCATCTGGTCAGCGGTCACGTCGACGGTGTCGGCGAAGTGGTCTCGCGCAGCGACAATGCCCGCGCCGTGGAATTTCGCATCCGCGCGCCGAAAGAGCTGGCCAAGTACATCGCCCACAAAGGCTCGATCACCGTCGACGGCACCAGCCTGACCGTGAACGCGGTCGATGGCGCCGAATTCCTGCTGACGATCATTCCGCACACCCTGAGCGAAACCATCATGGCGTCCTACAAGCCAGGTCGCCGGGTGAACCTGGAAGTCGACTTGCTGGCGCGCTATCTCGAGCGTCTGCTTATGGGCGACAGGGCCGCTGAGCCTGACTCTTCACAAAAGCCTGGCGGTGGCATCACCGAAAGCTTTCTGGCCGCCAACGGCTACCTCAAATCCTGACTGAAGGGGGTGCCTTGTGGCGCTCAATAGCATCGAAGAACTGGTTGAAGACATCCGCCAAGGCAAGATGGTCATCCTCATGGATGACGAAGACCGCGAGAACGAAGGCGACCTGATCATGGCCGCCGAATGCTGCAAGGCCGAGCACATCAACTTCATGGCCAAGCACGCCCGTGGCCTGATCTGCATGCCGATGAGCCGCGAGCGCTGCGAAACCCTGAAGCTGCCGCTGATGGCGCCGCGCAACGGTTCCGGTTTCGGCACCAAGTTCACCGTGTCGATCGAAGCGGCCGAAGGCGTGACCACCGGCATCTCCGCCGCTGACCGCGCGCGCACCGTGCAGGCGGCTGCGGCGAAAGACGCGAAAGCCGAAGACATCGTCAGCCCTGGCCACATCTTCCCGCTGATGGCCCAGGCCGGTGGCACCCTGGCCCGCGCCGGCCACACCGAAGCCGCCTGCGACCTGGCGCGCATGGCCGGTTTCGAACCGAGCGGCGTGATCTGCGAAGTGATGAACGACGACGGCACCATGTCCCGTCGCGCCGAGCTGGAAGCTTTCGCGGCCGAGCACAACATCAAGATCGGCACCATCGCCGACCTGATTCACTACCGGATGATCCACGAACGTACCGTTCAGCGGATTGCCGAGCAGCCGCTGGACAGCGAACTGGGCCAATTCAACCTGGTGACCTATCGTGATTCCGTGGAAGGCGACGTGCACATGGCACTGACCCTGGGCACCGTTTGCGCCGAAGAGCCGACCCTGGTTCGCGTGCACAACATGGACCCGCTGCGCGACCTGCTGATGGTCAAGCAGCCGGGCCGCTGGAGCCTGCGCGCCGCCATGGCTGCGGTTGCCGAGGCCGGCAGCGGTGTGGTGCTGTTGCTCGGTCACCCGCTCGACGGCGACGTGCTGCTGGCGCACATCCGCGAAACCGGCGATCAGGCGGCGGTGAAAAAACCGACCACCTACAGCATCGTCGGTGCCGGTTCGCAGATCCTGCGTGACCTCGGCGTGCGCAAAATGCGTTTGATGAGCGCGCCAATGAAGTTCAATGCGATATCCGGTTTCGATCTGGAAGTTGTAGAATACGTGCCCTCCGAATAATGACCGGTTGTTTCCGGACCCGAATTCGCGGCAAATAAATCACTGAGGGACGCGAAACAGACGCGTCCCGGCTCTTTAAGAGATCTGACGAATGACCCTGAAGACCATCGAAGGTACCTTCATCGCCCCTAAAGGCCGCTACGCTCTGGTAGTGGGCCGTTTCAACAGCTTCGTGGTTGAAAGCCTGGTCAGCGGTGCAGTTGATGCCCTGGTTCGCCACGGCGTGAGCGAAAGCGACATCACCATCATCCGCGCACCTGGCGCCTTCGAAATCCCGCTGGTTGCGCAGAAAGTCGCCCAGAAAGGCGAGTTCGCAGCAATCATCGCCCTGGGCGCGGTCATTCGTGGCGGCACTCCGCACTTCGAATACGTGGCTGGCGAATGCACCAAGGGCCTGGCCCAGGTGTCCATGGAATTCGGCGTACCGGTCGCTTTCGGCGTCCTGACCGTCGATTCCATCGAGCAAGCCATCGAACGTTCCGGCACCAAGGCCGGCAACAAAGGTGCTGAAGCTGCCCTGTCCGCTCTGGAAATGGTCAGCCTGCTGGCGCAGTTGGAGGCCAAGTGATTAGCGACGATAGCGATCGTTTCAACCCGCGCGATCCGAAACCTGCGGATGCCGGCAAGCCATCGAAAAGCGCCAAGCGCCGCGAAGCCCGTCAGCTCGCGACTCAGGCCCTATATCAATGGCACATGGCCAAGGCTTCGCTGAACGAGATCGAAGCGCAGTTCCGGGTCGATAACGATTTCACCGATGTCGACGGCGCGTACTTCCGCGAAATCCTCCACGGGGTTCCGGCCAACCGCACCGAAATCGACACCGCGCTCAAGCCTTGCCTGGACCTGGCGATCGAAGAGCTGGACCCGGTTGAACTGGCGGTTCTGCGCCTGTCCACCTGGGAACTGCTCAAGCGCGTCGATGTGCCGTACCGCGTTGTGATCAACGAAGGTATCGAACTGGCCAAGGTCTTCGGTTCCACCGACGGCCACAAGTTCGTCAACGGCGTGCTCGACAAGCTGGCCCCGCGCCTGCGTGAAGCTGAAGTGAAGGCGTTCAAGCGCTAAAACGCGCTTGAGACCTCATGGGCGAGTTTGAGCTGATCCGCAATTTCTTCGCCGCCGCGCCTTGTGCGCAGGGCGGCGAGGGCGTTGCACTGGGGATCGGCGACGACTGTGCCTTGCTGGCGGTTCCTTCCGGGGAACAGCTGGCGATCTCCACCGATACGCTGGTGGCCGGCGTGCATTTCGCCGATCCCTGCGATCCGTTTCTGCTCGGTCAGCGCTCGCTGGCCGTGGCGGTCAGCGACCTCGCTGCCATGGGCGCCACGCCCGTCGCCTTTACCCTTGCCCTGACCTTGCCGACGGTGACTGCCGATTGGCTGCAAGCCTATGCCCGTGGTTTGAACCGCATGGCGCAAAGCTGCTGTGTGGCGCTGGTCGGCGGCGACACGACGCGCGGGCCGTTGAGCCTGACCGTCACCGTGTTCGGCCGCGTCCCGGCCGGCAAAGCGTTGACCCGCAGCGGCGCCCAGCCGGGCGATCTGCTGTGTGTCGGCGGCGAGTTGGGCAATGCCGCCGGCGCCTTGCCGCTGGTGCTGGGTCAGCGCGAGGCTGAACCGCACATCGCCCAGCCGCTGCTCGATCATTACTGGTCGCCACAACCGCAACTGGCTCTCGGACAGGCCCTGCGCGGCAAGGCCACTTCGGCGCTGGATATCTCCGATGGCCTGCTCGCCGATTGCGGCCATATCGCACTGGCTTCGAAGGTTCGCCTCGAAGTCGAACGCGAGCGCGTGCCGCTGTCGGACGCGCTGGTGGCGTTTCTTGGTCAGCGCGGTGCCGAGCGTGCGGCGTTGAGCGGTGGCGATGATTACGTGCTGGCCTTTACCTTGCCGTCCGTCGAATTGCCGGCGTTGCTGGCCGATGGCTGGCCGATCCATGTGATCGGGCGAGTGGCCGAGGGGCAGGGCGTGGTGCTGCTGGACCGCGAAGGGCATGACATCACCCCGCAAATCCGGGGTTATCAACATTTTCAGGAGTCACCGTGACAGATCACCCGAAACAGGTTCCCGGCGAATTCGTTCCGCCGTCGGTCTGGCGCAATCCCTGGCATTTCATTGCATTCGGCTTCGGTTCGGGCACCTTGCCGAAAGCACCGGGCACGTGGGGCTCGTTAGTTGCGCTACCCTTTATTCCGTTGTGGCAGATGTTGCCCGACTGGGGCTACTGGCTGATGCTCGGGATCACCATGCTGTTCGGCTTCTGGCTGTGCGGCAAGGTGGCCGACGATCTGCGGGTACACGACCACGAGGGCATCGTCTGGGACGAGATGGTCGGGATGTGGATCACCCTGTGGCTGGTGCCGGAAGGCTGGTACTGGTTGCTCGCCGGGTTCCTGATGTTCCGCTTCTTCGACATCCTCAAGCCGTGGCCGATCCGCTGGATCGACCGGCATGTGCATGGTGGCGTCGGCATCATGCTCGACGACGTGCTGGCGGGCGTGTTCGCCTGGCTGGCGATGCAGGGTCTGGTGTGGATTTTCGCCTGATTTCAAGGCGTGGATGAGGGACACAGGGATGGCTCGACGCGGGTTGGCGATACTGTTTTTTATCCTGCTGGGCGCTGTTGCCCATGCACAGGATGCGCCGCCGTCGGTCATTCACCTGGCCAGTGAAGACTGGGAAGACTACACCGCCGCCGACGGCCACGGCCTGGGCTGGGACGTGCTGCGCAAGGTGTTCGAACCGGCCGGCGTGACTCTGGATATCCGCACCGTGCCGTACACCCGTTCGGTGGGCCTGGTGCAGCTGAAGGAAGTCGACGCGCTGGTCGGCTCCTATCGTGGCGAGGCCGAGCAGGTTCTGTATCCCAAATGGAACTTCGATTCCGACCACATCTACGCACTGGGCCTTGCCAGCAATCCGGCACCGACCGAGGCCACCCTCGGCAAGTATCGGCTGGCCTGGGTGCGGGGTTATCGATACGAGACCTACCTGCCGAACATCAAGCGTTACAACCAGATCGAACGCCGCACCGGGATCCTGTCGATGCTCAAGCAGGGGCGGGCGGATTACTACATCGACGCGCTGACGGAAATCGAAGCGGTGGTGAGAAATGCTGCCGACCCCTCGCAATACCGTTACTCGCATCTGGCGGAGTTGCCGCTGTACCTCGGCTTCGCCGATACCCCTCAGGCCCGTGCACTGATGTCGATCTACGACCAGCGCATGGATCAACTGGTGAAAAGCGGCGAATTGAAGCCCATCTTCGAACGCTGGAAACAGCCGTATCCGTTCGACCGGGGGCAATGACGGCAGGCCAGTCATCAAACTTTTTGATCGTTATGGCCGATAATTCAGCCTAAGCGTCTGCCGGAACCTGCTGTTACAATGCCGCCCAGCGAATCTCGGACTTTTTAGATCAGGAGCACACCGGTGCCTGTCGTTTTTGTCGCCGCTTCCAAGCTGCCAACGCCTTTTGCGCAATTCACCATGCACGGTTTTCTCGATGAAGCCACCGGCCGCGAGCACGTCGTGCTGAGCCTGGGTGAGATTGCCGACGGTGCCCCGGTACTCGGCCGGTTGCACTCCGAATGCCTGACCGGCGATGCCTTGTTCAGCCAGCGTTGCGACTGCGGCTCGCAACTGGAGGCCGCCCTCAAGGCGATCGCCCGCGAAGGTCGTGGCGTGTTGCTGTACCTGCGTCAGGAAGGTCGTGGCATTGGCCTGCTGAACAAGATCCGTGCCTACGAATTGCAGGACGGCGGCGCCGATACCGTTGAAGCCAACGAGCGTCTGGGCTTTGCCGCCGACCAGCGTGACTACGCCATGTGCCTGCCGATGCTCGAGCATCTGGGCGTGAAATCCCTGCGCCTGATGACCAACAACCCGCGCAAGGTCAAAGCCCTGACCGACATGAACATCGTCGTCGCCGAGCGCGTGCCGCTGCACACCGGCCACAACCCGCACAACAAGCTGTACCTGGCGACCAAGGCCAGCAAGCTCGACCACATGATGGGCAACGAACATCAGGGCGAGGTAGACCGGGCGTGACCCGCGGTCAGGTGCGCCGCCGCCTGTCGGTCGCCTGGTGGAAATACCTGGCGCTGGCACTGGTGCCGCTGTTCGTGCTCAACGCGGTGTTCGGCGAAAGCGAAGCGATCATGCCGGTGCTGGCGATGCCGTTGTTCATTGCCGGTGTGGCCTCGATGTTTGTCAGCCTGAAGTTTTTCGGGCGCTATAAGCATGCGCTGATCGCCACGCAAAAAGCCCTCGATACCCCTGAAGAACCCGCTGCGTGGATTGCCCTCGCGGCGCGTCGTCGCACGGCGTTTCTGGCGGCGGGATTACCGGCGTGGATTGGCGCACTGGCGGTGTTCGTCGGCCTCGAAGCGGTGCCGTTGATGCTGCTGGCGTTGTCCACGGCGGTGCTGTTCTACCTCTACCGTATCCCGCGTCAACTCGGTTGATGCGTCGTCTCTGGCTGGCGGTTCTGCTGCTGGCCGTCAGCAGCGAAACCCTGGCCGCCCTGCGGGTGGTCAGTCTCGCGCCATCCCTGTCTGAAATCGTTGTGGAGCTGAATTCGGCCGACCTGCTGGTGGGCGTCCTGGATGCCGGTGACCGGCCGCCTGCAATCAAGGATGTGCCTTCGGTGGGCCGTTACGGCCAGCTCGACATGGAGCGGCTGCTCAGTCTCAAACCTGACCTGTTGCTGCTGTGGCCCGGCAGTGTCGGCCCGGCCCAGCGCGATCAGCTCAAGCGCCTGAACATCCCGACCTTCGTTGCCGAACCCCACAGTTTCGAGCAGTTGGCCACGCAGATCGAAGCCATCGCGACACAGCTCGGTCGTCCTGAGCGCGGGGTTGAGCGGGCGGCCGAGCTGCGACTGAAACTCGATGAGCTGCGCCAACGCTATCGACGGGAAGCGCCGCTGCGGGTGTTCTATCAAGTCTGGGACAAGCCGCTGTACACCATCGGCGGCGGGCAGATCATCAGCGATGCGCTTGAAGTGTGCGGCGCACGGAACGTGTTCGCTGACCTGACGCTGCCGGCACCGCAGGTGAGCATCGAAGCGGTTTTACAGCGTGATCCCGAGGTGATTCTGGCCGGCGATCAGCCACAACTGAATGCGTGGAATGCCTGGCCGCAAGTGGCGGCGGTGAAGCATCGGCAATTGCTGCTGGTCACCGACAAAGGTCTGGAGCGTCCAAGCGGGCAGATGATCGAGGCGACGGCCAAGCTCTGCCAACTGATTGCACCAGACCGCTGACCGCTAGAGCTGCGGCGTCCAGGTCACCCCGAACATGAACGCCCGACCTTCTTCACGATAGCCATACTGACTGCCGTCATGGCTGTACAGCGCCCGGCTGTAACCCTTGTCCAGCAGGTTATCGACCTTGAAATCCAGTTTGATTTCACGGTCCAGCGCCCAGCTGCTGCGCAGTCCCAGCAACGCATAACCACCTAATGGCTGCTGATTTTTCAGGTCGTCATAACTGCTGCTGACGGCCTGCCAAGTAGCGCCGAGGCCGAGGCGATCGAACTGCCGATCCAGATCCCAGCTCACGGTGCGACGTGCTCGCCGCGCCAGGGTGTGGCCGGTGTCGCGGTCGCGGGGATCGATGATTGCTACGCCGAGGTTGCTCTGCCAGCCCAGCAGTTCTTGTTTCAGGGCTGCTTCGAAGCCGTTGATCCGCGCCGAGGCGACGTTTTCCGGGCGTGAGTTGCTGCCGAAGATGATCGCGTCTTGCAGATCGGTCCGATACAGCGACGCTTCGAGGCGGCTGCTGTCGCTCAACTGGCTGCGCCATTGCAGCTCGTAGCTTTTCGAAGTTTCCGGTTTCAGGTTCGGGTTGCTGAAGTCCGGGTAATACAGGTCATTGAAGGTTGGCGCGCGGAAGCCTTCGCTGTAGCTGAGCAACAGATCGTTGTCCGGGTTGACCGGCAATGTCAGCGTGCCGCTCCAGCTGTTCTGGCCACCGAACTGCTGGTTGTCGTCTCGGCGCAGGCCTAGCTCGGTGGAAAAACTGTCGGCCTGGAAGCGATGCTGGACGAACGCGGCGCGGTTCCAGCGGCTGTCCTCGTCGAACGCGGTGCTGCTGTTGACCCGGTCTTCGTACCAGTCGCCGCCAAGGATCAGGCTGTTGCGAGCATCGAGGGTCAGGTCGTTCTGCCAGGTCACCGAGTCGCGGTAGGTGTTGAACACCGAGCGTTCGTCACTGAGCTTGTCGAGGGACTTGTCGCGGTTTTCGCTGTGGCCGAGTTCCAGGCGCGATTTCCAGCGCTCGTTGATCCGCGCATCGATGTAGCTGCTGAAACTGCTGACAGCAAAATCGCTGTAGGGCTGTTGCTGGACGGAGTCGAAGGTGACCGGGTCAAAGCGCCCGAACGGATTGTCGAACTCGCTTTTGCCTCGGTTATCCAGCAGGTTGGCGCCGACTTCGATGTCATCGGTCAGCGCATGGCTGAGGCTCAGGCTGATGGATTTGTTGCGGTAGGCATCGTGATCGCTGTCGCTGGGATAGGACTCGCGGGTGCGGTCGATCCCGGCGGTTTCATCGAGGCTGGCACCGAGGTTGAAGCGGGTTTTCTCATCGCCACCGGACAGGCCGACACTGCGCTCCCAAGTTTGGTTGCTGCCGAAGCCGACATGCATCCGCGGCTGCAAGCCTTGCTCGGCGCCGCGCCGGGTAAAGATCTGAATCACCCCGCCAATCGCATCGCTGCCGTAGATTACGGAACGCGAACCGCGCAGCACTTCGACGCGTTCGATCTGCTCGATGTTGAGGTGCTGCAGGTTGCTGTCACCGGACGTCGAGTTGCCGATGCGCTGGCCATCGACCAGCACCAGGCTCTGCGCCGATTGCGTGCCGCGAATATAAATCCCCGGCAGGCTGCCGCGCCCGCCGGTTTGCGCCACTTGCACGCCGGGCACCCGTTGCAGCAGGTCGGTGACGCTGCGCGGTTGCAGGCGCTCGATGTCTTCGCGGGTGAATACGGTGTTGGCAGCGCTGCTGTCGTTGCGCGCTTCCACCTGACGGTTGGCGCTGATCAGCACGTCCGGCAGCTTCAGAGCCTGATCGCGCTCGAATGTGTCGGCGAGGGCGTTGGTGGTTGGCAGCAGGAGGAGGGGCAGGGCGAGGCGCGAGAGGTTCATCGGCAGTCCATTGATCTTTCAGGTGTACACAAATTTCCCAGCAACACAAAGCACTGTGGGAGCGGGCTTGCCCGCGATGAGGTCGTCACAGTCAACATTGATGTTGGATGTACCGACGCCATCGCGGGCAAGCCCGCTCCCACAGGGATGGTGATTACTTGTTGAGCAGAGTCAGACGCTCACGCACCGCCGCTTCGATCCCGGCCTCGTCCAGCCCACACTCGGCCAGCATCTGCGCCGGTTTGGCGTGTTCGACGTAAATGTCCGGCAAGCCCAGGTGCAGCACCGACTTGAGAATGTTTTCGCGGGCGAGGAATTCGCTGACTGCGCCACCGGCACCGCCCATGATCGCGTTCTCTTCGATGGTCACCAGCAGCTCATGGCTGTTGGCAATTTCGCGCACCAGCGCTTCGTCCATCGGTTTGACGAAACGCATGTCGACCACGGTGGCGTCCAGGGTTTCGGCGACGTTCAGCGCTTCGGCCAGTTGCGCGCCGAACACCAGCAGGGCGACCTTGCTGCCCTGACGACGAACCACACCCTTGCCGATCTCGATCGGTTCGAGGTCTTTCTCGATGGTCGCGTTCGGGCCGGTTCCGCGCGGGTAACGCACCGCCGCCGGGCCGTTGTACAGGTGACCGGTAGTGAGCATCTTGCGCAGTTCATTTTCATCGCTCGGGGTCATGATCACCATGCCCGGGATGCAGCGCAGGAACGACAGGTCAAAACTGCCCGCGTGGGTCGGGC
Source organism: Pseudomonas sp. IzPS59 (assembly GCF_014863505.1). Classification (NCBI taxonomy): domain Bacteria; kingdom Pseudomonadati; phylum Pseudomonadota; class Gammaproteobacteria; order Pseudomonadales; family Pseudomonadaceae; genus Pseudomonas; species Pseudomonas sp. IzPS59. The sequence goes on along the minus strand of NZ_CP062251.1, from coordinate 5,595,469 downwards.
CGTCTTCGCCCACCAGACCGGCGCGGTCGATGGCGAACAGCACATCGAGGTTCTGCACCGCGACGTCATGCACCAACTGGTCGTAACCGCGTTGCAGGAATGTCGAGTAGATCGCCACCACCGGTTTCGCGCCTTCGCAGGCCATGCCGGCCGCGAGGGTCACGGCGTGCTGCTCGGCAATCGCCACGTCGAAGTAACGCAGCGGGAAACGTTCGCTGAACGCCACCAGATCCGAGCCTTCCTTCATCGCCGGGGTGATGCCCACCAGGCGCGGGTCGGCAGCGGCCATGTCGCACAGCCATTCACCGAACACGCCGGAATACTTCGGCCCGCCGGCCTTTTTCGGCGCAGCGGCCGGGGCGTCCAGCGGCTCGAGTTTGGTGATGGCGTGGTAACCGATCGGATCGACTTCCGCCGGGGCGAAGCCTTTGCCTTTCTTGGTGACGATGTGCAGGAACTGCGGACCTTTCAGATCGCGCATGTTGCGCAGGGTGGCGATCAGGGTCGGCAGGTCATGGCCGTCGATCGGGCCGATGTAGTTCCAGCCCAGTTCTTCGAACAGGGTGCCGGGAACCAGCATGCCTTTTGCGTATTCTTCGGTGCGACGGGCGATTTCCCAGGCGCCGGGCAGGCGCGACAGGACTTTCTTGCTGCCTTCGCGCATGCTCGCGTAGGTGCGGCTGGAAAGAATCTTCGCGAGGTAGTTCGACAGACCGCCGACGTTGCGCGAGATCGACATGTCGTTGTCGTTGAGGATCACCAGCATGTTGGCGTCCACTTCCGGCGCGTGGTTCAGCGCCTCGAAGGCCATGCCGGCGGTCAGTGCGCCGTCACCGATCACGGCAATCGCCTTGCGATCGCTGTTCTGCAGACGGGCGGCGATGGCCATGCCCAGTGCGGCACTGATCGAAGTGCTGGAGTGGCCGACGCCAAAGGTGTCGTACTCGCTCTCGGAGCGGCGCGGGAAAGCGGCGATGCCGTCCTTCTGGCGCAGGGTTTCCATGCGCTCGCGGCGACCGGTGAGGATCTTGTGCGGATAGGCCTGATGACCAACGTCCCACACCAGCCGGTCGTCCGGGGTGTCGAAGACGTAATGCAACGCGATGGTCAGCTCGATGACGCCCAGGCCGGCACCGAAATGCCCACCGGTCTGGCCGACCGTGTAGAGCAATTCCAGGCGCAACTCATCAGCCAGGGTTTCCAGCTCGGCTTCGCCTAACCGGCGCAGGCCGTCCGGCGTGTTCGCGCGGTCGAGCAGGGGCGTGGTCGGGCGCTTGCGGGGAATCTCATGGAACGTCGTGGGCATCAGGCGAATCGTTATAGGTATAAAAGATGCGGCAGTTTACCTGATGCATCGTCCCCTGCCCACGCGTTGGTCTTTTTTGGCTGATTAGCCTTTAGTTGCGCCGGTCGACGATATACCGGGCCAGATCGCGCAACGGCTCGGCAGCCGCGTCAAACGGTCGCAGCGCGTGCAGGGCCTGATCGCGCAGTTCCAGGGCATAGGCCTTGGCGGCGTCGAGGCCAAGCAGGGCCGGGTAGGTCGGCTTGTCGCGGGCAATGTCCGCGCCCTGGCGTTTGCCGAGGGTTTCGGTATCGCTTTCGACGTCGAGGATGTCGTCCTGCACCTGGAATGCCAGGCCGATGGCCTGTGCATAACTTTGCAGGGCCTTGAGTTCATCCTTCTCGGCGCGGCCGCTGGCCAGGGCGCCGAGCTTGACGCTGACTTCGATCAGGGCGCCGGTCTTGTGCCGGTGCATCTGTTCGAGGGCTTTTTGATCGAGCTTGAGGCCGACCGAGCCGAGGTCGATGGCCTGGCCGCCGACCATGCCGGCCGGGCCTGCCGCGTGCGCCAGTGCTGTGACTTGCTGCAGGCGGATATCCGCGCTCAGGTCGCTCAGACGCGGGTCGAGCAGGGCGCTGAACGCCAGGCTTTGCAAACCGTCGCCGGCGAGGATCGCGCAGGCTTCATCGAATTTCTTGTGGGTGGTCGGCTGGCCGCGACGCAGATCGTCGTCGTCCATCGCCGGCAAATCGTCGTGTACCAGCGAGTAGGCGTGGATCAGCTCCACTGCACTCGCTGCGCCGTTGGCCTGCTCGGCCTTGCCGCCGAGGGCTTCGCACGCGGCGTAAGCCAGCAGCGGACGCACGCGTTTGCCGCCGTTCATCACGCTGTAGCGCATGGCTTCGTAAAGCCGCGCCAGTTCCGGCAGCGGTGCGTTGAACAGGGTTTCCAGTGCCGCATTGACCCGCGCCTGGCTGGTCGCCGAATACGCCGCGATCATTCTGGCTGGTCCGCGTCGAAGGGTTCCTCGGCCAGCTCGCCATCGCGCTCCAGCAACACCTGGACCTTCTGCTCGGCCTGGGCCAGCGCTGCCTGGCAGTCACGGGTCAGACCGATGCCCTGCTCGAAAGCGGTCAGCGAGTCTTCCAGCGACAATTCACCGTTCTCCAGACGCTCGACCAGCGTTTGCAGGTCAGCGAGGGACTGTTCGAAATCCAGTGCAGCTTTTTTGCGGGCCATGGCGGCTAATTCCGGTTGACGTTAAACCGGCGCGACACTAGCAGATAGGGGGTTTATGGGCAAATGAGCGGGCCGAAGGACAAGGGTGTCAGTCGGTCGATTCGTCCGGATATTGAATCTGATACCGAGTGCTGCGTCCGCCGCCCGGAAGACGTTGCAGGCAGCCCTTTTCCAGCAATTCCGCCAGATGTCGGGTCGCGGTGGCTTTGGAGACCTTGGCCACACTCTGGTATTGCGCCGCACTGATGCCGTGCTCGAAACCGCGCTCACCACCGTCGAGCAAACGATTGAGCACTTTGATCTGCTCCGCCGACAGCCCGGATTCACGGTGCGCCTGCCAGAAGCGTGATTTTCCCAACACACTTTCAATCCGCGCGATGGCCTGTTGCAGACTGCGCAGCAAGGTTTGCAGGAACCAAGTGAGCCAGTCGGTAATGTCCAGCGTGGCTTTCTGGCTCGATTCGAGAATCCGGTAATAGCCAGCGCGATCTTCGAGTATGCTGGCCGACATCGCATAAAAACGAATCGCCTGCGCTTCGCCCTGTGCCAGTGCCAGATCGGTAAGGGTGCGAGTCAGGCGCCCATTGCCGTCGTCGAATGGATGCAAGGTGACGAACCAGAAATGTGCGATGCCTGCTCGCAGCAAAGGATCGAGGCCTGCCTGACGCCGACTGGCGTCGAACCACTTGAGAAAACTGTCGAGTTGCCGCTCGAGGCCCTGTCGCGGTGGCGCCTCGAAGTGCACGGTCGGACGGTCGATTCGCCCGGAAACCACCTGCATCGGCTCATCGCCGCGTAATACGCCGACATTGATTGATCGCGAAAGGAAACCACTCTCCTGTTCTGGAAACAGCCATGAATGCCATTCCTGCAATCGTTCCAGTGTCAGCGGTTCGGCAAAGCGTTGAGTGGCATCGAGCATCAGTTGCGCGAGCCCTTCGCTGCGCTTGCTGACGTTGTCGCCATCAGGCGATTCCAGCCCCAGGCGTCGTGCCAGTGAAGAACGCACGGATTCAACATTCAATTGTTCCCCCTCGATGGCCGAGGAGGTCACGATGTTCTGCAGCAACGCGTCCAGCTCAGTCTGAGCGCTCAGTGAATTGCCCACTGATCCTGCCATGCCCATCAATTGTCCCTGCGCCTGAACGCATTCGCGCAACAGCGCAACGAGACGCTCTGCCTGCCAGTTGAAGTCGGGCCAGTCGGGCTGCTGCCAGATCCAGTGAGTTGCCATGAAATGCCGTTCCTGAGTGCGTGAGCCGAATAGAAACGCTATTCGGCTCATTTTGTGAGCCGAATATGACGCCTATTCGGCTCATCGTCCACCCGAGGGCGTGATTCCCACCGCATTTCAAGATGTATCCGATTGTTAAAAAACTGCCGAATCGCTAACCTTCGCGCCTTCTACGACCCGACAGTCACGGGTCTTTCAGACGAAACGCAGTTTTCACCGCTGTGAAGTACCGAGGATCGGGTGCAAGGTTTCGTTCAGGCATGGCAGGAGGCATTACATGCGTTCACTTCTTTTGCTGCTGATCGGCCTGGCCTGCGCGCCGGCGCTGTGGGCCGCGCCGACTGCCGAGATGTCGGAACCGGTGGGCGGCTGGCGCTATAACGGTTTGCTCGATCGCAGTGAAAACCCGCAAGTCGCCTACCCCACGCCGTCCATCGATCGCGGTATCCAGCGCAATCGCACGATGATTCAGGGCCAGCTCAAGGCCATTGGCAATCAGCGCGGGCCGCACACCCTGGCGGTCAACGGCAATCCTTTGAACCTGTACACCGACGACGATGGGCGTTTCGCCCGTCCTTATGCGTTCGGCGCCGGCTCCAACAGCGTCGAAGTGCGCAGTGCCGAAGGCCAGTCGCTCAAGCGCGTGCAGTTCTACGAAGCGAACAACCTGCGCACACCGGCGCGGATTCGTGTGGTGCTCGGCTGGGACGATCCCAAGGCCGAACTCGACCTGCACATCATTACCCCGGACGGCCAGCATGCGTTTTTCGCCCACACGGCGTTGACCAACGGCGGCGGTCTGGACCCGGACGGCGTCGACGGCCCCGGTCCGGAAATGTTCACCATGACCGCGCCGCTGCATGGCACCTATCTGGTTTACGTCAACTATTGGGGCAACTTCGGCGACGGCGGCTATAACTTCGAGGAGGCCAGCAACCAGAACGAGGTCATCACCTCGCAGATCACGCTGGTGCTCAACGAAAACACCGTCGACGAAAAACGCGAAACGTTCATCGTGCCCCTGCGGGCCATCGGTGATCTGCTGCTGGTCAAGACTTTCAACTATTAAGCATCCCGCACCACGGATGAACTGCCGAGCTTTGGGAACATGAGCGAGAAGATGAGCGAAAACACTGAGACCCCGGCGACCGCCGCACCCACCGCCAAACCTTTCCGGCGCTGGCCGTTGCTGGTGGCCGGGCTGTGCCTGGTGGCCGGCGTGGCGGGCGGGCTCGGCTGGCTGATGCACAAGCCCAAGCTGCCGGCGGCGGCACTGGCCAGCGACAAGCTCGGCCTGAGCCGTCCGGACGCGCTGCTGGAAACCCGCTCCCTGAGCCAGTTGCCCAAGGACCTGCTGACGGTGCCGTTCCTCAAGGCCACGCTCACCGAGGATTTCGTCTTCTATTACGAAACCCACGCTGACCGCCTCGGGCTGATCGGCAGTCTGCGACGGATCATCTACGAGCATGACCTGAAACTGCAGGACAGCCTGATCGAGCAACTCTTCGATCAACCGGCAGACGTGGCGCTGTGGCGCGGCGCTGATGGTCGCCTGAAGGATTTCCTGCTGGTGATGGATCGCGGCGGGCTGGCCAAGCTGCTGGAGCCGCTGGCGAAAGTGGCGCTGGATGACTCGCAACTGAGCGTGTTCAGCACCCTGAAAGTCGGTGGCGATGATGTGCCGCTGTATCAACTGACCTACAACGCCAGCAAATCCCTGTTGTTCGCTTCCCGTGGCGACAAGCTGGTGGTGCTGTCGAATCCGGCCAAGTTCTACGACCCGGAAAGTGGCGCTTCCGAAGAGTCCGGCCATGTTTCGCCGCAGGCTTTGGCGGCGCTGCTCAATGGCGAAAAACTGTTCCCCGAAGCGTTCGGCCTGCCGGTCAAGACGCCTGAAACCAGGCAACGTCTGTCGGTCAATTCCAGCGTCCTGGCCATGGGTTACCAGCGCTTCATCCCGAACTTCGCCGGCCTGCGTTTCGACATGGACGACAAGGGCTGGCACAGCTTCCTGGCCATGGATGAGCTGGACAACCAGCCGGACTTCGATTTCAAACCGGTCTGGCAGGCCATGCCGCTGGGCGCCAGTGCCTGCGTGACCTTGCCGGTGGCGGCCGAGCCGCAGAAACCGTTGCTGGTGAAACTCGGCGCCGAAGAAGCGGTAGCGCAAAAACTCACCGAGCACGTGGCCGGCGCGGCAGGCCTGTGCTGGTACGCCGATTCGCGGCTGTACACACCGTTGCTGGTGGCCAGTCTGAAGGACGAGGACAGCGGCAAGCTCGACGCTGATATCGGCACGCTGTTCGATTCGATGGTCGGCGCCTACGAAAGCAAGGTCGACGACCATGCGTTCCCGGTGGTCGAGAAGCAGGAAGGCCAGAGCCACCTCTGGCAGCGTCAGGTCAGCTCCAACTTCGGCCCGTACGCGGCCAAGGATGCCGAGAACCCGGACGCGATCACCGGCCGTGCCTTCATGAAAGTCAGCCTCGCGCGTCACGGTTCGACGCTGCTGTTTTCCCTCGACGACAAACTGGTCGACAAGGCCCTCGGTACCCTCGACAAACGCTTCCCGCCGATGGCCGATGTGTTGCCCAAAGACGTGCTGATGCCGATCTACTTCGGCCCGGACTCCATGGCGCAACTGATGCAGCAGGAAACCCTCGACAGCCTGCCCCAGGATATGGAGCCGGTGTTCTACAACGCCGCGCAAACCTACCTGATCCCGAAACTGCGCACCCTCGGCGGCATGGGCAAATACGCCCTGACCTTGCCGGAAGGCAGTGAGCCCGACGGCCACTGGCAATGGCTGCCGCTGGAGTGGAAAGCGCTGTGACGGCATTGATCCGCAGCCTCGGCCTGCTCGCGCTGTTACTGAGCGCGGGTGCCCGAGCGGTCGAAGCGCCGGCCCTCGATCCTGCGCAATCCCAGGTCTTTCGTGCCTGGTTCGTGCGCATCGCTCAGGAGCAGTTGAGCAAAGGCCCGAGCCCGCGCTGGTATCAGCAGGACTGCGCCGGACTGGTGCGGTTTGCCGCCAACGAAGCGCTGAAAGTCCATGACGACAAATGGCTGCGCAGCAATGGCGTGTCCAACCGCTACCTGCCGCCGGAGCTGGCGTTGAGCGACGAGCAACGCAAGTTCGCCCAGCAATGGCAGCAGGGCGGCGGCAAGGTCGGGCCCTACGTCAATGCGATCAAACTGATTCAGTTCAACAGCCATCTGATCGGCCGCGACGTGTCCCAGGCACGGCCCGGCGATCTGATGTTTTTCGATCAGGGCGACGACCAGCACCTGATGATCTGGATGGGCCGCTACATCGCCTATCACACCGGCACGACCACCCCAACCGACAACGGCATGCGTTCGGCAAGCCTGCAGCAACTCATGACATGGAAGGACACCCGATGGATACCCGACGCAGCCAACCCCAACTTCATCGGCGTCTATCGACTGAACTTTCTCTCCCAATGACCGGTGCCCGCATGCTGCGTTTACTGCCTTTTCTGTTGCTGTTAGCCCTGCCGTTTTCGGCGGTGAATGCCGAAGACTCCGTCGAGCCGAGCGGCTACACGCCGGTCTCCGGTGAAAGCTTTTTCCTGCTGGCCGACAGCAGTTTTGCCAGCGACGAACAGGCGGTGGTGCGCCTCGAAGCGCCGGGCCGTGACTACCGCCGTTTCCGCATGGAACCGTACGGCGGCGCCGACATCCGCGTGTACAAGATCGACAAGCCGCTGGACTTCCTCAAGCGCCAGAAGAACCTGCACCGCGTAGTCAGCGACGGCCAGTTCAAGGGCGAAGGCCTGTCGAACACCCTCGCGTATCTGTGGGACAACTGGTACCGCAAATCCCGTCGGGTAATGCAGCGTGCGTTCTCCTACGAATCGCGCCAGCAAGTCACCGAGGAAGTGCCGGAACTGAAGATGGGCAACGCCATCGCCGCGCCGACGCCGTACGACGCGCAGCCGCAATTTGCCTTGATTCCGGGCCTGCCGGTGGTCAGTCAGTTCCGTTATCCGCTGTGGCAGGCCAAGCCGATCCAGCCGCCGGCCGGGGTCAATCTGGCCGGGTCGTCCAGCGAATTCGTCAGCGTTGCGCCGGGTAACGTGTACATCCCGTTGGGCAACCTGAAACCGGGCCTGTATTTGGTCGAAGCGCTGATCGGCAAGTACCGCGCGACCACCATGGTTTTCGTTTCCAACACCGTCGCGGTGAGCAAGATTGCCGGTGATGAATTGCTGGTGTGGGCCGCGCGCAAACACGAAGGCAGCTCGGTGCCGAAGGTCAATGTGCTGTGGACCGACGGCCTCGGCGTAATGAGCAGCGGTGCTACCGATACTGATGGTCTGCTGCGCCTGAAACACGTCAGCCCGGAGCGTTCCTTCGTCATCGGCGAGGACGAAGAGGGCGGCGTATTTGTCTCGGAAAACTTCTATTACGACAGCGAAATCTACGACACCAAACTCTATGCCTTCACCGACCGGCCGCTGTATCGCCCGGGCGATTGGGTGTCGCTGAAAATCGTCGGCCGTGAATTCAAGAACGCCCGGGATTCGGTGTTGCCGGGTGCGGCGGACGTCAATGTCAGTGTGCTCGATGCTACCGGCACCGAGTTGCAGCGTCTCGATCTGAAGCTGGATTCCAAGGCTGGCACCCAGGGCCGTTTCCAGTTGCCGGACAACGCGGTGGCCGGTGGTTATGAGCTGCGTTTCAACTACAAGGATCAGGCCTACAGCAGCGCGTTCCGGGTAGCCGAGTACATCAAACCGCACTTCGAAATCTCGCTGAACCTGGCCAAGCAGGATTACCGCACTGGCGATCCGGTGAAGGGCAGCCTGGTGCTGCTGTACCCGGACGGCAAGCCGGTGGCCAACGCCAAACTGACCCTGAGCCTGCGCGCCCAGCAATTGTCGATGGTCGACAACGAACTGCAATACCTCGGGCAATTCCCGGTGGAACTGACCAGCACCGAACTGACCACCGACAGCAAAGGCAATGCGTCCCTCGACCTGCCGGCCGCCGACAAGCCGAGCCGCTACATGCTCACCGTGTTCGCCAGCGATGGCGCGGCGTATCGGGTCAAGACCACCAAGGAAATCCTCATCGACCGTGGCGCCGCCAGCTTCCGCCTGACCGCGCCGCAGCGCTTCAGCGCGGTCGGTGACAAGGTCGCGTTCAGCTACGCCAACGAGGGCGGCAGCGAACAGGCGCAGGCCGTGGTGCCGAGCGGCTACAGCTGGGTGCGTCTGGAAGACCAGACCACCGGCGAAGGCAAACTGGCGGCGAAAGACAAAGGCTTCAGCGTGACGTTCGATCGTCCGGGGACCTACAACCTGTCGCTGAAGGATCAGTTCGGCCGGGTGCTCGGTGGCACCGGTCATTCGGTCACCGGCGACGGCGTCAAGGCTGTGCCGGGCACCGTGGAAATCGTCCTCGACAAGCCGGAGTACAAGGCCGGTGACGAAGCACTGGCGTTGATCACCTTCCCGGAGCCGGTCAGCGATGCACTGCTGTCGCTGGAGCGCGACAAGGTCGAAGCTACCGCGCTGCTGGCCAAGGGCGGCGACTGGCTGAAACTGGAAAAACTCAGCGACACCCAATACCGCGCACGCATCCCGGTGAAAGACAACTTCGCGCCGAACCTGACGTTCTCGGTGCTGTACACCAAGGGCGGTCAGTACAGCTTCCAGAACGCCGGGATCAAGGTCGTCGCGCCGCAGATCGACGTGGCGATCAAGACTGACAAAGAGACGTATCAGCCGGGCGATACCGTGACAGTCGACCTGACCACGCAGTTCGCCGGCAAGGCTGTGCCGGCGCACCTGACGGTCAGCGTGGTCGACGAAATGGTCTACGCGCTGCAACCGGAAGTCGCGCCGACCATCGACCAGTTCTTCTATCACCCGCGCCGCAACAACGTGCGCACCAGCGCCAGCCTGTCGTTCATCAGCTACGACGTGGCACTGCCGGGCAGCCCCGGTGCACCGGGCAAGGCCAATCGCAGCGAGCGTGGGGTGAAAGTGCTGGAGCGGCCGCGCCGCGAAGACGTCGATACCGCTGCGTGGCAGCCAGAGTTGCTGACCGACGCCGACGGCAAGACTCGCTTCACTTTCAAGATGCCGGACTCGCTGACCCGCTGGCGCATCACCGCGCGGGCGATTGCCGATGACGGTCAGGTCGGGCAGAAGAAGCAGTTCGTGCGCTCGGAAAAACCGCTGTACCTGAAGTGGAGCGGCCCGAGCAAATTCCGCAATGGCGATCAGCCGCAACTCGGCGTGTTCGCCTTCAGCCAGGCCGAGAAACCGGTCAAGGCTGAACTGGTGACCCACTACGCCGGCGCCGAACAGCGCCTGCCGGTGACCCTCAACAACGGCATCAACTACCTGCCGCTGCCGGCCTTCGCCTTGGCCTCCGGCGAATGGACCGCCGAGCTGGTGCAGGACGGCAAGACCGCCGACGCCCTCGCGGTGCGCCTGACCGCGACCGGCGAAGGCTGGCAAGTGACGCAGACCCAGAGCATTGAGGTAGCCAGCGGCGACACGCCGTTGAGCCTGCCGGCGGACGCCACCGACATTCGCCTGCGTCTGGATGACAGCCCGCAAGCGCTGTTCCGTTCGGCCCTCGACGATCTGCTCAGCTATCCGTACGGCGGCGTCGAGCAGACCGCCAGTCGCTTGCTGCCGCTGAGCATCGCTTATCCGTCGCTGGCGTCGAGCCCGCAGATCCGCGATCGCTTGCGCCTGATCATGCAGAACAGCCGTCTGCGGCTGGTGCAAATGGCCGGGCCGTCGGCGAGCTTCACCTGGTGGGGCTTCGACGGCGAGCCCGATGCGTTCCTCACAGCTTACGCCTACTACGCCGACTGGAACGCCAGTCAGGTGCTGGAACTGACCCTGCCGCCGGAGCACTGGCAGCGGGTACTGGAGGTCTATGCCAAGCAGGCGCCGAATACGCCATTGCTGCAACGGGCGCTGATCCTGTCGTTCGCCAAACAGATGCATCTGCCGGTCAACACGCTGCTCAGCGGCTTGATGGACGATCTGGCCAAGGCCGGGGAAGGCAATGCCGCGAACCTGATGGACGACGGTGAAGACAGCCTGGTGATGAGCGATCCGGATTCGGCACTCGGTCTGGCGGCGGCGCGGGTCTTGACCGCCTCGCTGGCGACCCAGTCGAAAGTCGCTTTGCCCGACGCGTTCAATCGTCAGATGGGCGCTGCGCAACAGCGTTTGGCCGTCAGCTCTCAACCGTTTGTCGAAGCATTGAACCTGTCGCTGCAACCGTTCGATCAGGCTCGTGCGACAGCGCTGCTGCAACGCCTGTTGCCACAGCAATCGACCCTCGAACGTGCGCTGGCGCTGAGCTGGCTGCAACGCAGCATTGCCCAGGCGTCGCCGACCATCGCGCTGGCGCCGGGCGAAGGCTGGAAGAAAAACTACGGCGCGACCGGCGAGATGTACTGGACGTGGCAAGGTGCGGCGCCGGTGCCGAGCGTGTTGTCGGTGTCGGGCACTCAGGAGCGTCCGTTACGTGCCGCGCTGAGTTACCAGACCCAGCAGCCGGCGGTCGATCCGATGGCCGTGACCATCACTCGTCGCCTGTCGCGTCTGGTGCCGGGTGACGAAGCCTTCACCTTCAAACTGGAGCCGGTCGGCACCAAACCGCTGTCCAGCGACAGCCTGTACCTGGACGAAGTGATCCTCACCAGCAAGGCACCGAAACCGCTGCGCTACGGCATGCTCGAAGTGCCGCTGCCACCGGGCGCCGATGTCGAGCGCACCACGTGGGGCATCAAGTTGCAGGGCAGGGACGGCACCGAGCCGACCGCGCTGGAGAAAGCGCGTTTCGAACCGGGCCAACTGGCCTACGCGGTGCCGGTGGATGCGCTGAGCGGTGAATTGCGTCTGCGGCATCTGGTGCGCTTCTCGCAGAAAGGCCAGTTCAACCTGCCGCCGGTGCGTTTCACTCAGGTCTACGCGCCGCAGCATCAGGCCCAGGAAGCGAAAGCCGCCCTCGGTCAGGTCACGGTCAACTGACATGAACCGGCCGCTGCTGTGGCTGATGCTGTGTCTGATTCCTGCGCTGGCGACGGCGCAGGATGAACCGCTGCGCGTGGCCTACAAAGGCGAGTTGCTGTCGCTGAACACCACGCAACTGACCGCTCGCGAGCCGTTGCCGTCATCGCTGGATACGCCGCTGGGCAGTCTGTGGAAAGTGTTTGTCTACGCCTGGCTGGTGGATACCGGTGCGCGGGAATCGGCGTATGAATGTCGCGGACAGTCGAAGGAAGAAGTCTATTGCTGCGCCGCGGGCGGGAAGATCGAGCGTGATCAGGCGCTGGTGAAATCCTGCGGGTTGTATTTCGAACCGGCGCGGTTGGGCATAACCGCTGGCGACTGGAAAACCTATTGGCAGGCGCGACAGGCGCCGTCGTGGTTGCTGGACCTGCCATCGGTTCAACCGGCTACCCGGGTGTCCGTGGCGGACTTGCTGAAGGTTTTGTCCTGGTTGCCGGCTCAGGATCAGATGCGTCGTGTGCTGCTCGACGTGGTGCTGAACGCGGCGGACGGCAATGTCGTCGGTGAACTCGGCGGACGTTTGCGGGTGAAAACCTGGAGCTGGCTCGGCGATCAGGATCCGCAATCACGTCAGGGCGGTTTCGCTGGCTGGACGGCGGATGGCTCGCCGATCTGGGCCGGTGGCCGGGGCACCAGTCAGATGGTGCTGCGGCATTACGGTTCGGCGTTGGCGACGGTTTTGCCTGCTTCCTGGCCGGCGGACGCGGGGCGATGTGTCGAGGTCGGTCTGTTTTCGCGTTATCCCGTTACCCGGGTTCTGGCCGGTGATCGGGTGGCGGGTTCCGGCCCGTTGCAGGGTGATTACCGCGTCGAATTCGCCAACGGCAATGCGCTGGATATCCACAGCGACGGGGAACTGTTTCTGCTCAACGACAAGCTTGTGGCGCGGCTGGATCGTGAAGAGTACGTCGCTCGAGTTCTTGAGCGTGAAGCCAAACCGGAACCTGCCGAAGCGGCTAAAGCATTGGCCGTGGCGATCCGCACGTATCTGCTGCAAAACGCCACGCGCAACGGCGAATGCCTGAGCATCGACGACAGCAGCACCCGCCAGCGCGTCGCCCCTCGTCCTGCTTCCGCCGAATCGCGCAACATCGCCGCGTGGACGGCGGATCTGGTGTTGGCCGGGAGCACTGTCACCTATCACTCCGATCAACCCGGCCCCGACAAGCTGGCCTGGCAACAAGCCGTCGAACAAGCCAACGCCGGCCAGCGCTACGACGCGATTCTGCTGCACGCCTATCCGCGCGCCAGCCTTAGCCGTTGGGACAACCCGGTGGCATCCTGCGAAGCGCTGCCCGCCGCGCAAGACTGGCTGCAAAAACAACGGCGCGGCTGGCGTCCAAGGCTGGAAAGCGAAACCGGCTACAACGAAGTCAGCACTTTCGCCGTCTGCAAGCTCGCGTTCGGCCGTCCCTTCGTCGACCGCGAACGCCAGCGCATCTACGTGCGCGGCGTGCTGTCGTTGCAGGACCGCCTCGACCTGACTCACGAATACCTGCACCTGGCCTTTGAAGCACACCCCAACGGCCAGGATGAAACCTATATCGAAGGGCTCGCCCGTCACCTTTTGCTGGAATAGACCATGACACTCCGTTATCCACAGGTCTTGCTGTTGCTCTGCGCCCTCAATGCATGGCCGATGGCGATGGCCGCCGACAGCGTCAAACTCGACACCCCGGTCGGCGGCTGGCGCAGCGGCGCACCCGAGGGCGAAGGCGAAAATTTCCGCCAGACCGTCAACTACCCGGCTTCCTCGGTGAACACCCCGGTCGGCCAGGCCAACACCGCCCGTATCAGCGGTGAAATCAAGGCCACACCGAAAAGCAAAGAGCCCGGCCGGCTGATCGTCAATGGCGTCAGCATGCCGCTGAAAATCGACGACAGCGGCCGCTTCGACCGCCCGTTCTCCTTCCCCAAAGGCAGCAACAGCGTCGAAGTCCGCAGCCCCGACGGCCAGCAACGCCACCGCACCCAATTCCTCAACGCCAACGGCGGCGCCACTCCGGCCAAACTGCGCGTGCTGCTGTCCTGGGACAGCGACGGCACCGACCTCGACCTGCACCTGATCACACCTGACGGCGCACACATCTGGTACGGCGACCGCGTCGCCCCCAACGGCGCCGCGCTGGACGTCGACGTGACCACCGGTTACGGCCCGGAAATCTTCGCCATGCCGGCGCCGATCAAGGGGCAGTATTTGGTGTATGTGAACTACTTCGGCGGTGGGTATCGCGGGGATGACGAGGGCGGGGAAGAAGCGGTACAGCCGCTGACTACCGCGCAGGTGACGGTGATTACCGAGGAGGGGACGCCTAGCGAGAAGATGGAGACGTTCGTGGTGCCGATGCGGGCGGTGGGGGAGTTGACGTTGGTGAAGTCGTTCAGCTATCCGTGAGTCAATCGGGGAAAACGCCGCACAGTGCATTGCCTTCATATCCGTGAACGATGGGTCCCAGCACCATGAGTGGACCACAAGCGTATAGCGGAGATGGCACTTTTTGCTCGGTGTCGAGCAGAACGACTTCGTTTCCGAACTCGTCCTTGCCGAAGGATTGCTCGGAGTACGACGTGCACACTGGCAGCTTCAACGGCACCGGAACTACCAGCGCCCAGACAGTAATTCCGCACCATTCTCGGGCGGGTGTCGATTTTGCTGTTCTGGTGATCTGTGGGGGATTCGAGCGGTAGCTTTGTGCTCTGTAGGCGTCGGTTTTGAGTGTGGTTTTTTCAGGGAGGGAAACGCCTACTCCCACGCATGCTGTCAGGTTGAGACATATAGTCGAAACCAGTCCGACGTATTTCAGGCGTGAACTCAGGGCAAATAGGAGCAATCTGGAACGTCCTTGTAGTGCTTTAAGCTTCGTAATTGCCAAGAGCTTTTTTGCTGAACAATTGTGCAAGTAGCGCCTGCCCAATTTGTGTGTTGATCAGCAATTGGCTGAACGGCTCTCGAAAACCACTTTCCGACAGGCATTAAAAAGCCGGCTTGTGGCCGGCTTCTCGGGGACTGGCTTGGTTTATTTTTGGTAAACCGCGCCAGCCTTCAAAACGTACACCCGGATCTTGCGTCCGGCTGTGGGACTTGGTCAGACAGTGGTCTGCCGCGTCAGGCGTCATCTGGGCCGCTTGGCGGGTCGATGCGCGAATGTGGGGCGCAGGATACTGAGTTTTGCTTCTGATTCCCAGCTTGAAGTGCGGTTTAGAGCGATCAAACTGGAGAAAATCCGGGATTTGTACCGACTTTCAGGGCCTCATCGCCAGCAGGCTGGCTCCCACCACACCGGGTGACTCAGAGAAACGGCACCACCGGCCGCCGCTTGCCCAGGGTCGACCACCAGAACACCCACCCCAGCACATGAATCCTCTGCTCTTCGATCTGCGCGGCGCGGAAGATTTCGTCCGGGTATTCGGCGCTGTTGTGGCTGCGCAGGCGCAGGGCGTTGCCGGGCATGCGGTGCAGGTATTTGATGCGCAGCATGCCGTCGTGTTCGATGGCGTAGATTTCGCCGTCCACCACCTGGGTGAGGCCGCGGTCGATGGCGAGGGTGGAACCGTCTTCGATCTTCTCGGCCATGCTGTTGCCGATCATGTGGGTGCAGATGGCGTCGGTGTGGCGGATTTCCAGGGCTTCGAGGTGGCTGCGGGGCAGGCGGATGGTTTGCTCCGGATCCTTGATGACGTGGGTCTTGTCGGAGCCAGGGGCAGTCGGGGCTTCCTTGTAGAGCGGCAGCTCGATGTCGCTGGGTTC
Organism: Pseudomonas sp. IzPS59; assembly: GCF_014863505.1. Classification (NCBI taxonomy): domain Bacteria; kingdom Pseudomonadati; phylum Pseudomonadota; class Gammaproteobacteria; order Pseudomonadales; family Pseudomonadaceae; genus Pseudomonas; species Pseudomonas sp. IzPS59. Next base: position 5,579,891 of record NZ_CP062251.1, on the reverse strand, counting down.
GAGCACCGTATAGACGCCCTGAATCGCCTGTGTATCCAGTGTGTCGCCGGCGGTGTACAGGTGCGGTGCTTCCTTCGGACCTTCGCCGGTCTTCAGCCACTGGCTGTTGACGGACAGCAGGCGTGCGACTTCTTCCATGCGGTACGCGGGCACGCCCCGGGTGTACCAGTTATGAACGTTTTGGGCTTCCGTGCCCCAGAACTTTGCGAATCCCGTGGTGGTGATGTTCGCAGCTTCCAGGAGTGCCTTGAATCTTGGACCGCTAGTGTTCTTTCTCATAAACACGAGTCTACGGCCGGCCTAGAGCGGTTTGAATAAACCTTGCGTTCAAAATCGAGGCAAATTTTGCGACGGGATGTAAGACGTACTTGTGGGAAATTACACACAGCAAAACTTTTCTGTAGGGCGCCATAAACAAGTCGTTTAAGACCCCGCCAGCCAGGCACAAAAAACCCCGGATCAACCGGGGTTTTTTTCAAGCGTGTCGCAGGTCGCGAGGCTTAGCCTTTGTAGGCAGCAACCGACTTGGTGATCGCGGCGCGGGCAGCGTCAGCGCCGTCCCAGCCTTCGATTTTCACCCATTTGCCTTTTTCGAGATCTTTGTAGTTCGCGAAGAAGTGCTCGATCTGCTGGATCAGCAGGGCTGGCAGGTCGGTGTATTCCTTAACGTCCACGTACAGCTGGGACAGCTTGTCGTGTGGGACTGCGATGACTTTGGCATCGCCGCCGCCGTCGTCGGTCATGTTCAGGATGCCGACCGGACGCGCGCGGATCACCGAACCTGGAGCAACCGGGTAAGGGGTTACAACCAGCACGTCCAGGGGATCACCGTCGTCAGCCAGGGTGTTCGGGATGTAACCGTAGTTGGCCGGGTAGAACATCGGGGTGGCCATGAAACGGTCAACGAACAGGCAATCGCTGTCTTTGTCGATTTCGTATTTGATCGGCGCGTGGTTGGCCGGGATCTCGATCGCGACGTAGATGTCGTTCGGCAGGTCTTTGCCAGCCGGAATCTTGCTGTAGCTCATTGGGCGTTGCCCCCGTTAGTAGACCAAAACACTTGGCCGGATTGACCAAAAAGTGGCGGCGATTATAGGCATATTCCACCCGCGATGCCATGCACCGAAGGTCGTCCAGGCCTTACTCGTGTGCCTGATAGACCGGGTCGGTAGCCTGAAGTTGCTTCAGTCGGGCCAGCGGATCCTGTCGGTAGAAAAGCTGTAGCTGCGCATACACCTGTGGATAAGCCTCGTGCAGCAGATCCGGGGCGCTGAAAAAGTACTCGCTGGTGACGGCGAAGAACTCGGCCGGGTTCTCGGCGGCATAGGGGTCGATGGCGGTTTCGGCGTCCGGATGGCGGTCGAGCTGGCGGTTGAGGTCGTCATAAGCCTTTTGCATGACCTCGGCCCAGTCGCTGACCCGCATGTCGGCGTGCAGCGGCGGCAGGCCGTTGGCGGTGCCGTTGAGCATGTCGAGTTTGTGCGCCAGCTCGTGGATCACCAGGTTGTAGCCTTCCCAGCCACCACTGGCCATCACCCCGGGCCAGGCGAGGATGATCGGCCCTTGTTGCCAGGCTTCACCGCTGTGTTCGCCGTCCCACTCATGTTCGACGCCACTGGCATCGCGATGACGCTGGGGGCTGAGAAAGTCGTCGGGGTACAGAATGATTTCGTGGAAGCCCTGATACCAGTTCAGATCGCCAAGGTGCAAAAGTGGTAATTGCGCCTGGGCGGCGAGCAGCAGGCGCTGTTCCTGGTGCAGTTCGACGCCGGGCAGGGCGGTCAGGTGCTTGTCTTCGAGGAACAGGACGCTGGCTTCGCGCAGCCACTGATCTTCCGTGGCGCTGATGCCGTCGAGGAAGCTCAAGTGGTGACGCACCCGCTGCCACATGTCATCGGCAATCGGGTGCTTCGCCAGAGTGCGCCGGCGTCGCCAGGCGCTCAACGACCACATCGAATTAGTGCGATTGGGCTTTGGCGCCGCCGAGGCGGCTGCGCAGCATGCCGATGATCATCGGCACCAGCGACAGCAGGATGATGCCCACCACCAGCAGCGACAGGTTCTTCTTGATGAACGGTACGTTGCCGAAGAAGTAGCCCAGGGTCACCAGCCCGCCGACCCACAGGATGGTGCCGAATACGCTGAAACCGAAGAAACGCGGGTAAGGCATTTTGGCGACACCGGCGACGAACGGCGCAAACGTACGGATGATCGGCAGGAAGCGCGCCAGGGTCACGGTTTTGCCGCCGTGCTTGTCGTAGAAGTCATGAGTCTGTTGCAGATAGTCGCGACGGAAAATCTTCGAGTTCGGATTGCTGAACAGTTTTTCCCCTGCCGTTCGTCCGATCACGTAGTTGGTACTGTCGCCGAGGATCGCGGCCAGCATCAGCAGACCCGCCAGCAGCACCGGGTCCATGCCGCCGCCTGCGGCCACTGCGCCGGCGATGAACAGCAACGAATCGCCCGGCAGGAACGGCGTGACCACCAGGCCGGTTTCACAAAAGATGACCAGAAACAGGATGGCGTAGATCCAGGTCCCATAGTTGTTCACCAGCATGTCGAGGTAGACGTCGAGATGCAGAATGATGTCGATCGGGTTGAAATCCATGTGGGCACCTGTGGTGATGGCCCGACTCGGCAGGCCTGTGCGGATGATTCGGTGTAAGCCTACAAGCGGGTGTAGTTTTTCTTACAAGCCGGAAAGCACAGGATTATACGATCTGATAGGTGAAAAGCGCGTTGGTTTTGTAGCGGGGCATTTCGAGGGGGGGAGCGAGGTGCAGGCCTTTGTGGCGAGGGCGTTTGTACCTTCGCCACAAAGGCCTGCATCCGCACTGTTAGAAAAAATCAGAGTTCGTCGCTGATCGGCAAAATGTAGTTCTTGAACTCGGTGTCTTCCTTGAATCCGATGGATTCGTAGGTTTTCTGCGCCACTTCGTTGTCGCTGCTGGTGGAAACGCGCATCCGCACGGCCTGGGTTTCCTTGGCCATGCGCTTGGCGGTGCGGATCAGGTTGTCGGCGACCAGTTGGCGGCGGGCATCTTCGGCGACATAGATGTCGTTGAGGATCCACACGCGCTTGAGCGACAGCGAGGAAAAGCTCGGGTAGAGCTGGCAGAAGCCCATGAGCTTTTTGTCGTCGTCATCGGCCAGGGCCAGATAAATGACCGATTCCTTGCGCCGAAGGCGTTTTTCGAGGAAGGCCCGGGACGAGTCCGGATAAGGCAGTGCACCGTAGAACTCACGATATTTGACGAACAGCGGGGCCAGCAGGTCCAGGTGTTCGAGGGTCGCTTGAATAATCCGCATGATAGGTCTCGTCTTCAAGTGGCTGTCTTCAACTGCTCTGACGGCGATGGGAAACCCGGGCGGCCGTGCATCGATCCTGCCTGAAACCGGCGCAGTAAGGCAATGCGGAAACGGTTCAGGCGGGGGGCGGATCGAGTAGGAAATTACTCTTCATGTCTGCACCGGCTTCCGATTCCAGCGTCTGAACCTGCGCTTCGTCCTTCAGATTGACCCCCGACAGCTGCCGCCGACAGGCTTCGCGCATCAGATACAGCAGGCGGTGGGCCGCCATGCCGTAGCTCAAGCCTTCAAGCCGCACATTGGAGATGCAATTGCGGTAGGCATCGGTGAGGCCGACCTTTGGATTGTAGGTGAAATATAAACCGAGGCTGTCCGGTGAACTGAGTCCGGGGCGCTCTCCGATCAGCATCACGACCATTTTTGCCCCCAGCAACTGGCCGATTTCATCGCCAACCGCCACCCGACCTTGCTCAACCAGCACCACCGGTGCGATTGACCATTCGTCGGCGGTCATCTGTTCTTCCAGTCGGGAGATGAACGGCAAGGTATGGCGATGCACCGCCAGCGCCGAAAGGCCATCAGCCACGACAATGACCAGATCCACCCCGCCCGGATGTGCTAGCGCATATTCGCGCAGGGCTTGCGCCGATTGATCGCTCAACTTGCGCCCCAGATCCGGGCGTTGCAGGTAGCTGTTGCGATCCGTCGCCGCGCTGTGCAGCAGCAGGCTGTCGCGCTGGCGCTCGGTCAATTGGGCGCTGAGCCCGGCATGATCGAACGGTAGATGCACGGCATCCCGGGCCTGTGCGTGGGCGAACTGGAAATCCAGCTGCGCCCTGGTCGGCAGGCTGGTGCCGGTGCGGCCGAGGGCGATCCGCGCCGGGGTCAGGCGACGCAGCTCAAGCCAGGGGTTCTGTGGATCGACGGGCGGTTTTTCCATCTGACTCATCCCAGTTGCGCCAACGCCTGGCGAAACGCCGGCGGCAGATTGTTGCCGAAGCGGACCTTGCCGTCCGCCTGGGTGAAGATGCCCATGTTCGCCAGCCACTGCTCGAACTCCGGCGCCGGTTTCAGGCCCAGAGTCTGGCGCGCATAGAGCGCGTCGTGGAACGAGGTGGTCTGGTAGTTGAGCATGATGTCGTCGGAGCCGGGGATGCCCATGATGAAGTTGATCCCCGCCACGCCCAGCAGGGTCAGCAGGGTATCCATGTCATCTTGATCGGCCTCGGCGTGGTTGGTGTAGCAGATGTCGCAGCCCATCGGCACGCCCAGCAACTTGCCGCAGAAGTGGTCTTCGAGGCCGGCGCGGATGATCTGTTTGCCGTTGTAGAGGTATTCCGGACCAATGAAGCCTACGACGGTGTTCACCAGAAACGGTTTGAAATGTCGTGCCACGGCGTAGGCCCGGGTTTCGCAGGTCTGTTGATCGACGCCGTGGTGGGCGTTGGCCGACAGCGCGCTGCCCTGGCCGGTCTCGAAATACATCAGGTTCTGCCCGAGCGTGCCGCGATTGAGGCTCAGGCCCGCTTCATAACCTTCCTGCAACACGTTCAGGTTGATACCGAAACTGGCGTTTGCCGCTTCGGTGCCGGCAATCGACTGGAACACCAGATCCAGCGGCACTCCACGGTTGATCGCTTCTATAGAGGTGGTGACGTGGGTCAGCACGCAGGCCTGGGTCGGAATGTCGTAGCGCTGGATGATCGCGTCGAGCATTTCCAGCATCGCGCAGATCGAGGCGATGCTGTCGGTGGCCGGGTTGATGCCGATCATCGCGTCACCGTTGCCGTACAGCAGACCGTCGAGAATGCTCGCGGCGATGCCGGACGGTTCGTCGGTCGGGTGATTGGGTTGCAGCCTTGTGGATAACCGCCCGCGCAGGCCGAGGGTGCCACGGAATTTCGTCACGACGCGGATCTTCTGCGCTACCAGCACCAGATCCTGTACGCGCATGATCTTCGACACGGCGGCGACCATTTCTGGCGTCAGGCCGGGGGCGAGGGCACGCAGGCTGGATTCGTCGGCCGCTTCGCTCAGCAACCAGTCGCGAAAACCGCCCACCGTGAGATGGCTGACAACTGCAAAGGCCTGTTTGTCATGGCTGTCGATGATCAGCCGGGTGACTTCATCGGACTCGTAGGGAATCAGCGCTTCCTGCAGGAAATGCGTCAGCGGGATGTCGGCCAGCGCCATTTGCGCGGCGACCCGCTCGCCATCGTTGAGCGTGGCGACGCCGGCCAGAAAGTCCCCGGAGCGCGCCGGGCTGGCCTTGGCCATCACGTCCTTGAGGCTGTCGAAGCGGTAGGTCTGGGCGCCGACGGTATGGGCAAATGCGGCCATGGGGCGCGGTCCTCCTGAATGAATGCTTTTAGTGCAGGCACCGAGCCTGAGGCCCGGTGCCGGTGCAACTTCTAGATACCTTCGAGCATAGCGTCTGCCGGTGCTTCGGAGCGTTGCTTGGCGGTCAGCTGGAAATACAGGTAACCGGCAGCCATGAACCCGAGGAACACGCCACCGATCAGGGTGTTGAACCAGGCCATCGCCACCAGGCACACCACTGCCAGAAACAGTGCGATCCCCGGCACGATCGGATAGCCCGGAGCGCGGAAGGTGCGCTCAAGGTTCGGCTCGGTTTTACGCAGTTTGAACAGGCTGAGCATGCTGATGATGTACATCACGATGGCGCCGAACACCGACATGGTGATCATCGCGGCGGTGAGGCTCATGCCTTGCAGATTGACCAGTCCGTCGCTGTAGATCGCCGCAATGCCGATCACGCCGCCGGCCAGGATCGCCCGGTGCGGGGTCTGGAAGCGCGAGAGCTTGGCCAGGCTTTTCGGCAGATAACCGGCCCGCGCCAGGGCAAAGAACTGCCGCGAATAGCCGAGGATGATCCCGTGGAAACTCGCCACCAGCCCGAAAAGACCGATCCACACCAGCATGTGCATCCACGTCGAGTTGTTGCCGACCACCGCTTTCATCGCCTGGGGCAGCGGGTCGTTGATGTTCGCCAGTTGTCGCCAGTCGCCGACACCACCGGCCATCACCATTACGCCGATAGCCAGGAACACCAGGGTCAGGATGCCGCTGACATAGGCCTTGGGAATCGTGCGTTTCGGGTCCTTGGCTTCCTCGGCCGCCATGGCCGCGCCCTCGATGGCGAGGAAAAACCAGATCGCGAAAGGAATGGCGGCGAAGATCCCGGGAATCGAGCCGAGACTGAATTCACTGGAACCCGACCAGCCATTGAGCACGAAGTTGCTGAAGCTGAAGCCCGGCGCAACCACGCCCATGAACACCAGCAGTTCAGCGACGGCGAGTACGGTGACTACCAGTTCGAAGGTCGCGGCGATGCTGACGCCGAGGATGTTCAGGGTCATGAACACGAAATACGCGCCGACCGCCGCGACTTTCGGATCAAGCTCCGGATATTGCACGTTGAGATAGGCGCCGATGGCCATGGCGATGGCCGGCGGGGCGAAGACGAACTCGATCAGGGTGGCAATCCCGGCGATCAATCCGCCTTTTTCACCGAATGCCCGGCGGCTGTAGGCAAACGGCCCGCCCGCATGGGGAATCGCGGTGGTCAGTTCGGTGAAACTGAAGATGAAGCAGGTGTACATGGTCGCAACCATCAGGGCCGTGACCAGGAAACCCAGGGTGCCTGCGGTGCCCCAGCCGTAACTCCAGCCGAAGTATTCGCCGGAAATCACCAGGCCGACGGCAATGCCCCAGAGATGCAGGGTGCCGAGTGTGGGTTTGAGTTGTGTGGTGGAAGTCATAAGTCCTCTCTGTCTTTTTTATTGTTCGATCTGTTGGACTTTCGGGTGCAGCGGTTGAGTGGATGGATGCTGTTCACGCAGCGGCAGTTTTCATGCAAATCCTGAATGACAGGTACGCAAGGCCCGTGCCAGAGCGGCCAGGCCAGGGTTTGTCATCGGGATGAAAGGGGCGGCGCCGATATTTCGGCACCGCCCGGTTTTTTAGAAGAAGCCCAGCGGGTTGATGTCGTAGCTCACCAGCAGGTTTTTGGTCTGCTGGTAGTGATCGAGCATCATCTTGTGGGTTTCACGACCGACGCCGGACTTCTTGTACCCGCCGAACGCGGCGTGCGCCGGGTACAGGTGGTAGCAGTTGGTCCACACACGACCGGCCTTGATGGCGCGGCCCATGCGATAGGCGCGGTTGATGTCGCGGGTCCAGAGGCCGGCGCCCAGGCCGAACTCGGTGTCGTTGGCAATCGCCAGGGCTTCGGCTTCGTCCTTGAAGGTGGTGATGCTCACCACCGGGCCGAAGATTTCTTCCTGGAACACACGCATCTTGTTGGTGCCCTTGAGCAGGGTCGGCTGGATGTAATAACCGGAAGCCAGGTTGCCTTCGAGTTTTTCCACCTTGCCGCCGGTCAGCAGCTCGGCACCTTCGCCCTTGGCGATTTCCAGGTACGAAAGGATCTTGTCGAATTGCTGCTCGGACGCCTGGGCACCAACCATGGTGTCGGTGTCGAGCGGGTCGCCACGTTTGATCTGGCTGACTTTCTTCATCACCGCTTCCATGAACTGCGGATAGATCGACTCCTGAACCAGCGCGCGGGAAGGGCAGGTGCAGACTTCGCCCTGGTTGAAGAACGCCAGCACCAGACCTTCGGCAGCTTTCTCGATGAAGCTTGGCTCGGCCTGCATGATGTCTTCGAAGAAGATGTTCGGCGACTTGCCGCCCAGTTCCACGGTGGACGGGATGATGTTCTCGGCGGCGCATTTCATGATGTGCGAGCCGACCGGGGTCGAGCCGGTGAAGGCAATCTTGGCGATGCGCTTGCTGGTGGCCAGGGCTTCGCCGGCTTCTTTGCCGAACCCTTGCACCACGTTGAGCACGCCCGGCGGCAGCAGGTCACCGATCAGTTCCAGCAGCACGCTGATGCCCAGCGGCGTTTGTTCGGCAGGTTTGAGCACCACGCAGTTGCCCGCGGCCAGGGCCGGGGCGAGTTTCCACGCGGCCATCAGGATCGGGAAGTTCCACGGGATGATCTGGCCGACCACGCCCAGCGGTTCATGGATGTGATAAGCCACGGTGTTGCCATCGATTTCGGCGGCGCTGCCTTCCTGGGCGCGCAGGCACCCGGCGAAATAGCGGAAGTGGTCGGCGGCCAGCGGGATGTCGGCGTTGAGGGTTTCGCGGATGGCTTTGCCGTTGTCCCAGGTTTCGGTGATCGCCAGGGTTTCGAGGTTCTGTTCGATGCGGTCGGCGATTTTCAGCAGGATCAGCGAGCGGGCCTGGGCGGAGGTCGAGCCCCAGGCATCGGCAGCAGCGTGGGCGGCGTCCAGCGCCTTTTCGATGTCTTCGGCAGTGGAACGCGGGAATTCGGCAATCGGCTGGCCATTCACTGGCGAGGTGTTGGTGAAGTACTGACCTTTGACAGGCGCGACGAACTCGCCGCCGATGTAGTTACCGTACTTGCTCTTGAACGAGACTTTGGCGCCTTCAGTACCGGGGTGAGCGTAACGCATGATGATGTTCTCCTTGGCTTTGTACTTATTAGAGAAACGCGCATGTGCGCTTGCTTTAAGCGTAGAGCAAAGGTCGGGCCACTGCCGTGCAGGGCAGGCAAATCAAGGCCTTGCGTGATTTCTGTCGGACAAATGGCAAGCGTCTGTGACGGTATCGGTACAGCTCGGGTGACAGTTTGTACCGCTTCTGGCACAACCCGTGACCGGGCGGTCTTGCCAGCATTGCAAAGACCGGTTGGCTGGAGGATGCTGGGCACCACTTCACGCATGGGCCGATGAGCCTCGGGGAGAATAATAAGAAATGCACGACAACCATTTGAGTCGCCATGCCCGACAGGTTCTCACCGTCACCCAGGGCAAGCCGCACCTGCATGGCCCCGGTGCCGACCCGTCGATCGCCCGCTCGTGGCTGCGTTGTCTTGAGGACTATCACCTCGACCCGGCCCTGACCATGGCGCCGACCGTACTCGAACACGGACGCGTCCTCGAAAGCCGCGAACGCCTGCAACAGGTGTTGCAGATCGCCGGCAATGAAATGAGCAGCCTGCATCAACAACTCTCCGGCGCCGGCCACGCGGTGCTGCTGACCGATGCGCGCGGGGTGATCCTCAACTGCGTCACTGCACCTTCCGAACGCAAGATCTTCGAACGCGCCGGACTGTGGCTGGGTTCCGACTGGAGCGAAGCCTGCGAAGGCACCAACGGCATCGGCACCTGCCTGGTGGAACGCCAGGCCCTGACCATCCATCAGGACGAACACTTTCGTGGTCGCCACACCGGCCTGACTTGCTCGGCGAGCCCGGTGTTTGACCCCCACGGCGAACTGCTGGCAGTGCTCGACGTATCCTCGGCGCGGCCGGACGTTTCGCGGCAGAGTCAGTTCCATACCATGGCGCTGGTCAATCTGTCGGCGAAGATGATCGAGAGCTGCTATTTCCTGCGCTGCTTCGATAATCAATGGCTGCTGCGTTTTCATCTCCAGGCCGAATCCGTCGGGCTGTTCAGCGAAGGGTTGCTGGCGTTTGACGGGGAAGGGCGGATCAGTGCGGTCAATCAGAGTGCCTTGAACCTGCTCGGGCACATTCGTGGAGGCTTGCTTGGCAAACCGGTGGAGGCGTTTTTCGATTGCTCGCTGGATGAGTTGCTCGGGCGCGCCAGTGCCCACGCCAGCGCGAGCTGGCCATTGCGTACCCGCGACGGGCGGCATCTGTTTGCGGTATTGCGCGGAGAAGCGCGCAAGCCATCTCCTGTCCTGCCGAAACCGGCAGTTCCCGAGGCGCCGCGCCTGGCGGGCATTTGCCTGGGCGATGTCGGACTGCAGGCGGATTTCCGCAAGGCCTTGCGGGTGTTCGAGCGCGACGTGCCGCTGCTGATCAACGGCGAAACCGGCTCGGGTAAAGAGGCGTTCGCCAAGGCTGTGCATCAGGCCAGTCAACGCGCGAGCAATGCTTTCGTCGCCCTCAATTGCGCGGCAATTCCCGAAAGCCTGATCGAGAGCGAATTGTTCGGCTATCGCGGCGGCAGCTTCACTGGCGCGCGCAAGGACGGCATGCGCGGCAAGTTGCAGCAGGCCGATGGCGGCACGCTGTTCCTCGATGAAATCGGCGACATGCCGCTGGCCTTGCAGACCCGTCTGCTGCGAGTGCTGGAAGACCGGCAAGTGGTGCCGATCGGTGGCGAGCCGGAAGCAGTCAATGTGCGGATCATCAGTGCCACGCACCGCAATCTGCTGGAGCGAGTGGCGGACGGCAGTTTCCGTGAGGATCTGTACTACCGGCTCAACGGACTGGAAGTGGCGCTGCCGGCATTGCGCGAGCGCAGTGACAAATCCCAATTGCTGGATTTCCTGCTGGCCGAAGAGGCGGGTGGAGAAACGATTCTGATCGAAGAGCCGGCGCGCCGGGCGTTGCTCGGGTTCAACTGGCCGGGCAATGTGCGGCAGATGCGCAATGTGCTGCGCACGCTGGCGGCGTTGTGCGATGAGGGGCGGATCGGGCTGGATGATCTGCCTGCGATGTTCCGGCAGGTGCAGCCGCTGCTGGTCAAAGCCGATGACGCGTCGTCCGGGCAGCCGCTGGAGGATGCCGAACGGCTGGCGTTGCTCAATGTGCTGGAGCACACGCGCTGGCATATGACCCATACGGCCGAGCAGCTTGGCGTCAGTCGCAATACGCTCTATAGAAAGCTGCGCAAGCACGGGATCGCCCGCAGCGCCTGACCCCCTGAAAACGAGGATGCGGTTTTCCCCTGCCTGGGCTACCCTGCGGCCATGTTTTACGAGGTCGACTATGCACATTCATATTCTGGGTATCTGCGGGACTTTCATGGGCTCGATGGCGGTTCTGGCCAAAGAGCTGGGCCATCACGTGACCGGCTCCGATGCCAACGTCTATCCGCCGATGAGCACTCAGCTCGAAGCTCAGGGCATTCAGCTGACCCAGGGTTACGACCCGGCGCAGCTCGATCCGGCACCGGATCTGGTGGTGATCGGCAACGCCATGTCTCGCGGCAATCCGGCAGTCGAGTATGTGCTGAACAAAGGCCTGCCGTATGTTTCCGGTCCGCAGTGGCTGGCCGACCACGTGCTGCAAGGTCGCTGGGTGCTGGCGGTTGCCGGTACGCACGGCAAGACCACCACCAGCAGCATGCTCGCCTGGGTGCTGGAACATGCCGGCATGAGCCCGGGCTTCCTGATCGGTGGCGTACCGCAGAACTTCTCGGTGTCGGCGCGTCTGGGTGGCACGCCGTTCTTCGTGATCGAGGCCGACGAATACGACAGTGCGTTCTTCGACAAGCGTTCGAAGTTCGTCCACTACCGTCCGCGCACCGCGATCCTCAACAATCTCGAGTTCGATCACGCTGACATCTTCCCTGATCTGCCGGCCATCGAGCGGCAGTTCCACCATTTGGTGCGGACCATTCCGAGCGAAGGCCTGGTGATCCACCCGACCACCGAACCGGCCTTGCAGCGCGTGATCGAGATGGGCTGCTGGACCCCGGTGCAAACCACCGGTGCCGGCGGCCAGTGGCAGGTCAAGTTGCTGAAAGATGACGGCTCGGCGTTCGAAGTGATGTTCGAAGGCGTCTCCCAGGGCGTGGTCGAATGGGAGCTGACCGGCCAGCACAACGTTGCCAACGCCTTGGCAACCCTGGCCGCCGCACGCCACGTCGGTGTCGTGCCGTCCATGGGCATTGCCGGGTTGAGTGCGTTCAAGAGCGTCAAACGCCGGATGGAAAAAGTCGCGGAAGTACGCGGCATCACCATCTACGACGATTTCGCCCACCACCCGACCGCGATTGCCACCACCCTTGATGGCCTGCGCAAACGCATTGGCGATGCGCCGCTGATCGCGATCATCGAACCACGCTCCAACTCGATGAAGCTCGGCGCCCACCGTGACGGCCTGCCGGACAGCGTGGTCGATGCCGATCAGGTGATCTGGTACGCCCCGGCCAACCTCGGCTGGGATCTGGCGGGCACCGCTGCGCTGTGCACCGTGCCGTCGATTGTCAGCGATTCGCTGGAAGGCATCATCGAACGCGTGAAGAGTCAGGCCCAGCCCGGCACTCACGTGGTGATCATGAGCAACGGCGGCTTCGGCGGCCTGCACGGCAAACTCGCCGAGGCGCTGAAATGAATACTCGCTTTCAGGACGGCGGCCCGGAACGCATCACACTGGCGATGACCGGCGCGTCCGGCGCCCAGTACGGCTTGCGCCTGCTGGATTGCCTGGTGCGCGAGGATCGTGAGGTGCACTTCCTGATCTCCAAGGCCGCGCAACTGGTGATGGCCACCGAGACGGATGTGTCGCTGCCGGCCAAGCCACAGTTGATGCAGGCGTTCCTCACCGAATACACCGGCGCGGCTGCCGGGCAGATCCGCGTGTACGGCAAGGAAGACTGGATGTCGCCGGTGGCCTCGGGCTCCGGGGCACCGGCGGCGATGGTGGTGGTGCCATGTTCGACCGGGACCTTGTCGGCCATCGCCACCGGCGCCTGCAACAATCTGATCGAACGGGCGGCGGACGTGACCTTGAAGGAGCGTCGCCAGTTGATTCTGGTGCCGCGCGAAGCGCCGTATTCGAGCATTCACCTAGAGCACATGCTCAAGCTGTCGAACATGGGCGTGACCATCCTGCCTGCTTCGCCGGGCTTCTATCACCAGCCGCAGACCATCGATGACCTGATCGATTTCGTGGTGGCGCGGATTCTCAATCTGCTGGGCATTCCCCAGGACATGCTGCCGCGCTGGGGCGAGCACCATCTGAGCAGCGATGAATAAGCTGCTGGCGATCCTGTTGATGTTGCAACTGACCGGCTGCGCCACCGCGCGCACGCTGGATGCCGCCAAACCTGGCGCGCCGGTGGTGTACGCCGGCACGCGGCTGGATCTGTACGCCATGAACGGCGGGTGCTGTGCGATGGACCGGTTCGGTGCCGAAGCACCGAGTTATCCGGGCGTTGACCTGCCGGCCAGTGCGCTGCTCGATACCCTGCTGTTACCGTTGTCGTTGCTGACGGTGATTGGTGTGGGGTTTCAGGCGACCGGGGGGTTATGAAAAACACCGGCTCGATCAGGCAGGGTCGAGCCGGTGATACCGCTTAAAGCAGGCTGATCAGCTCGGGCGGGAAAATGATGTCGGTGGAGAAAATATCCTGCCCTGCCGGCATTTCGATAGTTCGTTTGCCAGCCTTCGCCACCTCATCGATCAGCGCGTCATATTCGCCCATGTTCAATTCTCCTGCCTGTGTCCGGGCCTCGATGACCTTTGCATGGCTCCGACTCGATTCCGTGGCGCGTTCAATCGCCTGAGCATGTACATCGTCCACGGTCGCTGCGCGAGTCATGTCTGAGTTGACCAGCCACACACGTCTCGACGTGAATCCGATGGAAGACATGGAAACATGGCCCTCCATTTTCATGCTCGGGAAGAGTGTCTGGTCGTCTGTCGGCCTTCTACTGAGCCGTGTCGGGTTATAGGCGCGATTGTCTTGCCCCGAGACGACCTCGACATTGCGGGTATCGAGCAGGTAACAAAACATCATGCGACGGGTTCTAGGCAGCGGAGCGGGCTCATTACTCTGACGGGCTTCGCTGCCGGTCAGCGGGCTGTCCGTCCGGGTATCGAGGGAGCCTGTTGCGTCATTGGACTCGTTTGCGAATTTCATGGCAGTCCTGAGACTGAACATCGCACTGACGGCGGTCTCGCTTGTAGAACCCTCGATCGACAGTGTTGGGGCAGCCATGGCACCGGGCCGGGCGATTTCGAAGGGCGTCCGGTTGTCCACCTTGAACACGGCTGGAATGTCGAGTCTGTACAGGTAATTATGCCTGTTGCGTTTAAAACCACCGTGCAGCAACAGCTCGCGAAAGAAGGGTGGGGTGAGGCTGTCTTTCAGGAGGCTGGTGCCTTCTCCCTGATTCCTCAACCTGATGATTTCGGCATGAAGCTCCGGCAAAAACGGGGCGAACTGTTTCGGGTTGGTTACGACCAGCGTTCGGGCCTGATGGGTTTGGACCCACCCGGGCAGCTCGTCATTGATCAGTTTGTTGAATTGTCCTGTTGGCGATAATTCTTTGCAAAGTCGCGCGAGTTGCTGCGTGGACAGATTGTAGGGCTGGAACCGGGCAATGACCTGCTCCCTTGATTTGAGCGGAGAGTCAGGGTTGGTCCAAAGCCGCAGGTATTCGAGCAACTCTTCACGCCGGGACGAGAGCTCCCGCTGCTTGACCCAGGCCGGCTGTTTCAGGTTCAGCGCGACGTCCTGACGAAAGCGCAGGATATCTGCGCCTTCGATCCGGTACAGGTTCCAGATATCGATGTCCCGCCAGTAGGGGCGAAACGCTCGTTGACTGGCGGAATACCTGATGGGGCTGACGATGGTCAGTCCGCTGCCTTCAGGAAACGCCACTTGGGTAAGAGGGCCATGGCTGTCGTCCAGCCCAGGCTTGCGTTGCATTTCTACATAGCCATGAAAGTTCTGGCTGTCGATGTCCCAGGTGTAGTGACTCTGATGGCCAAAACCCGGCGTGGCTTCCGTCGTCTCGGGAGTGTCGGGTGTGGGCGGGCGAGGCGAAGGCGTTTGCAGGGCGGGTGTTTCGGGTGTCGGCACGCGTGGCAATGAGGATTGCGGGGCCGGCGTGCTGCGATGCAAGGTGACCGAATCAAGGTATTTCACCCACTCGGCGGGAGTGCGCTTCTGAAGATCCAGGAGGCGATTGAACATGTCGCGGTCCATCTCCCGACCTGACCAGCGGTGCAGTTCGTCAAACAGATGGGTGTTTTCCATCCGCTGGGCCCGGACCCTGGCCCACTGAGGTTTCTTGCCGGTGCGCTCGGCTTCGGTGCGAAAACGGGAGATATCGGCGCCCTGCAGGCCATAGAGATCCCAGATGTCGCGGTCAGTCCATGCGGGCAGCAATTCTGCTGGCCGATCGATGGGGTGAGTGGGGGCCTCAACAATGACATACGATCCGTTTTCGTCCATGAAAGCATGATGCGACGGGGGGCCGACAGAGTCGCCCCGTCGCATTTTCCGGTGCATGACCACATAGCCATGGTGATTGGTTATGTCGTTATTCCAGACGTAGTTCAGGGTGTCGATGTAAACCGCTGTCATGTCCGATTGCGTCCGGGGCGCAAGTCCCTGTGCCGGGATGTCGTCCGGGTTTTCTGCTTGTCGGTGTACCACGGGCCCGATCATATCTCCGGTGTATGGAGGCTCGCCGACTCGCCAGGTATTGCTTTGCGGGTCGAACCGCAGGGCAGGACCAGAGGGATGCATTTCCTGTGGAAGCTTGGCCCGATAGGTGCCGGCGCCTTCGTCCCAGTCCACCATGACCGTGGTGGTCGTGGTGTATTGCACTTCGGCATAAATGCGCCCCCTGTGGACGCGCAACCCTTCGGTATTGGCGTCGGGCAAAAGCGTTCGCGTCTGTGGCGACAGTTCGTAGTGGCGGATTGAGTCGCTCGGGCGCGGATTGCTGGATGGAATGTGCTCACCGTCCCTGGGCCTGGAGACCAGGTCCTGAATCCGTACCGAAGGCAGCGTGTCGCTTGACGGCGGTAGTGTCGGCAACCGTGGCTCGGGCTGATGGGCGCGCGGTGCGTCGGGTCGAAGCCCTCCCGGAAGTTCAAGGCGCGGTGTGGATAAAAGCGGTGACGTCTCAAGGGTGCTGTGAGGTGCACCGGTATTTTTCGGTGATGGATTTTTGGGTCTCATCAGGGCGTCCTTTCATTGATGGCCTGCCGTCGGGAATTGCCATCCGATGACGAAATGACAGACGCAGGCGTGCGGGGGCGCACGTTATCCATGAAAGGGAAGGGAGGTGTGGTAGATAGTTAGGGCACGGTTGCCGAATCGATTCGGCCTGTTTCAAAGGGCCAGTAGTTCAACACAAGATCCTCGAGCGTCATCGGAAGGTGACTGCCCGGACCCGCGTTGAACCACTGTGACAAGTGAGCTTATTTACCGAGTTTTCTCAGTTCATCCGACTCGACGATCCGCACCCCGTCCTGCTCCTCCAGCGCCAGCCGCCACATGGCCCGGGCCAGCTGGCAGGCTTCGATGCCGCGGTACTTGCCGGGAATCAATTTCGAAAATGGTGCGGCAAGCTGCTCGCCCAATCGTGGCTCGCTGCGATCACCCAGCAGCAATGAAGGCCGGCAAATGGTGAGCTGCGGCCAGTCCTGCGCGCGCAGTGCGTGTTCCATCTCGCCTTTGACGCGGTTGTAGAAAATCGAGGATCGGCGGTCAGCCCCCAGGGCACTGATCACGATCAGGTGCCGTGCGCCCATTTCCCGGGCGCGTTTGGCGAACGCCACCACCATGTCCAGATCCACGGCACGAAACGCCTCTTCGGAGCCGGCCTGTTTGATGGTGGTGCCGAGGCAGCAGTAGGCAATGTCGACCCGGCCGGCCAGTTGCGGCAGGAACGTCTGTGGATCGCCGACCGGGTTTTCCAGATGCGGATGTTCGGCCAGTGGCCGGCGTGAAGGGGCCAGGACACGGGTAATCGTCGGCTCGTTGAGCAAACGGTCGAGCAGGTGTTCACCGGTCAGCCCGGTGGCTCCGGCAAGCAATACATGCTGAGGCGTCAAGTACATAGTGTCTCTCCCTTGATACTGTTCAGCTTAGTTGCTCTTTATCGCTCCGTCGTTCAACGCAGCACTTTGCAATGCTTTTCTCGCCTGTTGCTTGCGCAGCAGCTGCCAGTGCGCAAGCACGGTTTTCGGCGCCCAGATCTGCGGCTCTGATGCTTCGAAGTTGTCTGCCAGTTCGCGTTCGGCGACAGTGGCCTTGGCCAGTTTGAAGGCTTGCTCCAGATCGTCGGTCTGGTTCAGCGCCTGGGCAAACAGGGCATCGCCGAAGTAGGTGAAGTTGGCTTCCTCGGAGCAGCCGAACGATACGCGGTCGGCACGGGAGGCGGTCATGATCAGCGTGCGTTCGTCCTTCAGTGCCGGAATGAAACCACCGGAATAGCACGAGGAGATGACAATGATCTTGTCGCGGTTCTTCAGCGGCGCGAGCACGGCGGCCAGTTCGTCGGCGGGCAGGTCGGCCAGTTCCATGCGCGGCTGGTCGAGGACCAGTTCGTGTTCGGCGGTGCCGTGGCTGGTCAGATAGATGAACACCAGGTCTTCCGGGCCAGTGCGTTCGGCCAGGGTCAGGGCGGCGCGGCGCAGGTTTTCGCGGGTGGCCATCGGCCTGTCGCCGAGATGGTCGCGATGGTTGACCAGGCGGATCTGGCCAAAGGCGCCGAATCGGCTGGCGAGCATGTTGGCCACGTAATCGGATTCGCGCAGGAACACACTTTGCTTGCCGTCGCCGCCGAGAGTCAGGGTGTACAACTCCACCGCCGGGGTCGAGGCCGGCACATTGGCCAGCGCATCGTCGAGCAGACGGCCCTGGGCCAGCAGGCCGAGTTCGAGGGTGTCGGGCAGCAACTTCCCATCGGCATCGCGCACGCGCTGACCGTTGATCCAGGTGCCGCTGAGTACGCTGCCGTCGGTCAGCACCAGGGTGCCCCGGCCCGCGTAGCTGTCGCTGTCGAAGCCGCCGATATAGAAACTGCCGTCGGACAGGTTCAAGCGGCCCTGGCCACTGAAACGCCAGTCGTTGAAGTAGCCAATGTAATGGCTGCCGTCGGCGCCGATCAGTTCGCCCTTGCCGGTCAGTGCGCCTTCCTTGAACTGGCCGAGCCAGACGTCGCCGTCGGCATTTTCGTAGCGGCCCTTGCCGTGCAGTTGATTGTTCTTGAAGCCGCCGACATAGATGTCACCGTCGGCGCTGTTGAAGGTGCCGTTGCCTTCTAGCTGACCGTTGATGAAATGGCCGCTG
The DNA here is from genome assembly GCF_014863505.1 of Pseudomonas sp. IzPS59. Classification (NCBI taxonomy): domain Bacteria; kingdom Pseudomonadati; phylum Pseudomonadota; class Gammaproteobacteria; order Pseudomonadales; family Pseudomonadaceae; genus Pseudomonas; species Pseudomonas sp. IzPS59. The sequence continues at coordinate 5,561,736 of NZ_CP062251.1, read as the reverse complement.
AACTGATTGCCGCTGGCGTCGCCGCGCTGGCCTTCACCGTTGGGTTTGCCGTGGGCGAACTGACCCTGATAGGAACTGCCGTCGTCGAGTTCCAGACGACCGAGGCCGGAATACTGGTCGTCCTTGAATTCGCCGCGATAGGTCATCGCGTTTTCCTTGAGGGTGCCTTCGCCCTCGCGCCGGCCGAGCTTGAAACCGCCGGTGTAGCTGCCGCCGTGAGTGGTCAGCGTGCCCTGGCCGTCGAACAGGCCTTGCTGGAAGTTGCCGCGATAGACCTCGCCATTGCTGCCGTGCCATTCGCCCTGGCCGTGCCACTGACCCTTGTCGAACGTGCCCGCGTACCAGCTGCCGTTCGGGTAGTCGACCCGGCCCTGGCCTTGCAGCAGGCCGTTGACCAGTTCGCCGCGATAGCGTCCGCCGTCGGGCAGGCGTGCGTCCGGGGGCAACAGCGATTCGCCGTCGCCGCAAGCGGTGAGCATCAGGGTCAGGGCAAGCGGTGCAAGAGCAGCAAGTTGGCGCATAGCGGGATCCGGGCAATTAGGCGACCGAGTATGCCGTAGCTATGTGACCTTAAACAGCCGGCAGAGAGGAGTGGATGCGAAACCGCGTGAGCCGTTTCGCATCCCGGCACTCAGACGAAGCAGAGTGACAGCGGTTCGGCGATGTAGGCCGGTTTGTCCGAGCCTTCGATCTCCAGGGTGGCGGTGGCCTTGAGCAGCCACTGGCCAGGTTTTTTCTCGGTCACTTCACCGAGGTCGACCTTGAGCCGGACCTTGGAGTTGACCTTGACCGGCTGGATGAAACGCACGCTGTCCAGGCCGTAGTTGACCACCATCTTCACGCCTTGCGGCAGGATCAGAATGTCTTCCATCAGTTTGGGGATCAGCGACAACGACAGGAAACCGTGTGCAATGGTGCTGCCAAATGGCGTTTGCGCGGCTTTGACCGGGTCGACATGGATGAACTGATAATCCCCGGTGGCTTCGGCGAACAGGTTGATGCGCTCCTGATCGATGGTGAGCCATTCGGAACGTCCGAGTTCCTTGCCGACATAATCTTTGAGCTCTGCAACTGGAACATAGGGCATTGAGACTCTCCTTGGGTTCATCGGTTTTATAGTTTTTCAGGTGGGGGATTTGACCGCCCTGCGAACCACTGTAGATCATCATGGCGATTTGCTCAGGTCAACCGACCATGCTTTTGGCGAATGCCGATCCATAGCGCAGGCGTGCTTATAATGCCGGGCCCGTGCTTGGCGGGATGTCGGACGGAGATGACGGATGTTGCTACGCGGCCTGACCATGCTGGTGCTGTTTCAATTGCTCGGCACGGCCCTCAATCATTTGCTGTTGCCGGTGCTGCCGGGGCCGATCATCGGCCTTTTGCTGTTGCTGGCGTTCCTGATCGTGCGCGGCGAAGTCGGCGAGCCGCTGAACCTCGCTGCCGGCAGTCTGTTGCGCTATTTGCCGTTGTTGCTGGTGCCGCCGGCGGTGGGTGTGATGGTTTACGCCACGGCGATTGCCGCGGATTTCTGGGCCATCGTCGGTGCGCTGGTGGTGTCGCTGATCCTGTCCATGGCCTTCGCCGGGGTGCTGATGCAACGGCTGGTCAAGCGTCACGCGCCGCATTCGGAGGAATCCTGATGCTGTTCGACTGGCACGGCGCCTGGGCTTCGGTGATTCACCATCCACTGTTCGGCATCGGCATCACCCTGGGCGCCTATCAACTGGTGCTGGCGGCGTTCGAGAAAACCCGCTGGATCTTCCTGCAACCGGTGCTGGTTTCCATGCTGCTGGTGATCGGTGTGCTGGTCGGTTGCGGCCTGACTTACGTCGAGTACCGCAAGAGCACCGAGATCCTCAGCATTCTGCTGGGCCCGGCGACCGTCGCGCTGGCGGTGCCGCTGTATCTGAACCTGCGGCGCATCCGCCAATTGTTCTGGCCGATTTTTACTACGCTGGTGATAGGCGGGGTGGTCGCCACGGGCATGGGCGTGGCGCTGGGCTGGTGGTTCGGTGCCGATCACATGATCCTGATGACCATGGCGCCCAAATCGGTGACCTCGCCGATCGCCATGCTGGTGGCCGAGCAGATCGGTGGCGTCGCGGCGCTGGCCGCGGTGTTCGTGTTGATCACCGGGGTGATCGGCGCGATCTTCGGTCCGGCCCTGCTGACCCGCCTCGGCGTGCACAGCCCGGAGGCGCGCGGCATGGCGCTGGGCATGACGGCGCATGCGGTCGGTACGTCGGTGGCGTTGCAGGAAAGTGACGAGTGTGGCGCCTTCGCGGCACTGGCGATGAGTCTGATGGGCGTAGCCACGGCGGTGTTCCTGCCGTTGGCGGTGTCGATGGTGGTGTAAGGAAATGTCTATGAGTCTGCCGCTTTTTCCGCTGAACACGGTGCTGTTTCCCGGCTGCAATCTGGATTTGCAGATCTTCGAGGCGCGCTACCTGGATATGATCGGCCGCTGCATGAAGCAGGGCGGCGGGTTCGGTGTGGTGTGCATCCTCGAAGGCCATGAAGTCGGCGCTGCCCCTGAAGGTTTCGCCATGGTCGGTTGCGAAGCGCGGATCACTGATTTCCAGCAGCAGGACAACGGGCTGCTGGGCATTCGGGTGCAGGGCGGGCGCCGCTTTCTGGTGCAACGAACCGAAGTGCAGCGTGATCAACTGATCTTGGCCGAGGTCGAGTGGCTGGACGAAGAACCCGAGCAACCCTTGCAGGATGAAGACGCCGACCTGGTGGCCTTGCTCAAGGCCCTCGCCGAGCACCCGATGGTCGAGGCGCTGAACATGGGCATCGAGGCGGCAGGGCAGCAGTCGCTGGCCAATCAACTGGCGTACCTGTTGCCGTTCGCCGAGGAGGACAAGATCGACCTGCTGCAACTCGACGACCCGCAGCAGCGCCTGGATGCGATCCAGGCGCTGCTCGACGAGTTGCAGGGCGAACTGTTCGCCTGAAGCGGTTTATTCGGGCCAGACGATATCGTTGGCGAACCACTCCTGGCCCGGGTCCAGTGTCAGGGTCGGCTTGCCTGCCAGGGCAACCTTGTCGATCAGGGCGTCATACTCATGCCGGTTGAATGCACCACTGTGGGTGCGCTCTTCAATGGAGTCGCCGTATTTTGCCTGCTGACTGATGTCATCGACCTTCGCTGCCCGAGTGAGCGTTGAGTCGAGCAGCCAAAGACGTTGCGACTCGATGCCCCGCTTCGAGGTCGATATCAGTGCTTCGAGTTCGTCGTCGGGAAACCATGCACCTTTGCGGGTTGCAGCGTCATTGAGGACGTGGTTTTCCTCCCTGAGAACAACCTCCATGTTTCTCGTGTCGATCACGTACGCGAATACAAGCTGCTGATTGTGGCGGATTGTTTCGTAGTTGCGCTCGGCGTCCAGCTCCACGTCGGATACATCAGACCAGTCGTTGTCCGATTCGCCCGGCTCGACGTCCGGCTCGCCGGGCTTTCTGCCGGGGTATTTGTTTTTCTGGTTGTTGTAGCGCAGGTAATCCGGGTCGGGGGACCCTATGCCGTTGTGGGCGTATGCTTTGACCAGTTGAAGACTTACCGTCGCGCTGATCGGTTTCTCCGTTGTCGCACCACGGGGATGCTTCAGGCGCGGCAACATCCGATCGTCGTTATAGAACTCGAAAGGCGTGCGCTCATCAGCCCTGAACAGCCCCGGAATGTCCTTGCGATACAGGCAACCACTGATGTTGCGCAAATAACCCAGCTTCGCACGAAAAGCCTCCAGAAACTCTGCGCTGACACTTTCATCGAAGTCGCCAAGATCGCGGGGCAGCAGCTTGCCGTTTCGCAATGGCAGCAGCAGCGGTTCGATTTCCTGGTGGAGTGCATCGAAGCGGGTCGGATCGTCTACGTCCATTGAGCGAAGCTTGTGGCTGTCCGCCCAGCGGGGAAGCATCAAAGGATTGGTGATCAGATCGTCGCGCAATCGCACGTGCTGGCGGGGGGAGAGGTTGTAGGAGCGCAGCAGTACGACACGTTCACCGTGGGTCATTTGTGGATACAGCCGCTTGAAGTGCTCGTTCAACAACTCGGTGGTGGCGGCCTTCAAGTGTATCGGTAGCGGTTCGGGTGAAGGTTGCTTGCTCGATACAACCGCTGCGCCGTCAGAGTCCGTCGGGTGCGGTCGTTTCAGTGGTCTCGACAGGCTCCACGTGGTTTCACCTGTATTTCGGTGGAGGGCCGGGCCGGGCGCGAGTTTCCTGTAAGGATCCATTGCCCGGTAAGTGCCCAGGCTGTCATCGAACTCGACGTACACCGTGCCGATCTCTTTTACATCGACGAACTGGCGCCCGACGATGTAACGCAGGCCTTCTTCGTTGGCCGGTTGCATGTTGCGCAACAGTCCGGGGCTCAACAGGTAGCCGTTCAGGCTCGTGGGAGTTTGCCGGGAGCCCCCAGGCAAATCCGATATCTGTACACGTGGCTGTTCGGATGTGCCGGCGGGTGGCGGGGTATGCCCCGGGTTTTGACCGCGTGAAGTGAACGGTTCGGGCGATTGATGTTGCGGCGGCTGTGGAAAGAGTGGCCGTAACCGGGGTGGTTGAGCGAGCGGGTCGACAGGCGTGTTTGGCCTGACAGGACCGGGTGGCGCGGGTGGTTTGGGTCGCATGGTGTCATTCCTTGACGATGATCAGGTGCTCAATCGGTATCGAACGGGACGGAGCACTTTCCGAGCTCCAGAAACGGGTGTTGGTGTTGTAGAAGATCCTGCCGGGAGTCCCGTCGCGCAGACGAATATTTCGTACCTGCACATGGTGTGTCTCGAGTTCGTCGCGTTGTTGATGATCAGCGATGTCCTGGATGATTGCCTGAACCGATGAATAGGAGTGGGCATCCACGGCATAGAGGCCGATCACCTCGAACAAGGCGTTGATCCGGTAACGGTTCCCTGACGAGACCACCACGTCGACAGTCTCCAGTGGAAACGCCGGGTCGTTGCTGTCCGGCAGGTAAATCCGGATGCTGCCGATCTTCAGCAGGTTGTCCTTGATGGCAAGGTCGCGCGAGGTGATCTGTTCCGGCAGATGCTGTGTGTGCACGTGCCAGGTAGATGACCCTGAAATGCTGGCGTCTGCCTCGGCGGTGGACAGTCGAATGGAGAGGTGGCTGGCAGGAAACAGCTCGTAAGTCGAGGATCGTCCTTCCAGCCAGTAGGTCGCATGGTGCTCGGCAATGCGATAATCGACCCGTTGCGGGGTTGTCTTCAAGGTGCGTTTTTCGATGGAAGGCCGGACGAAAATGTATCGGCCTGCTCGCTCACGCAGCGAGGTGCGGCTTTGCACAACGGTGTAGCCCGGATTTTTCGCATCGTTGAAATAGGTGGGGCGTGGGAAATCGAGGTGATAGGAAATCCCGTCGCGCATGACCAGAGTCAAGGGATGATTCATTTGCCATCCGGAGGACATGATTCCGGCTCCCATGTCGCTTTTCTTGCCCGGATTTTCTCTGGCGATACCGTGCAACGAGAGTAATCCGCCGTGCTGGCCGAAAGTGATGGTGAAGTGAATATTCGAATAGTGGAGAAACGTGAACGCATCGGATTTCGTTTTTGCAACGGTATAGATGGCCCGGACCTCGTCGACTTCCGTGCTGTCGCGATCGACATAAAGTGTGCTCCGGGCGGGTTTGTCGTTCTGATCTGCCACCAGGATCGTGTGATAGACATCGCGGGAAACGAAGTAGTACGAGTGCGCATTGCCCGAAAGCCGGTAAGGGCGATCGTTGACCGGTACCGGCAAAGCCTTGGGGATGCCGGCAGTCAGAACGCTGACACTCACCGACGGATCGTTCAGGCCCGTGATTTCGGCAGGCCACTCCGGTTGCAGGTGGTAACCGTCCTGGGTGACGAACGTCCATTTGTCATTGCGCAACGAGCGCTTGCCGTCGACGGACCGGTACACCGCTTCGAGAATCAGTTCCCGTTGTGGCGAGCGCACGTCGTCGTCGCGCAGTGATTCGATCACCAGTGCGTCATTGCGGATGTACCAGCGCTGGATGGCTTCGGCCGGTACCCCCAGATAGACCTTGCTGGGTTCCTGGCCATCTTCGCTGATGGAAACGTGGCGACTCATCGGATCAAGCTGATAGGTATCGCTGCCAGGGCCGCCATCGACCGTGACATGCAGGCCGCGCACGGAAATCTGGTCATCCCCGGCACCGGCCTCGACGCGGTCGTTGCCGTTGGCGGCGATGATGTCCGCCAGATCGGAGCCGGTCACGCGATTGACCGCGCCGGCGAGCGTCTCGACCTTTTCGATGGACCTGAGCGTCGAGTGCTGCATCGGTTCGAGTTTCGGGTCTACAGGACGCAACGACAGCGCGCCGTTTTTCAGGTCGATGTCATAGCCGAGGTGACGCGGCGGGTCGGGAAGGTGATCCAGATGCCTGTGCGTGCCTTGCAGCCATAACATATCGATACCGTCTCCTCCCGACAACTCGCTCACCTTGATCGGGTCGTATGAAAGAGCTTCGGAGGCCGACTGAAAAATAAAGGAGTCACCCTTGTCGCCGCCATGCAGTACTTTACTGCCGGTGCCATAGCTGAAGAAGTTGGCTTTATTCTGCACACCTTGTACGGCGTCATGGCCGCCGCCGAGACTCCAGAACACACCCTTGGCCGGATCACTTTTTACTTTGGAGAGGATGGAATCCGATGTCGGCAGGCCACCCCTCGCGTCGTAAACGTCATCGGTGTCAACGATGACCGGCAGGTTTTCGGTCTTGTACGGCGACTCGTCCTTGTTCCACTGGTAGTAATAGAGGCGAGTGGGCTGCAGTCGGACCTCGAACCGGCCATTGACGATTACGTCGACGCTCTCCTTGAATTCATTGTCGAGCCAGGCGAGGCTTCGGGTCTTAAGGGCCTTGGCATAGTCGGCGATGGTCTTGGCAATCAGATAGCGATCCATCAGCGCCCTGTCCTGATCCTGACCTGTGAATGCGAACCAGCCAGCACGCCAGCGTTCGTTCACGGTCAGTTCGATGTAGTCGTCAATGTCGTCGACCGCCCGGACGGCGCCATAGATTTTCGCCCCGACAATCATGATTGCGGCGGCGGCGATACCCACCGGGCCTGCCGCCTGGAATCCCGCTAGTGCTGCGCAGCCAAGGGCCAGGGACAACGCGCCACTGAATACGCTCAGTCCGCCGGTGACATACAGGTCCTGAGCTTCCTTGCCCTGGGCCTTGGCCGCATCGTTGAAGGATTTGATGGCGGTATAGATATCGAAGGGCAGCGTCAGCACGCTGGCAATCAACCCGGCTCCGCGACACAGCCACTTGCCCATGGAGGTCTTGCCGAATTGCTCGAAGGCCATGGACCCCTGGCGGATCATATGCTCGCCGGTCTTGCTCAGGGCGTACTCGACCCCTAGTGAAGTGATCTCCGAGAGACCACCGCCAACGTTGATCAGCGCTTCAGCCGTGTCACCTTTCTTCAGTGCGTCGATGGCGCCGATGTAAGCGCTGTAGAGTCCGTACGCCTGCATCCCGACTCCCATGCTGGCCATCCCGCGGCTTTTGGTTTTATCGACCCAGTCCGGTAAGTGTTCGGGCAACGGATCTCGACGAATGTCCAGGCGTTGGGTGGCATTCAGCAACTGATTGATCTTGTTCATGGCCTCCGCGAATTCACTGGTGGGTATCTCACGCATGAGTGGCGGGGCATCGGGAGAGCGCTGGGTGACGATTTCGTACAGCAGGGGCGGGATCTGAGTGTTTTCCGGTGAAGGAACGGATCTCATGCGCTGTTCGATCTGAGCCGTATCGAACTCCAATGCATCGAGGAAGGCTTGATCAGGCTCGGAAAAGTAGGTGTTGGTCGCCGAGAGGGTTTTCCCGTCGATTCGGCCGCCCAAGGCCTGGAGCGTCTGGCGGCTGACGCTGAATTCTCCGATGCGCAGAGGGCCGAACAGGGTATCGAGATCCGCGAGCCCGGGTTTTTGGCCCGAGGTCTGAAGGAGCGGTTCGGGGGGGATGTTCAGGTCGGATATTTTGATCGGAGCCGACGGTCGGTCAGTCCGTGAAACAGGGTTCAGTTGATTGGTCAAAGTCATGGTTCTTTTCACAAGTCCGTTTGTGGTGCTGCTGCCGGAATGTGGCATGGGGCACGGACTTGTTCATGAGCATTTGCTTTGCCAAATGTTTGATGACGCTCATCGGCGCCGGGTGCACCGATGAGCGTTGAGCGTGGGCTCAGTAGGCATATCGCAACAAGGTGTGTGGCAAATGCCGCAGCACAAAGAAACCGAACAGGGCGACCAGCGCCGGCAACACTAGCCACCAGACTTTCTGCGGCATCGCTTCAAGGGGCGAGCGGCGCTGAATCAGCCACAGGCTCGCTGCGCAGACACAGGCGGCGAGCATGGCGCCGGCCAGGACATCCGTCGGCCAGTGCGCCCCCAGATACACCCGCGACAGCGCAATCGCCAGCGCCGGAATGCAGCCGATCAACAGCCAGGTCAGGCGCAGTCTTGGAGGTTGCCCGCGTCCGGCCAGCACGGCGAGGGTCAGGAACAGCGCGAACGATCCGGACGCATGGCCGCTGGGCATGCTGTAACTGGTGATCGGGTCGGTCAGCACTTCCGGGCGCACCCGGGCGAAAAACAGTTTGGTTCCGGTGTTGGCCAGCGCGGTGACGAGCAGGGTACTGCCGGCGAAGATCGCCTGACGCCACTGGCGGCACAGCAGCAACAGGCCGGTCAGCAAAATGCTGAACACCAGCATGTTGCGGAATTCGCCGATCAGGGTGAAAACCACTGCGACCTCGTCGAGCAGCGCGCTGCGGTGTTCCTGCACGAGGGTCATGACGCCCTGGTCGAGCGCGGTCAGATACGGATAACCGATGAACAGCGCGATCAGGATCAACAGGCTCATGCTGCTGATCCAGATCGTCGCCCGGCGATGACGGCGCAGGCTGCTGTTGGCGCTCAGGCCGACCATCACCGCAATGCTGGCGGCGACAATCCCGGCCTGCAGCCAGAAACCTTCCGGCAATGGCAGACGAATCGCCGCCCCGGTGGCCCAGCCCGGCAGCAGGTAGGCGATGCTCCAGCCCGCCGCAGCCAGCAGGCTGACGGCAACGAAGCGCGGGAAGGGCATGTCGCACATCCCGGCTACCATCGGCAACATCGGTCGTAACGGGCCGATGAAGCGCCCGACCAGCAGACTGGCGATACCGTAACGCTGGAAGTAGGTTTCCGCGCCGGCCATCCATTCCGGGTGATGGCGCAGGCCCGGCAGGCGCCGGATGTTCTGGTGGAAGTGGCGGCCGAGGAAATACGACACCAGGTCGCCGAGAATCCCCCCGAGAAAGCCCAGCAACAGGGTTTCGCTCAGCGACAGCGCACCGCTGCCGGCAAGTGCCGCCACGGCGAACAGCAACACCGTGCCGGGAACGATGATCCCGGCAATCGCCAGGCACTCGACAAAGGCCACGATGAACACCGCAGCAGCCAGCCACTGCGGATTGGCAGCCAGCCACCCGGTCACGCTATCGAGCCATGGGCCCATACAACACACTCCATTTCATTGATGTCCCTGGTCGGCGTAGCGCAGAGGGGAAGTTCACAGCAGAAAATAATCGCGTCCTTCGACCTGGCCCCGGCGCAGCGGGTTCCGGGTGCACCACTGGGCGTAGGCTGCATCGACAAAGCGATACATCAAATGCTCGTCACGCCCATGGGGGATGCCCAGGCGGGTGGTCTGGATGATGTGGCCAGGGGCTGGGCCGGTGTCTTCCACCAGCAGTATCTCGTGGTCGAAACGCTTTGCATCCCACACCGGCACTTTCAACCCCAGGGCTTTGCACAGCAGTGTCTGCCCGGCGCAAAGCTTTTGCGACGGTCGCGGGCGGCCCTGAGCATCGGGATTGTTCAGCAGCATCTGCGCCAGACTGGCCGGGCCGCTGATCTCATCGACCCATGGATAGGCCGATTTGATCAGCACCGCATTGCCAGGACCCTGCGCGCTGAAGTTCAGCGAATCGCCGCCACGGGCGTAGTACATATAGATGTGGCCGCCATCCAGAAACAAAGCCTTACGCTTTTCCGTGTAGCCGAGGGAAGCGTGGCTGCCTTTTTCTTCGCAGTAATACGCTTCGGTTTCGATGATCCGGGCGCTGAGCCACAGGTCACCGACCCGGTGGCGGATGACTTTGCCCAGCAGATCGCGGGCAAGCGTCTGGGCGTCACGGTCGAAAAAAGCGTCCGGAAGGCCCAGCGGCAGGCGCTCGGCACGGGCGCGAACGGTCAGGTTGGACATGGCAAACGGGGTTTATCCAGGCGAAAGAGGTCGTGATGATAACAATCCGAGCCTTAATTACGGCTGAACATCGGCAAATCGCCGTCCATTTCGACCATCCGCCCGTCACCGCTGTTAGTCCCGGGACGCGACAGCTATAATCTGCCGCTTTCCTCTTTGCCAAGACCCCAGCAGACCATGACTGAGTCCGTTCTTGACTACATGACCCGATTGGGTCGCGCCGCCCGCGAAGCTTCCCGGGTCATCGGCCGTGCCAGCACCGCGCAGAAAAACCGCGCCCTGCTGGCTGCCGCCAATGCGCTGGACGCCGCCCGTGCCGAGCTTGCGGCAGCCAATGAACAGGATCTGGCCGCCGGCCGCGCCAACGGTCTGGAGCCTGCACTGCTGGAGCGCCTGGAGCTGACCCCGGCCCGCATCGACGGGATGATCGTTGGTCTGCGCCAGGTGGCGGCCCTGCCGGATCCGGTCGGTGCGATCCGCGACATGAGCTTCCGTCCGTCGGGCATTCAGGTCGGCAAGATGCGCGTGCCGCTGGGCGTGATCGGGATCATCTACGAATCCCGTCCGAACGTGACCATCGACGCCGCGAGCCTGTGCCTGAAGTCCGGTAACGCGACCATCCTGCGTGGCGGATCCGAGGCGATTCATTCCAACCGTGCGATTGCCGCCTGCATCCAGCGCGGTCTGGCCGAAGCCGAACTGCCGGCCGCCGTGGTGCAAGTGGTGGAAACCACCGACCGCGCCGCCGTTGGCGCCCTGATCACCATGCCCGAGTACGTCGATGTAATCGTGCCGCGCGGTGGCCGTGGCCTGATCGAGCGCATCAGTCGCGACGCCCGGGTGCCGGTGATCAAGCATCTGGACGGCATCTGCCACGTCTATGTCAGCGAACATGCCGACCTGCCGAAGGCCCAGCGCATTGCCTTCAATGCCAAGACCTATCGTTATGGCATCTGTGGCGCGATGGAGACCCTGCTGGTCGATCAAAGTGTTGCGAAGGATTTCCTGCCGTCGATGGCCAGACAGTTCCGCGAAAAAGGCGTCGAGCTGCGTGGTTGCGAGCGCACCCGGGCGATCATCGAGGCGGTCGCGGCGACTGAAGAAGACTGGGGCACCGAGTATCTGGCGCCGATTCTGTCGATCCGCGTGGTCGACGGTCTGGACCAGGCCATCGAGCACATCAACCATTTCGGCTCTCACCACACCGATTCGATCGTCAGCGAAAACCTCGCCGACACCCGGCAGTTCGTGGCCGAAGTCGACTCGGCATCGGTGATGATCAACACCCCGACCTGCTTCGCCGATGGATTCGAATACGGATTGGGTGCCGAGATCGGCATTTCTACTGATAAGCTGCACGCCCGTGGCCCGGTGGGCCTCGAAGGACTGACCTGCGAGAAGTACGTCGTGGTCGGTGATGGCCAGTTGCGCGGCCAGGCGACGGTCTGACTTGTCCGACCTCGACCCGAAAGCGCCGAAATCCGGCAGGAAGTCTCGCCCCAGACGCATTGGCGTCCTGGGCGGAACCTTCGATCCGGTGCATGTCGGCCATTTGCGCGGCGCGCTGGAAGTCGCCGATGCGCTGGCGCTCGATGAGCTGCGCATGATGCCCAGCGCCCGGCCGCCCCATCGCGATACCCCGCAGGTGTCGGCGCAGGATCGGCTGGCAATGGTCGAGTGTGCGGTGGCCGGTGTGCCGCCGCTGGTGGTGGACGCCCGCGAGTTGCAGCGGGACAAACCGTCCTGGACCATCGATACCCTGGAGTCGCTGCGCGCTGAACTGGCCGCCGAGACCCAGGTTTTTCTGCTTTTGGGCTGGGACGCATTTTGCGGCCTGCCCACTTGGCACCGCTGGGAGGAGTTGCTCCAGCATTGCCACATCCTGGTGCTACAGCGCCCGGACGCCGACAGCGAACCGCCGGATGCCTTGCGCAACCTGCTGGCAGCGCGTTCGGTGAGCGACCCGCTGGCCCTGAAAGGGCCGAGCGGACAGATTGCATTCGTCTGGCAGACACCGCTCGCGGTCTCCGCCACCCAGATCCGTCAACTGCTGGCCAGCGGTAAGTCGGTACGTTTCCTGGTGCCCGACGCGGTCCTGGCCTACATCGATGCGCACGGTCTGTACCGTGCGTCGAACTGAACAAGGCGTGCTCGAGTAACACGATCATCGTGGGACGAGCCGCCGAATACATGAGCAAAACGAGTTTTATATGACTGACAAAGACCAAACCAAAGTAAAGCGCAAAGGCACGTTCAAGAGCGCTCCGCTGCCGGAAGTCGCCAACACCAACGAGCCGCTGAAAGGCGACGAGCTGGTCAAGGTGGCCGTGGCCGCCCTGGAAGACGTCAAGGCCCAGGACATCCAGATCATCGATGTGCGCGACAAGCAGAGCATCACTGACTACATGATCATCGCCACCGGTACGTCCAACCGTCAGATCAACGCGATGCTGGACAAGGTTCGCGAAGAAGTGAAAAAGCAGGGCGCCAAGCCGCTGGGCGAAGAAGGCAAGGGCGACAGCGACTGGGTGCTGCTGGACCTGGACCTGGTGATCGTGCACATGATGACCGCCTCGGCCCGTCAGTTCTACGACCTGGAGCGCCTGTGGGCCGGTGCCGAGCAGAGCCGTGCGGCAGACGCCAAGCACCACAGCCCGGAAAACACCCACGAGCACTTCACCAAGCTCAACAAAGACCAGCTGTAAGGGAAGCGCTGTGCGACTGCGACTGATCGCCGTCGGTTCACGCATGCCCAAGTGGGTGGAAGAAGGCTGGCATGAATATGCCAAGCGTCTTCCGTCCGAGCTGGCGCTGGAACTGGTGGAAATTCCGCTCAATACCCGTGGCAAGAATGCCGACGTGGCCCGCTTCATCCGTCAGGAAGGCGAAGCCATGCTGGCCAAGGTCGGGCACAACGAGCGGATCGTCACTCTCGAAGTGCACGGCAAGCCCTGGAGCACGGAGCAGCTGGCGGTCGAACTCGACCGTTGGCGGCTGGACTCGCGCACGGTCAATTTCATGGTCGGCGGCCCGGAAGGGCTGGCGCCGGAAGTCTGTGCCCGCGCCGACCAGCGCTGGTCGTTGTCGCCGTTGACGCTGCCGCACCCGTTGGTGCGCATCCTCATCGGCGAGCAGTTGTATCGTGCCTGGACCGTGTTGTCCGGCCACCCTTACCACAAGTAATCCTGCCCTCATGTCCCAGCCGATCCGCATCAAGGACCACGAAAAAGACGCCCGCCTGGTGCGTAGCCGCGTCGTGTTCGGGGCCATTGCGGTGGTGCTGCTGATCTGTGTGCTGATTGCCCGGCTGTATTTCCTGCAAGTGATCCAGTACGAGTATCACTCGACTCTTTCGGAAAACAACCGCGTCCATGTCCAGCCGATCCCGCCGACCCGTGGCCTGATTTACGACCGCAACGGCGTGGTGGTGGCGGATAACCGTCCGAGCTTCAGCCTGAGCATGACCCGCGAGCGCTCCGGCGACTGGCAGCAGGTACTCGATGTGATCGTCGAGGTGCTGGAGCTGACACCGGAAGACCGGGTGATCTTCGAAAAGCGCATGCGTCAGGGGCGCCGGCCGTTCGAGCCGGTGCCGATCCTGTTCGAGCTGACCGAAGAGCAGATCGCCCGGATCGCGGTGAACCAGTTCCGCCTGCCGGGCGTGGAAGTGGTCGCGCAATTGGTGCGTCACTACCCGCAAGGCGCGCATTTTGCGCACTCGGTGGGGTACATGGGGCGGATCAACGAGAAAGAGCTGAAGACCCTCGATCCGGTCAACTACAGCGGCACCCACCACATCGGCAAGACCGGCATCGAGCGCTTCTACGAAGCCGAGCTGCACGGCCAGGTAGGTTACGAAGAGGTCGAGACCAACGCCCGGGGCCGCGTACTGCGGGTGCTCAAGCGTACCGATCCTGTGCCGGGCAAGGACATCGTCCTGAGCCTCGACATCAAATTGCAGGAAGCCGCCGAAGCCGCACTGGGCGGGCGACGCGGCGCAGTGGTGGCGCTTGACCCGAACACCGGTGAAGTGCTGGCGATGGTCAGTCAGCCGAGCTTCGACCCGAACCTGTTCGTCACCGGCATCAGCTTCAAGGCTTACGCCGAACTGCGCGATTCCATCGACCGGCCGCTGTTCAACCGCGTGTTGCGCGGCCTGTACCCGCCGGGCTCGACGATCAAGCCGGCGGTGGCGATTGCCGGTCTGGACGCGGGCGTGGTGACGGCGTCGAGCCGGGTGTTCGACCCGGGTTACTACATGCTGCCCAACTACGATCACAAATACCGCAACTGGAACCGCACCGGGGACGGCTTCGTCGACCTCGACACGGCGATCATGCGGTCCAACGACACCTACTTCTATGACCTGGCGCACAAGCTCGGCATCGACCGGCTGTCGGCGTACATGAACAAGTTCGGCATCGGCCAGAAGGTCTCGCTGGACATGTTCGAAGAATCCCCCGGCCTGATGCCGTCCCGCGAATGGAAACGTGCCACCCGCAAGCAGGCATGGTTCCCGGGCGAAACCCTGATTCTCGGGATCGGCCAGGGCTACATGCAGTCGACCCCGTTGCAACTGGCCCAGGCCACCGCACTGGTGGCCAACAAAGGGGTGTGGAACCGTCCGCACCTGGCCAAGACCATCGAGGGCGAGAAGCCCAAGGATGAAAACCCGATGCCGGACATCGTCCTGCGCGATCCGTCGGACTGGACCAAGGTCAACCACGGCATGCAGCAGGTGATGCACGGTGCCCGGGGTACCGCGCGCAAGGCATCGATCGGCGCGCAATACCGGATCGCCGGCAAGTCGGGTACGGCCCAGGTGGTCGCGATCAAACAAGGCGAGAAATACGACCGCTCCAAAGTGCAGGAGCGCCACCGCGACCACGCCCTGTTCGTCGGTTTTGCACCGGCCGACAACCCGAAAATCGTGGTGTCGGTGATGGTCGAGAACGGTGAGTCCGGTTCCGGCGTCGCCGCGCCCGTGGTGCGTCAGGTGATGGACGCCTGGCTGCTGGATCAGGACGGACGCTTGAAGGCCGAATACGCCAGCCCAATCAGTGCGGAGGCTACGGCCCGTGAAGAATAATTTCGATCGCATGCTCTCCAGCGAGGATGTGATGCGTCGCCGCGCGACGCTGTTGCAACGCCTGCATATCGACGGACCCTTGCTGGTCCTGCTACTGATCCTCGCCGCCGGCAGCCTGTTCGTGCTGTATTCGGCCAGCGGCAAGAGCTGGGACCTGCTGGCCAAACAGGCCACGTCGTTCGGCATCGGCCTGGTGTCGATGATCGTCATTGCCCAGTTCGAACCACGGTTCATGGCTCGTTGGGTGCCGCTCGGCTATGTGGTCGGGGTGGTGCTGCTGATGGTGGTGGACATCATGGGCCACAACGCCATGGGCGCGACCCGCTGGATCAACATTCCCGGGGTGATCCGCTTCCAGCCATCGGAGTTCATGAAAATCCTGATGCCGGCGACCATCGCCTGGTACCTGTCCAAGCGCACGCTGCCGCCGCAGCTCAAGCATGTCGGAATCAGCCTGATGTTGATCGGTGTGCCGTTCATTCTGATCGTGCGTCAGCCGGATCTGGGCACGTCGCTGCTGATTCTGGCTGGCGGTGCGTTCGTGCTGTTCATGGGCGGATTGCGCTGGCGCTGGATCCTCAGCGTGCTGGCCGCTGCCGTACCCGTGGCGATCGCCATGTGGTTCTTCATCATGCACGACTATCAGAAGCAACGGATCCTGACCTTCCTCGACCCCGAAAGTGATCCGCTGGGCACCGGCTGGAACATCATTCAGTCGAAGGCTGCCATCGGTTCCGGCGGCGTGTTCGGCAAGGGCTGGCTGCTGGGCACCCAGTCGCACCTGGACTTCCTGCCGGAAAGCCACACCGACTTCATCATCGCGGTGCTGGGCGAAGAGTTCGGCCTGGTGGGTATCTGCGCGCTGTTGCTGATCTATCTGCTGCTGATCGGTCGCGGTCTGGTGATTACCGCCCAGGCGCAGACGCTGTTCGGCAAATTGCTCGCCGGCGCCTTGACCATGACGTTTTTTGTTTATGTTTTCGTCAACATCGGTATGGTCAGTGGCCTGTTGCCGGTGGTGGGGGTGCCGTTGCCGTTCATTAGCTACGGCGGAACTTCGCTGGTGACGCTGCTGTCAGCGTTTGGGGTTTTGATGTCGATCCATACGCATCGCAAGTGGATCGCACAGGTTTGAATAAGGTGAAGAGTTCAATGCAAGTAATGCGTGACTGGGCGACACGATACGCACCGTGGCTCGGCCTGGTAGGCATCCTTGGCAGCGCGCAGGAAGCGCTGGCCGGCGATTACGAAGGTTCGCCCCAGGTGGCCGAATTCGTCGGTGAAATGACCCGCGACTACGGTTTCGCCGGCGAGCAACTGATGGCGGTGTTTCGCGAGGCCCAGCGCAAGCAGGCGATTCTCGACGCGATTTCCAAACCCGCCGAACGGGTCAAACAGTGGAAAGAATACCGGCCGATGTTCATCACCGACGCGCGCATCGCCCGTGGTGTGGACTTCTGGCGCCAGCACGAGGCGGTACTGGCCCGCGCCGAGCAGGAATACGGCGTTCCGGCCCAGGTGATCGTGTCGATCATCGGCGTCGAGACCTTTTTCGGACGTAATACCGGTAATTACCGGGTGATCGATGCCTTGTCCACGCTGGGTTTCGACTATCCTCCCCGTGCCGAATTTTTCCGCAAGGAACTGCGTGAGTTCCTGCTGCTGGCTCGCGAAGAACAGGTCGACCCGCTGACCCTCAAGGGCTCCTACGCCGGGGCGATGGGCCTGCCGCAGTTCATGCCGAGCAGTTTTCGCGCCTATGCGGTGGATTTCGACGGTGATGGCCACATCAATATCTGGAACAACCCGGATGATGCGATCGGCAGCGTTGCCAGCTACTTCAAGCGTCACGGCTGGGTGGCCGGCGAACCGGTGGTCAGTCGTGCGGATGTGCGCGGCGAGCAGGTGGATGAAGGCCTGACCACCGGCATCGAACCGACGAAAACCGTCGGGGAGTTGCGAGCGCTGGGCTGGTCAAGTCATGATGCGCTGCGCGATGATATGCCGGTTACTGCATTTCGCCTGGAAGGCGACAATGGCCCGGAATACTGGATGGGCCTGAAGAATTTCTACGCGATCACGCGTTATAACCGCAGCGTGATGTACGCCATGGCTGTACATCAACTGTCTGAAGAGCTGGTAAAAGCACGGGGCGTCAAGTAATGCAGGCATTGCCTATCAACAAACCCCTGAAGCTGGTGGCATTCGCCGCGTTGGCGGTGCTGGTCGCCAGTTGCTCGACCAGCCGGGCGCCGACCCAGAAATACGCCTCGAACACCGTACGTGCCCAACCGGGTCTGGACATCAACCGGGCCCACAAGGACGGCGCGCCATGGTGGGACGTCGATGTATCGCGCATTCCGGACGCCACGCCGACCCTGCACACCGGCCCGTACAAGGCCAACCCTTATACCGTGCTGGGCAAGACCTACTTCCCTTTGCAGGAATCCAAGACCTACGTGGCCTCGGGTACCGCGTCCTGGTACGGCACCAAGTTCCACGGTCAGAACACCGCCAACGGCGAGGTCTATGACCTGTACGGCATGAGTGCCGCCCACAAGACCTTACCGCTGCCAAGTTACGTTCGGGTGACCAACCTGGACAACAACAAGAGCGTGATCCTGCGGGTCAACGACCGCGGGCCGTTCTATTCGGACCGGATCATCGACCTGTCCTACGCTGCGGCCAAAAAGCTCGGTTATGCCGAAATCGGCACCGCGCGGGTCAAGGTCGAGGGTATCGACCCGCAACAATGGTGGGCCGCCAAGGGCCGTCCGGCGCCTTTGATGCTCAACGAGCCGCAAGTCGCGCAGAATACTGCGCCGGTGATCACGGCCTCGGCCGGTACCATCGAGCAGTGGACTCCACCGCCGCAACAGCATGCCTCCGACACTGTACCTGTACAGATCGGCGCAAAAAAAAACGCTTCTGCACCAGCGTCTGGCCAGTATCTGCAGGTGGGCGCGTTCGCCAACCCGGACGCTGCAGAACTCCTGAGGTCGAAGCTCAGCGGGATGGTGAGCGCTCCGGTGTTCATCAGCTCGATCGTGCGCAATCAGCAGACCCTGCACCGGGTACGCCTGGGACCGATCGGTTCGCCGGGTGAAATTGCCCAGGTGCAGAACAGCGTGCGCCTGGCCAACCTTGGTTCGCCAAGTGTGGTCACCGAGTAAGTAATACGTAGCACTTGATTGACGGTTCGCCAGCGATTGGGGGGTGAATCAGGTTGTTGGCTCGTCGAAGAACAAAAGCCCGGCAAAGGGTGACTGGAGTGAGCAACTGAACACGCGATGACTCGTTAGAAAGTCATCTGATTAATTTTGCCCGCAAGGGCAGTTTCCATTAGCGATTTCGAGAGACGGATGAACATCACCACCTTTGCCAAACGCCTGTGTCTGCTAGTCCCGCTGCTCCTCTCGCCAGCCGCCTTCGCGGCCGAGATGATGCCGTCGCCACCTCAACTGGCCGCAAAAGCCTACGTGCTCATGGACGCCAGCAGCGGCAACGTGCTGGTGGAGAACAACGGTGACCAGCGTCTGCCACCGGCCAGCCTGACCAAACTGATGACCGCGTACATTGCAACGCTGGAAATCCGTCGTGGCCAGATCGGTGAAAACGATCCGGTGACCGTCAGCGAAAACGCCTGGCGCACCGGCGGTTCGCGGATGTTCATCAAAGTCGGCTCGCAAGTGACTGTCAGCGACCTGCTGCACGGCATCATCATCCAGTCCGGCAACGACGCCAGCGTCGCGGTGGCCGAGCACATCGCCGGCAGCGAAGACGCCTTCGCCGACCTGATGAACAAGACCGTCGCCGATCTGGGCATGACCAATACCCACTTCATGAACCCGACCGGTCTGCCGAACCCTGAGCACTATTCGTCGGCTCACGACATGGCGATCCTGGCGCGCGCGATCATCCACGAAGATCCGGCTCACTACGCGATCTACTCGCAGAAAGAGTTCTTCTGGAACGGCATCAAGCAGCCTAACCGCAACCTGCTGCTGTGGCGCGACAAGACCGTCGACGGTCTGAAAACCGGTCACACCGACGAAGCCGGCTACTGCATGGTGTCTTCGGCTGTACGTGATGGCATGCGTCTGATCGCCGTGGTGTTCGGCACCAACAGCGAAGTGGCTCGCGCCGCCGAGACCCAGAAGCTGCTGACCTACGGTTTCCGCTTCTTCGAAACCCAGACCTTCTATCAGAAGGGCACCGAACTGGCTCAGGCCCCGGTGTGGAAAGGCACCACCAACCAGGTCAAGGCCGGTCTGGCTGAAGATCTGACCATGACCCTGCCGAAGGGCCAGCTGAAGAAGCTCGCTGCCAGCATGACCATGAACCCGCAACTGACCGCGCCAATCGCCAAGGGCGACGTGATCGGTAAAGTCGAAGTGAAACTGGACGACAAGGTGGTACACAGCGCCGACCTGATCGCCCTGGACGCTGTCGAGGAGGGTGGTATCTTCCGCCGCATGTGGGATAGCATCCGTCTATTCTTCTACGGCTTGTTCAACTGATTCGAGTTGACCTGCATGGCCCCGTTCCCCTCCGGAGCGGGGCCTTGTTCGTTACCGGGCTTACGCTTACGAGGCCGTTACGCCATGACCGATACCGAAGTAAAGGCGCCAAAGATCGAATTTCCGCAGGTTGATTATCCGGTTAAGGTGATCAGCGATACGGGCGTCGGCAACAAAGACAAGATCATCGACATCGTCAAGAAACACGCAAAGATCAACGATGAGCGTGTCGACGAGCGTCAAAGCAGCAACGGCAAGTACACCACCATCCAGTTGCACATCGTCGCGACCGATCAGGATCAGCTGTACAACATCAACAGCGAACTGCGGGCGACCGGCTTCGTACACATGGTGTTGTGATGCCGGGCACGCTGGGCTTTCGCGAACTTGGCCAGATGGCTTACGAGCCGGTCTGGCATGCCATGCAACGCTTTACCAACGAACGCGGCAGTGATGCCGCCGACGAAATCTGGCTCGTCGAACACCCGCCGGTGTTCACTCAGGGTCAGGCCGGCAAAGCCGAACATCTGTTGCTGCCGGGAGATATCCCGGTGGTTCAGGTCGACCGCGGCGGGCAGGTGACTTACCATGGCCCCGGCCAACTGGTGGCGTACCTGTTGCTGGATGTGCGCAAACTGGGTTTTGGCGTACGCGACCTGGTCACACGCATGGAGCGGTGCCTGATCGAACTGCTGGCCAGCTACGGCGTCAACGCTGTGGCCAAGCCAGATGCTCCCGGCGTCTATGTCGACGGAGCGAAAATCGCTTCTCTGGGTTTGCGGATTCGCCACGGTTGTTCCTTTCATGGCCTGGCCCTGAACGTGGATATGAACCTGGAGCCGTTTCGACGGATTAATCCCTGCGGCTATGCCGGGCTGGCGATGACCCAGCTGAGCGATCACGCAGGATCGATTGAATTTGCCGAGGTAAGTGCCCGGCTGCGCGCGCAGCTCGTCAAACACCTCGACTATGCTGAGCAGACGACCCTGACGGGCGGAATCGACTGATATGACTACTGATGCAGTGCAAACCATGATCCCGACGCTCGACGTGACCGAGCGCCCGGCCCCGCGTCCCAAGGTTGAAGCCGGCGTCAAGCTGCGCGGCGCCGAGAAGGTTGCACGCATCCCGGTAAAGATCATTCCGACCACCGAACTGCCGAAGAAACCCGACTGGATCCGCGTGCGCATCCCGGTTTCGCCGGAAGTCGAGCGCATCAAGAGCCTGCTGCGCAAGCACAAGCTGCACAGCGTCTGCGAAGAGGCCTCCTGCCCGAACCTGGGCGAGTGCTTCTCCGGCGGCACCGCGACCTTCATGATCATGGGTGACATCTGCACCCGTCGCTGCCCGTTCTGCGACGTCGGCCACGGTCGTCCGAAACCACTGGACGTCAACGAGCCGGAAAGCCTGGCCATCGCCATCGCCGACCTGAAACTCAAGTACGTGGTGATCACCTCGGTGGACCGCGACGACCTGCGTGATGGCGGTGCCCAGCACTTTGCCGACTGCATTCGTGAAATCCGCAAATTGTCGCCGAACGTGCAGCTCGAGACCCTGGTCCCTGACTACCGCGGCCGCATGGACATCGCCCTGGAAATCACCGCGGCGGAGCCGCCGGATGTGTTCAACCACAACCTGGAGACCGTGCCGCGCCTGTACAAGGCTGCGCGTCCGGGGTCGGACTACCAGTGGTCGCTGACCCTGCTGCAACGCTTCAAGCAGATGATGCCGCACATTCCGACCAAATCCGGCCTGATGCTGGGTCTGGGCGAGACCGACGACGAAGTCATCGAAGTCATGAAGCGCATGCGCGAACACGACATCGACATGCTGACCCTGGGCCAGTACCTGCAACCATCCCGCAGCCACTTGCCAGTGCAGCGTTTCGTGCACCCGGACACCTTCGCCTGGTTCGCCGAGGAAGGTTACAAGATGGGCTTCAAGAACGTCGCGTCCGGCCCGTTGGTGCGTTCGTCGTACCACGCGGACGAGCAGGCGAAACTGGTCAAGGCCGAGTTGCTCGGTTCCTGATTCAGCGCTGAATGAAAAAATGCCCGCCGGGTTTTATCGCCCGGCGGGCATTTTTTTGTCCGGCCTACGCTCGTTATCGACTTTTCCTGCAATCTGCGGCGCAGCCGAGCCTCTTCTGTTTGTCGCCGTTCCTGACTACTGTGTGTGCATGACTTTACACAGGGAGATCCATGGATGACCGTTCGACCGACCCACACCCTTTTTCCGCACAAACCTGTGCCGGCGCTGCCATCGGAAGGGCTGATAGGCGTCATTGCTCCCGCCGGTCCTGGCGCGCTGGATACTGAAAAGGCCATCCAGTGGATGCGCGCCCGGGGTTACGGTTTGCGGGTGTTCCCTGGCGTTTACGAGAAGGATGGCTATCTGGCCGGCAGTGACGAGGTGCGATTGAACGATCTGCACGCGGCGTTCGCTGATCCCGAGGTTGACGCAATCATCTGTCTGCGTGGCGGTTACGGCACGCCGCGCTTGCTGGATCAAATCGACTACGATCTGCTGGCGCGCCATGCCAAGCCCTTTGTCGGCTACAGCGACATCACCGCGCTGCATCTGGCCATCAGTCGCTACGCCGGGTTCGTGACCTTTCACGGGCCATTGTTGAACGCCGACCTGCTGGGAGACAAGGAACCGCCGACGGTGACGTCGTTCTTTGCCATGCTGCGTGGGCAGTTGAAGGCCGGCAGTGTATTGAGCCATCCGGTGGCTTATCCACTGACCACGGTTGAGCCCGGCATCGCTCACGGGCGTTTGCTGGGCGGCAATCTGGCGATGATCGCCGCAACCTTGGGCACGCCCTACGAAATCGACGTCGAAGGGGTGATCCTGCTCATCGAGGACGTCAACGAGCCGCTGTATCGGATCGACCGCTTGCTGACCCAGATGCGTCTGGCCGGCAAGCTGGCCCGATTGCGTGGCGTGTTGGTCGGGGATATTGCGGGAGTGGATGTCGATGCGCTGAATCGCCTGCTCAAGCAGACCTTCGAGCCGCTGCGGATTCCGGTGTTGTCGGGCTGGCGCAGCGGGCACTGTGATCCGAACCTGACGCTGCCATTGGGCGCGCTGGTTCGACTGGATGCAGGGAAGAAGGAATTGATGCTGGAGCAGGATGTGGTGATCAAGGCATAGAAACTGATCACCTGATAGTCAGTCATCGCGGGCAAGCCCGCTCCCACGGTTTTCAGGTTGTACGCAGAACTGCGATCACCTCTAAACCTGTGGGAGCGGGCTTGCCCGCGATGCTTTTACTGGTTGCGCAGGCTTTCAAGCAGCTTGTGCGTCGGATAGCCATCCGCCGGCCAGCCGAATGACTGTTGTGCGCTACGAATCGCCTTGCGCGTATTGGCACCGATGATGCCGTCGGCGGTGCCCGCGTCGTAGTTGCGCGCGGTCAGCAGGTTCTGTAGCTCGATGCGCTCGGTACGGCTCAGCGGCAGATCATCCTTCGGCCAGGTGCCGTTGATCAGGCCTGCGCCGTTGAAGCGCTCGGACAACAGGCTTACCGCCAGGGCATAGGACGACGAATTGTTGTACTTGAGGATCGCCCGGAAGTTGTCGAGGATCAGGAACGCCGGGCCACGATAGCCGGCCGGCAACAGCAGGGCGGCTGACAGTTGCTCGGAACCGGCGGGGGGCTGGCCGCCGTTGGGCAGAATCACGCCCAGTTGCCGCCATTCGGCGACACTCTTGCGAATCGCGCCATCTGCCAGGGTGTAATTGAAACCGCTCGGCAGCTGCACTTCGAAGCCCCATGGCTGGCCACGCTGCCAGCCAGAGCTTTGCAAGTAATGCGCAGTCGAGGCCAGAGCGTCGGCGGGGCTGCCCCAGATGTCGCGGCGGCCGTCGCCGTCGAAATCCACCGCGTGGGTGTTGTAGGTCGTCGGGATGAACTGGGTCTGGCCCATGGCACCTGCCCAGGAACCGAGCATTTTTTCCGGCGTGATGTCGCCCTGTTGCAGGATCTGCAGCGCCGCGATCAGTTGCGCGTGAGCAAAGGCCGGGCGGCGACCTTCATAGGCCAGGGTTGCCAGGGAGTTGATCACCGATTTGGTGCCCTGGAACTGACCGAAATTGCTCTCCATCCCCCACACCGATACCAGCGCCTGGCGATCGACGCCATAACGTTGTTCGATGCGTTGCAGGATATCGGCGTACTGGTTGATCAAGGTCTGGCCTTTACGTACTCGCAGCGGCGACAGGGCGCCGTCCAGGTACTCCCACACCGGGCGGGCAAACTCGGGCTGGCTACGGTCGGCGCGGATCACGCTGGCATCGAAGCTCACGTTGGCAAAGGCACGATCAAATACATCGGGGCGGATACCGGCGGCCAGGGCGTCCTTGCGGAAACCTGCCTGCCACTCGGCGAAAGTCTGGGTCGGTTGCAGATCGAGGTCGTCACCGGACGGCACTACCGGCGGGATGACCGCAGGGGCCGTGGCAACGGGAGCAGTCTGAAGCGGTTGCGCGTCGGCGGCGGTGGGTTTCTCCGCGCAGGCGACAAGCAGTATGAAACTTGTGGCAGCGATCAGTTGGCGAACGGGCCAACGACGGGAAAGACTGAGGGGCATGCACAGGTCCAGGGGATACGAATCAGGTGCAGACCTTAACATGAGGAAGGGGTGCTGCGCTTCAAGCGGCCAGAAAGTAAGAAGCCTCCCAGCTGTCAGACTGGAAGGCTTCGCGGCGGTAGCTGCCTTTACCCTTGGTTGGTCGTTCCTGGCGGCTGCGGAACAGGGGTTGGGCGACGATGGATTTGGCCTTGTTGTGGCCATGTTTCGATGGCTTTTTGCTCATTAGGGTTCTCGCGAGTGAGTGGGTTTTGTGCGGCAAATGATCTGCCGATGTCGAGCGTCTGTCTATAGGACTGAAGGCGCGATGTTCTGTAGGAAATGGTCTTTGCAAAAAAAGGGATCGCAGGGTGCGATCCCGGATTTCATTCGGCAGGTAACGTCAGACGCTGACCGGCCATCAACAGCGTTAAACGGCTGAGGCTCATCCACGGCGATCCGGCCGCCTGACCCTTGATCTGCGCATCGATGCGCTGGGCTTCGAGCAACAATTGCGCCCAGCGTTGCGCGGAGTAGCGTTGCAGGGCCTTGCTCATCAGCGGTTTGCGTTTGTCCCAGACCGGCGGTTTCGCCTGACTGAAGCACTTGTCCAGCGGCGTACCCTGGCTGTACTGCAGGGAGATGTTGGCCAGCAGACGCAGTTCCCGAGCCAGGGCCCAGAGGATCACCGGCGGCTCGACCCCTTCACCGCGCAGGCCTTCGAGCATGCGCAGAGCGTGAGCCGGTTCGCCGTTGAGGACTGCGTCGGTCAGGCCGAACACGTCGAAGCGCGCACTGTCGGCCACGGCCGCCTGCACGGTTTCGACGGTGATCTGTCCGTCTTCGGCCATCAGCTTGAGCTTCTCGATCTCCTGTGCGGCAGCAAGCAGGTTGCCTTCGACCCGCGCAGCAATCAGTTCGACCGCGTCCTGACTGGCCGAAAGGCCGGCCTGAGACAGTCGCTGACGAATCCAGCTCGGCAACTGATTGGCATCCACCGGCCAGATCTGCACGAACTGGGTTTGCTGACCTTCGACCAGCGCCTTGCCCCACTTGGTTTTCTGCGCGCTGCCGTCCAGCTTGGGCAGGCTGATCAGCAATACCGTGTCTTCGGCAGGGCGCGAGCAGTATTCGATCAGCGCGGCGGCACCCTTGTCACCGGGCTTGCCGGAGGGCAGGCGCAGTTCCAGCAGGCGCTTTTCAGCGAACAACGACATGCTGGCACCGGCCAGCAGCAGCGTACCCCAATCGAAATTGGCGTCGGCAGCGAAGACCTGACGTTCGTCGAAACCTTGCTGACGGGCAGCGGAACGAATGGCGTCGGCAGCTTCCTGGCACAGCAGCGGGTCATCGCCGCTGATGATGTAGACCGGCGCAAGGGCGCCTTGCAGGTGTTTGCCGATTTGGGCGGGAGCGAGCTTCATAAGAGAGGGCGAACGGGGCGCCTGAGCGCCCCGGACGTCTTACTGCTGCGGCAGTTCGAGCGGCGACTGACGCGGAGTTTCCGCTTCAGCCTTCTGCGCCGCTTCCAGGGCATCGGCTTCAGCCTTGGCCCGGGCGTTGGCGGTCTGCTGCAGCGCATCCAGTTGGGCCGGCGTCAGTTGCTGCAGGCGCAGCATCATGCGCTGGACCAGTTCGCGGCGGGTTTCACGGCGAGCATCGTTGGCTTCCTGGTCGGAGCCGACAAGGTTGTTACCGTCGTGAATGAACACTTTCTGCACTTCAAGCTTGTCGCTTTTGAGCAGCAGGTCTTTTTCGCCACGAATATCGTAGTTGAGCACGGTGGTCACTTGATACTCGCCAGTACGACCGGCACCGGCGTAGCTGAGGATGCGCTGGTTTTCCTGCTCATCGGCCAGGTACAGCTTGTACGGTGCGCCGGAGACAATCTTGACGCCGCTGGCCTCCAGCACCTGACGCAGTTGCGTCACGGTTTCGCCGTAGGCGTTACGGGCGCTCAGATCGAGCTCCTTGATCGTCAGTTCGGTGGTGCCGGTGCCGCGCAGCTGGAAACCGCAGGCGCTCAACAGGACAGCGAGGCCCATCACCAGCAGATTGCGTTTGATCATTGTGTTGCTCCCCTTGAAACCATGTGGGCCGACCCTGCGGCCCGAAAGGTTTTACTGGACGCCAGGCAGACCCGGCGTCCGATCCAATTAGCTGGCGACGATATTGACCAGTTTCCCGGGCACTACGATCACTTTGCGAATAGTCAGGCCATCGACGAAGCGCAGCACGTTTTCGTTGGCACGGGCGGCGGCTTCGACTTCTTCACGGGTCGCGGCAGCCGGCATTTCGATCTGGCCGCGCAGTTTGCCGTTGACCTGGATGACCAGGGTCAGGCTGTCCTGCACCAGCGCGCTTTCGTCCAGCACCGGCCAGCCGGCGTCGATCACCGGATCAGCATGTCCCAGGCGATTCCACAGTTCATGGCTGATGTGCGGCGTGATCGGGGCCAGCAGCAGGGTCACGGCTTCCAGGCCTTCGTGGATCAGCGCACGGTCCTGCTCGGTGGCCTGGGCGGCTTTTTCCAGCACGTTCATCAGCGTCATCACCTGGGCGATGGCGGTGTTGAATTTGTGGTTCTGGCCGACGTCATGGCTGGCCTGCTTGATCGCCTGGTGGATCGCACGACGAACGACTTTCTGCTCGTCATTCAGGCCGGCGATGTCCAGTTTGCCCGGCAGGCCCTGGGTAACGTGGGCCTGAGCCAGACGCCAGACGCGCTTGAGGAAGCGGTGCGAGCCTTCCACGCCGGAGTCGGACCACTCAGCGCTCATGTCAGGTGGCGAAGCGAACATCATGAACAGGCGGCAGGTGTCGGCGCCGAACTGATCGATCATCGACTGTGGGTCGACGCCGTTGTTCTTCGACTTGGCCATCTTCTCGGTGCCGCCGATTTCCACCGGCAGGCCGTCGGATTTCAGTTTGGCACTGATGACCTTGGCCTTGCTGTCGCGCTCCAGTTCCACGTCCGCCGGGTTGAACCAGGTGTAGGCGCCGTTGGCTTCACGACGATAGTAGGTTTCGGCGACCACCATGCCCTGGGTCAGCAGGTTCTTGAACGGCTCGTTGGAACTCACCAGGCCTTCGTCGCGCATCAGCTTGTGGAAGAAACGCGCGTAGAGCAGGTGAAGAATGGCGTGTTCGATACCGCCGATGTACTGATCCACCGGCAACCAGTGGTCGGCCGCGGATTTTTCCACCAGACCGCCTTCGAAGTGCGGCGAGGCGTAACGGGCGTAGTACCAGGACGACTCGACGAAGGTGTCCATGGTGTCGGTTTCACGCTTGGCAGGCTGGCCGCATTTCGGGCAGGTGCACTCGTAGAACTCGGGCATGCGCGCCAGCGGCGAACCGGCGCCGTCCGGCACCACGTCTTCCGGCAGTACGACAGGCAACTGGTCTTCCGGCACCGGCACGTCACCGCAGGCATCGCAGTGGATGATCGGGATCGGGCAGCCCCAGTAGCGCTGACGGCTGATGCCCCAGTCGCGCAGGCGGAACTGGGTGCGCGAGGCGCCGAGGTTTTTCTTGATCAGGGCGACTTCCATGGCGTCGAACGCGCCTGCGAAGTCCAGGCCGTCGAACTCGCCGGAATTGATCAGCGTGCCGTGCTCGCCGTAGGCGTCCTGCCACGGAGCCGGGTTGGTTTCACCGGAACTGGTGCGAACCACGGATTTGACTGGCAGGTTGTATTTGTGGGCGAACTCGAAATCGCGCTCGTCGTGAGCCGGCACAGCCATGACCGCACCGTCGCCGTAGTGCATCAGCACGTAGTTGGCGACCCACACCGGCAGCTTTTCGCCGGTCAGCGGGTGCTCGACGAACAGGCCGGTCGGCAGGCCTTTCTTTTCTTGAGTGGCGACGTCGGCTTCGGCAACGCTGCCGCCCTTGCATTCGGCGATGAACGCTTGCAGCTCAGGGTTGTTCTTGGCAGCGAGGGCAGCCAGGTGGTGCTCGGCAGCCACGGCAACATAGGTTGCGCCCATCAGGGTGTCCGGACGGGTGGTGAAGACTTTCAGGGTGCCGCTTTCGCCGATCGAATCGACGTTGTACGGGAACTGCACTTCCATCCCGCGGGACTTGCCGATCCAGTTGCGCTGCATGGTCTTGACCTGTTCCGGCCAGCCGGTCAGTTCGTCGAGACTCTCCAGCAGCTCATCCGCGTAGGCGGTGATCTTGAAGTAGTACATCGGGATTTCGCGCTTTTCGATCAGCGCGCCGGAACGCCATCCGCGACCGTCGATCACCTGTTCGTTGGCCAGAACGGTCTGGTCGATCGGGTCCCAGTTCACGGTACCGTTCTTGCGGTAGATCACGCCTTTTTCGAACAGGCGGGTGAACAGCCATTGTTCCCAGCGGTAGTAATCAGGCTTGCAGGTGGTGACTTCGCGGGACCAGTCCACCGCGAGGCCCAGGCTGCGCAGCTGGGATTTCATGTAGGCGATGTTTTCGTAGGTCCACTTGGCCGGGGCCACGTTGTTCTTCATCGCGGCGTTTTCCGCCGGCATGCCGAAGGCGTCCCAACCCATCGGTTGCAGGACGTTCTTGCCGAGCATGCGCTGGTAGCGGGAGATCACGTCGCCGATGGTGTAGTTGCGCACGTGCCCCATGTGTAGCTTGCCGCTGGGGTAAGGGAACATCGACAGGCAGTAGTAAGTCTCCTTGCCTGGCTGTTCACTGACTTCAAAGGACTTTTGCTCGTCCCAGAACGACTGGGCGGCGGCTTCGATTTCACGGGGCTGATATTGTTCGTGCATGGCTACTTTTGTACTGGATAGGGGTGGCCTAATCCTCTTCAATGCGACATCCGGAGCGGGCCGGACGGGCTGGAAGTGGAGTTACAGGAAGCGCCGTAGCATACATGACCGCGCTTGGCCTAGGGAAACCCTGATTGCAGCCGTTTGCCCCGTTGAAATCGCGGCGAGGGCCGTTGGTCGCGGCGTGCAGCCGGTTTGTGCAGCGAAGCTAAGCTCTAACTGGGGAGTGAGTCTTATCTTCAATGAGGTGAGGGATGGTGGAGTCACAGCAAAGAAACATAACCAAACCCGAGTTGTACGAGCGGTTGATCGATCGTCTGGGAATGGCCCTGGACGCGGCAAAAACCGCTGGACGGCTGCGCGACGAGCGCCCCCTGGAGCTGGAATTGCGTGGCTTGAGCCCCGCCGAGTTCAATCTGGTCAAGGCTTATCTGGATCGCAGTGAGCGTGAAACCCACGGATACCTGTCACAGGCAGTGAAGCAACTCGATGCAGCCCATTCGGCCAAGGTCATCTGGCTCAAGGACAAGGCACCGGGCAGAGAGACCGTAAAAGTGCGCACTCTGCAGGCCAAGTAAACGCATGGCAGGTCAAAAAGCGGATCTTTTTCAACGGGATCCGACCCTACTGGTTGTCGCGTTGTACCAACCCACTTAGGCTTCGGGCATCTCTGGAGATGCTCGATGCCTTTTCGTTATTTCATTAAACAACTTCTGTTGCCGCCCGGCCTTCTTTTGCTGCTGTTGCTCGCCGCCTGGTGGTTGCGACGTTCGCGGCCGCGACTGGCCGGGCTGTGCTTCGCCCTGGGTTTTGGCGGCTTTCTGCTGATGAGCCTGCCGGTGGTCGTGCAATGGGGCGCCAAGGCCCTGGAACGCGAGCCGCCGCTGGCCCGGGATTCATGGACAAGCCTTGCGCAACGCGCTGATGCGATTGTGGTGCTGGGCTCCGGGCGCGAGCGTGGCGACCTGGCCTGGGGGGAGGATCAACCGACGGGCGTCGGGCTTGAGCGACAGCGCTACGCGGCGCGTCTGGCCAAGGCCTCGGGGTTGCCGATTCTGACCAGCGGTGGCCTGCATTACGGTACACCGCCGAGTGAAGCGAAACTGATGGCCGATTCGCTGTGTGATGATTTCGGTGTGACCGTGCGCTGGCAGGAAGGGGAGAGCCGCACCACGTGGGAAAACGCTGCCTTCAGCGCCAAAATGCTGCTGCCGGAAGGCGTCAAACGTATCGTTCTGGTGACCCAGGCCTGGCATATGCCGCGAGCGGTGTGGAGTTATCAACAGGCCGGATTCGAAGTGGTGCCGGCGCCGGTCGGTTTCCTCGGCACTGACAATGCCCGGCCGTTTGGCGGCTGGATGCCGGAGTTCAAGTCGATCTGGCAGAGCGGACAGTTGCTGAACGAGGCGGTGGGGCAGATCGGTTATTCGCTGTTTTATCGAGCAGGCGATAGCGGCGACTGAGGGCTTTCGCGCAAGGCGCGGAAGCCCTTCAGTTGTCAGAGGGTCTTGGACATCCGGTTGGTCATCAGCGCCCAGCCAAACAGCACCACGCACAGGATGATCAGCGGCCACGAGCGCCACTGCAGATACGGCGTCAGGTTGTGCATCGGCACCACTTCGCCGTACAGCACGCCTTGTTCGAACTGCGGAATGCGTTCGGTGATCTGCCCGAACGGGTTGATCAGGCCGGTCACGCCGTTATTGGTGGCACGGATCATCCAGCGCCCGGCTTCAAGCGCACGCATCTGCGCCATCTGCAGGTGTTGCAGCGGGCCGATGGAGGTGCCGAACCAGGTGTCGTTGCTGATGGTCAGCAGCAGATCGCTGTGTGCGGCAAGACTTGCAGCGAACTCCGGGTACACCACTTCGTAGCAGATGAACGGCGCAATTTGATAACCCTTGGCCTGCAACAACGGCTGATCGGCTGGGCCGCGAGCGAAGTCGGACATCGGCAGATCGAAGAACGCGATCAGCCCGCGCAACAGGTCTTGCAATGGTACGTACTCGCCGAACGGCACCAGTTTCTGCTTCAGATACGTGCCATCGCCTTCGCCGACTACGGTAATGCCGTTGAAGAAGCGTTTTTCGTGACGCACCGTCTGGCGGATCGGCACACCCGTGATCAGCGCCGATTTACGCTCGGCGGCGAAGCTGCCCATCATGTTCAGGTAACCCTCGGCGGATTCCTTGAGCACCGGGACGGCGGTTTCCGGCCAGATCAGCAGATCCACCGGTTTCGAACGGAAACTCAAGTCGCGGTACAGCGCCAGTTGCGCGTTGAGCTGCGCCGGGTCCCATTTCATGCTTTGTTCGACGTTGCCTTGAATGGCGGCAACGGTCAGCGGTGCGCCGGACGGGCTGGTCCAGGCGTGGCCTTTCAAGGCGATGCCCGCCGCCCATGGGCCGACCAGCAGCACCAGCCCGGCGGCGATAAAGCCTTTGCGACCGGACTGCAGCAGGCGCGGTGAGTTGTAGATCAGCGCGGCGGTCAGCGCCAGGACGAACGACACCAGCCACATGCCGCCCACCGGCGCCAGCCCGGCCAGCGGGCCGTCCAGTTGGCTGTAACCGGAGTACAGCCACGGAAACCCGGTGAGGAACCAGCCACGAAACGCTTCCTGGCCAACCCACAACGCCGCGAAGGCCAGGGCATCGGCCAGCGGTGCTTCGTTACGGCGCAGCCAGCGCGCCCACAGCCAGGCGGGCAGGGCGAAGAACCAGGCAATGGCCGCGGTGAAAATCAGCATCAGGAACCCGGCCAGCAGCACCGAAGCGCCGCCGAAATGGTGGATGCTGTAGTAGATCCAGCTGGTACCGGCGCCGAACAGGCCGAAACCGAAGCACCAGCCACGACCGAGTGCCTGGCGCGGGCTCAGCTCGCGCAGGCCGGCATAGAACAGGCCGACCGCCAGCAGGGCCAGCGGCCAGAGATCGAACGGTGCCAGCGCGAAGGTGGTGATTGCACCGGCCGCCACGGCCAGCAGGTTACCGGGCCAGCCGGGGCGGGTTGTCCAGCGCATTTCAATCCTTAGATTTTTTACCGGGCGATTGGAGTCAGTCGCAGCAAATGAATCCGACGGCTGTCGGCGTTCAGGATGCGGAAACGATAAGCGCCGATTTCAGTGATTTCGTTGCGTTTTGGCAAGTGCCCGAACGCGCTCATCACCAGTCCGCCGACGGTGTCGAACTCATCGTCGGAGAATTCGCTGTCGAAGAACTCGTTGAAGTTCTCGATCGGCGTCAGGGCCTTGATCAGGAAATCACCGCTGGGCAGCGGCTTGATGTAGCTGTCTTCTTCGACGTCGTGCTCGTCTTCGATGTCGCCGACGATTTGCTCAAGCACGTCCTCGATGGTCACCAGACCGGCCACGCCGCCGTATTCGTCGATGACGATGGCCATGTGGTTGTGGTTGGCGCGGAATTCACGCAGCAACACGTTCAGACGCTTGGACTCCGGCACGAACGTGGCCGGGCGCAGAAGGTCCTTGATGTTGAAGCTGTCGCCGTTCTCCTTGAGGATCAGCGGCAGCAGATCCTTGGCCAGCAGCACGCCCATCACGTCGTCATGGCTTTCGCCGATGACCGGGTAGCGCGAGTGGGCCGAGTCGACCACGGCGGGGAGAAATTCGCGGGGTGTCTGGGTCGCCTTGATGCTGATCATCTGCGAGCGCGGCACCATGATGTCGCGAACCTGCAGGTCAGCCACCTGAATGGCGCCTTCGACGATGGCCAGCGCTTCGCTGTCCAGCAGTTTGTTCTGATGTGCATCGCGCAGCAGCTCCAGCAGCTCCTGGCGGTTCTTCGGCTCGTGGGCAAAAGCCTGGGTCAGTTTACCCAGCCAGGACTTCTGCCCGTTGCTCGATCGATCT
Source organism: Pseudomonas sp. IzPS59 (assembly GCF_014863505.1). Lineage (NCBI taxonomy): Bacteria > Pseudomonadati > Pseudomonadota > Gammaproteobacteria > Pseudomonadales > Pseudomonadaceae > Pseudomonas > Pseudomonas sp. IzPS59. The sequence continues at coordinate 5,528,631 of NZ_CP062251.1, read as the reverse complement.
TCGCTCATAGCGATTACTCTGAATCCTTTGTTGTAACGATAGGGGATGTTTCGGTTTCGTCGTCCGCGTACGGATCGGGATAACCCAATTCGGCAAGCAACTCGCGTTCCAGTGCTTCCATTTCCTCGGCTTCCTCGTCATCTATATGGTCGTAACCAAGCAGATGCAAGCAGCCGTGAATGACCAGATGTGCCCAGTGGGCGTTAAGTTCCTTGCCCTGTTCGGCCGCTTCACGCTCGACCACCGCCACGCAGATCACCAGATCGCCCAGCAGCGGGATGTCGAGAAACTCGTCGGGCACTTCGGCGGGAAAGGACAGGACGTTGGTCGCGTAATCCTTGTGGCGCCAGGTGTGATTGAGTTCGCGGCCTTCTTCTTCGTCGACCAGACGAATGGTCATTTCCGAGTCGGCGGTGCGCTGGCGCAGGGCCAGTTCGCACCATTGGCGGAATTCGGCTTCGGTCGGCGCAGACGCTTCGGTCGCGATTTGCAGGTCAAGCTCAAGCATCGTGGCGAGTGTCCTTTGGCGCTTCATCGGCCAGGCGCGTCTCGAAGCGCTCGTAGGCCTCGACGATGCGTTGCACCAACGGGTGGCGCACCACGTCTTTGGGCTGGAAGTGGGTGAAGCTGATACCCGGCACATCCTTCAGGACTTCGATGACATGATGAAGTCCGGATTTGGTGCCGCGCGGCAGGTCGACCTGGGTGATGTCGCCGGTGATCACGGCTGTGGAGCCGAAACCGATCCGGGTCAGGAACATCTTCATCTGCTCGACGGTGGTGTTCTGGCTTTCGTCGAGAATGATGAAACTGTTGTTCAGCGTACGACCGCGCATATAGGCCAGCGGTGCGACTTCGATCACCTGGCGCTCGATCAGCTTGGCCACGTATTCGAAGCCGAGCATTTCATAGAGGGCGTCGTAGAGCGGGCGCAGGTACGGGTCGATCTTTTGCGACAGGTCGCCGGGCAGGAAGCCGAGTTTCTCGCCCGCTTCGACCGCCGGACGCACCAGCAGGATGCGGCGGATCTGTTCGCGCTCCAGAGCATCCACGGCGCAGGCCACGGCCAGATAGGTCTTGCCGGTACCGGCCGGGCCGATGCCGAAGTTGATGTCGTTGCCGAGGATTTCCTTCACGTAGCGCAACTGATTCAAACCGCGTGGGCGAATCATGCCTTTCTTGGTGCGCAGGGCGACGGAGGCTTCGGCGGGGGCGTGGTTGTCCAGTTGCTCGACGGCCGATTCCTGGAGGAACAGGTGAACCGTATCCGGCGACAGCTCTGAACCCTTGGTTTCCCGGTACAGGCGGCGAATCAGGTTTTCCGCGGAAGTGGTGTGCTTGGGTTCGCCGATCAGCTCGAACTGATTGCCGCGGTTGCGGATCTCGATGGCCAGGCGCTGTTCGATCAGGCGCAGGTGTTCGTCGAACTGCCCGCACAGATTGGCGAAGCGGCGAGCCTCAAAAGGCTCGAGGATGAAACGATGAGGTTCTATGGGTGCGTTCAAGGTCGTATTTAGCCGCCCTGGGGCAATTGGGATGAAATCAAGGATAACGCCAGTGGCGTGGGTGCGAAAGCTCTTAAAAAGCCTGGCACCGATTCAGCCCTCTGGCGCGGTCTCCTTGCGGTGTTACTGGATCAGCGAGCCGCGCAGCGAGTGCGGTTGTGCCGCGTCTATGTGCACGTCGGCGAACTGACCGATCAGGGTTGGATTGTCGCAGCGGAAGTTGACGATACGATTATTCTCGGTGCGCCCTTGCAGCTCGCCCGGGTCTTTCTTCGAATAGTCGGTCACCAGGATCCGCTGGACCGAACCGACCATTTGTCGGCTGATCTCGAAGCCTTGCTGATTCAAACGGTGCTGCAAGGCGTTCAGGCGTTCTTTTTTCAGTTCTTCCGGAGTGTCGTCGGCCAGATCGGCAGCTGGAGTGCCCGGGCGCTGGCTGTAGACGAACGAATAAGAAAAGTCGAAGCCGACGTCAGCAATCAGCTTCATGGTCTGTTCGAAGTCTTTCTCGGTCTCCCCCGGGAAGCCGACGATGAAGTCCGAACTGATGCAGATTCCGGGTACGGCAGCGCGCAGTTTGCGCAGTTTTGATTTGTATTCCAACGCCGTGTGGTTGCGTTTCATGGCGGCCAGGATCCGGTCCGAACCGGACTGCACCGGCAAGTGCAGGTGCTTCACCAGTTCCGGCACTTCGGCGTGGGCCTGGATCAGGCTGTCGGAGAACTCCAGCGGATGCGACGTGGTGTAGCGGATGCGGTCGATGCCATCGACGGCCGCGACGACGCGGATCAGTTCGGCCAGATCCGCCAGGCGACCGTCGTGGGTCTGGCCCCGATAGCCGTTGACGTTCTGCCCCAGCAGGGTCACTTCACGCACGCCGTTTTCGGCCAGATGGATGATCTCGGCGATCACGTCGTCGAACGGCCGGCTGACCTCTTCGCCACGGGTATAAGGCACCACGCAGAACGTGCAGTACTTGCTGCAGCCTTCCATCACTGACACGTAGGCGCTCGGGCCGTCGATGCGCGGCTCGGGCAGGTGGTCGAACTTTTCGATTTCCGGGAACGAGACGTCGACTTGCGGCAGCTTGCTGATGCGCGCGGCGTCGATCATTTCCGGCAGGCGGTGCAGGGTTTGCGGGCCGAACACCACGTCAACGTACGGGGCGCGATCACGGATCGCCGCGCCTTCCTGACTGGCCACGCAACCGCCGACGGCGATCACCATGTCCGGGTTGGCCAGTTTCAGTTCGCGCCAGCGACCAAGCTGGGAATACACCCGGTCCTGGGCGCGTTCGCGGATCGAACAGGTGTTGAGCAGGATCACGTCGGCGTCTTCTGCCCGCGCCGTGACTTCCAGGGCCTGGTGTTCGCCCAGCAGATCGACCATGCGCGAGCTGTCGTACTCGTTCATCTGGCAACCGTGGGTTTCGATGTAAAGCTTCTTGGCCATGGAATAGGGTCGTCACGTGGTTCAAAGAACCGCGCATTATAGGGAACATGTCCCCAGGTTCCTACCGTTGCGCGTCCGGTGGCTATGCTATAGTTCGCGCCCTCATTTTTACCCCGATGTGTTGTCCGCCCGCCATGACCAAACGCGAAGCTCCAATCTACAAGGTGATTTTCCTCAACCAGGGCCAGGTGTTCGAAATGTACGCCAAGCAGATCTATCAAAGTGATCTGTGGGGCTTCCTGGAAGTGGAAGAGTTCGTCTTTGGCGAGCGCACCCAGGTGGTCGTCGACCCGAGCGAAGAGAAGCTCAAGGCACAGTTCGAAGGCGTGGTGCGCAGCTTTGTGCCGATGCATTCGATCGTGCGCATCGACGAAGTGGAACGCCTCGGCACGCCGAAAATCAGCGAAGCCCGTGGCGGTGTTGGCAATGTGATGCCGTTCCCGGTACCGATGCCCGAGAAGTAAGCGGGGCGGGAAAAGGCGCTACGACAGGAGCTACGGCAGAGGCGAGAACGGCGTACGCCCGTCGGCGCTCTGCAGTTCCATCAGGTATTTACGGAAAATTTGCCCGAGCACCTGGGTTGCGGTTTCCAGGTCTTCGCGGGACATCTTTTCAGACACTTCGTCGGCGGTGTCGAGCGCGTCTTCGGCGCCGTTGACCGCGGCCATCTTCAGCACGATGTAGGCCTGAATGTTGTTGGCCTGCACACCTTCACCGTGGAAGAACATGGTGCCGAGCTTGAATTGCGCCTGGGCGTGGCCTTGCAGCGAGGCCTTTTCGAAATAGCTCAGGGCTTGATTGAGGTCGCGCGGCGCATTCTTGCCGTCGTAGTAGAACTCACCCAACTCGTATTGCGCTTGCGCATCCCCTTCATCCGCTGCCTTTTGGCAGGCGGCGAGGGCCTGCGTGACATCTTGCGGCTGAGTATTGAGGGTGCAGCGACCCATCGCCGGGATCAACAACGAGTTGCCGCCTGCTTGTGCATGTGCGAGCAGCGGCTGAAGGAGCAACAGGCAGCCCAAGGCAAGGGTGCGGCCGGTGCGGTTCATGGGAATCGACTTACCTCTGAAGGGCGCGCGGACCCGTCGAGGGATCCAATAAGCGCGCATTATGAAATAAGCAGGGGCCACCTTACAAAGTCTTTACTCGATTTTCTGCTGTGTGGGGAATATATCACCCGGTTTGCGGGAGATTTTTGGCAGAAGCGTCGGAGAAAACGCTGGAATGTAGGTGAAAGCTGACGCTGGCAATGGCCAACGTCAGCGATCAAGCCATTACTTCAGTTTGGCGAACGCGCGCTCGGCAGCGTCGAGGGTCAGTTTCAGTTCGGCTTCGCCGTGGGCGATCGAGGTGAAACCGGCTTCGAATGCGCTCGGTGCCAGGTACACGCCACCTTCGAGCATCAGGTGGAAGAAGCGACCGAACAGCGCTGCATCACTGGCCATCACGTCTTCAAAGGTAACAATGTCGTCGGCGCCGCTGAAGTACAGACCGAACATGCCGCCGGCCTGGGTGGTCACGAACGGAATGCCCGCCGCGTCAGCACGTTGTTGCAGGCCGTCGAGCAGGCGAGTGGTGTAGTCGGTCAACTCGGCGTGGAAACCCGGACGGCTGATCAGGCGCAGGGTGGTCAGGCCGGCGGCCATCGCCAGCGGGTTGCCCGACAGGGTGCCTGCCTGGTAGACCGGGCCCAGCGGTGCGATGCGCTCCATGATCGAACGCTTGCCGCCGAAGCAGCCGACCGGCATGCCGCCGCCGATGATCTTGCCGAAGGTGGTCAGGTCCGGTGTTACGCCGTAGTAAGCCTGAGCGCCGCCCAGGGCCACACGGAAACCAGTCATCACTTCGTCGAAAATCAGCACCACGCCGTGCTTGTCGCACAGGCTGCGCAGGCCTTCGAGGAAACCCGGCGCCGGTGGTACGCAGTTCATGTTGCCGGCAACCGGCTCGACGATGATGCACGCGACGTCCTGGCCGACTTCGGCGAGCATTTTTTCAACGGCGTCGATGTCGTTGAACGGCAGGGTCAGGGTGTGTTTGGCGAATGCGGCCGGTACGCCGGCCGAACTAGGTACGCCTTGGGTCAGTGCACCGGAACCGGCCTTGACCAGCAGGCTGTCGGAGTGACCGTGGTAGCAGCCTTCGAACTTGATGATGCTGTCGCGGCCGGTGAAACCACGGGCCAGACGGATCGCGCTCATGGTCGCTTCGGTGCCGGAGCTGACCATGCGCACCATCTCCATCGACGGCACCAGCGAGCAGACCAGATCGGCCATCTCGGTTTCCATCGCGGTCGGCGCGCCGTAGGACAGGCCGTGTTGCAACTGGTTACGCACAGCGTCGAGTACGTCCGGGTGGCTGTGGCCGAGGATCATCGGGCCCCAGGAACCGACGTAATCCACATAACGCTTGTTGTCTTCGTCGGTGACGTAGGCGCCTTCGGCGTGCTTGAAGAACAGCGGCGTGCCGCCTACGCTCTTGAACGCGCGAACCGGCGAGTTCACGCCACCGGGAATGTGTTTCTGGGCGTTGGCAAACAGGGTTTCGGAACGAGACATGATCGGGCTCTCAGACTTTTAGTAATTCGTTGAATGCGCGGGCGCGGCGGGTCACTTCGGCGGTGCTGTCGGCGCCGAACAGGCCATGGACCACGGCCAGCAGATCGACACCGTGGGCCACCAGCGGCGCGGCGTTGTCGAGGGTGATGCCGCCAATCGCGCAGATCGGCAGGTGCAGGGTGCGTTTGGCCTCGTCGAGCAGGTCGAGGCTGCAGGTCGGCGCGCCGGGTTTGGTGTTGGAATTGAAGAAGCGACCGAAGGCGACGTAGCTCGCGCCTTCTTTGGCGGCCTGTTCGGCCAGTTCGAGTTGGGCGTGGCAGGTCGATCCGATGATCGCTTTCGAACCGAGCAGGGCGCGGGTCGGCGACAGCGGGCCGTCGGTCTGGCCCAGGTGCACGCCGACGTTCAGGCGTGCGGCCAGTTCGGCGTCATCGTTGATGATCAACTGGGTCTTGTAGCGTTCGCACAGATCACGCAAGGCCTCGGCCTCACGCAGGCGCCGGGCTTCGTCGCTGCTCTTGTCGCGGTATTGCAGCAGGGTGACGCCGCCTTCCAGCGCCGCCTCCACGTACGGCAGAAACTTGCCGGCCAGCAATGGACCGTCGGTAATGGCGTACAGGCCACGTAGTTTCATCAGGCAGACCTCACGACGTTACGAGCAGAAATCCAGCGGCAGGCGACGCGGCACGAACTGGCCTTTGCCCAGCTGTTCGGCATCGCGCAGCGTGCGCCAGGTGTAATCCAGCGCGGTACGCACGGCGCTGGCCAGGTTTTCGCCCTGCGCCAGTCGACCGGCAAGGGTGCTGGCCAGGGTGCAGCCGGAGCCGTGATAGCTGCCCGGCAGGCGCTGGCACTTGAAGGTTTCGCGCAAGCCGTCACGGCTGTACAGGCGATTGTGGATTTCGGTTTCGTCGCCGTGGCCGCCGGTGATCAGCAGGTTCTTGATGAACGGCAACAGTTTTTCAGCACACTCGTCCGCGGTGCCTTCTGGCAGTTCGGCGAGGATCCGGGCTTCGGGAAGGTTGGGGGTGGCGATGATCGACAGCGGCAGCAGGCGTTCGCGCATGGCGTAGCCGACCTCGTCCTTGCCCAGGCGTCCGCCACCGCCGGCGCGCAGCACCGGGTCGCAGACCACTGGCAAGTGCGGGTGCGCCTGGAGCAGTTCGACAACGGTGTCGACCATTTCCAGGGAACCGAGCATGCCCAGTTTCACTGCCGCGACTTCGGAATCGTTGAGCACGGCATTGGCCTGGGCCAGTACCCACTCACGGTCGAGGACGCGAAAGTCAGTGACGTTGACGGTGTCTTGCACGGTCAGGGCGGTGACGGCCGGAGCCGCATGGCAACCCTGAGCGAGCAGGGCTTCGATATCTGCCTGCAAGCCGGCGCCACCACTGGGGTCGTGGCCGGAGAGACAGAGGACAACGGGGCGTGAGCTGTAGATATTCATGGTGCGCGAGCTTACCACCAAACCTGTTTTTCGGGTGTTGTGGCGCAGCGCTTGGCCGATAACCTCGATAACCGGATCCGCAAGGGTTGTAACAATCTGACCAAGCCAACAGCTCTAGCTCGGTGTTTTGCTCTGAAACGCCCGTTCTAGAGCCTTTGTCAGAAAAATTTCCATGGTGCTCAATGGCCATCAACGGCTATGCTAGAGTGGATCCAAACCAATAACAGGTAATACCGGTTTTACGTCATCTCAAAGGGAATGGGGGGCTTCCTGACACGACCGGACAAGCCACGCTGGGGCTTCAATGCGCTATTTGTTGATGTTGCTGTTCTGTTTGCCCCTCCTGGCAAACGCCGTCGAATTCGACGAGTTCACCCAGAGCCTCCCGCTGGGTCGATCCCTGCAAGTGTTCGAAGACCCGAGCGGTCAGGCGAGCATTGCCGACGTCCGCGCGCAGGCCGCTGCCGGACAATTCAAAAAACACGATAAAGCCACGCTCAATGCCGGTTACTCGCGCTCGGCGTTCTGGCTGAAGATCGACCTGCATTACCGTCCGAGCAATCCGGTGGCGCAGCGTACCTGGCTGCTGGAGCTGGCCTATCCGCCGCTCGATCACCTCGACCTGTATCTGCCCGATGCCGCCGGCGACTATCGCCTGGTGCGCCAGACCGGGGACGCGCTGCCGTTCGCCAGTCGCGAGATCCGGCAGAACAACTACCTGTTCAACCTCACGTTCAAGCCTGACCAGCAACAGACCGTCTACTTGCGGTTGTCCAGTGAAGGCTCGATCCAGGCGCCGGTGACGTTGTGGTCGAGTACCGCGTACCTAGAAGACCAGCCGGTGCGCCTGTACGTGTTGGGCCTGATTTATGGCGTGCTGCTGGGGATGCTGGTCTACAACCTGTTCATCTACCTCAGCGTGCGCGACACCAGTTACCTCTATTACATTTTCTATATCGGTTCCTTCGGCCTTTATCAGTTGTCGGTGAATGGCGCGGCGGTCGAGTATTTCTGGCCGGACAATCCATGGTGGGCCAACGCCGCCACGCCGTTCTTCATTGGTTGCGCGGGGCTGTTCGGCAGCCAGTTCGCCCGCAGCTTCCTGCAGACCAAAAACCACAGCCGCTGGCTCGACCGGCTGTTGATCGCCCTGATCGTGTTCGGTGCGCTGGTGATCGGTCTGTCACTGATGACCAGTTACGCCCTGGCCTTGCGCCTGGCGACGACCCTGGCACTCACCTTTACCGTGGTGATCTTCGCCGCCGGGATCCTCGCCTGGTGGCGCGGCCTGCGCGTGGCGCGCTATTTCATCATCGCCTGGTCGGCGTTTCTGCTTGGCGGGATCGTCAACACGATGATGGTGCTGGGGTTGCTGCCGAACGTGTTCCTGACCATGTACGCCAGCCAGATCGGCTCGGCCATCGAGGTGGCGCTGCTGTCATTGGCGCTGGCCGACCGCATCAACGCCATGCGTGAACAACAGGCGCAGACCCTGTTCGACGCCGGCCAGAAGCTCGAAGTGCTCAACCAGCAACTGGCCCACAGCAACAAGCTCAAGGACGAATTCCTCGCGACCCTGACCCACGAACTGCGCACGCCGATGAACGGGGTGATTGGTTCGCTGGAACTGATGCAGACCGTCGAACTGGACCCGGAACTGGAGCAATACCAGCAGACCGCCGCCGGTTCGGCCCGGGACATGATGCGCATGGTCAACGGCATCCTGACCCTGACCGAATTGCAGGCCGGCAAGCTCAAGGCCACGCCGGGCAGTTTCAGTCTGCGCGCGGTGGTCGAGGCGCTGCGCGTGCAGTTCGACGGCAATGCGTCGAGCAAGTCGCTGGACTTCAAGGTCGACGTGCTGCCGACCCTGCCGGATCGCCTGCACGGCGACAGCGCCAAACTCGCGCAATGCCTGGAATGCCTGCTGGACAACGCGATCAAGTTCACCCGCGTCGGCGGTCTCGCCCTGCGGGTCACCGGTAAACCGTCGACGGACAATCGTCTGGCGCTGTCCTTTGCGGTGATCGACACCGGCATCGGTTTTACCGATCTGGGCGAAGCCACGCTGTATCAGCGCTTCTTCCAGCTCGACGGTTCGATGACCCGTGAGTACGGCGGCCTGGGCGTCGGTCTGGCGATCTGCCGACAACTGGTGGAACTGCTCGGCGGCAAACTCACGCACCGTTCCGAGCCAGGACGCGGCAGCCGTTTTCAACTGGATGTCGAGTTTGAATTGCCGGCCGTCGAAGCCGCGCCGACGCCTGTTCGCGATGCCATACGCGCACCGCAGGACTGCACCGTGTTGCTGGTGGACGACAACAGCGTCAATCAATTGGTGATGCGCGGCATGTTGCTCAAGCTCGGTTTCCGCGTGCGCACCGCCGACCACGGTGCCGCAGCCCTCGAATGCCTGCAGCGCGAGCCGTTCGATGCGGTGCTGATCGATTGCCAGTTGCCGCCGCTCGATGGTGCGTCGCTGTGTTGCCAGATCCACGACCTGCCGGGCTGTGCCAGCCTGCCGGTGTTCGTGATCGCATTGGGGGCGGATCGAGAGCATTGCGCTTCCGCCGGCTCGATCGATTATCTGAGCAAACCGGTGAAATTCGAAGACTTGCAGGTCGCGATGCAGCGTCGGGTATTGAGTTGCTGATGGGGTGAAAGCGCCGGTATTTAGGCCGATATGACACTTTGATCGGTTCGGGGGCGGTGCTTAACTGAAGCTCTGGCCGATCAAGGAGCCCCGTCATGAACCTGCATCAGTTCGCCGAAACCCACGAAGTGACCAACCAGCCACCGTCGCTGGACGGCACCAACCTGTACCGCATCGACCTGCCGCTGCAGGAGTGGTCGCGGCGGTTCGGCGCCGGCTGGGCCGAGTCGCGGATCGATGCCTACGGCGCACTGGCCGGCGGGCCGCTGATGGAGGCCGGGTTCCTCGCCAACCAGAACAAACCGGTGTTCGCCAGCCATGACCGCTACGGTCATCGCATTGATCTGGTGGAATTTCACCCGGCGTATCACGAGTTGATGCGCACGGCCATCGAACATGGCCTGACGTCGTTGCCTTGGGCTCATCCACAGGACGGCGCCCATGTTGCCCGCGCCTCCATGAGCTATCTGCACAGCCAGGCCGAGGCTGGCAGCGGTTGCCCGTTGACCATGACCTTTGCCAGTGTCCCTGCGATGCGTTTGCAACCTGATCTGGCCGAGCAGTGGTTGCCGAAAATCCTCGCCACCGAATACGACCCGCGTAATGTCGGCATGGCTCACAAGGCGGGCGTGACCATTGGCATGGCGATGACCGAGAAACAGGGCGGCACCGACGTGCGCGCCAACACCACCAAGGCTTATCCGGTCGGCGCCAGCGGCCCGGGCCAGGCTTATGAGCTGGTGGGCCACAAGTGGTTCTGCTCGGCGCCGATGTGCGATGCCTTCCTCACGCTGGCGCAGACCGACAAGGGCCTGACCTGTTTCCTGCTGCCGCGCCATCGCCCGGACGACACGCGCAATCAGTTCTACATCCAGCGTCTGAAAAACAAACTCGGCAACCAGTCCAACGCCTCCAGCGAAGTCGAGTTCCGTGGCGCGCTGGCGTGGATGGTCGGCGAAGAAGGGCGCGGCGTGCCGACCATCATCGAGATGGTGGCCATGACCCGCTTCGATTGCATGGTCGGTTCCAGCTCGCTGATGCGTCAGGCCCTGACCCAGGCCAGCCATCACTGCGCCCACCGCAAGGTCGGCGGCAAATTGCTCAGCGAACAACCGCTGATGCAGAACGTGCTGGCCGACCTGGCGCTGGAAAGCGAAGCCGCGCTGGCGTTGAGCCTGCGCATGGGCAAGGCGCTGGATCATCTGAATGATCGCCATGAAGCGCAATTCGCCCGGCTGGTGACGGCGGTGGGCAAGTACTGGATCTGCAAACGCGCGCCCGCGATGATCAACGAAGCCGCCGAATGCATGGGCGGCGCGGGGTATGTCGAGGAGAGCATCCTGCCGCGCCTGTACCGCGAAGCGCCGGTGAACTCGACCTGGGAAGGCTCCGGCAACGTGCAATGCCTCGATGTGTTGCGTGCCTTGTCGAAAGAGCCGGGCGTGCTGGATGTGCTGTTCAACGAACTGGGCGACGGCCATGGCGACAAACGGCTGGCCGCGCATATCCAGCAGTTGCAGGCGTCGTTCAAGGACACCGGCGACATTCAATACCGTGCGCGGCAACTGACCGAAGACATCGCTCTGGGGCTGCAAGCGAAGCTGTTGCTGGAGGCCGGGAATTCGGCGGTCAGCGATGCCTTTATCGCCAGTCGCCTGAGCGGGGGAGGCCGGGTCTACGGCGCGTTGCCCCGTGGGCTGGATGTCGAAGCCATCGTTGCCCGCTCGACGCCGCAAGGTTTCTGACTTCATGCAAGTGGACTGTGGGAGCCGGCAGGCGGGCTCCCGCCGCTGACGGATTGCTGAACAGCCAACATGCCACTGTTTCCGTGACGCCACGATGCAGGCAAGATGAAGCTCTGCAAGTCAGAACACAGGAAGCTGATCGTGACCGAAGCGTTTATTGTCGTTCAAACCGCCGAACAAGCCGTGGATCGTCTGGCCGAGCTGCATGAGCGGGCCACCACGGCGCTGAACTCGGCGCTCAAGCGTTATCTCAAGGATCGCGTCGAGCCCGACGCCGAGCAACGTGCCCTGTTCCGTTATCCCGAACTGCGTCTGACCTACCACTGCCAGGGCGAAGTCCCGCAGACCACCCGCGCTTACGCCAAGGTGCAGTTGCCGGGCACCTACAGCGTGACCGTCACCCACCCGGCGGCGTTTCGCAAATACCTGCTGGAGCAGCTCACGCCGCTGATGCATGACTTCACAGTGACAGTGGAAGTCGGGGTCAGCGAGCAGAACATTCCGTACCCGTACGTGGTCGAGCAGGGCGATGAACTGGCCGGCTCCGGCGTCACCGCCGCCGTGCTGGCGCGGGTGTTCCCGAGTACCGACCTGTCCGCCGCCACCGATGGCATCGCCGACGGTCTCTATGACTGGGAAAACACCGATCCGCTGCCGCTGGCGCTGTTCGATGCGGCCCGCGTCGACTTCTCTCTGCGTCGTCTGGTGCACTACACCGGCAGCGACTGGCGCCATGTGCAACCTTGGATCCTGCTGACCAACTACCACCGTTATGTCGACCAGTTCATCGTCCACGGTCTGGAGCAATTGCGCCGCGACCCGCGCTTCGTGCGCATGGTGTTGCCGGGCAACGTGATCATCGAAAAGGGCATGGATCACGGCGAAGCCTCGGCCATTGCGGCCGGCGTGGTCTGGCACCGCTACCAGATGCCGGCCTATCACCTGATCGCCAGCGACGGCCACGGCGTGACCCTGGTGAACATCGGCGTCGGCCCGTCCAACGCCAAGAACATCACCGATCACCTCGCGGTGCTGCGTCCGCATTGCTGGCTGATGATCGGTCACTGCGGCGGTCTGCGTCAGTCGCAGACCATCGGCGACTACGTGCTGGCTCACGCTTACATGCGTCGCGACGGGATTCTCGACCGGGTGGTACCGCCGAATATTCCGATCCCGGCTCTGGCGGAAGTACAACTGGCGCTGCAGCAAGCGGCGGCCAACATCACCGGCGAGAAGGGCGAAGAGCTGAAGAAGCGCCTGCGCACCGGCACCGTGCTGACCTACGACGACCGCAACTGGGAATTGCGCTGGGCCCAGGAGCGACCGCTGATCAACCTGTCCCGCGCCGTGGCGGTGGACATGGAAAGCGGCACCATCGCCGCTCAGGGCTATCGCCTGCGGGTGCCGTACGGCACGTTGTTGTGCGTTTCGGACAAACCGCTGCACAGCGAAATCAAGCTGCCGGGTTCGGCCAACGCGTTCTACGAGCGCGCGGTCAGCCAGCACTTGAAGATCGGCATTGAAGCGGTGGACCTGTTGCGCACCGAACTCAACTCGCTGCACTCGCGCAAACTGCGCAGCTTCGACGAACCGCCGTTCCGCTGATTTGTCGATGGTCATTTAACGGTCGGGCTACTAGCATTAGCAGCCCCGACCGTTAGATGTTGTTTTGCCCATGTCCCGTCCTCAACGTCCACCTTCCCGCCGCCCCGGCGCGAAGCCGTCCTCTTCAGCCCCGCGCCGTGTCGCCAAGGCACCACCGGCTGAGCCGAAGCTGATCCTGTTCAACAAACCGTTCGATGTCCTGACGCAATTCAGCGACGGCGAGGGGCGGGCGACGCTCAAGGATTACATCGACGTTCCGGGCATCTACCCGGCCGGACGGCTGGACCGCGACAGCGAAGGTTTGCTGCTGCTGACCAACGACGGTCAGTTGCAGGCACGGATCGCCGACCCCAAGCACAAGCTGGCGAAGACGTATTGGGTGCAGGTCGAGGGCGTGCCGACGGCCGAGCAGTTGCAGCGCCTGCGTGACGGTGTCGAATTGAATGATGGCATGACCCTGCCCGCCGAAGCGCGGCAACTGGATGAGCCTGAACTGTGGCCGCGCAATCCGCCGGTACGCTTTCGCGCGACCATTCCGACAACCTGGCTGGAACTGGTGATTCGCGAAGGGCGCAACCGCCAGGTGCGGCGAATGACGGCGGCGGTAGGGTTGCCGACGTTGCGGCTGGTGCGGGTCAGGATTGGTGACTGGACGATCGAAGGACTCGATCAGGGCCAGTGGAAAGAAGTGCCGGCACGCTTATAAGGCGCCGGATTCGATCAGGCCGATCACCACACTCTTGATGATGAACGCGGCCACGCCCAGGCCCAGTACGAAGAACAGAATGAACGAGCCGAAGCGCCCGGCCTTGGACTTCTTCGCCAGATCCCAGACGATGAAACCCATGAAAATGATCAGGATGCTGACCAGGCCAGTCATCATCCACTCTTCAAATACTGCTGGATCCATCGGGCATCTCCGGCGCTGTGCGGCTGAAAGGGCGGCCGGGAGTATACGCCAGCGGCGAGCGACGCAGCATTGACCTGCGTCGGTGTGCCGCAGTCATTCGTCGATTTCAGCTACGCAGATGAGTCAGCGGCAGCTCGGTGCTATTGAGCACCTGATTCAACACAAAACTCGAGCGCACGCTGGTCACGCCTTCGATGCGGGTCAGGTGCCCCAGCAGCAGCTTCTGATAGTGATCCATGTCCGGTACCGCGACCTTCAGTTGATAGTCGGCATCGACCCCGGTCACCAGGCTGCATTCAAGCACCTGCGGCAAGGTGCGGATCGCCGCTTCGAAGTTCTCGAAACGTTCCGGCGTGTGCCGGTCCATGCCGATCAGCACGTAAGCGGTCAGGCTCAGGCCGAGCATCTTGCGGTCCAGCAGGGCCACCTGGCGCGAGATGTAGCCGTCGTCCTCCAGTTGCTTGACCCGGCGCGAGCACGGGGAGGGCGACAGACCGATGCGCTCGGCCAGTTCCTGGTTGGAGATGCGGGCGTCGCGCTGCAATTCCGCCAAAATGCTCAGGTCGTAACGGTCGAGTTTGCTCATCAATCGGTCCTTTGTCCTAACTATTGCGGCGGATTATCTATCCAGGGTTAAAAATTGCGCAAGTGATGTTTAATTGAGCAATCTTCGCAATCATCTGTCGCGGCCTCAGGCCTATTCTTATCACCAGAATCACTGCTCGGTAACACAGTCCACTGCGGCCCGCCCAATCAGGCCCGCCGCGGCCGCCGCCCCCACCGGGGACGTGCCGGCCCCCGAGCTGCACACTGTCCAGAAGACGGCGTGAGGTGAGCCGACGTCAAAAGCGTCGAGCCAGGACGAAGTTCTCTAGAAGGGAGGCCGACGGGTCTCCCTTTTTTCTTGCCCGCGATTTGACCTCTCTCGCTCAATAAATAAATGGCGTGACTGATAACCTGTTGCAGAACCCGGTGTGCCCCTTCCCGGTCTTAGCTACAAGCCCTACTTAATTACAGGGTCCGGCCCGCAGTGAGGAATTTCATGAAGTCGCGTATCTGGCGTCTGGCCAGTGTAGGTTTGCTGTGTGTAAGTGTCTGTGCGCAGGTGCTGGCCGATGAGCCGCAGAATCGCGGCCCCGAGGGTGGCGGTCGCGAGCGGGAACATCAGGGCCACAACGAAGGCCGTGAAGGCAACAACCAGCCACGTCCACAAAACCAGCCGCAGCAGAATCAGCCGCGGCCGCAGAACAACGAGATCATTCGCGGCGACAATAGCCGCCAGTTCGAGCACAACGGTCAGCAGCACAACAATGGGCAGTGGCAGAACCAGAATCGCCCACCTGTTCAACCTGCGCCGGTTCATCAGCCGCCGCCACCGGTCAACAATCTGCCGATCCAGCCGCGCCCCGACACTGTGCGCCAGACCCAGGAGCCGCGTCAGGGCTACTACCGCGACGAGCGCCCGCAGAATGGCTACCACCAGAACTGGCAGACCGGCAACCGACCCGATGACCATCGCTGGCCGGGTCGCCCCGACGGGCATGGCAACGGTTGGGGCCCCGGCCCGCAATACCGGCCGGGTCATGTGATCGACCGCTTCCCGGATCGTGACTTCCGCGTTCCGTATCGTGGCCAGGATTATTTCTTCTCCGGCGGCTACTGGTATCGCCCGCAAGGTCCGCGATATGTCGTGGTTCAGCCGCCACGGGGGATCCGCATCCAGTACCTGCCGGATTACGCACGAGAAGTGTGGATCGGCGGTTCGCTGTTGTTCCTGGCGGCAGGCTCGTACTACGCCTATCAGGAAGCGACCCAGGATTACGTAGTGGTCGAGCCGCCGGTGCAGCAACCGCCGCAACCGACCAGCAACGGTTATGACGTGGAAGCCTATCCCGCCAACGGCCAGTCGCCGGAGCAGGTCCAGCAGGACGGCTACCAGTGCTATCAATATGCGGTGCAGCAAAGCGGCTTCGATCCGCGTACCGCGACCTACCAGCCCGCACCCGAAGTGGTGCAGGCCTACCGCCAGGCCCAGGGCAATTGCCTGAGCAGTCGCGGTTATCAGGTCAACTACTGAGCCCGGGCGGCTTTCACCACTTCCTGCGGGTCGGCGTGCACCAGCACTTCGGCCCGCGGGTAGGCAGCGTGGATCGCATCGGCGGCCTGATCGCTGATGCCGTGAGCGACTGACAGCGTCAGCTCCCCCGGCAATTCCAGGTGCAACTGCACGAACCAGTGATTGCCGGAAATTCGCGTGCGCAGATCATGTGCGCCGAGCACACCCGGCACACCGCAGGCCAGTTCAAGCATGTGCTGACTGACATCCACCGGCAGCTCTTCATCCATCAACACCGAAAAACTTTCCCGGGCGATCTGGATCGCGCTCCAGAGGATGTACACGGCAATCCCCAGACCGAACCACGCATCCAGTTGATGAAAGCCCAGACCCGCCAGGATCAGGGCGATCAGGATGCTGCCGTTGAGCAACATGTCCGAACGGTAATGCAACGAATCCGCGCGCACGGCGTTGGAGCCGGTCTGCTTGATCACCCGGTGCTGCAACATCAACAGCGCCGCTGTCAGTACCAGCGAAAACACGATCACGCCGATGCTGATCCAGGGCGCGCCGAGCGGTTCCGGTTGCTGAATGCGTTCATAAGCCTGAAACGCAATCAGCACCGCACTGCCGCCAATGAACAGCGCCTGCGCCATGCCCGCCAGGGATTCGGCCTTGCCGTGGCCATAACGGTGATCGTCATCCGCCGGGCGCAGCGCGTAGTGCACCGCCAGCAGATTGAGCAACGAAGTGACGCCATCGAGGGCCGAGTCGGTGAGGCCGGCGAGCATGCTCACCGAACCGCTCAGCCACCAGGCGATGGCTTTGGCGATGATCAGCGTACAGGCCACCGCCACCGAGGCGCGGGTCGCCAGCCGCAGCAGGCGGGCGTGTTCGGGGCTTGTGGTCATGGGTGAGTTGATTCCTTATGCGGCAGGTTGCAGGCCGAACATCGCCAGTTGCTGGGTGCTGCCCTTGTGCTGGATCAGCCGTGGGTCGTCCAGCGGCAGGTTGCGGCCCAGTTCTGTTTCGAGAATAGCCTGCAACTTGAGGTTATCGACCTGACCGTCCGGGCCGATGGCTTGCTTGAGCTTGGCCGGATCGACCTGCGCCGTGCGGCCCGGTTCGAAATAGATCGCGCCGGTGGTGAAGTCCACGGCAAACGCGATCACGCCGGGAAGGATATAGAACAACAGGCCCACGGCATCGAGCACGGCAATCGCGGGGTCGATCTTGCCGTCGATCTGACCGCGCCGGTCGGGATAGAAAATCGAACCGCACGCAGTGATCTGAGTGAGCAGGGTGGCAACCAGTACACCGCCGATCAGGCGAAAAGGTAAGCGCATGGGAATCTCCTGAGTCATCTGTTAACGAAGCGTCATCGTGTGAAGTTAAGACCCTGACGAACGCCTGGCAGTTCGCCGTTATACTCGCGGCTCTGTTTTGGAGCCAGCATGATTTCTTTGCCGATCGATGAAGTTTTACCCGCCCTGCGTGAAGCGTTGGCGACACGCCATGAAGCCGTGCTCGAAGCACCGCCCGGTGCCGGTAAAACCACCCGCGTGCCTTTGGCCCTGCTCAATGAAGCATGGTTGAACGGGCAGACCATTCTCATGCTCGAACCCCGTCGGCTGGCCGCGCGCGCAGCGGCGGAACGGCTGGCCAGCGAGCTGGGCGAGAAGGTCGGTGAAACCGTCGGTTATCGCATTCGCCTCGACAGCAAGGTCGGCCCCAATACGCGCATCGAAGTCGTCACCGAAGGCATTCTCACCCGGCGCTTGCAGGACGATCCGGCGCTGGAAGGCGTGGGCCTGCTGATCTTCGACGAATTCCACGAACGCAGCCTCGACGCCGATTTGGCGCTGGCCCTCAGTCTGAACGGTCGCGAACTGTTTCGAGCTGAACAACCGCTGAAGATTCTGCTGATGTCCGCCACCCTCGAAGGCGAACGTCTGGCCGGTTTGCTCGACGATGCACCGATCCTGCGCAGCGAAGGCCGGATGTTCCCGGTGACGATGCGCTGGGGCCGGCCGTTCCAGCCCGGCGAATACATCGATCAACGCGTCACGCAAACGGTGCTCGAAGCCCTGCACGATGAAACCGGCAGCCTGTTGGTGTTCCTGCCGGGGCAAGCGGAAATCCGCCGTGTGCATCAGCAACTGTCGGACGCCATCGGTGAGCGCAGCGACGTGTTGCTCTGCCCGTTGCACGGCGAACTCGACCTGAATGCCCAACGCGCTGCCATCGACCCGGCGCCGGCAGGCCAGCGCAAAGTGGTGCTGGCCACCAACATCGCCGAAACCAGCCTGACCATCAACGGCGTGCGCGTGGTGATCGACGCCGGGCTGGCGCGGGTGCCGCGTTTCGATCCGGGCAGCGGCATGACCCGCCTCGACACTCAACGGATCTCCAAAGCCAGCGCCACCCAGCGCGCGGGCCGTGCCGGGCGTCTCGAACCGGGCGTGTGTTATCGCCTGTGGTCGCAGGATCAGCATGAGCAATTGGCGGCTTATGGCAGTGCGGAAATCCTTTCGGCGGATCTTGCGGGACTTGCCCTGCAACTCGGACGCTGGGGCGTGGCGCCAAGTGATCTGATCTGGCTCGACGTGCCGCCAGCCGCCGCTTATGCACAGGCTCAGGATCTGTTGCAGCGCCTCGGTGCGCTGGACGGTGAAACCCTGAATCGCCACGGTCAGGCCATGGCTGAATTGCCGGCGCATCCGCGCATCGCTCATCTGCTGTTGCGCGGTCAGGCACTGGGGCTGGCGAACATGGCGTGCGATGTCGCCGCACTGCTCGGCGAACGGGATATTTTGCGTGGTGCGGGGGCGGATCTGCACAGTCGTCTGGTGCTGCTGTCCGGCGAAGAGCGCGCGGCGCGCGGTGCTCAGGGCGGCGTGCAGCGCGCCCGGCAACTGGCTCGGCAATATCGCGGCTACCTGCGCGGCAAGGCGAGCGAGCCGGTCAGCGATCCCGATCACCCGCGCTGGCTCGGCGCTCTGCTGGCACTGGCCTACCCGGATCGCGTCGCCCAGCAGCGGCGTGCCGGTGGTGCCGAATATCGTCTGGCCAACGGCCGAGCGGCGCTGTTCGCCGAAGCCGACAGCCTGATGAAAGAACCATGGATCGTCATCGCCGACCTCGGCAGCCGCCAAGGTCAGCGCGAAGAGCGGATTTATCTGGCGGCGGATTTCGATCCGGCGCTGTTCGATTCGGTGCTGGCCGAACAGGTGCACACCGTCGATCAACTGGACTGGGACGAGCGCGAAGGTGTGCTGCGCGCCGAACGTCAGCGCAAGGTCGGCGAACTGATCCTCAGTCGTGAACCACTGACCGGTCTCGACGAAAACGCCCGCAGCCAGGCACTGGTCAATCTGGTGCGACGCAAGGGACTTGAGCTGCTGCCGTGGACCCCGGAGCTGCGCCAGTGGCAGGCGCGAGTCGCCTTGTTGCGCCAGCTCGATCTGGATGCCAAGGGTGAAAGCCAATGGCCGGATGTCAGCGACGCGACGCTGCTGAAAGCCCTCGAAGACTGGTTGTTGCCTTATCTGGGCAAGGTCTCGCGACTCAGCCATTTCGCCAACCTCGACCTGTCGAGCATCGTGCGTAATCTGCTGCCGTGGCCACTGCCGCAGCAGCTCGATGAGCAAGCGCCGCATCACTTGAGCGTGCCGTCAGGCTCGTCGATTCGCCTCGACTACAGCGAACAACCACCGATTCTCGCCGTGCGTTTGCAGGAGTTGTTCGGCCTCGCCGACACCCCGCGAATCGCCGGCGGCCGGCAAGTGGTCAAACTGCACCTGCTGTCGCCCGCGCGGCGGCCGGTGCAGGTGACGCAGGATCTGGCCAACTTCTGGCGCAGCACCTATGCCGAGGTGAAAAAGGATCTGAAGGGGCGGTATCCGAAACATTACTGGCCGGATGACCCGCTGGTGGCTGAAGCCACTGCGCGGGCCAAACCACGCGGTACGTAAGGGTCAGCGGCCGGCCTTCGCCGTCAACTGCTCCCGGCAATAATCGGCAAACAACTGCGCCGGTTTGGTCAGTTGTCCGCGTTTGAGCCACGCCGCCACCAGGCCTGAGCCGGTGACGTCTTCGACGATGTCCACGCACACGACTTTCTTGCCGTCGTAGGTGCATTCCGAATGCGGGCGGGTGACCAGGATCGAGAAGCCGAAGCCCTGACCGACCATGCCGCGCACCATTTCGATCGACGGCGAGCTGAACTCGATGCGCGGCGACAGGCCGAGTTCTTCGAACAGGCTGACGAAGTAGGTGCGGCTCGGTTGCACGTCGAGCAGGATCATCGGTTCCAGGCACAAGTCCCGCAGCGACACTTGCTTGAGTTGGGCGAAGCGGTGATCTGCCGGCAGCAAGGCGTAAGGCCGTTGGGCCGGCATCAAGGGTTCGGTTTCGATGGTGGCGTCGAGGTCATGCTTGTAGAGGATTGCCAGATCGAAGGTGCCCGAGGTCAGGCCTTGCACCAGTTCCTGTTGTTCGCCGTCGCGGATGCGGATCTTTACCCCCGGATACAGCGCCGAGAAGCCGGCAATCAGTTGCGGCAAGTACAGCGGCGCCACCGTTTCAAAACAGCCGATATCGATCTGCCCGGCCACCACGTCGTTGTCGGCGAGGGCGTTCTGTTCGAACTCCTTGGCCATGCGCAGCAGTTCCTGGGCCTTGCGGAAGAACCGCGCACCGCTCGGTGTCAGGGACACGCCCTGGGCGTGATGGCGGATCAGCAGTTGCACGCCGAAGCTGTCTTCCAGCCCCTTGATCGCCGTGGAGATCGCCGGTTGCGCGATGTACAGCTTGCGCGAGGCTTCGGCGACGCTGCCGCATTCGACGGTGGTGATGAAGTATTTCAACTGACGCAGGTTGTAAGCGGCCACGGTGAACCTCAAAGCGAACGGATTTCACATCCAAGCAATTTGTACGCCGCCGGCCTCCGTTCTGTCGGCGGTTTTTTTGTCCCTGAACAATAGCCCCATACGCGCGCGAGGGGGCCATTGGCTGGTTACCTTTTTTATTGTCTGCGAAGACATTTTTACTGGTTTTGGCTCGCGCCGGCCTGAGCGACTATCGACGGCAGCCGTTTATAAAAGAATAAAAGTCCAAGGAGCATCCACCGTGTTCGAACTTGCAGACTGGCAGCGCAAGGCCGCTGAATTGAGCTATCCGTACCAGGCCGTGATCGACGGCAAGCTGTGTGCCGCGCAGTCGGGGCAGACCTTTGCCGCGATCAACCCGGCCACCGGCCAGTTGCTGGCAAACGTCGCCGCGTGCGGTGAAGAAGATGTCGATACGGCGGTGCGCAATGCAAGGCAGGTGTTCGAGGCCGGCACCTGGGCCGGGCGTTCGCCCACCGAGCGCAAGCAAGTCTTGCTGCGTCTGGCGGATTTGATTCTGGCCAATCGCGAAGAACTGGCATTGCTCGATTCGCTGAACATGGGCAAACCGGTGACGGACGCCTACAACATCGACGTGCCGGGCGCCGCCGGGGTGTTTCGCTGGTACGCCGAAAGCCTCGACAAACTCTACGATCAGGTCGCGCCGAGCGCCTCGAATGTGCTGGCGACCATCACCCGCGAAGCGCTGGGCGTGGTCGCAGCCGTGGTGCCATGGAATTTCCCGCTGGACATGGCCGCGTGGAAACTCGCGCCGGCGCTGGCGGCGGGCAACTCGGTAATCCTCAAACCCGCTGAGCAATCACCGTTCTCCGCATTGCGTCTGGCCGAACTGGCGCTGGAGGCGGGGTTGCCGGCCGGCGTCTTGAACCTGCTGCCGGGTCTCGGCGAGCAGACCGGCAAAGCCTTGGGCCTGCATCCGGATGTCGATTGTCTGGTGTTCACCGGCTCGACCCAGGTCGGCAAATATTTCATGCAGTACTCCGCGCAGTCGAACCTCAAACAGGTGTGGCTGGAGTGCGGCGGCAAGAGCGCCAATCTGGTGTTCGCCGACTGCAAGGATCTGGACCTGGCGGCGCAGAAAGCCGCGTTCGGGATCTTCTTCAATCAGGGCGAAGTCTGCTCGGCTAATTCGCGATTGCTGGTGGAGCGCTCGATTCATGACGAGTTCGTCGAGCGACTGAAGGCCCAAGCCGAACGCTGGAAGCCGGGCGATCCGCTGGATCCGGCGAGTGCGGCCGGGGCGATCGTCGACACCCGTCAGACCGAAAGCATTCTGCGCTTCATCGATCAGGCCGAACGCGAAGGCGCGACCCGCGTCTGCGGCGGTCAGCAATTGAGTTTCAACGGTTCGGGTAACTTCGTTCAGCCGACGATTTTCACCGACGTGCAGCCGCACATGACCCTGTTTCGCGAAGAAGTGTTCGGCCCGGTGCTGGCGGTGATTCCGTTCGATGACGAGGCCCACGCCTTGCAACTGGCCAACGACAGCGTCTACGGTCTGGCAGCGTCGCTGTGGACCGATGATCTGCACCGCGCGCACCGGGTGGCGCGGCAATTGCGAGCCGGTACGGTGTCGGTCAACAGCGTCGATGCGCTGGACGTGACCGTACCGTTCGGCGGCGGCAAGCAATCCGGTTTCGGCCGCGATCTGTCGCTGCACTCGTTCGACAAATACACCCAGTTGAAAACCACCTGGTTTCAACTGCGCTCATGACAGCCGCTCACAACAAGAAAGGAGATCCGGCGATGACCACCTCACGTGAAACCCGCGACTACCAGGCCGCCGATGCAGCGCACCACATTCATGCGTTCGTCGACCAGAAGGCCCTCAACGACGAAGGCCCACGGGTGATGGTGCGCGGTGACCGCCTGCACTTGTGGGACAACGACGGTCGGCGCTACCTCGACGGCATGTCCGGGCTGTGGTGCACCAACCTCGGTTACGGGCGCAAGGATCTGAACGCGGCGGCGAGCCGGCAACTGGAGCAGTTGCCGTACTACAACATGTTTTTCCACACCACCCACCCGCAGGTGATCGAGCTCTCCGAGCTGCTGTTCAGCCTGCTGCCGGGGCACTATAGCCACGCGATCTACACCAACTCCGGCTCCGAAGCCAACGAGGTGCTGATCCGTACCGTGCGCCGTTACTGGCAGGTGCTGGGCAAGCCCGAGAAGAAAATCATGATCGGCCGCTGGAACGGCTACCACGGTTCGACTCTCGCGGCGACGGCCCTCGGCGGCATGAAGTTCATGCACGAAATGGGCGGGATGATTCCCGACATCGCGCACATCGACGAGCCGTACTTCTTCGCCCACGAAGGCAACCTGACGCCAGCTGAATTTGGCTTGCGAGCCGCGCAGCAACTGGAAGCGAAGATCCTCGAGCTGGGCGCCGACAAAGTCGCCGGGTTTATCGCCGAACCGTTCCAGGGCGCGGGCGGGATGATCTTCCCGCCGGAAAGCTACTGGCCGGAAATCCAGCGCATCTGCCGTAAATACGATGTGCTGTTGTGCGCCGATGAAGTGATCGGCGGCTTCGGTCGCACCGGTGAATGGTTCGCTCACGAATACTTCGGTTTCGAGCCGGACACCCTGTCCATTGCCAAGGGGCTGACCTCCGGTTACATCCCGATGGGCGGCCTGATCCTGTCGAAGAAAATGGCCGACGTGCTGGTGGAGCAGGGCGGTGTGTTCGCTCACGGCCTGACCTATTCCGGTCACCCGGTGGCGGCGGCGGTGGCGATTGCCAACCTCAAGGCATTGCGCGATGAAGGCGTGGTGACGCGGGTCAAGGATGACATCGGGCCGTACCTGCAACAGTGCCTGCGCGAGGTGTTCGGCAATCACCCGTTGGTGGGCGACATCCAGGGCACGGGCATGGTGGCGGCGTTGCAACTGGCCGAAGACAAGGCCACCCGCAAGCGCTTTGCCAATGAGAACGACATGGCCTGGCGCTGCCGCACGATCGGTTTCGAGGAGGGGGTGATCATTCGCTCGACACTTGGGCGGATGATCATGGCGCCGGCGTTGATTGCCAGCCGTGAAGAGATCGACGAACTGGTGGGCAAGACCTTGAAAGCGGTTGATCGTACGGCGCAGGAATACGGTCGGCTCTGAGGTATTTGTAAGGCTCAAGGGCCCCTTCGCGGGCAAGCCCGCTCCCACAGGTTTATCAGTCGTTCACAAAATTGTGATCCGTCTCGATAACTGTGGGAGCGGGCTTGCCCGCGATTGCGTCAGTCGATTCAACATCGTTTTAGCTGTCTTGCACCCCCTCCGTGCACCCCCGCCCGCAGCGCCCTTTCGCGGTGCGCACTACCCAGTTTTTTCATCGTTCGCGTCTAACTATTTCCTCGTTTTCCTGACGCCGGGCCTGGGTCAACATCGATTTCGCCAGCCAAGGCATTGCCCGCCAGAGTCCGACAGAGACCGCAGTGTGCAATCGCGAGACCCCGGCTGGCCGTACTGCCCATGACAACTAAATCAACAGCGTTGGGAGTGCTCCATGAACAAGTCCTTGTTTACCCGTCTTGCTTGTCCTCTGGCGATTTCCGCCCTTTCAGTCACCGCCGCCCAGGCCGGCACCTTGTCGATCGGCCACACCACGTGGGTCGGTTACGGCACCCTGTACCTGGCCCAGGATCTGGGCTACTTCAAGGAAAACGGCCTGACCGTCGAATTGCCGGTGGTCGAAGAAGCGTCGATGTACATGGCCGCCCAGGCGTCCGGGCAATTGTCCGGCTCGGCCTCGACCATCGACGAAGTGCTCAAGTACCGCCCGCAGTTCTGCTTCAAGGCCGTGGCTGCACTGGATGACAGCCATGGCGGCGACGGCGTGCTGGTCGGTAAAAACGTGAAGAGCCTGCAAGAACTCAAGGGCCAGGCCGTGGCCGTCAATGAAGGTTCGACCTCGCAGTTCTGGCTGTCGTACCTGCTGAAAAAGAACGGCATGAGCATGAGCGACATCACCGTGCAGAACATGACCGCCGACGATGCCGCCACCGCGTTCATCGCCGGTCGCGTGCCGGCCGCCGTGACCTGGGAGCCGCATCTGTCGATGGTGCGCGACAAGCAGCAAGGCAAAGTGCTGATCGACAGCAGCAGTACGCCGGGGGTGATCGTCGATGTGGTGGCGCTCAACTGCACGGTGATCGAGAAGCAGCCGGAAGACGTCAAGGCGCTGGTCGCCGGTCTCTACAAAGCGGTGCAGTACACCAAGGATCATCCACAGAAAGCCTACGAAATCATGGCCAAGGGCGTCGGCGGTTACCTGTCCGATCCGAAGGAACTGGCCGCCGCCGCACAGGGCGTGCGTTTCTACGATCAGGCCATGAGCGAAAAACTGCTGGGCAAGCCGGGCGCGCCGGGTGACAGCGAGCCGCTGATCAAACTGGCCAACGAAACCGCCAGCGAATTGCAGGGCAAGCCCTACAACGTCAGCAACGACGATCTGGTGGATAACCGTTTCGTCAGCCCGCTCTAGGAGACTGGTCATGTTCAAGCGCAATTCATGGCTGAGCCGCTGCATCACGCCGAAGACCGGGTTGCCGGTGCCGGTGGTGTGGAGCGCCAGCGGTCTGGCCTGGGTGTTGCTGGTCGGCCTGTGGGCCGGGTTGTCCTACGGCGGCATTGTGCCGGGGATGTTCCTGCCGACGCCCGGCGCGGTGGTTGAAGCCGCCGTGCGCCTGAGCCGCGACGGCACCCTAGGGCAGCATGTCTGGGCCAGTGTCGAAGTGGTGATGGTTGGTTTCATCGTGTCGTCGCTGGTGGCGGTGCCGCTGGGCTTGCTGATGGGCAGCTTCCGCATCGTCCAGGCGTTCCTCGAGCCGATGGTCAATTTCATCCGTTACTTGCCGGTGACCTCGTTCGTGCCGCTGTTCATCCTGTGGATCGGCATCGGTCTGGAGCAGCGGGTGTCGGTGATCATTTTCGGCGTGTTCTTCCAGCAACTGGTGATGGTCGCGGACGTATCCAAAGGCATTTCCAAGGACTTGATCAACGCTTCCTACACCCTCGGCTCCAACCGGCGTGACGCGGTGCTGCACGTGATCGCCCCGGCATCGTTGCCCGGCGTGCTCGACACTCTGCGGGTGACCATGGGCTGGGCCTGGACCTATCTGGTGGTCGCCGAACTGGTCGCCGCTTCCAGTGGTCTCGGTTACTTGAGCCTCAAGGCCATGCGCGGCTTTCAGGTCGACGTGATTTTTCTCGCCATCGCGATCATCGGCCTGCTGGGCCTGGTCACCGATCAACTGTTCCGCTTCTTGCGTTTGAGGATTGCCGCATGGGCTCAGTAACCGCTGCCAACCGTCGTTTCATCGAGCCGGTCGCCGCACCGGCACTCGCCGCGCCAAGGTTGCAGGTGGACAAGGTCAGCCTGCGTTACACCAAGCCCGGCGGCGGAACCTTCACCGCGCTGGAAGAAGTGTCGTTCGAAGTGCCGGATCAGCAATTCGCGGTGCTGGTCGGGCCGTCGGGCTGCGGCAAGTCGAGCCTGCTGTACCTCACCGCCGGCCTGGCCGAGCCGACGTCCGGCGAGATCTACGTCGGCGGCCAGCAAGTGCAGGGCCCCGGCGCGGATCGCGGGATGGTGTTCCAGAGCTACACGCTGTTCCCGTGGCTGACAGTGCGGCAGAACGTCGAGTTCGGCCTCAAGCGCCGGGGCATGCCGGCGGCCAAGCGCAAGGAAATCGTTGATCACTACGTGCACGAAGTCGGCTTGTCAGGATTTGCCGATAACTACGCCAAGCAGTTGTCCGGCGGCATGATGCAGCGGGTGGCGATTGCCCGGGCCCTGGCCAACGATCCGCAGATCCTGCTGATGGACGAACCCTTCGGCGCCCTCGACAGCCAGACCCGCCTGCAAATGCAGCAGCTGTTGCTGCGGGTGTGGGGCAACAGCAAGAAGACCGTACTGTTCGTCACTCACGATATCGACGAGGCGATCCTGCTCGGCGACCGTGTGTACGTAATGGGCGCGCGGCCTGGGCGTATCAAGCAGATTCTCGATGTGCCGATCGAGCGCCCGCGCACGCTGGACATGGTCATGGAGCGCTCGTTCATCGACATGAAGCGACAGATCTTCGGGCTGTTGCACGACGATCTTGAAGAGGCTCACTGAGATCAGTTGGGTGGCAGAAGGAACTTCGCAATCACCGGCAGATGATCGGAGATGCGCAACGTATCGTCCTGCCGCACCGTGGCTTCGACCCGTTTGATCTTCGGGCTGTAGAACAGGTAATCGACCGTGCGGTCCGGGCCGTTGAGGCCGGGGTCGTTGGGATAATGGGTCAGCCATTTGGCACGGTCGATGCCGCTGGCTTCGTTGTTGGTCGGGATCATCGGGTACTTGTCCCACAACAGGTGCAGCGCACTGTCCACGGAGTAGGGCGTGCGCTGTTCGACCGGCAGGCGCCGGTACTGGCCGAGCGGCAACAGGTTGAAGTCACCCCCGATCAGCCACGGCGTGCCGTGGCTTTCGTGTTTGTCGAGCACCTTGGCCACCGCCGCCACCTGCGCCTGCAAGGTTTCGTCCGGCTGCATGGCGCGATCCAGATGGGTGTTGAACACCACCAGTTGCCCGCCATCGCTGAACGGCAGGGTGGTGGCGAGCAGGGCGTTTTTCGGCCGGAACTGGCGGCTGATGATATTCAGCGGCTGCACCGGCAATTGCAGGCGTTCAGCGTGTTCGATACGGAAGCGGCTGAGGGTCGCGAGTTGTCGGCCGACGCTGCCGAAGATATGCGGATCCGGGACGAAATCGGCCTTCCAGTCGAAGGCGTGGGCGCTGCACGGGTAGAGGTCGGTGAGGCGCTCCTGCAACAGCTTGAGCTGGTTCTGATAGTCGCTGGCCTTGGCGCCGTCATCCAGTTCCTGGATCAGCACCACATCGGGCTGCTCGTCGCGGATCACCCGGGCCACTTCGTCGAGGCTGAAGGCCATGTCCTCCGGGGTCGGGGCTTCGTCGTCGCCTTGCGCCAGGTCATTCCAGAACACATAACGCTTGCCGGCCAGGTATTGCACGTTCCAGGTCATGACCTTCAGCGCCTGGCCGGGCACCAGCGTCGGCGATTGTCCGGTGCAACTGACCGGCAGGGTTTCCCGGGCGTCGGGGCGCCAGGTCAGGCTGAAAATCATCACGCCGATCAGGGCGACGGCCAGCAGCACGCAGAGCAGGATGTAGCGCAGTAGACGGGTCATGGCTCGGCTTATAGCGATACGGGAGTGGTCCCGAGCATATACGAGACCCCCGCATCACCCAAGCGCAGAGCGGTCAGACCCTTCCGTCACGTTTGTCGGGCAATTCGCTGATCAACATGAACAGGCGGAACAGCACCACGCTGGTGAACAGCTGCAGGAAGCTGTGGCCACTGTCGATCAATATGGCGATCAACGGATTCTGCGGATCGGGGTAGACCTGCAGGGTCAGGCCCTTGAGCAGCCACAACGGCCCCATCACACAGAGGATGCACACCAGAATTCGCAGGAAATGCCCACGGCTCAGGCGCAGGCTTTCCTTCATGGCCTGCAACGGGCCGTAGCCGCGCAGCACCAGCAGGTATTCACCGAAGGCCAGGGTGACCATCAGCCACAAGCCTGGCAGGAAATACAGGGACAGACCGAGCAGAATCAACAACGTGTTCAGCGCAGTGAGCACGGCAAAACGCGGCCACAGGCGCGCCGCCATCGCCAGCAGATCGAGGGTTTGCGGGGATTCGCCACGGGTGCGGGCGTCGAGAAACAGGATCAGCGCGGCGGTGTACAGCGGGTAGACCAGCAGGCCGACGATCACACTGATGGCCGAATAACCGTCCGGGTCGCTTGTGTGATCGACCACCTGTTGCAACGCGGCTTCGAAGATCACCAGCGGCAGGCACAGCTGGACGATCCGCGCCAGATTGCGTTTAAAGAAATACAGCGAGTCACGCAGCACATCGAAGGCATTCATCAGTCGGTATCGCAGGTCAAAAACAGTGGCTCACTTTAACCGATGATGTGCTGCGGGGCGCAAACGTAAACGTTCGGTAAAGACCATTGAAACATTCTGTCGCTGCCTCCATTACGTAGGTGCGCCTCCTCCACTGTGGACGAGGGCAACGTTATCCCCGGCAATCTACGAGGTCGCCATGAACAGCGAAGAGCAAACCCTGATCGATGGACTGTTTTCCCGGCTGCAACAGGCCGAAACGGAGGCAGCCCCGCGTGACGCCCTGGCTGAAGCGCGGATCAAGGAACACCTGACGCGCCAGCCGGCCGCAGGCTATTTCATGACCCAGGCGATTCTGGTGCAGGAGGCCGCGATCAAGAGCCTCGACGAACAGAACAAACAACTGACTCAACAGGTCCAGCAACTGCAGGCCGAACTGCAATCGGCCAAGGCGCAAAGCGCAGCCCCGGCGTCGAGCGGCGGCGGTTTCCTGTCGAGCATCTTCGGTGGCAGCAGCCCGCGCCCGGCCCCGACCCAGAGCGCCCCGGCCTCCACTGGCGGCTGGCGTGAACCGGCTCCGCAGCAGAACTTCGGTGCCCCCGCGCCACAACAGAACTTCGGCGCGCCACCACCGGGTTATGGCCAGCAGCAAGCGGCCCCGGCGGCCGGCAGCAGTTTCCTCGGCGGTGCCCTGAAAACCGCCGCCGGTGTGGCCGGTGGCGTGATGCTGGCACAAGGCATCAGCAGCCTGTTCCATCAAAACCAGCAGCCGCAAGAAATCGTTGAGGTGATCAAGGAAGAGCCGGCCCAGGTCAACGACCAGGGCAACAACGGTTGGGGCGATGACCAGCGCATGGCCAACAACGACTCCTGGGGCAACAACCAGGGTGGCTTCAGCGACACCGACTACAGCGATGACAACTCATCGTTCTTCGATGACGACGATTCCTTCGTCTGATTCACCATTCGTCCGGGGCGCCTGAGCGCCCCGGGCCGATTATTCGCGGAACCTTCCTTCGGGCTGGCATACTGGGCGCCTTTTTCGGGCCTGGTGCCTGATCCGGCTCATGCGCGTCAGCGCTCACAGGAACTCCGGTGAAAAAAATCGCAGTGTTCGCCGATGTGCAGAACCTCTACTACACCGTCCGCCAGGCCTACGGTTGCCACTTCAACTACGCGGCGCTGTGGGCGGATGTCAGCCAGCACGGGCAGATTGTCGAGGCCTACGCCTACGCGATCGACCGGGGTGACAGCAAACAGCAGCAGTTCCAGCAGATCCTGCGCAACCTCGGTTTCACCGTAAAACTCAAACCCTACATCCAGCGCAGCGACGGCTCGGCCAAGGGTGACTGGGACGTGGGCATCACCCTCGACATCATGGACGCCGCCGACCACGTCGACGAAATCGTCCTGGCCTCCGGTGACGGCGATTTCGACATGCTGCTCGAACGCATCATCAACAAACACGGCGTGCAAGCGGTGGCCTACGGCGTTCCCGGCCTGACCGCCAACTCGCTGATCCGCGCCGCCAGCCGTTACGTGCCGATCGAAGGCGCACTGCTGTTGAAAAATTGAGCGCAAGCTCAGACTTGATTTGGACGGAGTACAACCCGGTTTGGAACGCATTGCAGTCATCGACTTTGAAACCACCGGCATTTCGCCGAGCAGCAGCTGCCGGGCCACGGAAATCGCCGTGGTCATGCTGGAAAACGGCCGCATCGTCGAGCGTTACCAGAGCCTGATGAACGCCGGCGTCCGCGTCCCGGCCTTCATCGAACAACTCACCGGCATCAGCAACGCCATGCTGCGCACCGCGCCTTCGGCCGAACAGGTAATGAACGAAGTCAACGAATTCGTCGGCTGCACACCCTTGCTGGCGCACAACGCCGCCTTCGACCAGAAGTTCTGGGACTTCGAACTGGGCCGGATCAAACGCACCCGTTTGCAGAACTTCGCCTGCTCGCTGTTGTTGGCCCGGCGCTTGATGCC
Organism: Pseudomonas sp. IzPS59; assembly: GCF_014863505.1. NCBI lineage: Bacteria > Pseudomonadati > Pseudomonadota > Gammaproteobacteria > Pseudomonadales > Pseudomonadaceae > Pseudomonas > Pseudomonas sp. IzPS59. Next base: position 5,497,871 of record NZ_CP062251.1, on the reverse strand, counting down.
TGCTGCGCCGAATCACAAGCTCGGCACGCTCACCACGTTTGCCCAGTTGCCACACACCGGCCAGGCGCACAGGGCGATGGCGGATGCGGAGATGGCGGCGAATTTGCTGGCGCATCTGGCGGATGAGTTGCGGCACAAGCATGGGGTGCGGGATCTATCGCACGACCTGCTGTGCAAATTGCAGAAAGTCCCGGCCGCTAAAGTGGGCGAGCACCTGCAACGCTATCGCTGATTCTCAGGCAAACACATTTCCCTGTGGGAGCGGGCTTGCCCGCGATGGCGTATTGTCTGTCACCCAAATTGTTGGATCTGATGGCCTCATCGCGGGCAAGCCCGCTCCCACAGGGATCACCATCGCCTCAGGGTTTGCCGTTACCTTCGATATGACCAAGCGGCACCCGCTTCTCTATCGCACTCGACAACACGATCGACGTCTTGCTGAACCCGAATTTCGCCACCTGGTTGATCAAATCCTCCAGCTCCGGCATCGAACCCACCGCGGCCTTCATGATCACGCACGGATCGCCCGTCACTCGAAAGCACTCGGTCAATTGCGGAATTTTCACCAGTTCGTCGTAGACCTTTTGACTGCCGTTCTGGTGGAGGCGCAATTCGATCACGCACTGGATCGGCAAGCCGATTTTCGACAGGTCGATGTTCGCCTGATACCCGGTGATGACTCCGGCCGCCTCGAGTTTTGCCACGCGCTCGGCGACGGCGGGGGCGGAGAGGTTCACTTTGCGGGCGAGGTCGGCGTAGGACGCGCGACCGTTTTCGAGCAGGGCGCTAAGCAGCATGCGGTCGTATTTGTCCAAGGTCGGACTCCTGAAAATGCCAGACTTTCGAAATCACGGTTTCAGCCGTCGATCTCCGTGCTTTCAAAAGTGTACCGGCGCTATAAACAGGTTTTGTAACTTATTTTTAGCGGTTGGCCTTTCTAGAATAACCAATCCCCTGTGTCTGACTTTCGAGTTGCCCATGTCTGCCTTGCGCCGTTTTTCCTTGCCGTTGATCGCTGCGTTTTTTGCGTTGTACGTGATTTGGGGATCGACCTATCTGGTGATCCGCATCGGCGTCGAATACTGGCCGCCGCTGATGCTCGGCGGTGTGCGCTTCGTGATTGCCGGCAGCCTGATGTACGCGTTCCTGCGCTGGCGCGGGGCACCGGCGCCGACCTGGGCGCAGTGGAAAGCGGCGGGGATCATCGGGATTCTGTTGCTCAGTTTCGGTAACGGCGCGGTGACCCTGGCCGAGCACAGCGGCGTGGCGTCGGGAGTCGCGGCGCTGGCGGTGGCGACGGTGCCGCTGTTCACTTTGCTCTGCGGTTATTTCTGGGGCGCGCGCAACACCCGCCTGGAATGGGCCGGGGTGGCGATGGGGATTATCGGTATCGCGATGCTCAACATGGGTTCCAACCTGCAATCGAGCCCGCTGGGCGCGGCGCTGCTGATTTTCGCGGCGGCGAGCTGGGCGTTTGGTTCGGTGTGGAGCAAACACTTGCCGCTGCCTCAAGGCGCAATGGCCAGTGCCGTGGAAATGCTGGTGGGCGGCGTAGTGCTGCTGATCGGCAGCGCGGCCAGCGGCGAACACTTGCAAGCCATGCCGCCACTGGAAGGCTGGCTGGCGCTGGCTTACCTGATCTTCTTCGGCTCGATCATCGCCTTCAACGCTTACATGTATCTGTTGAAAAACGTTCGCCCGGCGGCGGCTACCAGTTATGCCTATGTGAACCCGGCGGTGGCGGTGTTGCTGGGGATTGTGTTTGTCGGCGAGACCATCGGTATCGAAGAGGCGCTGGCAATGCTGGTGATCATTGGCGCGGTGGTGCTGATCGGTCTGCCGCAGTGGCGCCGCCCTCGGCAGCCGCCGGTGGTCAGCGAGCCGGCTGCCATAGCGACGGAGCAGCGTGCGAATTAGGGTAAACTGCGCGCCATCGCACACGTGCTCTGATTTTTTCCTACGGTACTCCCATGACTTTCGCCACCCTTGGCCTGATCGAACCCTTGCTGCGCTCCCTCGAGAAGCTCGGCTACCAGACCCCGACGCCGGTGCAGGCGCAGGCCATTCCGGCCGTGCTGGCCGGTCGTGACCTGATGGCGGCGGCCCAGACCGGCACCGGCAAGACCGCCGGTTTTGCCTTGCCGCTGCTGCAACTGCTGGCGATGGAAGGGCCGAAAGTTACCGCCAACTCGGTGCGTGCGCTGATTCTGGTGCCGACCCGCGAACTGGCCGAACAAGTCCACGAAGCCGTGCGCCAGTACGCTGAAAACCTGCCACTGCGCACTTACGCGGTGTACGGCGGCGTCAGCATCAATCCGCAGATGATGAAGCTGCGCGGCGGTGTCGATCTGCTGGTCGCGACCCCGGGCCGTCTGCTCGACCTGTTCCGCCAGAACGCGCTGAAGTTCAATCAGCTGCAAACCCTGGTGCTGGACGAAGCCGACCGCATGCTCGACCTGGGCTTTTCCGAGGAGCTGGCGAACATTTACCGCGCGCTGCCATCGAGACGTCAGACGCTGCTGTTCTCCGCGACCTTCTCCGATGACATCCGCCTGCTGGCCGGGCAGATGCTCAACGATCCGCAGAGCATCGAAGTCAGCCCGCGCAACGTCGCCGCCAACACCGTCAAGCAGTGGGTGGTGACGGTGGACAAGAAGCGCAAGCCGGAACTGTTCGTGCACTTGATGCGCAAGAACAAGTGGAAGCAGGTGCTGGTGTTCGCCAAGACCCGTAATGGTGTGGACGCGCTGGTCGAGAAACTTCAGGGCCTGGGCGTAAACGCTGATGGCATCCACGGCGACAAGCCGCAGGCGACCCGTCAGCGCGCGCTGGACCGTTTCAAACTGAGCGAAGTGCAGATTCTGGTGGCGACCGATGTTGCTGCCCGTGGTCTGGATATCGAAGACCTGCCATTGGTGGTCAACTTCGATCTGCCGATCGTCGCCGAGGATTACATTCACCGTATCGGCCGGACTGGCCGCGCGGGTTCGACCGGTCAGGCGATTTCGCTGGTGTGCGCGGATGAAGTGAACATGTTGTCGGCGATTGAAATGCTGACCCGTAGCACCTTGAAGCGCGAGGTTGAGCCGGACTTCGTACCGGAGCACCGCGTGCCGGATACCGATGCCAGTGGCCAGGTGATCAAGAAACCGAAAAAACCGAAGAAGCCGAAAGTTTCCGGTGGCGGCGGTGGCAAGCGCAATCTGGGCAAGTGGGTGGACAGCGGGGATACCCCGGCGCCGGAAGTGGCGATCAAGCCTGTGCGCAAGGTGCCGGTGTTCAATACCGGGCCGCGCAAGCGTAAGCCTTAAAGATTGCCTTAAAGATCAAAAGCCCCCTCACCCTAACCCTCTCCCAGAGGGAGAGGGGACTGACGGGGTTGTTTTGGCGAGTTACGCCGACCTGCAATACCGAGTCGAACTCAGGTTATGAAAAGCACTTGATCGATAAATCCATAATCGACTCGGTCTCTCAGGTCGATGTTTAGCGCCAGACACCTCGGTCGGCTCCCTCTCCTTGGGGAGAGGGCTGGGGTGAGGGGTGAGGGCGACTCAGCTTTTACGTCGTAACCAGTCCAGCATCCCCAACCCCGCCGCCCGGCCACTGGCAAAACACGCCGTCAGCAAATACCCGCCAGTCGGCGCCTCCCAATCCAGCATTTCCCCCGCACAGAACACCCCCGGCAACGCCTTGAGCATCATCCGCTCATCCATCGCCTCGAACGTCACCCCACCGGCACTGCTGATCGCTTCATCCAGCGGTCGGGTTTTCACCAGTGTCAGCGGCAAGGTCTTGATCGCCCGGGCCAGCAGTGCTGGGTCGGCAAACGTTGCGGCGTCAGTGAGTTCACGCAGCAACGCCGCCTTTACCCCATCTATCCCGACCTGACTGTGCAGATGCTTGGCCATCGAGCGTGAACCCCGGGGTTTGCTCAACGCCGCCTGCAATTTATCCACAGGCCGGCCGGGCAGCAGGTCGATGTGAATGGTCGCGGCACCGTGCACATTGATTGCCTCACGAATCGGCGCCGACAGGGCGTAGATCAGACTGCCCTCGATCCCGGTCGCGGTAATCACGCATTCACCCAGACGCGGAACATCGTCGTTCAAACCAATGGCGATATTTTTCAGCGGCGCGCCGGCGAATTTGCTGACCATCACTTCGCTCCAGGCCTGCACCTCGAAGCCGCAATTGCTCGGCTGCAACGGCGCCAGTCCTACACCGCGTTGCTCCAGCGGCAACATCCACGCGCCGTCGGAACCCAGCCGCGACCAGCTGCCGCCGCCGAGGGCCAGCAGGGTGGCGTCGGGGCTGAGGGTTTTCTCGCCTTCCGGGCTGTCGATGCGCAGCGCGCCGTTTTCATCCCAGCCGAGCCAGCGGTGGCGGGTGTGGATAACCACGCCGCTGTCGCGCAGGCGTTTGAGCCAGGCGCGCAGCAGCGGCGCGGCTTTCATGTCGGTAGGGAACACCCGGCCGGAGCTGCCGATGAAGGTTTCGATGCCCAACTCGTGAATCCACCGGCACAGAGCATCGGCGTCGAATGCGCGCAGCAGCGGGGCGATGTTCGGGGCGCGTTCGGCGTAGCGCGAGAGGAACGCCGGCCAGGCTTCGGAATGGGTGATGTTCATGCCGCCAACCCCGGCCAGCAGGAACTTGCGGCCCACCGAGGGCATGCCGTCGTACAGATCGACGCGGACTCCGGCCTGGCTCAGTACTTCGGCGGCCATCAGGCCGGCGGGGCCACCGCCGATGATGGCGACGTGAGCGGGAAGGGCGGCGGAAGTCTGAGTCATGGCAGCGGCAATAGCGTGGCGGAATAAGCCGCGCATTCTAGCAGCAGCGGCCGGCGTCAGGCCTGATCAAAAAACAACCAGTGCGCTGCAGGCCATGTTCAGCGTGGGCTGTAGTCCCTTTCGCTCAGGTTATCCACAGGCCGTTCCACAGCCATTGTGGGTAACGCAGCACAACTCAATGACAACCGGATGACTGCCAGACGCGCTGCGCACTGTGATGCAGGATGCCGTGGCGGCGGGCGAGGGCCTGGCGATCCTTGCTGTAGCCACCGCCGATCACGCCGACCACCGGGATATCGCGGCCCAGGCAATGGCGCATGACGCTTTCGTCGCGGGCCGCAACGCCTTCGTCGGTCAGTTGCAGATAACCGAGGGCGTCGTCCTTGTGCACATCGACGCCGGCGTCGTACAGCACCAGATCCGGCTGATACAGCGGCAGCAGGTAGTTAAGCGCATCGTCGACGACTTTCAGGTAATCGGCATCGCCCATGCCGTTGGGCAGCGGTATGTCCCAGTCGCTTTCGGCCTTGTGTGCAGGAAAGTTCTTTTCGCAGTGCAGGGAAACGGTGATCGCTTCCGGGGTGTTGTGCAGAATCCGCGCAGTGCCGTCGCCCTGATGCACGTCGCAATCGAAGATCAGCACCCGGTTCACCCGGCCGCTTTGCAGCAGGTAGTGACTGATGATCGCCAGGTCATTGAAGATGCAGAACCCGGCGGGATAGTCGTAGTGGGCGTGATGAGTGCCACCGGCGAGGTGACAGGCCAGACCATGTTCCAGCGCTTTTTCCGCTGCCAGAATCGAACCGCCGACAGCCCGCACCGTGCGCCGGGCCAGCGCTTCGTTCCATGGCAGACCGAGGCGCCGCTGGTCTTCGCGGGACAGCTCGCCACTCATGTAACGTTCGATGTAGTTGCGGTCATGGGCCAGGGCGAGGATGTCGGCAGGGCACAGCTCCGGGCGCAGCAGGTCTTCGTCGCGGGTCAGGCCGCTGTCCACCAGGTGATCGCGCAGCAGACGGAACTTGTCCATGGGAAAGCGGTGATCCGCCGGAAACTCGGGGCTGTAGTCTTCGTGGTAGATCAACGGCAATGGCATGGCGGACTATTCATAAAGGCTGTAGGAAAGAGTGCAAAGCCTACCAGCGATGTAGACTGGCGGCATGGAAACGGAGGGGCACGATGGAGCCGATACTGCAGCTGGAAAGCGCGCGACTGCTGATGCGTCAGTGGCAGGACGCGGATTTGCCGGCATTTGCGGCGATGTGCGCCGATCCGCAGGTGATGCGCTATTTTCCCGCGCTGTTGAGCCGGCTGGAAAGTGCCGCAATGATCGGCCGTGTGCGCGGCCACTTCGCCGAACACGGCTTCGGCCTGTGGGCGCTGGAGCGCAAGGACACCGGCGAATTCATCGGTTTTACCGGGCTCGGCGTGGTCGGTTTCGAGGCGCCGTTCACCCCGGCGGTGGAAATCGGCTGGCGTCTGGCGAAGGAACACTGGGGCCTGGGATATGCCAGCGAGGCGGCGTGGACTGCGCTGCGTTGCGGCTTTGATCGGTTGGCCTTGAAAGAGATCGTGTCCTTCACCGCGCAGAGCAATCTGCCGTCGGAAAAAGTCATGCAGGCCATCGGCATGCATCACGACCCGGCCCATGATTTCGATCACCCGAAACTGGCTGTCGATCACCCGTTGCGTCGACATCTGTTGTACCGAATCACCAGGGAGCAATGGCTGCAGACCCTGCATGGCTAAGCCGACACGGACGTTTACAATGGCGCGATCATGGCTCGCGCCAGAACCTGAATTGGCCGCCGCAGCCAAGACTGCGCGGCATAGCGTTGTGTGAGGAGAGTCTGAATGAGCCAAGTGTTGGAAGATCTGGTGGATCTGCTGACCCTCGAACCGATCGAGGAAAACCTGTTCCGTGGTCGCAGTCAGGATCTGGGCTTTCGCCAGTTGTTCGGCGGCCAGGTGCTTGGCCAGTCGCTGTCGGCGGCCAGTCAGACCGTTGAAGAGACGCGTCATGTGCATTCGATGCACGGCTACTTCTTGCGTCCGGGCGATGCCAAGTTGCCGGTGGTCTACTCGGTTGACCGCGTGCGTGACGGCGGCAGCTTCAGCACCCGCCGCGTGACCGCGATCCAGAAGGGTCACCCGATTTTCACCTGCAGCGCTTCGTTCCAGTACGACGAAGAAGGCTTCGAACACCAGAGCCAGATGCCGCAAGTGGTCGGCCCGGAAAACCTGCCGTCGGAGCTGGAACTGACCCAGCAACGCGCGCACCTGATCCCGGAACACATGCGTGAAAAGCTGTTGTGCCCGAAACCGATCGAAGTGCGCCCGGTCACTGAAAAAGACCCGTACAACCCGCAACCGGCGGACCCGATCAAGTACGTGTGGTTTCGCGCTGACGGTGCGTTGGCCGACATTCCCGCATTGCACAAATACCTGCTGGCCTACGCCTCGGACTTCGGTCTGCTGACCACGTCGATGCTGCCCCACGGCAAATCGGTCTGGCAGAAAGACATGCAGGTCGCCAGCCTCGATCACGCCTTGTGGTTCCACAACGATCTGCGCGCCGATGACTGGTTGCTCTACGCCATGGACAGCCCGTGGGCCGGCAACTCTCGCGGGTTCTCCCGTGGCAGCGTGTTCAACCGCGCCGGGCAACTCGTAGCGTCGGTGACTCAGGAAGGCCTGATCCGTCATCGCAAGGACTGGGCATGAGTCTGGCGGAGGTGCGGCACTGGGTGTTCGACATGGACGGCACCCTGACCGTCGCCGTGCATGATTTCGCGGCGATTCGCGTGGCGCTGGCGATCCCCCCGGAGGACGACATCCTCACGCACCTCGCGGCGTTGCCCGCCGAAGAAGCGGCGGCGAAACATGCGTGGCTGCTGGAGCATGAGCGGGATCTGGCGCTCGGCTCGACCCCGGCAGTCGGAGCGGTGGAGCTGGTGCGTGAGCTGCACGCGCGGGGTTATCGCCTCGGCATCCTGACCCGCAATGCGCGGGAATTGGCCCATGTGACGCTGGAGGCTATCGGCCTGGCGGACTGCTTTGCGGTGGAGGACGTGCTGGGCCGCGATGAAGCGCCGCCGAAACCGCATCCGGGTGGCCTGCTGAAATTGGCCGATGCATGGCAAGTGCCGGCGAGCGAGATGGTGATGGTCGGCGATTACCGCTTCGACCTCGATTGCGGCCGGGCCGCCGGGGCGCACACGGTGCTGGTGAACCTGCCGGACAATCCCTGGCCGGAGCTGACCGACTGGCATGCGAAGGATTGTGTGGAGTTGCGGCGGGTGTTGTTCGCTTGAAAAAAAACGGGGGCTTTGGCCCCCGTTTTTTATTGGTCGAAGATTGCTTTCTGACCTTCCGGCGAGGTCAGCATGCCATCGCCGTTATGCCCGACACCGGGCACTTCAACCAGCCGTTGATTCACCCCTTCCGGATGCCGACGCAGCAGATAGCTGAAAAACAGCTTTCCGCGTTCCAGTCGATAAGTACCTTGGGCCTCGGCAGCACAGCTCTTGTCCAGCGCCGGGTGATGGGGGTCAGTGTCCTGCTGCCCCAGCAGATAAATCACCTCGCGTTTGACGTAACTGCCTTCAAGCTGCGCGGGCGTTTGCCCACCGGAGTAAATCGGCGGATCCACCAGACCGTACTTCCAGCGGTTGAAGCCCGGGCACTGCGCATGATCGAACGCCACCGGCCGTTGCTCGTTGAAGTAGGCGTAGGACGACGGGTTGGCCACCACATACCGCAAGCGAATGCCTTCAGCCTTGAGCGCCGGTTGCTCGCGTGCGAGCAGGGCATAGCGCTGCACTACCTGACCGCCGCCGGAGTGGCCGAAGATCACGATCTGCTTCACGTCCGGAAACTGCTTGCGGTCGCTCAGTCGGCCAATGATTTCGTCGAGGGCGGCATAGGAACTGAGCGCGTTCGGCCCTGTGGATAACCCGCCGCCCATCCATTCATTGCCCTTCCAGCGCAGCACGCTGGGGGGCAACGAATAGAGGGCGACATCGCTTTCGTTGAGAAACTGCGGTGCGATCACCAGGGTGTTGGCGGTTTGCCCGGCCAGTTCGGCGGCGCTCTCGCCACTCTTGCGATAGGTCTCGGCGTTGCGCAGCTTGCCATGAATGACGATCAGCACCCGCTCGATTTTCGCTGGCGCCGGGCCGATGCCCACCGCCATTTCGCCAGCCTGCAACTGCAGGCGTCCGGGGCTGATCGCGTCGACGCCGGCCGCTTGTGCGGTGCCGCCGATGAACAGTAAAGCCAACAGCCATTTATGCATTTACAGGTTTTTCGCCGCAAAGGTATCGCACTGGCCGACCTGGCCCTGGGCGAATCCGGTTTTGAACCAGCGCACCCTTTGCGCCGACGTACCGTGGGTGAACGAGTCCGGCACCACACGGCCCTGACCCTGTTGTTGCAAGCGATCATCACCGATGGCGTTCGCCGCGTTCAAGGCTTCTTCGATATCGCCCGGCTCCAGCCAGTTCAGGCGTTTCTGCGCATGGTAGGCCCAGACGCCAGCCAGGCAGTCGGCTTGCAGTTCCTGACGCACCAGCAGACCACCATCACCTTGCATCTGCCGGCCTTGCTGGCGGGCGGCCTGAATTTTCGCCGAGACGCCGAGAAGCGTCTGCACATGGTGTCCGACTTCGTGAGCGATCACGTAGGCCTGGGCGAAGTCGCCGGCGGCCTTGAAGCGTTGGGCCATTTCCTGGAAGAACGCCATGTCCAGATAGACCTTCTGGTCTGCCGGGCAATAGAACGGGCCGGTGGCCGAGGTGGCCATGCCGCAGGCGGAGTTGACCCGGTTGCTGAACAGCACCAGGGTCGGATCCTTATATTGGCGGCCGGCCTGCTGGAAGATCGCGCCCCAGGTGTCTTCGGTGTCGCCGAGGATCGAGCGCACGAATTCGGCCTGTTCATCGTTGGCCGGCGGTGCCTGACGGGTTTGCGAAGTAGGGGCCGATTGCTCGGTCATCTGCCCGGTGAGTTGGCCGAGGATCTGCAACGGGTCCTGCCCGGTGATCCAGCCAATGCCGACGATCAGCAGAATCGCCCCGAGGCTCAGGCCCTTGCCGCCACCGAAACGCATGCCGCCACCACCGCCCATGTCATCGCCACGGGCATCGACGACGTTGTCACTGCGTCGACCTTTTCTCCATAGCATGTGGGAATCCTCTGTCTGATCGTGGTGATGAGTGTTGCTGGTGTGTGAGTGTGGCGCCAGTCCGGTCGTCCGTCCATTCGTACACAGGCAAACAGGCCCGACCTCGGGGGACGAGGTCGGGCCTGTTATTGACGAGCATGAGCGCCGGGAATTCAATCCACCGGCGGATTTCTTTCGCCGGGTCAGCGGTCGAAGGCGTCCCACACCGGAGCGAAGTCCGGGCTGACCTGACGTTCGCGTTTGGACAACGCGGCAATCAGTGCGCGGTCGTCATCGTCCAGTTCCACATTCAGTGAAGCGAGGTTGGCCAGTTGATTGGTCTTGCTGCTGGCCTTGGGAATCGCCGCGACATTGTCCTGATCCAGCAACCACTTCAACGCGACCTGAGTCGGCAGCACGCCGTGTTTTTCGGCGATTTGTTGAATCTGCGCAATCTCCGAGACCTTGTTGCGTGCCAGCGGCGTGTAGGCCGTCAGCGCCAGGTCGTGTTGGCGGGCGTAGTCGAGCAGAGCGTTTTGTCCGAGCAGGACGTGGTACTCGACCTGAATCGCTGACAGAGGAATGCCGTATTCCTCGACGACTTTGCGCAGCAACGGCAGCGGAAAATTCGCCACACCGATGTTGCGAGCCAGACCTTGCTCCTTGAACGAGGCGAGGGTCTCGAGAGTGCGCGGCAAGTCCCAGTCGGTGGTCGGCCAATGGATCATGAACAGATCGACGTACTCGCTGCGCAAGGCCTTGAGGCTGCGCTCCAGCGAGTGACGCATGGCATCGGGTTGCAACTGGTCCCACCAGACCTTGGTGGTGACGTGGATCTGCTCGCGGGGTATCGGTGTATTCGCCAGTGCCTGTCCGACGGCGTCTTCATTGTTGTAGGCCGCTGCCGTGTCGATGTGCCGGTAACCGAGTTCCAGCGCCTGCTCCACGGCGCGGGTGCATTCGTCGCCGAGCATCGGCCACGTGCCAAGGCCGAGTTTGGGCAGGTTCAGTCCGTGTTGGTTGACGATGTGCTGCATGGTCGGCGCTTCCTGCATTGATGGGTTTCAGAATGGGATTCTGAAAACTAAACAACGCCGGCCAACATCAGCAACTCGTCAGCCGAGAAAGGGGGCGATTATCGAGCGAAAAGTTCCAGATTTTGCAATCAGTGATATGTATTTTAGAATCGGCAAAATTTCACTGGGATCGCACCATGGCCGGCAGTCAGATCGAACGGGTTTTCAGCGTGCTCGAAAGCCTTACCCACGAGCCGCGCGGACTGCCGCTGCAAACCCTCGCGGAACAAATCGACATTCCGAAAAGTGCGACCCACCGCTTGCTCGCCGAGTTGTCCCGGCTGGGTTATGTGCGGCAGAACCCGGAAACCCTGCGTTATCACTTGTCGACCAAATTGGTGGCGATGGGCTTTCGCTACCTGTCGAGCAGCGGCGCCGACATCGTGCAGCCGGTGCTTGATCGGCTGGCGCAGGAAACCGGCGAACTGGTGCGGCTGGGCGTCACCGACGGTGAGCGCCAGACCTGGATCGCCAAATCACAGGGCGCGCGCAGCGGTTTGCGTTACGACCCAGACATGGGGCGCGATGCGCCGCTGTTCTACACCGCGTCCGGCCATGCGTGGCTGGCGAGCATGAGTGATGCCGAGGCCTTGTCGCTGGTTGAGCGTCAGGCCGCCGAAATACCGGCGGATATCGGGCCGAATGCACCACGAACCAACATTGAACTGCTCGAACATCTGCGCGTGGCGCGGGAACAGGGTTACGCCTGTGTCGAGGAAAGCTCGGCGGTGGGCACATCGGCTATCGCTGCCGTGGTGCGGCATCCGGCCGATGGCCGGGTTATCGGCGTGTTGAGCATTGCCGGGCCGAGTGCGCGGCTGCCGGGGGCGAGGTTGCATGAGCTGGCGCCGCTGTTGTTGAAGTTTACCGAGGAGTTGTCGGCGGCGAGCCTGGCTTCGGAGCTGTTCGTCTAGCCGCGAAACGGCAGGCGAGTTCGGGTTGTCTGTAAAGCTGTGCGTTGATCGCACAGAATTTGGCTTGAAGGGTGTGAGAATTTGGAACCGGGTTCTAAATTATCGCTGGAGGCTCTTTCCTCATTTTGAATTCCAGAGATCGCCAATGACTGTCAGCACACCGCTTTCCGGCGTCAACCAACCCTTCAAGGGGATCTTGCTGATTGTCGTGGCGACGTTTCTGTTCTCCAGCCACGATGCGCTGTCGAAATACCTCTCGGGTTTTTATCCGATCGTCATGGTGGTGTGGGCGCGGTATCTGGTGCACACGCTGTTGATGGCGGGGATTTTCCTGCCGCAGTCCGGGTTGCGTGTGCTGCGCACCAAACGCCCGTTATGGCAATTGGCGCGGGCGTTGTGCCTGCTGGGCACCAGTCTGTTTTTCACTACGGCGCTGCTGTACATCCCGTTGGCCGAAGCCACTTCGGTCAACTTTCTCGCGCCGGTGCTTGTGACGGCGCTGTCGGTGCCGTTGCTCAAGGAGCGGGTGACGCGGGGGCAGTGGATCGCAGTGATCTGCGGGTTTATCGGCGTGCTGATCATCGTCCACCCCGGTGGTGAATTGTTCACCCCGGCGATTCTGTTGCCGTTCTGTTCGGCGCTGTTTTTCTGCTTCTATCAGTTGCTCACCCGCAAGCTCAGCGAAGTTGACAGCCCAACTACCAGCAACTTTTTCGCCGGGTTGTGCAACACGCTGGTGATGAGTGCGCTGGTGCCGTTCTTCTGGCAGGTGCCGAGTCTCGGCCATGCGATGTTGATGCTGGCGCTGGGCACGTGCGGGATGACGGCACACCTGTTTCTGACCCAGGCATTCCGGCACGCCGCGCCGGCACTGCTGGCGCCGTTCGGCTATTGCCAGATCGTATTTGCGGGGTTGCTGGGGTGGTTGCTGTTCGCGCACACGCCGACCCTGATGACGGTCATTGGGATTGCGGTGATCTGTTGCAGCGGGCTGGCGGCAGCGTGGCAGCAGAGCCGGCGCTGAAAGGACAACCGGCCTGAAAACAGGCCGGTCAGTGCAGGAAGGTTATTCGGTAACCGTAGGAATCTTGCGCGGTGCCATGAAGTACATCCAGGCCAGCGCAATGAAGTACATCGCCGGGATCAGGGTGAACAGCACGGTGTAGTTGTTGTTGGTGACGGTGAGGATGTGGCCGACGATCTGAGTCATGAACATCCCGCCGATTGCCGCGCACATGCCGCCGAAACCGAACACCGTGCTCATCATGTGCTTGGGCGTGTAGTCCATCACCAGACTCCAGATGTTGGCGGTCCAGGCCTGGTGCGCGCCGATGGCCAGGGAGATGGCGGCCACTGCGATCCACAGGTTGGCGGAACCGGCGGCCATGACCACGCCGATGATGCAGCAGGCGAACAGGAACATCGACAACAGCCGCGCCTTGATCGAGTTCATGCCGCGACCGATCAGGAACGAAGACAGAATCCCGCCGCCTACGCTGCCGAAGTCGGCGGTGACGTAGATGATGATCAGCGGAATGCCCATCTGGGTGACGTTGATGCCCAGGTTGTATTGCTGATTGAGAAACGGCGGCAGCCAGTACAGGTAGAACCAGAACACCGGCGCGGTCAGCGAGTAGGCGAGGGCGAAGGCCCAGGTGCCGCGCATGCGCAGGATTCGCGAGAACGGTACGCGGGCCTGTTCCGGTTCGACTTCTTTCTGGATGTAGTCCAGCTCCGACTGTTTCACGCTCGGGTGATCTTCCGGGTTGAAATACTTCAGGCCCCAGAACAGCAGCCAGATCCCGCCCAGTGCCGACATGCACAGGAACGCGGCCTGCCAGCCCCACACATGCAGAATCAACGGCAGCAGCATCGGGGTGAACATCGCACCGACGTTGGTGCCGGCGTTGAAGATGCCGGTGGCCACTGCTCGCTCGCCGGCCGGGAACCACAGGCGCGTGGTTTTCACACAGGCCGGGTAGTTGGCCGCTTCGGTCAGGCCGAGGATGAAGCGGCAGACCATGAAGCCCACTGCTGAGGTCGCCAGGCCATGGGCGCCGGTGGCCAGGCTCCAGAGCAGCACCGCGCAGAAGAACACGCGTTTCACGCCGACCCGGTCGATCAGCCGCCCTTGCAGCACGAAGCCGATGGCGTAGCCGACTTGAAACCAGAAGTTGATGTTGGCGTAGTCCATCGCCGTCCAGCTCATTTCCTTGGCGAGGATCGGCTGCATGACGCCGAGGGCGGCGCGGTCGATGTAGTTCAGGGTGGTGGCGAAAAAAACCAGCGCCAGCATGCCCCAACGGGTCTTGCCGACGGCCATGGCGCCGCGGATCTTGTCGCCGATGCCACCCGTGGCAGTGCTCATGGCCGGAGCCATGCGGGAAGTCTGTGAAGGAATCATGTGTTCCACCCGTTTTTGGATTTGTTATTTGGTGTGCTTTCTTGTGCACGCTGCGACCGGTGGTTCAGATCCGGACTCAAGGTGAAAGGGATGTTGGGCAGTGGGCGAAAAATCGTCAATTCGCCAAACCGGCATTGTGTTCGATAATCGCACGCAAAACTAACCGGGTAGTACAGTTTAAATTGCTCAAAGAAAAACCGGGACCAATAATTCGCTCACCTTATAAAAGCGGCGCAATCACCGTAGCCGACGTCTCCACCGGGAGTTGAAACATGCAGCGATCCATTGCCACCGTTTCCTTGAGCGGAACCCTGCCGGAAAAACTCGAAGCCATTGCCGCCGCCGGGTTCGACGGGGTGGAGATCTTCGAGAACGACCTTCTGTATTACGACGGCAGTCCCCGGGAAATCAGGCAGATGTGTGCCGACCTCGGAATTGCCATCACGCTGTTCCAGCCATTCCGCGATTTTGAAGGCTGCCGCCGCGATCGGCTGGAGCGCAACCTGGAGCGGGCCGAACGCAAGTTCGACCTGATGCAGGAACTGGGCACCGACCTGGTGCTGGTCTGCAGCAATGCTTCTCCCGACAGCGTCGGCGATCAGCAGATCCTCATCGACGACTTGCGCCTGCTGGCCGAGCGCGCCGTTGCTCGTGGCTTGCGCATCGGTTACGAGGCGTTGGCCTGGGGCCGTCACGTCAATACTTATCAACAGGTCTGGGACATCGTGCGTCAGGCCGATCACCCAAGCCTTGGCGTGTTGCTCGACAGCTTCCACACCCTGTCGCTCAAGGGCGATCCACGGGCGATTGCCGAGATTCCCGGCGACAAGATTTTCTTCGTGCAGATGGCCGACGCGCCGATCCTGGCGATGGATGTGCTGGAGTGGAGCCGGCATTTCCGCTGCTTCCCGGGACAGGGCGAATTCGATCTGCCGGGTTTCCTAGCGCCAATCATCCAGAGCGGCTACACCGGGCCGTTGTCGCTGGAAATCTTCAACGACGGCTTCCGTGCCGCGCCGCCTCGGGCCAATGCCGCCGACGGTTTGCGTTCGCTGTTGTATCTGGAAGAGAAGACCCGCCAGCGTCTCGAGCAGGAAATCCGCCCTGTGGATAACCGCGAAATCCTCTTCGCGACGCCGAAGGCCAGCGAGTACAACGGCATCGAGTTTCTGGAGTTCGCCGTCGACGAAGCCCTCGGCGCCAAGCTGTCGAACTGGCTGGAGCGGTTGGGGTTCGTCAAGGCCGGGCAGCATCGTTCGAAAAGTGTCAGCCTGCTGCGCCAGGGCGATATCAACCTGATCCTCAACTCCGAGCCTTATTCGTTCGGCCACAGTTTCTTCGAGGCCCACGGCCCGTCGCTGTGCGCCACCGCCGTGCGGGTCAAGGACAGCGCCAGTGCGCTGGCGCGGGCCGTTGCCTATAAAGGTCAGCCGTATCGCGGGCTGGTCGGCCCCAACGAGCTGGAATTGGCAGCGGTGCGTGCGCCGGATGGCAGCCTGATTTATCTGGTGGATGAGGAAGCGGATGTCTACGGCACCGACTTCAATCTGCTGCCGGGCGCGGTGACAAGTGGCGGGCTCAAACGCATCGATCACATGGCCATGGCGTTGCCGGCAGACAGCCTCGACAGCTGGGTGCTCTTCTACAAGAGCCTGCTGGATTTCGAGGCCGACGACGAAGTGGTGCTGCCCGATCCGTACGGTCTGGTGAAGAGCCGAGCCCTGCGCAGTCGCGACAGTTCGATCCGTCTGCCGCTGAACATTTCCGAGAACCGCAACACCGCGATCTCACACGCGCTGTCGAGTTATCGCGGCTCCGGGGTGCATCACATCGCCTTCGATTGCGACGACATCTTTGCTCAGGTTCGCCGGGCGAAAGAGGCGGGCGTGCCGCTGCTGGATATTCCGCTCAACTATTACGATGACCTCGCGGCGCGTTTCGATTTCGATGACGAGTTCCTCAGCGAGCTGGCCTACTACAACGTGCTGTATGACCGCGATGCTCAGGGCGGCGAGCTGTTCCACGTCTACACCGAGCCGTTCGAAGGGCGGTTCTTCTTCGAGATCATTCAGCGCAAGAACGGTTACGCCGGTTACGGCGCGGCCAACGTCGCGGTGCGACTGGCGGCGATGGCCAAAGCACGCAGTGGCGCCGTTCGCCAGGCGAAGTTGTAGGAAATTCGTAAACGCGGGATTAAACACGGGCCGCGCGGCTTCCTTCACTGTGCCGCGCGGCCCATAATCGCCAGCCTGTGCAGTGATGGCCGTGAGCCCGCAATGACAATGACTTCAGAACTTTCCGCAGCCCCCGTTTCATCAGCGGTAGAGCCGCGCAAGAGTCGCAAGAACAACCCGGAAAAAACCCGCGAGAACATCCTGCAGGAAGCGATCGTCGAGTTCGTCCAGCAGGGCCTGTCCGGCGCCCGCGTCGATGCGATCGCCGAGCGTATCCACACCTCCAAGCGCATGATCTATTACTACTTCGGCAGCAAGGAGCAGCTGTACGTCGAGGTACTGGAAAAGCTCTACGGCGATATCCGCAGCACCGAAAACCGTCTGCACCTGGCCGAGCTGCCACCGGTGGAAGCGATCCGGCGTCTGGTGGAGTTCACCTTTGATCACCATGACCGCAACGTCGATTTCGTGCGCATCGTCTGCATCGAAAACATCCACAACGCCGAGTACGTGAAGCGTTCCGATGCGATCAAGGCGATGAACAACACGATTCTTGATTCGCTAGGGGAGATCCTGGCTCGGGGTGCTGCTGAAGGCCTGTTCCGGGCCGGGCTCGACGCGCTGGACGTGCATCTGCTGATCAGTTCGTTCTGCTTCTATCGCGTGTCGAACCGCCATACCTTTGGTGAGATCTTTCAGATCGACCTGCCGGACGAAACCATCAAACAGCGTCATCGCGAGATGATTTGCGAGTCGGTGCTGCGCTACCTGCAGGCCTGACCGGCGTCGAGGGGGCGTCGCCCCCTCACGGTTTTATCCCTTCATGCTTTGAAAGTGCGCCAGCATTCGTTGCGCATCCGGCGCCACGCCGCTGAACAGTTCAAACGCCTTCACTGCCTGAAACACCGCCATGTTGCCACCATCCAGGGTTCGGCAACCCAGGGCGCGGGCGTTGCGCAGCAGTTCGGTTTCCAGCGGGAAATACACGATCTCCGCTACCCACAACTCTGGCCGCAGCAATGCTGCCGGCACGGGCATGCCCGGCAGTTTGGCCATGCCCATCGGCGTGGTGTTTACCAGACCATCGGCCTGACTCAACGCGCTCGACAGATCGTGCCCGGCCATGGCCCGGCCAGCGCCGAAATGCTGGTTGAGGTTGTTGGCCAGGCTTTCGGCCCGCTCGACATCCACATCAAAAATGCTCAACTGACGTACGCCTTCACTCAGCAAGGCGTGGGCCACTGCCGCGCCTGCGCCACCGGCGCCCATCTGGACGACACGCTCGCGGGCGACGTCTGGCAGGCCACGACGAAAACCCTCGGCGAAACCCAGGCAATCGGTGTTGTGGCCGACGCGTTTGCCGTCCTTCAGCACAACGGTGTTCACGGCGCCGATGCCCCGCGCTTCGGGAGACAACTCATCGAGCAACGGGATGATTGCCTGCTTGCACGGGAAAGTGATGTTCAGCCCGGTGTAGTTCATTCGCTCGGCGGCCAGCAGCAGGTCGGGCAGGGCGTTGCTGTCCAGTTGCAGTTGATCGAGATCGATCAGTCGATAGAGGTAACGCAGGCCCTGTTCATCACCTTCATGTTCATGCAGCGCCGGGGTGCGGGAGGCCTGGATGCCGGCGCCGATCAGCCCGGCGAGTATCACGTTGTTGCGGTTCATGCGGTTCACCCCTTCAACCGCTGGCTGAAATGTTCCAGGGCCAGCCGATAGCCGTGGCTGCCGAAGCCGCACATGACGGCGGTGGCGATGGCCGAGACGAATGAGTGATGACGGAACGGCTCGCGGGCGTGGACGTTGGACAGGTGGACTTCGATCACCGGCAATTCGCTGGCGACCAGGGCGTCGCGGATCGCTACCGAAGTGTGAGTCCAGGCGGCCGGGTTGATGACGATGCCGGCGCAGCGCTGGCGGGCGCCGTGAATCCAGTCGAGCAATTCGCCTTCGTGGTTGGTCTGGCGAAACTCCACGGCCAGGCCGAATTCTTCGGCGGCGCGCCCGCACAGGGCGGAGATGTCGGCCAGGGTTTCGTGACCGTAGGTCGCCGGTTCACGGGTGCCGAGCAGGTTCAGGTTCGGGCCGTTGAGCACCAGAACGATTGGGGGCATGGGGGCAAACTCCACTTATTGTTTTTGGCTTGGGCCGAGGGTTTCGACCTGTGGAGTTAAATTGTACTAGCTGGTTACTTTAATCAATTGATCAACGGTCGCTGCGCCGTTTTGTGTTCGGTAATCGGACATTAATGCGGCAATTGCTCGACCAGAAAATCGATGAAGGCCCTGACGCGCAGCGGCATATGGCGATTCTGCGGGTACAGCAAGGTGAACGGTCGCGAGCGCCCGCTGTAGGGTTTGAGTACTTCCACCAGCGAGCCGTCGGCCAGTTCTTTTTCGACGATGAAGCGATACGTCTGGAACAACCCGGCGCCGTGTCTGGCCAGGGTCACGCCACCGAGCACGTCATCGGAGCAACAGAAATTGCCATCGGCGAGGATTTCCCGTGGCGCGTCCTCTTCGTAAAACAGCCAGGTAATCCGCCGCCCGCTGCTGGGCAATTCGTACTGGATGCACTCGTGCTGTTCGAGGTCTCCGAGGGTCTGTGGCGTGCCGGCGCGCTTCAGGTAATCGGGGCTGGCGACCATCACGAGCGCCGCATCTTCCAGGTGTCGGGCGATCAGGCCCGAATCGGGGATCGCCCGCACGCGGATCGCCATGTCGTAACCCTCGCCGACGAAGTCGATGTTGCGATTGCTGATGTGCATCTCGACCTTCACTTGCGGGAAGCGCGCACGAAAGGCCGGCAGCAGCGGCAAGATCCGGTGGTGGGCGTAGGTTGTAGGAATACTGATGCGCAAGGTGCCGGACGGTTCCTGCTGCTGGCCCATGACTTCCCGTTGCGCCTCCACCAGTTGCGCCAGTGCCTGACGGCATTCTTCGTAATAGCGCCGGCCGCTGTCGGTCAGTTTCACGCTGCGGGTAGTGCGCGCAAACAGTTGCACACCCAGGCGTTCCTCCATGCGCGAAACCGAGCGACTCACCGCTGCCGGAGTCACCGACGCCGCCTGCGCCGCACCGGTGAAACTGCCGTACTCGGCCGCCAGACAAAACAACTCGATGCTGCCCAGCTGAAGGTCGTCGAAGTGTCGCTGCATGATTGATTACACCGGGGAATGAGTCTTCGTATGTAGCAAATGCGCGGACGCTGCGAAAGAACTGCTTACCATTTTGCGCGGGGCTTTTGCGGCTGCCGCACTAGGCTCGAAAGGTAACGGCCACAGTGGGCGTTGGCGCCGGTGGTCGGATTTGCCAGGGAATGGCAAGTGTTGAAACTTTAAACCTAACGGATGGGTAGCATGAAGGTATGCAGTTACAAAGGACTGTCAGTGGTGATCATGTTGCATGACGAACATTGTCCGCCCCACGCACATGTGGATGCAGGCGCCTGGAGCGCCCGCTTCAAATTCAGTTTCTGGCACAACGGCGTTGAACTGTGGGATGTGGTGCCGCTGTCGCATCGACCGCCGGTTAGCCTGCTTGAAGGGCTGCGCCAGTCGCTGCGTGAAACCGATCATCTGAGGCGGGCTCGCTGGATCTGGTGGACTCGATTGCGTACGGCCTGTCTCGATAATCAATGGTGGGACGGGCAGTCGAACCAGGTGGCGGTTCTGCGGGAGGTCGCCAGCACAAGCTTCAGGATTGGATCGGCGTATTACGAGCCGGAGGTCAACAAAACCCTGTTGGCCCTGGTCGGCGCCCACGAAGGAGTGGAAATAGAATTATGAAAACAGTCAAAGCCACGCTGCACGCGGATCGCCCCGTCACGGAAAAACGTCTGGACGAGGCAGTCGACCGTGGCGGCGTGCGTCGTCGCAGCAGCCTGCAAGCCGTGTCGGTGGCCTTTCAGAAACCGTGTCTGGTGATCCACTTTGAAGACGACAGCGGCGTGCTGCTGCCGGTGAATCTTTACCGTGAATTCGATGATTTCGAACCGGAAGACTTCACCGGATTGAACGTCGGATTTGCCGGCACCGCGCTGTGCCACGATGGCAAGGATCTGCAGGTTTCCATCGCCGGCATGATCTCGGCCAGTCAGCCATTGATGGCCATGGCTGCCTCGGTGATCGCTTCCCGCAATGGCCGCCAGAGCAGCACCGCGAAGGCTGAAGCCGCACGGGCCAACGGCAGGAAGGGCGGGCGCCCGCGCAAAGTCGATCCTGTGTCATGAGCGGGCACAAAAAAGCCGTCGGTCAGGACGGCTTTCTTGTATCTGGCACCGGCGATCAACGCCGGGTCAACAGCACGCCGGATTCCATGTGGTGAGTCCACGGGAACTGGTCGAACAACGCGCAGCGGGTGATGCGGTGCGTGTCGTGCAGTTGGGCGATGTTGGCCGCCAGGGTCTCCGGGTTGCAGGAGATGTACAGGATGTTGTCGAAGCGACGGGTCAGTTCGCAGGTGTCCGGATCCATGCCGGCCCGTGGCGGATCAACGAACACGCTGCCGAACTCGTAGCTTTTCAGGTCGATGCCTTGCAGCCGGCGGAACGGCCGGACTTCGTTCAGGGCTTCGGTCAGCTCTTCGGCGGACAGGCGCACCAGCGTAACGTTATCCACAGCGTTTTCGGCCAGGTTGCTCAAAGCAGCGTTGACTGATGTCTTGCTGATTTCCGTGGCCAGCACTTTGCGCACGCGAGTCGCCAGCGGCAGGGTGAAGTTGCCGTTGCCGCAGTACAGCTCCAGCAGATCATCGCTGCGATCGCCCAGTGCCTCGTATGCCCAGTTGAGCATCTTCTGGTTCACGGTGCCGTTGGGCTGAGTGAACGCGCCTTCCGGTTGGCGATAGCTGAAGGTGCGACCGCCGACTTCCAGTTTCTCGACCACGTAATCGAGGCCGAGCACTTCGCGCTTTCCCTTGGAGCGACCGATGATGCTGACGCCCAGGTCTGCCGACAGTTTGGTGGCCGCCGCGTGCCAGTGCTCGTCCAGTGGACGGTGATAGCACAGGGTGATCATCGCATCGCCAGCCAGGGTGGTCAGAAACTCCACCTGGAACAGCTTGTGGCTCAGCGCCGCGCTGGCCTGCCAGGCCGCTTTCAATTGCGGCATCAGCTGGTTGATGCGCAGGCTGGCGATCGGGAATTCCTCGATCAGGATCGGCGTGCGCTTGTCGTCCTGGGAAAACATCGCGTAATGCCGCTCACCGCCCTCGCGCCACAGGCGGAATTCGGCGCGCAGGCGGAAGTTCTGCAGCGGCGAGTCGAACACCGTTGGTTCCGGCGCATCGAACGGGGCCAGCAGGTCACGCAGGCGCGTGACCTTGTCTTCGAGTTGTGCGGCGTAGGCCTGGGAATCGAAAGTCATGCGTTGAACCAACCCAGCTTGATCACGAACAGAATCGACAGGATCACCAGCGCCGGGTTCAGCTCGCGGGCGCGGCCGGACAGCAGTTTGATCGCGGTCCAGGCGATGAAGCCGAAGGCGATGCCGTTGGCGATGGAATAGGTGAAAGGCATCGCCAGGGCGGTGACCACGACCGGCGCGGCGACTGTGATGTCGTCCCATTCTATTTCTGCCAGGCCCGAAGTCATCAGCACGGCGACGAACAGCAGCGCTGGCGCGGTGGCAAAGGCCGGCACGCTGGCGGCCAGTGGCGAGAAGAACAGCGCCAGCAGGAACAGGATCGCGACGACGATGGCGGTCAGGCCGGTGCGGCCGCCGGCGCTCACGCCTGCAGCAGATTCGATGTAGCTGGTGGTGGTCGAGGTGCCCAGCAGCGAGCCGGCCATTGCCGCCGTGCTGTCGGCGATCAGCGCACGGCCCATTTTCGGCATGTGCCCGTCCTTGCCCATCAGGCCGGCGCGCTTGGCGACGCCGATCAAAGTGCCGGAGTTGTCGAACAGGTCGACGAACAGGAAGGCGAAGATCACGCTGACCAGACCGATGTCCAGTGCGCCCTTGATGTCCAGTTGCAGGAAGGTCGGGGCCAGCGAAGGTGGCATCGACGTCACGCCACCGAACGGGGTGAAACCCATCACGATCGAGACGATGGTCACCGCGAGAATGCCGATCAGCACCGCGCCGCGCACTTTCAAGGCTTCAAGGGCTACGATCAGGGCGAAACCGAGAGTGGCGAGGATCGGAGCCGGTTGTTTCAGGTCACCGAGGCCGACCATGGTCGCCGGGTTGCTGACCACGATGCCGGCGTTGTGCAGGGCGATCAGCGCCAGGAACAGGCCGATACCGGCGGCAATCGCCGAACGCAGCGGCAGCGGGATGCTGTTGATGATCCATTCACGGATACGGAAGATCGACAGCAGGAAGAAGCACACGGCCGAGATGAACACCGCGCCCAGCGCCACTTGCCAGGTGTGGCCCATGTGCAGCACGACGGTGTAGGTGAAGAAGGCGTTCAGGCCCATGCCAGGTGCGAGGGCAATCGGGTAGTTGGCGATCAGGCCCATGACCGTGGAGCCGATGGCGGCTGCCAGACACGTGGCGACGAACACCGCGCCCTTGTCCATGCCGGTCTCGCCGAGGATGCTCGGGTTGACGAACAGAATGTAGGCCATGGCCAGGAAGGTCGTGACGCCCGCCAGAATCTCGGTCCGCACGTTGGTGTTGTGTGCCTTGAGTTGAAACAGCCTTTCCAGCATGTCTGCTCCCCGTGGCGCGCGTGGCGCCGTGAATGTATCGACCTCAACAGCAAAGCACAGACCGTCGCAAGCGCCTGGAAAATTGTGGTGGGCCGGAAAAAGCCGCGCATCATACCAGCAGCGTGAGGAATATGGCGGATGTTGGTATCGATCGTCGGCGAAGTTTTGTGTCGCCGCCAAACCGGCCATACTGCGCGCTGATTTCTGGGGAATGGATCGCATGAACAAGCATTGGATGAAGGCTGGCGGATTGATCGCACTGTTGCTGGCCGGGGCTCCCGTAGCGCACGCGGCGTCGGCGGCGCCGCTGAGCGAGGTGAAGGTCATCAAGGTGCAGTCGCCGTCTTGCGGGCTCGAAGACATTACCGACGGTCAGGTGCAGACCCGTTGCGATCATAGCGGCCCGGGCATCAAGGTCTATGTGCTGGAAATCGGCTACGGCCAGAGCCAGCCCCAGGCGGCAATGGACGGCTTTGAAGTAAACGGCACGCGAAGCCCTGTGTGCGCCTTTGATAACGGCAATCTGACCGAGTGCACACCCGGCAGTAAAACCGTCGGCTCTCTCTATACCTTCGATCTGGCCGGTCGGCAGGAGGGCACTTTCACGTTCAGCAACACCTCGATCAACGCTCCACGCAACACGATGTCGAGCCAGCTTTACATCAAGTAACGGCTGCCGCGAACAGGGCAGGGCAAAGCTGACTACGCTTTAAAGATCACCCAGCGGATGGCGCCCATGACCTTTAGAGCCCTGATTACCCTCGCCGAGGGCATCGATGATCTGCAAAGCGTGACCCTGATCGACGTGCTGCGCCGGGCCGGTATCGAAGTGATGGCGGCCAGCATCGAGGGACGGCGCATGCTGACCTGCGCCCGAGGCACACGACTGACCGCCGACGGCATGCTCATTGATGTGCTGGCCCAGACCTTCGACCTGATCGTCCTGCCCGGTGGCGCTGTCGGCGCACAACATCTGTCGGCCCATCAGCCCCTGCAACAATTACTAAAGGACCAGGCCAGCGCCGGACGACTGTTCGCCGCCATCGCCGAAGCCCCGGCAATCGCCCTGCAAAGCTTCGGTGTATTACGCCAACGCCGCATGACCTGCCTGCCCACAACCAGCCATCAATTGTCCGGTTGCACCTTCGTCGATCAACCGGTGGTGGTCGACGGCAATTGCATCACCGCCCAGGGTTCCGGCGCCGCGCTGGCATTTGCGCTGACGCTGGTCGAGCAACTGGCGGGCAAGGCCGCCAGATCGAAGGTAGCGGGAGAGTTGCTGGCCTGAGAGGGTCAGGCGTGAGCGGCGATTCGCTGAATGGCTGGCTGCTCACGGTGCTCGGCTTGCCAAAGGTCGTAATCGGTTTGAACGCCTAGCCACATACGAGCCTTGCCAATCCCCGCGCGTTCCAGACGGACGGCCAGATCCGGGCTGATCGGCGCATGCCCGTGCAGGACACGAGAAAGGTGGGGACGAGCGAATCCAAGATGCCGAGCCAATTCGGTAACGCTGATCCCAAGCTCCGGCAATACATCCATCAGCAGTGTTTCACCGGGGTGTGGCGGGTTGTGCATGGGCATGAGCCTGCCTCCTGTCAGTGGTAATCCAGATAATCAACCAGTTCGATATCCGACCCTGCAAATCGAAAGATAACCCGCCAGTTCCCGGACACACTGAGTGACCAGTATTCGCAAAGCTCCCCTTTCAGTGGATGCAGACGCCAACCGGGAAGATCCAGATCCCCCGGAACGGCGGCCCGATCCATGAACTGCAGCATGCGCGACAGCCGTTTAGCGTGATCGGCACGAATCCCACGAGTCGAACCGGTTTCATAGAAGCCGCGAAGGCCTTTGTGCTGAAAGGATTTGATCATGGGGCGAGTGTAAGGCGATACATTACACTCAATGCGATATCTATGTACCGCATCTTTTCGAGCTATTTGTGCTTGGGGGGGCTCCGCTGGTGAAACCCGTGTAGCTAAGCCTTCACCTCTTCCACCGGCACATGCATCCGGTCGCGGTTGGCCAGGGTCGGGAACAGTTTGATCCAGGTCCCGGTCACCACCAACGTACCGATGCCGCCCATCACCACCGCTGGCACGGTGCCGAACCAGTGGGCGGTGAGGCCGGATTCGAATTCGCCCAGCTGGTTCGAGGCGCCGATGAACAGGCCGTTCACCGCGCTGACCCGGCCGCGCATTTCGTCCGGGGTTTCCAGTTGTACGAAGGAGGCGCGGATTACCATGCTGATCATGTCCGCCGCGCCGAGTACCACCAGCACCGCCAGCGAGAACCAGAACGAGGTCGACAGTCCGAAGGCGATGGTGGCCACACCGAATACGCCGACCGCAGTGAACATCACCCGGCCGACGTTGCGTTCGACGGCGAAGCGCGCCAGGAACAGCGACATCATCAACGCCCCTACCGCCGGCGCCGAACGCAGCAAACCCAGCCCCCACGGCCCGGTCAGCAGGATGTCCTTGGCGAACACCGGCAACAAGGCCGTGGCGCCGCCGAGCAGCACGGCGAACAGATCCAGCGAGATCGCGCCGAGGATGTCCGGGCGGCTGCGGATAAAGCGAATCCCCGCCAGCAACGAGTCCAGCGTCGCCTTGCCCTTGTTCAACGGGGTCTGTCGTGCGGGCAGGTTGAGCATCAACGTGCAGGCAATCACGTACAGAACGACGGTCGGGCCATACACCCAGACGCTGCCGAAGGCATAAAGCAGACCGCCAAGGGCCGGGGCGACGATGGTTGCCGATTGCTGCGCCGACTGCGCCGCGGCGACCGCTCGGGGGAACAGCGCACTGGGCACGATGCTCGGCAGCAGCGCCTGGGTGGTCGGCATTTCGAAGGAGCGCGCAGCACCCAGAAGGAACGCCAGGATAAAGATCATTTCCCGGGTGACATGGTCGGTAGCGCTGCCGATGGCCAGTGCCAGGGCGATCAACGCCTGCAACGATTGACAGATGGCCGCGACCTTGCGCCGGTCGTAACGATCGGCAACGTGGCCGGTGTGCAGCATGAACATCACCCGTGGGGCGAATTCCACCAAACCGACCAGGCCAAGATCGAGCACGTTGCCGGTCAGTTGATAGAGGTTCCAGCCGATGGCCACGGTGAGCATCTGGAAGCCGCTGGCGGTGAAGATCCGGGCAAACCAGAACGCAAGAAACGGACGGTGGTGGCGTAACAGCAAGGGCTCTTGGCTGGGCATCTGCGGGCCGGTCTTGATCGAGGGGAATCGCGAGATTATCACCAGTCTGTAACAGGAAGTTGCCATGACGAAAAATTTAGTTAGCCAGACATCGATTTTCCGCGTCCGTACAGCGATCACGGCCAGGGATGTATTTCAGAGCGTTGCCAGATCTGTGAGGCAACTTGTCACGCGGCAAAAGACCACGCGGTTCCCCGTCGGAAATGGGACTACTCTTTCTACGTTGATTGATCCAGATCAAGACCCTTCGCGGAACCGATCCCGGACCCGTCGGCAGACTCCCTGCGTCGCGATGCCTGTAAAAAGAAGAACGAATCCGAGTTCGCCGCACTCCATACCCGTGGGGGCAGTGGTTCAAGGCCGCCAGCCTTGGAACCGTTATCTGATAGAGGAAAGCTTATGTTCGGTTTAGAGGCACTAGATCTCGCCCGAATCCAGTTCGCGTTCACCATCTCGTTCCACATCCTGTTCCCGGCAATCACCATCGGTCTTGCGAGCTATCTCGCGGTGCTGGAAGGCCTGTGGCTGAGAACCGGCAACGACACCTACCGCGATCTCTACCATTTCTGGTCGAAGATCTTTGCCGTCAACTTCGGCATGGGCGTGGTCTCGGGGCTGGTCATGGCCTACCAGTTCGGCACCAACTGGAGCCGTTTCTCGGACTTCGCCGGTTCCGTCACCGGACCTTTGCTGACCTACGAGGTGCTCACGGCGTTCTTCCTCGAAGCCGGTTTCCTCGGAGTGATGCTGTTCGGCTGGAACAAGGTCGGACGCAAACTGCACTTCTTCGCCACGGTGATGGTGGCCATCGGTACGTTGATTTCGACCTTCTGGATTCTCGCGTCCAACAGCTGGATGCAGACGCCGCAGGGCTTCGAGATCGTCAACGGTCAGGTGATCCCGACCGACTGGCTGGCAATCGTGTTCAACCCTTCGTTCCCCTATCGCCTGATGCACATGGCGACTGCGGCGTTCGTCGCAACGGCATTCTTCGTCGGCTCGTCGGCGGCCTGGCATCTGCTGCGCGGCAAGGATAACCCGGCGATCCGCACCATGCTGTCGATGGCGATGTGGATGGCATTGATCGTTGCGCCGATCCAGGCGGTCATCGGCGACTTCCACGGCCTCAATACCCTCAAGCATCAACCGGCGAAAATCGCCGCAATCGAAGGTCACTGGGAAAACGTCGGTAACGAAGCCACGCCGCTGATCCTGTTCGGCTGGCCGGACATGAAGGAAGAGAAAACCAAATATGCCGTCGAGATCCCGTACCTCGGCAGCCTGATCCTGACCCACTCGCTGGACAAACAAGTCCCGGCGCTCAAGGAATTTCCGCCTGAAGACCGGCCTAACTCGACCATCGTGTTCTGGTCGTTCCGGATCATGGTCGGCCTCGGCTTCCTGATGATCTTCACCGGCCTCTGGAGCTTGTGGCTGCGCAAGCGCGACACGCTCTACACCTCGCGGCCGTTCCTGTACCTGGCGTTGTGGATGGGGCCGTCCGGCCTGATCGCGATTCTGGCGGGCTGGTTCACCACTGAAATCGGTCGTCAGCCGTGGGTGGTCTACGGCTTGATGCGCACGGCGGATGCGTCCTCCAATCACAGCTTCATGCAGATGAGCATCACGCTGATCATGTTTGTGGTGGTGTACTTCGCGCTGTTCGGTGCGGGTCTGGGCTACATGATGCGCCTGGTGCGCAAAGGGCCGAAGACCGACGAAGGCAAGGAAACCAACGACGGTGGTCCTGGCCAGAAACGCACGCCGGCCCGTCCGTTGTCCGCTGCCGACGACGATGGCGCCGAACACGACCGCAGCCTGACCAAGGAGATTTGAATCATGGGTATTGATCTTCCGCTGATCTGGGCCGTGATCATCATCTTCGGGATCATGATGTACGTGGTCATGGACGGCTTCGACCTGGGGATCGGGATTCTCTTCCCGTTCATCCCCGGCAAGACCGACCGCGACGTGATGATGAACACCGTCGCACCGGTATGGGACGGCAATGAAACCTGGCTGGTACTGGGCGGTGCGGCGTTGTTCGGCGCCTTTCCGCTGGCCTACTCGGTAGTGCTGTCGGCGCTGTACCTGCCGCTGATTTTCATGCTGATCGGGCTGATTTTCCGTGGCGTGGCGTTCGAGTTCCGCTTCAAGGCCAAGGACGCCAAGCGTCACCTGTGGGACAAGGCCTTCATCGGTGGTTCGGTGGCGGCGACGTTCTTCCAGGGCGTGGCGCTTGGCGCGTTCATCGACGGCTTGCCCGTGGTCAACCGGCAATATGCCGGCGGATCACTGGACTGGCTGACGCCGTTCACGCTGTTCTGCGGCGCTGCATTGGTGGTGGCGTATGCCTTGCTCGGCTGCACCTGGCTGATCATGAAGACCGAAGGTAAGCTGCAGGAGCAGATGCATGACCTGGCGCGTCCGCTGGCCTTCGTGTTGCTGGCAGTGATCGGCATCGTCAGCCTGTGGACGCCGCTGGCCCATCCGGAAATCGCGACGCGCTGGTTCAGCATGCCGAACCTGTTCTGGTTCATGCCGGTGCCGATCCTGGTGCTGGTGACGATGTACGGACTGATTCGCGCGGTGGCACGCAATGCCAACTACATGCCGTTCCTGCTGACCCTGGTGCTGATCTTCCTCGGCTACAGCGGTCTGGGCATCAGCCTGTGGCCGAACATCGTGCCGCCGTCGATCTCGATCTGGGATGCCGCCGCACCGCCGCAGAGTCAGGGCTTCATGCTGGTGGGTACGCTGTTCATCATCCCGTTCATCCTGGGTTACACCTTCTGGAGCTACTACGTGTTCCGCGGCAAGGTCACCCATGAAGACGGTTATCACTAGGGCTGATCACGATGGCGCCGACAGCGGCGCCATTTCCCTTAACCGGAGGATGAGAGCATGAGCGGCAAACATTCCCTGCACGACATTGAAGAAGCCGAAAAAAAGCCGCTGTGGCAGCGGCTCGGCTGGTTGGCCATGATCTGGGTCGGCAGCGTCGGTGCCCTGTTCATCGTCGCCAGCCTGATGCGCATGTTCATGAACGCCGCAGGCCTGACCACGCACTGAAATTTCCCATCCCGTCGCCTTGCGGCACGGATTTTTGACCCTCCGGCCGGAGGGTTTTTTTTGCCCGGATTATTTGCGCGCTTTGAGAATCACGAACTTCGGTGTCGCTGCCACTTGTTCGACACCCCGGAACAGCCGCGCCAGTTTGCTGTGATAACCCAGATGACGGTTGCCGACGATGTACAACGCACCGCCAACCACCAACGCTTCACGCGCTTGCTGGAACATGCGCCAGGCGAGGAAGTCGCCGACCACCTGTTGCTGGTGGAACGGCGGGTTGCACAACACTACGTCCAGCGACTGCGCTTCCTGCCCGGCCAGACCGTCGCCTGCGCGCACGATTACCTCACGTTCACCCAACGCCGCGCGCCAGTTTTCGGCGGCGGATTGCACGGCCATGAACGATTCGTCCACCAGCGTGTAATGCGCATCGGGGTTTTGCAGGGCGCTGGCGATGGCCAGTACGCCGTTACCGCAGCCAAGGTCGGCGACTCGCGCCGAGCCGAGGTTTTTGGGCAGGTGCGGGAGAAAGGCGCGAGTCCCGATATCCAGCCCTTCACGGCAAAACACGTTGGCGTGGTTGAGCAGTTCGATGGCCGGTTCGTCGAGGCGATAGCGGGTCGGATAAGGCGAGGCGGTCGGAGCCTTTGCCTCAGGCGTGGCGATCAGCAAGCGTGCCTTCTTCACCGCCAGTGACGCCTGGACCGGGCCGATGTAGCGTTCCAGCAGATCACCGGCGGCGCGGGGCAAATGCTTGACCATCGCTGCCGCCACAACTTGTGCACCGGGCGCCAGTTGACCTTGCAGGCGAATCAGTTGTTCTTCCAGCAGCGCGAGGGTTTTCGGTACACGTATCAGTACGCGGTCGAATGGTCCGATCAACGGCTCACTGGCGGGAATGCCGTGCAGAGCATCGAACGCCTGCCCATTGCGCAACAGGTTCTTTTCCAGGCCCTGAAACGCCAGGAACGAATCACCGCTGGTGCTGATCTGCACTTTGCCCAAGAGGCTGATGGCCAGTGCGCCGAAACTGTCGTTGAGCACCAGAACCCGTGTCTCGACCGGCAGATTCTGTTCAGCCAGATGATTGAGCAGGTATTCGTCGGCTGCATCGAAGGCTTGCAGCGGTTCGTTCTGCTGTTCGGGCTGGCGGATCAGATCAAGCTGGGCGAAAGGCGTATCGAGCAAGGGCATGGGGCGGGGACTCTGGGTAATCGACGGGTGTCCCGCGGCCCAGGGTATCGTGCGGCGGAACCGTCCGAGTGGACAGCGGCGCGAAGATACGCGTCATCACTCAGGAAGGTCGCAAATGGTACTTTTTTTTCGGCTGCTTTACTTGCTTGTTTTCGGTGCTGTCGACTAGATGATCCCTGCCTTCGCGGCAGCGATGACTGCAGAGATCTTGTTGCAGACGTTCATTTTCACGATCACGTTTTGCACGTGATAGTTCACGGTGCGCTCACTCAGGCTCAGGATCCTCGCGGTTTCATAGGCCGTCTTGCCGGAAGCACAGAGCTTGAGCACTTCCACCTCCCGTGTAGACAGTCGAGGCGGCCGGGCCTTCTCGGTTCGTGAAGGCAGCGTACGGGCGAACAATTCGCTCAGATGGCTGGTGACGTAAAACATGTAGCCAAAATGTTCGTACAATTCGATCGACGTGATCGGGCTGTGAGTCCGGGCCAGGCTGAGAATGCTGCACAGGCCGCTTTCCTCGTGATGAAAGGATTGCGACCAGCCGTGCTCCAGTCCCTGTTCTTTTAACGACTCCCACAACTTTGGTGTTTTTGAGAATAGTTCTTTGCTCCATGTAATGGGCAGCATTGAACGATTGCAGTGTGCTACTACCGGGTCAAACTCCCAGTGATTTTCCTCTTCATATTGTTTATTCCAGGCGGGCGGGTAGTTATTGATACGCAAGGGCTTTGGCAGTGTGTTTCGATCAGGCGAGCTGACTGAAACTCCACAAAACTGGAAGCCTATGTTATTGGCAAATGTCAGCAGAATCGGGTAAGCAGTGTCGACTCTCGTGGCGAAAGTCAGCTGCTTTATCTGCGACTCCTTCCAAATTTCCATTCGAAGTTTCTCCGAGACTTTTTCGCAGGGGTGCGATCTTGGATCCAAGAGTCGTGCACGGAAAGGAGTGTAGGATGTTTCCTACACAAGTGTTTGGAATTTTTTGCTCTTAGATAGGAGGAAATTAGTCGTTTGTGATTAGCCGCATTTGTTTATTAGGTTGACTCCGTCATTTGATATTTACGAGGTGTCAATTCGCTAGTACCTATTTGCGTAACTTTCTCATCAAAACATGAAATATCTATTAAATCACTACAAACCGTAGGTTTTTTATTGAGCGCCTGTGCGTGACACTATGGCCATAGCCGAGGGAGTTACCGATGACCGCCAGCGCAGAAAAATTCAGTCGCCAGACCTTGCTTGATGTAAAACCGCTGACCCCGAGCCTGTTCACGTTGCGTACGAGCCGAGACGCAGGTTTCCGTTTTCGCGCCGGACAGTTTGCCAGGCTCGGAGTGACCAAGGATGACGGCACTACGGTATGGCGGGCTTATTCCATGGTCTCTTCACCGTTCGATGAGTTCCTCGAGTTCTTTTCCATTGTGGTGCCCGGCGGGGAGTTCACCAGTGAGCTGAGCCGGCTCAAGGCGGGCAATACATTGCTGGTGGATCGCCAGGCCTTCGGCTATCTGACGCTGGACCGGTTCGTTGATGGCCGGGACCTCTGGCTGTTATCCACAGGCACCGGGGTGGCGCCGTTTCTGTCGATCCTGCAGGACTTTGAGGTGTGGGAGAAATTCGAACGGATCATCCTCGTCTATAGCGTGCGGGAGGCGCGGGAACTGGCTTATCAACAGCTGATCGCCGAACTTATGCAGCGCGACTACCTGGCCGAGTACGCTCACAAGTTTCAGTTCATCCCCGTGGTGACGCGCGAGCCGCATGCCGGTGCCCTGAACGGGCGCATTACTACCCTCATCGAAAGCGGCGAGCTGGAGCAGGCGGCAGGTGTGGCGCTGGATCCAGCCCATTCGCGGGTCATGCTCTGCGGCAATCCGCAGATGATCGATGACACCCGGGCCCTGCTCAAGCAGCGGGGCATGAGCCTCAGCCTGACGCGGCGGCCAGGGCAGGTGGCGGTGGAAAACTACTGGTAAGGAAACGGCGCCCTCAGGCGCCGTTTCAGTCTTCAAGGCCGGTTGTTCTGGGCCTTGAGCAGATCGCGGATCTCACCCAGCAGTTCTTCTTCCTTGGTCGGCACCGGCGGCAAGGTCGGAGCGACGGCTTCTTCACGTTTCAGGCGGTTGATGGCTTTGACGCCCATGAAAATCGCGAAGGCGACGATGATGAAGTCCAGGATGCTCTGGATGAACTTGCCGTAGGCCATCACGACCGCAGGGGCGCTGCCCTCGGCGGCTTTCAGGGTTATCGCCAGGTCACTGAAGTCCACCCCACCGATCAGCAGGCCGATTGGCGGCATGATCACATCACCGACAAACGACGAAACGATTTTGCCGAAGGCCGCACCGATGATGATACCGACGGCCATGTCGACCACATTGCCTTTGACCGCGAAGGCCTTGAACTCGCTGAGCACGCCCATAGTTATTTCCTTGTTACAGATGAGTTTGGTGTACGCAGTGTAAATCAGCAAAACGCGTCCTGCGCGAAACACCTTCTTACAATGCTCGCTTTTATCGACACATCAATTCGCGATTAGTTTGCAAAGTGCCACTAATCGCGCGCGAATTACTCCGTAAGGCCCTGATCGAGAAGCTATTTTTCTCAATCACGGGAGTGTGGATTTTCTATTTATGTTCGCCGTCGTGACTCTCTAGCCTCTGGTTGGCGCACCTGGATGCGCCTCAAACAACAGAGGAACCTGAAATGAATTCCATGCTTGCCTCAGGGGGATTTCCCCTCCGCCGTACCGTCGGCGTATTGGCCGCCAGCCTGCTGTCCTTTTCCGTAAGCGCCGCACCCCTGACCCGGGACAACGGTGCAGCGGTGGGCGACAACCAGAACTCGCAAACCGCCGGTGCCAGCGGCCCGGTGCTGTTACAGGATGTGCAACTGATCCAGAAGCTGCAGCGCTTCGATCGCGAGCGTATTCCCGAGCGTGTGGTGCATGCCCGGGGCACCGGTGCTCATGGCACGTTCACGGCGACCAACGACTTGAGCGACCTGAGCAAGGCCAAGGTGTTTACCGCCGGCCAGGTCACACCGGTGTTTGTGCGTTTCTCGGCCGTGGTGCACGGCAACCACTCTCCGGAAACGTTGCGTGACCCACGGGGCTTCGCGACCAAGTTCTACACCGCTGACGGCAACTGGGATCTGGTCGGTAACAACTTCCCGACATTCTTCATCCGCGATGCGATCAAGTTTCCGGACATGGTGCATGCCTTCAAACCGGATCCACGCACCAATCTGGATGATGATTCCCGCCGCTTCGACTTCTTCTCCCATGTACCTGAAGCCACTCGTACATTGACCGAGTTGTATTCCAACTCAGGGACGCCGGCCAGTTATCGTGAAATGGACGGCAACAGTGTGCATGCCTACAAGTTGATCAACGACAAGGGGGAAGTGCATTACGTCAAGTTTCACTGGAAAAGTTTGCAGGGGATCAAAAATCTCGATCCTGAACAAGTCGTGAAAGTTCAGGGGCGCGACTACAGTCATATGACAAATGACCTGGTGGCGAATATCGAAAAAGGTAACTTTCCGAAGTGGGACTTGTACATTCAGGTTCTGAAACCGCAAGACTTGTCTAAGTTTGATTTCGATCCTCTTGATGCAACCAAGATCTGGCCCGGTATTGCGGAGCGAAGAGTTGGACAAATGGTCTTGAACCGTAACCCTTCGAATGTCTTCCAGGAAACTGAACAAGTGGCCATGGCGCCCTCGAATGTTGTGCCGGGAATCGAGCCATCTGAAGATCGTTTGTTGCAAGGCCGGATATTTGCCTATGCCGACACCCAGATGTATCGCCTTGGCGCCAATGCTCTGCAATTGCCGATCAATGCTGCGAAAGTGGCGGTCAACAATGGCAATCAGGACGGCGCGATGAATGCCGGCGCAAGCCATTCGGGTGTCAACTACCAGCCAAGCCGCCTGCAACCGCGTGAAGAAACGCAAAGCGCACGTTATAGCCAGACCGCTCTGCAGGGCAGCACGCAACAGGCGAAGATCCAGCGCGAACAGAACTTCAGGCAGGCTGGTGATCTGTACCGTTCGTTCAGCAAGAAGGAACGCCAGGATCTGATCGAGAGCTTCGGTGGGTCATTGGCGAGCACCGATGACGAGAGCAAGCACATCATGCTGTCCTTCCTCTACAAGGCCGATCCGGAGTACGGCGCCGGCGTAACCAAAGTGGCCAAGGGCAATCTGGATCGGGTCAAGGCGCTGGCGGCCAAACTGGCCGACTGATTCCCGTCCTTTCAATCCCCGGCAATCGCCGGGGTTTGATCGACAACAGCGCCGCGCGTCTGGCCAGCGGGGAAATCCGCACCGGCGCGCCGCGCTGATCGGTGAAGGCTGCGTTATCATCGCGGTTTTTGCCGGGGGTTCAGATGGCCAAGGCCAAGCGCATGTACGGCTGCACCGAGTGCGGCGCAACCTTTCCCAAGTGGGCCGGGCAGTGCGGCGAGTGCGGCGCCTGGAACACCCTGACCGAAACCATGGTCGAGAGCGGCGGTGCCGCCGCCCCGAGCGGGCGCACCGGTTGGGCAGGGCAGCAAGCCCAGATCAAGACCCTGGCCGAAGTCAGCATTGAAGAGATTCCGCGTTTTTCCACAGCCTCCGGCGAACTGGACCGAGTACTTGGCGGCGGTCTGGTGGACGGCTCGGTGGTGCTGATCGGCGGCGATCCCGGCATCGGCAAGTCGACGATTCTGCTGCAGACCCTGTGCAACCTCGCCAAGAGCATGCCGGCGCTGTACGTCACCGGTGAGGAATCCCAGCAGCAAGTCGCCATGCGCGCACGTCGACTTGGGCTGCCGCAGGATCAACTGCGGGTCATGACCGAAACCTGCATCGAAACCATCATCGCCACCGCCCGCCAGGAAAAACCCAAGGTGATGGTGATCGACTCGATCCAGACGATCTTCACCGAACAACTGCAATCGGCACCGGGCGGCGTGTCCCAGGTGCGCGAAAGTGCGGCGTTGCTGGTGCGTTACGCCAAGCAAAGTGGCACGGCGATTTTCCTCGTTGGCCACGTGACCAAGGAAGGCGCATTGGCCGGCCCGCGCGTTCTGGAACACATGGTCGACACCGTGCTGTATTTCGAAGGCGAGTCCGATGGCCGTTTGCGTCTGCTGCGGGCGGTGAAAAACCGTTTCGGCGCCGTCAACGAGTTGGGCGTGTTCGGCATGACCGACAAGGGCCTGAAAGAAGTCTCCAACCCTTCGGCGATTTTTCTCACACGCGCTCAGGAAGAAGTCCCGGGCAGCGTGGTGATGGCAACGTGGGAAGGCACCCGGCCGATGCTGGTGGAAGTCCAGGCGCTGGTGGATGACAGTCACCTGGCCAACCCGCGTCGGGTCACGCTGGGTCTGGATCAGAACCGTCTGGCGATGTTGCTGGCGGTGCTGCACCGGCATGGCGGCATTCCGACCCACGATCAGGACGTGTTCCTCAACGTGGTTGGCGGGGTGAAAGTGCTGGAGACCGCGTCCGACCTGGCGCTGATGGCTGCCGTCATGTCGAGCCTGCGCAACCGGCCGTTGCCTCATGACTTGCTGGTGTTCGGCGAAGTCGGCCTGTCCGGCGAAGTACGCCCGGTGCCGAGCGGTCAGGAGCGTTTGAAGGAAGCCGCCAAGCACGGCTTCAAGCGCGCGATCGTGCCCAAGGGTAACGCGCCAAAAGAAGCACCGGCAGGGTTGCAGATCATTGCGGTGACGCGTCTGGAGCAGGCGCTGGATTCACTCTTCGAGTAATCAGAGTTCCATCAATGCCCCAAGCTCCCGTTCGAGCTCGGCCTCATCCCCGAGGTTGAGCTCGATCAGGCGGCGCAGGCGCTGGATCGACTCCAGGCTGATGTGCCGGCACTGGAAGCCCAATTGCCCGTGATCGTCGTGCGCCAGTTGCACGTCCATCTGGATGTCGGTGTCGTCGCTCAGGTGAATGTCGACGTTGAAGTCCTGCGTTTCATCCCCCAGCCACGGCTCCGGCCGTTCGATCAGCAGCCCCTTGAGCGACAGGTCGATCAGCTTCACCGGCCAGATGTACTCGCCCTGGCTCAATTCGGTTCTGGCATCGAACGCGATACGTTTGAAGCGGCGACGCTCGGACGGGTGCTCGCTCATGGCGCGATCCTCTTGACGGTACGCTGACTATAGACCCGCCACGTCAAACGCTGCCAGTCGGGCAGGGCGTCAGACCAATGTCGGGTATGGTCTTTGCCGCCAGTAGCGCTAAACTCGAGGTGGCTGTCTTTCTTGTCCACCCTGGCTGGAATAATAAAATGAAAAATAATAATAGCCCGCTGCGCCACTTACCCTGGCTAGTGCTGGCAATCGTAGGAGCGTGCGCCCTGGGCGTAGTGGCATTGCGCCGAGGCGAGGCGATCAACGCCTTGTGGATCGTGGTCGCCGCCGTGGCCATTTATCTGGTTGCGTACCGTTACTACAGCCTGTTCATCGCAAACAATGTGATGCAACTCGATCCACGCCGGGCCACCCCCGCCGTGCTCAACAACGACGGTCTGGACTACGTTCCGACCAACAAACACATTCTCTTCGGACACCACATCGCGGCCATCGCCGGCGCGGGACCACTGGTCGGCCCGGTACTGGCGGCGCAGATGGGCTACCTGCCCGGCACGCTGTGGCTGATCGCCGGCGTGGTGCTGGCGGGTGCGGTGCAGGACTTCATGGTCCTGTTCATGTCCACCCGTCGCAACGGCCGTTCCCTGGGCGACATGGTGCGTGAAGAAATGGGCCGCATCCCCGGCACCATTGCCCTGTTCGGCTGCTTCCTGATCATGATCATCATCCTCGCGGTGCTGGCGCTGATCGTCGTCAAAGCCCTGGCCGAGAGTCCGTGGGGCATCTTCACCGTGATGGCGACCATCCCGATCGCGATGTTCATGGGCATCTACATGCGCTACATCCGTCCGGGCCGCATCGGCGAGATCTCGGTGATCGGCGTGATTCTGTTGCTCGGTTCGATCTGGCTCGGTGGCCAGATTGCCGCTGACCCGGTGTGGGCCAAGGCCTTCAGCTTCACTGGCGTGCAAATCACCTGGATGCTGATCGGTTACGGCTTCGTTGCCGCTGTGTTGCCGGTCTGGCTGATCCTCGCCCCGCGTGACTATCTGTCCACCTTCCTCAAGATCGGTACCATCATCGCCCTGGCGATCGGCATCCTGGTCACCATGCCCGAGCTGAAAATGCCGGCGCTGACCCAGTTCGTCGACGGCACCGGCCCGGTATGGAAGGGCGGTCTGTTCCCGTTCCTGTTCATCACCATCGCGTGCGGTGCGGTATCGGGCTTCCACGCGCTGATCTCGTCCGGCACCACGCCGAAGCTGCTCGATAACGAAACCAACGCGCGCTACATCGGTTACGGCGGCATGCTGATGGAATCGTTCGTGGCCATCATGGCCATGGTTGCCGCTTCGGTGATCGAGCCTGGCGTGTACTTCGCCATGAACAGCCCGGCTGCCGTGGTCGGTGGCGATGTGGTGGCCGTTGCAACTGCAGTCAGCAACTGGGGCTTTGCAATTACCCCGGATGCGCTGCAAGCCGTGGCCCATGACATCGGCGAAACCACCATCCTGGCCCGTGCCGGTGGTGCCCCGACCCTGGCGGTCGGTATCGCGCAGATCCTGCACAGTGTCCTGCCGGGTGAAAACACCATGGCGTTCTGGTACCACTTCGCGATCCTGTTCGAAGCGCTGTTCATCCTGACCGCTGTGGACGCCGGCACCCGTGCCGGGCGCTTCATGCTGCAGGATCTGCTCGGCTCCTTCGTGCCGGCGTTGCAGCGTACCGAATCCTGGACCGCCAACCTGATCGCCACCGCCGGTTGTGTGGCGATGTGGGGCTGGTTGCTGTACCAGGGCGTGATCGATCCGTTGGGCGGCATCAACACCCTGTGGCCGCTGTTCGGTATATCCAACCAGATGCTGGCCGGTATCGCGCTGATGCTCGGCACCGTGGTCCTGATCAAGATGAAGCGCCAGCGCTACATCTGGGTCACCCTGCTGCCGGCGGCCTGGCTGCTGATCTGCACCACGACCGCAGGCTTCATCAAACTGTTCGATGCCAACCCGGCTGTCGGCTTCCTTTCACTGGCCAAGAAGTACAGCGATGCACTGGCCGCAGGCCAGGTGATCGCACCGGCCAAGAGCGTCGAGCAGATGCAGCACGTGATATTCAACGCTTACACCAACGCAACGCTGACCGCGCTGTTCCTGTTCGTGGTATTCAGCATCCTGTTCTATGCGCTCAAGGTCGGCATCGCCGCCTGGGGCAAAAAAGAGCGTACGGATAAAGAATCGCCATTCCAGGCCCTGCCGGACGCGTAACCAGAGGATTGCACCATGTTCAATGACCTGAGTCGCCTCGGTAAATACCTCGGTCAGGCCGCGCGCCTGATGGTCGGCATGCCCGACTACGACACGTACGTCGAGCATATGCAAACCAAACACCCGGACAAACCGGTGATGAGCTACGAGATGTTCTTTCGCGAACGTCAGGAAGCCCGTTACGGTGGCAAGGGTGGGCCGAAGTGCTGTTGAGCCGCTGATCGCGGTTCACCAGAAGTGAGGTGGGAGCAGGTCTTTCGGCCTGCTCCCATTTTTATTTGTGCAATTGAAGGAGATCGAGTTTGTCTTCTCCCATCCCGGTCACGGTGCTCAGCGGTTTCCTCGGCGCCGGCAAGACCACCTTGCTGCGCCATCTGTTGAAAGCCGAGCACGGCCTGAAAATCGCCGTGATCGAAAACGAATTCAGCGACGCCGGCATCGACACCCAACTACTGGGCGACGAGCCGGTGCAAGTCATGACCCTGGCCAACGGCTGCGTCTGCTGCACCATCCACACCGACCTGACCAAGGCCCTGTACCTGTTGCTCGAACGGCTGGACAGCGGTGAAATCGCCTTCGATCGGCTGGTCATCGAATGCACCGGCCTGGCCGATCCGGCCCCGGTGGCGCAGACCTTTTTCATCGACGAAGAACTGCGCGAGCGTTACCTGCTCGACGGCATCATCACCCTGGTGGACGCCGCTCACGCCGAGCTGCACCTGACCCAGACCATCGCCCAGGCGCAGATCGGTTTCGCCGACCGCTTGCTGGTGAGCAAGACCGATCTGGTGGACGAAGCCGCATTCACCGCGCTCAGCGAACGCCTGACCCGCATCAATCGCCGTGCACCGATCCGCGTGGTCGAGCACGGCAACATCGATCTGGCCGAATTGCTCGATGTGCGCGGCTTCAACCTGAATGCCGATCTGGGCGGCGGGGTGAGTCTGCGACCGGTCAGCAAGGCGCCGTCCATCGACCGGATTTCCAGTCTGGTGCTGCGTACCGATCAGCCGCTGGATATCGATCAGCTCAGCGAGTTCATGAACGAGTTGCTGGAGGAGCACGGCAAGCAATTGCTGCGCTACAAAGGCGTGCTGAACATTGCGGGCGAGGATCGGCGGCTGGTGTTTCAGGGCGTGCTGAAGCTTTACGGTTTCGACTGGGACACCGAGTGGGCCGAGGGCGAGGCGCGGGAAAGCGTGATCGTGTTTATCGCCGATGATTTGCCGGAAGAGAAGATCCGGGCGGGGTTTGCTCGGGTCGCGGCAGGTTGAGGGTTGTTCGGTGCCCGTGATGAAGTCATCGCGGGCAAGCCCGCTCCCACAGGTCAAGCAGCGGGCACTCTATTGTTGATTGCCTCGAACCCTGTGGGAGCTGGCTTGCCAGCGATAGCGATCTAACCGACAACGCATTGCTCACGGGCTGAAGCCAGCAACGTCTGCTCAAGATTTTCCAGATGCCGATTCATCAGCATGCCGGCTTTTGAAATATCTCTCCGCTCCACCGCCTCAACCAACGCCAGATGTTCCTCCCATGCGCAACAGCTGTGCGTCTGCTCGCCACATCGCGCAATCGCCAGTGAGGTCAGCGGCACCAACGTGCCGAGAAAATGCGCCAACGGTGCATTCCTCGCCATTTTCGCCAACTGCAAATGAAACTCCCCGGACAGGCGAATCGCTGCACCGCGTCGATCTTTATCCACAGCCTGGCGCTCGCGTTCGATCAGCGTTCGCAGGCGCTTCAGATCTTCAGCCTGCGCATGCTGACAAGCCAGTCGCACCAGCGTGTTCTCGGCCAGACGCCGGGCGTGCAGGGCCTGACGCGTCTGTTCGACGTCCGGCGCGGCCACCCGCGGCCGATGGTTGGCCCGCAGCACGATGATCTGTTCGTGGGACAACTGGGTCAGCACCCGACGCACATCGGCGCGGCTGACACCGAACGTCTGCTTCAGGCTCTCTTCGGTGAAGCGGCTGGCGGCATCGAGGCGCTGTTCGAGGATCGCGTCGAACAGTCGCGGATACAGATCCTCCACCGGCGCTTGCAAGCGGGAGAAGGGCAGGGTCGCCGAGGTCTGGCGAGGTTGCGACGGCGTGGCAAGACTGTTCATGGCCGGTCTCCAGTGTGAGGTGTTTCAGGTGTTCAGGTTGTCATCCGGAATGTTCAGCTCGATGCCCATGCGCTGGCCTTCACGCAGGATATGCCGGCGCATTTCGGCGCTGGCCTGAGCGCTGTTCTTGCTGCGGATCGCGCGCACCACGGCTTCGTTTTCCTCAAGGCGTTCGGCCAGATGCTCCGGCGAATTGCGCAGCACTTCGGCGCTTTGCTTGAGGGCGTTGCTGGTCTGTTGCACCACGCTCTGGAAAATCGGGTTCGAGGTCAGAGTGAACAGTTCTTCGTGGAACGCGATGTAGGCGCTGACTCCGGCCTCGCTGTCACCGGCTTCGAGGGCTTCGCGCATGTCCATCAAGGTCAGGCGCAGTTGCCCGACTTCCTTGCTGCTGATCGACTGCGCCACCAGACCGACGATGAACGGTTCGAGGGTGTAGCGCAGTTGCAGCACGTCTTCGAGGCTGGCACCGGCCACGGCGCTGTCGTGGCTTTGGCTGTCGCTGGCCTGGGCGTCGAGCACCACCACGCCTTTGCCCGGCATCGAACGCACCAGACCGAGGGTTTCCAGCACGATCACCGCTTCGCGCAGGCTCGGGCGGCTGATGCCCAGTTGTTCGGCCAGTTCGCGCTGGCCCGGCAGCATCTCGCCGGAGCGCCACTGGCCACGGGCGAGGGCGGCCCGGAGTTTTTCTACCACTGAGTTGACGACGGTTGAAGTAGTAATCACGTGTTCGCTCCATGAGCCGTGCCTGCATGTGCGCAGGCACGGCAGTCATTCAGAATTCTTTGGCCGCCGCTTGAGCGGCCGTTTTTCTCGGCTGAAAGTTATAGCCCTGCTCGCCGTTGAGCACCTTGTTCGCCCGTTGCACGTCGATGTCCTTTTCCCAGCGGGCGATGGCCACGGTGGCGACGCAGTTGCCGATCAGGTTGGTCAGCGCCCGGCCGATGCCCATGAACCAGTCCACCGCCAGCACCAGCACCAGACCGACCACCGGAATTGCCGGAATCGCAGTCAGCGTGGCCGCGAGAATCACCAGCGCCGACCCCGGAATGCCGTGGGCGCCTTTCGAGGTAATCAGCGACACCAGCAGAATCGTCAGCAGATCGGTCATGGCCAGCGGCGTGCCGGTGGCGTTGGCGATGAACACGATGGCCAGGGTCAGGTAGATCGAAAAACCGTCGAGGTTGAACGAGTAACCGGTGGGAATCACCAGCCCGACGGTCGAGCTGCCGATGCCCAGGTGTTCCAGTTTGCGCATGATCTGCGGCAGTACTGCGTCGGAGGAGGCGGTGCCCATGACGATCAGCAGTTCTTCGCGCAGGTACTTGAGCAGCGGCCACATGCGCAGGCCGGAGGCACGCATCACCAGACCCAGAATCACGCTGACGAAAGCGATGCATGTCAGATAAAACAGGCCGACCAGACTGCCAAGGTGTTGCAGCGAATCGAGGCCGTATTTGCTGGTGGTGAAGGCGATGGCGCCGAACACGCCGATCGGTGCCAGACGTACGATCATGCCCATGATGCGGAAGATCACGTGGCTCAGTTCGTTGATCAGCCGCGAGATCCCGGAAGCCGCTTCGCCCACCAGATTCAACGCGCTGCCGAACAGCACCGAAAACAACAGCACTTGCAGGATGTTGTTGTCTGCAAAGGCGCCGAGCACCGAGGTCGGGATCAGGTCCATCAGGAACTGGGTGGTGGTGTGCATGTGCTGGCCGCGTTCGGCGATGTCGCCCATGTCGGCGGCGGACAGCTGCTCCAGATGGATGTTGGCGCCACTGCCGATCCCGGTGCTGAAGGCGAACACCAGACCGATCACCAGGGCAATGGTGGTCAGCACTTCGAAGTAGATCACCGACTTGAGGCCGATGCGCCCGACCTTCTTCAGGTCGCCGGCGCCGCTGATGCCGCTGACCACCACGCAGAACACGATCAGGCCGATGAGCATCTTGATCAGTTTGATGAAACCGTCGCCGAGCGGTTTGAGCTGGGCCGAGTATTCAGGAAGGGTCAGCCCGCAGACGATGCCGAGCACCAGTCCGAGAACCACTTGGAGGAAGATTGAACGCGAGCACCATCTGAGCATGGGAGGAATCCTGGTCGGTGTCCTGGCTGCCGTGCGCGGGGCGCATCAGATTCAGGACTTAATTATTGTGGTCTTACCGGTATGTCCAGTGCGGGTGCAGTCTAGGCGCTGTTTTTTACGGATCGCAAGTGAAAAATGACGAATTGGCATGACCGGTCTGACCAGTTGGGCGCAATGCCCCGACCTTGAGCCATTCGCAGTCCGAAACTTTTTTACGGGCGAAAAAAAACCGGCCATCACTGGCCGGTTTTTCATGCTGCGGTTTTAACGTCGCAATTAAGCGCCGTATACCGGCAGTTTCTTGCAGATGGCTTTGACTTTCTCACGAACGGCGTCGATCACCGCTTCGTTGTTCAGGTCAGCCAGGATGTCGCAGATCCAGCCGGCCAGCTCTTTGCACTCTGCTTCCTTGAAGCCGCGAGTGGTCACCGCCGGAGTACCGAAGCGCAGGCCGGAAGTGACGAACGGGGAGCGTGGATCGTTTGGCACGGAGTTCTTGTTCACGGTGATGAACGCTTTGCCCAGAGCGGCGTCGGCGTCTTTACCGGAGATTTCCTGCTTGATCAGCGACAGCAGGAACAGGTGGTTTTCAGTACCGCCGGAAACCACGTCGAAACCGCGCTCGATGAACACGCCGGCCATGGCCTGGGCGTTTTTCACCACTTGTTGCTGGTAAGCCTTGAACTCAGGCTGCAGTGCTTCCTTGAAGCAGATCGCTTTGGCGGCGATCACGTGCTCCAGCGGGCCACCCTGGGCGCCCGGG
This sequence comes from Pseudomonas sp. IzPS59, assembly GCF_014863505.1. Lineage (NCBI taxonomy): Bacteria > Pseudomonadati > Pseudomonadota > Gammaproteobacteria > Pseudomonadales > Pseudomonadaceae > Pseudomonas > Pseudomonas sp. IzPS59. Next base: position 5,453,891 of record NZ_CP062251.1, on the reverse strand, counting down.
AATACGGCGGAGTTCAGCTTCTTCTCGATGTCGGCGTTGGCCTTGGCCAGGATCAGGCCACCACGTGGACCGCGCAGGGTCTTGTGGGTGGTGGTGGTCACGACGTCAGCGAACGGAACCGGGTTCGGGTAGACGCCAGCGGCGACCAGACCGGCCACGTGAGCCATGTCGACGAACAGGTAGGCGCCAACCTTGTCGGCGATGGCACGGAAGCGTGGGAAGTCGAGGATCTGCGAGTAGGCAGAGAAACCGGCCACGATCATTTTCGGCTTGTGCTCAACAGCCAGACGCTCGACTTCGTCGTAGTCGATCAGGCCGTTGGCGTCGATGCCGTACTGGATGGCGTTGTACAGCTTGCCGGAGGAGGAAACGCTGGCGCCGTGGGTCAGGTGACCGCCGTGAGCCAGGCTCATGCCCAGGATGGTGTCACCGGCCGACAGCAGGGCCAGGTAAACAGCGGCGTTGGCTTGGGAGCCAGCGTGCGGCTGAACGTTGGCGTAGTCGGCGCCGAACAGCTCCTTGGCGCGGTCGATGGCCAGTTGCTCGACAACGTCGACGTACTCGCAACCACCGTAGTAGCGCTTGCCCGGGTAGCCTTCGGCGTACTTGTTGGTCAGTACCGAGCCTTGAGCTTCCATCACCGCTGGGCTGGTGTAGTTCTCCGAAGCGATCAGCTCGATGTGTTCTTCCTGGCGCTGGGCTTCTTGCTCCATGGCGGCAAAAAGATCGGCGTCGTACTTGGCAATAGTCAAATCACGGCTGAACATGGCGGTCCTCAAGGATCGGGGGCAGAAAAGGGGGGCATTCTAACCCAACGGGTTTTGGATGGCATATGAAACGACATCATGTCGCAGACAAGTGGCGTTCATGACCAGATATGTGGCGTCCGTGCCGGCCTTTTCCTGGCCAGCCGGTTCGCACAATAGCCGGGTTGGCGGCAGGATTCCGTGATCGACATCAATCCCTGCTCGTGAAGGCCGCCCCGCAGAACTTCAGTCGAACATGAACAGCGCGTCATTGCTGAACTGCGCTTCGAAGCGGGTGGCCGGCATCGGTCGTCCGAACAGATAACCCTGAACCTCGTCGCAACCGTGCTCGCGCAGGAAGTCCAGCTGTTCATGGGTTTCCACGCCCTCGGCGATCACCGCCAGGTTGAGGCTGTGGGCCATGGCGATGATCGCCCGGGCGATTTGCGCGTCCTGCTCGCCGGACGGCAGGCCGTCGACGAAGGTGCGGTCGATCTTCAGTACGTCGATCGGGAATTGCTTGAGATAGTTCAGCGACGAGTAACCGGTGCCGAAGTCGTCGACCGCGATGCTCAGGCCGAGGTTCTTCAGGCCGGCAAGAATCTGCATCGCTTCGCTGACTTCGCGCATCAGGATACTTTCGGTCAGTTCCAATTCCAGGCACGCCGGCGGAAGGCCGGTTTCCTTGAGAATGGTGGCGATCCGCGTGCCGAGCTGGCCGTCGGAGAACTGCCGGGCGGAAATGTTCACCGATACCTTCGGCACGCGCACGCGGCTTTGGTGCCAGGTCTTGAGCTGACGGCAGGCTTCGCTGATCACCCAGTCGCCGACGTCCACCACCAGCCCGAGTTCTTCGAGCACCGGAATGAAATCCCCCGGCGGCACCAGTCCGCGACGTGGATGACGCCAGCGCAGCAGGGCTTCGGCGCCGGTCAGGCGTTTGCCGTCGCCGCTGAATTGCGGCTGGTAATACAGCACGAATTCGTTCTGCTCGAGAGCGTGGCGCAGATCGCTTTCCAGTTCCAGGCGCTCAAGCGCACTGGCGTTCATGTCGGCCTGATAGAACTGGAAGTTGTTCTTGCCGCGCTCCTTGGCGTGGTACATCGCGGTGTCGGCGTTCTTCATCAGCTGACTGAGTTCGTTGCCGTCCTGCGGACTCAGGGCGATGCCGATACTGGCGGTGACGAAGAACTCGCGACCCTCCAGCACGAATGGTCGCACCAGGCTGCCAAGAATCTGCTCGGCCACATGGATCGCACGGTTCAGCGCCATCTCGCGGCTGGAGCGGTGCTGCAGGAGTAACGTGAATTCGTCGCCGCCCATCCGCGCCACGGTGTCGTCATCGTCGACGCAGGCCAGCAGCCGGGTGGCCATGTCCTTGAGCATGCGGTCGCCGGCGGCGTGGCCGAGGGAGTCGTTGATCGGTTTGAAACGATCGAGGTCGAGGAACATCAGCACCACCCACGACTTCTGCCGGTCGGCCGATTGCAGCGCGGTGTGCAGGCGATCCTGGAACAGCGTGCGGTTCGGCAGGTGGGTCAGGGCGTCGTAGTAGGCGAGGCGGTGAATGCGCTGCTCGCTGGCCTTGCGCTCGCTGATGTCGCTGAAAAAACACACGTAACTGGCCAGATCGCCTTCGTCATCGAGCACCGCAGTAATGCCGACCCACGCCGGGTAATGCTCGCCGTTGCGGCGCTTGAGCCAGACTTCGCCTTCCCAGGTGCTGTGCTGATGCAATTGCTTGAGCACGTAACGCAGGTGCGCGTCCTGTTGTTCGTCGACGGTGAGCATGTTCGGTAGCTGGTCGAGCACTTCGCTCACTGCGTAGCCGCTGACACGACTGAACGCTTCGTTGGCCTGGACGATGTAGCCGGCCGGGTCGGTGATCAGGATCGCCGAAGTCGAATGCTCGAATACCGTGGCCGCCATGCGCAGGTCTTTTTCGGCGCGGCGCTGCTGGCTGATGTCGCGACCGACCCCGAGCACGCCTTCGAAGGCGCCGTGTTCGTCCCACACCAGCACCAGGCGCAATTCGATCGGGATCTTGCGGCCATCGGCGCGCAGGCAGTCGAACAGGAACATCTGGGTCTGCACCTGACTGCGCAGGATTGCCAGTTGCTCGGGCTTGTCCAGGGCTTTGCTGACCCGGTCCATCAGGTGATAGATGCCGTTCAGTTGCTGCGGGTTGGCGATGGTCGACTGCCAGCCGTTCTGGAAAATCCACTCGGCGTCGTAGCCCAGCACCGCTTGCACCGACGGGCTGACGTAATTGAGCGACAGCTTGCTGTCGGTGGAGAAGATCACGTCACTGATGCTTTCGGCGAGCATCCGGTAGCGCTGCTCGCTGTCGCGCAGGGATTCGCTGGCTTCGATCTGCTCGGTGATGTCCTTGGCCACGCCGATGATTCGCGTGACCTGATCGTGTTTGTCCCGGGCCAGCGCCTGTTCGCGGATATCGAAACGCCGCCACTTGCCGTCGCGATGACGGAAGCGCAACTGGCATTGCAGTAACTGGCTGTAGCCGGCATGACGCTGCATCTGCCGCGAGCGGTGGTAATAGTCGGCGTCTTCCGGGTGCAGGAGGATTTCCCAGAAGTACTCGCCCATCTGGTGCAGTTCGCTGCGGTTGTAACCGAGGGTCTGGCCCAGGTGGTGGTTGCTGAAGATCATCCGCTGGCTGATCACATCCTGCACGTACAGATGATCCGGCACGGTACGCACTACGTCCGACCAGAAGCCTTCGCGCTCCAGCAGCGACAGTTCGATCAGCTTGCGGCTGGTGATGTCGTTGATGCTCAGGATCACGGCCTTGTAGTCGTGCTGCTCATGAGGCAGGCGCAGCACCAGCCACAGGTGCTGGTCGCGGCCGTTGATGTCCGGCAGTTTGATTTCCAGTTCCAGCTGCTTTTGCTGCTGGAGCACGGCATCGAGCACTTGATTGCCGATCGCGCACTGGCTGTGCGGATGACCGTCGATCAGCAGCTGCCAGGCGTGGTCGCAGGAGTTGACGTTGAGCAGTTGCAACGCCACCTGATTGACCTCGGTGACTCGCAGCTCCTGCAGCAATTGCTGGCGTTGCTGCGGCTGGTCGAGCCAGGCCTTGAGCTGGTCGCTGGTCTGGATCTGGGCCTTTTCGAAAACCTGTTTCAGTCCAGAAAGATCCAGCACGCACAGGGCCACACCGGTGCCTTCGAAAATGTCCTGATAACGGCGGCGTCCTTCATGCACCTGGCGCTGACGGCGGCGCATGTTCAGTAAGGCAATGAACGGCAGCAGGGACAGCGCCAGGCCCAGCAGGCATTTGCCGATGAACGCCGGCAGAAGCTCTTCGAGCACATGTTGCCGGTCGAACAGTCCGCGCAGTTGCCAGTCGCTGCTGCTCAGGGGCACGGTCAGCACGCTGTTGGCCAGATCTTCGGCTGTCAGGGTGCTGGCCTTGGTGGAAGGCAGGCCTTCGTCACGGCTGATGATCTGGTGATTGATGCGGTTTTCCACCAGCCACAGCGGGCGGATCCCGGTCTCGCCCTGTTTGGTCAGCGAGGCAAAGAACGTCGGGGTCAGGCGCAGCGCCCAGTAGCCGCGGGTACTGCCGCTGGCCTGATGCAGCAACAGATGCACCACCGAGCCGTCATCGGCGTTGCTGAAATAATGTGCCTGGGCGTGACTGCGGCGCACCAGATCGCTGAGGTAGTCGGCGTCCTTGCTGTCGGTGGCGCTGTCGCTGAGGATTTTTCCAGAAGGGCTGAGCAAGGCCATGCTCTGCAGGTCAGGCAGGGATTTCTGCAGCTTGCGCAGCAGCGCCTGCTGTTCGTCGGCAGACTGCGGCTGTTCGACGATCGGTAGCAGATTGAGCGCGATCTGCGCGTTCAGCGACATGTTGAGGCTGACTTGCGAGGCGAGATCGGCGGTGTAATCGATGGTGTACTGACGCTGGTTTTTCTGGGTTTCGCGCAGTTGATCGAGCAGTTGCCAGAACAGCAACGCCAGCAGCATCAGCACCAGCGTCGCCAGCGCGCCTTTCAATGTTCCGCGCAGGGACGAGCCGGGCGCCGGTTGGGTGCTGCTCACAGAGGCTGGCGGAGTGACATTGGACAAGCTGTAATCCTGCGGTTTGGCTGGACTGGCGCGACGTGCACTATAAGCCGGACGCCCAAAGGGCGGCTAGCATGCCTTGAGTTGTGGCGAAGTGCCAGCCCCGCTCGGCTGGACTGCCTTCTGTCATTAAGGTAGCTTTGCCGGTTACGCGGGAGCGTTCCAGCTCCTAGACTCAGACTTTTTCAGCGCGCACGCATTGATGGCCATCAAGTGGTCAAGTGAACGACGCGCATCGGTCTGGCCGGGCATCGCCTGCGCTCCAATCATTCATCTGTCACTGACCCAAGGTTCTCCATGGCTCAATACGTCTTCACCATGCATCGGCTGGGCAAAGTTGTTCCGCCGAAGCGGGAAATCCTGAAAAACATTTCTCTGTCCTTCTTCCCGGGCGCCAAGATCGGCGTACTCGGCCTCAACGGTTCGGGTAAGTCCACGCTGCTGAAAATCATGGCCGGCGTCGACACCGAATTCGAAGGCGAAGCGCGCCCGATGCCGGAACTGAACATCGGTTATCTGCCGCAAGAGCCGCAACTTGATCCGACCAAGACCGTGCGTGAAGTGGTCGAGGAAGCGGTCAGCGTGATCAAGGATGCGCAAGCGCGTCTGGACGAGGTTTACGCCGCCTACGCCGACCCGGACGCCGACTTCGACAAGCTGGCCGCCGAACAGGCCAAGCTCGAAGCGATCCTGCAGGCCAGCGACGGTCACAACCTGGAGCGTCAACTGGAAGTCGCCGCCGATGCGCTGCGTCTGCCGGCCTGGGACGCGAAAGTGGAACACCTGTCCGGTGGTGAAAAACGTCGTGTGGCCCTGTGCCGTCTGCTGCTGTCCGCCCCGGACATGCTGCTGCTCGACGAACCGACCAACCACCTGGATGCCGACTCCGTTGCGTGGCTCGAACACTTCCTGCACGACTTCCCGGGTACCGTGGTAGCGATCACGCACGACCGTTACTTCCTGGACAACGTCGCTGGCTGGATTCTGGAACTCGACCGCGGTGCGGGCATTCCTTACGAGGGCAACTACTCGGGTTGGCTGGAAGCCAAGTCCGATCGTCTGGCCCAGGAATCCAAGCAGCAATCGGCCCACGAAAAAGCCATGAAGGAAGAACTGGAGTGGGTGCGCAAAGGCGCCAAGGCCCGCCAGTCGAAATCCAAGGCACGTCTGCAGCGCTTCGAAGAAATGCAGTCGCAGGAATTCCAGAAGCGTTCGGAAACCAACGAGATCTACATCCCGGCCGGTCCGCGCCTGGGCGACAAGGTCATCGAATTCAAGAACGTCACCAAGGGCTACGGCGATCGCGTGTTGATCGACAACCTGTCGTTCTCCATGCCGAAAGGCGCCATCGTCGGCGTGATCGGCGGTAACGGTGCCGGTAAGTCGACCCTGTTCCGCATGCTGATGGGCAAGGAAACCCCGGACTCCGGCAGCATCGAGATCGGCGAAACCGTGCAACTGGCCTGCGTTGACCAGAGCCGCGAAGACCTGGACGGCAGCAAGACCGTGTTCCAGCAGATCTCCGACGGTTCGGATCAGATCCGCATCGGCAACTACGAGATCCCGTCGCGTACCTACGTCGGTCGCTTCAACTTCAAGGGCGGCGATCAGCAGAAGTTCGTCAAGGACCTGTCCGGCGGTGAGCGCGGTCGTCTGCACCTGGCGCTGACCCTGAAGGAGGGCGGCAACGTCCTGCTGCTCGACGAACCGTCCAACGACCTCGACGTTGAAACCCTGCGCTCCCTGGAAGAAGCCCTGCTGGACTTCCCGGGCGCCGCCATTGTGATCTCTCACGACCGGTGGTTCCTTGACCGCGTCGCGACACACATCCTGGCGTACGAAGACGACTCGCAGGCCGTGTTCTTCGAAGGCAACTACACCGAGTACGAAGCCGATCGCAAAAAGCGCCTCGGCGAAGCAGCGGCCCAGCCACACCGGGTACGCCACAAGAAACTGGCCTGATTTCAGGTTGGTTGCATGAAAAAGCGGAGCCTTCGGGCTCCGCTTTTTTTTCCTGCAATCCGCCGTGATTTATAGCGTGTGTACTATTTGTTTTCATAAATGCGACATTTTTGTCTGTTGCTGTGTACATGTCGTTTGTTACAGTCCGGCTCAATCTCTTCCAACGACAACAAATTTGCCGAGACTTTTCCCATGATCGAATCCGTCGAATCCTTCCTCGCCCGTCTGAAAAAACGCGATCCGGATCAACCCGAATTCCACCAGGCCGTCGAAGAAGTCCTGCGCAGCCTGTGGCCGTTTCTCGAAGCCAATCCGCACTATCTGACCTCGGGGATTCTGGAGCGCATCTGCGAGCCGGAGCGGGCGGTGGTGTTCCGGGTGTCGTGGGTCGACGATCAGGGCAAGGTGCAGGTCAATCGTGGTTTTCGCATCCAGATGAACAGCGCCATCGGCCCGTACAAGGGCGGGTTGCGCTTCCATCCCTCGGTGAATATGGGCGTGCTGAAATTCCTCGCCTTCGAGCAGACCTTCAAGAACTCCCTGACCTCGTTGCCCATGGGCGGCGGCAAGGGCGGTTCGGACTTCGATCCCAAGGGCAAGAGCGACGCCGAAGTCATGCGTTTCTGCCAGGCGTTCATGAGTGAGCTGTACCGCCACATCGGCGCCGACGTGGACGTGCCGGCAGGTGATATCGGTGTCGGCGCACGGGAAATCGGTTTCCTGTTCGGTCAGTACAAACGCCTGAGCAACCAGTTCACCAGCGTACTGACCGGCAAGGGTATGACCTACGGCGGCAGCCTGATCCGCCCGGAAGCCACCGGTTTCGGTTGCGTGTATTTCGCCGAGGAAATGCTCAAGCGCCGTGAGCAGACTGTCGAAGGCAAGCGCGTGGCGATCTCCGGTTCCGGCAACGTCGCGCAATACGCGGCCCGCAAAGTGATGGATCTAGGCGGCAAGGTGATTTCCCTGTCCGATTCCGAAGGCACGCTGTATTGCGAGGCCGGTCTGAGCGAAGAGCAGTGGCTGGCGTTGCTGGAGCTGAAAAACGTCAAGCGTGGGAGGATCAGCGAGTTGGCGGCCGCATTCGGTCTGGAATTCCGCGCCGGTCAACTGCCATGGTCGTTGCCGTGCGATATCGCGCTGCCGTGTGCCACCCAGAACGAACTCGACGCCGAAGCTGCCCGCACCTTGCTGCGTAACGGCTGCATCTGTGTGGCCGAAGGTGCGAACATGCCGACCACCCTTGAGGCTGTGGATATCTTTATCGAAGCGGGCATTCTGTTCGCGCCGGGCAAGGCCTCGAATGCCGGCGGCGTGGCGGTCAGCGGTCTGGAGATGTCGCAGAACGCCATGCGCCTGCTGTGGACGGCGGGCGAGGTGGACAGCAAGCTGCACGGGATCATGCAGTCGATCCACCACGCCTGTGTGCATTACGGTGAGGAAAACGGCCGGATCAACTACGTCAAAGGCGCGAACATCGCCGGCTTCGTCAAAGTCGCCGACGCGATGCTGGCGCAGGGCGTGGTTTAAGCACTGTGGTTCAAGAGCGATCGATACGGATCACTTCGATCAGTTGATTGCCGGCCGGACGCTGCCACAGCACTTCGTCGTTGAGTCGCGCGCCAAGCAGCGCGCGCCCCAGCGGCGAAGCCCAGTTGATCAGGCCGTTGGCGGCATCGGCCTGATCTTCGCCGACCAGTTGCACCCGGCGCTCGGTGTTATGTTCGTCGGCGTAGGTGACCCAACTGCCGATCTGCACCTTTTCGTTGGACGTCGGGGCTGGCGCGACCTGAGCGCTGCCGACCCGCTGATTGAAATAACGCAAATCCCGTTCGAGATCGGCCAGTCGCTGTTTGTCGGCCTGTTCGCCCATGGCCGTCTGTTCGGCGTGCAGCGCCTGCAGCTCGGCGACTTTCGCCTGCAACTGGGCAAGCCCCTGTGGCGTGACGTAATTGGGCTGCGTGCTGACCTGCCGTTCGACCGGCTGATCGGCTTGCGCAGCGGCATTGTCTTCGTTGACGAAAGCACGGCTCATGGTGACCTCCTGTGACAACCGTTGGGCCATGGTCGCAGGCTGAAGGTTTCGCTGGATGTCTGGAAACGACCTACTGCGAGCGATAAGCCCGCGCGGCGTCCTGATCCTTCTGTTGCTGCCAGGCCCGCTCGCGCTCGTCCCAGTGTTCGTTGCGATACTCCTCGCGATCCTTGTTTTCCAGCATCGCCTGACACTGGCGGAAACCGTCGCTCCAGCCCTCGGCGTATTGCGGATCCTTGAGATAGCGCGGCACGTTCTTGCGAAACTCGCCGCTGATCGAACCCGCCGCCTGACGACCGCTGATGCAACCGTCATCGAAACCGTCGGCGAACGCCGGTGGATAACCCTTGGCGATCAGATCTTCGTGGGTGCTCTGACAGCCACCCAGCAACAGCAATACACCCACAAAACCCGCACACCGCCACATCTGACTCTCCCGCGCCGTTCTCCGGCTGACAGGGAAAGTCTAGAAGCGGATTCGTCGACGGGGTGTGAAAGGAAGATCAAAACCTCAGTAGTGATACCACTTCACTTCCAGCATCACTTCCGTCTCCGGCGTTGCCAGATGGCTGAATTCACGCTGCGCACTCAGGCGCAGGCCCAGGTTGCGAGACAACTCCCACTGTTGATTCAGACTGAGGCTGCGGCGCACTTCGCCGTTGAAGAAGTAATCGCCCTTGGCCTCCACACTGAGATTGCCCAACGGGTTTTTCCACAGCACGCCGGTATTGAAACCGCCTGCGGGGGAAACGAATTCGGCGAAATCATTGTTGTGCTCAAGCCTCACGGTGCCGAGGGCAAATCCCAGTACATCGTCACCCAGCGCCCAGGTTCCACCGCCGCCACCGTTGACATGGCTGACCAGCGTTTCGTCGTCATGCTTGCCCGGCACCCGCTCCAGACCTCCGGTGACTTGCCACGACAACGGCTGCAGCAGCGCATTGCGCGGCGTCAGCGAGCGGATGGTCGCCAGATCCAGTTGCTGGAACTGCCAGTGATTGCCTTCGTACTGGCGCAGCTTCATTTGCAGGATTTCGATCTGCGCGCCGAGGGGGAAACTTTCGGCGTTGTCGTTGAGGTCGTGGTAGGCCATGCGCAGGCCGTACTCGCCGAACGCACGGTCGCCACGGGTGCCGAGGCCGGCCTGCCAGGTACGCGATTCATGGCCATTTTCGGGCAGGCCCGGTTGTGGAATTTGCAGCTCCGGCGCCGGGTTCTTGTTGATCGCCCGCAGCAGTTCAAAACTGCGCTGTGCCCGTTGCGGATCACGTTCCTGGCCGTTGGCACGGTAGCGTTCCAGCCGATACGCAGCGTCGACGATGAGCGCCTGCCGGTCACGGGGCAGGGCCTTGAAGGCCGGGTCCTGCAATTGCTGCTGGTCGGCGCTGACTTTCAGCACCCAGTCCTGTTCTTCGCCGGTCAGGGGCTCGGCGCGGCTGAGCAATTCACGCTCGCGGGACGGGCGGTATTCGATGTGCTCGACCAGTCCGGCTTCTTTCACCGCTTTGACGGTGTCGGTGGGAATCGCGGTCAGCGGGAATTGTTCGGTCAGGCGCAGGCTCGGACGGGCGACCTGCAACAGTTCGAGCAGGCGATAGGAGCAGTTTTCATCGAAGAAGAAATAGTCGAACTGAATCTGCTTCAGCTCCCACACATGCTCGACCATGCGTGCGGTTTCGGCTTGTGTCAGGTTGAGCCGGTACTCCCAAAGGTCGCGGTTTTCCAGGCTGCGGTATTCCGAGAGTTTCTCCTGATACGGCACCAGCGCGAACAGTCCCGGATAGCCGCCCATCAGGCCTTTCCAGGCATACAGGATGCTGTTGTCCGAGCCTTCGATGTAGGCGCCGAAGTTGATCGCGTAGCTGAGCAGCGAAGTCTTGTCGCTCTGCACATCGGCCTGATCGATGCGCAGCAGGGTGTGGCCGAACATCGACGACGGGCTGTTGAGGTAGGCCGCCGGGAAAATCATCACCGCGCTGTGGGGCGAGACGTCCTTGAACCATTTCTTGAATTCGGCGCAGTCCGGCGTCGGCAGGTCGGTCAGGTTGAGCTGATCTTTCAGCCAGCGGGTGCGGGCCGGGTAGACGCACTGGGCGTGTTGCTCACCGAGACTGGCCGGGGCGTACAGCGCCTGGACCGTGGCGGCCAGTTCGTGGTCGGGGTGTTCGTTGCCGTCGGCGGCGAGGAAGAACTTTTTGTCGCTGACGTAGCTGCGCCAGCCGCCGAGTTTGGCGGTTTCGTAATGGCCGAGGGAAATCCAGAAGCGGTCGTTGGCCAGTTGCTGCAAACGTTGAGGGTCGATGTGGGGCGCGGCGGACAGCGGGGCGCAGACACACAGCGCCAGCCAGGCAAGGCGTTTGAGCATAGGTGGCAACTTAAGTCGAAAGAAACAAAAGACCCAAGGAGGGCGGGCCGAAAAAACAAAACCCGCTTCCCGAAAGAAGCGGGTGCAGTCGAGCTTAAGCCTGAGTCGCGTACTTGGCCAGACGAGGGTCTGCTTTCAGCACGGCCAGGGTGTTGGTATGCACGTCTTCGGCGGTCACGTCAGCCTTGCTGAAGATCTGCTGGAAGTGCTCGTGAGTGACGGCGGCGAAGTGCGCACGGTCTTCCGGCGCCACGCCCAGTACCACGGCATAGGTCGTCAGCGCTTCGCCGTTGCCTTTTGCCATGTCTTCGGACAGCTCGTTCATCATGCCATTCATGGCAAACCAGGATTTGCCGCCGTAGGTCAGCGAGGCGTTGGTGGAGCAACCGTTGGTGCCGGACGTCATGCCGAACGTGGCGTTGCCCGAGGTGCCGTTGGTGGTGGATGCCAGGAAGTGAGCCGGGGTGCCACGCTGACCTTCGAACAGCATGTTGCCCCAACCGCAATCCGGACCGCCTGGCGCCTGAGCCATGGCGTTGATGGATACAGCGGTGAAGAGAGTACCGAGAAGAATCCGTTTCATAGCTTTGTTCTCTTTTATGTGCGTACCAATGGACAGGGTTCTGGCCCCGCTCTCTACATCAAAACGCCACTTGGCGAGTTTTCGTACAGACCTTCTGGCGCCAGTGGGCCGGTATTAGTTCCAGCCGCGCAGTTTGGAGTTTAGGCAGGTTCCCGTGGTTCCGTGATTTTTTGCAGCATATTCGTGATCCAGACCGGTTTTGCGGGGGCTGCCGCGGGGTTGGCCGGTTGTCTATGCTTTGTCGTGTGGCGCGCCTTGCCAGTGGGGCACGGGCAGCGCCAGAATGCCGCTATCTGCCCCGCCTGATTGTTAAGGAAGCCCGATGCCTGATCCTGTTGCTGCCAGCTTGCGTCTAGCGCCCGAAGCGCTGACCCGTCCGTTTTCCGCTGAACAGTTCAGCTTCACTACCACCAATGATCTGGAGCCCTTTCGCGGTGTGCTTGGCCAGGAACGTGCGGTCGAAGCCTTGCAGTTCGGTGTGGCCATGCCACGCCCCGGTTACAACGTATTCGTCATGGGCGAGCCCGGCACCGGCCGCTTCTCGTTCGTCAAACGCTACCTGAAGGCCGAAGGCAAACGCCTGCAGACCCCGGCGGACTGGGTCTACGTCAACAATTTCGACGAGCCGCGCGAACCCCGCGCCCTGGAACTGCCATCGGGCAGCGCCGCGGCGTTCATCGGCGATATCAACGGCTTGATCGACAATCTGCTGTCGACTTTTCCTGCGGTGTTCGAACACCCGTCCTACCAGCAGAAGAAGAGCGCTATCGACCGCGCCTTCAACCAGCGCTATGACAAGGCACTGGACGTCATCGAGCGTCTGGCCCTGGAAAAAGACGTCGCCCTGTACCGCGACAGCAGCAACATCGCCTTCACCCCGATGCTCGAAGGCAAGGCGCTGGACGAAGCCGAATTCGCCCAGTTGCCGGAGTCCGAGCGCGAACGTTTCCACGAGGACATTTCCGGCCTTGAAGAACGCCTGAACGAAGAACTCGCCAGCCTGCCGCAGTGGAAGCGCGAGTCGAGCAACCAACTGCGTCAGCTCAACGAAGAAACCATTACTCTGGCGTTGCAGCCTTTGCTCGCACCGCTGTCGGAGAAGTACGCGGAAAACGCCGCGGTCTGCGGTTACCTGCAAGCGGTTCAGGTCTATCTGCTGAAAACCGTGGTCGAGCAACTGGTGGACGACAGCAAGACCGACGCCGTTGCACGCAAGCTGCTGGAAGAACAATACGCGCCGAGCCTGGTGGTCGGCCATCCGGCCAGCGGCGGTGCGCCGGTGGTGTTCGAGCCGCATCCGACCTACGAAAACCTGTTCGGCCGCATCGAATACACCACCGATCAGGGCGCGCTCTACACCACGTATCGCCAGTTGCGTCCGGGGGCGTTGCACCGCGCCAACGGTGGTTTTCTGATCCTTGAAGCGGAAAAGATGCTCGGCGAGCCCTTCGTGTGGGATGCGCTCAAGCGCGCCCTGCAATCGCGCAAGCTGAAAATGGAATCGCCACTGGGCGAGATGGGCCGTTTCGCGACCGTGACGCTCAACCCGCAGTTCATTCCGTTGAATGTCAAAGTCATCATCATCGGTGCGCGTCAGCTGTATTACACGCTGCAGGACCTGGATCCGGACTTCCAGGAGATGTTCCGCGTCCTGGTGGATTTCGACGAAGACATCCCGATGGTCGACGAAAGCCTGGAACAGTTCGCCCAGTTGCTGAAAACCCGTACTTCGGAAGAAGGCATGGCGCCGTTGACCGCCGACGCGGTGGCGCGTCTGGCGACTTACAGCGCACGTCTGGCCGAACACCAGGGGCGCTTGTCGGCGCGGATCGGTGATCTGTTCCAGTTGGTCAGCGAGGCGGATTTCATTCGTCACCTGGCCAACGATGAAATGACCGACGCCGGCCACATCGAGCGCGCCCTGAAAGCCAAGGCTACCCGCACCGGACGTGTGTCGGCGCGGATTCTCGACGACATGCTGGCGGGGATCATCCTGATCGACACCGACGGCGCGGCGGTCGGCAAGTGCAACGGTTTGACGGTGCTGGAAGTGGGCGACTCGGCGTTCGGTGTGCCGGCGCGGATTTCCGCCACGGTGTACCCGGGTGGCAGCGGTATCGTCGACATCGAGCGCGAGGTCAACCTTGGCCAGCCGATTCACTCCAAGGGCGTGATGATTCTCACCGGGTATCTGGGCAGCCGTTACGCCCAGGAATTCCCGCTGGCGATTTCCGCAAGCATCGCTCTTGAGCAATCCTACGGTTATGTCGATGGCGACAGCGCATCGCTGGGCGAGGCCTGCACGTTGATTTCGGCCTTGTCGAAAACCCCGCTCAAGCAGTGCTTCGCGATCACCGGCTCGATCAACCAGTTCGGCGAAGTGCAGGCGGTGGGCGGGGTCAACGAGAAGATCGAAGGCTTCTTCCGCCTCTGCGAAGCGCGCGGGCTGACCGGCGAGCAAGGCGCGATCATTCCGCACGCCAACGTCGCCACGCTGATGCTCGACGAGAAAGTGCTGGCGGCGGTACGCGCCGGGCAGTTCCACGTTTACGCGGTGCGTCAGGCGGATGAAGCGCTGAGTCTGCTGGTGGGCGAGCCTGCCGGTGAGCCGAACGAGGAGGGCGAGTTCCCGGAAGGCAGCGTCAACGCGCGAGTGGTGGAACGTCTGCGAGTGATTGCCGAAATGATCAGCGAAGAAGACCTGAAAGAAGCCGAGAAGGAACTGGCGCAGGAGGCACTGGCCGAGGCCAAACCGGCGTAAGCCAGGCTGCAGTCAGAAAAATGGGAGCTTGTGCTCCCATTTTGTTTTGTCGCGAACGTCGGCAAATGTGCCATCACTCTGGCGTCAATATTCACACAATGACCATTCGGCGCCTTCTGGTTCTGCGCGGTTGGCGCGGCGGACTTTTCTTCTATTCTCAGCTCAAGGACATCGACAGTATCACGGGATCGAAACAGTCCTTCAGCAAGGGCTGAACACCGGCTTTACCGAGGGTCGCCGCCATGTCGCGCAACCTCTGCCTCACCCGTCAGTGCCTGGGTCTCGTGACCCGAATCGAATGCGCCATCAAGCCGTTGGCCGGCGATACCGGCATGTGGACTTTACTCTTCGCCGCCGGCATGGCCGGTGAACAACCTTCCGCCATCAAGGCCCAGGGCCCGTTCCACGGGCCGGTCGCCGCCGAATCGATCCTCGATACCATCGTCGAAAGCCTGACGATGCACGGCTACGAACTGGCCAATGATCCGCAGATCTGGTCCTTGCACCTGCAAGCCCAGTTGCGGCAGATCAACGGCGGGCGCGGACGCAATCTCGGCGTTTTCGATCATTAGTACCGATCAAGGCGCAGCGCCCTGGGTCTGCGCCTTCTCGAGCTTGACCTCAAAGCCGTACTGTACGGTGGCGAGGTCGGTTCGCTGATAGGTTTCCACCTGCGTCGGGCGGCCGTAGAAATAATGCACGCCGAACAGCGCCGGGCCTTCTGTGCTCGCGTCGTGGCTGACCGAAAGGATCTGTTTCAGGTAGTTGCCGCTGTCGTCCTTGACGAAGAAACGCCATTCGTTGGCCGGAAACAGTTTCAGGTCCACCACCAGTTCGTTGTTCCTGATTTCCAGGCCTTTTGGCAATGCCTTGGCTTCGTGGGACTGTTTCGCCACGGTGGCGAGGAACAGGGGCATCGAACCAACGGCCACTGCCGGGGTTTCCGGAAACAGGTTCAAGTCATACGTGATGGTCGCTTGCAGCGGATCCACCTGATACGCCTCGGCCGGCAATTCGATCGGCTCGTCGAGTTTGCCGTTGTGTTTTTCGGTGAAGAACGTCACCGGGCTTTCGCCGGGCGCCAGGTCGTCGCCCAGCAGTTCGTCATTGAAGGTCTTGCGGTGATCGAACTCGATGCGCGCGGCGCTGGGTTCTTCCACTGACTGGCGGATATGGATGCTTTTCTTCAGGTCGTCCTCGGTCAGTGAAGCACCCTTGAGCCAGTTGGGGGCCTGGTCGTCGTAGACGGTGATCGCCAGATCCAGCGGCTGCACGGCTTTCGCTGTGGTGTGCGAATCGAATTCGCGGATCGGCAGGTCCAGTGGCTTGCGGGTGACGGTCGCCTCGGAAAAGTCCAGCACGCTGACTTCAAGGGTGTCGATCGGGCCGTTGAAGTAAACCTTGTTGTAGCGGCGCGTATGCTGCTGTTCGAAGGTTCGCTGGTCGTCGTTCAGCTGTTTCTCGAGATCTTCGCTCCAGGCCTTTTGCTGTTGCAGGTGCGCCAGTTGTTTTTGATAGAAGGTGATCTGTTCGGGGCTCTCGTTGATGGCGCCGGCACGCACCAGATATTGCCCGGTCGTGTCGCGGGCCTGGACAATCAGCGGATTAAGCGGCGTGCTGGCGACTTCCTGGGCAAGCGGCAGGCTGTTGCTGAATTCGACTTCGGCGTAGTTCTTTTCCAGCTTCAGCAGTTTCACGCTGAGGTTGGCATCGGTCCGTGTCTGGCCGACGTCTTTTTTGCCCAGATCGAAACTGTGCAGGCGTTTTGGGGCGATGACTTCTACCTGCCCTTGCAGGCTTACGGGACGCGGCCGGGTTTTCTTGTCGACGTCCAGACCCTCGATGAACGGGTAGGTCACGGTCAGGTCATCGGGGTTGGTGACGTTGGAACTGGACGGGCTCAGCTGGATGCCCGGATCGGTTTCCGACCATTCGGGCTGGTAGGCGATCACCCGTTTGTTGCTCAGGGTTACCGATTGCCATTCCACGCCATGGGGGAAGAGGAACCCGCCCGGAATGTTGAGATTGAAAGGGAATACCGGCTGCAGGTCGGTCAGGTAATCGGAGCTGGCGTCCTTGTGCAGCACGAACAGGCCGTTGATGAAGGTATCGACCAGCGCTTGAGGCGTCGGGTAATGCTTGAGCACGCCGAGGGCGTCTTCGCCGTATTCGGTTCTGGGAGGTTTGTTGTCGAGACGTTGCTGTGCGCGCTCCAGCAGCAGCAGCGAGCCGCCGAGTTCGGTCACGGCATCCTTGAGTTTCGGGTCGGTGATGGCGTCCAGCGACTGTTCGAACTGCGCGGTCTTCTGTTCGAGGCTGAGCGGGTGTTTTTTTTCTTCACCGGGTGAGCAGCCTCCGACCGATAAGGCGAAGCAAATTCCGGCAGTCATTAACGGCAATCGCACATCCATTTCCAGTCGTCCTGTCCACTGTCGCTGGGCTGTCAATGGTTTGGACACTAGCAGAAAAACTTTGACACACACACGCAGGTGGCGGATTTTCGGGCGGTTTCTGGCTGTCATGGGGGGCTGGTATACTCGCCGCCGATTACAACCCCCCTTGTGTGAGAGTCAATGGAACGCTTTATCGAAAATGCAATGTACGCCACGCGCTGGCTGCTGGCGCCGATCTACATCGGGCTGTCCCTCGGGCTGCTGGCGCTGGCATTGAAATTCTTCCAGGAAGTGTTTCATGTCATTCCCAACGTGTTCTCCATGGCCGAGTCCGAGCTGATTCTGGTGCTGCTGTCGCTGATCGACATGGCGCTGGTCGGCGGCTTGCTGGTGATGGTGATGATTTCCGGCTACGAGAACTTCGTGTCCGAGCTGAACATCGACGAAGGCAAAGAGAAACTCAGCTGGCTGGGCACCATGGACTCCTCGTCGCTGAAGATGAAAGTGGCGGCGTCGATCGTGGCGATTTCTTCGATCCACCTGCTGCGGATCTTCATGGACGCCAAGAACGTCGATCCCCAGCATCTGATGTGGTACGTGATCATCCACATGACCTTCGTGGTCTCGGCGTTTGCCATGGGTTACCTGGACAAGCTCACCAAGCACTGATGAGTTGTCGAAAGCTGTAACAAAACCGCCCGTCTGTTGCGAAACAGACGGGCGGTGTCGTTTGTGGCTTGTGCTTTGACTCGCCGAGGCATATCCCTGTAGGCGTCCCGGCTCGCCACAGCGTGAGGTGCGTTCATGAACCTGCAAGAGTTGAATGCGTTTGCCATCGCCAGGAAGGTCGATGAGCTGAACCTGATCTCCATGGAGGGCGGAATCTACTTGCTCGAGGCGCGGATGCACGGCGCGGCGTACCCGTTGAGCGATCCCCAGGGCAAGATGCTGATGCTGCGTTCGGTGGAGCATGCCCGGGATGTCCTGCACAACTTTCCGGTGCTGCCGTTCAACCTCGTCCACACCTCGGTACACGACGAAATGTGCGGACTTGGTGCCAGTGCGGAAGAAAGCCTGAAAGTCCCGCTGGCCTGGCGCTCGGCACTGTAGGGCCGTGGGCCTGATCAATGGCGGAACATCTGTGCTAGTCTGCTCGCCCTTTTGGTTCCGGGCGCGCCGGGACGCGCTGTGCACGCACGGCATGTCCTGAGGCCGTCCGCACAGCGGAGCAGTGTCATGTCCGAAGTAAATCTGTCCACCGACGAAACCCGCGTCAGCTACGGTATCGGCCGTCAGCTGGGTGACCAGCTGCGCGACAACCCGCCACCGGGTGTCAGCCTGGACGCCATTCTGGCCGGTCTGACCGACGCATTCGCCGGCAAGCCAAGCCGTGTGGGTCAGGACGAATTGTCCGCCAGCTTCAAAGTGATCCGCGAAATCATGCAAGCCGAAGCCGCTGCCAAGGCTGAAGCCGCCGCTGGCGAAGGTCGTGCGTTCCTGGCTGAAAACGCCAAGAAAGACGGCATCACCACCCTGGCTTCCGGTCTGCAATTCGAAGTGCTGACTCAGGGCGAAGGCGCCAAGCCATCCCGTGAAGACACCGTGCGCACTCACTACCACGGCACGCTGATCGACGGCACCGTGTTCGACAGCTCCTACGAGCGTGGCCAGCCTGCTGAATTCCCGGTTGGCGGCGTGATCGCTGGCTGGACCGAAGCCCTGCAGCTGATGAATGCCGGCAGCAAATGGCGTCTGTACGTGCCGAGCGAACTGGCTTACGGCGCTCAAGGCGTTGGCAGCATCCCGCCGCACAGCGTTCTGGTGTTCGACGTCGAGCTGCTCGACGTTCTGTAATCCCGTTACCCTGCACAAGCGTGGCTTGTGCAGGGTTTCTCCACCGTTCTCATACTTCGATCTTGTGATGTAGCTCACTGGTCGGGCGCAACGCCCGGGCATAGCAGAACAGGAACAGATTGCGCACCAGCTCCTTGAGCACCATCGGTTCGCTGGAACTCAGGCCGCTGACGTCCAGATCGCCTTGATCCTGCAATTCATGCAGGGCTTCTTCTTCCAGTACCGCGCAGACTTCACCGGTTTCCCGATGCAGGATCCTGAGGTACGGGTGCGGGCGATCCAGCCAGGCGTCGATCAAATAAGTCATGGTTCTCATCTCCATTGAAAGGGTTTCAATGAGAATAATTCTTATTCGTCAAATAGCAAGCGCCTATTGGCGGTTCGCGATTTTTTATGGGTAAAGATTGCGTAAGGTCAAAACGGCTGGCGTTTGGCTATTGCGTGGTTTTGCTGGGGATAGCGGGGGAGGGCGAAGCTCCATCCCACGGCGGGCGCGGGATGGAGGACAGCAGACTCAGACTTTTCTGACAAACTCGGATTTGAGTTTCATCGGGCCGATGCCGTCGATCTTGCAGTCGATGTCGTGATCGCCATCGCACAGGCGGATGTTTTTCACCTTGGTACCGACCTTGACCACCAGCGAGGTGCCCTTGACCTTCAGGTCCTTGATCACGGTGATGGTGTCGCCGTCCTGCAGGATGTTACCGACCGAATCTTTCTTCACGGCATCATCGGACGCCACTTCGGCTTCGCCGCCGGCAGACCACTCGTGGGCACACTCCGGGCACACCAGTTGGGTGCCGTCTTCGTAGGTGTATTCGGAATTGCATTTCGGGCAGGGTGGCAACGTGCTCACTAAGGCTCCTTGGAGAGGGATCGCTAAAAGTCGCACATTGTATAGGGTTTTAACCGCGGATGGCAGGCAACAAAAAACCGCAGGCTCCGGCGGAGGCTGCGGTTTCTTGATGGTGCGGCGTTGATCAGTGCGTGCGGGCGACCGCGAACTCGCTCAGTTCAACCAGTGCATCGCGGTATTCGCTGGCAGGCAGCGCTTCGAGGCACTTGATCGCACGGGCCACATAATCGCGAGCCAGTTGCGCGGTGTATTCCAGCGAACCGGATGCTTCCACGGCAATGCGGATGCTTTCCAGGTCTTCGATCCCGCCTTTCTGGATCGCCTGGCGTACCAGTGCGGCCTGCTCTGGCGTGCCTTCGCGCATGGTGTAGATCAGCGGCAGGGTCGGCTTGCCTTCGGCCAGATCGTCACCGACGTTCTTGCCCAGGGTTTCGGCGTCGCCTTTGTAGTCGAGCAAGTCATCGACCAGCTGGAACGCCACGCCCAGGTGATCGCCGAAGGTGCGCAGGGCTTCGCTCTGCTCGGCGGTGGCACCGGCCAGCGCTGCGGCGCTGTGGGTCGAGGCTTCGAAGAGCATCGCGGTCTTGCCGCGGATGACTTCCATGTAGGTTTCTTCGGTGGTGCTGGCGTCACGGACCTTGGACAGCTGCAGCACTTCGCCTTCAGCGATGATGCGCGTGGCCTGGGACAGGATCTTCATCACCGGCATCGAACCCAGTTCGACCATCATTTCGAACGAGCGCGAGTACAGGAAATCGCCGACCAGCACGCTCGGGGCGTTGCCCCACATGGCGTTGGCGGTCGAGCGGCCACGGCGCATGCCGGACATGTCGACCACGTCGTCATGCAGCAGGGTGGCGGTGTGCAGAAATTCGATGGTGGCGGCCAGCAGACGCAAGTCGTCGCCTTCGCGACCGAGGGCCTTGCCGCACAGCAGCACTAATAAAGGACGCAGGCGTTTACCGCCGGCCGACGTGATGTAATCGCCGATTTTCGATACCAGCGGCACTCGGGAAGTCAGCTGCTTCTTGATGATGCCGTCGACGGCGCTAAAATCGTCCGCCACCGCGCGGTAGAAAGCTTGGGGTTGCATCAGCGACAGGTGCTCCAGAAGGGTTGCGCGGCATGCTAGGACCCACGTCCGGGCCTGTCAAGGCGCGATGGACGGCCCCTTGCATGAGTCTTGTAGCTTGCGTACAATCGCGCACCCTGAACTTCCTGGGCAGCACCTGCCTTACGCAATTGCACTTGGGCCGTTCCAGCCCCATGCAGCCATGCCAGCCAATACCTCTTCTTATAAAGAGCTGGGTGAGCAGGATTATCGGAGAAATACCATGTACGCAGTAATCGTTACCGGCGGTAAGCAATACAAGGTCGCTGAAGGTGAATACCTGAAGATCGAAAAACTGGAAGTCGCTACTGGCGAATCCGTGACTTTTGACCGCGTTCTGTTGGTCGCCAATGGCGACGACGTGAACATCGGCGCACCTGTTGTTGCTGGCGCAACCGTCAAGGCTGAAGTGATCTCCCAAGGTCGTCACGATAAAGTCCGCATCATCAAGTTCCGTCGCCGTAAGCACCACATGAAGCGTATGGGCCACCGCCAGTGGTTCACCGAGATCAAAATCACCGGTATTCAGGCTTAATTACAGCCTAATTCCTCACTAGGAGAATTGAACTCATGGCACACAAAAAAGCTGGTGGTAGTACCCGTAACGGTCGCGACTCAGAAGCCAAACGCCTTGGCGTGAAGATGTATGGCGGCCAGGTCATCAAGGCCGGCAACATCATCGTGCGTCAGCGCGGCACCCAATTCCACGCTGGCTACGGCGTTGGCATGGGTAAAGATCACACCCTCTTCGCGAAAATCGAAGGCGTGATCAAGTTTGAAGTAAAAGGCGCCTTCGGTCGTCGTTACGTGAGCGTTGTCGCAGCCTAACTGCGAGAGTGCTGGAGAAGCCCTGTCTTGCGACGGGGCTTTTTCGTTTGTGGGGTGAGTCTCTTGCAAAGCTGTTTGTATGGGCTGCCGGCGTGCGATGCAGGTCGTGGATTGGGGTCGCTGCGCTCATTTTTGCAAGAGTCTTATGTCTTGATTGTTTTTCGGCTCGTCCGTACGGCGAGAGGCGTTGGTTATGAAGTTTGTTGATGAAGTATCGATCCGCGTAAAGGCTGGTGACGGCGGCAATGGCTGCATGAGTTTCCGTCGGGAAAAATTCATTGAAAACGGCGGTCCGAACGGTGGTGACGGCGGCGACGGCGGGTCCATCTTCATGATGGCCGACGAAAACCTGAACACCCTGGTGGACTACCGTTACACCCGGCACTTCGATGCCGAGCGTGGCTCCAACGGTGGCAGTACCGACTGCACCGGCAAGAAGGGTGAAGATCTGGTTCTGCGCGTGCCGGTCGGCACCACGATCATTGACTCTGCAACCCAGGAAGTCATCGGCGACCTGACCAAGTCCGGTCAGAAGTTGATGGTGGTGCAGGGCGGCTGGCACGGTCTGGGCAACACCCGTTTCAAATCCAGTACCAACCGTGCGCCGCGTCAGACGACGCCGGGCAAGCCGGGCGAGCAGCGCGACCTGAAACTGGAAATGAAGGTTCTGGCTGACGTCGGTCTGCTGGGTCTGCCGAACGCCGGTAAAAGTACCTTTATCCGTTCCGTTTCGGCCGCCAAGCCGAAAGTCGCCGATTACCCGTTCACTACTCTGGTGCCAAACCTGGGTGTGGTCAGTGTCGACCGCTGGAAAAGCTTCGTCATTGCCGACATTCCGGGTCTGATCGAAGGTGCTTCCGACGGCGCCGGTCTCGGTATTCGTTTCCTCAAGCACCTGGCGCGTACCCGTCTGCTGCTGCACCTCGTGGACATGGCGCCACTGGACGAAAGCAGTGCGCCTGACGCCGCTGAAGTGATCGTCAACGAGCTGATCAAGTTCAGCCCGTCCCTGGCGGAGCGTGATCGCTGGCTGGTGCTGAACAAGTGCGACCAGATCCTTGAGGAAGAGCACGAAGAGCGCGTCAAGGAAATCGTTGAGCGTCTGCAGTGGGAAGGTCCGGTCTACGTGATCTCGGCCATTGCCAAAGAAGGCACCGAGCGCCTGACGCGCGACATCATGCGTTACCTGGAGGATCGTGCCGATCGCCTGGCCAACGACCCGGCCTACAAGGAAGAGCTGGCGGATCTCGATCAGCGCATCGAAGACGAGGCCCGTGCCCAGTTGCAGGCTTTGGACGACAAGCGTGCCCTGCGTCGCAGCGGCGTGAAGTCGGTCCACGACATCGGCGACGATGACTGGGACGAAGAAGATGTGGATGACGAAGACGGTCCGGAAATCATTTACGTGCGTGACTGATTCGTTGAAGTAAACTTAAGCGCCGCTCAATCGAGCGGCGTTTTGGTATCTGGAAATCGATTGTTGGTCGCGAGTAACCACGAATAACGTCACGGGCAGCGCTGGGTCGCGCTGTCCTCAAGCTAAGGTTGAAGATGATGCGGAGCAAGGTGACAGGTGCGCAGCGTTGGGTCGTGAAGATCGGCAGCGCTTTGCTGACAGCGGATGGCAAGGGTCTCGATCGCCAGGCGATGGGCGTCTGGGTCGAGCAGATGGTGGCTTTGCATGAGGCTGGCGTCGAGTTGGTGCTGGTGTCCTCCGGGGCGGTAGCGGCCGGCATGAGCCGTTTGGGCTGGACCGCACGACCCAGTGCGATGCACGAGCTCCAGGCCGCTGCTGCAATCGGTCAGATGGGGCTGGTGCAGGCCTGGGAGTCGAGCTTTGCCGAGCACGGCCGGCACACGGCGCAGATTCTTCTGACTCACGACGACCTGTCCGACCGCAAGCGCTACCTGAATGCCCGCAGCACCCTGCGTGCGCTGGTCGAGCTGAAAGTCATTCCGGTGATCAACGAAAACGACACCGTGGTTACCGACGAGATCCGTTTCGGCGACAACGACACGCTCGCTGCGTTGGTGGCCAACCTGGTCGAGGCTGATCTGCTGGTGATCCTGACGGATCGCGACGGCATGTTCGATGCTGATCCGCGCAACAACCCCGACGCGCAGCTGATTTACGAAGCGCGTGCCGATGATCCGACTCTGGATGCGGTGGCGGGTGGTACCGGTGGTGCGCTGGGTCGTGGCGGCATGCAGACCAAGTTGCGCGCGGCGCGTCTGGCGGCGCGTTCCGGTGCGCACACCATTATTGTCGGTGGGCGTCTGGAGCGGGTGCTGGATCGTCTGAAGGCGGGCGAGCGCATCGGTACGCTGCTGTCGCCTGAGCGCGGCATGCTGGCGGCGCGCAAGCAGTGGCTGGCCGGGCATCTTCAAACCCGTGGCACGCTGGTGCTGGATGACGGCGCGGTTTCTGCGTTGTCGGAAGGCCACAAGAGTCTGCTGCCGGTCGGCGTCAAACTGGTCCAGGGCAGCTTCCGTCGCGGTGAAATGGTGGTTTGCGTGGCGCCGGACGGTCGTGAAATCGCCCGTGGCCTGGCCAACTACAGCGCGCTGGAAGCACAAAAAATCATCGGTCAGTCGTCGGATGCGATTGTCGGTTTGCTGGGTTACATGGCTGAGCCGGAACTGGTTCACCGTGACAACCTGATTCTGGTCTGAGGAAAAGCGCAATGCGCATGGCAAAAGGATTGTTGGGCTTGGTGATGGCGTTGCCATTGCTGGCCTCGGCCGAGGAAATCGGCCAGGTGTCGACGGTGTTCAAGTTTGTCGGGCCGAATGACCGGATTGTGGTCGAGGCCTTCGATGATCCAAAGGTTGAGGGTGTAACCTGCTATCTGTCGCGCGCCAAAACGGGTGGCGTGAAGGGTGGCTTGGGTCTGGCCGAGGATCGTGCCGAGGCGTCCATTGCTTGTCGTCAGGTCGGTCCCATCAACTTCAAGGGTGAGTTGAAGGATGGCGAAGAGGTGTTCAAGGAGCGCACTTCGCTGGTGTTCAAGACCATGCAGGTTGTGCGTTTCCTCGACAAGAAGCGCAATACCCTGGTGTATCTGGTCTATAGCGATCGCCTGATCGAGGGCAGTCCGCAGAATGCGGTGACAGCGATTCCGATTCTGCCGTGGCGCTAAGCGTTGTCTGATCGAGGGCGGGCCATTCGGCTCGCCCTTTTTTGTTTCTCTCTGTTGATTGATGTGCTCGAGGCGCGAAGGGATTCGTATGCGTACGTTTTTATGGGTGTTGATGTTCTGTGGCCTGGTTTCTGTGCGCGTGCAGGCTGAGCCGTTTTATGCCGGCAAGCCATTGGTGCACCCGGTGATTGTGTCTCAGGAAAGTGGCGCGACGCTGGCATTTGTCCGCGAGGCGGCGGGCGTTGTGGGTTATGCGTGTATGTGTGAGGCGCCGGACGCTGTGCCGCAGGCGCTCGACAACTTTGCGGATGCGAGTATCGAGTCAGTGTTCTACGCCAGTCTTGATAGCGATATTCAGACGCTGATCGTGTTGTCCAAGGCTGGTGGGCGCTATGCGCTGAGCGGTTATCGATACAGTGAGCAATCGAGGCGGTATCGCAAGCTGGGCTCGCTGCAGCCGGTTCTGGATCGCATCGCGAACAATCAGAAAAAGCTCAATGCTGCGCTGGTGGTGCGCGAGCTGAACAAATTGCAACCCTACGATTATGGTTACGAGAAGGCGACCACCGGGATTCCCGAGTTCGATGCGGTTGATCCTACTGCAGGCGCGCTGGTGGGGGAGTTCAGTGCTGACGGCGTAGCGGCCTCGGAGGGTGGTGAGCCGTCAGAGGATGGGGTCTATCCCGCCTACAAGAAAACGTTTCTGCAGCGCGAGGGGCGTTGGCTGACGCTGACCTATGAGCGCACACCGATGGCGGAGGGCGAGTTGGCGCCGGGCTTTCGCGTAACGCGAATCACCTGGGAGTCTGATCCAAAGCGTTATGCGGGCTCTGAGGATGGGTTGCTGGTGCAGTTATGGGGTGATCGTGTGCTTGAGCGAGGCTTGATGGTTCAAGGCAAGAAAGCCGGAGACTGGATCGAGTTTGACGGCGCGGTCGCCGAGTCGAGAGGGGCTTACGCTAACGGTTTAAGGCAGGGCGCCTGGGTGATCGATGAGCGACATGGTGTTTCCGAGGGGGTGTTCGTCGATGGTTTGCGTGAGGGGCGTTGGGCGATCACTGCGTACGATCAAGATGAAGATCTGTCAGGATTCGACACCTATAAACACGATGTGCTGGATGGTCCGACAGAGCGGGTCAGGGGGAGTGAAGTGGTCGCGCGCGGCGAGTACCTGGATGGTCAGCCACACGGTCATTGGGTCAGTGGTGAGGGCGAGGGCGGTTATGTCTCGGGTGTCAGGGAGGGCGTTTGGGTCATGAGCGTCGGCGACGACCGCGTTCAAACCTTGTCATTCGTTGCCGGTAAAAAGGAGGGTGAACTGCGCGAAGTCGACGGTGCGGGTGTGTTGCGGTTATTGGAGCACTACAAGGCGGGTGCGCTTGATGGTTTGAGGGAAACCTATGCTGCGAACGGCAAGCTGACCTATTCGGCAACTTACGTGGCGGGGCAGATCAAGGGGCGTGCGCTGAGGTATTCCGATGATGGTGCGGTGCTGCTGTCTGATATTTCCTGGCTCTATGGAAATAGGGAGGGGCCGTTCCTTACTTTTCACGCCAATGGCCAGCCGGACAAGGTGGCGGTTTACGAAAAAGACGAGCCCATTGGTCATCTTCAGGGCTTCAATGAGGCGGGAGTGTTGGTCGAAGACAAGAATTACTGCCATGTAGTGGATGGAAAATACACGCGCATCCAGCCGTGCGGCCTGCAGCGTTATTTGCGCGGTGATGGAGTCGTCTACTACGAGGCGGACTACCTGTTCGGGGTCAGGCAGAGTTTGCGGCACGAGTCTTACGAAGGTCGAAAGATCGAAGAGGTGTTGCTGCTGGCGGATGATCGCGTGTTGCACAACGATTACTACCCCAATGGGCAGCTGAAGTGTTCCGAGCCGATGCAGGGCTATCGTTTGATCACCGTTGAGGGGCGTGAGTACAAAGATTATTCCTACGCGAAGCGTGACGGTGAAATGGTCTGTCATTACTCCACCGGAGTGGTTGAGCGTCGAATCAACTTCAAGGATGGCAAATTGATTGGCTGCTACACCGGTTACGATGAGTCGGGTGTGCAGAACTTTCCGCCGCCGGAAGGTTGTCCGCCGCCGAAACCGGTCGTGTTCAATTTTGGTGAGTAGGTTTGCTAGGGCGGGTGCGTATTCCTGATGGGGTGCGTACCTGCACTGCGGGGGGGGCTTTTATCGAACTCGTCAAATCGCAGGCAATAAAAAACCGACCCTGAGGTCGGTTTTTTAATGATTACGTCGCTTAGGCAGCAGCTTTCAGTGCCTTGACGTGACCATTCAGGCGGCTCTTATGGCGAGCAGCCTTGTTCTTGTGGATGATGCCTTTATCGGCCATGCGGTCGATAACTGGCACAGCCAGAACGTATGCAGCTTGAGCTTTTTCAGCGTCTTTTGCGTCGATGGCTTTAACTACATTCTTGATGTAGGTACGAACCATGGAACGCAGGCTGGCGTTGTGGCTGCGACGCTTCTCAGCCTGTTTTGCACGTTTTTTGGCGGAAGGTGAGTTGGCCACCGTCGAGCTCCTCGAAAGACTTTTTAGGAAATAGCAAACAAAATAGGCCGCGAATCATGCCGATGAAGAGATGTCTTGTCAAGGGCGCTTGAGACGTTCCGCTAAGTGGTAGGTATAAAGAGGCGGGATATTTATTTCCGGCGCTTGACCTGTAAACTCGCGAGCTTTGGCTCTGTGCTGTTGCGGCGCGGAGTATCGCACAAGTAGGCGCATTGTTCGCCTGCTGTTTATCGACAGGCACAAATTCCTTCAATGAATCTGCTCAAATCGTTGGCCGCCGTCAGCTCTATCACGATGCTTTCCCGGATTCTCGGGTTTGTCCGCGACACGCTCATTGCGCGCACATTCGGCGCCGGAATGGCGACCGACGCCTTCTTCATCGCCTTCAAACTGCCCAATCTGCTGCGGCGAATCTTTGCCGAGGGCGCGTTTTCACAGGCATTCGTGCCGATTCTTGCCGAATATAAAAGTCAGAAGGGCGAAGAGGCGACCCGCACCTTTATTGCCTACGTTTCCGGTTTGCTGACGCTGGTTCTGGCGCTGGTCACTGCGCTGGGCATGATCGCCGCGCCCTGGGTGATCTGGGCGACGGCGCCGGGTTTCACCGATACGCCGGAAAAATTCCAGCTGACCTCCGATCTGCTGCGAGTGACCTTCCCCTATATATTGCTGATCTCCCTGTCATCGCTGGCGGGGGCGATCCTCAATACCTGGAACCGTTTCTCGGTGCCGGCGTTCGTGCCGACCCTGCTGAACGTCAGCATGATCGTGTTCGCGCTGTTCCTGACGCCGTACTTCAATCCACCGGTCATGGCGCTCGGCTGGGCGGTGCTGGTCGGTGGTCTGGCGCAGTTGCTCTATCAACTGCCGCACCTGAAAAAGATCGGCATGCTGGTGCTGCCACGCCTGAACCTTCGCGACACCGGTGTCTGGCGGGTAATGAAGCAGATGCTGCCGGCGATCATCGGTGTGTCGGTCAGTCAGATTTCCCTGATCATCAACACCATCTTCGCCTCGTTTCTGGTGGCGGGCTCGGTGTCGTGGATGTACTACGCCGACCGATTGATGGAACTGCCATCCGGCGTGCTGGGTGTGGCGCTGGGCACGATCCTGCTGCCGACCCTGGCCAAGACCTACGCCAGCAAGGATCGTCACGAGTACTCGCGGATTCTCGACTGGGGCCTGCGCTTGTGTTTTGTGCTGGTGTTGCCTTGTGCGCTGGCGCTGGGGATCCTGGCCGAGCCGTTGACGGTTTCGCTGTTCCAGTACGGCCAGTTCAGCGGCTTTGATGCCTCCATGACCCAGCGGGCACTGATTGCTTATTCTGTCGGTCTGCTCGGCATTATCGTGATCAAGGTGTTGGCCCCAGGCTTTTATGCGCAACAGAACATCCGTACGCCGGTGAAAATCGCAATCTTCACCCTGGTAGTCACGCAGTTGTTCAACCTGGTGTTGATCGGGCCACTGGCCCATGCCGGGCTGGCGTTGGCGATCAGCGCCGGTGCCTGCCTGAACGCCGGGCTGCTGTTCTATCAACTGCGCAAACAGCAGATGTACCAACCGCAGCCGGGCTGGCTGAAATTCGGTTTGAAGCTGCTGCTCGCGGTGGCGGTGATGTCGGCTGTCCTGTTGATCGGCATGCATTTCATGCCGCCGTGGGATCAGGGCCACATGCTGGAGCGCTTCCTGCGCCTGGGCGTGCTGGTGGTTGCCGGTGTGGTCGCTTATTTCGGTATGTTGCTGTTGCTCGGTTTCCGTCTGCGCGACTTCAACCGCAAGGCGTTGAGCTGAGGTTTCACCCTTGAAAGACGGGCGCGGGCCGGCAGTTTTGTCGGCTCGTTCACTTTGGGTTACGGTGTTGCCTGTCGTCTGCCGTCGGGTGTGGTTATAATCGGCCACTTTATGAGCAAGAAGCGCGTTATGCAGCTGGTTCGAGGCCTTCACAACTTGCGCCCCCAGCATCGGGGCTGCGTCGCCACTATTGGCAACTTTGACGGTGTTCACCGTGGTCACCAGGCCATCCTGGCCCGACTGCGTGAGCGTGCGCTCGAGTTGGGCGTACCCAGCTGCGTGGTGATTTTCGAGCCGCAGCCACGGGAATTCTTTGCGCCGGAGACCGCTCCCGCGCGTCTGGCCCGGTTGCGCGACAAGCTGCAACTGCTGGCCGCCGAAGGCGTCGACCGGGTCTTGTGCCTGGCCTTCAACCAGCGCTTGAGCAAACTCAGCGCCAGTGAATTCGTCGATACGATTCTGGTGGATGGCCTGGGTGTGCAGCATCTGGAAGTCGGCGACGATTTCCGCTTCGGTTGCGACCGCCTCGGCGATTTCGATTTTCTGTTGCAGGCCGGGCAGGTTCACGGTTTTACCGTGGAAGCCGCGCAAACCGTCGAGCTGGACGGCATTCGTGTCAGCAGCACCCAGGTGCGCAACGCGTTGGCCGCCGCCGACTTTGCCCTGGCTGAACGCTTGCTTGGCCGCCCGTACCGGATTGCCGGTCGCGTGCTGCATGGCCAGAAACTGGCCCGCCAATTGGGTACGCCCACGGCGAACATTCAACTCAAGCGCCGTCGCGTGCCGTTCACCGGGGTTTACCTGGTCGACGTCGACATCGACGGCAAGACCTGGCCCGGCGTCGCCAACATCGGCGTACGGCCCACGGTGCAAGGTGATGGCAAGGCCCACCTTGAAGTACATCTTTTGGATTTTGCCGGCGATCTGTATGACCGGCGTTTGACGGTGGTTTTCCACCAGAAGCTGCGTGAAGAGCAGCGTTTCGCCTCCCTGGAGGCATTGAAAACGGCGATCAGCGCGGATGTCGCCGCCGCCCGTGCACTAGCCGCACCTAGCGCCCATCGCTAATGAAGAGCCTTAAATGACCGACTATAAAGCCACGCTAAACCTTCCGGACACCGCCTTCCCAATGAAGGCCGGCCTGCCACAGCGCGAACCGCAGATCCTGCAGCGCTGGGACAGTATTGGCCTGTACGGAAAGTTGCGCGAGATTGGCAAGGATCGTCCGAAGTTCGTCCTGCACGACGGCCCTCCGTACGCCAACGGTACGATCCACATCGGTCACGCACTGAACAAGATTCTCAAGGACATGATCATCCGCTCGAAGACCCTGTCGGGCTTCGACGCGCCGTATGTTCCAGGTTGGGACTGCCACGGCCTGCCGATCGAGCACAAGGTTGAAGTGACCCACGGCAAGAACCTGGGCGCGGACAAGACCCGCGAACTGTGCCGTGCCTACGCCACCGAGCAGATCGAAGGGCAGAAGACCGAATTCATCCGTCTCGGCGTGCTGGGCGACTTCGCCAACCCGTACAAGACCATGGACTTCAAGAACGAGGCCGGTGAAATCCGCGCCCTCGCCGAAATCGTCAAGGGCGGTTTCGTGTTCAAGGGCCTGAAGCCTGTGAACTGGTGCTTCGACTGCGGTTCGGCCCTGGCCGAAGCGGAAGTCGAGTACGAGAACAAGAAGTCCTCGACCATCGACGTGGCGTTCCCGATCGCTGACGAAGCCAAACTGGCTGCCGCGTTCGGTCTGCCGTCGCTGGGCAAGCCTGCCTCGATCGTGATCTGGACCACCACCCCGTGGACCATCCCGGCCAACCAGGCGTTGAACGTCCACCCGGAATTCAACTACGCGCTGGTCGATATCGGCGACAAACTGCTGGTTCTGGCCGAAGAACTGGTCGAATCCTGCCTGACCCGTTACGGCGTTGAAGGCACCGTTCTGGCCACCGCACCGGGTTCGGCGCTGGAACTGATCAATTTCCGTCACCCGTTCTATGACCGTCTGTCGCCGGTGTACCTGGCCGACTACGTGGAACTGGGCGCTGGCACCGGCGTGGTTCACTCCGCCCCGGCCTACGGTGTGGACGACTTCGTGACCTGCAAGAAATACGGCATGGTCAACGACGACATCCTCAACCCGGTACAGAGCAACGGCGTTTACGTGCCGTCGCTGGAATTCTTCGGCGGCCAGTTCATCTGGAAGGCCAACCCGGCCATCGTCGACAAACTGACCGAAGTCGGTGCGTTGATGCACACCACCGTCATCGAACACAGCTACATGCACTGCTGGCGTCACAAGACCCCGCTGATCTACCGCGCTACCGCGCAGTGGTTCATCGGCATGGACAAAGAGCCAGTCAGCGGCGACACCCTGCGCGTACGCTCGCTCAAAGCCATCGAAGACACCAAGTTCGTTCCGGCCTGGGGCCAGGCGCGCCTGCACTCGATGATCGCCAACCGTCCGGACTGGTGCATCTCCCGTCAGCGTAACTGGGGCGTGCCGATCCCGTTCTTCCTGAACAAGGAAAGCGGCGAGCTGCACCCACGCACCGTCGAGCTGATGGAAGAAGTCGCCAAGCGCGTCGAAGTCGAGGGCATCGAAGCCTGGTTCAAACTCGACGCTGCCGAACTGCTGGGCGATGAAGCGCCGCAGTACGACAAGATCAGCGACACCCTCGACGTCTGGTTCGACTCGGGCACCACGCACTGGCACGTCCTGCGTGGTTCGCACCCGATGGGCCACGAGACCGGCCCGCGTGCCGACCTGTACCTGGAAGGCTCGGACCAGCACCGTGGCTGGTTCCACTCGTCCCTGCTGACCGGTTGCGCCATCGACAACCACGCGCCGTACCGCGAGCTGCTGACCCACGGTTTCACCGTGGACGAGTCCGGCCGCAAGATGTCCAAGTCCCTGGGCAACGTGATCGCGCCGCAGAAAGTCAACGACACCCTGGGCGCCGACATCATGCGTCTGTGGGTCGCGTCGACCGACTACTCCGGCGAAATGGCCGTGTCCGAGCAGATCCTGCAGCGCAGCGCGGATGCCTATCGTCGTATCCGTAACACCGCGCGCTTCCTGCTTTCCAACCTGACCGGTTTCAACCCGGCCACCGACCTGCTGCCGGCTGAAGACATGCTGGCGCTGGATCGCTGGGCGGTGGACCGTACCCTGCTGCTGCAGCGCGAGCTGCAAGAGCACTACGGTGAATACCGTTTCTGGAACGTCTACTCGAAGATCCACAACTTCTGCGTGCAGGAGCTGGGTGGTTTCTACCTCGACATCATCAAGGATCGCCAGTACACCACCGGCGCCGACAGCAAGGCCCGTCGTTCGTGCCAGACCGCGCTGTTCCACATCTCCGAAGCGCTGGTGCGCTGGATCGCACCGATCCTGGCCTTCACCGCCGACGAGCTGTGGCAGTACCTGCCGGGCGAGCGCAACGAATCGGTGATGCTCAACACCTGGTACGAAGGCCTGACCGAGTTGCCGGAAGGCTTCGAACTGGGTCGCGAGTACTGGGATCGCATCATGGAAGTGAAGGTCGCGGTCAACAAAGAGATGGAAATCCAGCGCGCGGCCAAGGCCGTCGGTGGCAACCTGCAAGCCGAAGTGACGCTGTACGCCGAAGACGCCCTGAGCGCTGACCTGGCCAAGCTGAGCAACGAGCTGCGCTTTGTACTGATCACCTCGACGGCCAGCGTTGCGCCGTTCGTGCAGGCTCCGGCCGAAGCGGTGGCCACCGAAGTCAGCGGCCTGAAGCTGAAAATCGTCAAGTCGGCCTTCCCGAAATGCGCCCGTTGCTGGCACTGCCGTGAAGACGTCGGCGTGAACCCGGAGCATCCGGAAATCTGCGGCCGTTGCGTGGACAACATCGATGGCACCGGCGAGGTTCGTCACTATGCCTAACGCCGTTGGCCGTTTCGGACGGCTGAGCTGGCTCTGGTTGAGCTTGCTGGTCCTGGTCATTGACCAGGCCAGCAAGTTTTACTTCGAAGGCAAGCTCGAGATGTACCAGCAGATCGTGATCATTCCCGATTACTTCAGCTGGACCCTGGCCTACAACACCGGCGCTGCTTTCAGCTTCCTGGCTGATAGCTCCGGCTGGCAGCGCTGGCTGTTCGCCCTGATCGCGGTGGTGGTCAGTGCGGTGCTGGTGGTCTGGCTCAAGCGCCTGGGCCGCAACGAAACCTGGCTGGCCATCGCGCTGGCGCTGGTGCTGGGCGGCGCGCTGGGCAATCTGTATGACCGCATTGCCCTGGGCCATGTGATCGACTTCATTCTGGTGCACTGGCAGAACCGCTGGTACTTCCCGGCGTTCAACTTCGCCGACAGCGCCATCACCGTTGGCGCGGTGATGCTGGCACTGGACATGTTCAAAAGTAAAAAAACCGGAGAAGCCGTTCATGACTGAACAGGTATTGGCTGAGCAACGCATCGGCCAGAACACGGAAGTCACTTTGCATTTTGCATTGCGCCTGGAGAACGGCGACACGGTCGACAGCACCTTCGACAAGGCCCCGGCGACCTTCAAGGTCGGCGACGGCAACCTGCTGCCGGGTTTCGAAGCGGCGCTGTTCGGCTTCAAGGCGGGTGACAAGCGCACCCTGACCATCGAACCGGAAAACGCATTCGGCCAGCCGAACCCGCAGAACGTGCAGGTCATTCCACGTTCGCAGTTTGCGGACATGGAGCTGTCGCCAGGTTTGCTGGTGATCTTCAACGATGCGGCCAATACTGAGCTGCCGGGTGTGGTGAAAGAGTTCGACGACGCGCAAGTGACCGTCGATTTCAACCACCCGCTGGCCGGCAAGACGCTGACCTTTGACGTGGAAATCTTCTCCGTCAAAGCGCTGTAAACGCTGTTCTGCGGGGGCCGGACCGGCCCCCGCATTGATCTGAATTTTTCGCGCGCAAGACACGAGGCACAGCATGCAAATCAAACTCGCCAACCCCCGTGGCTTCTGCGCCGGCGTGGACCGGGCGATCGAAATCGTCAACCGCGCCCTGGAAGTCTTCGGGCCGCCGATCTACGTGCGTCATGAAGTGGTGCACAACAAGTTTGTCGTCGAGGACCTGCGCAGTCGTGGCGCGGTCTTCGTCGAAGAGCTGGATCAGGTGCCGGACGACGTCATCGTGATCTTCAGTGCCCATGGCGTCTCGCAAGCCGTGCGCACCGAAGCCGCCGGTCGTGGCCTGAAAGTGTTCGACGCCACTTGCCCGCTGGTGACCAAGGTGCACATCGAAGTCGCCAAGTACAGCCGCGACGGCCGTGAATGCATCCTGATCGGCCACGCCGGTCACCCGGAAGTCGAAGGCACCATGGGTCAGTACGACGCCAGCAACGGTGGCGCGATCTACCTCGTCGAGGACGAGAAAGATGTCGCCGAACTGCAGGTGCACAACCCTGAAAAACTGGCCTTCGTCACCCAGACCACCTTGTCCATGGACGACACCAGCCGGGTCATCGACGCTTTGCGCACACGTTTCCCTGCTATCGGCGGGCCGCGCAAGGACGACATCTGCTACGCCACGCAAAACCGCCAGGACGCGGTCAAGCAACTGGCCGATGAATGCGACGTGGTCCTGGTGGTCGGCAGCCCTAACAGCTCCAACTCCAATCGCCTGCGCGAGCTGGCCGAGCGTATGGCCACGCCGGCGTACCTGATCGACGGTGCCGAAGACCTGCAGAAGAGCTGGTTCGATGGCGTCGAGCGTATCGGCATCACTGCCGGTGCTTCTGCGCCGGAAGTGCTGGTGCGTGGCGTGATTCAGCAGCTGCAGGCCTGGGGCGCCACCGGTGCCGACGAGCTGGCCGGGCGTGAAGAGAACATCACCTTCTCGATGCCTAAAGAGCTGCGCGTACGCTCGATCTGACCGCTTTATCCTTTCGACACAGCGCCTGTTCAGCTTTTTCGCTGACCAGGCGCACGCGACCGGTTGCCGCCAGCACCAGTTGAAGCTGGCTGACCGGTTCGCGGGTCGAACAGATGTGTAATTTTCCTGCCTGAAACGCCCGCCCGGGCATCAGCGGTTGCCCCAGACTGCTGAACCGTATGTACCGACTGACAAACCAGTTGCCGACAATGGGCACTTGCCCATCACTGGCGTGCTCGACCAGCAGCGGATTGCTGCTGTCCTCCGCGCCCTTGCCACTGACATCCAGAATGATCCGCCAGCCCCGGCTCCAGTCTCCGTCGATGCCGTGAATCACTACGCTCTGATTGCGCGTAATCGCCTGGCTGCGGGCATTGCGGATTCCGCTGATCAGCGATTCCGCAGCCTGTTGCCGCTGGTTCGACTCCTTCAGTGTGGCGAGCGCCGGAC
Source organism: Pseudomonas sp. IzPS59 (assembly GCF_014863505.1). NCBI lineage: Bacteria > Pseudomonadati > Pseudomonadota > Gammaproteobacteria > Pseudomonadales > Pseudomonadaceae > Pseudomonas > Pseudomonas sp. IzPS59. Next base: position 5,418,512 of record NZ_CP062251.1, on the reverse strand, counting down.
TGACCAGTGACAGAACAATTGCGCCGATCGCCAGTCCCATGAGCAGTTCGACCAGACTGAATCCCTGTTGCGGCATGAGCATTTCCTCCTTGAAGCAGGTTTTCGACGCGATCCGTGCGCCGGGCAGGGCAAATCAACCGACGCAATCCGGTCGAATGTTCTAGGTTTACAGGGCAGGTATAGCCGACGGCAACGGAGGGCATCGATGGATCATCGTACAAAAGGTTTCACGCTGATCGAGGTGCTGGTGGCGGTCGCATTGGTTGTGATCCTGATCACGATGGCCGTCCCGGCGTTTACCCGATCGATCCAGGGCAGCAAGGCCGACACCGAAGTCGGCGACCTGCAGCGGGCGCTCAACTATGCGCGACTGGAAGCCATCGATCGCGGTACCACCATCCGGTTGAGGCCGACTGCCGGGGGCAGCGTCTGGACGGGGGAGTTGTCGGTCTACGACAGTACTGGCACTTCGGCCAATGTATTGCGGGTTGTTCCAGCGATGAGCAGTGGCGCGACTCTGACGCTAACCTCAGGAGTGACCACACTGGATTTCAATAATCTGGGTGGTCTGGCGGCACCGTCCACGGCGGTGGTGTTCAGTTATACGTTGGGAACCCAAAGCAGGACGCTGAACGTGTGTCTGAACGGACGAATTCAATCGGGTGGAAGCTGCGGATGAGGGCAGGGAGCAGAGTTGCACAGGAAGGCATGTCGCTGATCGAAATCCTCGTGGCGTTGCTGGTGCTGACGGTCGGATTGCTGGGGGCGGCGGCGGTTCAGCTCAATGCGCTGAAATACACCGACAGCTCGCGCATGACCAGTCAGGCGAGTTTCATCGCCTACGACATGATGGACCGCATCCGTGCCAACTCCGGGGCCGACTACACCGTCACGCCGCCGACCTCGGGCAACCTGAGCGTTACGCGGGATCAGGACCTCTACGACTTCACCACCAACATCGTCAATTTCGGCGGGCCGACCGCCACCGGCAGCATCACCCTCAACCAGCGGGTGTACACCATCACCATCAACTGGAGCGACTCACGGGCCGCCAACACTGCGAGCGCCCCGCGCAGTTTTGTCCTGACCAGTCGCGCCACGGTCGATCCGGTGGCATCGCCATGAAGCGGCATAACCAGGGTTTCGGTCTGATCGAAATGCTCATCGCCCTGGCGCTGGGGCTGATCATCGTACTGGGCGTCGTGCAGACTTTTCTCGCGGCCAAGAATACTTATGTCAGCCAGAATACCTCGGCGGCCATGCAGGAAGATGCGCGGTTCGTGCTGAGCAAGATGATCCAGGAAATTCGCATGGTCGGGATGTTCGGCTGCCTCGGGACCATTACCGACGCCAGCACCAGCGGCGATTTCAACGCCGCGCAGATCACGCCTATAAGCTGGGACAACACCAACCTCAAGTTGACGCTGGTCACTGCCGATGTCGGCAGTGGCGGCGGAACATCGACCTGGACGGTGGTTTCCGATTGCCGCAACAGTGCAACGGCCTACAGCAACCTGCAGACGCCAGCGGCCGGGCAAATCGCCTTCCCCATCCGCCGTCTGGTCTACAGCTTCAGCAACAACCAGATTCTGATGGGCACCGGTGGCGGAACGCCGACCCAGCAGGTACTGGTGAACAACGTCAGTGCGTTTACGGTGATGTTCGGACTCGCCACGTCGGCGACGGATGTCTCTGCCTCGACCTACAGCAGCAACCCCGGCGATCCGGCGCGCATCCGCAGCGTACGCCTGACCCTGACCCTCACCGACCCGAACAACCGGGTCGCCAACCAGACCTTCAACGTGGTTGCCGCTCTGCGCAACCGCTTGCAGTGAGGGGCGGCCGATGAAGGTTTCTCTCCATCAACGAAGAGCCCAGCGTGGCATGGTGCTGCTGGTCAGCCTGGTGTTTCTGTTACTCCTGACGGTGATCGGCCTGTCATCGATGCAGAGCGCCAACCTGCAGGAAAAGATGGCCGGCAGCGTGAGCCTGCGCAATCAGTCGTTCCAGACCGCCGAGGCTGCGCTGCGTATTGGCGAGAGTGCGGTGCAACTGAGCACGTATTCGTTGGCGGTGTGTGCCAATACCACCCAATGTGCGCCGCCGGCAGAATCGTCGGTAGTCAGTGCGGCGGGGTTCAATTCGACCTCCGGGGTGACCTGGATCGCTGCCGGCAACGGTTTCTACGGGGTACAGAACATCGGCACCACGCTCACCGCGGTGAACGTTCCGAGCAACACCTCCGCGACGCTGTACCGGGTCACGGCCGTCGGGATCGTCGGCAGTTCACGCAGTGTGGTGGAGAGTGTCTATGCGAAGTACTGAACGACGCTCTGGCTGGCGGCCGTGGCTGGCGGGGTTTCTTGCGGGGTTGTATCTGGCCGCGCCGGCGTATGCGTTCACGCCGTCTGATTCGCCATTGCTCAGTGCCGCCGCCGTGCCGCCGAATGTCATCTTGCTGATCGACGACTCGGGCAGCATGAACAGCATCATTTACGCTGCGGGTTTTGATCCTGCGGTCACTCGCACACCGGCCCGGCAGTGCAACGCGGTGCTCGGGTTGTGTCTGAGTTCGACGGCCATCACTGGTGATCCGGTATTTCTGTCGAGCCTGCCGACCTCCGGCTGCTCCGGCGGTGCCTATGCGTTCTACAACAACAGCCTGGCACCGCTGTGCCTTAAACTGCCGGACCCGGTCGGCGGCGGCAATACCCGGTACTACGGGGATTACATCGCCTACGTGGTCGGCCTCGCCATCAGCAACGGCACCCGTGACTTCACCACCGGGGCGATTCCCAACGACTACCGGATCAACGTCGCCCGCAACGTTTCCACCGCACTGGTGACCAGCAACCGAAACCTGCGTTTCGGCCTGTCGACATTCAACCCGGCCACCAGCAGCAACCCGGGCAACGGCGGCTACATCGCCCGGTCCGTCAGCGACCTGGCGCCGGTCAGCGGCAGCGTGACCCAGGCCCAGGCCGACAGTAACTACAACGCGCTGATCTCGGCGATCAGCGGCCTGAGCGCCGTGGCCAATACGCCCTTGGCGGAAACCTATTACGAAATCACCCGCTACATGCGCGGCATGACGCCGTACTACAACACCACGCCGAGCACCTACACCAGTCCGATCCAGTACCGTTGCCAGAAAAATTACGGGGTGGTGATTACCGACGGCCTGCCGACCTACGACCGCACGTTCCCCACCAATGACCCGCTGGGCGGCAGCCGATTGCCGAACTGGGATGGCATCAACAATGACGGCAACAATCTCAGCGGCGATAACGAGGGCGACACGCTGTATCTGGACGACATCGCCAAGTTCGCCTTCGACATCGACATGCGTTCGACCGGTGTCGATGCGGCTGGCAAGAGCTGGAGCTCGCCAGACTTTCCCAAACAGAACATGAACACTTACACCGTTGGCTTCACCGCCGACAACGATATGTTGTCGGACGCGGCGAACTATGGCCAGGGCAAGTATTACCAGGCCACCGACAGTGCCGGCCTGAACACGGCGTTGTCATCGGCATTGAGCGACATCACCTCCAAGGCCGGTTCCGGAGGCAGTGGTGTGACCAGCGCTACGACACTGGTGAGCGGCAGCAGCTATTTCCAGACCAGTTACGATCCCCGGGACTGGCGCGGCACCATCAAGTCCTTCGGCTTCACCTCGAGCGGGACGGTCAACACCTCGGCGGTGCTGTGGACGACCGACACCGCCATCGTTCCCGGCGCCACGGCACCGACCTATCAATCGTGGAATACCTTGAGCAACGCGGCAGTGACACTGGCTTACGGCAACTTCTCTGCGGCGCAGCAGACAACGCTCGGCCAGAGCCTGCCCAGCGGCATCAGTGGCAGCGACCTGGTGGAGTGGAGCAAGGGCACCAACAAGACCGGGCTCAAGGTGCGCAGCGTATTGCTGGGCGACATCATCAACTCGCCGCTGGTGCTGGCCGCGCCCACGGACAAGACCGCCTCCGACCTGTCGGGCGACACCACCTACACCAGTTACCTGACCACCAAGGCCGCGAACATGAATGCCAACCTGGTGGTGAACGGCAACGACGGTTTCGTCAGCGTCATCAACCCGGCCAACGGCACCCGGCGTTACGCCTACATGCCGTCGAGCGTGCTGCCGTCGTTGCGATTGATCGCCGACCCCAACTACATCAACGGCGTCAGCCACAAGTTTCTGGTGGACGGGCAGGTCGGTGTCTATGACGCGCAGTTCGGCACAGCCTGGAAAACCCTCGCCATCGGCGGCACCGGGGCCGGCGGCAAGACGTTCTATGCCTTGCAGTTGTTCGACGCCTCGGCAGGGAACATTCTCAATGCGTTGTGGGAAGTGAGTGCACCGGCCACCGCCAACACCGCGAACACTTTCAATGATCTGGGTTATGCCTACGCCCGGCCGGAAGTGGCACGCTTGGCCGATGGTCGCTGGGCGGCTTTCATCGCCAATGGCTACGGCAGCAACTCGGGGGTGGCGGCGTTGTATGTGCTGGATGTACGCGACGGTTCGCTGATCAAGAAAATCGTCATCGACAGTACCGAAACCACCAACGGACTGTCGTCGGTGAAGCTCAAGGTCAACTCGCAGAATGTGGTGCAGGCCGCGTACGGCGGTGATCTGAAGGGGCGCCTGTGGAAGTTCGACCTGAGCGCGACCACCACCGACAGCTGGGGCGTGGCATTTTCCGGCAAGCCGCTGTTCACCACGGCGGGCGGCACGACGCAACCGATCACGGCGCAGCCTTTGCTGGCGGACAACTCATTGGGGGGCAAACAGATTTTCGTCGGTACTGGCAAATTCAACGAGACCGCCGACAAGACCAACAAGGATCTGCAAGCGTTCTATTCGGTGTGGGATGCCGATGGCGGTTCGGGGCAACTGACGGTCAGCAGTTTGCAGGCCCAGGCCATCACCGGTGTGTTCTCGGGCAGTTCAGGGCAGTTCATTACCACGACCCAGAACGACACCACGTATCCGGCGGAGAAGGGCTGGTATCTGCCGCTGGTTTACAACAACGTATTGACCGGCGAGCGGGTGATCAATCAGGCGAGTCTGGTGCTGGGGCGTATCGTGTTCACCACGGCCAGTGTCGATACCACCGACCCGTGCTCCAGTTTCGGTACCGGCAAACTGGTCGAACTCGATGCGTTCAGCGGTAAGATGCTCAACTATGCGGTGCTCGACACCAACGCCGACGGCGTGGTCGACACCAATGACACGATTTCCAGCGGTGTGGTGTTCAGTGGCGGCATTCCTACCCTGAATGCCATCGTCAACGGCGCATCGCGCAAGATCGTGAACGATTCCAGTGGCGGGATCACCACCCTGGTGGAAAAATCCGGCGGCGGCAGCCGTCGTATCATGTGGCGACAAATACAGTAAGCGAGAGTTGAGGCATGCGCAGATCCATCCGCGGGTTCACCCTGATCGAAATCATGATCGTGATTGCGATCATCGGGATCATCATCACCATTGCCGCACCGAGCTATACCGAATACCTGAAAAAGGGCCGCCGCGCCGAAGTGGCCTCGCTGCTGAACGAGCAGGCGCAGACCCTCGAACGCTTCTACACCCGCAACAATGTTTACACCGGTGTCACCGGGCTCAGCACGGGCAATGATTTCTACACCATCACCCCGACCATCGCTGACCAGACCTACCTGCTGACCGCGACCCGCAAGGCCGGCACGACCATGGCCGGCGACAAGTGCGGGGACTTCACCCTCACCAACACCGGTGTGCGCAGTATGATCAACGCGACTGCCGGGCTTGCCACCAAGGATTGCTGGGGCCGCTGAGCCGCTTTCATTCGGGCGCCTTTTGCGCCCACTGTCTTTTTTACGGTTGGAACAAACATGACCAGGCAACAGCAAGTGGTGATTGTCGGTGGCGGGGTGATTGGCCTGCTGACCGCGTACAACCTCGCCTCCGAAGTGCGCAGCGTGGTGCTGCTGGATCGCTCGAACGTCGGCCAGGAATCGTCCTGGGCCGGAGGCGGCATCGTTTCTCCGCTGTATCCATGGCGCTATAGCCCGGCGGTCACGGCGCTGGCGCACTGGTCGCAGGACTTTTATCCACAGCTGGGCGAGCGATTGTTTGCCGACACCGGTGTCGATCCTGAAGTCCACACCACCGGACTGTACTGGCTGGACCTGGACGACGAAGCCGAAGCGCTGGCCTGGGCCGAGCGGGAAAACCGTCCGCTGCGGGCTGTGGATATCTCGGCGGCCCATGATGCGGTGCCGGTACTTGGCTGCGGTTTTTCCCGGGCGATCTACATGGCCGACGTGGCCAACGTACGCAACCCACGGCTGGTGAAGTCGCTGAAAGCCGCGTTGCAGGCATTGCCGAACGTGACGATTCACGAACAATGTGAGGTCAGCGGGTTTGTCCGTGAGGACGAGAAGGTTGTCGGTGTGCAAACGTCGAAAGGCGTTATCAACGGCGATCAGGTGGTGCTGGCGGCGGGGGCGTGGAGCGGCGAACTGCTCAAGACGCTGAATCTGTCGCTGCCGGTGGAACCGGTCAAAGGCCAGATGATTCTCTACAAGTGCGCGGCGGACTTCCTGCCGAGCATGGTACTGGCCAAGGGGCGTTATGCGATTCCGCGCCGCGACGGGCACATCCTGATCGGCAGTACGCTGGAGCACGAAGGTTTCGACAAGACCCCTACCGAAAACGCTCTGGAAAGCCTGAAAGCGTCGGCCGTGGAGTTGCTGCCGGCGCTGGCGGATGCCGAAGTGGTGGGGCACTGGGCCGGGTTGCGCCCCGGCTCGCCGGAAGGCATTCCCTATATCGGGCGGGTGCCCGGTGTTGATGGCTTGTGGCTCAACTGCGGGCATTACCGTAACGGACTGGTGCTGGCGCCTGCTTCCTGTCAGCTGTTTGCCGATGTGATGCTGGGGCGAGCGCCGATCATCGATCCGGCGCCGTATGCCCCGACCGGGCGCATTTAATCCAGGCCGAGCTTCTTGAGCCTGTAGCGCATCGAACGGAATGACAGATTCAACCGCTGGGCCGCTGCAGTACGGTTCCAGCGGGTTTCTTCCAGCGCCTGCAGGATCAGTTTGCGCTCGACGTTTTCCAGATAGTCTTCCAGGTTGTCGATCTGCGTGAGATCGGCAATGCCGCCTTCGGCTGTGCAATTGCCTTCGCTCAGGCGCAGGTCGTCGGCCTCGATCGTGCGGTTTTCGCACAGGGTGTGCGCACGCTCAAGGACGTTCTCCAACTCCCGGACATTCCCCGGAAAACGGTAGTTCTTCAAGGCCTCCAGCGCTTGAGGATGCAGGCGTGCCGCCGGCTGGCCAGTGCCGTGGGCCAGACGCTTGAGCATATGGCTGGCCAATGCCTCGATATCGTCACGACGTTCGCGCAGAGAAGGCACCCGCAGTTCAATCACGTTCAGCCGGTAATACAGATCCTGCCGAAAGCGTTCGGCGGCGACTTCGGCGTCCAGATCCTTGTGGGTGGCACACAAAATGCGCACATCGACCACGGTTTCCTGCTGGCCGCCGACGCTGCGCACGGCTTTTTCCTGTATCGCCCGCAGCAGCTTGACCTGCATCGACAGCGGCAAGTCCGCTACTTCATCGAGAAACAGCGTCCCGCCATGGGCGGCCTGGAACAGGCCCGGCTTATCGTCCACCGCCCCCGTGAAACTGCCTTTGCGGTGCCCGAAGAACTCGCTCTCCATCAATTCCGAAGGAATCGCCCCGCAATTCACCGGCACGAACGATTGGCTGGCGCGCGGGCCTTGCTCGTGAATCAGGCGGGCGACCAGTTCCTTGCCGCTGCCGGACTCGCCACTGATATAGACCGGCGCCTGACTGCGGGCCAGCTTGTCGATCTGCTTGCGCAGGTTGCGCATCGGCAACGAGTCACCGAGCAGGCGCCGGTCAATCGAGGTACAGACACCGCCGGTTGCCGGCATCCGCAATGCGGTGGCAACCAGCTCGCGCAGTCGAGTGAGATCCACCGGTTTGGTCAGGAAGTCGAAAGCCCCGGCTTTCAGGGCGTTGATCGCCGTTTCCAGGCTGCCATAGGCGGTGATCATCGCCACCGGCAATTGAGGGTAGCGTTGCTGGATGTGCTGCACCAGGTCCAGCCCGGTGCCGTCCGGCAGGCGCATGTCGGTCAGGCACAGGTCGAAGGTGTCGCGGTTCAGCAGCGCCTGGGCTTCGCCGAGGTTGCGTGCGCTGAAGGTGTCGAGTTTCATCCGTCCCAGGGTGATTTCCAGGAGTTCGCGGATATCCGGTTCGTCGTCGACGATGAGGATTTTTTGCCGTGGGCTCGTGTTCAACTTTGTTTCCGTCCGTGAGCAAAGGTGATGCGAAAGCAGCCGCCGCCTTGGCGTGGTTTGAAGTCTAGGCGGGCCTGGTTGCTTTCGCACAGCTCACGGGACAGATAAAGCCCAAGGCCGGTGCCCTGGCTGCTGGTGGTGAAGAAAGGTTCGAACAGATGCGCCTGCTGATCCAGCGCCACGCCGGGGCCGTTGTCCTGGACTTCGAGCACGGCCAGCTGGCTCTCGGGGTCGATGAACAGCCGCAGCCAGACCTGCGCCGGATCGTGCAGCAGGGCGCTGTGTCGCCAGCCATTGCGCAACAGATTGTCGAGAATTTGCGTCAGTTGCCCCGGGTCCATCAGGGTGCGGAAATCCCCGGTTTCGATGTTCAGATGAATCCGTTGGTGCTCGCTGGCCTGTTCGCGGCTTTCCTCGACGAAGTGCTCGAGCCAGGGCTCGAGATCCAGCCGTTGCGGCGCGCTCTGCTGGCGGCGGGACAGTTGCAGGACGTTTTCAATGACTCGGTTCATGCGCTGGGAGTGATCCTGGATGATCTGCGTCAGACGCCGGTCCGCGCCATCGAGTTCCTCGGATTCCCGCAGCAACTGTGCGGCATGACTGATGGCGCCCAACGGGTTGCGGATCTCGTGGGCGATGCCGGCGGTCAGGCGCCCGAGCGCGGCGAGCTTCAGTTGCTGGGCCTGCTGGGCGATTTGCGCGAGGTCTTCGAGAAACACCAGGGTCTGACGGTTCGGGCTCTGCTCCAGGGCGATGAAGCTCGGTTGCAGTTCCAGGCCGTTGGCGGCGATTTTCAGGCTCTGCGGGCGCAGGGTCGGATTGTTCAGCCAAAGGTTCAGGCGCTCGACCAGTGCGATCGAATAGTCATCGATCAAATGCCCCTCAAGGGGCGACTGCGCCAGCAGCGTCCGGGCGCTGTGGTTGGCCAGTTGCACCCGGCGTTGTTCGTCGAGGACCAGGATGCCGGTGCGCATGCGTTGCAGGATCAAGGCGTTGAGAGCTTCGAGGCTGACCACCTCGCTGGCCCGTTGTTCGGCGAGGGTCTCGCTGACTTCGAGGCGACGGATCAAGCCTTGCACCAGCAGCGCTCCGGCAAAACACAGGGCGCCGAGAGTTCCCGCTTGCAGGTATTCGTTGGCGCTCAGGGGATGGCTGAAGCTCAGCAGGAAGCTGAGACCGACAATGCCGAGTGCACCGATGGCCGCGATCAGCACGCCGATACGCCGTTTCAACAGCGTGTTGCTGATGGCTACCGAGACGATCAGCAGATTGCCGACCGGACTGGCCACGCCGCCGGCGGCGTAGAACAAGCCGCACAGCAGCAGGATGTCGACCAGGGCCAGCCCGAACAACTGGGCCGGACGGCGGATGTTCTCCAGGAACACCACCAGCAGGATATTCAGCACCAGGTACAACCAGCTGCCATTGCGCAGCAGCTCGTCGTCGGCCGATGTCAGCAGGCGGTTGTCCATGTTGCTGGAGATCAGCAGCACCAGGGTGATGCCGACGCTCAGACGGTAGAGGTGATAGAGGCGCAGCAGTCGCTGGGCCTGTTTGCGAGTGGCGTCGGTCGCCTCAGCGATCACTGGAACCGGGGCCTTGCTCGAGATGAGCCTGGCTGCAATACCACTGTTGACGAAGGCTCAGCGCGCGGTCGCGTGGCAGGTGCACACCGCAATGGGCGCAACGCACCATCGGTGCGGCATCCTGTTCGCGGGGGGATTGCGTGGGTGCTACAGGCGCCTTGAATTTGCGCCAGAGCCAGACGGCGGCAGCGATCAGGGCGATCCAGAAGAGTAGACGAAGCATGATGGGCGGCTTTTTGGCTGATGATCCGGCAGTTTAGCCAAGGACTCGACAGGCGCACAGCGCAATAAAACGCGGCAATAAAAAAGGGAGATCCGAAGATCTCCCTTTTTTGCATCACCGAAGTGATCAGTCGAACAGACCGAAGGTCAGGTAGCTGAAAATGGAGCGGTCGCTGTTGCTGGACTCCGGCTCCGGCGCTTCGATCACTTCGCCGTTTTCGTCTTTAGGCTTGAGCTCGTTCGGGATCGCGTCTTTCGCGTCCTGGAACTGCTTCTGCACGTCCTGGTTGGCGCGGGTCTCTCCCGGCGGCAGCGGCGGACGGGATTCGATCAGACCCAGAGTGGCCTTGCTCAGCCACGAACGGTTGTCGGCTTCGGCGACCGACGGTACGAACTGACCGTCTTTCAGGCTCGGGTGGTTCGGGTAGTTGAGCTTCAGGGTTTCCAGGCTGGTGGCCGCCAGCTCGTCGAGGTGCAGACGCTGGTAGGCTTCGGTCATCACCGCCAGGCCGTCACCGACCGATGGGGTTTCCTGGAAGTTTTCCACTACATAACGGCCACGGTTGGCGGCGGCGACGTAGGCCTGACGGGTCAGGTAGTAGTCGGCCACGTGGATTTCGTAGGCCGCCAGCAGGTTGCGCAGGTAGATCATGCGCTGCTTGGCGTCCGGCGCGTAGCGGCTGTTCGGGTAGCGGCTGGTCAGCTGGGCGAACTCGTTGTAGGAGTCGCGGGCAGCACCCGGGTCACGCTTGGTCATGTCCAGCGGCAGGAAGCGCGCCAGCAGGCCGACGTCCTGGTCGAACGAAGTCAGGCCCTTCAGGTAGTAGGCGTAATCGACGTTCGGGTGCTGTGGGTGCAGACGAATGAAGCGCTCGGCGGCGGATTTTGCAGCTTCCGGCTCCGAGTTCTTGTAGTTCGCATAAATCAGTTCAAGTTGTGCCTGATCTGCGTAGCGACCGAACGGATAGCGCGACTCCAGAGCCTTCAGCTTGGCGGTGGCACTGGTGTAACTGTTGTTGTCCAGGTCCTTTTGAGCCTGCTGGTACAGCTCGGTTTCGCTCAGGTTTTCGTCTACGACTTCCTTCGATGAGCAAGCAGCGGTCAATGCGAGGATGGCGATCAGCAGCAGGTGTTTCACTTGCATGGCGGCTTGCGTCCCTATGACGGCCGCTGTCTTGGGCGGGGCCGTCCTGTTATGATGAGCGCCCCGTTGAAAAGCCCCGGGGCAAAAGACGCCGTATTTAACCACAAGCGCGCAGCCGAAACCAAAGGCTGTAGCCGACGCCCAGTCCGAGCATGTCCGATAAAATTGAACTTCGCGCAGAGGTGCCGTCCGAATTGGGCGGCCAACGCCTCGATCAAGTCGCCGCCCAACTCTTCGCAGAGCACTCCCGCTCGCGCCTTTCCGCCTGGATCAAAGAAGGTCGCCTGACTGTGGACGGGGCGGTCATCCGCCCGCGCGACATCGTTCATGGCGGTGCCGTCCTTGAGCTGACCGCCGAGCAGGAGGCCCAGGGTGAATGGGTCGCCCAGGACATCGAGCTCGACATCGTCTATGAAGACGACGACATCCTGGTGATCAACAAGCCTGCGGGCCTGGTGGTGCACCCGGCTGCCGGCCACGCCGATGGCACCTTGCTCAATGCCTTGCTGCACCACGTGCCGGACATCATCAATGTCCCGCGTGCCGGCATCGTGCATCGTCTGGACAAGGACACCACCGGTCTGATGGTGGTGGCCAAGACCATCCAGGCGCAGACCAAACTGGTCGCGCAGCTGCAAAGCCGCAGTGTCAGCCGGATCTACGAGTGCATCGTGATCGGCGTGGTGACGGCCGGTGGTAAGATCAACGCCCCGATCGGTCGTCACGGCCAGCAGCGCCAGCGCATGGCGGTGATGGAAGGCGGCAAGCCTGCGGTCAGCCACTATCGCGTGCTGGAGCGTTTCCGTTCCCACACTCACGTACGAGTGAAGCTGGAAACCGGTCGTACCCACCAGATCCGCGTACACATGGCGCACATCAACTTCCCGTTGGTCGGCGATCCGGCGTACGGCGGTCGTTTCCGCATTCCGCCGGCGGCGAGCCAGACCATGGTCGAATCGCTGAAACACTTCCCGCGTCAGGCCCTGCACGCACGGTTCCTCGAGCTGGATCACCCGACCACCGGTGAGCGCATGAGCTGGGAATCGCCGTTACCGGAAGATCTGGTCTGGCTGCTGACCCTGCTCAAGCAGGATCGCGAGGCATTCGTCGGATGAACTGGCTGACGCCGGACTGGCCCGCGCCGGCCAGCGTCAAGGCCTGTGTCACCACCCGCGAGGGCGGCGTCAGCGAGGCGCCGTTCGACAGCCTCAATCTGGGCGATCATGTCGATGATCGTCCTGAGGCCGTCGCCGAAAACCGTCGGCGATTGACTGATCACTTCTCTATAAGGCCTGCCTGGTTGCAGCAAGTGCACGGGATTGCCGTGGCGCATGCTGATCCGTCGGTTGTAGCCACGGCGGATGCCAGCTGGACGGCAACACCGGGTATCGCTTGTGCGGCAATGACCGCCGATTGCCTGCCGGCGCTGTTCTGCGACCGTGCCGGTACGCGCGTGGCAGCGGCGCATGCCGGTTGGCGTGGGCTGGCGGCAGGCGTGCTGGAAGCGACCCTCGACAGTCTGGATGTACCTACCGAAGACATCCTGGTCTGGCTCGGCCCGGCCATCGGTCCGCAAGCCTTCGAAGTCGGCCCGGAAGTCCGGGAAGTCTTCATCAATCAATTGCCCGAAGTCGCGACAGCCTTTGTCCCGAGCCACAATGCCGGCAAGTTCATGGCCGACATCTATAAGCTGGCGCGCCTGCGTCTGGCGGTTCGCGGTGTCACGGCTGTTTATGGTGGCGGTTTCTGCACCGTGACCGATCCGCGCTTCTTCTCTTATCGCCGTGCATCGCGCACCGGTCGCTTCGCCTCCCTGGTTTGGCTCACCCGCTAAACTGTCTGATCTGCATCAACTGTCCCACGCTTGAATCTTCCAGAATCGACCGCATCTATAGCGGTATCTGGCAGGTTTCTTTATTCAGGATGGTTTTTTAGGTCCGGCCTGCTCAAAAGGAAGGTGACCCATGCGTATAGACCGTTTAACCAGCAAATTACAGTTGGCGTTGTCCGATGCCCAATCCCTGGCTGTCGGCCACGATCATCCGGCCATCGAGCCGGCGCATTTGATGCAAGCCATGCTTGAACAGCAGGGTGGTTCGATCAAACCCCTGTTGATGCAGGTGGGCTTCGACGTCAACAGCCTGCGTAAAGAGCTGACCAAAGAGCTCGATCAATTACCGAAAATCCAGAACCCGACCGGCGACGTGAACATGTCGCAGGATCTGGCGCGCCTGCTCAACCAGGCCGACCGTCTGGCCCAGCAGAAGGGCGACCAGTTCATTTCCAGCGAGCTGGTACTGCTCGCGGCGATGGACGAGAACAGCAAGCTCGGCAAGTTGCTGCTCGGCCAGGGCGTGAGCAAAAAGGCGCTGGAAAACGCCATCAACAACCTGCGCGGTGGCGAGGCGGTCAACGACGCCAACCACGAAGAGTCGCGTCAGGCGCTGGATAAATACACCGTCGACCTGACCAAGCGCGCCGAAGACGGCAAGCTCGACCCGGTGATCGGCCGTGACGATGAAATCCGTCGCACCATTCAGGTCCTGCAGCGCCGGACCAAGAACAACCCGGTGCTGATCGGCGAGCCTGGCGTGGGTAAAACCGCGATTGCCGAAGGTCTGGCCCAGCGCATCATCAACGGCGAAGTGCCGGATGGCCTGCGCGGCAAGCGTCTGCTGTCCCTCGATATGGGGGCGCTGATTGCCGGTGCCAAGTATCGCGGCGAGTTCGAAGAGCGCCTGAAAGCGCTGCTCAACGAGCTGTCGAAGCAGGAAGGGCAGATCATTCTGTTCATCGACGAACTGCACACCATGGTCGGCGCCGGCAAGGGCGAAGGCTCGATGGACGCCGGCAACATGCTCAAGCCGGCCCTGGCCCGTGGCGAGCTGCATTGCGTCGGTGCGACCACGCTCAACGAGTACCGCCAATATATAGAGAAGGATGCGGCCCTCGAGCGGCGCTTCCAGAAAGTGCTGGTGGACGAGCCGAGCGAAGAAGACACCATCGCGATCCTGCGTGGCCTCAAGGAGCGTTACGAGGTTCACCACAAAGTGGCGATCACCGACGGTGCGATCATTGCGGCAGCCAAGCTCAGCCATCGCTACATCACTGACCGGCAGTTGCCGGACAAGGCGATCGACCTGATCGACGAAGCCGCCAGCCGCATCCGTATGGAGATCGATTCCAAGCCGGAGGTGCTGGATCGTCTGGAGCGTCGCCTGATTCAGTTGAAGGTGGAATCCCAGGCACTGAAGAAAGAAAGCGACGACGCGGCGAAGAAACGCCTGGAGAAACTCCAGGAAGAAATCGACCGTCACGAGCGTGAGTACTCGGATCTGGAAGAAATCTGGAACTCGGAAAAAGCCGAGGTACAGGGTTCTGCGCAGATTCAGCAGAAGATCGAACAGTCCCGTCAGGAACTGGAAGCCGCGCGCCGCAAAGGCGACCTGAACCGCATGGCCGAGTTGCAGTACGGGGTGATCCCGGATCTGGAACGCAGCCTGCAAATGGTCGACCAGCACGGCAAGAGCGAGAACCAGTTGCTGCGCAGCAAGGTGACCGAAGAGGAAATCGCCGAAGTCGTTTCGAAGTGGACCGGTATTCCCGTGTCGAAAATGCTCGAAGGCGAGCGCGACAAACTGATGAAAATGGAAAGCCTGTTGCACCAGCGCGTGATCGGCCAGGACGAAGCGGTGGTTGCAGTGGCCAACGCGGTGCGGCGATCCCGTGCCGGGTTGTCCGACCCGAACCGTCCGAGCGGCTCGTTCATGTTCCTCGGCCCGACCGGTGTCGGTAAAACCGAGCTGTGCAAGGCACTGGCCGAATTCCTCTTTGATACTGAAGAGGCGATGGTGCGGATCGACATGTCCGAGTTCATGGAGAAACATTCCGTGGCACGGCTGATCGGTGCACCACCAGGCTACGTCGGTTACGAAGAGGGCGGTTACCTGACCGAAGCGGTACGGCGCAAGCCTTACTCGGTGATCCTGCTGGACGAAGTCGAGAAGGCGCACCCGGATGTGTTCAACATTCTGCTGCAAGTGCTGGAGGATGGTCGCCTGACCGACAGCCACGGTCGTACGGTGGATTTCCGCAATACCGTGATCGTCATGACCTCCAACCTGGGTTCGATGCAGATCCAGGAACTGGTGGGTGATCGCGAAGCACAACGGGCAGCGGTGATGGATGCGATTTCCACCCACTTCCGTCCGGAGTTCATCAACCGGGTCGACGAAGTGGTGATCTTCGAGCCTCTGGCGCGGGATCAGATCGCGGGCATTACCGAGATCCAGCTGGGTCGTCTGCGCAGTCGTCTGGCCGAGCGCGAGCTGAAGCTGGAACTGAGCCCGGAGGCGATGGACAAGCTGATTGCCGTCGGTTACGACCCGGTCTACGGTGCACGGCCGCTGAAACGGGCGATCCAGCGCTGGATCGAGAACCCGTTGGCGCAGTTGATCCTGTCGGGACGCTTCCTGCCGGGCGAGACCGCGACCGGCGTCGTGGAGAACGACGAGATCACGTTCAACTGACAGCTTTGGTTGGTGAAGTAAGCAAGGCCTCGCAATGCGAGGCCTTTTTTTTCGTTAGGCTGTTGAACTCAAAGGAAAAGGCTTGTAAAGTGCGCCCCGCAGTCAGTCACCAACACGGTTTCAGCTCACTGGGCAGAAATCTGAAATAAGTTGCAAATCATTAACTTGAAAGCAATTTAGGGGGTTGACAGAGGTGTTCTAGGTTGTAGAATAGCGCGCCTCAGACACACGAACGCAGCGATGCGAAAACGATGTCGAGAAGCTGCAAGTTTCACCGTAGTAAATTGAAATGTGTAGTTCCGTGATAGCTCAGTCGGTAGAGCAAATGACTGTTAATCATTGGGTCCCAGGTTCGAGTCCTGGTCACGGAGCCAATTTCAAGCCGGGGTATAGCGCAGTCCGGTAGCGCGCCTGCTTTGGGAGCAGGATGTCAGGAGTTCGAATCCCCTTACCCCGACCATTTTTGGGTCGTTAGCTCAGTTGGTAGAGCAGTTGGCTTTTAACCAATTGGTCGTAGGTTCGAATCCCACACGACCCACCATTTTTGAAACCAGTTAACGCTGGGATCGAATCTTAAGATCAGAGGCCAAAAGCGCTGATCGAAGAAGGCGATCTTTGAAAGGTCGCCTTTTTTTTACCGGGGTATAGCGCAGTCCGGTAGCGCGCCTGCTTTGGGAGCAGGATGTCAGGAGTTCGAATCCCCTTACCCCGACCATATTAAAAATCCTCGTATCGAAAGATACGGGGATTTTTTTTGCCCTTCGCTCAAGTCATCGTACAACTTGCCGATAGCCCGCTAACGAAAGGGGCCTGCCATCGATCGCCCCTTGAATCCTGCCAATACAAGAAAAAGGGCGTTCGTCATGTTGCTTCGTCAGTTGAATATTGCTCCCCGTGCGGCCTTGGGCTTCGCCCTGATCGCGGTGCTGGTGGCGCTGCTTGGCGTGTTTGCCCTGGGGCAGATGTCGAGCATCCGCGAGAGCGAGGTCGCGGTGGAGAACCAGTGGCTGCCGAGCATTCGTGGCGGTGACGAGATCCGCGAGATCATGCTGCGCATCCGCACCATTTCTCTGCGCATGGCGCTGGATCCGGACCCGAACAACGTTGCAACTTACCGCAGCCAGATGGACACCCGCGACAAGGAACTGAGCGAGAAGATCGCCGCGTACGACCGGCTGGTGACCACTCCGGAAGGCCAGCAGTTGTACGATCAGTTCAAGAAAACCTTCGCAGCTTACCGCGCCGGCATCGCGCAATCGTTCGTCCTCGCCCAGCGAGGCAAACGCGACGAGTTGACCAAGCTGCTGCTGGTCGACATGAAAACCGTGGTCGACGGCTCGGGCAAGCAACTCAATGACCTGGCGGATCTCTTCGCCAAGCAGGTCGCGGCAGAAAGCAGCAACTCCGCCGCCCACTACGAAACCTCGCGCACCATCGTCAGCCTGTTCATCGCACTGGCGGCATTGGCGACCGTAGCCCTGGCTATGTTGCTCACCCGCAGCATCGTTCGCCCGTTGAGCACTGCCGTCAGCGCAGCAGAAAGTGTTGCGAAAGGGGATTTGACCCGACCGATCGAGACCCAGGGCAACGACGAAGTCAGCCGATTGCTCAAGGCGCTGGCGACCATGCAACAGAACCTGCGCGAAACCCTGCAGGGCATCAACGGTTCTGCGACGCAACTGGCGACTGCCGCCGATGAGCTCAATGCCGTCACGCTCGACAGCACCCAGGGCCTGCAACAACAGAACAACGAAATCGAACAGGCCGCCACCGCCGTCAACGAGATGACCACGGCGGTCGAGGAAGTCGCACGCAATGCGGTGTCGACCTCCGACGCGACACGCCAGTCCAGCGAATCGGCGCATTTGGGGCAAGAACGGGTCAGTGAAACCGCCAGTGCCATCAACGCCCTGGCCAGTGAAGTGCAGCATACCGGTGAGTTGGTGCAATCCCTGGCCAACCAGTCGCAAGACATCGGCAAGGTGCTGGACGTTATCCGCGCGATTGCCGAACAGACCAACCTGCTGGCGCTCAACGCCGCCATCGAAGCGGCGCGGGCGGGGGAGAGCGGACGCGGGTTTGCCGTGGTCGCCGACGAAGTCCGGGCGCTGGCCTATCGCACGCAACAATCGACTCAGGAAATCGAGCAGATGGTGCAAGGCATGCGCAACGGTTCGAGCCTGGCGCTGGAGTCGATGCAAGCCAGTGCCTCGCGTGCGTCCACCACGCTGGTGCTGGCCGAGCGGGCGGGTGAGGCGCTGCAAACCATCACCGCGTCGGTGCATGAGATCCATGAACGCAATCTGGTGATCGCCAGTGCCGCCGAAGAGCAGGCGCAAGTGGCGCGGGAAGTGGATCGTAATCTGGTGAACATTCGCGACCTGTCGGTACGTTCGGCGGCCGGCGCCGACCAGACCAGCGCGTCCAGCCATGAGCTGTCGAAACTCGCCAATGCATTGCAGGGCATGGTGCGGCGCTTCCAGCTGTAATTTCTCAGGCCGCAAAAAAAGCCGCGCATCTCCTCAGAGAATGCGCGGCTTTGTTTTTGCCGGGACGGACTGATATCAGGCACCGTCACGCTCTTTCAGGTGTTCGAACAGGCCTTTGGGCATTTTCTTGCCGTTGGCTTCGTAGTTGGCTTTGACGTTGTCGTAAGCCTCTTGCTCGTCGATGAAGCCATCGTGGTTGGTGTCGATCTTGTCGAAGTCGGAGTGCGGCGCGACCTTCAGGAATTCGGCGCGGGAGACTTTGCCATCACCATCGGTGTCGGTTTTGGCCATCGACGCATCGCCGCATTTGCCTTCACCGCATTTGCCTTCCGGAGTTTTCACCGAGGTCTCGGCCGAGGCGACCATGTAGCCCTGGGCCAGCGGTTGTGCGGCGAACACCGAGCCGGACAGCATCAGGCCGCCGGCCAGTACGGCGCCGACCAGGCCAAGGGAGGTTTTGCCAATTTTCGAAGTGCGGGTCATTTCATTCTCCTTCGGTTGCACTGCGCAACCACACGTTAAGGGCGATCAATCCGGAGCAGGTGCGCTCGGGTGTGGCCATTAAGCGGTGGCGGTGTATCGCGTCTGTGTCGAGGAGCGGGAGGTTTGTAAGCGAAGGTGGGAAAGCGGGGGGCAGATACAGTAGAAGACAAAAACCGCGGGGACGAGCCGGCCCGCCCCCGCGGTTTTTACATCAGTGCAGCTTCAGGCGTGGCTCGGTGCCGCGTCCGATCTTGCTGCCCAGCATCAGCATGGCGGTGCGGAATGGTCCGTACAGCGCCATCTGGTGCATGCGGTACAGCGACACGTAGAACATCCGCGCCAGCCAGCCTTCGAGCATCACGGTTCCGGTCAGGTTGCCCATCAAGTTACCCACAGCCGAAAAACGCGACAGCGAAATCAGCGAGCCGTAGTCGGTGTACTTGTACTCCGGCAGGGTCTTGCCTTCGATCCGCAGTTTCAGCGACTTGGCCAGCAACGACGCCTGCTGGTGCGCAGCCTGGGCCCGTGGCGGCACGTTACGATCCGAACCCGGTTGCGGGCAGGCGGCGCAATCGCCGAAGGCGAAAATGTTTTCGTCGCGGGTGGTCTGCAGCGTCGGCAGCACTTGCAGCTGGTTGATGCGGTTGGTTTCCAGGCCATCGATGTCCTTGAGGAAACCCGGTGCGCGGATCCCGGCGGCCCAGACTTTCAGGCTGGCCTTGATCTCGTTGCCATCGGCAGTGATCAGGCTGTCGGCGGTGACCTGGCTGACCGAGGCGTTGGTCATCACGTTGACCCCGAGCTTTTCCAGGGTCTTGTGCACCGGCCCGCTGATGCGTTCCGGCAGCGCCGGCAGCACCCGTGGCCCGGCTTCGATCAGGGTGATGTGCATGTTTTCCGGTTTGATCCGGTCCAGACCATAGGCCGCCAGTTCATGGGCGGCGTTGTGCAGCTCGGCCGCCAGTTCAACGCCAGTGGCGCCGGCGCCGACGATGGCCACGCTGATCTGCTGAACCACATCGGTTTGCCCGGCGTGAGCACGCAGGTAGTGATTGAGCAGTTGCTGGTGGAAACGCTCGGCCTGTTTGCGGGTGTCGAGGAACAGGCAGTGCTGCGCCGCGCCCTGGGTGCCGAAATCGTTGGTGGTGCTGCCGACCGCGATCACCAGCGAGTCGTAGGGCACTTCCCGCGCCGGCACCAGCTCCACGCCGTTTTCGTCGTAGGTGGCGGCGAGCTGGATCTTCTTCTGCTCACGATCGAGCCCGCTCATGCGCCCCAGCTGGAACTCGAAGTGGTTCCATTTGGCCTGGGCGACATAGTTGAGTTCGTCTTCGGAGGAGTTCAGCGATCCGGCGGCCACTTCGTGCAATAGCGGTTTCCAGATGTGCGTCAGGTTCGCGTCGACCAGCATGATGCTGGCGGTGCCGCGCTTGCCCAGAGTCTTACCCAGACGGGTAGCCAACTCCAGACCGCCGGCGCCGCCGCCGACAATGACAATACGATGGGACATGGTGATAGCTCGCAAGGTTTTTAAAGGAAATCGTTGTCGTCGTAACCCAAGCGAGCGCGATGCAGCTCATAGCGTCAGGTAACTGATAAATCGGCTCAACAGGCCCAGACCGATGGTCGCTGCCAGCACCACCACCAGGAGCATCCACGGCCGGAATGGCCGGCGCTCGACACGGTGCTGGGACAACTGCAGGTACTCTTCGACATGCTTCTGGTCTTCGGGGTTCAGGCGGCTGGTCATATGAGGCCTCGTCAGGGATAGACGTTGCTGAATGCGCAGACGTTACAGCGGTTTGTCTGCGAGCGTTGAACGGCGCATGTCATCCGGGCGAATGATTGCGCTTTTGTAACATCCGGCCAGTGTTTGCGCCATCCTGCTTAGGGCTTACAGGCTGATCCCGACATCGAACAGAATGCTGCGACCCAGATTGCTGCGCAGGAAATCCGGTGCATCGGGGTGAGCGAACAACACCCGGGCGAACGTCGGCCCGACCAGTGACAGCGAGCGCCAGCCCTGACGCAGATATTCGGTGGGCGGTGGAAAGTGGCTGTTGAGGTCGAGCACTTCGCGCTTGAGGCTGGCGAAGGCGATGATGTCGAGCTCGCCCAGGTCCATGCCGCGTTCCTTGTAGTTGTGCGCTTTCTTGCGCAGGGTCGGCGCCAGCCTCAGCAGAAATTCGTTGGCCGGAATCCGTCGTGGCTTGGCTTCGCGACGCACCAGTTGGCTCAGGGAAAACGCACTGCGCCGACGTTGCAGCTCGTCGCGCCATTCATCGTTGAGCCGGCGGCCTTCGTCGAGGACGAAAAATACCTCGAAGTTGGCATCGCGAAACAACACGTCCGGCGGCTCGCCGGCCGGGGCGAATTCGTCGGCGCGATAGGGGATATTCAAGCCTTGCAGCAGGCGCTGGCAGACCCAACGCTCACGCTCCCATTTGCGGGCATTGGACAGGAACGCGTTGGCCTGCTCGGCCGCGATGGTCAGCAGGCGTAAATAATCTGAGTCATCCATAGGCCCAAGCTTAGCGTTCAATTGCGACAAGCAGAAAGCTTTGCATCGGCAGATTCACCCGGGTGGCGGTGTAGACTTCGACACAGGAGCGCCAATCAAGGGAGTCTGCGGTGCGAATGAAGGTGATGTGATCATGATCGGTGCAGAACTGCTGTCATCGACGAGTCTGGCCATCGGCTGGCTGGTTTACCTGCCGGTGCTGCTCTGGGCGATCTGTCGTGCGCCGTGGGTCGAACTGTTCAGCGACAGCCGTCGTCAGCACTTGCTGTTCGGCACCGTGTTCGCGCTGTTTCTGTTGTGGATGGTGCGCAGGGATTTCGACACGGGCGTGTCGTATCACTTCATCGGCATGACCGCCGTGACCTTGCTGCTCGACTGGCCACTGGCGATTGTCGGCGGTCTGGTGGCGCAGATCGGGCTGGTTCTGCTGGGACGCCAGGATCTGGTGGCGGTCGGGGTCAACGGCGCGTTGCTGATCCTGCTGCCGGTGCTGATCACCGAAGGGGTGGCGATTCTGGTCGAACGGGCGCAACCGCGTAATCCGTTTGTGTATATCTTCTGCTCCGGCTTCTTCGCGGCGGCCTTGTCGGCGCTGTCATGTCTGATTCTGAGCCTGACCTTGCTGTGGTACGACGGCCTGTTCGCCATGCCCGAATGGCTGGAAGATTTCATCGGTTATCTGTGGCTGCTGATTTTTCCGGAGGCGTTCATCAACGGCATGGTAATCAGCGCGCTGGTGGTGTTCTGCCCGGAATGGCTGGAGACCTTCAACCGCACCCGCTACCTTTCGGCGCCCTGGAAGGACGACGATCCCAAGTCTTGATCCACATCAAATCCACACCGCGCGCGGCATTTCATGCTCGGCCAAATCCCTTCAGGAGCAGCGGCATGAGCGTTTACGAGTGGGCGAGGCAGGAAACCCGGCAGAGTCTGGAGATGGCGCAGGAGGTGGGATTCGATCCGGGCCTGAGCTTGCGCGCCTTGCTCAGTGCGGTGGTGCAGCAGAGCAAGGCGGTGCGCAACGCCGAAGACCTGGCCGACGAGTTGCGCTTTCTGGCGGAAAACCTCGACGACGATCAGGACTACGGCTTCATGCGGCCCTGAGCGGGATCAGTGGCGCGGGTCGAAGTCGCCGGAAAACAGTTCGTCCTCGGCATCCGGGGCCACCGGAATCTTGTGTTCTTCCGACGCCCAGGCACCGAGGTCGATCAGTTTGCAGCGGTCCGAGCAGAACGGCCGGAATTTGTTTGCGGGGGTGAATTCCACCGGGGCGCCGCAGGTCGGGCAATTAACGGTTGGGGTCTGGCTCATGACTGGCCTCCGGATAAAGTCAGGTAAAAGTGATGCAGGCGCTCGACTTCGCTGTGGAGCCAGGCGAGGTCGCGGTCGTTGACCACCACATCATCGGCACGGCTCACGCGGTCTTCGCGGCTGGATTGGGCCTTGAGGATCGCCTGGACCTGCTGTTCGCTGGTCTGGTCACGCTGCAGGGTGCGTTCGATCTGCAGTTGCTGCGGGGCATCGATCACCAGGATTCGCTGGGTCATCGCGTACTGTCCGGACTCGATCAACAGCGGTGAAACCAGAATCGCGTAAGGTGATTTTGCCAGCGCCAGGTGATGGGCGATTTCCTCGGCGATCAGCGGATGCAGCAGCGCTTCGAGCCAGCGGCGTTGCTCCGGCACTTCGAAAATCAACTTGCGCAACGCCGCGCGATCCAGCGTGCCATCGGCCTGCAGGACCTCAGGGCCGAAGTGCTCGGCAATCTTCGCCAGCGCCGGGCGCCCAGGCTCGACTACCCAGCGCGCCGCATGATCGGCGTCCACGACGTGGATACCAAGATCGATGAAGTGCTGGGCGGCAGCGCTTTTGCCGCTGCCGATGCCGCCGGTCAGGCCGAGAATCCAGGGTTTTTCCACAGGGGTATTCATTTCAAACCGACAAACTGCCAATAGAAGTCGGTTATTTGACCACCCCAGAGCAAGGCAATCCAGCCGGCAATTGCCAGATAGGGCCCGAAGGGGATTGGCGTCGAGGTTTTCCGGTCGCGCAGCTTGAGCAGAATCACTCCCAGTACGGCACCCACCAGCGACGACAGGAGAATGGTCAGCGGCAGAATCTGCCAGCCTCCCCAGGCCCCCAGCAGTGCCAGCAGCTTGAAGTCGCCGTGACCGATGCCGTCCTTGCCGGTGAGCAGCTTGAACAGCCAGAACACCGACCACAGCGCCATGTAACCGGCCACCGTGCCCCACAGCGCGTCATGCAATGAGACGAACAGGTCGAAGCTGTTGACGATCAAGCCCAGCCACAGCAGCGGCAGTACCAGCACGTCGGGCAGCAGCTGATGCTCGGTGTCGATCAGGCTCATCGCCAGCAAGCCCCAGGTCAGCACGATCAGCAGGCATGCCGGCCAGCCGAAGCCCAGATGCCAGGCGATGAACGCCGAGAGCAGGCCGCAGGCCAGTTCGGTCAGAGGATAACGCTTGCTGATCGGCGCCGCGCATGACGAGCAGCGCCCGCGCAAAAACAGGTAGCTGAGCAGCGGGATGTTTTCCCACGCACGAATGCGGTGAGCGCAATGCGGGCATTGCGAGTGCGGCAACATCAGGTTGTAGACCGGCAACGGCGTTTCGACGGGCAGCCCGAGCACGTCGTGGGCCTGCTGGCGCCATTCGCGCTCGAGCATCTTCGGCAGACGCCAGATCACCACATTGAGGAAGCTGCCGACCACCAGCCCGAGCACTAGGGCAGTGAAGACAAAGGCCAGCGGATAGAGGGCGAAGAGTTCGTCGATGGGCATGTCAGATCGCTGAGCCGAGTTGGAAGATCGGCAGGTACATGGCCACGACCAGCCCGCCGACGATCACCCCGAGTACCACCATGACGAAAGGCTCCATCAGGCTGGTGAGGTTGTCGACCATGTTATCCACTTCTTCCTCGTAGAACCCGGCCACCTTGTCGAGCATGTCGTCCAGGGCGCCGGATTCTTCGCCGATGGCGGTCATCTGCACGGCCATGTTCGGAAAGATTCCGCTGGTGCGCATCGCGAAATTCAACTGCATGCCGGTGGCCACGTCCTGACGAATGCGCAGCACCGCGCGCTTGAACACCACGTTGCCGGTGGCTCCGGCGACCGAGTCCAGCGCTTCGACCAGCGGCACGCCGGCGGCAAACGTGGTCGACAGGGTCCGGGCAAAACGGGCCACGGCGGACTTGTACATCATGGTGCCCACCAGTGGCAGTTTCAGTAGCCAGGCATCTCGGCGGTCACGCAGGGCCTGGGATTTCTTCAAGGCATGGCGGGTGCCGAAAAACGCCACAATCAGCACACCCAGAATCGCCCACCACCATTGCTGCATGAACTCCGACAGGCCGATCACCATCAAGGTAAACGCCGGCAGTTCGGCACCGAAGCCGGAAAACACCGACTGGAACTGCGGCACCACTTTCACCAGCAGAATGCCGGTGACGACCGCCGCCACCAGAATCACGGCGGTGGGGTAGGTCATGGCCTTCTTGATCTTGGCCTTGAGGCTTTCGCTCTTCTCTTTGTAGGTCGCCACGCGCTCGAGCAGGGTGTCGAGGGCACCGGACTGCTCGCCGGCATCGACCAGGTTGCAGTACAACTCGTCGAAGTATTGCGGCTTCTTGCGCAGGGCCGCGGCGAAGCTGTTACCGGCGGCGACTTCCTGTTTCACCTCGTCCACCAGCTTGCGCATCGCAGGGTTCTCGAAGCCTTCGCCGATGATGTCGAACGACTGCAATAACGGCACGCCGGCCTTCATCATGGTTGCCATCTGCCGGGTGAACAGGGCGATATCCAGCGGCTTGATGCGTTTGCCGAAATTCAGCAACGACGCGGATTTCTTGCGCACCTTGCCGGGGTTGATGCCCTGCTTGCGCAACTGGGCCTTGATCAGCGCGGGGTTTTGCCCGCTCAGTTCGCCGCTGATCCGGCTGCCTTTCTTGTCCGTGCCTTCCCAGGCGTAGACGCTGATTTTCGCTGCCTTGACGGCCATGTTCAGTCCTTGGTGACCCGGTTGATTTCTTCAAGGCTGGTGATGCCTTGCATGGCCTTGATCAGTCCCGAGGTGCGCAGGTCGTTGAAGCCGTCCAGGCGCATCTGGCTGTCGATTTCCAGTGAGTTGCCCTCGGCCATGATCAGCCGCTGCAGTTCGGGCGTGTTCCTGACCACTTCATAGATGCCGGTGCGGCCCTTGTAGCCGCCGTTGCAGTGATCGCAACCGACGGGCTCATAGATCGTGAAACCGCCGATGCGTTCCTCGGGGAAGCCTTCCTTGAGCAGGGTTTCGCGGGGAATCTCGATGGGCTTCTTGCAGTGGCTGCAGAGTTTGCGCGCCAGACGCTGGGCGATGATCAGGCTGACCGACGTGGCGATGTTGAAACCGGGAATGCCCATGTTGTGCAAGCGGGTCAGCGTTTCTGCGGCGCTGTTGGTGTGCAGCGTGGACAGTACAAGGTGACCGGTCTGTGCCGCCTTGATCGCAATCTCCGCTGTTTCGAGGTCGCGGATCTCGCCGACCATGATCACGTCCGGGTCCTGACGCAGGAACGAGCGCAGGGCCTGGGCGAAATCCAGCCCCTGCTTCGGATTGACGTTGACCTGGTTGATGCCTTCCATGTTGATCTCCACCGGGTCTTCGGCGGTGGAGATGTTGATGTCGACGGTATTGAGGATGTTGAGCCCGGTGTACAGCGACACGGTCTTGCCGGAACCGGTGGGGCCGGTGACCAGGATCATGCCTTGCGGCTGCTTCAGGGCGGCCAGGTACAGCTCTTTCTGCTCCGGCTCGTAGCCGAGGGCGTCGATGCCGATCTGTGCGCTGGACGGATCGAGGATCCGGATCACCACCTTTTCGCCCCACAGGGTCGGCAGGGTGTTGACCCGGAAGTCGATCGACTTGGTTTTCGACAAGCGCATCTTCAGGCGTCCGTCCTGGGGTTTTCGGCGTTCCGAGATGTCGAGGCTGGCCATGACCTTCAGCCGGGCGGCGATGCGTCCGGCCAGTTGAATCGGCGGTTTGGCCACTTCGCGCAGGATGCCGTCGGTGCGCACCCGCACCCGGTAGTTTTTTTCGTAGGGCTCGAAGTGCAGGTCGGAAGAGCCGCTCTTGATTGCGTCCAGCAGCATCTTGTGGACGAAGCGCACCACCGGCGCGTCGTCGGCGTCCATTCCACCGATGGCGTCCTGTTTGCTGTCATCGACGGATTCGACGTCCAGCCCGTCGAGGTCGACATCGGCCATGTCTTCCAGGCCGGAGGCGTGGGTGTCGAAGAATTTCTCGATGGCGTCGGTGAGCTTGTCGTCCTCCACCAGGATGGCTTCGGTGGTCAGCCCGGTACTGAACTGAATGTCGTTGATCGCCTGGTGATTGCTTGGGTCGGAGATCCCTACGAACAGTTTGTTGCCGCGTCGCCACAGGGGCAGGGCATGGTGCTGGCGGACCAGTTTTTCGCTGACCAGGCCCTTGGGCTGGGTTTCCTTGTCCAGGCAGTTGAGGTCGAGGAACGCCATGCCGAAGTGCTCCGAGGCGATTTCGGCAACCTGCGAACTCTTCACCAGTTTGTTCTGTACCAGATAGCTGACCAGCGACAGGCGATTGCGCTGGGCTTGCTGCCAGGCTTGTTGGGCGCTTTTTTCCGTGAGCAGTTCGGCCTGGACCAATTGCTTGGCCAGACCGCTCAGAGCGATGTCATTCATGGGAATCCCGGATGCAGACAGTTCATGACTTATAGCCTAGTCAAGTGACAGCGCCAAACCGCCTCGGTGCAGGTGACAAAAAGTGTCAGATAGTGCGGTTGCAGGTTGTAGGAAACACCGCGAAAGCGTGATCGCGCCCAGCCTGCGCGGGTGCGGGTGCCTTGGCACGGGCTGTGCTGAGTCCTGTTCAGATCATGAGATTCCGACTCATGCATGGAGCGTGTCTATGAAAAAACAACAAGGTTTCACTCTGATCGAGCTGCTGATCGTCGTGGCGATCATCGGCATCCTGGCCACCATCGCTCTGCCGCAATACACCAAGTACCAGGCACGGTCGAAAGTGACGGCGGGGCTGGCGGAAATCAGCGCGCTGAAAGTGCCGTTCGAGGACACCATCAATCAGGGTACTGACCCGACAAGTACGCTGGTGACCGGTGCGGCAGCCTACACAACGACCAACTGCGGCACGGTCAGTGTGTCGGGTACGGCGAACACCGGGGCAGGCACTATCGTTTGCACCATCGCGAATGCCCCGGCGCCTGTGCTGGGCAAAACCATTACGCTGACCCGTACCGGCGGCGCCACCGGTAACGTGGCCGGTGTCTGGAGCTGCGCTTCGACAGTCAACCCTGACTACGCCCCTAAAGGTTGCCCAGGCAGCGGTACTTGATTGCTTGATCCCTGCTCATCAAATGCCCCGCTTTGCGGGGCATTTTCTTTTGCGCGGTGCTTCACAAAAAGCTTCAATCTTTTCAGCGTGTTAGGAACTTTCCAAAAAACCGCAAGTTGCATGTAGATAATTCAGGGGTCATGCAATTTGCATGATTCCGAAAATCTTCAGATTTGTTAACTTATTGATTTATAAGTGGTTATTGTATTTTCAAAAGTTGGCATAGCGTTCGCAATATCTCCGGTAACCCTGCTGACAAGACACGCAGCAGACTTTCCAGAAAAACAGGAGTTACTCGTATGAAGAAGTTCGCTATCACTGCCGCTGCTGCTACCGCGCTGACCCTGACCATGGCCACCGGCGCATTCGCACAATCCACCCAGGCGACCCAGGCTCCAATGACTCTGGCTGCCGGTGAAATGACCAAGGCGAAAGAAGCCACTTCCGACACCTGGATCACCACCAAAGTCAAAAGCGACCTGGTGACCGAAAAAGGCATTCCAGGCACTGACATCAAAGTAGAAACCAACAAAGGCGTTGTGTCTCTGTCCTCCACTGTTGCAGTGACAGAAGCACAGAAAAAAATGGCCGTAGACATCACCAAGAAAATCAAAGGCGTCAAAGCGGTCTCCGCTGACGGCCTGAAAGCCGAGTAAGGCAAGACTTCTCGCCTGGACCGGGAGAAGACGCGACAGGCGGGCCGAGCAATACGTCTGCCGCCCTTTAGAGTTCATGCGACCGGCCACACGGAATGTGGCCATTACAGGCCCCGGCACTCGTGTCGGGGCCTGTTCTATCAGGAACTGGAAAAGTGCAGAGAAGTCAGTCGCCGCGTTTGCTGTTGATCTGCCGCAGGCGATTGCCTTCGAAGCGCAGGTATTGATACATGCCGTTGCTCGGGCCGTAGGTCCATTCCTCGACCTGAAACTCTTCACGGCGATTGGCGCTGCGCTTGTAGCCCAGCACGTCGCGGCTGACCGGTTCACCGCATTTCTGCAGCACCTCGCTGGCGCGGTCACCGAGGCTGACCAACTGGCTGCCACAGCGCAGGGTATCGGATGCCGAAGCCTGGCTGGCGACGAGCGCCAGCGCCATTGCGGCCAGCCACTGACTGTTCATCATTCGGCGTCCAGATGCATTTGTGTCACCACGCGGCCGTCGCTTTCCGCTTCACCAAGATTGGCGTCGATGAAGTACACGCGGTCGTCGGCCAGTTGGCCCTTGTCCACCAGGTAATCCTTGATGCTGCTGGCACGGTCCTGACCGAGCTGGCGCAGCAGCACATCGCTGGTGCTCCAGAACTTGATCACGTCGGCGCGCATTTTCGCGGTGCGTTCTTCCTTGCCCAGATCTTTCCATTCGGCCGGTGGCTGGGTTTTCAGACGGGTACGGTAGATGCCTTCGAGCAGCGGACCTTTTTCGTTGTCCGGCACCTGGATCAGCGAGGCCTGGGCCGGCACCTTGTCGCCACGACGCTGGAGCATCTTGTAGTAGTTGTACTGGTATTCGCGTTCCAGACGCTGCTCCGCAAGCAACGGGCCGTCGCTGCTTTGTGCGGCGGTGCCTTCGATTTCCAGACGCAGGGCCGGACGCTCCTTCAGTGCCTGGGACAATTTGACCAGCGCCGCTTCGGCATCCTTGTTCAGTTCGCTGGAACCCGGTGCGAAGGACACGGTGCCCAGATCTTCCGATCCGCCACCACTGACCAGACCGCCAATCAGCTTGAACGGTGCGGCGGCGGCTTTGACGATCAGGTTGCGCAGGGTCTGCCAGACAATCGGCATCACGCTGAATTGCGGGTTGTTCAGGTCGCCGGTGACCGGCAGCTCGATGGAAATCTTGCCGTCCACATCCTTGAGCAGGGCAATCGCCAGTTTCAGCGGCAGGCTCACGGCATCCGGGCTGTCGACCTTCTCGCCCAGTTGCAGTTGCTCGACCACCACTTTGTTTTCGGCCTTGAGCTGGCCCTTGGTGATCAGGTAGTGCAGGTCGAGATTGAGCCGGCCCTTGCGGATCCGGTAACCGGCGAACTTGCCGGAGTAGGGGGTCAGGGTGGTCAGTTCGACCCGTTTGAAACTGGTGGCGATGTCGAGGCTGGCCATCGGGTCGAACGGGTTGACCGCGCCTTTGATGGTCACCGGTGCATAACGGTCGACCTTGCCCTTGACGTCGACGCTGGCGGGTTTCGCCTGACGACTGTCGATGGTGCCGATCTGGCCGTTGAGCTGCTGGATCGCCGTGGCGAAATTCGGCGTCAGGCTGAAGTCGGCAAAGTTGGCCGAGCCGTCATTGATCACTATGCCGCCGATGTGAATACCCAGCGGTTTCGAGTTACTGGCGGGTTTGGCCGCTTCGGTTTTCGTTCCGGAATCGGCGGGTTGCGGGATCAGTAAATCATCGATGTTGGTGGTGCGGTCATCGTTGATCATGAAGCGCGCATACGGCTGGAACAGGTTGATCCTGTCGATCGACAGGCTGTCACCGTGCTGATAATTCAGGCCTTCGACCACCACCTGCTGCCACTTGAGGAAGTCGCGGGTCTTCAGGGTGTCGAGGGTGTGCAACTGATCGACCTGAGCGCGACCGGTGACGCTGAGTGCCAGCGGCTCGGTACTTTTCAGGTTCACTTTCAGGTCGCTGCCGAGCATGCCGCTGCGCAGTTCCAGACGAATGAACGGGTTGATGTAGGACTGGGCGACGCGCAGGTCGATGTCCTGGGTTTTCACGTTGAGCTGGGCGGTGACCGGCGCCAGGTTGACCACGCCGTCGGCGTTGATCTTGCCTTGCTTGCCCAGGCCGGCGTCGAGTTTGACGTTGAAGGGAGAGCCGTTGAGGCTGTCGAAATTCTGCAGATCGACGTTCAGCGGCGTGACATCCAGCGTGACCTCGGGTTTCGCCGAGCGGTCCGCCAGGTGCACTTTGTAGTCACGCAGTTGCACGTCCTTGAGCAGCACTTGCCATGGCTTGCCCGGCGCGGTCGGTTCCGTTTTCGGCGAGTCGGCGGCGGCCGGAGTGCTTTTGGGCTCAGCCGCTGCTTTGGCGGCAGGTTTGGACGGCTGACTGGCGAACAGTTTTTGCCAGTCCAGTTGCCCGTCCGCTTCGAGGGCGGCCCAGGTTTCGAGTTTCTGGCTGCGGATCTTGCCGACCACCACTTGCTGCTTGGCCAGGTCCACGGTGGTTTCGCTGACGTCCAGGCGGTCGAGTTTTGCCAGCGGACGTCCGTCCGGTGCCTTGATTGCAAACGGCGCGACGCTGACCGCCACGTTGCTCAACAGCAGTTCGGTTTCCTTGGACAGATTGAGCTTGTAATCGGTGCTGAGGCTGACCACGCCGTTTTCCAGCACCAGCGGTACGGCGTCGCGCACGTAGGGCCAGAACGCTTTCATCTGGCCATCGGTGACCTTGAGCGTGCCTTCGGAGGCAATCGGGATCAGGCTGAAATTGCCTTTCCAGTCGATCTGCCCACCAGCCGGGCCGATGGCGACCAGAGTCATGTCGGCGTTGTCTTCAGGCAAGGTGCTGAGGTTGTTCAGTTCGAAATCGAGTTTGTCGTAGAGGAATTCGATCGGCTCGCTCGGGCGTGCATCCTCGAAATGCACGTTGCCACCGGCCAGTTTGATCCGGTCGATACGCAGCGGAAACGGCTTGGCATCCGGATCTGCTGGCGTCGGTTCGCTGGCCGGCAGTTTGAACAGACCGAGCAGATTGAGTTTGCCGTCCTTGGCGAACAGGATTTCGGTCTTCGGTTTGTCCAGTTCGATGTCGGACAGGTGCAGGGCTTTTGTCCACAGGCTGTCGAGTTGCAGGTTGGCGTACAGGCGTTCGAAACCGACCTGTTCCTTGCCCGGCTCGCCGATGACCAGGCCCCAAAGTGTGACTTCGAGGCTGAACGGATTGAGTTCGATACGCTGGAGGTGCGCGGGCACCGTGGCGTAGTTGGCCAGTTGCTGGTTGGCCACGCGGAGCGCGATGCCCGGCAGAATCAGAAACCCCAGCAGGCTGTAGAGGGCCAGAGCAGTCAACAGGGCGCCAATCGCGCGAATCAATCCTTTGGGCATGTGCGGCTTCATCTGTCTGAATCGGAGTGCCTTGGAGTATGGCACGCGATTCCGGTTCCGAAGTACATCGCGCGAGACAGGATTGTTCAGATTTGTCTGCAATGTCTGTAGGAGCAGCCGAAGGCGGCTCCTGCCGGAGGAAATTTCAGAGCTGGAGAATCAGGGTCTTGAGCGGCGGTTGCCCGTCCAGTGAAGGGAAATCCCGGCCCGGCGTCATCACGCTCCATTCGCGAACCGGGCGCCCGGCTTTCTCGGCGCAGCGCAGCACCTGTTCGCGCCAGTCGTCCATGCTGACTTTTGCCAGGTTGTTGCAGCAGATCAGCACGCCATTCTCGGCGGTGGTCAGCAGGGCTGGCTTGAGCAGGCTCTGATAATCGCGCAGCAGGTCGACGGTGCCGAACGCACTTTTGGCCCACGCCGGTGGGTCGAGCAGCACCAGATCGTATTGGCGTTGTTCGAGGCGCTGATAGCTCGGCAGTTTCTGCCCGCGACGCTGGCTGATCGGCAGACCGGCCAACTGGCGGATCGCCGGGAAGTAGTCAGACTGGATGAATTCCATGGTCGGCAGCTGCGGATTGAGCAAACCGTTCTCGCGGCCGACTGCCAGGTTGCCTTCGGCGAAATCCAGGTTGCACACCTCGCGGGCACCGCCGGCGGCCGCGCTGAGGCCGACGCCGCAGGTGTAGGCGAACAGGTTGAGCACGCTTTTGCCCTTGGCGTGATCCTTGACCCAGCCGCGGGTGTTGCGCAGGTCGAGGAACAGCAGCGGATCCTGGCCGGCGTGGCGTCCGCGCACGCGATAATTCAGGCCCCACTCGTGGCCGACCAGATCGACCAGCGCTGCGTCGTCGGCGCGGTACACGCTGTCTTCGCGGTCGATGCGCGAGTTGCCACGGGAGCGGTCGTTGTAGACCAGCAGAGTTTGCAAGCCCAGCGTTTCGTTCACCGTGGCGTGCAGTTGCAGCAGGTCGGCGAGTTCCAGTGTCTGGTGGAAACTCTGCACCATCAGTTGCGGGCCGTAGCGGTCGACGGTCAGGCCGCCGGCGCCTTCCTGGCTGCCGTGGAACAGGCGATAGCAGTCGGTGCCCTGGCGGTGCAGCTCGGTGAGCAGATCCTGGCGTTGATCGAGGGCGGCGCGCAGCGCCTGATTCAGGGAAGACATGCTTGCGCCTTGCTGGAGGGAATCGGGGCGCGGGAGTTTAGCAGCTACTGAGCTTCATCTCAGCCCCATCCGCCGTTGGGCCCGTTGCACCGAACCATTGCGCATCGCCCAGCGCAGCATCGGTGCGCTGCGTTTGACGCTGGCGCGGATCAGCTGACGCTGCAAGGGATTCTGACGGGCATCGAGCATGTCGCTGGCCCAATCCGGCAGCAGGTCGATGCCGGCCTTCATCATCAGGTCGCCAAACGGCCGCGCCAGTACGCTGGGCGCCGGGGCATCGAGCAGCAGGCGCAAGACTTCGCGGCTACGATCGTCGCACACCAGTTGCGGGCGCATGCGTTGCAGGTAATCGGCCACGGCCTGGCGCGACTTCGGCACATCGCGAGCACCCAGGCGTTCAGCGACCACGGCGATTTCCGCGTAGTAACGGTCCTGATCCTTCGGTGGCAACTGCGGGTTGCGGTAACGCAAATGAGCTGCGAGAAAATTGCTGACTTCGGCCACGTGCACCCAGGTCAGCAGGTCCGGATCGCTGGCCGCATAGGGCCGCCCATCCGGCGCGGTGCCGACCACTTGCAGGTGAATGGTGCGGACTTTCTCGATCAGCCATTCGGCGTCCCGTTTGGAGCCGAACGTAGTGCCGGAGACAAACTGGCTGGTTCGGCGCAGGCGACCGAGCATGTCCTGGCGGAAATTCGAGTGATCCCAGACGCCGGCCAGCGCCAGTGGGTGCAGGGCTTGCAGTAGCAAGGCACTGATGCCGCCGATCAACATGCTGCTGAAGTCCCCGTGCACTTGCCAACTGACCGAGTCCGGGCCGAACAGGCCGGGATCGCCCTTGGGGTTTTCCAGATCGAGCTGGCCGAGGGACAGACCGGTCAGGCTCATGAGCTGGTTTTCGATACGACTGCGGATGAATTCCATGGCAACTCAGTGGTGAAGGGCGGCGCGGCCGATTGACCGCGCCTGTGATTCTACTGGTTAAGGCGCTTGTCGATCAGCCCCTGCACCACGCTCGGGTCGGCCAGGGTCGAAGTATCACCAAGGCTGTCGAGCTCGTTGCAGGCGATCTTGCGCAGGATCCGCCGCATGATCTTGCCCGAGCGGGTTTTCGGCAGGGCCGGGGCCCACTGAATCAGGTCCGGTTTGGCGAAGCTGCCGATCTCCTTGCTGACGTGGGCCAGCAATTCCTTCTTCAGTTCGTCGTTGGGTTCGGCGCCGTTCATGGGCGTGACGAAGGCGTAGATGCCCTGGCCTTTGACGTCGTGGGGGTAACCGACCACGGCGGCTTCGGCGATGCTGTCATGCAGCACCAGCGCGCTCTCGACCTCGGCGGTGCCGATGCGGTGGCCGGAGACATTGATCACATCATCGATGCGACCGGTGATCCAGTAGTCGCCATCCTCGTCGCGGCGGGCACCGTCACCGGTGAAGTAGTAGCCGGGGTAGGGTTTGAAGTAGGTGTCGACCATGCGCTGCGGATCGCCATAGACGCTGCGGATCTGCGCCGGCCAACTCGACTTGATCGCCAGCACGCCGCTGGCGGCGCCCTTGATTTCCTTGCCGTGTTCGTCGAGCAGCACCGGTTGCACGCCGAACATCGGCTGGGTGGCGCAGCCCGGTTTGATCCGTTGGGCACTGACCAGCGGGCTGAGCATGATGCCGCCGGTCTCGGTCTGCCACCAGGTATCGACAATCGGACAGCGCTGTTCGCCGACCACATTGAAATACCATTCCCACGCTTCCGGGTTGATCGGCTCACCGACGCTGCCGAGCAATCTGAGACTCTGTCGCGAAGTTTCCTGCAAGGGGCCGGCGCCTTCACGCATCAATGCGCGCAGGGCGGTCGGCGCGGTGTAGAAGATGTTGACCTTGTGCTTGTCGATCACCTGCCAGAACCGCGAAGTGCTCGGGTAGCTCGGTACGCCTTCGAAGATCAGCGTGGTCGCGCCGTTGGCCAGAGGGCCGTAGACGATGTAGCTGTGGCCGGTGACCCAGCCGACGTCGGCGGTGCACCAGAACACTTCGCCGTCGCGGTAATCGAGCACGTACTTGAAGGTCATCGCCGCTTGCAGCAGGTAACCGCCGGTGGTGTGCAGCACGCCTTTGGGTTTGCCGGTGCTGCCGGAGGTGTAGAGGATGAACAGCGGGTCTTCGGCGTCCATCGGTTCCGGCGGGCAATCGTCGCTGACGTCGCGCACGGCCTGGTGATACCAGAGGTCGCGGCCTTCGACCCAGTCGCCCTTGTTCTGGGTATGTTCGACCACCACGACGGTGCTGACATCCGGGCAACTCTGCAGGGCCTTGTCGACGTTCTGTTTCAACGGCACGAACTTGCCACCGCGCACGCCTTCGTCGGCGGTGATCACCGTGCGGCAATCGGCATCGAGAATGCGGTCGCGTAACGAGTCCGGCGAAAAACCGCCAAACACCACCGAGTGGATCGCGCCGATCCGTGCGCAGGCGAGCATGGCGTAAGCCGCCTCGGGGATCATCGGCATGTAGATGCACACCCGGTCGCCTTTCTTCACGCCACGGCTTTTCAGCACGTTGGCCAGGCGGCAGACGTGGTGATGCAGTTTGTTGTAGGTGATTTGTGTGGATTCGGCAGGATCGTCGCCTTCCCAGACAATGGCGGTCTGGTCGCCGCGCTTTGCTAAATGGCGGTCGATGCAGTTGTAACTGACGTTCAACTTCGCCCCGGCGAACCAGGAAGCCTCGCCGGTCTTCAGGTCATAGCGCTGGACGGTCTGCCACGGCGTGCTCCAGTCGAGGAAGCGGGTGGCCTGTTCGGCCCAGAAGGTGCTGGGGTGTTCAATGGATTCGCGGTACAGGCGATGGTAGTCGTCCTGACTCAACTGGGCTGCCCGGCGGACGGCATCGGCTTTGGGGAACGTGCTGATATCGAACATGACGGTTCCTTATTCTTGTTGTGCGACAAGGATAAAGATGCGCCGAGAGCGGGGAGGGTTCAATACCTGTAAACAAACACCCCCTCATGGCGAGGGGGTGTGTTCAGGGCTGGATCAGCCGCGGTGACGGCCGCGGAAGTAGTTGATCAGGCCTTGAGTGGACGCATCTTCGGCCGCGGTTTCCTCGCTGCCGACCAGGCGGTTGTAGACGCCCTTGCCCAGTTCCTTGCCCAGTTCCACGCCCCACTGGTCGAAGGCGTTGATGCCCCAGACCACGCTCTGCACGAAGACTTTGTGTTCGTACATCGCCACCAGTGCACCGAGACGACGCGGGCTGATGCGCTCGACCACCAGGGTGTTGCTCGGACGGTTGCCCGGGATCACCTTGTGCGGTGCGAGTTTCTGCACCTGTTCTTCGCTCATGCCCTTGTCGCGCAGTTCCGCTTCGGCTTCCGGCAGGGTCTTGCCGAGCATCAGCGCCTGGCTCTGGGACAGGCAGTTGGCGTACAGCCACTGATGGTGGTCGGAGACCGGGTTGAAGCTGACGATCGGCACGATGAAGTCGGCCGGAATCAGTTGGGTGCCCTGGTGCAGCAACTGGTGGTAAGCGTGCTGGCCGTTGCAGCCGACGCCGCCCCAGATCACCGGGCCGGTATCGGTCGACACCGGAGTGCCGTCCTGACGTACGCTCTTGCCGTTGGATTCCATGTCCAGCTGCTGCAAGTGCTTGGTGATGTTACGCAGGTAGTGGTCGTACGGCAGGATCGCGTGGCTTTGCGCGCCCCAGAAGTTGCCGTACCACACGCCGAGCAGGGCCAGCAGCACCGGCATGTTCTGTTCGAACGGCGCGCTCTGGAAATGCTGGTCCATGGTGTAGGCACCGGACAGCAGTTCCTTGAAGTTGGACATGCCGATGGCAAGGGCAATCGGCAGACCGATGGCCGACCACAGCGAATAACGACCGCCGACCCAGTCCCACATCGGGAAGATGTTTTCTTCGCGGATACCGAAGGCCACGGCTGCCGCGTTGTTGCTCGATACGGCGATGAAGTGGCGATACAGCTCGGCTTCCGAACCGCCCTGGGCCAGATACCAGGCACGGGCGGCCTGGGCGTTTTTCAGGGTTTCGAGGGTGTTGAACGACTTCGACGACACGATGAACAGCGTGGTCTCGGCGCGCAGTTTTTGCGTCAGCTCGTGGAATTCGCTGCCGTCGATGTTCGCCAGGTAATGGCAACGCACGCCTTTCTGGGCGTAGGACAGCAGGGCTTCGGAGACCAGCTCCGGGCCGAGGAACGAACCACCGATACCGATGTTGACCACGTCAGTGATCGGCTTTTCGGTGTAACCGCGCCACAGGCCGTCATGGATCTTGCCGACCAGATCGGTAATCTGGTTCAACACCTTGTGGACTTCAGGCATCACGTTGACGCCATTGACCGACAGCTTGTCGCCCACCGGGCGACGCAGGGCGGTGTGCAGCGCCGGGCGGCCTTCGGAGGAGTTGACGATTTCGCCGTCGAACAGCGCCTTGATCGCGCCCTTGAGATCGACTTCGTTGGCCAGACCCACCAGCAGGTTGCGGGTCTCGGCGTTGATCAGATTCTTCGAATAATCGAGAAACAGTCCGCAGCTGCTGAGGGTGAATTGAGTGAAGCGCTGCGGATCGGCGTTGAAGGCTTCGCGCATGCTGAAATCCTGCATGGCTTGGCGGTGGTCTTTCAACGCCTGCCAGGCAGGCAGAGCGGTAACGTCATGAGGAGTGCGGTAGTACGCCATCGCTGCGGTTTTCCTTTTTACTTGAACGGCCTTTTGAACTCTGAAAAGACCTCCCCGCCATGTTTGGGCGAGGGGGCAACTGCGTCGACACGATTACACGGGCGCAGGGCGAATACAGTAAACCTAGCGCTGCGATCTGTCTTGGCTTCTTCTGACCTGTTACCTGTACTTTTTTAACATCGATAACAGCAGACGCCGACAGACGGCGGGTAATACGAGCAAGTCCCTGCTTTTCGCGCGCAGTGGAACGGCCGGAAGTTTGCCCGATGGTCAGGTGGTCAGCAATACGATCTGGAAGGGGGATGTAGCACGAATGAGGGAGCGAACAGGCTCGCTCCCTCATTCTGCTGTTGCGGTGTTCAGGCGGGGGTATCGAGGTTCAGGTGCAGGTTGTCGATCAACCGGGTGGTGCCGAGGAACGCAGCAACCAGGATCACCAGATCACGATCTTCCGCCGTGGCCGGACGCAGGGTCAGGGCGTGGCGGATTTCCAGGTAATCCGGGCGCAGGCCGGCGGCTTCCAGCTGTTGCCGCTGTGCCAGGATCAAGGCCGGGAAGTCGCGCTCGCCCTGCTTGATCGACTCGGCAATGCTGCTCAGGGCGCGGTAAACGACGGGCGCCACGGCGCGTTGTTCCTCGCTGAGGAAACCGTTGCGCGAGGACAGCGCCAGGCCATCGGCAGCAC
Source organism: Pseudomonas sp. IzPS59 (assembly GCF_014863505.1). NCBI lineage: Bacteria > Pseudomonadati > Pseudomonadota > Gammaproteobacteria > Pseudomonadales > Pseudomonadaceae > Pseudomonas > Pseudomonas sp. IzPS59. The sequence goes on along the minus strand of NZ_CP062251.1, from coordinate 5,380,229 downwards.
GTACGGTCGGTTCGCCGATGATCTGGATCGGCATGTTCAGGTCATGCACCAGGGCACGGATCACGGCCAGTTGCTGGTAGTCTTTCTGACCGAAGATCGCCAGATCCGGCTGGACCATGTTGAACAGCTTGCTGACCACGGTCGCCACGCCTTCGAAATGCCCCGGACGGCTGGCGCCGCACAGGCCTTCGGAAAGTTGCGGCACGCTGACCCGGGTCTGCCCGGCCATGCCGTCGGGGTACATTTCTTCGACGGTCGGGGCGAACAGCAGGGAGCAACCGGCTTCCAGCAGTTTTTCCTGATCCGCCGCCAAGGTGCGCGGGTATTTGTCGAGATCTTCGCCGGCGCCGAACTGCAGCGGGTTGACGAAAATGCTCGCGACCACGAAGTCCACTCGCTGCTTGGCTTTAGTGATCAGCGCGATGTGGCCGCTGTGCAGGTTGCCCATGGTGGGCACGAAGCCGATGCGCTTGCCTTCGCTGCGGGCGCGCGCCACGGCAGCGCGCAGTTCACGTACGGTTTTGACGGTGTTCATGCAGAGAATCCGTGTTCGATCCCAGGGAAAGTGGCGGCTTTGACTTCGTTCACATAAGCCTTCAGTGCGGACTGGATGCTGTCCTGACCCTGCATGAAGTTCTTCACGAATTTCGGTACGCGGCCGCTGATCGACAGGCCGAGCATGTCGTGCAGCACCAGGACCTGACCGTCGGTGTCAGTGCCGGCGCCGATGCCGATCACCGGGATTTTCACCGCCTGGCTGATTTCGGCCGCCAGTTCGCTCGGCACACATTCCAGCAGCAGCATGGCCGCACCGGCCTGCTCCAGGGAGATCGCATCGGCGCGCATCTGGCGCGCCTGGTTTTCGTTGCGACCCTGCACTTTATAGCCGCCGAGAATGTTCACGGCTTGCGGGGTCAGGCCCATGTGGGCGCAGACCGGCACACCGCGTTCGGCCAGCAGGCGGATCGATTCCGCCAGCCACAGCGCACCTTCGACCTTGACCATGTGCGCGCCGGCCTGCATAAGCATGGCGCTGTTGGTCATGGTTTGTTCAAGGGTGGCGTTGGCCATGAACGGCAGGTCGGCCAGGATCAGGGCGTCGGTGTTGCCGCGCTTGACGCAGGCGGTGTGGTAGGCCATTTCCGCAATGGTCACCGGCAGGGTGCTGTCGTGACCTTGCAGGACCATGCCGAGGGAGTCGCCCACCAGCAGCACTTCGACACCGGCCTCGTTGCAGGCGTGGGCGAAGGTCGCGTCATAGCAGGTCAGCATGGTGATCTTTTCACCTTTCTGCTTGAGGCTCTGGAGCGTGGTCAGGGTGATGGCTGGCATGTAAGAAATCCTCGTTCAGGCGCTTTGGAAACTACTGCGAGTAACGCGCGTGATTCGTCATCTATTCAGGCGCACGCTCTTTTGTCGTGCTTATAAGGCCTGGATTGCGCCCTTGTATGCCGGGTTGGCGGCAGCGGGACGCCTATAGTCGTGATGAGGCCTCAGGAAGTCAATTGCATGTGTTACCGCATTGTTACGACGGGAGTGTTACCGGCGTTACTGATGCGATTCAGCGGGCCGGCGGGCCTGATCTGCGGAGTTTTTGTCCTACAAGAACGCAAAATACGGGAGCCGATTGGCTCCCGCATCGGCGGTTTGGATCAGGCGTGGGAGAGACGTTCGAGGCCGACGAACGGGCAGGCTGCGAGCAGATCGGCGAGGGTGCGACCGTCGGCCAGGCGCAGATCTTCGGGGGCCAGTTCGGCCAGGGGATAAAGTACGAACGCGCGTTCCTGCATGTGGTAATGCGGGACTTTCAGGCGCGGTTCATCGATCAGACGGTCACCGAACAGCAGGATGTCCAGGTCCAGCGTGCGTGGGCCCCAGCGTTCCAGGCGCTCGCGGCCCTGGCCGTTTTCGATGGCTTGCAGGGCATCGAGCAGTTCCAGCGGGGTGAGGGTGGTGTCGAGTGCCGCGACCGCGTTGGTGTAACGCGGCTGACCCGGCAGCAGGGAGTCGCTCTGGTAAAAGGCAGAGACACCGACCAGTGCTGTACTCGGCAGTTGCGCCAATGAGTCGACCGCGCTGCGCAGTTGTTCGGCCGGGTCAGCCAGATTGCTGCCCATGCCGATGTAGATGCGTTCCATGCCTTATTCGCCCGTAGCGCTCGGTGCACCGGCGCGTTTGCGCTTGGAACCGCTGCTGCGACGACGCTTGCGCGGAGCACCGCTGGCGCCGTCTTCCTTGCCGCTGAGGTCGCGGATCATGTCGCGGCGCTCGCTGTCGTTCGCGTCCTGATAGTCAGTCCACCATTCGCCCAGGCCATCGGTCTGCTCGCCGGCGCTTTCACGCAGCAGCAGGAAGTCGTAGCCGGCGCGGAAGCGCGGATTGTCCAGCAACAGGTCGGCGCGTTTGCCGCTGCGGCGTGGCAGACGTTCCTGCATGTCCCAGATCTCGCGGATCGGCATGGTGAAGCGTTTTGGAATCGCAATGCGCTGGCACTGTTCGGCGATCAGCTCGTGGGCGGCTTCCTGCATCGCCGGAATCGGCGGCATGCCACGCTCCTGCAGACGCAACACGCGGGCCGGCAGGGCTGGCCACAACAGGGCAGCAAACAGGAACGCCGGGGTCACCGGTTTGTTCTGCTTGATCCGCAGGTCGGTGTTGGTCAGTGCTTCGCTGATCAGTGTGTGGGTGTATTCCGGGTTGTATTCCAGCGCATCGGCGCTGGCCGGGAACAACGGCGCGAACAGTTGCAGGTCGACCAGCATCTCGAAGGTGATGGCGCCGTGGCCGGAGAGGAACAGCTTGAGCACTTCCTCGAACAGGCGGGCCGACGGAATCTCGCGCAGCATCGGTGCCAGGTCGCGGATCGGCTGAACGGTGTGCTTTTCGATGCCGAAGTTGAGCTTGGCGGCGAAACGCACGGCCCGCAGCATCCGCACCGGGTCTTCCTGATAGCGCTGTTTCGGGTCGCCGATCAGGCGGATCAGATGATTGCGGATGTCGTGCACGCCGTTGACGTAATCGAGGATGCGCTCGCTGACCGGATCGTAATACAGGGCGTTGATGGTGAAGTCGCGGCGTTGCGCGTCTTCTTCCAGGGTGCCGTAGACGTTATCGCGCAGAATGCGCCCGCTTTCGTTGCGCGAGGACTGGTTGCTGTCTTCGTCGTCTTCGTTTTGCGGGTGGTTGGCGCGGAAAGTCGCAACTTCGATGATTTCGCGACCGAAATGAATGTGCACCAGCTTGAAGCGGCGACCGATGATCCGCGCATTGCGGAATTCGGCGCGAACCTGCTCGGGGGTGGCGCTGGTGGCGACGTCGAAGTCTTTGGGCGTGATGCCCAGCAGCATGTCTCGCACGCAGCCGCCAACCAGGTAGGCCTGGTAGCCGGCGCCCTGCAGACGTTCGACGATGTTGACCGCGTATCGGCTGAATTGCGCCTTTTGCAGCGAATGTTGGCCGCTGTTGAGGACTTCAGGCGTGCTACGGATGTGTTGCGTACGACGCAGGGGAGTTCGGAATGACTGGAACAGCTTCTTCAGCATGGGATGCACTGTTTGAAGGAATGTTCGGCCATACCAGAGAATGACCGCATGATGGGCGGGGATTCTAGCATTTAGTCGAGGGATGGTGTAGGACGCTGCCGATTTGCGCTGCAGGCCTCAGGCTAGAGGGGTGAAGATGCGTCAGGAGGGGAGATTTTCCCGGGAGGGAGAAACTACAAGGGGAGCCGAAGCTCCCCAAGAAGTAGTTGCGTGCTCTTTTTATTATTGATTCGGGCTTCTTGTTTTTGTTGAGTGCCCTCGCCATGAAGTTTTTCCTTCATGACCCTCCCAATCGGGAGCCAAGAGCAAACGGATTGCTTTGGTCGCTGAATTGCAGTGATCTCTCGATCCAACCAGTACAGGCTCTGTCTTAGGACAGTTTTTGTTGTTCTCGGCCTGGTCGTGGGGCAAGCCCCAAATACAACGCCTCTCCAAAAGAATCAGTTAGCTGCGCCTCTCGCCGTCTTGTTTTTATTGTGCGTGAGTCGATTCGTCTTATTTTTATTGTCTTGTGCATTGCTTGTTATTGTTCTTGTACCAAACATATAGCAGGGGGCGTGCCAACTTTTGCGAACCCCAATAAAACAAGGGGTTAGGTCGATATAACCGTTTTCGCGGGGCGAAAAAAAGCCGGGGTTTCGTTACCGATAACCCCGGCTTCTGTTACGTGAAAAGACTGAGGTAACAGTTTTTTCACACATTCAACGGTTACCCGCACACTCGACAGGTAACGTTCAGCTCTCGCTGGCGACCCCGGTCTTGCGCCGTGGAATGCCCAGACGCTGACGGCGCTCCCACAGGCATTTGCGGCTGACGCCCAGTTTGCGCGCCAGTTCGGTCTCGGTCATGTGGTCCTGATGCTCGAGCACGAAATGCTGGAAGTAGTCTTCCAGCGACAGGTCTTCGGTCGGCTCATGGCTGCTGTTGCTGGCGTTACCGGCCGGTTGCGCCGGCAGACCGATGAACTCGTCGTCCTCCAGATCCCCCAGCTCGATGTCGATGCCCAGCAGGTCGGCGGAAATTTCCGGGCTTTCACTCAGGATGACGGCGCGCTCGACGGCGTTTTCCAGTTCCCGCACGTTACCCGGCCAGGAATAGTGCCGGATCGCCTGTTCGGCATCGGCGGCAAATTTCAGGTCGGTGCGGTTGATGCGTGCGCTCTGACGAGCGAGGAACGCGTTGGCGATTTCGTTGACGTCGGCGCCACGCTCGCGCAGGGCCGGCAGTTTCAACGCGATCACATGGAGGCGGTAATACAAGTCTTCGCGGAACTGGCCAATTTTCGCCAGGCTCTTGAGGTCACGGTGGGTTGCGGCGATCAGTCGGACATCGACTTTCTGCGACTGCACCGAGCCGACCCGGCGAATCTCGCCTTCCTGCAAGACGCGCAACAGGCGAGCCTGGGCTTCCAGAGGCAGTTCGCCGATCTCGTCGAGGAACAGCGTGCCGCCGTCCGCCGCTTCCACCAGACCGGCACGACCGGCGCTGGCACCGGTGAATGCACCTTTCTCGTGACCGAACAGCTCGGACTCGATCAGGCTTTCCGGAATGGCAGCGCAGTTGACCGAAATCATCGGTGCCTTGGCGCGTTTCGACAGATTGTGCAGGGCGCGGGCCACCAGCTCTTTACCGGTTCCGGACTCGCCCTGGATCAGGACATTGGAATCGGTCGGGGCGACTTTGCGGATCTTGCCGTAAAGGTCCTGCATCGGAGGGCAGGAGCCGATGATTCCGATTTCGCCGTTGCTGTTGTCTGCGGCGGATTTACCATTGCTGTTGGCAGTTTTGCCGGCAACGACTTCGCCGGCAGCCGGCGCCGACTGGCGATCACGCAGGATCCGGGCGACGGCCTGAAGCATCTCGTCATGGTCGAAAGGCTTGGCGATGTAATCCACCGCGCCCATCTTCATCGAGTCGACCGCCGAACGCAGGCTGGCGTAGCTGGTCATGATCAGCACCGGCGTGCCCTGGCCGAGCTTGATCAGCTCGGTGCCCGGAGCACCCGGCAGACGCAGGTCGCTGACGATCAGATCGAATGTGGGAATACTGAAGCGTTCTTGTGCTTCCTGCACTGAACCGGCTTCGCTGACCTGGTACTGGTTGCGTTCCAGCAGGCGGCGCAAGGCGGAGCGGATAATGGTTTCGTCTTCGACGATCAAAATGTGCGGCATTGATTCGATACTCTCGACGGTCTCAGTTCACAGCGGACGTCGCTTCGACATGACGCGGCAATGTCACCCGGATACGGGTGCCGCGCTGGCTCTGAACATCAGCCGGGCTGTCGATGGTGATTTGTCCATAATGCTCTTCAACGATGGAATAGACCAGTGCAAGGCCCAGACCGGTGCCTTCGCCAGGATCCTTGGTGGTAAAGAAAGGTTCGAACAAGCGGTCCATGATGCTCGACGGAATGCCGCTGCCTTCGTCCTCCACGATCAGATCGACCGTGTGTTCGCCGGCTTCGCTCTTGACCCGCACCGCACTGCCGGCAGGCGAAGCGTCACGGGCGTTGGAGAGCAGATTGATCAGCACCTGGGCGAGCCGCTGCGGGTCGCCTTCGACCCAGTGGTCGGGGTCGCACAGGTTGTAGAACTGGACTTCGAAATTGCGCCGGTTCAGGGCCAGCAGACCAATGGCATCCTGAGCCACCTCCGCCAGACAGACGGGCTCGTCACTGTGCTGATGGCTGCCGGCGTGGGCAAAACTCATCAGCGACTGCACGATGCGTGAAACGCGTTTGGTCTGCTCGAGGATCTGTCCGCTGATTTCCGTCAGTTCGCCGTCTTCTTCGCGTTCTTCCCGAAGGTTTTGCGCAAGACAGGCAATGCCGGTGATCGGGTTGCCGATTTCATGGGCCACGCCGGCCGCGAGACGACCGATGCTGGCCAGCCGTTCGGAGTGCACCAGTTTGTCTTCGAGCATCTGGGTTTCGGTCAGGTCTTCCACCAGCAGCACGAGGCCGCTGTTGCCCGGCGCCAGTGGCTCGTCGATGGCCGCTTTGTGCAGGTTCAGCCAGCGGGTCTGGCCGTCGAGGGCCAGGTGCTGTTTGTGCAAATGTTCGTCGGGCAGGTTGATGAAGCCTTGCAGCAATTCTTTCCACGGATTGGCGATGGTGCTCAAGCGTGATCCGACCACCCGTTGCGCGGCAATCCCGGTCAGCTCTTCCATGGCCTTGTTCCACATCAGGATCTCCTGATCCTTGGCCAGCGAGCAGACGCCCATCGGTAGTTCCTGCAGGGTCTGGCGGTGGTAGCGGCGCAGGGCGTCGAGTTCGGCAGCCAGACCGGTGAGGCGCGAGTGATAGTCCTCGAGACGGCTTTCGATGAAGTGGATGTCTTCGGTGACGTAGTTTTCGCCGCCGGCCTTGTAGGGCAGGAAGGTTTCCACCATGTCCTGGGCCACGCTCGGGCCCATCAGGCCGGAGAGGTTGGCTTCGATCCGGTCGCGCAAGCGGCGCAAGGCATAAGGGCGGCGTTCGTCGAACGGCAGATAGAGGTCGCGCAGGGCCTGTTCGACTTCCTTTTGCGCCGCTTTTGCGCCCAAAGGCTTGGCCAGTTGTGTGGCGAATTCCTGCGGCGAGGCGGCGTGCAATTCCCGGCGTTGCGGGCGACGCACGTTATCCACAGCGCAGGCTTCGGCGGCGCTGGCCTCTTCCGGGCTGGCATTGGTGAACAGCGAAATCAAAGTGAACATCAAGACGTTTGCCGCCAGCGAGGCGATGGCCGCCATGTGCCAGCTTGTGTCGTCCAGCACGTAGATCATGTTCAGCAGCGGAATATAGAAACCCTGCAGATTGCCGACCAGCGGCAGCAGCATGGTCACCACCCACACCAGAATCCCCGCCAGCAGCCCGGCGATGAAACCCCGACGATTGGCGGTCGGCCAGTACAGCACCGACAACACGCCAGGCAGGAATTGCAAAGTCGCCACGAACGCGACGATGCCGAGGTTGGCCAGATCCTGCTCCGCGCCGAGCATCAGGTAGAAGCAGAAGCCGGCCATGATGATCGCGACGATCAAGGCGCGGCGGGTCCATTTCAACCAGCGGTAGATGTTGCCTTCGGCCGGTGGCTGGTAGAGCGGCAGCACCAGATGGTTCAGGGCCATGCCAGAAAGCGCCAGCGTGGTGACGATGATCAGGCCGCTGGCCGCTGACAGACCGCCGACATACGCCAGCAGCGCCAGTGCCTTGCTGTTGGCGGCAATGCCGATGCCGAGGGTGAAGTATTCCGGATTGGTGGTGGCGCCGAGTTTCAGGCCGGCCCAGAGAATCAGCGGCACGGCCAGACTCATCAGCAGCAGGAACAGCGGCAGGCCCCAGCTCGCGCTGACCAGCGAGCGCGGGTTGAGGTTCTCGGTAAAGGTCATGTGATACATGTGCGGCATCACGATCGCCGAGGCGAAAAACACCAGCAGCAACGTGCGCCACGGACCTTCCTGCAGCGGCGTGTGCAGGGCGGCGAGGGCGGTCTGGTTCTGCAGCAGCCACAGTTCAAGTTGTTGCGGGCCGTCGAATACACCGTACAAGGCATAGAGGCCGACGCCGCCGAGAGCGGCCAGTTTGATCACCGATTCGAAGGCAATCGCGAACACCAGACCTTCATGCTTTTCACGGGTAGCGATATGGCGCGAGCCGAAGAAGATCGTGAACAGGATGATCAGTGCACAGAACGCCAGGGCCACGCGATTCTGCACCGGTTCGCCGGTGAGGATGCCGATGGAATCGGCCACGGCCTGAATCTGCAGGGCCAGCAACGGCAGTACGCCGATCAGCATGAAAATGGTGGTCAGCGCACCGGCCCAGGTGCTGCGGAAGCGGAAGGCGAACAGGTCTGCCAGCGACGACAGTTGATAGGTGCGGGTGATCTTCAGGATCGGATACAGCAGCACCGGCGCCAGCAGGAACGCACCGGACACCCCGAGATAACTGGACAGAAAACCGTAGCCGTACTGATAGGCCAGACCAACCGTGCCGTAGAACGCCCACGCACTGGCGTAGACCCCCAGCGACAGGGTGTAGGTCAGCGGATGGCGAATGATCGCCCGCGGGATCATGCCCCGTTCACTGATCCACGCCACCCCGAACAGCGCGGCCAGGTAGGCGGCGCTGATCAGCAGCATCTGGGTCAGGCTAAAGCTCATCGGCATCTTTTTGGCTCTGCAGGATGAAGGTCACGACAATCAGGATCAGCCAGAGCAGATAAGGGCGATACCAGGCGCCCGTGGCGTCGATCCACCAATCCATGATGGCGGGAGAAAACAGGTAGATCCCCACGACCAGAAGCAGGACCAAGCGATAGATGTACATCCCGGCCTCTCTTTTTTATGCGCGTGCCCGAAAACGTGCGGCGATGGTAACGGATGGGCGCGCCACTGCAAGTGTCGTCACAGCAGTTGCGCTTCGGGAAGTGTCAGTGTGCGCGGGATCTTCGTTGCGTCCCAGTGGGCGCTGCCCCATTTCAGCAGCTCCTGCGGCGAGGCGTGGGCCAGCTCAGCTCCCGGCTCTTGCCCCAGCGCACGCAAGGCTCTCAGCAACAATGGCGTGGCCTGATCGGCTTCCAGCGGCGGCGAGCGGTAGGACTTGCCGAGCTTGTTGCCGTCGGGCTGGGTAATCAGCGGCAGATGCAGATAACGCGGCTGGCGCAGGCCCAGCAGTTCTTGCAGATAGAGCTGGCGTGGCGTCGAGTCGAGCAGATCGGCGCCGCGCACGATGTCGGTGATGCCCTGCCACGCATCGTCCAGCACCACCGCCAGTTGATAGGCGTAGAGGCCATCGCGGCGGCGGATCACGAAATCACCTACGTCGCGGCCCAGGTGCTGACGGTATTCGCCCTGCACCCGGTCGATGAAGTGATATTCCAGCTCCGGCACGCGCAGGCGGATCGCGGCGTCTTCCTGGCCATGGCCGGCATTGCGGCACAGTCCCGGATAAATGCCGTGATAGGGCTCCAGTTGTTTGCGCGAGCAGGTGCAGGCGTACGCCAGGCCGTGATTGAACAGGCTGTCGAGCACTTGCGCGTAGGCTTCATGCCGGTCGCTCTGGCGGACCATTTCGCCGTCCCATTCGAAACCGTAGCTTTCCAGGGCCTTGAGAATCGCTGCCTGCGCCCCCGGCTCTTCCCGGGGCGGATCGAGATCTTCCATGCGCACCAGCCAGCGGCCGTTCACCGAGCGTGCATCCAGATAAGAAGCGAGCGCCGCTACCAGTGAGCCGAAGTGCAGGTGTCCACTGGGAGTCGGGGCAAAGCGGCCGATGTAGGCGGGGGAAGTGTTGGCAGTCATGAGGGCGATGTTACTTGAAGAGTAAAAAACGGCAGAAACAAAAACGGAGCGTTCGCACGCTCCGTTTCTCGTTCAGGTCGGGATTACTTGCCGACCTGCTTTTCCTTGATTTCCGCAAGGTTCTTGCAGTCGACGCACATGTCGGCGGTCGGGCGGGCCTCGAGGCGCTTGACGCCGATCTCGATGCCGCAGGAATCACACCAGCCGTACTCTTCGTCTTCGATCAACTGCAGCGTCTTGTCGATCTTCTTGATCAGTTTGCGCTCGCGGTCGCGGGCACGCAGCTCAAGGGCGAATTCTTCTTCCTGGCTGGCACGGTCGGCCGGATCAGGGAAGTTGGCTGCTTCGTCTTTCATGTGATCAACAGTGCGGTCGACTTCCTGCATCAAGTCCAGTTTCCACTTGGTCAGGATCTTGGTGAAGTGCGCGCGCATGGGCTTGCCCATGTACTCTTCGCCTTCGGCCGGAACGTAAGGTTCGAAACCGCTGATCGCCTGTTGCTGCTGTTGCTTTGCTTGGGTGGGCATGAAATGGACCGCCTCTACTCTTGTAATCCATTGCGCAGGATTGCTCCATCACCGACACCTGCCGGCCCTGCGGCTGCAAGCGGGCGAACTTACCAGATCAATTCGGCCCGCGCTACTCCCGGATGTCGAGCCCGCGGCCGGTGGTGCCTGCAAATGTTTGCCAAGCCATGTCTGGTGGTGCTGAAGACCTGACAATCACTGATTTTAGTCAATCCTGGAGCGTACGTTTGCCTTGTTACAGTCCAGCGTTCTTGAGGCTGTGACCGCTGCGGGTTCTCGCTCGTTCCGGCAGATGGGTAGAATCGTTTCTTTTCACTCGTTGAAGGAAGGCCAATGGCTCAGCCCTACAGTGCGCGCAGTCGTGCGATCGAACCGTTCCATGTGATGGCGCTGCTGGCGCGGGCCAATGAATTGCAGGCCGCCGGTCACGACGTGATCCACCTGGAAATCGGCGAGCCGGACTTCACGACCGCCGAACCGATCATCCGCGCCGGCCAGGTTGCACTGACGGCGGGGAAAACCCGTTACACCGCCGCCCGTGGCATTCCTGAGCTGCGCGAAGCGATTTCCGGCTTCTACCAGACACGCTATGGCCTGAATATCGATCCGCGGCGGATTCTGATCACCCCGGGCGGCTCCGGGGCGCTGTTGCTGGCCAGTGCGTTGCTGGTGGACCCGGGCAAACACTGGCTGCTGGCCGACCCCGGTTATCCGTGCAACCGGCACTTTCTGCGACTGGTCGAGGGCGCGGCGCAGCTCGTTCCTGTCGGGCCGGACGTACGCTATCAACTGACGCCTGATCTGGTGGAGCGCCATTGGGATCACGACAGTGTCGGCGCACTGGTCGCTTCACCGGCCAACCCGACCGGCACGATTCTGACCCGCGATGAGCTGGCGGGGTTGTCCACAGCCATCAAGGCGCGGCACGGGCATCTGGTGGTGGACGAGATCTACCACGGCCTGACTTACGGGACCGATGCCGCCAGTGTGCTGGAAGTCGACGACAGCGCGTTTGTCCTCAACAGTTTCTCCAAATATTTCGGCATGACCGGTTGGCGTCTCGGCTGGCTGGTGGCACCGGATGCGGCGGTCAGCGAGCTGGAAAAACTCGCGCAGAACCTCTACATCAGCGCACCGAGCATGGCCCAGCATGCGGCGCTGGCCTGTTTCGAGCCGGACACCATCGCGATCCTCGAAGAGCGCCGCGCCGAATTCGGCCGTCGCCGCGATTTCCTGCTGCCAGCACTGCGGGAGCTGGGTTTCAATATCGCCGTAGAGCCGGAAGGCGCGTTCTACTTGTATGCCGATATCAGCCAGTTCGGCGGTGATGCCTTCGCGTTCTGCCGTCACTTCCTTGAAACCGAGCACGTGGCATTCACCCCGGGTCTGGATTTCGGTCGCTATCAGGCCAGTCACCATGTGCGCTTCGCCTACACGCAAAACCTCCCTCGCCTACAGGAAGCAGTGGAACGCATTGGTCGTGGCTTGAAGAGCTGGCAAGGCTGATGCGTTTTTATCCTCCTCTTGAAGAAGGCCGGCTGATCCGCCGTTACAAGCGCTTTCTTGCTGACATCGAAACCGTTGGCGGCGAGTTACTGACGATTCACTGCCCGAATACCGGCTCGATGCTCAATTGTCAGGTCGAAGGCGGGCAGGTCTGGTTCAGTCGCTCCAATGACCCCAAGCGCAAGCTGCCCGGCACCTGGGAAATCGGCGAAACCCCGCAGGGCCGGTTGTTCTGTGTGAACACCGGGCGCGCCAACACGCTGGTCGAAGAAGCTTTGCAGGCCGGTGTCATCAGCGAGTTGAACGGCTTTACCGCGCTGAAACGCGAAGTGGCCTACGGACAGGAAAAAAGCCGCATCGACTTTCGCCTCGAATACCCGACAGGGCCGGCGTATGTGGAAGTGAAAAGCGTCACGCTGGGTTTCGACGGCACGGCGGTGGCGGCCTTTCCCGATGCGGTGACCGAGCGGGGCGCCAAGCATTTGCGTGAGCTGGCGCATCTGGCGCGCGACGGGATTCGGGCGGTGCAGTTGTACTGCGTGAATCTGACCGGCATCGAGGCGGTGCGTCCTGCGGTGGAAATCGATTCGGCCTACGCCGATGCCTTGCGCGAGGCGGTGGCGTCCGGCGTCGAGGTGCTGGCTTATGGTGTGCGGTTAAACCATGAGGAAATGTTGATCGACCGTCGGCTGGACGTATTGCTCAACGGTTAAACGTCGATCCACAGTCCTTGTGCATCTTCACGGCAATCGATGACCGTCAGCGATTGCCCGGCGCAGGGGCCCGCCACGCATTCACCGTCCTCGATCAGAAACAGTGCGCCGTGTGTGGCGCACTGGATCAGGCTGTTGCTCGGGTCGAGAAACTGGTCGGGTTGCCATTCCAGCCCGACGCCCCGGTGCGGGCAGCGGTTGAGATAGACGTACGCCTTGCCGGCCCGGCGCACGGCGAACAGTTTTTGGCCGTCGATCTCGAACCCGCGGCTGGTGGCTTCGAGCAAATCGGCGCCCGTGCACAGAAACTTCATGGCTATCCTCAAGTGTCAGCTCGTGTCCGGAAATGTCCGAGCTTGACGTTTAAATGCAAACAATTATCAAATGGCTGCCTTCGTCCGCCGCGCGGTGGCCGCTGCCGAGGATACTTGGCCTGCCGCCCCGATGCCCGGGAAAATCCTATAAAGGAAGCTGTCTATGCGCCTGAGTACCCGCGTTGCCGTGCTGTGTGTCGGACTTTTGGTCAGCCACCAGGCTGCAGCGGCCCAATTGCCGCAACGCTGGGTCAGTGCCGGCAGTGCGTTGTCGGAATGGGTGAGTGCGTTGGGCGGCGAGGCGAAACTGGTGGGTGTGGACACTACCAGTCAGCATCCAGAGTCCCTCAAGTCGCTGCCGAGCATCGGTTATCAGCGCAGCCTGTCGGCGGAAGGCATTCTCAGCCTGCGCCCGGACATCCTGATCGGCACCGAAGAAATGGGCCCGCCACCGGTGATTTCGCAGGTTCGCAGTGCCAAGGTGCAGGTGGAACTGTTCTCCGCTCAGCCGGACCTGCCGACGCTGGAGAAAAACGTCACCCATCTGGGCCGGCTGCTGGGCGCCGAGACTCAGGCGACTCAACTGCTGCAAAGTTATCAACAACAACTCGACGCACAGAAGGCGCGGGTGGTGGCGGTGCAGTCGAAACAGAAAGCTCCGGGTGTGCTGTTGCTGCTCGGACATGCCGGCGGCAAACCATTGATTGCCGGCAAGGACACCGCTGCCGACTGGATGCTGCAACAGGCGGGCGGACACAACCTGGCCACTCACACCGGTTACAAGCCGTTTTCCGTGGAATCCCTGGCCGGACTTGACCCGGAAGTGCTGGTGTTCGCTGATCGCGCACTGACCGGCGAGGCGGCGAAGGCTGCACTGTTCAAGGAAAATCCGATCCTCAATTCCAGTCGTGCGGCCAAGTCCGGAAGGGTGCTGGAGCTGGACCCGACACTGCTGGTCGGCGGTCTCGGGCCACGTTTACCTACTGCGTTGAAAACCCTGTCTGACGGTTTCTACCCGACCCAGAGCAGCCAATGACCACGCTGGTCAAACCCCGTGGCTTGTTCATCGGCCTGATTCTGCTGTGTCTGTTGGCGATCTGGTTGTCGCTGGCTTTGGGGCCGGTCAGCCTGCCACTGTTCGATACCTTGCGTGCCGCACTACGCATGCTCGGCGTGCCGCTGGCGCCGGACGGGCTGGAGCAGGCTGAGCTGATTCTCGGGCAGATTCGCCTGCCGCGGACCTTGCTCGGGCTGGCCGTTGGCGGCGTGCTGGCGTTATCCGGTGTGGCGATGCAGGGCCTGTTTCGCAACCCGTTGGCCGATCCCGGGTTGGTTGGCGTATCCAGTGGCGCTGCTTTAGGCGCGGCGGTGGCGATTGTCGGTGGTTCGTTCTTCGGCGGTTTGCCGGAGTGGTTCGGTCCGTATCTGTTGTCTGTGTGTGCGTTTCTCGGCGGTCTTGGGGTGACGGCGCTGGTCTATCGGCTCGGCCGTCGCAACGGGCAGACCAATGTCGCGACCATGTTGCTGGCGGGTATCGCCCTGACTGCGCTGGCCAGTTCGGCAGTGGGGCTTTTTACCTATCTGGCGGACGACGCCACCCTGCGCACCCTGACTTTCTGGAACCTCGGCAGCCTCAACGGTGCGAGTTATGCGCGGCTGTGGCCACTGCTGATCATCAGCGCCGGCGTCGCGTTGTGGCTTCCGCGTCGGGCGAAGGCTTTGAATGCGTTGTTGCTCGGGGAATCGGAAGCCGGGCATCTGGGGATCGATGTCGAGCGGCTCAAGCGTGAGCTGGTGTTCTGTACGGCGCTGGGTGTCGGGGCCGCAGTGGCGGCAGCAGGGATGATCGGATTTGTCGGGCTGGTGGTGCCGCATCTGGTGCGTTTGCTCGCCGGGCCGGATCATCGGGTGTTGTTGCCGGCCTCGGTGCTGGCCGGGGCCAGTCTGTTGTTGCTGGCGGATCTGGTTGCGCGGCTGGCGCTGGCACCGGCGGAGTTGCCGATCGGTATCGTCACTGCATTCATCGGTGCGCCGTTCTTCCTTTATCTGTTGTTGCGAGGACGTGCCTGATGCTGCGTGCGCACAATCTGCACATCCGTCGTGGCCGCAAGACGGTACTGGCGGACGTCAGTCTGCAGTTGGAACCGGGTGAAGTGCTCGGCGTGCTCGGCCCCAACGGTGCCGGCAAGAGCACATTGCTCGGAGCGTTGTGCGGTGAACTGAGCGCCAGCGAAGGCAGTGTTCTTCTCGACGATGAAAACCTTGGCCACTGGAGCGGCACTCAGCGTGCGCAGCGGCTGGCGGTATTACCCCAGGTGTCGACGCTGGATTTCGCCTTTCGCGTCGAAGAAGTGGTCGGGATGGGGCGTTTGCCTTATCAGACCGGCAGAGTGCGCGACGACGAGATCGTTGCCGCCGCGTTGCTGGCTGCGGATGTCGGTCATCTCAGCGGGCGCAGTTATCTGGCGTTGTCCGGTGGTGAGCGTCAGCGGGTGCATCTGGCCCGCGTGCTGGCTCAGTTGTGGCCGGGGCAGGCCGGGCAGACCTTGTTGCTGGACGAGCCGACTTCGATGCTCGATCCGCTGCATCAACACACTACGCTGCAAGCCGTGCGCGAGTTTGCCGATCGCGGCGCTGCCGTGATGGTGATCCTGCATGATCTGAACCTGGCGGCGCGCTATTGTGATCGCATCTTGTTGCTTGAGGGTGGACGTCCGGTGGCGCTGGACACGCCGCAGCAGGTGTTGCGTCCTGACTCACTCAAGGCAGTATTCGGTCTGGAGGTGTTGGTGCAGTCGCACCCGGAGCGTGGGCATCCGCTGATCATCGCCCGCTGATTTCGTCATCGAGGTGAAAGCATGCGTGGGATTTTGCTGTTTGCGGTGTTGTTGCTCGGCGGTTGCCAGCATGTCGCTCCGCCACCGGTCACTGGCGATATTCGCGACCTGCGAAGCGGAGCACTGATTACTCCACAAGAATTGTTGACGCGTCTGGCCGAGCCGGCGCGGGTGATCGTCGGTGAGCAGCACGACAATGCCGATCACCATGCCGTGCAATTGTGGCTGCTGCAGAGTCTGGGCGAAAAGCGCCCACAGGGTAGCCTCTTGCTGGAAATGCTGACCCCCTATCAACAATCGCGGGTTGATGGTGTGCGGCGTGCGCCAAAGCCTCCCGCTGATCTTCCGGTCGAGCTGGCGTGGCAGGACGGTTGGGACTGGAATCTCTACGGGCCGATTGTCCGGTTTGCCTTCACGCAACCGTATCCGCTGCTGGCGGCGAATCTCGATAACAGTGAAATTCGTGCGTTCTATCGCCAGCCTCCGGTTCTGCAAGGGGAACGCAGTAACGCCCAGTCGGTGAAAAACGAATTGGCCGGGCAGATCAGCGATTCTCACTGTGGCTTGCTGCCCCAATCGCAAATGCCGGCGATGCTGGCGGTGCAGCAGCAACGGGATCGGCGTATGGCGACAAGATTGTTGGCGGCGCCTGCGCCGGCGTTGTTGTTCGCTGGTGCGTTCCATGCGCGCAAGGATGTGGGTGTGCCGCTGCATTTGCTGGATCTGGGCGCGCCCGAAGCACCGGTGGTATTGATGCTGGCGGAGCAGGGCAGCGAGGTCACGGCGGCCATGGCCGATTATGTCTGGTTCACACCGGCTACCCCGAAACCGGATTATTGTGCCGAGATGCGCAAACAGTTCGGCCAATGACTTTCCTGCGGGCAAAAAAAAGACCCGGAAAAACCGGGTCAAATAACCGTGATTAGCCTGATGAGGAGATAATCTGAGAGTCCGAACCAAGGGCTTTTCAGAATATCGACTGATCTCGCGACCAGTTGTGATAATCATAGCGATTCTCATTAACAAGTCAACGAGTGTTTTTCCATTTCTTCGGTTTTGTTTGGGGAATGGCTGAAAAGCCCTGAAAACACAGGGCTTCAGCTTGGAGGGACAATTGCCGTGAGCTGCTTGTTGAGCTGGTCGATACGCCGCGCCATGCTTTCGATCAGGCTGTGGGCGATTTTCGGATTGCAGCGGGTCATGCTCAGAAACTGATCGCCGGGAATCAGCATCACGGTGCTCGGTTCGCAGGTCACGACGGTTGCGTTGCGGGGTTCACCGGTGAATATCGCCATGGCGCCGAAAATCTCGTCCCTGGGCACTTCGCCAACCTTGTGCCCGTTGACGAACGCTTGTGCGTGACCCTCGATGATCACGAACACGTGATCGGAGGGATCGCCTTCGCGGATCAACACTTCTCCGGCCTCGACCCGTTTAAAGCCATTGGTGCTGCGAAACTCCCGTGGCTTCAGCTCGCCAATCGCATGGGCCAACAGCGCCATCTGGCCCAACAGATAGTGCAGAAACTGCTCTGAGCGCGCGGGTTCTGAATACACATGCTGGAACAAATCGCGTCGACGGAAGGGCAGTAAGCTCAATGGGCCGTCGGAGCAAAGCATGCAATTCGCCCAGTCAGGACCTTGCTGCAGGCCAACCAGATCACCTTCTTGCCAATAGAACAGCGCTCGGCCTCCGAAGCGGCCATTGATGACGCCGTCCATCAGTAGAAACAGTTGATCACCCGGCAACCGTGCCATCAGATCATCCGTGGCTCCCAGCTCCAGCACGGGCCCACACGGTGCAAGGTCCCGCAGAAATTGACCGGGCAGGTTCTGCAAACGGTTGATCATTGATTCGGCCGGCGCCGATTGTTCCCCGAGCAGATACATGAAGGTGGGTGCCCGTCAGTTCTTGTGGCGAGAGGAAATGGCTTCGAGCTGTTTGTTCAGAGCGTCCTTGCGTTCGGCGGGAATGTCGTTCCAGTGCACATCCATCAACGCCCCTTCGATCGCATATAACAACACCTTCGACGCCCGGAACCCGCGCGTGCGCACGGCCCGATAGGCATCCACGGCGCCCAGGCGACGCAGATCCGAGGCGCTGTGGATGCCCACGGCATGCAGCCATTGCGCCGACGTCTTGCCAAGATTCTTCAGGTGTTGCAGTTCATCATTCATCAAGCCTCCTTGCGACGGCCGAATGGTGCGTGGGCGATCATCTCAGGAGTGTAGCCATCAGTAGGAAAAGCGTGGTTGTTTGGTCGGATTCGACGCAAAAGCTTCTAAGAAAGGTCAGGTTTTCACTGAAGGATCAGGATGGGGAGGGCGCGAAAAAGCACGAATAGCACACAGTCCAGCGCAAAGCGGGGGCGCTGGATGGGTTGGCCTTTCGCAGGCTTAGCGGGTGCGATAGCGCAGGCGGGTACCGAAATTCATCGACATCAGAATTTCATCTGCACTCAGCTCCGGCGGGAAGTAAGCACCGGAAATCTGTGCGTGGGCCAGGCTCGCACCTTCAAGGGATGCGTTACGAAAGTCGATGCCGCGCAGATCAGCGGAACGGAAGTAGGCGTCCCGGAAATCCACGCCATCGGCGTTCAGTTCACGCAGGTCGAGGCCACGGAAGTCACCGCCGACCATGTCGATCGGGCCATCTTTCGGGCGTTCTTTGTTGAAACCGGTAATGTCGTCTTTGTGCAGCAAGGCATAAAGCGGGGTGTCGAGAAGTTTCGGCTGGCTCATGTCAGATCACCTGTTGGTTTTATGACGCCAGTATAGTGCCACTATTTGACGGCCGTGAAGCGAGCGAGGGCTTCACGGCCGAAATAGTTTCTTACAGACCTGGCAGGCGCTGGCGGATTTGCGCCACGACAGTGTCCAGGGTGCCGGATTCGTTGGTCTGCACGCGTTTGCTGCGCAGGATTTCCTCAGGGGTCAGCGCTTCACGATTGGCTTGCTGGGCTTCGATCACGGCCAGAGTGGCGTCGGACGGATCCTTCTTGTCTGCCTGACGAATCGCCAGCCAGCTCTCGATCACCGCTTGTGGCGCGTTGCAATCGAGGATCAGGAACGGCGTGCCGGTGGCCTCGGCAACCTTGGCTGCACTGTCACGCTGTTCGCGCTTGAGGTAAGTGGCATCGATCACCACCGGGAAACCGGCATGCAGGATCACTTCGGCGATTTCATGCAGGCGAGCATAGGTCGCTGTGCTGGCGTCGGCGCTGTAAATCCCGGCCTGAACATCATTGGCGACGGTTTGCTCGCCGAACAGACGCTTGCGTTCAACATCGGAACGCAGGCGAATGGCGCCCAGCGCCTCGACCAGACGCATGGCCACGTGGCTTTTGCCTACCGCGGATACGCCGTGGGTGATCGCCATGAAACGCGAAGGAATGGTGCTGTAGCTTTCTGCCAGGTTGGCGTAGTTGCGGTACTGGCGCAGGGTGGTGGCGCGCTGCACCGGCGTCGCGTCCGCAGGCATGCTGAACAGCGCAACTTTCGCGCGGACCAGTGCACGGTAAGCCTTGTAGAAGTTCAAAACTTCCAGGCCCTGGTAGTCACCGGTCAGCTCCAGGTACTGGCTGATGAAACGGCGGGCCAGGGACTTCAGACCGCGGTCTTCCAGGTCCATCGCCAGGAAGCCGGTGTCGGCCCAGACGTCGGTGAAGCGGAACGGCTCGTTGAATTCGATGCAGTCGAAGATCACCACTTTGCCGTCGATCAGCGTGGCGTTGCCCAAGTGAATGTCACCGTGGCATTCGCGGGTGAAACCTTCGGCCTTGCGCTGGGCGAACAGCGGCTTCAAACGTTCGAAGCTGCTTTCGGCCCAGGCTTGCAGGGCATCCAGTTGCAGCAGGTCGGCTTTGTCGCTGAGGAACGGCAGGATCTGCTCGAAGTTCTGGCGAACCGGCGCCATCACGCTTTCCGGAGTACCGGCATCGTGCTCGGCCGGGACTTTCGGCGCGCTGAGGTGGAAACGGGCAATCTGCTCGGCCATTTCGTCGATGTGCGTGGTGGTCAGCTCGCCGTTGGCCTGCAGGGTGCTCAGCAGGCCGGTCTGCGGGAACTGGCGCATTTTCAGCACGTATTCGATGGCCGGGCCTTCGCCACCCAGTTGCGGGGCTTCGACAGTGCCGGTGACTGGAATCACTTCCAGATACAAATCTTCGGTCAGGCGCTGGTTGAGGCGCAGCTCTTCGCCACAGAAGTGCTCGCGGGATTCGAGGCTGGTGAAGTCGAGAAAGCCGAAGTTCACCGGCTTCTTCACTTTATAAGCGTAAGGACCGGTGAGCAGGACCCACGAGATATGGGTTTCGATGACCTGAAACCCTTCGACAGGGTGCGCAAACAGGGCAGGGTTTTGCAGGGCGGCGATCAGGGACTGGCTCACAGGCGATCCTTCAGAGACTGGGGAAATTCGAGGCCGCCATTATGGCCGCTCGCCAGCCCGACGCAAACCTCGGAGCGCTCCTGTTGAGTATGAATAAAGTGCGTATAATCCGCCGCCATGACTCGTACTCGATCCCCCCGCACTCCTAAAAAACCACCTTCCCGGGGCCTGCGCCCATGGTTGGGCTGGGCCCTGAAACTCAGTCTGGTCGGCCTTGTGGTGCTGGCCGGCTTCGCCGTTTACCTCGATGCCGTGGTGCAGGAGAAGTTCTCCGGCAAGCGCTGGACCATCCCGGCCAAGGTATACGCGCGGCCGCTCGAGCTGTTCGTCGGGCAGAAGCTGAGCAAGGACGACTTCCTCACCGAACTCGATGCCCTGGGCTATCGCCGCGAAGCCGTGAGCAATGGCCCCGGCGCTGCAGCCGTCAACGGCAATACCGTCGATCTGAACACCCGTGGTTTCCAGTTCTATGAAGGTCTGGAGAAACCGCAGCCGGTGCGCGTGCGATTCTCTGGCGACTATGTGGCCGAGCTCTCGGCGACGAACGGTTCGAAGCTGTCGGTGGTGCGTCTGGAGCCGCTGCTGATCGGCGGGATCTACCCGAAAAACCTTGAAGACCGGATTCTGATCAAGCTCGATCAGGTGCCGCCATACCTGCTGGAAACCCTGGTCGCCGTGGAAGACCGGGATTACTACAGTCACTGGGGCGTCTCGCCGAAGTCGATTGCCCGGGCCATCTGGGTCAACACCTCCGGCGGCAAGATGACCCAGGGCGGCAGTACGCTGACCCAGCAACTGGTCAAGAACTTCTACCTCACCAACGAACGCAGCCTGACCCGCAAGCTCACAGAAGCAATGATGGCGATGCTGCTTGAGCTGCATTACGACAAGAAGGAAATTCTTGAGGCTTACCTCAATGAAGTCTTCGTCGGTCAGGATGGCCAGCGTGCGGTGCACGGTTTCGGTCTGGCCAGCCAGTTCTTCTTCGGCCAGCCATTGTCCGAGCTGAAACTGCATCAGGTCGCGCTGCTGGTCGGCATGGTCAAGGGCCCTTCCTATTACAACCCGCGCCGCAACCCGGAGCGGGCGCTGGAGCGACGTAACCTGGTGCTCGACGTGCTTGAGCAACAGGGTGTCGCCACCGCCGAGCAGGTCGAAGCCGCGAAGAAAATGCCGCTGGGCGTGACCTCGCGCGGCAAGCTGGCCGACAGCTCGTTCCCGGGCTTCATCGACCTGGTCAAGCGCCAGTTGCGTGAAGACTACCGCGACGAAGACTTGACCGAGGAAGGTCTGCGGATCTTCACCAGTTTCGACCCGATCCTGCAGATGAAAGCCGAAGCCTCGGTGAATGACACCTTCAAGCGACTGTCCGGCCGCAAGGGCGCCGACGATGTGGAAGCCGCAATGGTCGTGACCAATCCGGAAACCGGTGAAGTCCAGGCGATGATCGGCAGCCGTCAGGCCAGTTACGCCGGGTTCAACCGGGCACTGGATGCGGTGCGGCCGATCGGCTCGCTGGTCAAACCTGCGGTTTATCTGACCGCACTGGAAAAGCCGAGCCAGTACACGCTCACCAGTTGGCTGTCGGATGATCCGCTTTCCATCAAGGGCGCAGACGGTCAGGTCTGGAAACCGCAGAACTATGATCGTCGCTCCCACGGTACGGTGTTCCTCTATCAAGGGTTGGCGCACTCCTACAACCTGTCGACCTCGCGTCTCGGGTTGGCAGTAGGCGTTCCGAATGTCCTCAAGACCATCGGGCGCCTGGGTGTGACCCGTGAGTTCCCGGCGTTCCCGTCGATGTTGCTGGGTGCCGGTGGCATGACGCCGATCGAAGTGGCGACCATGTACCAGACCCTCGCCAACGGTGGCTTCAATACGCCGATGCGCGGGATTCGCAGCGTGCTGACCGCCGAGGGCGAGCCGCTCAAGCGTTATCCGTTCCAGATCGAGCAACGTTTCGATCCGGCCTCGATCTACCTGATCCAGAACGCCATGCAGCGCGTGATGCGTGAAGGTACCGGCAGCTCGGTTTACAACGTATTGCCCAAGACCCTGACACTGGCCGGCAAGACCGGTACCAGTAACGATTCGCGTGACAGCTGGTTCGCCGGTTTCAGCCAGGATCTGCTGGCAGTGGTCTGGCTCGGCCGCGACGATAACGGCAAGACACCGTTCACCGGTGCCACCGGTGCGTTGCAGGTCTGGACCAGTTTCATGCGCAAGGCCGACCCGCTGCCACTGGACATGCCGCAGCCGGACAACGTGGTGCAGGCGTGGGTCGATTCGCGTACCGGCCAGGGCTCCGATGCCAACTGTCCGGGCGCCGTGCAGATGCCGTATATTCGCGGCAGCGAACCGCCACCCGGCGCCTCCTGCGCAGGCGAAAGCCCGGCCTCGAGCGAGTCGGTGATGGATTGGGTCAAGGGCTGGATGAATTAAGCGAAGAGGGTTTCAAGTGAACAAGTGGTTGATTCCAGCGGTGACCGCCGTGGCTTTGCTCAGCGGCTGCTCCACCGTACAGCGTGGTTCGATTCCGGTTGTGGATTCCGGCACCACCGTGTCCAACAGCGAACGTCTTTCGGCCAACGGCGGCTTCCGCAAGACGACGGTGAAACGACCTGTGCAGGGTCAGGCGCAATCGCAGGCCATCCCGCAAGGCGATACCGGTGTAGTGGTCATGGTTCCTGGTGGCGCTGCGGCTTCGGCACCGATCAGCAGCTCGCCGATCGTTCCGGGCCCGGCGTCCGGCGGTATCACCGCAGGGCCGTACAACCCTTCGCCGGTCGAATCGGCACCGATCAGCTCCGGCAGCTACAGCATGCCTTCGACGCCTAGCGGCATTCCTTCGGCCAGCAGCGGCGGCGGTCTGTCTGCCGATGAGCAACTGGACGGTCCGGTGCTTGCCTTGCTGAGCACGGCGCAGCAACAGCAGGCCGGCGGCGACCTCAACGGCGCGTCCTCCAGCCTTGAGCGCGCTCAACGCGTAGCCCCGCGTGAGCCGCAAGTGCTTTACCGTCTGGCACAGGTGCGCATGGCGCAGGGTGATGCCCCGCAAGCCGAGCAAACCGCCCGCCGCGCGCTGACCATGGCCAATGGTCGTCCGGACTTGCAGGCCAGCCTGTGGGAACTGATCGCTCAGGCGCGTGAGAAACAAGGTGATTCCGCCGGCGCCGCACTGGCCCGTCAGAAGGCCAAGGTTTCGCTGTGATGGACGCTCGCTTTTCGAAAGTCGCCGATCAACTGTTGTTGATCGAGCGCGAACTGCGTGCCCAGGGCTGGTGGGATGACGTCCAGCCTTCGGTCGAAGCCTTGAGCAGTGTCGAGCCGTTTTCGGTCGACACCCTCGATTTCGAGCAGTGGCTGCAATGGATCTTCCTGCCGCGGATGAAGATGATCCTCGAACAAGATCTGCCATTGCCCAACGCCTCGGGCATTCAGGAAATGGCCGAAATGGTCTTCGCCCAACGCAATCTGCAGGGCAAGGATCGGCAGCTTCAGGTATTGCTCAAAGAATTCGACCTGCTGATCACTGCTTCGCGCTGAACGGCCGGCTGCCAGTGATCACTGGCAGTTTTCGGCGATCTGTTTCTGCGTCTCTGCGATACGCTCCTGACGTTGCGTATCGCTCAGCCGGCGCAACTCTCCCTCGGTCTCTTCCCTCAGGCGCGGATTGTTCTGCAACTGCGCCAGGTTCGTGCGTGCCTGTTCACAGAAGGTCTTGAGCTGGGCCTGTTGCTCTGCGACCTGTTTCCTGACCTTGTCGTCGATGGTTTTCTGATCGCCCAGCGCGCCGCTGCCGGGCATCGCAGTTGAGCGCGTAGAGGGCGAGGGCGGCGTTTGCAGGGTGGTCGCCGATTGCCCCTGCGGCGGCTGCGCATCGAAGTGCGTGACACCTTGGGCATCGACCCATTTGTAGATCTGACCGGCCATGCACCAGGGGCTGAGGCCGATCAGCAGTATGACGAGGAGCGTTCGCATGCTGATTCCTTGGCAAAATTGCGCAATTGACGCTAACAGAGTAGCGCTTTTCAGGTTTTTTCTTGCGTTCTCATGTGCTTACCCACAATTAAGCACATTGACGGCTTGACTTGGAGAGGGCGAAACAGAAGAATCCAAAGTCCGCTGTACAGGGACTGCCAGAAGCAGACCCTCTCGGCAGATCATGAGGCGCATATCCGCGTCGACCTGTTACACCCGCAACGCGTTACCTCGCGCTGGGTGGGAAAGGCCCGCAACACTTGGGACGATCCCAATACTTGCTCAGTCAGTGCTGACGTAGTCGGCGACCACCGTCGCTCATGCTCTGCCGAGAAGTAAACCTATTAAGACCCGTTCGCCTTTTTGTGGACGGTATTCTGGCGTTTTAGAGGTGAACAACGTGGAGCTTTTATCTGGCGGTGAGATGCTCGTCCGCTTCTTGCGTGACGAAGGCGTCAAATATATCTACGGGTACCCGGGTGGTGCTCTCCTTCATGTTTACGATGCCCTGTTCAAAGAACCGGAAGTGACCCACATCCTGGTTCGTCACGAACAAGCGGCTACCCATATGGCTGACGGCTACGCCCGTGCCACCGGTAAAGCCGGCGTGGTATTGGTGACTTCCGGCCCAGGCGCCACAAACGCCATCACCGGTATTGCCACGGCCTACATGGACTCGATTCCAATGGTGATCATTTCCGGTCAGGTGCCAAGCACCATGGTCGGCACCGACGCGTTCCAGGAAACCGACATGATCGGTATCTCCCGGCCGATCGTGAAGCACAGCTTCATGATCAAGCACGCTTCGGAAATCCCGGAAGTCATGAAGAAAGCCTTCTACCTGGCGCAATCCGGTCGTCCGGGCCCGGTCGTGGTCGATATCCCGAAAGACATGACCAACCCGGCCGAGAAGTTCGAATACATCTTCCCGAAGAAAGCCAAACTGCGTTCCTACAGCCCGGCCGTTCGCGGTCACTCCGGGCAAATCCGCAAGGCAGCAGAAATGCTCCTGGCGGCCAAGCGTCCCGTGCTGTACTCCGGCGGTGGCGTGATTCTGGGCAACGGTTCCGCGCCGCTGACCGAACTGGCGCAAATGCTCAACCTGCCGGTCACCAATACCTTGATGGGCCTGGGTGGCTACCCTGGCACTGACCGTCAGTTCATTGGCATGCTCGGCATGCATGGCAGCTACACCGCGAACCTGGCGATGCACCATGCCGACGTGATCCTGGCGGTCGGTGCGCGTTTCGACGATCGCGTGATCAACGGCGCGCCGAAGTTCTGCCCGAACGCCAAGATCATTCACATCGATATCGACCCGGCTTCGATTTCCAAAACCATCAAGGCTGACGTGCCAATCGTTGGCCCGGTGGAGAGCGTCCTGACCGAAATGGTCGCGATCCTCAAGGAAATCGGCGAAACCCCGAACAAGGAAGCGGTCGCCAGCTGGTGGAAGCAAGTCGACGAGTGGCGCGGTGATCGCGGCCTGTTCCCTTATGACAAGGGCGACGGCAGCAAGATCAAGCCGCAGACCGTGATCGAAACCCTGTGCGAAGTGACCAAAGGCGACGCCTTTGTGACCTCCGACGTGGGCCAGCACCAGATGTTTGCTGCGCAGTACTACAAGTTCAACAAGCCGAACCGCTGGATCAACTCCGGTGGCCTGGGCACGATGGGCTTCGGTCTGCCAGCCGCCATGGGCATTGCCTTGAGCTTCCCTGAGTCTGACGTCGCGTGCGTCACCGGCGAAGGCAGCATCCAGATGAACATCCAGGAGCTGTCGACCTGCCTGCAATACGGTTTGCCAGTGAAGATCGTCATCCTGAACAACGGTGTTCTGGGCATGGTGCGTCAGTGGCAGGACATGAGCTATGGCAGCCGCCACTCGCATTCGTACATGGAATCGCTGCCTGATTTCGTCAAGCTGGCCGAAGCCTATGGTCACGTCGGCGTGCGCATCACCGAATCGAAAGATTTGAAGTCGAAGATGGAAGAAGCGTTCGCCCTGAAGGATCGCCTGGTCGTGATCGATATTTCGGTCGACACCAGCGAGCACGTCTACCCGATGCAGATCAAAGACGGCTCGATGCGCGATATGTGGCTGAGCAAGACGGAGCGTACCTAATCATGCGGCACATTATTTCCTTGCTTCTGGAAAACGAACCCGGTGCTTTGTCTCGCGTAGTCGGCCTGTTCTCGCAGCGCAACTACAACATCGAAAGCCTGACCGTGGCGCCAACCGAAGAC
This sequence comes from Pseudomonas sp. IzPS59, assembly GCF_014863505.1. Classification (NCBI taxonomy): domain Bacteria; kingdom Pseudomonadati; phylum Pseudomonadota; class Gammaproteobacteria; order Pseudomonadales; family Pseudomonadaceae; genus Pseudomonas; species Pseudomonas sp. IzPS59. The sequence goes on along the minus strand of NZ_CP062251.1, from coordinate 5,353,891 downwards.
CCGACCCTGTCGCGTCTGACGCTGACCACTGTCGGCCACGATGAAATCATCGAGCAGATCACCAAAAACCTGAACAAGCTGATCGAAGTGGTCAAGCTGGTGGACCTGTCGGAAAGTGCTCACATCGAGCGCGAACTGATGCTGGTCAAGGTCAAGGCCACTGGCGCCCAGCGCGCCGAGATCAAACGCACCACCGATATCTACCGTGGACAGATCGTCGACGTCAGCGCCAGCGTGTATACCGTTCAACTGACCGGTACCAGCGACAAGCTCGACAGCTTCATTCAGTCCATCGGCACCGCATCGATTCTGGAAACCGTCCGCAGCGGCGTTACCGGTATTGCCCGCGGCGACAAAGTACTCAGCATCTAAACCAAATTAGCGATTGGCCTGAACGGCCTGGATATAAAGGGGAAATTCATGAAAGTTTTCTACGATAAAGACTGCGACCTGTCGATCATCCAGGGCAAGAAAGTTGCCATCATCGGTTACGGCTCCCAGGGCCACGCTCAAGCGTGCAACCTGAAAGACTCCGGTGTCGACGTTACTGTCGGTCTGCGTAAAGGTTCGGCCACTGTTGCCAAGGCAGAGGCCCACGGCCTGAAAGTGACCGACGTGGCTGCCGCTGTTGCCGGCGCCGACCTGGTCATGATCCTGACCCCGGACGAGTTCCAGTCCCAGCTGTACAAGAACGAAATCGAGCCGAACATCAAGAAAGGCGCCACCCTGGCCTTCTCCCACGGCTTCGCGATCCACTACAACCAGGTTGTTCCGCGTGCCGACCTCGACGTGATCATGATCGCGCCGAAAGCACCGGGCCACACCGTACGTTCCGAGTTCGTGAAGGGCGGCGGTATCCCTGACCTGATCGCGATCTACCAGGACGCTTCGGGCAACGCCAAGAACGTTGCGCTGTCCTACGCCGCCGGCGTGGGTGGTGGTCGTACCGGCATCATCGAAACCACCTTCAAGGACGAGACCGAAACCGACCTGTTCGGCGAACAAGCCGTTCTGTGCGGCGGTACCGTTGAACTGGTAAAAGCCGGTTTCGAAACCCTGGTTGAAGCTGGCTACGCGCCGGAAATGGCCTACTTCGAGTGCCTGCACGAACTGAAACTGATCGTTGACCTCATGTACGAAGGCGGTATCGCCAACATGAACTACTCGATCTCCAACAACGCTGAATACGGCGAGTACGTGACTGGTCCGGAAGTGATCAACGCCGAATCCCGTCAGGCCATGCGCAACGCCCTGAAACGTATTCAGGACGGCGAATACGCCAAAATGTTCATCAGCGAAGGCGCAACCGGCTACCCTTCGATGACCGCCAAGCGTCGTAACAACGCCGCTCACGGTATCGAAATCATCGGCGAGCAACTGCGCTCCATGATGCCGTGGATCGGTGCCAACAAGATCGTCGACAAAGCCAAAAACTAAGTCTTCGACCCTTGTAAGAAAAAACGCGGCCTCGGCCGCGTTTTTTCGTATGGGCGGGCGGTTCTGGTATAAAGCTGCATCGTTTGTGGCCGAACCGTCGTCCCAGACACCTGTCGAAAATGTCCAATCCGTTGCAAGGTAATGTCCATGAGCGAACGTCCCGAAGAGCCGAACCAGGCTTCAGACGCCGAAAGCCTGCTGCCCATCGATGAACATGTCGAAGAAGGGCATGACGCAGAAGGTCGTAAAGTCCGGCATCGTGGTATCTATCTGCTGCCGAATCTGTTCACCACTGCGAACCTGTTCGCGGGGTTCTATTCCATCATCAACTCGATGAGTGCCCAGGCCGCCTTGAGCGCCGGGGATTCGGCGAATGCGAGCAAGTACTTCGCCTTCGCGGCCATCGCGATCTTCGTCGCCATGGTGCTCGACGGCCTCGATGGTCGTGTGGCACGCATGACCAACACGCAAAGTGCATTCGGTGCCGAGTACGACTCGCTGTCGGACATGGTTGCCTTTGGCGTCGCGCCGGCATTGCTGGCATTCGGCTGGGCCCTGGGTGACATGGGCAAGGTCGGCTGGATGGTCGCCTTCATCTATGTGGCGGGTGCGGCGTTGCGTCTGGCGCGCTTCAACACTCAGGTCGGCACTGCCGACAAGCGCTACTTCATCGGCCTGGCCAGCCCGGCAGCTGCCGGTGTGGTGGCGGGGATTGTCTGGGCGTTCAGCGATTACGGTATCCAGGGGTCGAAGATGTCGTTCCTGGTTGCATTGATGGTAGCGGCTGCCGGCATGCTGATGGTCAGCAACATCAAATACAACAGCTTCAAGGAGCTGGATCTGAAAGGGCGCGTGCCATTCGTTGCGATTCTGGCGGTGGTGCTGGTGTTCGCCGTGGTGTTCAGTGATCCTCCACGTATCCTGCTGCTGGTGTTCCTCGCCTATGCGGCTTCGGGTCCGGTGCAATACCTGTTGCATCTTCGTCGCCACAAAAACGTCGAGTGATGTAATTTCCCTCATACTCCGCAGTCTATGGGTGCATCTGTCCTCCAAAACTGCGGAGTTGTCATGCTGATCAAATTCCCCAAAGCGTCCGACTGCCACGAGTCGGACGTCACGCCTGAATCCATTTATCTCTCTCGCCGACAATTGCTCGGTGCTACGGCGGCTGGCCTGGCTGTGAGCAGTCTGCCGCGTTGGGCCAGTGCCGAAGAGGCTGCCCGTTATGCCGATGTCGAGCCCGGACATGCGCCCGCCTGGTTTGCCGAGAAGCAGCCTTCCATTAAATGGGGGGCCGTGAACGTCAAGGATGAGGCGATCACGCCCTATAAGGACGCGACCCACTACAACAACTTCTATGAGTTCGGCACTGACAAGGGTGATCCGGCGGCGAATGCCGGATCGCTGAAGACCGAACCGTGGAGTGTGGTGGTGGACGGGGAGGTGGGTAAGCCGGGGCGTTATGCACTGGAAGACTTCATGAAACCTTACCAGTTGGAGGAGCGCATCTATCGCCTGCGTTGTGTCGAGGCGTGGTCGATGGTGATTCCCTGGATCGGCTTTCCCATTTCGGCGCTACTCAAGCAGGTCGAGCCAACGTCCAGCGCCAAATACATCCGTTTCGAAACCTTGCAGGATCCCAAGAGCATGCCGGGACAGCGCTCGGGATTTGCTCTGATCGACTGGCCTTATGTAGAAGGCCTGCGTCTCGATGAGGCGATGAATCCGTTGGCGATCCTGGCTGTGGGCATGTACGGCCGGGAATTGCCAAATCAGAACGGCGCGCCGTTGCGTCTGGTGGTGCCGTGGAAGTATGGCTTCAAGAGTGTCAAATCTATCGTGCGGATCAGTCTTGTCAGTGAACAGCCAAAAACGACATGGCAAAGCATTGCGGCGGATGAATACGGCTTCTATGCGAACGTGAACCCGACGGTCGATCACCCTCGCTGGACTCAGGCTCGGGAGCGACGCCTTCCCAATAGTCTGTTCAAGCCGAATGTGCGTGATACGCAGGTGTTCAACGGCTACTCGGACGAAGTCGCTTCTTTATATACAGGGCTCGATCTGCGGAAGAATTACTGATGCGATATCCGTTCTGGCGTGTGAGCGTTTTTATTGCGGCGGCTATCTGGCCGTTGTGGTGGTTCTATCAGGCCTTTGAGGATCTGCTTGGGCCGGATCCCGGAAAAGTGCTGGTCGATCGGCTTGGGCTTGGCACGCTGGTATTGCTGTTGATTACTTTGAGCATGACGCCCCTGCAGAAGCTTACGGGGTGGGCAGGGTGGATCGCTGTGCGCCGGCAGTTGGGGCTCTGGTGTTTTGCGTATGTGGTTTTGCATTTGTGCAGCTATATGGCATTCATCCTGGGATTTGACTGGTCGCAACTGGGCGTTGAGTTACGCAAACGTCCGTACATTATTGTTGGCACGCTGGGGTTTTTGGGGTTGCTGGCATTGGCGGTGACGTCCAATCGTTATAGTCAGCGTCGTTTGGGTGGGCGCTGGAAGAAATTGCATCGCCTGGCGTACGTGATTCTCGGGCTTGGATTGCTGCATATGCTGTGGATTGTGCGGGCAGACCTTAAGGAGTGGGCGGTTTATGCCTTTATAGGTGGGTTGCTTCTTGTGTTGCGACTACCACCGGTGGCTCGCCGAATCCCGCGTTTGCCAGGTAAAAGGCAGGTTTTGCAAGAAAAGCGAAATTAAGGGTTGACGGCAGATTCTGGAGGCCTATAATTCGCCCCACTTCCGGCGCAGTCGAAGCGGAAAACTCCTTGAAATTCAATGAGTTATGTAGGTTTCGATAGCGAGTTGCTTCAGATCATCGAAGCCTGGAAAGAGTTGGAAATGCCGGTTTGTCTGGCGCTTTCAACGGTTCGGTCTTCTCGATCGAAAGCGGAGAAAAAGAGGTGTTGACAGCAGCGTGTAACGCTGTAGAATTCGCCTCCCGCTAACGAGAGATCGGAAGCGCAAGTGGTTGAAGTTGTTGAAGAAATCTTCGAAAACTTCTGAAAATAATCACTTGACAGTAAATGAGGCTGCTGTAGAATGCGCGCCTCGGTTGAGACGAAAGATCTTAACCAACCGCTCTTTAACAACTGAATCAAGCAATTCGTGTGGGTGCTTGTGGAATCAGACTGATAGTCAACAAGATTATCAGCATCACAAGTTACTCCGCGAGAAATCAAAGATGTAACCAACGATTGCTGAGCCAAGTTTAGGGTTTCTTAAAAACCCAAAGATGTTTGAACTGAAGAGTTTGATCATGGCTCAGATTGAACGCTGGCGGCAGGCCTAACACATGCAAGTCGAGCGGATGAAGGGAGCTTGCTCCTGGATTCAGCGGCGGACGGGTGAGTAATGCCTAGGAATCTGCCTGGTAGTGGGGGGCAACGTTTCGAAAGGAACGCTAATACCGCATACGTCCTACGGGAGAAAGCAGGGGACCTTCGGGCCTTGCGCTATCAGATGAGCCTAGGTCGGATTAGCTAGTTGGTGAGGTAATGGCTCACCAAGGCGACGATCCGTAACTGGTCTGAGAGGATGATCAGTCACACTGGAACTGAGACACGGTCCAGACTCCTACGGGAGGCAGCAGTGGGGAATATTGGACAATGGGCGAAAGCCTGATCCAGCCATGCCGCGTGTGTGAAGAAGGTCTTCGGATTGTAAAGCACTTTAAGTTGGGAGGAAGGGTTGTAGATTAATACTCTGCAATTTTGACGTTACCGACAGAATAAGCACCGGCTAACTCTGTGCCAGCAGCCGCGGTAATACAGAGGGTGCAAGCGTTAATCGGAATTACTGGGCGTAAAGCGCGCGTAGGTGGTTCGTTAAGTTGGATGTGAAATCCCCGGGCTCAACCTGGGAACTGCATCCAAAACTGGCGAGCTAGAGTATGGTAGAGGGTGGTGGAATTTCCTGTGTAGCGGTGAAATGCGTAGATATAGGAAGGAACACCAGTGGCGAAGGCGACCACCTGGACTGATACTGACACTGAGGTGCGAAAGCGTGGGGAGCAAACAGGATTAGATACCCTGGTAGTCCACGCCGTAAACGATGTCAACTAGCCGTTGGGAGCCTTGAGCTCTTAGTGGCGTAGCTAACGCATTAAGTTGACCGCCTGGGGAGTACGGCCGCAAGGTTAAAACTCAAATGAATTGACGGGGGCCCGCACAAGCGGTGGAGCATGTGGTTTAATTCGAAGCAACGCGAAGAACCTTACCAGGCCTTGACATCCAATGAACTTTCCAGAGATGGATTGGTGCCTTCGGGAACATTGAGACAGGTGCTGCATGGCTGTCGTCAGCTCGTGTCGTGAGATGTTGGGTTAAGTCCCGTAACGAGCGCAACCCTTGTCCTTAGTTACCAGCACGTTATGGTGGGCACTCTAAGGAGACTGCCGGTGACAAACCGGAGGAAGGTGGGGATGACGTCAAGTCATCATGGCCCTTACGGCCTGGGCTACACACGTGCTACAATGGTCGGTACAAAGGGTTGCCAAGCCGCGAGGTGGAGCTAATCCCATAAAACCGATCGTAGTCCGGATCGCAGTCTGCAACTCGACTGCGTGAAGTCGGAATCGCTAGTAATCGCGAATCAGAATGTCGCGGTGAATACGTTCCCGGGCCTTGTACACACCGCCCGTCACACCATGGGAGTGGGTTGCACCAGAAGTAGCTAGTCTAACCTTCGGGAGGACGGTTACCACGGTGTGATTCATGACTGGGGTGAAGTCGTAACAAGGTAGCCGTAGGGGAACCTGCGGCTGGATCACCTCCTTAATCGACGACATCAGCTGCTCCATAAGTTCCCACACGAATTGCTTGATTCATTGAAGAAGACGAAAGAAGCAGCCCGAAATTGGGTCTGTAGCTCAGTTGGTTAGAGCGCACCCCTGATAAGGGTGAGGTCGGCAGTTCGAATCTGCCCAGACCCACCAATTTTGTGTGGGAAACGCCTGTAGAAATACGGGGCCATAGCTCAGCTGGGAGAGCGCCTGCCTTGCACGCAGGAGGTCAGCGGTTCGATCCCGCTTGGCTCCACCACTACTGCTTCTGAAGTAAGAGCTTAGAAATGAGCATTCCATCGTGCTGATGGTGAATGTTGATTTCTAGTCTTTGACTAGTTCGTTCTTTAAAAATTTGGGTATGTGATAGAAAGATAGACTGAGAGCCACTTTCACTGGTGGTGATCAGGCTAAGGTAAAATTTGTGAGTTCTCTTAGTTGAGAAATTCGAATTTTCGGCGAATGTCGTCTTCACAGTATAACCAGATTGCTTGGGGTTATATGGTCAAGTGAAGAAGCGCATACGGTGGATGCCTTGGCAGTCAGAGGCGATGAAAGACGTGGTAGCCTGCGAAAAGCTTCGGGGAGTCGGCAAACAGACTTTGATCCGGAGATGTCTGAATGGGGGAACCCAGCCATCACAAGATGGTTATCCTGCACTGAATACATAGGTGCAAGAGGCGAACCAGGGGAACTGAAACATCTAAGTACCCTGAGGAAAAGAAATCAACCGAGATTCCCTTAGTAGTGGCGAGCGAACGGGGACTAGCCCTTAAGTGGCTTTGAGATTAGCGGAACGCTCTGGAAAGTGCGGCCATAGTGGGTGATAGCCCTGTACGCGAAAATCTCTTGGTCATGAAATCGAGTAGGACGGAGCACGAGAAACTTTGTCTGAATATGGGGGGACCATCCTCCAAGGCTAAATACTACTGACTGACCGATAGTGAACTAGTACCGTGAGGGAAAGGCGAAAAGAACCCCGGAGAGGGGAGTGAAATAGATCCTGAAACCGTATGCGTACAAGCAGTGGGAGCAGACTTTGTTCTGTGACTGCGTACCTTTTGTATAATGGGTCAGCGACTTATTTTCAGTGGCGAGCTTAACCGAATAGGGGAGGCGTAGCGAAAGCGAGTCTTAATAGGGCGTCTAGTCGCTGGGAATAGACCCGAAACCGGGCGATCTATCCATGGGCAGGTTGAAGGTTAGGTAACACTGACTGGAGGACCGAACCGACTACCGTTGAAAAGTTAGCGGATGACCTGTGGATCGGAGTGAAAGGCTAATCAAGCTCGGAGATAGCTGGTTCTCCTCGAAAGCTATTTAGGTAGCGCCTCATGTATCACTGTAGGGGGTAGAGCACTGTTTCGGCTAGGGGGTCATCCCGACTTACCAAACCGATGCAAACTCCGAATACCTACAAGTGCCGAGCATGGGAGACACACGGCGGGTGCTAACGTCCGTCGTGAAAAGGGAAACAACCCAGACCGTCAGCTAAGGTCCCAAAGTTATGGTTAAGTGGGAAACGATGTGGGAAGGCTTAGACAGCTAGGAGGTTGGCTTAGAAGCAGCCACCCTTTAAAGAAAGCGTAATAGCTCACTAGTCGAGTCGGCCTGCGCGGAAGATGTAACGGGGCTCAAACCATACACCGAAGCTACGGGTATCACGCAAGTGATGCGGTAGAGGAGCGTTCTGTAAGCCTGTGAAGGTGAGTTGAGAAGCTTGCTGGAGGTATCAGAAGTGCGAATGCTGACATGAGTAACGACAATGGGTGTGAAAAACACCCACGCCGAAAGACCAAGGTTTCCTGCGCAACGTTAATCGACGCAGGGTTAGTCGGTCCCTAAGGCGAGGCTGAAAAGCGTAGTCGATGGAAAACAGGTTAATATTCCTGTACTTCTGGTTATTGCGATGGAGGGACGGAGAAGGCTAGGCCAGCTTGGCGTTGGTTGTCCAAGTTTAAGGTGGTAGGCTGGAATCTTAGGTAAATCCGGGATTCTAAGGCCGAGAGCTGATGACGAGTTGCCTTTAGGCGACGAAGTGGTTGATGCCATGCTTCCAAGAAAAGCTTCTAAGCTTCAGATAACCAGGAACCGTACCCCAAACCGACACAGGTGGTTGGGTAGAGAATACCAAGGCGCTTGAGAGAACTCGGGTGAAGGAACTAGGCAAAATGGCACCGTAACTTCGGGAGAAGGTGCGCCGGTGAGGGTGAAGGACTTGCTCCGTAAGCCCATGCCGGTCGAAGATACCAGGCCGCTGCGACTGTTTATTAAAAACACAGCACTCTGCAAACACGAAAGTGGACGTATAGGGTGTGACGCCTGCCCGGTGCCGGAAGGTTAATTGATGGGGTTAGCTAACGCGAAGCTCTTGATCGAAGCCCCGGTAAACGGCGGCCGTAACTATAACGGTCCTAAGGTAGCGAAATTCCTTGTCGGGTAAGTTCCGACCTGCACGAATGGCGTAACGATGGCGGCGCTGTCTCCACCCGAGACTCAGTGAAATTGAAATCGCTGTGAAGATGCAGTGTATCCGCGGCTAGACGGAAAGACCCCGTGAACCTTTACTATAGCTTTGCACTGGACTTTGAATTTGCTTGTGTAGGATAGGTGGGAGGCTTTGAAGCGTGGACGCCAGTTCGCGTGGAGCCATCCTTGAAATACCACCCTGGCAACTTTGAGGTTCTAACTCAGGTCCGTTATCCGGATCGAGGACAGTGTATGGTGGGTAGTTTGACTGGGGCGGTCTCCTCCTAAAGAGTAACGGAGGAGTACGAAGGTGCGCTCAGACCGGTCGGAAATCGGTCGTAGAGTATAAAGGCAAAAGCGCGCTTGACTGCGAGACAGACACGTCGAGCAGGTACGAAAGTAGGTCTTAGTGATCCGGTGGTTCTGTATGGAAGGGCCATCGCTCAACGGATAAAAGGTACTCCGGGGATAACAGGCTGATACCGCCCAAGAGTTCATATCGACGGCGGTGTTTGGCACCTCGATGTCGGCTCATCACATCCTGGGGCTGAAGCCGGTCCCAAGGGTATGGCTGTTCGCCATTTAAAGTGGTACGCGAGCTGGGTTTAGAACGTCGTGAGACAGTTCGGTCCCTATCTGCCGTGGACGTTTGAGATTTGAGAGGGGCTGCTCCTAGTACGAGAGGACCGGAGTGGACGAACCTCTGGTGTTCCGGTTGTCACGCCAGTGGCATTGCCGGGTAGCTATGTTCGGAAAAGATAACCGCTGAAAGCATCTAAGCGGGAAACTTGCCTCAAGATGAGATCTCACTGGAACCTTGAGTTCCCTGAAGGGCCGTCGAAGACTACGACGTTGATAGGTTGGGTGTGTAAGCGCTGTGAGGCGTTGAGCTAACCAATACTAATTGCCCGTGAGGCTTGACCATATAACACCCAAGCAATTTGAGTCGAAAGGCCAGATTGCGGTGTGTGAAGACGCAATGAACCGAAAGTTCGACGCTCACAAAGCACCGAAAACTATCCATACCCAATTTGCTGAAGCGAGGCCATCCGGCCACGAGTCAGTACCCGAATTTCTTGACGACCATAGAGCGTTGGAACCACCTGATCCCATCCCGAACTCAGAAGTGAAACGATGCATCGCCGATGGTAGTGTGGGGTTTCCCCATGTGAGAGTAGGTCATCGTCAAGATTAAATTCCGAAACCCCAATTGCGAAAGCAGTTGGGGTTTTGTTTTGTCCGCAGGAAAGTTTTTTGCCCGCGACAGCGAACAAATTTGCACAGTTATTTTCGAATCAGAACACTAGAATAGTCCCCATCTTTTTCGGAGCCAGAGCCCTTATGTCGGATTCGGTTGACGCCCCCGGGCTGTCAGATTTACCGCTGGATGACTTGGTGGCCTGTCATGAGTGCGATCTGCTGATGCGCAAGCCCAAGCTTGCCCACGGTGAGAAAGCCCTCTGCCCACGCTGCGGCTACGAACTGTATGCCCACCGTCATAATGTGGTGCAACGTAGCCTTGCCCTGGTCATTGCCGCACTGTTGCTCTACGTGCCGGCGAACTTTTTACCCATCATGCAGCTCAATGTTCTCGGGCAATCGTCGCAGGACACTGTCTGGAGCGGCGTTGTCGGTCTGTTCGATACCGATATGCGCGGTGTTTCAGTCGTCGTATTCCTGTGCAGCATGGCGATCCCCCTGCTGAAACTGCTGTGTCAGTTGATCGTGTTGCTGACCATCCGTTTCAACATCGGTCGTAGCTACGGTCTGTTGCTCTACCGCATTTATCACCACCTCAGAGACTGGGGCATGCTTGAGGTCTACCTCATGGGCGTCCTGGTGGCGATCGTCAAACTGGCGGACATGGCGGCCATCACCGTCGGTCTCGGTCTGGCATGTTTCATCGGTTTGTTATTGGTTCAGGTCTGGCTCGAAGTGGTGATGTCACCGCACCAGATCTGGCAGGCGTTATCAGGAGAAGATGCCCATGCGGGCGATTGATGCGGGCATTCTGATCTGTACCGAATGCCACGAACTGAACAAGCAGGATGCCGACAGCGACGTACAGACCTGCACCCGATGCGGTGCGTTGGTTCACGCCCGGCGACCCAATAGTCTCGCGCGAACCTGGGCGCTGCTGATCACCGCCGCGATCGTCTACATTCCGGCGAACGTCCTGCCGATCATGACGGTCAGTTCGCTGGGCCAGGGTGATCCGAGCACGATCATGTCCGGGGTCATCCAGTTGGTGCAGCACGGCATGATTCCGATTGCTGCCGTGGTGTTTATCGCCAGCATCCTGGTGCCGACCTTCAAACTGGTGGGCATCGCACTGCTGCTGTTTTCGGTGCAGCGCCGCCAGCCGTTGTCCGCACGCCAGCGAATCTGGATGTACCGCTTCATCGAGTTCATCGGCCGCTGGTCAATGCTCGATATTTTCGTGATCGCCATTCTGGTGGCGGTCGTCAACTTCGGCCGGCTAGCCAGCGTCGAAGCCAATCTGGGCGCCATCGCCTTCGCCAGTGTGGTGATTCTGACGATGCTTGCCGCTGTCACTTTCGATCCCCGACTGATTTGGGATAACACGGAGTCGGACGCCGACCATGACTGATTTGCCCGTAGCGAAAACCCGACCGGCTTCGAACTGGTCTGCCATTTGGGTACTGCCCCTGATTGCCCTCATCATCGGTGGCTGGCTGGGATGGCGTGCCTACAACGAAACCGGTATCGAGATTCAGGTGCGTTTCGAAAGTGGTGAAGGCATCCAGGCCAACAAGACCGAAGTGGTCTACAAAGGCATGTCTGTCGGTAAGGTCAAAGCCCTCAAGCTCGATGACGAAGGTGCTACCAAAGGCGTGATCGCCACCATCGAGATGAACAAGGATGTCGATCAATACCTGAAGACCAGCACCCGCTTCTGGCTGGTCAAACCGAGCGTTACCCTGGCGGGTATTACCGGTCTGGAAACCCTGGTGTCGGGCAACTATGTCGCGATCAGCCCGGGCGAAGGCGAGCCGACGCGCAAGTTCAAGGCCCTGGCCGAAGAGCCGCCGCTGTCGGACTCCAAACCCGGTCTGCACCTGACAATCAAGGCTGATCGCCTGGGTTCGCTGAACCGTGGCAGCCCGGTGTTCTACAAGCAGATCAAGGTCGGCCAGATCAAAAGTTACGTGCTGTCGGAAGACCAGAGCACTGTCGAACTCAAGGTGTTCATCGAGCCGACCTACGCAAAACTCGTGCGCAAGCACACGCGTTTCTGGAACGCCAGCGGCATCAGCATCGACGCCAACCTGTCCGGCGTGAAAGTGCGCAGCGAGTCCCTGGCCAGCATCGTCGCCGGAGGTATTGCCTTCGCCACCCCGGAGAATCGCAAGGACAGCCCGCCCACCGATCCGAGCCTGCCGTTCCGCTTGTATGAGGACTTCGATGCGGCCGCCGCCGGCATCCGTGTGAAGGTCAAACTCAGCGATTTCGAAGGCCTGCAGGCCGGGCGCACCCCGGTGATGTACAAGGGCATTCAGGTCGGTAACCTGAAAGCGCTGAAGATCGACCCGGACCTGTCCAGTGCTACCGCCGAGCTGACCCTCGATCCGCTGGCTGAAGACTATCTGGTCACCGGCACCCAGTTCTGGGTGGTCAAACCGTCGATTTCCCTGGCCGGCATCACCGGTCTGGAAGCGTTGGTCAAAGGTAACTACATCGCCGTGCGCCCCGGTGACAAGGGCGGTGCGCCGCAACGCGAGTTCGAGGCCCGGCCAAAAGCACCGCCTCTGGATCTTAAGGCGCCGGGCCTGCACCTGGTGCTGTTCACCGACAGCCTCGGTTCGATCGAGGTCGGCAGTCCGATTCTCTACAAACAGGTCAAGGTTGGCTCGGTGCAGAGCTATCAGTTCTCCAAGACCAAAAAGCAACTGGTGATCGGCGTCCACATCGAGAAGGAATACGAAAACCTGGTCAACGCCTCGACCCGGTTCTGGAACGTCAGCGGCATCACGTTGACCGGTGGCCTGACCGGCGGTATTCAGGTCAAGAGCGAGTCCTTGCAGACCCTGATGGCCGGCGGCATCGCCTTCGAAACGCCGCAAGCCAAGGCGCCATTGCAGAAGCGGATTCCGCGCTTCCGTCTGTTCGCCAATCATGATGACGCGAATCAGAAGGGTGAGGTGGTGACCATCAAGGTGGACCGCGCTGACGGCTTGCGCAGCGGCACGCCGGTTCGCTTCAAGGGCCTGGATGTCGGCAAGATCGAAAGCGTCGACCTGACCGATGATCTGCAATCGGTAATCCTCACCGCGCGCATCACCGAAGTGCCGGAGAAGATTGCCCGGGTCGGCAGCCAGTTCTGGGTGGTCAAGCCGGAGCTGGGGCTGATCAAGACCTCGAACCTGGAAACCCTGGTCACGGGGCAGTACATAGAAGTTCAGCCGGCGGCGAAGAGCCTCGGCCCGCAGAAAAACTTCGTGGCCTTGGCCAATCCGCCGGAGGTGAGCAAACAAGAGGCCGGCCTCAGTCTGGTATTGAGCGCTGCCCGTCGCGGCTCGTTGAAACCCGGCGTGCCGGTGACCTATCGCGAAATCACGGTGGGTAAAGTCACTGGTTACGAACTGGGTCAGACCGCGGATCGCGTCCTTGTACACATTCTGATCGAGCCGAAGTATGCGCCGCTGGTACGCAGTGGCAGCCGCTTCTGGAACACCAGCGGTGTCGGTTTCGATATTGGCTTGTTCAATGGCCTGACCGTGCGCACCGAGTCGCTTGAGACCGCGATTCAGGGCGGTATCGCCTTCGCCACACCGGATGGCGAGCGGATGGGCAACCCGGCCCGCGCCGAGCAGACCTTCCCGCTGTTCGACAAGTTCGAAGACGAGTGGCTGACCTGGGCGCCGAAAATCCCCCTCGGTAAATAATCCCGCCCAATGAAAAGGGCCGCGATCCAATGGATCGCGGCCCTTTTTTGTGCCCGTCAGTAACGCATCAAACCGCATCCAGCTCCGGTTCATCCGCTTCGACATTGATCGTGGCCTTCACCACATCGTGGCGACGGATGTACTTCCAGTCCGCCTCGTCGATGTAGATGCCGGCCGGGCCGCTGCCGCCTTCCAGGTCAATAGCGACACTGGCGCAGACCTGCGGCTTCACGCTCGCCAGAATCGGCACGAAGCCCAGTTGCAGGCTGGTTTCCAGCAGAGCGGCCTGGTTCCTTTCGTCGATGTCCGCCGCCTCGTCGAGGTAGTACGGCAGGCGAACGCGACCGGCCAGATCGCGGTCCATCAAGTGCAGCAACAAGTACATGTTGGTCAGCGCCTTGATGGTCATCGTGGTGCCGTTGGACGCAGCGCCATCGATGTCGGTGTGGATAACCGGCTGGCCGTTGACCTTGGTGATCTCGAACGCCAGTTCGAACAAGTCCTTGAGGCCGAGCTGGTTGTGGTTCGCCGCCACCAGCCGCGCCAGGTATTCCTTGGCCTCTTCGTTCTTGTTGTCTTGCTCGGCGCTCTGGCTCAGGTCGAACACCGACAGGGTTTCGCCTTCTTCGTACTGACCGGCGCTGTGGATGATCTGGTCGATGTGCTTGAGCGCTTCCTTGTTCGGTGCAAGCACGATGCGGAAGCTCTGCAGGTTGGATACCTGACGCTTGTTGATCTCGCGGTTGAACAACGCCAGTTGATGCTCGAGGCTGTCGTAGTCGCTGCGGATGTTGCGCAGGGTCCGCGCGATATCCGTCACGGCTGCGCGACGGGCCTTGCCCAGGGTCAGGGCTTCGTCGGTGCGGTGCGCGTAAGCGTTGATCAACAGCGACAGGCGTCGCTCCATGTCGTCTTCACTGTCGAACTTGGCCACGCCCTTGAGGCGCACTTGCGCGTACAGCGCTTCGATCTGGCCATCGGCACGCAGCAGGCCTTGCCAACTGTCCTGATAGTCGTTGAGCAGCGGCAGCAGGTTGTCCATGGAATCGTCGACCGGATCCATGAACGGCGTGCCGAACGGCAGATCCGCCGGCAGCAGCTGACGGCGACGCAGGGCATCGTCGAGGGTGCGCTGCTTGGCTTCCATGTCCGCGATCTGCCGGCCGACCAGTTGCAGCTTGGCCGACAGTTGCTGGACGCGCTCGGTGAACGCATCGCTGGAGCGCTTGAGTTCGTCCTGCGCGGCTTCCATCTGTGCAAGCTGCTCGAGCTTGTCGCCTTCTTCGGCGCTCAGGGTCTGGGTACGACGGAAATCTTCCAGCGCTTTCTGAGCATCCAGAACCTGCTGGTACAGCGCTTCGGTCTGGGTTTTGCTCGCGGCGCGGTCGGCGGCCACGGCTTGTTGGGTTTTCAGTTGCTTGAGTTCTTTTTCCAGACGCTCTTTCTGATCGCGCAGCGCGGCACGGTCAGCCAGCGCTTGCAGGGCCGGCGGCTCGATGTGCGAGATGTCGATCGACAGGCCCGGCACTTCGAAACGCTCGCCCTTGAAGCCGTCGAGGATCAGCTCGACCGATTTCACCCATTCGCCATCCTCGTCGAGGGTGATGCCGTGCTCACCCAGCGGCAGGCTGAACAGCGCGCTGTTGAACAGACGCATCAGACGCTCGACGTCCTGTTGCGAAAACTCTTCGCGCAGACGGGCGTAGCTGTTGTTGTCGGCGTGATCGAGTTGCTGCTTCACCGACTTAAGGCGTTTTTCCAGATCCCGCAGGCGTTCTTCGAGATCCTCGGCACTGAACTGACGAGACTGCGCCAGCGCACCGGCCAGTTCATCGTGAGCGTCCTTGGCGGCGAGCAGTTGTTGCTCGAGCACTTTGACGTCATCGACCAGAGCGAAGCGATTCTTCAGCACCGACAACTCACCCAGCCAGCGCTGGATGCCGGAGATTTCCCGCTCCAGACGCATCAGCTCCTGAGTGCCGCCGCGCTGATCGTTCTGCAGGTCGTCCTGTTCACGGCGGTAGTGCTCGGCCTGAATGGTCAGCTCTTCCTTGCGCGCCGTGGCGTAGTCCGACCAGGTGCCGAGCAGCGAGTCGAGCAGCGGCGACAGGCGATGAAGCTTTCCGCGCAGCATGTCGCGCTGTTTCACGCCGTTGGCCAAGGCTTCGACCAACGGGCCGGCGGCCACCAGCGAGTTGTAGTCCTGTTCCATGCGACGCACGTCGCGGAAGGCTTCTTCGCACGCGGCGATGTAATCGACACTGCCGGAACGCAGGCTGTGTTCGAAGGCATCGAGGAACAACTGCTTGAGCTTGGCGGCGGTGATTTCGCGCATGTGCAGCAGGTTGATGAACAGTGCGCGGAACGTCTTCAGGCTCTGCTCGCTGGTGGAGCGCAGCGGGATCAGGGTCAGGTCGAGCGGGATCGACGTATGACCGCCGACCAGCAAACGGCGCAGCTCATCAGGCTTGAGTTCGTAGGCTTTCAGGCCTTCTTTCTCAAGGTTGCTGAACAGTTCTTTCTGGCGCAGGCAAGTATCGTTTTTCTGGTAGTGGGCCAGATCGAGCTTGCCGGCATAGGCGAAGAACTGGTGACCGAAACCACCGCCGGGACCGCGACCGACCACGCCGATCACGTGCGGGCCATGAGGCAGATTCACTTCGACAAGAATGTAGCTGGTGTCGGAGGCAAAGTAGAAACGCCGGGACTGTTCCAGGCTGTACTTGCCGAAACTCATGTCCGACATGCGCGCCAGAATCGGGAACTGCAAGGCGTTGATCGAGGCGGATTTACCGAGGTTGTTCGCGCCGTAGACCGACAGCGGTTCTTCCAGCGGGAACAGGCCGAGGCTGTAGCCGGCGGTGTTCAAAAGGGCAAAGCGGCGGATGCCATAGCGTTCCTGGCTCATGCGTCGGACTCCTGTTCTTCGGCAATGGCACGGGCCAGTGCGTCTTCTTCGCTTTCTTCTTCAAACTCGGTCAGGTCCAGCGGATCGTCGGTTTCCAGCAGCCTGGCCTCGGCTTCCTCGTCGATCAGCACCGGTGCCGGCAGCGGCAGCACGCTGTGGACGCTGGCCGCCAGATCGCGGTCCTGCTGCACCGACAGGCACACGTCGAGGAAGCGGTGCATCGGCGGCAGGAAGCGGTACACGCCGTTTTCTTCGCCGGCGAAACCGAGCTGGGTCATGCGGCGCATGATTTTCTCTTCCAGCTCATCAACGGTCTGCACTTCGGCCTGGATGAACAGGTCGCGGTACTTTTCCAGCAGCGAAGGCAGCTCGTCGCGGCCGAGACTGCCGCCGTCCAGCACGGCGATCGGGTCGCGGCCCTGGTCAGCCAGGTGCTCGACAAGGATGAAGGTGAACAGCGCCAGACGCTGGGCGGTCTTGTTCACTGCGGCGGCGGCCATGTCCGGTACGAAGTAGTAGAAACCACGGGTATCGCAGACCAGTTCGAAGCCCAGGGCCTTGAACAGCGTGCGGTACTGGTCCTGGAAATTCGACAGCTGTGCGTACAGCTCCGGGTCGCGGCGGCTGACGTGGTAGCCCTTGAACAGTTCGCGGAAGATCGGCGCCAGTTGAGACAGTTCGGAGAGATCAAGATGCATGTGGAGTGCTCGCAGAATCCTCGGCGGCGGGGTCGCGGGCCGAGAGCAGGGCGAAGGAGCGCAGGCTGACCTGGTGCTCGTGAGTGTGGTATTCGCGGCGTTCCAGACGCTCGCGCTTGAAGCGTTTTTCCCGCGACAGGCGCGAGAACCAGTAAAGCAATTCGTCGGTGGCGCCGTCCGGCTCCTGCTCCAGCAGCCAGGTCATCAGGTCCGGCATCGGCAGGGATTCTTCGCAGCGGTCGACCATTTCGCGCACGGTGCGCGGTGCACGCGGAACATCGCCGGTCTTTTGCGACTTGTGTGCCTTGGGGAAGCGCGCCGGTTTCGGCTCGAAGCGGGCCAGAGCGTAGACGTAGGCTTCGACCTGACTGGCGCTGCCGAGGAAGGTGCTTTGCGGCCGGGTGAACAGCGGCATCGCAGCTTGCGGCACGGCGTCGATGCCTTTGCGGCGGATCGCCGCCAGCGCCAGCGCAGCACCACGGGTCACGGCGTTGTGCCGGCGTGCTTCTTCGCGCAGCGGCAGCAGCAGTTCCCGGGCATGACGCAGGGTCAACTGGGCGCTGGTCTGCATTTCGAGGATGCGCGCGTGGGTGCGCAGCAGCATGTCGTCATCAACCAGATGGCCGAGGCGCTGCTGTTCGCTGAGCATCTTCAACAACACGGTTTCGACCTTGCGCACGCCTTGTTCGAAGGCGCCGTCGGCGTTCACCAGATCGATCATCGGCTCGACGTATTCGTCCCAGGTCGCCAGTACTTCGGCGTAACGCTGTCGCAGAGGAATCTGTCGGTCGCTGGTCTTGGCCCGTTCGGCCACCGCCACCAGCGCCTGTTCATCGTTGTCGAGTTTCTTCAGGACGTCGCGCACGCGCATGTCGAGCAGGCGCAACTGACGGGCCAGGTCATTGCCGTCACGGATGTCGAACGCATCCTGAATGTAGCCGGCCAGACGCTCGAGGTGACGCAGGTAGGCTTCGATCTCCAGGCACAGGCCCAGACGGTGCTCACGGCGCAGATAAGCGAGGAAGTCGTGGATTTGCGCGTTGAGCTCGAAGCGGTTCGGGCTTTTCGCCACGGGGACCAGAATGTCGAGGCGAATCCACACGTCGAGCAGGCTGGTGATGTCCTGCGGCGTGCTTTCCAGTTGTTGGGCGGCCAGTTGCGTGCGCAGTTCGTTGAGGCTCAGGGTGCCCTGGTCGAAGTGCTCGCACAGTGGCTCCAGAAGTGCCCAGTGTTCAGCGAGGGCGCGCAAGACGCGCTTGGGTTCGATCATCGGAATGGCCGGCTGGTTGGCGATTAAAAGCCGCGATTGTACTGCATCACGCGGGATGCGATTCACTCTCGGGACGGGCTGTCGTTTTTCTTTGCGTCAAGGTATCGGTCAAGACTATCGATCAACAGCGGGCGATCTTGAGCGAAGGGCGGTAGAATCAGCGCACTTCAGTTATCCACAAGTGGCCGACCCTTGCTAATCGAGTCCCGCCGCCGCGCCTATTTGAACGCCATGCAGGTGGTCAACTGGCTGCCGCGCACCGAATTGCCCTTCGCCGCACCGTCGCGGCCCGAGCTGCTGGAGCTGCTGGAGCCGGAGCCCGAGGTTCTGCTGTCCGTCGCACCGGCATCCCCGGCTGAAGCGCCGGCTCAGCCGGCTGCGCGTGTAGCCGAGCGGCCGAAGATCGAGGTCCCGCGACCGACGCCCGCCAGCGGCCGCCCTGCCGCCAAACCGGTGGAGGAAGCCGAAGAAGCGCCGGTGGTCGCGCGGCCCGCGCCGGTGCCGCCACCGCGTTTCGCCTTGCAATTGCTGCGCGCCGGTCGTTGCCTGTTGCTGGTGGAGTTACCCACAGGCGAATCGTTCCAGAGCCGGGATCCGGCTTATCTGCTGCTCAAGGACATGCTGCGCGCCGCCGGTCTGCCGGATGCGCCGCAGATCGTCGGCGATCCGGTGCGTTGGCCACTGCTGGTGCGCGGCACCATGGATCAGGGGCCGGACGCGGCCCGGGATTTCGTCCAGGGTTTCCTTTCGGTGCAAATGGAGACGTCGCCGTGCGTCTGTCTGTGGCTGATCGGCCTGCCAGCGGTGCGCTTCGCCGGTGAGAAGGATGCCGAAGCGTTCAACAGTGAATTGCAGATCGAGGGTCTTGGCCTGGCCTGGGCCGTGCCGGGACTGGAATTGTTGATGGAAGAGCCACAGCGCAAAGCCGCCGTGTGGCAAGCCATGCGTCGGCTGATGGCGCGCTGGAAAGAATCGAATGAGTGATGCGGTAACCTTCCGTCCGATGGTCGAAGCCGATCTGGACGCTGTGCTGAAAATTGAATTCGCGGCCTACAGCCATCCCTGGACCCGCGGGATTTTTCTCGACGGGCTGGGCAAATACCAGATCTGGTTGATGTTCGAAGGCGAGCAGCAGGTCGGCCACGGGGTGGTGCAGATCATTCTGGATGAAGCGCACCTGCTCAACATCACGGTAAAACCGGAGAACCAGGGTCGTGGTCTGGGGCTGACATTGCTCGAATACCTGATGTCCCGTGCCTATGCGGCCGATGCCCGGGAATGTTTCCTGGAAGTGCGCGACAGCAACACAGCGGCTTTCCGCCTGTACGAGCGCTACGGTTTCAATGAAATCGGCCGTCGTCGCGATTACTACCCGGCGGTGGGCGGGCGTGAAGACGCCGTGGTCATGGCCTGCACCCTGGTTGACTGATCGGCGGTAGAAGCTGTCTCAACCGGAGACAGCTTCTACGGAGCACTTCAGCGTTTGCCGTCCATCGGGTCGCGACGCGCCATTTCCGCTTCATCCAGCCCGTCGCCGCCGCCAATGTCGTCCTCATCGACAATGCTCAAGTCCCAATCCGCCTGATTGCCTGACCCCAACTCATCGGCATCACGGGCACCGTCTTCGCGGATCAGGGTTTCCGGGCTCAGGTCATCGTCGGTCGGCTCATGATCAGCCACTGAAGCGCCGGTCAGTCCCGCCTCCCGTACCCGTTCACGGGGCATCCGTTGCTCACGCTCACTTTCCGGCAGTTCATCACCGATCTTTGCGCTGGGCTGTTCGTCGTCGAAATCCAGCTCATGCACCGATCCCATGCGGTCTTCGTTATCATCGATGGGCTCCGGCTGCACCGCGTCGAAGGGACGTCGTGAATCAGTCATGGCAAATCCTCATACTGTGGGCCTTACTCAGGTGGACTCACCCGGCACACGAGAAATTCCAATGAAATCACTTGCGATCCTTTCGTGACCCCGACGGACGGTTGTCTGTCATAGCAGCGCATCTTTCTTGAGGCCTTACAGCATGCATGACTTACAAGACCTGATTGATAACAACGAGCGTTGGGCTGACGCGATCACCAAGGAAGACCCGGATTTCTTCGCCAAACTGGCCCGCCAGCAGACGCCGGAATACCTGTGGATCGGTTGCTCCGATGCACGGGTTCCGGCCAACGAAATCGTCGGCATGCTGCCGGGCGATCTGTTCGTTCACCGCAACGTGGCCAACGTGGTGCTGCACACCGACCTCAACTGCCTTTCGGTGATCCAGTACGCCGTGGACGTGCTCAAGGTCAAACACATTCTGGTGACCGGCCACTACGGTTGCGGCGGTGTGCGGGCGTCGATGCAGGACCGTCAGTTCGGCCTGATCGATGGCTGGCTGCGGTCGATTCGCGATCTGTATTACGAAAAGCGTGAAGAACTCGCCAAACTGCCGACCGAAGAGGAACAGGTCGATCGCCTGTGCGAGCTCAACGTGATCCAGCAAGTGGCCAACGTCGCCCACACCAGCATCATTCAGAACGCCTGGCATCGCGGGCAGAGCCTGTCGATCCACGGTTGCATCTACGGCATCAAGGATGGCCGCTGGAAAAGTCTGAACACCACCATCAGCGGTTTCGAGCAACTGCCGCCGCAATATCGTCTGCGTCCGGTCGGCGCACCGTAACCTGCAAGTCAGCGCATGCCTTGTCGCAGCCAGCTCTTCAAATAGCGCTGGCCTTCAAGGCTGGGTGGTTCGTCATAGCCGGTAATCCAGCCGCGACAATGTGCAGATCCGCAACCGCAGGCGAACTGCCTGAGCAGTTTGTCCTCGGTGGCGGTGTAGTCCATGGTCAATCGTTCGCCCGGCTGAATGTCTCGCACGGCCCACAGCCATAATTCACTCATGTCTATGAATACGTTCGGGTCGCAGGAGTGTTCGAGCAATCCGCAGAAGCGTGGATCGTAAATATGGATGCCGGCCTGTAATTGCCGGGTCTGGCGGCAGCGGTAGGGCAGCAGTTGACCCGAGACCCTGCACATGCGGGTGATGCGCAGGAATTCCCGGCGCGCGACGACTGCACAGGGCGTTCCCCGGGCGTCGTGAATCACTTCGAAGTCGGCACGGGAAGGGAATCCGAGGCGCACGGGAAGCCCCATGAACGGGTAGATCCCCTCTGTATCGCGGGGCGTTGGATGGCGAAGGACTTGCGTATTCATAACGATCCCTGTCGAAAAGATGCTGCGACTTCAACAGGGCAGTTTCCATTCGGCCCGGTAACACAGTATTGGATCCAATATCTCGCATATGAAACTACAGATCTACTGTCACATCTGACAGGGGCGAAAGACGCTTTTCCGCGTCAGCCTGCGCTGACACGGAAAAGCCATTCTTGCGTCAGATATGCGGAGCAGGCACCGCGGTGTCCGGCATCGGGCTTTGAAGCTGTTGCAACTGGGCCTTGATCGGCGTGGTGGCGCACTTGGCGGCGGCCTGTTCGGCGGTCAGGTTGCGGATCGAGGTGTAGAACAGCTCGCAAGTCTTGACCTTCTGCGTCACTTGCCAGGTCTGGGTGCAACTGTTCAGCAGGGTTTTCGGGTCGGTGCCCGGCTTGCTGCCCATGCCGGCCTGCCAGCAGGCGGCGCTCAAATCCTGGCCCATCACTTTCAGCCCCGCAGCGTCAGCCTTGGCCTGGGCGTCGTCACCGGTGTAGCTCTTGGGATCGGCGGCGTACCAGATGTAGCTCGGGTGGTTGGAACCCAGTACCGGCACGTTCACCCCGGCGCTCGGAGTAATGGTTGCCAGGCCCAGCACGTTCACGGTCGGCCCGTATTGCTGTTTGATCCAGTTACGCACCGGTGCACCGAAGGCCACCATCGGCAAAGCAGCACCGCTGGCGCTGACGCTGACCTGTTTGACCATGGTGGTCTGGTAATCCTTGAAGTAGTCGTAGACCCCTTCAAGGTCGCTGCCGGCGCTGGCGGGGGCGGCAATCGGCGCGATGTCGACGATGGTCTGGTAACCCGGCGTCTGGTCGGCCGGAACGCCGTTGTCGGTCAGCAGCGCAGCCCAGCGATCGGTGGTGTTGGAGCGCAGGTAGTCCTGGGCCTGGGTCAGCGAGTAATCCGGCGGGAAGTGCAGCAGCTCGACGCTTTTGCGGTTTTCCAGGGCCATGCCCAGCGGCAGGAACAGATACCAGCTGTACGCCCACTTGCCATCGGCGTTGAGCTTGCTGGCGCCGGTGTAGGCCAGGTCCCCGGCATCCAGCAGCGCGGTCAGCGGCTTGTCGTAACCTTTCGGCACACCGCTGATCTCGGCATAGATCTGACCGTTATCGTTCTTCACCAGCACCTTGGCACCGGTATAACCATCGCGTTGCACGCTCTGGCTCAGGTAATGGGCGACGGTCTGCTCAAGCGTCCAGTTGCGAAAGCAGATCACGCTGCAATTGTTGGGATAAGCGAAGAGGCGGGTGACGCGTTCGGTGCTGCCCAGTTTCAGGTCGACATCGGCGTGGGCGGCTGCGCTCAATGTGAGCGCAGCGAGGGTGAGTCCTGCGAGTTTGAACATGCTCAGATCCTTTTCAGCGTGGGTTCCCCGTTGCTCGGGTGCGCCACATATTGGATCAGCCGGGTGATGGCGAGAAGCCGTCAGCCACAGTTTTTTGGGCCGTATCGCAGGACTAGTCCTCAGGCCTTGAAATGCAGGGCGTTGGTCAAATCGCCCATGGGTTTCTGGCCCCGGCCGGTCATCGCATCGTCACGCTGCTTGATTCCCGCCAGGGTCTCCAGCTGGAAGACGCGGGTGATCAGACGCAGGATCGATGCGGTGTCATAGACCGTGTGATCCACCGTGCCTTTGCGGGCGAACGGTGACACCACCAGCGCCGGCACCCGCGACCCCGGCCCCCAGCGATCGCCCTTGGGCGGTGCGACGTGGTCCCACCAGCCGCCGTTCTCATCGACGGTCACGATCACCACCATGTTTTTCCACTGCGGGCTTTCCCGCAGCACTTTCAACGCGCGGACGATGTGCCGATCACCGGAAGCCACGTCGGCGTAACCAGCGTGCATGTTCAGGTTGCCCTGGGGCTTGTAGAAACTCACGGCCGGCAACTTGCCCGCCTCGGCGTCGGCGAAGAACTTGTTGGTACTCGACTCATCGCCCAGGCCGGCGTCGCGCAGGCGTTTGCTGCGCTCTTCGGGATGCTCCGGGCCCTGCTGCTGAAAGTAGTTGAACGGCTGGTGGTGATACTGGAAGTTGGGGATTTTCGGGATGCCGCCGGAATCCTTGAACTGATCCAGCGTCGCCTGCCAGGCACCGGCGTACCACGCCCAGTCGATGTTTTTCTTCGACAGCTTGTCGCCAATGTGCTCGTGGGTCTGGGGCACCATGACGTTCGGCAGATCGGCTTTGGAATACGCCGGGCGCTCCGGGTCACGAATCCAGGTCGGCCAATAGGGCGGGGCGAGGGTGTTGACCCCGTAACCGTCCGGGGTCAGTGCGCTCGGGCCGAACTGCGGCGGGCCGGTCATGGCGCTGGCCGGGGATTGCTCCAGCGGTTTGAGGCGCGGGTCGGCCGGGTCATCGCTTTGCAGCGCGGCAATCTGGCTCTTGGCGACTGAGCTGGCGACATTCGGGTAGAACGGCGCGGTGGCGCTGATCAGATACTGGTGGTTGAGGAACGAACCACCGAAGGCACCCTGGAAGAAGTTGTCGCACAGCACGAATTCCTGGGCCACGTCCCACAGTCGCAGGGAATAGCGACTCTGGGCATAGTGACCCATGGTCAGGCCGCCGGAATCGGCCCAGGCCACGAAGCCGTCATTCTTGCCGCCGTTGATCTGCATCTGGTTCTGATAGAACACGTGCCACAGGTCGCGGGTTACCAGACCAAGTGGAAGGTCCTCGGCATTCGGGCCTTTCAGAGCGAAAGGTGCGTTGGGCAGGTTTTCCTGAAACTGCACGGCATTGGGATAGGTCACGCCATCGAGGGTTTGCGGGCCGATCTGCAATACACCGCCCCAGGCCGGCGGCAGGGTCTGCAGCAGGCTGCCGTCGCGGTCGCGCTGTTGGTATTCCTCAGGCTTGAGTGCAGACAGCGGCTTCTCGACACCGGGGAAATCACCGAACAGGTTATTGAAGCTGCGGTTCTCGGCGTAGATCACCACGACGGTCTTCACCTGATCGCGCAGGGCCTTGTCCAGTTCGGCGGGCGAGAGCGGACGCTCCTCGGGTTTGCCCGGCAGATCACCGGCATTCCCGCACCCGGCCAGCGTGGCGCCCACACCCAGGACGGCGACACCACCGAGAAAACGGCGGCGGCTGGTATCGGTGGGATTGTCGGATTCAGGCGAGAAGGGGTCTTTGCCGTCGGTGTCGTCGTTCATGTAGAAGTCCGTTTATGCTTAATTGTTTCAGTATGTTTCGGGCGGACGCTAGCAAGGGAATGTGACGGTTGGGTGACAAAAGGTGCGGTGTTTGCCGCCCGCCACCACTGCTAGACTGGCGCAGTATTGAATCTGGCCAAGGTGAAACCATGAAGCCTTCCATAGCACTTGATCTGCAACGAGCCGCCATTCGTGAATTGGTCGACCGCTTTCCGACGGCCAACCCACGTGTGTTCGGTTCGACACTGTTGGGGACTGACGTAGAAGGCAGTGATCTTGATCTATTGGTTGATCCGCTTCCTGGGGCAACCTTGTTTGACCTTGGCGGGCTTCAGGTTGAGCTTGAAGACCTGTTGGGCATTTCTGTCGATCTGTTAACGCCGGGAGACTTACCCGTGAAGTTCCGTCAACAGGTACTGGATCAGGCCCGTCCCGTATGATCGAGAATCGGATTGGCGATTACCTTGAACACATGCGTCAGGCTGCCAGCGATGCGCTGATCTTTGTCGAAGGTCTGAGCAAAGAAGAGTTTGTTGAGGATAAGCGTACTCAGCAAGCGGTGATCATGAGTCTTGTGATCATTGGCGAGGCGGCTACCAAGATCATGGATCGTTTCCCGGAGTTCGCGGCGCAAAATAACCAGGTTCCATGGCGCAGTATGCGCGGTATGCGTAACCGGATCGCTCACGGCTATTTCGATATCAATCTCGATGTGGTGTGGGACACGGTTCAAAGCGCCTTGCCTGAGCTCCTGAAAGTCTTGCCTCTACAGCCAAGCTGATCACGCCTGCTGTAAACAGGCGTGATCTGTTCAAATTACGGCATCACCGGCGGCGTATATGCCAACGTCGTCCCCAACGCCCACAGCAACAACAGCACCAGCGGCGTGTGCACCAGCAGTTGCACGAACGAGAAACCGATCAGATCCCGCGCCTTCAACCCCAGCACGCCCAGCAGCGGCAGCATGTAGAACGGGTTGATCAGGTTCGGCAGGGCTTCGGCGGCGTTGTAGATCTGCACGGCCCAGCCCAGGTGGTACTTCAGATCGGTGGCCACCTGCATCACGTACGGCGCCTCGATGATCCACTTGCCGCCCCCGGACGGAATGAAGAAGCCGAGAATCGCCGAGTACACGCCCATCAGCAGCGCATAGGTGTCGTGGGAAGCGATGCTGACGAAAAAGGTCGAGATGTGGTGGGCCAGAGTCTGGGCATCGGTGCCCTTGACCGTGGTCATCAGTGCGGCAATCGAGCCGTACAGCGGAAACTGGATCAGCACGCCGGTGGTGGTTGGCACTGCCCGCGCTACCGCATCGAGGAAGCTGCGCGGGCGCCAGTGCAGCAATGCGCCAAGCATGATGAACAGGAAGTTGTAGGTGTTGAGCCCGGAAATCGCGGTGATCGCAGGTTTGGTCGAGAACTCGTGGAACAGCCATCCGGCCGCCAGCAGCACCAGCACGATGATCAGCAGCGGGCTGTGCTCCAGCCATTCGCCGGGTCGGGTGCGCGGTTGCAGCGGCGGCAGGTTGAAGGCCGGGTCGATGCCGCAGGCCTTGGCGTCACGCGCCGAGTTCGGGCCGGGCGCGGTAGCATAGGCGATGATGATCGAAATCACGATCAGCGCCAGCAGCATGACTCCCGACTGCCAGAGGAAAATCGTCTGGGTGAACGGAATCACCCCGGTGATCGACAGGATCGACGGCGGCAGGCTGGCGGGGTTGGCCTGCAACTGCGCAGCGGACGACGACAGGCCCAGTGCCCACACGGCACCAAGGCCCAGATAAGCAGCGGCTCCGGCGGCGCGGTAATCCATTTTCAGATCGGTGCGGCGGGCGAGGGCGCGCACCAGCAGACCGCCGAATACCAGCGACAGGCCCCAGTTGAGCAGCGACGCGACCATCGAGATCAGCGCGACCCAGGCCACGGCGGAGCGGCCGTTCTTCGGGATTCGCGCCAGGATCGATCAGCTTCACGGCGGGTGGCGAGCTGGCCACCACGTAACCGCCGATCACCACGAAGGCCATCTGCATGGTGAAGGGGATCAGGCTCCAGAAGCCGTCGCCGAAAGCCATGGCGGCGTCGGTGGGTTTGGCGCCCATGGCCAGGGTGGCCAGGGCCACGATGATCACGGCGAGTGCGGCGAACACCCAGGAGTCGGGAAACCAGCGTTCGGCAAAACTGGAGCAGCGCAAGGCAAAGCGCGCAGAGCGGCTATCTTCGATATCAACGGCCACGGGAGTACCTCGGATTTTTATGTTTATTGTGGTCTTCGGAGCTTGGCCGGCCCGTCTGGACAGGTGCCAACAGTAAATCAACCGGCGGATTTTTGTGACCGTGTTTCACTGAATCAGACTATGGTCTAACGGGTTGTCGATCGGCCCGTTTGCGTAGACCATGGGCGCCTTGGTTTTTTGCCTGCCAGAGTTCTTTGCCATGACTGCCCATTCCACTGCCCGACCGGCGCCGTTCAGCCGTTCCGACTACAAGACCCTCGGCCTTGCGGCCCTGGGCGGGGCGCTGGAGATCTACGATTTCATCATTTTCGTGTTCTTCGCCCTGACCCTCAGCCAGTTGTTCTTCCCGCCGGAAATGCCCGAGTGGCTGCGTCTGCTGCAAAGCTTCGGGATCTTTGTCACCGGCTATCTGGCGCGGCCGCTGGGCGGGATCCTGATGGCGCATTTCGCCGACCGGCTGGGGCGCAAGAAGGTCTTCAGCCTGAGCATCCTGATGATGGCGCTGCCGTGCCTGCTGATCGGAATCATGCCGACCTACGCGCAGATCGGCTATTTCGCACCGCTGTTGCTGCTGGCGCTGCGTATCCTGCAAGGCGCGGCGGTGGGTGGGGAAGTGCCGAGCGCCTGGGTGTTCGTGGCCGAGCACGCACCGGTCGCGCATCGCGGTTATGCACTGGGCTTTCTGCAGGCCGGTTTGACGTTTGGTTACCTGATCGGCGCATTGACTGCGACGTTTCTCGCACAGGTGTTTACCCCGGCGGAAATCCTCGATTACGCCTGGCGTTATCCGTTCCTGCTCGGCGGCGTGTTCGGCGTGATCGGCGTGTACCTGCGCCGCTGGTTGAGTGAAACCCCGGTGTTCATGGCCATGGACGCGCAGCGTGAGGCCCGGATCGAGCTGCCGTTGCGCATGGTCTTGCGCGAGCATCGTCTGGCGATGCTGCCGGCCATGCTCCTGACCTGCGTACTGACTTCGGCGGTGGTGGTGTTCGTGGTCATTACCCCGACCATGATGCAGAAGACCTTCGGCATGACCGCCGGCCATACATTTGCATTGAGCGCGTTGGGCATCGTATTCCTGAACATTGGCTGCGTGATTGCCGGGTTGCTGGTCGATCGCCTCGGTGCCTGGCGCACGGTGATGCTTTATAGCCTGCTGTTGCCATTGGGCATCGGCGTGCTTTACAGCTGTTTAATCATGGGCGGCGATTGGGTGGGCCTGGCATACGCCATCGCCGGTCTCGGCTGCGGTGTGGTCGGCGCCGTGCCGTCGGTGATGGTCAGCCTGTTTCCGGCACGGATTCGGGTTTCGGGCATTTCCTTCACCTACAACATTGCCTACGCCGCATGGGCAAGCATCACACCGCTGCTGCTGATCGGTCTGATGCCGTGGAGCCCGTGGATCTGTGTGATGTTCTGCGCGGTGATGGGCGCGGTCGGCATCGTCAGTGCGGCGTACTTCGGTGTGCGCATGCCCGGGGGCGGGCGCCGTTCGGTGGCGCCCTGTTCCTGAAGGCTGGTTGACGGCCTCGGCGCAAACTCGCGCGGCCGTCACGTCAACCAGTGCCACCACAGCAAGGTCCCCGCCAGACCCACCACCGAGACGATGGTTTGCAGGACCGACCAGACCCAGATCGTCTGTTTCAGTTGCAGGCCGAAGTACTCGCGAACCATCCAGAAGCCGGCGTCGTTCACGTGACAGAAGAACACTGACCCGGCGCCAATCGCCAGCGCCACCAGCGAACTTTGCGTCGCGGCGAGGCCCGCCATCATCGGCGCCAGAATCCCCGCCGTCGTCGTGGTGGCCACCGTCGCCGAGCCGGTGGCCTGACGCAGTGCCACGGCAATCAGCCAGGCCAGCAGCAGATACGGCATGTGCGCGCCTTCGGCGACTTTGCTGATGGTCTGGCTGACACCGGCATCCAGCAAGGTCTGCTTCAGGCCGCCACCGGCACCGATGGTCAGCAACAGCACGGCAATCGGCGCGAGGCTTTTGCGCAGGGTGCCGCCGACGTGTTCACGCGACATGCCGTTGACCCAGCCGAGGCAGATCACCGCCGCCATGACGGCAATGCCCAGCGCCACCAAGGGTTCTCCGAGAAACTTCAGGGTCAGGGCGACGCCGCTTTCCGGGCTCATCGCGACTTTCGCCAGCGTGCTGCCGAGCATCAGCAACACCGGCAACAGAATGATCAGCAGCGACATGCCGAAACTCGGCTGGCGCGGCGCTTTCGGCGGGGCGCTGAACAGCGCGCCCAGTTCTGCCGGCTCATCGACGTGCATACGTTTCGACAGCCAGTTGCCGTAGACCGGTCCGGCCAGGATCACCGCCGGGATGGCGATGCTGAAGCCCAGCAACATGGTCAGCCCAAGGTCGGCATGCAATGCGCTGACCGCGATCAGCGGTCCGGGGTGCGGCGGCATCAGGGCATGCAGCGTGGTCATGCCGGCCAGCGCCGGAATCGCGATTTTCAACAGCGGCTGACCGGAACGGCGGGCCATGACGAAGATGATCGGTACCATCATCACCAGCCCCACTTCGAAGAACAGCGGCAGGCCGATCACCATCGCTACCAGCGCCATGACCCACGGCAGGGACTTGCCTTTGCCCAGCCCGAGCAAGGTCGACGCAATGCGGTCGGCTGCGCCGGATTCGGCCATCAGCGCACCCAGCATCGAGCCCAGCGCGATGATGATCCCCGCTTCACCGAGAATCGCCCCGGCGCCTTTGCTGAACGCCTTGGCCACGTCCTCGGGCGGTAAACCCGCGCCGACGCCGGCAATGAACGTACCGATCAGGATCGATAGAAAGGGCGGTAGCTTGCTGGCGCTGATCAGCACGATAATCGTCGCAATCGCCAGCAGGCAGCAGAGAATCAGGCGGGTGTCGTGAACCATCCAGGCAGCGGTCGATAAATCCAAAACGGAACTCCTTATCGGGCGGATAGCGGCAACATATTGTTGCAATTTGACTTGAGAATACCTGATATGGCCGGGCCAGAGCGGCGGGTTTTGTATCCGTTCTGCGAGGACGGATAAGACCAATGGCCAATTGAGATTATTTTTGACTGGCCAGTCTCGATCGCTCTTCAGAAAAGATTTCCAAGGCCGATGGTTAGGGCTGCAACCCCGCTTTCCATCCAGTCCATCGGTGCTTTCCCATGTTCAACAAACGCCTCAAGCAAGAGCTGGCGGCTCTTCGTGAAGAACTCTCCAGCCTTCTGCAAGTGAAGGAGAGCCTGGAAAGCGAGATGCTGGTGCTGACCCTTGAGCCCGACGGGCGGATTCAATCGGTCAACCAGAACTTCCTCAATGAAATGCTCTACAAGAGCCACGATCTGATCGGCCGCGCCATCGAAGACATCGTGCCGGCTCATGTGAAGTCCGACGAATTTCATCACCGCTTCCGGGCCGCACTGAGTCGGGGCGAGCACTTCGCCGGCGCCGTGCGTCTGTCACGCGGCAATGGCGAAGAGGCGTGGTTGCGTTCGATCGTCCAGCCGGTCCGCTCTTCGGACGGGCGGATCAAGCACTTTTCGATTTTCTCCAGCGACCTGACCCGTACCATCGAAGCCTCACGCGAACACGAGAACCTGATCGGCGCGCTGGTACGTTCGACGGCGGTGATCGAATTCGACCTCAACGGTAACGTGCTGAGCGCCAACGACCGCTTCCTTCAGGGCATGGGTTACAGCCTGGCGCAGATCAAGGGCAAACATCACCGCATGTTCTGTGACTCGGGCGAGGCCAACAGCGCCGAGTACCAGAACTTCTGGCGCCGTCTGAACAACGGTGAGTTCGTCGCCGGTCGCTTCAAGCGGATCGATGCTCATGGTCGCGAGGTCTGGCTGGAGGCGTCCTACAACCCGGTGCTCGACGCCAACGAAAAACTCTACAAAGTGGTGAAATTCGCCACCGTGATCACCGATCAGGTCAATCAGGAGCAAGCCGTCGCCGAGGCTGCCAACATCGCCTACAGCACGTCCTTGCAGACCGACAGCACCGCCCAGCGCGGGACCCGTGTGGTCACCGAAGCGGTCAATGTGATGCGCGACCTGTCGCGGCACATGCAGACCGCCGGCGAAGGCATCGAGGCGCTGAACGAGCAATCCCAGGTGATCGGCACCATCGTCAAGACCATCAGCGGTATTGCCGAACAGACCAACCTGCTGGCGCTCAACGCCGCCATTGAAGCCGCCCGTGCAGGCGAGCAGGGCCGTGGTTTTGCGGTGGTGGCCGACGAAGTACGGCAACTGGCTTCACGCACCAGCCAGGCGACCGAGGAAATCGTCGGCGTGGTGCGTCAGAACCAGGACATGGCGCGCAATGCCGTGGCGCTGATGACCGACGGCAAGCTTCAGGCCGAGCAAGGGCTGGCGCTGGCGGCGGAGGCGGGCACGGTGATCGTCGAGATCCAGGATGGCGCGCAGAAAGTGGTGGACGCGGTCGGCCAGTTCGCTAACCAGCTATCCAACTGATGCTTGTCAGGGGAAGGGATTGTCCATGGCAATCCCTTCGCTGTTTTTATCCCGCTACAATCGGCTCTTTTTCCCGGAGCAGATCCCATGAGCGAGTCTTTTCGTCGCCCGGTTCCCCTGAACAAAGCCTACCGTTTGCTCAATCACGGGCCGACCGTGCTGGTCAGCGCCGCTCACGACGGGCAGCGCAACATCATGGCTGCGGCCTGGGCCATGCCGCTGGATTTCGAACCGCCGAAAGTCGCGGTGGTCCTCGATAAATCCACCTGGACCCGGCAACTGCTCGAGGCCTCGGGCACCTTTGTCCTCAACGTTCCTTGCGTGAACCAGGCTGACATCGTGCAGACCGTAGGTTCGACTTCGGGCCTGGAAATCAATCGTGATCAAGGGCAGGACAAGTTCCAGGCGTATGGCTTGCAGACCTTCGCCGGCGAGCAGGTTGATGCACCAATGCTCGACGGCTGCGTGGCGTGGCTCGAATGCCGGTTGCTGCCGGAGCCGCGCAATCACGAACAGTACGATCTGTTTCTGGCTGAGGTGATTGCAGCGCAGGCGGATTCGCGAGTCTTCAGCGATGGACGTTGGCATTTTGAAGGGCATGACGGTTTGCGCACTTTGCACCATGTGGCCGGCGGGCATTTCCTGACGATCGGCGATCCGGTGGATGGCAAGACGCTTTCGGTCTGATGGCAAAACGTCGCTGAATATTGCAAGGTAGGGGCATTGTCGAACCGATCAGGCGCCTGCCCCATGTTTTCCAGTTACCTTGCTCCGCTGTTGTCGCTGGCGCTGTTGTGGACGGTTGCGGTAGTGACGCCCGGGCCGAACTTTTTCAACATCGCGCAACTGGCTGTCAGCCGTTCCCGACGCCATGGCGTGGTAGCGGCCCTCGGAGTTGCCAGCGGAACGGTATTGTGGGGGCTGGCCGGTGGCCTGGGCATCCAGTCGCTGTTCAGTGCCGCACCGGCGCTCTATCTGAGCTTCAAGATTGCCGGTGGCTGCTATCTGATCTATCTCGGACTCAAGCAATTCAAGCGCAAGGCCCCTCTCACGCAAGGGGCAACTGACGCTTCTGAGCAAACCTTGCTCGGTGCCTATGGGCGAGGTTTTCTGGGCAACATGACCAACCCCAAATCGGCACTGTTCGTGGCGACGATCTTCGCCACCGCCATGCCGGCGCATGTGCCGCCGATGCTGCTGGCGCTGGCGGTGCTGACCATGGCCACACTGTCTTTCAGTTGGTATTGCAGTGTGGCGCTGTTCTTCGCCAGCCGACGGATTGCCGGCGTTTACGAGCGCTCGCGCACATGGCTGGATCGATTGGCGGGTGGTTGTTATCTGCTGTTCGGTGCGCATCTGGTGGCGAATCGCTGACCGGAAATCAGGCGACGGATGACGCTTGTTTCGCTGTCATCAATTGCTCGGCGGAACGTGGACTTTGACCATCGGAATGCTCGGCCGAACGGATTCATGGACACACAAAAAAGGCTTACCTCTCGGTAAGCCTTTTTCAGTTGGCTGGGAAATTCAGGGTAGGCAATACATGTTGAGTTGCCTGCATGGCTGTTTTTTCATCAGACTGATTTCATTGGCTTGATCAGGCTTTCCGCCGGAATACCGAACAACTCGTGAAGTTTCCAGATCATGGGTAGCGTCAGGGCGCGTTTGCCATTCAGTACCTCATAAACGCGATTTGTCCGGCCAATTGCAGGAGCGAGATCGGCTGCCGACAGCCCGGACTGCTCCATCCGAAACCTTATGGCATCAATCGGGTTGGGCAGGTCAAGTGGGAAGTGCCTGGCCTCATAGGCCTCGATAAGGGTGATCATGATGTCGAAGTAATCACCTTCAGGCGTGCCGGGTTCTGGCTCATTCTCGAAAAGAGCGGACACGTCTTTGAGCGCCGCACGGTAGTCTTCTTCGGTATGAATCGGACGTATGTTCATGGGTTACTCCATTTCGACGGTATCAGCGTCGATTGCGTCGTACTGTTTGTGAGTTCCGACAAATTTTATGTACACCGCACCGAAGCGGTATGCCACGGCGACTATCAGGCGATAGGAATTGCCTTTGATATTGAATACAACTCTTCGGCTTTTCAGAATGCTGGCGCAAGCAAACTGTGACTTGATATCCACAGGTGTTTTCCAGCTTGCCTTTCTTGCTTCGTCTATCCATGCCAGCAATGGCTGCTCTGCTTCCGGATATTGTTCCCAAAAGACTTTTAGCTGACTGATGGCGATGATTCTCATGGCGTGATCCTAGTCCCGCAGTGGGACTGCTGCAAGTCTGTCGGTGGATTCTGGACAAATGGTTGGTGTCAATTGATGACTTTTACCGATGCTGTCGGCAGTGGAGGGAAAGGGGCGTGAGTGAATTCACAGGGTGAAGACTCTATCCCGGACAGCATTTTTCCGGTGTAGGAAAAGGCAATGTGATTTAGCCGAATCGGATTCAGGGGCATACAAAAAAGGCCTACCTCTCGGTAAGCCTTTTTCAGTTGGCGGAAGGGGTTTCAGTCCCCCACCGCCACCCCTTCACGCCGTGGATCCGCTCCACCGGCCAGCGTTGCCTTCCCCAGCGCATCCTTGACCCGCACGATCGCCTGGGTGCCGCTGGTCATGTCGATTTCACTCACAGCGTGGCCCTTGTCCTTGAGTGCCTGGATCAGAGCCGGGGTGAACTGACCCTGTTCCAGTTCCGTCGGGCCGTTGCGGCTGCCGAAGTTGGGCAGGCTGATAGCGCTTTGCGCGTCGAGGTTCCAGTCGAGCAGGCCGACGGTGGTTTTGGCCACGTATTCGATGATCTGCGAGCCACCCGGAGAGCCGACGGTGGCGACGAACTCACCGCTGTTGCGATCGAAGATCAGGGTCGGTGCCATCGACGAACGCGGGCGTTTGCCGGGCTCGACGCGGTTGGCGACTTTCTGCCCGTTTTCTTCGGGGATGAACGAGAAGTCGGTCATCTGGTTGTTGAGCAAGAAGCCCTGAACCATCAGGTGCGAGCCGAATGCCGCTTCGATGGTGGTGGTCATCGACACCGCGCCACCGAAGTCATCCACCGCCACCACTTGCGACGTGGAGATGCGCAGCGGCGAGCGGTCCGGCCCGTAGGCAACCTGCACCCCCGGTGGTGTGCCCGGTTTGGCGGTGCCCATGCTGCGATCGCCGATCAGGCTCGCGCGGCTGGCCAGATAACCCGGGTCGACCAGGCCCTTGACCGGCACCGGTACGAAGTCGGTATCGGCCACGTATTGCGCGCGGTCGGCGTAGGCCAGGCGTTCGGCTTCGGCGATCAGGTGCACGGCTTGCGGCGCCGGTTCGAGGCCGGCCGGTTTATCGGTCTTCACGGGTTTGAGCGGTGTCAGGGACAGGCGCGGGTCGCGGGTTTCCAGTGCCTGCAAGGTACCGAGGATTTGCGCCACTGCAATCCCGCCCGATGACGGCGGCGGCATTCCGCAAACCTGCCAGCGCTTGTAGTCGGTGCACAGTGGCGTGCGTTCCTTGGCCTGATAGTGCTGAAGGTCGTTCAACGACAGGCTGCCGGGGTTGGCGTGGCCCTGAACCTTGGCCACGATCTCTTCGGCGATCGGGCCTTTGTAGAGTGCATCTGAACCTTCGGTGGCGATGCGTTTGAGCACGGCGGCCAACGCCGGGTTTTGCAGGCGCGTACCGATGGCTTTGACGCTGCCGTCGCTGTTGAGGAAATACCTGGCCATGTCTGGTGAACGGCGCACCACAGGGTCGGATTCCAGCAGCGAATGCAGGCGAGGCGAGATCGCAAAGCCCTGTTCGGCGAGTTTGATTGCTGGCTCGAACAACGTCGCCCACGGCAAGCGGCCGTGTTGTTTGTGCGCCATCTCCAATGCGCGCAATACGCCGGGTGTGCCGACCGAGCGTCCGCCGATCTGCGCCTGCGGGAACGACATCGGTTTTCCATCAGCCTGCAGGAACAGCTTTTCGGTAGCGCCGGCCGGCGCGGTTTCGCGACCGTCATAGGTACGCACCTGCTTGCCATCCCACAGCACGATCATCGCGCCGCCGCCGATCCCGGAGGACTGCGGTTCGACCAATGTCAGCACAGCTTGCATCGCAATGGCCGCATCGATGGCCGATCCACCTTTACGCAACATCTCGCGGCCGGCCTCGGCAGCCAGCGGATTCGCAGCAGCGGCCATATGTTTATCGGCGTGACTGGCTTGCAGGCCTGTGCGGTAACCGGAGGCGGCTTCCGGCGCCAGCGGCAGGGTCGAGGAGGGTGGTGCGTTGCAGGCGGCGAGGGTGATGGCGCTGACGATCAACGTCAGGGCTGGCAGGCGAAAGCGTTTCAGGGGCTGGGCTGGAAACACGCGGGGCTCTCCGTCCGTGGGATAAAAGTCTGACGGACTGTATCGGCCGACCGTGCAGGACGCAAACCGTCGGTATGTTTGTCCTTCATGCCTTGGCGAATTTTCTGTAGGGTCATGGGCAAACGTGAAGCCAGAACAATCAACAAGAGGCCACCATGCACAGCGAGTTTCCGACCCACTCCAGCTACCGCCAGCAGCGCGAACAGTTTCTTGCCGCCGCAACCGCGGCCGGTGCGACGCTCACCTCCTACGCCCATCCGCGTTGCGGACCGTTCGGCGAGCCGTTGAGCACCGATGTGGCGGTGCTGGGGGATCCGCAAGCCAGACGGCGTCTGGTTGCGCTCAGCGGCACCCACGGGGTGGAGGGCTATTACGGTTCGGAATGTCAGATCGACTGGCTGAAGCATTTCACGCCGGGTTCGCTGCCGAAGGATGTGGCGGTGGTGTTGATCCACCTGATCAACCCGTGGGGCACTGCATGGCTGCGACGGGTCAACGAAGACAACATCGACCTGAACCGCAATCATCTGGATTTCAACCAGCCCCTTCCGGACAACCAGGCCTACGCCGCGCTGCACGAAATTTACGCCTGCGCCGATTTGAACGGCCCCGAGCGTCAGCGCGCCGATGCCTTGCTCGATGCTCAAATCGCCGAACACGGCTGGCCGGCGGTGATGTCGATTGTCGAGGGCGGCCAGCACAGTCATCCCGACGGTCTGTTCTTCGGAGGCTTTGCCCCGAGCTGGTCGAATCGCACGCTGCACCAGATCATCGAGAATCATCTGGCCGGCGCTGAAACCGTGATGTGTTTCGACCTGCACACCGGCGCCGGCGAGTACGGTCATCCGATGCTGCTGACGATCACTCAGGCACCGTATCCGGCGCTGGCCCTTGCGCAATCGATCTATGGCCCGTGGCTCTACACCTTGCACACGGGAGCCGAAACCCTGAGCGAAACCGGTGTCGCGGCAACGGCTACCGGTTACACCTCGCAGGCATTGCTCGACGCGCTGCCGAATGTGCAGTTGATGCCGTTCGTGATCGAGTGCGGGACGTATCCGGGGCCGGACGTACATCGTTATCTGCGCGACGATCACTGGCTGCATCTGCACGGTGATCCGCTGGATGCGACAGGGCGGGCAATCAAGTTGAATCTGCTGGAGCAGTTCTATCCGGCGGATCCGGACTGGCGGGCAGTGGTGGGTTTGCGCACGCGGCAGATCTGGGCGAAGGGGCTGGCGGCGTTAGTGGGCGAGGGATAAACAAACGGCTTGCCTTTCGGTAAGCCGTTTTGACTGCATTGGTAATGCGCAGCGGTTTTGACTATGGATGCCGGAGGGTTACTGCTTGAAGCCTGGCAGCCCGTTGGCGGCGCGCCATTCTTTTACGGTCTTCGCAATGCCCTCGGCAGAGTTGTCTTCTCCGGGTTCGGGATAAAAAATCAGGTCGGTGCCATCCGGGTGGCCGGTAAGCTTTCTGAATTGTGCCAGCAGCTCGCCAAGCTCCGTATCCGATCCGCTTTTGTTCGTGACACGTATTTTTTCGATGAAGCGGATAAATTGGGTTTCGGTGTATTCAGATATTTTTTCCATGATGGATGCCGGAGGGTTACTTCTTGAATCCTGGCAGCCCGTTTGCTTCACGCCATGTCGCGACTGTACAGGCTATGCCAGAGGATGACGTGTCAGCACCTGGCTCAGGGTAGTAGATAAGGTCCATCTTGCTCGGATGCCCAACGATCTCGTTGAAGTGCAGCAATAGAATATCTGCACGGTCATCTGTCGGTGCTTTGTCTTCCTTTCTGATCTCGTCAATGAACTCAACGAAGTCTTGTTCGGTGTAATCAGAAAAGTTGTTTTTGATGAAAGGGTCGCTCATGCAGTTACCTCAATCCTGGTGTACTTCGACGTGATTTTTGGGGGTGTGGACTCTGAGGTTGTCAACGTTATAGACCTCGCCGCCTTGAGATATCAGTTCCACATGATGAATTTCGTGAGAGATTCTCTTGCCGACTGCATCAGCTAATCGGGCGCGAGGTGCCTTTCCGTTGCGCATGCGCTCCAGGCTGTCTTCGCTGAGCTGCCCGGCTAGCCTGGTATCTTTTGAGGCTTCGGCCCAGAAGGCGCGCCTGAATGAATCAAAGCTGGAATATTCACGGCCTCTTAGCGAATCGGCAATGCTTGTTGGGATTGGCGCGCCAGATCCCGCCCGGGCATGGTCAAGCCATACACCGGCAACATCCTCCCCAACCCCCGTCACCGTCCCCGGCATCAATCTCGCCGGCTTCGAAAACACCACATACAACGACTTCAGCCCGGTTTCCGCCGGAAACACCAGAATGCAGTCTTCGGCGGTGATGTCTTCGCCGGGCAGGATTTCTATCTGGCTGTCGGTGTTCGCGGCGATCGGGTGGACGAGGATCGTGCTCAGTGGTTCGCCGTGTTCCGGATAAACCAGCGGCGGCATCGCTCCCAGCGGCCCGCGTTGCGGCGTCCACAGAATGGTGATGCCGTTGAGCCTGGCCTCCATGGCGGTCTTGTCGCTGTTCCACTCGACTTTTACGGTACGCACCGAGTCGTCGCCCGAGGCTCCGGTGTGAATGCCGTAGACCTGCATGACGCCCTCGGCATCGCGTCGGAACTGGAAGCGCACGCGAGTGGGTGCGCGAGACAAGGTGCGTAGCTGATCGTCGGTGTAGAGCGTGCCGTCGCCCATTCGGGTCGGCAGCATCCCGAGGATGAACACACTGGCCGGGCCGCCGGCGCCTCGTATTGCCCAATTGAGGCGTTGCTGCAGGATTCCACCGCCCGCCATGCGCCCCAGGGCCAGATCGGCGCCGATGGCCTTGGCTGCGGCGGTACTGGCAGCGGGAAAGCGCATGGCGCCCGCGACCATGACCTTGCCGAAACTTGAGACGGGTTCGGGGGCTGTGCCGGCCTCCGTTCGGCACCAGTTATCCGGTGTGCAGGATTTGGCAAATACCAGATCGTCGCGGGGCTTCGGGGTGGGCCATTCGTCTGTCCGGATATAAACGGGTTCTGGTGGCGGGGGTGGAGTCCATCCGATCCATGTCGCGTTCTCGCTCGGGCGTTTTCGACGCCACTCATCGTCGAAAAGGAATTTGTTGAGGTCCATGACCACTCCCTGTCTGTCCTGGAATCGAGACAGGGGAGCGTGTCGGTCGAGCGGGATGGCGATCAAATCGACTTGCGCAGATGCTGGTGCCTGAGCGAACGAAAAATCCTCTTCGTACGCCTTTCGCACCCGGTTCCTACAGATTCATACCGGTCCAGTGGGGAGGGCACTTTTCTCGAGGCATAAAAAAACGGCCTACCTTTCGGTAAGCCGTTTTTAGTACTTGGTGGCTACACAGGGACTTGAACCCCGGACCCCAGCATTATGAATGCTATGCTCTAACCAACTGAGCTATGTAGCCAAGTGGCGCGCATTATTCCCCTGAAATGGAAAAGCGTCAAGCGTAAATTTCAAAATTTTTTCTACGCTTTCAACCGTTTATCAAAATCAGGCGTTCAACAGTGGCGAAGGGCAGCGCTGGAACCAGCGACTGGCCTGCTCATACGCGTGCGCCAGTTGCAGAACGGCGAAGTCTGCCTGATGCCGGCCGATGATCTGCAGCCCCATCGGCAACCCCCGGGCATTGAAGCCGGCCTGGACGTTCGCCACCGGGCAACCGGATAACGTGCCGGGAATCACCACCTCCATCCAGCGATGATAAGTGTCCATGTTCACACCCTCGATCGTGGTCGGCCACGCCTGCGACTTGTCGAACGGGAAGACCTGCGCGCTGGGCAGCAGCAGATAATCGTATTGTTCGAACAAGCGTGAGATCGCCCGATACCAGTCGCTGCGCACCACCGAGGCGGCGAACACTTCGCTGGCCGAGAGCTTCAGACCGTTTTCCACTTCCCAGCAGGCTTCCGGTTTCAGCAGCGCCCGTTTCTGCGGATCGGCGTACGCCGCGCCCAGGGAGCCGGCGACCATCCAGTGGCGCAAGGTGCGCCAGCTGCTCCACAGTTTCTCAGGAGCAAATTCCGGACGCACCGGCTCGATATGACAACCCAGGCTTTCAAAGTCGGCAAACGTCTTTTCACACAACGCGAGGATGCCGTTCTCCATGGGCAGATACCCGTTGAAGTCGCCGAGCCAGCCGATCCGGGTGCCGGTGAAGTCGCGCTCCAGCGGTGCGGTAAAGACCTCTCCGGATTCACGGATCGACAACGGCGCCCGCGCATCGCCGCCGGCCTGCACCGACAGCAGCATTGCGGCATCACGCACACTGCGCGCCATGGGCCCTTCATAGCCGAGTTGATCGAAGAACAGATCGGCACTGTCGTCGAACGGTACGCGTCCCTGAGACGGTCGGAAGCCGAAGATGTTGTTGAACGCTGCCGGGTTGCGCAGCGAGCCCATCATGTCGCTGCCATCGGCCACCGGCACCAGATGCATCGCCAGCGCCGCCGCTGCGCCGCCACTGCTGCCGCCTGCGGTTTTGCTCGGGTCAAAGGCGCAGCCGGTGGCCCCGAACAACGGGTTGTAGCTCTGCGAACCGAGGCCGAATTCCGGTGTGTTGGTCTTGCCGATGATGATCGCGCCGGCAGCCTTGATCCGCTCGACCATGATGCCGTCACGCTCGGGAATGAAATTCTTGAATAGCGGTGAGCCCAGCGTGGTGCGGATGCCGCAGGTCAGCGACAGATCCTTGATGGCGTGGGGCAGGCCGTGCATCCAGCCCCGGTATTGGCCCCGGCTCAGTTCGGCGTCCCGTGTGTCGGCCTGGGCCAGCAGATCTTCCGGCGCCTGCAGGCTGATCAATGCGTTGACTGACGGGTTGAACCGTTCGATGTGGGCAAGATAGGTCTGCATCACTTCGCGGCAGGAAACCTGACGCAGGCGGATGCGTTCGGCGAGCTCGATGGCCGGCAACAGGACCAGTTCGCTGATGTTATTGGAGTTCATGACGACGGCGCCCTTCAGACGGCTGGAAAAACGC
This sequence comes from Pseudomonas sp. IzPS59, assembly GCF_014863505.1. Classification (NCBI taxonomy): domain Bacteria; kingdom Pseudomonadati; phylum Pseudomonadota; class Gammaproteobacteria; order Pseudomonadales; family Pseudomonadaceae; genus Pseudomonas; species Pseudomonas sp. IzPS59. Next base: position 5,312,972 of record NZ_CP062251.1, on the reverse strand, counting down.
CCCGGCCTCGTGCCGGGGCGGTAGAAATCAACGCATCAGGTTGGTCCACAGGCGATCGGCCAGACGGATCGCGCCTTCACCGCAGGTCTTGCTGAACACCACGTGGGTGCCCTCGGGAATATGCAGTTCCGGTGCATCCTTGAGGTTCGCATCGAGGAACGGTTCGACGCCTTTGATCGGGCTCTGATGTTTGAGAAAGTTCTGGGTCATCGCCGAGTTTTCCGGCTGGCTGAGAAACGCGATGAACGCCTTGGCATTCGCCGGGTTCTTGCTGCCGGCGGGGATGACCATGTTGTCGACCCAGGCCAGCACCCCTTCTTTCGGGTACAGGTATTTCAGGCTCGGTTTCATCTCGCGGGCGCGCATTGACGAACCGCCCCAGAACATCGACATATCGATTTCGCCCGAGGCGAGGTTCTCGCGGATCGAGCCGGCCTTGGAGCTGTAGGTTTTGACGAATGGCTTCTGCGCCTTGAGCAGCGTGAGGATTTGTTGCATCTGTTTCGGGTCTTCGCTGCACAGCGGAATGTTCAGGTACAGGCTGGCCATGTCGACCATGTCGCTGACCGAATCGAACATGTTGATCCGCCCCTGCAACTCGGCCGGCGGCTCATAAAGCACCTTGTAACTGTCGGCCGGGCCTTTGTAGCGGCCACTGTCGAGCACCACGCTGGTGGAGCCCCAGATGAACGGCACCGAATAGGCACCTTCCGGGTCCCAGCTCGGTTTTTTCAGGTTGTCGACCACACTGGCGTAGTAGGGCTCCTTGACCGGATCGAAGCGCTCCAGCAGGTTTTCCTTGATCAGGATCGGAATGAACTGGTGCGAGGGAATCGCCACGTCGTAACCGGCGCCGCCCTGTTTCAGTTTGGCCAGCAGCGTCTCGTTGGAGTCGTAGGAGTCGACGGTGACTTCGATGCCGGTCTGCTTCTGGAATTTGGCGAGAATCTCCGGTGAAAAGTAACCGCTCCAGCTCACCACGTTAAGTTTTTCGGCGGCCTGAACACTCCCGGCCATGACCAGCGGCACAGTCAGAAACAACGAAGTACCGACGCTTTTTATCCACTTGCTCATGCTATTTCCCCACGGTTCTTGGAAGGTTCAGGCGTTCTTTTTGCCCAGCAGGTAAGAGAGGCTGACAAACAGCACCGAGACGCCCAGGATCAGGGTCGACACGGCGTTGACGTCGGGTGTCACGCCCATGCGCAACAGGCCGAAGATGAAGATTGGCAGGGTCGTGGTGCCGGCCTGGGAGACCATCATCGAGATCACGAAGTTATCCAGCGAGACGATGAACGCCAGCATCAGCCCGGAGAAAATCCCCGGCATCAGCAACGGCAGAGTGACTTTGCGAAAGGTCCGCCACGGCCCGGCATACAGGTCGGCCGAGGCTTGTTCCAGCGACAGGTCCATGTCGTTCAGTCGGGCCCGGATCGGCAGGTAGGCAAACGGAATGCAGAACACCGTATGGGCGATGATCAGATTGCCGTAGCCGAGGGACAGGCCAATGGTGGAGAACAGCGCGAGCGTGGCGACGCCAACGACGATTTCCGGCAGCACCAGCGGCAGCATGATCGCGCCCATCGACAGTTGCAGGCCCTTGAACTTCGCACCCCGCGAGGTGCCGAGGGCTGCGAGGGTGGCAATCGCCGTGGCGACCATGCTGGCGCACACCGCGATCAGCAGACTGTTGCCGGCCGCTTGGCGCAGCGCCTGATTGGCGAACGCGGCGCGATACCAGTCGAGGCTGAAGCCGGTCCATACCGTGGCCGACTGGTTGGCGTTGAACGAGAACACCACCAGCACCACGATCGGCGCGTAGAGGTACAGGTAGAACAGGAAACTGAAACCGCCGAATCCGGGGAAATCCTGGACGCCCAGTCCCTTGCGTTTGAACAGACCGATCATCACGCACCTCCTTTGGCGATGCGCTGGCGTTCGGCGCGCAAGGCATAAACTGTCAGCACCAGCATCACTGCCGCCATCAGCACCAGCGACAGCGCCGCGCCGAACGGCCAGTTACGGGCATCGCTGAACTGCCGGAAGATCAGGTTGCCGAGCATCATCCGCGTGCCGCCGCCGAGCAGTTCCGGGGCGATCATCGCGCCGAGGCACGGCACGAAGGTGAGAATGGCGCCGGCGAGAATTCCCGGTCTGGCGATCGGCAGCACCACTTTGCGCAAGGTGCGCAGGCGTCCGGCATACAGGTCCTGAGCGGCCTCGAGCAGACGGATATCCATTTTTTCCAGCGTGGCGTAGATCGGCAGAACCACGAAGGGCGCATAGGTATAAACCAGCCCCAACAGCACGGCGCCGTCGGTGTACAGCAACTGCAGCGGCTCATGGATGACACCCAGGCCCATCAGACTGTTATTGATCACCCCGGTGTTACGCAGCAACAGAATCCACGCATAAGTGCGGATCAGCAGGTTGGCCCAGAACGGCACGGTGATCAGGAAGATCAACAGACCACGCCGATGTGCCGGTTGCATGGCCAGCCACACCGCCACCGGAAAACCGATCAGCAAGGTGATGACGGTGGTCAGGCCGGCAATTCCGACCGAGCGCAGGGCTATGATCAGGTAGGAGTCGGCGAAGGCCAGGCTGTCGTCCATTTGCCGTTCGAACAGCAGTGAGGTGTAGGCGTCGCTGCTGAACACCTTGTTGACCCCGCCATAGGGGTTGGCTTCCATCAGCGAATAACCGATGACGATCAGGATCGGCACCACCAGAAACAGGGCGATGGCGATTAGCGCCGGGCTGACACCGAGGAAGCTCTGGAACGCCCGTCGGCGTTCCAGCGTGTTGGTTATCGGTAAGGCGTGCATGGCAACTCCTCGGGTTCAATCGTGCAGGACGCTGGCGCTTCCCCGGTCGAACAACAGACCGGCCTGGCTGCCCACGGCAAAACGCAGGCTCTGATCGACGCAGTTGGGCGTGCGCACGGTGAGGCGCGAACCGTCGCCGAGGCTGACCTGGTATTGCAGGTCGGTGCCCAGATAAATCTGCGCTTCGACCCGGCACGGCAACGCCGCCTCCGTGTTGGCAGGCACCAGATGCAGGCGTTCGGGGCGCACGGACAGCGTCACGCTGGCACCCGGTTGCACGTCGTTGCACGGTTGCGCCGGCAGCGGATGTCCGGCCGGCCCGGCGAACCACGCCATGCCGTTCTCGACCCGAGTGACGCTGGCCTGAATGAAGTTGGTTTCGCCGATGAAGTCGGCCACGAAGCGATTGCGCGGCCGTTCGTAGATGTCTTCCGGGCGACCGACTTGTTGCACTTCGCCTTCGGACAGCACGGCGATGCGGTCGGACATGGTCAGCGCTTCTTCCTGGTCGTGGGTGACGAAGATGAAGGTGATGCCGGTCCTGGCCTGGATGGTTTTCAGCTCTTCGCGCATGGCCTGGCGCAGCTTGAGATCAAGTGCCGACAGCGGCTCGTCAAGCAACAGGACCTTGGGATGCGGCGCCAGAGCGCGGGCGAGGGCGACGCGCTGCTGCTGGCCACCGGAGAGTTGCGCCGGTTTGCGATGGGCGAAACGCTCCATCTGCACCAGGGCAAGCATCTCGCGGACGCGCTCGGCGATCTGCGCCTTGTTCAGGACCTTGCCCATCGGGTGCGATTCAAGGCCGAAGGCCAGGTTTTCGCCGATGGTCATGTGCGGGAACAGTGCGTAGTGCTGGAACACCGTGTTGACCGGGCGCTGAAACGGCGGACGTTCGGCGATGTTTTCGCCGTAGAGCAGGATCTCGCCCTGGGTCGGAAACTCGAACCCGGCAATCATCCGCAGCAGCGTGGTCTTGCCGCAGCCGGAGGGGCCGAGAAGGGTGAAGAATTCGTTGTCGCGGATATCCAGATCGATGTTTTTCAACGCCACCGGACCGGTGGACGGATCGCCGTAGACCTTGCGCACCGAGCGGATCGACACCGCCAGCGTTTGCAGCGAATGCAGGGCATTCATGCGTTACCTCCGATTCCCCCATCGCCTGCGATTGCGCTGTCGGTCAGCGAATCTGTCGGGCCATGGATATTATTTTTCTGGGCAGGATCGAGATTGCGTACGGGGTGAAACCAGCTGTTTTGTTGTTCTGCTGTGGCTCGATTATCGGCGAGGGGTTGCGCGGGACGAAACTTCAATTTAAACATGGCAGGTGTTAGTTAATTTAATACCGACAGGTGCCAGGAACATGCCCGACCACCGTTTGCCGCCACTCAATGCAGTGCGTGCGTTCGATGCCGCTGCCCGCCTGGGCAGCTATGTCGAGGCGTCGAAAGCCTTGCACGTGACTCAGCCGGCGATTGGCCGGCATGTGAAATTGCTGGAGGACTGGCTGGGCATTCAGCTGTTCGAACGCACGTCGCGCGGTGTCACCCTGACGCCGGCCGGTGAGAAGTACCACCGCAAGATCGCGGCCGCCCTGCAGTTGATCATCGAGGCCGGCAAGGAGGCGCGCCCCAAAGAGGCCGAGCGCTGGCTGCGGATCATGGTGGTGCCGGGTTTTGCCAAGCGCTGGCTGATGCCGCGCATCGAGGCCATGCGTCACCTGCGCCCGGGGCTGAAGTTTGCCATCGAACCGAACTCGACCTTCACCGAAGTGGATGGCAAAAGCGCCGATCTCGGCATCGTCTACGGCCTCGACGGGCAGTACGCGGACTCCCGTGAAGCGTTGATCTGCCCCCGCGTGTTTCCGATCTGCACCCCGCAATACCTGGCAAGCATCGAACCGCTCGGCGGCCCGGCCGATCTGGTCCGGCACGAGTTGATCCACGTCGATGACGGCGAGTGGTGGAACCTGTGGTTCGCCGCCCATGACCTGGATATTCACCTCAATTCCGACATGCTCTACGTCAACAACGATCACGCGTTATCGGTGGCCGAGAGCGGGCAGGGCATCGCGTTGGCCAATGAGGTGCTGGTCCGCGAAGAACTCAGGTCCGGCAAACTGGTGCGCGCAGTGGACGCTCAGGTGAAGCTGGAAAGCTATCGGGTGCTGACGCCGTCCGCCGAGCTGTCGGCGGATGCGGCGTGGTTCATTCAATGGCTCAAGTCCGAACTGGAAAAGGACTTCCCCGAAGCGTTGATCAACTGAGCCGGAAGCGTGCGGTGTTGTCGCTCAAGGCCTTGCTGCCCTGGCTCAAGGTGTCTGCCGCCAGGTTGACGGCCCGCGCGCCGTCGAGGAGGCGAACCGCGGCCTGATCGACTTGCTGGATATTGCCGCTGACCTCATCGGCGGTGCTGGCCTGTTCTTCCACCGCCGTGGCGATCTGGGCGAGGGTGTCGGTGACGCTCTGTACGGCGCTGGCAATTTCCCCCAGACGTTCGCCAAGCCCGGTGACGGCTTCGGCATCCGATTGCGCCTGGCCGCAGGCCGCCTCCATCAGGCTCACCGCTTCATTGACCGTGTTGCGCAGGCTGTCGACCGTCCCGGCAATCTGCGCAGTGGACGATTGCGTACGCTGCGAGAGACTGCGCACCTCGTCGGCCACCACAGCAAAACCGCGACCCTGTTCACCGGCGCGAGCGGCTTCGATGGCGGCGTTCAGCGCCAGCAGGTTGGTCTGCTCGGCGACGCCGCGAATGGTGTCGACCACCAGTTGAATCTGCTGCCCTTGCTCGCTGACCCGGCCCAGCGCTGCTGCCGTTTCGTTCAGACGCTGATTGAGCTGTTGAATGCTCGCGGTGGTGCGTTGACTGTCGCGGCTGCTGTCGGTGGCGATGCGCCGGGTCTGTTGGGCGCTGCCGGAGGCCTGTTCGCAACTCTGCGCGACGCCTTGAGAGGTGGCCGCCAATTGCGTGGCGGCGGCAGCGATCTGGCTGATCTGCAATTGCTGGGCTTCGACCTCGCTGAGAGCACCGCTGGAGTGATCGTTGAGGCTGCGCACGGCGTGGCTCAGTTGCGAGGTTTCGTGATCGACGCCCAGCAGGCTGGTGCGCAGTTGCACCACGGCCACGTTGAGTGCGGTGCTGATCGAGGCCAGCTCATCGCGACCCACGACAGGCACTTGCAGGCTCAGATTGCCGTCGCGCAACGCTTCGGCGAGCACCGTGATGCCGCTGGCGCTGCGACGGATCGAGGATTGCAGGCAGACGAACAGGTACAGCGCCGCAAGCAACAGGCAACCGAACACCGCTGCGACCACAATGAACTGACGGATCGCTGAACCGTGGTAATCGTCCAGTCGTTGATCCAGCGCCACCAGTGATTGCTGACGCAGCGTGGCGAGATTGCCGAGCAGGGCATCGAGGCTGCGTTCGAAGTCTTCCGGTTTGAGATTGATGCTGCCGCCGAACACGCCGTCATCCAGCACCTTCAAACCGGCATCCAATTGTTTGAGGCTGTCGTGATATTGCCCGGCCCAGCCTTGCAGATCGTTCGGCAGCCGCGCCTCCAGAAGGCTTGCCGTTTTGACAAGCTGCTCGCGGGCATCGCCGATGCGGCTGCGCAGGTCCCGCAGTTGCAGGCGACTTTGCAGGGTGAACTGACCGGAGACTACGGATGCTTGCCCGACCGCTGCGAGTCGGCCGACCCGTTCGATCAGGTCCGGTGCATGTTGGGTGGAAATCTGTGTCAGCAGATAGGTTTCCAGCCACGGCGCGAGGATCAGGCGATTGTCCATCGCGATCTGTTCGCGCAACGCTTGCAGGGCGCTGAGGGCGTTGGTGAAGCGATCGTAACCGTCCGGCCACCAGCCGATGCCGGCCAGACTCTTGGAGTCCAGACCACCGAGCGCGGTTTGCAGGGTCTGGAAGCGGGCCAGGGTTTCACCTTCGGCGGCTTCGGCTTGCAAGGCATTGCCCAGATCCACTGTAGCCTGAGCGACGGCAGGTTGGACGGCATCGAATGCAGCCATGGCCGCGAGGGTGGCGGGCGTCGGTTGGCGGTTGGTTTCCGTGGCACGCCAGCGAGCTGCGCGGTCGCGCTGAGCGGCGAGCAGGTTGTCGAGCGCATCGAGGGCGAGCAACTGCCGCACACCGGCACGTTCGCCGGAAATCAGGTTGAGCTTGACGCGATAGTCCTGGCCGATCATCAACAGGCTGCCGGCCAACGGCAGAATGAACAGCAGAAACAACAACTGGAATTTACGCGCGAAGCCAAACCGCCCCAGCAATTTGATCCCCGGTAACAAGAAAGCCTGCATGCCCCATGACTCCTCTGGACACCACGCACCATTGGCGTGCGCCGCGCTCTTTGCGAGCGCGATCCGTGCCCTGCTAAAAGGCTTCGAAAGTCCACTCTCGTCCGCTCTGTAGGCAGACTCTGTAGCAGAACTTCCCATTCTCGATCCCCTTTGTAAGGGGGCCGCGTTCAAGCGGAGAAGCAAGGCAAGAATCAGACCATGGCTTTGCGCTATCACGTTTGCTGCGATGAATGAATAGTTCGTTAGCTGGCTAAGGGGATGGCGCTGGCGCACCGAAAAATGGCACATTGACGCACCTGCCTGCGTGCACCCATCTGCTGTACGGAAACTCCCATGGCTATCAGCAACGTTCAGACCGCCGCTGCGTCGGCGTCCGCTCCTCCCCAAAGCAGTCCACTGGTAATGCGCATCATCGGCGCGGTGGCGCTGGCGCATTTGATCAACGACCTGATCCAGTCAGTGCTGCCATCGATCTATCCGATGCTCAAGGCCAACTATGGCTTGAGCTTCACTCAGGTCGGCCTGATTACCCTGACCTTTCAATTGACCGCTTCGCTGTTGCAGCCGTGGGTTGGTTATCACACTGACCGGCATCCGAAACCGTGGCTGTTGCCGGCTGGTTCCGTGTGCACGCTGGTCGGGATTGTGATGATGTCGATGGTCGGCAGTTTCCCGCTGATTTTGTTGGCGGCAGCGCTGATCGGTATCGGTTCTTCGACCTTTCACCCGGAAGCTTCTCGTATTGCGCGGCTGGCTTCCGGTGGGCGTTTCGGTCTGGCGCAATCGACGTTTCAGGTCGGCGGTAACGCCGGTTCGGCATTCGGCCCGTTACTGGCAGCGGCGATCATCATTCCCTTCGGACAGGGCAACGTGGCGTGGTTCGGGCTGTTCGCGGTGTTTGCGCTGTTCGTGCTGTACCGCATCAGCCGCTGGTACGCCCATCACCTGAACCTGTTCAAGCTCAAGGCCGGCCAGGCTGCCACTCATGGACTGTCGAAGGGCAGGGTGGTCAGTGCATTGGTGGTGCTCGGGTTGCTGGTGTTCTCCAAGTATTTCTACATGGCCAGCCTGACCAGTTACTTCACCTTCTACCTGATCGAGAAGTTCGACCTGTCGGTGGCCAGTTCGCAGCTGCATCTGTTCCTGTTCCTTGGCGCGGTGGCAGCGGGCACGTTCTTCGGCGGGCCGATTGGCGACAAGATCGGCCGTAAGGCGGTGATCTGGTTTTCGATTCTTGGCGTTGCGCCATTCACGCTGCTCATGCCCCATGTTGATCTGTTCTGGACCACTGTCCTGAGTGTGGTGATCGGCTTCATTCTGGCGTCGGCCTTCTCGGCCATCGTGGTGTACGCGCAGGAACTGGTGCCGGGCAATGTCGGGATGATTGCCGGGGTGTTCTTCGGGCTGATGTTCGGCTTTGGCGGGATTGGCGCGGCGTTGCTCGGGCATCTGGCGGACATTCACGGCATCGAATACGTGTACTTCCTGTGCTCGTTCCTGCCGTTGTTCGGGGTGTTGGCGATCTTCCTGCCGAGAACCAAAAAGGCCTGACGGGCTGAATTTCAGGCACAAAAAAGCCGCGTATCAAACGCGGCTTTTTCTTGGGTGCAGCTTTTACACGTTGAAGCGGAAGTGCATCACGTCGCCGTCCTTGACGATGTAATCCTTGCCTTCCAGACGCCATTTACCGGCTTCCTTGGTACCGGCTTCGCCCTTGTACTGGATGAAGTCGTTGTAGGCGATCACTTCGGCGCGGATGAAGCCTTTTTCGAAGTCGGTGTGGATCACGCCGGCGGCTTGTGGTGCGGTGGCACCGACGCGGACGGTCCAGGCGCGGACTTCTTCGACACCGGCGGTGAAGTAGGTCTGCAGGTGCAGCATTTCGTAGCCGGCGCGGATCACGCGGTTCAGGCCAGGCTCTTCCAGGCCCAGGGCCTCGAGGAACATGTCTTTCTCTTCACCGTCGTCCAGCTCGGCGATTTCCGCTTCGATCTTGTTGCAGACCGGAACGACCATGGCGCCTTCTTCTTCGGCGATGGCCTTGACCACGTCCAGGTGCGGGTTGTTCTCGAAACCGTCTTCAGCGACGTTGGCGATGTACATGACCGGTTTGGTGGTCAGCAGGTGGAAGCCCTTGATGATCGCCTTCTCGTCGGCGCTCATGTTCTTCATCAGACTGCGCGCAGGCTTGCCTTCGGTGAAGTGCGGGATCAATTGCTCCAGCAGGGCTTTCTGGGCCACTGCGTCCTTGTCACCGCCCTTGGCGTTGCGCGCGACTTTCTGCAGTTGCTTCTCGCAGCTGTCGAGGTCGGCGAAGATCAGTTCCAGGTCGATGATTTCGATGTCGCGCTTCGGGTCGACGCTGTTGGAAACGTGGATCACGTTTTCGTCTTCGAAGCAGCGGACCACGTGAGCGATGGCGTCGGTTTCGCGGATGTTGGCCAGGAACTTGTTGCCCAGGCCTTCACCTTTCGACGCGCCGGCCACCAGGCCTGCGATGTCGACGAATTCCATGGTGGTCGGCAGGATGCGCTTTGGATTGACGATTTCCGCCAGAGCATTCAGGCGTGGATCCGGCATCGGCACGATGCCGCTGTTCGGCTCGATGGTGCAGAAGGGGAAGTTCTCGGCCGCGATCCCGGATTTGGTCAGGGCGTTGAACAGGGTGGACTTGCCGACGTTAGGCAGGCCGACGATGCCGCAATTGAATCCCATGGTGTTTCCCCTCGGATTAGAGTCAGGCCTTCTGGCTGTGCAGGTTTTTCATCGCGCGGTTCCATTCACCGGCGAGGATATCCGGCAGCACGCCGAGGGCAAAGTCGATGCTGGCATCGAGTTTTTCCTGTTCGGCGCGTGGCGCACGACCCAGGACGAAATTTGAAACCATACTGGCGACGCCCGGGTGGCCGATGCCAAGCCGCAGGCGGTGGAACGTATTCTGATTACCCAATTGCGCAATGATGTCGCGCAACCCGTTGTGACCGCCATGGCCGCCGCCAACCTTGAGCTTGGCGACGCCCGGAGGCAGATCGAGTTCGTCGTGTGCCACCAGGATTTCTTCGGGCTTGATGCGGAAGAAACCGGCGAGTGCCGCCACGGCCTGGCCGCTGCGGTTCATGTAGGTGGTGGGAATCAGCAGACGAACGTCCTGACCCTGATGCGAAAAACGCCCGGTCAGGCCGAAATACTTGCGATCGGCCACGAGATTCACGTTCTGTGCGTGGGCGATGCGCTCAACAAAAAGGGCCCCTGCGTTATGCCGGGTCTGTTCGTATTCGGCACCTGGATTTCCCAGGCCAACGATCAGTTTGATGGCAGTCACGATAGGGGCCCTTCCTTGGAGTGGTGGATAACATCGCCGCGATCGGGGAAGGCGGCGAAAGTGGACGAAAAATGCTCATTTACCATGGATGTAAACTCCGCGTTCCCGCCCGCTTTCTCGCTACGTTCCAGTCCGCGATGTTACCTGTTCACTCCGGCTTTACAGAGTGATTACTCTGCAGCGCCTTCGGCAGCTTCTGGAGCAACACGTGGAGCGTGGACGTTGGCAACAGCCTTGTCATCGCCGTGTGCCAGAGCAACGAACTCAACACCTTTAGGAGCTTTCAGGTCCGACAGGTGAATGATGGTGCCGATTTCGGCTTTGGCCAGGTCGACTTCGATGAACTCAGGCAGGTCTTTGGCTTCGCAGGAAACTTCGATTTCTGCAACTACGTGCGAGATCTCGCCGCCTTTCTTGACCGGAGCTTCTTCGTTGATGAAGTGCACTGGAACAACAGCAGTCAGTTTCTTGCCGGCAACAACGCGTACGAAGTCGGCGTGCATGATGAACTGCTTGGCCGGGTGACGCTGCATGGCTTTAACAACCACGTCTTGCTTGACGCCGCCGATGTTCAGTTGGATGACGTGGCTGAAAGCAGCCTCGTCTTCGAACAGCTTGGCTACTTCTTTAGCCAGCATCATGATGGACTCAGGAGCCTTGTCACCACCGTAGACAACGGCAGGAACCTGGCTGGCGAGACGACGCAGGCGGCGGCTCGCACCTTTCCCCAGGTCGGTACGCGCTTCGGCGTTCAGGATGAAATCAGTCATTTTGTATCTCCAAAATAGCCATGTCCGGGCGACGTCTGCGACCGACGTCAAAGCGGCATGGGCAAAAAAGCCCCGCCCCAACATGAGTGTTGGGGCGGGGCGCTTTTCGTCAACGAGACATTTCGAGAAGGGCAGGGCCCTTAGCGGAACATCGCGCTGATCGATTCTTCATTGCTGATGCGGCGAACCGCTTCGGCAACAACCGGTGCGATATCCAGTTGACGGATACGTGCACAGGCTTGTGCTGCTGCGGACAGCGGGATGGTGTTAGTGACCACCAGCTCGTCCAGCACGGAATTTTCGATATTCTCGATGGCCCGACCCGACAGCACAGGGTGTGTGCAGTAGGCAAAGACCTTGGCTGCGCCATGCTCTTTCAGGGCCTTGGCCGCGTGGCACAGGGTGCCGGCGGTATCGACCATGTCATCGACCAGGATGCAGGTACGCCCTTCGACATCACCGATGATATGCATCACTTCAGAGTGATTGGCTTTCTCACGGCGTTTGTCGATGATCCCGAGATCCACGCCCAGCGACTTGGCAACGGCACGTGCACGCACGACGCCACCAATGTCCGGGGACACGATCATCAGGTTCTCGAAGCGCTGATCTTCGATGTCATCCACCAGAACCGGGGAGCCGTAGATGTTATCTACCGGAATATCGAAGAAACCCTGAATCTGGTCAGCATGCAGATCAACCGTGAGAACACGGTCGATGCCGACTACGGTAAGCATGTCAGCAACGACTTTCGCGCTGATAGCCACACGTGCGGAACGCGGACGGCGATCCTGACGGGCATAACCAAAATAAGGAATAACAGCAGTGATACGAGTAGCCGAGGAGCGGCGGAAGGCATCAGCCATCACTACCAGTTCCATCAGGTTATCGTTGGTCGGAGCGCAAGTCGGCTGAATAATGAAAACGTCTTTACCGCGAACGTTTTCATTGATCTCGGCTGTAATTTCGCCGTCGGAGAATTTACCGACAGAGATGTCACCGAGAGGGATATGCAGCTGACGTACGACACGCCGAGCCAGATCGGGGTTAGCGTTCCCCGTAAAGACCATCATCTTGGACACGCGCAGTACCTAGAGGCTGAGGGTAACCTGGATGAGTATAGAAAATGGCAGGGGCGGCTGGATTCGAACCAACGCATGGCAGGATCAAAACCTGCTGCCTTACCGCTTGGCGACGCCCCTGTATCTGTTGCTTGCAAGTGCCGGGCACTTGGTTCCTTTAGAGCAGACTTTGCAGCTTGCGATGCAACATCGAAACGTTGCTTCCCTTTGCTACAAACCCTGTAAGGGTCTCTGTCAGAAGGGCCGAGACTTTATCAGCTTCAGCTTTGCTTGGGAAGCCCCCAAACACACAACTTCCAGTTCCGGTGAGTTTTGCTTCGGTAAAATTACCTAACAAATTCAATGCGTTACGTACTTCTGGATAACGCCTTGCTACCACCGGCAAGCAGTCATTTCGACTGTTTCCCTCGGGAACGGGGCGCACTTTAATGGGCGGCGTGTTACGTGTCAACAATGGATCTGAAAAAATTTCTGCCGTACTAACAGAGACTTGCGGTACGAGCACGACATACCACGGTTCGGCGGGCTCGACCGGGGTCAGTTTCTCGCCGACACCTTCGGCGAAAGCCGCGTGGCCACGGACGAACACCGGCACGTCGGCGCCCAGGCTCAGCCCCAGTGTTGCCAGCCGATCTTCATCCCAGCCCAACTGCCAAAGATGATTGAGTCCGAGCAGGGTGGTCGCCGCATTCGAGCTGCCGCCACCGATACCGCCGCCCATCGGCAGGATCTTGTCGATCCAGATATCGATGCCGAGCGAACAACCGGATTGTTCCTGAAGTTTTTTCGCCGCACGCACGATCAGGTTGCTGTCGTGGGGCACGCCGTCGAATTCGGTGTGCAGGCGAATCACGCCATCGTCGCGGACGGCAAAGGTGATTTCGTCGCCGTAGTCGAGAAACTGAAAAATCGTCTGCAATTCGTGATAGCCGTCTTCACGGCGACCGAGGATGTGCAGCATCAGGTTGAGTTTGGCCGGAGAAGGCAGCGTCAGGCGTGGAGCGGTCATGCTTATTGCCCCAATTTACGCGGTTGCCAGGTCTTGATGACCAGCGTCACGTCCAGATCGGTGCCGTGCAGTTTGATCCGCTCGGGCAGCCAGTAACCATTCTGTTCGGCATAACCGAGGTACTCGACCTGCCAGCCGTCCTGTTCCAGATTGGCCAGGCGACTGCCGGCATCGAGGGTCAGGCGGCTCTTGCTGGCCGGGGCCGGCAGGCCACGCACCCACCAGGACAGGTTCGATACCGGCAGTTTCCAGCCCAGCTGTTCTTCCAGCAGGACTTCCGGCGACTGCGCGTCATAGCGGCCCTGGTTGGCGACTTCCAGCGAAACCTTGCCCGGGCGACCGGTCAAACGGGCTGCGCCGCGACCCAGCGGGCCGGACAGGCGGATGTCGTAATAATCCTGGCGTTGCAGCCAGAACAGCGTGCCGCTGCCCGAGTCTTTCGGGGCGCGGATGCCGATCTTGCCGTCGATCTGCCAGCCGTCGAGGCCGCTCAGTTGCTGTTTGTTCGCGGCCCATTGTGCCGGGCTGCCATGGCCTTCGACGGATTCGCGGGCGCCAAAACCCGCGCAACCGGCGAGCAGGGCGATGAAGCTGAAAACGATGACGTGGCGCAAAAACATGAGTTAAAGAGTCTCGGATCCGGTCAGGCGCTTGATGGTGCTGCGCAGGATGGTGCTGTCGGGCTGGTCCTTGAGGAATTTGCCCCAGATTTGTTTGGCTTCGCGCTGGTTACCCTTGGTCCACAGGACTTCGCCCAGGTGAGCGGCGACTTCGTGATCGGGGAAGCGCTCCAGCGCCTGACGCAGATACTTCTCGGCGTCATCCAGGTTGCCCATGCGGAAATTCACCCAGCCGAGGCTGTCGAGTACCGCCGGGTCTTCCGGATTGATCTGGTGCGCCTGCTCGATCAGCGCCTTGGCTTCGGCGTAGCGGGTTGTGCGGTCGGACAACGTGTAGCCGAGGGCGTTGAGGGCCATGGCATTGTCCGGATCGCGCTTGATGATCAGGCGCAGGTCTTTTTCCATCTGCGCCAGATCATTGCGTTTTTCCGCCTGCATGGCCCGGGTGTAGAGCAGATTCAGATCGTCTGGATACTGTTGCAATGCCTGTTGCAGGGTTTTCCAGGCCTTGTCGCCCTGATTGTTGGCGGACAGGGTCTCGGCTTCGATCAGGTACAACTGGATCGCGTAATCCGGCTGCGCATCACGTTCGGCGGCCAGTTTGCTCTGGGCTTCGGCGGTCTTGCCGTTGTTCATCAGGATGTCGGCCTGACGCAGTTGCGCCGGCAGATAGTCGTTGCCCGGCCCGACCTGGGCGTACTCGATCAGTGCGCCTTGCGGGTCGTTGCGTTCTTCGGCTATGCGCCCCAGGTTCAGATGCGCGGAATCGACATGGCTTTCCCGGGCGATCAGGTCTTCCAGGTAACCCTTGGCCTCGTCCCAGGCCTTGGCTTCCAGGCACACCAGTGCCAGCGAGTAACGCAGTTCGTCGTCTTCCGGGTATTGCTGGACCAGCGTGGAGAACTCGACCTTGGCATCGTCCATCCGGTCCTGTTCCACCAGCATCCGCGCGTAAGTCAGGCGCAGGCGCTTGTCGTCCGGGTACTTCTTGATGTTCTTCTGCAGCAGGGGCAGGGCCTCGTCGCCACGGTTCAGCCCTTGCAGCAGGCGGGCACGCAGCAGGATCGGGGCGATTTCGCCGTCGTCCGGCGGATTGTCTTCGAGCAGGGTCAGCGCACCTTTGGTGTCGCCATCCTGCTGCATCAGCAAGGCCTTGCCGAAAATCAGCTGATTGTTGTGCGGGTGACGCTGCAGCAGACGGTCGAAACTTTTCATCAGGCCATTGCGGGTTTCCTGATCGGTGTCGGCGGCCGACAGCGCGAGGAAGTCGAAATGGGTATCGCCCTTGCCCTGCAGGACTTTCTCCATGTAGACCATCGAGTCGTCATAACGCCCGGCGCGTGCCAGTTGCACGGCGGCGGCGCGTTGCGCTTCGAGGTCGTCAGGTGCGTTTTTCGCCCAGATCAGTGCGGTATCCAGCGCCGGTTGATCCGCGCCCAGGTACTCGGCAATACGGAACGCCCGCTCGGAAACACCCGGGTCCTGGGTGTTGATGGCCTGGGTCACGTAGTTGTCCAGGGCAATGTCGAAACGATTGCGCTGACCAGCGAGTTCGGCGCTCAGCAGGCTGAACACCGTTTCCTGGCTGAACGAGCTGTAAACCTTGGGCTTTTCAGGGGCTGGCGTGGTGTCTTCGACCGATGAGGTGCCATCGTGCGAAACGGGGGCCAAGGCCTGGCAGCCGCTGAGGAAGACAAAAGCAAGGAGCAACGCGGAAGATCTATTCATATAGGAAGAGGACGACTAACCTGCGGTCGGATCATCATGACACAAGCCTTCGGCCAAACATAACCGAGTCTCGATTGTGGCCATTATAGGGGCCGACAATTGGGACAATAGTCAGCGGTAGTTGTTCTGAATCTGACGAAGTAGGACAATTGCCGGCTTCACGTCACCATCAGCGACCTTGAATGGCCTTCCTTGCACTCGGTATCAACCACAAGACTGCTTCAGTAGACGTCCGCGAGCGCGTGGCCTTTACCCCTGAGCAGCTGGTGGAGGCCTTGCAGCAGCTCTGCCGACTCACCGACAGCCGCGAAGCTGCGATCCTTTCCACCTGCAATCGCAGTGAACTGTATATAGAACAGGATCAGCTTTCGGCCGATATCGTGCTGCGCTGGCTGGCCGACTATCACCATTTAAGCCTCGATGAGCTGCGCGCGAGTGCTTATGTGCATGAAGATGATGCGGCAGTTCGTCACATGATGCGCGTCGCCTCCGGGCTCGACTCGCTGGTGCTGGGCGAACCGCAGATCCTCGGCCAGATGAAATCGGCCTACGCCGTGGCCCGCGAGGCCGGCACCATCGGGCCGCTGCTCGGGCGCTTGTTTCAGGCGACGTTCAACGCTGCCAAGCAAGTGCGCACCGACACCGCCATTGGCGAGAACCCGGTGTCCGTGGCGTTTGCCGCGGTCAGCCTGGCCAAACAGATTTTCAGTGACCTGCAACGCAGCCAGGCCCTGCTGATCGGCGCCGGCGAGACCATCACCCTGGTCGCCCGCCATCTGCATGATCTGGGGGTCAAGCGTATCGTGGTGGCCAACCGCACGCTGGAGCGCGCCAGCCTGCTGGCGGAACAGTTCGGCGCCCACGCGGTATTGCTGTCGGACATTCCGGCGGAACTGGTGCGCAGCGACATCGTCATCAGCTCCACCGCCAGTCAGTTGCCGATCCTCGGCAAGGGTGCCGTTGAAAGCGCCCTGAAGCTGCGCAAGCACAAACCGATCTTCATGGTCGACATCGCCGTTCCACGGGATATCGAACCGGAAGTCGGCGAACTCGACGACGTTTACCTCTATAGCGTCGACGATCTGCACGAAGTGGTCGCCGAAAACCTCAAGAGCCGTCAGGGCGCAGCGCAAGCCGCCGAAGAGATGGTCTCGGTCGGCGCCGACGATTTCATGGTGCGCCTGCGCGAGCTGGCGGCGGTCGACGTGCTCAAGGCCTATCGTCAACAGAGCGAACGCCTGCGCGACGAAGAACTTCAAAAGGCCCTGCGTCTGCTGGCCAACGGCGGCAACGCCGAGGACGTGCTGGGCCAGCTGGCCCGTGGCCTGACCAATAAACTCCTGCACGCCCCGAGCGTTCAGTTGAAAAAGCTTTCTGCCGAAGGCCGCCTCGATGCGCTGGCCATGGCCCAGGAACTCTTTGCCCTCGAGGGCTCACCGGATAGCTTTTCGGATAAAAAACCGCAATGAAAGCGTCACTGCTCAATAAGCTGGATATCCTCCAGGACCGTTTCGAGGAACTGACGGCGCTGCTCGGCGACGCCGAAGTCATTTCCGACCAGACCAAATTCCGCGCCTATTCCAAGGAATACGCCGAAGTCGAGCCGGTCGTCGAAGCCTATAAACAGCTGCTCAAGGCCCAGGCCGATCTGGAAGGCGCCCAGGCGCTGCTCAAGGACGGCGACCCGGACATGCGCGAAATGGCCGTGGAAGAAGTGCGCGAAACCAAAGAGCAACTCATCGAGCTGGAAGCCACCTTGCAGCGCATGCTGCTGCCCAAGGATCCCAACGACGGGCGCAACGTGTTCCTCGAAATCCGCGCCGGCACCGGTGGCGACGAGGCGGCGATCTTCTCCGGCGACCTGTTTCGCATGTACTCGCGTTATGCCGAAAAACGTGGCTGGCGCGTGGAAATCCTTTCGGAAAACGAAGGCGAACACGGCGGCTATAAAGAAGTCATCGCCCGGGTCGAAGGCGACAATGTGTACGGCAAGCTGAAATTCGAGTCCGGCGCGCACCGCGTACAACGCGTGCCGGCCACCGAATCCCAGGGCCGCATCCACACCTCGGCCTGCACCGTGGCCGTGTTGCCGGAGCCCGACGAGCAGGAAGCGATCGAGATCAACCCGGCGGACTTGCGCGTCGACACCTACCGTTCCTCCGGGGCCGGTGGTCAGCACGTCAACAAGACCGACTCGGCCATCCGTATCACCCACTTGCCGACGGGCATCGTGGTCGAGTGCCAGGAAGAACGTTCCCAGCACAAGAACCGTGCACGGGCGATGGCCTGGCTGTCGGCCAAGCTCAACGATCAGCAGACCACCGCAGCGGCCAACGCCATCGCCAGCGAGCGTAAATTGCTGGTGGGTTCCGGCGACCGCTCCGAGCGTATCCGCACTTACAACTTTGCCCAGGGACGGGTCACCGACCACCGCGTCAACCTCACCCTGTACTCCCTCGACGAAATCCTCGCCGGTGGCGTCGAAGCGGTGATCGAGCCGTTGCTGGCCGAATACCAGGCCGACCAACTGGCAGCGATAGGTGAATAAATGACCATCATCGCCAGCCTGTTGCGCGCCGCCGAACTGCCGGACTCGCCCACCGCACGCCTGGACGCCGAGTTGCTCCTCGCTGCGGCGCTGGGCAAGTCCCGCAGTTTTCTCCACACCTGGCCCGAGCGCATCGTGCCGAGCGAAGCCGTGCTGGTCTTCACCGAATACCTGCAACGCCGCCGCAGCGGCGAGCCGGTGGCCTACATTCTCGGCCAGCAGGGTTTCTGGAAGCTGGATCTGGAAGTCGCGCCGCATACGTTGATTCCGCGCCCGGACACCGAACTGCTGGTGGAAGCCGCACTGGAATTGCTGCCGGCGACCCCGGCCAGGGTTCTCGACCTCGGCACCGGCAGCGGGGCGATTGCCCTGGCCCTGGCCAGCGAGCGTCCGGCGTGGAGCGTCACCGCTGTGGATCGCGTACTGGAAGCCGTGGCCCTGGCCGAGCGCAACCGTCAGCGCTTGCACCTGAACAACGCCACGGTGCTCAGCAGTCACTGGTTCAGTGCCCTCGAAGGCAAGCGATTCCAGCTGATCATCAGCAACCCGCCATACATCCGCGCCGCCGATCCGCATCTGGTGCAAGGCGATGTGCGTTTCGAGCCGGAAAGCGCCTTGGTGGCCGGCATCGACGGGCTCGACGATCTGCGTCTGATCATCGCCCAGGCGCCGGCGCATCTGGAGGCCGGTGGCTGGCTGATGCTCGAACACGGCTATGATCAAGCCGAAGCCGTACGCGATCTGTTGCTGACGCAAGGTTTCGAAGAAGTCCACAGCCGCACCGATCTGGGCGGCCATCAACGGATCAGCCTGGGGCGCCTGCCGTGCTGAATGATCAGGAATTGTTGCGCTACAGTCGGCAGATCCTCCTGCAACACATCGACATCGATGGCCAGTTGAAGCTCAAGGACAGCCGCGTGCTGATCGTCGGCCTCGGCGGTCTCGGCGCGCCGGTGGCCTTGTATCTGGCGGCGGCGGGCGTCGGCGAGTTGCATCTGGCGGATTTCGACACGGTCGACCTGACCAACCTGCAGCGCCAGATCATCCACGACACCGACAGCGTCGGCATGACCAAGGTCGACTCGGCGCTCAAGCGCCTGAGCGCGATCAATCCTGAAATCAAACTGGTGCCCCATCGTCAGGCACTGGACGAGGATTCTCTCGCCGCCGCCGTGGCAGCGGTGGATCTGGTGCTCGACTGCTCGGACAACTTCTCCACCCGCGAAGCGGTCAACGCCGCGTGTGTGGCGGCGCGCAAACCGCTGGTCAGCGGCGCGGCGATCCGTCTCGAAGGACAGCTGTCGGTATTCGACCCGCGTCGCGCCGAGAGCCCCTGCTACCACTGCCTGTACGGTCACGGCAGCGAAGCCGAACTGACTTGCAGCGAAGCCGGCGTGGTCGGGCCGCTGGTGGGGCTGGTCGGCAGCCTGCAAGCGCTGGAAGCCTTGAAGCTGCTGGCGGGTTTCGGCGAGCCACTGGTGGGGCGCCTGCTGTTGATCGATGCACTGGGCTCGCGATTCCGTGAGCTGCGGGTCAAGCGTGATCCGGGATGCAGCGTCTGTGGTTCGCACCATGCGTGAAGCGCCGATCGCCGTATTCGATTCCGGCGTCGGTGGCCTGTCGGTGCTGGCGGAAATCCAGCAGCTGCTGCCCAATGAATCGCTGCTGTACCTCGGCGATTGCGGGCACATTCCTTATGGCGAGAAATCCCCGGAGTTCATCCGTCAGCGTTGCAGCGTGATGGCCGGTTTTTTCCGCGAGCAGGGCGCCAAGGCGCTGGTGATCGCCTGCAACACTGCGACCGTGGCCGGCGTTGCCGATCTGCGGCGTGATTTTCCCGACTGGCCGATTGTCGGCATGGAGCCGGCGGTCAAGCCGGCAGCAGCGGCGACACGCAGCGGCGTGGTCGGCGTCCTCGCCACCACCGGCACCTTGCAGAGCGCGAAGTTCGCGGCTTTGCTCGACCGTTTTGCCACCGATATCCGGGTCATCACCCAGCCATGCCCGGGGCTGGTGGAGCTGATCGAAAGCGGCGACCTGCACAGCGCCGAATTGCGCGAGCTGCTTCACCGCTATGTCGAACCGCTGTTGGGCGCGGGTTGTGACACGATCATTCTCGGCTGCACCCACTATCCGTTCCTCAAGCCGCTGCTCAAGACGATGCTCCCCGACGACATCAGCCTGATCGACACCGGCGCCGCCGTGGCCCGGCAACTTCAGCGCCTGCTGGCCGAGCGCGATCTGCTCGCTGCCGGCCCGAATCGCCACGCCAGATTCTGGACCAGCGCCGATCCCCAGTCCTTGAAAAACATCCTGCCACTGCTGGGACAAACGCCCGGCGATGTGCAAAGCTTCGCGATGTAAAAAAGTTGTGTCATAACTGAAAAATCAGCTGAACTTCTGTTCAAGCGCCGATTTCTATAAGCGTCAAGCACACTAAAAACCATACGACCGTTAGGAAAAGGATGTTTCAAGTGAAGCGACTATTCTGCTTGGCCGCGATTGCGGCCGCACTGATGGGGCAAAGTTTTACTGCACAGGCCGCTGGCGTGGAATTCGGGGTTGGAGCCACCAGCGATTCAACGATGACTTATCGCCTGGGAATGAATTTCGACTGGGACAAGAGCTGGCTGCAAAGCGATGTCGGTCGTCTGACCGGTTACTGGAGCGGCGCCTATACCTATTGGGAAGGTGACAAGGGCTCCAGTAACAACAGCCTGTCGTTCTCGCCGGTGTTCGTTTACGAGTTTTCCGGCGAGTCGATCAAGCCCTATGTCGAGGCCGGTATCGGCGCGGCGGTGTTCTCCAACACCGACTACGAAGGCAACAAGATCGGCCAGGCCTTCCAGTTCGAAGACCGCATCGGTTTCGGTCTGCGCTTCCATGGCGGGCACGAGGTGGGGATCCGTGCGACTCACTATTCCAACGCCGGCATGTCGAGCAACAACGACGGGGTAGAAAGCTACTCGCTGCACTACACGATGCCGTTGTAACACCCATGAAAAAAGGAGCGCCAAGCGCTCCTTTTTTTGTATTCAGCGATACGCCGTGGCAATCCCCAGGCGTTCCTCGATGCATTCCGGCGCGCCCATCTCGAATTCGCGGCAGATCAGCGGGCGTTTTTCGTAGATCGTGCACATCATCGTGTCGCGATCCAGCGCCGCACACCAGCCGTCATCCAGACGCAACATGACTTCCCCACCCCACTCATCGGTATCGATATAACGCTCGGGTACGCCAGTGTCGGTGATCAGCATGACTTCGAGCTGACAGCAGCAGGCCGCGCAGGTCGAGCAGGTGACGGCGGGTTCGTCGTCGATTGGCTGCAGGGGAATGGTTTTCATGGCCGCAGTGTACGGCAGTGACCTGCGCGCGTGTGAAAGCCCTGACGGACGATTACTGCACCAGGCGCCGCGACAAGAGGTGCAACAACGGAAACAGCAACGCCCACAACAGACCGATGCCGATCAAAGTCGGTAACTCGCCGTAGGGAAACTGCACCCCGGCCAGTCGTCCACCGGCGCAATACGACAACGCGCCACCGACAGCCCCGAGCACACTCGCCAGCCACCATGGCCGGGCGCTCCATTGCAGGCAATGGCGCAATGTCGTGGCCAGCAGTGCCCACAACAGCATCAGCCACAGCGGAATCAGCGGCGACAGGTCCTTGAATTCAAACACGCCAAGACCGCGCAGGCCGCTGTCCACGGCGGTGCCCAGAATCACCACGCCGAGAATCAGTCGGCCCTCCGCCGCCCAGTTGCTGATCCAGCGCAGATGAATTACCAATGCCGCCAGCGCCACCAGCAGCCACAGGCTGTTGCCGCCGAGCACGCAGGCCAGCCAGCCGATCTGGAACAGAACCGCGTTGGCGATCCGCTCAAGCATCGAAGCGTCCGAGCAGCGGTGCCGGCATCGCCGCCGGTTTGGCCAGCAGTAATTGTGCGGTGCCGATGGTACGTTCGAGGAAGCCGCCCTCGCAGTAGCACAGATAGAACTCCCACAGGCGCAGGAAATAATCGTCGTAGCCCAATTCGCTCAGGCGACCGTGGGCGTGGCGAAAATTCTCGTGCCACAGGCGCAGGGTCCGGGCGTAGTGCAGGCCGAAGTCTTCCATGTGCAGCAGGTTCATGTCGGTGTCACGGCTGACGATTTCGAGCATCTTCTGCACACAGGGCAGGGCGCCGCCGGGGAAAATGTAGCGCTGGATGAAGTCCACGCCGCGTTTTGCCTGCTCGTAGCGCTGGTCCCGGATGGTGATCGCTTGCAGCAGCATCAGGCCGTTGCTCTTGAGCAGGTGCGCGCATTGCTTGAAGTAGGTCGGCAGGAAGCGATGGCCGACCGCCTCGATCATCTCGATCGACACCAGTTTGTCGTACTGGCCGGTGAGGTCGCGGTAGTCCTTGAGCAACAGCGTCACCCGGTCCTGCAGGCCGAGGCTTTCGATGCGCCGGGCGGTGAACGCGTATTGCTCTTTGGACAGGGTGGTCGTGGTGACTTTGCAGCCATAGTGCTGCGCGGCATACAGCGCCATGCTGCCCCACCCGGTGCCGATTTCCAGCAAGTGATCGCCAGGCTCGAGTGCGAGCTTCTGGCAGATCCGCTCCAGTTTGTTCAGTTGTGCCTGTTCCAGGCTGTCGTCGGGGCTGAGGAACTGCGCCGCCGAATACATCATGGTCGGGTCGAGAAACTGCTCGAACAGATCGTTGCCGAGGTCGTAGTGGGCGGCGATGTTTTTCTGCGAGCCCTTGCGTGTGTTGCGGTTGAGCCAGTGCAGACCGCGTACCAGTGGCCGGCCGATTGTGGCCAGTCCACCCTCCATGCCGTCGAGCACTTCGAGGTTGCTGACGAAGACGCGCACCACGGCGGTCAGGTCCGGTGAACTCCAGTAGCCGTGGATGAAGGCCTCGCCAGCGCCGATCGAGCCGTTGCCCGCGACCATGCCCCAGGCCGCTGCATCGAGGACATGAATCTCGCCCAGCAACGCACTGCCCGGTGTGCCGAAGACCTGGCGTTCGCCGTCCTCGATCACTACCAGTTGCCCGTGCTTGAGCTGTGCGAGCTGACGCAGGACACCGCGACGCAGCAGCGAGCCGGTGATGCCGTGGGTACTGAACGGGATGGCGGCTCTGGCCGAAACGCTAGAGGATTTCATGGCGGTGCTCCTCGGGAGATGCAGTGGCGGTTCGAAAGCTGTCGTCGGCCGTCCGATGGGGAAACAGCGGGGTGCGCTTGAGCAGCAATCGCAGGGCCTGCCAATAGATCGCGAGGGCGGTCTTGGCGGTCATCCATGGAAAACGCCACAGATGCCGGTGCAGGTTTCGTCGATCAAGCGGTTGGCGCTTGAGGTTGAGCGTGGCGTCGAACAGTTTGCGTTCGCCCTGCCAGTCGGCCATGTGCACGCCGAGAGTTTGCGCGGCGGGGCTGAAGCTCATGCGGTATTCCAGGTCCGGCGGCAGGAACGGCGACACGTGAAACGCCTTGGCCACGGCGAAGTGCTGATGGAAGTCGCGCACGTTGGTCGGTGCCCGCGCCGGCAGCACATAGTGATAGCGCTCGCGCCACGGCGTGTTGCTGACTTCGCAGAGAATTGCCGCCAGTTGCCCGTCGGCTTCGTGGCAATAAAAGAAACTCACCGGGTTGAATGCCAGGCCCCAACTTCGCGGCTGGGTCAGCAGGCAGATCGAGCCCTGCGGCTCGTGACCGAGGGCCGCGCCGACTTGAAGACGCACAGCATCGATCAGTCGCACACCGCGACCGGTGAAGGTCTTGAGGTAGTCGGTCTCGCGAAACGAGAACAGGGCAAAGCGGCTCGCCCCGGACAGTGGCGACAGGTTCAGCACGGCGTCCTGTTCGGCCAGGTCGAGATAGAGCAGTCCGATCCGGTAGCGGAACTCATGCCGACGCGGGGCGAAGCGCCGATGGGCGATCCAGCCACTGTAGAGCGCGCTGTTCACAGGCTTTCCCCGAACGCGGCGGCGACGCGTAAAGCGCTGACCACGCCGTCTTCATGAAAACCGTTGGCCCAGTAGGCGCCGCAATAATGGGTGTGCTGCGCTCCATCGAGTTCGGCCCAGCGCTGTTGTGCCGCCACCGCTGCGAGGCTGAATTGCGGGTGGGCGTAGGTGAAGCGGGCAAGCACTTTGGACGGGCTGATGCCGGCGCTCTGGTTGAGGCTGACGCAGAACGTGGTATTGCTCTGGATGCCTTGCAGGATGTTCATGTCGTAGGTCACGGCCGCCTGGGTATGTCCCGCACCGCCGAGGCGATAGTTCCAGCTGGCCCAGGCCCGTTTGCGCATCGGCAGCAGACGGGTGTCGGTGTGCAACACCACTTCG
Organism: Pseudomonas sp. IzPS59; assembly: GCF_014863505.1. Lineage (NCBI taxonomy): Bacteria > Pseudomonadati > Pseudomonadota > Gammaproteobacteria > Pseudomonadales > Pseudomonadaceae > Pseudomonas > Pseudomonas sp. IzPS59. The sequence continues at coordinate 5,288,414 of NZ_CP062251.1, read as the reverse complement.
TTGTCGGCGTAGGGCAGGGCACCGAGAATCTCCCGTTCGGCGCGGCTCGGATTGGCCAGCAGTCGCAATGCCTGATCGCTGTGGCAGGCCAGCACGACTTTGTCGAAGTGTTCGATACCGACGGGGCTGTGGATAACCACGCCGTGTTCGTTGCGTTCGATCCGGTTTACCGGACAGTTCACGCGGATCCGCTCTTTGAATGGCGCGGTCAATGATGCGAGGTAGGCACTGGAGCCACCCTCGATCACTCGCCATTGCGGGCGATTGCTGACCGACAACAAACCGTGGTTCTCGAAAAACCGCACAAAGAACTGCAGCGGAAAATTCAGCATCTCGGCCATCGGCATCGACCAGATCGCCGCGCCCATCGGCACGATGTAATGCAGGATGAAACGCTCGCCGTAGCCGCCGGCCTTGAGGTAGTCGTCCAGTGTGGTGTCGCTGGCGATCCGCTGTTCGGCGAGGTCGCGCCTGGCTTCCTTGTTGAAACGCAGGATGTCGCGCAGCATGCCCCAGAACCCCGGCGACAACAGATTGCTGCGCTGAGCGAAGAGGCTGTTGAGATTGTTGCCGTTGTATTCCAGGCCGGTATCGGGGTCGGTCACCGAAAAACTCATTTCGGTGGCGTTGCTGCTCACACCCAATTGGCCGAGCAGGCGAATGAAGTTCGGGTACGTCCAGTCGTTGAACACGATGAACCCGGTGTCGACTGCGTAATCACGCCCGTCCACCGTCACTGTCACCGTGTGCGTATGGCCGCCGACCCAATCGCCGGCCTCGAACACCGTGACGTCATGTCGGCGATCGAGCAGGTAGGCGCAGGTCAGCCCCGCGATCCCGCTGCCGACGATGGCGATGTTCACGTCGGATCCCGCAAGGGTGGTGTGCTGCGCACCATGCGCTTGCCGATCGCCAGTTGTACTTGCGCGGGCATTTTCGACAGCGGCCAGAGCGCCGCCATGAACAGTGCCGGAAAGGCAATCTCCAGTGGCCGGTCCTTGAGCCTGCCGAAAATGTGGCTCGCCGCTTTTTCCGCAGGCCAGCTCAATGGCATCGGGAAGTCGTTTTTGGCGGTCAGTGGCGTTTCGACAAAGCCCGGGCTGATGATGGTGACTTCAATGCCTTCGTCCGCCAGATCGATGCGCAATGACTCGAACAGATAACGCAGTCCGGCCTTCGACGCACCGTACGCTTCGGCCCGGGGCAGCGGCACGTAGGTGACGGAACTGGCCATGCCCACCAGATGCGGCGCGGTTCCTTTGCGCAGCAGGGGCAGGGCGGCTTCGATGCAATAGCTGCTGGCAAGCAGATTGGTGCGCACTACGTGTTCGACGATCGTAGCGTCGAACTGTTTTGCATCCACGTATTCGCAGGTGCCGGCGTTTAGGATCACGCTGTCCAGCGACCCCCACTCCAGCGCGATCTGTTCACCGATTTCCCGTACGGTCTGGCTATTGGTGAGGTCCCCGGCCACGACCAGTACCTGGCCCGGGTAGCGTTGCGACAGCTCTTTGAGCGGTTCGACCTGGCGGGAACTGACCGCCAGGTGCGCACCGCTTTTCAGAATTTCTTCAGCCATTGCTGCACCGATGCCACTGCTGGCACCGGTCAGCCAATAACGGCGTGGCGTTGAGCGGCTCATCCCAGTCTCCTTTTCAGCCAGGCGATTACCCGGCCCAATATGGGTAAATGTTCGTAAAGCAGCGCCCCGGCATCGAAGTAATCCCGGTGGCGATAAACCTTGTCACGCCAGAGCAGGTGCGAACAGCCCGTGACCCGAATTAACCGCCCGCCAGCCAGACGCGGGTGGCGGTAGCTCATGACCCAGCGCAGGTAGCCTTCGCAGTCGCCGATCTGGTCGAAGCCGTGGAAGTCGAACCGCAGCTCGGTTACGTTCGCATACAGCTCACTGAAATAGTTGCGCAATTGCGTCAGCCCCTGCACCTCGTGCAGTGGGTCGGTGAAATGAATGTCCTCGCTGTAGAGCGCGTCCAGGCCGTGCAGGTTGTCCTTGTTCAACTGCGCGAACTGTCGGGCGAAACGGCGCAGGAATTCACTCATGGCCTTCTCCGACAGACGTACGGGAGGGCAGATTCTTGAACGCGGTCAGTGCCCGCTCCCGCGAGGTGCTCAGGTTGACGATCGGCGGCGGATAGTCCGCCACGCCGAACAGTCCGCCAGCGCTTGCAGGGTTGTGCACTTCTTTCTTGTTCAGCGCGGCCAGTTCAGGCAGCCAGTGCTTGATGAACAGGCCTTCGCTGTCGAATTTTTCCGACTGGCTGATCGGATTGAAGATCCGGAAATACGGCGCCGCATCGGTGCCGGTCGACGCGCTCCACTGCCAGCCGCCGTTGTTCGCGGCCAGATCGCCGTCGATCAGGTGGCGCATGAAAAAACGCTCGCCTTCACGCCAGTCGATCAGCAGGTTCTTGGTCAGGAACATCGCTACCACCATGCGCAGGCGGTTGTGCATCCAGCCGGTTTCGAGCAATTGGCGCATGGCTGCGTCGATGATCGGCAGGCCGGTGCGTGCTTCCTGCCAGGCCGCGAGTTCCTGCGGCGCATCGCGCCAGGCCAGGGCTTCGGTTTCCGGGCGGAACGCGCGATGGCGGGAGACCCGTGGGTAGCCGACCAGAATGTGTTTGTAGAACTCGCGCCACAACAGTTCGTTGATCCAGGTAACCGCGCCGACCTTGCCGCTTTCGAATTCGCCCTGATTGCTTTGCAGCGCGGCATGCAGGCATTGGCGCGGCGAGATCACCCCGGCGGCGAGATAGGCCGAGAGCTGGCTGGTGCCGGGTTTGGCCGGGAAGTCGCGCTCGCTTTTGTAGTAGTCGATCTGCACGTCGGCGAAGGTGTCGAGACGGCGCCGGGCTTCGGCTTCGCCGGCGGGCCACAGGTTGCGCAACGCTTGGCCGGGTGTCGGGAAACCCTCGATGGAATCGGGTACCGGATCGCTGGCAATGTTCAGTGGGGCCTGTGCGGACGGCGCCATTATCAAGGACGGCATCGAACGATGCAGGCGTTCATAGCAGACCTTGCGGAACTGACTGAACACCTGAAAGTAGGTGCCGGTCTTGGTCAGCACGCTGCCGGGTTTGAACAGCAACTGATCGAGATAGCTGTGAAATGCGATCCCTTCGGCCTGCAATGCCCGGGCAACGGCCGCATCGCGGCGGCTTTCGTGGACGCCGTATTCCTCATTGACGTGAACGACCTCGATCTTTAGTTGCCGGCAGAGCTCAAGCAGCACTGCTGGCGCCTTATCCCAGAGCGGGGCGTGGCGGATCAGCAGCGGGATGTTCAACTTGCCGAGGGTCTTGCTCAGTTCCCGCAGGTTGCGCAGCCAGAAATCGACCTTGCACGGGGCGTCGTCGTGTTCCTGCCATTGTTCGGGGCTCAACAGGTACACGGCCACGGTCGGGCCACGCTCGGCGGCGGCCGTCAGGGCGGTGTTGTCATGTTGGCGCAGGTCGCTGCGCAGCCAGATCAATTGCATGGTGTTCTCTGCACGAATCATTAAATCAACCCACGCTGAAGGAGTGCCCGATGTGCCGACAAGGGATCTTCGGCCAGGTACAGATCAGCGATCTCGGAAGTTCTTACGGACAACTCGGCGTGGTGGATGCACACCGTTGGTCCGGCAATCATTTTCGGGCAACTGATGCCGTTCAATAGTTTCGGCAACTGCGCCAGGTTCATGGCTTTGCTGGAATACAGCAGCACGCCCCGGGCTTGCAGATGATCGACTGCCAGTGCCAGCTCCCCGGCCGGCAACGGCCAGTCGAATACCTGCACCGGACAATCGGCGCTGCTGATCAGCCAGGCGCAGAGCCACAGGTGTGGCTCCAGCAGTAAATCCGATTGGTTGACCAGCAGCAGCGGCGCTGTGCGCAACTGACGGTTGTTATGGTAGATGCGTGCGCCGAATTTGCTACGCAACCAGGCGTGAAAGAACACCCGTTCCATCTGCGCGCCGAACTGGCCTTGCCAGCGTTGCTCGAGGTCCGCCAGCAACGGCATCAGCAATTGCTCACACAGGGTTCGCGGCGGGTAGAGCGCCATGGCCTGGTTGACGCTGTCGTCGAGACTGCGCTCGTTCAATTGCGTGACCGCCAGCAGCGCGGCCTGGTGCAAGGGCTGCCATTCGTTTTCCAGCGGCTCGTTGACGGTTTGCGGTGTGTCGAGCAGCGGTTTGACCTGGCTGACCGCCACGCCACGGTTGAGCCAGGTGAGGATGTGCTGGATACGCTGTACATGCTCGGCCGAATACAGGCGATGCCCCTTGGGCGTGCGTTGCGGCACGATCAGCCCGTAACGGCGCTCCCAGGCACGCAGGGTGATCGCATTGACGCCGGTCTGGCGCGCCACCTCGCGAATTGGCAGCCAGCCTTCGTCGAGGGCTTTCTTGAAGTCGGCGCCGAGGTCTTCGCGGGCGCTGGTGTCGGGTGAGTCGTTCATCAAATGGCGTTTCGCAGGCTGAGGTTTTCCGGGTGCGGTTGCAGGTAAACCTGTTGCGCGATGTATGGATCGGGGTGTTGGCGAAAGTGATGCTTGAGCAGTGTCAGCGGCACCACCAGCGGCACGATGCCGTGGCGGTACTGGCCGATGACGTGCTGCATTTCCTGTTTGTCTTCGGCGCTGATGGCCTGTTTCAGGTAACCGCTGATGTGCTGCAACACGTTGCTGTGGGTGCGGCGTGTGGCGCAGGTGGTCAGCGCCACCATCAACTGGCTGAAGTAGCGCGGGCCGAGTTCTACGGGATCGGTCTGGCCCATGTTGCCCAGCAGATTGCCCAGCGCCTTGTATTGCACCGGGTTGTGGGCCATCAGCAGGTATTTGTAGCGCGAGTGGAAGTCGGTGAGGGCACGGCGGCTCAGGCCTTGCCGGAGCACTTGCTGCCAGTCGCTGTAGGCGAATACCCGGGTGATGAAATTTTCCCGCAGGACCGGATCGTTCAGGCGCCCGGCTTCTTCCACCGGCAGGTCGGGGTGCCGGGCGCAGAAGGCCTGGGCATAGATCCCGCGACCGCTGCCGATCGGTGCACCGTTGGCGTGATAGACCTTGACCCGTTCCAGCCCGCAGGACGGCGATTGCTGCATGAAGATGTAGCCGCAGATGTCGTCGAGCTCGGTGGCCATTTTCTCGCCATAGGCGGACAGTGCATCGGTGACGTCGGTCTCGCGGTGAACTGTCCCGAGAGCCTGGGGATGATCCGGATCGCCCACCAGCCGGATCGGCTCACGAGGAATGCCCAGGCCAATCGCGACTTCCGGACACACCGGGACAAATTCGAAATATTCAGTGAGTGTATGGGTGCACAGCCGTGATGCCTTGTGTCCGCCGTTGTAGCGCACTTCGGCTCCCATCAGGCAGGCGCTGATGGCGATCTTGGGTGGGGACGGTTCAGACATGACGGCACCTCGAATCTGAATTTGTACAGAATGTTTATTCTGTACAACATTCTTTCAGCATAGATTCAAAGGTGTACAAGTCAAATTATTTGTACAAGATTTTGGCGAAGACTAGCGCCAGCCCATTTTCCAGTGTGCATCGTCTTGCAAAACATGCCAGTCCAGTTGCGTGGTACGCCTGGTCAGCACTGCCTGCATTTCGATCTCCAGCACAGTGCCGTTCTCGTCGCGGAACAGTTCGGTCACCAGAAAATGCTTTTCACGGTTTTGCGGCAGGGCTGCTGTCCATTTCGACAGCAGCAGTTTTTGCGGATTGATGCGGTTCACTGCAGGTGTTCGTGCAGGCGGCGTGCAGCTTCCTGGCCGCTGAGCCACGCGCCTTCGACCCGGCCTGACAGGCACCAGTCGCCGCACGCATACAGCCCCAGGTCTGCGTCCGCCAGCGTGCCCCACTCATGGCTGGTGGCCGGGCGGGCGTAGAGCCAGCGGTGGGCGAGGCTGAAAGTCGGTGCGGGCATGGCGCTATGCAGCAACTCGGCAAAGGCGCCGTGCAACTGTTCGATCACGGCTTCCTTGGAGAGGTCGATGTGCTGCCGGCTCCAGGCGCTGGTGGCGTGCAGGACCCAGGTGTCGAGGGTGTTGTCGCGCCCGGGTTTACTGCGGTTGCGAGCCAGCCAGTCGAGAGGACTGTCCTGTACGAAGCAGCCTTCGATGGGGGTATCCAGCGGCGTGTCGAAGGCGAGGGCGACGGCCCAGGTCGGGTCCATCTTCACACCGGCAGCGGCCCCGGCCAGTTTTGGCGCAGCGGCCAGCAATGCGGTGGCCTGAGGCGCCGGGGTGGCGATCACCACATGGCTGAAAGGGCCGTGAGTGAAGCCTTCGGCGTCTTGCAGATGCCAGTGCTCTTCACCGCGATAGACCTCGGTGATCCGGCAGGCGAAATGCACTTCCAGGCCGTCGAGCAAACCACGGGTGATGGCGCTCATGCGAGGTGAGCCGACCCAGCGGGTCTGCTCGTCCGGTGACAGGTTCAGTTGTCCGCCATGAAAGGTGTAGAGCTGCGGCGTCCACTCGGCGACCCAGCCCTGACTTTGCCAGCGCTGGACTTCGGTGACGAAGCGTCGGTCGCGGGCCGTGAAATATTGCGCACCCATGTCCAGCGAGCCGGCGTCACTGCGCTTGCTCGACATGCGCCCGCCGCTACCGCGGCTTTTATCGAACAACTGGACGGTGTGCCCGGCCTCGGTCAGGGCCTGGGCGGCGGAGAGTCCGGCGATGCCGGTGCCAATGATTGCGATAGGTACAGTCATAGGGGCCTCGTTTACCTTTCTGTACAGACTACGCCGTGGATGAAACCTGTACAATTTTGTTTTCTGGTATAACTTCCAGCGTTTTCGTTCTGACAGCTTGGCCTATTGTTAAACAATAGAGCCTGTCCGATAGAAAAGATCCCTGCTTATAAAAATAGACTAGTGATCGAAGTAAAACGCCACGCGAGGAAGATGTCATGCACATATTGCTGACCGGCGGTACTGGATTGATCGGACGTCAGCTCTGCCGGCACTGGTCGGGTCAGGGCCACCGGTTGACCGTGTGGAGCCGTCGTGCGGAAAAGGTCGCAAAAATCTGCGGCGCTCAAGTGCGTGGCATCGCGCGTCTGGAGGACCTTGGCGATGAACCGGTCGATGTGATCGTCAACCTTGCCGGCGCGCCGATTGCCGACCGGCCGTGGACCCATCGGCGCAAGGCGTTGCTGTGGAACAGCCGGATCACGCTCACCGAATCGTTGCTGGCGTGGCTGGAAAACCGCGGGCAAAAACCGTCACTGCTGATCTCGGGCTCGGCCGTGGGCTGGTACGGAGACGGCGGCGAACGTGAGTTGACCGAAGAGTCGCCACCGGTGGTCGACGATTTCGCCAGCCAGTTGTGCATTGCCTGGGAAGAAACCGCGCAGCGTGCCGAAGCGATGGACATCCGCGTAGTGCTGGTGCGGACCGGGCTGGTGCTGTCGGCCGAGGGCGGTTTTTTGTCGCGCCTGTTGCTGCCGTTCAAACTCGGGCTGGGCGGGCCTTTGGGCAATGGTCGACAGTGGATGTCGTGGATTCATATCGACGATCAAATCGCCCTGATTGATTTTCTTCTGCACCGCGATCAGGCGAGTGGTCCTTATAATGCGTGCGCGCCGAAGCCGGTGCGCAATCGCGAATTCGCCAGGACGCTGGGCAGCGTGCTGCATCGCCCGGCGTTCATGCCGATGCCGGCCCTGGCCCTGAAGGTCGGGCTCGGCGAGATGTCATTGCTGTTGCTGGGTGGTCAACGGGCCACGCCGGCACGCTTGCTGGAAGCCGGATTCAATTTCCGGTTCACGGATTTACGCGCGGCCCTGGACGATTTGTCCAGCCGCCTCTGAAATAGGACGTTGCATGACCGATCACGCCTTGCTTCTGGTCAACCTGGGTTCGCCGGCCTCCACTTCGGTGGCCGACGTGCGCAGCTACCTCAATCAATTTCTGATGGACCCGTACGTGATCGACCTGCCGTGGCCGGTGCGGCGTCTGCTGGTGTCGCTGATCCTGATCAAGCGTCCCGAGCAGTCGGCCCACGCCTACGCCTCGATCTGGTGGGATGAAGGCTCGCCGCTGGTGGTGCTCAGCCGTCGCCTGCAACAGCAGATGAAGGCCCAGTGGACCCACGGCCCGGTGGAACTGGCCATGCGTTACGGCGAGCCGTCCATTGAGACAGGCCTGCTGAAGCTGGTGGCGGCGGGACACAAACGCATCACCCTCGCACCGCTTTATCCACAGTTTGCCGACAGCACCACGACCACGGTGATCGAAGAAGCCAAGCGGGTGGTGCGCGAGAAGAAACTCGATGTGCAATTGTCGGTGTTGCAGCCGTTCTACGATCAACCGGAATACCTCGATGCCCTGGTGGCGAGTGCCCGGCCGCACTTGCAGCAGGATTACGATCACCTGTTGCTGAGCTTCCACGGTTTGCCGGAGCGGCATCTGACCAAGCTCAATCCGGGCCATCGCTTCGATGGTCACGGCGATTGCTGCGCCGGTGCACCGCCGGAAGTCGTTGCGACCTGCTATCGCGGCCAGTGCCTGCGCACGGCAGCCGAGTTCGCCAAGCGCATGGGCATCCCGGATGGCAAATGGTCGGTGTCGTTCCAGTCGCGACTGGGCAAGGCGAAATGGATCGAGCCGTACACCGAAGCGCGGCTGGATGAGTTGGCCAAAAGCGGCGTGAAGAAGATTCTGGTGATGTGCCCGGCGTTTGTTGCCGATTGCATCGAGACCCTGGAAGAGATCGGCGATCGCGGCAAGGAACAGTTCCGCGAGGCGGGAGGGGAGGAGTTGGTGCTGGTGCCGTGCCTGAACGATGACCCGCAATGGGCCAAGGCATTGGCGACGTTGTGTGAGCGGGCGCCGTTGGCCCTCTAAAAGCATCGCCAGCAGGCTGGCTCCCACAGGAAGATGCATTCCAATGTGGGAGCCAGCCTGCTGGCGATAGCGGTCTTTCAGGCGATGAAGCTACAGCTTAGATCAGCGGCTCATCCGCCTTCTTGTGTTTCCAGCTGTCGTTGCCCGGCAGGATCAGGTTCAGCGCAATCGCCACCACCGCGCACAGCGCGATGCCTTTGAGGCCGAAGTCGTCGGGGCCTGTGCCGGTGCCGACCAGCACACCGCCGATCCCGAACACCAGGGTCACCGAAACGATCACCAGGTTGCGCGCCTCGCCCAGATCGATCTTGTGGCGGATCAGAGTGTTCATCCCCACCGCTGCGATCGAACCGAACAACAGGCACAGAATCCCGCCCATCACCGGCACCGGAATGCTTTGCAGCAGGGCGCCGAACTTGCCGATGAACGCCAGGGCGATGGCGAAGATCGCCGCCCAGGTCATGATTTTCGGGTTGTAGTTCTTGGTCAGCATCACCGCGCCAGTCACTTCGGCGTAGGTGGTGTTGGGCGGACCGCCGAACAGACCGGCTGCCGTGGTAGCGATACCGTCACCCAGCAGGGTGCGATGCAGGCCCGGCTTCTTCAGGTAGTCGCGACCGGTCACGCTGCCGACTGCAATCACGCCGCCGATGTGTTCGATGGCCGGGGCCAGGGCCACCGGGACGATGAACAGGATTGCCTGCCAGTTGAACTCCGGCGCGGTGAAGTGAGGCAGTGCAAACCACGGGGCTGCCGCAATCTTCGCGGTGTCGACGACACCGAAATAGAACGACATGGCGAAACCCACCAGCACGCCGGAGATGATCGGCACCAGACGGAAGATGCCTTTGCCGAAAACTGCCACGATCAACGTGGTCAGCAGCGCCGGCATCGAGATCATCATCGCGGTCTGATAGTGGATCAGCTCCGAGCCGTCACCGGCCTTGCCCATCGCCATGTTCGCGGCAATCGGTGCCATGGCCAGGCCAATGGAGATGATCACCGGACCGATCACCACCGGTGGCAGCAGACGGTCGATGAACCCGGTGCCTTTGATCTTCACGGCCAGGCCGAGGAAGGTGTAGACGAAACCGGCCGCCATCACGCCGCCCATGGTCGCGGCAAGGCCGAACTGGCCCTTGGCGAGGATGATCGGAGTGATGAAGGCAAAGCTCGACGCGAGGAACACCGGCACCTGACGCCCGGTGACGATCTGGAACAGAATCGTCCCAAGACCTGCGGTGAACAGTGCCACGTTCGGGTCAAGGCCCGTGATCAGCGGCATCAGCACCAGGGCGCCGAAAGCCACGAACAGCATCTGCGCGCCGGACAGCACCGTGCGCCAGAGCGGATCGTTGAACTCATCCTGCATGGTCAAGCGTCCTTCTGCTTGGTGCCGAAGATCTTGTCACCGGCATCGCCAAGCCCAGGAATGATGTAACCGTGCTCGTTGAGTTTCTGATCGATGGACGCGGTGTAGATGATCACGTCCGGGTGAGCCTGCTCGACGGCGGCAATGCCTTCCGGCGCGGCAACCAGCACCATCGCGCGGATGTCCTTGCAGCCGGCCTTCTTCAGCAGGTCGATGGTCGCAACCATGGAGCTGCCGGTGGCGAGCATCGGGTCGATGATCATGGCCAGGCGTTCGTCGATTTCCGGAACCAGTTTTTCCAGATAAGTGTGGGCCTGCAGGGTTTCTTCGTTACGGGCAACGCCGACGGCGCTGACTTTCGCGCCCGGGATCAGGCTCAGCACGCCTTCGAGCATGCCGATGCCGGCACGCAGGATCGGCACGACGGTAATCTTTTTGCCGGCGATTTTCTCCACCGACACAGTGCCGCACCAACCTTCGATATCGTAGGTTTCCAGCGGCAGGTCTTTGGTAGCTTCATAGGTCAACAGGGCACCGACTTCCTGAGCGAGCTCGCGGAAATTCTTGGTGCTGATGTCTGCACGGCGCATAAGGCCAAGTTTGTGACGGATCAGCGGATGGCGGATCTCTTGGATGGACATGGGGAAAGGCTCCGGCGGCGGGCAAAAAAACCGGCCTAGATTAATCTATCCGAGGGTGATGTCCTATAGGACATACAGTACGTTAGTCCACAAATGCTTGATTCGGCCGTGCGGGATGCGTACCTTTGCCCGCTTTTCCGAAACAGACCCCCCTTGGAGAGCGCCATGTCCGCTGATCTCGAGCATATCCGTCAAGTCATGCGAGAGGCTGACTGCCTGTACACCGAAGCTGAAGTCGAGGCTGCCATTGCCCGCGTCGGTGCACAAATCAACGAACAACTGGCCGAGAGCAACCCGGTGGTGTTCTGTGTGATGAACGGCGGGCTGATTTTCTCCGGCAAACTGCTGACCCATCTGCAGTTCCCGCTGGAAGCGTCCTACCTGCACGCCACCCGCTATCGCAACGAAACCAGCGGCGGCGACCTGTTCTGGAAAGCCAAGCCGGAAGTCTCGTTCATCGACCGTGACGTGCTGATCATCGACGACATCCTCGACGAAGGTCACACCCTGGGCGCAATCATCGACTTCTGCAAACACGCCGGTGCCCGTGCCGTGCACACCGCCGTGCTGATCGACAAGGACCACGACCGCAAGGCCCGTCCTGACCTGAAAGCCGATTTCGTCGGCCTGCCATGCGTTGACCGTTACATCTTCGGTTACGGCATGGACTACAAAGGCTACTGGCGCAACGCCAACGGGATCTTCGCCGTCAAAGGCATGTAATTCCGGGTAACCCCGATCCCTGTGGGAGCGGGCTTGCCCGCGATGGCGGACTGTCTGACACATTGATGTCGGATATGCCGACGCTATCGCGGCAAGCCACGCTCCTACAGTTGTTTGGGCATGCTGATCCATCCGCGATACCCATGCTAGAGTGCTCGGCCCCGCCCTCCGGAGCCTGTCATGAGCCTCTTGATCCGCAGCTGCGCCGCCCTGTTGCTGACCCTCAGCCTGCCCTTGGCCGCCGCCCCGATGCACAGCCAATTCCTGCCGCCCGACGACCTCACCCTGCGCGATGCCGAACCCGAGCAGCAGCAACTGTTGCAGGTCACCGACTATTCGGTGGTGGTCGGCGCCCAGCGTCAGTCCAACCAGCAGCCGATACCGGTCACTTCGCCATTGATGATCCGCCTCAAGGGCAAGTCCCTGAACAAGGGTGCGACGATCAATCAGGTGCTGGTCAGCTTCGATGGCGAAAGCAAAAGCCTGAAAAAACCGGTATACGACGACCAGCGCAAGACCCTGACCCTGTTTTATCCGCTGGCCCAGTACCGGGTGATCATCGATCTGCTGCGCAACGACACCGTGTATGTGCAATTCCTCAGCTACGCCAACGGCCACATCTGGGCCGATCTGCACACCGGCAGCACGCGTGCGCGTTGAGCCTCGTGCCCGGGCGGGGGTAAACTGCCCGCCCCGTGAAATGTCTGCGAGCTGGAGTCGGCAATGCGTAAAGATAAGAAGCAAGTGATTGGTGACGAGATCGGCGATGAGCAGATCAAGCTGTTCCTCGATTTTGAGCCGGTCGACGCCACTTCGCCGTCGCTGCACAAACTGGTCAAGGCGTACCGTGGCCTGCGCATCGACGATTTCGAGCGTTTCCTGACGTTCTTCGTTGCAGCCGGTTATGACGTAGACGGCAAGGACGAGCATGGCAAGACCTTCGTCGACCAGATCCGCGATCAACGCAACGCCCCGGAATACATCGAGCTGATCGAGAAAGCGCGCGGCTGATAGCCGAAGTTTTCCACAGGCATAAAAAAACGCCCCGCACTCACTGAGTACGGGGCGTTTTTCATGGAGCCGGATCAGGCGTAGCTTTCGGTCTCGTTACTGGCTTCAACCAGTTCCAGCGCGACGTTGTTGTGCGCGTTGATCTTGCGATACAGCGCAGCGTCGGTTTCCAGGACCTTTTCACGGGCCGGGAAGATTTCCGCCAGTTTGGCAGCCCACTCACCCTTGGCCTTGGCCGGGAAGCACTTCTCGATCAGTTCCAGCATGATCGAAACAGTTACCGAAGCACCTGGCGAAGCGCCGAGCAGGGCGGCGAGGGAGCCGTCCTTCGCGGCCACCAGTTCGGTACCGAACTGCAGGATGCCGCCTTTTTTCGGGTCTTTCTTGATGATCTGCACCCGTTGGCCGGCCACTTCCAGGCGCCAGTCTTCGGCTTTCGCCTCCGGGTAGAAACGACGCAGGGATTCCAGACGCTGTTCCATCGACTGCATCACTTCGCTGACCAGGTACTTGGTCAGGTCCATGTTGTTTTTCGCCACGGCCAGCATCGGGCCGATGTTGCCGGCGCGAACCGACAGCGGCAGGTCCATGAAGGAGCCGTGCTTGAGGAACTTGGTGGTGAAACCGGCGTATGGCCCGAACAGCAGGGACTTCTTGCCGTCGACCACGCGGGTGTCCAGGTGCGGCACGGACATCGGTGGCGAACCCACCGCAGCCTGGCTGTAGACCTTGGCCTGGTGATGCTTGACCACTTCCGGGTTGTCGCAACGCAGCCACTGGCCGCTGATCGGGAAGCCGCCGAAGCCTTTGCTTTCTTCGATGCCCGAGGCTTGCAGCAGCGGCAGGGCCGCGCCACCGGCGCCAAGGAACACGAATTTTGCGTCGACTTCACGGCTGCTGCCGCTGTTGACGTCCTTGATGCTGACGGTCCAGCCATTGGCGTTACGCTTGAGGCCGGTCACGCGCTTGCAGTATTTGACCTGGGCATCCGGGGCGCTGGTCAGGTGCTTGAGCAACTGGTTGGTCAGCGCGCCGAAGTTGACGTCGGTGCCGTTCATCACGCGGGTGGCGGCGAGCACCTGGTCTTTCGGGCGGCCCGGCATCATCAATGGCATCCACTCGGCCATCTTCGCCTTGTCTTCGGTGTATTCCATGTCGGCGAAGGCGTGATGCTTGTGCAGCGTGTTGAAGCGTTCCTTGAGGAACGAAACGCCTTTTTCACCCTCGACGTAGCTCAGGTGCGGCACCGGGCTGATGAAGGACTTGCACGAGCCGAAGGTGCCTTTTTTGGTCAGGTACGACCAGAACTGCTTCGACACCTCGAACTGGGTGTTGATGTGTACGGCTTTCTTGATGTCGACGGTGCCGTCGGCATTCTGCGGCGTGTAGTTCAGCTCGCAGAGGCCGGCGTGGCCGGTACCGGCGTTGTTCCACGGGTTGGAACTTTCCGCGGCACCGGAATCCATCAGTTCGACGACTTCCAGCTTGATCGCCGGGTCGAGTTCCTTGAGCAGCACTGCAAGGGTGGCACTCATGATGCCGGCCCCAACCAGAACTACGTCGACTGCTTCGTTATGCGCCATTTAACGCGTCTCCAAAATCTGCAGCACCAAATTGTCGGCATGGCTGCCAGGTGTCCGGGGCAGGTCAGTTACACCCCAGGTACCCATGGCCAGGTTTGCCATGTCCGAATCTTCGCAATTTTTCGCAACTTCGACGGATGCGTGCGGCCTGGCTTCAAGAGTCACATGAACTCATTTCAGCACGTGGCTGGCAATTCGACTTATGGTCGAGACATCCGTTTGTGCAACCAAATCCGTAGCGGACAGGCTTCAGGCTCCGGTATTCGAGGCGTACCCGTTCCTGTGTCGTTGGGCTGTTTCAGACGCTAATGGTGCATGTTCAGACGCAAAACTATTCATTTGCTCGCCACACTCTTGTGAAGTTGTGAAAACCCGTTTTTTTCACGCTCTTTTGAAGACGTGAACCTCAAAAAGGGCTGTCCCGGCTGGCACCGTGCCCGGAGGGGCAAACAACTCAGTGACCGAGCGTCATGACAGCTCTGCAGATTCGCGAAAAGCTGGGATTTGCCAGGGAAACAGCAAGCACGCCAGCTTCACTCGATCTGTGTGGGCGGCTCTCTGTGGGCGATTTGGATGCCAATGCATGCGCATTGACGCTGTTGCGGGGCCCGATCAGGAGACGTCCTTATAATCGGGGGGAGATTGTATCGAAGAAATGCGGGGAGTTGGTCGAGTTTAATGACTTTTATTAGGCATCCGGTCAGATGCTCAACATCGCCTGGGCACGTGCGCGAGGGCGCTGCTGCTCGACCCGGGCGCTGGCCGGCAGAGGCTGGTGCAACCAGTTGAGGCGGATTTCCTCGATTTCGACCCAGCCGTCACCCATTGGCTGCAGGCTGCATTGCTTGAAAGCCTGGCAATGGCCGTTGCGGTCGAGCAGGGCGAAGCTGCGGTGCAGCGGGCGTGGAGCGAACAACGAGATCAGATAGCGCATGGTGTGTGTTCCTTCTGGAGATCTGTGACGAAGATTGTCAAAAGACCGTGAAGCGAACATGTATGGGGGGTGAACAATCTGTGACAGGAACCGCGTGCTGCGGGGTTTGTCTGAGATTTCAGTGCTGGTGACCCGCAGTGGCCCACCGCTATACTGCGGGCCTGTCTGTGCCTGATTCTGGAGAGAAGAGCATGTTGCAACGCCTGTTGTTCGGTTTGATCACTGTGACCAGTTTGACCCTGGTTGGCTGCGCCCACAGCCCGCAACAACTGAGCCCGGAACCGAAGCTGACCACTCAGCTGGCACCGGTCGGCCATGGCCAGCCTGTCGTGGTTCGCGTGGTCGACGGTCGTCCGTCGCCAACCCTGGGCACCCGCGGTGGCCTGTACCCGGAAACCAGCGCCATCACCGTCCAGCGTGAGCAGATCGTGCCGAAGTTGCAGGCCCAGGCCGAAGCGGCCGTGCGTCTGCTGGGCTTCACCCCGTCCAGCGGTGCGATGAATGCTCCGCAACTGACCGTGACCCTGACTGAACTGAAATACCAGTCGCCGAAAGAAGGCATGTACGTGACCGAAGCCACCATCGGCGCGACCTTCCGCTCCGACGTGCAGAGCGGCAACCGTCGCTACAGCGGCCGTTACGGTGCGTCGCTGGACCAGCGTTTCGGCATGGCGCCGAACCAGGAAACCAACACCAAACTGGTCAGCGATGTACTGAGCGATGCGCTGACCCGTGTGTTCAAGGATCCTTCCATCGGCCAGATCCTCGCCGAATAAGGCATGCGTCAGATGTGAAAAAGCCCGGGGCCAGCGATGGCCCCGGGCTTTTTTCATTCAGGCGGCCTGCGAGTAGAAGTCGAGGACGCTGACGCCGGTCAGCAGATCAGTCTCGGGCAAGTCTGCATGCTGGTGCCCGCCGAGGGCGCAATACACCAGCCAGTGACGGTCCTGAACATTGAAGGCCAGGCTGCCGACGAGGGTCTGTTGTTCGTCGGACGGGGAGATGAGGTACAGGCGATCCTGGTTTTCAGCGTGAAGCATGTCGCATTCCGTTTACGTTTCGAGGCGCGCAGGGTGGCCGAAACAAATGACGATGCCGTGACACAGGACAGCCATCGGTCGATTGATGGGTTATTTGTCGCAAAGGGTAGGGCTGCGGGGGAGGGTTTCGGTAGAATCCGCGCCGCGGTCGTCGGTCTGGCGTTCGCCATTCCGGTTTAGATTGAGGTCTGTGATGCACTTGATGACGCTGTTTACCGCCCATCCCGCCAAACTGATCAACCTGCTGGCCCTGCTGTTGGCCTTCCCGGGCAGTTGGCTGCTGCACGCGACTCGTCGGCGTGAGCAACGGGCGATGGCCAGTATCGCGGCCCAGCGCCAGAGCCAGCCTGACCAAGAGCCGGTGCTGGACTGGGCGACCCTGCGCATGAACCGGTTTTTCTATCGTTTCGGTTTTGCCTGTCTGGGGCTGGCGTTGCTGATTTCCTGGATCAGTACCCGCTACTGAACGAAAAACGGCGCCCGAAGGCGCCGTTTTTGTATCCGCTCGAAACCGCTTACAGCGGCAAGCCAGCCTTGACCCGGTACTGATTGCGCACCGGCGTCGCATATTGCAGCACCAGATACGGACGATGCTCCTCAGGGCAGGCATCCAGACGGCTTTGCCATTCTTCCTGGGCCTTGGCCAGTTCCTCGGCACCGAACACGTCGGCAGCCTTCGGCACGTTCAACTGCGGATCGGCATCCGCCCACTGCGCATACGCCAGGTAATGCACCGGGAACAACCGGTAGCCGCCGAGAATCTGCTTGTCCATCTCGACCGCCAGTTGCTTGGTGTCTTCGAACAGTTCGGTGATCGGCGCGGCGAAATTCACGTGCACCCGGCCCTTGTAGCCGGTGATGCCCTTGGCGATGCTCACGTCATCCTCGCCCGGCGCCTTGCTGTAGGTGCCGGTGGTGGCGCGGATGTACAGTTCGCGGGCCTTGGCCTGGTCGCACGGGTCGTATTCGTAGCTGATCGATACCGGCGTCAGGTTCAGCGACTGGATGACCTCGCCGAACGGCTCGTCCTTGCGGCTCATGTGGAACATCTTGAGGATCGCCGACTCGGTACGGTCGTCGCCGTCCTTCGCGCGGCCTTCGGCCTGGGCGATCCAGATCGAGGCGCAATCGTTGCGGATCGAGTGGTTGATGTAGGCCGACAGCAACTGGTACGCGGCCATTTTCTCGCGGCGCCCGGTGATCGAGCGGTGCACGATGAAACTCTTGTTCAGACGCATCAGGTCGCTGACGAAAGGCTTTTGCAGCAGGTTGTCGCCAATCGCGATGCGCGGCGTCGGCAGGCCGGCGTGGTACACGGCGTAATTGACGAAGGCCGGGTCCATCACGATGTCGCGGTGGTTGGCGATGAACAGATAGGCGCTGCCGGACTTGAATTGCTCGACACCGGTGTAGGTCACGCCGTCGGTGGCGCGCTCGATGGTGTGGTCGACGTAGAACTCGACCTTGTCCTGCAACATCGCCACCGATGTCACGTCGGCGAACTCACGACGCAGCCGATGGGCTATAAGTGGTTTGAGCATCCAGCCGAAGGCACCGGCGAAACGCGGGAAGCGGAAGTGGGTGAGGATATCTAGAAACGCCTTGTCGCCGAGCAGTCTTGCCAGTACCGCAGGTACTTCGCTGTCGTCGTAAGGTCGGATGGCATCGAATTCGCCCATCATGCTCTCTTGTTGGAAACGGCTAGGGTAAGTAAAGGTTTTGATCGAAAACCAACGGGGCACGGTCTGAAAAAGTAGTCAGACAAAAATAGCCCTGCAAATAGACCGGCGATTATACGCACAAGTCACCCGGGAGACCGCGATGCTGGAAAGCGCACTGTATGAATGTCCGTACTGTGGGGAGGAAGTCGAGACGACAGTGGATCTGTCGGCGGGTGATCAGACCTATATCGAAGACTGTCAGGTGTGTTGCCGGCCGATCACCTTTGTGTTGCAGGTCGATGGCCAGGACTGGTTTCTGGAAGTGTTCAGCGAAAACGAGTGAGGTGCGCCCATGCAGCGAATCTACGAGCCGGAAAACCTGATGGAAGGCGAAATGCTCAAGGGCATGCTCGCCAGCGAAGGCATCGAGGCGCATCTGGTCGGGCGCGACCTGCTCGGCGGCACCGGCGAGCTGCCGATCTTCGGCCTGCTCGGGCTTTCGGTCGAGAACGATCAGGCCGAATACGCCCGCGAACTGATCAGCGCGTACAATGCCGCGCTGCCGCTGCCCGGCGATGAACCGGAGAGCTTCCCCGGTACGCTGGTCTGTTAGGCTGGCGTTCGTTTTATTCTTGAGTCGTGCTGCCCCATGTGTGGACGTTATGCCCTGTTTCGCTGGAACCGCGACTTCGCGGCGCTGCCAGGTTTTCCCGCCGATCAGCAGGCGCAGTGGAACATTTCCCCCAACGATTCGGTGTTGATGCTGCGTGCCGAGCCTGACGGCCAGCGCACCCTGGCCCGCGCCCGCTGGGGCCTGACGCCGCCGTGGCTGACCGATCTGTCGCGCACCCCGGCCCACGCCCGGGCCGAAACCGTGGCCGAACAACCGATGTTTCGCGAAGCCCTGCGCCTGCGTCGTTGCCTGCTGCCGGCCAACGGTTTCTACGAATGGCGTGGCAATGTGCGCAAGCAGCCGTACTGGCTGACGCCGGGAGAAGGGGCTTCGTTGTTTTTTGCGGCGATCTGGGAGGCGTATCCGGTGCAGGAGCAGGTCTGGCTGAGCACGGCGGTGATCACCCAACCGGCGGCCAGTCAGCGCCGTCCGTTGATTCTCGACGAGGCGGGGCAGGCGGCGTGGCTCGACCCCGAGACGCCGCTGCACGTTCTGCAAGGCCTGCTCGCCAGCGAACCCGCCGCCTTGCGCGAGCGGGTGCTGGCGAACCTGGTCAATGATCCGAAACTCAACGGGCCGGAGTGTTTGACCCCGGCCTGATCGGTCAGACCTTGAACTGATTGATCAACCGCCGCTGCTGCTCCGCCAGCTTGGTCAAATCGGCGCTCGCCGAACTCGACTCATCCGCGCCACCGGCCACTTCGTTCGCCACCTGACCGATGTTGATCACGTTGCGGTTGATGTCGTCGGCCACTGCGCTCTGTTCCTCGGCGGCGCTGGCGATCTGGGTGTTCATGTCGTTGATCACCGACACCGCCTGGGTGATGGTCTCCAGCGCTTCGGCCGCCTTGGCCGCGTGCTGCACGCTTTCATCGGTGCGGTTCTGGCTGTCTTCCATGACCCGCACCACATCGCGGGTGCCCTGTTGCAGTTGCTGGATCATGCTCTGGATTTCTTCGGTGGCCTTCTGGGTCTTCTGCGCCAGGTTGCGTACCTCGTCGGCCACCACCGCAAAACCGCGTCCCTGTTCGCCAGCACGGGCCGCCTCAATCGCTGCGTTGAGGGCCAGCAGGTTGGTCTGCTCGGCGATTCCGCGAATGGCAATCAGGATCGCGTTAATGTTTTCGCTGTCCTTGGCCAGCGTCTGCACCACGTCCACTGCCTTGCCGATTTCCACGGCCAGCACACCGATCGAATTCGACGTGTCGCGTACGATCTGCATGCCCTGGCTGGCGGCCTGATCGGCATGGCTGGCGGCTTGTGCGGCCTGGGTCGCGTTGCGCGCCACGTCCTGGGCCGTGGCGGTCATTTCCTGTACCGCGGTGGCGACCTGATCGATCTCGGCCATCTGCTTCTGAATGCCGATATTGGTACGGATCGCGATGTCCGCCGTGTGCTCCGAGGAATCGCTGACACTCTGCACCGACGACACCACCTGCGTGATCATCGCCTGCAATTTGGCGAGGAAGGTATTGAAGCCTTTGGCGATTGAACCGAGTTCGTCTTTGCGGTCACTGCTCAAGCGACGGGTCAGGTCGCCCTCGCCCTGGGCGATGTCATCGAGCATGGTGACCATTTGCTTCAGCGGTCGGGCGATGCCGTGGCCCACCAGCCAGATCACCAGCAGGCCGAGGCCGGCAATGAGCAGGCCGACCATGGCCATGCCGAAAGTGTCGGATTTGCGCTGGGCGTCGAGGTCGCCTTGCAGCTTTTGCAGATCGGCCATCACCGCGTTGAGTGGCAGTTGCAGCATCAGGGTCCAGCGTGCGTCGGTCTGGCCGATGCCGAATGGCAGGTACAACTCGATCCGGCCCGCCTCTTTATTGACGGAATAGGTCACTTCGCCGCGCTTGAGATTGGCCATATTGGCAATCTGCTGGGCGTCGAGAATGTCGCTGACCTTCTCGCCGAATTTGCTCGGGTCCTTGGTGTAGGCGACGATCCGGCCGTTGCCGCCGATCAGGGCCATTTGCCCGGCGCCGCTGTACAGCTTCTGGTTGGCGCCCAGGAGCATTTCCTGGATGAAGTTCACCGACAGGTCTGCACCGACGATGCCCTGGAAGACGCCGTTGAGCATGATCGGTTCAATGAAGGAGGCGAGCATGACGATCTTGTCGCCAACCTTGTAGGGCGCCGGATCGATCACGCAGGATTTTTTGGTTTCTTTCGAGCACAGGTAGTACTCGCTGGCGCGCACGCCGGTGGACAGGACTTTCTGGTCGTCGACGTCCACCAGTTTGTCCAGGCCCAGAGTGCCGTCGTCGTTGCGGAACCACCACGGCAGGAAGCGTCCGTTGGCGGCGTCGATGCCGACCACGCTGGTGCCGACGTAGGCCGCGTCATTGTGGTCCAGTGCGTTCTTTTCCCAGCCGATGTAGGTGCCGAGAATCTTCGGGTTCTTCTCGACGTTTTCCTTGATCAGGCTGATCAGTTGCTCGCGGCTGACGGTCAGTCGCGGCTGGCCATCGGCGCCCGGGGTGCCGAGCAGGGCGTTGACCCGAACCAGTCCGCCGGCAATCAGCAGCGGCGCTTCGAGCTCACGCTGGATCTGGCTGACTTGTGTCTGTGCCAGGGAAGTCAGGCGCTGTTCGATGACTTGCTCGAACTGCTCCTGGGTCCGTTGTTGAACCATCTCTTGGGTGCGGGCGCCGGAGAACAGCGCATACAGCACCAGCGCAGCCACCACGCTGAGAACGATGGCGCCGGCCAGGGCGGCCACGGAAAACTGGATCGACTTGAATTTCATGGAAGCTCCGCACGCAAGAGGACGTCTGCGCTGGCGTATCGGCAGCCACTATTGCGCCATGAGGCGAAGTGCGCGCAATTGAAGGCGGATGTCGCAAATGGAGCAGTGCGCGACGCAGATGCGCAGGGCTTGTCGGCGGATATGAATTTTTTCCTACAGGGCCGGCGGGCGCCTTCTGAAAGTGGGTGCAACACGTCCGTTGTATCTGGCGTCGATACAATTACCCGCCTAGGATACGCGGCATGTTTTCAGGGAGCTTTTGAATGAACAAGACATTGGTTGTAAGTGCACTGAGCGCAGCGCTGTTGCTGGCCGGTTGTCAGTCGGTCAACACCACCAGCGGCGGTGCCGTGGGCGTGGAGCGCAAGCAGTACATGTTCAGCATGCTGTCCTCGCAAGAGGTCGACCAGATGTATGCCCAGTCCTATCAGAAGACCGTTGGCGAGGCGTCCAGCAAAGGCGTGCTGGACAAGACCAGCAACGAAGCCAAGCGGGTTCAGGCGATTGCCAACCGCTTGATCGCCCAGGCGCCGAACTTCCGTCCGGATGCCGCGCAATGGCAGTGGGAAGTGAACCTGATCAAGAGTGACGAGCTCAACGCCAACTGCGGCCCTGGTGGCAAGATCATTTTCTATACCGGGCTGATCGACAGCCTGAAACTGACCGACGATGAAATCGCCGCGGTCATGGGCCATGAAATCGCCCACGCCCTGCGCGAACACGGTCGTGAAGCGATGTCCAAGGCCTATGGCATCGAGATGGCCAAGCAGGGCGCCGGCGCGTTGCTCGGTCTGGGTCAGGACAGCCTGGCGCTGGCCGACACCGTGGCCAACTACGGCATGACGCTGCCCAATAGCCGCGCCAACGAGAACGAGGCCGACCTGATCGGCCTGGAGCTGGCGGCTCGCGCCGGTTACAACCCGAACGCCGCGATCACTCTGTGGAACAAGATGAGCAAGGCGTCCGAAGGTGCACCGCCGGAGTTCATGAGCACTCACCCGGCATCCTCCAGCCGGATTGCCTCGCTGCAGGCGGCAATTCCGAAGGTCATGCCGCTTTACGAGAAAGCGCCAAAGTCCTGAAGCAATGATCGCTCCCGCACCGAGTGCGGGAGCGATCTGCCGGATCAGACCCAGCCGCTGCTCTGCATCGCCTTGTACACCGCGACGATCGCCAGGATCATGAACGCCGAGGCGGCCAGGCGACGGATCAGGGTCAGCGGCAGTTTCTCCGCTGCAAAGTTACCCGCCAGAACCACCGGCACGTTGGCAATCAGCATGCCTGCTGTGGTGCCGATGATCACCAGCCACAGCTCAGGATATTGCGCCGCCAGCATCACGGTGGCGATCTGGGTCTTGTCGCCGATTTCCGCGAGGAAGAATGCAATCAGGGTAGTCAGGAATGGCCCGAACTTGCGGGCGGTGCTGGCTTCATCGTCGTCCATCTTGTCCGGCACCAGCGTCCACAGGGCGGTGGCGGTGAAGCTTGCGGCGAGAATCCAGTGCAGGACAGCATCGGAGAAGAAACTGCCGAACCAGGCGCCTACCGCACCGGCTGCCGCGTGGTTGGCCAGGGTCGCAGCGACGATACCGGCAATGATCGGCCAGGGTTTGCGAAAGCGAGCGGCGAGAATCAGCGCGAGCAGTTGCGTCTTGTCGCCGATTTCGGCCAAGGCAACGATTGCGGTGGGAACGAGTAACGAGTCCAGCATCAGGATTTCCTAAGGGGCGGGTCGACACGGCTATGACACGTACAGCCTTCCCGCCCCGGGTAAGGTGTGCGTGTCATAGGTCTTGTCAAACCCTGCGATCCGTCTGCTGCGGACGCTTGGGTCGCATACGCCATGATCTGAGGATCAAGTATGTTGACGTATGCCGGACGAGCATGGCGCTCGTGGGAGACTACTCCCCTAGGACGGAGCGGATTCTGCCTAGGCGCAATCCATTCGGCAAGTGCTAATTTTCAGCCGCGCTTGGCCCGGTAAATCCGGAATCCGTTGCCTTCGGCCTTGATCGCACACACGCCCAGATGCTCTTCGATCAGCGGTTGATACTTCAGGAAGCTGTTCGCCACCAGGCGCAGTTCGCCGCCGTTTTTCAGATGTTTGGCTGCTTTTCGAAGCAAGTTTTCGGTGGCGAAATAATCGGTGTGAACGCCGACATGGAACGGCGGATTGCTCAGGATCGCGTTCAAACCCATCGGCGCGGCGTCGATGCCGTCACCGGTCAACACCTCGGCTTCCAGACCGTTGGCCGCCAATGTCAGGCGACTGCTGGCGGCAGCGAAGGCGTCGACGTCGAGCAGAGTGACCTGATTGTGCGGGTAGCGACGTTTGACCGCTGCGCCAAGCACGCCGGCACCGCAACCGAAGTCCAGCAGGTGACCGCTCGGCAGTTTGTCCAGATGCTCCAGCAGCAGGGCGCTGCCGCGATCCAGTCGGCCATGGCTGAACACGCCCGGCAGACTGATGACTTTCAGCGGGCCTTCGGCCAGCGGCAATTCGTAAGTCTGCGCCAGACTTTCCAGGGATTTGGCTTCTGGAGCGTTGGCCACGGTCACTTGCCACAGCTGGCAGTGGCGCGCGCTGTCGAGCTTGCGCGGCTTGCCGAACGGGTTGAGCTGCTTGGAGGCACCTTCGATGCCGCTGCGCTTTTCCCCGACCAGAAACACCTCACGCCCGGCCAGACGTGAGGCCACGGCGTTGAGGATGTAGTCGGTCAGATCCTTGGACTTGGGCAGGAACACCACCGCGCTGTCGAACTCGCGCTCCGGCACGTTCACGCCGAAATGGCTGCGACCTTCGAAGCGTGCATCGAGCGCCGCCTGATCGCCGGCATGCCAGCACCAGCCGAAGGCGTTGGGCAGGCGCCCGAGCAGGTCGTCGGCGGGCAGACCGGCCAGCAACAGCGAACCCTGGAATAACTCGACCTGACGAAGCAGTACTTCACTGCGCGGATCCATAACTGCTCCTGTGAAAAAAAGTGCCGCAGTTTATCAACTGACGACCCGCAGCGCCTTACCGCTGTAGAACGCCTGGGTGTTTTCCACCAGTTGGCCGACGATTCGCTGCCGCGCTTCGCGACTGCCCCAGGCGTTGTGCGGGGTGACGATCAGGCGCGGGATGTCGGCGGCCAGCAGCGGATTGCCCTGGGTTGGCGGTTCGACGCTCAACACATCGGTGGCCGCGCCACCCAGATGACCCTTGCGCAAGGCATCGGCCAGGGCTTGCTCGTCGATCAGCCCGCCACGGGCGGTGTTGACCACGAAAGCCCCCGGTTTCATGGACGCCAGCTCGCGGGCACCGATGAAGTGGCGGGTGTGTTCGTTGAGCGGGCAGTGCAGGGTGAGAGCGTCGATCTGCGGCAGCAGCTCTTCCAATGGCAAGCGGTCCGGACGGGCCGGACGCCCCGGAATCTGCCCCAGCAACACGCGCATGCCAAAGGCTTCCGCCAGACGCGCAACCGCGCCGCCCAGCTCACCATGCCCGAGCAGCCCGAGGGTTTTGCCTTCCAGTTCGACGATCGGGTAATCCAGCAAGCAGAACTGTTTCGCTTGCTGCCAGCGTCCTTCGCCGACGGCTCTTTGATAATCGGCCAGACGCGTGGCGAGATTGAGCAACAGCATGATCGTGTGCTGCGCCACCGACGGCGTGCCGTAACCCTGACAGTTGCACACGGTGATGCCGTGGGCGCGGGCGGCGGCCAGATCGACGTTGTTGGTGCCGGTGGCGGTGATCAGGATCAGTTTCAGCTGTGGGTTGGCGGCCATGGCGGCGGCATCGATCAGGATTTTGTTGCTGATGGCCACGGTCGCGCCTTGCAGGCGTTGGGCAACCTGCGCAGGCAGTGTCTGGGTGAACAGTTGCAGGTCGCTGAAGCACGCACGCAACGGCTCGAGGTCAAGGTCACCGAGGTCCAGGGAAGGGTGATCGAGGAATACGGCGCGGTGGGCGTTCGTCATCAACTGTACCTGTTGTGCTTTGAAGGGAAGGCGTAATCTGCCGAGCCTAACAGATGAAACAAAACGTTACGCCTGGCCGAAAGGAGCCCCCATGTACTGGACCGAGTTCTTGACCGTTGCACTGATCCACCTGCTGGCCGTCGCCAGCCCCGGCCCGGACTTTGCCGTGGTGGTGCGCGAGAGCGTGACCCACGGGCGTCGTGCCGGCACCTGGACGGCACTGGGCGTGGGCACGGCGATTTTCCTGCACGTCGGTTATTCGCTGCTGGGCATCGGCCTAATCGTTTCGCAATCGATCGTGTTGTTCAACGCCCTGAAATGGGCCGCCGCCGCTTACCTGCTGTACATCGGCTACAAGGCCCTGCGTGCGCAACCGGCCAAGACCGTGACGGACGACTTGCACAAAGAGGCCGGCGAACGCACCGCCCGTGGCGCCTTCACTTCAGGCTTCGTGACCAACGGTCTGAACCCAAAGGCCACGCTGTTCTTCCTGTCGCTGTTCACCGTGGTGATCAACCCGCACACGCCACTGGCAGTGCAGGCCGGTTACGGGGTTTACCTGGCGGCTGCGACTGCCACCTGGTTCTGCCTGGTGGCGATGCTGTTCAGCCAGCAGCGCGTGCGTGCCGGTTTCGCCCGCATGGGCCATTGGTTCGACCGCACCATGGGCGCGGTGCTGATCGCAATCGGCGTGAAGCTCGCGTTCACCGAGATGCATTGATCGAGCGGAGCTGATTCAGGGCGTTGAGGTACTCCCGGGGATTGTCCCCGAGCAAACGGCGAAACATCGCGCTGAACGCCCGCGCGCTGCCGTAACCCAGATCCCGCGCCACGCTCTGCACGCTGTCCCCGGCGAGCAGGCGGGGCAGGGCTTCCATCAGGCGCAGTTGCTGGCGCCAGGCATTGAAGTTCATCTGCAGTTGTTGCTGGAACAGCCGCGCCAAGGTGCGCGAGCTGGCCCCGACCTGCTGTGCCCAGTCTTCCAGGGTGTTCGGATGATCGGGCTCGCGCAGCAGCGCCAGGCAAATGTTTTGCAGGCGTCGGTCGCCGGGCATCGGTATATGCAGCGGCAGGTTTTCGAGGCCGGCCAGCTCCTCCAGCATCAATTGCTGGATCAGCGGATTGTCGGCGTGGGGCGGGCCCTGCACCGCACGCAGGATCAGTTCGCGCAGCAACGGCGTCACCGCCAGCACGCAACAGTGTTGCAGGCTGGCCGGCGACAGTTCGGGCGCGATGAACAATGAACGCATCTGCACATCACCGGACATGAAGATTTCATGGCCGACTTCCGGTGGAATCCACACCGCGCGGGTCGGGGGAATCACCCACGCACCTTGCGCCGTGACCACCCGCATGACGCCGCTCACCGCATACAGCAACTGCGCCTCGCGATGCAGGTGCAATGGCTGGTGCGCGCCATCCAGATAATCCCGGGGATAGGCGCTCACCGGGCCGTGTTCGAAATGGCTGATCAACATGTCCGGTTCACTGACTTGTATGGCAGGAATGCGCTTTTTCGCCAACTTAGCATAAGCGCTCACCCTCATCTGTTCACCACAAGAAAGCGTGCCGCGATGAATCAATCCAGAAATGTCATCCGCTACATCAACGCAGCCCATGTGATCGATCACATGTTCATGCTGATTTTCCCCGCCGCCGTGCTCGGCATGACCCAGGCCTTCGCCCTCGACTATGCCGCGCTGATCGGCCTGTCACTGGGTGGTTTCATTGCGTTTGGCGCGTGTTCGCTACCGGCCGGCTGGTTGGGCGATCACTGGAGCCGGCGGCGGATGATGCTGGTGTTTTTCTTCGGTATCGGCGCTTCGGCGATCGTGACCGGCCTCAGTAACAGCCCGACGATGCTGGTCATCGGCCTGACCCTGATCGGTATTTTTGCCGCGATCTATCACCCGGTCGGCACGGCGATGCTGGTGGCCTACGCGCAGAATCGCGGTCGCGAAATCGGCATCAACGGCATGTGGGGCAATCTGGGCGTGGCGTTCTCGGCGCTGATTACCGGTTTGCTGGTGGCGCAGTTCGGCTGGCGTTCGGCATTCCTGATACCGGGTGCCGTGGCCATCGTGCTGGGGATCGGTTTTGCCTTGCAGGTGCGCGAGGAACCGATCCCCAAGCGCCCGCACACCGCGCTCAAGGGCGCCGGTGGCCAGCGCATTTCGATGGTGATGGTGTTCGGCGTGCTGGCCCTGGCCACGGCCACCGGCGGCGTGGTGTTCAACGCCACCACCATGACTTATCCAAAGCTGTTCCAGGAGCGCCTGCATGACCTGTTCGCCTCGCCGCAGACCCTCGGCGTGGTGGTCAGTCTGGCGTACGCGTTCGGTGCAGTGGCGCAGTTGAGCATCGGGCAATTGCTGCACCGGGTCAGTCTGAAATGGCCATTTGTGGTGCTGACGCTGTTTCAGGCGCCACTGCTTTATGCCATGGCTTACGTCGATGGCTGGGCGGTGATCGCGCTCGGTGCGGCGTTCATGTTCGTGGTGTTCGGCCAGGTGACGGTGAACGATTCGATGGTCGCCAACTTCGTTGCGCCGCAATGGCAGTCGCGGGTATTTGCCTTGCGTTACTGTTTATCGTTCGGTGCCAGTGCGACGGCGATTCCGCTGATTTCCTATGTCGAACCGCGCCATGGTTTTGTGGGGCTTTACCTGATTCTGGCCGGGTTTGGCGCTTTGACCTTCCTCGCTGCGGTGGTTTTCCCACGCACCCCTTCCGAAGCGGCTGTAGGGCAAACGGCCTGACCGGTGACGAAATCCGACAAATGCTGGCGCAAAGCTAGCATTTGTACGGCTCTGCAAATCATTCCTTTGGCTGATTTGGCTGGCGTATAAGGGTTCTAGAGTACAAAACTCCAACGCCAACACCGTGCAGTCAGAAAAGGGATTCTTATGTTGCAGACTCGCGTTATTCCGCCCGCCGAAGGGGCCTACCAGTATCCATTGCTGATTAAACGGCTGCTGATGTCGGGCGCCCGTTACGAGAAAACCCGCGAGATCATCTACCGTGACCAGTTGCGCTATAGCTATCCGACGCTGATCGAGCGGGTCGCGCGACTGGCCAACGTACTGACGGCAGCCGGCGTAAAGGCCGGCGATACCGTGGCGGTGATGGACTGGGACAGCCATCGCTACCTCGAATGCATGTTTGCCATTCCGATGATCGGCGCGGTGATTCACACCATCAACGTGCGCCTGTCGCCGGAACAGATCCTCTACACCATGAACCACGCCGAGGACCGCTTCGTGCTGGTCAACAGCGAATTCGTCGGGCTGTACCAGGCCATCGCGCCGCACCTGACCACGGTGGAGAAAACCCTGCTGCTGACCGATCTGCCGGAAAAAAACGCGGATTTGCCGAATCTGGTCGGCGAGTACGAACAACTGCTGGCGGCCGCAAGCCCGCAGTACGACTTCCAGGACTTCGACGAAAACTCGGTCGCCACCACCTTCTACACCACGGGTACCACCGGCAATCCGAAAGGTGTCTATTTCACCCATCGGCAACTGGTGCTGCACACCATGGGCGTGTCGACCATCATGGGCGCCATCGACAGCGTGCGGCTGCTGGGCACCAACGACGTGTACATGCCGATCACCCCGATGTTCCATGTGCATGCGTGGGGCCTGCCGTATGTGGCGACCATGCTCGGGCTCAAGCAGGTTTATCCGGGACGTTACGACCCGGAGTTCCTCGTCGAGTTGTGGCGCAAGGAGAAGGTCACGTTCTCCCACTGCGTGCCGACCATCCTGCAGATGGTGCTCAACGCCAAGGGAGCGCAGGGCACCGATTTCGGCGGCTGGAAGATCGTCATCGGCGGCAGCGCACTCAATCGCACACTGTATGAAACGGCCAAGAGCAAGGGCATTCAACTGACGGCCGCCTACGGCATGTCGGAAACCGGACCATTGGTTTCTTGCGCACATCTGAACGACGAGCTGATGGCGGGCACCGAAGACGAACGCACCACCTACCGGATCAAGGCCGGGGTGCCGGGGCCGCTTGTCGAAGCGGCGATCGTCGATGGCGACGGCAACTTCCTGCCCGCCGATGGCGAAACCCAGGGCGAGCTGGTGCTGCGCGCGCCGTGGCTGACCGAGGGCTATTTCAACGAACCGCAGAAGGGCGCAGAGCTGTGGGCCGGTGGCTGGCTGCACACCGGCGACGTGGCAACACTCGACAGCATGGGCGTGATCGACATCCGCGACCGCATCAAGGACGTGATCAAGACCGGTGGCGAATGGATTTCCTCGCTGGACCTCGAAGACCTGATCAGCCGTCACGTTGCGGTACGTGAGGTAGCAGTGGTGGGCATCGCCGATCCGCAGTGGGGCGAGCGTCCGTTTGCCTTGTTGGTCATTCGCGAAGGGCACGCCATCGGGGCGCGCGAGCTTAAGGAACACCTCAAGCCGTTCGTGGAACTGGGGCACCTGAGCAAGTGGGCAATCCCGAGCCAGATCGCGCTTGTTACTGAAATTCCCAAGACCAGTGTCGGCAAACTCGACAAGAAGCGCATCCGCCTCGACATCACCGAATGGCAGGCCAACAACAGCACCTTCCTCTCGACACTTTGAGTGCCCCCCGGCGCGCCGAAAACGGCGCGCCAGCCCCACCAAGCAAGCGCTTGGCTTGTGAAATCGGAAAAATCAGCCATCCTTGCCGGGCCGACATGTGTCGGACTGGCGAAAGGACTGTTCCAGAGTGGCCGGCAGCTGCAAATCACACTTTAGAGGGATCAAGCAGTACCACCTGCTGGCTATAGTCCGCTCAAGGATTTTTAGAAACGGGGCACACGCACAAACGGGGCGATGCAACTTTGAAGCGATTTCGGGAGGCTCCTGGCGCCCGGTCCTTCAGGCGTTTTTAAAAGTACTCACTGCCATAACAATAATGCACATGGAGTAGCGTCGATGACCTCAGTAAACCAGTTCTGGCGCCGGGCGAAACTGCCTCTGGCGGTCAGTCTTGCCTCCACGCTCGCCGGGCCCGCATTCGGCGTCAGCTTCAACGTCGGTGAAATCGAAGGCCAGTTCGACTCCTCGCTCTCCCTGGGCATGAGCGTGTCGACCCAGCAGCCGAACAAGGATCTTATTGGTGTCAACAACGGCGGCCGGGGCCTGTCCCAGACCTCCGACGACGGTCACTTGAACTTCAAGAGCGGGCAAGCGTTCTCGAAGATCTTCAAGGGCATCCATGACCTCGAACTGAAATACGGCGACACCGGTGTCTTCGTCCGGGGCAAGTACTGGTACGACTTCGCGTTGCAGAACCAGGACCTGGAATACAAGGACGTCAGCAACCACAACCGCGACGTGGCAGCCCGCTCTTCGGGCGGCCAGATCCTCGATGCGTTCATCTACCACAACTACGCCATTGCCGATGAGCCGGGTTCGGTGCGTCTGGGCAAGCAAGTGGTGAACTGGGGTGAAAGTACCTTCATCGGTGGCGGCATCAACTCGATCAACCCGATCGACGTTTCCGCATTTCGCCGTCCGGGCGCCGAGATCAAGGAAGGCCTGATCCCGGTCAACATGTTCTATCTGTCCCAGAGCATCACCGAAAACCTGTCGGCCGAAGGTTTCTACCAGATCGACTGGCAGAAGACCGTGACCGACAACTGCGGCACCTTCTTCTCCCAGCCTGACATCGTCACCACCGGTTGCGACGACAACCTGCGCGTGCTGAACAAGCGCTCGACCATTCCAAGTGTTGCCCTCGGCCCATTGGCGGCTGCCAATGTCGACGTCAACGAAGAAGGCGTGCTGGTACGCCGTTCGCCGAACCGCAATGCGCGGGACAGCGGGCAGTGGGGTGTGTCGGCCAAGTACATGTTCGATCCGCTGGCCACCGAGTTCGGTGCCTACTTCATGAACTACCACAGCCGTGCGCCGATCTTCAGCGCGACCGGTGCGCCACAGTCGATCTATAACGGCGTCAAGGCTCTACCTGGCCCGTTCCAGGCTCTGGGCCCTCTGGTGGTGGCGGGTAACTCCGAGTATTTCATCGAGTATCCGGAGGACATTCGCCTCTACGGTCTGAGCTTCTCCACCACCCTGCCTACCGGTACGGCGTGGAGCGGTGAGGTCAGCTACCGGCCGAATGCGCCGGTGCAACTGAACTCAACCGACATCCTGTTTGCCGGTGTGCGTCCGCTGGGCGGTGCACTGACCAACGCCTCGATCCTCAATGGCGTGCCGGGCCAGGACCTGCACGGTTACAACCGTAAAGAAATCACCCAGTTGCAGACCACCCTGACGCACTTCTTCGATCAGGTGATGGGCGCCAACCGTCTGACCCTGGTGGGTGAAGTCGGCGTGACCCACGTCGGCGGTCTGGAAAGCAAGTCCGAGGCCCGTTACGGCCGCGATCCGGTCTTCGGTCCGGGTGAACTGCCGTCCACTGGCGGCCTGAACACCTGCTCGCAGATCCTCAACACCTCGACCATCAACGGTGCCGGCCCTGGCGCGTCGACCAGCAACCGCTCCAGCAATTGCGACAACAACGGTTTCACCACCGCCACTTCCTGGGGTTATCGCGCTCGTGCCATCTGGGACTACAGCGACGTGTTCGCCGGCGTGAACCTGAAGCCGAACGTGGCCTGGTCCCACGACGTCAAGGGTTACTCCCCGGGCCCTGGCGGCAACTTCGAGGAAGGTCGCAAGGCCATCAGCCTCGGGCTGGATGCCGAATACCAGAACACCTACACCGCAAGCCTGGCCTACACCAACTTCTTTGGTGGCGAATACAGCACGGTGGATGATCGCGACTTCGTTGCCCTCAGTGTTGGCGTGAACTTCTAAGCGCAGTTTTTTCAGGACGAACAAACCTATGAAAATAACAAAGAATCTGTTCCACGCCGGTGTTCTGGGGCTTTCGCTGCTGGCGACCAGCGTGATGGCGGCGGTCCCTGCCGCCGAAGCCGACAAACTGGGCAAGAGCCTGACCCCGATGGGCGCCGAGATGGCGGGCAACGCCGACGGTTCGATCCCGGCCTGGAAACCGCTGGCGAAGAATGCCGGCACCGTCGACAGCAAAGGCTTCCTGTCCGATCCGTATGGCAGTGAAAAACCGCTGTTCACCATCACCGCGCAGAACGTCGACCAGTACAAGGACAAGCTTGCGCCGGGCCAGTACGCGATGTTCAAGCGTTACCCGGACACCTTCAAGATGCCGGTCTACCCGTCCCATCGCGGTGCCACCGTGCCGGATGACGTGTTCGCCGCGATCAAGAAAAACGCCACGACCACCACGCTGGTAGCCGGTGGCAACGGTCTGGAAAACTTCCAGACCGCCATCCCGTTCCCGATCCCGAAAGACGGTCTGGAAGTCATCTGGAACCACATCACCCGCTATCGCGGTGGCAGCGTGACCCGTCTGGTGACCCAGGCGACGCCGCAGACCAACGGCTCGTTCAGCCTGGTGTATTTCCAGGACCAGTTCGTGTTCCGCGACAAGATGAAGGATTACGATCCGGCCAACCCGGGCAACGTGCTGTTCTACTTCAAGCAGAAAGTGACCGCGCCGGCTCGTCTGGCAGGTACCGTGCTGCTGGTGCACGAGACCCTCGACCAGGTGAAGGAACCGCGCAAGGCCTGGGTCTATGCGACCGGTCAGCGCCGTGTGCGTCAGGCACCACAAGTGTCCTATGACGGTCCGGGTACCGCGGCGGACGGCCTGCGTACCTCCGACAACCTCGACATGTACAACGGCGCACCGGATCGTTATGACTGGAAGCTCGAAGGCAAGAAAGAGATGTACATTGCCAACAACAGCTACAAGATCGATTCGCCGACGCTGAAGTACGCCGACATCATCAAGGCCGGCCACATCAATCAGGACCTGACCCGTTACGAGCTGCGCCGCGTCTGGCACGTGGTGGCGACCCTGAAGCCGGGCCAGCGCCACATCTACGCCAAACGTGACTTCTTCATCGATGAAGATACCTGGCAGGCAGCGGTCATCGACCACTATGACGGTCGCGGTCAGCTGTGGCGCGTCGCCGAGGCCCATGCCGAGGACTACTACGACAAGCAAGTGCCGTGGTACGCGCTGGAAACCCTGTACGACCTGCAATCCGGTCGTTACCTGGCACTGGGCATGAAGAACGAAGAGAAACAGGCTTATGACTTCGGCTTCTCTGCCACCAAGAGCGAATTTCAGCCAGGCAACCTGGGCCAGGACGGTATCCGCTAAGCTGTAACCCGAGGCCGCATCCTCGAAAAAA
Source organism: Pseudomonas sp. IzPS59 (assembly GCF_014863505.1). Lineage (NCBI taxonomy): Bacteria > Pseudomonadati > Pseudomonadota > Gammaproteobacteria > Pseudomonadales > Pseudomonadaceae > Pseudomonas > Pseudomonas sp. IzPS59. The sequence continues at coordinate 5,254,971 of NZ_CP062251.1, read as the reverse complement.
CGCCCCGACTGGTTCGGGGCGTTTTTTTTGCGTGGTGATTTTGTAGCCATTTGTAGCAACAACTTCATATGTACGCCGTTTAAGGCTAGTCTGCGGACATCTGCTACGCCGCCAACAGCCATTCGAACAAGAGCCGGCCATGACTGATCTGTCCCCACTTCCGGGTCCTGCAAGCGTTGCCGTCGCGGCACTGGACGGACGTTTCTTTCGTCCCCCGCTGCCTGACGGATACGTACTGCGGCCACGACTTTGCGAGCGACTGCAAGCCGGGCTCGGTGGACGTCTGTTGCTGGTCTGCGCCCCGGCCGGGTTTGGCAAAAGTTCGCTGGCCGTGGAGTTCTGTCAAAGTCTGCCAGGACATTGGCAAAGTCTGTGGCTGGGACTGAGCGCCCGGGACAGCGACCCGGGGCGCTTTCTCGAGCGTCTGCTCGAAGGCCTGCAGGACTACTTCCCGGAACTCGGCAGCCGCGCACTCGGCCTGTTGAAAATGCGCCAGCGTCATCAACCGTTCGCCTTCGAAGAATGGCTCGATGGCCTGCTCGATGAGCTGGCACTGCACCTGCAACCGACCTCGCCGCTGTTATTGGTACTGGACGACTATCACCTCGCCCAGGGGCCGGTACTCGACCGCTGCCTGCAATTTTTTCTCAATCATTTGCCCGATGGCCTGTTGGTCATGGTCACCAGCCGCCAGCGGCCCGACTGGCATCTCGCCCGTCTGCGTCTTTCGCGACAGTTGCTGGAACTGCATGAACAGGATCTGCGCCTGACCCACGACGAAGCGCTGGCGTTGCTCGATCGGCACAGCAGCTCGCTACGCGGCGAGGCCCTGGAAAACCTGATCCAGCGCAGTGAAGGCTGGGTGGCGGGGCTGCGCTTCTGGTTGCTGGCGGTATCCGAGGCCGGGAGCGATGCCGCATTGCCGCAGGCCTTGAACAGCGGGGAAGGGCTGATCCGTGATTACCTGCTGGAAGAAGTGATCGACTGCCTGCCGGCCGAGGTGCAGGCGTTCCTCTACGACACCGCGCCGCAGGAACGTTTTTGCAGCGAGCTGTGCGATGCGGTGCGCGAAGCCCACGACAGTGCCGAGATTCTGCGCTTCCTGTTGGCGCATCAGGTGTTTCTGGTGCCGCTGGATGAACACGGGCATTGGTATCGCTATCACCATCTGTTTTCCGATCTGTTGCGCAGTCGGCCAATCGCTCGGGCGGTGGTGCCTGTTGCTACGCTGCACCTGCGCGCCTGTCGCTGGTTCAATGCTCAAGGCTTGCTGGACGAAGCCGTGGAACAGGCGTTGCGCGCAGGGCATCTGGACGTGGCGGCGAATCTGGTGCAGAACCTTTCCGAGGAACAGTTGCTCGCCGAACAGAACGTCGGCATGTTGTTGCGCTGGAAAATGGACTTGCCCGATAGCTTGCTGATCAGCACGCCGCGCCTGATCGTGTTGTACAGCTGGGCGCTGGGGCTGGCCTGTCAGCTCGATGCGGCCGAGGAGCTTGCCAGTCACCTGAGCCGGTTTCTGCCGGCGCCATCGGCCACCGCACAGAAATCCATGCTCGCTCAATGGCTGGCGCTCAAGGGCATCATCGCCCGAGGCCGGGGCCATCGCGAGCAGACCATCGAATATTGCAGCGAAGCGCTGGAGAGCTTGCCGGCCAAGCGATATGGCCAGCGCCTGATGTGTTTGTCGACCTTGTCCAACCTGGCGATTGCCGATGGCGATCTATGGCGCGCACGAGGCTTGAACCGAGAATCCCTGGAACTGGCGCAGCGGGTCGGCAATCCGCTGTTCGAAGCGTTGGCCCATTACGACCGCGCCCGGGTGTTGCAGGCACGTGGGGAAATTGTGCGTTCGCTCGATGAAGTGCAACAGGGCCTGGAGCGCCTGCGTGGATTATCGGCCCAGCGCTTGTACGCCGTGCGTGCGCGGTTGACGCTGTACGAGGGATTTCTGTTGGCCATGCGCTTGCAACCTGAAGCGGCGCGCCATCGATTACAGACGGGGTTGAGCGAAGCTCGAGCCTGTCGGGATATCAGCGTGTTGATCGGCCATTGCGTCATCGCCCGACTTGACGGCAGCAGCGGCGACTACGCACGGGCCTTTGCCGAGCTGGCCGAAGCCGAGCGTCTGATGCACATCTGGGACGTTCCGCCGATCTACTACCTGGCGATGATTACCCTGGTCAAATGTGAACTGTGGCTGGCGCAGGGACGCATTGACCTGGCAGAGGCCTGGCTGGGGAGGCTGGGTCAGACTTACACCGGCGAACGTGCCGCAGCTCCGCCGGAGTTTCACCCGCAATTGCCATTGCATGTCGAATTGCAGCAGGCGTTGCTGGACGTCATTCAGGGGCAACCCATGCTCGCCGAAGGGCGGCTGAATGTATTGCTGGAAAACGGCCAGCAAACCGGACGTCAGCTGTTGAGCGTGATGGCATTGACGCAAAAAGTGGCGTTACTGTTGGCGAGCAGTCGTGAACCTGAAGCCCGAAAAGCATTGGCTCAGGCGATTGAAGCGGCCAGCGGCGGGGTGTTGCAGCCCTTTGATGCTCTGGTCAAACAACATGCCGAGTGGTTGCGCGGGCAGCTGTTGCTGATGTTGCCGGGTTTCGCCAGCCAGCAATTGCTGGAGCATTTCCCTCCCGTGGCATCGCGCAACGTTCAAGAGCTCCCGACAGCGGAACAACTGAGCAGCCGGGAACTGGCAGTCCTGCGGTTGATCGCCCAAGGCTGTTCGAATCAGGAAATCAGCGAGCAACTGTTCATTTCGCTACATACCGTGAAAACCCATGCCAGCCATATCAACAGCAAGCTGGGGGTGGAGCGGCGCACGCAGGCCGTGGCGCGGGCCAAGGAGCTGGGCGTGTTGTGTTAGCGGATATTCAACGGTCACGGCCAATAAAAAACGCCCCGATACGATCGGGGCGTTTTTTTATCCGGCCTGTGAGCCAGGCCGGATTGCAGCTTTACGGTAAAACCATCAGGCCACCAGATCGTTGGCGCTGAATGTATTGACCCCCACCAACTGGATTTCGAAGTCTGCCGTGGCGTTGCCGCTGACGTTGCCCGAAAGAATGTGATCGACGAATCGCAGTTGCCCGGCTCCAGTGAATTCACCTGCGCCAATGAAGGTGAAACCATTGAGGCCTGCCGCCAGCAGATTGGCATCGAAGTGGCTCAGATCGATCTTGTCACCCTGCAGGCTGCTGAAGTCGCTGATGACATCACGATTGGCTCCGATCCCCATTTCGTTGACGGCGCTGAAAACAAAGGTGTCCGCGCCTGCGCCGCCGATGAGCGTGTCAGCGCCGGCGCCTCCATTCAGAACGTTGTTGGCGCTGTTGCCGGTCAGGGTGTTGTTCAGGCTGTTGCCGGTAATGTTGAACGCACCGCTGCCCAGCAGCGAGACGTTCTCGACGTTCTGCAGATTGCTCAGGCTCAGGTCGATCAGGTTGGTCAGCGGCGTAGCCGAGTAAACGACATTGAGGGTGTCGTTACCCTCGTTGGCGTTTTCCTGCACCAGTGCCAGTTCACCGGCCTGATCGAGGAAGTAGGCATCGTTGCCTTTGCCGCCGATGAGGGTATCGAGCCCGGCGCCGCCATTGAGCTGGTTGTCGCCGTCGTTGCCGATGATGACGTTGTTCAGGGCGTTGCCGATGCCGTAGATATTGGCATTGCCGGTCAGCGTGAGGTTTTCCAGGTTGGCGCCAAGGATGTAGTCCACCGACGCTTTAACAGTGTCGATCTCGCTGGTCAGGGTGCTGGTTTCTCTGACCACGTCGCCGACGTTGTCGACGATGTAGGTATCGTTGCCGAGACCGCCCACCATCAGGTCAGCGCCGGCGCCACCGTCGAGAATGTTGTCGCCGTCGTTGCCGTTGATGGCGTTGCCCAGTGCGTTGCCGGTGCCATTGAGGTTGGCGGTGCCGGTCAGGGTGAGAATTTCCACGTTGGCGCCGAGGGTGTAGTCGATCGAGGCGCGCACGGTGTCGACCTCATTGGCCAGGGTGCTGGTTTCAATGACCACGTCGCCGATGTTGTCGACGATGTAGGTGTCGTTGCCGAGCCCGCCCACCAACAGGTCAGCACCGGCACCGCCATCGAGGATGTTGTCGGAGGCGTTGCCGGTCAGGGTGTTGTTCAGGCTGTTGCCGGTGATGTTGAACGCACCGCTGCCCAGCACCGTGAGGTTTTCGATGTTCTGCAGATTGCTCAGGCTCAGATCGATCAGGCTGTTTTGCGCTGTCGCGGCATACACGACATTGAGGGTGTCGTTGCCTTCGCCGGCATTCTCCTGCACCAGCGCCAGTTCACCGGCCTGATCGAGGAAGTAGCTGTCGTTGCCTTTGCCGCCGATCAGGGTGTCGAGGCCGGCACCGCCATTGAGCTGGTTGTCGCCGTCGTTGCCGATGATGACGTTGTTCAGGGCGTTGCCGATGCCATAGGTATTGGCGTTGCCGGTCAGCGTGAGGTTTTCCAGGTTGGCGCCAAGGATGTAGTCCACCGACGCTTTTACGGTGTCGATCTCGCTGGCCAGGGTGCTGGTTTCGCTGACCACGTCGCCGACGTTGTCGACGATGTAGGTATCGTTGCCAGCACCGCCGATCAACAGGTCAGCCCCTGCACCACCATCGAGGATGTTGTCGGAGGCGTTGCCGGTCAGGGTGTTGTTCAGGCTGTTGCCGGTAATGTTGAACGCACCAGCGCCCAGCAGCGAGACGTTCTCGACGTTCTGCAGATTGCTCAGGGTCAGGTCGACGAGTCGGGTCTGAGCCGTGGCGGCATAAACCAGACTCAGGGTGTCGATGCCTTCGTTGGCGTTCTCCTGCACCAGCGCCAGTTCACCGGCCTGATCGAGGTAGTAGGTATCGTTGCCTTTGCCGCCGATCAGGGTGTCGAGGCCGGCACCGCCATTGAGCTGGTTGTCGCCGTCGTTGCCGATGATGACGTTGTTCAGGGCGTTGCCGATGCCGTAGGTATTGGCATTACCGGTTAGCGTGAGGTTTTCCAGGTTGTCGCCGAGGATGTAGTCGACCGAGGCTTTGACGGTGTCGATCTCGCTGGCCAGGGTGCTGGTTTCTCTGACCACGTCGCCGACGTTGTCGACGATGTAGGTATCGTTGCCGAGCCCGCCCACCATCAGGTCGGCGCCGGCGCCACCGTCGAGAATGTTGTCACCGGAGTTACCGTTGATGGCGTTGCCCAGCGCATTGCCGGTGCCATTGAGGTTGGCAGTACCGGTCAGGGTGAGAATTTCCACGTTGGCGCCGAGGGTGTAGTCGATCGAGGCGCGCACGGTGTCGATCTCGCTGGCCAGGGTGCTGGTTTCGCTGACCACGTCGCCGACGTTGTCGACGATGTAGGTGTCGTTGCCGGCACCGCCAATCATCAGGTCAGCACCGGCACCGCCATCGAGAACGTTGTCGGAGGCGTTGCCGGTCAGGGTGTTGTTCAGGCCGTTACCGGTGATGTTGAACGCACCGCTGCCCAGCACCGCGAGGTTTTCGATGTTCTGCAGATTGCTCAGACTCAGATCGATCAGGCTGTTTTGCGCCGTGGCGGCATACACGACATTGAGCGTGTCGTTGCCTTCGCCGGCATTCTCCTGCACCAGCGCCAGTTCACCAGCCTGATCGAGGAAGTAGCTGTCGTTGCCTTTGCCGCCGATGAGGGTATCGAGCCCGGCGCCGCCATTGAGCTGGTTGTCGCCGTCGTTACCGGTGATGACGTTGTTCAGGGCGTTGCCGATGCCGTAGGTATTGGCATTGCCGGTCAGTATCAGATTTTCCAGGTTGGCGCTGAGGATGTAGTCCACCGAGGCTTTTACGGTGTCGATCTCGCTGGCCAGGGTGCTGGTTTCCCGGATGACATCGCCGACGTTGTCGACGATATAAGTATCGTTGCCGAGCCCGCCTACCATCAGGTCAGCGCCCACACCGCCATCGAGCACGTTGTCGGCAGCGTTACCGGTCAGCAGGTTGTTAAGGCTGTTGCCGGTCACGTTGAATGCACCGCTGCCGAGCAGCGAGACGTTTTCGATGTTCTGCAGATTGCTCAGTGTCAGGTCGATCAGGCTTGTCTGCGCCGTGGCGTTATAAGCGATATTGAGCGTGTCGCTGCCTTCATTGGCATTTTCCTGCACCAGCGCCAGTTCGCCTGCCTGATCGAGAACGTAGGTGTCGTTACCTTTACCGCCGATCAAGGTATCCAGGCCGGCACCGCCATCGAGCACGTTGTCGTCAGCATTGCCGGTCAGGGTGTTGTTCTGGCTGTTGCCGGTAATGTTGAACGCACCGCTGCCCAGCACCGTGAGGTTTTCGATGTTCTGCAGATTGCTCAGGCTCAGGTCGATCAGGCTGTTTTGTGCCGTGGCCGCATACACGACATTCAGGGTGTCGTTGCCTTCGCCGGCATTCTCCTGCATCAGCGCCAGTTCACCGGCCTGATCGAGGAAGTAGCTGTCGTTGCCTTTGCCGCCGATCAAGGTGTCGAGACCGGCACCGCCATTGAGCTGGTTGTCGCCGTCGTTACCGATGATGACGTTGTTCAGGGCGTTGCCGATGCCGTAGGTATTGGCGTTGCCGGTCAGCGTGAGGTTTTCCAGGTTGGCGCCGAGGACGTAATCGATCGACGCTTTTACGGTGTCGATTTCGCTGGCCAGGGTGCTGGTTTCGCTGACCACGTCGCCGACGTTGTCGACCACGTAGGTGTCGTTACCGGCACCACCGATCAGCAGGTCAGCCCCCGCACCGCCATCGAGAATGTTGTCCGAGGCGTTGCCGGTCAGGGTGTTGTTCAGGCTGTTGCCGGTAATGTTGAAAGCGCCAGCACCCAGCAGCGAGACGTTTTCGATGTTCTGCAGATTGCTCAGGCTCAGGTCGACGAGTCGGGTCTGAGCCGTAGCGGCATAAACCAGATTCAGGGTGTCGGTGCCTTCGTTGGCGTTCTCCTGCACCAGCGCCAGTTCACCGGCCTGATCGAGGAAGTAGGCATCGTTGCCTTTGCCGCCGATCAGGGTGTCGAGGCCGGCGCCGCCATTGAGCTGGTTGTCGCCGTCGTTGCCGATGATGACGTTGTTCAGGGCGTTGCCGATGCCGTAGGTATTGGCATTACCGGTCAGCGTGAGGTTTTCCAGGTTGTCGCCGAGGATGTAGTCGATCGAGGCTTTGACGGTGTCGATCTCGCTGGCCAGGGTGCTGGTTTCTCTGACCACGTCGCCGACGTTGTCGACGATGTAGGTATCGTTGCCGAGACCGCCCACCATCAGGTCGGCACCGGCGCCGCCGTCGAGAATGTTGTCACCTGAGTTACCGTTGATGGCGTTGCCCAGGGCATTGCCGGTGCCATTGAGGTTGGCGGTGCCGGTCAGGGTGAGAATTTCCACGTTGGCGCCGAGGGTGTAGTCGATCGACGCTTTTACGGTGTCGATCTCGCTGGCCAGGGTGCTGGTTTCGCTGACCACGTCGCCGATGTTGTCGACGATGTAGGTGTCGTTGCCGAGCCCGCCCACCAACAGGTCAGCACCGGCACCACCATCGAGGATGTTGTCGGAGGCGTTGCCGGTCAGGGTGTTGTTCAGGCTGTTGCCGGTCACGTTGAACGCACCGCTGCCCAGCACCGTGAGGTTTTCGATGTTCTGCAGATTGCTCAGGCTCAGGTCGACCAGGCTGTTTTGCGCCGTCGCGGCATAAGTGACATTGAGGGTGTCGTTGCCTTCGCCGGCATTTTCCTGCACCAGCGCCAGTTCACCGGCCTGATCGAGGAAGTAGCTGTCGTTGCCTTTGCCGCCGATCAGGGTGTCGAGGCCGGCACCGCCATTGAGCTGGTTGTCGCCGTCGTTACCGGTGATGACGTTGTTCAGGGCGTTGCCGATGCCATAGGTATTGGCGTTGCCGGTCAGCGTGAGGTTTTCCAGGTTGGCGCCAAGGATGTAGTCCACCGACGCTTTTACCGTGTCGATCTCGCTGGCCAGGGTGCTGGTTTCCCTGACCACGTCGCCGACGTTGTCGACGATGTAGGTATCGTTGCCGAGCCCGCCCACCATCAGGTCGGCGCCGGCGCCACCGTCGAGAATGTTGTCACCGGCGTTGCCGTTGATCGCGTTGTCCAGCGCATTGCCGGTGCCGTTGAGGTTGGCAGTGCCGGTCAGGGTGAGAATTTCCACGTTGGCGCCGAGGGTGTAGTCGATCGACGCTTTTACGGTGTCGATCTCGCTGGCCAGAGTGCTGGTTTCGCTGACCACGTCGCCGATGTTGTCGACCACGTAGGTGTCGTTGCCGGCACCGCCAATCATCAGGTCAGCCCCTGCACCGCCATCGAGGATGTTGTCGGAGGTGTTGCCGGTCAGGGTGTTGTTCAGACCGTTGCCGGTCACGTTGAACGCACCGCTGCCCAGCACTGTGAGGTTTTCGATGTTCTGCAGATTGCTCAGGCCCAGGTCGATCAGGCTGTTTTGTGCCGTGGCGGCATACACGACATTGAGCGTGTCGTTGCCTTCGCCGGCATTTTCCTGCACCAGCGCCAGTTCACCGGCCTGATCGAGGAAGTAGGTATCGTTGCCTTTGCCGCCGATCAGGGTGTCGAGACCGGCACCGCCATTGAGCTGGTTGTCGCCGTCGTTACCGGTGATGACGTTGTTCTGGGTGTTGCCGATACCATAGATATTGGCGTTGCCGGTCAGTATCAGATTTTCCAGGTTGGCGCTGAGGATGAAGTCCACCGAGGCTTTTACGGTGTCGATCTCGCTGGCCAGGGTGCTGGTTTCGCTGACCACGTCGCCGACGTTGTCGACGATGTAGGTATCGTTGCCGAGCCCGCCTGCCATCAGGTCAGCACCCGTGCCGCCGTCGAGGACGTTGTTGCCGTCGTTACCGGTGATGACGTTGTTCAGCGCATTGCCGGTGCCGTTGAGGTTGGCTGTTCCGGTGAGGGTCAGGTTTTCCAGATTGGCGCCGAGGGTGTAGTCGATCGAAGCGCGAACGGTGTCGATCTCAGTGGCGAGGGTGCTGGTTTCGTTGATCACATCGCCAACGTTGTCGACCACGTAGGTGTCGTTGCCGGCACCGCCGGTCATGATGTCGGCACCCGCACCGCCATCCAGTACGTTGTTGCCGCTGTTGCCGGTCAGTACGTTGACCAGGTCGTTGCCTGTCAGGTCGATGGATGCAGAGCCCAGCAGCACACCGTCTTCTACAAAGTTGGAGAGGGTGTAGGTGACCGTCGTACGTACTTCGTCATGACCATTGCCATTGAACTCCATCACTCGGTCGTTGATGTCGTCGATGATGTAGACGTCATCGCCCGCGCCGCCCCAGAGCCAGTCGGCACCGGATCCGCCATCGAGAATGTTGTTGCCGCTGTTGCCATTGATCCGGTTGTCACTGAAGTTACCTGTGCCGTTAAGGTTGGCCGTGCCGGTAAGCGTCAGGGTTTCGATGTAGTTGCCAAGGGTGTAGCTGACGGAGGAATAGACCAGGTCATGGTCGTAGGACCAGTCCTCGATGATTACATCGTTGGTGTTGTCGACATAATAGGTGTCGCTGCCCGCGCCGCCGAGCATGGTGTCGGCGCCAACGCCGCCATCGATGATGTTATTGCCCGAGTTACCCGTCAGGACGTTGTTGTACTCGTTACCCGTAAGGTTGATCGAGGCTGTGCCCAGCAGCTCGCCGTCTTCGATATTGGCCCCGAGCGTGTAGCTGACGCTCGTGCGTACCAGGTCGCGACCTTCGTTGGCGAGTTCGACGACCGTATCGTCGAGGCGGTCGATCACGTAAGTATCGTCGCCTGTTCCTCCCACCAGCGTGTCGGCCCCCGCGCCGCCGTCCAGAACATCGTTGCCGGCACCGCCCTGCAGATTGTTGGCGGAGTCGTTGCCGCTCAACACGTTGTTCAGGTTGTTGCCAATGAGGTTGAACGCGCCCTTGCCCAGCACCTGAACGTTCTCGAAGTTCACCAGGTTGTTCTGGTTCAGGTCGATGACATTGGTCTGTGCGTTGGCGTCATAGCTGATGTGCAGAGTGTCGTTGCCTTCGTTGGCCTTTTCCTGAACCAGAGCCAGTTCATCAGCCTGATCGAGACTGTAGTCGTCGTTGCCCTTGCCGCCGATCAGGGTGTCGACGCCTGCACCACCATCGAGCTGGTTATTGCCGTCGTTGCCGGTGATCACGTTGTTCTGCGTGTTGCCGGTGCCGTTGATGTTGGCACTGCCGGTCAGCGTGAGGTTCTCCAGGTTGGCGCCAAGGGTATAGGTCACCGACGCCAGCACGTTGTCGATCTCGGTGGCGAGGGTGCTGGATTCGACAATCACGTCGCCGACGTTGTCGACGATGTAGGTGTCGTTACCGGCACCGCCAATCAAGAGGTCGGTACCCTCGCGGCCATCGAGAATGTTATTGCCGGCATTGCCGGCGATCACGTTATTCGACGCGTTGCCGTAAGCGTTGAGGTTGGCGTTGGTCAGCAGTGTCAGGTTTTCTACGTTTGGACTGCCGAACAGGTCATAGGTGACCGTTGAAAACACCGAGTCGATTTCGGTGGGTGACGTACCGGTTTCGACGACCACGTCACCTCTGTTATCAACGTAGTAGGTATCGTTACCTGCTCCGCCCACCATGTAGTCGGCGCCTTCACGACCATCCAGAACGTTGTCCAGGGCATTGCCTCGAATCTGGTCGTTGAACGTCGAGCCGATGGCGTTTTCGATTTTGGAACCATAGGCAATGGCCAGGCCACTGTTGAAAAAGTTGTTCGTGTTGTAGAAGAAGCCAACGCCGATCGAACTGAATGCACCTTCATTCAGATCAAGGCTGACCGAAGACATCTGGTTGCTGGCATCGATCGTGTCGTTGCCACCGGAGTCCCAGATCGTCTCGAAAATCTTGTCGTACTGCTTCCAGCTGTAGACGGTATCGCCGGCCTGCCACTGGGTATTGGCGCCGTAGAGTGCCTGGATCGCGAGGATGTCCAGAAGCATCGGCGTCGTTGGCTGGTAGGAGTAGTTGTTGTTGTAACTCATGACGGTGAAACGGACATCGTCCAGCGACGGGTCGAGAATCGTCGAGTTCAGCGAGTTGGGGGAGAACGGGTGCTTCAACCCAATGGCATGACCGATTTCATGAATGTAGGTCAGATAGTCGTAAGAGCCATTGATCGGGAATTCGTTGGCGGGATCACCAATCCAGACGTCGCCGCCCTTGGGTGTGTTGGATGGGGTGTAGGCCCAGGCCGCCGCCTGGTCTTTCATCAACGCATAACCGCCAAAACGCAAATCGCCGACATTGGAAATGTCGTCAGTGGTTTTGGTAAACGTGATATTGGCAACCGAGCTCCAGGAGGCTAGCGCCCTGATGATTCCGCCTTGCTGCGACGTCGACAGGTCATACATGGCGTTGTATTCATTGTCGGCACTGTAGTTGGTCGCGAAGTAGGAGGTGCTGGCGGACATGAAGCTGTAGGTCAGGTTGGTGGACCCGCCCAGTGGCCAATTGGATCCCGCCCAATAGGATCCGGACAATAGGCTGTCAACAGGTTTGACGCCGGTCAGCGAGGAATAAAAACTAAGCGTGGAACCAGTTGGGGTAGGCATTTTATTTCCTGAGAATGATGAGGCCCTTCCTGAATGCGGCCGCTACAAAAATGTCGATTTTGCATCAGAACGGATACGTTTGGCATCATATGGCCATTACTTTTTAACGTTATTCGTCAGATATCCGATTGGCTAACTGTATCGGCCGTTGAAGTAGACTTTGCAGCCTGCTTTTTCAGCGCTTATCAGGATTGACCATGACCTCTGTCCCCCCGGCACTTATCCGCGAAACCTTTCCCGTCGGCCCGCTTCAGTGCAACTGCACCATCATCGGTGATCCGATCACAAAAAAAGCCATCGTCGTCGATCCGGGGGGCAATCCTGACCTGATCATGGCGCGCCTCGAAGCCCATGGCCTGAAAGTCGTGAGCATCATCCACACCCACGCGCACCTCGATCACTTCCTTGCCTCCGGCCAGATGAAAGAGAAAACCGGTGCGACCCTGCATCTGCACAAGGAAGACCAGTTCCTCTGGGACAACCTGGAGATGCAATGTCAGATGTTCGGCGTGCCTTACACCCCGGTGCCGTCGCCGGATCGCTGGTTGAGCGACGATGAAGAACTGGCCTGTGGCTGCGGCGTGGCGCTGCACACGCCGGGGCATACACCCGGTTCCATGAGCTTTTGGTTTTCCGAGGCTAAGCTGTTGATTGCCGGCGACACGTTGTTCCGGCGCGGAGTAGGGCGCACGGATTTGTGGGGCGGCGATCAGGCGACCATCGTGCGATCGATCAAGCAGCGGCTGTACACACTGGACGAAGACGCGACCGTTGTGGCCGGACATGGCCCGGATACGCGTCTGGGCGATGAAATGCGGGAAAATCCGTTCGTGCGCGCCTAAACATTTTGTCACGAGTGCCCGGCGGAATTTTTGTGCATTGTCATGATCCAACGCCCGCAAAGGTCCATTGCCAAACGGCCGTTGCACCACAGAATGCAAAAAAGTAGGAGCTCTCCATGTTCACCACGCGTCGTTTGATTATTGTCGCTACTGCCGTAGCCGTACTGTCCGGCTGCGCCTCGCCCAACCCGTATGACAATCAGGGTCAGGCCGACGGTGGCTCCCAGGGCATGAGCAAAACCGCCAAGTACGGCGGCCTCGGTGCACTGGCCGGTGCGTTGGCCGGTGCTGCCATCGACCACAACAACCGCGGCAAGGGCGCCTTGATCGGCGCTGCCGTCGTCGGTGCTTCCGCTGCCGGTTACGGCTATTACGCCGACCAGCAGGAGAAGAAACTGCGCGCCAGCATGGCCAACACCGGTGTCGAGGTGCAGCGTCAGGGTGACCAGATCAAGCTGATCATGCCGGGCAACATCACCTTCGCCACCGATTCGGCGAATATCGCGCCAAGCTTCTATCAACCGCTGAATAACCTGGCGGGCTCGCTCAGGGAGTTCAACCAGAACCAGATCGAAATCGTCGGCTACACCGACAGCACCGGCAGCCGCCAGCACAACATGGACCTGTCCCAGCGTCGTGCGCAGAGCGTGGCGACCTACCTGACTTCGCAAGGCGTCAGCGGTGCCAACCTGTCGGCCCGTGGTGCCGGCCCGGATAATCCTGTTGCCAGCAACGCTGACGTCAATGGCCGGGCGCAGAACCGCCGCGTTGAAGTCAACCTGAAGGCGATTCCGGGCCAGCAGTACGGTGGTCAGCAGCAACAGCAGCCGGGTACGGTTCAGCAGTATCCGTAACAGTCAGGCACAAAAAAGCCCCCGGACAAGTGATTGTCCGGGGGCTTTTTGTTGGTGCGAAGACTGATTACTTCTTCAGACCGTAATGCTCATCGAGCATGCCCGGCGAGTTCGGGGTCTTCGGCGCGTAGTCGCGCGGAGGCTCCTGGCTGTGCGGTGGAGTCAGGCGTTCCCGTGGAGCCTGAACCGCTTCGGAGTGCAGAGAAGCCAGCAGACGCTGACGGGTCTGCTCGTCCAGGGCCAGACGGTTGGCGCCCTCGGCGAGGTGATCCTGCACTTCCTGGTAACTCTGGGTCAGTTTCTTGACCAGATTGGCGGTGCTGTTGAAGTGGGTCACCACTTCATTCTGATAACTGTCGAAACGTTCCTGAATGTCGTCCAGTTGACGCTGTGTGCGGCTGGGCGCGGCGTTCGGCGCAACGCGTGCGATCAGGAAACCAATGGCGACACCCACAACCAGGGCAAGAGTCGGCAACAACCAAACTAAGAGCGAGTGTTCCACGAGTCCTTCCTCTATAAACGGCTTTGCTTTACGTTAACGGCTCGAACCTGCGCTGTATACCGCGATTCACTCGCAATAGATTGGCACAGACAATTTGCTAGACGAGTCGACCCGATTCGAGGTCACGGAGTTCCTTCCTTGCTGATGCGTGAAACCCCTGTAGTGATTGATGGCCCGGTGGGTCAACTTGAATCCCTGTACCTGGACAACGAGCAGCCACGCGGCATCGCGCTGATCTGCCATCCCAACCCGGTGCAGGGCGGCACCATGCTCAACAAGGTCGTCTCGACCCTGCAACGCACCGCGCGCGACGCGGGCCTGATTACCCTGCGTTTCAACTACCGCGGCGTCGGTGCCAGCGAAGGCTCCCACGACATGGGCAGCGGTGAAGTCGATGACGCCCAGGCCGCCGCCGCGTGGCTGCGGGAAAAACACCCGGATCTGCCGCTGACTCTGTTCGGTTTCTCCTTCGGTGGATTTGTTGCAGCAAGTCTCGGCGGTCGTCTTGAAGCACAAGGCGTGGTGCTCAAGCATCTGTTCATGGTGGCGCCTGCGGTCATGCGCCTGGGTGATCAGGATCAGTTGCCGCAGCAGGGCGAACTGACCGTGATCCAGCCGGAAACCGACGAGGTGATCGATCCGCAACTGGTCTACGAATGGTCCGACAAACTCCAGCGCCCCCATGAGCTGCTGAAAGTGGCAGAATGCGGACACTTTTTTCATGGCAAGCTGACCGATCTCAAGGATCTGATCCTGCCGCGTCTTTCGAATTGATTGCAGTCTGACAAGCGATTACCCATGACGAACCGTACCCGCATCCTCACCGGCATCACCACCACCGGCACCCCGCACCTGGGCAACTACGCCGGTGCCATCCGCCCGGCGATCGTCGCCAGCCGTGACACGAACGCCGATTCGTTCTACTTCCTGGCCGACTATCACGCCCTGATCAAATGCGATGACCCGCTGCGCATCCAGCGCTCGCGTCTGGAAATCGCCGCGACCTGGCTGGCCGGTGGTCTGGATGTGGATCGCGTGACCTTCTACCGCCAGTCCGACATTCCGGAAATCCCCGAGCTGACCTGGCTGCTGACCTGTGTCGCCGCCAAGGGCCTGCTCAACCGCGCCCATGCCTATAAAGCTTCGGTGGACAAGAACGTCGAGACCGGCGAAGACCCGGATGCCGGCATCACCATGGGGCTGTACAGCTACCCGGTGCTGATGGCGGCGGACATTCTGATGTTCAACGCACACAAGGTGCCGGTCGGTCGCGACCAGATCCAGCACGTGGAAATGGCCCGCGACATCGGTCAGCGCTTCAACCACCTGTTCGGCCAGGGCAAGGAGTTCTTCACCATGCCCGAAGCGCTGATCGAGGAAAGCGTCGCCACGTTGCCGGGCCTGGACGGTCGCAAGATGTCCAAGAGCTACGACAACACCATCCCGCTGTTCACCAGCGCCAAGGATATGAAGGACGCGATCTCGCGGATCGTTACCGACTCCCGCGCGCCGGGCGAATCGAAAGACCCGGATAACTCGCACCTGTTCACCCTGTTCCAGGCATTCGCCACGCCGGCGCAGGCCGACGAGTTCCGCAGCGAACTGCTGGGCGGTCTGGGTTGGGGCGAAGCGAAGAACCGTCTGTTCCAGTTGCTCGACAACGAGCTGGGCGAGTCTCGCGAACGTTATCACCAGTTGATCGAACGCCCGGCAGATCTGGAAGACATCCTGCAACACGGCGCCAAGAAGGCCCGTGCGGTGGCGACGCCGTTCCTCAACGAACTGCGTGAAGCGGTCGGCCTGCGCTCCTTCGTCAATCAGGTTCAGGTGGCCGCGACCACCAAGAAGAAAGCCGCGAAGGCTGCGCGCTTCGTCAGCTTCCGCGAAGACGACGGCAGCTTCCGTTTCCGTCTGCTGGCGGCTGATGGCGAGCAATTGCTGCTGTCGCGCAACTTCGCTGACGGCAAGACCGCCGGCCAGGTGACCAAGCAACTGCAATCGGGTCAGGCGCTGGATGTGCGCAGCGAAGACCTGAGCTTCAGCGTCTGGCTGGAAGGCCAGTGTGTCGGTGACAGCCCGGCGTTCGCCGAGGCTGCTGCGCGGGACGCGGCCATTGAGGCCTTGCGGATCGCTCTGACACCGGTTCAGGAATAATCAAAGGGCCGGCCCGACCAAGGGTCGATTGCCATTCCCAAGGGCCATCGCTACAGTGACGGCCCGTTTTTGTTGCCTTGCTAACGAATTATGACGCCCCTAGAACGATATCAAGCTGATCTGAAACGCCCGGACTTCTTCCATGACGCGGCGCAGGAAACTGCCGTGCGTCACTTGCAACGCCTGTACGACGATCTGATCGCGGCCGAGCAGAACAAGCCGGGTTTGCTGGGCAAGCTGTTTGGCAAAAAGGATCAGACGCCGGTCAAGGGCCTGTACTTCTGGGGCGGCGTGGGTCGCGGCAAGACTTACCTGGTGGACACCTTCTTCGAAGCGCTGCCATTCAAGGAAAAGACCCGTACCCACTTCCACCGCTTCATGAAGCGTGTGCACGAAGAAATGAAAACCCTCGGCGGCGAGAAAAACCCGCTGACCATCATCGCCAAGCGTTTTGCGACTGAATCGCGGGTCATCTGTTTCGATGAATTCTTCGTTTCCGACATCACCGACGCCATGATCCTCGGCACGCTGATGGAAGAACTGTTCAAGAACGGCGTAACCCTGGTCGCCACCTCGAACATCGTCCCCGACGGACTGTACAAGGACGGCCTGCAACGCGCGCGCTTCCTGCCGGCCATCGCGCTGATCAAGCAGAACACCGAAATCGTCAACGTCGACAGCGGCGTCGACTACCGTTTGCGTCACCTCGAACAGGCGGAACTGTTCCACTTCCCGCTTGATGAAGCCGCTCACGAAAGCCTGCGCAAGAGCTTCCGTGCGCTGACGCCTGAATGCACGGCTGCCG
This sequence comes from Pseudomonas sp. IzPS59, assembly GCF_014863505.1. Lineage (NCBI taxonomy): Bacteria > Pseudomonadati > Pseudomonadota > Gammaproteobacteria > Pseudomonadales > Pseudomonadaceae > Pseudomonas > Pseudomonas sp. IzPS59. Next base: position 5,238,227 of record NZ_CP062251.1, on the reverse strand, counting down.
TGGAAAACGACGTACTGATCATCGAGAACCGCGAAATCCGCGCCCTGCGCACCTGCGATGACGTGGCGTGGTTCGACTTCCGCGAACTGTGCGACGGCCCGCGTAGCCAGAACGATTACATCGAGCTGGGCAAGATTTTCCACGCCGTGCTGCTCAGTGGCGTGGAGCAGATGAGCGTCACCACCGACGACATCGCCCGTCGCTTCATCAACATGGTCGACGAGTTTTACGACCGTAACGTCAAGCTGATCATTTCTGCCGAAGTCGAGTTGAAAGACCTGTACACCGGCGGGCGCCTGACGTTCGAGTTCCAGCGGACCCTCAGCCGTCTGCTGGAGATGCAATCCCACGAATTCCTGTCCCGGGCACACAAGCCTTAAGCGGATTTGGCAAACAAAAAGGGCCTGCAGATGCAGGCCCTTTTTTGTGTCTGGTCGAATCGTCAGGCAGCTTGCTGGAACTGCTGTCGATACTGGTTCGGCGACAGTTCGGTGTGCTGGCGGAACAGGCGTGCGAAGAAACTCGCATCGTCGTAGCCGACTTCGTAGCTGATGGTCTTGATGCTCTTGCGGCTGCCGGAGAGCAAGCCTTTGGCGGTCTCGATGCGCAGCCGTTGCAGATAGTGCAGCGGCTTGTCGCCGGTGGCGGTCTGGAAGCGGCGCATGAAGTTGCGAATGCTCATGCCGTGTTCACGGGCCACGTCCTCAAAGCGGAACTTGTCGGCGAAATGTTCTTCTAGCCAGTGCTGGATCTGCAGGATGATCACGTCCTGATGCAGCTTCTGGCCGCCGAAACCGATGCGGCCCGGTGAGTAGCTGCGCTGCACTTCATAAAGAATGTCGCGGGCCACGGCTTGCGCCACATTGGCACCGCAGAAACGCTCGATCAGATAGATATAGAGGTCGCAGGCCGAGGTGGTGCCGCCGGCGCAGTACAGGTTGTCGGCGTCGGTCAGGTGCTTGTCCTGATTGAGATAGACCTTGGGGAAGCGCTCGGCGAAGGCATTGAAGAAGCGCCAGTAGGTGGTCGCTTCCTTGCCGTTGAGCAGGCCGGCCTCGGCGAGCCAGAACACCCCGGTGGCCTCGCCGCAAAGCACTGCGCCGCGCGCATGTTGTTCACGCAGCCACGGCAGTACCTGTGGATAACGCTGGCAGAGCGTGTCGAAATCATCCCAGAAGGCCGGGAGGATGATGACGTCGGCGTTTTCCAGGCCGCCGTCCACCGGCATGACCACGTCACTGAAGCTGTTCACCGGTTTGCCGTCGGGGCTGACCAGGCGGGTTTCGAACGCCGGAGTCAGGCCGTGGCCCAGTTGTTTGCCGTAACGCAGGCTGGCCAGATGGAAGAAATCCTTGGCTTGCATGAGGGTGGAAGCGAAAACCCGGTCGATCGCCAGGATGCTGACGCGCCGCAAGGGCGTGGAGACTTGCTTGGACATAATTCAACTTTTGTTTTTATAAGGGAAAGTGGTCACCAGACGGCTGGATCGTCTTATTTTTTGTCGGATGTGTCCAGTGTCCTGTAACGGGTGTGCGGCTTAGTCTCTGAAGGTCTGATCCCTCCAACAAGAACGAAAGGTGACGCATGATTCCCAGAACCCTGTTCAGCTCCGAGCACGAATTGTTCCGCGACAGCGTGCGGACTTTCCTTGAGAAAGAGGCGGTGCCGTTTCACGGGCAATGGGAAAAACAAGGCTACATCGACCGTAAACTCTGGAACAAGGCAGGGGAGGCGGGGATGCTCTGCTCGCATCTGCCGGAGGAATACGGCGGGCTGGGGGCGGACTTTCTTTACAGCGCGGTGGTCATCGAGGAAGTGGGGCGACTGGGTCTGACCGGCATTGGTTTTTCCCTGCATTCGGACATCGTTGCGCCGTACATCCTGCATTACGGCAGCGAGGCGCTGAAGCAGAAATATCTGCCGAAACTGGTGTCCGGCGAGATGGTCAGCGCCATCGCCATGACCGAGCCTGGCGCCGGTTCCGACCTGCAAGGGGTCAAGACCACAGCGGTGCTGGATGGCGACGAATACGTGATCAACGGCTCGAAAACTTTCATCACCAACGGTTTTCTGGCTGATCTGGTGATCGTCGTGGCCAAGACCGATCCGAAGGCGGGTGCGAAGGGCACCAGTCTGTTTCTGGTAGAGGCGAACACGCCGGGCTTCGACAAGGGCAAGCGCCTGGAGAAGGTCGGAATGAAGGCCCAGGACACGTCGGAATTGTTCTTCCAGGACGTGCGAGTGCCGAAGGAAAACCTGTTGGGTCAGGCCGGCGCCGGGTTTGCCTATCTGATGCAGGAACTGCCGCAGGAGCGGCTGACGGTGGCGATTGGCGGGTTGGCTTCAGCCGAGGCAGCACTGCAATGGACGCTGGATTACACCCGTGACCGCAAGGCGTTCGGCAAGGCCATCGCCGACTTCCAGAACACCCGCTTCAAACTGGCGGAAATGGCCACCGAGATTCAGATCGGCCGCGTGTTCGTCGATCGCTGCCTGGAGCTGCACCTTCAGGGCAAGCTGGATGTGCCGACGGCGGCAATGGCCAAATACTGGGGCACCGACCTGCAATGCAAGGTGCTCGACGAGTGCGTGCAGTTACATGGTGGCTACGGATTCATGTGGGAGTATCCGGTAGCCCGGGCGTGGGCGGATGCGCGGGTGCAGCGGATCTATGCCGGCACCAATGAAATCATGAAAGAGATTATTGCGCGGTCGCTATGACCCGGGCGCTCCCACGCTTGTGCGTGGGAGCGCGGCTTTTAGTGCCGGATCAAGGTGCCGGGTTCGGATGATCCTTGTGAATCGCTTCAATCCCTTCAAGCACTTCGTCTGAAAGATTCAGATAGAAACTGGCAATGTTGCTGTCCAGTTGCTCCAGCGTCGTCGCCCCGATGATGTTGCTGGTGACGAACGGTTGCTGATTGACGAAGGCCAGCGCCATTTGCGCCGGATCCAGGCCATGTTCCCGGGCGAGTGCCACGTAACGGCTGCACGCCGTTTCCGATTGCGCGTTGAAGTAGCGGCTGAAGCGGCTGTAGAGGCTCAGACGACCTTTTGGTGGGCGGGCGCCACCTTCGTACTTGCCCGACAGGAAACCGAATGCCAGCGGCGAATAGGCGAGCAGGCCGCACTGTTCGCGAATGGCGATTTCCGCCAGGCCGACTTCGAAGCTGCGGTTGAGCAGGTTGTACGGGTTCTGGATCGATACCGCGCGCGGCCAGCCACGGGCTTCGGCCAGGGCCAGAAAGCGCATGGTGCCCCACGGGGTTTCGTTGGACAGACCGATGTGGCGGATCTTGCCGGCCTTCACTTGCTCGTCGAGCGCTTCGAGAGTGTCTTCGAGCGGGGTGAGGTTGGCTTCGATCTTGTGCTTGTAGCCCAGCTGTCCGAAAAAGTTGGTGCTGCGCTCCGGCCAGTGCAGTTGATACAGGTCGATGTAATCGGTCTGCAGGCGCTTGAGGCTGGCGTCCACGGCTTCGGTGATGTGCTGGCGGTTGTGGCGCAGGTTTTTGTCGCGGATGTAATCGATGGTGTTGCCGGGGCCGGCGATCTTGCTGGCAAGGATCCAGTCGGCGCGGTCGCCACGGCTCTTGAAGTAATTGCCGATGTAGCGCTCGGTGGTGGCATAGGTTTCGGCTTTTGGCGGCACCGGGTACATCTCGGCGGTGTCGATGAAATTGATCCCGGCGCCCTTGGCCCGCTCGATCTGGGCGAAGGCTTCAGCTTCAGTGTTTTGCTCGCCCCAGGTCATGGTGCCGAGGCAGATTGCACTCACGTTCAGGTCGGTACGGCCTAGCTGGCGATAGTCCATCGGGTGCTCCTTGGGCAAAACAAGCATAAAAGCAGGTTGAAATTTTTTTCGCAATCTGCATAATTGCCGACCTCTTTCTGCAGTGGAAGTGATGCCCCGCCGCCGAAGAATCTTGCCGTTGAACGGACGCGCCGACCCGAGCCCCCGAAAGCGTCTGTATCCGGCTGCCTTTGACTTGTCAAAGTACGCACTATTCAGTAAGATCCGCCGTCTTATTTACAGGCGGCCCCTGAGGCTATAAAGAATGAAAACTTTTACTGCTAAACCGGAAACAGTAAAGCGCGACTGGTTTGTCGTCGACGCTGCTGGTCAGACCCTGGGTCGTCTGGCCACCGAAATCGCGAGCCGTCTGCGTGGCAAGCACAAGCCTGAGTACACTCCTCACGTTGACACCGGCGACTACATCGTCGTAATCAACGCCGAGCAAGTTCGTGTAACCGGTGCTAAAACCACTGACAAAATGTACTACTCCCACTCCGGTTTCCCGGGCGGTATCAAGTCGATCAACTTTGAAAAACTGATCGCCAAGGCCCCTGAGCGCGTGATCGAGACCGCGGTTAAAGGCATGCTGCCTAAGAACCCGCTGGGTCGCGACATGTACCGTAAGCTGAAAGTCTATGCGGGCGCTGCACACCCTCATACTGCTCAGCAGCCCCAAGAACTGAAGATTTAACGGAATAGTTCATTATGTCGGCGACTCAAAATTACGGCACTGGCCGTCGCAAGACCGCAACCGCACGCGTTTTCCTGCGTCCGGGTACTGGTAACATCTCCATCAACAACCGTTCGCTGGATTCGTTCTTCGGCCGCGAAACTGCCCGCATGGTAGTTCGTCAGCCGCTGGAACTGACCGAGACTGTCGAGAAATTCGACATCTACGTCACCGTGATCGGCGGTGGTGTAAGTGGTCAGGCTGGCGCAATCCGCCACGGTATCACTCGCGCTCTGATGGACTACGACGAAACCCTGCGTAGCGCTCTGCGCAAAGCTGGCTTCGTTACCCGCGACGCCCGTGAAGTTGAACGTAAGAAAGTTGGTCTGCGTAAAGCGCGTAAGCGTCCGCAGTACTCGAAGCGTTAATTCCGCTTCCACGTTCAAAAAGAACGCCCGATTCCTCACGGAACCGGGCGTTTTTTTATGCGTGCGATTTCTTGAATAATTGCGCTGTGACAACTTGCCACATTCGTAGACCCCCTATACTACAAGGCTTGAGGGCCAGCCCTCCGGGTAATTACCTTGTCAGAATTGGGGGTTTTCATTACCATTCGGCAAAATTTTTATAAGTACATTGTTTCATATTTAGTAGATGCCTGATTTAACAGGCCACAAAGCTGATGGGAGAGGACTGAATGAGCAATGACGGCGTGAATGCAGGCCGGCGTCGCTTCTTGGTAGCGGCCACATCCGTGGTGGGTGCTGCAGGAGCGGTGGGGGCTGCGGTCCCGTTCGTGGGGTCATGGTTTCCCAGTGCCAAGGCGAAGGCTGCCGGCGCACCGGTGAAAGTGAATGTCAGCAAGATTGAGCCCGGACAGCAGATGATTGCTGAATGGCGCGGCCAGCCGGTATTCATTGTTCGCCGTACTGCGGAAATCCTGGGGAATCTCAAGAAGATCGAGGGCCAGCTCTCCGATCCGACCTCCAAAAACTCCACGCAACCCACCTATGTCGACCCTGAAGTGCGTTCGATCAAGCCGGAAATCCTGCTGCTGATCGGGATCTGCACTCACCTGGGTTGCTCACCGACCTTCCGTCCCGAAGTGGCACCCGCGGATCTGGGCAAAGACTGGGTAGGCGGCTATTTCTGCCCTTGCCACGGTTCCCACTACGATCTGGCTGGCCGCGTCTACAAGTCGCAACCTGCGCCTTTGAACCTGCCAGTACCCCCGCATTCCTATGAGACCGATGACCTGATTGTCATTGGCGTCGATACGGAGAAAGCGTGATGAGCAAGTTCATGGATTGGGTTGATGCGCGCTTCCCCGCCACCAAAATGTGGGAAGACCATCTCAGCAAGTATTACGCACCAAAAAACTTCAACTTCTTCTACTTCTTCGGCTCGCTGGCACTGCTCGTTCTGGTCAACCAGATCGTCACCGGTGTCTGGCTGACCATGAGCTACACCCCGTCGGCGGAAGAGGCGTTCGCCTCCGTCGAATACATCATGCGCGACGTCGAGTACGGCTCGATCCTGCGTTTGCTTCACTCCACCGGCGCTTCGGCGTTCTTCATCGTGGTCTATCTGCACATGTTCCGTGGCCTGCTTTACGGTTCGTACCAGAAGCCGCGAGAGCTGGTGTGGGTGTTCGGCATGCTGATCTACCTGGCGCTGATGGCCGAAGCCTTCATGGGTTACCTGCTGCCATGGGGTCAGATGTCTTACTGGGGCGCCCAGGTGATCATCTCGCTGTTCGGTGCGATTCCGGTCATCGGCAACGACCTGACTCAGTGGATCCGTGGTGACTACCTGATTTCCGGGATCACCCTGAACCGCTTCTTCGCCCTGCACGTAGTGGCCTTGCCGATCGTGATTCTCGGTCTGGTGGTGCTGCACATTCTGGCGCTGCACGAAGTCGGTTCGAACAACCCGGACGGCGTGGACATCAAGAAGCACAAGGACGAAAACGGTGTCCCGCTGGACGGCATCGCTTTCCACCCGTACTACACCGTGAAAGACATTGTCGGCGTCGTGGTGTTCCTGTTCATCTTCTGCTTCATTGTGTTCTTCTTCCCGGAAATGGGTGGCTACTTCCTCGAAAAACCAAACTTCGAGCAAGCCAACCCGTTCAAGACGCCAGAGCACATTGCACCGGTCTGGTACTTCACGCCGTTCTACGCAATCTTGCGTGCGATCCCGGACAAACTCATGGGCGTTATCGCCATGGGTGCCTCGATTGCCTTGCTGTTCGTGCTGCCATGGCTTGATCGTAGCCCGGTCAAATCGATGCGCTACAAAGGCTGGATGAGCAAAATCTGGCTGGTGGTGTTCTGCATCGCGTTCGTGATCCTCGGCATTCTGGGGGTTCTGGCCCCGACGCCGGAGCGCACGCTGGTGTCGCAGATCTGCACCTTCCTCTACTTCGCCTACTTCATTCTGATGCCGTTCTACACCAGGCTCGAGAAGACCAAACCGGTTCCGGAAAGGGTGACTGGCTGATGAAAAAGTTATTTTTTGCTCTGATTTTTGCTGCTCTGCCTGTGCTGTCCTTTGCTGCGGAACACGGTGGTCCGGAACTGGAAAAAGTCGACATCGACGTTTCCGACAAGGCTGCCCTGCAGGATGGTGCGCGTACCTTCGCCAACTATTGCATGGGGTGCCACAGCGCCAAGTTCCAGCGTTACGAGCGTGTTGCCGATGACCTCGGTGTTCCGCACGAAATGATGCTGGAGAAGCTGGTGTTCACCGGTGCCAAGATCGGCGATCACATGAACATCGGCATGCAACCGGCCGACGCCAAGACCTGGTTCGGTGCGGCGCCACCGGACCTGACCCTGGTGGCGCGTGTTCGTGGTACCGACTGGCTGTATGGTTATCTGCGTTCGTTCTATGAAGATCCGGCGCGTCCATGGGGCGTGAACAACAAGGTCTTCCCGAACGTCGGCATGCCTAACGTGCTGGTCGGCCTGCAGGGTCGTCAGGTCGTGGGTTGCAAACAGGTGCAGATCGTCGAGGATGGCAAGAAGCAGTACGATCCGCTGACCGGTACGCCTCTGACTCATGAAGCCTGCGATCAACTGACCATCGTGCCGAAAACCGGTACCCTGAACGAAGAGCAGTTCGATGAGAAGGTCAAGAATCTGGTAACCTTCCTGGCTTACTCGGCTAACCCGGTTAAGCTGCAACATCAGCGCATCGGTACTTACGTCTTGCTGTACCTGGCGTTCTTCTTTGTGTTCGCCTACCTGCTCAAGCGTGAATACTGGAAAGACGTGCACTGATACGCTTCAAGCAATTGCTGTTAATCGCGCGCGCCCAAGGGCGCCTCTGAAAACGCAAAGCCTGGTCAGCCAGGTTTTGCGGGAGGCGCCCTCTGGGCGCGCGCGTTTTTCCGGCTCCGACTATTTCAACAAGCGAGGAGGATCGCCATGGGCGTGACCAATCGGTTGGCCTGTTACTCCGACCCCGCCGACCACTATTCCCACCGAGTGCGCATCGTGCTTGCAGAGAAGGGTGTCAGCGCCGAAATCATTTTTGTGGAGGCTGGTCGTCAGCCGCCTAAACTGATTGAAGTGAACCCTTACGGCAGTCTCCCGACGCTGGTCGATCGTGACCTGGCGTTGTGGGAGTCGACCGTGGTGATGGAGTATCTGGATGAGCGTTACCCGCATCCGCCATTGATGCCTGTGTACCCGGTGGCGCGTGCCAACAGTCGTCTGTTGATGCACCGCATCCAGCGTGACTGGTGTGGTCTGGTGGATCTGATTCTGGATTCACGCACCAAGGAAGCTGCGCGTGTCGTGGCGCGCAAGGAATTGCGTGAAAGCCTGACGGGCGTGTCGCCGCTGTTCGCCGACAAGCCGTTTTTCCTCAGTGAGGAACAAAGTCTGGTGGATTGCTGCCTATTGCCAATACTCTGGCGTTTGCCGATTCTGGGTATAGAACTGCCGCGGCCGGCCAAGCCGCTGCTTGATTATATGGAGCGTCAATTTGCGCGTGAGGCTTTCCAGGCGAGTCTGTCTGGTGTCGAACGCGACATGCGCTAAGGCTTAAGGAGCCGCTATGAACTCCAGTCGACCTTATCTGGTCCGCGCGCTCTACGAGTGGATTGTGGATAACGATTGCACCCCGCACATGCTGGTCAATTCCGAGTACCCGGCAGTGCAGGTACCACAGGGGTTTGCCAGTGACGGGCAGATTGTCCTGAATATTTCACCGAGTGCCGTGCGTCACTTGCACATGGACAATGACGTCGTGACCTTCGAAGGTCGCTTCGGTGGTGTGCCGCACAGCCTGTACGTGCCGATTGCTGCGATTCTGGGTATCTACGCCCGGGAGAACGGTCAGGGCATGGTGTTCGATCTGGAGTCGCCGATGGATGACGAAGACGAGATCGAGCAGGATGACGATATTCCGCCACCGGACAGCGAACCACCGCGCCCAAGCGGCCGGCCTAGCCTGAAAGTGGTGAAGTAATAAAAAAGGCGATCCAACCGGATCGCCTTTTTTGTGCCTGCGTTTTGCGGGTCAGTCGATGTACTCGAACAGTTTCACGATCTTCTGCACGCCGGACACGCCCTGGACCAGATTGGTGGCCTGGGCCGCTTCCTGCTTGGTCAGCAGGCCGAGCAGATAGACGATGCCGTTCTCGGTCACGACTTTGATGCGCGAGCCGGGAATGCTGGCGTCGGTCAGCATCTGGGTCTTGATCTTGGTCGTCAGCCAGGAGTCGTTCTGGCGGGCGAGGAAGCTCGAAGGGGCGATCACTTGCAGCTCGTTGTGCACCTTCTTCACGCGTTGCACATTGGCGGCAGCCTGCTCGGCCTTGGCCTTAAGGTCTTCGCGCGGAGTCTGGCCGGCCAGCAGCACGACGCCGTTGAAGCTGGTGACGACGATGTGCGAGTCATTGTCCAGGCCCGGATCGGCCTTGGCCACGTTGACGCCGACTTTGGTTTCGATCAATGAATCGTCGATCTTGCTGCCGAAGGTGCGGGTGCCGCGATCGTCTTCGATCGGTGCTTCGCGGCTGGCATTCACCACGGAGGTGCAGCCAGTAATGCCGAGGCACAGGGTCAAGGCCAGAAGGCCAAGGCGATTAGGGGTCATTCTTCACTCCCGAACAGTTGGCTGTCGATCAGATCGCAAAGGCAATGGATCGCCAGCAAGTGGACTTCCTGAATACGTGCGGTGACATTGGCCGGTACGCGAATCTCGACGTCCTCGGGCAGCAGCAGCGACGCCATGCCGCCGCCATCGCGTCCGGTCAAAGCTACGACAATCATTTCGCGATCATGTGCGGCCTGGATCGCTTGAATAATGTTCGCCGAGTTACCGCTGGTCGAAATCGCCAGCAACACATCGCCTGGCTGGCCGAGTGCGCGGATCTGCTTGGAGAACACTTCGTTGTAGCTGTAGTCGTTGGCGATCGAGGTGATGGTCGAGCTGTCGGTGGTCAGGGCGATGGCCGGCAGGCTCGGGCGCTCGCGCTCGAAGCGGTTGAGCAGTTCCGAGGAAAAGTGCTGGGCATCGCCGGCCGAGCCGCCGTTGCCGCACGAGAGCATTTTCCCTTCGTTGAGCAGGGCGTTGACCATTACCTGGCTGGCTTGCTCGATGTGCGGTGCAAGTACGTCCATCGCCTGTTGCTTGGTGTCGATACTGGCCTGAAAAAGCTGGCGAATTCGGGATTGCATGTCCATCTGTGTGACCTTAATTAGCGCGGCTGTCCGGCACGTGAATGTGCAGCCCGCAAAGCAAAGAGCAAAAGTGTTGAGTGAAAATGTCCAGGTCGGCGCAGGCGCTCAACTGTCGAACGCATTCTGCAACCAGTTCAGCTGACCCTGGTGGCTGTCGATGGCCACCACGTCGAAGCGGCAGGGGGAATTGGCCCAACGCGACTCGCGCTGAAGAAAATACTGTGCGGCGAAAATCAGTTTCTGCCGTTTGCGCCCGTCGATACTGTCGAGCGCTCCACCCCATTGAGTGTTCTTTCGGTAACGTACTTCGACGAATACTACTGTATCGCCATCAAGCATGACCAGATCAAGCTCGCCGCGTTTACATAACCAGTTCTGCGCCAGCAGGCGCAGACCCTGGTGTTGCAGATGCTCGAGCGCCTGGCGCTCGGCATCCTTGCCGCTTTGCAGGTGTGACCTGTCGGGCATCAGCGCGGGGTGTCCGGCAGGCGCTGGATCTGGCCGCTGACAAACTGGGCCCATGGCAACTGACGTACGACGCGTTGGCTCTGGGTCATGCCCAGGCTGCCCGACAGGCCGTCGATGCGGCTGTCCGGCAGGGTCTTGAGCTGGCTCAGGCGTGGTGCCAGGCGGTAGGCGTCAACACCCATCGCGTACAGACGGCCGAGGCTGCCGGCGGCTTGTGGCCATTGTGCGGTGACCTGTTTGCGCAGTGGATCGTTGGCATCCAGCAGCCACGGGGTTTCGCAGAAGCGCACGCCGTTCATGTCGTTGTACTGGTTGACGTCGCCGCTGGCGCTGAACACGTGGGAGGTCGCGTAGACCGGCACGTCACCGGCGTACTGGAAGTTCAGGGTCGGCTTGATCTGCTGGGCCTGTTGCGGAGTCGCGGCGAGGAAAATGAACTCGATGTCCTGGCGACGCGAAGGCTGGGCGGCGACGTTGGTACCGGCAGCATTCTGCAGGCTTTTGGCGCGGGCCTCGCTCTGGCGCAACTGGAACATGTCGGCGATCTGTTGGGCCAGTTGCACAGGTTGATCGACACGCTCGGTGGCGACAATGCTGCCGCCGTTGGCTTGCCAGTCCTGGCTGAAGGCGCGCAGGACACGGTCACCCCATTCGCCTTTTGGCACCATGATTGCAGCGCGGTGCAGGCCGTCGGCACGGGCGCGGCGGGACACTTCGCGGGCTTCGTCTTCAGCGGCGAGGCCAAACTGGAACAGTTGCGCCGGGCCCTGGTCGCCTTCGCTGTAGTTCAGCGCGAGAGTGGTGATCGGCAGTTGCGGGCGGGTGCTCAGCTGTTTGACCAGCGGTTTTTCCAGCGGCCCGACAACCAGTTGCACGCCGTCGGCCTGGGCCTTGCGGTAGAACTCGTCCATGTTGGTCAGGTGCGAGCTGTCGTAGAACACGATGGCCGGTGGTTTCTGACCGGCTTGCTGGGCCTGGTAATGCGCGGCCATGAAGCCGTCACGCAGGGCCTTGCCGACCGAGGCCAGCTGGCCGTCCTGTGGCAGTAGCAGGGCGATCTTGCTCAGAGGCTGGCTGGCCAGTTCCTTGAGTTTGGTCAGAGGCAGCGGCAGGTTGATCGCGGCCGGGTGTTTCGGGTGCTGCGAGCGCCAGTCGTCGATGGCAGCCTGTTGCTGTTCCAGGGTGCCGGCGGTTTTCACGGCCAGGGCCAGGCTCATCCAGCCTGCGAGGTCGTCGGTCCCGTTGGGTTGCAGTTGATCGGTCGGCAGCGACGCAATCAGGGTCCAGATCGCTTCGTGGTTCTTGCTGGCGGCTTCGCCTTCCAGCATCGGTGCGATGAAGATGCGTTCGCGAGCGGCAGCCAGTGTCTGGCCATCGGCTTCGAGGGCGCGGGCGTGAACGGTGCCGGCGCGAACCTGCAGCGGAATCGACATTTCGCTCAGGCGCTGCAGGCTTGGATGGTTCAAGGCTGCCAGCGCAGCTTTTGGCTGGTTGCGGGTCATCGCCAGTTCAGCAGACAACGTGCTGGCAAATGCCTGCTGGCCTGGCTGGAGTTGTTCCATCGGCACTTGTTGCAGGATTTGCGCGGACTGTCCGGCATTGCCCTGGCGGTAAGCCATGTCCGCTGCACTCAGGCGCAGCAGTGCAGCCTTGTCCGGCGATTTGGCCTGGGCGGCCTGTTCGAGCAGTTGCTCGATGCTGGCGTCCGGAGTCCGTGGAAGTTCGCCAAGGCTGGAGGAAGGGGAGCTGGCGCAAGCCGCCAGCAAGGCAGCGAGGCAGAGGGCAGTGAACAGCCGCAGGCAAGCGATCATGTAAGTGTTCCTGATACTCGATCAAATTAGCGTCGAATTGTACCCAAGCGCTGGCCGGGGCGCGATGTTACTGGTGTGAAACCGTCAATTTAGCTGATGTAAATGTTGCGCGACCGCACAATGGTGCGACAAACCGTGTCTGCCGCGAGCGCATCGCCGGGCGCGTGACGCGCTACAATGGCGGCTTTTACCGATCATGAGGTGTGCGCTTTGACTGCTCCAGGTGCTTTGAATTCCGCTGCGGGCTCGCTTTATGTGGTGGCGACGCCCATCGGCAACCTGGACGATATCAGCGCCCGGGCGTTGAAGATCCTGCGCGAAGTGGCGCTGATTGCCGCCGAAGACACGCGCCATTCCCAGCGTCTGATGCAACACTTCGGCATCTCCACGCCGCTGGCGGCCTGCCATGAACACAACGAGCGTGATGAGGGCAGTCGTTTCATCACGCGTCTGCTGGCTGGCGACAACGTCGCGCTGATTTCCGATGCCGGTACGCCGCTGATTTCCGATCCGGGTTATCACCTGGTGCGCCAGGCGCGTGCCGCCGGGATCAATGTGGTGCCGGTGCCGGGTGCCTGTGCGTTGATCGCGGCGTTGTCGGCTGCTGGCCTGCCATCCGACCGTTTCATCTTCGAAGGTTTTCTGCCGGCTAAAGCCGTTGGTCGCAAGGCGCGCCTGGAAGCCATCAAGGAAGAACCGCGCACGCTGATTTTCTACGAGGCGCCGCATCGTATTCTCGAATGTCTGCAGGATATGGAAGCCGTGTTCGGTGCTGATCGCCCGGCCTTGCTCGCTCGTGAAATCACCAAGACCTTTGAAACGCTCAAGGGCCTGCCACTGGCCGAGTTGCGTGCGTTCGTCGAGGCGGACAGCAATCAGCAACGTGGCGAGTGTGTTGTTGTGGTGGCTGGCTGGACTGCGCCGGAATCCGAAGATGCCGTCAGCAGCGAGGCGATGCGCATCCTTAATCTGCTGCTGGAAGAGATGCCGCTCAAGCGTGCGGCCGCTTTGGCAGCGCAAATCACCGGTGAGCGCAAAAACGTGCTGTATCAGATCGCGCTGGATCAGCAAAAAGGCGCGTAACCCGTCGCGCAGACCGGTTTGCGGGCTATTAGCGCTTGTTCTTCGGGCGCTCTGCCGTTAACCTGCGCGGCGGAGAGTCGATCGGACAGTCGCTGCCCTCTATGAAAATTAGGGGGGGGAGGAAAGTCCGGGCTCCATAGGGCGAAGTGCCAGGTAATGCCTGGGAGGCGTGAGCCTACGGAAAGTGCCACAGAAAATAACCGCCTAAGCGCTTCGGCGCCGGTAAGGGTGAAAAGGTGCGGTAAGAGCGCACCGCACGTCTGGCAACAGTTCGTGGCTAGGTAAACCCCACTTGGAGCAAGACCAAATAGGGTCCCAAGGCGTGGCCCGCGCTGGGACCGGGTAGGTTGCTAAAGATGTCCAGTGATGGCCATCGTAGACGAATGACTGTTCAAGACAGAACCCGGCTTACAGATCGACTCTCCACCTTTTTCTTTTCCCTGCTTGAATTAAAGGCGACAGGGCTGTTTATTATCAGCAGGCCTGCTCTGGAAATCCGGCAGCGGCAACCGCAGTAATAGCCATTTCCCACCTTGCTTCAATCAACAGCAGAAGCGCTTTTGTAATACCGAAAAAATCTTACTCTTAACAAATTACTTTAACTTTCGAGCGCAGCTATCAGTGCTGTCTCAAGTTATTGGATAAAAGCATCCGCCGGATTCTCGTTGCTCCTCCTTTTATGCTCCTAAATCTCCGTTCTGTAAGGGTTTTCCTTTGATCCGCGCCTTGACGGTGTGGTGGGCGCATTCCTATAGTGTGCGCAAGTGGCGGAAAGTGGCATGAAGTGGGTTTTTTGAGCTCAAAACGATAAAAATTGGAGAAACGCAGACGTGTTTCGCGGAGCTAACGCTATCAGTCTCGACGCAAAGGGCCGTCTCGCCATGCCGAGCCGGTACCGTGACGAGCTCGTTTCGCGTAGTTCCGGCCAATTGATCGTGACCATTGATGCCGTTGATCCGTGCCTGTGTGTCTACCCGCTCGATGAGTGGGAAATTATTGAAACCAAGTTGCGCGCGCTTCCTTCGCTCCGCGAAGAGAACCGTCGTCTGCAACGTTTATTGATTGGTAACGCCGTCGACCTCGAGCTCGACGGCAGTGGTCGTTTTCTGGTGCCGCCGCGCCTGCGCGAATACGCAAAGCTGGACAAGCGCGCGATGCTGGTCGGTCAACTGAACAAGTTCCAACTGTGGGACGAAGATGCCTGGAACGCGGTTTCTGCCGCTGACCTGGCTGCCATACAACAACCGGGCGCCATGCCTGATGAACTGCGTGATCTGATCCTGTGACTATTGATAGCGGCTTTAACCACATCACCGTACTGCTTGACGAAGCCGTCGAGGCTCTCGCCGTACGTCCTGATGGCTGCTATCTGGACGGCACGTTCGGGCGCGGCGGGCACAGCCGGTTGATTCTCAGCAAGCTCGGCCCGGATGGCCGGCTCATCGGATTCGACAAAGATCCACAAGCGATTGCCACCGGGCAAACGCTAGCGGCCGAAGACGGCCGCTTTGTCGTTGTGCAGCGCAGCTTTGCCGAGCTGGGTTCGGTGGTTGCCGAGCGCGGTCTGGACGGCAAGATCAGCGGCATTCTGCTCGACCTCGGCGTGTCGTCGCCGCAGCTCGATGACGCCGAGCGTGGCTTCAGTTTCCTCAACGACGGTCCATTGGACATGCGCATGGACCCGTCCCGTGGCATCAGTGCGGCCGAGTTCGTCAACACCGCACCGGTTGAAGAAATCGCCCGGGTGTTCAAGGAATATGGCGAAGAACGTTTCTCCGGTCGCATGGCCCGTGCCGTGGCCGAGCGCCGCGACATCACCCCGTTCGAGCGCACCGCCGATCTGGCCGAAGTGCTGAAAGTCGCCAACCCGGCGTGGGAAAAGGGCAAGAACCCGGCCACCCGTGCATTCCAGGGCCTGCGCATTCACGTCAACAACGAACTGGGCGATCTGGAAGCCGGCCTTGACGCCGCGCTCGAATGCCTGGAAGTGGGCGGCCGTCTGGTCGTGATCAGCTTCCACTCGCTGGAAGACCGCATCGTCAAACTGTTCATGCGCAAGCTGGTGAAAGGCGAAGCCGACAACCTGCCGCGCAACCTGCCGGTTCGCCACGTCGCGTTCGAACCGAAAATCAAAGTCCATGGCAAAGCGCAGACGGCCTCCGACGCCGAACTCAAAGCCAACCCACGTTCCCGTAGCGCCGTCATGCGCGTCGCGGAGAAGCTGCGGTGAGCAAGCTTTTCGCCAAGCCACTGCCTGGCGGCAGCTTTTTCATGCTGCTGCTGTTCATTGGCGTGCTCGTGTCGGCCATCGGCGTGTCCTATAGCGCCCACTGGAACCGGCAGTTGCTCAATACCCTTTATAACGAACTCAGCGTGCGCGACAAGGCGCAGGCCGAGTGGGGGCGTCTGATCCTTGAGCAAAGCACCTGGACCGCCCACAGCCGGATCGAAGTGCTGGCCACCGAACAACTGAAGATGCACATCCCTGGCGCAGCTGACGTGAAGATGGTGGCGCCATGATGAAGCTCGAAGGGGCACTCTTCCCGTGGCGCTTCCGTCTGGTCGTCGGTCTGCTTGGCGTGATGGTGGCTGCGATCTGCTGGCGGATCATCGACCTGCAGGTTATCGACCGTGACTTCCTCAAGGGGCAGGGTGATGCGCGAAGCGTTCGTCACATTCCGATCCCGGCACACCGTGGCCTGATCACTGACCGCAATGGTGAGCCTCTGGCCGTGAGTACGCCGGTGACCACCCTGTGGGCCAATGCCAAGGAAATGCAGCTGGCCAAGGAAAAGTGGCCGGCGCTCGCCGCTGCCCTCGGCCAGGATCCGAAAGCCCTGGCCGAACGTCTTGAAGCCCAGGCCAACAAAGAATTCATTTATCTGGTGCGCGGGCTGACCCCCGAGCAGGGCCAGGCCGTGCTCGACCTGAAAGTGCCGGGCGTCTACGGCATCGAAGAATTCCGCCGGTTCTATCCGGCCGGTGAAGTGACCGCGCACATGGTCGGGTTCACCGACATCGATGACCACGGTCGTGAAGGCGTGGAACTGGCCTACGACGAATGGCTGGCCGGCGTGCCCGGCAAGCGGCAGGTCATCAAGGATCGGCGCGGTCGGCTGATCAAGGATGTCCAGGTCACCAAGAACGCCAAGGCCGGCAAGCCCTTGGCGTTGTCCATTGACCTGCGTCTGCAATACCTGGCCAACCGCGAGCTGCGCAACGCGATCATCGAGAACGGCGCCAAGGCCGGCAGTCTGGTGATCATGGACGTGAAGACCGGCGAGATTCTCGCCATGGTCAACCAGCCGACCTACAACCCGAACAACCGTCGCAACCTGCAACCGGCGATGATGCGTAACCGCGCGATGATCGACGTGTTCGAACCGGGTTCGACCATGAAAGCGATCTCGATGAGCGCCGCGATCGAAACCGGCCGCTGGAAACCGAGCGACACCGTCGAGGTGTATCCGGGCTCCCTGCAGATCGGCAAGTACACCATCAAGGACGTGTCGAAGACCGAAGGTCCGGTACTCGATCTGACCGGGATTCTGATCAATTCCAGTAACGTCGGCATGAGTAAGGTCGCTTTCGATATCGGCGGCGAAACCATTTTCCGTCTGGCACAGAAAGTCGGCCTCGGCCAGGACACCGGCCTCGGCTTCCCGGGCGAACGTGTCGGCAACCTGCCGAACTACCGCGAGTGGCGCAAGGCTGAAACTGCAACCCTGTCCTACGGCTACGGCGTTTCGGTGACCGCGATCCAGTTGGTGCACGCGTTCTCGGCACTGGCCAACAACGGTCGTCTCGCACCGTTGACCCTGATCAAAACCGACAAGGCGCCGCAGACCACCCAGGTGCTGCCGGAAGCCGTGGCGAAAACCATGCAGGGCATGTTGCAACAAGTGATCGAAGCCCCGCGCGGCGTATTCCGTGCGCAGGTTCCCGCCTATCACGTGGCCGGCAAGTCGGGTACGGCGCGCAAGACCTCGGTGGGCACCAAGGGCTATGCCGAAAACTCCTATCGCTCGCTGTTCGCCGGTTTCGGCCCGATGAGCGATCCGCGTTATGCCATCGTCGTGGTGATCGATGAACCGACCAAGGCCGGTTATTTCGGTGGTCTGGTTTCGGCACCGGTGTTCAGCCGTGTGATGTCCGGCACTCTGCGTCTGATGAACATCACCCCGGACAACCTGCCGAATACCCAGCAAGCCAATGCCACCCCGGCTGTTCCGCTGAAAGCCAATGGAGGGCGCGGCTGATGTCTCTTAGTCTGAACAAGATATTCCCCCACGCCGGCCACGATCTGTTGATCCGTGAACTGGCGCTCGACAGCCGCAACGTGCGCGCGGGCGACCTGTTCCTCGCGGTGCCGGGCGGCAAGTTCGATGGTCGTGCGCACATTGCCGATGCACTGGCTCGTGGCGCCGCAGCGGTGGCTTATGAAGTGGAAGGCGCCACCGTGCTGCCGATCACTGACGTGCCGTTGATTCCGGTCAAAGGGCTGGCGGCTCAGCTGTCGGATATCGCCGGCCGTTTTTACGGTGAGCCGAGTCATCACCTGAATCTGGTGGGCGTGACCGGTACCAACGGCAAGACCAGCGTGACCCAATTGGTCGCACAGGCCCTGGATCTGCTCGGCCAGCATTGCGGCATCGTCGGCACCCTGGGTTCCGGTTTCTACGGTTCGCTGCAAAGTGGCCTGCACACCACGCCGAATCCGATTGCCATGCAAGCGACCCTGGGCGACCTGAAAAAGGCTGGCGCCAAAGCCGTGGCCATGGAAGTTTCGTCCCACGGTCTGGATCAGGGCCGGGTCACCGCACTGGCGTTCGACGTCGCGGTGATGACCAACCTGTCCCGCGATCACCTCGATTACCACGGCACCATGGAGGCCTACGCCGAAGCGAAGGCCAAGCTGTTTGCCTGGAATGACTTGAAGTGCCGCGTGGTCAATCTGGATGACGATTTCGGCCGGCAACTGGCCGCGGAAAAACGTGAGTCGCGTCTGATCTCCTATAGCCTGCTCGACAGCAGCGCCTATCTGTATGTCCGCGAAGCACAGTTCGACGACCATGGTGTGCGTGCCACGCTGGTCACCCCCCAGGGCGAACATCATCTGCGCAGCACATTGCTGGGCCGTTTCAACCTGAGCAACGTGCTGGCTGCCGTTGGTGCCTTGCTCGGTCTGGACTACGCCCTCGACGAAATTCTCAAGGTGCTGCCGAAACTCGAAGGCCCGGCCGGACGCATGCAGCGTCTCGGCGGCGGCACCCAGCCGCTGGTGGTGGTCGATTACGCCCACACGCCGGATGCGCTGGAGAAGGTTCTGACTGCGTTGCGTCCGCACGTCAAAGGCCAGTTGTTGTGCCTGTTCGGTTGTGGCGGTGATCGCGATCGCGGCAAGCGTCCGCTGATGGCCGAAGTGGTCGAGCGTCTGGCCGATCGTGTGCTGGTGACCGATGACAATCCGCGCACCGAAGACCCGTCGGTGATTTTTGATGACATTCGCGCCGGCTTCACGGCTGTGGATAACGTCACATTCGTGGCCGGTCGCGGCCAGGCCATCGCACAACTGATCGCCAGCGCCTCGGCGGATGACGTGGTGGTCCTGGCCGGCAAAGGTCACGAGGACTATCAGGAAATCAACGGCGAGCGCCACGCGTTCTCTGATCTGGTCGAGGCCGATCATGCCCTGACCGCGTGGGAGGTGGCCCATGCTTAAGGCCCTGAAACTCAGCGAACTGACCAACGCACTCGACGCGCGGCTGATCAGCGTGGACGCCAGCTTCGACGGCGTGAGCATCGACAGCCGCGCGATCAAGGCCGGCCAACTGTTTATTGCCCTGACCGGTCCACGTTTCGACGGTCATGACTATCTGAATGAAGTCGCCGCCAAAGGTGCCGTTGCTGCATTGGTCGAGCGCGAAGTCGCCGACAGCACGCTGCCGCAACTGCTGGTCAAGGACACCCGCCAGGCCCTCGGTCAACTGGGTGCACTGAACCGTGCCGCGTTCACCAAACCGGTCGCGGCCGTGACCGGCTCCAGTGGCAAGACCACGGTCAAGGAAATGCTCGCGAGCATCCTGCGCACACGCGGTTCGGTGCACGCGACCCGTGGCAACCTGAACAACGACCTCGGCGTACCGCTGACCCTGCTCGAACTTGCCCCGGAACACAGCGCGGCAGTGATCGAACTGGGCGCGTCGCGTCTGGGTGAAATCGCCTACACCGTCGGGCTGACCAAGCCGCACGTGGCAATCCTCAACAACGCCGGCACCGCTCACGTTGGCGAGTTCGGCGGGCCGGAGAAAATCGTCGAAGCCAAGGGTGAAATCATCGAAGGGCTGGCGGCTGATGGCATTGCCGTGCTGAATCTCGATGACAAGGCGTTCGGTATCTGGAAGACCCGCGCTGCCGGTCGCAAGGTGCTGACCTTCGCCCTGAGCAACACGCAAGCGGATTTCCACGCCAGCGATCTGGCCACCGATGCCCGTGGCTGCCCGGCGTTCAACCTGCACAGTCCTGAAGGTGTGGAACGGGTTCAACTGAACCTGCTCGGCACCCATAACGTCGCCAATGCCCTGGCTGCCGCCGCTGCCGCTCACGCCCTGGGCGTGTCGCTGTTCGGCATCGCCACCGGGCTTGGCGCGGTACAACCGGTCAAGGGTCGCACCGTCGCGCAACTGGCGAAAAACGGCATGCGCGTGATCGATGACACTTACAACGCGAACCCCACCTCCATGTGCGCGGCCGTTGATATACTCGCCGGCTTTTCCGGCCGCACCGTCCTGGTGCTCGGGGATATCGGCGAGTTGGGCGACTGGGCGGAGCAGGGGCACCGCGACGTGGGCGAATACGCCCGGGGCAAGGTTTCCGCGCTTTACGCCGTCGGGCCGAACATGGTCCACGCCGTGAACGCATTCGGCCAAGAGGCGCATCACTTCGGCACGCAGGCCGAACTGATCCAGGCCCTCGGCGCCGAGCAGGACAAAAACACCACCATTTTGATCAAGGGTTCGCGCAGCGCAGCGATGGAAAACATCGTTGCGGCCCTGTGCGGGTCCAGTCTGGAGAAACATTAATGCTGCTGCTGCTAGCGGAGTATCTGCAACAGTTCTACAAAGGCTTCGCGGTCTTCCAGTACCTGACCCTGCGCGGGATCCTCGGTGTGCTGACCGCGCTGGTCCTGTCGCTGTGCTACGGCCCGTGGATGATCCGCACCCTGCAGAACCGTCAGATCGGCCAATCGGTTCGTAACGATGGTCCGCAATCGCACCTGTCCAAATCCGGTACGCCGACCATGGGCGGCGCACTGATCCTGTCTTCCATCGGTGTCAGCACCCTGTTGTGGGCTGACCTGAGCAATCGTTACGTGTGGGTCGTGCTGCTGGTGACCCTGCTGTTCGGCGCCATCGGCTGGGTCGACGACTACCGCAAGGTGATCGAGAAGAACTCCCGTGGTCTGCCGAGCCGCTGGAAATATTTCTGGCAGTCGGTGTTCGGCCTCGGCGCGGCAATCTTCCTTTATATGACTGCCGCCACGCCGGTGGAAACCACCCTGATCCTGCCGATGCTCAAGGACTACAGCATTCCGCTGGGCGCCGGTTTCATCGTGCTGACCTACTTCGTGATCGTCGGCTCGAGCAACGCGGTCAACCTGACCGACGGCCTCGACGGTCTGGCGATCATGCCGACGGTGATGGTCGGCGGTGGCCTGGGCATCTTCTGCTACCTGTCGGGTAACGTGAAATTCGCTGAATACCTGTTGATCCCGTACGTACCGGGCGCGGGCGAGCTGATCGTGTTCTGCGGCGCACTGATCGGTGCCGGCCTGGGCTTCCTGTGGTTCAACACCTATCCGGCACAAGTCTTCATGGGTGACGTCGGCGCACTGGCGCTGGGCGCTGCCCTGGGCACCATCGCGGTGATCGTCCGTCAGGAAATCGTCCTGTTCATCATGGGCGGCGTGTTCGTGATGGAAACCCTGTCAGTCGTCATTCAGGTGGCTTCCTTTAAGCTGACCGGTCGCCGTGTGTTCCGCATGGCTCCGATACACCACCACTTTGAACTCAAAGGCTGGCCCGAGCCGCGCGTGATCGTCCGTTTCTGGATCATCACCGTGATTCTCGTGCTGATCGGCCTTGCCACCCTGAAGCTGAGGTAGAACGAGTGTCACTGATCGCTTCTGACCACTTCCGCATCGTTGTCGGCCTCGGCAAGAGCGGCATGTCCCTGGTTCGCTTCCTGGCGAACCGGGGCGTGGCGTTTGCGGTGGCCGATACGCGGGAAAATCCACCGGAACTGGCCACGCTCCAGCGTGACTATCCGCACGTGGAAGTGCGTTGTGGCGAGCTGGACGTCGAGTTCCTGTGCCGTGCCGACGAGCTCTACGTGAGCCCCGGCCTGGCGCTGGCGACCCCGGCCCTGCAAGCCGCCGCGGCCCGTGGCGTGAAGCTGTCCGGCGACATCGAGCTGTTCGCGCGTAACGCGAAGGCGCCGATCGTGGCCATCAGCGGTTCCAACGCGAAAAGCACCGTCACCACCCTGGTCGGCGAGATGGCGGCTGCGGCCGGCAAGCGCGTGGCGGTCGGCGGCAACCTCGGTACGCCGGCGCTGGACCTGCTCAGCGATGACGTCGAGCTGTACGTGATGGAGCTGTCGAGCTTCCAGCTGGAAACCACCGACCAGCTCAACGCCGAAGTGGCGACCGTGCTCAACATCAGCGAAGACCACATGGATCGCTACAGCGGTCTGCCGGCCTATCACCTGGCCAAGCACCGGATCTTCCGTGGCGCGAAACAGTTCGTGGTCAACCGTCAGGATGCGTTGACCCGGCCGCTGATGGGCGAGGGCCAGCCATGCTGGACCTTCGGCCTGACCAAGCCCGATTTCAAGGCGTTCGGCCTGCGCGAAGAGAATGGCGAGAAATACCTGGCCTTCGAATTCCAGAACCTGATGCCGGTGCGTGAACTGAAGATTCGCGGCGCCCACAACCAGTCCAACGCCCTGGCGGCGCTGGCGCTCGGGCATGCGGTCGGTCTGCCGTTCGACGCCATGCTCGCGGCCCTGCGCAACTTCGCCGGCCTCGAACATCGCTGCCAGTGGGTGCGTGACCTGGATGGCGTCGGTTACTACAACGATTCCAAAGCCACCAACGTCGGCGCCGCGCTGGCTGCCATCGAAGGCCTGGGCGCGGACATCACCGGCAAGGTCGTGTTGATCGCTGGCGGAGACGGCAAGGGTGCCGAGTTCAAGGACCTGCGCGATCCGGCGGCGGCCCATTGCCGTGCCGTGATCCTGATGGGCCGCGATTCCGACAAGATCGGCGAAGCCATCGGCGATGCCGTGCCGCTGATTCGCGCCACCACACTGATCGACGCCGTCGAAAAATGCCGTGCCGCCGCCCAGCCGGGTGACGTGGTGCTGCTGTCGCCGGCCTGCGCCAGTTTCGACATGTTCAAGAATTACGAAGACCGTGGTCACCAGTTCGTCCGCGCCGTGGAGGATCTGGCATGAGCCTGCGAAACATCATCAAGCCGTATCCGTCGCCGATCATCACCGGGCGCGGGATCGACCTCGACTTCCCGATGCTCGCCGGTTGCCTGGCGCTGCTCGGCCTGGGCCTGATCATGATTGCCTCGGCATCGACAGAAGTCGGTGCAGTACAGTCGGGCAGCGCTCTCTACTATATGACCCGTCACCTGATCTACGTGGTGCTGGGCCTGGGCGCGTGCATCGTCACCATGATGATTCCGATCGCCACCTGGCAACGCCTGGGCTGGATGATGCTGATCGGTGCGTTCGGTCTGCTGGTGATGGTGATCGTCCCGGGGATCGGCCGTGAGGTTAACGGTTCGATGCGCTGGATCGGCTTCAGCTTCTTCAACGTCCAACCGTCCGAGATCGCCAAGGTGTTCGTGGTGATTTACCTCGCCGGTTATCTGGTGCGTCGTCAGAAAGAAGTGCGCGAAAGCTGGATGGGCTTCTTCAAGCCATTCATCGTGCTGCTGCCGATGGCCGGTCTGTTGCTGATGGAGCCGGACTTCGGCGCAACCGTCGTGATGATGGGCGCTGCGGCGGCGATGCTGTTTCTGGGCGGGGTCGGACTGTTCCGGTTCTCGCTGATGGTGGTGCTGGCGGTGGCGGCGGTGGTGTTGCTGATCCAGATGCAGCCGTACCGTATGGCACGTCTGACCAACTTCGCCGACCCGTGGGCCGACCAGTTCGGTGCCGGTTATCAATTGTCCCAGGCCTTGATCGCCTTCGGTCGCGGCGAGTGGCTGGGTGTTGGGCTGGGCAACAGCGTGCAGAAGCAGTTCTACCTGCCGGAGGCCCACACCGACTTCGTGTTCTCGGTACTGGCCGAAGAGCTGGGCGCGGTGGGCTCGCTGTGCACCGTGGCGCTGTTCGTGTTCGTGTGTATCCGCGGCATGTACATCGGTCTGTGGGCCGAGAAAGCCAAACAGTTTTTTGCCGCTTATGTTGCCTACGGCCTGTCATTCCTGTGGATCGGTCAGTTCCTGATCAACATCGGCGTGAACGTCGGCCTGCTGCCGACCAAGGGCCTTACCTTGCCGTTCCTCAGTTATGGCGGCAGTTCCCTGGTGATCTGCTGCGCCTGCCTTGGCCTGTTGCTGAGGATCGAGTGGGAGAGCCGGACCCACCTGGGCAGTGAAGAGATGGAATTCCATGAGAGCGACTTCGCCGAGGAGCCGAACCATGGGCGCTAACGTATTGATCATGGCCGGCGGTACCGGCGGCCACGTGTTCCCGGCGCTGTCCTGTGCCCGTGAATTCCAGGCGCGGGGCTACACCGTGCACTGGCTCGGCACGCCACGGGGGATCGAGAACGATCTGGTGCCGGCCGCCGGCCTTGAATTGCATCGCATCAACGCCACCGGCCTGCGCGGCAAGGGCAAGCTGTCGTTGCTCAAGGCACCGTTCATGCTGCTGAAGTCGGTGTGGCAGGCCCGGGCGATCATTCGCCGCCTGCGTCCGGTGTGCGTGGTCGGTTTTGGTGGTTATGTGACTGGTCCTGGTGGCATCGCCGCCAAACTGGCCGGTGTGCCGGTGATCGTTCACGAGCAGAACGCCGTGGCCGGCACCGCCAATCGGTTGCTGGTGCCGTTCGCCGCCCGGGTGTGTGAAGCGTTCCCCGACACCTTTACCCTGTCGGACAGCCGCCGTACCACCGGTAACCCGGTGCGCAGCGAGCTGTTCCTCGAAACACCGCGTGCGGCACTGGCCGGACGCAAGGCGCGTTTGCTGATCCTGGGCGGAAGCCTGGGCGCAGAACCGTTGAACAAGTTGCTGCCTGAAGCCCTGTCGCAAGTCGCTGCCGATTTGCGCCCGGAAGTGTTTCATCAGGCTGGCAAAAATCACGATGAAGTGACTGCAGAACGCTATCGCGCCGCCGGCGTGGACGCGCAGGTGCAGCCCTTCATCAAGGACATGGCTCAGGCCTATGGCTGGGCTGACATCGTGGTGTGCCGTGCCGGCGCACTGACCGTCAGCGAGCTGGCCGCCGCCGGTCTGCCGTCGATGCTGGTGCCTTTGCCCCATGCGATCGACGATCACCAGACCCGCAACGCCGATTATCTGGCCCGCGAAGGCGCTGCCTTCCTGATGCCGCAAAGAACGACTGGTGCCGCGGACCTTGCCGCGCGCCTGACAGAGGTCTTGATGCAACCGCAACGACTCGAAGAAATGGCCCGAGCGGCCCGCCGTCTGGCAAAACCCGAAGCCACCCGCAGCGTGGTCGATACCTGTCTGGAGGTGGCCCATGGTTGAGAATCAGAAAGCCATGCCGCAACCGGAAATGCGCCGCATCCGTCGCATCCACTTCGTCGGGATCGGCGGCGTGGGCATGTGCGGTATCGCTGAAGTGCTGCTGAACCTGGGTTACGCCGTGTCCGGCTCCGACCTCAAGGCTTCGCCGGTCACCGAGCGCCTGGAATCCTTCGGTGCACAGATCTTCATCGGCCACCGTGCCGAGAACGCCGCTGCCGCCGACGTGCTGGTGGTGTCGAGTGCCGTGAACACTTCCAACCCGGAAGTCGCGACTGCGCTGGAACGCCGTATTCCGGTGGTGCCGCGTGCCGAGATGCTCGCCGAGCTGATGCGCTACCGCCATGGCATCGCGGTCGCCGGTACTCACGGCAAGACCACCACCACCAGCCTGATCGCTTCGGTGTTCGCCGCCGGTGGCCTGGACCCGACGTTCGTCATCGGTGGCCGTCTGAATGCTGCGGGCACCAATGCCCAGCTCGGCACCAGCCGTTACCTGATCGCCGAGGCCGACGAGAGCGACGCCAGCTTCCTGCACCTGCAACCGCTGGTGGCTGTGGTGACCAACATCGACGCCGACCACATGGCGACCTACGACGGTGACTTCAACAAACTGAAGAAAACCTTTGTCGAGTTCCTGCACAACCTGCCGTTCTACGGTCTGGCGGTGATGTGCCTGGACGATCCGGTGGTGCGTGAAATCCTGCCGCTGGTGAAGCGTCCGACCGTCACCTACGGCTTCAGCGAAGACGCCGACGTGCGCGCCATCAATGTGCGCCAGCAGGGCATGCAGACCTTCTTCACCGTGCTGCGCCCTGATCGCGAGCCGCTGGATGTGTCCGTGAACATGCCGGGCAACCACAACGTGCTCAATTCCCTGGCGACCATCTGCATCGCTACCGACGAGGGCGTCAGCGATGAAGCCATCGTCCAGGGTCTTTCCGGATTCCAGGGTGTCGGCCGACGCTTCCAGGTCTATGGCGAACTGCCGGTGGACGGCGGCAACGTGATGCTGGTCGACGACTACGGTCACCACCCGACCGAAGTCGCGGCCGTGATCAAGGCTGTACGCGGTGGCTGGCCTGAGCGCCGTCTGGTGATGGTCTACCAGCCGCACCGCTACAGCCGCACCCGTGACCTGTACGACGACTTCGTCAATGTACTGGCCGACGCCAACGTGCTGCTACTGATGGAAGTCTATCCGGCCGGCGAAGAGCCGATCCCGGGGGCCGACAGCCGCAAGCTGTGCAACAGCATCCGCCAGCGCGGTCAATTGGACCCGATCTACATCGAGCGCGGTGTCGATCTGGCGCCGCTGGTCAAGCCGCTGCTGCGTGCCGGCGACATTCTGCTGTGCCAGGGCGCCGGTGATATCGGCGGTCTCGCACCGAAACTGTTGAAAAGCGAGTTGTTCGCTGGTGCCGTGGCTGCACCGGTCGAGGGGAAGTTGAAATGACTGCTGCCTACGCCAACCTGTTCTCCACTATTGCCCCGAAAGACTTCGGCCGTGTCGCCGTGCTGTTCGGTGGCCTGAGTGCCGAACGTGAAGTCTCGCTGAAGTCTGGCAACGCCGTACTTTCTGCGCTGCAAAGCGCCGGTGTGGACGCGTTCGGGATCGACGTCGGTGCCGACATTCTGCAGCGTCTGCTGAGCGAGAAGATCGACCGCGCCTTCATCATCCTCCACGGTCGTGGCGGTGAAGACGGCAGCATGCAGGGCCTGCTCGAAGTGGCCGGCATTCCCTACACCGGCAGCGGCATCCTCGCGTCGGCGCTGGCCATGGACAAACTGCGCACCAAGCAGGTCTGGCACACCCTCGGGATTCCGACGCCGCGTCACGCCGTGCTGCGCAGCGAGGCCGATTGTATTTCCGCAGCGACGGAACTGGGCTTCCCTTTGATCGTCAAACCGGCGCATGAAGGTTCAAGTATCGGGATGGCCAAAGTGAGTTCTGCGTCCGAGTTGATCGACGCATGGAAAGCGGCCAGTACCTACGATTCGCAAGTGTTGGTCGAGCAATGGATCCACGGTCCGGAGTTCACCATCGCCACCCTGCGTGACCAGGTGTTGCCTCCTATCGCCCTGGGTACGCCACACACGTTCTACGACTACGACGCCAAGTACATCGCCAACGATACCCAGTATCGGATTCCGTGCGGGCTCGATGCCGCCAAGGAAAAAGAACTCATGGACCTCACGGCGCGAGCCTGCGAGGCGCTGGGTATCGCGGGTTGGGGCCGGGCGGACGTCATGCAGGACGCTGACGGCAAGTTCTGGTTCCTGGAAGTCAACACGGCTCCCGGCATGACCGACCACAGCCTGGTACCGATGGCGGCGAAAGCGGCCGGTCTGGATTTCCAGCAACTGGTCCTGGCCATCCTGGCCGCCAGTGTCGATGCCGATGGCCATAAAGAGGCGCGAGGTTAAGACCATGCAAGGCGCACAGCTCAGACATCAGCCACCCGCTCCCGGCCGCAAGCCGGTGCCGCGGGGTGCCAGCCGAATGGTGGCCAAAGAGCCGATGTCCGCGCGCCTGCCGAAAGCCAATTTCGGCTTTCTGAAAAGCCTGTTCTGGCCGGTGCTGCTGGTGGCGCTCGGGTTCGGTACTTACGAAGGTGCGCAGCGTTTGCTGCCGTATGCCGACCGGCCGATCACCAAGATCGCCGTGCAGGGTGACCTGAGCTACATCAGTCAGCAGGCGGTGCAGCAGCGAATCGCCCCGTACGTGGCGTCGAGCTTCTTCACCATCGACCTGGCCAGCATGCGCTCGGAACTGGAGCAGATGCCGTGGATCGCCCACGCCGAAGTCCGTCGCGTGTGGCCGGACCAGGTGGTGATCCGCCTCGAAGAGCAATTGCCCGTGGCCCGTTGGGGCGACGAGTCGCTGCTCAACAACCAGGGCCAGGCGTTCACGCCCAAGGAACTGGCGAACTACGAACACCTGCCACAGCTGTTCGGTCCGCAGCGGGCCCAGCAGCAAGTGATGCAGCAATACCAGGTACTGAGCCAGATGCTCCGGCCGCTGGGCTTCTCGATCGCGCGCCTGGAACTGCGTGAACGTGGCAGCTGGTTCCTGACCACCGGTGCCGGCAGTTCCGGCCCCGGCATCGAGTTGCTGCTGGGACGCGGCAACCTGGTGGAAAAGATGCGCCGCTTCATTGCCATCTACGACAAGACGCTTAAAGACCAGATTACGAACATTGCGCGTATCGATCTGCGCTACGCCAACGGCCTCGCTGTTGGCTGGCGGGAACCAGTAGCGCCGACGACAGCCCAACCCGCTGTCGCAAAGAATTAAGAAGAGGCAGGACCCATGGCAAACGTGCAAAGCGGCAAAATGATCGTCGGTCTCGATATCGGCACCTCCAAGGTGGTGGCGCTGGTCGGCGAGGTTGCGGACGACGGCACGCTCGATATCGTCGGGATCGGTACCCATCCGTCCCGCGGCCTGAAGAAAGGCGTGGTGGTGAACATCGAGTCCACCGTGCAATCGATCCAGCGCGCGATCGAAGAAGCCCAGTTGATGGCGGGCTGCCGCATTCACTCGGCGTTCGTCGGCGTGGCGGGCAATCACATCCGCAGCCTGAACTCCCACGGCATCGTGGCGATCCGCGACCGCGAAGTCAGCTCGGCTGACCTGGAGCGCGTACTCGACGCCGCTCAGGCGGTAGCGATCCCGGCTGACCAGCGCGTGCTGCACACCTTGCCGCAGGACTACGTGATCGATAACCAGGAAGGCGTGCGCGAGCCGCTGGGCATGTCCGGCGTGCGTCTGGAAGCCAAGGTCCACGTGGTCACCTGCGCCGTCAATGCCGCACAGAACATTGAAAAATGCGTGCGTCGCTGCGGTCTGGAAATCGACGACATCATTCTCGAGCAACTGGCGTCGGCCTATTCGGTGCTGACCGACGACGAAAAAGAACTGGGCGTTTGCCTGGTCGACATCGGCGGCGGCACTACCGACATCGCGATCTTCACCGAAGGCGCGATCCGTCACACGGCCGTGATCCCGATTGCCGGCGATCAGGTGACCAACGACATCGCCATGGCGTTGCGCACCCCGACCCAGTACGCCGAAGAGATCAAGATCCGCTACGCCTGCGCCCTGGCCAAACTGGCCGGTGCCGGCGAGACCATCAAGGTGCCGAGCGTCGGCGATCGTCCGCCACGCGAACTGTCCCGTCAGGCCCTGGCCGAAGTGGTCGAGCCGCGTTACGACGAACTGTTCACCCTGATCCAGGCCGAGCTGCGTCGCAGCGGCTACGAAGACCTGATCCCGGCCGGCATCGTGCTGACCGGCGGTACGTCAAAGATGGAAGGCGCCACCGAGCTGGCCGAGGAAATCTTCCACATGCCGGTACGCCTCGGTGTACCGCACGGCGTGAAGGGCCTGGATGACGTGGTGCGCAACCCGATCTATTCCACTGGCGTGGGCTTGTTGATGTACGGCCTGCAGAAGCAGTCCGACGGGATCTCGTTCTCGGGCATCGGCAGCCGCGACAGCTACAGCAACGACGAGCCACAGGCGCCGTTGCTGGACCGTTTGAAGAAGTGGGTTCAGGGCAACTTCTAAAGCTTTACCGCAACACCGCAACAAAATGCAGTAGGCGAAAAAACTAGAGAATGTAAGGAGAGGGAAAATGTTCGAACTCGTAGACAACATCCCCGCAAGCCCGGTAATCAAAGTTATCGGTGTTGGCGGTGGCGGCGGCAACGCTGTCAACCACATGGTCAAGAGCAACATCGAAGGCGTCGAGTTCATCTGCGCCAACACCGATGCTCAGGCGCTGAAAAACATCGGCGCGCGCACCATTCTGCAACTGGGCACCGGCGTGACCAAAGGTCTGGGCGCCGGCGCCAACCCGGAAGTCGGCCGTCAGGCTGCGCTGGAAGATCGCGAGCGCATCGCTGAAGTGCTGGCCGGCACCAACATGGTGTTCATCACCACCGGCATGGGCGGCGGTACCGGTACCGGTGCAGCGCCGATCATCGCCGAAGTGGCCAAGGAAATGGGCATCCTGACCGTTGCGGTCGTGACCCGTCCGTTCCCGTTCGAAGGCCGCAAGCGTATGCAGATCGCCGACGAAGGCATCCGCATGCTCTCCGAAAGCGTCGACTCGTTGATCACCATTCCCAACGAGAAGCTGCTGACCATCCTCGGCAAAGACGCAAGCCTGCTGTCGGCTTTCGCCAAGGCTGACGATGTACTGGCCGGTGCCGTTCGCGGTATCTCCGACATCATCAAGCGTCCGGGCATGATCAACGTCGACTTCGCCGACGTACGCACCGTGATGAGCGAAATGGGCATGGCGATGATGGGCACTGGCTGCGCCAGCGGTCCGAACCGTGCACGTGAAGCCACCGAAGCGGCCATCCGCAACCCGCTGCTGGAAGACGTGAACCTGCAAGGCGCACGCGGCATCCTGGTGAACATCACCGCCGGTCCTGACCTGTCCCTGGGTGAGTACTCCGACGTGGGTTCGATCATCGAAGCCTTCGCTTCCGAGCACGCAATGGTCAAGGTCGGTACCGTTATCGATCCGGACATGCGCGACGAGCTGCACGTGACCGTGGTTGCCACTGGTCTGGGCGCGAAAATCGAGAAGCCTGTGAAGGTCATCGACAACACCGTTCACACCACCATGGCTTCCGCTCCGGTGCAGCAACAGGCTCCTGCACGTCAGGAACAACCTGCCGTGAACTACCGTGATCTGGACCGTCCGACCGTCATGCGCAACCAGGCTCAGGCCGGTGCTGCGACTGCCGCGAAGATGAATCCGCAAGATGACCTGGACTACCTGGACATCCCGGCTTTCCTGCGTCGTCAGGCTGATTGATGGAATGTATCAGGGCTATGAAGGTGATTGGTGTTCAGCAAAGGCTCGGTCTGCTATTATCGCCAGCCTTTGTTGATACCAGTTCGCAATTTGCGCTGAAGCGGCCCAAGCCATGATTAAACAACGCACACTGAAAAATATTATCCGTGCCACAGGTGTAGGCCTGCACTCCGGGGAGAAGGTCTACCTGACCCTCAAGCCTGCGCCTGTCGACACTGGCATTGTGTTTTGTCGCGCTGACCTCGACCCTGTGGTGCAGATTCCTGCCCGCGCGGAAAACGTCGGTGAAACCACTATGTCGACGACGCTGATTAACGGCGACGTCAAAGTGGACACGGTAGAGCACTTGCTCTCGGCCATGGCTGGCCTGGGCATCGATAACGCCTACGTCGAGCTCTCCGCGTCCGAAGTCCCGATCATGGACGGTAGCGCAGGACCTTTCGTATTCCTGATTCAATCGGCAGGCCTGGAAGAACAGGACGCCGCCAAGAAATTCATCCGCATCCTGCGTGAAGTGACAGTGGAAGACGGCGACAAGCGCGCCACTTTCGTCCCTTTCGACGGATTCAAGGTGAGCTTCGAGATCGATTTCGATCACCCGGTATTCCGGGACCGCACCCAAAGTGCAAGCGTGGATTTTTCCAGCACTTCGTTCGTAAAAGAAGTCAGCCGCGCCCGTACTTTCGGTTTCATGAGTGATATCGAGTACCTGCGCAAGCACAACCTCGCACTCGGCGGCAGCGTTGAAAACGCAATCGTGGTCGATGCCGATGGCGTACTGAACGAAGACGGCCTTCGCTATGAAGACGAATTCGTGAAGCACAAGATCCTCGATGCAATTGGCGACCTGTACCTGCTGGGCAACAGCCTGATTGGTGAGTTCAAGGGCTTCAAGTCCGGCCACGCACTGAACAACCAGCTTCTGCGCAAACTGATTGAGCAGAAAGATGCCTGGGAAGTCGTGACGTTCGAAGACGCCAGCACTGCACCGATCTCTTACATGCGCCCGGTTGCGGCAGTGTAAGTAAAAAACCTCTCTAGTTTTTTGAAGGCCACCTTTGGGTGGCCTTTTTTTATGCCTGCAGGTTTTGCATTAGCTGTACCAGCCTCATCGCTGGCAAGCCAGCTCCCACAGAGTTTGGGGTGTATTGATGATTTGTGAATAACCAGGAACGTGTGGGAGCTGGCTTGCCAGCGATGGGGCCAGAAAGGCCGCCCCGGCTCAAGCCATGACAACCCGGTTCCGGCCACCTTCCTTGGCCTGATACAGCGCCCGGTCCGCCGCGAACAACAGTTGCTCCAGACTGATTTCACTCGCCACCGTCCAGGTGCTGATCCCGATGCTCACCGTCATCGGCATTTCATCGCCCTCCATACGCGGCAATTGCTCGACCGCAGCCCGCACATGCTCGGCTATCTGCTGCGCGCCGACGCTGTCGGTCTCGGCCAGGATCACCGAGAACTCTTCACCGCCATAACGCGCCACCAGATCTGCCGGGCGTCGCACATTGGCGGTAATGACCCTGGCCAGTTCACGCAGCGCTTGATCCCCGGCCTGATGTCCGTGCCGGTCGTTGAAGGCCTTGAAGTGATCGGCGTCAATCATCAGCAACGATAGAGATTTGCCCGAGCGTTGGGCGCGAAACCACTCGTGCCGCAACGACTGATCAAGCATGCGCCGGTTGGCGACACCGGTCAGGGCATCGGTGGCGGCCAGTTGCGCCAGTTCTCGTTCGGCGCGTTGGCGCAGGCGCAGTTCCCGGGCCAGCAGCCAGGTCAGCCACAGCAGACCGAGGCAGAGTACGCCGGTGGCGCCGCTGATCAGAATCGCCGTGCGCTTCCACGCGCCGAACACTTCCTCGCTGGATAGCGCGACGATCACCGTCAATGGCAGGTTGCCGACCTGGGAGTACGTGTACAGCCGTTGCTGGTGATCCATGCTCGAAATGCTGTTGAAACTGCCATTGCCGCTGCGGTCGCGCAGAATCCGCACCACATTGGGACGGGCGGCGAAGCTCTTGCCGATCGAATCACTTTGCAGATAAGGCTTCTGGGCCAGAAGGATGCCGTCGTTGTTGATGATGTTCAGCGTGCTGTCGACGCCGATGTCGAGGCTGTTGAACAACTGGTCGAAGTAATCGAGCTTCATTGACGCCACCGCTACGCCCAGGAATTCCCCGGTGTCCGAGGAAATGCGCCGGCTGAAACTGATGCGCCACTGGTTGGCGTCGTCGCAGTCGCAACGGGGTTTGAACGGGCGGCTGATGAACATGCCGGCGTCGCGGTTGAAGGCGTGGGCGAGGAAGTAGTCGCGGTCGGCGAAATTGCCCGGCAGCGGTTCGACCCGCGAGGAATCGGCGATGACCTCGCCATGCTTGTCGAGCAGCAGGATGTCGCCCTTGAAGCGCGCCGTGGTGGAGCGGTCGAACAGCGCCAGATGGCGGATCTGCGGTGACACGTTTTTCAGGTCGTCGCGCTGGGCGGCGGCGATCAGCCCTTGAAGGGTCAGGTCGTACAGTTCGACGGTGCGCAGCACATCGGCGTCGATCAGTTGGGCGATGGTGGTGGCGCTGCGAGTCGCCGACTCCTGAGCATTGGCGTGCTCGCGAATCAGCAGAAAAGTGACGATGCACACAATCGCGAACACGCTCAGCAGACTGCCGAGAATCAGCAGCAGTTCGGGACGTCCGGTCTTGCCCGCAGCAGGTGGGGTACGGCTCGCGATCATGGTTGGTTATCGGTTGAAGAGTCTTATAAGCGTAGTTGTACAAACGTCGCTGCCGCACACGCAAGAAAAAGGCCAGCGCATAAGGCTGGCCTTTCAACTGTAGCGCCGATCTTAGAAGACGTTGATCGGGTAGTCGATGATCACGCGGTATTCATCGGTATCCGTGTCCAGCGCGCCGTAACCGTTGCCGCCACGGTTGGTCGCCCACTGCAGGCGTACCGCCAGGTCTTTGGCCTGACCGCTCTGCACCACGTACTTGAGATCGATGTCGCGTTCCCAGTGCTTGGCGTTGCGGCCTTCGGCGCTGTACCACGCGGCGTAGCCCTTGCTGTCCGGGTCGACCTTGGTCAGGTCCAGCGTGCCGCGGGAGTAGGACACCGCCGAGGTCAGGCCGGGAAGACCGACGCCAGCGAAGTCATAGGCGTACTTGAGTTTCCAGGAGCGCTCGTTCGGGCCGTTGAAGTCCGAGTATTGCTGGGAGTTGTCGAGGTAGATGCTGTCGCCCTGGCTGATGTAGTCGAACGGCGTGTTGCCGTTGACCCGCTGGTACGCGGCGGTGACGCTGTGGCTGCCGATGCCGACGGTGAAATGCAGGCTGTAGGTGTTGTTGTCGATGTTGCCCAGCAGCGCGTCGCCGGTGTCCTGGGTGTGATAGAAGTGCAGGCCCGGGTTGAGGGTCACCAGATCGTTCAGCGCCCAGGTATAGTCGAGGTCGTAGTAGTACTGGTTCCAGATGTCCTTCAGCTCGGCGGCGTACAGGTTGCTGGTCAGGCCTTCGACGCCGCTCCAGGACACACCGGCCCAGTTCAGGTGCTGGCTTTTATCGCCCTCGGCCAATGTGCCGTACGAGGTGCCGATGCGTTTGTGGCCGCTCTGGTTGTACGGCTTGGTGAAGCTGGCCTGGCCGCCTTCGATCATCCAGCCGTCGAAGCTGTGGTTGGTCAGGCTGACGCCACGGAAGGTCTGCGGCAGCATGCGGCTTTCACCGCCGGCGATCACCGGGTTGGTGAGGAACAAGTCGCCGGCCTTCAGCTCGGTATCGAACGCGCGCATTTTCAGCGTGCCGCCCGCCGTGGAGAACGAGCCCGGAGCTTTGCCGTTGCCATCGCTGACCGGCAGGATGCTGGAGTTGTCCGTGCCGCCACCACCGTCGAGTTTCAACCCGAGCATGGCGTGGGCATCAATGCCGAAGCCGACTGTGCCTTCGGTGTAACCCGACTGGAATTTGCCGAGAAAACCCTGGCCCCACTCGATGTTGTCGTCCGCTTTCTGCAAGCGGTTGCGATTCATGTAGTAGTTGCGGGCGTTGAGGTTGAGGCTCGAACCTTCGACAAAACCTTCCTTTTCGGCTTCGGCGGCGTGGACGGTGGGGGCAATCGTTGCGGCGATTGCAATGAACAGCGGGGTAAAGCGGACTGGGTAACGCACTTGCGGTAAAGCTCCTTGGGTCAACTGACACTTCAATGTCTTGAGGTGCGGGATGTTTCTAATTGTAAGAGACGAACCGGACCGCTTTCACACCACAACGAAAAAAGGCCACTGAAAATCAGTGGCCTGGAAGGACGACGGTTGAACGGGAAGAGCCAAACAACCGCGTCGAGGGAAACGTTGCGTGGTGCGTGACTCAGCTGTCTTTCTCGGCTGCCTGAGCCTGGGAAGTTGCAGCCTGAGGGGCTTGCGTGGCGTCTTGAGCCTTGGCCATCACTTCTGCCTGATGCTGTTCGAATGCGTGAGCGCGAGCGGCATTCTGCGCTACGAACGACTGCGATTCTTCAGCCATCGCCATCGGCGACAGGATCAATGAGGACAAAACGAAAGCGCTGGCAATACCCATACTGTTGGACATCTTGAAAACCTTCTTGCTTGGCAAGTGCTGTTTGGTGCGGGCAAAGATAAGGTCGCCGGGCACCGGGAAACAGCGCGATTTTCATAAATGACTGTTACAGCAAAAGCAAAAGTCCCCCCCTCACCCCAGCCCTCTCCCCCAAGGGGGAAAGGGAGCAGGTCGGGGCCTTTTCAAAGCTTGAGTACGACTCGAGCCTTCAGGTCGGCGTACTTCGAAAGAACAACTCGGTCAGTCCCCTCTACCTCCGGGAGAGGGTTAGGGTGAGGGGGCGATCTGAAGCTGCCCACATTCAAACTGGCAAATGAATCCCGAAAGTGTTCATCCCCCGATCACTACGCACAAACACATCCCCCCCATGCATCAGCGCAATCGCCTTGACGATCGCCAGCCCCAGGCCATGGTTGTTGCCACTGTTGCTGCGCGACGCATCGACCCGGTAGAAGCGCTCGAACAGCCGTGGCAGATGCTCGCCGGCAATCGGCGCACCGGGGTTGGCCACGCCGATGCTGACCTGATGTTCCTCGACCGTGATCTGCACTTCGATCACCTGTCCCGGCGCGGTGTGTTGCACGGCGTTGCTCAACAGATTGATCAATGCCCGGCGCAGATGGGCGATCTCGATCTGCACCTGTGCGTCGCCACTCACATGGACCTGGACCTGTGCATCTTCGAGGATGAAATCGAGGTATTCGAGGGTGGTCGCTACTTCGTCGGCCAGCGACGTCGAGGTCAGTTTGGTGGCCTTGCTGCCCTGATCGGCGCTGGCCAGAAACAGCATGTCATTGATGATCGAGCGCAGGCGTTCCAGTTCTTCGAGGTTGGATTGCAGCACTTCGAAATAATGCTCGGCGGAGCGCCCGCGAGTGAGGGCGACCTGGGTCTGGCCGATCAGGTTGGTCAGCGGCGAGCGCAGCTCATGGGCCACGTCGGCGTTGAACGATTCCAGCCGTGAATACGCCTGTTCGACCCGCTCCAGCGTCGAGTTGAACGAGTCAACAAACTGTTCCAGCTCCGGCGGCAGCGGCGACAGACGCAGACGCCCGGCCCGCAGCGGTGGCGCCAGGCGTTGGGCCTCGTGGGACAGTTTGATCAACGGCTTGAGGCCGATTCGCGCCACCCAGTAACCCAGTGCCGAGGCCAGCAAGACGCCGACAATCGCCAGGCCGATCAAGGCGATCAGCAGGTTGTGCTGGGTCTGGTGAAAGGTCTCGGTATCGATGCCGATCATGAAGCGCAGCGGCGGGCGTTGATCCTTGGCCGGGAACTGGCTGACCAGCACTTTCAACGGGTAGGGCTGACCGGGCAATTGCAGGTCGCGCATGCCCAGCGGGCCATTGGCGAAGTCGCGAATCTGCGGGGTGAAGTCGCCGTACTCGTACTGCGGATCGCCGCTGCTGATCCAGAAACTGATGCGCTTGTCTTCTTCGCCGAGCAGCTTGAGTTTGCTGTTGATCTTGACCCAATGCTCGGGCGTGCCATAACGGCCGACCGTGGATTCGAGCACGCTGTAACGCGCATCCAGCTCGGCTTCCGGCAACAACCCCAAGCCCTTGTCCACTTGTTGATAGAGCGCGCCACCGATTAACAGGAACACCAGCAACGCCACCAGCGTGAACATGCCGCTCAGGCGCAAAGCGATGGAGTTACTGGACACCACGGCTCTCCAGCACATAACCCATGCCACGGATGGTGTGCAGCAGTTTCTCGTCGAACGGCCCGTCGAGCTTGGCCCGCAGGCGCTTGATCGCGACTTCGACGACGTTGGCGTCGCTGTCGAAATTGATGTCCCAGACCATCTCCGCAATCGCGGTTTTCGAGAGGATTTCGCCCTGACGCCGGGCCAGCACGCTGAGCAGCGAAAACTCCTTGGCGGTCAGGTCCAGCCGGGTGCCGGCACGGGTGGCCTTGCGACTGATCAGATCGATCCACAGGTCGGCGATGCTCACTTGCACCGGTTCATGGCCGCCACTGCGGCGGGTCAGGGCTTGCAGGCGCGCCACCAGTTCGAGGAAGGAAAACGGCTTGCCGAGGTAATCGTCAGCGCCGTCACGCAAACCCCGGATCCGGTCTTCGACCCGTTCGCGGGCGGTGAGCATGATCACCGGCGTCTGCTTGCGCGCACGCAAGGCGCGCAGCACGCCAAAGCCATCGAGGCCCGGCAGCATCACGTCAAGGACGATCACCGCGTAGTCGCTTTCCAGCGCCAGGTGCAGGCCCTCGACGCCGTCGCGGGCCAGATCCACGGTGTAACCCTGTTCCGTCAGGCCGCGGTGCAGATAGTCCGCGGTTTTCTCTTCGTCTTCGATAATCAGGACGCGCATGACCCGCCTCAGTCTGTCGTTGCCAGCGCCGCGACGGGCGCCGGTTTGGGCTTGTGGAACAGCCGCTCAAGCCACAAGTATATGACCGGCGTGGTGAACAGCGTCAGCATCTGGCTCACCAGCAAACCGCCCACGACCGCGATCCCCAGCGGCTGGCGCAGTTCGGCGCCGGTGCCGTAGCCGAGCATCAGTGGCAGGGCGCCGAGCAGGGCGGCGAGGGTGGTCATGATGATCGGTCGGAACCGCGTCAGGCATGCCTCGAAAATCGCATCCTGGGGTGCCAGTCCACGATGACGCTGGGCTTCGAGGGCGAAGTCGATCATCAGGATGCCGTTCTTCTTGACGATACCGATCAACAACACCAGTCCGATCAGCGCCATGATCGAAAAGTCCTGGCCGCAGATCCACAGCATGATCACCGCACCCAGACCCGCCGCCGGCAAGGTCGAGATGATCGTCAGTGGATGGACGAAGCTTTCATAAAGCACACCCAGAATGATGTACACCGCTACCAGCGCCGCGAGAATCAGCCATGGCTGACTGGCGAGGGAACTCTGGAACGCCTGGGCCGCGCCCTGGAAGTTGCCGCTGATGGCGGTCGGCATGCCGATCTCGGCCTTGGCCTGGTTGAGCAGGATCACCGCGTCGCCCAACGCCACGCCGGGCGCCAGGTTGAACGACAGATTGGCGGCCGGGAACATGCCGTCGTGAGCAATCGACAGCGGGCCGATGGTCGGTGCGTCGAATCGGGCCAGCGCCGACAGCGGCACCATTTCCCCGCTGAGCGGCGAGCGCAGGTAGAAATAATTGAGGCTTTCGGCCTTGCCGCGCTGCGCGGTGTCCAGCTCCAGAATCACGTTGTACTGGTTGACCTGGGTCTGGAACTCGTTGATCTGCCGCTGCCCAAAGGCGTCGTACAGCGCCTCGTCGACATCACTCGCCGTCAGGCCGAAACGCGCGGCGGCGCTGCGGTCGATGCTGATGTGGGTGATGCTGCCGCCCAGTTGCAGGTCGTTGGAAATGTCACGGAACGCCGGGATGCTGCGCAGTTTTTCCGTGAGCTTCTGGGTCCAGGTGGCGAGGGTCGGCCCGTCGTTGCTCTTGAGCACGTATTGATACTGCGCACGGCTCGGGCCGGAGCTGAGGTTGATGTCCTGGCCGGCGCGCAGGTAGAGGACGATGCCGGGGACCTTCATCAATTGCGGACGGATACGGTCGATGAACTGGCTGGCCGAAACATCGCGATCACCGCGTTTTTTCAGGGCGATCCAGAAACGGCCGTTGGCGATGGTCTGGTTGCTGCCGGACACGCCCACCGAATGGGAAAACGCCTGCACGGCCGGGTCGGCGGCGACGATCTCCGCCATCGCCAGGTGCTTTTTCACCATGTCGCTGTAGGAGATGTCCGCAGCGGCTTCCGTCGTGCCGAGGACGAAGCCGGTGTCCTGCACCGGGAAGAACCCTTTGGGGATAAAGATGTAGCCGCCGATGGCCAGCGCAACCGAGATCCCGAACACGCCGATCATCAGTTTTTGGTGGGCGAGGGCGCGACGCAGGCCTTTTTCGTACCAGCCGAGCAGGCGTTCGCTGAAGCCCGGTTTGTCATGGGCGTGATGCACCGGTTTGCGCATGAACAGTGCGGCGAGGGTTGGCGCCAGGGTCAGCGACACCACCACGGAAATCATGATGGTCGAAGTGGCCGTCAGGGCGAACTCCTTGAACAGGCGCCCGACCACACCGCCCATGAACAGCAACGGAATGAACGCCGCCACCAGCGAGAAACTGATCGAGACCACGGTGAAGCCGATCTCCCCGGCACCCTTGACCGCCGCTTCGCGCATGCTGTCGCCGGCCTCCAGATGGCGGTGAATGTTCTCCACCACCACGATCGCATCGTCGACCACGAAACCTACTGCCACCACGATGGCTACCAGCGTCAGGTTGTTCAGGCTGAAACCGAGCAGGTACATCAAGGCGAAACTGGCGGTCAGCGATACGCCGAGCACCGCCGACACAATCATCGTCGCCGACAACTGACGCAGGAACAGCGCCATCACCGCCACCACCAGCAGGATCGCGATCAGCAGGGTGACTTCCACTTCATGCAGGGAGGCGCGAATGGTCTGGGTACGGTCGATCAGCACCTTGACCTGCACCGAGGCCGGCAACATGGCTTCGAGGCCGGGCAGGGCGGCCTGGATGCGATCCACGGTCTCGACGATGTTGGCCCCCGGCTGGCGGGAGATCACCAGGTTCACCCCCGGTTGATCGCCGGCCCACGCTTGCACGTAGGCATCTTCCGAACCGTTGACGACTTTGGCGACATCCTTGAGATGAACCGGGGCGCCGTCCTTGTAGGAAACGATGAGCTGGCTGTATTCCTCGGGGTGGAACAGCTGGTCGTTGGTCGACAGCGTGGAAATGCTCGACTCGCCGTACAACGCACCTTTGGCGAGGTTGAGGCTGGTCTGCTGGATCGCCAGACGAATGTCCGCAAGCGTCAGGCCGATGGCCGCCAGTTTGTCCGCCGAGGCCTGTACGCGAATGGCCGGACGTTGCTGACCGGTGATGTTGATCTGGCCTACACCGTCGATCTGACTGATCTGACGGGCCAGCAGAGTTTCCACCAGGTCACTGAGTTCGGTGCCGGGCATCTGCGTGGAACTGACGCTGAGGATCAGCACCGGGCTGTCGGCCGGGTTGACCTTCTTCCACGTCGGCAGGGTCGGCATGTCTTTCGGCAGCTTGCCGGCGGCGGTGTTGATCGCGGCCTGCACTTCCTGGGCGGCGGTATCGATGCTCTTGTCGAGGGTGAATTGCAGGGTCAGCAGGCTGGAGCCCAGCGCACTGCTGGAGGTCATCTGGGTCATGCCGGGGATGGCGCTGAATTGCACCTCCAGCGGCGTGGCTACGGACGACGCCATGGTGTCCGGGCTGGCGCCGGGCAGTTGGGCGGAGACCTGAATGGTCGGAAATTCCGCTTCCGGCAACGGGGCAATCGGCAGGCGCGGGAAGGCAATCACCCCGACCAGCACCAGCGCGATGGTCAGCAGAATCGTCGCCACCGGGTGGTCGATGCACCAGGTCGAAACGCCTTTGTGTTGCTTCATGGCTTGGGCTCCGCTTGCACCACCTGCGGCGGTTCGCTCATGACCTGCACGGTCGAACCGGGCTTGAGCCGTGACTGGCCGTCACTGACCAAAACGTCGCCGGGGTTCACGCCTTTAATGATGTCCTGGCCGCTGCCCTGATAGACCATTTGTACTTGCACCGCTTCAACCTTGTCGCCGTTGACCCGATACACGAAGTGTTGATCCAGCCCGCGCTGTACGACGGTGGGTGGGACCACCAGCGCATCTTTATCCAGCGCCGTCTGAATCTTTACCGTCACCAGCAGGCCGGGCCAGAGTTTCTGGTTGGGGTTGTCGAATTCGGCCTTGGCGCGAATGGTGCCGGTGTTGGCGTTGATCTGGTTGTCGATCAGGGTCAGATGACCTTCGCCGAGCAGGTTGCCGGTTTCGCCATCGGTATCGGCGCCGATGTAGGCCTTGACCTGAGCGCGCTGCGGATCGCTGATCAGGCCTTGCAGGGTCGGCAGCATTTGCTGGGGCAGGGAGAACTCGACAGCGATCGGGTCGATCTGGGTCACGGTGAACAGACCCTGGGTGTCGGTCATGCGCAGGAAGTTGCCTTCGTCGACCGTACGAATGCCGACGCGACCAGTGACCGGGGAGCGAATCTGGGTGTAGGAAAGTTGTACCTGCGCCGCGTCAATCGAGGCCTGATTGCCTTGGGCGGAGGCCTTGAGCTGGTTGACCAGTGCCTGTTGCTGATCGTAGGTCTGCTTGGAGACGCCGTCGTCGACGCTGAGCAGTTTGTAGCGCTTGAGGTTGACCAGCGCCACTTGCAGTTGCGCCTGGCTTTCGCCCAGTTGTGCACGGGCCTGGTCGAGGCTGGCGCGGATCGAGCGGTCGTCGATGGTGGCGAGCAGGTCGCCCTGTTTCACCAATTGACCTTCTTTGACCAGCAGCTTGGTGAGGATGCCGTCGATCTGTGGACGTACCACCACGCTGTGCAGCGAGAGCACCGAGCCGATGCCGCTGGTGTAGCGGGGGACGTCTTTTTCGCTGACGGCGACGACCCTGACCGGGATTGCAGTCGGGGCGGCCAGTTTGGCGGGTGCGGGTTTTATCGCATACCACAGGCCGGCGGCTGCGAGGGCGATCAGCAGGGTGGCGAGCAGGGCCTTTTTCTTCTGGATTTGCATGCTTGTGGGGCGCCAGGGGGACGGGGTTTGGGCAGGTTGGTTCTTTATAAACTTGTTTGGGGGTCAGGAGGGTGACGGCTAACTGACGGCGCTGTCAGTTTCGGCTTTGACTTGGCGGCCTATGGGCCGACCAGGTTCTTGGGGTTATGGGTGAATATCCGTTTCTTCGGGTGTTGCGGCTGGCGGTTCCGCTCTTACAGCGGGTCACTTTTTCAAACGCCAAAAAGTAACCAAAAGGCTGGGCCCCGGCGTTCGGCACCTCGCTGAGGCTCGGCGTTCCTTCGTTCCGGGATTCATCCGGGGGCATCGCCTACGGTTTGCTTCGCTGCACCTCCTCTCGATGTGTTTGGCTTCGCCAAACGGTCGCTGCGCTCCCACCCCCGGATAAACCCCTCCACTCAGCCTTCCGATGGGGCCGGTACGTCAAAAGCGGTACTCGAGCTAACGCTCATCGTTTTGAGTGGTGGAAGCAAAGGCAAAGGCAAAGGCAAAGGCAAAGGCAGGTGCGAGATGTGTGTTTTTTAAAACCCGAGTTCACCACGGTATGTCACGTCGGCGCAGCCCTCCCAAACAACACGGTCAGTCCCCTCTCCCTCCGGGAGAGGGCTAGGGTGAGGGCAGCTCTTGAAGTTGTTTAAATTTCAACAACAACTCCGGACTCTTCCCACAACGTTTTCAGGTTGTCCGTCGGAAACGCGCTCTCTAGTCTTTGGCTGTCGCAGAAAACTCTGTGATCGGGTGTGAGAACCCTTAGGAACTGTTAATCCATCATCAGTACCACCATAATTGCCGCCGGCTTATCTGCTGCTTGCAATGTTTTATGGCGGCTGTGTGCGGGCGGACTTCGGTCCGGCCGGATCTGTTCCTACCGGTTTCTCACTCCGCACATAGCTGCCACCACTTCGTCGCGTGAGAAACGACGAGTGCTGGCTATTGAACAGGAACATTTCAATGACGAAGCCCGTACCCGACCCACCTCTCGAATCACCCACCCCTCTCGAAGAAGCCATGCGCGCCGAAGACCTCGCCCGTAACCGCGAAGCCATCAAACGCGCCCTCGACTACTACCTCTGCCCCAACCCTTCCAAGCCGCGCCCGAGCACGATGTTCATGGTCACTCCCAACGTTGATACCGAAAGCCTGTTGGTCAATGCCTGCGAATCCTTGGCCTCGGCCAGTACCATCGCCAGCAATTTCGCCAATGAACTCACAGGTTCGCAGCGCAGTACGGCGCTCGGGATCCAGCAGATCATCATGCTGGCGGAGCTGGCGGTGAACCGGGCGCTGGATCGGGTAGATCCGCAGACGTGATCCGCTAGTCGACGAGTCCCCAAAAGGCACCGGTCATGCACTTTCGGGGACTCTTTAAACTCCTCGCGCGCAGGTATACTGCGCGCCTTCGCGGCTCATTCACCGGGCCGGACTTTTTGCTTTCCGGAGCTTTCATGACTTCCCCAATCGACAACGCTGTGAGCGATGTCCCGGCAGAGCTGGCCGAGGCCGGCGAATCCAAGCCGACCATTCCTGCGTTCAAGTTTCCGTTCAAGCCAGGTGAACTGGCCGCCGCCAAAGCCGCCAAGCAGCCGCAGTTCAAGGGCAAGGACGGTGACCGTCACGCCAGGACCCCGGGTGTGGCCCCGTCGGGCACTCGTCGTTCGATGGGCAAGCGCTGATTCACTTCCCTCCTGCAGCCATCGTCTGTGATTTTCGGTCACAGTGATGGCTAATTGCTCAGTTCCTGAGCCAGATCAACGTTTAACCGATTAGTGCGCTTAGAGTCAGCAGCCCTGCCGACTCTTTCCAATAAAACGAGCGCGCTTTCCATGAAGATCAATCTCCCGGTGACCGGGCGCAATGTCGATGTTGCGCCGGATGCGAACATTCTCTCGACCACCGATCTGACCAGCGCGA
Source organism: Pseudomonas sp. IzPS59 (assembly GCF_014863505.1). Lineage (NCBI taxonomy): Bacteria > Pseudomonadati > Pseudomonadota > Gammaproteobacteria > Pseudomonadales > Pseudomonadaceae > Pseudomonas > Pseudomonas sp. IzPS59. The sequence continues at coordinate 5,194,009 of NZ_CP062251.1, read as the reverse complement.
TCACCTACGCCAACGACGACTTCATCAAGATCAGCGGTTACAGCCGTGACGAGCTGCTGGGCACGCCGCATAACCTGTTACGTCATCCGGACATGCCGGCGCAGGCGTTTGCCCATATGTGGCAGACGCTCAAGCGAGGGCGCTCGTGGATGGGGCTGGTGAAGAATCGTTGCAAGAACGGTGATCACTACTGGGTCAGTGCCTATGTCACGCCGGTCACGCAGAACGGTGCGGCGGTGGAGTTTCAGTCGGTACGCACGCGGCCGGATGCCCGGCAGATCGCGGCAGCAGAACGGGCTTACGCGCAATTGCGTGGGAAGCAGGTGTCGCGTTGGCAGCGGCTGCCGGTGTTGGGCTTGCGGGCGCGGATTGTGGCGTTGACCAGTTCGGTGCTGGCGGTGGTGCTGGGGATTGAAGCCTGGCTGCGGCCGGAGTCCATGGGTATTGAGGCCGCTGCGCTGGTGGCCGGCAGTGGCGCGTGTGCGCTGGGCGTGAGCTGGTTGTTGCGACCGCTGGAGCGGCTGACCGAACGCGCGAAACAGATTGCCGACAACCCGTTGAGTCAGGGCATTTATACCGGGCGGCGGGATCAGTTCGGGCAGATCGAGTTCGCCTTGCAGATGCTCGAGGCTCAGGTCGGCGCGGTGGTCGGGCGGATCGGCGATGCGTCGCAACGGCTGGCCGGGCATGCGGCGCAATTGGTAGATCATTTGCACAGCAGTCATACCAGCACCTTGGCGCAGCAGGCGGAAACCGATCAGGTGGCGGCGGCGATTCATCAGATGGCGGCCAGTGTGGCCGAGGTCGCCAGTCATGCGCAGCAGGCGTCGGTGGCGGCGGATATGGCGGGGACGGAAACCCGTGAAGGTCATCTGCTGGTTGGCGAAAGTCGCAGCGCGGTGTTGCGACTAGCTGAGGAATTGGGCCGGGCGACCGAGGTGATTCATCAGCTCGAGGGTCACAGCAGCGAGATTTCCGGGGTGCTGGAGGTGATTCGCAGCATCGCCGAGCAGACCAATCTGCTGGCGCTTAACGCGGCGATCGAAGCGGCTCGGGCCGGGGATGCCGGGCGCGGGTTTGCGGTGGTGGCCGATGAGGTGCGGGGGCTGGCCCAGCGCACTCAGCAGTCGACCAACGAGATTCAGCGGATGATCAGCACCCTGCAGAACGGCGCCCGGGATGCGGTGCTGGTGATGCAGCAAAGCAGCGAGCATGTGGATAACAGTGTCGAACAGGCGCAGCGTGCGGCCCGTGCGCTGGATGGCATCAGTGGGCGAGTCGAGCAGATCACCGAGATGAGCCTGCAGATTGCCGCCGCAGTCGAGGAGCAGAGCGCGGTGAGCGAGGACATCAACCGCAATATCGTCAGCATTCGTACGGCGTGTGAGTTGACTGTGGATGAAGGGCGCCAGAGCCAGCTCAACTCACAGGATGTGGCGGGGCTGGCGGGGGATTTGCGTTCGCTGGCGCGGGAGTTCTGGGGGCGGCGGCAGGGATCCTAGGCCGCGCGCAGGGAAATGAACGCGTAGGTCTGCGGCGGTTCGGTGACCACTTGTGCGCCTGCCGCCCGCACCTGCCCGGCCACATCATCACCGGACAGATGAAACAGCCACTCGCTGGAGACTTCGCTCAATGGCTGCGCGGTGACCTGATCGATCACCGAAGCAAATACGCCCATATCCGGCAGATACGCGGTAAACCCGTCGCCCTTGAGCGCGGTGGTGCGGATGCCGAGCAAGCCGCAGATCGCATCCTTGGTCCGGATGTCGTCGCGATCGGCCTGACGGGAGCGCTGGATCAATGTCACCAGTTCCTGATCCACCAGTTCGCCACCGACGATCAGTTCCGGCCCCTGTTGCCATGATTCCGGCGGGCAGTCCTTGGCGGCAGGGTTCAGCGCAATGTGCGGATTGATTTCGGCGGGATAGATGCGGCACACCAGCGGCCGGCGCTCGTAGATGCGGCACAGCTTGTCTTCGTCAAGATTCCGGCAGGGACCGACGTTGTAGGCGGCGAAGGTGATCGCCACATGGGCGTCGGATGTTCCGCTGCGCACCACCGCCGAACGACGTTGCGCGTGCTCACGCTGTTGCGCCGGCAGGCCCAGGCCGTTGGCGAGAAACGCCTCCACCAGCACGATCACCTGACCGCCGTCGGCCGCCCACATGCGGGCTTCGGCCAGGGTCAGGGGCACATGGTGATCGGTGCAGCATTTGCCGCAACCTACGCAGGAAAAGGTCGTATTCATTGAGCGGGCGATCTTCAATCAGGGTGCGAATCGGCGACATAAAGTCGCCGTACAGGCCCTGAGTGAAGCAAGTTGTGCGCCATTCGCTCAGGGTTTGGCGGTCGGGCGGATCGAGTCCCATTCGGTGACGAACGCGGTTTTCGACTTTTTGTTGTACAGGCACAGCTCGGTGCCTTGCTGGCCCTTTATATGCTTCTGCGGGTACTGGCCTTGTAGCAACAGCGCGGTGTAGCCCACGCGGTCATCGAATTGCGCGGCGTTGCCGACCGGTTTGGCGTCTTTCAGACCGCTGGCCTTGGTGCAACTGGCGAGCACGGTTTTGTCGTACGCCGCCCAGGCGTCGGGGCTGGAGGCGTGGGCAAACGGGGCGATGAGACACAGTACGGAGAGGGCGAGGCGTTTCATGGTTCGGGCATCCTTGGGTTTAGGCCAAGGTTGGAGTATGCCTGAGCGGGAAAAGTTGTCTTGAGGCCGTCATCGCGGGCAAGCCCGCTCCCACAGGGATTGATGGCGTATACAGATTTTGCAAACACCCGGAAACCTGTGGGAGCTGGCTTGCCAGCGATGGCGGTCTGTCAGTCGGGCACCAATTCCCGGCGGACCACATACATTCCAGACTTTTCATACAGCTGTCGCGCTCGCAGGTTGTCTTCCAGCACCTTCAGATCGACAAAGCCTTCGCGCCGATCCTGAAACGCCTTGAATGCATGCAGCAGCAACGCCCGACCCAATCCACGTCCTTGGGCACGAGGATGCACCACCAGATTCTTGATATAGGAACTGGTCCAGCATTGCGCCACACCGATGACGCCGTCGGCATCGCTGGCGATGAAACACAGCGCCGGATCGTATTCGGCGTCCGTTTCATACTGCTGCTGCCAGACGTCCAGCGCGGGCACCCGACCACCGCCTTCGCGGTAACCGATCTGCATCAGTTCATGCACGGCGGCTGCTTGTTCAACGCTGTAGGTGGTGAGTTCGATGCCGTTCGGCCACTCGATGGCCGGCACGTCCTGGCTCAGGTCGCGCCGCATCAGAAAGCAGAAGGTCTCGCTCAAGGCTCAGTAACCTTGGGCAGCGACGTGTTTGGCCGCTTCGATCAGGCAGTGGGTCAGTTCCGGCGAGGAGAACTTGGTCAGCACGCCGTTGGCGCCGGCGAGCCGGGCCTTTTCGCTGTTCATCGCGCTGTCCAGCGAGGTGTGCAGCAGCACGTAAAGGTGGGCGAAGTCCGGGGTCTCGCGCAAGGTCCGGGTGAAGGCGTAGCCGTCCATCTCGGACATTTCGATGTCGGAGACGATCAGATTGATCTGTTGCGCGGTGCCTTGCAGGTCCAGCAGGCAGTCGATGGCTTCCTTGGCACTGCGGGCGGTGTGGCATTGCAGGCCGAGGTTGCGCAGGGTGTGCACCGATTGCTGCAACGCCACCTGACTGTCGTCGACCACCAGGATCCGCGCGTTGCCCAGCACTTCGGCGTCTTCCATGCTCAGTTCGGTCGGGGCCATGTCGATCTGCGCCGGGGCGATGCCGTGGATGACCTTTTCGATGTCCAGCACCTGCACCAGCGTGCCGTCCACCGAGGTCACGCCAGTGATGTAGGCGCGGGAGCCGCCGGAGCCGAACGGCGGCGGTTTGATGTCGGTGGTCAGGCAATGCACGATTTTGCTCACCGCCTGCACATGCAGGCCCTGTTTCGAACGGCTGACGTCGGTGACGATCAGGCAGCCGCCGTTCGGGTCTTCCAGCGGACGCTCGCCGATGGCGCGGCTCAGGTCGATCACCGACAGCGAAGCGCCGCGCAGGGTGGCGATGCCTTTGACGTGGGGGTGCGACTCCGGCAGCTTGGTCAGCGGCGGGCAGGGGATGATTTCACTGACTTTCAGCAGGTTGATCGCCATCAGCTTGCCGCTGCGCAAGGTAAACAGCAGAAGCGAAAGTGAATCTGCGCGGGCTTTGTTGGAAGACATAAAAACCTTCTGTGGAAAAAGGTGGTGGGCGAGGGTGGAAATCGCCAGAAACTATTGATGCCGGGTTATCGGCGTCAAAAGGTTGGGCTTTAGGTCAGTTGTCGGATGGCGTCGAGATCCAGAGCCCCTCATCGGAACGCCGCCCGCCCAGCCCTCTTCCGGAGGGAGAGGGGGCCGACCGAGGTGTCTTGCGTCTTACATCGACCTGACCCACTGAGTCGATTATGGATTCAGTAAAGATCGTTCACGTCGGCGGACTTCTGCAATATTCCCCAATCAGTCCCCTCTCCCTCTGGGAGAGGGCTAGGGTGAGGGTGTGCTTTTAGCCCTTCATCCCCAACCGCTTGGCCAGCCGTCCCAGGTTCGCCCGATCCAGCCCCAGTTCACGCGCAGCGCTGGCCCAGTTGCCCTGATTGCACTCGAGCGCGGCACTGATCAACTGCCGCTGGTAGTGCTCGGTGGCGGTGCGCAGATCCCCGGAAATCAAAGGCAGTGAAGCGACGGCACTGGCCGGCTCCGGCGAGTTATCCACAACCTCGCGCGGCAGGTCGAGATCCATCGCGCTCAAGCTGAGAATCTTCGGCCGCACCTTGCAGTTACCCAGCGCCTTCAGCGCGCTGCGTCCGATCAGGTGTTCCAGTTCCCGCACGTTGCCCGGCCAGGTGTAGGCCAGAAGCGCTTCCTGGGCATCGCTGTTCAGGCGCAGGCTGTTGAGGCCCATGCGCGAGCGGTTCTGTTCCAGGAAAAAACCGCTGAGCAGCAACACGTCGCGACCCCGTTCGCGCAGCGCCGGCACCCGCAACGGGTACACACTGAGGCGATGGTAGAAGTCGGCGCGGTAGCGGCCGCTGCGCACTTCTTCGGCCAGATCGCGGTTGGTTGCGGCGATCAGACGTACGTCGACCTGATGCTCCTTGTCCGACCCCAGGCGCTGCAACTGGCCGCTCTGCAAAACCCGCAACAACTTGGCCTGGACGGTCAGCGACAACTCGCCGACCTCATCGAGAAACAGCGTGCCGCCATTGGCCAGTTCGAACTTGCCGCGCCGGTCGCTGGTGGCGCCGGTGAAGGCGCCGCGCACGTGGCCGAACAGTTCGCTTTCCACCAGCGTGTCCGGCAGGGCTGCGCAGTTGAGGCTGATGATCGGTTTGTCGGCGCGCTGGGAGGCGGCATGGATCGCCTGGGCCACCAGTTCCTTGCCGACCCCGGTTTCCCCGGTGATCAGCACGGTCAGGTCGCTGCCGCCCACCAGATTGATTTCTTCCACCAGCCGTTTGTGGGCCTTGCTCTGGCCGATCATTTCACGGTTCTGCTGGCCGCTGGCCTGGCGATAGACCTCGGCGCGCTGATGTTCGTCCTCGGCGCGAATCGCCAGACGTTCGATGCGTTCGGCGGCGTTGACCATGGCCGAGGCGAGGCTGGCGAAGGCTTGCAGCGCGTCGAGTTCGATGGGTTCGAAACGCTCGGGATCGAGTGCGTCCAGAGTAATCAGGCCCCAGAGCTTTTCATCGACGAACAGCGGGCAGCCGAGGCAGTCGTGAACTTCGAGGTGATCGTCGAGGCCGTCGACCAGCCCGTCATAAGGATCGGGCAATTCACTGTCGGCGGCGAAGCGGGTCGGCCCCGCGCCTGCCAGCAGCACTTCGAAACGCGGGTGTTCGCTGACCTTGAAGCGTCGCCCGAGGGTGTCGGTACTCAATCCGTCCACCGCCAGCGGCACCAGCCATTCGCCGTCGAGACGCAGCAGTGCGGCGGCGTCGCAGGGAAGCAGGGCGCGCATGGCTTCGAGCAGGCGTCGGTAGCGCTCGCCTTCGGGCAATTCACGGGACAGGTCGGAGACCAGCGGGAGCAGGGCGGTGAGCAGTGATTTGGCGGACATAGGCTTGTAGTCAAAGAGACGCGTTGTAGTCGAAGCGACTATAGAGGTGCTTGTGTCGATCTGACTACATAAATTTCAAATCATTGATTTATATAGAAAAAATACTTGGCACGATTACTGGAATACGTAAGGCACTTTTAGAGAAAGCTCAGGAGTCACCCTTATGCTTAGCGTCCAGGATCGTGCCATCGTCAAATCCACTGTGCCTCTGCTGGAAAGCGGCGGTGAAGCGCTGATCACCCACTTCTACCGCATGATGCTCTCCGAGTACCCGGAAGTCCGCCCGCTGTTCAACCAGGCTCACCAGGCCAGCGGTGACCAGCCTCGCGCGCTGGCCAACGGTGTGTTGATGTACGCCCGTCACATCGATCAACTCGACCAGTTGGGCGATCTGGTGGCGAAGATCATCAACAAGCACGTGGCCCTGCAAATCCTGCCGGAACATTACCCGATCGTCGGCACCTGCCTGCTGCGCGCCATCTCCGAAGTGCTGGGCGATGAAATTGCCACGCCGGAAGTGATGAGTGCCTGGGGCGCGGCCTACGGTCAATTGGCCGAAATCCTGATCGGCGCCGAAACCGCCATCTATGACCAGAAAGAACAGGCCGTCGGCGGCTGGCGCGGGGCGCGGGAGTTCATCGTCGCGGCCAAGGTCGAGGAGAGCGCGGAAATCATTTCGTTCTACTTCGAACCGGCGGACAAGGGCCCGATTCTCGCAGCCGAGCCAGGTCAGTACATCGGCATGAAGCTGATCCTCGACGGCGAAGAAATCCGCCGCAATTACTCGCTCTCGGCCCTGGTCAACAAAGGTCAGTACCGCATCAGCGTCAAGCGCGAACCGGGCGGCCGCGCCTCCAATTACCTGCACGATCAACTGCACGTCGGTGCGAGCATCCAGCTGTTTCCGCCATCGGGCGAGTTCACCCTGACTGCCAGCGACAAACCGCTGGTGTTGATCAGTGGCGGCGTTGGCATCACGCCAACCCTGGCGATGCTGGAAGCGGCGCTGGAAACCGAGCGTCCGGTGCATTTCATTCACTGCGCGCGCAATGGCAGCGTGCATGCGTTCCGTGACTGGATCGACGGTCTGGCCGAGCGTCATCCGCAACTCAAGCGCTTCTATTGCTACGCCGAAGATGATGGCGTGAGTCCGGCGGCGGACAAGGTTGGGCTGTTGAGCCAGGAACAACTGGGCGAGTGGCTGCCGGCGCAGCGTGATGTGGACGCCTACTTCCTCGGGCCGAAAGGCTTCATGGGGGCGATCAAGCGTCATCTGAAGGCGCTGGGTGTGCCGGAGAAGCAGAGCCGGTATGAGTTCTTCGGGCCGGCGGCGGCTCTGGAATAAGCCTTAAGACCGAGTCGTCTGTATCGCGGGCAAGCCCGCTCCCACAGGGGTTGGTGTCGTTCACAGATTGTGTATACGACGCCAATCCCTGTGGGAGCTGGCTTGCCAGCGATTGGCCGTTACACGGCCCCGATTCTTAAATTCTGTTTAAAGGTTAATCGTTTCTTAACCGGTTTATCGTTTATTCCCCGATGCTGATGATAGGCGCTCGTTCGTTTACATGATCAGGATCGCCCCCATGTCGCACATCGCCTCTTCCCGTCGTTTCAGCCTGGCCGCGTTGGGCCTGTCGGTTGCCTTGTTGTCCAGTCCGTTTGCCTTTGCCGAGTCCGCGTTGATCCAGCCGCAGACCCTGATCGTCGATCAGAGCCTGCCCAAGACCCAGCGTGATGCAATGGAACTGGCGGCGCGGCGTTACGGCAGTTTCTGGAACACGGGCGAAGAGGCGTTGGCCACGGCGGCCCTGTCGCCGCAGTTTGTCGACAAGACCCCGCCGGAAGGCCGGGTGCAAGGGCCGACCGGGCCGCTGCTGGCGTCGAAGTTCTTTCGCACGGCGGTGCCGGACCTGAGCTGCGAGATCGAACAAATGATCGTCGCCGGTGATCGCGTGGTGGTGCATCTGCACTTTCGCGGGCATTTCACCGGTACGTTCAAGGCTCTCAAAGGGCAGGGCCAGCGTGTAGACTTCCGGGCAACCGATATCTATCAGATCGACAACGGTCGCATCGCGGCCAATTGGCATATCGAAGACAACATCAGCCTGATGGCGCAACTGCAAGCGCAGCCGCCGGCCAGCTGAACCATGGACATGAAAGGGAAACGCGATGAGCGAGGAAACGATTCGATTGGGACGTGAACGGCGCTATCTGGTGTTGCTGGGCGTCATCTGCCTGGCGCTGATCGGTGGCGCGCTGTACATGCAGATCGTGCTGGGCGAGGCGCCATGCCCGCTGTGCATCCTGCAGCGTTACGCACTGCTGCTGATCGCGCTGTTCGCGTTCATCGGCGCGGCCATGCGCACCCGCCGCAGCATCACCGTGTTCGAGGTGCTGGTGGTGATCTGCGCGATTGCCGGAGCCGGCGTCGCCGGGCATCACGTGTACACCCAGTTCTACCCGGCGGTGAGTTGCGGCATCGATGTGCTGCAGCCGATTGTCGATGACCTGCCGCTGGCGAAGATCTTCCCGCTGGGCTTCCAGGTCGACGGTTTCTGCTCGACGCCGTACCCGCCGATCCTCGGTCTGTCGCTGGCGCAATGGGCACTGGTGGCCTTCGTGCTGGTGGTGATCCTGGTGCCGCTGTTGACCTCGCGCAACCGAAAAGCATTGCGCTGAATCAACTTTTCGGCCCGTGCGCCGATAACACAAACGCCTCGATTTGCAGTGACGCAAATCGGGGCGTTTTGCATTTCAGGGTCTTTGTGAAAACGTCGTGACGAACGGCAAGGGACGGTGCGACAGGTGTGCGACATGTTGTCACACACGCCGTGTCGCAGTGTCTTTCGCAGGCCCGGATTGGAGTGTTGTTACAAAAAAGGATTGGTCTGTTTCAGGGTTTTTCGGCTTTGGGACGCTGGTGCCGGAACAGGCAGTTTTAACAACCTGTGGCAATTGGCCAAAGCCCTTGGGTTATCGGGGTTTAAGCGCTTCACGATGTCGGAAAAAGTCTTCGGAACTGTCTGATCCGAGCCAGGTACACCTACATTTTTTGGTGTTTTTGTTGAGAATCGATTTCGATAACATGCGGAACTTTTGCAAAAACGGTGATGGATTGTTGCTCTGAGCGATAAAAATTATTTCGGGATAAGACATGGTGTATAGGGCGCTACCTATCTACAATCGCCCGCACTGAATTCCCGGCACTGTTCAACCTTTATAAGGAACTGAGCAGGAAGTCGGGTGTCGAGGGGCCGAAAGGCTTGCGAGACACCCAGGTGTCGGTGCCTTCCAACTTTCCGCACCAAATGGAATTGGTCTGTAACAAGGCCTTTGACCACGAATTCGAATAAGAACTGACCGCTGTCCCAGGATTTGTCGAGCGTCTGACGCGCGACGGGCGGCCCTTATTCAATCCAAAGAAAATGCCAACCCTTGGCAGGGTGAAGTGTTGGCGATCAAAACCCAACTGCATTGCGCAAGCTGCTTTAGAGGTCGTGAGATGAGTAAAAACAGGTACCCCAGATTACTAGGCCTAGTGCCGCTGCTCGGCACGTTGTTGCTGGGAGGCTGCAACATGACCTTGCTCAATCCAACGGGCCAGGTCGGCCTGGAACAGCGCAACCTGATCATCACCGCTACGCTGCTGATGCTGTTGGTTGTTGTGCCGGTCATCGTCATGACCTTCCTGTTCGCCTGGAAGTACCGCGCCTCCAACAAGAACGCCGTCTACACCCCGAAATGGTCACACTCGACCAAGATCGAAGTGGCAGTCTGGACCATTCCGGTCCTGATCATCATTGCCCTGGGTTACATCACCTACAAGTCGACCCACTCGCTGGATCCGTATCGTCCGATCGAATCCGACGTCAAGCCTGTGACCATCGAAGTGGTCGCGCTGGACTGGAAGTGGCTGTTCATCTACCCGGAACAAGGCATCGCCACGGTCAACAAGATCGTGTTCCCGGCGCACACTCCAGTCAACTTCCGGATCACTTCGGACGCGGTGATGAACTCGTTCTTCATCCCGGGCCTGGGCGGCCAGATCTACGCGATGGCGGGCATGACCACCAAGCTGCACCTGATCGCTGACCGCAACGCTGAAATGGACGGTATCTCCGCCAACTACAGCGGCGCTGGTTTCACCGGTATGAAATTCAAAGCGATCGCAACTTCTCAGGAAGATTTCGACGCCTGGGTAAGTGAAGTCAAAAAGGCACCTAAACAGCTTGAACAAGCTGAATACGCAGCCCTTGCCAAGCCAAGCCAGAACAATCCAGTCGAGCTCTACTCCTCGGTCACGCCGAACCTGTTCCAGACCATCGTCGACAAGTACGAAGGCATGAAACCGGGCAAGCCGCTGAAGCACGAGAAGAAAGAGAAAGAAGTGGCGGCAACGGATATGGACTCGAATTCGCATTCAGCTGCCGGGGCAGAGGAGTAAACGATGTTTGGTAAATTAAGTTGGGAAGCGATCCCTTTCCACGAGCCGATCGTGATGGTCACCATCTCGATGATCGCGCTCGGTGGTCTGGCGTTGTTCGCTGCAATCACCTACTTCAAGAAGTGGACTTACTTGTGGACCGAGTGGCTGACGTCGGTCGACCACAAGAAAATCGGCGTGATGTACATCATCGTTGCCATGGTCATGCTGCTGCGTGGCTTTGCCGACGCCATCATGATGCGTACCCAGCTGGCCATGGCCACCGAGGGTTCGCCTGGCTACCTGCCACCTGAACACTATGACCAGATCTTCACCGCTCACGGTGTGATCATGATCATCTTCATGGCGATGCCATTCTTCACCGGCCTGATGAACCTTGCAGTGCCGCTGCAGATCGGTGCCCGTGACGTTGCGTTCCCGTTCCTGAACTCCCTGAGCTTCTGGCTGCTGGTGTCCGGCGTCGTGCTGATCAACCTGTCCCTGGGCGTCGGCGAATTCGCCAAGACCGGCTGGGTTGCCTATCCACCGCTGTCGGGTCTGCAATACAGCCCTGGCGTGGGGATGGACTACTACATCTGGGCGCTACAGCTATCGGGTCTGGGTACAACGCTAACGGGGGTCAACTTCCTCGCGACCGTGCTGAAAATGCGTACCCCTGGCATGAAACTGATGGACATGCCGATCTTCACCTGGACCTGCACCTGGGCAAACGTTCTGATCGTGGCTTCGTTCCCGATCCTGACCGCTACCCTGGCACTGCTGACCCTTGACCGTTACATGGATTTCCACATTTTCACCAATGAACTTGGTGGCAATCCAATGATGTACGTCAACCTGTTCTGGGCATGGGGCCACCCTGAGGTTTACATCCTGATCCTGCCGGCCTTCGGCATCTTCTCGGAAGTGATCTCGGCCTTCACCGGCAAGAAACTGTTCGGCCACCACTCGATGATCTACGCTTCGGGCGCGATCTCGGTACTGGGCTTCATGGTTTGGCTGCACCACTTCTTCACCATGGGTTCGGGTGCCAGCGTCAACGCCTTCTTCGGTCTGGCGACGATGCTGATTTCCATCCCGACGGGTGTGAAACTGTTCAACTGGCTGTTCACCATCTACCAGGGCCGTCTGCGCTTCACCAGCCAGGTTCTGTGGACCCTGGGCTTCATGGTGACCTTCGCCATCGGCGGCATGACCGGCGTACTGCTGGCCATCCCGGGTGCTGACTTCGTTCTGCACAACAGCCTGTTCGTGATCGCGCACTTCCACAACGTGATCATCGGCGGCGCGGTATTCGGCTACATCGCAGGTTTCGGCTTCTACTTCCCGAAAGCGTTCGGCTTCAAGCTGCACGAAGGCTGGGGTAAAGCAGCGTTCTGGTTCTGGATCTCGGGCTTCTTCGTTGCGTTCATGCCGCTCTATGCACTGGGCTTCATGGGCATGACCCGTCGTCTGAACGCCACCACCAACCCTGAGTGGGTACCGTACCTGTACGTTGCCATGTTCGGTGCGATCCTGATCGCCGTTGGTATCGCTTGCCAGCTGATCCAGCTGTACGTCTCGGTACGTGACCGCAACAAGCCGGAAAACATGTGCGAACACGGTGACCCGTGGAATGCCCATACCCTGGAATGGTCGACCTCGTCGCCACCTCCGTTCTACAACTTCGCTGTGCTGCCTAAGGCTGACTGCATCGACCCGTTCACCGAAGCCAAGGAAAACGGTACTGCGTACCAGACTCCGGCCAAGTACGAGCCGATCCACATGCCGAACAACACCGCCACTGGCGTGGTGATGGGCGCACTGCTGACCGTATTCGGTTTCGCGATGATCTGGCACATCTGGTGGTTGGCGATCGCCAGCCTGGCCGGCACTGTCATCTACTTCGTGATCCACGCTGCACGTGACGACCAGGGCTACATGGTTCCGGTTGAAACGATCGAGCGCATCGAAGCCGAGCAGCACAAGCGTCTGGTAGCGGCCGGGAAGATCCCTGCTTCCGCGACCCGTGTTGAAACCAAGTTGGAACAGGCTTAAACAATGTCGAACTTAGTGACCAATGCTGGACACGCCCATGGCCACGACCATGGGCACGATGACCATCACCACGACTCGGGCGAGATGACCGTATACGGTTTCTGGCTCTACCTGATGACCGACTGCATTCTGTTTGCGTCGATCTTCGCGGTATACGCGGTACTGGTAAACAACGTCGCCGGTGGCCCGTCGGGCCACGACATCTTCGAACTGCCATACGTGCTGGGCGAAACCGCTCTGCTGTTGTTCAGTTCGATCACCTACGGCTTCGCCATGCTGGCGTTGTACAAAGGTAAAAAGCAGCAGGTTCTGGGCTGGTTGTTCATGACCTTCCTGCTCGGCGCAGGCTTCATCGCCATGGAGATCAACGAGTTCCACCTGCTGATCTCCGAGGGCTTCGGTCCTAGCCGTTCGGGCTTCCTGTCGGCGTTCTTCACCCTGGTCGGTACCCACGGTCTGCACGTATCCGCGGGTCTGATCTGGATGGGCATCATGATGTACCAGGTCAACAAGCACGGCCTGACGGCGACCAACAAGACCCGTCTGAGCTGCCTGAGCCTGTTCTGGCACTTCCTGGACGTGGTGTGGATCTGCGTATTCACCGTTGTTTACCTGATGGGGACCCTGTAATGGCTAATGCACACTCCCATGACAGCCATGATGCTGGCCACGGCAGCGTAAAGTCGTACGCCATCGGCTTCATCCTGTCGGTGATCCTGACCGTCATCCCGTTCGGCCTGGTGATGTTCCCGACCCTGCCGAAGTCCACCACGCTGGCAATCGTCCTGCTGTTCGCGGTAATCCAGGTGATCGTTCACCTGTATTACTTCCTGCACCTGGACCGTTCCGTTGCCCAACGTAACAACGTGATTGCGTTCGTCTTTACGGCCATCGTGATCGTGCTGCTGGTCGGTCTGTCGCTGTGGATCATGTTCAGCATCCACACCTACATGATGGCGAAGTGAGGTAGACCCGATGTCGCTCAAGCACTTTATCCAAATCACCAAACCGGGGATCATTTTCGGTAACGTGCTTTCTGTGGCAGGCGGGTTCTTCCTGGCCTCGAAAGGGCATGTAGATCTGGCGGTGTTCCTGGCCGCCATGATCGGCACTTCCCTGGTCGTGGCCTCCGGTTGCGTGTTCAACAACTGCATCGACCGCGACATCGACCTGAAGATGGAACGCACCAAGAACCGGGTGCTGGTCCAGGGCCTTATCTCCCTGAAACTGGCCCTGGTCTATGCGACCGTCCTGGGTGTCGCCGGCGTTGCGTTGCTGTACAAGGTGGCCAACCCGTTGGCTGCCCTGTTCGCCGTGATCGGCTTCATCATCTACGTCGGCTTCTACAGCCTGTACCTCAAGCGCAAGTCGGTTCACGGCACGCTGGTGGGCAGTCTGTCGGGCGCCATGCCGCCGGTGATCGGTTACGTGGCCGTGACCAACAGCTTCGACATGGCCGCGCTGACCCTACTGGTGATGTTCAGCCTGTGGCAGATGCCGCATTCCTACGCCATCGCGATCTTCCGCTTCAACGATTACCTGGCCGCATCGATTCCGGTGCTGCCAGTGAAGCGCGGAATCCAGGTGGCCAAGAAGCACATCCTGTTCTACATCCTGGCGTTCCTCGTGGCGACCCTGATGCTGACCTTCAGCGGCTACGCCGGCATGAGCTACCTCGCCGTCGCCGCGGCCATGGGCATGTACTGGCTGTACATGGCCTGGACCGGCTACAAAGCGGTGGATGACACGGTCTGGGCACGCAAGCTGTTCGTGTTCTCGATCTTCACCATCACCGCGTTGAGCGTCATGATGTCCCTGGACTTCAAGGTGCCGACTGAGCTGTTGCTGACGTACGCGCCGTAAGGTTCGAACGTTGTACGAGAAGCCCCGTTCATCGAGAGATGAGCGGGGTTTTTTGTTGAGGATTGTTTATCCGGAGAGAAAGGTGTTTGTTGTTCATCTATAGGCAATTTGCTTATAGTTTTTTGTATGAGAACAATATTCTTTGAAACCACTCTGTTCACCGCAAACCTGGGTCATTACCTCACGGACGACGAATATCGTGAGCTACAGACCTACATGCAGAGCAATCCGCATGCGGGCGATGTCATGCCTCGAACCGGTGGCTTCCGAAAACTGCGTTGGGCGGATGCTCGTCGTGGTAAAGGCAGGCGAGGCGGCTTGCGAGTTATCTATTATTGGCTTATGAATGATGGCCAGTTTTGGATGTTTGCGATTTATGACAAAGATGAGCTTGAGAATTTGACCGCCGATCAAGAGAGGGCGCTCAAGGGAGCCATAGAGAAAGAGTTGAAAACACGAGGTACCCCATGAAAAAACGCGACCTGTTTGCAGAATTGATGCAGGGCGTTGATGAGATGGCGGCTCAACGCGAAGGAAAAATCACGCTACGTAATACGACGCTTGAGGACAAACCAGCCCCCGAAGTCGGTGCTCAGGAAATCGTAGCGTTACGGGAAAAACTGCACATGTCACAGGCCGTTTTTGCCAGAAGAATCAGGACAAGTCCAAGCACCCTTAGAAACTGGGAGCAGGAGAAATCAAAGCCCAACGCTCAGGCTGCCTTGCTGATCCGTTTGGTGGAAAAATTCCCTGATATGGTCGAGCGATTGAGCGCTGTTTAAAGTCGTTTCCAAGTCTGCGTAAAGCCCTGCACGTTTAATGTCGTGCGGGGCTTTTTTGTCCAAGCAAACACAGGTTGCGGTGTGTCGGCAAAAAACCTAGATTTGGATCCAACCCTGTCAGTTATGGCGCCATGCACTGCTCGGCGCTCGACTGTCGTAACCTGCAATTCTTCACGCATCGATCAAGAGGCTGGGCGAAATGACTGAGAGGATGACCTGCGACGAACGCTTCATTGCCCTGGCAAAAGAGCTGAATTACGACATCAATGGCGAGAACACGGTGGGCGGCAATTACGCGCCGCTGGTGCGTCATCGCGATGAGCTGTACATCAGTGGCATGGTGCCGCGCACCGAGGGCAAGATTCAGTATCCCGGCCGGGTCGGGCTGGAACTGACGCTCAAGGACGCGCAAGCCGCCGCGAGCATCAGCGCCATGCGTTGCCTGGCGTTCATCGTCGATGCGGTCGGTTCGCTGGACAAGGTCAGGGCGTTGTTGCGGGTCACGGTCTATGTGAAGTCGACACCGGACTTTGTCGACCTGAGTGAAGTGGCCAACGGCGCATCCGACGTTTTCAGTTATGTGCTGGGGGATGCCGGCCGCCATACGCGTACAACCGTCGGCGTCTATCAGTTGCCGAAAAACGCGGCCATCGAAGTCGACATGATCGCGGCGGTACATCCGTCGGCGTAATCGCTGAAAGCCGCGCAACAAAAAGCCCCGCCTGAGATTCAGAGCGGGGCTTTTTCGTCAGCGCTGCGCTTACTGGGCAGCGATGCTGTAACCATCGAACGCGGTCTGCTGTTGCAGGGCGGTGATGATGTTCTTGCGGTTGATCGCGTGTTCGGTGCCAGTGTTGTCAACGAAGGTCTCGCCTTCGATTTCTGCTTCTTCGCCTTCACCGACGAAGGTGAAACCGAGGAATTCCAGCGCCTCACGATCCACGCTCAGGCGCGAACGCGGCGTGCGCATTGGCAGGGTCACGCTGATGCCGTCCTTGCTGATGCTGAATACTTCGACGTCTTTCTTGGCGCGCGCGGCTTTGCTCTTGCCACCGCTCGGGTTGCTGATCGCCTGATGGGTCTGGTTCAGCACCTTGAGGGCCAGGCCGTAGACGATTTCCTGGAATGCCGGATCGTCCTTGAAGCTGGACAGGATGCGGCTGATCGGGAACTTGCTGCTCAGGTCTTCGAGGGCTGCGATGTCGGCCGCCTCGGCGTCTTTCAGGCGCTTGAGTTGGCCCATCAGCTCGTAGGCCAGATCGTCATCGAAGCGATCATGGGCCTGACGGATCGCGGCACGCAGCTCGCGGATCTGCTCACTCTCGCGGGTCGACTGGAACGCGTCGAGCACCATCTCGCTGATGATCTTCGCTTGTGGAATGTGTTGTGAAAGATTGATGGAGTTTTCGTATTCCGCTTTGGACGACAGGGTGACTACGGATTCAGCGGTGTTGAAATCGGACATTGAAATTTCACTACTTTTTTAACTTGGGATAAGACGAGAAAGCATGGGGGGCTTTTTCAGGCCGACTAATTTAGGGGAGCGGGGCAGTGTTGTCACGGAGCAACGGCCCGATGGAGTTGATTATTTGCCCGGCGTATTCAGGTTCATCGAACGAACGATCCACTGTTCGGCGTTCTGTTGATCCACCGGCAGCGAGAAGCGAAAGGTCGCGCCCCGTCCTGCAACATCGAGCAACCGGATCTCGCGCCCGTGCAGTTGCAGGATCCGGTGCACGATCCGCAGGCCCAGTCCGCCGTCGCGTCGCGCGCCGCCGATATTGAACGGACGCAGGAACAAACCTTCACGCAACTCGGCGGCGATGCCGGGGCCGGTGTCACTGACGGTGATTTCAACCAGCGCGCCTTGGGGTTTCAGACCGAGTTCGATTTCGCCCCCCGGCGGCGTATGGCGCAAGGCGTTATCGAACAGGTTGGTCAGCACCCGTTCGATCAGCCCGAGGTCAGCGCAGACGGTCGGCAGGTTGGCACTGAAACTGGCCTTGAGCTCGACGTTCCGCGCCTCGGCGCCCAATTCGAATTTCTGGAAGATGTCCTGGACCAGATCGGTCAGGGAAAACTGCTCCAGCACAGGCTGCACGAAGCCATGCTCAAGGCGCACCAGCTCCAGCAGCGACTGCGCGAGCCCGCCGACCTTGCGGCTCTGATCCAGGGCGATCCCCAGATAGCGGCGGCGTTCTTCCGGAGACAGGGTGGCGTCCTTGAGAGACAGCGTTTCCAGGTAACCATGCAGCGAAGCCAGCGGTGTGCGCAGGTCATGGGAAATGTTCGCCACCAGTTCCCGGCGCTCCTGATCCTGACGGGTCAAAGAGCGCCACTGTTCGCCGAGGCGGTTTTGCATTTGCCGGAACGCTGCGTCGAGCACGGCGATTTCGTCCGGGTCGGCAGACTTGTCCACAGGCGTCGGCGCGATTGGCAGCGATTGCGGTGCGCCGTCGATGTCGAAGCGACTCACGGTTTCGGTCAACCGACGCAATGGCCGGGTGATCAGGTTGAATGCCGTCAAACCGGCAATCAGACACAGGAACGCCACCAGACCGATGGACAGCAGCGCCGTATTCAGCGCCGCACTGGTGGCGCCGCGCTCGGCGAAACGGTCGTGCGCTTCGCTGAGCAGGACCACATAAAGGTAACCGGCTGGCTTGCCGTTGACCTGCAACGGCGCGGCACTGAACACCTTGCGGCCGTCGATGCTGCGCGGGTCGTCGCCAAGGATCGGCAGCGGTTGATCATTGAGCAGTCGTCGAATCGGTTGCAGGTCGACAGTCTGCCGACGCAGGCGTCCTTCCGGTGCGGCGTTGCCGACGATCCGGCCTTCGGTGTCGAGCAGGTACACCTCGACACTCGGGTTGACCAGCATCAACTGGCTGAACAGTTCGCGCACCGCGCCGGGCATCAGGCCGTGGCTGTCCATCAGCACTGTGTCGTGGGCGATGTGCTGCGCCAGATCCCGGGACAGCCCCTGCACCACCTCCAGCTCATGCATCTGGCTGGAGCGCACCTGCAGCCACGCCGACGTGCCGCAGCACGCCAGCAGCAACACGGCGAATACCAGGGACAGGCGCTGCGTCAGGGTCAGTTTCATGGTTGTTCTGTACCCGTACCGAATTTGTAGCCACGGCCCCACACCGTGAGGATGCGCACCGGTTGTGCCGGATCTGCCTCGATCTTCGCCCGCAGGCGATTGATGTGGGTGTTGACCGTGTGTTCGTAGCCTTCGTGGCTGTAGCCCCAGACCGCGTTGAGCAGGTCCATGCGCGAAAACACCTTGCCCGGCTGGCGGGCGAAGAAGTACAGCAAGTCGAATTCACGCGGGGTGAGGTCCAGGCGCTGGCCGTTCAGGGCGACGTCACGGGTGATCGGGTCGATGGTCAGGCCGTCGAGGCTCAGGCTGCCTGCGTCCATCTTCAGGTTGCGGGCCATGGCGTCTACCCGGCGCAGCAGGGCTTTGACCCGGGCGACGAGTTCAAGCATCGAAAACGGTTTGGCGAGGTAATCGTCGGCGCCCAGTTCAAGGCCGAGAATGCGGTGCAGTTCGCTGGAGCGGGCGCTGGTGATGATGATCGGTGTGTATCGGGCCATGGCCCGGGCGCGGCGGCAGATTTCCAGGCCGTCGACGCCGGGCAACATGAGGTCGAGGATCAATGCATCCCAGTGACCTTGCTGCAGCAGGCGCATGCCTTCGTCGCCGTCGGCGCTGTGGACCACCTCGAATTGTTCGTCCCGCAGATGCAGGCAGATGAGGTCGGCGATGTGCAGGTCGTCCTCGACCACCAGGACGCGTTTGGTCTGTTCCATGAAGCTCAATCCTTCGGCGCAATGTGCGCATTGTGCGGGTTTTCCTCCGGGCGAGTTATCACGAATTGTTTAACTTCCCGTGAGGATTTGGCGATCAACCCAAGCCTAGGCTGTGTTCCACGACAGGCATCTGGAATTTTGGGAGACGGCCATGTTTTCACGGCGACAGATTCTGGCAACGGGCGGCGGGCTGGGGCTTGCAGCGTTACTGGCGGGTGTATTGCCAAAGTTATCCACGGGCTCGGCGCTGGTCGGCGAGGCGTTTGCCGACGAAGCGTTCGAAGTGACCCACAGCGACAGTGAATGGCATGCGCTGCTCACCGACGAACAATTCGACGTGCTGCGCAAGGAAGGCACGGAACGGGCCTACAGCAGTCCCCTGAACAACGAGCATCGGGCCGGCACATTCGCCTGTGCCGGCTGCGATCTGGCGCTGTTTTCGTCGGACACCAAGTTCGACAGCCGCACTGGCTGGCCGAGTTTCTGGGCGCCGCTGGAACACGCCGTGGCCACCCGTCAGGACCGCTCCTTCGGCATGACCCGGGAGGAGGTCCATTGCCGGCGTTGCGGCGGTCACCTTGGCCATGTGTTCGACGACGGGCCCAAACCCACCGGTCTGCGCTACTGCATGAACGGCCTGGCCATGACCTTCAAACCCGTGGCGGCCTGAGTCATGGCCCGCCTGCAATCTTCACTCACTACAGGACTACACCATGTGGCTCTTGGTTCTCGCTTATCTCGGCGGTGTGCTGACGATCGTCAGCCCGTGCATCCTGCCGGTTCTGCCTTTTGTCTTCGCTCGCACCGGGCAGCCGTTTATCAAGAGTGGCTTGCCGCTGTTGGCCGGGATGGCACTGACCTTCGCCCTCGTCGCGACACTGGCGGCGGTGGGCGGCGGTTGGGTGGTGCAAGTCAATCAGTACGGTCGCTGGCTCGCGTTGCTGTTCGTTGCACTGTTCGGGCTGACCTTGCTGCTGCCGCATCTGGCCGAGCGCCTGACCCGGCCGCTGGTGTCCGCCGGCAGTCGCCTGTCGGAGGCTGCCGGCCAGGACAATCGTCCGCGTCCCGGCGCGTCGTTTCTGATCGGTGTCGCCACCGGGCTGCTTTGGGCGCCTTGCGCCGGGCCCATCCTCGGGCTGATTCTGACCGGTGCCGCGCTGCAAGGGGCAAGCATCGCCACCACGCTGTTGTTGCTCGCTTATGCGGCGGGCGCGGCTACGTCGCTGGCTGCGGCGCTGCTGCTGGGCGGTAAGGTCTTCGCGCTGATGAAGCGCTCGATCGGGACTGGCGAGTGGATTCGACGCGGGCTTGGCGCTGCGATGCTGGCCGGTGTTGCCGCCATCGCGCTGGGCCTCGATACCGGGATTCTGGCGCGGGTGTCGACGGCCTCTACCGGAGGGCTGGAGCAGGCATTGGTCGGCAGGCTTTCGGGGAAATCTCCTCAGGGCAACGGCACGATGATGGCGCAGATTCCCGCAGCGGATGACGCGGCAAACGGCAGCATGATGGCTGCTGGCGGCGCGATGAAAATGGCCGCCAAGGCACCGGGCTCGCTGCCGATCGAAGGTCAGTTGCCGCCGCTCGATGGCGCGGTGCAATGGCTTAACTCCGCGCCGCTTGATGCTCAGGCATTGAAGGGCAAAGTGGTGCTGGTGGATTTCTGGACCTACTCCTGCATCAACTGCCTGCGCACCTTGCCTTACGTCAAAGCCTGGGCCGAGAAGTACAAGGATCAGGGCCTGGTGGTGATCGGCGTGCATGCACCGGAATTCGCTTTCGAGCGTGATGTAGGCAACGTCACCAAAGCCATGAAGGAACTGGGTATCAACTACCCGGTAGCCATCGATAACGACTACAAGATCTGGCGTGCTTTCAACAATGAATACTGGCCGGCGCATTACTTTGCCGACGCCCAGGGGCGCATTCGTTACCACCATTTTGGCGAGGGGGACTACGCCGAATCGGAACGGGTCATCCAGCAACTACTGCGTGAGGCCGGTGCGAAAACTGTTGCCGACGGTCTGATCAATGCCGATGCCCAAGGCGTGCAGCTGGCACCGGACATGAATCAGGTGCTGTCGCCGGAAACTTACGTCGGCTACCAGCGTGCGGAACATTTCGTACCGGAAACCAGCCTCGTGCCTGACAAGGTGGCGGCTTACACGGCGCCGACCAACCTGGCTCTGAATGACTGGAGTCTGGGCGGGCAATGGGCCGTCGGTGCCGAGCGCGCGACCGCCAGCGCGCCGGCCAGCCGTATCGTTTACCGCTTCCATGCCCGTGACCTGCATCTGGTGCTGGGGCCGGGAACGGACGGCAAACCGGTGCGCTTCAAAGTGACCATCGACGGTCAGGCGCCGGGCGATGCCCACGGTGTCGACGTGGCGCCGGACGGCAGTGGTCGGGTCACCGAACAGCGTTTGTATCAATTGGT
Source organism: Pseudomonas sp. IzPS59 (assembly GCF_014863505.1). Taxonomy (NCBI): domain Bacteria; kingdom Pseudomonadati; phylum Pseudomonadota; class Gammaproteobacteria; order Pseudomonadales; family Pseudomonadaceae; genus Pseudomonas; species Pseudomonas sp. IzPS59. The sequence goes on along the minus strand of NZ_CP062251.1, from coordinate 5,172,542 downwards.
GCGGCAAACCGATGGGGTGAGGGACCGAACCTTCAGCATCGAGTTTCTCGATCCGGGCGTGTCGGCCTACGCCTTTACCTTCGGCTGATCAGGAGTGCGTGACATGAAAACTCGAATTATCTGGCGTCGTCTGTTGTTGGGCGTTGCGGCGGCCGGAGTGATCGGACAGTGCTCGGCGTTTTCCTTCGGTGCTGAGGAAGGCGTGGTCATTCCACCGCCAACTCTTGATGAGAACACCCAGGCGCACAGCGAGACGGCAGTCTTCGCCGGCGGCTGTTTCTGGGGTGTGCAGGGTGTTTTCCAGCACGTCAAAGGTGTGCAGAAAGCCGTCTCCGGATACGCCGGCGGCGCGGCGAATACAGCGGAATATGAGCGGGTCAGCGAGGGCGATACGGGCCATGCCGAGTCGGTGCAAGTCACCTTCGATCCGACCCAGGTCAGCTACGGCAGCCTGTTGCAGATCTACTTCTCGGTGGCCCACAACCCGACAGAACTCAACCGTCAGGGCCCGGACAGCGGCACCCAATATCGCTCGGCGCTGTTCCCGGTCAATGCCGATCAGCAACGCGTTGCACAGGCCTATATCGCCCAGCTTGATGCGGCGCATGCCTACAGCAAACCCATCGTGACCCGACTGGAAAAATACAACGGCTTCTATCCGGCGGAGGACTATCACCAGGACTTCCTGACGGAACATCCGACCTATCCGTACATCGTGATCAACGACCTGCCGAAGGTGGCGCAGTTGAAGCAACTGTTCGCCGAGCGTTATCAGGAGAAACCGGTGCTGGTGAAAAGCGGGTCGTGATCACCGGTTGTGCAATGGTTATTGTGCGGTCACTGGCGACTGTCGGGCAGCGAGGGTTCGCAGTGCCCAGTAGAGCTTCAGCGAGCGGGTGCTGATCAGGCCGCACATGAACCCCGACACCGTGGATTTGAGCAGCAGCATGTCGGATGAAGCGGCCAGCTGCGGATTTACGGCATCCTGATAGCCGAAGTAATAGTTCGCGAAAAAGAACATCAGGAACATGATCAGGATTTTCACGGTGCCCGGCATGATCAACCCCGTCGCGGTATCGTCGAGTGCCACGCCCTTGCGGGAAAAAACCAGCCAGGCCGAGAGGCTGCCCAGCAACAGCGCGCCAAACCAACTGCCAAGGAACAAAACCGGGTCGATCGTCAAGTTCACGGAGTACAACGACCACGCCAGAAACGCCGGCGGTGTGATGAGCATCGAGAGACGGCTTTCGCGGCGGGGAGAAAACGCCTTGATGCCGAAATAAACTACAAGTAGAAAAAACACGTAGGCCCGAATCGGGGTGTTTTGCAGAATCGTGAGCATCGCGCAGCATCCATGCTGAAAAAGGGGAAGGTGGATAATAGCCGGGGCCGTAGTAAGTGCCCGTTATTTCAATCGCGGGCGCTCCATTGCAATCACCGAGGTTTCAAATCCCAGGCTGGCAAAAAATGCTTCTGCTCCCTCGCGCCCGGCTCGCAGTACCCAGGTGATGTCAGGGTTGTCGCCCATCACATGCTCGACCAGTTTCCGGCCCACGCCTTGGCGTTGGTGTTGTACATCGACGACCACCATCGACAGATAGCCATTGGACAAACCATCGGTAATGCCCCGGGCGAAGCCGATGATCTGCTCGTCCCACCGTGCAACAGCCGTCCGCTGAGAGTTTCGAATCAACTGCGCAAAATATTCGGCGGAACCGACTCGATGTCCCCAACCGTGTTGTCCGAGAAACAACCGCACTGATTCTGTTTCGGCAGGTTGAAGATCGCGTACCGTCAGATCGTTTTCCATTGGGTGATCGAATCCTTGATGACCAGATGATTGCAATTGAACTGATGCCAAGCGTAGTCAGCTTTTCCCCCATGTCTTCATTGCAAACTCGACGAAGCGCCGAAGCTTCGGCAGCCGATAACGATCCTGTGCATAAAGCAGATGCAAAGGACGGCTCGGTGGCTGGTAGTCGGGCATTACCGCCACCAGTCTGCCGTCGCGCAGATCCTGCTCCACCAGTGCATCGGGCAGCATCACGATGCCCATCCCGGTACGCGCCGCCTGATGCAAACCGGCCGAGGTGTTCATCAGCATCGGCCCGCTGACATCAATCATGATTTCACCTTCAGGACCGCTCAGGCGCCAGCGCTTTTCCACCGATTGCCAGTCATCGCCGGCGGGGTAGGCGAACGACAGGCAATCGTGTTGTTGCAGGTCTTCAGGCGTCAGGGGCATGCCGCGCCGGGCCACGTAATCCGGAGACGCGCACACGGTCAGGGTGTAGTCGATCAGGGGGCGGGCAATCAGGTTCGATTGCTCGAAATGGCCGAGGCGGAACGCCACATCGAGACCACTCTCCAGCAGATCCGGACGGCTGTTGGTCAACACGACATCCATCCTGACCTGCGGGTATTGCAGGGAAAACTCGCTGAGCGCCGGAGCCAGGCGTTCGACGCCAAAGGTCAGTGGCGCAGTGATGCGCAGCAAGCCGCGCGGCTCATCCAGGGTTTGCTCGGCGAGCCGTTCGGAGTCTTGCACCAGCCCCAGCACCTCCAGACAGCGCTGGTAATAGACCGTACCGAATTCGGTCAGCCGCTGACGGCGGGTGGTGCGTTGCAGCAGTTGTACGCCGAGGCGCTGCTCCAGTGCCCGCAGGTGATTGCCGACCATGGTCGTGGACATTTCGCACTGCAGGGCGGCGGCCGTCATGCTGCCGGTTTCCACGACCTTGACGTAGACGCTCATCGACTGGAACAGATCCATTATCAAGCCCTGCTTATAAATGATTGAAGTTTTGCCGAGTTTATCCAGCTCTGGTGGCTAACCATACTGCAAACACACCGACCTTCACTGGAGTTTGAAGTCATGACCGCCGCCCTGATGAACACGTACCAACCGCTGGCCCTGAGTTTCACCAAAGGTCTGGGCACCCGTCTGTGGGATCAGGCCGGTCGCGAGTATCTCGATGCCGTCGCGGGTGTGGCGGTGACCAATGTCGGCCACTCGCATCCGCGAATTGTTTCGGCGATCAGCGAGCAGGCGGGATTGCTGTTGCACACCTCCAATCTCTACAGCATCGACTGGCAGCAGCAACTGGCGCTCAAACTTGCGCAGTTGTCGGGGATGGAACGGGCGTTCTTCAACAATTCCGGTGCCGAGGCCAACGAAACCGCGCTGAAACTGGCGCGCCTGCACGGGTGGCGCAAGGGCATCGAACAGCCGTTGGTGGTGGTGATGGCCAACGCTTTTCACGGCCGCACCCTGGGCACTTTGTCCGCCAGTGATGGCCCGGCGGTACGCCTGGGATTCAACGAGTTGCCGGGGGATTTCGTTAAAGTGCCATTTGGTGATCTCGAGTCGCTGGAGTTGGTGCAGCAGCAACATGGCGAGCGGATCGTGGCAATTCTGGTCGAGCCGATCCAGGGTGAAAGCGGCGTGCAAATGGCGCCGCCAGGTTACCTGAAAGCGCTGCGCGAACTCTGCAATCGCCACGCCTGGCTGTTGATGCTCGACGAGATCCAGACCGGCATCGGTCGCACCGGCCGGTGGTTTGCGTTTCAGCATGAAGGCATCGTCCCCGACGTCATGACACTCGCCAAGGGCCTGGGCAACGGCGTGCCGATTGGTGCCTGCCTGGCTCGCGGCCGGGCAGCGGAACTGTTTACGCCGGGCAGCCATGGCAGCACCTTCGGCGGCAATCCGCTGGCCTGTCGGGTGGGTTGCACCGTGGTGGACATCATCGAAGAACAGGGCCTGTTGGAAAATGCCCGGGTACAAGGCGAGCGTTTGCTCAGCCGCCTGCGGGCTGAACTCGCGGACAACCCGAATGTGATGGCGATTCGCGGGCTGGGATTGATGATCGGCATCGAACTGAAACAGCCGATCCGCGACCTGACCCTGATTGCCGCGCGGGATCACGGCTTGCTGATCAACGTCACCCGCGGCAAGACGATCCGGTTGCTGCCGCCGCTGACGATTGATGAGCGGGAGGTGGGGATGATTGTGAGGGGAGTGGGGCGGATGCTTGAGGTGAAGTAACTGTCGTGATTTGGTCCGAAGTGGTTGCCGCTTTTGCGGCAACCATTTTTATCATCTGGGCAATCGAATTGAAGAGCCGCTGGGCGTTGGCCGGGGAGCTCAGTAGGTACTCTGTTTCATCCATTACCTGAAATGCGGATTTCGACCTTTTGGCTGTTTTTTCAGGCTCATCGTTGTTTTTGGCTTGCATCGACTGGCTCCAATTCAATTAGCAGCCAGTATCAAACGAAATTTCAAAAGACGTTTCTGTAAATCCAGTGATCCTTTTCCAAAGAGCCGTGCAGTTTCATGTAGGAAATTAGGAAGACCTTAATCAGGATAATCCATCAGATCCGGCGCCAGCATCCGGGTCTTCGGCGCGCCGTTCGAGTTGTGCTGAATGATGTCCCGGGGCTGCCCTTGTTCATTGAAAAACACCTGACCGATTCCTGCCGAATTCCAAAGCCGTTCACCTGCTTCGGCATGCTCGGGAACGTACGGCACGATGCGCATGCGTCGGCGTTTGGTCAGCCAGTTCAGTGGCGAGCGGGGTGAGTAGAGCCAGCGATTCAAGCGGTCGAACCATTCCAGCAAGGTGGGCGGGAATTCATTCTTGATGCCGCTGCTGGTGATCTGCCAGATGCGCGGACCGGCCTTGCGGTGTCGGATAAGCACTTCGTAGACGAAGGAATAATGCACATCCCCCGACAGCACCACGTAGCTGCCGGGGGTACGGGTGTGTCGGAAAATATTCAGGATTACCTGGGCGGCGCCGCGATGGGCCATCCAGTTTTCCGCGTCCACCAACAGGGGATAACCGCACCAGCTGAAGACCTTCTGCACGGTTTCGATTAGCTTCACACCGAAGATCGGTGCCGGCGAGACGATGATCGCCGACGGATGATCGAGCAGTTCCTGCTGCAGTTCGCAAAGGGCTTCCCAATCCAGCAAACCGGAAGGTTGCTTGAGCGCCATCTCGCTGCGCCAGCGCCGGGTGCGGGTGTCTAGCACCACCAGGGCCGGGCTGGTCGGCAGCACGAAATGCCAGTGCTGAAAGCGCAGCAGCTCATCGATCAGTTCGTCCTGTACCGGGGAGTCGAAATAACGATCATTACCGCTGGCGCTCAGGCGCCGGGTTTTCTCCAGCAATTCGGTGAATGCATCCGGGTTGTTGCCCCAGCCCTGGCACAACAGATAGGCGATCAGCGCATTGCCGATGATGCGTCTGGAGAACGGATGACCATAGGCGGTTTCTTCCCACTGTGCGGACAGGTTCCAGTCATCGGTGATGTCGTGATCGTCGAAGATCATCAGGCTCGGCAAGTGCGCCAGCGCCCGGGCGACATTGCCCAGACCTGCCTTGAAGCCATCGATCCGGGTCTGCTCCAGTGCATAGCGCTGGCGGCGTTCGGGCGTCAGGTTCGGGACTTGTGGATCGATCAGCGTCCATGGTGTTGGCGACCACACCAACAGGTACATGGCCATGACTTCAGCGAACGTCACCAAGTGATTGTCCGCGCTGCTGCTGGTGAAAATCGGCTTGCGCGCACCGCCGAAAAATCGCTCGCGCAAAGTCTCGTTGCTCTCAAGTGCCGGTAACAAATCGGCACGGTGGTAATAACTGGCCGGGTGTTCGTAGAGTCGGGCGCTGTCGCTGACCACCGCGCCTTCGAGTTGCTCGCCGAACAGGCCGAGCCGCTCGATCAAGGCATGAATCGCCCGCAGCATCGGACCGGCAACGTCATCGGCGTAAATCTGATCGCCGCTCATCATCAGCAGGGCAGGGCGCTGTTGCGGCTCGGTTTCAGAGGCCAGCAATTGATCGACACAGAGCAATCCGTCAGCCGCCGGGTGATGCGGTTTGCGGCAGGAGCCGTGGAGCAGTTGATCGATCCGTGAGCGCACGACAAGGTTCGGGCACGTGGCGCTGCCGTACAACAGATGCGGCGCCCAGTCTGCAATGCGCTGGTGGCCATTGATCAACAAGTCGTAATCGATCTGCGTGTCAGACGGCAGGGGGCCGTCGAGATTGACGTCTATCAGGTGAATGAATGCACGACTTCCCACAGGAATGACCGTGCATTTCCCGGCATCCAGTGGAATGTCTCCGATGCCTTGCAGGTGTAACGTCAGCGCCAGTTCGCGGCTGCCGACCAGCCAAAGCACAATGCGTGTCGGTTCCAGCCGTCGCAACAGCGGGCCGGCCAATACAGGAGGCAGCGGAGTCAGGTCAGCAGAAATTCGAGACATCGGAGGGCAAAACTCAGGTCGCACAGGCTGGCGATGATAGCTCAGCCCGTGCTTTCAACCCTTAAGCGAGGCTTAAGAGTCCGACTTTTGCAGCTTCAGCGCCAACAGGCGCCATTCGGCAGGCGTCGCGTCGACCCTTGGCTGTTCCTGCACGGAGCAGTCGAAACGGTAAGTGACGTCGTCGCCGTTCATGTTTCGCGCGGTGACGGTATTGCTGAAGGTGTAGACCTGATCCTTGAAGCGTTGCGGTGCGATGCTTTTGCTATCGGCAAACCGCGCGGAAGCGGGAAAGCGCAAGGTACTGGTCACGAACGGGCTGCACATCACATACGCGAGCATCGACTTGTCACCCTGCGCGTCGTTGCGCAGTTTTTTGCTCAGGGCTGTCAGGGCTTTGCGGCCCTGATCGTCGCTCTGGTCAATCACGGTTTGTACCGACATCGTCTTCGGCGCCCGACTGGCGTAGTTCGGCAGCAACGCTGAGTCCGGCGGCGAGGGTTTGTCGTCTGGCTCGATAGCGGCAAACACTGGCGCGGCTTTCAGCGCAGCGGGGCTTGCAGCCGACTCGGCTTCCGGCAGCAACGAGGTTGGCTCTGCTTCCCGTGTCACAACGTTTTCAGTCTGCTCGGCTTCGTAGTGATGGGCTGACGGGAACAGTGAAAGCGTGATCGACAGCACCACCATCGCCACAATAAAGCCGCCCGCCGCACCGACCAGGTTGCCGTAAAACAGATGCCAGCTGCCGCGGTTTTTCACCACCCAGCGCCACATGAAACCCCAGGCCGCGACAAATGCCAGAAAACGCAGAAACTCCATTCGATCCTTTCCTTAAACCTGCAAAAACCGGAAATCAGCGTCGCCCCGACGATGAACGCTGAAGATGGACGGCAAGATATCAAAATAGAAGCGTGATACCAGTGACGTAAGCGTTGTCAGCGAAAGTTGAGTACGAAAAACATTAGCGTCGTGACGCCGGCAGTCAGTCCGCACAGGCCTGCGAGCAGGTGACGGGCCACCGGTTGTTCGGGTTGAGGGCGGCGGAGCATCCACATCCAGACTCCCGCAATCGCCCCGGCGGTTGTCATCACCTCCAGCAGGTCGCGGAGCAAATTTGCGGAGGACGGAGGGACGGCTGAGGGGAAAAGGCCGGAACATACAATCGAGATGGCCAGCGCCACCAGGAAACCGCTGGCGGCGCCTGCCAGATTGGCCAAAAGCAGATTCCAGTTGCCACGCGTCTTCACGACCCAAACCCACATGGCGGCCCAGGCGAAGAAGTAAAACAAGGCATACATGCGGTTCGTTCCTTGAATGCGATTTTTTGGAGTGAGGTGCTGTTGATGCGCTTGTCAGCAGTGGACGAGAAGATATCAAAATAGTAGCGTCGCGCCACTTCTCTCCTGTAATGGATTACCTATGTTTGCCGCCTTCAATGCCTCGCGTCTGTTCGGCGCGATCACACTCGTTTTCGCGGTAACCCCGGTGTTCGCAGCCTGGACAGAAGCTCCACAGGCCAGTTGGCAGTACTACAGCGCCAACTGTCAGCGAATGCAGGAAAAAATGGCTGGTGTGCAGAGCGGTCGCAACACTGCTTTCGACATCATGTTTGCCCTGGAAGAGAACCTGCGAACTCTCGATGAGCGCCGCCCGAACCTGACGCCCGAATATCTCTATTCCCGCGAGTACGCTCAGTGCGACAGCACCATCGCGCAAGCCGAATCGATGATCGCCCAAGGCAAGGCTGATTATGCCGCGCAAAACGAACGTGCCGTGCAGGAAGGCCGGATCGCTCACGAGAATTCCCCCGAGTACCAGCGCGCCCGCTCTCTGGGATTCAGCGATGTGGGTGAGCTCTCATTCCTGAAACTGCATGAAGACATGGATGGCGAAGCTCGCCTCAAGACCATGATGATCACCGTCGATGCAGTCTGTGGCCGACACTTCCGTGCCACGCAGTATGTGAAACCGTATGTGATCTATACCGTCAGACCATCGGATGGCGGGTGCGGCGAGGAAAAACGTGTGGCGGTGCTAGGAGGCAGGTCCGTGGAGAAGGGCGATTACATCGATGAACGCGGGACGTTCCAGTACGTGGGATGGAAGAAACTGGTCGGCCCGGATGGCTTTCCCACAGATATCCGTGTCGTGAAAGCGCTGCGCTGATGACGAATTACAGGATGTCCTTCAGGTAGCTTTTAAGGGCGAGGAGTGGTGCATCCATCTGCGCCACCGATCGTGCCTGGCCGAAGTCAACCGACAACCTGTTCAATTCACGCCCCAACGGTTTTTCGATACCGCCCAGGGCATCCATCGCCAGGCCCAGGCATTCGTTCATCTTGAACTGAATGGTTTCGACATCCTCCCGGCGTACCAGCAGCTCGAACACATCCCGCTGGTAATCGCCCATGACCAGATCATCCCGCAAAATCGGGCTCAGGCCTTCTTCCTCGTAGGCGAGTTTCAGGGAGAAAAGGGCGACTGTTTCCAGTGACGATTCCATGGGGTGAACCTGTGTGAGATCTCGCCGGTCGGCCAACGGCACTTTCCGGCAGGCGAAAAAAAAAGGCCTTGCAAAGCAAGACCTTTCTTAATTTTGGTGCCCGAGGGAGACTCGAGAGTGGAGTTAACTAATTGATTATGTTGGTTTTAATATGGTTATGTATATTTTTATGTATGGAATTTATTGAGTCGGCGCATAGTTTGATTTTCAATGGATGCGATTAAAATTCGCTGGTCATTGATGGACGATGTGCGACCAGTCAATCTAGGATAGCGATCACCGGTTCAATCGACCGCTAAAGGCGGTCGCGAATCACAGTTGAGTTAGGAATTACAGGTGGTTTAGGTCGTCCTGAGCACGAGCTATAAGTCTGGCAGTTACAGAAAGGAGCGCTAGGGTGCCCAGTCATCTCAGGAGTTGGTCGGTAAGTCGATCATGTCCTCCGTAACTCGCTCTAAGGGTAGCTCTATTTCAGAAACCTCTTGAAGCAGCCGCTCTACTCGCTGGATAACGCTCGCATCGAAGCTAACGAACCCCAAAGGTACAGCATGGCCCTGGGAGTCTTCTAGGGGAAGATGCACCAGAACGGCGACGCTAAGGCCGGGTACTAGGAGAATTTCAATCGAAGAGGGAAGCGCTTTATCGCTAATTTCCAGAGTTTTTGAGAACGCGCGCTCAGGCCCCCGATTACCAGCCGTTCGGATGAGGACCGGCACGGGAGAGGGCGCATCTTCCCCGGTTTTAGTTTCTAAATACTCTGAGATTTGCCCGCATAGTTTTGGTAATGCACGGTTCAATCCCCAATAGAGGTTGGCGGGTGCCCTCCAATAAAACTTCTGGGGAATACAACTGATTGGACTATTAGCCGCCGTACGTTTGATGGCATCAATGACTAGTTTAGCGTTAGAAACGTTTACGAGTGGGCCAAGAATAGGAACTGTGCGCCGATTTACGGAAAAACCACGCCCTTTCAGAGCGGAGACCTCCCGGTAGAAGCGCATAACTGAAACGCCTTCCTTATTGGTATATTCATGCATTAGATCCGGGGCGAGGTCAGCTAGGAGTTGGTAGTGAGCAGATGCGTCTGGGGGGCGGCTCATCCGAAGCTCATCAACGAACTGAGCTACCGCGGAAGTGATTTGCGGGCGGCTTTCGAGATATTCCTCTCCACGCCAGGTTAGAAGGTCTGGTTCCCCTTGCGCAGGATTGCTGCGGAGAGCTTTCACTACAATGGGAACGATAGCTGTAAAGCGATCCGTCGAAACGATCTCGTCAATCGAGTAGAGCGATTTACGATTCACCTGCCGTAACTGACGTCGCGATGTAAGGTCGTTGAAGTGATGCTTGAATGAGGTCGGTATTCGGTCCCGTGCATTACCTGCAATCGCGGGGTCGATTGGGAGCTCCGGGAGCCGGCTATCAAAATGCTCAATCCTTGTTTTTTCCTCAGGGGAAAAAGAGAGCATGTCGAAGCCGACACTCATAGTCCTTGTTTCAACGTTGTAGATTTGGGGCGCTTCGTCCCATGGAACAAATAGTAGGCGCCCAGCCGTAGTCAGCCACAGACGGCCAGCATCACGACTGATGTACCCAAGGCTTACTGCATCGTTGAGCAAATAGGCCATTTCCTGAGGTTTGAAGTCAAAGAACTTTGCGACGGTTGTTTCCGGCATGCCATCCACAGTGTGGATCAGCCGAAGCAAGAATTCCGTTGTAAGAGATACTTTTCCTACCTCAGCGAGTTTGAAAGTAACCCTATATCGTCTGCATGGCAGCAGAACATCGTAGATTCCGATGATGATCGAAGGTGTATCCTCATCCTGACTAACTTCGATGTAGGATAGTGTCGTTGGTAGATCGATCATGAAACCTCCTTGTTGCTAGATATTTTCGCGCGTTTTGCGGTAAACGGTGTGCTGAGCGCCGCTCTTTGTTCGTCAAGCAGCTGTCCCGCTTCGATAAATACCCCGTGACCAGCCTCAACCTCGAGATCAAAATTTTCTTTTAGAGTTGCCATGGGGCCACCGGGAGCCCATGCAGATTTTGCACCGACGATCACAAGCCGATCCATCGCCCGGCTGGCAGCTACGTTGATGCGATTCGGACGTGACATGAAACCTGGCTTGATCGTTGGCTTGCCGTCGATCCGCTTCCCATCGAAATTATTTCGAACAAGCGACAGGATAACTATGCGATTCTCTTTACCTTGGTAACTGTCTACGGTACCAACTTTAATAGCTCCCCTCATCGTGTCACTGAGTCGTGCCAGCTGGAGTTTGTGCCTGATAGCCGTAGCTTGCGCGCCGTAGGAGCAAATGATCCCGATGGCAGGTTCCCTTTCAGTTTTCCTCTCAAGCCAATCGATGAAATTAGGACAGCGATCCCAATCCATCAGCATGCCGGCAATGAGTTCGCATTCGATGCGATTAGTAAGACTTTTGGATCCTTTTTTGTAATCCGGTTTTTGGTGTGCTTCCTCGCGCATGTCATCGGTATAGACCCACGTCAAGGGAGAGTTCAGCGCGGACGGGTAGTCTGAATCAGCCACGTCCGATATCAACCGGCCAGGGGTCAAAGACTGCTCATAGAACGAATTTGATACTAGTCGGCCGATCGGCGGAAGAGAGCGATACTGTATTAGTAGGCGTTGACTAATACTCTCACCAAAGCTGGACTCGAAGACTGTCTGGAAAGCACTCTCAGTAATGTCGTTAGCGGAATAACCTGTTTTTTCCGCGACCAGTGAAAGTACTGTCTCGTCAACACGAGGCTCGAGTTGAGCTTGATCGCCTACCAGCACACACCAGCGACCGGCTTGCATTGGTACCGAAAGTTCGCTTGCGGTACAGCGCGCAGCCTCGTCGATGACCACGAGATCGAAAGCCGTAGACGTTAAGCCAAGTGAAGACCTGCCAAGGCCCACACATGTGCCCGCTACGATCTGCCGAGTGCCTGCGAGGAACGTCTCAAAGCTGCGCTCTGCTGTTGACACGCTGCTTACAATATCTCTTGAAAGAACGGCAACCGACCGCAGCTTGGCGATACCATCGGGTGCACACCCAGTTTGGGTCGCAATGGCGTCGTAGATGTCATCTAGCAGGTGCGGTGTAGGTAGCTGGCTGATCAGGGGGATGTCGACGTCAATACTCATGTTAGTAACCATGGTACTAAGTGTACTCAACTGGCTATGTAGCCGCTCACGTACACCGTCGATCTCTGTATCCTCTGCCAACTTGTTGAGACTTTCTATAATCGGGCGAATCGATGTTTCTATCCAGGTGACCTGACTGGCTGCCTCCTCAGATATTCCAATGGCAGCGGCGGCTGTCATTAAACGAGGCTTAAGTGTGGCTTTGAAATTGTCTTTGTAAAGTTGTTCAACACGCAGTACGTGATATGGCAGAAGTTGGTCTGAAACGTCATCCTCTTGACCTATGCGAAGTATGCTCGGTGCTTGCTCACTGTCTGGAAACAACTTAAGCACCGCTTGGCCGGCATTGTTTACGGCTTCGTGTGATTGACTAGTGAGGAGTACGTTTCGTACATAACCACGTGTAAGTGCGAAATGGATCAGAGCTCCGATGAACTTGGTTTTTCCTGTGCCCGGCGGGCCTTGGAGAAGTCCAAGTGGTCGTACATTGAAAATTCGAGCAAAGGCAATTGCCTGGGTCTTGTTCAGGCCGTACAAGTCCATGATTTCGGCGACATCAACCTCAATTGGGACGTGATGAAGTTCAGGCGAGCAGGCGGGATCAAAATAGTCGATAAGATTAGGGACAATTGAGCGCCGACTTAGAATGCGTTTGACCGCCGCAGCGCGCCTCGATATGTTCGCGTACTCCATAGTGCTGGTAAAGCGAAGTCGCTGATCTTGGTCGACTAGGTGTCCGACAGATTCAAACCAAGCGATCGCTTCGATTTGTATGAATTCAGCGCTAGATTTGGCCAGATCGAGAAATCCAATTCTACGCCAGCGGCCGTCATTCCCAAGTCTTTCGACGCTTACCCGATCCCTCTTATCGAACTCAAAATGGCCATGGAGGAGTTCGATTGGCACTGCGTGAACCCCGCTTTCGCGGCGCAGCGTGCTTGGACCAACGGCTCGTGCTTCGTTCGTTAGGTTGACCTCGACATCGACCATAGTCCGCCACAACTCGGGTACACTGGAGCGCTGCGTACCTCGGCTGGACTCCACCAATTCTGTGACCGCATCTTCATCGGTTTCAGCACTGGTAGTAGGGGCACTATCAAAAAGATCTATCTCATCGGAGTCAACGTCTACTTCGTCATCAACTGTAGATTGCAACGAGCCCACCGGCTTGATAAATTCGGCGAATTCTGGATCTTCAAGAAGGCTTTGGAACTGCTTATAGTTGGGGGCTACTCCGCCGCGAACCGAGATCTCTGCACGTATTATCCCGGTTTGAAGTGCGTAGAGGCGACGATGAACGACCTGCGGGGCGGTTACATGGCGAGCAAACGTGATTCGTGAACCTTTAATTTTGAAATAGAGAATATCGGTCAGGCCGCGTATAAAGAACTCGGCCCCGATTACACCGTACCCATAACCATCGTCGTCAGGGAGCAACTCTTTAGTAGGCGCAGTGGGAATTCCGATGCTAAGCTGTCGGAACTTTGGCTGAGAAGGTGGGTTTAAAGCACGTTGCAAAGCGTCTAGTAGCGGTAGGAGCGTTGCGTTCGCTAGTGCGTCTCCGCCACGGCATTTTTCTATCCCCGTTACAACCTCCGTTTGAGCAGCCGATGAAAGGGCGACTCCTGTAAGGATTTCTTCGACAATTCGTGTGGTAGCATACCGATCTCGTTCAACTGTGCCCCCGGCTGCAGGAGAATAAGCTGTCGTTCGGAGCTCACCATCACTACTGCTGCAGAAATCTAGATAGTCTACAAACTGAGGCACCGGCTCGTCGCCACAAGCTAAGATATTTTGGGGCTTCAGATCTCCGTGACTCACACCAGACTCATGGAGTGTGATAACCGTTTGCACCAAGTTTAGCGAAAATCTCAAAGCCCCATCAGCGGTTACTTCACTCTTGTTTTGCAGGAAGGGGTGTTCAGCGAGGTTCGGTGCGTCTATGAAGGGTTGAACTAGGGCAAAGGCATCGTTCAACCAATATGCTGCCTTAATCGGCACGCATCCTGGTGGATGAGTGATGCTGAAGTGACGCGCTCGTTCCAGAAAATCTAGAATGCGTGGGTGGTCAGTCGAGCCGTCAACCCATGCTGCTCGTTTCCATAGTTTGACTAGCATCGGACCATCGACCGACTCAGACCGCCAGATAGTAATAAAATCGTTATCCTTTATCTCTTCATGCAATGGGTACCGCATGAAGAATTTCATCTGGGACGGAATAGTTTTGAAAGTTTCAAGGCGCTTTATAACCTCTGCACCCACACCCGGGGGTTCTACTGCTTCGTTGAATGCATCTAAAAGTTCTATCGCACTCTTGTATCGGACTGTGCAGTCCCACGAGATTGAATGCGCAAGCACTTGATGAAGGGTTAGGAATGAGCCTTGGGTGTCGACGGATGCGTCCCAATCGGGTGGTGAGCCAGCGGGGGGAATACCAAAGAGAATCTGGTGAATCAGGCAACCCAGATGATAGACATCCCTTTGTTCGCCCGTAGCATCATGTTGATTCAGTTCCTCATCGGGAGATTTGACGCTAGATAGGAATTGATAGCGAGAGTCGCCGAGAGAACATGCCTGTGGGTATCGAGCAGCCATTAAATGAGACAGTTTGACTTCTGCCGGTAGAGCCACCCAAACACTATGGGGGCCTAGGTCGAGGTGCGCCGTTTGATAGGCATGCAATCGACTAGCTTGGAAGAGCAGTTGGCGCGCAACATCAATTCGTTGATCGGGCCGAAGTCGTGGGAGCTCACTTCGAACGAAGTCTGAAAGGCGCTTCATGCGTCTGCGTTGGTCGTAAACCTCCCAGTAGTCCGGTGAGCGGTCTTGCTCCTCGGACTTCGGTTGAAGCAAGGCGTTCGCGCACTCCTCGTTCCGGTCATTAAGCCATCCTATGATGGTGCGCTCACGACCGGCGATCTCCAGCCTACCATCCTGCGTCTGAAACCTCGTATCAGCGTTACTGAAATCCCAGAGGCGAAGGAGACCGGTCGCCTTAGCTGGCGTGCCGTCCTCTACTGCAAATTCTTGATAGATCTTTGCTGGACCAACGTAAGTAGCAGATCCTGAGCCAGATGCCACATAGCCGCCGTACCTGCGCATACCAGGCACGAATACCCCGCTTTTTACGTTCAAGAACAAGTCGAGATGACGACGCCAATCTTCGGAATAAATAGGTGTGGAGACGAAGTCTGAAGATACTGGGTGGAAGCGACCGATCCGAAGCTTCGTATCCTTCACAATGTTGCAGAAGTTCTTGGCCGTGAAGACGCTTAGCTCTTCAGTAGGAGCGATACCGCTCAGGTCGAAGCTACTGGTAAGCACCACCACACCCACCACTTTTGGGGTGGGCATTCTGGTGCGTTTGGTCTGTCGCGCACGCTCATCCAGGTAGCGATCCAGTCTGATCCAGACTTCCCGGGCGTTCTCAATGATTTTTTTTACCGGAGACTGCCCGCTTTGTGGCGTTCCGTTTAGTGCCCAGCCCCCTTCATGGCTTTCATAACGGCCATGACCATCCTTGAGATCGATTAGGAAGATCCGGTCGACGGCAAACAATACCAAATCTATCTCGCGAGGTCCCTGAGGCAAGGAGAGATCCAGATTGGTGTGACCTATCCACTCTGACGGTAGGTTTTTGCTGAGGAAGTCAATCCCGGGAACCTCCCGCTTATGGATTCCGCTTCCGTGATTATTGATCCTCATCGATCGAAGTCCCTTCGTAGTTCGTATTGGCTATGGTAACCGTACGATAGGTTGATTTCATATTGCCAGCAGATTGATCTGGCGATGGCAAATAAAATCCCCATTGGGTAATCGATGTTGACCAAAATGCGGATATTGCAGGCGATCCCGCACTCAGATCCTTAGCCGTTGGACTTGTCTGGAATGACTCGCGTGAAAAGGCTCAGAGAGTCAGTCATTCCTGCTTTCTGCTCTAGCGTGTTGGGCTGAGACGTAACAGCTGATTGTGATGCTTAAAGTAACTGTGGGCCTGTCCCGTGACAACGGACGCCAAGAAGCTGGCTATTTGGCGTCCGTTGTCGCGGGACAGACCCAGCAAGTAATCCGAGGGGCTGTTTCTTCAGAGCGCGCGTCTGATTACAGAATGTCCTTCAAATAACCCTTGAGCGCGAGGAGTGGCTGATCCAGCTGCTCCAGCGACTGCGCCTGCCTGAGGTCGGTCGACAACTTGTGCAGTTCCCGCCCCAAAGGTTTCTCGGCGCCACCCAGGGCATCCATCGCCAGTGCCAGGCACTCGCTCATCTTGAACTGAATACTCTCGACATCGCCGCGCCGGACCAGCAATTCGAACACGTCTTTCTGATAGTCGCCCATGACCATGTCATCCCGCAAAATCGGGCTCAGGCCTTCTTCCTCGTACGCGAGTTTCAGAGAGAAAAGGGCGACTGTTTCCAGTGACGTTTCCATGGGGTGAACCTGTGTGAGATCTCGCCGGTCGGCCAGCGGCACTTTCCGGCAGGCGAAAAAAAAGGCCTTGCTAAGCAAGACCTTTTCTAATTTTGGTGCCCCGAGGGAGACTCGAACTCCCACTCCTTTCGAAAACGGATTTTGAATCCGCCGCGTCTACCAATTCCGCCATCAGGGCTCAATGGCGGCGAAGTATAGAGAGGTGCCTACCGTTGGTCAATCACGTTTCATGGTCAATTTTCGATATTTCCGCTAGACTTTCCGGCCCTGCTAGACGAACCCCATCATGCGCGTTGCTGACTTTACCTTCGAGCTTCCTGATTCGCTGATCGCCCGCCACCCTTTGGCCGAGCGTCGCGGAAGTCGCCTGTTGACCCTGGATGGGGTCAGCGGCGCCCTGGCACACCGTCAATTCACTGATCTGCTTGAGCATTTGCGCCCGGGCGATCTGATGGTGTTCAACAATACCCGGGTGATTCCGGCGCGGCTGTTCGGGCAGAAAGCCTCCGGCGGCAAGCTGGAAATCCTCATCGAGCGGGTGCTCGATACGCACCGCGTGCTGGCCCATGTGCGTTCCAGCAAGTCGCCGAAGCCGGGTTCGAAGATCCTTATCGACGGTGGTGGCGAGGCCGAGATGCTGGCGCGTCACGACGCGCTGTTCGAGCTGGGTTTCTCTGAGGAAGTGCTGCCGCTGCTCGACCGCGTCGGGCACATGCCGCTGCCTCCTTATATAGATCGCCCGGACGAAGGTTCGGATCGCGAGCGTTATCAGACCGTTTACGCCGAGAAGCTGGGCGCGGTGGCTGCACCGACCGCCGGGCTGCACTTCGACCAGACGCTGTTGGAAGCGATCGCCGCCAAGGGCGTCGAGACTGCATTCGTCACGTTGCACGTTGGCGCCGGAACCTTCCAGCCAGTGCGGGTCGAGAAGATCGAAGACCATCACATGCACACCGAGTGGCTGGAAGTCGGCCAGGACGTGGTCGACGCAGTCGCCGCTTGCCGCGCACGCGGTGGTCGGGTTATTGCCGTGGGCACCACCAGCGTGCGTTCGCTGGAAAGCGCCGCCCGCGACGGCGTGCTCAAGCCATTCAGCGGCGACACCGACATCTTTATCTACCCGGGCCGGCCGTTCCATGTGGTCGATGCCCTGGTGACCAATTTCCATTTGCCCGAATCCACGCTGTTGATGCTGGTTTCGGCGTTTGCCGGTTACCCGGAAACCATGGCCGCCTATAAGGCCGCCGTGGACAACGGTTACCGCTTTTTCAGCTACGGTGATGCGATGTTCATCACCCGTAATCCCGCACCGACTGCCCCTGAACAGACAGGCCCAGAGGAAACAGAATGAGTCGCGAATGTCGCATGTCCTTTGAACTCCTGGCCACCGATGGCAAGGCCCGTCGTGGTCGCCTGACCTTCCCCCGTGGCACCGTCGAGACCCCGGCCTTCATGCCGGTGGGTACGTACGGCACGGTCAAGGGCATGTTGCCGCGTGATATCGAGGCGATTGGCGCGGAAATCATTCTGGGCAACACCTTCCACCTGTGGCTGCGCCCGGGCACCGAAGTGATCAAAGCCCACGGCGACCTGCACGATTTCATGCAGTGGAAAGGCCCGATCCTGACCGACTCTGGCGGTTTCCAGGTGTTCAGCCTCGGCGCCATGCGCAAGATCAAGGAAGAGGGCGTGACCTTCGCCTCTCCGGTCGACGGTTCGAAAGTGTTCATGGGCCCGGAAGAGTCGATGCAGGTCCAGCGCGATCTGGGCTCGGACATCGTGATGATTTTCGACGAATGCACCCCGTACCCGGCTGACGAAGACGTCGCCCGCGTGTCCATGGAGCTGTCGCTACGCTGGGCCCAGCGTTCGAAGAATGCCCATGGCGACAACACGGCGGCGCTGTTCGGCATCGTTCAGGGTGGCATGCACCAGGACCTGCGCATGCGCTCGCTGGAAGGCCTGGACAAGATCGGTTTCGACGGCCTGGCCATCGGCGGTCTGTCGGTGGGCGAGCCGAAGCACGAAATGATCAAGGTGCTCGATTACTTGCCGGGCATGATGCCAGCTGACAAACCTCGTTACCTTATGGGCGTTGGCAAACCGGAAGATCTGGTTGAGGGTGTGCGCCGCGGTGTGGACATGTTCGATTGCGTGATGCCAACCCGTAATGCCCGCAACGGGCATCTGTTCATTGATACAGGCGTGCTGAAGATCCGTAACGCGTTCCATCGCCATGATGATTCGCCGCTGGATCCGACCTGCGATTGCTATACCTGCCAGAACTTCTCCCGCGCTTATCTGCATCACCTGGACAAGTGCGGCGAAATGCTGGGAAGCATGCTCAATACCATCCATAACTTGCGCCATTATCAGGTGCTGATGGCTGGTTTGCGCGAGGCTATTCAACAGGGTACATTGGCCGCCTTTGTCGATGCCTTCTACGCCAAACGCGGGCTCCCCGTTCCGCCTTTGGACTGAGTTTTCTGACCCCAAGATTCAACATTTGCAACTGGAGTGCTAAATGAGCTTTTTTATCTCTAACGCCATGGCTGACGCGGCTGCACCGGCTGCAGCGCCTATGGGCGGCGGCTTCGAGTGGATTTTCCTGGTCGGCTTCCTGGTCATCTTCTACCTGATGATCTGGCGTCCACAGGCCAAGCGCGCCAAAGAGCAGAAGAACCTGCTGAACAGCCTGCAGAAGGGCGACGAAGTGGTCACCACCGGCGGCATCGCCGGCAAGATCACCAAAGTGGCCGATGACTTCGTGGTTCTGGAAGTTTCCGACACCGTGGAAATGAAGTTCCAGAAGGGCGCCATCGCCGCCACGCTGCCAAAAGGCACGCTGAAAGCGATCTAAGGGCAACAACTTCTACTCAATCGACGGGGCGCGCAAGGCGCCCCGCGTCATAACGGGCGGCGTGATGCTGAACAAATATCCTCTGTGGAAATACATTCTGATCCTGGCGGTGCTGGCGATCGGTCTGATTTATTCCGCTCCGAATCTATACCCCGATGACCCGGCCATCCAGATCAGCGGCGCCAGCACGGCCCTGCAGGTCAACCAGGCCGACCTGGACCGCGTGAGCACCGCGCTGCGTGAATCCGGGATCAACGTCAAGGCGTCGAGCCTGGCAGCCAACGGCAAGGGCGGCCTGATCCGTCTGACCAAGGCTGAAGACCAGTTGCCGGCCAAAGACGTTGTGCGCAAGGCATTGGGTGATGACTACGTCGTCGCGCTGAACCTGGCACAGACCACCCCGCAATGGCTGCGCAACTTGGCTGCGCACCCTATGAAGCTGGGTCTGGACTTGTCCGGTGGTGTGCACTTCCTGCTGGAAGTGGACATGGACAAAGCCCTCGACGCACGCCTGAAAGTCTACGAAGGCGACGTCAAGAGCCTGCTGCGCAAAGAGAAACTTCGCTATCGCAGCCTGCCGCAGCTCAATGGCGCCATTCAGCTGGGCTTCAGCGATGCTGACTCCCGCGAACAGGCCCGTGCGCTGATCCGCAAGAACTTCAACGATTTCGACATTGTTCCGGCCGACCTCAACGGTCAACCGGTGCTGCGTCTGGCGATGACCCCGGCCAAGCTGGCGGAAATCCGTGAATACTCCATCAAGCAGAACCTGACCACGGTACGTAACCGCGTCAACGAGCTGGGTGTTGCCGAACCGATCGTCCAGCGTCAGGGCGCCAACCGCATCGTGGTCGAGCTGCCGGGCGTGCAGGACACTGCCGAAGCCAAGCGTATCCTCGGCAAGACTGCCAACCTGGAGTTCCGTCTGGCCGCCGAGCCGGGTGCCTCGAAAGCCACTTCCGAGACTTTCGAGTTCCGCGAAGGCAAGCGTCCTCCGGCACAGATCGAGCGCAGCCTGATCATCACCGGTGACCAGGTGACCGATGCCAAGGCCGGTTTCGGCGAGCACGGCACACCTGAAGTGAACATCCGTCTGGATGGTCACGGTGGCGAACTGATGAGCCGCGCGACCCGCAGCAACGTCGGTCGCAGCATGGCAGTGATCTTCATCGAACAGCGTCCGGTGACCACCTACGTCAAGCAGATGGTCGATGGCGTCGAGAAAGACGTTGCCGTGCAGAGCTTCAAGGAAGAGAAGAAGATCATCAGCCTGGCGACCATCCAGTCGCCGCTGGGTGCGCAATTCCGTATCACCGGTCTGAACGGCCAGGGCGAATCCTCCGAACTGGCGCTGCTGCTGCGTGCCGGTGGTCTGGCGGCTCCGATGTACTTCGCTGAAGAACGTACCATCGGCCCGAGCCTGGGTGCGGACAACATCACCAAGGGTATCGATGCATCGCTGTGGGGCATGCTGTTCGTCTCGCTGTTCATCATCGCCATCTACCGCTTCTTCGGACTGATCGCCACCGTCGCTCTGGCGGTGAACATGGTGCTGCTGCTGGCGCTGATGTCGCTGCTGGGTGCAACCCTGACCCTGCCGGGTATCGCCGGTATCGTGTTGACCATGGGTATGGCGGTCGACGCCAACGTGCTGATCTTCTCGCGGATCCGTGAAGAGATCGCCGCCGGCATGACCGTGCAGCGTGCAATCAACGAAGGCTTCGGCCGGGCATTCACCGCGATTCTCGACGCCAACCTGACCACCTTGCTGGTCGGCGGCATCCTCTTCGCCATGGGCACCGGCCCGGTGAAGGGCTTCGCAGTGACCATGTCCCTCGGGATCTTTACCTCGATGTTCACGGCCATCATGGTGACCCGCGCGATGGTCAACCTGATCTTCGGCGGTCGTGACTTCAAGAAGTTGTGGATTTAAGGGGCTGCCATGTTACGTACAATCAACTTCATGGGCGTTCGCAACTTCGCGTTCGGCGTCACATTGTTCCTTACCGTGCTGGCCTTGTTCAGCGTGTTCCACAAGGGCATGAACTGGGGCCTGGACTTCACCGGCGGTACGCTCATCGAGCTGACCTACGAGCGTCCGGCCGACGTCACCAAGGTGCGTGAGCAACTGGTTACCGCCGGTTATCACGAAGCGGTCGTGCAGAACTTCGGTGCGACCACCGACCTGCTGGTGCGCATGCCGGGTGAAGACCCGCAGCTGGGCCATCAGGTGGCGGAAGCGCTGCAGAAGGTCGGTGGTGAAAACCCGGCCACGGTCAAGCGCGTCGAGTTCGTCGGCCCGCAGGTCGGTGAAGAACTGCGCGACCAGGGCGGCCTCGGCATGCTGCTGGCGCTCGGCGGCATCCTGATCTACCTGGCTTTCCGCTTTCAGTGGAAATTCGCGGTCGGTGCCATCGTTTCGCTGATTCACGACGTGATCGTGACCGTGGGTATCCTGTCGTTCTTCCAGATCACCTTCGACCTGACGGTGCTGGCGGCGGTGCTGGCGATCATCGGTTACTCGCTGAACGACACCATCGTCGTGTTCGACCGGGTGCGTGAGAACTTCCGCGTGCTGCGCAAGGCTTCGCTGATCGAGAACATCAACATCTCGACCACTCAGACCCTGCTGCGCACCATGGCGACTTCGATCTCCACCTTGCTGGCGATCGCGGCGCTGCTGTTCTTTGGTGGCGACAACCTGTTCGGCTTCTCGATCGCCCTGTTCATCGGTGTTCTGGCGGGTACCTACTCGTCGATCTACATCGCCAACGTGGTGCTGATCTGGCTGAACCTGTCTTCGGAAGACCTGATTCCGCCGGCCAATACCGAGAAGGAAGTCGACGACCGTCCATAACGGCCATCGTTTCCCCGGTTGTCAGTCAAAAAAAGGCGCGAGTTGAACTCGCGCCTTTTTTATTGCTCCAAGGCTGGGAGAAGCGCGGGCGCGTCCCGCATGTGATGGTCAGGAGGTTCATGTGAACAAGTCGTTGCTGGTTGGTGCGGTACTGGGTGCTGTCGGTGTGACTGCCGGGGGCGCTGTTGCCACCTACAGCCTGGTTAAGAGCGGCCCTGAGTATGCGCAGGTTCTGGCCGTTGAACCGGTCAAGACACAGATCAAGACGCCACGTGAAGTATGCAAGGATGTCGCTGTGACCCGGCAGGCGCCGGTCAAGGATCAACACCAGATTCTCGGTACCGCCATCGGTGCTGTGGCAGGTGGTTTGCTGGGTAACCAGATCGGCGGCGGCACCGGCAAGAAGATTGCCACGGTAGCTGGCGCGGTCGGTGGCGGTTATGCCGGCAACAAGGTGCAGGAAGGCATGCAGAATCGCGATACCTACACCACCACCCAGACTCGCTGTAATACGGTGAATGACATCAGCGACAAGGTCGTAGGTTATGACGTCCGCTACTCGCTGGACGGCAAGGAAGGCAAGGTGCGGATGGATCGTGATCCGGGCAACCAGATTCCGGTCGACAAGGAAGGCAAGCTGATCCTGTCGCAGGCGCAGCCTGGGCAATAAGCGGTTGTAGTAAAAAAGAAGCACCCTTCGGGGTGCTTTTTTGTGCCCGGGATTAACCTGATGACAGGCATAAAAAAAGCACCCCGAAGGGTGCTTTTCTGGTTTCGCGAGAAGCTTAGCGCTTCAGCGAGGCCGGCAGGTGTGGCTGGATCGCCGTCAGAACTGCCTTGAAGCATTTGGTGTTGCCGGCAACGACGTGGCCTTTTTCAAGGAAGTCGTGACCGCCGGTGAAGTCGCTCACCAGGCCGCCTGCTTCCTGAATCAGCAGGGCGCCTGCAGCCATGTCCCACTCGGACAGGCCCGACTCCCAGAACGCGTCGAAACGACCAGCGGCAACGTAGGCCAGGTCCAGGCTCGCCGAACCGGCGCGGCGGATGCCGGCAGTCTGGCCAACCAGGGCGCGGAACATGCCCAGGTAGTTGTCGAGGTTGTCCATCTGGTCGTCACGGAACGGAAAACCGGTGCCGAGCAGAGCGCCGTCCAGGCTGGTACGACCGCTGACACGCAGGCGACGACCGTTCAGTTGAGCGCCGCGACCACGGCTGGCGGTGAATTCTTCCTGGCGAACCGGATCCAGAACAACGGCGTGTTCCAGGCGACCACGGTATTTGCAGGCAATGCTGACAGCGAAGTGAGGAATGCCGCGCAGGAAGTTGGTGGTGCCGTCCAGTGGATCGATGATCCACAGGTATTCTTCGCCTTCGATGCCGTTGCCGGCGTGCATGCCGGTCTCTTCACCCATGATCGAGTGATTCGGGTAAGCCTTGCGCAGGGCGTCGATGATTTTCTGTTCGGCGGCGCGATCGACCTCGGATACATAATCCTTGGCGTCTTTTTCGTCGACCTTGATGGTATCCAGGCGCTCGATGGAGCGGAAGATCAGTTCACTGGCGCTGCGGGCGGCGCGCAGCGCGATATTCAGCATGGGCTGCATGGATGTGTCACCTAAGGTTGTTAAAGAAAGCCGCGCATTCTATCAGAACTTTTCTTCAGGTGAAGGTCGCTGTTCGCTTTCATAGCTTAACGGTAGGCTGTTCTGTAAGATTTGCACCCCTTTCCCCAGTCCGAGAGCGCCCGCCGTGCTGCAAAACATTCGTGTCGTCCTGGTCAATACCAGCCACCCGGGAAATATCGGCGGGACCGCGCGCGCCATGAAAAACATGGGTTTGTCGCGGCTGGTGCTGGTCGATCCGCGAGTCTTTCCGCATCACGAAGCCGATGCTCGTGCCTCGGGTGCCGGTGACATCCTTGAAAATGCGCAAGTCGTCGCCACCTTGGAAGACGCCCTGGTCGGCTGCAATCTGGTGCTCGGCACCAGTGCCCGCGACCGGCGCATTCCCTGGCCGCTGCTGGATCCGCGCGAATGCGGGACCAAAGTGGTCGAGGAGGCCGGGCAGGGCGCGGAAATCGCGCTGGTGTTCGGTCGTGAGGATTCCGGCCTGACCAACGACGAGCTGCAACGATGTCACTATCACGTGCACATCCCCTCCGATCCTGAATTCAGCTCGCTGAATCTCGGGGCGGCGGTGCAGGTGTTGAGCTATGAAGTGCGCATGGCCTGGCTGGCAGCACAGGGTCAGCCGACCAAGATCGAGAAAGAAGAAGTGGCCTCCGTGAAAAGCGCCGAGCTGGCGACCATGGATGAGCTGGAGCGGTTCTATGAGCACCTGGAACAGACCCTGGTGGCCATCGAATTCCTCGATCCGGAGAAACCTCGGCACTTGATGGCGCGCCTGCGCCGGTTGTACGGACGCAGCTCGGTCAGTCGGGCGGAAATGAATATTTTGCGTGGCATCCTCACGGAAACCCAGAAAGCGGCCCGTGGCGAGCTCCTTAAGCGGAAGGATTAATGATGTTCGAGCGTTTGCGTGAAGATATCCAGAGCGTATTCCACCGAGACCCGGCGGCGCGTAACGCTTTTGAAGTCCTGACCTGCTACCCCGGCATGCATGCGATCTGGATTCATCGACTGGCCGGCATGCTCTGGCGTAACGATTTGAAATGGCTGGCGCGCCTGGTGTCGAACTTCGGTCGCTGGCTGACCGGTATCGAGATTCATCCGGGCGCCAAGGTGGGTCGACGCTTCTTTATCGACCATGGCATGGGCATCGTCATTGGCGAAACCGCAGAAATCGGCGATGACGTCACCATCTATCAGGGCGTGACCCTTGGCGGCACCAGCTGGAACAAGGGCAAGCGTCACCCGACGCTGGGTGATGGCGTTGTCGTGGGGGCCGGCGCGAAGGTGCTGGGTCCGTTCACGGTCGGCGCTGGCGCCAAGGTCGGCTCCAATGCCGTGGTGACCAAAGAGGTACCGCCGGGCGCCACGGTGGTGGGGATTCCGGGTCGGATCATCGTCAAGTCCGATGATGAGGCTGACGCAAAGCGTAAGGCGATGGCCGAGAAAATCGGTTTCGATGCCTATGGCGTGAGCGGTGACATGCCGGACCCTGTGGCGCGTGCCATTGGTCAAT
Organism: Pseudomonas sp. IzPS59; assembly: GCF_014863505.1. NCBI lineage: Bacteria > Pseudomonadati > Pseudomonadota > Gammaproteobacteria > Pseudomonadales > Pseudomonadaceae > Pseudomonas > Pseudomonas sp. IzPS59. Next base: position 5,147,322 of record NZ_CP062251.1, on the reverse strand, counting down.
TGCTTGATCACCTGCAGGCGGTGGATGGCCGTCTGGAAGGGATGTGCGGGGCGCTGAAGGATCTGGGCAGCAATTACTGTGCGAAAGATCTGCCTGAACTGCGCGAAGAAGACTTCGCCTGCGTGAAGGGCAAGGACGAATCAACGACGCATTGATGCGCTTGCAGGGCTGATGCCAGCCGGTGTGCCATTAAGCCGCAGACCCTGCTATCATTCGCGCGCTCTTTTGCGGGTAAACCCGACTAAAGCACTAGGTCTTATAGTTGACTTAAATGCTCGGGAATTGCATACTCCCGCCCATTCCGAACTCCGTGGTAATTGTCCATGCGACTGACTACAAAAGGCCGATACGCCGTGACCGCCATGCTTGACCTGGCGTTGCACGCGCAGCACGGGCCCGTGTCCCTGGCCGATATCTCCGAGCGCCAAGGCATCTCCCTGTCCTATCTCGAACAGCTTTTCGCCAAGCTGCGCCGCAGCAACCTGGTTTCCAGTGTTCGCGGTCCGGGCGGTGGCTACCAGTTGTCCCGCGACATGCAGGGCATCCAGGTCGCCCAGGTGATCGATGCGGTGAACGAATCGGTCGATGCAACAAAATGCCAGGGCCAGGGCGATTGCCATTCCGGCGACACCTGCCTGACTCATCACCTGTGGTGCGACCTGAGCCTGCAGATTCACGAATTTCTCAGCGGTATCAGCTTGGCCGACCTCGTAACTCGCCGTGAGGTGCAGGAAGTGGCCCAGCGTCAGGATCAGCGTCGTTGCAATGGCAAGGCGCCGCGCCTGGACAAGATTGAAGCGTCCGCCGTCGAATGACAGCCAGAGAGCTAGCGGCACGCCAGCCAGCCTGATTTAGGAGATAGTCCATGAAATTGCCGATTTACCTTGATTACTCTGCGACCACCCCGGTCGATCCGCGCGTTGCGCAAAAGATGAGTGAGTGCCTGCTGGTCGACGGAAACTTCGGTAACCCGGCGTCCCGTTCCCACGTGTTCGGCTGGAAGGCCGAAGAGTCCGTCGAAAACGCCCGTCGTCAGGTGGCCGATCTGGTCAACGCCGACCCGCGCGAAATCGTCTGGACCTCCGGTGCCACCGAGTCCGACAACCTGGCAATCAAGGGTGCGGCACATTTCTATGCCTCCAAGGGCAAGCACCTGATCACCTCCAAGATCGAGCACAAGGCTGTCCTCGACACCATGCGCCAACTGGAGCGTGAAGGTTTCGAGGTGACCTACCTCGAGCCGACCGAAGACGGTCTGATCACACCGGCCATGATCGAAGCCGCGCTGCGCGAAGACACCATCCTGGTGTCGGTGATGCACGTGAACAACGAAATCGGCACGGTCAACGACATCGCCGCCATCGGCGAGCTGACCCGTTCGAAAGGTATTCTGTTCCACGTCGACGCCGCTCAGTCTACCGGCAAGGTCGAAATCGACCTGCAGAAGCTGAAAGTCGACATGATGTCGTTCTCTGCCCACAAGACCTACGGTCCTAAAGGCATCGGCGCGCTGTACGTCAGCCGCAAGCCGCGTGTGCGCATCGAAGCGACCATGCACGGCGGCGGTCACGAGCGTGGCATGCGTTCCGGCACCCTGGCGACCCACCAGATCGTCGGCATGGGCGAAGCGTTCCGTGTAGCCAAGGAAGACATGGCTGCCGAAAACGTGCGCATCAAGGCGTTGAGCGACCGTTTCTACAAGCAGGTCGAGCATCTGGAAGAGCTGTACGTCAACGGCAGCCTGACCGCCCGCGTTCCGCACAACCTGAACCTGAGCTTCAACTACGTTGAAGGCGAGTCGCTGATCATGGCGCTCAAGGATCTGGCGGTTTCGTCCGGTTCGGCGTGCACCTCGGCGTCCCTGGAGCCTTCGTACGTGCTGCGCGCCCTGGGCCGCAACGACGAACTGGCACACAGCTCGATCCGCTTCACCTTCGGTCGTTTCACCACCGAAGAAGAAATCGATTACGCCGCGCAGAAAGTCTGCGAGGCCGTTACCAAGCTGCGCGCTCTGTCGCCGCTGTGGGACATGTACAAAGACGGCGTCGATATCTCGAAGATCGAGTGGGCGGCACACTAAACATAGAAGCCGCCGGATACGGATCCTGTAGCGACGCGGCGGTTTGCGCAGCGCAGTTGCAGGGTCTCAAGAGCGGCCCTGATGAGTGAGGATTGAGAATCATGGCTTACAGCGAAAAGGTCATCGACCACTACGAAAACCCGCGTAACGTCGGCAAGATGGACGCGGAAGATCCAGATGTCGGCACCGGCATGGTCGGCGCTCCGGCGTGCGGCGACGTGATGCGTCTGCAGATCAAGGTCAACGACCAGGGCGTTATCGAAGACGCCAAGTTCAAGACCTACGGTTGCGGTTCAGCTATCGCTTCCAGCTCCCTCGCCACCGAGTGGATGAAGGGCAAGACCCTGGACGAAGCGGAAACCATCAAGAACACCCAGCTGGCCGAAGAACTGGCACTGCCGCCAGTGAAAATCCACTGCTCGGTACTCGCTGAAGACGCCATCAAGGCGGCCGTTCGCGACTACAAGCAGAAGAAAGGCTTGATCTAAGCATTGGGCGACGAGTAAGGAGTCAACGATGGCTATCAGCATGACAGAAGCGGCTGCTCGACACGTGCGACGCTCCCTCGACGGGCGCGGCAAGGGTGAAGGGATTCGTCTGGGTGTTCGCACCACGGGCTGTTCCGGCCTTGCCTACGTGCTGGAGTTTGTCGACGAGGTGGTTGCAGAAGATCAGGTGTTCGAGAGTCACGGCGAAAAAGTGATTATCGACCCCAAGAGCCTGGCTTACCTCGACGGCACCGAACTCGATTTCGTCAAGGAAGGGTTGAACGAAGGCTTCAAGTTCAACAATCCCAACGTGCGCGGTGAGTGTGGCTGCGGCGAAAGCTTCAACATCTGAGGCTGGTCGTGGGAACTCCTTGTCATTTCGCTTTATTCGAGCTGCAACCGGGCTTTCGTCTGGATCTCGAGCAACTGGCCACGCGCTATCGCGAGCTGGCGCGCGGCGTTCATCCCGATCGTTTTGCCGACGCTTCCGAGCGTGAGCAGCGCTCGGCGCTCGAACAGTCCGCTCGGCTCAACGATGCTTACCAGACGCTCAAGAGCCCGGCACAGCGTGCGCGTTATCTGCTGACGATCAGCGGTCATGAAGTGCCGATGGAAGTCACGGTCCACGATCCCGAGTTTCTTCTGCAGCAGATGCAATGGCGCGAAGAGCTCGAAGATCTGCAGGACAGTGCCGACCTGGCGGGTGTCGCGACCTTCAAGCGTCGCCTGAAGACCGCCCAGGAGCAGCTGAACGAAAGCTTCGCAGCCTGTTGGGATGATGCAGCGCAACGCGAGCAGGCCGAACGCCTGATGCGGCGCATGCAGTTCCTCGACAAGCTCACCTACGAAGTGCGCCAGTTAGAAGAGCGCCTCGACGATTAACCCAGTGCCGCTCCGGTCGCACGCCTGATATACAGATAAGTCCTGATCACGATGGCCCTACTGCAGATCGCCGAACCCGGCCAAAGTCCTCAACCGCACCAGCGTCGTCTGGCTGTGGGTATCGACTTGGGCACTACCAATTCGCTGGTCGCTGCGTTGCGCAGTGGTCTTTCCGAGCCGCTGGCCGATGCCGAAGGACGGGTCATCCTGCCTTCCGCCGTGCGTTATCACGCCGATCGCGTCGAAGTCGGCGAGTCGGCCAAGCTGGCCGCGTCCTCCGATCCCCTGAATACCGTGCTGTCGGTCAAACGCCTGATGGGCCGTGGTCTGTCCGACGTCAAGCAATTGGGCGATCAGCTGCCGTACCGCTTTGTCGGCGGCGAATCGCACATGCCGTTCATCGACACCGTGCAGGGCCCGAAAAGCCCTGTCGAAGTCTCCGCCGATATCCTCAAAGTGCTGCGCCAGCGCGCGGAAGCGACCTTGGGCGGCGAGCTGGTCGGCGCGGTGATTACCGTTCCTGCCTATTTCGACGACGCTCAGCGCCAGGCTACGAAGGATGCGGCAAAACTCGCCGGTCTGAACGTGCTGCGCCTGCTCAATGAGCCAACCGCCGCTGCGGTGGCTTATGGTCTGGATCAACATGCCGAAGGCCTGGTCGCCATTTATGACCTGGGTGGCGGTACTTTCGATATTTCGATTCTGCGCCTGACCGGTGGTGTCTTCGAAGTTCTGGCAACTGGCGGCGACAGCGCGCTGGGTGGCGATGACTTCGACCACGCGATTGCCGGCTGGATCATCGAGAGCGCGGGCCTTTCCGCCGATCTCGATCCGGGCGCTCAACGCAATCTGCTGCAAACCGCTTGTGCGGCCAAAGAAGCCCTGACGAATGCCGGCAGTGTTGAAGTTGCTTATGGTGACTGGAAAGCACAGTTGACTCGCGAGGCCTTCGACGCACTGATCGAGCCGATGGTTGCCCGCAGCCTGAAAGCCTGTCGCCGTGCCGTTCGCGACTCCGGTGTCGAGCTGGAAGACGTGCATGCCGTGGTCATGGTGGGCGGTTCGACCCGCGTTCCGCGTGTTCGCGAAGCTGTCGCCGAAGCCTTCGGCCGTCAACCGCTGACCGAGATCGATCCGGATCAAGTGGTGGCCATCGGTGCTGCGATCCAGGCCGATACGCTGGCCGGCAACAAGCGCGATGGCGGCGAACTGCTGCTGCTCGATGTGATTCCGCTGTCTCTGGGGCTGGAAACCATGGGCGGCCTGATGGAGAAGGTGATTCCGCGCAATACCACCATCCCGGTTGCCCGCGCCCAGGACTTCACCACTTATAAAGACGGCCAGTCGGCCATGGCGATCCATGTGTTGCAGGGCGAGCGTGAGCTGATCAGCGATTGCCGCTCCCTGGCTCGCTTCGAATTGCGCGGCATCCCGGCGATGGTCGCGGGTGCAGCCAAGATTCGCGTGACCTTCCAGGTCGATGCCGACGGTCTGCTCAGTGTTTCTGCCCGTGAACTGGGCTCGGGCGTTGAGGCCAGCATCCAGGTCAAGCCGTCCTACGGCCTGACCGACGGCGAAATCGCCAAGATGCTCAAGGATTCGTTCCAGCACGCCAATGACGACAAGGTCGCTCGCGTTCTGCGTGAGCAGCAAGTCGATGCCCAGCGCCTGATCGAAGCGGTGCAGGGCGCTCTGGAAGCGGATGGCGAGCGTTTGCTCGACGCCGAAGAGCGCATGGTCATCGATCTGCAGGTGCAGGAACTGACTGAACTGATGAAAGGTACCGATGGTTACGCCATCGAGCAGCAGACCAAGCGTCTGTCGCAAGTAACCGATGCTTTTGCTGCCCGTCGTATGGATCAGACGGTGAAAGCCGCTCTGTCGGGGCGCAACCTGAATGAAATCGAGGATATCTGATGCCGCAGGTCATTTTTCTGCCACACGAGAAGTTCTGCCCTGAAGGCATGGTGGTCGAGGCTGAGCCCGGCACTTCGATTCTCGAGCTGGCCCATGAACACCACATCGAGATGGAAAGCGCCTGCGGCGGCGTCTGCGCCTGCACCACCTGTCACTGCATCATCCGCGAGGGTTTCGACTCGCTGGAAGAAGCTGACGAGTTGGAGGAAGATTTCCTCGATCGTGCCTGGGGGCTGGAAGCGCAGTCGCGTCTGGCCTGTCAGGCCATCGTCGGCGAGGAAGACCTCACCGTCGAGATTCCGAAATATTCGCTTAACCATGCGGCCGAAGCGCCGCACTGACTGGTAAGACTGTCATGAGCTACGGTTGGAATGATGTTCAACGTATTGCAGAAGAGCTGGCCGAAGCCAAGCCGGACGTCGATCCGCTCTCTGTCAATTTCGTCGACTTGCAGCGATGGATCATGGAGCTGCCTGATTTCGACAACACCTCTGGCCGGGTCGGCGAGAAAGTGTTGGAAGCGGTTCAGGCGCTCTGGATCGAAGAAGTAGACTGATCGTCCTTGCAGGTTAGGCAATACCCAAGAACCCGCGTATAATTCGCGGGTTTAATTTTTCGCAAATTACCGTTTCTGGAGTTACACCATGGCTGTTCAACGTACTTTCTCCATCATCAAGCCTGACGCCGTTGCAAAAGGCGCTGCCGGCGAAATCGTTACCCGTTTCGAAAAGGCTGGTCTGAAAGTGGTTGCTTCGAAAATGAAGCAACTGTCCAAAGCCGAAGCTGAAGGCTTCTACGCTGAGCACAAAGAGCGCGGTTTCTTCGGTGACCTGGTTGCTTTCATGATCTCCGGTCCGGTTGTCGTTCAGGTTCTGGAAGGCGAAAACGCCATCGCTCGCAACCGTGAGCTGATGGGCGCTACCAACCCTAAAGAAGCTGCTGCCGGCACCATCCGTGCTGACTTCGCTGAGTCGATCGACGCCAACGCCGTTCACGGTTCGGACTCCGAAGCCGCTGCCGCTCGCGAAATCTCGTACTTCTTCGCAGCTACTGAAGTAACCACTCGCTAAGCATTGGCTTAAGAGTGAAGGTGAATCCATGACTACATCGACTGTTAAAACCAACCTGCTGGGTCTGACCCAGCCGGAAATGGAAAAATTCTTCGACTCAATCGGGGAGAAGCGTTTCCGTGCCGGTCAGGTAATGAAATGGATTCACCACTTTGGCGTCGATGATTTCGACGCCATGACGAACGTCAGCAAGGCCTTGCGCGAAAAGCTCAAGGCTGTTGCTGAAGTTCGCGGTCCCGAAGTGGTCAGCGAGGACATTTCCAGCGACGGCACCCGCAAATGGGTGGTGCGTGTGGCGTCCGGCAGCTGTGTCGAGACCGTTTACATTCCCCAGGGCAAACGCGGCACTCTGTGCGTTTCGTCCCAGGCAGGCTGTGCCCTGGACTGCAGTTTCTGCTCCACCGGCAAGCAAGGCTTCAACAGCAACCTCACCGCCGCCGAAGTCATCGGCCAGGTGTGGATTGCCAACAAATCCTTCGGCAGTGTTCCGGCTACCATCGACCGCGCCATCACCAACGTGGTAATGATGGGCATGGGCGAACCGCTGCTGAACTTCGACAACGTCGTGGCTGCCATGCATCTGATGATGGATGATCTGGGCTACGGGATCTCCAAGCGCCGCGTGACCCTGTCCACGTCGGGTGTGGTGCCGATGATCGATGAGCTGGCCAAGCACATCGACGTATCCCTGGCGTTGTCCCTGCACGCACCGAATGACGCATTGCGTAACCAATTGGTGCCGATCAACAAGAAATATCCGCTTAAGATGCTCCTCGATTCGTGTGTGCGCTACATGTCCGCCCTGGGCGAGAAGCGTGTGCTGACCATCGAGTACACCTTGCTCAAGGACGTCAACGACAAGCTTGAGCACGCCGTGGAAATGATCGAGCTGCTCAAGGATATTCCGTGCAAGATCAACCTGATTCCGTTCAACCCGTTCCCGCATTCCGGGTACGAGCGGCCAAGCAACAACGCGATTCGCCGGTTCCAGGATCAACTGCATCAGGCAGGCTACAACGTGACCGTGCGCACCACCCGTGGTGAAGACATCGACGCGGCTTGCGGTCAATTGGTAGGGCAGGTGCTGGATCGCACCCGTCGCAGCGAACGTTACATCGCCGTGCGCGAATTGAGCGCCGACAGCGATCTGGCACAGAACGCCGCGAACACTAACTAAGAGAGGATCTCTATGTCCCTGCGCTTTGCGCTGCTGTTGCTGTTGGCCAGCCTGTGTGCTGGCTGTGTCCTGTCGGGTGATTACAACCCGATGAAGACCAGCAAGGGCCGCGACGAAGCGCGGGCTGCCTACGTGCAGCTGGGGCTGGGATACTTGCAGCAAGGCATGACCGAGCGGGCCAAGGTGCCGTTGAAAAAGGCCCTCGAGCTGGACGGTTCCGATCCCGACGCCAACGCCGCTCTTGGGCTGGTCTTTCAGTCCGAGATGGAGCCGAAGCTGGCCGACGAACACTTTCGCAAGGCGCTGTCCTCCCGTCCCGCCGATGCCCGCATCCTCAACAATTACGGCAGTTTTCTCTACGAAGAACAGCGTTACAAGGAAGCCTACGAGCGTTTTGAACAGGCCGCCGCCGATACCCTGTATCCTGAGCGTTCCCGTGTGTTCGAGAACCTCGGCATGACGGCGTCCAAGCTTGGCCAGCGTGATCTGGCCCGGCAGCAACTGGAAAAAGCATTGCGTTTGAACCGTCAGCAACCACGGGCGTTGCTGGAAATGGCTGAGTTGTCATTCGAAGACAGGCATTATGTGCCCGCGCGTGACTATTACGACCGTTTCAGCCAGCTGTCCGAGCAAAATGCACGTAGTCTGTTGCTCGCGGTTCGGTTGGCAAAAGTGTTTGAAGATCGCGACAAGGCCGCCAGTGCGGGCCTGCAATTAAAACGACTCTATCCCGGTACGCCGGAATATCAGCAATACCTGTCGGAGCAATGATGAAAGCGGCGCATCCCGAAGTTGTAGCAGCGAATCGCGTTAACCCCGGTGAGACCTTGCGCCAGGCCCGCGAAAGCAATGGCTGGTCGCTTGCCGAAGTGGCCCTCAAGCTCAACCTCACCGTGACTTCCCTGACCAACCTCGAAGCCGGTGCGTTCGACAAGTTGCCGGGGCATACCTTCGCTCGCGGCTATATTCGCGCCTATGCCAAATTGCTCGGCATGGATCAGGCGGTCCTGGTCCAGCAGTTCGACCAGTCCACCGGCACCGATTCCCAGGGCAGCAATGTCCACGCCCTGGGCCGGATCGAAGAGCCGGTTCGTGTTTCCCACACCATTTTGCGGATCGTCAGCCTGTTGCTGCTGATCGCGGTCATCGGCGGCGGCTTTGTCTGGTGGCAGGATCAGACCTCGCTGCGCACCAAGGACCTGACCAGTCTGGCCCCGGAGCACGTTGAAGTCGAAGGCGCCGATGGCACCACGCAGATTCATCCGATCGACGAGCCGGAAGACCAGGCCGTTACCGAAGGTCAGACCGAGGGCGCGACGGCGCTGGCACTGCCCCAATCGGAAACCGCTGCCGAGTCGACTGGCGCCGAGCCCGTCGTTCCGGCAACCGCACCGGCCGTACCTGCTGCCCCGGCGGCGACGCCAGCCGCTCCGGCCCATGCCCCGGCCCCGGTTGTCGGCACTCCGGCTGCACCTGCCCCCAATGTTCCGGCGACTCCGGCACCGACCGTCACCGCACCCGTTGTCCCGGCCACCCCGGCACCCACCGCAGAAACCGCTGCTCCGGCAGCAGGCGAAGGTCAGGTGCAACTGCAGTTCACCGCTGATTGCTGGGCACAGGTCACCGATGGTCGCGGCAAGGTTCTGTTCAGCGGTCTGAAACATAAAGGCGACAGCGTCTCCGTGGCAGGCAAGCCACCGCTGGCTGTGCGTCTGGGTGTTGCCCGGGCAGCGCAGGTCAGTTACAACGGCCAGCCGGTCGATGTCGCTCCGTTCACCAGTGGCGAGACTGCTCGCCTGAAGTTGGGTCAATAAGTCATGCACGGTGAATCTCCAATCAAACGTCGCGAATCGCGCAAGATCTGGGTCGGTAACGTGCCTGTGGGCGGCGATGCACCTATCGCGGTGCAGAGCATGACCAACAGCGACACCAACGATGTCGCGGCCACCGTCGCCCAGATCAACCGTCTGGAAGCCGCTGGCGTCGACATCGTTCGCGTATCGGTGCCGGACATGGACGCCGCCGAGGCGTTCGGCAAGATCAAGCAACTGGTCAAGGTGCCGCTGGTTGCCGACATTCACTTCGACTACAAGATCGCTTTGCGCGTGGCCGAACTGGGTGTGGACTGCCTGCGCATCAACCCGGGCAACATCGGTCGCGAAGACCGCGTGCGTGCGGTGGTCGATGCCGCCCGTGACCGCGGGATTCCGATCCGCATCGGTGTCAACGCCGGTTCTCTGGAAAAAGACCTGCAGAAGAAATACGGCGAACCGACCCCGGCCGCGCTGGTCGAGTCCGCGCTGCGTCACGTCGAGCACCTCGAACGCCTGAATTTCCAGGACTTCAAGGTCAGCGTAAAGGCTTCCGACGTGTTCATGGCCGTCGAAGCCTACCGCTTACTGGCAAAAGAAATCGTCCAGCCGCTGCACCTGGGCATCACCGAAGCCGGTGGATTGCGCTCCGGTACAGTGAAATCCGCCGTGGGCCTAGGTATGCTGCTCGCCGAGGGGATTGGCGATACCATCCGCATCTCGCTGGCGGCCGATCCGGTCGAGGAAGTGAAGGTCGGTTACGACATCCTCAAGTCTTTGCATCTGCGTTCCCGTGGCATCAACTTCATCGCCTGCCCGAGCTGCTCGCGGCAGAACTTCGATGTGGTCAAGACCATGAACGAGCTGGAAGGGCGCCTTGAAGACCTGCTGGTGCCGCTGGATGTTGCGGTGATCGGCTGCGTGGTCAACGGCCCCGGCGAAGCCAAGGAAGCCCATATCGGCTTGACCGGCGGTACGCCGAACCTGATTTACATCGACGGCAAGCCGTCGCAGAAACTGACGAATGACAATCTGGTGGACGAGCTGGAAAAGCTGATCCGCGAGAAGGCGGCCGAGAAGGTCGAAGCCGACGCAGCGGTCATCGCGCGCGGCTGATCGAACGAATTAAGGAATTTCTGTGAGCAAGTCCCTGCAAGCCATTCGTGGCATGAACGACATCCTGCCGGAACAGACCCCGGTATGGCGCTACTTCGAAGGCACCGTTTCGCGTTTGCTGGATAACTACGGTTACAAGCAGATCCGCATGCCGATCGTCGAATTCACCGAGCTGTTCAAGCGCTCGATCGGCGAAGTGACCGACATCGTCGAAAAAGAGATGTACACCTTCGACGACCGCAACGGCGACTCCCTGACCCTGCGTCCGGAAGGCACCGCCGCATGCGTGCGTGCGGTGCTCGAGCACGGCATCACCGGCGGTGGCCAGGTGCAGAAACTCTGGTACATCGGCCCGATGTTCCGTCACGAGCGTCCGCAGAAAGGCCGTTATCGCCAGTTCCACCAGATCGGTCTGGAAGTCTTCAACCTCGACGGTCCGGATATCGACGCCGAGCTGATCATCATGACCTGGCGCCTGTGGGGCGAACTGGGCATCCGTGATGCCGTCAAGCTCGAACTCAACAGCCTGGGCACCAGCGAGTCCCGCGGCCGTTATCGTGAAGCGCTGGTCGAGTACCTCTCGGCGCACCACGACAAACTGGACGAAGACAGCCAGCGTCGCCTGAAAACCAACCCGCTGCGCGTGCTCGACACCAAGAACGCCGACACCCAGGCGGTGCTGGTCGATGCGCCGAAAATGGCGGATTACCTGGATGACGAGTCCCGTGCCCACTTCGAAGGTCTGAAGTCGCGTCTGGATGCCGTCGGCATTCCTTACGTGCTCAACCCGAAACTGGTGCGCGGTCTCGATTACTACAGCAAAACCGTATTCGAATGGGTCACCGACAAGCTCGGCGCCCAGGGCACTGTGTGCGCGGGCGGCCGTTACGACGGTCTGGTCGAGCAGATGGGCGGCAAGCCGACCCCGGGCGTCGGTTTCGCCATGGGTATCGAACGTCTGGTGCTGATGCTGGAAACCCTGGAGCAGATCCCGCAAGAACTCGCCCGTCAGGTCGACGTCTACCTCTGCGCCTTCGGCGAAGAGGCGGAGCTGGCCGGTCTGGCTCTGGCCGAGCGTGTACGCGACCAGTTGCCCAACCTGCGCCTGCAAGTCAATGCCGGCGCCGGCAGCTTCAAGAGCCAGTTCAAGAAAGCCGACAAGAGCGGTGCGCTGTACGCACTGATCCTCGGTGACGACGAAATGGCCCAGCAAGTGGTAGGTTTCAAACCCCTGCGTGGCCAGGGCGAACAACAAAGCATTGCCTGGGATGCGCTTGCCGCTCACCTGGCCACCTGCGTCGTGCAGGGTTGAAGCTGTTTAAACAGCCGATTTAGCGATTAAGGAGTATTGGGGTGTCGAGTACCGAAGACGAACAGTTGGCGGATTTGAAGGACTGGTGGACACGCAACGGCAAACCTCTGGTCACTGGCGGCCTGTTGGCGCTGGTCATCGTGTTCGGCTGGCAGGCATTTCACAAGTATCAGAGCAACCAGTCGCAAGGCGCCTCGGTGCTCTATCAGCAATTGCTGGAAACCACGCTGACCCCGGACGGCAAGCCTGACGCCGCGCGCGTTGCGGATCTGGCCGGCAAGCTCAACAGCGAGTTCGGCGGTACTGCCTACGCGCAGTACGGCAGCCTGTTCGTGGCCAAGGTTGCGGTCGACAGCGGCAAGCTGGACGACGCGGCGACCGAACTGAAAGCCATTGTTGCCAAACCGGCCAACGCGGCGCTGGGCGAAATCGCCCGTCAGCGTCTGGCGCAGGTGCTGGGTGCACAGAACAAGGCTGATGAAGCCCTGAAACTGCTTGAAGGCGATGCCGACAAGTCGTTCCTGGCCACCCGCGAAGAACTCAAGGGCGACCTGCTGGTACAGCTGGGCCGCACTGACGAAGCGAACGCGGCGTATCAAAAAGCCAAGGCGGCACTGTCGGATGAAGCGGCAGTCGGCGGCCTTCAAATCAAGCTGGACGACCTGGCCAAAGGGGATGCGTGACGTGATCGGTTGGAAGCATGCAGCATTGCTGGCTCTGGCCATTCTGGCCACGGGTTGCAGCAGCAACAGCACAAAAGAACTGCCACCAGCCGAACTGACTTCCTTCAAGGAAGAAGTGGTTCTGCACAAAGTGTGGAGCCGTTCGATCGGTGACGGTCAGGGCGAAACCTACAACATGCTGGTGCCGGCGATCGATGGTGACACCATCTACGCCGCCGACGTGACCGGCATCGTGATGGCCATGGATCGCAGCAACGGCGACGTGAAGTGGAAGAAAGAACTGGATGTGCCAGTCTCCGGCGCCGTCGGCGTGGGTTACGGTCTGGTTCTGGTCGGCACGCTGCGTGGCGACGTCATCGCTCTCGACACCATCAACGGTGAAGAGAAGTGGCGCGCTCGGGTGACCAGTGAAGTATTGGCGCCACCAGCCAGCAACGGCGACATCGTGGTCGTGCAGACCCAGGACGATCGTCTGATCGGTCTGGATGCCTCCACCGGTCACCAGCGCTGGGTGTATGACAGCACCCCGGCCGTACTGACCCTGCGTGGCACCAGTGCGCCGCTCGCGACCAACCGCCTCGCGGTGGCTGGCCTGTCGACCGGTAAAGTGGTCGCTCTGGACATTTCCAACGGCGTGCCGGTCTGGGAACAACGGATCGCGATTCCACAAGGTCGTTCGGAACTGGAGCGCGTGGTCGACATCGACGGCGGTCTGCTGCTGTCCGGCGGCACACTGTACGTTGCCAGCTATCAGGGTCGCGTTGCGGCACTGGACCTGGAAAGCGGTCGTCAACTCTGGCAGCGCGATGCGTCGAGCTACGCCGGTATCGCCCAGGGTTTCGGCAACGTCTACGTGAGCCTGTCTTCGGGCACCGTTGAAGGCGTCGACGAGCGTTCGACCACTGCACTGTGGACCAACGATTCGCTGGCCCGCCGTCAACTGTCGGCTCCGGAAGTGTTCTCCAGCTACGTTGCAGTCGGTGACCTGGAAGGTTACCTGCATCTGCTGAGTCAGGTGGACGGTCGTTTCGTCGGCCGCGAGCGCATCGACAGCGACGGCCTGCGTGCCCGTCCGCTGGTGGTGGGTGACACGATTTACGTGTATGGCAACAGCGGCAAACTGGAAGCCCTGACCATCAAGTAATGGTTTGACTATGCTTGGGGTTGAACCCCAAGCGGCCCTGCTCCGGCAGGGTTTGCAACACCCATGGGTGTTGCCCCGAGCACCAGCCGCTGCCTCGCAGCGGCTTTTGTATTTTCTGAAATAACGAAGTGGAGAGCCGCATGGTTCCCGTAATCGCCCTGGTGGGCCGACCGAACGTCGGCAAGTCCACCTTGTTCAACCGCCTGACCAGGACTCGCGACGCCATCGTCGGCGACTTGTCCGGTCTGACCCGTGATCGCCAGTACGGTGAGGCCAAGTGGCAAGGGCGTTCCTACATTCTGATCGACACCGGCGGTATCTCCGGTGACGAGCATGGTATGGACGAAAAAATGGCCGAGCAGTCGCTGCTGGCCATCGAAGAAGCGGATGTCGTTCTGTTCCTGGTAGATGCCAAGGCCGGTTTCACCGCCGCCGACCAGATGATCGGCGAACACCTGCGCAAGCGTAACAAGCGTTCCTACGTGGTCGCCAACAAGGTCGACAACATCGACCCGGAAATGGCTCGCGCCGAATTTGCCCCGATGGGCATGGGCGATGCGATCCCGATTGCCGGCGCCCATGGTCGCGGCATCACTCAATTGCTGGAAATCGCCCTGAGCGAATTCCCGAAAGATGAGGACGAGCCACAGGAAGGCGAGGAGCAGGAAGAAGTCGCCGAAGGCGAGGAAGCCAAGCGCATTCCAGGCCCGAGCGAAAAGGACGGCATCAAGATCGCCATCATCGGCCGGCCGAACGTCGGCAAGTCGACGCTGGTCAACCGCATGCTGGGTGAAGAGCGGGTGATCGTCTACGATCAGCCGGGCACCACTCGCGACAGTATCTACATCCCGTTCGAGCGTAACGACGAGAAGTACACACTGATCGACACTGCCGGTGTGCGCAAGCGCGGCAAGATCCACGAAGAAGTCGAAAAGTTCTCCGTGGTCAAAACCCTGCAGGCGATCAAAGACGCCAACGTGGTGATCTTCGTGATGGACGCCCGCGAAGGTGTGGTCGACCACGACCTCAACCTGTTGGGCTTTGCACTTGAGTCCGGCCGTGCGCTGGTCATCGCGCTGAACAAGTGGGATGGCATGACTCCGGGCGAGCGTGACTATGTGAAGACCGAGCTGGAACGCCGGTTGTTCTTCGTCGATTTCGCCGACATCCACTTCATCTCGGCCCTGCACGGTACCGGCGTGGGCAACCTCTACGCTTCGGTGCAGAACTCGTTCAAGTCGGCGGTCACCCGCTGGCCGACCAGCCGCCTGACCCAGATCCTCGAAGACGCGGTCAGCGAGCACCAGCCACCGATGGTCAACGGCCGCCGGATCAAGCTGCGTTATGCCCACCTCGGTGGCGCCAACCCGCCGCTGATCGTGATCCACGGCAACCAGATCGAGAAAGTGCCGAACTCGTACGTGCGCTATCTGGAAAACACTTACCGCCGCGTGCTCAAACTGGTCGGTACGCCGATCCGTATCGAGTTCAAGGGCGGCGAGAACCCGTACGAAGGCAACAAGAACACGCTGACCGACCGCCAGGTCAACAAGAAGCGTCGTTTGATGTCGCACAACAAGAAGGCCAGCAAGAAGCGCCGCGACAAGCGCTGATCCCGGTCATCAAGAGAGAAGGGCGCCGTCTGGCGCCCTTTTTTTATGGGCGCCGGATGGGCTATCCTCGGGCTCTCCCGCGCCGTCGTCAGTGCCGGGGCAGAGCAGGGAACCCCGATGATCAACAGCAAGCTGCCGAATGTCGGCATCACTATTTTCACGCAGATGTCTCAGCTCGCGGCACAGACCGGAGCCATCAACCTGTCCCAGGGTTTTCCCGATTTCGACGGCCCGCAGTCGCTGCGCGATGCGGTCGGTCGGCACATCGCCAGCGGCCATAACCAGTATTCACCCATGACCGGTCTGCCGGCCCTGCGCCAACAGATTGCGGCTAAGATCGCCCGCAGCTACGGCGTGAATGTCGATGCCGATCACGAGGTGACTGTCACCCCCGGCGCGACCCAGGCGATCTTCTGTGCAATCCAGGCGGTTATCCACAGCGGCGATGAAGTCATCGTGTTCGACCCGGCCTACGACAGCTACGAGCCGTCGGTGGAGCTGGCCGGCGGGCGCTGCGTGCATGTGCAACTCGGTCTGGATGATTTCTCCATCGACTTCGACAAGCTCAGTGCAGCGCTGAGCCCGCGCACGCGGATGATTATCCTCAACACTCCGCACAACCCGAGCGGCGCCCTGATCAGTCGCGCCGAGCTGGACCAGTTGGCGGCGCTGATCCGCGATCGCGACATCTATGTGATCAGCGACGAAGTCTACGAACACCTGGTGTACGACGGCGTTCCGCATGTGAGCGTGCTGGCCCATGAAGAGTTGTATCAGCGCGCATTCGTGGTCAGCTCGTTCGGCAAGACCTATCACGTCACCGGCTGGAAAACCGGCTACGTCGTGGCGCCGCCAGCGCTGACTGCCGAGCTGCGCAAGGTGCATCAGTACGTCAGCTTCTGTGGCGTGACGCCGCTGCAATATGCGTTGGCCGATTACATGGCCGAGCATCCGGAACACGTCGAAGAACTGCCGGGTTTCTATCAGGCCAAGCGTGATCTGTTCTGTGATCTGCTGACACCGTCGCGATTCAGCTTCACCCGGGTCACCGGCACCTATTTCCAACTGGTCGATTATTCGCAGATCCGTCCCGACCTGAACGATGTCGAGATGGCGATGTGGATGACTCGCGAACATGGTGTGGCGAGCATCCCGGTGTCGGTGTTCTACCAGAATCCACCTGAAGGCCAGCGCCTGGTGCGCCTGTGCTTCGCCAAACGCGAGGAGACGCTGCGGGAAGCGGCGGCAAAACTATGCGTGATCTGAGTGCTTTGCCCGATCTCAACCTGGCGCTGATCCAGACCAGCCTGGCCTGGCATGACCGTCAGGCCAATCTTGAGCATTTCGACGCTCTGCTGGAGCAGGCGCGTGGTGCGGATCTGATTATCCTGCCGGAAATGTTCACCACCGGATTCTCCATGGAATCCGAAACCCTGGCGGAAGCCGAAAACGGCCCGACCAGCAAATGGATGAAGGCACAGGCGGCGAAGCTCAATGCGGTGATCACCGGTAGCGTGATCATTCAGGCCGCCGACGGCAGCCATCGCAATCGCCTGCTATGGGCGCGCCCCGACGGCGAAGTGTGGCATTACGACAAGCGCCATCTGTTCCGCATGGCCGGCGAGCACAATCACTACACGCCCGGCGAACGCCAGGTGCAGTTCGAACTCAAGGGCTGGCGCATCCGGCCGCTGATTTGCTACGACTTGCGTTTCCCGGTGTGGAGCCGCGATGCACAAGACACCGACCTGCTGCTGTACACCGCCAATTGGCCGGGCGCGCGGCGTCTGCACTGGAACCGTTTGCTACCGGCGCGGGCGATTGAAAACCTGTGCTACGTCGCGGCCGTGAATCGTGTTGGCACCGACGGCAAGGGTTTTGCCTACACCGGCGACAGTCAGGTGCTGGACTTCCAGGGCGAGACCTTGCTGGCGGCGGGGGAGGCGGACGGGGTGTTCAAGGCTGTGCTGGAAGCTGCACCGCTGGCGGCTTACCGCGAGCGATTTCCGGCGAATCTGGATGCGGACACGTTTGAGTTCACCTGATTTTTTGCGTTGTCAGTGCGGACCCCATCGCGGGCAAGCCCGCTCCCACAGGTTTTTTGGTGTAAGTAACATTGAGTACACACCGATCACTGTGGGAGCGGGCTTGCCCGCGAAGAGGCCAGTTCAGGCAACATAAAGCCAGCAGGCATAAAAAAGGCCCCGGAGTTCGCACTCCGGGGCCTTTTGCATTTCAGCGGTGAGTTACGCCGCTTTCGCTTCCGGCTGGCTCAGTGAGCGGTTCAGCGCGCTGAACAGGGCCTTGAAGCTGGCGGTGGTGATGTTTTCATCGATACCCACGCCGTGCACGGCACGTTCGCCATTCACACGCAACTCGATATAAGCCGCTGCCTTGGCGTTGGTGCCCGCGCCGATGGCGTGTTCGTTGTAGTCCATGATCTCCACCGGAATCGGCAGGCCGGCCACCAGTGCTTCCAGCGCACCGTTGCCCTTGCCGCGCCAGTGCAGGTTGGTTTCGCCCTGGCCCTTGCTCGCCACTTCCACCTCGACGGCGCTGTGGCCGTTTTCTTCCTGCAGGCGATGGCTGACCAGCGCATACGGGGTGTTGGCTTGCAGGTACTCGGTGTGCAACAGCGAGTGGATCTGCTGGGCGGTCATTTCCAGGCCCAGACGATCGGTTTCACGCTGTACGACCTGGCTGAACTCGATCTGCATGCGGCGCGGCAGGCTGATGCCGTATTCCTGCTCCAGCAGGTAGGCGATACCGCCCTTGCCCGACTGGCTGTTGACGCGGATCACCGCCTCGTAGCTGCGGCCGATGTCGGCCGGGTCGATCGGCAGGTACGGTACTTCCCACAGGGTGTCCGGTTTCTGCTGGGCGAAACCCTTGCGGATCGCGTCCTGGTGGGAGCCGGAAAACGCGGTGTGCACCAGGTCGCCGACGTACGGGTGACGCGGGTGTACCTGAATCTGGTTGCACTCTTCGACGACTTTGCGCACGCCGTCGATGTCGGAGAAGTCCAGTTGCGGGTCGAGACCCTGGGTGTACATGTTCAGTGCCACGGTCACGAGGTCGACGTTACCGGTACGCTCGCCGTTGCCGAACAGGCAACCTTCGACGCGGTCGGCGCCAGCCATCAGGCCCAGCTCGGTGGCGGCCACGCCGGTGCCACGGTCGTTGTGGGTGTGCAGACTGATGATCACGCTGTCACGACGGTTGATGTTGCGATGGAACCACTCGATCTGGTCGGCGTAGACGTTCGGGGTCGCACATTCAACGGTGGCCGGCAGGTTGAGGATGATCTTGTGCTCGGGCGTCGGGTTCCAGACTTCGATTACCGCGTCGCAGACTTCCTTGGCGAATTCCAGCTCGGTGGCGCTGAAGGTTTCCGGCGAGTATTCGAAGGTCCACTCGGTGTCCGGCTGCATGGCTGCATATTTGACGAACAGCTTGGCGGCGTTCACGGCGATGGCCTTGATGCCGTCCTTGTCCTGGTTGAAGACGATGCGACGGAAAGAAGGGGAGGTGGCGTTGTACAGGTGAACGATCGCCTTTTTCGCCCCGCGCAGGGATTCGAAGGTGCGCTCGATCAGATCTTCACGGCCCTGGGTCAGCACCTGGATGGTGGTGTCGTCCGGGATGTGGCCGTCTTCGATCAGGGTGCGCACGAAGTCGAAGTCGGTTTGCGAAGCCGCCGGGAACGACGCTTCGATTTCCTTCACACCGACCTGCACCAGGGTTTTCCAGA
This sequence comes from Pseudomonas sp. IzPS59, assembly GCF_014863505.1. Classification (NCBI taxonomy): domain Bacteria; kingdom Pseudomonadati; phylum Pseudomonadota; class Gammaproteobacteria; order Pseudomonadales; family Pseudomonadaceae; genus Pseudomonas; species Pseudomonas sp. IzPS59. The sequence goes on along the minus strand of NZ_CP062251.1, from coordinate 5,128,278 downwards.
AGCGCAGCTTTTTCACCGCGTCCATCGGCTCGATCAACGACTGGTTGCCGTCACGCAGGTCGGAGCTGCACCAGATCGGCGCGGCATCGATGGTTTTCGACGGCCAGGTGCGATCCGGCAGGTTGATCACAGGAAACGCGCGGTATTTCGAAGACGGGTCTTTGAGCATGCTCATCGGGAAATTCCTTATTGTCTGGGCCGAAAAGAGGCGGCCTGCCGGTGGAACGAATGTTCGGAGAAGCTTGGGACGAGGCGCAGCGTTTCAGCCCGGCAGTCGTGCGCTGACAAGGCACAGGCTGCGGTGCTGGCGAAGCTGAATAAGGGTGTGAGAGGTTTTCATGCCTTCAACCCTAACCGCGGGGGATGAGGATGGCAAGCAGTCGAAAAAAATTGAGAGGAATACCCGGAAAGCGGTTTTTTCCGAGATTTTATTCTTGATATGGCGGTTATTGTTGGCGGGGATTGCGCGGACCATTCGTCGCGCGCAATCCCCGCTGGGGGCGAATCAAGGTTGAAATGCGCCGATAAAGATTGCCGGATCGACCCGCGCGTCGTTCAGGCTGACATTCCAGTGCATGTGCGGCCCGGTCGCCCGACCTGTGGCGCCAACCTTGCCCACCACTGCGCCGCGAGCCAGTTGCTGGCCGTTCTGCACATCGATCTTCGACATGTGGCAGAACATGCTGATGAAGCCCTGGCCGTGGTCGACGAACACGGTGTTGCCATTGAAGAAGTAGTTGCCGATCAGGATCACCTTGCCTGCCGCTGGAGTCTTGATCGGTGTGCCGGCCGGCACCGCGAAGTCGAGGCCGGCGTGCGGGTTGCGTTCTTCGCCGTTGAAGAAGCGGCGTACGCCGAACTTGCTCGACAGCGGCCCGTTGACCGGTTTGTCCAGCAACAGGTTGCTCGGTGTGTTCGGGCTGAAGCTGCGGTAGGCCTTGATCTGCTCGGCCAGTTCACCCTCGATGCGCTTGAGGTTCGCCGGGTTCGGATTGACCTGCTGGGTGTTCTTCAGCGTGATGTGCTGTTCCGGGTACTTCTTGTTGCCGACATTGAAGTTGAGGTTCCGGCCGCCGCTGCTGATCTGCTGAACGCCGGGTTTGACGGTCAACGGAACGCCGACAATCGCCAGCCAGTTGTTCTGTTCCTTGACCACCAATACCGGTTTGCCCTGATACGTGGCTTTCGGTGCCTGCACGGCGGTGCCCAGATCGACGACCGCCACGCCACCCGGCACCGGCTTGTTCAGCAGGCGAGTGATGTAACTGTCGGCGTGGGCGTTGACGGTCAGGCACAGCAATAACAGCGGAGCGAGAAAACGCGGCATGGATCAGTCCAGTAAAGAAAGAGTGACGGGCGTCAGGTGGTTGTCCTCGACGCGCACTTGCAGTTCGCCTTCGCCCAGTCTGGCTTTCAGACGCTGGCCGGTGTGGGTTTGCGCCGCGTCGCGGATCGCATTGCCACGCTCGTCGAGCAAAATGCTGTAGCCACGGCCGAGGGTCGCCAACGGACTGACCACGTGCAGGGTCTGCATCTGGCTTTGCAACTGCAGGCGCCGGCGTTTCAGGCCTTCGTTCATGGCGCGTGGCAGTCGTTCGGCGAGGCTGTCGAGACGTTGGCGCAGCAGCGCCAGTTGCCGGCCGGGATGTTGCCCGGCAAGGCGGGTTTCCAGACGAATCAGGCGTTCGCGGCGGGTATTGAGCTGGCGCTCGAACGCCCGGCGCATGCGCATGTCCAGATCATCCAGACGCTGGGCCTGCTGGCGCAGTCGTTCACCGGGATGGCGCAAGCGGCGGGCCATTCCTTCCAGTCGCAGACGATCACGCATCAGGCGGTCGCGCATGCGCATCACCAGTCGGCGGTGCAGGCTTTCGACCTGGCGGATCAGGTGGCTGGAGTCCGGGGCGAGCAATTCGGCTGCTGCAGAAGGCGTCGGCGCACGAACGTCGGCCACAAAGTCGCTGATCGACACGTCGGTTTCATGGCCGACGGCGCTGACGATCGGCGTGACGCAGGCATCTACCGCCCGGGCCACGGCTTCTTCGTTGAAGCACCAGAGGTCTTCCAGCGAACCGCCGCCACGGGCCAGGATCAGCGCGTCGAAGCCCCGGGCATCCGCGAGTTTCAGGGCGCGGACGATCTGCGCCGTGGCCTCACGGCCCTGAACGGCGGTGGGGATCAGGGTCAGCTTGACCTGCGGCGCACGGCGTCGGAACACGCTGATGATGTCGCGGATCACCGCGCCGGTCGGTGAACTGATGATGCCGATGTGTTGCGGATGGGCCGGCAGCGGCACTTTGCGCTCGGCACTGAACAGCCCTTCGGCACTGAGCTTTTCCTTCAAGGCATCGAAGGCCAGACGCAGGGCGCCGTCACCGGCAGGCTCGACGGTGTCGAGAATCAACTGATAGTCGCCACGGCCCTCGAACAGCGAGACCTTGCCGCGCACCTTGACCGCCAGACCGTCTTTCAGCGCCTGGCGCACCCGCGCAGCATTCTGCCGGAACAGCGCACAACGCACCTGCGCGCCGCTGTCCTTGAGCGTGAAATACACGTGGCCGGACGCCGGGCGGGCGAGGTTGGAGATTTCACCTTCGACCCAGATGTTGCTGAACACGTCTTCGAGCAACACCCGCGCGCGGCCGTTGAGCTGGCTGACGGTCAGGACTTCGCGGTCGAGGCCGAGTCTTGCAAAGGGATCTTTAATCATGGGGCGCAGTTTAAAGGCTTTCGCCGGTGAATGTCTGGAGGAAGTGTTGCACCAAAGGTGTGGGATTTTGCCGAAAGGCGAGGGCGACGGTGCTCTGGCAATCGCCGGTCAGCGGCACAAATCTCACACCGGCGGGCGCGATGTCCTGCATCGACTCCGGCAGCAGGGCGATGCCGAAACCGGTCTGGATCAATTGCAGTTGCGTGGTCTTGCGCGACATCACTCGTGCAGCCTGGGGGAAGAAACCGTGACGCATACACAGGTCGGCGCACAAGTAACTCAACCCGCCGCGTTGCGGGTGCGGAATGGATATGAACGCTTCGTCCTTCAATTGCGCCAGATCGACTGCCTCCGCGAAAGCCAGTCGATGCTCCGCCGGCAGGGCGAGCAGCAAGCGCTCGGTGTAGAGCGGAACAACCTGAACACCTTCGCGCTGGCGCAGCACCGGCAGACGCAGCAAGCCGATGTCGAGCCGCCCCTCGGCCAGTTCTTCGAGCTGGGCCTCCGAAGACAACGTGCCGATGTCCAGCGAGACCCCGGGTTGCTGCTCCAGGTAAGCGCTCATGTCGCGCAACAGTTGGCCGCTGATCGGCACGGTGCTGGAGTGACACAGGCGCAAGGTGCCGCGCTGGCCCTGGCCGATTTCCGTGGCCAGGATGCTGGCCTTGTTCAGTTCGTTGAGCAGGTTTCTGGCTCGGGGTAAAAACGCTTCGCCAGCGGCGGTAAGTCGGGGCTGGCGTGCCGTGCGTTCGAACAGCGGCGTTTGCAGGCGGGTTTCCATGTCCTTGATCTGCCGGCTCAGCGCCGATTGGGCGATGAACAGGCGTTCGGCAGCAGCGCTGAAGCTGCCGCTCTCGGCGATTTCCACGAAGTATCGCAATTGACGGGTTGAAAGCACGAGGTATGCCTTTTCAAGATGGCTTGGCGGTTTCGATGATATTAGTCGCAACCCTCGGCGCTGGCTAAAGTCATCGCAGGCTTACTAAAGGAAGCAAGCGGATGAGTGTGGCGGGGTTGTTGGGCGAATGGTCGTGGGGCTTCGGGGGCTGGGCAGTCATCGGAGTGGGGGTCGCTCTGGCCTACATCGTGTTCGGCATTGCCGGTTTCGGCACGGCGCTGGTGGCGGGGCCGATCCTGATCCTGTTCATGCCGCTGTCGAAAATCGTGCCATTGCTGGTGCTGCTGGATTTCGTCGCGGCGTTCGGCAATCTGCTGCCGTCGCGGCGAGATGTGGCGAAGCCGGAGTTGCTGCGGCTGTTACCGTGTATGGCGGTCGGGTGCACGCTGGGAGTGATTTTCCTGCTCAACCTCAAGTCCGACCTGTTGTTGCTGTTGATGGGACTGTTCATCAGTGTCTACGCGGTTTACAGCTTGTGGATCAAGGCGCGGCCGGCGCAGTTGTCCGCCGGGTGGGCGTTGCCGATGGGCACGGTGGGCGGGTTGTTCGGCGCGTTGTTCGGCAGTGGCGGCTTTCTTTATGCGATCTATCTCAACAGCCGACTGCCCAAGGACGCGGCCCGGGCCACGCAAAGTGCTTTGATCAGTTGCAGCACGGTGGTGCGTTTGAGTCTGTTCGCCATCGCCGGGGTGTATGCCGAGCTACCCTTGTTGATGCTCGCGCTGTGTCTGTTGCCGGCCATGGCGCTGGGCTTGTGGATCGGGCGGCGGCTGACCATGCGTTTGTCCCGCGAGGCCTTCGTGCGGCTGGTGACCTGGCTGGTGCTGGCGAGCGGTCTGGCGCTGATCGGCCGCTATTTAAGCACTTGACCGGATTGTCTCAGGGATTAAGCTGCCGGCCGCGTTCGTCGCAGAACATCCTTTGACGCAGCAGGCTTGCACCATGAATTCCCAGAGCATCATCGTCCCGAAAATCTCCAACCTGCCGGTGCACGAACCCCGGGCCCGGGCGATCCTGCGCTGGCTGGTGCGCAAGAACATCGTCAAGGAAGAACTGAGCACCTGCGGACGCACCGGCAACCGCATGGCCTACGCCATCGCCGACGGCGCCCGCGCGGTGGTGCTGCACCCCGAGGCGCTGCCGTTCGGTGAGCCGATCAATGGTCTGGAAGTCATCACCAAACGCTGCATCTACACCCCGGCCAAGGGCTTTCTCGAAGAGGCCGGTTGCGCCGAGTGCCGTCAGGAAATCGGCGAAGCGCTGTTCGAAAGCCTGGAAGACTGGATGCCGGGCCGCACCGACAACTTCACCTGCCCCGAGTGTGGGCATGAAGACGACATCAACGGTTTTCTGTATTTGCAGGAGTGCGGGTTTTCCAACCTCGGTTTCATCTTCAACAACTGGCTGGAGGCGGGGTTCAAGCAGAGTTTCATCGACGAATTCGCCGACTGGCTGGATCAACCGGTGAGCTGGGTCAAGGTCGAGTTGTAGGGGCGGCTTTTCCCGTACATCAGCAACATTGATATAAGACAAGTTTTACATTGAACCCGAAGGGGTGTCTGACTATAATGGCGCGCTTCCATTTTCCCGCTCGGGAGCCCCCGCGATGCTGCGTATCAGCCAAGAAGCTCTGACCTTCGACGACATTCTTTTAGTGCCTGGTTATTCCGAGGTGCTTCCTAACGAAGTCAGTCTCAAGACCCGCCTCACCCGTGGCATCGAACTGAATATTCCTCTGGTTTCTGCCGCCATGGACACCGTCACCGAAGCCCGTCTGGCAATCGCCATGGCTCAGGAAGGTGGCATCGGCATTATCCACAAGAACATGACCATCGAGCAGCAAGCTGCCGAAGTCCGCAAGGTCAAGAAGTTCGAAGCCGGTGTGGTCAAGGATCCAATCACCATCGAGGCTGACGCCACGGTTCGTGATCTGTTCGAACTGACCCGCATGCACAACATTTCCGGCGTTCCGGTGCTGCACGATGGCGACCTGGTCGGCATCGTCACTTCCCGTGACGTGCGTTTCGAAACTCGTCTGGAAGCCACCGTTCGTGAAGTGATGACGCCGAAAGAGCGTCTGGTCACTGTTCGCGAAGGCGCCAACAAGAACGAAGTCCGCGAGTTGCTGCACAAGCACCGCCTGGAAAAAGTCCTGATCGTCGACGACAAGTTTGCCCTCAAAGGCATGATGACCGTCAAAGACATCGAAAAAGCCAAGGCCTACCCGCTGGCCAGCAAGGACGATCAAGGTCGTCTGCGCGTCGGCGCTGCAGTCGGTACCGGTAAAGACACCGGTGACCGTGTTGCCGCGCTGGTCAATGCCGGTGTGGACGTAGTGGTGGTCGACACCGCTCACGGTCACTCCAAAGGCGTGATCGACCGCGTTCGCTGGGTCAAGGAGAACTTCCCTGAAGTGCAGGTGATCGGCGGCAACATCGCCACCGGCGCAGCCGCCAAGGCCTTGGCCGAGGCCGGCGCCGATGCGGTCAAGGTCGGTATCGGCCCTGGCTCGATCTGCACCACCCGTATCGTCGCCGGTGTCGGCGTTCCGCAAATCAGTGCCATCGCCAACGTTGCCGCTGCCCTCGAAGGCACCGGTGTTCCGTTGATCGCCGACGGCGGCATCCGTTTCTCCGGTGACCTGTCCAAGGCCATCGTGGCCGGTGCTTCCTGCGTGATGATGGGCTCGATGTTCGCCGGTACCGAAGAAGCGCCGGGCGAGATCGAACTGTTCCAGGGCCGTTCGTACAAGGCTTATCGCGGCATGGGTTCGCTGGGCGCCATGTCCCAGGCCCAGGGCTCTTCCGACCGTTACTTCCAGGACTCCTCGGCCGGTGCCGAGAAACTCGTTCCGGAAGGCATCGAAGGCCGTGTTCCTTACAAGGGCACCCTGAGCGCGATCATTCACCAGTTGATGGGCGGTCTGCGTTCCTCGATGGGTTACACCGGCAGCGCCAACATCGAAGAGATGCGCACCAAGCCTGAGTTCGTGCGGATCACCGGTGCCGGTATGGCCGAATCCCACGTCCACGACGTGCAGATCACCAAGGAAGCGCCAAACTACCGCGTAGGTTGAGGCTTCAAGCAAAACGTTAAATGACCGGGGCTGTTTTATTCAGCCCCGAGTCGTTTCTGAATCAAGACTGTTTCTGAATTACTTAGACGAGACTGAATCATGGCCCTCGACATTCACGCTCACCGCATCCTGATCCTCGATTTCGGTTCGCAATACACCCAACTGATCGCCCGCCGCGTGCGTGAGATCGGTGTGTACTGCGAACTGCACCCGTTCGACATGGACGAAGATGCGATCCGCGAATTCGCTCCAAAAGGCGTGATCCTCGCCGGCGGTCCCGAGTCCGTGCACGAAGCCAACAGCCCGCGCTGCCCGCAAGCGGTGTTCGACCTGGGCGTACCGGTCTTCGGCATCTGCTACGGCATGCAGACCATGGCTGAGCAACTGGGCGGCAAGGTTGAAGGTTCCGAGCTGCGTGAGTTCGGTTATGCCCGCGTTGACGTGGTCGGCAAGAGCCGCCTGCTCGACGGCATCGAAGACCACATCGACGCCGACGGCCTGTTCGGCCTCGACGTATGGATGAGCCACGGTGACAAGGTCACCAAGATGCCAAGCGATTTCCACATCCTGGCCAGCACCCCGAGCTGCCCGATCGCCGGCATGTTCAACGACGAGCGTGCTTACTACGGCGTGCAGTTCCACCCGGAAGTGACCCACACCAAGCAGGGCGGTCGCATCCTGTCGCGTTTCGTTCTCGACATCTGCGGCTGCGAAGCCCTGTGGACCCCGTCGAAGATTGCCGAAGACGCGATCGCCAACATCCGCGCACAGGTCGGCACCGACAACGTGCTGCTGGGCCTGTCCGGCGGTGTGGATTCCTCGGTGGTTGCGGCGCTGCTGCACAAGGCCATCGGCGATCAGCTGACCTGCGTCTTCGTCGACAACGGCCTGCTGCGTCTGCACGAAGGCGAGCAAGTGATGGCCATGTTCGCCGAGAACATGGGCGTCAAGGTGATCCGCGCCAACGCTGAAGACCAGTTCCTGAACAACCTGGCCGGCGAAGCCGACCCGGAGAAGAAGCGCAAGATCATCGGCCGTACCTTCATCGACGTGTTCGATGCCGAATCCTGCAAGCTGGACAACATCAAGTACCTGGCTCAGGGCACTATCTACCCGGACGTGATCGAGTCGGCTGGTGCGAAAAGCGGCAAGGCGCACGTGATCAAGTCGCACCACAACGTGGGCGGCCTGCCGGACGAGATGAACCTGAAACTGGTCGAGCCACTGCGCGAACTGTTCAAGGACGAAGTTCGTCGTCTGGGCCTGGAACTGGGCCTGCCGTACGACATGGTCTACCGTCACCCGTTCCCGGGCCCGGGCCTGGGCGTGCGGATCCTCGGTGAAGTGAAGAAGGAATACGCCGACCTGCTGCGTCGCGCCGACCACATCTTCATCGAAGAACTGCGCAAGGCCGACTGGTACCACAAGGTCAGCCAGGCCTTCGTCGTGTTCCAGCCGGTGAAGTCGGTTGGCGTGGTAGGCGATGGCCGTCGTTACGCCTGGGTCGTGGCCCTGCGTGCCGTGGAAACCATCGACTTCATGACCGCGCGTTGGGCACACCTGCCTTACGAACTGCTGGAAACCGTTTCCGGCCGCATCATCAATGAAATCGAAGGCATCTCCCGCGTCACTTACGACGTGTCGAGCAAGCCGCCGGCGACCATTGAGTGGGAGTGATCCCGCACACGCCCTGAAGGCGTGAATGCAGGCAACGAGAAGGCCGCGTGAACATCGTTCACGCGGCCTTTTTGTTTGCGCTTACAAAGGACCGGACCAGCCGGCCAGGGTCATGCCACGATCGTCCAGTGCCTTGAGCAGGTCTTCGACACTATTGAAGCGTTTCTCATGGAGGGCGGGCCAGGCGGGGCGTTCAATGAAGTAGCGACCGGATTCCCAATGGATCTCCGTGCGTACGAGTGCATTGTCGCGGCTGCGGTGAACCAGCAGGGTGGAACGGGGCTCCTGTTTCAAGGTGTACAGGCCCGGACGATTCAGCAATTGATCGATCTCCTTTTGCGTCTGGGCATTCCACGGCGTCTGCATCTGCAGACGCATATCACCTTTCACCCGCCCGATTGGCTTGCCCTTGTCGTCGAGAAAAGTCCTGCCGGGATCCGGTTCGAACCCACGGGACTTGCCGTAGCCAACGTCTTCGATACGCAGCCCGATGGCATCTTCCAGCTCACTGACGCCGGCGACGCCCTCGTAGGTGTTGGAATGTGAGTTGCCCATGAGCGAAACCCATTTGTGTGGTCCGCGCGCGGCCTGATCGGCCTCGATGATGGTGTGGGCAAAGAAGTTCATCATCTTCTGCCGGGTCGTCGCTTCAAGGCCTCGCATACCTTCCAGCCGGTAGCTGGCCATGCAGTCGATGGCTTGAACGCGCACCCCCTGACGGTTGGCTTCCTTCACCAGGTTGAGGAAGGTGTAGCGTCTTGTGGGATCGGTGATGTGACCCTGGTCGAGGCCCTCGAGATACAGCTCAAGATCCCGGGGCATCACTGAGGTTCTGGCGAAATTGTCCAGTGCTGCCTGATGGAAGTCCGTGAGCAGATGTTCCATGTACAGGGTCTTCACGCCTTTTCGGGCGAGTACAGGCATCTGTTCGATGAGCCATTGTTTGCTGCCGATGTCTGCATGGCTTTCACCGACGACCAGACCGTTGAACTGCTCAAGGGATTTCTCGATGAACGATTCGGCGCTCGCGGCCTGCTGGACAGGCGCCAGCATCGGACGTGGAGCCAGATTGAGCTCGGCATGAAAGCGGGTGGCGGCTTCACGCAATTGTTTGCGCAACATCTTGAACGTCTCGAGTGCCGGATCAGCATCAAAGCTCACAAAAACATCGCCCAGTGTTCGCTCGTTGCCGATGACCGTGGCATTTTTCAGTTCATTGCGATACGAAACGGGGATTTCATAAGGTGAGCTGATCAACGGGGTATCAGGCAGCGACACGTCAGGATTGACCACAGCGCCGGCACCGGTGGCGGTTATTGATGGCTCGGCACCCGGCAATTGTCCCTCGGCCGCCAGAGGATCGATGCGCACGCGCCGGAGTGTCAGGCCTTCATCGTTCAGGGCTGTTGCCAATTCCTGAACACTGTCGAAGTGCCGACCGCTGACTGAAATCCATTTGGGGCGGGCGATGAAAAAACCTCCGGCATCCTTCTGGATCGCTGTTTTAACCAGTGTGCCGTCGCTGCTGCGATGGATGAGCGTGGAGGGTTCCTTGAACATGAACATGCCCCTTCTGGGCAAGGCTTCTTCAACCGTACGGGCGGTGATCGTCGGCGGTGGTCCATTCAATTGCAGGCGAAGGTCGCTTTTAAGCAGGTCGATAGGATTACCCGCCAGATCGCGGACCTTCTTACCCGGATCGGTTGCCAGGCCTTCCGCCTGACCTACAGTGATCTCCTCGACCCGCAGCGTTGGCGCGCCTTCCAGTTCACCCAGGCCGGCGACCTTGTCGAAGGTGCTGGCGCGCCCTTCATCCAGCAGTGCCACCCAGCGATGGGCACCACGTGTTGCCTGATCGGCCTTGATCACGGTGTCGGAGAAGTAATTCAGCATCTTGCGGCTGCTGGTTCCAGACGTGTGTTCCATATTCGGGAAGCGCCGGCTGGCCATGCAGTCGATAGCCTGTACACGGATATGGTTTTTCTGTGCACTCCTGACCAGCTCCGTATACGAGTGGGGCCCTGTCGGGTCAGCGTCGAAGCGGACATCCAGTGACTTCAGATAATTTTCCAGCTCAGTCGGCATGTTGCCGGTCTTGTAGAACAGGTCGAGATCCGTCTGATGGAAATCGCTCAGCAGATGATCCAGATACAGAGTTCGAACCTTCTGTTTGTTCAAGGCCTTGAAGTTATCGATCAGCATGCCTCGGGCGCCCGCGCCGGTACTGTCCTGTCCGATCACCAGTCCAGGCGCTTCCTTGAGCAGGCGCTTGGTCATGTCGGCGAACGGTGTTGCCGGTTTGAAGGGCGATATCGCCGGACGTGGCGGTGAGTTCGGACCGCTGTAAAAATCGATGGCGTCGTCATACAGGCTGCGCCGCAGCGTCTTGAAGTCCTGATAGAGGCTGTCGCTCCCGGTCTGGCTGTCCAACGGGAAATCATCAACATGACTTTCCGCCACTGGACGCAGAGCCGACCTGGACCACAGTGATGTGTCATAAGGCATCATTTGTGTTGCCATTTCGGGCAACGGATCAGACGTATGGCCCCAGGGCCATTCGCCGAACAGCTTCGTTCCCCCTCTAAGTCCTGGGCGGGCGACCGGCTGCCACTTCAATGCTTCATTCAGGCGTACCGGCACGTTGCGATAAAACGAATAGGGATTGGCCGGATCAATGATGAACCAACCGCGCATCTGTTCGACGTAACGCACCTGATAGAAACCATCGGTTCCGGCCCGGCGCATGTAGATGTAGTGCTTGCCGGAGGCGGTTTGAATGATTTCCTGGAATTTGGGATCTCCAGTTTCAATCCGCGTACCTTCACCAATCCCGGTCTTGAAGGACGCCAGAAAATCCTCCGGCGCTGCCGGCAGAACCTGTTTCGGTGCGATCTCTGCCAGTGTCGGCAGCGGTGAACGCGCCATTGCGGCTTCGGCCAGTTTTTCGTCCGGTTTTACGGACAGTCCGGTTTGAGCAAGTTCTTCCTCCGGCGCGATGAAGGTCTCGGTTTCGGCAATCTCAGGCAGTCGCCCGCTGCCTTTGATGAACGTGGCGTTGAACAGCGTATCGATGGCCGCGAAGATTGCTCCGGTTACGCCAGCCTTGCGTGCCTGAGGCGTCTTGCCGTTGACCGCCTGATCAATCTGCAACCCGACGTTGGCAATACCCGCACCGACCACGGCCAGCGCTACCGGCCAGCCAACGGCCGCCATCGGCCCGAATACGCGGTTGAAGGCGTTGAGGTAACCAATCCAGAGCTTTTTGCGCAGGTCACCATTGGAGTGCAGCACGAATTCCGCATCGCTGATCATGCGGGCGTGGGTGGCGGTCGCCAGAAAACTGAAGATGTCGCCACTGAGAGCAACACCGGTGTGAGCCACCAGCGTGTGATCGTCGCTGTCCCAGGTACTGACGAGCAGATCCAGCACATGGTTCAGCCCGACATTCTCGATATGCGGTGCGCGCCACAACTCCGAGATACCTCCCACCAGCGGGCCGAAAGCCCAGAGCCAGCGCCGTTTTGCGACTGCACGCCAGGACGTGTCCTCCATGATGTCGTGATCGGCGACCTGAAAGTGCGACATGAAGCGTTTTCGATCAGACGGATTTCTGATCTGCGACAGCACCCACCAATGCAGGTCGCGGGCGTTCTGCAGGGCATGCACTCCCCAGATTTCTCCCGGGACGTAGAGAATTGCGCCGCCCTTGCCATCGGTGATGCATAGGATATCGGTGGCGACAAAACCGTCGATTTTCAGCAGGCCGATACGCAGGCCATCGGCTTGCGCAGCTTCCTCTTCGAGCATTTCGCGGGTCACCGGCCAGCTGACATTGCCGGCGATGGCTTTGACAGCGGTGCGGAAATTGTCGTCCGACAGCCGGCCGCCTTCACGGTCCTCCATGGCCTTGGCCAGGAAGGTGCACTTGGCCAGGGTCCGGAAGGTCTTGCCTTGCTTGTTCCAGAAGGAGTCGACTTTTTTCCGGTAACGGTCGGCGAAATTGATGGCCCAGAACGCTTTGAGCACCTCGCGGCTGTGCAGCTTCACTTCGTTGGTTTCGTTATAGGTGCCGGCGTCCGGGCCGGCGGTGTAGAAACCGGCGTCGGAATCGAGCAGATCGGCGTTGTCCTGGTCGTGAACGCTGAAACGCTGAATCACCAGTTGCGGCAGGGTCATTGATTCGCGCGGGGTTTCGAACAGATGCTCCCAACCGGTAAAGGTTCGCGGGCTGCTTTGTGCGGCGTGGAACCGATGCCAGTAAACCTGTTCGGGTTCCAGGTGAGCGAGGTCGTGGCTGGCGAGGATCTCTCTGGCAATCGCACAGGCCATTTCATACATGTCGGGGCAGGCCTCGACCAAGGCGGGAACCAGAGCCTTGAGGGCGTTTCTGTCGGCGCTGTTGGGCAGTGCCATGTCGCGTGTCGTGTCCACAATCTTTCCTTGAGCGTGGTGGATAAAAAACGACCGCGATCATTTCAAGAGGTGAAGAATTCGTCTGTCAGACACGCGGCTGTTGGCGTGTCGTCTGAAGGAAAAAGATGCATCGGAAGCAGGCTTCGCCCCTGTAGTCTGCGGCCATCCGCCGCGCTGCCCTTACTGTTTCGCAACCGCAGGTGTATCGTATTCGCCTTTTGCGGGCGCCCTGGCCCGTGGCTGATACGAGAGGTAGTTGTGCCCATGTCCTTTACCCGTCGACAAATTCTCGGTGGCCTGGCCGGTCTTGCAGTGGTTGGCGCGGGAGCCGGTGGTGCGACGCGTTACTGGCTGGGCAAGGTAGCCGATGCCAATGCCGGGCATGACTACGAGCTGATCGCCGCACCGCTGGACGTCGAGCTGGTGCCGGGACACAAGACCGAGGCCTGGGCATTCGGCCCGTCGGCGCCGGGCACCGAGTTGCGCGTGCGTCAGGGCGAGTGGCTGCGGGTGCGGTTCATCAACCATCTGCCCGTAGCGACCACCATTCACTGGCACGGCATTCGCCTGCCGCTGGAGATGGACGGCGTACCTTACGTCTCGCAATTGCCGGTGCTGCCGGGCGAATACTTCGATTACAAATTCCGCGTGCCGGACGCCGGCAGCTACTGGTATCACCCGCACGTCAGCAGCAGCGAGGAACTCGGGCGCGGGCTGGTCGGGCCGTTGATCGTCGAGGAGCGCGAGCCGACCGGGTTCAAGTACGAAAAGACCCTGAGCCTGAAGAGCTGGCACGTCGATGAAGAAGGCAACTTCGTCGAATTCAGCATTCCCCGCGAGGCGGCCCGTGGCGGTACGGCGGGGCGGCTGGCGACCATCAACGGCGTGCCGTCACCGGTGATCGAGTTGCCGGCCGGGCAGATCACCCGTGTACGTTTGCTCAACCTCGACAACACCCTGACCTATCGCATCAACATTCCCGGCGTCGAAGCGCAGATCTATGCGCTGGACGGCAACCCGGTCGAGCCGCGCCCGCTGGGCAAGGAATACTGGCTCGGCCCGGGCATGCGCATCTGTCTGGCGATCAAGGCGCCGCCGGCCGGTGAGGAATTGTCGCTGCGCAACGGCCCGGTTCGCCTGGGCACCCTGCGTTCGGTGGCCAACAACGACGCGCCAACCGAGTGGCCGAAGGCACTGCCCGCCAACCCGGTGGCCGAGCCTGACCTGGCCAATGCCGAGAAACTCAACTTCAATTTCGAATGGGTCGGTTCGGTGTCGGTGAACGTCGACAACGGCAAGCCGCCGAGCCTGTGGCAGATCAACGGCAAGGCCTGGGACATCACCGACAAGACCTGTGCCGACCGGCCGATCGCCAGCCTGAAACTGGGCCAGAGTTATATCTTCGAACTGAAGAACATGACCCAGTACCAGCACCCGATCCACCTGCACGGCATGAGCTTCAAGGTGATTGCGTCGAACCGACACAAGATCGTGCCGTACTTCACTGACACTTATCTGCTGGGCAAGAACGAGCGTGCGCAAGTGGCGCTGGTGGCGGATAACCCGGGGGTATGGATGTTCCACTGCCACGTGATCGACCACATGGAAACCGGCCTGATGGCCGCCATCGAGGTGAAGTGATGCGTCAGATTCGCCCCGCGGCGATCATCGACCGCAGCCGTGATCGCGATTTCATGCGCGAAGCCCTGGCATTGGCGGCGCAAGGCGCGGCTCTTGGCGAAGTGCCGGTGGGTGCGGTGCTGGTGCAGGACGGCGAGATCATCGGTCGCGGCTTCAATTGCCCGATCAGCACCAGCGACCCCAGCGCACACGCAGAAATGGTCGCGATCCGCGCCGCTGCGCAAGCCGTGGACAACTATCGTCTGCCGGGCAGCACGCTGTACGTGACGCTGGAGCCATGCAGCATGTGCGCCGGGTTGATCGTGCATTCGCGGGTTGCCCGCGTGGTGTACGGCGCTTTGGAGCCCAAGGCCGGGATTGTGCAGAGTCAGGGGCAGTTCTTCACCCAGGGCTTTCTCAACCATCGAGTGTTGTATGAAGGTGGGGTGCTGGCGGAGGAGTGTGGGGCGGTGTTGACCGAGTTCTTCAGGGCGCGGCGGGCAAAACCCGCAGACTGAAGAACAACATCAAACCCTGTGGGAGCTGGCTTGCCAGCGATGGCGTCGGCACATCAAGCATTGATGTCGACTGATCCACCGTTATCGCTGGCAAGCCAGCTCCCACAAATTTTTGCAGTGTCTGGAAGGGATCGTTACTTCTTCGCGACAATCACTGCCCGCATCGGTGCCGGCAGGCCTTCGATGGTTTTGCTGTGGTCTTCAGGATCCAGGAAGTCGCTCAGCGACTGATACTTCATCCACTCGGTCCCGCGCTGTTCATCGACTGTTGTCATGCTGACATCCACGCAACGAATGTCAGTAAAACCCGCACGTCGCAACCACAACTCCAGCGCCGGCACAGACGGCAAGAACCACACATTACGCATCTGCGCATAACGGTCCTCCGGCACCAGCACCTGATGCTTGTCGCCCTCGACCACCAGCGTCTCCAGCACCAGTTCGCCGCCCTTCACCAGGCAATCCTTCAACGCCAGCAAATGCTCGATCGGCGAACGGCGGTGATAGAACACGCCCATGGAAAACACCGTGTCGAAGCCTTCCAGATTCGGCGGCAGGTCTTCGAACGGGAACGGCAGGTGCCAGGCATTAGGTTCTGACAGATAACGCTGCACCGCCTGGAACTGGCAGAAAAACAGCCAGTTCGGATCGACGCCGATCACGCTGTCGGCACCTGCGCCGAGCATGCGCCACATGTAGTAACCGTTGCCGCAACCGACATCAAGGATGCGCTTGCCCTTCAGGTCCAGATGCGGAGCGACCCGCGACCACTTCCAGTCCGAGCGCCATTCGGTGTCGACGTGCACGCCGAACAGATCGAACGGCCCCTTGCGCCACGGCGACAAACCCATCAGCGCGGTACGCATCTGTGCGCGAGTTTCGTCGTCGCAATCGGTGTCCAGTTTCAGGCCGTTGAGCAGGTCGACTTCGCTAGGCTGAATCTTCGGCAGGGCGTCCAGCGCACTTTGCCAGCGCTCCAGATCGCCGTGGCCTTTCTCCATTTTCTTGTCGAGTTGCGCTTGCAGGGTGTTGGCCCAGTCGGCCAGCGGTGTACCGGCCAGACGGCGGGCGAGGGGAGACAGATCAATCATGGCAAGGCAATCAACGAGGCAAAGTTAAGACACTGGAACCACGGCACGACTTTCGAGAACCCGGCGGCCAGCAGGCGCTCGCGGTGTTCTTCGAGGCTGTCGGGCTTCATGACGTTTTCGATGGCGCTGCGCTTCTGGGCGATTTCCAGTTCGCTGTAGCCGTTGGCGCGTTTGAACGCGACGTGCAGGTCGGTCAGCAGCGCGTGTTCTTCGGCATCGTTGAAGCGCAGCTTCTCCGACAGAATCAGCGCGCCGCCCGGCAGCAACGATTGGCGAATGCGCGACAGCAACGCCGTGCGCTGATCCGGGGCAATGAATTGCAGGGTGAAGTTCAGCGCCACCACCGAAGCCGGTTTGAAATCCAGGGCGAGGATGTCGCCTTCGATCACTTCGACCGGCAGCAACTCCTGAAACATCGAGTCCTGACCGTTGAGGTACTCGCGGCAGCGCTCGACCATCGCCGCCGAGTTATCCACCGCGATCACCCGGCAACCGTCAGTGCGCACATGGCGACGCAGGGCCTGAGTCACGGCACCCAGCGAGGCGCCGAGGTCGTAAAGGACGCTGTTCGGCTGGGCGAACTGCGCCGCGAGCACGCCGAGGTTCTCGACGATGGTCGGATAACCCGGCACCGAACGCTTGATCATGTCCGGGAACACCCGCACCACGTCCTCGTTGAAGGCGAAGTCAGGCACCTGGGCCATCGGCTGGGCGAAAATGCGATCGGGTTCTTTGCTCACGGCGGTTCCGGCGGTGTCGATGAAAAGGCCGGCATTTTAGCCAAACTGGCGCGCAGATGCGCGGGTTGTCTGATAAACCGCCCGATCAAAGGACCGGGCGTTTGCTCTGGGAAAATGCCGAGGCGGCGATGCCCCACTGCCCCAGCCAGTAACTGAGGATGATGACGTACGGGGCGGCGTGGAACGGGGCGACAAACCGGTCGATGCCGATCACGCTGTCGGAGAACACGAAAGCCACCGCGCCGCCCGCCGCCAGCAGTGCCGAACGTTGCGGTACGCCGCTGCCGAGTCGGGCCAGGGCGCGCCAGAGCATGGCGCTGATGGCGGTGCCGTAGACGATCACCGGCACAGTCAACGGTCCGAGTCCGCTGCTGATCAATATGCCCAACAGCACGGCGCCAACGCCAAGGGCAAGAACCAGCGGCAACAGAGCCAGACGCCGGCAATCGCTGAGGTAGGCCTTGAGATACGCCAGATGCGCGACCAGAAACGCACCCAGGCCAAACACGAACAAATCCCCAGGCCACGCCAGCAATACATCGCCGAGCAAAGAGAAAATCAGGCCCAGGCTGATCCAGCGGCGATAGTCGCTCGGCGGCGCATCGTGCAGCCAGCCGAGCAGCGCCAGTACCGGCAGCGGTTTGACCAGCAGGCAAAGCAGCGCCGCATGGGTGCTGACGCCGTAGAGAAAGGTCGCTGCGCCCATGAGCGCGAGGATCAGCCAGCCCACGATCAGTTCACCGAGATCGCGCAGTCAAAGGTTTCCACCGGTTCGACTTCAGGTTCCCAGGGTTGCTGCGATGTCAGGCGCAGGCGCCCGGTGCCGGTGGCAAAAGCCTGGAAACGCCAGGTGGAGAAACCGCCCGCGCCGACCATGCCGGAATCTTTCGGGCTGCTGTAGACCTCGGGGCTCAGCGCATGCAGCACGCCGCCGGCCGAGTCCTGAATGGCCCAGCGATAGCCGGTGGTGGGGTTGCTTGGCAGCATGACGGTCAGGTTCTGGCCGTTGGTCAGCCGCACCGGGCATTCGCTCTGTTTTTCCACGGTCACGTTGGTTTTCGGTTGCGTGGCGCAGGCGGCCAGCAGGACGAGGGACAGGGGGACAAACAGGCGAGTGGGGGACATAGGCTCAGTGGCTCCGGCGTTGGCGACGAACGGCGAGCATAACTGAAGATGAGACAAAGTGTGACAGTGATGGCCTCGACCCTCACCCCAGCCCTCTCCCTCCGGGAGAGGGCTGGGGTGAGGGGCAGCGATGCCTGCCCCCTCGATGGTTCAAGACGAAATCAGAAAAGCACCTTCGCCACATCCGCAAACTTCTTGGCAAAGTGCACGGTGATCCCTTCCTTCAGGTAATCCGGCAGCTCTTCAAAGTTTCCGCGATTCGCCTCCGGCAGAATCAACTCGAAAATCTTCTGCCGCCGCGCCGCAATCACCTTCTCGCGCACCCCGCCAATCGGCAGCACATGCCCGGTCAGTGTCAGTTCACCGGTCATCGCCACGCCTTTTTTCGGCGGCTGATTGCGTGCCAGCGAGAGCAGGGCGCTGGCCATGGTCACGCCGGCGCTCGGGCCGTCTTTCGGTGTTGCGCCTTCCGGCACGTGCAGGTGGACGAAGGCTTCGTCGAAGAATTTCGGATCGCCACCGAAGGATTTGAGGTGCGAGCTGACGTAGCTGTAGGCGATCTCCGCCGACTCCTTCATCACATCGCCCAGTTGCCCGGTAAGTTTGAAACCTCGGTTCAGGGTATGAATCCGCGTGGCTTCGATCGGCAGGGTCGCGCCGCCCATGCTGGTCCACGCCAGGCCAGTGATTACGCCGGTGCCGGACAGCACTTGTTCGTTGCGGAACACCGGATGACCGAGGGACGCTTCCAGATCTTTCGGCCCGAGCTTGATCACCGCTTTCGGGTCGTCGATCAGCTTCATCACCGCTTTGCGCACCAGTTTGCCCATCTGTTTTTCCAGCTGGCGCACGCCGGCTTCACGGGCGTAACCGTCGATCAAGGCTTTGAGGGCGCTGTCGCTGATGCTCAGGCTGCCCTTGGATACGCCGGCCTTCTCCAGCAGTTTCGGCCACAGGTGACGCTTGGCGATGGCGACTTTTTCTTCGGTGATGTAACCCGACAGGCGAATCACTTCCATCCGGTCCAGCAACGGGCCGGGAATCGAATCCAGGGTGTTGGCGGTGCAGACGAACAGGACTTTCGACAGGTCCATCCGTAGGTCCAGATAGTGGTCGAGGAATTCGACGTTCTGTTCCGGATCAAGGGTTTCCAGCAGCGCCGAGGCCGGGTCGCCCTGGTAGCTCTGGCCCATCTTGTCGATCTCGTCGAGCATGATCACCGGGTTCATCACTTCGACGTCTTTCAACGCCTGCACGAGTTTGCCCGGCTGCGCGCCGATGTAGGTGCGGCGGTGGCCCTTGATCTCGGCTTCGTCGCGCATGCCGCCGAGGCTGAAGCGGTAGAACGGCCGGCCGAGGGATTCGGCGATGGACTTGCCGACGCTGGTCTTGCCCACGCCCGGCGGGCCCACCAGCAGCACGATGGAGCCGCTGATTTCGCCTTTATAGGCACCGACCGCGAGGAATTCGAGGATGCGATCCTTGATGTCATCGAGGCCGGCGTGGTGTTTGTCCAGCACCTTGCGCGCGTGCTTGAGGTCGAGTTTGTCCTCGCCGTACACGCCCCACGGCACCGAGGTGGCCCAGTCGAGGTAGTTGCGGGTGACCGCGTATTCCGGCGATCCGGTTTCCAGGATCGACAGTTTGTTCATCTCTTCTTCGAGGCGCTTCTGCACCTGGGTCGGCAGGACTTTGCCCTCCAGACGCTGCTCGAACTGCTCGAGGTCGGCGCTGCGGTCGTCCTTGGTCAGGCCCAGCTCCTGCTGGATGACCTTGAGCTGTTCTTTAAGGAAGAACTCGCGCTGATGCTCGCCGATCTTGCGGTTCACTTCGGCGGAGATTTCTTTCTGCAGGCGCGCGACTTCGACTTCCTTGCGCAGCATCGGCAGGACTTTTTCCATGCGCTTGAGCATCGGCACGCAGTCGAGCACTTCCTGCAATTCAGGGCCGGTGGCGGAGGTCAGGGCGGCGGCGAAGTCGGTCAGCGGCGAAGGATCGTTGGGGCTGAAGCGGTTGAGGTAGTTCTTCAGTTCTTCGCTGTACAGCGGGTTGAGCGGCAGCAGTTCCTTGATCGCGTTGATCAGCGCCATGCCGTAGGCCTTGACCTCGTCGGTCGGCTCGGTGGGCTGGTGCGGGTATTCGACTTCAACGAGATACGGCGGGCGATGGTGCTTGAGCCAGGTCTTGATGCGCACACGGCTCAGGCCCTGGGCGACGAATTGCAGTTTGCCGTTTTCGCGGCTGGCGTGGTGCACCTTGACCAGGGTGCCGTATTGCGGCAATGCCTTGGTGTCGAAGTGGCGCGGGTCTTCCTGGGGCGTGTCCATGAAGAACAGGGCCAGGGAGTGGTGTTCGGATTTGCTGACCAGTTCGAGGGTTTCGGCCCAGGGGTCTTCGTTGACGATGACCGGCAGGACCTGGGCCGGGAAGAACGGGCGGTTGTGGATCGGGATGATGTAGACCTTGTCCGGCAGGTTCTGGCCGGGCAGGGCGAGGCCTTTGCCGGGGACGTGGTGTTCGATGTGTTCGGCGTCGGTTTCGGTGATGTCGTCGGGGTTCTCGGGGAATTCTTGCTGGTCGCTCATGGGGCACCTGCGCAATGGGGTATGGGTCTTAGATGGGGCAGGGTTTTGGTGGTTTCAATGGGGGTGGATGTTTCTGGTTGTGTGTTCAGGGTTTTGACAGGGTTTTGGGGGGTGGGCTTGGCGGCCTTTGGGCCGACCAGGCTGGGGTTTTATCGTGTGCATATCCGTTTCTTCGGGTGCGCCCGCTGGCGGTTTCGCCCTTACGGCCATCCCTTTCAAGGTCTTTGGTTAAAATGCCCCAAAAATTCAGTCAGGACGACGAAGCGATGTGGGCAGAGGTTTTAGCGAGGTTCGAGAAAAAAGCACCTGCCAGCGTTATGGCCAAATTGGCACTGGAGCACGCTATTGCCCCTGAGTGGGTTGATCAGGTCTTCGAAGAACATCGGCAACGGCAGTATTCTCGTGAGCTGTTGTTCTCGACCATTATCAAGCTGATGTCCCTTGTTTCATTGGGCTTGAAGCCTTCCCTGCACGCCGCCGCGCGGCAACTGGAAGATCTTCCTGTCAGTCTGGCGGCGCTCTACGACAAGATCAGTCGTACCGAGCCAGCTCTGTTGCGCGCACTGGTCACGGGCTGTGCGCAGCGCCTGGCTCCAACCATCAAGGAGTTGGGTTGCACGCAGATGCTGCCGGAGTGGCAGGTCCGGGTGGTAGACGGTAATCACTTGGCATCCACCGAGAAACGACTGGGGGCTTTACGCCACGAGCGTGGTGCCGCTCGACCCGGTTTCTCGGTGGTTGTCTACGACCCCGACCTGGACCAGGTCATCGACCTGCAGGCGTGCGAGGATGCCTACGCAAGCGAGCGTGTTTGCGTGTTGCCTCTCTTGGCCGATGCCGAGCCGGGCCAGGTGTGGCTGGCCGATCGACTCTATTGCACGCTCCCGGTCATGGAGGCTTGCGAGCAGGTCAAAACCTCCTTTGTCATTCGTCAACAAGCCAAGCATCCACGCCTGATTCAAGAGGGGCATTGGCAAGAACCAGTGCCTGTAAACACGGGCACTGTGCGTGAGCAGATTATTCAGGTCAGAGGCGGTTACCAGTGTCGGCGTGTTGAACTGACGCTTCACTCGCCAACGGACTCGGGTGACAGCAGCTTGATGTTCTGGAGCAACCTGCCTGAAAGCATCAGCGCACAGCAGATCGCGGAACTCTATCGCCGTCGCTGGAGCATAGAAGGCATGTTCCAGCGACTGGAAGCAATCCTGGAAAGCGAAATCGAAACCCTTGGTAGTCCAAAGGCTGCATTGCTCGGGTTCGCTACCGCGGTATTGGCCTACAACGTCCTGGCCGTACTCAAGCGAAGCGTCGAGCAAGCCCATCAGGATACTCAGCCTGACGGCTGGGAAGCCTCAACCTATCACTTGGCGGTTCAGGTCCGGAGTGGTTATGAAGGCCTGCAAATCGCGCTGCCCCTGGAATATTTTCCCGTCATACCTCTGGAAAAACTGGCCCAGCGCTTGTTGGAACTGGCCAGAAACATCCAACCCAAACAAGTTGCGAAAAGTCCACGGGGCCCCAAGGTGCCTAAACCCAAAACATGGGTGCAAGGCACTGCGGTGCATGCACATGTTTCAACGGACCGGGTAATCAAGGCCGCTAAAACGAAAAGACCTTGAAAGGGATGGCCCTTACGGCGAGTCACTTTGGCAAACGCCCCAAAGTAACCAAAACGCTGGGCCCCAACGTTCGGCACCTCGCTGTGGCTCGGTGTTCCTTCGTTCCGGGATTCATCCGGGGGCATCGCCTACGGTTTGCTTCGCTGCACCTCCTCTCGATGTGTTTGGCTTCGCCAAACGGTCGCTGCGCTCCCACCCCCGGATAAATCCCTCCACTCAGCCTGCCGACGGGGCCAGCACGTCAAAAGCGGTACTTGAGCTAACGCTCATCGTGTTGAGTGGTTAGGAGCAGATTGGTGGTGGTGGTGGTGGTGGTGGTGGTGGTGGTGGTGGTGGTGGTGCGAAGAGAAGGGAGCCGATCGGGGCTTTAAAACTTGAGTGCGACTTGCTGGTTCAGGTCGGCGGATTTTTCATAGACAACGCGGTCAGTCCCCTCTCCCCCCGGGAGAGGGCCAGGGTGAGGGCAGCGCCCTGATTGACACACCACAAGCCTTTCTCCCGCAGAGACCTCATCAGCATTTATGCCGGATATCGGCTGACCTCGACGTTATCCAGCACCCGATTCACCGCCAGCTCAGCCAGCATGATGATCTGCTGAATAGCCAGAATCGTCCGCCGCTGCGGGAGGTCGATGTGTGCGGCGATGTCGCTGGTCATGAGGTTGGCCTGTGCCAGTGATTCGCAGGCGTGGACCAGCAGGCTTTCACTGTCCTGATCGGGTGCGACCTGGAACATGGTGCTGGGTTTATGGAAGCGCAGGGTGGTGGCGTTGGGTTTCAGGTAGTGGTCGAGCGCGCGCTCGGCGGCTTCATGGAGTTTTTTGGAATCTGGCGATTCGTAGGGCGATGCGTCGTTTGATTCGGGGGGATTGGGTGTTGGTTTTTTCATTTTTTACTCCTCAGGAATTGGTCCATTCCTCTAATTGCCGCGACGCAAAAAGAGGGGTGGCAGCTGTACGCGGGTTCGCGGACCGACCTGAGGCATTCGGCATACCCGAAGGTATCCCGCGCACAGCCACCATAAACAAGCACTTGAGGTGCTGCTGTTAAGCGGCGGCAATTATGCCTCAGAAGTCGGGCCGCGACGCCCCATCGCTGAATTTGCAGCGACCCCCAAAGCCTATCCACCCCGTTTCCTAGGGACAACCGACGCGACTTGTCGGAATCGTCCCCGAAAAACACCCCGTCTGTAGGACATACACACCCCGTGTAAGAAAACGCAGCCCACAAAAAAAGGCGACACCCCTCACAGGGCATCGCCTTTCTCTTTACCGCCGCTGAAACCTATTCCGGCAGTTTGTACGCAATCACATAGTCACCCATCTTGGTGCCCAGCGAACCGTGACCACCCACCACGAGCAGGACGTATTGCTTGCCGTCCTTGCCGGTGTAGGTCATCGGGGTCGCCTGGCCGCCAGCAGGCAGACGGGATTTCCACAGCTCTTTACCGGTGTTTACGTCGTAAGCACGCAGGTACTGGTCGAGGGTGCCGCTGAGGAAGCCGACGCCGCCCGCAGTCACGATCGAACCGCCCATGCTTGGCACGCCCAGGGTGAAGCCGATCGGGATTGGCGAGCTGTCGCGGCTGGTGCCGTTTTTGCGTTTCCACACGACTTTGCCGGTGGTCAGGTCGATACCGGCGACATAGCCCCAGGCCGGGGCCTGGCACGGAACGCCCAGTGGCGACATGAACGGATGCATGGTCACGGCATATGGCGCGCCGGTGTTTGGCTGGATACCGGCAGTTTCGCTTTCGCGCTTGCTGTCGGCGGCCACTTCGGCACGCGGGATCATCTTGGAGACGAAGGCCATGTAGTTCGGGCTGGTGAACAGCATCTGGCGAACCGGGTCGACCGAGACGCCGCCCCAGTTGAACACGCCGACGTTACCCGGATAGATCAGGCTGCCCTGTTCCGACGGAGGCGTGTATTGGCCTTCGTAGCGCAGTTCCTTGAACTGGATGCGGCACAGCATCTGGTCGAACGGGCTGGCGCCCCACATGGCTTTTTCGGTCAGTTCCGGGGCCAGCAGGTTCAGGTCCGAACGGGCCTGGGTCGGTGCGGTGTGGTCGCCTTTCACGGCGCCTTGCGGAACCGGGATCTCACGGATCGGGATGATCGGCGTGCCGTCACGACGGTCGAGGACGTACAGGCTGCCCTGTTTGGTCGGGGCGATCAGCGCAGGCTTGATGCCGTCGGCGGTTTTCATGTCCAGCAGGGTTGGCTGGCTGCCGACGTCCATGTCCCACAGGTCGTGGTGGGTGAACTGGTAGTTCCAGCGCACTTTACCGGTGGCCAGGTCCAGCGCGACGATGCCGGCGCTGAATTTCTCGGCACCCGGGGTGCGATCAGCGCCCCACTGGTCCGGGGTCTGGTTGCCCAGTGGCAGGAAGACCATGCCGAGTTTTTCATCGACGCTGGCCAGCGACCACATGTTGGCCGAGTTGCGGCTGTAGATCTGGCCCGGGGCCAAAGGCTCGGTGGCGTCCGGCTTGTCGCTGTCCCAGTTCCACACCAGGTGACCGTCGCGCACGTCGAAGGCGCGGATCACGCCCGATGGCTCGTTGGTCGATTCGTTGTCGGTGACGTGACCGCCCATGATCACCAGATCACGAGTGATCGCGGCTGGCGAGGTGGAGTAGTAACCACCGGCGGTGAACGGGCCGATGCCTTGAGTCAGGTCGACCACGCCTTTGTTGCCGAAGCCTTCGCAGATCTTGCCGGTGTCGGCGTTCAGTGCGATCAGGCGTGCATCGGCGGTTGGCAGGTACAGGCGACGCGGGCAGGCCTGGGCGACGGCTTTGCCGGCCTCGGAGATGACGGCGGACGCGGCGTTTTCAGACTTGGCGTAAGCGGCTTCGTCGTAGTACGACACGCCACGGCAGGTCATGTGGGCGAAGCCCTTGAAGCCGACCGGGCTCTTGATCTGCGGGTCGAAGCGCCACAGTTCCTTGCCGGTGTCCGGGTCCAGCGCCAGCACTTTGCTGTGAGCGGTGCAGGCATAGAGCATGCCGTTGGCTTTCAGCGGGGTGTTTTCGTTGGTCAGTTCCACCGGGTCATCAGCAGTCGGCAGGTCGCCGGTCTGGATGCGCCAGGCTTCCTGCAGCTTGCCGACGTTGGCCGGGGTGATCTGCTTCAGTGGCGAGTAGCGGTCACCGAATTCGGTGCGGCCATACGCCTGCCAGTCGCCATCAGGCATGGCTGGCGCGGTGCTGGTGGTGTCGGCAGTGTCGCGACCCAGTTCACCGAAGGTTTCGCCCGGGTGGGTGAACAGGCTGGCCAGAGCGGTGAGGCCGGCCAGTACCACGGCCACGGTCAGGCCGCCGGTGCCCATCGGTGCAGGACCGTTGAGCAGCAGCGGACGACGGAACCACGGCAGCAGCATCACGAAGCCGAGGACAAACCACAGTGCCAGACGTGGCACCAGTTGCCACCAGTCCAGACCGACTTCCCACAGCGCCCAGACGGTGCTGGCAAACAGCACGATAGCGTACAGGCCCAGTGCTGCGCGGCGACGCATCAGCAGCAGAATGCCGGTCAGCGTGATGCCGATACCGGCCAGCAGGTAGTACAGCGAGCCGCCGAGCGTGCTCAGCTTGATTCCCCCGGCCAGCATGGCCAGGCCCATCAGTAGAAGCAGAATGCCGAGCAGGCTCGGTAGCAGACGGCCTCGACTCGAAGCACTTTCGGTGCTCATAGTGTGGTTCTCCGTGACGTTTCAAGTAGTCCCGCGCTGTAGTCACTTTAGATGACGATTGGGCGCGGGCATGGTTCATTGCAAAATTGAAATCAGAACGACGACTGGATCTTGATCCCGCCGATCAGCGCGTCATCGACCTTGTCCACGCCACCGGGATGGCGGATGTATTGCAGGTTCGGGCGCACGGTCAGCCAATTGGTGACGTGCACGCCGTAATAGAGTTCGGCGCTGTATTCGGTGTCCTGCGGCGGCAGGTACGACGGATCGTCGTAGTCGTAGACGGCGCGGGCCTGATTGGTCGCTTCGGCGTTCTTGCGGTAGGCCGGGTTGACGTGGACGCGGGCCAGGGCGAAACCGATGTCGTCTTTGGCGCGGGCGTCGAACAGGCCTTTGTAGACCACGCCGGCCTGGACGTAGTTGTCGATGGCGTTGGTCTTCTTGTCGTGCATCGTGCCGTTGGCGAACACGCTCAAGCCGCGGGAGTTGTCGCTGGCGACGCTGGTGATCTGCTGCTGCACACCGAGCCAAACGCCGTGTTTGCTCGAAGCGCTGCGATAGGCTTCGCCGCTCAGGGCCGCCGGCTGGCCGTTGCTGTCTTTATAGGCGTCGGTGGCCTTGGCGTTGCTGTAGTAATAACCGGCGCGGTATTCGCCCGGCAGGCCGTTGAGCTTCGGCGTCCACACCAGTTCCACCGGCAGGATCGCGCCCTGGGTGCCGCTGCCGCTGAGTTTGAAGCCGTTGCCGCGATCGAGGTTCGACGGGTTCTGCTCGTAGGCGCCGACCTGTGCGTACAGCTCCGGCGTCAGGTGATATTTGACGCGCAGCGCCCATTGGCTGACCGGCCAGTTGTACCAGATGCCGCCGACCCAGTTGCCGACCTGCGAGCCGCAGAACGCCAGGTTCTGGAAGTCGCACGGGAAGCTGTTGAAGTCTTCGCCTTCGCCGAAGCGGCCGACCTTGATGTCGAGCTTCTGGTCGAAGAATTTCTGCTGGTACCACATCTGCGTCAGGCGGGTGGTCTGGCCACGGCCCCAGACTTCCTGGGCCGAAGTGAAGCCGCCAACGCGCGGGTCGTTGATGCGGTCGTTGCTGATGTTGTTGCCGCTGCGCTTGGTCACGGTCAACTGGAATTCGGCGTCGTTCCAGCCCAGCAGTTTTTGCAGGTCCAGATGCGTGCCGAGGCCCCATTGATCGCTGTAGCGCGCGGTGCGGTCGTGGTCGTAGCCGCCGTGCAGGTTGCTGCCCATTTCGCCGGTGTAATCGAGCTTGAAGTCGATGCCTTTCGCCGAGAGTTCGCTGCGGGTGCCGTTCCAGTCACCGAGCATGTACGGTGATTCACTGTCGAAGGCCGGAGCGGCCTGGGTGCAGGTGGCGAGGCCAAGGGCGGTGCAGCCGCCGATCAGGCGCAGGGTTGAGATAGCGCTGTCTCGGAAGAACGGAAAATCGGGCATGAAATGGTCTTTCTTGATCTTTTTTGGGGGACGGGCTGACCGCTACGATTTGACGCAGGCAGTGAAGCGATTCAGCAGAAGGGCGGCAGGATAATGTCCTGTTACAAAAACACAAAGTGCTTTTGCAGACATGAACCCTTTCGGATTCGGTAACAGTGCGGCAATCGATCACATTGCCGGTGTCGACGGAGCCTGCGATCTTGCGCGGTTCACCTACATTTGAAGGAAGGCCTTCCACCGGCACAGCCCCTCGGCTAAGGTGCGCGGCTTCTGCATTTTCACTTCGCCCAAAGGCCCGGCATGAACGACCACAACCCCGATCCGCTGCACGGCGTGACCCTCGAACAGATCCTCAATGCACTGGTGACCCATTACGAATGGTCGGGCCTGGCCGAGCGCATCGACATTCGTTGCTTCAAGAGCGATCCGACCATCAAGTCGAGCCTGACCTTTTTGCGCAAGACGCCATGGGCGCGGGAAAAGGTCGAGCGTCTGTACGTGAAGCTGATGCGCACCAAGCGCCCGCTCTGAGATGAACGCAGTGCTGCGGCGACGCCTGATCACTTCGGCTGCGGTGCTGGGCTGGACCGGGCTGGGGATTCAGCTGTACCTGATTTTTTTCGCCCGTCTGAGTGTCGGCGCCAGTCTGCTGGGCGGGCTGGTGAGTTTCTTCAGTTACTTCACCGTGATCACCAATACCCTGGTGGCGGTGGTGCTGACCTGCGCGGTGACCGATCGCGAATCCGCTGCGCGCCGCTGGTTTCTGCAGCCGTGGGTCAGCAGCGGGATTGCCGTCAGTATTGCCGTAGTGGGCCTGGCCTACAGCATTCTGCTGCGACATCTTTGGCATCCGCAGGGCTGGCAGTTTATCGCTGACGAATTGCTCCACGACGTGATGCCGCTGCTGTTCCTGGCTTATTGGTGGGTGTGCGTGCCGAAGGGCAGCTTGCGTCTGAAGCATCTGCCGCTGTGGCTGATCTATCCGCTGGTGTACTTCGCTTATGCGCTGCTGCGCGGACACTTGCTGGGGGCTTACGCCTATCCGTTCATTGACGTGGCGCTGCTGGGTTATCCACAGGTGTTCGTCAATGCCGGGGGGATTCTGGCGGGGTTTGTGCTGATGGCGTTGCTGGTGATCGGAATTGATCGCTGGAAGGGGCGGCGCCTTTAGCAGCGCCGCCGCTCCTGTTCACTCTTCTTCGGAGCCTTCGGCGCGCCAGTAACCGACGGCTTTGACGAACTGCTCGTCCAGCCCGTGCTCATCGAGCAGCACCCGGCGAATCTGCCGCGAGACTTTCGTTTCCGTCGCCACCCACGCATACAGATTGCCCTTGGGCACCTGCAACTGCTTCACGGTGGTCAGCAGGCTGTCCTTGTTCGCTCCGCGCAACACCCAGATCACGTTGACCTGCGCCGCGCTTTCCAGCGCCTGCTGTTCCTTGCCGTTTTCCACTTCGATCACCACCAGCGCCTTGCGATTGGCTGCCAGGCCTTCGAGGCGGCGGGCGATGGCGGGCAGGGCGGTTTCGTCACCGATCAGCAGGTAGCTGTCGAAGATGTCCGGCACGATCATCGAACCGCGCGGGCCGCCGATGTGCAGGAATTGCCCGGGCTTGGCCTGTTCGGCCCAGGTCGAGGCAGGGCCGTCGCCGTGCAGGACGAAATCGATGTCCAGTTCAAGTTTGTCGAGGTCATAGCGACGTGGGGTGTAGTCGCGCATTTCGGGCATCGGCACGTCGCTCTTGCCGGCGCCGAGCACCAGGGTTTCCAGCGCGGCGGCCTGTTCGGCGTTCTGTGGGAACAACAGTTTGACGTGGTCGTCAGTGCCGAGGCTGATGAACCCGGCCAATTCCGGCCCGCCGAGGGTAATGCGGCGCATGCGCGGGGTCAGGTCGACCACCCGCAAAACTTCGAGTCGGCGGCGTTTGATTTCATGCATCACACGGTGGATGCCTTGAGTCTGGACTTCAGTCATTCGGCTTTCTCCGGAGCAGGTTGAACGGCGGGGCCGTCGACGATGGCTTTGGCGGTGTCGTTGAGCAGGTCGCGAACACGCAGGATTTCTTCCGGGCTCCAGCGCCCGTGGTGCATCTGCAGGGCGTGGCGCAGGTTGTGCACCGCCTCATGGATTTCCGGCGGCCGGTCGTGGCCGCGTAATGAGCGCTTGCTGACATCGATGCGCATGCGCACGCCGTCGAGGGCCACGGCCTGTTCGCTCAGCGATTGGCGACCGGCATCGGTCACCGCGTAGCGCTTTTTTCCACCCTCGGCATCGCCGGTGATCATTTCGCTCTCTTCGAGAAAGGTCAGGGTCGGGTAGATCACGCCGGGGCTCGGGCTGTAGGCGCCGTCGAACATGGTTTCGATCTGGCGAATCAGGTCGTAGCCGTGGCAGGGCTGTTCGGCGATCAGCGCCAACAGCAGCAATTTCAGATCACCGGGGGCGAAGACCCGAGGGCCGCGGCCGCCGCGTTCGCGTCCGTGGCGTTTTTCGAAGCCGTCACGGCTGTCGCCATGGTCGCGGTGGGGGGAATGATGGTCTCTCATTTCAGTCTTCTCTCGTCGTGTTTAGATACAACTTAAGATATATCTTTGCGACGAGGCAAGGTCTTTTGGCCTGAGAGCTGACGAGCGGTCAGTGGCTGAGCAGGGCACTCTGCCGGATGAATAAGGGTTACTTGTTCATCCAGACCACAATGACCATAAGGTTAAAGCTATCACTCTATTGGTAATGGAGTTTATATTCTAAAAATAGAAGAAAGTGCCGTTTTATATTGGTGAAAGTGCTGTATTGTTTTTTCTTTTAAACTGTAGGTAGGGCGTTCCTTACAGTCACTTTTTCATATATCCGATTTTCGATGTTTTTTCTTTCAAGTTGCGAGGTTGTTGAACTACGCGTTCGTGGGAAGTTGCCTGCTTACATTCTCGAATCAAGAGTCGATCA
The DNA here is from genome assembly GCF_014863505.1 of Pseudomonas sp. IzPS59. Lineage (NCBI taxonomy): Bacteria > Pseudomonadati > Pseudomonadota > Gammaproteobacteria > Pseudomonadales > Pseudomonadaceae > Pseudomonas > Pseudomonas sp. IzPS59. Next base: position 5,098,113 of record NZ_CP062251.1, on the reverse strand, counting down.
TGCCCCGGCGTTGAACTTCCATGTTTCAGGTCTTATCGGCTGGTGTGACATGAACTTCAACGTTTCGATTCCTTAAAAAAGAAAACAGGTACTGACCGATGTTCAAGAAAATCGCAATCACCGCTTCCCTCGCCGCCCTGGCCCTGAGCTCTTCCGTGACCTTCGCTGCCGGTGAAGCGCGTCACTCCATCAGCCTCATCGCTCACGTGCCGACCAACGGTTTCTACGTGGTGCCGACCGATTCGGATCTGGTCAACAAGGACCAGGACATGAGCTTCCAGCCAAGCACCGGCAAGATGCGTGACATCAATGGTTTCTTTGATGTGCGCAACAACAACGGTTCGGTTCACGCCAGCCTGGAAAGTGTTCCGCAATTGATCTACGGAAGTGACACCATTCCGCTGGAAGTATCTTTCAATAACAAAGTACTGACCCAGACCCCCCAAATGGTCGTGGGCGAGTCCGAGTCCGATGTGAACTACCGCGCACCGCTGAAAATCACGGCCAAGGGCACCACCTTCAATCCGGGTGATTACACCGGCACTGTCGCAATGACATTCGACGCTGTACCACCAGTGATCACGCCTTGATCGGACGATCTGCGCTGACTGCCCGATAGCGTTTCCCGGCGGGGCAACCACTCCCCGATTGTCCCCGCCGGACTTCAACTTGTTCGAAATCAGAGTAAGAGTTCATGTTCCCGATGACACCCATCGCGGCCGCGCTTGCGCTGCTGTTTTGTGCTGGCGCAATGGCGGCCCCTGCTCCTGCGGGTACGACACCACGCAGCCTGCTGGCGCAGTCCAAAGGTTTGCCGGCGGATTTCGAGGAGCATTTCTTCGATGTGCCTCTGGCGGTGCGAGTCGAGCTTGATCAGCAACCGCTGGGCGAGGCCCTGGTGGTGCTGTCGCGCGATGATCGCATTACCCTGCTCGAATTCACCGATACCAGCGAGAACCGCTACGGTCCTGCCGAGCGAGAAAAGTGGGCTGCTTTCCTCAAGCCAGGTGTGCCGCTGGGCGATTGCTCCGGATCTTGTCCGGATGACGTGCTGGCAGTGCACTACAACCTGGAAAGTTCCCTGGTCTCGATCCTCACCCGCAATGCCGAGCGCGATCTCGAGGCCAAGCGTTATCACGACCAGCCTCTGGAAGGCAGCAGCGGTCTGATGGTGCGCAACCAGCTCAATCTCAATGGCGGTCAGGATCAGGACCTTGGCGGGCGCTATGGCCTGGAGGCCAGCGGCAGCCTGGGCAACTGGAGCCAGACGTTCAACATGCAACTGGCGCGCATGGGCGGTCCCGACGACAAGCTGTACCACGCCGTGCATGAGCTTTACACCCAGCGCGAGCTGCAAGGCAGCTTCTTTCGCCTGGGCTATTTCACCCCCAATTCCGAAGGCCTGACCCGTCAGCCGCGCACATTCGGCACCAGCCCCGACACAGCGGTCGGTGTGATGTACGGCAGCTCCGACAGTCTCGCCATCAACAATGCAATGCCCAGCGTTTACCCGATTTATGTCACTGCCAACCGTCAGGGATCAGTGGAAATCTATCGCGACGGCCTGCTGATCAATACCCAGTCGGTGCCCGCCGGATTGCAGACCCTGGACACCCGGCCACTGCCCGGCGGCATCTATGAAGTGGAAGTGCGGCTGATCGAAGACGGCCAGATCACCTCCACCACTCAAGAGTTGGTCTACAAACCGAACAACTGGCGCAACCTCGACGAACGCTGGCGCTACAACCTGTTCGCCGGCGAAGAGAGCAAGCTGCTCAGCAACTGGGATCAACAGGCCAGCGGCAGTCCCACGGCCGGAGCGTCGATCAACTACCTGGCGCACCCGCGGGTGATTCTCGGGCTGTCGGCACGCCAGATCCGGGAAAAGCTGCAGTACGGCACGTCCATCGACTGGACCCTGGCCAACCATCTCAGTCTGTATGCCAACGTCTACCAGACCCGGGACTACGGCACCGGCCTGGATCTGCAAAGCCTCTACAACTACGGCGCCGGCAGCCTGATCCTCAGCCACAGCCGAAGCTGGCTGGACACCACCAACCTCTACGACACCCTGCCTGACGGCACCCGTGTGCGACAGCGCAATGTGTTCGTCGGCCAGACCAGCAACTCGTCGCTGGCGATCAACCATCGGGTCGATCAGCGCAACTCCCTCAATGCCCGGGTTTCTCACAGCGAAGGCAACGTCGAAGGCGTCGGAGTGGATCTGGGCTGGAACCGGCGCGCGGTACTGTTCGGCAACGATGCCAACTGGCGCCTGTCGTTGTTTGATCGGCCGGGCAGTTTCAGCAGTGGTGATGACCGCAGCCGTGGCGTCGATCTGAGCCTGAACCTGGCCATCGGCGGGCCGGGTCAGCAACTCACCGGCAGCATCGGTTCGCGCACCGATCGCGATGGCGGACGCGACAACAACGCCTCGCTGGGCTGGCGCAAGGACTTCAAGGATCACGTGCTGCAAAACGTCTCGGTCACCGCGCTGAGCGACACCTACGGCATGGGGCTGTCGAGCCTGGCCAATTTCCGTACCGACACGGTCAATGGCGACGGTTTCGTTCAGCGTTCGTCCTACAACAACAAGTTCACCGGCGGTCTGAACCTCGACAGTACGCTGGTGATGGGCGGGGAAAAGATGTTGATGACCAGCGAGTACGAGATGCGCGGGGCCGGCATGATCGTCGACGTGGAGTCGGATATCGACGGGATCGTCCTGCGGGCCGACGATCTCAGCGGTGGCGGTGCGGCGTTGAAGCCGGGGCGCAATTTCATTCCGCTGACCGCTTACCAGAACAGCTCCGTGAGCTTCGACTTCGAAGGCAACCATGTGCCCGCCGCGACCATCGCCCCGGCCCGCACTCGTTATCACCTGAACAAGGGTGGAGTGGATTACCGACATATCCGGGTGATGAAAACCCTCACTGTTCTTGGCCGTCTGCTCGATGAGCAGGGGCGGCCTCTCAAGGGCCATCACGTGATCAACCACGCCAGTCGCGGAGTCACCGAAGTCGACGGGTTCTTCTCGATGGAAATGAATGCCGGCTCCCCGACTCTTGAGGTGCGTCGGGAGAACAGCCTGCTGTGTCAGTTCCGTCTTAACGAGAAGGACCATCGCAGCGAAAACAATGTGTTGATGATCGGGGATCTGCGTTGCACGCCGGACACCCTGGCCGATCTCTCCTCCCCCGAACAGAAGGCGGGTTGAGACCATGAAAAAGACTTCGTACTGGCTGGGCCTGGCGGCAGCGTTGAGCCTGTCTTCGACCGAGGCGGCCAATCAGGAAATTCGCGCGTTGTTCCAGCCGGATTCCTCGCAGCCGAACAAGAATGTGTTCGTCAACAAAACGCCGAACAGCGGTTATTGCGCGAATTATCCCGATCAATGTTCTGCGAACAATATGTTCAGCATTCAGATACCGGTGCAGTTCTCGTCCACGCGGGCCTTGGTGCCTGGCGATGGTCTGGGGGTGAAGGCCCCTGCCAATTGGCGGCGGTTGACGGTCACAAACCGGGACACGCAGGAAACCGAAACCGTTGAAGTGCGCATCATCGGTATCGGGTCCCACTTTATTCTGAGCGATTCGGCTGCCAATCTGGTGGGGGTGACAAATATCCTTGAAGGACATCAGAAACTCTGGACCAGCAACAGTTGGGTCTATGCCCCGTCTCCTTGTGAATACAGTGGCGTAGGGGCCTATACCCCGGCGACCTACCGGTTTTTCTGGAAGGCGCCGGTAGAGGCCGCCTGTACCAAAGTGGCTGCGTACCGTATTCCTTCGATGTCCTTCGACACCCTCGATTTCGCTTATGAGTTGCGTACGCCCAATCCGTTGGGCATGTCCTCCGGGCTGTACACCGGATCGCTGTCCTACACACTCGGTCCCACCGGTGATTTCCAGATGGGCTCGATGATGTTGCCGGACGACAGCAATCTGACCCTGGACTTCGTCCTCGACGTACAGCACACACTGAAAGTCGAGTTGCCTCCTGGTGGGAACAAGATTGCGCTGGAGCCTGCAGGAGGCTGGCAACGCTGGATCGACAGCGGTCGCCGGCCCACCGAGATTTTTCGTGACCAGCCGTTTTTCCTGTCCTCGTCTTCGCGGTTCAAGGTGATGCTGCAATGCAACTCTTTGGGCGGTTCGGACTGCGACATCGGTAATAACCAGGTGGGTTATTCCAAGTTCCAGGTCCGACTCACCGTACCACCGGGTATTGTCGGCCCAGGCAATCACGACGGCTGGTTCGGCACGCTCATCCATAACCAGTGGCTCGGTCCGTTCGAACCGAGCCGTTACATCGACCGCAAACAGGGAATGCTGCGCTTCTTCATTTCCCCCCGATTTCTGGATTTTCTCAGGCCCGGCATGAACGGCACGCTGACGGGCAACGCCACGATCATTTTCGATTCGGAAGTATGAGCGCCCGACACGCGGCCATTCCGTTTTTCATGAGGTTGAAACGATGACACGACTGTTTTTTCTGTTGCTGTGCGCGGTGTTCTGGACGACGGCCAACGCCGGGCCGCAGATCAATGTTGGGACGGTGTACGACTACCTGGACGGCGAGAAGAGCACCTACCTGAAACGGGTGTTCAACAGCGGCGACAGCACCGCGTTCGTCAAGGTCAACGTGCTGGAAATCGTTTACGGCAGCGACGGTCAGTCCAGGGAAATCCCGGTCACCAATGCCGCTGATGGTGCGTCGCGCAACGGCCTGATGGCCAGCCCGGCACGGCTGATCATTCCGGCCCAGGGCATGCAGGGCACGCGCTTGCTGTATATGGGCGAGCGCGATCGCGAGCGCTATTTCCGGGTGCGCTTCGTGCCGGTGGTGCCGGAGAAGGAGGACGACTTCGTGGTTTCCACCGAAGAGCGTGAAGACTACAAGAAGACCCTTTCGGCCGGCGTCAATGTGATGACCGGATTCGGCACGGTGTTTTTCGTACGCCCGAAAGATGCGCGCTACGACACCGTCCTCAATGACACCGGTAGTCGGTATGAAGTGCGCAACAACGGCAACACGGTGGTAGTGGTCGACGAGTTCAAGAGCTGCTCGCTGGACAAGGAAACCGATTGCGGTGCGACCGTCAAACACCATGTCATGGCCGGCCGTACGTTCGGTTTTGACAAGGAAAAAGGCCGCGAATACCGCTTCAAGCTCGTCGAAGGCGAGCGCAAGAAGGATCTCAAGGTTGTCAGTCGCTGACAGACGGGAAAACCCATGAACAAGCATTGTGTGGCCGCTGTACTGGCGGTAATCAGCGCATTGACCGGTGCTACGGCCTGGGCCGCGCGGGAAACGCTGCAATTCGAAGTCACGCTGACGATCCCCAGCCGATCGTTCTACATCCTGCCGTCGGAACCGGGCTGGATCCACCGGCCACAGGTTCTGCTCTGGAACTACCCGGATTCAACACTTGGTGGCTTCAGCAAGAACTTCGATGTGCGGCATGACACCAGTGCCATCGAGGCCCGCCTGGAAAGTGCGCCTTACCTGTCGACCGGCAGACCCGGTGAAAACATCGACCTGCGCGTGCGCTTCAACAATGTGGAGCTGAGCGCCGATCCGGCTTTCCGTCAGGTGCTGTCAAAAGAGGAAGCCGCGACGGGCAAGCGTGTTCCGCTGGAGATAGACCCGATCATTCCTGCAGGCGGTTACAAGGCGGGAGAGTATTTCGGCAACGTCCTGGTGCTGTTCAACGCTCGTGCACCTGGCGAATGACTGGCAGCGGCACACCATCGGTATTCGTTTGCGGATAAAGCAGAAATCACGGTTATCGCCAGTCAAGGATGTCGCCAGGGAGGCGGCTTTTTATCCACGCAAAAGGAAGTGACATGATCAAGCAAGCAGTCATTGCCGTGACCCTCGGCACTTCATCGTCAATGGTGGGAGGCGTATTTGCGGCGCAGGAGAAACACACCTTTGAAGTCTCGGTGGATATTCCGACCCTGGAGTTCTACGTGATCCCAACTGAAGCGGACTGGATTCACCTTCAGCAGACATTGCCCTGGAATCTGACGTCTTCAACGCTGGGCGGCTTGCGCAAGAACTTCGATGTGCGCACCGACAGCAGTGCCATCGAAGCCCGCCTCGAAAGCTTCGCCATTCTCTCCAGCGGCCAGGACTCGCGGGACGACATCAGCCTGCGGGTCACGTTCAACGGCACGGAACTGAGCAATCATCCGGTACCGCGTCAGGTTGTATCCCGCGAGGAGGCGGTGGCGGGTAAACGGGTGCAACTGGAAATCGAACCACGGGTCCACCCGGACGGGTACAAACCGGGCGATTACTACGGCAGCGTCAACATCATTTTCAACGTGGCAGCCCCGGCGGGCTGATCGCTTGAAGTAAAACAGACCGATTGCTGAGCAAGGAGCTGGTAATGGTTTCAGGGTTGCGCAAGATCAACAGGTTCAATCAGGCAAAAGGGTGGTGCGCTGTGTGCGCAGGTCTGCTGTCGTCAGCGGTATTGGCGGTGACACAGGAAATCCGTGCGGTCTATATCCCCGATCCGGCCAATCCACAGACCAACACCTTCATCAACCAGACGCCCCAGAGCGGTTATTGCGGTACTTACCCCAGCGATTGTCAGCCTTTGTCCGGCGTAAGGTTGCCACTGCGTTTCGCCTCGGTTCAGGCGGTCGAGCCGGGGGCGTCCGAGCGCAACGGTGCGATGTTCAGCATGCCCGCACAATGGCGCAGTCTGCTGGTCACCAATGTGTTCACGGGTGAATCGGCGACGGTGGAAATGCGCATTGGCGGATTCGGTTCCCAGTATGTGCTGAGCGATACGGCGGCCAACCTGACGGGAGAAGCCAACGACTCTAGAGCGCATGACGTACTTTGGGGGCGCGCCTGGTGGTCTGCACCATTGCCCTGTAGAGGCGCAGCGATGTCATCTTACGGACCGGATTTCTATCGCTTTTTCTGGAAAACGCCTGCCGAAGGGACGTGCGCCAAACAGACGGCTTTCATGATTCCATGGATGTCTTACGGCTATCTGGATGTGGCCTATGAACTGCGTACGCCAAACCCGCTGCAGATGTCGGCCGGCCTGTACAGCGGCGCACTGACTTACAGCGTCGGCCCTGGCATGGATATCGATACCGGCGACAATCTGTTGCCGGACAATTCGGCCGTGACCTTCAGGTTCGTACTGGATGTGCAACATGTGCTCAAGGTCGACATTCCCCCCGGCGGCAACAAGATCGTACTGGTGCCGCAGGGCGGCTGGCAGGCCTGGCTGCAACAGGGGCGCAAACCGGTGCGCTTGTTCCGCGATCAGACCTTCAATATTTCGTCGTCGTCGCGGTTCAAGATGTTTATCGAATGCCAGCACGGTGGTGCACAGTCTTGCGGGTTACGGGATACGGAGAGCGGAGGGGCCGATGCACAGGTGTTCGTGAGCGTCAGCCTGCCCGACAGTATCACCGATGATGCAGGCCAGCCGGTGCGTCGTCGGCCGCTGACCTCCAGCCCGAATGCTCCGGGCTTTCAACCGGACCGGTTTCTGGACCGGACGGCGGGCACGTTGCATTTCGAAATACCCAGGGAGTACGTCGAACAGATGCTGCAGCCCGGTCAGGCCAGAAGGTACGCCGGTAATGTCACGGTGATCTGGGATTCGGAGGTTTAGTGCAAGTCCTGAAGACAGTCGGGAGGGATTGCCTTCAGGATGCGGTTCAAGGTGTCAGAGGCCCGCGCGTGTCATCGCCTCGCGTGTCAGATTTCTGTTCAGTTGTCTCTCCTGCTTGCCCAGGTCCTCCAGCAACCGGTCGAAGGTCTGCTGGCTCATCTTTTCCGGCGTGAAGACGACGGCGTCCGGTATGGACAGCCGGCGCGCCAGCTCGGCGAGCGCCTGCCTGAGTGGCGGTGAACGATCGGCCGACTCGATCCAGCGCTCCTGGGCTGTCTGCAGATCGATCAGCAGATCGGCCTTTTCCTGAAACCGGCGGGTATTGGCCGCAAGTTCCCCGGACCAGGTTTCACGCAGATAACGATCCCAGAATGGCTGATCGAGCATCTGCTCTACCAGTCCGTCACCGGCTTCATCGTCGATGATCCGGTCATAGGCGGCATCGATGGTTTCATCGCTGACCCCGGCGACCCGGCGAAACTTCATGGCCTCGGACTGCCAAGGCAGTTCAAGGCGTCTGACCAGGCCGGTTTCATAGGCCAGATGGACTTCCACCTCGTCAGGTTCGCCCTGCCGGGCCGCGATATCGGCCCGGGCGATTTCATTGACCTGCCTGAGTCGCGCAGCACCTTTGGCCAGTGTCACCAGTCGGCGCTCAAGCTCCTCGGGAGAGCTGGAAAAGGTGCGTGCCTCCGACTCCAGTACGCGTATTCCCATGCTGTTGAACAACTGGGCGCCGGCATCTTCGCAACCTTCGGGATTGGTCGACATCAGGAACAGCTCTTCGCGCAGCCGGGTGTCGATGTCCATGGCGTCGATCATGCGCCAGACGCGGTCGGTCAACTGATCCAGCGCCTCGCCACCCTGTTCGTAGTCGGCAGAAAGGGTCAGATCCTGCAGCACCTGGAAGAATCCGTCGGAACCGGGTTCGCTTGCCAGTTCGTGCCACGCCTCGGGGCGAAGTGCGCCGATGCCGGGCGTTTCATCGGCCAGTTCGGTGTCCACGGAGACCGGCCACTGCTCCAGCAAGTCTTCGGCAATGGTCGCGTAGCTTTGCGAAGGACGCAGACCCACTGATCTTCGATATTGCTCGTAGGTGGCGCGAGCTCGTCTGGCGAGTTGATCCAGATGGACGCGAGTACGGGCGATCAATCGTGCCTCATTGGAACCGGGCCGTACTTCGGGGATGTATCTGAGCGGATTGTTGCCCAGATCGAGAAAGAATCCTCGGGGGCGAGGAACATCGAACAGACCCAGCGGCCAGGCGTCGATCTGCGTATTGATCAGGCTCAGGATTCGCAACCTCGGCATGCGCCCGACCGACAGGGGCATGCTGACGGGGTTGTTGTCCAGTCTCAGGATCTCCAGACGTGTCAGCGTGTTCAATTGCTGCGCATTGCTGGGCGTCATTTGCAGCTGGTTGTCGCTCAGGCGCAGGGTTTCCAGACGCAGCATCTGACCGATGCTGGCCGGCAGGGTCTTGAGGTCACAGTGTCTGGCGCTCAGTTGACGCAGTTGAGGGAAATCCTTCAACAACCCGTTGGAGGACGAGGAGAACCTCTGACCGTCCAGATTCAGTGTCGTGATCTGATCGAGCCAGGGTTTGAGGCCGTCGGGCAACTGCCCCCACCAGTGTTGCAGGTCATGGGGCAACATCTCTTTCGACAAGTCCAGTGCATAGCCGCTTTCCAGGCTGGTGCTGCGCTCCTGGAACACTTCGGATTTGCGTTCGAAACACTCCAGCAGCCGATCGGCGATGAAGCGCCCGCCTATGTGCTGAAAGTCACGATAGGCGCGGGGCAGGGTGGCATCGGGGATGTCCGCATCCCAGTTGCTCAGGAAGCTCTGTCTCCAGGTTTCCAGTTTTTCCTTCAACGTCTTGAGCTCACTTTCAAGTCGCGCGATTTTCCAGTGAGCATCACCCGTGGAGTGCAATGACCGGGTGAACGTCGCCACCTCTGATTCACTGAAATGCGGGTAGAGATTTCTGACCTTTTCTTCCACGGTCAGCGGTGCCTTGGAAAGTCTCGGGCCGCGCAACAACAATTCGGTTTCCAGTGGTACGAACGGGCGGATGGGAGGGCTCGCCAGCACGATCCGGCGTTCGGCTGGTGTCTCGGTCAACGCCATCACCCATTGCCTGAACACTCTCCCTTGACCTGTGCGGTAGCCCAATGCCGTGCGCCTGGCTTCGGGGATAGCCGACAGAACCGCCTCATAGAAATCGCTGGCCTCCTGGACTCTGTTGTCAGCGCTGTCATGCACGTCATAGAGGCCGTGCTCATTCCTGATCAGCCTGTGCACGGTGGCGGCATTTTCTGGGCCGGCGCTGCATCGCAACCAGCCGTCATGAGTGCCTTCTCGCACCTCAATGCGCAGGTTTTCGAATACGTTGGTGTAAACCTTCAAGGTATTGAGGGCGAGACGTTCTGAATCGGGTGTCAACAACGCCGGAGCCTGCACGCCCTCATTGGCCCGGGTCGACAGAACCTCGAATTCGATTTCGCGGGCCTGACTCTTCAGACGCAGGGGAATGCGTTGCTGCTCGGTCATGATGCTGTGTTCGGCAGTTGTCGCCTCGCCTGCCAACGATTCGGCAAGCCGTGCGGACAAGTGCGGGAAACGGCGCTGGATCATCTGGGCCAGCGTATCGGCAGTGCGATTCTTGAAGCGGTAGTGATAATCGAAAATCTCGCTTTCACGGGGTCGCACGATATCGGCCAGGCGGTTGCGCAGGATTTGCGCCCGTCGGGCTTTCGGGTAGTTCCCGCCGAGCAGGGATTGCATGTCGGCGTCTCCGAGAAAGTCCACCAGCCGTTCAGGGAGTTTGTTGTCTATTACATCGGCAATGCCGACGGACAAAGTCTGCGCGGAAGATGCGCCAGGGTTGCCGTATTGCCTGTAAGCACCGGTCAGATCGTTGTTTTGCCAGACCTTCAGGGCCTTGTCCGAAGGCCAGCCCGGCATGTCAGGGACTATCCGGTCGAACCAGTGCGATTCCGGATAGAGCGGCTGCCCGATACGAATGAGCTCACCGACGTTTCTGGCTTCCTGCCAGGTCTTGAAGCGGGTGAGGGTATCGTCCAGCAACGGCGGTGGCGGGCTGTTTTCCACATGCATCCGGCGCAGCGAGTCGACTGGCGTGCCACTGATTTGGCGTATTCGCTCCAGTTCGGTGTCACTCAAACCATCGACCGAGTGGCCCATTCGACGCATCAGGCGCGGGCCTTCCCACTCATGGGGGGACTCGGCCTCGTGAGTCCAGGCCCCCCGACCGTTGTGCTGCAGTCGTGGTGAATAAGCCTGCGGTCGGGAAGGGTGTTCGACACGATAGTCGCCGCTGTTGCGGTCGAACCTGACCGCATAGTGTCTGCCCTCCAGCGGCAGAACAGTCTTGCCTGCATGTTGATGCAGGCCCCGAACATCAGGTTTTGAGCCCCCCGGCAGCGTCAGTTGCGACTGCTCGTACGGTTTGAGATCCGGGTGCCACAAGCGCGTGCTGCCATCGAACGAACGCACCGCTTTCATGTTTTCAATCAAGGGAGACAGCTTCAGCAGCAACGGCTTGGCGATGACGCCGCCAATGGCGAAAGCCGCCAGTTGCAGCACATCGTTGACCACCCCCACCACATGCTCCGCAGCGTCCTCCCAATGGGCCAGCGTCAGATCCACCACACCTTCGATGACCTCGTTGGTCAATTGCCAGGCGGTGTAGCCCAGCATCGCAAGGCCGACAACAGGTACAAAGGGCGCAGCCACCATCACCGCCGCATTCAGGATGTCCTGGAGGATCTTGAAGACGTTTGCCCACCAGTCCGCGCGAGCACTCTTGTCTGCATCGGCGGTAGGCACGGCGATGTTGCGTGCATCGTTGAGGATCTTGTCGAGCTGCCGCTGATAGAGGGATTCCCACAATGGCCCGGTGATGACAGTCGCGCCATATTGCAGGTGGGGATTGCTGACAGGTGTTTCACGCCAGGACGGACGCGAGTCTCCGCGTTCATGTGGATACCATTTCACATGCATCAGGCGCTGTTTGAGATCGGCAAAAAAGTGCCCGCGCTCATGGTGATCGACGAACTGGCTGAAGAACTGCCAGTAATTGCCACCAGTGGAGGCCAGAGTTTCGTTCCTCTGCAACTGACGAGACAGTTCCTTGAGAAAGTCGAGGTGGGAGTCGTATTCCTTCAACGGATGTTCAGGGTCGTGGGGAACGTAGACGATGACTCGCGAAGAATGCAGCGGCTGAGCGGGATCGGGGCGCAGGATCAGGATGCCGGTCAGCTTCAGATCCATGATGTTCAGCTCGCAGGCCTGCATCGGCTGCTGACCGAGCTTGAGCGCCACGCGGCCATCGAGCAGGGCGCGGATCAGTTGAAAGCCTTCGCGGCTGATCTCGTTTCTCGCCAACGCCATGTGCGCGGCTGCCTGCAGCGTGGCCTTGTGACTTTGCACAACCCGTGACTGCACATAGCTGCGCGCCACCGGCTCGTCGTTCAACAGTATGTTCTGCAGGTGTGCTTGATAGAGCCTGCCGATATCCAGTTCCCGACACAGCGTCTGGAACTGGGCAACGGTCATCAATCGATCAAGTGGTGAAATATCGTACTGATCATTCACATGTTCTCTTCGGACGAGAAATGCGGAGTTCGGCGCGTAAGTTTCGTTATAGGAAAAGTTGTTCAACGCGGCTTCGAGCAATGACACTTTTCTTGTGGCTGAACCACTTAATGTTTCTATCACGTACCAGGGCGATCTGGCGTCACGGTACAGCATCAGAACCGTTTTCTCGATATCAATGTCGATGCCGGTTTTTTCCCGCAAGCGGGCTTTCAGCAGCGGTTTGGCAAATGAATGAATGTCTTTCAGTCGGCTCAGTGCCTTGTCGGCACTGTTACGGGCTGCCCAGGCGTTCTTGTTGACCCGGGCCAGTTGCGGCGTCATCCACGACTCACGGCGAGGCTTGATCTTCCTAAACGCTTCGCCGTGTTGCGGCTTCATATCGATAAATACCGGATCGATCCGCGATTTGATTAATTCGTAATGTTGCCCTTTGTATTCAGTTGTTGCAGTCATGGGTACAGCCTTGAATAAGTCAGGAGGGTTCAGCCTAACGTTCAAGCGTGCAGAGAATTAGTTCAAAAGCCTGCTTTTAGAGTGCGAACCTGGCAGGCGAAACATTGAATATTGGAATGCATAAAATAATTAGTTATTGCCTCCACAACTTCAATCGGGGTTACGCGATGGCAGGTTCACCAGCGCCACCTGGGGAACCTGCGGTGGCCGGCATTGCGAATCGCTGCCCGGTTGCAGATACGGCATCAGGATCGGCGCCATGCCCTTGAGCACCTGCACCGGCAGGGCCGAGGTGAATTTGAAGTTCTCTGCCGAGCGTCCCGGAACGAACGCGGTGAGCGTGCCGAAATGGTGGTCGCCGATGTAGAACACGAAGGTCGCCGTGCGGTTGATCGACTTGGAACTCAAAATGCGCCCGCCGGAACCGATGGCCTCGATGCGGTTGTCGCCCGTACCGGTTTTTCCGCCCATGGTCAGCGGAGTTCCATCGTTCAGTTTGAAACTGCCGGAAACACGTTTGGCGGTTCCCGAGTCCACCACTTGCGACAACGCTTCACGCATCGCCGTGGCGACTTCGGACGGCATCACCCGTTTACCGACGTGAGGGTCATTGACCAGTTTCGTCTCGTAAGGCGTGCCGGCGGCAAAATGCAGGCTGTCGATGCGCAGGGTCGGCATGCGCACGCCGTCGTTGAGGATGGTGCCGATCAACTCGGCCAGTGCGGCGGGGCGGTCGCCGGAGCTGCCGATAGCGGTGGCCAGCGACGGCACCAGGTGATCGAACGGATAGCCGACTTTCTGCCAGCGCTGATGGATGTCGAGGAACGCTTCGATCTCCAGCATCGTGCGAATGCGACTGTCCCGGGCACCCTTGTGCTTGCTCTTGAACAGCCAGCTATAGACTTCCTGACGCTCGAACTGACTGGCCTTGACGATCTGGCTCCAGGTCGCGTCCGGGTGGTTGAGCAGATAGCCGATCAGCCACAGGTCCAGCGGGTGCACCTTGGCGATGAAGCCCTGATCCGGCAAATCGTAAGTCCCGGGCCCGTAGGCGAGGTAGAGGCGTTCCAGGCGCTCGTCGGTGAGTTTTTCGGTGATTTTCACGCCCTTCAGATGTGAGCGCACGAAGCTGTTGAAGTCCTCCTGGCTGGCGTTGGGCAGCAGATAACGGTGCACGGCGGCCATGCGGATCGGCGTCGGGCGCATGCTGTCGAGGAAGGTGTCGAGCCGGGCCTGGGTGTCCTTGTTCTTGTACTTCTTCCAGAACTTGAGCAGGAACGAAGTGCCTTCGCGGTCGGCGAACGAGGCCAGGTATTCCTGACGCCGCGGGTCGCGATCATCCTTGAGCAGCTCGGCGCTGTTGTTGGGGCCGGAGTAGGTGGTGTAGCGCACCAGATCGCGCATCAGGCGAATGAACGGCAGGTTGATCGACTCGCGCAGGGCATCGCGCAGGGTCGGCATGCGGCCGTTGTCTTCCTTGCGGAAGTTGTGGAACACGTGCAGGCCGCCACCGGTGAAAAACGCCTCGCCGGGGCTGGCGGAGTATTTGCGGTCGAGGGCGGCGCCGAGCATCTTCGACAGGTCGTGATCCTTGTTCTGGATCAGGTAATCGATCACCCACTGGGTCAGGCGATCCTGATCCGGCACGTCGACTTTCTTCAGTTCCGGCACGGTCATGGCGCCGTACTTGTCATGCAGTTCGGAGATGATTTGCAGGTAGGTGGTCAGCACCCGCATCTTCGCCGTGGAGCCCAGTTCCAGTTTGCTGCCTTCGTTGATGTCGAACGGCTGGTCGGTGCTGTCGGTCTGCACCCGCACCCGCGAGCCGTCCGGGGTCAGCTCAAACAGGGTGAAGCTGTAACGTACCTGGGTGGTGCTGGTGGGCGTCAGCAGACGTTCGCCGAGCAGGCCGATTTCGGCGGCGTAGGCCGGGTCTGCGAGTTTTTTCAGGTAGGCCGTGGCCTGGGTTTGCAGCTCGCCTTGCAGGGTGCTGGTGGCCGAGAGGTCGAGGCGGTCGAGGTCGTACAGCGGACGATTGAGCATCGAGGCCAGACGGCTGCGGGCGACGCTGATGCCTTTGTTGGTTTCGATCGGCTGAATGGTTGGCTGGGTCTGCCAGTCGCGGTAGGTGACTTTGCTCGCGAGGGCCGCATCGGCCAGCGCGTTGTCGATCACCCCGTTCTGCTTGAGCAGCCGCAGGTGGCTGTCGGTGAGGTCGGCCAGCTCTTCCCGGCCCTTGGTCAGGTAATGGGAAGGACGGCGCTGGGCGATCATCAGCGAGAGCATTTCGCGCAGGGCCAGGCCCTTGTCGGCCAGGGTCTGTGGATCGGTCGCGGTACTGGCGAGTTTTTTGTTGGCTTCGTTGAAATCGGCGCCGTACCAGACCCGCAGGCCTTCGGCCATGCCATGGACTTCACCGTGCCCCGGCACCGCCGACAACGGCACGCTGTTGAGGTAGTCACGAATGATGTTGCGCCGCGCCGGCAAGGTGTCCGGGCCGGCCTGATAAGCGCGCACGCTGGCGGAAATCATCTGGCGGATTTTCTCGGCACCGTTGACGGTCAGCCCGTCAGGCGAGTGGCGATACTTTTCCAGTTGCGTGGCCAAGGTGCTGCCGCCGGCCGACTGTCCCGGCAAGTGCAACAACTTGGCAACCTGCGACCACGCGGCCATGCCGAAGCGCGGCCAGTCCACCGCCGGGTTGGCCATCGGTTGTTTGGGGTCGAGCAGGAAGCGGTTTTCGATGAACAACAGGCTGTTGACCACCACCGGCGGGATCGACTCGAAACTCGAATACAGCTGCTGTGGATAGTTGTACTGATACAGCGGTGCGGCGCGGCAATCGGTGATCGACAGCCCGGCCTGGATTTTCTCGGAGTAGGGCACGAACAGGCCCTTGTCGGTATAGCCGAGCAGCGCTGGCGAGAAGCGCGTCTGTTCGGTGATCACGTAATTGCGCTTGAGCAGTCGTGGCAAAAACTCGTCCAGCGAGCTGTAACCCAGACGCAGATCGAACGGTCCGTTGCCCGGATAACGAATGGCCTCGCTGGGGCCAGGTTGCAGTTCATAGGTCAATCTGGCGGCGTACTGGCTGACCTCGCGGGATTGAAAACGCGAAGTGCGCATTTCCTTCATCGCGGCCAGGCCCACCACAATCGCAATGATCACCAGCAACAGCCAGAAAGCCTTCCACCCATGCCGGTTACGACGGGGTTTCTCAGGGACAGGCGCTTCATCCACACGTTCAGTCGGAACCACTTTTTCACTCGAATCGGTTTGCCACAAAGCGCCCATAGTCGATTGATCCATTCACGCAGATTGATCGGACTTGACTGAAGCTTAGTCGGTGGTTGGCGGGGGTGAAAAAATTGTGAAGCTTCGACCCTGAACAAATCTGCGCAGCGGGCAATCCGGCAGCAATGCGTGTGCAGGTCTTGAAAAGGCGCGGATCAGAGCGGTTCGCGGGTAATACGACTTGGGTAGGGGCATGACGCTGCACCATTGCTGTGCAATACTCGGCGCCCATTTCGGCAGTGAATAATCCGGTTTTTTCAGGAGTGTTTGTCTCGAAAGTTCGATGGTTGGCGAATTTTGTCGCTGAATATCGCGTCTTTTAGAGTGAAATATCCTGCCAGAAGCTTTTTATACTGCCAGAGCCGCTGATCCTCAGGCCCGGACCTGAGGACGCGTCCGCCCACGAGGCCGGCGCGGTGTCGGGAAGCCAGGGCTTATCGGCCGACGCTTCGACACTCGGTGGTCTATCCAATAACAAGACGAGGAAGTCCCCCATGCCAGTCGGCAATCACCCGCCCCATGGCGAGACCGCGAACGGCGGTCCACTCAAACGCGAACTCGGCGAACGGCATATCCGTCTGATGGCGCTCGGCGCCTGTATCGGTGTCGGTCTGTTCCTCGGTTCGGCCAAGGCCATCGAAATGGCCGGCCCGGCAATCATGCTGTCCTACATCATCGGTGGCCTGGCGATCCTGGTGATCATGCGCGCACTCGGCGAGATGGCCGTGCACAACCCGGTGGCCGGCTCCTTCAGCCGTTACGCACAGGATTATCTCGGCCCGCTGGCAGGCTTTCTCACCGGCTGGAACTACTGGTTCCTGTGGCTGGTGACCTGCGTCGCCGAAATCACGGCAGTGGCGGTGTACATGGGCATCTGGTTCCCCGATGTGCCGCGCTGGATCTGGGCGCTGGCGGCGCTGGTCAGCATGGGTTCGATCAACCTGATCGCGGTGAAGGCCTTCGGTGAATTCGAGTTCTGGTTTGCCCTGATCAAGATCGTCACCATCATCGCCATGGTGCTCGGCGGCATCGGCATCATTGCGTTCGGTTTCGGTAACGACGGTGTGGCGCTGGGGATTTCCAACCTGTGGACCCATGGCGGCTTCATGCCCAACGGCGTGACGGGCGTGCTGATGTCGCTGCAGATGGTGATGTTCGCCTACCTGGGCGTGGAGATGATCGGCCTGACCGCCGGTGAAGCGAAGAACCCGCAGAAGACCATTCCCGGTGCCATCGGCTCGGTGTTCTGGCGGATCCTGCTGTTCTACGTCGGCGCACTGTTCGTGATTTTGTCGATCTACCCGTGGAATGAAATCGGCACGCAGGGCAGCCCGTTCGTGATGACCTTCGAGCGTCTGGGCATCAAGACTGCCGCCGGCATCATCAACTTCGTGGTGATCACCGCTGCGCTGTCATCGTGCAACGGCGGCATCTTCAGCACCGGGCGCATGCTCTACAGCCTGGCGCAGAACGGCCAGGCGCCTGCCGGCTTCGCCAAGACCTCCAACGGCGTGCCGCGTCGGGCGTTGCTGCTGTCGATCTTCGCCCTGCTGCTGGGCGTGCTGCTGAATTATCTGGTGCCGGAAAAAGTCTTCGTCTGGGTAACGTCCATCGCCACCTTCGGCGCGATCTGGACCTGGGTGATGATCCTGCTGGCCCAGCTGAAATTCCGCAAAGGCCTGAGCGCCAGCGAACGCGCCGGTCTCAAATACAAGATGTGGCTGTTCCCGGTCAGCTCCTATCTGGCGCTGGCCTTCCTGGTGCTGGTGGTGGGCCTGATGGCGTACTTCCCGGACACCCGCGTGGCGCTGTATGTGGGCCCGGCGTTCCTGGTGCTGCTGACCGTTCTGTTCTACGTGTTCAAGCTGCAGCCGACCGATGCGTCGCAAGGCGCGGTGCGTTCGGTTTCGTAAAACGTCAGCGCTGAAACTGAAAGCCCCGGTCGATTGGCCGGGGCTTTTTTGTGGGCGGGAGGTGAGGCCGCTTGTCTGAAACCAGCGTAAAAAACGACCTCTGACCTCGTGCCATGTTCCAAGCTTTATAGACGCAGTTTCCCGCGCAGCAGTGCACAGAGGCGCCGGTATGAGGATGAGCGATTTTCTCGTACGAGAACTCGGCCGCCGTCAGGTCGTGCTGTTTTTCCTGTTCGCCACGATGCTGTACATCCTGCCGCTGCTCCTCGCCGACTTTCCCTACATCGACGACAACTGGCGCACCCTGGCCGCCGGCAATGTCTGGGCCGGGCAGGGGCGCCTGTTCATGGACTGGCTGTATAAAGCGCTGACGTTCACTGGCGCTGCGCCGAACATCTTTCCCTTGCCGCTGCTGCTCGCCACACTGGCCATGTCATTGGCCCTGACCCGCCTGACCTTTCACTATTTCCCCGAACCGACGCTGGCCTGTTGTCTGGTGCCGTTGCCGCTCTGGTACAACCCGTTCCTGTTGCAGAACCTGTCCTATCAATACGACGGGGCCGGCATGGCCCTGAGTCTGGTCGCGGTGATTTACGCGATCACGTTTGGCGGCACGTCCCGGATACAGCGATGGCTGGTGCCTTCGGTGTTGCTGGCGCTGGCGATCGGGCTGTATCAGATCAGCCTCAATGTGTTTCTCGGGCTGTGTTGTGTGGAGTTGCTCAGGCATGTTCACGCGCGAGTGCCATGGAATGAGCTCTGGCGCCGATCAGGCTGGCGGCTGGCGCAACTGGCGCTGGGTGTGTCGATCTACGCCGTTACGGCCTATCCGTTCACCGATTCCACACGCACCGAATTGCTCGACTTCAGTGCTGATCCACTGCTTCAGATCAGCATCAATTCTGGCCGGGTCATGGAGAAGGTGGCGCTGCTGTTTCACGGTGGCTACACGGCAGTGTTCGTCGTGTTACTCCTGTGCGCGTTGCTCGGTGGTGTGCGGATGGGACAGCGAATTTGCCTGCGCCAGGAACCACCCGCAAAGGGCCTGCTCCTGAGCTGTGGCTGTCTGCTGACTTTGCCGCTGATTGTGCTGCTGGTGCCGGGCATGACGCTGCTGTTTCGCGACTTCAACGAAGGTGCGCGAACCCTGATGGGGTTCGGCGTGCTGCTGATGTTGCTGTTCTATCTGGCCTGTATCGGATTGACGTCGCTGCACTCGCGGCTGCCCCTGTTGCTGGCGATTCCGCTTCTGGCCACGCTGTCGCTGTCCTTCGCTTATGGGAGGGTGCTGACGATGGAAAAAACCTTCGCCAGCAGCGCTCTCTACAGCCTCAGTCATGACATTTCTTCCCATCGCGAATTGCGCGACGCCAAGCGGATATACATTTCGGTCACCTACTCTGACCGCTGGCTGGCGAGTGCGACGGGCACCTTCAAACAGCTGCCGGTGCTGCGCTATCTGCTCAACATCGACTACTTCATGCTCGCGGAAAACCTGCCGTCCGCCGGTATCACCAACGTGGTCGCCGAACGCGAGCGGCGCAATGCCACGCGCGTCGGCTATCAGGGTTTTCCCGCGTTGGTGGACAGCCTCTATTACCGCATCTACCTGATCGGCGATTACGGTTTCATCGTCATGAAAGAGCCGCCCCATGGTCGGCTCCTGAGTTGGTGAGCGTTACCGCTAGGCAGCCGCGATGTCCTGCGGCTCAAAACTGTCCGCCCGCGCCATCTGCCACATCCTCGAATAGAACTCGCCATTCACTTCCCCGGTGAGCAGTTCCCCCGGTTTCAGGAACACATGCAGCTGCGAGAACAACTTGATCTCGGTGGCCGACATGCGCCGCACCAAATGCTTGGCCGACAGTTGCGACGGATGATCGAGGCCGGCGGCAGCGAGCATTTCCGCCAGCGCCTTCAACGTGTTGCGATGGAAGTTGTAGACCCGCTGAGCCTTGTCCGGCACCACCAGCGCACGCTGGCGCAGGTTGTCCTGGGTGGCGACGCCGGTCGGGCATTTGTTGGTGTGGCAGCTTTGCGACTGGATGCAGCCGATGGCGAACATGAAACCGCGCGCCGAGTTGGCCCAGTCGGCGCCGATGGCCAGCACGCTGGCGATGTCGAAGGCGCTGACGATCTTGCCGCTGGCGCCGAGTTTGATCTTGTCCCGCAGATTCAGGCCCACCAGCGTGTTGTGCACGAACAACAGACCTTCGCGCATCGGCACGCCGATGTGGTCGGTGAACTCCACCGGCGCCGCGCCGGTGCCGCCTTCCTTGCCGTCGACCACAATGAAGTCCGGGAGAATGCCGGTTTCCAGCATGGCCTTGGCGATGCCCATGAACTCCCACGGATGGCCGAGGCAGAACTTGAAGCCTACCGGTTTACCGCCGGACAGCTCACGCAGTTGCTGGATGAAATGCATCATCTCGATCGGCGTGGAGAACGCGCTGTGGCGGGACGGCGAGATGCAGTCTTCGCCCATCAGAATGCCGCGGGTATCGGCGATTTCCTGGGTCACCTTGTGCTTGGGCAGAATCCCGCCGTGGCCGGGTTTGGCGCCCTGGCTCATCTTGATTTCGATCATCCGCACTTGCGGGGTCTGCGCCTGGGCGGCGAAGCGTTCCGGGTCGAAACGGCCGTCGCTGGTGCGGCAGCCGAAGTAACCGCTGCCCAGCTCCCAGGTCAGGTCGCCGCCGTGTTCGCGGTGATAGGGGCTGATGCTGCCTTCGCCGGTGTCGTGGGCGAAGTTGCCGAGCTTCGCACCCTGGTTCAGCGCGCGGATCGCGTTGGCGCTGAGGGAGCCAAAACTCATGGCCGAGATGTTGAACACCGACGCCGAGTACGGCTGAGTGCACTGTGGCCCGCCGACGGTGACGCGAAAGCTGTTCGGATCGCTCAACGGCGCCGGGCGCATCGAGTGACCAATGAACTCGAAACCGGACTGATACACGTCGATCAGGGTGCCGAACGGTTTGTCGGCGCTTTCATTCTTGGCCCGCGAATACACCAGCGAGCGCTGGGCGCGGGAGAAGGGCAGGGCGTCACTGTCGGATTCCAGCAGGTACTGGCGGATTTCCGGGCGAATCCCCTCGACCAGATAACGGATGTTGCCCAGGATCGGGTAATTGCGGCGCACCGCGTGGGGGCTCTGCATCAGGTCGAACAGACCGAGCAGGCTCAGCACCCCGGTGACGGCGGTGATCGGCCACAGCCAGTCGTGTTCGAGGAAGGGCAGGCTGGCGAGGGTGAAAATCACGCAGACGGCAAAGAAGGCGTAGCGGCTCAGGAGTGACAGGCTCATACGGTTTCCTTGGTTCGGACAGATTTTTTTGCGGCAGTCAGGCGTTCTGCGCCTGCAGGAAGATCGAAAACAGCTCCGACTGGGATTTGATCCCCAGCTTGCTGTACATGTGTTTCTTATGGACTTTCACGGTTTCAACAGAGATTTCCAGCTTACGGGCGATTTCTTTACTGGAGCAACCGCTGAGCATCAAACGCCCGACATCCAGTTCCCGGGCGGTCAGTTGGGCGCCCTTGAGTTGCTGCACCGACGCTTCGAGTTGCACCCGCCAGTCCGGTTGCGCCGGCGACGGGGCGAGGGCGACGATTTCATTGATTTCGTAAGGCAGGCGCTGGCGCAGCAGGCCGAGCACCCACGGCTGAATCAGCGACAGCAGGGCAATCTGCTCGCCGCTGAAACGCTGTTTGCTGCCCAGTGACAGGCACAGCGTGCGGTCGCCTTCGAGCTGGCAATTGAACTGGATTTCGTCGGCCACCACATTCAGACGAAAGTATCGCTGGTAATACTCGGTCAGCTCGAAGTGCTCCGGCGCGACCTCCGACAGGCGGTACAACCCGGTGCGCGATTGCTCGCGGCAGGCGATGTAGAACGGGTCGAGCAGGTACAACCCGCGCAGGTAATCCTGAAACAGTTGGTCGGGACTGCCGTCCTCGCCCGGGCATTCGGCGAACACCTGCGGGTGACGGTCAGCGCTGAACAGCAGGGCTACCCAGCTATCGAACGTGACGTACTGGTCGAGCAGGCGCACCAGTTGCGCCCAGAAATTCGGCTTGTCGAGGGCGTCGATCAACTGCCCGACGGCGCGGTGCCAGGTGATGTCGTCAAACGAAACAGTCATGCCTCTACCCCTATCGGGTTACCCCGGCCGCGTAATTCCCTGGCCGGTCGAATGCCGAGCATACTGGCCCACAGACAGCCGCCGGGCAATCTTTCGGCGCCCGGCGCTCATAACAAGGACTCCCCATGAAAGTCGAACTCGCCCAACTGGCGGGCCGTGACAAAGACACGGCGTACAACCTCGAACGCGCCCTGGCGGCGATTGCCGAGTGCCCGGCCGACACGCAACTGATCGTGTTCCCCGAGACCCACCTGATGGGCTTCCCGACCGTCGACACCGTGGCGCAGATCGCCGAGCCGCTGGATGGGCCGACCGTCAGCGCGGTGCAGGCCGCTGCCCGCGAACGCAACCTCGCCGTGGTGATCGGCATGGCCGAAAACGACAACGGCCGCTTCTACAACACCACGCTGCTGATCACCCCTGAAGGCATCGCCCTGAAATACCGCAAGACCCACCTCTGGGCCTCCGATCGCGGTGTGTTCGAGGCTGGCGACCGTTATGCCACGTGTTTGTGGAACGGCGTGCGGGTCGGTCTGCTGATCTGCTACGACATCGAATTCCCGGAGTCCGCCCGTGCCCTGGCGCAACTGGGGGCTGAATTGCTGATCGTCACCAACGGCAACATGGACCCGTACGGGCCGACTCACCGCACCGCAATCATGGCCCGGGCCCAGGAAAACCAGGCGTTTGCGCTGATGGTCAACCGCGTGGAAGCCGGGGATGACGGGTTGATGTTCGCCGGCGGCAGTGCGCTGGTGGATCCGCTGGGTACGGTGCTGTTCGAGGCCGGGCGTGAGGAAGGGCGGTTCAGTGTCGATCTGGATTTCGGTCAGCTAGAACTGGCGCGCAAGGATTATCGGTATCTGGATGATCAGCGGTTGAAGTTGCCGGGGGAGGTGGTGGAGCGGGAGGGTGGTGTTCGGGAGCTTTTGATTCCTGCCCGTTGATCGCTGCCCTCACCCTAACCCTCTCCCAGGGGGAGAGGGGACCGACCGAGTCGCTCATTCGAGGTACATCGACCTGAAAGACCACGTCGAACTCAGGTTTTGAAAAGCCCCCGATCGGCTCCCTTTCCCACTCGCCCCCTTGGGGGCGGTCCGACGTTTCGGGAGGGCTGGGGTGAGGGGGATCGATCTCAAGTCATACAAACATTCAGATAACCCCAAAAACAACAACGCAACACCCAAAACATTCGCCGAACTCGGCCTCTGCCATAAATCCAATAAAATCCGGAGTAAGTCGCCCATGGCTCGTTTGCAACGCACCCTTTCGCTGGGGTCGGTGGTGCTGTTCGGCATCGCCTACATGACGCCGATCATTGTCCTCGGCACGTTCGGCATCCTCGCCCAATCCACCGCCGGCATGGTGCCCGCCGCGTATCTGGCGGCGCTGGTGGCGATGTTCTTCACCGCCATGAGTTATGGCCGCATGGCTGCTGCATTTCCGGTGGCCGGCTCGGCCTACAGCTATGTGCGCAAGGCCATCAGCCCGAAACTCGGTTTCATCGCCGGTTGGGCGGTGCTGCTTGATTATCTGTTTCTGCCGATGGCGATCTGGCTGATCGGTGCCGCGTACCTCGCTTCGGCCTTTGCGTCGATCCCGCAGTGGATCTGGGTGCTGGCGTTCATCGGCATCACCAGCGCGATCAACATCATCGGCCTGAAACTGGCCAACGGCATCAACGCCTTGCTGATGCTGGTGCAGTTCCTGGTGCTGGTCGCGTTCGTCGCCCTGTGCGTGCATTACATCGGCGGCGACGCCAGCACGCCGTTGTGGTCGATCAAACCGTTCTTCAGCGGCGACATGCAGATGCCGCTGATCATGAGCGGCGCGGCCATCGCCTGCTACTCGTTCCTCGGTTTCGATGCAGTCAGCACCCTCACCGAAGAAACCCGCGATGCACGTCGCACCATCCCTCGGGCGATCATGTTGATCACCCTGATCGGCGGGCTGATCTTCGTCGGCGTGTCGTACTTCGTGCAGGTCGCGCATCCGTCGTTCCAGTTCGACAACGTCGACTCGGCGGCCTACGAGATTGCGCGCAACATCGGTGGTGACCTGTTCGTGTCGATTTTCCTCATCGGCCTGATCGTCGGTCAGTTCGCTTCGGGTCTTTCGGCGCAGGCCAGCGGTTCGCGGCTGCTGTTTGCGATGGGTCGTGACGGCGTGTTGCCCAAGTCATTCTTCGGCACCTTGCACGAGCGCTTCGGTACGCCGGTCAACAGCATCCTGCTCTGCGCCGTGGTGGCATTGCTGGCGCTGAAACTCGACGTGACCACCTCGACCTCGTTCATCAACTTCGGCGCGTTCCTGGCTTTCAGCCTGGTCAACCTGTCAGTGATTTTTCACTACTGGATCGGTGGCGAGAAAAAAGGCCCGCGCGAGCTGCTGCTGTTTCTGGTGTTCCCGTTCATCGGTCTGGTCGCGGACTTGTGGCTGATGGTCAGCCTCGATCACCTGGCGGTGTATCTGGGCCTGAGCTGGCTGGCGATTGGCGTGGTGTATCTGGCGGTGCTGACCGGCGGTTTCCGTCGCCAGCCACCGGAAATGGATTTTCAGGAAGCGACCTGATCAAGCCGCAGGCCGGGTCTGGCGCAATGGCAGTTGCACGCGAAACGTGGTGCCGGCGCCCAACGTGCTGCTGACTGAAATATCCCCGCCGTGTTTCTTCACGATGCCATAGGACAGGGACAGACCCAGCCCTGTCCCCTGGCCTACGGGTTTGGTGGTGAAAAACGGGTCGAAGATTTTCTGCAGGGTCTCGGGCGCAATGCCCGAACCGGTGTCGGCCACTTCGATGATCGCCGACTCGCCCTGCACCGCAGTGCGCAGGGTGATGGTGCCGCGCTCGGCACCCATGGCCTGCGCCGCGTTGATCACCAGGTTCATGATGACCTGATTGATCTGCGAGGGCAGGCACTCGATCTCCGGAAGGTCCTGATACTCCTTGACCACATCGGCCTTGTACTTGAGCTCGCTGGCGACGATGTTCAGGGTCGACTCGATACCCTGTTGCAGGTTCGCCCACTGCCATTGCTGCTGGGTGTCGACCCGGGAAAAGTCCTTGAGGTCCTTGACGATCTGCCCGACCCGGCCGATGCCTTCCTTGGACTCGCGGATCAGCACCGGAATGTCTTCCAGCAGAAAATCCACTTCGAGGTGCTCGCGCATTTGTTGTAACTGCGCGGCAGGCTCGGCCGCCAGGGTCTGCCCGGCGGCGTGATAGGCGCCGAGCATGGCCAGCAGTTGCTGGAAGTAACCGTCTAGGGTGCCGAGGTTGGAGGAAATGAAGCCGATCGGGTTGTTGATTTCGTGGGCGACCCCGGCAGCCAGTTGCCCCAGCGAGGCGAGTTTTTCCGACTGCACCAACTGGCCTTCCAGTTGCTTGCGCTCATCGATCTCTCGCTGCAAGGCTTCGCTGGCCTGCTTGAACTGGGCCGTGCGCTGGTCCACCAGATGTTCCAGGTGATGCATCTGCAATGATGCACGTTCGGTCATCTGCCATTTGGTCAGCAGGGTGTTGGCCATTTGCTGGACTTCGATGTTGTCGAAGGGCTTTTTCAGGATCAGCAGCCGGTCATGGGCGTGCAGGCGATCCAGCAGTTCATCCCAGGAATAGTCGGAATAAGCGGTGCAGACCACCACCTGCAATTGCGGATCCTGCAGCCACAACTGCTCGATGGTTTTCGCTCCATCCCAACCGTCGGGCATGCGCATGTCGACAAACGCCAGGGCGTAGGGGCATTGCTCCTGCAAGGCCAGGTTGAGTTTGGCCAGGCCTTCTTCGCCGCCATAGGCCGAGTCCAGTTGGAACATCGTCCGTCGGGGCTTGGCGGGGGCGCCGAACAGGGCCGCTTCCATCTCGTCCAGTTCCGCCGACTGCGCCCGGTTCGGGGTGAGGATCTTGCGAAAGTCTTCGTGGATCGACGGCATGTCGTCGATCAGCAGGATGCGGCGGTTCGACAGTTCGCTCATGCGTTCTCCGTTACCGTGATCAGCGGGATCTGCAAAGTGAACAGGGCGCCCAGGCCAGGCCCGTCGCTGTGGGCGGTAAGATGGCCGTTCATCTCGATGGCCGCCAGGGCGCAACTGTGCAGGCCGAAGCCGTGGCCATCCTTGCGGGTGGTGAAACCGTGGGCAAAGATCCGCGTCATGTTCTCCGGGGCAATGCCTTCGCCATCGTCCCGGACGCTGATCTCCAGAAAGCCTTCATCGACGATTTTCACGCCCAGGGTCATGGTCCGCGGGCGGTTGCTGAGGTCGGACATCGCGTACTTGGCGTTGCTGATCAGATTGATCAGGATCAGCAGCAGACGGTGCTTGTCGCCCATCACTTGGGGCACGTCGCCGTAATCCTTGACCACCGTGACGTGATGCCGGGTCAGCGCGCCGGCGTTCATGCGCAGGGCGTCTTCGAGCAGTTCGTTGATGTACAGCGGCTCGGTCAGGCTGTTGGCGCCGGCATAGGATTGCTGGGTGGCGACGATGTCCTTGATGTGATCGACGCTCTTGTTCATCTGCGCCAGTTCCTCGGCCATTTCCTGCTGTTCCTGGGCGATGGCGCCCACCAGTTGGTTGAGGTAGCCCGGCAGCAGCTTGCCTTTGGCGTCTTCGGTCAGGAACGGCCCGAGGTCGTCCGGGTGTTCGTTGATCAACTGCATCGCCTTGCCCAGCCCCAGGGCTTTGCTGCTGCGCAGTTTTCGCGAGATCAGGTCGGAGGAAATGTTCACGCTGTTGAGCACGTTGCCGACGTTGTGCAACACGTTGGTGGCGATTTCCGCCATGCCGGCCTGGCGCGCGGCATCGAGCAATTCGCTCTGCACGTTTTTCAGTTCGCGGGTGCGCTCGTCGACCCGTTGCTCGAGCACATCGTTGGCCGTTTGCAGGGCCGCATTGACCCGGTTTATTTCGGCAAAACTGCGGATCAGGCGGATGGCCAGCCACAGCAGCGACAACATCAGCAGGACGGAAAACAGCAGCAGGTAGAAATGGTATTTCTGGTCGGTGCGTTCGGCCTGTTGCTGATCCAGGTCGAGCATGTTGGTGATGGTGTCCAGGCGCTCGGCCACGGGAATCGCTTCGATCTGATCGAGCAGGCGGTTGACGATCGGTTGCTCGCGCAGGATCAGGGCGATGTGATTGCTCAGGATCCTGATCGGGGTCTGAAAATTCGCCGGCAAACGTTGCGCGTTCACCGCCAGTTTGTTCAGGCCCACCTCGATGTCGGAGGCTTTGTCGTCAGAGGCGACCTGGGCGAACTCCAGTGCGCTGAGCAAAAGGTCATAGGTGTCAGTGACGATGTTCTGCAATTGAATCTTGTCGAGGTCGGACAGATTGGCCAGTTGTGCCTGAATGTCATCCTCGGCGCTGGGCAGAAACGCCAGGGAGTTGCGCAGCAACGCGTTGTGCGACTTGAACTGCTCCACCAGACGGGTCTTTTCCTGCATGGCGTCCAGGTAGCGCTCGTGGGCGTGGTCCCATTGCCTGGATTCGTCACGTCCATGACCGGATTCCATGGATTCGAAACGTGCCCACAGGCGATTCATCTCGTTCATCGGCGAGACCAGCGGGTCGTAATTGTGAGTGATCGCCACCCGGGCCTTGAGCACTTCACTTTCCCACTGCGAATCCTGTTGCTTGATCTGACGGATCAGGTCCCGGGATTCGGTGTAGGTGGTGGTCTGCTCGGAACTGGACTTGAGGTACAGAAACACCAGGACCGAGGCCAGCAATACGGCCAGGAGGCTGAGCAACAGCAGGCTGCGCCGCCCCGAGACGGTGGTCATCATGACTGACCCTCCCAGTGTCCGGTCAGGGTCTTGAGAAACTCGATGATCAGCGCCTTGTCTTCCTCGCTCGGCATGCGCCCCAACTGATACTGGAACATCACGTCCACCGCCCGTTCGAGGGTGGGCGCCGAGCCGTCGTGGAAGTACGGTGCGGTCAGCGCGACGTTGCGCAGGCTCGGCACCTTGAACACGGCCCGATCGTTTTCGTCGCCGGTGACGTTGTACCGGCCCTGATCCGCCAGCGTCGGGTTGCCGCGATCGGCAATGTAGTCACCGAACACCCCGAACTTCTGGTACATGTTGCCGCCGATGTTTACCCCCTGATGGCAGGCAATGCAGCCGTAGTCCTTGAAGCGCTGATAGCCGTATTTCTCATCGAGGGTCAGGATATCGGTGTTGCCGAGCAGGTACTGATCGAAGCGAGAGCCGGGTGTCAGCAACGTGCGTTCGTAGCTCGTCAGGGCGTTCTGGATATTGGCTTGCGTCACGGCATCCGGGTAGGCGGCACTGAAAGACTGGCGATAACCGGAATCGTCGGCAATCCGTTGCACGACAGTGTTCCAGTCGCTGCCCATTTCGTGGGGGCTGGTGATGACGACGTTGGTCTGCTCTTCCAGCGTTTCCACGCGACCATCCCAGAACTGGCGGAAATTGAGGCTGGCGTTGAGTACGGTCGGGGTGTTGACCGCCACCGGCTGGCCATCGAAGCCCAGGGAAAGGGCCCGGCTGTCAGCGCCGTTCTTGTCCAGTTGATGGCAACTGGCGCAGGACAGGGTGTTGTTGAGCGATAGCCGTGGATCGAGAAAAAGCCGGCGGCCCAGCTCGACGCGTTTCGGATCCTGTTTCGGAATGTCGGGCAGCGGTTTCAGCGGCTCGTCCAGCGGCGCGGCAACAATTCCGACGCAGGGCGCGAAAAGCATCAGGAACAAAACACTTCGCGACGGGTACGTCGTCGGCGTGTTCATGCAACGCTCCAGGGACCAGGCACCCCGGCCACCAGCAGGCGGGCGAAGGCGTCCGCCGGCAAGGCTTTGCTGAAGTGGAAACCCTGGCCCTCCTCGCAGTCGTGGGCCCTGAGAAAGGCCAGTTGCTGTGCGGTCTCCACGCCTTCGGCGATGACGTTCAGGTTCAGGCTCTTGCCCAGGCTGATGATCGCGCCGACCAGCGCGGCATCGCTGCTGTCATGGCTCAGGCCGCGAATGAACGACTGATCGATCTTCAGCACATCGATGGGGAACCGCCGCAGGTAACTCAGGCTGGAATAGCCGGTGCCGAAATCATCGATGGCCAGCCTGACGCCCAAGGCCTTGAGCCGGTTCAACGCGCTCATGGTCGCGTCGACGTTTTGCATCAATACGCCCTCTGTGATTTCCAGTTCCAGCAGGGCGGGATCCAGCCCGGTCTCTTTGAGCACCTGTTCGATGCCCTCGACAAACAGGCGCTGACGGAAGTCGATGGCCGAGGTATTGACCGACATGCGGATCGGCGGCAACCCGGCTTTTTGCCAGTCCCGCGTCTGACGGCACGCCTCACCCAGCACCCATTTGCTCAGCGGCACGATCAGGCCGCTGTCTTCGGCCACGGGGATGAACTCCGATGGATACACCCAGCCATGCCCCGGTTTCTGCCAGCGTACCAGTGCCTCGGCGCCTACCACCCGGCCGCTGACCAGATCGATTTTCGGCTGGTAGTGCAGGACGAATTCGTGCCGTTGCAGAGCCAGGCGAATGCCCGACTCGATGCCGTGCTGTTCCCGGGCGCGCTGGTTCATGGCCTCGATGAAGAAACCGATCTCGTTCGGACCGCTTTCCTTGGCATTGCGCATGGCCGTCTCGGCTTTTTTGATCAGGTCGATGGCTTCCAGCCCGTCGTCCGGATAAAGGCTGATGCCCACGCTGGCGGTGACACTGACGTCGTGACCGACAATCGTCTGTGGCTCACGGATGGCCGCCAGCAGTTTTTCGGCGAGGCTGCGGGTCTGCTGCGGGTGATTGATGTCGCTGAGCATCACCACGAATTCGTCGGAGCCATAGCGAAACACCGAGTCCGATTCGCGTACGCAGGCCAGCAGTTGCTGGCCGACCCGTTTGAGCATCTCGTCGCCCGCCGGATGGCCCAGGGCATTGTTGATGCGCTTGAAGCGATCCAGGCCGAGAAACATCACGACCAGTTGTTTGTCATGGCGCCGGCAAGCGGCCAGCGACTGAGTCAGTCGGTCACCGAGCAAGGTGCTGTTGGGCAGGCCCGTGAGGCTGTCGTACTGCAACAGGCGCGAGACCTTGAGCAGCTCATGCACCCGGGCTTCGACGGTCTGCTCGAGGCTGAGCAACTTCAGCGCCGCGTCCTGGGCCAGTTGCCATTTCCAGGTCAGGGCATTGGCCATCTGACGGATTTCCAGGGTGTCGAACGGCTTTTTCAGGATCAGCAACTGATCGCCGAATTCCAGCCGTTCGGCCATGGCCTCCCAGCTGTAGTCGGAGTAGGCGGTGCACAGGGCAATTTGCAGGTTCGGATCGACCTCCCACAGTTTTTCGATGGTCTCCAGGCCGTCCCAACCGGGCGGCATCCGCATGTCGGTGAAGGCGAGGGCATAGGGGCGACCTTCGTCCAGCGCGTGTTGCACCAGCTTCAACGCTTCCTGGCCCTGATAGGCGGAGTCGAGCTGAAAAGTCAGGTGCGGCGACTGAAGGGTGCCGAACAGCGTCTGTTCGAGACCGCTCAGATCCGCTTCAGCCGCCGTCTCGGGGGCGAGGATCTTGCGGAAATCGGCATGGATCGCCGGCGTATCGTCGACGATCAGAATGCGCCGGTTGGTCTGGGGGAAAGGCGTTTTCATCCTTCATCCTCCCTGGGCAGCGGGGCGGCCGCGCTGGCGTCCTTCAGCAGGCGGGCAGCCTGTTCCGGGCTGACCGCCGCGCTCAGGCAAAAGCCCTGCACGTTTTTCAACGGTGTGCCGGGCACGAGGGCGGCGCCCTGAGCATCCGGCCGGACACCCTCGGCGCTGATGTCGATGGCCAGGTCCCGGGCGAAATTGACGATCGCCCGCAGCCGGTTGGCGCCGTCTTCATCCCGGGCCGCATTGTCGATCAGGGACTGGGCGAGTTTGAGGTGATTGACCCGGTAGGTTTTCAGGTAATCGAACGATGAGTATTCGGTGCCGAAATCATCGATGGCGATGGTCACACCCAGCTCGCGCAGGCGCGGCAACGCATCGTTGTGGGTCCATTGGGTCTGGGCCAGGGTGGCTTCGGTGACATCGAAACGCAGGTCCCATGGCGCCAGCTCCCAGCGCGCAGTGGTGCGCAACACGTCGTAGATGAGTTCGGGGCCGGACTTGAGCTGCGCCAGGGAAATCTTGATCGCCATCACCGGAGGCGCCACCCCGTCGTTTTGCCACCGGTGCATCTGCCAGCAGGCCTGATCCAGAATCCAGCGTCCGAGTGGAATGATTGCGCCGGTCTTTTCCGCCGCCGGAACGAAGGCTGACGCCGGCAGCAGGCCAAGCCGGGGATGTTGCCAACTGACCTGTGCGGCCATGCCGAGAATCCTGCCGCTGTGCAG
Organism: Pseudomonas sp. IzPS59; assembly: GCF_014863505.1. Taxonomy (NCBI): domain Bacteria; kingdom Pseudomonadati; phylum Pseudomonadota; class Gammaproteobacteria; order Pseudomonadales; family Pseudomonadaceae; genus Pseudomonas; species Pseudomonas sp. IzPS59. Next base: position 5,066,687 of record NZ_CP062251.1, on the reverse strand, counting down.
GTCCACTTCCGGCATGTAATCGAGCTTCAGTCCTCCCTGGGTGAGGGCCGTGGTCAACTCCTCGGCAAGGACCATGCGCTCGGCCACCTCCCGAGTGATGTCCTCCGAGTGGAAGTGAAACTGATCGCGTCCGGACTCCTTGGCACGGTACAGCGCCATGTCGGCTTGTCCCAACAGGCTGTCGGCATCGAAGCTGACGGGCGCATAGCTGCTGATGCCGATGCTGGCCGAAATGCGCACGGCATTGCCGCCCAGTTGGAAGGGCGCCTGCAGTGTTTCAAGGATTTTGCTGGCCATGGCGGCGGACTGTGTCGGTTCGCTGACGTCCAGTTGCAGGATCGCGAACTCATCGCCGCCCAAGCGCGCCACCACGTCGTTCTCCCGGACCCCGGCCTTGATCCGTTGTGCCACTTGCTGCAAAAGCAGGTCGCCGACCGGATGACCGAGGGTGTCATTGACCCGTTTGAAGTGATCCAGGTCCAGGTAAAACACCGAGAATGGCGCCGCCCCCCGGCGCGCGGCAGCGAAGGCCTGATGCAGACGCTCGATCAGCGTGGCGCGGTTGGCCAGCCCGGTGAGGCCGTCCGTGCGGGCCAGCAGGGTCACTTTTTGCTCCAGCTGATTCATCTTCAGCGCGGCGTCTTCGGTCATTTGCCATTTGACCGTCAGGGCGCTGGCCATCTGGCGGATTTCGATCGCATCGAAGGGTTTTTTCAGGATCAGCAGGCGATCATTCAGCGGCAACCGCTGATCGATCTCTTCCCAGGAGTAATCGGAATAAGCGGTGCACAGGGCCACTTGCAGCTTGGGATCGACCTGCCAGAGCCGCTCGATGGTTTCCAGGCCGTCCCAGCCCGGCGGCATGCGCATGTCGATGAAGGCCATGGCGTAAGGGCGACCGGCGGCCAGCGCGGCTTCGACCTTGTCCAGCGCTTCGCGTCCCTGGAAGGCCGAGTCCAGTTCGAAGTTTTCGTTCTGTGTGGCAGGCGCGCCGGACGGGGTGCCGAACAGCAGGCTTTCGGTTTCGCCCAGACTATTGTCTTCAATCGCGGATGACTTGAGGATTTTCGCGAAATCGTCGTGGATCGACGCCGTATCGTCGACGATCAGCACACGGCGATTGATGGGGCCAGGTGGCGCACTCATGGCGCCATACCCGCAAGTTCACGCACGATCGTCATCGGGAGCATCCTTTTCCCCTCATCACAGGCCTGCGCGCAGGCTGATGGTGTCGTCCAGCGACTTGAGCATAGTTGCCCTGTGGGTACTTCGCCTTACCCGATGACTTGCGCGGTCCCGGCGCAAAAATCATCTAGCCTGTCACTCAGGCGCGGGCAAGGGAGGAGGTCTGTCGACACGCCTGCCACGTCCATCGTCATTCGCGAGGCCTCGCCATGGAAGAGCAATCCGCCCCGACTCCGGCCCATCGGCCTGCCGTGTTGCTGGTCGATGACGAGGAGTCGATCCTCAACAGCCTGCGCCGCCTGCTGCGTGGCCAGCCCTATGAGGTGTTGCTCGCCAGCAGCGGTGCCCAGGCGCTGGAAGTGCTGGCGCAACGTCCGGTCGATCTGGTGATGAGTGACGCGCGGATGCCCAATATGGACGGCGCCACGTTACTAGCCAGCGTTCGTCAGCTGTATCCGGCGACCACGCGGATCATGTTGACGGGCTATGCCGACCCTTCGGCGATCATCAAGGCCATCAACGAAGGCCAGATCGACCGCTACATCAGCAAACCCTGGAACGACGAGGAGATGCTGCTGATCCTGCGCCAGGCCCTGGAACATCAGCATCTGGCCCGTGAGCGCGAGCGTCTGGAGCAACTGACCCGGGTGCAGAACGATCAGTTGAAGCTGCTCAACAGCACCCTGGAAAAACATGTCAGCGCCCGTACCGCCGAGTTGCAGCAGACCGCCGACATGCTCGATCTGGCCTACGAGGAGCTCAAGCACAGCTATGTGACCGGCACCGAAGTGTTCTCGCTGCTGGCCAACCTGCGCCTGCCGCCGGCCAAGCAGACCAACCGGCAGATCATCGAACTGGTGCGCGGCTACTGCAAGGTGCATCGGCTGGACGAAGCCGCCAGCCGCGACCTGACCATGGCCGCCGCGCTGTACAACATCGGCAAGCTGAGCTGGACCGACAGCATGATGACCACCCCTTCGGACCTGTTGCACAGCACCGACCGCGACCGCTATCGGGGTTATCCGAAACAGAGCGAGTCACTGCTGATGACCCTGGACCCGATGAAGGATGCCGCGCGGCTGATCCTGCACCATCAGGAACACTGGGACGGCAGCGGTTTTCCCGACCGGCTCAAGGGCGAGGCCATTCCCCTGGGCTCGCGGCTGTTGAAACTGGCGGTGGATTTCGTCGAGTTGCAGCGCGGGTTGATTCTCGAACGGCAGATGAACAGCGACGAGGCGTTGCTGTACCTGCGCCAGTACGCCGGCAGGCTTTACGATCCCGAGCTGATCGAGGACTTCATCAAGGTCTGCGCGATGGTCAGCGATATCACCCTGACCGATCCGAGCGTCAAGGTGCTGGGCACTCGGGAGCTGGCGGCGGGAATGATCCTGGCGCGCAACCTGAATGCCGATAACGGTATGTTGCTGCTCAATGCCGGCAAGGTGCTGAGTGCGCTGCTGGTGGACAAACTGATCAGTTTCGAAGCCATGGAGGGGGCCAAATACAAGGTGTTCGTGAAAGTGCCGGAGGAGGGCGAAATGGCGCTGCTGGCCGGTTCTTGAGGCCGCACGAGGTGACGTTGGTGCAGCCGGCATGGGATCCTTGCGGTTTTTCCCAAGGCCGGTGGCTGACCCATGACCTCTGTATCCGCTGTTTCCCCCCGCACCATTCGCATTGCCGCCGCGCTGCTGCTCAACCCCGAAGGCCAGACCCTGCTGGTGCGCAAGCGCGATACCACGGCGTTCATGCAACCGGGCGGCAAGATCGAGGCCCATGAACTGCCGGTGCATGCGCTGGCCCGCGAACTGGAAGAAGAGCTGGGGCTGGTGATCGATCCGGCGCAGGCGAGTTTTCTCGGCCAGTTCTCGGCACCGGCCGCCAACGAGCCGGGATTTGTCGTGCAGGCCGAGATCTTTCAACTGACCATCGACGCCGAAGTCTCCCCGGCGGCCGAGATCGAAGAGGTGATCTGGATCGACCCGGCCACCGACGGCGATGTGGTTCTCGCCCCATTGACACGCGACCTGATCCTGCCGTTTTATCGAGCCTCGCTGACCGCGATCGCCTGATCATTTGTGCAAAGGACTTCGTCATGATCCCGCTTCAAGACCTGCTGATTTTTGCCGCCGCTGCGTTGTTGATGGTACTGACGCCGGGGCCGAACATGATCTACCTGATCTCGCGGTCGATCTGTCAGGGGCGTAAGGCCGGGGTCACGTCGCTGCTCGGCGTGGTGGCCGGGTTCTTCGTGCATATGTTCGCGGCGGCGGCCGGTCTGACGGCGGTGTTTCTCGCGGTGCCGATGGCCTATGAAGTGTTGAAGTGGGCCGGTGCGCTGTACCTGCTGTGGCTGGCCTGGCAAGCGGTGAAACCCGGTGCCCGCTCACCGTTCGAAGTGCAGGCATTGCCGGCGGACTCGTCGCGCAGGCTCATCACCATGGGCTTTCTCACCAGCGCCCTGAACCCGAAGATCGCGGTGTTCTACCTCTCGGTGTTTCCGCAGTTCATCACGCCGGAGCACGGCTCGGTGTTCAGCCAGAGCATCATCCTCGGCCTGACCCAGATCAGCGTCAGTTTCAGCGTCAACCTGTTGATTGCCCTGTCGGCGGCGGGCATTGCCTCGTGGTTCGCCAACAACCCGTCCTGGCTGGCGGCGCAGCGTTATTTCATGGGCTTCGTGCTCGGCGGCCTGGCGGTGCGCCTGATGCTCGAGCAGCGCAGGACCGCGTGAACATGTGGATCGAACGGCTGGATGCCAGCCATGCGCTGGCCTATCGGGAATTGATGCTGGAAGCGTATGACCGGCATCCGCAGGCCTTCACCTCCAGCGTGCGCGAGCGGGCGGCGATGCCGCTGAGCTGGTGGGAGTCGCGCCTGACCAGCAAGCTCGATGCGGTGTTTGGCGCGTTCGAAGCAGGCCGTCTGGCGGGGATCGTTGGTCTGGCGTTCGAGCCTCGGGAAAAGGCCCGGCACAAGGCAACGGTATTCGGCATGTATGTGTCGGCTGAATTTCGTCAGCGCGGGCTGGGCCTGAAGTTGATGGAGGCGGTGCTGGTGGAAGCGCAGCAGCATCCGGCGCTGAAGGTCATTCAACTGACCGTCACCGCCGGCAATGACGCGGCGTTCAAGCTGTACCAGCGCTGCGGCTTCATCCAGTTCGGTCTGGAGCCGATGGCGGTGCGGGTCGGCGAGGACTACTTCGACAAGATTCACATGTGGTGCGCGCCTTTGCTGCCAACCGCCAGCCTCAACGAACCGCGCTGACCCCATCCAGCGTCGAGAACGACGTGTCCTTGGCCGTCAGCAGGAAATCGCGCATGTACGGCGCGTCGAGCATGTCGGCGCGGATCGCCGCGTACAGCGTCGCGAACAGACCTTTCTCCCCCAGCCGCTTGGCCTTCACGTAGCCCCGCGAGCTGTACTCATGCAGCGCCCAGTGCGGCATGCCGCACACGCCACGGCCGCTGGCCACCAGTTGCATCATCATCACCGTCAGTTCCGAGGTGCGTACTTGCGCAGGTTCGATGTCGGCGGGTTCGAGGAAACGGGTGAAGATGTCCAGCCGGTCGCGCTCAACCGGATAAGTGATCAGGGTTTCCGTCAGCAGGTCTTCGGGGACGATGTACGGTTTGCTTGCCAATGCATGCTGGTTGGCGACCGCGAGCATGGCTTCGTAGGTGAACAGCGGCACGTAGGTGATGCCGGCGATTTCCAGCGGGTCGGAGGTCACCACCAGATCCAGGTCACCGCGGGCCAGCGCCGGCAGCGGAGCGAAGGAGAATCCCGAAGCGAGGTCGAGTTCGACTTCCGGCCAGGCATCGCGGAACTGGTCGATGGTCGGCATCAGCCACTGAAAGCAGCTGTGGCATTCGATGGCCATGTGCAGACGCCCGGCGGTGCCCCCGGCCAGACGCCCGATGTCACGTTCGGCGGCACGCAGCAGCGGCAGGGTCGCGTCGGCCAGTTGCAGCAGGCGCAGGCCGGCGCTGGTGAAGCGCACCGGTTTGGTCTTGCGCACGAACAACGGCATGCCCATGCGCTCTTCCAGTTCCTTGAACTGGTGGGACAGCGCCGACTGGGTCAGGTGCAGGCGGTCGGCCGCATCGACCAGGCTGTCGGCTTCGCGCAGGGCATGCAGGGTTTTCAGGTGACGGATCTCAAGCACCACGGGCTCCATGAGGAAAATTTGTGATCAACACGAAAAGGTTGAGTTTGTCTCATGTTGGGTTGGCTGTCGACAATGGCGCCATCTTTTACGCAATGGAGAACACTCGACATGGCCGTGGCCCACACCCTTGGTTTCCCGCGCATCGGCGCCGACCGCGAACTGAAAAAAGCCCTCGAAGCCTACTGGAAAGGCGATCTCGATCAGGCGTCCCTGAATCAGGTCGGCCGCGAGTTGCGCGCCAAGCATTGGCAACTTCAGAAAGACGCCGGCATCGACCTGTTGCCGGTCGGCGACTTCGCCTGGTACGACCAGGTGCTGACCCACTCGCTGACCTTCGGTGTGATCCCCGAGCGCTTCAATGGCGTGCGCGACGAGCGTGGCCTGCCGACCCTCGACACCCTGTTCGCCATGGCCCGTGGCGCCACGGCCTCCTGCTGCGGCGGCGAGCACGGCAAGACCCAATATGCCCAAGAGCTGACCAAGTGGTTCGACACCAACTACCACTACCTGGTCCCGGAGTTCACCGTCGATCAACAGTTCAAGCTGAGCTGGGAACAGCTGTTCGATGAGGTCGAAGAAGCCAAAGCCCTCGGTCACAACGTCAAACCGGTGATCATCGGCCCGCTGACTTACCTGTGGCTGGGCAAGGCGAAAGGCAACGATTTCGACAAGCTCGACCTGCTCGAGCGCCTGCTGCCGGTGTACAACGAAATCCTCGGGCGGCTTGCCGCACAGGGCGTGGAGTGGGTGCAGATCGACGAACCGATCCTCACTCTCGACCTGCCGCAGGCGTGGAAAAACGCCTTCGAACGCGCCTATCACATCCTTCAGTACTCGCCGTTGAAAAAACTGGTGGCGACCTATTTCAGCGGCCTGCAAGACAACCTCGGTCTGGCCGTGGGCCTGCCGGTACAAGGCCTGCACATCGACACGGTGCGTGCGCCGGATCAGCTCGGTCAGGTGCTGGATCGTCTGCCGACTTACAAGATTCTTTCGGTGGGCCTGGTCAACGGTCGCAACGTCTGGCGCTGCGAGCTGGAGCAGGCACTGGCGCAGTTGCAACCGGCGCAGGAGCGCTTTGGCGACAATCTGTGGGTCAGCAGTTCCTGCTCGTTGCTGCACAGCCCGGTGGATGTCGAGCGCGAAGACAAGCTCGATCCGGAACTGAAAAGCTGGCTGGCATTCGCCGTGCAGAAGTGCGCCGAAATTTCTGTGTTACGTGATGCGCTGAACGATCCTCAAGCACCTAAAGTGCAAAGCGCGCTGGCCGAAAGCCGCGCCATTCAGGAAAGCCGCGCTCGCTCGCCGCGTATTCACAAGGCCGATGTGCAGGCGCGGATCGAAGCGATCAATGCCCGCGACAGCCAGCGTCATTCGCCGTTCGCCAAGCGCATCGCCGCGCAACAGGCACGTTTGAAATTGCCGGCGTTTCCGACCACCACCATCGGCTCGTTCCCGCAGACCGGTTCGATCCGTCTGGCCCGCCAGGCCTTCAAGCAGGGCAAGCTGTCGGCCAACGATTACCACGATGCCATGCGCAGCGAAATCCGCCATGCGGTGCAAGTCCAGGAACGTCTGGGGCTGGATGTGCTGGTGCACGGTGAAGCCGAACGCAATGACATGGTCGAGTACTTCGCCGAGCAACTCGACGGTTACCTGTTCACCCGTTTCGGCTGGGTCCAGAGCTACGGTTCCCGCTGCGTGAAACCGGCGGTGATCTATGGCGACCTGAGCCGTCCGAACGCCATGACCGTGGACTGGATCAGCTACGCCCAGAGCCTGACCGATAAGGTCATGAAGGGCATGCTGACCGGCCCGGTGACGATGCTGATGTGGTCGTTCCCCCGCGAGGACGTGTCGCGCAAAGTCCAGGCGCAGCAACTGGCGCTGGCCCTGCGTGACGAAGTGGTGGATCTGGAAAACGCCGGGATCAAAATCGTGCAGATCGACGAAGCCGCGTTCCGCGAAGGCCTGCCGCTGCGCCGCGCACAGTGGCAGGAGTATCTGGACTGGGCGGTGGAAGCGTTCCGCCTGACCGCCTCGGGCGTGAAGGACGAAACCCAGATCCACACTCACATGTGCTACAGCGAATTCAACGACGTGATCAAGGCCATCGCTGACATGGACGCCGACGTGATCACCATCGAAACCTCGCGCTCGGACATGGAATTGCTCGATGCCTTCGAAGCGTTCGACTACCCGAACGACATCGGCCCGGGCGTCTACGATATCCACTCGCCGCGAGTGCCGGACACAGCGGAAATGGTCAAGCTGATGAGCAAGGCCGTGAAGCGGATTCCGGCGCAACGTCTGTGGGTCAACCCGGACTGCGGCCTGAAAACCCGCGCCTGGCCGGAGACCGAAGCGGCGCTGGTCAACATGGTCGCGGCGGCGCGGCAACTGCGCAGTCAGCTGGCTTGACGCACAGCAAAACGGGGAGCGGCCAACCGCTCCCCGTTTTGTTTTACAACGCTTCGAACCAGGGCAGGACCGGCGAGCGTTTGCCTATGTCGGCATACGGCAGCGCCGCATTGTCGGCGTGAGTCAGGTAGCGGTGCTCCGGCAGTTTCAGGTGCGCTTTCTCGAACTCTGCGAATGACGGCCTGGGTTTGTTGTAGTGGAAATGCGCATACCACAGCAGACGTGGCGGTCGGACATTCAGGTCGTGGATTTCATATTCCTGCAGATGGTCGGGACGACCGTCGACGCGATTGCGCAGTTGTTTCATCAGGGCCACCTTGCGCACTTCCACGGCGTTCTGTCGCAGCAGATCATCGAGCATGCCGTCGGTGGGTTTACGACTCCTCAGGGTTTGTCGGGTGCGCAACTGCCGTCCGGTGAGGCGCAACTCGTCGGCCTTGGTTTTCAATTCACTGATGATCGGGTTCTCTGCCGACAGCGCTTCAATGTCGCTGGCCCGATGGCTCAGGTCATCGGCTTCGCTGACCATCATGTGCTCCAGATCCACCGGGAGCATGTCGCGCTCGGCGTGGCCCTGCACCTTGGCCTGATAGGCCGCTTGCCCATTCAGGCGCTTGCGGGCGTCGGCCAGCAACGATGCAAGGTTCCGGGAAGGCGCGGGCTGCGGTGTGTTCACCGCCAGCAGGCGGAATTTGCCGTTGTCAGCCAGCTCCCAGACTTCCCGCCCCGCCTTGCCGTGGTTCAGGACGAACTGCCGCTTGCGGGTTCTGGGTTCCCAGTTTTCCACCCCGATCAGCCATTGCTGGTCTTCGGTCTGGAAAATCTTCTTCTCGCTTGGTCCCGTCTTACGAGGCGGCGCGGGATGATCGATGGCCTTTCTGGCACGTTCGGCCATGGCTTCGATGCCGGCCATCAGCGGCTCGAACTCTTCCATGTGAAAGTACTGCGGATAGCTGGCTGTCCACTGGTTCATTTCCCGGCAGTATCGGGTGTAGGTGTCGAGGCAGTTGCCCAGGATCTGTGTGCGCTGCGCACGGTTGGCGCTCACTTCGGACAGGCTGAACTGGGTGAAGAGCGCACGGTCCATGTCCATGCGCAGTTGCCAGGCCCGTTGTTGCAGGTAGAGCCAGGAAACGTCGCCAGTGTTCTCGAAATTCTTGATGGACTCCAGGCGGTGAGCGGTCTTCAGGTAACCCAGATTGAAGTCGCTCATGCGTCCGTTCAAATAGGTGACGGCTTCGGTCAGTCTGGCCTTGTCCGCACGTACGCCGATCAGCGCGTACCAGCGGTTCATGTCGCCCATGAGCGCTTCGACTTCTTCAATGGCGGTGGTCACATCGACGCGCAATCTGCGCATTTCCTGAAGCAGGACCAGGCGTTCGGCAACCGGGCTGTCCGGCAGGGCATCGAGGGTTGCGTGCCGGGTGTCGATCTCGTCGAGCCATTTGTAGATCCGGTGGTTGGCCATATAGACACGGTGTTTGAGGCGGTCGGTCACTCGTGCAGCGTCCTGGCTCTGTATTTCAAGCAGGGCTCGCAACTTGTTGCCATGGGTGAGGGGGCGCAGCTCGGCGGCTGTCTGGTATTGCCGGGTGAGCAGGGCAATATCCTCGTCGCAGGCTTTCTGTGCGACGTTTCTCAGCAGAGCGTCATCGGGAGCCTGGCAGTAAGCGTTGATCGCCCTGTCGCTTCGCTCGATCTGGAGATCGAGGCGGTAACTCAGGTCATCACATTCAAGCGTCAGTTGGTGATGTCGGCGGTAGGTCCGGTCGACCAGCCAGCGCGGAAGACGCTCACGGATTGCCAGTGGCCACAGCGGGTCGAGTGTATCGGCCATATGCCCGAGCACGCCGCCACCACCGGCACCGCCGCCTTCGAAGGTGGTGCCGTAGACGCCGAACCAGGTGTCCCACTCTCCGGCCTCGTTCAGGGCGATCGGTTGCCTGTAGGTATTCTGCGAGGTGCCGCGCAGGCGCCAGTTGCGGGAATCGCGGCTCCATTCGACCTGATAGATCCGGCCATGACGGACAATGAAATCGCCGTCGGCATGGCGGTAGATATTGCGCCAGACGCCTCCCTCGGCCGCTCGCAGCCCCGCCAGCGAGACGGGTTTCTCATATTCGTAACCGGCAAAGCGTTCAACGATGCGCCGGGCCTGCCGGGTATCGGGAACGGTCAGCGTGCCGACCTCCGGGACCAGGTTTCGCAGCAGGCGGGCACGGGTGGCCGAGCGGGCCGTCAGGGCTGCACCGGCGCCAGGCACGATGTCGATCAACGCGTCGATCAGGCACAGCAACACCGATTCGACTTCAGCCAGGCCGTCGCCGAGACTGCCCCGCAGAAAAGCCGCGACTGCCTGGTTGGCCGCGTTCCACGCGTCGTACAGCGCGATGGCACTGCCAACAAATGGCAGCATGCCGAGGGCCATTTTCAGGTAATCGAACACCCGTGTGCCCTGCAGAGCATAACGTTCCCGATACAACGCATCGTTGGAGCGCGAGGAGCCGCGATGGACCTCGATCAGACGCCCCATGTGCGCACTGAGCAGATGAGCGGCCAGCGACGTGGTTACCGGCCAGCGCGGGCCGACACCGATCATGGCATCGAAGCGTTTGTCCACCGCCTGAGCGATGCGGCGTTCGTGGGCGTTTACGCTGCCTTGCAAGGCCCGGTCGGCCAGATAGTGGATCATCTCGTCCTGGCTGCAACGATTGAACAGATCCTTGCGGGCGGCTTCAAGGCTGTCGTATCGGCGCAGAAACCTCGCGTCGGGGGCATCCGGCAGATAGAGCAGTGTCGTGCCGCTGATTTGTTCTTCGATGAAGGTCACACCGGACAATGTGGTGGGGCCTTCATTCGGTGTGTCAGTGCCGCCGACGGCGAGGAATGCCGGAAGCAGCACAATGCGGCGACCGGCGGTTGCCCAGGCGTCGGGCGTGTCGGCGTCGATGGCGGTTTCAAACAGGCTCAGGTCAGAGCCGTCAATGTGGTGCTGCAACCGTGCGCATCGGCCTTGCAGCTTGAGCATTACCTGCCAGGGTTCGAGCAGGCATTCCTGACGGTGCTCGCGCTGGAATGGTGGTTCTTCGGTCGTACCTTTGAAGGTGTCGTAAATCTTTTGTTCGTATGCCTTGGGCAGATCCAGTTCCGGCATCAGTTTGCGCAGGTAGGCCCGGGTAATACCGGCAGTGAGGGTCTGACGCTCCCGCTCATCGGTGGCGCTGACTTCGACGCGCATGAAGCCAAGACGCAGTGACAGTTGTTCAAGGTTCATCGACGGGGTGTTGTCGATATTGAGCTGGGCCAGGGTTTCGAGGGACATCCGGCTGCGTCCGACGCTGGGGACGGCCACCCGTTTTTGCGGGGTGCCCGGTGCACCGGGGGCACTGAAGGCCTGTTTTTGCAGCGCAACCGAGTCCGGCAGGTCCAGCTGTACCGAAAAGTGCCCCTTGAGAGAAAAGTCCCGACGCAGTCGGGCGTGCAGATGCTGTCGAGTGAAATCCTCCCGGGGTAGCAGCGCGACGGTCAGCAATTCGTGACTGCGGTGCATCGCGCTGATCCAGGCCAGGATCAGCGCCTTGAGCGTGCTTCGTTCGTTGTCACTCAGGTCGGTCAGCCAGGCCGGTGCCTGTGTGGCGAGGGTTGCGCTGCGTTCCTGCTGGATGCGATGAAACAGCGCCAGGCGTCGTGCGGCATCGACGGGCACCTGTAGCAGGGGAAGTGTCTTGCGGCGCAGTTGCTCCAGTTCATCTGCACGCTGTCGGGCCTGTGACGGCTCGCTGTATCGCTGGCGGATAGTCGCCGCCCGGGTTTCAAACTCGCCGGTCAACTGATTCAACATATGGAGCAACGGGTCGCCGGTCAGGGTGTTCAATTGCAAGGTTTGCTGTGCGTCACCGGCATGCAGCTTGAACACGTACCGTTCGAGTGCCTGGCGATTGGCGAATCGCTGCAGGCCGCCACCGCTGCCGGGCCAGTAAAGCAACAGGCTCTGTATCGAACCCATGAACATCAGTACGAGCGGGCCATTGAGCGTCTGGAGAGTGGTGGTGACTTTGCCTCCTGCGGATTCGGTCAGTGACAGTGTCAGGCTTTTCACCACCCGGTCGGCATCGGTTCGATCGGGTGCATCGAGCCATGCGATGAGCAGGTCATGTTCTTCGACACTCAGGCGATTCAGCGCCCGTTGCATCCCGGCTTCGGCCCGCAGACCTTGCATGTGCGCGTTGTACAGCGCGGTGAACTGGCGGTTGAAGGTGGCCAGGTCCAGCACCCGTTCGCGATAGAGCAGAGCGCGTGCTGCGAGATCGGCGGCCTGTTCGGCCGTTTCCTGTGTCGTTTGCAGCGCCTCGAACGATTTCAGGGTGTCGCCATCGCTTGATGCTTCGAGCGCATCCTGTGCCCGGGTGACGCTGGCCTGTCGCAGGGAGCGGGGAATATCGGGATGCAGGCTGCCGAACAGCGAGACTTCGACTTCGTCTGCTGTCCGGACGCCGGACAGTTGATTGTCCAGGCCGGGCGGGGCGCAGAAGACGGCAGTGCTGCGTTGCCGGTCGACCCTGTCGGCGACGTCCAGCGCGTGGTGGCCCTGTTCGGCGAGACCGCGCGTGCCGTCCGTGCCGTTGCGCAGGGAAGCAACCTGCGCGATTTGCTGCTGCAGCAGCCATTCGTCGACAGCCGTGACCAGCGATTGCCCGGCCGGGATGTATTCGACCTGAAGGTTTTCGAACGCAAGACCGGCAGGCACCAACGGCTCTTGTGCCAACCAGGCATGCAAGTCACTGCGTCGGGCGAAAGCATGGATAGCGTCCGCTTGATCAGGCATGTACAGCAACTGTGCGGCGTCGTCTCCACGACTGATGACCCAGGCCGCCGGCAGTTTTACCCGCACGCCATTGTGCAGGCGCAAGGTCGGCAGCTCGACGCTGAGGGCATCGTCAGCCGCAGGCCGCGTACCCGGTTCCCCCATCAGCGACCACAGTGGCTGTAGCTGGTCGGCTGTCACCGTGCGTCGGGCGAAGGCCATTTGCGCGGCCGCCTCGATATGCCCGTGATACAACCGGCCGGCCTGTTCCTGGCGGGAATGGGGTGTGCCCGGAGCGCGGCCCTGCCAGTAGGCATTCCAGCGCACATCGAGCGCCAGTGCCGGTTCGAGGGCTTTGATCCGGGCGAGCAGTTGCGACGGGGTGAGTGCCGACAATGCGTGACTGCTGTTCACACCGGTCACCCGGCATTGGCTGTCGAGCCATTCCTCTGGTCGGGGGGATTGGGCGACGAAGGCGCAGGCTGTCACCAGACTGATCCGGCGCTCCGGGTAGCCGTCGCCCGGGGGGAACGACAGGCCAGCCTGCTCACCGTCCAGGTCCAGTTCCCGGTGGAGCAACCGGTTGAGCGTTGCGCGTACCGAGGGTACGCCGGCACACAGTTGTCGCAGCCCTTCGCTGCACGCTTGCCGGTGGGTGGCCGCACTGTGCAGCAGGCTTTCATCGACAGATGCCGGCAGGGCGGTAAAACCGGGAAATGCTGGCAACGGCGCAGGAGTGTTCACGAGAAAGAAGCGTTCGATCATGGCAATGGGGCTCAAGGGAAGGGCGGCGGATCCGCTCCACTCAAGCGCCATTCAAGGAAAATCACCGGATGCCCGGGTGCTACATAGTTATCGGCCCGTTCGACCGCTCGGCACTCTTCATCAAACTGTCATCGAACTGTGGCAGCGCGCTTGAACAAACTTCATCAGACTCGCGCTCTACTGGGGTTCTGCGTTTCGGTGTTTTTCATGTTCAAGGGATTTTTTGCAATCGCGGCGTTGTTGGCCGCGGTTTTTTTCGTTCCGGCGTCTTCTGCGGCGTCGCGTTGTGATGTCAATGTTCCGACCGAACGGGTCGATCTGGCGCAGGTGAGCCTGGCGTACCAGAGCATCGGTCGTGCGTCGGATCCGGCATTGCTGCTGGTGATGGGACTGGGCGGGCAGTTGATCCACTGGCCGGACGAAGTGGTGGTCGCCCTGTGTCAGCAGGGTTTCCGGGTGATCCGCTATGACAACCGCGACGTCGGTCTGTCGACCTGGCGCCAGGCACCGGCCGAGGCCAACCTGACGTTTGAAGTCTTGCGCTACAAACTCGGCCTGCCGGTGGCGGCGCCTTACAGCCTGACCGATATGGCCGACGATGCGCTGGGCCTGATGGACGCGTTGCACGTCGAGCAATTCCACGTGCTCGGCGCGAGCATGGGCGGGATGATCGCCCAGCACCTGGCGGCCATGGCGCCGCAGCGGGTCGAGAGCCTGACGCTGATCATGACCAGTTCCGGCGCCGAAGGCCTGCCTGCACCGAGCGCGGCACTGGTGCAATTGCTGTCGCGGCGCGGTGCCCCTAACCGTGAAGTGGCGCTGGAGCAACAGGCCGATCTGCTGGCGGCGCTGGGCAGCCCGATGGTTACCGATGATCGTCAGATGCTGTTGCATCAGGCGGCGGTGGCCTATGACCGGGCGTTCAACCCCGAAGGCGTGAAGCGCCAGATCATGGCGATCCTCGCCGAGCCGAGCCGGGTGGCGTTGCTCAATCAGTTGCGGGTGCCGACGCTGGTGGTGCACGGCACCGCCGATCCGTTGCTGCCGGTGATGCACGGCGTACATCTGGCGGCGCACATTCGCGGCAGCCAGTTGAAGCTGATTCCGGGGCTGGCCCATCGTTTTCAGGAGGCGTTCAAGGCGCCATTGCTGGCGGCGGTGTTGCCGTATTTGCAGCAGCACCGTGAAGACACCTCGCACTGGGCACAGATCGAACCGGTGGGCGAGCGCAACCTGCTCTAGCGGGTGTATCGTGCAGGTCTTTGACCCCGATTGAACGCGCGAGGTGTGTCATGAGTTCTGCCCTGAAAATCGATTTTGTCAGCGACGTGTCCTGCCCGTGGTGCGTCGTCGGTCTGTACGGTTTGCTGCGGGCGCTGGAGATTCTGCGTGACGAGGTGCAGGCCGAGATCCGTTTCCAGCCGTTCGAGCTGAACCCGAAGATGGGCGCCAAAGGGCAGAACATCGGCGAGCACATCCAGGAAAAATACGGATCGACCCCGGAGCAGTCACAGAAGAACCGTGAAGTGATCCGCGCCCGTGGCGCCGATGTCGGTTTCGCCTTCCGCACCGACTCCAACAGCCGCATCTACAACACCTTCGATGCGCATCGGCTGCTGCATTGGGCGGGCGAGGAGGGCTTGCAGTTGCCGTTGAAAGAGGCGCTGTTCAAGGCGTATTTCACCGATGGCGGCAACCCGTCCGATCACGGACAACTGGCAGAGATTGCCGAAAGCGTGGGTCTGGATCGGCAGCGCGCCGAGGCGATTCTGGCGTCCGACGAGTTCGCCAGTGAAGTGCGCCAGGAAGAACAACTGTGGCTGTCGCGCGGCGTGAGTTCGGTGCCAACCGTGGTGTTCAACGGGCAATACGCGGTGACTGGCGGGCAGCCGGAGGACACCTTTGTCGGGGCGATCCGGCAGATCATGAGCGAGGCGAAGGGCGGCACGGTGAATTGAGGCCGCGAGGTTCCCGGGCAACGCCCGGGAACCCGGATCAGCGGACGATCTTGTCGACGTGAATCCCCAGTTTCTTCAGGCGATACCAGAAGCTGCGCTCGGAAATCCCGATCAACTGCGCCGCCGCAGCCTGCACGCCGTTGCTCTGGGCCAGCGCGGCGAGGATGTAGGCCTTTTCCACCTCTGCCAGCGCCGCTTCCAGGTCGGCCGGCACGCTGCCTTCGGCGACCAGCGCTCCCGGCTGGGTCGGTTGTGAGGCGAACAGATAGGCCGGCAGGTCCTGCTCTTCAATCTCCGCACCGGACGCGACGATGGTCGCGCGCTCGACGCAGTTCTGCAGTTCACGAATGTTTCCCGGCCACGAATAGCGGGCCATCGCCTGCAACGCCTCGGCACTGAAACCGCTGAAGCGCTTGCCCGCCGCAGCGCCCAGTGTGTGGGCGAAATGCCGGGCCAACGGGGCGATGTCTTCGACCCGTTCACGCAAGGCCGGCAACGGAATCGGGAATACGTTGAGGCGGTAATACAGGTCCTCGCGAAACTCCTTGTTGGCCACCGCGTCCAGCAGGTTCTTGTTGGTCGCGGCGATGACCCGCACATCGACCTTGCGCTCGCGTGGATCGCCTACTGGTTCGATGATGCGTTCCTGCAGGGCGCGGAGGATTTTCGCCTGCAGCGCCAAAGGCATTTCGCCGATTTCATCGAGAAACAGTGTGCCCTTGTCCGCCTGCTGAAAACGCCCGACCCGGTCCGCCACCGCACCGGTGAACGCGCCTTTGCGGTGGCCGAACATTTCGCTTTCCAGCAGCCCTTCCGGGATCGCCGCGCAGTTGACCGCGACAAACGGCTTGTCGGCGCGGTTGCCGTGCTTGTGGATGGCCCGGGCGACCATTTCCTTGCCGGTGCCGCTTTCGCCGGTCAGCAGGATGGTAGCGTTGCTTTCGCGCACCGAATCGATTGCGCTCAGGACACGGCGAAAGCTCGGGCTGTCACCCACCAGGCTGTCGATCTGCTGGTGCTCGTCGAGTTCGGCGCGCATGCGCAGGTTGTCTTTGAGGATGTCGCGAAATTGCAGGGCCTTGCTGACGGTGATGTCCAGCTCATCGATGTCGAAGGGTTTGGCGATGTAGTCGAAGGCGCCGTTGCGCATCGACTGCACGGCATTCTTCACCGTGCTGTAGGCGGTCATCACGATCACCGGCAACTGCGGGTAGCGGTTCTTGATTTCCGCCAGCAGTTGCGGGCCGTCCATGCCGGGCATGCGCCAGTCGCTGATCACCAGATCGATGTCCTCGGACTCCAGCACCTTGAGCGCGTGCAGGCCGTTGCCGGCGGTGAACACCGCAATGTCGTTCTGACTCAAGGCCGATGCCAGCAGGTCGCAGAGCTTGGGCTCGTCGTCCACCACCAGTACGTTATGCGTCATCGCTGTCCTCGTCGAAATCTTCACCGTTGGCCGGAATGTACAGGCTGAAGGTGGCTCCGGCATCTTTTTCACTGACGCATTCGATGCGTCCGTCATGGTTTTCCATGATCGAGAAGACTTTGGCCAGACCGAGTCCGGTGCCGGACGCCTTGGTGGTGACGAACGGCGTGAAAATTCGCTCGAGCATGTCCGCTTCGATGCCCTGGCCAGTGTCGCTGATGCTGATGACCGTGTTGTGTTGATCGCTGTGGATGCCCAGGGTCAGGCGGCCGCCGTCGGGCATGGCGTCGATGGCGTTGACGATCAGGTTCAGGCCCGCCTGTTTGAGTTGCCGGGCATCGGCGTACAGGGTGGCACCCGGCGCGCGGTCCTCAATTTGCACATCGATGTTGTGGCTGGCCAGTTCCGGGGCGCAGAAACCCACCAGCTCATCTACGAGCGGCCGTGCCAGTTGGGTCGAACGCAGTGGCGCACTGGGCTTGGCGAAGTCGAGAAATTCGGTGATCAGGTCGTTGATGCGGCTGACTTCACTGACCACGTATTCCAGATGACGCTTGTCGGTCTCGGGCAGGTCGGCGCGTCGGTGCAGCAGTTGCGTGGCGGTCTTGATGATGCCCAGCGGGTTGCGGATTTCATGGGCCAGGCCCATCGCCACTTCGCCCAGCGCATGCAGGCGGTCGCGGCGCCGCAGTTGCGACTCCAGATGCTGCAACTCGCCGAGGCGTTCGCTCATGTGGTTGAAGATGCTGCTCAGTTCCGCCAGTTCATCGCCGCCGGTGACCGGCAGGCGCTGGCGGTAATCCCCGGCAATCACCGCTTGTACGCCTTTGGCCAGTCCGCGCAGCGGCTTGGTCATGCGCTCCGACACCAGCCAGCCCACCGCCAGCGAAGCCGCCGAGCTGAGGATGAAAATCAGGATGAACAGGTTGCTCTGGTTCACCAGCCCGACCAGCGTGGTGTGGCGCAGCAGACCGCTGAACACCACGCCTTGCAGTTCGCCGTTTTCGTTGAGAATCGGTCGGTAGATGCCGCTGTAGCGTTTGGTCGACTGCTCGATTGGCAGCTTGGTGCTGCGCAACTGGTCCTCGATTTTCGCGGGCACGATTGCCGGGTGATCTTCAAAGCGCTGGGTGGAAAAGATCTCGGAGAAATCGGCGTCTCTGGCCAGGTACAGGCGCAGGTCCAGAGAATGCACGTCGGCGACGCTGGTGAGGAAGCTGTTGTCGAGGTAGGTCACCACGATCAGTTTGTAGTCGGTGCCGTCCTGCTCGCTCTCGAAGGTCGACACCACGGCGCCGGTCGCCACGCCGCCGACCTGCAGGGTTTGCAGTACGGCTTTGGGCGCGGTGCTGATCTGCCGCACGATGTCATCGGCGGCGGTGCTGAACACCACTTTGTGATCGCTGTTGCGCACCAGCGCGACTACGTCGATGCCCATGGAGTCGGCAATGTCGGCGGTGAGCTTGTCGCGCCGGGCCGACTGCCGGTCCGTGGGCGGCCGGGTGTAGCGCAGGAACAACTGCGCGATCCGGGCATTGTCGCGCACGATCTCGCGGATCTCGTCCTCGACGATCTTGGTCGACTCCTGCAGCCAGATCCGCACGTTGCTGTCGAAAATCTGCGACAGGGTGGTGGCCGCCAGTTCCGCGGCGATCATGGTCGGAATCACGCTGACCAGCCAGAACGCCAGCACCAGTTTGCGTTGCAGGCTCCAGCCGGAGAGGGCGAAGGGTCGGGCGGTGGCGCGTCGGTCTTTGCTCATCATGCTCGCTTATTGTTGTTCGCTTATCGCAGTCGCCATGGCCGGATCGGTACGGTCCGGGCGGATGAAAATCTTCACCAGCCGCAGCAGGTGATTGAGTACGGGGTGGCGATGGCGGAAAAACACCGTATTGCCGATGAACGAACAGCCCAGGCGCAGCTTACTGGCATAGCCGGCCTGGCCGCACGCGTAGATCGGAATCCGGTGTTCAATACAGTAGCCGACATTCGCCAGCCAGCTGCGCATGTACAGTTTGTGCTCGCGGGTGCGGGCCAGATCGTGGGCGAAGAACTTGTCCACCAGCCGCTGTTCGTCCAGCAGCACCAGATTGAACGCCACCAGCTCATCGTCCACCCAGTACAAAACGCAGGCGGCACGCTCGTCGAGGTGTTCCAGCACCTGACGGAAATACGCGGCAGGCAGGCATTCGAAGGTCAGGTCGCTGCGCGCCAGTGTCGCTTCATAAAGCCGCATCATGGTCGGCAGCAGATCGTCCACCGAACGTCGCCATTCGATTCGCGGGCCCGAACCGCGCAGGGTCCGCCGCAGGTCCTTGCGGGTGGATTTGCCCAGGGTGCCGAGGTAAGCGTCGACCGAGGCGAACTTGATCGGCAGCTCGGCACCGGGCAATCCCGGCATGCTTTGCAAACCGGCCTCGCGGCAGGCCTGCAGCCATTGCGGGTTGCGGTGGGAAGCGTCCTTGACGGCCAGCAGACCGACCCCGGCCTGATCCGCGTCCTCGCGGGCCAGTTGCAGCAGGCGTGCGAACAGCGTCGGCAAACGTGCCGGATCGAGCGACGGGTGCGTGCCGACATGGCACTGCTCGGCCACCGGCGAGCCGAGGGCATACAGACGAATGTCGAACAGCCCCGGCCAGCAACTGCGCAGCCATTGGCTCAAGCGCTTGCCGGTGCCCTGCAGGGTGGTATCGAGCGAATAGGCCGTGGTGAAGGCCACGACCGCCGCAATCAGCCGGTCGTCTTCAAACAGCGCCAGATAGCGCCAGTGAAAGCCGTCGATGCCGGCCTGTTCCACGGCGCGATAGTAGGCCCAGTCTTCGAGCTCCTCGGGAAAGCAGGCATTCCATGCGTCGCGATCAATCGCTTCGATGGTTGAAAAGGCTTGGGCCGTGATCACGTCGTTTCCTTAACCGGCATGGCATGTCGTTTTGCAGGCGCTTCACGCTCGCTGCCGGTATTCCTCGGTTGGCAGGGAATCAGCGGTTGGCGCAAGGTCGGTGCGGTGGTTGTTGATGAACTGCACGCTCAGTTCTACGACGCGTCGGTACTGCAGGTCGACGGTGATCATGTGATAACAGTCGTCCAGCAGAATCTTCACCACTTCGCCGCCGAGCTTGCGTTCCACGTAGTCGGCATTCCAGCGACTGGTGATGTCGTCCTCGATGGAATGCAGTACCAGCGCCGGCACGGTGATCGAAGGCATGCGCTTGCGCACCACGGCGTTCATCCGGTGCAGTTCGCGCACGGTCACGCCTTCCATGGTCAACAGGCCGGCCTCACTGCTGTGGCCTTCTTTCATCTGCCGTTCGACGATGGCCCGCAGGCGCTCGTTCTTGATGCCGTAGGGCGGTTTCTCTTCGAACTTGCAGATGTGCACGCCGAACGGGATTTTCATCAGCAACGGCGTGAGGAACGCCAGTTTGTTGATGCTCCAGCCGTCGTACTTCAAAGTCGTGGAATACATCAGTAATCCGGCGACCTGACCCGGATGCTCGGACGCCACGTACATCGACATCACCGCACCCATCGACAGGCCGCCGACGAATACCTTGCTGTGCTGACGGCGAATGCCGACGAAGGTCTTGCGCACGCCTTCGTACCAGTCGCGCCAGCCGGTGGCCTGCAGGTCGGCATTGCCGCCGCAGTGCCCGGCCAGGGTCGGCACGTACACCGTGCAACCGGCCTTGGCCAGTCCCACGGCGACCCGACGCAACTCCGTCGGGGTGCCGGTGAGGCCGTGGATCAACAACACCGCGACCTCCCCTGTGCCGAGAACGAAACCGGCGTCGCCTTCGCCCAGATCGATCCCGGCCGCGTTCATCGTTTCATCGCCCGGGCCAGCAGACGGTCGAGCAGGGCGATGCCCAGGTCGATTTCCGGGTAGCTGATTTCCAGCGACGGCGCGAGGGTGATCACGTTCTTGTAGTAACCGCCCACGTCGAGGATCAGGCCCAGTTTGCGGCCGTCGATCTCGATGTCGCCCTTCATGCCTTCCTCGACCATGAAGTCCAGGGTGGCCTTGTCCGGGGTGAAACCGTCCGGGGCGCAGATTTCGCAGCGCAGGGCCAGGCCCAGGCCATCGACGTCGCCGATGATAGGGTAGCGCTTCTGCAGGTCCTGCAGGCCTTCGAGGAAGTATTTGCCCTTGGCCATGACCATCGCGCCGTAGTCGACTTCGCTGGTCATCTTGAACATTTCCAGGCCCACGGCGGTGCCCAGCGGGTTGGAGGCGAAGGTCGAGTGGGTCGAGCCTGGCGGGAAGACTTTCGGGTTGATCAGTTCTTCCTTGGCCCAGATGCCGCCCAGCGGGTTGAGGCCGTTGGTCAGCGCCTTGCCGAAGACGATCACGTCCGGTTTGACGTCGAAGTGCTCGATCGACCACAGCTTGCCGGTGCGATAGAAGCCCATCTGGATTTCGTCGACCACCATCAGGATGCCGTGCTGGTCCAGCACATGCTTGAGTTCGCTGTAGAAGTTCATCGGCGGAATCACGTAGCCGCCGGTGCCCTGGATCGGCTCGACGTAGAACGCGGCGTATTCACTGGCGCCGACCTTCGGATCCCAGACACCGTTGTATTCGGTCTCGAACAGACGGGCGAACTGCTGCACGCAGTGGCTGCCGTATTCTTCCTTGGTCATGCCTTTCGGGCCGCGGAAGTGGTACGGGAACGGGATGAAGTTGGCGCGCTCGCCGAAGTGGCCGTAGCGGCGGCGATAGCGGTAGCTGGAAGTGATCGACGAAGCGCCGAGGGTACGACCGTGGTAGCCGCCCTCGAAGGCGAACATCAGGCTCTTGCCGTTGCTGGCGTTACGCACGACTTTCAGCGAGTCCTCGATGGACTGCGAACCGCCGACGTTGAAGTGCACGCGTCCGTCGAGGCCGAACTTCTTCTTGGCGTCCACGGCGATCATTTCCGACAGCTCGATCTTGCCTTTGTGCAGGTATTGGCTGGCGATCTGCGGCAGGGTGTCGATCTGCTGTTTCAGCGCGTTGTTCAGGCGCGGGTTGGCGTAACCGAAGTTGACCGCCGAATACCACATTTGCAGGTCGAGGTAGGCCTGGTCTTCGGTGTCCCAGACGTAGGAGCCTTCGCAGCGGCTGAAGATGCGCGGCGGTTCGATGTAGTGAACGGTGTCGCCGTAGGAGCAGTACTTGGCTTCTTTTTCCAGAAGGATCTGGTCTTCCTGGGTAGCGATTCGAATATCAGACATGGTGGAAGAGTTCCTGGGTTTCGGTATTGAAGGTGTCGGAGTTGAAAGCGGTGGCGTTGGCGGCGCTGGCCTTTGGCAGCAGGGCCAGCAGCGCCGGGAGTTCGGCGAAGCTGTCGAAGCGCGCGTAAGGGATCGCGTTGCGCTCGCAGTATTCGGCGAGGCGCCCCTTGGCGAAGACGAAGTCGGCGGTGGACGACACGCACATGTCGGACTGGCCGTCACCGATCACCAGCACCCGCTTGTTGCCCGGCGTGGATTTGCATTTGCAGTTGCCGGACGCTGCGCGGCAGGCGTCGCTGGAATGCGGGAAGTCGATGCGCCAGCTTTCGTGATCCATCTGTCGCAGGCGGTTGGCGAGGATCGGCAGCAGGGTCACGTAGTTGCGCGACAGAATCCGCGCGATGCCTTGCTCGATGCCGTCGCTGACCACTTCGAACGAAGCGCCCAGGCCGATGGCGTGGTCGACGAAGTCGGGGAAGTCTGGATCGATCTCGATGCTGTCGAAGAACTCCAGCAATTGGCCGGGCGTGGCCTTGACCAGCGAGAGCTGGCGGCTGAGGCATTCACGGGAACCGATTTCACCGGCCAGCCACTGGTTTTCGATCGTTTCCCAACTCGGGTCGGCGAAGCGTTCGAGAATGCTGTCGATCACGTCGGTGCGGGTGATGGTCCCGTCGAAATCACACACGATATGCCAATCAATCATCTGCATTACCTATTGGTCAGAGCGCGTTGTGTGCGCTTGCCGAGGGGTAGAGCAGGGACTGTGCCAAGTGCCATCAGCCCCTTGCCGGCGGGGCCGATGAGGTGCTTTGGAAATTCGAAGCTACAATTTTTGTAGCTTGCTACAAACAACATGAGTGCTTGCGCGGTGGGTGGCATCCGGGGATTGATGCGCGCATGTTCAATTAAAGGAATGGCCTCATGATGAGGAAGACACTGTTTTTATTCGCAGCGCTGGGCGCTTTCTCAGCCAGCGCCATGGCGGACGGCATCACCGGTGAGGCAGGCGTGGGCCTGGGTTATCAGCCCCACGACCCGAGTGGCAGCCGTTACGAAACACGGCCGATACCGTATCTGGATCTGGACTGGGGCGACGTCAGCCTCAGTACCGACGACGGCCTGACCTGGAGCGCTTTGAAGACCAACGGCTTCAGCGCCGGTCCTTATGTGAATTACCTGCCGGGCCGCACCTCCAACGGCGAACTGCGCGGCTTGCGCGATGTGCCGGACATGGCCGAGGCCGGTGGCTTCGTGCAGTACGCGCCGGCCGACTTCTGGCGGGTATTCGCCTCCGTCGGCCAGGCCATCGGCGGTAATGGCGGGCAGGGCGGCGTGCTCGGTCGGGTCGGTGGCGAGATCGGTTATCCACTGGGCGGCGGCGTGATTGGCAGCAGCAATCTGACTGCGCATTTCGCCAATGCCCGGCAAAACAACACGTTCTTCGGTGTCAGCGACAAGGAGGCCCAGGCCTCCGGCATCCGTGCCTACAACGCCGGCGGCGGCTTGCAGAACATCGCGCTGACCCAGAGTTTCGAGTTCCCTATCGCGCCGCAGTGGTCGCTGGTGGCCAGCGCCAGCTGGATTCACCTGACGAACTCGGCGGCCGACAGCAGCATTGTCAAAAGCGTCGGCGATACCAATCAGGGCGAGGTGCAGATGGCGATCGCCTATAAATTCAAGTAAGCCCGACGTGAACTGGTCTGGCCTTTGCAGACAGCCGTGACGAACCCATTGTTTCAGGATGTTCTTCATGGCTCGCCCTGCTTACCGTTTGCTGGCCCATTCGTTGTGGGACCTGATTCCCGTGGCCCTCGGACTGGCCCATTTCGCCTTCGTGGTGTGGCTGGTCCTGGCCTTTCATGCGTTGTCCTGGTGGGCATTGCTGCCGCTGGCGCTGGTTTACGCGGTGAGCCTGTCATGGAGCATCAATAGCATTTCCCATAACCAGATCCACAATGCCTACTTCACCCCGGCATGGCTCAACCGTGCCTTTGACCTGCTGCTGTCGGTGACCATCGGTTTTTCCCAGACCCTTTATCGCGATATCCACAACCGCCATCACCGGGGCAATTCGGACCGGCCGGGGGCGGATGGCAAGACCATCGATCCGTTGTCGATCTACCAGCGCGGCAAGGACGGTCAGCCCGAGAATCCATGGGCCTACACCTTCCTGAGTTTTTTTCGCGACGACCCCAAGCCGATTTATGACGAGATGCGCCGCAAGCGTCCAGCCGATGCGCGTTGGGTCAAGGTGGAGATCGGTGTGACAGTGGCGTTCTATCTGGGGCTGGCTATCTGTGACTGGCGGGCGGTGCTGGTGTTGCTGCCGTTTTGGTATCTGGGCCAAGCGCTGTCTTCGCTCAACGGTTACTACGAGCATTTCGGCGGCAACCCGGATTCGCCCATCGCTTGGGGCGTCAGCGCCTACAGCCCGCTCTACAACCTGCTGTGGATGAACAACGGCTACCACGCCGAGCATCACTACCGGCCGAAAATGCACTGGACCCGGGTCAAGGCGTTTCACCGGGAGATCGCCGGGCAGCAGCGAGAGGCGGGGGTGAAGGATATTCCGGTGGCCCATGGCCTCGGATTTCTGGTGGCCCATCGCAAGGATTGAACCGTAAAAAACGTGGGAGCCTGCAGGCTCCCACGACCGTTCACCTCAGTTTTCCTCGCCCTCGGCCAGCAGCGCAATGCCGCCCATGATCACGGCCACGCCCACCCAGTGCAGCAGGCTGATCTGTTCACCAAGGCCCAGCCACGACCCCAGCAGTACACCGACGAACACCAGCGAACTGAGCGGAAACGCCAGCGACAGACTGCTGCGCCGCAGAATCAGCATCCAGACAAAGAACGCGCCGATGTAGCAGGCAATCGCCACCAGCACCCCCGGTGCCTGGGCGACGCTGAGCAGCCATTGCAGGGTGAAATCCATTTGCCCCAGTTGATCGCCGCCGACCTTGGTCGCGATCTGCCCGCCACTTTCCAGAATGATCAGCAACGCCCAGAGCACCACGGTGCCGAGGCGGCCGTGCAGCCAATCCATCGAGCCATTCCTTTTGAGTATCAGTTGAGAATCAGGCATGGCCGACACACACGAGCATCACGCCCGCCGTAATCACCAGAGTGCCCATCCAGCGCCGTCGGCTGACGGTTTCGCCGAGAAACACCTTGCCGGCCAGCACCACGCCGCAATAGGCCAGCGCGGCGGCAGGGAACAACAGGCTCAGCGGCGCCCGGGACAGGGCTTCGAGCCAGACGAAAAACTCGATCACGTAGGCGCCGATGCCGCACCACAGCAGCGGCGCGTTGAACACCTGGCCCCAGAACGCACCGAGCCGAAAACCGCCCTCAAGCTCAGGCAGACGGTCCAGGCCAAGCTTGAAGCAGAGCTGGCCGATCACGTCGAGCACGATGGAAAACGCCACCAGCAGAATCACGGTCAAGGTCATGGGAACAGTTCCTCGAACAACTCGATCAGCGCCTGATTGGTCGCCGAGTTGCGCAGCAGATCGGTTTCACTCCAGCGTTCGGCCGGCGGCTGGTCGGACTTGGCTTCCCAGCGTTTGAAGGCGTTGCTGAAGGCCGGGCGGGCGAACTCACCGCAGATGTCGATGCCGATTACGCGCTTGCTGGCGGCGAGGCTGCGGATGGCCTGGAGCAAATGGCTCAGGCGCATCTGGCCTTGATCCCAATTGGTCGCGGCGTCTTCGCTGGCCAGCACGTCCTTGTCGATGGTGATCCACACGGCTTGGGTCGGAAGGCTGGCGATCATCCGCTCGAGAAATGCCGACCAGTCCTGATCGGCCAGGTTGTTCCAGTGCAGCAGGTTTTCCTGTTGCTGATGACCGGCGCCGTCACCGACCCGGCCCCAGACTTTCGACGGCGGATGCTGCCAGGGGAACAGCTGCAACACCCCGCGTTTCAGGGCACCGAGATTGCCACCCTTGATCTGCGGATTTTGCAGGTCGTCGCTGCACGGCCCGAGGGTGACGATGCGTTCGATGTTCGGCAGTTTCAGCGCCTGATTGACCCACGAACCGCAATGCCGGCGGGGCGCGAAGTGCACCCAGTCGGGGTGGTTGTCGAAATGGATCAGGCTTACCGGCTCCGGCAAATCAGTCAGGAAGGCCGGGGTCAGATGGTGATAGTCGCCGGAACCGACGAAAAAAATTTCCGGTGCCGGGCCGCTGTGCCGGGGCCGCTCACGCAGGCGTTCGGTGAAACGGCGGAAGGTGCGTTCGCTGGACCAGAGCCGCAGTTTCGGGCCCAGGTCGAGCAGGTCCAGGCGCCGGGCACGGCCGCTGTCGAGTAGCCGCGCGATGGACGCCTGACCGGTCAGGCTGTGGTCGAGATCTAATATATTCAAGGTCGCAATTCACCCTTGGCAGACCCTCCCAGACACCGGCCTCATCGAACATGAGCGCCGGCCGGGCGGGCTTTCGGGGGTAAATGCAAGGGACGGGCCAGCCCCTCTCCCGCACGGCAGCTCAGGCGTGCAGACGGACCCAGACGCTGACCAGCACCGTCGCCGCCATCAGCCACGCGACAGCCGCCACGGCCAGCGAAGCTTCGAGACGCATCCGGTCGACCATCACGTACAGCGTCGCCAGATAAACGAAGTAGGGAATGATCGACCACATGCCAAACACGATGGTGGTCTTCAGATCATCGACCGAACGGCCCTTGCCGACGATGTAGTGGGCGATCAGGGCGAAAGTCGGAAACAGCGGCACCAGACCGGCGATGTAATAGTTTTTGGTCTTGGCCAGCATGGCGAGGATCACCACCACCGCCGCACCCAGAAAGGCTTTGAAAATCAGATCCACGTCGTACTCGCTTTAATGGCTCAGGCCGTATTTTTTCACTTTGTCGAACAGCGTGGTCTTGGCCATGCCCAGTTCCAGGCTGGCCTGGGTCAGGTTGCCGCCGCTGCGCTGCAGGGCATCGCTGAGCAGGTTGCGTTCGAAGGCTTCCACCGCTTCGGCGAACGCCAGGCCCTGGCCGCCGCTGCCGGCGCCGGACTTTTTGAATGCCGGCAAACCGAGGGCGAAGCGTTCGGCGACGTTGCGCAATTCGCGCACGTTGCCCGGCCAGTCGTGGCTCATCAGGCTGGACAGGGTCTGGTTGTCCAGCTCCGGCAGTGCGCGGTCGAAGCGCAGGGCCGATTGCTGGGTGAAGTGTTCGAACAGTTGCAGGATGTCTTCGCGGCGTTCGCGCAGGGGCGGCAGTTCCAGGGTTACCACGTTGAGCCGGTAGTACAAGTCGCTGCGGAATTCACCGGCCTTGCTCGATTCGTCGAGGTCGGACTTGGTCGCCGCGATCACCCGGCAATCCACCGCCACGCTCTGGTTCGAACCGAGGCGTTCGAGGGTGCGCTCCTGCAACACCCGCAGCAGTTTGATCTGCAACGGCAACGGCATGCTTTCCACTTCATCGAGGAACAGCGTGCCGCCGTCGGCGTGCTCGATCTTGCCGATCCGCCGTTTGCCGGCGCCGGTGAAGGCGTTGGCCTCGTGGCCGAAGATCTCGCTTTCGAACAGGTTTTCCGGCAGGCCGCCGCAGTTCAGCGCGACGAATTGTTTGGTGTGGCGACGGCTGAAGTCGTGCAGGCACCGGGCGACCAGTTCCTTGCCGGTCCCGGTTTCGCCTTCGATCAAAACGTTGGCCGAAGTGTCGGCGACGTTGGCGATCAGTTCGCGCAGGTTCTGCATTGCCGGCGAGCGCCCGATGATCCGTCCTTCAAGGGAATCACGCTCGGCCAGTTGCCGGCGCAGGGACGAGACTTCTCGGGCCAGGCTGCGTTGCTCCAGCGCACGCCGGGTCACATCCACCAGCCGTTCCGGGGAGAACGGTTTTTCCATGAAGTCGTAGGCGCCTTTCTGCATCGCGCCGACCGCCATGGAGATGTCGCCGTGACCGGTGATCAACACCACCGGCAGGCTGCGATCACGCTGCTTGAGGCGGGTCAGCAGTTCCAGACCGTCGATGCCGGGCAGGCGAATGTCACTGATGACGATGCCGGCGAAATTGTCGCCGACCCGCTCCAGCGCTTCTTCGGCACTGCCGACGCCGATGCAAGGGATGTCTTCCAGGGTCAGTGCCTGCTGGCAGCCGAGCAGCACATGGGGATCGTCTTCGACGATCAGCACACTAAGGTCGTTGTTCATATTGGCTCGGCAGGAGTAGGGCTTACCAACGGTAAACTGAGGACGAAGGTGGTACCACCGCCGGCCGGGTGCTCGACACCCAGATGCCCGCCGGTGGCGGCGGCCAGGCTGGCGGAAAGGGTCAGGCCGAGGCCCAGACCCTGTTCGCCGGGTTTGGTGGTGAAGAACGGTTCGAACAGATGCTTGCGCGCTTCGGCGTCGATACCGTGACCGTTGTCGCGCACCCGCAGGCGATATTTGCCGTCGAATTCTTCGCCTTCCAGCCACAGTTCCGGCAGCGGTTGTGCCTGCATGGCGTCGAGGGCGTTGCCGATCAGGTTGACCAGAATCTGCTCCAGTCGCGTCTGGTCGATCTGCACTTGTTCATCGATGAACTGACGGTGCACTTGCAGCGCGGCTTTTTCGACACGGGCGCCGAGCACTTGCAGTGCCGCGTCCACGGCTTTGCCGAGGCTGGCGCGGCCCTTGTCGTCGCCGCGCCGAGCGAACGAGCGCAGGCTGGCGGTGATCCGGCCCATGCGGTCGATCAGATCGTTGATGGTCTTGAGGTTGGTGCTGGCGACGTCGAGCTGGCCGCGCTCCAGAAAACGCACGGTATTGCCCGACAGCGTGCGCATCGCCGCCAGTGGCTGATTCAGTTCGTGAGCGATGCTGGTGGACATCTGGCCGATGGCCGCAAGTTTGCCGGCCTGCACCAGTTCGTCCTGGGCCCGGCGCAGGGTTTCTTCGGCCTGACGGCGTTCGCGGATCTGACTCTTGAGCCGTTCGTTGCTGGCGCGCAGGTCGGCGGTGCGTTCGGTAATCCGACGCTCCAGCTGATTGTTGGCTTCCTGCAGGGCTTCCCGGGCGGCGAGGCGGGTGGCGATGACCTTGCGCCGCTCGTTCCAGGCAATCAGCAGGAACGCCACCAGCGCAAAAGCGACCGCCACCAGAATCCCCTGATTGATCGCTTCGCGCCGCAGGTCCTGCAGCGGCGTGAGCAGGGTGAAATTCCACGGTGTGTCGCTCAATGGCCGGGTCTGTGCCAGGTAGCTGATGTTCTCTTCGTCACGGTCCTGTTGCGGCAGGACTTCGCTGTTGGCCGGGAAGGTGAGTTTTTCCACGCCTTCGGCCAGGGTTTCCCGGGCCAGCGGTTGCAGTTCGTTGAGCGGGAACCAGTAGTACTGCAGGCTGCGAGCGAGTTTTTCCTTGGTCTCGTCGCTCAGCGGTACCACGGATTTCAAACGTCGGGCCGGGTCGCTGGAGAGAATGATGATGCCGTTCTCGTCACTGACGAAGGCTTCCAGGCGCGCCCGTTGCCAGCGCTCCTCCATGGCTTCCATGCGCACCTTGACCACCGCGACGCCGATGATCTTGCCGTGTTCTTCCAGGCCGTGGGCCAGGTAGTAGCCGGGCTCGCCATTGGTGCTGCCGATCCCGTAGAAACGTCCGGGTTCACCACGCACGGCTTTCTGGAAGTAAGCGCGGAAGGACAGGTCTTCGCCGAGGTAACTGTCGACGTCGCGCCAGTTGCTGGTGGCCAGGACCCGGCCGGTAGTGTCCATGACATAGATGGCCCGACTGCGGCTGCGCCGGTTCAGGCCTTCCAGGTAATCGTTGACCGTTTGCCGGTGTTCCGGGGTCGGGTCGCCGAGCAACTGCGAAACGCTCGATTCGAGTTCCAGCAGGCTGGGGAGGTAGGTGTATTTGCTGATTTCGCTTTCGACGGCGCGGGCGTTCAGTTCGAGCTGGCGCTGGCCGTTTTCGCTGAGGCTGCGAATGCCGAAGCGTTCGCTGATCCAGAAGCCGGCGTAACCCAGTCCGACCATCAGGATGATGATCAGCGGCGGCAGGAACAAATGGCGGATCAGACGGGGTTTCACGGCAAGTGATGGCGTGGTTGCGCGATAGAGATTGGGGTCGCATTTCATCACAGATGCCTTGGGTCAACCACAACACTTACCTGAAAGCTGCCACTGCCCCTGTGGGAGCTGGCTTGCCAGCGATAGCGGTCTGTCAGTCGACATCATCGACAACTGACAGGGCCCCATCGCGGGCAAGCCCGCTCCCACAGGGATCGCAGTGTTTTAGTGCTGCAGGATTTTCTCGAGGAAATGCTGCGCGCGTTCGGAGCGCTGGCTGATGTCGCCGAAGAACTCTTCCTTCTTGCAGTCTTCGATGATCTTGCCGGCATCCATGAAGATCACCCGGTCGGCCACTTTGCGGGCGAAGCCCATTTCGTGGGTCACGCACATCATGGTCATGCCTTCGTGGGCCAGTTGCACCATCACGTCGAGCACTTCGTTGACCATTTCCGGGTCCAGCGCCGAGGTCGGTTCGTCGAACAGCATGACGATCGGGTCCATCGCCAGCGCACGGGCAATCGCCACACGCTGTTGCTGACCACCGGACAGTTGGCCCGGGTGCTTGTGGGCGTGAGCGGAGAGGCCGACGCGATCAAGGAGTTGCAGACCTTTCTTGGTCGCTTCTTCCTTGCTGCGACCCAGCACTTTGATCTGCGCGATGGTCAGGTTTTCGGTGATGGTCAGGTGCGGGAACAGTTCGAAATGCTGGAACACCATGCCGACGCGCGAGCGCAGTTTCGGCAGGTTGGTCTTCGGATCGGCAATCGAGGTGCCGTCGACCACGATGTCGCCCTTCTGGAACGGCTCCAGCGCATTGACGCACTTGATCAGGGTCGACTTGCCCGAACCGGACGGACCGCAGACCACGATCACTTCACCCTTTTTGACCTCGGTGCTGCAATCGGTCAGCACCTGGAAGTCCCCATACCACTTGTTGATGTTCTTGATAGAGATCATACGGCGAACCTTTTTTGCAGACGCTTGACCAGCTGCGAGGCGGCAAAGCTGATGATGAAGTAGACGACACCGGCGAAGATCAGGAACTCATTGGAGCGTCCGATGATGTCGCCGCTGGAGCGGGCGGAGTTGAGGAAGTCCACCAGGCCCACGGTGTAGACCAGCGAGGTGTCCTGGAACAGGATGATGCTCTGCTGCAGCAGCAGGGGGGTCATCTTGCGGAACGCCTGGGGCAGGATGATCAGGCGCATCATCTGGCCGTAGGTCATGCCCAGTGCCTGGGCGGCGCCCATCTGGCCTTTCGGAATCGACTGCACGCCGGCACGGACGATTTCGCAGAAGTACGCCGCTTCGAACATCATGAAGGCCACGATGCACGAGGTGAACGCGCCGATCGGGGTGTCTTCGCCGGTGATCCAGCGCAGCACGAACGGCACCGCCAGGTAGAACCAGGTGATCACCAGCAGCAGCGGGATCGAACGGAAATAGTTGACGTAGGCGCCGGCAAGGTTCGACAGCAGTTTGCTGTGGGACAGACGGCACAGCGCAAGAATGGTACCGAGAATGATCCCGCCGACCACGCCCAGCGCCATCAGCTTGAGGGTCATCAGCATGCCGTTCCACAGGCCGGGAATGGCCGGGACGATGCCACTGAAATCGAATTCCATCATTTACCCCCCACGGAGATCAGGCCGGGCACGGAGACTTTCTTCTCGACCATGCGCATCAGCAGCATCAGGCTCATGTTCAGGGTGAAATAGATCAGGGTCGCCAGGGTGAAGGCTTCAAACAGGTTGGCCGAGAACTCGGCGGTCTGTTTGGTTTGCGCCAGCAGTTCCATCAGACCGATCAGCGAGGCCACCGAGGAGTTCTTGAACACGTTCAAGAATTCCGAGGTGAGCGGCGGAATGATGATCCGGTAGGCCTGGGGCAGCAGCACGTTCCAGTAGATCTGCGGCAGCTTGAAACCCATGGCGCGGGCGGCGGATTCCTGGCCGCGCGGCAGCGCCTGGATACCGGTGCGAACCTGTTCGCAGACCCGGGCGGCGGTGAACAGACCCAGGCACACGACAACGCTCAGGTAGGCCGAGGTGGTCGGGTTCAGGTCCTGTTTGTACCAGTCCTGCAGGTTCTGCGGCAGCATGTCGGGTACCAGGAAGTACCAGATGAACAGCTGAACCAGCAGCGGCACGTTGCGGAACAGTTCGACGTAGCAGGTCGCGATGCCCGCCACGATGCGGTTCGGCACGGTGCGCATGATGCCCAGCAGCGAGCCCAGCAACAGGGCGATGATCCAGGCCACGACGGCGATGGCGATGGTCCAGCCCAGGCCGGAGATGAACCAGTCGAGATAGGTCTCGCTGCCCACGCCGGTGGACTTGAAGAACACGCCCCAGTCCCAGTTGTAATTCATTAGGGTCTCCCCTCGATTCGATCGATGTACAAGTGCCCGCCTGGGGAAGATCCTTTCCCGTCTGACGTTGAACGTCAGGCACACGCGATCGGCTCGAAAACCACCAGGTCGAGTGTTCCAGTTGAAACCAGCAGGTATTAACTGTCGCCCGAGGGAGGGTTGGCTCCCTCAGGTGACAAGGTTAGATCAGTGTCAGATTTTTACGTCTGGCGCAGGCTTGTCGCTCGGATTGGCGATCAGCTCTTTAACCTTTTCGCTCATCGGGAAGTTCAGGTTCAGACCCTTCGGCGGGATCGGGCTTTCGAACCACTTGCTGTAGATCTTGTTGATCTCGCCGGATTTGTAGAGCGCGACAATGGCGTCGTCTACAGCCTTCTTGAAGGCCGGATCGTCTTTACGAACCATGCACGCGTAGGCTTCGAAGGACTGTGGAGTACCGGTGATGACCCAGTCGTCCGGCTTCTTGGCCTTGGCTTCTTCGCCGGCCAGCAGGGCGTCGTCCATCATGAAAGCGACGGCGCGGCCGCTTTCCAGCATCTGGAAGGATTCACCGTGGTCCTTGGCGGAGATGACGTTCATGCCCATCTGCTTGTCAGCGTTCATCGCTTTGATGATGCGCTCGGAGGTGGTGCCGGCGGTGGTCACGACGTTCTTGCCTTTCAGGTCGGCAAAGTCGGCGTAGGACGGCTTGCCTTCCTTGTCTTTCTTGACCAGCAGACGGGTGCCGATTTCGAAGATGTTGACGGTGAAGTCGACTTGCTGGGCGCGTTCGGCGTTGTTGGTGGTGGAGCCGCACTCGATGTCCACGGTGCCGTTCTGCACCAGCGGAATACGGGTTTGCGAGGTGACCAGGTTGTACTTGGCGTTCAGGTCAGGCTTGTTCAGGTCTTTTTTCAGGGCTTCGACGATAGCGACCTGGATGTCGTGGGAGTAGCCCACAGGTTTGCCCGAAGCATCGGCGATGTAGGAGAAAGGAATGGAGCTGTCACGATGCCCGAGGGTGATGGTGCCCGAGTCGTTGATCTTCTTAAGGGTGCCGGTGAGCTCGGCAGCGAAAACTGGTGTGCTGATCAGAGCGGCAGCAATGGCTGCGCCCAGGATATGGGGAACGATGCGCATCAAATTTTCCTCGACATTGTTTTTTTTATGGAGCCGGTTGAGCGGGCCCTTTTGTGCTTCGAATGCCTGACGGCTCCTGTTGTGCTGGCGCAACAGGCATTCGTCGAAGGAGTGTAGAGCATGAGTCGTGCCAGACCAGTTGCAACAAGTTAACTGGTTGATTTTGCTGGTGATTAAAGTTTTGTGATGGTGTTTTTCAGCGTTTCTGATCCGGTAATCCGAACCGACCGACAGGTCGCGTTCGGAAAACCGAATGCCATAAGGCGGGCCGCGTTTAAGCCTGAATGCAAAAAGCCCCTGAATCTCGCGATTCAGGGGCTTTTCGTTTTACGGGCCGATCGATCAGGCTGCTTCGATCTTGCGGTTCTGCTCGACCTTGTTCAGGTACGCCGCCAGTTTTTCCTGTTCGGCCGGGGTGGTGAACAGGCCCAGCTTGCTGCGGCGCCACAGGATGTCATGCGCGGTGGTGGCCCACTCTTCGGCGCACAGGTAGTCGACTTCACGGGTGTAGAGACCGCCGCCGATGTGTTCGCCCATGTCGGCGAGGCTGTCCACGCCTTCGAGCATGCGCCAGGTGCGGCTGCCGTAGGTGGTAGCCCAGCGGCGGGCGATTTCGCTTGGCACGAAGTCGAACTTGTCGCGGATCAGCGCGCTCAAGGCCTGCGGCGTGGTCATGTCTTCGCCGCCCGGCAGCGTGGCGCTGGCGGTCCAGCTTGGGCGCATCTGGGTGAAGAACGGCATCAGTTGTGCCATCGCCGACTCGGCGAGTTTGCGGTAGGTGGTCAGCTTGCCGCCGAACACCGACAGCAGCGGTGCTTCTTCGGTGCTGCCGGACAGCGCCAGGGTGTAGTCGCGGGTCACGGCCGAAGGGTTGTCGGATTCGTCGTTGCACAGCGGACGGACGCCCGAGTAGGTGTGCAGGATGTCATCACGGCTGATCTGCTTCTTGAAGTGGGCGTTGACCACTTTCAGCAGGTAATCGGTTTCGCCGTCGGTGATCGCCACTTTGGCCGGATCGCCGGTGTACTCGCGGTCGGTGGTGCCGATCAGCGTCAGGTTGTTCAGGTACGGAATGGTGAAAACGATGCGCTGATCTTCGTTTTGCAGGATGTGCGCGTGATCGCCTTCGTAGAGTTTCGGCACGATGATGTGGCTGCCCTGGATCAGGCGGATGCCATACGGCGACTCCATCTTCAGGTCGTCGCGGATGAACTTGGCGACCCACGGGCCGGCGGCGTTCACCAGTGCCTTGGCGGTGATCGAGAACAGGCTGCCATCGGCACGTTCCAGGTTCAGGTGCCACAGGCCTTTGGCGCGGCGGGCGCTGACGCAACGGGTCTGGGTGTGCACATGAGCGCCTTTTTCACGGGCGGCCATGGCGTTCAATACGACGAGGCGGGCGTCATCGACCCAGCAGTCGGAGTATTCGAAGCCTTTGGTGATTTCGCTTTTCAGCGCGCTGTCGGCGCCGAACTTCAGGCTTTTCGAACCTGCGAGCTTTTCGCGCCTGCCGAGGTTGTCGTACAGGAACAGGCCGGCACGGATCATCCAGGCCGGACGCAGGTGCGGACGGTGCGGCAGCACGAAGCGCATTGGCTTGACGATGTGCGGGGCCTTGGCCAGCAGCACTTCGCGTTCGGCCAGGGCTTCGCGCACCAGACGGAATTCATAATGCTCAAGGTAGCGCAGACCACCGTGGATCAGCTTGCTGCTGGCCGACGAGGTGTGGCTGGCCAGGTCGTCCTTTTCGCAAAGGAACACCGAAAGACCGCGACCGGCGGCATCCGCTGCGATCCCCACGCCATTGATCCCGCCGCCAATGACGGCGATATCGTAGATCTCGGAGATAGGGGGTGTACGCAAGGTAGAGGTGGACATCGGCTGGCCTCGGGCTCTTTTGATTTTCTGTCTTGGAAATCGAACATGAATGTTCATTTGCGAAAATGGTAGCCCATAAAGACGCACGCAGCCAGTCGACTTCGATTGAAAAAACTCATCGAAGGGCGGCTAAAAGAAAATATTCGAACATCAGATGCGCATAAGGCGCCCATGAAGGCGCCTTATGCGTGAGGAGGGTTAAACGACTTCCAGACGAATCTTGTTCTGGCTCAGCAGTTGCGCCAGGGCCGGCACTGGCTGCTGGTCGGTGACCAGGCAATCGATCAGGCTGATCGGACCGAGGCGGATCATCGCGTTACGGCCGAACTTGCTGGAGTCCGCCGCCAGGATCACCTGCCGGGCATTGGCGATGATCGCCTGGGACACCCGCACTTCCTGATAATCGAAGTCGAGCAGGCTGCCGTCTTCGTCGATGCCGCTGATGCCCACCAGCGCAAAGTCGACCTTGAACTGGTTGATGAAGTCCACGCTCGCCTGACCCACCACGCCGCCGTCGCGACGGACATTGCCGCCGGTGAGCAGCACATCGAAATCATCCTTGGCACTGAGCATCGAGGCGACGTGCAGGTTATTGGTGATGATTTTCAGGTGGCTGTGATTGAGCAGGGCGCGGGCGATGGATTCGGTGGTGGTGCCGATGTTGATGAACAGCGAGGCGTGATCGGGAATCTGTGCGGCGATGGCTTCACCGATGCGTTGTTTTTCATCGCGCATCTGATCGGCGCGCATCGCATAGGCGGTGTTTTCGACGCTGGAATCATAGGCGGCGCCGCCGTGGTAGCGGCGCAGCAGATTGGCTTCCGCCAGTTGATTGATATCGCGGCGGATGGTTTGCGGGGTAACAACGAACAGCGTGGCCATTTCCTCGATGCTCACATAGCCGCGTTCGCGGACCAGCTCGAGGATTTGCTGCTGACGGGGAGGCAGATTCATGGGGCTTCCTTTGGGCTGCCGTGCAAAATTTGCCCATGATGCCGCAGGAATCCGCTCCCTACCAGTTACATACGGATACGAGTCCGGTTCGTGGCTTATTCGGCGTCTTCACGTTCCCAGTCACGGGTACGGCTGACCGCTTTTTTCCAGCCTTTATACAGCTTCTCTTTTGCCGCTTCGTCCAGGCTCGGTTCGAACTCGCGCTCGATCACTGCCTTGCCGCGCAGTTCTTCCAGGCTGCCCCAGAAACCGCACGCCAGACCGGCAAGGTACGCAGCACCGAGTGCAGTGGTTTCGCGCATTTGCGGGCGCTCGACCTGAGTGCCGAGGATGTCGGCCTGGAACTGCATGAGGAAGTTGTTCGCCACCGCACCGCCGTCCACGCGCAGGGCTTTCAGGCGTTCGCCGGAGTCCTGTTGCATGGCGTCGAGTACGTCGCGGGTCTGGTAGGCGATCGATTCCAGCGCAGCGCGGATGATGTGATCCACACGTACGCCGCGAGTCAGGCCGAACAGCGCGCCACGGGCATACGGGTCCCAGTACGGAGCGCCGAGGCCGGTGAATGCCGGCACCAGATACACGCCGTTGCTGTCCTTCACTTTATTGGCGAAGTACTCGGTGTCGTGGGCGTCGTTGATGATTTTCAGTTCATCGCGCAGCCACTGCACGGTGGAGCCACCGTTGAACACTGCGCCTTCCAGTGCGTAGGCCACTTCGCCGCGCGGGCCGCAGGCAATGGTGGTGAGCATGCCGTGCTGGGACTTCACCGCTTTGTCGCCGGTGTTCATCAGCAGGAAGCAGCCGGTGCCATAGGTGTTTTTTGCCTGGCCCGGCTCGACGCACATCTGGCCGAACAGTGCAGCTTGCTGGTCGCCGGCGATACCGCCGATGGCGATGCCGCTCTTGGTGCGACCGTAGATTTCCGAGGAGGCTTTGACTTCCGGCAGCATCTCGCGCGGGATGTCGAGGATCTCCAGCATCTTCGAATCCCACTCCAGCGAGTGGATGTTGAAGAGCATGGTGCGCGAGGCGTTGGTGTAGTCGGTGACGTGCACCTTGCCGCCGGTGAATTTCCAGATCAGCCAGCTGTCGACGGTGCCGAACAGCAGTTCGCCATTGCGCGCACGCTCACGGCTGCCTTCGACGTTGTCGAGGATCCACTTCAGTTTGGTGCCGGAGAAGTACGGGTCGGTGACCAGGCCGGTGTTCTCACGGATGTAGTCTTCATGACCGTTGCGCTTGAGCTGCTGGCAGATCTCGGTGCTGCGGCGGCATTGCCAGACGAT
This sequence comes from Pseudomonas sp. IzPS59, assembly GCF_014863505.1. Lineage (NCBI taxonomy): Bacteria > Pseudomonadati > Pseudomonadota > Gammaproteobacteria > Pseudomonadales > Pseudomonadaceae > Pseudomonas > Pseudomonas sp. IzPS59. Next base: position 5,029,118 of record NZ_CP062251.1, on the reverse strand, counting down.
CGCGTTGTAGACCGGGCGGCCGGTGGCCTTGTCCCAGACCACGGTGGTTTCACGCTGGTTGGTGATGCCGATGGCGGCCACCTGGTCGTGATGCAGACCGGCCTGGGCCAGCGCCTCGACCATCACTGCGCTCTGGGTAGCGAAGATTTCCATCGGGTCGTGTTCGACCCAACCGGCTTGCGGGTAATGCTGGGCGAATTCGCGCTGCGCGGTGCAGACCACGTTCGCATCGCGGTCGAAAATGATCGCGCGGGAGCTGGTCGTACCCTGATCGAGGGCAATGATGTAGTTCTTATTCTGAATGTCGGTCATGTCGATTGCCTTGGACGAAATAAGGGTGAGTGGGCCGTGGCGCGGGCTCGAAATGGGCAGGAACCCGCGCCGACTGTTTCAAGAAGTTCTTGGTTTGCCGTCAATGGCCGGTTCTGCGTCCTTTGTAGCAGGTGTGGCGCCGGTCAGGTGACGGGCGATCAGCCCGCGATACCCGGCGGCGCCGAGGCAGGCACCGACAATCGGTGCAAAAATCGGAATCAGGAAGTACGGAATTTCACGTGCGCCGGTGAAGGAAATTTCACCCCAGCCCGCGAAGAAAGTCATCAGTTTCGGACCGAAGTCACGGGCCGGGTTCATCGCGAAACCGGTCAGCGGGCCCATCGAACTGCCGATCACGGCAATCAGCAGGCCGATCAGCAGCGGCGCCAGCGGGCCTTTCGGCAGACCGTTATTGTCGTCGGTCAGGGACATGATCACGCCCATCAGGATCGCGGTGATGATCACCTCGACCAGGAACGCCTGGGCCGTCGACAGCGCAGGGTTCGGGAAGGTGGAGAACACCGAGGCCAGTTCCAGGCTGGCGGCCGAGCCACGAACCATATGGTGAGTTTGTTCGAAATCGAAGAACAGGTTGCTGTACAGCGTGTAAACCAACAGCGCGCCGCAGAAGGCGCCGGCAACCTGGGAAAGGATGTAGAACGGCAGTTTGCGCTTTTCGAAGTCGGCGAAAATGCTCAGGGCGATACTGACGGCAGGGTTCAGGTGCGCACCGGAAACCCCGGCGGTGAGGTAGATCGCCATGCTCACGCCGACGCCCCAGATGATGCTGATTTCCCACAGACCGAAGCTTGCGCCCGCGACCTTGAGCGCAGCGACGCAGCCCGTACCGAAAAAGATCAGAAGTGCAGTACCCAGAAACTCGGCCAGGCACTGGCTCGAGAGCGATGGTTGCTGTAACGCAGTTGTCATTGAAAACCTCGGTTTTTGTTGTTGTCTGGCGCGGTTGCCGACAGGGCAAGGCGCGATTTTCGCCGGGGCAGGATCCCCATCCTGTTCCCGGTTTACTGCTGGGTGCTGCGGTGACGATAATTCTTACATTATTCAGATTCGAAAAAATATAGACAAGAAACAAAGCTGTCAAAGGTCGAAAGTGAACCGTCAGTCACAAATAAACTATCAGTCAGGTGAATGATCCTGCGGGGCACCCGTCGGGCAATGCGGCTGTCAGGCTGCAAGCCCCGGGAAACGTGGCGCGCAGTAGAGCCTTTTACGTGCCGATGGCCTAGAATCCGGCGCAGGATTTTTTGCCACTGCCGAGCCCGGAGCTGCCATGACCCCTGCGTTGGACTTGTTGAAAAAAGTTCGTGCCGAACATCGCGTGCACAGTTACGAACATGACCCCAAGGCGGCGTCCTATGGGCTGGAGGCCGCGGAAAAACTGGGATTGGAGCCGGCGCAGGTGTTCAAGACGCTGCTGGCGGCCAGTGAAAAAGGCGAATTGCTGGTGGCGGTGGTGCCGGTCGTCGGAAGTCTCGACCTCAAAGGGCTGGCCCACGCCGCCGGTGTAAAAAAAGTGGAGATGGCCGACCCGGCTGCCGCGCAACGTTCCACCGGTTACCTGTTGGGCGGCATCAGCCCGCTGGGGCAGAAAAAACGCCTGCGCACCTTTATTGATAATTCCGCCCAGGGTTTTGCGACCATTTATGTCAGTGCCGGTCGACGTGGTCTGGAAGTCGAACTGGCGCCCGCCGTCCTTGCCGAGCACACCCAGGCGAAGTTCGCCGATATTGGTCGGGCCTGAGTTCTGTATGAGAAAAATTGACCGGTTCTGTCACTGGCGATGAACAAGCCGTAGCGGCATGCTCTTTCGACTGACACAGGGAGAAGGTTATGCAGCTCGAGTTTCATCAGGTCGATGCATTCAGCGATCGGCCGTTCAGTGGCAACCCGGCGATGGTCTATCGGCTCGACGCCTGGCTCGCGGACGACTTGATGCAGAAGATCGCCGCCGAACACAACCTGGCGGAAACCGCATTTCTGGTGCGCGAAGGCCAGGCCTGGCACATCCGCTGGTTCACGCCGACCACCGAAGTGCCGTTGTGCGGTCACGCGACACTGGCCAGTGCCTATGTGTTGTACGAGATCTATAAGGAAAGCGCCGAGCGTCTTGATTTCATCTGCAAGTCCGGGCCGTTGAGTGTCAGCCGCGAAGGTGGCCGGTTGTGGCTGGATTTCCCGGCCATTGAAGCGGTGGAGAAAGGCGTTACCGTGGAGATCGAGCGGGCGTTGAATGTTCAGGCGGTGGATGTTCTGAGTTCCAACGAGCTGTTCGTGGTGCTGGAGTCGGAGCAGGCGGTGCTCGATTGCACGCCGGACATGGTCGCCCTGGCCAAGCTGCCTTGGCTCGGCGCCATCGTCACGGCCCGGGGCAATCAGCATGATTTCGTCTCGCGCTACTTCGCTCCGGCAATCGGCATCAATGAAGACCCGGTGACCGGCTCGACCCATTGCAGCCTGATTCCGTACTGGTCAAAACGTCTGGGCAAGTCGAGCCTGACCGCTTGCCAACGTTCGGCGCGTGGCGGGGAGCTGTTCTGTCGGCTGGAAGGCGAGCGGGTGAAGATCGGCGGGAATGCGACGCTCGTTGCGAGCGGCACCTTGATGCTGGGGTGAAGCCAAAAAATAAGGGAGCCATCGGGCTCCCTCATTGCTTTTGTACAGATCAGTGAGCCGTGCTGTACCGGCGAACACCGTTTTCCACCGCTGGAATTTGCGCAGCCGTGCTGCCGGACGCCTGGAACAGCACCAGATGTTCCGCCGCCACACGAATCCCGACATCCGCTCCGACCTGATGGTCAGCGTGGCTCGGGAAGATCGATTCCAGTTGCGCGCCGGTCGGCAGTTGCAGGCGATACAGGGTCGAAGCCCCGAGGAAGGTCTTGCCGACGATCCGTGCTTTCAACCCGCTGTCCGGGGCGTAAACAATGTCGTCCGGACGCAACAGCACATCCACCGCACCGCCGGTCGGCCAGGTGTAGGCGCGATTGCCGCGCAGTTCACCGAGTTCGGTGTGCACCGATTCCGGGCTGCCGAGCTGGCCGCGAATGAAGTAGCCCTGACCGATGAAACTGGCCACAAACGGCGTCGCCGGTTCGTGGTAGAGGTTGTACGGCGTATCCCACTGCTCCAGACGGCCTTCCTTGAATACGCCGACGTGATCGCTGACGGCGAAGGCTTCCTCCTGGTCGTGAGTCACCAGAATCGCGCTGGTGCCACGAGCCTTGAGGATGTCGCGCACTTCATGGCTGAGCTTGCGGCGCAGTTCGCCATCGAGGTTGGAGAACGGTTCGTCGAGCAGCAGCAGTTGCGGCTCCGGCGCCAGGGCGCGGGCGAGGGCGACACGTTGTTGCTGACCACCGGACAATTCGTGCGGGAAACGCTTGCCGAGGTTCTTCAGGTTGACCAGTTCCAGCAACTCTTCGACGACGCGCTCCTTGTTCGGGTGCTTGCGAATGCCGAAGGCGATGTTGTCCGCGACACTCAGGTGCGGGAACAGCGCATAGTCCTGGAACACCATGCCGATCCGGCGTTTTTCCGGGGCGAGGGTGAAACCGGCGCTGGAGATGGTTTCACCGCCGAGCTGGATTTCCCCTTCGTGGACCGGTTCGAAACCGGCGATGGCGCGCAGGGTGGTGGTCTTGCCGCAGCCCGAGGAGCCGAGCAGGCAACCGATGTCACCGGCGTTGAGGTGCAGATTGAGGTTCTGCACCACACGTTGATCTTGATAGCCGCAAGCGAGGTTGCGCAGGTTCAGCAGTAATTCATGACTCATGCGTGGTGATATGCCGGTTCGACGAGGAACTCGAGCAGGGCCTTCTGTGCGTGGAGACGGTTTTCTGCCTGATCCCAGGCGACGGAGCGCGGGTCATCGAGCAGGTCGAGGCTGATTTCCTCCCCGCGATGGGCGGGCAGGCAGTGCATGAATAACACGTCCTCGGCGGCCAGGTCGAGCAGGGCACGGTTGACCTGGAACGGCGCGAACAGCTTCAGGCGCTTGGCGGTTTCCTCTTCCTGGCCCATGGAGGTCCAGACGTCGGTGCTCACCAGATGCGCGCCGCGCACGGCGTCTTTCGGGTCGCGGACGATGGTCACGCGGTCACCGGCCCTGGCCACGAACTCGGGATTCGGCTCGTAGCCTTCCGGGCAGGCCACGCGCAACTGGAAGTCGAACTGGATCGCCGCTTCTATATAGCTGTTGCACATGTTGTTGCCGTCGCCGATCCACGCCACGGTCTTGCCCTGGATCGAGCCACGGTGTTCGAGGAAGGTCTGCATGTCGGCCAGCAACTGGCACGGGTGCAGGTCATCGGACAGGCCGTTGATCACCGGCACGCGGGAGTTGGCGGCGAATTCGGTCAGGGTGCTGTGGGCAAAGGTACGGATCATCACCGCATCGAGCATGCTCGACATGACGATGGCGCAGTCGCCGATGGGCTCGCCACGGCCCAGCTGGGTGTCGCGCGGCGAAAGGAAGATCGCCTGGCCACCGAGCTGGATCATGCCGGCCTCGAAGGAGATCCGGGTACGGGTCGAGGATTTCTCGAAGATCATCCCCAGGACGCGGTTTTTCAGAGGCTCGAACAGTACGCCGCGGTTACGCAGGTCCTTGAGCTCAACGCCTCGACGGATCACGCTGACCAGCTCTTCGGGCGTGCAATCCATCAGGGAGAGAAAGTGCCTTGCGCTCATCATTGACTACCTTTTTGCTACAAACCGCAGATGCTCAAAGCCTTGTTTACAGGAACAACGGGCGAGACCTGCGGCGTAAGCCGCACGGGGCGACGAAATAGGGGGAGGCGCGATATTGACACTAAATGTCGCGTTTTTCCAATAGGCTACGATTTTTGCGGATTGTGCGGAGGTGACGAGGTCACTCGAAGCGCCGGTTTTGAGCCGGATTCCAGACCTTTGTACACTGGCGCCGCCTGGCTTGGCAATCAGGCAGGGCGGGGATGGAGCAGGCCTGGTCGGTTTGCGACCGGTCGGCCATGGAATCGCTGGTCGGATGTCAGACCTGAAACATTTGCTAAAGCAAAGTGCTGGGTTATAAATAACTCACGAGCGACGCAGGAAGCCTCCGCATGGAATCGAAAGAAAAACTGTTAATGGAATTGCTGGGCCACACGGCACGCTCACTGACTCATCTGACCGCATCGGTCACCTCCTTGTCCTTCGAACTGCTGCGCAGTGAAGACGAAGTGGTCAAGACCGCCGGCCGCCACATGATCGATCGCATGGCGACCATCAGCACCGGACTCGACGAGCACTGGCGGCTGATCGGCGAACTCACCGGCGTGCACGTCGCCCATGAGCAGATTGAAACCATTCAGGAAATCCAGCTGGCCGCACCGCCCCAGTTGCCTTCCAACTGATCGCGATGAAGGGCTATCGGCTCGCCTGATGGTCGTCGATTCACAAGACGAACGTCGCTGGCGCCACGCTCGGTCACGCGCCATAGTTTTGTTCCCGCAGGCGTTATTGCCTGCCCAGAACAAGACAGAGACTGGCCATGACCAAGACTCTCCACCACCGTGCGTGCCACCTGTGCGAAGCCATCTGTGGCCTGAGCATCGAAACCACTGAAACCGACGGCCATGTGCAGATCACCTCGATCAAGGGTGATGCACTGGATACCTTCAGTCGCGGGCACATCTGCCCCAAGGCCGTGGCGCTGCAAGATATCCAGAACGATCCGGATCGCCTGCGCCAGCCCATGCGCCGGGTCGGCAGTGACTGGTTGCCGATCGAGTGGGAGGAGGCCTTTGAGCTGGTGGCTGAAAAGCTGTCGGCGATTCAGGCGCGTCATGGGCAGAACGCGGTCGCCGTGTATCAGGGCAATCCGAGCGTGCACAACTACGGGCTGATGACTCACAGCAATTACTTTCTGGGCCTGCTGAAAACCCGCAATCGCTATTCGGCAACTTCTGTCGACCAATTGCCCCATCACCTGACCAGCTACTTGATGTACGGCCACGGCTTGCTGCTGCCGATCCCGGATATCGATCACACCGATTTCATGCTGATCCTGGGCGGCAACCCGCTGGCGTCCAACGGCAGCATCATGACCGTACCGGATGTGGAAAAGCGCCTGAAGGCCATCCAGGCCCGGGGCGGCAAAGTGGTGGTGGTCGATCCTCGTCGCAGCGAGACGGCGGCGATGGCCGATCAGCACCTGTTCGTGCGTCCCGGTGGCGATGCTGCTTTGCTGTTTGGTGTGCTCAACACGCTATTCAGCGAAGGGCTGACGTCGGACAGCCATCTGCCGGTGGACGGTCTCGACGACGTGCGCGCAGCGGTGGCGGCGTTCACGGCCGAAGCCATGAGTCCGTTGTGCGCCGTTCCCGGCGAAAAGATCCGCCAACTGGCCCGGGACTTCGCCGCTGCACCAAGCGCCGTCTGCTACGGCCGGATGGGGGTTTCCACCCAGGCCTTCGGCACGCTGTGCCATTGGGTCGTGCAACTGATCAACCTGGTGACCGGCAATCTCGACCGGGTGGGCGGCGCTCTGTGCACCGAGCCGGCGGTGGATCTGGTGGCGTCCACCTCGGGCGGGCATTTCAACAAATGGCAAAGCCGTGTCTCGGGTCGCCCGGAGTACGGTGGTGAGCTGCCGGTATCAGCGCTGGCCGAAGAGATGCTCACCGAAGGCGAGGGCCAGATTCGCGCGTTGATCACCGTCGCCGGCAACCCGGTGCTGTCCACGCCCAACGGCCGGCAACTGGAACAGGCGCTGGACGGGCTGGAGTTCATGGTCAGCGTCGACCTGTACATCAACGAAACCACGCGCTACGCCGACTTGATCCTACCGTCCACCTCGGCGCTGGAGAACGATCACTACGACACCACCTTCAACCTGTTCGCGGTGCGCAACGTCACCCGTTTCAACCGGGCAATCCTCGCCAAGCCCGAAGGCGCGCTGCATGACTGGGAAATCTTCGTCGGCCTGGCCAAGGCTTTTGCGGCGAAGACCGACAGGGAACTGAAGCCGACGATGCCGCCGGCGAAGATGATCGACATGGGCCTGCGCATGGGTCGGTATGGCGACGCCTCCGAACACAAGCTGTCGCTGGCGACGCTGTTCGATCATCCGCACGGCGTCGATCTGGGAGCGTTGAAGCCCAATCTGGCACCGCGCTTGAAGACCGCCAACCAACGAGTCCAGGCAGCGCCACCGGAAATTCTTGCCGACCTGGCGCGTTTTTCTGCCTTGCAGGCGCCGGCTGATGGTGAACTGTTGATGATTGGACGTCGTCATGTGCGTAGCAACAACTCTTGGATGCACAACTATCATCGACTGGTGAAGGGCAAGCCGCGTCACCAGTTGTTGATGAACCCGGACGATCTCGCCAGTCGCGGGCTCACTGATGGTCAGCTTGTGCGCGTCAGCTCCCGGGTCGGGCAGATCGAGGTCGAGGTGCTCGGTAGTGCGGACATGATGCCGGGCGTGGTCAGCCTGCCCCACGGCTGGGGCCATGCCCGACCGGGTGTGCAGATGGCGATTGCCAGCGGCCAGCCAGGCTCCAGCGCCAACGATCTGACCGATGAATGCCAGCTCGACGAGTTGTCGGGCAATGCGGCGCTCAACGGCGTTCCGGTGACGGTGGCGGCGGCTTGAGCATGTCTGTCGGGGAGACCGAGCAGCGCGCTCGGGATTCCGTTACAATGCGCCACCGTGCCGACCCATGAGTCGGAAAGTTCAGCCGAGGTGCTCCATGGATATCATCGAAACGATTAAAGAGCAGATTGCCAACAACACCATTCTGCTTTACATGAAAGGCTCGCCGAATGCCCCGCAGTGTGGCTTCTCCGCGAAAGCTGCGCAGGCCGTCATGGGCTGTGGCGAGAAGTTCGCCTACGTCGACATCCTGCAGAACCCGGAAATCCGTGCCAACCTGCCGAAGTACGCCAACTGGCCGACTTTCCCGCAGCTGTGGGTAGCTGGTGAACTGGTCGGCGGCAGCGACATCATGGCTGAAATGTTCGCCAACGGTGAACTGCAGACTCTGGTCAAGGAAGCATCCGCCAAGGCTGCTGCGGCCAAGTCCGAAGCCTGATCGGTTTCAGCCCGGATTTAGGCGAGTCTGAAGTCCGGGCAATAAAAAGCCCCGCCTCTCGAAAGAGGGCGGGGCTTTTTAATGTCTCAAGTTCAGCGCTTGCTGATTACTCGTCTTCGCCCATCTGCGATTGCAGATAGTTCTCGAGACCGACTTTATCGATCAGGCCCAGTTGGGTTTCCAGCCAGTCGATGTGTTCTTCTTCGGATTCGAGAATGTCTTCAAGCAGTTCGCGGCTGCCGAAGTCGCCAACCGATTCGCAGTGAGCGATGGCGGCCTTCAGATCGGCGTGGCCGGTCTTCTCGATACGCAGGTCGCACTCCAGCATTTCCTTGGTGTGCTCGCCGATGTGCAGCTTGCCCAGGTCCTGCACGTTCGGCAGGCCTTCGAGGAACAGGATGCGCTTGATCAGCTTGTCCGCGTGCTTCATCTCGTCGATGGATTCGTGGTACTCGTGCTTGCCCAGCTTGTTCAGGCCCCAATCTTCATACATGCGCGCATGCAGGAAGTACTGATTGATCGCGACCAGCTCATTGGCAAGGATCTTGTTGAGATGCTGGATGACTGTTACGTCGCCTTTCATGATGGGAGTCCTGCCCTAAGTAGCGGTATATAAGGCGGAGTTTGAGCTTGGTATTTATAAGTGTCAAACCTAAGTTATTGAATAATATATGAAAATTAATCGGAATAAGAATGTTTGTGTTCCGCGTCTAGTCGCTAAGCAATTGATTTTCAGGCATAAAAAACCGGACATTAGTCCGGTTCTTCGAATTGGGTGCAATTACGCTGCAGTAAATTCTACAGGGTAGGGGATCGCGGCCTGGGCGGTTTGCAGCTTGGTCAGGGTTTCGCGTACCACTTCCTTCGCGAGGCAGGCACATTTGCCGCATTGACTGGCTACGCCGGTGGCCTGACGGACTTCTTTATAGCTGCAGCAACCTTCATAGATCGCTTCGCGGATCTGTCCGTCGGTGACGCCAGTGCAGAGGCAAACATACATAAGTGAGAACCGTCGCTGGTTGTGGCTCAATTGCGATGGATCTTAATGTTAACGAGAATGATTGTCAAAGTGCTTTCCCAACGGTTTTCATCGCCAACGGCTGTGACTGACGAACGGTGGTGCATGGCTGAATGCCATCCGGGATTTCGCGAAAAACCTTTGAGGACAGTCGAAAAACGCAGTGTATGATGGTCGGCCCTTGCGAAGGGGGTTCGTGTCACAGGGCTGTCGCCTGAGGGTGACAGGCTGGCGCGGACCCTGAACTTCAAGTTTCTACACCAGGAGATATCAATGAGCGTACTCGTAGGCAAACAAGCCCCTGACTTCACCGTCCCGGCCGTACTCGGCAATGGCGAGATCGTTGACAGCTTCACCCTGTCCTCGGCCATCAAAGGCAAATACGGCCTGGTGTTCTTCTACCCGCTGGACTTCACCTTCGTCTGCCCGTCCGAGCTGATCGCTCTGGACAACCGCATGGCTGACTTCAAGGCGCGCAACGTAGAAGTGGTCGCTGTGTCGATCGACTCGCACTTCACCCACAACGCGTGGCGCAACACCCCGGTCAACAATGGCGGCATCGGCCAGGTGAAATACACCATGGCTGCCGACATGAAGCACGAAATCGCCAAGGCCTACGACGTTGAATCCGAAGGCGGCGTGGCTTTCCGTGGCGCGTTCCTGATCGACGACAAAGGCGTTGTCCGCTCGCAGATCATCAACGACCTGCCGCTGGGCCGTAACATGGAAGAGCTGATCCGTCTGGTCGACGCTCTGCAATTCCACGAAGAGCACGGCGAAGTCTGCCCTGCCAACTGGAAAAAAGGCGACAAAGGCATGAACGCTTCGCCGGAAGGCGTTGCGGCTTACCTGACCGAGAACGCTGCTGCCCTGTAAGGCTCAACGTCGAGGTACAAAAAAAACCGGCCCATGTGGCCGGTTTTTTTATGCTCGGTAGAAAACCGACGACCATCAGTCGTCGAAGTCTTCCCAGCCGCCCATCTGTTTCCAGCGGTTGACGATGCCGCAGAACAGCTCGGCGGTCTTCTCGGTGTCGTAACGCGCGGAGTGCGCTTCACGGCCATCGAAATCGATGTCGGCTGCCTGGCAGGCCTTGGCCAGTACGGTCTGACCGTACGCCAGGCCGGCGAGGGTCGCGGTGTCGAAGCTGGAGAACGGGTGGAACGGGTTGCGCTTCATGTCCAGCCGCGCGACGGCGGCGTTGAGGAAGCCCAGGTCGAAGCTGCTGTTGTGGCCGACCAGGATCGCCCGCTTGCAACCGTTGGCCTTCAAGGCCTTGCGCACGCCACGGAAGATGTCGGTCAGGGCCGTTTCTTCACTGACCGCCATGCGCAACGGGTGATCGAGCTTGATCCCGGTGAACTCCAGCGCGGCCGCTTCGATGTTGGCGCCTTCGAACGGCTCGACACGGAAGAAGTAGGTGTGATCCGGGTAGACGAAACCCTTTTCATCCATGGCGATGGTGGTCGCGGCAATCTCCAGCAACGCGTCGGTGGCCGAGTTGAAGCCACCGGTCTCTACGTCGACGACAACCGGCAGGTAGCCGCGAAAGCGCGCTGCCATCGGATGGCGCGAACCGCCGCCACCTTGACCGTCCAGTTCGTCGTCGAAATGGTCTTCACTCACGCGTGTTCCTCCAGCAGGCGCCAGCGCAGTTTTTCACCGGCGCGCAGCGGGATAACGTTCAGCTCGCCGAAGGGCAGGCTGGTCGGGGCGGTCCATTCTTCACGAACCAGGGTGATACGGTCGGTGTTGGCCGGCAGACCGTAGAAGCGCGGGCCGTTGAGGCTGGCGAACCCTTCGAGCTTGTCCAGCGCATTGCGCTGCTCGAAGGCTTCGGCATACAGCTCGATGGCAGCGTACGCGGTGTAGCAGCCGGCGCAGCCGCAGGCAGCTTCCTTGGCGTGCTGGGCGTGCGGTGCCGAGTCGGTGCCGAGGAAGAACTTCGCGCTGCCGCTGGTGGCCGCGTCGAGCAGAGCTTCCTGATGCGTATTACGCTTGAGGATCGGCAGGCAGTAGAAATGCGGCCGGATCCCGCCCACCAGCATGTGGTTGCGGTTGTACAGCAGGTGATGCGCGGTGATGGTCGCGCCGACGTTGGCCGAAGCCTCGTTGACGAACTGCACGGCATCGCCGGTGGTGATGTGTTCGAACACGACCTTGAGGGTCGGGAAACGCTCGACCACGCGGCGCATGTGCTCATCGATGAAGATTTTTTCGCGGTCGAACACGTCGACGTCGCCACGGGTGACTTCACCGTGGATCAACAGCGGCATGCCGACTTCGGCCATGGCTTCCAGCGCCGGGAAGATCTTGTCGATGCTGGTGACCCCGGAATCGGAGTTGGTGGTGGCGCCGGCCGGGTACAACTTGGCCGCGTGGACAAAACCGCTGGCCTTGGCTTCACGGATTTCTTCGGGCTGGGTACGGTCGGTGAGGTACAGCACCATCAACGGCTCGAAACGACTGCCGGCCGGGCGGGCAGCGAGAATCCGCTGGCGATAGCCGTCGGCTTCAGCGGCGTTGCGCACCGGAGGTACCAGGTTAGGCATGATGATGGCGCGACCAAAGGTGCGCGCAACATCTGCAACGGTATTGGTCAACACGGCACCATCGCGAAGATGAATGTGCCAGTCGTCGGGACGCAGCAGGGTCAGGCGGTCGGACATGAGGGGATTCCAGGCGGGTCAAACTGAGGCGAATGCTACCGGAAAAGACTCTTGCAGGCACTCGCTATCAAGTTTTGCGACGAGCGTCCGATATCCCATAGGTATGCCGTAAACATGTATGTATCGGTCTTTTTTGTTGTAGAAGCCAATGGAGCCTCCCGTGCGCCAGCGTTATTTAGCCTTGCTCAGTGTGTTTGCCAGTCTTCCCGCGATGGCACTGACCTACCAGACCCGTCTGGAGAACATTGAGTGGACGGTCGAAGGCGACAAGTTCGAATGCCGCCTGACGCAGCCGATCACCGATTTCGGCTCGGGCCAGTTCGTGCGCAAGGCCGGCGAGCAGGCGATCTTTCGCCTGAATGCCTACAACGCGATGCTGGGCGGTGGTTCGGCAACCTTGCTGGCGGCGGCAGCGCCCTGGCAGCCGGGACGCAATGACATCAACCTGGGCAGCGTCAGGATCGGCACCGGCAACGTGCTGTTCAACAGTTCGCAATCGCAGGCCGGCGGGCTGATCAGCGGTTTGCTGGAAGGTCGCAGCCCGGTGGTGCGCCGTGCCTCCGGTGATGGACGGGTCTCCGAAGTGCGTCTGCTGCCGGTCAAGTTCAGCAAGGCGTTCAATGACTATCAGACCTGCGTGGCGAAACTGCTCCCGCAGAATTTCGATCAGGTCAAAAATTCGCAAGTTGGATTTCCGGGCGAAGGCACCGATCTGGACGCCGCCGCGAAAGCCAAACTGCAAGTAATGCTCGAGTTCATGAAGGCCGATCCGACGGTCAATCACATTGAACTCGATGGCTATTCCGACAACAGCGGCAATCGCCTGACCAATCGTGAGTTGTCGCGCCGTCGTGCGCTGGCGGTGGTCGATTTCTTCAAGGCCAACGGCATCGCCGAATCGCAGATCACCGTGCGTTTCCACGGCGAGCAATACCCGCTGGTACCGAACACCAACGCCGCCAACCGGGCGAAAAACCGGCGAGTCAGCGTGAAGCTGGCCCGGGTGGCACCGGTCACTGCTCCAGCGCCTCAAGCCAGTACGCCTGCCAACGCTGCGGCGACTTCCTGACCTGTCGGTCATCGTCGCGCTCTCGACAGATTCTGTCGCTTTGTCGTCTTAAGCTGTCGCGCCTCTGTAAATTATCGCGTTTGAGCGGTAGACTCCTCGGCTTTCCGTAGAACCCCGTGGAGTGATGGCATGGCGGACGTAAACAAGGTCGTTCTGGCGTATTCCGGCGGCCTGGACACTTCGGTGATCCTCAAGTGGCTGCAGGATACTTATAACTGTGAAGTCGTGACCTTCACCGCTGACCTGGGTCAGGGCGAAGAGGTCGAGCCGGCTCGCGCCAAGGCGCAGGCCATGGGCGTCAAAGAAATCTACATCGACGACCTGCGCGAAGAATTCGTGCGTGACTTCGTGTTCCCGATGTTCCGCGCCAACACCGTTTACGAAGGCGAGTACCTGCTGGGTACTTCCATCGCGCGTCCGCTGATCGCCAAGCGTCTGATCGAAATCGCCAACGAAACCGGCGCCGACGCCATTTCCCACGGCGCGACCGGCAAGGGCAACGACCAGGTACGTTTCGAACTGGGTGCCTACGCGCTCAAGCCAGGCGTGAAAGTGATCGCCCCTTGGCGCGAGTGGGACCTGCTGTCCCGCGAGAAGCTGATGGATTACGCCGAGAAGCACGCGATCCCGATCGAGCGTCACGGCAAGAAGAAATCCCCGTACTCGATGGACGCCAACCTGCTGCACATCTCCTATGAAGGCGGCGTGCTGGAAGACACCTGGACCGAGCACGAGGAAGACATGTGGCGCTGGACCGTCTCCCCGGAGAAGGCTCCCGACACCCCGCAGTACCTGGAGCTGACCTACCGCAACGGCGACATCGTCGCGCTGGACGGCGTCGAAATGACCCCGGCCACCGTACTGGCGACCCTCAACAAGATCGGTGGTCAACACGGTATCGGTCGTCTCGACATCGTTGAGAACCGTTATGTTGGCATGAAGTCCCGTGGCTGCTACGAAACCCCGGGCGGCACCATCATGCTGCGTGCTCACCGCGCCATTGAATCGATCACCCTGGACCGCGAAGTCGCTCACCTGAAAGACGAGCTGATGCCGAAGTATGCCAGCCTGATCTACACCGGCTACTGGTGGAGCCCTGAGCGTCTGATGCTGCAACAGATGATCGACGCCTCCCAGGTCAACGTGAACGGCGTCGTGCGCCTGAAACTGTACAAGGGCAACGTGATCGTGACCGGCCGCAAGTCCGACGACTCGCTGTTCGACGCCAACATCGCGACCTTCGAAGAAGACGGCGGCGCTTACAACCAGGCCGACGCGGCGGGCTTCATCAAGCTCAACGCGCTGCGCATGCGTATTGCTGCCAACAAGGGCCGCAAGCTGTTCTGAGCCCCTCGGGCCTGATGTGAAATAGCGGCCTTGTCGTTGTGACAAGGCCGCTATGTTGTAAAACCCTTCTGTTTACCTGATCGTTGCCGATCAGCGTTTCCGTATCAATGGGTACTTTGTGCATCGCACTGATGCGCTTCGTGTATCCGCGCCTCAATTTAAACTTTTCCCAATACAGTGATGTTCAGCGAGTGGACATCGTAAATAATACAATGCGTCGTTCCCATGGTTTTTTTTCCTTGTTTTAGCGTTTTGGCGAAATTTTCTTTCGGTAAAATATCCGACATGTCGTCGGTTAAAACGAGGAGTATTCTTGGTAAGTTCTTACCGGGGTGTGGGATTTTTTTCAATTGCGTGTCGATTTTTGATTCGGTATTCGGTCCTCGAATATCAATGATGCACAGTGTGCTCAGTGGTTTTGGTAGTTTTACGGTATGCGGTCCTGTGTTCGATTGAACTGTGGACTCGCCTGGAATGTCAGGGGCTTCATCTTTAAAAGCTTTGAGAAAGTTCTTGTCGTTATCAAAGTCGGAGGGCGCATAAAGGGATCGGTAGTTGAAGTTCAATGTAATGAAGAACAGGAATAACAAATAAAATGGAAAGCTGATCAGAAACCAGATGTAGATTTCCCGTTCGTCGTTGTCAAGGAAGGGCAAGGACACCGCTGCGGACGTTTCGGAGATAAACGCGAATATGGCAATGACACTGATGGGGTTGGTGATTTTTTTGTTGATCTTTAACATATTCTTTACTCATGAGTGATCTTTCTCATTGTGTTGGGTGGTTTTGATTTTTGTGGTTGGAGGATTTTGCTCCCCGGTATTTGGTGTTTATAGTAAAAAAATCCGGTTGGATATAAGTATGTTGTTTCGGTTTTTTTGTCCCGCTGAGTGCATCTTTTTCAAGGTTCGCTATCCAGTAGTCATGCTCATGAGTCTTTTCTGTAGGATAAATCTTTATTGCCTGTAGGAAGTGTCTCTCGCTACTGATGCAAGGGAACTTCGCTATGCCATGGATGAAATGACTACGTTATTGTGCCGGTTCTAAAAATTCGAACAGCGAAACTGGACTTGCCCATGAATAAAGTGCTGATCGTGGATGATCATCCTGTCATTCGTCTTGCGGTGCGTATGCTGATGGAGCGTCATGGCTACGAAGTCATTGCAGAAACGGATAACGGAGTGGATGCATTACAACTGGCTCGCGACCAGATGCCCGATATTGTCATTCTCGATATCGGTATACCAAAACTTGATGGACTGGAAGTCATTGCGCGCCTTACAACTAGCGCAATGCCTTTGAAGGTGTTGGTGTTGACGTCCCAGGCCCCGGGCCATTTTTCCATGCGCTGCATGCAGTCGGGGCAGCAGGATATGTTTGCAAACAACAGGATCTGACCGAACTGCTCAGTGCTATCAAGGCTGTGCTGTCCGGATACAGTTATTTTCCGAATCAGGCGTTGCACACCGTACGCACCAGCCTGGGGAATGCCAGTGAAGCCGATATGGTCGATCGTCTTTCCGGGCGCGAGATGATGGTGTTGCAGCAGCTGGCACGCGGCAAGACCAACAAGGAAATCGCCGATGGCATGTTTCTCAGCAACAAGACCGTCAGCACCTACAAGACACGGTTGCTGTTGAAGCTCAACGCGCGGTCGCTGGTGGATCTGATCGAACTGGCCCAGCGCAATGGCCTGGTCTGACCGCTTCAGTCGCTGACGGATCATGGGCAGATCGGCATCAGCTTGCAGCAGAAACGAAAAAGCCTCCGTTGCGGAGGCTTTTAAATGTCAGAGATCAAAGTCGTAATCGGCCAATTGCTTTTGCAGTCGGCGTTCCTCAAGCATGTTATCGATGGTCCGGCGTTTGCTCAGGTTGGTCTTGGCGACCTCAACCACCGGTTCGTCGTCCGCATCTGCGACGAAATCGTCTTCTACGTCCACTTGCTCTTTGCTGGTGCTCATAAGGTTAACTCCAGGCTAAGACTGCCTTTGGCGCTCCTTATATCGATAATCCAGCAGATCGTAAAAAAGATTTTTTCAATCGCAATATCAATAATTCCAATAGACGCTCAATCGTCCGAAGTTTTGGCCTTGTATTCGCACAAGTCTTCGATCCGACAGCTGCCACACCGCGGCTTGCGGGCCAGGCACACATAGCGACCGTGAAGAATGAGCCAGTGGTGTGAATCGAGCAGGTATTGCTTTGGCACAAACTTCATCAGTTTGTTTTCCACTTCGACCACATTCTTGCCAGGGGCAATACCGGTGCGGTTGCTGACCCGGAAAATGTGGGTGTCCACCGCCATCGTCAACTGTCGGAACGCGGTATTGAGCACGACGTTGGCGGTCTTGCGGCCAACGCCGGGCAATGCCTCCAGCTCTTCGCGCGTCTGCGGGACTTCGCCATTGTGCAGTTCGACCAGCATGCGACAGGTTTCGATCACGTTTTTGGCCTTGCTGTTATAGAGGCCGATAGTCTTGATGTACTCGGACAGACCTTCGACGCCCAGTGCATGAATGGCGGCCGGTGTGTTGGCCACCGGGTAAAGCTTTGCCGTCGCCTTGTTCACCCCGACGTCAGTCGATTGCGCGGACAGAATCACCGCGATCAACAATTCGAAAGGCGAAGAATAGGCGAGTTCGGTCTTGGGTTCGGGATTGTCCTCGTGAAACCGGCGGAAGATCTCCAGACGTTTTGCGGCATTCATGGGTGATGCGTTTCCTCGGGTGGGGCGGCGGAGCGAGTGAGTGCAGGCCTGACGGGCGGCGAGCAACAGCCCCAGCAATATGAAGGCGCCGGGAGCGAGCGTCGCGAAATGCAGGCCGTCGCCGGACAGAATCAAGCCTTGCCAGTGATCCGACAGGTGATGGCCGATGCTGCCCTGACCGAGCAGCTCGCGCAACACCGCCAGCACGGTCATCAGTGCGATGAACAAGCCGCACTGTTTCAGACGTCCTCGGGCTGGCAGTCGAAATAATCCGTTGTGTTCGAATATGACGCACTGCAAACCGATCAGGCCGACGTAAAGGCTGACCAGTTGATGCCACTGCACAGCGCTGCGTTGCAGCAGAATATCGGCACACCCCGTCAACGTCGCGGCCAGCACCAGGCTGACCGGTAACAGGCTCTCGCCGCTCAGTCGTGCCCGCAGCGGTGCCATGCACACGCCATACAGGCTCACCACAACAGCGAACATCAGCACAATCGCCAGCGCGCCCGCCACGGAGTCAGTGGCGCCGATCAACAGCACCAGCATCATTGAGTTCGACAGTGTCGCTGACGTGTTCATGGCGCGCTCCCGAGCAGGGTTGTCCGGTGGCCGTCGAAGTAACGCAGGGCATCGTGGATGGCGTTGATGGCTGCGCGGGACGTGATGGTTGCACCTGCGATCTGGTCGAATTGTCCCTGATCCTTTTTCAGGGCCCATCCGGCATCGGTCGGTTGGCTGCCGGATTTGCCGATAAACGCCTGCAGCCAGGTGTTCGGCCAGTCGCCGATGTGCCCGCCCAGTGCCGGTGTTTCCGTTTGCTCCAGGGTTTTCACGCCGAGCAATCGGCCATTAGCATCGATGGCAATCAGCAACTCGATGGGACCCGCATAGCCCTCGCTCCGGGTGCGCAGCAGCACCGCCACCGGTTGGCCGGCCTTGGTCGCCTGATAACCACCCAGCAGCTCGCTGTGGCTCAAGTGGGTGTCGGCCAGCGCCAGAGGCTGTTCGAGAGGCTGATTGTCGTACGCATCGACTGAAAGCACGTCCAGCAGTTTGCGACTCTCGAGCTGACGCTGTTCGGCAGCGATGTGCGGCGCATTGCTGCGTTGCACGACATACGTCACGCCGACACCAATAGTCGCCAGCAGCGCCAGGGTGATCAGGCTGTTCGTGCGGTTCATGGCTTCACCTGCGCCTGACGAGCGGCTGCAATGCGTTCCAGCGCCGGCACGCACAGATTCATCAGCAATACCGCGAACGCCACGCCATCCGGGTAGCCGCCCCAGGTGCGAATCAGATAGGTCAGCAGGCCAGCGCCCACGCCGAACAACAGGCGTGCGAGCGAGCTTTTTGCACCGGAAACCGGCTCGGTGACGATGAAGAACGCGCCAAGCATGGTAGCGCCACTCAGCAGATGAAACAGTGGTGAGCCATGGGAGTCGGACCCTGAGCCATTCCAGCACAGCAGGCTGATGACGAACAGGCTGGCGAGCATGCCGACCGGCGCCTGCCAGCCGATCACCCGACGCTGCAGCAGGAACAGCCCGCCGGCGAGGAATGCCAGGTTCGCCCATTCGACGCCGTGCCCGCCAAAACGGCCGAACGCCGGATTGCCGGCAAACAGTTCGTCCATGGTCAGGCTTTTGTTGATGCGCAGACTGTCCAGCGCGGTGGCCTGAACCCAGGCGTCCGGCTGCGTGCCCAAGTTGAATACCTGGCCAAAAGCCGCCGTCAGATCCATCCCATGGGCAGGCCAATGAGTCATCGGCTGCGGAAACATCACCATCACCAGGGCAAAGCCGAGCATGGCTGGATTGAAAGGGTTTCGGCCCACGCCACCGTACAAATGTTTGCCCAATAGCAGGCCCGAGCCGATCGCCGTGACCGTCAGCCACCACGGGCAGTAAGGCGGCAGGGCGATGGCCAGCAGCGTGGCGCTGACCACCGCGCTGCCATCGGTCAGGGTCGCTTGCAGCGGCTGCCGGCGCAGAGAGGTCACGGCAGCTTCGACGCTCAAGGCTGTGGCGACGGAGAGGATCAGGTTGATCAACACCCCCCAGCCGTAAAACCAGAACAACGCCAGCAACCCCGGCAATATCGCCAGCAAAACCAGCTTCATCGCCTGTTGCAGGCGTTCGTCCCTGGTTTCAATGGATGACATGAGCTTCCACCTGCCGCTCCGCCTCTTGCAGGCGGGTGCGGGCCTTGTCGAGGACTTCGGCTGGCGTGCCGTCACGTCGTTGCAGTTTGTTCAGGTCGGCGCGCGCGTAGGCCAGTTCGGTTTTCAGCTGACGAAGCTGGTTGTCGATCGGACGTTTCTCCACGCGCACAAGGTCGGGGGCCGGTTGATCGCTGGCGGCTTCTGCGTCGTGCAACGCTTGCTCGGCGTCACGCAGCGCTTGTTCGAGCGCAGCAATCTGCTCCGGTGGAGCCTCTGCGGTCTGCGCCTTTTTCAGCTCGGCACGGCGCATCGCCAGCTGGATTTTTGCTCGTTTCAGATCGGCGTCTTTCGCCGGGGTTGTCACGACCGGCGCAGGTGCGGCGCTGCTTTCCAGTTTGGCCAGCGCCTGTTCAGCGGCTTCGAATTGCTGCTGTAAAACGATCAATTGCGACTGCTGTTCGAAGGTCGGCGGATGGCCGAAGGCTTTCAGCGATTTGTGCAACTGGGCGCGGCTCATCGCCACATCGATCTTGGCCTTTTTCAGCGCGGCATCGGCGGTTGCGGCTTTCTGCGCGCGCACCCGTTCCAGCGCTGCCTGCACCGGATCAAGCGTGGTGGACGCAACTTCAACCTGTGCTGCACGTTGTGCGCGAGCTTCGCGTTCGGCCTGTTTCTGCTGTTCTTCTCTTTGCAGCCGGGCGTTACGCCGTTCGAAACGTTGCCGGGCGTGATCGCGCTTGGCGGTGCGCGCCTGTTGTTCTTCGAGACTGTTGGCCAGGCCACCCACCACTGGCAACGTGCCGGGCGGCAGCGGGTGCATTTCGATGCAATCCACCGGGCAGGGTGCCACGCACAGGTCGCAACCGGTGCACTCGTCGATGATCACCGTGTGCATCAGTTTTGCCGCGCCGACGATGGCATCGATCGGGCAGGCCTGAATGCACTTGGTGCAGCCGATGCATTCGGCTTCGCGGATAAACGCCACTTGCGGCGGTGCGGTGCCACGGCTGATATCCAGTTCCAGCACCGGAATCTTCAGCAGTTCCGCCAGTGCCGCGATGGTTTCGTCGCCACCCGGCGGGCACTTGTTGATCGGCTCGCCGGCGGCGATGCCTTCCGCGTAGGGTTTGCATCCGGGATGGCCGCACTTGCCGCATTGGGTCTGCGGCAGCAGGGCATCGATGCGTTGAATCAGACTCATGTTTTGATCAGTCCACTGAATCCGAGAAAAGCCACCGCCATCAGTCCGGCACCAATCAACTGGATCGGCAGGCCACGAAAGGGCAGGGGAATATCGTTGTCGGCCGTGCGTTCGCGTAAATCGCTGAACAGGCTCAACACCAGCCAGAAACCCAGGCCGGCGCCGAGGCTCAGCGCCGCTGCATGAAACAGGCCTTTATCCGCTTGCGCGTTGATCAGCGTCAGCCCCAGCACACCGGCATTGCCCAGCAGCAGCGGCCACAAGCCGTCGAACGGCATATCGGGTCGCCATCGCGCCAGCCACTTCAACAAAGGTGCGATCAGCAGGACGCTCAGCGGCAGGAATACGAACAGGCGCAGGAACTCCAGTTGCAACGGCACCAGCAGCCAATGCCAGATCACGTAACCCGCCACACCGACAATCAGCATCAGACACAATGTTGCCAGCCCCAGCGCATGCACCTGACGGCGTTCGCCCGCCAGCAGCGGATCGACGCCCAGCGGCCAATGCAACACGAAGTTGTTGATCAGCGCAGCACTGAAGAGCGTAAGCACGAGTTCGGTCATGGTTCTGCCGGTGAGAGCGGGCGGGTGTCACTTAAGATTAGGCATTATCCGGCCGCCATGACGGGCGGACCAGATATGAAAAATCCCACAGGCGCACGGGGTACGCCTGTGGGATCGATCAGTGCAGAACCTTACTTGATGCGCTGACCCGGCTTGGCGCCGCTGTCCGGGCTCAGCAGGTAGATTTCTTCACCGCCAGGGCCGGCTGCCATCACCATACCTTCGGAGATGCCGAACTTCATTTTCCGTGGCTTGAGGTTGGCAATCATCATGGTCAGACGACCGTCGAGCTTGGACGGATCCGGGTAAGCGCTCTTGATCCCGGAGAACACGTTGCGTTGCTCGTCACCGATATCCAGGGTCAGGCGCAGCAGCTTGTCCGCGCCTTCCACGTGTTCGGCCTTGACGATCAGCGCCACGCGCAGGTCGACGGCGGCGAAGGTGTCGAAGTCGATTTCCGGCGACAGCGGATCCTTGGCCAGTTCGCCGTTGCCGGCAGGCTCGGCAGCACCGGTGTCGGTCTGGCTGGCGGTCAGGTCTTCTTTCGAGGCGTCGGTCATGGCTTGCACTTTTACCGGGTCGATGCGGGTCATCAACGGTTTGAATTCGTTCAACTGGTGGTTGGCCAGCAGGGTGGTGTGGTCGTTCCAGGTCAGCGGGGCGACGTTGAGGAACGCCTCGGCATCGGCGGCCAGCACCGGCAGCACCGGCTTGAGGAAGATCACCAGCTGGCGGAACAGGTTGATCGCCGTGGCGCAGACCGCCTGGACTTCATCCTGCTTGCCTTCCTGCTTGTTCAGCGACCACGGTGCCTTGTCGGCGATCCAGGCGTTGGCGCGGTCGGCCAAAGCCATGGTTTCGCGCATGGCACGGGCAAAATCGCGGGCTTCATAGGCGTCGGCGATGCTCGGCGCGGCGGCCAGGAACGCTTCGGTCAGTTCCGGCGCGGCGTTGTTGTCCACCAGCAGGCCGGCGTTGCCCTTCTGGATGAAACCGGCGCAACGGCTGGCGATGTTGACGACTTTGCCGACCAGGTCGGAGTTGACCTTCTGCACGAAGTCTTCGAGGTTCAGGTCGAGGTCGTCCACGCCACGGCCCAGTTTGGCCGCGTAGTAGTAGCGCAGGTATTCCGGCGACAGGTGATCCAGGTAGGTACGGGCCTTGATGAAGGTGCCGCGGGACTTGGACATCTTCTGACCGTTGACGGTCAGGTAGCCGTGCACGTTGATCCCGGTCGGCTTGCGGAAACCCGCGCCTTCGAGCATCGCCGGCCAGAACAGGGCGTGGAAGTTGACGATGTCCTTGCCGATGAAGTGGTACAGCTCGGCGGTGGAGTCCTTGCCCCAGAACGCGTCGAAGTCCAGCTCCGGCGTGCGGTTGCACAGGTTCTTGAAGCTGGCCATGTAGCCGATCGGCGCATCCAGCCACACGTAGAAGTACTTGCCCGGCTCGCCCGGGATCTCGAAACCGAAGTACGGCGCATCGCGGGAGATGTCCCACTGTTGCAGGCCGGCGTCCAGCCATTCGGCGATCTTGTTGGCGACGGCATCCTGCAGGGTGCCGCTGCGGGTCCAGGTCTGCAGCATCTGCTGGAAGTCAGGCAGCTTGAAGAAGAAGTGCTGGGAATCCTTGAGCACCGGGGTGGCGCCGGAGATTGCCGACTTCGGATCCTTCAGGTCGGTCGGCGCGTAGGTTGCACCGCATTTTTCGCAGTTGTCGCCGTACTGGTCTTCGGTGCCGCATTTCGGGCAGGTGCCCTTGATGAAGCGGTCGGCCAGGAACATTTTCTTTTCCGGGTCGAAATACTGGGTGATCGAACGTTGGGCGATGTGCCCGGCGTCACGCAGCTTCAGGTAGATCTGACTCGACAGCTCACGGTTTTCTTCGGCGTGAGTGGAGTGGAAGTTGTCGAAGTCCACCAGGAACTCGGCAAAGTCGGCGCTGTGTTCGGCCTGGACGTTGGCGATCAGTTGTTCCGGGGTGATGCCTTCCTTTTCCGCGCGCAGCATGATCGCCGAACCGTGGGCGTCGTCGGCGCAGACATAAATGCACTGATTGCCGCGATGCTTCTGGAAGCGCACCCACATATCGGTCTGGATGTACTCCAGCATATGGCCAAGGTGGATCGAACCGTTGGCGTAGGGCAGGGCGCTGGTGACGAGAATCTTGCGTGGTTCGGACATGTGGGGCTTCGCTACTTGATGAAACGGAGGTCGGCCACTATAAAGCGCCGGGAAAGATATTTCACCCCTGCAAATCGTTGCCGGGCATGCCGTCCGGAGGACAGAAGGGGTAGGATACCCGCCATCTTTTCCCAGTCTTGTTATCGGAGTTGCCCATGAGCGCCGTCACTCGCGCAGCGGTGGAAGCCGTCCTCAGCCAATACACCGACCCTTACCTGAACATGGACCCGGTCAGCGCCGGTTGCGTGCGCAACATCGAAATCACCGGTGACCGCGTCAGCGTGCAGCTGGAAATCGGTTATGCCGCCGGTCTGTTCAAGAGCGGCTGGGCGCAATTGCTGCAACTGGCCATCGAAAACCTCGACGGCGTGGTGTCGGCCAAGGTCGAGGTCAACAGCGTGATCGCTGCGCACAAGGCCCAGGCGCAGATTCCGGGGCTGGCCAACGTCAAGAACGTGGTCGCCGTGGCGTCCGGCAAGGGTGGCGTGGGCAAATCCACCACCGCCGCCAACCTGGCGCTGGCACTGGCCCGTGAAGGCGCGAAGGTCGGGATTCTCGACGCCGATATCTACGGCCCGAGCCAGGGCATCATGTTCGGCATTCCCGAGGGCACCCGCCCGCAGGTCAAGGATCAGAAGTGGTTCGTGCCGCTGCAGGCCCATGGCGTGGAAGTCATGTCGATGGCCTTCCTGACTGACGACAACACGCCGATGGTCTGGCGCGGGCCGATGGTCTCCGGCGCGCTGCTGCAACTGGTCACGCAAACCGCCTGGGGCGACCTGGATTATCTGGTCATCGACATGCCGCCAGGCACCGGCGACATCCAGCTGACCCTGGCGCAGAAAGTCCCGGTGGCCGGTGCAGTGATCGTCACCACCCCGCAGGATCTGGCGCTGCTCGATGCGCGAAAGGGCGTGGAGATGTTCCGCAAGGTCAACATTCCGGTGCTGGGCGTGGTGGAAAACATGGCCGTGCACATCTGCTCGAACTGCGGGCATGCCGAGCATCTGTTCGGTGAGGGCGGTGGCGAGAAGCTGGCGACCCAGTTCGGCGTCGAACTGCTGGCATCGCTGCCACTGTCGATGCTGATCCGCGAACAGGCCGATGGCGGCAAGCCGACGGTGATTTCCGAGCCGGACAGCCAGATCGCCATGGTCTATCAGGAACTGGCCCGCCACGTCGGTGCGCGGATTGTGTTGCAGGAAGCGGCGTCGCCGGCGATGCCGAACATCACCATCAGCGACGATTGATGGCTGTGTTTTAAACAAAAAACGCCCCGGTGCCAGTGCACCGGGGCGTTTTTCATTGCGCGGCAGAGGTCAGATGCGCAACCCGCCGTCCATCTCCAGAATCCGGCCGGTGTAGTAGTCGTTCTCGAAGATGTACGCCGCAGAATGGGCGATCTCTTCCGGCTTGCCCATGCGCTTGAGTGGAATGCCCGAAGTCATTTTCTCCAGCGCTTCCGGCTTCATGCCCAGGGTCATCTCGGTTTCGATGAAGCCCGGTGCGATGCCCGCCACGCGGATGCCGTAGCGCGCCAGTTCCTTGGCCCAGGTCACGGTCGCTGCCGCCACACCGGCCTTGGCGGCGGAGTAGTTGGTCTGGCCGACGTTGCCCGCGCGGGAGATCGACGAGATGTTGATGATCGCGCCGCTGTTCTTCAGCTCGACCATTTTTGCCGCCACTTCACGGGTGCAGAGGAATACGCCGGTCAGGTTGACGTCGATCACCGCCTGCCATTGGGCCAGGCTCATCTTGGTCATTTCGCCGTCCTTGACCTTGAGCAGCAGGCCATCGCGCAGGATCCCGGCGTTGTTGATCAGGCCGTGGATCGCGCCGAAGTCTTCGGCGACCTGGGCAACCATGTGTGTCACCTGTTCTTCGTTGGCGACGTTGCACAGATAGCTGCGGGCCTCGACGCCCTTGGCCTTGCAGGCCGCGACGGCGTCATCGAGTTTTTCCTGGTTCAGGTCGACCAGTGCCAGCTTCGCGCCCTTGCCTGCGAAATACTCGGCCATCGAGCGGCCCAAGCCTTGGCAACCGCCAGTGATAATGATTACTTTGTCGTTGAGTTGCATTCGCATGTCCCCGAGAGCAGGTCAGAGTGGTGTCCTTTAGAGAGCCTCTCGATCTGCGCCCGACATGGCCCGGCTGCACATGAGAACTGCCCCGATGGCGACCGGGACGTAATCCAGGTTGCCCGTCCGTTTTTTCGACGGATTCTAATTAAGGAGTCATAAATTGAGCGTTGAAGCGGCTAAGAATGCCCGAGAATTGCTTCTCAAGGAATACCGTGGCGTGCTGTCGACCCACTCCAAATCAATGCCCGGTTTTCCGTTTGGCTCCGTGGTTCCTTACTGCCTGGACGAGCAGGGCCGGCCGCTGATCCTGATCAGCCGCATCGCCCAGCACACCCACAACCTGCAGAAAGATCCGAAATGTTCGCTGCTGGTGGGAGAGCGCGAGGCTGACGATGTGCAAGCCGTTGGTCGCCTGACCTATCTGGCGGAAGCGGAAAAACTCGAAGACGCAGCCGCCATCGAAGCCGCCGCCGAGCGTTACTACCGCTATTTCCCCGATTCGCAGAATTACCACAAGGCCCACGATTTCGATTTCTGGGTGCTCAAGCCTGTGCGTCATCGCTACATCGGCGGTTTCGGCGCGATCCACTGGGTCGATCACCTGACCCTGGCCAACCCGTTCG
Source organism: Pseudomonas sp. IzPS59 (assembly GCF_014863505.1). NCBI lineage: Bacteria > Pseudomonadati > Pseudomonadota > Gammaproteobacteria > Pseudomonadales > Pseudomonadaceae > Pseudomonas > Pseudomonas sp. IzPS59. The sequence goes on along the minus strand of NZ_CP062251.1, from coordinate 5,003,101 downwards.
CCGGCAAGGCCGAGATCAGCATGGTCGAGCACATGAACAGCGACCACGCCAAGGCCATCGCGCATTACGTCGACCTCGCCGGGCTGCCGAAAACCGTACCGGCACAAATGGCCGGGATCGACACCGAAGGCATGCACCTGCGCATCGGTCAGGCGCTGTACTGGCTGCCGTTTCAAGCGCCTTGTCATACGCCGATACAAGTGCGCGAAGCCTTGGTTTCTCTGGCTCACGCCGAGGTCTGGCCAAAAAATGCGGTGGCCGACGCTTGAATTCACGAAAGGGCGACGTCATCTAAGGCTTACTGCAAGGCATTTCTTGCGTTGAGGAAACTTTGATGCGCCCTTTTTTGTTGCTCTTTCTGCTGTTCCCGGTGTTGGAGCTGTTCGTATTCGTCAAAGTGGCAGGTTCGATCGGATTTTTCCCGGCCCTGCTGCTGATCATTCTCGGCTCGATGTTCGGCGTATTCGTGCTGCGTATCGCCGGACTGGCCACCGCCCTGCGTGCCCGTGAAAGCCTGAACCGCGGCGAACTGCCTGCGCAGACCATGCTTGAAGGCCTGATGCTGGCCCTGGCCGGTGGTCTGCTGATCCTGCCGGGTTTCATCAGCGACGTGGCCGGTCTGATCCTGCTGTTGCCGTTCAGCCGTCGTCTGTTCGCCAACAAGATGCGCCAGCGTGCCGAAGAACAGGCCATGCGTCAGCGCGCGTTCGCCGATGACCTGCAACCTCGCGGCGGTCCCGCACCGCGCCAGCCCCTGGGCCGCGAAGGCGATGTGATCGAAGGCGAGTTCGAACACCGCGATACCAAGTAACTTCTGCACTCACACGGCACCTTCGGGTGCCGTGTTCGTTTATGGCCGTGCACATCACGAGCCGCGATGAAAAAATTTTAGGCCTGCCCTTGTAATAAGCTTATGCGCCCTTATGTATCGGTCACCGAAAGGTTTCCGGTATTTGAACCGGACAGACTTCCGCGGTTCGCTCGACGAGCCGCAACCGGCGCAGGCCGGATTCGTTAAACCCGCCGGGACTACACCGGCCGATGAAAACCACAATTAGGAGAGATCGACAATGAAGCTTCGTCCTCTGCATGACCGCGTCGTCATCCGTCGCAGCGAAGAAGAAAAGAAAACCGCTGGCGGTATCGTCCTGCCAGGTTCGGCTGCTGAAAAAGCCAACCACGGTGAGATTCTGGCTGTAGGCCCGGGCAAGGCACTGGAAAGCGGTGAAGTGCGCGCACTGTCCGTGAAAGTGGGCGACAAGGTTGTGTTCGGTCCGTACTCCGGCAGCAACACCGTGAAAGTCGACGGCGAAGACCTGCTGGTAATGAGCGAGAACGAAATCCTCGCCGTTATCGAAGGCTGATTACCCCCGTTCATTTTCCCGCTACTACAAAGTATTTAAGGAATATCGATCATGGCTGCTAAAGAAGTTAAATTCGGCGATTCCGCCCGCAAGAAAATGCTGGTTGGCGTAAACGTCCTGGCTGACGCGGTAAAAGCGACCCTGGGCCCGAAAGGCCGTAACGTGATCCTCGAGAAGAGCTTCGGCGCTCCGACCATCACCAAGGACGGCGTTTCCGTTGCCAAGGAAATCGAGCTGGAAGACCGTTTCGAAAACATGGGCGCGCAGCTGGTCAAAGACGTTGCCTCCCGTGCCAACGATGACGCTGGTGACGGTACTACCACCGCTACCGTTCTGGCTCAGTCGATCGTCAACGAAGGCCTGAAAGCCGTCGCTGCCGGCATGAACCCGATGGACCTGAAGCGCGGTATCGACAAAGCGACCATCGCTGTCGTTGCCGAGCTGAAAAAGCTGTCCGCGCCATGCACCGACACCAAAGCGATCGCTCAGGTTGGCACCATCTCCGCCAACTCCGACAACTCCATCGGCGACATCATTGCCGAAGCCATGGAAAAAGTCGGTAAAGAAGGCGTGATCACCGTTGAAGAAGGCTCGGGCCTGGAAAACGAACTGTCGGTCGTAGAAGGCATGCAGTTCGACCGTGGCTACCTGTCGCCGTACTTCGTCAACAAGCCGGAAACCATGGTTGCCGAGCTGGAAGGCGCGCTGATCCTGCTGGTCGACAAGAAGATCTCGAACATCCGCGAAATGCTGCCAGTGCTGGAAGCCGTTGCCAAAGCCGGCCGTCCACTGCTGATCGTTGCCGAAGACGTTGAAGGCGAAGCCCTGGCGACTCTGGTCGTGAACAACATGCGTGGCATCGTCAAAGTCGCAGCCGTCAAGGCTCCAGGCTTCGGCGACCGTCGCAAGGCCATGCTGCAGGACATCGCCGTTCTGACCGGCGGTACCGTTATCTCCGAAGAGATCGGCCTGAGCCTGGAAAGCACCACTCTGGAACACCTGGGCAGCGCCAAGCGCGTGACCCTGTCCAAGGAAAACACCATCATCGTTGACGGTGCTGGCGTTGAAGGCGACATCCAGGCGCGTATCGCTCAGATCCGTGCCCAGGTTGCCGAGACTTCCTCGGACTACGACCGTGAAAAACTGCAAGAGCGTCTGGCCAAGCTGTCCGGCGGCGTTGCAGTGATCAAGGTTGGTGCCGGTTCCGAAGTTGAAATGAAAGAGAAGAAAGCCCGCGTTGAAGACGCCCTGCACGCAACCCGCGCAGCCGTTGAAGAAGGCGTGGTACCTGGCGGTGGCGTTGCGCTGATCCGCGCTCTGAATGCGATCATCAACCTGAAAGGCGACAACGCCGACCAGGACGTAGGTATCGCTGTTCTGCGTCGTGCCGTTGAAGCACCGCTGCGTCAGATCGCTGCCAACAGCGGCGACGAGCCAAGCGTTGTGGTCAACGAAGTCAAGAACGGCAAAGGTAACTTCGGTTACAACGCTGCGACTGGCGAGTACGGCGACATGATCGAAATGGGCATCCTGGACCCAACCAAGGTAACCCGTTCCGCTCTGCAAGCTGCATCGTCGATCGGCGGTCTGATCCTGACCACCGAAGCCGCTGTTGCTGACGCACCGAAGAAAGAAGGTGCAGTAGGCGGCGGTATGCCGGACATGGGCGGCATGGGTGGCATGGGCGGCATGATGTAAGCCAGCCTTACCGCGAAACGAAAAACCCCGCCTGCGATGAGCAGGCGGGGTTTTTTAATGTCCTGATTTTGTTAACTGGCGTTTGAGTAATCAGGCGTTTACCGGTTGTGCCTTCATGACCGCTTTAGCTTTCACGGTCGGGCGATACAGCACACAGTAATACGACCCCAGACAGATCAGCCAGCAGAAAATCGCCGTCCACACGTTGTGCGAAAAGAAGTGTGCGCCCTGCATCATCCGGCTGATCGAGAACACCGAACCCAGCGCAAAGGCAAAGATGAACGCCTGCCGCGCCAGTCGCGGACGCCGATCACGCAGCACGAAAAACAGCGCAAACAAGGTGAACCCCGTAGCCGCATGACCACCGGGCCAGCAGCGGCCGGGCTTGTCGGTCGGCGGGCGGTGATCCAGCAGTTTGCTGTAGGTTTCATGGCCGCCGAACTGCTCAAGACTCCACGGGCACTGCACAGCAGTCACGGCTTTCATTGGTGTCACGAATGAGGTCGCCAGGCCCAGGGACAGCACCAGACAGCCCAGTTCACGCTTGTACGGTTTGATCCGGTCGATGAAAAACGCACCGATGAAACCAATGACGGCGAACACCGAGAACGCGATCACCACCTGCTTGGCGCGATCGTGAAGGATGTTTTCCAGGAAGTAACTGTGGCGTCCGATGAAGTCGCCAGCGGCGGGGTCGTAGAACATGCGCGCCAGGTTCATGTCCAGATCGGTGAGTTCCAGCAGGATCAGAAGAGTGGCCGCGACGGCGGGAATCCCCAGGCACAGCCAGAAGTTCAGCGGGCGAGGGGCAGGGCGTACAACGCTTGATGACATGACGGGTCCAGAACGGGAAAACGCCCCGGAGCATCAGTCCGGGGCGCTTCGATTAACGATCGCTGACTTGCGCGGCACCCTCCTTGGGTGCTTTCCAGCCAAGCAGCTGTTGCTTGAAGCCATAACTGGCGGTTTGGTAATACGAGATGGCGCGGCTGACCAGCGGGTCGTCGCTGTTGACCCGGGACTCGCGGCTTTCGGTCAGTGCGTCGTCATGCCGACGCAGGCCTTGGCGCGGGCTGAGGATCGCCAGATCCTTGCCGTCGAACAGCCCCAGATGCTGATAGTTGCCCACCACGACCCGAGGTGGCAGCGGGTTGTCCGCCAGCAGGTTGCGACCAAAGAACGTCGATTGGTAATCCAGGTTCAACAGCCCTAGCAGCGTCGGCGCGAGGTCGATCTGGCTGGCCAGTTGTGCGTTTTCCCGTGGCTCGATCAGCTTCGGTGCATAGATGAACAGCGGGATCTGGTAGTTGGTGATCGGCAGGTCTTCTTTGCCCGCGCTGCCGGCGGTGTGGTCGGCGACGAAGATGAAGATCGTGTTGTCGAACCACGGTTTCTGCCGCGCCTGCTCCAGGAACTGGCCGATGGCGTAGTCGGTGTACTTCACCGCACCATCGCGACCGTTGCCGGATTTGATGTCGATGCGGTTTTCCGGGTAGGTGTACGGGCGATGGTTGGAGGTGGTCATCAACTGCAACAGGAAAGGTTGCTGCTTGGCGTAGTCGGCGTCCGCCAGTTTCAGCGTCTGCTTGTACAGATCCTCGTCGGCCATGCCCCAGGCATTCTTGAAGTGAATCTCCGACTCATCGACGCTGCTCTGGTCGACAACGCGATAGCCGTTGCCGCTGAAGAACGCGTTCATGTTGTCGAAGTAGCCACGGCCACCGTAGACGAACACGCTGTCATAGCCGACCGCGCTCAGTTGCTGGCCGAGGCTGGCAAAACCGCTCTCGCGACCGATGCGCTTGACGATCGAACGGCCCGGGGTCGGCGGAATGGCCAGGGTGATGGCTTCCAGACCCCGGTCGGTACGGGTGCCGGTGGCGTAGAAATTGTTGAAATACAGGCTCTGCTTGCGCAATGCGTCGAGGTTCGGCGTCAGGTTGCGGCCATCACCATTGCTGCCCAGGTATTTGGCGCTGAGGCTTTCGATGGTCACCAGCACGATGTTCGGTTTGCGGGTGACGCCCGGGTTATCGATATCGCGACGGATGTCCTGTGGATCCTGACCGACGAAGCGGGCATTGGGCTCGTTCAATTCGGCACGCATCTGACCGGCGACTTTGTCCGCTGGCAGGCTCTTGTAGAACTGGCTGTAGTCCAGCTCGTTGTTACGGAACGCGGCGAAGAACTGATACGGGCCGTTGCTCGCCAGTTCGTTCTGATAGGCGTTGCCGCCCTGGGCGCGCGGTGCGTCCTGGCTGATCAGTTGCAGGCTCAGACCCGCGACAACCAGCAAGGCCAATGCATTGAGCAGCCGCCCGCGCAATGGCGGCAGCGGGGCATCCAGCGCCGCGTTGAACGGTTTGCGCAGTGCGAAACTCAACGCGATGGCCAGCACCGCCAGGATGCTCAGCAACTTGCCGATCGGGTAGGACTCCAGCACGTTGTTCAGCACTTCGTCGGAATACACCAGATAATCGACGGCGATGAAATTGAAGCGCACCCCGAACTCATCCCAGAACAGCCACTCGGCCACCGCCGTGAACAGCATGGCGTACAGGCTGACCGTCAACAGCCCCTGCAGGAACCAGCGGTGACCGCGCCGCCGCCACAGGCCCGGCGGGCACAGCAGCAGATACAGGCCCATCGGCAGGGCCGCGTAGGCGAGAAAGCCCAGGTCGTAGACCAGACCGACGCCGAACACGGACAGCGCACCGCCACCGGCCTCATCCAGATGAGTCAGCAGCAGTACGGTGCGGGTGAGGAGAAACACGACCAGCCAGGCGCCGGTGACCAACAACAGATAGCGCATAGGCGCTGTCTTGAAGAAACCCATTGTTTTCTTTTCCTTTTATCAATGGCGCGAGAGTTTCGCGGCGCCACTGTAGTCAGGTTGTGAATCGATAGTGAAAACTTTGTTAAAGATTTATTTCTTCCGGGCAATTTCATCCGCCGGGGCACCAGCGCTGGCCCTGAGCCGAAACAGGCCTTAAGCTGCGCGGGCCATGACGGCCGTTACTGTGTACGGAAGAGGTGCCCATGCGAATTCTATTGGTCGAAGACAACCGCGATATCCTGGCCAACCTGGCCGATTACCTGGGCCTGAAAGGCTATACCGTCGATTGCGCCCAGGACGGTCTGTCGGGCCTGCATCTGGCAGCCACCGAGCACTATGACCTGATCGTGCTCGACATCATGTTGCCGGGCATCGACGGCTACACCCTGTGCAAACGCCTGCGTGAAGATGCCCGCCGCGACACGCCGGTGATCATGCTCACCGCCCGCGATCAGCTCGATGATCGTTTGCAGGGCTTCAAGTCCGGGGCTGACGATTACCTGGTCAAGCCTTTCGCGCTGTCGGAACTGGCTGCACGAATCGAAGCCGTGATGCGCCGCACCCAGGGCGGTGGCCGCCGTTCCCTGCAGGTCGGCGACCTGAGCTACGACCTCGACACGCTGGAAGTGACCCGCGAAGGCAAACTGCTCAAGCTCAACCCGGTCGGGCTGAAATTGCTCGCGGTTCTGATGCAGAAGAGCCCGCATGTCCTGCGTCGGGAAATTCTCGAAGAAGCCCTGTGGGGCGACGATTGCCCGGACAGCGACAGCCTGCGTAGCCACGTTCACCAATTGCGTCAGGTGATCGACAAGCCGTTCGCCAAACCACTGCTGCACACCGTGCACGGCGTGGGTTATCGCTTGGCCGAGGGCCGCGATGGAGTTTAAGCAGAGCCTTGCCCAGCGGATCATCATCGCCTTTGCGCTGATGAGCGCACTGGTGGCGGGGGCCTTCGCCATGGGCATTGTCGCGACCGTGCACCTGGTGGAAGAAAAACTGATTTCTGCTGGACTGGGCGGCGACCTGCAGCGTCTGTTGCTGATGGACAACGTTTCGGACTGGAGCCATCGGCCGGAGCCGGACCAGTTGTTCTACTTCAGCGGCGGCCCGGGGGACTTCGAGTTGCCCAAGGACCTGCGGCATCTGGATTCGGGGTTCCACGAAGTCTTCCGCGAACATCTGTCCTATCACGCGATGGTCGAAATCGTCGACGGTCGGCGTTACGTGTTGCTGCAGGATCAAAGCGATTTCGAAGAGCGCGAGCGCGTGCTGTTTGCCGTGGTGCTGGTGGGCTTCGTGCTCAGTCTGGCGCTGGCGGTTTTCCTTGGCTGGGTGCTGGCGCGCAAGGTGATGGCACCGGTGGTCCGGTTGGCGCGTCAGGTGCGTCATCGCGATCAGTTGCTGGGGCTGGCCCCGCCGCTGGCGCCCGACTACGCCGCTGACGAAGTGGGTGAGCTGGCGGTGGCCTTCGATGCGACGCTCGGGCGTTTGCGTCAGGCTTTGACCCGTGAGCGGTTGTTCACCAGTGACGTCAGCCACGAATTGCGCACACCGCTGATGGTATTGGCCACCTCCTGTGAACTGCTGCTGGAAAACCCGGGCATCGATCAGCGCGGCCGCGCCCAGGTCGAGCGTATTGCTCGTGCCAGCGAAGAAATGCGCGAACTGGTGCAGACCTTCCTGATGCTGGCCCGTGCCCAGCGCGAAGATGCCGGGGCGGCGCCGCGGCACAGTCTGGGTCAGGTGGCGGACAATCTGTTGGGCGTGTGGCGCGAGCCGATCGAATCCAAAGGGCTGAAGCTGATTTTCGAGCCGGGCAATCCGCCGGACACCCGTTACAACGCCACACTGCTCAATGCCGTGATGGGTAACCTGCTGCGTAATGCCCTGCACTACACCGAGCAGGGTTTCATCCGGCTGACGCTCAACGACAACGGCTTCGTGGTCGAGGACTCGGGTGTAGGCATTCCCGAGGAAAAGCGCGAGGAAATGTTCAAACCCTTCGTGCGCGGCAGCGAAAAACGCGGAGAAGGCCTTGGACTGGGGTTGTCATTGGTGCAGCGCATCTGTGAAAACCAGGGCTGGAGCGTCACTTTGAGTACGATGGAGCCCAATGGCTGCCGTTTCGAGGTAGATCTGGGCAAACAAGAATCCCTCCCAAATGGCACAAAAAAGCTGCCAACCTGAACGAAACCTGTATAACCTTGAAATAGTTCGTGGGTTTACGCGACGTTTTTTTCACAAAGGGATGACCTGACGCTGACACGCCCCTGCATAAGGTGGGGATATCAGCAATTCAGGAGTCCCGATGATGGCCGGCCCGATAAAACTCGATTTTTCCGAGAAGTACGACGACAACCATGCGCAGAAATATCTGCGCAAGCACCAGGATGGTCTGGGGCGTCGCCTGTCCAACTGGCGTGATCAGCAGTTGGCCCGCAAGGCGCTGACGCTGGTTGGCGAACCGGGACTGGTGCTGGATCTGCCGTGCGGTGCCGGACGTTTCTGGCCGTTGCTGGCAGAAAAGCCCAATCGGGTAATCATCGGGGCAGACAATTCCGAGTCGATGATCAAGACGGCGATGCAGGCCCAGCCGGCGGATGTGGTGAAGCGGGTACAACCCTTGCACACCTCGGCGTTCGATATCGCGCTGCCTGACAACTCCGTGGACAGCATTTTCTGCATGCGTCTGCTGCATCACATCGGCGAGGCCGAGCATCGGCGGACGATTTTGCGCGAGTTCGAGCGCGTTACCCGGGACAGTGTGATCGTTTCGTTGTGGGTAGACGGCAATTTCAAGGCCTGGAAACGCAAGCGCGCCGAGAAACGACGCGGCCAGGAAGGTTATCAGAACCGGTTTGTGCTACCGGCCGCTACGGTTGAAAAGGAATTCGAAGAGGCAGGATTCAGGATCCAGGAACAACTGGACTTCATTCCGCTCTATGCCATGTGGCGAGTTTACGTATTACGCAAGAGGTAAGAGGATGGCAGTGCAATTTGCAGCAGAAACGGGAGTCGCTCCCCAGGATCGCTTTGACTACTACTGGAACCAGCGCGGTGAGTGGGTGGAAGAACCCAACGTGCGTCGTGGTGGCGAAAGTGGCGTGCAGCGGGTGGTGGGGCGCGATGGTCAACTGCTGTATGCCAAACGCCAGACAGGACATATCTATCGCAGCTGGTTGCATCCGTTCGGGCGGCCGACCGTATTGCGTGAACTGGATGCGCTGACCGGCGTAGCCAGACTTGGCGTCCGGGTGCCGGAAATCGTTTTTTGCGGGGCCCAGCCTGATCCGCAGCACAAGTGGCGGGCGTTGCTGGTCACCAAGTCGCTGGACGGTTTCCAGGAACTTGAACAGTGGGAAGCGGCAGGTGGTCGCGAGCAGTACGGTGAAGCCGTGTATGAGCGCGTGCTCAAGGACCTCGCCGAAAACCTGGCCCGCATGCACAAGGGCCGTTGGCAGCACAGCTGCATTTACATCAAGCACGTATTTGTCCGCGTTACCGGCGAAGGCGACTCGGCCAAGGTCGAAGTGGCCCTGATCGATCTGGAAAAATGCCGTCAGCGTCTGACCGCTTACCGTGCGGCCTCCCATGACATGAAACAATTGCGCCGCCACTCGTCGTTCAGCCCTACGGACTGGAAAAAACTCGTCTATTTTTATGAGACGGCGTTTGGCAGCGCTATCAAGGGTTTATAGCGATGAAACTAGAAATTGCGCGAGGTTTGTTTCTGGTAGGAGCCTTGGCAGTTGCATCTTTGGCGGTGGCGGCCTGGGAACAGCCACGCATGCAAGTGATCGGGGCATCGAGCAGCGATGCCCATTGTCCGATGCCGCGGGTGGCGAAAGCCTCCGTGGCAACCAAACCCGACCATGATTTGTTGCTGTTCATGTTCGGGCTTTCTCAAGGGATGAGGCCGCAGAGTTGAATCGATTGAAGAGTGCCAAAGGCCTCGCAGATGCGAGGCCTTTTTTGTGCGCGTGTGAAAACGGTGGCTATGGGGAAGGTGCGGGATCGGGTTTGGCCAGCACGGTGTAGACACAGGGCAGGACGAACAGCGTAAACAAGGTCCCGATCGACATCCCGGTGGCAATCACCGTCCCGATATCAAAACGGCTCACGGCGCCCGCGCCACTGGCGATGATCAGCGGCACCATGCCGAACACCATGGCTGCGGTGGTCATCAGCACCGGCCGCAAGCGAATTGCCGCCGCCTCTTCAACGGCCTCGCGGGCCGTCAGGCCTTTTTCCTTGCGCAACTGGTTGGCGAATTCGACGATCAGGATCCCGTGTTTGCTGATCAGGCCAATCAGTGTCACCAACCCGACCTGGGTGTAGATATTCATGCTCGACCAGCCGAGGAACAGCGGAATCAGCGCCCCGCAAATCGACAATGGTACGGTCACCAGAATCACCAGCGGGTCGCGGAAACTTTCGAACTGCGCCGCCAGCACCAGGAAAATGATCGCCAGCGCCAGCGCGAAGGTGACCCACAGCGCGCTGCCTTCCTGGACGAACTGCCGCGAGGCACCGCCGTAATCGAAGGCAAAACCGGCAGGCGCTTCTTCCCGGGCGATCTGCACGACGCTGTCGATGGCTTCGCCCATGCTGACGAGCGGGAATCCGGACAGCTTCGCCGCGTTGAGTTGCTGGAACTGGTTGAGCTGTCGCGGACGTGCCCGGTCGGTCACGGTGATCAGGGTCGAGAGTGGCAACAGTTCGCCCTGGGTGTTTTTCACGTAGTAGTTGTTCAGCCAGTCCGGGTTGTCGCGATAGGCCCGTTCAACCTGGGCGATTACCTTGTAGCTGCGACCTTCGATGGTGAAGCGGTTGATTTCCGCTTCGCCCAGCAAGGTGGCGAGCGTGCCGCCCAGATCCTGCATCGACACGCCCATCTGTGCAGCCTTCGCGCGGTCGATATCGACCACCACTTCCGGTTTGTCGAAGGCCAGATCGAGGTCGACGAAGGCGAATTTGCCCGACTCCATCGCACGTTTCTTGATCCGGTCGGCCACCTGCAGCAACAGCTCGTAGTCGTTGGCCGTGTTGATCACGAATTCGAACGGCAGGCCCTCGCCGGTGCCGGGCAGGGAGGGCAGGTTGAAGCCGAAGATCTGCAAACCCGGAATGCTGCCGAGCTTGCCCTGCACCTCGGGAAGAATCTGCATCTGGGTGCGGCTGCGTTCGTTCCATGGCTTGAGCAGGAAACCACCGATGCCGCTCTGAACACCGTTGTAGCCGTTGATCTGGAACGAGGAGTAGTACTCCGGGAATTCCTTGAAGATCTTCACGAATTCTTCGGTGTAGGTGTTCAGGTAATCGAGGTTGGTCGGTTGCGGCGCGTTGGCCATCATGAAAATGATGCCCTGGTCTTCGTCCGGCGCCAGTTCCGATTTGGTGAACTTGAGCAGCACCGGAATCAGGCACAGCACGATCACTGCGAACACCAGCACCACCGGCCGGGTGTTGAGCGTGCCGTGGAGCATGCTCTGGTAGCGTCGCTTGAGGTTATCGAAGATCCGGTCGAGTCGGTGGGCAAGTCCGCTGGGGTTCTCCTCGTGACGCAACAGCAGGGCGCACATCATCGGCGACAGCGTCAGGGCGACGATACCGGAAATCACCACGGCCCCGGCGAGTGTCAGCGCGAACTCCTTGAACAGCGCCCCGGTCAACCCGGTCAGAAAACCGATCGGCGCATAAACCGCCGCCAGGGTGATGGTCATCGATACCACCGGCATCGCGATTTCCCGGGCTCCTTCGAGTGCGGCCTCCAGCGGGGTCTTGCCTTCCTCGATATGCCGGTGGATGTTTTCCACCACCACGATGGCATCGTCCACCACCAGACCGATGGCCAGCACCATCGCCAGCAGGGTCAGCAGGTTGATCGAGTAACCCATCATCTGCATGAAGAACATCACGCCGATCATCGACAGCGGAATGGTCACTACCGGGATCACCACCGAACGCAGGGCGCCGAGAAACAGGAACACCACGACGATCACGATCAGCACGGCTTCGAACAGGGTTTTCACCACTTCGTCGATGGAGGCCTGGATGAACAGCGTGGCGTCGTAGGCGATCTCGCTCTTGAGGTTGGGCGGCAACTGGGCTTCCAGCTCCGGCATGATCTTGCGTACTTCCTTGATCACGTCCAGCGGGTTGGCGCCGGGGGTTGCCTTGATCCCGATGTATACCGAGGGAGTGCCACCGAAGGAGCTGATGGAGTTGTAGTTCTCCGCGCCCATTTCCACACGCGCCACATCGCTCAGCAGCACGCGGCTGTCGCCACTGACCTTGAGCGGAATCTTGCCGAAGGCTTCGGCAGACTTCAGTTCGGTGTTGGCGTTGATGCTGGTGACCACGTACTCGCCTTTCACCTCACCGGCAGCGGAGAGGAAGTTGTACTGGCGCACCGCGTTGGTCACGTCGCTGGCGCTGAGGCCGAAACCGGCGAGCTTCACCGGGTCGATCCACAAGCGCATGGCGAACACCTGGTTACCCAGAATCTCGGCTTCGGCCATGCCTGGCAGCGTCGCCAGTTTTGGCTGGATCACCCGCGACAGGTAGTCCGTGATCTGCGGGTTGCTCAATTCCTTGCTGAAGAAGCTGATGTACATCAGCGCCGAGGCATCGGCGGATTCCTTGCTCAGCACCGGGTCTTCGGCATCCTGCGGCAGTTTGTTCTTCACCTCGTTGGCCTTGGCCAGCAGTTCGGTGAACAGTCGGTCGCTGTTGGAACCAATGCGTGCGTAGATTGAAATCACCGAGAAGTTCTGGCGACTGACCGAGGTCATGTAGTCGATGCCCTCGGCACTCGCCAGGCTCTGTTGCATCGGCTGGGTGATGTAGCCCTGGATGGTTTCGGCGTTGGCCCCGGGATAGGCAGTGGTCACCGTGATCAGGGCGTTTTCCATCTGCGGATACTGGCGCAACGGCAGCTTGCTCCAGGCCTGGAAGCCCAGCAGCACAATCAGCAGGCTGACCACGGTGGCGAGCACCGGGCGGCGAATGAACGGATCGGTAAAGGCCATGAGGATTCCTTGATCAGTCGGCGCGACGCGGACTGTTCTGCTCGCCGAGGGTCTTGTCTTCGCTGATGGCGATGTGGGCGCCGTTGTCCAGTTTGATCTGGCCGGCCGTCACCACTTGCTCGCCGCTCTGCACGCCCTTGTTGATCATCACCAGGCCCTCGCGGCGCTCACCGGTTTCAATGAAACGGCGCTCGGCGATCAGCACCGGCTGGCCCTTGTCGTCCTTCTCGACGCTGCCGTCCTCGGCTTTCTTCTGCCCGACCACGTAGACCGAGTTGCCGTAGAGGGTGTAGGTGATCGCGCTTTCCGGTACGACGATGTGCTTCTGCGGGTCCGGCAGCAGCACTTCAAGGCTGGCGAACATGCCCGGCAACAACTTGCCATCCGGATTGGCCAGCGTCGCGCGAACCAAAATGTTGCGGGTGGTGCTTTCGACAATCGGGTTGATTGCGCTGATGGCGCCGGGAAAATTCTGCCCGGGATACGCGGCTACCGACATCTGCACCGGTTGGCCGATGGCCAGTTTCGGCACTGATTGTTCGGGCACATAGAAGTCGGCGTAGAGGCTGCTCAGGTCCTGCAGGGTGGCGATTTTCGTGCCGCTGGCGAGGTAGTCGCCGACGTCCACCTGACGAATGCCGATGGTGCCGCTGAACGGTGCGACGATGCGTTTTTTCGCCAGCGATGCATTGAGCTGATTGACCGTGGCGCGGTTCTTCTGCAGCACCGCCGAGAGTCGGTCGAATTCGCCCTTGGAGATGGCGCTGCTGCCCACCAGCTGGCTGCCGCGACCGAAGTCCAGTTGCGCCAGTCCGAGGTCGGCCTTGGCGGTTTCCAGCAGTGCGGATTCGACGGCGCTGTCGAGTTGCAGCAGCGGTTGCCCGGCCTTGACCTTCTGGCCTGATTCGAACTTCAGCTCGGTCACGGTGCCGGCCACTTCCAGGCTCAGCTCGACACCTTGCAGTGCCTTTAGCGTGCCGACGGTGGGCAGGCGCATCTGCCACGGGCGCTCGGCGGCTGTGGCCACGGCGACGCTGATCGGCGGTTTCGGTTTGGCAAAGCCCTGGATCATGGTGTAGATCGAGAAGGCCTTGTAACCGGCGAGAAGCAGAACGATCAGCAGTACAACACCCAACATGATCAGCATGCGGCGACGCAGCATATTCCAGTTCCTTGGAGAAAATCAGGCGAGACAGGCGGGAACATTACCCCGACTCCGGCAGGGATTCCAACTGCCAGTTTTTACAGGGTAGGAGGGGATGAGGTGGAGGAGGGGAGCACCGCCGACCGAACGGCCGGCGGCGATGTTCAGGCCATCAGGTGCAGATGGTTGTCCCAGAGCCCTGCGGGCAGATCCAGCGGTTTGGCCAGCAGTTCATCCTGGCGACAATCGTAGTAGCGGCAACGTCCTTGCCCCGACGTCACGACAAATCCGTCCTTCACCGCACCGACGCCGGCGCAGTCGGGCAACGGTGCATCGAGGCGCACTTCGCCGCTGTCCAGATCCCAGATGAAGAAGCGGTTGCCACGCGGTGCGGTCAGTGCCACCAGACGCAGTTCGCTGTGCACGGCGACGCTGGCGGTGTAGTGCCCCATCGACTGCAACTGATGCTCCGGCACCGGGAACGCCACGAACGGCTGGCCCGGACGCTTGATCGCCAGCAGTTCGGAACGCTCCTGGGAAGGGCCCATGAATTGCTGGCCGGCGACGATGGTGCCATCGCTGGCGATGCCCAGGTGGCGCACGCTGTTCATCTGCTGGGCGAGGGTTTCCTTGCTCAACAGGGTGCCGTCGCGTTGCATCAGCACCAGGCTTGGTTCCATGGCGTCGAGGTTCATGTCGACCCGGCTTTCGGCCTCGGTGCGGATCCCGCCGTTGGCCACCACCAGTGTTTCGCCGTCGGGCATCCACGACACTTGATGCGGGCCGAGGCCGTGGGTGGAAATCTCCCCACTGTGTACCAGCCGTTCACCCTCGAACTTGTACACCCCGAGCAAGCCACGGCCCGGATCGGTGGTGTCGTTCTCGGTGGCGTACAGGTAATCGCCGCTGTGGTGGATCACCGCGTGGCCGTAGAAATGCCGGTTTGGCTGCGAGGTCACGGTCTGCAGCAACGCACCGTCGCGCAGGTCGATCAGGTAGCTCTCGGTACCCGGACGCCGGGCGACGAACAGCGCGATCGGCAGCGACGGGTGATTGATGATGTCGTGGCAGCGCTGGCCGACTTCGGTGGCGAACACCCGGGTGCCGTCCAGCCGATAACCGACGGCGTAATGTTTGCCGTCGGTGTCGTCCCGCGCCGACAGCAGCAGCGGGCTCTGATCCTTGCGCTTGAACAGCGTCCAGCCGCCCAGTGTCACTGCTCCCAGCAGCAAACTACCTAAAGTCAGAGCCTGGCGTCGCAGCATGGCAGATGCCCTCATCAGTCACCGTCGTTGGCGTTGAAGCCCAGTTGGATGCCCAGCGCCTTGGCCAGTTCGCCTTCGTGCAGGCGATGGACGACGTTGAGGCTGTCGTAGATGTCGTTGAGCTGCTGGCGACCGGCGTCGTCTTCGAGCATTTCGGTCAGCGAGCGCTGAGTGCTGCCGAACAGTTTGAGCGAGGCTGCGTACGCCGCATCGATCTTGTCCGCCAACGGTTTCTGCTCGGCTGGCAGCAAACCACGCAGGCCTTTGTTGTCGACGCCTTCCCACACGGTCTTGGCAGCGGCGAGGCTGGCTTCCATCGCCGTCAGCGACGACTGGCTGCGCCATGCATCGGCCTGGAACGGTTGCGGCACGCCTTTGCTCTGACGGCCCATCGGGGTGCCGAGTTTTTTCTTCAGGGTGTCGAGGGCGGTGACCTGCACCCGCAGCAGATCGGCGATTGCTTCGTGGGAGTCGGCGTAGCGCTGGTTGGGGAACTTGCTCATCTGGGCGAGCATGCCGTCGGTGTTGTTCCAGTTGCTCAGAATCTCTTCGGCCAGTTGTTTCTGGCGTTCGCCGATGGCTACCAGCAACGGGCAGTATTTGGCTTTCTGTTCGTCGTTGGCCACGTCAGGCTTGGCGTCGAACAGGATGTATTCGTAGGCCGACAGGCCTTGCACCACAACGCTGGACTTGGCCAGGGCGGCGGCGTCGATCTGCGGCTGGGCGGTGACCAATTGCTCGACCTGACGGCCAACGAGGTTTTTCTTGTCCGGCCAGAACTGCACCTGCCACGAGCGGTTACCCTCGGACAGCGGGCCGATCAGCAGCGGTTGCAGTTCGGCCCAGGCTTTCTGCGCGTGCAGGAAATCGGCGCGGGCGGTCTCCAGGTTTTCCTTGCCCTGGCAGTAGGCGAGGGCACTGACGGCCAGTTGCCGGTCAGCTTCGACCCAGCGGGTGTAGGTCGGCAGGATCACCGATTTGGCGATGGCGGCCGAGGTGACGGCTTGCGGATCCTGCGGTGAGCAGGCGCCGAGGGCGAGTGCGGCAAGGCTGGTGAACAACAGCTTGGGACGGAACATGTCGGGCTCCCGATTCTTTTAAGTGTTTAAAGTGAATTCAAGAACGCCAGCAGCGCGGCACGCTGCTCGGCATTGAAAGACAAAACCTGTTGCTGCGCCGCCCGGGCTTCGCCGCCATGCCAGAGCACGGCTTCGAGCAGGTTGCGGGCGCGGCCGTCGTGCAGAAACTGGGTGTGACCGCTGACTGCCTGTGTCAGACCGATGCCCCACAACGGCGGGGTGCGCCAGTCGCGGCCGCTGGCCTGGAATTCGCTGCGGTTGTCGGCCAGGCCTTCGCCCATGTCATGCAGCAGCAGATCGCTGTACGGGCGAATCACTTGATTGGCCAGTTCAGGTTCGGCCGCGTTGGCGGCGGTGGTGTATTTCGGCGTGTGACAGGATTGGCACCCCGCCTGGAAAAACAGGTTCTTGCCGGCCAGCACCTGAGCATCGTTGACGCCACGGCGTGCGGGAACGGCGAGGTTGCGGGTGTAGAACAGCACCAAACGCAGGATGTTGTCGCTGACTTCAGGTTCGCCGTCCGGGCCATTGCCATTCGGCGCCTGTTTGCAGGCGATTTGCGCGTCGGTGCAGTCATCAAACGGTCTCAGGCTCGTGGTGAGGCCCATATCACCAGAAAACGCGTGAACATTTTGTTGATTGAGGTTCGGTTGCCCGGCTTTCCAGCCAAATCGGCCCATCACGGTCTTTTGCTGCGCGTCGTCCCAGACCCGGTTGGGCCGGCCGTTGATGCCGTTTTTCTCTTTGGCCTGTGCGGTGGCGTTGGCGAGGATGGCTTCTTCGGGGATCGCTTCGAGCAGACCCAGACCGATCATCGGCGGCGCAACGCGGGCGGAGAAACGGGTGTCCGGGTGCATCGGCCCGTAGCCAAGCTGAGAGAACTGCAACACCGGTTTGCGCAGCTCGACTTCGGTGCCGTCCTTGAAGCGCACCGGCACTGGCGTGTAATCGACCCGCACCTTGCCTTCCGGCGCGACGCCAGGCACGGCCATGTCCTGGAACTGTCCGCCGTAGACCGGCTCCGGCACCACGCCGACCTGCTCGATCAATCTGGCGTACTGCGGCGCATCGGGAATCGACAGACGCACCAGCATCGATACGGCGTTTGGCGCATCCGGAGGCGGCGGATGTCCGCGACCGTCCTTGATGTGGCAACCCTGGCAGGCGTTGGTGTTGAACAACGGGCCGAGGCCATCGCGGGCGGTGGTGGTCGACGGCGCGATCACCCAGGGGCTGCGAAAGAAACTGTTGCCGACGCTGAAATCCACCCGACGCGAAGGTGGCAGGTTGGCCGAGGGCAGGGAGAATGAATTCTGATCGGTCTTGCGCACGGTCGCGGCACCGCCGGAGCGGGCTTCGCCGGGCTCGGCCTTGGTGAAACGCGGGGCGTCATCGCAGGCACTCAGGCCAAGGGCCAGAAACAGTGCGGACAAGCGAAGAGGCAGCGACGGCATCAGACTTCCTGCGGACGGGCGAAAATAAAGGCGCAAAGTCTAACAGGGCGAGGGGGTTTGAATAAGAGGAATTATCGTTTGCTTGATACAAGTCAGGCCGGCCGAAACGAACAAGGCGACCCGAAGGTCGCCTTGTTCAGTCAGACAGTGTCGATCAGAACTCGTGATCGGCGTTGTCCGGGTTCAGGTCGCTGATGCCCAGTTTGCCGGCAGCCGCTTCGATCGAACCGGTCTGCTTGACCAGCGAGGCGATGGCGTCACGGACGATCTGGTTGCCGGCGGTATTGCCGGCGGCGATCAACTGGTCGTAGTGCTCACCCTTGTTGGCGTGATCGACCATGACCTGGATCTTGGCTTCGGTAGCGGCCAGATCGTTTTTCAGGGCGGTGTCGGCAGCCGGGTCAACCTTGGCCACCAGCGACGACAGGCTGGCGCCGGTCATCTTGGTGCCGTCGACGCGGGTGTACTCGCCCAGGTAAACGTTACGAATGCCTTTGGCATCGTAGAAGTGCGAGTTGTGAGTGTTGTCGCTGAAGCAGTCCTGTTCGTCTTCCGGGGAGTTCGCTTCCAGGGACACTTTCATGCGCTCGCCGGCCAGCTCGCCCAGGGACAGGCTGCCCATGCCGAACAGCATTTTGCGCAGGCCGCTTTCAGCCGGTTCGGCTTCCAGGGTGGCGCGATAGTTGTCGGCCACGTTCGGCTTCCAGTTGCCGACCATTTCTTCCAGGTCGCTGACCAGCAACTGCGTCACGGCTTTCAGGTAGGCACGACGACGATCGTTGTGACCGCCGGTAGCGCCGGCGCCTTCCAGGTAGTCCGACGCCGGACGGTTGCCGGCACCAGGGCCGGTGCCGTTCAGGTCCTGGCCCCAGAGCAGGAATTCGATGGCGTGGTAGCCGGTGGCAACGTTGGCTTCGGAGCCGCCCAGCTCGTTCAGGCTGGCGAGCTTTTCCGGAGTGATGTCCTTGACGTCGACCTTGTCTTCGCCGACCTGTACTTCGGTGTTGGCGATGATGTTGGCGGTGGCGCCCGGGTTGCCTAGTGCGTGTTCGTAGGATTTGTCGACGTAGTCGATCAGACCTTCGTCCAGCGGCCAGGAGTTAACCTGACCTTCCCAGTCGTCGATGATGGTGTTGCCGAAGCGGAACACTTCGCTCTGCAGGTAAGGAACGCGGGCGGCGATCCAGGCTTCACGTGCGGCTTTCAGCGTATCGGCGTTCGGCTTGGCGAGGAATGCGTCGATAGTGGTCTGCAGGGTTTTCGCGGTGGATTCGGCATCGCTGTAGACGGCGAAGACCATGTCGGCGTAGTGCGCGACCACAGCCTTGGCAGCGGCTTCGTCGACTTTACCGGCAGCGGCAGGCGTCGCCGGTGCGGCGGTGCTGGCGGCTGGCGTCGGCGCAGCTGGAGCGGCGGCCTTGTCTTTACCTTCGCCGCAACCGGCGAGGGAAATGGCGATGGCCAGCAGACTGGCGGTAGCCAGAGGCATACGAATCATGGCGAACATCCTGCTTCGGTAATTGAGTGGACAGGCGCGGGGGTGCGCAAAAGCTGCGACATAATGCAAATCTTTCGCATTATGTGTAAAGGGTTGTAGCTGGAAATATTTCCTGTTTGCGCAGGGGTTGCGCTGGATCAACGGCGTGGGTTCTTCCCGGTATCGGCGGCGGGGAGTCCAGTGCCGGAGGTTTCAGAGAATGGCGGCGTTGCTGCGTTGTGCCTGCTTGAGATACACGCTCAGTTCCCTCGCCGGCAGCGGTTTGCTGTAGTGATAGCCCTGACCTTCGTGGCAGCCTTCGGAGATGATGTAGGTCTCCTGCTCGGCGGTTTCCACGCCTTCGGCGATCACCTGCATGCCCAGGCTCTTGCCCAGTTGAATGATGGCGCGAACGATGGTCGCGTCATCGTCGTCATCCAGCAGGTCCTGGACGAAGCTCTTGTCGATCTTGATCTTGTCCAGCGGCAGGCTCTTGAGATAACTCAGCGAGGAATAGCCGGTGCCGAAGTCGTCGATGGCGATCAGTGCGCCGGAGCGGCGCAGGCTCAGCAGGTGCTGGGCGGCGGTGCTGATGTCTTCCATCAGGCCGGTTTCGGTGACTTCCAGTTCCAGGCTGCGCGGTGGCAGGCGGTACATCTGCAACAGGTTGTTGACCACTCTCGGCAGCTCGGCGTGGTGCAGTTGCACGGTGGACAGGTTGACTGCCATGCGCAGGTCGACGAAACCCTGATCGTGCCATTCACGCAGTTGCTTGCAGGCCTGATCCAGCACCCACTCGCCGATGGCGATGATGGTGCCGTTCTGTTCGGCCAGTGGAATGAACAGGTCCGGCGGCACCAGTCCGTGCTCCGGATGCTGCCAGCGAATCAGCGCCTCGACACCGACCACACGGTGATCGCGGTAGCTGATCTGTGGTTGATAGACGAGGTAGAACTGATCCCGCAGCAGGGCATCGCGCAGGTCTTTTTCCAGTTCACGACGGCGGCGCATCTCGCTGTCGACGCTGGCGATATAGAACTGATAGCGGTTACGCGAGCGGGTCTTGGCCAGGGTCATGGTCTGCTCGGCTTTCTGCAACAGCTTCTCGGTGCTGTCGCCATCCTCCGGGAACAGGGTGATGCCGATGGTGGCGCGCAGGCGGATTTCCTGATGATCCAGGGCGAACGGAGCTTCCAGGTCGTCGAGGATGCTTTGCGCCAGTTCCGCTGCTTCGTAAGGCTGCTCGATGTCGGCCTGCACCAGGGCGAACTGGTCGCCACCCAGGCGGGCGAGGGCGCCGAGGCGGCCGCTGTGGGCGCGCAGTCGATCCGCCAGGGCCAGCAGCAACTGGTCGCCGGTCTGGTAGCTGAACTGTTCGTTGATGCCTTTGAAATCATCCAGCCCGACGCACAACACCGCGACCCGGCGCTGCAGCTTGCCGGCGTCCACCAGAATCTTGTCCAGTTGCTGCTGCAACTGCTGGCGGTTCGGCAGACCGGTGAGAAAGTCGTACTGGGCCATGCGCAGCAGGCTGTTTTCCGCTTCGTGGCGCAGATGGGTGTTGCGTTCGATGGATTCGAGCAACTGGTTGGCGGTGTTGATCCAGATCCCGAGCTCGTTCTTCTCGTGACCCTTGAGCTGCGGAATCTTGTGTTCGCTGGGGCGGTCCGGGTTGATTTCGGTGAGGTGCTCGATGATCCGCGACAGCGGCTTGGTCAGCAGCCAGTGATAGACCAGATACAGCACAAGGCCCATGGCCAGGGCGCGCAGTACGCCGGAAATGAAGATGATCACCGAACTGACGATGAAACCCTGGCCGTAGGTGGCGGTGTCGAGGGTGATGCTCAGGTCGCCGTAATATTCGCTGTAGGGACCGCGCCCCACCAGTTGGGTGGTGAAGGTTCGTTCCTGGCCGAGGATCAGGTCGGTCAGCCAGCGACTGCTGGATTGCTGCAGCTCACGGGACTTTTGCGCGAGCATCGCTTCGTTGGGATGCCCGATGGAAGCCTGGCGAACGGCGTCGTCCTGGAACAGGCCTTCGATCACCTGCATGCCCATTTCCCGGTCCAGGCTGTAGACCGCCTGAGTGGAAGGATCGCGGAACATGTCGAGGATGCGTTCGGCATCGCCGGCGACGGCCTGACGGGTTTTATAGGCATCGAAGACAATCTGCGCGCAGCTCAAGACCACGCCGACGATCAATGCCGACAGGAGCACGACCCGGAGCAACTTCACCGACAAGCTGTTCTTGAGTTCCAGCTTCAAAGGGTTATTCCTTGTTCCGTGCGGGTAGCGTCAAGTTGCCATGAGTATTGGCAATCCCGTGTTGGCAGTCAAAGGGACAATCGAACCGCGGAAAGTTTGTCCGTGGCCTTGGCCGAAATGCGGCTGCCTGGAGTATTGGCCCTGATTGTACTGTGTCGGTAGTTTTGCTCTCCAACTTGAGGGGCGTCGGACAATTTTTCCTCTGTTTGATGTTAGTCCGCTGTGGCTTGGGAGCAAGGGGGCAAGGGCTGCTTTGCGTGTGGGAAATGGCCTTGTTTGTGACGGGATTCGCCGACCTGATTGCACAGATATAAAAAAACCCGGCAATAGCCGGGTTTTTGTCTGGCGCGCAGCTTAAGCGGTGAAGGTCTTGCCTTCGAACTGCTCGGCCACGAACTTCCAGTTGACCAGGTTCCAGAACGCCTCGACGTACTTCGGACGAAGGTTGCGGTAGTCGATGTAGTAAGCGTGTTCCCAGACGTCGCAGGTCAGCAGCGGAGTGTCGCCGCTGGTCAGCGGGTTGCCGGCGCCGATGGTGCTGGCCAGGGCCAGGGAACCGTCAGCCTTTTTCACCAGCCAGCCCCAGCCGGAACCGAAGGTGCCGATCGAGGTTTTGCTGAACTCTTCCTTGAACTTGTCGAACGAACCGAACGCCGCGTTGATGGCATCAGCCAGTGCGCCGGTTGGTTGACCGCCGGCGTTTGGCGCCAGGCAGTTCCAGTAGAAGGTGTGGTTCCAGACCTGAGCGGCGTTGTTGAAGATGCCGCCCGAGGAAGTCTTGACGATCTCTTCCAGGGTCTTGCCTTCGAACTCGGTGCCTGGCACCAGGTTGTTCAGGTTCACGACGTAGGTGTTGTGGTGCTTGTCGTGGTGGAATTCCAGGGTTTCCTTGGAAATGTGCGGCTGCAGGGCATCGTGTGCGTAAGGCAGCGGCGGCAATTCGAAAGCCATGATGATTCTCCTAATCAGGTCTGTTGCGGTGAGCGCAAGGCCGATCACGGGCGGCCAGAAATGCACCGGCGAGTTTTTACTCTTTGCGGCGCAGGGTTCGGATCATAGCACCGGGGGTGCGGCATAACCACGCAACAACTGTGTGGGATAGAGGTTCCAGAGCCTTTTGGAATAAATCACGAAGCCAATATCAATTGCCCGGCCACGGTAAACATCATCACCGCCACCAACAGATCGAGAATTCGCCAGGTGCCCGGCCGCGCCAGCCACGGTGCCAGCCATGCCGCGCCGAACGCCAGGGTGAAAAACCACAGCAGCGAAGCACTCGCCGCGCCCACTACATAGGCGCCGGGCACCGACTGTTGCGCACCAAGGGAGCCGATCAGCAGCACGGTGTCCAGATAGACGTGCGGGTTGAGCAAGGTCACCGCCAGCGCGCTGAGCATCACCGCCCGCAATGAACGCACGGTCTGGTTTTCACCCTGTTGCAGACTCTGTTTCGAGAACGCCCGGCGCAACGCCTGGCTGCCGTACCAGATCAGGAACACCGCACCGCCCCAGCGGGCAACCGCCAGCAACGTCGGATTCTGCGCCAGCACCGTGGCCAGTCCGAATACGCCAGCCGCTACCAGCAACGCATCGCAGGCGACGCACAGCGCGGCGACCGGTAGGTGATGCTCGCGACGCAGGCTCTGGGCCAGTACAAAAGCATTCTGGGTGCCGATCGCCATGATCAGCCCGAAGGCCACCAGCAGACCGTTGGTATAGCTTTGCCACATGACAATTACTCCGCGTTGGCTGCGAGATCGCGCAGCACTTGCATGGCCCGATCAGCGTCGGCCTGGCCGACGAACAAATGGTCGTGGTAATAGCCGGCAATCACGTTGCAGCTGATACCGGCCTTGCCCAATGCAGTGGCGAAGGCGGCGGTCAGGCCGACGGCTTCCAGCGCCGAATGCACGTTCAAGGTGATCCAGGCCGCGACATAGTCGAAGCTGAAACCGGCGCGTTCGGCGTGGGAGCGTTCGAGAATCACCGTCAGGCCTTCCTGTTCACGGAAACTTCCGACAACTTCCAGACCGCTCGGCAACTGCCCGTCGCGCAAAGTACAGAACACATATTCGCCGGCATTGAGTTGCGGGCTCATGCTGCGCAGCAGGGTGGACAACGAGGTTTCGCCAGCCATGGGGAGGGTCCTTGATAAAGAGTGCTTGCTGGCTATTCTCCGGGCAGACGCTGTATAAGAAAAACCAATAGTGCTGATCGCTCATTAGGAAAACTGATGTTCGACTACAAATTGCTTTCCGCTCTGGCCGCCGTGGTCGAGCAGGCCGGATTCGAACGGGCGGCGCAGGTGCTGGGCCTTTCGCAATCGGCGATTTCCCAGCGGATCAAACTGCTGGAAGCGCGGGTCGGCCAGCCGGTGCTGGTGCGCGGGACACCGCCGTCACCCACCGAGATCGGTCGGCGCCTGCTCAACCATGTGCAGCAGGTGCGCCTGCTCGAACGGGATCTGCAGACGCTGGTGCCGGCACTGGACGAAGAAGGCCTGCCGGAACGTCTGCGCATCGCCCTGAACGCCGACAGCCTCGCCACCTGGTGGGCCGAGGCGGTGGGCGACTTCTGTGCCGAACAGCATCTGTTGCTGGACCTGATCGTCGAAGACCAGACCGTCGGCCTCAAGCGCATGCGCGCCGGCGAAGTAGCCGCCTGCCTGTGTGCCAGTGAACGACCGGTGGCGGGCGCCCGCAGCGTGCTGCTCGGCGCCATGCGTTATCGGGCGCTGGCCAGCCCGGCGTTCATTGAGCGGCATTTCCCCGACGGCGTGCGGGCTGAACAATTACCGCGCACTCCAGCGCTGGTGTTCGGCCCGGACGACTTTCTGCAACACCGTTACCTTGCGTCCCTCGGCGTCGATGGTGGTTTCGAACATCATTTGTGCCCGTCGTCCGAAGGTTTCATCCGCCTGACCGAAGCCGGGCTCGGCTGGGGGCTGGTGCCGGAATTACAGGTGCGCGAGCAACTGGAACGCGGCGTGTTGCGCGAACTGTTGCCAGATAAACCGATCGACGTGCCGTTGTACTGGCATCATTGGCGCAATGGCGGCCAGTTGCTGGGGTTGTTGACCGAGCAATTGGTGCGTTCGTCGTCGCAATGGCTGGTGCCGTTGGACTGACGGCCAGCGTCAAGACTCACGAATCAGGCAAAACGAAAGACAGCGGAGCTCTACATGAAAATTCTGGTCACCGGCGCAAGCGGCTTCATTGGCGGACGCTTTGCGCGTTTTGCCCTGGAGCAGGGCCTGGACGTGCGGGTCAACGGCCGCCGGGCCGAAGGCGTCGAGCATCTGGTGCGTCGCGGCGCCGAGTTCGTCCAGGGCGACCTGAGCGACCCGGACCTGGTGCGTGCGCTCTGCACCGACGTCGAAGCCGTGGTGCATTGCGCCGGCGCGGTCGGGCTGTGGGGGCGCTATCAGGACTTTCATCAGGGCAATGTGCAGGTCACCGAAAACGTGGTGGAAGCCTGCCTCAAGCAGCGGGTGCGGCGCCTGGTGCATCTGTCATCGCCATCGATCTACTTTGACGGCCGCGATCACCTTGGCCTGACCGAAGAGCAGGTGCCCAAGCGTTTCAAACATCATTACGCGGCAACTAAATATCTGGCGGAGCAAAAGGTCTTCGGCGCCCAGGAATTCGGCCTCGAAACCCTGGCCCTGCGTCCGCGTTTCGTCACTGGCGCCGGCGACATGAGCATTTTTCCGCGTCTGCTGAAGATGCAGCGCAAGGGGCGTTTGGCAATCATCGGCAACGGCTTGAACAAGGTCGACTTCACCAGCGTGCACAATCTCAACGAAGCCTTGCTGAGCAGTCTGCTGGCGGCCGGTTCGGCGTTGGGCAAGGCCTACAACATCAGCAACGGTGCACCGGTGCCGTTGTGGGATGTGGTCAATTACGTCATGCGCAAGATGGAAGTCCCACAGGTCACCAAGTACCGGTCCTACGGGCTGGCCTACAGTGTGGCGGCGCTCAACGAAGGCGCGTGCAAACTCTGGCCGGGACGGCCCGAGCCGACCCTGTCGCGCCTGGGCATGCAGGTGATGAACAAAAATTTCACCCTCGACATCAGTCGCGCCCGGCATTATCTGGACTACGATCCGAAAGTCAGTCTCTGGACGGCCCTCGATGAGTTCTGTGGCTGGTGGAAGGCCCAGGACATTCGTTGATACGAAGTGCTGAACCCCGCCGCGGGTTGGGGGTCAATCCCTGCGGCTGCGGGGTTTATACTGCGCCGCAATCAGCCATTACCGGGTTTCACAAAGGTTGCCTCAATGTCCATGCGTAACGATGCCCACGACGATTTCGACGATGTTCCGAGCCTGCGCGCCGACACACTCGATGACGACGATTTCCCGACCACCGCCCGCACTTCCGTGCATTCGCGCACGCCGCCGGTGGTCAAGGTCAAGTCTGCGAGCACCGGGCCGCTGTGGGCGCTGGTCGGTGCGTTGTTCTTTGCGTTCATCGGCCTGGCCTGGTGGAGTTTCCAGCAGATCTCGCTGATGGAGCAGCAACTGGTGGCGACCCAGGAAAGCTTCGCGCGGATCAGCGAAGAAGCGGCGGGGCGCCTGCAGGACATTTCCGGCAAGGTCGTGGCCAGCCAGACAAACGTCAACACCGACAGCGAAGCGCTGAAACTGCAGATCAAACAGCTGCAAAGCGCACTGCAGGATCAGAGCAAACAGCAGCAGGGTGTGGCCGGACAGGCGACGGATCTGGACAAGCGCCTCGCGCAGATGACCGCCCAGACCACTGAGCAACAGAACGCCAACACTCAATTGCAGGCTCAGGTCAAAGCCCTGAGTGCAGAGCTGGCGACACTGAAAAGCACACCGGCCGATACCAGTAAGGTCGATGCGCAACTCAAGGGCTTCGACGCGCAATTCAAGAGCCTCGGTGCCGACATCACGGCGCTGAAGAAACAAGGCAGTTCGAACGCCGCCATCGAGCGTCTGGAGCAGGAAATCGTCGTACTCAAGAGCGAGCAGGACAACCGTCCGGCCGCTGCGCAGGGCGGCTCCAGCACCGCCGAGTTCGATGCGTTTCGTGGGCAGATGACCCGCAACATCAACACCCTGCAGGCGCAGATCCAGAACCTGCAACAGCAGATCAACGCCCGGCCGTAAGCCCCTTCTGTGGCGAGGGAACGTGCTCCCTCGCCGCAACCCCCTCGCAACATTCAGAAGCTTTCTGAATATCCATACCTGCCTTCAGGCCGTCTACGCTCTTGAAACACCAACAAGAACGAGGGATGCGTCATGGGGTTTGTGCAAAAACTGGCCTGGCTCGGCGCGGTGCTGTTGCTGAGTTTCGGACAGGCCAATGCGGCCACGGAAAAGGACGACAGCAAGGCCGCCATCGCCTTGCTGGAAAAGGCTCTGGCCTACTATCACGACAACGGCGACAAGGCGTTCGCGGCCTTCAGCCGCCAGGGTGAATTCGTCGACAAGGATCGCTACGTGTTCGTGGTCGATACCAAAGGCGTGATGCTCGCCAGCGGCGGGCCGTCTTCGGCGTTGATCGGCCGGGATGTGAGCGAAGTGCTTGGTCCGGATTTGCAGAAGGCGTTCAAGGACGCGTTGAAAGTGCCGGAAGGCAACGGCATCCAGCAGGCCGAGTACCGTTGGCAGAACCAGGCCGACGGCAAGGTCGAGCGCAAGCACGTGTTCTATCAACGCATCGGTCAGAGGATTCTGGCGGTGGGTTACTACTTGCCACGGGCGTCGGCGGAGCAGGCGAAATCGTTACTCGACAAAGCCGCCACCGATCTGACCAAGGACGAAAAGGGCACGCTGACGGCGATCAACTCGCTCAAGGGCGGTTACCTGCAGGATGACCTGTACGTGTTCGTGGTGGATCTGAACACCCAGCGCTACGTCGCCCATGGCACCAACCTGCGGTTGATCAACACCGACTTCGCCAAGGTCAAGGACCCGGAAGGCAAACCGGTGGGCGAACCGATTCTGACGTTGATCGGCAAGCAGGATGAGGGCGAGTACGAATACCGCTGGAAGAACCCGGTGACCGGCAAGGTCGAGGACAAGCATGCCTACCTGAAGAAGGTCGGCGGGTTCCTGGTGGCGGTCGGTTATTACAGCGCTTGATCCCTGTGGCTCCCGCGCACTGCGTGGGAGCCAATGCATCCATCAGCGGGCGCCGTGCTCACGCCCGCGCAACAAGCGGTTCGGCATAGCAATCGCCGCCGCCAGCCCGAGCAGCGACACCCCGGCGCTGACCATCAGCAAATGCCGGAACGTCACCAGCAATTCGGCGCGCAAGGCATTCTGTGCATCGCCGGGCGCCGCGTTCAGGCCATCGAGCAGTACGTTGCCGGAGTGACCTTCGCCGATCAGCGAGGCGCCGGTCAGGTGGGCAAAGCTGGAGTCCTGCAACAAGGCCAGCAGCAGCGCCGACATCAACGCCACGCCCACCGCGCCGCCCAACGAGCGGAACAGGTTGGTGGTGCTGGTGGCGACGCCGATGTCTTTTTGTTCCACCGAGTTCTGCGTGCCGACCAGCGAGGTCGGGAACTGCATGCCGCCGGCGATACCGCTGAGCAACATGAACAGACTGCTGATCAGCGTCGCATCGGGTGGGCTGAAGGCCATGCCGAGGATCGAGATCGGCATCAGCAGCGCGCCGGTGAGAATCTGTGGTTTGTAGCGCCCGGTAATCGAGGTGCGGCGCCCGGCGAAATACGCGCCGATCGGCAAACCCATCGCCAGCGGCAGCAAGTGCAGGGCCGCGCTGTCGGCGCCGGCACCGGTCACGCTCTGGAAGCGCAACGGCATCAGCACAATCAGCGAAATCGCCTGGAAGCTGCAGAAGAAAATCGTGCACCAGCACAGCAGGGCGTTGCGGTTGGTAAACAGGTGCATCGGCAGCAACGGCTCGCGGGCACGACGCTCATGCCAGACGAACACCGCCAGCACCGCCACCGCGCAAGCGAACAGACCGAGCACTTCTCTGCTGCGCCACGCATGACCCTGGCCGACCTGAGTGATCGCCAGCAACAGCGCCGTCAGGCCGATGATCATCAGCAGTGTGCCAAGGTAATCGATGACCGGTTTGCGCTGGGGAATCGGCAGGCCGACCAGATTGCGTCGCGCCACCCAGTACGCGCCAAGGCCCAGCGGCAGGTTGATCAGGAACACCCAGCGCCATGACAGATACTCGGTCATGTAACCGCCGAGCACCGGGCCGGCCACGCTGGCCACCGCGTACATGCTGGAGAAGTAACCCTGATAGCGACCACGCTCGCGGGGCGGCACGATGTCGCCGATGATCGCCTGGCTCACCGAGATCATCCCGCCAGCGCCGATGCCCTGGAAAATCCGCGCCAGCACCAGTTGTTCCATGCTCTGGGCCATGCCGCAGAACAGCGAGGCGAGGGTGAACAGGCCCATGCCGAACAGCATCAGTTTGCGCCGCCCGTACAGGTCACCGAGCTTGCCGTAGATCGGCACCGCCACGGTCATCGCCACCATGTAGCCGGAAATCACCCAGGCCAGCAGGCTGACGTCCTTGAATTGCGCGGAGATGGCCGGCATGGAAACCGCGACGATGGTCTGGTCCAGCGCGCCAAGGAAAATCGCCAGCATCAGCGCGACCAGCACGCTGCGAATGGCCGGTTTGGGCGTTT
The DNA here is from genome assembly GCF_014863505.1 of Pseudomonas sp. IzPS59. Lineage (NCBI taxonomy): Bacteria > Pseudomonadati > Pseudomonadota > Gammaproteobacteria > Pseudomonadales > Pseudomonadaceae > Pseudomonas > Pseudomonas sp. IzPS59. Next base: position 4,973,838 of record NZ_CP062251.1, on the reverse strand, counting down.
CGGGGTGGTTGAGATTGGTCACGGGCAAAACCTGCGGGCAGTGAGGGTCCCGCAGATCGTCAGGCGAGCGGGGATGCTCGCCAGTGTAAGTCGGTAGCAGGCTATTCGATAGCCTCATAAGGAAGTCCGACGTAATTTTCTGCAATGGTTTTTTGTCCCGCTTCTGAACTGACAAAGTAGTCCAGTTCCGATGCACTGATGCGCTGGCTGAAGTCATCGTGTTCGTCGAAACGGTGCAGCATCGAAGTCATCCACCAGGAAAACCGCTCGGCTTTCCACACCCGACGCAGGCAGATTTGCGAATACTTCTCCAGCAACTCCGTGCGCCCTTCGCGGTAGACCTTCAGCAGAATCCTGAACAGCGTGCTGACGTCACTGGCCGCCAGATTCAAACCCTTGGCCCCGGTCGGCGGAACGATGTGCGCCGCGTCGCCCACCAGAAACATGCGCCCGTACTGCATCGGCTCGACCACGAAACTGCGTAGCGGCGCGATGCTCTTTTCAATCGACGGACCGGTCACCAGTTTCTGCGCGAGATCCTCCGGCAGACGATTGCGCAGTTCATCCCAGAAGCGCTGATCCGACCAGTCGTCGACGTTCTCTTCGGCCGGCACTTGCAGGTAATAGCGGGTGCGGGTTGCCGAACGCATGCTGCACAGGGCGAAGCCGCGTTCGTGGCGGGCGTAGACCAGTTCGTCGTGAATCGGTGGTGTGTCGGCGAGAATCCCCAGCCAGCCGAACGGATAGACGCGCTCGAAAATCTTCAGGCATTCGGCTGGAATCGACTGACGAGCCACGCCATGGAAACCGTCGCAACCGGCGATGTAATCACAATCGACGCGCCAGGTTTCGCCGTCCTTTTCAAACGTGACGAAGGCTTCGTCGCTTTTCATGCCACAGGGAACGACATCGCGTGCTTCGTAGACGGTCTGTCCGCCGGTCTCCCGACGAGCGGCCATCAGGTCGCGGGTGACTTCGGTCTGGCCATAGACCATCACGGTTTTTCCACCGGTCAGCGCCTGCAGATCGATGTGCACCCGACGCCCGTCGAGGGCCAGTTCGAACCCACCATGGACCAGCCCTTCGGCGTCCATCCGCTGACCCACGCCAGCCTCGCGCAACAGCTCTACCATGCCCTGTTCAAGGACTCCGGCGCGAATTCGGCCGAGCACGTATTCAGGTGTCTGGCGCTCGATGATCAGGGTGTCGATGCCGGCGTTGTGCAGAAGTTGGCCGAGCAATAATCCGGACGGACCGGCGCCAATGATGGCGACTTGGGTTTTCAGCGTTTTCATTGTTTTTATGACTCGCAAGCTTCACACGACAATGGCCGGTGAATGATTTTCAGGATTCGAGTGCTTGCATTTTTCCCTTGCGGGTCTGTCAATTGAAGGTGAAAACTGAGCCGATACCTGTACATTCTGCCAATCGGTGCGATTATCGCCCGCAACCTTCGAGGCCTGGATTGAAGTGATGAACAAGCCTGACCTGCCTTCGATTCCGGTGTTCAAGCTCTACGGTGAAAGCCTGGACTGGCCGACCCCTGACTTGCTGCACTGTGAAACCATTTCCAAACGCAGCCGCGAACATCAATGGGAAATCAAACCCCACCGCCACGCCGATTTGTGCCAGTTGCTCTTCGTATTCAAAGGTCAGGCAGAGCTTGAAATCGAAGGTCAACGCACGCAACTGAACGAAGCCGCCATCCAGATCCTGCCACCGTTATCGGTGCATGGTTTCCGTTTTTCCGAGGACGTCGAAGGATTCGTCGTCACCCTCGCCACACCGTTGATCAACCATTTGCAGGCGCAACTGGGCAGCGCGGTGCAGGCTCTGGCCCAGGCCGAAAGCTATCCGGCGGGGCAGGACGCGGAGTATCTCAACAGTCTGTTTGCCGCGTTGCAGGCCGAGTACAACGGCCATCAACCGGCGCGGGAAATGCTCATGCATTCGCTGGTGAGCGTGATCATGGTCTGGGTCAGCCGTCAGGCGATCCGCCGGCATAACGCGAGCCAACGTCCACAGCGTCAACGTGAGTACCTCAACGGTTTTATTCAGTTGGTGGAAGAGACGTACCGCCAGCATGTGAAGGTCGAAGACCTGGCCCATCGTCTGGGGATTTCCGTCTCGCACCTCAACGGCACCTGCCGCGAACTGGCGGGGCAGCCGGCGTTGCAGATCATGCATGAGCGTCAGTTGCTGGAAGCCAAGCGTCTGCTGACGTACACCAGCATGACGATTTACGAGATGTCCGAGGTATTGGGTTTTTCCGATCCGACCAACTTCACGCGCCTGTTCCGGCGCCGGGTGGGGATCTCGCCAAAGGCGTTCCGCGACCGCTTGAAGGCCGAGCAGAACGACGACGCCTGACGTCCTGTATCAGCGCAGGGCGTTGAGGGTGGCGTTGTGAGGGATGCAGCGCTCGAAGTTGCAGCTCGCGTACTCACGGGGCAGTTGCCGCAACTGCTCCACGCGCCATGCCGCGGTGCCGTACAGCGCCAGCGTGGCCGCGCAGGTGATGAAAATCGCGAGGTATCTTCTTGTTCTGGTGCTCATGATCATGGCGTTGACCTCTGAACGAATACCCTTGGGTACTACTTTCAGCATAGGTCAGCGCCGGGGAGTTGCCAGCCGCTCTGCGCACGGGTTTACAACCCGACATCCCATTGCGGATTTTCGGGAAAGCGCAGTACCAGGAAATCCAGCATGCTGCGCAGTGCCGCCGGCATGTGCTTGCGTGAGGCATATACGGCGTAGATGTTCATCCGCCGAGGTTCGGCGTTGGGCAGCAGGCGCACCAGTTCGCCGCTGTGGATATGCACGCCGGCCTGATAGGTCGGCAGCATCGCCACCCCGGCACCGGCGAGGGTCGCGCGCAGCAGGGTGCTGGCCTCGTTGGCGCTGATGTTGCCCTGCACCGGCACCGAGACCGGTTCGCCATCCTCTTCGAAATGCCACAGGCTCTTGCCGAAATAGGAGTGGGTCAGGCAGTTGTGCCGGCTCAGATCTTCTACCCGTTGCGGCTGTGGATGTTCCAGCAGATAGGCGGGCGCGGCGCAGACCACCGAGCGACATACCGTCAGGCGGCGGGCGATCAGGTTGGGATCGAGGTCGTTGCTGGTGCGGATCGCCAGGTCGATGCGTTCGTCCACCAGGTTCACCGTGCGATCAAGCATTTGCAGGTCGATGTTGACGCCCGGGTAGCGCTTGACGAACGCGGCCATGGCATCGGCCAGTTGCGCCTGGCCGAACGAGGTACTGACGCTGATTCGCAGCAGACCCCGCGGTGCATCGTCGGGCTCGCTGACGGCGGCCTGCATGTCGCTCGACAGTTCCAGCATCTGCCGGCAGCGCGGCAGGATTTCGTTGCCGGCGGCGGTAAGGCTCAGTTTGCGCGTGGTGCGGTGCATCAGGCGCGCGCCGACCCAGTCTTCCAGTTCCGCCAGATACCGCGACACCACCGGCCGGGACAGGTCCAGGTGATCGGCCGCCGCCGACTGGCTGCCCAGATCCACTACCGTGACAAACACCCGCATTGCTTGGAGACGATCCATGATTTGCCCGCTTTCAGAAACAAACTATGTTTAAGCATCGCATTTTTTGTAACGAGTCTGGCAACTAAGCTCTGTCCCATCGCCAAGCACGGCATTCGAACAGCGGAGCAACCCATGATCGGCTTCACCACTCTCAAGCGCGTTTTACTGGCCACCGCCACCCTCGGCTTTGCTGCCCACGCAGCGGCCGCGAACCTGAGCCTCGACGTCTACAACCCGGGCACCAACGCGATCTTCCCGGTGACCTCGGTGCTGGTCAGCGGCGAGAAGGACGCGATTCTGGTAGACGCGCAGTTCGGCAAATCCCAGGCCGAGCAAGTGGTGGAAAAGATCCGCGCCAGCGGCAAGCAACTGACCACCATCTACATCAGCCACGGCGACCCGGATTACTACTTCGGTCTCGACACCCTGACCAAGGCCTTCCCGAATGCCAAGGTGCTGGCCTCGCAGCCGACCGTTGATCACATCAAGCAAACCGTCGACGGCAAGCTCGCATTCTGGGGGCCGAAAATGGGCGCCGACGTGCCGGCCAAAACCATCGTGCCGGGTGTGCTCAAGGGCGACAGCCTGATGCTCGAAGGCCAGAAACTGCAGGTGGTCGGCCTGGAAGGCAAGCAACCGGATCGCAGCTTCGTGTGGATCCCTTCGCTGAAAGCCGTGGTCGGTGGTGTCGTCGTTGCCGAGAACATCCACGTCTGGATGGCCGATACCCAGACTGCACAATCCCACGCCGACTGGCTGGAAACCCTGCACTCGATCGAAACCCTGAAACCGAAAACCGTGGTGCCGGGTCACTACCTGGGTGACAGCGCCCGTTCGCTGGCCGCCGTGAAGTTCACCGCCGATTACATCAAGGCCTTCGACGAAGAAACCGCCAAGGCCAAGGACTCTGCCGCGCTGATCGCCGCGATGAAAAAACGCTACCCGAAACTGGGCGAGGAAAGCTCCCTGGAGCTGAGCGCCAAAGTCGCCAAGGGCGAAATGAAGTGGTAACCCGATTCTGAAAACGCAGCACTCTCAAGCCAACTGGAGAATGTCATGAGCAAGATCGCAATCATTGGTGCCACCGGCCGTGCCGGCAGCCAACTGCTGGAAGAAGCCCTGCGTCGCGGCCACAGCGTCACCGCCATCGCCCGGGATACCTCGAAGATCGGCGCCCGTGCCGGTGTGGTCAGCAAGAACGTCGACGTGCTGGATGCCGCCGCACTGCAAGCGGCAGTCGCCGGTAACGATGTGGTAATCAGCGCCGCGCATTTCGCCACGGTACCGGCCAGCGCGCTGCTCGGCCCGGTGAAACAGGCCGGGGTGAAACGTCTGCTGGTGGTCGGCGGTGCCGGTTCGCTGTTGCTGCCGGACGGCACCCGCGTCATCGACAGCGCCGGTTTCCCGGCCGAGTACAAGGCCGAGGCTAGTGCCGGTGCGGCGTTTCTCGAAGCCCTGCGTCAGGAGAAGGAGCTGGACTGGACGTTCCTGTCGCCGTCGGCGTTGTTTTTCGAAGGCGAGCGCACCGGCAAATTCCGCGTCGGCAAGGATGACTTGCTGGTGAGTGCTGAAGGCCAGAGCTCGATCAGCTTTGCCGACTACGCGATTGCGCTGATCGACGAAGTGGAAACGCCGAAGCATTCGCGTCAGCGGTTTACGGTCGGTTACTGACAGTATTGATCGTTCCCACGCAGAGCGTGGGAACGATCATCAGGTGAAGGCGGGCTCACCGCGTATGAGCCTGCTCCACCAGCCACCCCATCAATTCCTGCAATTTCGCCGACGGCTCCGACGCCGGCGCCACGATGTAATAACCCAATCCCGTCTTCACCTTCAGATCGAACGGCATCACCAGCCGCCCGGCATTCAAGTCATCGCCGATCAGTGACCAGTCGCCAATCGCCACGCCCGTCCCGTGGGACGCCATCGACATCGCCTGATCCAGCGTCTCGAAATGCTGACCGCTGCTGATGTTGCTCAAGTGCAGTTCGGCGGCTTCAAGCCATAGCGTCCAGTCGTCATCGGTGTGAGTCGGATGCAGCAGCAGGTGTTGTTGCAAGTCTGCCGGCGTGTGCAGCGCCGGGCCACTGTTGAGCAGCGTTGGCGAACAGACCGGCGTCAGTTGTTCATCGAACAGATGCAGCGTGGCAGGGGAGTCGTGGGGCGCGGTGCCGTAGATCACCGCCGCGTCGAACTGCTCGCGATGAAAGTCCACCCCGTGTTGCAACGACGCCGTGAGTTTCACCGGCACGTCCGGGCGTTCGCGCTGCCATTGCAGCAGGCGCGGCAACAACCAGCGCATCACGCAGCTCGGGGCCTTGAGTTGCAGGGTTTCGCGCTTGGCGCCGATCTGCTCCATCGAATCGCCGATCAGGCTGAATACCTGCTGCACCCGTGGCAGCCATTCGCGACCTTCGGCCGTCAGCTCCAGGCCCCGGGCCAGGCGAATGAACAGCTCATAACCCAGATGCTCCTCCAGCCCGGCGATCTGCCGGCTCACCGCACCTTGGGTGATGTGCAACTGCTCGGCGGCCCGGGTGAAGTTGCAGCACTGCGCGGTGATCAGAAACGTGTGCAGGGCGGGCAGGGGAGGCAGTCGTTTCATGTGGATCCAAGGTATGACGTGAGGACATGGCTAGTATGAGCTTTTATCGATTGTTGCGGCTACGGGTCGCCCGTTTCAATGAGGCCATTCACCGGTTCCCTAAAGGCCCGGTGCCTCAACGAACAAGAAGGGCAAAGACATGGCGACGTGTGGCGAAGTACTGGTCAAGTTACTCGAAGGTTACGGGGTCGAGCAGGTGTTCGGCATTCCCGGGGTGCATACCGTGGAGCTGTATCGCGGGCTGGCCCGTTCGAGCATCAACCATGTGACTCCGCGTCACGAGCAAGGCGCCGGCTTCATGGCCGACGGCTACGCCCGCACCAGCGGCAAACCGGGTGTGTGCTTCATCATCACCGGCCCGGGCATGACCAACATCACCACGGCCATGGGCCAGGCTTACGCCGATTCGATCCCGATGCTGGTGATCTCCAGCGTGCAGTCGCGCAGTCAACTGGGCGGCGGTCGCGGCAAGCTGCATGAACTGCCGAACCAGAGCGCACTGGTCGGCGGCGTGGCGGCGTTCTCTCACACCCTGATGTCGGCGTCCGAATTGCCGAGTGTACTGGCCCGTGCGTTTGCGCTGTTCCAGGCCGGGCGTCCGCGTCCGGTGCACATCGAGATTCCGCTGGACGTTCTGGTCGAAGAAGCCGATGACCTGCTGGCCAGCGTGCCGGTCCACATCGACCGCGCCGGTGCTGCGCCGGCTGCGGTGAGCCGCATGACTGAACTGCTGGCCGGCGCCCAGCGTCCGCTGATCCTTGCCGGTGGCGGCGCCATCGACGCGGCTGCCGAACTCACCGAACTGGCCGAACTGCTCGATGCACCAGTGGCCCTGACCATCAACGCCAAAGGCATGTTGCCGTCCAGTCATCCGCTGTTGATCGGTTCGACCCAGAGCCTGGTGGCGACCCGCGCCCTGGTGGCGGATGCCGACGTGATCCTGGCAATCGGCACCGAACTGGCGGAAACCGACTACGACGTCACCTTCGCCGGCGGCTTTGAAATCCCCGGCAAACTGCTGCGCGTGGACATCGATCCGGACCAGACCGTGCGCAACTATCCACCGCACGTGGCGCTAGTTGCCGATTCGCGCAACGCCGCACAAGCATTGCTGAGCGCGCTGTCGCACAAGCCGCTGGCCGAACGCCGCAACGATTGGGGTCAGGTACGCGCCGCGCGTCTGCGTGAAGACCTGTCCGCAACCTGGGACGCGCCGACGCTGGCTCAGACCCGTTTCCTCGAAACCGTGCTGCACGAACTGCCGAACGCAGTGTTCGTCGGTGACTCCACGCAACCGGTATACACCGGCAACCTGACGTTCAACCCGGAGCGTCCGCGTCGCTGGTTCAACTCGTCCACCGGTTACGGCACCCTCGGTTACGCCTTGCCGGCGGCGATTGGCGCGTGGCTCGGCGGCAACCTCGAACACGGCGCACGTCCGCCGGTGGTGTGCCTGATCGGCGACGGCGGTCTGCAATTCACCCTGCCGGAACTGGCCAGCGCCGTGGAAGCCCGCACCCCGGTGATCATCCTGCTGTGGAATAACCAGGGTTACGAAGAGATCAAGAAATACATGGTCAACCGCGCCATCGAACCAGTGGGCGTGGACATCTACACCCCGGACTTCATCGGTGTGGCCAAGGCCCTGGGGTGCGCGGCGGAAGCGATCAGCTCGGCTGAACATTTGCGTGGCGCCCTGCGCGCCGCCACCGATCGTCAGGGCCCGACCCTGATCGAAATCGACCAGACCCAATGGATGAAGGCGGTGGCCAAATGATCAATTTCCCGACCACACTCGACGGCCTGTACATCAACGGCCAATGGTCCGCCGGCCGCGAACACCTGCGCGTGATCAACCCGGCCACCGAAGCGCTGCTGACCACGGTCAATGGCGGTGACGAAAGCGCCGTCAACCAAGCGGTGACGGCCGCAACCGAAGCCTTCAAGGACTGGTCGAAAACCACCGGTGCCGAGCGCGGCGCGATCCTGCGCAACATCGCCAATGGCGTGCGCAGCGGACGTGATCACTTGATGAAGTTGCAGTCGAGCAACAACGGCAAACCGCAGTTCGAGGCGGGCATCGATGTCGATGACGTGATCGCCACCTTCGAGTATTACGCCGAACTCGCCGAAGGCCTCGATGTGAAACAGGACAGCGATGTGCCGTTGCCGAGCGACGACTTCAGCGCACGTCTGCGCCGCGAACCGTGCGGTGTGGTCGGCCTGATCGTGCCGTGGAATTTCCCGATGGTCACCACCGCATGGAAACTCGCGCCAGCCCTGGCCGCCGGTTGCTGCGTGGTGCTCAAACCGTCGGAAGTCACGCCGCTGCCGGAGCTGGAACTGGCAGCCATCATCGCCGAGTCCGGCCTGCCCAAAGGCGTGTTCAACCTGGTGTGCGGCACCGGCCTGGCGGTCGGTGCGCCGCTGTCGGCGGACCCGCGCATCGCCAAGATTTCCTTCACCGGCAGCAACGCCGTGGGTGTGCAAGTGATGCAGCGCGCCGCCGAGACCGTGAAGGGCGTGAGCCTGGAACTGGGCGGCAAATCCTCGCTGCTGATTCTGGAAGATGCCGACCTTGATCTGGCGGTGGAACTGGCCTGCGGCGGTGGTTTCTTCAACGCCGGGCAGATGTGCTCGGCCACCAGCCGGGTGCTGGTCGCCGATGAGCTGGCCGATGAATTCCTGATTCGTCTGCAGGCCCGTGCGGAAAAAATCCGTGTGGCCGACCCGTTCGATCCTGAAGTCGAGATGGGCGCGCTGGTCAATCAGGCGCAGTACCAGCGTGTGCTCGGTCACATCGACCGCGGTCTGAGCGCCGGTGCCAAGCTGATCTGTGGCGGCAATCGTCCTGTAGATCTGCCGCGCGGATATTTCTTGCAGCCGACGATCTTCACCGAAGTGCCCCTCGACAGTGCGCTGTGGTGTGAAGAGATCTTCGGCCCGGTGATCTGCGTGCGCAGTTTTGCTTCGGAAGCGGAGGCGATTGCCCTGGCCAACGACAGTCAGTTCGGTCTGGTGGCCAGTGTGGTCACGCGCAATGCCGAAACCGCGGATCGGGTCGCCAACGCCTTGCAGGCGGGGCTGGTGTGGCTCAACGCACCGCAGGTGATCTTTCCGCAGACGGCGTGGGGTGGCTACAAACAGAGCAGTATCGGCCGCGAGTTGGGGCCGTGGGGTCTGGCGGCATTTCAGGAAATCAAGCACGTGATCCGCGCGCTCTGAATGCCCGAAAAAGGTCAGCGCATGCCTCGCAACGAGGCATGCGCCGGCGTCATGGCTCCAATGAGTTTTTATCGATAGTCAGGTGTTTTGCACGACCTCAGGATGAACCCGCTGATCACGTTCAAGCCCTTTGAAATCGGGGGCTTGAGCGATTCCGATCACGCACGGCAAGGGTTGCGGTCAATCTCATACTTACAAGAATAATGGGAGTCCCAAATGGGCGAGCACGATCTGAACAGGCGTCAATTCATCAAAACCGTCGGCGTGGCCTCGGTGGCTGCGGCGGCCATGAGCATGCCCTTCATCCGGGCCAGCGCCAGCGACACCCGATTTGCCGGCAAGACCCTGCGCCTGCTGACCTGGTCCGATGACACGGGTCTGGCCGCACTGCGCAACATCGCTGCAACGTTCGAAGCCAAGACCGGCGCCAAAGTGATTGCCGACCGCACCGGCAGCACCTCGGAAATGGTCGCCAAACTCAAGGCCGGCGGTGACCGTCCGCAGTACGACATCATCACCCTGGCCGGGGTCGGCGCCGAAGGTCTGGCCGCTGCCGGACTGCTGGAAAAACCCGACCTCAACCGTATTCCCAACCTGATCGACGTCCCGGAAAAATACCGCACCGGGGCAAACGGTCACGGCATCGGCTACCTGCTGTGGTGCAACAGTCTGGTCTACAGCACGCGCACCCAGAAGGAAGCGCCGGACAGTTACGCCGCGCTGTGGGACGCCGATCTGGCACCGAACATTTTCTTGCCGCCACCGAACTGGACCGAGGCGATGGACCTGATCATCATCGCCGCCAAACTGGCCGGTGGTGACGAGCACAACATCGAGCCGGGCTTCAAGAAACTCGCGGAGTTGAAAGACCGCGTAGTGACCCTGGGCGAAAACCCCAACCAGATTGCCGAGCTGTTCCGCACCGGCTCCCTGGACATGGGCGGCCTCTACGCCCCGGCGTTTTTCCCCAAGCAGATCCGCGACCCGAACTATGGCCTCGGTGCCACGTTTGGCATGAAGGAAGGTTTCTACACCGACCTGATGCTCTCGGTGATGCCGAAGAACCGTCCGGGCGACACCGACCTGGCCTACGCCTTCATCGATCACTCCCTCGACCCGCTGGTGCAGGGCAAGATGGCCGAGGACATCTTCAACGGCCCGGTCAACGCCAAGGCGATCATCTCCGCCGAAGCGCGCAAGAGCCCGTTCATCCTCACCCCGGAGCAGATCGCGGAGAAGGCGATCATGCATGACAACGCCTTCCTGGCGACCGTGCATGACCAGTGGATTCGTCGCTACACGGAAATCTTTTCTTCCTGATCGAGTGATGGACGCAGGTTCTTCAAACACCGAAGTACCTGTGGGAGCTGGCTTGCCAGCGATAGCAATTTGTCAGTGACATCATGGTCGACAGGTAGGCCGTCATTGCTGGCAAGCCAGCTCCCACAAGGCTCGCGGTGGTTTGGAAATCTGTGTCTGTCAGTTGTTTTTCCATTGACGAGATCATTGCTATGGAACATCAATCCCTGACCCAACCGGTCGGCGCGGGCGACGTGCGCCCGGCGCGCGGTGTTTCGCCGACTGCGCGAGCATGGTTTTTCCTTACGCCGTCGATGCTGTTTCTCGGCGTGCTGATTGCCGCCAGCCTGCTGGTGTTGCGCATGAGCGTCGGCACCAAGGGCGCGGAGTGGTCCGGTTTCAGCCTGGCCAGTTACGCCCAGTTGCTCGAACCCTACTACCTCAAATCGTTGCTGCTGACCTTGCGTCTGGCGCTGATCAGCGCGGTGATCGCCGTGGTGCTGGCGATCCCGGTGGCGTACACCATGTCGCGCCTGACATCGCCATTCGTGCGACGGATCTTTCTGGCGGCGGTGCTGTTGCCGTTGCTGGTCAACCTGCTGCTGCAAAGCTACGGCTGGCTGGTGATCCTCGGCCCCGGCGGCATGCTCAACCAGACCCTGATGGGCCTCGGTCTGATCAAGCGTCCGATCATGTTGCTCTACAACCAGAACGGCGTGTTGATGGGCCTGGTGCAGACCGCGTTTCCGCTGGCCGTGCTGCCGATTGCCAGCGCCATGCGCGGCGTCGCCCGCAGCTACGAAGAAGCTGCCGCGACGCTTGGCGCCAGCCGTTTCCAGGTGTTCCGTCAGGTGGTGTTGCCGATGAGTCTGCCGGGGATCATCACCGGCGCGACGCTGGTGTTCGCCTACAACGCCAGCAGCTTTGTGGTGCCGTTGCTGCTCGGCGGTCGGCGCGTGCCGATGCTCGCGGTGATGGTGCATGACCAGATCGCCCCGCTGATGAACTGGCCCGCCGCGTCCGCCGCCGGGGTGGTACTGATCGTCACCACCCTGGCGATCATGACCTTGTCCGAATACATCACCGGCCGCCGTCGCCGTCTGCTGGAGGCTTCGCAATGAGTGCCCTGATCAAGAAGCGCCAGTCGCTGTTGCCGGGCGATACCGGCAAGTTAGCCGGCATTCTTTCCGGGATCATTTTGTTCCTGGCCGTGTTGCCGATCCTGACCATGATCGTGATGTCGTTCAGCGGTGCGTCGAACCTCGACTTCCCGCCGAGCAGCTACAGCCTGCAGTGGTACAAGGCCGCGTGGCACACCTTCGTTTCGCCGGACGCCAGCGATGTGCTGAGCCTCGGCCAGGCCATGGGCACCAGTCTGCTGGTGGCGTGCCTGACGATGATTTTCGCCACGCTGATTGCAGTGCCGGCGGCTTACGCACTGACCCGTTGCGAGTTCCGTGGCAAGGGCGTGGCGCTGCAACTGATGTCGCTGCCGCTGGTGTTTCCGATGGTGGTGCTGGGACTGGCCTTGCTGCTGGTGTTCGATAGCCTGCCGTTCCACATGACCACCTCGCGGCTGGTGATTGCCCATGTGATTCTGGCGCTGCCGTTCGTGGTGAAGAACTGCACGGCGGCCATGCTTTCCATCGGCAGTGAAGTCGAAGAGGCGGCGCAGATGCTCGGCGCTTCGCCGCTGCGGGCCATCGTCGATGTGGTGGTGCCGTTGATGAAATCGGGGATTCTGGCGGGGATGCTGCTGGCGTTCATCGTCTCGTTCAACGAATTCACCGTGACCTATTTCCTCTACACCATCGACGTCATGACCGTGCCGATCTGGATGTACAGCCGCACCGTGTCATCGCTCGACCCTACCGTGTTCTCGTTTGCCGTGCTGATCGTGCTGATCGACTTCGTCCTGATCTGGGCGCTGGAGAAGCTGGTGGGCGAGGGCGGCGTTTCCTTTTGATTGTGAGGTGCAACATGACTGGACTGATTCTGGAAAACGTCGAGAAACACTACGGCTCGGCCTGCGCGGTAAAAGACGTCAACCTGCATTTGCCCGAGGGCAAACTGGTGTGTTTCCTCGGTCCGTCGGGCTGCGGCAAGACCACCTTGCTGCGAATGATCGCCGGGTTGGAAACCCTTACCGGCGGCGAGATCCGCCTGGACGGCGAAGACATCGGCCACACCCCGGCGCACCTGCGCAACTTCGGCATGGTGTTCCAGTCGCTGGCACTGTTCCCGCATATGACCGTGGGCGAGAACATCGCCTATCCGCTGAAACTGCGCGGCGTGAGCAAGGCTGATCAACAGGCGCGGGTCGTTGAGTTGCTGGAACTGATCCAGCTGCAACCGATGATCGACCGTCCGGTGGCGAAACTCTCCGGCGGTCAGCGTCAGCGAGTGGCGATTGCCCGGGCGATTGCCTCGCACCCGAAAATCCTGTTGCTCGACGAACCGCTGTCGGCGCTGGATGCCAAATTGCGTGAGTCGATGCAGGTGGAAATCCGCCAACTGCAACAACGCCTGAACATCACCACCATCATGGTTACCCACGATCAGCGCGAGGCCATGACCATGGCCGATATCGTGGTGGTCCTCGGTGAACATCGGGTACAACAAGTGGGCACGCCGATTGAAATCTATCGGCACCCGGCCAACGAATTCGTGGCGGACTTCATCGGCTCCGGCAATATCTTCCCGGCCACCGCGCTGGGCGACGGCAAGGTCGTGCTGCCGGGCGGCGATGCCCTGCAAGTGCCGATCTGCAGCAGCATCGTGGTCGGGCAGAAAGTGAAGATGTTGATTCGCCCCGAGGATCTGCAACTGTCGGCGCCCCAGGCCACGGCGGGCAATCGCTTGCTGGGCAAGGTGACGTTTGTGCGGGATATCGGCGCGACTATCGAGACTACGGTGGAGTGTTCCGGGGTGACGTTTACGGCGCTGAGTACGCCGTGTCAGGGGATTGGGTTGGGGATCGGGCATCCGGTTTCGGTGACGTTGCCGAGTGAGGCGTGTCGGGTGCTCGGCGCCTGATACGGACTTGCCCCCTAATCCCCCTCACCCCAGCCCTCTCCCCGAGGGAGAGGGAGCCGACCGAGGTGTCTCGCGCTATCCGTCGACCTGAGAGATCGAGTCGATTATGGATTCGGTAAAGCAATTTCAGGTCGGTGTATTTCTAGAATATTCCCCAATCGGTTCCCTCTCCCTCCGGGAGAGGGCTAGGGTGAGGGGCTTTTGAGAGTCAGACACTCAATCTCAGGCGCGCCAGATCCCTCAACGGCGGCGCCCCAAACAACCGGCTGTACTCGCGGCTGAACTGCGACGGACTTTCGTACCCCACCCGATACCCCGCCGCCGAAGCCTCCAACCCTTCGGCCAGCATCAAACGCCGCGCCTCCTGCAGGCGCAGCTGCTTCTGATACTGCAACGGACTCATCGCCGTCATCGCCTTGAAGCGGTGATGCAGGGTCGAGACACTAAGGTTCACTTCCTTCGCCAGATCATCGATGCGCAACGGCTGTTCGAAGTTGCCGTTGAGCCATTTGATCGCCTGGCTGATGCGGTGACTCTGGCTGTTGGCGATGGCGATTTCGTACAGCCGATGGCCCTGCGGGCTGCGCAGCAGGCGATAGAGAATCTCCCGGCGGATCAGCGGCGCGAGCATGGCGATGTCTTTCGGCGTGTCGAGCAGTCGGGCCAGGCGCAGCACCGCATCGAGCATCGCGCTGTCGATCCTTTCCACATACAGACCACGCCCGGTCGGCCGGGTCGGCACGCCCATGGGGCCGGCGTCGGCGATCAGCGCGGTGATTTCAGCCGGGTCGATGTCCAGGCGCACGGCGAGGATCGGTTCCAGAGGCGAGACATTCACCACCCGACCGCTCAACGGCATCGAGACCGACACCACCAGGTAATTCAGCGGATCATAATTGAAGTACTCGTCCGCCAGCCGTACCTCCTTGCGACCCTGAGCCATGATGCACAGCGCCGGTTGCGCGAGCACCGGGGCGAAATCGTGGGATTTGGTGTGGCGCGACATGAACAGCGAGCCGACGGCGGTGGCATAACTGCCATCTTCGGAGGTGTTGCGACGAATGATCGCCGCCAGTTCCTCGCGCTGCTTTTCCATGTCGGCTTCCATGTCGGCATCGCGCGGCGCCTGAAAACGATCGAATGACGTCATGCACAGCCTCCTCGGCAAGGGATGGAATGGGAGCAGAGCATAAGTTTGTGCAAGCGCAAGCGGTAGACACATCCTGCGAAATGCTTGCCTGATCCTGCATGGCGTTGCTGGCCTGCCCAGACATGACAGGGCGCCTCCCGGAAAACTTGCTCGAAACCGGTGTGACAGGACGGTGACAGCAATTCACGATCTGTTACAGGTCTGGAAGACAGTCTCGCAGGATTGTGCAACGCGACGGCAGGAATCGACTAACGGCGAGCATTGCCCGGCCCTTAACCTTGGATCCTGTCGCAGCCCGTCCCCGGCTGCCACGCGACTCCCTGGGAGGGTTGAACATGTCCAAGCAGATTCCCGTCAGTCATATGGCCTTCGTTCGAGCGCGCGCCGGGCGCTCGGCGGAACTCGGCATGCGCCTCAGCGCGTTGATCGAACCATCCCGTGCCGCCGCCGGTTGCCTGAGCTTTTCCCTGCAGCATTCGCAGTGTGATCCGGAGTTGTGGCTGGTTTCCGGTTTCTGGAATAACCAGCAATCGATGACCGCCTATTTCAGCAGCCCGTCGATGGAGGTTTTTGCCGAGCTGGTGCAGGACCTGGTGGTCAACAGCCTGGATTTCCATACGTTTAAAGACGTGTCGGCAGCGCAGGCGCTGGGTCAGAGTTGCGCGCCGATACACAAACTTGCCGGTTGAGGGTTTAATGGCCGGCCTATCTGACTGAGCCAGGACCTGCGACATGGCACGTAAAGAGTTCGAACACTTCGAAGCGGTTTCCGCTGTAGTCCCCGTCGAATTGGGCAGCAACAAGGGTTATTTCGCGGCAATCGCGGTCAAGGCCCTGGTTGACGGCGGTGCGCCACGCTTTCACAAACTGTTGAATGACCAGGTCTTCCCTGGCGCCATTGCCGCCGATGAAGCGGCCATCAATGAGCTGGACAAGCTCAAGGGCGTCACTGATGACGCCGAGCTGATCTGGTAACTCCGTTTACTTGACGGCGCCCGGGCGCCACATCTTGAACAATGCCTCCGGCCCCAGCTGGAAATAATCCGCCGGCCCGCCGCCGCGCAGAATCGGTTCTGCGGCGGCGGTGTCGTAGATCCCGTCCTTCAACAGCCATTTGGCAATGTGCACGGCGACCACTTCGCCGAGCACCAGCCAGCTCGGCACCGTCTCGCCGTCGGCGCGCTGCAATTGAATGATCTGCGTGACCTTGCACTCGAAGGACACCGGGCTTTCGGCCACGCGCGGCACGGCAATCACCTTCGACGCCACCGGCGTCAGCCCCGCCAGTTCGAACTCGTTGACCCCCGGCGCGACCGCTGCGCAGCTCTGGTTCATCTGCTCGGCCAGCGGCCGGGTCGCGAGGTTCCAGACGAACTCACCGGTCTGCTCGATGTTGTTCAGGCTGTCTTTGCGCCCGACGCTGGAGAACCCGATGATCGGCGGAATGTAGTTGAACGCGTTGAAAAAGCTGTAGGGCGCCAGATTCAACCGGTCCTCGGCATCCTGCGAAGAAATCCAGCCGATGGGGCGCGGACCGACGATCGCGTTGAAAGGATCGTGGGGCAGACCGTGGCCGTTGGCCGGTTCGTAGAAATGGATGTCATCGGGCATGGCGGGGTGTTCCTGAAGGCTTTTATAAGCGGCCAATAGTGCAAGTCCGGTCCGCGAAGATCAAATCCCGACCTTTGGAAATGAACAAGCCCGGCAATGGCCGGGCTTTGGTGTCTGCATTCTGCCGATCAGCTGATGGCTGCAGCAGTGCCGGTTTTATCGAAACCGTCGGCTGCGATGGCAGCAGCGGTGCCGGTCTTGTCGAAACCGTCAGCCGCGATGGCAGCAGCAGTACCGGTCTTGTCGAAGCCATCGGCAGCAACGGCTTTGCCGACGTTGGTTTTATCGAAACCATCGGCAGCGTAGGCGCCCGAGTGGCTGGTTTCGATGGCGGCGCTGGCGCCGTTGATGAAATCGGCGGATTTGGTTTTGTCCGAGCCATCGGCGGCGAAGGTGTTGGCGGCCAGTACGGACAGGGTCAGGGCGAGGATCAGTTTGGTTTTCATGGTCGTTCTCCAGATTCGATATTCGTTGGCGGTGTGTCTTGCATGGGGTTCATGCTACGCCAAATAAATTGATTAAAAAGCGCAAAATAATGCTAAAAACAATCGATTAACTTGATATTAAGGGCGACGCATTCAATTCGCTTTCGTCGTCGGAGCGAGCGTCGCGCAGGTCATCGATCAGGTAGGTGCAGGATGCAGCAGGGGCATTAACCGGTGATTAATCGCCGCTTTTGGGTTGTGTGACAGATTTTTCATACATTCCCGACCGGTTTTTCACCCTCGTAACGCCAGTCTGCCGGCGGCCAGAAAACCAAGAACCGGCCGTCTCACACTGGAGCTTTACCTGCAATGAACAAACTGCCTCAAATCACCCTGGCCTTTTGGGTCATGAAAATCTGCGCGACGACCCTGGGGGAAACCGCGGGGGATTTGCTGTCGATGACCCTGAACGTCGGCTACGCCATGAGCTCGCTGATCCTGATCAGCGTGTTCGTCCTGACGCTGGTCACGCAACTGATGTCCAAGACCTACAAGCCGCTGCTGTACTGGATCGTGATCCTGTCGACCAGCACCGCCGGTACCACCATGTCCGACTTCATGGATCGCACGCTGGAGCTGGGCTACGCCACCGGTTCCATGATCCTGATCGCGATCCTGCTGGCGATCTTCGCGGCGTGGCGCCTGAGCGGCGATTCGCTCAACGTCACCAAGGTGCAGAGCTTTCGCGGCGAGATGTTCTACTGGATGGCGATCCTGTTCTCCAACACCCTTGGCACCGCGCTCGGCGATTACCTGGCGGACGACTCGGGCCTGGGCTTTGCCGGTGGCGCGCTGTTGATCGGCTCGGCGATTGCGGTGGTGGTACTGCTCAAGTACTTCACGAAGATTTCGTCGGTGGCGCTGTTCTGGGTGGCGTTCGTGCTGACCCGGCCGTTTGGCGCGACCCTGGGCGACCTGATGACCAAGTCCCATGAGAAGGGTGGACTGGACTTCGGCACCATCGGTTCGTCGGCGGTGCTGGCAGGGATTCTGCTGGTGATGATCGTGGGCGCGTCTTATGCGCAGAAGCGCTATGGCAGCAAACAGGGCGTTGCCGAGTTGTCCTGATCGGGATATCGGACAGGAAAGAAACGCGCGAAGGTCTTGCACCTTCGCGCGTTTTTTTTTGCGATCAGTCAGTGACGATGCGCGAATGTTTCTGGGTGTCTTTCATGGTGATGTACACCAGCAGGGACACCGCGATGCACGCGGTCACGTACCAGTAGTAACCGGTTTCCATGCCGATGCTCTTGAACCACAGCGCGATGTATTCGGCGGTGCCGCCGAAGATCGACACGGTCAGTGCGTACGGCAGGCCGACGCCCAGAGCGCGGATTTCGGTCGGGAACAGCTCGGCCTTTACCACGGCGTTGATCGAGGTGTAGCCGCTGACGATGATCAGCGCCGCCATGATCAGGAAGAACGCGCCCCACCAGGTCTGGATGGTGTGCAGGGTCATCAGGATCGGCACGGTGAAGATCGTACCGAGCACGCCGAAGGCGATCAGGATCGGGCGACGACCGATCTTGTCGGACAGGCCGCCGATGATCGGTTGCAGACACATGAACAGAAACAACGTGGCGGCGGAAATGGTGGTGGAATCGGAGATGCTCATGCCGACGGTGTTCACCAGGTATTTCTGCATGTAGGTGGTGTAGGTGTAGAACGCCAGCGTACCGCCCATGGTCAGGCCGACCACGGTGAGCAATTCCTTCGGATGGCGCAGCAAGGTGCGCATGGCGCTTTCCTTGGACTTCTCTTTCTTGGTGAACGACTCGGTTTCTTCCATGCCACGACGCAGGTACAGCGCGACGATTGCACACAGCGCGCCGATGGCGAACGGGATGCGCCAGCCCCAGGCGTACAGCTGTTCGGTGGTCAGCATGTTCTGCAGCACGATCAGCACGCCCAGCGCGATGAGCTGGCCGGAAATCAGGGTCACGTACTGGAAGCTGGAGAAGAAGCCACGACGTTCCTTGGTCGCCATCTCCGACAGGTAAGTGGCGGAGGTGCCGTATTCGCCACCGACCGACAGGCCTTGCAGCAGACGGGCGAACACCAGCAGGATCGGCGCGCCGATGCCGATGGTTTCGTAGTTCGGGCTGAGGGCGATCAGCAGGGAGCCGAAGCACATCAGGTACACCGAGGCCATCAGCGCTTTTTTACGGCCGACCTTGTCGGCGTACAGGCCCATCAGCCAGCCACCGATCGGGCGCATCAGAAAGCCCACGGCGAAGATCGCGGCGGTGTTCATCAACTGGGCGGTGGTGGAACCGGCGGGGAAGAAGGTCTTGGCGAAGTACAGCGAGAAGGCGGCATAGACGTACCAGTCGTACCACTCGACCATGTTGCCGACGGAACCGCTGAAGATCGACTTGATGCGACTGGCGGTGGTTCGTTCTTTGACCGGCACGGCAGCCGACCCAAGAGGCAGGGCGTTGGAGTTATCCATTGAAGGATCCTTCGTTTAATTGTTTTTGTGGAGCGCGTTGAAACGCAGCCTGCGGGGGCTATAGCAGGAGCTGTGCCAACGGGGAGAGGGCCGGTTTAGAGGGGGTGGGGAGATGGGTTGAGCGGGATTTTGCCGATGGACCGGAATGAATGAGCGGATTTCCGCTCATTCAGGTACGAACATTTCCCGGGTCAGTCCATGTCGCTGCATCTTTTCATTAAACGTGCGACGCGGCAGTTGCAGCTCTTCAAGTACGGCTTTCACATCTCCCTTGTGCCGGGTCAACGCCGCCCGCAAACACTGCGCTTCAAACGCCTCCTGCTGCGCCGCCAGCGACTGGCCCGGATCGATGCCCTGCACCGGTTCATCCAGTCCCAAGACCTGCCGTTCGGCGACGTTCGCCAACTCGCGAACGTTGCCCGGCCAGTCATGACTCAGCAGGTGGCTCAATTGCGCGCCACTGAGCGGCGGGAAAGTCCGGCCCAAGCGCTGGGCGGCGCTCTGGGCGAAGGACTCGAACAACAACGGAATGTCTTCCCGACGATCACGCAACGGCGGCAGGCGCAATTCGGCGACGTTCAGGCGATACGCCAGGTCTTCGCGAAAACGCCCGGCCCGGGCTTCATCGAGCAGATCCGGTTTGGTCGCCGCAACAATGCGCAAGTCCACCCGAATGCTCTGGTTCGATCCCAGCCGCTCCAGTTTCTGTTCCTGCAACACCCGCAGCAGCTTCACTTGCTGGGCCAGCGGCATGCTTTCGATTTCATCGAGGAACAGCGTGCCGCCATCGGCGTATTCCAGCTTACCGATGCGTTTGCCGGAGGCTCCGGTGAACGCGCCGCTTTCATGCCCGAACAACTCGGCCTCGAACAACTGCTCGGGGATCGCCGCGCAGTTCAGCGCCACAAAGGGTTTGTCGGCGCGCGGGCCGAAGTCGTGCAGGCAGCGGGCGACCAGTTCCTTGCCGCTGCCGGTTTCGCCACGGATCAGCACATTGACCGGCAGCGTCGCCAGATCCAGCACCTGCCGGCGCAAGGTCTGCAAACCACGGGACACACCGAGCAGCGTGGCATCGAGTTTCGCGCGATTGTCAGCCTGCTCGTGCAGGGCGCGGTTTTCCAGCACCAGTCGGCGCTTGTCCAGCGCCCGGCGCAGGCTGCCGAGCAGGGTCTCGGGGCTGAAGGGTTTTTCCAGAAAATCGTAGGCGCCGTCGCGCATCGCTTCGACCGCCATCGGCACATCGCCGTGGCCGGTGAGCAGAATCACCGGCAGGTCGGCATCCCGGCGTTGCACTTCGGCCAGCAGTTCAAGACCGCTGAGGCCGGGCATGCGCACGTCGCTGACAATCACTCCGGCAAAATGCGCGGGCAGCGCCGCCAGGCATTCCTCGGCGCGGCTGAACAGTTGCACCTCGAACCCGGACAGGCTCAGCCACTGTTCGACCGCACTGCGAATGCTGCTTTCGTCATCGACCACCATCACGTGATTCAGCATCAGAGGTGCGCCTCCAGATCGATTGGCAGGGTCAGGCTGAACACCGCGCCGTTGTCGCCGTTCTCGGCGCTCAGGCGCCCGCCGGATTCGTGGACGATGGCGAAGGATACTGCCAGTCCGAGACCGAGGCCGTCACCCACCGGTTTAGTGGTGAAGAACGGATCGAATACCTGACCCAGATGTTCTTCGGCGATGCCGCCGCCATTGTCGATGACGCTCAGGCGCCACAGTTGCTCGTCGGCCTCCAGGCGGATTTCCAGGCGCTTGCAAGGTTTGCCCTGCATCGCATCGAGGGCGTTGCGCAGCAGGTTGATCAGCACCTGTTCGAGGCGGATCGCATCGCCGCGCACCCAGGCCGGACGGGTCAGGTGCAGCACCAGACTGACCTGCTCGTCGCGCATCCTCGCATCGAGCAATTGCAGGGCCTGATCGACCACCGTCGACAGGTCCAGCCGCTCACGCAAACCGCTGGGGCTCTTGCGGGCGAAGGTTTTCAAATGACCGGTGAGGGCCGCCATGCGCGTGAGCATCTCATCCACCGGTTTGAGTGCCTTGTAGGCGTCATCGACCCGGCCGTGATCGAGCAGCAGCCTGAGCGTTGCAAGCTGCATGCGCTGGGCGGTCAGCGGCTGATTGATTTCGTGGGCCAGCGCGGCGGACATCTGCCCGAGTGCCGCGAGTTTTGCCGATTGCACCAGACCATCCTGGGCGGTGCGCAAATCCCGGGTGCGTTCCTCGACCAGTTGCTCAAGCTCTTCGCGACTGCGCTGGCGCATTTTCGCCAGACGCCAGCGCTGGTTGAGGAACAGCAACAGGAACACCAGCGCCAGCCACACCCCGGCAGCGGCGAGTCCGGCATTGCGCTGGTCCTCGAAGGACAATTGCGGGCGACGCAACAGGTGCAGGGTCCAGCCTTCGGCGATCAGCGGCAGGGATTCCCACAGGTAATCCGCCGTGCCTTGCGGAGCCTCGACACGACGCAGGTCGCTGTTGTCGTCGAAGCGGCGCAGCGACAGATGAGTCAGCGGCACCAGCGACTGTTTGTCGTATTGGCGGGTAGCCTTGATCTCCCGGTAATCGGCCGGGGTCAGCGGGTGCAGCAGGCGATAGCGCCACTCGGGCTGGTTGGCGATGAAGACGATGCCCCGGGCATCGCTGACCAGCAGGGTGTCGTTGCCATGGCTCCATTCGCGTTCAAGCTCCGGGAATTCGAGCTTGACCACCATCGCCCCGAGGAACTCGCCGTTGTCGCCAAGCACCGCGCTGGACAGGAAGTAACCGGGAATCCCGCTGGTCACGCCGACCGCGTAGAAACGCCCGGTGCCCTGGGTGCGGGTCTGACTGAAGTACGGGCGAAAGCCGTAGTTGTGGCCGACGTAACTGCTGGGCAGACGCCAGTTGCTGGCCGCCACCGCCAGGCCGGTGTGATCAAGCAGCTCAAGCGTCGAGGACTGCGCAGCGCCGTTGATCTTTTCCAGCTTCAGATTCAGCGCCGCTTGCTGTTCGGCATCCACGGGACCTGCCAGCGCCGCACGCAATTGCGGGTCCAGCGCCAGCACGGCGGGCAGGGCGCGGTAGCGGTCGATCAGGGTGTGCAGCGAATTGGCGTATAGCGCCAGCTGTTGATTGGCCCGCGCGGCGTCTTCTTCCAGCGCCTGGCGCTCGGCATGGCGGATCGCAAGCGTCGCGGCGAGGGCGGCACCGGCGATGATCAGCAGGGTATACAACGACAGACGCAGGGTACGGGAAGTCGGCAGCATGCTGAGGAACTGAGGGGGAAATGGGGCTGGCACCATACCATGAGGCGTTGTGCTTCGCGCGTTATCCCCCGCCGGATTGACCCTGAACCTGGGCCTGGCTACGCAGTTCGGGTGAACCAGTTGCCGGAGCGCTGTTTGGGCGGGTGAGCCATGCGTCGCAAGTACTGATTGTCCGTAGTGCCCATCTCTTTGTAGGCGGCCAGACCACGCTGGGCGTGAGCGATTTCATATCGGGTGGCTGCGGTTTGCCGGCGCAACCCCGAACGGGTGATCGGTGCCAGCGTTTCTTTTGTGGTCATGTTGTTTACATTCGGCAGCACATCGGCTGGATAGAGGACGTCTGTGCCCATTGCATCGAAAGCGTTTTCCATCCATGCCGAACGCTCTTCGAGCGCGGTCTGCCAGTCACTGAGCATTGTCTCGATTTTTCCGACCTTGACCGGGTCCAGGCGGTTCTTGATGTCTTCGACTTCGATAGCCAGGGCAAACATATTGATTGCGCCGGGAATGATCGAAATCCATGTGGCCATAACCCTGTTCATCATGAACTCTGGATTGAGGATTTTGTCGAGCGCCGGTGTGCCTCGCTCATTCATGAAATCGCTGAAGTTACGAATATCCCCGACGGCCCGCTTGATTCCCAGGTCGTGATCAATCGCATCAACGGACATCTTCGAGGTTTTCGGAATCATCCCGCCGCCGATGAGACCGACAGTATTCAGGGGGACATCCGCCATCGCGCCGGATACATCGCCGCCGATGTTTCCTCCGATCAGCCCTCCGGTGGTCAAATGGGGTGGAAGAGTGAGTCCATGTGGCATTGCCATGTCAATTTGCGCACCCCCGATCAACCCGGCTTCATAGCCGATGGTGCCCTTTACGCCTTCCACCACAGCGTTGGTCAACAGCGCATTTTTGAAGCCTTTCTGGTGAATGATGTTGTGAAGTTGTGCATTGGTTTGCTCCGCATATTCACTCACGTAGCCCAGGAAGCCCGCGTATAACATGATGGTGGCTTCGGCTCTGGTTCCTCCCGACGGATCAACGTAACGCAGCGGACTATTTCCGACAAACGCATACCGGTTCTGCCCGTCCGCATCCCCGGCCGGATCGGCGCTCACCCAGCGACACAACCAGGGCGCGTAATATCGCGCCCCGTAGTAATAAAGCCCGGTGACATCCATTTCCTTGCCCGAATAGCGGGTGAGCTTGTAGTCCGCTTCGATCAGCGAGCGGGCTGCCATCGTCGCGGTGTTGCCGAATGCGTAGTAGCTTTCGCGGCTGATTATCTGTGCCCGTTGATCAATCTGCGTCACGCTCGATCCCAAGTGGTCGGAATGGGAATAACACACCTGATCAGCATCGATACCGGGTGGTTTGCCCGCGACCCAGTGCAGACACGTTACCTCGCCGACACCGGTGGCGACGGTGATCCGGTGCAACTCTTCTCCGCTGCTTTTGGTGCGGATTTCCAGACTCCCAACGTAATGCACTTCAGCGATATGGCTGACGGTGCCGGTGTGGGTTTCATGGCGTTTGTAGACCCTTGCGCCCTGGCTGTAGTGATTAAGCTCCTGGTCGGGCGGCCCGCTGGCGTGCTCCACGAGGATCAGCGATTCCAGCTGATTGCGGCTGTTCCACTTCATCGGCTGGCCGGGCTGCAGGGCCAGCAGATTACCGGCGTGGTCGAAAAGGGTGCTGAAGTCAGGGACCGGATCCGTCGGTTTCCAGCGCACACCGCGATTGCTGGCAGGGTCGATGAACATCTCGCGGGTGTAGGTATTGCCGTCGCGTACGTGGGTCAGTTTTTTCAGGTTGTTGCCGTCGTCGTATTCGAAAGACTCGACATAGTTGCGTCGGTCATTGGGATCGGTGGGTTGCGGCCGCCCGGGGTTGTCCGCGGGCGGGGCGTCGCTGTAACCGGTGGCGCGGGTCAGGCGGTACACCGAGTCATAGCCAAATGTGCGTTCACCGTCGACCCGCTGGTTGCGGAAAAACGTCAGTGTGTAGGTGTGATCGATGATGCGGGTGACGTTTCCTGCAGCGTCATATTCATACTCGAAATCCTGAACCGCCGGTTCCGAAGCCTTTTGCGCATAGTGCCGAAGCAGGCTTCCATCGGCCTCCCGGTAGTGCCAGTGGCTGGTTACGCCATTGCCGAGGCGCTGTTCGATGATCTGGCCGGCGGCGTTGTAATCCGCGCCGTTCAAAATGGTTTGGAAGGATTGCCCGCTGAGTTGCAGTTGCACCTTGGCAAGCTGCCCGGCGATGTCGTAAGTCGATTGTTGAACATGCCCGCCAGCGTCGTTGGTTTGCAGCAGTGCACCGTTGGCGCTGTAGCGCTGACGGCTGGTGCAGACTTTGCCATCCTCGAAGGTGCGGGTTTCTCCCAGTACCTGGCCGCTCATCGTGAAGCTGTTGATTTGCACCGTGCCCGATGGATCGCTCAACGCTGTCATTTGTCCGCGCAGGTTGTATGTCGGGTCGGCCGAAGCGGTTTCATAGCTGAACGTTTCGAAGCTCGATGAACCGTTCTCTGCAACGGCCCGCAAACGCATCTGCGGGTCGTAGCTCATCTCCCGGTGATTGCCGTTCGCATCCCAATTCTGCAAAAGTTCGCCGCCGAGTCCTGGCAGGAGCGTGTTTTCGCCACCGTCGACATTGCGGGTCTTGAGCGCCGTGCCGTCCAGTCTGTACACCGTTGTTGTATTGGGCGTGGGCAGACGCGGATCCTGTTGTGCAGCCAGATGACCGACGGCGTCATATTGCAGACGACTGATCAGCGCGCGCACTTCTTCTCCGGCCACCGTGCGCAGGTACTCGACTTGTCTGACGGCTTCGCCGCGAGGGCCGATGACCGACAGCGTCGGTGTGAGATGGTGCACGTTGGCTTTCATGACTTGATCCGTTTTGCGGGTCTGGCAGGCGCCGGTCTTTTCGCGGGTCTGGCCAGTAGCGAGTCGTCTGTGTCATTGAAGTCGTAGCTGAGCTTGAACCACGGATGCAGAACGTCGAATGCCAGATGACCGAGGGCATTGATCGTCTGGATCGGCCGGCCCGGGGCGTCGTAGAACATCCGGTCGTGGTAGCCGTGCTGGCGCATCGCGCTGTCATTGATGCAGCGATGAGTGTTGAGGAAATAGGGCCGGTAGACCCGGATGGTTTCGCCCTTGTGGTTGTATTCGACGCGACTCTGCACCCGCCAGCGCTGAATGGCCGGCAGTTCAATCGGCTTGCCGTCGGCGCCCGTTGCGAGATTGTCCTCGGGGGTGGCCACAAAGGCATCGCCCGGCGGCACGAGCTGTTTGCTTTGCAACTCGCGGCCAAAGCCGTCGAAGTAAGCGATGATCATCTGAATCAACTGCAGTGGATCATTGGGGTAGCGGTCGGCAACAAGCCTGAGGCTATGCACCGGTTGCCTCGGGGCGGTGCGGATGATCCTGAGCAGTGTCTGCTCGCTGGCCGTGCGTTTTTTACGCTGGTTCAGCCAGCGCAGTGCCGAAGCACGGATGTGACCATCGGGCAGGATCAGGCCCTTGGCGATCCATTCCTTTCTTTTGCGCGACAGGGTTTTGCGCGAGAGTACGGGCATCCAGCTGAACAGCTCGGTGCGTACTGCGCTGGCGGCGGATGCCACTACTGTTTTCGGATGGGCAAGGGCGTATTCGACGCTCAGATCAGACTGCGGCGGGTAAGCGGACAAAGGCACGAATCCGGCCGGCAATCCTTCTTCGCTGCCATGAAAACTGAGCACCATGGGCTGACCGCCTGCGTCGTAAAGAACTTCCTGAATGTTCTCGTTGGGATCGGTGATGCTGAGCGGCTGCAGGGTGTGCATGTCGTATTTCACCGATGTCACGCAGCCGTCCGGCAGGGTGATGGCAATGGTCAGCAGATGGTCTGCGTCCCAGGTGATGTGCGTTACACCATGGCTGGCGGTCTGCTGCACCTCGGTGACGTGATGAAAACCGCTGGCATCGGCGTAGGTGAAAAAGCCGCTTTGCGCTGACCACAGGTTTTGCAGCAGATCCTGTGCAGGGTCTTCCGGGAAGAACAGCTTCATGGGCGAGTAGCCAATCTTTGTCAGCTCGTCCCGAATGACAATCGGAACGTCGTCGTAGGCCGCCAGGGCCTTTTTGTCAAACACAGCCTGTTCGGTCGGCCCTTGTCGAGGCGGGTAAAGGATCTTGCCGGCAGCCTCCAGATACGTGTGTTGCGCGAGCGAGGTCAATTCCCGCGCGGCTGTCCATTCGGCGCTGTCTTTATACCGATCGAAATTTTCGAAACTGATGTCCGCCGCGCGCAACCCACCCGGCAGTGCGCCCTTGGGCAGCTTCATTGCGTTGCCGCGCTGACGCTCGGGCAGGCCGAGCAGCCAGTGGCCTTCAGTGGTCAGGTGAGTGAATCCGGCAAGGGTTTCTGTCAGATAGAAAGACCGCTGTTGTTCATCGTGACTGTCCTCCCATGCTCGCATTTGATCCTCCCGATCAAAGGGCGGTTTGTCCGTCTCGATGCGGCGGCGAGCACAGGCTACCGTGAAACCGTGAGTCAGATGGCCGTACTCGTCCCGTTCCAGATTGACCGTATGCTCGCAACGCGGATCGTCCATGAACTTTTCGTATTGATGGCTGCGGGTTTCCAGTTCGAGTACCAGCACGCTGGACGGATTGTCTTTGACCACCCGTACCCGATAGCGCGATTCGCTGAGGGAGAACAGGCGCGCCGGGGCTGGGTCATCCGCCTGACACACCTCGGTGCGCAACGGGCGACCGGCCAGGGCGTAGGCAATTTCGCGATGGTCGTCGGCCTTGCGCCTTTTGCGAACACGCTCCTTTCGGCCTTTGGCATCGAACGTTGAAATAGCTGTGGGGCCTAGCGGCGTGATCTCGTCGTCGAGTTCGCAGGTGCCTTTCAAGACGAGATCGATGCTTCTGCCGGTATGAAACCAGTGCGTCACGCGCATCGGCGCCGTGTGGCCACTTTCGGCCTTGCCCGGTTCCAGCTCACTGTCGGTCTGGCAGACTTTGCCGAAGCCGCGAAACTCACGTTCGTAACCGTCGTAGTAACCCTCGAAATATTCGTGGAACTGCATCAGGTAATTGCCGGTGATTTCATCATCCTGGCGCAACCAGTGAAGCACCATCTGGGGAAAGGGCAGAAGGCAGACGGGACGCCGGCGCGCCATCAGTTCCAGATGTTTTTCATCCAGCCAGAACTGCGCACTGCTGCGATGTTGCAGTGTGGCGCTGTAGCCCATGTTGTTGTTGCAGCCGGTGAGCAGGTACGGCCGCTCACTGACGAAGTGATACACCCAGTGCTGCGGTGTCATGTGCGGTTTGGTGAACAGCAGGCTGGCGCAACCGATGCCGCGCAGGTCGGCGAAGGTCACCTGGCAGAGGTTGTCGTAGCGAATGCCGGTTGGCCATGGGACACGCACGGGGGTCGAGGCCAGGCCATTGCCACCCTGGTTGAACCAGATTTCGAAGTAATCCGAAGACAGGTAAATGAAGGCCGGGGCGCCGGAGCCGTCCAGATCGGCGATGCGCACCCGGTCCGCATCGAATTCGCCATGGTCGAACGGCAGGTCGCTCAGTTTGAAACCCACTCCAAACCGACCATGTCCGAGGCTGGCCCAGCAGCGGATTTCATCGTGGCGAATCCGGCACAGCTCCATGCCGCTGGCGCCCATGCCACTGAATGACACCAGTTCGGAACGGGCGTCGCTGAACAGCGGCAAGCGATCCGGGGAATGAGGCACATCCTTGCCGGGCGCGAATCCTTTTTCCCTCAGGTTGGCATACACCCGGACGCTGTTCGGGCCGATCAGCGCGAGGTCGTCCAGACCTGCGCCGCTCAAATCGCCCATCCGTGTCAGTTGATGGAAAAATTCCACTGGGAACCGGCTGAACGGTTTGAACAGCGACCAGGTGCCGTCCGGGTTGAGCGTGTAATACCCGCTGCCGCCGGGCTGCGCGACGACCCAGTCCAGACGCCCGTCACCGGTGAGGTCGGTGAGGATCTGCACCACCGTTTTGCTGCTGTCTGCATTCGGTATCAGCGGTAGTAAAGTCCAGGGACCGTAGACGATTTCGTCACTGCCGGGCGCTCCACGCAAGGGCTCGCGGTAGTACCAGGCCCCGTCGTACTGGCAGAGAAAACCGGGCAGGCCTTCGCCGTAAAGATCGACGCAATGGTAGGGCTGGCCGTCGTTGAGACCAGGCATGTGATCGAGTTGCAGGAACGGTTTGGGCGTGGTGTCGAGTATCAGCGCTTCATAAAAATATTCGAGGGGCGGCATGTGCTTGACGCGACCTGTAGCGTCGTAACTCATGTAGTGCGCGGCTTTCAGGTGGTTGTATCCATGCAGTGTCGGCTCATGTTCCAGCAACAGGCGATTGACCAGCGTCGGCTCTGGGCCGATGTGGTTGAACAGTAGAAACTGCCGGCACAGGTGTCGGGTGCCTAACTCGAAGCCGAAGCGATGACTGCGGAACGGGTCGCTGCGAGGTAGCCATTTATCTTCGGCGGCCAAAAAAGATGGAACAGCCTCTCTACGGGTGACGCGCTCCCCGTAGTCAACGATTAATCGGAACAGCCAGTCCAGCAGCTCTGGTTGTGCATGATCGAGGCAATACAGATCGGTACTGGCGGTCTTGTTGCAATAGCAGACCTGGCGCAGGTAGCGCTGGGCCCGATAGTCAAAGCGAAGGTCTGCGTCGGTGTCGTCGGATTTGTATTCGAAGAAGATGTTTTCCCCGACGGTGTTCCTGATTTCCACCAGCAGCCACACGGCAACGCGGGTCGGATCTTCAGGGTCGTAAATGCACGATTGCGGAGAGTTGCCGTAGCAATGTTGCGAACCGTCGGCACGGGACACCACCCAGAAGGGATGACCGGTATCGGGTGTCCAGAACTCGTAACGGTCGAACGTGCTTTCCAGACGAGGGATGTAGCGCATTACGGAAAATTTTCTGGCGTTCTTGCCTTTTCCTCGAGTGCGCCGGGTTGCCTTGATCCTGCCGCGGGCCGTCAGCTCGGGCCGCAGGTCGGTGCCGTCGGCCTGCATGACATCGGTGGCCTCGTATTTCGGCACACCCTTGCTGGTCTTGCGCGAGATGGCGGGCAGCGGCAGATCCCAGCCGAGCCCGCATTTGCCGTTGCCCGCGTTGCCGTCGTAGACCAGTTGCAACTCGGGATTGAGCGTGCGCGCATTCAGGGTCGGGAGGGGCAGGGTATAAGAACGCTGCCCGGTCGCACCGATCTCCCCCCAACTGCGTCCGTTCGTTGCAATGGACGCAGTCTTGGCAATGGAGGGAGGAGTGACAAGCGCATCTGCATCAAGGGCCATGGCAACGCAACCTGTGAACGCCGAGTTTCCACGCTAACAGAGGGTGTTGGCTGCGGCACCTGTCAGATCTGACAGGTGCCGACTGACGGCAGGCGAAAAAAAACCGGGCGGTCATCGCTGACCGCCCGGTTTTTCACAAGCAGCTGAAGCGCTTACTGCACTTCCACCGCCAGGCTTTCGCTGATCTTCTGTTGCCAGATCGCAGGACCGGTGATGTGCACCGATTCACCTTTGCTGTCCACCGCGACGGTGACTGGCATGTCCTTGACCTCGAACTCGTAGATCGCTTCCATGCCCAGCTCGGCAAACGCCAGGACCTTGGACTTCTTGATCGCTTGCGCCACCAGGTAAGCGGCGCCGCCGACGGCCATCAGGTACACAGCCTTGTTGTCCTTGATCGCGTCGATGGCGGTCGGGCCGCGCTCGGACTTGCCGATCATGCCCAACAGGCCGGTCTGCTCGAGGATCTGACGGGTGAACTTGTCCATCCGCGTGGCGGTGGTCGGGCCGGCCGGGCCAACCACTTCGTCACCGACCGGATCAACCGGGCCGACGTAGTAGATGAAACGACCCTTCAGGTCCACCGGCAGGGTTTCGCCCTTGTTCAGCATCTCGACCATGCGCTTGTGCGCGGCGTCGCGACCGGTGAGCATCTTGCCGTTGAGCAGGACGGTTTCGCCCGGCTTCCAGCTCTGCACGTCTTCCGGGGTCAGGGTGTCGAGGTTGACGCGACGGGCCGACGGACCGGCTTCCCAGACGATTTCCGGGTAGGCGTCCAGCGGTGGCGCTTCCAGCGAAGCCGGGCCGGAACCGTCGAGCACGAAGTGCGCGTGACGGGTGGCGGCGCAGTTCGGGATCATGCACACCGGCAAGGAGGCTGCGTGGGTCGGGTAATCCATGATCTTCACGTCGAGCACGGTGGTCAGGCCACCGAGGCCCTGGGCGCCGATGCCCAGCTGGTTGACCTTCTCGAACAGCTCCAGACGCATTTCTTCGATACGGTTCTGCGGGCCACGGGCTTTCAGCTCGTGAATGTCGATGGATTCCATCAACACTTCCTTGGCCATCACAGCGGCTTTCTCGGCGGTGCCGCCGATGCCGATGCCCAGCATGCCCGGCGGGCACCAGCCGGCGCCCATGGTCGGAACGGTCTTCAGTACCCAGTCGACAATCGAGTCGGACGGGTTGAGCATGGCCATTTTCGACTTGTTCTCGGAACCGCCGCCCTTGGCCGCCACGTCCACTTCCACGGTGTTGCCCGGGACGATGGAGTAGTGGATGACCGCCGGGGTGTTGTCCTTGGTGTTTTTACGAGCGCCCGCCGGGTCGGCGAGGATCGAGGCACGCAGGACGTTTTCCGGCAGGTTGTAGGCGCGGCGCACGCCTTCGTTGATCATGTCGTCCAGGCTCATGGTCGCGCCATCCCAACGCACGTCCATGCCCACACGCACGAACACGGTCACGATGCCGGTGTCCTGGCAGATCGGCCGGTGGCCGGTGGCGCACATGCGCGAGTTGATCAGGATCTGCGCCATCGAGTCACGGGCCGCTGGCGATTCTTCGCGCAGGTAGGCTTCGTGCATCGCCTGGATGAAGTCCACGGGGTGGTAGTAGGAAATGAATTGCAGGGCGTCGGCAACGCTCTGAATCAGGTCGTCTTGCTTGATCACGGTCATGAGTCGCGCTCCTCTAAAAGACGGGAACATTCAATAAGGTGCCTGCGGCTTGGGTGCATCGGTCGGTCGCAGACACCTTTCAAGGCACGCCGGGGCTGCTGGCGCGACGCTAAAAAGGCGCGGCAGTATACCGCGCCTACTTGGTGGTGACACGCGCCGGCAGTCATTCGTTGGTCGCATGGCGGGAGCCGGTCGTCGTGGTTTTCCGCACGCGTGTCCGGCGCGCTGTTCCGGGGCCGTGAAGGCCGACAAAAAATCACGCGTGACCGGCGCTTTTGGCGGGCGCTCCGGGAACCCGGGAGGGACGGGCTCAAGGGCTTTTTTGACGCCAAATATCCGGCCCGAAAATCAATGGTCATTTATCGACTGGGCCACTAAAGTGGCAGCCGGTCTGTAGAGTAGGACACTCGGTCAGCCTCTTATCGCACGGTGAGTCAACGATTGACCCATAACGC
Source organism: Pseudomonas sp. IzPS59 (assembly GCF_014863505.1). Taxonomy (NCBI): domain Bacteria; kingdom Pseudomonadati; phylum Pseudomonadota; class Gammaproteobacteria; order Pseudomonadales; family Pseudomonadaceae; genus Pseudomonas; species Pseudomonas sp. IzPS59. The sequence continues at coordinate 4,941,706 of NZ_CP062251.1, read as the reverse complement.
CATTCAACGTCTTTTGCTCAAACGCTTCGCCCTCGCTGCAGCCACCTACGGATTGGCCTTGCTGTTGCTGTGGCTGGCGTATTTCACCGGACACTACGAAGATTCGCTGGCAGGCGTCGCCGTCGGCAGCGCCCTGGTGGTCATCAGCCAGGCGACCCTGTTCGCGGTGTTTTTCTCGGGCGCCAACCTGCGCTTCTCCGACCCGAGCCTGACCGAAGCGCAAGTGCTGCTCGGCCTCGGCTGGCAGACGTGGCTGATCGCGCATCTGCAAGAAGCCCGGGGCGAGTTCCTGGTCTTCTATGTGCTGATCCTGCTGTTCGGCCTGTTCCATCTGTCGCGGCGGGCCTTTGTGCGTTGCGCGATGCTGGTGTTCTTCAGCTTCTGTGCCATCACGCTGTGGGACGGTTACCACTTTCGGTTGCACGACCCGGCGCTGTCCGCGTTGCAGGCCTGCATCCTGCTGATCGTGCTGGCCTGGCTGGTGATTTACGCACGCTTCGTCCAGACCTCACGGCAACGCATGCGCCAGCGCCGCTTTGCCTTGCAGGCGCATCAGGACACGTTGCGCGGAATGATGCGCCAGCTCGAAGATCTGGTGGCCACCGACGAACTGACCGGGCTGTTCAACCGCCGGCATTTCCTGCGCCTGGCCACCCGCGAATTGAATGCGATGGAAGCCGACGTCGTGCATGGTCTGGCGCTGATCGACCTCGACCACTTCAAACGTATCAACGACCTGCACGGTCATGCCGCCGGCGATCAGGTGCTGCAGGCGTTTGCCGGCGTGGCCGGAGCCTGTCTGCGCGACGGCGACGTGCTGGCGCGTTATGGTGGTGAGGAATTCGTGGTGCTGCTGCCCGATTGCAACGCCGAGCGCCTGACCGCTTGCTGCGAACGCCTGCGCATCGCTTTCACCGACGTCGAACTGGTGGGCCTGAATGTGAAAAACCTGAGCCTGTCGGCGGGCATGACCCTGCTGGAGCTGGGCGATGATCTGGATGACGCCTTGCAGCGCGCCGATCAGGCGCTGTACCGGGCCAAGCGTGACGGGCGCAACCGTTGCGCCGCCGCGTGGGAGAACGTCGATGCCTGAACTGCGGGTCGGTGAACGACAATGGTCGGTGGCGGCGGGCAGCAACCTGCTCGACACTCTCAATCAGAACGGTGTGGCGGTGCCTTACAGCTGCCGCGCCGGCAGTTGCCATGCCTGCCTGGTGCAATGTGTGCAAGGCTTGCCCGCCGACAGCCGCCCGGATGCCCTGAGCGCCGAGCAGCGTGATCAGGGCTGGCGGCTGGCCTGTCAGTGTCAGGTGATCGAAGACTTGCAGGTGCACACGTTCGACCCGATTACCGACGGTCGCCCGGCCACGGTCGAAGCGCTGGACTGGCTCGGCGACAGCGTGTTGCGTCTGCGCCTGACACCTCAGCGACCGTTGCGCTACAGCGCCGGCCAGCATCTGGTGTTGTGGGCCGGTCACATCGCTCGGCCGTATTCACTGGCGAGCCTGCCCGAAGAAGACCGTTTTCTGGAATTCCACCTCGATTGTCGCCAGCCCGGCAAATTCAGCGATGCCGCCCGGCGCTTGCAGATCGGCGACCCGATCCGCCTCGGCGAACTGCGCGGCGGCGCGCTGCACTATGACCCGGACTGGCACGACCGGCCGCTGTGGCTGCTCGCCGCCGGCACCGGGCTCGGCCCGTTGTTCGGTGTGCTGCGCGAGGCCTTGCGTCAGGATCATCGAGGCGCCATCCGCGTCATTCACCTGGCCCATGACGAGCGCGGGCATTACCTGGCCAAACCCCTTGAGGCACTGGCCGCGCAGCGGGAAAACCTCAGCGTCGAATGGTGGACGGCGGCCGAGTTGCCGGGCGCTTTGGCGCAACTGCGCCTTGTCTCCCGGCAAACGCTGGCTTTAGTCTGCGGTTCGACCGCCAGCGTCGACGCGTTTGCCAAGCGTCTGTTCCTGGCCGGACTGCCGCGCAATCAACTGCTGGCCGATGTCTTCCTGAGCCGTGGTTGAGCGCTGATTTCTCAGACGCGAGACCTGCCATGCCCGAAGCCATCCTCCTGCACCGTGAACGCGGTTTGCTGACCCTTCGCCTCAACCGCCCGGACAAGAAAAACGCCCTGACCCGCGCCATGTACAGCCAGTTGGCCGAAGCGCTCAAGCAAGCCAATCACGACCCCGAAATCAACGCCGTGCTGATCACTGGCAGCGCCGAGTGCTTCACCGCCGGCAACGACATCGCCGACTTCATCCAGCAACCACCGAGCGACCTCGACAGCCCGGTGTTTCACTTCATGCTCGAGCTCCTCGAATGCCGCAAACCGGTGATCGCCGCCGTGGCCGGGGCGGCGGTGGGGATCGGTACGACGCTGTTGCTGCATTGCGATCTGGTGTACGTGGCGCGGGATGCGCGGTTGCGCATGCCGTTCGTCAATCTCGGGTTGTGCCCGGAGTTCGGGTCCAGCCTGATCCTGCCGCGATTGCTCGGGCAGGCCAAAGCGTCGGAATTGTTGCTGCTCGGTGAGGGTTTCACCGGTGAGCAAGCGGCGCAATGGGGGATCGCCACCGAGGCGCTGGGCAGCGGCGAAGCCGCGTTGGCCAAGGCGCGGGAGATGGCGCTGCGGTTTGACGAGTTACCGGCCGAGGCAGTGCGCATCAGCAAGCAGTTGATGCGGGCGCCGGATCGCGAGTTGATTCGCAAGGTGATTGAGGAGGAGGGGGCGTTGTTTACCCAGCGGCTCAGATCGCCGGAGGCACTGGCGGCGTTGACCGGGTTCATCAAACGGCATTGAAAAGCCAGCCCTCACCCCAACCCTCTCCCGGAGGGAGAGGGAGCCGACCGAGGCGCTTAGGCGTTCTACGTCGACCTGAATTTACGAGTTGAACCCGGATTTGAAATTCATAGAGATCGGCTCCCTTTCCCCCTCACCCCCCTTGGGGGGAGAGGGTTGGGGTGAGGGGGGAAGGATCTCAAGCCGGGCACAAAATTCAGGTCCAACACACTAAAACCAAAAAAGCCCCGCCATTCACACGGCAGGGCTTTTCGTTTTCAGCAACCAGTCACTCAGACCTGCGGGTCGCCCACGTGCAGGATCTTCATGCCGTTGGTGCCGCCGGTGGTGTGGTAGCTGTCGCCCTTGGTCAGGATGACCCAGTCGCCTTTCTCCACCACGCCGCGCTTGACCAGCTCGTCGATGGCTTTCTGGCTGACTTCGTTCGGTGCCAGCGAAGCCGGGTCGAACGGTACGGTGTACACGCCACGGAACATCGCGGCGCGGGCCTGGGCTTCGCGGTGCGGGGTGAAGCAGTAGATCGGCACAGACGAACGGATACGCGACATGATCAGCGGGGTGTAGCCGCTTTCGGTCAGCGCGATGATCGCCTTGACGCCCGGGAAGTGGTTGGCGGTGTACATGGTCGCCAGCGCGATGCTTTCGTCGCAGCGCTCGAATTCCTTGCCGATGCGGTGGCTGGAAGTCTTGCTGGTCGGGTGCTTTTCAGCGCCGACGCAGATGCGCGCCATCGCCTGCACGGCTTCCAGCGGGTAAGCGCCGGCAGCGGATTCGGCCGAGAGCATTACGGCGTCGGTGTAGTCGAGCACGGCGTTGGCCACGTCGGATACTTCGGCGCGGGTCGGCATCGGGTTCTGGATCATCGACTCCATCATCTGGGTCGCCACGATCACCGCCTTGTTGTGGCGGCGTGCGTGCAGAATGATTTTCTTCTGGATGCCCACCAGCTCGGCGTCGCCGATTTCCACGCCCAGGTCGCCACGGGCAACCATGACGGCGTCGGAAGCCTTGATCAGACCGTCGAGGGTTTCGTCGTCGGCCACGGCTTCGGCGCGTTCGATCTTCGCCACCAGCCAGGCAGTGCCGCCGGCTTCGTCGCGCAGTTGACGGGCGTAGTTCATGTCGGCAGCGTCACGCGGGAAGGACACGGCGAGGTAGTCGACTTCCATTTCAGCGGCGAGCTTGATGTCGGCCTTGTCTTTCTCGGTCAGGGCCGGAGCGGTCAGGCCGCCACCGCGACGGTTGATGCCTTTGTGGTCGGACAGCGGGCCGCCGATGGTCACCACGCAGTTCAGTTCGGTGGCGGTGGCGGTTTCAACGCGCATCACCACGCGGCCGTCGTCGAGCAGCAGCTCGTCGCCCACGCCGCAGTCCTTGACCAGGTCCGGGTAGTCGATGCCGACCACCTGCTGGTTGCCTTCGGTCAGCGGATGGCTGGTGGAGAAGGTGAACTTGTCACCGATCTTCAGCTCGATGCGCTTGTTGGCGAATTTGGCGATACGGATTTTCGGGCCTTGCAGGTCACCCAGCAGGGCGACGAAGCGGCCGTGCTTGGCAGCCAGGTCACGCACCAGCTTCGCGCGAGCCTTGTGCTCGTCGGGGGTGCCGTGGGAGAAGTTCAGACGGGCGACGTCCAGGCCAGCCAGAATCAGCTGTTCGAGAACTTCCGGCGAGTTACTGGCCGGGCCAAGGGTAGCGACGATTTTGGTACGACGGACGGACATGCAAAGACTCCTCAGGTTCAAGCGCCAGCGAAGGCTACTATGCTCGAAGGGTGTAGTCATTGTTCGTTTGCACTACTTACGATTTTCTTTTTTGAACGCGACAATCGGCGCAAACGGCTCTGAAGATTTCTCTCAACGGGTCGATACAGAGCACAAGACAGGAGAACCCCCATGCGATTGTTGCCCATTGCCGCCCTTGCCCTCAGCGTCCTCGCCGCTTCGGGCTGCACCCGTTGGTCGATGAACCATCATCTGAACAACGCCTACAGCGCCTATGACCGGGGCAATTGCGAGCAGGTGATGCTCGAACTGTCCAAGGTCGAACGCGCCAGCCGCGCCCGCCCCTACGTGTGGCCGGAAGTGTCGATGATGCGCGGTCAGTGCCTGGAACGGCAAAAAATGTTTGTCGACGCGGCGCAGACCTATCAGTTCATCATCGCCTCGTACCCCAACAGCGAATACGCCTACCGCGCCCGTGCGCGACTGGAAACCCTGCAGAGCCTGGGCCACTACCCGACCCGCAGCGCCGCCGTGGTGCCACCCGCCCGCTTCTGATGGCGGTTGTCATACAAAAGCTGGCCGGCTGTACAAGGTGAGCTATAGTCGAATGACACTGGTGCAGATGCATTCTGTACCGGCGCAACACCTGCGACCGGCATGAGCAGTACGTGGCGAGCGCCACACCGGAAGCGGGGAGAGCGGGCCTGTCGGGCAGGTTCGTTCCGAAGCACAGTGCGGCCCGTTTGCCGGGCCCTGCATGGCGATACGCTCATGTTTACCGACCGTCGAATCGAACGGCACCAGTTGCCGTATTTTCTGCGAGTGTTCAACAGCGTCACCGACAAACCCATCGGGTTTCTGGGCAACGTCTCCGAAGACGGGCTGATGCTCATCAGCCAGTTGCCGATGATGATCGGTGCCGAATTCAAACTGCGTCTGAAGATCCCCGTGGGCGACGGCTGCCAGCAGGTGATCGACCTCAACGCCTACTGCCTGTGGTGCCATGAAGACGCCACGCCCCGGCATTACGACGCCGGTTTCAGCCTGTTCCGCACGCCGCCGGAATACGGGCAACTGGTCGAGGCGTTGAAGCAGTACTTCAGTTTTCAGCCGTTGCCGGCTTCGGCCTGACAAAACAAAAGGGTCATGACCTGCCACAGGTCATGACCCTTTTTTGTTACGCGCCTATCGCAATCGCCCGCTCGTTATCCAGCGTCTTTTCCGCCAGCAACAATCCCATCTCGCTCAACTGATAGATCGCCATCGCCAGATGCCGCGGCTTGTCGTCCAGGCTGTCGGCCAGGTCCAGCAGCAGAATGCTCACCGAAGAAAAGGTCTCGTAGGTCTGGATGGCGATCGCCTCGGAATTGATCTCGGGATCGACCTTGAACATCTGCATGCCGCGATCCACGGAGTTGCGCGGTTTTTCGGCCTTGGGATTGAGGTAGAAGTCGAGGGCCTTGTGGGCTGCGTCGTGGAGTTTTTTTGAATCGATTGATGCGTAGGGGGAGACCGGATCGGGTTGATCGGTCGGGTCCTTTGGGTCGGTGTCCGAAGGGGGATTTGGAACTGGCTTCTTCATGTATTTCGTACTCGTCGTTAGGGCCACCATCGGCTCGCGACTAAACGAGAAAAGGGTGGCGGCTGTAAGCAGGTTAGTCGACCGGCGAGTACGAGAACCGGCGCGCCCGAGAGCGCCCTGCGAACAGCCACCATCGAGTGCGGGGATAGGGAATACCCGACTGGATGACGCTTATGCGCATCGTACTGAAGCCGGGCGACTAAACCCGGCCGCTGATTGGCAGCGACACGGATCAAGTTACGGGGCAACGCCAAGGCGCACAAGCCGGCGGATTCTGAGGGATTTGTAGGCAATGGCACAAGGCGTCGTAGCCCGCTGTTACGACTTGCAGGACGCTGCCGGAGTGGAGTGTGGGAAGAGTTACCGTTTGTCGGGACTGTCAGATCTGTCAGGTGTGGCAATGAACGCTATCGGCATTCAATGGTTTCAAGTCTCGCGTTTAGCAATATTGCCCACTGAGGAGTAGATGATGGATAAGTCTGAAAGTGGTGTTGGTGAGTCCATCGATCCGGGAACGGATAACTCATTCTCGGCACAATTGGATGGCGAAAAGGCCCAGATACTGCAAATTGATTTTCCGCCCAATAATGCCTTACTGGGCAGCAAAGTCATTGTCCGAGGACGGGCTGTTCCGCAAAATCCTTCCGAGGAGGTTGTAGTTGAAGTAAACCGAACTTTGTATCCGCCCAGAGACGTTAACGGTTATTGGCAAGTAGAAGACGACCTTACGAGCTTGACTTATCCGACCATAATATTTGCCGCCATGATCCGTAATCCGATGCTAAGAGTTTCGAGGGCTGTTACCTGGCAAAAGAACTGTCCATCGTTCATTGGTTTCCCCGCTGGCGGGACAGTTCTTCCTCAGGGGCAACCCTTTACCATAACGGGCCAAGGTATAACGGGGTCTACTGTTACGGTAACAAATGTTTCTGCTGGCCTCATTTTGGGCACTCGCATTCCTGGTGCGAGAGGCTATTGGGAAATGCAGATCGTCGCACCTACCTCGGGTACATCATTCATTATTGAAGCTGTTCACGACGGCCTGGGTGGATCTCATGTTCCCCACCGAGTCACTTATGTATTGGCTCCAAGCAATAAGACTCCCGAGATTACTTTGCCGTTAGCGGGAACTGTCCAAGACCGGAAGTTCATAATTTCAGGAAAAAATGGTGTGTCGGGATCCACCATGCAGGTGTTCATCGACTTGACGCAGATTAAAGTCGGTGATGAGGCGGTCACAGGAAATGACTGGAGTGTGCCGGTTGTTCTTCCTGACAGTATCCCGCCAGGGGAAGTCCGTTTGGTGGCGCAGCAGACGCTAAACGGTGCCCCATCCGATCGAAGCGATTATCGGCCATTTAAAATAAAACCCCCACAACCAACCAAACTGACGGTACAGGTCGATGCCCAAGGCAACGTGACCCTTGGAGGCACCGGGCATATCGGCGCGACGTTCTATCTCCATGTCGTGAACAACGGGACGCCGTTCCGCTCCTTTACCGTGACAACGTCTCCCTGGACAGTGCTCTTTCCCGATTGGTTGCCGGGTACTTCGCAGATCGTCGGCCGACAAAGTGTGCCCGACGGTGCAGGGCAGCCGATCTATTCGGATTGGGCGCCGGAGAACACCTCGGTGGCGGTGCCTGTTCCTCCCCCGACATTGAGTTTCCGCGTCAGTCCGGAGGGCGTTCCCACGTTCTCCGGTACTGGCAGGAACTGGGCAGGTCAACCGGCTTCCAGGGTAGAGGTTCGGCTGAACAACACTGGCTCCGCGATCGTGCCGATCGTCGACGTTCGCGCAGATACGACCTGGTCCAGCACGGCAACCGCACGCTGGGCTCCCGGTACGTATCAGGTTACGGCCACTCAGTGGTTCACAACGCTGCAATCAGGATGGGTTCAACCGCCTGTTTCCGTAGTCATCTCCGCACCCCCTGCCGTTATCGAAAAAGTGACCCCGAACGGCTTGTTTGCAAAGGTCGCTGGCCAATGCTGGCCGGGAGCGCAGTTGACGATCACGTTCAGCGACAATCCTGCCTCCCATTCGGTTACGGATACGGACAGGGACGGGCAATGGGACTTCCAGCGCCCCACGGCGTTTCGCCCCGGCAGGTACACGGTCACGGTCACGCAGACGTTCGGTGGGCAAACCTCCAACCCGGTGTCCCTGCCCTTCGAAATAGCGGTGAGCGTACTGGTGATCACTCCGCCACCCGGAGGGGAAATGGATCATTTGCCGGTATTGCAAGGCACCGGCGGGATCGACGGCTTCACGATCAGCGTTTTCGATTACGTGACCCACGACCTGTTGGGAGAGGCGCTCGCAACAGGAAATGCCTGGTCGGTGCCGCTCAAGGAACTCGACTACCTGACCCACACCGTATTCGCCATACAGGTGCTGGGTGATTTGCAATCGGTACCCAGCACTTCGGTCGCTTTCAATGTGGTGTTGTTTGCGCCAAGGATCGACTTTCCAAAAACAAGAACATCGGTCCCCCGGACATTCACGGTAGAAGGCTATGCCAGAGCGGGGAAAGGATTCGACCGGACTGAGGTCGAGATTTACCTCGACGACGTTTCCCATCGTGTGTATCCGTTTTTTGGCGATGGATATTTCAAGCAACATTTCACACGGCCATTGGGGCCATGCGTACTGAAAGCCCGGCAGTACTTCAAGGATCAGGAGTCGCCACCCAGCCAGGATGTGCTGGTCACGATCGTTCCCGACAAGGCACTCATTGAAACGCCAGCTATTGGTGAGGCTGTCGAAAAGAACCCGGTGATCTGCGGGTTCGGTTATCCGGAAGATGAAGTTGTGGTTGCCTTGCCTGGTGGTATGGAGCTGGGGCGGGCCAAGGTCCATGAGGATGGCACATGGTTTTGCTTGATCGAAATCCCAGAGACCGGCACCGACCTTTCACTCGTCACCGAGCAGCGCAAGGGTGAATTTCACTCGGGTTGGTCTGAACCCCGAGCGTTGCAGCGGCTTGCGGCCCCCCCCACTTTTGACGAACCGCAGGAGGGCAAGTGGGAGGCAACAAGGGCCGGATTCGCAGGCGGTGCTCTGGCAGGGTCGAAGGTTGATGTGCTCCCCTGGCACAACGCCGAGGAGAAACATGCCAACGCTCTTGTGACCAACGGAGGACGTTGGGCCGGCGCATCCGAACGAAATCTGCCTGCCGGCCCGCAATGGGCCCGTGCCGTGCAGGTCGTGGGTGGACAACGCTCCATACCCGCTGACAGCAAACGATTCGAAATAGCGCCATTGGACGAGCCGCCACACCGTCATCCAACTCCCGAGTGATCCGACCAATGGTCGCGTCTACTGTCAGTTCTGACAGTAGACGCCGCCCGCTTAATGACGACAAATCCTTTGCAGGCACCATTCGAAATGCGCCGTTCCTTCACTGGAAGCCGTTTCGGACCCAGGAGCATCGACATGAACCGCTCTCCCGCTCAAATCGCTCAGAAGATGTTCACCCAGGCGGTCGATAAACCCAAACGCTCGTCGACGACGGCACTGACACGCTTTTTCAAGGCGGGGGGATCGGTTGCCGTATTGGCACAGAAAGGCGTCGAGGGGTTGATGCACGATTTTGGCCTGAACCGGCAACAGGCCGGGGAGTTCCAGCAGCGCCTCAATGTGCTGTCGACCGTGGTATTGCGGCAGTTCATCGAGCACCAGTTGACTGCCGCAGATGCCAGGACTGTTGCACGTACGGGGCTCAATAACGGTCCGACTTACGCCTTGTTGTTCAATCCGAACTTCGACGCTTTGTGCCCGCCGGGTGCGATTGAAGCCATTCACTCGCCTGCGGCGTATCTGACAGCCCTGTTGCATTGGGCATTGCATCGGCTGGGCGTGACCGATGGCAAGGACCTTCCGCTGGTGGGCCGACGTACGGATCTCGAAAAACTGTTGATCGATGTCAAGGCCGTCCATGGTGCAGTGTCGTCGGTGGAAGTGATCAGCCACATCATGGAGCGCTTCATCACCGCCACGCTGGGGTCCATTCAAAACCTCGACGAGGTGTTGAGCCGGAAGGCATTTCCCCGTGAGCTGCCCTTTCACTGGCCCTGGGTCACGCTCGATCATGTGCTGAAGGGGCACGGCGAATCGGTGGGCAGCGTGGTGCGTCTGTGCGATTTGCAGTATCCGTACTTTCTTCGTTCAAAGCCGTGGAGCAATCAGTCTGATACGGCGCTGATTCAAGCCTCGCGATTAAGCCCTTCTCAGCGTGCCTTGCTGATTGAGGCTGCCTTTTTCTCGGGTGGAGGAGGTGGGGGAGAGTTCTATCCTCGGTACTTCGGCCTAAAGGCATTGGAAGGCCCCAATCTGGCGAATGTGGGGCTTTTCAATGAAAGAACGAAACTCGATGTCGCGAGCCTTGAAGCCCTGCTGTCCGTCGAAGCGTTTTTACCTTCGCTGTCCGAATATGTGATGAGCCACGGTGCCGGTCCGGTGAACGGCAAGGACCATGGATCTGTTTTCATTCATGAAGCAAAAGGTTTGCCCATTGCTATCCAGCACAGGGAAGTCGACGGCCTCAACCGTTTTGAACAGATGACGCCAGACCGGATTGACCGTATCAATCGAATCATAAGGTTGAGCGACTGGCTGGGCCTGGAACATCATCAGACTGATGAAGTGATCGTTGCGGCAATGCTCGCTGAAGTGCCCCCGCCGACCCCTTCTCGCTACTGGATCACAGCCAATACCCTGCGAGCTCTCGGCCTGTTCCAGGAACTGCGGGAAGCCTTTGGATGCACCGCAGAAGAATTCGCCGCTTTTATCGGGCCGCTTTCCGTTTTCGGACGCGGCACGGAGCGTGCCCAATACGATCGGATTTTCAACAGTGGTGCCACCGTTTTCCGTTCTTTGGTGCTTGATGACCGATCCTTCCCGGTGATTCCCGTGACCGCTGCCGACCTGCTTACGGTCAAGCAATTGTGCGCAGGCCTGGGCATTGATCTGGAAACCTATTTTTACCTCGCCAACCTGATTGCTGCCGCTCACGGCCTGACTCAGCTCAAGTGCAGCTTGCCGATCGTGTCCGGTTTTTATCGCATGGTCAGGCTGCCCCGGTTACTGGGGATTACTCCGATCGAGGCGGTCCTGTTGTTGAACCTGAAAGGAGGTCAGGTCTGGGTGAACATGCTGGCCGGCGTGCCGGAGATCAACAACCGACAGTCAGCTGATACACCGGACGTATTGAGTGTGATGCATGCCTTGATGGATTGCGTGCAATGGGCCCGGACCGCGCAGTTACCGGTGCACTGGGTGGTGCAACAAGCGACAGTCTGGCCAGCGAACCAGCCCGATGAAAGACAACTCATGCTGTTCGATCAATGGCGTCGGCAAGCCCCGGTGGCACAGGTCACGGAAGATATGCTGAGAATTGCCGGTGTCGAGCCCTTGTCGAACAATCGGCAGTGGTTGCGGGCGTTGAGGGCGTTGGTTGACGAACAGGGACTGATTCGTGATTTTGTTGAATCAGCGGATCAGACCTACGAAGCCCATGCCCGGGAGATGACGGAGCGGGCCGTGGTGTTGGAAACGGGGAGCCGCAATCCAGGTCTGGTGGAGCTGATTCTGGCGGTCGTGCTGCGTTGCCGCGCCAGTCAGAACAGTATGGTGCAGGAGGGGTTGGCTGCGTATAGCGGTCTGAAGCCGGATCTGGTTCTGCAGGTGCTTGGCTGGTCCGGCGCCAATGTGCATTTCGTATTGGCTCAAGTACTCGCATTGCCGGAAGCTTACAAGGACAGCGGTACTGTGCTGCGTCGGGAAGATCCGCCGAGCGATCCTGTTCTGCAGGTGTTGGCCGAGTTCTCGAGGCGCAGCGCCGTGGTCGAGAGGCTGGAACTCAGCGTCGAGTTCTTCACTCACTTCATCGCGACCGGGTATCGCCAATGGTTCGGTCTGAACTCGGTCGACGCATTCGACCTTTCAACGTTGTATCACCTGACAGTCTACAAACGTGCCCTGGGCATGAGCGATCAGCCGGAAACGAGGCTGGTCGACTATCTGCGCCGCATAAACGCGTTGCCGGCCAACCTGAGCAATCACGGTCTTGAGCTGGTTCAGGAGCGTGCCGCGAAGTGGCTCGCCGAGCTGTTCAACTGGAGCGTGGATGAAGTGCGTATCTGCGCCGCCCATGTGAACCCGTCGAAAGGCTTGGTCGTGACCCTGCAACAGCTCGATGTGCTGACACGCGTTCGCTTGTTTGCCAAAAAGACCGGTCAGAGTGCGAGGACACTCCTTGAGCTTGGGAAGCTGCCACCGGACAGCGAATACACCGACTATGAGCATGTCGCAGACCTTGTCAGGGCCAGCCTGACGACCACGACCGAACCGACTTATGCTGACGACGTCATGGCCGTGGGGCTGGACGTGATGGTGCGCTGGACGACGGTACCCGATCCCGTCAGTTTGATCGCCAACAATCCGGGCGAATTTGCCGAATTTACCGTAACGGTAGAGAACCGCGAAGGCCAGGCGCGATTGAACGTCAATGTTCATTGCGCCACCACGCTGGGCCGGTTTGAAACTTCAATGATCACCACTGGAATCAACGGCACGGCGACGGTGAAATTTTTCCCGGGCAGCCGGATGGGCAGCGTCACTCCCGTTTTCTGGCTCGATCTGGGTGAGGAAACGCCCGCACCGAGGGTCGAGATCGGGCCGGATATGACCACACTCCATTTGAGATCCCAAAACCCTTTCCCCGTGCCCGCCAGCACCGTGCTGACCGGAACGCCGGTGACCTACCGCGCCATCGTCCTGGACAACTACGACAACCCCATCGCAGGCGCATCGGTGAGCTGGAAGCTCGATCCGCTTCCTCAGAGTGAAATCAAGACTGTGACTGACAAAGACGGACGCACCGAAGTGACATTCACCAGTGCCGAGCCTCTGACCGTGAAGGTTAAGGCGACGGCTGAAAACTCGACGGCCGTTATGTTTCGCGATGTGAAGTTTGTCGCAGCCCTCTCCCCGCGCCGGCGAGAGCCAGCGCCCCGCAAGCAACGCAAACAGTGACAGGAGACGATGATGCTCAACAAAACTTCAGGTGAGTTGTCAGCTCGGCGTCGCAATGCGTTGATTGATTTCTGTCTTCACGCAAAGCATGAGAAGGCCGGTCATCCCTTTCCGATGAACACCCAGTCGGCGGATGACCTCTGGGAGTGGCTGCGCTCCGACCCGCTGGACAGCGATGAGATTGAAACCTCGTGGGTGGCGGAGGCCGTGAGTTGTTTGCAGGCCTACATTCATGCGGTGTTCCAGAAGCTCGAACCGGGGTACGACGGGCGGGAGTTCGATCCCGGCCTTCTGGAAGAGTGGGAGCTGGCCGGCAGTTACGGGCCGTGGTCGGCGATGATGTTGCTGTTGTGCACACCTGAGGATTACATCACGCCTTATGTGCGCATCCGCAAAACCGGATTGTTCAAGTCTCTTGAGAGTTACGTGAATCAGACCTCGATCACTGACGATTCGGTGCTCAAGGGTGTGCAGCGTTACCTGCGCAGTTTTGAAGGAACTTGCAATCTGAAGGTCATGACCGGTTATCTGGATGGGCCCAATCCGCTGAGGACGCGTTATTTCCTGGTGGGCAGGCAACGCGTCGCACCCTATGACTGGTTCTGGCGTGAGGCGAACATCGAGCTCCTGGTCGGCTCGCCATCGGTTAACCCGACAGCCTGGCGAGAATGGAAACCTGCCGACATTCCCACCGATGACACTGTGCTCGATTGTCGGATGGTCTTTTGGGAAGGCCGGCCATGTATGGTCTGGGTCCAATGGCGCCCGGGCGTTTTCGATAATGCGGGTCAACTGCAAAGCCTCCATGAGCTGGAAGTCATGGTGGCGTTCATCGCGCTGGACGACAGTTGGTCGCCACCCATCCGCTTGCATCTGCTGCAGACGGACAAGGACGTATCGAAGGGATGCCGGCTGGTCGCGGTGATTTTGCGCGATGAGATCGATACCTTGTATCCCAAGGGCAGACTGGCGGTACATGTGACCAATGGCCATCCCAAAGTCAGTACGTTGTCAAAGCTGTCTGTCGCTATCTATGAAACCCGTGACTCGCTGTTTCGCAAGGTGAAGGACGAAACGGCGGTCATGGATTATCTGGCCAACGACTTGTTTGTCGAGCGCCGTACGCTTCAGCAAAAAATGCGGCCGCAGTTGTTTCCGGCCGTTGACAGTCAGATCACCGTGGACGGCACGCTAGCGGAATCTCTGGGTATCAAGGCCTATATCGTGCGCAATGAGTCGAACTATTCGCTTTGGGTCCAGGGGTATTGTGCTCACGTCTCACTTGGCAGTGGCTCAGAGGTGGAGTTCACACTGGACGTCAAGGGTTCCACCGATGACGACCCGCAGCCGGATACTTCCAAGTATCCGAGTTCCGGTGGATGGGCAACGAAATGGCAAGAGTTCGTGCGATCAGGGATCTACGACAGCACGATCACCATAAAACTGACAGGTGCCGAAAACTACGGAGAACGAACCCTCGTCCTGACGGTCTCCAACACGCTCGGTGATCATGGACCTCTGCCGTATATCCATGACACCAATCCGCAGGGCGCCCAGTTTCTGGCCTTCAACCAACCGTCGGATGTTCTTCAACTGAAATATGTTCGGCTCAATACATTGATCGGTCACGAACTGGTGCTGCGTTCCAGTGTATCGATCGGTGCGTTGCTGGACTGGGCGACGCAGTTTCCGGAGGAACCGTCGATGCCCGATGGCCTGGCCGAGCCGAACGGTCCGTTCGATGGCGCCAACGGTCTGTTTTTCTGGGAGCTGTTTTTTCACTTGCCCCACCTGATTGCCGCCCGGCTGCGTGACGAGAACCGTTTTGAAGCGGCCCAGCGCTGGCTGCATTTCATCTTCGAGCCGCAGTCGCCCGCGAAACCGGCGCAGGGTGATACTCCGGCAAGGCCGCAATACTGGCATTGCCGGCCTCTGAACGTGAAAAAGCCCGACATCGCCTATGAAGTCTTTGCACCGGGGGATCCGGATGCCATTGCCTATTCTTCGCCATGGCATTACCAGGCCGTGATTTTCCTCGACTACGTGAACAACCTCATCGCCTGGGGCGACTGGCTCTATCGCCAGATGACGCGAGACAGCCTGACGGCCGCCAAGCTGCAGTATGTCCGGGCCCGATCGTTGATGGGGGCCAGGCCGGATACCCGTAGCGTCAATCGCTGGGTTGCCAGGGAACTGGGTGATCTCGTGAAGGAGATGCAGACCCGATCGGCCCTTGCGGATTTTGAAAAGACGCTACTGCTGCAGGAGGAGGGTTTGCCGGTCAGGGCTGCGCGCACTCAGCATTTGGGTGTCTACGGCACGTCTTCTTTCAAGATACCGGTCAGTCCGCGTTTGCTGAGGTTCTTTGACTTGCCTCATCAGCGTATCGACAACATTCGTCATGGTCGGACAATCGACGGCAAGCTTGCATCCATCCCTCTTTTTACCGCCATGGATCCACGAGAATTGTTGAGTCGCCTGGCAGCCGGTAACGCGGGACCGGTGCGACCGATGGGTGGACAGTTGCGAGTGGCGGTCTATCGCTGGAACGTGCTGTTCGATGCCGCGTTGCAGATGGTGCAGCAGTTGCAGGAGCTGGGGAACGAAGTACAGCGTCTG
Source organism: Pseudomonas sp. IzPS59 (assembly GCF_014863505.1). Taxonomy (NCBI): domain Bacteria; kingdom Pseudomonadati; phylum Pseudomonadota; class Gammaproteobacteria; order Pseudomonadales; family Pseudomonadaceae; genus Pseudomonas; species Pseudomonas sp. IzPS59. The sequence continues at coordinate 4,925,942 of NZ_CP062251.1, read as the reverse complement.
CTTGAACATCAGGATCGTGTCCAGCAGGAGACGTTGCAGCAACGCCATTTGACCGAGCTGGGCGAATTCGCTCGTCGGGCACAGGAAGAATCCATCGCACGTGAGGTCGAGAGCCTGACGGCGTTGCAACACAGCAGAACCATGGCCGAAGAACGTGAGCTGCACTACGCCGATCTGTACGACAAGCACATTTCTCCCGATGAGTTCAAAGTCATGGAGCATGTTGAAGCAGCTTCGGGCTTCGTTGCTCTGGCCACTGGCTTTCAACTGGGGGCGGCGGTCATCCATGCGTTCCCCAACATCTTCGGATTGGCCAATGGCGGTCATCAGCCAGGTCACCTGGTAAGCGCCGTGGGGTTTGGTTTCCAGATCGCAGCAGACGTGCAGCGCGCCAATGCCGACAAGACGGCCACCTCCGAAAGCTATCGTCGCCGCCGGGAGGAATGGCGGTTGCTGCGTAATCAGGCCACTACTGAAAAGCACGCGATCAGTGCCCAGATTGCGGGCCAGGAACGGGCCATCAATGCAGCAAGGATCAATCTGGAGCACACCCTTGCCGCGAATGACCAGGCGCTCAAACTGTTCGAGTTCCTGCAGGCCCGGGCGACCAATCTGGAGCTTTACCAGTGGCTGATGGGGCAACTGCAGACCTTGCACTTTCAGGCGTATGACGCCGCTGTTGCACTGTGCCTGAGTGCCCAGACAGCCTTGCGAGCGGAAACCTGTGAGTTCGAGGCCTATCAACTGGACACCGATGTCTGGCGCGACCAGCGGCGCGGCTTGACGGCTGGAGCAACATTGCAGGCCGGTCTGTTGCGAATGCGGTCGGAATATTTGCAACGCCGGGAGCGACGCCAGGAGATCGTAAAGACCGTATCGCTGCAACAGCTGTTCAATGATCCGGCAACCCGGTCAAAGGGTTTTGACAACTGGACTGATGCACTGGAGCACTTGCTGGCAACGGGCGTACTGGATTTCGAGCTGATTCAGCTGCTGTTCGACCGTGACTACCACGATCACTACTGTCGCCAGATTTCTCGCGTTGAAGTCGGTCTGCCAGTGCTCACCGGGCCCTTCGAAAATGTGGTGGCGAACCTGATACAGGTCGGTAGCTACATCGCCACAAAACCGTCGAGCGAATCGCTGGAGTATCTGCACTCCGGAGAGGGCGTGGCGCCGGTCGATGTGCTGATCAACCTGAGCAGCGGGCAGCAGGTTTCCCTGTCCACCGGGGTGGATGACATCGGCATGGTTTCTCTCAAGCCTGAGGAGGGCATGACACTGCCGTTCGAAAACACCGGTGCCGTGTCGCGCTGGCGGATCGTGTTTCCCTGGCATGTGAAGCAACAGCCGATGCTGTTATCGCTGACCGATATCGTGATCAAGGTGTTCTACACCGCCAAGGTCGGGGATCTGGCTTTTTCCAGAAAGGTACAGGAACTGGTGAACGAGGCTGAGGGCAAGGTCGAGGCGAAGGGAGCGCAATCATGAGCGAAAGAGACATCGACACGAATTACAACTTCGTGAAGAACCCCGACATGACTGAGGGCTATGACCACTGGGAGGATGTAGCCAATCCGGGCGGTGTCAATATCCGGAGCGACGGCAACGTATCCTACATGGCGCTGACTAACCGCGCGGCGGTTCGGCAAAGGATGATCGTGCCGATCGGACAGCAGGCGCAGGCCCGTTATAGCCTGCGTTTTCTTTACGAGAACACTTACCCTTCATCGGCCGGGCTAGTGGTGGTCAATAAAAGGAGCAGTGCAGAAAAGTTTGAAATCGAATTGCCGGCGAAGGCTGGGGTGCAGGATGCCGATCCTTTGGCGGTTGATTTGACCGAGATGCGCAAGGATTTACCGGACAGCCTGGGTTTACAGGCGGGTGATGAGCTGGAGATCAATATGAGCAGCCCGGCAAGGGCTGTGGGAGAACCCAGCACTGTGGAAATTCGTCTGACGGGCCTGGAGATAAAACTGAATCTTCCGGCGCTGGATTTGCTGGCCGTTCTCAATGATGGCAAACGTTTCGACTCGGGCAGCACCCTGCCGATCTGCCTGGGTGCTACCGGGGATCAACGTCACAGGGTTTCGTTTGAGGTTGATCCGCAGAGTGTCTGGAAAAATCTTGAGGCCAGCCTGTGGCTTGAAGATAACCCGCTGGAGGCCATTACCGCTGAGCCCGAGTTGGGAAAATCCCAGCTTATCGGTCTGGACTGGTTGCTGGATTGTCCAGAGCCGTCAGGTAAAGAGCCTTATGAACTGAAGGCGAAGATTTACAGCAAATACTCGGCGCCACCGTATTCGCTGTCGGTTTCCTGGGGGCATCATCGTTTGGAGTTGCTCGTGCTCAAACAGGCCGAGACGTACCCGGTCATCGAGTACAACCAATCGGAGGTGCTGCAGGTTCAGGTCAAATCCTTCTATACCCACGCACCGGTAGCGCGTGAGGTGGTCTGGCGGGTTGAGGGTAAGGCGGGGACGGTTCTGCACCGGGCACCCACCGATGCTCAAGGTTGTGCGACCTATCTGTACACGCCAACCGAGGAGGGGGTGAGCAGGGTTACCGCCTCGGTTGCCAGTCTTTTGTCCGACGATGGCGAAGCGACGCATACCTTCGAGGTTCGGGCATTCGCGATTGACCCGTTCAAAACCTTGCTGGCTCGGTTCGATGGCGGGGCACCGGACATCTGGGGGAAGCAAACTCGCTATCCGGAGCGCGGAGAGCCTTTTTCCGTCAATCTGGACATACCTGCGGGGCATCCTCTGAGCACCGCCCGGTTTTTCCTGAACTGGGTAAGTGGTGATTCTCAAACAGACGTGGGGGCAACTGCTCAACCGGATTTCGGGGCTCCAGCGTCTGTTGCTGACAGTACAGCCCATTGGAAAGTGGACTTCAAGGACAAACGCAACGGGTTGTTTTACTGGAACCTCGGTTGTTCCATGTTGCAGCATTTATCCCGTAGCAATGCCATGTCGCTGGCTTACAACAGAGTCGAGATCGGCGAGATTTGGGGGCCGAACAAGTCGCCGGTGGTGGGCGAAGGTGATGCCGTTACGTGCATGGTGTATGTGCAAAGGCGCGACGGACAACCTGTCGGCAATGTCGAGGTCAGGTTTTATACACCGACCGGTAGGGTCAGATCCCTCACGGGCGTGGATGGCTGGGCAAGTGTGGATCACCTGCCGGCCATTGGCGCTGATTACGATATCGTCGCACGGGTACAGCGCCACGAAGATGCTCCTGTGGAGGAGCATTCATTCTCCGTCAAAGCATTGTCCACCAATGGCTGGAACGGACAAGTCAACTTTTTGCTGGACGGGAAGCCGATCGACCGGGTAGTGCAGGGCGTAATCTGCCGACGAGGCAGAGCCCACAAGCTGCGTATTGATCCCTTTGCGGACAGCAGTTTTATCGGCAAGTCGATTGCACTGGGCTGGAACGGGGATACGCCCCCTTTACCGGGATTTCAGATGAGTCCGGCAGCCGGTGTTGCCCGGGTGATGAGCATTTCCGGCCTTGAGTGGGACATCAGCTCAGGCTCTGACAAGAGTGGATTCTCGACCCTGGCGTTCAGCAGCTCTCATTTGCCGGAAAAACGCGAGTTTCCATTGCGGCTGCTGGCCGCCGATCTCGCCAGTGAGGCCCGGGCGATGCTTGATCATGTTTCAGCTGAACCGGGTAAAGACACGCTGCACCTTTGCCACTGGGCTACTCACCAATATGCACTGATGCCAAAAGGGATCAGTGCTTTGCACGGATTGCCGGTGAAGACCACCGTTTCACCGATGCCCGCCGGGCTGATAATCACCCCACCATTGGCAACTGATGTTGTCATGACAGCAGGGGGCGCACGCAGGGAACTGGATTTAGCCGATAGCTCGGCCAATGCCGAGATGACATTGACCGAGATCGTTATGGTCGGTGATGAGCCGCTGACGGCGCAGACTCAATTGAAGCTGGGTCACAATAAAATCAAATCGGTTGCCGCTCTCGGGCCGGCCATTGATCCGGTATTGAGCAAAGGACAACGTGCGCGAGTTCAAGCGCAGTTCTACTCGGCATTTGCTGATCGGCCGGTTGAGTCTTCGCTGATTGAATGGCAGGTGGGGAGTGCAGGACCAGTCAACGCACCGACAGATTCAGATGGCTGGTCAGTGTATGACGCACAGTCGCAAAGCGCCGGTATCAGTACCGTAAGCGCGACCGCTCTCAATCTGTACGATCAAACAACGGCCGAGCAGCATTTTGAATTCAAGACCTTGCTGGACGATCCCTGGAAAAGTCTGCGATTGGTCACCGAGTCATCCGATGGTCTTTGGGGGCAACGTGCTTTGTTCCCGAGGCGCGATGAACTGTTTAGCTTTCATCTACAGGCCGATGACGACAATCCCTTGCAAAATCAACGGCTGGCTCTCGGCCTGAGTCATCCTGCCCCGAGAGAGCTCGGGCTTGAATTCACCGAGAGGTTGGGTGAGTTCCGGGACTGGACGAGTGAGGGGCTGGAATACTCGTTCAGTGCCGGCGATATCAAGGACGGCAGCGTGTCCGTCCGATTGGCCGCCAGTCGTTTGCTGGAACTGTCTCCTCCTCAACCCATGTCTTTGGGTACCCAAGCTATTGCTGCGCACATCAATGCGAGCGCCGGTGTGTTTCAGACTGTCAATTGGGGGAAATCTGTTGTTTGCGAAGTTAGGTTGACGAGTGCGTTGACCGGCAAGTCGATGGCAAATATGCGGGTCAAGTGGGAGCGGCCGGAACATGAGGCGACTTTTACGACCACTGATTATCGGGGCATGACGCGGATCAGCTTCGTCCAGGACTTTCCTGGTCCTGGCGCAGTTCGTGCGTCAGTAGAGGGTGGCGCTGACTCGGCGTATGTCGATTTCCAATACTTCATGAACGAACCTCGCAAGATTGAAGCCTTTTTCGCCGATGTGCCGGGCGGTACTCCAGGAGAGACGGTAACTGCTCAAATCAATGTGATCTCGGCCAGAAATGGCAGGCCTCTGGTGGACGTCAAAGTCGATTGGGTATTTCGCGGTTTGCAGTTTGAACCGACCTCCACAGATGTCGAAGGGAACTCGACGTTGAGGTTCCGGTTACCAGCCTTCAAAAGTGAAGTGCTTCGAGCAAGCGTTGAAGGGGGGATTGTTGGGCGGGTAGTCAGGCAGATTGAATTTACAGGGACCCCCGTTGTTTGAGAGGTGACTTCTTGAACGCAATGTTCTGGGTGAGTTATGGGAACCAGGCTGGTTTGAGCTAGGCGTGGGTATTCGAGATCATTTTTTGGTGAGTGCTGTTCATAAGATTTTTCAATTTTTTTTGGAGTGTACGGCTATGAGTAAGATAACCACGGATACCTGGATTCAACAGTTCACTCTTTTTTTGAATGGGAATTACGTCAGGTGGCAAGAACTTGCTTTGAATTTGGTTAAAGGTTCTACCAATGTTCTCGTCTTTGATCATCAGGATAGTTATTTGAGTGATGATCCAGAGTCGTCAGTACGATTGCAATTTGCACCGGGGAAGGAAGTGCAAGGGATAAACTGCGACCCTCCTTTTGGGCAGTTGACTCCGCTTGTGAGAGAAGAAAAAGTCATTACGTACACGTTTAGCCTGGATGAGTCGGCGGTGGCCGAGCATTTTTCACTTCAATTTGAGATGCCTGAGTATGTGGGGATGCCGAAATCTCCATTATTGCCAGGTCAAGTTATTGATGTTTCGTGGCAGAGCGACTTCACTGTTTTGGTTAACGGGAAAGAAAAAGACTGGTCCGATGCGTACTTGGCTATAGTCGGTAGAGAAGGGTGTAAGTTGACGTTGGACTACTCGGGGAGTCCGCTGATTGGTTTGAGAGAAGCTGTTGTTGCCCTGGAATCCGAGTCTGGTGGAGGTGTTCCAAATTTAATTGCTAATCCGAAATTTGGCGATTTGACACCCATGGTGTATGGAGAAAGCTCCATGAGTTGGGATATTCAATCGACGCCTGATGCGGGTAATGCACCTTTTAAAGTAAGGTTGGTAATGCCTAAGCTTCTTGGGATGTTGCCGTCACCATTGTTGTCGGGAAATATACTGAATGATATATGGGGGGTGTTTTCGGTATGGATAAATGATGTTGAAGTAAGCTTCGTTGATCTTTGGTTTTATATAGTAAATGAAGAAACGGTCACGCTGAAGCTGGACTTTGGGGGAAGTGCCCTTCCAGGTTTGCCGGGTGTGGCCTTGAGTTTGGATTCGAAGCCCGGCGCACTGATAGACGGCTTGATTGTAAAGCCGGAATTGGGACAGGCGGTTTACATTGCTGGGCAAGCCTCTATCACTTGGGAAATTTCGTTAAGGCCGGAAGCAGCTAATGGACCTTTTGAATTGCGTTGGAATATTCATGGTGTTCCTGGCGTGCCGGCATCACCAACTGTTTGCGGAAATATTTTAAATAATTTATGGGGGGAATTTGATTTTGAACTAAATGGTTTCCCAATAAAATTTAACGATCTGTTTGTCACTGTAGTGGGTGGGAAGCTTTCCACACTGTCAGTAAACTGTGAGAGAAGTTCAGTGCGCGGCTTGGAGGGTGCCAGTCTGGCTCTTGAGTTACAGCCGGGTGCCGGTGGGGATGGTCTGATCATAGACCCGCGGAAGGGTGTTTCGCGTCCCATCGAGTCGGATACAAAGTATCTCGCTTGGGATTTTTTCTTGAGGCCAAATACGGGTAGCTTGCCATTTTCAATACTGTTCTCGATGCCAGGCTTGAGTCGTGTGCAGAAGTCTTCAGAAATACGCGGGCATACTTATGATGAAGTTTGGGGGCAAGAATTTACACCTTATGTAAATGGTCTGAAGGCGGCTTGGTCATTTACTGAGGTTTTGTTAATTGAAGGTGCGAATGCTATTCTGAAATTGTATTTTGCAGATAGTTGGTTGGTTGGGCTGCCTGAGTCGTTTGTCAGTCTGCAATGCGAGCCTGGCGAAACAGGGCAGGACATTGATTGTTTTCCGCCTTTTGGAACGCCGGTGAAGATGGAGGAGGGGGGCAAAAGCCTAACTTGGACTATGTCTGCATTGAAAACGACGGGGCGAAGTTTTGTCCTGTTTTTTAAATTGCCTTTTTGGGAGTGGATGCCGCACTCCCCGCTACTTTCTGGGTGGGTCGTTGATGTTGAGGGTGCCTTGGAGGTGAAGTTTGATACTGAAGTGAAAAAAAGCAAGGACGATGTATTTCCTTGCTTGGGCGCAAAGCACGTAGTCACACTGTTTCCAAAACTGGGGAGCAGATTGCTGAATAAAAACGTAAAAGTTGAATGGAAAGGCGATGCGCCCGAAAGTTTGGGTATAGAGTTTAAGTCGGCCGAGATGCAGCAACTGACCGAACAAGGGATATCCTATGCCTTGGATTGTTCTAGAGGTAGTAAGAATGGAAAATTTTCACTGGTTTTTTCAATTGCTGAATGGGGGCTGAAAATTGCGGAGCTAGCTATGGATCTAGCGCATAACAAGGTAGTAGCTCGTCGCTGGACTGACCAGGGTGCTCCCGGTTCTATTTCGTGGTCATCTATTGAAGTTACGTCATATTTTACGAATCAATTATTGTCTGGGTTTCCTGTCAGCGTAATTCAGGGATCTTCTTCTAGGGATGAATTCACTCGGGGGGATGGTGTGCTGAGTGTCAGTTTTGTGAGGGAGTCTCCTTTGTTTTCAATTCTGAACAAATACGATGGTACTTATCCGTGATGATGGGGGCTGTTTTAGGTAAGTAATGCCATTTGAAAATCGAATGGCAATGTTTGTTTCGGTCTCAGAATCCACCTGCTTCTTTCAATGCCAAGTATCTATCCAGTAACCTTATTTCCAGATTGCTGGATCGTGAGTCCAGCACTATCACACCTTGAGTACTCAATCGCTCACGGAGGTCGTTACGGGCATTCAAGTAATCCATCGTCCCGCAATAGGCGAGTGCGTCCGTCAGCGTTTGTAAGGGGGTATGGCGTACATTGTCGAGCAGCACCTCACATATACTTACCAACAGTACCCGATGCTGCTGGGTCAGGCGTTTGACAGCATTCACCAGCTCCTCATCAACTTCATCCCGAAAATTGGTCAGCACCACTACCAGCGCCCGACGCTTTTGCCTCACCAGCAACTGATTCACCGCTGTCGAATAGTCCGCCGGCCGTTGCGTGCTATCCAGATCATAAGCACCGTTGAGCAACACCTTGAGCTGCCCCGCCCCTTTGGCTGGTGCGACGTATCGCGGCTGATCACTGGCAAATGTCATCAACCCCACCGCATCCCCCTGCCGCAGCGCCACATAACTCAACAGCAAACACGCATTCAACGCATGATCGAAATGCGACAGCTCCCCATCCTGACTTCGCATCTGCCGCCCGCAATCGAGCATGAAAACAATTTGCTGATCCCGCTCGTCCTCGTACTCCCGGGCAATCGGTGTGCGATGGCGGGCGGTGGCTTTCCAGTCGATCTGGCGAAGGCTGTCGCCTTCGCGAAATTCCCGCAGTTGATGAAACTCCATTCCCTGACCACGGCGTTGACGCTGACGTACGCCAAGCTGGCTTAGCCAGTTGTCGACCGCCAGCAACTGGCCGCCGTAGAGGCGGGCGAAGTCGGGGTAGACGCGGGTGTGGTCGGTGAGGTTCAGCAGGCGTTTGCCGGACCACAGGCCGAAGGGACTCGGCAGGTTGAGTTCGCAGGTGTCGAAGGTGAAGTGGCCGCGTTTGAGCGGGCGCAGGCGATAGCCGATCAGGCTGCGCTGGCCGGGTTGTAGCTCGGTGTCGAGTGGCAGGTTTTCGAAAGTCAGGCCATCGGGGACATGGTCGAAGATTTGTATGAGCAGTGGTTGGTCGAAATCATGTTCGACCTCCAGCCGCACTTCGCTCCAGCGACCTAGGGCCAGGCTGCCGGGCATCTGTCGTTGCACGCGGGGCGAGGGCAGGCGTTTGAGGCGCAGCGCGTCCAGCAGGCTCAGCGCAAACAGCGCCAGCAGCAATCCCCAGTTGATCGACAACAGGCTCGACGGCACTTCGACGTCCAGCGCCTGCAACGTGCCCAGCACAATGCCGATGGCCAGCAGGATCGTCAGCCAGATCAACAGCAGGCGCGAGGGTTTCACAGGCGCGGCGCCGGCACTTGGTCGAGCAGTTGCTGCAGGACTTGATCGACTTGCAGCCCTTCGATGTCCAGCTCCGGGGCGAGGCGCACGCGGTGGCGCAACACCGCCAGTGCGCAGCCCTTGATGTCGTCGGGAATCACGAACTCGCCACCGCGCAACAGAGCCCGGGCGCGGGCGCAACGCACCAGTGCAATGGAGGCGCGTGGCCCGGCGCCGAGGCTCAGCCCAGGCCAGGTGCGGGTGCTGCGGGCGAGGCGTACGGCGTAATCGAGGACTTGATCGTCCAGCGGCAGATCGCTGGCGATACGTTGCAGGGCTTGCACGTCCTTGGCCTGCAACACGGTGCGCAGCGGTTGCACGTCGAGCATGTCGGCTCGGGTCGAGCGGCTGACCTGGCGCACCATGTCCAGCTCCTGATCGGCGTCGGGGTAGTCCATGCGCACCTTGAGCATGAAGCGGTCGAGCTCTGCTTCGGGCAGGGGATAGGTGCCTTCCTGTTCGATCGGGTTTTGCGTGGCGAGCACCATGAACGGTTGGGCAATCGGCAGGGCCCGGCCTTCGAGGGTGACCTGACGTTCCTGCATCGCTTCGAGCAGGGCGGCCTGGGTCTTGGCCGGGGCGCGGTTGATCTCGTCGGCCAGCAGCAGGTTGGTGAACAGCGGGCCTTTGCGCAATTTGAACTGCTCGGTTTGCAGGTCGTAGACCGCGTGGCCGGTGACGTCGCTGGGCATCAGGTCCGGGGTGAACTGGATGCGCGCGAACTCGCCGCCGAAGCACTTCGCCAACGCGCGTACCAGCAGGGTTTTGCCGAGGCCGGGAACACCTTCCAGCAGCACATGGCCGCCGGCGATCAGCGCGGTCAGGACGTCGTCGATCACCGGGTTCTGGCCGATCAGCGCCTTCTGCAATTCACCGCGTACCGCTTGCGCCAACTGACTGGCTCGGTGGCGTTGCTGGGCGGCATGGCTGGGCGAGCCGGGTTCGATGTGTTCGGTCATAACGAGTTCCTCAAGGCTTGCAGGTGGGCGACCTGACGGCAGAATTCGGCGCTGGACAAGCGCCGCTTCGGTGCCGGGCTCAGGGCCTGGCTGATGGCACGGGTCGGCTGGCGGGTCAGGCGCGACAGCGCTAGCCATTGTTCGGCGACGTTCAACTGGTCGAAACCGGGGTGACGATGGCGGGCGCGGCGCAGGACGTCCTGCTGCAAGGCTTGCAGCAAGGTCTGTTGACCGTTGTGGCGCAGGATGAAATCGGCGCTGGCGCGCAGGTGTTCCATCAACTGACGACGACCGCTCGGAGCAGGAGCCTGCACCGGGCCGTGACGCACGCCGACATGCCACAACCACAGACCGATCAGCGCCAGCAGAGCGATGATGGCCTGCGGGAAATAGCGCCAGAGCAAGGTCAGCAGACCGTCGTGTTCGGTGTTGTACAGCAGCGTCACGGCGGTGTCGGCGCTCAGATACCAGAGCAGCCAGGCATTGTCGTGTCGGGCGATGGCCGGGGTTTTCCACAGGTCGGCATCGGTGACCACGGTGATCGTGCCGACGCCGTAGGGCAGTTGCATCATGTGCGTGGCGCGGGCGCTGTTGGCCCAGGCCTGGGCGAGGTTTTTCGGGTCGTCGAGGTGGAACGCGGTGTCGAACCCGGCGTAGGCGGGGGCGTCTTCGTCTTCCAGATAGAGCTTGGTCAGATTGGGCCAGGGGTCTTCGTCGGCATCCGGCGGCGGGTCTTTCAGATCCTTGCTCAGGGACTGATGCAGTTGCACACGGTCGAGCAGCAGGTCATTGCTCTGGCCGGTCTTTTCATCCCACAGCGACTCGGCGACGAACACCAGTCGTCCGCCGGCCCGGGCCCAGTTCAAGACCTGATCGACCTGACGCGGCGTCATTTTTGAACGGTCGTTGAACAGCAGCAGCGTGTGTCGGCGCGGGTCAATCTCGGGCAACACGGCGAGGCTCTCGGCATGGCCGACGATAATCCCGTGACTGCGTAGAAACATCTCCGCCGCCAGATAAGGATTGGCTTGCGCGGCGGGGGAGGGACCGTGATCGACCACGGCCTGGTAAGGCGTGGCCTTGAGGTACAGATAAACGCCCAGCGCACCCAACAGGGCAACAATCAATGCGCCGATCAGCCAGAGTGCGCGACGGTTCAACGGGCAGCTCCGTGGCCGAACAGGGATCGCCAGCCATCACACAGTTCCTGCTGCAGATACGCCGCCGGCACGCGGTGCCCATAGGCCATGTTCTGCCAGTGGCCGGTGAGATGACGGCTGTAGGCGAGCAGGTCGGGACGCTGCAAATGTTCGATCCGCGCCAGCACTTCGCTTTCGGTGTCGGCCGGTTTCAGGGTCAGGTTGAAGTCGTGCAGCAGATGACTGAGCAGCGCCCGATACAGCAGACCGAGCGCCGCACGGGGCTGAGTCTGCCAGAGCTGTTCGGCGCTGGCGGCGATGTCATCGGGCAGGGTTTCCTTGCTCAGGTCGAGACCGAAGGCTTGCTGTGGCATGGGGCGCTTTATTCGCTCGGGCAGTCGCGGGCGACGGCTGACGAACGTTTGCAGAAATTCGCGGTAACGCCAGATCAACCAGCCGAACGCTCCGATCACCACGGCCCACAGCAGCACTTCAATCGCCTTGGCCAGCCCGTCGAGGTGTTGACCATTGAGCCAGCCCAGCAGGGTTTTCAGCCATTGCGGGGCTTTGCTGTCCTTGGTCTTTTCGACGGTGGCAGGATCTTCGCCGAAGCGATAACGGGTGACGGTTTCCTTGTTCTTGAACGGTGGTTGTTCCAGCAAGGCCTTGATGCTGTCGCGGGATGCCTGGCTGGTCAGTGGCTGATTCAGGAGCCGGGGCGCATCCGGGGCGGTGGCAGGGGCGGCGGCCCATGCCGAGGGCAATCCGGGCAGCAGCAGACAGACCGCCAGCAGCAAACCGAGTGCACTGCTGTTCAGACGTTGGCGCAAGCGGCGGAATACCAGTTCGATGTCCCACGCTTCCAATACCGTGCGCCGGTTCAGGTAGAGGCTGAAACCGCAGGCGACGTAGATCGGTTCCCAGATCACCAGTATCAGTGCGTAGAAGGCATTGGTCAGGTGTTCGAGCCAGCGCCATTGGTGGTCGGCGGCGAAGATCAGGCTTTGCCAGTCCCAATCGGTTTCTACCTGTTGCGGCAGCAGCAGGTAGAACAGCACCATCAGGCCGATCCACAGCGCCGTTTCCAGATGGACACCGATGATCGTCAGCCACTGGGCCGCGCCGGCATTGCGCTGCAGCAGTACCCGCAAACGCTGCTGGCGTGTGATGCCGCCCAGGCCTTCGAGTTGCACCACCGGCATCAGGAAGCTGCGACTGAAGCTCAGGCGTCGCCAGGTCAGGCTCGCCAGCAACTGCGGTTTGAGCAGTTTTGGCCATTGGTGCAATGCCTGTTTCAGCGTGGGCGTTTCGCCGAACAGGGCTTTGGACAGGATGTACAGCGGCAAGCGTTCATAGGCGGGTTTCAGCCACCAGAAGATGAACACCGCGAGCGAAGGCGAATCCCACAGCAACAGGCTAAGAACAGCAAACAACGGAAGGGTGACGATGGCCCAACTGGTCATCAACAGACGCCGGTGCTGCTGGCTCATGCGCACGCCCAGGTCCATGGCTTCCCAGGTGCTGCGCGGGCGGATCACCACGGTGGCGTCACTCAGGCGCATGGCGGGCCCTTCCGGCGAACAGCAGATAGGTTGCCACGCAGAGCCAGAGTCCGGCACCGACCAGGTATTTGGTCTGCGGCGTGACCCCGGTGCGTGACGACCAATAAGCCTCGATAAACGCGGCGATCAACAGGAACAGCATCACGCCGCAGATCAGCAATACGCTCTGGCGCGCCGCGTGTCTCAAGGCCTCGCCGCGTGTCAGGCGTCCCGGCGCGATCAACGCCCACCCCAGTTTCAGTCCCGCCGCCCCGGCCAATGCAATAGCCGTGAGTTCGAACGCTCCGTGCCCGATCACGAAGGACCAGAAAGTCTGGCCGAAGCCGGTTTCACTTAGGTGCCCGGCCACCGTGCCGATGATCAAACCGTTGTAGAACAGGAAAAACGCGCTGCCCACGCCCAGCAGCAAACCGCTGGCGAAGGTCTGAAAGGCGATGCCGATGTTGTGCATGATGTAGTAGCCGAACATCACCCAGTCTTCGCTGGCCGCACGTTCGGCCGAGCGCCCGAGGTGGCCGGCGGCGGGGTCGTACATGCTCTGCATCTCGCGCACCTGATCGGCGGGGATCAGGTTGTAGACCAGCTCGGGGAACAGGTACACCAGTAATCCGAACCCGATCAGGCTGCCAAAGAACAACAGCCCCGCAGCCAGTACGAAGCGCCATTCGGCGCGTACCAGCCGTGGAAATCCGGCCAGGATGAAGCCCAGCAGGTTGGCGCCGAGCTGGCTGCGGTGACGGTAAAGCTGTTGATGGCCGCGCAGTACCAACTGTTGCAACGAGTCGACGAGGAAACTGCTGTAACCACGTTCCTGCGCCAGGGCCAGATGCTGGCAGAGTCGGCGGTAGGCTTTGGGAAATTCCGCCACCTGCGAAGTGTCCTTGCCGCGTTCCAGGCGTTCGAGGGCGAGCGTGAAGCGCTCCCATTCGGCCTTGTGGCGGGTTTCGAAAAGGCTTTGCTTCATGTCGGCCCCAGCAGGCCGCGGGCGATGCCGTTGAGTTCCCTGACGGCTTTCGGCGCACTGATGTGCAGTGGCTGAGCGAGCAACGCCGCGAGTTCATTGACCCGCGCCGTCGACAGTTCGCCCTGACGCTCGGCGAAAGCGAGCAGGGCGCGTTGTTCAGTCAGGGTCAGCGGGATCGGTGAGCGGCGAGGTTCGGCATCGGGCAGCTGAGGGCGCTTGAGCGGGCGTTCGCTGTAGATCACCAGCGTGCCGGCAGCGATGTCGCCGAGGCGTTTGAAGGTCGGATGTTGCAGGCAACTGATGGCGCCAAGGAAATAGCCGAACGGCATCAGGTCGACAAAGCGCAACAGGTTGCGCAGCAGCGAGGCCGACCAACCCACCGGCGTGCCATCGTCGTGCACCACCCGCAGGCCCATCCATTGCTTGCCCGGCGAACGGCCCTGACGCAGCACTTCGAACAGCACCATGTACCACCAGCTCACCGCGAACAGCAGAAGCGAGCCCAGGCCGACGCCGAGTTTGCCGAGCAGCGCCAGCAGCATGAACAGCAGCCCGAGGATCACCCCGCGCAAAACCAAGTCGATGGTGAAGGCCACGGCACGCACCATCAGGCCGGCGGGACGCAGCGGCAGGTCGATGCCTTCCGGCGTTTCGACCTGGTGCCGTGTGTCCAGCGGCGGGGCCAGCGTTGCTTTCCTTGGCGGTGCTGTGGTCTCGAGCATGGGCTACCTGATGTTGCCGGATCGGGATGCGAGTGAATCCGATGCTAGCAGCCTCTCGGGGGAAAACGACATAACTATGTCATTCACATCGTTCAACCAAAGGTGACTGAATGATGCGGTGCTGGCCGCGACGGCAGTCGAACGCCTAGACTTTGCCGATCTTCAGTTCAGGAACCGCCCGTGACTTCCATCTTCTGGTACGACTACGAAACCACCGGCATCAATCCCCGATGTGACCGTCCGTTGCAGGTGGCCGGGATCCGCACCGACCACGAACTCAACGAAATCGACGCGCCGGTCAATCTTTACTGCCAGCCCAGCGAAGACATCCTGCCGCACCCGGCGGCCTGCGCAATCACCGGTATCACCCCGAGCCGTCTTGCCGAACAAGGTTTGAGCGAAGCCGATTTCATGACCCGGGTTCATGCGCAACTTGCGGCTCCCGGTACCTGCGGCGCGGGGTACAACACTTTGCGTTTCGATGACGAGATGACTCGTTACAGCCTGTACCGCAACTTTTTCGATCCTTATGCCCGTGAATGGCAGGGCGGTAACAGCCGCTGGGATCTGATCGATGTGGTGCGCGCCGCTTATGCGTTGCGTCCCGACGGGCTGGTCTGGCCCACCGATGACGAAGGCAAGGTCACGCTCAAGCTCGAACGCCTGACCGCCGCCAACGGCATCGATCACGGCAATGCCCACGAGGCGTTGTCGGACGTTCGCGCCACCATCGCCCTGGCCCGGTTGATCCGCGAGAAGCAGCCCAAGTTGTATGACTGGCTGTTCCAGCTGCGCAGCAAGCAGAAGGTCATGGACCAGATTCGCCTGTTGCAGCCAATGGTGCACATTTCCGGACGCTTCTCGGCGGCACGAAGTTTTGTCGGTGTGGTACTGCCGCTGGCCTGGCATCCGCGCAACAAGAACGCGCTGATTGTCTGTGATCTGCACCTGGATCCGCAGGGCCTGCTCGATCTGGATGCGCAGACCTTGCGCCAGCGCCTGTATACCCGTCGTGACGACCTGGCCGAAGACGAATTGCCGGTGCCACTCAAGCTCATCCACATCAACAAGTGCCCGGTGGTGGCGCCGTTGTCGGTGTTGAGGGCTGAAGATCAGCAGCGTCTGGGGCTGGACATGGCGCTGTATCAGGCCCGCGCATTGCGACTAAGTGACGCACAACAAGTTTGGAAAGATAAAGTCCCGGCGATTTATGCCAGCGAAGATTTCACCTCGAGTGAAGATCCCGAACAACAGTTGTACGACGGATTTATCGGCGATCGTGATCGTCGTTTATGTGAGCAAGTGAGGACGGTGGATCCTGCGCAATTGACGCGAGAGCAATGGCCGTTCGATGACGAACGTTTGCCTGAGTTGTTGTTTCGATATCGCGCACGTAACTTTCCGGATACGTTGAATTTCGAAGAGCAAGAACGCTGGCAAATCTTTTGTCGGCAGCGCTTGTCCGAGCCTGAATGGGGCGCCCCTAATACCTTGCAATCTTTTACAGAGGCCGCGGAGCAATGGTTGCTTAGTGCCTCGCCATTACAGCGCGAGGTGCTGATTGAATGGCAGAGTTATGTCCAGGCATTGCGCAAACGTTTGAATCTTTGAAATCGAACATGTCCGTTGCCTGAACGGAGGGCATAAAAAAACGCCAGCGGATGCTGGCGTTTTTTTGTGTCGCGGACGGGTCTGCGACAAGGGTTGCGGCTTAGCCCAGCAGGGTAGCCCAGCCTTCAACCACGTCACCGCCCCACTTGGCTTTCCACTCTTTCAGAGTCTTGTGGTTGCCACCTTTGGTTTCGATGACTTCGCCGTTGTGCGGGTTTTTGTATTGTTTAACTTTGCGTGCACGCTTGGTGCCGGTAGTTTTTACTGCGCCGCCACGTGGGGCCTTGGTTTTGGACTCTGGATCCAGCAGCGCGATGATGTCACGCAGGGACTTGGAGTATTCGCCCATCAGGGTGCGCAGTTTGCCTTCGAATTCCAGCTCGGCTTGCAGTTTGTCGTCTTGCGACAGGTTCTTCAAACGGGCTTGCAGCTCTTTGATGGCTTCTTCGGTGGCACGATATTCGTTGATCAAGGACATGATTACTACCTTATTGGGAGTGCGCGATGGCAGGGGACAGTGCGGCAATAATAGTCAGGCTGTTTCATCAAGTAAACATTTAACCGGGCTTTTTATTTGGATTAGTTACGTTGAAAAGCCCTGAATTGAATATTCAGTTAAATAATGTGATGCAGTCTTCACAGATATTCACAGAGACCGGTTGGTGCAGGGCTATTGCCGCGCCATCATCCTGACGATTGCCCGCGTCAAAAAAGCTGCGGCGAGGCCTGGCGGGGCTCAAGGCTTATCGATACTGCAGTTTTGCGGCGTAGTCGCTAGAATGTCCGCCTTTGCGAAGTTCTGGAGTTTCCCCCTCATGCGCACTTTTCGGCTGGTGATTTCTTGCCCGGACCGCGTTGGCATCGTTGCCAAAGTCAGTAACTTTCTGGCGGCCCACAATGGCTGGATCACCGAAGCGAGCCACCACTCGGACAATCAGGTCGGCTGGTTCTTCATGCGTCACGAAATCCGTGCCGATTCCCTGCCATTCGGTATCGAGGTGTTGCGCGAGAAGTTTGCACCGATCGCCGAAGAGTTCTCGATGGACTGGCGCATCACCGACACCGAGCAGAAAAAACGCGTGGTGCTGATGGCCAGCCGTGAGTCTCACTGTCTGGCCGACCTGCTGCACCGCTGGCACAGCGATGAGCTCGATTGCGAGATCTCCTGCGTGATTTCCAACCACGACGACCTGCGCAGCATGGTCGAGTGGCACGGCATTCCTTATTACCACGTCCCGGTCAATCCGCAGGACAAGCAACCGGCCTTCGACGAAGTGTCGCGTCTGGTCAAACAGCACGACGCCGAGGTGGTGGTGCTGGCGCGCTACATGCAGATCCTGCCGCCGGACATGTGCCGCGAATACGCGCACAAGGTCATCAACATTCACCACAGTTTCCTGCCGTCGTTTGTCGGCGCCAAGCCCTATCACCAGGCGTCGCTGCGCGGCGTGAAGCTGATCGGCGCCACCTGCCACTACGTGACCGAAGAGCTGGATGCCGGTCCGATCATCGAGCAGGACGTGGTGCGCGTCAGCCACAGCGACAGCATCGAAGACATGGTGCGTTTCGGCCGTGACGTCGAGAAGATGGTGCTGGCCCGTGGCCTGCGTTATCACCTGGAAGACCGCGTGCTGGTGCACGGCAACAAGACCGTGGTGTTCTGATCGAACCTTTCGGTTGAAAAACCAAGGGCCTGGGCGTTCAATCGCTTCAGGCCCTTATTTGTTTCAGCCCCGGAGAAAACGCCCATGAGCGATCCACTGGACAAAGCCACCTCCAAAGCGCCCGCCACTCTGGGCGAAGGCTGCCTGAGCCGCTATGACCCGGATGATTTGAGCCCGGAGGATGGCACCGACTTCCCCGACGCCGCCGCGTTGTGGGAGCAGCTCAACGAAGAGAAGCCGGACGACGTCAAGCCTGGCGCACCTTCATCAGCTTCCTGAGCAGCGGACGCCCGAGCATCAGCAGGAAAATCGGCCCGCCGACCAGCAGGTAGAAGTAAAACGTCATCGCCCGCCAGATCAGGATCGCCGCCGCAGCGGTCGACGCCCCCACCATGGGCGCCAGCAGCGCCGCCGACGTCAGTTCCGCCGCCCCGGCCCCGCCCGGCAGCAGACTGAATTGTCCCGCCCCCAGCGAAAGCATCTGAATCAGGAACGTCCAGGCCCACTGCACGTCCGCCCCCAGCCCGCGCAGCGCCAGATACAGCACGCTGTAACGCAGTGACCAATGTACGCACGTCAGGGCAAACACCTTGAACAGCGTTTGTCGCGGCAGTTTCAGGGCATCGGTGAACGCCGCCAGAAAATGCAGCAGCTTGCGCGCCCAGCGCCATCGTGTGGCGGGTTGCACGTTCATGCGCGCCAGCAGCCGGCCACTCAAGCGAATCAGCATCCGGTGATAACGCGCCACCAGCACACAACCGAACAGCCCGCCGAACAACGAGATGGCGCTGACGATCAGCAGCCATTCCATCCGGTCGCTCAGATGCTGGAACAAGGCATAAATCAGAATCCCGCCCAACGCACACAGAAAGAACAGCAGGTCGCTCAACTGATCCATTGCAAACACCGCGCTGCCCCGGGCCGGGCGAACCCCGCTGCGGGCCAGCAGCGCCATGATCGTCAACGGCCCGCCTGTGCCGCCGGGTGTGGCGCACCAGGCGAATTCGGCGGCCATGACCACGCCAAGGCTCTTCAGCGGCGTGACCCGTTCCCGCTGATCGCCGAGCAGCAGACGCAGGCGCAAGGTATTGATGCCCCAGCACAGCAGAACCATGGCCAGCAGGATCGACAGCCAGTGCAGGGGAAAGGCTTGCAGGCGCGTCCAGGTTTCCCCGCCGCCCAGTAACGAAGGGATCAGCACGGCGGCCAGCAGACCGATCAGCAACAGAATGCCGCGACTCATGCGCTATGTCCTTGCAGGCGCGTCAGCATGATTTCAGCGATATGCACAGAGAACGCCCCTTCGCTCGTTGATGTCCCGTGTTGACCTTACTCCAGAATAGATGTTCGGTCGGGATGTGCGGTGGGGGAGGTTTTGCGGGAGGTGAGATGCCTTCGCGGGCTGACCTGCGAAGGCATCCGGGGGAGGGGTTTAAATGCGGAAGCTGCCGACCAGTTGCTTCAGACGCGAAGCCTGCTGTTCCAGATCCGAGCAGGCACGCAAGGTCGCCTGCAGGTTCTCGACGCCTTCCTGGTTCAGCGTATTGATCTCGGTGATATCGACGTTGATCGACTCGACCACGGCGGTCTGTTCCTCGGTGGCAGTGGCCACCGACTGGTTCATCCCGTCGATCTCGCCGATGCGCTGGGTCACGCTGTTCAGGCGCTCGCCCGCGAGGTTGGCGATCTCTACGCTGTCTTGGCTGTGGCGCTGGCTGTCGCTCATGGTGCTGACCGATTCGCGGGCGCCGACTTGCAGCTCCTCGATCATGGTCTGCACCTGTTGCGCCGATTCCTGGGTGCGGTGGGCGAGGTTACGCACTTCGTCTGCCACCACGGCAAAGCCGCGACCGGCTTCACCGGCCCGCGCCGCTTCGATGGCGGCGTTGAGCGCCAGCAGGTTGGTCTGCTGGGAAATGCTGGTGATCACTTCGAGAATCTGGCCGATGTTCACGGTCTTGCTGTTCAGCGATTCGATGTTGCTGCTGGATGCGCTGAGCATGCTCGACAACTGATTCATTGCCTTGATGCTGCGATCCACCACTTGCTGGCCGTCTTCGGCCAGGCCACGGGCGTCGCTGGCCTGGGTCGAAGCTTGTGCGGCGTTGCGGGCGATTTCCTGGGCGGCAGCGCCGAGCTGGTTGATCGCGGCGGCCACGCTGTTGGTGCGCGAGGCCTGCTGGTCGGAGTTGTACATCGACGAGTTGGACGCCGCGACCACGCGCAGGGCGACTTCGTTGACTTGCCCGGTGGCGGACGACACTTCGCGGATCGAACCGTGAATCCGCTCGACGAAGCGGTTGAATGCCGTACCCAGCACGCCGAATTCGTCCTGGTTCTGGATGGTCAGGCGCTTGGTCAGGTCGCCTTCGCCGTCGGCGATGTCTTCCATGGCGCGGGTCATGACGTGCAGCGGCTGGATCAGGATGCGGATCAGCATGCCGAGCAGGGCGATGATGATCGCCACGGCAATCACGGTCGCGATCACCGCCGAGGTACGGAACTGGCTGAGCATCGAGAAGGCTTTGTCCTTGTCCACGGACAGGCCGATGTACCAGTTCACCGACGGCAGGCCCTTGATCGGGGCGAAGGTGACGATGCGGGTCTTGCCGTCGACAGTGATTTCACTGAAATCGCTGCTGATGCGCGGGGTGTCCTGCGGATAGGCTTCCTTGAGCGATTTCATCACCAGGGCCTTGTCCGGGTGCACCAGGATCTTGCCGTCGGCGCTGACCAGGAAGGCGTAGCCCATGCCGGAGAAGTCTCGGGCGCTGAGGGTGTCGATCAGGGTTTGCAGGCTCAGGTCGCCGCCCACCACGCCGACGCTCTGACCGGCCTTTTTCGCGGCGGTGGCGATGGAAATGATGGTCTGGCCGGTAGCGGCGTCGATGTACGGTTCGGTCAGGGTCGAGGTGCTGCTGCTTTCGGCCCCTTTATACCAAGGGCGGACCCGCGGATCGAAACCGTCCGGCATCTTCGCATCCGGACGGATGGTGAAGTGCCCGGTGGCATCGCCGAGGTAAGACGCCATGAAGGTCGACGTCAGGGCTTTCTGTTCCAGCAGGCTGGCGACGGCGGCTGGCTCGGGGTTGATCGCAATGTTCTGTGCCGCGTTCTCGATCAGCAGGATGCGCCCGCTGAGCCAGGTCTGGATGTTGTCGGCAGTGACCTCGCCCATCTCGTTGAGGTAGTTGTTCAGGTCGTCGCGGATTGCATTGCGCTGCAGCCAGTCGTTGTACAGCGTGAACGAGGCGAAGGCGGCAATGACGATGAGGGCGGCGGCAAGCAAGATTTTATGGCTGAAGCGTAGATTTTTGTTCATGGCTTGGGGTTCCGCTAAGGTCTTAATGTCCAGGGCGTGCTTTTATAAAGGCGCGCAATATGGGCAGGGGTGAAAGCTCACTGATATTTCCGTCTCTCCTTAGGGAAATCTCAGACCGGACTTTTGATCGGGTCTCTCACTCCTCTCTATCGGCCATGCTCGACAAAGATTAACTATTGGGTGACCAAATGCCTGACTCCTCGCAACTCGTTATCGGCGCCGACCTCGCCGGGCAACCGATCGCCCAGGCGATGCGCCTGGCCAACCGTCACGGACTGGTGGCCGGGGCGACCGGCACCGGCAAGACCGTTACTTTGCAGCGTCTGGCCGAAGCCTTCAGCGACGCCGGGGTCGCGGTGTTCGCCGCCGACATCAAGGGTGACCTGTGCGGTCTCGGCGCTGCCGGCAACCCTCAGGGCAAGGTCGCCGAGCGTATCGCCGGGATGCCGTGGCTCAATTACAAGCCCCAGGCTTATCCCGTGACCTTGTGGGATATTCACGGGGAGTCCGGTCATCCGCTGCGCACCACCCTGAGTGAAATGGGACCGTTATTGATCGGTGCCTTGCTGGAATTGACCGACAGCCAGCAGTCGGCACTGTACGCGGCGTTCAAGGTCGCGGACCGTGAAGGGCTGTTGCTGCTGGATCTGAAAGACCTGAAAGCACTGCTCAATCACCTCAAGGACAACCCGCAGCTGCTCGGCGACGACGCGGCGTTGTTCACCACCGGCTCCAGCCAGGCGCTGTTGCGGCGTCTGGCCATCCTCGAACAGCAGGGCGCCGAAGCCTTGTTCGGCGAGCCGGCGCTGCAACTGGAAGACATCCTGCAACCGGCCGCCGACGGTCGCGGGCGCATTCATTTGCTGGACGCCAGTCGTCTGGTGCATGAAGCGCCGAAGGTCTACGCGACGTTTCTCCTGTGGCTGCTCGCTGAATTGTTCGAGCAACTGCCGGAGCGGGGCGACGCCGACAAACCGCTGCTGGCGCTGTTCTTCGACGAAGCGCACTTGTTGTTCGGCGATACGCCCAAGGCCTTGCAGGAACGTCTGGAACAAGTGGTGCGGCTGATCCGCTCCAAGGGCGTGGGCGTGTATTTCGTCACCCAGTCACCGGGCGATCTGCCGGACAACGTGCTGGCGCAACTCGGGTTGCGCGTGCAGCACGGTCTGCGGGCGTTCACCGCCAAGGAGCAGAAATCCCTGCGGGCGGTGGCGGACGGTTTCCGGCCGAATCCGGCGTTCGATACGTTGTCGGTGTTGACCGAACTCGGGATTGGCGAGGCGCTGGTCGGCACCTTGCAGGAAAAGGGTACGCCGGAAATGGTCCAGCGAGTGCTGGTGGCGCCGCCGCAATCGCGGATCGGGCCGTTGACCGAGACTGAACGCACGATGCTGATTGCCGGGTCACCGTTCAAGGGGCGTTATGACAAGCCGATCGACCGCGAGTCGGCTTATGAAATTCTCACCGGACGCAAGAACCTGGGGCCTGAAGCCGAGGCGATACCTGGCAAACCGGCGCCTGAAGAGCCAAGCCTGGCGGACAAGGCCGGAGAATTTCTCGGGACAGCGGCGGGGCAGGCTTTGAAGTCGGCGATGCGCCAGGCGGCGAACCAGTTGGGCCGGCAGTTGGTGCGGGGATTGATGGGGTCGTTGCTCGGTGGCAGCAAGCGCCGCTAGGACCTGGGCAGGCGCGCCAGGGTCAGGATTTGGCCTTGGCGTGCGCTGCCAGTCGCTCCAGCGCCGCCCGCAGGCTTGGATCGCTGATCCCGTCGGCGGTGGATTGAATGGTCGCTGCGGCATCCGTCGACAGATCCATCGTGTGTCCGGCTGCTCTTGGCGGGATGGCTGGTGGTCGCACCGAGAACTTGATCCGCGTCAAACCGGTGAACTCGTCGAACATCTGCAATTGCCGCAGCAGGCGTTTTTGCTGGTAGCGCAGGCGTGTTGCCCAATGACCGTCGGTGACCACCAGCGACAGTTCGCCTTCGCGCCACTTGGCCACATGGCAGTGTTCGCGGGCGGCAGGTTGCAGCTGGCTGTCTAGCAGGCGCTGCAGATGGGCCAGTCGTTGAGCATGGCCGAGGATGGCTTTCAACGGCCTGGCTTCGCGTAGCAGAACGGCGGGCGCTCTGGCTGTAAGAGGGCGAAATGCCATGATCTAGGACCTGAAGTTACAGAGGCGCCATGGTAGCAGATAGGCCCCATTTCACTCGCCCATTGCTTTTGTCCCTGCTTTGCCCATTAAATCAACGACTAACTTCTGCCGCCAACGGCTTGAAGTTGAGCAAAACGCCCCTATTTTAAGTGAGCCCCGTCAAAGCGCAGTGCCAGCATCGTGGAATATCGCCACTTTCCTCACCACCGTTTCCGGGTAGAATGCTCGTTCGCATGCGGCCATGAGGGCTGCACGGGCGACTCACGGGGCCGCCCTCCATCCCTTTAGTGTGGAAGATCCTGCCGATATGTTTGCGCCTTTGTTAAAGAAACTTTTTGGAAGCAAGAACGAGCGTGAAGTCAAACGCATGCTCAAGACGGTGCAGCTCGTCAATGCCTTCGAAGAGAAGATGGTCGCCCTCTCGGACGATCAACTGCGCGCCAAGACCGCAGAGTTCAAGGACCGCATTGCCAAGGGGGAGACCCTCGACAAGCTGTTGCCGGAAGCCTTTGCGGTCGCCCGCGAAGCCGGCAAGCGCGTCATGGGCATGCGCCACTTCGACGTCCAGCTGATCGGCGGCATGACCCTGCACGAAGGCCGGATCGCCGAAATGCGTACCGGTGAAGGCAAGACCCTGGTGGGTACCCTGGGCGTTTACCTCAACGCGCTGTCCGGCAAGGGCGTGCACGTTGTGACCGTGAACGACTACCTGGCCCGCCGTGACGCCAACTGGATGCGTCCGCTGTATGAATTCCTCGGCCTGACCGTCGGCATCGTGACGCCGTTCCAGCCGCCGGAAGAGAAGCGCGCCGCCTACGCCGCCGACATCACTTACGGCACCAACAACGAATTCGGCTTCGACTACCTGCGCGACAACATGGCGTTCAGCATGGAAGAGAAATTCCAGCGCGAACTCAACTTTGCCGTGATCGACGAAGTCGACTCCATCCTCATCGACGAAGCGCGTACTCCGCTGATCATTTCCGGTCAGGCCGAGGACAGCTCCAAGCTGTACATCGAGATCAACAAGCTGATCCCGAAACTCAAGCTGCACGTTGAAGAAGTCGAAGGCGAAGTCACCCAGGAAGGTCACTTCACCGTCGACGAGAAGACCCGTCAGGTCGAACTCAACGAAGCCGGTCACCAGTTCATCGAAGACCAGCTGACCAGCATCGGTCTGCTGGCCGAGGGCGAGAGCCTGTACTCGGCGCACAACCTGAGCCTGCTGACTCACGTCTACGCCGGCCTGCGTGCGCACAAGCTGTTCAACCGCAACGTCGAATACATCGTGCAGGACGGTCAGGTCGTACTGGTCGACGAACACACCGGTCGTACCATGCCGGGCCGTCGTCTGTCCGAAGGCCTGCACCAGGCCATCGAGGCCAAGGAAAACCTGAACATCCAGGCCGAAAGTCAGACCCTGGCTTCGACCACGTTCCAGAACTACTTCCGTCTGTACGAAAAACTGTCCGGCATGACCGGTACTGCAGACACCGAAGCGTTCGAATTCCACCAGATCTACAACCTGCCGGTCATCGTGATCCCGACCAACAAGCCGTTGGCCCGTAAGGACTACAACGACCTGGTGTTCCTGACCGCCGAAGAGAAATACGCGGCGATCGTCAACGACATCAAGGAAAGCATGGCTGCCGGCCGTCCGGTGCTGGTGGGTACTGCGACCATCGAAACTTCCGAGCACATGTCCGCATTGCTCGTGAAGGAAGGCATCGAACACAAGGTTCTGAACGCCAAGTTCCACGAAAAAGAAGCTGAAATCATTGCACAGGCCGGTCGTCCGGGCGCCCTGACCATCGCCACCAACATGGCCGGTCGTGGTACCGACATCCTGTTGGGCGGCAACTGGGAAGTTGAAGTCGCGTCGCTGGAAAACCCGACCCCTGAGCAGATCGCGCAGATCAAGGCCGACTGGCAGAAGCGTCACCAGCAAGTGCTGGAGTCCGGCGGTCTGCAGGTGATCGCGTCCGAGCGTCACGAATCCCGTCGTATCGACAACCAGCTGCGTGGCCGTGCCGGCCGTCAGGGCGACGCCGGTTCCAGCCGCTTCTACCTGTCGCTGGAAGACAGCCTGATGCGCATCTTCGCCTCCGACCGGGTGAAGAACTTCATGAAGGCCCTGGGCATGCAGCCTGGCGAAGCGATCGAGCACCGCATGGTGACCAACGCCATCGAGAAGGCCCAGCGCAAGGTTGAAGGTCGCAACTTCGACATCCGTAAACAACTGCTGGAGTTCGACGACGTCAACAACGAGCAGCGTAAAGTGATCTATCACATGCGCAACACGTTGCTGGCTGCGGACAACATCGGCGAAACCATCGCTGATTTCCGTCAGGACGTCCTGAACGCCACCGTGAGCGCGCACATTCCTCCGCAATCGCTGCCTGAGCAGTGGGACGTGGCCGGTCTGGAAGCCGCGATTGCCAGCGACTTCGGCGTGAAGCTGCCGATCCAGCAATGGCTCGACGAAGACGATCACCTGTACGAAGAAACCCTGCGCGAGAAGCTGATGAACGAGCTGATCGCCGCGTACAACGAGAAAGAAGACCAGGCCGGTGCCGACGCACTGCGCTCCTTCGAGAAACAGATCGTGCTGCGCGTGCTGGACGACCTGTGGAAAGACCACCTGTCGACCATGGATCACCTGCGTCACGGCATCCACCTGCGTGGTTATGCGCAGAAGAACCCGAAGCAGGAATACAAGCGCGAGTCCTTCACGCTGTTCTCCGAGTTGCTGGATTCGATCAAGCGCGACTCGATCCGTGTGCTGTCGCACGTTCAGGTTCGCCGCGAAGATCCGGCCGAGGAAGAGGCGCGTCTGCGTCAGGAAGCCGAGGCACTGGCCGCTCGCATGCAGTTCGAACACGCCGAAGCCCCAGGTCTGGAGCAGCCGGAAGCACTGGTCGGTGAAGAGGTCGATGTGGCCCTGGCCACCGCGCCGGTTCGCAACGAGCAGAAGCTGGGCCGCAACGAACTGTGCTACTGCGGTTCGGGCAAGAAATTCAAGCATTGCCACGGGCAGATCCAGTAAAACCCGTTTCAATCGCTGAAATACCCGCGCCGCGACCGGCACCAGCCGTCGCGGCGTTTTGCCATTTACACCACCGCCACTACGCTTGGCGGTGCTGACATCATTGAGTAAGGAGCGCATTCATGGCTGTTGGTCTTGGTCCTTTGCCAACGTTGCACCCGGTTGCCGGTTTTGAACTCGGTATCGCTTCGGCCGGCATCAAGCGCCCTGGGCGCAAGGATGTCGTCGTGATGCGTTGCGCCGAAGGTTCGACCGTGGCGGGCGTGTTCACGTTGAACGCTTTCTGTGCAGCGCCGGTGATCCTGGCCAAGAAGCGCGTGCAGAACGCTGTGCGCTACCTGCTGACCAACACCGGCAATGCCAACGCCGGCACCGGCGAGCCGGGCCTGGCCGCCGCCGAGCGCACCACCGCCAGACTGGCTGATTTGACTGGCGTCGATGCCAGCCAGATCCTGCCGTACTCCACCGGTGTGATCGGCGAGCCGCTGCCGGTCGAGAAGATCGAAGGCGCCTTGCAGGCCGCGCTGGACGATCTGTCGGAAAACAACTGGGAAGCTGCCGCCACCGGCATCATGACCACCGACACCTTGCCAAAAGGTGCGAGCCGCCAGTTCCAGCATGACGGCGTGACCATCACCGTCACCGGCATCAGCAAGGGCGCGGGCATGATCCGTCCGAACATGGCGACCATGCTCGGCTACATCGCCACCGACGCCAAAGTCTCCCGCGACGTGCTGCACAACCTGATGCTGGACGGCGCCAACAA
This sequence comes from Pseudomonas sp. IzPS59, assembly GCF_014863505.1. Taxonomy (NCBI): domain Bacteria; kingdom Pseudomonadati; phylum Pseudomonadota; class Gammaproteobacteria; order Pseudomonadales; family Pseudomonadaceae; genus Pseudomonas; species Pseudomonas sp. IzPS59. The sequence continues at coordinate 4,898,864 of NZ_CP062251.1, read as the reverse complement.
GTCGTTCAACCGCATCACCATCGACGGCGACACCTCGACCAACGACTGCTGCATGCTGATCGCCACCGGCAAGGCTGCGCTGCCGGAAATCACCCGCGCCGAAGGCGAGCTGTTCGGCAAGCTGAAGCAGGCCGTTTTCGAAGTGTGCATGGACGTGGCCCAGGCCATCGTGCGTGACGGCGAAGGCGCGACCAAGTTCGTGACCGTTGAAGTCAATGGCGGCGGCAATCACCAGGAATGCCTGGACGTCGGCTATACCGTGGCCCACTCGCCGCTGATCAAGACGGCACTGTTCGCGTCCGACCCGAACTGGGGCCGCATCCTCGCTGCTGTCGGCCGTGCCGGCGTGCCGGATCTGGATGTGAGCAAGATCGATGTGTTCCTCGGCGACGTGTGCATCGCCAGCCGTGGCGCCCGCGCCGCGACCTACACCGAAGCCCAGGGTTCGGCAGTGATGCAGCAGGAAGAAATCACCATCCGTATCGAGCTGGGTCGCGGCGATTGCAGCGAAACCATCTGGACCACCGACCTGTCCCACGAGTACGTGAAGATCAACGCCGAATACCGCACCTGATCCCTGCCGAAGAGGGAGGTCTGCGGACCTCCTTTTCTTCTGTCCCATGAAAGGACCCGAACATGAGCCTTCACCTGATCATCGGCGACAAACTGCTTTCCTCCTGGTCCCTGCGCGCGGCACTGGCGCTTGAGCTGACCGGCGCGCCCTACACCGAAGAACTGATCAAGCTCGGCAAGCCCGACACCCGCGAGCGCCTGCTCAAGCATTCGCCCACCGGCAAGGTACCGTTGCTGACCACCGCACGAGGCACCATCGCCGATTCCCTGGCGATTGCCGAATACCTGGCCGAACAGTTTCCATCCGAACAGCTCTGGCCGACCGATATTGCGGCCCGCGCCCAGGCGCGCTCTGCCTGCGCGCAGATGCACAGTGGCTTTTTTGCGATGCGCAATCACATGCCGTTCAACCTGAGCCACGATGCACCGCTCAACCCGGTGCCGCCAGAGGTGAAGGTCGATGTCGAGCGCATGCTTGCGCTGTGGGCTGAATGCCGTGCCGTTGCCACCGAGCCGGGACCGTTCCTGTTTGGTCGCGTGTCGTTGGCGGATGCGTTCTTCGCGCCGATTGCCGTACGCCTGCGTACCTATCAGGTGAAGCTGCCGGCCGAAGATGAAGCCTATGTTGAAACCGTCTACCAATGGCCGGCCTTCAAGGCCTGGCAAAAGGCCGGACTGGAGGAATTGCAGTCGTGAAACGTGTACACGTCGCCGCCGCCGTCATTCGTGACGACAGCGGCAAGATTCTGATTGCCCGCCGGGCCGATACCCAGCATCAGGGCGGTCTCTGGGAATTTCCCGGTGGCAAGGTCGAAGCCGACGAGTCGGTGCAGACCGCGCTGGCCCGTGAGCTGCACGAAGAATTGGGTATTGTCGTCGGCGCCGCACGCCCGCTGATCAAGGTCCGTCACGATTACCCGGACAAGCAGGTATTGCTGGATGTCTGGGAAGTATCGAGTTTCACCGGCGAACCCCACGGCGCCGAAGGCCAGCCGTTGGCCTGGGTTTCGGCCAAAGAACTGGCGAACTACGAGTTCCCGGCGGCCAACCAGCCGATCGTCGCGGCGGCGCGTCTGCCCGCTGAATACCTGATCACCCCGGAAGACCTGGAAGCCCCGGCCCTGTTGCGCGGCATCCAGAAGGCGATTGCCGGTGGCATCAAGCTGATCCAGCTGCGTGCGCCCAATGGCTATGACCCGAAGTACCGCGACCTCGCGGTGGACGCGGTCGGCCTGTGTGCCGGCAAGGCTCAGCTGATGATCAAGGGCCCGTTCGAGTGGCTGGGGGATTTCCCGTCCGCCGGTTGGCACATCACCTCGGCGCAACTGCGCAAGTACGCGGCAGCGGGGCGCCCGCTACCGGCGGAGCGCTGGCTGGCGGCGTCCTGCCACAATGCTGAAGAGCTGGCACTGGCCGAGCAGATGGGCGTGGATTTCGTCACCCTGTCGCCGGTGCAGCCGACCCTGACTCACCCGGATGCGCAGCCGTTGGGCTGGGAGCAGGCTTCGACACTGATCGAAGGCTTCAGCAAACCGGTGTTTCTGCTGGGGGGCGTCGGCCCGGCCGAACGCGAGAAAGCGTGGCATGCCGGCGCTCAGGGCGTGGCGGGGATTCGGGCGTTCTGGCCTGAAGCCTGAATGGGCATCCGATCACTCCCGCGCCACGCGTGGGAGTGATCAGTTTTCGGGCTTCGCCGCCGGTTGCCACAGGATTTCTGCAATGCCCTGGCGTCGCGCAATCAACCTCGCCGCCACAAACAACAGATCCGACAAGCGATTGATATAAGCCAGGCCAACCCCGGCCAGCGGTTCGATCGCATTCAAATGCTGACAACGCCGCTCGGCACTGCGCGCCAGGCTGCGGCACACATGCGCCTGGGCAATCAGCATCGAACCGCCGGGCAGAATGAAGTTCTCCAGCGGCCCCAATTCCTCGTTCCACACATCGATGGCCGCTTCCAGCCGTTCGATTTCTGCCGTGTTCAGCGCCTGATATTCCGGCATCGCCAGCTCGCCACCCAGGTCGAACAGTCGATGTTGGCAGGGCGCCAACACGTCGATCAATTCATTCAGCCCGGGGCAGTTTTCGCGTTCGGCAATCAACCCGGCCAGCAGCACGCCGACCTGACTGTTCAATGTGTCGACCTCACCAATGGCTTCGATGCGCGGATGGTCCTTGGGGACGCGGCGCCCATCGCCGAGGCCGGTTTCGCCTTTGTCGCCGGTGCGGGTGTAGATCTTCGACAAGCGAAAGCCCATGGTTTACCTCGGTAGTTGATTGGTTTCGGCGGCGATGGGTGCCGGTTGCGCGAGCGGCAGGCGCAGGGTGAAGCAGGTGCCTTGCCCCGGTGCCGACTGCACTTCCATCTGCCCTTTGTGATTGTTGGTGATGATGAAGTACGACACCGAGAGTCCGAGCCCCGTGCCCTGGCCGATTTCCTTGGTGGTGAAGAACGGCTCGAAGGTGCGTTTGCGCACGTTCTCGCTCATGCCGATGCCGTTGTCCTCGACCTGAATCTCGGCCCACGGCGGATTGAGCTTCGTGCGCAGAATAATCCGACCCGGCTCGCTGTCGTCTTCGCGCAGGTGGATCGCCTGTGCAGCGTTTTTCAGCAGGTTGAGCAGCACTTGTTCCAGCTCGTTGGCGGTGCCCGGAACCGGACCCAGCGCCGGGTCAAACTGACGGATGATCGCCTGACCCTTGAAGTCGAAGCCGATGGCCAGGTCGAAGTCGTTGCCGGCGATTTCCACGGCCTGATCGATCAGCGCCGGCAGGTCACACGGTGCCATCTGTCGAGTGCTGCGGCGGCTGAAACTGAGCATGTGGGTGACGATTTTTGCCGCCCGGGCCCCGGCCTGCTGGATGCCGTCGAGCAGTTGCGGGACCTCCCGGCCTTGCAGGTAACGGTTCACGGTTTCCAGTTCGATGCCCAGTTGCTCGGCCTGTTCGAGGTTTTTCGGCAGGTCGGGCGACAGACGCCGGCGTATGTTCTGCACGTTATGCAGGATCGCCCCCAGCGGGTTGTTGATCTCGTGAGCCATGCCGGCCGCGAGGCCGCCGACCGAGAGCATTTTTTCCGACTGCACCATCATGTCTTCCAGCGACAGGCGCTGGGTGATGTCGTCGATCCGGATCACCACACCACGCCCGGCACCGCCCATCAGCGGGTAGAAGGTCAGGGCGTAATGCTTGGGCTCGTCGTCCTTGAACCAGGTCACCCGCTCGATTTTCGCCACGGTGTGTTGTTCGACGGTCTGCTTGAGCTGCGGCAGGAACGGCTTGAGCGGTTCGAACGCGAGGAAGATCGGCTGATTCAGTGCTTCGTCCAGCCGGGTGCCGGAGAGGGCGCTGGCTTCCTGGTTCCACTGCGTGACGTAGAGCTGCTCGTCGAGGGCGATCAGCGCCGAGGGCATGGAGTCGATGATGCTGTTGAGGTAGTTCTGGAAACCCGTGAGCTTCTTCTCGATTTTGCTCCGCACCTGGACTTCCAGCTCCAGCTTGCGGTTGGTGTGGCGGGTTTCTTCGGCCAGCCCCTGTGCCTGATCGTAGGCGGCTTGCGAGTCATCGCGGGCGCGCTTGAGCTGCTGCTCCCGCGCCTCGATGCGTGAAAGCATGGTGTTGAACGCCTCGGCCAGACTGCCGATCTCGTCGTGGTTGCCGCGCGAGGCGCGCAAGGCGTAGTTCTCTTCGCGGGTGACCTGGCGGGAGAGTTCTTCGAGTTCGTGGATGGGGCGGGTGATCAGGCGCTTGATCTGACGGGCGATCACCAGCCACAGCAGGACGCTGAAAATCAGGATCCCCAGACTCGCCGTCAGGGTGCCGGTATAGAACGCCATCGGCAGTTCGCTGCTGGCCACCAGCAGCAGATGACCCGGCGCAGTGCCGGGGCGGGGCAGGGTGATCAATTGATTGCTGCGAAACTCGGTGAGCTGCCAGGCTTCGATGTGCCGGTAGCGTTCCGGCAGGTTGAGCTTGTCGCCGCGTTGAACCTGAGCGATGCGGTCGCCCTTGCCGTCATACAGGGCGGCGGCCCGCAGTGGCGAGTAGCTGTCGAGCTCCTTGAGCAGGCGTTCGGCGCTCTGCGGTGATTGCAGCGCTTCGGCGATCAGGCTCGGGTTCGCCACCAGACGGCCAATGGTCTGCAGCGCCTGGGGCGCCATGCTTTCCTGGGAAATGTAATAGGCCGCGCTGATGAAAGTCAGGTTGGCGACCAGTAACACGGTGGTCAACAGCACCAGCAGGGCGGCCAGCAGTTTCTGGCCGACCGGCAGGTTTTCGAGGCGCTGGCGCAATGGCATCGGGCTTATCGCAACAAAGGAACAAGTGGGCAGCGTAGCCGCTGCTCAGTCCACGGGCAATCCGAGACTGTGCAGATGGGCTGTCAGCCGTTGCTGCAATTGTTGCAGATGCGGCAGGTTGAGCTGGTGCCGCTGCGCAGCCTTGCAGGCATGGCCCAACAGATAGTTGATTTCGGTGCGGCGCTTGCTGGCCACGTCCTGATACATGGAGGAGAAATTGGCGGCGGTGGCCGAAATCACCCGTTCGACTTCCTGTTGCAGGTTGTCTGCCGCCGCGGGCTGGCCGCAACGCTCCAGCAACTCGGTCAGTTCGGCGCACAGAGTGGCTACTTCACAATGATGGTCCTGCAATCCGCCGTTACGGCAGTCGTGCAACACAGTCAGGGGATTGATCGCACAGTTGAGCGCCAGTTTTCTCCAAAGACGCGTGAGGATGTCGGCGCTCCATTCATGAGGAATCTTTGCCGCTTCAAGATCATCCAGCCAGAACGGTGCCACGGGATGACCGGCATCGCCGAGCCAGGTGTAACCGTGGCCGGCGAACACCACGCGCCAGTCGCCGTCGCGAAACGCGCCTTCGGTGCTGGAGGCGCTGATGCAGCGAGCCTGCGGGACTTGCGCGGCAACCGCTTCCTGGCTGCCGAGGCCGTTTTGCAGAAGAATCAGTTCTGCGTCCGGCGCCAGTCGATGCGCGACGCCGGCCACGGCGCTTTCGGCATCGTAGGCCTTGCACGCCACCAGCAGGCGACGGATCGGTCCGGGACTGTCCGGGGTTTCTCCGGGGATGGCATAACTGCTGGCCACGCCTTGTTCCACCAGGGTCAGACCGCCCGCCGTCGCATAGTCATGCAAGCGGTCAATGTCGCGCAGGATCAGCCGGACCGGCAATCCGGCCCGGGCCAGACGTGTGGCCCAGAGGGTGCCGAGACTTCCGGCGCCGAGGATGTGCCAGGGGGTGGACATCAGTTTTTCACTCGGTAAGGTACAGGCATGCAAGGCTCGCCGTGTCGGTGGGAAAAGACCCGTTATAATGAGCCCGATTTTAACCGCAAGCCAAGCGCGCCGCGTCCTGAACGAGCGCGCCTTTTTATTGGAGAGATTACATGCCGTCGTTCGACGTGGTATCCGAACTGGACAAACACGAACTCACCAACGCGGTCGAGAACGCCGTGAAGGAACTCGATCGTCGTTATGACCTGAAAGGCAAGGGCAGCTTCGAATTCAAGGAAAAGGACCTGACCGTCCACCTGACCGCTGAAGCCGATTTCCAGCTGGAAGCGATGATCGAGATCCTCAAGCTGGCCCTGGTCAAGCGCAAGATCGACGTGCAGTGCCTCGAAGTCAAAGACTCGTTCGCTTCGGGCAAGCTGATGAAGCAGGACGCCGTTCTGAAAGAAGGCATCGACAAGGAACTGGCGAAGAAGATCGTCGGCCACATCAAGGAAGCCAAGCTCAAGGTACAGGCCGCCATTCAGGGCGAGCAGGTGCGTGTGACCGGCAAGAAGCGTGACGACCTGCAGGAAGCCATCGCGGCCCTGCGTGCCAAGGAATTCGGCATGCCACTGCAATTCAACAACTTCCGCGACTGAGCCATCCGAGTCGGGAACCTCTCGGCGTTTTCAGCGTCCGAGGCCCAAGCAGCGGCAGAAACGATTGAGCCCCCACAGGCCCGGTCGTTCTGCCGCTGATTTTTTCAGCCCGGGAAGCCGGCAATCAGGAGATAAAAGATGGATTTGAATGCTGAGGTAGACAACCTGGTCAAGGCGTCCCAGGCGTGGATTCCGATGATCATGGAATACGGCAGCCGTGTGCTGCTGGCAGTGATTACCCTGGCGATCGGCTGGTGGCTGATCAACAAGGTCACGCAAAAACTCGGCGGCTTGCTGGCTCTGCGCAATGCCGACTTGGCGCTGCAAGGTTTCATCAGCAGCCTGGCCAACATCATTCTCAAGGTGCTGTTGATCGTCAGCGTGGCGTCGATGATCGGTGTCGAGACCACTTCGTTCGTCGCGGCGATCGGTGCGGCCGGCTTGGCCATCGGTCTGGCGTTGCAGGGCAGCCTGGCGAACTTCGCCGGCGGCGTGCTGATTCTGCTGTTCCGTCCTTTCCGCATCGGCGACTGGATCGAAGCTCAGGGTGTGGCAGGTACTGTCGACAGCATCCAGATCTTCCACACGGTACTGCGTACCGGCGACAACAAGACCATCATCGTGCCGAACGGCAACCTGTCGAATGGCATCATTACCAACACCAACCGTCAGCCAACCCGCAAGGTTGTGTTCGATGTGGGTGTCGATTACGAAGCCGATCTGCAAAAGGCCCGTCAGGTGCTGCTGGATCTGGCCAAAGATGATCGCGTTTTGCAGGATCCGGCGCCTCAGGCTGTCATTTCCACCTTGGGCGATAGTTCGATCACTGTTTCGTTGCGTGTCTGGGTCAAGACGGCAGACTACTGGGATGTGATGTTCATGTTTAACGAACAGTCCCGTGATCGTTTGAAAACAGCCGGTATTGATATTCCGTTTCCACAGCGCGTGATTCGTGTGGTTCAGGAATCGGCGGTTTAATGATAGGTTGCTAATTAATTGCCTGACTTATCGGTCAGGCATGTATTACAAGCAACAGGCAATAAAAAAGGCCCATCCGAAGATGGGCCTTTTTCATTCAACCAAACTAACCACTGACGATTACAAGATGTTCAGTGGGTACTCGGTGATCAGACGGAACTCTTTAACGTCGCCTTCGCCTTCATCAGCGTTAGCAACGTGCCACGCTTGACGAATACGGAAGGACAGGTCTTTTGCCGGACCGCTTTGAACCACATATTTGGCTTCAAAGTTGGTTTCGTGGTGTTTGCCGTCTTCACCGTAAGCACCGGTGTAAGAGCTGCCCGCTGGAGTGTGGGTACCGTCGATGTCCCAACCTTTGACGTAACGAACCATGAAGCTCAGGCCAGGAACGCCATACTCGGCCATTTTCAGGTCGTAACGGGCTTGCAGGGATTTCTCGCCTGGGCCGTTGAAGTCAGAGTACTGGATGGAGTTGGCGAGGAAGATCGAGTCGCCACCGCGGTTCGAAGGACCGTGGCCGCCGACACCGATGTAGTCAAACGGAGTATCGCCATTGACCTTCTGGAAGGCCAGGGTGAAGGTGTGTGCCTTCAGGAACGACAAGGCGGTTGCCAGGGAGAACGCAGTGTTGCTGATCTCGCCAGCTTTGGCGCTGCCGGTGTCGGTGGTGCGGTAAATGTTGAAGTCAGTGTTCAGCGAAGTGTCACCACCGAATGGGGTAGTGAGGTTCACGTTGGCGTAGTACTGGTTCCAGATGTCTTCCAGCTTGGCGCCGTACAGCGAAGCCGACAGGTTGTCGGTGATGCCGTATTTGCCGCCGAAGTAGTCGATCGAGTCAGCCTTGACGTTGGCGTAGGTTGCCCACAGCTCGCCGTCACGGGCGTTCTTGTCCTGGCTGGTCGCCGAGTAGAAGTGACCGGCTTCGAGGTCAAGGTCTTTGACTTCGCTGCTCTGCAGCTGGAAGCCGCTGGCAGTCTGAGGAAGGATACGGGAACCGCCGACAGCGAACACTGGAGCAGTGCTTGGCTGTTGATCACCGATTTTCAGCTCGGTTTTGGAGATTCGGAACTTGATGGCCGCGCCGGCTTTGCCTTGGCTATTGTCCGCTTCACGAACGCCTTTGGCATTCGGGGTGTCGCTACGGCTCATGTTGCCCGAACCGGAAGTGCCGTCACCGCCATCCAGTTTGACAGCCAGGTAACCGAATGCGTCGATACCTACGCCGACAGTACCTTGGGTGTAACCGGAGTTGAAGTTGGTGAGGAAGCCCTGGGTCCAGTCTTTCTGGTCGCGGCTGCCGTTCTTGTTGTCGCGGTTGAAGTAGTAGTTCTTCAACGTCTCGGTCAGTTTTGCGTCTTCAACAAAGCCTTTGGCTTCAGATTGATCACTAACAAACGGTGCGGCCGTAGCCAACTGAGTACTGGCTGCTGTAACGGCCAGTGCGATCATGCTCCACTTCATCACGCGCATCGTGATTTGCTCCTTTGGTTTTAGAAGAGTACTGCCGTCCCACCTGTTTTATTATCTGGGCGGCTCTTTCTTTTTGTGTCGGCGCAAACTTATATCACGCCGACAATGTTGGCGATACTTGCACATACAACCTTTCATGTTCTTTACGACGCTGTCGCAAATGGCTTGGTTGATGTCGCAAATTCACAGTACCCATGCAGTCGGGCTGACAACTTTGTCGCTGTTTCTGGGCCTTTTTGCATCGGTAAAAAAGAGTCCCTGGCAAAACACTTGAATCTCCATCGGGCAACCCTGCCACTGTTTTTTTCGGGGTTTGAACCACCACTTCCCGTGGCGGGTTCATAGCCCATATGAGTACGAATGCAACAAGCGTGCACAAACCGCAAAAATGATGCGGTTATTTTTCCATGGCCCCGCTTGCTGCTGTAAAAGCCTTGTAAATGCGGGCTCGCGCGCGCCTTTTTGATCAGGGTTGACGCGCTTCCTCGCTTGGTGTTGTCTCGCTCGATTTTGCGCATGACAACCAAAAACGTTACCGGTTCACCCTGTCAGTGAGTATTTGGCGGATGCCCGAGCCATTGAGCGTAGACCCGCTGTACGGTTTTGGTGCAAATAATTTTTTCGGCTGTACTGAATTCAAACACTTGAGCCCTGTCATGACCCTGAACGCGGTAGTGAGTCACGGTCATTTCGGCGTATTGCCTGGCACGGCGGGTCTCGTGCTGGTGCGTGATCGCCGGAAATGTTCCATGGCGGGGCGCCGCTTCATCGTGAAGGGCAGGGCATTCGAAGGTATGCTGCCGTCCTGTCGTTTAGTGCGCCTTCCACCGGGCAGGTCCACTAAGCTGAATATTGTCGATCAGCCGGGAGTACACCCAGTGTTTGCTTTAGATTCACGCCTTCAACAGGACACGCTGACCATCGGCGACTTCCCGCTCTGCCGGTTGCTGCTGTCCAACGACGCCAACTACCCGTGGTTCATCCTGGTGCCTCGTCGCGACGATATCAGCGAGTTGTTTCAATTGGATGTCGCCGATCAGCAGCGTCTGTGGCAGGAAACCACGGCCCTGGCGGAGGTGCTCAAGGACTCGTTCGATGCCGACAAGATGAACGTTGCCACCCTGGGTAACGTCGTCAGCCAGATGCACATGCATGTGATCGTGCGCAAACGTGATGACGCCGCGTGGCCGGCGCCGGTCTGGGGCAAGCACCCGGCCAGGCCTTACAGCGCCGAGCAGGTGGCCGCGATCCGCGAGCGACTGCGTCTGGTGCTGGACGAAGACTTCAAGTTTCTGGAGGGCTGATCATGAGCCTGGAACAACGCGTTACCGATCTGGAAAGCCGCCTGGCATTTCAGGACGACACCATTCAGGCGTTGAATGATGTGCTGGTGGAGCAGCAGCGAGTCGTGGAGCGTCTGCAATTGCAGATGGCCGCGCTGCTCAAGCGCCAGGAGGAAATGGTCGGCCAGTTCGGGTCCTTTGAGGAAGACGCACCGCCGCCGCACTACTGAGTTTGCGTATTTCGCAAGGGCAATAAAAAACCGCGAGCAGCCAGGCTGTTCGCGGTTTTTTTCGTTCTGGATCAGCGACGCGGCAGGGCGGCGATCACGTCTTCGGCTTGCAGGCCTTTGTCACGGTTCATTACCGAGAACTCCACGCGCTGGCCTTCGACCAGGACGCGGTGGCCTTCGCCACGGATGGCGCGAAAGTGCACGAAAATATCATCGCCGGAATCCCGGGAGATAAAGCCGAAGCCCTTGGAGGTGTTGAACCACTTGACGGTGCCGGTATCGCGGTTGCTCATGTCGTAGCTTTGCGCGGCGGCGGCCGGTGAGGATTTGTAGAAGCTGACGGCCAGGTGCAGGACCACGGCGACCAGGGCGATCACCAGGCTGAACAGCACGGCTGGCTGGCCGGCGATGACAGGCATCGGCGCGATCAGGGTCAGGGTTTGCAGGACGACGGTCAGCACGAGCAGTGCGCTGACCAGATTTTGCAGATGCTGGCGCGGGCCTTTGTTCCAGTAAGGGATCACCGGGGCAATGACCAGGTTCAGCAGGCCGAAAAAGGCCAGGTAAAGTGCATCGGGTTGTTGCAGGTAAGGAACGGCTTCGGATTTCAAGCTAGGTATGAACGACAGCAGCAACGCCGCTGCGCCCATTAGCAGGTGGACGATTTTCAACATTTTTATTGACTCACGTTATGACGGCTCACAAGGAAGAGCTGAAGGCGCACGGTTCGCTTCGAAACAATAAGAGGCGTTGGACACGTACCCGGCATCAGCCTATGCGCAACGCCCGGAAAACAGGGCATAGCGACACACTGCCTATTTAACAGCAAAGCCCACAGCTACTCAAATCACGCCGGCCAGCGGCACTGCGTGGGGCGATTTGTCGCCTCTATCGGGTCGATACGGGGGCTGCCATGGGATGGAGGCCTTGCTACAGTGATCCGACACCTGCTGGATGAATTCAATCGCCGTTAGGGGGTAAGCATGGCAATCGATATCGGTATCAGTGAAGAAGACCGCAAATCCATCGTCGAAGGGCTGTCGCGTCTGCTGTCGGACACCTACGTGCTCTATCTGAAGACCCACAACTTCCACTGGAACGTCACCGGACCGATGTTCCGGACCCTGCATCTGATGTTCGAGGAGCAATACAACGAACTGGCGCTGGCCGTGGATTCAATCGCCGAACGTATCCGCGCTCTGGGTTTCCCAGCGCCGGGTGCCTATGCGACTTACGCGCGCCTTTCCTCTATTAAGGAAGAGGTGGGCGTGCCGAGTGCCGAAGACATGATCAAACAACTGGTCGAGGGCCAGGAAGCGGTCACTCGCACGGCGCGGGGGATTTTCCCGCTGCTGGATAAGGTCAGTGACGAGCCGACGGCTGATCTTCTGACTCAGCGCATGCAAGTCCACGAGAAAACCGCGTGGATGCTCAGGGCGCTGCTCGAAGCCTGATCGCCCGTGGCGCACGGACACGAATTGTCGGCCGTGCGCCCGTCCTGACGAGGAAAAAGCACTCGTGTTTGTAGGATGCGAGGAAAGCACTTCGCTGGTCCATGATCCTCCCTTTTCTGTTGGCTTATCCTACGAGGACGGTCAAAAAGTCGTCTGGCCATGCCTTTGTCCCTGCGCTTTTAATGAGGTCACAGGATGTTGCCTTGGCAACAAGCAGAGATGGCAAAGGAGTGTCAACGATATGGAAGTTGGAGACAGGCGAAGTGGAATCGTCATCGGCTCGCGGCAGGACAGGGCCGTGGCGCCGTTTCTTGAGGAGTTCGACATGGCATTGATCCGGCCCTTGGCCCGGTCGGTGCGCTTGAACGGGTTTGCGACCTGCATGCGGCTGGAGCAGGTCTACTGGAATATTCTGGGCCGTATGGCCGAGGATAATTGCTGTTCGGTCGGCACCTTGCTGTCCCGTGTCGATCGTGAGGTGCACTTGCGTCACGGGGGGGTGAAGAACTTCAGCGGTCTGGTGCGGGTGGTGTGTGTCGTGCACGGCCTGCGGGATGCCCCGGTGACTATCGGGGGTTGCCAGTGACCGGGCGGCCCGTGCAGTCTTCCGGCTGCACAGGCCGCATTTAATGGATATAATCCCGCTCTTTCGCCACACCGCCCTGCGGGAGCTGGCAATCTGATCGCCGAGACAACTCCATGCCGATGTACGATTACCAATGTGCTTCCTGTGGTCATCAGTTGGAAGCCATTCAAAAGATCAGTGATGCACCGCTGGTCGATTGCCCTGCCTGTCAGGCACCAGAGCTAAAGAAACAGCTGTCCATGCCAGGCTTTCGCCTCAGCGGCAGCGGTTGGTACGAAACCGATTTCAAGACCGGCGCGAAGAAGAATCTGGCCGGTGGCGACAAATCTGACTAGGGTTCAGGCCCAGGTCTTACGACACGCGCGAGCATCCACCGGTCGCACAGAGCTTGAGTGCGGCGGATCTCCACCGAATTTCGAATTACGAGAAGCGAAAACACTACCATGATGCGCAGCCATTATTGCGGCCAACTGAACGAAAGCCTGGAAGGCCAGGAAATTACCCTTTGCGGATGGGTTCACCGTCGCCGCGACCACGGCGGGGTGATTTTCCTCGATATCCGTGATCGTGACGGTCTGGCCCAGGTGGTCTTCGATCCGGATCGCGCCGAGAGCTTCGCCGCCGCCGATCGCGTGCGCAGCGAATATGTCGTGAAGATCACCGGCAAGGTGCGTCTGCGTCCGGCCGGTGCCACCAACGCCAACATGGCGTCGGGCATGATCGAAGTCCTGGGCTACGAACTGGAAGTGCTGAACGAGTCGGAAACCCCGCCGTTCCCGCTGAACGAGTTCTCCGACGTCGGTGAAGAAACCCGTCTGCGCTATCGTTTCCTCGACCTGCGCCGTCCGGAAATGGCCGAGAAGCTGCGCCTGCGTTCGCGCATGACCACCAGCATCCGTCGCTACCTCGACGAGAACGGCTTCCTCGACGTGGAAACGCCGATCCTGACCCGTGCGACTCCGGAAGGCGCGCGCGACTACCTCGTGCCGAGCCGTACTCACGCCGGTTCGTTCTTCGCACTGCCGCAATCGCCTCAGCTGTTCAAGCAACTGCTGATGGTCGCCGGCTTCGACCGTTACTACCAGATCGCCAAGTGCTTCCGCGACGAAGACCTGCGTGCCGACCGTCAGCCTGAGTTCACTCAGATCGACATCGAGACCAGCTTCCTCGACGAAAAAGACATCATGGGCCTGACCGAAGGCATGATCCGCAACCTGTTCAAGGAAGTGCTGGATCTGGAATTCGGTGAATTCCCGCACATGACTTTCGAAGAAGCCATGCGCCGCTACGGTTCCGACAAGCCTGACCTGCGTAACCCGCTGGAACTGGTCGACGTAGCCGATCAGCTGAAAGAAGTCGATTTCAAAGTCTTCAGCGGCCCGGCCAACGATCCGAAATGCCGTATCGCCGCACTGCGCGTTCCAGGCGGGGCGAGCATGCCGCGCAAGCAGATCGACGACTACACCAAGTTCGTCGGCATCTACGGTGCCAAGGGCCTGGCGTACATCAAGGTCAACGAGCGTGCTGCCGGTGTTGAAGGTCTGCAATCGCCGATCGTGAAAAACATCCCGGAAGCCAACCTGAACGTGATCCTCGATCGCGTCGGTGCAGTCGACGGCGACATCGTGTTCTTCGGCGCCGACAAGGCCAAGATCGTCAGCGAAGCCCTGGGCGCGCTGCGTATCAAGCTCGGTCACGACCTGAAGCTGCTGACCTGTGAATGGGCACCGATGTGGGTCGTCGACTTCCCGATGTTCGAAGAGAACGACGACGGCAGCTTCTCCGCTCTGCACCACCCGTTCACCGCGCCGAAGTGCACCCCGGAAGAGCTCGAAGCCAACCCGGCTGGCGCGCTGTCCCGTGCCTATGACATGGTTCTGAACGGCACCGAGCTGGGTGGCGGTTCGATCCGTATCCACCGCAAGGAGATGCAGCAAGCGGTATTCCGTCTGCTGGGCATCAACGAAGCGGAACAGGAAGAGAAGTTCGGCTTCCTGCTCGACGCGCTGAAGTACGGTGCACCGCCGCACGGTGGTCTGGCCTTCGGTCTGGACCGTCTGGTGATGCTGATGACCGGCGCCCAGTCGATCCGTGAAGTGATCGCCTTCCCGAAAACCCAGAGTGCTGCCGACGTGATGACGCAGGCGCCGGGTGTCGTGGACGCCAAGGCACTGCGCGAACTGCACATTCGTTTGCGCGAAACACCAAAGGCTGAGTAAGACGGGCCTGAAGGCGCATCTTCGGATGCGCCTTTTTTCTTTCTATAGAGAGCAGGTCGAGATTTTTTGTTTGCTGGCTGTGCGATGTGCGCGGCGGGCAACGTTTCAAAGAGAATTCGGAGCGAGATATGGCAGGTCATTCCAAGTGGGCGAACATCAAGCACCGCAAAGAACGTCAGGATGCCAAACGAGGCAAGATCTTCACCAAGTGGATCCGTGAACTGACCGTTGCGGCCCGTCAGGGCGGCGGCGATCCGGGTTCCAACCCGCGTCTGCGTCTGGCCCTGGACAAGGCGCTGGGTGCCAACATGAGCCGCGACATCATCGATCGTGCGGTGGCCCGTGGCGCCGGCGCGACCGAAGCGGACAACGTTGAAGAGCTGACCTACGAAGGTTACGGCCCGGGTGGCGTCGCGGTGATGGTCGAGTGCATGACCGACAACCGCAACCGTACCGCCGCGGCCGTGCGCCACGCGTTCAGCAAGTGTGGCGGCAACCTCGGTACCGACGGTTCGGTGGCCTACCTGTTCGAACGCAAGGGCCAGATCAGCTTCGCGCCGGGTGTCGACGAGGATGCGCTGACCGAAGCGGCACTGGAAGCAGATGCCGACGACGTGGTCACTCATGAAGACGGCTCGATCGATGTGTTCACCTCGTTCACCAGTTTCTATGCCGTGCGAAACGCGCTGGAAGCGGCCGGTTTCAAGGGTGATGACGCGGAAATCGTCATGCAGCCGACCACCAGCGCCGAACTGGATCTGGAAGGTGCGGAGAAGGTGCTCAAGCTGATCGACATGCTCGAGGATCTGGATGACGTGCAGAACGTTTACTCCAATGCGGACATTCCGGAAGACGTGGCGGCTCAGCTCGGCTGATAACGGCTAGGCTTCAATGTGGGAGATTTCATGTTTGAGGGTTCCTCTCGAACATGGAATCTCCCACATTTGTTTTTGTGTTTTTTCGAAACCAGCAGGCTTATGACTTTAATTCTTGGTATCGACCCCGGTTCGCGCATCACCGGATATGGCGTGGTACGCGATACCGGGCGTGGTTGTGTCTACGTGGCTTCCGGCTGCATTCGTACCGGCGCCGGCGAGTTGCATGAGCGTCTGCAGATCGTCTATCGCGGCGTGCGGGAAATCATCCAGACCTACGGTCCGGTGACCATGGGCATCGAAAAGGTGTTCATGGCGAAAAACGCCGATTCGGCGCTGAAGCTCGGGCAAGCCCGTGGGGCCGCGATCGTTGCGGGTGCCGAAGAGAGCCTGGAAATCGCCGAGTACACGGCAACCCAGGTCAAACAGGCCGTAGTCGGCACCGGTGCGGCCAATAAGGAGCAGGTGCAGATGATGGTCATGCACATGCTCAAACTGACCAGCAAGCCACAAATCGATGCCTCGGACGCCCTGGCCATTGCCATTTGCCATGCGCACACCCGATCCAGTCTGTTGCCTCACGGTCTGGGAACCGCACGCAGTCGTGGCGGGCGCCTGCGTCTCTGATAGCATCAGCAATCAATTTTCCGGTATACGGATTTTGTGCCTGGGTCGTCGGCCCGAATCCGTATTCCGTTTTGTCGCCAGCCCACGGCTGGCCAACGCTCAAGGATCTGAAACGTGATTGGACGCTTGCGCGGCACCCTCGCTGAAAAACAGCCGCCGCACCTGATTCTGGATGTAAACGGCCTCGGGTATGAGCTGGAAGTGCCCATGACCACCCTGTATCGCCTGCCGTCGGTCGGTGAACCGCTGACCTTGCACACCCATTTGGTCGTACGCGAAGACGCGCAGTTACTCTATGGTTTCGCTGGCAAGCGTGAGCGAGACTTTTTTCGCGAGTTGATCCGTCTCAATGGTGTGGGCCCGAAACTGGCCCTGGCCTTGATGTCGAGTCTGGAAGTCGATGAGCTGATCCGTTGCGTGCAGTCCCAGGACACTTCGGCGCTGACCAAAGTGCCGGGTGTGGGCAAGAAAACCGCCGAGCGTCTGCTGGTGGAACTCAAGGACCGCTTCAAGGCCTGGGAAACCTCGCCGGCCATGTTTGCGCTGGTACCGAACCAGCCGGACGGCCCGGCACCGGTCAATACCGCCGAGAACGACGCGGTCAGCGCGCTGATTTCCCTGGGCTACAAGCCACAGGAAGCGAGCAAGGCGATTTCCGCGATCAAGGAGAAAGGCTTGAGCAGTGAAGACATGATCCGACGCGCCCTGAAGGGAATGATTTAAGTGATTGAAGCTGATCGTCTGATCGCCGCCACGCACAGTCCGCGTGAGCGCGAAGAAGTCCAGGATCGGGCGATACGTCCCGTCAGTCTGGCCGAGTACATCGGCCAGCCGACCGTTCGCGAGCAGATGGAACTGTTTATCCAGGCCGCCCGTGGCCGTAGCGAATCCCTCGACCACACCCTGATCTTCGGCCCGCCGGGGTTGGGCAAGACCACTCTGGCCAACATCATTGCCCAGGAAATGGGCGTGTCGATCAAGAGTACGTCGGGCCCGGTGCTCGAGCGGCCGGGGGATCTGGCCGCACTTCTTACCAATCTTGAACCGCACGATGTGTTGTTCATCGATGAAATCCATCGTCTGTCGCCGATCGTCGAAGAAGTGCTGTACCCGGCGATGGAAGACTTCCAGCTCGACATCATGATCGGTGAGGGGCCGGCGGCGCGTTCGATCAAACTTGATCTGCCGCCGTTCACCCTCGTTGGCGCGACGACGCGGGCGGGGATGCTGACCAATCCGTTGCGCGATCGTTTCGGTATTGTCCAGCGTCTCGAGTTCTACAGCACCGCAGACCTTGCGACGATTGTCAGCCGTTCGGCGAACATCCTCGGCCTGCCGCTGGACCCGGAAGGCTCTTTCGAGATTGCCCGTCGTGCCCGTGGTACGCCGCGGATCGCCAACCGGCTGCTGCGCCGGGTGCGGGATTTCGCCGAAGTCCGGGCCAAGGGGCATATCACCAAATCCGTTGCCGACCTGGCACTGAATCTGCTGGATGTCGATGAGCACGGCTTCGATCATCAGGACCGGCGATTGCTGCTGACCATGATCGAGAAGTTCGATGGAGGCCCCGTTGGCATCGACAGCCTGGCGGCTGCGATCAGTGAAGAGCGCCACACCATCGAAGATGTGCTGGAGCCGTATCTGATTCAGCAGGGCTACATCATGCGTACGCCGCGGGGCAGGGTGGTGACCCGGCATGCGTATCTGCATTTTGGTTTAAACATTCCGTCACGAATGGGCGAAATGCCCGTGGCAGACGAGTTTCTCGATGCCGTGGACGATTGATACACATTTATTGGCGATTTATTCAGCGTTTGTACTGTCTCAGGACGGTACTTTTGCGGTAAAGCCTTCGAACTATGAAAAACAGTTGCCTGGCCGGATTGGCAACCCGAGGAGTAAGCACTAGAGTATGCGCGCGCAAAACGGGCTTGAGCCGTTCGCACATCGTTGTCGCGTTTATTACGAGGACACCGATGCGGGCGGCATCGTGTATTACGTTAATTACCTCAAGTTTATGGAACGGGCTCGAACCGAGCGGCTCCGGGAGCTGGGCTTTGCCCAGTCGGCGCTGGCAGGGGAGGACCTGTTGTTCGTCGTGCACTCCAGCGAAGCGCGTTATCACGCGCCGGCGCGACTGGACGACGAGCTGCTGGTAAGCGCTGATGTAATCGAATTGAACCGTGCCAGCCTGCGCTTTCGACAGCAGGTCAGGCGGGCAACGGATAATGTGCTGCTCTGTGAGGGGCAGTTTCTGGTGGCCTGTGTGCGCACTAACAGTTTGAAACCCCGGGCCCTTCCCGAAGACTTGCGTGCGGCTTTCGCCGACGCGGTCGGCACGGGTACACACTTGAAGCAGGAGATAAAGCGTGGAAGCTAACGTCGTCGACCATTCCTCCATGTGGAGCCTGGTCAGCAATGCCAGCATCGTGGTGCAGTTGGTAATGTTGACCCTGGTAGCCGCATCGGTGACCTCATGGATCATGATCTTTCAGCGCAGCAATCTGCTGCGCGCCGGTCGACGTGCCCTGGAGAGCTTCGAGGAGCGCTTCTGGTCGGGTATCGACCTGTCCAAACTGTACCGCCAGGCCGGCAGCAACCCGGATCCGGACTCGGGCGTCGAGCAGATCTTCCGTGCCGGTTTCAAGGAATTCTCGCGTCTGCGCCAGCAGCCGGGCGTCGACCCTGAAGCGGTGATGGAAGGCGTGGCCCGTGCCATGCGCGTAGCCATCTCCCGCGAGGAAGAGAAGCTCGAGCAAAGCCTGCCGTTCCTCGCCACCGTCGGTTCGGTCAGCCCGTACATCGGTCTGTTCGGTACCGTGTGGGGGATCATGAACTCCTTCCGTGGTCTGGCCAGCGCACAACAGGCCACCCTGGCCACTGTGGCACCCGGCATCGCCGAAGCCCTGATCGCCACCGCGATCGGCCTGTTCGCCGCGATCCCGGCCGTTATCGCTTACAACCGTTTCTCTGCCCGCAGTGAAACCTTGCTGAGCCGCTACTACACCTTCGCCGATGAATTCCAGGCGATCCTGCACCGCAAAGTGCACACCAGCGAAGAATAAGCAGGTATTTACCGATGGCTTTAATCACTCGAGCCCGACACAAGCGCAAGCCGGTCGCCGAGATGAACGTAGTGCCTTACATCGACGTGATGCTGGTGCTGCTGGTCATCTTCATGGTGACTGCGCCGATGCTCAACCAGGGCGTGAAAGTGGATCTGCCCAAGGTTTCCAGCGAAGCCTTGCCGCAGGACAACAACACCCAGGTGCTGACCATTTCGATCAAGGCTGACAAGACCTACTACTGGAACCTTGGCAGCGAAGTCGACACCGAGAAGCAACAGGACCGGGCCATGACCCTGCCACAGATGACCGACGCGGTGACCAAGATCATCCGCGCCGGCACTGAAGGCGGCAAGCGTACCCAGGTCTTCATCCGTGGCGACAAGTCCGTCGATTATGGCTCCGTCATGGGCGCCATGGGCGGGTTGCAGAAAGCCGGGGTCGGTAATGTTGGCTTGATCACCGAGGCCCCCTGATGCAGCAACAGCGAGAGCCGTCCGCCTCGGAAAGCTACTTCTGGCCCAGTGTCTGGGCGATTGGCTTGCACGTGCTGGTGTTCGGCATGCTGTTCGTCAGTTTCGCCATGACACCGGAGCTGCCGCCGGCCAAGCCGATTGTCCAGGCGACCCTTTACCAACTGAAATCGAAAAGTCAGGCAACCACCCAGACCAATCAGAAGATTGCGGGTGAGGCGAAGAAGTCCGCCGCGCGCCAGACCGAAGTCGAGCAGATGGAGCAGAAAAAGGTCGAGCAGGAAGCGGTGAAGGCTGCGGAACAAAAGAAAGAAGAAGCGGCTCAAAAGGCCGAGGAAGCCAAGAAGGCCGATGAGGCGAAGAAAGCGGAACAGGCGAAGAAGGCTGACGAAGCCAAGAAAGCCGAAGACGCGAAGAAAGCCGCCGAAGCCAAGAAGGCAGAAGAGAAACAATTGGCTGATATAGCCAAGAAGAAAGCTGAAGAAGAAGCCAAGAAGGCTGCTGAAGAAGAGGCCAAGAAAGAGGCCGCTGAAGAAGCCAAGAAGAAGATCGTCGAAGACGCGAAGAAGAAAGCCGCCGAAGACGCCAAGAAGAAAGCCGAGGCTGAAGAGGCGAAGAAGAAAGTCGCCGATGAAGCCAAGAAGAAAGCTGCTGCCGATGCTGCGAAGAAGAAAGCGCAGGACGCGGCACGCAAATCGGTCGAGGACAAGAAGGCCCAGGCTCTGGCCGACCTGCTGTCCGACAAGACCGAGCGTCAGCAGGCTTTGGCGGATGAACGTGGTGACGAAACCGCAGGCAGCTTCGATGACTTGATTCGTGCGCGGGCAGCGGAAGGTTGGGCACGTCCTCCTTCGGCACGCAAAGGCATGACGGTTGTACTGCAGATCGGCATGTTGCCGGACGGTACGGTGACTACGGTCAGCGTGGCCAAGTCCAGTGGCGACGGTCCGTTCGATGCGTCGGCAGTGGCGGCGGTCAAGAATATTGGACGTTTGACGGAAATGCAGGGAATGAAGCCGAGCGATTTCGCTCCGTATCGTTCATTCAAGATGACATTCACACCTGAGGATCTAGCCTTGTGAGAAACCTTCTTCGAGGAATGCTGGTCGTGATCTGCTGCATGGCAGGGATCGCGATGGCGGATGAAAAGAACATTCTGGTCACCAGCGGCAGCGATCGGGCGACCCCGATCGCCGTCGTACCGTTCGGTTTCCAGGGCGGTGCCGTCCTGCCGGATGACATGGCTGAAATCATTGGCAACGACCTGCGGAACTCGGGTTATTACTCGCCAATTCCAAAACAGAACATGATCAGCCAGCCAAGCCAGCCGAGCGAAATCATCTTCCGTGACTGGAAGGCAGTCGGTGCCCAGTACATGATGGTCGGCAATATCACGCCGGCCGGTGGTCGCCTGCAGGTTCAGTGGGCGTTGTTCAACGTTGCCACCGAACAGAAAGTGGCGGACGGCAGTGTTTCCGGTACGACCGAGCAAATACGGGACATGGCGCACTTCATCTCTGACC
Organism: Pseudomonas sp. IzPS59; assembly: GCF_014863505.1. NCBI lineage: Bacteria > Pseudomonadati > Pseudomonadota > Gammaproteobacteria > Pseudomonadales > Pseudomonadaceae > Pseudomonas > Pseudomonas sp. IzPS59. Next base: position 4,877,618 of record NZ_CP062251.1, on the reverse strand, counting down.
AGTCGTTCCAGAAACTGACCGGTATCGACGGTGCGTTCTCGACTCGTCTGCTGTACGTGACGGCTGAACGCTTCTCCGAGAAGAACACCCGTTACACCCTGCAGCGTTCGGACTATGACGGTGCCCGCGCCGTGACTCTGCTGCAATCGCGCGAGCCGATCCTGTCGCCGCGTTTCGCACCGGACGGCAAGCGTATTGCCTATGTATCGTTCGAGCAGAAGCGTCCGCGGATCTTCATGCAGAACATCGACACCGGTCGCCGTGAGCAGATCACCAACTTCGAAGGCCTGAACGGTGCTCCGGCCTGGTCGCCGGATGGCAATCGCCTGGCGTTCGTGCTGTCGAAGGACGGTAACCCGGACATCTACGTGATGAACCTCGGTTCGCGCCAGATCACTCGTGTGACTGCCGGTCCGGGTATCAACACCGAACCGTACTGGGGCAAGGATGGCTCGACCATCTACTTCACTTCCGACCGTGGCGGCAAGCCGCAGATCTACAAGACCAGCGCCAATGGCGGTGGTGCCGAGCGTGTGACGTTCGTGGGCAACTACAACGCCAACCCGAAGCTGTCGGCTGATGAAAAGACCCTGGTGATGATCCATCGTCAGGACGGTTTCACCAATTTCAAAGTGGCGGCTCAGGATTTGCAGCGCGGAAGTGTAAAAATCCTCACTGATAGCACTCTGGACGAGTCGCCTACTGTTGCGCCCAACGGCACCATGGTAATCTACGCCACCCGCCAACAGGGCCGGGGAGTCTTGATGCTCGTGTCCATTAATGGACGCGTTAGGCTCCCGCTTCCTACCGCTCAAGGCGAAGTCAGAGAACCGTCCTGGTCCCCTTACCTGAAGTGAGCGGGCGCTACACGTTTTACTTAACACACTGGGGTTCATTAGGAGTTTCACGATGGAAATGCTGAAGTTTGGTAAATTTGCTGCGCTGGCTCTGGCCATGGCTGTAGCTGTAGGTTGCTCGTCCAAAGGCGGCGACAACGCCGGTGAAGGCGCTGTTGATCCAAACGCTGGTTACGGCGCAAACACTGGTGCCGTTGACGGTTCCCTGAGCGAAGAAGCTGCTCTGCGCGCAATCACCACCTTCTACTTCGAATACGACAGCTCGGACCTGAAGCCAGAAGCCATGCGCGCTCTGGACGTTCACGCCAAAGACCTGAAAGCAAACGGCGCTCGCGTTGTTCTGGAAGGCAACACCGACGAACGTGGTACTCGTGAGTACAACATGGCACTGGGCGAGCGTCGTGCGAAAGCCGTTCAGCGCTACCTGGTACTGCAAGGTGTTTCCCCAGCTCAGCTGGAACTGGTTTCCTACGGCGAAGAGCGTCCAGTTGCTACCGGCAACGACGAGCAGTCCTGGGCTCAAAACCGTCGCGTCGAACTGCGTAAGTAATTCGATATGCGAACGTGCCGTCGTGCTGTAACTGTTCTGGCTCTCAGCCTTGCGCCGCTTGCGGCGTGGGCTGCGGTTCCTGTGGTCGATGACAACTCCGGTTATAACAATAGCGGGAGCAGTTATCCGCCTGCAGGTTACGGTACGAACGGCGCCTATGCCGGGGGAGCGGCTTCGGCCCCTGCCTCGGCACAAGGCATGCTGTTCAACCAACTGCAACAAATGCAGGATCAGATATCGCGCCAGCAGGGCGTGATCGAAGAACTGCAGAATCAGGTTGCGCGCATGAAGCAGGAATCCCTGGAGCGATACCAGGATCTTGATCGGCGCATAGGATCCGGTGCTGCACCTGCCGCGACTCCCGAGAATTCTTCTGCCGGTGGCGATGCAAGTGCTGCTGCCGGTGCCGCTGCTGGAGCCGGGGCCGCTGCTGCCGCCCAGGCACCTGCCGCGAGTGGCGAACCGGCTGATCCGGCCAAGGAAAAGCTGTATTACGATGCAGCCTTCGACCTGATCAAGGCCAAGGATTTCGACAAGGCCAGCCAGGCTTTCGCCGCGTTCCTGCGTAAATACCCGAACAGCCAGTACGCGGGCAATGCCCAGTACTGGTTGGGTGAAGTGAACCTGGCCAAAGGCGATCTGCAAGGTGCAGGTCAGGCGTTTGCCAAGGTTTCGCAGCTGTATCCCAAGCATGCCAAGGTGCCGGATTCGCTGTACAAGCTGGCTGACGTAGAGCGCCGCCTCGGTCACACCGACAAGGTCAAAGGCATTCTGCAACAAGTGGTGTCCCAGTATCCGGGTACCTCCGCTGCCCAGTTGGCCCAGCGCGATCTGCAACGCATGTAATACTGTTTGACCCGTTTGGAAGAAACCCGCGCTTGTCGCGGGTTTTTTCGTTAGAATTCACGCCCTTTTATGAAACACGCTTCTGGTGATCTACGCGTTGGCGGGGTTGCCTGAAGTGCCTGACGGAGGCGGACAGCCTGTTTAGCTGTTACGCCCGTGGCGACTATGCAAGACACATTGAGAATCACCGAAGTTTTCTACTCGTTGCAGGGGGAAACGCGGACTGCCGGGCTGCCCACTGTTTTTGTGCGCCTGACCGGTTGCCCGTTGCGTTGCCAATACTGCGACAGTGCCTACGCGTTCAGCGGCGGCACCATTCGTACACTCGACGACATCCTCGAGCAAGTGGCCGGGTTTCGCCCGCGCTACGTTTGTGTCACTGGCGGTGAGCCGCTGGCACAGCCCAATGCCATCCCTTTGCTCAAGCAATTGTGCGATGCCGGCTACGAAGTCTCGCTGGAAACCAGCGGCGCCCTCGACATTTCAGCGGTTGATCCGCGGGTCAGTCGGGTTGTCGATCTGAAGACGCCCGATTCGAAAGAAGCCCATCGTAACCGTTACGAGAACATCGAACTGTTGACCCCCAACGATCAGGTGAAGTTTGTCATCTGCTCGCGGGACGACTATGACTGGGCAGTATCCAAACTGATCCAGTACGGGCTTGACCGGCGTGCCGGCGAAGTCCTGTTTTCTCCAAGTCACCATGACCTGAACGCAAGGGATCTGGCGGACTGGGTGGTGGCGGATAACCTGCCAGTGCGGTTGCAACTGCAGCTGCATAAATATCTATGGAATGATGAGCCGGGGCGCTGAGATGACTGAACAACTGAACACCAACGAAAAACGTGCGGTCATCCTGCTGTCGGGTGGGCTGGACTCGGCCACCGTGGTGGCAATGGCTCGCGCAGAAGGCTACGCCTGCTACACCATGAGCTTCGATTACGGTCAACGCTCCCACGCTGAATTGCACGCCGCTGCTCGCGTTGCCCGCGATCTGGGTGTGGTCGAGCACAAGGTCATTGGCCTGAACCTGAATGGCATGGGTGGTTCGGCCCTGACCGACACCAGCATCGATATCCCGGAAGAGTTGGGCGAAGGCATCCCGGTCACTTACGTGCCGGCACGTAACACGGTCTTCCTGTCGCTGGCATTGGGCTGGGCTGAAGTACTTGGCGCCCGTGACATCTTTATCGGCGTCAACGCGGTGGATTACTCCGGCTACCCGGACTGCCGTCCCGAGTTCATCGAGTCTTTCGAGCGCATGGCCAACCTGGCGACCAAGGCCGGTGTGGAAGGCAATGGTTTCCGCATCCAGGCGCCGCTGCAGAACCTGAGCAAGGCACAGATTGTTCAGAGTGGCGTGAAGCTGGGTGTTGATTACGGGCTGACGGTTTCCTGCTATCAGGCGGATGATAACGGCCGTGCCTGCGGCAAATGCGACAGCTGCCGACTGCGTGCGGAAGGCTTTGCAGCGGCCGGAATCAGCGACCCGACACCTTATTTTTGATTATTTTCAAATTAGGTGTTGAATAGTCCTTAAAAATCAGTATTATACGCGCCACCACACAGCGGGTCGTTAGCTCAGTTGGTAGAGCAGTTGGCTTTTAACCAATTGGTCGTAGGTTCGAATCCCACACGACCCACCATATTTGGCGGTTTAGAAAATCCGGAAGGCCCACGAAAGTGAGGATTTCCGGGTTTTTTTTTGCCTGCGATTTGGCGTCACTCCTTTTGGCACCTGTTGCGCTGACACAGGTCAGAATCATCTTTTGCATCATCGGGATATTCTGTAGCCTTGCGCAGCTTCAACGCTGTCCGTGCCTGATAAAACTCACTCTCCCGGCGGTACCCTCAAGCGGTCCGGAGCCGGGTGTATACTCGACTTTCGCGCGAATGCGCCTGCAGGTCTTGCGAACATGACGCAGATTTCCGAACGCCTTCTGGTACAAGCCCACCTCGACGCCAAGCAGCCCAAGCCGCTGACGGCCGAGGAAGAGGCTTATTACCGTTCCGCCATCGCCGCCGAGCTCAAGGCTCAGGACGCGGTGCTGGTTGCCCACTTTTATTGCGATCCGATCATTCAGGCCCTCGCCGAAGAAACCGGTGGTTGCGTTTCCGACTCTCTGGAAATGGCCCGCTTCGGCAACGCTCACCCGGCCAAGACCGTAGTGGTTGCCGGGGTGAAATTCATGGGTGAAACCGCGAAGATCCTCAACCCGGAAAAACGCGTACTGATGCCGACCCTGGAGGCGACCTGTTCGCTGGATCTGGGTTGCCCGGTGGACGAGTTCTCGGCGTTCTGCGATCAGCATCCGGAGCGCACCGTGGTGGTGTACGCCAACACCTCGGCCGCGGTCAAAGCCCGGGCCGACTGGGTGGTGACATCGAGTTGCGCGCTGGAGATCGTCGAAAGCCTGATGGATAACGGCGAGACCATCATCTGGGGGCCGGACAAGCACCTGGGCACCTACATTCAGCGTCAGACCGGCGCCGACATGTTGCTTTGGGACGGTGCCTGCATCGTTCACGAAGAGTTCAAGTCCAAGCAGCTGGAAGACATGAAGGCGCTGTACCCGGACGCGGCCATTCTGGTGCACCCGGAGTCGCCGACGTCGGTGATCGAGCTGGCGGATGCCGTCGGTTCCACCAGCCAGTTGATCGCCGCCGCACAATCGCTGCCGAACAAGACCCTGATCGTGGCCACTGACCGTGGCATCTTCTACAAGATGCAGCAGCTGTGCCCGGACAAGGTCTTCATCGAGGCGCCAACGGCCGGTAATGGCGCGGCGTGCCGCAGTTGCGCACATTGCCCGTGGATGGCCATGAACACCCTTGAGCGCACGCTGAAGTGCTTGCAGGAGGGCTCGAACGAGATCTTCGTCGACCCGGCGCTGATTCCCCAGGCGATCCGCCCGCTCAAGCGCATGCTCGACTTCACTCAAGCTGCGCGGATGAAACTGGCAGGCAACGCCTGACCTTGAGCCGCAAACAAAAACGCCCCGATTCGATCGGGGCGTTTTTGTTTCTGCCGGGTTACTTCGCTTTCTTCGGAATCCGCACCAGTTGCGTGTCCGAGTAGATGTCATGCCAGGCGCGCTTGCGCTTGTCGAACAGCGACCAGAAGAACCCCACGCCGAGGCACAGCCACGACGCGATCGACACCATGAACCGCAGCAGCGCCTGCCACAGGCTGATCGCGGTGCCATCGGCGTTCTGTACGCGGATGCCCCAGACCTGCATGCCCAGGGTCTGGCCGGCGTGAGTCCAGAATTTGGCGAAGAAGCCGAACAGCACCAGCAGCAGCACGGTGGAGTACAGCGGGTCGCCGTCCAGTTTGCCGGCGTCGGTCATTGCGCGCAGACGTTCTTCGCCAATGATTGCGGCCTGGATCAGCTTATAGATGAAGCCTGTGACGATCAGCAGAGCGGTGCACAGAAGAAAATCGTAGAACATCGCTGCCAGACGACGGCCGAGACCGACGGCAGGAAAGTCGCCCTGGGGAAGGAGCAGGTGTTTCGACATGGCAGCCTCTGGACGGAAAGTGAAGCGCCATTTTACGGATTCGCGCGCACAAAAAAGCCCCTGATATCAATATCAGGGGCTTTTTCGTTACAGAAAATCAGGCTTCAGCGATGACTTCATCAGCCTGCATGCCTTTCTGGCCTTGTACGGCAACGAAAGTCACTTTCTGGCCTTCTTTCAGGCTCTTGAAGCCGTTGCCCTGAATAGCGCGGAAATGCACGAACAGATCCGGACCGCTTTCTGGAGTGATAAAACCAAAACCTTTCTCGTCGTTAAACCACTTGACGGTACCGCTCTGACGTGTGGACATTTCTTATTTCCTTTGACGCAAAAATTGATGACAGTCTCTTCCTCATGAAAGAGTACTGGGGCTGGTTGCAGGAGAGTAAGAAGACGTCGAACGGGATGTAGCTAACTTGTAGGCTACTGCCCAGGTCACGATTCCAAGCTGACCCATGCAAACACAGTGGACAAACTCTACGCCAACTACAGGAGGAAAAACAAGCCCCGTGAAGGCCCCGGTTTTCCTGTGCTTGCCGGCTGTTAGTCAGTCCACTAGTCGGGCTTATACGATTAGCTTGTTCAATTGTTTTCGAACGTTATAAGCCAAGTTCATATTCGAATCGAATGTAAGGGAAGTGCACTGTTTTATGGCGATTGCGTTACACATTAGTGCACGCATAACGCAATCGCGTTACTTATAGAAACAGTCAATCAACCACGATAGTAGCGTTGTGGAACGAATGGCATTTTGCTTACAAGCATTTGCACCTTTTTCCCACGAACGATCGCCCAGACTGGTGTGTCCAGTGCGACATAAGCGCTGTCGAGGTAACCCATCGCCAATGGCCCGCCCAGGGTCGGGCCGAAACCGCCGCTGCACACGCTGCCGATGATGTCGCCGGCTTCGTTGACGATCTCTGCACCTTCACGGACCGGCGTGCGCTCCTGCGGCAGCAGGCCGACGCGTTTGCGTGCGACACCGTTCTGCTGCTGGCCGAAAATTTGTTCTGCACCCGGGAAGCCGCCGGCCCGCGCACCATCGGCACGACGTGGCTTGGAGATGGCCCACAGCAGGCTGGCTTCGATTGGCGTGGTGTCGGTGTTCATGTCGTGGCCGTACAGGCACAGGCCGGCTTCCAGGCGCAGCGAATCCCGGGCACCGAGGCCGATGGCGGCGACTTCCGGTTCGGCCAGCAGGGCGCGGGCGAGTTTTTCCGCATCGGCTGCCGGTACGGAGATTTCGAAACCGTCTTCACCGGTGTAGCCCGAGCGGCTGACGAAGCAATCCACGCCCAGCAGCGTCACGCGGGCGAACTGCATGAAAGTCATCTTCGCCACTTCCGGCGCCAGACGTGCCAGGACGGTTACGGCCGCCGGACCTTGCAGCGCGAGCAGGGCGCGGGCTTCGAACAGCTCGGTAATGGTGCACTGATCGCCGATGTGTTTTTGCAGATGGGCCAGGTCCTGATCCTTGCACGCGGCGTTGACCACCAGGAACAGTTCGTCGTTGCCGAGGTTGGCGACCATCAAGTCATCGAGGATGCCGCCGGTTTCGTTGGTGAACATCGCGTAGCGCTGCATGCCCACCGGCAGGTCGATGATGTCCACCGGCACCAGGGTTTCCAGGGCTTTGGCGGCATTGGCGCCGGTCAGGCGGATCTGGCCCATGTGCGAGACATCGAACAGCCCGGCCTGCTCACGGGTGTGCTGGTGTTCTTTCATCACGCCCAGCGGGTATTGCACCGGCATGTCGTAGCCGGCGAACGGCACCATGCGGGCGCCGAGTTCGATGTGCAGAGCGTGCAGCGGGGTTTTCGACAGTTGTTCGGTGGACATGCGTGACTCCTTGATTCACACCAACCCTCTCCCGGCGGGAGAGGGGGCTAATTAACACTCGATAATGTTGACCGCCAGACCGCCACGGGCGGTCTCCTTGTATTTGCTTTTCATGTCGGCGCCGGTCTGGCGCATGGTGCGGATGACCTTGTCGAGAGAGACGAAGTGCTGTCCGTCGCCGCGCATGGCCATGCGCACGGCGTTGATCGCCTTGACCGAGCCCATGGCGTTGCGCTCGATGCACGGCACCTGCACCAGCCCGCCAATCGGGTCACAGGTCAGGCCGAGGTTGTGTTCCATGCCGATTTCGGCGGCGTTTTCCACTTGTTGCACGCTGCCGCCGAGGACTTCGCACAACGCACCGGCCGCCATCGAACAGGCCACGCCGACCTCGCCCTGACAGCCGACTTCGGCACCGGAAATCGAGGCGTTTTCCTTGTACAGAATGCCGATGGCCGCCGCAGTCAGCAGGAAGCGCACCACGCCGTCATCGTTGGCACCGGGAATGAAGCGCATGTAGTAATGCAACACGGCCGGAATGATTCCTGCCGCGCCGTTGGTCGGCGCCGTAACCACGCGCCCGCCATTGGCGTTTTCTTCGTTGACGGCGAGGGCGTAGAGATTGACCCAGTCCAGCACCGACAACGGATCGCGCAGCGACGATTCCGGGTTCTTGCACAGTTGCCGGTGCAACGCCGCCGCCCGCCGTTTGACCTTCAGGCCACCCGGCAGAATGCCTTCGTTGCGACAGCCGGCGGCCACGCAGTCCTGCATCACTTGCCAGATTTTCAGCAGGCCGGCGCGGGTTTCCGCTTCCGGGCGCCAGGCGCTTTCGTTGGTCAGCATCACCTGACTGATCGACAGACCGTAGGTGGCGCAGTGACCGAGCAAGTCCTTGGCACTCTTGAACGGGAAGGTCAGCGGTGTGGCGTCTTCGACGATACGGTCGGCACCGGCCGCATCTTCGTCAACCACAAAACCACCGCCGACCGAGTAGTACTCGCGGCTGCGGATCTGCAATCCCGCCGCATCGAAGGCACGGAAGATCATGCCGTTGGGGTGATAGGCCAACGGTTTGCGGATCATTGCCAGATGTTCTTTCTCGTTGAACGCGATGCTGTGTTCACCGAGCAGGTTCAAACGCCCGCTGCCACGAATCTGCGTGAGACGTGTGGCGACGGTTTCGGTATCCACGGTATCCGGGTGTTCACCTTCCAGGCCCAGCAGCACAGCCTTGTCGCTGCCGTGCCCCTTGCCGGTGGCGCCGAGGGATCCATACAACTCGACCCTGACGCTGGTGGTGGCCGACAACAGGTTTTCCCGGCGCAGGCCTTCGACGAAGCGCGCGGCTGCGCGCATCGGGCCGACGGTGTGGGAACTGGAGGGGCCGATGCCAATCTTGAACAGGTCGAACACGCTTAACGACATGGTTGTTCTCCGGTTTCTTGTTATAGGCACATCAGGCACGCATGAAAGGGGCGGGCGAACCCGCCCCCTCACAGGTCAAGCGTAGCTTTCGATCGACGGGCAGGCGCAGACCAGGTTGCGGTCGCCGAACACGTTGTCGACGCGACCGACCGGCGGCCAGTACTTGCCTTCGATCAAGGACGCCACCGGGTACACCGCTTGCTCGCGGCTGTACGGGTGAGTCCACTCGCCAACCAGCTCTGCAGCGGTGTGCGGAGCGTTCTTCAGCGGGTTGTCGTCCTTGTCCAGGGTGCCGTTTTCCACTGCGCGGATTTCTTCGCGGATGCGGATCATGGCGTCACAGAAGCGGTCCAGTTCTTCTTTGGATTCACTTTCGGTCGGCTCGATCATCAGCGTGCCGGCCACCGGGAACGACATGGTCGGGGCGTGGAAACCGAAGTCGATCAGGCGCTTGGCAACGTCGTCGACGCTGATGCCGCTGCTGTCTTTCAGCGGGCGCAGATCCAGGATGCACTCGTGCGCCACCAGACCGTTGCTGCCGGTGTACAGCACTGGATAGTGCTCTTCCAGGCGACGGGAAATGTAGTTGGCATTGAGGATCGCCAGTTGCGAAGCGCGCTTCAGGCCTGCGCCACCCATCATGCGAATGTACATCCAGGTGATCGGCAGAATGCTCGCGCTGCCGAACGGTGCCGCGCAGACCGCGCCTTCCTTGCGTTCCATGTGGCCGTGGCCCGGCAGGAACGGAGTCAGGTGCGATTTCACACCGATCGGGCCGACGCCCGGGCCGCCACCGCCGTGCGGAATGCAGAAGGTCTTGTGCAGGTTCAGGTGCGAGACGTCGCCGCCGAACTTGCCCGGTGCGCAGAGGCCGACCATCGCGTTCATGTTGGCGCCGTCGATGTACACCTGGCCGCCGTTGTCGTGAATGATGCCGCAGATCTCGCGGATGCCTTCTTCGAACACGCCGTGGGTCGACGGGTAGGTGATCATCAGCGCGGCGAGGTGTTCGCGGTGCTCGATGGCCTTGGCGCGCAGGTCTTCGATGTCGACGTTGCCACGGGCGTCGCAGGCGGTCACGACCACACGCATGCCGGCCATGTTGGCGGTGGCCGGGTTGGTGCCGTGGGCGGACGACGGGATCAGGCAGATGTCGCGACGGTCTTCGCCACGGCTCTGGTGGTAGGCGCGAATTGCCAGGAGACCTGCGTATTCACCCTGGGAACCGGCGTTCGGTTGCAGTGAGATCGCGTCGTAACCGGTGGCGGCGCAGAGCATCGCTTCCAGTTCGTCAGTCAGTTGCTGGTAACCGGCGCTTTGCTCGGCCGGGGCGAACGGGTGCAGGGCGCCGAATTCGGCCCAGGTCACCGGGATCATTTCGCTGGCGGCGTTGAGCTTCATGGTGCACGAGCCCAGCGGGATCATGGTGCGATCCAGTGCCAGGTCCTTCTCCGCCAGTTTGCGCAGGTAGCGCATCAGCTCGGTTTCCGAGTGATAACGGTTGAACACCGGGTGGCTGAGGATTGGGGACTGACGAACCAGCGCAGCTGGAATGGTGCTTTGCGCGGCAGCGGCCAGAGCAGCGAAATCCGGCAGGGTCTTGCCGTCGGCGAACAGGGCCCACAGGGTTTCGATGTCGGCCTGGGTGGTGGTTTCGTCGACCGACAGGCCCAGACGCTGGGCATCGATCACCCGCAGGTTGATCTGTTGGGCGCGGGCCTTGTCATGCAGCGCGGCGGTTTGCGCGCCGGTGGCCAGGGTCAGGGTGTCGAAGAAGCTGGTTTGCTCGACGGCCACGCCCAGTGCGCTCAGGCCCTTGGCCAGAATCGCGGTCAGGTGATGCACACGGTTGGCGATCCGGGTCAGGCCTTTCGGGCCGTGGTACACGGCGTACATGCTGGCGATGTTGGCCAGCAGCACTTGCGCGGTGCAGATGTTCGATGTGGCCTTCTCGCGGCGGATGTGTTGCTCGCGGGTCTGCATTGCCAGGCGCAGGGCCGGCTTGCCGAAACGGTCAACCGAAACACCGACCAGACGGCCCGGCATGTCGCGCTTGAACGCATCTTTGGTGGAGAAGTAAGCCGCGTGCGGGCCACCGAAGCCCAGCGGTACGCCGAAGCGTTGGGCGCTGCCGATGGCCACGTCTGCGCCGAATTCGCCCGGCGGAGTCAGCAGGGTCAGGGCCAGCAGGTCGGCAGCCACGGCCACCAGGGCGTTGGCGGCGTGGAAGCGCTCGGTCAGTTCGCGGTAGTCGAACACATCACCGTTGCTCGCCGGGTATTGCAGCAGGGCGCCGAAGAACGGCGTCACGTCGCTCAGTTCACGCTCGTCGCCGACCACCACTTCAATGCCCAGCGGCTCGGCACGGGTGCGCAGCACGTCGAGGGTTTGCGGGTGGCTGTGGATCGAGGCGAAGAACTGGTGGCTGCCCTTGTTCTTGCTCAGGCGTTTGCAGAAGGTCATGGCTTCGGCAGCGGCGGTGGCTTCGTCGAGCAGGGAAGCGTTGGCGATCGGCAGGCCGGTGAGGTCGCTGATCAGGGTCTGGAAGTTCAGCAGCGCTTCGAGACGGCCCTGGGAAATTTCCGGCTGGTACGGGGTGTAAGCGGTGTACCAGGCCGGGTTTTCCAGCAGGTTGCGCAGGATCGGCGACGGCGTGTGGCAGTTGTAGTAGCCCTGGCCGATGTAGGTCTTGAACAGCTGGTTCTTGCCGGCGATGCCTTTGATCATTGCCAGGGCATCGGCTTCGCTCAGGCCGTCGTCCAGGCCGAGCACGCTGGTGCCCTTGATGCTTTCCGGGATGACGCTGGCGCTCAGGGCTTCGAGCGAGTCGAAACCGAGGCTGTTGAGCATGGCCTGCTCGTCACCGGCGCGCGGGCCGATGTGACGGGCGATGAATTCGTTGGCGGTGCCGAGATTAACTTGGGTCATGTCAGGTTCCTCAGGCTTCGGCTTGGGCTTTGATCAGGCGGTCGTAGGCGTCCTGATCCAGCAGCTTGGCGACGGCGGAAGCATCCGACGGCTTGAAGCGGAAGAACCAGCCTTCGCCCAGCGGATCTTCGTTGACCAGTTCAGGGGCATCTTCCAGCGCCGGGTTCACTGCCAGCACTTCACCGTCCAGTGGCATGTACACGCCGCTGGCGGCTTTGACCGATTCCACGGTGGCGGCTTCGGCGCCTTTCTCGTAAGCCTGCAGTTCAGGCAGTTGCACGAAGACCACATCGCCCAAAGCGTTCTGCGCGAAAGCGGTGATGCCAACGGTGACAGAACCATCGGCTTCGGCGCGCAGCCATTCGTGATCTTCAGTAAAACGCAACTCGCTCATGGAATCTCCTAAGGGCCAGACTCGTCTGGTGGACGCGGTGGATTACTTGGGCGCAAAGCCCTGATTTTATGAACGGTTACTAAGCAAGAACGCGGCCAACGTAAAAATATCGTTATAAATCAACGAGTTGATATTTTGTTGATTAGCCATGAGGGTAGGGCGTGTAGCGAAATCGCTACAGCTCGGGGCGAAGAAAAAAGCTGAAGCGGATCAAAGCCTTGCACAGCAGTGATCGGAGAAGGGTGTAGCGATATCGTTCCGCTGTAGCGCTTTCAGTACAGATGAAGGTCGCTTTCAGTGCCGATTTCGAGACTAGTCAGGACCTGTGGGAGCTGGCTTGCCAGCGATGACGGCGGCACTGCCAACAATGGAGGTGACTGGCCCACCCCTATCGCTGGCAAGCCAGCTCCCACAGGATATGCAGTGTGTTCAGGGCTTGTTGGGGATGCCGTACTTGCGCAGCCGATGGGCAATCGCCGTGTGCGAGGTCTGCAGGCGTCCGGCCAGTTGGCGGGTCGAGGGGTAGCTGACATAGAGTTTTTCCAGCAGCGATTTCTCGAAGGCTTCCACGGCTTCTTCGAGGCTGTCGACGTCTGTGTCGGTCTGCCGCGCCACCGAGGTGCCGGCGATGTCGAGGTCGCCGATGTCCACCAGGCTGCTTTCGCAGATGGCGGCGGCGCGGAAAATCACGTTCTGCAATTGCCGCACGTTGCCCGGCCAGCGGTTGCCGAGCAGCGCCGGATAGGTGCCGGGCGCGAGGCGGCAGACCGGGCGCTGGATCTGCGCACAGGCCTGCTGCATGAAATAGCGGGCCAGCAACAGAATGTCCTGACCGCGTTCGCGCAGCGGTGGCACTTCGACGTTGAGCACGTTGAGGCGGTAGAACAGGTCTTCGCGGAACAGGCCTTCGCTGACCATTTTTTCCAGGTCGCGGTGGGTGGCGCTGAGGATCCGCACATCGACTTTGACTTCGCGATCGCCGCCCACCCGACGGAAGCTGCCGTCGTTGAGGAAACGCAGCAGCTTGGCCTGCAAGTACGGCGACATCTCGCCGATCTCGTCGAGAAACACCGTGCCCTGGTTGGCCAGCTCCATCAGCCCCGGTTTGCCGCCCCGTTGTGCGCCGGTGAAGGCGCCGGGGGCATAGCCGAACAGTTCGCTCTCGGCGAGGTTCTCCGGCAGGGCCGCGCAGTTCAGCGCCAGAAACGGTGCGTTGTGCCGGGTGCTGATGGCGTGACAGGCACGGGCCACCAGTTCCTTGCCGGTACCGGTTTCGCCCTGAATCAGCAGCGGTGCGTCGAGGGCCGCCACCCGTTGCGCGCGGGCCTTGAGGGTGCGGATCGGCGGCGATTCGCCGAGCAACGAATCGAAACCTTCGGCATGGTCGTGGTGCAGCGCCGAGAGCTGTTCACCGATGCGGTTCGGTTGATACAGGGTCAGCAGTGCACCGGCGTCAGTGATCGGCGTGGCATCCAGCAACAGGGTCTGGCCGTTGACGGTGATCTCCCGCAGCGGCAAGCGAAAGCCCTGTTCGAGCAAGGTTTCGAGCAGGCCCGGATCGTTGAACAGCTCCGAGACACTTTCCCCCGCCGGCTCGCGACCGTACAGGGCGATCAGCGCCGGGTTGGCCAGCAGCACCTTGCCGGCGCTGTCCAGCGCCAGCACCGGGTCGGTCATCGCCGCGAGCAACGCGTCGAGCTGCAAGTGCCGGCGCTGGCCGGGGAGGATGTCGACCACCACCACGGCTTCCACGCCGCGCACCCGGAACAGCGCATCTTTCAACTCTTCGAGCACTTGCGGGCTGAGGGTCGGGGCGTCGATGTAGACGTTTGGCGGAACCATTTCCACCGCATCCAGATTGAGATTGCGTCCACCGAGAATCGCCAGGACTTCCTGGGTGATGCCGACGCGGTCGATGAAACTGACGTGGATACGCATGGGGTGGTTCTGGGTTCTGGGTTCTGGAGTGCGGAGGGGGGCAAGTATGCCTTAAATCAAAAGCCCCCTCACCCCAGCCCTCCCGAAACGTCGGACCGCCCGGAGGGAGAGGGGGCCGACCGAGGTGTCTTGCGTGATACATCGACCTGAAAGATCGAGTTGATTATGGATTCAGCGAAGAGCTTTCAGGTCGGCGTATGCCTGAAGCATCCCCGGATCAGCTCCCTCTCCCTCTGGGAGAGGGCTGGGGTGAGGGGGCTTTGGGGGATTACTCGAAATGCTCGGGGTTAACCGGATCCCCGGATTTCATATTCAGCTGCGTACGAATGTCTTCAAACATCAAATCGTAATGCTTGTGCACCGAGCCGATCTGGCTGTGGCTTTTGGGGATGCCGTACTTTTCGGCAATCTGCGTCACGTTGCGCGCGAAGTTGTAGGCCTCTTCCTTGGGCAGAAAGAACGGTTCGTTGACCTCTTTGCCCTGGATGCTTCCAACCAGCCGGAACTGTATCCCTTTGCCTTTTTGCGGATCCTGCGACACCTCGTATTCGAGGCGGATGTTGTAGTTGACGTCATCTTTGGTCAACGCGTGCCGCTCGATGTGCAAATGACCGGGTTCGAACTGGGCCATGGTGTTCTCTCCTTTCAAGGCATGGGAGAAGGGCAGACCTGGAGTCTGCCCCAGCATTTCTTTTTTATCGGTAGGTGATGCCGGGTTTCGCGGTGCTCACCCGAGTACCGGCGGTGCCCTGGACGATGGCTTCGATGTCCGCCAGCGAACCGATTACCGCGACCTTGCCAGTATGGCGTGCAAATTCGCAAGCTGCCTGCACCTTCGGCCCCATGGAACCGGCGGCGAAGCCCAGGCGTTCGAGTTCGTCCGGGTGGGCCTGGGCGATGGCTTTCTCGGTGGGTTTTTTGAAGTCGATGTACGCCGCGTTGACGTCGGTGGCGATTACCAGCAAGTCCGCTTCCAGCTGTTCGGCCAGCAGCGACGAGCACAGGTCCTTGTCGATGACCGCCTCAATGCCTTTGAGGTTGCGCTTCTCGTCGTACATGGTCGGGATGCCGCCACCGCCGGCGCAGATCACGATGCTGCCCTTGTCCAGCAGCCACTTGATCGGGCGGATTTCGAAGATGCGCTTGGGTTTCGGGCTGGCAACCACGCGACGGTATTTGTCACCGTCGGCCTTGACCACCCAGCCTTTCTCTTTGGCCAGGCGCTCGGCTTCTTCTTTGGCATAGACCGGGCCGATGAATTTGGTCGGGTCCTTGAAAGCCGGATCCTTGGGATCGACTTCGACCTGAGTGAGCAGGGTGGCGAACGGGACTTCGAAGTCCAGCAGGTTGCCCAGTTCCTGTTCGATGATGTAACCGATCATGCCTTCGGTTTCGGCACCGAGCACGTCCAGAGGGTAGGCTTCATCGGGTTTATAGGAGAGGCCCTGCAACGACAGCAGGCCGACTTGCGGGCCATTGCCGTGGGCGATGACCAGTTGATTGCCGGGGTGGATCTTGGCGATTTGCTCGGTGGCGATGCGGATGTTGGCGCGCTGGTTGTCAGCGGTCATCGGCTCACCACGGCGGAGCAGGGCGTTACCGCCCAGAGCTACGACGATACGCATAATGCAGTCCTTTCAGAATTCGGTGAGCCTGCGGGGCAGCCTTCGGCGGCGCCCGCAGGTCAGGGGCAACGCTTACAGATCAGCCAGGGTCGATACCAGAATCGCCTTGATGGTGTGCATGCGGTTTTCCGCTTGCTCGAAGGCGATACAGGCCGGCGACTCGAATACGTCGTCGGTCACTTCGATGCCGTTGGCCAGGTGCGGATACTGTTCGGCGATCTGTTTGCCGACTTTGGTATCGCTGTTGTGGAATGCCGGCAGGCAGTGCATGAACTTGGTGCGCGGGTTGCCGGTGGCTTTCATCAGTTGTGCGTTGACCTGGTACGGCAGCAATTGCTCGATGCGCTCGGCCCAGGCTTCAACCGGCTCGCCCATCGATACCCAGACGTCGGTATGGATGAAGTCCACGCCTTTGACCGCAGCTTTCGGGTCTTCGGTCAGGGTGATGCGGGCGCCGCTTTCTTCCGCGTATTTTTTGCAGCGCTGCACCAGATCATCGTGAGGCCACAGGGCTTTCGGCGCGCAGATGCGCACGTCCATGCCCAGTTTTGCGCCGACCAGCAGCAGCGAGTTGCCCATGTTGTTGCGGGCGTCGCCCAGGTAGGCGTAGCTGATTTCGTGGATCGGCTTGTCGGCGTGCTCACGCATGGTCAGCACGTCGGCGATCATCTGGGTCGGGTGATATTCATCGGTCAGGCCGTTGAACACCGGTACGCCCGCGAACTTGGCCAGCTCTTCGACGATTTCCTGCTTGAAGCCACGGTACTCGATGGCGTCGTACATGCGACCCAGCACGCGGGCTGTGTCTTTCATGCTTTCCTTGTGGCCGATCTGCGAGGAATTCGGGTCGATGTAGGTGACGTTGGCGCCCTGGTCATAGGCGGCAACTTCGAACGCGCAGCGGGTGCGGGTGGAAGTTTTTTCGAAGATCAGGGCGATGTTGTTGCCCTTCAGGTGTTGCTGCTCGGTGCCGGTGTACTTGGCGCGTTTCAGGTCGCGGGACAGGTCGAGCAGGTAACGCAGCTCACGTGGGGTGTGGTGTTCCAGGCTGAGCAGGTTACGGTTGTGGATATTGAAAGCCATGATGGATCTCCTTAGATTTCGGTTATCCCCCTGGCCGCGCTCGGTTAGCGGCGGCCAGAGCTCAGAGTTTTAGTAGTCGATCGGGTCGCGGATGATCGGGCAGGTCATGCAGTGGCCGCCGCCACGGCCACGGCCCAGTTCGCCGGCGCTGATGGTGATGACTTCCACGCCTGCCTTGCGCAGCAGGGTGTTGGTGTAGGTGTTGCGGTCGTAGCCGATGACCACGCCCGGTTCCACGGCCACCACGTTGTTGCCGTCATCCCATTGCTCGCGTTCGGCGGCGAAGCTGTTGCCGCCGGTTTCCACCACGCGCAGGTTCGGCAGGTTCAGCGAGTTGGCCACGACTTCGAGGAACGTTTTGTTCTCCCGTCGTACGTCCAGACCGTAAGGTTTGCTTTCGTCAGGACGGATGATGAACGGCACGATTTCCTTGACCACTTCCGGGAAAATCGTGACCAGGTCGCGGTCGCAGAAGCTGAACACGGTGTCCAGGTGCATCGCCGCGCGGGATTTCGGCAGTCCGGCGACCACGACTTTTTCCACCGCACCCTTGGCGAACAGCGACTGTGCGAGTTGGCCGATGGCCTGGCGCGAGGTGCGCTCGCCCATGCCGATCAACACCACGCCATTGCCGATCGGCATCACGTCGCCGCCCTCGAGGGTGGCTTTGCCGTGGTCCTTGTCCGGGTCGCCGTACCAGACTTCGAAGTCGGCACCGGTGAAGTCAGGGTGGAATTTGTAGATGGCGGTGGTCAGCAGGGTTTCCTGACGACGGGCCGGCCAGTACATCGGGTTGAGGGTCACGCCGCCGTAGATCCAGCAAGTGGTGTCGCGTGTGAACTGGGTGTTGGGCAGCGGGTCGAGCAGGAAGCTGGAGTGGCCCAGGTAGTCGCGGTACATCTTGATCACGCTGGCGCCTTCGCTGTCCGGCAGATCTTCGCCGGCCACGCCGCCGATCAGGAACTCGGCGAGCTTGCGCGGCTCCAGGCCTTCGAGCCAGCTGCGCACTTCGTTGGTCAGGCCGACGCCGACGGTGTCCGGGGTGATCTTGCGATCCAGAATCCATTTCAGCGCTTCGGGGTTGCCGACGATGTCGGTCAGCAGGTTGTGCATTTCCAGCACTTCGATCCCGCGCTCGCGCATCTTGGTGACGAAGTCGAAGTGGTCGCGCTTGGCCTGGTTGACCCAGATCACATCGTCGAACAGCAGTTCGTCGCAGTTGCTCGGGGTCAGCCGCTGGTGGGCCAGACCTGGGGAACAAACCATGACTTTGCGCAGTTTGCCGGCTTCGGAATGGACGCCGTACTTAACTTTTTCCGTGGTCATTTCAGTGATCCTCCAGAGATAAAACGTTTGGCAATTACAGAGTCAGGAAGCCGTCGTAGAGACCGTAGGCCGCCACCAGGGCGCCCACGACCACCGCGGCGAAAATCAGCTTCTCGACGTTGGTGAAAACCGGTTGTTTGAGTTCGAGCTTGGCCTTGGCGAACAGGATCGCGCCGGGCGCATAGAGCAGGGCCGAGAGCAGCAGGTACTTCACGCCGCCGGCGTAGAGCAGCCAGACCGCATAGATCAGGGCGATGCCGCCGATGATCAGGTCCTTGCGCCGTTCTGCCGCGAAGCCCTCGTAGCTTTCGCCGCGCACCGCCAGCAGGAGGGCGTAGGCCGCCGACCACAGATACGGCACCAGAATCATCGAAGTGGCGAGGTAGATCAGCGACAGGTAAGTACTGGCCGAGAACAGGGTGATGACCAGGAACAGCTGAACCATCGCGTTGGTCAGCCACAGGGCGTTGACCGGCACGTGGTTGGCGTTCTCCTTGCGCAGGAACTCCGGCATGGTGTGGTCCTTGGCGGCGGCGAACATGATCTCCGCGCACAGCAGCACCCACGACAGCAGCGCCCCCAGCAGCGAGATGATCAGGCCGACGCTGATCAGCACCGCGCCCCAGTGACCGACCACGTGCTCAAGCACGGCGGCCATCGACGGGTTCTGCAGTTTGGCCAGTTCCGGTTGGGTCATGATGCCCAGCGACAGCACGTTCACCAACACCAGGAACAGCAGCACGGTGATGAAACCGATCACGGTGGCCTTGCCGACGTCCGAACGCTTTTCCGCCCGGGCCGAGAAGATGCTCGCGCCTTCGATGCCGATGAACACCCACACGGTGACCAGCATCATGTTGCGCACCTGGTTCATCACGCTGCCCAGGTCCGGGTTTTTCACGCCCCAGATGTCGGCGGTGAAGATGTCCAGTTTGAAGGCGAAAATCGCGATCAGGACGAACAGCAGCAGCGGCACGACCTTGGCGACGGTGGTCACGAGGTTGATGAACGCCGCTTCCTTGATCCCGCGCAGCACCAGAAAGTGCACGGCCCACAGGAGCACCGAGGCACCGATCACGGCGGCAACGGTGTTGCCTTCACCGAAAATCGGAAAAAAGTAGCCGAGGGTACTGAAGAGCAGAACGAAGTAACCGACGTTGCCCAGCCAGGCACTGATCCAGTAGCCCCAGGCGGACGAGAAACCCATGTAGTCGCCGAAACCGGCCTTGGCGTAGGCGTACACGCCGCCGTCCAGGTCAGGTTTTCGATTGGCGAGGGTTTGAAAGACGAAAGCGAGGGTGAGCATGCCGACGGCGGTGATGGCCCACCCGATCAGTACCGCACCGACGTCGGCGCTGGCGGCCATGTTTTGTGGCAAAGAGAATATCCCGCCACCGATCATTGATCCGACTACCAGGGCAACCAGTGCACCTAGTCGTAGTTTTCCGGGAGCTTCAGACATTGCATGACTCCATTGCAGGAGAGAAGAGTTCACAGCGTAGTTCTGTTGACTGTTCAAACAGCTGACATAGATCAGTGCATGGCCACATTCCATTGTTAATGAATGACTTATGAATCCACTGCAGGCATAAGGCTACTGTCTGGAAGGCCCGTCCCAGAGGCCTTTGGTCGATTTTATTGGGAATGGATCCTATTACTTTCGAGTTATCACGCTAGTTGCTTTTCAGGTTTTGGCAAATTTTTCACATCTGTTTTCAGTACAGAATTGATTTATTAGGATCCGCGCACAAAACTGACTTAACGTGCTAGGCGTTAGCGTCATCCGCTATATATAAGTGGGCGTTTGTTGGCATTACCTGATAAACGTCTTCGACTGTTAGCCGTTTAGTTAATAGTTGTTACAAATAAAACCTCACCACATCTTTCAAGGAGATTTGTATGTCGCAACCGACGCAAAAGCTGCGCCTTGGCGCGCTGATCGCCCTGGTGGTGGGTTCGATGATTGGCGGGGGGATTTTTTCCTTGCCGCAGAACATGGCGGCTCGTGCCGACGCCGGCGCCATCCTGATCGGCTGGGGAATCACCGCCATCGGCATGCTCACCCTGGCGTTCGTGTTCCAGACCCTGGCCAACCGCAAGCCGGAGCTGGATTCCGGCGTCTACGCCTACGCCAAAGCCGGCTTCGGTGACTACATGGGATTCTCTTCCGCGTGGGGCTACTGGATCAGTGCCTGGCTGGGCAACGTCGGGTATTTCGTGTTGCTGTTCAGCACCCTCGGCTACTTCTTTCCGGTGTTCGGCCAGGGCAACACGCCGATCGCCATCGGTTGCGCCTCGGTGCTGCTGTGGGCCGTGCATTTTCTGGTGATGCGCGGGATCAAGGAGGCGGCGTTCATCAACCAACTGACCACCGTAGCCAAGATCGTGCCGCTGATCATGTTCATCGTCATCGCTGCCGTGGCGTTCAAGGCTGACATCTTTACCCGCGACATCTGGGGCCGCAGCAACCCGAACTTCGGCGGGGTGATGGATCAGGTGCGCAACATGATGCTGGTCACCGTGTTCGTGTTCATCGGTATCGAAGGCGCCAGCGTGTATTCGGCGCGGGCCGAGAAACGTTCGGATGTCGGCCGGGCCACGGTGATCGGTTTCATCGGCGTGCTGGCGCTGCTGGTGCTGGTCAACGTGCTGTCGCTGGGGATCATGAGTCAGCCGGAACTGGCGACCCTGCAGAACCCTTCGCTGGCGGCGGTGCTGGAACACATCGTCGGGCCGTGGGGCGCGCTGGCGATCAGTATCGGTCTGGCGATTTCGTTGCTCGGCGCGTTGCTGTCATGGGCGCTGCTGTGCGCCGAAATCCTCTTCGCCACCGCCAAGGACAAGACCATGCCGGCGTTCCTGAAAAAGGAAAACGCCAACCATGTGCCTGTCAACGCGCTGTGGCTGACCAACGTGATGATCCAGATTTTCCTGTTGATCACGCTGTTTTCCGCCGGCACTTACACCAGCCTGATCTACCTCGCGTCGTCGATGATTCTGGTGCCGTACCTGTGGTCGGCGGCCTATGCGGTGCTGTTGAGCGGGCGAGGCGAAACCTACGAACACGCCTCGGCCGAACGCACCAAGGACCTGCTGATCGGCGGTATCGCCCTGTGCTACGCGGTGTGGTTGCTGTACGCCGGTGGGGTGAAATACCTGCTGTTGTCGGCGCTGTTGTATGCGCCGGGGGTGATCCTGTTCGCCAAGGCCAAGCATGAGCAGGGCGAGCCGCTGTTCACCACCATCGAGAAGGGGATTTTCACCTGCGTGATCGCCGGGGCCGGGCTGGCGGCCTACGGGTTGTACAGCGGCTTGCTGTCACTGTGAGGCTGCGGCTCGAATACCGGGCGCCCTACGACTGGCCGGCGATGCTCGGGTTTCTGGCGGCGCGGGCTGTGGTCGGGATGGAGGCGGTGATTGATGGCGTGTATTCGCGCAGCATCGGGTTGAACGGTGTGCACGGCACGGTTTCCGTCTGGCCCGGTGACGGTGATGCTCTGGAGGTCGAGCTGGATTTCCCGGATCCGTCAGCGGTTCCCGAGATCATCATGCGCTTGCGACGGCTGTTCGATCTGGATGCGGATCTGTCGAGGATGCAACAGCATCTGAACGCTGACCCGCTGCTGGCGCGATTGATCGCCGAGCGTCCGGGATTGCGGGTGCCGGGGGCGTGGGACGGACTGGAGCTGGCGTTTCGGGCGGTGCTGGGGCAGCAGATTACGGTGGTCGGGGCGATCCGGCTGGCGGGGAAACTGCTGGCGCAGTATGGCGAGCCGTTGCATTCATCGGTGTCTGGACTGACTCACGTCTTTCCTCGCGCAGCCGTTTTGGCGAATGCCGATCTGGCGGCGTTGGGCATGCCGAAAAGTCGCGGGCGCACGTTGTCCGGGGTGGCGCAGGCGTTGCTGGATGATCCGCTGCTGTTTGAATCAGGAACGGCGCTGTTGCTGGCGCTGCACGGGATTGGCGACTGGACGGCGCAGTACATTGCCTTGCGGCAGTTGCGGGACATGGACGGGTTCCCGACCGGGGATGTGGGGTTGCTGCGGGCACTGGAGGTGCTGGAAGGGGAGCGGATGACGGCGCGGGAATTGTCTGCCCGCGCCGAGGCCTGGCGACCGTTTCGCGGTTATGCAGCGCAGTTGCTGTGGACATCGTCGAGTCGTGCGGATTGATATCCGTACACACTCAAAACCATCGCGGTTGATGTGAACCCAACTCAGTGGCCGGCAATGACCACTGCAATGGCGTCCCGCTGATCTTCAAAGGCGCTTGCAGCCGATGCGCCGGCCCCCAGGGCGTCTGCTCCAGTCGCAAGCTCTGATCCTTGGCATCTTCCGGACGCAGCACTTCGTTCGTGCCCGGTTCCTGCTCGATCAACAGCTTCGCCGTCCGCGCCAGCGACAGTCGAGCGGACCCACCTCGACCACTGCGTAACCTTTCAGCCAGCAACCTGATCACACTCGCCGCCATCAGATACCCCGTCGCATGATCCAGCGCCTGCACCGGCAACGGCGTCGGTTTGTCCGCCTGTTTCCAGCGCTGCCCCGCCTCGGCAATCCCGCTGCTCATCTGCACCAGACTGTCGAAGCCCCGACGGTTCTGCCATGGGCCGCTCCAGCCGTAGGCGTTGAGGCAGACATCGATCAGCCCCGGTGCCAGTTGTCGGCGATGTTCGGCGCCGAAACCGAGGTGTTCAAGCGCATCGGCGCGATAGCCGTGCAGCAGAATGTCCGCATCCTTGAGCAAACCTTCGAACACTGCACGATCTGCCGGTTGATGCAGATCCAGCCGCGCACAGCGTTTGCCGAGGGTGACTTCCGGCACTACGCCGGGTTCGTTCCAGGTCGGCGGGTCGATGCGCAGGACATTGGCGCCTAGCCCCGCGAGAAAGCGGCTGGCGGTCGGGCCGGCGAGCACGCGGGTCAGATCGAGCACCTTGAGCCCGGCCAATGGCTGCGCCACCGAGCCTTGCCAGAGTTGACGACTTTCATCTTTCCCATCACTGAAATGCACCAAGGGTTCGGCGTTCACCGCCAATCCTTGCGGGTGTTTCTGCCATTGTTCCCAACTGCGCATTTCGGCAGCACAACCCTTGGCATCGACCACCGCTTGCTCCAGATCGGCACTGGCCCATTGCGCGACTTTCGCTGCCATGGCCGCACGGTCGGCGCAGGCACCGAGCACGCTTTCAGCGGCGGCGCGGTGATGGGGGGCGTTGGTGTGCAGG
Organism: Pseudomonas sp. IzPS59; assembly: GCF_014863505.1. NCBI lineage: Bacteria > Pseudomonadati > Pseudomonadota > Gammaproteobacteria > Pseudomonadales > Pseudomonadaceae > Pseudomonas > Pseudomonas sp. IzPS59. The sequence goes on along the minus strand of NZ_CP062251.1, from coordinate 4,854,052 downwards.
CGGATCCAGCCATCCTTTGTTGCGTAGTCACCGGCCACCGGATCCCACAGCGGTGGGACTTCCCAGCCGATCGGTCGCAGCGAGGTGGCGAACCAGAACGAGGCGAGGCGACGGTCAACTTCGACGCTGGGCAGTTGGCCGGTCTGCTGCCGGAGCAATTCGCCGACTGCTTGCCCGGCCGCGGCAATGCTCGCGCAGGCAAGGTCGGTGACGGCAAATGCCGAGGGCAGGGCGCCCTCGCCGGTGAACGGAATCGGCGTGCTGGGCAAGCCGAGTGCGGCTTGAATGGACGTGAGCAGATCAGTCATCGAAGGCCCTCCGGAACGAGAGGGCAGAATAGTGCAAAACGCTACGGGCTTAGATGAAACACACTGTCCCCTGTGGGAGCTGGCTTGCCAGCGATTACGGAGTGTCAGTCAGCAATGTATCGACTGATCCACCGCCATCGCTGGCAAGCCAGCTCCTACAGGGATTCAGGGCGACCGCAATTACACGCGGAACTGATCCATCAATTTCATCTGCTGGCTGGCCAGAGCATTCAACTGGCTGCTGATCGCCGCCGATTCGGTGGCCTGTTCGGTCAGGGTTTCGGTGACGGTACGAATGGCCGAGACGTTGCGGTTGACCTCTTCGGCCACCGCGCTCTGCTGTTCGGCGGCGCTGGCGATCTGCAGGTTCATGTCGCTGATCACCGTAACCGCGTCGCTGATCTTGCCGAGGGCGTCCACGGCCTGGCGGATCTGCCCGGCGTTGTTGTGGGCCTGGGTCTGGCTCGAATGCATGGTCGCGACCACGCCGCGGGTGCCGGTCTGGATGCGTTCGATCACCAGGCGGATTTCCTCGACCGAATCCTGAGTGCGCTTGGCCAAGTTACGGACTTCGTCGGCCACCACCGCAAAACCGCGACCGCTTTCACCGGCACGGGCTGCTTCGATCGCGGCGTTCAGCGCCAGCAGGTTGGTCTGTTCGGCAATGCTGCGGATCACTTCCAGCACCGAACCGATCTGCTCGCTGTTGACCGCCAGTTCTTCAACCTCGGTCACCGCTTTGCTGACTTCATCGGCCAGTTGGTTGATGTCGCGGGTGCTGCGCTCGATGATCGACATCCCGTCCTTGGCCGACTGATCGGCGCCTTTCGCCGCGTTGGCGGCGTTCGAGGCGCTGTTGGCCACGTCGTGGGCGGTGGCGCTCATTTCGTTGGACGCAGTCGCAACCTGATCGATCTCGCGGAACTGCACCTGCATGCCTTCGCTGGTCTGGCGGGCGATTTCCGACGACTGATCGGCGGTGCCACGGGCTTCGGTGATGCTTTGTTTGATCTGGGCAATGGTCGGTTGCAGCTTGTCGAGGAAACGGTTGAACCAGTTCACCAGTTCGCCGAGTTCATCCTTCTTGGTGTAGTTCAGGCGCTGGGTCAGATCACCTTCGCCGCTGGCAATGTTCTTCAGCATTTCGGCGACGCTGTTGATCGGCCGGGTCACGCCCGAAGCGGTGAGCCAGATCAGCACCAGGCCGATCAGGCCGGCGATCACGGCCACCGCCAACGCGGTCATCACGCCAGTTTGTTGAGCGTCATCGAGCACCGCTTGCAGCTTGACCGAGTCGGCCAGCAGCACTTGTTTCGGCAGGTCGATGACCACGCCCCAGGCCCGGGAGTTGCCGATCGGGTCGACCGGGTACACGGCGCGGATCAGGTCGCCCTGTTCGAGAATCTTCGGTGTGCCGGCGCTCAGCAGTTGCAGGATGTCCTTGCCTTCGGCGCCCAGGGTTTCGGCGATGCCTTTGCCGACCTTGGTTGCGTCGGTGCTGTAGGCGCCCAACACGCCGCTGCCGGAGACAATCAGCATGTGCCCGGCACCGTTGAACAGTTCACGCTGGGAGCCCACGGCCGCCGCTTGCAGCGCATCGAGTGCGATGTCGATGCCGACCACGCCGATGGCCTTGCCGTCCACCAGCAGCGGCACGGAAATGGTGGTCATGAGCATTTCCTTGGTGCCCACGGTGTCGGCGTACGGGTCGAGCAGGCAGGTGCGCTTGTTGTCGCGAGGGCAGGTGTACCAACTGTTGTAGGGCGTGCCGCTGACGCTGAGGGTGGTCTTGGTCATGTCTTCTTCGACCATGATCGTGTTCAGCGCAGAACCGGCGGCGCGGCTCCAGTAAGTGGCGAAGCGCCCGGCTTCGTTGGACTGGCGCGCGGCGTCGTTGACGAACTCGCTGTCCTTGCCGTCCAGGCCGTTGGGTTCGAAGGCCAGCCAGATACCCAGCACCTTGCTGTTGCGCTCGAATGCGGTTTTCAGGCTCAGGTTCAATTCTTCACGCAAGGCCCCGGCGTCCAGCGAACGCTTGGCGGCCATGACGCGCATGTCCTTGATCTGGTCGGCCAGTGCGGTGATCACCAGCAGGCTCTCGCCGAAGGTTTTCTGCACCTGCACCGCCTGTTCGGCCGCCTTGGCCTGCAGCAGGTTCTGCACACTGGCGGTGAGCATCTTGCTGCTCGAATCGCTGACCAGTTCGTCGTTCTGGTTGGTCTGGTAGATGTTGATGCCGACGATCAGCGCAACCACGCCGAGCAGGCAGAGCCCGGACAGCAGGACGATTTTCAGGCGAATGGACAGGGAGTCGAACATGGGGTGTTCTCGCGAATGAATGAACTGTTGGCTACGGGGCACGGAATTGCCCGGTTCGCCAAATCCATTCAGCGCCATTCATTGCTCATCGGCGCGGGGCGAGGGTGCATGAGGCGCATGCCGACGAACGGTCACGGCAAAACGTTTGCGCGGGCAAAAGCCCTGAAAAGAAGGGAAAAATCAGGAAATCTTCGGCAGCGATTCCGGGCGTGACCAGATCCACAGGTTACCCAGGGTCATGCCGGCAATTGCCAGATAGACCGGCCAGCCGTGATCGAGCACCACCAGCATCAGGGTGGCGCACAGCAGCATGCTGACGGTGGCGCTGACCTTGGCCTTGCGGGCGATGATCTTGCCGTTGCGCCAGTTGCTCAGGATCGGCCCGAACAGCCGATGGTTTTCCAGCCAGGCACTCAGGCGCGGCGAACTGCGGGTCGCGGCCCAGGCGGCGAGCAGGATGAATTCGGTGGTCGGCAGGCCGGGGACGACGATGGCGATCAGGCCGATGCCGAGGCTGACATAGGCGAGCAGGCCGAACAGCAGGCGGGCGAGTCGGGAGGAGGCGGGTTGGGGCATGGGCTCGAAGTGCGTGAGGCGAAACGGGGATTCTACAGATTTGCCAAGACTCCTGTGGGAGCGAGCTTGCTCGCGAAAGCGGTGTGTCAGGCACATTTATGTTGAATGTGCCGTCGCCTTCGTCGGAACGCCGACCGGAGCAAGCTCGCTCCCAAAGGGATCAGGCCGGTTCGGCTTCCGTGGCGTAAGCCTGTTCCAGCAGCACGGTGAAGCGGTTGAATGCGTCGATCGCGCCTTGCTCCACTTCGGCTTCTTCTTCGGCGCTGAATTGCAGCGAATCGAGGGTACGCACGAAGCTCTTCCAGCCTTCGGCGCGACCGCCTTCAGGCTCGCCCAGGTGACGGGCGCCGAAGGTTTCGCTCAGTTCCAGCGCGACGGCGCGTTTGATCAGGAACGCCGCGCCGAGCTTGGAACCCTCGGACACGAAGATCCAGCCCAGAGCGCGGGCCTTGCTCGGGTTTTTCACCGCGCCGGCAACGGGTGCAGGCACTTCGGTGTCCAGGTCCGCAAGGTCGGCCTTGGCCGCTTCAGCGCGGCAGCGAGTCGGCAGGTCAGGAACGATGGCAGTCAGTTCGGCATCGTTGTACAGCGAGACCAGTTCCGACTGGAACAGGTACTGCGCGACCACGAAGCGGGCGAAATTGGCGCGAGTCTCGAACGGCGCATGGGCTTTCACCAGCGCATCGAGCTTGCTGTGCGGCTCGTGAGTGATCTGGTTCAGGCGTTGCGAACGCAGGGCTTTTTCCGGGGTGCTCATGAGATGTCCTTGATAAAAGAGGCGCTTGATAACGAGACGAACGGGCAAGCGCCGGACAGTAAAAAAACCTCACGGCGCGGCAATTCGCTCGCGCCGTGAGGTCATCCGGATCAGATGTCCCAGACCAGGTTGATCGCGAAGTTGCGACCCGGCTGTGTCAGGCGATCAAGGTTGGCCGGTTGTGTCACCGACGCTTCGCCGACGCTGTCGTAACCGCGCACGTCATCCCACAACCAGTACTTCTTGTCCGTCAGGTTGTAGATGCCGCCGCTGACGGTGACGTCGTCGGTCACCTTGTAGTAGCCGGCCAGATCGAGAATGCCGAAGCCCGGGGACTTGAATTGACTGCTGACACCGTCCGGCGACTTGAAGTTGGTGTCGTCGACGCGATCCTTTTTCTTCACCACGGTCCAGCTCAGCAGGCCGCCGTAGTTGTCCTGGTCATAACCCAGACCGAATACGCCGGTCAGCGGATTGACGCTGTTCAACGGCTCGCCGTTGTCGTTGTTGCGTCCGTAGGCGTAGGAGATCGAACCCTGGGTGTACAGACCTTGCGGCGCACCGAAGGAATCCAGGTTCAGTCGGCCTTTGACTTCGGCACCCTTGATGGTGGCGTGCTTGATGTTGCTGGACTGGAAGGTCAGCTCGCTGTAGCCCGGGGTGACGGCGTCTTCGTTGATGAAGTCGCGGTACTTGTTATAGAACACCGCCACGTCGAACGAGCCTTGCTCGAAGTTGCCGCGCAGACCGGTTTCATAGCTTTTGCTCTTTTCCGGTTCCAGGTTCGGGTTCGGCGCCACGTTGTAGCCGGTGGTGCTGTTCTCGAAGCGGCCGTACAGCGCTTTCGCGGTCGGAGTGCGGAAGCCTTCGGCGTACTGGCCATACCAGGTGTAGTTGTCGGTCAGGGCGTAGGTCAGGCCGAATTTCGGCGAGACTTTATGCCAGGTCTTGTTTTCGTCGCTCACCGTGCCTTTGCCATCGGCGGCCACGGTGTTGAGGAATTCCTGGGTGATGTGAGGCTTGAGCTGGGTGTAGTCGTAGCGCAGGCCCGGCAGGAAGGTCCACTTGTTCCAGCTGATCTGATCCTGGGCGAACAGGCTGTAGGTGTTGATGGTCGGGTCCGGGAAGTCGCTGGACTTCTTCAGCACGTCGGCCGCACTGGTGGCGCCGATGGCGGTGCAGCCGCGACCGACTGCCAGGCACTTGCCGTCGCCGCTGCGTGAACCGGTGACTTTCTGCTGTTTGATCGTGGTGCCGTAGGTCAGCACGTGATCGGTGTCACCGATGGCGAATGCCTTGTCCAGTTGCGCATCGAACACCCACTGTTTTTCCTCGTAGATCGTGTCGCGGGTACGCAGCACTTTACGGGTCATCGGGTAGTAGAACTCTTCGGTGCTCTGGTCGGTCTTGGCGACCTGGTGGTTGAGGCTCCACTTCACATTGTCCGCCAACAGGCTGTCGAGGGCGAAGCTGTGTTCCAGGCCGAAACGCTCACGGGTGACGGTGTCGTTACCGGTGCGCCACTGGTACATGCCGCCGGGCAGCACGCTGTTGGGAATGGTCGGAGCGCCATTGAAGAACGGGCCGCCGTAAGCACTTTTCTGATCGGTGTCGCGATCGTCCTTGTACTTTTCGTAGGTCAGGCCCAGACGCGAACCTTCGTTGTAGTTCCAGCCGATCTTGGCCAGCACGTTTGAGGCTTTCACGTCCTCCGGGTTGGCGGCGGTGCGCTCCAGACCGGTGCCGTTGTTGCTGCCGTAGGAATCGGTTTCATGACCGTCGCGCTGGCTGTAGTGCAGCAAACCGTCGAACTGCTCGGCGCGTCCGGCGACGGTGGCGGATTTCAGCCAGCTCTCGTCGGCGGAGCTGTAGCCGGTTTTCAGGCGGGCGCCGACGTCTTTGCCGGGCTTGATGATGTCGTCGGGGTCGAGGGTGTAATAACTGACTGCGCCGCCGATGGCGTTGCTGCCGTACAGCACCGAAGCCGGGCCGCGAAGGATTTCCACGCGCTTGACGATTTCCGGGTCGACGTAATTGCGCTGGGTCTTGGCGTACGGGCCGTTGAAGAAGCCGTCCGGTACTTCGACACCATCCACTTGAGTCAGGATGCGGTCACCGTCGATGCCGCGAATGTTGTAGCCGCTGATACCGCCGCGCTGACCGGCGCCGCCGACGGAGACGCCCGGCTCGTAGCGCACCAGATCCTTGATGGTATTGACGTTGTTGCGGTCCAGGTCCTGACGGGTTTGCACGGTGACGGTGGCCGGTACGCTGTTGACCGACTGTTCCTGACGGGTGGCGCTGATGGTCACCTGGTCGAGGTTGAGCGCGCCGCTGTTGTTGCGTTTTTCCAGCACGACGTTGTTGTTGCTCAGCTTGCGGAAGCTCAGGTTGGTCCCCACCAACAGTCGCTCCAGGGCTTTTTCCGGTGGCAGCGAACCGCGCACGCCCGGCGACGACACGCCTTTACCCAATTCAGCCGGCAAGCCGACTTGCCAGCCGGTGACGGCGGTGAACGCGTTGAGCGCCGACACCAGCGGTTGCTGGCCGATGGCGAACGAGTAATCGCCCATGTTGCGTGCCGGTTGCTCGGTGGCGGCCATCAGCGGCGCAGTGCCGGCCATCAGGATGGCGGCGGTCAGCAACGACAGCACGCGGGAAGGGGAAGAAGTCTGGCGGGTAAGGCGTGAGGACATCGATAGCGCTCCGTGTCGCACGAATCTTTATAGGTGCTGATTCACGTCCGAAGATGCGAATCAATTGCATTGGCTATAACGAGACGAACGAGCTTCGGCTATCGAGTAAAAATAATTCTCATTTAGTTCAGAATCACCAGCGCCGGGAATTCCTGAAGCTTGGCCGAGGTGATGTGAGCGAGCGAGCGCACCACGTCCAGCGGCTGGTCGAGGCGGTAATTGCCGGTGACGGCGACGTCGGCCAGGTGTTCGTTGGTGTTGATGATGAAACCCGGATAATAGCGGCGCAGTTCGGCCAGCACCTGGTTCAACGGGCAGTTCTCGAAGATCAACCGACCCTGCACCCACGCCAGATCGGTGGCGGCGTCGACCTTGGCCGGCCGGTCGAAACCGTTCGGGCCAATGCGGATGCTTTCCCCGGCGGACAGACGTACCCGGGCATCGTCACGGGTGGCACGCAGATCGACATCGCCACGCTGCACTCGAACCTGCGCCACGCCATCCAGATAACGCACGGCGAACGCGGTGTCGCGCACGCTGGCCTTCACCGGCCCGGCGTCGATTTCCAGCGGCTGGCTGCGGCTGGCCGGGATCTCGAAAAACGCTTCGCCCTGATACAGGCGCGCCACCCGTTGGCGATCATTGATGGTGCTGGAGAACGCGGAATTGGTGTTGAGCAGGACTTTCGAGCCGTCCTCCAGCTGCAGGCGCTGACGCTCGCCGACCACGGTCAGGTGATCGGCCTGTAGACGCATCGGCAGGTTGCTGAAACTGAACAGACCGAGAATCAGCACCGCAGCGGTGGCCAGCGGTTTCCAGTGCGGACGCAGGCGTGTGAGGACGGTGACTTTCTTCGGTTTGGCCGCAAGCTCTTGCGCGCACTGGGCGATCTGCGGGCCGTCCCAGATCGCCTGGGCCTTGGCGAATGCCTGGGCGTTCAACGGATCGGCCGCCAGCCAGGCATGAAACTGCCGGGTCTGCTCCTCGTCCGGGCTGCCGAGCACGATGAGCCAGTCCAGAGCCTGGTCCATTGCGTTGGCGGCGTCCTGCGCCGTGTCGGGCGAAGGAGGGCGGTGGGTTTCCGTCACGGTGTTTCCTCGGCAGTGTCTGTGCACGGCTGTTTTTTTAGTGAAGCGTAAAAGTCGGGCAAGGGTAACAAAGGCCGATGATCAGTGCAGTCGATCCTGGCACTTAGAGAAAAAACCTACAGCATCAGTCGCCGTTCAAGCGCTCGGCGACACCGATGCAAATGGTCATGATCAGTTTGAGTTCTTTCTGCACCGTGCTGAGGGACACGCTGAGTTCTTCGGCGATTTCCTGGTAGCTGTGCCCGTGCAGGCGGCTGAGGATGAAGATTTGCTGCTGACGGGGGCTGAGTTCACCGAGGCTCACGTTCAAGCGCTCCAGCAATTGTTCGGCGTGGGCGGCGTCTTCGGCGCTGCTGGCGGGGGCGGCGACGCTGTGCACCACGTCCTGGGGCACGTCGTCGACCATGGTGCGCGAGTGGATCTTGCGCGCACGCAAGTGATCCAGCGCCAGGTTGCGCGCGGTCTGGAAGACAAAGGGTTCAAGGTGATCGATGGCCCGTTCGCTCAGCGCCCGCGTGACGCGCAGGTAGGTTTCCTGCAACAGGTCTTCGGCGGTGCTGTGGTTGTTGACCATGCGTTCCAGCGTTCGCAGCAATGAAGTGCGCTGGGCGAGGAAAACGTGATTGAACTGCGACTGACTCACGGGAGGACCTGATCCATTTCGAGCGAATGATAATGCTTATCATCCGCCCGAGTGGTCAAGTGTTGATTTGTCAAAGGTTGGTAAAGCTATTACCCGCTGACAAATCGGCGGCCGCGGTTTTATTCCGCGCTGCACAGCGCCAGGCAGTTATCGAGCATGCGGTTGGAGAAGCCCCACTCGTTGTCGTACCAGGCCAGCACTTTCAGCAGTTTGCTGCTGGATTTGGTGTGGTTGGCGTCGAAGATCGACGACAGCGGATTGTGGTTGAAGTCGCTAGATACCAGCGGCAGGGTGTTGTAGCCGAGGATTTTCGAGTGCTGGCTCGCGGCTTTCATCAGTGCGTTCACTTCATCGGCCGAGGCTTCGCGTTTCAACTGAACCGTCAGGTCAACCAGCGATACGTTGATCACCGGCACGCGCACGGCCATGCCGGTCAGCTTGCCCGCCAGTTCCGGCAGTACCAGGCCCACGGCTTCGGCAGCGCCAGTCTTGCTCGGGATCATGTTCTGCGTGGCAGAACGGGCGCGGTACGGGTCGGTGTGGTAGACGTCGGTCAGGTTCTGGTCGTTGGTGTAGGCGTGAATCGTGGTCATCAGACCGCTTTCGATGCCCAGTTCGCGGTGCAGCACCTGGGCCACCGGGGCCAGGCAGTTGGTGGTGCACGAGGCGTTGGAGATGATCTGGTGCGACTGGCGCAGGATGTCGTGGTTCACGCCATAGACGACGGTGGCGTCGGCGCCCTTGGCCGGGGCCGAGATGATGACTTTGCGCGCACCGGCAGTAATATGCGCGGCGGCTTTGGCCCGGTCGGTGAACAGGCCGGTGCATTCGAATACCACATCAATCTTTTCCGCAGCCCACGGCAACTCGGCCGGGTTGCGGATGGCGCTGACCGAAATACGGTCACCGTTGACGGTCAGACTCTCGTTGTCATGCGCAACTTCGGCATCGAACGTGCCGTGAACGGTATCGTATTTGAGCAAGTGCGCATTGATCGCGCTGTCGCCCAGATCGTTGATGGCGACGATCTGCAAATCCTGTCGATAGCCTTGGGTATACAGTGCGCGCAGGACATTACGGCCGATGCGGCCAAAACCATTGATTGCGATTCGAAGAGTCATTGAACAGCGCCGCCGTCGTTTTGTTGTTGGAATTACAAGATTATTCGCATAAAAATAGAAAACAAGCCTTTTTAGTGGCAATATTTTGTTTTATCTACAACGAGTGACCTGAATCAACTGGTCCGAATGGTCAAGGAAACCGCCCGTCATCCCACGCGTGCGGACGCTTTGGTCAGCATAGACAATCAGGTCGCCACATCCGTTAGCCTGGAGTTCTACACATGCATCCCCGCGTTCTTGAGGTCACCGAACGGCTTATCGCCCGCAGCCGCGCCACGCGTCAGGCTTACCTTGCGCTCATTCGCGGCGCCGCAACCGACGGGCCGATGCGCGGCAAGCTGCAATGCGCCAACTTCGCCCACGGCGTGGCCGGGTGTGGCAGCGAAGACAAGCACAGCCTGCGGATGATGAACTCGGCGAACATCGCAATTGTTTCGTCATATAACGACATGCTTTCGGCGCACCAGCCGTACGAAGTCTTCCCGGAGCAGATCAAGAACGCCCTGCGCGAAATCGGTTCGGTCGGCCAGTTCGCCGGCGGTACGCCTGCGATGTGCGACGGCGTGACCCAGGGCGAACCGGGCATGGAACTGAGCTTGCCGAGCCGCGAAGTGATCGCGATGTCGACGGCGGTGGCGCTGTCCCACAACATGTTCGACGGCGCGCTGATGCTCGGCATCTGCGACAAGATCGTGCCGGGCCTGATGATGGGCTCCCTGCGTTTCGGTCACCTGCCGACGATTTTCGTGCCGGGCGGGCCGATGGTCTCGGGGATTTCCAACAAGGAAAAAGCCGACGTGCGGCAGAAGTACGCCGAAGGCAAGGCGACCCGCGAAGAGCTGCTGGAATCGGAAATGAAGTCCTACCACAGCCCGGGCACCTGCACCTTCTACGGCACCGCCAACACTAACCAGTTGCTGATGGAAGTCATGGGCCTGCACTTGCCGGGCGCCTCTTTCGTCAACCCGAATACGCCGCTGCGTGATGCCCTGACCCGCGAAGCCGCGCATCAGGTCACGCGCCTGACCAAACAGAACGGCAACTTCATGCCGATCGGCGAAATCGTCGACGAGAAGGCGCTGGTCAACTCGATCGTCGCGCTGCACGCCACCGGCGGCTCGACCAACCACACCCTGCACATGCCGGCCATCGCCATGGCGGCGGGCATTCAACTGACCTGGCAGGACATGGCCGACCTCTCCGAAGTCGTGCCGACCCTGAGCCACGTCTATCCGAACGGCAAGGCCGACATCAACCACTTCCAGGCAGCGGGCGGCATGTCGTTCCTGATCCGCGAACTGCTCGAAGCCGGTCTGCTGCACGAAGACGTCAACACCGTGCTCGGCCACGGCTTGAGCCAGTACACCAAGGAACCGTTCCTCGATAACGGCAAACTGGTGTGGCGCGAAGGCCCGACCGAAAGCCTCGACGAAAACATCCTGCGTCCGGTGGCCCGTGCGTTCTCGGCAGAGGGCGGCTTGCGGGTGATGGAAGGCAACCTCGGTCGTGGCGTGATGAAGGTGTCTGCCGTTGCGCTGGAAAACCAGATCGTCGAAGCACCGGCCATGGTGTTCCAGGATCAACAGGATCTGGCGGACGCCTTCAAGGCCGGTTTGCTGGAGAAGGATTTCGTCGCAGTGATGCGTTTCCAGGGCCCGCGTTCCAATGGCATGCCGGAACTGCACAAGATGACGCCGTTCCTCGGCGTGCTGCAGGATCGCGGCTTCAAGGTCGCGCTGGTGACTGACGGGCGCATGTCCGGCGCCTCGGGGAAAATCCCGGCAGCGATCCACGTCAGCCCCGAAGCTTATGTCGGCGGCGCTTTGGCTCGCGTGCAAGAGGGCGATATCATCCGCGTCGATGGCGTCAAAGGCACCCTGGAACTCAAGGTGGACGCCGCCGAATTCGCAGCGCGCGAACCCGCCAAAGGCCTGTTGGGCAACAACATCGGTAGCGGTCGCGAACTGTTTGGCTTCATGCGTTTGGCCTTCAGCTCGGCAGAGCAGGGCGCCAGCGCCTTCACTTCTGCCCTGGAGACGCTTAATTGAAACTGGCTTTGGTCGGTGACATCGGAGGCACCAACGCGCGGTTCGCGTTGTGGAAAGATCAGCAGCTCGAATCGGTGCAGGTGCTGGCCACGGCCGACCATGCCAGCCCGGAAGAGGCGATCAGCCTCTACCTGAGCGGGCTCGGCCTGGCGCCGGGCGCCATCGGTTCGGTGTGCCTGTCGGTGGCGGGTCCCGTGAGCGGCGATGAGTTCAAGTTCACCAACAACCACTGGCGCCTGAGCCGCAAGGCTTTTTGCCAGGCGTTGCAGGTCGAGCAGTTGCTGCTGGTCAACGACTTCTCCGCCATGGCGCTGGGCATGACCCGTTTGCAGCCCGGCGAATTTCGCGTGGTCTGCGAAGGCGAACCGGAGCCATTGCGTCCAGCGGTTGTGATTGGTCCGGGCACTGGCCTGGGTGTCGGCACCTTGCTCGATCTGGGCGAAGGCCGGTTTGCCGCGTTGCCGGGAGAGGGCGGTCACGTCGATCTGCCGCTGAGCAGCCCGCGTGAAACCCAGCTCTGGCAGCACATCCACAACGAAATCGGCCACGTCAGCGCGGAAACCGCGTTGAGCGGCGGCGGCCTGCCTCGAGTGTACCGGGCGATCTGCGCCGTGGATGGCCACGAGCCCAAACTCGACACGCCGGAAGCGATCACCGCAGCCGGTCTTGCCGGTGACCCGATTGCTCTGGAAGTGCTGGAGCAGTTCTGCTGCTGGCTCGGTCGCGTAGCCGGCAACAACGTGCTGACCACTGGCGGTCGCGGTGGGGTGTATATCGTTGGCGGCGTGATTCCGCGCTTTGCCGATTTCTTCCTCGAAAGCGGTTTCGCCCGCAGTTTCGCCGACAAGGGCTGCATGAGCGATTACTTCAAGGGGATTCCGGTGTGGCTGGTGACAGCGCCTTACTCGGGTCTGGTCGGTGCAGGAGTCGCGCTCGAACAATCCGGTAAATGAACATTCCCACGCCGAGCGTGGGAACCCTCGGCACATCAGGCATAATCCGCCCAATTCCAACAACAAGGATGCCTTCGAAGTGAGTTCAGTCAACAAGTCGATTTTGTTGGTCGATGACGACCAGGAGATACGCGAGTTGCTGGAAACCTACCTGACCCGTGCGGGTTTTCAGGTACGGGCCACGGCCGACGGCGGCAGTTTCCGCCAGGCGCTGAATGAGGCGCCGAGCGATCTGGTGATCCTTGATGTGATGCTGCCCGATGAAGACGGCTTCAGCCTGTGCCGCTGGGTGCGCCAGCATCCGCGTCAGGCCCAGGTGCCGATCATCATGCTCACCGCCAGTTCCGACGAGGCCGATCGGGTGATCGGTCTGGAGCTGGGTGCCGACGACTACCTCGGCAAACCTTTCAGCCCCCGCGAACTGCAAGCGCGAATCAAAGCCCTGCTGCGCCGTGCCCAGTTCGGTCAGGAACGCAGTGGCAGCGAAGTGCTAGCCTTCGATGAGTGGCGGCTGGACATGGTCAGCCATCGGCTGTTTCACACCGACGGCGAGGAAGTGATTCTGTCCGGCGCCGACTTCGCCTTGCTCAAGCTGTTTCTCGATCACCCCCAGGAAATCCTCGACCGCGACACCATCGGCAACGCCACCCGTGGTCGCGATCTGATGCCTCTTGATCGTATCGTCGACATGGCGGTCAGCCGCTTGCGCCAGCGTCTGCGCGACACCGAAAAGCCGCCACGGCTGATCCGCACCGTGCGCGGCAGCGGCTACCAACTGGCAGCCAATGTGGTTGCCGGCAATGGTCACTGAGTTCCTGCGCAACACCGCGCGCAAAGTGCCGATGCCCCGTTCGCTGCTTGGGCGGATGTTGCTGCTGACGTTGCTCGCGGTGTTGTTCGCCCAGACGCTGTCCAGCGTGATCTGGGTTTCCCAGTTGCGCGCGACCCAGCTCGAAGGCCTGGTCACCAGCGCCCGCAGCCTCGCCCATTCGATGACCGCCAGCGTCAGTTATTTCCGCTCGTTGCCGGTGGCTTACCGACCGTTGGTGCTCGATCAGTTGCGCAGCATGGGCGGCACCCGATTTGTGGTAACGCTGAATGACAAACCGCTGGGCATGGAAGTGTTGCCGGTTACGCCGCGCAAGGCGGCGGTGCTTCAGGCGGTGGATGAGGTGTTGCGTCAGTCTCTGGGCCAGGACACTGACATTCTGGTGACTTTCGTCAGCCCCGATGACCTGCGGATCTTCAACGCCGGGTTGAAACTCGACGAGCTGCCACGCTCCTGGGCGCATTACGCGCTGACCCTGGAGCCGGTGAATCCGCCGGTGCTGGTGACCCAGATCCAGTTGGCGCCGGGTGAATGGCTGTACATCGCCTCGCTGTTGCCCGAACCCTACACCAGTCTTGAAGAGCAGGGCCTGCCGACCCAGCAGGTTTGGTTCATCGTCTTCACCAGCGGTTTTCTGTTGCTGTTCATCGGTCTGCTGGTGCACTGGCAGAGCCGGCCGCTCAAGCGTCTGGCGCGGGCGGCGCGGGACTTGTCGCTGGGCGCCGACGTCGAGCCGGTGGCCGAGGGTGGTGGCAGTGAAGTGGTCGAGGTGGGCCGCGCGTTCAACACCATGCGCGAACGCATCAGCCGTTACCTGACCGAACGCAGCCAGTTGTTCAGCGCGATTTCCCATGACCTGCGCACGCCGATCACCCGTCTGCGACTGCGTGTCGAACTGCTGGAAGACGAACAGCTGCAAACCAAGTTCGGCCGCGATCTGGATGAGCTGGAGCTGCTGGTCAAAGGCGCGCTGCAATGCGTGAAAGACACCGACATCCACGAAAACATCGAGCCGGTGGATCTGAACCATGTGCTCGACTGTTTGGTGGAACCGTATCTGGCGCCCAACGGCAATGGCCGCGTGACCCAGCAGGGACGTGCGCTGGCGGCGTATCCGGGTAAACCATTGGCGCTCAAGCGCTGTATTGGCAACCTGATCGACAATGCGTTGAAGTACGGGCAGAACGCGCATCTGCATATCGATGACGATGAGAGTGCGTTTGTGCTGCACGTTGATGACGAAGGTCCGGGCGTGCCGGAGCAGCGGCTGGAGCAGGTGTTCGAACCGCACTTTCGGCTGGCGGGGCAGCAGCAGGGGTATGGGCTGGGGTTGGGGATTGCCCGCAACATTGCCCATAGCCATGGCGGTGAGGTGACGTTGCAGAACTTGCGTGAAGGCGGATTACGCGTGACCCTGCAATTGCCTCGTTCGGCTGATTAAGTCAAAAGCGTTTCCCTCACCCCAGCCCTCTCCCGGAGGGAGAGGGCTGGGGTGAGGGCTGGCTCTTTGTCACGACTCGGTGACAAAACCTGCCCCCTTCGTTACAAGCCAACCCCGGCCCGTTGTTTAGACTGCCCGCAGTCATAACAACAAAAAAAGGCCTTCCATGGATCACTTCAATCCGGGCTTCAGCAGTTGGCTGAATGCCCCTGCCCACCAGCAATGGCTCGCCGACGAAGGCCTGCGCCTGCTGGCATTTGCCAAGGCTTCGCGACTGCCCGAAGGCTTCGGTAATCTCGATGAGCGCGGCCAGCTCCAGGCCGGTGCGCAAGCCGAAACCATGAACACCGCGCGCATGACCCACAGCTTCGCCATGGCCCACATTCAGGGCCTGCCGGGTTTCGCCGAGCTGGTTGATCACGGCATTCAGGCATTGCGCGGCCCCTTGCGCGATGCACTGCATGGCGGCTGGTTCGCCGTCGCCGAACACCGCGACGGCAACACCGGCAAGAACGCTTATCTGCATGCTTTCGTGGCCCTCGCGGCCAGTTCCGCTGTGGTCGCCCAACGTCCCGGCGCGCAGGCGTTGCTGGATGACGCCATCGACATCATCGACACGTATTTCTGGAGCGAAGAAGAGGGCGCCCTGCGCGAATTCTTCAACCGTGACTGGCGCGAAGAAGAAGCCTATCGCGGCGCCAACAGCAACATGCACGCCACCGAAGCGTTCCTTGCGCTGGCCGATGTCACCGAAGACCCGCGCTGGCTGGTGCGGGCGCAGCGCATCGTCGAGCGGGTGATCCACGGTCACGCCGCTGCCAACGACTATCTGGTGATCGAGCATTTCGACCGAAACTGGCAGCCGCTGCGCGAATACAACCAAGACAATCCTGCCGACGGCTTCCGCCCGTACGGCACCACGCCGGGCCACGGTTTCGAGTGGGCGCGCCTGTTGCTGCACCTCGAAGCGGCGCGGGTCCAGGCCGGTATGCTTACGCCGGGCTGGCTGGCCACTGATGCGCAAAAGCTGTTCGAGAACAACTGCCGTCATGGCTGGGACGTCGATGGCGCCCCGGGCATCGTCTACACCCTCGACTGGGACAACAAAGCCGTGGTGCGGCATCGCCTGCACTGGACCCACGCCGAAGCCAGTGCCGCCGCCAGTGCCCTGCTTAAACGCACCGGCGATGCGCAGTACGAATCCTGGTACCGGCTATTCTGGGAATTCTGCGAAGCGAATTTCATCGACCGCTGCGACGGCAGCTGGCATCACGAACTCGATCCGCAGAACCGTCCAAGTGCCGATATCTGGGCGGGTAAACCAGATCTGTATCACGCCTGGCAGGCGGTACTGATCCCGCGTCTGCCGCTGGCGCCGAGCATGGCGACTGCGCTGGCACAGTTGTCCCGGCCCGTTCCTGTGTAACCATGCGGTGACATTTGCGCGTCCCTTCGTTACCTGCGAGGGGAAACGTCCTGTTTAAACTCGTGTGCAGCGCAAGCACCAGACTTGCATGCATAACAACAAGAAAGGTACATCTCAGATGAATGCGATTTCTCGCCTCGCTACTGTCATTTCTGTCGCCTCCCTGTTCCCGCTCGCTGTGCTGCCCCTGAGTGTTTCCGCTGCCGAATCCAAAGGTTCGGTGGAAGTCGTGCATTGGTGGACGTCCGGTGGCGAAAAAGCCGCTGTCGATGTGCTCAAGGCACAAGTGGAAAAAGACGGTTTCACCTGGAAAGACGGCGCTGTCGCCGGTGGTGGCGGTGCGACTGCCATGACCGTGCTGAAAAGCCGTGCGGTCGCCGGCAACCCGCCAGGCGTGGCCCAGATCAAAGGCCCGGACATCCAGGATTGGGCGTCCACCGGTCTGCTCGACACCGACGTGCTGAAGGACGTTTCCGAGTCCGAGAAGTGGGACAGCCTGCTCGACAAGAAAGTCTCCGATACCGTGAAGTACGACGGTGATTACGTGGCCGTGCCGGTGAACATTCACCGTGTGAACTGGCTGTGGATCAACCCGGAAGTCTTCAAGAAAGCCGGTATCGCCAAAGCCCCGACCACCCTCGAAGAATTCTACGCCGCTGGCGACAAGCTGAAGGCTGCGGGCTTCATCCCGCTGGCCCACGGCGGTCAGCCTTGGCAGGACAGCACCGTGTTCGAAGCGGTCGTGCTGTCGGTAATGGGCGTTGATGGTTACAAGAAGGCCCTGGTCGACCTGGACAACGCTGCCCTGACCGGTCCGGAAATGGTCAAGGCCCTGACCGAGCTGAAGAAAGTCGCGACCTACATGGACGTCGACGGCAAAGGCCAGGACTGGAACCTGGAAGCGGCCAAGGTCATCAACGGCAAGGCCGGCATGCAGATCATGGGTGACTGGGCCAAGTCCGAATGGACCGCCGCCAAGAAAGTCGCCGGCAAGGATTACGAGTGCGTAGCCTTCCCGGGCACTGACAAGGCGTTCACCTACAACATCGACTCGCTGGCCGTGTTCAAGCAGAAGGACGCGGGCACCGCGGCCGGTCAGCAGGACATCGCCAAAGTCGTGCTGGGTGAAAACTTCCAGAAAGTCTTCAGCATCAACAAGGGCTCGATCCCGGTGCGTAACGACATGCTTGCCGACATGGGCAAGTACGGTTTCGATTCCTGCGCCCAGACCGCTGCCAAGGACTTCCTGGCAGACGCCAAGTCCGGCGGCCTGCAGCCGAGCATGGCGCACAACATGGCGACTACGCTGGCCGTACAGGGTGCGTTCTTCGATGTCGTGACCAACTTCATCAACGACCCGAAAGCCGACCCGGCCGACGCTGCGAAGAAACTCGGCACCGCCGTCAAGGCTGCCAAGTAACACCGGCGTAGAGCAGCTGCCAGCTTCAAGTCGCGCATCGGCTTGAGGTTGGCAGCTTGCAGTGGTCCTTCATCTTTTTTACTGGATCTTCCCATGAGTTCTGTTGCTGTGTTCAGCAAGGCCTCGCCGTTCGACGCATTGCAGCGCTGGCTACCGAAACTGGTGCTGGCGCCGAGCATGTTCATCGTTCTGGTGGGCTTCTATGGCTATATCCTCTGGACGTTTGTCCTGTCGTTCACCACGTCGACCTTCCTGCCGAACTACAAGTGGGCAGGCCTGGCGCAATACGCGCGGCTGTTCGACAACGATCGCTGGTGGGTGGCGAGCAAGAACCTGGCCGTGTTCGGCGGCATGTTCATCGCCATCACTCTGGTGATCGGTGTGACCCTGGCGATTTTCCTCGACCAGAAAATCCGTCGCGAAGGCTTTATCCGCACCATTTACCTGTACCCGATGGCGCTCTCGATGATCGTCACCGGTACCGCGTGGAAATGGCTGCTCAACCCGGGCATGGGCCTGGACAAATTGCTGCGGGACTGGGGCTGGGAAGGCTTCCGTCTCGACTGGCTGATCGACCCTGATCGCGTGGTGTATTGCCTGGTGATCGCGGCGGTCTGGCAAGCTTCGGGCTTCATCATGGCGATGTTCCTCGCCGGTCTGCGTGGCGTTGATCAATCGATCATCCGCGCCGCCCAGATCGACGGCGCGAGCATGCCGCGCATCTACTGGAAAGTGGTGCTGCCAAGCCTGCGTCCGGTGTTCTTCAGTGCGGTGATGATCCTCGCGCACATCGCGATCAAGAGCTTCGACCTGGTAGCGGCCATGACGGCCGGCGGCCCGGGTTATTCCTCCGATCTGCCGGCGATGTTCATGTACTCGTTCACGTTCAGCCGTGGGCAGATGGGCATGGGCTCGGCCAGTGCGATTCTTATGCTCGGTGCGATCCTCGCGATCATCGTGCCTTACCTGTACTCCGAGCTGAGGACCAAGCGTCATGACTAGTCTCGCCTCCAAACCGGCCATCAGCCTGAGCCGCATCGCGATCTACGCGGTGCTGATCCTCGCGGTCCTGCTGTATCTGGTGCCGCTGGTGGTCATGCTGTTGACCAGCTTCAAGACCCCGGAAGATATCTCCACCGGCAACCTGCTGAGCTGGCCGACCGTGGTCAGCGGCATCGGCTGGGTGAAAGCCTGGGCCACCGTTGACGGCTACTTCTGGAACTCGATCAAGATCACCGTTCCGGCCGTGATCATCTCCACCGCCATCGGTGCGTTGAACGGCTACGTGCTGTCGTTCTGGCGCTTCAAGGGTTCGCAGCTGTTCTTCGGCCTGTTGCTGTTCGGCTGCTTCCTGCCGTTCCAGACCGTGCTGCTGCCGGCGTCGTTCACCCTCGGCAAGATGGGCCTGGCGAGCACCACCACCGGCCTGGTGTTCGTGCACGTGGTCTACGGCCTGGCGTTCACCACGCTGTTTTTCCGTAACTACTACGTGAGCATTCCGGATGCGCTGATCAAGGCCGCACGCCTGGACGGTGCGGGGTTCTTCACCATCTTCCGGCGGATCATCCTGCCGATGTCCACCCCGATCATCATGGTCTGCCTGATCTGGCAGTTCACCCAGATCTGGAACGACTTCCTGTTCGGCGTGGTGTTCTCCAGCGGTGATTCGCAACCGATCACGGTGGCGCTGAACAACCTGGTCAACACCAGCACCGGGGCCAAGGAATACAACGTGGACATGGCGGCGGCGATGATCGCCGGGCTGCCGACCCTGCTGGTCTATGTGGTCGCAGGCAAGTATTTCGTGCGCGGGCTGACGGCCGGCGCAGTCAAGGGGTAATCATGGCTACGCTCGAACTTCGCAATGTAAACAAGACCTACGGTGCCGGCCTGCCGGACACCCTGAAGAACATCGAACTGTCGATCAAGGACGGTGAGTTCCTGATCCTTGTCGGGCCGTCGGGCTGCGGCAAGTCGACCCTGATGAACTGCATCGCCGGCCTGGAGACCATCACCGGCGGCGCGATCATGATCGGCGACCAGGACGTCAGCGGCATGAGCCCGAAAGATCGCGACATCGCCATGGTGTTCCAGTCCTACGCGCTGTACCCGACCATGAGTGTGCGCGAGAACATCGAGTTCGGTCTGAAGATCCGCAAGATGAGCCAGTCGGCCATCGACGAAGAAGTCGCCCGCGTGGCCAAGCTGCTGCAGATCGAGCATCTGCTCAATCGCAAGCCGGGCCAGCTATCCGGTGGCCAGCAACAGCGCGTGGCGATGGGCCGTGCACTGGCGCGCCGACCGAAGATCTATCTGTTCGACGAACCGCTGTCCAACCTCGACGCCAAGCTGCGCGTCGAGATGCGCACCGAAATGAAACTGATGCACCAGCGCCTGAAAACCACCACGGTCTACGTGACCCACGACCAGATCGAAGCGATGACCCTGGGCGACAAGGTGGCGGTGATGAAGGACGGCATCATCCAGCAGTTCGGTACGCCGAAAGAGATCTACAACGACCCGGCCAACCTGTTCGTGGCGAGCTTCATCGGTTCGCCGCCGATGAACTTCATCCCGCTGCGCCTGCAGCGCAAGGACGGCCGTCTGGTGGCGCTGCTCGACAGCGGCCAGGCCCGTTGCGAGCTGCCGATGGCGATGCAGGACGCCGGTCTCGAAGACCGCGAAGTGATCCTCGGCCTGCGTCCGGAGCAGATCGCGCTGGCCAACGGCGAGGGCAACGGCCTGCCGAGCATCAAGGCTGAAGTGCAGGTCACCGAGCCGACCGGTCCGGACACCCTGGTGTTCGTCAACCTCAACGACACCAAGGTCTGCTGCCGTCTGGCCCCGGACGTGGCGCCGCAGGTGGGCGAGACCCTGACCCTGCAATTCGATCCGTCGAAAGTGCTGCTGTTCGACGCCAAGAGCGGCGAGCGCCTGGGCGTTGCCGGTCTGCCGAAGACCGAAGCGCACAGCGCCAATGTCGCTCAGTTCAAGGGTCGGTAAGAAATCAATGCGGGAGTGGGCGCGCCCATTTCCGCAGGGGATGTAAACCGCGTTGGAAAAAAACAGTTAATAACAATAAAGACGAGGATGTAGGGATGAAAAAGAAACACGTCAATGCCCGGTTGATCTGCCAAGTGTCAGCCGCGGCCGCATTGGTCATGGCCGGCAATGCCATGGCCGCCGATGCATTCAGCTCCGATTCCAAATGGATGACGGGCGACTGGGGTGGTGAGCGGACCAAGCTGATCGAGCAAGGCATCGACATCAAGGCTGACTACGTTGGCGAAATGGGCGCCAACCTGCACGGCGGCTACAACGACGACAAGACCGGCCGCTACAGCGACCAGTTCGGTCTGGGCGTTGCGCTGGACCTGCAAAAACTCTGGGGCTGGGACAACACTCAGGCCAAGATCCAGCTGACCAACCGTAACGGTCAGAACATTTCCAACGACCGCGTTGGCGACCCGCGTGCCGGCACCCTGTCTTCCTCGCAGGAAGTCTACGGTCGTGGCCACATGGTGCGTCTGACCCAACTGTGGATTCAGCACCAGTTCTTCGACAACAAACTCGACGTCAAGGCCGGTTATTTCGGTGAAGGCGAAGACTTCAACACCTTCCCGTGCGAATTCCAGAACCTGGCGTTCTGCGGCTCGCAGGTCGGTAACTGGGCGACCAACATCTGGTACAACTGGCCCGTCAGCCAGGCCGCGATCCGTGTGAAGTACAACATCAACGACGAGCTCTACGCGCAGATCGGTGCGTACAACCAGAACCCGTCGCAGCTGGAACACGGCAACGGCTTCAAGCTCAGCGGCAGCGGCACCGCCGGTACCGTGCTGCCGGTCGAGCTGGTCTGGTCGCCGAAGGTCAACAGCCTGCCGGGCGAATACCGCGTCGGTTACTACAAGAGCACGGCTGATGCCGCAGACGTCCGTGAAGACATCAACGGCAACGACGCTGCAACCACCGGCAATGCCTACCGCACCCACAGCAGCAAGCACGGCTACTGGTTCGTTGCGCAACAGCAACTCACCAGCCACAACGGCGACGCTTCCCGTGGTCTGAACATCGCGGCCAACGCCACGTTCCACGACAAGGACACCAACTTCATCGACAACTATCAGTCGGTGATGTTTGTCTACAAAGGCCCGTTCGACGCCCGCCCGAAGGATGACGTCGGTATCGGCGCGGCGCGTATCCACGTCAACGACGACGTGAAGAAAAACGCCGAGCTGCTGAACGCTTCCAACGGTGTTTCGGACTACGACAATCCGGTGTTCTCGCCGATTCGCGAGACCGAATACAACTACGAGATCAACTACGGCTTCCACGTTACCAACTGGCTGACCGTGCGTCCTAACCTGCAATACATCACTCACCCGGGTGGCGTGGATCAAGTGGACAACGCTTTGGTCGCTGGCCTGAAAATTCAGTCTACGTTCTAACGCGTCTGCGATAAGCTCCTCTCTATGTGCGCATATTTGCGGACAGCCCAGGCTGTCCGCTTTTTTTTGGAAAGGGGTGTCGCAGCCCATGAAAGTTGAATCTGGAACCGTGGCCCATGCATGAGCATCCGCTGCAACGCTTCTTCAAATCCTTGCGCGAACGACCGGTGTTCGCCTGGGAGCGCTATCAGATGCGCGATGTGCTGGTGATCGACCATCCGCTGTGTCAGGCGGTGTTCAGTCGTCAGGGTGCGCAGTTGCTGCATTTCCAGCCGCGCGGTCAAAAACCGTGGTTGTGGTGCGCGGCGAAATGGCCGCATGTCGGGGCGATCCGTGGTGGTGTTCCGGTGTGCTGGCCGTGGTATGGCCGCCATCCGAGCGAAAACGCATGGCCGTCCCATGGCTGGGCGCGATTGCTGGACTGGAAACTGCTCGACAGCAGCACCGCCGACGACGGCGTGCGCCTGCACTGGCAATTGCAGCTGTGCGACTGGCAGGTGGACCTGCACGCGCACCTCGGCGAACGCATGGAATTACGCCTGAGCACCGAGCATCAGGACGACATGCCGTGCCAGTTGAGCCAGGCTTTGCACGCTTACTGGCGTATTGGCGATGTGAGTGAGATAGCGCTGTCTGGGCTCGAAGGGGCGCAGGGCTACGACCAGTTGAACCGTGAAGTCTGTCAGCAGGAAGGCGAGTTGCGGGTCGATGGTGGCTGTCAGCGCGTGTTCCAGCACGACGGCGAATTACAGCTCAAGGATCACGCCTGGCAGCGCGAGCTGTGCATCGATACCGGCGAGAGTGCGGACACGGTGGTCTGGCATCCGGGGGCGCGGCCGTTGCTGGGCGTGACCTGGGATGAAATCTCGGAATTTGTCTGTGTTGAAGCGGCGGCGGGGGGCACCGACAGCCTGCATCTGGCGCCGGGGGAGAAGGCGCATTTGAGTTTGCAGGCTTGGGCGGGGGCTTGAGTGAGTCAGTTCTTCCGCTGCCCTCACCCTAACCCTCTCCCAAGGGGAGAGGGGACTGACCGAGGTGTTCTGCGTCTGATATCGACCTGAATGACCGCGTCGATTATGGATTCAACAGTTTTCGTTCAAGTCGGCGTATTTCTTCAATATCCCCCCAATCGGTTCCCTCTCCCTCCGGGAGAGGGCTAGGGTGAGGGGGCTTTTGATCTTCAGTTGAACTCGTCACCCACCGGATACCGGCTCGCATTCAAACTCTCTTTGATCTTGCGCAAATGCGGCTGGAAATCCACCCCACGACGCAAGGTCATCCCCGTCGCCAGTACATCCAGCACCGTCAACTGAATGATCCGCGAGGTCATCGGCATATAGATGTCGGTGTCTTCCGGCAGCGGAATGTTCAGGCTCAAGGTGCTGGCCTTGGCCAGTGGCGAGTTCTCGGCGGTCAGGCCCAGTACCGAAGCGCCGTTCTCCCGGGCGATGCGCGCCACTTCCACCAGTTCGCGGGTGCGGCCGGTGTAGGAAATGATCACGAACAGCTCGCCGGTGTGCGCCACTGAAGCAATCATGCGTTGCATCAGTACATCGGCGTGGGCGGTGACGGCCAGGTTGAAGCGGAAGAACTTGTGCTGCGCATCCAGTGCCACCGGAGCCGAAGCACCCAGGCCGAAGAAGTGGATCTGCCGGGCCTGGATCAACAGGTCGACGGCGCGGCTGATCAGGTTCGGGTCCAGCGCCTGGCAGGCGCTGTCCAGCGAGGCGATGGCACTGCCGAAAATCTTCTGGGTGTAGGCCTCGGGATTGTCGTCGGCTTCCACCGCGCGGCTGACGTAAGCCGCGCCGCTGGCCAGGCTCTGGGCCAGTTGCAGCTTGAGTTCGGGGTAGCCGCTGACGCCGAACGAACGGCAGAAACGGTTGACCGTCGGTTCACTGACCGAAGCGGCCTGGGCGAGGGCGGCGATGCTGAAGCGGGTGGCCTGCTGTGGGTTGAGCAGGATCACTTCGGCGACTTTGCGTTCGGCCTTGTTCAGCTCTTCAAGGCGACTCTGGATCTGTTCCAGTAAATTTCGCACGCGGTCCATAAGAATTCCTAGATTCACCGGCGCCGATAAGCGCGCGGCTATGCAAATTGGGCCTTTGATGTGGCCCGTGACGGTGGCCTATCCTACTGATGGCTCCGACCGACCACCACTCGGAATCTGTATTTTGCGAAAATGTTGTGGTTATTACTACATTTTCCCTTGAGTGATGCCTTGAAAAAAGGTATTTGTAGCTTAACTTGATAAAAGAACAAACATCATGCCTTCGATTACGGTAGAACCGTGCACCTTCGCCTTGTTCGGCGCCCTGGGCGATCTGGCCCTGCGCAAGCTGTTTCCTGCCCTTTATCACCTGGATGGCGCCGGCCTGCTGCACGAGGACACGCGTATTATCGCGCTGGCCCGTGAAGAAGGCACCGAGCAGCAGCACATGGCATTCATTGCCGCCGAACTGCGCCGCTACGTGGGCAAGGAACTGGACGAGGCCGTGGCCGAGCGCTTCCTGGCGCGCCTGACCTACCTGCACGTCGACTTCCTCAAGGCTGAAGATTACGCGGCGCTGGCCGATCTGGCGGGCACCAAACAACGCATGATTGCCTACTTCGCCACCCCGGCGGCGGTGTACGGCGCGATCTGCGAGAACCTGGCGAAAGTCGGTCTGGCTGAGAACACCCGCGTGGTGCTGGAAAAACCGATCGGCTCGGACCTCGAGTCCTCGCGCAAGGTCAACGACGCCGTGGCGCAGTTCTTCCCGGAGAACCGCACCTATCGCATCGATCACTACCTGGGCAAAGAGACCGTACAGAACCTGATCGCCCTGCGTTTCGCCAACAGCCTGTTCGAAACCCAGTGGAACCAGCATTACATCTCCCACGTGGAAATCACTGTGGCCGAGAAGGTCGGCATCGAAGGCCGCTGGGGCTATTTCGACAAGGCCGGCCAGCTGCGCGACATGATCCAGAACCACCTGCTGCAACTGCTTTGCCTGATCGCCATGGACCCGCCGGCCGACCTGTCCGCCGACAGCATCCGTGATGAAAAGGTGAAAGTGCTCAAGGCTCTGGCGCCGATCAGCCCGGAAGGTCTGACCACTCAAGTGGTACGTGGCCAGTACATTGCCGGCCACAGCGAAGGCAAATCCGTACCGGGTTACCTCGAAGAACCGAATTCCAACACCCAGAGCGACACCGAAACCTTCGTCGCCCTGCGTGCCGACATCCGCAACTGGCGCTGGGCCGGCGTGCCGTTCTACCTGCGTACAGGCAAGCGCATGCCGCAGAAGCTGTCGCAGATCGTCATCCATTTCAAGGAACCATCGCACTACATCTTCGCCCCGGAGCAGCGCCTGCAGATCAGCAACAAACTGATCATCCGCCTGCAGCCGGACGAAGGCATTTCCCTGCGGGTGATGACCAAGGATCAAGGCCTGGACAAGGGCATGCAGCTGCGCAGCGGCCCGTTGCAACTGAATTTCTCCGACACCTGGCGCAGCGCGCGGATCCCCGACGCCTACGAGCGGTTGTTGCTGGAAGTGATGAACGGCAATCAGAACCTGTTTGTCCGTAAAGATGAAATCGAAGCCGCGTGGAAATGGTGTGACCAGTTGATCGCCGGGTGGAAAAAATCCGGTGACGCGCCCAAGCCGTATGCGGCCGGGTCGTGGGGGCCAATGAGCTCCATTGCATTGATCACGCGGGACGGGAGGTCATGGTATGGCGATATCTGATGTGAAACTGCCCGAGGGCGTGAATGCCCACGAGTTCAAGAGCCCGGTGTTGCTCGCCGAAGGCCTGGCGCTGAATGTCGCCAAGCAGTTGAGCGACGCACTGGCGGCGCGCGGCAACGCGGTACTGGTGGTGTCCGGCGGTCGCAGCCCGGTGGCGTTTTTCCAGCACCTGGCCAAGCAGGAGCTGGACTGGTCGAAGGTCGTCGTGACCCTGGCCGACGAGCGCTGGGTGCCGGTCGAGCACGCCGACAGCAATGCCGGCCTGCTCAAGCAGTATCTGCTCAAGGGGCCGGCGGCCAAGGCGCAGTTCCTCAGCCTCTACAGCGCGGCGGCCAACGTCGAGCAGGCTGCGGAACAGGCTGATCGGTTGCTCGCCGAGTTGCCGCCGATCGACGTGCTGGTGCTGGGCATGGGTGATGACGGTCACACCGCGTCGCTGTTCCCGGACAGCCCGAACCTGGCTGAAGCCCTGCAAGCCGATGGCACCCGTCGTTGCTGGCCGATGCTGGCGCCGAGCGTGCCGCGTCAACGCCTGACCATGAGCCGGGCGCTGCTGGCTTCGGCGAAGCACAAGATTCTGTCGATTTCCGGTCAGTCGAAACTGACCACCCTGAATGCCGCACTGGCATCCAACGACGTCGCCGCCATGCCGGTTCGCGCGTTTCTGCAACCTACGTTAGAGATTTACTGGTGCCCATGAGCCAAGGAACAGCCGCTATGACAACCCCATCCCCGACCGTTTCCATGGCGGACAAAGTTGCCCTGATCGACAGCCTCTGCGCCAAGGCGCGGATCTTGCCGGTGATCACCATCGCCCGTGAACAGGACGTGCTGCCGCTGGCCGACGCCCTGGCCGCCGGTGGTCTGACCGCGCTGGAAGTGACCCTGCGTTCGCAGTTCGGCCTCAAGGCGATCCAGATCCTGCGCGAACAGCGCCCGGAACTGGTGACCGGTGCCGGCACCGTGCTCGACCGCAACATGCTGGCTGCGGCCGAAGCGGCCGGTTCGCAATTCATCGTCACCCCGGGCATCACCCGTGACCTGCTGGAAGCCAGCGTCGAAAGCCCGATCCCGCTGCTGCCAGGCATCAGCAACGCCTCCGGCATCATGGAAGGCTATGGCCTGGGTTATCGCCGCTTCAAGCTGTTCCCCGCTGAAGTCAGCGGCGGCGTGGCAGCCATCAAGGCCCTTGGCGGCCCGTTCGGCGAAGTGAAATTCTGCCCGACCGGCGGCGTCGGCCCGGCCAACATCAAGAGCTACATGGCGCTGAAAAACGTCATGTGCGTGGGCGGTAGCTGGATGCTTGATCCTGAGTGGATCAAGAACGGCGACTGGGCCCGCATTCAGGAATGCACCGCCGAGGCGCTGGCGCTGCTGGACTGATCGCTTTACCTGACACTTCGTTGTGTGTTCTACGGCTTTAACGGTGCGCTTGGTCGGTGCACCGTTTTTTTTTGCCTGAAATAGCCTTCGTTATCTCGCGATACGTTATCTGGAGATACATAGTTACCGCACCTGCCTTCGCTCGTGGCGTTAACCTGCGTTCATCTTATGGAAGAGAGAACGCCTCATGGACAACCAGCCTTCAGCTCCATCGGTTTATCAACTGGCCCCCGAGCAAGTCGCCGGACCCTATTTTCGCAATCCCAAACTGTTGCGCCGCAACATCAGCGAAGGTGCCGAGGGCTTGCCTTTGCTGCTGCGCCTGACCATCGTCGATGCCATGACCGCCGAACCGGTCAGCGGCGCACTGGTGGATATCTGGCACTGCAACGCACGTGGTGCCTATTCCGGGTGGAGCCGGGTCAACCCGGATCAGGAAGTCGACGTCGAGGACATCGGCTCGATCCCGCGAACCGACGATGACACTTACCTGCGTGGCGGCCAGTTCAGCGATCACAAGGGCAGGGTGCGTTTCACCACGATCTATCCGGGGTTTTATGCCGGACGTGCCTTGCACATTCACGTTGCGGTGCGCATCGTCGCCGGCAACGAATACCTCGATGAGCGCAATGTGGCCTGGGTCGGGCAGCTGTACTTTCCGGAAGTGGTTTCTCGCGGTGTGCTCAACGCCAAGGCCTATCGGGGGCGCAGCTCGGAGCCGGTGTGCAATGCCAACGATGTCTATTACGCCAACATGGGCGGGGAAGCCTCGACCCTGACCGTATGGCCGATTGGCCGTGACTCCCACGAGGATGGTTACTTCGGCCACCTCACGATCGGCATCGACACCTTCGCGGTGTCGTCGCAGATCAAGCCCGAGGACTTCGACAAGTACACGGTTTAACGCAGTTCATTCAGCGCCAGAACCAGCGACTGAATCTCTGCCGCCGTCGTGGTCAGCGACGGTGTGATGCGGATGCACGGCCCGCAGGCCGCGCCGTTGCGCACCACGGTGAACAGGTTGTAGTCGTTGAGCAGGCGTTCGACCATCGCCTGCTGGTCGGCATGCCGGGTAAAGCGCATCGAGGTGATGCCGCAATACAGACGCGGATCGTCCGGGGTCGTGACCTCGATGCCCGGCAGGTTGCGCACGGCGCTGACCCACAGGTTGCGCAGGTAGTTCACCCGTGCACCCTTGGCCGCCGCGCCACCGAGCGCACGGTGTTCCTCGAACACCAGCGGCAGGGTCATCAGCGCCGGAATGTTCGGCGTGCTGTAGGGCGTGCGTGAGCGAATGTCGTTGAGCGGGAAATGCATCTCGCCCATGTCCGGGTCGATGTCGGCCAGGCGCTGCGGAGCGATATACAAAAAGCCCAAGGTTAGCGGCGAACCGATCCATTTGTGCAGGTTGTATCCGGCGAAGGCGATGCCCAGCGCTTCCAGATCGAACTCCATCTGGCCGAGGGCGTGGGCGCCGTCGAGGATGATATCGACGCCGTGCTCCTTGGCCAGTGCAGCGATGGCTTGCACCGGCATCACCAGTCCGGTGCGGTGGGTGACGTGGGTCAGCGCCATCAGCTTGAGCTTCGGATGGCGAATGAACGCTTCACGATAAGTCGCCAGCAGGCTGTCGAAGCTGGCCGGGTGCGTGTGTTCGATCTCGATCACCTCGACCCCGCGATGGCGGGCCAGCCAGCGCATGGCGCCCTTGACCGTGTCGTATTCCAGATCGCAGATCAGCACCTGATCGCCAGGTTCGAGACGGTTGTAGTTGCGGATCAGCGACTGCAGGCCGGCAGTGGCGTTGTGGGTGAAGGCGATGCTTTGTGCACGGACGCCGATCATCTCGGCCAGTTGCGCGCGGATGTCGAGACTGTCGTGCTGTTCGAAGCGTTGGCGCACATAGATCGAGTTGCTGTTGTTGATCTGTTCGATATGGCGCTGATAGTCCTCGACCACGGTGCGCGACATGCGTCCGAAGTAGCCGTTTTCCAGGTTCACGGGGCCGGGATGGCGGTCGTAACGGTCGGCGAAGGTTTGCCAGAAGGCTTCGTCTCGGGCGCGGCGGGTGTTATCGGGCATGGTCGACTCGGATCAGGATGCGCCTCAGTGGCGCGGGGCGGGTTTGCCATGTTTGGCGCGCAGCGGTTCAAGCAGCTCCGACAGGCCGTTATGATCGATTTCCTGCATCAGCGCCAGCAGGCCGCCGAGTTCGCCGTGGGGGAAACCTTCCCGGGCGAACCAGTTCAGGTACGGGCCGGGGAGGTCGGCAATGATCCGGCCCTTGTACTTGCCGAAGGGCATTTCGCGGGTGATCAGCAGTTCGAGTTTTTCGGGGTTCATCGCAAGGGTCGTCTGAGTTCGTAACAGTCTGGAAAATACAGGCATTCTGCATGCAGGCCAAATGACAGATCATGCAAATAACAGGCATACAGATTTTTGCTTTGTTTGTAAGTTGTTGAAAAATAACAATTAAATTCTTTGGTAGAAGCTGGCACGACCACTGCAACACTCCTTGCATCTTTCACCAACACAAGGAATTGAAAAATGACTGACATGAATAAAGAAGCCATCTCCGTCCTCAACGACCTGATCGAAACCAGCAAGGACGGTCAGGAAGGGTTCAAGACCTGCGCTGAAGACATCAAGCACCCAGAGCTGAAAACCCTGTTCGTGAAACGCTCCGCCGACTGCGCTACCGCCGCTGCCGAGTTGCAGGCGACCGTGCGTTCGATGGGCGGCGATCCGGAAACCTCCACCAGCGTCAGCGGTGACCTGCATCGTCGCTGGGTCGACGTCAAAGCCATGTTCACCGGTAAGGACGAAGAGGCAGTGCTCAACGAAGCCGAGCGCGGCGAAGACCACGCCCTGAAGGCCTATCGTGAAGCGATCGAGAAGATCAACAAGCACAATCTGGTCGGCATCCGTGATCTGGTCGAGCGCCAGTATCACGGCGTGCAACGCAATCATGATCAAGTGAAAGCGCTGCGCAATCAGGCGCGTGCCCGCTCGTAAGCGATCAACGTCCACAAAAAACGCCAGCTAGTCTGGCGTTTTTTATGTCGAGGACAATCAGCCGATGCTGATGGCCGGCAAGGTCGGCAGGGTAACGGTCTGTTGTTTACGTGGAGCCAGAATCTCGGCTTCACCGTCCACCACCAATTCATCGCGCTGGTTGAATACGCGAGTGGCAATACGCACGCGGAACTTCGGCAGTTTCTCGAGGATTTCCAGGCGCACGGTCAGGGTGTCGCCGATCTTCACCGGCTTCTGAAAACTCATCTGCTGACCGATATAAATGGTGCCCGGCCCAGGCAGCTCGCACGCCACCGCGGCGCTGATCAGCGCGCCGCTGAACATGCCGTGGGCGATGCGTTCCTTGAACATGCTGGCGGCGGCGAACTCGGCGTCCAGGTGCACCGGGTTGTGATCGCCGGACATCGCGGCGAACAGCTGAATGTCGCGCTCCTCGACGGTCTTGCTGTAGCTGGCGGTCTGGCCGACTTCGAGGGCTTCGTAAGGGATGTTGGTAACCTGGGTCATCGGTATCGGTTCCTGTGACGGATTAAATGAATCCACAAAAAATTATTCGCTGCGGTGCGGACGGGGATGGCTCAGCGCCTGGTCGATCCAGGCCAGCACATCGGCGGTCACTTCGTCGCGGTTGGTCTCGTTGAACAATTCGTGGCGCGCCTGCGGGTAGATCTTCAGTTGCAGGTTTTGGCTGCCGGCCGAGCGCAAGGCATTGGCCAGATCAGTCAGACGCTTGCCTTCACTCACCGGATCACATTCGCCGCCAATCACCAGCAGCGGCAGGCCCGGGTCGATCTGGGCGAGATTGGACGCTTTGCTGATTTGCTGCAACCCGCCGAGCAGGTCGATCCATAGCTGGTTGGTGCAGCGAAAGCCGCACAGCGGATCGCTGGCGTACTTGTCGACTTCGGCCGGATCGCGACTCAGCCAGTCAAACGCGGTGCGTGCCGGTTTGAATTTGTTGTTGAACGAGCCGAACGACAGCCATTCGATCAGCGCGCTGCGACCTTTGGCGCCCTGGCGCAGCTTTTCGAACCGGGCGATCTGCCGGGCTGCGCGGTACAGCGCAACGGGCTGGAAATTCGAGCCGCTGAGAATCGCCCCGTGCAGGCTCGCGCTGTGATGCAGCAGATAAGCCTGGGCAATGTAGCTGCCCATGCTGTGGCCGAGCAGCACGATCGGCACGCCGGGATGGCGCTGGCCGATGTGCTGGTTGAGGCTCGCGAGATCACCGACCACCTTGCACCAGCCATCGTCGTCGGCGAAATGCCCGAGCGTCCCATGATCGGCAGTTTTGCCATGGCCGCGCTGATCGGGCGCATATACACCGTAGCCTTCGGCGCAGAACGATTCGGCCAGTCGCGCATACCGGGCGCTGTGCTCGGCCATGCCGTGGGCCAGCAGAATCACCGCCTTCAGCGGCGCGTTCGGCAGCCACTGGTTGACGAAGAGGCGACTGCGGTCACTCGCGTCCAGCCAGAAAGTGTCGTGGATCATGGCGATTCCTTTTGCGGCATGCTTTTGTTGCAGGGGATTGCAGAGATTGCATTGTATAGCGCGTCCGATCAGCTCACGCCACGGCAGGAAGATTCACACGATCAATGAGGACGCTGCCCATATTTGCCTGAATGACCATAGCTGCTAGTGTCCGTGAAGCCCCGCTTTTTGCTCTCGGCTTTTTCAGGGATAGAAAAAAATGACAGCGAAGCGGCCCCGGATCGGCTCAGGTAAAGAGGACAAGAACAATGCAACCTGATTTCTGGAATGACAAACGCCCGGCGGGCGTACCCCTGGACATCGACGCGAATGAATTCAAGTCGGTGATCGAGGTGTTCGAGCGTTCCTGCAAGAAATTCGCTGACCGCCCGGCGTTCAGCAACATGGGCGTGACCCTGACCTACGCCGAACTCGAGCGCCAGAGCGCCGCGTTTGCCGGTTACCTGCAAGCCCACACCGATCTGGCGCCGGGGGATCGCATCGCGGTGCAGATGCCCAACGTCCTGCATTATCCGATTGCCGTGTTCGGTGCCCTGCGCGCCGGGCTGATCGTGGTCAACACCAACCCGCTGTACACCGCGCGAGAGATGCGTCACCAGTTCAAGGACTCCGGTGCCCGGGCGCTGGTGTATCTGAACATGTTCGGCCAGAAAGTCCAGGAAGTGCTGCCGGACACCGACATCCAGTACCTGATCGAAGCGAAGATGGGCGACCTGATGCCCACCGCCAAGGGCTGGCTGGTCAACACCGTGGTCAGCAAAGTGAAGAAAATGGTCCCGGCGTATTCGCTGCCCCAGGCGATTTCCTTCAAGAGCGCGTTGCGCATGGGCCGGGGCCTGGGCATCAAGCCGTTGAAGGTCGGCCTGGACGATATCGCCGTGCTGCAATACACCGGCGGCACCACCGGCCTGGCCAAGGGGGCGATGCTCACCCACGGCAATCTGGTGGCCAACATGCAGCAGGTGCGCGCCTGTCTCGGCCAGTTCGGCAGCGACGGTCAGCCGTTGTTGCGCGAAGGCCAGGAAGTGATGATCGCGCCGCTGCCGCTGTACCATATCTATGCCTTCACCGCGAATTGCATGTGCATGATGGTGTCCGGCAACCACAACGTGCTGATCACCAATCCGCGGGACATCGGCGGCTTCATCAAGGAGCTGAAGAACTGGAAGTTCTCGGCATTGCTGGGGCTCAACACCCTGTTCGTCGCGCTGATGGATCATCCGGACTTCAAGACCCTGGATTTCTCCACGCTCAAACTCACCAACTCCGGCGGCACTGCGCTGGTCAAGGCCACTGCCGAGCGCTGGGAGCAACTCACCGGTTGCCGCATCACCGAAGGTTACGGCCTGACCGAAACCTCGCCGGTGGCCTGCACCAACCCTTACGGCGAGCTGTCGCGGATCGGTACGGTGGGCCTGCCGGTGCCGGGCACCCGCTTGAAAGTCATCAATGACGACGGCGTCGAACAACCTTTGGGCGAGCGCGGCGAACTGTGCATCAAGGGCCCGCAGATCATGAAGGGCTACTGGCAGAAACCCGAGGCCACCGCCGAGGTGCTGGATGCCGAGGGCTGGTTCAAGTCCGGCGACATTGCGGTGATCGACCCGGACGGTTTTGTGCGCATCGTCGACCGCAAGAAAGACATGATCATCGTCTCCGGTTTCAACGTGTACCCGAACGAAATCGAAGACGTGGTGATGGCCCATCCGAAAGTCGCCAACTGTGCGGTGATCGGTGTGCCGGACGAGCGTTCCGGGGAAGCGGTGAAGCTGTTTGTGGTGGCGCGGGAAACCGGGGTCAGCCTGGAAGAGCTGAAGGCTTACTGCAAAGAGAATTTCACGGCGTACAAGGTGCCGAAACACATCGTGCTGCGTGAGTCGTTGCCGATGACGCCTGTCGGGAAGATCCTGCGGCGGGAGCTGCGCGATATCGCCTGATCGGTGAATGGCCGCGCTTCGCGCGTTCGCGGGCAAGCCCGCTCCAACAAGGACGACAAAGTTCCCTGTGGGAGCGGGCTTGCCCGCGATGCTTTTAGGCGTATGCCTCCGAAATTCGGGACTTTCAGGGTGTTATAGGATTTTTGCTCTAAAATGACTGCCAATAGTTCTTGAGTCATTAAAGTGACCATGCGGGCCACTTTTGGCTCTGGTCGACCCTTGGCAAAGCTGCTACTCTCGGCGCGCTTTGTGACTTCTCGGCCTGATAAAAAGCCAGATTCACCAATACAAAACAAACACCAATAATAATCGCATCAAATGCGGTGCTGAATTCGCGTTGCTGAGGAGTGGGCTTCCATGATCGAAGACTTTTGGAAGGATAAGTACCCCGCTGGAATTGCTGCCGACATCAATCCAGACGAGTACCCGAATATTCAGGCAGTGTTGAAGCAATCCTGCCAACGCTTCGCCGACAAACCGGCGTTCAGCAACCTGGGCAAGACCATCACCTACGGTGAACTGTACGAATTGTCCGGTGCGTTTGCCGCTTATCTGCAACAGCATACCGATTTGCAGCCCGGTGATCGAATCGCCGTGCAACTGCCCAACGTGTTGCAGTACCCGGTCGCCGTCTTCGGTGCCATCCGTGCCGGGCTGATCGTGGTCAACACCAACCCGCTGTACACCGCGCGGGAAATGGAACACCAGTTCAATGACTCCGGTGCCAAGGCGCTGGTGTGCCTGGCGAACATGGCGCACCTGGCGGAAGCCGTGGTGCCGAAAACCGGCGTCAAACACGTCATCGTCACGGAAGTCGCCGACCTGCTGCCGCCGCTCAAGCGTCTGCTGATCAACAGCGTCATCAAGTACGTGAAGAAAATGGTTCCGGCCTATCACCTGCCAAAAGCCGTCAAGTTCAACGACGTGCTGAGCAAGGGCCAGGGCCAGCCGGTCGCCGAAGCCAACCCGAACAGCGGCGACGTCGCGGTGCTGCAATACACCGGCGGCACCACCGGCGTGGCCAAGGGCGCGATGCTCACCCATCGCAACCTTGTCGCCAACATGCTGCAGTGCAAGGCGCTGATGGGCTCCAACCTCAATGAAGGTTGCGAGATCCTGATCACCCCGCTGCCGCTGTACCACATCTATGCGTTCACCTTTCATTGCATGGCGATGATGCTGATCGGCAACCACAACATCCTGATCAGCAACCCGCGCGACCTGCCGGCGATGGTCAAGGAACTGTCGAAGTGGAAGTTCAGCGGTTTCGTCGGCCTCAACACGCTGTTCGTGGCCCTGTGCAACAACGAAGGTTTCCGCAAGCTGGATTTCTCGGCGCTGAAAGTCACCCTGTCCGGCGGCATGGCCCTGCAACTGGCCGCTGCCGAGCGCTGGAAAGCAGTCACCGGTTGCCCGATCTGCGAAGGCTACGGCATGACCGAAACCAGCCCGGTGGCCACGGTCAACCCGATCCAGAACATCCAGATCGGCACCATCGGCATTCCGGTGCCGTCGACCCTGTGCAAAGTCATCGACGACGCCGGTGTCGAGCAGCCGCTGGGCGAAATCGGCGAGCTGTGCGTCAAGGGCCCGCAAGTGATGAAAGGCTACTGGCAGCGTCAGGAAGCCACCGACGAGATGCTCGACAGCGAAGGCTGGCTGAAAACCGGCGACATCGCGGTGATCCAGCCGGACGGTTACATGCGCATTGTCGATCGCAAGAAAGACATGATCCTGGTCTCCGGTTTCAACGTGTACCCGAACGAACTGGAAGACGTGCTGGCGACCCTGCCGGGCGTGTTGCAGTGCGCGGCCATCGGTATTCCGGACGAGAAATCGGGCGAGGCGATCAAGATCTTCATCGTCGCCAAGCCAGGCGTCACGCTGACCAAGGAAACGGTGATGGAGCACATGCGCGCCAACGTCACCGGCTACAAGGTGCCGCGTTCGGTGGAATTCCGCGATGCGCTGCCGACCACCAACGTCGGCAAGATCCTGCGCCGTGAACTGCGTGACGAAGAGCTGAAGAAGATCAAGGCCAAGAGCGCCGCGTAAAACAAAAAGCCCCGCAGATGCGGGGCTTTTTGTTGAAGCAGGAATCGCTTACTGACGGAACGGCGCAAAATTCACATTGGTCCCCGCCGGGCGCATGTCCTGCAGGTACGAGTCCTTGTCGGCGCTCAGTTCCAGGCTCAGGGCTGCCTTGCGCTTGCCTTCGTTGCGGATCACCAGGCCTTCGAGTTTCTCGCGCAGAAACACGGTCGGCACTTTCAGGTGCAGCAGCTCGTCGGTGGCCGGGGTGTGCATCAACAGGTGAATCCACTCGTACTGACCAATGGCCAGACGCGACACCGGCAGATCGAACCACCAGATGTTGCGGTTGCGGTTCAGTTCGGCGAAGTGGCAGTTGTTGGTGCCGAGCACGGCACCGCCCAGTTCCTGGTTGCGACGGGCGATGGCCTGCTTTTTATCGAGTTTCATAACATTCCTGCGGGATCGGTTCTGTGGCGCCTGGCGCCCTTATGGTGGGCATTCTCGGGGCAATGCTCGCAAACATAAAGCGCAACCTGCACGCCGCGACGAAATGAAGCCCTGAAAATAAATGAAACTTGGCGCAAACCGGGCCAGTCAATCGTTACGTACTGACTTTTCCCCTTCAATGCACCAAGGAGAAACACCATGAGTAGCACAGGCGATAAAGTAAAAGGCATGGCCAACGAAGCGGTCGGCAACGTCAAACAGGGTATCGGTAAAGCCACCGACAACACCAAACTGCAAGCCGAAGGCAAACTGCAAGAGAAGAAAGGCGAGGCCCAGCAAGCGGTGGGCAAAGCCAAGGACGCGATCAAGAAAGGCGTCGACAAGGCTTGATCCAGCCTTGAACGAAACACCGAAGCGGCCATCCAAGGATGGCCGTTTTTGTGTGTCGTTCACATGCAGTCACGGATCACAGTGTTTCAGAGTCGCCAAGTAGGCTACTTTGATGAGAGAAAACGGCCCCTGAGTCGCCACGACTTCAACCTGTTTTGCGGCGAAAGGAGACGCGAATGATTTTCCCCGACATGAAAGGCCTGCCCCTGCACCGGGTCATCGTGCGTACCGTCACCGAGTTCATGGAAGACGAGATGTCGACCTATGCCTCGGCACTGGCCTACCAGATGCTGTTCTCGCTGTTCCCGTTCATTCTGTTCCTGATTGCCCTGATCGGTTTCCTGCACCTGCCGGACTTCTTTTCCTGGCTGCGCCTGCAATCGGAGCTGGTGTTGCCACCCCAGGCGCTGGAACAGGTCAACCCGGTGATCGACCAGTTGCAGCAATCCAAGGGCGGCCTGCTTTCCGTGGGTATCGTCATCGCCCTGTACACCGCGTCCGCCGGTGTGCGCCTGATGATGAGCGCGATGAACGCCGCCTACGACGTGGTCGAGGGCCGGCCGATCTGGAAGCGCTTCCCGCTGTCGATTTTCTACACCGTCGGCATTGCCGGCATGCTGCTGGCCGCCGCCGCGCTGATGGTGCTCGGGCCGCAGGTGATGGGCTGGATCGCCGGGCAGGTCGGTCTGGAAGACTTCATCGTCACCGTATGGACCATCGCTCGCTGGCCGGTGATCGTGATCCTGATGATGGTCGCCGTCGCGTTGATCTACTACGTGATGCCTGACGTCAAACAGGAATTCCGATTCATCACCCCGGGCTCGGTGCTGGCGGTGGTGGTGTGGATCGTCGCGTCCCTGGGGTTCGCGTTCTACGTCAAGACGTTCGCCAACTACAACGCCATGTATGGCAGCATCGGTGCAATCATCGTGCTGTTGCTGTATTTCTATATTTCCGCCGCCGTGCTGTTGCTGGGGGCGGAGATGAATGCGGTGATCGAACACATGTCCAGCGAGGGCAAGGACCCGGGCGAGAAAGTCCCTGGCGAACTCGATGAACATCCCAAACAACACGTTTCCGGCCTGGGGCGCGATCAGTCGCTCAAGCCGAACACAGACGAAGCCTGACCATGATCCGTGAAATCCTGAAGATGGGCGACGAGCGCCTGCTGCGCATAGCCCCGCCGGTGCCCGCCGAGATGCTCGACAGCCCGGAGCTGTGGCAACTGATCGACGACATGTTCCAGACCATGGAAAGCGTCGGCGGTGTCGGTCTGGCCGCGCCGCAGATCGGCGTCGACCTGCAACTGGTGATCTTCGGCTTCGAGCACAGCGAACGTTACCCGGACGCCGAAGCGGTGCCGCAGACGATCCTGATCAATCCGCTGATCACGCCGCTCAGTCCGCTGATGGAGGAAGGTTTTGAAGGTTGCCTGTCGGTGCCCGGCTTGCGCGGCGCGGTGGATCGTTATCAGCAGATCCGCTACGAAGGTGTCGACCCCAAAGGGCAACCGATCGTACGTGTGGCTTCGGGGTTCCATGCGCGGGTGGTGCAGCATGAATGCGATCACCTGATCGGGCGGCTGTACCCGTCGCGCATCACCGATTTCAGCAAGTTCGGTTTTACCGAAGTGATGTTCCCGGATCTCGATCCCAACGCTGACGATTGATCAGCCAGTGCGCGGCGCCAGTTCCATGGCAATCATCGGTTTGCTCCGCGCGTAACGGCTCAGGCGCTCGGCCATGGCCTGGGGCAGGGCGGGGTCGAAGGTGAAGCCGCGCCGTTCGTAGAAACCGCGCAGGTCCGGGTGGCAGAACAGCCACACCGGCGCCTCCACATCTTTCACCGCCGCCGCGATCAACTGCGCGGCAATGCCTTGTTCGCGGCAGGCCGGATCAACGAACAACCCGGTCAGCCAATGCCCGCCGAACACCGGCCGCAGGCACAGCGCAGCCACGATCTCCTCGCGCCGCGCCACCCACAATTGCGCCTCGCGTACCGCTTTCATCGACGATTGATGCTGGCGGTAGAACTTGTTCATCAGGGGCCAGGACAGGTCGTCGAGCTGGCTGTAACGGGTGTCGGTCATGAATCGGACTGCCGGTGCAAAAGTCGCGGATTATAAAACAACGTACTCGCCGGGATAGGTGTATACCTGATCCCACATCCCCTTCAGAGGAGTACGCGTCATGTCCAAAGGTATGGATGCGAAGAAAGCTGCGAAGAAGAAACCGGCCAAGACCGCCATCGAGAAACGCCACGAGAAAAGGGCGAAGAAAGTCGACATTTTTGGCCATTGATACCGTTCCTCGGGAGCCCGCTTTTCGGGCTCCTTTCTTCTCTGCAAAAAATAATCTGCAAGATTTCCCACTGGTGTTGCACAGAACGATCAGACCTTCGTTCCGAGCCACGCCATGCCCCACTATTTCGACGATGACCATCGCCAACAGATCGAAACCCTGCGTCAACGCTTCACCGCCCGTACCGAGTGGCCGACCTGGCTGTTGCTGATTGGCGTGTACGGCGGCTGGCTCGCGATTGTGCTGGGCAGCGAACGGCTGGGCGTCTGGTGGAGCACGCTGCTGATGATTCCGTTGCTGGTGCTGTGGCTGTCAGTGCAGCATGAGTTGCTCCATGGGCATCCGACGCGCTGGACCTTCGTCAACAAAGTCCTCGGCTATGCGCCGTTCG
This sequence comes from Pseudomonas sp. IzPS59, assembly GCF_014863505.1. NCBI lineage: Bacteria > Pseudomonadati > Pseudomonadota > Gammaproteobacteria > Pseudomonadales > Pseudomonadaceae > Pseudomonas > Pseudomonas sp. IzPS59. Next base: position 4,814,833 of record NZ_CP062251.1, on the reverse strand, counting down.
CCGTGTGGTATCCCTACACCCTCTATCGCGACAGCCATCTGCAGCACCATCGCGACGAAGACCTGACGATCCCTGGCCTCGACCCCGAAAGCCGTTACCTGAGCGCTGAACGCTGGCAGGGCAGTTCGCTGTTCGAACGCAGCCTGCACTGGCTGAACAAGACCGTGCTTGGTCGATTCATCCTCGGCGCACCGCTGGCCTTGCTGGCGCTGGCCGATGAAGAACTGCAACGCCTGAAAAACGGTGAACACCAGGCTCGGCTGATGTGGCTGACCCACGGTGCCCTGACTGTGCTGATGCTGATTTTCATCGCCCGCTACAGCGTGTTGCCGGTCTGGCATTACCTGTTTTTGATCAGTGTGCCGGCGCTGTCGATTGCGATGGTCCGCTCTTACTATGAACATCGGCCGCACACACAACCGGAGCAACGCACCGTGCTCAACGAAGCCGGGTGGCCATGGCGTTGGCTGTTCCTGAACCTGAATTTCCATCTGGTGCACCACGATCTGCCGAAGCTGGCGTGGTATGACTTGCCCAAGGCCTACCGCATGCGTCGGGAGCAATGGATCGAACGCAGCGGCGGATTTCTGGTGCAGGGCTATGGGCAATTGTGGCGCCGGCACGGCATCAAGCCGATCGACAGTCCGCAGCATCCATTCATTTGAGGTCAGCATGTCGTCAGGTTACGCAGAGCTGTTGATGTACATCGCCCCCGAGCCGATCCGTGCTGCGAACGAACAGTGGCTGGCGCGGATTCTCGAACATCTGGGCCGTTCGCGGCTCAGTGCCGAAGGCTTGTCGCTGCCGGAGCTCTGGATGTCGCCGCAGTTGCTGCTGACCCAGACCTGCGGCTATCCGCTGATGACCGCGTTGCGTGGGCAGGTCAGGCTTGTCGGCCGTCCGCGCTACGAATTGCCGGACGCCACGGCCGGCAATCATTGCAGCCTGATCCTTGCCCGCACCGAGGATCCGCGCCGCAGTCTGGCGGAGTTCTTCGACAGTCGCGGGGTGATCAACAGCGAGGACTCCAACAGCGGCATGAACCTGTTGCGCCAGCGTCTGGCGCCGTTGCAGCGGGACGGTCGTTTTTTCGCTTCGGTCGGCCTCAGTGGCGCTCACCGCGAGAGCCTGCGCTGGTTGCGCGAAGACCTCGCCGATCTGGCGGCCATCGACAGCGTGACCTTTGCGTATCTGGCGCAGCACGCTGCCGAAGAGGTCAGCGGGTTGCGGGTGGTGGCGCGCAGTGCGTTCAGCCCGACCTTGCCCTTTATTACCGCTGCCCACACCACGGACCAGCAGATCGAGCAACTGCGCCGGGCCATGAACCGCAGCGTGCAAGACTTGCCGGATGTGGCCCGCACCCTTGGCCTGGCCGAAGTCCTGCCGGCGAGCGAAAGCGATTACCTGATCGCTTTGGATTATCAGCGCGGGGCCGAAGAACTGGGTTATGGCCGCTTGCGCTAGCGGTCGCGATTAATTCACTAATGGAATATAAAAATTCTTTTTAAGTATTTTTAACGCATAAGGCACCTTGCTAGGATCGCGCCACCGGACGACCGGACATTCAGCGACCCTTGACCAAGGAGCCCCCATGTCCGGCGCCGACGCATCCCATCGCAATCATGTGAACACGTTGTTTCGCGACCATTACCAGTGGTTGTGCGCACGTCTGCGTCGGCAATCGAATGATGCGGCCACGGCGGAAGACATCGCTGCCGAAACCTTCGCGCAACTGCTCGAAGCGCCAGGCCTGACCGCCATCCGCGAACCCCGCGCCTTGCTTACCACCATCGCCCAGCGCCTGCTGTACGAACGCTGGCGGCGGGGCGATCTGGAGCGTCGGTATCTGAATCAACTGCAGCAGAGTGATCTCGATCACGGGCCATCTCCCGAAGAGCTCGCCGACCTGTCGCAAAGCCTCAAACATCTGGACCGAACGCTCCAGCGCCTGCCGGGCAAGGTGCGCTCGACCTTTCTGCTGGCCCGCATCGACGGCCTGACCTACCCGCAAATCGCCGCCGAACTGGGTATCTCCCAGCGTTCGGTGAGCATGTACATGACCCGTTCCCAGGCCCTGTGCAACCGCCACAGCGCCAACCAAATCCTGATTTCCTCCCAGAACAAGAGGTCCGCATGAGATCGATCAAAACCCTGCTCGGCAGTTCGCTGCTGGCCCTGACCCTGACGGCCGGCCACGTTGTCGCTGCGGAATCAAAAGCGCCGATCCACTTCGGTGACATCACCTGGGAAAGCGGCAGTTTCATCACCGAAGTGCTGCGCCTGATCGTCGAGAAAGGCTACGGCTACCCGACCGACACACTGCCGGGCAGCACCGTCAGCCTCGAAGCGGCGCTGGCGAAAAACGACATTCAAGTGATCGGCGAAGAATGGGCCGGGCGCAGCCCGGCGTGGGTCAAGGCTGCGGCCGAAGGCAAGGTGTTCGGCCTCGGCGATACGGTGAAGGGCGCCACCGAAGGCTGGTGGGTGCCGGAGTACGTGATCAAGGGCGACCCCGAGCGCGGGATCAAACCGCTGGCGCCGGAGCTGAAATCCGTGGCCGACCTGCCGCGCTACAAGGATGTGTTCAAGGATCCGGAAGACCCGAGTCGCGGGCGTTTCCTCAACAGCCCGACCGGCTGGACCTCGGAGATCGTCAACAGCCAGAAGCTCAAGGCCTATGCGCTGAACGACAGCTTCGTCAACTTCCGCACCGGTTCCGGCGCGGCCCTGGATGCCGAGGTGGCGTCGTCGATCAAGCGCGGCAAGCCGGTGCTGTTCTACTACTGGTCGCCGACGCCGTTGCTCGGTCGCTTCAAACTGGTGAAGCTGGAAGAGCCGCCGTTTGACGCCGAAGCCTGGAAAACCCTGGCCGACGCCAACAACCCCAACCCGAAAGGCACCCGCTCGATGCCGGCGAGCCTGGCGATTGGCGTGTCGGCACCGTTCAAGGCGCAGTACCCGGAACTGGTGACGTTCTTTGAAAAAGTCGACTTGCCGATCGATCTGCTGAACCAGACCCTGGCCGGGATGAGCGAGAAGCGCCAGCAGCCACGTCAGGTGGCCGAAGCATTTCTGCGCGATCAACCACAAGTCTGGAAACCATGGGTACCGGGTGAAGTGGCGAATAAAGTCAGCGGAAGTCTGTAGTTCTTTTCCGATTATTGTGTCGTTTCAAAAGTTGCCATTGCGAGTCGGTCGCAATGGCAACAAACATCTCGTCCGCTGAACCGATTCTTGTCCGTTTTTTGTCCTTAATCCCCATGGTGCTGGCCGACTAGTGGCCTTGCGCAAGGCTTTGCGCTGTCTATGCTCACACGTAACTAACTATGTCGACCGCCATCCAAAGCGCCTCGACGGCAATCGGTTAGCCGAGAACAAAGCTGCCAGAGTGCGCAATCCAAGGCACCGACACTTAACCGGCAAGGAGCATGTTTTTTAAATGGAAGTTCTTCTACACGTTAGGAATGGCCCGTTCGCGGGCTATCAAGAGAAGGATGTCTTGATTAGAGCGTCGCTGCATGGACTCTTTGATTAATCATCGTTTATCACCTGACAACTTCCTCCCGTGGAGGAATGCGTGTGCCTGTTCTGTGGAACGTAGTGGTGGATTCTGAAAGACCTGAACTTTCATCAAATCAAAAGACCGCGCTCAAGGTGATAGAGACATGTTCAACCTACATCACAAGGCTGACCTGCAGGAAATCGAACGCTTCAGCTGTGCCCTGACCGAAGCCAATGCCAAGCTGGAGGCGATCAGCCGTTCGATGGCGATGATCGAATTCACTCCCGACGGCATCGTGCTGGATGCCAATGACAACTTCTGCAAGACCATGGGCTACAGCGCCGAGGAAGTACGCGGCAAACATCACCGGATCTTTTGTGAAGAAGAGTTTTACCGCAGCGAGGAATACGCCAAGTTGTGGCGTGACCTGGCGCGAGGCGAACCGCTCAGCGGGACATTTCTGCGTCTGAACAAGCGCGGCCAGGAGATCTGGCTGGAAGCGAGTTACATGCCGGTGTACGGCCCGGACAAACAAGTCCGAAGCGTAATCAAAGTGGCCTCGGACATTACCGCGCGAGTGAACAAGGAAAAAGAAGAGGAAAGCATGCTCGCCGCCATCAGCCGTTCGATGGCGGTGATCAAGTTCACCCCGGAAGGCAATGTGATCTCGGCCAACGACAACTTCCTCAAGACCATGCAGTACTCGCTCAACGAAATCGTCGGCCATCACCACAGTCTGTTCTGTCACCGTGCCGAAGCCGAGTCGGCGCAGTACAAGGCATTCTGGGCTTCGCTCAATCGCGGCGAATATCACTCGCACCGCTTCGAACGCAAGAACAAGTCCGGGCAGACCGTTTACCTCGAAGCCTCGTACAACCCGTTGTTCGATGCCAAGGGCCGCTTGTACAAAGTGGTGAAGTTCGCCAGCGACATCACCCACCAGATGACGACCTTGCAGACCGCTGCGGAATCGGCCCACAGCACCTCGGTACAAAACGACGCCTGCGCGCAAAAAGGCTCACAGGTCGTGCAGCAAACGGTGCAGATCATTCAGGACATTTCCCGCGACCTCAACGAAGCGGCGCTGAGCATCGATGCGGTGAGCAAGCAGTCGGACATCATCGGCACCATCGTCCAGACCATTCGCGGGATTGCCGACCAGACCAACCTGCTGGCGCTCAACGCGGCCATCGAAGCGGCGCGGGCGGGTGAACACGGACGTGGTTTTGCGGTGGTGGCGGATGAGGTGCGCAGCCTCGCGGCGCGGACCAGTCAGGCGACCCTGGAGATTGTCGATGTGGTGCGCAAGAACCACGAGTTGTCACTGAGTGCGGTGTCGAGCATGCAATCGAGCCTGAGCCGCACCGGGCTCGGGGTGGAACTGGCGAACGAGGCGGGGGACGCGATCCGCGAGATTCAGCAGGGCTCGCGACATGTGGTGGATGCGATCAGCCAGTTCAACGAGACGTTGCAGTTGAACTGACGGCTTTACGGCTGAAAAAAAGGATCCCCTCGGGGGATCCTTTTTTCATTGCGCCGTTCGTTAGAGCGAAGCGAGGAACTTGTCTGCCGACTGGTCGCTGATCTTGACCGAGTTGGCGTCTTGTTTGTTCTGCTTCTCGGCCTCGGCCAGCTTCATCTTGTCCTGCAGGCGATCGGCGATCTCCTTGCCGATGGCCAGTTGTTTCTCCGGCGGCATGGCTTTGATGTCGTCCTCGGTCAGACCCATTTCCTTCAGGATACTGTCGCGCAGGCGCTGTTCCGGCGACTTGCTCATGTAGTCCTTGAATTCGTCCGTGGCGGAGGTGCCGGCGGTCTTGGTCGACGTGGCATCGGTCGCTTGCAGGTTTACACGCGTCTTGGCGAACGCCTCGTCGACGTTGTCGCTGATGCGCGTGGCTTCGCTGACCTGCTGGGTGGCGAGTTGCGTGGCCGAACTTTGCACCGGATTGGTGGCTTCGGTGGATTGCGCCTGCGCCTGGTTCTGCAGGGTTTGCAGCATGGCGCCGTGGAGCCCGCCTTGCAGACCGGCCGCCGCCGTGGCGGTTGCGTCATCGGTGATGCGCTTGGGCAGATGAATCAGATCCGCTTGTTTCGAGCTGACCAACATGATGGAGGACCTTGTGGTAATTGCTGTCGGCGGTAAAACAGCAATTACCGTGCCTGAAGGCTAAACCCCATAAATTCAACAGGTTGAGGCTGTAAAAACTCTGGTAGCGGTCATCCTTTGCCGTCCGGCGGCAGAAGATGACCGTTGCCCGTCAGCGATGGGCGATATTTTCCAGCGCCAGGTTACGTGTGCGAGGACCGAAGTAGCCGATGGTCAGTATGACGATCAGCATGCTGGCAACGATGAATGCCAACACGCCCGGCGTGCCGAAGTGGTCGAGGAACAGACCGATCAACAGGCTGCTGAACACCGTCGACAAGCGACTGAACGAATAGCAGAACCCCACCGCCCGGGCGCGGATGTTGGTGGGGAACAGTTCGCTCTGATAGGAGTGATAACTGAAGCTCAGCCAGGCGTTGCAGAAGGTGATCATCACTCCGCAGAAGATCAGGCCGACGGCGCTGGTCTGCAGGGCGAACAAGGTGCCGAAAGTCATGGCGCCGAGGGCTGAGCCGACGATCTGCCACTTGTTCTCGAAGCGGTTGGCGAATTTGACGAACAGCAGCGGCCCGAGCGGGTAGGCGAGGGTGATGATGAACGCATACATCAGGCTGTGAGTGACGCTGACACCCTGACCGGACAGCAACGCCGGCAGCCAGTTGCCGAAGCCAAAGAAGCCGATGGCCTGGAAGATGTGGAAGACGATCAGCATCAAGGCCCGACGACGGTAGGGCGGCTGCCAGATATCGGCAAAACGGCCCTTGCCTTCGACATCCACGGCTACCGCTTCCGGTGCGTCCAGTGGTTGACGATGATCCTTCTCACAGCGTGCCTCGATGTCGTCGAGAATCCGGTTCGCCTCATCGAAACGGCCATGCTGGGCCAGCCAGCGCGGCGACTCCGGCAGGCGTTTGCGCAACCACCAGATGAACAGCGCAAACACTGCACTCGCCAACACCACCCAGCGCCAGCCGGACACCCCGAACGGCGCCTGCGGCACCAGCCACCAGGACATCAGCGCCACCGCCGGCACCGACAGAAACTGCACGAAAAACGCGAAGGCAAACGCCGAACTGCGCATGCGCTTGGGTACCAGTTCCGAGAGGTAGGCGTCGATGGTCACCAGCTCGATGCCGAGGCCGATGCCCACCAGAAAACGCATGCAGATGATCCCCAGCGCCGAACTCTGCACGCCCATCAGCACCGTGGCCACGGTGTACCAGACCAGCGCGAAGGTGAAGATCGCCCGTCGCCCGAAACGATCCGCCATCGGGCTTAGCAGGCTGGCACCGAGAAACAGCCCGAGGAACGTCGCCGAGGCGAAAGCCGCTTGATCGGAGAAGCCGAACACGCCCTGATTGCCGGTGGCGAAAATGCCGTCGCGGATCAGGCCGGGGCTGATGTAGGCGGTCTGGAACAGGTCGTAGAGTTCGAAGAAACCACCAATCGATAGCAACGCAACCAGCCGCCAGATCGTGGCGACTGCCGGCAGGCGGTCGATGCGGGCGGAAATCTGTGCGGCGCGTATCGGGTCGATGCCGTCGCGTTGCGCGGTGGCGGGGGCGTGTGCAGTCATGGGCCGATCCATTTTTTTATGATGGAAAAGCTTAGCCTGCTATCGGAAATCAAGGATTGCTTATATCGGCGGCTTACGCAGGAAAACCGCCGATTTCTTGCAATATCCGCTTACCAATCAGCGATTCATGCTGCGGGTGCAGGATCCGGCAGCGCCGAGGCCGGCAAACCGAACACCTTATCGAACAGCCAGTTGAAGGCGAAGGTGTAGCAGGGGATGAACACGATCAGCGCCAGATCCAGCAGGAAGGCCTGCACCAGACTGATGTTCATCCACCAGGCGATCAGCGGAATCAGGAACACGATCAGCGTCAGTTGAAAACCGACGGCGTGGGCGATGCGCCGTTTGACCGTGCGGGTGCGCGACACCTGACGGCTTTCCCAGCGCTCGAACAGCGAGGTGTAGATGAAGTTCCAAGTCACGGCGATGGTGGTGATGATCACCGCCAGCGGACCGGTGCTGCCGGGCGAGGTGCCGGACAACAGGGCCAGGCCGAGGGCCGAGAAGGTCATGCCGATCACTTCATAGAGCGACACGTAGACCAGTTTGCGTTTGACGCCTTGCATGGGGAATTGCCTCTTTCTTGCGACTTGTGGCCAACGGGGCTGGCGAAGGCGACGAAAGATAGCTTCAATGGTGATGACAGAAAAAGTCAGAAGCTTTCAGTTTTATTGATAGGTATGTGAAGTGAATTTCAACAGCGAAAGCATCGAACTGTTTCTTGCCGTAATCGAACGCGGCTCGTTTTCCGCCGCTGCCAGGGCGTTGGGCAAAGTCCCGTCAGCGGTAAGCATGGCCATCGGCAATCTGGAGGCCGAACTCGGCTACCCGCTGTTCGACCGCAGCCACCGCGAACCGCAACCCACGGCCATGGCGCTTTCGCTGGTGCCCCATGCGCGACTGATCGCCGATCAGCTCAAGCAATTGCAGGTGCATGCCGTGCAGCTGTCGTTGGGGCTGGAGAGCAAGTTGTCGATCGGCGTGGCGGCGGATATCGACCGGCGACGGTTACTGGCGGCCATCAAGGAAATCAGTGAGCGCCATCCGCTGCTCGACATCGAAGTACTGACCGCGCCGCAGGATGACGTGCTGGCGATGCTTCACAGTGGCCGGGTCAGCGTGTGCCTGGCGTTCGCCGGGTTGAGTGTGAACGTGCTGGAGCGTTTTCAGTTTGTCGGCAGCGAGCGAATGATCGCTACGCTGGCAGCGGACAGCCCGCTGTTGCAGGGGCAGGATCTGTTTCTCGAGGATCTGGTGCATGTGCGGCAGATTGTGGTCGGTAGCCGCGATTTGCCGATCAGCGAAACCCGGCCGCTGGTGGCTGAATCCCACTGGCGCACCGACAGTCTGGAGACGGCGCTGGAGATGGTCGAGGCAGGGTTGGGCTGGGGCAATTTCCCGCTGTCGGTGGTGCAGCCGTGGCTCGATAGCGGACGATTGAAACGGCTGAATTTCCGCAACATCGAAAACGGTCTGGTGCTGCCGGTGCACGCGGTGTGGCTCAAGAGCCAGCCGTTGCAGAAGGGGGCGCTGGCTCTTGTGGAGTTGCTGGGCGGTTGAGTCAGGTGCTTTCGCGGATTTTCAGTTCGAAGCCCATGTCCTCGACCGGCCGCGCCACGCTGTTACCGGCCATCAAGGTCAGCATCTGCTCCGCCGCACGCCGGCCGATGGCCTCACGCGGGGTGTTGATGCTGCTCAGACGCGGCACCATGTGCTCGGACATCGGCAGGTCATTGAAGCCGAGGATCGCCACTTGCTCGGGAATCCTGATCCCGTTGCGCAGGGCTTCGAGCAGGGCGCCCTGAGCCAGGTCGTCGTTGCCGAAGAAGATCGCATCGACATCCGGATGCGCCGCCAGCAGTTGCAGGAACAACTCGCCGCCCAGGCCCACGGAGGATGAACGCGGGGTCAGCACTTCCAGATCCGGGTCGTAGCGACCGGCCTTCTGCAATGCTTTACGGAAGCCTTCACCGCGCAGCAGGGTGCGCTGATCGAGCTGCGCGCCGATGTACGCCAGGCGCTTGCGGCCCCGGGACAGCAAATGCTCGGCGGCGGTTTCCCCGGCGCTGAGTTGCGAGAAACCGACGCAGTTCACGCCGGCGGCGCTGTCCAGTTCCATCATGTACACGCAGGGAATGTTGCTGGCCTCGATCATCCGCCGCGAACTTTCGGTGCGGTCGAAACCGGTCAGCAGCAGGCCCCGTGGCTGATAGGCCATGTAGTTGCGCAGCAGGTTTTCTTCTTCATCGCGGGAATAGTGGAAGTTGCCGATCAGCACTTCGAAGCCCTTGGGCGTGAGCACCCGATGAATGGCTTCCAGGGTGTCGATGAACAACAGGTTGGCCAGCGAAGGCACCAGCACCACCACTGAATGGCTCTGGGCCGAGGCCAGGGCGCGGGCGGCGGGGTTGACCACGTAGTTGAGTTCCAGCGCGGCTTTCTGGACTTTTTCCACCAGTTCGGTGGCGACGGTGCTGACCCCGCGCAGGGCGCGAGAAGCGGTAATCGGACTGACGCCGGCCAGCCGGGCGACTTCATTGAGGGTGGGACGGCCGGTGGTGCGGGTGTTTTTATCGTTTTTAGGGGTGGTCATCGGGCGGCTTGCCAAACAAAAATCAAGGCACTAAGGTAGCGCTGTCCTTATGCAGCTGCAAATGCGTAAGCGAGGTCCTGCCTGATCCTCGCTTTTTGGCGTTGGGACAAAACCTGCTGCAACCCAAAAAAACGACAAGAAGGCGTCGGCAACTTCTGCCTGTGCACTAGAGTCATAGCTAGCAAAGGTAGCGCTGTCTGCGCGCTGAGGTGTTACATGAATCATCCCATCACCGCCCTGGTCATCATGGGCGTTGCCGGTTGCGGCAAGACGTGCGTCAGCGAGGCCCTGTGCCAATTGAGCGGCGCCACTGCCATTGAAGGCGATACTTTCCATCCGGCCGCGAACATCGAAAAGATGAGCGCGGGGATCCCCCTGAACGACGAAGACCGTGCCGGCTGGCTCGACAGCCTGTGCGATGAGCTGCGTCGTGTTGACGCTCTGGGCGAACGCCCGGTGCTGACCTGCTCGGCACTCAAGCACATTTACCGCGAACGTCTGCGCAGCGCCTTGCCGGGCCTGGGCTTCGTGTTCCTCGAATTGACGCCAGAAGTCGCTGCTGACCGTGTGTCCCATCGCCCGGGCCACTTCATGCCGGCGACGCTGATCGAAAGCCAGTTCGCCACCCTCGAATCGCCGGTAGGCGAGCCGTTGACCCTGGCCCTGAACGCCTCGATCCACAGCGTGGAAGAACTTGCGTCGCAAGCCCACGTCTGGTGGCAGGCCCATGGCCTGAAACAGGCGGTATGAGTGTGATTGTGAAGATAGCGCTGTCCTTTCGACTTCTGATTAACCCGCTTTAATAACAACAACAAACCAGGAGACACCCCCAATGTTTGGCATGTCCCATGACGCCTACCTGCTGCTTGATGCAGTAGTCACGGTGATCGGGCTTATCGTCCTGATCACCAAGTTCAAGATTCACCCCTTCATTGCCCTGACCATCGCCGCCGCGTTCCTCGGCCTGACGTCCGGCATGCCGATCGGCACCATCATCAAGGCGTTCCAGGACGGCTTCGGTGGCGTGCTCGGTTTCGTCGGCATCATCCTCGCGCTGGGCACCATGCTCGGTAAGATGATGGCCGAATCCGGCGGTGCCGATCAGATCGCCCAGACCCTGATCCGCGCGTTCGGCAAAGAGCGCGTGCAGTGGGCCATGATGTTCGCCGCGTTCCTGGTGGGCATTCCGCTGTTCTTCGAAATCGGCTTCGTGCTGCTGATTCCGCTGGTGTTCATCGTTGCTCGCCGCACCGGCGTGTCGATCATCAAGATCGGTATCCCGCTGCTCGCCGGCCTGTCCGCCGTACACGGCCTGGTGCCGCCGCACCCGGGCCCGCTGCTGGCCATCGGCGTGTTCGGTGCCGACATCGGCAAGACCATCCTCTATGGTCTGATCGTCGCGCTGCCGACCGCCATCATTGCCGGTCCGATCTTCGGTACGTTCATCGCCAAGCACATTCCGGGTACGCCGAATCAGGAACTGGTCGATCAACTGGCCCGTGAAACCGATTCGACCAAGCTGCCAAGCTTCGGCATCACCCTGGTCACCGTGCTGCTGCCGGTGTTCCTGATGCTGCTGAAAACCTTCGCCGACGTGGCGCTGCCGGACGGTCATTTCTTCCGCACCTGGATGGACATGATCGGTCACCCGATCTCGGCGCTGCTGCTGGCGTTGCTGCTGTCGCTGTACACTTTCGGTCACAAACAAGGCATCGGTTCCCAACAGATGCTCAAGTGGCTGGATGCGAGCCTGGCACCTACCGCCGCGATCATCCTGATCATCGGTGCCGGCGGCGGGTTCAAGCAGATGCTGGTGACCAGCGGCGTGGGCGACGTGATCGGCCACATGGCGGTCAGCGCGCAGATCTCGCCGATCCTGCTGGCGTGGCTGGTGGCGGCGGTGATCCGTATCGCGACCGGTTCGGCCACCGTGGCGACCATTACTGGCGCGGGCATCGTGGTGCCGGTGGTCGGGATGATTCCGGGCGTGAACCGTGAGCTGCTGGTGCTGGCCACCGGTGCCGGTTCCCTGATCCTGTCCCACGTCAACGACGCCGGTTTCTGGCTGGTGAAGCAGTACTTCAACATGACCGTGGCCGAGACGTTCAAGACCTGGACAGCGATGGAAACCATCCTGTCGGTGGTGGGGTTGGGCTTCATTCTGTTGCTGTCGCTGTTCGTTTAACCTCGAACGCAAGACACAAAAAAACCGCAGCGATGCGGTTTTTTTGTGCCTAGATCGTTCCCACGCGGAGCGTGGGAACGATCAGATTGCGGAGGCTGTTACTTGGTGCCCAGGCCATCCGCCCGGAACATCCCGCGAATCCCGCGTACTGCCTGACGAATCCGGTCCTGGTTTTCGATCAGCGCGAAGCGCACGTGATCGTCGCCGTACTCACCGAAACCGACACCCGGCGAGACGCAGACCTTGGCCTCCGCCAGCAGCTTCTTGGCGAACTCCAGCGAACCGAGGTGCGCGTAGGCTTCGGGAATCTTCGCCCAGACGTACATCGAGGCTTTCGGGTTCTCGACCATCCAGCCCAGTTCATGCAGGCCTTTGACCAGCACGTTGCGGCGCTGGCGATACTGCTCGGCGATGTCGCGCACGCACTGCTGATCGCCTTCCAGCGCAGCAATCGCGGCCACCTGCAGCGGGGTGAACGTGCCGTAGTCGTGGTAGCTCTTGATCCGCGCCAGAGCGCTGACCAGCTCCGGGTTGCCGACCATGAAACCGATGCGCCAGCCCGCCATGTTGTAGCTCTTGGACAGGGTGAAGAACTCCACCGCGATGTCCTTGGCGCCCGGCACCTGCATGATCGACGGGGCTTTCCAGCCGTCGTAGACGATGTCGGCGTAAGCCAGGTCGTGCACCACCAGTACGTCATACTGTTTGGCGAGGGCGATCACCCGTTCGAAGAAATCCAGCTCCACGCACTGTGCGGTCGGGTTGGACGGGAAGCCGAGGATCATCATCTTCGGCTTAGGGATCGAGCCGCGAATCGCCCGTTCCAGCTCGTCGAAGAAGTCCACGCCCGGCACCAGCGGCACCGACCGCACCTGGGCGCCGGCAATCACGGCACCGTAGATGTGAATCGGGTAGCTCGGGTTCGGCACCAGCACGGTGTCGCCCTGATCCAGGGTCGCCAGCATCAGGTGTGCCAGGCCTTCCTTGGAGCCGATGGTGACGATGGCTTCGCTTTCCGGGTCGATATCGACCTCGTAGCGGTCCTTGTACCAGTTGGAAATCGCCCGGCGCAGGCGTGGAATGCCTTTGGACGTGGAGTAACCGTGGGTGTCTTCGCGTTGTGCAACCTGCACCAGTTTTTCAACGATGTGCGGCGGCGTGGCGCCGTCGGGGTTGCCCATGCTCAAGTCGATGATGTCTTCGCCACGACGTCGGGCGGCCATCTTCAGCTCGGCAGTGATGTTGAAAACGTAAGGGGGGAGTCGATCTATGCGCGCAAAGCGGCGCGGCGAACCTTGTTCAGCCATTGTTGCCTCGGATAACGTAAGCGCCCGGAACCGTCCGAGCGACGCTGGTCACTGCGGTGACCTGTGGCGGAAGATAAGGGCAGCGATGGCAGACTGTCCAGCGTGCACGACAACAATTTTTTCCCAAGGAAAACGGTCAATGGAATTCACCAGCGGCTTCTTGCTGAGCCTTTCGCTGTGCCTGGACATCGGCGTGGCCAACATCGCGATGATCACCCTGGCCATGCAGCGCGGCTATTTTCAGGGCTTCGCGCTGGGCCTCGGCACCTGCGTCGGTGACCTGATCTACGCGGTGCTGGCCCTGGCCGGAATGACCGTTCTGCTGCAATACGAAACCGTGCGCTGGGTGCTGTGGATCGGCGGTTCGGCGCTGTTGATCTACTTCGCGGCGAAGATGATCTATTCGGCGATCCACCACGAGGCGCAGCTGGCAGCGACGGCGGAAGTCGGCCAAAACTCCCATCGCAAGGAATTCTTCCGCGGGATATTTCTCGCCATGTCGTCGCCGAGCGCCATCCTCTGGTTCGCGGCGGTGGGCGGCACGTTGATTGCCCGTTCCGGTGGCGGCGGGCCTCTGAGTTCGGCGCTGTTTCTTGGCGGTTTTCTGTGTGCCGGGCTGCTGTGGTCGGCGGGCCTGTGCTTCGCCGCGAGCCATGGCGGCAAACTGCTGGGCGACAAGCTGTTGCGCTATTCCTACATGGCATCTGCAGCGATCTTCTGCTATTTCGCGGTCTACGTGATCGTATCCGGCTATAACGAATTCGTCGGCTCCGGCGCCGCCGAAGCGCTGCATACGCTGTAAATGTGCGAATCGGGTTTGGCTTCTATACTCCCAGCCGAACCCACTTTTTTCGTTCCAAGGAGTCGAGTCATGGATGAGCAAAAACGCGTCGAAGTGGCTGAACCTCGCTTCGAACATGGACACTTCCTGCTGATTGCAGGTTTTCGCGATCGCTTTACCAAAGAGACCGTCCAGGACATCCCTGCGCTGTGGGAAAAACTCATCCCGCACATCGGAAATATTCCGGGGCAGAAGGGTGAAGTGACCTACGGCGTCTGCAGCAATTTTGACGGCAACGGCGGTTTCGATTACATGGCCGGGGTCGAAATCAGGAAGCTGGATGACTTTCCGCAGGAAAAGTATCCGTGGATCGAAATCCTCCCGCGCCAGTACGCGGTGTTCGAGCACAAGGGTTCGCTCGACCTGCTGCCGCAGACCCTTGAGTACATCTATAAAACCTGGCTGCCGGCCTCCGAATACAAGGGCCTCAATGCCCCGGAGCTGGAACGCTACAGCGCCGATTTCAACCCGAAGCTCAAAACCGGCAAGCTGGAAATCTGCATCCCGGTCGAAAAGAAAACCTGATGGGCAACCGGCAGCGCGAACCCGCTTCGCGCTGCCGTTCGAGCCCTATTTGCCCTTGATCCGTCGCGCCCGCAACAGGTCGATGCCCAGGGTGATGAAGCCGAAGAAGCTGATGCCCAACACCATCAACAAACCGATTTCCACGCTGCTCATAAGCTGTTTCCCCTTCGGGTGATCAGAGACAGTGTTCAGGAATAGACCGTCCCGAATCCGAAGAAAAGCGCTTATACGCAGGCTTTACGCCGCCCGCGCGGATCGATATGAACATCTTATTCCTTTATCCTTGGCGTCCTTGTTTTCACTGATTTCGAGCCGCCATGAACACCGTCATCCGCCACGTCACCGCCGCCGACCTGGATCGCTGCTACGCCATCGAAACCCTCGCCTATGAAGGCGACGAAGCCGCGACCCGCGAGAAGATCGCCACGCGCATCGCCACCTGGCCGGACGGTTTCATCGTCGCGGAAGTGGACGGGCAGGTAGCCGGGTTCATCAACTCCGGTGCGGCGTTTGACGTGCAGATGTCCGACGAGGCGTTCAAGGAACTGATCGGCCACGACCCGGCCGGGCCGAACGTGGTGATCATGTCAGTGGTGGTGCACCCGGATTATCAGGGCCTGGGTCTGGCTAAGCGCCTGCTGGGCGAGTTCATCGAGCGCATGCGCGAGCAGGGCAAGGCGACGATCCATCTGATGTGCAAGGAACGGCACATCCCGCTGTACGCCGGATTCGGTTTCGCCTACATCAAACCGTCCGAGTCCGACCACGGCGGGATGGCGTGGCACGAGATGATTCTGGCTCTGTAAGTCATTACGCGGAACCTGTGGGAGCTGGCTTGCCAGCGATGGCGTCGGCACATCAAACATTGATGTCGACTGAACCACCGCTATCGCTGGCAAGCCAGCTCCCACAGGTTTTTGCGGCGCTTGTGCACCTGATTTAGTAAAGGCTGTTCTGCACTCTGGTCGGGGCTTCGCGATCATAAGCCTCGGCATCGAACTGCCCATCATTCAGGCGCTTGTGAAACGCTCCCGCCGTCGGCAGTGCCGAGCGCGGCAGATGAGTTTGCGGATTCCACGCATCCGAACGCACAAACGCTTTCGAGCAATGGAAAAACGCCGCGTCCACCGTCACCAGCAACACCGTGCGCGCCGGTTTGCCGTTGACCGCGAAACTTTCCAGCAACTCCGGATCAGCGCTGATAGTTGCGGTGCCATTGACCCGCAACGTCTCGCCAATCCCCGGAATGATGAACAGCAGCGACACCCGTGGATCGTGCAGCACGTTGCGCAAGGTATCGATGCGGTTGTTGCCCGGGCGATCCGGCAGGGCCAGGGTGCGTTCGTCGATGATTCGCACAAACCCCGGCGCATCACCACGTGGTGAACCGTCGATGCCATCGGCGCCCACCGAACTGACAATCACCAGCGGCGAGACCCGGACCATCGCCTGATAGTCCTCGTTGAGAAAGCCGATCTGCTTGCGCACTGCCCGCTCGTGGGGCAGTCCGTAAATGGCTTCCAGCGCTTCGATTGAATCGATCATCGTTGCTCCCTCGACGATTAGAAGAACAGCCCCATGCGCCGCTCGTAACCGATGCGACCCTTGTACGCTTCGCCGCTGTCGACGAAGCCATATTTGGCGTACAGCGCAATCGCGGCGTCGTTGTCGGCGTCCACCGACAGTTCCAGCCCTTTGATCTCCGGCCAGGCCTGACGCGCAACGTCCGGCAACGCCAGCAGACAGGCCTTGCCATAACCCTTGCCCTGGGCGCGGTGATCGACCTGCAAGGCATGCAGGGTGGCGCTGTGTTCATCGGCCCATTCCGGCAACACCGGCGGGCGCTTGAGCAGCAGGAATGCCACTGGTACTTCCTCGGCGAGCAATGCAAAACCTTTCACGCCGGGGCCGGGTTTCGACAGCAGGGTGTGCAGGGCGCCGTGGATGTCGCCGGAGAATTTGATCTGTTCGGCGTGGATTTCAATGGCCTCGACCTGTTGGCGTTGGGTGGCGTTCAGGCTTTCGTAAGGCACGAGTCGGGCTGACACGGGAATTTCCTTTTTCCTACAAAGATGAGTCCCGGATTCTAGCGATTTTGTCTTCTTCGGAATTTTTTTGTTTCAACTGTCGATCCGGCCAATCGCCGAACGACAAAGGGTGTCTTCACAACAAAAAACAGGGAGAAAACCCATGAGTACGCAAGCGCAGATTCAAGCCATCATCGACACCTACCGTCAGGCCGTCATGACCAAGGACGTGGAAAAGGTCATGACCCTGTACGCCGACGACATCCTCTCGTTCGATGCGATCAAGGCCCTGCAATTCAAGGGCAAGGAGGCCTACCGTGCCCATTGGATCGCCTGTATGGAAATGTGCCCCGGCCCGCACATCTTCGAATTCCACGAAATCGCCATCGAGACCGGCGACAACATCGCCTTCGCCCACTGGGTCGCCAACTGCGGCGGCACCAATGACAAGGGCGAAACCCAGAGCTGCTGGATGCGCGCCACTGCCTGCTATCGCCTTGTTGGCGGGACCTGGAAAATTGCCCACGAACACTGGTCGGCACCGTTCGATCCGATGACCGGCTCGACGCTGTTCGATGCGAAACCCTGATCTTCAGCCATAGTTGATCCGTCCGATTCAGGAGAACGCCATGAAGTATTTATGCCTGGTCTACAGCGATGAGCGCCTGCTGCATTCGTCGCCCGACAGCCCGGAAGACGCCGAGTGCTGGGCCTACGCCGAGTCGATCCAGGGCAGCGGCCGGATGGTCGCGGCCGAAGCGCTGGAGTCGGTGCAGACCGCCACCACGGTGCGCATGCGCAACGGCAAGTTGTCGATCACCGATGGCCCGTTCGCCGAGACCAAGGAGCAACTGGCCGGGTTCTACCTGATCGACGCGCGGGACCTCAACGAAGCAATTCAGGTCGCCGGCAACATTCCGGCGGCCCGGGTCGGCAGCGTCGAAGTGCGTCCCGTGCGGCAGTTGAATGTCTGAGGTCGCGGCCCGGGTCGCGCAGGTCTACCGCGAAGAGTCGCGGCGGATCCTCGCGACCCTGATCCGTCTGCTAGGCGATTTCGACCTCGCCGAAGAAGCCTTGCACGAGGCGTTCTTTGTCGCGGTCGAGCGCTGGCAGCAGGATGGCGTGCCGGACAATCCACGGGCGTGGCTGGTGTCCACCGGGCGCTTCAAGGCCATCGACGTGTTGCGCCGTCGCGCGCGGTTCAAGGCCTCGCAGCCGTTGCTGCTGGCGCAACTGGAAGAGCTGGAACAGTCCGAATGGGACGTTGAAGACGTGGAAGACGATCGCCTGCGCCTGATCTTCACCTGCTGCCACCCGGCGCTGGCGGCGGACGCGCAAGTGCCGCTGACCCTGCGCGAAGTCTGCGACCTCACTACCGAAGAAATCGCCCGCGCATTTCTCTCGGCCCCGGCGGCGATTGCCCAGCGCATCGTGCGCGCCAAGGCGAAGATCCGCGACGCGAAAATCCCCTATCAAGTCCCGAGCCTGAGCGAATTGCCCGAGCGCCTCGACAGCGTGTTGCGGGTGATTTATCTGGTGTTCAACGAAGGCTACTCGGCGTCCGGCGGCGCCCAGGTGACCCGCGAGGATTTGACTCGTGAGGCGATTCGTCTGGGGCGTCTGCTGCTGGAGTTGTTGCCGGATCCGGAAGTCATGGGCTTGCTGGCATTGATGCTGTTGCATGAGTCGCGGCGTTCGGCTCGTTCATCGCCAAGTGGTGAGTTGATTCTGCTGGATGATCAGGATCGCGGATTGTGGAATGCCGATCTGATTGCAGAAGGCTGCAATCTGGTGGAGCGGGCGCTGACCACCGGACGCTTCGGGCCGTATTGCCTGCAAGCGGCGATTGCGGCAGTGCACGCCGAAGCACCGACGGCAGGAGAGACAGACTGGGAACAGATCGTCGGGCTGTATGACGTGTTGCTGCGGGCGGTGCCGTCGCCGGTGATCGAGTTGAACCGGGCGGTGGCGGTGGCCAAGCGTGACGGGGCGTTGGCGGGGTTGACCTTGATCGAAGGGATTCTGGAGCGCGGGGAGTTGCAGGATTACCACCTGGCGCATTCGGCGCGGGCGGAGTTTTGTCGGCAGCTGGGGCGGGTTGAGGAGGCTAGGGCGGCTTACCGGCGAGCCCTGGAACTGACCCGTCAGGAGCCGGAACGCAGGTTTATCGAAGGGCGATTGCAGGAGCTGGCGCCGAGCAATCGCCCTTGAAAAAATGGGATCAGGCCTGCTGCCGCGTAGCAGCCATCACAATCTCGCGAATACAAACCCCCTGCGGCTGCCCATACGCATAGGCAATCGCTGTCGCCACATCCTCGGCGCTCAACACCGTGCCACCCATGTCCTGTTTCCACGCCTGATAGCCAGTCTTGATCGCCTCATCCGTGGTATGGCTCAACAACTCGGTCTCCACCGCCCCCGGCGCAATCGTGGTCACCCGCACGTTATGCGGCGCCAGTTCTTCACGCAGGTTCTCCGACAGCCCATGCACTGCAAACTTGGTCCCGACATACGCCACATGGTTCGGAAAGGTCTTGCGCCCGGCCACCGAACTGACGTTGATGATGGTGCCGTGCTTGCGCTCGATCATCCCGGCGACCACCGCGTGCACGCCATTGAGCAGGCCCTTCACGTTGACGTCGAGCATCTGGTCCCACTGCGCCGGGTCCTGTTTGCTCATTTCGCCCAACAGCATCACCCCGGCGTTGTTGATCAGCGCATCGGCCGGGCCGAACTGCGCTTCAGCCTCGGCCACAGCGGCCAGCAGAGCATCGCGGTCGGTGATGTCGACGCGGCGGCTGAAGGTGTTCGGCAGTGCCAGTGCTTCGAGGCGTTCGATACGGCGCGCCAGCAACAGCAGCGGATGGCCGGCAGCGCTCAAGCGGCGGGCGGTGGCTTCGCCGATGCCCGAGCTGGCGCCGGTGATGATGATCAGTGGCTTGCCCATGGTTGAACTCCTGAGATAAGAAAAACAAATAACCAGATTCGGGACGCAGTATATTTAGCCCGCTGGAGGCTGAAAAATGCCTTATTCCTCTGTCTGCCATCGGAATCTCCTATGGATATCCGTCATCTCAAAGCCTTCCTCGCCGTATTCGAGGAACGCAACATCACCGCCGCCGCGCAACGGCTGTTCATCAGTCAGCCCACGTTGTCGGTGACCATCAAACAGCTGGAAGAAGAGCTCGGCGCGACGCTGTTCGTGCGTCAGCCCCGTGGTGTGGAGGTCAGTGACGAAGCGCGGCTGCTGTACCCGCAGGCACGACGGATGGTGGCTGAGTCCGAGGCGTTGAGCCGGATGTTTCGCGGCCGCGAAAACCGTGCGCCGCTGACCCTCGGCATCGAGGGTGACATCGCCGCCAGTCACATCGAAGCTTTCGTGCGCATGGCCCATCAGGCGTTGCCCAATCTGCTGCTGACGCTGGAGGAGGGCTGTCACGGCGATGGTCGGTTGGCGGTCGAGGAAATGTGTTGCGAGGACGAACTGTTCCTGCCGCTGTGGGAAGAGTCCTATGTGATGGCGCTGCCCCTCGATCACTCGATGGCCAACGCGCAGGCAGGCTGGGCGCCGATCGAGGACTGGATTACTTGTCCGCAACATCCGTCCCATCAGCGGTTGATGGCGCTGTACGGACGTTCACCGGAAGCGGTGGCGGGGCATGCCGGTTCGTTGCAGCAAGCGTTGCACATGGTGGCGGCGGGTGTCGGCGTGGCGATGTTGCCGCAGTCGCTGGTGAGCGGGCATGAACGCATTGTCGTGCGTGCGCTGCACCTGCCGGCGCCGACCCGGCGGGTGGGGTTGTGTTATGCGGCGCAGGCGCTGGAATTGCCGACGATGCGCGGATTACACGAGTATTTTCAAGTGAACCGCCCGGCAGCCATCGAAGCGGCTTGAGCTATTCCAGCATCTTGCTGAGCAACCAGCTCCCCGCCGGCCCCGGCGGGTACAGCCGCGACCACAGCGCATCGACGAACACCGGTTTCGGCCAGCCACGCACGTTCAGTTCCACCAGCGAGTCATTGCCGAAATGCTCCACCAGCCAGCGCGGCAGTGGCGCCCAGCCGAAGCCTTTCTGGGCCATCTCCAGCAGCATCAGATAACTCGGCGCCGACCACACCCGACCTTTGCCGCGACTGTCATAGGGATTGACGATGGTGGCCAGGCGCAGCTCGCGATGCTGTTCAAGGGCTGTTTGATCGATGGATTCCTGCGTCGCCAATGGATGATTACGGCCGACGAACAAGGCGATTTCAGTGCGTTCGGCGACGGTCGCGGTCGCCAGGTCCGGCGGGTAGTTGTCCTGCATCTCGGCGAATGCCAGATGCGCCCGACCGCGCTGCACCAGTTCGATCAGGTCATCGCACTCGGCGATCAGGCATTCCAGCTCCAGATCCGGATACCGCTGCTCGAAGCCCACCAATGCGGCTTCGAAACGGTCGGACTGATAAGTGTCGGAAATCGCCACCGTAAGTTTCGGCTCGACACCTTGAGCCAATTGCCGGGCGGTCATTTCCAGTCGGCTGGTGGCCGACAGAATCGCCTCGGCCCGTTGCAGCATCACGTGACCGGCCGGGGTCAAGGTCGGTTTGCGGCTGCTACGGTCGAACAGCACCAGGTCCAGATCGATTTCCAGACTGGCCACCGCCGCACTCACCGTCGACTGACTGCGCCCGAGTTTACGCGCCGCCGCCGAAAAAGAACCCTGAGTCGCCGCCTGGACAAACGCCAGCAACACTTCCTGAGAAGCCATGAACTATCGCCTTGATCGATGGTTATTGGTTATGAAGTATCGGTGTGGTGCTGGATCATGGCAACCAACTTCACAGAGGACTTCGGCCATGACTGCCAACAAATCCATCACTGAACGTATCTTCCAGGCCATCGGTTTCGAACTGCTGGCGATCCTGATCTGTACGCCGTTGCTGGCGTGGATCATGGGCAAACCGCTGGTGGAAATGGGCGCCGTCACCATTGCCATCGCGTTGCTGGCCCTGGGCTGGAACGTGGTGTTCAACGGCTTCTTCGACCGCATGCTCAAGCGCTGGAACATCGCCCGTAACGCCTGGGTACGGGTGGCGCATGCGCTGCTGTTCGAGGGCGGGTTGATCGTGATGGGCGTGCCGCTGATTGCCTGGTGGCTGTCGGTCAGCCTGTGGCAGGCGTTCCTGCTCGACATTGGCGTGCTGCTGTTCTTCCTGCCGTATACCTACATCTACCACTGGGGTTATGACGTGGTGCGCGAGCGGCTGGTGATGCGCAGCGTCTGCCAGAACTGAAAACAAAAAGTCGCAGCCTGCGAGGGCTGCGATTTTTTTGTCCGGATTTTGTTCGGGCTTAGAGAAACATCCCGCCCGACGCTTCAATCCGCTGACCGTTGATCCACTGCGCCCCCGGCGACAGCAGCAGCGCCAGTGCACCACCGATGTCATCCGGCTGGCCGGCACGGCCCAGCGCGGTGTTGCTGGCGACCATCGCATTCAGCGCCGAATTGTCGCGCACCGCGCCGCCGCCGAAGTCGGTTTCGATGGCGCCCGGTGCCAGGATGTTCACGGCGATCTGCCGCGCACCCAGCTCCTTGGCCTGATAGCGGGTCAGCACTTCCATCGCACCTTTCATCGCCGCGTAGGCGGCATAACCCGGCAGGGTGAAGCGCGCCAGACCGCTGGAGATGTTGATGATCCGCCCGCCATCGTTGATCAGCGGCAGCAGTTGCTGAGTCAGGAAGAACGGCCCTTTCAACTGTACGTTCATCAGCAGGTCGAACTGCTCCGGCGTGGTTTCGGCGAAGGAGGCATGCACGCCAATCCCGGCGTTGTTGATCAGGAAATCGAAGCGCGGCTGTCCGAGCTGTTGCAGCGCTTGCTCCACCCGCACGGCGAAATCGGCAAAACCTTCGCTGCGACCGACATCCAGTTGCAGCATCACGGCGTTGGCGCCGAGTGTTTTCAGTTCCTCGACCAGCGATTGCGCTTCGTCGGCGCGGCTGTTGTAGGTGCCGATGATGTCCACGCCTTGGGCGGCGAGGTGCAGGGCGGCGTTCTTGCCGAGGCCACGGCTGGCACCGGTGATCAATGCGATTTTGCGGTTCATGGGATTTCCTCGAGAGCAGTGACGGTTGATGCAGCAAAGTTTATTTATCCGCCGTGGGGTGATAAACAGACTGAAACCGGAATCACTGGTCGGTCATGCCGAACAATCAACAGGTGGCCCATGAACAAACTGGAACTGCTGCGCACCTTCGTCCGGGTCAGCGAATTGTCGAGTTTCACGATGGCAGGGGAGAGTCTGGGGCTGCCGCGCTCGACGGTATCGGAACAGGTGCAGGCACTGGAAACCCTGCTCGGCACGCGTCTGCTGCAACGCACCACGCGCCGGGTGCAGGCGACTCAGGACGGGCTGGCGCTGTACGAGCGCAGCAAGGATCTGCTGTCGCACATGGACGAAATCGAGAACCTGTTTCGTCAGGACGAAGCGTCGCTGACCGGGCGGATCCGGGTCGATATGCCGAATATTCTGTCGCGGCGGCTGATCATGCCGAAGCTGCCGGAATTCATGGCCCGTCATCCGAACCTGGAACTGGAAATCAGCAGCACCGATCGCCGTGTCGACCTGCTCGCCGAAGGCTTTGATTGCGTGGTGCGCATCGGCGCGCAGCCCGACCAATCGGTGGTCGCGCGGCATCTGGGGGATTTCAGCATGATCAACTGCGCCAGCCCTGCGTATCTTGAGTGCTACGGCGTGCCGCAGACGCTTGAGGATCTGGCGCAGCATCGGCTGGTGCATTACGTCGGAGTGCTGGGTTCGCGTTCGGAAGGGTTTGTCTACGAGCAGGACGGGCAGGTCCACCGCGTGCCGATGGCCGGCAGCGTGACGGTCAACAGCACCGATGCCTACGAGTCGGCGTGTCTTGGGGGATTCGGTCTGATCCAGGTGCCGCGTACCGGGATGAATACCTATCTGGACACCGGTGAGGTGGTGACGGTACTGCCGCAATACACCGCGCCGGCGATGGGCATTTCACTGCTGTACGCGAGGCAGCGACATCTGCCGTTGCGGGTGCGGGTGTTCATGGACTGGCTGGGGGAGTTGATTCGTTCGACGCTCTGATTCCTGCCGCAAATCCCTGTGGGAGCAAAGGCTCTCACAGGGATTCGGGTCGATCAGAAGATCTGGGTAAACAGCCAGTACAGACTGCCCGACAGCAGAATCGCTGCCGGCAACGTCAGCACCCACGCCATCAGCAGATTGCGGATGGTCTTCATCTGCAGGCCGCCACCGTTGGCGACCATGGTCCCGGCCACGCCCGAGGACAATACATGAGTGGTCGACACCGGCAGGCCGAACATGTCGGCGGCGCCGATGGTCAGCATCGCCACGGTTTCCGCCGACGCGCCCTGGGCGTAGGTCAGGTGGGTCTTGCCGATCTTCTCGCCGACCGTGACCACGATCCGCTTCCAGCCGACCATGGTGCCCAGCCCCAACGCAATCGCCACGGCGATCTTCACCCACAGCGGAATGAACCGCGTGGCGTTGTCGATCTGCTGCTTGAACAATTGCAGTTTGTTGGTGGTGTCGGCATCGAAGGTGCCGACCTTGTTCTTGTCCATCAGGCGAATGGTTTCGCTGGCCAGGTACATGTCGTTACGCACGTTGCCCATGGCCTCGGCCGGGACTTTCGACAGCGAACCGTAGCCTTTCACTTCTTCACCGATATGCCCGGTCAGCGCGGCGAGGGCCGGGATCAGTTGCGGCGTGGCTTCCTTGCTGCGCACGTAATCCGAGAGCACCGGACGCGGATCGGCCGGGGCCGGCAGCGGGGCGCTTTTCACCAGCGCCTGCTGGGTGACTTCAGCCACCGCCGCGAACTGCAGCGTCTGATCGGCAGGCATGGTGCGGTTCAGGGCGTAAGCCATCGGCAAGGTGCCGACCAGAATCAGCATGATCAGGCCCATGCCTTTCTGGCCGTCGTTAGAACCGTGGGCGAAGGACACGCCGGTGCAGGTGGCGATCAGCAGACCGCGAATCCACCATGGCGGCGGGGTGTTGCCTTCCGGTGCCTTGTACAGCGAACGGTTCTTCACGAACGCACGCAACGCCAGCAGCAACAGCGCCGCGCAACCGAAACCCACCAGCGGCGACAGCAGCAGTGCGTAACCGATCTTGGTGGCCTGGGCCCAGTCCACACCGCTGGTGCCATCGCGACCGTGCATCAGGGCATTCGCTACGCCAACGCCGATGATCGAGCCGATCAGCGTGTGCGACGACGAGGCCGGCAGGCCCAGCCACCAGGTGCCGAGGTTCCACAGGATCGCGGCGATCAGCAGGGCGAAGATCATCGCGAAACCGGCGGACGAGCCGACCTGCAGAATCAGCTCAACCGGCAACAGCGCGATGATGCCGAACGCCACCGCGCCGCTCGAAAGCAACACGCCGAGGAAGTTGAAGAAACCCGACCAGACCACAGCCACGTTCGGCGGCAGCGAGTGGGTGTAGATCACCGTGGCCACGGCGTTGGCGGTGTCGTGGAAGCCGTTGACGAACTCGAAGCCCAGCGCAATCAGCAGTGCCACGCCGAGCAGCAGGAACGGCGTCCAGGTGGTGACCACCGTGCCGAGTTCGTGCATGTCGTGCATCAGGCTGTAGGCGGTGAACAGCATCCCCATGGCCAGCACGGCGAAGAACACCACGTAAGTGAAGGGGCCGGTTTTCTTGTCGAGCGCCGGCCTGCCGCTGGAAGCGGGGGCCGGGCTGGCGGTCAGGGAGGGAGTAGCCATGGGAGGACAATCCTGAGCGAGGGAAGGAGTGTCGCCCATGATCGTTGCTAAATA
Organism: Pseudomonas sp. IzPS59; assembly: GCF_014863505.1. NCBI lineage: Bacteria > Pseudomonadati > Pseudomonadota > Gammaproteobacteria > Pseudomonadales > Pseudomonadaceae > Pseudomonas > Pseudomonas sp. IzPS59. The sequence continues at coordinate 4,789,338 of NZ_CP062251.1, read as the reverse complement.
TTACAGAGAGACTGCGGCAGATCAGTGTTCGGTGGATTAGCCGCGCCGCCGGTCCTAATAATCCCCGCGCTTGCGAAACGCCCAGCGCCCGGCAATCACGGTGAACGTGGCCACCAGTGCCACCAGAATCCAGAACCCTTCCGGATCGGTGGCCAGCGGCACACCGCCGACGTTCATGCCGAAGAAACCGGCGATGATGTTGATCGGCAACGCCAGCACCGTGACCACGGTCAGGGTGAACAGGGTGCGGTTGCTCTGTTCGTTGAGGTTGGCGGCGATCTCTTCCTGCAACAGCTTGATCCGCTCGCCGAGGGCCGTAAGGTCGTTGATGATCAGCGCGAACTCCTCGGTGGATTTGCGCAGCTCCTTGACGTCTTCCTTCTGCAACCAGGACGGTGGCCGGTTGAGCAGGCGCAGCAGCGAGCCCGGCTCCAGCGCCAGCAGCCGTTGCAGGCGCACCAGCACCCGACGGTTGGCGCCGAGTTCGGCGCGGTTGGTCGACAGCCGTGAGGAGAGCAGTTCGTCCTCGACCTGATCGACGCTCATGCTGGTCTTGCGCACGATCTGGGTCAGCACTTCGCCCTGATCGCGCAGCAGGTGCACGAGCAATTCCGACGGCGAGCGAAAGCACTCGCCGGCCTTCACCGATGAACGCAGCTTGTCCACCGAGTGCAGCGGTTGCAGGCGCGCACTGACGATCAGTTTGCTGCGCACGCAGACCCACAGCGTCGACACGTCCGACGACACCATGCTGCTGAGGTTGAACACCACGTCGTTGACCACCGCCAGCAACGCCGAATCCACATGCTCGATGCGGGTCGAGCGCGAGCCTTCATGCAGCGCCTCGAAAAATTCCTGGGGCAATTGCAGATGACTTTTCATCCAGCGCTCGCACGCGGCGTGGGCGAGGTTCAGGTGCAGCCAGAGGAATTCGTCGCTGTCGCTGTCGCTGTCGTCCTGCAGACAGCGCAGGGCGGTCGCCGAATCCACTTCGCGCCCGCGCTCGCCCGGGCGAAAACGGAAGCCGTAAAGCAGGCCAAACAGATCAGGATCGCGATGGCTGATATCCAGGCTGTGGTTCATGAAGTCTCGCTGCAAGGAAGGCGTCTGTTGCGGGATTTGCAGATTCACCTGAGCCGCATCATTGCAATGCAATGTGACGTTTTGGTGACAGCGAAATGACGTCAAAATCAATGCCTTACCGGCGGTCGGAATTTTCTCAAGAAGTGCTCTGGCACGCCGATCACGCATGAGTTAGGTTGCGCGCCTTCGGCCAAGAGCCAAGGTCCGCCGACACGGATGTCCGGCCACAATTCACGTCTTGTCGGACGTGCCTCATCCCTGTCATGAGTACCTGCGATGCTGCAAAAATCCCTGAGAGCGCAAATTCTCGCCCTGCTGAGCGGCAGCCTGTTGGCGATGCTGTTGATCGCGCTGGCCTGCTTTCATTTTCTGTCCAACGGCGTGCAAAGCTACAGCCAGTTGATCGCCGGTCCCTTGCACACCTCGCAACTGATCGACGAAGCCAATCTGCAATTCAAGGTGCAGGTCCAGGAGTGGAAAAACGTCCTGCTGCGCGGCAAGCAACCGGCAGATCTGGCCAAGTACTGGGGCCAGTTCGAAGACCGTCAGCGCGATGTGCAGAACATCCTCGGTGAACTGGCCAACCAGAAAGGCCTCGAGCCTTCGCTGAAAACCCGCATCGAACGTCTGCGTGAAGAGCATCGTTTGCTCGGCGCCGCGTACCAGAAAGGTCGCGATGCCTACGTAGCCGCCGGTGCCGATCCGACCGCTGGCGACGTGGCGGTCAAAGGCGTCGACCGCGCCGCCAGTGACCAGATGAGCGAGCTGGTGGCCGAGCTGCGCAAGCAGGGCACCGAACAGTCGGCACTGATCAGCGCCAGCGCCGATCGCACCGTGATGCTGGGGATTCTGGTGATGCTCGCTTCCGGTCTGTTGATCGGTCTGCTGAGCCTGTGGCTGGTCAACCGCAATCTGGTCGAGCCGATCCGCAAACTCATCGACTACGTCACCCAGTTGAGCAAGGGCCGTCTGGTCGAACGTGTGGCCAGCGACCGTCAGGACGAGCTGGGCAATCTGGCTGCTGCGGCCAACACCCTGCGCGATTTCCTCGCCGAAACCTTCAACCATCTGCAGCGCAGCGCCAAGGATCTGGACAGCGCCAGCGGCGAGTTGAACGCCATCGCCACCGTGATGGCCGGCGGCACCAACGAGCAGTTCAACCGCACCGATCAGGTGGCCACGGCGATGAATGAAATGTCCGCCACTGCCCAGGAAGTCGCCCGTCATGCGGCCGATGCGGCGCGTGCTGCCGACGATGCCGACCAGTCCGCCCAGCAGGGCGAGAAAGTCATGCAGAGCACCATCCACAGCATCACCCAGATGCGCGGTGAAATTGCCAACACCGCCACGGTGATCCGTCGTCTGGAAGCCGATAGCGGGCGCATCGGCAAGGTGCTGGAAGTGATTCGCGGCATCGCCGAACAGACCAACCTGCTGGCGCTCAACGCGGCCATCGAAGCGGCCCGTGCCGGCGAAGCCGGGCGTGGTTTCGCGGTGGTGGCCGACGAGGTGCGCAACCTCGCGCAGCGTACGGCGGAGTCGATCATCGAGATCAACCAGATCATCCAGAGCGTGCAGACCGGCGCGGTGGATGCAGCCCACGCCATCGACAGCGGCCAGACCCGCAGCGATGAAAGCGTCGAGCAAGTGACCCAGGCCGGCGCCATGCTTGAGCGCATCACCCATGCGGTGGAAGCGATCCGCGACATGAACCGCCAGATCGCCACGGCAGCTGAAGAGCAGACCTCGGTGGCCGAAGACATCTCGCGCAACCTGACCGAGATCACGTCGATTGCCAGCACCAACCTCGACAACGTGCAGCGCACCGAAAGCGCCAGCCAGAACCTGCACGGCCTGTCCGGCCAACTGAACGACGTCACCGCTCGCCTGAGCGTCTGACCCGCCAGCGACTGTGTACCGGCCCGGTTACCGAGTCGGTACACAGTCGATCTCAATTCGTGCAGGCCGCCGCCGATGGCCGGTTATTCATAACCGTCATTGGAGATTTCCCATGGTCAGCATCACGTCTGTTTCGATCAATCAGACCGTCACCACGTCCACCAGTAAAACGTCGATTGCCGACACGGGCGATGACACCTCGACCTCTGCGGCGGCCAGCACCGGTGTGAAGGCCGACACCAGCAAAGTCGCGGCGGGCGGTGGTGCGGCGCCATCGGGTGACAGCAGCTCCAGCAATGATGAATCGGATACCGTGAAGGAACTGCGCAAGCAGATCGCCGAACTGCAAAAGCAATTGCAGGAACAGCAACAGGCGTTGCAAGCGGCTCAGGCCAAGCAGGAAAGTCAGGATGCGAAGGCGGTAGATGTTGCGGCTGCGCAATCGCAGATCGCGACGACGTCGGCTTCGTTGCAGACGGCGACGGCGGCATTGTTGGCGGCTTTGCAGGAGTCGGATTCGAGTACGTCGGGGGCGTTGGTCAGTACTTCTGCATAAGTCGCAGACACAAAAAAGCCGCACGATCCGAAAATCGTGCGGCTTTGTCTTGCGGGGTTATCAGTGATCCTGCTTGTTGCTCAGAACCTTGCCGGTGGCCGCATCCAGATCCACGTCCCATTCCTTGCCATCGGCAGTACGCAGCTCGACTTCGTACTCATAGCCGTTGAAATGGTTGTCCAGGTCGGTGTCGACGATGGTCGCGCCCGGGTGCAGGGCCAGGGCAATCTTGTTCAGCTCTTCCAGTGGCTTGACCTTGCCGGATTTGACCAGCTCAGGGATCTGATCGACACGAACGTCAGCCTGGGCCAGGCCAGCGGTGAGGGTCAGGGCAGCAGCGGTAAACAGGGCAGTCAGGGTTTTCATCGGTTATTCCTTTGGGTGATTCGTTCAAGTGAGTTCAGGTTAGTCACCGCAACTTAATTCACCCTTAAAAATCGCCGCAGGTGTTTGCGTCGTTTGTTCAATCGCCGTTCTGCGCAAACTTTCATGCTCGGCCTTCGATTAATGGAGGTGGACATGAAACGCATTTTTTCGTGGTTGTACGCGCCGGTATTCTGGGTTGGATTCATCGGCGGTGGTATTGGATTGGCGGGGCATTCGCTGCTGTGGTTGATGCCGCTGTTTGCTGTGGCGCTGGCGGTGTCGTTCGCCGCCGAATGGCTGCTGCCTTATGAAGTGAACTGGAATCGCCCGGCCGGCGATCGTCGTCGCGACATGCTGCACGCGCTGGTCAACGAAGCGCTGAACGCCATCGGCCTGTTGGCATTGCCGGGGCTGGTGACGCTGCTGGCGATTGACGGTGCTTGGCCGTCGAACTGGCCGCTGTGGCTGCAAGTCGGCCTGGCGATTTTCATCGCCGATGCCGGCGTGAGCCTGATGCATTACGCCAGCCACCGGGTGCCGTGGATGTGGCGGTTGCACGCGATTCATCACAGCGTCGAGCGACTCTACGGGTTCAACGGTTTGATGAAGCATCCACTGCATCAATTGCTGGAGGCGACGGCGGGACTGTTGCCGTTGCTGGTGCTGGGCATTCCGTCCGAGGTGGCGGTGTTGCTGGCGTTCGCCATTGCGATCCAGCTGTTGTTGCAGCATTCGAACGTCGACATGCGCGTCGGCCCGTTGCGCCGGATTTTCGCCTGGGCGCCGCTGCATCGCTTTCATCACATGAAGTACGGGCGCGCCGGTGACGTCAATTTCGGGCTGTTCTTTACGTTGTGGGACTGGTTGCTGGGCACCGGTTTTTATACGGAGCATTACCGGATCGGCGAGGGTAACCTGGGCATCGGCAGTCGTCCGGATTTTCCGCGTGACTACGTGGCGCAATTGCTCGATCCGTTCGAACCGGCAACGCTGGGCAAGGAACCGAAAGTGCCGGACGGCTTGCGACGTTGAGTCAGTCCAACAGGTGCAGTTCGATGTGCTGCAACGCCTGGCGGGCGGTGACGCCGAAGAGTTTTTTCAGGCTGCGGGAGAAGTGCGCCGAATCGGCAAACCCGGCGACGTGGGCGGCGTCGGTCACCGCGCTGCCGGCGATTATTGACGCCATCGCCAGTCGCAATCGTCGCCACAAGACGAGTCGCCGCACCGGCAAACCGACCTGGCTGACGAACAACCGCTGCAACTGACTCATGGACACGTGCGCAGCATCGGCCACCGCACTTGCGGCGACTTTGTTCGACAGCGAGGCATCGACAGTGGCGAGGGCGCGTTCGATTCGCGGGTCATTCAGCGGGCGGCGTGGGCATTGGCCAATGGCGTGATCCAGTGCCGACAACGACAGCTCACTGTCGAACAGCGCACCGCGCAACACTTGGGCGTCGAACCGCAAGGGTTCGGCATACACGGTGAACACGGGATCCGGCGCCTCGACAATCGCATGGCGAGTCTGGGACGTAATCAATAGCCGGGAAGTGGTCACGGTTTCGCCCTCGACCAGCAATGTCACTGGCCGGTCAGGCGCAAGAATCAGTTGATGCGCATAGTGGGAGTGGGGCGCAGTGCGCCCCGACATCCCGTGGAGCAGGCCATGGTCGTGCCCCAGCCAGAGGCGGCCTGTCCACGGGGTGTCCGGTTGCATCAGAAACCGTTGTTCTTCAGCACCTGATCCACACTGGCGGCGGCCGGGCGTTTGTAGAACTTCAGCAGTTCGCTGGCGCGGTTGGTGAAGATGCCGTCGACGCCGGCAGCCATGACTTTCTCGTAGTCCACCGGCTCATCGACGGTGTAGACGTGTACCAGCAGGCCCTTGTCGTGGGTGTATTTGTTCATCCATGGCTGCACCAGATCCGAATAGCTCTGATCGCCGCCGTGAGTCAGCTTGGCCGAAGGACCGGTGCCGATGGCACCCTGGGCCTTGGCGTAGTCGATCCATTGCTTGAATTCAGCTTCGGATTTCGGCTCTTGCTTGCCGTAGAAAACGTTCTTGTCCTTCTCGCCGGATTCGGCAAAGGTCACTTTCGATTTCGGCTCGATGCTGCCTTCGCCGACCCACAGCAACAGGATCTTCGGCACCTGCGGCATTTCCTTTTGCAGCAGTTCGAGGCTGTTTTTCTCGAAGGTCTGCAGGATCACCTTGCCGTTGCTTTCGCCGACGCTGGCGACGTTTTTCGCCGGTTTGGCACCCGCCGGGATCAGCAGGCCGCGAGCCTGGAGTTTTTCCTTCAGGTCATGCTCGATGCCAGGGAACAGTTGCGGTTCCTTGGTCTCGATGTACAGGCCCGGCTTGTGCTTCGGGTTGGCCTGGGCGATGTCGATGATTTCGTCCAGGGTCAGAATCTGCAGGCCGACGTAGGACGGGCGCGCGCGATCCGGGTAAGCCTTGTTGTACCAGCTGCCGGCATCGAGGGTTTTCAGTTCGGCCATGGTGAAGGCGTTGGCCGGGCTGTCCTTGCGATCCGGGAACTTGGTGGCGACGTCGGTGGTGCGTTGCAGATTGTTGTCGTGCAGGGCGAACAGCACGCCGTCCTTGCTGCGCTGCAGGTCCATTTCCAGGTAGTCGGCGCCGAGGTCCCGGGCCAGTTTGTAGGAGGCTGCGGTGGATTCCGGTGCGTCGAAGGAGGCGCCACGGTGGGCGATCACCGCCGGGTGCGGAATGCCCTCGGAGGCAGCGAGTGCAACAGGGCTTGGCTGGGCGGCGGCATGGGCCTGGCCGAGGCCGAGCATCAGGCTCAGCAGCAGAGCGCTTTTGGTAAACGTGGCGGGCATGTCGAGGTCCTTTCGCAGGTATTTTCGAAGATGTCCCTTTTAGCAACTCAAACGAAAACCTGCTATCGCAAGACCGACATAAACGTACTGAAAGCGAAAATTTCCGCACTTTTGTGCGTTTGTTTGCAGTACGCTTGGCCACGGCAACCACCCCGGCAGAGGGTGTGCCTCAATGCCCTGCGTGTAAACCTTCGATCACTCTTGTGAGGTTTACCATGCGCATCACATCCCAACTCATCTGCCAGGCGGCCGACGACCTCAAGGGCTTTGTCGGCCTCAACCGCAAGACCGGCCAGTACATCGTGCGTTTCAGCGAAGATTCGTTCGGCATGGACGTGGCCGATGACGGCATTATTCCCGCCAGCGAATTCGTCTGGGCCCCCGCGACGGAACAGACCATGACGCTGAAGCGCGAGCTGATCCAGTTGCTGCTCGATCAGCACATCGACGACCGGATCAACATCACCGAGCCGTTGCGCGTTTACATGAGCAAGCGCGAAGTGCCGGAGATTGAGGCGGTGCGCAGTCTGGTGAAGGGCTGAGGTTTTTCGGTAATTCCTTTGCCGCCATCGCGAGCAAGCTCGCTCCCACAGGTTATGGGTTGTTTTGAAAATTACGCTGTACCTGTGGGAGCGGGCTTGGTCCGGGCGGCGATCCGACGAAGAGGCCAGTGATGGCACCGCATTACTCACTTGCCGAACCGATACTCCCGCTCCACCCGGCACACTCGCGTATGAAACGCCGAATACCACTCGGCCCGCCCACGCGCCTGAATCACCCGGTGCTCCGGGTGCTCGCGCCAGGCCAGAATCGCCGCCTCGCTCTCCCAATACGAAATCGTAATCCCCACCCCATCCGCGCCCCGGATCGAATCGATACCGAGAAACCCCGGTTGCCCGGCCACCAATTGCATCATGCGCTCGGAGGCTTCGGCGAAGCCGTTGTCGCCCTCGGTGCGGGTCGAGGTGAAAATCACGGCGAAACACTCAGTGTCCGGTTTCATCGAGGTTGCTCCGCGCAGGCTTTGACAAACGCTCGCACCAGTGGTGGCAATTGCCCTTTGAGCGCGGCACGTTCCGGCTGAAACAACGTCGCAACAAAGAACACATGGTTTTTCAGTTCGATGGCGCGCAGATCGCCTACCGAATCGTGGCCCACGGCGTGCAGGTCATGGGTCAGCAATTCCCGCTCGAACTGCGGATTCACACCAAAACGGCAGCGATAACCTTCACGGATCTCGGAGGTTTCGTACGCCTTGGCGATCAAAGAACCGGACACCAGATGAATGCTGTCCACCGCTTCCACCAGCGAGCAGGTCAGCGGCGAGAGTACTGCACGGCTGGAATCGGGAGAGGTTTCACCATGCTCGGCATCGGCCCAGCCCAATACGTGGCGGGAAAATTCCAGCACCGCATGTTGAAAACCGCCGCAGGTGCCGAGGAACGGTCGCTGCTGTTCGCGGGCAAAACGGATGGCCCGCAGCGCGCCCGCTTCACTCTTGTAAGGGCTGGCCGGGACGCACCAGAAACCGTCGAAGCCGTCGAGCGGTGTGTCGAGGTGAATCCGGTCCGTCGCCAGCCATTCGAAATCGACGGGGCGGCGAATGTGTTCCGCCGCCATGCCGAGGGCGACGGGGATTGCTTGATGGGCGGTGACTTGTGGATCGTAGTCACCGATCAGGGCGATGCGCAGGGCTCCGGATTCCATGAGTGCTCGCTGTGCTTGTTGAGGGATGACGCTCACTATAGATTGGCGTTCACGCACTCAATATGGGCGTTTCCCCAAGTGATTAATGCAGCGACGCACTATCGACTCGACTTCCCGGATCTGGCGCTGATTCTTGCCCTGGTACGCGGCGGCTCTCTGGCCCGGGCCTCGCAGTTGTTGAAGGTCGATGTGTCGACGGTGTTCCGCGCCGTGCGCCGACTGGAAGCCGCACTCGGTCAGCAACTGTTCGAAAAAAGCCGCGCCGGCTACCTGCCCACCAGCCTTGCGCAGACCCTGGCCGAGCAGGCCGAACGCGCCGAGCAGGCACTGGAAGCGGCGCGCATCGGTGTGGAGCAGGGCGGCGAAGTGGTCAGCGGCACGGTGCGCCTGACCTGTACCGATTCGGTGCTGCAAGGTCTGCTGCTGCCGGCGCTGGCGCAGTTCATGCCGAACTTTCCGGCGCTGACCATCGAGCTGAGCACCTCCAACGATTTCGCCAACCTCAGCCGCCGCGATGCCGACATCGCCCTGCGCCTGACTCGCACGCCACCGGAGCATCTGGTCGGACGGGAACTGACGAAGATTTCCTACCGGGTCTGTGCCAGTGAGTGTTATCTGCAAAACATCGATGCGTCCGATCTGGCCGCCATGACCTGGATCGCCCCGGACGATTTTCTGCCCGATCACCCGACCGTCGTCTGGCGTCGTCAGCATTTGCCGGGCGTGACGCCGGGCTATCGCTGCAACAGCATGCTGTCGGTGACGGAGCTGGTGCGCGCCGGGCTCGGCGTGGCGGCGTTGCCGGATTTTCTGATTACCGAAGGTCTGCGAGCCTTGAGCGAACCGCTGCACGGTTATGACACCGCACTGTGGTTGCTGACCCGCCCGGACTGCCGCGCGTTGCGCTCGGTGGTCACGCTGTTCGATGAACTCGGGCGGGCGCTGCGTTTGCCGTGATCAGGCCTGCGGGTTCTGGCGCATGTGATCGTGCAGTTCGCGGGTCAGGCCTTCGATGCGTTCGGTGAGGTTCTTGGTCATTTCGGTGAGCCGGGTGTTCTGCTCCAGCAGCTCCAGCAATTGCGCGGTGTTCTTCGCGGCCTGGACCTGACGTTCGCTGTTGGCGACGGCCAGGGCTTCCCGGTGCTGCGCGTCGGCGTCGGATTGCGCCTTGTCCCGCGCGGCCTGACGGGTCTGGGCCAGCAAAATCAGCGGTGCGGCATAGGCCGATTGCAGGCTGAACGCCAGGTTCAACAGGATGAACGGATAGACGTCGAAGGTCGTGACGCCGGACATGTTCAGGCACACCCACAGCACCACGATCAGGGTCTGCGCGCCGAGGAAGGTCGGCGTACCGAAGAATCGCGCAAACGCCTCGGCCCGCAGGGCGAACTTGTCGTTGCCGAAGGTGGTGTTGAGGTGGGCGTGGGGGCGGTGGAAACGCAGGTGATCGACAGGGGCAGCGGCGGAATCGGTTTTTTCGGTGGTCATGACGGACTCGGCAGGGCTTGGGACGTTGAATCACTATAGCCCTGCGTCGCCCGTGTCGGCCTATCCCGGCGCTCGCTCGTTGGCAAACATGCTCACCGCGTCCACGGCTTCGCTGGCGCCGTCGCGAATCTGCAGAATCACCGTCCCCGCCTGATCCGCCAGTTCGACGCCTTGGGCCGCACGGCCACGGGTGCCGTCCATGCTCTTGATCGCCTGACGGGTTTCGCTCTGGATCAGGCCGATCATGTTGGAAATCTCCGCTGTCGAGCCGCTGGTGCGCGCCGCCAGTTGTCGCACTTCATCGGCCACCACCGCAAAACCGCGACCTTGCTCGCCGGCCCGTGCCGCCTCGATTGCCGCGTTGAGTGCCAGCAGGTTGGTCTGGTCGGCAATCGCACGGATGGTGTTGACGATGGCGGTGATCTGCTCGGAGCGCTCGCCGAGCTGGGCGATCAGGGTTGATGATTCGGCGATGTCATCGGCAATTTCGCGCATCTCGCTGGCCGCTTGCTGAATGACTTGCGTGCCTTGCTCGGCGACTTTTCGGGTGGCGACCGAGATGTGATAAGCGGCGCTGGCACTTCGGGCATCCTGCTCGTGCTGCTCGACCCGGGCGGTGACGTCCGAGGCGAATTTCACCACTTTGCACAGGCGCCCGGCGGCGTCGTACACCGGGTTGTAATTGGCTTCCAGCCAGACAGTTCGCCCGTGTTTGTCGATGCGCTCGAACTGCCCGTGGAAAAACTCGCCCTGATTGAGCCGGCGCCAGAAGTCCTGGTAGGCGCTGCTGTTGACCAGGTGCGCGGGGCAGAACAAACGGTGATGTTTGCCCTTGAGTTCGGCCTGGGTGTAGCCCATGCGCGTCAGAAAATTCTGATTGGCCGTAAGAATGTTGCCGTCGAGATCGAACTCGATCACCGCCATCGCCCGGTCGATGGCCTGCAATTTGGCGTTGGCTTCGCTTTCCTGCTGCACCTTGGCGGTGACGTCCATGGCGTACTTGACCACTTTCACCACGCGGCCCGACGCATCCTTGATCGGGTTGTAACTGGCTTCAAGCCAGATCGGCCGGCCCTGGCTGTCAACGCGTTCGAAGGTGCCGGACTGGAACTGACCGTTTTTCAACTTCGACCAAAGCTCGGTGTACTGGCTGCTGCGAGCAAATTCCGGTGGGCAGAACTGGCGGTGGGACTGACCGATCACCTGTTCGGCCTTGTAGCCCGTGGTCTTCAGGAAGTTGTCGTTGGCGCGCAGGACCACGGCGTCGAGATCGAACTCGATCACCGCCATGGAGCGGTCGATGGCTTCGAGCAAACCGGATTGCTCGGTGATGGTGTGTTGCAGGTCAGCGATGACGGACTGATGGCGATTGAAAAACATGCGGGGTGCGCTCCGGAAATAGGGCTGAGGTGTTGTCCCTGTTCCTGCGCTGGCCGGCCGAACGAGCTGACGACATTGGGCAATGACCACTAAAGTGCCAGCATCCAGGCTGGCGACTCGATCTTATACAAACTTATTAAACTTGTACAAGAAAGTGCGGTGTCACTTTGTCGTACAAGTCTTGTCAGGCATTGGAGCGGCTCAGCGCGACGCTGATTGTGTTGCGGCCTGTGTGTTTAGCGGTGTACAGCGCCTTGTCGGCATCATCCAGCCAGTGCAGCGCATCCGGATAAGTCGGGTGAAAACGTGCCAGCCCGATGCTCAGGCTGACCCGCAACTCCGGCACATCGGGATGACGGTATTGGTGCAGGGACTGGCGCAGTTGCTCCATCAGCGCTTCGGCTCTGCTCAGTGGCAGATTGGGCAGGATCACGCAGAACTCGTCGCCGCCGTAACGGCCGGCCAGCTCGCTTTCAGTCAGCAAGGATTTGAGTTCGCGGCTGAGTTGCTGGAGCACCGCATCGCCGACGATGTGCCCGTAGCTGTCGTTGATGACCTTGAAGTGATCGACGTCGATCAGCGCGAGGGTGGCCTGGCTGTTGTGATCGCGGCACTGCTGGAACTTGAGGTGCAGCAGGTCTTTCCAGGCACCGTGGTTGAGCAGGCCGGTCAGGCTGTCGGTGCGGCTCAGGGCACTCAAGGTGCGTTTGTGTTCGGCGAGTTTGATTGCCAGCCGATAGCAGACCATGCCCAGCGCCAGCGGATAAAGAGTGAGCATCGGCAGGCACGCCCAGACCTGGGTCTGCGTCGCCGTCAGGGTGAATTTGACCCCGAACAGCGACCAGCCCAGCAGGACGCCGATCACCTGGGCGAGGGCGCCGAGCAGGAACAGACGTCGGCCGCCGGCGGCGACGTTGTTCATGGTCATCATCGACAGAATGGTCACGGTGACCAGCGGGTTGAACTGAAAACATGCGGTCCAGAAACCGCCGAACACCGAGTCATAGAGCAGATTGCGGCGCTCGGCGCGATAGGGGAAAGCCGAGCGGGTCGACCATTGATAGGCGACGTGGGGCCAGAAAAATCCGTTGAACAGCAGCAATGCCCAGAGCCACGCCGGCACATTCAATGGATACAGCGCGGCGCCGACGCTGAAGAAACCTATCCCCAATCCAATGGCACGAGGCAAATAGATACGTCTGGCGAATGACAAGCCTTTGCCGCGTTGGTTTTCCATGATGTTCTTCGCCAGATTCATTCTGAAACACTTTGCAGTGTAATTCTTCAGAGCGACCGTTCATCGGTCAATGACAGACATTGTCATTTATTCCAGCGGGAAAATTCAGTGTCCTTGTGAGCCATTTACGCGGCGCGGACATGATCTAGAGCTGGTAGCAGGCCAGGAACATGTCCAGCGCCGAATCGACCACGGCATTTTGCTTGGCGCTGTCGAGGGAGGGTTGGCCCATGGAAATCTGTGGCCAGAAGGCGAAGGATTTGAGCAGCCCTTGCACCTGATGCGCGGCGAACTCCGGATCGACCGCTTTCAACCGGCCATCTGCCTGGGCGGCGCGGATCCACACGGTCACGCTTTCCTCACGTTCGCCCATGCGCGCCACCATGTTCTGCGCACGCTCGGGCGAATGAATGGCGGCGGCGATGGCGACCCGGGCCAGATCCATGAAATTGTCGTCCGCCATCATCTGCAACTTGGCCAGCAGCATCGTTCGCAGTTGATCGCGCAAGGGCTGGTCGGGTTGATACGCCACGGCTTGCTCGGTGCTGATCCGTGCCCACAACTGGTTGAGAATTTCGGCGAACAGCTCTTCCTTGCTGGGAAAGTGGTTGTACACCGTGCGCTTCGACACCCCGGCGGTGGCCGCGATTTTGTCCATGCTGGTGACCTCGAAGCCGTTGGTACGGAATTCGGAAATGGCCGCCAGGATGATGGCTTCGCGTTTGCGGTCGGTGAGGCGCGTCGGAGCTGTCATAAATTCGATTCGGCAGGAAAAAAGAGGAAATTACACTCGGCAGTTTACTTGTCATCCGGATTCATGCAACCTAGAAAGTACACCGATCAGTGTAATGTTGCGTTAATCGGTGCAACCTAAAACCAGATGTCCGGCTGATGCGTGCGTGCCTTGGCCATTTATCGTCCCACCGTGGAAAACCGTGAATTGCGCGGTTTTTCTGGAGTCATTCAGTCATGGCCAAATCAATTTCTTCCGCGGTCAGTCCTGTACCTGAAGCTTCGCGCCAGGCCGAAGGGACGTTCCGCAACCATGCGCCGGTGCAGCGCGAAGGTGTGCGCAAGATGCTGCGCATCATGTGGAACATGATCTTCCACAAACCGCGTAACACCCGTCCTGCGTCGGCCATTCCCGTGCAGCCACTGACACGCGCCGACCTGCTCGCCGCCCCTAACCACAGCGTCTACCGCCTCGGTCACTCGACCCTGCTGCTGAAGCTGCAAGACAAGTTCTGGATCACCGACCCGGTATTCGCCGAGCGCGCCTCGCCCGTGCAATGGGCCGGTCCGAAGCGCTTCCACCAGCCACCGATCAGCATCGACGAGTTGCCACCGATCGAAGCCGTGATCCTGTCGCACAACCACTACGACCACCTCGACTACGAAGCGGTGTTGAAACTGGCCGACAAGGTCAACGTGTTCCTGACCCCGCTGGGCGTCGGCGACACGTTGGTCAAATGGGGTATCGATGCCAGCAAGATCCGCCAGTTCGACTGGTGGCAGGGCACCGAAGTCGCCGGCATCCGCTTCATCGCCACCCCGTCGCAGCACTTCTCCGGCCGTGGCCTGTTTGATGGCAACCAGACCCTGTGGGCTTCGTGGGTGATCATCGACGGCGACACGCGGATTTTCTTCAGCGGCGACAGCGGCTACTTCGACGGCTTCAAACGCATCGGCGAACAGTTCGGCCCGTTCGACCTGACCCTGATGGAAACCGGAGCCTACAACGTCGAATGGCCCTACGTGCACATGCAACCGGAAGAAACCCTGCAAGCCCACATCGACCTCAAGGGGCGCTGGTTATTCCCGATCCACAACGGCACGTTCGATCTGGCGATGCATGCCTGGCATGAACCGTTCGACCGCATTCTTGCACTGGCCTGGGAACGCAGTGTTTCCATCACCACCCCGCAAATGGGCGAGGCGTTCAACCTGGCACAGCCGCAACGCGGGAATGCGTGGTGGCTGGCAGTTGAAGGGGAGAGTGAGGCGGTGATCCAAGGGGCGTAGTAGGGTTTCGCGTTACGCAAACACCACTTCAATTCGGCCCTCTTTGCGGGAGCGGGGGGCCGGCTTGACCACAATCTGCACATCTCGGCCGAGGTGGGATAGGCATTCCATCATCTTGGCTTCACTGATGCCGCGGAATTTTCCTCTCAGCATTTCGGACAGCTTGGGTTGTGATAGCCCCAGGATTTCAGATGCTTGAGATTGAGTGAGATGACGCGCTTTGATGATTTCGCCGATCTTTGCGGCTAGCTGTGACTTGACCTGCATTTCACTGGCATTTGGTAAGCCAAGGTCTTGATAGACGTTTCCGCTGCCTTCTTCGATTTCATTCATTTCTATGTTCCTTTCGCGTGGTCCTGAGCGGCTTGAAGTCTCTTTCGGATCAGGTCGATATCGCATTGCGCGGTTTTGATACCTGCGGTCGACTTTTTCTGAAAACAATGCAGGACGTAAATCGCATTGCCAAAACGGACTGTGTAAACGGCACGGTAGGTATTCGTATCAAAGTCCTCAATCAACTCAAGGACACCCGCGCCTCCAAACCCCTTCAGAGGTTTTGCATCCGGATGTCTGAGACCGCTTTGGGCCAAATCCAGTGCGTAACCAAAAACATCCTGTACATCTGTGGGCATCTGCTTGAGATCTTTCTTGCTACTGCTAACCCACAGGAGTGGCTTCCTTGTACTCATGCGAAAAATATACCTATATTGGAATAATCACAATCAGTCCTTTCAGTCAGCCATCGCGTAATCTCCATGACTCACTGATTCCGGCATAGCACCTCTGACATTCCCCCCACGCCCCGGCGCAAACCCCGGAAAGAACACCAACCCCTGCGCCTCGAACCGATAGGTCAACGCCAGCCGCGCCGAATCCGCCACGTCCTGCTGCGCTTCGAACCGCTGAATATCGTCTACCGAAACCCCAGTCTCCCGCGACAGTTGTTCCACGCTCCAGCCCAACATCCCTCGGGCCTGGGCGCAGTGGGTCGGGGTGAACTGGAAAAGGGCGATACGTTCGAGGATGAGGTTCATCGCTGAAGAGGCCATGGTGTGCTCCGGGCTCGAGAGTGCTGATGGAAAATGTACTGTGTTTTTGTACAGTTGTTTTCGGCCGGGATCAAACGCATTTTTTGATTTGCCCTAGTTCGCCGCCTCCAACCAGACGGACGGTGCCTGACCGAGGATCCGGCGGAACATCGTCGAGAACGCCGCCGGGCTGTCATAACCGAAATCCAGGGCAATCCGCGTCACCGCTTCACCCGCCGCCAGGCGTGCCAAAGCCAGTACCACGCAGGCGCGCTGGCGCCATTGACTGAAACTCAGGCCGGTCTGCTGACGGAACAGTCTGTTGAAGGTGCGCAAACTTACGTGCAGTTGATCGGCCCATTGCTGGGGTGATTGGTGGGCGTTCGGCTGTTGCAGAAAAGTCTGACACAGTTCGAGCAGTCTTCCGTCAGACGGCAGCGGGATATGCAAGGGAAGCGGTGCACTGCGCACCAATTCATGCAGCAACAAATCAATGAGCACGCCGTCGCGCCCGGCCACGTCATAGGTCAGCGGCAGCTCCACGGCTTCCATCAACAAGTGCCGCATCAACGGCGACACACTGATCACTTGGCAGCGCTCACCCAGATCCACCGCTCCCGGCTCGATATACAAACTGCGAGTGCTGACCCCCAGCATCAACACCTCATGCGCCACTTCCGGCGGAATCCACACCGCCCGCTGCGGCGGCACCACCCAGTTGCCGTCATGCGTGCTGACCTGCATCACCCCGGTCGCGCCGTACAACAATTGCGCCCGCCGATGCGTATGACGTGGCAATAGATAGCCGTGGGAATAATCCGTACCGATCGCCACCACCGGGCGCGGCGTGTCATCCAGCAGATTGATCGAAACATTGCGCATCGAGCGGCACCCGGCAGTTGGCGTAAACGCAAACATTATTGGCTGACTTGCTGAAGCAGGCCAAGCGCCGCCGCTCTATCGTCGACCGCTCCCAAACAACGGACGACGCACCATGTTCTACCTCCTGCTGACACTCTTCGGCTGCCTGACCGGCGTCACCGCCGTGCTCTTCGGCTTCGGCGGCGGCTTCGTCGTCGTTCCGCTGCTGTACCGCATGCTCACCGCCAGCCACGGTGCCGATGACCCCATCGGGCAGTCAGCCATGCATATCGCCGTCGCCACCTCGACCTGCGTGATGATCGTCAACGCCCTGGTCGCCACCGACAAACATCGTCGCGCCGGCAACCTGATCCGTGATTTCCTGTGGCCCTTGGGCGGGTTCATCGGGTTGGGCGCGGTCGTCGGCGCCATCGCAGCGGTGTGGGTCAGCGGCGAAGTCATTCGCTATGCCTTCATCGCCTACCTCGGCGTAACAATTGTCGACTGCCTGCTGCGACGCGGGTTTCTCACACAGTCCGAAGGCGTCATCCCACGGCGATTGGGAACAGTGGAAACGTCTGGCGGCGGTGTAGGCATTGGCGCCATCGCGACCTTTCTCGGCGTGGGAGGAAGCGTCATGACCGTGCCGTTGTTACGGCGTTGCGGGTTGAGCATGTCGCAGGCCACTTCCATGGCCAATCCATTGAGCGTGCCGGTGGCGCTGGCGGGGACGCTGACTTACATGCTGATGGCGGGGTTCAGCGAGACAGACCTTGGACCATGGTTTATCGGGTATGTGGATCTGCTGGCGTTTACGGTGCTGACGCTGGGCTCGATGCTGGGGATTCGATTGGCCACGCCGTGGATCGGGCGGATACCGGATCGGGTGCATGCTTGTGTGTATATCGGATTGTTGATGATTGTGATGATCAGCATGTGCGTGAGTTGATAACGAAGACTCTCGATTCCCCCGCACAACCTCGACATAATCCACGGCTATTTTTCGCGGGCAGTTGCTCGTTTATTCAAGGATGAAGTGATGTTCCGAGGACTGATACGCCTTTTCGCTGCTCTTTTACTGACGGGGTTGTTTGTCTCAACGGCAACTCGGGCCGATAACGGCGCGCAGGTGTACACCGGCACCTTGGGCAAAGCGGCTATCGTCCTCGAAATAAATCCTCGCACTGGAGAAGGTCGTTACTTCTATAAGAAGTATCGCAAGGATCTGCCACTCGACGGTGTCCTGGACGGGGAAACACTGGTGCTGGAAGAGGGTTCGCGAATGGAAGACTCGCGTCCGACCCTTCGTCTGCAGCCGACAGCTAATGGTTGGAGTGGCGAGTGGACAAGTACTGCCGGTAAGACTCTGAAGATCGAGTTAGAGCCAGCCGTCATCCCCGAAGTGCCCGCCGATGCCTTGCCCTTTTTCACCACACTTCACGATAAGTACCCTTACGAATATCTGCGGCTGCAAGGCGTCACACTCAAAAAAGGCAAGACCGACACCTTCATGGGCTACACGCTGCAGTGGTGGACCGAGCCGAAGACTGACACTTCCCTGTTTGAAGTGGTGTCCGGTTACTCCCTCGAAGAGCGTCGACGTATCAACCAAAAATTGATGGCGCGTTTGTGGGGCGAAGTGTTGTCTTCTTATGGTTGTTCCGGCAGTTACGCACAGTGGAGCCAGCCACTGTGGATGTCGTCCACCGTGATGAGTGTGCGGATTTCATCGGACTATTACTGCGGTGGCGCCTATCCGGATCAAAGCCACGACGCGCTCAACATCGATACCAAGACAGGCAAGCTTCTGACCCTGGATGATGTTATGTGGGTGGGGCATGGCAAGCCATTGCACTACGAGGAATATGAAGATTTCGCCGCAGACTCCCCCGACTCCTCTACAGCGTGGTCGAACTACCGCACCAATGAACTGGCACCGTGGTTGGTCGCACAGTTTCTGAAACTCTACCCCAACGAAATGACCATCACCGCCGAGGGTGAAAACGATTGCGGCTACAACGAGGATTATCCCTGGCATTATCCGGGTTGGCACTTCACGGAACAGGGCATCAACATCGAGCCATCATTTCCGCATGTCGCAGCGGTCTGCGGATTCGTAGACTGGAGCGTTCTACCGTACAACATCGTCAAACAACATCCGGGTGGTGCTGCACTGCAACTGCCGTGAGACGACTTTAACTTTCAAAGGCAGATCCTCGATTAGCGGGCCCAACCCCGCCATAATCTGCCGCGAATTTCCCAGCGCCGGCAGCCAAACGCCGTCGCAACCTCCGAATTATTCAGGGATCAATCAATGTTCAAGGGACTGATGCGCCTGGCGCCATGCGCTGCTGTGCTGTTCTCAATGCTGTCCACTGCGCATGCCGAAGATAACCGGCTGGTACTCACCGGCACGTTGGGCAAAATGCCGATCGTGTTCGAAGTCGATACCAGCGACCCGGAGCAAGTCACCGGCCGCTACTTCTATGAGAAATTTCACCGCGATCTAGAGCTTAACGGCACCTATAAAAATGACGTCTTGCTGCTCACGGAGGGTAGTGATCGTATGGCTCCGGGCAAGCCGTTACCGACACTGAAACTGCAACAGATTGATGGCGGCTGGAAGGGCGAATGGCAAAACCCAAAAGGCAAAAAGTTGCCCGTACTGGTCACCGATACGCCGCTTCCGGAAGTGCCGGCGAATGCATTGCCCTACATCGCCAAGTTGCCCAAGACCGAGCCTTACGAATACCTACGGCTTCAGGGGCTGAAACTCAAACCCGGTAAAAAGCAGGACTTCATGGGCTACACCCTGCAATGGTGGGAAGAGCCTGATACCAAGATGACCATGTTCAGCATCGAATCCGGGATGCCAAAAGAAGATCTGCAGCGGGTTAACCAGCAATTGCTCGGGCGCTTGTGGGACGAGGCCATCAGTTACTACGGTTGCCAGCTGCGCGGTCGCGGTTATGCTGAATTCCTCCAGAATGTTACCCCGACGTTTATCTCGCCCAGTGTGATCAGCCTGAACATTTCCACCAGCTACGACTGCGGCGGCGCGCACCCGGACTTCGGCGATTCGCCACTCAACATCGATGTAAAAACCGGCCACCCGTTGTCGCTCGAAGACGTGCTCTGGGTGGGCGAGGGCCAACCAATCCTTCACGCTGACCGTTACCGAGGCGGTGACCAGCCGTTGACCGAGGCCGAAGACGCCGCGCGCTCCAAGTATCAAAGCGAAGTATTTATGCCGTGGCTGATCAAACAACTCACCGCGCTGTACCCGGATGAAATGAAGAAACCTGCGGAGGGAGATGAAGACAGTTGCGACTTTACCAACGAAGACAACTGGGGCTATTCCAACTGGCACTTCACCGAAAAGGGTTTGTACCTGGGCGCATATTTCGCCCGCGTAGAGCGAGCCTGTGATTCGCCTGACTGGTCGATCCTGCCGTACTCCCTCGTCAAACAACACCCCGGCGCCGTCAAACTGCAACTGCCCCAGGGCTAACCCTCACGCCAGACCCGGCGCTTCACGAATAATGAAGTGATCCAGGTTCTCGATATTGGCATTGAAGACCTCGAAAGGCTTTTCGGGGTTCTTCTTGCCCGGCACCTGCTTCAACTCCGGCGTCACACCATAGAAGAAACAGAACAACTCCTTATCGCTGTCGATGGCGTGCTTGATCTCTTCCAGAAACGCCTTGCGCTTGCGGTAGTTGTCGATCAGCTTTTTGTTCAGATAGACACTGACTGGATAAGGCTTCTTCTTGCTGTCATCCGGCTTCTTGAACCAGACCTTGTCCTCGAAATCGATCCGGAAACTGGCGCTGTGAAAGTCTTCGATCTTCTTGATCCGGCCCCAGTAAATCAGCCCCTTGTTGTCCATCAAATACTCGATTTTCTTGAAGAACGAACTGTACGGCGCCGTATGCTCGCCAATCTTCAACGGCATGCGCTTGAGCAAATCCTTGTCCGCGAAGTTCGACACAAAACATTCCACGGGGTGAGCAAAGACACTGGTCTTGTCCGGCGCCGTGTCACGACTCGGCGATTCTTTTGAAGGGGTAACCGCCACCCGCACCGGATCATCCCGCAACACATCCGCCGCCCCCGCTGGCGCGGCAGGCTTGCGCACATACTCACGGCGCGTCAGCAACAACTCCGACGGGAAATGCTCCTCCCGACCGTCATCCGTTTCCCCATCCGCCGCCTCAACCCCCGACGCCGACGTCTTCACACTCACATACGGACAACCCGCCACATGCTGCGTACCGGGCAGATTCTTGAAGTGCGGCGTACGCACGTAATTCACGTTCTTGGCGTTGAACGTGCCCAACTCGTTGGACGCATCGAACGCCGAACGACAGGCGTCGTTGGGGCACTGGAAGTGCTCCTTGGCGGAATCGAACGCCACCGTCTCATCGAAATTGAGATCGCGAACGTCATAGATCGACAACTTGTCGTCGAGGCTGAGGCAGTAGGCGAGATCGAATTTCATGGTGGGGCTCGGGTCCTTGAGTGGGGGGAGGGGGTATTAATAACGGGTGGTGGGGTGGGTTGCACTGATTGTTTTCAGATACGGGATTTTGGGGGGCAGCCTTTGATTGATGGCATCAACTCAATCCTTGATCCTGACGCCCAACTCTGCAGCAACAAACCTGTGTGGTTAGGGATTCAATGCGATCCCAGTCACTCTCGCCTCAGCCGCTTCACAGTCAGATACAGCGATTCAGTGAAAGCCTCGCTGTCATTCGAGTGGTGGCAGCGTCGATGACAATTTGGGCAGAGCGCCACAGCATTGCTGGTTCGGTCAGACCCTTTATTTGCCAAGTGCTTAACATGGTGGACTTCAAGATAGGGTGAGTCATTTTTGGTGAACGGCGCAGGTTGCTTACATCCCTCGCATATACCTTTAGCCTTCTTTCGAACCCAAGCTCTAACTTTCGGGTCACGGACGTAGGCAGTGCCTGGTGATGGAGCACGCTTGGGCTTCAGAATCCCTGCCGGTTCATCTCCAAGTGGCAGTTTTTCCAGTGCTACCGCCCTTTGCTCCAGCGTTTCCTCGTCAGCAGTAGGGGCTGTCGGGTCTCCAGGCTTCACGCCCTTTTCAATCAGCACTGCTCGAATTGACTGCTCAACATTTGAGCCAACGTTTCGGGCGGGTTTATATCCTTTGATAAATTCTCGATGCATTTTCATCAGAACGGCGGAGATGTTCTGCATCCGGAATTCGACCGAGCCTTTTGTTCGATTCGGTAGTGCCGTTTCACGCAGAGCAAGATTCTCTGCGGTCTTAACAAACTTTTGACCGCGTTTCTCTAACGCGAGCATCTTCAGATAGGCATCTACTGCGGCCCTAACCTCAGCAATGCTCCAATCGCTATCTTTGTTCGTTGTGCTCATAAAATCGCCGAGGGCTAAAAACCCTCGGACGATACTGAATGGCCATCACTGTTGTCTACGAAAAATCCTACGCCAATGATGGATCTTTCTCTCAAGCTCGTCCTAGGATGTTGCTCCATTTGATCTTCTGGCAACGAAAGCGGCACGCTTCTCGGCCTTCCTTATTGGAGCTTCACTAGATAACTTCGATAGATCCAGCCATCCACATCTTCACCGTCGACATCGGCCTTGACTCTAATCCAGGAGGACGTGTCACCACCGATGTTCTCGACCCATTCCCCTTTTGGTAGGCGGGCTAATTCATCTGAGTTTTTGTTAGGTTTTACGCGCAGAATTACTTCGTCAGCCGTAACGACGCTATAACCCTTGAGCAGCGCACGTTGTTCACGTGTTAGCGATTTTACTGTCGCGCGAATTTCTTCGGGAGTTTTTGATGCTTCTGTGGCGTTGTATGACGTTGTGATCAGGGCGGCTAGGGCGATTACGTTTAAAAATTTCTGCAATTTATCCCAGAAGAAAGTAAGGAACACTGAAAGGTATCTGTATGCGTCCACTGAAAGCTCAGTAAGGCTCGCACCATTTTCAATGACTTCAACTATTTCTCTTTCCAGATCAAGCTTGTTAGAAGGAGGGGTGTAGAGGGGTTCTGTACTTGTATCTAAGTGGGCAGCGTCGAACGTGAAATGTTTTGTGGCTCTGTGAGCTTCGGGTGAATGAGAGGTCAGATAGTTATAGAGGAGGGAGTTTTTCTGCTCTTCAAACCATTCGGGCGCGAGGGCAAGAACTTCAATATTATTGAGGCGCGCTATTGCGTTTCGAATTCGGTTGCTCACGCCCAAGCCAACATTTTTGGCTGGTTTATAGCCTGAAATACGTTGTAAGCCCAGCTCTTCGAATACTGCAGAAATGTTCTGCATACGAAACTCAACAGAGGCTTTAGTACGACTATTTAAAACTCCCTCACGTAGCACACGATTCTCATGAGCTTTATTGACGGTCTGACCACTTTTTTCACGTAGCAACATTCGGAAGTAAGCCTCGACCGTTGCTTCAATCTCCACATCGCTCCAATCGCTGGTGCTCATTTCCGTATTCCTAGAATCGTCCGAGGTCTAAAGCACTCGAACGATACTGAGTGGTCATCAAGACTGTCTAGGAAAAATCCTACATTTGCTGGCGAAGGGCTGACGGGTGATCCTACAAGTGCAGCACTAACCCATTGAACGTCTCGACGAAAGAAACAGTTGCGTCGCCTTCCACCACCAAGGCTTAGTAGTCGTTACCCTCCGTTGTTTTTGATCCTGCAACAGATACGGCATATCCCGTAGTCGAATCCATCCCTCATCCTGCCAATGCAGCAACCTCAACGACATTTCCGGCCAATCCAGCAAGCTCAACGTTGGCCGATTTGAATCTCCTGAATCCGAAGCATCGCGTAAGGTCGGTACTACTTCATTGGTCAACCATTCACGTAACAATCGATTCCCGGGAATGTAGTGATACACCAGCAGCGCATACACACCTGACTCGCTGAGCATTAGTTGCTTTTCAGGTTGCCGAAAATACTCCATCCACAAAACGCGACGCTGATCCTTGTCTAGTTTATTGACCATTCGTTCGCACAGATGGACACCCATCAGGCGGCCGACATCGCGGGCGCAGAACCACGCTTGGTTTTCGAGCAGAAGGGCATGTAGAGCGAGGTTGTGACGCGAGAAGACTGTTACAGAAAAAGGATCGGGCATATCCATTACCTCTACGTTTAGATTTTTGGAGGGCCTGGCCCCAACGTAGAGTGGACTTAAGAAATCCCAACAAGCGGGGCTGCTCCACTGACGGCATATGCGTCTGTGTAACTGGCCAAGCTTTCTACGTTGGGTGTTTCTTAGGCACCTGCAATTGAGCTTAGAGGTGCTTGCAGTTGGCTTCAATGCGAAGCGGCTGTAAGTGCTGTAGGAGATTGAGCGCTGCAACGTAGGGATGGAAAAGGACTACCAGCCGCCCATAAAAAAGCCCCGATAAAATCGGGGCTTTTTACTTTCTCAACTCGACGACTCAGCAGCAATCGTCAAATCGTGGCGAGCGAGACGATTAGTCCCAGCTCAACGCACCACCAGTTTGGTATTCGATCACACGAGTCTCAAAGAAATTCTTCTCTTTCTTCAAGTCCATGATCTCGCTCATCCAAGGGAACGGGTTAGTCGTCCCTGGGTACTCTTCCTTCAAACCGATCTGCGACAGACGACGGTTAGCGATGAACTTCAGGTAGTCCTCCATCATCGCTGCGTTCATGCCCAGTACGCCGCGAGGCATGGTGTCGCGGGCGTATTCGATTTCCAGCTGGGTGCCCTGCAGGATCATTTGCGAAGCTTCTTCCTTCATTTCGGCGTCCCACAGGTGTGGGTTTTCGATTTTGATCTGGTTGATCACGTCGATGCCGAAGTTCAGGTGCATGGATTCGTCGCGCAGGATGTACTGGAACTGCTCGGCGACGCCGGTCATTTTGTTGCGGCGGCCCATGGAGAGGATCTGGGTGAAGCCGCAGTAGAAGAAGATGCCTTCCAGAACGCAGTAGTAGGCGATCAGGTTGCGCAGCAGTTCTTTGTCGGTCTCTACGGTGCCGGTGTTGAATTCCGGGTCGGAGATGGCGCGGGTGTATTTCAGGCCCCAGGCGGCTTTTTTCGCGACCGACGGGATCTCGTGGTACATGTTGAAGATCTCGCCTTCATCCATGCCCAGGGATTCGATGCAGTACTGGTAGGCGTGGGTGTGGATCGCCTCTTCGAACGCCTGGCGCAGGATGTACTGGCGGCATTCCGGGTTGGTGATCAGGCGGTACACGGCCAGGGCCAGGTTGTTGGCAACCAGGGAGTCGGCGGTGGAGAAGAAGCCGAGGTTGCGCATCACGATGCGGCGCTCGTCGTCGGTCAGGCCTTCCGGGTTTTTCCAGAGGGCGATGTCGGCGGTCATGTTGACTTCTTGCGGCATCCAGTGGTTTGCGCAGCCGTCCAGGTATTTCTGCCAGGCCCAGTCGTACTTGAATGGCACGAGCTGGTTGAGGTCGGCGCGGCAGTTGATCATGCGCTTTTCGTCAACGGCGACACGAGCGGCGGAGCCTTCGAGTTCGGCGAGGCCTTCGGCGACGTCGAGGGAATCCAGTGCAGCCTTGGCGCGGGCCACGGCGGCCGAGTCTTCGGCGGTCACGGCGCGGGCTTCGAGGGCGGCGGCACCGCCGGCGCTGTCGAGGCGGTCCATGTTGGCTTCGGTAGCGTGGCCGGCGTTGGCGCCTTTTACTGCTACTTCACTGTCTTCTTTGTCGAATTCGTCCCAGCTCAGCATGACGTGTCGTCTCCTGCGTGAGGGCCTGTGCCCGTGTGAAAACTGATTGGTTGGTTTTTCACACGGCCGTACAGGCCGCGTTGGATGTCGTTTTTTGCAGCGGTGCAACGCAGGCAATAAACAGAAAATTTTTACGGGTTTCCGAGAGCCTCTGACGGGCGCGAGTCAGCGTGGACGCTGCTGCGGGGCTTCAGAATGGCTTTGATCCCTGTAAGGGAATATTGCTGACCCGATTGGGCGGCATTATAGGGAAAAAAACACCGGCGTGGGGGAGGGCGAAACAGCGCAGGGCGGTCGAGCGGGAGGGTGATTTCGTTTGGAGCGAGGGTTTACAGGGCTTTCGCCGGGATTGGCCCGGGAGAAAATTTTTTCATTAATTTTTCTGCGTGTGATTGGTTGCTCAAAAAACGAGCAAAAAACCGCGTTTTTCACTATATCTTGTGTTTTGCAACCCTTTTACGTCCCTCCAAACACAACTGAGCCCGACCGAAGCCGGGCTGGAATCGACCCTCGATGTTGCGCTGAGCGATCCGATTCGGTGCAGTCTCAAACCATCAATTGGTGCAGCCGTTACCCATCACGCTGTAACGCAGGATGTGACGCTGGCCAGTGGAGTCGTCGTACTCCATTTTCATCGGGACCACTTCGCAGACATTCGGAACTTCGCTCATCGATACAACTTTGGCGATGTCCAGGTGAGTGGAGTAAGTGTATTCCTCTATGGCCGGTTGTTGCTGTGCGACATCAGTCGGGACCTCGTCTGCCATGGCGGTTGCGCACAGACTGCTGAGGGCCAGAACCAATAAAGCTTTCATTTGAAATTTACCTTCTTGAGGTCGAGTGGGGTCACGCAACCTTTTTGGGGTTGCGTGTGGAACTTCATCGTTTGGTTTGTTACTTCAGAGCTGGATTAACGGCCTTCGTGGGGGCTGTAACGTTGTTAATCACTTTGCCTTGTCGGCGAGGCAGATTTTAGGGAGGCGGGGTGGGTGTAAACAGATGGGGTTTTGATAAACACCTTTGGCAGATTTGGTAACAATCGCTGCCGGGCCAGTGAATTCAAGGCCTGCGAGGCCATTGCGGGCGGGCATCGGGATTATCGCCACGACCTGTAGGGGCTTGTTACTACCATCGTCGAATGGTTCTATACGGTCGCCCCGGCTACAACAGGGTCATACAAAAACAACTATTACACCGAGGTAGGAAAGATGAGTGCGGCTTCTCTGTATCCCGTTCGTCCCGAGGTTCTGGCCAATACGCTGACCGACGAGGCGACCTACAAAGCCATGTACCAGCAGTCGGTCGTCAACCCTGACGGCTTCTGGCGCGAACAAGCCAAGCGCCTCGACTGGATCAAGCCTTTCACCACGGTGAAACAGACTTCGTTCGACGACCACCATGTCGACATCAAGTGGTTTGCCGACGGCACCCTGAACGTTTCCTACAACTGCCTCGACCGTCATCTGGCCGAGCGCGGCGATCAGGTCGCCATCATCTGGGAAGGCGACGATCCTTCCGAAAGCCGCAACATCACCTACCGCGAACTGCACGAACAAGTCTGCAAGTTCGCCAACGCCCTGCGTGGTCAGGACGTGCACCGCGGCGACGTGGTAACCATTTATATGCCGATGATCCCCGAAGCCGTGGTCGCCATGCTGGCCTGTACCCGGATCGGCGCGATTCACTCGGTGGTGTTCGGCGGTTTCTCGCCGGAAGCCCTGGCCGGTCGCATCATCGACTGCCGCTCGAAAGTGGTGATCACCGCTGACGAAGGCATTCGTGCCGGCAAGAAGATTTCCCTCAAGGCCAACGTCGACGACGCCCTGACCAACCCGGAAACCAACAGCATCCAGAAAGTCATCGTGTGCAAGCGCACCGGTGGCGACATCAAGTGGAACCAGCATCGCGACATCTGGTACGAAGACCTGATGAAAGTGGCGGGCACTGTCTGCGCACCGAAAGAGATGGGCGCCGAAGAAGCGCTGTTCATCCTTTATACCTCCGGCTCCACCGGCAAGCCGAAGGGCGTGCAGCACACCACTGGCGGTTACCTGTTGTACGCGGCCATGACCCACGAGCGCGTGTTCGACTACCGTCCGGGCGAAATCTACTGGTGCACCGCCGACGTCGGCTGGGTTACCGGTCACTCCTACATTGTCTATGGCCCGCTGGCCAACGGCGCGACCACGCTGCTGTTCGAAGGCGTGCCGAACTACCCGGACATCACCCGGGTGGCGAAGATCGTCGATAAGCACAAGGTCAACATCCTCTACACCGCGCCGACCGCGATCCGCGCGATGATGGCCTCTGGCACCGCCGCTGTCGAAGGCGCGGACGGCAGCAGCCTGCGTCTGCTCGGTTCGGTGGGCGAGCCGATCAACCCGGAAGCCTGGGACTGGTACTACAAGAACGTCGGCAAGTCCCGTTGCCCGATTGTCGATACCTGGTGGCAGACCGAAACCGGCGGCAACATGATGAGCCCGTTGCCGGGCGCTCATACCCTGAAGCCAGGTTCGGCCGCACGTCCGTTCTTCGGCGTGGTGCCGGCGCTGGTGGACAACCTCGGCAACATCATCGAGGGCGAGGCCGAAGGCAATCTGGTGATTCTCGATTCGTGGCCAGGTCAGGCGCGCACTCTGTACGGCGACCACGACCGTTTCGTCGACACCTACTTCAAGACCTTCCGTGGCATGTACTTCACCGGTGACGGCGCTCGTCGTGATGCCGACGGTTACTACTGGATCACCGGTCGCGTGGACGACGTGCTCAACGTGTCCGGCCACCGCATGGGTACTGCCGAGATCGAAAGTGCGATGGTCGCTCACCCGAAAGTCGCCGAAGCGGCGGTGGTCGGTGTGCCGCACGACATCAAGGGGCAGGGCATCTATGTCTACGTCACCTTGAAGAATGGCGAAGAGCCGAGCGAGCAACTGCGCCTGGAACTGAAGAACTGGGTGCGCAAGGAGATTGGCCCGATCGCTTCGCCGGACGTGATCCAGTGGGCGCCGGGGCTGCCGAAGACCCGTTCGGGCAAGATCATGCGCCGCATCCTGCGCAAGATCGCCACCGCCGAGTATGAAGGTCTGGGCGACATCTCCACCCTCGCCGATCCGGGTGTGGTGCAGCATCTGATCGACACCCACAAGACCATGAACGTCGCGTAAGCGGCGGGTCTGAAGGCTGAAAAGCCCCGTCCGGCATTGCGCCGGGCGGGGCTTTTTGTTTTCGATCGTTCCCACGCGGAGCGTGGGAACGATCAGTGACGGAGGGGGATCTTCGGCCAATAATTATCGAATTGCTCCGTCAGCCAATTCCTACTGTTACCTACTAGCCTTCAAGTAACCGAATGTGTAACCGCCCGCCCCGCAACGGGGCAATGAGAAACGCATCGCCCCGTTTTAGAGCCTCAAAACGACCGGTGAAAAATAAGACATCACCCCGCGCTTGCCGGATTAGAAGGGTTTGCGAATAATAGGCCCGCAATTTGCAGCATAGATCGGTTCACTGTCTTTCGCTCTTGCATGAAATTGCGGAGCTGTCAATGTGCTCAAGCGGGTTTCTCGGTGCTTCTGTAATTAGTTGTCGCATTGAAGAAATATCGGCTTCGGGCCTGTCGTTAGAATGCCGATCACTCGCTCGTCGTGGCTCGCGTTGAAGCCTTCAGGGTTTGTTCGGAAATATCCCACGCACGCAGCAACCGCTTTCGTTCCACCCATTCGCATATTGGGCTGTCGCTCACTCTGCCGTTTTTGCCCTTTACCGATGGAGTCCCAAGATGAAGAAACTTGTGCTGCTTGGCGCCCTGGCACTGTCCGTGCTGTCCCTGCCGACATTCGCCGATGAAAAGCCTCTGAAGATCGGTATCGAAGCGGCTTACCCTCCATTCGCATCCAAAGCCCCGGACGGCAGCATCGTCGGTTTCGACTACGACATCGGCAACGCACTGTGCGAAGAAATGAAGGTCAAGTGCCAGTGGGTCGAGCAAGAGTTCGACGGTCTGATCCCGGCACTGAAAGTGCGCAAGATCGACGCGATCCTCTCGTCCATGTCGATCACTGAAGACCGCAAGAAGTCCGTGGACTTCACCAACAAGTACTACAACACCCCGGCCCGCCTGGTCATGAAGGAAGGCACCGTGGTCAGCGACAAACTGACCGAGCTCAAGGGCAAGAACATCGGCGTGCAGCGTGGTTCGATCCACGAGCGCTTCGCCCGCGAAGTCCTGGCTCCGCTGGGTGCCGAAATCAAGCCATACGGCTCGCAGAACGAAATCTACCTCGACGTGGCCGCCGGTCGCCTCGACGGCACCGTGGCGGACGCCACCCTGCTGAACGACGGCTTCCTGAAAACCGACGCCGGCAAAGGCTTTGCGTTCGTCGGCCCGCAGTTCACCGATGAAAAATACTTCGGCGACGGCGTAGGCATCGCGGTACGCAAGGGCGACGCCCTGAAAGACAAGATCAATACTGCCATCGCGGCCATCCGCGAAAACGGCAAGTACAAGCAAATCCAGGACAAGTACTTCGAC
Source organism: Pseudomonas sp. IzPS59 (assembly GCF_014863505.1). Taxonomy (NCBI): domain Bacteria; kingdom Pseudomonadati; phylum Pseudomonadota; class Gammaproteobacteria; order Pseudomonadales; family Pseudomonadaceae; genus Pseudomonas; species Pseudomonas sp. IzPS59. The sequence goes on along the minus strand of NZ_CP062251.1, from coordinate 4,759,594 downwards.
TTCGACATTTACGGCAAGTAAAGACGTCGCTCGACCCGTCCGAAATGGCGCAAGCAACAGGATCTCTGCGGTTTGCGCCATTTTTTCATCCCAACTTTCGAGGACCTGAATCATGTTGAAAGGCTACGGGGCTGTCATCCTCGATGGCGCTTGGCTGACGCTTCAGCTCGCCTTGTCGTCCATGGCCCTGGCCATCGTTCTCGGGCTGATCGGTGTCGCATTGCGCCTGTCGCCAGTGCGCTGGCTGGCCTGGCTGGGCGATCTGTATTCCACGGTGATCCGCGGGATTCCCGACCTGGTGCTGATCCTGCTGATCTTCTACGGCGGTCAGGACCTGCTCAACCGCGTCGCCCCGATGCTCGGCTATGACGAGTACATCGACCTGAACCCGCTGGCCGCCGGCATCGGCACCCTCGGTTTCATCTTCGGTGCGTACCTGTCGGAAACCTTCCGTGGCGCGTTCATGGCGATCCCCAAGGGTCAGGCCGAAGCCGGCATGGCATACGGCATGAGCAGCTTCCAGGTGTTCTTTCGGGTGCTGGTGCCGCAGATGATCCGGCTGGCGATTCCGGGCTTCACCAACAACTGGCTGGTACTGACCAAGGCCACCGCGCTGATTTCCGTGGTCGGTCTGCAAGACATGATGTTCAAGGCCAAGCAGGCGGCCGACGCCACCCGCGAGCCTTTCACCTTCTTCCTCGCAGTGGCGGCGATGTACCTGGTGATCACCAGTGTCTCGTTGCTGGCGCTGCGTCACCTTGAGAAGCGCTACTCGGTAGGCGTAAGGGCGGCTGATCTATGATCTTCGACTACAACGTCATTTGGGAGTCGCTGCCGCTGTACCTCGGCGGCCTGGTGACCACCCTCAAGTTGCTCGCGCTGTCGCTGTTCTTCGGTCTGCTGGCGGCGTTGCCGCTGGGACTGATGCGCGTCTCCAAGAACGCCGTGGTCAACGGTGCCGCGTGGCTCTACACCTACGTGATTCGCGGTACGCCGATGCTGGTTCAGCTGTTCCTGATCTACTACGGTCTGGCCCAGTTCGAAGCGGTGCGTGAAAGCTTCCTCTGGCCGTGGCTGTCCAGTGCAACGTTCTGTGCGTGCCTGGCGTTCGCGATCAACACCAGCGCGTACACCGCCGAAATCATCGCCGGCAGCCTGAAGGCCACGCCGAACGGTGAGATCGAAGCGGCCAAGGCCATGGGCATGTCGCGGGTCAAGATGTACAAGCGCATTCTGTTGCCGTCGGCTCTGCGCCGGGCGCTGCCGCAGTACAGCAACGAAGTGATCATGATGCTGCAGACCACCAGTCTGGCGTCCATCGTGACCCTGATCGACATCACCGGCGCGGCCCGTACCGTCAACGCGCAGTTCTACCTGCCGTTCGAGGCGTACATCACCGCCGGCGTGTTCTACCTGTGCCTGACCTTCATTCTGGTGCGCCTGTTCAAGCTGGCCGAGCGTCGCTGGCTGAGCTACCTGGCCCCGAGGAAGCACTGATATGGAACGCATCGACCACGTTCTGCCGTGGAGCCATCTGGGCAGCGAGCGCCGGATTTCGGTTTTTCGCTTCGGCAGCGGCGAACGCAAGGCCTACATTCAGGCCAGCCTCCATGCTGACGAATTGCCCGGCATGCGTACTGCCTGGGAACTGAAAAAACGCCTCGGCGAACTCGAAGCCAAGGGCCTGCTAAACGGCGTCATCGAACTGGTGCCGGTGGCCAACCCGCTGGGTCTTGGCCAGTTGCTGCAAGGCAACCATCAGGGCCGTTTCGAGGCCGGTAGCGGCAAGAACTTCAACCGTGATTTCGTCGAGCTCAGCGCCCCGGTGGCTGCAAAGCTTGAAGGACAACTCGGTGATGATCCGCACGCCAACATCCGTCTGATCCGTCAGGCGATGGCCGATCATCTGGCCGCATTACCCGAGGCCGGCAGCCAGTTGCAAGGCATGCAGCGCATCCTGCTGCAACACGCCGCGACTGCCGATGTGGTGCTGGATCTGCATTGCGACTGCGAAGCCGCGCTGCACATGTACGCCTTGCCGCAGCACTGGCCGCAGTGGCGTTCGCTCGCCGCGCACCTGGATGTGAAAGTCGGCCTGCTGGCGGAAGATTCCGGCGGCAGCTCGTTCGATGAAGCCTCTTCGCTGCCGTGGCTGCGTCTGTCGCGTCTGTTCCCGGACGCGCAGATTCCACTGGCGTGCCTGGCGACCACCGTTGAACTGGGTGGTCAGGCCGACACCACACCTGCACAAGCCGAGGCTTGGGCAGAGGGGATTCTGGCGTTCCTCGCAGAACAAGGCCTGATCCGTGGCGAGTGGCCGAGCGCCGTGCGCGAACCGTGCGAAGGCATGCCGTTCGAAGGCACGGAACTGCTCCTGCCGCCGCATCCCGGTGTGGTGAGTTTTCTGCGCAAGCCCGGCGAGTGGGTTGAAGCCGGTGACGAGATTTTTGAAGTGATCGATCCGCTGTCGGATCGGGTCAGCACGGTGTGTGCTGGTACGTCCGGGGTGCTGTTTGCCATTGAGCGGCTGCGTTACGCCCAACCCGGTTTCTGGCTGGCCAAAGTGGCGGGGCGCGATGCGCTGCGCGACGGCCCTTTGCTCAACGACTGACTGTTTTTGTGAGAACCGACCGCATGTACAAACTTGAAGTCCAAGACCTGCATAAACGCTATGGCAGTCACGAAGTGCTCAAGGGCGTTTCCCTGAAAGCGGCCGCCGGCGATGTGATCAGCATCATCGGCTCCAGTGGCTCCGGCAAAAGTACTTTCCTGCGTTGCATCAACCTGCTCGAGCAGCCGCACGCGGGCAAGATCCTGCTCAACAACGAAGAGTTGAAGCTGGTGGCAAACAAGGACGGCGCGCTGAAAGCCGCTGACCCGAAACAGCTGCAACGCATGCGTTCGCGCCTGTCGATGGTGTTCCAGCACTTCAACCTGTGGTCGCACATGACCGCGCTGGAAAACATCATGGAAGCGCCGGTTCACGTGCTGGGTGTGTCCAAGGCTGAAGCCCGCGAGAAAGCCGAGCACTACCTGAACAAGGTCGGCGTGGCTCATCGTAAAGACGCGTTCCCGGGACACATGTCCGGTGGCGAGCAGCAGCGTGTGGCAATCGCCCGTGCGCTGGCTATGGAACCGGAAGTGATGCTGTTCGACGAGCCGACTTCGGCCCTCGACCCGGAACTGGTCGGCGACGTGCTGAAAGTCATGCAGGCCCTCGCTCAGGAAGGCCGCACCATGGTGGTGGTGACTCACGAAATGGGCTTCGCCCGTGAAGTGTCGAATCAGCTGGTGTTCCTGCACAAAGGCGTCGTGGAAGAAAGCGGTAACCCGCGCGAAGTGCTGGTCAATCCGCAGTCGGAACGTTTGCAACAATTCCTCTCGGGCAGCCTCAAGTAATCGCTCCCGTTATGCACCAAATTAGGTCATGCTGCGCAGCGCGCCAGATGGTCTAATTTGGTTGCAGCCGATTTCGGTTTTTCCCTCTGTTTACGTTTCGGATCGCCCGCCATGACTGCCCATCGAATTGGTTTCCTGATTTGGCCCAGCACTAAAGCTCTGACTTTGGCGCTGGCAGAGGAGGCCTTGCGTGTCGCCCAGCGTGTGCATCCGGACGTGGTTTACGAGTTGTCGTTCCTGCAGGCCGAAGCACCGACCGAAGGTGAATGGCAACTGCCCGGCGAACCCTGGGCCGGCAAGCTCGAAAACTTCCAGAAACTGTTCCTGCTCGCTGACGAGCCACCGACGACTTTGGCGCCGGCACTCAGCAGCGCGCTGAAACAACTGGTGCGCGCCGGTTGCGTGATCGGCGGTCTATCGGCCGGTGTGTATCCGCTGGCGCAACTCGGTCTGCTCGACGGTTACCGCGCGGCGGTGCACTGGCGCTGGCAGGACGATTTCGCCGAGCGCTTCCCGAAAGTCATCGCAACCAGTCATCTGTTTGACTGGGATCGCGATCGCCTGACCGCGTGCGGCGGCATGTCGGTACTCGATCTGTTGCTGGCGGTGCTGGCCCGTGATCACGGTGCGGAACTGGCCGGTGCGGTTTCCGAAGAACTGGTGGTCGAGCGCATCCGCGAAGGTGGCGAGCGTCAGCGCATTCCATTGCAGAACCGTCTCGGCTCCAGCCATCCGAAGCTCACCCAGGCCGTGCTGCTGATGGAAGCCAACATCGAAGAACCGCTGACCACCGACGAAATCGCCCAGCACGTGTGCGTGTCCCGTCGCCAGCTGGAGCGGATCTTCAAGCAATACCTCAACCGCGTGCCGAGCCAGTACTACCTGGAACTGCGCCTGAACAAGGCCCGGCAGATGTTGATGCAGACCAGTAAGTCGATCATCCAGATCGGCCTGTCCTGCGGCTTCTCCTCGGGGCCGCATTTCTCCAGCGCCTATCGCAACTTCTTCGGCGCCACGCCGCGGGAAGACCGCAACCAGCGGCGCAGCAGCAGTCCTTTCGAACTGTCGTCGGTGCCGCCGGAGCGCGGTTGATTCAAGCGTTGCTAATCCTCGATCTCGACACTGGGGCGACCGCGCACAGGGGGATGTTCGAGCACGCCGTCAACGTTCAGCGTCATGCCTGTTTCCTGGTAGTAAGCCCGGATTCGCTGCATGGCCTGAGCGGAGAAAGGGTTGCCGCGCAAGTCGTAGCGATCACCGACATAGGCCGGTACCTCCATCAGTTCGTCCGGCATTTCTCTGATTTCATTGCCTGACAGATCCAGCTCCATCCAGTTGAAGTTGCCGAGCACCCCCTTCGGGATTTCGCGAATGCCGGTGGTGCTCAGATCCAGATCGGTAAGCCCCTGCAAATTGCTGAGGTCAGGCGTCAGCCCGAGCGGATTGTCATGCAGGTGCAGTAGATCAAGGCCGTCCAGATTCGCCAGGCCGGCCACATCCCGTGGTGACAGGGTGAGGTCGCATGCCGGCAGGCTCAAGGTGTTGAGCTGTTTCATCCGGAAGATGGCTTCGGGGATGCCGGTCAGGCCGTAGCCTTGAATATCGATGCTGACGAGATTGGGGAATGCTTCGAGGAATCGTCCGACCCGTGGCGAGTCATCATGGGTATTTACCAGGTACAGATCCGAAACGTGACCGAAATCGGCACTCAGTGTCGGCAGCTCTCCCAGGATCGTCAGCCTGAAAGAGAAATCGTGATCACCCACGTCCGAGCCTTCGACAGGTGTTTTACGCCAACTAGACAGCAACGTTTCCTTGAACTGTGCTCTGTTTTGCTCCTCTGCCAGGCGTTCGTCCTGTGTGAGCGGCTGACCGTTCGAGCGATGCTCGGGAATCTCGCTTTCCCAGGCTGCCAGATCGCCCAGCAATTGCCCGAGTTCGGCTTCCCGGCGGGCCAGTTCGAGTCGACTACCGTCCAGCGTGCCTTCGAGTCGGTAGAAAAAAGCGCTGGCCTGTTCATCGCTCAGCGCCGGATAAAGCGTCCGGACACGTGCGATCTCTGTCGGCTCGGCCAGTACGCCGAGGTTTTCTCCGGTTCCGCGAAAGTAGCTCTTGATGCGCTCTCGGGTCAGCGCGTTCAGTGGGTTGTTGCCGAAGTCAAAACCGTTGGTGACGGAGGCGGGCAGGTCGAAGAGCTCTACGGGCAGTTCGGTCAGATGATTACCGCTGAGGATTGCCGTTTCCAGTCCAGGAGCGTCCAGCAAGCCTTGAGGCAGTGCGGAAATCCCAGTGCTGGATAGGTCGAGAAACTCCAGAGACGGCAGCCTGCGGATGTCGGGCACCCGGCCCAGCGGATTGTTGTAGAGATCGAGCCTGAGCAGTTGCTTCAGCGAATGCAGTGCGACGCTGCCCTCGTCATTCAGCACGACCCCGCAGTTGCTCAGCACCAGTTGTTGCAGATTCGGCATCCCGCTGAGTGCCGGCGGAATCTCTGCCAGTGCCAGGTCGCGCAGTTCAAGCGAGTCGAGACCGGTGAAGCCGCGCAGGAACTCCGTACCGGCCCGCAGTTGGGGATTGCCGATGATCGACAACGTCGTGACATGAGCGAAGTCTGCGCTCAAGGCTGGCAGCTCACCGATGAAGTCCGGGTCCAGGTTGAGGGCTGCAGCTCTCGATTCCGGGTTTGTCGCAGACCTTTGGCGCCAGAACGCTTCGATCTCCAGGCGAAACGTCGTTCGGCGCGCGAACTCTGCGGCGCGGTCGCTTTCGGTCAGTGCAAGGTCACTGACCGGATAGCGTTCCGGGATGTCGGTTACCCATTGTTCCAGATCCTCTTCAAGTTGCCGCAGTTCAACCTCCCAGTGCTCAATCTGCAACCGGCCCTCATCAAGCGTCCCCTCCAGCAGGTACAGCACTCGATTGGCGTCTTCATCGTCCAGAGACGGAAACAGTTCGCGGATCCGCACGACGTCTTCCCGTGGCATAGAAACACCAAAGCTCTGCCTGAACTGCCGGTAACAAAGCTTGATGCGTTTGCGCATGGCGGATGACAACGGGTTGTCGGCAAGGCTGATCTGCCGGGGTGGCCGGGCGTCGATTCTGAAGAGGATGTCGGGCAGTTCGCGGATCTGGTTGCGATCGAAGAAGGCAGCGAGGAGCCGGGGATGATCGAACAAACCGTCGGGCAGGCTCGAAATGCCGCTGTCGGTCATGTGCAGTTGAAGCAGTGCCGGTAGTGTTTTGAGGGTGGGGGATTGCCCCAGTGGATTCCGGTTCAGGTTGAGGTACTGCAGACCGCGAAGGGACGACAGGGTCGCTTGGTTTTGTGGGGTTAGCGTCAATTCGCAATTTTCCAGGGCCAGTCGTTCCAGAGAAGGAATGCGCAGGGCGGGCAGCGGACTTTGCCCAAGATTGAAATCGTGAAGTTCCAAATGGCGCAAGGCCGAGAAGGGTTGAAGAAATCCGTCAGGGATGATCACTGTCGGGTTGCCGGTGATTGAAAGTACGCGGATGTGGCTGAAGTCTGTCGTCAGACTCGGCAAGTCGCCGCTGAAGGTCAGATTGGCGACCAGTGAGTCTCCCCGTTGTCTGGGATTTTCCGGCAATCGAGCGCGCCACAGTTTTTGCAATCGTTCGGCAAATGCTGTTCTTGCCGCGTGTTCCGCGAGGAACTCCGGGGGAGTGAAGGGGCGGTGAGTGACTGGATGGGTCTGGGGAATCGCCATTTTCCATTGCGCCAGATCGGCGGTGAGTTGCTCAAGCTCCGCTTTCCAGTGTCTGAGCTGACGCCGACCGTGCTCCAGGTCACCAGGTAAACCATAGAACACGTCACTGGCCTCTTCACGATCCAGGCCGGGAAACAGCGCCTGGGTAGCCTCGATGTCTGCCGGCTCGGCGAGTACCGCGAAATCCACGCCGGCTTCTCGGGAATGACGCTTGATCCTTTCAAGCGTGTCGTTGCTCAGCGGGTTGCCTGAGAAATCGAACCCTTCACTGGCGGAGGCGGGCATTTCAAACAAGGCCTCGGGCAGTTCGCTGATTCGATTGTCACTGACGATGGCGGTACGCAATTTCGGGTGGCCGGGCAGGCCGTCCGGAACCTGAGTGATGCCCGTGCGAGAGAGCTCCAGATAAGTCAGTTCAGTCAGGCTGCCGACGTCGGGCGCGTTGACCAACGGGTTGCCAGGCAGCTCGAGGGATTCAAGCTCGCGCATCGAAGCCAGTGCGATCTGCAGCTCGCCTGTGAAGGTCACACCACAATTCTTCAGAAGCAGTGTCTCGAGTGCCGGCAGGCCAGTGAGTGTCTGTGGCAACTGATCAAGTGCGAAGTCGTGCAGTATCAGGCGTTTCAATCGGGGGAAGCTTTGGAAGAAAGCGGAGGTGGCACTGATCTGCTTGTTTCCGTTCAGGGACATGGCGGTGATATGGCCGAAATCTGCCATCAATGTGGGCATGTCCCCCATGAACGATGCCTGTGCCGAGAATGTGTCTGCCCTTGTCAGCGGATGTGCGGTCGAGCGGTGACGCCATAGCCGTTCAATCCGGCCGGCAAATATCTCGCGCTCGTAAAACTGACTGGCGTGTTCCCCGGGTGTCAGTATTTCACCGGTGACCGGATTGCGATTCGGTGTGCTTCGTGACCATGTGGCCAGGTCGGTGGTCAGTCGGGCTATTTCGCTTTCCCATCGCTCCAGTTGAAGTCGGCCTTGTGCCAGCGAGCCGGGCAGGCTGTAGATCAGCTCGCTGGACTGACGCTCGTTCAGGTCGGTGAACAGTGCCCTGGTGCGGTTGATATCCCCTTGCTCGGGGCGAATGCCCAGGTCACTGCCGGTCCGGTTGAAATAGATCTTCACTTTTTCCCGGGTTGCACTGGAAAGCGGATTGCCGAAAAAATCGTACCCGGCTGTGAGCGCGGCAGGCTGTTCAAAAAAGGGATCGGGGAGTGTGGTGATCTGGTTATCGGCGAGCCACACGCTGATAAGGCGCGGGTGACTGAGCAATCCTTGCGGGACTTCGGAGATGCCGGTGCTGGAAAGGTCGAGGTGAGTCAGATTCGGCAAGGAGCTGATATCGAGCGTCGAGCCCAGCAGGTTGTTGCTCAGGCTCAGCGCGTTCAGCTCGTTGAGGGATGACAGCCGCGACTGGTTTTCCGGCGTCAGGACGACACCGCAACGTTGCAGCGCCAGCTGATTAAGGTGCGGGAGGGTCGCCAGGCGCGGTGGCAGCTTGTGCAGGTCGAAATCGCGCAGATCCATGCGCACCAATCCCTGGAAGTGTTCAAGAAAAGCATTCACGGCACCCGGTCCACCGCTGCCGACCAGCTCCAGATCGACGACATGGCTGAAGTCTGCCGTCAGGGCGGGCAGATCGCCCACGATCGGCTGGGAAAAACGCATTTCGTAACCATGGAGGCCGCGCATCTCTCTACGCCAGCAGATGCGCAGAGCGTGGGCGAACATCTGGCGGTCGCGGATGGCGGCCATCCGCTGGTCGTCCGGTATCCGGGTTCCATCTGCCGGGTTGATCTCCGGGAGGTCGAACATCCATTGATTGAGGTCGCTATCGAGTTGTGCGTATTCAAGCTGAAGCCGGGACAGCTCGGCAATTGCGCCGCCCGGGTGGTTTTCAAGCCGTCGAGCCATGGCGAGCCGATCGCTGTCGGACATTCTCGGATACACCTGTCTGATCCGGTTTTCCAGCGTGCGGGGTGTTTGCGGGGCCGGTGGTGTGTTGCGTGAGTAACCATCAGCACCCAGCAATCGCAAGGCATCCACGGCAGGTGCCGGGACAGGGGCGGGCAAGATCGCCAGTCGCAGTTCTGTGCGGGGGAGCGGATTGTCGCGGATGGCTTGCCTGAGCTTTTCACCTTCGCCGATCCGCAGGTTCAATTCCTGCCGTTGCGCGTCCGGCAGGGCTTGCAGAACTGCCGTGTAGAAATCGGTGGGGCCAAGCAGTTCCAGTCCCTGTTCGTCGTGTGGCTGCCAGAGCCCATCGGACTTGCGGACCAGCACTTTCTGGATGGGGGCTTCGATGGGTCCGGTACTGTCGAGTAACCGTCCTGCCCGGTACTGCGCACGGACTTCAAGACGTACGTCTGTTGGCCAGCCCGGTAACTGTTGAAGGCTGTGCAGGGCGAGGGTGTCGGAATCGGGATTGTGCACCGAGTCCAGTTCAAGCCCCTCGTAAGCACGGGTAATGCGCAGCTCGTGCGTGGCCTGTTCAGTCAGCGTCTGCTGCCGTTCGGGCCAGTGTCCCTGGCTGATCTCCAGCAGCTCTGAACCGGTCGCTGTACTCAGCAGTTCTTCGGTGATTCTGATGGGCAGTTGCGGTGCATGCAGAGTCACATGTCTGGCCAAGGGATCAGCGCTCTGTTGCAGCCTCTGATAGCGCGCCTCAAAAAGTGAAAGGCGCTGTTGTCGGGCCAGCTGTGCAAGCATGGCTCTGAGTTTTCGGGTGCGCGCGTCAAGGGCGAACATCTCGCCGAACGCCTCGCCCAGCAATGTGTTGATTTCCGGTTCGTCGAGTGTCTGGAGTAGCGTCTTGAGCAAGTCACCCTCGGCAAGGCTGTCCTGGCGAATCTCTGTCAGTGGAAGGTTTTCGTCGGTAGAGGATTGCCATGCGATCTCACCCTGCTCGTTGATGAGCCGCAGCCTTCTGGTGGCCGGCCACAGATTCTGTTCCTTGAGAAGCTGGAGCTGGATCAGCGGATCCGCATTCAGGTATTCCTCGGGTCTGTCGCTGGCGATCCGGTCTAGGAAGTCCTGCAAGTCCTGATCAATCCGAAAGCGCTGGATACTGTCAGCCAGCAGGGGTGGCAAGCGCTCCTGGTCGACGTGCATTTTGCGCAGCGCATCCTCCGGAAAACCGCTGACCTTGAGGATCCGCTCGCGTCGGGCAGGGGAAAAGTCTTCGACGCTATGGCCGATGCGTTGCAATGCAGTCGGGGTGTCCCACTCGAGCGGTCGTTCAAGCTCGGTGTAGAAGGCGCCCTCGCCGTTATGACGCACGATGGGGCGGTAGGCGTCCTTGCGGGTCGGATGCTCGATGTAGAGTTTGCCGGGATGCTCGTGATCGCTGACTTCGTAATGGCTCTGGTCGACGGGGAGCAGTCTTTTCCCTTGGTGCAAGCGCAGTCCCTGTGGGTCAGGCCCGGCCCCCTTGGGTGGTTGAATCCGGCGTGCGTAGGGTTGCAGATCCGGTTTCCAATAAAGTGTTTTGCCATTGCGCAATTTCACGGGCTGGAACCGGTCGATCAGTGCGATGAACTCGGCCGGCAATACGGTCGGCAGCTCCTCGACGGCGATGGCACCACCGATGCCGAAGGCCCCGAGCTGGATCAGCGACTCCAGTGCGCCGAACATGTGCTCGGCAACTTCTGTGCTCAGCCCTTCGGCCCAGTCGACGACGCCTTCGAACACTTCGTCGAGAAACTGATAGGCCATGTACGCCATCATCATTTCGCCCAGAAAGGGGACGAAGGGCATCAGCACGAACGAGGCGATTTCAAGAATCGAAGAGGCAATCCGGCTGAAGGTGTCCCATGTTGCCCAGCGCGCGTTGCGGTCGACCGTGGCGGTCGGGACAGCGATCGTCGCCGCGTCATTGAGGATCTTGTTCAGCTTTCGTTGATAAAGCTGATCCAGCAGCGGGCCCTCAATGGGCGTGGCGGAAAATTGCAGATTGGGCTTGTCGACGGGCGTGTCGCGCCAGGCGGGCAACGAGCTGCCGGGTTCCGAAGGGTGCCATTTCACCCGACTCAGACGCTGCCCGAGGTCGGCGAAAAAGTACCCGCGCTGGTCATGGGCCACGAAGCGGCTGAAGAATTTCTGATACTCCGGGTTGCGCAACTGACGTGTCAGCTCGCGCATCATTTCTACAGTCGAGGCGTATTCCTTGACCGGGTGCTCGGGGTCGTCCGGCACATAGGCCACCACTCTGACCGGGGTGCGTGCCTGCTGCAGATCCGGCGCAAAAAGAACGATGCCGGTCAGCTTCGACGACATCATGCTCAGGTCATGGCAAAGCAGTGCCTGACCATTGACTCGCATGCCTTGCAGATCGTCGAGCAAACCGCCAATCAGGCGTGCGTACAACTCGCTGACATCGCCCTTCATTCGCGCCATCTGCAAAGCGGCCTGGAGAGCGGCTTTTTCGCTGGCGTCGATGCGCTGACGCAGGGGCGCGCCGGCAACGGCGTCGTCGATGACGAGGTTTTCTTCAAGATACGTCTTGTAGCGGGCGCCGATGTCCAGTTCCCGGCACAGGCGGGTGAACGCCGCGATGCTCAGGCGTGCCTTTATCTGCGGCAGGGTTTCGAACTGACCTGACGGTGATGGCCTGGTCGTGAAGGTCGACTCGCTGGAGTAAGCGTCAGCTTCGGTTTCGTCTTCTTCGAAATTGTGCAGTGCTGCATCGAGCAGCGACACCGTCCAGGTCCGGCTGCCGGTGGTGATCGGGAACCCGGGCGTTGTCACCGGGATGTAGAGGTGCAGGAAGGTGTTCCTGACATCCACGTCCAGCTTGAATCTGCTCTTCAGCGCCTGGGTCAGGATCGGCTCGGCGTAGGCGCTGGCGTCCTGCAGATGCTCAAGCGTCCGGTCGATGGTGTTTTGCACGCACATGCGCCGGGCGATGAGCGCTCTCAGTTCATCATGTTGTGCCTTCGGCGCTTTTTTCAGTGTGTCGGTGAGCATGCGGCGATTGTGCTTCAGGGCCTGACGGCGGGCGGCCGACGCTTTGCCGAGCCATTCCGGAAAAGCGTTTCTGAGGGGTTCGTAGTGCTCGGGGGGATTGAGCGGTGTGTGGGCTGCAATCTGTCCGGTGGATGCCTGCATCGGGTCTGTCCATGTACGTCGGGAAACCGTCAGCAAACCAGAGATCTCTGCAACGGATGCGGTACATATGTATGACAGACCGGTACATGCCAATTGATATGCTCGTGGGCCTGCTGCAATTGTCGGCGACGGTTTAAACTGCGCCTTTGCGACGCTATATGTCGCATTGCCGTAAACCCGGGAAAATCCGGGGTTTGCGCTATAAGAAGTTGTCGCTTGGCGACAAGGCCGGGCATAAAACTGTCCTTACAATCCCCCCATCGCTCGCCAGTTTCAGGCGGGTGGCCCTCATCAGGAGACTCCGATGTCCGTTGAGCACGCTGCGGTACAACGCGCCGATTTCGACCAGGTTATGGTTCCCAACTACGCGCCTGCCGCTTTCATTCCGGTGCGTGGCGCCGGTTCCCGCGTCTGGGATCAGGCCGGCCGCGAGCTGATCGACTTTGCCGGCGGCATCGCCGTCAACGTATTGGGCCACGCGCATCCGGCGCTGGTCGGTGCCTTGACCGAGCAGGCGAACAAGCTGTGGCACGTGTCCAACGTGTTCACCAACGAACCGGCCCTGCGTCTGGCGCACAAGCTGATCGACGCTACCTTTGCCGAGCGCGTGTTCTTCTGCAACTCCGGCGCCGAAGCCAACGAGGCCGCTTTCAAGCTGGCCCGTCGTGTCGCGTTCGATCGTTTCGGCACCGAGAAATACGAAATCATCGCCGCGCTCAACAGCTTCCACGGCCGCACCCTGTTCACCGTGAACGTCGGTGGCCAGTCGAAGTACTCCGACGGTTTCGGCCCGAAAATCACCGGCATCACCCACGTGCCGTACAACGATCTGGCGGCACTGAAAGCCGCTGTTTCGGACAAGACCTGCGCTGTCGTTCTGGAACCGATCCAGGGCGAAGGCGGCGTGCTGCCGGCCGAGCTGGCTTACCTGCAAGGCGCTCGTGAACTGTGCGACGCGAACAATGCGCTGCTGGTGTTCGACGAAGTGCAGACCGGCATGGGCCGTACCGGCAACCTGTTCGCCTACCAGCATTTCGGCGTGGTTCCGGACATCCTGACCAGCGCCAAGAGCCTGGGCGGCGGTTTCCCGATCGCTGCGATGCTGACCACCGAAGCGCTGGCCAAGCACCTGGTCGTCGGCACTCACGGGACCACCTACGGCGGCAACCCGCTGGCGTGCGCCGTGGCTGAAGCGGTAATCGACGTGATCAACACCCCTGAGGTGCTGAACGGCGTCAACGCCAAGCACGACAAGTTCAAGACCCGCCTGCAACAGATCGGCGAGAAGTACGGCCTGTTCACCCAAGTGCGCGGTCTTGGTCTGCTGATCGGTTGCGTGCTGAGCGACGCCTGGAAAGGCAAGGCCAAGGACATCTTCAACGCCGCTGAAAAAGAAGGCCTGATGATTCTGCAGGCCGGCCCGGACGTGATCCGTTTCGCCCCGAGCCTGGTGGTTGAAGACGCGGATATCGACGCCGGTCTGGATCGCTTCGAACGTGCTGCGGCGAAACTGACCCAAGCCTGATTCATGCAAGACCGCCCTACGCCTGTCGTGATCAACAGGTGTAGGGACAATTTTCCTGTGCCGGGCCTGCCCGGCATTTTTTTCCCGAGTCGGCGCTTTCGCCGACCTGAAGTAGAGAAAGGAGTGACACCATGCTGGTGATGCGCCCCGCGCAAATGGCTGATCTGGGCGAGGTACAGCGTCTGGCTGCGGACAGCCCGATTGGTGTCACTTCCTTGCCGGATGACGTTGAACGCCTGAGCGACAAGATCGCCGCGAGCGAAGCCTCGTTTGCCGCCGAAGTGAGCTTCAACGGTGAAGAAAGTTACTTCTTCGTCCTCGAAGATACCGCCACCGGCAAACTGGTGGGCTGCTCGGCGATCGTTGCTTCGGCCGGTTATTCCGAGCCGTTCTACAGCTTTCGAAACGAGACGTTCGTACACGCTTCCCGCGAGCTGAAGATCCACAACAAGATCCACGTGCTCTCGCAGTGCCACGACCTGACCGGCAACAGTCTGTTGACCAGTTTCTACGTGCAGCGCGAGCTGGTGGGTTCGCCGTTCTCAGAGCTCAACTCCCGTGGCCGTCTGCTGTTCGTGGCCAGCCATCCGGAGCGGTTCGCCGATTCGGTGGTGACCGAGATCGTCGGTTACAGCGACGAGAACGGCGATTCGCCGTTCTGGGACGCCATCGGTCGCAACTTCTTCGATCTGAACTACGCCGAGGCCGAGCGTCTGTGTGGCCTGAAAAGCCGCACGTTCCTCGCCGAGCTGATGCCGCATTACCCGATCTACGTGCCGCTGCTGCCGGACTCCGCTCAGGAAGCGATGGGCCAGGTGCACCCGCGTGCGCAGATCACCTTCGACATCCTGATGCGCGAAGGCTTCGAGACCGATCACTACATCGACATCTTCGACGGTGGCCCGACCCTGCATGCGCGTGTCTCGGGGATCCGTTCGATCGCCCAGAGCCGCGTGGTGCCGGTGAAGATCGGCGAGCCGGTCAAAGGTGCCGGGCGCCAGTATCTGGTGGCCAATGCCCAGTTGCAGGATTACCGCGCGGTACTGCTGGAACTGGATTACGCACCGGGCAAACCGGTGACCCTGGATCTGGAAGCGGCCGAAGCCCTGGGCGTCGGTGAAGGTGCCAGCGTGCGCCTGGTGGCGGTTTAACGCCTTAGCGAGTTTCACGGGTGGCCACGGCGGCCCGTTTGAGGAGATAGCATGATTGTTCGCCCCGTACGCAGCAGCGATTTGTCCGCTCTGATCGACCTGGCCCGCAGCACCGGCACCGGCCTGACCACTTTGCCGGCCAACGAAGAGCGCCTGACCCACCGGGTCGGCTGGGCCGAGAAGACCTTTCGCGGTGAAGCCGGCCGTGGCGACGCGGACTACCTGTTCGTGCTCGAAGACGATAACGGTCGCGTGGTGGGGATTTCCGCCATCGCCGGCGCCGTCGGCCTGCGTGAGCCGTGGTACAACTTCCGTGTCGGCCTGACCGTCAGCGCCTCGCAGGAGCTGAACATCTATCGCGAGATCCCGACGCTGTTCCTGGCCAACGACCTGACCGGCAACTCCGAGCTGTGCTCGCTGTTCCTGCACGCTGATTACCGCACGGGCCTCAACGGTCGCATGCTGTCCAAGGCGCGGATGCTGTTCATCGCCGAATTCCCTGAGTTGTTCGGCAACAAGATCATTGCCGAGATGCGCGGTGTATCCGATGAAGCCGGCCGTTCGCCGTTCTGGGAAAGCCTGGGCCGTCATTTCTTCAAGATGGAATTCAGCCAGGCCGATTACCTGACCGGCGTCGGCAACAAGGCGTTCATCGCCGAACTGATGCCGAAATTCCCGCTGTACACCTGCTTCCTGTCGCCGGACGCGCGCAACGTCATCGGCCAGGTGCATCCGGACACCGAGCCGGCGCTGGCGATGCTCAAGAGCGAAGGCTTCAGCTACCAGGGTTACGTGGACATCTTCGACGCCGGTCCAGCCATCGAATGCGAGACCAGCAAGATCCGCGCGGTGCGTGACAGCGAGGCGCTGGTGCTGGCCATCGGCACGCCGGGCGACGACGCCACGCCGTTCATCATCCATAACCGCAAACGCGAAGACTGCCGCATCACGGCTGCGCCGGCCCGTCTGGCCGCCGGTACGCTGGTGGTCGATCCGCTGACCGCCAAACGTCTTCAACTCAACGCTGGCGATCAGGTTCGCGCCGTGGCGTTGTCCGCTGCCCGGGAGTCGAAATAATGAATTCGCTATACATCGCAGGTGAGTGGCTGGCCGGTCAGGGCGAGGCCTTTCAATCGCTGAACCCGGTGACCCAGCAAGTGCTGTGGTCGGGGGAGGGGGCCACCGCCGCTCAGGTCGAGTCGGCCGTGCAGGCTGCGCGTCAGGCGTTCCCGGGCTGGGCCCGTCGCACGCTCGAAGACCGCATCAGCGTGCTCGAAGCGTTCGCCGCCGCGCTGAAAAAACACGCCGATGAACTGGCCCGCACCATCGGTGAGGAAACCGGCAAGCCGCTGTGGGAAGCCGCGACCGAAGTCACCAGCATGGTCAACAAGATCGCGATCTCGGTGCAGAGCTACCGCGAACGTACCGGCGAGAAGAGCGGCCCGCTGGGCGACGCCACCGCCGTGTTGCGCCACAAGCCCCACGGTGTGGTGGCGGTGTTCGGCCCTTACAACTTCCCCGGCCATTTGCCGAACGGTCATATCGTGCCGGCGCTGCTGGCCGGCAACAGCGTGTTGTTCAAACCGAGCGAACTGACCCCGAAAGTCGCCGAGCTGACGGTCAAGTGCTGGATCGAAGCCGGTCTGCCGGCCGGTGTGCTGAACCTGCTGCAAGGCGCCCGCGAAACCGGGATTGCCCTGGCGGCGAACCCGGGCATCGACGGTCTGTTCTTCACCGGTTCCAGCCGTACAGGCAATCACCTGCACCAGCAGTTCGCCGGTCGTCCGGACAAGATCCTCGCGCTGGAAATGGGCGGCAACAATCCGCTGGTGGTCGATCAGGTCGCTGATCTTGATGCGGCGGTGTACACGATCATTCAATCGGCGTTCATATCTGCCGGTCAGCGTTGCACCTGCGCCCGTCGTCTGCTGGTGCCGCAAGGCGCGTGGGGCGACAGCCTGCTCAAGCGTCTGGTGGAAGTCAGCTCGACCATCGAGGTCGGCGCGTTCGATCAGCAGCCGGCGCCATTCATGGGCTCGGTGGTTTCCCTCGGCGCGGCGAAAGCGTTGATGGATGCCCAGGCGCATCTGCTGGCCAATGGCGCAGTGTCGCTGCTGGCCATGACTCAGCCACAGGCCCGGTCGGCGCTGCTGACCCCGGGCATCGTTGATGTGACGGCGGTTGCCGATCGCTCCGACGAAGAACTGTTCGGCCCGTTGCTGCAAGTGATCCGCTACGCCGATTTCGCGGCGGCGATTGCCGAAGCCAACGACACCGCGTTTGGCCTGGCCGCCGGCTTGCTGTCGGATTCCGAAGAGCGCTATCAGCAGTTCTGGCTGGAAAGCCGCGCGGGTATCGTCAACTGGAACAAGCAACTGACCGGTGCTGCGAGCAGCGCGCCGTTCGGCGGTGTGGGCGCTTCGGGCAACCACCGCGCCAGCGCCTACTACGCGGCGGATTACTGCGCGTACCCGGTGGCCTCGCTGGAAACCCCGAGCCTGGTATTGCCGGCAGCCCTGACACCAGGCGTGAAGATGGCGTGATGCCCATCGCTGGCAAGCCACCTCTCACAAGGACGATGAGTTCCCTGTGGGAGCTGGCTTGCCAGCGATGGCCGCGCGGCGGTCTTACTGAATAGTTACTGAAGCCTATAACAACAGATTCTCGTGGAGCCTCGCTGATGAAATCCTTTGAAGTCAATTTTGACGGTCTAGTGGGGCCGACCCATAACTACGGTGGTCTGTCCTACGGCAACGTTGCGTCCCAGAGCAACAGCCAGCAGTCCTCGAACCCGAAGGAAGCGGCGCTGCAAGGCCTGGCGAAAATGAAAGCGCTGATGGAAATGGGCTTTCAGCAGGGCGTTCTCGCACCACAGGAGCGTCCGGACGTGGCGGCTCTGCGCCGTCTGGGTTTCAGCGGCACCGACGCCCAGGTGATCGAGCGCGCCGCGAAAGACGCGATGCCGCTGCTGGTCGCCAGTTGCTCGGCGTCGAGCATGTGGGTGGCCAACGCCGCCACGGTCAGCCCGAGTGCCGACACCGCTGACGGTCGCGTGCACTTCACCGCCGCCAACCTGAACTGCAAATACCACCGCAGCATCGAGCACCCGACCACCAGCCGCGTGCTGGGTGCAATGTTCGCCGACCAGCAGCACTTCGCTCACCACGCCGCATTGCCGGCAGTCGCGCAGTTCGGCGACGAAGGCGCAGCGAACCACACACGTTTCTGCCGTGAGTACGGCGAGGCCGGCGTCGAGTTCTTCGTGTTCGGTCGCAGTGCGTTCGACACCCGTTACCCGGCGCCGCAAAAGTACCCGGCGCGCCAGACCCTCGAAGCCTCGCAAGCAGTCGCCCGTTTGCACGGTCTGCGTGATGACGGCGTGGTCTACGCGCAGCAGAACCCGGCGGTGATCGATCAGGGCGTTTTCCACAACGATGTGATCGCAGTGGGCAACGGCGAGGTGCTGTTCTATCACGAGGACGCGTTCCTCGACACTGAGAACATGCTGGCAGAACTGCAAGCCAAACTGGCCAAGGTCGGCGGCAAGTTCCAGTCGGTCTGCGTGCCGCGTTCGGCGGTTACCGTGGATGACGCGGTGCGTTCCTACCTGTTCAACAGCCAGTTGTTGTCGCGTCCTGATGGCTCGATGCTGCTGATCGTGCCGGAAGAGTGCCGTGGCAACGAGCGCGTGTGGAATTACCTGCAAGGCCTGACCAGCTCCGGCGGCCTGATCCGTGAGGTGAAAGTCTTCGACCTCAAGCAGAGCATGCAGAACGGCGGTGGCCCGGCGTGCTTGCGTCTGCGCGTCGCGCTCAACGAAACCGAGCTGGCGGCCGTCAACCCAGGGGTTATCATGACCGCCCCGTTGTACGGTTCGTTGACCGCATGGGTTGAAAAGCACTACCGCGACCGCCTGAGCGAAAGCGATCTGGCGGACCCGCAATTGCTGCTTGAATGCCGGACGGCACTGGATGAACTGACGCAAATCCTTAAACTGGGCGCGGTTTATCCATTCCAGATCAATTGATGACCGGTGCGCCGCTTCGTCGCGGCGCACGGTTCCATCTCCCCAAGAGAGCGTAAAACATGAGCGATTCCCTGCAGCTGATCCTTGAAGACACCGACGGCAAGCAACTGGAAACGTCCTGCACCCGCGTCGCGGTCATGTGGCAAGGCAAAGAGCTGTGGATCCAGCAGGACGGCCGCGGCCAGCTGCTGATCGGCGTGGACGTCGAAGAAGGCGACGAAGAGTACGCCAACCTGTTGCTGCGCCCATTGGCGACTAATCTGGTAAGTCTGCAACTGGAGATGGAACCGGCTGACCTCGGCGACGATGACGGTCACGTGCACGGCCCGGATTGCAACCACGACCACTAAGGAAACCGCTCTATGCTCGCCCTCGGCAAACTGCTTGAACTGACCCTCGCCGGCCGCGAACCGGCGGAGAAGACTCAACTGACTGTCGAAGGCGTGCGCATGCGCTGGCTGAGCGAGGGTGCGCTGGAAGTCCGGCCACCCGAAGCGCGCGACAATGGCCTGGACCTGCTGCTGTCGGCAGGCATCCACGGCAACGAAACGGCACCGATCGAATTGCTCGACCGGTTGCTGCATGACATCGCCCGCGGCGACTTGAAGCCGCGCGCACGCATTCTGTTCCTGTTCGGCAACCCGGAAGCGATTCGCAAGGGCGAGCGTTTTATCGAGCAGGACGTCAATCGGCTGTTCAACGGCCGTCACGAGCAAAGCAGCGGCTCCGAAGCCCTGCGCGCCTGCGAGCTGGAACGCCTGGCCGCGAGCTTCTTCAGCGTGCCGGATCGTCAGCGCCTGCACTATGACCTGCACACTGCTATTCGCGGTTCGAAGATCGAGCAGTTCGCGTTGTATCCGTGGAAGGAAGGGCGCCAGCATTCCCGTCTTGAACTGGCCCGCCTGCGCGCCGCCGGCATGGAAGCGGTGCTGTTGCAGAACAAACCGTCGATCGTCTTCAGTTCCTACACCTACGACAAGCTCGGCGCCGAGTCCTTTACGCTGGAGCTGGGCAAGGCACGGCCATTTGGGCAGAACGCCGGGGTCAATGTGTCGCTGCTGGAAACCCGTCTGAAGCAGATCATCGAAGGCACCGAGCCGGAGAAGGCCGAGCAGGGCCTGGACGGTCTGCAACTGTTCAGCGTGGCGCGGGAAATCATCAAGCACAGCGACTCGTTCCGCCTGAACCTGCCGGCGGACATCGAAAACTTTTCGGAGCTGGATGTGGGTTATGTGCTGGCCGAAGACCTGGCCAATACCCGCTGGATCATCGAAGAGCAGGGCGCGCGGATCATCTTCCCCAATCCCAAGGTCAAGAACGGCCTGCGGGCGGGCATTTTGATCGTGCCGACCACTGACGAAAATCTCGCCTGAAACTGAATCGCCCCCACGCGGTGCATGGGGGCGATCGTTATTGCATCAGACCGCTACAGCTCGCGGCTCGGTGCGGCGCAATGCACGCACTTTCTGCAGCGTATCCGCGCAAGTCTTCGCCGCTTCCTGACCCTTGTGCACGAAATGCTCGAAGAAGAACTTCTGGTGTTCTTCGCCGGCGTGGAAGTGGTGCGGGGTCAGCGAAACCGAGAACACCGGCACTTCAGTTTCCAGCTGAACCTGCATCAGGCCGCTGACGACCGACTGGGCAACGAATTCGTGACGGTAGATCCCGCCGTCCACCACCAGGGCGGCGGCAACGATACCGGCATAGCGACCGGTCTTGGCCAGCAGCTTGGCGTGCAGGGGCATTTCAAAGGCGCCGCCGACTTCGAAGAAATCGATGTCCGATTCCTGATAACCCTGAGCGATCATTTCGGCGAGGAAGCCTTTACGGCTCTGATCGACGATTTCCTTGTGCCAGCAGGCCTGGATGAACGCGACGCGCTCGCCGTGAGGGTGTTTGCTTTTGCTGTCGATAGCGGTGGGTTGCATGTTCTGACTCCTGTTTGTGTGAAAAACAGGGCGTTATGAATCGAAAGGGATTCAAGGGTACGCACGCTCGCGCGAACACGGCGGACGGCCCTTTGGCGTCAATCCCGTTCTCTCTTCATCCGGACTGTGACCGTCGGCCCCGGAATCACACCGGGTCTGCTGACCTTGCCGCCGTTCACGGTTTTCTGCCGTGTCCGTCACCAAGCGCTCGCGGGCTATGCGCATTGCGCGCAATTACCGCCGGTGGGGAATTGCACCCCGCCCTGAGAACGTTTCGCCGCCCTTTATCGGGCGGCGCAGCGTTTTTAACACAGATCGGCGGGCTGTGCATTGCGCCTTTGTGATGATTGCCATCGGATTTTTCGAAGCGTGGAAACGACTTTTCCTTGCGCGAGGGTTGATTAATCCGCGCCATGCCCGCAGTAATTCCTCTACGAAAAGGGATTTCCCCTGCTGACCAGAGGCCAGGTTCATGAGCGTTATCGATCTTCGCAGCGACACCGTCACCCAACCGACTCCCGCCATGCTCGACGCGATGACCGCGGCGGCCACTGGTGATGATGTGTATGGCGAAGATCCGACGGTCAATCGTCTGGAAGCCGAACTGGCAAAACGGCTGGGTTTTGCTGCGGCGCTATTCGTCCCGACTGGCACCATGAGCAACCTGCTGGGTTTGATGGCGCACTGCGAACGCGGGGACGAGTACATCGTCGGCCAACAGGCGCACACCTATAAGTACGAGGGTGGCGGCGCAGCAGTGCTCGGCTCGATTCAGCCGCAGCCGCTGGAAGTGCAGGCCGATGGTTCGCTGGACCTGGATCAGGTGGCAGCGGCGATCAAGCCTGACGACTTCCACTTCGCCCGGACCCGCCTGCTGGCACTGGAAAACACCATGCAGGGCAAGGTGTTGCCGATGGAATATCTGGCTCGGGCGCGTCAGTTCACTCGAGACAATGGCCTGCAGCTGCATCTGGACGGTGCGCGGCTATACAACGCGGCGGTCAAGCTCGGCGTTGATGCCCGTGAGATCACGCAACATTTTGATTCGGTCTCGGTGTGTCTGTCCAAAGGCCTCGGCGCGCCGGTGGGGTCGGTGCTTTGCGGTTCGGCCGAGTTGATCGGCAAAGCGCGGCGCCTGCGCAAAATGGTCGGCGGTGGCATGCGTCAGGCCGGTCTGCTGGCGGCGGCAGGTTTGTATGCGCTGGATCACAACGTCGAGCGTCTGGCGGATGACCATGCCAACGCGCAATTCCTGGCCGAAGGCCTGCGCGAGGCCGGTTTCACCGTCGAACCGGTGCAGACCAACATGGTTTACGTGCAGATGGGTGACCGTGCCGAAGCGATCAAGGCATTTGCCGCCGAGCGCGGGATCAAACTGAGCGCTGCCGCCCGTCTGCGGATGGTCACGCACATGGACGTCAATCGCTCGCAAATCGAGCAAGTGATCGCGACATTCGTCGAGTTTTCGCGCAAGTGACAGCGTTAGCCCCTCAATTGACCGTTTCTATCGTATAAACACGCTGTACCCCGCGCGCAGGGCCGATATAATGCGGCCCTTTGCCGTCGTTTCGTCTGTTGACGTTTCGTACAGGCCTTTGGCCGCAGCCTCCGTGGAAGAACCTAATGAAAAGCGCAGAAATCCGTGAAGCCTTCCTTCGCTTCTTCGAAGAGCAAGGCCACACCCGTGTAGCCTCCAGCTCTTTGATTCCGGGCAACGACCCAACCCTGCTGTTCACCAACGCGGGGATGAACCAGTTCAAGGACTGCTTCCTGGGCCAGGAAAAGCGCGCGTACACCCGCGCCGTCTCCAGCCAGAAATGCGTGCGCGCCGGCGGCAAGCACAACGACCTGGAAAACGTCGGTTACACCGCCCGTCACCACACCTTCTTCGAAATGCTGGGTAACTTCAGCTTCGGCGATTACTTCAAGCGTGATGCCATCACCTACGCCTGGAACTTCCTGACCTCCGAGAAGTGGCTGAACCTGCCGAAGGAAAAGCTGTGGGTCACCGTCTACGCCAGCGATGACGAGGCTTACGACATCTGGACCAAGGAAGTCGGTGTGCCGGCCGAGCGCATGGTGCGTATCGGCGACAACAAGGGCGCGCCATACGCCTCCGACAACTTCTGGACCATGGGCGATACCGGCCCGTGCGGTCCTTGCACCGAGATTTTCTACGATCACGGCGCCGACATCTGGGGTGGGCCACCGGGCTCGCCGGAAGAGGACGGCGACCGTTACATCGAAATCTGGAACAACGTGTTCATGCAGTTCAACCGCACCGCCGATGGCGTGTTGCACCCGCTGCCAGCGCCGTCGGTGGACACCGGCATGGGCCTGGAGCGGATCAGTGCCGTGCTGCAGCACGTTCACTCGAACTATGAAATCGACCTGTTCCAGAGCCTGTTGGCCGCTTCGGCCAAGGCCATTGGTTGCAGCAACGATAACCAGGCGTCCCTGAAAGTCGTGGCTGACCACATCCGTTCCTGCGGCTTCCTGATTGCCGACGGCGTGCTGCCGTCCAACGAAGGCCGTGGCTACGTGCTGCGCCGGATCATTCGTCGCGCCTGCCGTCACGGTAACAAGCTGGGCGCCAAGGGCAGCTTCTTCTACCAGATCGTTGCCGCTCTCGTGGCCGAGATGGGTGAAGCATTCCCGGAGCTGAAATCCCAGCAGGCGCACATCGAGCGCGTACTGAAAGCCGAAGAAGAGCAATTCGCCAAGACCCTGGAGCAGGGCCTGAAAATCCTCGAGCAGGATCTGGCCGAGCTCAAGGGCGACGTGGTTCCGGGCGATGTAGTGTTCAAGCTCTACGACACCTACGGTTTCCCGATGGACCTGACCGCGGACATCGCCCGCGAGCGCAGCCTGACCATCGACGAAGCCGGTTTCGAGCGTGAAATGGAAGCCCAGCGCGTCCGTGCACGTTCCGCCAGCTCCTTCGGCCTGGACTACAACAGCCTGGTCAAGGTTGATGTCGATACCGAATTCACCGGCTACCACGCCACCAGCGGTTCGGCGAAAGTCGTTGCTCTCTATAAAGATGGCCAGTCCGTGGACGTCTTGAGTGAAGGGCAGGAAGGCGTTGTGGTGCTGAACCAGACCCCGTTCTACGCCGAATCCGGCGGCCAGGTTGGCGATTGCGGTTACCTGCAGGCCGGCAACAGCCGTTTCGACGTGCGCGACACCACCAAGACCGGCGGCGCATTCCTGCACCACGGTGTGCTGGCTTCGGGCAGCCTGATTGTTGGCGCACCGGTGGAAACCCACGTTGAAGCCGACGTGCGTCACGCCACTTCGCTGAACCACTCGGCCACGCACTTGCTGCACGCTGCACTGCGCAAAGTGCTGGGCGATCACGTTCAACAGAAAGGCTCGCTGGTCGACAGTCAGCGCCTGCGCTTCGACTTCAGCCACTTTGAAGCGATCAAGCCGGAGCAGATCAAGGCGCTGGAAGACATCGTCAACGCCGAGATCCGCAAGAACTCTGCCGTTGAAACCGAAGAAACCGACATTGAAACCGCCAAGCAGAAAGGCGCCATGGCGCTGTTCGGCGAGAAGTACGGCGACAACGTGCGCGTGCTGAGCATGGGTGGCGATTTCTCCGTCGAGCTGTGTGGCGGTATCCACGCCAACCGTACCGGCGACATCGGCCTGCTGAAAATCATCAGCGAAGGCGGTGTGGCATCGGGTGTGCGTCGTATCGAAGCGGTCACCGGCGCTGCGGCGCTGGCTTACTTGAACGCTGCTGAAGAACAACTCAAGGAAGCGGCCAGCCTGGTCAAGGGCAGCCGCGAAAACCTGATCGACAAGCTGTCGGCCGTACTGGAGCGCAACCGCGCGCTGGAGAAGCAGCTCGAGCAGTTGCAGGCCAAGGCCGCTGCTGCCGCCGGCGACGATCTGTCGGCTTCGGCTGTGGACGTCAAAGGCGTGAAGGTTCTGGCCGTGCGTCTGGATGGTCAGGACGGCAAGGGGCTGCTGGCGCTGGTCGATCAGCTGAAAAACAAACTCGGCCGCGCAGTGATCCTGCTCGGCAGTGTCCATGAGGAAAAGGTCGTACTGGTTGCAGGCGTGACCAAGGACCTGACTGGCCAACTCAAAGCCGGTGATTTGATGAAACAGGCTGCTGCGGCAGTGGGCGGGAAGGGCGGTGGTCGTCCGGACATGGCGCAGGGCGGCGGTGTCGACGCCGGCGCACTGGATAGCGCACTGGCGCTGACCGTTCCATTCGTCGAGCAGGGTTTATAAGACGGTCTGTCGGGCCCGCAGTCTAGTGGCGGGCCCGGCGGCTGTTCGAGTGATTATTGGGCGCCCTTCATGGGCAGAGGCGGCTTTGAAATGGCTTTGATCGTACAGAAATTTGGAGGCACCTCGGTCGGCACTGTCGAGAGAATCGAGCAGGTCGCCGACAAGGTTAAGAAATTCCGCGATGCCGGCGATGACCTGGTGGTTGTGCTGTCTGCAATGAGCGGCGAAACCAACCGTCTGATCGATCTGGCCAAGCAAATCAGTGGCGAAGATCAGCCGGTTCCACGTGAACTGGACGTGATCGTTTCCACGGGTGAGCAGGTGACGATCGCCCTGTTGGCCATGGCACTGATCAAGCGCGGTGTGCCGGCGGTGTCGTACACCGGTAACCAGGTGCGGATCCTGACGGACAGTGCGCACAATAAAGCGCGTATCTTGCAGATTGATGACCAGAAGATTCGCGGTGACCTGAAGGCCGGCCGTGTGGTTGTGGTCGCCGGTTTCCAGGGCGTCGACGAGCACGGCAACATCACGACCCTCGGGCGTGGCGGTTCCGACACTACCGGCGTGGCGCTGGCCGCTGCGTTGAAGGCTGACGAGTGCCAGATCTACACCGACGTCGATGGTGTCTACACCACTGACCCGCGTGTGGTATCGGTTGCTCAGCGTCTGGACAAGATCACCTTCGAAGAGATGCTGGAAATGGCCAGCCTCGGTTCCAAGGTGCTGCAGATCCGTGCCGTGGAGTTCGCCGGCAAGTACAACGTTCCGCTGCGCGTACTGCACAGCTTCAAGGAGGGTCCGGGCACCCTCATTACTATTGATGAAGAGGAAACCATGGAACAGCCGATCATTTCCGGCATCGCTTTCAACCGCGATGAAGCCAAGCTGACCATCCGTGGCGTGCCAGACACCCCGGGCGTGGCGTTCAAGATTCTCGGCCCGATCAGTGCCGCGAACATCGAAGTCGACATGATCGTGCAGAACGTCGCGCACGATAACACCACCGACTTCACCTTCACCGTGCACCGCAACGACTACCAGTCCGCGCAGACAGTACTGGAAAACACCGCTCGCGAGATCGGTGCCCGTGAAGTCGTCGGCGACACCAAGATCGCCAAGGTCTCGATCGTCGGCGTCGGCATGCGTTCCCACGCAGGCGTGGCCAGCCGCATGTTCGAATCCCTGGCGAAGGAAAGCATCAACATCCAGATGATCTCGACTTCGGAAATCAAGGTTTCCGTCGTGATCGAAGAGAAATACCTGGAACTGGCCGTGCGCGCCCTGCACACGGCTTTCGAACTGGATGCTCCAGCCCGTCAGGGCGAGTAATCCTGGTCAATGAAGGGCGCGGTCTGACCGCGCCCTTTATTTTTTGAATGGCGCGAGCCCTGAACTGTTCTTTTGCTCGCGCTGGTCAATACTCAGGCATGTAGGGCTACGATCGCTCCGGTTGTAGGTCGGGTGCCTTTTTTTTGCAGACTGTTGTCCCTGAAATGATTCGCGTGAGGAGAAAGGTATGCTGATTCTGACTCGTCGGTGCGCAGAAAGCCTGATTATCGGTGATGGCGAAATCACCGTGACCGTGCTCGGCGTCAAAGGAAATCAAGTGCGTATCGGCGTCAATGCCCCGAAAGAGGTCGCCGTGCACCGTGAGGAAATCTACCTGCGTATAAAGAAAGAGAAGGACGAAGAACCAAGTCATTAATTTTTATTGATTTTTATGTTTGCAAACGGGGAAAAGGTTGGTTAAGATACGCCCCGTGTTGCGGAGAGCTGGCCGAGTGGCCGAAGGCGCTCCCCTGCTAAGGGAGTACACCTCACAAGGGTGTCGGGGGTTCGAATCCCCCGTTCTCCGCCATTATTTGCTTAGTACGTTGTAATCTGGCTTTTTCTGTAAGTTGTTGAAATTAATAGAAAAAGTGGTTGGAATAGAGATTAGACGGGCTATAATGCGGCGCAACAAATGCACTCGTAGCTCAGCTGGATAGAGTACTCGGCTACGAACCGAGCGGTCACAGGTTCGAATCCTGTCGAGTGCACCATTTAAGAGTCAGTTGCAGCAATGTAAATGACTCGGCTTCAACCAGGTGTGATCTGGTCTAACAAACACAAACACAAATGCACTCGTAGCTCAGCTGGATAGAGTACTCGGCTACGAACCGAGCGGTCACAGGTTCGAATCCTGTCGAGTGCACCATTTAAGAGTTAGTTGCAGCAATGTAAATAACTTGGCTTCAGCCAGTTGTGGTCTGGTCTAAAAACACAAATTGCACTCGTAGCTCAGCTGGATAGAGTACTCGGCTACGAACCGAGCGGTCACAGGTTCGAATCCTGTCGAGTGCACCATATACCAAAAAGCCCGCGTTTAACGCGGGCTTTTTGCTGTCCGGGATTTGAGTTTTCCTGTCACGCATCCTTTCTCATCAAAATCGACCTGAGCACTACGGCCTCGCTTGAGGTCATAACGATAAGTCGTTGCCGAATTGCGGATGCTGATCTTGTCAGGCTTGCCCAGGGCGCTTTCAACATCCTGTTGGCTCATGCCGGCGATGATTCGTTGATTGATGATCGCTTCGCGCTTCTGTCGTGCGTCGATCAGATCTCCGCATTTGTCTTGTGTCCGGCCTACGACGGCCATTTCTCGCTTTCTGATATTCATACCGGACATTTCTTCGTGCCGGGCTTCGGGTATCAGTGCCACTGTCGAGCCGGGCGAGTAGGGGCGTACCTCCTGAAGTAAAAGGCGCTCATTGTTCGCGCAACTCAGCGTCGTGAATGTGAGGCTGCCGTCAGCAGCTTCGCAGCGGTGAAGTGTCGTTGTGTTCCCTGTGGACGGGAGGTAGAGCAGGGCGGTCAGCATGAATCGGGATGTTTTCGATGGCATTCGGCGTCCTCCGTGACGATCCCTTTCAAGCGTAGTCGGCAGTTTTTTCACCGCCGGTGTGTTTTCTTTTCAGGATGAGTCGTCGGAGTCTGAAGAGTCAGGACAGCGCTCAGCTTTGTCTCGCAAGCGCTTGTTTCAGCCTAGATTTTTAACGTTTAAAACCGTCAGGCGGTGTATCATTGCGCCCGTCAGCCCCGCCGGGGCTTATGGAAAACTTCCATGGACTTACCCAGTAGATACTCAGTACCCCGTTTTACCAATCATGAATTGACTGATTGATCCTTCCGGCGTGCCCCGCTGCTGGGAGTGGAGTTCGCCTATGTCCGAAATCGAAGTAAAGAAAACACAGGAAAGCCTGCAGGATCGCCTGGCTCAGGTCGTTGAGCTGCTGCAGCGCCAACGGGTCGTCGAAGACCTGACTCACCGCCAGGAAGGCGCACATCGTGACCGGGTCGAGAACCTGGTCCACCGACAAAATCTCGTCGAGCTGCAACGCAAGCTCGATGATCTGCACTCCGCCGACGTTGCCTACATTCTTGAAGCCCTGCCGCTGGACGATCGTCTGACGCTCTGGCAGTTGGTCAAGGCTGATCGCGACGGCGACATTCTTCTTGAAGTATCCGATTCCGTCCGTGAAACCCTGATCGCCGACATGGACGATCACGAGCTCCTGGCTGCCGCCAAGGACATGGATGCCGACGAACTTGCTGACTTGGCCTCCGAGCTGCCGCGAGACGTCGTCCATGAGCTGATGGAGACTCTGGATCAGCAGCAACGCGAGCGCGTGCGTTCGGCTCTCTCCTACGACGAGGAGCAGGTCGGTGCGTTGATGGACTTCGAGATGGTGACTATCCGTGAGGATGTCAGCCTCGAAGTGGTCCTGCGTTACCTGCGCCGTCTCAAAGAGCTGCCGGGTCATACCGACAAGCTGTTCGTAGTCGATTACGACGGTGTGCTCAAGGGCGTGCTGCCGATCAAGCGTTTGCTGGTCAATGATCCGGAGAAACAGGTTTCCGAAGTCATGGCCAGCGATCCGGTGAGTTTCCACCCGGACGAAGATGCCTACGACGCCGCTCAGGCGTTCGAGCGTTACGACTTGATCTCGGCACCGGTGGTCGACAAGAACGGCAAGCTGATCGGCCGTCTGACCATCGACGAAATGGTCGACCTGATTCGTGAGGAGAGCGAAAGCGAAGTCCTCAACATGGCGGGTCTGCGGGAAGAGGAAGACATTTTCGCTTCCGTCTGGAAATCCCTGCGCAACCGTTGGGCGTGGCTGGCGATCAACCTGATCACGGCGTTCGTCGCGTCGCGGGTGATCGGCCTGTTCGAAGGGTCGATCGAGAAGCTGGTGGCGCTGGCCGCTCTGATGCCGATTGTGGCGGGTATCGGTGGTAACTCCGGCAACCAGACGATCACTATGATCGTTCGCGCCATGGCGCTCGATCAGGTCAGCACGGGTAATACTTCGCGTCTGATGCGTAAGGAGCTCGCCGTTGCGTTGATCAACGGCCTGGTCTGGGGTGGAGTGATCGGTGTAGTGGCTTACATGCTCTACGGCAGTTGGTCGCTTGGCGTGGTGATGACGGCAGCGATGACGCTCAACCTGTTGCTGGCGGCGTTGATGGGGGTGTTGATCCCGATGACGTTGGCCAAGATGGGGCGTGACCCGGCAATGGGGGCCAGCGTGATGATTACGGCCATGACCGATAGTGGTGGCTTCTTCATCTTCCTGGGATTGGCGACGATTTTCCTGCTCTGATCTTATCGAACAGCCCGCCGATTGGCGGGCTTTTTTTCGTCCTTGAAATCCCGGATTGCGGGCAAAAAAAAGCCAGCATTCATGCTGGCTTGAGATATTCGATTTGACTCAGGATGCGTCTGCGGCCATTTCGGCGTCGTGGGCGATCAGAGAAACCAGTGCGTTCTGCTGGCGATGGGAGAGTTGACGGAAGCGTTGCAGTAACTCGCGTTCGTGCAGCGAAAGCTCCGGGCTGTCGAGGCGCATGCTCAGCTCTTCGCCCAGTGCGCCTTCCTGAATAAGACTCTGCTCAAGGCGCGCAATGATCTCGGAGTTCATGCTGCGATGATGATTGCGAGCCACCTCGGCAATGCGTTCACGCATTCCGTCTGGCAGGCGTACGACGAACTTGTCAGCCGTACGGCTGGAATAAATTGCCTGTTTCAATGGGCGCATATATTTAACCGGTTAGTTCAGGGGAGCGGTTCTCGGGATTGGCCGCAGGATGAGTCGTAGGACAAGCATCCGCGCCAAATGGTTCAACCTGAATTGTTAAGAGGCTCGCATCATGCCTCAAAATTGCCAGATCATTGGCGTCAATTCTGTGACAAATATTGATCTGGGTAAAGGCGTAATGCCAGCACCAATTATCAGAAATGCGGACTGGTTTGAAAAGAATGAGCCGGCCCGTATCGCTGACCGCGTCCTGAAGCGCACGAACGGATGCCCGAAGGCGTCAGACCGTGCATGCTATGCGGCTAAAATCGTTGTTCCTTACCTTGTACAGGATAGTGGCAAATGGCCGATTTACTAGGGGCGTGCACCTGCTGGGAGGCGTTTTCAGGATGGATGGCAAGCTTATTTATCTGATGGGGCCATCTGGCTCGGGCAAGGACAGCCTTATAGAGGCTGCGCGTGAGCGTTTGCATCTGCTGGATTGTGAGGTCATGCGCCGTGTCATTACTCGGTCGGCGGAATCTGTGGGTGAGGATGCGCTCAGTGTCACTCCTGAGGAGTTTGATCGGCGCCGACGCGCCGGTGAATTTTCATTGTCATGGCAGGCGAACGGACTCTCCTATGGTATTCCTGCTGAAATGGACCAATGGCTGAAAACAGGGCGCCACGTATTGGTAAACGGATCGCGCGCGAATCTGCGCCAAGCACTGGAGGGTTATCCGACGCTGTTGCCGGTTTTGTTGACAGTCAGGGAAGAGGTGTTGCGGGAGCGTCTGCTTGAGCGTGGGCGAGAGACGCTTGAGCAAATCAATTCCAGGCTTGCTCGCAACGCCTTGTTCCATGAAAGGAGGTCAATCAGCAGGCCTGTGTTCCAGCTCGACAATTCTGGCGAGTTGGCGGTGGCCGCTGATCATTTTGTGGAGTGGGTGAAGCTCAACGTAGTACCGGATCAAATTTGAACTTGCGGCCGGCTGCCAGTGCAAGCAAGAACAGCACTGCAAAAACGGCGCAACCGATCAGGGGCGGGGTTACTTCGGTTTGTTCGAACAGCGAAAAATGCAGGGCGCCGCTCAATAAGGCGAGGATCAAAAATCCTGCCGCTGACTTGGACATTCTGTACTCCTGAAGATGATTCAAAACACCAGGCGATCGATCGATTTCGCTTGCGACGTCTCGAGAGGGTCGCTGACTTCTTGCGAGTGGCTGCGCTGGTCACTCAGCACTGCCCACTGTGGCGCCTTTTGTACCTGCAAGTAATGCGGCATGCGCTGTGCAACCGGTTCAGTGGTCTCGGGGGCAAAGTGAAAGCCCACCAGAATCGCTAAAGCGATCGCGTTTGCAAGCAAGAGGGGGCGGTTCATGAGGCTGATCTCCGATCGTTCTTCTGCAGAGCAGCGAAGCAGTCGTCATGCCAACAGTTTAACTGCTGTTAAGTCCTTTAAAAACAAGCATTTAAGAGGAAGGTTAAAAAAGGGCGCATTGCAATGTGCAATGACGGCTATTTTGTGATGATGCAAATTGCACGGTAAATCGCCCTTCGAGATTGCGGGGCGCCTGCCTACACTTAAAATGCCCTACGGACGACATGACAAATCAAGGTTCGGCCGTTAACATGCTCGCCGTCCGTCGCGCAGCGTCTGCAAGCGACAACGTGTATGTCTCAGTAGCTCAATTGGATAGAGCATCCCCCTCCTAAGGGGAAGGTTGGCAGTTCGAACCTGCCCTGGGACACCATCTATACAAAACCTTCTTTGTTGATGTCCGCCGGCCTCACGGTTGATTATCACTTTCTGTTGTTTTCATATTTCTTTGATTTGCTGAAGCTGCGCGGGCTGGTTGCGTCTTGTGGGTGGCTCATTGCTTCTGAATCGACCCTCAGCTTCCTGTCTTGTAATGCAGTCGGTTCGATGGGGATTGCCTGGCTTTGCATTTTCATGGAGCCCGAATGTTCTTCTCTCTATATAGAGGAGCATGAGGGGGGGGGATTGGGTACAGTTGCTCGTTGCGCTGAATGCGCGCTGATATTGGATCTTTCGACGGTACTGAGCTTCTGACTGATAGAAAAATCAAATTAGGGGTTGACGGCAGATTCTGGAGGCCTATAATTCGCCCCACTTCCGGCGCAGTCGAAACGGAAAACTCCTTGAGATTCAATGAGTTAAGTAGGTTTCGATAGCGGATAGCTTCAGATCATCGAAGCCTGGAAGGAGTTGAAAGAGTGGTGATGTTTGGCTCTTTTGACGTTTCGATCTTCTCGATCGAAAGCGGAGAAAAAGAGGTGTTGACAGCAGCGTGTAACGCTGTAGAATTCGCCTCCCGCTAACGAGAGATCGGAAGCGCAAGTGGTTGAAGTTGTTGAAGAAATCTTCGAAAACTTCTGAAAATAATCACTTGACAGCAAATGAGGCTGCTGTAGAATGCGCGCCTCGGTTGAGACGAAAGATCTTAACCAACCGCTCTTTAACAACTGAATCAAGCAATTCGTGTGGGTGCTTGTGGAGTCAGACTGATAGTCAGCAAGATTATCAGCATCACAAGTTACTCCGCGAGAAATCAAAGATGTAACCAACGATTGCTGAGCCAAGTTTAGGGTTTCTTAAAAACCCAAAGATGTTTGAACTGAAGAGTTTGATCATGGCTCAGATTGAACGCTGGCGGCAGGCCTAACACATGCAAGTCGAGCGGATGAAGGGAGCTTGCTCCTGGATTCAGCGGCGGACGGGTGAGTAATGCCTAGGAATCTGCCTGGTAGTGGGGGACAACGTTTCGAAAGGAACGCTAATACCGCATACGTCCTACGGGAGAAAGCAGGGGACCTTCGGGCCTTGCGCTATCAGATGAGCCTAGGTCGGATTAGCTAGTTGGTGAGGTAATGGCTCACCAAGGCGACGATCCGTAACTGGTCTGAGAGGATGATCAGTCACACTGGAACTGAGACACGGTCCAGACTCCTACGGGAGGCAGCAGTGGGGAATATTGGACAATGGGCGAAAGCCTGATCCAGCCATGCCGCGTGTGTGAAGAAGGTCTTCGGATTGTAAAGCACTTTAAGTTGGGAGGAAGGGTTGTAGATTAATACTCTGCAATTTTGACGTTACCGACAGAATAAGCACCGGCTAACTCTGTGCCAGCAGCCGCGGTAATACAGAGGGTGCAAGCGTTAATCGGAATTACTGGGCGTAAAGCGCGCGTAGGTGGTTCGTTAAGTTGGATGTGAAATCCCCGGGCTCAACCTGGGAACTGCATCCAAAACTGGCGAGCTAGAGTATGGTAGAGGGTGGTGGAATTTCCTGTGTAGCGGTGAAATGCGTAGATATAGGAAGGAACACCAGTGGCGAAGGCGACCACCTGGACTGATACTGACACTGAGGTGCGAAAGCGTGGGGAGCAAACAGGATTAGATACCCTGGTAGTCCACGCCGTAAACGATGTCAACTAGCCGTTGGGAGCCTTGAGCTCTTAGTGGCGCAGCTAACGCATTAAGTTGACCGCCTGGGGAGTACGGCCGCAAGGTTAAAACTCAAATGAATTGACGGGGGCCCGCACAAGCGGTGGAGCATGTGGTTTAATTCGAAGCAACGCGAAGAACCTTACCAGGCCTTGACATCCAATGAACTTTCCAGAGATGGATTGGTGCCTTCGGGAACATTGAGACAGGTGCTGCATGGCTGTCGTCAGCTCGTGTCGTGAGATGTTGGGTTAAGTCCCGTAACGAGCGCAACCCTTGTCCTTAGTTACCAGCACGTTATGGTGGGCACTCTAAGGAGACTGCCGGTGACAAACCGGAGGAAGGTGGGGATGACGTCAAGTCATCATGGCCCTTACGGCCTGGGCTACACACGTGCTACAATGGTCGGTACAAAGGGTTGCCAAGCCGCGAGGTGGAGCTAATCCCATAAAACCGATCGTAGTCCGGATCGCAGTCTGCAACTCGACTGCGTGAAGTCGGAATCGCTAGTAATCGCGAATCAGAATGTCGCGGTGAATACGTTCCCGGGCCTTGTACACACCGCCCGTCACACCATGGGAGTGGGTTGCACCAGAAGTAGCTAGTCTAACCTTCGGGAGGACGGTTACCACGGTGTGATTCATGACTGGGGTGAAGTCGTAACAAGGTAGCCGTAGGGGAACCTGCGGCTGGATCACCTCCTTAATCGACGACATCAGCTGCTCCATAAGTTCCCACACGAATTGCTTGATTCATTGAAGAAGACGAAAGAAGCAGCCCGAAATTGGGTCTGTAGCTCAGTTGGTTAGAGCGCACCCCTGATAAGGGTGAGGTCGGCAGTTCGAATCTGCCCAGACCCACCAATTTTGTGTGGGAAACGCCTGTAGAAATACGGGGCCATAGCTCAGCTGGGAGAGCGCCTGCCTTGCACGCAGGAGGTCAGCGGTTCGATCCCGCTTGGCTCCACCACTACTGCTTCTGAAGTAAGAGCTTAGAAATGAGCATTCCATCGTGCTGATGGTGAATGTTGATTTCTAGTCTTTGACTAGTTCGTTCTTTAAAAATTTGGGTATGTGATAGAAAGATAGACTGAACGTTACTTTCACTGGTAACGGATCAGGCTAAGGTAAAATTTGTGAGTTCTCTTAGTTGAGAAATTCGAATTTTCGGCGAATGTCGTCTTCACAGTATAACCAGATTGCTTGGGGTTATATGGTCAAGTGAAGAAGCGCATACGGTGGATGCCTTGGCAGTCAGAGGCGATGAAAGACGTGGTAGCCTGCGAAAAGCTTCGGGGAGTCGGCAAACAGACTTTGATCCGGAGATGTCTGAATGGGGGAACCCAGCCATCACAAGATGGTTATCTTGCACTGAATACATAGGTGCAAGAGGCGAACCAGGGGAACTGAAACATCTAAGTACCCTGAGGAAAAGAAATCAACCGAGATTCCCTTAGTAGTGGCGAGCGAACGGGGACTAGCCCTTAAGTGGCTTTGAGATTAGCGGAACGCTCTGGAAAGTGCGGCCATAGTGGGTGATAGCCCTGTACGCGAAAATCTCTTGGTCATGAAATCGAGTAGGACGGAGCACGAGAAACTTTGTCTGAATATGGGGGGACCATCCTCCAAGGCTAAATACTACTGACTGACCGATAGTGAACTAGTACCGTGAGGGAAAGGCGAAAAGAACCCCGGAGAGGGGAGTGAAATAGATCCTGAAACCGTATGCGTACAAGCAGTGGGAGCAGACTTTGTTCTGTGACTGCGTACCTTTTGTATAATGGGTCAGCGACTTATTTTCAGTGGCGAGCTTAACCGAATAGGGGAGGCGTAGCGAAAGCGAGTCTTAATAGGGCGTCTAGTCGCTGGGAATAGACCCGAAACCGGGCGATCTATCCATGGGCAGGTTGAAGGTTAGGTAACACTGACTGGAGGACCGAACCGACTACCGTTGAAAAGTTAGCGGATGACCTGTGGATCGGAGTGAAAGGCTAATCAAGCTCGGAGATAGCTGGTTCTCCTCGAAAGCTATTTAGGTAGCGCCTCATGTATCACTGTAGGGGGTAGAGCACTGTTTCGGCTAGGGGGTCATCCCGACTTACCAAACCGATGCAAACTCCGAATACCTACAAGTGCCGAGCATGGGAGACACACGGCGGGTGCTAACGTCCGTCGTGAAAAGGGAAACAACCCAGACCGTCAGCTAAGGTCCCAAAGTTATGGTTAAGTGGGAAACGATGTGGGAAGGCTTAGACAGCTAGGAGGTTGGCTTAGAAGCAGCCACCCTTTAAAGAAAGCGTAATAGCTCACTAGTCGAGTCGGCCTGCGCGGAAGATGTAACGGGGCTCAAACCATACACCGAAGCTACGGGTATCACGTAAGTGATGCGGTAGAGGAGCGTTCTGTAAGCCTGTGAAGGTGAGTTGAGAAGCTTGCTGGAGGTATCAGAAGTGCGAATGCTGACATGAGTAACGACAATGGGTGTGAAAAACACCCACGCCGAAAGACCAAGGTTTCCTGCGCAACGTTAATCGACGCAGGGTTAGTCGGTCCCTAAGGCGAGGCTGAAAAGCGTAGTCGATGGAAAACAGGTTAATATTCCTGTACTTCTGGTTATTGCGATGGAGGGACGGAGAAGGCTAGGCCAGCTTGGCGTTGGTTGTCCAAGTTTAAGGTGGTAGGCTGAGATCTTAGGTAAATCCGGGATCTTAAGGCCGAGAGCTGATGACGAGTTGCCTTTAGGCGACGAAGTGGTTGATGCCATGCTTCCAAGAAAAGCTTCTAAGCTTCAGATAACCAGGAACCGTACCCCAAACCGACACAGGTGGTTGGGTAGAGAATACCAAGGCGCTTGAGAGAACTCGGGTGAAGGAACTAGGCAAAATGGCACCGTAACTTCGGGAGAAGGTGCGCCGGTGAGGGTGAAGGACTTGCTCCGTAAGCCCATGCCGGTCGAAGATACCAGGCCGCTGCGACTGTTTATTAAAAACACAGCACTCTGCAAACACGAAAGTGGACGTATAGGGTGTGACGCCTGCCCGGTGCCGGAAGGTTAATTGATGGGGTTAGCTAACGCGAAGCTCTTGATCGAAGCCCCGGTAAACGGCGGCCGTAACTATAACGGTCCTAAGGTAGCGAAATTCCTTGTCGGGTAAGTTCCGACCTGCACGAATGGCGTAACGATGGCGGCGCTGTCTCCACCCGAGACTCAGTGAAATTGAAATCGCTGTGAAGATGCAGTGTATCCGCGGCTAGACGGAAAGACCCCGTGAACCTTTACTATAGCTTTGCACTGGACTTTGAATTTGCTTGTGTAGGATAGGTGGGAGGCTTTGAAGCGTGGACGCCAGTTCGCGTGGAGCCATCCTTGAAATACCACCCTGGCAACTTTGAGGTTCTAACTCAGGTCCGTTATCCGGATCGAGGACAGTGTATGGTGGGTAGTTTGACTGGGGCGGTCTCCTCCTAAAGAGTAACGGAGGAGTACGAAGGTGCGCTCAGACCGGTCGGAAATCGGTCGTAGAGTATAAAGGCAAAAGCGCGCTTGACTGCGAGACAGACACGTCGAGCAGGTACGAAAGTAGGTCTTAGTGATCCGGTGGTTCTGTATGGAAGGGCCATCGCTCAACGGATAAAAGGTACTCCGGGGATAACAGGCTGATACCGCCCAAGAGTTCATATCGACGGCGGTGTTTGGCACCTCGATGTCGGCTCATCACATCCTGGGGCTGAAGCCGGTCCCAAGGGTATGGCTGTTCGCCATTTAAAGTGGTACGCGAGCTGGGTTTAGAACGTCGTGAGACAGTTCGGTCCCTATCTGCCGTGGACGTTTGAGATTTGAGAGGGGCTGCTCCTAGTACGAGAGGACCGGAGTGGACGAACCTCTGGTGTTCCGGTTGTCACGCCAGTGGCATTGCCGGGTAGCTATGTTCGGAAAAGATAACCGCTGAAAGCATCTAAGCGGGAAACTTGCCTCAAGATGAGATCTCACTGGAACCTTGAGTTCCCTGAAGGGCCGTCGAAGACTACGACGTTGATAGGTTGGGTGTGTAAGCGCTGTGAGGCGTTGAGCTAACCAATACTAATTGCCCGTGAGGCTTGACCATATAACACCCAAGCAATTTGCGCTTAAAAGCCAGATTGCGGTGTGTGAAGACGAAAGAACCGAAAGTTCGACGCTCACAAAGCACCGAAAACTATCCATACCCAATTTGCTGAAGCGAGGCCATCCGGCCACGAGTCAGTACCCGAATTTCTTGACGACCATAGAGCGTTGGAACCACCTGATCCCATCCCGAACTCAGAAGTGAAACGATGCATCGCCGATGGTAGTGTGGGGTTTCCCCATGTGAGAGTAGGTCATCGTCAAGATTAAATTCCGAAACCCCAATTGCGAAAGCAGTTGGGGTTTTGTTTTGCCCGCAGGAAAGTTTCTATTTCTGCTGATCCATTGAGCACGCTAGACCCGGCCAAGGTTTGCTCGCTTAAAGAAGCCCCGCGCAGGATGACCTGGCGGGGCTTTTATTGTGCGTTTCACAGATTATTCTGCGGCACCGCCTCCGACTTCGCCAATCGAAGTACTAATCTCGATAATGCGCCGGCGCCCATTGACCTCGTAGCTACGCTCCTCGTCTCCCGAGCCTGGCTTGCGCAAGGTCAGTTGCGCAAACAAGCCACGTTTCTCGCTGTAGGCTCCGAACCAATTGTTCAATCGAGCAATAAAGCATTCAGTGTCAATAATCACCGGGAAGTCGGCCACTGACTCTATGGCGTAATAGCCCGCGCCATAGCTGTAATACTCCTCACTGTCGTTGACTGATGG
Source organism: Pseudomonas sp. IzPS59 (assembly GCF_014863505.1). Taxonomy (NCBI): domain Bacteria; kingdom Pseudomonadati; phylum Pseudomonadota; class Gammaproteobacteria; order Pseudomonadales; family Pseudomonadaceae; genus Pseudomonas; species Pseudomonas sp. IzPS59. The sequence continues at coordinate 4,721,129 of NZ_CP062251.1, read as the reverse complement.
AGGAACAGGACAAATGGGCTGTCTCTCCTGCCCGGAAACGGGCGGCTCTTCATCCATTTTGCTTAGGCCTTGGGCGAGTGCGCGTTGCAATTCCGGTTTCAGCTTGTAAGTGGTGTTGCTGTCTTCATGCTGCTGTGTGAGTGGAATTTGCAGTTGATAGCGGTAGTGAACTTTGACGGTAGGTACCTGGCGGTTGATTTGCAGAGGGCTGAGAAGGTAGACCTGATCAACACCATATCCACTGTCACGATAGGCGGCGTAAACCTTTCCGCGAATGCTGATCCAGCTCACTGATTGATTGGCACCGCGATCATTGATCGAGTACAGCGAACTGCCAACAGCTGATTCCTGACCGAGCGTGGGTGTTCTGCGGATAAATCTATCGCCATCACGGCGGTAGGTTTCGATGAAGGTGAACAGCCCCGTACCGCCTGTATAAATCTGAACAATCAGATCGCGATGACCGTCGCCATCCAGATCAAGCAAGGTAAACGAGGTTTGACCGAGTTCGGTGTCGGCATCCAGGTTCGAGGCTTGCAAGGCGCTCCATTCACTCTGGCTAACGCCTTTGGGAGTGGTCTTGGGGAAGTGCGTTTTTTCGGAGTATTGATCGTCATCAGGCTCAGCAGAAAATGAGGTCTGGCCATTTTTGATCGTCAGGGCGTCGAGTGCTCGCTCCAGCGCAAACTCCGGATCGATTTTGCTTGCCGCCCGGATGTTCTTTTGCAGATCCTCCAGAACCTCTTGGTCGATCTCATTCGGTTTGTAGACAACAGCTTCCTTCCACTGCGCCTGCAACAACTGCAAGCGTTCACGATAGCTTTGCTCGAGGCACGAAATGTCGTCGGCACACTCGTTCCGTGCTTTCAGCCAAAGCCGTTGAGTACGCTTGAGGTCCGGCAGTCTATCAGTGGGGCTTTTCATCAATCCCCGATAAACCACTCCCATTTGTGCATCCAGTTCATATAGCCCTTTATCGGCACAAATAGTGTTTTCGACGGCGTTTACCGCTTTTGTGCAGTCCATTCCGGTCGCCATTGCCTGCTGGAGAAACAGCAGAACGCCGGCGGACATGATGTAGCGTCCTTTGATGTACACGAGCCAAGCCTTTTATGAGGGAGTGAGCAGCCGAACAGGCCAGTTGTTGCATAAGGAATCTTGAAGTGCCTGCTTCAGAGAACGTCACTTCTGGCCGATAACCCGATCGGCACTTGCAATCTCATCGGCTGCGCATGAAATCGCTTGATAGCATTTAGCCTCCAGTTATCATCTGCGCGCTTGTGAAAGCCCTCGTCCTTCTACTTCAATTGTCTGGAAATCCTCGATGCTGTCGTATCACCAAAAGAGTTTTCTGATCGTCGATGATTTCTCGGATTTCCGCAGTTCCGTACGCTCGATGTTGCGCGAGTTGGGCGTCAAGGACGTGGACACCGCCGACACCGGTGAGCAGGCGCTGAAAATGTGCGCGCAGAAGTCCTACGATTTCATTCTTCAGGACTTCCACCTGGGTGACGGCAAGAAAAACGGTCAGCAGGTGCTGGAAGACCTGATGATGGAAAAGCTGATCAGTCACGAAGCCGTGTTTGTGATGGTCACCGCCGAGACGAGCCAGGCGATGGTGCTCAGTGCACTGGAGCACGAGCCGGACGCTTACTTGACCAAACCGTTCAACCGGATCGGCCTGGCTCAACGTCTGGAACGTCTGGAACAGCGCAAGACCCTGCTCAAGCCGATTCTGCAGGCCCTTGACCGTGGTAAACCGGTCGAGGTGCTCAACGCCTGTATCGCCCTGTGCAAGCAGGATATCCGCTATTCGCCGCTGTGCCTGCGCTACCGCGCCGATGCCTTGCGCGACATGAATCAGAACGAAGCGCTTGAGCGTCTCTATGACAGCATCATCGCTGATCGGCCGTTGCCGTGGGCCTTTGCCGGACTGGGCAAGTTACTGTTCAAGCGCGGTCAGGTGGCTCAGGCCAAAGGCGTGTATGAGAAAGCCCTGAAAGTGTTTCCGATGATGCCGGCGCTGTACGACGGCATGGCGGACGTTCTGGTGGCCGAAGGCGATACCAAAGGCGCACAGAGGACATTGGAAGAGGCGATTCGCCTGTCGCCACTGGCGGTACGCCGACAGGCGCTGCTCGGCAAACTGGCGATGGCTAACGAGGACTTTGACACTGCTTCGCGGGCCTACCGTCAGGCTGTGGCGCAGGGTGCGCAGTCGCGCTTCAAGGATCCGGAAAGCAACCTGGGTCTTGCCCATGCGCTGATCAGCAAGGGCAGCGAAAAGGGCCTCGATACCCGCACGCGGCTGGAGATCAATACCACCCTCAGTGCCGTGGCCAAGGAAAACCCGACCGATCCGGGCCTGCAGATTCGGGCACGTCTGATGAAGGCCACCAGTCTGTTGCTCAACGACGCCGAAACTGCCGAGAAGCTCACCGAACAAGCGCTGATGCGTCTCGACGGTATGGAGCAGTTCATGAGTCCCGAGGCGGCGCTGCTTGTCGCCAAGCAATTGCAGATGCTGGGGCAAGCCGAGGCGGGCACGTCCATGCTCAAGAGCTGTGCGGAAATCTACGGCGATGACCCGACGGTGATGAAAGACATCGCCAAGCTCACCGACGACCCGACTATTCTCAGCTCCAGTAATGCCGCCGCCGACCTCAACCGTCAGGGCGTGCGCGTGTACAAGACCGGCAACCTGGTGGAGGCCCGCGAAGTGTTCCGCAAGGCACTGAAGATGCAGCCGAAGAACATCAGTATTGCGCTGAACATGGCGCAGTCGCTGCTGCACGGCACCGACACCAGTGTGCCGTCGGCGGAACTGGAAGAGTGTCGGGCCTGCCTGAAAATGGTCGGCCTGATGCCCGACACCGACGCGCGTTATCCGCGTTATCAGAAGCTGAAAAGCAAGGCGTTTGGCGAATGAACCAAGACGAGCAGGCACTGGATTTTTCCACGGTGATAGCCTCCACCGTGCACGACATGAAGAACTCTCTGGCCATGCTGATGCAGGCCCACAGCCAATGGCTGGCGCGCCTGCCCGAGGACCAGCGTCAGGTGCCGGAGCAGGGTGTGATCGACTTCGAGTTCGCCCACCTCAACGGCATGCTCGTGCAGTTGCTCGGGCTGTATAAGCTCGGCGTAAACCAGATGCCGTTGCAGCCGGCGTATCACGAACTGGACGATTTCATCGAGGCGCAACTGGCGGCTCATCAAGAGGTTTTCGCCAGTCGCGGTATCGTCGCGACTTACGAAGTCGACCCGCTCAGTCCATTGGGTTTCTTCGATCGTGAACTGATCGCTTCGGTGCTCGGCAATTGCATCAACAACGCGATCCGCTACGCCCGTGAATCGCTGCTGATCACCGTCAGCGACGAGGCCGGGCAACTGGTGTTGAGCATCAACGACGACGGTGACGGTTACCCGGTCGAGATGCTCGAACGTCAGGCCGATTATGTGCAGGGCATCAATCACAGCAGTGGCAGTACCGGCCTCGGTCTGTACTTCGCCGGACGCATCGCGGCACTGCATCAGCGCAACGGTGTCGGCGGTCGTACCGAGATCCGCAATGGCGGGCCATTGGGTGGCGGCGTGTTCAGTATTTACCTGCCCTGATTCACGAATTCATCGACTGGCATTCTTTTTGTTGGCCGCTGCTTGATATTCCGAACAGCTGAAGCCTATTTTGTCCGGGTCGCCGTTCGCGGCTCGCACAATAACAAGGATTGCGTCATGACAACCGATGGCCAGCGTTCACTCGCGCAGCGATTGACGGGCATTGATGAAATTGAATGTGTCACGCCGGATTTGAACGGCGTGCCACGGGGCAAGGTAATGACCGCCGAGGGTTTCCTCGAAGGACGGCGTTTGCAGATGGCCCGGGGGGTGCTGCTGCAATGCATCATGGGGGGCTATCCCGCTGCACGGTTCTACGGCAGCGATGACGGCGACCTCGCGCTGGTGGCCGATCCTGCGCAGATCCATCCTCTGCCGTGGAGCCAGGAGCCGCGTGCGCTGGCCATCTGTGATGCCGATGAGCTGACGGGCGAGAGCTCCAACCTGTCGACCCGTGGCCAGCTGAAGAAAGTTATTGCCCGCTACGCGGCCCTCGGCCTGGCGCCGGTAGTGGCAACTGAACTCGAATTCTTTGTGTTCGCCCCGAACACCGATCCAACGCAACCATTCCAGCCCCCGGTCGGCCTCGACGGTCGTCGCGAGGACGGTCACTCGGCGTTCAGCGTCAGCTCCAACAACGGTCTGCGACCGTTCTTCAGTGAAGTCTACAAGTGCATGGCGGCCCTGGGCCTGCCGCGCGATACCTTCATGCACGAAATGGGCGTCAGCCAGTTCGAGATCAACCTGTTGCACGGTGATCCGCTGTTGCTGGCCGACCAGACCTTCCTGTTCAAGCACCTGCTCAAGGAAGTCGCGCTCAAGCATGGCCTGACCGTGGTCTGCATGGCCAAGCCGCTGGCACACACGCCGGGCAGTTCGATGCACATCCATCAGAGCATCGTCGAGATCGGCAGCGGCAAGAATGTGTTCAGCGATGAAAACGGTCAGCCGACCGCGATGTTCCGCCACTTCATCGGCGGGCAGCAGGCAGGCATGGCGGACTTCACCGCGCTGTTTGCACCGAACGTCAATTCCTATCAGCGTCTGTGCCATCCGTTCGCATCGCCGAACAATGCCTGCTGGTCTCACGACAATCGCGCGGCGGGTCTGCGGATTCCGGCCAGTTCGCCGGTCGCCCGTCGGGTCGAGAACCGTTTGCCGGGCGCCGATGCCAACCCTTACCTGGCGATTGCCGCGAGCCTGGCAGCCGGTCTGCATGGCATCGAACATGAGCTGGAACCGAGTGCACCGATCCAGGGTGAATTCGAGGTGCCGGACAATCTTTCGCTGCCGTGTACGTTGCACGCCGCGCTCGAGCGTCTGAAGCGCAGCCAGTTGGCCAAGGAACTGTTCGGCAAGGAGTTCATCGAAGGCTACATCGCTTCGAAGACCATGGAACTGACCAGTTTCTTTGATGAGATCACCCCCTGGGAGCGGCGCGTTCTGGCAGCCCAGGCCTGACGAAATGTCGTCATCGGGCTATCGTTCGATAGCCCGACACTCACCGCAAGGAGCCGCTCGGAACGCCGATGCGCCAAATCTGGAAATCCTTTCGAGCGCTGTATTTTGCCTCGCTGATGATGTTGATCGGCTCGGGCCTTCTTTCTACTTATCTGGCGTTGCGCCTGGCGGCCGACCATGTCGACGGGCTGTGGGTCGGTGCGTTGATGGCGGCCAACTATTTCGGTCTGGTGCTGGGCGGCAAGATCGGTCACCGGTTGATTGCCCGGGTCGGACATATTCGCGCCTACTCGGCGTGTGCCGGCATCGTCGGCGCGGCGGTGCTCGGTCATGGCCTGGTGGACTGGCTGCCGGCGTGGCTGGTGCTGCGGACCATCGTCGGCCTCGGCATGATGTGCCAGTACATGGTGATCGAGAGCTGGCTGAACGAGCAGGCCGACGCCAACCAGCGTGGCGTGGTGTTCAGCGGCTACATGATTGCCTCGTATCTTGGGCTGGTGCTCGGTCAACTGATTCTGGTCATGCACCCGGGCCTGGGCCTGGAACTGCTGATGCTGGTCGCCCTGTGTTTTGCCCTGTGTCTGGTGCCGGTGGCACTCACCCGGCGGATTCACCCGGCGCCGTTGCATCCGGCACCGATGGAGCCGCGCTTCTTCATCAAGCGCGTGCCGCAGTCGCTGAGTACGGTGCTCGGGGCAGGGCTGATCATCGGTTCGTTCTACGGTCTGGCGCCGCTGTATGCATCGCAGCAGGGGTTGTCCACCGAGCAGGTCGGCCTGTTCATGGGTACCTGCATTTTTGCCGGGTTGCTGGTGCAGTGGCCGCTGGGCTGGTTGTCCGACCGCTATGACCGGGCCTTGCTGATCCGCTGCTTCGCCGGGTTTCTGGCCGTCGCCGCATTGCCGCTGGCGATCATGCCGCAGGTGCCGCTGGAGATTTTATTCATTGTCGGCTTCCTGTGTTCGCTGGTGCAGTTCTGCCTGTACCCGCTGGCCGTGGCGTTCTCCAACGACCATGTCGAAGGCGATCGGCGGGTATCGCTGACGGCGATGCTGCTGGTGACCTACGGGGTCGGTGCCAGCATCGGGCCGCTGCTGGCCGGTGTGTTGATGAAAATGTTCGGTAGCCAGAGCCTGTATGCGTTCTTCACCTTTTTCGCGCTGGTACTGGTGTGGCGCATCCGGCCGAAAGCCGTGACCAACCTGCATCAGGTCGACGACGCACCGCTGCATCACGTGGCGATGCCGGACAGCATGTCCAGTTCGCCGCTGGTGGCAGCACTCGATCCACGAGTAGACGAGCAAGTGGTGCAAGAGCAGATGCAGACCACGGTTGCACCTGAACCGGCACCCGAGCCCGCCACTGAACCTGAATCACCTGTTGAGCCGGATGCCGGCAACGACAATCCTGCACCGGACATCAGTGGCGCCAGGCCTTGATCCGGAAAAACCACCAGGCATAAAAAAACGGGCAGTCACCGCAAGGGACTGCCCGTTTTTCATGGTGCATGCGAATCAGAGATCGTCTTTGTCGAAGCGCCGTGCTTCACGTTGCAGCTGATAGACGAAACGCTCGACGTTACGCGCTGCCGGGCCGCTGATGTTGTGAAAGCGCAGGCCGGCGAACGTGATGTTGAGTTTTTCTTCGAAGTGCAGGTAACGCAACTCGACCGCCGCCGGCTGGTTGCCGAACAGCGGCGGGGCGATCAGGCGATCGTAGACCTGGCCCAGTTGCAGGCGGTCGGTGATGTCACCTTCGAAACGCAGCTTGCAGCCGGTGGCGGAGATATCCAGCAGCTTGCCACCAATCGGCGACTTGAGCTTTTCGCCACCCAGTTCGACGCTCACCAAGTCGGTCAGCTTCAGTGCGGCGCGGAAGGCGTTGCGGCGCTGGTGATAGACCACTTCGGTGGGCATCTCGCCGACATAGAAGCGGTCACCGTCGGATTCCTTGATGTCCAGCGTGCCGGTGTATTCCCAGGCGATGCGTACGCCTTCGTGAAAACCTTCGACCTTGAAGGGTTCGCCAGCCAGCAGGAAGCGCTCGCCATCGCGCGGGATCATTTCGTCCAGGGCAATGGTGGCGGTTTCCCGGTCGACCTTGATCAGGTAGCTCTGGAAGCGCTGGCTGCGCTCGTGAAAGGTGATGATCAGCGGATCGTGGCTCTCTTGCAGCTGGCGCAGATTGCTGGAGATCTCCAGGGGCGTGGTAAGCACCTTTGGGGGCTGCGGAGCGTCATCATTGGACACGTTAAATCAATCTCCAGACAAATTTTGACTACGGCTGGCCAGTATTTTGCCAGCATGTATCGCGCGTTGATAGGGCGCAAGCATAGAAGAAAGAATCACGCCTGGCTGAGCGCGCGCGGTTTCTGCAGTTTGGAGAAGGTGCCGCTGGCATCGTAGAGCGCGGGAGGCTCGCCACCGGTGAGGATTTTCAGCTGATTGGCCGTGGCGGCCTGCTGCATCACGATCGACTGGCCATTCTTGACATTGGCCGCCTGGCACTGGGCGATCAGGTCAGTCAGTACATCGCTCTGGTTCAGCAACTGATCGCCGATGCTCGACTGGCTGGCCAGTTGTTCCAGGCCCTGGCGGTCGAGCGACAGATTGAGGCTGGCGAGGATTTCGCTGCGCTTGCGGCCATGCTGCTCGAGCAGAATGATCAATGCCTGTTTGCGCGCCAGAATTTCTTCCAGCAGGGGCATGTCGCGACCGTGCAAGGCGAGGGACTCGGTATGCAGTAACTCCAGCAGTTGTTGAGCTGGAGCAAAGTCGTCGGTGATCAGTTGCAATAAAGTAGTGTCGTGCATGGCTGGCCTTGGGTTTTAAGCGTCCAAAAGCCTGGCGCAGGCCGAGGCCTAGCGCTGGGCTTCGAAGTTGAGCAGTTTGCTGGCTACACGGTTGCTGTCGACTTTGTAGCTGCCATCGGCAATCGCTGCTTTCAACTCGGCCACGCGGGCTTTGTCGACGGCAGGCTGATCGCGCAGCTTGTCAGTGACCTTCTGCAACTGTTGAGCCTCATTGCTGAGGTGTACCGATTCCCCGCTTTTTGCGGTACTGGCCTGTTCGGCCGGGGTATTCAGCGGCGCGGAAGTGCCGGTTTCGGCGGTTTCCTTGGGCGCGCTGGTACGTGTACTGCCCGTAAGTGACGAGGAGCTGTTCAAACGGCTGAAATCGATGACCATGTTAAAAACCTCTGGGAATTTGGACGCTTGCCATGTTCTCGGCCATCCCCTGGAAAACTTTAGGCTCTTTTACCAATAAGCCTGCATGCGCCGCACAGATCCTGCTGCGGCACAGTTTAGGGAACAGCTCAGGTTGGCGCCAGTTTTCTGCGCGATCACTCACGAGGCTTTCCTGTCATTGCTCCAGTCGTTGCTCACATTGCCACTTCCACCTGGCCCGGCGCCATGACCTGCGCCTTGATGACCCGTTGGGAATTGAGGTTTTTCACTCGAATCTGTTCTTTCAGGCCGCCATTGGACAGGGCCTCGCCCGGCATGCGCACGGCCAGTGTGCCGCTACGGGCGGTAATCACCACTTGATCGCCTTTGCGAACGACTTCCGCCTGTTCCAGATGCACAAGGGTAATCACTTGATCGGCGACCGTTGGTCGGGTCAATTTCTGCCCGATCGCCTCATCCACCGACGTCAGGAAACCCTGATTGATCTGACTGACATCATGCTCGCGCAGGGTCACGTCCTGGGGCTCGATGATGCCGGCGCGCTTGAGCGGGCGAGTGGTGGTCACGACCTCGCGAAACAGGCGGACTTGAGCGGGTACGAACACGGTCCAGGGGGAGGCGCCTTCACAGCGGACCTTGACGGTCACACGACCCAGAGGACGCCCCGGACTCTCCAGGGACGCTGTCAATTCCTTGTCGCACATAGGCATGCGCATGCGCGGATCGAGCTGCTTGACCTCGATTTCATAACGCCCTTCCGTTTGACTGGTAGCCAGATAGTCTTCTACGGTGAATTCAAGAAAGCCCTGAGTGACGCCGATAAGCATGTCAGGCAAGGTAACCGCATCAGCACTGGCAGGGCTGCCCGCGAAAAACAGGCAAGCGGCAGACACCGCGCAAAGTCCTCTGCGGATAGGGGATGTCAGGCGTCGGAAAAATGTCGTTTGAATGTTCATACGAGTTAAAAAGCAAGCGCCGTGCCGTTTAGCAATGAATGTGCGTCGCAACAACACTTGGCGTTGGTGTAGGAGTCTGGGCATGGCTGGTGTAATGGATTCGGTGAACCAGCGCACGCAACTGGTAGGGCAGAATCGCCTGGAGCTGTTGTTGTTCCGTCTCGACGGCCAGCAGCTCTACGGGATCAACGTGTTTAAGGTTCGGGAAGTGCTGCAGTGCCCGCAACTGACGTTGATGCCCAAGTCCAGTCCTGTCGTGTGCGGGGTGGCGAATATCCGGGGGGCGACCATTCCGATCCTCGATCTGGCAATGGCGACCGGCTCCGGTGCGTTGAAAGACAAGAACAGTCCGTTCGTGATCATCACGGAATACAACACCAAGACCCAGGGTTTCCTGGTGCGCTCGGTGGAACGTATCGTCAACATGAACTGGGAAGAGATCCATCCGCCACCCAAGGGGACCGGTCGCGATCATTACCTGACCGCTGTGACTCGGGTGGACAATCAGTTAGTCGAAATCATCGACGTCGAGAAGGTGCTGGCGGAAGTCGCACCGACGCCGGAAGCGATTTCGGTCGGCGTTGTTGATGTCGAGACCCAGAGCAAGGCATTGTCGTTGCGGGTGCTGACGGTCGATGACTCGTCGGTGGCGCGCAAGCAGGTGACACGCTGCCTGCAGACGGTCGGTGTCGAAGTGGTGGCACTGAACGACGGCAAGCAAGCGCTGGATTACCTGCGCAAGCTGGTCGATGAGGGCAAGAAGCCGGAAGAAGAGTTCCTGATGATGATCTCCGACATCGAGATGCCGGAGATGGACGGGTACACCCTGACGGCGGAAATCCGCGGCGACCCTCGCATGCAAAAGCTTCATATCATCCTGCATACTTCGTTGTCGGGTGTGTTCAACCAGGCGATGGTCAAGAAGGTCGGTGCCGATGACTTCCTGGCCAAATTCCGTCCTGATGACCTGGCATCCCGGGTAGTCGACCGGATCAAAGCAGCAGATATCAGCTAGGGACTTTCCGTCCCTGGCGGTCAACACGATTTAAGAGGCGGCATCATTTGTCTACGGGTAATTTGGATTTCGAACAGTTCCGGGTCTTCCTGGAAAAAGCCTGTGGCATTTTGCTCGGTGAAAACAAGCAGTACCTGGTCTCGAGCCGTCTCAACAAACTGATGGAGCAGCAAGGCATCAAGTCCCTGGGTGAGCTGGTACAGCGCATCCAGACCCAGCCGCGCAGCGGTTTGCGCGAGCAGGTGGTCGATGCCATGACGACCAACGAAACCCTGTGGTTTCGTGACACCTATCCGTTTGAAGTCTTGAAGAACAAGGTGCTGCCCGAGGCGATCAAGGCCGCTCCCAACCAGCGTCTGCGGATCTGGTCGGCGGCCTGCTCGTCGGGTCAGGAACCCTATTCGCTGTCGATGTCGATCGACGAGTTCGAGCGGACCAACATCGGTCAGTTGAAGATGGGCGTGCAGATCGTCGCCACGGATCTGTCCGGCAGCATGCTGACCAACTGCAAGACCGGCGAGTACGACAGCCTGGCGATCGGTCGCGGTCTGTCCGCCGATCGTCTGCAGCGCTACTTCGACCCGAAAGGGCCGGGGCGCTGGGTGATCAAGGCGCCGATCAAGAACCGGGTGGAATTCCGCTCGTTCAACCTGCTCGACAGCTACGCCAGTCTTGGCAAGTTCGATATCGTGTTCTGCCGCAACGTGCTGATCTACTTCTCCGCCGAGGTGAAGAAAGACATCCTGTTGCGCATTCACAGCACGCTGAAGCCGGGCGGTTATCTGTTCCTCGGCGCTTCCGAAGCGCTGAACGGTTTGCCGGACCATTACCAGATGGTCCAGTGCAGCCCGGGGATCATTTACCAGGCGAAGTGACCGGCACCGGCAACAAAAAAACGGGAGTCCTCAGGGGCTCCCGTTTTTTTATGCCTGAGGGTTTTTGCGGCGGCGGCAAGCGGCAGAAAAGCGGCATCCGGCGGAAACCCGTTGCCGCTTTTCTGGCATTGCCGCCTTGCCGATCCCCTGCAAAGCCCCGGAATCCGGGGCTTTTTAAAACTGGCACGACGCTTGCTATAACCCTGTTACGAAAAACCCGGTCACCTGAAGGTTCCCGACATGAGCATCAGCTTCGATAAAGCGCTCGGAATTCACGAAAAAGCCCTGGGCTTCCGCGCCCAGCGTGCCGAAGTCCTGGCCAACAACATCGCCAACGCCGACACCCCGAACTACAAGGCTCGGGATCTGGATTTCTCCAAAGTGCTCGAAGCACAGAGCCAGAAGAACGCCAACGGCACCATCGCCCTGAACATGACCAACAGCCGTCACATCGAAGCTGAAGGCCTGGGCAATGGCGACGAGTCGCTGATGTATCGCACGCCGATGCAACCGTCGATCGACCAGAACACCGTTGACGCCCAGCTGGAACAATCGAACTACGCGGAAAACGCCGTCGGCTTCCAGGCCAGCTTCACGCTGCTCAACAGTAAATTCAAAGGGCTGGTGTCAGCCCTGCGCGGAGAGTAATCCATGTCCCTGTCCAGCGTTTTCAACATTGCCGGCAGCGGCATGAGCGCCCAGACCACGCGTCTCAACACCGTGGCTTCGAACATCGCCAACGCCGAAACCGTCTCGTCGAGCATCGACCAGACCTATCGCGCCCGTCACCCGGTGTTCGCCACCATGTTCCAGGGTGGCCAGAGCGGCGGCAGCAACTCGCTGTTCCAGAACCAGGACGCCGCAGGCCAGGGCGTGCAGGTGCTCGGCGTGGTCGAAGACCAGAGCAACCTCGAAGCGCGCTACGAGCCGAACCATCCGGCCGCTGACGCAAAGGGCTATGTCTACTACCCGAACGTCAACGTGGTGGAAGAAATGGCCGACATGATTTCCGCGAGCCGGTCCTTCCAGACCAACGCCGAAATGATGAACACCGCCAAAACCATGATGCAGAAGGTACTGACCCTCGGTCAGTGATAAGGGGCGACTGCCATGAGTGTTACCGATACCACCAGCAGCCTGACGATGAACGACATACTGGCCAACTCTTCGAAGAAGACCAGTAGCACGACCACCGGTGGCATCGCTTCGGCTACCAACAGCGCCACCGGCGGCCAGGCCTTGGGCAAGGATGCGTTCCTGCAATTGCTGGTAACCCAGCTGAAAAACCAGAACCCGCTCGACCCGCAGGACAACAGTGCATTCGTTGCCCAGCTCGCGCAGTTCAGCAGCCTCGAGGGGATCACCACCCTCAACAGCACCGTGAGTTCGCTGGCCGGCAACTACAACTCGTCGCAAGCCTTGCAGGCTTCGTCGCTGGTTGGCCGCAATGTGATCGTGCAGACCAACTCGGTCCAGCTCGACGATCCGAGCAAAGGCATGACCGGTTCGGTCACCGTTCCGTCGTCGATTGCCGGCGGCACCGTCAGCATCACCGACAGCAGCGGCACGGTCGTTCGCACCATCGATCTGGGCAGTCGCGCCGCAGGCAATGCGAGCTTCACCTGGGACGGCAAGGACAAGGACGGCAACCTGGTGAAGACCGGTACCTATACCGTCAAGGCCAACGCCTCGATCAATGGCACCTCGACCGATATGGCGACCTATCTGCCGGCCACCGTCACCAGCGTGACGATCAGCCAGACCGGCGGCGAGCTGATGCTCAACCTGTCCGGCAAGGGCACCGTCGCCCTGTCCAAAGTACAAACCATTGGTATATAGAGCCGACTAACCGGCACAAAGGAGTGGAATATGTCTTTCAATATCGGCCTTAGCGGTCTCTATGCAGCCAACAAGCAACTGGACGTGACCGGCAACAACATCGCCAACGTCGCGACTGCCGGTTTCAAATCGTCCCGTGCAGAATTCGAAGACGTCTACTCGGCGACTCGCCTGGGTAGCGGCAGCAAGGTCATCGGTAACGGCGTGCGCCTGGCCAACGTTTCCCAGCAGTTCACCCAGGGTGACATCAACAACACCGGCAACGTGCTGGACATGGGGATCAACGGTTCCGGCTTCTTCACCCTGAGCAACAACGGCTCGGTGTCTTACACCCGTGCCGGTACGTTCAAGGTCGACAAGGACGGCTACATCACCAACACCGACTACACCTCGCGTCTGCAGGGCTATGGTGTGGATTCCAACGGCAAGATCATCAACGGCGTGTTGACCGACCTGAAGATCGATACCTCGAACCTGGCGCCGAAGTCCTCCTCGCTGGTGACTTCGACCATCAACCTGAACTCGACCGCTCCGGTGATCGACGATACTGTGGCGGCCGGCAAATTCGATCCGACCAACACAGCGACCTACACCAAGTCGTTCAGTACTCCGATCTATGACAGCCAGGGCAACCAGCACACCATGGATCAATACATGGTCAAGACCGGTGCCAACACCTGGAAGGTCTACACCCTGGTGGACGGTCGTAACCCGGATGCTACCGGCAGTGATCCAAAGGTCACCGCGCCAGTGGCTTCCACCATGACCTTCGACTCCACTGGCAAACTGACTCAGGTCAGCACTCCACCAGCCACGATCAGCAGTGACCTGAAGCTCACTGGCTGGGTACCCGGGACTGTGACCAATGGTGTCTGGACTGCTAACGGTGCTTCGGCAAACCCGGCCGGCATCACCATCTCCATGGCCAAGACCACTCAGTACAACGCCGATACCGCACGCTCGATCCCGACTCAGGACGGCTACGCCACCGGCCAGATCACTAACCTGACCATCGACGGCACCGGTACCCTGTTCGCCAACTTCAGCAACAACCAGAGCAAGGCCATCGGTCAGGTTGCACTGGCCAGCTTCACCAACGAACAAGGTCTGCAGCCTATCGGTGGTACCAGCTGGAAAGAGACTTATGCTTCGGGTATCCCGGGCTATGACGCGCCGGAAACCGGCACCCTGGGTTCGATCGCTTCCAACTCGCTGGAAGAGTCGAACGTTAACCTGACCAACGAGCTGGTGGACCTGATCAAGGGCCAGAGCAACTATCAGGCGAACGCCAAGACCATTTCGACCCAGAGCACCATCATGCAGACCATCATTCAGATGACCTGATTTTTGGTTGTTCAAGGAGCCCCTCTTTTGAGGGGCTTTTTTTTGTTTGCCTTGGCGTCCTGGTAGACGGCCATGCTTTGGTTGATTGGGTGAATATCCGTTTCTTCGGGTGTTGCCGCTGGCGGTTCCGCTCTTACAGCGGCTCACTTTTCCAAACGCCGGAATGCCGGCCCAGCGAAAAGTAAGCAAAAGGCTTGGCCCCGGCGTTCGGCACCTCGCTTTGGCTCGGTGTTCCTTCGTTCCGGGATTCATCCGGGGGCATCGCCTCCGGTTTGCTTCGCTGCACCTCCTCTCGATGTGTTCGACTTCGTCGAACGGCGCTGCGCGCCCACCCCCGGATGAATCCCTCCACTCAGCCTGCCGAAGGAGCCGGCACGTCAAAAGCGGTACTCGAGCTAACGCTCATTGTGTTGAGTGGTGGAAAGCCAAAGCCAAAGCCAAAGCCGAGGCAGGAGTAGGAGTAGTAGGAGGAGTGGAGGCAGAAGAAGCTGAGTTGCATGGCATGTGTTTTAAACCCGAGTTCAACTCGGTATTTCACGTCGGCGTATCTCTCCAAAACAACTCGGTCGGTTCCCTCTCCCTAGGGGAGAGGGCTAGGGTGAGGGGGCTTTTGATTTTTTGTCGCGGCCAAAAGAAAACCCCCGACAAACCAGAGGTCTGTCGGGGGCTTCTCGATCAGGCGTTTCGCAACGCCCGATTCAGCTCAGCTTATTGGCAAGCTTCGCAATCCGGCTCGTCGATGGCGCAAGCCTTCGGTACTGGAGCAGGGCCGGCTGGCGCTGCCAGGACCGAATCGTCACCGTGGTTGCCGCCGCTGGAAACAGCGTTCAGCTTGCCGGTGTTGATGGTCGACTTCTCGGTGCTGGTCGCGGCCAGGGCACGGAGGTAGTAGGTGGTTTTCAGGCCACGGTACCAGGCCATGCGGTAGGTCACGTCCAGCTTCTTGCCCGATGCGCCGGCGATGTACAGGTTCAGCGACTGGGCCTGGTCGATCCACTTCTGACGACGGCTGGCGGCGTCAACGATCCACTTGGTGTCCACTTCGAACGCGGTCGCGTAGAGCTCTTTGAGTTCTTGCGGGATGCGTTCGATCTGCTGAACCGAACCGTCGTAGTACTTCAGGTCGTTGATCATGACCGAGTCCCACAGACCGCGAGCCTTCAGATCGCGAACCAGGTACGGGTTGATCACGGTGAATTCGCCCGACAGGTTCGATTTCACATACAGGTTCTGGTAGGTCGGT
The DNA here is from genome assembly GCF_014863505.1 of Pseudomonas sp. IzPS59. Lineage (NCBI taxonomy): Bacteria > Pseudomonadati > Pseudomonadota > Gammaproteobacteria > Pseudomonadales > Pseudomonadaceae > Pseudomonas > Pseudomonas sp. IzPS59. The sequence continues at coordinate 4,705,591 of NZ_CP062251.1, read as the reverse complement.
TCGATCGACTGCGATACGCCGGTGATGTTGGCGATGGTCGCGGTCGGTGCGATGGCCATGATGTTCGAGTTACGGATGCCTTTCTGTACACGGGCGCGAACCGGTGCCCAGTCCAGGGACTCGGTCAGGTCGACGTCGATGTACTTCTGGCCACGTGCTTCGATCAGGATCTGTTGCGAATCCAGTGGCAGCACGCCTTTGGACCACAGCGAACCCTGGAACGTCTCGTACGAGCCGCGCTCGTCAGCCAGGTCGCAGGAAGCCTGGATCGCGTAGTAGCTGACCGCTTCCATCGACTTGTCGGCGAACTCGACGGCAGCGTCGGAACCGTAAGGGATGTGCTGCAGGTACAGCGCGTCCTGGAAGCCCATGATGCCCAGGCCGACCGGACGGTGACGGAAGTTGGAGTTCTTCGCCTGCGGTACCGAGTAGTAGTTGATGTCGATCACGTTGTCGAGCATGCGAACGGCTACGTCGATGGTGCGCTTGAGCTTGGCGGTGTCCAGCTTGCCGTCGACGATGTGGTTCGGCAGGTTGATCGAGCCCAGGTTGCAGACCGCGATCTCGTCCTTGTTGGTGTTCAGGGTGATCTCGGTGCACAGGTTCGAGCTGTGGACCACGCCGACGTGCTGCTGCGGGCTGCGCAGGTTGCACGGGTCCTTGAACGTCAGCCATGGGTGGCCGGTTTCGAACAGCATGGACAGCATCTTGCGCCACAGGTCTTTGGCCTGGATGGTCTTGAACAGCTTGACCTTGCCCGGGTACTCGGTCAGGGCTTCGTAGTACTCGTAGCGCTCTTCGAAGGCCTTGCCGGTCAGGTCGTGCAGGTCCGGTACTTCGGACGGCGAGAACAGGGTCCACTTGCCGTCATCGAAGACACGCTTCATGAACAGGTCAGGGATCCAGTTGGCGGTGTTCATGTCGTGGGTACGACGACGATCATCACCGGTGTTCTTACGGAGTTCGATGAACTCTTCGATGTCCATGTGCCAGGTTTCCAGGTAGGCACACACAGCGCCTTTGCGCTTGCCACCCTGGTTAACGGCAACGGCCGTGTCGTTCACGACTTTCAGGAACGGAACCACGCCCTGGGACTTGCCGTTGGTGCCCTTGATGTACGAACCCAGTGCACGAACCGGGGTCCAGTCGTTGCCCAGGCCGCCGGCGAATTTCGACAGCATGGCGTTGTCGTGGATCGCGTGGTAGATGCCCGACAGGTCGTCCGGAACGGTGGTCAGGTAGCAGCTCGACAGCTGTGGACGCAGGGTGCCGGCGTTGAACAGGGTCGGGGTCGAAGCCATGTAGTCGAACGAGGACAGCAGGTTGTAGAACTCGATCGCACGGTCTTCTTTCTGCTTCTCTTCGATCGCCAGGCCCATGGCCACGCGCATGAAGAAGATCTGCGGCAGTTCGAAGCGCACGCCATCCTTGTGGATGAAGTAACGGTCGTACAGGGTCTGCAGGCCCAGGTAGGTGAATTGCTGGTCGCGCTCGTGGTTGATCGCCTTGCCCAGTTTTTCCAGGTCGAAGGAGGCCAGCACAGGGTTCAGCAGTTCGAACTCGATACCTTTGGCGACGTAGGCCGGCAGCGCCTTGGCGTACAGGTCGGCCATCTCGTGGTGGGTCGCGCTCTCGGCGACACCCAGGAAGCCCAGGCCTTCGGCACGCAGGGTGTCCATCAGCAGGCGGGCGGTCACGAACGAGTAGTTCGGCTCGCGCTCGACCAGGGTACGGGCGGTCATTACCAGTGCGGTGTTGACGTCGTTCAGGGCCACGCCGTCGTACAGGTTCTTCAGGGTTTCGCGCTGGATCAGGTCGCCGTCGACTTCGGCCAGGCCTTCGCAGGCTTCGGTGACGATGGTGTTCAGGCGGCCCATGTCCAGCGGCGCGAGGCTGCCGTCGGCGCGGGTGATGCGGATCGACGGGTGCGCTTGTACCGGTGCGTCGGCGGTGGTGCGGGTGGCGCGTTCCTTGGAACGGGCGTCGCGGTAGATCACGTAGTCGCGAGCCACTTTCTGCTCGCCGGCACGCATCAGGGCCAGTTCGACCTGGTCCTGGATTTCTTCGATGTGGATGGTGCCGCCCGAAGGCATGCGACGCTTGAAGGTCGCGGTGACCTGTTCGGTCAGGCGGGCAACGGTGTCGTGGATTCGCGACGAAGCGGCAGCGGTGCCGCCCTCAACTGCGAGAAACGCTTTGGTGATAGCGACGGTGATCTTGTCATCGGTGTAAGGAACGACAGTGCCATTACGCTTGATCACACGCAGTTGACCAGGCGCGGTGGCAGCCAGATCCGAATTCGAATCGGCGGCCTGCGGCAAGGTGCCCTGCGGGTTCTCGCGAGTTGTGTCGGTTTGCATGGGTGTCTCCACGTTCTCTATGTTTGTTTGGGCACCATCACGGTGCCCACCGTTCCGTCCTGAAGCACTACGACCGGCCAGCGCCGGGTAACGACTTCGGGACAGTTCAGGAAGTGGGCCTTGTGGGCGCCGCTTCCATGCCGAAGTCTTCGGTTCGCGCGATACGCGTGAAACCGCACTCCTTTCGGGGAGCAGTTTCGGACTGCAACACCCGTACCGTTTACGCCGTGATCGGCTGAAAAACGGTAGCCATCCGCAGGCGCGGTTTGGGCTTCTGAAAATACGTTTGGTTCAACCCGACAATGGCAATAAAAAGCCTTGAATTCACTGTCCGGTTTGTGTTTGGTTTTTGGCGCGAACCCCTACATGTAGGGTTTTTTTGGGCGCGGGCTACAAGATAATGCGTTTTGGGGGGCGATTGCAACGGACAGCCTGTGGATAACCCTGTGCGTAAATTGTGTGCGAAACAGGGAAAACCTTTGTAGGCCGTGAACCTGCTGAGCTAGACCGTTTGTCACTGTTTTTTCGCCGGGAAAAACGCTTCAGCGGATTTTTAAGGGCGCGAACCCTATCACAAAAAACGGCCTTGTCCGAACGCATTTACCGACTTGTGTTCTCGCTGTACGCCGTTTATACAATCGGCCCTGACACACGCATTCTTATCCTCCTTAAAGATGACAAAAAGACGGGAGGATCCTTCCTTTATTCGCAGCATCGGCAAGCAGAGGTCACCCGTGGAGCAAGAAGCCTGGCAGGTATTGATAGTCGAGGACGACCAGCGTCTGGCCGAACTGACCCGCGAATACCTGCAAGCCAACGGATTGCACGTGGAGATCGAAGGCAACGGGGCGCTGGCGGCGGCGCGGATCATCAAGGAACAGCCGGATCTGGTGATCCTCGACCTGATGCTCCCCGGTGAAGACGGCCTGAGCATCTGCCGCAAGGTGCGCGACCAGTACGACGGGCCGATCCTCATGCTGACCGCGCGCACCGACGACGCCGACCAGATCCTCGGCCTCGACATCGGCGCCGATGATTACGTGTGCAAACCGGTGCGCCCACGACTGTTGCTCGCGCGCATCCAGGCGCTGTTGCGACGCAGTGACGCACCGGAGCCGGTGGCGGGCAAACCACGCCGTCTGCAATTCGGCCCACTGGTGGTGGACAACGCCTTGCGCGAAGCCTGGCTGAGCGACAGCGGCATCGAGTTGACCAGCGCCGAATTCGATCTGCTGTGGCTGCTGGTGTCCAACGCCGGGCGCATCCTGTCCCGGGAAGAAATCTTCACCGCGTTGCGCGGCATCGGCTACGACGGTCAGGACCGCTCGATTGATGTGCGCATCTCGCGCATCCGCCCGAAGATCGGCGATGACCCCGATCACCCGCGCCTGATCAAGACCGTGCGCAGCAAAGGTTATCTGTTCGTGCCTGAAGCCTGCGTAGAACTGCCGCTGTGAATTCGATCTTCCTGCGCATCTACGGCGGTATGTGCGCGGCGCTGATCCTGGTGGCGGTGCTCGGCGTGCTGGCGCTGCACCTGCTCAACCAGGTGCGCAGCGAGCAATACCGAGAGCGCCTGGCCCACGGCACGTTTTCCCTGATGGCCGACAACCTGCAACCGATGAACGAGACCGAGCGCCACCGCGCCTTGCTGGTGTGGGAGCGGCTGCTGGGGATTCCGCTGACGTTGCAGACGTTCCCCCAGACCGATCTCGATCTGACCCAGCGCACCCGCGTGCAGCGCGGCCAGGCCCTGGTCGAGCAGACCGGGCCGCACGCGGCAAAGGTCTACCGTCTGGTCAGCGACAAGGAGCAGTTGGTACTGGTCGGCGAGGTGCAGCAGATCAGCGAGCAACTGGCCCGGGCGACCATCTACCTGCTGGCCGATGAACTGGTGCGGGTGCCGGTGGGCGAGCAGCCCAAACGCCTCGCGCAATTAAAGGAAGAGAAGGGCTTCGGCTTCGATCTGCGGCTGGTTACCGTGGACGAGGCCGACATGGATGAAGACCAGAGCCGTCGCGTCTCGGAAGGCGATACGGTGATGGCGCTGGGCAAGGGCGGTGATTCGATTCGGGTGTTCGCCGGGATGGTCGGCACGCCGTGGGTGCTGGAAATCGGTCCGCTCTATCAGATGAATCCGTACCCGCCGCAATGGCTGGTGCTGATTGCCGCATTGGGTCTGACCCTGATCGGCCTCATCGTCTATTTATTGGTGCGTCAGCTGGAACGGCGATTGCGCGGTCTCGAAGCGGCGGCCACGCGCATTGCCAAGGGCAGCCTGGAAACCCGTGTGCCGGCACGCGGTGCCGACTCGGTGGGGAAACTGGCGGCGGCGTTCAACGGCATGGCCGAGCACCTGCAACAGTTGCTGGCGATCCAGCGTGAGCTGGTACGTGCGGTGTCCCATGAGTTGCGCACGCCGGTGGCGCGCCTGCGATTCGGTCTGGAAATGATCGGCTCGGCCACCACCCCGCAAGCGCTGGAGAAGTACCGCGAGGGCATGGATCACGACATCGAGGACCTCGATAAGCTGGTGGACGAAATGCTCACCTACGCGCGGCTGGAGCAGGGCTCGCCGGCGCTGACCTTCCAGCGCATCGACCTCGATGCACTGGTCAATCAGGTGATCGAAGAACTGGCGCCACTGCGCGCCGACGTCGCGGTACAACGCGGCTTGTGTTTGTCGGCGGCTGATTGTGACGATGCCTGGGTCGAGGCCGAACCGCGTTACCTGCATCGCGCCTTGCAGAATCTGGTGGGCAACGCCATGCGCCATGCGCGCTCGAAGGTCACGGTCAGTTATCAGGTCGGGCAGATGCGTTGCCGGGTGGATGTCGAAGACGATGGCCCCGGTGTGCCGGAAAGTGCCTGGGAGAAAATCTTCACGCCATTTCTGCGGCTGGACGACAGCCGTACCCGGGCGTCCGGTGGGCATGGATTGGGGCTGTCGATCGTGCGGCGGATCATTCACTGGCATGACGGCCGGGCGCTGATCGGCAAGAGCAAGAGTCTGGGCGGGGCGTGTTTCAGCCTGAGCTGGCCGCGGAATCAGGAGCGGCGCTGAAAGCGTTCAAGCCTGGATGCTGACCAGACTCAACAACTGCCCGTCGTGCACGCCGAACTGTGCGTCCAGTTCGGTCCCGTTGCGCCACTCGCTGGACAGGTCCGTCAGCAGGCGCAGCCTCACATGACCTTGCTCGGTCCATTCGAGCACTTCGGCGTGCTCGAAATAGAAGCGCTTCTGGACGATCGGGTACAACGCCTTGAACAGGCTTTCCTTTACCGAAAATGTCAGAGTCACCCACAACGCCAATTGGTCGCGGGAACCAGCCGCCATGCGCTGCAACTCCGCTGGCGTCAGAATTTCCCCGGCCAGCCGTTCTGCCCGTTCGGCGTTGAGCAGGTTTTCCATATCCATGCCCAGCCCGCGCCAGTGTCGTTTGTTGGCGACAATCGCCGCCGCCCGACCGGTGCTGTGGGTGATCGAACCGCAAATATGGGCCGGCCACACCGGTGCGCGATCCTCGCCAATGGCCGGAACACTGCCTGAGCCTTCCAGCTGCTCTAGTGCAGCCCGGGCGCAGACCCGCCCGGCGAGAAACTCCGCCTGACGCTTGGCCACCGAGCGCTGGATGCTCGGCGGCGGCTCGATGGCGCTGCGGCGGAAATCATCGCCGAGCAATTGCGACGGGTCGAAATGGGTGCTCAGCAGCACGGTGTCCGGCAGCACAATCGGCAATGGCCAGTGGGCATCGAGCGGGGTGCAGCAAGCGGGGAGGAGGGGGCTGGAATTCATGGCGGGCATTTTGCCGGGTTGCTTTGAGGCTGGATAGTGCGCAGATGTGGAACGTTCCCGCGCAGGGCGCGGGAACGAGTGGGTTCAGCCAAAGATTTGCTTGAAGAAGGCCTGCATGTCCGCCCAGGATTTTTCATCCGCAGCCTTGTTGTAGCCGATATCCGGGCCACCATGATCGCCGTGGCTCAGACGATCCGCATCGGGGTTGGTGAAACCATGCTTGGCGCCGTCGAGGCTGACGAACTTGTAGTCGGCGCCGGCCTTGTCCATTTCAGACTTGAACGCCGTGACGTTGTCGGCGGTGACCATGCTGTCCAGCGCGCCGTGTTCGACGAGGATCTTCGCCTTGACGCTGCCGGGCGTCGCCGGAGTCTTGGTGGCGAGTGCGCCGTGGAAACTCACCACGCCGGCCAGTGGTACGCCTTGGCGAGCGGCATTCAACACCACACCGCCGCCAAAGCAATAACCGATGGCGGCCAGTTTGCCGGTGTCGGTCTGTGGCTGTTTTTTCAGCAGGTCGAGGCCAGCCTCGAAGCGTTTGCTGGCGGCATCGGCGTTCTGCGTGGCCGCCTGCATGAACGCCATCGCGTCTTTCGGGTGCTCGGTGTTCTTGCCGTCACCGTACATGTCGATCGCCAGGGCGCTGTAGCCGAGGCCGGCGAGATCCCGGGCGCGGCGCTTGGCGTAGTCGTTCAGGCCCCACCATTCATGGACCACCACCACACCGGGGCGAGGTCCCTTGATCGCGTCGTCATAGGCGTAATAACCGATCAGTTTCGTGCCATCGGCGCTCTGGTAAGGTATTTCCTGAGTCTTGATCGCCGCCGCGCTGAGGCTGCTGAAGGCGAGCAGGGTGAGGGCAAGGAACAGGCGCATGATCGGGTCTCCTGACAATAAAAGGTCAAGACAGCCTAGTTCATTTGATTGCGCCCGGGTTCAGGGTGCGTTCAGGGCAGGTACAGGCCGGGTTCAGTAATCTTGAACCACGTCCGAGGGATGAAATGAACAGGACCCTCAAAAGCGGCAGTACACCGTTGTCGCAGGTATGCTGTTGGAGATGCTGATTGGCCCGGGAGAGTGTCATGAAACTGTTGGTCGTCGAAGATGAAGCGCTGTTGCGCCATCACCTGCAAACCCGCCTGACGGAAAGCGGTCACGTGGTCGAGTCCGTGGCCAATGCCGAAGAGGCGCTGTACCAGACCGGGCAATTCAATTTTGACCTGGCGGTGATCGACCTCGGCCTGCCGGGCATGGGCGGGCTCGACCTGATCCGCCAGTTGCGCCAGGACGGCAAGAGCTTCCCGATCCTGATCCTCACCGCCCGTGGCAACTGGCAAGACAAGGTCGAAGGCCTGGCCGCCGGCGCCGACGATTACCTGGTCAAGCCGTTCCAGTTCGAAGAACTTGAAGCCCGGCTCAATGCGCTGCTGCGTCGCTCCAGCGGCTTCACCCAGTCGTCCATTGTTGCCGGTCCGTTGTTGCTCGACCTCAATCGCAAACAGGCGACCCTCGACGAACAGCCGCTGGCGCTGACCGCCTACGAATACCGGATTCTCGAGTACCTGATGCGTCACCACCAGCAAGTGGTGCCCAAGGATCGCCTGATGGAACAGCTGTACCCGGACGACGACGAGCGCGATCCGAACGTGATCGAGGTGCTGGTCGGACGTCTGCGGCGCAAGCTCGAAGGCCCGGCCGGGTTCAAGCCGATCGACACGGTGCGCGGGCTGGGCTATCTGTTCAATGAGCGCTGCACTTGATCCGTTCGCTTCGTGTTCGTTTGATGTTGGCCGCCACGACGCTGGCGGTGTTCTTCATGCTCGCCTTGCTTCCGGCGATGCAAGGGGCGTTCAGCCTGGCGCTGCAGGATTCCATCGAGCAGCGTCTGGCTTCGGATGTCACCACTCTGATTTCTGCTGCACGGATTGAAAACGGTCGGCTGGTGATGCCGATGCAGTTGCCGGACGAGCGTTTCAACCTCGCCGACTTCCGTCTGCTCGGCTACATCTACGACCGCGAAGGTCATTTGGTCTGGCGCTCGAAAGCGACCCAGGAAGAGCAGATCAACTACAAGCCGCGTTACGACGGAATGGGCAGCGAGTTCGCGCGGATTCGCGAAGCCAGCGGCCAGGAGTTCTTCGTCTACGACGTCGAGGTCAAGCTGCTCGGCGGCAAGAATGCGGCGTTCAGCATCGTCGCGCTGCAACCGGTGCGCGAATACGAAACCACCCTCGAGGGCCTGCGGGAAAACCTCTACCTCGGCTTCGGTGCTGCGTTGCTTGTCTTGCTCTCGCTGCTGTGGATCGGCCTGACCTGGGGCCTGAAAGCCCTGCGCCGGCTCAGTCAGGAACTCGACGAAATCGAAAGCGGCACCCGCGAAAGCCTCACCGAACAGCACCCCCGTGAACTGCTGCGCCTGACAGGCTCGCTCAACCGCTTGCTGCACAGCGAGCGTCAACAACGCAGCCGTTACCGCGACTCCCTCGACGATCTGGCCCACAGCCTGAAAACCCCGCTGGCGGTGTTGCAGGGCGTCAGCGAGGATATGGCCCAGCGTCCCGAAGATCGCGATCAGGCCTGGGTGCTGCAAACCCAGATCGAACGCATGAGCCAGCAGATCAGCTACCAGTTACAACGCGCCAGCTTGCGCAAAAGCGGTCTGGTGCGCCATCAGGTGCGCCTGCGCCCGGTGCTCAAAAGCCTGTGTGACACCCTCGACAAGGTCTACCGCGACAAGCGCGTACGCGTAGCTTTCGACCTGCCGGAACACTGCTACCTGCCGATCGAGCAGGGCGCCTTGCTGGAAATGCTGGGCAACCTGCTGGAAAACGCCTATCGCCTGTGCCTGGGCGAAGTGCGCATCAGCGTGCGCGAAACCCTGGCCGGGATCGAGTTGTGCATCGAGGACGACGGCCCCGGCGTCCCGCAACACCAGCGAGCGCGGATCCTTGAGCGCGGCGAACGCCTGGATCGCCAGCACCCGGGGCAGGGGATCGGTCTTGCGGTGGTCAAGGACATCATCGAGAGCTACAACGCCAAGCTGACGCTGGGCGATTCGCCGATGGGCGGGGCGGCGTTCAGGATTCATTTCCCGGCGGTTTAGTCGTTGCCTTCTTCCCCTCTCGCCGGCACCGGGTGTGGATGAGTCAATCAATCATGGACAGCGGGTCTGGACGAGAAGCGGCTTCAAGATCCATCAGACCTCGTCCGTATGCCTCACTGTTTGAATAGATGCCAGTTCGGTTCGCGGTGCTCAGCAAGCGTTCGCGGACTTGCTGGGGCGTGAGTTCGGGATAGCGGCTTTGCAGGGCTGCCAACGCTCCGCTGACCAGTGCGGCAGCGGGAGATGTACCGGCAGTCTCGGTGTATTGACCATTCTTGTTGGTGGTCAACAAACCTTGGTCGGTGCCCGAATCACCACCGGGTACAGCGATGCACCAGTCTGCTGCCACGCCGCAGTAGTTGGATTTTGCATTGATGGTGCTGCCATCGCTTTTCAGGGCAACCACCGCGATCCAGCCTTTTTCAAGTTCGGGCAAGGCGACTGGCAAACCAGGTTCAGCCAAAGGTTCTCGTTTCAGTTCGTTACCGGTCGGGAACACAAATACAGCGCCGCCCTGGATCATTTTTCGGGCGCTCGCCAACGACTCCGGCATCACTTGGTTATAGCGTGCCTCATTGATCTCGGTCGCCGGGATGGCATTGGCCCATGAGTTGTTGAAGAATCGTGCCCCCTCCTCGAAACCGGCCTGCCAGGATTGGGCAATTTCACTATCAAAGAAAAAAGGTTCGTTGTCGTCACCGAAGCGATAGGGGATCAATTGGGCGTCGAAGGCGATTCCGTGCATGCCTTTGTCATCCTTGTTGGCGGCCAGGATGCCGGCCATCTGGGTGCCGTGACCTATCCGGTCAAAGGTACCGACCCGGTTTTCTACATAATCGAATCCCGGACTACCCAGCCTTCCCTGAAACTCCGGCAGTTTGTCGTTCAGGCCCGAATCGACAAGGGCTACCGCCACGCCGTGACCGGTGCCGCCACGCGCATAAAGAGCTGAAGCGTTAACGATTGCCAGAGCTTTCTGGGCTTGATACTCCGGTGTCTCGAATGGCGCCGGATCAATGGAGGGCTGTACCGGGGGTGTCAGGCAACCCGTCAGCAGAAGTGGCAAAACAAGCGTGGTGATGGTTGAAGTGGATAATTGAGGCATGGTCGTTCCTTCGTTGACCTCCGTGCACATCAGGCTTCCTGCGAGATGTCAGTTTGTGGAGGGGGGCTGGGAGGAGAACCCTACCAGCAGAAAGGAAGGTACGGCAGGGAGGCAAAGTGCCCTCTTTGTTTCATTCTATGGCGACGGATTCTTCTCAGTGCTCCTGCGCCCGATAAGCCCCCGGCGTCAGCCCCGTCCACTTCTTGAACGCCCGATGAAACGCCGACGGCTCGGAGAACCCGAGCTGTTCGGCGATCTGTTGCAACGACAGATCGGCCCGCCCCAGGTGATAGATCGCAATGTCCCGGCGCAACTGATCCTTCAACTCCTGAAAACTGGTGCCTTCCTCGCGCAAATGCCGGCGCAGGGTTTGCGGGCTGATGTGCAGATGCGCCGCCACGGCTTCCAGGTCCGGCCAGCGCGAGCTGTCATGACTGAGCAGGCGGCGCAATCGGCTGCTGAGACTGTTGCCGTCGTCCGGGCGGGACAGCAGGTCGGCGGGGGAGCGTTCGAGAAAGTGCTTGAGGGTGCGCTCGTCCTGCAACAGCGGCATGTGCAAATAGCGACTGTGAAACACCAGGCTGCTTTGCGTTGCCGAAAACGCCAGCGGGCAGGAAAACAGCAAATCGTACTCCGCCCCGTGCGCCGGTTTCGGGTAGCTGAAACTTGCCTGTTCCAGGCGAATCCGCTGGCCGATCAGCCAGCTGCCGAGGCGGTGCCAGATCACCAGCAGGCTCTCGGAAAGAAAGTGATCCGGGTCCCACAATTGCGAATCGTCGAGGCTCAGGCGCACCCATTCGTCTTCATGGGTCAGGCTCAGGCGCGGGGCCTCGGGGAATAGGCTATAAAACAATAAGCCGCGTTGCAGAGCCTTTTCCAGGCTGCGGCAATGGATGATGGCGTGGCACATCATGGCGAAACTGCCGGTCTTGCTGGGCGCGTTGCCGAAACCCAGGCATTCGTCGTCCAGGGCCAGCCACAGGTTCTGGATCAGTCGGGTGAACAGTTCCGGGGCGATCCGCGCACGGGGCTCGTCGAGCAGTTCGGAACTGATGCCCAGTTGCAGCAGCAGGCCCGAATAATCGAACCCGCGACGGCGTGCGCCGACGAGGGCGGCACGGGCGAAGTGACTGGCGATGGTGCGTTCGCGCATGGGTGGCAAATCCTTCCTCTGGCGACCGATGGTAGCCGGCGGCTCTGATCGGCAACAAGGCGGATTTCCGCCAAATTGTAGGACGAGAGCAGGTGTGTTGGCGGAAATCCGCCACACTTGAGTAACCGAATGGTGACACAGAAAAACCTGCATCCCCTGATATCAAAAGGCTTGCAGCGATTTGCACCAAAGTGGCACGACGTTTGCGATAAGAACGACAGAAGCGTGCGCCGAGCCGGTCCGGAAAGCGTCGTTCGACACAACAAATCCCTCCAGTGCAGGAGGGTTCGCAATTCAAGTGTCGCGTTCAACAGATGGATGTTGCCACGCGGGACTCTTGAGGAACTTTGCAATGACGACTCGTCAGCCACTGTACAAATCCCTGTATTTCCAGGTGATCGTCGCAATCTGTATCGGTATTGCGCTCGGCCACTACTACCCGCAGTTCGGCGTGGCCGTTAAGCCACTGGGTGACGGGTTCATCAAACTGATCAAAATGATCATCGCTCCGATCATCTTCTGCACCGTGGTCAGCGGCATCGCCGGCATGCAGAGCATGAAGTCGGTCGGCAAGACCGGCGGTTACGCACTCCTGTACTTCGAAATCGTTTCGACCATCGCCCTGCTGGTCGGCCTGATCGTGGTCAACATCGTGCAGCCGGGCAACGGCATGCACATCGACGTCGCCACCCTCGACGCCTCGAAAGTCGCCACCTACGTGCAGCAAGGCGCTGACCAGAGCGTTGTCGGCTTCCTGCTCAACGTGATCCCGACCACCATCGTCGGCGCGTTCGCCACCGGTGACATCCTGCAAGTGCTGATGTTCTCGGTGATCTTCGGTTTCGCCCTGCACCGCCTGGGTGCCTACGGCAAGCCGATCCTGGACTTCATCGATCGCTTCGCCCACGTGATGTTCAACATCATCAACATGATCATGAAGCTCGCGCCGATCGGTGCCTTCGGTGCGATGGCCTTCACCATCGGCGCCTACGGTGTCGGCTCGCTGGTGCAGCTGGGTCAACTGATGGCGTGCTTCTACATCACTTGCCTGGCGTTCATCCTGATCGTGCTGGGTGCCATCGCCCGCATGCACGGCTTCAGCGTGCTGAAAATGATCCGCTACATCCGTGAAGAGCTGCTGATCGTACTCGGCACTTCCTCCTCGGAATCGGTACTGCCACGCATGCTGATCAAGATGGAGCGTCTGGGCGCGAAGAAATCGGTAGTGGGTCTGGTGATCCCGACCGGTTACTCGTTCAACCTCGACGGTACCGCGATCTACCTGACCATGGCGGCCGTGTTCATCGCTCAGGCGACCGACACCCACATGGACATCACTCACCAGATCACCCTGCTGGTGGTGTTGCTGCTGTCCTCCAAAGGCGCCGCCGGTGTGACCGGTTCGGGCTTCATCGTGCTGGCTGCCACCCTGTCGGCGGTAGGTCACCTGCCGGTGGCCGGTCTGGCACTGATCCTGGGTATCGACCGCTTCATGTCCGAAGCCCGCGCCCTGACCAACCTGGTCGGCAACGCCGTTGCCACCATCGTTGTAGCCAAGTGGGTCAAGGAACTGGACACCGACGTACTGGACGCCGAGCTGGCCTCCGGCGGTCGCGGCATCGTCGACCAGCGTCACGAAGACGACCTGGGTGTGGCCGAAGGCCCGACCCCGAGCAATGTGAAGTAAGCATCGCTTGAATGGAAAAACCCGCTTCGGCGGGTTTTTTCATGTCTGCGATTTAAGTGCACGATTTGAGCACAACGGTCAGCGCAACTGACGCATCCGGTAATTGCCCCATCGTTCACGGCTGCCTAGGCTGCATGCATCGTTGATGGAGATCGCCCATGTCTGCACCGCTGGCCTCACTGAAGATTCTGGATTTCTCGACCCTGCTGCCGGGGCCGTTCGCCTCGCTGTTGCTGGCGGACATGGGCGCCGAGGTGCTGCGCATCGAATCGCCGACCCGCCTCGATCTGTTGCGGGTCTTGCCGCCCCATGATCACGGGATCTCGGCCAGTCACGCTTATCTGAACCGCAACAAGCGCAGCCTGGCGCTGGATCTCAAACAGCCCGAGGCGCTGGAGCTGGTGAAGCAGTTGCTGGCGGACTACGACATCGTGCTGGAGCAGTTCCGCCCCGGCGTGATGGAGCGCCTGGGGCTGGGTTACGAGGCGCTGAAGGCGATCAATCCGAAGCTCATTTATGTGTCGATCACCGGTTACGGCCAGACCGGGCCGTACAAGGATCGCGCCGGGCACGACATCAACTATCTGGCGCTGGCCGGGCTCTCCAGTTACACCGGGCGCGCCGACAGCGGGCCGTTGCCGCTGGGCATGCAGGTGGCGGATATCGCGGGTGGCTCGCTGCATGGGGTGATCGGTCTGTTGGCGGCAGTGATTTATCGTCAGCAAACCGGGCAGGGCACACACCTGGACGTGAGCATGACCGACTGCGCCTTCAGCCTGAACGCCATGGCCGGTGCCGGGTATCTGGCCTGCGGCGAGGAGCCGGGCTGGGAGGATCAGATGCTCAATGGCGGCAGCTTCTACGACTGCTACCGCTCCCGCGACGGGCGCTGGATGTCGGTGGGCAGCCTGGAGCCGGCGTTCATGCAGCAACTGTGTGCGGCGCTGGGGCGGCCGGAACTGGCGGCTCAGGGGTTGTCACCCAAACCCGAGCAGCAGCGGGCGCTCAAGGATGCCTTGAAGGTCGAGTTCGAGAAGCATGACTTTGCCGAACTGTGCGAGCTGTTCGCCGGGATCGATGCCTGCGTCGAACCGGTATTGAGCCTGGGCGAGGCGGTGCAGCACCCGCAGTTGCAGGCGCGGGAACTGGTGACTCAGGTACCCCGTGGGGATGGCTCGGCGCAGGCGCAGATCGCTTGTCCGCTGAAGTTCTCCGAAGCCTTGCCGGCGCCACGACATGTCGGCGCGGCGCTGGGGCAGCATACGGATCAGGTGTTGGGGGAGTTGGGCTTGAGTGTTGAGCGCATTGCCGAATTGCGGCGAGCGAAGGTGATTGCCTGATTCACTCGACCCGCATCTCGCCACTGAACACCAGCGTATTCCGGCATCGGCGGCACAAATACCGCCGGCCTTGCCTGACCAGACTATGGCGCTGGGCCGAAAACGGAAAATCACTGTCGGCACACGGGCATTTGTAGATATAGCGGGTCACGCTGCGGCGTTTGACTTCGTAGGTGTGGCAACGATCCGGCGGCAGCTCGTAAACGCCGCGCATGATCAGTTGCCACTCCTCGCCGTGAGGCTGGATGCGGTCGCCGAACAGTTGGTGGGCGATCAGGTGCGCGACTTCGTGGGCCACGGTCTGCTTGAGGAAGTGTTCGGTGTTCTCCCGGTACAGCTGCGGGTTGAAGCGCAGCAGGTTCTCGTGCAGATGCGCGACCCCGGCTTTTTGCCCGCGCAGCTTGAGGCTCACCACGGGGCGTTTGAAAGGACGTTTGAAAAAGGATTCAGCGAGTTGGAAACAGTCTTCGACGCGGGTATTGAGTTGCTCGGGCATGCTTGATGGATCTCCAGAGGTTTGGAGTATGCCGCAACCTTTCGGCGTTGCGTATCGCCAAACTGCCGAATGGTCGCGACGTCTCTTTCAGGCATGAGAAGGCCGCCTCGCGGCGGCCTGTGTTGGCGGATCTTGTTCTTCTCGGCGTTGCAGCCAGCTAATTGGTGTAGACGGGCCCCACGCCCAGTCCCCAGACAATCACGGTAAACGCCATGATGGCCACCAGCACCACCAGACCCACCGCCAGCACCGAGCTGGAAAACAGGAATCCCTCATCGGACGGAATGTTCATGAAGGTCGGCAACCCTACATACAGCAGGTACACCGTGTAGCAGATGGCCGCCGTACCGACGATCATCCCCAGCCACATATGCGGATACAGCGCCGCCAGGCCACCGACGAACAACGGTGTTGCGGTGTAGGTGGCAAACGCCACACAACGGGCCAGGCTCGGGTTGGCGTCATAGGTGCGGGCCATCCAGTGCACGAAGGCACCCATGACCGCGACCCCGCCGAGCATCGCCAGGTACGACATGATGGTCATCCACAACGCGCTTTCGACGGTGAGCATCACCGGGGCGCGGCTGCCGATGACCCAGCCGACCTGCGTCGTGCCGATAAACGCCGAAACAGCGGGGATCGCCGCCAGAATCAGCGTGTGAGTCAGGTACATGTGGCTGATGCTTTCCTCTTGGTCGCCACGGATTTCCTTCCATTCCTGATCGGGGTGGGTAAAAAGTCCCACTACGTGATGGATCATGCCAGTCACTCCTCTCGTTATTGCCATCGCCCCCCAGCGGAGCGCCTACGGGCCAATGTGGCCGAGCAAATACAGGTCTTCAGATTGCGTGCGACCTTATGTCGCAGTATAGGAAGGTCTTAACCGCACAGGTATTGGGGTCTTAGAGCAAATCGCGCTGTAAACCGGCGGGGTAATCGCGTCGGGGTCTGTGCGAACGGGCATTCGAGGGGGGCGACAACCTGTGGCCACAACCCCGGTGTTTTTGCGTAAAATGCCCGCCTTTCGTCACACCTCACGGATTTCGCGTCATGGGCACTCTTACGGTCAACCAGAACAAACTGCAAAAGCGCCTGCGCCGCCTGGCCGGCGAAGCAGTCACCGACTTCAACATGATCGAAGACGGCGACAAGGTCATGGTCTGCCTGTCCGGGGGCAAGGACAGCTACACCATGCTCGACGTGCTGATGCACCTGCAGAAGGTTGCACCGATCAAGTTCGAGATCGTCGCCGTGAACATGGACCAGAAGCAGCCGGGCTTCCCCGAGCACGTGCTGCCGGCCTACCTGAAAGAGCTGGGCATCGAGTACCACATCGTCGAGAAAGACACGTACTCGGTGGTCAAGGAACTGATCCCGGAAGGTAAGACCACCTGTTCGCTTTGCTCGCGCCTGCGTCGCGGTACGCTGTACACCTTCGCCGATGAAATCGGTGCGACCAAAATGGCCCTTGGTCATCACCGCGACGACATCGTCGAGACGTTCTTCCTCAATATGTTCTTCAACGGCAGCCTCAAGGCGATGCCGCCGAAGCTGCGCGCCGATGACGGGCGCAACGTGGTGATCCGTCCGCTGGCCTACTGCAACGAGAAAGACATCCAGGCCTACTCGGACTTCAAGCAATTCCCGATCATTCCGTGCAACCTCTGCGGTTCCCAGGAAAACCTGCAGCGTCAGGTGGTCAAGGAAATGCTGGTGGACTGGGAGCGCAAGACCCCGGGCCGTACCGAGAGCATTTTCCGCAGCCTGCAGAACGTGATCCCGTCGCAACTGGCCGACCGTAACCTGTTCGACTTCACCAGCCTGAAGATTGATGAAACCGCGGCTTCGCGATTCGTCAACGTGGTGAACCTGTAAGCGATCCGATCGCTTGAGAAAAAACGGCGCTCGCGGGCGCCGTTTTCAATTCGTTTTTTAGGAGAGGGCATGCGCGACTACAAGTGGCTGCACGAATACTGTCTGAACCGCTTCGGTTCGGCGGCTGAACTGGAAGCCCATCTGCCCGTTCCCAAGACTCCGGCGCAATTGCGCCAGATCAGCGACGACCGCTACCTCTCGACCATGGCCCTGCGGGTATTTCGCGCCGGGCTCAAGCACAGTCTGGTGGACGCCAAGTGGCCAGCCTTCGAGGAAGTGTTCTTCAAGTTCGACCCGGAAAAGGTCGTGCTGATGAGCGCCGAACACCTTGAACGGTTGATGCAGGACGCGCGAATCATCCGCCACCTGGGCAAACTGAAAAGCGTGCCGCGCAATGCACAGTTCATTCTGGACGTCGAGAAAGAGAAGGGCAGTTTCGGCGCGTTGCTGGCGGACTGGCCGGTGACCGATATCGTCGGCCTGTGGACCTACCTGAAAAAGCACGGCCATCAATTGGGCGGGCTGTCGGCGCCACGCTTCCTGCGCATGGTCGGCAAAGATACCTTCGTACCGAGCTACGATGTGGTCGCGGCGTTGAATGCACAGAAGATCGTCGACAAGGCGCCGAGCAGTCTGCGGGATCTGGCCACGGTGCAGAACGCGTTCAACCAGTGGCATGAAGAAAGCGGCGGGCGGCCGATGAGCCAGATTTCGATGATGCTGGCTTACACCGTCAACCATTGAGACCGAGTGATCGTTCCCGCGCAAAACGTGGGAACGATCTCGGAACCTGTGGGAGCTGGCTTGCCAGCGATAGCGGTGTATCAGGCGACGGAGATTTCGCCTTCGCCAGCCAGCTTGCGGTTCAACTGATACCGCCAGCGCACATACAGCAGCGCCGAGCAGAACACCGCCAGACTGGCGATCATCTCCAGCACGCCGAACAGCTGCCGGCTCGGGTCATACGCCGCCAGTGCGCCCTTGATGAAATACAGGTTCACCACAAAGCACATCCACGAATGCCCGCGTGCGCTGCCCATGATCATGCCCGGTGCCAGCACCAGCCACGGGATCAGTTCGATCAGCAGAATCACCCACGGCCGTGCGCCATGCAGGTCGGCGAACACCAGGTAATACGCGGCGAGCAGTCCGGCCAGGCCGAAAAAGCACAGCAGACTGATCACCCGCATTGCCCGCACCCGTGGCTCCAGCCATTCGACGGTAGGCAGGACTTTCGGCTTTCTGGCCATCTCAGTTCCCCAGCTTCTGGGCCGTTTTGGCCAGACGTGCGCCCAGTGCGCGGCACAGCGCCACTTCGTGCTGATCGAGACCGCTTTTGCCGTCAGCCCCGGCATGATGGCTGGCGCCGTACGGTGTGCCGCCGCCCTGGGTTTCGAGCAGCGCCGATTCGCTGTAGGGCAGGCCGGTGATCAACATGCCGTGGTGCAGCAGCGGCAGCATCATCGACAGCAGGGTGGTTTCCTGACCGCCGTGCAGGCTGGCGGTGGACGTGAACACGCCGGCCGGTTTGCCGACCAGCGCGCCGGTCAGCCACAGGTTGCTGGTGCCATCGAGGAAGTATTTGAGCGGTGCGGCCATGTTGCCGAAACGGGTCGGGCTGCCGAGGGCCAGGCCGGCGCAGTTCTTCAGGTCATCCAGCGTGGCGTACAGCGCGCCTTCATCGGGAATGTCCGGCGACACGGCTTCGCACTCGGTGGAGATCGCCGGCACGGTGCGCAGGCGCGCTTCGAGGCCGGCCTGTTCGACGCCACGGGCGATTTGCCGGGCCATCTCGTTGGTCGAACCGCTGCGGCTGTAATACAGAACCAGAATGTACGGCGCACTCACGGCAACAGCTCCAGGATCTGCTCCGGTGGGCGGCCGATCACGGCCTTGTCGCCGGCTTCGAGAATCGGGCGCTCCATCAACTTCGGATTTGCGGCGATCGCGTCGATCAATTGTTTCTCGGTGAGACTGGCATCGGCCAGGTTCAGGGTCTTGTATTCGTCTTCGCCGGTGCGCAGCAGTTGCCGGGCGCTGATCCCGAGCTTGCCGAGCAGGGCCTTGATTTGCGCGGCGTCCAGCGGCGTTTCGAGGTAGCGCACCACGTTCGGCGTCAGGCCACGGGCTTCGAGCAGTTCGAGCGCACCGCGGGATTTCGAGCAGCGCGGGTTGTGATAAAGCGTCAGATCGGTCATGGGCGGGTCGCTTCTTGCGTAGAGTGGCGGCTATTCTAACTGTGCAGCGCGCAATCCAGAACCTTGGGAGGCGATGGGTCGCAGGCGCATTCAATTTTTCACAAGGAACACGACATGACACGGCGACTGGCAGCAGCATTGACGATCATCGGGGCGTTGATGCTGGGGGGCTGCGGTAACGACTACGGCATCGATCAGAACGGGCAGAAAGTCGCGTCCGAGCGCCTGGACAAGCAATGGGTGGTACTCAATTACTGGGCGGAATGGTGCGGTCCGTGCCGCACGGAAATCCCGGAGCTCAATCATCTGGCCGAAGAACTCAAGGGCAAGAAGATCGGGGTGTTCGGGGTCAACTTCGACAATGTGCAGGGCGAAGAGCTGAAAGGCGCCAGCGAGAAACTCGGCATCAAGTTCACCGTGCTGGCGCAGGATCCGGCGGACCTGTTCGAACTGCCGCGCAGCGAAGCCTTGCCGGTGACCTACATCATCGACAACAAGGGCAAGGTACGCGAACAGCTGATGGGCGAGCAGACGGCGGCGGGGGTGATGGCGAAGCTTGAGGCGTTGAAGGCGACCAATTAAGTTGCTGCTAAAAGCATCCCTCACCCCAGCCCTCTCCCGGAGGGAGAGGGGGCCGACCGAGGTGTCAGGCGTCATACATCGACCTGAAAGAACCAGTCGATTGTGGATTCGCCGAAGCAAAATCGAGTCGATGATGGATTTGGCGAAGTAACTTCAAGTCAATTTTGGATTCGCCAAGGCCGGGTCAGGTCGGTGTATCTCTGGAATATCCCCCAATCAGTTCCCTCTCCCTTTGGGAGAGGGTTAGGGTGAGGGGCTTGGCGATCTAGAGGCTCAACCCTCTTCCAGCCACCAGCGCAACGGCTTGCCTTCGGCAGGCCAGAAGCGCATCTGTTCGATGGGCGAAACGTCCCAGCGCTCGACTTTCTCCAGGGCCTGGAGGAAGCGTTGCTCCTGCTCCATCAACGCCGGAGCACACAGTTTGCGGGTCTTGCCGATCTTGCCGAAGCTGAGCTTGTCGCCATCGAGGGTGTAGGGCGCGAACCAGTGGTTGCAGCCGCCATTGCCATAGGCCCGGCCATCTTCGCCGAGGGTCACGGTCAGGTGGCTGTAATCCATCAGTGGCCGCTCGCCGATCCATTCCAGAATGTAGCTGCGGTCCTGTTGCAGTTGCACAGGCTCCGCGGCGCAGCCCATCAGGCCGGCGCCGACAGCGGCGGTCAGGGCCAGGTGTTTCATCATGCAGGCTCCTGGCATTTCGGGCACAGGTGTTTGTCTCCGACGGCTTTCCAGCCCAGCTCGGCGATGCGCGCCGTGGCGGCCGGTTTCTCTGCCGGTTTGCCGAGCTTGGCGTCCACGGCGAATTCGAAGCTCAGCTCCTTGGCGCAGCTGTCGCAGTTGACCTGCCAGGTGTGGATTGCCAGTTCGCCGAACACCGGGCCGGTGGTCATCGCGGTCCATTGACCTGGCGGGTTGATCAGGTGGCGGACGGTGTCGACGGTCAGGCGCATGGACAAATCCTTGCTGCCTTTGAGGGTCACGACCAGCACGTCACCGATACGGATCGAGCCACCGTTGCCGGTGACCTGATAACGGCCCGGTACGAGGGCGCGGCATTCGGTGAGGGTGTGTTGCGGGTTCATCAGGGTGTAGCGGAAATCGTGTTCGACCATGGGTCCTCCAAATATGCGCGACATGCTAGCACGGGCTTGATTGCAGAATAACGCGCACGTGCGACCTTCGATCCGGTTCAAATCGACACCGCAGTCGTGGCAAACTGCCGCCTTCATCTCTAAGGAACGGAACATGGCGCTGATCGAATGTTATGAATGCAAGCGGAGCGTGAGCTCCGAAGCGACGGCGTGCATTCATTGCGGGGCTCCGTTGACGGAGGCGCAGGCACCGGCCAGGGCGAGCTCCGGTGGATCAACGATTTCCTTTGGCAGTCTGCCCCGGAACAAGGCGGTTCCCGAAGCTTTCGTCGCAGCCCCCGCGCCTGCCCCGGAACCCAAAGTCATGCCCGCCGCTGCCGGACGCCGGCGCCGGCAACAGGCCGAGCGAGCGGCCGAACCTCGGTTGAATGCCGACGGCGTGCGTCCGGTCGAAGGCTGGCTGAAGATCATGGCGTTCCTGATGCCGATGATCTTTGTCTGGTTCCTGCTGCGCAGCGGTCACTCCCTCAAGCAACGGCTTTTCGGCTTCGGCTGGCTGGGGCTGCTGATCCTCGCGTCCACGCTATCCCCGTCCTGACACCACTGACGCTTCAGCCCTCGACCTGGTTCTGCGGTGATCCCGCCGCCCAGGTCGCGATGTTATGCAGGGTGGTCGCGGCAATCGCACCCAATGCTTCGCGGGTCAGGAACGCCTGATGCGCGGTAATGATCACGTTGGGGAAGGTCAGCAGCCGCGCCAGTACGTCGTCCTGTAACGGCAGGTCGGAGCGGTCTTCGAAAAACAGCTGCGCCTCTTCTTCGTAAACATCCAGCCCCAGATAACCCAGCTGACCGTCCTTCAGGGCGTCGATCAGCGCCGGCGTGTCCACCAGGCCACCGCGGCCGGTGTTGATCAGCATCGCGCCTGGCTGCATGTGCGCCAGCGAATCACGGTTGATCAGGTGCTTGCTCTGCTCGTTGAGCGGGCAGTGCAGGCTGATGATCTGCGATTGTTCCAGCAGTTGCGGCAGACTGAGATAGCGCGCCCCCAGGGCTTCGACGGCCGGGTTCGGATACGGGTCGAAGGCCAGCAGCTCACAGCCGAAACCGTGCATGATTTTGGCGAATGTCGCGCCGATCTGGCCCGTGCCGACAATGCCGACAGTCTTGCCCACCAGATCGAAACCAGTGAGGCCGTGCAGGCTGAAATCGCCTTCGCGGGTGCGGTTGTAGGCCCGGTGCAGTCGGCGGTTGAGCGCAAGAACCAGCGCCACCGCATGCTCGGCCACCGCGTGGGGCGAGTAGGCCGGAACGCGCACGACCACCAGCCCCAGGCGTTTGGCCGCGTTCAGGTCGACATGGTTGTAACCCGCCGAGCGCAGGGCGATCAGCCGGGTTCCGCCGGCCGCCAGACGTTCCAGCACGGGAGCGCTGAGGTCATCGTTGATGAAGGCGCAGACCACTTCGTGCCGGTCGGCCAGTGGTGCCGTGTCGAGACTCAGTCGGGCCGGTTGAAAGTGCAGTTCGATGCCGGCCGGGCAGTCGACGGCAAGGAAACTGTCGCGGTCGTAGGTCTGGCTGCTGAAAACGATCGTGCGCATGCAATCCTCCTGAAGCATCGACGCGGGCGCGAATCACCCGCGACCACTTTAGCCGCATCGGCGTTGACCGGCATTGCCGTGGATCAGGCGCTGATCTTCGCCTGCGCCGCCAGACGATTGATCGCCCGCTCCAGTTCATCCAGTGCGGTTGAGGCCTTGGGATCTTCCTGCTTGAGCAGGGTTTCGCTGCGCTGGCAGGCGGCGCGCAATTGCGGAACGCCGCAGTAGCGGGTGGCGCCGTGCAGGCGATGCACCCGTTCGAGCAGGCCGTTCTGATCCTGATTGTCGCGGGCCGTGCGAATGGCTTCACGGTCGGCCTCGAGCGAAGCCAGCAACATGGCCAGCATGTCCGCCGCCAGATCCGCCTTGCCGGCGGCCAGGCGCAAGCCTTCTTCGTGATCCAGTACCGGCAGGTCCTGATGCCCTACGAGGCTTTCACCGCCACGGTCCGGTGCCTGATTGCGCAGTGCCAGTCCCGTCCATTTCAGTACCACCTGCGCCAGTTGCCGCTCGCTGATCGGTTTGGTCAGATAGTCGTCCATGCCGCTTTGCAGCAGTGCGCGTTTTTCGTTGGCCATGGCGTGGGCGGTGAGGGCGACGATCGGCAGCGGCGTGCAATGCCGTTCGCTTTCCCACTGGCGGATCGTCTCGGTGCTCTGGCGCCCGTCCATGCCCGGCATCTGCACGTCCATCAGCACCAGATCGAAGGTTTCGCTCTGCACGGCCTTGACCGCCGCATAGCCGCTTTCCACGGCCAAGACCTTGGCGCCCATGTCTTCGAGCAATGTCTGCACCAGCAACAGGTTGGCCGGGTTGTCGTCGACACACAGCACTTTCGGCGCACGGCTCGACAGCGGTTCGCCGGGTTCGCTGCGTGTCTGGCGCGGGTTGACCATGTCCGACAGTGCCCGGCGCAACTTGCGGGTGCAGGCCGGTTTGGACTGGAGCTGGCTGTGCGGGTTGGGCACCGAGAGATGGAACAGTGTCAGTTCGGTGGTCGGGCACAGCACCAGTACCCGGCAGCCGAGGTGTTCGAGATCCCAGATGTGCTGGTTGAGGCGTTCCGGCGGCATGTCGTTGCTGGTGATGCCGAGCACCGCCAGATCGATGGCCTGATCGGTCTGATGGGCGCCGGTGACGCCATTGGTCAGGCTTTCCAGGGTATTGAACGGTGTGACATCGAGCCCGCAGTCTTCCAGTTGATGCTGCAAGGCCTGACGCGCCAGTTCGTGGTTTTCCAGCACCGCCACCCGGCGCCCGAGCAATGGCGCGGCAGGCAGGTCTTCGGCATCGTCGCGGGTCTTGGGCAGACTCAGGCTGATCCAGAATTCCGAGCCTTCGCCCGGGGTGCTGTCGACGCCGATCTCGCCGCCCATCTGTTCGATCAAGCGCTTGGAAATCACCAGACCGAGACCCGTGCCGCCGGGCTGGCGCGACAGCGAGTTGTCAGCCTGACTGAAGGCTTGAAACAACGCGCGCACGTCCTGGTTCGACAGGCCGATGCCGGTGTCCTGAATGCTGATGCGCAGTTGCACGCTGTCTTCGTGTTCTTCTTCGAGCATCGCGCGGGCGACGATGGTGCCCTCGCGGGTGAACTTGATCGCGTTGCTCACAAGGTTGGTGAGGATCTGCTTGAGCCGCAGCGGATCACCGACCAGCGACAGCGGCGTGTCGCGATAGACCAGGCTCACCAGTTCCAGCTGCTTGGCGTGGGCAGCGGGGGCGAGGATGGTCAGGGTGTCCTGTAACAGGTCGCGCAGGTTGAACGGGATATGGTCGAGCACCAGTTTGCCGGCCTCGATCTTCGAGAAGTCGAGAATTTCGTTGATGATCCCCAGCAGGCTGTCGGCGGATTTTTCGATGGTGCCCAGATAGTCGAGCTGGCGCGGGGTCAGCTCGCTTTTCTGCAACAGGTGGGTGAAACCGAGAATGCCGTTGAGCGGCGTGCGGATTTCGTGGCTCATGTTGGCGAGGAACTCGGACTTGATCCGGCTCGCTTCCAGGGCTTCTTTGCGGGCCAGGTCCAGCTCGATGTTCTGGATCTCGATGGTCTCCAGGTTCTGGCGCACGTCTTCGGTGGCCTGATCGACGCTGTGCTGCAATTCTTCCCGGGCGTTCTGCAGGGTGCCGGCCATGCGGTTGATGCCGGATGCCAGTTCATCCAGCTCCTGACTGCCGAGGGGCGGCAAGCGGGTTTCCAGATGACCGTCCTTGAGTTGCGCGACTGCCTGTTTGATCTGGCTGATCGGGCGATTGATCGTGCGGCCCATGCGCAGCGCCAGCAATGCGGCGCCGGCCAGTCCTGCCGCAATCAGCAACAGGCTGGCGAAGAGGCTGCGGTAACCGCGCAGCAACATGCCGTTGTGCGAGAGTTCCAGTTCGACCCAGCCGAGCAGGCGGTCGGACTCTTCAGGGATCAGTTCGCCGGCAAGGTTGCGGTGCTTGCCGAACACCGGCATCAGATAGCGGGTGGCGTCGTTGCCGCTGCGGCGCTGCAGTTGTGTGCTGTCGCCGCTGGGGGCCTGGTTGAGCATGGTCGGGCCGGCGTGGGCCAGCGGCGAGCGGTCGGGCGCGAGTAAGGTCACCGCGCGCACGTCCGGTTGTTCCAGAGATTGGGTGGCGATGCGCTCGAGCAGTTCGGCATCGCCGTGGCCCATGGCCGGCGCCACCAGCGGAGCGAGTTGCTCGGCGATCATTTCACCGCGCTGCATCAATTGGGCCTGCAGGTCGGACTGCTGCGTCCAGGTGAAATAGCCGCCCAGCACCAGCGCCATCAGGCTGGTTGGCAACAGGGTCAGCAACAACACGCGACCTTTGATTCCCAGTTTCTTGAGCACGCCTATCTCCTGCATCCCGCTGATCATCGACTCTTGCGTGCTTCCGGCACGCGGCATGGGCGCAGTGTAGCGATTTGCTTGCGGGCATTCCCGGGAAAAATCATGTCGTGATCGGTCGTTTCGGTGCCGGTCATTTGTCCGGCAGGTCAACCTTGGGTTGCCGGGCGGCGGGCAATCTTGAATAATCTCCACAACTGAGAATTATTTGCAGATAGTCATGACTCCTGTCTCTGTTGGCCAGCCACGCATTCTTTCCATCGAGGACGATCCCGTACTCGGTGCCTATGTTCACGAGCATCTTGGGCGCAGCGGCTTCCAGGTCACCTGGTGCCAGAGCGGCAGCGAAGGCCTGAGCATCGCCCGGCGCCAGCCGTTCGATGTGGTGTTGATGGATATTCTGTTGCCGGGGCTCGACGGCCTGAATGTGCTGACGCAACTGCGCCAGAGCCATTCCACGCCGGTGCTGCTGATGTCGGCGCTGGGGGCCGAGGCCGATCGCATCAGCGGTTTTCGCCTGGGGGCCGACGACTATCTGCCCAAGCCGTTCAGCATGGCCGAGCTGCACGTGCGGATCGAAGCGATCCTGCGACGGGTCGCCCTCGATCGGCGTCCGGCAATCAGCGTTGAGCCTGTAGCGGCGGGCGGTCTGCATTTCGACGATGAGCAGTGCGAGGTGTCCTACCACGATCAGCCCGCCGGCCTGACTCGAAGCGAATACCGCTTGCTGGAAACCCTCAATCGCAATGATGAAGAGGTGCTGAGCAAGGCCTTCCTTTATCAGCATGTGCTTCAGCGCGGCTACGCGGCCCACGACCGCAGCCTCGACATGCACATCAGCCAGATCCGCCGCAAACTCAAATCGATCGGCTACACCGAGCGGGAAGTGCGCACGGTGTGGGGCAAGGGTTACGTTCTGAGCGCCGTCGATGAAGGTGTCTGACCTGCCGGGCCGGCATTCGCTGTTCTGGAAACTGGCGTGTCTGCTGGTGGCGTTCTGTCTGCTGATGATCTGGTTGAGCTGGTCCTGGGGGCGCTATATGGAGGAGCGCAACCAGTTTCTCTCCGACGAGGCGCGCGGCACATTGGCCCGTTATGCCGCCGAAGCCGAAGCGGCGTGGCAGCGCGATCAGCGGATTGGCATTGACCGCTGGTTGCAAAGCATGGAATTGCGTGAGGCCGGCTGGGTCGGCGTGATCGGCGGCAACCTGCAGTCGCTGAGCAGTGATCCGCTGAACGCACAGGAAATCCAGCACCTGACCTTTCTGCGCGGCCTCGACTGGCCGATTCACAAGCAAGGCCGGCCGTGGCTGCGCGTACCATTTCCCACAGAACCGGCCGCCGGCAGCCTGGTCATCGAGCTGCCTGAACGTTTCCTGCCGGGCAAGTACCGAGTGTTCTGGCGAGTGATCACCAACGGCGTGATTCCCGGTCTGTTCACCCTGTTGCTGTGCGTGGGCCTGTATCGCTTGCTGGTGGTGCCGTTGAACAACCTGCGCGAACAGGCCAACGCGTGGCGCGCCGATCAATTGAATGTGCGCCTGTCGAGCGGCATCACCCAGCGCCCGGACGAGCTCGGCGAACTGGCCCGCGCCTTCGATTCGATGTCCGAGCGCCTGCAATCGACCGTTGCCCTGCAACAGCAATTGTTGCGCGACCTGTCCCACGAATTGCGTACGCCTCTGAGTCGCCTGCGGGTGGCCAGCGAAAGCGAGCAGGAGCTGTTGCCGCTGCGCGAACGCATCGGCCGCGAAGTCGATGGCATGCAACGGCTGGTCGAAGACACCCTGCAACTGGCCTGGCTCGAAACCGAACGTGCACCGCTGCCGGACGAAGCGATCCAGATCCAGGCGCTGTGGGAAATGCTCACGGAAAACGCCTGTTACGAAAGTTGCTGTCCGACAGGGCAGTTGCAATGTGCGGTGGATGCTTCGTGCTGGGTGCGCGGCAACCTCAATACCCTGGCCCAGGCGCTGGAAAACATCCTGCGCAATGCGATCCGTCATTCGCCCAAGGGCGGCATCGTGCGGCTGGATGGCCGGCGTGACGGGGATTACTGGCATCTATGGCTGGAGGACGAGGGCGGCGGAGTGGCCGAGGCGGATCTTGAGCGGATCTTCTCGCCGTTCACCCGGCTCGACGGCTCGCGGCCGGGGGACGGTGGGTTTGGTCTGGGGTTGAGCATCGCGAGGAATGCGGTGCAGCGCCAGGGCGGGACTTTATGGGCCGAGAACGGCCAGTCGGGATTGCGATTGAATTTGCGGTTGGTGGCGGATGACAGTGCCGCCCGTTCCGGCGCCTTCGCTGGCAAGCCAGCTCCCACAGTGGACATGAGCCGCCCGCAACCCGTGTGAAAAGCTCCATTCTTTTGTAGGAGCGAACCTGCACGCGATGAAGTCTTCACGGTCGCCTTTTGGCTCATTTGTCGGAGCAGTCTTGGGTTTTTGTACGATGTTTCCTAAGGAGAGCGGGCGGTAATTTCACGCTTCCTTGAACGTTTAAGCTCAGGCTTCGAATGATCCTCAAGGAGTCTTGCATGACCGCCTCCAATGTTTCCGATAACTCATCCTGCGACCGTTTCAATGAAGTGCTCGCGCTGATAAGCAGTGCCAGACACCAGGCTATTCAGGCGGTCAATACCCGGCTGATCGAGTTGTACTGGCAGGTCGGCGCCCATATCAGTCGCAAGATTGAACTGGCTGAATGGGGCGATTCGGTCGTCGGTCAATTGGCTGAACATCTGGCCCGGACGCAACCGGGGTTGCGCGGTTTTACCCGTTCTAACTTGTTTCGCATGCGCCAGTTCTATGAGTTTTACCGCTGCGAAGAAAAAGTCGCGCCACTGGCGCGACAATTGTCCTGGTCGCAAAACGTGATCATTTTCAGCCAAAGCAAACGTCCGGAAGAACGAGAGTTCTACTTACGGATGGCCGTTCAGGAAAGATGGTCGAAGCGTGAGCTTGAACGCCAATTCAAGGCAGCCCTGTTTGAGCGAAGCGTCACCGAACCGGTAAGCGCCTCCGCAGTCCTGAAGCAGACTCATCCCTCTGCGCTGGAGATTTTCCGCGATTCCTACATGGTCGAATTCCTCGACTTGCCGGGTGCTCACGCCGAAACCGATCTTCATCGAGGATTATTGTCGCGACTCAAGGAGTTTTTGATCGAGCTAGGCCGCGACTTTTGCTTTGTCGGCTCGGAATATCCACTGCAGGTCGGTGGGCGGGATTTCGCCTTGGACTTGTTGTTCTTCCACCGCGGGCTCAATTGTCTGGTGGCGATCGAACTCAAGGTCGGACGCTTCGAGCCAGAGTATCTGGGCAAGCTCGACTTCTATTTGGAAGCGCTGGATCGCAACGCGCGAAAGCCCCACGAAAATCCCGCCATCGGCGTACTACTTTGTGCCAGCAAGGAGGACGAAGTGGTGGAGTACGCACTTAATCGCAGCCTTTCGCCTGCATTGATTGCTGAATATCAGGTACAACTGCCGGACAAGCAGCTTCTGCAGGCCAAGCTTCATGAGTTCTATGCGTTGAACGTTGCTCAGGCAGATGAGGCTGAATCAGAGTCTTATTCCGATAAGCCATAAGTACCGCACTTTGCGTGATATGGGCCGCGCAGGTTTGCCGGTATGATAGGCGCCCCCGCTGTCCGGATTGCGAAAAACGCCATGACCTTGCAGTACCCAACCATCGCCGATTGCGTCGGCAACACGCCGCTGGTGCGTTTGCAGCGCCTGCCCGGTGTCACCAGCAACACCCTATTGCTCAAGCTCGAAGGGAACAACCCTGCGGGTTCGGTGAAGGATCGTCCGGCGCTGTCGATGATCACCCGTGCCGAGTTGCGCGGGCAGATCCACGCCGGCGATACGCTGATCGAAGCGACCTCGGGCAACACCGGGATCGCATTGGCGATGGCTGCCGCGATCAAGGGTTACAAGATGATCCTGATCATGCCGGACAACTCCAGCGCCGAGCGCAAGGCGGCGATGACCGCCTACGGCGCGGAGCTGATTCTGGTCAGCCAGGAAGAGGGCATGGAAGGCGCTCGCGATCTGGCCCAGCGGATGGAGGCCGAAGGTCGTGGCAAGGTGCTGGATCAGTTCGCCAACGGCGACAATCCCGAAGCGCACTACACCACCACCGGCCCGGAAATCTGGCGTCAGACCCAGGGCACCATTACCCATTTCGTCAGCTCCATGGGCACCACCGGGACCATCATGGGCGTGTCGCGCTACCTGAAAGAGCAGAGCGACAGCGTGCAGATCATCGGCCTGCAACCGATGGAAGGCTCGGCCATTCCCGGCATCCGCCGCTGGCCGCAGGAATACCTGCCGAAGATTTATCAGGCTGATCGTGTCGACCGTATCGTCGACATGGCGCAAAGCGAAGCCGAAGACGTTACCCGCCGACTGGCCCGGGAAGAAGGCATCTTCTGTGGTGTGTCCTCGGGCGGTGCGGTGGCAGCGATGCTGCGACTGTCCAGGGAAGTTGAAAACGCGGTGATCGTCGCGATCATCTGTGACCGTGGCGACCGATACCTGTCGACCGGCATTTTCGACGCGGCCAACTGATGGCCAAGCACGAGAGAGGCCTGCGCTTCCAGCCCACCGGCGGCAGCAAGGCCCCGCAACTCCCGACCGGCAAAAAGCAGCGCTTGAAGATCGAGCGCCTGGCCAATGACGGTCGCGGCATCGCGTTTTTTGAAGGCAAGACCTGGTTCGTCCTCGGCGCCCTGGCGGGTGAAGAGGTCGAGGCGCGGGTGCTCGGCGCCCACGGCAAAGTGGTCGAGGCGCGCACCGAGCGTGTGTTCACCGCCAGCGAATTGCGTCGTCCGGCAGCTTGTCAGCACGCCGGTCGCTGCGGCGGTTGCAGCGTTCAGCATTTGCCCCACGGCGAACAGCTTGCCCTGAAACAGCGCATGCTCGCCGAACAGCTTTCACGAGTCGCCGGTGTCGAACCCGAGGAGTGGGCCGCACCCTTGACCGGTCCGGAATTCGGCTACCGTCGCCGCGCCCGTATTGCCGTGCGCTGGGACAGCAAGGCCAAGACACTCGAAGTCGGTTTCCGCGCTGCCGGCAGTCAGGACATCGTGGCGATCAGCGAATGCCCGGTGCTGGTACAGCCCTTGCAGCCGATCATGAGCCGCTTGCCGGAGATGCTCCGTCGTCTGAGCAAACCTCAGGCGCTGGGGCATGTGGAATTGTTCAGTGGCTCGTCCCTGGCCGTTCTGCTGCGTCACATGGCGCCGTTGTCCGAGGCCGATCTGACGATCCTCAAGGATTTCTGCGCCTTCCATGAAGCGCAGTTGTGGCTGCACGGCGAAGGTGAGCCGCAGCCGGTCGATGCCACGCAGTCGCTGGGCTATCGCCTGGAACAGTGGGATCTGGAGCTGGCCTGGCGGCCGGGGGATTTCATTCAGGTCAATGCCGGGGTCAACGAAGCGATGGTCGCCCAGGCGCTGGACTGGCTGAAACCGAACGCCGACGAGCGCGTGCTCGATCTGTTCTGCGGTCTCGGCAACTTTGCCTTGCCGCTGGCCAAAGCCGTGCGAGAAGTGGTGGCGGTCGAAGGTGTGCAGACCATGGTCGATCGCGCCGCCGCCAACGCTGCCAGTAACAATTTGCATAACACAAAGTTTTTTCAGGCCGATTTATCCCAGCCTTTGACCGATGCCGAATGGATCGGAAACGGCTTTTCTGCGGTACTCTTGGACCCACCGCGTGACGGTGCTTTCGAGGTGGTGCGCAAGCTCGCGACCCTGGGTGCCGAGCGGTTGGTGTATGTGTCGTGCAACCCTGCAACTCTGGCGCGCGATACGGTCGAATTGATCAAGCAGGGCTACCGGTTAAAACGTGCCGGGATTCTCGATATGTTTCCTCAGACGGCACATGTCGAGGCCATGGCGTTATTTGAAGCGAGCTAGGATGGCTCGTCTGATCCGACTGATCGGCCCGTGCAGCACTCGTCTTAGCCCCGCGAGTGCGGACGGGCAATCAAGGTCAGTGATTTGACGCATTGAGTCTGCGTCGTAGGGAAGGTAAAGCAAGATGGTACAGGTGAGAGCACACCAGCCGATCAACACCGACGGCAGTATCAATCTCGAGGCTTGGCTCGATCATGCGGTCAGTGTCGATCTGGCACTGGATCGCGAAGCCTTGAAGGAGGCCTGTGAGTACGCTCGACAGGCCGAGCAACAGTCCAACGCAGCGAAGAATCTCTGGTCCGAAGGCAGCGGCAGTTTCAGCACCGGCCTCGAGATCGCCGAGATTCTCGCCGACCTCAAGCTCGATCAGGATTCGCTGGTCGCGGCGGTGCTTTACCGTGGCGTGCGCGAAGGCCAGATCGAACTGGCAGCGGTCAGCCAGCGCTTCGGCCCGGTGGTCGCCAAACTGATTGACGGCGTGCAGCGCATGGCGGCGATCAGTGCCAGTCTCAGCCCGCGCCAGTCGATGGTGATGGGCACCCAGGGCCAGGTGGAAAACCTGCGCAAGATGCTGGTGGCGATGGTCGACGACGTACGCGTCGCGCTGATCAAACTCGCCGAACGCACCTGCGCGATCCGTGCGGTGAAAACCGCCGATGACGAGAAGCGCAACCGGGTCGCCCGGGAAGTCTTCGACATCTATGCGCCGCTGGCCCACCGTCTCGGCATCGGTCATATCAAATGGGAACTGGAGGACTTGTCCTTCCGTTACCTTGAGCCTGATCAATACAAACAGATCGCCAAGTTGCTGCACGAGCGGCGGCTCGACCGCGAGCGCTTCATCGCCGACGTGATGACCCAGCTCAAGGATGAATTGCAGGCCACCGGTGTTGACGCCGACATCAGCGGCCGGGCCAAGCACATCTATTCGATCTGGCGCAAAATGCAGCGCAAGGGTCTGGAGTTCAGCCAGATCTACGACGTGCGTGCGGTGCGCGTGCTGGTGCCGGAAATGCGCGATTGCTACACCGCTCTCGGCATCGTCCACACCCTGTGGCGGCACATCCCGAAAGAGTTCGACGACTACATCGCCAACCCGAAAGAGAACGGCTACCGCTCGCTGCACACGGCGGTGATCGGCCCGGAAGGCAAGGTGCTGGAAGTCCAGATCCGTACCCATTCGATGCACGAAGAAGCCGAACTCGGCGTCTGCGCGCACTGGCGCTACAAGGGCACCGACGTCAAATCCGGCTCGAACCACTACGAAGAGAAAATCTCCTGGCTGCGTCAGGTGCTCGAGTGGCACGAAGAACTGGGCGACATCGGCGGCCTGGCCGAACAGCTGCGCGTCGATATCGAACCGGACCGGGTCTATATCTTCACCCCGGACGGTCACGCCATCGACTTGCCGAAGGGCGCGACGCCGCTGGACTTCGCCTACCGCGTGCACACCGAAATCGGTCACAACTGCCGTGGCGCGAAGATCAACGGGCGCATCGTGCCGCTCAACTACAGCCTGCAGACTGGTGAGCAGGTCGAGATCATCACCAGCAAGCACGGCACGCCGAGCCGCGACTGGCTGAACC
Source organism: Pseudomonas sp. IzPS59 (assembly GCF_014863505.1). Lineage (NCBI taxonomy): Bacteria > Pseudomonadati > Pseudomonadota > Gammaproteobacteria > Pseudomonadales > Pseudomonadaceae > Pseudomonas > Pseudomonas sp. IzPS59. Next base: position 4,672,862 of record NZ_CP062251.1, on the reverse strand, counting down.
CGAACCTCGGATACGTCACCACGTCCCGGGCGCGGGCGAAGATCGTTCACTGGTTCAAGCTGCAGGCTCGCGATCAGAACGTCGCGGCGGGCAAGACCCTGATCGAGCGCGAGCTCAATCGCCTCGGTCTGCCGGCGGTGGATTTCGACAAGCTGGCCGACAAGGCCAACATGAAAACCGCCGAAGACATGTTCGCCGCCCTCGGGGCCGGCGATCTGCGTCTGGCGCAACTGGTCAACCTGGCGCAACAACTGGTCGAGCCGGAACGCGGCAACGAACAGCTGGAACTGATTCCACGCAAGGCCACCGGCTACAAGCCGGGCAAGCGCGGCGACATCCAGATCCAGGGCGTCGGCAACCTGATGACCCAGATGGCGGGCTGCTGCCAGCCATTGCCGGGCGATGCGATCGTCGGTTACATCACCCAGGGCCGTGGCGTGAGCATTCACCGTCAGGACTGCGCCTCGGTGCTGCAACTGGCCGGGCGCGAGCCGGAGCGGATCATCCAGGTCAGCTGGGGGCCGGTGCCGGTGCTCACCTATCCGGTGGACATCGTCATCCGCGCCTACGACCGTTCCGGTCTGCTGCGTGACGTTTCGCAGGTGCTGCTCAACGAGCGGATCAACGTGCTGGCGGTCAACACCCGCTCGAACAAAGAGGACAACACGGCGCTGATGTCCCTGACCATCGAGATTCCGGGGCTGGACGCACTGGGCCGGTTGCTGGGGCGGATTTCCCAGTTGCCGAACATCATCGAGACGCGGCGTAACCGGACTCCATGAAACCGACCTACAGCCTTGAAGACCTGTTGCACCTGATGAACCGTCTGCGCGATCCGCAGTACGGTTGCCCGTGGGACATCAAGCAGACTTACGCGACTATCGTCCCGCATACCCTCGAAGAAGCCTACGAAGTCGCCGACGCCATCGAGCGCGGCGACTTCGATCACTTACAGGGCGAGCTAGGCGATCTACTGTTTCAGGTGGTGTATTACAGCCAGTTGGCGCGGGAAGAAGGGCGGTTCGAATTTGCCGGGGTGGTCGACAGCATCACCCGCAAGCTGATTCGTCGTCATCCGCACGTATTCCCCACCGGCGATCTGTATGCACCGCTGGATGTGCCGCGTCTGAGCGAAGAGCAGGTCAAGCAGCGCTGGGAGGAGATCAAGGCCGAAGAGCGCGCCGAGAAATCCACCGAGCCGCAGCAACTGTCGCTGCTCGACGATGTGCCTGCCGCGTTGCCGGCCTTGTCCCGTTCGGCCAAGTTACAGAAGCGCGCAGGGCAGGTCGGTTTCGACTGGCCGGACGCCTTGCCGGTGCTGGACAAGGTGCGCGAGGAGCTCGATGAAGTGCTCGAAGCCATGTCCGAAAATGACCCGCAAGCGGTAGCGGACGAAATCGGCGACCTGCTGTTTTCGGTGGTCAATCTGGCCCGGCATTTGAAGGTCGATCCGGAAACCGCATTGCGTGGCGCCAATGGCAAGTTCGAACGACGTTTCCGTTTTATCGAACAGGCATTGCGCGACACCCACCGCCCCATGGAAGATTGCACCCTCGAAGAGTTGGACGCCCTGTGGGGTGAAGCCAAACGTCAGGAAAAGAATTTGCCCAGCTGCGGCTGAGCCGTTGCCCAAGTGAGTAAGCATCAATGAGCCTTTCCCTTCGCGACCAGTTGCTCAAGGCAGGACTGGTCAACCAAAAGCAGGCCAAACAGGTCAGCAAAGACAAACAGAAACAACAGCGTCTGGCCCACAAAGGCCAGATCGAACTGGATGACTCCCAGCAGCGTGCTGCCCAGGAAGCTCAGGCCGAGAAGGTCAAGCGCGACCAGGAGCTGAACCGTCAGCAACAGGAGAAGGCCGAGGCCAAGGCTCGCGCCGCGCAGGTCAAGCAGTTGATCGAAGTCTCGCGTCTGCCGAAGCTGACCACCGAGGACTACTACAACTTCGTTGACGACAAGAAGGTCAAGCGCATCTCCGTCAACACGCTGATGCGCAACAAGCTCAGCAGCGGCTCGCTGGCGATCGTGCACCATGCCGGCGGCTACGAAGTGATTCCTCGTGAGGCGGCCCTGAAGATTCAGGAGCGCGATCCACAGCGCATCGTGCAGCTCAACGAGAAGGTCGAAGAGGTCAATGTCGAGGACGATCCTTACGCGGCCTATGTGATCCCTGACGACCTGATGTGGTAATTGGGTTTTGCCGGGCTGCGAAGCGGCCCTGAAACACTCCAAAACGACAAACCCCGCCAATGGCGGGGTTTGTCGTTTTCAATGCTGTGGTTTCGGTTCAGGCGGATTTCAGATCCCGCTGCCGTTCTTGCAGTTCCAGTTCGGCCTTGTAGTTGTGGGCGTCGATTTCGTTGTGGAACATGCCGACCAGCAAGTCTTGTTGATGCACATCCCAGATCCGTACGCCGGCGGCTACGCCTTCATGGGACATGTGTGAATCGTCGCGTTCAGTTACTTTTACAGTCATCTGCTAGCTCCAATCTCTGTTATCTGCAGCAAGGCGTGTGCAGGACTCTTTTATAAAATTTGTTAGCCTGCTAAGTAAACGCTCGATTTGTGCAATGTATTCTTGCGAAATCTGCAACAGCGCTGGAGCCCGCTGAATCCGCGACATTCAGTCGCAGGGCGGTAAGTTGCATGACAGAAGTTTCATCTTCAGACGCTCCAGAGAACCCTGTGGAAGCTGGCTTGCCAGCGATTGCGGAGTGTCAGCCGGCGGGGATGTTTGCAATGCCGACGTCATCGCTGGCAAGCCAGCTCCCACAGGGATAAGTGCTTTTTCCAGGCGAAAAAAAACGCCCCGAACCAGTCGGGGCGTTTTCATGTGCGGCTCAGCGGAAGGGAATTACTTGCCTTCCCAGCGCTTCAGCACGAGGGTGGCGTTGGTGCCACCGAAGCCGAAGCTGTTGCTCATCACGGTGTTGATGGTGGCGTTCTCGCGGGTCTTGGTCAGCACCGGCAGATCGGCCACTTCAGGGTCCAGTTCGTCGATGTTGGCGGAACCGGCGATGAAGTTGCCTTCCATCATCAGCATGCAGTAGATCGCTTCGTGAACGCCGGCGGCGCCCAGGGAGTGACCCGACAGGCTCTTGGTGGAACTGATGGCCGGGGCCTTGTCGCCGAACACTTCACGCACGCCTTTCATTTCCGCGACGTCGCCGACCGGAGTCGAGGTGCCGTGGGTGTTCAGGTAGTCGATCGGGGTGTCGACGGTGGACAGCGCCTGCTGCATGCAGCGGATGGCGCCTTCGCCGCTTGGAGCCACCATGTCGTAGCCGTCGGAAGTCGCGCCGTAGCCGACGATTTCCGCGTAGATCTTCGCGCCACGGGCCAGAGCGTGTTCCAGCTCCTCGACCACGACCATGCCGCCACCGCCGGCGATGACGAAACCGTCACGGTCGGCGTCGTAGGCGCGGGAGGCTTTTTCCGGAGTGTCGTTACGCTTGCTGGACAGAGCGCCCATTGCGTCGAACAGGAACGACTGGCTCCAGTGCTCCTCTTCACCGCCACCGGCGAACACGATGTCCTGCTTGCCCATCTGGATCTGTTCCATGGCGGTACCGATGCAGTGAGCACTGGTGGCGCAGGCAGAGGCGATGGAGTAGTTCAGGCCCTTGATCTTGAACGGAGTGGCCAGGCACGCCGAAACGGTGCTGCTCATGGTCCGCGTTACACGGTATGGGCCAACGCGCTTGACGCCTTTCTCGCGCAGGATATCCAGCGCTTCCATCTGGTTCAGGGTCGACGCACCGCCGGAACCGGCGATCAGACCGGTACGCGGGTTGGACACCTGCTCTTCGGTCAGACCGGAATCGGTGATGGCGTCTTTCATGGCCAGGTAGGCGTACGCCGCTGCGTGGCCGACGAAACGATAGATCTTGCGATCGATCAGTTCTTCAAGGTTGAGGTCGATGGAGCCGGAAACCTGGCTACGCAGACCCATTTCGGCGTATTCCGGGTTGAACCGGATGCCAGGGCGGCTTGCACGCAGGTTAGCGGAGACGGTCTCTTTGTCATTGCCCAGGCACGAAACAATGCCCAGACCAGTGATAACGACGCGGCGCATGCGAATAACCCTTAGAAGTTGTCAGTGGAGGTGAACACGCCGACGCGAAGGCCTTCGGCGGTGTAGATTTCGCGACCGTCGACAGTCACCGAACCGTCGGCGATGGCCAGGTTCAGCTTGCCCTTGAGGACGCGTTTGATATGAATGTTGTAAGTGACTTTCTTGGCGGTCGGCAGAACCTGGCCGAAGAATTTCACTTCGCCCGAACCCAGCGCACGGCCGCGGCCCGGCAGGCCTTGCCAGCCCAGGAAGAAACCGACCAGTTGCCACATGGCGTCCAGACCCAGGCAGCCCGGCATCACCGGATCGCCCTCGAAGTGGCAAGCGAAGAACCACAGGTCAGGGTTGATATCCAGCTCGGCGACCAATTCACCTTTGCCGTACTTGCCGCCTTCTTCGCTGATCAGGGTGATGCGATCCACCATCAGCATGTTCGGGGCGGGCAGTTGCGCGTTACCTGGGCCGAACAGCTCACCGCGACTGCAGCGCAGCAGGTCTTCCCGAGTAAAGGCGTTTTGTTTGGTCATGCGAGCTCCTCAATAATCCCATGCGGCAGGTGGGGCAAATCTTCCCGACCGATCGACGCGTTCATGCCTCGAACCGGCAGCCTACTCATAGACTATTGCGTTGTGGTGAAAGTCACAGCACCAAGGACATGAATGTACACTTGTGCACTGAAATTTTTATTCAAGCCCCTTTTGAGGCTCGTTCGGGTGCCTAAGACTGCCGCACTTTCGCTTTTCACGCCAGTCGCAGATGCTCGAAAGGGCCTCTCTACTGCACCCAGCGCTGCAGAATCTGCTGCAGGTCATTACGTTTGAACGGCTTGGCCAGGTAATCGTTCATGCCCGCCGACAGGCAGTTTTCCCGGTCGCCCTGCAACGCGTTGGCCGTCAGGGCGATGATCGGAACATGGCCGCAGCCGGGCAGGCGGCGGATCTGACGGGTCGCCTCGTAACCGTCGATGATCGGCAAACGGCAGTCCATCAGGATCGCTTCGTAACGACTGCCTCCGGCACTGCGTACAGCCTGCATGCCATCGGTGGCAACGCTGACAGTGAAGCCCAGGCTGCGCAGCATGGCCTCGATCACGGTCTGGTTGACCGGGTTGTCCTCCACCAGCAGGACATTGCGGCCTTCGCCGTGAGCATTGCCATCGATTGCGCGCGGCGCTGCCAGCATCGGCAATGCCTGCTTATATAGAGCCAGCGGAATTTCCAGGGTAAACACCGAGCCGCGACCTTCTTCGCTTTGCGCGAGCAAGGTACCGCCCATGCGCTCGGCCAGGGTGCGGGCGATCGGCAGGCCCAGACCGGTCCCGCCATAACGACGCGAAATCGAGCTGTCAGCCTGCTGGAACGCGTTGAACATCAATTCCAGGCTCTCGGAGGAAATCCCGATGCCGCTGTCGCGCACCGAGCAGGTGAACCACAGCAATTCGTGATCCAGCGACTGCCACTGCGCCTCGATGCTGACGCGCCCCTGTTCGGTGAACTTCAGCGCATTGCCCACCAGATTGACCAGAATCTGCCGGATCCGCGTCGGATCGCCCTGTACCTGCAAACCGCGCAAGTCTTCGGGAATCCGCAGTTGCAACTCCAGCCCACGCTGCGCCGCGCTGTGCTGGAACGACTGCGCGCACGCGCCGATCAGGTCGGCGAGGTTGAACGGGATGTGCTCCAGCTCCAGTTCCGAACGCTCGATGCGCGAGAAATCCAGAATGTCGTTGATCACCTTGAGCAAATGCTCGGTGGACTCGGAAGCCAGCGCCGCGTACTCGATCTGCTCCTCGGTCATGTCGGTGGTTTCCAGCAACTGCAGCATGCCCAGTACACCGTTCATTGGCGTGCGCAGTTCATGGCTCATCATGGCCAGGAAGTCCGATTTGGCGTTGTTGGCCTTTTCCGCCTCTTCACGAGTCTGGATCAGTTGCGCCATGGCCTGGTGCTGTTCGCGACTGGCCTGTTCCAGTGCCTGGGCCAGATTATTGATGTGCTGCGACAAGGCTCCCAGCTCGGTGTCATCGACAATCGGCAACGGCGTCTTGTAGTCGCCGTCCTGAATCGCCTTGACCGCATTGCCAATGTCGCGGATCGGCTGCGACAGGCTGCCGGCCAGGCGCCGCGCCAGAACGAAGGTGAAGAGCAGGGCGAACAGCGCCAGGATCCCGGCCTTGAGCAGGATTTCCTGTTGGCGCTGACTGAACGCATCGTTGGACAGGCCGACGATCACCCGCCCCAGATAATCCTCGCTGGCACCGCCGTTATTGGTCTTGCCGTCCTGAAAGAAATCATTGTGCAAGGCAATCCGTTGCAGCCGCACCGGCGACTGGAACACTTCGACCTGATGCGGGCGCTTATGGGTGTCGGACGGTTGTTCGACATACGCCAGAATCCGGTTGGCGCTGTCCTGGATTTCGAGAAAGCGCACATTGGGCGTGGCCAGTGTGGCTTTCAGCAGGCTTTCCAATACCTCGTTGTTGCCGGAAATCACCCCGTACTCGGTAGCGGGCGCGAGCTGGTTGGCGATCAGTTGGCCAGTGTGATTCAGCTCCTGGCGCAAATCCTGGATGCGCACGAAAGTGAAAAAACTGATCAACAGCAAGGTCAGCAACAGCGCAGGGCCCAGACTGATCAACTGGGTGCGGGTATTGATGTCCCAACGGCGGAAAATCATGGGCGGCGCTCTCCTTCGGCCAGCTCTTCGGCAACAGTCGCTTCGTTTATCGGTTCAATTCCTAATGAACGAGCCACCTGCGCATTGCTTGATACTTTAAAACGCTCGGGATAGAGCGCTCTCGGCCAGGCGGCCGGTGGGCGGTCGAGCAATTCGTCGAGCACCGTCAGCCAGTCACTCTGGTCGCTGTAAGTACTGGCGAGGCTGCCGGCGCGCACGAACGAAACGTTCGGACCGATCAGCGCCAGTTGTCGCGAATAGCTGCTGAGCAGCAGGTTCTTCGCGGTTTTCGGGTTGTACAGGTCGGGGTCGTCGAGGCCCAGCAACACATCGCTGTTCTTCAGCACAGTTTGCAAGGGGCGGCTGTCGTGGGTGTTGTCCCAGCGCTGCGGGACGATTTGCAGATTCAACGGCCGGGCGACCGATTGCAGCTCCTTGAGCAGGAACTCGCTGTGCTGATCAAACAGCACGCCGACCCGCTGAGCCTGGGGCAGAATCCGCCGAATCAGTTGCAACTGGCGACTCAGCGGCGGATCGCTCCACAGCAGACTCAAGTGAGGCGGTTGCGCGGTGCCGAAGCGTTGCCGGGCCTGCAAGCGGCTGATGCGCAGGACCAGCGTCGCCGGCCCCTGGGGTTCCTGCATGCGCCAGTCGAGGCTCGGCAGGTCGAGCAGGATCAGACGCAGGCTGGACGGCAACTTGCCCGGTGCCGGCAGGCTCGCCAGTGGCTGGAAATGCACGCGGTCGGTGGGGCGCAGTTCGCTCAGGGCCTGGACGAACGATTGCACGCCGGGGCTTTCCTCGGCGCCGGTCAGCAGAATGTCGGCCGCCTGCACCGCCACGCCGTGCAGCCAGGCTGTCAGGAACAGGCACAACCCGGCCAGCCATTGGCCGGCGGTTGGCATCTTCCGTGACAGGGCGTAGCGCATCCTAGAACTCCAGTTCGGCGCTGAAGTACATCACCCGGCGTTCGTCGTAATTGTTGTCGACGAACGTGGTCGGCTCATTGTCCAGACGTTGTTGCAGCACCCCGGCCAATTGCAGTTGAGCTTTGCCCAGCGGGATGCGTTTGGCGATGCGCGTGTCGACCCGCTCGAAGCGATAGCCGTTGAGTGCATTGTCGCCGTAATAGAAGAGGGCACTGTTCCAGCCCTGACCCCAGTCGCGCAGCCAACCGGCCGAGCCGCTGTTGCGCGCGGTGAACTGCTTGTCCAGCGGGTTGCTCGCCTCGGCGTCGACGTAGGCGTAAGTCAGGCGCAGCCGATCGGCCGCGCTCAGGCGCCAATCCAGCTGGGTTTCGGTGCCGCGAAAGCGCGAGTCGTTGGCGTTGCTGGCGATGTACTGATTGTTGCGCAGCGGCTCGCTGATCATCCCGGTGATTTCGTCGTAGAACAGCTTCACGTCCAGCGCCAGGCCCCATTCAGGGAAAAAGCCGTTGTAGCCCAGTTCCCGCGAGCGCATGTGCTCCTGGTCCAGATCGCCGGGGCCCCGGGTCTTGACGAAGTAGCGGGCCGAAGACTGACCATAGGCGGACGGGCGCAGGTTGGTCACCTGATAACTCCAGTTGACGTTGTTCTCGAACATGTCCGGCGAGCGGATCGCTTCCGAGTACACCGCGCGCAGGCTGTGGCGCGGGTTGATCAGATAATTGACGGCAAACCTGGGCGTCAGCGAACTGCCGATCAGTTGAGTGTTTTCAAACATGGCGCCGCCCTGCAACAGCCAGTGTTCGCTGGCGCGCCATTCGAGTTGGCCAAAGGCGCGCCACGTGGTGTCGTCCAGCGTTCCGTTGAAATAGGTCTCGGAATCGGCCCGGTCGTAACGATAGTTCAGGCCGCTGACCAGACGCAGACTGTCGGACAGGCTGAGGGTGTCCTGCAGCTCCAGGTCATAGCGCGATTCCCGGGCACTCTGGTCGATGTCGCCGCACAGGGTCCGGCTGGCGCCGTTGCGCCATTGATCGAGCACCTGATTGGCCAGGGCCATTTCCGTTGGCGTGCCGGGTGCAGCACCGGGCCCGGTGTAGCGGGTGATGTTGCGTGCCAGTTGCTCGGTGTAGTTCGGATTGAGTTGCCACAGCTCCGTGAGTTGCGGACTGAACGACACCTCGGCATCACAGGCGCGCCAGGTCTGCTGGCGATCCCAGTGTTGCGCCGAGCCTTGTACATAAAGGCTGTGATCGGGGTTGATGTCCAGGTTCCAGCGCACCGAGCCGGCGTAATCCTTGGCGATTACGTCGGAATTGTTCCCGGCAGCGGTAATCCCCGAGAACACCGGGCGGTAGGTGTAGGGCCGCTGGTTGGTCCCGTCCTTGGCATTGAGCTGCCAGTCCACGCTCTGGTTATCGCTGAGGGTCTGGCTGACCGCGAGGCTGAAGCGGTTCAAGCGGCGGCTGTCACGGTAATCGGCGCCGGTGCGGTCGCTGTCGAAGCCGTCATCTTCCTGGCCCGACAGCGACAGACGCAGGTCGCCGCCATTCCAGCCCGTTCCCTGACTGGCATAGAAGTCGTTGATGCCCCGTTGGCCACGGGTGATTTTCAGTCGTGTGCCGTGGCTGTCGGCCGGGTTGCGGGTGATGATGTTGACCACTGCCATCAGCGCGTTGGCGCCGTAACTGACGGTGTTCGGGCCGCGAAAGACTTCGATGCGTTCGATGTCTTCCATGGCCACCGGGATGTCGCTCCAGTCCACGGTGGCCAGACCGGCGCGGTACACCGAGCGGCCGTCGATCAGTACCTGCATGCGCCGCGCTTCGGTGGCGTTGGTGCCGTGATAGTTCACCACCGCCTGATTGCCGCTGATGTTGCCGACCATCATTCCCGGCACCAGCCGCAGCAGTTCGCTGATGTCCCGGGCGCCGCTGGCGTTGATCAGTTCGCTGTCGATCACGGTCATGCTGCCGGGGACTTCCGCCGGCGACTGTTTCAGGCGCGTAGCCGTGAGGATCTGGGGCAAGGCCTCGCCGTCGAGAAACAGGTCGTCCGCCAGCAACATCGGGCTGAACAGCAGCGCCAGCAGCAGGGACGAACGCGGGGAGGGAGTGCCAGAAAACACGACGCAGCCTTGATAGCAAAGAATTGGCGCGCATGTTAACCGAGGACAGTGACTTTTCCAGTCACGTTGCGGGCATTTTCCTCGGTTTTATTGGTCTTCTTCCTACAAGTGCGGGTAATTGACGCCGGGGCTGTCCGAGAAGGGGCCGCTCCGTATAATGCCCGCATCGCCACTGGTATGGATTAACGGATTACATATGACTGAACAGCGCCCGATTGCGGTCCTGGGAGGCGGAAGTTTCGGTACCGCCGTGGCCAATCTGTTGGCCGAGAACGGCCATCAAGTCCGGCAGTGGATGCGTGACCCCGAGCAGGCCGAGGCCATCCGGGTCAATCGCGAGAACCCGCGTTATCTCAAGGGCATCAAGATTCTGCCGGGCGTGACGGCCGTCACCGACCTGCAGGAAACCCTTGATGCCTGCGAGTTGTGCTTCGTCGCTTTGCCATCGAGCGCACTGCGCACGGTATTGGCGGCGCATGCCGAGCGCCTGAGCGGCAAGATGCTGGTCAGCCTGACCAAGGGCATCGAAGCTCACACCTTCAAACTGATGAGCCAGATTCTCGAAGAGATCGCCCCGCAGGCGCGCATCGGTGTGCTGTCCGGGCCGAACCTGGCACGGGAAATCGCCGAACACGCGCTGACCGCTACCGTGGTCGCCAGTGAAGACGAAGAACTGTGCAAAGAGGTGCAGGCCGCGCTGCATGGCCGCACCTTTCGCGTCTATGCCAGTGCCGATCGCTTCGGCGTGGAGCTGGGTGGCGCACTGAAAAACGTCTACGCGATCATTGCCGGCATGGCGGTGGCGCTGGAGATGGGCGAGAACACCAAGAGCATGCTGATCACTCGCGCCCTGGCCGAAATGACCCGGTTTGCGGTGAATCAGGGCGCCAACCCGATGACCTTCCTCGGTCTGGCCGGGGTCGGCGACCTGATCGTCACCTGCTCGTCGCCGAAAAGCCGCAACTATCAGGTCGGTTTCGCCCTCGGTCAGGGTTTGAGCCTCGACGAAGCGGTGTCGCGCCTCGGTGAAGTGGCCGAAGGGGTCAACACCCTGAAGGTTCTCAAGGCCAAGGCCCAGGAGGTCGGCGTGTACATGCCGCTGGTCGCCGGGCTCCACGCGATCCTGTTCGAAGGGCGCACGCTGGAACAGGTGATCGGCCTGTTGATGCGCGCCGAGCCGAAGACTGACGTCGACTTCATTTCCACCAGTGGTTTCAACTGATTGCCTTTTATTTCAGGGCAGGGGAGCTAGACATGAACGATCCGAAAACCGAAGCCAAGTACGAATCCATCCTGCTGCGGGTGTTGTGGATGATCGTCTACATCGTGGTCTGGCAGGTGGCGCAGTTCATCCTCGGCGCGGTGGTGCTGGTGCAACTGATCTATCGTTTGATCTATGGCGCCCCGAGCGCCGGTCTGATGAATTTCGGCGACAGCCTGAGCCAGTTCCTGGCCCAGATCGGTCGGTTCGGCAGTTTCCACAGCGACCAGAAACCCTGGCCGTTCGCCGACTGGCCGGCGCCGCGTACCCCGGAAGGTGAAGCGCCACACGTTGTCGCGCCGGCACCGCATCCGGCCCGGGATGAGGAACCCAAGCTATGAAACTCTGGGTATTGCGTCACGGCGAGGCCGAGCCCTATGGCTCGCGCCCCGATTCGGAGCGAGAACTGACCGCTCACGGCCGCAAGGAAGTGCTCAGCAGCGCCGCCCGGTTGATGGGCCAGCCACTGACGGCGATCTACGCCAGCCCGTATTTGCGGGCGCAGCAGACCGCGCAACTGGTGCGCGAGGCGCTGGGTTTCGAGCCGGAGATCCGCACGGTCGAATGGCTGACACCGGAAGTCGATCCGGATCGAGTCGCCGAGCAACTGGTGTCGGTGAGCAACGTGCTGCTGGTCAGCCACAATCCGCTGGTCGGGCATTTGCTCAGCTACCTGCAACACGGCGCCGGCTATCCGCCGGAAAAGGTCAGCACCGCCGGGCTCGCCGAGCTTGAGCACAGTGAGTTACTGATCGGCTCGATGACGCTCAACAGCCTCAAACATCCGTGAAATTTTTTGTATGAAATAGTCAACCAAGCACTTGCTTGGTTGACTAAGCTTGCTCCATCCCAAAAAGAAAGGAGCGAGTCGCATGTCTGCTGCTTTTCGATTGCCGCTGGACGTGTTCTACGAACGCGAGGCCCGGCACCCGCGCCAACGCTTTCTGGTGCAGCCCATTGGCGGCGGGCAGGTCGAGACGCTGACCTGGGCCGACGTCGGCCATCAGGCCCGCTGCGCCGCGCACTGGCTGCGCTCCCGGGAGTTGCCCCAGGGCAGCCACATCGCCCTGATCTCGAAAAACTGCGCTCACTGGATCATCGCCGACCTGGCGATCTGGATGGCCGGGCATGTTTCCGTGCCGCTCTATCCCAACCTCACCGCCGACTCGGTCCATCAGATCCTCAGCCATTCCGAAAGCGTACTGGCGTTCATCGGCAAACTGGATGACTGGCCGGGCATGTCTACCGGTGTACCTGCGAATCTGCCAATCATCAGCCTGCCGCTGCACCCGCCGGGTGAGTTCGATTTCAACTGGGGCGACCTGCAACGCTATTCCCCGATCCAGGACGATCCACGCCCTGACGCCAATCAACTGGCTACCATCATCTACACCTCCGGCACCACCGGCCTGCCCAAAGGCGTGATGCACAGTTTTGCCAACCTTGGGTTCGCGACGACTCGCGGCACGCAATTGTTCGGCCTCAATGAAAACGACCGGCTGCTGTCCTATCTGCCGCTGTGCCATGTGGCTGAGCGGATGTTCGTCGAACTGGCGTCGATCTATACCGGGCAGACGGTGTTCTTTGCCGAGAGTCTCGATACCTTTCTCGACGATCTGAGACGGGCGCGGCCGACGGCGATGTTTGGCGTGCCGAGGATCTGGACCAAATTCCAGATGGGCGTTTACAGCAAGATCCCGGCGAAACGCCTGGATTTCCTCCTCGGTCTGCCCTTCATCGGCAAACGGATCGGCCACAAGGTGCTGGCCGGCTTGGGGCTGGATGCCTTGCGCGTGGCGTTGTCCGGAGCGGCGCCGGTGCCGCTGACCTTGTTGCGCTGGTATCAGAAACTCGGGCTCGACGTGCTGGAGGTCTACGGCATGACCGAGAGTTGCGGCTATTCGCACATTTGTCTGCCGGGGCAATACAAGGAGGGCTGGATCGGCCGGCCATGTCCTGACGTCGAGGTGCGAATCGACGAGTCCGGCGAAGTGCAGGTGCGCAGTCAGGCGAACATGCTGGGCTATTTCAAGGAGCCGCAGAAAACCGCCGAGACCCTGACCGAAGACGGCTTTCTGCGCACCGGAGACAAGGGTGAGCAGGACGCCGAAGGTCGTTTGCGCCTGACCGGGCGGCTCAAGGAAATCTTCAAGACCAGCAAAGGTAAGTATGTCGCCCCGGCGCCGATTGAAAACCGCCTCGCCGTACATACAAGGATCGAGCAGGTGTGCGTGGTCGGCGATGGTCTGAGCGCTCCATTGGGGCTGTGTGTGATCTCGGCGGCCGGGCATGAAGACGCGCGACCGCAATTGCATTCGAGCCTGGAAAAGCTGCTGGAGGAGGTCAACGCTGCGCTCGACAAGCACGAACGCCTGCGGCGTCTGGTGGTGGTCAAGGACAGTTGGGCGGTGGAAAACGGCTTCCTCACGCCGACCCTGAAGATCAAACGCAACGTCATCGAAGACACTTATGGCGCGCGCTTCGAAGAATGGAGCGAGCGCAGCGAGGCGGTGCTGTGGCAGGATTGAGCGACGATCAAAACAACAAAGGAAGCCTGCGATGACCTTGTGGCGCACCACTCCGAACATCGAGCAGTTGAACGCAATCCAGAAAAACACCATCGGCGAAGTGCTGGACATCCGCTTCGAGTCTTTCGACGAGGAATCGCTGACGGCCAGCATGGTCATCGACCATCGCACCCATCAGCCCTACGGCCTGCTGCATGGCGGCGCCTCGGTGGTGCTGGCTGAAACCGTCGGCTCCATGGCCAGTTACCTGTGCATCGATGCCAGCAAATTCTATTGCGTGGGCCTGGAGATCAACGCCAACCACCTGCGCGGCCTGCGCAGCGGCCGGGTGACGGCGGTGGCCAAGCCGATTCACATTGGCCGCACGACCCATGTCTGGGACATCCGCCTGACCAGCGATGAAGGCAAGGCCAGTTGCGTGTCGCGGCTGACCATGGCCGTGGTGCCGCTGGGCGAGCAACCGCCGGCACGCTGACCGATCCGTCATAGCCCTGACCGGACTGTCATCATTACTGGCAGTTACGGTCATTGCTGTGAAGCGCGGTCTTACGGACAATCAACGTCACGTTTACCGCCCATGGATTTACCCGTATGTCGCAACCGATCTTCTTCGCCCACGCCAACGGTTTCCCTTCCGGCACCTACGGCAAGCTGTTCTCGGCGCTGGCGCCGGAGTTCCGGGTGACGCATCTGGAGCAGCATGCCCACGATCCGCGTTTTCCGGCGGGTGACAATTGGTACCACCTGGTGGACGAGCTGATCCATCACCTGCAACAGCAGGACGAACCGGTGTGGGGCGTTGGCCATTCCTTCGGCGGAATGCTGCACCTGCACGCCGCACTGCGTTGCCCGGAGCTGTATCGCGGGGTGGTGATGCTCGATTCGCCAGTGCTGACCCGCACCGATCGCTGGGTGATCCGTGCTGCCAAGCGTTTTGGCTTCATCGACAAACTCACCCCGGCCGGTCGCACCTTGGGGCGGCGCGAAGAGTTCGCCGACCTCGACAGTGCCCGCAGCTACTTTGCCGGCAAGACGCTGTTCCGAAGCTTCGATCCCGAGTGCTTCGACGCCTACCTGCAGCACGGTTTGCACAAGGTTGGCGACAAGCTGCGCCTGCGTTTCGATCCGGCCACCGAGATCAGTATTTATCGCGGTGTGCCGCACACCAGCCCTGGGCGAACCCGACAGCTTCAGGTGCCGCTGGCGGTGGTGCGCGGGCACAAGAGTCGCGTGGTGATGAACCATCACACCCGGTTCGTCGGCCGTCTGCCTCAGGGCGAGTCGCTGACCGTTCCCGGCGGTCACATGTTTCCCCTTGAGCGTCCGCAGGACACCGCGCAGTTGCTGAAAAACCTGTTCACTCGCTGGGAAAACCGCCAGCACAAGGATTGCGCATGAGCCCGTCGGTCGAAGAAGTGCGCCTGAGCCTGCCGCATATCGAGCTGGCGGCACACATTTTCGGCCCGGAAGACGGGTTGCCGGTGATCGCCCTGCATGGCTGGCTGGACAACGCCAACAGCTTCGCTCGCCTGGCGCCGAAGCTCAAAGGCTTGCGCATTGTGGCGCTGGACATGGCCGGTCATGGCCATTCGGGGCATCGCCCGGTCGGCGCAGGTTACGCCTTGTGGGATTACGCCCATGACGTGCTGCAAGTCGCCGAACAGCTGGGCTGGCAGCGCTTCGGTCTGCTCGGGCATTCGCTGGGGGCCATTGTTTCGCTGGTGCTGGCGGGGTCGTTACCGGAGCGCATCACCCATCTGGCATTGATCGACGGGGTGATTCCTCCCACAGATAAAGGCGAAAACGCCGCCGAACGCATGGGCATGGCGCTGCAGGCACAGTTTGATTTGCGGGAAAAGCGCAAACCGGTTTATGACACTCTCGACCGGGCCATTGAAGTGCGCATGAAAGGTCTGGTGGCGGTCAGTCGGGAGGCCGCCGAGCTGCTGGCGCAACGCGGCCTGATGCCGGTGCCCGGCGGCTACACCTGGCGTACCGACAACCGTCTGACCCTGCCATCGCCGCTGCGTCTGACTCAGGAACAGGCGATGGCCTTCATCCAGCGCATTGCCTGTCCGACGCAATTGGTGGTGGCGGCCGACGGTATGCTGGCCAAACACCCCGAGCTGCTGGAGCGTCTACCCTTTAGCCGGGAACAGCTGCCGGGCGGGCACCATCTGCACCTGAACGACGAGTCGGGTGCGGTTCTTGTCGCAGACTGTTTCAATCGGTTCTTCGCCATTCCTTGACTTGCCCCGGGCAACTGTCGAGGCTGGGCGGGTTGAAATGGGAGACAACCACAATGGATTTCTACACCGCTGCGAACCCGAATAGCCAGAAAGGCGCCCCGGCCATGCCGATCCGATGAGCCTGTCCATGCGATCTTTCAGTCTGCTGGCGCTGTGCTGTTTCAGTCCCGTGTTGCTCGCTGCCGACCTGCCGGGCAGTCAGGATCTGCCGATCGTGCCGCGTCTGGCCGATGCGCAGATCGTCGACTATCGCCCGGCTGCGACGCTGGAGCGGATCTACCCGATGGGCTCGATCCGCAAGATCAGCGGCCAGTTGCGTTTCGACGGTCAGGTCGGCGCCCGGGGGCAGACCACCTCGGTCACCTACGAACTGCCGCCCGAACATTCCGCCAACGAAGCCTTCACCGTCGCCCGCGAGGCCCTGCAAAAACAGGACGCCGAGCTGTTGTTCTGGTGTCAGGCCAGGGATTGTGGCGAAAGCAGCCTGTGGGCCAACGAAGTGTTCGGCAATGCCAAGCTGTACGGTGCCGACGAACAGCAGGCCTATCTGCTGCTGAGGTTGGCGGCACCTCGCGACAATACGCTGGTGGCGCTGTACAGCATCACTCGCGGCAATCGCAAAGCCTATCTGCACGTCGAGCAATTCGAGGCCGCCACGCCGTTGGGTGATCTGCTGCCGACATCGGCGACCCTGTTGCGCCAGTTGAAAGACACCGGCGAGCTGAAATTACCGAAACTGAGCGGCGATCCGGATGACACCTGGCTGCGTCTGCTGTCCCGTGGCCTGAACCTCGACACGACGTTGCGGGTGACGGTTTCCGGGCTCAAGGCCGAAGCCTGGCGTCAGGCGTTGATCGCGCAGGGTGTGCGGGCCGCACGCATGGAGACCGGCAGTGTCGAAGGCGTCGGCCTGTGCATCGATCTGTTGCGATAAGGTGTCTGCGGCGGACACGCCCGGCGTGTTCGCCTACTCTTTGCCTGACTGACTTTTTCGAGATTTCACATGCCCAATAATGATCGTCTGCTGGTGCAGATCCTGTTGCTGGTGTTGTTCGGCGCCAGTTTCTGGGTGATGGCGCCGTTCTGGTCGGCGCTGTTCTGGGGCGCGGTGCTGGCATTCGCCAGTTGGCCGTTGATGCGTCTGCTGACCCGTTGGCTCGGCGGCCGCGAATCACTGGCGGCAAGTATCCTCACCCTGGGCTGGATGCTGCTGGTGGCGGCACCGTTGGTATGGCTGGGGTTCAACCTGGCCGATCACGTGCGCGATGCCACGGTGTTCATCAAGGATGTGCAGGTCGACGGCCTGCCGGAAGCGCCGGCCTGGCTCGGCACGATTCCGCTGGTGGGGGAGCGGCTGGTCGGGTTCTGGAACAGTGTCGATCAGCAGGGGGCGGCGCTGATGGTGTCGCTCAAGCCTTATCTGGGGCAGGTGGGCAACTGGCTGCTGGCGCGCAGTGCGCAGATCGGCGGCGGGATTCTCGAGCTGACCCTGAGTATTGTCTTCGTGTTCTTCTTCTACCGTGACGGGCCGCGGCTGGCGGCGTTCGTGCACAGCCTGCTTGAGCGGTTGATCGGCGACCGTGCCGGGTATTACATCGAGCTGGTGGCCGGTACGGTGCAGCGGGTGGTGAACGGCGTGATCGGTACAGCGGCAGCGCAGGCGATCCTGGCTTTGATCGGGTTCCTGATTGCCGGGGTACCGGGGGCACTGGTGCTGGGGATCGTGACGTTCCTGCTCAGCCTGATTCCGATGGGACCGCCGCTGGTGTGGATTCCGGCCACGGCCTGGCTGGCCTGGAAGGGTGAGTACGGGATGGCGGTGTTTCTCGGGATCTGGGGGACGTTCATCATCAGTGGCGTGGACAACGTGCTCAAGCCGTATCTGATCAGCCGTGGCGGTAATCTGCCGCTGGTGATTGTGTTGCTCGGGGTGTTTGGCGGGTTGATTGCGTTTGGGTTTATCGGGTTGTTTATCGGGCCTACGCTTTTGGCTGTTGCCTATAGTTTGTTGACGGATTGGAGCAAGAGTCAGGGGCGGGTTTGAGGCTTTTTGGCTTTGGTAGCCTTGGCGGCCTTTGGGCCGGCCAGGCTTTGGGTTGTTTTGGGTGAATATCCGTTTCTTCGGGTGTTGCGGCTGGCGGTTTCGCCCTTACGGCGAGTCCCTTTTTCAGACGCCAAAAAGGAACCAAAAGGCTTGGCCCCAACGTTCGGCGCCTCGCTGTGGCTCGGCGTCCCTTCGCTCCGGGATTCATCCGGGGGCATCGCCTCCGGTTTGCTTCGCTGCACCTCCTCTCGATGTGTCTGGCTTCGCCAAACGGCGCTTCGCGCCCACCCCCGGATAAATCCCTCCACTCAGCCTCTCAACGGGGCCGGTACGTCAAAAGCGGTACTTGAGCTAACGCTCATCGTGTTGAGTGGTGGGAAGCTAAAGCCAGAGCCAAAGCCAAGGCAGAAGCAGAAGCGGAAGCAGAAGCAGAGGTGGAGGTGGAGGAGGCCGGTGCGGGATGTGTGCTTTCAAAGACCCAAGTTCACCTCGGTATGTCACGTCGGCGTACCTCTCCCAAACAACTCGGTCAGTCCCCTCTCCCTTGGGAGAGGGCTAGGGTGAGGGGCTGTCTAACTGGCGCACCACAGATCAATGGCAATCCACTAACCGGGCGAGCTCCATTCACTCCCGGTCTCCAGACCGGAAGTGAATCCCTCGCCCGATCACTCAAGTCGCCACATTCAAATACTTGCCCACCGACGCCGTACTACCGAGCGAATACTGCTTGCTCAGATTGGCAATTATCCGGTTCAACGCTTCGGTCGTGGTTTGAGTGGTACTGGCGGTCTGTTCATCGCCCGGACGCTGGCGTCCCGCCTGTAACGCGGCTTTCAACTCATCACTGCTCACGCCACCACTGTTGTCGCTATCCAGCACCTTGAGCAGCGCCGCGCTGGTGTCGCTGCTGGAGGACGATGTGCTGTCGCTGGCCTGCAACGCGCTGCTCAACTCGGTCGCCGTCACATTGCCGTCACCGTCCGCATCGAGCTGGCTGAACAGTTCGTCACTGGAAACCCGGGGTGGTGGCGGTGGCGGGGTGAGGCTGGCGGTGAGTTCGTCCTGGCTGACGACGCCGTCCTTGTTCTTGTCCAGGGCCGAGAAGATTTTGCTGCTGTCGGCGGTGCTGCCGGCGCTGGTCAGGCCGCTGCTGAGTTCGTCGCTGCTGATGGCGCCGTCGCCGTCGGTGTCGAGGGCCTTGATCAGGGCGTCGGCCAGGTCGGTGTCGGGGGCCTGGTTGTGGTCGGGTGGTGGCGGTGGGGCCATGGCGGCCATTTCTTCGGCGCTGAGGCTGCCGTTGCTGTCGCTGTCCAGGTCGCCGAATTGTTTGCTCAGGTTGACCAGCAAACCGTCACTGGATTTTTGCGACAGGGCGCTGTTCAGTTCGTCCTGATCCACCGCGCCGTCGCCGTTGCTGTCGAGTTTGGCGAACAGTTCCTTTTGCAGTTGCTGGCTGCGGGCGTTTTGTGTGGAAGTGCTGCTGGTGCTGGTATAGCTCGTGTAGTTGCTGACGCTACCGATCATGGGCTCACTCCTTGTAATGGAAAACCGGTTCATGAACCGGCTCATGCAGACTCAAGGCGTGAGGTGTCGCAGGTATATGGGTTTTGTACCGGACGGTACACAGTCGGATTTACAGTCGGGGCAGGCGAATCACGGCAGTGAGGCCGCCGCCGGGCGTCTCTTCGAGGTTCAACTGACCGCCCTGGCGTTGCGCGGCTTCCCGGGCGATGGTCATGCCCAGGCCGACTCCGCCGGAGTTGCGGTTGCGTGAGCCTTCCAGGCGGAAAAACGGCTCGAACACCGCTTCACGCTTGTCCGCAGCGATGCCCGGGCCGTGGTCGATGACGCGGATCAGCAGGTGTTCGCGCTGATCCTGCAGCTCGATGTGTGCTTGCCCGGCGTAGCGCAAGGCGTTGTCCATCAGGTTGTTGATACACGAGCGCAGGGCCATTGGCTGAACCGCCAGGGGGGCGCAATGGCCGCTGACCTGCACGTCAGCGCCCTGATCCTGGGCGTTCTCGCAAAGGGATTCGACCAGCGCCTGCACGTCCATCATCTGCAGCGCTTCGCTGGTGCGTTGTTCGTGCAGGTAGGTGAGGGTGGCGTCGAGCATGCCGATCATGTCGTTCAGGTCCTGACGCATCTGGCTTTGCAGCTTGTCGTCCTCGATCTGTTCCAGACGCAGCTTGAGCCGCGACAGTGGCGTGCGCAGGTCATGGGACACGGCGCCGAGCATGCGTGCGCGCTGCTGAACCTGTTCGCGAATCCGCTGCTGCATCAGGTTGAAGGTATGGGCCGCCTGCCGGGCCTCGCGCGGGCCGGACTCTTCCAGCGGCGGGCTGTCGAGGTTTTCGCTGAGGCGTTCGGCGGCGTCGCTCAGGCGCTGGATCGGCCGGCTCAGGAGTTTGGCGCCGTACCACGCAGCGATCATCAGCGAGATGAACTGAAAGGTCAGTGGCACCAGCGGCCCGCCGAACCAGGGGCGCGGCGGTCGGTGGGCGAAGCGCGGATCCGGTGGCGGACGTTGTCCTTCGACGCCCTGGGAAAATTCCGGCGGCGGAGGGGGCGGAGGCGGACCGTAATGGTGGAACCAGGCGAAAGCCAGCAGGTGCGCCAGGACGATCGCCACGAACAGCACGCCAAACAGGCGGCCGAACAGCGTGTCGAAGCGCCCTCGCATCAGCCGATGTCCCGTGCGTCGAACAGGTAACCTTCACCGCGTACGGTCTTGATCAACTGCGGGGCTTTCGGGTCGTCGCCGAGTTTTTGCCGCAAACGCGAGACCAGCAGGTCGATGCTGCGGTCGAAGGCCTCGATCGAGCGGCCACGGGCGGCGTCCAGCAGTTGTTCGCGGCTGAGCACCCGGCGCGGCCGTTCGATGAACACCCAGAGCAGGCGGAATTCGGCGTTGGACAGCGGCACCACCAGACCATCGTCGGCGATCAACTGGCGCAGGACGCTGTTCAGGCGCCAGTTGTCGAAGCGAATGTTCGCACGCTGTTCGGTGCGGTCGTCGCGCACCCGGCGCAGAATCGTCTGAATCCGCGCCACCAGTTCCCGGGGTTCGAACGGTTTGGCCATGTAATCATCGGCACCCAATTCCAGGCCGATGATGCGGTCGGTGGGTTCGCAACGGGCGGTGAGCATCAGGATCGGGATGTCCGATTCCGCGCGCAGCCAGCGGCACAGCGACAGACCGTCTTCGCCGGGCAGCATCAGGTCGAGCACCACCACGTCGAAATGCTCGGCCTGCATCGCCTGGCGCATGGCTGCGCCGTCGGTGACACCGCTGGCGTGAATGTTGAAACGGGCCAGGTAGTCGATCATCAGTTCGCGGATCGGCACATCGTCGTCGACGATCAGGGCGCGGATGCTCCAGCGCTTGTCGTCTTTCTGCTCTTCATTCACGGAGACTTGGGAGTTGTGCATGAGGCTGTTCATCTGCCAGTAAGCCGCCAACCACAAAGATAGGCTGCGAGGTTGTGGTTTCAGCATAGGCGTCCGGCCGTGAGGCGGGAAGGGCTGCTGTAAGGACTTGTTGCGGCTGGCGAGGCTAGCGCGGGCGCATGTTGTCGGCGTGTCGGTTGTGTATCGGCTTCGACACAATACCCTGCAAGGCTATGCTGATCACGTCCGGCGCGACGATTTACCGATCATCGGGTGCCGCGCCGCCGCCGGTTCCGCTACAATGCGCGCCGATTTCGACTTGCCTGAGAGCCCATCCATGTCCGCCTGCCAGACTCCTATCATCGTCGCCCTGGATTTCCCCACCCGTGACGCCGCACTGAAGCTGGCCGACCAGTTGGACCCGAAGCTGTGCCGGGTCAAAGTGGGCAAGGAACTGTTCACCAGCTGTGCCTCGGAAATCGTCGGCACCCTGCGTGACAAGGGTTTTGAAGTGTTCCTCGACCTGAAATTCCACGACATTCCCAACACCACGGCGATGGCGGTCAAGGCCGCTGCCGAGATGGGCGTGTGGATGGTCAACGTTCATTGCTCCGGCGGCCTGCGCATGATGGCGGCCTGCCGTGAAGAGCTGGACAAGCGCAGCGGCCCGCAGCCGTTGCTGATTGGCGTGACCGTGTTGACCAGCATGGAGCGTGAAGATCTGGCGGGTATCGGTCTGGACATCGAGCCGCAGGAGCAAGTGCTGCGTCTGGCTGCACTGGCCGAAAAGGCCGGGATGGACGGTCTGGTGTGCTCGGCGCTGGAAGCCACAGCGCTGAAAACCGCGCATCCGTCGCTGCAACTGGTGACGCCGGGCATTCGTCCGGCCGGCAGCGCCCAGGACGACCAGCGTCGCATCCTGACCCCGCGTCAGGCGCTGGATGCCGGTTCCGATTATCTGGTGATCGGCCGTCCGATCAGCCAGGCGGCGGATCCGGCCAAGGCCCTGGCTGCGGTGGTTGCCGAACTGGCCTGAGCGAACTGCTGAAGATGCAAAGAAGGGAGCCTGATGGCTCCCTTCTTTGTTTTCAGACCTTCAACACCAGTTTGCCAAAGTTTTCGCCGCTGAACAGTTTGCCCAGAGTTTCCGGGAAGGTTTCCAGGCCTTCGACGATGTCTTCCTTGCTCTTGAGCTGCCCCTTGGCCATCCAGCCGGCCATTTCCTGAGCGGCACTGGCGTACTGCGCGGCGTAATCCATCACCACGAAGCCTTCCATCCGCGCGCGGTTGACCAGCAGCGACAGATAATTTGCCGGGCCTTTGACCGCCTCTTTATTGTTGTACTGGCTGATGGCGCCGCAGATCACCACGCGCGCCTTAAAGTTCAGACGGCTCAGCACCGCGTCGAGGATATCGCCGCCGACGTTGTCGAAGTAAACGTCCACGCCTTTCGGGCATTCGCGTTTAAGGCCGGCCAACACGTCTTCACTCTTGTAGTCGATGGCGCCATCGAAGCCCAGTTCATCGATCAGGAACTTGCACTTGTCCGCACCGCCGGCAATACCGACCACCCGGCAGCCTTTGATCTTGGCGATCTGTCCGGCGATGCTGCCGACCGCGCCCGCTGCACCGGACAGCACCACGGTATCGCCGGCCTTCGGTGCGCCGACATCGAGCAGGGCGAAGTAGGCGGTCATGCCGGTCATGCCCAATGCGGACAGATAAACCGGCAGCGGTGCCAGTTTCGGATCGACCTTGTAGAAACCTCTGGGCTCGCCGAGGAAGTAATCCTGCACGCCAATGGCACCGTTGACGTAGTCGCCGACGGCAAACCCCGGATTGTTTGACGCGACGACTTTGCCTACGCCCAACGCGCGCATGACTTCACCCAGACCCACCGGCGGGATGTAGGACTTGCCCTCATTCATCCAGCCGCGCATGGCCGGATCGAGAGACAGGTATTCGTTCTTGACCAGAATCTGCCCCGCCGCCGGCTCGCCGACCGGTACTTCCTGATAGGTGAAGGTCTCGCGGGTGGCGGCGCCCACCGGGCGTTTGGCGAGCAGGAACTGACGATTGGTCTGGTTAGTCATGACAGGCACTCAACGGGATGAAGCCTTGTTGATAGACCGTCCTCGGCGATGCTGCAAGGTTGGCTGACGAGGCGAATGCAGGCCGATCAAGCAGGGTGATAGTGGCCCGCACGGGTTCATCACTGCGATTCATGGGCGGTCAAACGGCCTTCTGATAGTGCTGCCGTCGGGGAGGTGGCTGTGGCTATGCTGCCTTCATCAATCCCCCGCATTCGAGGACATAACAATGAGCATGACGTTTTCCGGTCAGGTCGCCGTCGTCACAGGCGCCGCCAACGGTATCGGTCGCGCGACCGCCCAGGCGTTTGCTGCTGAAGGTCTGAAAGTGGTGGTCGCCGATCTGGATGCCGCCGGGGGCGAGGGCACCGTGGCGCTGATTCGTACAGCCGGCGGCGAAGCGACCTTCGTGCGCTGCAACGTGACCGTCGAAAGCGAAGTAAAAAATCTGATGGACGAGGTGATCAAGACCTACGGCCGTCTCGACTATGCCTTCAACAACGCCGGGATCGAAATCGAGAAGGGCAAGCTGGCCGAGGGCTCCATGGATGAGTTCGACGCGATCATGGGCGTCAACGTCAAGGGCGTCTGGCTGTGCATGAAGTACCAGTTGCCGTTGCTGCTGGCCCAGGGCGGCGGGGCGATCGTCAACACCGCGTCGGTTGCCGGGCTGGGTGCTGCGCCGAAGATGAGCATCTACGCCGCCTCCAAACATGCGGTGATCGGTCTGACCAAGTCGGCCGCCATCGAGTACGCCAAGAAGAAAATCCGCGTCAACGCGGTTTGCCCGGCGGTGATCGATACCGACATGTTCCGTCGCGCCTACGAGGCCGACCCGAAGAAGGGCGAATTCGCCAACGCCATGCATCCGGTGGGGCGCATCGGCAAGGTCGAGGAAATTGCCAGCGCCGTGCTGTACCTGTGCAGCGATGGCGCCGCGTTCACCACTGGCCATTCGCTGGCCGTGGACGGAGGCGTGACCGCGTTCTGAAAAGGCATCTGTTGACGCAGGAAAAGACCCGCCCGACAGCGGGTCTTTTCGTCTGTGCCCGGTTCCATGTCATTGATAAACAATGTGTTTCAAATAGTTAGAACGGTGGCTTTTGACGTCTTTGTCGCACAGCCTGACCGGCGCGGCTGTGATTTACTGCTGCGGGCAAAACGGACAGGAGTTTGTGCACTCATGGAATTGAGAATTGACCGACAGGCAATGGTGCCGGTCGTACAGCAGATCGTGGATGGATTGATCGAGTGGATCGTGCAGGAACAGGTGCCGCCTGCCACGCGCCTGCCATCCATTCGACAGATTGCGCGATTGAATCTGCTCAGCCAGTCGTACGTCATGGAGGCTTGCGAACGTCTGGTGGCACAGGGTGTTCTGGCCTCGCGGCAAGGGGCGGGGTTCATGGTCGCAAGCACATTGCCGGCGTGTTGCAAGTCTTTCGACAGTCCGGCTTTCGAGGGCGAGCGCCATGGCTGTGATACGGATCCGCAATGGCGCGGCGGGTTGAAACTGGGCGACGGGGTTTTGCCCGAGAGCTGGCGAGAGTCCGATGATCTCGCCTATGCGATCCGTCAGGTGGCCCGCACCGACATGGCCAGCCTGTTCAACTACAACACGCCCCTCGGGCTCCCGGCGCTGCGCGAACAGATTGTCAAACGGCTGGGAATGCTCGATATCACAGCCGATGAGGATTGTGTGCTGACAACGGCCGGCGCCAGCCACGGGCTCGATCTGATCGTGCGCACGTTGTTCCGGGCGGGGGATTGTGTGGTGGTGGAAACGCCGGGTTATGCGCCGCTGTTCGATCTCTTGCGGCTGCACGGCGTGCGCATGCTGGAGGTTCGCCGCACGCCGGGCGGGCCTGACCTCGAGGCGCTCGAGGCGTTGTTGCGGCAGTTCCGGCCGGCAGCGCTGTTCATCAACAGTCACCACCACAACCCCACGGGGAGCTGTCTGGCGCCGGCCGTGGCGCGGCGCATTCTGCAATTGAGCAAAACCTACGACCTGCGGCTGATCGAAGATGACGTCTACGCTGATCTGCATAACGGCAGCGGCACGCGCCTGGCAGCACTGGATGAAGACGGGCGGGTGATCTACGTCGGCAGTTTTTCCAAGACGCTGAGCAGTTCGTTGCGGGCAGGCTTCGTGTCGGCCAGTCACGAGGTGATCGAGCAACTGGCGCGGATCAAGATGATCAGTTGCATGGGCACTTCAAGGTTCAGCGAGGCCGTTCTGGCGGCGCTGCTGGCCAGTGGCGCGTATCGCAAACTGGTGCAGCGCCAGCGCCAGCGGCTCAATATCGATCGCGCGGCGGCCCTGCAGGCGCTGGAGGATGCCGATTGGGAGGTGTTCGGCAAACCCACCGGCGGGCTGTTCATCTGGGCCCGTTCGCCGCTGGCGAATGATGAACACCTGCGCAGGCAGGCCTTGCGTCATGGTGTGCAATTGGCATGCGCTTCTTCCTTCAGTCCCAGTGGCGAAGCCAGTGACTGGCAGCGGATCAATGTGGCCTATGCTTGCGATCCGAGGGCGCGGCATTTCTTTCGCAGTACGGCCGTGGATCGACCTCAAGTGTTCTGAAAACGACGCAGGTCTAGCTTTTTGCCATTATTCCGACGCCAGAGTCTTGTGCTGGTTCATGGCCGTTGCGACTCTTCGGCAACAGACTTTGGCAGGGGACTACGCGCAAT
The DNA here is from genome assembly GCF_014863505.1 of Pseudomonas sp. IzPS59. NCBI lineage: Bacteria > Pseudomonadati > Pseudomonadota > Gammaproteobacteria > Pseudomonadales > Pseudomonadaceae > Pseudomonas > Pseudomonas sp. IzPS59. The sequence goes on along the minus strand of NZ_CP062251.1, from coordinate 4,646,801 downwards.
GATTTCGGCCGTGCAAGGACGTTTTGCCAACCTCGGTATGGCGAAAAAACTGGGTATCGGGTTTGTGCTGGTATTGCTGTTGACTGCCTTGGTGGCGGCCATCGGCGTCTGGTCCCTGCAGACCATCAGTCAGCGCTTCGACGGGCTAAAACAGATGTCCTCGCTCAACAGCGGCCTGCTGAAAGTGCGCCTGCTGGAGCAGGATTACGCCTTGCACGGCAATCCGAAAACCGCCGATGCCTTGCACGAGGGGGTGGATGGCCTGATCGCCATGGCCGATCAGCTCAAGGCTCAATCGCCGGGCAATGAGTCGGTCATGAACGATGTCCAGCAGTCCTTGGGCGCTTACCGCAAGGCGTTCGATGAGTTCGTGTCGTTGACCCAGGCCAAGGATCTGGCGCTGGAAATGGCCAGTTGGTCGGTGTCCAGCGTTGCCAACAACCTCGACGTCCTGCAGGCCGGACTTGCCGATGACGGCACCTATACCCTGAAAGACAGCGAGGGCAAGGACGGGGCGCAGTTCATCGAGCAGGCCAGCCAGGTCAGCCAGGTTTCGCGCCTGATGCTGCAAGCCATGAACGAGGCGCGGGTAAGGCTGGATCAGAGTCGCAAGGGCGATGACAGCGCCAAGGGCAACATCGAACAGGCCGCCCAGGCCCAGACGCAAGCCGAACAACTGAAATCCACGGTCAAGGACGAAGGTTATCTGACGGTTCTCAATGAGGTCTCAGGCCACATCGCCGGATTCAATGACAAGCTCGCCGAGTACACCGGGCTTCTGGCTCAGGAAAAAACCGTCTACGAGCAACTGCATCAGCGTGCCGCTCAGGTGGTGGAGCGGGTCGATCAGGCCTATGTCGCCCAGGACGTCGCGATGCAGGGTGAACTGAAGAAGAACTCGGTGCTGATCATCGGCTCGTCGGCGCTGGCATTGCTGGTCGGGCTGATTGCGGCCTGGGTGATCACCCGGTTGATCGTCGCGCCGTTGCGCAGCGTGATGCTTGTCGCTCAGCGGATCGCCGCCGGTGACTTGAGTGCAACGGTGGAAGTGACTCGTCGTGACGAGATCGGCCAGTTGATGCAGTCCATGCAACAGATGGGCGCGGGCCTCAGCAGCATTGTCAGCGGGTTGCAGGCTGGCATTGAACAGTTGGCCAGTTCCGCGCAATCGCTGTCGGCGGTGACCGAACAGACCAACCTTGAAGTCAGCAGCCAGAAAGAGGAAACCGAGCAGGTTGCCACGGCCATGAACCAGATGACCGCCACCGTTCACGACGTGGCGCGCAATGCCGAAGAAGCGGCGCTTGCGGCGCAGACTGCCGACGACAAGGTCGAGAGCGGTCAGCAGGTGGTGCGCCAGAGCATGGCGCGGATCGAGCAACTGGCGGATTCGGCGACGTCGGCCAGTTCGAGCATCGAAAGCCTGAGCGCAGAAATCCAGAACATCGGCACGGTGCTTGAAGTGATCAAAAGCGTTGCCGAACAAACCAATCTGCTGGCACTCAACGCCGCGATCGAAGCAGCGCGGGCGGGCGAGCAGGGCAGGGGCTTTGCGGTGGTTGCCGACGAGGTACGGGCGCTGGCCCGACGTACGCAGCAGTCGACTGAAGAGATCGAGCGGCTGGTCAGTGCCCTGCGCTCGGCGGCGCACTCGTCGGTGCAGCAGATTCAGAGCAGTGGCGATCTGGTGAAGCTGGCGGTGAGCGACGCATTGCAGACTGAAAGTGCGCTGGGGAGTATTGCGGCGGCGGTTTCGTTGATTCAGCAGATGAACCAGCAGATTGCGGCGGCGGCCGAGGAGCAGAGTTCGGTGGCCGAGGAGATCAATCGCAGTGTGACCAGTATTCGGGCGAGTGCGGATCAGTCGTCGATTGCGATGCGCGGGAATGCGGCTTCGAGTGTTGAGCTGGCGCAGTTGGGGAGTGAGTTGCGGGGGATGGTGGGGCACTTTCGGCTTTGATCTTGGCGGCCTTTGGGCCGACCAGGCTCTGGGTGTTCTTTGTGAATATCCGTTCCTTCGGGTGTTGCCGCTGGCGGTTCCGCTCTTACAGCGGCTCACTTTGGCAAACGCCCCAAAGTAAGCAAAGGTCTGGGCCCCGGCGTTCGGCACCTCGCCTGGGCTCGGTGTTCCTTCGTTCCGGGATTCATCCGGGGGCATCGCCTACGGTTTGCTTCGCTGCACCTCCTCTCGATGCATGCGGCTTCGCCGCACGGTCGCTGCGCTCCCACCCCCGGATAAATCCCTCCACTCTGTCTTCCGATGGGGCCGGCACGTCAAAAGCGGTACTCGAGCTAACGCTCATCGTGTTGAGTGGTGAAAGCCAAAGCCAAAGCCAAAGCCAAAGCCAAAGCCAAAGCCAAAGCCAAAGCCAAAGCCAAAGCCAAAGCCAAAGCCAAAGCCAAAGCCAAAGCCAAAGCAGGAGTCGAGTTGAATGCGTTTTAAAACCCGAGTGCGATTCGGTATTTCATGTCGGCGTACTTCCCCCAATCAACTCGGTCGGCTCCCTCTCCCTCCGGGAGAGGGCTGGGGTGAGGGTGCTTTTGATTTTGATCTTCCCCGCAGCCAATAAAAAAGCCACCTCTCGGTGGCTTCTCTCAACATCTGCACTCAGTCGTAAATCACTTTCTTCTTCCAGTCCGCATCAGCCTCAACGTCCTTGAGCCCCGCAGTCAGTTGGTTTTCTTCGCCTTCGACCGGGGCAATTTTGTCCATGACCTGGGCGTTGGCGCGGGCCAGGAGTTTTTCCAGGTATTGGAGTTGTTCGGCGTAGATCTGCGGGTCCTGCTGTTTGCGCAGGTATTGCACGCCGCGTTCGAAAGCGAGGCGGGCCTGGCCTGGCTGGTTTTGTTGCAGGGCGTGCTGGCCGAGGTTGTTGAAGAACTCGATGTGGAGCAGCACCAGGATATGGCGCACTTCGCGGATCCAGTGCTTGGCTTCGTTCGGTGGCAGGAAACCGTCCTGGGCGGCGCGGGTGATCTGGCCGTGGAGGGCTTCGAGCAGGAAGCGCACGTCTTTGGCCTTGGCTTCGGTCTGAATCGGGGCCGGCGGGTTGTTGACCGGGATCGATTCGCCCTGGGCCACGAGGACGCTCAGTTCGGTGATGCGGGCCTTGGTGGTGGCACTGGTTTTTTCCAGGTTCAGCAGGCGCTGGCAGACGTTCAGTTCCAGGCGGGTCATCAGCAGTTTGAGGGCCGGGGTCATGAACTGGCCGGGGAAGGTTTCGGTCAGTTCGCCACAACGGCGCAGGCGGTCGTTGAGTTCGACTTTGGTGCGGGCCTTCTCCAGTTTGGTGTTTTCCACCACATGGTTCATGTAGCCAATGGCGATCAAGATTGCGATCCCGGCTATGACTAGCAGGGTGATCATGAGTGGTGTCACCGGTAAGACCTCTTAATAGGGTTCGCGTGCGAGTGTAGTAGCTCGGCATATGGGAGCCTAGCGCCGCTCGACGGGTTGGATCAGCGAAGCTTCATCTGTATCGGCCGCAAGCCTGCTTATATAAATGCTGGCCCTTGGGGTACAGATTGCCATCACCTGTGCCGTGGACTATAACGCCTTGGCGAGTGTCGGAATATAGGTGTCAATCGTCGGGCGACGGAAAAGTCCGAATCGGCTCGTAAAGCAGGGCGAAGTCATTGATTTAAATAAATTTATATCAGGGGGTTGACGACCTTCCAATCCATCCATAGAATGCGCGCCACTTGCAGCGTAAAGCACACAGCGAAACGCGGCAGGGAGTGAATGTTGTAGTGTGTCCCCTTCGTCTAGTGGCCTAGGACACCGCCCTTTCACGGCGGTAACAGGGGTTCGAGTCCCCTAGGGGACGCCAATGCGGGAATAGCTCAGTTGGTAGAGCACGACCTTGCCAAGGTCGGGGTCGCGAGTTCGAGTCTCGTTTCCCGCTCCAATTTTAAACGGCAGTGCCTTCGGGCGGTGCTGAGTGAAATCAGAACCAAGTCTTCGGATACGGATCTGGACACCGAAACACACACCATGTGTTCCGGGTAGCGTGTCCCCTTCGTCTAGTGGCCTAGGACACCGCCCTTTCACGGCGGTAACAGGGGTTCGAGTCCCCTAGGGGACGCCATTTGCGGGAATAGCTCAGTTGGTAGAGCACGACCTTGCCAAGGTCGGGGTCGCGAGTTCGAGTCTCGTTTCCCGCTCCAAATTCAAGAAGCGCCGCTCCGCAATGAGCGGCGTTTTTATTAGTGAAAGTTGTAGCCTGTCCCCTTCGTCTAGTGGCCTAGGACACCGCCCTTTCACGGCGGTAACAGGGGTTCGAGTCCCCTAGGGGACGCCATTGCGGGAATAGCTCAGTTGGTAGAGCACGACCTTGCCAAGGTCGGGGTCGCGAGTTCGAGTCTCGTTTCCCGCTCCATATTCAACAAAAACGCCGCTCAGTGATGAGCGGCGTTTTTGTTTGCGCGTTATTTGTGTTTGGCGCTCTCTGTTACAAGATTCCTACAGCGAATCCGTGATTCACAGAAGCGTCTGACAGCCAGCCCACAACTGATTCTGAGATAACAACCACCCCGTCGGTCTTCGCGACTGGATCGGGTTGGTCAATTTCAAGGATCTCACCTTAATGTCACGAACAATCACCCGTCATGGTGCCCTGCGCGAGATACGAGCAACCGCTTTGTTGTCGCTTCCGTTGGTCATTGGGCATCTGTGCGCCGGGTTGATCGCTTTCGTGGACAACCTCATCGCGGGTAATCATGGCACCGAGACCCTGGCGGCCGTCACGCTTGGCACTGCGCTGTTATGGCTGCCGATGCTGGTGCCGATCGGGACATTGATTGCGTTGACCGCGTCGGTTGCGCGTTTGCACGGTGCGGAACGAACAGGCGAGATCGGGCCGATCTTTCGCCAGGCCCTGTGGTTGGCGCTGTTCATGGGAGGGCTGATGTTCGCTTTCCTCAGCCTTGCGCCTCTTCTGCTCGCGCCCGCCGGGATTGCTCCGGACATCATTCCCGATGCACAGGCATTTCTGCAGGCTGTGCGCTGGGGAAGCCCGGCGCTGACCCTGTTTTTCTGCATGCGCTATCTGTGCGAAGGCATGCACTGGATGCGTCCGACCATGGTCTTCGGTTTTGGCGGGCTTCTGATTCTGGCGCCAATGGGTTATGTGCTGACCAATGGCAAGTTGGGTTTCACGGAGATGGGGGCGGAAGGGCTGGGTATCGCTTCGGCGGTGATGATGTGGCTGCAAGCGCTGCTGTTCGCAGTGTACCTCTGGCGCGGCAAGCGTCTGGCGCATTTGCAGCTGTTCGCCCGATTTGATCCGCCAGGTCTTGCTGGCATCGTTGATTTGTTGAAGGTCGGGCTGCCGATCGGCATCGCAATCCTGACTCAGGGCAGTCTTTTCATTGTCACTTCGTTACTGATCGGCCGCCTCGGTTCGACTTTCCTGGCCGCGCATCAGATCGCGGTGAATCTGGCGCAGTTGTGTTTCATGATTCCGGTGGCTGTGGCGGAGGCTACGACGGTCCGGGTTGGTCATGCGCTGGGGCGCGGGGACTTCAAAGGTGTGCGGCAGGCTGCATGGGCGGGTTGTGTCATCGTCCTGATCGCGCAAAGCGTGTCGGTGTTGATCATGCTGCTGGGCAATGACGCGATTGCCGGCTGGTATAGCGCAGATGTTGCTGTCACCGCGCTCGCGTCGACGCTTCTGTTGTATGCCGCCGCTTTGCAGTTTCCCGATGGATTGCAGATGTTGTGCGCAGGAGCGTTGCGAGGCCTGCAAGATACCCGTGTCCCCATGTGGCTGGCGATTTTCTGTTACTGGGGTGTCGGTTTGCCATTTGGGTGTCTGATGGCTTTTGGTCTGGAGTGGGGGCCGCAAGGCATCTGGTTGGGGTTGATCAGCGCGTTGACCCTGGCGATGGTGTTGATGGGGGGGAGGTTTTTCCTGCGCAGTCGGATCGATACGTCGGCTGCCAGCTGATATGAAAAGGCCCGTCGGTGAAAACCGACGGGCCTTTTGTTCATCGTGGCTGCGAAGCAGGGATCAAAGCTTCGGCAGTTGCCCGATGCGGCCCATCATTTCGGTAACGATCTGCAGGTCCAGCAGGAACTGGTCAACCGTCTTGAACTCGCCGTCGGTGTGACCGGTGTATTTGACCTCGGGTCGGGCCAGACCGAATTGCACACCGTTGGGCAGTTCATGCACCGAGGTGGCGCCGGCAGAGGTGCCGAACTCGTGTTTCATGCCCAGGTTTTCGGTGGACACGGCCAGCAGCGCCTTGACCCACTCGCCTTCAGGGTTGCGGTACATCGGCTCGGCGATCGAGTAATCGAAGTTGACCGCGACGTGGGTTTTCTTGCTCCAGGCCGCCAGTTTGTCGGCGATTTCGCTTTTGAGCACTTCCGGCGACTTGCCCTTTGGTACGCGCAGGTTGACCGCGAGTTTGAAGGTTTTGTCGTCCATCCCGACATAGGTCAGCGAAGTAGTCAGCGGGCCCATGAAGTCATCGGCGAAACCGACGCCCAGCTTGCCACCCTTGTAGTCCAGGCCCCAGTTGTCGGCGGCGTAGCGGGCGGCATCGGTGATGTGGTTGTGTTTGAACGCGATTTTGCCGTCCACGCTGTGGATGAAGTCCAGCATGCGGGCGACCGGGTTGACGCCGGATTCCGGTTCGGACGAATGCGCGGAAACGCCAGTAACGCTGAGTTTCACGTTTTTGCCATCGACCTTGGCATTTACTTCGAAATCGCCGCCATGTTGTTTGGCGTATTCGTTACCGGCCTTTTGCAGACTGGCAGCCAGCTCGGCAGGCTTGTCTGTCACCAGAGTGACGAGCGAAACCGATGGAATCTGGTTGGTTGCCATGCCGCCGGTCATCGAGATCAGCTCCGCGCCTTTGCCCTCGGCCTTGCGCTTGGCGAACTTGGCCATGACTGTGCCGTAGCCTTTTTCGGCGATCACTACCGGGTAGCCGCCATCCAGCGCCAGGTTGTACTCGGGCGTCGGGTTGCGTTCAAAGTAGTAAGGAATCGCGTCGCCGGTGGTTTCTTCGGTGGTGTCCACCAGCAGTTTGAAATTGCGGGCCAGCGGCAGCTTTTCTTCCTTGATCACCTTCATCGCATACAGCGTCACCACGATCCCGTTCTTGTCGTCCTCGGTGCCACGGCCGTACATGCGGTCGCCGATCAGCGTGACCTTGAACGGGTCGAGTTTGGTGCCGTCCTTCAGCACCCAGTTTTCCGGTGTCACTGGCACCACGTCGGCGTGTGCGTGAATGCCCACGACTTCCTTGCCGCTGCCGTCGAGAGAAATTTCGTAGACGCGGTTGTCGACGTTTCGGTAGTTCAAACCAAAGGACTCGGCCAAGTCCTTGATTTTGGCGGCGATCTTGATGAATTCAGGATTCTCGTGCTGGGCAACACCCTCTTTGCGATCGGTCGGGATCTCAACCAGTTCGCGCAGGGTTTCAAGAGCTGCCTTGCCGTATTTCGCCCGGGTGTAGAGGCCCAGCAGGCGATAGATCTCGTTTTGCTGCTCGGCAGTCAGTGTCTTGTTGTCGAGAAACGCACTGATGGAAGGGCGCAGGTCGTCGGTCTTGCTCAGGTCGCTCTTGGCCACTTCGCCGAGGAACTGGCGGAAATCGCTGACTTTGGCATCGCTGAATGTCTTGAGGATGGTCGCGCTTTGCTGCGGTGTGATGTTGGCGTGGGCGGGTAGTGTCACGGACGAAAGACTGGCCAGAATCAGGGTCGATGCGGCCAGTTGCTTGAGTGAAAAATCCATTGCTAAGGGCATTCCTTTGCAGGTGGTCAGTAGGAAGTGTCTGATCGATGCGTCAGACGGTTTCGCAAACTAACACTGCAAGCGAGTGATAGGGGAGCCCCCGAAGTGAGGCGCGTCTCAAAAACGACGCAGAATTGAAAAAATAGGATTGAAGTGTCTAGAACGGGACTTGCAATGGATCCAGATAGACTTCAGTCACTTTCCAGGTCTGTCATGGGTGATCTACTTGCGGTGAGACCGACACCTTTCCAGTCCTTCAACCGGACTTCATCCCTGATTTCGGCACAAGCATCGACAAGTCGTTCGACATCTTTCTCGGAGAGTCCCGAGTTCATCGAAAAACGCATCAGTGAGCGATTGAGTGCGGTAGCCGGTGCACAAAAAACCGAACCGAAAATGCCGCGTATCTGCAACGCATCACGCAGCCGAAGTGTCAGCAGTTCCCGCCCGGGCTGCAAGGCAATGATCTGTTCTGTGCCGGCGCTGACGTCATATCCCAGCTGCGCGAGCGCTGTCCGGACCTGACGGGAAACAGCATGCAATCGGTCTCGTCGCTCATCGGCGATTTGCAGAAAGTCCGCTGCGCGTTCAAACCAGCTCAACTCATGATCCAGCAGGCTGGAGCTGAAAATAGCTGGATAGGACTCCATGGCGAAGTAATCCTTGAACAAGTCGGGGCAGGTAATCAGCCCCGCACGACCTGCGAACGCCTTGGCCAGACTGGCGGTCTGGAAATGTACTTTTCCAGACAGATGCTCTCGGGCAACCAGCCCCGCACCTTCAGGGCCGTGTGTGCCAAGCGAGTGGGACTCGTCGACAAGCAGGACGCAGTCACGGCGCTCGGCCAGCTCGGCGAAGTCCTTCAGCGGACAAACGCTGCCGTTGGTGCTGTAAACCGCGTCGACAGCGATCACACCTTGTCCGTTCTTTTTGATTTGCCGTTCTGCATGCCCGGCATCGTTATGGATGAAGGGAATCGAACGTGCCCGCGCGGCTTGTGCGCCTTGCCAGAGCGACATATGGGCGTTCATGTCCAGATAGACCGGATGATCTTCGCTGGCAATTGCCTGTAACAAGCCGACATTGGCAGCCCATCCTGACTGGCAGAGTATGACGTTCGGAGCTCTCATGAATCGGGCCAGGCGCTGCTCCAGTCGGGCAGTGGGCGTGTCACCGTGCAGGAAAACGGCCGACATTAATAGTTGATGACGTGCCATTAGCACTGCGTGCGCCTGGGCCTCTATCAAATGAAGTTCGCTGGTCAGGTTCAAGTAGTCATTGCTCGACAGGTGCAGCGCATCGGATGAGGGCGGCATGCCTCGCAACAGATGCTGGCCTGCCCATCGTTGCTGAACGCGTCCGATAGTGTGGCTTTCGATGCGTTTGTGCATGAAATCCGGCAACTCCGCATAAGCGCAGCGGCCTGGAAGATGATCGGAGGGTTCATGTGAGATCGGCATGATGGCGTACCTGGCAGCACGGGCTACAGGAAAAAACCGGTACTCGAAATACACACCTCATCTGTCTTCCCGCCTACTGTCAGAGTTGACAGTCTTCAAGGAAAACCGACGAATGACTTTCCATAAAAAAGGCCCGCCAGTCTGACTGGTCGGGCCTTTTTACAACCGGCGATTTACATCGACAACACCAGTCGCCCGGCAAACAGGATCAAAATCACCCCCATGCTGCGCTCGAACCAATGGCCCATGCGCATAAACAACAGCCGCACTTTGCTGCTCGAAAAGAACAACGCAACGATCACGAACCACAACGCGTTCACGCTGCACATCCACAGTCCGTACAGGGCCTGGATTTCCAGCGGCGTGCTGGCGCTGATGATCGTGGTGAAGATCGCCAGGAAAAACAGCGTGGCCTTGGGGTTGGTGGCGTTGGTCAGGAAACCGGTGGAAAACGCCTTGAACAGCGATTGTTCGACCAGCGGTTCATCGCTGGTCTTTTCACCTTCCAGCGTTGTCTTGGGTTTGCTGCGGATCAAGCTGATGCCGAGATAAAAGATGTAGGCGCCGCCTACGACCTTGGCCACCGTCAGCAGCCACGGCGTGGTGTGCATCAAGGCGCCGACGCCCAGCAGGGTATACAGCACGTGCACGGAAATCCCTGCGCCGATACCCAGTGCCGTGCAGATGCCGACCAGCCGCCCGAAACGCACACTCTGGCGGATGGTCACGGCGAAGTCCGGGCCGGGAGCAACCACGGCGAGAAAGTGGATGGTGGCCAGCGCCAGAAACTCGCCCAGGTAATTCGATGTCATTTCAGCTCCAGAAAGTCAGGGGTGATGCATTGCCGCGATAGCCGACAAAAAACGAAAGGCTCAAGCGCGGATCTGCCACGCCCGGCGTTACCGAGTGCATGCGACGCGAATTGAACATGATGAAATCCCCCGGTTCCGGGCGCACTTCAAGGGCTGGCGGGCCGAGCAGTGCCGGGTCGATGCCGTAGCTGTCGCCGCGCATTTCGTCGAAGCGGTCCGGTGAAATGTCGTCTTCCCACATCTGCAACGCGCCGCCTTCGGTCGGCATGTTCAGGTAGACGTTGCAGGCAAATTGCGCCTCCAGGCTGCGGGCCTGGAAACTCTCCGGCGCGTCCTTGGCGAAGATGTCGTGGTGGGCGAGGAAGCAGACGCCGGGTTTGACCACCCGAGACAGACCGACATACATCTTGCGCCCGTACAGGTTTTCCAGATGGGCGCCTGCCGGCCAGGATTCGTCGAGCATGCAGCGCAGGGTATCGATCGGCGAGGAGTAGGGCGCGCAGCGATTGCGCAGTTCGGCAATGTTGCCGGTGGCGCGTTCGAAGTAATCCTCGATCAGTAGCGGCTGGTTTTCCGCCTCATAGAACGCCATGCCGATGCGGCCAATGCTGGGGGCGTTGATGTAACCCTCGAAGCCGGGCTCGAGGATCTTGTCGCCAATCCGGATCGCCTGGTCTTCAGGCAAAAAGCCTTTGACGCGAATGGCGAGGACTTCTTCGTTGGCCAGTTTTTTTATGCACGTCTCATCGAGACGCTCGACGTCAAGCATCATGGTTTCAGGTCCATCTAACGAGTAGTCAACGGAACCGGCGAATGCGGTTCCCCCGGCGTCGGACGCTGCAACCGGCAGCGTCCGAAATCCTCAATCCACGTTGTAGTGGACGGACAGCGTGCCCTTCTTCTGCGAAAGGGACGCGATCGTGACTGTGCCCAGATCCTTCAGGCTGCGTACATGGGTGCCGCCGCAGCCGTAGGCTGGCAGTTCACCGAAGCCGATTTCCCGCGCACCTTCGCGCAGGGACGTCAGCCGGGGCAGGTCGTGTTCGATCCATTGCCCGATGCCGTATTGAACGGTTTGCGCATCGACTTCCTGAGCACAATCCCCGGGCTTGAATTGCACCCGGCCTTCGTCCGGCCAATGGTGTGCCTTGATCGGCATCCAGCCCATGGCCTGGACAAAGTGGCCGATCAAATGCCCGGCGGAATGCATGCGGGTGTTGAAGCGGCGACGTTCCTCATCGATGCGGATCTGGGTCATGCCCAGTGGCACCGGCTGGTTGACGAAATGAATGATCCGGTCCGGTTCCTGTACGACACGCAAGACCTGGCTGTCGCCGATCCAGCCCGTATCACAAGGCTGCCCGCCACCTTGCGGGTGAAACAGAGTGGCGCGCAGCACCACAGCGAATTCGTACTCGTGGGGCGTGCAGTCGAGGACTTCCACATTGGCCTTGAGGTCATCACTATGGAAAAAGAGGCGAAGCGTCATATTCCATGCCCTTATTAAAGTTTCTTTTTTAATTATATGAATCGTGCAATAACGTGATAATCCGTTCAAACATCAAAGGACTGTTGCGCTGTGAGCATAAATCTTCCTCTGCCGTTGCTCGGTGAAATGGCGATTTTCGTCAAGGTCGTGGAGACCGGCAGCTTCTCCGAAGCCGCTCGTCAATTGGGCTCGTCACCCTCGGCGGTCAGCCGCAGTATTTCCCGGCTGGAAAAGGCATTGGCCACGCGGCTGCTGCAGCGCACCACGCGCAAATTGCGCTTGAGCGATGGCGGGGAAGAAGTGTTCAAGCGCTGTCAGGAGATGGTCAGCGCGGCCCGCTCGGTGATGGAAATCAGCGGTCAGTTCACCCACGAAGCCGAAGGACTGGTGCGGGTCAGTGTGCCGAAAGCGGTCGGACGCTTCGTGATCCATCCGCATATGCCGGAATTTCTACGCCGTTATCCGAAGGTTGATGTGGAGTTGCTGCTGGAGGACCGCCAGGTGGATCTGATCGACGATCATGTTGATCTGGCGATTCGCATCACGGAGCGACCGCCGGCGGGGCTGGTTGGTCGGCAGTTGCTGACCATCGACCATTTGCTCTGCGCGACGCCGCAATACCTGGCCGAGCATGGCACACCGACTCATCCCCATGATTTGCTCAATCACAGCTGCATCTATCTGGGAGAAACCCCGAGTGATGCGCGCTGGAAATTCAAGAAAGGCAGCAAAGCAGTGACGGTCGGCGTGCGTGGTCGGTATGCCGCCAATCACACCGGCGTGCGTCTGGGCGCTGTGTTGCAGCACATTGGTATCGGCAGCCTGCCGTATTTCACGGCTCGCTATGCCCTGGAACAGGGGCTGGTCGTGCAGGTTCTGCCGGACTGGACATTCCTGGCGTCCTACCATGGCGGATTATGGTTGCTGCATTCGCCAACGCGCTATCTGCCTCCGAAGCTGCGGGTGTTCATCGATTATCTGGTGGAGTGCCTGGAGAAGGAGCCGACATTGAGCAAACCGGGAAAACCCAACGCTGCAAAGTCGCTGGCCGAGTACGAATTGCCGGAGGGGGAAGGGCTGCTGTAACGGCGACGCAAAAAAAGGCCCGCATGGATCACCATGCGGGCCTTTTCATTGCGTAGCGAAAATCAGTGCTTGCTGTCCTGGGCGGACATCGCCAGCAGTTGTTTTTCCTGATTCCAGTCGAACGGTTCGTCGTTCTGTTCAGCTTCGTAGCGACGTTCTTCCAGTGCCTGATACATGTCGATTTCTTCATCGGACAGGTAGTGCAGGCAGTCGCCGGCGAAGAACCACAGCAGATCCCGCGGGATCAGGTGGGCAATTTGCGGGTAACGGGTAATCACTTGAGTCAGGATGTCCTGACCCAGGTATTGGCTTTCGATCGGCTCGATCGGCAGTGACGCCAGCAGTTCGTCGAAACGCTCCAGGAACAGGGCATGGCTTTCTTCGGGAACCTGATCGGCCTCACCTACGGCGACCAGGATACTGCGCAGGTGGTCGAGCAAAACCAGATGATCGGCAACGACGTTGGACACGAGATAAGTCCTCAAGAGCAAAACGGGCGCGGGAGTATAAAGCCCCTGCGCCCGTTTTTCACTGATTGAAGGGATCAGCGGATTTTGCCGTCCGCCGGTTTCAGCTCCTCTTTGTCGAAGTCATCGACATCGATCACCTTGCGCCGCGCCGCTTCAGCGTCGCGCAGGGTTTGTGCTTCCGCTGCCTGCAGCACACCGGCCTCCAGTGCCGCATCGATGGCGTGTTCGCCGGCGACCGGTTTGACCTGGCCGCTCTTGAGCGAGGTGTGCAGTTTCTTGTGCAACGGTTGCGCAGCGTTCAACTGATCGCAGGCATGTTGCAGCGCGCCGACTGCGTCATCTGCCGATTGCGGGCGATAGCAGCCGGCGAGCAACTCTTCCAGCGCCGGATCGCCCTTGGCCCGGCCGATGACCGCTGCCACTTCGGCACCGAGTCTGTCCGACGGGCCTTTGTGACGGCGACCGAACGGGAACACGATCACCCGCAACAGACAGCCGAAAACCCGGTTCGGGAAGTTGGTCAGCAGTTCATCCAGGGCCTTTTCCGACTGGCCGAGGCTTTCTTCCATGGCCCATCTGAACAGCGGCTCCATGTACGCCGGGGAATCGAGGTCGTGGTAACGCTTGAGCGCTGCGGAGGCGAGATACAGGTTGCTCAGCACATCGCCCAGACGGGCCGACAGCCGCTCGCGACGTTTCAGTTCGCCGCCCAGCAGCATCATGCTCAGGTCGGCCAGCATGGCAAACGCGGCAGCCTGACGGTTGAGCGCGCGGAAGTAGCCCTGGCTGAGCTTGTCTCCCGGCGCGTGTTCGAAGTGGCCGAAACCAAGGTTCAGCACCAATGTGCTGGCGGCGTTGCTCACGGCAAATCCGATGTGCTTGAGCAGCAGGCCATCGAACTCCTTGAGTGCCTGATCCTTGTCCTCGCGTCCGGCGAGGGCCATTTCCTTGAGCACGAACGGGTGGCAGCGGATTGCGCCCTGACCGAAGATCATCAGGTTGCGCGAAAGAATGTTCGCGCCTTCCACGGTGATGAAGATCGGTGCGCCATTCCAGCTGCGGCCCAGATAGTTGTTCGGGCCCATGATGATCGCCTTGCCGCCATGCACATCCATGGCGTGGCTGATGCACTCGCGGCCGCGTTCGGTGAGGTGATACTTGAGGATCGCCGACAGCACCGAAGGCTTCTCGCCCAGATCAACCGCGTTGGCGGTCAGCATCCGCGCAGCGTCCATCATCCACGCGTTGCCGCCGATGCGGGCCATGGCTTCCTGGATACCTTCGAAGGCCGACAGCGGGACGTTGAACTGTTCGCGAATCTGCGCATATTGCCCGGTGACCAGACTGGTGAACTTGGCCGCGCCGGTTCCCACCGCCGGCAGCGAAATCGAACGCCCGACCGACAGACAATTCATCAACATCATCCAGCCCTTGCCGAGCATGTCCTGGCCGCCGATGAGGAAGTCCAGCGGGATGAACACGTCCTTGCCGGAGTTGGGGCCGTTCATGAACGCGGCGCCCAGCGGCAGGTGGCGGCGGCCGATTGCCACGCCGGGAGTATCGGTCGGGATCAGCGCCAGGCTGATGCCCAGGTCTTCTTTATCGCCGAGCAGGTGATCCGGGTCATAGGCCTTGAAGGCGAGACCGAGCAGGGTCGCGACCGGACCGAGGGTGATGTAGCGTTTTTCCCAGTTCAGGCGCAGGCCGAGGGTTTCCTGGCCTTCCCATTCACCCTTGCAGATGATCCCGGTGTCGGGCATGGCGCCGGCGTCGGAACCGGCGAGCGGGCCGGTCAGGGCGAAGCACGGAATGTCGTCGCCCCGGGCCAGTCGTGGCAGGTAATGATTGCGCTGTTCGTCGGTGCCGTAGTGCAGCAGCAGTTCGGCCGGGCCGAGGGAGTTAGGCACCATCACGGTGGAGGCGAGGTCGCCGCTGCGGGTTGCCAGCTTCATCGCGACCTGGGAGTGGGCGTAGGCGGAAAAGCCCTTGCCGCCGAATTCCTTGGGAATGATCAGAGCGAAGAAACCGTGTTCCTTGATGTGGGTCCAGGCTTCGGGCGGCAAGTCCATCGACTGGCCGATCTGCCAGTCGGTGACCATGGCGCAGAGTTCTTCGGTCGGGCCGTCGATGAAGGCCTGTTCCTCGTCGCTCAGTTGCGCCTTGGGGTAGGACAGCAGTTTTTCCCAGTCCGGACGGCCGCTGAACAGTTCGCCGTCCCACCACACCGTACCTGCATCGATCGCATCGCGCTCGGTCTGCGACATCGGTGGCAGGGTTTTCTGGAACCAGCTGAACAGCGGCGCGCTGAAGTGTTTGCGGCGCAGATCCGGCAGCAGCAACGGAGCCGCGACGACGGCCAGTACGACCCAGAAGATCAGCAGCAACCAGCCTGGCGCGTGGCTGAAAATCCCCATCGCCAGCAGGTAAGCCGCGACGATCCCCAGTGCCGGCAGCGGGGCGATGCGCCGGTGGGCCAGATACGCCACGCCGACGATCAGAACCAGTATCCACAACAACAGCATATTCAATCCTCCGTGAACCAGGGCGAACGACCCTCCAGAGCTTAGACGGCATCTGCAAAACGGGGCGGTCAGAACAAGTTGATCTAAATCGTGGGAAACCCTGGATGGCTTTTGTAGTTTCGGTGGGCAACACGCGTAGGAAATCGTTCGCAGACTCCGCGGCTTTGCGTCCATGTTTGGCCGAAACGTCGTTATCTCTGTGCTGATCCTCTCGCTAGACTCCGGGTTCACCCAGGAGAATGTCGTCATGCGCGAGTATCTGAGCCCCGGCCGCTTCATCGATAGTGACCACCCCTCGGTGGTGGAGTTCGCCGAGCAGCACCGTGGTGCCAGCCGCGACCCGCGCGCGCAGGCGATCAGTCTTTATTACGCCGTGCGCGAGGCCGTGCGTTACAACATGTACACCTTCAGCCGCGACCCGCAGACTTTGCGCGGCAGCTACGCGCTGGCGGCGGGCGAAAGTTATTGCGTGCCCAAGGCTACGTTGCTCGCCGGTTGCGCGCGCCATTGCGGGATCCCTGCACGCATCGGTCTGGCGGATGTGAAAAATCACCTCTCGACGCCACGTCTGCTTGAACTGCTGAGAAGCGAAGTGTTCGCCATGCATGGTTATACCGAGCTGTTTCTCAACGATCGCTGGGTGAAAGCCACCCCCGCGTTCAACCAGAAACTCTGCGAAATGTTCAACGTTGCCCCGCTGGAATTCGACGGCATGAACGACAGCGTTTTCCACCCGTACAACAGCGATGGCGCGCTGCTGATGGAGTACCTGGTCGATCACGGCCAGTTCGCCGATGTACCGGAATCCTTTTTCTTCGAACATCTGCAGAAATGCTATCCGCACCTGTTCAACGATCGGCAGACGCCACTGTCCAGTGACCTGCGCGATGATGTCGGCAGCCGCTGATCCGGCGTATGCTGCTCGCCCACTCAATGGAAAAGAGGCGGTCATGCTGAAGATCTGGGGTCGCAAGAATTCGTCGAATGTCAGAAAACCGTTGTGGGCCGCCGAAGAACTCGGGCTGGCCTATGAGGCGATCGATGCCGGTGGCGCGTTCGGCGTGGTCGATACGCCGGAGTACCGGGCGATGAACCCGAACGGTCGGGTGCCGGTGATCGAAGACGACGGTTTTGTGTTGTGGGAATCCAACGCCATCGTTCGCTACCTGTTGGCCAGGCATGCGGCGAACACCTCGTGGTATCCGGCGGATCTGCAGACCCGAGCGATCGCCGACAAGTGGATGGACTGGACCACCTCCAGTTTTGCCGGGCCTTTTCGCACAGTGTTCTGGGGCGTTCTGCGCACCCCGGCCGACAAGCAGGACTGGCCGGCGATTCATGCCGCGATCAAGGAATGCGAAGGCTTGCTGGCCATGGCCGATCAGGCCCTGAAAAACCAGCCATACCTGTCCGGCAGTGAAATCGGCATGGGCGACATTCCCCTCGGCAGTTTCATTTATGCCTGGTTCGAGATGCCGATCGAGCGCGCGCCGATGCCGCATCTGGAGGCCTGGTACGCGCGACTGAAGCAGCGTCCGGCGTATCGCAAAGCCGTCATGACCGCGTTGACTTAATACCTACTATCGACACACTTGACTGTACTTGTGCGGCGGCGGCAAGCACCATTGCGCTTGTGCGCCGCGGTTGTCTCCCTCGCCGCCCGCCGTCATTCAGTCCTTTTTCTCTTCTTGGTGCGTAATCCGATATGAGTTCCGCTCTGTCCATCCGGCAGCTAACCAAAACCTACGGCAACGGGTTCCAGGCCTTGAGTGGTATCGATCTGGACGTTGCCGAAGGTGACTTCTTCGCCTTGCTCGGCCCCAACGGCGCCGGCAAATCCACGACCATCGGCATTCTCTCGACCCTGGTGAACAAGACCAGCGGCACGGTGAATATCTTCGGCCACGACCTGGACAAGAACCCCGCGGCGCTCAAGCGCTCGATCGGCGTGGTGCCCCAGGAATTCAACTTCAACCAGTTCGAAAAGACTTTCGACATCGTCGTGACCCAGGCCGGCTACTACGGCATTCCGGCGAAAATCGCCAAGGAACGCGCCGAGCAGTATCTGACCCAACTCGGTCTGTGGGACAAGCGCGATGTGCCGTCGCGTTCGTTGTCCGGCGGCATGAAGCGCCGTCTGATGATCGCTCGGGCGCTGGTGCACGAGCCGCGCCTGCTGATCCTCGACGAACCGACCGCCGGCGTGGATATCGAACTGCGTCGTTCGATGTGGACGTTCCTCACCGAACTGAACCAGAAAGGCATCACCATCATCCTCACCACCCATTACCTGGAAGAGGCTGAGCAGCTGTGCCGCAACATCGGCATCATCGACCACGGCACCATCGTCGAGAACACCAGCATGCGTCAGTTGCTCGGGCAACTGCATGTGGAAACCTTCCTGCTCGACCTGAAAAGCGATCTGGCGGTTGCGCCGCAACTGGTCGGTTATCCGTCCCGTCTGGTGGATGCGCATACCCTGGAAGTACAGGTCGACAAGTCCATGGGCATCACCGCGCTGTTCGGCCAACTGGCCCTGCAGAACATCGAAGTGCTGAGCCTGCGCAATAAAACCAATCGCCTCGAGGAGCTGTTCGTGTCCCTGGTGGAGAAAAATCTGTCGAAGGTGGCGGTATGAGTTCCGAGCTGCGCCCCAACCTCGTCGCCCTCAACACCATCGTTTACCGCGAAGTCCGGCGCTTCACCCGGATCTGGCCGCAGACCCTGCTGCCGCCGGCGATCACCATGGTTCTGTACTTCGTGATCTTCGGCAACCTGATCGGCAAGCAGATCGGCGGCATGGGCGGCTTCAGTTACATGGAGTACATCGTGCCGGGGCTGATCATGATGTCGGTGATCACCAACTCCTACGGCAACGTGGTGTCGAGTTTCTTTGGCAGCAAGTTCCAGCGTTCCATCGAAGAACTGATGGTGTCGCCGGTGTCGCCACACACCATCCTGATCGGTTACACCCTCGGTGGCGTGCTGCGCGGCCTGATGGTCGGCGTCATCGTGACGATCCTGTCGCTGTTCTTCACCAGTCTGCAGGTGCATCACTTGGGCGTTACCGTGCTGGTGGTGGTGCTGACGGCGACGATCTTCTCGCTGCTGGGTTTCATCAACGCCGTGTTTGCGCGCAACTTCGATGATATTTCGATCATCCCGACGTTCGTGCTGACCCCGCTGACCTACCTCGGTGGCGTGTTCTACTCGATCACCTTGCTGCCGCCGTTCTGGCAGACCGTGTCGCTGGCGAACCCGGTGCTGCACATGGTCAACGCCTTCCGTTATGGCATCCTCGGTGTGTCGGATATCCGCATCGGTATCGCGATCACCTTCATGCTGGTGGCGACCGTGGTGCTGTACTTCGGTTGCGCGCGGTTGCTGGTGAGCGGTCGCGGGATGCGTACCTGATCCCACCGGCGCTGCAATAAAAAACGGCCTCCCACTGTGGAGGCCGTTTTGCATTCACGACTGGCGACTTTTCTTGCGCCGCGCCCATTGTCGGGCGACCCACCAGCGCCAATACAACATCACCAGACAATAGGCGAGGGCCCCCAGCGCCAGCCCGACCACCACCGAACCGAGCAGGAACGGTTGCCACAGGGTCGAGAGTTCGCCGCTGATCCATTCCCAGGTCAATGAGTCCGGCAGGGTGCGGGCGGGGATGTCCATCAGCCACGCCCCGACTTTGTAGGTGCAGTAGAACACCGGCGGCATGGTGACCGGATTGGTCAGCCAGACCAGGCTGACGGCAATCGGCATGTTGCCGCGTACGGTAATCGCCAGTGCGGCGGCCACCAGCATCTGCGCGGGAATCGGCAGGAAAGCCGCGAAAATGCCGACGGCCATGGCCCGGGCCACCGAGTGCCGGTTGAGGTGCCAGAGGTTCGGGTCATGCAGCAACTTGCCGAGAAAGCGTAAGGATTTGTGTTCCCTGATGCTCGTCGGGTCGGGCATGTAACGTTTGAATAAGCGCCGGGGCATAAGGCTTCTCGGTCGGTTAAGGCGGCAAGTATGTCTGGATTCTACGAAGCGCCCATTCAGACTTTGTGACAATTGTTGACGACGCCTGCGCCTTATCAAGGCTATGCCTGAAGAGGGGACTCTCAAGGACGGGCATATGCGCACAGGGATGATGGCGCTGGCAGTCGGTCTGCTGGCCCCGGTTTTTTTGCCGGCCTTGCCGCCGGTCGGGTGGGTGCTGTGGCTGCCGGTGGTGGCACTGATGCTATTGCCGTTTCGCAGTTATCCGCTGGCGTTTTTGCTGTTCGGCTTCGCCTGGTCGTGTATCGGTGCGCAGTGGGCGCTGGATGAGCGACTGCCAGCGGAGCTGGACGGCGAGACGCGCTGGGTCGAAGGGCGGGTGTTCGGCCTGCCGCAGAGCGGCGACGGGGTCGTGCGCTTTGAGCTGGCGGATGCCCGTTCGCGTCACGGGAAACTGCCTTCGCTGATGCGCCTGGCCTGGTACGACGGGCCACCGGTCAACAGCGGCGAGCGCTGGCGGCTGGCGGTCAAACTCAAACGTCCCGGCGGGCTGCTCAACCCCGATGCCTTCGATTACGAGGCGTGGCTGTTGGCGCAACGCATCGGCGCCACCGGCACGGTGAAAGACGGCAACCGGCTGGCGGCGGCGCAATGGGCCTGGCGGGACGGCATCCGAAAGCGTCTGCTGGAGGTGGATACACAGGGCCGGGGTGCTGCGCTGGCGGC
The DNA here is from genome assembly GCF_014863505.1 of Pseudomonas sp. IzPS59. Classification (NCBI taxonomy): domain Bacteria; kingdom Pseudomonadati; phylum Pseudomonadota; class Gammaproteobacteria; order Pseudomonadales; family Pseudomonadaceae; genus Pseudomonas; species Pseudomonas sp. IzPS59. The sequence goes on along the minus strand of NZ_CP062251.1, from coordinate 4,626,498 downwards.
ATTGGTGCTGGGCGATGGCTCGGGGCTCAGTCGCGAGGACTGGCAGATCCTGCAGGACACCGGCACCGTGCACTTGTTGGTGATTTCCGGACAGCACATCGGTCTGCTGGCGGCGGTGATGTACGGGCTGGTCGCCGGGCTGGCGCGATTCGGTGTGTGGCCGTTGCGTTGGCCATGGCTGCCGTGGGCCTGTGGTCTGGCGTTCGCGGCAGCGTTGGGGTACGGGCTGCTGGCCGGGTTCGATGTGCCGGTGCGACGGGCCTGTGTGATGGTTGCGCTGGTGTTGCTGTGGCGATTGCGCTTTCGCCATCTGGGTGCCTGGTGGCCGTTGTTGCTGGCCTTCAATGGGGTGTTGTTGATGGACCCGCTGGCCAGCCTGCGTCCGGGATTGTGGTTGTCCTTCGCGGCGGTGGCAGTGCTGATTTTTACCTTCGGCGGTCGTCTGGGGCCGTGGCGCTGGTGGCAGACCTGGACGCGAGCCCAATGGCTGATCGCGATCGGTTTAGGCCCGGTGTTGCTGATCCTGGGCCTGCCGATCAGCCTCAGCGGGCCATTGGCCAATCTGCTGGCGGTGCCGTGGATCAGTTTTGCGGTGCTCCCGCCGGCATTGCTCGGCACTTTGTTGTTGCCGATTCCCTATGTCGGCGAAGACCTGTTGTGGCTGGCCGGCGGACTGGTCGATGGATTGTTCCGGGCTCTGGCCTTGATTGCAGGGCGCTGGCCGGCATGGGTTGCGCCATTGATGCCTGGATGGATCCTGGCGCTGGGCTGCATCGGTGCCGTGTTGTTATTGCTGCCCCGAGGCATTCCATTGCGTCCCCTGGGCTGGCCGTTGTTGCTGGTGCTGGCATTTCCGCCCCGGGAGCGGCTGGCCGAAAACGTGGCGGATGTCTGGCAACTCGATGTCGGCCAGGGGCTGGCGATTCTGATCCGCACCCGCCATCACACATTGCTGTACGACACCGGGCCGCGCTTCGGCGATTTCGATGTCGGCGAGCGAGTGGTGCTGCCAGCCTTGCACAAACTGGGAGTGGAGCGACTCGATCTGATGTTGCTCAGTCATGCCGACGCCGACCATGCCGGTGGGGCGCTGGCCGTGGCAAACGGCTTGCCGGTCAGTCGGGTGATCAGCGGCGATCCGCCGGGGCTGCCCGAAGCGCTGAACGCTGAGACCTGTGAAAGCGGTCGGCAATGGCAGTGGGACGGCGTTGCCTTTCATCTATGGCAGTGGGGGGACGCTCAGGACAGTAACCAGCGTTCCTGTGTCCTGCAGATCGAAGCCAACGGCGAGCGATTGCTGTTGACCGGCGATATCGACACCGGCGCCGAACGGGATTTGCTCAACAGCGCGCTGGCGGTGCCCACCCAGTGGTTGCAGGCCCCGCACCATGGCAGTCGCAGCTCCTCATCGATGGCGTTGCTCAAGGTTTTGCAGCCTCGGGACGTGCTGATCTCCCGGGGGCAGGGCAATTCGTTCGGGCATCCGCATCCGACCGTCATCGCCCGTTACCGCAAGCAAGGTTTGCGCATCCATGACAGCGCCGAACAGGGTGCCATTCATCTGCAACTGGGCCGATTTCAGCCGGCCCGGTCGATGCGTCTGCAACGCCGGTTCTGGCGCGACCCGCCGCAGCCGGGGGCGACGCACCGTTGAGTACGGTCGTCGGGGCGACGGGTCTTTATCGCGAACCGGTATGGTAAAGTGGCGCACTTTTTCGAGGGGGCTGTCACTGTGTGGGAATTGGTCAAATCCGGCGGCTGGATGATGTTGCCGATCATTCTGAGTTCCATCGCCGCCATGGCGATCGTCGCCGAACGCCTGTGGACGCTGCGCGCCAGTCGCGTCACCCCCGAGCATCTGCTGGGTCAGGTCTGGGTCTGGATCAAGGACAAGCAGCTCAACAAGGAAAAACTCAAGGAATTGCGCGCCAACTCGCCGCTGGGTGAAATCCTCGCCGCAGGCCTGGCCAACTCCAAGCATGGTCGCGAGATCATGAAAGAGTGCATTGAAGAAGCTGCCGCTCGGGTCATCCACGAGCTGGAGCGTTACGTCAATGCGCTGGGCACCATCGCCGCCATGTCACCGTTGCTGGGTCTGTTGGGCACGGTGCTGGGCATGATCGATATTTTCAGCGCCTTCACCGGTTCCGGCATGACCACCAACGCCTCGGTGCTCGCCGGTGGTATCTCCAAGGCGCTGATCACCACGGCGGCGGGCCTGATGGTCGGTATCCCGTCCGTGTTCTTCCACCGTTTCCTGCAACGCCGCATCGATGAACTGGTGGTCGGCATGGAACAGGAAGCGATCAAACTGGTGGAAGTGGTACAGGGCGACCGTGACGTCGATCTGGCCGGGGGCAAAGCGTGAAATTCCGTCGCAAGCCCCGGGAAACCATCGATATCAACCTCGCGTCGCTGATCGACGTGGTGTTCATTCTGCTGCTGTTTTTCGTCGTGACGACCACCTTCACCCGCGAAACCCAGCTGCGCGTCGACCTGCCGGAAGCGGTGAGCGGTTCGCCGGCCGAGGATCAGCAGGTCAAGCAACTGGACGTCGCCATCAGCGCTGAAGGCGTGTTCTCGGTGAACAACAGGATTCTGCCGAAGAACGACCTGGCGACCCTGATGGAAGCCATGCAGAAAGAAGCCAACGGCGACACCAATATGCCGTTGTCGATCAGTGCGGATGGCAAGACCCAACATCAATCCGTGATCACCGCCATGGACGCGGCCGGCAAGCTCGGTTTCAGCCATTTGCGCATGACCACGGTCGAGGCGGCGCCCAAATCCTGATGGCCATGTCCGATCGTCTGCTCGCCGCGTGGTATCAGGGGCATCCGGCCCTGACGCTGTTGCGGCCGCTGGAGTGGCTGTACCGCCGAGTGGTGGCCGGCAAGCGTCAACGTTTTCTCGATGGCGAGGGCGAGATCTACCAGTCACCGGTGCCGGTGATCGTGGTCGGCAACATCACCGTTGGCGGCACCGGCAAGACGCCGATGATTCTGTGGCTGATCGAACACTGTCGGCGCAGCGGATTGCGGGTCGGTGTGGTCAGTCGCGGCTACGGCGCCAAGCCGCCGCAATTGCCGTGGCGGGTCGAAGCCGATCAAGGCGCCGACATTGCGGGTGATGAGCCGCTGCTGATCGTGCAGCGCACCGGTGTGCCGTTGATGATCGACCCGAATCGCGGTGCCGCCGTCAAAGCCTTGCTGACCAGTGAGCCGCTGGACCTGATCCTGTCCGATGACGGCATGCAACATTATCGTCTGGCGCGGGACCTTGAGCTGGTGCTGATCGACGCCGCCCGAGGACTGGGCAACAAGCGCTGCCTGCCCGCCGGCCCATTGCGTGAACCGATCGAGCGTCTGCAAAGCGTCGATGGCGTGCTGTTCAACGGCGCCCCTGAGGATCGCGAGGACGGTTTCGCTTTCCGTCTGCAACCCACGGCGCTGGTCAATCTGCTCAGCGGCGAACGCCAGCCCCTCGAACATTTTTCAGCCGGGCAGTCGCTGCATGCGGTCGCCGGGATCGGCAATCCGCAACGTTTCTTCAATACCCTCGAAGCGCTAGACTGGCGGCCTGTGCCCCACGCGTTTGCCGACCACGCCGAATACAGCGTGCAGGCCTTGAGTTTCACGCCGTCATTGCCAGTGGTGATGACCGAAAAGGACGCGGTGAAGTGCCGCGCCTTCGCTGCCGCCGACTGGTGGTACCTGGCGGTCGATGCCGTGCCGTCGCCGGCCTTCGTGGCCTGGTTCGACACGCAACTGATGCGCCTGTTGCCGGATCGTCTTTTGCCTTAAACCGTTTTTATCCAGGGAATGTTCATGGACACCAAATTGCTCGACATCCTCGCCTGCCCGGTCTGCAAAGGCCCGCTCAAGCTCAGCGCCGACAAGACCGAACTGATCAGCAAGGGCGCCGGCCTGGCGTACCCGATCCGTGACGGCATCCCGGTGATGCTGGAAAGCGAAGCCCGCACCCTGACCACCGACGAGCGTCTGGATAAATGACCACAGCCTTCACCGTTGTCATCCCGTCGCGCTACGCCTCGACCCGTCTGCCGGGCAAGCCGCTGCTGGATATCGCCGGCAAGCCGATGATCCAGCACGTCTGGGAGCAGGCGAGCAAAAGCAGCGCCAGCCGTGTGGTCGTGGCCACCGACGATGCGCGTATCGTCGAGGCCTGCAAGGCTTTCGGCGCCGAAGTGGTATTGACCCGTGAAGATCACAACTCCGGCACCGATCGCCTGGCCGAAGTGGCTGCAAAGCTGGGCCTGGAGCCGGATGCCATCGTGGTCAACGTCCAGGGTGACGAACCGCTGATCCCGCCAAGCGTGATCGATCAGGTCGCCGCCAATCTTGCGGCCCACACCGAAGCGCGCATGGCCACCCTGGCCGAGCCGATCGAGGACGTGGACACCCTGTTCAACCCGAACGTGGTCAAGGTCGTCAGCGACCTCAACGGTCTGGCGCTGACCTTCAGTCGTGCGACCCTGCCATGGGCCCGCGATGCGTTCGCCAAGAACCGCGACGTGCTGCCGGAAGGCGTGCCGTATCGCCGCCACATCGGCATCTATGCCTACCGCGCCGGTTTCCTTCAGGACTTCGTGAGCTGGGGCCCGTGCTGGCTGGAAAACACCGAATCCCTCGAGCAACTGCGTGCCCTGTGGCACGGCGTGCGGATTCACGTGGCTGACGCATTGATCGCGCCGCCAACCGGAGTCGACACAGCCGAAGACCTCGAGCGCGTCCGTCGCCTGCTGGAGGCCTGATGCGCGTTCTGTTCGTGTGCCTGGGCAACATCTGTCGTTCGCCCACTGCCGAAGGCGTGATGCGCGCCAAGCTGCGTGAGGCCGGCCTGGACGATCAGGTTGAAGTGGCTTCCGCCGGCACCGGTGACTGGCACGTCGGCAATCCGCCGGACAAACGCAGTCAGGCCGCGGCCAAACTGCGTGGTTATGACCTGTCGGCGCAACGCGCCCAGCAGGTCAGCCGCGCCGATTTCGCCAGTTACGACCTGATCCTCGCCATGGACAACAGCAATCTGCGCAACCTCAAGGCGTTGCAACCGTCAACTGGCAAGGCCGAGCTGGACCTGTTCCTGCGTCGCTATGAAGGCGAAGTCGATGAGGTGCCGGATCCGTATTACGACGGCGATCAGGGTTTCGAGCAGGTGCTGGATCTGATCGAGCGCGCCTGCGACCGGTTGTTGATCGAAGTGAAGGGCCGGTTATGAGTTTGCACGTACACCCTCAGGTTTCCCTGAAACCGTTCAACACCTTTGGTGTGGATGTTCGTGCGCAACTGTTCGCCGAAGCCCACAGCGACGCCGATGTGCGCGAAGCATTGGCTTATGCGACCGCCCACGGTGTGCCGTTGCTGGTGATCGGCGGCGGCAGCAATCTGCTGCTGACGGCGGACATCCCGGCACTGGTGCTGCGCATGGCCAGCCGTGGCATTCGCGTCATCAACGACGATGGCAACCGCGTGGTGATCGAGGCCGAGGCGGGCGAACCGTGGCATCCGTTTGTCCAGCACACGCTGGCGCTGGGTTTTTCCGGGCTGGAAAACCTCAGCCTGATTCCTGGCACCGTCGGCGCCGCGCCGATGCAGAACATCGGTGCCTACGGTGTCGAGATCAAGGACGTGTTCGCCGGCCTGACGGCGCTGGATCGTCAGACCGGCGAGCTGCGCGAATTCAGTCTGGAAGAGTGCAACTTCGCCTACCGCGACAGCGTGTTCAAGCAGCATCCGGGTCGTTGGTTGATCCTGCGGGTGCGCTTCGCATTGAATCGAGTCGCCCATCTGCATCTGGAATACGGTCCGGTGCGTCAGCGCCTGAGCGAGCAGGGCATCGAGCAGCCGACGCCGACAGAAGTCAGCCGCGCCATCTGCAGCATCCGCAGCGAGAAGCTGCCGGACCCAGCGGTGCTGGGCAATGCCGGCAGTTTCTTCAAGAACCCGCTGGTATCGGCGGCGATAGTTGCGCAAATCAAGGCGCAGCATCCGGATCTGGTGGCCTACGCGCAACCGGACGGGCAGATGAAGCTGGCGGCGGGCTGGCTGATCGAGCGAGCGGGCTGGAAAGGTTTCCGTGAGGCCGATGCCGGCGTGCATAAATTGCAGGCGCTGGTGCTGGTCAACTACGGCGCCGCGACCGGGCTGCAATTGCTCGATCTGGCGCAGCGTATCCAGAAAGACATTGCAGAACGTTTCAATGTCGAGCTGGAAATGGAGCCCAACCGTTATTGAGGCTACGCTTTCAAGGCTCGATCCAAAGCCCTGCACTATTTAAAAAGTGCAGGGCTTTTTTGTTAATCCCGGGTTAACTTAGCCAGCTAACGATAAACCCCTTTGCTTTACCAAAGGCCCGGTGCAGACGTTTTCGTCGGCACAAGAGAGCCTCATTAGCCTGAGTCGATCTGCGTGAACCCACCGCTGATTTCCGGCGGCAGATTGCTCGACCCCATAACCTCCATGAATATGCGGGCGTGCCCATGATTACCCTGAAACTCAATGGCCAAGACCATCCACTCGATGTCACCGAGGACATGCCCCTGTTGTGGGCGATCCGTGACGTCGCCGGTTACAACGGCACCAAGTTCGGCTGCGGCATGGGCCTGTGCGGCGCCTGCACCATTCATATCGACGGATTGCCGGTGCGTAGCTGCATCACGCCGATCGGTTCGGTGGCCGGGCAGAATGTAACGACCATCGACAACCTGCATGCCGATCCGGTTGGCCAGATCGTCCAGCAAGCCTGGCTCGACGCCGCTGTGGCCCAGTGCGGTTTCTGTCAGGGCGGGCAGATCATGTCCGCCACCGCGTTGCTCAAGACCAACCCGAACCCGAGCGACGAGCAGATCGAAGAGGCGATGGTCGGCAACATCTGCCGTTGCGGCACCTACAACCGGATCAAGACCGCCATCCGCCAGGCCTCCACTCACCTGAAGGAGGCCAAGGCATGAGCCGCTTGCCGAACGATTTCGCCCTGAGCAATCTGAGCCGCCGGGGTTTCCTCAAGGGTGTTGGTGCCACCGGGGCGCTGGTGCTGGCCGCGAGCTGGGGCTGGCAGGATGCATTGGCTGAAGACAAACCGAAGAAATTCGGCGCCGATGGCATGCCCAACGGCTGGATCGATGATCCGAAGGTCTACGTCAGCATCGCCGCCGACGGTACGGTGACCGTGGTCTGCAACCGCTCGGAAATGGGCCAGGGCGTGCGCACCAGCCTGACCATGGTAGTTGCCGATGAGCTGGAGGCCGATTGGGCCCACGTCAAAGTGCAACAGGCACCGGGCGATGAAGTGCGTTTCGGCAACCAGGACACCGACGGCTCGCGCAGCATGCGCCACTGGTACGAACCGATGCGTCGTTGCGGCGCCGCTGCCCGGACCATGCTGGAGCAGGCCGCTGCCGCACAGTGGAAGGTGCCGGTCAGCGAATGCCGCGCGCAATTGCACAAAGTCATCCACACACCGTCCGGGCGCGAGCTGGGTTATGGCGAGCTGGCCGCTGCCGCCAGTGCGTTGCCGGTTCCGGCTCGTGACAGCCTGCGGCTCAAGCAGCCGTCGGAGTTCCGCTACATCGGCAAGGAAGGGACGAAAGCCATCGACGGCGATGACATCGTCAATGGTCGCGCCGTGTACGGGGCCGATGTGCATTTCGACGGCATGCTGTACGCCGTGATCGCTCGCCCTGCGGTGTACGGCGGCAAGGTCAAGTCGGTGGATGACAGCGCCGCGCTGAAAGTGCCGGGTGTGCTGAAAGTCATTCAGATCGAACCGCGGCCGCTGCCGTCGGAATTCCAGCCGTTGGGTGGCGTGGCCGTAGTCGCCAGCAATACCTGGGCGGCGCTCAAGGGCCGCGAGGCGCTGAAGATTGAGTGGGACGACGGCCCGAACGCCAGTTACGACTCGATCGCCTACCGCAAGGAGCTGGAAGCCGCTTCGCTGAAACCGGGAAAAGTAGTGCGCAACACCGGCGACATCGAAAAAGCCATTGGAGGCTCAGCCAGCACCCTGGAAGCTTCTTACTATTTGCCGCATCTGGCACAGGCGCCGATGGAGCCGATGGTGGCCATCGCTCGCTATAAAGAGGGCGTGTGCGAGGCTTGGGCGCCGAGTCAGGCACCGCAGGTCACCCGTGAGCGGATCGCTGAGCGGCTCGGTCTGCCGTTCGATAACGTGACCTTCAACGTGACCCTGCTCGGCGGTGGTTTCGGTCGCAAGTCCAAGCCGGATTTCGTTGTCGAAGCTGCCATTCTGGCCAAGGAGTTTCCCGGCAAGGCTGTGCGGGTCCAGTGGGCGCGGGAGGACGACATCCACAATTCGTATTTCCACACTGTGTCCGCCGAGTACCTCAAGGCCGGCGTGGGCAAGGATGGTTTGCCGTCCGCCTGGCTGCACCGCACGGTGGCGCCGAGCATCACCGCGCTCTTTGCGCCGGGCATGAATCATGAAGCCGCGTTCGAGCTGGGCATGGGCTTCACCAACATGGCTTACGCGATTCCCAACGTGCGCCTGGAAAACCCCGAGGCCACGGTTCATACGCGTGTGGGGTGGTATCGCTCGGTGTCGAACATTCCCCATGGTTTTGCGATCCAGAGCTTCGTCGATGAACTGGCGCACAAGGCCAAGGAAGATCCGCTCAAGTACCAGATCAAACTGCTCGGCCCGGATCGGCAGATCGACCCGCGCACGCTCAGCGAAGAGTGGAACTACGGTGAATCCCCCGAGCGTTATCCGATCGACACCGGGCGTATGCGCACCGTGCTGGAAACCGCGGCCAAGGCTGCCGGTTGGGGGCGGAAATTGCCCAAGGGCCGTGGCCTCGGCCTGGCAGTGCATTACAGCTTCGTGACTTATGTGGCGGCGGTGATCGAAGTCGAGGTCAAGGACGACGGCACGCTGATCGTGCACAAGGCCGATATCGCCGTGGATTGCGGGCCGCAGATCAATCCCGAGCGGATCCGTTCGCAGTTCGAAGGCGCCTGTGTGATGGGCCTGGGCAATGCCGTCTGGGGCGAGATCAGCTTCAAGGACGGCAAGGTGCAGCAAGACAACTTCCATATGTATGAAGTGGCGCGCATGTCGCTGGCACCGAGAGAAGTGGCGGTGCATCTGGTGACGCCGCCGGGCGACGTACCGCTGGGCGGTGTCGGTGAGCCCGGCGTGCCGCCGATTGCGCCGGCACTGTGCAATGCGATTTTCGCCGCGACCGGCCAGCGCATCCGCAGCCTGCCGGTGCGTTACCAGTTGCAGGGCTGGCAAAAGGCGCAAGCGTGATGGACAGCGCCGATCTCAATGTCCTGCGCAGCGTCCTGGAGTGGCGCCGCGCCGGGCAGCGGGTGGTGTTATTCACTGTCGTGCAGACCTGGGGCACTGCGCCCCGGGCGCCCGGCGCGATGCTGGCGTTGCGTGAGGATGGCGTGGTGATCGGTTCGGTGTCCGGCGGCTGTGTCGAGGACGATCTGATCGCCCGCTTGCATGACGGGCGGATTCCCGCCGACGGGCCGCCGGTGCAGTTGATTACCTATGGCGTGACCCGGGAGGAGGCGGCGCGGTTCGGCCTGCCGTGCGGCGGCACTTTGCGCCTCACCGAAGAGCGAGTCGGCGATCCGGCGTGGGTCGCTGAATTGCTGGCGCGTTGTGAGGCTCATGAAATCGTTGCTCGCGAGCTGAACCTCGAAAGCGGTGAAGTGATTCTTTCGCCGGCGAGCAAAACGGATGCATTGGTTTTTGATGGCAAGACCTTGCGTGCCATCTACGGCCCGCGTTGGCGCCTGCTGCTGATCGGTGCCGGTCAGTTGTCGCGTTATGTGGCCGAGATGGCGCGATTGCTGGATTTCGAAGTGCTGATCTGCGATCCCCGCACCGAGTTCGTGTATGACTGGGAAGAGCAGCATGGCCGCTTTGTTCCCGGCATGCCGGATGAGGCCGTGCTGAGCATTCAGACCGACGAACGCACCGCCATTGTTGCCCTGACGCACGATCCGCGTCTGGACGACATGGCGTTGCTGACGGCGCTGGATTCCAGGGCGTTTTACGTCGGCGCCCTGGGCTCGCGCGTCAACAGCCTCAAGCGCCGCGAATACCTGGCTGAGCTAGGCTTGTCGCAAGCGGCCATCGCTCGATTGCACGGGCCGATCGGTTTGCCGATCGGCAGTCATTCCCCGGCGGAAATCGCATTGTCGTTGCTGGCGGAAATCGTCGCGATCAAGAATGGTGTCGAGTTGAAGCAGAAGAAGGCAGAGCGCGCATGAGTCGAACCATCGGAGTGATTGTGCTGGCGGCGGGCGAGGGCAGTCGCTTTCGCGAAGTGGCGGGTGCCGACAAGGACAAGCTGCTGGCCGATTGCACGGGGCGTGACGGGGCCGTGCGCTCGGTGATTGAGCAGACGCTGGTGAGTCTTCCGGCGAGTCTCGACAAGCGCGTACTGGTGACGACCGAAGCACGGCCGCAGGCGATGCGGATGGCGCAGGCTTACGGGTGTGACATTGTTTCGATCGAGTCTACGGGGATGGGTGACAGCATCGCGGCGGGTGTAGCGGCTTGCCCGGATGCCGACGGCTGGCTGATTGTGCTGGGTGATATGCCGTTCATCCTGCCATCGAGCATTGAACAGGTAGTGGCGGCGATTGCCGACGATGCCGTCAGTGTTCCGGTGCAGGGTGGCGAGTTTGGGCATCCGGTCGGATTTGGTCGCTCGTTTGGGCACGGACTGATGGCATTGTCCGGTGATCGCGGGGCCAGACCTTTGTTCAAGCAGGGGCGGGTGGTCGAGGTTGCCGTGGATGATCCTGGCGTGCTGTGGGATATCGATGTGCCGCAGGCACTGGTTTTTCCGCAGGCCTGATACAAACCGCGAGGCATAAAAAAAGCCCCGCCTGGATCACCAGGCGGGGCTTTTCATTGGCGGTCGGAATCAGACGAGAGGTTTAGGCTCGTGTTCTTTTTCCTGGGCCTGTTCGTGGTGCTCGACCGCTTCCTGTACGGAGCGCGGTGCTTCGGCAATCACTTCTACGGCAGCTTCTTCAGCGACCGGGGCAGGGGCTGCCTCGACCGCTTCGGCAACGGCTGGAGCAGCGGCGGCAGCGGCAGCCAGTTCGGCTTCCTTCTGCAGACGCTCTTCTTCACGCTTGCGACGACGCACTTCACGCGGGTCGTTCGGTGCACGGCCACTTGGCGTCAGGGCGCTGACTGGAGCGACAACTGGAGCCGCTTCAACTACCGGAGCAGGTGCTTCGGCGACAACTGGCGCTTCTACCACTGGGGCTTCAACGACCGGTGCCGGTTCGGCAACCACTACTGGCTCGGCGGCCTTGGCTTCTTCCACGACAGGCGCTTCAACCACTGGCGCTGGTGTTTCAGCGACAACCGGCTCGGCGACCCAGTTGAAAGCGGTCTGTTCTTCGCGAACTTCACGCACGGTTTCGGTTACGGTTTCAGCGACGGTTTCGACAACCGACTCTTCAACTACGGCTGGTGCTTCGAAGGTCACCGCTGGTTCGGCAGCCGCTTCAACCTGAGGCTGAGCTTCGCGAACCGGCGCCACTTCGACCTCCGGAGCAGCAACCACTTCTACCGGAGTGGTGGCTTCAACAACCGGCGCTTCAACTGGAGCGGTTTCCATCGTTGCGGCGGTAGCGCGTTCAGCTTGCTCGTGGGCCTGAGCTTCGGCCGGAGCGCTGATCACGGTGCTGGCAACGGCGGCAGTAACAGCCAGGCCGGCAGCCAGATCGGCAGTGCTCGGCTCGGCGGCTTCAGCGTTCTCGGCGGATTCTTCCGAACCTTCGATCACGTTGCCGTTGGCATCGCGCTGACGCTCGCGACGGTTGCTGCGACGACGCTGACCACGGGAGCGACGGCGTGGGCGATCGCCTTCGGCGTTCTCCGAACCGTCTTCCGGCAGTTGCTCTTCGTTGGTGGTGACTTCTTCTTCCGCGACAGCAGCGGCGGCTTGTTCGGCACGCGGTTGACGCTCTTCACGTGGTGGACGTGGTGCACGCTCTTCACGCGGCTGACGGGCCGGGCGCTCTTCAGCGGTGGCGGCTACAGCGGTAGCGGCGGCTGGCGCAGCATCCAGAGGTTCACGCAGTTCGCGTACGCGTTCTTCACGCTCGCCACGCGGCTTGCGATCTTCACGTGGAGCACGTGGTGCACGTTCTTCACGAGGGGCGCGTGGTGCGCGTTCTTCGCGGGCTGCCGGTGCTTCGTCACGGGACTCGCGTGGCTCGCGCAGTTCGCGGGCTTCACGAGGCTGACGCTCTTCGCGTGGCTCACGCGGTGCGCGTTCTTCACGTGGAGCACGTTCTTCGCGCGGCTTGCGTTCTTCATCGCGGCGACCGTTACGGTTGCGGCTCTGCTGACGACCGTTGCGACGCTCTTCGTTGCGGGCCGGACGCTCGGTGGCCGGTTTTTCAACCACAACCGGAGCGACAGGCTCTTCCTTGGTGGCGAACAGGCTGACCAGCGACTTCACCAGGCCTTTGAACAGGCTTGGCTCTGGCGCGGCAACCGGCGCAGGGGCTGGAGCCGGAGCGGCAACTTCGGTCGGAACCGGAGCGTTGGCGCGGGCCGGAGCGGTCTTGACCGCGGCTTCCTGGCGAACCAGGGTGCGGGTCGCGGCGGCTGGCTGGACGTCTTCGACTTCGGCAGCAGCGGCTGCGATTTCGTAGCTGGACTGGTTGGTCGCGGCTTCCGGGCTGTCGTCACGCAGACGCTGAACTTCGAAATGCGGGGTTTCGAGGTGGTCGTTCGGCAGGATGACGATGCGGGCGCGGGTGCGCAGTTCGATCTTGGTGATCGAGTTGCGTTTTTCGTTGAGCAGGAACGCGGCCACCGGGATCGGCACTTGTGCGCGAACTTCGGCGGTGCGGTCTTTCAGGGCTTCTTCTTCGATCAGGCGCAGGATCGCCAGGGACAGCGATTCGACGTCACGGATGATGCCGGTGCCGCTGCAGCGCGGGCAGACGATGCCGCTGCTTTCGCCGAGCGAAGGACGCAGGCGCTGACGGGACATTTCCAGCAGGCCGAAGCGCGAGATGCGGCCGATCTGCACGCGGGCGCGGTCGGCTTCCAGGCATTCGCGGACTTTCTCTTCCACCGCGCGCTGGTTCTTGGCAGGGGTCATGTCGATGAAGTCGATGACGATCAGGCCGCCGATGTCGCGCAGGCGCAACTGACGGGCGATTTCTTCGGCTGCTTCAAGGTTGGTCTGCAGGGCGGTTTCTTCGATGTCGCTGCCTTTGGTGGCGCGGGCCGAGTTGATGTCGATGGACACCAGGGCTTCGGTCGGATCGATGACGATGGAGCCGCCGGAAGGCAGTTCGACGACGCGCTGGAAAGCGGTCTCGATCTGGCTTTCGATCTGGAAACGGTTGAACAGCGGAACGCTGTCTTCGTACAGCTTGATCTTGCTGGCGTACTGCGGCATCACCTGGCGGATGAAGGTCAGGGCTTCGTCCTGGGCTTCAACGCTGTCGATCAGCACTTCGCCGATGTCCTGGCGCAGGTAATCGCGGATGGCGCGGATGATGACGTTGCTTTCCTGGTAGATCAGGAACGGCGCGGAACGATCCAGCGACGCTTCCTTGATCGCGGTCCAGAGTTGCAGCAGGTAATCGAGGTCCCACTGCATTTCTTCGCTGCTGCGGCCCAGGCCGGCAGTGCGCACGATCAGACCCATGTCGGCTGGAGCGACCAGACCGTTCAGTGCTTCACGCAGTTCGTTGCGCTCTTCGCCTTCGATGCGACGGGAGATGCCGCCGGCACGCGGGTTGTTCGGCATCAGAACGAGGTAACGACCGGCCAGGCTGATGAAGGTGGTCAGGGCTGCGCCCTTGTTGCCACGTTCTTCTTTTTCGACCTGAACGATGACTTCCTGGCCTTCGCTCAGGACGTCCTTGATGTTGACGCGGCCTTCAGGTGCTTTCTTGAAGTATTCGCGGGAGATTTCCTTGAGGGGCAGGAAGCCGTGGCGCTCGGAGCCGAAATCGACAAAGGCAGCCTCAAGGCTTGGTTCGATGCGAGTGATACGGCCTTTATAGATGTTGGCCTTTTTCTGCTCGCGTGCACCGGATTCGATGTCCAGGTCGTAGAGGCGCTGGCCATCTACCAGTGCAACACGCAACTCTTCGGGTTGAGTTGCGTTAATCAGCATTCTTTTCATGTAGTACCGTCGGTTTCCGGGCTGCCGGAAACGGCGTTCGGCACACACGACTTCTCACGGTCGGTGTCAGGTGCGTCGGGAGTGGTTGGCCATTCCCGTGTCCAGCGATGTCCGGCCAATTGGGCCGTTATCGCGACGTACGCGTCCTGCTTGCTGTGGCTACTTAAGCACTCAGTCAGGAGGAGGAATCAACCGTGGCTGTGGACGAGATGAAGCGTCTTGAGAAAGCCTGTTGCTACACAGTCCAGCGGTTGTGCATCTCCACCCTACACGTATCCCTGATAATTCGGGTGCTGCCGCGCGCAGAATCCGCAGCGGGTTGGCATTTACCGTGAGCTCCGAAAGGGGAGGTCACGCATCATGGCTAATTCAGGCGGTGTTTCCGGCGCTTTCGCTCGGGGTCATCCGCGGCTGACTGCACTTTGTGAACTGGCCGTGAATATGGCTCGCGTGGCGAGTCAGAACTCTGCTTTGCGGCGTGATTCAGGCCTCATGTCACCTGCGCTTGTTACAGCTGCAAACTCCACCGTTACGTAGCGAAAGCCCCGTAGGACGGCCTCGCGTCCTGGTGAATTGCGTTGGTCAGGGCCGGTTTTTGACCGTGGTTCCGCTGTCCAGGCCGCTTTTGGCGGCGTTCGCGACTATAGCAGCAATGATTAAGTGCTTCAATTCCATAAAAATTGTTATCATCCGCGGCATGACGACTACTGCCCCTTCGACTCCAGGCGTTCAATTGCTTGAGGTCTCGCCGGAATATGCCGGCCAACGAATCGACAATTTTCTTCTCGCCCGGCTCAAAGGCGTGCCCAAGACCTTGATTTACCGCATTTTGCGCAAAGGCGAAGTGCGAGTTAACAAAGGTCGGATCAAGCCCGAATACAAGCTGCAGGCTGGCGATATCGTGCGCGTGCCGCCGGTTCGCGTGCCTGAGCGTGACGAGCCGGTGCCTTTGGCCCAGGGCCTGTTGCAGCGCCTGGAAGCCTCGATTGTCTACGAAGACAAAGCCCTGATCGTGATCAACAAGCCCGCCGGCATTGCGGTTCACGGTGGCAGCGGCTTGAACTACGGCGTGATCGAAGCCTTTCGTCAGTTGCGCCCCGATGCCAAGGAGCTCGAGCTGGTTCACCGTCTCGACCGTGATACCTCCGGTCTGCTGATGATCGCCAAGAAACGCAGCATGTTGCGTCACTTGCATGCCGCGTTGCGCGGTGACGGTGTCGACAAGCGCTACATGGCGCTGGTTCGCGGCAACTGGGCGACCTCGATCAAGCAAGTTCGTGCGGCGCTCGGCAAGAGCAATCTGCGTTCCGGTGAGCGCATGGTCGAGGTCGACGAGGAGGAGGGCAAGGAGTCGGTGACCGTGTTCAAGGTCCTGCGTCGCTTCGGTGATTTTGCCACTCTGATCGAAGCCAAGCCGATCACCGGTCGCACGCACCAGATCCGCGTTCACACGTTGCACGCCGGGCACTGCATTGCCGGTGACACCAAATACGGCGATGACAATTTCAGTAAGGAAATCCGTGATCTGGGCGGCAAGCGCCTGTTCCTGCACGCTTACATGCTGACCGTGCCGCTGCCCGATGGCGGTGAACTCAAGTTGCAGGCACCGGTCGATGAAATGTGGGCCAAGACTGTGGAGCGATTGAGTGCGCCCATCTGATTACAAACTGCTGATTTTCGATTGGGACGGCACGCTGGCCGATTCCATTCATCGGATTGTCGAGGCAATGCACTCGGCATCCGGGCGTTCCGGTTTCGAGTTGCGTGATGATTTTGCCGTCAAAGGCATCATCGGACTGGGCTTGCCCGAGGCGATCCGCACGCTGTATCCGGAAATCAGCGATGCCGAAATGACCTTGTTTCGCGAGTATTACGCGGATCACTACATTGCTGCAGAAGCCGTCCCTTCGCCGTTGTTCGAAGGCGTAGTCGAGTCGATGGCCTCCTTTCGCGAGCAGGGCTATCACCTGGCGGTCGCGACCGGCAAAAATCGTCGCGGGCTGGATCGGGTGCTGAAGGCCAATGGCTGGGAAGATTATTTCGATATCACCCGTGCTGCCGACGAAACTGCAAGCAAGCCGCACCCTCTGATGCTGGAGCAGATCCTTGCGCATTGTGGTGTGCGTGCCGAACAGGCACTGATGGTCGGCGACTCGTCTTTCGATCTGTTGATGGCGCGTAACGCGGGGATGGATTCGGTGGCGGTCAGCTACGGTGCGCAATCGATCGAATCGCTGCAGCAATTTGAGCCGCGACTGTCGATTGACCGGTTTTCTGAATTGCACGCCTGGCTGACGCAGCGGGCTTAATACGTTTTTGCTGGGGTGGATGGCATGACCGACGAATGGAAAGCACCGGCCAAGGCAACTGCCGACGACGGTGATGCGAAAAGCTGGAAGCTGCTGGAAAAGACTCTGCTGGCCAGTGTGCAGGAGCAGCGTCGTTCCAGGCGTTGGGGGATCTTCTTCAAGCTGCTGACGTTTGTTTACCTGTTTGTCGCGCTGCTCCTGTTCACGCCGTTGATGGACATGGAAAAGAGCGCCACCCGCAGCTCGAATTACACGGCGCTGATCGATATCACCGGCATGATTGCCGATAAAGAGCCGGCCAGTGCCGACAATATCGTCGGCAGTCTGCGTGCGGCGTTCGAGGACAAGAAGGTCAAGGGCGTGATCCTGCGCATCAACAGCCCGGGTGGCAGTCCGGTGCAGTCGGGTTATGTGTATGACGAGATCAAGCGCCTGCGCGGCCTGCATCCGGATACCAAGGTGTATGCGGTGATTTCCGACCTCGGTGCGTCCGGGGCCTATTACATCGCCAGTGCAGCGGATCAGATCTATGCCGACAAGGCGAGCCTCGTGGGCTCCATTGGTGTGACAGCGGCCGGTTACGGCTTTGTCGGCACCATGGAGAAGCTGGGCGTCGAGCGCCGCACTTACACCTCCGGTGAGCACAAGTCGTTCCTTGACCCGTTCCAGCCGCAGAAGCCGGAAGAGACCGCGTTCTGGCAGGGTGTGCTGGATACCACGCACAAGCAGTTCATCAATAGCGTCAAGCAGGGGCGTGGCGATCGTCTGAAGGACAAGGAGCATCCGGAGCTGTTCTCCGGGCTGGTCTGGTCCGGCGAGCAGGCGCTGCCGCTGGGGTTGATCGATGGTCTGGGCAATGCCAGTTCGGTGGCGCGTGACGTGATTGGCGAAAAGGAGCTGGTGGACTTCACCGTTCAGGAATCGCCGTTCGATCGCTTCTCGAAAAAACTGGGCGCCAGTGTGGCCGAACAGTTGGCAATGTGGATGGGTTTCCACGGTCCGTCGTTGCGCTGATCGCTTGATGCATAAAAAAACCGGCCTTCGCGGCCGGTTTTTTGTGGGTCAGGGAATCTGTACGCCTTCCGCCAGCAGCATGTCGATCAAGCGAATCAATGGCAGGCCGATCAGGCTGGTGGCGTCGGGGCCTTCGGTGGACTGGAACAGGCTTACGCCCAGCCCTTCCGCCTTGAAGCTGCCGGCGCAGTCGTAGGGTTGTTCGGCGTGCAGGTAGCGCTCGACGCGGGCCTGATCCAGTACGCGCATGTGTACGGTGAAGGGCACGCAGTCGACCTGGCATTGGCCTGTCTGACTGTTGAGCAGGGCCAGGCCGGTGAGGAAGGTCACGCTGGCGCCGCTGGCGGCCATCAGTTGCTCGCGGGCGTTTTCGAAGGTGTGTGGCTTGCCGATGATGCGGTCACCGAGTACGGCAACCTGGTCGGAACCGATGATCAGATGGGCAGGGTGGCTGTCGGCCAGTGCCCGGGCTTTCTGTTCGGCCAGGCGCTTGACCAGTTCGATTGCCGATTCTCCCGGGCGATGACTTTCATCGATGTCCGGCGAGCTGCAGACGAACGGCAAGCGCAGGCGATTGAGCAATTCCCGACGATGGGTCGAGCTTGAAGCGAGTAATAAAGGCAGCATTCGCGTCTCCAGAGGCAGGCTGCGGATTCTAGCGGAGGCTTGCAAGTGACGGACAGGGCACAATTTCCTTTGACATGGGTGGGTGCATCCCTATAATGCTGCGCCTATGTTGAATGACCCGATTCCACCTCACGTTGACCCGCGCAAATTGGCTGACCGTGGCACCACCCTTCAAGGTGAACTGCTGCTGGCCGATTTGAAGAGACTCTGCGACCCGCTTTCCGACGATGTCGGTACGGTGCAGGCCAAATTAGTTTTTGAACGAGATGAACGTAAATCTGTGGTGATCCACAGCTTTATCGACACCGAAGTCAAAATGGTTTGCCAGCGTTGTCTTGAGCTGGTCACCCTGCCGATCCACAGCGAATGCAGTTACGCCGTGGTGAAGGAGGGTGCGAATACCCAGTCGTTACCGAAAGGTTATGACGTGCTGGAACTGGGCGAAGATCCTTTGGATCTGCAGTCACTGATCGAGGAGGAGCTTCTGCTCGCCTTGCCCATTGTGCCTGCTCATCATCCGGAAGAATGCCAGCAGCCGGCGGGAGCAGATGAGCCCGAACCGAGCGAGGACGAGGTAACGCGGTCCAACCCGTTCAGTGTATTGGCGCAGTTAAAGCGTGACCCAAACGTTTAGGAGTTAATCAATTATGGCTGTTCAGCAGAACAAAAAATCCCGCTCTGCCCGTGACATGCGCCGTTCGCACGACGCTCTCGAGGCTAGCACCCTGTCTGTAGAAAAAACCACCGGTGAAGTTCACCTGCGTCACCACGTATCGCCAGAAGGCGTATACCGTGGCCGTAAAGTGATCGACAAGGGCGCTGACGAGTAATCACTTGTCCGCTCAAGTCATCGCGATTGACGCAATGGGCGGGGACTTCGGTCCCCGCAGCATTGTTCAGGCCAGCCTTGCTTGCCTTTCTGCTACGCCCTCGCTGCACCTGACCCTTGTCGGTCAACCCTCCCTTCTTGAAGAACTGATCACCGGCCAGTCGGCTGCCGATCGCGCGCGCCTGACGATTGTTCCGGCGTCCGAAGTCATCACCATGGACGAAAAACCTGCCCAGGCCTTGCGTGGCAAGCCGGACTCGTCGATGCGTGTCGCTCTCGAATTGCTGCGTGATGGCAAGGTTCAGGCCTGTGTCAGTGCCGGCAATACCGGTGCGTTGATGGCCCTGTCGCGATTTGTGCTCAAGACCCTGCCGGGGATTGATCGTCCGGCCATGGTGGCCGCGATTCCTACGCAGAAGGGCTACTGCCAGTTGCTCGATCTGGGCGCCAACGTTGATTGCAGTGCCGAGCACTTGTTGCAGTTCGCGGTGATGGGTTCCGTGGCCGCGCAAACGCTGGGCATTGCCCGTCCGCGCGTCGCGTTGCTGAACATCGGCACCGAGGACATCAAGGGCAATCAGCAGGTCAAGCTCGCTGCGACATTGTTGCAGGCTGCCAGAGGCATCAATTACATCGGTTTCATCGAAGGCGATGGTTTGTATCGCGGCGAGGCGGACGTGGTGGTGTGCGACGGTTTCGTCGGCAATATCCTGCTCAAGTCCAGCGAAGGCCTGGCGACGATGATCGCTGCGCGCATCGAGGCCCTGTTCAAGAAAAATCTGGCTTCCCGTGCTGTCGGTGCTTTGGCGTTGCCATTGATGAAGCGTCTGCAGGCCGATCTGGCGCCGGCGCGGCATAACGGCGCAAGCTTTCTCGGCTTGCAGGGAATTGTCGTGAAAAGTCACGGTTCGGCTGGAGTTCAGGGGTTTCAGAGCGCCATTCAGCGGGCGTTGATCGAGATTCAGGAGAATCTTCCCGAGCGCCTGCACGGCCGTCTGGAGGATTTGTTGTCTTAGGCGTTTTCGTCGGACAATGCTTAAATGTGACCGCCCGGTTCAAAGGGCCATCCAACTGTCAGTTTCTTGCGTCCCTCTAGCGGGATGCCATTTTTCCGACGACAAGATCATTAGGGGCTTGTTACATGTCTGCTTCCCTCGCATTCGTCTTTCCAGGACAGGGTTCGCAGTCCCTCGGCATGCTGGCCGAGCAGGGCGCGCAACATCCACTGATCCTCGAAACTTTCAAAGAAGCATCCGAAGCTCTGGGTTACGACCTGTGGGCGCTGACCCAACAGGGGCCCGAAGAGCTGCTCAATCAAACCGACAAAACCCAACCGGCCATTCTGACCGCTTCGATCGCCCTGTGGCGTCTGTGGCTGGCGGAAGGTGGCGCGCGCCCGGCATTCGTTGCCGGTCACAGCCTGGGTGAATACAGCGCACTGGTTGCTGCCGGCAGCCTGAGCCTGGCGGACGCGGTAAAACTCGTCGAGCGCCGTGGCCAGCTGATGCAGGAAGCCGTTCCGGCCGGGCAGGGCGGCATGGCTGCCATCCTCGGTCTGGAAGACGCCGATGTGCTGGCGGCCTGTGCCGAAGCGGCGCAAGGCGAAGTGGTCAGCGCGGTGAACTTCAACTCCCCGGGCCAGGTGGTGATCGCCGGTGCCAAGGCTGCCGTTGAACGCGCCATCGAAGGCTGCAAGGCTCGTGGCGCCAAGCGTGCCATGCCGCTGCCGGTCAGCGTGCCATCGCACTGTGAGCTGATGCGTCCGGCTGCCGAGCGTTTCGCCGAATCCATCGCTGCCATCGACTGGCAGGCGCCGCAGATCCCTGTGGTACAGAACGTCAGCGCTCAGGTGCCGGCGGATCTGGAAACCCTCAAGCGCGATCTGCTGGAACAACTCTACAAGCCGGTTCGCTGGGTCGAGTCCGTACAGACGCTGGCGGCGAAAGGCGCGACCAATCTGGTCGAGTGCGGCCCTGGCAAAGTGCTAGCTGGTCTGAACAAACGTTGCGCCGAAGGCGTTTCGACTTCCAACCTCAATACCCCAGACGCTTTCGCTGCTGCTCGCGCAGCGGCTGTCTGAATCAGGAGAAGCTTGCATGAGTCTGCAAGGTAAAGTTGCACTGGTCACCGGCGCAAGCCGTGGTATCGGCCAGGCTATCGCACTGGAACTGGGTCGTCAGGGCGCCATCGTTGTCGGCACCGCGACCTCCGCTTCGGGTGCAGAGCGCATTGCTGCGACCCTGAAAGAGAATGGCATTCAGGGTGCAGGTTTCGAGCTGAACGTCACCAGTGACGAATCGGTCACCGCAGTGCTGGCGAGCATCCAGGAGCAATTCGGTGCGCCGGTCGCGATCCTGGTCAACAATGCCGGCATCACCCGCGATAACCTGATGATGCGCATGAAAGACGACGAGTGGTACGACGTGATCGATACCAACCTGAACAGTCTGTATCGCCTGTCCAAGGGCGTTCTGCGTGGCATGACCAAGGCGCGCTGGGGTCGAATTATCAGTATTGGCTCGGTGGTGGGTGCCATGGGCAACGCTGGCCAAGTAAACTATGCAGCCGCCAAGGCCGGTCTGGAAGGTTTCAGCCGTGCCATGGCGCGTGAAGTCGGTTCGCGTTCGATTACGGTCAACTCGGTAACCCCAGGGTTCATCGACACCGATATGACTCGCGAACTGCCTGAAGCACAGCGTGAAGCCTTGCAGACGCAGATTCCGCTGGGTCGTCTGGGACAAGCTCAAGAGATCGCGTCCGTGGTCGCTTTTCTTGCATCCGACGGTGCGGCATACGTGACCGGGGCTACAATCCCGGTTAACGGCGGGATGTACATGTAATTCAAATGTGACGGATTGCTTCAAAAAAATGTCATACGAGCTGTCTAAAATCCGTTATAAAGCTGCAATCTATTTATAGGCAGAGGGTCGCAGGGTTTGAGGAGTGAAGCTTTCAGTTGAAAAGCTGAAAAGTCTTTCTATACACTTACCCACTGGCCAGCTGCCTGAATTTGTCCATTAGGAGTGAAAACAAGGTATGAGCACCATCGAAGAGCGCGTCAAGAAAATCGTTGCCGAGCAACTGGGTGTTAAAGAAGAAGAAGTGGTAAACACTGCTTCCTTCGTAGAAGACCTGGGTGCCGACTCCCTTGACACCGTTGAGCTGGTGATGGCTCTGGAAGAGGAATTCGAGACCGAAATCCCTGACGAAGAAGCTGAGAAGATCACTACTGTACAAGCTGCAATCGACTACGTTACTAGCCACCAGGCGTAATAGTTTGTAATCGTTGCTTGCTGTCATGGAAAAACCGCACTGCCATCATGGCGTGCGGTTTTTTCTTTAGGCCTGATGCAAAATCGTCATTTGAAAAAGGAGAGTGCTGTGTCGCGTAGACGCGTCGTAGTCACCGGTATGGGTATGTTGTCGCCACTGGGCACGGATGTGCCGAGCAGTTGGCAGGGCATTCTGGCTGGCCGCAGTGGCATTGGTCTGATCGAACACACCGACCTTTCTGCCTATTCCACCCGCTTTGGCGGCTCGGTAAAGGGCTTCAATGTCGAGGAATACCTGTCGGTCAAGGAAGCGCGCAAGCTCGACCTGTTCATTCAGTACGGTCTGGCGGCCGGCTTTCAAGCCGTACGCAATGCCGGTCTGGAAGTCACCGATGCCAACCGTGAACGCATTGGCGTGGCCATGGGTTCGGGTATCGGCGGTCTGACCAACATCGAAGAAACCAGCCGCACCCTGCACGAGACCGGTCCGCGCCGGATTTCTCCGTTCTTTGTGCCTGGCTCGATCATCAATATGATTTCCGGTTTCCTGTCCATCCACCTGGGTGCACAGGGGCCTAACTACGCCATCGCCACAGCGTGTACCACAGGTACGCACTGCATCGGCATGGCGGCCCGCAACATCATGTACGACGAAGCCGACGTGATGATTGCCGGCGGTGCCGAAATGGCTGCGTGCGGTCTGGGCATGGGCGGCTTCGGTGCCTCCCGCGCACTGTCGACCCGCAACGACGAACCGACCCGTGCCAGCCGTCCATGGGACAAGGGCCGTGACGGTTTCGTACTGTCCGACGGTGCCGGTGCGCTGGTGCTCGAAGAGCTCGAGCACGCCAAGGCCCGTGGCGCGACCATCTACGCCGAGCTGATCGGTTTCGGCACCAGTGGCGACGCGTTCCACATGACCTCGCCACCCGCCGATGGCGCCGGTGCAGCACGCTGCATCACCAATGCGCTGCGCGATGCGAGGATCAACGTTGATCAAGTGCAATACATCAACGCCCACGGTACCTCGACCCCGGCCGGCGACCTTGCCGAAGCCAATGCGATCAAGTCGGTGTTCGGTGATCACGCCTACAAACTGGCGGTCAGCTCCACCAAGTCCATGACCGGTCACCTGTTGGGTGCAGCGGGCGCGGTCGAGGCGATCTTCAGCGTGCTGGCGATCAACAGTCAGGTGGCGCCGCCGACCATCAACCTTGATGAGCCGGATGAAGGCTGCGACCTCGACTTCGTGCCGCACACCGCGCGCAACATGGACATCGATGTCGTGTTGTCCAACTCGTTCGGGTTTGGCGGCACCAACGGCACGTTGGCGTTCCGTCGGTTCGCCGGCTGATGGACTGCTGGGTCGACGGTCAACCGGCTGACGCTCTGTCGCTGAAAGATCGCGGCCTGGCTTACGGCGACGGTCTGTTCGAGACCATCGCCGTGCGTGGTGGCCAGCCTTTGCTGCTGGAGCGTCACGTGGCGCGGCTGGCCGAGGGCTGTTCACGGCTGGCCATCGCGGCCGACATCGAGCTGATCCGTAGCGAGCTGCAAGCCTATGCAGCGGCCATGGGCGAGGGCGTGCTCAAACTCATCCTCACCCGTGGCGACGGATTGCGCGGTTATGCGCCGGATCCTTCCGCGCCGGGGCGACGCATTCTGCAAGGCAATCCTCCTGCCGCTTATCCCGCTGTCCACGGTGAGCAAGGCGTCCGCCTGTTTCCGTGTACGACGCGTTTGTCTGTCCAGCCCTTGCTGGCAGGCCTCAAGCACCTCAATCGTCTGGAACAGGTTCTCGCCCGCGCCGAATGGCAGGACAGCGAGCACGCCGAAGGTTTGATGCTCGATCAGACGGGCCGAGTGATCGAGGGGGTGTTCAGCAACCTGTTTCTGGTGCGCGATGGCGTGCTGGTCACGGCGGATCTGAAACGCTGCGGCGTGGCCGGTGTGATGCGTGCCGAACTATTGTTTCAGGCAGCATCCTCGGGAATTCCCACGCAAATCACCGATATCAGCCTTGATCAGCTGCAATGGGCTGACGAAGTCTTTGTCTGCAACAGCGTGTATGGCGTCTGGCCGGTACGCGCGTACGCTGCTCTGAGCTGGCCGGTTGGGCCGCTCACCCGTAAACTGCAAACCATTGCCCGCACGCTACTGGATGCCTGATTCGTGAGACGTAAACTTTTGCTGCTGCTGGAAACCGGACTGGTTCTGGCAGGGCTGCTGCTGGGCGCCAGCGCCTGGAAGATTCATTCGGCACTGGAACAGCCCCTGAACATCACGCAGGAAGAACTGCTGGATGTGCCCAAGGGATCCACGCCAACCCGCACTATTCTCGGCCTTGAAGCGGATGGCGTGATCAAGGACGCATTCTGGCTACGCATTTACTGGCGCTTCAATCTGTCCGGCACCCCGATTCACACGGGCGAGTACCGCATGCAGCCGGGCATGACCGTCAAGGGCCTGATCGATCTGTGGAAGCGTGGCGAGGTGGTTCAGTACAGCCTGACCCTGGTCGAGGGCTGGAATTTCCATCAGGTGCGCGCCGCACTGGCGAAAGATGAAAAGATCGAGCAGACCCTGACCGGTCTGAGCGACAGCGATGTGATGAGCAAAATCGGCCACAAGGGCGTGTTTCCCGAAGGTCGATTCTTCCCCGATACCTACCGTTTCGTGCGCGGGGCCTCCGATACCGAGTTGCTGAAAAAGGCGTTCGATCGCCTCGACGAAGTGCTGGCCAAGGAATGGGAAAACCGCTCCACCGATGCGCCGTACACCGAGCCTTACCAGGCGCTGATCATGGCGTCGCTGGTGGAAAAGGAAACCGGGGTTCCCCAGGAGCGTGGCCAGATTGCCGGCGTGTTCGTGCGCCGCATGGCGTTGGGCATGCAACTGCAGACTGACCCGACCGTGATCTATGGTCTTGGTGATCGCTACAACGGCAAGTTGACCCGTGCGCATCTCAAGGAAGCCACGCCGTACAACACTTATGTGATTCCGGGGCTGCCGCCGACGCCGATTGCGATGGTCGGCCGCGAAGCGATTCACGCCGCGTTGAACCCGGTGGAAGGCACCAGCCTCTACTTTGTAGCCCGTGGCGACGGCAGCCATGTGTTCTCCGATGACCTTGATGCGCACAACAGCGCGGTGCGTGAGTTCCAGCTCAAACGACGCTCGGACTACCGTTCGAGTCCGGCACCGGCTTCGACACCGGAAGCCGCTCCGACAACCGGGGAAGCCGTTCCTGCCGCATCACCCGACACTGCGCCCGAGTCGTTGCCGCAGGTTCCTGTCCAGGAGCCCGCGCCGACACCGGAAACCGAAGCGGCTGCACCGCAAAACGCGCAATGACTTTGATTAAGGACTGCCTGTGACTGGCTTGTTTATTACCCTGGAAGGCCCGGAAGGCGCCGGCAAGAGCACCAACCGCGAATACCTCGCCGAGCGCCTGCGCGCCGCCGGTATCGAAGTGGTGCTGACCCGCGAACCCGGCGGTACGCCGCTGGCCGAGCGCATTCGCGAAGTGTTGCTGGCCCCGGTCGATGAAGTGATGAACCCGGACACCGAGTTGCTGCTGGTGTTCGCTGCCCGTGCCCAGCATCTGGCTGAGGTCATTCGCCCGGCGTTGGCCCGTGGCGCCGTTGTGTTGTGCGACCGGTTCACCGATTCGACTTACGCCTATCAGGGCGGTGGTCGTGGCTTGTCGCTGGAACGCATCTCGGCGCTGGAGACTTTCGTGCAGGGCGACCTGCGCCCTGACCTGACGCTGATTTTTGATCTGCCGGTGGAAATCGGCCTGGCCCGTGCCAGCGCTCGCGGTCGACTGGATCGTTTCGAGCTGGAAGGCCGGGCGTTTTTCGAGGCCGTGCGCAGTGCATTCCTCAAGCGTGCCGAGGCGGATTCGGCGCGTTACGTGCGGATCGACGCCGGCCAGCCGCTGGCACAGGTCCAGCAGTCGCTGGACGGCTTGCTCCCGCGCTTGCTGGAGCTGAGCCGTGGCTGAGGCCTATCCGTGGCAGGACAGTCTCTGGCAGCAACTGGCCGGACGCTCTCAGCACGCTCATGCGTATCTGCTGCACGGTCCTGCCGGGATCGGCAAGCGTGCACTGGCCGAGCGGCTGATGGCCAGCCTGCTGTGCCAGCGTCCGACGCCTGAAGCCTGCGGCGAATGCAAATCCTGCCTGCTGCTCAAGGCCGGCAGCCACCCGGACAATTACATCCTCGAGCCGGAAGAAGCGGACAAGGCGATCAAGGTCGACCAGGTACGTGATCTGGTCAGTTTCGTGGTACAGACCGCGCAACTGGGCGGTCGCAAGGTGGTGCTGATCGAGCCGGTGGAGTCGATGAATATCAACGCCGCCAACGCCTTGCTCAAAAGCCTTGAGGAGCCGTCCGGCGATACCGTGCTGTTGCTGGTCAGTCACCAGCCGAGCCGTTTGTTGCCGACCATCAAGAGCCGCTGCGTGCAGCAGGCCTGTCCGCTGCCGAGCGAGACCATGAGCCGGCAATGGCTGGCTCAGGCCTTGCCGGAATGTTCCGAAGACGAACGTGTCGAACTGCTGACCCTGGCCGCTGGCTCGCCGTTGGCCGCCGTCACCTTACAGGGGCAGGGCGTGCGCGAACAGCGGGCGCAAGTGGTCGAAGGCGTGAAGAAGCTGCTCAAGCAGCAGCAATCGCCGACGCAACTGGCCGAGGAGTGGAAAAACATTCCGATGCTGCGTCTGTTCGACTGGTTCTGCGACTGGTCGAGCCTGATCCTGCGCTACCAACTGACCCAGGATGAAGCGGGCCTCGGCCTGACCGACATGCGCAAGGTCGTGCAGTACCTGGCGCAGAAAAGTGCCCAGGGCAAAGTCCTCGATATCCAGGACTGGATTCTCGCCCAGCGCCAGAAAGTCCTGAGCAAGGCCAACCTCAACGCGGCATTGCTGCTGGAAGCGTTGTTGGTGCAATGGGCGAGTCTGCCTGGCCAAAGATAAGAATGTGTACCTAGACTCTGAACATCAGCAGTGGAGGTCAACATGAATGAACCCGTCAGCCCGGGGCCGCGCAACGGCATCTTGTCCCTGACCATCAAGGACAAGTCGGTCCTTTACGCCGCTTACATGCCGTTCATCAGGAACGGTGGCCTGTTCATCCCGACCAACAAGAGCTACAAGTTGGGCGATGAGGTGTTCATGCTGCTGCACCTGATGGACGAAGCGGAAAAGATACCGGTGGCCGGCAAGGTCGCCTGGATCACCCCCAAAGGCGCCCAGGGCAATCGCGCTGCCGGCGTCGGCGTGCAATTCAACGATGGCGACAACACCGCGCGCAGTCGCATCGAAACCCATCTGGCCGGAGCCCTGAAGTCCGACCGTCCCACTCATACGATGTAAGTTGCAGTCCTTTTTATGCTCGTAGATTCCCATTGTCACCTTGATCGCCTCGACCTCGCCGCTCACGACGGTTCTCTGGATGCTGCGCTGGATGCAGCCCGCCAACGCGGTGTCGGGCATTTCCTGTGCATCGGCGTCAGTGCCGACAACGCGGCCGATGTCAAAGCGCTGGCCGAGCGTTACGACGATGTCGATTGTTCGGTTGGCGTGCATCCGCTGGATGTGCAGCCGGGCGCGGCGCCAGCGCTTGACTGGCTGCTGCACGAGCTCAATCACCCGAAAGTGGTGGCGATCGGTGAAACCGGTCTGGACTACCACTACGAGCCGGAAGCCGCCGAGTTGCAGCAGGAGTCGTTCCGTCTGCACCTGCAAGCCGCCCAGCAGACCGGCAAACCGGTGATCATTCACACCCGTGGCGCCCGTGCCGACACGCTCGAATTGTTGCGCGAAGCCGCGCTGCCCCAGGCCGGTGTGCTGCATTGTTTCACCGAAGACTGGGACATGGCCAAGGCAGCGCTGGACATGGGTTATTACATTTCCCTGTCGGGTATCGTGACCTTCCGCAATGCCGATGCGCTGCGCGACGTGGCGAGCAAGGTGCCGGCGGATCGTCTGCTGGTGGAAACCGATTCGCCGTACCTGGCGCCGATCCCTTATCGCGGCAAGCCGAACCTGCCGCAATACGTGCGGGAAGTGGCAGAGTTTCTGGCGATGCTGCGGGGCGAGAATTACGAGCGCTTTGCCGAGCAGACCACCGAGAACTTCAAGCGACTGTTTCCGCTGGCGCACGTAAAAGCCTGAATCGCAGGCAAAAAAAACCCGGGTTCTGGGGGGTGAATCCGGGTTAAGACCATTAGGAGTAAAACAAAGGCACGCGGTCCCTTGGTACCTTTACCGGCGCGACACTTGGGGGAGATGTCGCCCGACAGTTCAAGTATTGATCAGTCTGGCGTTCAGTCCAGTTGGCCGGTCGGGGTTTTTAAACAAATTTGGAATACGTTCGCTTCGGTTATGTTCTCATTCCTCCCGAAACGTTCGTGAAATGAACAAGAAACACAGATATGGTCGGATGATCCGTGCATTTTTGCGCAAGTTAGGCATAATACGCGGCTTCGAATTTTGACCCCTACAGACCTTTTCTTATGCACAAAGAACCTCGTAAGGTCCGTGAGTTTCGTCGCCGCGAGCAAGAAATTCTCGATACCGCGCTCAAGCTGTTCCTCGAACAAGGTGAAGACAGTGTCACCGTCGAGATGATTGCTGATGCCGTGGGTATCGGCAAAGGCACGATCTACAAGCACTTCAAGTCCAAGGCGGAAATTTATCTGCGCCTGATGCTCGATTACGAGCGCGACTTGAATGAGCTGTTGCATTCGGCCGATGTCGACAAGGACAAGGAAGCCCTGTCCCGTGCCTACTTTGAATTCCGCATGCGCGACCCGCAGCGCTATCGCCTGTTCGATCGCCTGGAAGAGAAGGTGGTCAAGGGCAATCAGGTGCCGGAGATGGTCGAGGAGCTGCACAAGATCCGTGCCTCGAACTTCGAACGCCTGACCTTGCTCATCAAAGGCCGCATCAGCGAAGGCAAGCTCGAAGACGTGCCGCCGTACTTCCATTACTGCGCATCCTGGGCGCTGGTGCACGGCGCGGTCGCGCTGTATCACTCGCCGTTCTGGAGCAATGTGCTGGAAGATCAGGAAGGTTTCTTCCAGTTCCTGATGGATATCGGCGTGCGCATGGGCAACAAGCGCAAGCGCGACCCTGAAACCCCAAGCAGCTGAATCATTCAGTCGCCTTATGCGCCGTGTTTTTCGCTACATGGCGCAGTACCGCAGGAATATACTCAGGCATAGGGCTTGCTAAAACTTGAATTGTGAGTCAAGTTTTAGCCGCTCGATTTTCCATCGCCGGAGTGCTTCATGATCGTTGACCGTCAAGGCAGGCGTTTTCGCAATTTGCGGATCAGTCTGACCTCAGCCTGCAATTACGCCTGTACCTACTGCGTGCCCAACGGCAAGCGGCTGGTGGCTGCGCAGGATGAACTGTCGGCCGAGGCCATGGCACGCGGTGTTGCCTATCTGATCGAAGCCGCCGGCATCGAGCGTCTGCGCATCACTGGCGGCGAGCCGCTGGTCAGCCCCAAACTCGAATCCTTCATGAGCGCCGTCGGCAAGATGGGGCTGGAAGACATCAGCCTGACCACCAACGGCCAGTTGCTCGCAAAAAAACTGCCGTTGCTGGTGGACGCCGGTATACGCCGGATCAACGTTTCCCTCGATACCCTGGACGCCGGCGCGTTCCGCAGCATTGCCCGTGGCGGCGATCTGGCAACGGTGCTCGACGGCATGGATCGAGCCAAAGCGGCGGGCATGAAGATCAAGGTCAACATGGTGCCGTTGCGCGGGCAGAACCTCGACCAGGTCATGCCATTGCTCGATTACTGCCTTGAGCATGGCTACGAGCTGCGTTTCATCGAGCTGATGCGCATGGGCCACCTGGCCAAAGACTCCAACGCTTTCCTGCAGCAGTTCGTCAGCCTGCAACAATTGCTGGAATTGATCGGTGAGCGTTACGAGTACGCGCAAACCGATGCACCGGTGGACGCCACCGCTGTTCGCTATGCGATTCCCGGCCTGGGCACCTTCGGCGTGATCGCCAACGAAAGCGTGCCGTTCTGTCGTACCTGTTCGCGCCTGCGCCTGTCGTCCACCGGATGGCTGCATGGCTGCCTGTCGTCGAGCAACCGCCACTACGTCGGTGACCTGCTCGACAAGCCGCGCCACGAGGCGCTCCCGGCGTTGCAACGGCTGCTGGTCAAGGCGTTGGGCGACAAGCAGGAAGTCGCATTCTCCGGTGGCGCCACCGTCATGAAGATCATCGGCGGCTAAGCTCCTCGCCACAAAAGCTTTATTTCAAAGCGGATACCTGCACATTTCCAAGGACTGGCGCAAAAGCTGCATCCTACGGCCATTCGCCGGTTTTCCGTCACCGGCTTCTGGAGGATTAGGATGCGTAGCCTGGTTTTGCTGCTGGCCGTTTTGGCGCTGGGCGGCTGTATGACTGTCAGTGACATGGCCGAAGGGACTCGCTACCAGATGAGCGACGCGGGTCTGCTGGACCACAGCGACAGCCGCCGCGTAAACAATTTCCGCATTCAGCCGGATTCGTTCATCTACATTGCGCAAGGCTCGTTCGCGCCACCGGGTGGTTCTTACCCGCGTCCCAACGTGGTGGCCGAAGAGGCCTTCAAAGGCTTCGTCGAATACTTCCCGATGGTCCGCCGCGCCCGTGCGCCGGAAGGCCTCGACCAGGCGATGGGCGAAGCCCGTGACGCCGGTGCTCACTACCTGCTGTACACCCGTTTCGCCAAGGCTGACGACCGCATCGGCAACTCCGATGAGTGGCTGGATCAGGAAGCCGTGGATCGCCTTGGTATCGACGGCGGCGTGATTCAGATCATGTTGATCGAGACCAGCACCCAGTATTTGATTGATACTGCACGGATCAAGAGTCGTGGCGGTTTACTGACGTTCCACGACAACAAGCCCGAAGACCTGATCGGCCCACCACTGGCGCAGTACGCGCGCAGCCTGCTGGGCGTCGGGGACCAGTAATTCAAGGAGTACGCCATGAGTGGCCCGCAAAAAGCCAATGACCTGCTGGGGCAAATCCCCAAAACCAAAGGCTTGCCGCCGGTGCACTTGTGGAACCCGGATTTCTGCGGCGACATCGACATGCGCATCGCCCGCGACGGCACCTGGTTTTACCTGGGTACGCCGATCGGGCGCAAGCCGATGGTCAAGCTGTTCTCCACCATCATCCGCCGCGATGGTGATGACTATTTCCTGATCACGCCGGTGGAGAAGGTCGGGATCAAGGTCGATGACGCGCCCTTCGTGGCGATTGCCGTCGAGGTGGAAGGCGAGGGTGAGGCGCAAGTGCTGCGCTTTACCACCAACGTCGATGAAGCCACCGAGGCTGGCGCGGAGCATCCGATCCGGGTCGAGATCGATCCGACGACGCAAGAGCCTGCCCCTTACGTGCATGTGCGTACCAACCTCGAAGCGCTGATCCACCGCAACGTGTTCTACCAGTTGGTCGAGCTCGCAGTCAGCCGAGAAATCGATGGCCAGCGCTGGCTCGGCGTCTGGAGTGGCGGCGAGTTCTTCCCCATCGGCCTCGAACCTTAAAAAAACCGCAGTCTGTGAAAGCAGGCTGCGGTTTTTTGTCGTTGACTCCCAATCGTATGATGATTAGCTTGAGCAACCACAGCGAACGGTTTCGGGGTGTCCATGTCGAGCAGTTTTCACGCATCAACGGTTGACTGGCTGGGTGCCTGGATTGCCGCCGGCCAGGTGAAACCGGGGCAGGCGATCAAGGTCGAGGCCGAGCTGGGCGAACAGCTCGGTGTCAGTCGCACCGTGATCCGCGAAGCCATCAAGACCCTCGTCGCCAAAGGCCTGCTCGAAGTCGGGCCGAAAGTCGGCACGCGGGTGTTGCCGATCAAGCGCTGGAACCTGTTCGATCCGCAAGTCGTCGGCTGGCTGTCACGCAGCGGTCTGCCGGAAAACTTCGTCGACGACCTGCTCGACCTGCGCCGCACCATCGAACCGATGGCGGTGCGCTGGGCCTGCGAGCGGGCGACCGTCGAACAGGTGCAAGCCATTCAGCAGGCCTACAACGCCCTGGAGAGGGCCGCGCACAGCGGCATCGATTACAACCGCGCCGACCAGTTCTTCCACGAGTGCATTCTCGCCGCCAGCCACAATCAATTCATCGAGCAAATGGTGCCGGCCCTCGGCGCGCTGCTCGCCGTGTCCTTCGAAGTATCTGCGGCCGACCCTGACGAATTGCGCCGCACCTTGCCGATCCACAAAGACATGGCCGACGCCATCGCCGCCCGGGATGCTGCGCGCGGGGTGTGGGCCTGCATGACCCTGATCGACAACGCCGACCTGGCCATCAAGCGGTTTTACCCGCAGGTGATGGCCGACAAAAAAGCCAGCTGACAAAAACAACAAGACAGGAGGTTGCATGACGTGGACTGCGGTGACAGAGCATCGGGCGCAACTGGGCGAAGGCCCGTTCTGGGACGCACCGACCCAGGCGCTCTACTGGGTCGACATCGCTGGCAGGCAGGCACTGCGGCTGATCGGGCAGAACGTGCAGATCTGGCAGATGCCCGAACATGTCTCGGCGTTCATTCCCTGCGCCAGCGGCGATGCACTGGTGACCCTGAGCAGCGGCGTCTACCGACTTGATCTGGACTCCCCCGGACTTGAGCCGCGACTGACGCTGTTCTGCGTCGCCGACCCGCAACCGGGCAACCGTGCCAACGAAGCGCGTTGCGATGGTCAGGGCCGCTTGTGGCTCGGCACCATGCAAAACAACATCGGCGAGCAGGGCGAGGATCTGCCGATCACCCGACGTTCCGGCGGCCTGTTTCGGGTTGATCCGGATAAACGAGTCACGCCATTGCTGCGGGGCCTGGGCATTCCCAATACGTTGCTCTGGAGCGATGACGGCACCACGCTGCTATTCGGCGACAGCCTCGACAGCACGTTGTATCGCTATTTCATCCACACCGACGGCAACCTCGACACCGCCCAGCCCTGGTACAGCGCCGATCAGCACGATGGCCCGGACGGTTCGGCGATGGACGCCGAGGGCTACATCTGGAACGCCCGCTGGGACGGCAGTTGCCTGCTGCGCCTGACACCGGATGGCCGGATCGACCGCAAGATCGATCTGCCGATCGGCCGCCCCACCAGTTGCGTATTCGGCGGCGCAGACCTGAAAACCCTGTACATCACCAGCGCCAAAAGTCCGCTGAACCACCCGCTGGACGGCGCTGTGCTGTCGTTGCGAGTGGACGTCGCCGGAAAGCTCTGTACACGTTTTGCTGATTAAATCCCAAAATATGGGATGCAAAATTATATATTGAGATTATTTGGCGGTCGGGTTTATAGTCGGCTCCAGCAGTAACACGCACTCACACTTAAAAAGAACAAAACAGGTGAAGTGATGCAGCGAATCTCTATCGCACTCCCCAGCGGAGTCAGCGTCCCGCAACGGCTCGATGCCGTCAGCGGCGCTTGCCTGTTTCGTTCAAAAGCCTTCCAGACCGGACATCGTCAGATGCCCGGTTTTTTTATGCTTTCGAACAGGAGTCCTGATTCATGGCTGAACCTCTGTCCCTGCCACCGGTACCCGAGCCACCCAAAGGCGAGCGTCTGAAAAACAAGGTTGTGTTGCTGACCGGCGCCGCTCAAGGCATCGGTGAAGCGATCGTTGCGACCTTCGCCTCGCAGCAGGCCAAATTGGTGATCAGCGATATCCAGGCTGAAAAAGTCGAGAAAGTCGCCGCCCACTGGCGCGATCAGGGCGCCGATGTACAAGCAATCAAGGCCGACGTATCGCGCCAGCAGGATCTGCACGCCATGGCCAAACTGGCGATCGAACTGCACGGGCGCATCGACGTACTGGTCAACTGCGCCGGGGTCAACGTCTTCCGCGATCCGCTGCAAATGACCGAAGAAGACTGGCACCGCTGCTTTGCCATCGACCTCGACGGCGCCTGGTATGGCTGCAAAGCCGTGTTGCCGCAGATGATCGAACAGGGTACCGGCAGCATCATCAACATTGCCTCGACCCATTCCACGAACATCATTCCCGGTTGTTTCCCTTACCCGGTGGCCAAGCACGGCCTGCTCGGTCTGACCCGCGCGCTGGGTATCGAGTACGCGCCGAAGGGCATTCGCGTCAACGCAATCGCCCCGGGCTACATCGAAACCCAGCTCAACGTCGATTACTGGAACGGCTTCGCCGACCCGCATGCCGAACGTCAGCGCGCCTTCGATCTACATCCACCGAAACGCATCGGTCAGCCGATCGAAGTGGCGATGACCGCCGTGTTCCTGGCCAGCGATGAAGCGCCGTTCATCAACGCCTCGTGCATCACCATCGATGGTGGTCGCTCGGTGATGTACCACGACTGAAAAAGCGGATTGCAGGTGGCAAGGTCCGCCTGAAATCCAATCATCATACGATATGACTATTGTCGTCATGATTTGCGGGAAACGCTTCGACCGCTTCAACGCTTTTCAAATAACGCTCAAGAAAAATAACAAGGAGTCTGCTTATGAAACGTCGTTTCGGGATTCGTACCCTGTGCAGTGCCGCGCTGGCGGTCACTGCGTTCAGCCTGAGCGGTTCGCTGCTGGCCGCCGATCCGGTGAAGATCGGTTTCCTGGTCAAGCAGGCTGAAGAGCCGTGGTTCCAGACCGAATGGGCCTTCGCCGAGAAAGCTGCCAAGGACAAAGGCTTCGAGCTGATCAAGATCGCCGTGCCGGACGGCGAGAAAACCCTCTCGGCCATCGACAGCCTTGCGGCCAACGGTGCCAAGGGTTTCGTGATTTGCCCACCGGACGTGTCCCTCGGCCCGGCCATCATGGCCAAGGCCAAACTCAATGACCTGAAAGTGATTGCCGTGGACGACCGTTTCGTTGACGCCAACGGCAAGTTCATGGAAGAGGTGCCGTACCTCGGCATGGCCGCGTTCGAAGTCGGCCAGAAGCAGGGCGCCGCCATGGCCGCCGAGGCGAAAAAGCGTAACTGGGACTGGAAAGACACCTACGCGGTGGTCAACACCTACAACGAACTCGACACCGGCAAGAAGCGCACCGACGGCTCGATGAAGGCGCTCGAAGATGCCGGCCTGCCGAAAGAGCACATCCTGACCGCCGCCCTGAAAACCCTCGACGTACCGGGCAGCATGGACGCCACCAACTCGGCGCTGGTCAAGCTGCCGGGCGCGGCGAAGAACCTGATCATCGGCGGCATGAACGACAACACCGTGCTGGGCGGCGTGCGCGCTACCGAAGCTGCAGGGTTTGCCGCGGCCAACGTGATCGGCATCGGCATCAACGGCACCGACGCCATCGGTGAGCTGAAAAAGCCCAACAGCGGCTTCTACGGTTCGATGCTGCCGAGCCCGCACATCGAGGGCTACAACACCGCCAGCATGATGTACGAGTGGGTCACTACCGGCAAAGAGCCGCCGAAGTACACCGCGATGGACGACGTCACCCTGATCACCCGCGACAACTTCAAGCAAGAGCTGGAAAAGATCGGCCTGTGGAACTGACGGCAGCGTCGGCCCGGGCAGCCGGGCCGCTTGAACGGTGTGATGAGGTGGCTTAAATGCACGCGCAAGTACAGACACAACAACACGGTGCCGGCAGCCTGCGTTTCAAAGGGATCGGCAAGACCTTTCCCGGCGTGAAGGCGCTGGACGGCATCAGTTTCGTCGCTCACCCCGGGCAGGTTCACGCCTTGATGGGCGAGAACGGCGCCGGCAAATCGACCCTGCTGAAAATCCTCGGCGGCGCCTACATTCCGAGCAGCGGCGAACTGCAGATCGGCGAGCGAACGATGGCCTTCAAGTCCACCGCCGACAGCATCGGCAGCGGCGTGGCGGTGATTCACCAGGAGCTGCATCTGGTGCCGGAAATGACCGTGGCCGAGAACCTGTTTCTCGGCCACCTGCCGGCCAGCTTCGGCCTGATCAATCGCGGCGCATTGCGTCAGCAAGCTCTGGCCTGCCTCAAGGGTCTGGCCGATGAAATCGACCCGCAGACCAAAGTCGGGCGCCTGTCCCTCGGCCAGCGGCAACTGGTGGAAATCGCCAAGGCGTTGTCCCGTGGCGCCCATGTGATCGCTTTCGATGAACCGACCAGCAGCCTCTCGGCGCGGGAAATCGACCGCTTGATGGCGATCATCGGCCGGTTGCGCGACGAGGGCAAAGTCGTGCTCTACGTCTCCCATCGCATGGAAGAAGTGTTCCGCATCTGCGACGCGGTGACGGTGTTCAAGGACGGTCGCTACGTGCGCACGTTCGATGACATGAGTCAGCTGACCCACGATCAACTGGTGACCTGCATGGTCGGGCGCGACATTCAGGACATCTACGACTATCGCGGTCGCCCGCGTGGTGCCGTGGCGCTGAGAGTCGATGGATTGCTCGGCCCGGGCCTGCGTGAGCCGATCAGTTTCGATGCGCACAAAGGCGAGATTCTGGGCCTGTTCGGGCTGGTCGGGGCCGGACGCACCGAGCTGTTTCGGTTGCTCAGCGGCCTGGAGCGCAATACCGCCGGACGCCTGGAATTGCGCGGTCATGAACTGAAGCTGCGCTCGCCCCGGGATGCGATCGCCGCCGGGATTCTGCTGTGCCCGGAGGATCGCAAGAAGGAAGGCATCATTCCGCTCGCCAGCGTCGCCGAGAACATCAACATCAGTGCGCGCGGCGCCAATTCCGGGCTCGGTTGCCTGCTGCGCGGGATGTGGGAAAAGGGCAACGCCGACAAACAGATCAAGGCCCTGAAAGTGAAAACCCCACACGCCGGGCAGCAGATCAAGTTCCTCTCTGGCGGCAATCAGCAGAAGGCGATTCTCGGCCGCTGGCTGTCGATGCCGATGAAAGTGCTGCTGCTCGACGAGCCGACCCGAGGCATCGACATCGGCGCCAAGGCCGAGATCTACCAGATCATCCATAACCTCGCCGCCGATGGCATTTCGGTGATCGTGGTGTCCAGCGATCTGATGGAGGTGATGGGCATTTCCGACCGCATTCTGGTGCTGTGCGAGGGCGCCCTGCGTGGCGAAGTCAGCCGCGACCAGGCCAACGAATCCAACCTGCTGCAACTGGCTTTGCCGCGCCATCGCGCCAGCGGCGCGGCGAACTGAGAGGTGACTATGATGACAACCCAAAACGAAACCCTGCCGACCGCGCGCAAACCTCTGGATATGCGGCGCTTCCTCGATGACTGGGTCATGTTGCTGGCGGCGGTCGGGATCTTTCTCGCCTGTACCTTGCTGATCGACAACTTCCTGTCGCCGCTGAACATGCGTGGTTTGGGCCTGGCGATTTCCACCACCGGCATCGCCGCGTGCACCATGTTGTATTGCCTGGCGTCGGGGCATTTCGACTTGTCGGTGGGTTCGGTGATTGCCTGCGCCGGGGTGGTCGCGGCGGTGGTGATGCGCGACACCAACAGCGTGTTTCTCGGCGTCAGCGCGGCGCTGGTGATGGGCCTGATCGTCGGGCTGATTAACGGCATCGTGATTGCCAAGTTGCGGGTCAATGCGCTGATCACGACGCTGGCGACCATGCAGATCGTCCGTGGCCTGGCCTACATTTTTGCCAACGGCAAAGCGGTGGGCGTATCGCAGGAATCGTTTTTCGTGTTCGGCAACGGCCAGTTGTTCGGCGTGCCGGTGCCGATCCTGATCACCATCGTCTGCTTCCTGTTTTTCGGCTGGCTGCTGAACTACACGACCTACGGGCGCAACACCATGGCCATTGGCGGCAACCAGGAGGCGGCGTTGCTCGCGGGTGTAAATGTCGATCGCACGAAGATCATTATCTTCGCCGTGCATGGGGTGATCGGTGCCTTGGCCGGGGTGATTCTGGCGTCGCGGATGACTTCCGGGCAGCCGATGATCGGGCAGGGGTTTGAGCTGACGGTGATTTCGGCTTGCGTGCTGGGCGGGGTTTCGTTGAGCGGCGGGATCGGGATGATCCGGCATGTGATTGCCGGGGTGCTGATTCTGGCGATTATCGAGAATGCGATGAACCTGAAGAATATCGACACGTTTTATCAGTATGTGATTCGGGGTTCGATTCTGCTGCTGGCTGTGGTGATCGACCGTCTGAAACAGCGCTGAGATCAATATTCTGCTGACCCTCTCCTTTGGGAGAGGGTGCCACCAATACCGCGCCTTTTGTCACCTTTCCCAAAAATTACCTTGCTCGTCCCAACCCGTTTCGGGTATCACTTTGTACATGATTAGACAGGTACGATTTGACAAGAAACAACGGGTGGTCGACGAGCTCGTCCGACGCATCGAAAGCGGCCTCATGGAGGACGGCTTTCTGTTGCCCGGCGAGCATCAGTTGGCTCAGGAATTCAACGTCAGCCGTGGCACGTTGCGCGAAGCGCTGGCCGAACTGAAACGGCGCAATTACATCGCCACGCAAAGCGGGGTCGGTTCCATCGTCACTTTCGACGGTGTGGTGCTCGATCAGCGCAGCGGCTGGGCCCAGGCCCTGGCTGACAGCGGGGCGCTGATCAACACCGAAGTGCTGCGCTTGGAAGCCGTGACCCGGCCCGATCTGCTGCCGCGTTTCGGCACCGACCAATTCATTACTCTCGATCGTCGCCGCCGCTCCAACGACGGCACGCTGGTGTCCCTCGAACGTTCATTGATGCCCGCCACCGGAGGCCTGGAAAGCCTGCCGCGCGTGGGCCTGATCGATAATTCGCTGACCGTCACCCTGGCGGCCTACGGCTACATCGGTGAGCGCGGCGATCAGTGGATCGGTGCCGAGCCGCTCAACGCAGTGGACGCCGAGCTGCTCGGCCGTCCCGAAGGCACGGTGTTCCTCAAAGCACTGCGCACCACTTACGACCGGCAAAACCGCTTCATGGAGCTGGTCGAAAGCCTGCTCGACCCGGTGCATTTCCGTCTGCACCTGCAATTTGGAGAATCGAAATGACCGCCCTCGACCGTGCCCTGGGCGCGTTTTATGGCCTGGCCCTCGGCGACGCGCTGGGCATGCCGACGCAATCCCTGAACCGCGAAACCATCAAGCAACGCTTCGGCCAGATCACCGATCTGCAAGATGCCGGCCCCTTGCAACCGATTGCCGCGAACATGCCCAAGGGCTCGATCACCGATGACACCGAACAGGCGATTCTGGTCGGCGAGTTGCTGGTCGCAGGCAAGGGCCGGATCGAGCCGGCGGTACTCGCGCAACGGCTGATCGAATGGGAAGCCGAGATGCAGGCCAAGGGTTCGCAGGACTTGCTCGGCCCGTCGACCAAACGTGCGATCGAAATGATCCTCGCCGGCCATTCGCCGGAAGAGGCCGGGCGCTACGGCACCACCAACGGTGCGGCGATGCGCATCACCCCGGTAGGGATTGCGGCGGATGTTGCCGACCCCGAGCGGTTTATCGCGGCGGTGGTGCAAGCCTGTCAGGTCACTCACAACACCACGTTGGGGATTTCCAGCGCGGCGGCGGTGGCGGCGGTGGTTTCGGCCGGCATCAACGGCCTGGATCTGGGCGAGGCGCTGAATCTCGGCCAGCAGATCGCTCAGCAAGCGGAAGCGCACGGGCACTGGGTGGCCGGCGGGCGTATCGCCTCGCGGATCAGTTGGGCACGCAGCATCAGTGTCGAGAGTGACCCGGTGTTGCTCGCGGATCTGCTGTACGACGTGATCGGCACCTCGGTGGCGTCGCAGGAATCGGTGGTGGTGTCGTTCGCCCTCGCGCAGCAAGTCGCGGTGGGTGAAATGACGCCGTTCGATGCGCTGTGCATGGCCGCCAGTCTCGGTGGCGACACTGACACCATCGCGGCGATTCTCGGCGCCATGCTCGGGGCCTGCCTGGGCCTTGAGAGCTGGCCGGCGGCGATGATTGAAACCGTCAAAACCGTCAATGATCTGGAGATGGAGCCATTGGTGCAAGGGCTATTGGCCTTGCGCTGATTGAACTGACGCCTTCGCTGGCAAGCCAGCTCCCACAGGGATGGTGCAGTCTCAAGGTTCACTTCGAACCTGTGGGAGTTGGCTTGCCAGCGATGGGCGCACCACAAGTCTTGAATATTCACTCGCAATGGATCGCGCAGACAGGCCCAGGAAGGGCGGGATGTCTTGTCGTTCTGCGTCATTGCCACAACCACAATAAAGGCAAACAGGAGCATTTTTCATGAGTTCATCGAACGTCGGGCAAAGCGCCGGGCAACTGGAAACCCGGGGCATCGAACCGGTGCCGGAAGGCGAGTGCAACGGTCATCCGCTGCAACTGTTCTGGGTCTGGTTTGCGGCCAACATTTCCATCCTCGGCCTGCCGCTGGGCGCCACGCTGGTTGCGTTTCGCGGCCTGGCGATCTGGCAGGCGATCATCGTCGCGATCCTCGGTGCTGCCGGCTCGTTCGCGGTGGTGGGGATCATCTCGATTGCCGGCCGTCGCGGTCGTGCGCCGAGCCTGACCCTGTCACGGGCAATCTTCGGTGTGCGCGGCAATATCGGCCCGACGCTGGTGTCGCTGATGTCGCGCCTGGGCTGGGAAACCGTCAACACCACCACGGCGGCGTTCGTGTTGCTGTCGTTGTGCTCGATCCTGTTCGGCTCGCCGGTGGAAGCCAAAAGCGCACCGGTGCTGACCCTGATCTTCATCGCGATTTTCGTGCTGCTGACCCTGTCGGTGTCCGGCCTCGGCCACGCCACGTTGCTGGTGATCCAGAAGTGGGCGACCTACGTGTTCGGCGCGCTGAACATTCTGGTGGGCGGCTTCCTTTGCGCAACCATCGACTGGAGCGCGGTGTTCAACGCCACTCCGGCGCCGATGAGCGCGATGATCATTGGTATCGGCACCATGGCGGCCGGCACCGGGATCGGCTGGGCCAACGCCGGCGCCGACATGTCGCGTTATCAGCATCGCAGCGTCAAGGCTGTGCGGCTGGTCGCGTCGGCGGCGTTCGGAGCGGGGATTCCGCTGGTGCTGCTGATCACCCTCGGCGGCCTGTTGTCGGTGGGCAACAACGACCTGGCCTCGGCGACTGACCCGATCGTGGCGATCCGCGACATGCTGCCGACCTGGATGGCCGTACCGTACTTGATCACCGCATTCGGTGGCCTGCTGCTGTCGAACAACCTGTCGGTGTACTCCGCCGGGCTGACCACGCTGACCCTCGGCCTGAAGGTCAAACGCGTGTACGCGGTGGTGGTCGACATCGTCGCGATCTTCGCCGGTTCGATCTATTTCATGCTGATCGCCGACAGTTTCTACGGCCCATTCATCACCTTTATTTCCCTGCTGGCGGTGCCGATCACCGCGTGGGTCGGGATCTTCGTGGTCGACCTGATTCACCGTCACTACTACAGCCCCAAAGACCTGCTCGATGTCAGCCCGAGCAGCGCCTACTGGTACAGCGGCGGCATCGAGTGGCGCGCGTTCGGCGCGTGGGCGATTGCCATCGTGCTGGGCTTCAGCTTCACCACCATCGGCACCACCGCCGAGAACGTCTGGTTCAAGGGCTTCCTGTCCGATTCCTGGCTAGGCCATAACGGCCTCGGCTGGATCGTGACCTTTGTGGTGGCCGGCGGCATTTACTTCGTACTCGGCGGGGCGAAAGACCGCCGCGCTGCGCAAACCGAGAATGCTCATGCCTAAGATGTTGCACACCGGCCAGGTCATCATCGACCTGGTCATGGCCGTGGATGCGCTGCCGCAAATCGGTGGCGACGTGCTGGCGCAGTCCGCCAGTTTTGAAGCCGGCGGCGGTTTCAATGTGATGGCTGCCGCCGCGCGTAACGGTTTGCCGGTGGTCTATCTGGGTCGCCACGGCAACG
Source organism: Pseudomonas sp. IzPS59 (assembly GCF_014863505.1). NCBI lineage: Bacteria > Pseudomonadati > Pseudomonadota > Gammaproteobacteria > Pseudomonadales > Pseudomonadaceae > Pseudomonas > Pseudomonas sp. IzPS59. The sequence goes on along the minus strand of NZ_CP062251.1, from coordinate 4,584,475 downwards.
GTCGTTTCGGTGATCTGGCACGACAGGCGATGAACGCCGAAGGCATCCGCATCGGCATCGAACAGCCAGCAGAACGTGACACCGGGATTTGCGTGGCACTGACCGATGCCTCGGCCGAGCGCAGTTTCATTTCCTACATTGGTGCCGAAGGTGAAGTCACTAATGCGGAACTGAACAGTGTTGCTGCCGAGGCGGGGGACTACGTCTACGTCAGCGGCTACAGCCTGTTGCACAGCGGCAAGGCCCAAGCGTTGCTGGACTGGACGCTGGCGCTGCCGAAGATGATCAACGTGGTGTTCGATCCGGGCCCGCTGGTGGAATCACCGGACTCACCGATGATGCAGGCGCTGCTGCCGCGCATCGACGTGTGGACCAGCAACAGTGTCGAGGCGCTGCGTTTCACCGGCGCAGCGGACATCGAAACGGCGCTGGATCGCTTGGCCGTGCACCTGCCGCAGGAGGTGCTGATGGTGGTGCGCGACGGCCCGCAAGGCTGCTGGATTCATCAGCACGGCGAACGCCAGCATGTGCCGGGCTTCAAGGTGCAGGCCGTGGACAGCAACGGCGCCGGCGATGCCCATGCCGGTGTGTTTGTCGCCGGGCTGGCGCAAGGTCTGGCGGCTGATGAAGCCGCGAGGCGCGCCAACGCCGCCGCTGCGTTGGCCGTCACTCGCTGGGGGCCGGCGACCGCGCCGGGCTCTGACGAAGTCGATGCGCTGATCCGCGAATCTTCCGCCTACTGACCGGTGCCTTCGGAACCCGAGCCTCCGGTGGTGGTTTTCGAACCGATGCCGGAGCCCGAGTTGTCGGGGGTAGTGGGAGAATCCGGCGTGTTCATTCCGCCCTGACGGCCGGGGTCATTGCCCTGGGTGCGCGGATCGGTTCCGGTGGCCGGCGGCTGATTGATCAGCGGAACGCCGGAGCCATCGGTATTCATGCCCGGCGCGCTGTTGATCGCAGGCGCGCGCGGTGGCGTGACCGGGTCGGTGGGGCCGGTGCCCGTGGCAGTCGCGGCGAACGCCACGGGAGAGAGCAGGGCGGCAAAAACGAGAGCAGTCAACCTTGACGAGATCATGGTGTGTCTCCAGTGATTGGAATCCTTACCTGATCTTGGTCTGCCCTCGTGCGGCATAGGTGCCGATTGAATGACGAACGGTTCAGTTCGTCAGTGCGCTTTCCACCCTGAGTCGTCGCCAGAGCAGACGGCCGACAGTGATCGACCAGTTCAACGCCGCCACCGCCAGCACCGTCAGCAACAGCGTCGTCATGCCGTGTTCGACGATGATTTTTCCGGCCAGCAGCGGGAAGCCGAATACACCGATGAAATAAGAAAGACTGAACAGCAACAATGCCTGGGATGTGGTGCCGGCCGGCGCCTCGTTGGCGGCGAGTCCATTGATTACCGAGTAGGTGAGGCCGTAACCGACACCGAGCATCACTGCCGCCAGCAGATAGCTGAAACCGCTCTGCACGCCGAACGCAAACAGCACGATCGAGCCCAGCATCAATCCCGAAAGTAGACACGACGCCCACAGCGGATCGAGCTTTACCACGTAGCCTGCAATCAACATCCGGCTGCTGATGGCGGCGCTCATGAAGCCCAGGAAGAACAGCGAATAATCCAGCGAACGGGCGGCGGCATAGCTGGTCTGGAAGCTCGACAGCCCGCCGAACACGCAACCGCCGAGGCCGACCATGATGATCGGAAACACGGCTCGTGAACCGAGCACCTGAGCAGTCGCCTGCCAGCTGATTTTTGCCGCTGACGCGGCTTGTGTACTTTTCAGGCGGGTACCGAGACGCCAGAACAGCAGCACGCCGATCAGGCTCGCCACCGCCGCCAGATAGAACGCCGACGTCACCGGCAAACCCAGCGCACTCGCCGCACGCCCGAGCAGCGGGCCGCTGCCGATCCCGGTCATCATGCTGCCGGACAGCAGCGCAAAGTATTTCGCCCGCTGTGCCGGGCTCACCAGACTGGCGACGATGATCGGCCCCAGCGTATAAAAAACGCCCCAGCCCAATCCAAGCAGCAAACCGAAAAACAGCAACAGATGGCCGAACCCCGGCGTCATCGCAAACCCTAGACTCGCCGCCACCAGCAACAGCCCGAACAGCGCAATCGAACGCGCCGCACCCAGCCAGTCGGACAGGTGCCCGGACACCAGCACCGCAACGAAGGTGCTGAGCATCGCCGCACTGATCACGCTGCCGGCATCGTGCTCGTTGCCGCCGCGAGAACCGATCAGCAGCGAGAGCAAAAACGTCGCGCCATAAGACAGCGACAACAGATAACTGGCGAGGCAGAACAGGCCGAACAGTTTGCCCGGGACCTGGGGTGTTGCTTGAGGCATGACGCGGTTCCTTGACCGGAAAAATTGAGCGTCATCTATCTAACACGTCGCGCCCGTGGTTTAGGTCTGAGCTTGGCGATCTCAGGATCGTGAATGACCGGAGTAACGCCTTCAGGCGACGCCGATCTCTTCCTTGAATTGCTCCATGAAACCTTTCAGGCGCTGATGACGGAGCTGTGCCAGACGTTGACCGGCAGCGGTCTGGAAACCGTCGGCAAGGTGCAGAAGTTTGGTCTGGAAATGATCGAGGCAGAATCGCTTGTCGTCGTAGTCCCTTTCCCGGGCTTCGGGATCGTGTGGGTCGTACAACGCGCTGCCCATGCGTCCGGCAGTGTAGAAAGTGCGGGCGACGCCGAGCATGCCGAGGGAGTCTAGACGGTCGGCGTCCTGCATCAGTCGGGCTTCGACGGTGAGCGGGGTCATGTTCGCGGAAAAACTGTGGGCTTCGATAGCGTGGATGACGGCGCTGATTTTGGCTTCGGGCCAGTTCAGGTTTGCCAGCACCTTTGACGCCTTTTCCGCCGCCAGACGCGATGCCTGTGAACGCAGGGGCGAGTTTTTTTCCACGGCCACGCAATCGTGCAGCAACACCGCTGCCAGAAGGACTTCAAGATCGCCGCCTTCCTCGGCCTGCAAGGTGCGCGCGTTGTGCCAGACCCGCTGCAGGTGCGAAAGATCGTGAGCGCCGTCCTCCGACGGTTCCAGTGCGTGGGGCAGCAGTTCGGCGGCGAGTGGGGCTAGCGGTTCGAATGCGTTCATGAATATCCTTCAGAGTCATCGGCGGCGTTAGCCTAATCTGTGGATTGCCATGTGACGAGCGCCGCGCGCCACCTTAGTATGGCGTTTTCCTTTTTCCGACAAGGCCCGTCCATGACGATCGAAATCCGCCCGGCGACCCCCAGCGATGCTCCGCAAATCCTCGCGTTCATCACTGAACTTGCAGACTTCGAAAAGGCCCGTCACGAAGTCATCGCCAGCGTCGCCGACATCGAGCGCAGCCTGTTCAGCGAAGGCGCCACCGCCCACGGCCTGATCTGCCTGCGCGACGGTTTGCCGATCGGTTTCGCGGTGTTCTTCTTCAGCTATTCGACCTGGCTGGGCAGCAACTGCCTGTACCTCGAAGACCTCTACATCACTCCCGAGCAACGGGGCGGCGGCGCCGGCAAAACCCTGCTGCGCCACCTTGCGAAAATCGCCTGCGCCAACGACTGCGGCCGCTTCGAATGGAGCGTGCTGGACTGGAACACCCCGGCCATCGAGTTCTACAAATCCCTCGGCGCCCAGCCGCAGGAGGAGTGGGTGAGGTATCGCATGGATGGCAAGGTATTGCGCGAGTTTGCCGAGGGCAACTGAGCCGCGCCAGGACTACCGCAGCCCGAGACGGTTCCTGCAGGGAAAGTGAATTTCTCTGAAGACGCTGTTACGGCCTGCGGTATTTTTTTGTTTATGTCTCATATTGTGGGACTGTTATTTATATATTGAGATTTTGTTGTGCCCGGGTTTATAGTCCAGCTCACTCACTGCCAATAACAAAACAGGTGAAGCGATGCTGGCGCAATTGATCGCGCTCGATTGGGGGACGACCTCCCTACGTGCTTACAAACTCGCGGCGGGCGGGCAGGTGCTGGCGCAGCGGTCGCTGTCGTTCGGGATCATGCAGTTGCCGAAGACACCGCGGGTCATCAACGGTCGTGAATGCGCCGAGGGTTTTGAGTTGGCGTTCGACGAGGCCTGCGGTGACTGGCTCGATACGCAGCCCGACTTGCCGGTGATTGCCTGCGGCATGGTCGGTAGCGCCCAGGGCTGGTGCGAAGCGTCCTACCGCGATACGCCGGCCAACGTCGCCGATCTCGGAAAATCCCTGCAAACCGTTCGCAGTCTTCGCGGTGTCGATGTGCATATCGTGCCGGGTGTGATTCAGCGCTCCGGACTACCGAACGTGATGCGCGGCGAAGAAACCCAGGTCCTCGGCGTCCTGCAGAATCTGCCGGTAGAGGCGGGCGACGATCTATTGATCGGCCTGCCGGGCAGTCATTCGAAATGGGTGGAAGTGGCCGACGGCTGCATCACTCGCTTCGACACCTTCATGACCGGCGAAGTGTTCGCCGTGCTCAGCGAACACAGCATTCTCGGCCGTACCCAGCAGCACAGCACGACGTTCGACGCCGAGGCATTTGATCGCGGCGTGCAGGTGGCGTTGTCGGCCGAGGGCGAGATCGGCGTGCTGTCGACGTTGTTCAGTGCCCGCAGCCTCGGCCTGACCGGTGAACTCGGCGCCACCGCGCAACCGGATTATCTGTCTGGCCTGCTGATCGGCCACGAGCTGACAGCGTTGGCCACCGTGCAGCGACGCCGGCGCAACAGCGCACATCTTCCATCGATCATCCTCATCGGCAACGCGCAGTTGTGCGCCCGTTACAGCCGTGCCCTCGACGCCTGCGGTTTCGTCCGGGTGACCCTGGCCGAACAGGCCACCGAGTGTGGGCTGTGGCAACTCGCACTCGCCGCCGGACTGATCGATTCCTCATCCCGTTAACCCTGACTGGAGGCCTGACATGCTCAAGCAAGCACTGGCGCAAAACGGTCTGATCGCGATCCTGCGCGGCCTGCATCCGCAGGAAGCCGCGGCTGTCGGAGAAGTCCTGTATGCGGCCGGATTTCGCGTCATCGAAGTACCGCTCAATTCCCCCGCGCCGTACGAAAGCATTCGCATCCTGCGTAAGACCCTGCCCGCCGATTGCCTGATCGGCGCCGGCACGGTGCTGACCCCGGAACAGGTGGATTTGGTGAAGGAGGCCGGCGGCCAGGTGATCGTCATGCCCCACAGCGACGCCAAGGTGTTGCGGGCGGCGAAAGCGGCGGGGCTGTATCTGTCGCCGGGTGTTGCCACGCCGACCGAAGCCTTCGCCGCGCTGGAGGAGGGGGCCGACATTCTCAAGTTGTTCCCGGCCGAGCAGATGGGGCCGGCGGTGGTGAAAGCGTGGCTGGCGGTGTTGCCGGTCGGGACGATCCTGGCGCCGGTCGGCGGCATTACCCCGGACAACATGCAGGCGTTCATCGACGCCGGCGTCAAAGGTTTCGGCCTCGGTTCGGGGCTGTTCAAACCGGGCATGACGACTGAACAAGTGGCGGCCAATGCCAAGGCCTACGTGGCGGCCTGGAAAGCCCTTCGCTAAGACTTTTGGCGCTGCGTGCGCTGCATCTAACAAGAGAGACAAGCAGATGAAAATCACCAAACTCACCACCTTCATCGTCCCGCCGCGCTGGTGCTTCCTCAAGGTCGAAACCGACGAGGGCGTCACCGGTTGGGGCGAGCCCGTGGTCGAGGGCCGCGCCCACACCGTCGCTGCTGCGGTCGAGGAATTGTCCGACTACCTGATCGGCAAAGACCCACGCAATATCGAAGACATCTGGACCGTGCTCTATCGCGGCGGCTTCTACCGGGGCGGCGCGATCCACATGAGCGCACTGGCCGGCATCGACCAGGCGTTGTGGGACATCAAGGGCAAGGCGCTAGGTGTGTCGGTCAGCGATCTGCTCGGTGGTCAGGTGCGGGACAAGATTCGTGTGTATTCGTGGATCGGCGGCGACCGCCCGGCAGACACCGCGCGGGCCGCGAAAGAGGCGGTGAGTCGTGGTTTCACTGCGGTGAAAATGAACGGCACCGAAGAGCTGCAATTCCTCGATACCTTCGAGAAAGTCGACCTGGCGCTGGCCAACGTCGCCGCCGTGCGTGATGCGGTGGGGCCTAACGTCGGCATCGGCGTCGACTTCCATGGCCGGGTGCACAAGCCCATGGCCAAGGTGCTGATGAAGGAACTCGACCCGTACAAACTGATGTTCATCGAAGAGCCGGTGCTCAGCGAAAACTACGAAGCGCTGAAAGAACTGGCACCGCTGACCAGCACCCCGATTGCCCTCGGCGAGCGGCTGTTTTCGCGGTGGGATTTTAAACGGGTGTTGAGCGAAGGTTACGTCGACATCATCCAGCCGGATGCCTCCCACGCGGGCGGCATCACTGAGACCCGCAAGATCGCCAACATGGCTGAAGCCTATGACGTGGCGCTGGCGCTGCACTGCCCGCTGGGGCCGATTGCACTGGCAGCGTGTCTGCAACTGGACGCCGCTTGTTACAACGCGTTTATCCAGGAGCAGAGCCTGGGCATCCATTACAACGAGAGCAACGACCTGCTCGATTATGTGAAGGACCCGCGGGTGTTCGACTACGACAAAGGCTTTGTGAAGATCCCCAACGGCCCGGGGCTGGGGATCGAAATCAACGAGGAATACGTCATCGAACGTGCGACGGTCGGCCACCGTTGGCGCAACCCGATCTGGCGCCATGCCGATGGCAGTTTTGCCGAGTGGTGAGTCTTTCCTGACACACCACTGAACCTTGTGGGAGCTGGCTTGCCAGCGATAGCGGTATATCTGACACATCAATGTTGGATGTGCCGCCGTCATCGCTGGCAAGCCAGCTCCCACTGGGTGAGCAGTACAAGTTTCACAACCGACCTCAATAAACATAAGAAGAGGCGCTCCCCATGCAACCGCAAACCCTCACCGGGCAAGCGACGTTAGTCACGCCCAGCCGCAAGCGATTCTTCATCATGGTGTTGCTGTTCATCACCGTGGTCATCAACTACCTCGACCGCAGCAACCTGTCGATTGCCGCCCCGGCACTCACCACCGAACTGGGCATCGATCCGGTGCATGTCGGGCTGATCTTTTCCGCGTTCGGCTGGACCTACGCCGCCATGCAGATCCCCGGCGGCTGGCTGGTTGACCGGGTGCCACCGCGCATCCTCTATAGCGTCGCGCTGCTGTTGTGGTCGCTGGCCACGGTGATGCTCGGATTCGCCGCCAGTTTCATCGCGCTGTTTGTGCTGCGCATGGCGGTCGGTGCGCTGGAAGCGCCGGCATATCCGATCAACAGCCGCGTGGTGACAACCTGGTTCCCCGAGCGCGAGCGGGCCACGGCCATCGGTTTCTACACCTCCGGGCAGTTTGTCGGGCTGGCGTTCCTGACGCCGGTGCTGGCGTGGCTGCAACATGAATTTGGCTGGCACATGGTGTTTGTCGTGACCGGTGCGGTGGGCATCTTGTGGGCGGCGATCTGGTACGCGGTGTATCGCGAGCCGCGTGATTTCAAAGGCGCCAACGAAGGCGAAATCGACTTGATCCGCGAGGGCGGCGGGTTGGTGGACATCGCCGCTGAAACCGCCAAGGTGAAGGCGAAATTCAGCTGGACCGATCTCGGCATCGTCCTCAGCAAGCGCAAGTTGTGGGGGATTTACCTCGGCCAGTTCTGCCTGAACTCGACGCTGTGGTTTTTCCTGACGTGGTTCCCGACCTATCTGGTGAAGTATCGCGGCATGGACTTCATCAAGTCCGGCCTGCTGGCGTCGCTGCCGTTTCTCGCCGCGTTTATCGGCGTGCTGTGTTCCGGGTTCTTTTCCGACTTCCTGATCCGTCGTGGCTGCAGCGTCGGGTTTGCGCGCAAGTTGCCGATCATTGGCGGGTTGCTGATTTCCACCGCGATCATCGGCGCCAATTTCGTCGAGTCGACGCCGCTGGTGATTGCCTTCCTGGCCCTGGCGTTTTTCGGCAACGGGCTGGCGTCGATAACCTGGTCGCTGGTGTCGACGCTGGCGCCGGCGCGGTTGCTTGGACTGACGGGCGGGGTATTCAACTTCATCGGCAACCTGTCGGCGATTGCCACGCCGATCGTCATCGGCTTCCTGGCCAGCGGTGATTCGTTCGCTCCGGCGATCACTTACATCGCGGTTCTGGCATTGATCGGTGCTTTGTCCTACGTGCTGCTGGTGGGCAAGGTCGAGCGCATCGAGTTGTAGTCGTCCCTGTCGGGCGACCATAATGCCGCCCGTTCCCTCGCTCAACGCTAAAGGCTGGATATGCAGGAAGACGCCCCGAAAACCGCCAAGGACACCGCGCCGACCGGCACCCAGACCCTGCTTCGCGGGTTGGGTGTGGTGCAGGCCGTTGCCAGTGGCGCCCGCGATCTCAAAGAGATTGCCCGCCTGATCGGCACCACCCGCAGCACCACCCATCGTCTGGCCAGTTGTCTGGTGGACGAGCGTTATCTGCGCGTCGTGCCGCAAGTCGGTTATCTGCTGGGGCCGAAACTGATCGAACTGGGTTTCCAGGCGCGTGAAGAATTGCCGCTGGTGAACCTCGCCGGGCCTTATCTGGACGAGTTGTCGGCGCTGACCGGTGACACCGTTCACCTGGGCATCCGTGAAGGTGACGAGGTGTTGTACTTGTTAAAGAATCCGGGACGCAACGGCCCGGAAATGCGCTCGCGGGTCGGCCATCGCATGCCGTTGGCGCGCACCGGGATCGGCAAGGCCTTGATGCTGGATGACGCGCCGCAGGACTGGCAGCGTCTGTACGACATCAGTCTGCCGGCGGGTGGGAAAAGTCAGTTCTGGCCGCAACATCCCCAGCAGTCGTGGGAGCAACTGGAGCAGCGGATGATCGAATACGTGGCCGGTGGCTACGCGTTCGATCTGGAAGACAACGAACCGTCGATCCGCTGCGTGGCGGCGCCGATCCGCGACGCGAGCAAGCGCATCGTCGCGGCGATCAGCATCGCCAGCACCGTGCCGTACATGCCGCTGGAGAAAATGGCCGAGCTGATTCCCCTGATCAAAGGGGTCACGGCCCGGCTCTCGGCAGAACTTGGCTTGAAGATTTAGAGCTTCAGGGTCGCCATGTCGATCACGAAACGGTACTTCACATCACCGGCAATCATGCGGGCGTAGGCCTCGTTGATCTGGCGGATGTCGAGCATCTCGATGTCGCAGCTGATGTTGTGCTCGGCGCAGAAATCCAGCACTTCCTGGGTTTCGGCGACGCCACCGATCAACGAACCGGCCAGTACACGACGACCCAGTACCAGCTTCGCGGCGTGAACCGGCGGATCGATCGGTTCGATCAGGCCCACCAGAATGTGCACGCCGTCGAAGCGCAGGGTGTCGAGGTACGGGTTGAGATCGTGCTGCACCGGAATGGTGTCGAGCAGGAAGTCGAAATAACCGGCTGCGGCTTTCATCTGCTCTTCGTCGGTGGAGACGATCACATGATCGGCGCCCTGGCGACGACCTTCCGCGGCCTTGCTCGCCGAACGGGTGAACAGGGTCACTTCGGCGCCCATGGCCTTGGCGAACTTGATGCCCATGTGGCCGAGGCCGCCCATGCCGAGAATCCCGACTTTGTCGCCGGCCTTCACGCCGTAGTGCTTGAGCGGCGAGTAGGTGGTGATGCCGGCGCAGAGAATCGGCGCAGCAGCCGCCAGATCCAGCTTCTCGGGGATGCGCACCACGAAGTGTTCGCTGACCACGATGCTGTCCGAATAACCGCCCATGGTGTTGCTGCCGTCGACCCGGTCGGGTGTGGCATAGGTCATGGTCGGGCCTTCGAGGCAGTATTGCTCGAGGTTCGACTGGCAGGCTTCGCAGGTGCGGCAGGAGTCGACCATGCAGCCGACACCGACCAGATCACCGACCTTGTGTTTGGTGACGTTCGCACCGACAGCGGTGACTTTTCCGACGATCTCGTGGCCGGGCATCAACGGGTAAACGGCGATGCCCCATTCGTTACGCGCCTGATGGATGTCGGAGTGGCAGACGCCGCAGTACAGGATGTCGATGGCGACGTCGTCGGCCCGAGGGCTGCGGCGTTCGAATTTCATCGGGGCGAGGGGCGTGGTGGCCGTTTGAGCGGCATAGCCGATGGCGGTGTACATGTGAAACCTCGCAAAAGCAGTGACAAGTGAGGCGGCGCATTCTGGGCGCCGTCCGGTTGTCCGGCCATGGCGATTCCTCCGGGTGTCATGCCTAATCCTCCGGCATGCGGGGTTGATCGGTCGCATTGGCAAAAGGATCTGCGATGATGCTTTTATCCCTTTTTCCGTGATTTTTCTGAAGAGCCACCCGATGCAATTGACCCGTCACCTTGATGCCAACGCCACCCTGGTTTCGCTGATCGAACCGCTGGCGCTGCGCGATGGTTACAGCCAGACCGGGCTGCCGGGCGTGCAGGTGCTGCGCGCCAGTTGCGACGTCGCCCGTGGCCCGCACATTTATGAACCGAGCCTGATGATCATCGCCCAGGGCAGCAAACTGGCCTACCTGGGGCCGCGCACCATGGAATACGGCGCCGGACATTACCTGATCCAGGCGTTGCCGGTGCCGTTCGAGTGCGAGACCTATGCGTTGCCGGACGCGCCGTTGCTGGGTGTCTCGGTGGCGATCGACCGGGTGTTGCTCGGTGAACTGGTGCTGGCCATGGGGCTGGCGCCGGGGCGGCATATTCCGGCGCAGACCCCGGAGTCGATGACCTCGGTGGTGCTCGACGATGACATGCGCGGTTGTGTCGAGCGCTTGCTGCGCTGTCTGCACGATCCGCTGGAATGCCAGATTCTCGGGCCGGCGCGGGTGCGGGAGTTGTTGTTCGTCGCGTTGCGCGGGCCTCAGGCCGATGTGCTGCGGGCACTGGTCGAGCAGCAAGGGCAGTTCGCCCGGGTGGCGGCGTCGATCAGCCATCTGCATGCGCATTACACCGAGCCGTTGAATGTCGAGACGCTGGCCGGTTGCGCGAACATGAGCGTTTCGACTTTTCACGAACACTTCAAACGCAGCACGTTGCTGTCGCCGGTGCAGTATCTGAAGCGTTTACGTTTGTTGAAGGCGCAGACGTTGTTGATCGCCGAGGGATTGGGGGTTGCGCAGGTGGCGCATCGGGTGGGGTATCAGAGCACGTCGCAGTTCAGTCGCGAATACAAACGCTATTTCGAGCGCAGCCCGGGGGATGAGCGGGCGGCTTGATCCTGTACAAATCGCGGGCAACAAAAAGGCCCCCATGCTGGGAGCCTTGATGTTCAGCGGTTCGACTTACATATTCGGGTAGGTCGGGCCGCCGGCGCCTTCCGGCGTCACCCAGGTGATGTTCTGCGAAGGGTCCTTGATGTCACAGGTCTTGCAGTGCACGCAGTTCTGGGCGTTGATCTGGAAGCGCTTCTCGCCGTCTTCCTTGGTGATCACTTCATACACGCCGGCCGGGCAGTAGCGCTGCGCCGGTTCGTCGTACATCGGCAGGTTGCGGCTCAACGGGATGGTCGGGTCGGTCAGCTTCAGGTGGCACGGCTGTTCTTCTTCATGGTTGGTACCGGAGATGAACACCGAACTCAGCTTGTCGAAGCTGATCTTGCCGTCGGGTTTCGGGTAATCGATCTTCTTGCAGTCGGCCGCGAGTTTGAGGCAGGCGTAGTCCGGCTTGGTGTCGTGCAGGGTGAACGGCAGTTTGCCGCCGAAGATGTTCTGGTCCAGCCAGTTGAAACCGCCGCCGACGATGGCGCCGAACTTGTGGATCGCCGGGCCGAAGTTGCGGCTGGCGAACAGTTCTTCGTAGAGCCAGCTCTTCTTGAAGGCGTCGACGTAGGTGGTCAGTTCTTCGCTGCCATCCTTTTCAGCGAACAGCGCGTCGGCCACGGATTCCGCGGCGAGCATGCCGGACTTCATCGCGGTGTGGCTGCCTTTGATCTTGGCGAAGTTCAGGGTGCCGAGGTCGCAACCGATCAACGCGCCGCCCTTGAACACCATCTTCGGCAGCGAGTTCAGGCCGCCCTTGCAGATCGCACGTGCGCCGTAGCTGATGCGCTTGCCGCCTTCCAGGTATTGCTTGAGCACCGGGTGATGCTTGAGGCGCTGGAATTCGTCGAATGGCGACAGGTAGGTATTGCTGTAGGAGAGATCGACGATCAGGCCGACGACCACCTGATTGTTTTCCAGGTGATAGAGGAACGAGCCGCCGGTGTTCTCGGTGCCCATGATGTCCATCGGCCAACCGGCGGTGTGTACCACCAGGCCTGGCTGGTGTTTGGCCGGGTCGATTTCCCAGATTTCTTTCAGGCCGATGCCGTAGTGCTGGGCGTCGGCATCGCTGTCGAGGTTGTAGCGCTTGATCAGTTGCTTGCCGATGTGGCCACGGCAACCTTCGGCGAACAGCGTGTATTTGCCACGCAGTTCCATGCCCGGGGTGTACAGGCCTTCTTTCGGATGGCCTTCGCGGTCGACGCCGAGGTCGCCGGTGATGATCCCGCGTACCACGCCGTTTTCATCGATCAGCGCTTCCTGAGCGGCGAAGCCCGGGTAGATTTCCACGCCCAGGTTCTCGGCCTGCTGAGCGAGCCAGCGGCACAGGTTGCCGAGGGAGATAATGTAGTTGCCTTCGTTGTGCATGGTTTTGGGCACAAAGAAGTCAGGAATTTTCTGCGCGCTTTCGGCGTTTTTCAGCACGAAGATGTCATCGCGGGTGACGGGGGTGTTCAGCGGGGCGCCGAGCTCTTTCCAGTCCGGGAACAGTTCGTTCAGGGCCCGTGGTTCGAATACGGCACCGGACAGGATGTGCGCGCCGACTTCGGAGCCTTTTTCGACCACGCAGACGCTGATTTCCTTACCGGCTTCGGCGGCCTTCTGCTTCAGACGGCAGGCGGCGGACAGGCCAGCGGGGCCGGCACCGACGATGACCACGTCGAATTCCATGTATTCGCGTTCCACAGGCTATCTCCTACTCAAGGCTCAACAGTTTTTTTTCTAATTTGGAGGTTCGGTGTCGTATCCGTTATTGCCTTTACGTTAACGTCAAGGCTAATAATGGGCAAACCACCTTTCTCTCTAGGCGGCGCATTATATCTACACCACTCTTAGCGTCCAATACAAACGTTTGTTTGAATCGGCTCCAGCCCAGAGAAATCAAAGAAGCGCGGCTTATGACAGGGCATTTTGGCGTATTGACCAGAATGGGCGTTCCGGTCAAGATACGGGCGGTTTTGCGCTCGCCGTAGGCTGAATGGTGGTTTCAAGAGCACCTCTAAAGACAGGGCGTAGGCGGTAACCGGTGATGCGCAGCGCAGGTTCGGCGCGCAGTTTACACACCGCGAAGCGGCATGACTCGTCGGTCACGACTGACGAACGGTCATCCGACTCAGCCGGCGTTTTTGGAGGTGCCCTTGTGCCCGATGAGCATCAACCGCCAGGTTCGCCTAGGCGACTTTCTTTTCACCGGAGAGTAACGAGGAATCCATGAAGGTTCTTGTAGCTGTCAAACGCGTTGTGGATTACAACGTCAAGGTTCGCGTCAAGGCGGACAATTCCGGCGTAGACCTCGCCAACGTCAAGATGTCGATGAACCCGTTCTGCGAAATCGCAGTGGAAGAAGCCGTACGCCTGAAAGAAAAAGGTGTTGCGACTGAAATCGTCGTCGTCTCCATCGGCCCGTCCACCGCTCAGGAACAGCTGCGTACCGCACTGGCTCTGGGTGCCGACCGCGCCATCCTCGTCGAATCCGCTGAAGACCTGACTTCCCTGGCCGTGGCCAAGCTGCTCAAGGCCGTGGTCGACAAGGAACAGCCTCAGCTGGTGATCCTGGGCAAACAGGCCATCGACAGCGACAACAACCAGACCGGCCAGATGCTCGCTGCACTGAGCGGCTACGGTCAGGGCACTTTCGCCTCGAAAGTCGAAGTCTCCGGCGACAGCGTTGCCGTGACCCGCGAAATCGACGGAGGCGCGCAGACCGTTTCCCTGAAGCTGCCAGCGATCGTCACCACCGACCTGCGTTTGAACGAGCCGCGCTACGCGTCCCTGCCAAACATCATGAAAGCCAAGAAGAAGCCTCTCGAGACGCTGACTCCGGACGCTTTGGGCGTTTCCACCGCCTCCACCAACAAGACCCTGAAAGTCGAAGCGCCAGCTGCACGCAGCGCAGGCATCAAGGTCAAGTCGGTGGCTGAACTGGTCGAGAAACTGAAAAACGAAGCGAAGGTAATCTAATCATGACTATCTTGGTAATCGCCGAACACGACAACAAGGTGCTGGCCCCGGCTACCCTGAACACCGTTGCTGCCGCTGCCAAAATCGGTGGCGACATCCACGTTCTGGTCGCAGGCCAGGGTGCTGGCGCCGTGGCTGAAGCCGCTGCGAAAATCGCTGGTGTGAGCAAAGTCCTGAACGCCGACAATGCTGCCTACGCGCATCAGTTGCCGGAAAACGTTGCTCCACTGGTTGCCGAACTGGGCAAGGGCTACAGCCACATCCTGGCTGCCGCCACTTCCAACGGCAAAAACATCCTGCCGCGCGTTGCCGCGCAGCTGGACGTTGACCAGATCTCCGAGATTATCTCGGTCGAAAGCGCTGACACTTTCAAGCGCCCGATCTACGCCGGTAACGCCATCGCTACCGTGCAATCGACCGCTGCAATCAAAGTGATCACCGTGCGTGCCACCGGTTTCGACCCGGTTGCCGCTGAAGGTGGTTCGGCTGCCGTTGAAGCAGTTGCCGCTGCTCACAACGCCGGCACTTCCAGCTTCGTCAGCGAAGAGCTTGCGAAATCTGATCGTCCTGAGCTGACCGCTGCCAAGATCGTCGTTTCCGGCGGCCGCGGCATGCAGAACGGTGACAACTTCAAACACCTGTACGCTCTGGCCGACAAGCTGGGCGCTGCGGTGGGTGCTTCCCGCGCCGCAGTCGACGCAGGTTTCGTACCGAACGACATGCAGGTCGGTCAGACCGGCAAGATCGTTGCCCCTCAGCTGTACATCGCCGTCGGTATCTCCGGCGCGATCCAGCACCTGGCCGGCATGAAAGACTCCAAAGTGATCGTTGCGATCAACAAGGACGAAGAAGCGCCGATCTTCCAGGTGGCCGATTACGGCCTGGTGGCGGATCTGTTCGAAGCCGTACCTGAGCTGGAGAAGCTGGTCTAATCCGGCGGCTTCACTTATAAAGAGCCCGGCCTGTTGGTCGGGCTTTTTTTTGTCTCGGATTTGAGTGGGAGCGTTTCGCCATGGATCTGCATCGCCGGTTGGGCTTCTCGTTATTGCTGTGTTCCAGCCTGTTGCCGGGGTTGTCCATGGCGGCGGGCAAATGCGAGCGACTGGTCGTCACCGGCAGCCCGGATGCACCGCCGTATCTCTGGCAGGATCCGCAGAATCCCAAACAGTTGATCGGTGCCAGTGCCGACCTGTTGCAGCAAGTGGCGAAGGATTTGGGTATCAAGGTCGAACTGCTGTATGCCGGCAAGCGCGCGCAGGCCCTCGACGAAGTGCGCAGCGGACGCATGGACATGCTGGCCGACGCGCCGCTGGCCTTCAACGAGCTGGAAAACCTCGACTACATTCATCCGCCGCTGCTGGAAAACGACTATCTGGTGTGGACCCGCAAGGGCTCGACGCTGGTCTACAGCGAAGCCAAGGATCTTCAGGGCCATCAAGGAGGATTGTCGGAAAAGTCTCGAATGACCCAGGCATTCAGTACTTTCGCCGAGAAGCAATTGACCCTGACCCGTACGGCAAACCTCACTCAGGCCCTGCAGAAACTTCTGCTGGGCGAGGTGGAATATGTACTCGCCGGCCGCTACTCGGGGATGGCGGCCGCGCAGGCACTGGGTATGGCCAATGATCTGCTGGCTTTCGAGCAACCGATTGACCGGCCCGGTCTGTTCATTGCGCTTTCCCACAACTCGGCCTGTAACGATCCGTGGTTGCGCGGACAGCTGGCCAAAAAGATGACAGAATTGCCCGCGTCCGGCCTGACGGAAGCCGCGCTGCAACGCAACATCGAGCGCTGGAAGGCGCAGCAGCAACAGCCGCCGCAACAACCTGTCAGCGCCCCAAAACAGTAGGGATTCTTAGTGAGTAATCGAGTTCTTTTCACGGCCCTGGCCGTTCTGACCCTGGCCGGTTGCGCCAGCGATCCGGCACCCAATGAACAAATGCGCCTGACCGAACAGGCGCTCGAGCAGGCCAAGGCCGTCGGTGCCACCGCCGACGAAGTGCCGGAAATGAAACTGGCAGAAGACAAGTTCAACCGGGCCAAGGGCAGCATGGCCGGCGAATCCTTCAAGAACGCGCGGATGCGTGCCGAACAAGCCGAGCTGGATGCACGTCTGGCCGAAGCCAAAGTGCTGACCCAGAAGAGCGAAGAGCAGCTGAACGTGCTCAATACCCGCATCGTCCGCCTGCGCAAGCAACTGGGGGATGCCCAATGAACCTGACTTCAAAAGCTTTCGGCACTCTGATCCTCGTGGGTTGCGCCAGCCTTTACGGTTGCGCCGGTCAACACAGTGAAACCGCCTTGCAGGAAGCCAGCGCTGACTTCCAGAAGGTCAAGGAAGATTCCAATGTGCTGCGTATCGCGCCGAAAGACGTGATCCGTGCCGGTGAATCCCTGGCCCGTGCCGATCGCCTGTCCACTTATTGGGGCAGTGGCTCGGACGTGGCGCATTACTCCTATTTGAGCCAGCGCTACAGCCAGATCGCCCGCGAGCACACCAACCTGGTGCTCAACGAAGAGCGTGCGGCGAAGCTGGAGCTTGAGCGTCAACGCCTGCAACTGGCACTGCGCGAATCCAAACTGTTGAGCGTGCAGCAGCAGGGCAAATGGCTGGAGGAACAGATTGTCGCACTGGCCACCACCCAGACTGACCGTGGCCTGGTGATGACTCTCGGTGACGTGCTGTTCGACACCGGCGAAGCCGAGTTGAAGAATTCGGCGAATCGCGTGGTCCTGAAGATCGTGCAGTTCCTGCAGCTCAATCCGAAGCGCGTGGTGCGCATCGAGGGCTATACCGACAGCACTGGCGGCAAGCAGGAAAACCTCAAGCTGTCCCGCGATCGTGCGCAGTCGGTAGCTGATGTGTTGACCGACCTGGGCATCGACGAAAAACGCATTCAGGTCGAAGGCTACGGTGACGAATACCCGGTGGACGCCAACGCTTCCGAGCGTGGGCGAGCGCAGAACCGTCGGGTGGAAATCGTGTTCTCCGACGAAAAAGGCCAGCTTGGCGCCGCCCGCTGAGGGTGGCGTTACTGGAAAGCCCGGCCTGTCATGCAGCGCCGGGCTTTTTTACGTCTGTCGATTACCTCACAAAGCAGTACAGATTTATCCGACACTGGACTGTATGGTTGACTAATATGGCAACTGTCCCAGTACACTTCAGAACTGTTCCGGTATTGTTCACACAAAAATAAAACGCCCGTGATATCGAGTGCTGCGTCATGACCAATCTCTTGCTCTACCAACGTATTGCTCAACAACTGGCCGAAGACATCCGCCGTGGCGTCTATCAACCGGGCGAGCGCGTGCCTTCGGTGCGCAAGATGAGTTCGCAGCTCAACGTCAGCCATGCCACGGTGTTGCAGGCTTACGCCAACCTCGAGGATCAGGGGCTGATCCGCGCACGGCCGCAATCCGGTTACTACGTACACCAGACGCCGGCCCTGACCGCTCCGACCCCGGACATTGCCCGGGTCGAACGACCTGGCCTGGTCACCCGCGCCAGCATCATTCAGCAAGTATTGGTCGAGTCGCGCCGCGAAGGCGTGTTCCCGCTGGGCGCGGCGGTGCCAAGCGTCGACTATTTGCCGGTGCGCGCGCTGCATCAGCAATTGGCCAAGGTCACCCGATTCCATAGTCCCCGCGCTTTCAGCTACATGTTCAGTCCGGGCTTCGAACCGTTGCGCCGACAAGTGGCGATCCGCATGCGCGACGCCGGTGTGGTGGTCGATCCTTCGGAAGTGGTGATCACCCATGGTTGTGTCGATGCCTTGCAGATGTCGCTGCGGGTGCTGACCCGTCCGGGCGATCTGATCGCCGCCGAATCACCGACCTATTACGGACTGCTGCAACTGGCCGACCTGCTGGGTCTGAAAGTCATCGAAATCCCCAGCGACCCGGCCACCGGCATGAGCCTCGAAGCCCTGCAACTGGCGGCCAACCAGTGGTCGATCAAAGCCCTGGTGCTGACGACCCGGCTGAGCAATCCGCTGGGCGGCACCATGCCCGAAGAGCGGCAAAAACAATTGCTGCGTCTGGCATCGGATTTCGATATCCAGATCGTCGAAGACGATATCTATGGCGAACTGATGTTCGAGCAGGGTCGCACCAAGGCCCTCAAGGCCTACGACCGGCTGGATCGGGTGATTTACTGTTCGAGTTTCTCCAAGACCCTGTCGCCGGGTGTGCGCGTGGGCTGGATGATTGCCGGCAAGTATCAGCAGGAAATCCAGCGTCTGCAGACCTTCACCACGCATTCGGCTTGCAGTGTGACGCAAATGGCGATCGCCGCTTATCTGGAAAATGGCGGTTATGACCGGCATTTACGGTACATCCGCCAGGAATACCGAAAAAACCTCAGCGCGTTCCAGCTGGCGGTGCAGCAGTACTTCCCTGAAGGCACGCAAATGACCCGGCCTACGGGCGGTTTCATCCTGTGGGTGAGCCTGCCGGGGCGGGTCAATACCCAGGAATTGCATGTCCGCGCTTTGCAACAGGGCATCAGTATCGCGCCCGGGTTGATCTTCAGTAATACCGAGCAGTTCAACCACTGTATCCGCCTGAATTGCGGGACGCCGTGGAATCGCGAGGCGGAACGGGCGTTGATGACTTTGGGTTTGCTGGCGACTCAACTGTGTCAGGAAACGGCCGGCGGTTTCTGAACAGACTGTGTCGCGCGCTTGTCATGCGGCGTTCAACAGGCGAGCATATGGCCCTCTGCCGTTAGCGTTGTAGGTTCCATGAAAGCGATTCTTCCTGCTGCCTGGGTTTTGCTTGGTCTATTGATGATCGGTCACGCGCCAGCTGTCATGGCCGCTGCCGTTTCGGAAAAACCGACAGCAGCCTCCACCGTGAAAAAACCGGTGGCCAGCAAGAAAGCCGCACCTGCAAAGGACAAGCAGCAGAAGAAAGCCGCCCCGGCAAAGAAACGTGCGCCGATCGCTTCAAAGTCGAAATCCGCCCGTGAAGTGGCGAAGACGCCGCTACCCCCGGCCAAACTCGACTTGAGTCTGCCCAGAGACATGGTTCAGCAGTTGAAACCGGTTGGAAGCGTTCCGCTGCCCAAGCGCGAAGCGATCCTGCCGCAGATGTTCGGCGAGAAGGACAGTGGCTTCCAGCTCAACGGTCGCCTGCTGAGCAACGAAATGCAGTTGCAGCTGCGTAACGAAGAACGCCGTGAAGTCGAAGGCGCGGCGCTGGATTTCGAATTCAAGCAGTAAATTCAATCGATCCGTGACCCGCAGACCAGACGCTTTGTCGGAGACTGGTCAGTCACTTTCGTTTCTGCGTAAAAACCCCGGTCCAGGGAATTTAAAACAGCCGTTTTAGCGGTTACCCTGTTCCGCGTCCCTTTAACACATTGCCCGTCGCGAGGAACTCGTCGTCATGAAATGCCGTGAAGGCTGTGGCGCCTGTTGCATTGCCCCCTCCATCAGCTCGCCGATTCCGGGCATGCCCGATGGCAAACCTGCCGGCGAACGTTGCGTTCAGCTCTCGGTCGAAAACCTGTGCAGCATTTTCGGCCGACCGGAACGCCCGGCCGTCTGTTCAGGGTTCAGCGCCGATATCGAAGTCTGCGGAAGCAGTCAGGAAGAGGCGATCAGACTGCTCGGCTGGTGGGAGCAGATGACGGCGGCGTGATGTGTCAAACGTACGGAACTTCAACAATAAGGAATAAGACTATGGGTTCGCTGCATCGTATCGCTGTGTTGTGTGGTTTGACTGCCGTGCTGGCCACTTCGGCCGCCCAGGCTGAAGACTGGAAAGTGGCCAAGAACGAAGACGGCATCAAGGTTTCCCTGAGCGAAGTGCCGGGTTCGGACTACAAGTCGTATCAGGGCGTGACCTTGATGAAGACGACCGTCGCCAAACTGCGCGCACTGCAGGAAGACGTTTCCGGTGCCTGTGCCTGGATTCACGAGTGCAAGACCCAGAAACTGCTCAAGCACGAAGGCGACCAGAGCTGGACCTACACCCAGTTCAACACGCCATGGCCGGTAACCCCGCGCGACTCGATCCTGCACGTCACCACCGTTGAAGGCGCCGATGGCAGCCTGACCCGCAATCTGGAAGGCGTGCCGAAATACCTGCCGGAAGAAAAAGGCTTCGTGCGTGTCGCTCAGGTCAAAGGCTTCTGGAAATTCGTGCCAAAAGGCGATCAGGTCGAAGTGACCTATCAGGTCCACACCGAGCCGGGTGGCAGCGTGCCGTCGATGATTGCCAACAAGTTCGTGGTCGACGCACCGTTCAATACCCTGAAAGCCCTGAAAGAACGCGCCGAGAAGTAAGTATCGCGAGCTCTGCAAACGCCCCGATGAACTCGGGGCGTTTTGTTTTGTAGCGATATTGTGTTTCCGGATATGCGTTGCACGAAATTTTCACAAACGCTTCAAGACAATTCGCCCGCGCAATTTGAATCTGTCCGGGTATGCCGTGCCTTTAATGAAAGAGTCCGGCAGCGGGGCAGTAATCAATGGCAATGCCGCCGGTGATCGTGCAACATTTGCGCACCGCGCAAGCCCCGGGGCCTGGAATGGCCAACAGAGGGCAGGGCGCAGCTGTATTTTTGCAACTTCAACTTCCAATGGGTCCTAAAACGACATGGCAAACCCGGACGCCCTGAATCAGCAGCGATCTTCCAGTCGCCTGCTGCAACCGACCGTCAAATCGCATCTGGCCTACACGCTCCTGTGCGCGCTGGTCATGATGGTGATGTTTTCCGTGCTGCGCCTCGCGCTGCTGGTCTACAACCGCGAGATGATCCTCGACACCCCGGCCTCGACTTTCCTCGAAGCTTTCGCCAACGGCCTGCGTTTCGACCTGCGCCTGGTGGTCTACCTCTGCGTTCCGATGGTCCTGGCGCTGTTCAGTGCCCGGGCCATGGCCGCGCGTGGGTTCTTCCGCCTGTGGCTGACCGTGACCTCCAGTATCGCGCTGTTCCTCGGCCTGATGGAGATGGACTTCTACCGCGAGTTCCACCAGCGCCTCAACGGCCTGGTGTTCCAGTACGTGAAGGAAGACCCGAAAACCGTGATGAGCATGCTCTGGTACGGTTTCCCGGTGGTGCGCTACCTGCTGGCCTGGGCCGTGGGCACGGTGATCCTGACGCTGGCGTTCAAGGGCGCCGACCGTCTGACCCGCCCGCGTGGCCCGTTCAGCGGCGGCAACGTCGGCACCCGTCAGGTGGCGCCATGGTATGCGCGTCTGGCCGTGTTCATGGTGTGCCTGCTGATCTGTGTGGTCGCCGTGCGCGGTACCCTGCGTCAGGGCCCGCCGCTGCGTTGGGGTGACGTGTACACCACCGAATCGAACTTCGCCAACCAGCTCGGCCTCAATGGCACCCTGTCGCTGATCGCGGCAGCCAAGGACCGCATGGGCGAAGACCGCAACAACATCTGGAAAGCCACGCTGCCGCAGGATCAGGCGCAGAAGGTCGTGCGCGACATGCTGGTGATGCCGGACGACAAACTGGTGGATGCCGACATCGCCGCCGTGCGTCGTGACTACACGCCGCCAGCCGACAAGACCCTGCCGATCAAGAACGTCGTCGTGATCCTGATGGAAAGCATGGCCGGTCACTCGGTGGGCGCCCTGGGCGCGCCGGGCAACATCACGCCGTACCTCGACAAACTGTCGAAGGAAGGCCTGCTGTTCGACCGCTTCTTCTCCAACGGTACCCACACCCACCAGGGCATGTTCGCCACCATGGCGTGCTTCCCGAACCTGCCGGGTTTCGAATACCTGATGCAGACCCCGGAAGGCAGCCACAAACTGTCCGGCCTGCCGCAACTGCTCAGCGCCCGCAAGTATGACGACGTCTACGTCTACAACGGTGACTTCGCCTGGGACAACCAGTCCGGTTTCTTCAGCAACCAGGGCATGACCAACTTCGTTGGCCGCAATGACTTCGTCAACCCGGTGTTCTCCGACCCGACCTGGGGCGTGTCCGACCAGGACATGTTCGACCGCGGTCTGGTGGAACTGAAGGCACGGGAAAACGGCAAGCCGTTCTACGCGCTGCTGCAAACCCTGTCCAACCACACGCCGTACGCCTTGCCGACGCCATTGCCGGTCGAACGCGTGACCGACCGTGGCACGCTCAACGAGCACTTGACCGCCATGCGTTATGCAGACTGGGCACTGGGCCAGTTCTTCGAGAAGGCCCGCAAGGAGCCTTACTTCAAGGAAACCCTGTTTGTCATCGTCGGCGACCATGGCTTTGGCAACGAGCGTCAGATTACCGAAATGGACCTGGGCCGCTTCAACGTGCCGATGCTGATGATCGCACCGGGCATCCAGGAAAAATTCGGTACTCGTGACCACACCGTGGGTACGCAGATCGACATCGTGCCGACCATCATGGGTCGCCTGGGTGGCGAAGTGCGTCATCAGTGCTGGGGTCGTGACCTGCTCAACCTGCCGGCAGGCGACACCGGTTTCGGTGTGATCAAGCCGTCGGGCAGCGAGCAGACCACTGCCATCGTGACCGCTGACCAGATCCTGGTGCTGCCGAAAGAGAAGGAAATGGCGCCGAAGATCTACCAGTACCAACTGGGCGCGAATCCTTCGGCTGAAATCATTCCGGATGCACCACGCACCGCCGAGTTGAAACTCAAGCTCGAAGCGTTCTTGCAGACGGCTACCAAGAGCCTGCTCGACAACACCGCCGGTGTGATTAACGGCAAGCCGGACTGATCATTCCGCGCAATAAAAAAGAGGCCCTTTTCAGGGCCTCTTTTTTTTGTCGGTCAAAACGTCATATGCGGCCGAGCAACAGCAGCACCAACAGTACAACCAGCACTACGCCGATAATGCCCGAAGGACCGTAACCCCAACTTCTGGAGTGCGGGAAGACCGGCAGACCACCGATCAGCAACAGGATCAGGATAATGATAAGAATTGTGCCCATGTCGATTTCCTTGTTGATAGTGTCTGAGGAGTCTCGTTGTTCAAGGGCGGCTGGAAGTTGAACTAAATCCAGACGGCTTACAAATTCCGACTGGCGTGCGTGAAAGAAAATTCAATGTTTTTTTAACGTATTTGGTTCACGGTCTTATTTCGTTCGATGCCACGGTTTGCTCTTGCCATTCAGCAATCTGATGGAGCGTGGGTCGCTTCGGATCCTTCGCTACACTCCGCGCATCTTCCCCGGAACAACAAGGCTGTCTGTTATGCAAAATCGCATGATGATCACTGGCGCGGGCTCCGGCCTGGGTCGCGAAATCGCGCTGCGCTGGGCGCGTGAAGGCTGGCAACTGGCCTTGTCGGACGTCAGCGAGCCGGGCCTGCAGGAAACCCTCAAACTGGTTCGCGAGGCCGGTGGCGATGGTTTCATCCAGCGCTGCGACGTGCGCGATTACAGCCAGCTCACCGCGTTCGCCCAGGCCTGCGAAGTGAAGTTCGGTGGCATCGACATCATCGTCAACAACGCGGGTGTGGCCTCGGGCGGATTCTTCAGCGAACTGTCGCTGGAAGACTGGGACTGGCAGATCGCGATCAACCTGATGGGTGTGGTCAAGGGCTGCAAGGCCTTCCTGCCGCTGCTGGAACAGAGCAAGGGCAAGATCATCAACATCGCTTCGATGGCGGCACTGATGCAAGGTCCGGCGATGAGCAACTACAACGTGGCCAAGGCCGGTGTGGTGGCGTTGTCCGAGAGCCTGTTGATCGAACTGGCCCAACAGGAAGTCGGTGTCCATGTGGTTTGCCCGTCGTTCTTCCAGACCAATCTGCTGGACTCGTTCCGTGGCCCGACGCCGGCCATGAAAGCCCAGGTCGGCAAATTGCTGGAAAGTTCGCCGATCACTGCCGCCGATATCGCCGACTACATCTACAAGCAGGTCGCTGCCGGCGAGTTCATGATCCTGCCCCACGAACAGGGCCGCATGGCCTGGGCGATCAAGCAGAAGAACCCGCAGTTGCTGTACAACGAAATGACCGCGATGGCCGAAAAGATGCGCGCCAAGGCCAGGCAGAACAACGGCTGAACTTGCACCGCCAGAGCCCCGTCGTTAGGGTGACCGCCACAGTCACCCTGACGAGTCATCTGCATGCTCAACTACTTGTGGTTTTTCCTTGCCGCGCTCTTTGAAATCGCCGGTTGTTTCGCTTTCTGGATGTGGTTGCGCCAGGGCAAAAGTGCCTTGTGGGTGATCCCGGCGCTGCTCAGCCTGACCCTGTTTGCGCTGCTGTTGACGCGTGTTGAAGCGACCTACGCCGGTCGCGCCTACGCCGCTTACGGTGGCATCTACATCATTGCCTCGATTGGCTGGCTGGCCGTGGTCGAGCGCATCCGGCCGCTGGGGTCGGACTGGATCGGTGTCGCCTTGTGCGTGATCGGTGCCAGCGTGATTCTGTTCGGGCCACGGTTTTCGGCGACCTGAAACACAGAGTTGAAGGAAGCGTCTGAAGGCTAAAGCGCCTGGGCGTGTAGGGTTTGACTGATTTGCCCGCAGCGCATTGTAGGGCGCTCGAAAGCCGCGCATCTTCAAGGCTCGAAAACCTTGAAGGACACCCCCCCATGCTTGTACTCAGCCGTGTTGTCGGTGAACTGATTTCCATCGGCGACAACATCACTTTGCGCGTTCTGGCGGTCAACGGTTCCAGCGTGCGGTTCGGCGTCGAGGCGCCAAAGCAGGTCAACGTGCACCGCGCCGAAGTCTACGAGCGGATCCAGCACAAGCAGGCCAACAGCAAGGGCCGCTGACCGTTTCAGTCGAACAGGTGCTTGGGCACGTCGTGCTTGAGCATCAACTGGCATTGCTCGCTTTCCGGATCGAAGACGATCAGCGCCTGCCCCTTGATCAGGGCCTGACGAACCCGCAACACGCGGGTTTCCAGCGGGGTGTCGTCACCGTTGTCGGTGCCGTCGCGGGTGACGAAATCCTCGATCAGGCGGGTCAGGGTGTCGACTTCGAGCGCGTCGTAGGGAATCAGCATGGGCACCTCGGCTAAATCAATGTCGGGATGCTACGGCGAATGATCGCCGAGGGCCAGACTCAACTGTCCGCGCGTTGCCCCACCAGACTGTCCACCGACGGCACCCGGGTGTCGCTTTCCATTTGTGTCTCGTGTTCGATCTGGTGACTGAAGCGATCCAGTGACGCGTTGGCCGGTTGCGCATCACTGGCGAACACCGGCGGACTCAGGATGTACGCTCCCAACAGACGACTGAGCGCAGCCAGACTGTCGATGTGCGTGCGTTCATAGCCGTGGGTCGCATCGCAGCCGAAGGCGAGCAGGGCGGTGCGGATGTCGTGGCCGGCGGTGACCGCCGAATGGGCGTCGCTGAAGTAATAGCGGAACAGGTCGCGCCGCACCGGCAACTCGTTTTCGCCCGCCAACCGCAGCAGATGCCGCGACAAATGATAGTCGTAAGGCCCGCCGGAATCCTGCATCGCCACGCTCACCGCGTGTTCGCTGGAATGCTGGCCGGGCGCGACCGGCGCGATGTCGATCCCGACAAACTCGCTGACATCCCAGGGCAAGGCCGCCGCCGCGCCGCTGCCGGTTTCCTCGGTGATGGTGAACAGCGGATGGCAGTCGATCATCAACTCCTGACCGCTGTCGACGATGGCTTTCAACGCTGCGAGCAGCGCCGCGACACCGGCCTTGTCATCGAGGTGACGGGCGCTGATGTGGCCGCTTTCGGTGAATTCCGGCAGCGGATCGAACGCCACCACATCACCCACGCAGATACCCAGCGAGTCGCAATCGGCGCGGGTCGCGCAGTAGGCGTCCAGACGCAGTTCGACGTGATCCCAACTGATCGGCATCTCGTCCACGGCGGTGTTGAAGGCGTGCCCGGACGCCATCAGCGGCAACACGCTGCCACGGATCACGCCGTTGTCGGTGAACAGGCTGACGCGGCTGCCCTCGGCGAAACGGCTCGACCAGCAACCGACCGGCGCCAGAGTCAGGCGCCCGTTGTCCTTCACTGCGCGCACGGCGGCGCCGATGGTGTCCAAGTGCGCCGACACCGCGCGGTCGGGGCTGTTTTTCTTGCCCTTGAGCGTGGCGCGGATGGTGCCGCGACGGGTCATCTCGAAAGGAATACCAAGTTCTTCCAGACGCTCGGCAACGTAACGCACGATGGTGTCGGTGAAACCGGTGGGGCTGGGAATGGCGAGCATTTCCAGCAGGACTTTTTGCAGGTAGTTCAGATCCGGTTCGGGAATTTGGGTGGTCATGGAAACTCCTGTTGCGGGGCGTCATTCCCGCGTTCGACGCGGGAATGACGCAGAAGAGAGATCAAACGGCCGGCTGACTGTGTGGAAACAATAGATCCACAAATCGCTCGGCCGTCGGCTGCGGCTCATGGTTGGCCAGGCCCGCCCGTTCGTTGGCTTCGATGAACACGTATTCAGGCTGATCGGCGGCGGGCACCATCAGGTCGAGCCCGACCATCGGAATGTCCAGTGCTCGCGCCGCCCGCACGGCGGCATCGACCAGGGTCGGATGCAGAATGGCCGTCACGTCTTCCAGAGTGCCGCCGGTGTGCAGGTTAGCCGTGCGCCGCACGAACAGATGCTCGCCGGCCGGCAGGATGCTGCTGTAGTCATAACCTGCCGCGTGCAGGGTGCGCTGGGTTTCGTGATCCAGCGGGATTTTGCTTTCGCCGCCGGTGGCCGCTTGCCGGCGTCGGCTCTGGGCTTCGATCAGCGCGCCGATGGAGTGATGACCGTCACCGACCACCTCGGCCGGTCGGCGGATCGCGGCTGCGACTACGTCGAAACCGATTACCAGAATCCTCAGGTCGAGGCCTTCGTGGAAGCTTTCGAGCAGCACGCGGCTGTCGAACTGTTTCGCCGAATCGATTGCTTGCTGCACCTCTTCGATGCTTTGCAGATCCACCGCTACACCCTGGCCTTGTTCACCGTCGAGCGGTTTGACCACCACCCGCTGGTGCTCGTCGAGAAACGCCAGATTGTCGTCCGCATTCGCTGCCAGTTGCTGTGACGGCACATTCAACCCGGCGTTTTTCAGCACTTTATGGGTCAGGCTTTTGTCCTGACACAGATTCATGCTGATGGCGCTCGTCAGGTCGCTCAGGGATTCGCGGCAACGCACCCGACGCCCGCCGTGGCTGAGGGTGAACAGCCCGGCATCGGCATCGTCCACTTGCACATCGATGCCACGTCGATGGGCTTCCTCGACGATGATCCGCGCGTAGGGATTGAAATCTACCTCTGGTCCGGGACCGAGAAACAGCGGCTGGTTGATGCCGTTCTTGCGCTTGATGGCGAAGGTAGAAAGGTTACGAAAACCGAGTTTGGCGTAGAGGTTTTTCGCCTGGCGGTTATCGTGCAGCACCGACAGATCCAGGTAGCTCAAACCGCGGCTCATGAAGTGTTCGATCAGATGCCGCACCAGCACTTCGCCGACCCCGGGACGCGAACACTGCGGATCGACCGCCAGGCACCACAGGCTGCTGCCGTTTTCCGGGTCATTGTAAGCCTTCTGATGATTGAGGCCCATGACGCTGCCGATCACCGCGCCGCTGTCTTCGTCCTCGGCCAGCCAGTACACCGGCCCGCCCTGATGATGCGGGGTGAGCAGGGTGGCATCGATCGGCAGCATGCCGCGTGCCTGATACAGCTGATTGATCGACTGCCAGTCCTCTTCGCTTTGCGCGCGACGGATGCGGAAGCCGCGAAACACCCGAGTGGCCTGACGGTAATCGCTGAACCACAGGCGCAAGGTGTCGGACGGGTCGAGAAACAGTTGAGTCGGTTCCAGACCGAGAATCTGCTGCGGCGCGGCCACGTACAACGCGATATCGCGCTCGCCCGGCTGCTCGTTGAGCAATTCCTGGGCGAGGCTCGCCGGGTCGGGAAAGGTATGGCCGATCAGCAACCGGCCCCAGCCGCAATGCACGGCAATCGGCTCGGCACTCGGTTGGTTGCCATCCTCGGCCAGACGCGCCTGCAAACGTTCGTAGGACGGTGTCTGACCGCGCAGCAGCCGTTGGCTGTAAGCCGTGGCGTGAGGTTTCATCGATCAGATTCCTTGTTCGCTGAGCCATAGGTTCAGAGCCGCCAGTTGCCACAGCTTGGAGCCGCGCAGCGGGGTCAACTGGCCTTGTGGATCTGTCAGCAATTTGTCGAGCATGGCGGGATTGAACAGGCCGCGATCCTGACTCGGATCCAGCAGCAGTTCGCGCACCCAGTTCAGGGTGTCGCCTTGCAGATGCTTGAGGCCGGGCACCGGGAAGTAACCTTTCTTACGGTCGATCACCTCGCTCGGAATGACCAGCCGTGCGGCTTCTTTCAAGACCTGCTTGCCGCCATCGGGCAGTTTGAATTTGCCGGGAACACGGGCCGACAATTCCACCAGGCGATAGTCGAGAAACGGCGTGCGCGCCTCCAGCCCCCAGGCCATGGTCATGTTGTCGACGCGTTTGACCGGGTCGTCCACCAGCATCACCGTGCTGTCCAGGCGCAACGCCTTGTCGACCGCCGCATCGGCGCCGGGCTGTGCGAAATGCTCCTTCACGAAGTCGCCGGCAGCGTCATTGGCCGTCAGCCATTTCGGCTGCACCGTGGCGGCATAGTCGTTGTAGCTGCGGTCGAAAAACGCTTCGCGATAGGCCGCGTAGGGATCGGCCGCGCCATCGACTTGCGGATACCAGTGATAACCGGCGAACAGTTCATCGGCACCCTGGCCGCTCTGCACCACCTTGCAATGTTTGGCCACTTCGCGGGACAGCAGATAGAAAGCGATGCAGTCGTGGCTGACCATCGGCTCGCTCATGGCGCGGAACGCGGCAGGCAGTTGCTCGATGATCTCTTTTTCGTCGATGCGCAGTTGATGGTGTTGGGTGCCGTAGTGTTTGGCGATCAGGTCGGAGTACTGGAACTCGTCTCCGCGCTCGCCGCCGGCATCCTGAAAACCGATGGAAAAGGTCGACAGGTTCTCCACGCCGACTTCGCGCAACAGGCCGACGAGCATGCTCGAATCGACGCCGCCGGACAGCAGCACGCCGACGTCCACTGCCGCCCGTTGACGGATCGCCACGGCTTCGCGGGTGCTGTCGAGTACGCGGTCGCGCCAGTCTTCCAGTGTCAGGTTTTTCTCGTCGTCATGTGGTCCGTAGGGTAGGGCCCACCAGGTTTTCTGCTCGGTGGTGCCGTCCGCTTCAATGCGCATCCAGCTCGCTGGCGGCAGCTTTTCGATGCCGGCCAACAAGGTGCGCGGCGCCGGCACCACGGCGTGGAAATTCAGGTAATGGTTGAGCGCCACCGGATCGAGGATCGGGTTGATGTCACCACCCTTGAGCAACGCCGGCAACGCCGAGGCAAAACGCAGGCGCTGGCCGGTGCGCGACAGGTACAGCGGCTTTACACCGAGGCGGTCGCGGGCAATGAACAGGCGCTGGGCATCGCGCTCCCAGATGGCGAAGGCAAACATGCCGTTGAGTTTCGGCAGCAGCGCTTCGCCCCAGGCGTGATAGCCCTTGAGCAGCACTTCGGTGTCGCCGCCGGAATAGAACGCATAACCCAGCGCTTCGAGTTCGGCGCGCAGTTCCGGGAAGTTGTAGATCGCGCCATTGAAGGCCAGGGACAGGCCCAGTTGACTGTCGATCATCGGCTGCGCCGAGCCGTCCGACAGGTCCATGATTTTCAGGCGCCGATGGCCCAGGGCAATCGGCCCCTGAGCATGAAAGCCCCACGCATCCGGGCCGCGAGGCGCCAGGTGATGGGTGATTCGCTCGATGGCTGCAAGGTCTGCAGGTTGTTGATCAAAACGTAACTCGCCAGCTAATCCGCACATAAAGTCCTTACCGGTTTTTCCGTTGGGGAGGGTGTCGCTGAACCGCGCCGAAATGGCCGGTACCCAGAAACTGACCCGGTGTGGATGTGGTAGTTTTAGAACGATCGGTTATAAGCGTGACGGTCTGACCGATGGGCCATTAGCATCCTGCAGGAAGTCAGAGGTAGTAGATAAGTACTCAAAACATACGGATTGCTGCTGGTTTGCTGGCTTTAACGGACAGTTTTCCGTGTTTTTTATTCATCCTCGGGATCGATAAGGTGAAGGGACTCAACAGCAATAAAGGAATATTGCCCATGCCCACGACACCGGAGTCGTCCACATCGATCACCCTCACGGATAAACAGAAACTGAGCTTTCTGCTGGAGGCCACAGGCGATCTGGACACCGCCCAGACCTTGCAGAAAACCCTGCCCCCCGCACTGCTCAGAGCCAGCGCCGACACGTTGGCGGCACTGGACAAGACCGCGCGTGACTTGCACGTGACCCAGACGCAAGTCGAAACAGACCTGAGCCGGCTGCAATCGCTCAAGCACTTTTGCATCGAACAGTTGAACTGCGCTCTGACTGCGCGTTGGTCGGCTGTATTCGATGTCGAGAAGGACCATCTGGAGTTGCCGGGAAGCTATTGCGGTTGCGAGGCAGTGACGCCGCCCGGAGGTGGAGAAAAGGTCATTCCGCCCGCTACGCCGACGCTGCTGGAAGCCGCGATGCAGAATTTCACGGAAGACGAGGCGCAAGCCGATTATTTTCCCGCAGGCACCGCAGTGCGCATTGCCAGCCAGCCTGATGGCGTTCCCGGTCTGACACCGACGGCGTTCGCCGCACTTTGTCGGGAACTGGATCTGGGCCGGCTCTATCAGGAGCATTTCCAGCAGGTGTTCGGTGTCAGGGAGGTCAATGGCAGTCGGGTCGCCACCGGGCCGATGGTTCGCAATATCTCGGTGATGAAAAAGCAGATGTTGCAACTGGACTTGCACATGGCGCTGATGAAGGAGCACGTTTCCCCGGAAGGCTTTCAGGCGGTTCAACGTTTGATCGATGCCGCAGGCGTCGCCAGTGTCCCCTCTCTGCAGTATCAGGGCAGGCCGCTGATCATGCAGGGGATTGAATTGCTCGAGAGCTGCATCTGGGGCGTCGTGGTGTTCTCCGAACGCTCGGTGGAGCTGGATCCGGATCAGTGGTGTCTGGTGTACATGCCTGGAGAACCCGATCAGCCACTGTCCGAGTACGCCAGCTTTACGGTCTTCATTGCTTTTCTGGAATTCAAACTGGGGGTGGGCAGTTATAAGAGTTACTTCACCCACTGCATCGGCGAAGTCGACAAGGTCGATTTTTTCAGGACATTCGCCGATACCGGCAGTCTGGGGCAGGTCAAACAGCTGGAGATGACCGATCCGCTGTTCGACTTCATGCTCAAGAGCCATGTCGGCAAGTTACAACTCGATGCCCGTGCGCTCGCCGTACCGACTGCCGATGTCGATGAGGAAGCGCGCAAGAAGCGATTGATTCAATACCTGGAAATCGGCTTGACGATCGCCAACGTGGCGGGGTTCGTCGTTCCGGTATTGGGGCAATTGATGATGGGCGTCGCTATCGGACAGATGCTCGCCGAGGTGTACGAAGGGATTGAAGACTGGAGTCGTGGCGACCGTCAGGAAGCGTTTTCGCATCTGCTCAGTGTTGCCGAGAACATTGTGCTGATGGCAGCAGTGGGGGCCGGGATCAAAGGGGTGAAATCCCTGGTGATCAAGACGGTACGCCAACACCCGGATTTTTTTCAGCCCTTCACCACGATACTCGATCGTCAGGGCCACGCCCGGTTATGGAAAGCGGACCTGCGCGGATATGCACGACCATTGACCACCACCGCTGTGCCTGATGTGCAGGGATTTTACCGGGTCGACGGCAAGGTTTTCGTCCGTCTCGATCAACACTTCTATGAAGTGGCACTGGAGTCGGCCAGCAACACCCTGCGTATCCAGCATCCTGTTCGTCCTGGTGCCTACGCGCCTGTACTTGAACACAACAAACATGGAGGCTGGCGCCAAGCATTCGAATACGCCGAAAGCTGGAGCGGTGGCTACCTGCTAAAACGCATCGATCCAGGTCTGACGGCTTTCGACGACAGTCGTCTTGAGATGATTCGACAACTGACGGACACCCATTTCGGCGAGCTGCAGCGTCTGTTCGAGAACAACTTGCCACTGCCCGTCCGTTTGCGCGACGCGCTCGAGCAATTAAGGCTTGAGCGCCAATTGCGTGATTTCATTACAGCAATGGAGGCAGGCGAAGCGTTCGATGCCCGTTACACCGAGGAGCAGATGCATGCGTTGCCTCGTCTCGCAAACTGGCCCAATGATCGCTACATCAAGGTCGTTGACGAGCATGGCCGTATCACCGCGACCTTTCCTCCCGATGCAATTGATGATGACACCGTGAGCGTCATTGTGACCCACGCACAACTGGAGAAGGGCGAACTGTTGCAGACGGTCATCAACGGCTTGTACCCCCAGGAAGTGGAGACGCTGGTCGGTGCGAATGTCGCCCCGACCGATGCTGGCACACAGTTGGCCAAAGTGATCGGGGCCGCGGTCAAGGCTGATCGCAGGTCGACCTTCGATCACCTCTACCGGCGATACGATCGAGCTGTCGCCGGCGAGTTGCTCAAGATTCGCAACGCTTATCCCGACCTGCCGGTGCGGTATGCGCGTGAGTTGCTCAAGCGAACGCCAAGTGTTGAACGGATGCACCTGCGCAGTACCGGGCGGGTACCCATGGGGCTGGCAGAACGTGTACGCGCGGCTTCGAGTGACGTGCGTGTGGATCGGGCGTTGACCGGGTTTTACCTGGCTGACATCGCAAGTGCCGATACCACGAAGCTGGCGATCCGGTTGTTACCCCGGCTCAGCGGATGGGATCCCGAGTTTCATCTGCAAGTGCGGGCGAAAAAGCTGAACGGCGACTTGCTGGAAACACTGGGCGAGAAACCGCTCGTGACGTCGAGTTCATCCACGCTGGTCAGGCTTGACAATGGTTACGAAGTGTTCGGCAGTGACAGGAAATCGCTTGGTCATGTGGCGTCCGGTCCGGAAAGTCTCTATCACGCGATCCTCAAAAGTCTTTCGTTGCGCCAGCGCAAGGCCATCGGGTTTGCGGAGCCGAAGGCGGACGATGGCTGGCGTCTGCGACTCAAGCTTCTGGACTGTGCGCTGGATGAACGTGACGGCTGTGCCCGGATCCTGGCAGGTGAGCCGCTGCAACCGACAATCCCCGAGCCTGTGTGTACGCTTGCCGATTCTCCCGTCGAGTCAGTCACGCATTCGCGTCGATTGTTACGCAAAGTCAAATGGATCTTTCCATCTTTTTCGGACGTACAGGCCAGGGAGTTTCTTGATCAGTCGGGCAATGACCATCTGACCAGAGCTATCCGGGTCCGACAGCTGCAAGAGGATCTGAGCCGGCTCCGGGATGTGCTGGACATCTGGAGCGAGGACGAAGTGGCCATGAGTGCCTTGGGGGGCTTGCTGCATGACGTTCATGATTGCCGGCAAATCGTGGCCGACGAGATCGAGGACTGCTTCAGACGGCGGGTTTTT
Source organism: Pseudomonas sp. IzPS59 (assembly GCF_014863505.1). Classification (NCBI taxonomy): domain Bacteria; kingdom Pseudomonadati; phylum Pseudomonadota; class Gammaproteobacteria; order Pseudomonadales; family Pseudomonadaceae; genus Pseudomonas; species Pseudomonas sp. IzPS59. The sequence continues at coordinate 4,550,893 of NZ_CP062251.1, read as the reverse complement.
CAGAGCGATGAGTTCGGGCACCGGGTATACGGTTTGAACCTTGACGGCATGCGATTCGGCAAGCTGCCGATCCTGCCGGTAGGACTGACCTTCGACCATGTCAGGTATCTGTCTCTGCAAAACATGCAACTGGACAACGATGTGGCCTACTTTCTGAAAGCTTTCAAGCAGGTCGAGACCCTCGCACTGGACAGCAATCAGCTTACCTTGCTGCCTGAGATCATTTCGCATATGCCGAATCTCAAACACTTGAGCATGGGAAACAACCGGATCCAGCTGACAGAGCATTCGCTGGTGAAGTTGTCCAGATTACGCACACTGCGAAGTCTGGATCTGAGCGGGAACCGTCTGGGAGCGACAGTAGATGTTGGCAAGCTGTTCGACCTGAACCACCTTTTCCTGCGCAACACCCGTGCCACCGAGCTACCGAAGGGATTGCAGTATCTGCTCAATCTGAAACGGGTGGATCTGCGTGACAACGATATTCGAGATCTGCCCGACTGGCTCTTTGGAACGCCCAGGCACTTCAGTGAAACGATCAATCTGCGTAACAACCCGATATCCGATGTCAGCAAACTCCACCTTGACTCGTACCGCAAGACCGTGGGTATTGGCATGGGCTATCTGGAAAACGACATCGCTCGACTCGACGAGAACCTGGCGCGTTCGATCTGGTTGACTGAAACAGGGGGGAGTGTGGGTTCACGGCGCCTGCACACGTGGACCGCAATCAAGGATGACCCCATGGCCGAAGGTCTGTTTCAGCTATTGGCTGAGCTGGGCAATACTGCCGAGTCCGCACACGTGCGTGAAGACATGATGCGTCGGGTCTGGACGGTTCTGGAGGCAACGCAGGCCGATGCCGAACTGCGGCGACAGATTTTCGATCTGGCGGCCAACCCGATCACCTGCACGGACAATGCGGCGCTGAACTTCAGTCATCTGGAAGTCGCCGTGCAGGTTCATCGTGTGACTCGCGTTTCCGCGGGCCGACAACCTTCTGCGATATCACTGATCAAACTTGCAAGAGGGCTGTTTCGTCTCGACGAACTGGACAGGATTGCAACGGAGCATGCAGAGGCGCACGCGTCACCGGATCCCCTGGAGGTGGCTCTGGCCTATCGCTCCGGGCTGGCGGAGGCTCTCGAACTGCCAGGGCAACCCTCGCACATGCTTTACGCGTCAATTGCAGAGGTGACAGGGGCGGATCTTTTAGAGGCCATCGATAAAATCCAGACCGCCGAGCTGTCTCCGGACTGGTTGAAGTTTCTGGTTCGTCAGCCATTCTGGAGCGAGTACGTGAAAAGCAGATTCGCGCAGCAGTTCGACGATGCCCGTGCACCTCACGACGAGGAGGCCTTGGCGTTATTCGAAAAGGCTGAAGAGCTCAGCTCTGCCGACTACCTGAGCGAAATGAACCGATGTGCAACCCGGCTGGAGCAAACCGAAGGTGCCTTGCTCGAGCGATTGACCGAGCAGGTGATGAAGCTGGTTGAGGGCAACACCTGCCTGTTGCCCGAGGGAGGATCCTGATCGGTGCTCGCAGGTCATTTACCCCGAATCAGCCGACGCAGGGCAAACCGGTTGGGATGACACGCTTCGGCCACGCTGCGGGGCAGGGGCAGCGGTTCGTTGTCCAGCCAGGCTGCCAGCAATTCGCCCGACAATGGTGTGGTGATCAAACCGCGTGAACCATGGCCGCTGTTGACGTACAGGCCGTCCAGCCACGGGCAGGCGATGTCCGGCACTTGCCGGGCATCCTTGCCCAGGACTGCGTAGGTTTGATCGAAGGCTTCGCGGTCGGCGAGCGGGCCGACGATCGGCAGGTAATCAGGACTGGTGCAGCGGAATGCGGCACGTCCTTCAAGGTGTTCGGGATCCTGATCCTTGATGTGCAGGCGCAAGACCAGATCCTCGGAGATTTCTTCGAGCATCGCCAGATTGCCCAAATGTTCGGCGGTGGTCGGGGTCAGGTCGTCGTTGTTGAAGTCGAAGCTGGCACCCAGGGTGTGTTCACCCAGGCGGGCAGGGGCAACATAACCCTCGGCGCAGACCACCGTTGCCAGTGCCTGGCTGTCTTCGGTCTGTGCCAGACGGGTGATCTGTCCGCGAATGCGTTTGAGCGGCAGTTCGGCGCTCTGTGCAAACCGTTTGATCTCGGCGGCGCCGGCCAGCACCACGACGGGCGCTGTTGCGATCAATTGTCCGCCGTCGAAAACTTGCCACTGACCGTCGATCTTGCGCAGCTCGACAGCGTCCTGATGAGTCAGCAGCGTGATGCCCGGTTGCGCAGCTTGCGCCTGACACAACGCGGGCGGATGCACCCAGCCACCCTCGGGATAATACAAACCGCCGTGGGCCAGACCGATCCCGGCACGGGCCTGCGCCTCGGGTTGATCGAGCCACTGCAGAAGATCTTCGGGAAACGCTGCCGCCAGCTGCGTCTGACGCTCGCGTTCCTTGTCATTGAACGCCAGTTGCAGCACGCCGCAGTCATCCCAGTCGGTGCCGCGCTGCAGGGCTTCCAGCAGGCGCCGGGTGTAGCCGAAGCCGCTGACGATCAACTGCGACAGTGCGGTGCCGTGGGCGGACAGTTTCAGGTACAGCACGCCTTGCGGATTGCCCGAGGCTTCCTGCGCCACCGCCGCATGCCGTTCCAGCAGATTGACCTGCCAACCCCGCGCCGCGAGGCTGGCGGCCGTGGCGCAACCGGCCAGGCCGGCGCCGATCACCAAGGCTCGGCGATCTCCAGTGACAGGCGCCGGGCGGGCGAACCACGGTTTGTCCGCGGCGGGTAACGGCACATCCTCCGGCCAGCCGAGAAACTCGCCACGCAGGATTTCCCATTTGTGACCGATACCCGGCGTGCGCTTCATCTTGAATCCGGCGGCGTTGAGCAGACGTCGCACCCAACCGGTGCTGGTAAAAGTGCTGATGGTCGAACCGGGCGCCGCCAGCCGCGCCAGCTCGGCGAACAGTTCGGCGGTCCACATCTCGGGGTTTTTCGCCGGGGCGAAACCGTCGAGAAACCACGCGTCGATCTGGCCGTCCAGTTGCGGCAACTGCTCCAGCGCATCGCCGATCAACAGCGTCAGGGTCACGCGACCGTTATCCAGAACAATGCGCTGGAAGCCCTGATGGATTGCCACGTAATGCTTGAGCAGTTGATCGGACAGCGGCTTGAGATCCGGCCACAACGCCAGCGCCCGTTGCAGGTCCGCAGGGCTCAGCGGGTACTTTTCCACGCTGACGAAATGCAGCCGCGCACCGGCCACCGCATGCTGTTCGAACAACTGCCAGGCGCAGAGAAAATTCAGCCCGGTGCCGAAGCCGGTTTCACCGATCACCAGTCGCCCGCCCGCCGGCAGCGCGGCGAAGCGTTCAGCCAGTCGATTCTGCTCAAGGAACACGTAGCGGGTTTCATCCAGCCCCGACTGGTCGGAAAAATACACATCGTCGAACACTCGCGAACGCGGGCGTCCCTGGTCATCCCAGTCGAGTTGGGCGTGGGGCATTACAGGTTTCATGGCAGGCTCGGCAACGGCAAGGCGGCCATTCTAGCCGATCACGCGGGCGGCGCTTGATCCATGGCAAGCCTTGCTACGGATGACTCAAGGACAATCCGCCGCCGGCGGGAATTTCTGTGCCGTGTCTGTGCCCAATCCGCTAGTCTTGCTGAATCCTGGAAGGAGCCGTCCCTATGTTCGAATCCGCTGAAATCGGTCACGCCATCGACAAAGAAACCTACGACGCCGCCGTCCCCGCGCTGCGTGAAGCACTGCTGGAAGTCCAGTTCGAGTTGCAGCAGCAAAAGCGTTTTCCGGTGATCATTTTGATCAACGGCATCGAAGGCGCCGGCAAGGGCGAGACGGTCAAGCTGCTGAACGAGTGGATGGACCCGCGCCTGATCGAAGTGCGTACCTTCGACCAGCAGACCGATGAAGAACTGGCGCGACCACCGGCCTGGCGTTACTGGCGGATGCTGCCGGCCAAGGGGCGGATGGGGATTTTCTTCGGCAACTGGTACAGCCAGATGCTGCAGGGCCGGGTGCACGGTTTGTTCAAGGACCCGCGACTGGACCAGGCCATCGCCGGTGCCGAACGGCTGGAGAAAATGCTGTGCGATGAAGGCGCATTGATCTTCAAGTTCTGGTTCCACCTGTCCAAGAAACAGATGAAGGCGCGGCTCAAGGCCCTCGCCGATGACCCGCTGCACAGCTGGCGGATCAGCCCGCTGGACTGGCAGCAATCGGAGACCTACGACAAGTTCGTCAAATATGGCGAGCGGGTGTTGCGCCGCACCAGCCGCGACTACGCACCCTGGCATGTCATCGAAGGGGTGGATGCGCATTACCGCAGCCTGACCGTGGGCAAGATCCTGCTCGAAGGCCTGCAAAATGCGCTGAAGCGTCCGGACGTGCATTCGAACGCTGTCAGTGCCCAGCCGCTGGGCACGTCGGTGGATCAGTTGAACCTGCTCGACAGCCTCAACCTGAACCAGAACCTGGACAAGAAGGATTACGAAGAGCAACTGATCACCGAACAGGCGCGACTGTCCGGGCTGATGCGTGACAAGCGCATGCGCCGTCATGCGCTGGTGGCGGTGTTCGAAGGCAACGATGCGGCGGGCAAGGGCGGAGCGATTCGCCGGGTTGCGGCGGCGCTCGATCCGCGTCAGTACAACATCGTGCCGATTGCCGCGCCGACCGAAGAGGAACGGGCGCAGCCGTACCTGTGGCGCTTCTGGCGGCACATTCCGGCCCGGGGCAAGTTCACCGTGTTCGACCGCTCGTGGTACGGCCGGGTGCTGGTAGAGCGGATCGAGGGCTTTTGCAGCACCGCGGACTGGATGCGTGCCTACGGTGAAATCAACGACTTCGAAGAGCAACTCGCCGACGCCGGCGTGATCGTGGTCAAGTTCTGGCTGGCCATCGACAAGGACACGCAAATGGAGCGTTTCCAGGCCCGCGAGGAAATCCCGTTCAAGCGCTTCAAAATCACCGAGGACGACTGGCGCAACCGCGACAAGTGGGACGCTTACCGTGCGGCGGTGGGGGACATGGTCGACCGCACCAGCACCGAAATCTCGCCGTGGACACTGGTCGAGGCCAATGACAAACGCTGGGCCCGGGTCAAGGTGCTGCGCACGATCAATCGCGCGCTGGAAGAAGCCTTCGAGAAATCCGACAAGAAGGAAAAGAAGCACAAGGACTGACCGATGGGCACGCATACGCGAGGTGAATGATTGTCGCGGTCGGCGATGGGGTGGACTTATGCTCGGTCCACTCTCAACCGACTACAACAATGAGGTATGCCATGCGTGAAGTGGTGATCGTCGACAGCGTGCGGACCGGCCTGGCCAAGTCCTTTCGCGGCAAGTTCAACCAGACCCGCCCCGATGACATGGCGGCCCATTGCGTGAACGCGTTGCTGTCGCGCAACGACGTCGATCCGGCCAGCGTCGAGGACTGCATCGTCGGCGCCGGCTCCAACGAAGGCGCCCAAGGCTACAACATCGGCCGTAACGTGGCGGTGCTCTCGCAACTGGGCACCGGCACGGCGGGCATGACCCTCAACCGTTTCTGCTCTTCGGGGCTGCAGGCGATTGCGATTGCCGCCAACCAGATCGCTTCGGGTTGCAGCGACATCATCGTCGCCGGCGGTGTCGAGTCGATCAGCCTGACCCTGAAAAGCGTCAACACCGATCACCTGATCAACCCGTTGCTCAAGCAGCAGACCCCGGGCATCTACTACACCATGGGCCAGACCGCCGAGGTGGTAGCGCGTCGTTATGGCGTCAGTCGCGAGGCGCAGGATCGTTACTCGCTGCAAAGTCAGATCCGCACCGCTCAGGCGCAGGCAGCCGGTCTGTTCAATGACGAAATCGTACCGATGTCGGTGAAATACCGGGTCGAGGACAAGAACAGCGGAGAAGTGCAGATCCTCGACGGCATCGTCGATCGTGATGACTGCAATCGCCCGGATACCACCTATGAAAGCCTTGCCGGATTGAAACCGGTGTTCGCCGAGGATGGTTCGGTAACGGCAGGCAACTCGTCGCAGCTGTCCGATGGCGCCTCGATGACGCTGGTGATGAGCCTGGAAAAAGCCCTGCAACTGGGGCTCAAGCCAAAGGCGTTTTTCCGCGGTTTCACAGTCGCCGGTTGCGAGCCGGACGAAATGGGCATCGGCCCGGTGTTCTCGGTACCGAAGCTGCTCAAGGCCAAAGGTTTGCAGGTCGCGGATATCGACCTGTGGGAATTGAACGAAGCGTTCGCCTCGCAGTGCCTGTACGCCCGTGATCGTCTGGAAATCGACAACGAAAAGTACAACGTCAACGGTGGCTCGATTTCCATCGGTCATCCGTTCGGCATGACCGGATCGCGGCAGGTCGGGCATCTGGTGCGCGAGTTGCAGCGACGCAATCTGCGCTACGGCATCGTGACCATGTGCGTGGGCGGCGGGATGGGCGCGACCGGGTTGTTTGAAGCGGTGCGCTAAGTCTGGCTGTCGGAATCCAGCAATTGCATCCGCGCGATGTACGCGCGGATTTCCTGCTCGACTTTCTCGGGGCTGTCGAACGGCCCTTCGAGGGTGTTCTCCCGGGTGCTGAAAAACAGTTCGCCATTGACCCGGCACACCCGGTCGCTGCGAAAGTGCGTGGCGGGGACGGTGTCCTGGGCGCGCATTCCGAACATGATCGATCTCCTTGAGCGCTGCGCTGGATGGGATCCAAAGAGCTTATGCCTGAACCACTTGCAGCGCTTCGCCAGCCGATCAACGGCAGCACGTCAATTTAATGCTGCGACCTGCACAGTTTCATTTGCGGCTTGAGCGCAACTGTCCCTGTGTCGCGCTTGCCGCTGCGCCTAGAATGAGCGCTCCTGTCATTGGCTTTCGGGGTTCTCATGCACGTTTCATCGGGTCGCTGGGTGTACGGCATGTTCCTGGCCTTGTTGACCGCGTTCTTGTGGGGAATCCTGCCGATCAAGCTCAAACAGGTGCTGCAGGTGATGGACCCGATCACGGTGACCTGGTTTCGCCTGACGGTGTCCGGCGGCTGCCTGTTCATTTATCTGGCGGCCACAAAGCGTTTGCCGAGTCGCAAGGTGCTCGGGCCAAAGGGCGGCTGGCTGGTGCTGATGGCGGTGCTCGGTCTGGTGGGCAACTACGTGCTGTACCTGATGGGCCTGAACCTGCTCAGCCCCGGCACTGCGCAACTGGTGGTGCAGATGGGGCCGATCATGTTGCTGATCGCCAGTCTGTTCGTGTTCAAGGAACGCTTCAGTATTGGTCAGGGCATGGGGTTGGCGGTGTTGCTGATTGGCTTCGCGCTGTTTTTCAATCAGCGTCTGGCGGAGTTGCTCACGTCTTTATCCGATTACACCGCTGGCGTGTTGCTGGTGCTGCTGGCCTCGACCGTCTGGACCTTTTATGCGCTGGGCCAGAAGCAATTGCTGACGGTGTGGAATTCGCTGCAGGTGATGATGGTGATCTATCTGTTCTGCGCTTTGCTGCTGACGCCGTGGGTTCATCCGCTCGAGGCGCTGGAGTTGAGCCCGTTGCAGGGCTGGCTGTTGCTGGCTTGCTGCATGAATACCCTGATCGCCTATGGCGCATTTGCCGAGGCGTTGGCGCACTGGGAGGCCTCGCGGGTCAGTGCGACGTTGGCGATTACACCGCTGGTGACCTTCGGTGCCGTGGCGATTGCCGCATGGACCTGGCCGGAATACGTGCATGCCGAGCAGATCAACGGTCTGGGTTATGGCGGGGCGGTGCTGGTGGTGCTGGGTTCGGCGCTGGTGGCACTGGGGCCTTCGCTGATTGCCGGGCTCAAGGCCCGGCGGGCGAAACTGTTGGTCGGATGATCCTTCCCGCGCCGGGCACGGAAAGGATCGGGAGGTCTCAGCCTTTGGCCCCGGCCTCGATCATGTTCTCCGGCCGCACCCAGGCATCGAACTCTTCATCGGTCAGATAGCCCAGCTCCAGCGCTGCCTCGCGCAGGGTCTTGCCTTCGCTGTAGGCCTTCTTGGCGATTTCCGCCGATTTGTCGTAGCCGATGTGCGGGTTCAGCGCCGTCACCAGCATCAGGCCGCGTTCCAGGTGTTTCGCCATGACTTCGGCATCCGGTTCCAGTCCGGCAATGCAGTGCTGCTGGAAGTTGCTGCAGCCATCGGCCAGCAGACGGATCGATTGCAGCAGGTTGTGGATGATTACCGGTTTGAACACGTTCAGTTGCAGGTGACCCTGGCTGGCGGCGAAACCGATCGCCACGTCGTTGCCCAGCACCTGGCAGGCCAGCATCGACAGCGCCTCGCACTGGGTCGGGTTGACCTTGCCGGGCATGATCGAACTGCCCGGCTCGTTGGCCGGCAATTTCACTTCAGCAAAACCTGCGCGGGGGCCGGAGCCCAGAAGGCGCAGGTCGTTGGCGATTTTCATCAGCGCCACGGCGAGGGTTTTCAGGGCACCGGAGAGGGTGGTCAGTGGCTCATGGCCGGCGAGGGCGGCGAACTTGTTCGGGGCAGTGACGAACGGCAGACCTGAAAGCGCAGCCAGCTCGGCAGCAATCGCTTCACCGAAACCGTGGGGCGAGTTGAGCCCGGTGCCGACGGCGGTGCCGCCCTGAGCCAGTTCGCACACCGCAGGCAATGCGGCGCGGATCGCCCGTTCGGCGTAATCCAGCTGCGCTATGAAACCGGAGAGTTCCTGGCCGAAGGTGATCGGCGTGGCATCCATCATATGGGTGCGACCGGTCTTCACCAGCTTCATGTGCCGCGCTGACAGCTCGGCCAGGCCACCCGACAGCTCGGCGATGGCCGGCAGCAGTTGGGTCTGCACCGCTTGCGCGGTGGCGATGCTCATGGCGGTGGGGAAGCAGTCGTTGGAGCTCTGCGAGCGGTTGACGTGATCGTTCGGGTGTACAGGCGTCTTGCCGCCGCGCGGATTGCCGGCCAGTTCGTTGGCGCGACCGGCAATTACTTCGTTGGCGTTCATGTTGCTCTGGGTGCCGCTGCCGGTCTGCCAGACCACCAGCGGGAACTGGTCGTCATGCTGGCCGTCGAGCACTTCGTCGGCGGCCTGTTCGATCAGGCGGGCGATGTCGGCAGGCAGATCGCCGTTGCGGTCGTTGACCCGGGCCGCGGCTTTCTTGATCAGGGCCAGGGCGTGCAGGACCGGCAATGGCATGCGTTCCTGGCCGATGGCGAAGTTGATCAGCGAGCGTTGCGTCTGAGCGCCCCAGTAAGCGTCGTCCGGGACTTCGATCTGGCCCAGGCTGTCGGTTTCGATACGGCTCATCGTGCACACTCCTGTTGGTCTGTTTGCGCAGTTTAGGCCGGTGTCGGCCCGGGTGGTTCCCTCCAGTCGATTGTTGACCGGCAAATCCCCGCCAATCAAGCGCGGCAAGGCCCGGGGGTTGAGCCGCAGCGTTATTCAGGCGCAGAATGGTCGCCCTTGGGGTTTTACCTCGCCTAGCTGAAAAGGAAACTCGATGACTCGTCTTCGTGCCATCTGCACCGCGGTTGCCCTGGTTTGCGCCAGCGGCCAGGTGCTTGCCGATACCGCCAGCCACAACGCCAGTGCCGAAGCTTTCCTGACCCTGGCGCACGCTGACAAGCTGGGCACTCCGGTGTACATGCAAGTGCAGCAGATGTTCGCCCAGCGTTTTGAACAGACCAAGGCTCCGGAATCCAAGAAAGCCGTACTGGATACCTACCAGGCCAAGGCCAACGCCGCCCTGGACCAGGCCATCGGCTGGAACAAGCTGAAACCGGACATGGTCAAGCTCTACACCAGCAACTTCAGCGAACAGGAGCTCAAAGACCTGGTCGCGTTCTACCAGTCGCCACTGGGCAAGAAAGTCCTGGAAAAAATGCCGCAGCTGACCCAGCAATCGGCCCAGATGACCCAGGCCAAACTGGAACCTGCCGTTCCTGTGGTCAACAAGCTGCTGGACGACATGACCAACGAGCTGGCACCGAAAGGCGCGGCTCCGGCCAAGAAGAAGTAAGCGGAGTTCGTGATGACCATGCAACAACGCATCGAATCGACGCTGGCGCTGCTTCAGCCTGAGCATCTGCAAGTGCTGGACGAAAGCCACATGCACAGTCGCGGGTTGCAGACCCACTTCAAGGCAGTGGTGGTCAGTGCGCAGTTCGAAGGCCTGAACCGGGTCAAGCGCCACCAGAAAGTCTACGGCACGCTCGGCGAGCTGATGGGCGAGTTCCATGCGTTGGCGCTGCACACCTACACCCCGCAGGAATGGGCAGAAGTGGGCGCCGCTCCGGCGTCGCCGACCTGTGCCGGCGGCAGCAAGCATTGAGCCTTGCAGCAATGAACTGAGGTTTTTTGCTAGAATCCGCAACGCGCCGCTCACCCGGCGCGTTTTTTTTCGCATCCGGTTCACCCTTTACGAGGGTAGCCACCTGGAGAAATACCCATGACACAACCGATTGTCGTGGCGGCACTGTACAAGTTCGTCACCCTCGAAGATTACGTCAACCTGCGCGAGCCCCTGCTGCAAGCGATGGTCGACAACGGCATCAAAGGCACTCTGCTGATTGCCGAAGAAGGCATCAACGGCACGGTTTCCGGCAGCCGTGAAGGCATCGACGGCCTGCTGGCCTGGCTGCGCAACGATCCGCGCATGGTCGATATCGACCACAAGGAATCGTACTGCGACGAGCAGCCGTTCTATCGCACCAAGGTCAAGCTCAAGAAAGAGATCGTGACCCTGGGCGTCGAAGGCGTCGACCCGAACAAGAAGGTCGGCACCTACGTCGAGCCGCAGGACTGGAACGCGCTGATCAGCGATCCGGAAGTGCTGCTGATCGACACCCGCAACGATTACGAAGTGTCGATCGGCACCTTCGAAGGCGCCATCGATCCGAAAACCACCAGTTTTCGCGAATTCCCCGACTACATCAAAGAACACTTCGACCCGGCCGTGCACAAGAAGGTCGCGATGTTCTGCACCGGTGGCATCCGCTGCGAGAAGGCGTCGAGCTACATGCTGGGCGAAGGCTTCGAAGAGGTTTACCACCTCAAGGGCGGCATCCTGAAGTACCTCGAAGAGGTGCCGCAGGAAGAAACCAAATGGCAGGGTGACTGCTTCGTGTTCGACAACCGTGTGACCGTGCGTCATGACCTGAGCGAAGGCGACTACGATCAGTGCCATGCCTGCCGTACACCGGTCAGCGTCGAGGATCGCGCCTCCGAGCATTACGTGGCCGGCATCAGTTGCCCGCACTGCTGGAACAGCCTGAGCGAGAAGACCCGCCGCAGCGCCATCGACCGCCAGAAACAGATCGAGCTGGCAAAAGCGCGCAACATGCCGCACCCGATCGGCTACAACTATAAGCAAGCATCCTCCGAGGCTTAATCATGTCTGCACGCCTGCTCTATGTGATGGATCCGATGTGTTCGTGGTGCTGGGGATTTGCCCCGGTCGCCAAGGCATTGGTGGAGCAGGCGCAGGCTGCCGGGGTGGAACTGCACCTGGTGGTCGGCGGATTGCGCACCGGCAGTGGCGCGGCGCTGGAGCCGACGACCCGGCGCTATATCTTCGAGCACTGGCAGGCGGTCGCCGAAGCCACCGGCCAGCCGTTCAAGTTCGAAGGTGCGTTGCCCGAAGGCTTTGTCTATGACACCGAGCCCGCCTGCCGGGCCATCGTCACGGCGCGTTCTCTGGCACCGGATTGTGCATGGACGCTGCTGGGCCTGATCCAGCACGCGTTCTACGTCGAGGGCCGCGATGTCACCCGCGCCGATGTGCTGGTGGAACTGGCCGAAAAGGCCGGTGTACCGCGTATCGAATTTGCCGCGTTGTTCGATCGTGCTGACCAGCACGAGGCCACATTGGCCGATTTCAACTGGGTTCAAGATCTCGGCATCGCGGGATTTCCGACCCTGCTCGCAGAACGCAATGGCCAACTGGCGTTGCTGACCAACGGCTACCAGCCGCTCAGTGAACTGTCGCCGTTGCTCGGTCGATGGCTGGAGCGCGCGGCCTGTGTCTGACCCGGCCGATGACACGCCAGCCGTCAAGCGTGTCGACCGGCTGAGCTGGGCTGAAGTCCGGCGTCTGGCACTTCATCACAAAAAATCCCTGTGGATCGCCAACGGCGTGGCCGTACTGGCGACGCTGTGCAGCGTGCCGATTCCGTTACTCCTGCCGCTGCTGGTGGACGAAGTCCTGCTCGGCCACGGCGATGCCGCGCTGAAAGTCATGAACCATGTGCTGCCCTCGATGTGGCAGCAAGCGGCGGGCTACATCGGCCTGATGCTTGTGGTGACGCTGACCCTGCGTTGTAGCGCCCTGTGTTTTGGCGTGTTGCAGGCGCGGTTGTTTGCGCGGCTGGCCAAGGACATCGTCTATCGCATTCGAGTGCGCCTGATCGAAAGACTCAAGCGGATCTCCCTCGGTGAATACGAAAGTCTGGGCAGCGGCACGGTCACCACGCACCTGGTCACCGACCTCGACACTCTCGACAAATTTGTCGGCGAAACCCTCAGTCGTTTTCTGGTGGCGATGCTGACCCTGGTCGGCACCGCCAGCATCCTGATGTGGATGCATTGGAAACTGGCGCTGCTGATCCTGCTGTTCAACCCGTTGGTGATCTACGCCACGGTGCAGTTGGGCAAACGGGTCAAACACCTGAAGAAACTGGAGAACGACAGCACCTCGCGCTTCACTCAGGCCTTGAGCGAAACCCTCGATGCGATTCAGGAAGTGCGGGCCGGCAACCGTCAGGGCTACTTTCTCGGACGGCTGGGGCTGCGGGCCCAGGAAGTACGCAACTATGCGGTCAATTCGCAGTGGAAGACCGACGCATCCAACCGTGCCAGTGGTCTGCTGTTCCAGTTCGGCATCGACATCTTCCGCGCAGCGGCAATGCTCACGGTGCTGTTCTCCGACCTGTCCATCGGCCAGATGCTCGCGGTGTTCAGTTACCTGTGGTTCATGATCGGCCCGGTCGAACAACTGCTGAACCTGCAATACGCCTATTACGCGGCGGGCGGTGCACTGTCGCGGATCAACGAGCTGCTGGCCCGCGCCGACGAGCCGCAATACCCTGGCGGTATCGATCCGTTCAAGGGGCGTGAGACCGTCGGCATCGAGGTGCAAGGCCTGAGCTTCGGTTATGGCGATGAACTGGTGCTGGATCAGATGAACCTGTCCATCGCACCGGGCGAGAAAGTGGCGATTGTCGGCGCCAGCGGCGGCGGCAAAAGTACCCTCGTGCAATTGCTGCTGGGGCTCTACACGCCACTGGCCGGGACCATCCGTTTCGGCGGCTCGACCCAGCAGGAAATCGGCCTGGAAACGGTTCGGGAAAACGTCGCGGTGGTGCTGCAGCATCCGGCGCTGTTCAACGACACCGTGCGGGCCAACCTGACCATGGGCCGAACCCGTAACGACGAAGCGTGCTGGCAGGCACTGGAAATCGCACAGCTCGAACCCGCCATCCGCGCCTTGCCGGACGGCCTGGACAGCATCGTCGGCCGCTCCGGCGTGCGCCTGTCCGGCGGCCAGCGGCAACGGTTGGCGATTGCGCGGATGATCCTCGCCGAGCCGAAAGTGGTGATCCTCGACGAAGCCACCTCGGCCCTCGACGCCGCCACTGAATACAACCTGCACCAGGCCATGGCGCGGTTCCTCCATGGCCGCACCACGCTGATCATTGCCCACCGCTTATCAGCGGTGAAGCAGGCGGACCGGGTGCTGGTGTTCGACGGCGGGCAGGTTGCCGAGGATGGCGACCATCAACAACTGATTGCCGATGGTGGGTTGTACGCCAAGCTTTATGGGCATTTGCAGCGGATGTAGGTCATTTCCATAGAACCTCCAGCGCGTTGGCTGTGCCGTCGTAACCAAACGCCTTAACGATCACCGAGCAACTGGTGCAGGGGGGCATGGTCGTGGCCACGTCGGCCGATGCAATCATGTGGTTTTCGGGATATTTCTTGCGGAGCACGCTGATCAGTTTGGCCTCGCTGTCCAGAGAGGTAGGCCGGCGGGTCAGTGCGGGCGTGTAGGTGTCGATGTCCTTTATCGTATGGGGAATCGCCACCAATTGCCCTTCACTCGGGACTTCCAGTGAGGTTCTGTTGAAGGTCTTGCCGAAGTCGATGTTGAAGTAGGTGGTGTCGCCGACAATCACTTTATCCGGCGCGAATGGAGGCTTGAACAGCGGCAGTTCTCCGGTCAGTCCTTGCGCGCCGGAAACGCTGACATACACCTCACGCTTGCCGGTCGACGTCACAATGTCGGCGTAGGCGATGTTTCGCGGATTTTTTCCCTGGAATTTAGATGGAAGCATTGTCTGAAGTTTGTCCATTGCCTGATTGATTTTCAGATCAGCGTTTGGCCGGACATTGATTGTCTTCTCGCGAAACAGCGTATCGAAGATGTCGGCGGTTCGTTGGCGAAAGGTCTGCGATGCGTCCCGGCTGCGTGACCAGGATGCAGCACCGTCCGGAAGCCGGCTGACGATCATGCGCGTGGAGTGATCGAACAACACCGCTTCTCCGGGGCTGGTATCGACTTTAAGCAGTTTGAGCGTGTCGGGCGGGTTCTTGTGGCCACCAATGCGAAAGGCAATTTTCTCCATGGTTTCGAGGGCGCGTTCTACGGCTTGAATACCGTAGATTCTCGCCATGTTGTTGGCATTGAGCGACCCGGTGTAGACCGTCATCAGTTCACCCTTCAGATCGGCAGGCAAAGTATTGGCCTTGCGCAGCGTCAACGGCGTGGCGAGGCTCTGTCCTTTGGGCAGTTCTGCCACGTAGAAGGCTCCGGCGTCCAGTCGAGTCAACACATAGTGCTTTGAGCCGTCCATGGCGGGGACGATGGTGGCGCCGGCCTCGAAGGTATCGTACTGATTCCGGGTGCCGAAGGGGATATCTACTTTGATTCGCCCGTAAATCCCTTTTTGAAAGGCTATCGTCGCCTGGTGTCTGCTTTTCTTTTTCAAGGTTTTGAGCAGTATCGCTCGGCCAGGTGCGGCGGGGGTGTAAATGCTGTCCCCGAACCAGGGTGCCCAGCCTTTCTCTGTGTCGTAAGTCCCGTTGGTCGGCGTGGGTGCTGGATCGCGGATGACATAGCGTGTTTTGCATGCGTCCGACCCCGGCATGCGCCGCATCCTGCACGGCAGGGCTTTCAGTAGCGACTGATCATCGATCAGGTCGGCGCGGCGCAATTGATCGCCATCCAGTCGATAAGGGATGTCATCAATCAACAGCGTGGTTCGACCATCGACCTCCAGCACTTCACGAATGTGGGCACTTTCCGGGATCTCGGCGAGCACATGGGATTCAGAGGGGGGCAAGGTCTTGAAGGTGGATTGGCCGTGGATCAGGTTTCCAGGGTTGTTGCTCAGACGCGGGCCATAGGGCAAAGACGTGGCAGGATCAACAAGGTGGAATCGACCCAGGTCTGTCGGACTGGTGTTGCGTATCAGGATGTCGTCTACGCCGTTGATGCTTGCCATTTGATCGCCGTGGGTCAGTGGTTTCCAGCGTCCGGGGTCCATGGCCTGTGGCATGTTGTGAATCAGACGGTAGTTGTCGACTTGCCCGGTCAGTCGGCGGATCCCTCCGAGACCCAACCGGCCTGCGGCAAGCAACCCTTTGCCGCTGCCGAGGGCAAGTGACTTCGCCAGTGTCGGGATGCCATCCAGCGGGTTGAGGTTTTTCAGTGAGGAAGTTATCAACTTGCGCGACAGGGTCGAGAACGATGGCAGGCTGGCTTTGACCACCATGCCTGTGACGCTGGCGCCGGCCCGGGCAAGTCGCACCGTACCCGAGATGAACTTGCCCACAGGGTAGAGGAAAGACGCCAGATCGAGGAGTAATCCCAGACCGCCCATGACTTTGCTCCCGGTTCCCTCCGACGAGAGATCGTCAATGCTGCCCCAGAACGGTACAAAGCTCTTAACGATCGCCTCGAACACCGCAAGCCGTTTCTCGATTTTTGCCCGGATGGTATCGAAGGTCGTCATGCCGCGGGCCTGAATGCGCAGATGCTGTTCATCGACGTAAAGAAAATGCGTGGCGATGTGGTCTGCCAGTGCAATCAGCCGGGAGGATTCCAGGCCTGTTCCCACCGAGTCTTTAGCGGCCGAGTCCCGCGATACACGGGCCACGACATCGAGAAGTCCTATGTAGTACTGCCGAGCGGCAGGGGGGGAGCCACTGGCATGAGCATTCCAGTCGAGGAGTAGCGACGTGCTGTCCTTGCTTGAAAAGGTTTGTCCGGGGATAACCGCATGCAACGGAAACTCGGTGAACACTCCATTTATGGTCGAAAACCTCAGTCCGGTTCTCTGACGAATGAAACCGGCGCTCGGGATGACCTCGTAATAGCTGAACTGGCCTTCCAGTAACACCTTCAGTACGAAGCCTTTCCTCGCCAGAGGTTCTGTATGAATGCCCGGTCTTGTTTTTGCGCGCAAGCCCAGCACTTCAATATCACCTTGTTCCAGCGTCCGCCGGTCAGCCAGCGGCAGGGATGCCAGCAGACTGAGAATCAAGGTCTTGTAAGCGGACCTGATGGTGGTCAGGTGCTTGTCGAACGCCGATGCAAACTCCGCGTTGACATCCGGGAGCGGTTTGCCGGAAAAGTTGCGAACGATCCCGCCGGTAAACATCTGCCGATAAATGCCGTGTACTTTGCGTTCCGAGTAAAAATGCCTGTTTTCGTCTATTCGGAATGTTTCGAGGGTTCGCGTCTTGCCATCCGGTTCGGTGAAAAACCATCGTTTGCCATCATCGAACTGCCCATCGGCATAGAGATCCAGAAACCCGTACCCTTCCAGTTTCAGTGACGGCATGTCTCTGTGCCCCAGAGCGGCTGGCGGATCGTCCCGCAGGAGTTTGCGTCCGTCCGTCTCCAGTACATGGCTACCCATGGCGTCGTCTTTCATTCGCTTGGCCATCTGTAATCTGTCCGGCGGGCGCAGTTCCAGGGATTGCACGGCCTTGTTCAGGCTTTCACTCTGGCTTTCCAGCGCCGCCATGGCTCGTTCGATTTCCTCCTCGGAGTAGTCGGATGCCACTCGCGGCTGAACGATGCCCAAGCAGACTGCCCAGTCGAGTGCCGGGCCCAGTCTCAGGCGCGTAATTTTTTCAAGTTCCTCGGTTGAAGCGTTGGTGCTGCGCTCCAGAGGAAGATTGACGAGCTGTTGAAAGGAAAGCGGCTGCAATCGATCAAGGCCAAGTTCGTCAGCCAGCAGCACGCCATGCATGAAATTGACCCACACCATCGAGCTCTTGTAGCGAAGATCGGACGGAATGTCGCCCACGGTGAAATCTTTTGCCTCGCGGGTGTACAGCACATGGGCCAGCACGATTACTTCTTTGTTATCGGCTGCGCGCCGCGCTTTCAGCAGGTGCTGTTCGAAATCGCCGCGCAGGGTTTCATAGTGCTTGCCCCAATGGGCTGGATCTTCCCAACTGAAGCCGGCAAGCGCATGCGGATGTTCGACCGAAGGCGCCCGCACATAGAGGCGGATGGCTTTACACAAGAGTTGGTAGCGGATGGACGCTGGAGTCTGTTCGCCGGGGTTTGCACCGTACCACTTGAGTTGTTTCAACAGCTTCTCGGTCAGTGCCGTTGCCTGGGTCGAGTCGAGTATTTTCTGCAGCCATACCGACGGTGTCGCGCGCAGTTGCTCGACGGACGCGTTCGAAAGGATGTCGGCGCCCAGATGCTTTATCAACGTGGACTGGCCGCTCATGAAGGTCGTTACGGTGTCGACGATTCGGTTATCGGTGATTTTTGCCATGTACTTTTGCATGGGCATGGATAGCGCAAACTCAGGCGATGCGCGTTCAAGCGCCTGGTAGCTTTTCTTTTCCCGTGCGTCGGGCTCGGGAACCAGGTCTTCGATGTCGGGGCCTTGATCAAGTCCCAATGCCTGTCTGGCACGAAACTCCTGGGTGTCCGGTGTGTCGGTTGTAGCGAGAGAGGTCAATGTCATACAGCACTCCGCGATAACGATTTCCTGCCCTGAGAGGGGGGAACTGGAGTGCCAATAAAACGCCATCAGCAACTTGTATGGCGTTACTTATGTATAACCCTGAGTTTGTACTGAATCAGGGCTGATCCGTCGCTTGCCGGAACCCCGAACGCCTCCTAGTCTTTGGAGGTTGGTCTGATAGAGACGGACAATCAGGCAGTGACCACGCAAGGAACTCCATGAAGCAAAAGCGGACTCTCGGAACGCCTCGGTTGCTGGGCATCGTCTGGCCATTCATTGCCGTCGTGTTGTTTCAGGCCTTGCTGGGGGGCGTGAGTCTTTACGTCCTGTCGGCCGTTCGCGGGTATGTGGCGGGCGAGAGCCTCTGGTCCAAGGGCCAGAAAGACGCGATCTATTACCTCAATCTGTATGCCGACAGCCGTGACGAGGCGATTTATCTCAAATATCAGAACGCGATCGCCGTGCCTCAGGGCGGCCATCAGTTGCGTCTGGCCCTGGATAAGCAGCCACCCGACCTGCAAGCGGCGCGCGAAGGCATCCTCAAGGGCGGCAACCACCCGGACGATGTCTCCAGCCTGATCTGGCTGTACCTCAATTTTCGTCACTTCAGTTATCTGGAAACCGCCATCGACCGCTGGACGCTGGGCGATGCCTATCTGGTGGAACTCGATGACGTGGCGCAAGAGATGCACCGGCGGATCACGGCCAATGCCGCCACTGATGTCGATATCCGGCGCTGGAAGGACCGGATCTTTGCAATCAACGATGGAGTGACACCCGCCGCCAAGGCGTTCAGCGATGCCCTGGGCGAAGGCTCGCGGGTAATTCTGCGCTTGCTGCTGTTCACCAACCTCGCCACGGCGCTGGGCCTGATCGTCCTGGCGCTGTTGCGCACCCGCAAACTGCTCAAACAGCGGCATGCCTTTGCCGAAGCCCTGCAGCTGGAAAAGGACCGGGCCCATATCACCCTGCAATCGATTGGTGACGGGGTGATTACCACGGATGTGAGCGGTGCAATCGAATACATGAACCCGGCGGCCGAGGCCTTGACTCATTGGAAGGCCGAACAGGCTGCCGGTCTGCCGCTGGCGGCGCTGTTCAATTTGCTGGATGACAACGCCCAGACCGAAGGGCTGACCCTGATCGAACACATTCTGAGCGGGCAACTCAGCGGTGGCAGCGAGCATTCCAAGCTGATTCAGCGCCTAGATGGCAGCACGGTATCGGTGACGCTGGTGGGAGCGCCGATCCGCAATGCGGGCAAGGTCAGCGGGACGGTGCTGGTGCTGCATGACATGACCCAGGAGCGGCAATACATCGCCAACCTGTCGTGGCAGGCCACCCACGACGCGTTGACCGGCCTGGCCAACCGCCGCGAGTTTGAATATCGCCTCGAGCAAGCCTTGCACAACCTGACCCGGCAGCCCGGGCGGCATGCGCTGATGTTCCTCGATCTCGATCAGTTCAAGCTGGTAAACGACACCTGCGGGCATGCGGCGGGCGATGAGTTGCTGCGACATATCTGTGCGTTGCTGCAATCAGGCCTGCGCGAGGGCGACACCCTGGCGCGGCTGGGGGGCGACGAGTTCGGCATTTTGCTCGAGAACTGCGCACCGGAGGCGGCCGAGAAGATCGCCGAAGGGCTGCGTCAGACGGTGCAGAACCTGCATTTCGTCTGGAAGGGGCGACCGTTCCTGACCACCGTCAGCATTGGTCTGGTGCATGTCGCGCAAACCCCGACCACCCTCGAAGCCTCGCTGCGGGCGGCGGACATGGCCTGCTATATGGCCAAGGAAAAGGGCCGCAACCGGGTGCAGGTCTACCATGCCGACGACTCGGAGCTGTCCCTGCGTTTCGGCGAGATGGCCTGGGTACAGCGTCTGCACATGGCTTTGGAGGAAAACCGCTTCTGTCTCTATGCCCAGGAAATCGCCCCGTTGAGTTCGGTTGCCGGCGGTACCGGCGGGCACATCGAAATTCTGCTGCGCCTGCATGACGAGGCGGGTCGGATGATTCTGCCGGACAGCTTCATACCGGCAGCCGAGCGTTATGGCTTGATGACTTCGCTGGATCGTTGGGTTGTGCAGAATGTATTTAAGGTCATTGCTCAATGTATTAACGAAGAGTGCGAACGGCCTCTGGCAATGTGTGCGATTAATCTTTCAGGCATTACTATCGGAGATGACGCATTCTTGCACTTTCTGCGGGAACAGTTTGATAACTATTCCGTTCCTCCTGAAATGATTTGTTTTGAAATTACAGAAACCAGCGCCATTGCAAATCTTGGCAGTGCCATCCGATTTATTAATGAACTCAAAGGCTTGGGTTGTTACTTCTCACTGGATGATTTTTGCGCCGGAATGTCTTCATTCGCTTATTTGAAACATTTGCCTGTAGACTTCCTGAAGATCGACGGGAGTTTCGTAAAGGATATGCTGGACGACCCGATTAACCGCGCTATGGTCGAAGTGATCAACCACATCGGGCATGTCATGGGTAAGCAGACAATTGCGGAGTTTGTCGAAACAGCCCAGATCGAGCAGGCATTGCTTGAAATCGGCGTGGATTACGCTCAGGGTTATGTCATCGAACGCCCGCAGTTGTTTACCTGCGACAGTTTGCAAAGTCGGCCCGCCAGACCGCAGCCGCTGTTGTTCAAGGCGCCTGGCACGTTCCGTTGAAGTCTCTTGCCGATCCTTACAATCACAAATCAAAAGGAGCCGAACAGTGATCGACACATTCAACCGAACCGGACCACTCATGGAAGCTGCAAGTTATCCTGCCTGGGCACAACAGTTGATCCAGGACTGCAGCGAGAGCAAACGCCGGGTTGTCGAACATGAACTTTACCTGCGCATGCGTGATAACAAGCTCAGCGCCAGGACCATGCGCCAGTACCTGATCGGGGGCTGGCCCGTCGTTGAGCAATTTGCGTTGTACATGGCGCAGAATCTCACCAAAACCAAGTTCGCCCGTCACCCGGGCGAAGACATGGCGCGCCGATGGCTGATGCGCAACATCCGCGTCGAACTCAATCACGCCGATTACTGGTTGAACTGGAGTCGAGCCCACGGCGTGAGCCTGGAAGACCTGCAGGCCCAGCAAGTGCCACCGGAGTTGCACGCCCTGAGTCACTGGTGCTGGCACACCAGTTCGGCGGATTCGCTGATCGTGGCCATTGCCGCCACCAACTATGCGATCGAAGGCGCGACCGGGGAGTGGTCGGCGCTGGTCTGCTCGACCGGTGTGTATGCCGCCGCGTTCCCTGAAGAAGATCGAAAGCGGGCGATGAAGTGGCTGAAGATGCACGCCCAGTACGATGACGCCCACCCCTGGGAGGCGCTGGAAATCATCTGCACCCTGGCCGGCATGAACCCGAGCAAGGCCTTGCAGACCGAGTTGCGCCAGGCTGTGTGCAAGAGCTACGACTACATGTACCTGTTCCTTGAACGCTGCATGCAGTTGGAGTTGACGGAGCGGGTGCTGGTCGGGCGCGAGCGACGTGCGCTGGTTGAGAGCTAGTTTCGGCGACATCCAACAAAAACGGGAGCCTGTGTGCTCCCGTTTTTTATTGGCCTGATAAAGGTTCAGCCGGCCATTGTCAGGCGATTGCGCCCTTCGCGTTTGGCCACGTACAACGCGCTGTCGGCCCGGCGCAGCAGGCTGTCGGCGGACTCGCCGGGCAGCAGGGTCGAGCAGCCAAGGCTCACGGTCAGTTCGATCAACTGGCCATCGGCGTAATAGTCCTGAGCCTGCGCTGCATACCGTAGACGTTCTCCGACCATCGCGGCGGCTTCGCGGCTGGTGTTGGACAGCAGGATCAGGAATTCTTCCCCGCCATAACGAAACACCATGTCGACATTGCGCAACTGGTCCTTGATTGAGGCTGCGACGGCTTTGAGCACTTCATCGCCGGCCGTGTGGCCATGGCTGTCGTTGACCTGCTTGAAATGATCGATGTCCAGCATCAGCAACGACAGCGGCTGCAGGTGGCGACGGGACATCTCGATTTCCCGCTGCAGGGTCTGTTCCATGGCAATGCGGTTGCCGGCGCCGGTCAATGGATCGCGCAGGGCGGTCTGCGTCGCAACGCGGTAGAGCAGTGCATTGCGCATCGGGTACAGCAGGGACGACAGGAGTGATTCCAGATTGCCCAGTTCCTGCTCGCTGAAGCGCTGGTTGCGGCGGAACACCAGTTCGCCCATGTGCTCGCCGTCGTGGCTGAGGCTGTAGCTGGCCGAGTGATGACCGCGGGCGCCGAACTCCAGGCGCAGGTCACTGCCACTGTGCACGTAGCTCAAGGCATCGAGCGGCACCAGGCGCTGAACTTCGCGGAAAAACAGACCCAGGATGCGTTGAGGCTCAAGGCTGGTTTGCAGTTGCAGGCTCATTTGCTGGCGCAATTGCGCCAGGCTGACAGGTCGCTGCAACAGCGGAGGCAGCTGACCAAAGCCCAGGCGTTGCAATTTGGCACTGTCGAAGTCAATTGCAGTGGTCTGGGAGGGTGATTTCATATGGCGTGAGCCCCTAAGCAGTAAGTCTGTCTTACAGGCTGGGTGAGAGCGGCTATGGGCTGCGCGTCATACTGATCCATCAGTCCCGTAGGACATTTGGCACAAGTTTAGTCTGCCCGATGACGATTAGTCAGCTATCGAAATCAGGCCTTGCCCGACTGCCTTCACTCGGCGTGCTTTGAGGGAATGTAGAGCGAAAGTCGTGCCACTCAGTTCAGGTTTTATTAAAACCTTTGAGAATCAAAGAGTTGAATTTATAGCGTGAAATCGAGTGGTGGTAATTTGACTGAAACGGGCCTGCGCAAAGCGGCAAATGTATGCCGCGACGGGAATCCGCCGCGGCAACAAAAGCGACGTATGGCATTACTGGGCGTTGAATGCCTGGCCGTTGATGCCCGTGCTGTCCGGTCCCATCAGGTACAGATAGACCGGCATGATCTCTTCCGGCGTCGGGTTGTTCAGTGGGTTTTCCCCCGGGTACGCCTGGGCGCGCATGCTGGTACGGGTGCCGCCCGGGTTGATGCTGTTGGAGCGTACCGGCGCCACGCCGTCGACTTCATCCGCCAGGGTTTGCATCAAACCCTCGGTGGCAAACTTGGAGACGCCATAGGCGCCCCAGTAGGCGCGTCCCTTGCGGCCGACGCTGCTGGACGTGAATACAACCGAGGCGTCCTGGGACAGCTTGAGCAGCGGCAGCAGGGTGCTGGTCAGCATGAACATCGCATTGACGTTGACCTGCATGACGCGCACGAAATTTTCACCGGACAACTGCTCGATCGGCGTGCGCGGGCCAATGATCGAGGCGTTGTGCAGCAGGCCGTCGAGGTGGCCGAACTCGGTCTCGATCATCGCTGCCAGCTCATCGTATTGATGGGGCAGGGCGGTTTCGAGGTTGAACGGGATCACCGCCGGCTGCGGATGCCCGGCCGCTTCGATCTCGTCGTAGACCTGGGTCAGGTTGGCTTCGGTCTTGCCCAGCAGCAGCACGGTCGCGCCGTGGGCCGCGTAGGTTTTCGCGGCGGCGGCGCCGATGCCGCGCCCGGCACCGGTGACCAGAATGACCCGATCCTTGAGCAATTCGGGGCGAGCGGAGTAATCAAACATAAAAAACCTCTAGTCCATTAACTTCTGATCGTTCCCACGACCGGCATGGGAATGGAGCGTGCCCGAATCAGCAACTGCACAGAGCGTTATCGATCACCTTGCGCAACTCCTGCGGATGATCCACCACCACGTCCGCGCCCCAGTGCCGCGGATTGTCGTCCGGGTGAATGTAGCCATAGGTCACGGCGGCAGTCTTGGTGCCCGCGTCACGGCCGGATTCGATATCGCGCAGATCATCGCCGACAAACAGAACGGTCGACGGATCCAGATCAAGCATCTTGCAGGCAAGCTCAAGCATCTCGGGATCCGGTTTGCTGTTCTTCACGTGATCCGGGCAGATCAGCAGGGCTGAGCGCTCGGCCAGCCCCAGTTGCTGCATGATCGGTTCGGCGAAGCGCAGCGGCTTGTTGGTCACCACGCCCCAGACCAGATTGGCTTTCTCGATGTCGGCCAGCAATTCGCCCATGCCGTCGAACAACTTGCTGTGCACGGCACAGCCCGCCAGATAACGCTCAAGGAACTCCAGACGCAATTCCTCGAAGCCCGGCGATTCCGGATCCATCGAGAACGTCACCGCGACCATGGCCTTGGCGCCGCCGGAGATTTCGTCGCGGATATGCTTGTCGTTCATCGGCGGCAAACCGCGATCCGCGCGCATCGCCTGGCAAATCGCGATGAAATCCGGCGCGGTGTCGAGCAGGGTGCCGTCCATGTCGAAAAGGACTGCTCTGATGGCCATCGGCTTATTCCTCGCGCAGGGTCTGGATCATGTAGTTGACGTCAACGTCCGCCGCCAGCTTGTAGTGCTTGGTCAACGGGTTGTAGGTCAGGCCGATGATGTCCTTGACGGTGAGGCCGGCCATGCGGCTCCAGGCGCCGAGCTCGGACGGGCGGATGAATTTCTTGAAGTCGTGGGTGCCGCGCGGCAGCAGCTTCATGATGTATTCGGCGCCGACGATGGCGAACAGGTACGCCTTCGGGTTGCGGTTGATGGTGGAGAAGAACACCTGGCCGCCGGGCTTGACCATGCGGAAGCAGGCGCGAATCACCGACGATGGGTCCGGTACGTGTTCGAGCATTTCCAGGCAGGTGACGACGTCGAACTGCTCGGGCATTTCTTCGGCCAGGGCTTCGGCGGTGATCTGGCGGTACTCGACGTTCACGCCGGATTCCAGCTGATGCAGTTGTGCGACCGCCAGCGGCGCTTCGCCCATGTCGATGCCGGTCACGGTCGCGCCGCGCTGGGCCATGGCTTCGCTGAGGATGCCGCCGCCGCAACCGACGTCGAGGACTTTCTTGCCGGCCAGGTTGACGCGCTCGTCAATCCAGTTGACTCGCAGCGGGTTGATGTCGTGCAGCGGTTTGAACTCGCTTTCGCGGTCCCACCAGCGATGGGCCAGTGCTTCGAATTTGGCGATTTCGGCGTGGTCGACGTTGCTCATGATTCAATCCTCTAAAACTTGAAAAAGGCTGTAGCCCCGGAGTTTGCCCCGGGGTGTTTACGATTCGGTGTGGCCGCTGATGCGTCGGCCCCAGGCCCGGGCGGTTTCGCCAAGCTGTTGTTCGTCCAGGCGCGTCAGTCGGCGGTCGTCGAGTAACTGCTTGCCGGCAACCCACAGATGTTTCACGCAGTCGCGGCCGGTGGCGTAAATAAGTTGCGAGACCGGGTCATAGACCGGTTGCTGGGCCAGGCCAGACAAGTCGAACGCGACAATGTCCGCGGCCTTGCCGAGTTCCAGGGAGCCGGTCTCGGCTTCGATCCCCAGAGCCCGCGCGCCGTTCAGCGTCGCCATGCGCAGCGCCCGGTGGGCGTCCAGCGCGGTGGCCGAGCCGGCGACAGCTTTGGCCAGCAGCGCAGCGGTGCGGGTTTCGCCCAGCAGGTCCAGGTCATTGTTGCTCGCCGCGCCATCGGTGCCGACCGCCACGTTGACCCCGGCCTGCCACAGGCGCTCCACCGGGCAGAAGCCGCTGGCCAGTTTCAGGTTCGACTCCGGGCAGTGGATCACGCTGGTGTTGCTTTCTACCAGCAACGCCAGGTCGTCATCGCTGATCTGGGTCATGTGCACGGCCTGGAAGCGCGGGCCGAGCAGGCCCAGTCGGCCGAGGCGGGCCAGCGGGCGTTCGCCGCGCTGTTCGACCGCTTGCTGCACTTCGAAGGCGGTTTCGTGGACGTGCATGTGGATCGAAGCGTCCAGCTCTTCGGCGATCACGCGGATTTTTTCCAGGTTCTCATCACCAACGGTGTAGGGTGCATGAGGGCCGAAAGTGATCTTGATGCGTTCGTGATGCTTCAGGTCGCCGAACAGTTCGACGCCCTGACGAATGGCTTCATCGGCGCTGGCGGCGCCCGGAATCGGGAAATCGAGGATCGGAATGGCGATCTGCGCACGGATTCCGCTGTTGTGCACGCGCTCGCTGGCAACCTTCGGGAAGAAATACATGTCCGAAAAACAGGTGATGCCACCTTTTATCTGCTCGGCGATGGCCAGGTCGGTGCCGTCACGCACGAAATCTTCATCGACCCATTTGCCCTCGGCCGGCCAGATGTGGTTTTCCAGCCAGGTCATCAGCGGCAGATCGTCGGCGAGGCCGCGGAACAGGGTCATGGCGGCATGGCCATGAGCATTGATCAGGCCGGGGGCGAGCAGAACGTCCGGCAATTCGCGGACTTCGGCGGCGTTACACTTCAAGGCTTCGGCGCGCGGGCCGATGAACACGATGCGACCGTCGCGGATGCCCAGGCCATGCTCCTTGAGCACAACGCCTGCGGGTTCGACGGGTACCAGCCAGGTCGGCAGCAATAATAAGTCGAGCGCAATGGCAGGTTTCGGCATCGAGGGTCGGTTCCAGTGCTTTTGTAAAGGATGGCGAAGTATACCCGAGCGTCTTCGCGGGGGGATCGCTATAATCGGCGGCTTTTGTTCATGAGTGCGGGGTGAGGGATGCGCGATCGACTGTTGGCTGCGGAGAAAGTGAAGGCCATCGATTGGCGTGATGGCGCGCTCCACCTGCTGGATCAGCGCGTTTTGCCGTTCGAGGAAAACTGGATCGCCTACACCAGCGCCGCCGGCGTGGCCGAAGCGATTCGCTCGATGGTGGTGCGCGGTGCGCCGGCCATCGGCATCAGTGCCGCCTACGGCATCGTGCTGGCGGCCCGTGCCCGGATCGCCGAAGGTGGCGACTGGTATGTGGCGCTGGAAGAGGATTTCATGCTGCTGGCCGATTCCCGCCCGACGGCGGTCAATCTGTTCTGGGCGTTGAACCGCATGCACGACCGGCTGGATCGCCTGAAGGACAACGCCGATCCGCTGGAAGCGCTCGAAGCCGAGGCCGTCGCCATTCATGAAAGCGATCGCGAAGCGAACCTGACCATGGCCCAGCTCGGCGTCGACCTGATCCGCAAACATCAGGGCAACGCCCAGGCGATTCTGACCCACTGCAATACCGGTGCCTTGGCCACCGGCGGTTTCGGCACGGCGCTCGGGGTGATCCGCGCCGCGTTCATCGAGGGCATGGTCGAGCGCGTCTACGCCGACGAAACCCGTCCGTGGCTGCAAGGCTCGCGCCTGACCGCGTGGGAACTGGCCAACGAAGGCATTCCGGTGACCCTCAACGCCGACTCCGCCGCTGCGCACATCATGAAAACCAAAGGCGTGACCTGGGTAATCGTCGGTGCCGACCGGATTACCGCCAACGGCGACGTGGCGAACAAGATCGGCACCTATCAGCTGGCGGTCAACGCCATGCACCACGGCGTGCGCTTCATGGTGGTGGCGCCGAGTTCGACCATCGACATGAATCTGGCCAGCGGTGATGACATCCCGATCGAAGAGCGCGACGGTGCCGAACTGCTGGAAGTCGGCGGCAAGCGTGTCGGGGCGGACGTGGAGGCGTTCAACCCGGTGTTCGACGTGACGCCGGCGGACCTGATCGATGCGATCGTCACCGAAAAAGGCATCGTCGAGCGCCCGGACACCGCGAAAATGGCCCAGCTGATGTGCCGCAAGCGCCTGCATTAAGGGTGCTCATCGCCCGATAAGCTGCCATCGCTCCCACAGGTTTTGGGCCAGGCATGGCCCCGGTGGGAGCTGGCTTGCCAGCGATGAGGCCCTGAACGTCAATAAACATCCGCAATTTCGTCTCGAAATTTGCATTCGGAGAAGCTCTGAGCCTCTCTCGTCCCCGTTAAGCCTGTCATCGGTCATCTAACTATGCTCCATGCGCATCTGGGGGATAGGTGCGTGGCGGCTCTTGTGATAACATCCGGCGTTTTCCGAGGCAGTCCCACGGGGTTGTCTTCACTGCGCAAATCCAGGGTCAACTTGTCGATTTGTCGTAAGTCGGCGCATGGCACTCGGCCTGCATCGACGAGCTTCGTGCGTCCCCTATGGATATGGCGAAGTTTCACCAGAAAAAGGAATCAGGCTTCTCATGGGCGAACTGGCCAAAGAAATCCTCCCGGTCAATATCGAAGACGAGCTGAAACAGTCCTATCTCGATTACGCGATGAGCGTGATCGTCGGCCGTGCACTGCCGGATGCGCGCGATGGCTTGAAGCCCGTGCACCGTCGCGTGCTGTTCGCGATGAGCGAGCTGGGCAACGACTTCAACAAGCCGTACAAGAAATCTGCCCGTGTCGTCGGTGACGTGATCGGTAAGTATCACCCGCACGGTGATACCGCGGTGTACGACACCATCGTTCGTATGGCGCAGCCATTCTCGCTGCGTTATCTGCTGGTGGACGGTCAGGGCAACTTCGGTTCGGTGGACGGCGACAACGCCGCGGCCATGCGATACACCGAAGTGCGCATGACCAAGCTGGCGCACGAGCTGCTGGCCGACCTGCACAAGGAAACCGTGGACTGGGTGCCGAACTACGACGGCACCGAACTGATCCCGGCGGTCATGCCGACCCGCGTGCCGAACCTGCTGGTCAACGGCTCCAGCGGTATCGCCGTGGGCATGGCGACCAACATTCCGCCGCACAACCTCGGTGAAGTCATCGACGGTTGCCTGGCCCTCATCGACAACCCCGAGCTGACCGTCGATGAGCTGATGCAATACATTCCCGGTCCGGACTTCCCGACGGCCGCGATCATCAACGGTCGCGCCGGCATCATCGAAGCCTACCGCACCGGCCGTGGCCGCATTTACATGCGCGCCCGCTCGATCATCGAAGACATCGACAAGGTCGGTGGCCGTCAGCAGATCGTCATCACCGAGCTGCCTTACCAGCTGAACAAGGCGCGTCTGATCGAGAAGATCGCCGAGCTGGTAAAAGAGAAGAAACTCGAAGGCATCACCGAACTGCGCGACGAGTCCGACAAGGACGGTATGCGCGTCGTGATCGAACTGCGTCGCGGCGAAGTGCCTGAGGTGATCCTCAACAACCTCTACGCCCAGACCCAGCTGCAATCGGTGTTCGGCATCAACATCGTTGCGCTGATCGACGGTCGTCCGCGGATCCTGAACCTCAAGGATCTGCTGGAAGCCTTCGTCCGTCACCGTCGCGAAGTCGTTACCCGTCGTACCGTGTTCGAACTGCGCAAGGCCCGCGAGCGTGGTCACATCCTCGAAGGTCAGGCCGTCGCCCTGTCGAACATTGACCCGGTGATCGCGCTGATCAAGGCCTCGCCGACTCCGTCGGAAGCCAAGGAAGCACTGGTCAGCACGCCGTGGGAATCCAGTGCGGTGATGACCATGGTCGAGCGCGCCGGTGCCGATTCGTGCCGTCCGGAAAACCTCGATCCACAATACGGTCTGCGCGACGGCAAGTACTTCCTGTCGCCGGAACAGGCGCAAGCCATTCTGGAGCTGCGTCTGCACCGTCTGACCGGTCTGGAACACGAAAAGCTGCTGGCCGAGTATCAAGAGATCCTCAACCAGATCGGCGAGCTGATCCGCATCCTCAACAGTGCCGTGCGCCTGATGGAAGTGATCCGCGAAGAGCTGGAAGTGATCCGCGCCGAATACGGCGACGTGCGCCGCACCGAGATCCTCGATGCACGCCTCGACCTGACTCTGGGCGACATGATCCCGGAAGAAGAGCGCGTCGTGACCATCTCCCACGGCGGTTATGCCAAGACCCAGCCGCTGGCTGCGTACCAGGCCCAGCGTCGTGGCGGTAAAGGCAAGTCGGCGACCGGTGTGAAGGATGAGGACTACATCGCTCACCTGCTGGTCGCCAACAGCCACACCACGCTGCTGCTGTTCTCCAGCAAGGGCAAGGTGTACTGGCTCAAGACCTACGAGATTCCGGAAGCGTCCCGCGCGGCCCGTGGTCGTCCGCTGGTCAACCTGCTGCCGCTGGATGACGGTGAATACATCACCACCATGCTGCCGGTCGATCTCGAAGCCATGAAGCGTCAGGCTGATGAAGAAGAAGCCGAAGGCGCCGAGGCAGATGTAGAAGACATCGAAAACAGCAACGAAACCGAAGAAGAGCGCCGCGCGCGCATCAAGGCTGCCGATCGCAAGAAGGCACCGTTCATCTTCATGTCGACCGCTAACGGTACCGTCAAGAAGACCCCGCTGGTGGCCTTCAGTCGTCAGCGCAGCGTTGGTCTGATCGCGCTGGAGCTGGACGAAGGCGACATCCTGATCTCCGCTGCCATCACCGATGGCGAGCAGGAAATCATGCTGTTCTCCGACGGCGGCAAGGTGACTCGCTTCAAGGAATCCGAAGTTCGTGCCATGGGTCGTACCGCTCGCGGTGTGCGTGGCATGCGTCTGCCGGAAGGGCAGAAGCTGATTTCCATGCTGATCCCGGAAGAGGGCAGCCAGATCCTGACGGCTTCCGAGCGTGGCTACGGCAAGCGCACGGCGATCACTGAGTTCCCTGAATACAAGCGTGGCGGCCAGGGCGTTATCGCCATGGTCAGCAACGAGCGTAACGGCCGTCTGGTCGGTGCGGTTCAGGTGCAGGACGGTGAAGAGATCATGCTGATTTCCGATCAGGGCACGCTGGTGCGTACCCGTGTCGACGAAGTTTCCAGCCTGGGTCGTAACACCCAGGGCGTGACCCTGATCAAGCTGGCCAAGGATGAAACCCTGGTCGGTCTGGAGCGGGTCCAGGAGCCGTCGGAAGTCGAGGGTGAAGAGTTTGAAGGTGAAGAAGGTGTCGACCTGGAAGAAGGCGTGATCGGCGCCGAACCGGACGATGCAGTCGACAACCTGCAGGCGGACGCCGCAGACGAAGAAGAGTCGCAAGACTAACCAAATCGTAGCAGGGCAGAGTGTTTGCTCTGTCCGCTACCGTGATTGCATAGCGAGAGTGGATGTGAGCAAACGAGCCTTTAACTTCTGCGCAGGTCCCGCTGCGCTGCCTGAAGCTGTCCTGTTGCGTGCCCAGTCCGAGATGCTCGACTGGCACGGCAAGGGTCTGTCGGTCATGGAGATGAGCCATCGTAGCGACGACTACGTGGCCATCGCCGAAAAAGCCGAACAGGACCTGCGCGACCTGCTGTCCATCCCCTCCAACTACAAAGTGCTGTTCCTGCAGGGCGGCGCGAGCCAGCAGTTCGCCGAGATTCCGCTGAACCTGCTGCCCGAGAACGGCACTGCCGACTATGTCGAGACCGGTATCTGGTCGAAAAAAGCCATCGAGGAAGCGCGTCGCTTCGGCAACATCAACGTTGCCGCCAGCGCCAAGCCTTATGACTACCTGGCCATCCCTGGCCAGAACGAGTGGAAGCTGACCCCGGGTGCGTCCTATCTGCACTATGCGTCCAACGAAACCATCGGCGGCCTGCAGTTCGACTGGGTTCCCGAGGCCGGTGACGTTCCGCTGGTGGTGGACATGTCCTCCGATATCCTCTCGCGTCCGATCGATGTGTCGCAGTACGGCCTGATCTACGCCGGCGCGCAGAAGAATATCGGCCCGAGCGGTCTGGTCGTAGTGATCGTCCGTGAAGACCTGTTGGGCCGCGCCCGCAGCTCGTGCCCGACCATGCTCGACTACAAGATCTCGGCCGACAACGGTTCGATGTACAACACCCCGGCCACCTATTCCTGGTACCTCTCGGGCCTCGTTTTCGAGTGGCTGAAGGAGCAGGGCGGCGTCGCCGCGATGGAGCAGCGCAACAAGGCGAAGAAAGATCGCCTGTACGGCTTCATCGACAACAGCGATTTCTACGCCAACCCGATCAGCGTCAACGCCCGCTCCTGGATGAACGTGCCGTTCCGCCTGGCTGACGAACGTCTGGACAAGGCGTTCCTGGCCGGCGCCGACGCCCGCGGCCTGCTCAATCTCAAAGGCCATCGTTCGGTCGGCGGCATGCGTGCCTCGATCTACAACGCCCTGGGCCTGGATGCGGTTGAAGCGCTGGTTGGCTACATGGCTGAGTTCGAGAAGGAGCACTCCTGATGTCCGAGCAGGAACTCAAGGCGCTGCGCGTTCGCATCGATAACCTTGATGAGAAGATCCTCCAGCTGATCAGCGATCGCGCTCGCTGCGCAGAAGAGGTTGCCCGGGTCAAGATGGCCAGTCTGGCCGAAGGCGAGCAGCCGGTGTTCTACCGTCCCGAGCGCGAGGCGCAGGTCCTCAAGCGCGTGATGGAGCGCAACAAGGGGCCGCTGGGCAACGAAGAGATGGCGCGGCTGTTCCGCGAAATCATGTCCTCGTGCCTGGCCCTCGAGAACCCGCTGAAAGTGGCCTATCTCGGTCCGGAAGGCACCTTCACCCAAGCAGCGGCCATGAAACACTTCGGCCACGCAGTTATCAGCAAGCCGATGGCGGCGATCGACGAAGTATTCCGTGAAGTGGCCGCCGGTGCGGTGAATTTCGGCGTGGTGCCGGTGGAGAACTCCACCGAAGGCGCGGTCAACCACACCCTCGACAGCTTCCTCGAGCACGACATGGTCATTTGTGGCGAAGTCGAGCTGCGGATTCACCATCATCTGCTGGTCGGTGAAAACACCAAGACCGACAGTATCAGCCGCATCTATTCCCACGCTCAGTCGCTGGCCCAGTGCCGCAAGTGGCTGGACGCCCATTATCCGAATGTCGAGCGCGTGGCGGTATCCAGCAACGCCGAAGCGGCCAAACGGGTCAAGGGTGAGTGGAACTCGGCGGCGATCGCCGGTGACATGGCGGCCGGGCTGTATGGCCTGACCCGTCTGGCCGAGAAGATCGAGGATCGTCCGGACAACTCCACGCGCTTCCTGATGATCGGTAACCAGGAAGTGCCGCCGACCGGCGACGACAAGACTTCGATCATCGTGTCCATGAGCAACAAGCCCGGCGCGCTCCATGAGCTGCTGGTGCCGTTCCATGACAACGGGATCGACCTGACCCGGATCGAAACCCGTCCGTCGCGCAGTGGTAAATGGACCTACGTGTTCTTCATCGACTTCGTCGGCCATCACCGTGATCCGCTGATCAAAGGTGTACTGGAAAAGATCAGTCAGGAAGCAGTAGCACTCAAGGTGCTGGGTTCCTACCCGAAAGCAGTTCTTTAAGGGGTGGTAGCAATGAGTGGCAACTTCCTCGCTCTGGCACAGCCGGGCGTGCAACAACTTTCGCCATACGTTCCGGGCAAGCCCGTGGACGAACTGGCCCGCGAGCTGGATCTGGATCCGGCAAGCATCGTCAAACTGGCGAGCAACGAAAACCCGCTGGGTGCGAGCCCGAAAGCGCTGGCCGCAATCCGCGAAGCGCTGGACGAGCTGACCCGTTATCCGGACGGCAACGGTTTTGCCCTGAAGTCCCTGCTGGCCGAGCAGTGCCGCGTCGAGCTGAACCAGGTGACCCTGGGCAACGGCTCCAACGACATTCTCGAGCTGGTGGCGCGCGCCTACTTGGCGCCGGGCCTGAATGCGGTGTTCAGCGAGCACGCGTTTGCGGTTTACCCGATCGCGACCCAGGCGGTCGGCGCCCAGGCCAAAGTCGTTCCGGCCAAGGATTGGGGGCATGATCTGCCGGCGATGCTGGCGGCCATCGACGCCAACACGCGCGTCGTATTCATCGCCAACCCGAACAACCCGACCGGTACCTGGTTCGGCGCCGAAGCGCTGGACGAGTTCCTGCAGGACGTGCCGGAGCACGTGCTGGTGGTGCTGGACGAGGCCTACATCGAATACGCCGAAGGCAGCGATCTGCCGGATGGTCTGGATTTCCTCGCGGCTTACCCGAACCTGCTGGTCTCGCGCACCTTCTCCAAGGCTTATGGTCTGGCGGCGCTGCGCGTTGGTTACGGCTTGTCCACCCCGGTGGTGGCAGACGTGCTGAACCGCGTACGTCAGCCGTTCAACGTCAACAGCCTGGCCTTGGCCGCGGCGTGTGCGGCTCTGAAGGACGAGGAATATCTGGCGCAGAGCCGTCAGCTCAACGAGTCCGGCATGCAACAGCTGGAAGCGGGTTTCCGCGAGCTGGGCCTGAGCTGGATTCCGTCCAAGGGCAACTTTATCTGCGTCGACCTCGGTCAAGTGGCGGCTCCGGTGTTCCAGGGCCTGCTGCGCGAAGGCGTGATCGTGCGTCCGGTGGCCAATTACGGCATGCCGAACCATCTGCGGGTGACCATCGGTCTGCCGGCGGAAAACAGCCGCTTCCTCGAAGCGCTGCGCAAGGTTCTGGCTCGTGGGTGATGTCACTGCGCTGCAATCTGCTGCACCTATGATCGGGCGCCTGGTGGTGGTCGGTCTGGGGTTGATCGGTGGTTCGTTTGCCAAAGGCTTGCGTGAAAGCGGCGTGTGCCGCGAAGTGGTCGGGGTCGATCTCGACCCGCAATCGCGCAAGCTGGCGGTTGAGTTGGGCGTTGTGGATCGCTGCGAAGACGACCTGGTGGCGGCTTGCCAGGGCGCGGACGTGATCCAGTTGGCGGTGCCGATCCTGGCCATGGAAAAAGTGCTGGCCCGTCTGGCCCGTATGGATCTGGGGCAGGCGATCCTGACGGATGTCGGCAGCGCCAAGGGCAATGTGGTGCGCGCGGCGACCGAAGCGTTCGGCGGCATGCCGGCGCGCTTCGTGCCGGGTCATCCGATTGCCGGCTCCGAGCAGAGCGGGGTGGAAGCCTCCAACTCGGAGCTGTTCCGCCGTCATAAAGTGATTCTGACCCCGCTGGAGCAGACCGATCCGGCTGCCCTGGCAGTGGTTGATCGCTTGTGGCGGGAACTCGGTGCCGATGTCGAACACATGCAGGTCGAGCGCCACGATGAAGTGCTGGCGGCGACCAGTCATTTGCCGCACCTGCTGGCCTTCGGTCTGGTCGATTCGCTGGCCAAGCGCAATGAAAACCTTGAGATCTTCCGTTACGCTGCGGGCGGTTTCCGTGATTTCACAAGAATCGCCGGAAGCGACCCGGTCATGTGGCATGACATCTTTCTCGCCAACCGCGAGGCTGTCCTGCGCACACTCGATACATTTCGCAGCGACCTCGACGCCTTGCGCGACGCGGTCGATGCAGGGGATGGGCACCAATTGTTGGGCGTCTTCACGCGCGCCCGGGTTGCCCGCGAGCATTTCAGTAAAATCCTGGCCCGCAGGGCCTATGTGGACGCTATGAATTCCAACGATCTGATCTTCCTGGCTCAACCTGGTGGCCGCCTGTCCGGTCGGATTCGCGTACCGGGTGACAAATCGATTTCCCACCGCTCGATCATGCTCGGCTCCCTGGCTGAAGGCGTCACCGAAGTCGAAGGCTTTCTCGAGGGCGAAGATGCCCTGGCGACCTTGCAGGCGTTCCGCGACATGGGCGTGGTCATCGAAGGCCCGCATCACGGCCGCGTGACCATCCACGGTGTCGGCCTGCACGGCCTGAAGCCTGCGCCGGGCCCGATCTATCTGGGCAACTCCGGCACTTCGATGCGCCTGCTGTCCGGCCTGCTGGCCGCGCAGGACTTCGACAGCACCCTGACCGGTGACGCTTCGCTGTCCAAGCGCCCGATGAATCGCGTCGCCAACCCGCTGCGGGAAATGGGCGCCGTGATCGAAACCGCTGCCGACGGTCGTCCGCCGATGACCATTCGTGGCGGTCACAAGCTCAAGGGTCTGACCTACACCATGCCGATGGCCAGTGCCCAGGTGAAATCCTGCCTGCTGCTGGCGGGTCTGTACGCCGAAGGCAAGACCACCGTGACCGAGCCGGCTCCGACTCGCGACCATACCGAACGTATGTTGCGCGGCTTTGGCTATTCGGTAAGCGTCAACGGTGCCACGGCATCGGTCGAGTCCGGTGGCAAGCTGACTGCGACCCACATCGAAGTGCCGGGCGACATCTCGTCTTCGGCGTTCTTCCTGGTGGCGGCGTCGATTGCCGAGGGTTCGGAACTGGTGCTCGAACATGTCGGCATCAACCCGACCCGTACCGGTGTGATCGACATCCTGCGCCTGATGGGCGCCGACATCACCCTGGAAAACCAGCGTGAAGTGGGTGGCGAGCCGGTTGCAGACCTGCGCGTGCGAGCAGCTAAACTCAAAGGTATCGAGATTCCGGAAGCGCTGGTCCCTCTGGCTATCGACGAGTTCCCGGTACTGTTCGTGGCGGCAGCGTGTGCCGAAGGGCGCACGGTGCTGACCGGCGCCGAAGAGCTGCGGGTCAAGGAATCGGATCGTATCCAGGTCATGGCGGACGGCTTGCTGGCGCTGGGCGTCAAGTGCGAACCGACCCCGGACGGCATCATCATCGACGGCGGCCAGATCGGCGGCGGCGAAGTGCATGGTCATGGCGATCACCGCATCGCGATGGCTTTCAGCGTGGCCTCGTTACGCGCCACTGCACCGATCCGCATCCATGATTGCGCCAACGTCGCGACATCGTTCCCGAACTTCCTGGCGCTGTGCGCGCAGGTCGGCATTCGTGTGGCGCAAGAGGCTCAGTCGTGAACAACATTGCTCCGGTCATCACCATCGATGGGCCAAGCGGCTCGGGCAAAGGCACCGTAGCCGGGATTCTGGCCAAGCGTCTGGGCTGGAATCTGCTGGATTCCGGCGCGCTTTATCGCCTGCTGGCGTTTGCTGCGCACAATCATGGTGTCGACCTGACCAATGAAGAGCTGCTGAAGAAACTGGCCGCTCATCTGGATGTGCAGTTTATCGCGGCGACCGACGGTCAATTGCAGCGCATCATTCTGGAAGGTGATGAGGTCAGCGATGTCATCCGCACCGAGAGCGTCGGTTCCGGCGCTTCCCAGGTGGCGGCATTGCCGGCTGTGCGCGAGGCGCTGCTGCAGCGCCAGCGCGCGTTCCAGGAAACGCCGGGCCTGGTGGCCGATGGTCGCGACATGGGCACGGTGGTATTTCCGAACGCGCCGCTGAAGATTTTCCTGACCGCCAGTGCCGAGGAACGGGCGCGCCGTCGATATTTGCAGTTGAAGGGCAAAGTCGAGGGTGTTAGTCTGTCGAGTCTGCTAGATGAGATCCGTGCGCGCGACGAGCGTGATACCCAGCGAGCGGTGGCCCCGCTCAAGCCGGCGGCCGACGCCATACAGCTGGATTCCACGGAGTTGTCCATCGATCAGGTGCTTGAACGCATCATGAGCGAGATCGCCATTCGCGATATCGCCGGGTGACCAAGAAGGCTACAGGGGACCAGTCATAGTCCTGTGGTGCTTCTTTTTAATGAAACTAACCCACATCGTCTGGGATGTGGAGATGGGCGTACTTTTTCGCCCTAATCAACAGGAATTAAAATGAGCGAAAGCTTTGCGGAACTCTTTGAAGAAAGCCTAAAGACCCTGAACCTTCAGGCAGGCTCCATCATCACCGGTGTTATCGTTGATATCGATTACCAGGCTCGCTGGGTAACCGTTCACGCTGGCCTGAAGTCCGAAGCACTGATCCCTCTGGAGCAGTTCTACAACGACGCTGGCGAACTGAACATCAACGTCGGTGACGAAGTTCACGTTGCTCTGGACTCGGTTGAAGACGGTTTCGGTGAAACCAAGCTGTCCCGTGAAAAAGCCAAGCGCGCTGAATGCTGGATCGTTCTGGAAGCAGCCTTCGCAGCTGAGGAAGTGGTCAAGGGCGTTATCAACGGTAAGGTTAAAGGCGGCTTCACTGTCGACGTTAACGGCATCCGTGCGTTCCTGCCAGGTTCCCTGGTTGACGTCCGTCCAGTGCGCGACACCACGCACCTGGAAGGCAAAGAGCTGGAATTCAAGGTCATCAAGCTGGACCAGAAGCGCAACAACGTTGTCGTTTCCCGTCGCAGCGTCCTGGAAGCCGAGAACTCCGCCGAGCGTGAAGCTCTGCTGGAATCCCTGCAGGAAGGCCAGCAAGTCAAAGGTATCGTCAAAAACCTCACCGACTACGGCGCATTCGTCGACCTGGGCGGCGTGGACGGCCTGCTGCACATCACCGACATGGCGTGGAAGCGTATCAAGCACCCTTCCGAAATCGTCAACGTTGGCGACGAGATCGACGTCAAGGTTCTGAAGTACGATCGCGAGCGCAATCGTGTTTCCCTGGGCCTGAAGCAACTGGGCGAAGATCCATGGGTTGCTATCAAAGCCCGTTACCCAGAAAGCACTCGCGTTACCGCTCGTGTAACCAACCTGACCGACTACGGCTGCTTCGCTGAGCTGGAAGAAGGCGTTGAAGGTC
This sequence comes from Pseudomonas sp. IzPS59, assembly GCF_014863505.1. NCBI lineage: Bacteria > Pseudomonadati > Pseudomonadota > Gammaproteobacteria > Pseudomonadales > Pseudomonadaceae > Pseudomonas > Pseudomonas sp. IzPS59. The sequence goes on along the minus strand of NZ_CP062251.1, from coordinate 4,512,752 downwards.
TGGTACACGTTTCGGAAATGGACTGGACCAACAAGAACATCCACCCTTCGAAAGTCGTACAAGTCGGCGACGAAGTGGAAGTCATGGTTCTGGACATCGACGAAGAGCGTCGTCGTATCTCCCTGGGCATCAAGCAGTGCAAGTCGAACCCATGGGAAGACTTCTCTGGCCAGTTCAACAAGGGCGACAAGATCTCCGGCACCATCAAGTCGATCACCGATTTCGGTATCTTCATTGGTCTGGACGGCGGCATCGACGGTCTGGTTCACCTGTCCGACATCTCCTGGAACGAAGTGGGCGAAGAAGCCGTACGTCGTTTCAAGAAGGGCGACGAGCTGGACACCGTTATCCTGTCGGTTGACCCAGAGCGTGAGCGTATCTCCCTGGGTATCAAGCAACTGGAAAGCGATCCGTTCTCCGAGTACGTCTCGGTTAACGACAAAGGCGCAATCGTTACTGGCACCGTGAAAGAAGTTGACGCCAAAGGCGCCATCATCGTTCTGGCCGACGATATCGAAGCGACTCTGAAAGCCTCCGAAATCAGCCGTGACCGCGTTGAAGACGCGCGCAACGTTCTGAAAGAAGGCCAGCAAGTAGAAGCCAAGATCATCAGCGTTGATCGTAAGAGCCGCGTAATCCAGCTGTCGATCAAATCGAAAGACGATGCTGAAGAGAAAGAAGCCATCCAGAGCCTGAAAGCAGCTCCGGAAGGCGAAGCAGCTGACACCACTATGGCGGCACTGCTGCGTCAAGCAATGGCCAAACAGAACTGAGTTCTGTCTGATCATTAAAAAGGGCGACTTCGGTCGCCCTTTTTTGTGCCTGCGATTTGGTGTGGCGCCATGCTGTGTGTTGTCCCGGTGAAACCATTCCCTTTGTGCGGCGGTCTGTTTCTTTAATCGGATCAATCGTCTATTCGCGTCTAGGCTTAGTCTGAAGATCGCAGTAGTCGGGCGTAGTGCCTGGCATAAGGAAGTGAATGAACAAGTTTATTGTCTTGATGGGCATGCTGGCTTTGGCGGGCTGTACTACCAGTGCCAAGACTCATGCGGTGCGCGGCGTCAGTGGCATTGAGGTTGATTGCTCCGGTTTGGGGTCGGGTTGGGAGAAGTGTCAAAAACGTGCGGCGAAAGAATGCAAGGGAGCGGGTTATAAGGTGGTCACCCGATCGGATGATGCCAAGGATGAGGATTTGTTTCCCTTCGGCTTCAATCCCGCAGGCTACGTCACTCGTACCATGCTGGTGATCTGTCGGTGAGGGCGCATTGTGTGGGCAGGTGGCTGGGTGCCCTGAAAATGGGCGTTTCGATGTGGAGAAAGATATGTCAACCCCTGGGCTGTTCAAAATCTTCCGGGCGTGCTAAAACCTTTCAAGCGCTGATCTAGCTGCTTGAAAAAGAAGGGAAAAATATGACGAAGTCGGAGTTGATCGAACGAATTGTCACCCATCAAGGGCTGCTCTCATCGAAGGATGTGGAGTTGGCCATCAAGACCATGCTTGAACAAATGTCCCAATGCCTGGCTACTGGAGATCGTATCGAGATCCGTGGTTTTGGCAGCTTTTCCTTGCATTATCGCGCGCCGCGAGTCGGTCGTAACCCAAAGACCGGCCAGTCTGTCAGTCTTGACGGCAAGTTTGTTCCGCATTTCAAGCCAGGCAAAGAGCTGCGTGATCGCGTGAATGAAGAAGAGGAGGAGGGCGTTTGATCCTCGTTGCTGATTATCAGGGAGATGCTCGTGCGTAATCTCAGGCGCGTACTTCTTGGCGTTTTTATTCTGTTGCTGGTGTTGGCAGTTCTTGCGTTTGTACTTGAGAACCAGCAATCGGTTTCGTTGTTGTTTTTAGGTTGGGCAGGTCCGGAGCTCCCAGTGTCTCTGGTCGTGGTGCTGGCATTGTTGTTCGGTATGTTTGTCGGTCCTATATTCGGCCTGTTTCTGGGACGTTCGTCCAGAGCCGCACGCAAGCGTCTTGTCTGACGCCGGCAGGTGCATGGCGTCTGTCGAAATTGCGCCTCTGCCTGACTATATCCATTAGTAAAAGCTTCATTAAGCTGTAAAATGCGTCCCTTGTTTGATAGTGGCCTATTCCCACATCGATTTAGACTGACTTTGACAGAAGCTTCATTCTTAAGCTTCTGCGTTCATGGATTGACAGTGCTCGTAGTGTCACTGTCCGCAGCTCAAGGGTATGGTTTCGCGTGAAAATTCTAGTAACCGGCGGCGCCGGCTTCATCGGCTCGGCAGTCATCCGTCACATCATTTCCAATACCAACGACGCAGTGATCAACGTCGACAAGCTGACGTATGCCGGTAACCTCGAGTCGCTGGCTGAAGTCAGCGGTAATTCGCGCTATGCATTCGAACGCGTCGATATCTGCGATCGTGAGCAGATCGACCGTGTTTTGCGTGAGCATCAACCAGATGCCGTCATGCACCTGGCTGCAGAATCTCATGTTGATCGCTCGATCAGTGGTCCGTCCGAGTTCATTCAGACCAACATCATCGGTACTTACACTCTGCTGGAAGCTGCTCGCCACTATTGGGCGGCATTGGAAGATGTGCGTAAAGCCAACTTCCGTTTCCATCATATTTCGACCGACGAAGTTTACGGTGATCTTGAAGGCCCGGAAGACCTTTTCACCGAAACGACACCTTATCAGCCAAGCTCGCCTTATTCGGCCAGCAAGGCCAGCTCCGATCACCTCGTTCGCGCCTGGGCTCGCACTTATGGCCTGCCGACATTGGTGACCAACTGCTCGAACAACTACGGCCCTTGCCACTTCCCTGAGAAATTGATTCCGCTGATCATTCTCAATGCGCTGGAAGGCAAACCTCTGCCGGTTTACGGCAAAGGCAATCAGGTTCGCGACTGGCTGTATGTCGAAGACCACGCCCGTGCGTTGTACAAAGTCGTGACCGAAGGCGTCGTTGGCGAGACATACAACATTGGCGGCCATAACGAAAAACAGAACATTGAAGTAGTGAACACGCTGTGCGCACTGCTCGATGAATTGCGTCCAGACTCGGCGCATCGTCCTCATGCAGGCCTGATCACTTACGTGCAGGACCGTCCTGGTCACGACCAGCGCTATGCGATTGATGCAAGCAAGATTCAGCGCGAACTGGGCTGGACTCCGGAAGAAACATTCGAAACCGGCATTCGCAAGACTGTTGAATGGTACTTGAACAATACTGACTGGGTCGCTCACGTAAAGAGCGGCAGTTACCAGCAGTGGATTGATCAAAATTATGCGGATCGTTCAAACAAGGCATGAAAATCCTCCTGCTGGGTAAGAACGGCCAGGTCGGCTGGGAGTTGCAACGCTCTCTGGCACCACTTGGCGAGCTGATTGCACTGGATCGCCATTCGGTCGATGGATTGAGTGGTGATTTATCGAATCTTGAGGGTTTGCGTTCGACGATCCGCCAGATAAAGCCTGATGTCATTGTCAACGCAGCGGCTTACACCGCCGTTGACAAGGCCGAGTCTGAAGTCGAGCTGGCAGCGAGCGTCAATGCTCAGGCGAGCGGTGTCCTGGCTGAAGAGGCTGCGGTCCTTGGCGCCTGGCTGGTTCACTACTCGACCGACTATGTCTTCAGTGGGCAAGGTGTCACGCCTTGGCAGGAAACGGATAGCGTAGCGCCGGTCAACGCATATGGTGCGAGCAAGCTGGCCGGCGAACAGCTCATCACCGCGTCGGGTTGCAAGCATCTGATTTTCCGCACGAGCTGGGTATATGGTGCGCGCGGCAACAACTTTGCCAAGACCATGTTGCGTCTTGCCGCTGATCGCGAAAGCCTGAACGTGATCGCCGATCAGGTCGGTGCGCCAACCGGTGCGGACCTGATTGCGGACGTCACCGCGTTGGCCATTCGTCAGGCCTTTCAGCGCCCGGAACTATCGGGGTTGTATCACCTGGCAGCCAGCGGTGAAGTGTCCTGGCATGGCTATGCCAGCCACGTGATTGCATTTGCCAAGGCCAATGGCGAACAGCTTGCCGTACAGGCTGTGAATCCGATCGATACCACTGCTTATCCGACCCCCGCGCGTCGGCCGCTGAATTCACGTTTGAATACTCAGAAGCTGCGCGATAATTTTTCTCTACACTTGCCGGATTGGCAAAGTGGTGTAACCCGAATGCTTAGGGAAGTTTTGAACAAATGACCACGACAAATCGTAAAGGCATCATCCTCGCTGGTGGTTCGGGTACGCGCCTGCACCCGTTGACTCTGGGTGTCTCCAAGCAAATGTTGCCGATTTACGACAAGCCGATGATTTTCTATCCGCTTTCGGTGCTGATGCTGGCGGGAATGCGGGAAATCCTGATTATTTCCACTCCGGATGATCTGCCATGTTTCCGCAAGCTGCTGGGCGATGGCAGTCTCTACGGCATCAAGCTCACTTATGCCGAACAACCGAGCCCGGATGGCCTGGCGCAAGCGTTCATCATCGGTGAAGAGTTCATCGGTCAGGACCCATGCTGCCTGATTCTGGGCGACAACATCTTCTACGGTCAGCACTTCTCGGACAACTTGCGTTCTGCCAGCTCCCAGCAGCAGGGGGCTACTGTTTTCGGTTACCACGTCTCCGACCCGGAGCGCTTTGGGGTCGTCGAGTTTGACCAGAACGGGCGCGCGCTGAGCATCGAAGAAAAACCACTGAAGCCCAAATCCAACTATGCGGTAACAGGCCTGTATTTCTACGATAACGATGTTGTCGAGATCGCCAAAAACATCAAGCCTTCGGAGCGTGGTGAGCTGGAAATTACCGACGTGAATCGTGCGTACCTCGAACGCAAGACACTCAACGTCGAAATGCTGGGCCGTGGTTTTGCCTGGCTGGATACCGGTACTCACGACTCGTTGCTGGAGGCCAGTCACTTCGTTCATACCATCGAGCAGCGTCAAGGCTTGAAAGTCGCCTGCCTGGAAGAAATTGCCTATCACAACGGCTGGATCACAGCCGCCGAACTGGAAGCTCAGGCAGACGCCCTGAAAAAAACCGGTTATGGACAGTATTTGAGAAAACTTTTGGACATGAGCGCTCGCTGATCAGAGTGTTATCTGTTGCCATTAGCGTAACCATCATGCAAACAGGAAAGGCATGCCAGTCAGATCTCCCAGGGTTGCAGTTTTGCTGGCTGCCTACAATGGAATGCAGTGGATCGAAGAGCAACTTGATTCGATTCTTAACCAGTCGGGCGTCGACGTAGCTGTTTATATCAGCGTCGATCGCTCTACTGATGGTACGCAGGCCTGGTGTGCGGCTTACGCGGTCGATCATCCCTGTGTCACGCTGCTTCCTGAGGCAGGGAAGTTCGGGGGAGCATCACGCAATTTCTTTCGATTGATGCGTGATGTGGATTTCGAGCCTTATGATTTCGTAGCGTTTGCTGACCAGGACGATGTCTGGCACGTTGAAAAACTGCAGCGAGCAATCACTGCGATTCAATCTCGTCAGGTTGAAGCGTACTCAAGCAACGTTACGGCTTTTTGGCCGGACGGTAAAACTTCCCTTCTGGACAAGGCACAACCCCAGGTCGCATGGGACTTCCTGTTCGAGGCAGCCGGGCCGGGTTGCACTTATGTATTCAATAAGCAATTTTCTCAAACCCTGAAAAAATCGATGCTCAATCATTGGCAGGAATTGCAGAAGGTCAGCCTGCACGATTGGTACTTCTATGCGTATGCCCGGAGCCATGGTTTTCGTTGGCATATCGATCCGCAACCCACCATGGAATACCGCCAACATGAAAACAATCAGGTTGGCGCCAACACAGGGTTGAGCTCGTTGGTTTCACGCTACAAAACCATTCATGACGGCTGGTGGTTCGCACAGGTGCGCATGATCACCTTGTTGGTCGGGCAGGGCGATGACCCGTTTGTGAAAAGCTGGCTACAGCTGCGACGCCGGCAATTGATGAAGTTGTCATTCAGTGCGTGGAAGTGTCGGCGTCGTGTCCGGGATAAAATCTTTTTCTTTTGCATCTGCTGGGCAACTGCCTTGTTGGGGAACAAGCATTCATGAGCGCTCTTCGAGTACTGGTGACGGGCGCCAATGGATTTGTCGGGGAAGCCGTGGTTTTCAGTTTATTGCTGAACAAGCGCTTTTCTCCGATTGCGGCAACGCGGAGTTCAACCCGGCTGAGCGGATTATGTCCGACTGTGTCTTTCGATCTTGCCGACTCGGCAAACTTGCCTTCGCTTGTTGCTGTCGACGTTGTAATTCATGCCGCGGCCCGCGTGCACGTCATGAAAGAAACTGCAGCAGACGCATTGGCGGAATTTCGAAAGATCAACGTTGAAGGCACTCTCAGGTTGGCACAGCACGCTGCCGACTCGGGTGTAAAGCGCTTCATCTTCATAAGCTCAATCAAGGTCAATGGCGAAAGTACTGCTGAGGGCAAACCGTTCAAGGCAGATGACACGCCGGCGCCGTCCGATGCTTATGGTGTATCCAAATACGAAGCTGAAGAACGATTGAAGCGGCTCAGTCGGGAAACCGGTATGGAAGTTGTCATCATTCGTCCACCGCTGGTCTACGGGCCGGGCGTCAAAGCCAACTTTCTCAGCATGATGCGTTGGCTGGACAGGGGCGTACCGCTGCCATTGGGTGCGATCTCCAATCAACGAAGCCTTGTTGCCATTGGCAATCTGGTCGATTTGATCATTACTTGTATCAGCCATTCGAAAGCAGCAGGCGAAATTTTTCTGGTCAGCGATGGCGAGGACTTGTCTACAACGGGGCTCTTGCAGCGCCTGGGCCGTGCGCTCGGTAAAAAGCCACGATTGTTAAAGTTTCCGCAGTTGTTGCTGGTGACCGTGGCCTCGGTATTGGGTAGACGTGCGCTCGCTCAACGAATTTGCGGGTCGCTGCAAGTTGATACTCAAAAGACTCGCGAACTATTGGACTGGAGGCCGCCCGTTAACGTCGATGAAGCGATGCTCAAGACTGCGTGCCACTATTTTAAAGAGCAATCGAAATGATTTTTTGCTGGCAGCTGCTCGCGGTATTCCTGGCTTCCTGGATGTTGACATTGATTTTGCGTCGATATGCATTGGCAAAAAGCCTGATGGATGTGCCGAATGAGCGCAGTTCTCACACTGTCCCAACACCTCGCGGAGGAGGGGTGGCAATTGTTGTCACCTTCCTCGCCGCTTTACCGTTCATGACTCTGTCGGGCCTGATGAGTCCGGCGTTGATGTATGCACTGTCAGGTGCCGGCATTTTGGTTGCGGTATTGGGTTTCGCCGATGATCACGGACATATCGCAGCGCGGTGGAGGCTGCTGGGGCATTTCGCTGCGGCCGCATGGGCGCTGTTCTGGCTTGGAGGTATGGCTCCCGTAGCGTTTTTTGGGGCAGCGATTGATCTCGGTATCGCGGGTACGGTACTGGCGTTGATTTATCTGGTCTGGATGCTCAATCTTTACAATTTCATGGATGGTATCGATGGAATTGCCAGCGTCGAAGCCATCTGCGCCTGCGTCGGCGTCTGTCTGGTATATGGTTTGACGGGGCACCTCGATTTCACGTGGGTTGCGCTCGCGCTGGCCGCCGCGGTCGGTGGGTTTTTATGCTGGAATTTTCCACCTGCCCGAATTTTCATGGGGGATGCGGGAAGCGGATTCCTGGGGTTCGTGCTGGGGGTGCTCAGTCTGCATGCCGCTTGGTCGGCGCCCGAGTTGCTTTGGAGCTGGGTGATTCTACTGGGCGTATTCATCGTTGATGCGACGTGGACGCTGTGCCGACGTCTGATTAACGGTGACAAGGTCTATCAGGCTCACCGTAGTCACGCCTATCAATACGCATCCCGGCAATACCAAAGCCATAAGGCTGTGGTGTTCGCCGTTATCGGCATCAACGTTGTATGGCTGCTTCCTCTGTCGATAGCAGTGGGAATGGGCCTCGTCCCCGCATTGGCCGGCGTGGCAATCGCCTACTGTCCTCTGGTTGTGCTGGCCTGTCTGTACCGTGCGGGCAAACGGGAAGAGGTATCGCAATAGCCGCCTCCTTCATGACGTCGTGTCGCTTTTACTGGCTAAATTCCGATGATCCAGGCAGCCAATGATCAGCGCCCTTGTCGTATGGTCCACGAGCCAGGAGAGAGCGGGAGGGCGGTGAGCGGGTTCGGCAATGAAAGGTTGCAGATGATGATATGATTCGCAGCCGTCAGCGGGGGAGCGGGGCGCCAGCGCTTGAGCTTGAAAGGCGTCCGGCAGGTTTCATTCATAGTTTGTATACGCATGCTCTTCGATACATGCGAAGTTGATTGGCTCGGGAGCAGGAAATGCTGCATAAAGACAACAATTTAAATTTGTTACGGCTTATCGCCGCGCTGATGGTTCTTTATGCGCACTCTTTCATGTTCTACGGAAAGCCGGCCGTCGGCTTTCTGGGGCTTAGTTCCTATGGCGGCCTTGGGATCGATATATTTTTTGTAATCAGCGGTTACTTGATTACGAAAAGCTGGGGTTCCAATCCGGTGCCTCGCGATTTTCTGATGAAGCGGGCTTTAAGAATATTTCCAGCCCTGATCGTTGTCGTATTGGTCAGCATGCTTTTGCTTGGGCCGATTTTCTCGACGCTCAGTTTGAAAGAATACTTTTTGCACCCGTACTTTACCGGTTATCTGAAGAACATCATTCTGAAACCGGTATTTTCATTACCAGGTGTATTTGAACAGTCAAAGGTCCCGGGCGCAGTGAATGGCTCATTGTGGAGCCTGCCTGTCGAGTTCTTCATGTATCTGGTGGTCATGGGGCTGGGCATGCTGTTCAAGGGGGGGCGCCTGGTGTATGCCGCGGTCACGGCGTTGTTCGCGGCGGTAGTGGTGTTCTGGTGCTGGCAGGATGCACCCATGGTGGTGATCTACGGAACCGATATCCGGCAAGTATTCCTGACCGGTGTCTATTTCATGATCGGTGCCTGTTTTGCAAAATTTCGCCTGGAGCGCTGGCTTAGCCTGTCAGGTGTTTTTGTAATGCTGATGGGGACCATTTTGCTTGCGCCTTATCCCGAATTCACCAATGTCCTGCCATGGATTACCGTGCCCTACATCGTGTTGGCATATGGATTGTCCAGTAGTTGGCTGGGCAGTTTTGTCAATAAAGTGGGTGACTGCTCCTACGGAGTCTACATCTATGCTTTCCCGGTACAGCAGGCTGTCTTGCTTAAATATCCGGATATCTCTTTCGGTACTTATCTTTCGGTCACGATTTTGATTTCGTTGGCCCTGGGATATTGCTCCTGGCATCTGATTGAAAAAAGAGCGTTGAAATTCAAACCGAAAGAGCTGGCACCTTCGACCGATCAAGCGCTCGTGGCTCGACCGGGCGCACAGTCTGTCGATGCTGAAAGCCAGGGTGCTGCGGGCTCAAGAAATTGATACATCAGAAAGGTCATCACGTAGGGAAGATGTTATGAGTCGTTCAGGAATTTTTATTTGTAAGGTGTTTGCTTGATGCAAAATTTTTCAGCAAGTCCCAGGGAAATGATCGCAAGCCTCTGGCGGCATAGAAACCTGATCAAGTCGTTTGTACAGCGGGATGTTCTCGGTCGCTATCGTGGCTCGTTCATGGGGATTCTTTGGTCCTTTCTGAACCCATTGTTTATGCTGGTTGTGTATACATTTGTGTTCAGCGTTATTTTCAAGGCCCGCTGGGGAACCGGCAGTGACTCCAAAACCGAGTTCGCCCTGATTCTCTTCGCCGGACTGATGGTTTTCAGCCTGTTTGCCGAATGCGTGAACCGTGCTCCCGGATTAATCCTCGGCAACCCGAACTATGTGAAAAAGGTCGTTTTTCCTCTGGAAATTCTTCCATGGGTCAATTTGGGCTCTGCACTTTTTCATGGTGCTATCAGCCTTGCTGTCTGGATGCTGGCTTATGTCATCTTTTTTGGCATCCCGCACGCGACGGCACTGTTCTTGCCTCTGATCCTGCTCCCCTTGATTTTCTTCATCATGGGGTTGAGCTGGGCTTTGGCATCGTTGGGCGTTTACCTGCGTGATGCCGCGCAGTTCGTCGGTATTGTCACCAGTACGCTGATGTTCCTTTCGCCAATCTTCTATCCGGTCACTGCATTGCCTGAGCGTTATCGCGGATTGCTTTATCTGAATCCGATGACGCCCGTGATCGAGCAGACTCGGGACGCTCTTTACTGGGGCAAGGCTCCGGACTTCGCCATGCTTGGGCTTTATTTGATCGTCACTGTATTCGTTGCATGGTTAGGCTTTGCCTGGTTCCAGAAGACGCGTAAGGGGTTTGCTGATGTCCTCTGAAATTTCTATAAAAGTCGAAAATTTGAGTAAGTGCTATCAAATTTATGAACAGCCTCGTGATCGTCTCAAGCAGTTTGTGATGCCCCCTTTGCAGCGCGCCATGGGGCAAGCTGCGAAACAGTACTTCCGGGAGTTCTGGGCACTTAAAGATGTTTCGTTCGAAGTGCGAAAGGGTGAGACCGTCGGGATTATCGGCCGTAATGGCAGCGGCAAATCGACCCTTCTGCAAATGATCTGTGGCACGCTCCAACCGACCAGTGGCAGTGTGACGACTTCCGGGCGCATCGCGGCGTTGCTGGAACTCGGCTCCGGTTTCAACCCAGAGTTCAGTGGCCGCGAAAACGTCTATATGAACGCCGGCATTCTTGGTCTGAGTAAAAGTGAGATTGACGCACGATATGACGCGATTCTGGAGTTTGCAGAGATCGGCGAATTCATCGAACAGCCCGTCAAGACCTACTCAAGCGGCATGTATGTGCGCCTGGCATTCGCAGTCATCGCCAACGTTGATGCCGATATCTTGGTCATCGATGAAGCACTGGCCGTCGGAGACATATTCTTCACGCAAAAATGCATGCGTTTTCTCGCGGAATTCAAAAAACGCGGAACAATCCTGTTCGTAACTCACGACACAAATAGTGTCATGAGTCTCTGTGAGCGTGCAGTCTGGCTGCAGGCTGGAGATCGCAAAGCCTACAGCGACTCCAAGACTGTTTGTCAGTCCTATCTCGCGGAATATTACGCTTCGTCCGGTTCGACCCAGGCGGTTGCGGAAACCAAGGTCCATGCAGTCCGTGCTGTCGAGGATTACCGGGATGTTCGTCAGGATTTTATCAATGCATCGGTGATCAGAAACGACCTGGAAGTTTTCAGGTTCTCCGACACCGGGGAAAAATTCGGCCTGAGCAAGGCCCATGTTGTTGACGTCTATCTTGGCAGTGAATCCGGTGCACCGATCTCATGGTTTGTTGGCGGAGAACTGGTTGCACTTGTGGTTAAAATTCACGCGGAAATTGAGTTGGATCAACCGATTGTGGGTTTCCTGGTCAAGGATAAAAATGGTCAGCATCTGTTCGGTGACAACACCTACCTTACCTATGTCGATGACGCTGTAAGCGTCAGCAGTGGCAGTGACTTTGCGGCCACGTTCAAATTCAGAATGCCGATGATGCCCGCTGGCGATTACACAATCGGTGTGGCGATCGCAAACGGTACTCAGGACAATCACGTTATTCATAGTTGGGTTCACGACGCAATCGCCTTCAAGTCCCACAGCACTAGTGTGTCTACAGGATTGGTCGGGATTCCCATGATTGATATCGAGTTGCAGAAAAATGGATAAAAAGTACAATTTTTCGTATGAGCCTGTCAGCGTTTATGCCTGTGCAGTTGATCTTGTACGGAAATGCTCCAGTGCGGGCGCCATACATATCGACTTGGGGTGTGGCTACGCGGCGATTGCTCGTCAGATCGAAAATGGAGGTGTCAGATACATAGGTTTTGATGCCAACCAGGAAAGCGTAAGTACCCTGCAAAGCCATGGTGTTGAAGCCTATGAGTTAGACCTGAGAGATCACGATGCGGTCGTCGCTCAGCTGGCATCGCTCTGCGAAAAGTATTCGACGGTTACAATTTCCATTCTGGATGTTATTGAACATCTCGATTATGACTGTGCACTGCTGAGTCGTATCAAAGAAGCATTTTCTTCCGAACAGAAAGTGTCGCTGGTAATCTCCGTTCCAAACTCTTCCCATATCGATGTCGCTATCAAACTGTTGGCAGGTGACTACGACTATCTGGATACGGGGTTGTTGGATAAGACGCACACAGTTGTGTACACAGAGAAAAACTTGTCTGAGGTCACTCGAAAGAATGGCTGGAGAGAAGTGGCTGCTCGTGACTATCATCTCGAATTCAGTGAGCAATTCTCAAAACAGCCTTCAGTTCTCTTGAACAGAGATGTCGGGATCGGTCGCGACCTGAGAAAGTTAAAGGCCATTCTTGATCCGGCCAGTGACGTATATCAATTTGTGCGCGCTTATGTGCCAGACGATAGCCTTGCCGTCGAAACTCAGGATGGCGTCAGCTCAATGAGCGTTTCCGTTTCGCTGGTTTTTCCGCAAAGCGTCGTTGAATCTGAGGTCTCGGCGCTGTATGTCGCCCTTTCAGGGCTGGCAAGAAGTGCGGCAATCGAATGGGTGTTGCCTGAAAAGTTTGTCGGGAAATTTGATGGCGCTTTGACCGTTTCCTTTTACAAAGAAAACGGGCTGGAAAGTTTCGTTGCGACCTCGTTGAAAACCCGTTACTGGTCCTTTGTCAAAAATCCGCAAGAAGTATGTGTCAGTGCACTGAACGCGTTGATCGAAAACTTCGATGATGCCCGTGGGACCCCTCTCCTGGAATTGGTAGAGGTGCGGGAAGTGACAGATGCCAGTCAGTTCCAGATGTTTGCCTCGTTGAGCACCAATGCCTCATGGCACCTCATGATTCCGGTTGACTATGCTGGTCGGTTTCAGGATTTTGAATTCGCGTACGGCGATGAGGGATGGCAGGGTTTTGCAAGGCGGGCCGCCCTTGCCTGCGGAATTAGCCGCGTAGCCGTTGAATTCTCTAAGGTTCAGCCAGTCTCGCCGCTACCGATGGAGCGAGCAGCTGCGTTCTCCCTTGTCCTCTCTGACCCGGTGGCAAGCGCCTATATCTTCCGTTCCGACGTGTGGGCAGGTGAGTTCCATGCGGAGTTGCAGCAGCTCTCGGCGCGAAACAGCGTGGTTCAGTTTGATAATCAAACGCTCGAACGAGCCAATGCCGACCTGCAACTGCAGCTGAGTGATCTCGATCAACAGTTTCAGGAGATTGTCACCAGCAAGTCCTGGACGTTGACCCGACCGCTGCGCGGTTTTCGGCGTAAGGTTTCAAGAGCGAAAGATCTCGCCCGCGCATTTGTGCGCAGACCCAGACTGACGCTGAGAGGTGTGGCGCGTGCCATTTATCTGAGAATTCCGGGTCTGAAGTTCGTCTGGTCTTTTTATCTCTACAGAAAAATGAGACTCGCGCAGATTATTCAGGATAAGACATTCTCGGCTGATAATCTTCTGGCCTTGAATGCGCTGTCCAATAATCGCTTTGTTGAAAATGGCCGGGCTGACGTATTCAAAAAGGTCGAGGATTTTCCGGAGATTGATATCTCGGTCGTTGCTTATAATAGTGCCCGGTGGGTTGCCAACTTTGTAGCCTCGCTCGAAGCGCAAAACTATCCGCTTTCAAAGATCCACCTGAGAGTGGTTGATAACGGCTCTTCCGATAATACGGTTGCGTTGTTCGAAGAATATTTGAGCAAAGAGGCAGGCAGATTTGCCAGCGCGGAAGTGATTCGGCAGCAAAACCTCGGTTTTGGTGCAGGCCATGATCGCGCCATTCGAAAAGGCACTGCGGATTATTGCCTGATCGTCAATCTCGATCTTGAGTTTCTTCCTGATTCCATCGTCAAGGCTGTTACTGCGGCGGTTAATGATCAGGGTACGTCGGCGGCAAGTTGGGAATTTCGTCAAATCCCGTATGAGCATCCAAAGTATTACGACCCGGTTACGCTTGAAACGAACTGGTCGTCCCATGCCTGTATTTTGCTCAAGCGTGAAGCCTATTTGCGCAGCGGTGGTTATGATCATGCGATTTTCATGTATGGCGAAGATGTAGAGCTTTCTTATCGGTTACGTTCCTTTGGTTACTCGTTGAAGTATCTTCCTGGTGCGACCGTGCTTCACCATACCTATGAAGAGGCAGGAGAGGTCAAACCGCTGCAGTTTGCCGGCAGTGTGCTGGGTAATACATACATTCGACTGCGCTACGGTTCTCTTTCCGATCGCGTCATTGCCTTCGTTCTGTACGCCGCCCTGTTTATATACCCGTCGCAATTTCCTGGTTCGAAGAAAATGCTGCGGCAGAATGTGCCCAAGCTTCTAAGGAACATTCCCCATTTCTTGAAGGGTAAAGGGCCTGCTTCCGTGAAATTCCCGTTCCGGGGATATGACTATGAGCTGATAAGAGAGGGGGCGTTCTGGTCAGCCGAAGCTGTTTCTGAGGCAGCGGCAATCCCCAAAGTAACGGTCATCACGCGAACCTATAGAGGTCGTGGCATGTTCTTGAAGCAAGCCATGCAGAGTGTGTTCAATCAAACGTATCCGAACATCGAGCTGTTGGTCGCGGAAGACGGTGGAGATACTCAACGCGCCCTCGTGGAATCGCTGGCTGAAGTTGCTCCTGCACACGTTTCCGTGCGATTCCTGGCAAATGAAAAGATAGGCCGCTCGGGTGTCGGTAACGCTGCAATGGCAAATGCCAGCGGTGCTTATTTCATGTTCCTGGATGACGATGACCTATTGTTCTCCGACCATGTTGAAACGTTGATGCAATGTCTCAATGCCGATACTTCAATCGATGCCGCCTACAGTCTGGCGTTCGAGGTAACGACGCACGTCAATGAAGACAAAACGTCTTACGTGGAAGAGTTGTTCCATACCCCGGCTGTCTTTCATCAGGAGTGGGATTATGAAGTGATGCGGCGCCATAACTTCATCCCGATTCAATCCATTCTGTTCAAGAAAGAGCTGTACTCGCGCTGGGGCGGTTTTGATCTTGAACTGGATCAGCTGGAAGACTGGAGTCTGTGGTTGTGCTACGGCTTTGAAGGAAACTTCCGTTACGTAGCAAAAACGACGTCATTGTTCCGTACACCTGCTGATCAAAACGTACGTGCCGAGCGTCATGCATTGCTGCATGGCGCCTACGATATCGCTGTTGCCAGCGCTAAAGGGCGGATTGAAGCTGTTGTGGGTAAGCCGCTGCAGCCTGTCTGATATCCACGGAGAATCGCGCTTGACTCACTGTTGAGCGCGTGTCGGGAGAGTTTTCTGCGGGATGAAGCATCGGCAGCATTGATTGCGATAGGGCTGCTGGAGCCCGCACCGTCGATCTGAAGACGTAAAAAAGGAGCATGCCCTTATGGGCTGCTCCTTTTTTGTTGGTGAGGATGAGCGATCAGTTTTGCGCGTGATCGGGCCTCAGGATTCAGATCGTTTCGGTTTTGTAAAAACAAGCTTGCTTAAAGTGTAGGTAAGGGGCAGTGACAGGACGATCGCAGCCAGTGGTGCCAGAAACTCCGGCAGCGATAGAATCCGAACCCAAAACCAGACTACCAATAAGCCGAACAGGTACTGCGCGACGTAGATCAGCGGGAAAAAAACCACCGACTTTATGCCTTGGTGTTCTTTGAAGACGACGTATCGACTTAGAAGAAACGCCAACAAGATCCCGCATAGGTAGCTGATCGAGTAACTGGTTGTGTAGGCAAAAAAGTTTAACAGGATCAGATAAAGCCCGTAGGTGACGGCGGTGTTGAAACCGCCGGTCAGCAGAAAACGGAAAAACTTTATCTCGCTCAGTTTTTTCAGGTTCACTTCAAGCTTGCCCGGTGCGATTTTTTTCCAGCAGGAACTGGTCGTAATCGCGGATATAGTCGTCGGCGTCATAATGCTCGGAGGCGAATACCAGCAATACTGCGTCAGCCGAGTATTTGTACTGGATGCCCCAGGTCATTGCAGGCAGAAACAAACCGAGAGTATGTGAGTCAAGAACGAATTCTTGTCTGTTCGTGCCGTTGTCAGCGACAACGTGAACGGTCCCTTTGACGGCGATCAGAAACTGATGGCATTCGCGATGGGCGTGTTCGCCGCGAGTTTCAGCTGTCGGGACGTTGGAAACGAGGAAGTAACGCTTCACCGAGAAGGGAATGTCCCGTTCGAACTCGCCTACACTGAGGCTGCCCCGAATATCAACGGCTTCAAGCATGCGATGCAGCGTTACGCCGCAAGGATAAACCTCGGATTTGCCAACGTTGCTCGGGCTTTCCACGGTCGTCGTGCTGGTTGCTTTCGCGTCAACATAACCAATGATCTTCGCGGGGTTTCCGACAACGATCGCGTTGGGCGGAACTGATTTGGTAACGACCGAGCCCGCGCCAACCATTGCTGCCGAGCCGATTGTTATGCCTGGCAAAATAGTGGAGTTTGCACCGAGCGAGGCACCTTTCCTGATGATAGTCCTGGCAAATTCGGTCGGGTAAACCTTGCTGCGAGGGAAAATGTCATTGGTGAACGTAACGTTCGGCCCGACAAACACATCATCCTCGATGGTAATTCCGTCCCACACCTGCACGCCGCATTTAAGCGTCACTTGGTCCCCGATTTCGACATCGTTCTCAACAAAAACGTGATCGCAAATGTTGCAGTCTTTACCGATTCTTGCATTGGGAAGTACATGTGCAAATGCCCAGATTCGCGAACCTGCGCCGATATTCCGGGACTCGCAGATAGCCTGCTCGTGAACAAAAAAATTACGTGAATCGGTCATTTGTTGACTCCAAACTCAAGGACTTTCATCGGAATCGCCAATGGGCGTCCTTTTGTATTTTCATAGGTTCGCCATGCATACGAACCTACAACGCCGAGGCCTAATAAATTGAGGCTGCCAAGAAGCGTGATCATGAACAGCGTCATCGCGTAGCCCGGAACTTCAATAAGTCCCGCCAGTTTCGAGAAAATGACACTGATGCCATATAGCGACGAAAAAATCGAACCCGCGGCGCCGACCCTGATCAACAAGCGGATTGGCAGATCAGTGAAGGAAAACACGCTGTCCATCAGGTAGTTGATTTTCTTCCTGAGTGTCCATGCCGATTTTCCATGCTCCCTGGCCACGCGAGAGTAGAGGACGACTTCTCGACGGAATCCCAGCCAGAAAATTTGTGCAATCAGCGAGCTATGCCGTTCTTCCAGTTTCAGGAGGTTGTCACGAAATGCCAGGTTGCAGCCAAACATGTCTACACCGCCAGCTGGCATTTCCGGAATGACATAGCGCTTATACAAGCCCCAGAACGTCTTCGAAGCAAGCTTGGAGAGAAATGGGTCCTCCCGGCTTTCACGAACACCCACCACGACATCGACAGGTTCATTGTTCAGAACCTTATTCATTGTCAGTACGAGGCTCGGTGGCTCCTGCAGATCTGCAGCCATTACCGCAAATGTGCGACCTTTCGCATGCTGAAGCCCGGTACGAATCGCCATGAACGACCCGAAGTTCTTCGACAAAAGGACCAGCTGCGAAGAGAACTGGCGCATTGGCAGGCTCTCTCGCAGCAGTTCAAATGACTTGTCAGGGCTGCCGTCTACAACAAATACTACTTCCAGTTCACCCTGTAGTTGAACATTAAGATCATCTATGGCCTGTAGCAACGAAGGGATCGATTCTTCGTTGCGGTAAACTGGAATTACAAGCGATAACACCCTAAACCCCCTGTTTGAAGAAGTTGCAGACAACTTCGATAACACGGTTTACCTGTTCAGTCGTCAAACCCGGGAAGCACGGGAGTGAAACGAGTTTTGAACTTGCGGTTTCAGTAACCGGAAGATCAAAAGTGTCATTCAACTTGTAGGCTGTTTGCCAGTGATCGGGAACAGGGTAATGAATGTCGGTGCTGACGCCTTGCTCTTTCAAGTACTGGGTAAAGGCATCTCTGTTTTCAACACGCAACACGAACAGGTGTGCGACAAAGTCACGACCCAGGCTGGCAGGCAGTTTTACCGGCAGCGCTGCAAAAGCTTCGCAATATTTCTTTGCGATGTCCCGACGTTCCGCGTTCCATTGGTCGAGCAGAGGTAGCTTTACGCGCAATATTGCAGCCTGCATTTCATCCAGGCGGCTGTTGCGTCCCAACGGTACGGTGACATGATATTTGGTCGCCCAGCCATATTGCCGCAGCTTCAGCAAGCGTTCGGCAATCTCTGGCGATGAGGTAACGATCGCGCCGCCATCACCCAGGGCTCCGAGGTTTTTGGTCGGGTAGAAGCTGAAGCAGGCCAAGTCTCCGAAGGAACCACATTGGCCTTGTTCCGAGCGAGCACCATGCGACTGGGCGCAATCTTCCAGTACCGCAGCGCCAGATTCCCGGGCGATCGATGCGAGTGTCTGGATTTCCGCCAGTTGCCCATAAAGATGGGTGACGATGACAACCTTCGCCGGTTGTGCCAATGCTCGCTTCAGCGACTCGGGGCACATGGTAAGGGAACGGTCGTCGACGTCGACGTAAACAGGTTCGGCGCCAACCGCTCTGATTGCGGTGCTGCTATAGAAGCCTGCGTTAGCGACGGTAACGACGCGATCGCCAGGACCCACTCCCATGCCGAGCAACGCGATTTCCAGTGCCTCGGAACCATTGGCAACCGAAATGCAGTGCTCTACGCCAACGTAATCGGCGAATTCGCGCTCGAACGCTTTAACCTCCTCACCCATGATGTACCAGTGACGGTTGACAACACGCATGAGTGGTTCGGAAAAGTCGATGCCCGCGTTGGCGGCGACGGCTGAGAAGAGAGGAATTTGTTGTTTGGCGTCCATGGTTTATCCAGAATTTTTGGCTGCGCGCATGATAAAGGGCAAAGGTTTATTACACAATTGGCTATGGCCCCGGCGGGTTCCCTGCCCGATAAGCAGGGATCGAAAAAAAGTGAATTTCCAGCTGTTTTGCGCCTCTGGGTGCCTGCTTTTTTCTCGGCTTGACGAGGGGTAAGTATGTGCAGGACTGTAGATGGGCAAGGCGCCAGGGGGAGCAGTGCATCTCGCTTTTTTTACCCTGCTACTGTATTTTGCAAGCGCTTTTTTCCAGATTCCTAAAAATCAAGAGTTTGTCTTTGTTTATGAATGCTTTTTTCCGTTCTGACCTATTCCAGAAAAAAACATTTGCAGAATATTTTCGCAGTCTCCTGATCCTGACGGTCTTTTTTAGTTTTATTGTTTTTTTTACTCCGGTCAGTAAGCCTGTTGTAAATATAGAGATGATCTCCAGTGTTTCTGGAGTGTCTCAGTTGTTTTTTAATGATGGGAATGGCTACAGCGAAGATAACTCCGTGAAAGGAGTTGTGAATGCCGGCAAGAACAGGCTGGCGTATCCGCTTTCAATTCAGGCATCCCCAGTTCGTTGGGATCCGCTGAATTCTCCGGGCACTATCGAGGTGCTTGATACCGATATCTCGGTGTTGGGGATGAGTTTTCTGTCAGGGGCGATGACCTTCAAGGCCCTTAATCAGATTGAAAGCATAGACAATCTTTCTGGAAAAACTGTAATTCGTATACAGGAAAATGCTGATGATCCTGAGCTTGAAATGACTTTTGCAGTCGAGCAGGTGAGTAAGATCAGAATAATGCTCAGTGTGCTGTGTGGGTTTGTCGTTTCGACTGTTGTCCTGGTTCTGTTTCATTTTGCCAGAGATGTCAAAGCGCTGCTTGACAAGCTTCCAGCGTGGTTTTATGTGGTTGGTTTGTTAGCGCTTCTGAATATGTATGTTTTTTATGATCATCTGTTCGGGCAGAGCGTTTTTCCTTGGGACTTCTCCCTGACTTATCATGCGATACCGAATTACTGGCTGACTTCCTTGCAGGCGGGGCAATTCCCTTCGTGGGTTCCATTCCAGGGGATGGGTTATCCGCTATTGATGAACATGCAGTCCGGCCTTTTTTATCCGCCGAACTACGTTTTCTATATCTTTAATATTCCCTACACATTGCATGCGGCAGTTGTTTTTCAAGTCGTGCATGTGTTTTTTGCCGGGCTTGGCGCTTACGTTCTGTTGCGCAAGTCGGGCCAGGATGTCCTTGCTTCGGTAATCGGAAGTGTTGCCTACAACCTGTTCGGCGGTTTCTTTTGCAATTCTGAACATCTGGATATCGTGCGCAGTTTCGCATTCCTGCCGTGGATTTTTGCAGGCCTGGTAGACCTTATGCGAAACGGGGTGAAACCCTTCCCGTTGATTGTCCTGCCCGTTTTGTTGCTGTTTCAGTGGACGGGTGGCTACCCGGGATCTTCGATCAGCATCGTCTTCATTTCTTTTGTGTTCATTTTTGCATCGGCTATCGCCAAAGAATGCTCATGGAAACATTTCATCATTGGCGCAGGGCTCATGATGAGTGGGGTGCTGATGGCATCCCCGGCCTTCTTTCCGGTTCTGATGTTGAAGGGGGAGATAGCCCGATCAGCCGAAGCGGGTAGTCTGGCCAAGACGTTTATCGCCCCGGTGAATCTGCTCAGCCTGATTCAGCGAATTGATTTCCCCGGGTTGCCGGGTGACGTATCGATGCGCTCGTTGCACGTATTGATCATTCCTTTTGTGTTCATTTTTTTCATGAGCGTGAAAGTGTTCAAGCGCAATGTGGGAATGACGGCCGTTGCCGTGTGCGCTTTGTTTATGGGCATGGGAGGGTGGTTTTTCGACGCGGTTACCAAGTTGTTCCCACCGCTGGGATATAGCCGTTTTCCAAGCGCGGACTATCGTGGATTCATCGCCCTGGCGCTCATATATTTCGCCATGCTCGGTTATCGGGAGTACAAGGCAAGCCCTGTCGGTATCGTCAAAGACCGACTGGTCAGGTTTGCACTTTTTGGCGTGTTGGGCTACTTCGTCGTTGACCCGTTGTTGGTGAATCAGGACGCGTTTGTCTTTTCCCTCGTTACAATGCTTCTGGTGATCGTGGCGCTGTGTGTTCATCGATTCAGGTTGAATCCGGCCGTTGTTTTCATCTTGTTTTTCTCAATCCAGGTGATTGATTTCATACGTGTCGAAGACGGGCAAGCCTATTGGGATAATCCTTCCATTTCCGGTGTGCATGCGGAAAAATTCGGCGCATTGCAAACCCCCGCGCCATTGCTCGCGCAGAGAATTCGGGGTGTCGATTCGCGCGCAGAGCGCAGCGATGAGTTCACAGGTCAGGACTTTGGCTATCAAGGCTATTTGACCGGCATTTATATGGTCGGTGACTATTCAGGTCCAATGCAGTTTCTCCGGCAGAGATACATAGTCGGCAATCCTGATTTGTTGAAGTTTGCCAAAAAGGCCTGGGCGCCGGTTTACTTCAAAGGGCAGCCCGATGCACAGGAAGCGATTGCAGCTATCAATAGCGGTGCAGATGCAACAAGCGATCGGGTGCAGCTCACGTTGTACAAGCCCAATCAGATTGAATATGACGTCAAATCCGCCTCCGGGTTTGGTTTCCTGGAAAATGAGACTTACTTTCCCGGTTGGACCATGACGGTTAATGACGGGATACAGGTAACCGCAAAAGATGTTCATGGCTTCCGATACTGGGAGATGCCGGCCGGGACATACAAGGCGGTGGCAAAGTTCAATATGCCTTATTTCCGTTCGGCTGTTTTTCTGGCTGTTTTCGGATTGCTGGCGTACTTGGTGGGTGTCGGCGGCTTACTCATTTTTCGGAAAAAATAGCTCGGCTCTTCAATTCCATCTGTAAGATTTCTACGCCTGCGGGGTGGCAAACTCCCCGCAGGCGTTTTTCTCCGATCAACGGCATCAAAAAATGCCGTCCCTCAGAATACTTGCTGTCAAGCCGAATTGCCCCCACGCAGAGCTGTAAGCCGCGCACAGTCGAACGGCAACGGGCCACGTGTCGATTTGTCGGTCGGGTTTTGCTAGTGTTTTTTCTGTAACCCGGATCTTTTACTCCGTACAATGCGTCAGCCGGTTCAACCAACGGAGTAGGTCAGATTGGTACGAGGGAATATGGGAAAACTACGCGTATTTTTGCTGGCGCTGCCCCGCAGGCAAAAACGGTTGATTCAAGTGCTGACGGATATTGTCCTTGTTTGGGCCGCACTGTGGATGGCGTTTATCGTGCGTCTTGGCGTTGATGAGATGGTCAACCCGATAAAGGTGCATCTGTGGCTCTTCGTTTGCGCCCCGGTCGTGGCTATTCCCTTGTTCATTCGCTTCGGCATGTACCGTGCCGTCATGCGATATTTCGGCAATGATGCGCTTGTTGCGATCATCAAAGCGGTCAGCTTGTCTTCGTTGATTCTTGCGTTGGTGGTCTATTGGTACAGCAACCATGAAACCGTTGTGCCTCGGTCGATCATTTTCAATTACTGGTGGTTGAGTCTGGTCATTATCGGTGGGCTGCGCTTGCTGATGCGCCAGTACTTCATGGGTGACTGGTTCAATGCTGCCCAGCACGTACCGTTCACCAATCGCGATGATGGTCTGACGAAGGTGGCCATCTACGGTGCCGGTGTGGCAGGTAACCAGTTGGTGGCTGCATTGCGCATGGGGCGGGTCATGCGGCCTGTTGCCTTCATCGATGATGATTCAAGCATCGCCGATAGGGCAATTTCCGGGTTGCAGGTCTACAAGCCCAAACATATCCAACAGATGATTGATGTTACCGGGGCGCAGGAAATCCTCCTGGCCCTTCCATCATCTACACGTGCCCGGCGCCGGGAAATTCTGCACCTGCTTGAAGGTTTTCCCCTGCATGTGCGCAGCGTGCCGAACTTCACTGATCTTGCCAGCGGTCGTGTGAAGGTCGAAGACATTCAGGAAGTCGATATTGCCGACTTGCTCGGTCGCGACGCGGTGCCGGCTCAGGCTGATCTGCTGGAGCGCTGTATCAAAGGCAAGACCGTGATGGTGACCGGGGCGGGCGGGTCCATCGGTTCTGAACTGTGCCGGCAGATCTTTTCCCTGCAGCCGACCACGCTGCTGTTGTTTGAACACAGCGAGTTCAATCTCTACAGCATTCTCTCGGAGCTGGAGCAGCGTGGCTGTCGTGAGTCCGTTCCGGTCAGGCTTTTGCCGATCCTCGGGTCGATCCGTCATCAGGACAAGCTGCTCGACGTGATGAAGACGTGGAAGGTCGATACGGTTTACCACGCGGCAGCTTATAAACATGTGCCGATGGTTGAGCACAATATCGCTGAGGGCGTTCTGAATAATGTTATTGGCACCCTCAATACGGCTCAGGCGGCGCTGAAATCCGGCGTAGCGAACTTCGTATTGATTTCGACCGACAAGGCCGTACGCCCGACTAATGTCATGGGCAGCACCAAGCGCCTGGCCGAACTGACGCTTCAGGCTTTGAGTCGTGAGATTGCCCCCGTATTGTTTGGCGACAACTCCAATGTCTCCCGAGTGAACAAGACACGCTTCACCATGGTGCGTTTCGGAAACGTACTGGGTTCGTCCGGCTCGGTGATTCCGCTGTTTCACAGCCAGATCAAGTCGGGCGGACCGTTGACGGTCACTCATCCGAAGATCACCCGCTACTTCATGACCATTCCGGAAGCCGCGCAGCTGGTAATCCAGGCCGGTTCGATGGGGCAGGGTGGGGATGTCTTCGTTCTGGATATGGGCGAGCCGGTCAGAATCGTCGAGCTGGCGGAGAAAATGATTCATCTCTCCGGTTTGAGCATTCGCTCGGATCGCAATCCACACGGTGATATCTCCATTGAGTTCACCGGTTTGCGCCCTGGTGAAAAGCTGTACGAAGAACTGCTGATTGGCGACAACGTCGCGGCGACTCCTCACCCGATGATCATGACGGCCAACGAAGATCACCTCCCATGGGATGTGCTGAAGGCCAGATTGAGCGAGCTGCTTGTTGCAGTCGAAAAAGACGATTATTCGCGTGTCCGTCAACTTCTGCGTGAAACCGTCAGCGGCTACACCCCCGACGGCGAGATCGTTGACTGGATCTTCCAGCAACGCCGGCTTGAGCCCTGATTGTTTCACATGCTGTAACGTACACATTTTTGACTTATGCCCATCGTGACCTAAGTTTGGGGAGCAGCTTCGGAAAAGCTGCTTTCTCAAATCATGATGGAGCGTCACTTTATGCGTACCGGATACTTCTACTCTCTGATTTTTGCCCTGCTCACCAGCGCCTCGATTGGCGCGATTGCCGCGCCTGCCGCCACTCCTGAGCTGCCAAAGGCGCCCGTTGTGACGGAGGTGGCAGCTCCTTCTTCGAAGGAAAAAATCGATCTCAATGAAGCAGACGCGACAACCTTGCAGAAGGAGCTGGCCGGGGTCGGTGAAGCCAAGGCTAAAGCGATTGTTGCATATCGTGAGACAAACGGGCCGTTCGCATCAGTGGATGAGTTGCTTGAAGTGAAGGGTATCGGCAAGGCAATTCTGGATCGCAATCGTGAAAAGCTGGAAGTGAACTAAGCTGGATTTTCGAAAGCATGAGGCCGGTCATTGACCGGCCTTTTTTGTTTCGTTGGTGCGCGAACGGTCAGCAAGGTAAGGAGGACGCTCATCGGCGGAGAAAAATTACGGCTATCATATCTCGTTTGGATTATGCCTATAATAAATTGTCGCCTCTGATCGCTTGTCCACTCAGTGGCCTTTTTCATTTCGAGCATTTTCAGGAGTACTGGCATGAAATCCGCTGAATCCCAAGGTACGGCTCTTGTCACCGGCGCTTCATCCGGCATCGGTGCGATCTACGCCGAGCGCCTGGCTGCGCGCGGTTTTGATTTGCTGTTGGTGGCCCGTGATCAGGAACGTCTGGAAATCGCAGCGGGTCAGTTGCGCGATGCGCATGGCATTCAGGTGGAGGTCCTCAAAGCGGATCTGACACAGAAGGACGAAGTATTCAAACTTGAACAGCGTCTGCGCGACGATTCGAGCATCAGCCTGCTGGTGAACAATGCCGGGGTGGCCGCCAACGGTCTGCTGGCCAATGCAGATCTCGATCAAATGGAGCGGCTGATCCAGCTGAACATTACTGCTGTCACGCGTCTTTCCGCTGCCGCCGCCGACAGTTTCGCCAGGGCCGGTCGTGGCACGATCATCAATATCGCCTCAGTGGTGGCATTGTTTCCTGAGCGTTTCAACGCCACCTACAGTGCCAGTAAGGCCTATGTGCTGAGTCTGACCCAATCGCTCGATGCCGAACTTCAGGGCGCCGGTGTCAAGGTGCAGGCCGTTTTGCCAGGCGTCACCCGCACGGAAATCTGGGAACGCTCGGGAATCGACGCCAGCGGGATTCCGGCTGAAATGGTCATGGAAGCCGGCGAAATGGTGGATGCAGCGCTGGCCGGTCTGGATCAGGGCGAACTCATCACGATCCCGTCCCTGCCGGATGCAGCTGACTGGCATGCATTCACCGCTGCGCGGCATGTCCTGGCGCCGAACCTGTCCCATCGTTCGGCTGCCAGCCGCTACAAGTAAGACTTTCGAAGCGAGGTAATGCGATATGAATCAACGTCGAATAGTCGTGACGGGCATGGGCCTGGTTTCACCCTTGGGCAGCGGCGTCGAAGTCGTCTGGCAGCGTTTGCTCGCCGGGCGCTCGGGTTTGAGCAAGCTGCCGGACGAAGTCAGCGCTGATTTGCCAACAAGTGTCGGTGGCAGGGTGCCGACGCTGGAGGAGGATGCCGAGGCCGGATTTGATCCGGATCGCGCTACGCCGCCCAAAGAGCAGAAGAAGATGGACCGCTTCATTCTGTTTGCCATGGAAGCGGCCCGGCAAGCGCTGGAGCAGGCTGGCTGGCACCCCTCCGAAGCCCGGGATCAGGAACGCACAGCGACGATCATCGGTTCCGGTGTCGGCGGTTTCGGTGCGATTGCCGATGCGGTGCGTACCACGGACACCCGTGGCCCGCGACGTCTGTCGCCATTCACCATTCCCTCGTTTCTGGTCAATCTGGCGGCGGGGCATGTGTCGATCAAGCATGGTCTCAAAGGGCCGCTTGGCGCTCCGGTAACAGCTTGTGCCGCTGGCGTTCAGGCGATTGGCGATGCGGCGCGGCTGATTCGAGCAGGTGAAGCGGACGTGGCAGTGTGCGGGGGGGCGGAAGCGGCGATTGATCGGGTCAGCCTGGCCGGATTCGCTGCAGCACGGGCACTGTCCAGTGGCTATAACGAAACTCCCCAGCGCGCCTCGCGCCCTTTCGACAGCGGTCGCGACGGTTTCGTCATGGGTGAGGGCGCCGGTCTGCTGGTGATCGAATCACTGGAGCATGCCTTGGCGCGTGGTGCGCAGCCATTGGCAGAGCTGGTCGGGTATGGCACCAGCGCCGATGCCTATCACCTGACTGCCGGGCCGGAGGATGGAAATGGTGCGCGAAGAGCGATGACCCTGGCCTTGAAGCAGGCGGGAGTAGAACCCGCTCAGGTACAGCATCTGAACGCCCATGCCACCTCTACGCCGGTTGGCGACCTTGGTGAGCTGGCGGCCATCAAGAGTGTGTTCGGCGAGGAAAACCGGATCGCCGTAACGTCGACCAAGTCCTCCATCGGACATTTGCTTGGCGCTGCTGGCGGGGTTGAGGCCATTTTCACTTTGTTGGCAATTCGCGACCAGAGGGTGCCGCCGACGCTCAACTTCGATCATCCCGATCCTGCAAGCGATGGTGTGGATGTCGTCCATGGAGAAGCAAGGTCAATGTCGATCGAGTACGCGTTGTCCAACGGATTCGGCTTTGGCGGAGTAAATGCCAGTGTTCTGTTCAAGCGATGGCAGGCTTAGCCTTTTGAGTGCTTGAGGTGCTCGCGGGCGACATCGAGAATGCGTTGCGCAAACTCGCTGTCAGCGACACTGCGTGATAGCAGGAGTGCTCCAACCAGTGTCGACATGATGACGATAGCCTGGTCGGCACTGCTCTCGCCTTCAAGCGTATTTTCAATTTGCGCCAGTCGCGCATTGAGCACCGTATCACTTGTGGGGCTGGGTTGTCCGCGCAGGCCCAGCTCCGAAGAAATGGTCAGCAATGGGCAACCCTCATGAGGGGAGGTTTGATGCCATTCGGAAAGGTAGGTATCTATGAATGCTTCCAGAGGCTGCTCTTGCGCAAAGAGCTCGGCGCACAGGCCATCAACCTGATTTCCGGCCTCTTGCAGCGCCTTTTCTACCAGTTCGTCCTTGGACTTGAAGTGCGAATAGAAACCGCCATGGGTCAAGCCAAGCGCTTTCATCAAAGGTTGCAGCCCGGTGGCTCCGATACCGTCCTTGCGGAATCGTGCAGAGGCTTCTTTGATGATGCGCTGGTGGGTCTGGGCTTTGTGATCCTGCGAGTAACGCATTTCTTCTCTCCGCGACAAGACCGCTATCTTAACCACGGATAGTTAAATGGTGATTGTACTTCTACTTCTAAAAAACTTGCGGGTAAGACCAACAGATCAGAAGAACAAACCCCGCCGATTCAGGCGGGGTTTTTCGTTCAACGGTCCTGCGCGTCCTTGATGTCCGCTTCGGCATTGCGCTCGGCAACGCGTTGACGTTGTTCTTCGGTCAGTTCGACCTTGTTGGCGGTGTCGCGCAGCATCATCAGACCCCCCACGATCGAGCCGATTGCAACGACCAGAATCAACCAGGCATACCAGGGCATAGCGGCTCTCCTTAATGGCAGGTCGCCGGGCGAGGATTTCGCCGGCGATGCTGCTTACCACGTTTGAGCGATGGGAAATCGCAGTGGTTCCATTCTAGGCCGGTTATGCCCGGTGCGGTTAAAGCCCGGTCAACATGGCGTCCGCCGGAGCATTAGCGCGCAATTGTCCGGTGAGTAAAAAGTAGCCGAAGCCGACGGCCATGAACCCCAGGAAAATCAGGCCGATCAGCGCGTTGAACCAGGCCATCGCTACCAGGCACACCATCGCCAATACCAGCGCGATAAACGGGATCAGCGGATAGCACGGCGCGCGGAAAGTCCTTTCCAGATTCGGTTCGCTTCTGCGCAGCTTGAACAGACTGAGCATGCTCATGATGTACATCACGATGGCGCCGAACACGGCCATGGTGATCATTGCGGCTGTGAGGGTCATACCGCCGAGATTGATCAGGCCGTCGCTGTAAATGGCGGCAATGCCGATGATTCCACCGGCGATGATCGCCCGGTGCGGGGTCTGGAAGCGCGACAGTTTCGCCAGCGAGGCGGGCAGGTAACCGGCGCGGGCGAGGGCGAAGAACTGCCGCGAGTAGCCAAGAATGATCCCGTGGAAACTCGCCACCAGCCCGAACAGACCGATCCAGACCAGCATGTGCAGCCAGCCGGAGTTGTCGCCGACCACCGCTTTCATCGCCTGTGGCAGCGGGTCGTTGATGTTCGACAGGGTGCGCCAGTCGCCGACGCCGCCGGCAAAGAACATCACGCCCATCGCCAGCAGTACCAGAGTCAGGATGCCGCTGATGTAAGCCTTGGGAATCGTGCGTTTCGGGTCCTTGGCTTCTTCTGCCGCCATGGCCGCGCCTTCGATGGCGAGGAAGAACCAGATCGCAAACGGGATCGCCGCGAACATCCCGGCAATCGCCGGTGCGCCGAAAACGTCCGAGCCGGCCCAGCCATTCAACGCGAAATTGCTGAAACTGAAGGCCGGGGCGACCACACCCATGAACACCAGCAACTCGGCGACGGCCAGCACGCAGACGATCAGCTCAAAGGTCGCGGCCAGTTTCACACCAAGAATGTTCAGGCCCATGAAGACGATGTACGCGCCGACCGCCGCGTGTTTCGGATCGAGGGCTGGAAACTGCACATTCAGATAGGCGCCAATCGCCAGCGCAATCGCCGGTGGGGCGAAGACAAATTCGATCAGCGTCGCCAGGCCTGCGATCAATCCGCCTTTTTCACCGAACGCCCGGCGACTGTAGGCAAACGGCCCGCCCGCGTGCGGAATCGCCGTGGTCAGTTCGGTGAAGCTGAAAATGAAGCAGGTGTACATGGTCGCGACCATGAACGAGGTCACCAGAAAGCCCAGTGTTCCGGCGACACCCCAGCCATAGCTCCAGCCGAAATACTCCCCGGAAATCACCAGCCCTACCGCAATGCCCCACAGGTGCAGTGTGCCCAGCGTGGGTTTGAGTTGTGTGTTCATGCGTTTGCTCCCTGAACGGTTTGGAAAGCTCGGGGAAGGGCGCGTGCAGTGGGCGTGCCATTTTGTATTGGCGGGTCGCAATGGGCTGAAAGCTGTCGTATCGGGGATGTTCGCGACTCGATAGCCACATTTCTGTGCGCCAGTCAGGTGCGTCGGCCATCGGGAGCAGTCGTAAAGAAGGCATAAACCCACTCTTTACGCATTCTTTATGCCCCGCCCGCACCCTCGGTCTCGTTCCTTTACAGCCTCCTTTCCGACAATGCCTCCACACGCGGCAATACGCCGTAACACGGAGATCTTCCATGAGCGTTCTGGACGGGGTGTCCCTGCTGCTGGCAGTGGGGCTGTTCATTTATCTGTTGGTTGCGCTGTTGCGCGCGGACCGGAACTAGGAGCGGCTATGCACAGTTATGACTATTGGCAGATCCTCGCGTTTTTCGCGTTGGTGTTGCTGCCGGCGCCGTTCCTCGGGCGCTTCTACTACAAGGTGATGGAAGGTCAGCGCACCTGGCTGACGCCGATTCTTGGTCCGGTCGAGCGCGGCTGTTACCGCATTGCCGGGGTCGATCCGCAGGCCGAACAGAGCTGGCAGAAGTACACGCTGGCGCTGCTGGCGTTCAACCTCGCGGGGTTCCTGTTGCTGTTCGCGATCCTGTTGTTCCAGGATCACCTGCCACTGAACCCGCAAAACCTGCCGGGCCAGGAGTGGACCCAGGCGTTCAACACCGCCGTCAGCTTCATGACCAACACCAACTGGCAGTCCTACAGCGGTGAAGCGACCCTCAGCTACCTGAGCCAGATGGTCGGCCTGACCGTGCAGAACTTTGTCAGCGCCGCCACCGGCCTCGCCGTGCTCGTTGCGTTGTGCCGTGGCATCGGGCGCAAATCCACCAAGACCCTGGGCAACTTCTGGGCCGACATGACCCGCGCCACCCTCTACGGTCTGCTGCCGCTGTGCCTGCTGCTGGCGCTGTATCTGGTGTGGCAGGGCGTGCCGCAGACCTTCGCGCAATACGTGAATGCGGTGACTCTGCAAGGCGTCGATCAGGTGATCCCGCTCGGCCCCGCAGCCAGCCAGATTGCGATCAAGCAACTGGGTACCAACGGTGGTGGTTTCTTCGGCGTCAACTCGGCGCATCCGTTCGAGAACCCGACTGCGTGGAGCAACCTGTTCGAAGTCACTTCGATCATCCTGATCCCGGTGGCGCTGGTGTTCACCTTCGGTCACTACGTCAAAGACCTGCGTCAGAGCCGCGCCATCATCGGTTGCATGCTCGCGCTGTTCCTGATCGGCGGCGCTACGTCGATGTGGGCCGAGTATCAGCCGAACCCGGCCCTGAACAACGTGGCTGTCGAACAGACTGCGCCGCTGGAAGGCAAGGAATCGCGCTTCGGCACCACCGCCACCGTGCTCTGGTCGGTGACCACCACTGCCGCCTCGAACGGTTCGGTCAACGGCATGCATGACAGCCTCAACCCGCTCAGCGGCATGGTGGCGCTGGTCAACATGATGGTCGGCGAAGTGATCTTCGGCGGCGTCGGTGCCGGGCTCTACGGCATGTTGCTGAACGTGCTGATCGCGGTGTTCCTCGCCGGCCTGATGATCGGCCGCACCCCGGAATACCTTGGCAAGAAACTCCAGGCCCGCGAAGTGCAACTGCTGGTCGTGACCTTGCTGGTGATGCCGGTCGGCGTGCTGGTGCTGGGCGCGATTGCCGCTGCCCTGCCTGGCCCTGCGGCCACCATCAGCAACCCCGGCCCCCATGGTTTCAGCCAGTTGCTGTACGCCTACACCTCGGCCAGTGCCAACAACGGTTCGGCGTTCGGTGGCCTGAGTGCCAACACCCCGTTCCACAACCTGATGCTGGGCCTCGGCATGTTGATCGGTCGCTTCGGCTACATCCTCCCGGTACTGGCCCTGGCCGGCAGCCTGGCGATGAAGAAAACCGCGCCGATCGGCCAGAACAGCTTCCCGACCCACGGCCCGCTGTTCGTGACCCTGTTG
Organism: Pseudomonas sp. IzPS59; assembly: GCF_014863505.1. NCBI lineage: Bacteria > Pseudomonadati > Pseudomonadota > Gammaproteobacteria > Pseudomonadales > Pseudomonadaceae > Pseudomonas > Pseudomonas sp. IzPS59. The sequence goes on along the minus strand of NZ_CP062251.1, from coordinate 4,481,752 downwards.
ACCGTGACCATTTTGCTGGTGGGCGGCCTGACCTTCTTGCCGACCCTGGCGCTCGGCCCGATTGCCGAACACCTGAGCATGGGCTTCTAAGGAATCCATCATGAATATGCATGTTCCAGCTTCAAAACCTGCGGTAGCTGCCAAGTCGGCAGAAGCGCCCAAAACCGCGATCAGCGCCCTGTGGCGTCCGGCGCTGGTGCAAGCGTTCGTCAAGCTCGACCCGCGTCAACTGGTGCGCTCGCCAGTGATGCTGGTGGTCGAACTGACGGCGATCTTCACCACCGTGTTGTGCTTCATTCCGGACAACGTCGTGCCGACCTTCGTCGCGGCGCAAATTGCCCTGTGGCTGTGGTTCACCGTGCTGTTCGCCAACTTCGCCGAAGCACTGGCCGAAGGTCGCGGCAAGGCCCGCGCCGACAGCCTCAAGGCCGGCAGCGAAGGCCTGAGCGCCCGACGCAAACTGGCCAACGGCAGCTTCCAGGTGGTGCCCGCCGCCAGCCTGCGCAAGGGCGATGTGGTGCGCGTTGAAGCCGGGGAGATGATCCCCGGTGACGGCGAGGTCATCGAAGGCATCGCGGCGGTCAACGAAGCGGCGATTACCGGTGAATCGGCTCCCGTGATCCGTGAATCCGGCGGCGACCGTTCCGCCGTCACCGGCAATACGCGACTGGTGTCCGACTGGTTGCTGGTGAAGATCACCGCCAACCCCGGCGAGTCGACTCTGGACCGCATGATCGCGCTGGTCGAAGGCGCCAAACGCCAGAAGACCCCGAACGAAGTGGCGCTGGACATCCTGCTGATCGGCCTGACCCTGATCTTCCTGCTGGTGGTCGTGACCCTGCAACCGTTCGCCCACTTCGCCAACGGTAGCCTGCCGCTGGTATTCCTGGTGGCGCTGTTGGTGACGCTGATTCCGACCACCATCGGCGGCCTGCTGTCGGCCATCGGTATCGCCGGGATGGATCGTCTGGTGCGTCTGAACGTAATCGCCAAGTCTGGTCGTGCAGTGGAAGCGGCGGGTGACGTGCACGTGCTGCTGCTGGACAAGACCGGAACCATCACCTTCGGCAACCGTCGCTGCAGCGCGGTGTATGCCGCGCCGGGTGTGAATGCCCGTGAACTGGCCGAAGGCGCGCTGTTCGCCTCACTGGCCGACGAAACCGCCGAAGGCAAGTCCATCGTCGAGTACCTGCGCGGCTCCAATCCGCAGCCGGAACCCGCACCTGAAACGTTGATTGCCGTACCGTTCAGCGCCGAAACCCGCTTGTCCGGCGTCGACTATCAGGGCCGTGTATTCCGCAAGGGCGCGGTGGATTCGCTGCTGGCGTTCCTCGGTCAACAACGCAAGGATCTGGCGCCGGCGCTGTCCCGTGAAATCGACAAGATCGCCCAGAGCGGCGGCACGCCGTTGTTGGTCTGCGCCGACGGCAAACTGCTCGGTGCGATTCATCTGAAAGACGTGGTCAAGCCGGGCATCCGCGAGCGTTTCGCCGAGCTGCGCAAACTGGGGATTCGCACGGTGATGGTCACCGGCGACAACCCGCTGACCGCCGCCGCGATTGCCGCTGAAGCAGGTGTGGATGACGTGCTGGCCGAAGCCACACCGGAGAAAAAACTCGCCCGCATTCGTCACGAGCAGAACGACGGTCGTCTGGTCGCGATGTGCGGCGATGGCGCCAACGATGCCCCGGCGCTGGCCCAGGCTGACGTCGGCATGGCGATGAACGACGGCACTCAGGCGGCACGCGAAGCGGCCAACATGGTCGACCTCGACAGCGACCCGACCAAGCTGCTGGACGTGGTGCAGATCGGCAAGGAATTGCTGGTGACCCGCGGTGCGCTGACGACCTTTTCCATCGCCAACGACGTGGCCAAGTACTTCGCGATCCTGCCGGCGCTGTTCGCTGCGATCTACCCGCAACTGGGCGTGCTGAACATCATGCACTTGAGCAGCCCGCAGAGCGCGATCCTCTCGGCCATCGTCTTTAACGCTTTGATCATTGTCGTGCTGATTCCGCTGGCCCTGCGCGGCGTGCGAGTGCAGGCGGCGAGTGCGGCAGCGCTGCTGCGACGCAATCTGCTGATCTATGGCCTGGGCGGGATTCTGGTGCCGTTCGTGGGGATCAAGGCGATCGACATGCTGCTGACGGCGTTGCATTTGGTTTGAACCTGAACAGCGGTGTGCCGGGCACACCGCTTCAAGCACGAATTCGAGGATTCCGAAATGTCCACAATGTTACGTCCGGCCCTGAGCCTGCTGGTGCTGATGACCCTGGTTACCGGCGTTGCCTATCCACTGGTGGTGACTGGCGTTGCCCAGGTCGCCTTCCCCGAACAGGCCAATGGCAGCCTGGTGCGCGACGCCGAAGGCAAGGTGCGCGGCTCGTCGCTGATCGCTCAGGATTTTGTCGGCGATGCGTGGTTTCATCCACGTCCGTCGGCCGGTGCCTTTGCGACTGTTTCCAGTAGCGCGAGCAACCTGGCGCCGAGCAATCCGGCGCTGGCCACTCGAGTGATCGATGACGCCAACAAGCTGCTGGTGCCCGGTCAGGGCCCGGTGCCGCTGGCGCTGCTGACTACGTCCGGCAGCGGTCTCGATCCGCACTTGCCACCGGCGGCGATTGCCTATCAACTGGCGCGTGTCGCCCACGCGCGCAACTTGCCGGTGGCGACCTTGCAGCAGTTGCTCGACGCGCACATCGAACAGCCGCTGGTGGGCCCGCCGGTGGTTAATGTGTTGGCGTTGAACATGGCGCTGGAAAAGCTGTAATGAATCCTTCAGGAAGAGAGCTTCAAGCATGAGTGACTCCGGCCGCGCCGACGCGCTGTTAGCAGAACTGCCCCGCGACGGACGCGGCCGGCTCAAGGTTTTTCTCGGCGCCGCGCCGGGCGTAGGCAAGACCTTCGCCATGCTGCAGGCCGCCCATAGCCAGCTGCGCCAGGGCGTGAAAGTCATCGCCGGTGTGGTCGAAACCCACGGCCGTGCCGAAACCGAAGCGTTGCTCGGCGGCTTGCCGCAACTGCCGCTGGTGCGTTCGGAATACCGCGGCGTGACGCTGGAGGAAATGGACCTCGACGGCCTGCTCGCCGCCAAACCCAAACTGGTGCTGGTCGACGAACTCGCCCACAGCAACGCCCCCGGCAGTCGCCACGCCAAACGCTGGCAGGACATTCAGGAACTGCTCGCCGCCGGCATCGACGTCTACACCACGGTCAACGTCCAGCACCTTGAAAGCCTCAACGATCAAGTGCGCGGCATCACCGGGGTGCTGGTGCGCGAAACCCTGCCGGACTGGGTGCTGCAGGAAGCCTACGAACTGCTGCTGATCGACCTGCCGCCCCGGGAACTGCTCGAGCGCTTGCGCGAAGGCAAAGTCTACGTGCCGGAGCAGGCCCGGGCCGCGATCGATGCGTTTTTCACTCAGACCAACCTCACCGCGTTGCGGGAACTGGCGATGCAGACCGCTGCGGCGCAGGTCGACAACGATCTGGCCCAGGGCTACCGCAAGCTCGGCCAGGCCGCGCCGGCAGTGCGTGGTCGGCTGCTGGTCGGGGTCGATGGCAATGCCGATGCCGAACGATTGGTGCGTCACGCCAGCCGTGTCGCCCAGCGCCGGCATTTGCCGTGGAGCCTGGTGCACGTCGACAACGGCAGCGTGCGCGACGAGCAATCACGTCTGCGCCTGCAAGGCGCCCAGCAACTGGCCGAACGCCTCGGCGGTGAAGTGGTGCTGCTGCGGGCCGGCGAAGTGGCGAAGACCCTGATTCAGCATGCAACCGAGCGCCGGGCCAGTCTGGTGCTGGTCGGCCAGTCGCGGCCGAGCCTGCGTCGACGGCTGTTCGGCGGTGGACTGGCGGCGCGTCTGTTGCGTCAGTCCCACGGCCTGGAAATCAACGTGCTGGACAGCGATCACGAGCAGCACGCGCCACGTCTGCGGACGGCGCCGACGCTGGTGTGGTTCGACTATGCGCTGGCGCTGGTGGCGACCATTCTGGCCAGTGCACTGGCGTGGGCGGTGTCCAGCGTATTGCCGCTGCCGAACATCTCGCTGGTGTTCCTCGCGGCGGTGTTGCTGGTGGCGGTGCGCAGCAGTCTCGGGCCTTCGCTGGCCTGTGCGGCGCTGTCGTTTCTGACCTACGACTTTCTGTTCATTCCGCCGAATTTTTCCTTTGCCATCCAGCGTGAAGAAGACGTGCTGACCTTGCTGTTCTTCCTGCTGATGGCGGCGCTCACCGGCAATCTGGCGGCGCGCCAGCGTCGGCAATTGCAGGCGTTGCGCGATACCCAGGAAGAGACCACCGAGCTGCTCGATCTGTCGCGCAAACTCACCGCCGCTACCGACCGGCAGGCCGTGGTCAGCGCCGCTGCCCAGCACCTCAATGGCTGGAGTGATCTGCAACTGTGCCTGCTCAACCGCGACGGGCAGGGTGGCTGGAAAGTCGAGACCGGCGGGCCGTTGCAGTTTACTGACTCCGAACGCGCCGCCGCCGACTGGGCCTGGCAACACGATCAACCGGCGGGCATGGGCACCGGCACGCTGCCATTCGGGCGTTGGTGGTGGTGGCCGCTGTCGGTGGAAGACGGGCCGTTGGCGCTGCTCGGTGTGTGTGCCAAAGAAGGCCAGACCTTGAGCGGCCAGCGTCGTCGCTTGCTGACCGCGCTGAGCCAGCCACTGGCTCAGGCACTGGCCCGGGCGCAACTGGCCGATGATCTGGAAGCCGCGCGCCTGCACGGTGAAACCGAACAACTGCGCAGTGCCTTGCTCGCCTCGGTGTCCCACGATCTGCGCACGCCGCTGACCTCGATGCGCGGCAGCATCGACAGCCTGCTGGCCCTCGGCGAAGCGATCCCGCTGGAGGATCGTCGCGAATTGCTCGAAGGCACCCGCGATGAAGCCGAGCGTCTCGACCGTTACATTCAGAACCTGCTGGACATGACTCGCCTCGGTCACGGTGCCCTGAAACTGGCGCGGGACTGGGTGTCACCAGCGGATATCGTCGGCAGCGCGCTCAATCGTCTGCGGGCGGTGCTGTCATCGTTGCAAGTGAGCACCGATGTACCGGCCGAGTTGCCGCTGCTGTTCGTGCATGCCGCGTTGATCGAGCAGGCGCTGGTGAATGTGCTGGAGAACGCTGCGCGATTCTCACCGTCCCACGGCCGTCTGCAATTGCGTGCCGGGGCGGATGACAGCGAGGTGTTTTTCTCCGTCAGCGATGAAGGGCCGGGGATTCCCGTCGATGAGCGGGCGAAGATTTTCGACATGTTCTACACCGCCGCCCGAGGCGATCGTGGCGGGCAGGGCACCGGCCTGGGGCTGGCGATCTGTCAGGGCATGGTTGGCGCCCATGGTGGGCGGATCAGTGTCGGCGACGGCATCGACGGACACGGCACCTGCATCACCCTGCACCTGCCTTTGCAGGCGCAACCGGGGATGGACGGTGAAGCCTGATCCGCGCTGCGCTACTCTCTTGCCAATCTTTTGTGTTGATGTGAACTCATGACTCAGACCGCGACCATTTTGGTCATCGACGATGAACCGCAGATCCGCAAGTTCCTGCGCATCAGCCTCGCCTCGCAAGGCTACAAAGTGCTGGAGGCCGGCACCGGCGCCGAGGGGCTGGCCCAGGCGGCGTTGAACAAGCCCGACCTGCTGGTGCTCGACCTCGGCCTGCCGGACATGGACGGCCAGCAAGTCCTGCGCGAGTTTCGCGAGTGGGCCACAGCCCCGGTGCTGGTGCTGTCGGTGCGCGCCAGCGAAGGGCAGAAAGTCCAGGCGCTGGATGGCGGCGCCAATGATTACGTGACCAAGCCGTTCGGCATTCAGGAATTTCTCGCCCGGGTGCGAGCATTGTTGCGTCAGGCGCCGACCGGTGAAGCGCAGCAAGCGGCGTTGGCGTTTGGCCCGCTGACGGTGGATCTGGCCTATCGCCGGGTGCTGCTCGACGGCGTCGAAGTCGCCCTGACCCGCAAGGAATACGCGGTGCTGGCGCAACTGGCACGACATCCGGGACGAGTCATCACTCAGCAACAATTGCTCAAGGACATCTGGGGGCCGACCCACACCGAGGACAGTCACTATCTGCGCATCGTCGTCGGTCATCTGCGGCAGAAACTGGCGGACGATCCGACCCGGCCGCGATTCATCGTGACCGAGGCCGGTGTCGGTTATCGATTGTTGAACGAAAACAGCGTTTAGCTCTGCTCGCTCTCATAGCGATCCAGCGTATCCCGGGCAATTTCGCGGCCCAGTGCGATCAGCTCCGGCGCCTTGTAGAACTCGAAGAACCGGCAGACCCGCTTCGGCACGTTGATCAGGATGTCCGGCGGATACCCGGCGATCTTGTATTGCGCCAGCGAGGTCTGCATCACCTCGAAACTCTGGTTGATCAGGTCCAGCAATGACGCCGGCCCGACGTTATCGACGATGAACGAACCGGTGGCGGACTTCGGTGCGCCGTCGCGCTCGGGAGCGGCGGCCGGTTGCTGGGTTTCGGGCTCTGCGCCTTCGACCCATGGATTGATCTCGGCGGCCTCGGCACGCAGCGCTTCCTGTTCCAGTCGCAGCAGTTGCTCGGCTTGTGTGCGGCGGAACGGCATCTTCGAACCGAGTGAACTGATCAGATTGTCGAAGCGGCTACGAAACGCGGCAGGGCGCTGGATCACCGGCAGTTTGTAATGGCGCTGGTTGGTCGAGTTGAGATTGACCGCGACGATCAGATCGCAGTGGCTCGACACCACCGGCACGATCGGCAACGGATTGAGAATGCCGCCGTCCACCAGCATCCGGTTGCCCTGCATCACCGGGGTGAACAGGCTGGGAATCGCCGCCGAGGCGCGCATCGCCTGATGCAGGCAGCCTTCCTGAAACCAGATTTCCTGCTGGTTGGTGAGGTCGGCGGCCACCGCCGTGTAGGGGATGCGCAGCTCCTCGATGTTGATTTCGCCGACGATCTTGCGGATCTGGCCGAAGACCTTTTCGCCACGGATCGCGCCGAGGCGGAAACTCACGTCCACCAGCCGCAGCACATCGAGGTAATCCAGGCCTTCGATCCAGCGTCGGTACTCGTCGAGCTTGCCGGCGGCGTAGATTCCGCCGACCACCGCCCCCATCGAACAACCGGCAATGCAGGCGATGTCGTAACCACGCCGTTCGATCTCCTCGATGACCCCGATATGGGCATAGCCCCGGGCGCCACCGGAGCCCAGCACCAGTGCGACACGCTTTTTCATCAGACTTCCTCCCCGACAGGTTTCCACAATGCGCCCATCGAGGGCCGGGCTACAATCGTCAGGGTCGTTCGGGGTGGCGCTGGCGTCGTTATTTCGATACTTCATGACCCGCTGGCGTTATCTTTTGCCGTGCGGTGGATTCACGGGGCACAAGGCACTTTTTCACCGCCCCAACGTCTTAATTGCACGACTGTTGACCTATCTTTGAGGTGTAAGTGATGAAAGCCTGGATCTGTGTGCCCTTGATTGCCCTGGCATTGGCCGGTTGCGCCGGCAAGACGGCCTACCGCGACAGCTGCGGCAGCCAGCTCGATGCGGCGTGGCATGAGCTGGATCTGGCCAAGGCCGAGGGTTTTGCCGGTACGGTGAGCTACTCCAAGGCCCTGTCGTTGCTGACGGCGGCCAAGACCCAACAGCAATTCGAAGGCTTCGAGGGTTGCAGCAAAAAAGCCGAGAAGGCGCGTTTCTACATTCGCGAATCCCGTGCCGGGCGCTAAGCTGCTGACGTAGCGCAAGTGCAGGTGCCTTGCGCAGGTACACACTCATGCAGCGCCATTGAATTCAGGAGCAAGTAATGTCTGCGTTGGTTGACCGGTTGGTGGCTCATGTCCTGAGCCTGGAAGTCAGGCTGCTGGCCTGTCAGGCACGTTTGACCGCCCGGACCGACCCTGAGGCACTGCATGATTTGCGAACCACCGTGCGCCGCTTGCGCAGCCTGTTGCGGCCATTGCGCGGCTTGCCCGGTGTCGAGCAACTGGAAGTCGCGGCGGCCGGTGTCGGGCAAGTGACCACGCCATGGCGCGACCGCGAGGTGCTGGCGGCGTACCTGCTTGAACATGGCCAGCCTGAGGCCGCACAGCGGCGCATGGCGCAGATGGCCGAGGCTTATCCGGCATTGGCGGCGAGTGCGGAAGTGGCTTCGCTGCTGATGATCCTCGATGCGTTTCCGCGTTTTCTGCGGGCGTCCCAGCGTCAGGGACTGCTCGACGATCTGGACAAACGCATCGAAAAACGTCTGGGCAAACAATGGAAAAACCTCGACGTGGCGCTGCACGATCCGGCCCACGACCGCCATCGCCTGCGCCTGCTGATCAAGCGTGTGCGTTACGGCATCGAGGCCTATCCCGAACTCGATCGCCTGCCGAAACCAGCGTTGGAGCGTCTGAAGTCCGCACAGGGCGCCCTGGGTGACTGGCACGATTGCTGGCAATGGCTGGCGAAAGCCGAGCAGGAAGCGGACCTGCAACCCTGCGTCGCCACCTGGCAGGCCACCATGGTCAAGGCCGAAAGCAAGGCTGACCGGGTGCTGGAAAAACTCAGCGCCACCTGCTTCAAATCCTGAATCCCTCTACAGCTCGGCGTGGCTGTCTTATCTGTCGGTCTCTTTGACCGGAATGGACGCTGCGCCGCTCTGCCGCGCTGGTTAAGATCCGGTCATTCCCTTTTTCGTGTCCGAGGTTCCCATGCGCTTCTGCGATCTGATCGATGCTGTCCGCCGTCAACCGGAGGTCACCATTCCGGCCGAGTGGGGCCAGGGTCGGGCCAGTTTTGGCGGGTTGGTTGCCGCGCTGCAATTCGAAGTGATGCGCACCAAGGTGCCAGCCGAACGGCCGGTACGTTCGCTGGCGATCACCTTCGTCGGGCCGGTCGAGCCCGAAGTGCCGGTCAGTTTCGAAGTCGAGGTGTTGCGCGAAGGCAAAGCGGTCATTCAGGTGCTGGGACGCGCCGTACAGAACGGCCAGGTGGTGACGATGGTACAAGGCAGCTTCGGTGCTTCGCGCCCGTCGGAAGTGGCGGTTGCAGCCTATCCGGCACCCGAGATGAAACACTGGGACGATTGTCAGGAGCTGCCGTACATCAAAGGCGTGACTCCGGAGTTCATGCGTCATCTGGCGATGCGCTGGAGTGTCGGCGGCATGCCGTTCACCGGCATTCAATCGCGGCTGATGGGTGGCTGGGTGCGTTTGCGTGGGGATGTGAAGGAAGAGCCGGTCAACGAGGCGCATCTGCTGGCGCTGGTCGATGCCTGGCCGCCTGCGCTGTTGCCGTATCTGAAGAAACCGGCACCGGGCAGCACACTGACCTGGACCATCGAATTCGTTCAGCCGTTACGGGAGTTGAGTACGCTGGACTGGTGCCAGTATCTGGCGGACATCGAGTACGCCGCCGACGGTTACGGCCACGTCGCCGCCAAACTGTGGAGCGCCCAGGGTGAACTGATCGCCATGAGCCGGCAGACGGTGACGATCTTCGCCTGACTCAATGCCGGCGGTGACGCTCACGCCAGGCGCGATACCAGCCGCCGCTGAGCAGAAAGCGCGGGAAGGTCAGAAACTGCTCGACCAGCAGGCGCGATACCGCGTCCTTGCGATCACTGAACGGCTCGGAGGCTTGCGCCTCCAGGCTGTGGCCGTGGCGCTGCAGACCCAGCGCCGCGACAATCCCGATCACACCGATGGCTACGCTTGCCAGGCTCAGGCTGAACACGCCCGAGACGATCAGCAGAAACGCGACGATGAACAGCGGCACGGCGATCAGGTGCAGCACCAGATTGGTCGGGTGCTGGTGATTGGCCGGGTACGCGCGCCATTGCCAGGCGGGAAGGTTGGGGTGACGTTTGCCCATGTTGCTGCTCCTCAATCCATGTTCGATTCATGGTTGAAGAATAGGCCCGGGTGGGCAGGGCGGCGAATCAAGGTTGGCTATTGCAGTGATAGGGACAATGGCCATTCCTGATGTTGCCCCCTAGAGCTTCAGCTGACCGATCGCCTTGTTCAATTCCCCGGCCAGCGTCGCCAGCTCATTGCTGGTGGTCGCCGAATCCACGGTCTGCTGCACGGTGTTCTCGGTCACATCACGAATGCTCACCACTGCGCGGTTCATCTCTTCGGCCACCTGGCTCTGCTGTTCCGCCGCTACCGCAATTTGCGTATTGCTCTCGCGCATCTGCGCTACCGCCCCGGTGATTTCCGCCAGCGCCTCGCCGGCCTCCTGGGCCTGCTGCACGCAGTCGTCGGCCTTGTACGAGCTCTCCTGCATGAAATCCACCGCGTCGCGAGTGCCGGCCTGCAACGCCGAGACCATGGTGGTGATTTCATCGGTGGAGGTCTGCACACGTTTGGCGAGGTTGCGTACCTCGTCGGCGACCACCGCGAACCCGCGACCCATTTCCCCGGCACGGGCCGCTTCGATGGCGGCGTTGAGTGCCAGCAGATTGGTTTGTTCGGCGATGCTGTGGATCACGCTGACCACGCCGTTGATTTTCTGGCTGTCCTCCGCCAAGCGCTGGATCATCTCGGCAGTCTGCTGCACACCGCTGGACAGACCGGCTATCGAATGCTGAACGCGGGTGACGACTTGCTGACCGCTGCCGGCCAGGCCGTCGGCAGTCTGCGACAGGTCGCGCGTGGCGCCGGCGTGCTGGGCGATGTGGTAGACGGTGGCGGTCATCTCGTTGATCGCGGTGGCCGCCTGATCGGTTTCGCTCTGCTGGCCGAGCATGCCGTGGCGCACCTCGTTCATGCTCGACGCCAGCCGCGCTGCGCCGACGTCCAGTTGTCGTGCGGTGTTGGCCACGGTGGTGACCACGCGCTGGTAGCCGGCCTGCATCGCGTTGAAGGCATTGGCCATCTGCCCGACTTCGTCCTTGCAGGCCAGCGGCACCCGCGCCGAAAGATCGCCGGTTTTCTCCACGTGCAGCATCACATCCTTGAGCGTGTTGAGCTGGCTGAGCAGAAAGCGGATCAGCAACTGCGAAGCACCGAGCATCGCCAGCATCAGGATGAACACCGCCACCGCGTAGTTGGCGAAGCGTTCGCTGAACACCTGGCTGAGGCTGGGGGCGTAGGCAATCACGGCGACCTGCTGGCCATCGGCACGGCTGAACACCTCGGCGCCGAGCAGCGGGTTTTCGCCGAACAACGGCAAGTGACTGATTTCGATCCAACCGCTGCTGTCGGTGATTTCCAGCAGCGGCTGATCGTTGAGGCGCGGCGCTTCACCGCGTTTGAAGGTCAGCACCAGATCGGATTTGGGCAGCGCCTGTCCGGCCGGCCAGGCCTTGAGCAATTGTGCCTGCGCCTGGGCCGAGGTTTGTGCGGCATGGCTGCGCGCCTGTTGTTCGAGCTGTACGGCGTACAGCACCAATAACAGGGTGGTGACAAAGGCGACCGCGTTGACCGCCCAGAATTTGTATTTCAGCGAGATATTGCTAAGCCAGGCACCCATGGAGGTCTTCTCTGATAGCGGAAACAGTTTTGGCAAGGTGCCATTATTGTGCCGCTACGCAGGTGTCCGGATCTTGATATGCGTCAACAAGTGATGCATCTGCCTCGGTCAGGGCAGGGTGGGCAGTCTGTAAAATGCCCGGGCGCATGCAGTGGTATGGGCTGCGAGATCTTCCTCGGTTTCGCCCCGATGCAACGCTACTTCACGCAGCACTTCGGTCAGATACGCCGGCTCGTTGCGCCCATTCTTCGGCTTCGGTCGCAGTGTGCGCGGCAGCAGATACGGCGCATCGCTTTCCAGCATCAGGCGACCGCGTTTGATCTCCTTCACCAGCGGATGCAAATGGGTGCCGCGACGCTCATCGCAGATCCAGCCGGTGATGCCGATGTGCAGGTCCAGATCGAGGTAGCTGAACAACGCTTTCTGCTCGCCGGTGAAGCAATGCACAACGGCGGCAGGCAATTGGTCACGAAAATCGCGGAGGATTTCCAGCAGGCGCTGGCTGGCGTCACGTTCGTGCAGGAACACCGGCAGTTGCAGTTCCACGGCGAGGGCCAGATGTTCCTCGAGGACTTTTTCCTGCTGTAGGCGCGGGGAGAAATCGCGATTGAAATCCAGCCCGCATTCACCCACCGCCACCACGTTCGATTCCTTCAGCAGAGCGCGCAGACGCCGTGCGCTGTCAGCGTTCCAGTCACTGGCCGAATGTGGATGGATACCGGCAGTGGCGAACAGTCGCTGGCCGTCCGGATCCAGTTGCCGGCACAGTTCCAGTGCCTGTTCGCTGCCCTCGACGCTGGTGCCGGTCAGCACCAATTGGCAGACCCCGGCAGCGTAGGCGCGATCGAGCACGGCCTGGTGTTTGTCGGCGAAACTGGGGTTGGTCAGGTTGACGCCGATATCGATGAGTTGCATGGTGCTACCTCGGGCCGAAGGCCGGAAAGCATATCAGAGCAGTAGATTTAAAAGAAAAACCAAGAACTACAACGGCTTATGGCTGTCTGTTGAGGCCGCGAGGCAACACAGGGTGGCGCGGTTGCTATCACTGTGCCAGTCTCTCGCACTTTATCAGCGCTCCAGGCGCTCTGTTTTCGTCGGTGTTTTGCGACCGTTCAGCGGCAAAAAACGCCCCGTATTCTTTCCGGGAGAGTGGATGGTTCGTCCCTCGGTTTTGCTCCTGTTGTGTGGTTCGTTGCTGCTGCCGTTGACAGCGGTCGCGCGCCTGCCCGGGCCGCTGCAAGCCGTGCCAGCCGCCAAGGTCCGCGACCTGACCGAGATTCGCAACAGTCGTGTGCTGCGCGTATTGGTCAACCAGAGCCGCAACAGCTCCGGCGAAGTCCAGGGCCAGACCATCGGTGTCGAATATCACCGTTTGCGCGCCTTCGAGCAGTACCTCAATGGCCACGCCCGCGACGGCCAGGAAATCACCCTCAAGATCATTCCCAAAGCCAAGGATCAATTGCTCGGCGCGCTACAGCGTGGCGAGGGCGATCTGGTGGCCCCGGGCGAACTGCTCGACCTGCAACCGGGTCATGCGGTCGCCAGCAGCGAGCCGATCGCCAGCAATGTGCCGCTGGTGCTGGTCGGCATCAAGGGCGAAAAGCGCTACACCAAGGTCGAGCAACTTGCCGGTAAAACCCTGGCGCTGCCCACCGGTAGTGCAGCGGGGGAGGCGGTCAGTCAGCTCAACCAGAAACTGGCGCTGCACAAACTGGCGCCGATCAAGATCGAATGGGTCGATCCCACGTTGGCCGTAGAGGATGTGCTGGAAATGGTCCAGGGCGGGATCTTCCACCTGACCATTGTCGAGCAACCGATTGCCGAGCGCTGGGGCAAGATCCTGCCCAAGCTGCGTTTCGACCGGCAGTTGATGATCAGCGAACCGGGCGAGGAATACTGGTTCGTGCGGCGCGATGCCTCGATGCTGCGGGCGAGCATCGACCGCTTCCTGACTGGCTACAAGACGCCGTCGAACGAAGACGCAGCGTTTCTGCGGATCTACCGTCGTCTCTATCAAGTCCACTATCCATTGGCCAAGGCTGACCGCCAGCGCCTGGAAAAACTGCGCCCGACCCTGCAAAAGCATGCCGAAGCGCAGAACATGGATTGGCTGAACCTGGCCGCGCTGGCGTTCAAGGAATCGGCACTGCAACCCAGTGCACGCGGTGGCGGCGGGCCGACCGGGCTGATGCAGATCACGCCGTCCGCCGCGCAGCGGGTCGGCGTCAACAACATCCAGAATCTCGATGCGAATGTGCAGGCCGGGGCCAAGTATCTGGCGATGATCCGCCGCAAGTTCTTCAACAGCCCCAAGCTCAACGAGCGCGAGCGCATGGCGTTCACCCTGGCCGCCTACAACATCGGCCCGGAGCGCGTGCAGGGCATGCGTGCCGAGGCCCGGCGTCGTGGTTTGAACCCGAATCAGTGGTTCTTCCAGGTCGAGCGCATCGCGATGGAGCAGGTGGGGATGGGCGCCGTCAGCTATGTTAATAGTGTGAACAAGTATTACTTGGCGTTCGACCGGGAGCGTGAGTCGTTGGAGCCCCGGGGACAGAAAGTTGTCTCACGCAAATGATCTAATAAATTGATTGTTATGGCGGAATATTTGCGCTTTTAACATAAATTTAACTGATTAATATGGCGGCCAACCAACAAGCACTTCTCCAACAAGGAATCGAAACATGAGCTCTCTGATCAACAAGGTCCTGTTCACCCGCGCTGGCTACGGTCTGACCATTCTGCGCATTGCCGTCGGCGTGATATTCGCCGCCCACGGTTCGCAGAAGCTCTTCGGCCTGTTCGGTGGCTACGGCCTGGCCGGCACTGCGCAGTACATGGAAAGCATCGGCCTGACCCCAGGCTATCTGATGGCGACTCTGGCAGGCGGTACTGAATTCTTCGCCGGTCTGGCATTGATCATCGGCCTGCTGGTGCGTCCGGCGGCACTGGGTCTGACCTTCCTGTCGCTGGTGGCGATCTTCACCGTGCACATCAGCAACGGTCTGTTCATGGCCAACAACGGTTACGAGTTCGCCCTGGCGCTTCTCGGTGGCAGCCTCGCGGTACTGATCGAAGGTGCCGGCAAGCTTTCGGTGGATCGTGCCATCGCCGGCTGACCGCTCTGGCTCAAGCAAAAGGCCCGCATTGTGCGGGCCTTTTTTGTTGCGGCTGATTCTTGACACTGGCTGGTCACGTTCTCTAGGATGCCGCTCATGCGCCGATTTAAACAGCTACTTGCGGGGCGCCAGGTGACTATTCTTCAGTTGCCGTCAGAAGCCGGAACAGGGCTTCGAAATACCGCTAAAGCGCTGGTTCGGTGTTGCCTCTCACCTGCCATGCAGACTTTTGAGGCAGAGACACGACACGATGAATGCACTACGCCCTCCAGCACGTCCCGCGCCGATCACGGCACATGTCACCCAGCGCAATCCAAAAATCCTGCTTGGCGGCAAGCATCAGCCGACGCTGTTGCGTTATCTCGATGGCTGGCCACGTCGCAGCGGCGGTCCTGCCGCATTCCTGATCCAGTTCGTTGAAGACGGAGAGTCGCTGGCGCGTTTTGCCGATGACAGTTTCGACCTGGCGGTGATCCAGTCGCCCAGCGCTGAAGACGCGCCGGAAATGATCCATCAACTGACCCGCGTTGCTCGTCAGGGGCTGATTGCCCGGCGCTGAGCGTCAGGGATAGTCGATCGCCACGATGTAAACGAATTGCTCGCCGGTTGGCGTCTGGACCCTGACTTCGGCGTCCAGCGCCTTGCCGATCAAGGCGCGGGCCAGCGGCGAGTCGATGCTGATCAGGCCCAGTTTCAGATCCAGCTCGTCCGGGCCGACGATGCGGTAGCGCGACTGTTTGCCGTCCTCATTTTCGATCGTCACCCAGGCGCCGAAGTAGACCTTGTTCGGATCGCTCGGTTTTTCGCTGACCACCTTCAGCGCCTCGAGGCGCTTGGTGAGAAAGCGCACGCGGCTGTCGATCTCGCGCAGCATCTTCTTGCCGTAGGTGTACTCGGCATTCTCCGACCGATCGCCCTGAGCCGCCGCCTCGCTGACCGACTGCGTCACCTGTGGCCGGCGTACGTGCCACAACTCATGGAATTCGGCGCGCATCCGCGCTTCACCTTCGGGGGTGATCAGCGCGGTGCCGGCGGTGCGGGGAGGGCGATAACGGCTCATGGCAACTTCTTGTGGTATTGAGGGCTGGAGTCTATCAACCCTCGCGCAGCACTGTCAGCGGGCGCGCATTCAGGGCCCGACGGGTGCCGAACACGCCGGCGCCACCAATCAGGGCCGCACCGATCAACGGCAGCACCAGCAACCATGGATGCGGATGCCAGGGCAGATCGAACGCGAAGCGATACAACACCAGACTCACCACTTCCGAACCGATGGCCGCCAGCAACCCGCTGACCGCGCCAAGCAAGCCGAACTCGATCCGCCGCGCCTTGACCAGCAACTGCCGTTCCGCCCCCAGCGCACGCAACAGTGCGCCCTGGCGAATACGTTCGTCCAGCGTCGCCTGCAACCCGGAAAACAGCACCGCCATCCCGGCCGCCAACACAAACAACAACACGTACTCCACCGCCAGGGTGACCTGGGCGAGGATGCTGCGCAGTTGTTCGAGCAAGGCTTCGACCTGCAGGATGGTCACCGCCGGGAAGGCTCGCGACAGCTCGACGATCTGCTGGTCGTGGCCGGGCGCCAGATAGAAGCTGGTGAGGTAGGTCGCCGGAAGATCTTTCAACGTGCCGGGCTGGAAGATCATGAAGAAGTTCGGCTGGAAGTTGTCCCAGTTGATCTCCCGCAGGCTGGTGACCTTCGCTTCGCGATTGACTCCGCCAACGGTGAACACCAGGTGATCGCCGAGTTTGAGCTTGAGGCTTTCGGCAACCTTGCCTTCCACCGAGACGCCGGGCACATCGTCCTGTGGCTGATCTTTCCACCACTCGCCGGCAGTGAGCTTGTTGCCCGCCGGCAGGTCGGCCGCCCAGGTCAGGCTCAGGTCACGCTGGATCGCCCGGTCGCCGGCCGAATCCTTGCTGACGATCTGCTGCACCGCCTCGCCGTTGATGCTGATCAGCCGTCCCGGCACCACCGGGTACAACGGCGCAGCCTGGGCCGAGACATTGATCAGGTGATCGGTGAAGGCCTGTTTGTCCGCCGGCAGGATGTTCAGGGCGAAATAGTTGGGGGCGTTTTTCGGCAGCTGGTTTTGCCAGGTGTCGAGCAATTCACCGCGCAGCAGCGCAATCAGCGCCATGGACAGCAGGATCAGACCGAATGCCAGGGACTGCCCGGCCGCCGCGAGAGGGTGACGCAGCAACTGGCCCAGACCGAGACGCCACGGCAGGGAGGCGCGAGCCAGCAGGCGACGCAGACTGTTGAGCAGCAGCAACAGCAAACCACCCAGGACCAGTGCAGCGACTACGCCACCGCCGAGCAAGGCAAACGTCAACAGCAAATCCAGGCTCAGGCGCCACATGATCAACCCGAGCGCACCGAGTGCAGCGCCGTAGATCATCCAGGTGCTCGACGGAATTGGCAGCATGTCGCGTCGCAGCACTCGCAACGGCGGCACACGGCCGAGGGCGGCGAGCGGCGGCAAGGCAAAACCGGCCAGCGCCACCAGCCCGGTGCCGATCCCGGCCAGCGCGGGCAGCAAGCCACCCGGAGGTACATCAGTCGGTAGCAGGTCGTGCAGCAGCGCAAACAATCCCAATTGGGCAAGCCAGCCGAGCAGGGCTCCGCTGAGGCTGGCGAACAGGCCCAGTACCGCCAGTTGCAGGCTGAACAGCACCATGGTTTCCCGGCGTGACAATCCCAGGCAACGCAACAGGGCGCTGGCATCGAAACGACGGCTGGCGAAGCGATTCGCCGACAGCGCCACGGCCACGCCGGCCAACAGCACGGCGACCAGACTGGCCATGTTCAGATAGCGCTCGGCCTTGCCCAGTGCGCCGCCAATCTGCCGGTTGCCGTCGCGGGCATCCTGAATCCGCTGGTTGGCGGCAAGCCCAGGTTTGATCAGCTGGCGATAGGTTTCCAGCGCGTTCGGTTCGCCGCGCCAAAGTTCGCGATAGCTCACCCGGCTACCGGGCTGGACCACGCCGGTCGCGGCGAGGTCGTCGAGGTTGATCAGCACCCGTGGCGTCAGGCTGTAGAAGTTGCCGGCGCGATCAGGCTCGTACGTCAGCACTCTGGTGAGCTTCAGCGTCTTCATGCCGACGTCGATGCTGTCGCCGATCTTCAGGTCCAGCGCCGTGAGCAGGCGCGATTCGACCCAGGCTTCTCCAGGTTGTGGTTCGCCACCCGACGTTTCGGCAGCAAACGGTGCCGGGGCACTTTTCAGCTCACCACGCAGCGGATAGGCACGGTCGACGGCCTTGATGCTCGACAACTGAATGCCGTTGTCGGTGGCGATGACGCTGGAAAATTCAACGATCTGCGCATGGTCGAGGCGCAGCTCGGTGCCGCTCCTGATTTGTTCCGGTCGTGCGGGGGAACTGCCTTCGAGCACCAGATCCGCGCCGAGAAACTCTGTGGCGCGCAAGGTCATCGCACCATTCAGGCGGGCGCCGAAGTAGCCGATGGCAGTACTTGCCGCCACGGCCACCAGTAAGGCGAAGAACAGCACCCGCAACTCCCCGGCGCGGGCATCGCGCATGAGCTGGCGCAGGGCAAGGCTGAACAGGCGCAACAGCGGCAGACGTGCCATCAAGGCTCCAGGGGGGCGACCAGCAGGCCGGCTTCAAGTCGGATCAGGCGCCGGCAGCGATGGGCCAGGCGTTCGTCGTGGGTCACCAGCACCAGGGTGGTGCCGCGTTCCTTGTTCAGCTCGAACAGCAGGTCGCTGATGCGCTCGCCGGTGTGGCTGTCGAGGTTGCCGGTGGGTTCGTCGGCGAACAGCACGTCCGGTTCGGCGGCGAAGGCCCGGGCAATGGCTACGCGCTGTTGTTCACCACCGGAGAGCTGGCGCGGCGAGTGCGTCAGGCGCTGGCCGAGGCCAACCCGTTGCAGCAATTCCGTGGCGCGCCCGCGGGCGTCTTTGCGGCCATCGAGTTCCAGCGGCAGCATGACGTTTTCCAGCGCATTGAGACTGTCGAGCAACTGGAACGATTGAAAGACAAAACCCACGTGTTCGGCACGAATGCGCGCGCGCTGGTCTTCGTCGAGATTGCTCAGGGACTGGCCGGCCAGAACGACTCCGCCGCTGCTCGGCAGATCGAGGCCGGCGAGCAGGCCGAGCAGAGTGGATTTGCCGGAGCCGGATGCGCCAACGATGGCCAGGCTGTCGCCCTTGTTCAGTTCCAGGCTGAGTTCGTGCAGGATGGTCAGTTCACCTTCCGCGCTGGGAACCACTTTGCTAAGGTTCTTCGCGGTGAGAATGCTTGCGCCCATGGAGAATCCGATGCGTGTGTGGTTTTTGAGTGCTGGCCTGGCCTTGATGTGCATGGCCCAGAACGCAGCGGCGGGTACAGTCCTGATCGTTGGCGATAGTATCAGCGCCGGTTTCGGACTGGATACCCGGTTGGGGTGGGTGTCGTTGCTCGAGCAGCGGCTCAAGTCCGAAGGTTTTGACGATAAAGTGGTCAACGCTTCCATCAGCGGCGACACCAGTGCCGGAGGCCAGGCGCGGCTGCCGGCGCTGCTTGCAGAGCATAAGCCGGAGCTGGTGATCCTCGAGTTGGGGGGCAACGATGGCCTGCGCGGAATGCCGCCGACGCAATTGCAACAAAATCTTGCCTCGATGGTCGACAGCTCCCGCCAAAGCGGTGCCAGGGTGCTGTTGCTCGGCATGCAACTGCCGCCCAATTACGGCAAGCGCTACACCGATGCCTTTGCCCAGGTCTACGGCAAACTCGCCGAGGAGAAAAAGATCCCGCTGGTGCCGTTTTTCCTTGAGGGTGTGGGCGGGCACCCGGACTTGATGCAGGCCGACGGTCTTCACCCGGCAGCCGGGGCCCAGGGCAAGTTGCTGGAAAATGTCTGGCCGACACTAAAACCGCTGTTATGAGGCTTTTCTAGCGGCAGGCTTTCGGCTAATGTGGCGCCCCCCTAAATGGAGCCCCCGATGTCGCGTTCTGCCTGGTCCCTGTTTGCCTACCAACTGATCGAGCCTGACGAACAGCTGGATCTGTTCGCCTGCCAGGAAGTGCGGGTGCATCTGGTGACCCGTCAACTGGAGCTCGGTGGCTCGGCCGACCGGACCCTGTGCGGCAGTCTGCTGCCGGCGCAACCGCGCTGGTCGAGTGTGGATCGCCGGGTGTTCCAGGATCAGCGCCTGTGCTCGTTGTGCCGGGCGATTCTCGAATCGCAGAAGCGTGGAACCTCGCCGATCTGGCCCGAGCTGCGTTTCGAGCTTTAAGCACACGCATCTGCCGAACGCCGTCCGCTCTTACGGTAGCTTCAATTATGAAGACTGCTGCCAGCCCATCGGCGCATCTCCCCGAATTCCCTGGGCGCGGTGTACAATCGCGTTCTTATACCCTTGTCGATCTTGCGAAGGATTCTCCGGATGTTGCCGCGTTTCCCTGCCGTCACCCGCTGCCTGTCTCTTGCCGCCCTGTGTGTGGCCGGTCCCGTTGCCGCATTGGAGTTTCCCCTGCCACCACCTGGTGAAGACATCATCGGCCAGGTGCAGGTGATCAAGGCCAAGTACGAAGACACCTTTGCCGATCTGGGCACCACCTACGATCTGGGCTATTCGGAAATGGTCGCGGCCAACCCGGGCGTCGATGCCTGGCTGCCGGGCGCCGGCACCGAAGTGGTCCTGCCGACCCGTTTCATCCTGCCGCCGGGTCCGCGTGAAGGCATCGTGATCAACCTCGCCGAATACCGTCTCTACTACTACCCGAAAGGCCGGAACGTGGTGTACACCTTCCCGTTGGGTATCGGTCGCGAAGGCTGGGGCTCGCCAATCGCCCACACCACGATCACCGCCAAGACGCCGAATCCGACCTGGACACCGCCAGCCTCGATCAAGGCCGAACACGCCGCCGATGGCGATCCGCTGCCGAACGTAGTGCCGGCCGGCCCGGACAACCCGCTGGGCCCGTTCAAGTTCACCCTGGGCACGCCGGGCTACCTGATCCACGGTTCGAACAAGAAGTTCGGTATCGGCATGCGCACCAGCCACGGCTGCTTCCGCATGTTCAACAACAACGTGCTGGAAATGGCCAGCATGGTACCGGTGGGGACTTCGGTACGAATCCTCAACGACGCGTACAAGTTCGGTCGCAGTGGCGGCAAGATCTATCTGGAAGCGCACACGCCGATCGACGACAAGGGCAACCCGTCGGTGGTCGACAAGCACACCGCCGTGATCAACGCGATGCTCAAGCGTGAAGACATCACCAACAACCTGCGCATGAACTGGGATGTGGTGCGTGATGTGGTGGCGGCGGAAGATGGCCTGCCAACTGAAATCGGCACACCGAACACCTCGGCACCGATCGTTTCCAGCGCACCGATCGACCTGCAACAGTAAGCCGGAAAACAGAACCCGCCGATGCGTGAGCACCGGCGGGTTTTTTATTGCATGAAGAAAATTTCAGGCAAAAAAAGCCGACCCGAAAAACGGGTCGGCTTGATAACAATCCCGAAGGACTATTACTTGCGGCTAGCTTTTTCCAGCATGCGCAGAGCACGCTCGTTAGCTTCGTCAGCAGTCTGTTGTGCTTTTTGAGCAGCAGCCAGAGCTTCATCAGCTTTACGGTAAGCTTCGTCTGCACGAGCCTGGGAGCGAGCAGCTGCGTCTTCAGTAGCGGTCAGACGTGCTTCGGTTTCTTTCGATGCGCTGCTGCAACCGGTAGCCAGAACTGCGGCCAGAGCCAGAGCAGAGAATTTCAGAACGTTGTTCATCGTGTTCCCCTTCAAGGACTTTCAATTAAGTGGCTGTCTCCTCCGATTGAGGAAATAGCCGGCGTACATACTACCCATTACTTGTAGTAAGTAAACTGACGTAAGGCAAGAAGCAAAAAAAATTGTAGGCGTTGATTCTTTTTCGAGCAACTTTTAACCGGGCTGTATAAAAAATATTCAGCTGTAAGGCCCGTCGTGAGCGAGTTATTGAGAAAAAGTTCCCGTTGTCGGGTGCTGTTTTGCAGGTAGTGGCTAGAGTCTGCCTATATGGGTTCGTCTACACTTTTGTTCCGATTTTGCGTGACAGCTCGCATATCTTTGTCCATGTTCAGGTGACTTAAAAAAACCAGGCACGTCTTAAGTCTCAACATCCGGCGATGTTCAGCCTTTCGGTTCGGGACAAGGTTCTCCCGAAGCGGTCCTGAGTCCACCGGAACTGCCCCGTCAATCAGCCTGATGACGAGTGCGCCTTGAGCATTTTCGTCATTGGTGCCTACTATTTGATACGTGCTCGGGTTGCGCGAGATCGGTGCAGTTCTTCTCGGTGTCCATCAGGCACGGGGTGGCGTAGATGTTCCTTCGCCGGGAAAACATCGGTAAGGTAGGGGTCAGCATTCGAGACCCGCGAGGAGTAGTGATGAGCGAGGCGTTGTCCATCCACCATGACCAGGCTGGTCATCAGTTCGAGACCAATGTGGACGGTCATCGTGCCTACCTGACCTATATGGATCTGGGGAAACAGACCCTGGATATCTACCGCACCTTCGTGCCCAACGCATTGCGTGGCCGAGGCATCGCGGCGGCCCTGACCGAGCGGGCACTGCAGTACGCCGATGAAATGGGCTACACGGTCATCCCGTCGTGCTCCTACGTGGAGCGCTACATGGAGCGTCATCAGCGGCGCACCGCCAAGATCTGACTGACCCCACACCGCAGACAAAAAAACGCCGGGCAATGCCCGGCGTTTTTTTATGCCTGCGAAAACGGCTGTCAGCCGCGCTGACGTTTCGGCAGTACGTCCTTGAGCTTGGCGTGCATGCTGCGCAAGGTGTTTTCGGTGGCCGACCAGTCGATGCAGGCATCGGTGATCGAAACGCCGTATTGCAGGTCGGCGAGGTCTTTCGGAATCGCCTGGCAGCCCCAGTTCAGGTGGCTCTCGACCATCAGGCCGATGATCGACTGGTTGCCTTCGAGGATCTGGTTGGCGACGTTCTCCATCACCAGCGGTTGCAGGGCCGGATCCTTGTTGGAGTTGGCGTGGCTGCAATCGACCATGATGTTCGGCTTGATCTTGGCCTTGTTCAGCGCCTGTTCGCACAGGGCGACGCTGACCGAATCATAGTTCGGCTTGCCGTTGCCACCGCGCAGTACCACGTGACCGTAGGCGTTGCCCTTGGTAGTGACGATCGACACGCCACCTTCCTGGTTGATGCCCAGGAAACGGTGCGGGCTGGAAACCGACTGCAAGGCGTTGATCGCCACGGTCAGGCCGCCGTCGGTGCCGTTCTTGAAACCGACCGCCGAGGACAGGCCGGAAGCCATTTCGCGGTGGGTCTGGGATTCGGTGGTGCGGGCGCCGATGGCCGACCAGCTGATCAGATCCTGCAGGTACTGCGGGGAGATCGGATCAAGGGCTTCGGTCGCGGTCGGCAGGCCTTTCTCGGCCAGGTCCAGCAGCAACTGGCGACCGATGTGCAGACCGTCCTGGATCTTGAACGAGTCGTCCAGGTACGGGTCGTTGATCAGGCCTTTCCAGCCGACGGTGGTCCGCGGTTTTTCGAAGTACACGCGCATGACCAGATACAAGGTGTCCGACACTTCCGCCGCCAGCACCTTCAGGCGGTCGGCGTATTCGTGGGCAGCCTTGATGTCGTGGATCGAGCAAGGCCCGATGACCACGAACAGACGGTGGTCGGTGCCATCGAGAATATTGCGGATGACTTCGCGACCCTTGGTGACGGTGCGCAGGGCAGCGTCGCTCAGAGGGATATCACGCTTGAGCTGATCGGGAGTGATCAGGGTCTCGTTGGAAGCGACGTTCAGGTCGTTGATCGGTAAATCAGCCATCGTTTACTCGTCAGGTCACGGGTGCCGGCCGCCAGCGATCCCCGCGCGGCGGAGCACAGCAGATTTAAGCGCGTCGGGGAGCCGAACCTTAGCGCGTCAGGCGCCTGTCGACAATGGGCAAGTCACTGTTCAGTCCAGTACTGGCTGCGCAAAAGCCTTGCGAACGGTGTCGTGGGAGAACTCGTCGGCGTGTTGTTCGACCCATTGCAGGGCCAGGGCCTGAATATCCTGGAGGTCGTCGTGGGCGTCGTTGAGTCGGCAATAGCGTTCGATCTGACACACCTGCTCACCCATTCGGGCGCTGAACAGGGTCTGTTCGTCAGTGAAGGCGATGCCCACCAGATAGCCTTTCTTGCGTCGCAGGCACCAGGCCACGTAGCCCGGATAACAGATGTCGGCATTGAGCGTCGGCATGCGCACCTGCAGCGCGGTGCCATGGCGCCAGGCGCGGTGGTAATTGCAAGCGATGCCGCCGAGGCTGATAGTGTGCAGCTGTTGCCGCGAAATACACTCAGGTTTGAGCAACGTTAATTCGACGGGCACATCATCCGGATGAGGAATAAACCGTCCCATGAGCACAGACTCCCTGTGTCGGCCATCTGACATTGTTTCCCCCAGTATAGTGTTCGAATCCGAACTGACCGATTTCGACGCCGACCAACGGCTGCTGGCGATGAGCGGCGTTTCGCTGGTGATCTTCACCAGTGTCGGCTGCGCCAGTTGCCGTTATGCCCGCGAGGTGTTGCCGGGGCTGGATCTGGCAGTCGATCGCCTGTGCTGGATCGACGCCGGTGACAACGGCGGTCTGGTCGAGCGTTATCAGGTCTTTCATTTGCCGGCGCTGTTCGTGGTGCGCGACGGCGAGTTCTTTGGGGCAGTACACACGCGCCTGAATGCCGCTGAGCTGAACGCAGCCGTGGCGCAGGCGCTGGGTCGAATTGCAGAGGAGTTGCCGTGATGGGGGCAGTCGTCAAGAAACCGGTGGTAGGGATTATCGGCACCGGCGCAATCGGAGGGTTCTACGGCCTGATGCTGGCCCGTGCAGGATTCGAAGTGCACTTTTTGCTGCGCAGCGAGTTTTCCGCGGTCGCCGAGCGCGGTTTGCAGGTGGACAGCGCGGTTCACGGCACACTGACGTTGAATCCGGTGCAAGCCTATTCATCGGCTGAAGACATGCCGCCCTGCGACTGGTTGCTGGTCGGCGCCAAGACCACCAGCAATGCCGGCCTGGCGCCGTCGATCATTCAGGCGGCGAAACCCGGCGCGAAAGTGCTGGTGCTGCAAAACGGGCTCGACGTCGAAGACAGCCTTCGGGCGTTGCTGCCCGATTCCCTGCACTTGCTGGGCGGCCTGTGCCTGATCTGCGTTCACCGGGAAGGTCCGGGCCACATCACCCATCAGGCGCTGGGGGCGGTGAACGTCGGTTATCACAGCGGAGCGGCAGCCGATGATGTGGCGCGCATGGCTATCGTCGAAGAGGGCGTCGGGCTGTTCCGTGCCGCCGGCATCGACTCCCAGGCCATGCCGAACCTGCATCAGGCCCGCTGGCAGAAACTGGTCTGGAACATTCCCTACAATGGTCTTTCGGTGTTGCTCGGGGCGAGTACCACGCCGCTGATGGCCGATGCCGACAGCCGCGCGCAGATCCAGGCGCTGATGGCCGAAGTGGTGCAGGGCGCCAAGGCCTGTGGCCATGACATGCCGCCCGGTTACGCCGAGTACCTGTTCATGATGACCGAGAAAATGCCCGACTACTGGCCGAGCATGTACCACGATTTTTTGCACAAGCGACCGCTGGAGCTGGACGCCATCTACGCTCGACCTTTGGCGGCGGCAAAAGCGGCAGGTTGCGAACTGCCGCGAATCGAGGCGCTGTATCGCCATTTGCGTTTCATCGACCGGCGTAACACCTGAGTCGATTCTTTGAGGGGATGTGGGGGAAGGCATGGCCAAGAACATCGATGACAAACTGGTGCTGGCGATTTCGTCCCGTGCCCTGTTCGACCTGAGCGAGAGTCACAAGGTCTACCTGTCGAGCGGCGTCGAAGCCTATCGGCAATATCAGATCGAGCACGAAGACGAAATCCTCGCGCCGGGCGACGCCTTTCCGCTGGTGGAAAAACTGCTCAACCTCAACAGTCGCCTCGGCCGCGCCCGGGTCGAGGTGATTCTGGTGTCGCGCAACAGTGCCGACACAGGCCTGCGGGTGTTCAACTCGATCGATCACTACGGCCTGGCGATTTCCCGTGCGGCGTTTGTCGGCGGGCGCAGTCCTTATCCTTATCTCAAGGCGTTCGGTTGCGACCTGTTTCTTTCCACTCATGCTGAAGACGTGCGCTCGGCGCTGGACAACGGCTTTGCGGCGGCGACGATTCTTTCCGGTGGCGCCAGCCGTGCGGCCAGCGATGAATTGCGCATTGCCTTCGACGGTGACGCGGTGCTGTTTTCCGACGAGTCGGAGCGGGTCTATCAGTCCGGCGGCCTCGAAGCCTTTCAGGCCAAGGAGCGTGAATCCGCTCGCGAGCCTTTGCGCGGCGGGCCGTTCAAGGGCTTCCTCGCAGCGCTCAATCTGCTGCAGCGTGAGTTCCCGGACGATAACTGCCCGATCCGCACCGCACTGGTTACCGCGCGTTCGGCACCGGCCCACGAACGGGTGATCCGCACCTTGCGCGAGTGGGATATCCGTCTGGACGAGTCGCTGTTTCTCGGCGGCCTGACCAAGTCGGCGTTCCTCGAAGCGTTCGCGGCGGACGTGTTTTTCGACGATCAGGCCGGGCATTGCGAGCTGGCCCGGGAGGTGGTTGCCACCGGCCATGTCCCCCACGGCATCAGCAACGAACCGGCGGTCTAAAGCCCTCGTGGTTCAAGACGTTGCGTCGCACGTCGTACTCGCCAAGGCACTGCTAAGCTGAATCAAATCTCCGCCATGTTGGCTTGCGAGGAGGTCATATGATTCGTTCGATGCTGTATGCCACTGACCTCGGTCTGTACGCACCGTTAGTGATGCAGCATGCCCTGGCGATGGCGCGAACATTCAATGCCGACTTGTATGTGGTGCACGCGGTGGAACCCATGGGGCTGTTTGCCGAGTCGGTGTTGCAGAGCTATCTCGACGAACAGGCGTTGAACGAATTTCACAGTCAGGGTCTGAAAACCGTCATCGCCAATATCGAGCAACGGGTGCTCGACAGTTTTCGCGAAGAGCTGGGGGACGAGGGCGAGCAGGATCTGCTGCGGATTCGCGCGGTGCGGGTGCTGCAGGGCGATCCGTCGCAGGTGATTCTCGACCAGGTCCAGAAACTCTCCGTCGATTTGCTGATCGTAGGAAGTCACAGCCACGGGGTCGGGGCGGAAACACCGTTGGGGCGCACGGCGACGCGATTGCTGCAATTGTCCAAGGTGCCGGTTTACATGGTGCCGCTGGTGGAGCGTCGGCGTCGGGAGGATCGCTGAGACGGCAATAATGGCGTTTTGATAAAAAAGTTCTAGATTTATTCTTCAAACCATTAATATAGTTATATACCGTCGCTGATGCCCGTGGCGTCTACCTGCTTTGAGGGATTCATATGAAGCTTCAACAATTGCGCTACATCTGGGAAGTGGCGCACCACGACCTCAACGTTTCCGCTACAGCCCAAAGTCTCTACACCTCGCAACCGGGCATCAGTAAGCAAATCCGTCTGCTGGAAGACGAACTGGGCGTCGAAGTGTTCGCCCGCAGTGGCAAACACCTGACCCGCGTCACCCCGGCCGGCGAGCGGATCATCACCACCGCCGGTGAGATTCTGCGCAAGGTCGAAAGCATCAAGCAGATCGCCCAGGAATTCTCCAACGAGAAAAAAGGCACCCTGTCGATCGCCACCACGCACACCCAGGCACGTTATGCACTGCCGCCGGTGATCAGCAATTTCATCAAGCAATACCCGGACGTGGCGCTGCACATGCACCAGGGTTCGCCGATGCAGATCGCCGAAATGGCCGCTGACGGCACCGTGGATTTCGCCATTGCCACCGAGGCGCTGGAACTGTTCGGCGATCTGGTGATGATGCCGTGCTACCGCTGGAACCGCTGCGTGGTCGTGCCTCAGGGCCACCCGCTGACCAAGCTGCCGAAGCTGACCCTCGAAGCGCTGGCCGAATACCCGATCGTGACCTACGTGTTCGGTTTCACCGGCCGTTCGAAACTCGACGAAGCCTTCAGCCATCGCGGCCTGACGCCGAAAGTGGTGTTCACCGCCGCCGACGCCGACGTGATCAAAACCTACGTGCGCCTGGGTCTGGGTGTCGGCATCGTGGCTAAAATGGCCGTAGATACCAAACTCGACAACGACCTGGTGGTACTCGATGCCAGCGAACTGTTCGAATCCAGCGTGACCAAAATCGGTTTCCGTCGCGGCACTTTCCTGCGTGGTTTCATGTGCGACTTCATCGAGAAATTCGCACCGCACCTGACCCGCGAAGTCATGGCCAAGGCCATCCAGTGCCACAACAAGCAGGAACTGGAAGAGCTGTTCGAAGGCGTCGAACTGCCGGTTCACTAAGCCCCTGTCTACAGCACCTCGGTGACAGCGAACTGTTGCCGGGTGCCCGCCACCAGAATCTCCACCTCGTCACCCTCGAACTTGCCCAGCAAGCTTTTGCCCAGCGGCGAGCGCGGGGTGATGACGGTAATCGGCTGACCGACCACGTCGACTTTCAGACCCGCCGCATCCGGCGCCAGAAACAGCCATTGCTCGCGACCCTTTTCGTCTTCCAGACCGAGCAGGGCGCCGATTTCAATCCCGCGTCGATCGTCATAGGCCCGCAGCGTCAGGTTCTGGCAGACCGCCAGTGACTGGCGGATCTCCTCGACCCGTTTCGCTTGCCCGGCCGCCAGGTACGACGCCTCGAGTCCCAGGGTGTCGTACTTGTTTTCGGCGATGTTCTCTTCGTGGGTCGCGGTTTCGTAAGCGGTTTGTGCGGCGCGTTCGGCGATGTCGAGGTCGACGCGCAGTTTGTCGAGAATCAGTTGGTGGACGGTGTGCTTGTTCATGATCAATCGCAGAATTGCAGGACGTTGGCGCGGCTCTTTTCGCTTGGGGCCGTCTGATCCTGCTGGAGCCAGAACTGGCATTTAGGGTTCGACTGGTTGCGCGTGCTGCTGCGGGCCTGATCCAGGCGATTCTGCTGTTCGTTCTTGCGCAGATTTTCTTCGTACTGCTCGAACAGGCGGTTTTGCGGCTCGGTCTCTGGCTGCGGCTGGGCGACTACCGCAGGCTTGCTCAGCTGTTGCACTACATCCGCCACCGGTTGCAGTTGGCGGCTGAACAGCATCGAAGCGAGCCAGCACGTCAGCGCAATGGCCAGGAAACCCAGCCACAGACCCAGGGCAATGCTGCCGGTCAATTGCAGCGCGCTAAGCTGGACAGGCAAGGGACGACGCGTGTTGGGGCGGTAGGGCATGGCTGCCTCCTGGCGGATGATTGCGGGCAAGTGGCGATTGTCGCACGAAGATTAATTGTCGTCGGCTCTTCTGCACGCGGACATTTATGCGGACAATCGGCGCTTTTGCCAACGGGAGTCTTGAATGCCGCAACCGAAAACCCGCTGGGACATCTTTTGCACCGTGGTCGACAACTATGGCGACATCGGCGTGACCTGGCGTCTGGCCCGGCAACTGGCGGCCGAGCATGCGCTGGCGGTGCGGCTGTGGGTCGATGATCTGCGTGCGTTCGAGCGTATTTGCCCGGAACTCGATATCCATCTCGATGCGCAATGGCAGCAAGGCGTCGAAGTCCGGCACTGGCCGGCAGAATGGCCTGAAACGGACGCCGCCGACGTGGTGATCGCTGCGTTTGCCTGCCAGTTGCCTAGCACCTACATGGACGCCATGGCCGAGCGGGAAAAACCGCCACTGTGGATGAACCTCGACTATCTCAGCGCTGAAGACTGGGTGGTTGGCTGCCACGGTCTGCCTTCGGTGAAGTACAAGTCCGTGCAGAAGATCTTTTTCTTCCCGGGATTCCAGGCCGGCACTGGCGGACTGTTGCGTGAAAGCGGATTGCTGGATCGGCGTCGGCGGTTTCAGCAGGATCCCGAGTCGCAGCGACAATTCCTGCAAGCCCTGGGGGTCGTTCCTGCGCCGGGTGCGCAACTGATTTCGCTGTTTGCCTACGAGAATGCCGGGCTCGCCAGTTGGCTGGATGTGCTCGCCGCTGATTCGACACCGACTCATCTGCTGGTGCCGGAAGGGCGGATTCTCGGTGATGTCGCGCGCTGGCTCGGAGTCGAGTCGCTGGCGGTGGGTGACTTCAATGTGCGTCAGGCGCTCACCGTACAGGTGCTGCCGTTCGTCCGGCAGGATCAATACGATCAACTGCTGTGGTGTTGCGATTTCAACGCGGTGCGCGGCGAGGACTCGTTCGTCCGGGCGCAATGGGCTGGTCGGCCGATGCTGTGGCACATCTATCAGCAGGACGAAGATATCCATCTGGACAAGCTCGATGCCTTCCTCGCGCTCTATGGAAAAGGCCTTTCGACTGAAGCAGCCGAGGCGATGAACGGTCTCTGGCGGGCCTGGAGTGCCGGGCAGCCTATCGGCCAGCACTGGCTTGAGGCCCGTAAACACTGGCCCGAACTGCAGGAAAATGCCGAAGCATGGTGTCTGGAACAGGCCTTGCAGGCCGATCTTGCGACGGCGCTGGTACAGTTTTACCGAAATTGGATATGATACGCGGCCTAGATTTTTGTAAATCCCATCCAAATTCGGATATTCGCAATGAAAACTGGTAAAGAACTCAAACCCGGTACCGTGATTCGTATCGACAACGATCCTTGGCTGGTTCAGAAAGCTGAATTCACCAAATCGGGCCGTAACAGCGCGATCATGAAGACCAAGCTGAAGAACCTGCTGACCGGTTACAAGACCGAAACCGTTTACGGTGCGGACGACAAGCTGGACGACGTGATCCTCGACCGCAAAGAAGCGACCCTGTCCTTCATCAGCGGCGACACCTACACGTTCATGGACACCACTGACTACACCATGTACGAACTGAACGCCGAAGACATCGAAAGCGTTCTGCCTTTCGTTGAAGAAGGCATGACCGACGTTTGCGAAGCCGTGTTCTTCGAAGAGCGTCTGGTTTCCGTAGAGCTGCCGACCACCATCGTGCGTCAGGTTGACTACACCGAAGGTTCCGCTCGCGGTGACACTTCCGGCAAGGTGATGAAGCCTGCCAAACTGAAGAACGGTACCGAGCTGTCGGTTGCTGACTTCATCGAAATCGGCGACATGATCGAGATCGATACCCGCGAAGGCGGTTCCTACAAAGGCCGTGCCAAATAAGCACTGCTTTTTGCGGAAAGAAAAAGCCCGACCATTGAGTCGGGCTTTTTTGTGCCTGCGATTTTTGCTGCCGGGCAGTTACACGGTCACGTGCAGGCGTACATCGACATTGCCGCGGGTGGCATTGGAGTACGGGCAGACCTGGTGGGCGGCGTCGACCAGGCTTTGTGCGTCAGCCTGTTCCAGGCCCGGCAGGGCGATGTGCAGGTCGATGTCCAGACCGAAACCACCAGGAATCTGACCGATGCCGACGTGCGCGGTGATCGACGCGTCGTCCGGGATTTTGCGTTTGGTCTGGCTGGCGACGAATTTCAGGGCGCCGATGAAGCAGGCCGAGTAGCCGGCAGCGAACAGCTGCTCAGGGTTGGTGGCCGTGCCGCCGGCACCGCCGAGTTCTTTCGGAGTGGCCAGTTTGACGTCGAGGATGTTGTCGCTGGAGATCGCACGACCGTCACGGCCGCCGGTGGAGGTTGCGATTGCGGTGTAGAGAGTTTGCATGGTGTGAGCCTCGTCGAGTGTGTGGTTTGTTGCGCTAATTGTTTGCGCGCTAACTAAGTGCGAAGTAAATGTACTTCGCTAATATTTAGTGCGCAAGCTAATTTTTTCAAAAACACGGAAGCGAAACGTGGATCAGCTCGGGGTGAGATCTCAAGCTTCTGATATGAAAGGCTTTTTTGAGAGAGAAACGAGAGAAAAAAATTTTTGGGGGAGGGGGTGAAACAGAGAAAAATGCGATTTTCCCTGCAGGTGCGAGGCTGCTCCTGCAGGGAAGAGGAGGAGGTTTAGGTCAGGCTGTCTTGCAGATGACCACGCAAGGCCTGCAACTCGGCTTGCAGGTTTTGCAGGCGTTCCAGCGTGAAGCCACTGGCGCCGAGGATGCATGGCGGAACGGTTCGAGCCTTGTCTTTCAACGCGCGTCCCTGTGCAGTCAGTTCAACGATCACCACCCGTTCATCCTCGCGGCTGCGGGTCCGGCTCAGGAGTCCTTCACCTTCCAGACGCTTGAGCAGCGGGGTCAGCGAGCCCGGATCGGTCAGCAGGCGCGTGCTGATTTCTCCGACGGTCAGACCATCTTTCTCCCACAGCACCATCATCGCCAGATACTGCGGATAGGTCAGGCCAAGCGCTTGCAGCAAAGGCTTGTAGACCTTGGTCATCATCAGCGAGGTGGAATGAAGGGCGAAGCAGGCCTGATTGTCGAGCAGCAGCTCTTCGCAGTGGTCGGTGGTGTTGCGGTCGGTGGTCATGTCGGTGCCTTGAACGGTAATGCAGATGAATCTAGCGCTCGAATCTTTAATGCGCCAGACAATTGTGCCCGGTGGCGAATTGGTCAGTGCCGGCCAAGTTCTCGTTGCAGCGCCAGATCCCACGGTGGCACGGGGCTGAAACGAGTCTTGAGGTATTCCAGCAGCAGGCGGCTGCGGGAGCTGGCCTGTTGTTCCAGCCGCAGCGCGTAGATGCCGGTGCTCTCCGGTTTCGGCAGGCCGTTTTCACAGAACAGCGGAAGCAACTCGCCACGCAAAAGGTATTCGCTGGCCAGCCAGGTCGGCAGATGCGCGATCCCGAGTCCCGCCAGCGCACCGCAGACCAGCGCCTCGGCGTTGTTGGCGCTCATGCGGATTCGTGCCGGGCGGTGCAATTGCATCTGCCCGTCCTGTTCGAATCGCCAGGCGAAGGGTGGGGCGAGGCCATCCCAATCGAGGCCGTCGTGTTCACCCAGTTGCGCGGGCTCGCTCGGCACGCCCCGACGCTTGAGGTAGTCGGGGCTGGCGCAGGCAATGCGCACCATGCTGGCCAGCGGTGTGGCGACCAGTCGGGTGTCGGCCATTTGTCCGGCGCGGAGCACCAGATCGACCTTGCCCAGGTTCGATCCGTCCATGTCGACGAAGCTGTCGATCAGATGCAGCTGCACATCCAGGCCCGGATACAGCACCAGAAAATCGGCAATCACCGGCGCCAGGTGCCGCCGCCCGAACGCTGCTGGCGCATCCACGCGAATCAAGCCTTCAGGCGCGCTGCTCAGTGATACCGCTTCGGCGCGGGCCAGTTGCAGCTCGGCAACGATTCGCCGCGCCCGTTCGGCAAACGCCAGGCCGGCCGGTGTGGCGCGGACTGCGTGAGTGCTGCGAATGAATAACTGGCTGCCGACAGCACTTTCCAGGCTGTCGATGCGTCGGGCAACGGCCGAAGGCGTGAGCGGATGTCGACGTGAGGCGGCGGAAAAACTGCCGCTCTCCAGTACGTCGAGGAACAGTCCGAGTTGTTCGGTCAATTGATTGGGGTTCATGAATCGGCTCAGTGCCTATGCGAATTTGGCACAGCCATTGTGCGTTGCTGTGCGTTTCCGTGCCAGTGCCGACTGCGTAGGATGGGTCGCCTGACGTATGAGGAATTCTGCTGTGATCGAGTTTTTGCTGTACCTGTTGTTTGGCGCCGCCCTCGGTACTCTGGGTGGGATATTCGGCATCGGCGGCGGCCTGATCGCCATTCCGCTGCTGGGCGTCTGGTTCGGCCTCGATCAACAGATCGCCCAAGGCACGGCGCTGGTGATGGTGGTGCCGAACGTGATGCTGGCGCTGTGGCGTTATCACCAGCGCAACCGCATCGAACTCCGGCACGCGCTGCCGTTGGCGGTGATGGGATTCTGTTTTGCGTGGATCGGCTCGATCTGGGCCGTGGGCATCGACGCGCAAACCATGCGCATCGGTTTTGTCGCGTTCCTCGTGGCGTTGTCGGCCTACAACCTGGTGCGCATGTTCGGCGCGCGTCCGGCAGCGACGTCAGAGATGCGTTATTCCTGGCCGTGGCTGGGCGTGCTGGGCGCGGCGTCCGGCACCATGGGCGGTCTGTTCGGTGTCGGTGGGGCAGTGGTGGCGACGCCGGTGCTCACGAGCCTGTTCGGCACGACCCAGGTGGTCGCCCAAGGCCTGTCGCTGGCGCTGGCATTGCCGAGCACCGGTGTGACCCTGGTGACGTACGCGGTGCACCACGAAGTGGACTGGATGATCGGCTTGCCACTGGCCATCGGCGGTCTGGCCAGCATCAGTTGGGGCGTGAAAGTGGCCCACGCGATGCCGGAAAAACTCCTGCGTGGGCTGTTCTGCGGGTTCCTGGTGCTGTGTGCGGTGATGCTCGCCTTTAAAGTTTGAAGCCTTCGACGATGTGCTCGGCCAGGCACTCGGTGATTGGCGACGGATTGTTCAGATTGCGGATCAGCATGATGCTGGCCTCGGGCAACAGCGGCAGATCTTCGGCGGCCCCGAGAATCCGCAGGTCCGGTGTTATCAGGCTTTCCAGTTGCGCGGTGATCGCCAGGCCCGCGCTCACCACTGCCATCAATGCCGACAGGCTGGTGCTGTTGTAGGCAATCCGGTATTCGCGGCCCATGGCGTCCAGCGCATTACAGGCCCACAGGCGGCAGAAACAATCACTGTTGAACATCGCCAGCGGCAACGGCGTCTGCTCGTGGGCGCTGAAATTCTGCGCCTCGGCCCAGACAAAACGCTCCTTGCGCAGCAACTGGCCAATCTCGTTACCCGGTTCGCGGGTGACGATCGACAGATCCAGGTCCGTGCGCTGCAGCAACTGTTTGGTCGACTCGCAATGCACCTCGATCTGGATCAGCGGATAGAACTGGGCGAAGCGCGACAGGATCCCCGGCAGAAAGCGCATCACGTAATCGTCCGGCGTGCCGATCCGCACCGTACCGACCATGTGCGGCTCGCGGAGGGTGTTGAAGACTTCGCTGTGCAATTTCAGGATGCGCCGCGCGTAACCGAGCAACACCTGACCTTCAGCGGTGAGGCGCACCTGACGCCCGTCACGCTCGAACAACTGGCGCTGCAACACATCCTCTTCCAGACGCTTCATCTGCATGCTCACCGCTGATTGGGTGCGGTTGACCATTTCGCCGGCGCGGGTGAAACCGCCCTGATCGGCAATCGCGACAAAGGTGCGCAGTACATCGGTATCGATACTGGGGTACGCCGACAATTGATGAATCTCCGTGATGCTTGCCATCAGAAACATTCGTTGGATTGATCGTAGCCCCGGCGCGAGACTTGAGCCATCCCAAAAAGGAGGCAACACGATGAAAGGTCAAAGAGAGTATGCAGGCGAAGAAAAATTTTCCGGCCATATCGTTTCCGATCTGTTGCACAAGTTTAGCCGCTGGTACGAACTTCACCGTGAACGCGAGCTGCTCGCCAGTCTGAGCGACGAGGCTTTGAAGGACATCGGGGTCAGCCGTGCCGATGTCGAACATGAAGCGATTCGGCCGTTCTGGGACGATCCGATGCATAAATGATGAGGCCATCGCTACACAAACCACTTTGTAGTGAGGTAGGTTGCGAGCAGACACGGAGGTACACATGCCCGCGACTTTGTCCTTTTCCCTTAAACAGGCTCGACGTCTGGCACTGGCTGCCCAAGGGTTTCACGGGCGCCAGCCGCCGGCTGTCAAAGCCCTGCACGTCAACCGGCTGATCGAACGCCTCGGCCTGTTGCAGATCGACTCCGTCAATGCCGTGGTGCGCTCGCACTACCTGCCGCTGTTTTCCCGTCTCGGTTCCTATTCTGCTGACTTGCTCGACCAGGCTGCCTGGAGTTCGGGGCGACGCCGTTCGCTGTTCGAATACTGGGGCCATGAAGCGTCGTTGCTGCCGCTGTCGATGTACCCGTTGATGGGCTGGCGCATGCAGCGGGCCAGGCGTGGTGAAGACATCTATCAGCAACTGGCGCGATTCGGTCGTGAGCAACAGGACACCATCCGCCGGGTGCTGGCGTCGGTCGAAGAGCAGGGCGCACTCGGTGCCGGCAGTCTGTCGACCCGTGAGGAAAAGGCCGGCCCATGGTGGGATTGGAGCGCGGAGAAACATGCGCTGGAATGGCTGTTTGCCGCTGGCGAAGTGACCGTCGCCGGGCGGCGCGGCTTTGAAAGGCTGTATGACTTGCCGGAGCGAGTGATCCCGGCTTCCGTGCTGCAACAACCATTGCCCGATGAGGCCGAGGCGCAGCGCGGTTTGCTGTTGCACGCGGCTGAGGCGTTGGGCGTGGGCACGGAAAAGGACCTGCGTGATTACTTCCGCCTGAACCCTGCCGATGCCCGCCCGCGTCTGGCGGAGCTGGTTGAGGCCGGGAAGCTGCTGACCTGCGAAGTTGCTGGCTGGCGCCAGATCGCTTACTGCCTGCCCGAACCGAAAGTCCCGCGTAAAGTCGAGGCCAGCGCATTGCTGTCGCCGTTCGATTCGCTGATCTGGGAGCGCAGTCGTACCGAGCGGCTGTTCGATTTCCGCTATCGGCTGGAGATTTACACGCCGCAGGACAAGCGCGTTTATGGCTATTACGTGCTGCCGTTCCTGCACAACGAACGAATTGCTGCACGGGTTGACCTGCGCGCCGAACGGGCGGCGGGGCGCCTGGCTGTGCATGCGGTGCACGAGGAAGAAGCCGGACTGGATGACGCGGGGATGCTGGCGCTGGCGCTGAACCTGCGGCGGATGGCGGACTGGTTGGGGCTTGAGCAGGTGCAGCTCAATTGTCAGCGCGAAAGTGCCGGTCGGCTCCGAATGGCGATGGTTCAGATCGGCTGCGACTAAACCGGCTTCATCGCTGGCAAGCCAGCTCCCACAGTGACCGAGTCGTTCAAAAATCAAATGTACGACACCAATTCTGTGGGAGCCGGGCTTGCCCGCGATGGGGGCCGGTCAAACACTGAGGGTTTCGGGTGTTAGCGCCGTACTTGCTTCAGCGTCTCGGCAATCAAAAACGCCAGTTCCAGCGACTGATCGGCGTTCATCCGTGGGTCGCAATGGGTGTGATAGCGATCCGACAAACCATCTTCAGTAATCGGCCGCGCGCCACCGATGCACTCGGTGACGTTCTGCCCGGTCATCTCGATGTGGATGCCACCGGCGTAGCTGCCTTCGGCTTCGTGGACCTGGAAGAACTGCTTCACTTCGCCAAGGATCTGCGCGAAGTCGCGGGTCTTGTAGCCGCTGCTGGCCTTGATGGTGTTGCCGTGCATCGGGTCGGAACTCCACAGCACCTGCTTGCCTTCACGTTGAACCGCGCGGATCAGCGCCGGCAGGTGATCGCCGACCTTGTTCGCACCCATCCGTGCGATCAGGTTGAGGCGGCCCGGATCGTTGTCCGGGTTGAGCACGTCGATCAGGCGGATCAGGTCGTCGGGGTTCATGCTCGGGCCGACTTTCACCCCGATCGGGTTGTTCACCCCGCGCAGGAATTCGACGTGGGCGCCGTCGAGCTGACGGGTGCGGTCGCCGATCCACAGCATGTGCGCCGAGCAATCGTAGTAATCGTTGGTCAGGCTGTCGCGCCGCACGAAGGCTTCTTCGTAGTTCAGCAGCAGCGCTTCGTGGGCCGTGAAGAAACTGGTCTCGCGCAGTTGCGGCGAGCTGTCCATGCCGCAGGCGCGCATGAACGCCAGGGTTTCATCGATACGGTCGGCAAGGTGGCTGTACTTCTCGGCCAGCGCCGAGTTGGCGATGAAGTCCAGGTTCCATTTGTGCACCTGATGCAGGTCGGCGAAACCGCCCTGAGCGAAGGCGCGCAGCAGGTTGAGGGTGGCGGTGGACTGGTGATAGGACTGCAGCAGGCGCTCCGGATCCGGTACGCGGCTGGCCGAGTCGAAGCCGATACCGTTGACGATGTCGCCCCGATAGGCCGGCAGGGTCACGCCGTCGATGGTCTCATCGTTGGCCGAGCGCGGCTTGGCGAACTGGCCGGCCATGCGCCCCACTTTCACCACCGGGCAGCCGGCGGCGAAGGTCATGACGATCGCCATCTGCAGCAGCACTTTGAAGGTGTCGCGGATCTTCGCGGCGGAGAACTCGGCGAAGCTTTCCGCGCAGTCGCCGCCCTGCAGCAGGAACGCCCGGCCCTGGGTGACTTCGGCAAACTGACGACGCAGCTCCCGCGCTTCGCCGGCAAACACCAGCGGCGGGTAGCTGGCCAGTGTCTGCTCGACCTGGCGCAGGTGCGCGGCGTCGGGGTATCGGGGTTGTTGCTGGATCGGCAGGGCGCGCCAGCTGTCAGGGCTCCAGGGTTGGCTCATCACGGTCTCTAAGGTTCTACGCACGGACGGCCATGTTAGCAGCAATTAGTGCGTGACCTGCTCCCGCCGCATCGCGGACAATCGCCGCTTTGCCACAGTGCTGTTGCGGTAATGATCTGGAGACGAAATGACTGAGGAGCGCGTCGAGCTGTTGCTCGCCGAGGTACAGGATGAGTTCGGCGTGATTCGCGTGCTGGAAGTGGCCGACTACCGCTTTCTGGAGTTTGGCGATGCCATCGAGCAAAGCTGCGTGTTTACCGCCGACCCGAGCTGGCTGGAGTACGACTACACCCGGGCGATGCTGATCGGCGCGTTGTGCCATGAGCAACCGGAGAGCGCGTTGTTTCTCGGCCTTGGCGCCGGCACGCTGACCCAGGCCTGCCTCAAGTTCCTGCCGCTGGAAGACGTCGAAGCCATCGAGCTGCGCCCCGATGTGCCGCGTCTGGCCATCGAATACCTCGGACTGGATGACGATCCGCGTCTGTACATCCGCGTTGGCGATGCAATCGAACTGCTGCCGACGGCCGAACCGGCGGACCTGATCTTCGTCGACCTCTACACCGATGTCGGTCCGGGCGCCGCGCATCTTGCGTGGAACTTCCTCGGTGACTGTCAGAAACGTCTGAATCCCGGTGGCTGGCTGGTGATCAACCAGTGGGCCACCGATGATGGCAAACCGCTGGGGGCGGCGCTGCTGCGCGGGCTCTATCACCGGCATTACTGGGAGCTGCCGGTGAAGGAGGGCAACGTGATTCTGATCGTGCCGGCGGATCTCGATCAGGTGCTGGACATGCAGGCACTCACCGCGCGAGCTGAAGCGCTGGCGCCGAAGCTGGGTTACTCGTTGCAGTCGTTGATCAATTGCATCCGTCCGGCGACTTGAGTCTCAAGCGCCTTTGAAGTCACCAGGTCTGCGTTCCACCAGCGAACGCACACCTTCTTTGGCATCCTCGGTTGCCAGCAATTTCTTCACCAGCGGCGGCAAACCCTGCGCCGCTGCAGTCTCGCCTTCATATCGCGCCTGACGCGCCGACATCAGCGTCGCCTGCACACCCAATGGCGCCTGTCGGGCAATCCGTTCCGCCAGTTCGATGGCGCGCGGCAGCAAGTCTTCGCTGGCCATGACTTCCTGCACCAGCCCCAGGCGCAACGCATCATGGGCATCGAATTCGTCGCCGGTCAGCAGCCAGCGCATGGCATTGCCCCAGCCTGCGACCTGATGAAAGCGCAACGTCGCACCGCCGAACGGAAATATCCCGCGCTGCACTTCCATTTGGGCGAACCGGGTATTGCTGGCGCACAGGTTGATGTCGGCGGCGAGCATCAACTCGATGCCGATGGTCAGGCAATAACCTTGCGCGGCGACGATCACCGGTTTGCTGACCCGCGGTCCGACGAAGACGCCCCAGGGATCGCAGCCGCCGGTCGGCACCTGCCAGCCTTGGGCGAGGGCGGAACTGGAGTTGACCAGATCGAGTCCGGCGGTGAAATGCTCGCCATGCCCGAACACCACGGCCACCCGCGCGTCGCTGTCGGCCTCGAATTCGCCGTAGGCCAGGGCCAGGTCATTGAGCAGATCCAGATCGAAAGCATTGCGCTTGGCTGCACGGTCCAGACCGATCAAATGGACGTGACCGTGGCGCGCACGGCTGACGCGGCCGGGGCAGGGCTGATTCATGGGTGTTTCCTCGGACGGGAAGAAAGGGTGCAGCGACCAGATGCCGCACGTCGGTGAATCGTTTAAGCGCCATCGCCCGCAGGGCCGGGGTCTTTGAAAAATAGACCTTTGCCCGATTATCCGCAAAACCCCGTTACACAGCGGTGACAACTGTATTTCGCCGATAAAAAAAGCTCCCTTTTTGGGCAAATTCCGGTATAGTGCGCGCCGGCCTTTAACCGGGCCGCGTTTAGGTAGCGCAATTCCCCGAAGTCAGCTTCGGCTGCACGTCCGCACTGCGGGCTCTTCCTTGACGATTCTTTTTCATTCATTCGTTTTCGCAAATCCCCGCCGACAAAGCTGCCAGGGCGACTCTTGAGTCTCAACACGGCATGTGCAGCTTTGGAGCATGGGTCTTTGCGGATGCACTTAGAGGCAGACCCATGACCCAGGAAATCGGCGGCTTCGCCGCTCTTGAACTTCATCCCAATATTGTCGCTGCAGTAGTCGCTACCGGCTATGAAGAGCCTTCGGCCATTCAGCAGCAGTCGATCCCGATCATCCTCGCCGGTCACGATATGATTGGTCAGGCGCAAACCGGTACCGGTAAAACCGCTGCCTTTGCCCTGCCTATCCTGCACCGCATTGATCCGTCCAAGCGCGAGCCGCAAGCTCTGATCCTGGCCCCAACTCGTGAGTTGGCGCTACAAGTTGCAACCGCTTTCGAAACCTACGCCAAGCAAATGCCGGGCGTAACTGTTGTGGCTGTCTACGGCGGCGCGCCGATGGGCCCACAATTGAAAGCAATCCGTAATGGCGCA
The DNA here is from genome assembly GCF_014863505.1 of Pseudomonas sp. IzPS59. NCBI lineage: Bacteria > Pseudomonadati > Pseudomonadota > Gammaproteobacteria > Pseudomonadales > Pseudomonadaceae > Pseudomonas > Pseudomonas sp. IzPS59. Next base: position 4,441,486 of record NZ_CP062251.1, on the reverse strand, counting down.
CAGATCGTTGTCGCCACTCCGGGCCGTCTGTGCGACCACCTGCGTCGCGACGAAAAAGTACTGCAGACCGTGAACCACCTGGTTCTCGACGAAGCAGACGAAATGCTCAAACTGGGCTTCATGGACGACCTCGAAGTCATCTTCAAGGCCATGCCGGAAACCCGTCAGACCGTATTGTTCTCGGCGACCCTGCCGCAATCGATCCGTGCCATCGCCGAGCGTCACCTGCGCGATCCAAAGCACGTGAAGATCCAGAGCAAGACCCAGACCGTTACCGCGATCGAACAGGCTCACCTGTTGGTTCACGCTGACCAGAAGACCTCTGCCGTTCTCAGCTTGCTGGAAGTGGAAGACTTCGACGCTCTGATCATGTTCGTGCGCACCAAGCAAGCGACCCTGGATCTGGCCAGCGCCCTCGACGCCAAAGGCTACAAAGCCGCAGCGTTGAACGGCGACATCGCCCAGAACCAGCGTGAGCGCGTGATCGACTCGCTGAAAGATGGCCGTCTGGACATCGTTGTGGCGACCGACGTAGCCGCCCGTGGTCTGGACGTTCCGCGCATCACCCACGTATTCAACGTGGACATGCCGTACGATCCGGAATCCTACGTGCACCGTATCGGCCGTACCGGCCGTGCCGGTCGCGAAGGCCGCGCGCTGCTGCTGGTGACTCCGCGTGAGCGCCGCATGCTGCAGGTTATCGAGCGTGTGACCGGTCAGAAAGTTGCCGAAGTGCGTCTGCCGGACGCCCAGGCCGTTCTCGATGCCCGCATCAAGAAACTGACCAACAGTCTGTCGCCGCTGGTGGCTGACGCCGAATCGACTCACGGTGATCTGCTGGATCGCCTGACCGCCGACATCGGTTGCACCCCGCGTGCCCTGGCTGCCGCGCTGCTGCGCAAGGCCACCAATGGTCAGGCGCTGAACCTGGCAGCGATCGAGAAGGAACGTCCACTGGTGCCGAACAGCGCTCCACGTGGCGACCGTCCTGAGCGTTCCGGTGATCGTCCGGACCGTGGTGACCGTGAGCGTCGTGCGCCGATGCCGCTGGGCGAAGGCCGTGCCCGTTGCCGTACCGCGCTGGGCGCGCGTGACGGTATCGCGGCGAAAAACCTGCTGGGCGCCATCCTCAACGAAGGTGGTCTGGCACGTGAAGCCATCGGTCGCATCCAGGTGCGTGACAGCTTCAGCCTCGTCGAGCTGCCGGAAGATGGTCTGGACAAACTCCTGACCAAACTGAAGGACACTCGCGTTGCCGGCAAGCAGCTGAAGCTGCGTCGCTACCGCGAAGATTGATCCGCCCCCGGGCTGATTGATCGAACATAAAAAATCCCCGACTGGTTCGGGGATTTTTTTTGCCTGCGATTTGGGCATCAGCCGAAGCGGTAGATGTCCATGCCCAGCGCCCCCATGGTGAACCCTTGGTGCGCAATGCTGAACTCACCGCCGGCGCCGCGGGCGAAGTACAGCGGCAGCAGATGTTCATCACTCGGATGGTTGCGCACGGCGTTCGGTGCCTGCTGGCGGTAACCGTGCAATGCGGCTTCGTCGTTGGTAGCGAGCTTGTCGACTATCCAGTCGCGGAAATCCCGCGCCCACGGCTCGACGCTTTCCGGGCCGGCATGCCAGTCCAGCTCACGCAGGTTATGGGTGATGCTGCCGGAGCCGATCAACAGAATGCCCTGGTCGCGCAGACTGGCCAATGCATGACCGACCCGGGTCTGCAACGCCGGGCCGCCACGGCTGGGCAGGGACACCTGAACCACCGGAATATCGGCCTGCGGATACATCAGCGACAGCGGAACCCACACACCATGGTCGAATGGTCGTTGCGGGTCGAGGCGTGCCGGCAGGTTGTTGGCGGTCAGCAGATCGGCGACCGCTTGCGCCAATTGCGGATTACCCGGTGCCGGGTACTGCACTTCAAACAATGCGCGGGGGAAGCCGCCGAAATCGTGCCAGGTTTCCGGTTGCGGATGGCTGCTGACCAGCAGCTCATGGCTTTCCCAATGGGCGGAAACGATGACAATGGCTTTCGGGCGTGGCAGTTCGGCGGCCAGACGCGCCAGGGCCGGGCCGCTGGCACCGGGCTCCAGCGCCAGCATGGGCGAGCCGTGAGAGATAAACAGGCTGGGAAACATGGAAGGGTTCCTGAGCGTTAAGATGGTTCATCTTCAGTCAGTTCATTGATCTAATTCCAATATAAGTTTTAACGCTTTTTGATCGAATTCTTAGGAGGAAGCATGCAGCCGGAGTTTTGGCACAAGAAGTGGGAATCGAACCAGATCGGCTTTCATCAGCCTGAGGTGAACCCTTATTTGCAGCGACATTGGTCCAATCTGGCAATCCCGGCGCAGTCGAGGGTACTGGTGCCGTTATGCGGTAAAAGCCTGGATCTGTTGTGGCTGGCCGGTCAGGGGTATCGGGTTCTCGGTGTCGAGCTGTCCGAGAAGGCTGTCGAGGACTTCTTCCGTGAGCAGCAATTGCAGCCGCAGATCAGCGGAGAGGGCGGCTTCAAGGTTTATCGGGCCGGGGCGATCGAGTTGAGGTGCGGGGATTTCTTCGCCTTGTCCGCGAGCGATGTGGCCGATTGCACGGCGCTGTATGACCGTGCGGCGCTGATCGCCTTGCCGGCGCCAATGCGTGAGCGCTATGCGGCGCATTTGTTGAACATCCTGCCGACGGGGCTGCGTGGTTTGCTGATCACGCTGGATTACGATCAGGCTCAGATGCCCGGTCCACCGTTTGCGGTGACAGATGCCGAGGTGCAGCAGCTGTTTGGTAGTGGCTGGGCGGTACAGGCGCTGGAGGAACAGGACGTGCTGAGCGAAAGCGGGAAGTTCCTGCAGGCGGGAGTGACAAGGCTGGAGGAGCGGGTTTACTGCCTTACCGCTCAGTAACAGGCACAAAAAAGGCCCGCATCACTGCGGGCCTTTCTGTTTGAGCGGGGCTGATCAGCCGCGACGACGCAGGGCGTCGATACGCTCTTCCAGCGGCGGGTGGCTCATGAACATACGGGCCAGACCCTGTTTGATGCCGCCGTTGATGCCGAAGGCGTTCAGGGTATCAGGCATGTGCACCGGCAGACCCTGTTCGGCGCGCAGGCGCTGCAATGCGTTGATCATCGCGCCCGTACCGGCCAGGCGGGCACCGGCATCGTCGGCTCGGAACTCGCGTTTGCGCGAGAACCACATCACGATCGCGCTGGCCAGAATGCCCAGCACCAGTTCGGCGAAAATGGTTGCGATGTAATAGGCCGTACCCTGGCCTTCTTCATTCTTGAAGATCACCTTGTCGACGAAGTTGCCGATGATCCGTGCGAAGAACATCACGAAGGTGTTCACCACGCCCTGGATCAGCGCCAGGGTGACCATGTCACCGTTGGCCACGTGGCCGATCTCGTGGGCCAGTACGGCCCTCACTTCGTCTTCCTTGAAGCGCTCGAGCAAGCCCTGGCTCACCGCGACCAGTGCGTCGTTCTTGTTCCAGCCGGTGGCGAACGCGTTCGCTTCGTAGGCCGGGAAAATCCCGACTTCGGGCATCTTGATCCCGGCTTCGCGGGACAGTTGCTCGACGGTCTGCATCAGCCATTGTTCGTGACGGGTGCGCGGCTGGGTAATGATCTGGGTGCTCGTGCTCATCTTCGCCATCCACTTGGAGATGAACAGCGAGAACAGCGAACCGGCGAAACCAAAGACGGCACAGAAGACCAGCAGCTGACTGAGGTTGAGGTCAACCCCGTTGGCCGCCATGAACCCGTTGAAGCCGAACAGGCTCAGGGTGATGCTGGCTATCAGCACGACCGCCAGGTTAGTGGCCAAAAACAGCAGGATGCGCATCATGGTTGTAGAAATCTCCTCAAGCTAAAGATGTAGCGTACTGCGGGGTATATAAGGCGCGGCACCGGGTGATTCAACCGAGTGACTATTTCAAACTGTGTCCTACACCGGATTCTCCGGGCATGGGAGATTTCCCACTACCGAACCCGGTATGGATGACAGGCACGGGCCACCCGGTCTCATTGCGTCAGGCACGCATGATTTGTATGAGTCGCAAGTGTAGAAGGTGCTGGAGGAGGGGCAGAGCAGAAGTGTTGCTGAATCAGACAGTGCGCAACGAAAGGCTCGTTGCGCACGGATGGCCGGTTACTGGCGGTAGGACTTGAGGAAGTTGCCGATGCGCCCGATGGCCATGTCCAGGTCATCGACCCGCGGCAGGGTCACGACGCGGAAGTGATCCGGCCACGGCCAGTTGAACGCTGTGCCCTGAACCACCAGCAGCTTTTCGGACAGCAGCAGGTCGAGGACGAATTTCTCGTCGTTGTGGATCGGGCAGATTTTCGGGTCGATCTTCGGGAATGCATACAGGGCGCCCATCGGCTTCACACAGCTCACGCCGGGAATGTCGTTGAGCAACTCCCAGGTGCGGTTGCGCTGTTCCAGCAGGCGACCTTGCGGCAGCACCAGGTCGTTGATGCTCTGATAGCCGCCGAGGGCGGTCTGGATCGCGTGCTGGCTCGGCACGTTGGCACACAGGCGCATGTTGGCCAGCATGTCGATGCCTTCGATGTAGCTGTGGGCGTTGTGTTTCGGCCCGGAAATGGCGATCCAGCCGGAACGGAAACCCGCCACGCGATACGACTTCGACAGACCGTTGAAGGTCAGGCACAGCAGATCCGGCGCCAGCGAAGCGGTGCAGATGTGCACGGCGTCGTCGTAAAGAATCTTGTCGTAGATCTCGTCGGAGAACACCACCAGGTTGTGCTGGCGGGCCAGTTCCAGCATGCCCAGCAACACTTCCTTCGAATACACCGCGCCGGTCGGGTTGTTCGGGTTGATGATCACCATGGCCTTGGTGTTCGGGGTAATCTTGGCCTTCATGTCGGCCAGGTCCGGGAACCAGTCGGCGCCTTCGTCGCACAGGTAGTGCACCGCGTTACCGCCGGCCAGGCTCACCGCTGCGGTCCACAGCGGATAGTCAGGTGCCGGGACCAGCACTTCGTCACCGTTGTTGAGCAGGGCCTGCAACGACATCACGATCAGCTCGGACACGCCGTTGCCCAGGTAGATGTCTTCGATGCCGACACCTTCGACCTGCTTCTGCTGGTAGTACTGCATGACGGCCTTGCGCGCGCTGAACAGGCCTTTGGAATCGCTGTAGCCCTGGGCGGTCGGCAGGTTGCGGATCACATCCTGGAGAATTTCGTCCGGCGCTTCGAAACCAAAGGGCGCCGGGTTGCCGATGTTCAGCTTGAGGATGCGATGACCTTCCTCTTCCAGGCGTTTGGCGTGCTTGAGCACCGGGCCGCGAATGTCGTAGCAGACGTTGGCGAGCTTGTTCGATTTGCTGAACTGCATGGCGATGTGATCCCGAAAATGAACGATCCAGGCGGCGAATGGACAACCGTGCTGGGAATCCTGCGTCTTCACACAGGCAGGCGTCTTGAGCGGCGGTTTCCAACAATCCGTTTGAACGCGCAGGATCCCGCTGCCAGACTGGCGTGTGACGAGGCGCAATCATACGTGCCGCCCGATCCGTGGAAAAGGTACAGATCGGGCTTTTTCAGCCGCTGAGGTGTGATGATGGAAAAGATAGAAAAGACTCTGGAAGAATGGCGCGCGATGCTCGACCCGGAGCAATACAACGTGTGTCGTCTCAGTGCTACCGAGCGACCGTTCTCGGGCAAATACAACGCCACCAAGACCGACGGCGTCTATCACTGCGTCTGCTGCAATGAGCCGCTATTCGATTCCAGGACCAAATTCGACTCCGGTTGCGGCTGGCCCAGCTTCTACGCGCCGATCGGCGAGAGCGCGATGACCGAAATCCGCGACACCAGCCACGGCATGATCCGCACCGAAGTGAAATGCGCCCGTTGCGACGCGCACCTCGGCCACGTATTTCCCGACGGCCCGCCGCCGACCGGTCTGCGTTACTGCATCAACTCGGTGTGCCTGGACCTGGTGCCGCGCGAATAACCGATGCGGGCGATCTTCGGATCGCCTTTCGGATAATTAAATTGCACACAATTCAATTGCTCGCTATTTTTGCAGCTTCTCAACTTCCCGGAGTGCGCACCATGAGCGATAACCTGCTGACCATCCCGTGCACCACCATCAAGGGTGAGCAAAAGACCCTGGCCGATTTCGCCGGCAAGGCAGTGCTGGTGGTCAACACTGCCAGCAAGTGCGGTTTCACCCCGCAATACAAGGGCCTTGAGGAGCTTTGGCAGACTTACAAGGATCAGGGGCTGGTGGTACTGGGCTTTCCGTGCAACCAGTTCGGCAAGCAGGAACCCGGCAACGAGGGTGCGATCAGCGAGTTCTGCGAGCTCAATTACGGCGTCAGCTTCCCGCTGTTCAAGAAGATCGAAGTCAACGGCACCGGTGCGCATCCGCTGTTCGTGCAATTGAAGAAACGCGCACCGGGTGTTCTGGGCTCCCAGGGCATCAAGTGGAACTTCACCAAATTCCTGATCGGCAAGGACGGCCAGTTGGTCAAGCGCTTCGCCCCGGCCACCAAGCCGCAGGACCTTAGCCGCGAGATCGAAGCCCTGCTCAAATGAACGATCTGTCAGCCGATGCGCTGAAGCTCGACAGTCAGTTGTGCTTCAAGCTGTACGCCGCGTCCCGGGCGGTGATCCGTGCCTACAAGCCGATGCTCGATCAGCTCGGGCTGACCTACCCGCAATATCTGGCGATGCTGGTGTTGTGGGAATGGCAGGAAGCGGCGCCGGAGCAACCGACGGTCAAGGCGCTGGGCGAGCGTCTGGCGCTGGATTCCGGGACGCTGACGCCGCTGCTCAAGCGTCTGGAGCAACTGCAACTGGTGCAGCGTCAACGTTCGGCGCGGGACGAGCGTGAGGTTCATCTGAGCCTCACGTCCCAAGGGCTGGCACTGCGCAAGCAGGTCGGGCCGTTGAAGGACCGGTTGCTGTGCGACAGTGGCGTGGACCTGGATCGGCTCAACGAGCTGCGCACCGGGCTTGATCATCTGCTGGGGCAAATCAAAGCGCTGTCGTAGTCGGTATCCACTGATCCAGCAGCGCGGCCAGTTCTTCGCGGCGGAAGGGCTTGGCCAGGTAGTCGCTCATGCCCGCCGCCCGGCAGCGCTCGCGCTCCTCGGACATGGCGTTGGCCGTCAACGCCACGATCGGCAAGTGCGGCCAGCGACCGCTCTGGCGGATCTGCCGGCTCGCTTCGTAACCGTCCATCACCGGCATGTTGCAGTCCATCAGCACCAGATCGAATTCGTGGTGTTCCAGTTGATCAAGCGCTTCTGCGCCATGGGCCGCGACGATGACATCGCAACCGAGTTTACCGAGCATGCCCTTGGCCACCAGTTGGTTGACCGGGTTGTCTTCCACCAGCAACACCCGTCCCCGACGCTGTGACGGCACGCTTTCAAGCCGCCCGCGGTCGATGGTGGTGATGTCTGGTTGCAGGGTTCTGCGCAGATTCTGATACAGCGCGTTGCGTGCCAGGGGGCGAGCCTGCTGTTGCAGCGGAGCGAGGGCGGCAGCTTCTTCGCCCGGCAGGAAACTGCCGTAAGCCGTTACCAGCAGAATCGGTGCGGTCATGGTCGGCCGCAGGCCGAACAGGCATTCGGGGCAATCCGTGATGATGATGTCCGGTGACGGGCCGAGCAGTGACGCTTCAATCGTGCGCTGCTCGTACGACAGGCCCCAGACCGGCAACAGACTGCTCAGCAGCTCTGACAGGCCGCTGGCCGCCGTGGTGATGGCAAGCACGCTGCCATGCAGTTGTGCCGGAATGACCGCGCGGGTGTGGCAGGGCAGTGGCAGTTCGGCACAGAACTGGCTGCCGAAACCGACCTCGGAGCTGATCGTCAGGCGCCCCTCCATGGCTTCGCACAGGTTGTAGGTCAGCGCCAGGCCCAGTCCGGTGCCGCCGTACTGGCGAGTGATACCGGCCCCGGCCTGGGTGAATGGCTGGAAAATCTTCACCTGGGCTTCCTGGGCAATGCCGATGCCGGTATCGCAGACTTCGATGCGCACGCCGTCCTTCCAGGTCGACAAACGCACATCGACCCGGCCGAAGCGGGTGAACTTCAGGGCGTTGGACAGCAGGTTGCTGACAATCTGCCTGACCCGGGTCGGATCGCCGAGTACCAGCGCCGGAAAGTGCGGATCGATCAGACACGTCAGCTCGACGCTTGGCGCCGCATTCTGTGACAGCAGGTTGGCGGTGTCTTCAACGAGCGAACCGAGGTCGAAGGGGATGTGCTCGAGCTCCAGTTGCCCGGCATCGAATTTCGACAGATCAAGAATATCGTTGAGCAACTCCACCAGCACCTTGCCCGAGTCGTGGGCAATCGACAGTTGCTGCTGTTGTTCGCCATTGAGCGGGCCGTCGAGGGACAGCGCGATCATGCCCAGCAGGCCGTTGAGCGGAGTGCGGATCTCGTGGCTCATGTTGGCGAGGAACGCCGAGCGGGCCTCTGCCATGTCCAGTGCGGTGCTGCGGGCGACTTCCAGTTCCTCGTTGGACTGGCTGAGGCGGGCGTTGATGGCCTTCAGTTCGGCGGTGCGTGCCGACACGATGTCTTCGAGTTGGGCGAGGTAGTCGGTGAGGCGGTTTTCCGCGGTGCGCCGTTGCTGGATTTCCGTGGCGATGTTCTCGAACTGCTGGTTGGCGACCTTCACCAGCACGCCGATCTCGTCGTTGGCGTGTCCGCCGGGGCATTCCAGAGTGGTCGGTTCGGCGCTGCGCGGATCGCGTCCGCTGAGTTCACGGATCACCCGCACCAGCGGCTTGGTCAGCATCACGTAGAACAGCGCCAGCAGGATGCCGGTCAGGATCAGGCTGCGGGCAAACCCGTTGAGCAGCGTGATTTCGGCCCGGCGCAGGAAGCGGCTGCCGAAGGCATAGGTGTCCACTTCCAGGCTTAACGTACCGAGGGATTCGTTGGGCAAGTGGTCGAGATAGAGCCGGTCTTCGAACTCGCGTTTGGCGCCGAACAGAAAGTCGCTGATCAACCGATAGCCGCTTTGCAATTCCGGGCGTTTGACGCTGGCCAGCACCGTCTGATTGTTGTCGGTCAGTTGCGCGGAAATGATGGCCGGCGAGCGCAGCAGGCCCAGCGTGAGTTCCTGGGCCAGCTCGGCATCGATGTTGTAGGCGATGCGCGAGGCCGGGTTATGGCTGATTTCCAGCAAAGACAGGATTTCACGGTTGATGGAGGCGTCTTCACTGGCATAATCGATGCCGATTTGCAGCAGACTGAGCAGCGTGCCCAGAATGAACCCGACCAGCACGGTAAGCCGGGCCTGTTTGTATGACAGCCGGTGGGTGAATTTGATATCCATGGGGTGTTGAACCACTTACGTTTCCCTTCGCTGCTCAAGCATAGTCGATCATGCATGGATACCGGAGTTCCCGCATCGCCTTGTAACAAGGGCCGGGCCGGGTGTCGAACGCTATCGGTCGTCGCTGTATCGCCATCATTACTGTGAACCAGCCCGAGGAGAAGACGTGGATTCCCGATTGAATGCTTTTCTTGAGCGCGCCGAGTCGGTTCTGGCGCGGATCGAACCGCTGCTGCCGGCGCCACGCCCGGTCATCGACTGGGGCACCTGCCTGGCTGCGCGCTGGCAGCGCGATGGTCGCAGCGGCTATCTGCTGCCGCTGGAAGTCAGCCTCGACATGCGTCTGTCGGACTTGATCGGTGTCGATCGGCAACTGGAGCAACTGGGTCGAAATACCCAGCAGTTCCTCGACGGCATGCCGGCCAACCATGCGCTGCTCTGGGGCTCGCGCGGTACCGGTAAATCCTCGCTGGTGCGAGCATTGCTGGCCGAACACGCCAAGGCCGGCCTGCGCCTGATCGAGATCGAGCGCGATCACCTGGCCGACCTGCCACGGGTGGTGGAGCAGATCGCCAAGTTGCCGCAGCGTTTCGTGCTGTTCTGCGATGACCTGTCGTTCGAATCCGGCGAAGGCGATTACCGCGTGCTGAAAAGCGTGCTGGATGGCTCGCTGGAGCAGGCGCCGGACAACGTGTTGCTGTACGCCACTTCCAACCGGCGCCACCTGGTGCCGGAAAAGGAAAGCGACAACGAAAACTGGAAGCGCGTCGACGGCGAACTGCATCCGAGCGAAGCGGTTGAAGACAAGATTGCCCTGTCGGATCGCTTTGGCCTGTGGCTGTCGTTCTATCCGTTTACCCAGGAACATTTTCTCAATGTCGTCGAACACTGGATCGGGCAACTGGCCGCCAAGGCCGGCCTGACCTGGCAGCGCGACGAACAACTGGACATTCTCGCCGTGCGCTGGGCAACCGGCCGTGGCAACCGCAACGGGCGTTGCGCGTACCAATTCGCCCGGTACTGGGTGGGACTGAAATTGCTGGAGCACAAGGCATGATTGATTTGCAACAGAGCGGCCAGGGCCTCGAAGGCTATGGCATGTTGGCCGCACAACTGGAGTCGCTGCTGGCGGACGAGCGCGATTTCATCGCCAATGCTGCGCAGTTTTCGGCGTTCCTGTTCAACCAGCTCGATGATCTGAACTGGGCCGGCTTCTACCTTAATCGCAATGAAGAACTGGTGCTCGGCCCGTTCCAGGGCCAGATCGCTTGCGTGCGTATTCCGTTCGGTCGCGGTGTGTGTGGTGCGGCGGCGGCCAGCCTGCAGACACAACGGGTCGAAGACGTTCACGCGTTCCCCGGCCACATCGCCTGTGACAGCGCGTCGAACAGCGAACTGGTGGTGCCGTTGGTCAAGGATGGTCGCCTGATCGGTGTGCTCGACCTCGACAGCCCGAAGCTTTCGCGTTTCGGCGCAGACGATCAGGCCGGAATCGAACGACTGGCAGCAATCTTCCTACGCCTGACCGACTGCTGATCACGCTGCCAGGCCCGCCTTGCGCAGCACGCCTGCGGGATCGACCGCATCGATCTGTTGCGGGTCGAGGAACCGACTGGCGTATTGCAGGTAAAGGCCTTCGCGGATGAACAGGCCGAACAGCTCGGCATCGATATGCGCCTCACGGCACATGGTGGCCATGATTCCCAGCGCCTCGCTGAGGGTCTTGGCCTTTTTGTATGGGCGGTCGGCGGCGGTCAGCGCTTCGAAGATGTCGGCAATCGCCATCATCCGTGCCGGCAGGCTCATTTCCTCGCGTTTCAAGCGTTTCGGGTAACCGGTGCCGTCCATTTTTTCGTGATGGCCGCCAGCAATTTCCGCCACGTTGTTCAGATGCCCGGGGAAGGGCAGATGGCTGAGCATCAGGATCGTCTGCACCATATGGTGATTGATGATGTATCGCTCTTCTCGGGTCAGTGTGCCGCGAGGAATGCTCAGGTTGTGGAGCTCGCCGCGGTTGTATTTGTAGCGCGGGACGTCGAGTTTGAATCCCCATGGATTGTCTTCCGGAATCAGCTCGCTGTCGGCGCGTTCGAGCAGGTGTTCGGGCTTGTCGGACAGTAACTTTTCGCTGACCGGTAGGGTCGGTGCCGGTGTGCGTGCCTGACGCCGGTTTTCCTCCCATGAAACGCCCAATCGGTCATCCAGCGTGCGTGTCCAGGTGCGCTGCGCAATGCCCTCAAGACGTTGAAGATCGGCGTCAGCCATGGCCTCACTGCCCAGGTTACAGCGGGCAACGAAACTGAAATCGTCATCCAGAGCCGCCAGCGTCGTGTCGCGCAGGCTGGCCAGTTGTCGTTCGTCCCCACCCGATGCCAGAGCTTGCCAGTAGCTGATCCAGGCATCGCGCTTGAGCACTTCGAAGCGGGTGCGGATTTCATGGATACGATCGTTCAGGGTTTCCAGTTTGGTGGCTTTGTCGACGACGTATTCCGGGGTTGTGACCTTGCCGCAGTCGTGCAGCCACGCAGCGATGTGCAAGGCTTCCCATTCATCCTCACTGGGCTGGTAGTCGCTGAAGGCCGGGGCTTCGCTCGCCGCCGCAGCGTGGGCGAGCATCAGGGTCAGTTCCGGCACGCGTTGGCAATGGCCACCGGTGTAAGGACTCTTCGCATCGATGGCGCCGGCGAGCAATTGAATGAACGCATCGAGCAGCTGTTTCTGCCGTGCTTGCAGGCGCTGGCTCTCGATGCTCACCGCCGCCGCGCCGGACACCGCTTGCAGGAAGGCGATGCGATCGGGGCGCAGTTTTTCAAGGTCGGCCGGGGTGCCGCTGTCGCTGATCAGCAATACCAGCAGACCGATTGTCTCGTTGTGCCGGTTATGCAGACGGATCCCGATCAGGTGTACGCGCGGCGTGTCCATGGCCAGCAGTACTTTTTGCAGGTCGGCAGCCTGTTCGAAGCCGAGGCTGCTCACTACGTTGTCGGCCTTCGCCAGTTGCTCAAACCAGCTGGGGCCCTGGATGGCGTCGAGGTTGTGTCCCTGGATATCGAAGGCAGCCAGCGTCTGTGAGGTGCCATCGACCACCAGTCCGTAAGGTTCCATGCGGTTGCCATCACTTTCCCGCAGGTAGATCAGCCCCGCCTGAGCCTGGGCAATCTGCACCGTTTCGAACAACACCCGTTGCAGCAGCGGGGCGAAGCGGGTTTCGGCGGTCAGGCTGTCGGTGATGCGAAAGAAGCTGGCCAGGGTGTCCTTCATCCGCGCCATCGACAGGCTCAACTGGTCGACCTCCAGCACCGGCGAGCGACGGGTCACGGGAAAGTTGAAATCGAAGCTGCGGATGGCGTCGGCTTCCTTGACCAGTGCATGCAGCGGCTTGACCAGAATCCGCGAGATCAACCAGCCCAGCGGCAGGCACAACAGCAGGGTGGCGAGGGTGATCAGCGCCCCCTGCCAACGCATGCGATAGGCATCGACCAGCAACTCGTCTTCCGGGACCAGCAAGGCCATCTGCAAACCTTTCGGACCACCTTCCTGCAGGCTGCTGCGGGCGACGATCCAGCGTCGCCCGTCAGCATTCAGGCGTTTGCCCTGATGATCGGCAGACAGCAGGGCATGCAGGCTCGGACTCAGGTCGGCTGCCTTGGCCAGACGCGCAGTACGGTCATCGACGATCAGCCGGCGGCTGTCGGGGTACGCTACGGCGTTGCCTTCAGCGTCGAAGAGGACAATTTCTGTCGCTGGCGTCACCACGTGTTTGGTCAGGGTCGCCGACAGCGCGTCGAGGGTCAGGTCGGCAGCGATCACTGCATGCTCACCGCTGCGCCGGGCGAGGGTGGTGCCGACATTGTGGGTGGAAAAGAACACGTAGGGTTCGGTGGTGATCTGCTCGTTGTGTTTTTGTGCGCCGGTGTACCAGCTTCGGCTGCGCGGGTCGTAGGCATCGTCCGGATTGTCGTGATGACCGACCGCCGACAACGCCTGATCGAAGAACAGCGACTGTGACCGGACGCCGCCATTGACGTCATGCTCGATGCTCCAGACCTGATAGGCCGCAGTGTCCGGCGCCTTGAGCAAGGTTTTCAATGATGCGGTGCGCAACGGCCGCACCATGAAGAAATCACCGTTGTCGTAACCCAGATACAACGAGGCCAGGTCCGGGTTGTCCGCCAGTGACTGGCTGAACGGTTTGAGCAGTGTCAGGCGCTGTTCAAGGGCGGAGGCCTGTGTCCCGGTGTTGTCCGCGAGCAGGCTTAGCAGGTGCCGGATCGGCGCGTAGGTCGATTGCAGATCGACGCGCACATCCAGCTCGATGCGCTCGAACAGCTTTTCGCTGCTCGACAGAATGATCTGCGTGGTCTGCCGGTAGTTGAACAGCCCCAGCACGACCCCGGTGAGCAACAGCAGAAAGGTGAACATGACGCTGATATGCACGTGCAGGGGGAGCCGGCGTTGCTCCGGGCGCAGTGGGCTGGGCATTGCGGACTCTCCGAGTTGATAAACACACTGCTCAGCGTCCAAGCATAGTTAAGGCCCGGTCATTCTGCTGTGGTCGGTCAACGTCAGTTGCTGCTCCAACGCCTTCTCCAGCTCAAGAATGGCGAAGTTGCTCGCCTTGCATCGGCGTTCGATCTCCTCCACCGGCAAAGCTTGCAGACAAGCCTGTTCGAGTGCTTCGCAACAGTTGATCAGGCGTGATGCCTGGGCAATGCGTGCGGCACCTTTGATCCTGTGCGCCATCTCGGCCAGCGCCTGGTGATCCCGTCCGGGGGGCAAGGCCTGCAGATCCTGGCGGTCACTCCGGCTGCTTTTCAGAAGTTCGGTCAACAGTCGCCTGGTCTGGGCGGGGTTCCCTCCGGTCAGCGCATAAAGCCCCTGCAGGTTGAACGCAGGTGCATGGAACACCGGTGCATCGAGGATTGGCCGGACACTGTCGACCCATTGGCTCAAGGCACTCAGGCTCAGTGGTTTGAACAGGCACTCGTTCATGCCGGCCTGCTTGCAGCGAAGTACCTCTTCCGGTTGGGCATTGGCGGTAAACCCCAGCACGGTGCAGGTCGGGCGTTGCGTGAGGCTCTCGTGGCGCCGGATCGCGCGGGTCAGTTCATAGCCGTTCATGACGGGCATGTTGCAATCGGCGATGACCAGATCGAATGCGCCGTTTTTCCATTGTTCCAGTGCGCTCTGGCCTTCTTCGGCAATGCTGAAACGGTGTCCCAGGAACTCGAGTTGCTGGCACATCAGCAGGCGATTGGCCGGGTGATCGTCGACCACCAGCACGTTGAGGGGCGTGAGGGCGGTCTGGATCTGTGGTTCGTGTTTTTGGCTTTTCACTTCGGCGGGCATGATTGCCAGCGGCAGCGACACATTCACTTGTGTGCCGATCCCGGGCTGGCTGCTCAATTGCAGTTGCCCTCCCATCATTTCGCACAGGCTGCGGCTGATGACCAGTCCCAGCCCTGTGCCGCTGATTGTCCGGTTCCTGCCATGGCTGGCCTGGGTGAAAGGTTCGAACAGCCGCCGCTGATCTTCGGCAGTAATACCGATACCGCTGTCCTGAACCGTCAATTGCACCAGCGAGCAAGCGGGAACATCGCTGTCCAGCAGTTCCAGCGAGATCCTGATCTGGCCTTTTTCGGTGAATTTGATGGCATTGCTGATCAGGTTCGACAGCACCTGTTTGAAACGCAAGGGATCCAGATGTACGTCGATGTTCAGTTCGGGCGGGGAGACGTTCACCACCAGTGCCAGTCGTTTCTGTCGGGCCAGGCCTTCGAAGATCCGGACCACCGACGTGATGGTATCGATGAGATTGACCCGCTCGGGGCTCAGGCTCAGGCGCCCGGATTCGATCCGGGCAATGTCCAGAATGTCACCGATCAGCCCCAGCAGATCCTTGGCCGAGCTGTAGGCGGTTTCGATGCTGGATCGGTCCGGATGCACTTTGTCCATGCGCTTGAGTGTCAGTTCGAGCATGCCGATGACCGCGTTCATCGGCGTGCGGATTTCATGGCTCATGGTCGCCAGGAACGTACTCTTGGCACGGTTGGCATCATCGGCCTGCTCCTTGGCGGCACGAAGCTCGTCGAGCAGCTCATGACGTTCACTGATGTCGATCCAGCCGCCGATGATCCCCTGAACATCGCCGCTGGAGTCGCGGTACGGCAGGATCCAGTGATAGATCGTCAGGCGCCGGTTGCCGATTTGCAACGGCCGGTCGAGCACCAGCGGCCTGCCCTCGTTCACGACCCGCTGGTAGTCGGCCTGAAAGGCCCTGGCTTCGAAGGCGTTGCTCAGAGCACCTTCCATCACATTCTTGCCGATGACGTCTTCGCGTCTGGCCTTGAAGGCTTCGAGGTAACTGTCGTTGCAGCTTTGCAGCAATCCTTGTCGATCACGCACATAGATCGGATGAGGCGTGCCGTTGACCAGCGAGCGCATGAACTCCAGTTGGTCGTTCAAGGCACGTTCGGCGGCCTGGCGCTGTTTGATCTGGCGACGCATATAGGCATTCCAGAGCATCGACAGCAGCAACAGCAGACCGGCCGCCCCGATCACCTGATAGAACAGGCGCCGGTATTGGTGCCAGGTGCCTTGCGAAAGGCTTGAATAGCCCCTCCATCGACCATTGATGATGCCCAGTTCTTCGGGCGATATGCTCATCAGGGTCTTGTCGATGATCGAGCCCAGTTCGGTGTTGTCTCTGGCGGTTGCCAGGGAAAAGGCAGCCTGCCGGGTGCCGATGGTGGTCGTGATCTGCAAGGGGTGTTCGAAGATGTGCGAAGCGATGAAGTAGTTGGCGATCACCAGCGAGTTCACGGCGCCTTCGACCTGACCCTCGTCGAGCAATGCCACGGCACTGAACGTGTCCGGGGTCTCGATCAACTGGATGTGTGGAAACTCGTTGCGCAGGTACTCGATCATCGGGTTGCCCTGGGCGATGGCCAGGCGCTTGCGCTTGAGCTGACCCAGGTGCGTCGGACTGTCGGCAGCCTTGCGGGTCAGCAGGACATAGGAGTTTTCAAGGTAGGGACGGCTGAACTTCAGGGTTTCCTCGCGTTGGGCGGTCGGCAGCAGGGCGGCGATCAGGTCGGCCTGATGGTTCTCGATCTGCTTGATCATCTCGACGTCGCTGCGGCTGCGGCGGATTTCAAAGCGCAGGCCGGTGCGCAAGCGGATGAGTTCCAGCAGGTCGGCGCTGATGCCGCGAAAGTTGCCATCGGTGTCAAAGAAGCTCAGGGGAGCAAAGGCCTCGTTGACGACCACACTCACCACCGGGTGCTTCTTCAGCCACTGTTCTTCGCGGTGGGTCAGTTGCAGTTTCTGGTCGGTCAGCAAGGTATCGCTGCCGGCACTCCAGCGTTTGGCGATGGTTTCCCGCTCGCTGCCCGGGACCGCCTTGAGCACGTTATCGATGATACCCAGCAGTTGAGGATTGTCGCGACGCACGGCAAAGCTGAAACCGTGGGCTTCGTGCTTGCCGAAATTGGCCATGCGGATGTTGTTCAGATACCCCTTGCTGATCATGTAGTGGGTGGAAATGGTGTCGCCGAGAAATACGTCCGCCTGATCGAAGGCGACGGCGTTGATGGCATTCTGGTAAGACGGATAGGAGGTGATGAGGGCTTTGGGATACAGCGCCTTGACTTCGTCCAGCGGCAGATAGTGATACAGCATGCTCAGCCGCAATCCGGCCAGACCTTCGCTCAGAGACCGGGTTTCACCCGTGCGGGTGACCAGTACCGGTTGATCGATGGCGTAAGGGCTGGACAGTACGACGTTGGCGTTTTCCGCCTCCAGCCCGTTGGACGTGCCAAGCATGTCGATGCTGCCGTCGAGCAATGCCCGGATCGCCGCGTCTCGTGTGGCAAAGCGCTTGACCCTGACCGGCAGGCGGGTTGCCTGCCCGATCAGTCCGGCGTAATCGGCCGTGAACCCTTCGTAATCACGGCCGCTGGCCGTCATGTCAAAGGGTGGATAGTCGGGAGCCGATGTGCCCAGAATCAACTCATTGCGATTGTGCAACCAGTCCCGTTGCGAATGTTCAAGCAGGACCGGAAGCGACTTGTCGGTCGAGCGACTGAGCAGGGTCAGGTCTTGCGGGATGACGGGGGCGGCTGCTGCATGAGCACATAACCCAAGGCATGCACTCAATACAATCAGGCAGTTTTTCAAGCGACTGGGCATGTCGTCTCTCACACGAGTGCGTTGCGTTTGGCCATTTCAATAAGTTCTACAAGGGATCTGGCTTTGAGTTTCTGCATCAGACGTTTTTTATAAGTACTGACGGTCTTGTTGCTGAGGAACATGCCTTTGGCAATTTCCTTGTTTGTTCGGCCTTGGGCGAATAGTTGCAATACCATCAATTCGCGGTCATTGACGGATTTGAAAAGTTCCAGTTCTGCGTAGCGCACATCGTCATTGCGAACAGGGTTCAGGGCCTGGCTGGGGAAATAGTTGTATCCGGAAAGGACCGCCTTGATGGCACTGACCAGTTCGCTGAGGTCTTCCTGTTTGCAGACATAACCCGATGCGCCGGACTGCATGCAGCGAATGCCGAACAGCGTCGGGCACTGTGCGGTCAGGACCAGTGTCTTGAACGGAGAACTCATGGCGTTGAAACGGGCAAGGACTTCGAGGCCGTCCAGCTTTGGAATACTGATGTCGAGAATGATCAGGTCGGGTGCGCATTCGCGAACCATTTGCATGGCATCGACCCCGTTATCGGTTTCACCGACGACCTTGTAACCTTCATGTTCCAATAGCATTCGAACGGCAAGACGGATAACCGGGTGATCGTCGACAATAAAAACGGAGTTCATAACAAAGTCCCATGCGAACACTAATAAAGGGCGCACCTTAGCTCAGATGAAAGAGCGGTCGCATGAGCCGACAGGACCTCGGTGGCGATCTAGGATCAGTCCTACAAATAAAGAGGAATGGGACTACGTGTGAACTAGTTTTGACGTAGGTAGCGGATGGCTTCGCGAGCTGAACTTGTTCGATGGAGGGGGCGGGGGTGACTGAAAATCCTGTTTGTTTAATGTTTGTAAGTCATCAATGAGTTTAAGTTTTTTGTTGGCGATACGTCGCGAGCGTCGAACATGGATATAAGGAAAGGATTGGAATATCCATCAGTTGCCCGCCCGGTCAATGCCTGACCGGGCGGGCGACGAAGTATCAATGGCTGGAGCGCCCTGTCATTTCCAGGGCCATGTCGCTGGCATAGCTGTCGGTCATGCCTGCGATGAAGTCGATCATGCGCAGGAACGATGCGTGCAGCGGGCCGTGCGGGTCCGGTGCATTGTTGCCCAGCAAGTCGAGGATTCTGCGGCTCTTGAACGACGGCGTACGCCCGTTGTGCTGTTCGAGGGCCGCACCGCAGAACGCGTTGAGCAGAATCTCCAGCGTCGTGTAGGCGCCGATCTCATGCAGGGTCTTGCGCTTGTCCTGAAAGATTTTCTTGCGGGCGATGTCCTTGGCATTCAGCACGCAACGTTTGGCCGGACCATGCATGTGCTCCACAAGGTCCCCATGCAGCGTTCCCGCCAAGAGCGCATCCTGTTGTTCGACAAAGGCCCGGGCAGCGGCGTTGGTCAGGTGTTCGATGGCCTTGCCCCGCAGGATCGCCAGTTTGCGCCGGCGCGAATCCTGAGGGCCCAGCTGTCGGTAGGTTTCCGGCAGATCGTCGCCGACCAGACCCAGCAGCAGCGACTCGACCTCGGCATAGTCCAGCAGGTCCATCTCCAGGCCATCTTCCAGATCGATCAGCGCGTAGCAGATGTCATCCGCAGCCTCCATCAGGTAAACCAGCGGATGACGCGCCCAGCGCTGTTCTTCGAGTTGCGGCAGGCCGAGTTTATGGGCGATCTGCTCCAGCAGGGGCAGCTCGCTCTGATAGCAGCCGAATTTGTGTTTCTTGTAACCCAGGGAGTCGGCGTGGCGTGCGGTCCACGGGTACTTGAGGTAGGTGCCGAGGGTCGCGTAGGTCAACCGGGTGCCACCGTCGAACTGGTGATACTCCAGCTGTGTGAGAACCCGAAACCCTTGGGCATTGCCCTCGAAGTTCAGGAAGTCACCGCGTTCGGCGTCACTCATCGCATCCAGCCAGCCGCGCCCGGCGGCCTGCTGAAACCAATGGCGGATGGCGTCTTCGCCGGAATGGCCGAAGGGCGGATTGCCGATGTCATGGGCCAGGCAGGCGGACTGCACGACCATGCCCAGATCGCTCGGTTCGCACCACTCGGGCAGGGCGCGACGCAGGGTTTCGCCCACTCGCATGCCCAGCGACCTGCCGACGCAACTGACTTCCAGCGAGTGGGTCAGACGCGTGTGGATATGGTCGTTGCTCGACACGGGATGCACCTGGGTCTTGCGGCCCAGGCGGCGGAAGGCGCCAGAGAAAATGATGCGGTCATGGTCTTTGTGGAACGGGCTGCGGCCGAGTTCCTGCGGGCTGTGCAGCGGCTTGCCGAGACGTTCGCGGTTGAGCAGGGTTTGCCAATCCAAGGCTGATTCTCTCCGTCGGGTGACTGGTGCCCTAGCTTCCCGGTTCGGGCGAGTGTCTGCAAGCGCAACTACAGCCCGGCGGCATCAATGTCGATCAACAGCAGGCGTTCACCATTGTCGAAAAACTGCCCGGCGGTCAGACAGTACTGGTTGCTGGTGGCATCGCGGTAGGTGTTGGAAAGCGTCAACCGGCGTTCTTCCCAGCCTTCGGCCAGCAGATGGTAGAAGTAGGGGCGCCACGACCAGTTGTGACCCAGGTAACGGTTGTCGGCGATCCAGCCGCTTTGCCGCCATTCCAGATTCGGCGTCAGTTGCGTGCCCTGACGGTCGCACTGATAAAACCGCAGCAACCACGGGAAGGCGTCCAGTTGCGGCAAGGCACTGAGCGGCGCGCGGGTTTGCGCCCAGCTCTGAAGAATCGTCATCAACTCGCCGAGCTGTCGGCGCATGGACATCAGCTTGCCGCGCTCGGCGAGTTTCTGCTTCACATAGGCCTGGCGAAGTTCAGCGAAGCGCTGGACGAAAGCATCCGTCGCAAAAAAAGCCTCCTGCGCCCGGGCGAACAGAAAACCCTGTACGTAACGCGAGCCGCATTCCAGCGCGAAATTCAGCTGTGCTTCGGTCTCCACGCCTTCGGCGATAATCCAGCAACCGGTCCTTTCGGCCATCTGCGCCAGTGCCTTGACCACATCGCTGCTGGGCCCGCCGAGCGCGGCGGCCTGAAACAGGCGCATGTCGAGCTTGAGGATGTCCGGCTGCAAGGCCAGCACGCGATCGAGCTGTGAATAGCCGGCGCCGAAATCGTCGATGGCGATCCGCGCGCCGGCATCGCGATAGCGCGCGACGACTTCAGACAGACGCTGACTGTTGCCGCCCAGTTCAGTGATCTCGAAGACAATCCGCTGTGGGTCGACGCCATGCCGGGCGAGTTGTTTCAGGCTGGGTAGCGCCTGATCGGCGCGCAGACGGCTGATCCAGCGCGGTGACATGTTCAGGCTGAGAAACCAGTCTGGCGGTGCTTCGTGAAATCGGCTCAGCGCATTGTCACGAATCTGCCGGTCGAGGCGGCGCAAGGCGGTTGCGGGCGTTCGTGGGTCGGCGAACAGCGGCCCGACCGAGGTCAGTTGCCCATGCGCCTGGCGCAGTCGACCCAGAGCCTCGACGCCTGCAATGCGTCCGGTAGCGGTATCGATGAAAGGCTGAAAGCAGGCGAGCGGTTGCCCGTCGATCACGGGGCCTCCTTGGTCATTGTTGTTCTGGTCGGATGCTGCCGGCCGGGTAGGCAAGCGGGATTGATTCTCCGGGTGAAGAGATTCAATCCCGCCAGCAGTGCAAGAATGCAGCCAGATGTGGAACTCAGCGTTTGCCCGAGTTCTGCATGACCAGTTTGATCAGCGGCGCGAGGCTGGTACCGAGGCGGATTAACCGGCTCAGGCCGCCGATGCCACCGCTTTTCGCACCTTTACCGGTCAGGAACCCCAGCAGTGTCACGGCGGCTACGCCCCACAACGGCGCATGCTTGATGCCGAAACCGTCCTGCAGGTTTTGCGTCATGCCCCGCATGCGTTGCAAGGGTTGCAGCACCTGGCCGGTTTCGTGGCGGATTTCCTGACGATGCATTTCCATGCGCAGGCGGATCAGGGCCTTGCGCATTTCCTGGCGCGAGCTGTTGTGCGGAAGTTCAGGCAGGCTCATGGCAGCAGGCGCTCCCGGTCGTTGGCCAGTTCTTCCAGGGTGCCGTGGAAGGGCGAGGATTCATCGAAGATTGCAGCCTTCAGGCGCAGCCCGCAGAAGATCGCAGCGAGGGTGTAGAACACGCACAGGCCGATGATGGCGGCGAGCCGATACGTGTCCCAGAACACGATCAGGACGAGGGTCGACAGGCCGACCAGCAACAGCAGTGCAAACACCAGTGCCAGGCCGGCGAACAGCAACAGGCTGACGGTGCGTGCTTTCTGCTCCTGCAGCTCGATGCCGAACAACTCGACGTGACTGTGCAAAAGACCGAGGACGGCTGCACCCAGGCGCCGTGTGGAAGAGGCAGTGCCCGCAGTCGGGCCGGATTCACCGATCGACATGATCAGCGCCGCGTGGCCAGCAGGCCAATCAGAAAGCCTACGCCCGCCGCGATACCCACCGATTGCCACGGGTTGGCTGACACATAATCTTCGGTGGCGGTGACCGCTGCCTGACCGCGCTCGCGCAGGGTGTCTTCGGTCAGTTTCAGGGTTTCCCGTGCGCGCAGCAGACTTTCGTGGATCTGTTCGCGCAACTCGTCAGCCTGATCACCGGCCAGCGTGGCGGTGTGTTCCAGCAACCGTTCGGTGTCGCTGACCAGGGTCTGGAAGTCGTTCATCAGGATTTCTTGAGCAGTCTTTGCCTTGGTGCTGGCCATGGGGAATCTCCGTAAGTGGCTGTCTGAAACGGCTTCTGAAACTTTCGAGTATGAGCCTTGCGTGAAGGTTCAGTACAAATGACTGGTACATCTTTTGCTGTGTCGTGGTGCGTCGCCGGACAGCAGTGCGCTGTTGCCGGGCGCGAAGCCGGGAAATCATAGCCCGGATGACACGGGTTCAGCTCAGGACATCGACCTCGTGCGCCAAAGCGGTTCGCCGGCCCCTCGGGCTTGTGACTGCATGGTCGCAACTTGGTGCATGAAATGTCTGCATGAACCGCTTTGGTGCCTTTTTCAGCCTTGGGTCTGCCTCTTCATGGAAAATCTGCAAAGCGCTGTGGATACGCTCGTTCATAGTTCCAACACGTTGTTCATTCTGATCGGTGCGGTCATGGTGCTGGCCATGCACGCCGGTTTCGCCTTTCTGGAGGTCGGAACGGTTCGCCAGAAGAATCAGGTCAACGCGCTGTCGAAGATTCTCAGCGACTTCGCCGTGTCGACCCTGGCCTATTTCTTTATAGGCTATTGGATTTCCTACGGGGTGACGTTCCTGCAACCGGCGGCGGTGCTCAGTGCCGATCATGGTTACGGGCTGGTGAAGTTTTTCTTCCTGCTGACGTTCGCAGCGGCGATCCCGGCAATCATTTCCGGCGGCATTGCCGAGCGGGCACGTTTTGTCCCACAGCTGTGCGCGACGGCATTGATCGTGGCGTTCATCTATCCGTTTTTCGAGGGGATGATCTGGAACGGCAACTACGGTCTGCAGGCCTGGCTGGCGGCTCGATTCGGCGCCCCGTTCCATGATTTCGCCGGCTCCGTGGTGGTTCACGCCATGGGCGGCTGGCTGGCGCTGGCAGCGGTGCTGTTGCTGGGGCCGCGCAATGGCCGCTACCGCGATGGCCGGCTGGTGGCGTTCGCGCCGTCGAGCATTCCGTTTCTGGCGCTGGGCTCGTGGATCCTGATCGTCGGCTGGTTCGGCTTCAACGTGATGAGCGCGCAAACCCTGCAAGGCGTCAGTGGCCTGGTGGCGGTCAATTCGTTGATGGCGATGGTGGGCGGAACGGTGGCGGCGTTGATCGTCGGGCGCAATGACCCCGGTTTTCTGCACAACGGTCCGTTGGCCGGTCTGGTGGCGGTGTGTGCCGGCTCCGACCTGATGCATCCGGTGGGCGCATTCGTCACCGGTGCGATTGCCGGTGCCCTGTTTGTCTGGTGCTTCACGGCGGCGCAGGTCAAATGGCGGATCGACGATGTGCTGGGTGTCTGGCCACTGCACGGCTTGTGTGGCGTGTGGGGTGGCATCGCCTGTGGAATCTTCGGCTCGACCGCGTTGGGCGGGCTTGGCGGAGTCAGTCTGATCAGCCAGTTGATCGGCACCGCGTTGGGCGTGCTGGTGGCGCTGGTCGGTGGCTTCGCCGTCTACGGTTCGATCAAGGCGCTGCATGGTCTGCGCCTGAGTCAGGAACAGGAGTATTACGGCGCGGATCTGTCGCTGCACAAAATCGGCGCGGTAAGTCAGGACTAAGTCTCTTCATCTTCGGCACCCGGGTAGAAGCCATGCAGCAGGCGATAGCGGTCGATGCGCACCCGATCGACTTTCTCCTGCACATGGTGTGCCGGCAGACCTAGCAGAATCAAGGCATGGGACGCGAGCATCAGGCTTGATTCCAACAGCTCCGGCACCACTTCGCTGGCGCCGGCGGCTTTCAGTTCGGCCCACTGGCTGTCGTCGCGGGTGCGCACCAGAATCGGCACTTTCGGGTTGAGTCGCCGGGCCTCCTTGAGCACCCTCAGCGCCACATCGCTTTTATCCACGGCAATCACCAGCAGCCTTGCACGCAGCAAACCGACCGCAGTCAGCAGGTCGCCACGCGCAGAGTCGCCGTAATGCACGTCGCGTTCGACGGTGGCTGCTTCCTGAATACGTACGGGGTCGTTGTCCAGGGCGATGTAAGGTTGCCCGGCATTGCGCATGAAGCGTCCGATCGACTGACCGACACGCCCGTAGCCGCAGATCACCACATGCTGGTCGAGGCCGGCATTGAGGGCGCTGATTTCCTCTATCTGCGCTTCCTGATTGGGTTTGCGGTGCAGGGCGGCGGCGATGCGGGGGGCCGCGCGCAACATCAGCGGCGTAAGCAGCATCGAGCAGAACGTCGCAGCGAGGAGCAGGGCGCCGAGTTCGACGGGCATCAGCCGGTTCTGCTGCATCTGCGCCATAAGAGCGAAACAGAACTCGCCGCCCTGAGCCAGGGCCAGGCCGCTGCGCCAGGCGGTTTCATTGTCGCTGCCACGCCATTTCACCAGCAGCGCCACCACTGAACCCTTGATCAGCAGCAAACCCAGGGTCATCGCAATAATCAGCACGCTGTGGCTGGCGAACAATTGCAGGTCGATCAGCATGCCGATGCTGACGAAGAACAGGCCGAGCAGGATGTCGCGGAACGGCCGGATATCGGCCTCGATCTGATGCCGATAATGACTTTCCCCCAGCAGCATGCCGGCCAGGAACGCGCCGAGGGCAGGGGAGAGGCCAAGCAGGTGAGTCAGCCAAGCGGTGAGCAACACGATCACCAGCGCCAGCAGCACGAACAGCTCGGCCGAGCGCGATGCCGCCACCTCCTGAAACAGGCGCGGCAATAGCCAGCGACTGGCCAGCAGCAAGCCTATGAACAGCACGACAGTCTTGAGCAGCGTCAGTGGCAACGCCCAATACCAGGCTTGATCGCTGCTGCCGGCGAAGACGGGCACCAGTGTCAGTAACAACACGGCTACCACATCCTGAAACAACAAAACCCCGACCGCATTCTGCCCATGGCTGCTGAAGATTTCACCGAGACTTCCCAGTTCCTTGGTGACGATCGCCGTCGACGAAAGTGAAAGCCCCGCGCCGAGCAGCAGCGCCGGGGTAAGGGGCATGCCCAGCAGCATCAGCACGCTTCCCAGCAGCGCTGTGCTGACCAGCACCTGTTGGCTGCCCAGACGAAAAACCACCTGGCGCAGGGCAATCATTTTCGACAGGGAGAATTCCAGCCCCAGGGAAAACAGCAGAAACACCACGCCCAACTCGGCAAGATCCGGCAGATGCTCGCTCTCGTTGATCCAGTCGAACGCTTTCGGCCCGACCATCAGCCCGACGCACAGATAGCCCAGCACCGGTGGCAGGCGCAGGCGGCGAAACAGGGCAATCATCACCAGGGACGAGGCAAGAATGATCAACAGATTGGCAAACACAAAACACTCCGGTGGCAGGGTCAGGCTCTTCAAGCGTAGAGGCAAAAAACACCGGAGCATGGTGTAAAACGCATTTGTGCGGGCTGATTTGAGTCAGGGTTTTGCGAGGATAAACTCGCTCAAAAACTTGAGGTCTCTGACGGGTCGACGGGTTCACAGGTCAGGCCTAAAATGGCCAATCAAAATTTGGGATTGAACGCGCATGCTTCCTGAATGCCAGTTGTTCGGCACCCTGGGGTGCCATCTGTGTGAAGTCGCTGAAGCCGAGCTGATGCCGTTCGTCGAGCATGGCCTGCTGGTGGAGCTGGTGGACATTGCCGACGACGAGTCCTGGTTCGAGGCCTACAGCCTGCGGATCCCTGTGCTGCGCCGGACCGATACCGGAGCGGAGCTGGGCTGGCCGTTCAGTGCCGATCAGGTTGTGGCATTTCTGCGTTAGCCTTTCCCTCGACGTCGTTCCGGCGTGGCCATTCATCGCGACGCTCATCGATCCTTGGCACTTGCGGGTTTATTCGGTTACTGTATGTTCATACAGTAATTGAGTGGGTTCGTCGTGCTGTGTTTTTTTTGGGCATTGAGCACGGCGACCAGGACGTCAGAGGGATGAATCGTGGTCAATGTCGAACAGTTGAAAAGCAGCGTGAACCGGATGTCGGTTGATGTGGTGCACGACGCCGTCCGCGAATTGCGTCTGGACGGTCTGGTCACGGAGGGCAAGACGCCGTTCAACAAGCTGCATTTCAATACCTGTTTTGCCGAGATCGAGGCGTTGTTCCAGCGCGCCGGCTATCACAAGCAACTGGATGTGGTGGGTTATCAGGGACTGTTGTACGCCTTGTACGACCCGGGTCGCTGGGAGGCTGTCGATGTACTGCGCTGGCTGAAGGAGTTCACCGAGGCAGCGGCCCTCAAATCGATCCCCGCCTGATTCTGCGCTAGGTCTGCTGCGTCCGGTGTTGGATAATGCCGCTCTGCTTTGAGGGTTCGAGTTCTCCGTATGTCCAGCACATCTACATTTTCCGCCGCACAGAATCAGGCCAGCACGCTTTACCTGCCCCCGGGCGACTGGCGGACGGTGTTCGATTGTCTGTGTGATCACTTCAGTGCCATCGGACGCGATCAGTGGCTGGACCGGATTGCCCGAGGCCGGGTACTGGATGGCGAAGGCCAGCCGATTGCGCTGGACCTGCCGTACAAGGAAGGCCTGCGCATCCATTACTTTCGCGAAGTGCCGGATGAAAAGCCGATTCCGGTGGTCGAGTCGATTCTCTACGCGGACGAACATCTGGTCGTCGCAGATAAACCCCATTTCCTGCCGGTAACGCCAGCGGGGGAGTATGTGGAACAGACGCTGCTGCGCCGGTTGATTCGTCGTCTGGACAACCCGCACCTGGTGCCGTTGCACCGAATCGACCGGCACACCGCCGGGTTGGTGATTTTTTCGGCCAATCCGCAGACACGTTCGGCGTATCAGTCATTGTTCCCGACACGGCAAATCGAAAAACGCTACGAAGCCATCGCTGCTGCATTGCCGGGGCTGGATTTTCCGTTGGTACACAAGAGTCGCCTGGTTGATGGCGAGCCTTTTTTCCGTATGCAGGAAGGTCCCGGTGTCAGCAACACCGAAACAGCAGTGGAAGTGCGGGAAAGGAACGGCGACCTCTGGCGTTACGGCCTGTATCCGGTGACCGGCAAGAAACACCAGTTGCGGGTGCACATGACGGCGCTGGGCGCGAGCATCTGCAACGATCCGTTCTATCCCGAGGTGTTGAAGGACGTCGAGGACGATTACACCAAACCGCTCAAGCTGCTGGCGCAGGGGTTGCGGTTCATTGATCCGGTTACGGGGCAGGTGCGTGATTTTGAAAGCCGGATCACGCTTGACTGGTGAGAAATAGTGCAAGCCATCTTTCTGACGCCCACGAAAAAGCCCGCAAATGCGGGCTTTTCTGTATCTGGCGTCGCTTACAGCTCTTTAACGGTGCGAACCTGATCTTTGTTGATGCGAGTCTGCTTGCCGTCCAGTTGTTCGAATTCGTAGAAGCCCGAATCCTTGTCGTATTTAGGCGAGTCGACGGCCTGGATTTCGCGACCGTCATTCAAGGTGATCACCGTTGGCGAAGCGCAACCGGCGAGGGTGGCCAGGCCCAGTGCGAGCATGAAAGTGGCGAGAGTCCGTTGAGTCATGTGTTTGTCTCCGAAGGGAATTCTTTTGGTTACTGAGCTGTAGACGTATGCAAGGCGTGAGAGTTCCTTGAATGCGGTCAGTCTGACACAGTGTTATGAGAGCTTAACAGTTCCGGGGTATTGAGATTGGCCAGCCGTGGGTCGTTGTCCGGGCAAATCAGTGCCTGGGCACCAAGCCTGCGCATGAGCCGGCCAGGGCTGCGTTCCCCTTCGTGCCAGGCCTCTTCGAATGCGGGCAGAAGCGCCACCGGAATCACGCAAAGCAGCGGTTCCCAGTGCTCGTCGTGACGCAGCATCAATGGGTTTTCAGGGTGCCGGCTGGCGGTCTCGCGCATGCTCTGTAACAGGGGAAGATCGATTCGCGGTACGTCGCACGGCAACACCAGCAGATGGGAATGGCGAGCGGCTCGCAAACCGGCACGGATGCCGGCCAATGGTCCGGGAAAGTCTTCTTCGTCGTCCGTCACCAATTGATCGGCGAAGGGCGCATAGCGCTCGCGATTGCGGTTGCAGGAAATGATCAGATCGTCGGTCAGCGGGCGAACCTTGCGCTGCAAATGAGCGATCAGCGGTTCCCCGTGCCATTCAATCAGCCCCTTGTCCTGGCCACCCATGCGTTGACCACGTCCACCGGCCAGTAACAGGACGGAGCAGGGTGGCAAAGGGGTATTGGAAGTCATGGCAACTCTCCGCAGGTTCGGCGAAAAAATGGGGCGCTGTGATATAACACCGGGCTGTTTCTCCTACAACTGGATGAGCCTATGAAAGCCAAGGCTGATGTACCTTTCGCACCGCTCAATATCGCGGTATTGACGGTCAGCGACACCCGTACTCTGGAAACCGATACCTCCGGCCAGGTCTTTGTCGACCGTTTGACCGCTGCCGGTCACAACCTGGCGGAGCGGGTATTGCTCAAAGATGACCTGTACAAAATCCGCGCGCAAGTTGCCCACTGGATTGCCGAAGATGTCGTGCAAGTGGTGCTGATCACCGGGGGCACAGGCTTTACCGGTCGCGACAGCACACCTGAAGCTGTTGCGTGCCTGCTCGACAAGCAAGTCGATGGTTTTGGTGAGTTGTTCCGGCAGATATCGGTGGCCGATATCGGCACGTCGACTGTGCAGTCCCGTGCCCTGGCAGGGTTGGCCAACGGTACGCTGGTCTGCTGTCTGCCGGGTTCGACCAATGCGGTGCGCACCGGTTGGGATGGCATCCTGGCCGAGCAACTGGATTCGCGGCATCGTCCGTGCAATTTCGTCTCTCACCTGAAACAGGCGGCTCCTTGTGAATCCCGCGGGTAAGCCTGGCAAGACCGGCAGCCTGATGCCGGTCGAGGTGGCATTGGCGCGTCTGCTGGAAATGGCTGACGCCTCGCGCATCGTAGAGTCCGAGTATCTGCCATTGGCGCAGCTCGAGGGGCGGGTGTTGGCGCAGGATCTGGTTTCGACGCTGGATCTGCCGCCATGGCCCAACAGTGCCATGGACGGGTATGCCTTGAACCTGGCTGACTGGACCGGTGAGCCGATGCCGGTCAGTCAGAAGATTTTTGCCGGTCAGGCGTCTGAACCGCTGGAGCCAGGCACCTGTGCCCGTATCTTTACAGGGGCACCCGTTCCACCAGGTGCCGATTGCATCGAGATGCAGGAAAACGCCGTGATCGAGGCCGACGAACGAGTGCGGTTCATCGAGTCCATGGTGTCCGGGCAGAACATCCGCCCGCAGGGGCAGGAAACCACGGTGGGCGAATTGATCCTGCCCGCGGGAACCCGGCTCGGTCCGATCGAGCTGGGGTTGGCTGCGTCTTTGGGCTGCGCCGGCCTTGATGTGATCCGCAAGCCCCGTGTGGCAGTGCTGTCCACCGGTGATGAGCTGGTTGAACCGGGAGCGGCACTGGGTCCGGGACAGATTTACAACAGCAATCGGGTGGTGCTGTGCAGCTGGCTGCAGCGTCTGGGCTGTGAAGTGCTGGATGCCGGGATTCTTCCAGATGACTTGTCCGCCACCCG
Source organism: Pseudomonas sp. IzPS59 (assembly GCF_014863505.1). Lineage (NCBI taxonomy): Bacteria > Pseudomonadati > Pseudomonadota > Gammaproteobacteria > Pseudomonadales > Pseudomonadaceae > Pseudomonas > Pseudomonas sp. IzPS59. The sequence continues at coordinate 4,411,824 of NZ_CP062251.1, read as the reverse complement.
AGCGCGTCTTGGGGAACTCGAAGAGGCCGACTTGATACTGTCGACCGGAGGCGTATCGGTTGGGGAAGCGGATTTCCTCGGCGTCGCGCTTAGGGAGGAGGGGGAGCTGACGCTGTGGAAACTGGCGATCAAGCCCGGGAAGCCATTGACTGTTGGTCATTTTCGGGGTGTTCCGGTCATCGGTCTGCCCGGCAACCCCGCGTCGACGCTGGTGACTTTTGCCTTGTTGACCAAGCCTTATCTGCTGCGTCGTCAGGGTGTGCAAGATGTAGAGCCTCTCAAGTTTCCAGTCCCGGCTGGATTCGTCTGGCCCCAGGCCGGTAATCGGCGTGAATTCCTGCGGGGGCGACTGGAGCAGGGACAGGCAACTATCTACCGAAACCAAAGTTCAGGTGTTCTGCGCAGCGCCGCCTGGGCTGATGGGTTGGTAGAAGTGCAGGAGGGGCGCACCCTGATTCAGGGAGAAATGGTGCCCTTCATTCCCCTGAGTGACCTTCTCGGCTGATCATTGAAATGCAGGCCCGGCGCGGGCCTGCATTTCTGTAAGTCATCGGCTGATCAGCGTCACGAGCTGGTCGAAGCGACTATTGGCAACCCAGCCCAACAATCCAAGGACCACTGCTGTGGCGCCCGCAGAGTAGGCGAGACGATGTTTGATGGCTTTGACGTCTCCCTTTACTTCGTCCATGTCACGGCGAATATATTTGAGGTGGGTTTCCAGCTCGGTGACACGAGGGTCCATGATTTTTTCTCCAGTGTTTTTGGCGCTGCTCTTGAGTTCGGGTTTATGGCAGGCACGACTGCCGGAGAGGGGGGCAACCGGACTTGCGGTCATTCTTGCGTCATGACCGTGCATGGGAAATTCCGCCTGCTGCCATGAGTTTCTGCCGGCTGAAACTGCTGCTCGAATGATCCAGCGTCCGGGTGATGTTTTGACTCATTACCTGCACATCCTTGTGTTATCGGGTTAAAGATTGCTGCCTCAGACCCACAGTGTACGAATGGTCTGGATGGGTCAATTGAGCCGATTCCTTACATTCCGTACGAAAAAATACCGCCTTGTAGGACGAGTGAGCCACGTCGCTGGAAATACTTGGGATTGCGGTGGCTCTTTTGCGTGCTGTGAGGGTCAAGATGTCCCGAACTGATTTGATAACGGGAGTGGCCAATATGGATGAGCGCAGGGCATTGCTGATTCTGCATGGCAAGCAGGCACTTAACGAAGCGGTTCGTGCCGCCGTTGAACACAAACGCAAGCAGGGCTGGGAATTGGCGGTACGCCTGACCTGGGAGGCCGGTGATGCCCCGCGTCTGGTCGAAGAGGCGCTGGCTGGTGGATACAGGCAGATCATCGCCGGCGGTGGCGATGGCACCTTGCGCGACATCGCCGAGGCCCTGGCGGCTCACCCGGGAGAAGCCAGTCTGGTGCTGCTGCCACTGGGAACCGCCAACGATTTTTCCCGCGCGGCCGGTATACCCCCGGAGCCCGCCGAGGCGCTTGAGTTGCTCGGTGCACCTGCCTATGACATTGATCTGGGTGAGGTGGGCGGGCAGATATTTCTGAACATGGCCACGGGCGGGTTTGGCAGTCAGGTCACTGCCAATACCTCGGAGGATCTGAAAAAGGTGCTGGGCGGCGCGGCCTATCTGTTTACGGGCCTGTCGCGATTCAGTGAGTTGCACGCCGCCTATGGCGAATTGCAGGGGCCGGACTTTCACTGGAGCGGTGAACTGCTCGCGCTGGGTATCGGTAATGGCCGCCAGGCGGGCGGAGGGCATGTGTTGTGCCCGGAGGCACTGGCGGATGACGGCCTGCTGGATATCAGTATTCTGCCGGCACCACAGGAGCTGGTCGGCACGCTGAAAAACCTGCTCAGCGACGGATTTGGTCTCGACAACATGTTTGTCCGCACGCGTTTGCCATGGGTCGAAATCAAGGTTGCCGAAGGGCTCTGCATCAATCTTGATGGCGAGCCGCTGGAAGGCGACAGTCTGCGGTTTGCGGCGCGTCCGGCGGCATTGCGTGTGCATTTGCCAGAGAACTCGCCGCTGTTGGGCAGGACGCGGCGGGTCAGTCGTCCAGACTGATGATCTGCTCCCGTACGGCAAACAGTACCAGCCCCGCCACATCGTAGATCTGCAGGCGTTTCATGATCTGCGAGCGGTGGGTTTCCACAGTCTTGATGCTCAGACCCAAACCATTGGCGATCTCACGGGTGGACTTGCCGCGTACGATCAGGCGCAGGATTTCCAGCTGGCGAGCCGTCAGGTTGTGGGAATCGGCGACTTCCGGTTGCAACTTCTGATTGCGTGTCAGGGCCTGGTTGATCACCGTGTGGGCGATGGCCGGACTCAGGTAGCGTTCGTTGTTGCGCAGGGCTTCCAGTGCGTGTTCGAGCTCGGTGGCCGTGGTGTCCTTGAGCAGATAGCCATGGGCACCGGATTCCAGTGCCTGCATGATCAGCGCAGGGTCGGTGTGCATCGACAGAATCAGCACTTTGCTGTGCGGGCGAACCCGTCTGAGCCGCTGCAATGCCTCCAGGCCGCCGGTTTCTCTCATGGAAATATCCAGCAAGACGATATCGGGGTTCAGCTGCTCGACCATCTCGAGCAATTGCGAGCCGTCATTGGCCTCGCCGATTACCGCGTAACCGGGAATATCCAGCACCAGAGCGCGCACGCCGGCTCTGATCAGCGAGTGGTCATCCACCAGAAGTAAGTTACAAGTCAACGCATAACCTTATTCGTACTGGCCCGCTCGAGTGCACGGGGCGCCCAGGGGAATAGTGCTTCGATTTGAGTGCCTTTGCCCGGTTCGCTCGTCACGCTCAGGCTGCCGCCCAGTTGCTCGATCCGTTCGGCCATCCCGGCCATGCCTCGTTGTCCTTCACGACCGGGATTGGCGGCCGGGGCAAAGCCCAGACCGTCATCGCTGATCAGCAGGGTCAAGCCTTGGGGAAGGCGTTGCACGCGGATCAGCAGGTTCTTGGCCTGCGCATGTCGCAGGATGTTGGTCACGGCTTCCTGAGTGATGCGGAAGGCGGCGACAGCCATTTCTTCGGGGATGCCGTTCAGACGCTGCTGACAGTCCAGGCTCCAGTGAACCGACGTATTGGCCAGTGTCTTGAGCAAATGCGCGCGCAGACTGGCTTCCAGCCCGAGGCTGGTCAGTTGCCGTGGGTTGAGAATGGCCGAAACGTCGCGGACTTTATTGAGGGTTTCCTCAAGGGTGTCGCAGAGTGCCGAACATTGTTCCTGAAGCTCTTCGGGCAGACGCCGTTTGAGCCATTCGCTCTGCAACTTGGCGGCGGTCAGCAACTGGCCGATATCGTCGTGCAGTTCACGGCTGAGGCGATGGCGTTCGTTTTCCTGGACTTCGAGCAATCGATCGGCCAGCTCCTGGGGCTGAAACTTGATCGACTTGCGCGACAGGCGATGCTGGGTAAAGACGCAAGCGGCGGCTGCCACGTTGAGCAGCAGCAGGCCAAATGACAACGGTGCGGACAGGCAATAAGTCAGCAGACTGCCCAAAGCTGCACCAATGCAAAGCGTGAGCGTGAACCTGCGCGCGTTTTCTCGGGAGGGTGGCCATGTGGCGATTGACTTGAGGCTGGCGTACATAGCGGATGGAGCCAATGGATGTTCGCTGCGGGCAGACCGGTCAGAGTGGCTGGCGGTCTCTGTCTGAAAATCTGTGATTCAGGTTGTTGGTTTCAATACGGCTCAGTGATCGATAATTGACTGCCAACTTCGGAGCAGACCGATCATTGAAGTCACTGTGCCATTAAGTGAAAGCAACTAACGCGCGGCATAATACCACTTAACATACCGTTGGTCGCGTTCGCCCTATATGTCCAAAGAGTCAGGAAATACGCCATGTTGGACGTGAGTTCCATAATGGAAAAAGTTGATTTATTGGAGTCGATAATTATCGGTGACACCTGAAGTCTTCAATTTTTATACACAGGTAAACCCTGACTTCAACGGTAGGCAGTCTGCATGTTGAAGCGTAATTATTTATTTGGAGATGTCGCTGGCAGGCATGAGTTATTCAATTGCGACATTCGATGGCTCGAACTAACAGGCTCCAACGGACCCGGCGTGCACTCGATTACGCTTGCCGCTCCGAGTAAGACACGAGGGACAAGGGCTTGGCACTGAGCGGCGGTTGAAACTGGCTCTGCCCAACCTGGAAGGCGAACGCTTCGATGAGGGACGTCTGCTCGCTTTCGTCCAGGCTTAGCTGGCCGGTGCTCTGGTCGACCAGTTCAAGTTGCCAGGCCATCAGGGTGAAGCAATCTTTCAGGGCGTCGAGTGCCTGGGCATGCAGGTCGACATGATCTTGCGTCTGAGTGAGCAAACCGTGCAGGTGCAGGCAGAACTCGGAGACTGCCACCAATGCAAGGGCATCGGCCTTGTTCGCCAGTTTGAGCAGGGTGCTGAGCATGCAATCGATTGCGTCCTTGTCATTGCTGATCAGTTGCAAATGACTCAGGCACTCTTCGGACTTGGCCAGGAGCGTTTCAGCCTCGACAAGAAATTCGGGGAACCGCTGCGCCCACTCTTTACGGTCGTTCGGCATGCTTATCTCCACAACGTCATGTCTGATGAGCGAATGTCGTGTGTGTCGACGATCATGAACCGTCGTGAGATCGCGCCCTGCAGTGCCGAGATGGCTGGTGCCGGGGGTTTCGAGAGGATGGGGTTCCACTGACCTGCGATCGCACACAAAAGCCTGACTCCGTTCATGCAATGAGAATGGCGTCACATTAATGGCTATTGGATATTGCGAACATCAGGTTGGGCCTGATTGTTACTAGGGGAATCCCTTAGGTACGGGAACCTACGGTGCAAACCGAGGTCGCGCCGCAGAGAATGTAGCAGATGAAATCACGGGGGCCAGTAAAGCATGATGTTAATGTGACATCAATGCCTGCTCATGGCATTTTGTAGGTGATTTGTATGGGGATCAAGATTGGCCGGAATCCGCCGATAACCCCCTTTAATGAATTCACCAGAACAAGCCCAGGAGTCATTGATGGCCGGCATTCTCGATACGGTAGACCAACGCACGCAACTGGTGGGTGAGAATCGCCTGGAAATTCTCATGTTTCGGCTGGCCGGGCGCCAATTGTTCGCGATCAACGTGTTCAAGGTTCAGGAAGTCCTGCAGTTGCCGAAGCTGACCCTGATGCCTCAGCGTCACCCGTTTGTCTGCGGTGTGGTCAACCTGCGCGGCCAGACCCTGCCGGTGATCGACCTGTCCCAGGCGATCGGCATGCGCCCGCTGGTGCCTGGCCCCAACAGCACGATCATCGTTACTGAATACAACCGTTCGGTGCAGGCCTTCCTCGTCGGTGGCGTGGACCGCATCGTCAACATGAACTGGGAAGCCATCCTGCCGCCGCCGACCAGCGCCGGCCGTCAACACTACCTGACCGCCATCAGCAAGGTCGACGATCAACTGGTGGAAATCATCGACGTCGAGAAAGTCCTCGCCGAAATCGTTCCGTACAACGCCAAGGTGTCCCGCGACAAACTGGAAGATCCGGTCCTGGAACGTGCCCGCGGCCGTGAAGTGCTGTTGGTGGACGATTCCAATGTGGCCCTGTCGCAATTGCGCGACACCCTCGGTCAGTTGGGCGTGAAGATGCACATCGCCAGCGACGGTCTGAAAGCCCTGAACATGCTCAAGGCCTGGGCCGACACCGGTGTCAACATGACCGACAAGTTGTTGATGATCTTCACCGACGCGGAAATGCCGGAAATGGACGGCTATCGCCTGACCACCGAAATCCGCAACGACCCGCGTCTGCGTGGCTTGTACGTGGTGTTGCACACCTCGCTGTCCGGCAGCTTCAACGACTCGATGGTGAAGAAGGTCGGCTGCGACAACTTCCTCTCCAAGTTCCAGCCGGACAAACTGGTCGATGTGGTGCGCCAGCGTCTGATGCTCGACGAAGTGCCGGCCTGATCAACTTGTCGAGGCTGACCCGGCGTCAGCCTTTGATTCGGCGACAAAGCTCGTATAGGGTGGCGTTTTTCACCCACCAGGGAGCTGGCCATGCTGCGTCTGAGCGCGCTTTATCGTTACCCGCTGAAATCCGGAAAGGCCGAGGTCCTGCAAGGGATCGGCCTGGACAAACTGGGGCTTGAGGGCGACCGACGCTGGATGCTGGTGGACGAGGCCAGCGGGCGTTTCCTGACCCAGCGTGCCGAAGCGAAAATGAGCCAGTTGTCGGCGCTGTGGAATGCCGACGGTGGCCTGACCCTCGATGCGCCGGGGCATTCGGCAATTGATATCGCCTTGCCCTGCAGCGATGCAGAACTGCGCGGCGTGACCATCTGGCGCGACACCCTGCGTGTACCGGATGCCGGTGAAGAAGCGGCCCGCTGGGTCAGCGAATTCATCGGCAAGCCGACCCGACTGGTGCAAGTGCCACTGGACCGCGCCCGCACGACCCAGGCCGGGTACGGTAACGATGACGACCAGGTGGCCTTCGCCGACGGCTTCCCGCTGCTGCTGATTGGCGAGGCGTCGCTGCAACATCTGTCGCAGGAAGTCGGGCGTCCGCTGGAAATGCTGCGGTTCCGGCCGAATCTGGTGATCGAGGGCAGCGAGGCGTATGCCGAGGATGGCTGGAAGCGCATTCGCATTGGCGATGTCGAGTTCCGCGTGGTCAAGTCGTGCTCGCGCTGCATTCTCACCACCATCGACCCGAAAACCGGAGAGCGCAGCTCCGACCGCGAGCCGCTGGCGACCTTGCAGAAGACCCGGGCCCAGGCCGACGGTGCGATGTTCGGTCAGAATCTGGTCAATGACAGCAATGGCCGCCTCGAAGTCGGCATGCCGGTGGAAATCCTCGAATAACCGACCCTGAAACGAAAAATGCCCGTGTCCTTGGACACGGGCATTTTTTATTGCCGCAGGAAACCAGGGTTCAGCCGCGGTATTCGCACAGGTAAGCGGTGTCGACGGCCACTTTCAGCTGGAACTTGCTGTTGGCCGGCACGTTGAACTGGCTGCCGGCGGCGAAGGTTTCCCAGTCGCTGCTGTCCGGCAGTTTGACGGTCAGTGCGCCGGACACCACGTGCATGATTTCACGCTGGCTGGTGCCGAATTCGTATTCGCCCGGGGCCATGACGCCGATGGTCGCAGGGCCTTCGGCAGTGCCAAAAGCGATCGACTTGACGGTGCCGTCGAAGTACTCGTTGACTTTAAACATGGGCGATTCCTCTCGAAAAGGGCTTAAAAGGGTCAAAAAGGTCGGCCAGTATGCACAAGGCGTCTGGCGCCGTCACCTGTGCTAGAGCGGCAGCACCAGCGGCAATAATCGGGCGGTATTACGCGCATCTTCCAGCGCCCGGTGCTGCTGACCGGTGAACTGCATGCCCGCCAGTTGCAGAGCGCCATTGAGTCCCAGGGGCCTTTCGAGGCGTCGGGCCTTGGCAAAGCGCTGTTTGAGGTTCATGTGCGGCACATGGCTCAGCGCGCTGTCGAGTTGCAGTCGCTGCCATTCCTGAAGCAATTGCTTGCGGTCGTAATCGCCCCAGCTGGCCCAGCCTTCAAGGCGTGTCTGGTGCTGGGCGAGCCAGCGCTCGAACGCCGGCCAGACCTCGGTCAGCGGTTGCGCCGCGTCGATGTTGGCCTGGGTGATGTGTGTCAGCTCACGACAGAACGGCGTCAGCAGTGGCCGACGCGTCGGTTTGACGAACCGTTGAAAGTGATCCTGCTCGCGACCGGTTCGATCCACCAGGGTGGCACCGATTTCGATGATTTCCATTTCCGTAACCGGCCAGCCACCTTCATCGGTGGTGGCTTCCAGATCAATGACCAGCCAATGGGGCATCGCAGGGTTCCTGATTTCCGCGTCCTGATTATTCAGAGCGTAGTCAAACCTTGCGGATGCGCGCGGTGACTACTCGACCTGCAACAGAACCTGACGATTTTTCACCTGATCGCCGACCTTGACCTGCACCCGCTTGAGCACGCCATCAATGCCGGCCTTGAGCGGGTGCTCCATTTTCATCGCTTCCAGCACCACCAGCAGCTGGCCTTTACTGACCGGGCTGCCTTCGCTGACAAGCACGTCGATGATTGCGCCATCCATCGGGGCTTTCAAGGTGCCGGTGCTGACGCTGGTCTGACTGTCGATCACGGCATGAGTTCGATCCACCAGGCGCAGGCTGCCGGGGCGGGTGAACAGCCAGAGCTGGTCGTCGTGCAGGCGATAGGCGTGGCGCTGGCGCAGGCCTGCGATGTCCAGAGAAATCGAGCGTTCGCCGTGTTCGATGAGCTTCAGTTCGAAGGCGCGTTCAGCGACTTGGACCCGAACGATGCCATCCGGGGCGGCCAGCAATTGCACGCTCCATTCCTGATCTTCAAGACCCAGGCGATAGTGCAGCGGCGCGCCGGTATCGTTGCGCCAACCGGCCAACGGTGCGCGATGCGAACCCGCGGCAGATTGATAGAACAGCAACGCCGCGATAGCGAGTTCTTCGGCACTCGGTGTATGGGGATGCAGACAGGGGTGGTCGGCGAAATATTGCGGGATAAACCCGGTGCTGAATTCGCCGCTGATGAACTGCGGATGCTGCAAAAGACTGGCCAGCAGCCGTTGATTGCTCTGCACACCCAGCAACACGCTGTCCTGCACCGCGCACAACAGTTTGCGCCGGGCCTCTTCACGTGTCGCACCGTGGGCGATCAGTTTGCCGAGCATCGGGTCGTAGAACGGCGAGATCGACTGACCTTCGATCAGCCCATGATCAACCCGCGCTCCCCGATCCAGTGCCGGTGCCCAGGCTTCGACACGGCCGGTCTGCGGTAGAAATCCCTGGGCCGGATCCTCGGCATAGAGTCGCACTTCCATGGCGTGGCCATCGAGTTTGACCTGCGCTTGTTTAAGCGGAAGAGGCTGGCCCTCGGCAACCAATAGCTGCCAGGCCACCAGATCCAGCCCGGTAATCAACTCCGTTACCGGATGTTCGACCTGCAGCCGGGTGTTCATCTCCAGAAAGTAGAACCGTCCATGGGCATCGAGGAGAAATTCCACGGTGCCGGCACCTACGTAGTTCACCGCACGTCCGGCCTTGAGCGCCGCTTCGCCCATCGCCTGACGCAATTCTTCGGTCATCACCGGGCACGGCGCTTCCTCGATGACCTTCTGGTGACGACGCTGGATCGAGCAGTCCCGTTCGCCGAGGTAGATCAGGTTGCCGTGCCGGTCGCCGAAAAGCTGAATCTCGACATGACGCGGTTCGATCAGGGCCTGTTCGAGGATCAGTTCGTCGCTGCCGAATCCGTTCAAGGCTTCGGAGCGCGCCGTGCGCAATTGCGCCGGCAACTCCTCGGCGCTGTGCACTAGCCGCATGCCGCGTCCGCCACCGCCGGCGCTGGCCTTGATCATCAACGGATAACCGATGCGCTCGGCTTCCCGTGTCAGGCTTGCGTCGTCCTGCTCGGCGCCTTGATAGCCGGCGATGCATGGAATGCCGGCGGCGAACATGGCGATTTTCGACTGGCGTTTGCTGCCCATCAGCTCGATGGCTTCGACGCTGGGGCCGATGAAAGTCAGGCCGGCCTGTTCGCAGGCCCGGGCGAATTCGGCGTTTTCCGAGAGGAACCCATAACCGGGATGAATCGCGTCGGCACCGCTGCGCCGTGCGGCGTCGAGGATGGCCGGGATGTTCAGGTAGGACTGTTGAACCGGCGCCGGGCCGATGTTCACCGCCTCGTCCGCCATTTGGACATGCAGCGCATCGGCGTCGGCGTCGCTGAACACCGCGACGGTGCGATAGCCGAGTGCCTGGGCGGTGCGCTGGATGCGGCAGGCGATTTCACCGCGGTTGGCGATCAGGATTTTATGGATGGCGGGCATGGTGGTTTTTCCTGAATGTTGGCGGTGGATTGATGGACCTCTTCGCGGGCAAACCCGCTCCCACAGGGTCAGGTGCTCCATCCGGGTTTGCGCTTTTGCACAAACGCCATCGTGCCCTCGATGCCCTCGGCACCGCTCACCGCTTCGCTGAACCACTGCGCTGCTTCATCCAGCAGTTCGCTCGATGGCTGGCCGGCACTGGCCAGCAGCAGTTTTTTCGTCACGGCGTTCGCTTTGGGGGCGCAACACAAGACGTGATCGAGCACTTCATCCAGACGCTCGGCGAGTGCCTGCGGATCCTGTTCGACAAAGTGCACCAGCCCCAGCCGTCGAGCCTGATGGCCATCGAAGCGGGCGGCGGTCAGGGCCAAGCGACGGGCCTCGGTGAGGCCGATGCGCTGCACCACAAACGGCGCGATCTGCGCCGGCAACAGGCCAAGACTGGTTTCCGGCAAACCGAATTGCGCTTGATGATCGGCCATTGAGATATCACTCACGCACGCCAGCCCGAAACCGCCACCGAGCACCGCGCCCTGCAGTACGGTGATCAGCACTTGCGGTGCGTGCTGCGCCTCCTCCAGCAGCGACCCGAAAGCACGGTTCAACTCGCGATAGGCATCGCTGCCCTGGGCTCGGGCGTTGGCCATGTCCTTGATGTCGCCACCGGCACAGAAATGCCCGCCGGCGCCGCTGAGCACCAGGGCGCGCACGCTGCGGTCATCGCGCACGGCGGCGAAAATCGAACGCAGCTCGCCGACCATTTGCAGGCTCATGGCGTTGCGGCTTTCCGGACGGTTAAGTGTGATGTGCAGCACGCCGTTATGCGGCTCCAGCAACAGCGTCTGGCAATCGGGCAGGGTGGTCATTTCTTTTTCCCCGGCAGGATGCCCATCAGTTTGCAGATGATCCCCAGCATGATTTCGTCGGCGCCGCCGCCAATCGACACCAGCCTCACGTCGCGGTAAGCGCGGGCCACCGGGTTGTCCCACATGAAGCCCATGCCGCCCCAATATTGCAGGCAGCTGTCGCTGACTTCGCGGCCAAGACGCCCGGCCTTGAGCTTGGCCATCGAGGCCAGTCGGGTGACGTCCTGGCCTTTCACGTATTGCTCAGTGGCCTGATAGACCAGCGCCCGCAAACATTCGATTTCGGTCTGCAATTCGGCGAGGCGGAAGTGGATCACTTGATTGTCGATCAGCGCGTTGCCGAAAGTCTTGCGTTCCTTGCAGTACTCGATGGTGCTGTCGACGCAGTATTCCAGACCCTTGATCATGTTGGCCGCACCGAACAGGCGTTCCTCCTGGAATTGCAGCATCTGCATCATGAACCCGGCGCCTTCATGGCCGATGCGATTTCGCTGTGGCACGCGCACGTTATCGAAAAACACCTGGGCGGTTTCCGAGCTGCGCATGCCGAGCTTGTCCAGGTGCGAACTGAGGCTGATGCCCGGCGTGTTCATCGGCACCATGATCAGCGATTTGTTGACGTGCGGTTTGTCGTCCGAGGTGTTGGCCAGCAGGCAGATGAAGTCGGCGCTCGGCGAGTTGGTGATCCACATCTTGCTGCCGTTGATTACATAGTCGTCGCCGTCCTTGCGCGCGGTGGTCTTGAGTCCGGCGACATCGGAACCGGCGCCGACTTCCGACACGCCGATGCAACCGACCTGTTCGCCGGTGATCGCCGGGCGCAGGAATTCGTCGCGTAGCTCATCGGAGCCGAAGCGGGCGAGGGCCGGGGTGCACATGTCGGTCTGCACGCCGATCGACATCGGAATGCCGCCGCAGTGGATGGTGCCGAACTCTTCGGCGGCGACGATCGAATAGCTGTAATCCAGGCCCATGCCGCCGAACTTTTCCGGTTTGGAAATCCCCAGCAAACCGAGGTCGCCGGCCTTGCGGAAAATCTCGTGGATCGGAAAGCGCCCGGCCTTTTCCCATTCATCGACGTGCGGGTTGATCTCGTGCTCGACGAACTGGCGGACGGTGCGACGCAGGGCTTCGTGTTCCGGGGTGAAGATCATTTTTATTGTTCTCCTTGAGGTCCGAGGCGGTCAGAAGCGGCTGACGCCGAAGCTGTTGGGGGCCAGTGTGCGGATGCCGGCTTCGTGGCAGATGTCCAGCAGGTAGCCGAGCAGGGTGCGGGTGTCGCGTGGATCGATCAGCCCGTCGTCCCACAGGTTGGCGCTGCCGTAGAGGGCGGTGGACTGGCTGTCGAGTTTCTGCGCGGTGACCTGTTCCAGCATGTCGAGCATTTTCGGGTCGGGCACCAGGCCGTCCTTCAACTGTTTGGCTTCGGTGACGATGCGCAGCACCTTGCCGGCCTGGGCGCCGCCCATCACCGCCGTGCGGCTGTTGGGCCAGGCGAAGATGAAGCGCGGATCGAGCCCGCGTCCGCACATCGCGTAGTTGCCTGCGCCATAGGAGCCGCCGACCACGATGGTCAGTTTCGGCACCCGCGCATTGGCCACCGCCTGGATCAGTTTCGAACCGTGCTTGATCACGCCGTGCTGTTCCGATTCGGTGCCGACCATGAACCCGGTGGTGTTGTGGAAAAACAGCAGCGGCGTCTGGCTCTGGTCGCACAGCTGAATGAACTGTGCGGCCTTGCTCGCGCCGTTGGGTGTGATCGGGCCGTTGTTGCCGATGAAGCCGCAGGCGCGACCCTGAATCTTCAAGTGGCCGCAAACGGTTTGCTGATCGAACTCACCCTTGAACTCAAGGAAGCGTGATTCGTCGGCGATCCGGGCAATGATTTCGTGCACGTCGTAGGGCTTTTTCGGGTCATCCGGGATCAGGCCCAGCAGTTCGTCGATGGGGTACAACGGCTCTTTGAATTGCAGTTCGGGCAGCCATGGCACTTGCTCGTTCCAGTTCAGCAGACTGACGATTTCCCGCACCTGACGTACGCCGTCGGCATCGTTTTCTGCCAGGTACTCGGCGGTGCCGGCGACTTGCGCGTGCATCTCGGCGCCGCCCAGTTCTTCGTCGGTGGCGACTTCACCGGTCGCCGCTTTAAGCAACGGCGGGCCGGCAAGAAACAGCTTGGCCTTGCCGCGCACCACCACCACGTAATCCGACAGCCCCGGCTGATAGGCGCCGCCGGCGGTGGCCGAGCCGTGCACCACAGTGATCTGCGGCAGCCCCATGGCAGACATCCGCGCCTGATTGGCAAAGCTGCGTGCGCCTTCGACGAAAATCTCCGCTGCGTAGTTGAGGTTGGCGCCGCCGCTTTCGGCGAGGGTGATCACCGGCAGTTTGTTTTCCTGGGCGATCTGTTGCAGGCGCAGTGACTTTTTCAGGCCTGACGGGGAAATCGTCCCACCCTTGATCGCGCTGTTGTTCGCCACGATCAAGGCGCGCACACCGGACACGTAACCGATGCCGGCGATCAAGCCGCCCCCGGCCGAGCTGCCGTCCTTGTCGTCGTGCAGTTTGTAGCCGGCCAGGCTCGCCAGTTCGAGGAACGGCGCGCCGGGGTCGAGCAGCAGGTTCAGGCGTTCGCGGGGCAGCAGTTGTCCGCGCTTGTCGAATTTCGGTTTGGCTTCGGTAGCCTTGTTCAGCAGGTTCTGTTCGAGCTGCCGGACTTGCTCGATGGCGGCGAGCATGGCTGCGCGGTTGCGGGTAAAGGCTTCGCTGTGCGGGTCGAGCTGTGACTGAATGACCGGCATGGCTTACTCCTTGTCCTTCAAGACGTCTGGCATATAGGCGCGGTGAAATCCGTTGAAGGATTCGCTGTGGGTCGCCTTGTGCAGCGGCCATGCGCGACTGCCCAGGCTGGCAGCACCATCGATGCGCAAGGTGCTGCCGCTGATGAATGAGGCAGCAGGACTCAGCAGAAACACGATAGCTGCGCTGACCTCGGATTCGGTGCCGATGCGCTTGAGTGGCACGTGTTCGCGCAGGGTCGGGATCACCGCCTTGAACGCGCCTTCATAGGTGTCCATGCCACTGGAGGCGATCCATCCCGGCGCCACGGCATTCACCCGGACGCCGGCGTAACCCCATTCGAAGGCGGCGGTCTTGGTGAAGTTGTCCATGCCCGAACGCGCAGCGCCCGAGTGGCCCATGCCGGGCATGCCGCCCCACATGTCAGCGAGCATGTTGACGATGCTGCCGCCGTGTTTGCTCATCGATTGATTGAACACTTCCCGGGCCATCAGGAAACCGCCGACCAAGTTGGTGCGCAGCACGGTTTCGAAACCTTTCTGATTGACCGAGGCCAATGGCGACGGGTATTGCCCGCCGGCATTGTTGACCAGTCCGTGGATCGGCCCGTGTTCGCGGATCAACTCGCTGACCAGCGCTTTCACCGCTTCTTCGTCACGAATGTCGCAAGCCTTCCAGTGTGCCCGGCCACCGTCCTCGGCAATTTCGGCGGCGACGGTTTGCAGCTTTTCCGGCTTGCGTCCGATCAGCACCACGGTGGCCCCGAGCGCCGCCAGTTCATGGGCGGTGCAACGCCCGATGCCGCTGCCGCCACCGGTGACAATCACGGTCTGGCCGCTGAACAGATCGGCCCTGAAAATCGATTCATACGCCATGGTGCCAATCCTCTAGTCGAACTGTTCGGCGATGCTCTGCGGCACCGGGATCTGGATTTCCAGCAATTGCTGGGCGAAGGCTTTGCCTTGAGGGTCGATGCGCAGGCTCGCCACACCACCGCCACCGAGGGCGTTTTCCAGCAGGAAATTGAGGCTGTGAGTACCCGGCAGATACCAGCGTTCGACACGGCCATGAATCGGGTCGAGGACATGACTCATCCAGTCGACCACCACCGCCGGGGTCAGCGCTTCGGCGATCCACGGCAGGTATTCCGGGCGGCGCGGCATGACACCGATGTTGCTGTGATTGCCCTTGTCGCCGGAGCGCGCCACTGCGAGTTTTACCAGCGCTACGCTGGCATCGGCGCGGCCATGGGGTTTGGGTGTTTCGTGGGGCAGGGGCAGATCCTGGCTGTCGAGGATGGCGTGGGCGGGCAGGGCGAACGGGTGAGACTCGCCAGCGATGTCGATCTGCAAGCTGCAGGCGCTTTTGTCGATCAGGAACGAGAACAGCCGGATCAGCGGATACACTGTCGGCCGTCCGCCGACGATGCCGGTCAGGCCCGGCGCCATGCCGGTGGCGGCCTGGGCGATTTCCCGGGAGAACAGGACCAGGGCCTGTTTGTTCGGATGGCGCACGGCGAGTTTGATCACCACTTCACGGCTGTCCCGGCGTTGGCCGTGGGGGCCGTAGGTGGCTTCGCTGCCGAGCAGTTCGATATGGGTTTCGGTGTAAGGGCCCCAGCCATGCTGTTCGAGCATTTCCGAGGTCTTGTCGATGATCGCCTGACTGACGCGCCGGGCTTTTTCCACCGCATCGATACCGGCGATCAGGCAACTGGCAGTGCAGCGGAAACCGTCCGGGTATGTCGCGCTGACCTTGTATTTGTCGCTGGGCGGCAGGCCTTTCGCACCGTGGACCCGGACTGCATTTTTGCCCTGTTGCTGGAGTTTGACCTGGCTGAAATCGCAGACCACATCGGGCAACAGATAGGCCTGCGGATCGCCGATTTCGTAGAGCATCTGTTCGCCGACCGTCAGCGGCGTGACCAGTCCGCCGGAGCCTTCGGGTTTGCTGACGATGAACTGGCCGTCGGCGCTGACTTCGACGATCGGGAAACCGATGTGTTCGTAATCCGGCACGTCGCGCCAATCGGTGAAATTGCCGCCGGTGCACTGCGCGCCGCATTCGATGATGTGCCCGGCCAATGCGGCCTGGGCGAGTTTGTCGTAGTCGTGCCACGACCAGCCGAATTCATGCACCAGCGCGGCGCTGACCACCGCGCTGTCGACCACGCGACCGGTGATGACGATGTCGGCGCCCAGGTGCAGGGCTTCGACGATGCCCGGGGCGCCGAGGTAAGCGTTGGTCGACACGCACATTGGCGGCAGCGGGGCACCGCTGAACATTTCCGTGATGCCTTGGGTGGCGAGCTGTTTGAGTTTCGGTTGCAGGTCATCGCCCGACAGCACGGCGATTTTCAGCGCCACACCGGCCTTGTCGCAGGCCGCTTGCAACGCGGCGGCGCAGGCCTGGGGATTGACCCCGCCGGCATTACTGATGACGCGAATCTTCTGTTCCACCAGTTGCGGCAGCAGGGGCGTGAGGACTTCGATGAAATCGCCGGCAAACCCGGCTTGGGGGTCCTTCATGCGGGCGCCGGCCATGATCGACATGGTGATCTCGGCCAGGTAGTCGAACACCAGATAATCCAGCTGTCCTCCGGCCACAAGCTGCGCGGCGGCGGTCGAGGTGTCTCCCCAGAATGCGCTGGCGCATCCGATGCGAACCGTGGTGGGCATTTTCATCTCCGACTCAGCAACCTGTGACAGAAGTGCATTGAGGCTACCAAGCAAGCGCTTGGTTTGTAAACAGGCGAAATTATCTTCTGCCCAAGCGCTTGCTTGGTCGCGGCCGGCGGCTTAAATTGCCCGCGCAACCCTGCGGTTTCAGGGCGGCAGACGACTGAACGACTGTAGGAGAGAACGGGTGGACGAGCAAAAAGCCCTGAAGGTGATGCGCGAACTGGTCGACGAAGGCCAGTTGACCGACCCGGACAGCGCTCGCGGCAAATTGCTGCAAGTGGCGGCCCACCTGTTTCGCAACAAGGGCTACGAACGCACGACCGTGCGCGATCTGGCCGGTGCCGTGGGCATTCAGTCGGGCAGCATTTTTCATCACTTCAAGAGCAAGGATGAAATCCTGCGCGCAGTAATGGAAGAGACCATTCGCTACAACACCGCGCTGATGCGCGCGGCTCTGGCCGATGCCGCCGATGTGCGCGAGCGGGTGCTGGCGCTGATCCGCTGCGAATTGCAGTCGATCATGGGCGGCAGCGGCGAAGCGATGGCGGTGCTGGTGTATGAATGGCGCTCGCTGTCCGAAGACGGTCAGGCCAGGGTGCTGGCGTTGCGTGATATCTACGAAGATATTTGGCTGCAGGTGTTGGGCGAGGCCAAGGAAGCGGGGTTCATTCGCGGCGATGTGTTCATTACCCGACGTTTTCTCACGGGCGCATTGTCCTGGACTACCACCTGGTTCCGCGCCGGCGGCAGTCTGAGCCTCGATCAACTGGCTGAAGAGGCGTTGATTCTGGTGCTCGAAGAGCGCTAATCGCTTTCTATCGGCCCGGGAAACTGGCTAACTGGGCGAAACCGCCTAGCTTGAATGCATGCAACAGTACTTTTTCGGGGAGTAGGGTGTTTTGAAGTCTTCGCCAGATCGGATGGCCGCGGGGCTGATGCTCGCAGCGCTGGCTGCACTATGGGTATTGCCCGCTCAGGCGGTGCAAGTGGTTCGGGTGGGTGCGGCGCATTTTCCGCCTTACACCATTCGCCCGGAAAACGGCGCCGACACCGGTCTGCTGCCGGAACTGGTCGAGGCATTGAACCACTCGCAGAGCGACTATCGTTTCGAGCTTGTCCCCACCTCGATTCCGCGGCGGTTCGGCGATTTCAAGGAAGGTCGCACGGACATGGCGATCTTCGAGAACCCGGACTGGGGCTGGAAAGACATTCCCCACACAACGGTCGACATGGGGCTGGAAGACGCAGAGATTTTCGTCGCGCAGAAAGAACCCGGTCGCCAGCAGAATTACTTCGCCGATCTCAAGGGCAAACGGCTGGCACTGTACAGCGGCTATCACTACGAGTTCGCCAACTTCAATGCCGACCCCAAGTACCTCGCTGAAACTTACAACGCGACACTGACCTATTCCCATGACAGCAACCTGTTGATGGTGCTGCGCGGTCGGGCCGACATCGCGTTAGTCACTCGCTCGTATCTGTTCGATTACCTGCTGCGCAACGAAAAAGTGCGTGACGAACTGCTGGTGTCCCAGCGCATCGACCAGATCTACCATCATTACGCGATTCTCAGCCCGAAAGCGCCGATCACCGGCGAGGCGTTCGGCAAGCTGCTGCAAGGCCTGCGCGACAACGGGCAGATGCTGAAGATCTTCGATCCGTACAAGATTGCGGTGGTGCCGGTGTCTCACCCATGACTGGCGGTTTTTTCCGCACGGCCTAAATTTCCCGCTTCGACTCACGTCCCATCGTTGAACTGTCGACGATTATCGTGAGCCCGACCCATGTCCAATCTGAATGACCTGACTGCCCTGGCCTTGCCTTCGGGCAGTCAACTGATAGCCGATGCCACCGAAAGCCGTCTGAGCCTCAGCCTGGACGGGCAACCGCTGATTCGCCTGCGCCTCGATCGTGAAGGCCAGGGGCCGATCCAGATCGATGAACGTTATGCGTTGCCGCCAGGCCAGGCGCTGTGGGCGGCCTGTTATTGGCTGTTTGCCCGGGATCCGGCACGTCAGCAATTGATCTGGCAGCTGGATCAGTCGCCGACCGAAGCCTTGCTCAGCGGCTTGCTGGTGAGCACCGACGTGGTGGGTGAATACCGCTGCGAGCGCACGTTGTTCTGGCAACTGCCGCAACCGTGGCTCGGCACCTCGCTGACGGGCAGTTATCCGCAGCAAATGGTCATCAGCAAGGGCAAGCGCCATCCACTGCGACCGGTGAAGCCGCGTGGTGAGGTTTATCGCCGTTTCGATGCGCGTCTCGGTGCCTGGATTTCCCTTCGAACGGTGGAGATCGAGCAGGATCTTGCGCGTTTCAATCGCTGGCAGAACAGCCCACGAGTTGCCAGTTTCTGGCAGGAGGAGGGCAGCCTGGAACAGCATCGCGAGTACCTGAGCAAGCTCGACGCCGACCCGCACACGCTGACGCTGATCGGTTGTTTCGACGATCAGCCGTTCGCTTACTTCGAAGCCTATTGGGCCAAGGAGGATCGCATCGCGCCGTTCTACGATGCCGATGATTACGATCGTGGCATTCACATGCTGGTCGGTGAGGAAGATCACCGCGGGCCGCACAAGGTGGCGAGCTGGCTTTCGGCGCTGGTGCATTACCTGTTTCTGGATGATCCGCGCACTCAGCGTGTGGTTGCCGAGCCGCGTGCCGACAACGCGAAGATGATCGGTCACATGCACAATCAGTGCTTTCACTGCGAAAAGGAATTCGATTTCCCGCACAAGCGCGCGGCGCTGATGATCCTTGGGCGCGAGCGGTTCTTCGACCGGTGCACGCTGGTGTGACATTTCTCTGAAAACAAAAAAGATCGCAGCCCTTCGACGAAGGCTGCGATCTTTTTTTGGGCTCTGCTTTAGGTCAGCGACGGTTCGCGGACACTGCATCAGCGCGGCTGCCCGATACCTTGCGGCAGTGCACCAGCGCATCACGAATCATGAAGTTGACCAGGGTCGGCGAAACGCCGAGTTCCTTGGCGATGTCCTTCTGCGGCACGCCGTGCAGACGGTACATCTCGAACGCATAGCGCGTGCGGACCGGCAGTTCGGTCAGCGCGTCGGCGATGTGTTCCAGGGTCGAGAAGTTGATGTGCGAGGTTTCCGGCGAAGCGCCCTGAATGACCACGTTCAACCCTTCCTCCTCGGGGCCGGCGTACTTCTGCTCCAGCGCCTGTTTGCGGTAGTGATCGATGGCCAGATTGCGCACGATCTGGAACAGATAACTCAGCTGGGCCTTGATCGACGACGTGATCGGCGGCGCCGATTGCAGTCGGAAGAACGCATCCTGCACCACATCTTCGGCGCGTGAACGGCAGCCGGTAATGCGGGCTGCAATCTTGACCAGAATCAGTCGATTGTCGACGAATGCCTGAAGTAGCGGTGAATCGCACCTGCTTGTGGATACTTGTTCCGTCATGGAAATCACCTTGCTGCCAATAGGTTAGTGGGACGCCTGGGGGACGGGGCCGTCCTACACATCGAGCGACAAATTATGTTGAATGATAATGATTGTCAATTGAGAAAGAGAACTAATGATCCATAACGGTGCGATCTGAGAACTGCGACACGCCGCCGCACTCGTCCATGCGCCCAGCCCCATTGGCGATCCAGCCTGCCGACTAATTATTTCAAGACGTCATCCGTTCTCATTGGTGAATGGATCCGGGTACGCAGCCCCGGACCTACCGCATTCCAATGCCTTGCACGGTCGGCGAAGACCGTGTCCCGCATGCCTCTCATGGGCGTGCCGCAGCCAACCCGATTCCACCAGCAAGCCGAATTCAGGCAGGAAACCTCATGACCGACGCGTTCGAACTTCCCAGCACCCTGGTCCAAGCCCTCCAGCACCGCGCGGCCCTGACGCCGGACCGGCTGGCCTTGCGTTTTCTCGCTGAAACCGAGGAGCAGGCTGTGGTGCTCAGTTATCGCGAACTCGATCAGCGTGCGCGCACCATCGCGGCAGCGTTGCAGGCCGAGGCCGGATTCGGTGATCGCGCGGTGCTGCTGTTCCCGAGCGGCCCGGATTACGTCGCGGCGTTTTTCGGTTGCCTGTACGCGGGCGTGATCGCGGTGCCGGCTTATCCGCCGGAATCGGCCAAGCGTCACCATCAGGAACGCCTGCTGTCGATCATTGCCGACGCCGAGCCGCGCCTGTTGCTGACCAGCGCCGACCTGCGTGACGCCTTGCAGCAAATCGAAGGCGCGCCGCCGCTGCTGTGCGTCGACACCCTCGACAATGCGCTGGCCGAACGTTGGGTCGAACCGAACCTGCCGCAAGACCACATCGCCTTCCTGCAATACACCTCTGGCTCCACCGCGCTGCCCAAAGGCGTGCAAGTCAGCCACGGCAACCTGGTGGCCAACGAACTGTTGATCCGTCACGGCTTCGGCATCGACGTGAATCCTGACGACGTAATCGTCAGCTGGCTGCCGCTGTACCACGACATGGGGCTGATCGGCGGTCTGCTGCAACCAATCTTCAGCGGCGTGCCGTGCATCCTGATGTCGCCGGCGTACTTCCTCGGCCGGCCATTGCGCTGGCTCGAAGCGATCAGCCAATACGGCGGCACCATCAGCGGCGGGCCGGACTTCGCTTATCGTCTGTGCAGCGAGCGGGTCAGCGAGTCAGCGCTGGAGCGTCTCGACCTGAGCCGCTGGCGCGTGGCCTATTCCGGTTCGGAGCCGATCCGTCTCGACACCCTCGAACGTTTCGCCGAAAAATTCACCCCGTGCGGTTTCAGCGAAAGCAGTTTCATGGCGTCCTACGGCTTGGCCGAAGCGACCCTGTTCGTCGCCGGCACACCGCGCGGCACCGGCATTCCGGCGCTACGTGTGGACGATCAAGCCCTGGCACAGAACCGCGCCGAGCCGGGCGAGGGCAGCGCGATCATGAGTTGCGGCATCAGCCAGCCCGAGCATGCGGTGCTGATCGTCGAGCCGGGCAGCCTCGAAGAACTGGCCGACAATGCCGTCGGTGAAGTCTGGGCCGCTGGCCCGAGCATCGCCCTCGGCTACTGGCGCAACCCCGAGGCCAGCGCCAAGACTTTCGTCCAGCACGCCGGCCAGACCTGGCTGCGCACCGGTGACCTGGGCTTCATCCGCGACGGCGAACTGTTCATCACCGGTCGCCTGAAAGACATGCTGATCGTGCGCGGTCACAACCTCTATCCGCAGGACATCGAGAAAACAGTCGAGAACGAAGTGGAGGTGGTGCGCAAGGGGCGCGTTGCTGCATTCGCGGTCAATCAGAATGGTGAAGAAGGCATCGGCATCGCGGCGGAAATCAGCCGCAGCGTGCAGAAAATCCTTCCGCCCGAAGCGCTGATCAAAGCCATCCGCCAGGCCGTGGCCGAGGCTTATCAGGAAGCGCCGAGCGTGGTGGTGCTGCTCAATCCCGGAGCGCTGCCGAAGACCTCCAGCGGCAAGCTGCAGCGTTCGGCCTGCCGCAATCGTCTGGCTGACGGCAGCCTCGACAGCTACGCGGTGTTCCCGTCGGCCACGGCTGAAACCAGCGAATCGACCGCGTCCGCCTCCGAACTGGAAGCGCTGATCGGCAAGGTCTGGGCCGAGCAACTCAACGTCAAACAGGTCAACGCCGACGATCACTTCTTCCTGCTCGGTGGCAACTCGATTGCCGCCGCCCAAGTGATTGCCAAGGTGCGCGAAGAACTGAGCCTGGAGCTGAACCTGCGACTGTTGTTCGAAGCGCCAACCCTGTCCGCGTTCGCCGCTGCCGTGGCGCAACAGCAACAGGACGGCGGCAGCGCCCAGGGCGAAATTACCGCGTTGTCGCGCACCGAAGCATTGCCGCAATCGCTGGCACAAAACCGTCTGTGGATCACTTGGCAACTCGATCCACACAGCAGCGCCTACAACATTCCCGGTGCCCTGCGCCTGCGTGGCGAACTGGAGGAAGACGCCCTGCGCGCCAGTTTCCAGCAACTGATCGAACGCCACGAATCCCTGCGCACACGTTTCTTCGAACGCGACGGCGTAGCCCTGCAACAGGTCGAAGCGGCGGGTGAATTCAACCTGCAACTGATCGACATCAGCGACCTGCCGGCCAGCGAACGTGAAGCCCGGGCACAACAGATCCGCGAAGACGAAGCCCGTACCCAGTTCGATCTGGAGAAAGGCCCGCTGCTGTGGGTGACGCTGGTTCGCCTCGACGACGAAGATCACCAGTTGCTGGTGACCATGCACCACATCATCGCCGACGGCTGGTCGTTGAATGTGCTGATCGACGAATTCTCACGGCTGTACGCCGCTGCTTCCCAAGGCCAGCGCGCGGAACTGGCACCGCTGCCGACCCAATACGCCGACTACGGCAGTTGGCAGCGCCAATGGCTGGCGCAAGGCGAGGGTGAGCGGCAACTGGCGTACTGGAAGGCGCAGTTGAGTGATGAGCATCCGACGCTGGAACTGGCGACCGACCATCCACGTTCTGCCAAACAAACTCACAGCGCTGCACGCCATAGCGTTCGTCTGGGGATCAGCCTCAGCGACGCGATCCGCCAGACCGCCCAGACCCATCAGTCCACGCCATTCATGCTGCTGCTCTCGGCGTTCCAGAGCTTGCTGCATCGCTACAGCGGTCAACGCGACATTCGCATCGGTGTGCCCAATGCCAACCGTCCGCGTCTGGAAACCCAGGGCCTGATCGGCTTCTTCATCAACACTCAGGTACTGCGCGCCGACGTCGATTCACGTCTGCCATTCACTGAACTGCTGGCGCAAACCCGTCAGGCTGCGCTCGGTGCGCAGGCCAATCAGGACCTGCCGTTCGAACAACTGCTCGAAGCCTTCCCGCAGGCCCGCGAACAAGGTCTGTTCCAGGTCATGTTCAACCATCAGCAACGCGATCTGAGCGCACTGAAGCGTCTGCCGGGTCTGCTCGCCGAAGAACTGCCGTGGCACAGCCGCGAGGCCAAGTTCGAACTGCAACTGCACAGTGAAGAAGACCGCAACGGTCGCCTGACGCTGTCGTTCGACTACGCCGATGAGTTGTTCGATGCTGCGACCATCGAGCGTCTGGCCGAGCATTTCAGCAACCTGCTGCGCGCTATCTGCGAACGTCCGGAGCAGGCCATCGGTGACCTGCCGCTGCTGACCGCCACCGAACACACTCAGCAAAACGCGTGGAGCATCGCCCCGTGCAACCCGGCGCAGCAATGGTTGCCGGAATTGCTGAATGAACAAGCACGACAGACGCCTGATCGCACCGCGCTGGTGTGGGACGGCGGTAGCCTCGACTTCGCCGAACTGCACGCCCAGGCCAATCGTCTCGCCCATTACCTGCGTGACAAAGGTGTCGGCCCGGACGTGTGCGTGGCCATCGCCGCCGAGCGTTCGCCGCAATTGCTGATCGGCCTGCTGGCGATCATCAAGGCCGGCGGCGCCTACGTGCCGCTGGACCCGGATTACCCGGCCGATCGTCTGGCCTACATGCTCAGCGACAGCGGCGTCGAACTGCTGCTGACCCAGACTGCATTGCTCGACCGCTTGCCGGCCAGCGAAGGCGTCAGTGTGATCGCCATGGACACCCTGCACCTGGAAAACTGGCCGAGCCAGGCACCGGGCCTGCACCTGCACGGCGACAACCTCGCCTACGTGATTTACACCTCCGGCTCCACCGGCCAGCCGAAAGGCGTGGGCAACACTCACGCGGCGCTGGCCGAACGTCTGCAATGGATGCAGAACACCTATCGCCTGAACGACACCGACGTGCTGATGCAAAAGGCGCCGATCAGTTTCGACGTGTCGGTGTGGGAATGCTTCTGGCCGCTGATCACTGGTGCGCGCCTGCTGATCGCCGGCCCCGGTGAACACCGCGACCCGCATCGCATCGCGCAGCTTGTTCAAGAATACGGCGTGACCACGCTGCACTTCGTGCCGCCGCTGCTTTCGCTGTTCATCGATGAACCGTTGAGCGCCGAGTGCACCAGTCTGCGTCGCGTATTCTCCGGCGGTGAAGCGCTGCCGGCGGAACTGCGCAACCGCGTGCTGGCGCAACTGCCGGCGGTGCAACTGCACAACCGTTATGGCCCGACTGAAACCGCGATCAACGTCACCCATTGGCATTGCGGCGTGGCCGATGGCGAGCGTTCGCCGATTGGTCGTCCGCTGGGCAACGTGGTCTGCCGCGTGCTCGACAGTGATCTCAATCCGGTGCCGGCCGGTGTGCCGGGTGAGCTGTGCATCAGCGGCATCGGCCTGGCCCGTGGTTACCTCGGTCGACCGGCGCTGACCGCCGAACGTTTCGTGGTCGATCCGCTGGGCGAGCAGGGTGCGCGTCTGTACCGCACCGGTGACCGCGCACGCTGGACGCACGATGGCGTGATCGAATACCTCGGCCGTCTCGATCAGCAGGTCAAACTGCGCGGTTTCCGTGTCGAGCCAGAAGAGATCGAAGCGCGTCTGCTGGCTCAGGACGGCATCGCTCAGGCCGCCGTGCTGGTGCGCGAAACCGTCGCCGGCCCGCAACTGATCGGCTACTTTACTGCAACCGATGCCAGCGAAGATCAGGACGCGCAAACCGCTCGCCTGAAAACCGCACTGGCCGCCGAGTTGCCGGAATACATGGTCCCGGCGCAATTGATGCGCCTGGAAGCAATGCCCCTGAGCCCGAGCGGCAAACTCGACCGCCGCGCCTTGCCCGAGCCGCAATGGCAGGTACGTGAACATGTCGAGCCGGTCACCGAACTGGAACAACAGATCGCCGCCATCTGGCGCGAAGTGCTGGGCCTGAAACAGGTCGGCCTGAGCGACGACTTCTTCGCCCTCGGCGGTCACTCGCTGCTGGCCACGCAAATCATCTCCCGCACCCGTCAGGCCTGCGACGCCGAGTTGCCGCTGCGTGCCTTGTTCGAACACAGTGAACTGGGTGATTTCGCCGAACAGATCCGCCAGATCCAGGCCAGCGGCCGCACCAACAAACAGCCGCCGATCGACAAGGTTGATCGCAGCAAACCGGTGCCGCTGTCCTATTCCCAGCAGCGCATGTGGTTCCTCTGGCAGATGGAGCCGGACAGCCCGGCGTACAACGTCGGCGGCATGGCGCGCCTGCGGGGTGTGCTGGATGTCGGGCGTTTCGAGGCGGCGCTGCAAGCGTTGATCCTGCGCCACGAAACCCTGCGCACCACGTTCCCGAGCGTCGACGGCGTGGCCCGTCAGCAGGTGCATGCCGAGACCGGCGTGTGCATGGACTGGAAGGATTTCTCGAAATTCGCCGCCGACGTGCGCGAGCAGAAAGTCCAGCAACTGGCTGACGACGAAGCGCATTTGCCGTTCGATCTGGAGACCGGCCCGCTGCTGCGCGCCTGCCTGGTCAAGACCGCCGAGCACGAGCATTACTTCGTCCTGACCCTGCACCACATCGTCACCGAAGGCTGGGCGATGGACATCTTCGCCCGGGAACTCAGCGCGCTGTACGAAGCGTTTGTCGATGACCGCGATTCACCGCTGGAACCGTTACCGGTGCAGTACCTCGACTACAGCGTGTGGCAGCGCAACTGGCTGGAGTCCGGCGAGCGTCAGCGTCAGCTCGACTACTGGACCGCGCAACTGGGGCGCGAACATCCGCTGCTGGAGTTGCCGGGCGACCGTCCGCGTCCGCCGGTGCAAAGCCACCAGGGTGAACTGTTCCGTTTTGACCTGAGCGACGATCTCGCCGCGCGCGTTCGGGCATTCAACGCGCAGAACGGTCTGACCCTGTTCATGACCATGACCGCCGCACTCGCGACCTTGCTTTACCGCTACAGCGGCCAGACCGATCTGCGTATCGGTGCGCCGGTGGCCAACCGTATACGTCCGGAAAGTGAAGGGCTGATCGGTGCGTTCCTCAACACTCAAGTGCTGCGTTGCCAGCTCGACGGCCAGATGTCGGTCGGCGAGTTGTTCGAGCAAGTGCGCCATACCGTGATCGAAGGTCAATCCCATCAGGACCTGCCGTTCGATCATCTGGTTGAAGCCCTGCAACCACCGCGCAGCGCCGCGTACAACCCGTTGTTCCAGGTGATGTGCAACGTGCAGCGCTGGGAATTCCAGCAGAGCCGCATGCTCGCCGGGATGACTGTCGAGTACCTGGCCAACGATGCGCGGGCGACCAAATTCGACCTCAACCTGGAAGTCACCGACCTCGACCATCGCCTCGGTTGCTGCCTGACTTACAGCACCGACCTGTTCGATGAGCCGACCATCGCGCGCATGGCCCGGCATTGGCGCAACCTGCTGGAAGCGCTGATCGCCAACCCGCAACAACGCCTCAGCGAGTTGCCGCTGCTCGATGCGCCCGAGCAACAACAATTGCTCGACAGCCTTGGCGTCGAGCCGGGCGAGCATCGTCTCGACCAATGCATCCACCACCTGTTCGCCGAACAGGCGCTGGCGCGCAAGGATGCACCGGCCCTGACCTTCGCCGGGCAGACTCTGAGCTATGCCGAACTCGACGCCCGCGCCAATCGTCTGGCCTGGGCCCTGCGTGAGCGCGGTGTAGGCCCGCAAGTGCGTGTCGGTCTGGCGCTGGAGCGTTCGCTGGAAATGGTCGTCGGCCTGTTGGCGATCCTCAAAGCCGGCGGCGCCTATGTACCGCTGGATCCGGAATACCCGCTCGACCGCCTGCATTACATGATCGAAGACAGCCGCGTCGGCCTGCTGCTCAGCGACCGGGCAATGTTCAAAGCCCTCGGCGAACTGCCGTCGAACGTGGCGCGCTGGTGCCTGGAAGACGACAGCGCCGCGCTGGCCGATTACCCGGCCACCGAACTTCCGTTCATCAGCCTGCCGCAGCATCAGGCGTACCTGATCTATACCTCGGGTTCCACCGGCAAGCCGAAAGGCGTGGTGGTGTCCCACGGTGAAATCGCCATGCACTGCCAGGCGGTGATCGAGCGCTTTGGCATGCGCCCGGACGACTGCGAGCTGCATTTCTATTCGATCAACTTCGACGCCGCCACCGAGCGCCTTTTGGTGCCGCTGCTCAGCGGTGCGCAGGTGGTGCTGCGTGCGCAGGGTCAGTGGGACGCGGAAGAAATCTGCGGCCTGATCCGCGAACATCGCATCAATATTCTCGGCTTCACCCCGAGCTACGGCAGCCAGTTGGCGCAGTTCCTCGCCACGCAAAACGACATCCTGCCGGTGCGCATGATCATCACCGGTGGCGAAGCGCTGACCGGCGAACACCTGCAACGGATTCGCGCAGCGTTCAAGCCGAGCCTGTTCTTCAACGCCTACGGCCCGACCGAAACCGTGGTCATGCCGCTGGCCAGTCTGGCGCCGGAAGTGTTGGAAGAGGGCGCCGGCAGCGTGCCGATCGGCAGCGTGATCGGTGATCGCGTGGCCTACATTCTCGACGCCGACCTGGCACTGGTGCCGCAAGGTGCGACGGGTGAATTGTTCGTCGGTGGTGCCGGTCTGGCCCAGGGTTATCACGACCGCGCCGGCATCAGCGCCGAGCGTTTTGTCGCTGACCCGTTCGCCGCCGATGGCGGGCGCATGTACCGCACCGGTGACCTGGTGCGCCAGCGCGCCGACGGTCTGGTGGAATACCTTGGGCGGATCGACCATCAGGTGAAGATCCGTGGTTTCCGTATCGAACTGGGCGAGATCGAAACCCGCCTGCTCGATCACGACTCGATCCGCGAAGCGGTGGTGCTGGCGCTGGATGCGCCGAGTGGCAAGCAACTGGTCGGCTATCTCGTGACCGAGGTCGCTTCGCGAAGCGAAGCCGAGCAAGCCGAACTTCGCGAAGCGCTGAAGACGCACCTGAAGACGCAACTGCCGGATTACATGGTGCCGACCCATCTGATCCTGCTGGCCAGCATGCCGCTGACCGCCAACGGCAAGCTCGACCGCCGCGCCTTGCCGGCACCGGACCCGGAGCTCAATCGTCAGGATTACGTGGCGCCAAGCAACGAGCTGGAGCAGACCCTGGCGCAGATCTGGTGCGAAGTGCTCAACGTCGAGCAGGTCGGTCTCAACGACAACTTCTTCGAACTGGGCGGTGACTCGATCCTGTCGATTCAGGTGGTCAGCCGGGCACGGCAGCAGGGTATTCACTTCAGCCCGCGCGATCTGTTCCAGCACCAGACCGTGCAGACCCTGGCCGCTGTCGCGAGCCGCAGTGAAACCGTGACCGCCGAGCAGGGTCTGGTGACTGGTGAATCGCGTCTGACCCCGATCCAGCACTGGTTCTTCGACACCGAGATTCCCGAGCGTCAGCACTGGAACCAGGCGTTGCTGCTGGAGCCGACGATGGCGCTGGAACCGCACCGTCTGGAACAGGCGCTGCTGGCGGTAATCGAGCAGCATGACGCCTTGCGCCTGCGCTTCACCGAGGCCAACGGCACATGGCAAGCAACCCATCAACCGGTCACCGATGCCGCCGTGCTGTGGCAAGTCCGGGTACCTTCGATGGACAAGTGCGCTGCACTGTTTGCCGACGCCCAGCGCAGTCTCGACCTTGCCCAAGGCCCACTGCTGCGTGCGGTGCTGGTCGATGGGCCGGACGCCCAGCAACGTTTGTTTATCGCGATTCATCACCTGGTGGTCGACGGTGTGTCGTGGCGCGTTCTGCTCGATGATCTGCAAACCGTGTATCGCCAGCTCGACGCCGATCAGTCGGTGAAACTGCCGGCGAAAACCAGCGCCTTCAAGGACTGGGCGGCACGCTTGCAGGCCTACGCCGGCAGCGAATCCCTGCGCGAAGAACTGAGCTGGTGGCAGGCGCAACTGGCCGGCTCGAACGCCGAGTTGCCGTGCGAACGTCCTGAGGGTGGTCGCGAGAATCGTCACGCGCAAATCGTCAGCGTGCGTCTGGATGCAGAAAAAACCAGACAACTGCTGCAACAGGCCCCGAGCGCCTACCGCACGCAGGTCAACGACCTGTTGCTGACTGCGCTGGCCCGCGTGCTGTGCCGCTGGAACGGTCAGCCGTCGGCACTGATTCAACTGGAAGGCCACGGCCGCGAAACCCTGTTCGACGAAATCGACCTGACCCGTACCGTCGGCTGGTTCACCAGCGCCTATCCGTTGCGTCTGACCCCGCACAACATCGAAGAAGCCGCGGGGCAGGGCGCTTCGATCAAGGCGATCAAGGAGCAACTGCGTGCCGTGCCGCACAAAGGCCTGGGTTATGGCGTGCTGCGTTATCTGGCCGATGACGCCAGCCGTCAGAGCATGGCGGCATTGCCGAACGCGCCGATCACCTTCAACTACCTCGGCCAGTTCGACCAGAGCTTCGGCAACGAAGCGCTGTTCCGTCCGCTGGATGAATCGGTCGGTGCCGCCCACGATCCGCACGCACCGTTGCCGAACGAGTTGAGCGTCGACAGTCAGGTGTACGGCGGGGAGCTGCTGCTGCGCTGGACCTTCAGCGCCGAACGCTACGACCCGCAGACCATCAACGAATTGGCCGATGCCTACGTCGGCGAGTTGCACAGCCTGATCGAACATTGCCTGCAAGACGAGGCCGGTGGCCTGACGCCGTCGGACTTCCCGCTGGCGAAACTGACCCAGGCCCAGCTCGACGCACTGCCGGTGCCGGCGGCGCACATCGAAGACGTGTACCCGCTGACGCCGATGCAGGAAGGCATGCTGCTGCACACCTTGCTCGAACCGGGCACCG
The DNA here is from genome assembly GCF_014863505.1 of Pseudomonas sp. IzPS59. Classification (NCBI taxonomy): domain Bacteria; kingdom Pseudomonadati; phylum Pseudomonadota; class Gammaproteobacteria; order Pseudomonadales; family Pseudomonadaceae; genus Pseudomonas; species Pseudomonas sp. IzPS59. The sequence continues at coordinate 4,381,965 of NZ_CP062251.1, read as the reverse complement.
GTCTGTACTACATGCAGGATCGCTACCGCATCAACAGCGAACTCGATCCTGAGCGTTTTGCCCAGGCGTGGCAGGCTGTGGTCGCCCGTCACGAAGCGCTGCGTGCGTCGTTCTGCTGGAACGTCGGCGAAGACATGCTGCAAGTGATCCACACCCCGGGTCGCACGCCGATCGAGTACCTGGACTGGAGCGCCATCGCCGACGCCGAGCAGGAGCCGAAACTGCAAGCGCTGCTCAAGGCTGAACGCGAGGCCGGGTTCGATCTGCTCAATCAGGCACCGTTCCACCTGCGCCTGATCAAGGTCGGCGCGGCGCGTTACTGGTTCATGATGAGCAACCACCACATCCTGATCGATGCCTGGTGCCGCTCGCTGCTGATGAACGATTTCTTCGAGATCTACACCGCTCTCGGTGAAGGTCGCGAAGCACAATTGGCGGTGCCACCGCGCTACCGCGATTACATCGGCTGGCTGCAACGCCAGAGCCTGGCCGAGGCGCGTCAGTGGTGGCAGCAGAACCTGCAAGGGTTCGAGCGCACCACGCCGATCCCGAGCGACCGGCCGTTCCTGCGCGAACATGCCGGCGAAAGCGGCGGCATGATCGTCGGCGACCGCTACACCCGACTGAATGTCGAGGACGGCGCCCGTCTGCGTGAACTGGCCCAGGCCCATCAACTGACCATCAACACCTTCGCCCAGGCGGCGTGGGCGCTGGTGCTGCGACGCCTGAGCGGTGATCGCGACGTGCTGTTCGGCGTGACCGTGGCCGGGCGCCCGGTGGAAATGCCGGAGATGCAACGCACTGTTGGCCTGTTCATCAACAGTATCGCGCTGCGGGTGCAGATCCCGGCGGACGATCAGCGTGCCAGCGTGCGTCAGTGGCTGAGCGCTCTGCTCGACAGCAACATGCAGCTGCGCGAGTACGAATACCTGCCGCTGGTGAACATCCAGGAGCAGAGCGAACTGCCGAAAGGCCAGCCGCTGTTCGACAGCCTGTTCGTGTTCGAAAACGCCCCGGTGGAAGTCTCGGTGCTGGACCGTGCGCAGAGCCTCAACGCGACCTCGGATTCGGGCCGTACTCACACCAACTTCCCGCTGACAGCCGTGTGCTATCCGGGCGATGACCTGGGCCTGCATCTGTCTTACGACCAGCGTTACTTCGACGAGTCGACCATCGAGCGCATGCTCGGCGAGTTCAAGCGTCTGTTGCTGGCGCTGGTCGACGGCTTCCATGGCGACATGGCTGACCTGCCGCTATTGGGCCATGAGGAACAGGATTTCCTGCTCCACGGCTGCAACCAGAGTGAGCACGACTATCCGCTGGAGCAGAGCTACGTCGAACTGTTCGAAGCGCAGGTTGCGGCGCATCCGCAACGCATTGCCGCCAGTTGCCTCGATCAGCAACTGAGCTATGCCGAGCTGAACCAGAACGCCAACCGACTCGGCCATGCACTGGTCGCGGCCGGGGTGCAGAGGGATCAACCGGTGGCGCTGCTGGGCGAGCGCAATCTGGATCTGCTCGGCATGATCATCGGCAGCTTCAAGGCCGGTGCCGGTTACCTGCCGCTGGATCCGGGTCTGCCGAGCCAGCGTCTGCAACGCATCATCGAACTCAGCCGCACGCCAGTGCTGGTGTGCACCGAGGCTTGCCGTGAACAGGCGACGACCTTGCTGGATGAATTCAGCTGCGCCAACCGCCCACGCCTGTTGGTGTGGGAAGAGGTTCAGGCCGGCGCGGTGTCGTCGGCGAATCCTGGCATCTTCAGCGGCCCGGACAATCTGGCCTACGTGATCTACACCTCGGGCTCCACCGGGTTGCCGAAAGGCGTGATGGTCGAGCAGCGCGGCATGCTCAACAACCAGTTGAGCAAGGTGCCTTACTTGAACCTGAGCGAAGCCGATGTGATCGCCCAGACCGCTTCGCAAAGCTTCGACATTTCGGTCTGGCAGTTCCTCGCCGCGCCGCTGTTCGGGGCGCGGGTGGACATCGTGCCGAACACCATCGCCCACGATCCACAAGGTTTGCTGGTGCATGTGCAACAGCAGGGCATCACCGTGCTGGAAAGCGTACCGTCGCTGATTCAGGGCATGCTCGCTTCGGATCGCCTGAGCCTCGACGGCTTGCGCTGGATGCTGCCGACCGGTGAAGCAATGCCGCCGGAACTGGCGCACCAATGGCTGCTGCGTTATCCGGAGATCGGGCTGGTCAACGCCTATGGCCCGGCGGAATGCTCGGACGACGTAGCATTCTTCCGCGTCGATATGGCCTCGACTCGCGGCAGTTACCTGCCAATCGGTACGCCGACCGACAACAACTTGCTGTATCTGCTCGATGGCGCGCTGGATCTGGTGCCGCTGGGTGCGGTGGGCGAGTTGTGCGTGGCGGGCACCGGTGTCGGTCGCGGTTATGTCAGCGATCCGCTGCGCACCGCGCCGGTGTTCGTGCCGAACCCGTTCGGTGCGCCGGGCGAGCGTCTGTATCGCACTGGCGACCTGGCGCGCCGCCGCAGTGACGGCGTGCTGGAATACGTCGGCCGGGTCGACCATCAGGTGAAGATTCGCGGTTACCGCATCGAATTGGGTGAAATCGAAGCGCGTCTGCACGAACAACCGGAAGTCCGCGATGGTGCGGTCGGTGTGCAGGAAGGCGTGAATGGCAAGCATCTGGTCGGCTACCTTGTCGCTGCAGATTCCGCACTGAACCCGAGTGAACGACTGGAACGAATCAAGCAGCGCCTGCGCGCCGAATTGCCGGAATACATGGTGCCGCTGCACTGGTTGTGGCTCGACCGTCTGCCGCTCAACGCCAACGGCAAACTCGACCGCAAGGCACTGCCGGCGCTGGAGATTGGCCAGTTGCAGAGCCAGGATTACCTGGCGCCGCGCAGCGAACTGGAACAAACCCTGGCCGATATCTGGGCCGAGGTGCTGAAGGTCGAGAAGGTCGGGGTACGCGACAACTTCTTCGAACTCGGCGGCCACTCGCTGCTTGCTACGCAGATCGCCTCGCGGGTGCAGAAAGCCCTGCAGCGGGACGTGCCGCTGCGGGCGATGTTCGAGTGCAGCACGGTGGAGGAACTGGCCGAGTACATCGAAGGGCTGGCGGCCAGTGACATTACCGAGGAGAAGGTGGATCGGTTGAATGATCTGATGGCGGAACTGGAGGGTTTGTAGTCTTCAGCGCTGCGCGTTCAACACCATTCAACCTGTACATTCGCGTACATTTCCAAGGTTGACGATCGAGAACCGGCAGCTCAGTCTGCCGGTTCTCTTTTTTACCGTGCAGGTGAATCGATGGCTTTCTTCGAGGTTGACGGACAAGCGCTTCATTACATTGATCAAGGCACAGGCCCGGCGGTGTTGCTGGCCGGCAGTTACCTGTGGGACCAGGCCATGTGGGCACCGCAAATCGCAGCGCTGTCGCCGCACTATCGGGTGATTGCGCTGGATCTGTGGGGCCATGGTGAGTCCGGATGTTTGCCTGAAGGCACCACATCGCTGGATGACATCGCACGTCAGGCACTGGCCTTGCTCGACCATCTGGAGATCGACCGGGTGACGCTGGTGGGACTGTCGGTCGGCGGCATGTGGGGCGTGCGCCTCGCGCTGTCGGCACCGCAGCGGCTCAATGGTCTGGTGCTGATGGACACCTATGTCGGCGTCGAGCCGGAACCGACCCGTCAGTATTACTTTTCGCTGTTCAAACAGATCGAGGAAAGCGGCGGGATCTCCGAGCAGTTGCTCGACATCGTGGTGCCGATCTTCTTCCGTCCGGGCATCGACCGGGAGTCCGCGCTGTATCAGGGTTTCCGCGCAAAACTCGCCGGCTATTCCGCCGAACGCTTGCGTCAAAGCATCGTGCCGATGGGGCGAATCACCTTTGGCCGTGATGATCTGCTGCCGCGTCTGGGTGAGCTGAATGCGGCAGCAACGTTGGTGGTTTGCGGCGATCAGGACAAACCCCGTCCTCCGTCGGAAGCACAGGAAATGGCCGAACTGATCGGCTGCCCGTGTGTGCTGGTGCCGGAGGCGGGGCATATCTCCAATCTGGAGAATCCCGGGTTTGTGACGGAGGTTTTGTTTACTTTTTTGAACGAGCGCAACCGCTAGAGCGAATCTCTCTTCGCGAGCAGGCGCCCGTTCAGGCGCCTGCAAACCAGGCGTTACATCGGCCCGAGAATCTTCGCCAGCTTGTCCGGCGTCGGCGCGCCTTGCTGTTGTTGCAGTTCACCCTTGTCGTCCATGTAGAAGATCGCCGGGGTGGCCTGCAATTCCAGATCTTCCATCAACTGCATGTTCGCTGCGAGTTTGGTCTGCACGGCGGCCGGAATATCCTTCATGGCCTTGAGCGTGCTGGACTTGCCGGCCTTCTCGTGATCGTCCAGGGCCTTGGCCGGGTCCTTGGCCGCCAGCAGCGCGGCGGATTTGGCCGGGCTGTCTTCGCGGATGATGCCGACCATGATGTGCCGCAACTGCACCTTGCCGGCCTTGACCCAAGGGCGGGCCTGTTCCCAGAACATGTTGCAGTACTGGCAGTTCGGGTCGCTGAACAGGTACACCGTACGCGGTGCGTCCTTTTTGCCGTCCTGAATCCAGTTGCTCGCCTCGAACTTGGCCCAGACTTCTTTGGCCATCGGTGCGTACACCAGTTTTTGCAGCGGTGCGCTGCTCAGGTCGTTGCCGTCGGCGTCGTACAGATTGCCCAGCAGCACATGCTTGCCGTCCGGCGTCAGGTACAGGGCCATGCCACGGTTCTGGTATTGCGCGGCGTAACCGCGCAGTCCGTCGGGCGCGTCGAACTGGCCGACGATTTTCGCGCCCTTGGCTTCGATCTTCTTGATCGCGTCAGGCAATTGTTCAGCGGCCTGCACCGACGGCAAGTGCAGCAGGGCGGCGCCCAGAGACAGCGTCAACAGGTGGCGGAGGCGGGGCATGGCAGTTTCCTTGCAGAGGTGGCCGGTGCGGCGTTCGTAGTCGGATTCGGGGTGTCGAAGTTTTCCAGGGCCCGGGCCAGACTGGCGTTCGACAATTCGCCCAGATGGCTGGCCAGCAATTGGCCGTCAGGGCTATAGAACAGCGTAGTCGGCAATGCCATGGAACCCACGGCCTGACCCAGATGCCCGCTGCGGTCGAACAGCACGTTGTTCAGGCTCAGGCCCTGGGTTTCGAGGAAGGTCGCGACGCTTTGCATGCTTTCGGCCTGGTTGACGAACAGGAACGTCAGGTCCGGGCGTTGCTGCTGGGCGTTTTCCAATACGGGCATTTCCCGGCGACATGGCGGGCACCAGGTGGCCCACAGGTTGATCACCAGCGGGCCGCCCTGATAGTCGGCGAGTTTCACGGTTTCCCCGGCGGCGTTGCGCAGGGTGATGTCCGGCAGGCGTGTGCCTTGCTCATAAATGTTCAGCGACAGGGTCGCCAGTACCCAGAACGCCACACCGCTGGCTACACCGAAACCCAGCGGTCGACGCAAACCCGGCCGACGCCAGCCGCGATACAGCGCCGCCAGCAACAGCACGATCACCCCCGGCCAGGCGAGAAAGCCGCCATCGCGCAGGTCGATGATCTGCCACGGATCGTTGCGATAGTGACCCCAGTACACGGCGACAAACGCGATGCGCGCCGCGAGCATGCCCAGCAGAAACAGGCTGAACAGCGCCGACTCGGGGTTATCGCCACCGCGTTTGGCCACCCGCCAGCCGACGAATGTTGCCAGCGCCAGGGCGCTGATCAGCAGCAGGTGGTTGAGCGCAATGGCAAAGGTGCCGAGGGTGAAGGTCAGCATTAACGGGCATCTCGGGTGGTGGTCCAGCGTTGCAGGAAGGTGTCGGCATCGACCTCGCCGGTGATGCGCTGGCTGCGGCGCTCTTCACCGTCGGTGCCGATCCACACAAAACTCGGTGGCCCCGGCACCTTGTAGCGGCCGAGCAGCTCGCGGCTGGCGGCATTGTCATCGGTGACGTCGAGGCGCAGTAAACGCACATCGCTCAGGGCCTGCATCACCCGCGCCTGGCCAAACACTTTTTTCTCCATGACTTTGCACGACGTGCACCAGTCGGCGTAGTAATCGAGCAACACCCACTGACCCTGAGCCTTGGCGGCGTCGAGTTCACTCTGCAGGGCCGCCGGATCCTTGATCGTAATGAATGCTTCGTGACCATTCGGTGCCGCCGTGCCGGTGCGTCCGGCGCTATACACCTGCAATGGTTGAAACGGATCATCACTACCGCCCGCTGCACCCACCACCAGCAAACTGCCCCACAGTCCCAGCAACAGCGAGCTGGCGCCGAACAACTGGGCCACCCGGCCGAAGCCTTCGGACTGTTTCCAGGCGCTGTAGGCCGCGATCAGCAGCAGCGCGCCGCACAGTGCGAGCCACAGCGACGAGTCCAGCACCGGACGCAGCATCAACACCGCCGTGCCCAGGAACAGGAAGCCGAAGACGCCCTTGAGCAGGTTCATCCACGCACCGGGTTTCGGCAGGAAGCGATTGCCGACCGTCACCAGCACCAACAGCGGGATGCCGATACCGATGCCCAGGGCAAACAGGATCAAGCCACCGTGCAGGGCATTGCCGCTTTGCGCGATGTAGAGCAGGGCACCGGCCAGCGGTGCGGTCATGCACGGGCCGACGAGCAGGCCGGACAACGCGCCCAGTACACCCGCACCGACCAGGCTGCCGCCGCTGCGACTGCGCGAGGCGTGCTCCAGTCGATCACGCACGGCCACCGGCAATTGCAGTTCAAAGAAGCCGAACATCGGCAGCGCCAGAATCACGAACACCGCCGCGAACGTCCCGAGCAACCATGGGTTTTGCAACCAGGCCTGAAGGTTTGCTCCCAGCAGCGCCGCGATCACGCCCATCGCCGCATAAACCAGCGCCATGCAAACCACATAGCTGCTGGCCAGCGCGAAACCACGACGTGGCGTGGCACCGCTGCCGACCACCATGCCCGCCAGAATCGGCAGCATTGGCAACGAACATGGCGCAAAGGCCAGCAACAGGCCGAGCCCGAAGAACACCAGCAGGCTCCAGCCCAGCGAATGCTGTTGCAGGCCGCTGGCCAACGCTTGATCCTGTGCCTCACCGGTCGCCGCAGCGGCCGCTTTGCCACCGAGGTCGATCACCCGGGTCTGTGGCGGGTAGCACAGGCCGGCATCGGCGCAGCCCTGATAACTGACCTTGATCTGGCCTTTGGCTGCCGCCGGGATTTTCAGTTCAAGACCCTGACGATAGACCTGTTGCTCACCGAAATACTCGTCGCTGTGGGATTCGCCTTCGGGCAGCGCCGGAGCGTTTTGCGCCGCCAGCCCGTCGAATTTCAGGCGTTTCTGATACAGGTAGTAGCCGTCGGCGATCTGCCAGAACAGTTGGGTTTCACCGGAATCCAGACGTTCGGAGGTCAGGACGAAGGCCTTGTCGACCGGGAGAAATTCCGGTTTTGTCGCAAAAGGATCGTTCCCTGCTTGGGCCAGACCCGAAATCAACAGTGCAAACAACAAAAAAATATGACGCATGGTGGAGCCTTGTCCCTGTGCAAGTGATGAACACGATGGGCGGCAGCGATTAACCGATGATTAACCGGGCATCTCCATGCGTAGAACCTGCGCGACGCTACAGCATTGCAGACGGTTTGGGGAGTCAGAGGCCCCGGGTCAACCCGGCGAATCTGCCACTGACATTGTGCACGCCTCCCTCGACCCGGCCTTTTTGCATGTTGTAGGTCACGAACTGGTCATTGGTCAGGAAGATGTACCAGAGGTTGTCGCTGAAAGTAGGATCAACTTGAGCCGCAGTAACAAGACGATGTTTATAAGGTGCAAGTCCGGGCAATACCGCTATGGGATCGTGCTTTACTTGTTGCTTTATAGTATCGAATGTCAGATGAGTTCCGTCATTCAACAGGAAGCGAAACAGGGATTTTTATCCGAGCGCTTCCAGCCATGTACCGGCGATGATTCTTTCAAAGTAGGGCAGGATCGGCGTCCAGAGAGAGTTGGAAAGATTGTAAAAGGCGTCAATCTTGTTTTTGTCCTGGTCATAGGCACACACCCATGGCTTATCGCCGTTGTTAAAGAACAACCAGATAATATCCTTGTCGCCCGCCAGTGTTTGGGTGAATCCGAAGCGTAGATGCTTGACATGGGCATCGAACCTGTCCCAGTTGCCCTTGATCGGTTGCGGATAATCATCGGATATTTTTTCGTCGCCATTGTCGTAGCGGGAATAGGTGTCGTTATCTTTGAGGAAGAAATAAATACGGTCGGTGCCGGAGCGCCAGTCGATGGCGACAAAGTTTTTAAGTTTGGACATTTGATCTTTTTTCTTAATTAAGTGGTGATTGTTTGGTTGGTTGTTGTTTGTGTTGCGTTGAAAGGTTATCGCGGTAAATAACGTCTGTGCATTACGTAGATGTTTGCTGTTTGTGTCGGGTGTGATTTATTGGGTTGATAAGTTGTTTTCTTGGTTTTTTAGTTGGTGGCGCAGTAGCTCGTGTTGGAAAAGAAGTTTTCCGTAGCCGCATGATTCGGGATCGTGCTTTTCCTTGGCACAAACAGTGCCCATAATTGCCGCTTAATCCTCTCCTGCTTGACTCGTGTTTTTTCTCATGGAGCTCCCATGCACGTACTGGTTTGCGAAGACGATGAGTTGATCGCCAGCGGCATCGTCGCCGGGCTGACGGCTCAGGGCTTGACGGTCGAACACGTCAACACCGCCTCCAAGGCCCGGGCGATCCTCAAGGTCGCCGAATTTGACGTGATGGTGCTCGACCTCGGTCTGCCGGACGAAGATGGGCTAAAACTGTTGCAGCAACTGCGCCAGCAAGGTCTGGAAATTCCCGTACTGATCCTCACCGCGCGGGACTCGGTGACCGACCGGGTCGACGGCCTGCAGTCCGGCGCCGACGATTACCTGCTCAAGCCGTTCGACCTGCGTGAATTGTTTGCCCGTCTGCAAACCCTGTTGCGCCGGGTGGCCGGGCGCAGCGTCAACCTGATCGAGCACGGCGCGCTGACCTACGACCCGAGCAGCCGTGAAACCACGCTGGCCGGCCGTTCGGTGGACCTGTCCCGCCGCGAACAGTCCCTGCTGCAAGCCCTGCTGCACAACCGTGGCCGGGTGCTGTCCACCGAGCAATTGAAGGACAGCGTCTACGGTTTCAGCGATGAGCTGGAGAGTAACGCCCTCAACGTGCACATCCATCACCTGCGCAGCAAACTGGGCAAAGGCATCGTTGAAACCGTGCGTGGTCTCGGTTATCGCCTGGGCCCGGCCGATGGTGGAGAACCCGACAAGTGATGAGTCTGCGCCTGCGCCTGAGCCTGACCCTCGGCGCCGCATTCGCGCTGATCTGGGCACTGGCGGCTGCCTGGATGCTCAGCGACCTGCGTAACCAGATGATGTTTTCCCTCGACCAGCGGCTGGTGGCCTCGGCGCGAATGGTCGCCGGGCTGCTGGAGCAATTGCCGGCAATTCCGAGCAAGGGCGAGGGCACCCATTTCAGTGCCGAACAGTTGAACATTCCCGGCGGCATGGCCTGTCAGGTCAGCTCGTTGCGTGGCGAGATCCTCGCCCGCAGCCACAACAACCCGGAGCAGGCACTGGAGGCGCAGAAAATGGGCTTCCACGATCAGATGATCGATGGCGCGCCGTGGCGCACGTTCACCCTGGCCCGGGGCGATGTGCGGATCACCACCGCCGACCGGGTGATCGAACGCGAAGCCCTGAACATGTCGATCCTGCTGGCGGCCTCGGTGCCGGTGGGCGTGGCGCTGCTCGGCTGCCTGTGCCTGCTGTGGCTGGGGATCGGTCAGGGCCTGGCACCGCTCAATCGCTTGCGCGAAGCCTTGATGCGCCGCAATGCCGACTCCCTCGAACCGTTGCAGTTGCAGTCATTCCCCAGCGAACTGAAACCGCTGCTGGAAACCCAGAACCAACTGTTCCAGCGCATCGGCAAGACCATCGAGCGTGAACGTCGCCTGACCGGTGACGCCGCCCATGAACTGCGCAGCCCGCTGACGGCGATCAAGACCCACCTGCAAGTGGCGCGCATGACTGACGGCAACGCCCGCGATCAGTCCCTGGCCCGGGCCGAGGAGGGCGCCGACCGCCTGCACCGAACCCTCGAGCAATTGCTGTTGCTGGCCCGGGTCGAGGGCAGCCTGTCGTTCGACGACGGGGTGCAGTGCAGCGCCGAGCAAGTGGCAAGACTGGCGATTCAGGACTCCGCCAGCGACGAACGTCAGAGAATCAAACTGCACCTGCCTGAAAAACTGTCCAGTGCACCGCTGCAAATGCCGGCGGTGTTGTCGATCGCAGCCTTGCGCAACCTGCTCGATAACGCCCTGCGCCATACCCCGACCGAGGGGGCCGTGGAGCTGAGCCTGGAAACCATCGGCAACCGCGTGCGTTTCGTGGTGCGCGATCACGGGCCGGGAATTGCACCGGACGATCTGCAACACCTGACCCAACGCTTCTGGCGCAACGGCCAGAGCACCGGTTGCGGGCTCGGGCTGGCGATTGTCCAGGCGATTGTCCAGCGCTGTGCCTGTACCCTGCATTTCGACAGTCGCCCGGATGGCTTGCGGGTCGAACTGACCATGCCGCTGCAACCGGCCTGAGCCCGGCACATCAAATGTAACTTCTCTCCATTGGTCATTCGCCGGGCGCGCCGCTATTGTCGCCCCAGCCTTTGACTCAATGGATTGAGGTAACAGCGCCATGGATGCATCCATCTACATTTGCCCGGCCACTGCGGCCGATACCGGCATCATCAGTCGCATCGTCGAGCGCTCGATCCGCGTCGGTTGCGCACTCGATCATCGTAACGATCCACACCTCGTAGACGCCTGGATTCGTCAGCAATCGACGGAACACATCAGCGCCTGGCTGGCCGACCCACAGCGCTACCTGAACATTGCGTTATTGCAGGACCGTCCGGTGGGTGTCGGCATGGCGCTGGCCAATGGCGATATCACGCTGTGTCATGTGCAGCCGGAATGGTTTCGCCGGGGCGTGGGCCGGGCGCTGATGACTGACCTTGAAGGCTGGCTGCTGACTCGCGGCAGCGCCCGTTCCGTGCTCACCAGCACTCGCACCGGTGAAGCCTTTTATCGACGTCTGGGTTATCGCGAATCGGCGCCGCCGCTCATTCGCCACGGCATGCGCAGCCTGCCGATGCACAAGTCGCTGCCGCTGTCGGCATGACAACTCGCTCAAGGGTGTAAATCCTCGACGTGCTGGTGCGTTTCCAGAACAGGAAAACCTGCATGTGCGCCCCGGGACCGGAACGCGCACCTGTGCGGTGTGCAGTTTTGGTCACTATCCATAGCGAATTGAGGGGTCGAGAGATGTCAGTCGCCACCAGCCTTATCGAAGAGTCGTCGGCCCGGATCGCCTCCGCGCCGGCGGAAACGCTGTATCAGTTCAATGAATCGCCGTTACTGGCCCGCCAGAGCCAGCAGGAATCCAATGCCCGCAGCTATCCGCGACGCATTCCCCTGGCGCTGAAGCGTGCCAAGGGTCTGTATGTCGAAGACGTTGAAGGCCGTACCTTCATCGATTGCCTGGCAGGTGCCGGTACCCTGGCGCTGGGGCACAACCATCCGGTGGTGATCGAGGCCATCCAGCAAGTGCTGGCCGATGAGTTGCCGCTGCACACCCTTGACCTGACCACGCCGGTGAAGGATCAATTCGTTCAGGACCTCTTCGGTTTGCTGCCGCCTGCATTGGCCAAGGAAGCGAAGATCCAGTTCTGTGGCCCGACCGGCACCGACGCGGTGGAAGCCGCGCTGAAACTGGTGCGCACCGCCACTGGCCGCAGCACCGTGCTGTCGTTCTCCGGCGGTTACCACGGCATGAGCCAGGGCGCCTTGAGCCTGATGGGCAGCCTGGGGCCGAAAAAGCCGTTGGGCGCGCTGCTCAGCAATGGCGTGCAGTTCATGCCGTTCCCGTATGACTACCGTTGCCCGTTCGGCCTCGGTGGCGCGGCGGGTGTGAAGGCCAATCTGAGTTACCTGGAAAACCTGCTCAACGACCCGGAGGCCGGTGTGCAATTGCCGGCGGCGGTGATCGTCGAGGCGGTGCAGGGCGAAGGTGGGGTGATCCCGGCGGACATCGAGTGGCTGCGCGGTCTGCGTCGCATCACCGAAAAGGCTGGCGTCGCGCTGATCGTCGACGAGATCCAGAGCGGTTTCGCCCGTACCGGCAAGATGTTCGCCTTCGAGCACGCCGGCATCACCCCGGACGTGGTGGTGCTGTCCAAGGCCATCGGCGGCAGCCTGCCGCTGGCGGTGGTGGTCTATCGCGACTGGCTCGACACCTGGCAGCCGGGTGCCCACGCCGGCACCTTCCGTGGCAACCAGATGGCGATGGCCGCCGGTTCCGCGGTGATGCGTTACCTGGTCGAGCACAAGGTCTGCGAACACGCCGCCGCCATGGGCGAACGCCTGAGCGAGCATCTGCATATCCTGCAGCGTGACTTCCCGCAACTGGGCGACATTCGCGGTCGCGGCCTGATGCTCGGTGTCGAACTGGTGGATCCGAACGGTGCACCGGATGCACTGGGTCATCCACCTGCGTTTGCGCGCCTGGCGCCGCTGGTGCAGCGCGAGTGCCTCAAGCGCGGTCTGATCCTGGAGCTGGGCGGACGGCATGGCGCGGTGGTGCGATTCCTGCCGCCGCTGGTGATCACCGCCGCTGAAATCGACCGCGTCGCCGAGATCTTCGGCCGGGCGCTGAGTGCCGCGACTGCCGCCCTGTAAATTTTTCGCCGCGCCGAACGTTCCTTCTACATACCCGGCTGCACCCACCGTGCAGCCCACCCCTACAACGATGGAGACACAGCATGACGTCAGTATTCGACCGCGAGGACATCCTCTTTCAGGTCGTGGTCAACCACGAAGAGCAGTACTCGATCTGGCCGGATTACAAGGCCATTCCGGAAGGCTGGCGCACCGTGGGCAAGAGCGGCCTGAAAAAGGAATGCCTGGCCTACATCGAAGAAGTCTGGACCGACATGCGTCCGCTGAGCCTGCGCCAGAAGATGGAAGCGCAAGCGGCTGCACAGTAACTCTTCAGCCAAAAAGAAACCCGCTGGACTGGAAACAGTCAGCGGGTTTTTTCATGTCTGGAATTTTTGTTGCCTGTGAAGGCCTCATCGCTGGCAAGCCAGCTCCCACAGGTTTTTGTTGCGTTGCACATTACTCGCGAACGCCTCAAATCACTGTGGGAGCTGGCTTGCCAGCGATGAACGATGACGCGGTCCTAATGGCGTTACGCGCCGCTCAAGCCCTTGAGCAGCGCGTCCACATTCCCTTCCAGCTCTGCCACCGGATTCGCCGAATCGGTGCTCAGCACCAACAGATGGCTGCCCGATTCGGCAATCGCCGCTTTCACTGCGTCCGACGGCTGCCGATGGTGCAGCACCACCGCCACGTCGTTGTCTTTGAGCGTTGCTGTCAATTTTTTCAGGTCTTCCGGCGTCCATTCGGCGTCCGGTCGCGGATCCTGCCCGACCAATTCCAGATTCAGGCTGCCGATCAGATAGCCGAAATGATCGCTCAGGCTCACCACGCTCAAATTGTCGGCACTGGCCAGACGTGCCTCGCTGTCGGCACTGAGTTTCAGCAGTCGCTGTTTCAGTGCGGCCAGGTTGGCCTCGATCTTCGGTTTGTCTTTCGGCGCCAAACGCACCAGGTCCGCCGCCATCACGTCCGCCATGCGTCCCATGTTGTTGCTGGCCAGCCACGGCTGGCTGTTCAGGCCGTCGACTTTCAGCCCCGGTTGCACGGCAATGCCGGGCAGGGCGCCGTCCACCGGGCGGGCGGCATCGACTTCGACAATGCGGATGTTGCTGCGTCGGGCCATCGGGTACAGCGGGTCTTCAGCCCACAGCGAGCGCACGCCGATCACTGCATCGGCGCCGCTGGCCAGTTTGTCCAGTGCCGGAGCGCCGCGCCCGGTGAAGTACGCGGACTGACGGCTGCCCGGCAGGTTTGCCGGTGCCGCGCGTTCCAGGCTGATGTCGGTACCCTTCAGCAGCACTTCGCCCAAACCATAGGTGATCGGCAGCGAGGCCAGCACGCGCACGGGGTTTTCGGCGGCCAGCAATGGGCTGGAGACAGCGCCGCTAAGGGCGATGGCCAGGGCAAGTTGTCGCAAAGAAAAAGACATTTATCCAAGGTTCCCTTTCAGACTGGGGACGACGCCCCGGGCAATGGCGGCGAGGGCGAAGCCGATGCCGGCAACGAGGATGATCGCGGCGCCGGACGGAATCGGCAGGTCAAAGACGATGGGCGCGAGAATCCCGCACAGCGTGCTGACCGTGGCGATCAGCACCGAACACCAGAAAAAGCCCTTGAGCGACTGGCTGAGCAAACGCGCAGCCGCCGCTGGAATCACCAGCAGGGCCCCGACCAGAATCGCGCCGATGACTTTCACCGCCGCGACGGTAATCAGCGTCACCAGAATCACGAACAGATAGTCCAGGGTCTTCACCGCGACGCCGCGGACCGCTGCCAGTTGCGGGTTGAAACTCGCAAGCATGATGCGGTTGTACAGCGGCAAGGCCAGGGCCATCACCAGCGAACCGACGATTGCCAGTACTGCCAGATCATTGCCGTTGACCGTCAGCACCGAGCCGAACAGTACGTTTTCCAGAATGTGCACATTGATCTTGCCTGCCAGAATCAGCAGCAGGCTGGCACCCAGCGCCAGGGACACCGAGAGAAACACGCCGATCAACGTGTCGGGTGCCAGGCCAGTACGGTTGCGCAGGTAGTTGAGCAGAATGCCGAACAGGAGGCAGTAGCCGAACAGGCTGCCGTACGGCCCGGTGTAGGGTTCGCCGAGCAGAATGCCGATGGCCACGCCGGTCAGCGCCGCGTGACCCACCGCCTCGGAGAAGAACGCGAAGCGCTTGACCACTACCAGCGTGCCGAGACCGCCGAGCACCGGGCCGATCAACAGGCCGGCAAGCAGCGCGTTGACCACAAAACCGTAGGCCAGGGCTTCCGGCAGGTAACCGGACGTGGCCCACCCCTGCACCATCAAACGAAAGGCTTCGTAACTCATCAGGCAGCGCTCCGTGGATGGGTCGAGAACAGGGTCAGCAGACGTTCCGGGGTCAGCGCCTGCTGCGGCGTGGCGTCGAACAGCACCCGGCGATTGAGGCCGGTGACGCGATTGGCCAGGCGTCCGACGGCTTCCAGATCGTGTTCGATCCACAGCACGGTGATGCCCGTCGCGCGCCAGTCGCCGAGCAGGCGTTCGAACACCTGGATTCCGGCTTCGTCGAGGGCCGACATCGGTTCATCCAGCACCAACAGTTGCGGGGCGGGGATCAGGCCTTGGGCGAGCAGCACCCGCTGGCGTTCACCACCGGACAGCGCGCCCATCCGGCGCTTGCGTTTGTCCTGCATGCCGACCCGCTCCAGCGCCTCACCAATGGCGCCGGCGTAGCGCTTGCTCAGGCCGAGAAACGCCGGGCGGCGCTGGCACATGGCAGCCATGAAGTCGTCGACGGTCATCGGCAGGCCCCGGTCGAATTCCAGCGCCTGCGGCACATAGCCGATGGTGCCGGGCTCGCCGGGCCATTGCAGGCTGAGCCGGCCCTGATGGGGCATTTGCCCGAGCAGGGTCTTGATCAGCGAACTCTTGCCGCCGCCGTTGGGGCCGACCAGCGCATGCACGTGGCCGGGCTGCACCTGGAAGCTGACCTTGTCCAGAATCGTGGTGCGCCCCAGTGTCAGGCTGACTTCGGCAAATTCCAGGGTCGGGCCACTGCTGACGATCGAGAGGTTTTCCTGTGCCGTCATGCGCCGGACTCCTGAATCGCCCGAACCACGGTATTGAGGTTGCCGGTCATTTCCTTTTCGTACTTGTCGGCGGTGTATTCGCCGTAGGAAATGTGCGACAGCGGGTACAGCTTCACACCTGATTCGCGCTGGATGGTCTCGACGTAGGTGGACGGGAAATCCATCTCGGAGAAGATCACCTTCACGTCCAGTTCCCGCAGTTGATCGATGGTTTTCTTCAACTGACTCGGGCTCGGCTCGATGCCGTGGGCCGGCTCGACCACCGCCGTCACTTCCAGGCCGAACTCGCGCAACAGGTAGTCGTAAGCCGCGTGAACGGTGGCGACCCGCAGTTCGGCGTTCGGTGCCTGGGTCAGTTTGGCCAGGGCGTCGGCGCGCATTTGCCGCAGGCGTTTGCCGTAGGCGCGGGCGTTCTGGGTGTAGGTCCTGGCGTTGTCCGGGTCGAGCTTGCCCAGTTCCCGGGCGATGTTGTTGACCTGGGCAATCGAGGCGCTGATCGACAGGAAGGTGTGCGGGTTCACCACTTTGCCGGCACCGCGCGCGGCGACTCCGGTGGCGGCCAGCAGCGGCACGTTTTCGTTGGCTTCGATGGTCTTGATGTCCGGCGTTTCGCTGGCGGCGATCATGCGGTCGGCGAAGTCGTCATGGCCGACGCCGTTGAGCACGATCACGTCCAGCCCGCTGATGCGTTTGATGTCTTCGGCGCGCGGCTCGTAGGCGTGGGGGTTGAAACCGGCGGGAATCAGCGGCACGACATCGGCCTTGTCGCCGACGATGTTCGCCACATAGCTGTAATACGGGTGCAGGGTGATGCCGATGCGCAGGCGTTTGGCCGGATCGGCGCTGGCCAGCGGGCTCAGCAGGCAGGCGCACAGGCCGATCAGCAGCAGGCGCAGGAAGGGGCGGCGTTGAGATGAACTAGGCATGGGCAAGCGGACTTCTCTCGAATGAAGGCGAGGGTTCAATGACGATGCTCGCGGGTCACCCCGGCATCGAATTGCGCGACGATCTGTTTCCATCCGGCCGCGGTCAGTGCCGCGTCGGACAGGTCTGTCGGCGCTTGCAGATCGGCAGCGCGGTTGAGCCAGATGTCCGGCGCAGCGTCGTTCAGGCGCATCAGAAACGAGCCGGCCACGGCCGGTGCCTGGCTGTGGCCGAAGTAGGTGGTGTCGGCCAGCAATTGCCAGGCATGACCGCCACGACTGACCGAACTGGCGTCCTGGGCGAATGGGGCGAAACCTTCATCGGCCAGGTTCTGCGGGGTCGGCAGCGTTTGCTGTTCTTCGCGCAACAGGTGGATTTCGTCGAGGGTTACCCGCAGGTCGGCGTAGATGCCTTGCTCGCTGGCGCCGAGGTCGCGGCGGGCGTCGAGCTGATGGCTGGAAACCGGCTCCGGTTCGTGGGATACCCCGCGCCATGCCACCACGGAGCCGGCGACCGCGAGGATCAGCAGGCACATCAGCAGCACATTGAGGGTTTCATGGCCGGCACCGGCGGGGCGAACAACTTGAGTGGTCGGCGTGGTCATGGGGCTTCGATATCCGCTTGGTCGATTTCGACCACATGGCCGGGGCCGGCGTCGAACAGCACGTAGAACTCGGCGCCGGGTTTCTTGAAGGTCAGGGTCGAATCGGCGCCGAGCTTGCCCGGTACCAGGATGGTCTCGTCGTAACCGATCACGTCGAGGGTCACCCCCGGCGCGCCGCTGCCGTCGGAGAAACCGCCGGTGCATTTGATCTGCTCGGCATCGATGGCCTTGCACTCGCACATCGGATTGTGGGCCAGGGCGCTGGCGCTGAAACCGGCGCACAGTGCAAGCAAGGCAGCATTCATGATCGGGTGAAAAGGGCGGCTCATGGTTTGGCTCCTTGTTTGTTCAGCCAGGCAAGGGTGGCGGGTGAGGCCTGGCTCAGCGGAATCGAGGCTTGGTGCATGTTGCCGTCCCAGCCTTCCATGGTGATCCACAGCTCGGCGTCGGCGGCGGTCTTTTCCGGTACCGGCAACCGGGTGCCCATGCGATACGGCGTGCCGAAGAAGATCACGCCGGCAGCCCGCAGGCTGCGGGGTTTGCCGATGCGAAGGTAAGTTGCCTTGACGTGATCGATGCAGGCGTCGCAAAGGGCGGCGCTGAAGTCCTTCATGTAACCGGCAGGGCCGGTCAGGATCGGCGCCTGATTGCGCAGCTCCGCCAGGCGCAGGCTCCAGGGACCGACCTGGATTTCGCCGATCTCCCGTTCGCCCAGGCCACTGTCGCCGCGAAACAGCGAAGCATCGGCAAAGTACTTGGGCATGAACCCGAGCGGAATCAGCAACAGCAGGACATTGAGGTGGAATCGCCACTTGTGCCAGAACCGGCGGACGCGCGAGGGTGATATTGCTTTGCTCTGGCTCACGGGCTCACCTCCGAAGGCTCATGTCGAGGAGTCGATCGTGGTATCGCCTTGCGGTTTCTCTTGTCTTCGCGCTTGAGGGCGTTGAGCGTGGCCAGTGCGGTACGTTTGGTCCAGATCAGCAGACCGCTGAGGACCATCATGCTCAGCAGCAAACCAAAGAAGAACCAGACCAGTTTGATCCATATCCCGCCGAAGTCGCCGGTGTGCAACGGACGCATGGATTCGGTGACGAACTCTACGGCCGACCGGTCGGACAGCAGGCGCGAGGCGGCAATCTCACCGTTGTAAGGATTGAGCGTGGCGGTCTGGAACATCAGCGGATACCAGCCGCGACCACCGACACTCATGTGGCTGTAGGCGTTGCCGGGCAGGCTGACGAAACTGGCTTCGAGTCCCGGGATTTTTGTCTGGGCGATCTCGATGGCCGAATCCAGGCTGATCTTTGGCGGGGGCGTGCCGTCGGTGGAGATCGGCACACTTTCACGGGACATGGCCGGAATGATCGGCTCGCTGGAAATCGAAATCTGAAAATCGAACAGCAGGGCGCGGATCAGAAACCAGACCCCGGTGATGGAAATCACCGCGATGAACCAGATCGACCAGATACCGCTCAAGCGATGGAAGTCGCCCCAGAAGATCCGCGCGCCGTGGTTGAAGCGCAGGGTCGGACGGAAAAAGCCTTTCCAGAAGCGCTTGTACACCACCAGCCCGGTCACCAGCGACGCCAGCATCGGCAGCCCGAGGAACGACACCAGATACCAGCCCCAGCTGAAACCGTTGGTGAACGGCACCAGCCACCAGCCGTGCAAGGCGCGGGTGAAGGCCTTGAAGTCAAAGGTCGGCGCGGTGCCCTGGATGACCCCGGTGTAAGGATTGACGTAGACCGTCAGCGAGCGGCCGTCGGGGTAGCTGACCTCGACGTCGAGGGCAAAGTGCGACTCGTCAGGCCGGCTGATGCTTTGCACCAGCGTCTGCGGTTCGGCTTTTTTGATTTCGGCGAGGATCTGGTCGTAACTCAGGCGCGGTGCGTCGTCCGACGGTGCGCTGGCGCGCATCTGCGGGTTGGCCAGCCAGACGATTTCCTGGCTGACCACCGCCAGGGTGCCGGTGACGCAGACAATCAGAACAAAAAACCAGATCGGCAACGCCAACCAGCTGTGTACGAGGAACCACAGTTTCGAGCGGGATTTCTTCGACATGATGACGGGTCTTGATTCAGTGAGGGGGCTCGGCGCTACGGGCTTCGCAGCACGGGAGTCCCTGAAGGGCCGGTCGTGGCTTTTGCCTACGCGACTGGCCCGCATCTCTATAAGACGGATGACTGAAGCAAATCCCGATGAAGGATGTGAAAGTAAATGTTTCGCGACTGCAATCTCACCACGACGCCTGTTGGAATCGTGGTGAGCGGATGGGCGGGATGGCTCAGCGCAGGAACGGCAGTGCCTCGGCGAGCAGCAGCTCGGGCACTTCTTCAGCGAGGTAATGCCCGGCGGGCAAGGATTTGCCGCGCACGTCGGTGGCCACCTGCTGCCATTCCCTGAGTGGATCAAAGCAACGACCGACCGTGCCTTCAGCGCCCCACAACACCAGCAGCGGCAAGCTCAGATGATGGTCAGCCGCGAGGTCGGCCCGGTCATGTTCCAGATCGATATCGGCACTGGCCCGGTAGTCTTCGCAGATCCCACGGGCGCTGCCGGGCAGGCTCAGGCAGCGCAGGTATTCAGCGAACGCTTCGTCAGTGAACGGCTTGAGCCCGGCGCTGCGGCTGCCCATGACGCTGCGCAGATAGGCTTCGGGATCGGCTTCGATCAGGGTTTCCGGCAGCGGCGCCGGGCGGATCAGGAAAAACCAGTGCCAGTAGGCCCGGGCGAAGGCTTCGTTGGTCTGGCTGTACATTGCCAGAGTCGGCGCGATGTCCAGCAGGACCATGCGCTGCACGACAGCAGGGTGATCGAGGGCCAGGCGATGGGCGACCCGGGCGCCACGGTCGTGGGCGAGGATCGAGAATTGCGTAAAGCCCAGCGCCTTCATCAGTTCCACGCCGTCGCAGGCCATTTCCCGCTTGGAATAGTGGACGTGCCGCTCATCGGCGGGTGGTCGGCTGCTGTCGCCGTAACCGCGCAGGTCGGCGGCAACCACGGTGAAATGCTCGGCCAGTTGCTCGGCGACCTTGTGCCAGATGACGTGGGTCTGCGGGTGCCCGTGCAACAGCAGCAGGCCGGGGCCGCTGCCGCCGAGGCGATAAGTGATGTCCACGCCATTGACGTGGCGCTGGTCTTTAACGAATCCGGCAAACATCGGGGTTATCCTTTATTCAGGCGGTTGACCTGCATCCTGAAATCGCCGGGCGTTCATGACAAGGCGTGAAGCGTGGTTCGACGGTTCATGAATCGTGTTCACCCATCCCCGCGCGCGGCGCGGGAATGGAGAATCGTCGTTACTGAGCCTGCTGAAACATTTCCTTTGCCCGCTGCTCGATCTGCTCCTGGGTCAGGTCTTCCTTGCGTGTGGCCAGGAACCACAGATGCCCATAAGGATCTTTCAACGTACCGCTGCGATCCCCGTAGAACTGATCCTTGACCTCGGACACTGCCTTCGCCCCGGCATCCAGTGCACGCTGGAACGACTTGTCGACATCGGTCACGTACAGATGCAGACCGACGGACACGGCGCTGTCCGGGTTGCTCAATGGCCCTTGGTCGCAGGGTGTGCCCAGCATGATCGCGCTGTCGCCGATGCGCAGTTCGCAGTGGCCGACGCGACCGTCAGGCATGCTCAGGCGCATGACTTCGGTGGCACCGAACGCCTTTTTATAGAAATCGATGGCCTCGGCGGCCTTATGGATGCCGAGATACGGGGTCACGCTGTGGTACCCCTCCGGGATGGGTTGGACGCTCATGGCGGTACTCCCTTTTTTTATGAGTGACTGAAGGTTTGCCTTCGCCGGGGTTTCCGGTCGCTCAACTATAGATCCGTCGCGCTGCCATGAACGAGTAGCCGACGAGCAGTGTTCAGCCATCGACAGTGAAGCAACAGAATGCGCGGGTTTTCATCGCCAGGATCTGTTGATAGCCGTTGAAAACCGCGTCAGACAAGGGCTGCCAGACAGGCACAGAAGCTGCAATGACCCGGTACAACACCGATACCGAGAGTCATCCATGTCTGAATCTGCCGTTTATCCGATCAACCCGCCGGCCGCCCATCGGATCGCCGACGACGCCGAAGCCTTGCGCGTGGCCGCACAGGTCGCCGCTGTTTTGCAGGAGCAGGCCGGCGAGCGTGACCGCCACCGTGAAGTGCCCGCCGAAATCGTCGACATGTACTCCAACAGTGGCCTGTGGGGCATTACCGTGCCGAAGGAGTACGGCGGCGCGCAGGTGTCCAGTGCGGTGCTGGCAAAGGTGATCGCGATCATTTCCGCCGCCGATCCGTCCCTCGGGCAGATCCCGCAAAACCACTACTGCCTGCTCAAGGATATTCGCCTGCAAGGCACGCCCGCACAGCAGGCGCATTTTTTTGAACTGGCGCTGCAAGGTCATCGCTTTGCCAATGCGCTGTCGGAAACCGGCGGCAAGAATGTGCAGGACATCCAGACCACGATCCGTCGTTATAGTGACGGCTTCGTGATCAACGGCCGCAAGGGTTACTGCACCGGTTCGCTCTATGCTCACTGGCTGGCGGTCCTGGCGCTGGATGAGGAACAGAAGGGCCAGTTGGCGTTCGTCGAGCGCGGCACAAAAGGGCTGGTGATCGTCGACGACTGGGACAGCATCGGCCAGCGCACCACGTCCAGCGGCACCGTGCTGGCGGAAGATCTTCACGTAGCACCGTTCAATCTTTTCCCGACGTATCGCTCCTACGAAAGCCCGACCCTGGCCGGGCCGTTCGCCCAGTTGACCACTGCCGCCATCGACGCCGGCATTGCCCGGGCGGCGCTGCGTGACACGGTTGAGTTCGTCCGTCAGTTCGCCCGGCCATGGATCGATGCGGGTGTGGACAAGGCCAGCGAAGATCCGCTGACGATCATTCAGATCGGCGCACTGGAAATCCGTCTGGAAGCCGCCGAGGCGTTGCTGGAACGCGCCGGTTGGGCGCTCGACGCCGCACGTCCGGCACCCGATGAAGACAACGTCGCACTGGCGTCACTCGCGGTGGCCAAGGCCAAAGTGCTGACCACCGAAATCGCCATCGAGGCCAGTAACAAGTTGTTCGAACTCGGTGGCACCCGTTCGACCCTGAAGAAGCACAACTTCGACCGCCACTGGCGCAACGCCCGGGTGCACACCCTGCATGACCCGGTGCGCTGGAAATACCACGTGGTCGGCAACTGGCTACTCAACGGCGTCAAGCCACCGCGCCACGACTGGTCCTGATCATGGCCGAGTGGTTCAAACACATTTACTGGGCCGACATCGCCCAGGCCTGTCTCGATACGTTGAGCATGTTCGGTGCGGCGCTGCTGTTCACGGTGTTGCTGGGTTTGCCGCTGGGGCTGCTGCTCTTTCTCACCGGCAAGCGCCAGTTGCATGAAACAGTCGGCTTGTACCGGGTGCTGTCGGTGATCGTGAACATGCTGCGTTCGCTGCCGTTCATCATTTTGCTGATCGTGCTGATTCCGCTGACCACGTTGCTGGTGGGCACGTCGCTGGGCGTGCCCGGAACGATTCCGCCGCTGGTGGTCGGTTGCACACCGTTCTTCGCGCGGCTGGTGGAAACCGCATTGCGTGAAGTCGATCGCGGAGTGGTCGAGGCGACCCAGGCGATGGGCGCCAACACCTGGCAGATCATTCGCCACACGCTGTTGCCGGAAGCCCGGGGCGGGCTGCTGGCGGCGGTGACGGTCACCGCCATCGTACTGGTGGATTACACAGCGATGGCTGGCGTGATCGGTGGCGGCGGGCTCGGCGATCTGGCGATCCGCTTCGGCTATCAGCGGTTTCAGACCGACGTGATGGTAGTCACCGTGGTGTTGCTGCTGATTCTGGTGCAGGCCCTGCAAATGACCGGTGACCGACTGGTGGCGCACTACAGCCGCCGCTGAAGAAAAAACAGTTCATCCCATAAAGGCCCCACGTCCACACCACGACGGCCACTCAAATCTGCCTTGGAGCAAACCATGAAAAAGACCCTGGCCGTTCTGGCTGCCGTGCTGTCGTTCGGCGCTCACGCCAACGAAAAACTGATCGTCGGCGCCACCCCGGTGCCGCACGCGGAAATCCTCGAATTCGTCAAACCGACCCTGGCCAAGGAAGGCGTGGACCTGGACATCAAGGTCTTCACCGACTTCATCCAGCCCAACCAGCAACTGGCGCTGAAAAACCTCGACGCCAACTACTACCAGTACCGGCCGTTTCTCGATGACTTCAACAAGACCCGCCACACCGATCTGGTGCCGGTGGTCGGCGTGCACATCGAGCCGTTCGGCGCCTACTCGACCAAAATCAAAAACATCTCGGAATTGAAAGACGGCGCCAGCGTGTCGATCCCCAATGACCCGGTGAACACCGGTCGCGCGTTGGTGCTGTTGCATGAGGCGGGGCTGATCAAACTCAAGGATCCGAGCAACACTTTGGCCACCCAGCGCGACATCGTCGAAAACCCCAAGCACCTGAAAATCCGTGAACTGGAAGGCGCGTTGCTGGCTCGCTCGGTGAGCCAGGTGGACCTGGCCTTCGTATTCGCCAACTACGCGCTGGAAGCCGGAATCGACACCAACAGTGCGCTGATCGTCGAGAAGGGCAAGAGCCTGTACATCGAGTTTCTGGTCGCCCGTCCCGACAACATCAACGACCCGGGCTTGCAGAAACTGGCCAAAGCGTTGAATTCCGATGAAGTGCGTCAGTTCATTCTGACCCGCTACAAAGGGCAGATTGCGCCGGGCTTCTGATGGATCGATTTGACGGTTCCCACGCTGAGGGAACCGTCAATCCGGGACATCGAGAAAGTGCGCTCCCGGCCCTTGCTCGCCCAGCACATCGCCCTGGTTGCGCAGCGGACAGGCTTCCATCGACAGGCAGCCGCAGCCGATACAACCGGTCAGTCGATCCCGCAGCAGCATCAATTGATTGATTCGTTCATCCAGCTCCCGCCGCCACTGTTCCGACAGAACCTTCCAGTCAGCTGCTGTCGGCGCGCGGTTGTCCGGCAGCTGTTTCAACGCCTCGCCGATTTCCGCCAAAGGTATGCCCAACCGTTGCGCCACCTTGATCAGCGCCACCCGGCGCAGCACTTCCCGTGGATAACGCCGCTGGTTGCCGGCATTGCGCTGACTTTTGATCAAACCTTTGGATTCATAGAAATGCAGGGCGGTGACGGCGACACCACTGCGCGCCGCGACTTCGCCGACGGTGAGTTGCCTGTGCAAATTTTCCGCTGTGACCATTTGAAAATTGCCCCTTGACCTCTAGTTAACTCGAGGTTTTACCCTGCAGGCCTTCGAATCGCAAGATTCGCCTGACCGAGTGGGGGCGTTATGCAAGTCACAGCGAAAAACCGCAGCTTCACCCAATTGATCGAATTTGAAATCGAGCCCGGTCAACAACCGGCTCTGGTAGCGGCGCTGACTGTGCAGACCGAGCGTCTGGCCCAGCGTTATGCCGGTTTCGTCAGCGCCAGCGTTCAGGCCAGCGATGATGGCCGGCGGGTGCTGGGTTTCCTGCAATGGCAATCCCGTGAGGCGGGGGAGGCGGCGTTCCAGAGTTTCGAAACCGGCGAGCAGGATTTCTGGCAGTTGATCCGCGCCCATCAGGCGCGAACCGTGACCTTCGGTTCATTCCAGGTGCTCAGCAGCATCGCCCGCAGTCACGACGATGGTTTGCACTGCCAACTGGTGGGCTAGATCGACAGCTGGATCAAGCGTTCGCCCTGCAGGTTTTCCGTGGGCCGCCGCTTGTTCACCGCCAGTTCGCCGATCTTGATCAGCCGCGTGCGGGTCACATTGCGGCTCAGGCCGAGCAACGCGGCGGTGTGCACCTGGTTGTAGTGGCAGAAGCGATAGGCCGAACGCAGCAACGCGTCTTCGACCTTTTCATGCAGCGCGCCGGCCTGTTGTTCGAAGAGTTTCTGGAAGGCGCGTTCGAGCAGCGCTTCCGGTGAATCGTCGACGCTGCCGTGCTGATCGTCGGGACGGTCGATGCGCAGGTTCGACAGGCGCAGGTCGTCGCGTTCGATCACGCCGTTGCGGCAGATCAGCAGCGTGTGGTGGATGACGTTTTCCAGTTCGCGGATGTTGCCCGGCCAGCTGTAGCCGCGCAATTTGTGTTCGGCGCCGGGGCTGATGGTGATGCGTCCGTAACCCAGGCGCTGACTGTAGGCTTCGATGAAATGCCGGGTCAGCGGAAGAATGTCGCCGGGCCGCTCGCGCAACGGGCTCAGTTCCAGATTGACCACGTTGAGCCGGTAATACAGATCCTCACGGAAATGCCCGGCGTTGATGGCTTTCTCCAGTTGCACGTTGGTCGCCGCCAACACCCGCACATCGATGGGAATGCTCTTGCGCGAACCGAGGCGCACCACTTCGCGCTCCTGCAAGACCCGCAGCAATTTGACCTGGATCGCTATCGGCAAATCGCCGATTTCATCGAGGAACAAGGTGCCGCCATCCGCCTCTTCGAACCACCCGGCCTTGGCGCTGAGGGCGCCGGTGAAGGCGCCTTTTTCGTGGCCAAACAGTTCGGCTTCCACCAGCGATTCGGAAAACGCCCCGCAGTTGACCGCAATGAATGGCCGGTTGCGTCGGTTGCTCAGGTTGTGGATATGCCGCGCTACCAGTTCCTTGCCGGTGCCGGTTTCGCCGATGATCAGCACGCTGGCTTCGCTCGGTGCGACTTGTTGCAGATGCGCGAGCAACGCCTGGGACTTCGGGTCTTCGAAGACCTGGGCAGTCGCGCGAATCGAAGTGGCCAGGGCGGGTGAGGGCGGCAGGGTCAGCAGTTGCATGGGTCTCGCTCCACGAAAGGAAATCAGGAATAGAACGTCGGCACCGGCAGGGACTGGTTCAGCGCCCAGTCGCCCAGCTCATGGAGTTTGTAATCCAGCGGGTCGTGCAGGGTTTGCGTGCGCAGGTTGCGCCAGTGGCGGTCGAGGCGCAGCGAAGCATGGGTCGAACGGGCGCCGGTGACTTCGAACAACCGGCTGCAAATCTCCAGGCCCTGGCGGCTGGCGGCGACCTTGGCCGTGGCAATTGCCGTGGCCAGGTGACCGCGCTCTTCGGCGCTCAGATGCGGGCCTTTGGCCCAGGCCTCGTCAAGCAATGCAGCGGCGCGCTCCACCAGCAGACGGATGCCTTCGAGGGCAACCCAGAACTCGCCGTAATGGGCCAGCACATACGGGTCTTCACGCACCTCGCGCACCGAGGATTTGTGCCAGACCCGGGTTTCGCTCAAGGTGTATTGCCGCGCTTCTTCGAAGGCCCCTTCGGCGATGCCGAGGAACATGTGGGTGAACGTCAGTTGCGCGATCAGCGGGCGCAAGCAGGCGAACGGGGTACTCAACGGACCCGGATCCAGCAGCAGTTCCGATTCCTCGACCCGCACCCGTTCGAACGTGGCGCTGCCGCTGTCGGTCTGGCGCTGGCCGATGTTGTTCCAGTCGTTGTGCAAAGTGATGCCGCTGCGGCCGCTGGGGATCGCCGCGATCAGCAGTTTGCCGCCGTTGCTTTCGTCCACCGCCGAGGCGATCAGCATCTGCGAATCGCTGGCGCCGGAGCAGAAGCTTTTCTTGCCGGAAAACTCGCGCCAGCCGCCGAGGTCCTTGACCACGGTGCGGGTGTCCAGCGGATTGAGCGCGTTGCCCCAGAACCAGTTCTGCCGCGCGGTCTGCTCAAACCACGGTTGCCATTGTTCCGGTCGGGAAAACAGCCGCACGGTAGCCAGCATCAAATGATGAAAACCGAAGACGTGGGCGATCGAGCTGTCGACCTTGGCGAATTCGCGCACGACTTCCAGGGTTTCGCTCCAGCGCGCGCCGAGGCCGCCGTAACGGGTGGGAATGCTCAGGGCCAGCAGTCCGCTGTCGCGCAGGGCATCGCGCTCGGCTTTCGGCGTGCCGCCGCGCTCGTCGCGCTCGACGGCGGTCAGGGCGAATTCGGCGGCCAGTTGTCGGGCGGTCTGCAAGGGGGAGAGCAGGGTGCTTTGCGGTTTGGCAGTCACTCGGTCTTCCTCAGGCGTTGGCTTTGGCGGGCAGAACATCGTTAGCGATCATTTCGCCAAACGGCCCGGTCAGGTTGGTGACGCCACGTCCGGCCAGGCTTGCATACGGCTCGGGCAGCAGCGGGAAGACCAGCTCGGCAAAGCGGTAGGCCTCTTCGAGATGCGGGTAGCCGGAGAAGATGAAGCTCTCGATGCCCAGATCCGCGTACTCCTTGATCCGCGCTGCCACTTGCTGCGGATCGCCCACCAAGGCAGTACCGGCACCGCCGCGTACCAGGCCGACGCCGG
Organism: Pseudomonas sp. IzPS59; assembly: GCF_014863505.1. Classification (NCBI taxonomy): domain Bacteria; kingdom Pseudomonadati; phylum Pseudomonadota; class Gammaproteobacteria; order Pseudomonadales; family Pseudomonadaceae; genus Pseudomonas; species Pseudomonas sp. IzPS59. The sequence goes on along the minus strand of NZ_CP062251.1, from coordinate 4,354,317 downwards.
CCCACAGGTTGGGGGCGATTTCCAGGTTGTCGCGGCGCCCGTCGTGCAGCGCGGCCATGCGCCGCTGGCCTTCGGAGTCGGAGCGCGAGAAGGATTTCTGCGCGGCCTCGATGGTTTCGTCGCTGATGTGTTCGATCAGTTTGTCGGCGGCTTTCCAGGCTTCTTCCGCGGCCTCGCGCACGATCACGTGCAGACGGATGCCGAACTTCACTTTGCGCCCGTGACGGGCGGCGCGTTCACGCACATCAGCAAGTTTTTCGGCGACGGCGGCCGGTGGTTCGCCCCAGGTCAGGTACACGTCGACCTGCTCGGCGGCCAGGTCGTGGGCGGCGTCGGAGGAGCCGCCGAAGTACAGCGGCGGATAGGGTTTCTGCACCGGCGGATACAGGACTTTGGCGTTCTGTACCTTCAGGTGTTTGCCTTCGAAATCCACTGCTTCGCCTTGCAACACCCGGCGCCAGATTTTCAGGAATTCGTCGGTGACTTCGTAGCGTTCGCGGTGGCTGAGGAAACTGCCGTCGCCCCGGTTTTCGTCGGGGTCACCGCCGGTCACGACGTTAATCAGCAAGCGGCCGTTGGACAGTCGATCCAGGGTGGCGGCCATGCGCGCCGAGACCGTCGGCGAGATGATCCCCGGACGGATCGCCACCAGATAACGCAGGCGCTCGGTCAACGGCACCAGCGCCGAGGCGATCACCCACGAATCTTCGCAGGAACGCCCGGTGGGAATCAGCACACCGTGGTAGCCGAGGCTGTCAGCGGCTTGCGCCACCTGTTTCAGGTAATTGAGGGTAACCGGGCGCGCGCCTTGGGTGGTGCCCAGATAGTGACCGTCGCCGTGGGTCGGCAGGAACCAGAAAACATCCATGAACAGCTCCTTAAGCGATTTTCAGCAACGGTTTGAGGTGAGCACCGAACAGCGGCGCTGCGCGTTCGGCGGCTAAACGAATGCGTGCCTTGAGTGGTTCGCTGGTGATCTGGTAGTCGGCGAAATCGGCTTCGGTGGCGTACACGCCGATTGGCAAAGTCACGGCCTGGAAGAAACTGAACAGCGGGCGCAACTGATGATCGAGCACCAGCGCATGGCGTTCGCTGCCACCGGTGGCGGCGAGCAGTACAGGGGTGTCGATCAACGCATTCAGATCGATCAGGTCGAACAGGTGCTTGAGCAGTCCCGGATAGGAACCGCGATACACCGGCGCCGCGACGATCAACAGATCAGCCTGTTCGATGGCTTGCAGCTCGGCTTCGATCTCGGCCGGCAGTTCCTGACGGGACAGTGCGGCGCCCAGCGGGCGGGCGATGTCGCCGAGTTCGATCAGATGACTCTCGACGGGCAGGTGCCCGGACAATTCGGTCAGCAGGGCCTGGGTCAGCACCAGGGTGCGCGATGGACGCCAGGTTCCGCCGGACAGGGCGACGACTTTCAGTGGACGTGACATGGTCAGTTCCTTTTTCAACAGTTGCTCGGCGAGCAGTGAGTAGTCACCGGAGCAGAGCAAGCGCTGTACCAATTCCTTCGAGGCCCGTATTCCGGGGCTTTGAGCGCTGTCGGGGGCTGTGGTCCTGTGACTATCAGGCCGGTTTGTTGAACCGCTGTTGCCTGGGAAACAGTTGCCGGAGCAACAGTGCCGAACGCGATGAGGGATTTATAAAGGCTGACTGTTATTCCGTAAAAGACTGTTAATTGATATTGATAGATCTTTTATGAATATTTAAAACTGATCTGTCGGAAACCTGATAGCCACTATTGAGAGCGTTGATTTCTGCCGGAGTGTGCCCGGGCGTAGCCTTTCTCCATCGACCAACACCGCCACGCCAGGACGCTCCCATGAATCGTTTACTGACTGTTTCCCTGATGCTCGCTGTCTCCGTTCTCGCTGGTTGCGCCAGCCATGTGTCTCCGGAACTTCGCCCTTACACGGCGGAAGAAACCCGCGAACTGGCCCTCGAAAGCCTGAACCGTCGCGGCTTGTCCTTCGAGGAATACCAGGTGAAAAAAGCCGAATTGCTCGGCCAGCCACAGAAGCCTTTCGGGTTTGATAACAAGGGTGAGATGAGCGCCGAGCGGACCGTACAGCTGCATGGTCGTCCTAGCTGATCCGCAACTGTACTGCTTGAAGTTTTACCCAACTGTCCGTGGGTTTGCGCAGCGCCGTGGGATAGGGTCAACACCTGAATGACCCTGACGGATTGCCTGCCATGACCCTCTCGCTCGACCTGCTGCTGGGCTTTGCCCTGTTTGCCCTTGTCACCTCGATCACACCGGGGCCGAACAACACCATGTTGCTGGCATCGGGCGTGAATTTCGGCTTTAACCGCACCATCCCCCATATGCTCGGCATTACCTGCGGCTTCTTCGTGCTGGTGGTGGCGGTGGGTTTTGGTCTGGGCGCGGTGTTCCAGACTTATCCTCTTCTTTATACGGTTCTGCGCTACGTAGGCGCGGCCTACTTGCTGTACCTGGCGTGGAAAATCGCCCATTCCGGCCCGGTCGGCGAAAGCGAATCCGGCGAGGCGAAACCGATCAGCTACCTCGGCGCAGCGGCCTTCCAGTGGGTCAATCCCAAGGCGTGGATCATGGCCATTGGCGCCATCAGCACCTACACGCCAATGCAGGGTTATTTCACCAACGTGATCGTGATCGCTGCTGTGTTCGCCATCATCAACCTGCCGAGCGTCGGCGTCTGGGCGGCGTGCGGGACTTTGCTGCGCAATGTGCTCAAGGATCGTCGCTGGTTGCGGGTGTTCAACTGGGGCATGGCGGCGCTGCTGGTGATTTCGCTGTATCCGTTACTCCTTGAAAGCTTTAGCTGACGCAGTGCTACAACCGCCGGCCCGATGCCTGTTAAAGTCGCGTTCAGGAGCGTTCCTACGCACTTTTAAATGAAGTTGTTCTTCTTTAACGGCATCCGATCAGGTATTGATGACGCTCTCGAACCCGGACGCAGCTCACAAGGCTGCGTCGTGCCGTTTGTAGACACGAGCTTCCTGATCCCGGAACACGCTCTGCGAGTCTTTTTATGAACACACGTCCGCTGTATTTCGATTACGCCGCCACCACTCCGGTGGACGAGCGAGTCATCCAGGTGATGATCGAGTGTCTGGGTTTCAACGGTAACTTCGGCAACCCGGCCTCCAGTTCCCACGCCTTCGGCCAGCAGGCCCGGCAAACGGTCGAGAACGCTCGCCGGCAAGTCGCCGAACTGGTCGGCGCCCAGGCGCAACAGATCGTCTGGACCTCCGGCGCCACCGAATCCAACAACCTCGCCCTCAAAGGCGTCGCCCAGGCACGCGGCGTGTCCGGCGGCCACATCATCACCAGTCAGATCGAACACAAGGCCATCCTCGATACCGCCCGGCAATTGCAGGACGCCGGTGTCGCTGTCACTTATCTAGTGCCGGACGCCGAGGGCCTGATCACCCCGCAAGCGGTCAGCGAAGCGATGCGCGATGACACCTTTCTGGTGTCGCTGATGCTGGTCAACAACGAACTCGGCACCGTCAACGACATCCCGGCCATCGGCGAAGTGGTGCGTGGACGCGGGGCCTTGTTCCACGTCGACGCGGCGCAAGGCGCCGGCAAGGTCGCGATCGATCTGGCGCAATGGCCGGTGGATCTCATGTCGTTTTCGGCACACAAACTCTACGGCCCCAAAGGCATCGGTGCGCTGTACGTCGGCCCGCGTGCGCAACAGCGTTTGCAGGCGCAGATTCACGGTGGTGGCCACGAGGGCGGATTGCGTTCCGGCACGCTGGCGACGCATCAGATCGCCGCGATGGGCTCGGCGTTTGCCTTGGCCGCCGAAGCTTTCGATGACGAGAAGAAAACCATCGTCGCGTTGCGCGAGCGTTTGCTCGAACAACTGTTGAGCCTGCCCGGCGTACGCCTCAACGGCAGCGCCAGTCAGCGTATCCCGCACACCCTGAGCCTGACCTTCAGCGAAGGCGAGTTCAACCCGGCGGCGCTGAGCCATTCGATCGCGTTTTCTGCGACTTCGGCCTGCAACTCCGCCAGCAACACACCGTCCCACGTTTTGCTGGCATTGGGGCACGATGCCCATCTGGCCGGCCGCACCATTCGCCTGAGCCTCGGTCGTTTCACCACCGCCGAGGACATCGACAAAGCTGTAGATCTGATCAAGACCGCCTGCGCCAGTGCTCCGGCATTCTGGGCGACAGGGCTTTAACGAGCCGGCTTCGAACGGCACCGAACAATAACGATGAAGTGATTGGCAGGAGACACGATGAGTACCCAGACTTTGACCGAAGGAACGGTTCCCCAGCGCCTGGCGCACACCCGCGAACTGATGCGTCGCGAAGGCATTCACGCACTGCTGGTGCCGTCCGCCGACCCGCACCTGTCGGAGTACCTGCCGGGTTACTGGCAGGGGCGGCAATGGTTGTCGGGTTTCCATGGTTCGGTCGGCACGTTGATTGTCACCACCGATTTCGCCGGGGTCTGGGCTGACAGTCGTTACTGGGAACAGGCGACCAAGGAGCTCAAGGGCAGCGGCATCGAACTGGTGAAACTGCAACCGGGTCAACCGAGCCCGCTGGACTGGCTGGCCGAGCAGACACCGGAAGGTGGCGTGGTCGCCGTCGACGGCGCGGTAATGGCCGTGGCCTCGGCGCGGACCCTGGGCAGCAAGCTTGAAGCGCGGGGCGCCAGCCTGCGTACCGACCTCGACCTGTTGAACGAAGTCTGGAGCGACCGTCCGGGCCTGCCGAACGCGCCGATCTATCAACACTTGCCGCCGCAGGCGACCGTCAGCCGTGGCGAGAAACTCGCCCAGCTGCGTGAATCCCTGCAGGAACGCGGCGCGGACTGGCACTTCATCGCCACCCTCGACGATATCGCCTGGCTGTTCAACCTGCGCGGCGGCGATGTGTCGTTCAACCCGGTTTTTGTTTCCTTCGCCCTGATCGGTCAGCAACAGGCCACGCTGTTTGTGGCGTTGAGCAAGGTCGACGCTGATCTGCGCGCCGTGCTGGAAAAGGACGGTGTGACTTTGCGCGACTACAGCGAAGTTGCCGAGGCCCTGGCTGCGATCCCGAACGGCGCGAGCCTGCTGGTGGATCCGGCGCGGGTGACCAGCGGCCTGCTGGGCAACCTCGACAGCGGCGTGAAACTGGTCGAAGGCCTGAATCCGACCACATTGGCCAAATCACAAAAAAGCCCGGCGGATGCCGAGCACATTCGTCAGGCGATGGAGCAGGACGGCGCGGCGCTGTGCGAGTTCTTCACCTGGCTGGAATCGGCCTGGGGCCGCGAGCGCATTACCGAGCTGACCATCGACGAGAAACTCACGGCGGCCCGTGAGCGTCGCCCGGATTATGTATCGCTGAGTTTCAACACCATTGCTGCGTACAACGCCAACGGCGCGATGCCGCATTACCACGCCACCCCGGAAGAGCACGCGGTGATCGAGGGTGACGGCTTGCTGCTGATCGATTCCGGCGGCCAATACCTGGGCGGTACCACCGACATCACGCGCATGGTGGCGGTCGGCACGCCCAGCGAAGAACAGAAACGTGACTGCACCCGCGTGTTGAAGGGCGTGATCGCGCTGTCCCGCGCGCACTTCCCGAAAGGCATTCTGTCGCCGCTGCTGGATGCGATTGCCCGTGCGCCGATCTGGGCCGAGAACGTGGATTACGGCCATGGCACCGGTCACGGCGTAGGTTATTTCCTCAACGTGCACGAAGGTCCGCAGGTGATCGCCTATCAGGCTGCGCCGGCGCCGCAAACCGCCATGCAACCGGGGATGATCACCTCCATCGAACCGGGCACTTACCGTCCGGGCCGCTGGGGTGTGCGGATCGAGAACCTGGCAATGAACGTAGTTGCCGGAAGCAGCGAGTTCGGCGAATTCCTCAAGTTCGAAACCCTGACCCTTTGCCCGATCGACACCCGTTGTCTGGAACCGTCCTTGCTCACGCAGGAAGAGAAGCAATGGTTCAACGCCTATCACGCCGAGGTGCGCGAGCGTTTGAGCCCATTGCTCAGCGGTGAGGCACTGGCGTGGTTGAACACGCGTACTGCCGCTATTTGATGGGTTGAAGCTCGGGCGCTGCTGCCAGCGCCCGGGTCATGTACTCGACAAACGCGTTGACCCTGGCGGACTGGCGACGGTTCGCCGGGGACACGGCGTGTATCGGCAGTGATCGGGTCTGGTAGTCCTGCAACAGGGCGATCACTCGACCGGCCTTCAAGTCCTCGCTGAACAGCCAGACCGGTGACAGCGCAATCCCCAATCCCCCCAGTACCATTTCGCGGATCGCTTCGGAGTTGTTGCTCTGGGCGTTGCCTTTGATGCGCACCTCGTGGCGCTGGCCGTCCTTCTCGTAAGTCCACAGGTTTTGCGATTCGAGCAGGTTGAATTGCAGGCAGTTGTGCTGCGCCAGATCCTGCGGCGATTGCGGATGTTCATGGCGTTGCAGATAGACAGGTGCTGCAACGGTGACGCGGTGGGTGGTGCCGATTCGTCGGGCGATCATGCTGCTGTCATTCAACTCGCCGATGCGCAGGCTGACATCCAGGCCTTCGCTGACCAGATCCAGATTCTGGTCGTTCAGGTGCAGGTCGATCTGAATCTGTGGGTATAGCTTGAGAAAATCGGGCAGTCTTGGAGCGATCTGCAGGCGGCCGAAGCTGACCGATGAGCCGATGCGTAACGCCCCGGCGACTGTTTCGCGGCCGGACTGGAAACTGTGTTCGGCAGCATCCACCGCTGCAAGAATATTCCGGCATTCGTTGTAGTACCGCTGACCTTCATCGGTCAGCGACAGCTTGCGCGTACTGCGGGCAATCAGCTTGCCGCCCAGTTGGGTTTCAAGGGCGCGCAGAACTTTGCTGATGGTGGGTTGGGTGGTTTGCAGCTCCCGGGCCACGGCGGAAAAACTACCGCGCTCGACCACCCGGACGAAGATTGCCATTGCGTTGAGCTTGTCCACGGAGCGCCTCATTCATGCCGGTTTGGCATGATCACTATAGTCTTTTGGCTTCTTATCGGCATGAGTCGGTTGGGAGAACATGGCTTCACTTTCTCCCACAGGAATGACCGAAATGACTGACTCACTGCACATGAATGCCCTGATAGTGGACACCGCCAATGGGCCGCTACGCTTGGTTTCACTTGAACGCCCCGTGGCGGGTGCCGGGCAGGTATTGGTGCGGATCAAAGCCAGTGGTGTGAATCCGCTGGATCTGAAAATTCGTACCGGGCAGGCCGCCCATGCCCGACAGCCGTTGCCGGCAGTGCTGGGACTGGATCTGGCGGGTGTGATCGAAGTTGTGGGTGAGGGCGTGCAGGCCTGGGCGCCGGGCGATGAGGTTTATGCGTTGGCGACCGGCATTGGCGGCGTGCAGGGTTCGCTGGCCGAATTTGCGGTGGTCGATGCGCGGCTTCTTGCGCGTAAACCGGTAAATCTGAGCATGCGCGAGGCCGCTGGTTTGCCGCTGGTGTTGATTACTGCCTGGGAAGGACTGGTTGATCGGGCACGAGTGGGTGCCGGGCAAAAGGTGCTGATTCACGGTGGGGCGGGTGGCGTCGGGCATGTGGCGGTGCAAATTGCCCACGCATTCGGTGCCGAGGTTTTTGCGACGGGGTCCGCAGGGCAGCGCGGGATTATTGAAGGTTATGGCGCAACGTTCATTGATTACCGAGAGATGTCGGTTGACGACTATGTCCGCGAGTACACGGCGGGGGAGGGGTTCGATATCGTTTATGACACGGTCGGCGGTGAAACGCTGGATGCGTCCTTCAAGGCTGCGCGCATCTACCACGGGCATGTCCTGAGTTGCCTGGGCTGGGGGCAGCATAGTCTGGCGCCGCTGTCATTCCGGGGGGCGACCTACTCTGGTGTGTTTACCTTGTTGCCGCTGCTGACTGGAAAGGGTGGCGAGCATCATGGCGAGATCCTGCGCCAGGCTGCCTTGTTGATTGAAGCCGGAGAAGTGAAGCCGCTGCTCGATGCGCGTCGGTTCACGCTTGAATCAGCCGGCGAGGCCCATGAGCTGCTTTCGTCAAAAGCAGCCCGGGGACGTCTGGTGGTAGAGATCTAGCGCAAGGCTTCTTCGACGAAGTCGAGCCGGTCCTGACCGAAGAACAACTGGTTGTCGATGAACATGCTCGGCGCACCGAAGACGCCACGCTTCACGGCTGTCTCGGTGTTGTCCTTGAGGGCAGTCTTGACCGCTTCATCATTGGTCAGTGCCAGTACCTGCTCAGGATTGAAGCCGTGTTCGGTCAGCACCGCTGCAACCGTTGCCGGTTCATCGAGGCTGCGACCCTCAACCCACAACGCTTTGAACAGGCAGTCGATGAACGCCTGGAAGCGCTCCGGGTGGCGCAATTGAATGCCGGTCACCGCCCGCATCAGCATCAGGGTATTGATCGGAAAGTGCGGGTTGAATTTCAGGGGGACGCCGTAGCGCTTGGCGTAGCGGTCCAGGTCCTGAAACATGTAGCGGCCCTTGGCCGGGATCATCGCCGGTGACGCATTGCCGGTGGCTTTGAACACGCCGCCCAGCAACATCGGAATATAAATCAGCTGGCTGCCGGTCTTGGCGCAGATTCCTGGCAGCTGGGTGTATGCCAGATAGGTGGCGGGGCTGCCGAGGTCGAAGTAGAACTCCACGGTTTTGCTCATGATCGCTGCACTCATTGTTGTTATTGGGAGGGGTTACCAGCGTTCGTTCCAAGGGCGCAGATCCAGTTCGAAAGTCCAGGCGTCCCTTGGCTGGCTGTGCAAGTACCAATAGTTCTCGGCGATGTGCTCTGGGTTGAGAATACCGTCCTGATCCTTGGTGGCGTACTTGTCGGGGAAATTGCTGCGGATGAAATCGGTGTCGATGGCGCCGTCGACCACGATGTGGGCAACGTGAATGTTCATCGGGCCGAGTTCCCGGGCCATGCTCTGCGCCAGTGCGCGGATGCCATGCTTGGCGCCGGCGAATGCGGCAAAACCGGAGGCGCCACGTAGTCCGGCAGTAGCACCGGTGAACAGAATGGTACCGCGCCCGCGGGTGACCATGCGCTTGGCGACTTCCCGGGCATTGAGAAACCCTGAGAAGCAGGCCATTTCCCAGATCTTGAAGTACTTGCGTGCGGTTTCTTCGAGAATGCTGCAAGGCACGTTGGCGCCGATGTTGAAAACGAACGCTTCGATCGGCCCGAGACGGGTTTCGATATCTTCGATCAGCGCAATAACGTCCTCTTCCTTGCGCGCATCGCAGGCAAAACCATGGGCTTCGCCGCCGTCTGCCTGGATGGCTTCCACCAATGGCTGCAATTTGTCGGCACTGCGACGTGTGACGCAAGCGATGAAACCTTCCTTGGCGAACCGCTTGGCAATGGCACTGCCCGTGGCGTCACCTGCACCGACAACCAATACGACCTTCTTGTTATTCATGGGTGGATCCCTTTAGTAAACGATCGTTAAGTGAACGAACGTTATGCTAGGATTTGCCCAGCGTCAAGGCAGTCCATTGCGAGGGCAAATACATGCGGTACTCCGCCGGTCACAAGCTTGAAACCAAAGAAAAGCTACTGCAAAGCAGCTCGCTGTCTGCAAAAAAAGCCGGGTTTTCAACCATGGGCGTCGACGGACTGATGAAGGCGATCGGCCTCAGTGGCGCAGCTTTCTACAGCCATTTCTCATCCAAGGATGCGTTGTTCGCGGCTATCGTCGAGCGCGAGTTGTGCCAGAGCCTGGATCGGCTGGGGGGGCGGGGTGAACAGGATCGCGAACGGTTGGAACGGTGCCTGAAGCTGTATTTGAGCATGGCTCATGTCGAGCAACCTGAGCTGGGTTGCGCGTTACCGGCACTGGGCGCCGAGATTGCGCGCTCGGATGTCGTCGTGCGGGAACAGGCGGAACTGTGGATTTGTCGACTTCAGGAAAGTTGGGCGCAGATTCTGGAGAGCGACAGCCTGGCCTGGGCGATTCTGTCGCAATGTGTCGGGGCATTGGTGGTGGCGCGGATGTTGGCATCCCCGCAGATTCAGCAGCGAGTGCTGGAGTCCAGTCACGAAGAAATTGGCCGCCAGCTCGCCGTTCAGCGAGCGCAATAGCGGCGGTGATTTATTTGCAGATGACGATCATGCTTCGGCTGGTATAGCCGGCGGGGTTGAGGCCGAAGGGATAATCACCCGGCTCCTCCACCGCATCCCCGGATTTTGCGATGACTTTGTAACCCTTCGGCGCGCAGGAGTTGGCGGCACTGGTGTAGCACTTGTCCCAGGAGGAGGAAAGCCCTGAACAGTTGATGTGCAGCCCTTTTTTGCCGTGCTTTACCTGAGCCTTGGAGGTCGCCGCGCATCCCGAAATGGCAAGTACGGCGATCAGTATCAAAATTCGTTTCATTACCGTCCTTATGGCGGCCTCGAGTCTGGCGCTCGGGTCTGCCTGCATTCGCTCTCGCTTGACGCGTTCCGATGTCCCTATCCGAAAAAGTCCATATCTGGCGCTGAGTTGCGAAGCTAAACATGGCCTAAATGAGCGGCAAATGCCAGACCTTCGTTACAACCGCTTTCAATCCGCCGCAATCACGGGCTTGGCGTGGCTGCCCATGGTCATCGTTGCGCCGACGGAAGCCAGAATAATGCACAGGATGGCCATCCATTGTGACAAGGAGAGATATTCCTGCAGGAACAGAAGCCCCGATAGCGCACCAAATGCAGGTTCGATACTCATCAGCGTACCGAAAGTACGAGCGGGCATACGGGTGAGGGCGACCATTTCCAGGGTGTAGGGCAGGGCGGTGGAAAGTATTGCGACACCAATGGCTATCGGGATCAATGACGGCGTCAGCAATGCGGCGCCGGCGTGGACGATGCCGATGGGGGCGACGAACAGTGCCGCGATCATCACGCCCAGTGCCGCCGTCGTCACGCCGTTATCAGCGCCGGCCTTCTGACCGAAGAGAATGTAAAGTGCCCAGCAAACACCAGCGCCCAGCGCATAGGCCACACCGGTAAGGTCGAGACCCGCTGTCGCTGCACCTGTTGGTATCAATAGCAGCAATCCGACGGCGGCAAGGGCAATCCAGAGGAAGTCGATTGCACGACGGGACGCGTAGATGGCGACGGCCAGCGGCCCGGTGAACTCCAGCGCAACCGCAATGCCGAGCGGGACGGTACGCAAGGACATATAGAAGAGGAAGTTCATGCCGCCCAGCGCCATCCCGTACACGATCACGGTTCGTAGCGATCTGGCCGTCAGCTTTGCCCTCCAGGGTCTCAGCAATAGCAGCATGATCACACTAGCGAACATCAGGCGTAGCGTCGTTGTGCCTTGGGCGCCCACGATGGGGAACATGCTTTTGGCCAGAGACGCGCCTGACTGGATCGATGCCATGGCGATCAATATCAGGCCAACCGGAAACAGGATGGATACAAGACTGCGGGGTTGGTCGTTCATTGCGCGGCATCGTCCGATAGTAAAGGCAGTAGAGGGCACTAAATGAGTGATGGGCAATATACTGCGCATTCGCTGGTGTTGCGTCTATATATAAGCGGGCTTTTTGATTCGACTGATAGAAAAATCAAATTAGGGGTTGACGGCAGATTCTGGAGGCCTATAATTCGCCCCACTTCCGGCGCAGTCGAAACGGAAAACTCCTTGAGATTCAATGAGTTACGCAGTTTTCGACAGCGACTTGCTTCAGATCATCGAAGCCTGGAAGGAGTTGAAAGAGTGGTGATGTTTGGCTCTTTTGACGGTTCGGTCTTCTCGATCGAAAGCGGAGAAAAAGAGGTGTTGACAGCAGCGTGTAACGCTGTAGAATTCGCCTCCCGCTAACGAGAGATCGGAAGCGCAAGTGGTTGAAGTTGTTGAAGAAATCTTCGAAAACTTCTGAAAATAATCACTTGACAGTAAATGAGGCTGCTGTAGAATGCGCGCCTCGGTTGAGACGAAAGATCTTAACCAACCGCTCTTTAACAACTGAATCAAGCAATTCGTGTGGGTGCTTGTGGAGTCAGACTGATAGTCAACAAGATTATCAGCATCACAAGTTACTCCGCGAGAAATCAAAGATGTAACCAACGATTGCTGAGCCAAGTTTAGGGTTTCTTAAAAACCCAAAGATGTTTGAACTGAAGAGTTTGATCATGGCTCAGATTGAACGCTGGCGGCAGGCCTAACACATGCAAGTCGAGCGGATGAAGGGAGCTTGCTCCTGGATTCAGCGGCGGACGGGTGAGTAATGCCTAGGAATCTGCCTGGTAGTGGGGGACAACGTTTCGAAAGGAACGCTAATACCGCATACGTCCTACGGGAGAAAGCAGGGGACCTTCGGGCCTTGCGCTATCAGATGAGCCTAGGTCGGATTAGCTAGTTGGTGAGGTAATGGCTCACCAAGGCGACGATCCGTAACTGGTCTGAGAGGATGATCAGTCACACTGGAACTGAGACACGGTCCAGACTCCTACGGGAGGCAGCAGTGGGGAATATTGGACAATGGGCGAAAGCCTGATCCAGCCATGCCGCGTGTGTGAAGAAGGTCTTCGGATTGTAAAGCACTTTAAGTTGGGAGGAAGGGTTGTAGATTAATACTCTGCAATTTTGACGTTACCGACAGAATAAGCACCGGCTAACTCTGTGCCAGCAGCCGCGGTAATACAGAGGGTGCAAGCGTTAATCGGAATTACTGGGCGTAAAGCGCGCGTAGGTGGTTCGTTAAGTTGGATGTGAAATCCCCGGGCTCAACCTGGGAACTGCATCCAAAACTGGCGAGCTAGAGTATGGTAGAGGGTGGTGGAATTTCCTGTGTAGCGGTGAAATGCGTAGATATAGGAAGGAACACCAGTGGCGAAGGCGACCACCTGGACTGATACTGACACTGAGGTGCGAAAGCGTGGGGAGCAAACAGGATTAGATACCCTGGTAGTCCACGCCGTAAACGATGTCAACTAGCCGTTGGGAGCCTTGAGCTCTTAGTGGCGCAGCTAACGCATTAAGTTGACCGCCTGGGGAGTACGGCCGCAAGGTTAAAACTCAAATGAATTGACGGGGGCCCGCACAAGCGGTGGAGCATGTGGTTTAATTCGAAGCAACGCGAAGAACCTTACCAGGCCTTGACATCCAATGAACTTTCCAGAGATGGATTGGTGCCTTCGGGAACATTGAGACAGGTGCTGCATGGCTGTCGTCAGCTCGTGTCGTGAGATGTTGGGTTAAGTCCCGTAACGAGCGCAACCCTTGTCCTTAGTTACCAGCACGTTATGGTGGGCACTCTAAGGAGACTGCCGGTGACAAACCGGAGGAAGGTGGGGATGACGTCAAGTCATCATGGCCCTTACGGCCTGGGCTACACACGTGCTACAATGGTCGGTACAAAGGGTTGCCAAGCCGCGAGGTGGAGCTAATCCCATAAAACCGATCGTAGTCCGGATCGCAGTCTGCAACTCGACTGCGTGAAGTCGGAATCGCTAGTAATCGCGAATCAGAATGTCGCGGTGAATACGTTCCCGGGCCTTGTACACACCGCCCGTCACACCATGGGAGTGGGTTGCACCAGAAGTAGCTAGTCTAACCTTCGGGAGGACGGTTACCACGGTGTGATTCATGACTGGGGTGAAGTCGTAACAAGGTAGCCGTAGGGGAACCTGCGGCTGGATCACCTCCTTAATCGACGACATCAGCTGCTCCATAAGTTCCCACACGAATTGCTTGATTCATTGAAGAAGACGAAAGAAGCAGCCCGAAATTGGGTCTGTAGCTCAGTTGGTTAGAGCGCACCCCTGATAAGGGTGAGGTCGGCAGTTCGAATCTGCCCAGACCCACCAATTTTGTGTGGGAAACGCCTGTAGAAATACGGGGCCATAGCTCAGCTGGGAGAGCGCCTGCCTTGCACGCAGGAGGTCAGCGGTTCGATCCCGCTTGGCTCCACCACTACTGCTTCTGAAGTAAGAGCTTAGAAATGAGCATTCCATCGTGCTGATGGTGAATGTTGATTTCTAGTCTTTGACTAGTTCGTTCTTTAAAAATTTGGGTATGTGATAGAAAGATAGACTGAACGTTACTTTCACTGGTAACGGATCAGGCTAAGGTAAAATTTGTGAGTTCTCTTAGTTGAGAAATTCGAATTTTCGGCGAATGTCGTCTTCACAGTATAACCAGATTGCTTGGGGTTATATGGTCAAGTGAAGAAGCGCATACGGTGGATGCCTTGGCAGTCAGAGGCGATGAAAGACGTGGTAGCCTGCGAAAAGCTTCGGGGAGTCGGCAAACAGACTTTGATCCGGAGATGTCTGAATGGGGGAACCCAGCCATCACAAGATGGTTATCTTGCACTGAATACATAGGTGCAAGAGGCGAACCAGGGGAACTGAAACATCTAAGTACCCTGAGGAAAAGAAATCAACCGAGATTCCCTTAGTAGTGGCGAGCGAACGGGGACTAGCCCTTAAGTGGCTTTGAGATTAGCGGAACGCTCTGGAAAGTGCGGCCATAGTGGGTGATAGCCCTGTACGCGAAAATCTCTTGGTCATGAAATCGAGTAGGACGGAGCACGAGAAACTTTGTCTGAATATGGGGGGACCATCCTCCAAGGCTAAATACTACTGACTGACCGATAGTGAACTAGTACCGTGAGGGAAAGGCGAAAAGAACCCCGGAGAGGGGAGTGAAATAGATCCTGAAACCGTATGCGTACAAGCAGTGGGAGCAGACTTTGTTCTGTGACTGCGTACCTTTTGTATAATGGGTCAGCGACTTATTTTCAGTGGCGAGCTTAACCGAATAGGGGAGGCGTAGCGAAAGCGAGTCTTAATAGGGCGTCTAGTCGCTGGGAATAGACCCGAAACCGGGCGATCTATCCATGGGCAGGTTGAAGGTTAGGTAACACTGACTGGAGGACCGAACCGACTACCGTTGAAAAGTTAGCGGATGACCTGTGGATCGGAGTGAAAGGCTAATCAAGCTCGGAGATAGCTGGTTCTCCTCGAAAGCTATTTAGGTAGCGCCTCATGTATCACTGTAGGGGGTAGAGCACTGTTTCGGCTAGGGGGTCATCCCGACTTACCAAACCGATGCAAACTCCGAATACCTACAAGTGCCGAGCATGGGAGACACACGGCGGGTGCTAACGTCCGTCGTGAAAAGGGAAACAACCCAGACCGTCAGCTAAGGTCCCAAAGTTATGGTTAAGTGGGAAACGATGTGGGAAGGCTTAGACAGCTAGGAGGTTGGCTTAGAAGCAGCCACCCTTTAAAGAAAGCGTAATAGCTCACTAGTCGAGTCGGCCTGCGCGGAAGATGTAACGGGGCTCAAACCATACACCGAAGCTACGGGTATCACGTAAGTGATGCGGTAGAGGAGCGTTCTGTAAGCCTGTGAAGGTGAGTTGAGAAGCTTGCTGGAGGTATCAGAAGTGCGAATGCTGACATGAGTAACGACAATGGGTGTGAAAAACACCCACGCCGAAAGACCAAGGTTTCCTGCGCAACGTTAATCGACGCAGGGTTAGTCGGTCCCTAAGGCGAGGCTGAAAAGCGTAGTCGATGGAAAACAGGTTAATATTCCTGTACTTCTGGTTATTGCGATGGAGGGACGGAGAAGGCTAGGCCAGCTTGGCGTTGGTTGTCCAAGTTTAAGGTGGTAGGCTGAGATCTTAGGTAAATCCGGGATCTTAAGGCCGAGAGCTGATGACGAGTTGCCTTTAGGCGACGAAGTGGTTGATGCCATGCTTCCAAGAAAAGCTTCTAAGCTTCAGATAACCAGGAACCGTACCCCAAACCGACACAGGTGGTTGGGTAGAGAATACCAAGGCGCTTGAGAGAACTCGGGTGAAGGAACTAGGCAAAATGGCACCGTAACTTCGGGAGAAGGTGCGCCGGTGAGGGTGAAGGACTTGCTCCGTAAGCCCATGCCGGTCGAAGATACCAGGCCGCTGCGACTGTTTATTAAAAACACAGCACTCTGCAAACACGAAAGTGGACGTATAGGGTGTGACGCCTGCCCGGTGCCGGAAGGTTAATTGATGGGGTTAGCTAACGCGAAGCTCTTGATCGAAGCCCCGGTAAACGGCGGCCGTAACTATAACGGTCCTAAGGTAGCGAAATTCCTTGTCGGGTAAGTTCCGACCTGCACGAATGGCGTAACGATGGCGGCGCTGTCTCCACCCGAGACTCAGTGAAATTGAAATCGCTGTGAAGATGCAGTGTATCCGCGGCTAGACGGAAAGACCCCGTGAACCTTTACTATAGCTTTGCACTGGACTTTGAATTTGCTTGTGTAGGATAGGTGGGAGGCTTTGAAGCGTGGACGCCAGTTCGCGTGGAGCCATCCTTGAAATACCACCCTGGCAACTTTGAGGTTCTAACTCAGGTCCGTTATCCGGATCGAGGACAGTGTATGGTGGGTAGTTTGACTGGGGCGGTCTCCTCCTAAAGAGTAACGGAGGAGTACGAAGGTGCGCTCAGACCGGTCGGAAATCGGTCGTAGAGTATAAAGGCAAAAGCGCGCTTGACTGCGAGACAGACACGTCGAGCAGGTACGAAAGTAGGTCTTAGTGATCCGGTGGTTCTGTATGGAAGGGCCATCGCTCAACGGATAAAAGGTACTCCGGGGATAACAGGCTGATACCGCCCAAGAGTTCATATCGACGGCGGTGTTTGGCACCTCGATGTCGGCTCATCACATCCTGGGGCTGAAGCCGGTCCCAAGGGTATGGCTGTTCGCCATTTAAAGTGGTACGCGAGCTGGGTTTAGAACGTCGTGAGACAGTTCGGTCCCTATCTGCCGTGGACGTTTGAGATTTGAGAGGGGCTGCTCCTAGTACGAGAGGACCGGAGTGGACGAACCTCTGGTGTTCCGGTTGTCACGCCAGTGGCATTGCCGGGTAGCTATGTTCGGAAAAGATAACCGCTGAAAGCATCTAAGCGGGAAACTTGCCTCAAGATGAGATCTCACTGGAACCTTGAGTTCCCTGAAGGGCCGTCGAAGACTACGACGTTGATAGGTTGGGTGTGTAAGCGCTGTGAGGCGTTGAGCTAACCAATACTAATTGCCCGTGAGGCTTGACCATATAACACCCAAGCAATTTGAGTCGAAAGGCCAGATTGCGGTGTGTGAAGACGCAATGAACCGAAAGTTCGACGCTCACAAAACACCGAAACCTATCCATACCCAATTTGCTGAAGCGAGGCCAACCGGTCACGAGTCAGTACCCGAATTTCTTGACGACCATAGAGCGTTGGAACCACCTGATCCCATCCCGAACTCAGAAGTGAAACGATGCATCGCCGATGGTAGTGTGGGGTTTCCCCATGTGAGAGTAGGTCATCGTCAAGATTAAATTCCGAAACCCCAATTGCGAAAGCAGTTGGGGTTTTGTTTTGTCCGCGAGAAAATGCTGGAAGAGTTGGCCAGGCGTCGTGATCGCAACCACTGGGGAAATCCTTCTGAAATGACCGCCCGGTTTTTGGTATGGTGCAGCTCGTTTTTAACGGACTGATGTCTCGCCCACGGATCGGCGCTCATTTTTGTCAAAGAGTTGCTGCAGAAATGCCTGAACCAATCCCCATCAAGGATCACGAAAAAGAGACGCGCCTGGTCAACAAACGGCTGGTTGCCTGTGCCTTGTTCGTCTTCGCGATAAGCTGTGCGCTGGTAGTGCGCCTGTACATCCTGCAAGTGGTCGAGTTCGACTACCACTCGACCATCTCCGAAAACAACCGTGTCCATGTCCTGCCAATCCCGCCAACACGCGGGCTGATCTACGACCGCAACGGCGTGCTGCTGGCCGACAACCGTCCCAGTTACAACCTGATCATCACCCGCGAACGTGCCACTGATGTCAATCAGGAGCTGGACGAAGTCATCAGTCTCCTGCACCTGCCCGCGGAAGATCGTACGGTCTTCGACAAGGCCATGAAACAGTCGCGTCACCCGTTTACACCGGTGACCCTGTTCTATGAATTGACCGAAGAACAGATTGCCGTGCTGGCAGTCAACGAGTTCCGCTTGCCGGGGCTCGATGTCGAACCGCAGTTCGTTCGTCACTACCCGCTCGGCGCGCACTTCGCCCACTCGATCGGCTATGTCGGTCGCATCAACGAAAAAGAATCCAAGACCCTCGACTCCGTCGAGTACCGCGGCACGCAATCCATCGGCAAGACGGGCGTAGAGCGTTTCTACGAAGCACAACTGCACGGCCATGTCGGTTACGAGGAAGTGGAAACCAACGCTCAGGGCCGCGTACTGCGTGTCCTCAAGCACACCGACCCAGTGCCCGGCAAAAACATCGTCCTGAGTCTCGACGTCAAGCTTCAGGAAGCCGCCGAAGCCGCCCTGGGCGACCGTCGTGGCTCGGTCGTTGCACTGGACCCTTCGACTGGCGAAGTGCTGGCCATGGTCAGCAACCCCAGCTTCGACCCGAATCTGTTCGTGACCGGTATCAGCTCCAAGGAATACTCGGCGCTGCGTGACTCCATCGATCGACCGCTGTTCAACCGCGTACTGCGTGGTCTGTACGCACCCGGTTCGACGATCAAGCCCGAGGTGGCAATTGCCGGGCTCGACGCCGGCGTGGTCACGCCTCAGACCCGCGTCTTCGACCCTGGCTACTACCAACTGCCGGACTTCGATCACAAGTACCGTAACTGGAACCACAGCGGCGACGGCTGGGTGGACATGGACGCGGCGATCATGCGCTCCAACGACACCTACTTCTACGACCTGGCGCACAAGCTGGGTATCGATCGCCTGCACGATTACATGGCGATGTTCGGCCTCGGCGAGAAAGTCTCCCTGGACATGTTCGAAGAGTCTCCCGGCCTGATGCCTTCCCAGGCCTGGAAGCGCGCCACCCGACGGCAAGCCTGGTTCCCCGGTGAGACAGTTATTCTCGGCATCGGCCAGGGCTACATGCAGGTCACGCCGCTGCAACTGGCTCAGGCCACTGCGTTGATCGCCAACAAGGGTGTCTGGAACCGTCCGCACCTGGCCAAGACCGTCGACGGTGTGCCGCCTGTGGACGAACACCCGATGCCGAACATCCTGCTCAAGGATCCGCGTGACTGGGATCAGGTCAACCACGGCATGCAGATGGTAATGCACGACGCTCGAGGTATCGCCCGCGCCGCTGCCGCCGGTGCGCAATACCGCATCGCTGGCAAGAGTGGTACGGCGCAGGTGGTGGCGATCAAGCAGGGTGAGCGCTACAACCGCGAGAAAACCCTCGAGCGCCATCGTGACAACGCCTTGTTCGTCGGGTTTGCCCCGGCCGAACATCCGAAGATCGCCATCTCGGTGATGATCGAAAACGGCGAGGCCGGTGGCCGAGTCGCAGGTCCCGTGGTGCGGCAGATCATGGACGCCTGGCTACTCGACCAGGACGGTCACCTCAAGCCGCAATACGCGGCGCCGACCAAGGCGCCGGGCGATCCTCACGTGTAAACCTCATCAGCTTCACAGCACAGGCTCACGCAGGCTGAGCATGTGCTGGAAGCTGTCGAGGAACACCGTTTCCGCCTGAGTCATCTTCTGTTCGCGATTCCACAGCAGCTGGATATCGAAATCCACCACCCCGTCCTCTGGCGGTAATCGCCACAGCAAGCCCTGTTCGACATCCCGGCGGACCAGGTGAGTCGGCAGACAGCCAATGCCGAATCCTGCACAGATCAAACGGTAAATTTCTTCGAAACTCGTAGAAGAGGCGACAATCTTGCCGGTAAAGCCCTGCTGGTCACGAAACAGCGTCAACGGCGAAAGATTACCGCCAAGCTGATCGCTGGTGAAGCTGACAAAGTTCTCCGCCGCCAATTGCTCCAGCGTCAGATTCTGCTGCCCGAACAGTCGATGCCGCTGCCCGCAAAAGTACGCATAGCGCTCACGAAACAGCACCCGTTGCTCTAGCCTTGGCTGAGGCAGGCGACACAGTCCGACACCGACCGTCGCGGTCTTCTGCAGCAGTGAACTGATGATGTTCGAGCTGCCCATCACTTCGACTTCCAGCTCGATTTTCGGGTGAGTTTCGTGGAAATCCGCAAGAAACTCATCGTAATGCCGCGCTTGTACACCGCTGACGGTGAGGATGCGGATCTTGCCGACAACATCGTCATGGCGGTTCTCGACGACGGTGCCCAAACGGGAAATGTCGCCGTAGATATCCGCCGCAATCCGCAGAACTTCCTCCCCGGTTTCCGTCAGATCAAAGCGCCGTCCGCTGCGCGCAATCAACACACAATCCAGTTGTTCCTCGAGACGTTTCAACGCCTGGCTGACCGCCGACTGAGTGATGTGCAATCGCGCGGCGGCGCGACTCATGCTGCCTTCCTGACCGATCACCAGATACGTGCGCAGCAGGTTCCAGTCGAGCCGGTCGTTGAGAAAACGTCGGCCGACCCAAGGATTCAAGGAAGAACTCATGCAGTAGCCACGCTAATAGTAAAGATAAGTTTTTGAAAATTGACTAATCCTTTCACGGAAGCGATAAAGCCCACAAGCGCCACAGAGCGCGACCGTCAGCCGCCTCGACACCTGCCCAAAACTATAAATACACAGGGTTCTTGCATGCACACCACCGCTCAGCCGCGTCGCGCCGCAGCCGCTGCCTTCATTGGCACGACCATCGAATTCTACGATTTCTACATTTACGCCACCGCCGCCGCACTGGTGCTCGGGCAAGTGTTCTTTCCCAGCAGCGATCCGGTGACCAGCACACTCGCCGCGTTCGGCAGTTTCGCCGTTGGTTTCATCGCCCGGCCCATGGCCGGTATGGTGTTCGGCCATCTGGGCGACCGCCTCGGTCGCAAGAAAATGCTGCTGGTGACCATGGCACTGATGGGCCTGGCCACCGCCGGCATTGGTCTGCTGCCGAGTTACGCCAGCGTCGGTATCTGGGCGCCCATCGGTCTGATAATCCTGCGCCTGATTCAGGGCATCTCTGTCGGTGGCGAGTGGGGCGGGGCGGTGTTGATGGCCAGCGAGCACGCACCAGCCAAACGCAAGACCTTCTATGCCTCGTTCGCCCAGCTCGGCAGTCCGGCGGGTTTGCTGCTGGCATTGATCGCGTTCCGTCTGGTCACGTCGCTGTCACCGGAAGACTTCCTCGCCTGGGGCTGGCGTCTGCCGTTTCTCGCCAGCGGTGTGCTGATGATGGTCGGCTTGATGATCCGCTCCGGTGTGCATGAATCGCCGGAGTTCGCCAAGGCCAGGGACAATAACGAAACCGCGAAATACCCGGTGAAGGATGTTATTCGTCAGTGCTGGCGACAGATCCTGTTCGCCGCTGCCGCCGTGACCATCGGCTCGGCCGGATTCTTTTTCACCAACACCTTCATGATCACCTACGTCACCCAATATCAGGGCATCCCGCGAGCGACCATTCTCGACTGCCTGTTCCTGGTAACGATCATCCAATTGCTTTCGCAACCGTTGTCGGCGCTGCTCGCCGGGCGCATCGGCGAAGGGCGATTCCTGATGTTGGTAGCGTTGCTGTGCATGGTCACGCCGTACCCGATGTTCCTGCTGGTCGGCACTCAAAACATTCTGTTGATGACCCTCGGCATCGCCGTTGCAGTGGTAATCCTCTCGGCGCTTTATGCGGTGATTGCCGGGTATATGACCCAGGCGTTCCCGGTGCATCTGCGCTATTCGGGCATTTCCATCGCTTACCAATTGAGCTGCGCGGTCGCCGGCGGCACCACGCCGCTGATCGGCACGCTGCTGGCCAGCAAGTTTTCCGGGCAATGGCTGCCGTTGGCGGTGTTCTTCACGCTGCTGTCCGCTCTTTCCCTGATCGGTGTCTGTGGCCTCGCGCGTCTGCGGGCCAACCCGGTCGTCCTTCACACAAGCAAAGAGGTGTATTCGTGAGTAAGCCCGCCCACATTGACCCGATCGAATGGCAAGCCCGTTGCGAGCTCGCCGCGCTGTACCGCTTGATCGCGTACTTTCGCATGACCGACCTGATCGACACCCACATCACCCTGCGGATTCCGGGGCCTGAGCATCATTTCCTGATCAACCGCTACGGCGTGATCTTCGATCGCATGCGCGCCTCCGATCTGGTGCGCATCGATCAGGACGGGCGCATCGTCGACCCTGAATATGCAGGTCATCGGGTCAATGCCGCCGGCTTCGTGATTCACTCGGCGATCCACATGGCGCGGCCGGATCTGAACTGCGTGATCCACACCCACACCGCTGCGGGCATGGCCGTCGCCGCGCAGAAACAGGGCCTGCTGCCGATCAGTCAGCACGCGCTGAAGTTCTACGGAAAACTCGCTTACCACACCTACGAAGGCATCGCTCTGTCGCTGGATGAACGCGAGCGTTTGATCGCCGATCTCGGCCCGCATCGCGCGATGATCCTGCGCAATCACGGCTTGCTGGTCGGCGGTTCCGGCGTGGCCCAGGCATTCCAGGAAATCCACTTTCTGGAGCGTGCCTGTCAGGCTCAAGTGCAGGCGTTGGCCGGTGGTTGTGAGTTGCATTTCCCGTCGCCGGAAGTCTGCGCCCACACCGCCGAACAGTTCGACCGCGATGAACAGGACAACATCATCGACCTGGCCTGGGAGGCCGCACTGACCCTGATCGAATCCCAGCGCGAGTCCTATCTGTCATGAACACCGTTGCACTGATGTCCCGTGACACGCTGTTGCTCAAACAATTGCAGGAAGCCTTCGCCCGCCGTGCGCCGCAGCTCTCGGCGGTGCTGGCCGATGATCCCCGGGCGGTGAATGCGCAGATCGCAGCGTGCTGGTTTCCGCTGCCGGACAGCCTCGCCGCGCTGCCCAATCTGCAAGTGATTCACTCGGTCGCCGCCGGCATCGATCATCTGGAACACGATCCGTCGTGCCCGGACCTGCCGGTGTGCCGGGTGGTCGATCCCGGCCATCGCCAAGGGATGACCGAGTACGTGCGCTGGGCGGTGATTCACTTTCATCGCGGCTTCGATCAAGTCCTTGAGCAACAGCGCCAGCAGCATTGGGAGCGACCGCTGCAACGCCCGGCCCATGAGTTCCGGATCGGTGTGATGGGCCTCGGTTCACTCGGCAGCGCAATCGCCCAAGACCTGGCAACCGCCGGTTACGACGTACGTGGCTGGGCGCGCAGCAGCAAGGATCTGCCGGGTGTGCAGACCTTCGCCGGCACTGATGCCTTCAATCCATTTCTCGACGGTTTGGAATTGCTGATCAATCTGTTGCCGCTGACTCACGAGACACGCGGCATCCTCAATCGCCAGACCTTCGAACGATTGGCCAACGGCGCGGCACTGGTCAACGTCGGGCGCGGCGGGCATCTGAATATCGAGGATCTGCAACAGGCGCTGGCCCGTGGAAAACTGCGCGGGGCGCTGCTTGATGTCTTCGAACAGGAACCGCTGTCCGCCGATCATACACTGTGGAAAACCCCGGGCGTGACCATCACACCGCACATGGCTTCGGCGGCGTCTCATGACTGCATCGCCGAGCAGATCGCCGAGAACTTCCGCCGTATGAAT
Source organism: Pseudomonas sp. IzPS59 (assembly GCF_014863505.1). Lineage (NCBI taxonomy): Bacteria > Pseudomonadati > Pseudomonadota > Gammaproteobacteria > Pseudomonadales > Pseudomonadaceae > Pseudomonas > Pseudomonas sp. IzPS59. The sequence goes on along the minus strand of NZ_CP062251.1, from coordinate 4,330,859 downwards.
GCCGGTGAGCCTTTGCTCAACAGCGCGGATCGACTGCTCGGTTACTGATCCGCCAGACAGGCCTGCAAGCGCTCGATGAACAGCGTCTCGGCGCGGCTCATGCGCTGATCGCGGTTCCACAGCAGATGAATGTCGACATCGGCAATTCCTTCGTGGGGCGGCAGGCGCCAGAGCAATCCGGCCTCGACGTCCGCCGCCACCACGTGCTCCGGCAGACAACCGATTCCGAACCCGGCGATCACCAGTCGCCGCACTTCCTCCAGGCTCGGCGATGACGCAACGATGCGTCCGCTGAAGCCCTGTTGATCGCGAAAGATCGTCAACGGCGAGAGCATCCCGCCAATCTGGTCGCTGGTGAAACTGACGAAATTCTCCCGCTGCAAATCGCCTTCGCCGATGTCTTGTCGGCCGAACAGAGCATGGTGTTTGCCACAGAAAAACGCATAACGCTGACGCAGGAACAGACGCTGTTCCAGACGCGGTTGCGGGCGGCGATTGAGGCTCAGTCCGAGGGTCGCGGTTTTCTCCTGAAGGGCGCTGACGATGTCCGAACTGCGCATCACATCGACCTCCAGATCCACCCGTGGATACTGCCGGTGAAAGTCAGCGAGAAAGTCATCGAAACGCTCGGAAAAGATCCGGCTGATGATCAGCAGCCGCACCTTGCCGATCACTTCGTCGGCCGGTTGCTCCAGCAGGCTGCTGACCTGGGACATCTGCCCGTAGATCTCGCCGGCCAGTTCGAAGATCTGCTCGCCGACTTCGGTGAGGGCAAAGCGCGGACCGCGTCGGGCAATCAGTTGGCGACCCAATTGCTCCTCCAGACGCTTGAGCGCCTGGCTCACCGCCGGTTGCGTCAGGTGCAAACGCGCGGCGGCGCGGCTGATGCTCAGCTCCTGGCCGATCACCCGGAAGGTGCGCAACAGGTTCCAGTCGAGGCGGTCGTTGAGCAGGCGCTGGACGTCGCGTTCGGCCATGGGATTTCTCGATTATAAGGTTGGGTAATAGTCGGAATAATAAATAGAAAATTGACTAATCATAGCCCCGGGACGATAAATCTCCCCCAGACAGGCGCCGTCAGAGCGCCTCGGATTTGCCGTTTCCCTCCTGCCAGAAAAACAATCAAAGGAGCCCGACCCCATGAAGCCCCACGCTTCGAACCAGCCGCGCCGTGCGGCGGCCGCAGCCTTCATCGGCACCATGATCGAGTGGTACGACTTTTACATCTACGCCACCGCCGCCGCGCTGGTGTTCGGCGCGCTATTCTTTCCTTCCGACGATCCGCTGTTCAGCACCATGGCCGCGTTCGGCACCTTTGCCGTGGGCTTCTTTGCCCGGCCGTTGGGCGGAATCATTTTCGGCCATATCGGCGACCGTATCGGTCGCAAAAAATCCCTGATCATCACGCTGCTGATGATGGGCGTAGTCACAGTGTGCATCGGTCTGTTACCGACCTATGCGCAGATCGGTGCGGCGGCACCCGTGCTGCTGATTCTGCTGCGCATCGTCCAGGGCATCGCCGTCGGCGGCGAGTGGGGCGGGGCGGTGTTGATGGCCGGCGAGCATGCGCCGAAGGGCCGGCGCAATTTCTTCGCTTCGTTCGCGCAACTGGGCAGCCCGGCGGGTTTGATCCTGTCGCTGCTGGCCTTCAGCGCTGTGACCCGTTTGCCGGAAGAAGACCTGATGAGTTGGGGCTGGCGTCTGCCATTCCTCGCCAGTGCGCTGTTGCTGCTGGTGGGGTTGGCGATTCGTCTGGGCGTGAATGAGTCGCCGGAATTCCTCGCCAGCCGTGAGCAGGCCACCAAGCAAATCAAGAAAGAACAGGCGCCGGTGATGGAAGTGCTGCGCACCGCGTGGCGTCCGCTGCTGCTGTGCATCGGCGCCAACACGCTGGGCATCGCCGGGGTGTATTTCACCAACACCTTCATGATCGCCTACACCACCCAGCAACTGGCGCTGCCGCGTTCGCTGATTCTCGAATGCCTGTTTTTCGTGGCGATCATTCAGTTCTGCGTCCAGCCGCTGGCCGCGTGGACGGCGGAGAAGATCGGCGCAACGCGTTTCCTGTGCCTGGTGTCGCTGCTGGCGATGGCCTCGCCATATCCGATGTTCGTGCTGGTCAGTTCGGCCCAGGCGCCGCTGATCATCCTCGGCATCGCCCTGGCGGTGGTGTGCATGGCGTCGTTCTATGCAGTGATCGCCGGTTACGTCAGCGGCATGTTCGAGACCCGCGTGCGCTACACCGCGATCTCCCTGGCCTATCAGATTTGCGGCGCGGTGGCGGGTGGACTGACGCCGCTGATCGGCACGATGCTGGCGCACAAATTTACCGGGCAATGGTGGCCGATGGCGGTGTTCTACAGCCTGATCGCCGGCATCTCGCTGGTTTGCGTACTGTCCCTCGCCCGTCGCCACGCCAGCGCCCATCGCGCGGAGATGGCCCGCGCCTAACCCGGAATATCAGGAGAACCTCATGTTGAAAATCAATGGCGAACGCCTGTGGGCAAGCCTGATGGCCATGGCCGAAATCGGTGCGACAGCCCGGGGCGGCAGTTGCCGTCTGGCATTGAGCGACGAAGACAAGGCCGGCCGTGAACTGTTCGCCCACTGGTGCCGCGAAGCCGGCATGACCTTGAGCGTGGATGCCATCGGCAACCTGTTCGCCCGCCGCGCCGGCACCGATCCGGACGCCGCCCCGGTGATGATGGGCAGCCACCTCGACACCCAGCCCGAGGGCGGGCGTTTCGATGGCGTCTACGGCGTGCTCGCCGGGCTGGAAGTGGTGCGTTGCCTCAACGACCTCAACATCCAGACCCGCAAACCGCTGGAAGTGGCGGTGTGGACCAACGAAGAAGGCGCGCGCTTCACACCGGCCATGTTCGGCTCGGCGGTGTTTACCGGGATCATGGATCTGAACGCTGCGCTGGCGGTACGTGATGCGGATGGCATCAGCGTTGCCGAGGCCTTGCAGCGGACCGGTTACGCCGGTGAGCGTCCGTTGGGCGGCGCGGTGGATGCGTATTTTGAAGCACACATCGAGCAGGGCCCGATCCTTGAAGACAACGCCAAGAGCATCGGCGTGGTCACGGGCGGTCAGGCGATCCGCTGGCTTGACGTGCGCGTGGAAGGCATGGCCGCCCACGCCGGCACCACGCCGATGCCGCTGCGCAAAGACGCGTTGTACGGCGTGGCGCGGATGATTCAGGCGATTGAAGGTCTGGCGGCAGATTTTGCGCCGGAAGGCCTGACCACGGTTGGCGAACTGAGCATCAACAAGTCCTCGCGCAACACCATTCCGGGGCTGGTGAATTTCACCGTCGATCTGCGTCATCACCGCGACGACGCCATTGCCGCCATGGAGCAGCAGGTCCGTGCCCGGTTGCAGGCCATCGCCGACGGTCGCGGCCTGAACCTGACGATCACCCCGCACTGGATCAGCCCGGCCACACCGTTCGACGCCGAATGCGTGGCAGCCGTGCAAGAGGCGGTGGATGCGCTGGGCTACGCTCAGCAGTCGATTGTCAGCGGCGCCGGCCATGACGCGATTCATCTGGCGCGTTACTGCCCGACGGCGATGGTGTTCATCCCGTGCGTCGGTGGCTTGAGTCATAACGAGGCCGAAGATGTGTTGCCCGAAGACGTGAAGCAGGGCACCGATGTGTTGCTCAACGCCGTGCTGGCCCGCGCCGGTCGAATCGAACAAGGAGTCTGAAGCATGCGCAGTTTTTTCCACCCCGAACAGTTGCTCCACCATCCACGCAGCTATTACTCCCGTGGCCAGATGCGCACACCGCAGGAAGTCCCGGAGCGCGCCCAGCGTCTGGTGCAGGCGGCCCACGGTCTGGGCTTCAGTGTCGAGCAGCCCGCCGATGCCGGCCTCGCCCCATTGCTGGCTGTGCATGGCGCGCCTTATCTGACGTTCCTTCAGGAAGCGCATGCACGCTGGAAGGAAATCCCCGAAGACTGGGGCGATGAAGTGATGTCGAACATCTTCGTTCGCGAGCCCAATGCTTTGCGCGGCATCCTCGCCCAGGCTGCGCGTTACCTGGCGGACGGCAGTTGCCCGGTCGGCGAACAGACCTGGCGCTCGGCTTACTGGTCGGCGCAAAGCGCTGTTGCCGGGGCTCAGGCGCTGATCGATGGCGAGCCGGCGGCCTACGCCTTGTGCCGTCCACCGGGGCACCATGCCCGGGCCGAAGCAGCGGGCGGTTTCTGCTACGTGAACAACGCGGCGGTAGCGGCGCAGGTGCTGCGCGACAAGTTTGAAAAAGTCGCTGTGCTCGACACCGACATGCACCACGGCCAGGGTATTCAGGAGATTTTCTACGATCGCGACGACGTGCTCTACGTCTCCGTGCATGGCGATCCGACCAACTTCTATCCGGGCGTCGCCGGGTTTGCCGACGAACGCGGCAGCGGTGCGGGGGAGGGCTTCAACCTCAACCTGCCGATGGCCCATGGTTCAAGCGAAGCGGATTTCCTCGGGCAACTGGAAGTTGCGTTGAGCGCGGTGCGCGAGTTCGGCGCCGAGGTGCTGGTGCTGTCGCTGGGCTTCGATATCTATGAACTGGACCCGCAAAGCAAAGTCGCCGTGACCCGTGAAGGCTTTGCAACACTGGGCGAGCGCATTCGCAGCCTCGGCCTGCCATGCCTGATCGTGCAGGAAGGCGGCTATCACCTGGAAAGTCTCGAAGACAACGCCCGGGCGTTTTTCGTGAATGGCGAAGTGTGGCAGCGCTAAGGCGATCCACCTGACGAAGCGCCCTGCGGTGCTTGCCATCGCCCTGACGTTAACGTAAACATTGGCGTCAGGGCGCTGAAGTAAAGAAGCGCGAAGCGGACCGCTCCGGAGCGCTTGATGACTCTAATAAAAACAACCGATCCCAAGTCTCACCACGAAGCCCGGCTGGCCCGGGAAAAACTCCATCTCGAAGGGCAGGTCCCGGATGGCGTGTTGCGTGCGGAGATCGATGCTTCGTGGCGGCGCAGCCTGAGCCACGGTGTGCATTTCAATGGCAAACATGAGCTGGCGCTGGAATCGAGCGCGAGTCTCGATGTGTTGCTGGCGAGCAATCGTCTGCTGATCGATGCGGCGATTCCGGCCATCGATTACCTGGCCGAGCGCCAGGGCAAGGAAGGCCTGATCATCCTCGCCAATTCCGACGCCACCATTCTCGCGGTCGAAGGACGTGCCGACCGGCTCAAGGGCAGCGGTTTGCAGGACATCACCCTCGGCGCCTGCTGGAGCGAAGCCGCACGCGGCACCAACGCCCTCGGCACGGCACTGGTGGAAGCGCGGCCTACCCTGATCGATTGCGGCGAGCATTACCTCGATCGCCTCACGGATTTTTCCTGCACCTCGGTGCCGATCCATTGTCCTCAGGGCGAAATTCTCGGTGTCCTCGACCTGACCCGCGAAGGCCCGCTCGGCCGCGTCCACGACAGCACCGCGCTGCTGAGCATGGCGGTCAGCCAGATCGAGAGCCGGGTCTTCAACAACAGTTTTCCCGATCAGATCGTCCTCGCCTTTCACAGCCGTCGGCAATATCTGGAATCGCCGTGGCAAGGCTTGTTGGCAGTCAGTCTCGGCGGGCAGATTCTGGCGGTCAGTGCTCAGGCCTGCCAGTTGCTGCGAGCCGAGCGTTCGGCGCTGGTCGGCAAGCGTTGCGAAGAGTTTCTCGGGGTCGATGGCGTGCAATTGCTGACCCGTCTGCAACAGGGCGGCGTCGGCAGTGTGCAAACCGCCAAGGGCGAATTTTTCTACAAGACCCTGCGAGCCCCGGCGCGCTCGGTCAACCTCGGCGGCCCCCCGCGCAGTGTGGGGAAAACTGCTAAGGCGCAACCGGATCTGGAAGCACTGGCCGGCAACAACGCCCGTTATGCCCGTGCCTTGCGCATGGCACGCCAAGGTCTGGCCAATGAGTTGCCGGTTTTGCTGCTCGGCGAAACCGGCACCGGTAAAGAAGTGATCGCCCGCGCCCTGCACCTGGCCGGCAGCCGCAGCGACAAACCGTTTGTGGCCGTGAACTGCGCGGCGATTCCCGAAGGCCTGATCGAGTCGGAACTGTTCGGCTACCGCGAAGGCGCGTTCACCGGCTCACGTCGTGGCGGGATGATCGGGCGCCTGCAACAGGCCCACGGCGGCACGTTGTTCCTCGATGAGATCGGCGACATGCCGCTGGCCCTGCAGGCGCGTTTGCTGCGCGTTTTGCAGGATCGAAAAGTGGCGCCGCTGGGTGCCGGCGAAGAGCAGGACATCGACGTCGCGCTGATCTGCGCCACCCACCGCGACCTCAAGCGTCAGGTCGAGGACAAGCAGTTCCGGGAGGACCTGTTCTACCGGGTCAACGGCATCAGCGTGATGCTTCCGGCCCTGCGTGAGCGCGATGACTTCGCCGCGCTGGTCACTCGCCTGCTGGGCAAACTCGATGCGCCGAACGCCGTGTTGCACGACGACCTCAATCGCCTGCTCGCGGGTTATCACTGGCCGGGCAACATCCGCCAACTGGAAATGGTTTTGCGCACCGCGCTGGCCATGCGCGATCCCGGTGAAACGGTGCTGACCCTCGATCACCTGCCCGACAGCATGCTCGACGAACTCTCTGCCAGCGAGAAACCCCAGACCGGCAGCATTCGTGAAAACGAACTGGAGATGATCCGCCAGTCCCTCGACACCCATCAGGGCAACGTCTCGGCCGCCGCCGACGCCCTGGGTATCAGCCGCGCGACCCTGTATCGCAAGCTCAAACAGTTGCGCTCGTGATGCAGCGCCTGTTCGTGCGGCTGATCGACAGCCACAACCCCGCCGCGCTGCAAGCGGCGTTGCGCTGGCTCTACGGGTTCGTGCGGCCGCAACGGCTGGCGATTACCGGTTTGCTCGGTCTGTCGGTGTGCGCGTCGCTGCTGGTGCTGGTGCAGCCGTGGCTGGTCAAACTGCTGATCGACGACGGCTTGCTGGCGCGAAACTTTCCGATGCTGGTGCTGATTGCGGTGCTGATGATCATCGCCGGGTTGCTCGGCACGGCGTTGTCAGGGATCAACCGTTATCTGCACACGCGGCTGTCCGGGCGGATTCTGTTTGCCCTGCGTGACGACCTTTATCGGCATTTGCAGAAGCTGTCGCCAAGCTTCTACGGCCAGCGGCGGATCGGCGATCTGATGTCGCGGCTCGACGGCGATGTGGCGGAGATTCAGCGCTTCGCCGTGGATTCGTTGTTCTCGGCGGTGTCGAGCGTGATCGGCCTGGTGTTCGCGATCGCGATGCTGTTCACGCTGTCGTGGAAACTGTCTTTGCTGGCGCTGGTGCTGATTCCGCTCGATGTGCTGTGGCTGCGCTGGATGCGGCGCAAGGTCGAGCGCGATGTGCGACAGTTGCGCGAGCGTTCGGCGGACATGTCGTCGTTCATGGTCGAGACTCTGCCGGTGATGAAATTCATCCAGTCCGCCGGCCAGCAGCAGCGTGAAGCGCGACGACTGGAGAGCCTCGGGCAGGGCTACATGAACCAATTGCTGCGCCTGCAAGTCACCGAGTTTTTCACCCAGGCAGTGCCCGGCACGTTGACGTCGTTGTCTCGCGCCTGCGCGTTTCTGATCGGCGGCTATTGGGTGGTGCAGGGCACCTGGCAACTCGGCGCGCTGATCGCGTTTTCCACCTATCTGGGGATGGCGGTCGGGCCGGTGCAGAGCCTGTTGGGGTTGTACGTGGCGATCCAGCGCATGACGGTCAGTCTGGGGCGGGTCATGGAGTTGCGAGGTGAAGAGCCCACGGTATTTTCGCCGGTCATGCCAAAACCGTTTCCAACTTCGGGTGAGTTGCGTTTTGACGGGGTGCACTTCAGTCATCCGGGTCGCCCGAGCACGTTGAGCGGTATCGAGGCGACGATTCCCTACGGTTTGAAAGTCGCCTTGAGTGGCGGCTCCGGCGTCGGCAAATCGACGTTGATCGATCTGCTGCAACGGCATCACGATCCGCAGTCCGGGCGAGTGCTGCTTGGCGAAGTGGATCTGCGCGAACTCGAACTGTTCGAGCTGCGCCGACGCATCGCCGTGGTCTGCCAGGACATCGTGCTGTTTCGCGGCAGCCTCGCCGACAACCTGGCTTACGCGGTGCCGGACGCCAGCCGCGAGGCCATCGCCGAGGTCGCACGGCTGGCGCAACTCGACAGCCTGATCGCGTCGCTGCCCGAAGGCCTCGACAGTCCGCTGGGCGAGCGCGGTCAGCAGTTGTCCGGCGGGCAGAAACAGCGCATCGCTATTGCCCGGGCGTTGTTGCAGGATCCGTTGATTCTGGTGCTCGACGAAGCCACGTCCGCCGTCGACGAAGCCACCGAGCGCGAGGTGATCGAAGCCATCGACCGGTTGTTTGCCGGACGTACACGGATCCTCATCAGCCACCGTCCGTCGACCCTGGCCGATGCCGACCTGCATTTCGAGTTGCTCGACGGTGTACTCATTTCGAAAACGGTGCTGCATGAAGCCTGAGTTGCGTATCGGCGTGGTCGACAGCGGGCACTCGGCGGCGCAACGGGTGCAGGTGCTTGCCGGGCGACGGTTCTCATTGCTGGAGGACGGCCTGGCGGAATCGGATTTGCGCGACGATCCCCTCGGGCATGGCAGTGCGGTGATCGAGGCGATCAGCCGTCGCGCACCGGCCGCGCAGATCTGTGTAGCTCAAGTGTTTGATCAGCGCGGCGTCACCAGTGCCTTGCAGATTTCTGCGGCCATCGATTGGCTGGTGGCGCAGGACGTGCGGCTGATCAATCTGAGCCTGGGTTTACGTCAGGATCGCAGCCTGCTGCGCCAAGCCTGCGCGGCGGCGGTTGCTCGCAGAGTGTTGCTGTGTGCATCGAGCCCGGCGCAAGGAACGGCGGTGTTTCCGGCCAGTTATCCGCAAGTATTGCGGGTGACCGGTGACGCCCGTTGCACTGATGAGCAATGGTCGTGGCTTGACAGTGCGCAGGCGGATTTTGCCGCGTGTGTTCGCGGGACCTATCCGGGGCAGTCCGGGGCCAGTCTGGGGTGTGCAGCGTTGAGCGGTCACATTGCTGCTTATCTGTTGGAGCAACCTCAAGCGAGTAATGCCGAAGTGATCGATTGGCTGAAACAGCACGCTCGTTATCGCGGCCCTGAACGGCGTCTCGGCCCATGACGTCGATCCTGATTCTCGGCGCCGGGCCGGCTGGCGCGGCGGTGGCGTTGGGGCTGCGACGGCTGGGTTACGCCGTGACGCTGGTCAGCGAATGGCGGCGGTTTGCTGCGCTCGAAGGCGTGTCGCAACGGGTGCTGGAGGCGCTGCGCGGTGCCGGGCTGAATCACGGATTGGCGAATGCCACGTTGCCGTCCCAAAGGCAGGTTTCGTGGAATGGCCAGCAGCATGCGCAGAACATCGAGTTTCTGCTGGATCGCCCCACCTTCGATCGCGGTTTGCGTGAAGACCTGCGGTTGGCCGGGGTCGAGGTGATTGAAGGGCGAATCCTGAGTGTTCAGTCTCCGGTGGACGGTCATCGGATCGAACTCGATGGCGGGCAGACGCTGACGGCGGATTTTCTGGTGGAGGCCCGGGGGCGACAGGCGCCGGCATCCGGAAAAGGTCTGCGCGGGCCGGAGACGGTCAGCCTGCTCAATCGCTGGCAAGGCGTGCCGGGTGTGACCGCCAGCGCTGTGGAAAGCCTTGAGGACGGCTGGGCGTGGATGGCGCGGCGGGATGACGGCCAATGTTATTGGCAGTGGACCGTGGACGTTGCCAGTGCCGGGTTGCCGGGCAAGGCGCAGTTGCTCGATCACTGCCGTGCGCGGCGGCAGGCTTCGGATTTTGCTCAAGCCTTCTTTGCCGGCGGGCAGGAATCAGAGCTGCAACTGCACGCTCGCAGCAGCACGGCGATTCTCGCGTCGCAGGTCTGCGGTGATAACTGGATTCGTGTCGGCGATGCCGCGATGGCAGTGGACCCGCTGTCCGGCAACGGGATTTTTCAGTCGTTGTCCTCGGCGTTGCAGGCACCGGTGGTGATCAACACGCTGTTGCGTAAACCTGAGCGGGCGTTGCTGGCGCAGCGTTTTCACCGTCAGCGAGTGGAGCAATTGTTCCTGCGTTTTGCGCGGATCGGCCGGGATTTTTATGCCGATGAACTGCGCTGGCTGAATCGACCATTCTGGCAGGCGCGGCGGCAATGGCCCGACGCGGAAGTGGCCCATGCGGCGGCGGATTTTGCCGCTCTGCGCATCGAGCGGATGCCGGTGCTGAGTGACGGGTTTGTCGATGAAACCGAGGTGGTGATCACGGCGGATCAGCCGCTGGGGATCTGGCATGTGCAAGGCGTGGAGCTGGCACCGCTGGTACGGCGGTTGCGCGATGAGCCAGCGGATCAGGTGCTGGCGGGGTTGACGCTCGAGCAGGGGCGAGCCGTTCGCGGGTGGCTGTTGGCTCAGGGTTTCAAACCCTGAGCCAACAGCCCAGTCATTACAACTTGATCAACACCGACTTCAACTCGGTGTAATGCTCGATCGCCGCATACCCCATCTCGCGCCCGACGCCGGACATCTTGTAGCCACCAAACGGTAGCGCCGGGTCCAGCGCACTGTGGCAGTTGACCCACACCGATCCCGACTTGATCCGGGGAATCATCCGGTGCACCGCCGCCAGATCGTTCGACCAGATGCTGGCGCCCAGGCCGTAAGGGCTGTCATTGGCCATGCGCAACGCATCGGCTTCGTCATCGAACGGAATCGCCACCAGCACCGGCCCGAAGATCTCTTCCTGCACCAGCGAATGCTGTTGATCGACATCGACAATCACCGTCGGTTTGACGAAGAACCCCGGCCCGAACTGCTCGCCGCCGCAGGCGATGGTCGCGCCGCTTTCCCGGCCCATTTCGATGTAGTTGTAGACCCGCTCCTGCTGGCGCGCGGAAATCAGCGGGCCCATCTCCACGCTCGGGTCGAGGCCGTTGCCGAGTTTCATCGCATTGGCGATGTCGCTGATATCGGCCACCACATTGTCGAAATGTTTGCGCTGTACATACAGGCGCGAGCCTGCGCAGCAGACCTGGCCCTGGTTGAAGAAAATCGCACTGGCGGCACCTGCCGCAGCGGTTTTCAGGTCGGCGTCGGCCATGACGATGGTCGGTGACTTGCCGCCCAGTTCCAGGGTGACGCGGGTCATGGAGTCCATGGCGATCTTGCCGATTTGCTTGCCCACGGCGGTGGAACCGGTGAAGGTCAGCTTGTCGACCAGCGGGTTGTGAGTCAGCGCGGAACCGGCCGTGATCCCGGTGCCGGTGACCACGTTGAACACGCCTTCGGGATAGCCTGCTTCCAGTACCAGCTCCGCCAGTTTCAGCGCGGTCAGCGGGGTTTCGTCAGCCGGTTTGAGCACCACGGTGCAACCGGTGGCCAGCGCCGGACCGAGTTTCCAGCAGGCCAGCAAAAGCGGGAAGTTCCAGGCGACGATGGCGCCAACCACGCCCACGGCTTCGCGGCGGATGAAACTGTGGAACTGATCGCCGGGCATCAGCGGCAGCGAAACGTCGACGCTGGAACCTTCAATCTTGGTGGCCCACCCGGCCATATAACGCAGAAAGTCGATGGCCAGTTGTACGTCCATCACTTGCGCCACCGCCGCGCTCTTGCCGTTGTTCAGGCATTCCAGCTGCGCCAGCAGTTCGGCGTCGCGCTGCATCAGGTCGGCGAGTCTCCACAGCAGGTTCTGCCGTTCACGCGGACGGGTGCGACTCCATGCGGAATCATCGAAAGCCTGACGAGCGGCGAGCACCGCACGGTCGACGTCCTCCGGCGTGGCGCGAGGCACCACACACAGCACCTCACCGGTGGCCGGGTTGTGCAGCGGCATGGTCTGGCCGTCGGCGGCTTCGACCCAGTCGCCGCCGATCAGCATGCGCGGTGGGCGCTGGATGAAAGTCGAGGTGGCGGGGAGCAGATAGGGCAGGGGCATGGTGAAGACCTCTTGTTGTTCGTTGTCGTTGCACAGGTCTTGGCAATGGCTGTGCCAGATATTCGAACGTACTGTGCAGGCCCGCCGTGCAAGGGGATGGAGGGGGGAAGAGGGGCGTGGTGGAGTTGCAGGTTGTCGCAATTCGCGACAGCGGCTGAGACTCAAGATACTGATTTGCAGCGGCTGAGGCGCTGACTGAAAGCAGCATCAGGACTTCAATCAATGATGGCAAAGTGGCATTTCGCCAAGGGATAGCGTATTTAATGCCGCTTTATTGATAGGCCTGTGGGGGCATTGATGCGAGTTGGCAACATTTTACGTTCTGCAGCGCTTTTACTGGCGGGGTTGACGCTGTCGGGATGCATCCACTTCACCCATGAAAGTGCAGAGGGCAAGCCTGTTTCGGATATCGCCACGATCAATCAGATCAACCCGGCGTTAACGATCGTCAGGGTCGATGGTGAAGGCACCTGGTTCTGGTTGAGCCGGCAGTCCCAGTACTTCATCGGCCCGGGCATCCATCGCATCGAGGTACGCAGAGAACTTTCCCAGCAGAGCTACACCGGGACGGTGGAAAGAACCGTGGAACTTGCAGCGGGCCGTACCTATGGGCTTGATGGCAAGACCGGATACGGTCGGTGGGATTTCGAAGTCCGCGATATCGAAACGGGACAGCGGGTTGACAAGCCTGTCCCGGAGACGGCTGCTCAGTAATGGAACTCGCCCCTGCGGCCTGTTAACCGCAGGGTCGAGCGATCATCGGTCAGGCGTCAGGGTTGTCGTAGACCTTGTGCCCACCTTTCCAGGTTTCGCAGACGACGATTTTACGGATTTCGCTGGCCGGGTATTTTTCGTCGAGGGGATTATCCTTGAGAATCACGAAGTCGGCGAAATGCCCGTCCTGCAATGAACCGGTAAAGGCATCGGCATGGCACTGCCACGCAGCGTCATAGGTGATGGCTTTCAGCGCTTGCTGGCGGGTCAGGCATTGCCCTTCGTTGAGCACGGGTTGTCGGGCTGCGTCTTTGACAAACGTACCGTTCTTGTCGCGTATGCCTTCCATCTTGCGGGTCACCGCCTGCTCCATTGAGCGCAATGGCCCCAGCGGGGTGACGGTGCAATCGCTGTGCAACGAGATGCGCAAGCCTCTGTCCAGGGCGTCCTGGCACAGGTCGAGCATTTCGCTGGCCCGTTCCTCGAAAATCGCCTGTTCGAACGCATACCCCCAATAACCGACGTGACCGATCAGGAAGCTGGGAGAGATGCCCAGATCCTTCATTTGGTCGAGCGTGTCATTGCTCAGCATTGAGCAGTGTTCGATGCGATGGCGTTTTTCCAGGCCGCTCTGGCCGTTCAACGCCTCCTTGTAAGCCTGCAAGGTGAACGCGATGGCCCGGTCTCCGTTGGCATGGATCATCAGTGGCCAGCCGGTTTTCACGGCTTCCTTCAATGTTTTTTCGTAGGTGTCGGGCAGCGTTTTTGGCTCTTTGTCATCGGCGTCGACGAAGTTGAAGTTGCCGTATGGGGAGGTGGCATCGCAGCAGTATTTCCGGGATTGGTAGCCGGTCAGGCCCTGGTTCGAGCCATCGGAGATCAGCTTGACGGACCCTTGATAAAAAAGTCGTGCGGCTTCTTTGGTCACCGGTTTGTATTTTTCGATCTTGCTGAAGTCCGCACCATTACACGCCGCTGCATACCCGACGCGCAGATTACGCGGATGTGTCAGGCCATAGGCTTCCAGAATCACCTTGGATACCGGATCCACCATGGCGTCGTACAGCAGCGTGATGCCCCGGCTGGACGCGTTGTCGAAGTACTTCTTCATGTATTTGAAGATGTTCACCACATCGAGCGCCTGTATGAGCGGAATCGCGCTGATGGCGAGCATGACTCCGGCCTCTTCCTGCAGGACGCCTTGCGTGGCGTTCACAAACGCCTGGGCAGTCGGGTATTGATTCTTGAAGTCCGGATCCTTTTTGCACTGGTGGTCATACACGGCGTTGGTCGCGGCGGTGTTCAGGTAAACGGTGTGCATGGAGGCGCTCATCATCAGCAACGGACTTTTGCTGACGATGCTGTCCAGATTGCCGATGTTGTCCTGAGCCGGGTCGAAACTGGCGTCGCAATAGAAGCGGGTCAGTTGTTTTTGCCCGTTCTTGTCGACGATCAGTGGCATCAGCGCCGGATCGACCATGTGCCCGAGAATCCAGGTCTTGTTGTCTTTGGGCAGGTCATCTTTGATGAGCCTCACCAGGTAGTCCCAGTTGTAGAGGGGGCGCAGTTGTTGCGTGAAGTCGTCGATCGGCCCCAGGTCCCGCCAGTTGCTCATGACGCATGACTGCACGATATGAGCGTGCGGTTCGACCAGCCCCGGCAGCAGGGTTCTTTTCTCCAGCGATTGAATCTTGTACTTGATGCCCTTGGCCTTCATGCGCTCCTGCACATGGTCGAGGGTGCCCGACGCTACTACGTCGCCGCCATGGATGCCCAGCGCTTCCACCTGCTCATCCATGTTGCCGTTTTTCAGGGGGTAGATGGTGCCGCCGGTGAATATCAGCGATTCGCTGCCCGGTTCCGGTAGCAGGCCGGCGACCTTGCCTGCGAAGGCTTTAAGGTCGACGGTGTGTCTGAGCGTATTCCATACCGGGTTTTCACAGCCGCAATGGGTGCAGCCTTGACCCTGTCCATGTGATCCCATGATTCCATTCCTCAGGTTTTCGGTGGTTAGAGGCGTGACGCACGAAGTGTGCGAACAGCAAGCGTAGCAGGCACTTTGATATCGGACGGTCAGTCGTCGGCAACCGGGCTTTTGGCGCTGCACTGTGCTTGTCTCAGACTGCAACAGCTGTCGCGAAATTGGACGCCAGGAGGCCACGCAAAGATTGGCGCGACACCGTGATGAGCGCGTAACTGCTTGATTGAAAAGCTTATCGGCAAGCTGGCACGCTCCGTGTATTGCTCACCTCAGACGTTTCGCTTGCCTCCGTCCGTGCGTCGCCACGAACGGCAGAAACCATAAAAACGATAAGCCACAAAAATAAGAAAGCACCGTGCGAGGTTCGACGTTGATGAAGAGAAAACTCCGATCAGGCATGAGCGCCAGCCTGCTGGCCGTGGCCGCTTGCGTGGCCCTGCATTCGCCCCACAGCCTGGCAGCCCGTGACGCCCAGACCATCCTCAAGGAAACCTGCCAGGGCTGTCACACCCCTGAAACCGGCGACCAGTTGAGCCGCATCAGCCACCAGCGCAAGACCCCGGAAGGCTGGCTGATGAGCATCGCCCGGATGCAGACCATGCACGGTTTGCAGATCAGCGATGAAGACCGCCGCACACTGGTCAAATACCTGGCCGATACCCAGGGCCTGGCGCCGAGCGAAACCGATGGCGTGCGTTACGCGCTGGAGCGCCGGTTGAACACCGTCGAGCAGTTCGACGAGAAAACCGCGCAGATGTGCGGCCGCTGTCACTCGGGTGCGCGGATCGCCCTGCAACGGCGTCCGGCCCAGGAATGGGAACGCCTGGTGAACTTCCACCTCGGCCAGTGGCCGTCGCTGGAGTATCAGGCGCTGGCCCGGGATCGCGACTGGTTCGACATCGCCCGCAAGGAAATGGTCCCGCTGCTGGCCAAGCGTTATCCGCTGGACAATCCGGCTTGGCAGGCCTGGCTCAAAACCGCACCGAAAGCCGAAGCGCTGGTCGGTGACTGGAGCTTCAGCGGTCACTTGCCGGGCAAGGGTGAACTGGCTGGCACCATGAGCGTCACCGCCGATGGCAGTGACACCTTCAAGGTTGCCGTCAAAGGTCAGTTTGCCGATGGCAGCCCGTTCAACGGCGATGGCAGTGCGATCCTCTACAGCGGCTACGAATGGCGCGGAAACGTGACCGTCGATGGCGTGACCATGCGTCAGGTGTTCGCCGCACAAGGCAACGCCATGCAGGGCCGGATGTTCGAGGCCGAGCACGATGAGCGGGGTCTGGACTTCGTCGCTGCCAAACAGGGTTCGCAACGCTTGCTGGCGGTGCAGCCGGGTTATGTGAAGGCCGGCAGCGAAACTGAAGTGACGCTGGTTGGCAGCGGTCTGAGCGGCAAGCCGAATTTCGGCAATGGTGTGGATGTAGTCGAAGTGGTCGAGCAGAACGCCGAGCGGATCAAGGTCAAAGTCAAAGCCGCAGCCAATGCTCAACCGGGCCTGCGCGCGGTCAGCGTCGGCAGCCTGAAAGGCCCGAGCCTGTCGGTGTACAGCACGATTGCCTCGGTCAAAGTGGTGCCGGAATTCTCGGTGGCACGGATCGGCGAGGGCGGCGGGTCGACGCCGAAAGTCCAGGGTCGCTTCGATGCCGAAGCCTGGGGCAAGGGCGCCGACGGCAAGCCGTATCGCATCGGCGTGTTCCCGGCGCAATGGAAAGTCGAAGCCTTCGACGAGCGCGCCAAAGAGGACGAAGACGTCAAGTTCGCCGGCACCATGCAGGCCGACGCAGGCGTGTTCACCCCGGGCGATGCCGGGCCGAATCCGGCGCGCAAGATGTCCACCAACAATGCCGGCAACCTCAAGGTGATCGCCGCCGTCGACGACGCAGGGAAATCCCTGACCGGCGAAGGCCACCTGATCGTCACCGTGCAACGCTGGAACAATCCACCCATTCCCTGATGTTGAAACGTGAGTTTTTCTGAACGACAGCGATTCAGACACTTTTCGGAATGACCGCAAGTCCCGCCAGGCGGGGCTTGCACAGGAGGTTTGCAATGGGCGCTATCTTGAATCTGGTCGAACGTAATCTGCACGAAGTGCACGTCGACGCCGACCGCATGCTGTTTCACATCCCCAGCAGTTCGCTGTTTGCCAGCGATGAACTGACCGGCACCATCATCGATGCGTTGCGCGGCCCCGGCTGCTCCTCGGAAGACCTGATCCAGCGCCTCGGCGCGCGGTTCAACGGCGAGGAAATCAACGAGACCCTGCGCGAGCTGATCTCCCTGGAGCTGGTCAGCGACGGCTCGCCGCTGACCCCGGACATCGCGGTCAAACGCGTCGAGCGCACCGCGATCAATACCGTGGTGCTCAACGTCAACACCGGCTGCAACCTGAGCTGCACCTACTGCTACAAAGAGGACCTCGACAAGCCGTCCGCCGGCAAGAAGATGGACGTCGAAACCGCCATCGCGTCAGTGGAAATGCTGCTGCGTGAATCCCCTGACGAAGAACGCTTCACCGTGGTTTTTTTCGGCGGCGAGCCGCTGAGCAATCGCAAGCTGATCGAGTACATGGTCGATTACTGCGAAAAGCGTTTTGCCGAGGCCGGCAAGTTCGTCGAGTTCGTGATGACCACCAACGCCACGCTGCTCACCGAAGAAACCGTGGATTACCTGAATGCCCACCGCTTCGGGCTGTCAGTGAGCATCGACGGACCGAAAACCGTGCACGACCGCAACCGCATCACCGTGGGCGGGCAGGGCACTTACGACGTGGTGCGGCGCAAGGCCGAAATGCTGCTGTCACGCTACAACAGCCGTCCGGTCGGCGCGCGGGTGACCCTGACCACCGGCGTCACCGACGTTGAAACCATCTGGGATCACCTGTTCAACGAGCTGGGGTTTGCCGAAGTCGGATTTGCCCCGGTGACGTCCGGCGATATCAGCAGTTTCAACCTGACCAACGACGAATTGATCGAAGTCTTCGCCAGCATGAAACGCCTCGGTCGGCGTTATCTGGACGCGGCGCTGGAGCACCGCAACATCGGGTTCTCCAACCTGCATCAGTTGATCACCGATATCCATGAAGGCCACAAAAAAGCCCTGCCGTGCGGTGCCGGGCTGAAGATGCTGGCGGTTGATCACAAGGGCGAACTGAACCTGTGCCATCGCTTCACCGGCTCGTCGCTGCCGACCTTCGGCAACGTCCACAGCGGGGTGAAACAGGTCGAGTTGAACGACTTCCTGTCCCAGCGCCTGGATCGCACCAACACCGGCTGCCATGACTGTCAGATCCGCAACCTGTGCTCCGGCGGCTGCTACCACGAGAGCTATGCCCGCTACGGCGATCCGGCCCACCCGACGTATCACTACTGCGAACTGATGCGTGACTGGGTCGACTTCGGTATCGAGGTTTACACCCGGATCATGGCCAACAACCCTGCGTTCATCAGCAGCTACATCACTCCGCGCAAGGCTCACTGATATGAAACATCTCAAGGCAATCAATAACAAAGCGCTGAAGCTGGATCAGGCCGCGGACGAGAACCGCATCGAAGAGGTGGTGGCGATGAGCTCGGTCGCGGGCTGCGCCTCGACCACCGACCCGGGTTGGGAAATCGATGCGTTCGGCGGGGTGTCTTCGCTGTGCCAGCCGATGGAAGCCGACCTGTATGGCTGCTCCGATCCTTGCTGGTGGCCGGCCCAGGTGCCGGACATGATGAGCACCTACCCGGACTGGAACAAGGATGCCCAGGCGTCCAACGACAACTGGCGCAACCTCGGCACTGTCTTCCCGAAAGACAAGTGATCCATAAGAAGAAGGATTCCAGCATGCACAACATCAAAGCCTGCGGCCTTGTCGCACTCGCGGTTCTGAGCGCCTGTTCGCTCCCGGTTCTGGCCGATGAAAACACCGCGCTGCAAGACGGTCACGAGTACATGTTGACCACCAATTATCCGAACAACCTGCACGTCATCGACCTGTCGACCGACAGCTTGTACAAGACCTGCAAGATGCCCGATGCCTTTGGCCCCGGCACCGTGCAGCTGTCGCCGGATCGCAAGACCGCCTATGTGCTGAACAACCATTACGCCGACGTTTACGGTGTCGAGCTGGACAGCTGCAAGCAGGTGTTCCATGCCAGCATCACCCAGCAGCCGGGCGAGAAGGCACGGTCGATGTTCGCCTTCACCGTCAGCCACGACGGCAAGGAGCTGTACACCATCGCCAACCCGACGCTGATGCTGAACGACCATTACGAGGTCAAACAGCCGCGGCTGGACGTCTACGCCACCGACGCCGGAATGAACGCCAGACCGGTGCGCAGCTTCCCGGCGCCACGGCAGTTGACGATCATGCAGAGCGGCGATGACGGCACGTTGTATGTGGCTGGCGCCGATGTGTACAAGGTCGATGTGAAGAGCGGCAAGTTCGACGTGCTGATCCCCAGCCGTCACTGGAAGCGCCCGAATTACAGCGCCCCGGACGTGCTCTATGTGTGGAACCAGCAGACCTATCGCCACGATTTCTCGCTGCTGTACACCGCCGCCAAGTTCAAGGACAAGAAACAGGACCCGGCCACCGCTGAATACCTGTACGGCTTGTTCAGCGTCGACCTGAAAACCGGCAAGACCGAAACCACCGACTTCGGCCCGCTGACTGAAATCTATTTCAGCGGCATGCGCTCACCAAAGGATCCGAACCTGATGTTCGGCGTGCTCAATCGTCTGGCCAAGTACGACATCAAGCAGAAGAAACTGATCCAGGCAGCCACACTGGACCATTCCTACTACTGCATTTCGTTCAACAAGGACGGCAGCAAGATCTACCTGGCCGGGACGTTCAACGACGTGGCGATTTTCGATGCCGAAACCATGAAACAGACTGGCAGCATCAAGTTGCCGGGTGGGGATATGGCGATTACTACGGCGCAGATATTTGTTCGGTAATCAGGGCGTCATGGATGACGCCTTCGCGAGCGAGCCCGCTCCCACATTTGCAATGCGGTTCAAATGTGGTAGCGGGCTTGCTCGCGAAGAGGCCCTCTGAACCGCTACAAAAATCAGGCCCCCGGCACCGGGCAACCCACATCCCCTTCCTCACACTTCAAATACTGCTTGAGCGCCTCGGTTCGATCCTTGGTCACGCGCGTAATGCATGAGCTGTAGATCATCGGGTACATACTCCCGCCTTTTACCCCGGATGCCGAAAATTCGCATTCGGCATCGCGAAATCCAATCCACGCCCGCTGAGCGCTGACCAGCAGTTTTTTGCTGGCAGGCTCGCCTTTCAGGCGCGCGGTAATTTGCTGATACACCGCGTTCAGCTCTTTATCCGCCGCTTTGTTCTCTTGCCCGGCACACTGATTCATCGTCGCCTGATCGCTGGCATTGGCGCAGTCCACGGCGGCGTGGGCGATGGAGGTGAAAAGAAAGGGTGTCAGGGCCAGAAGCAGTCGTGGGGACATGGGGGTTCTCGCTGTTTGCGGTGAAGAAATGTGCAGTGTAGACAGGTGAAGCATGATTTCGATCAGTCGTTTGATACAACTTCGCATTGGACATGTGGTCATACAAGCCTACTGTTCAAAACAGGAGGTGACGTATGAAACCAGTACCCAACAGCTTTGAACGTAAAATCATGCTCCGCTCGCCGCGCTCTCATGTCTGGCGTGCGCTGGTCGATGCCGAGGCGTTTGGCCAGTGGTTTGGCGTGGCTCTGGAAGGCCGGCGGTTTATCGCCGGCGAGTGGACCCAGGGGCAGGTCACGTACCCCGGTTATGAACATGTGCTCTGGAACGTGCTGGTGGAGCGGGTCGAGCCCCAGCAGTTGTTTTCCTTCCGCTGGCACCCGTATGCAGTGAACCCGAAAATCGACTACTCCCAGGAACCGACCACACTGGTCAAATTCGAGCTGCAGGACTACGAGAACGGCACGCTGCTGAAGGTCTCCGAGTCAGGTTTCGCGCATATTCCCGATGTGCGTCAGAAAGAGGCCTACTACATGGACAGTCGTGGCTGGGAAGAGCAATTGAGCAGGCTTGAACACTTTCTGGCCGAGACCGACAGGGCACGCGAGCGTGAAGGTGGCTGATAACGAGTGGTTTGATCCGTGGTTGAAACGTTGGGGGCTGGCGCCGGACGGCGTTCCGATCATCACGCCGGGCAGCAAGCTGTTGCCGGTGCGTCAGGGCGATGTGCCGGCGATGCTGAAGGTCGCGGTGGACGACGAGGAAAAGTACGGCAACTTGCTGATGACCTGGTGGGATGGCGATGGCGCCGCCCGGGTGCTCGCTCATCACGAGGACGGCCTGTTGCTGGAGCGGGCCATGGGCCGGCGTTCGTTGATGCACATGGCGCTCAATGGCGAGGATGACGAGGCCACCCGGATCATGTGCAAAGCACTCGCGAGGCTACATGCACCGCGCCCTACGAAGCCACCAACACTGGTGGAGCTGGCCCCTTGGTTTGCCTCGCTGCGAGTGGCCGCCGCCCGATACGGCGGCCAATATTCTGTTTGCCTGCAAATGGCTGAAACCTTGCTCGCCGCGCCCCGGGATATCGTGGTTCTGCACGGCGACATGCACCACGACAACGTCCTCGATTTCGGCCCGCGTGGCTGGCTGGCCATTGACCCGAAACGGGTGCGGGGGGAGCGTGATTATGACTACGCCAACCTGATCTGCAATCCGGAACTGCCGACGGCTGCCGATCCTGAACGCTTTCAACGGCAAGTCGATGTGATCTGTGAAACGGCAGGGCTGGACCGCCGACGTCTCTTGCAGTGGGTACTGGCATTCGCCGGGCTGTCTGCAGCATGGTTCATGGAGGATGACGACCAGAAAGCCGCCGTCGGACATCTGAAAGTCGCGGATCTGGCGGCTTCTGCACTCAACGCCCGACACGCCTAAGGGTTTTCGGAAGGCTCGCTATGGCGAATGTCTTACACGCGCTGGTAGCTTTTTCGACTATTGCCGATTGGATCCACAGCGTAATCTAGCCTCATCAACTGAAGCACAGGGAGTGTTTCAGGATCATGGATGATCGACCATATGCAAGGATCGCTGCCGACAGGGAGTCGATAATGGTCTTGGGAAAAACCCGCTTCGGCGGGTTTTTTTTCGCCTATGGAAAAGTGCCGTGCCCAAACAGAAACACCGCCGATCTGGCGGTGTTTCTGCATCTGCAGGTTTTACGAGGCGATCAACTGCCGCAACACGTAATGCAGGATCCCGCCGGACTTGAAGTACTCCACCTCGTTCAGGGTATCGATGCGGCACAGCACTTCGATCTTCTCCTGGCGTCCGTCTTCCCGGGTGATCACCAATGTCAGGTTCATCCGTGGCGTCAGCTCGACACCGGTCAAACCCTGAATCTCCAGGGTTTCCTTGCCGGTGAGGTTCAGGCTCTTGCGGTTCTGATCGAGCTTGAACTGCAGCGGCAGCACGCCCATGCCCACCAGGTTGGAACGGTGAATCCGCTCGAAGCTTTCGGCGATCACCGCTTTCACTCCCAGCAGATTGGTGCCCTTGGCCGCCCAGTCACGGCTGGAACCGGTGCCGTATTCTTGCCCGGCAATTACCACCAGCGGCGTGCCCGAGGCCTGATAACGCATAGCCGCGTCGTAGATCGCCAGTTTTTCGCCGGTCGGAATGTAGATCGTGTTGCCACCTTCTTCCCCGCCGAGCATTTCATTGCGGATACGGATGTTGGCGAACGTGCCGCGCATCATCACTTCGTGATTGCCCCGGCGCGAGCCGTAGGAGTTGAAGTCCCGCGGTTCCACACCTTTTTCCCGCAGATAACGCCCGGCCGGGCTGTCAGCCTTGATGTTGCCGGCGGGGGAGATGTGGTCGGTGGTCACCGAATCGCCCAGCAACGCCAGCACTCGTGCGCCTTTCACATCGGTGATCACCGGCAAAGGCCCGGCAATGTCATCGAAGAATGGCGGATGCTGGATGTAGGTCGAATCGTCCTGCCAGACATAGGTGGCGGCCTGCGGCACTTCGATGGCTTGCCACTGTTCGTCACCGGCAAATACCTCGGCGTACTCCTTGTGGAACATCGCCGTGTTGACCTGATTCACCGCGTCGGCGATTTCCTTGCTGCTCGGCCAGATATCGCGCAGGTAGACCGGTTTGCCTTGCTTGTCTTCACCCAGCGGTTCGCTGCTGATGTCCGTGCGCACCGTGCCGGCCAGGGCGTAGGCGACGACCAGCGGTGGCGAGGCCAGCCAGTTGGTTTTCACCAGCGGATGCACCCGGCCTTCAAAATTGCGGTTACCGGACAGCACTGACGCCACGGTCAGGTCGGCTTTCTGAATGGCTTTTTCGATGGGTTCCGGCAGCGGCCCGGAGTTGCCGATGCAAGTGGTGCAGCCATAGCCCACCAACGAAAACCCGAGTTGATCGAGGTACTGCGTCAGTCCGGCAGCCTTGTAATAGTCAGTGACGACTTTGGAGCCCGGTGCCAGTGAGCTTTTCACCCACGGTTTGCGGGTCAGGCCTTTCTCCACGGCTTTTTTCGCCAGCAGTCCGGCGGCCATCATCACGCTCGGGTTGGAAGTGTTGGTGCAGGACGTGATCGCGGCAATCACCACGGCACCGTTTTTCAAGCGATAGGTGTGGCCGTCGTACTCATAATCGGTTTCGCCGACCAGATCGGCATTGCCCACCGCGACACCGCCGCCGCCCTCGCTTTCCAGACGTCCTTCTTCCTTGCTGACGGGTTTGAATTGCAGGTCGAGGAAGTCGCTGAACGCCTGGCCGACATTCGGCAGCGAGACGCGATCCTGCGGGCGTTTCGGCCCGGCGAGGCTGGCTTCGACGCTGCCCATGTCCAGCGCCAGGCTGTCGGTGAACACCGGTTCCTGACCGGGCAGGCGCCACAGACCCTGGGCCTTGGTGTAAGCCTCGACCAGTTTCACCACTTCGTTGGGGCGACCGGACAGGCGCAGGTATTCCAGCGTTACGTCATCCACCGGGAAGAAGCCGCAGGTCGCGCCATATTCCGGGGCCATGTTGGCGATGGTCGCACGGTCGGCCAGCGGCAGGTCGGCGAGGCCGTCACCGTAGAACTCGACGAATTTGCCGACCACGCCTTTCTTGCGCAGCATCTGGGTCACGGTCAGCACCAGGTCGGTGGCGGTGATGCCTTCCTTGAGCTTGCCGGTGAGTTTGAAACCGATCACCTCAGGAATCAGCATCGACACCGGTTGCCCGAGCATCGCTGCTTCGGCTTCGATACCGCCGACGCCCCAGCCAAGTACGCCGAGGCCGTTGATCATGGTGGTATGGGAGTCAGTGCCGACCAGTGTGTCGGGAAAGGCATAGGTGCGGCCGTCTTCATCCTTGGTCCACACCGTGCGCCCGAGGTATTCGAGGTTGACCTGGTGGCAGATCCCGGTGCCCGGCGGCACCACGCTGAAGTTGTCGAAGGCGCTCTGGCCCCAGCGCAGGAAGGCGTAGCGTTCGCCGTTGCGCTGCATTTCGATGTCGACGTTCTGTTCGAATGCGCTGGCGCTGGCGAACTTGTCGACCATCACCGAGTGGTCGATCACCAGATCCACCGGTGAAAGCGGGTTGATTCGCTGCGGATCGCCTCCGGCCTTGGCCATGGCGGCGCGGATCGCGGCCAGATCGACCACGGCGGGGACGCCGGTAAAGTCCTGCATCAGCACGCGAGCAGGGCGGTACTGGATTTCCCGGTCGGAGCGACGCTCCTTGAGCCACGCGGCAATCGCCTTGAGGTCGGCGCCGGTGACGGTTTTTTCATCCTCCCAGCGCAGCAGGTTTTCCAGCAGGACTTTCAGCGACATCGGCAGCTTGTCGAGGTCGCCCAAGGTCTTGGCGGCATCCGGCAAGCTGAAATAGTGGTAAGTCTTGTCGTCGACTTTCAGGGTTTTAAGGGATTTCAGACTATCGAGGGACGGCATTACGATCACTCCTTTGAGTCCGCACGGCTACGGACTGAGGGGACGGGCAGAGCTATCAACGTAGCCCTGTTTTCAGTAGCTGGCTAATAACTGGACTCTATGGGCAAGTCCAAGGTTCCGACATCGGCTATCATGCGCCGGTTTTCGTGACAGGCTTTGCTTTGACGCAAGCCTGGACATCGCGCAGGGGATGAATGATCGCCCTCTGCCCAGGAGTAAGAATGAACACCCTATTCATGCATTGCCGGCCGGGCTTCGAAGGCGAAGTCTGCTCGGAGATTTCCGACCTCGCCGCCCAACTGAACGTGGCCGGCTACGCCAAGGCCAAACCGGCGACCGCTTGCGCCGAGTTCGTCTGCACCGAAGAAGACGGCGCCGAGCGCCTGATGCGTGGCCAGCGTTTCGCCGAGCTGATCTTCCCGCGCCAATGGGCGCGCGGGGTTTTCATCGATCTGCCGGAAACCGACCGCATCAGCGTGATCCTCGCGCACATGGCCGAATTCCCGGTGTGCGGCAGCCTGTGGCTGGAAGTCGTCGACACCAATGATGGCAAGGAACTGTCGAACTTCTGCAAGAAGTTCGAAGGCCCGCTGCGCAAGGCGCTGACCGGCGCCGGAAAACTGGTGGAGGACGCCGGCAAGCCGCGCCTGCTGCTGACCTTCAAGAGCGGCCGTGAGGTGTTCCTTGGTCTGGCCGATGCCGGTAACTCGGCGATGTGGCCAATGGGCATTCCGCGCCTGAAGTTTCCGCGCGAGGCGCCGAGCCGTTCGACCCTGAAACTGGAAGAGGCCTGGCACCACTTCATCCCCCGGGATCAGTGGGACGAGCGCCTGCACAGCGACATGACCGGCGTCGACCTCGGCGCGGCGCCGGGGGGGTGGACCTGGCAACTGGTCAATCGCGGCATGCTGGTGACCGCCATCGACAACGGCCCGATGGCCGAAAGTCTGATGGACACCGGTCTGGTGCAGCATTTGATGGCCGATGGTTTCACCTTCAAGCCCAAGCAGCCGGTGGACTGGATGGTCTGCGACATCGTCGAGAAGCCGGCGCGCAACGCCGCGATGCTCGAAGAATGGATCGGCGAGGGGCATTGCCGGGAAGCGGTGGTCAACCTCAAGTTGCCGATGAAGCAGCGTTACGCCGAAGTGAAGCGTCTGCTGGAGCGCATCGCCGATGGTTTCAAGGCCCGCGGGATCAAGGTCGACATCGGCTGCAAGCAGCTGTACCACGACCGCGAGGAAGTGACCTGCCATTTGCGCCGCCATGACGTGAAGAAAGCCAAAGCCCGCTGAGCGCGCGACAGGTGACCGAACACCCGGCATTGGGTGACAATGCCGGCCAGTTTCAGGAGTGAATCATGAGTGAAATGATCGATACGCCGGTCGACGGCACCCTCGACGCTACGGGCCTCAATTGCCCGGAGCCGGTGATGATGCTGCACCAGCACATCCGTGACCTGGTGCCCGGCGGCCTGCTCAAGGTGATCGCCACCGACCCCTCGACCCGTCGCGACATCCCCAAGTTCTGCGTGTTTCTCGACCATGAACTGGTGGGGCAGCACGAAGAAGCCGGGACCTATCTGTACTGGATTCGCAAGAAGTCCGGTTGATCGGAAGGCAAAAAAAAGACCTGCAATTGCAGGTCTTTTTTTATGGCCGGTCAGCCCATCGAGCGGCTGATGCGAATGCGTTTGCGCGCACTGCGCGTCAGGCGGATCGACAGCATCAGCGCCGCGCAGCTCAGACCGACGATCAGGCCTTCCCACAAGCCGCTCGGGCCGCGTGGCTCGCCGAACCAGTCGGTCAGGCCGAGGGCGTAACCCACCGGCAGGCCGATGCCCCAGTAGGCGAACAGGGTCAGGATCATCGTCACCCGCGTGTCCTGATAACCGCGCAGGGCGCCGGCGGCGGTGACCTGGATCGCGTCGGAGAACTGGAACAGCGCCGAGTACACGATCAGCATCGCAGCGATGTGAATCACCATCGGATCCGAGGTGTAGATCGCCGCAATGTGCTCGCGCATCAGCAACATCATGCTCGCCGACAGGCAGGCGTAGGCCAGTGCGGTACCCATGCCGACACCCGCCGCAAAACGCGCTTCACGGGGTTCTTCACGGCCCAGAGCCTGGCCGACCCGTACGGTCACGGCCATGCCCAGCGAATACGGAATCATGAACACCAGCGAGCTGACGTTCAGCGCGATCTGGTGCCCAGCCACCACTGTGGCGCCGAGGCTGCCGATCAGCAGCGCGATCACCGCGAAAATACTCGACTCGGCAAACACCGCGATGCCAATCGGCAGACCAATGGCCAGCAAACGCTTGATCACCGACCATTGCGGCCAGTCGAAACGGCTGAACAGTTCGCTCGACTTGTAGGCCGGCGCCCAGCGCTCATAACCGGCCAGACCCAGCGCCATGACCCACATCACGATTGCCGTGGCCCAGCCGCAACCGACGCCGCCCATGGCCGGCACGCCGAAGTGGCCGTAAATGAACACGTAGTTCAGCGGAATGTTCAGCGCCAGACCGCACAGGCCCAACACCATCGCCGGCCGCGTGCGACCGAGGCCGTCACTGGTGCAGCGCAGCACATGGTAGAAGGCCACTGCTGGCAGACCGCTGGCGATGCCGTGCAGGTACTGCATGCACGGGCCGATCAGCTCCGGATCGACTTTCATCAGGTGCAGGATCGGTTCTGCACTGAACAGCAAGCCGGTCGCCATCAGTCCGACCACCAGCGCCAGCCACAAGGCCTGGCGCACGATCGGGCCGATCTCGCTGTGGGTGCCGGCGCCGAAGCGCTGGGCGACTTTCGGCGTGGTGGCCAGCAGGGTGCCGGTCATCAGCAGAAACACCGGTACCCAGATCGAGTTGCCCAGCGCCACGGCCGCCAGATCCTTTGGCCCGACGCGCCCGGCCATCACCGCATCGACGAAGCCCATGGCGGTGGTTGCCAGCTGCGCGATCATGATCGGCAGGGCCAGGCCGAGCAGATTCTTCAGCTCCAGGCGAACCCGGGCAGGGCGGTTGAGGGAAACGGCGGCAGGGCGTTCGGTTACGGAGTTCACAGGCAAAGCGTCCACAGGGGTTGATGCGCAAGGCCGGGCATTCTACGCCGCCGACGTTATGGTCAGGAAAAATCCTCTGTTGCGGATTTGTAATCAACAGCCGGCTGGCTCATCGCAGTCCCAGCGCCTACACTGCCGATCCGCCCAAGGAGCCCTGCCATGCTGATTGTTGCCGACGAAAATATCCCGTTGCTCGATGCCTTTTTTGCCGGTTTCGGCGAGATCCGCCGGGTGCCGGGCCGTTCCATTGACCGGGCCACGGTCGAACAGGCCGACGTGTTGCTGGTGCGCTCGGTGACCAACGTCAACCGCGCGTTGCTCGAAGGCAGCCAGGTGCGTTTTGTCGGTACCTGCACCATCGGCACCGATCATCTGGATCTCGAATACTTCAACGAGGCCGGCATCACCTGGTCCAGCGCGCCGGGCTGCAATGCGCGTGGTGTGGTGGATTATGTGCTGGGCAGCCTGATGACCCTGGCTGAAATCGAAGGTGTCGATTTGAGTGAGCGCACCTACGGCGTGATCGGCGCCGGTGAAGTCGGCGGTCGCTTGATCAAGGTGCTGAAAGGGCTGGGCTGGAACGTGAAAGTCTGCGATCCGCCGCGTCAGGCGGCCGAGGGCGGCGACTACGTCAGCCTGGAGCAGATCGTCCAGCAGTGCGACGTGATCAGCCTGCACACCCCGCTGACCCGCAGTGGTGAAGGTGCGACCTGGCACTTGTTCGACGAGCAGCGTTTGCAGCAACTCAAGCCCGGCGCCTGGCTGATCAATGCCGCCCGTGGTCCGGTGGTGGATAACGCCGCTTTGCGCGAAGTGCTGCTGGAACGTGAAGACCTGCAAGCGGTGCTCGATGTGTGGGAAGCCGAGCCTGAAGTCGATGTGGCCTTGGCCGAACTCTGTGTGCTGGCGACCCCGCATATTGCCGGTTACAGCCTCGATGGCAAGCAACGCGGCACGGCGCAGATCTATCAGGCGTATTGCGATTTCATCGGTCAGCCGGCCAGCATTCAGCTCGGCGATCTGTTGCCGGCACCGTGGTTGTCGGAAGTTTCCCTGCATGCCGACAGTGATCCGGCCTGGGCTTTGGCGATGTTGTGCCGTGGCGTGTACGACCCACGCCGGGACGATGCGGATTTCCGTCGCACTTTGTTGGGTAGCGTTGGCGAACAACGCGCGGCGTTCGATGTGTTGCGCAAACAGTATCCGGTACGGCGCGAGATCGAAGGGCTGAAGGTGCGGATTGACGGTGATTCGCCGGCCCTGCGGCAGATCGTGTCGGCGCTGGGTGCTGTGGCCGTATAAATCGCGGGCAGAAAAAACCCGGCCTACGGGGGCCGGGTCAGGAAGACGGTGGCTACATCACTTTTGTTCGGCAGGCTTGACCAATCGCTTCTCCAGTTCGCGGCAAGCGTTCTGGATCATGTCTTCAGTGATTGGCACTTCGCGCCCATCCTTATCGATAATCGAGCAACCCAGAGGTTGGCCGGGCTTGGTGCGGATCACTTGAATCTTGTCGTCGCTGCTGTGTTGCAAGGACATGGCCTGTCTCCTCATCAGGTTGTGTAAGCACAATAAAACCGTCAGGTGACCAGGCTGTGACAACTCCCTTCGATCTTTCCGGAACGGTATCTTCACTCAAGCAGAATTGACCGTTCGTCTCAACCCGGGCATTAGACCGATAGCATCTAGGGGGTAGTCTGGCCGGTCATAATTAACCTGACTCATTGTGATTTGCAGAGTTCCACCCCATTGAGTGTCCAGGCTGGCCCCATTAATCAGCACACGACGTGAACCTGAATGATCCCGATGCTCTCCTCGCGACACCGACGGGCCCTGCGCCTGACTAGTCATTTTCTTGCGCCCTATCGCTGGCAGGCCTTCGGTGCGCTGCTTGCGTTGATCGTCACGGCCGGCATCACCTTGTCGATGGGGCAGGGCATCAAGCTGCTAGTTGATCAGGGGTTCATGACCCAGTCGCCGCATCTGCTCAACCAGTCCATTGGTCTGTTCATGCTCTTGGTGCTGGGGCTCGCGGTCGGCACTTTTGCCCGGTTTTATCTGGTGTCATGGATCGGTGAACGGGTGGTGGCTGACATTCGTCGGCAGGTGTTCAACCATCTGGTGTACCTGCATCCCGGGTTCTACGAGGACAATCGCAGCTCGGAAATCCAGTCGCGCCTGACCGCTGACACGACGTTGCTGCAATCGGTGATCGGCTCGTCGCTGTCGCTGTTCCTGCGCAATCTGCTGATGGTCATTGGCGGCGTCGTGCTGCTGTTCATCACCAATGCCAAGCTCACCAGTATTGTGGTGATTGCGCTGCCACTGGTGATTGCGCCGATCCTGATTTTCGGGCGACGTGTGCGTAATCTTTCGCGATTGAGCCAGGACCGGATCGCCGACATTGGCAGTTACGTGTCGGAAACCCTTGGCCAGATCAAGACCGTTCAGGCCTATAACCACCAGGTTCAGGATGAACAGCGTTTTGCCTCGACGGTCGAGCAGGCGTTCGAGACCGCGCGCAAACGGATTTTTCAGCGGGCCTGGCTGATTACGCTGGTGATCGTGCTGGTGCTCGGTGCCGTCGCGGTGATGTTGTGGGTCGGCGGCATGGACGTGATTGCCGGGCGGATTTCTGCCGGTGAGCTGGCGGCGTTCGTGTTCTACAGCCTGATCGTCGGCAGTGCCTTTGGCACATTGAGCGAAGTGATCGGCGAATTGCAGCGCGCAGCGGGCGCCGCCGAGCGCATCGCCGAATTGCTGCGTTCGGAGAACATTATCCAGCCGCCGAAAGACGGACTGGTGACCTTGCCGGAGCGGATCAAAGGCGAGCTGTCGTTGCAGGACGTGCGCTTTTCCTACCCTTCGCGTTCCGAAAGCTTTGCCGTTGACGGCTTGAGTCTGACGGTCAACGCGGGCGAAACCCTCGCGCTTGTAGGTCCGTCCGGTGCGGGCAAGTCCACGGTGTATGACTTGTTGCTGCGTTTTTACGATCCGCGGGAAGGGCAAATCCTGATCGATGGTGTGCCGCTGACGAGCCTTGATCCGCTGGACCTGCGTCGCTGTTTCGCGCTGGTTTCGCAGACTCCGGCGCTGTTCTTCGGCAGCGTCGAAGAAAACATTCGCTACGGTTGCCCGACCGCCACGCTGGAGCAGGTGCAGGAAGCCGCGAAAATCGCCCACGCCCACGACTTCATCGAGCAAATGCCTGACGGCTACCAGACCCATCTGGGCGACGGTGGTCTCGGCCTGTCAGGCGGCCAACGCCAACGTCTGGCCATCGCCCGGGCATTGCTGGTCGACGCGCCGATCCTGCTGCTGGACGAAGCCACCAGCGCCCTCGACGCCCAGAGCGAACACCTGATCCAGCAAGCCCTGCCCAGCCTGATGCAAAACCGCACCACGCTGGTAATCGCCCACCGCCTGGCCACGGTGAAAAACGCCGACCGGATTGCGGTGATGGACCAGGGCAAACTGGTGGCGATCGGTACGCATCAGGAGCTGATCGCGAGCAATCCGCTGTATGCGCGGTTGGCGGCGTTGCAGTTCAGTGACGGGCAGAAAGCTCATTGATTAAGGCTGCCGAGCTCGATGGCATCGGGCATTATGACGACCATTGAGAAGCACCTGGAATGGATATGAGCCGCTACCAACCCCCATTGACCCTGACGCCTCGAATGCTTGCGTTGATCGCAGAGATCAGTGAGCAGATCGGTCAGCTTTCGGCTGCTGACAGTGGGCGACAGACACCTCAGTTGCGTCGTGGGAATCGTATTCGAACGATCCAGGCTTCTCTTGCCATTGAAAACAATACTCTCAGCGTCGAACAGGTAACTGCTGTGTTGGCCGGGCAAAGAGTGTTGGGTTTGCCTCGGGAAATTCAGGAAGTGCGCAATGCCTTTGCGGCATATGAGTGCTTGACTGAGTGGAAGCCCGGTAATCGTTCTGACTTGCTGCGTGCTCACGAATTGTTGATGCATGGATTGATTGACGACTTTGGTCGCTTTCGTCGAGCGGGTGTCGGCATCTATCGTGGCGAACAACTGGTCCACATGGCACCGCCGCCAAGCAGGATTGCCCATTTGGTTGACGACTTGCTGGCGTGGCTCGATGCTTCGGACTGGCATCCGTTGATTACCAGTTGTGTCTTTCACTACGAGTTTGAGTTCATCCATCCATTTGCCGATGGCAATGGTCGAATGGGGCGGTTATGGCAGACGTTGATCCTCAGTCAATGGCGGCCGGTGTTGGCGTACCTGCCCGTTGAGGCAGTGATTCGCGAGCAGCAGGATGATTATTACGCAGCGTTGTCAGCTGCTGACCGAATGGCGGAATCAACGCCGTTCGTGGAGTATATGTTGAATGCGCTGAATCTGGCGTTGCGCGAGGCTATTGAAAATGAGCCTTCCACCGACCAAGTAACCGACCAAGTAACCGACCAAGTAAAAAAGCTGCTTCAGCTACTCTTTGATAGCGCTCCACTCAGTGTCAACGAGCTGATGGGGGCGCTGGGTCTGGCCCACAAGGCTACTTTTCGCGCGAACTACCTGACACCCGCTTTAGTGGGTGAATTGATCGAGATGACTGATCCCGACTCGCCGAGGAGCCCGAATCAGAAGTACCGGCTGACTTCGAGCGGCAGATTTCAGCTGGTGAAGTTGCAACACGGTTAGCCAATTATGATCCCAAAAAAATGCCCGCATCTTTCGATGCGGGCATTTTTGTTTACGTCGATCTTTACAGGATCACTGATCGTCAAAGTACCGCTCATGCCAGTCCACCAGCGGTTGCGGCGAGTTGAGTTTCTGGCCGTAGATCACCGAGTAGGACAGCACGTTCTGCACGTACTGGCGGGTCTCGTCGAACGGGATGCTTTCGACCCACACGTCAAAGCTAAGGTGGTCGGCACCGCGCAGCCACTGGCGCACGCGACCCGGGCCGGCGTTGTAGGCGGCGGAGGCGAGCACGCGGTTGCCGTTGAACTGGCTGTGCACCTGGCTCAGGTAGGCGGCGCCGAGCTGGATGTTCTTGTCCGGATCGAGCACCTGCTGCGGCGAGGCCAGCGGAATGCTGAACTTGCGCGCGGTTTCCTTGGCGGTGCCGGGCATCAGTTGCATCAGGCCGCTGGCGCCGACGCCGGAGCGGGCGTCGTCCATGAAGGCGCTTTCCTGACGGGTGATGGCGAACACCCAGCTCGAGTGCAGGCCACGGACCTTGGCTTCACGCACGAGGGTGTCGCGGTGGGCCATCGGGAAGCGGATGTCCAGGTCATCCCAATACTGGGCCTGGCTGATGGTGCGGATTGCCGGGAAGTACCACTTCAGGTCGTAGGCCAGTTTGGCCTGGGCGACCATCTCGTCGCGGTTGAAATGGCGGCTGACGTGGTACCACTCGCGACGTCCGTCGACGATCTGCCCACGGGCGTGGAATTCCAGCGCGCGGCGCACGCCGGGGGTGTTGCGCACCTTGTTGATGGTGGCCTGGCTGAGTACCAACGGCTTGTTGACCAGCGAATAGGGCAGCTGTGAACGATCGGCAGCCAGGAAGCCGTAGAAATCCCGCTCCCGTGCGAGGCTCTTGTACAACGTCTGTGCTTCAGGGTTCTGCGGTTGCGCCAGTTCCAGGCTCCGGGCCTGCCAGTAACGCCAGCGGTTGGTGGTGGCCAGATCCTGCGGCAGGCGACGGGTCAACTGATAGGCGTCGTCCCAGCGCGCCAGGCGCAGCAGCAGGCGCAGGCGCCATTCGGACACGGTGTTGTCGCGCAGTTCCGGGTCATATTTGGTCATCACGTCCAGCGCGCGGCTGTCGAAGCGACGGGCCAGGGTCAGGCCGATTTCCCGGGCGATCGCGACTTTTTCATCCCGCGAGAAATGCATGCTGCTGGCGTAGCCGTCGAGCAGATCCATGGCCTTGTCCGGATCCTGACGGGCCAGACGGCGCAGGCCAAGGCTGACGATGTCCGACATCGGTTCGTCGGCCGGGGTGAAGCGCGATGGCTGGTTGAGCAGTTCCGGCTTCTGCGCCACATCCACCAGCAGACGCCCACGTGGGGACAGTGTGGTCAGGCCGTTGACCAGGCTGTTGGCCAGTGGATAGTTACGCGCCTGGGCGGCGAGCTTGGTGCGCTCCCAGCGTTTTTGCTCGGTCAACTGGCCATCGGCAGCCCAGATGCCGAACAGCGCGTCACACGCGGCGGGTTGCGATTTGCCGGTCAGCCACAGTTTGTCGGCATTGGCGTAACCCTCGGCCTTGTGGCCGCTGCTGATCTGGTACTGCGCGTTCAGGCAGTCCAGTTCGGTGAAGTTGAGCTTCGGATCGTAATACTTGACGAAGGTCGCCCAGTCGCCACGGTCGGCCAGCCAGCGCAACCAGCGCAGCTTCATCCAGTTGGCCTGGGGCAGGTCACCGTGTTCGGCGAGGAATTTCTCGATTTCCGCGTTGCTGGCAGTCTTCAGGCGGGCGGTCAGCTCGTCGTAGGCCAGATACGGCTCCAGCGGATAATCGGCGAGCGCCTGGCTGTAACGGAAATACGGGCCGGTGTCGCCCTTGGCCAGGGCGCGCTTGGCCTCATCGTAATACTGGCGCTGGGTGGACAGGTCCACCGCCTGGGCGGATTGAGCAGCAGCGGCGGTGATTAGCAAACAGGACAAAACACTGAGAAGGCGACTGCGCATGAGACATCCGGGCAGAGAAATCATGACAAGTGCCAGCGTGGGCGGCACTGAATTGTCTGTAGCTTAGCCTTTTGCCAGCAGACGGCGAAAGCTTTGCGGGCCTTGCGGCACAAGTTCGCAACAAATGTTGTGCAGAGTACGTCAGCGGCGAAATTGCCGGCCTGTTCGGCCCTCGATTCAGGTAGAATGCGCGCCCGGTTTTTGGAGAAGCTCATGACCCTGCTCAAATTCAGCGATGTGTCCCTTGCATTCGGCGCGATGCCGTTGTTGGACAAGGTGTCCTGGCAGATCGCCCGTGGTGAGCGGGTGTGCATCATCGGTCGCAACGGCACTGGCAAGTCCAGCATGATGAAACTGGTCAAGGGCGACCAGAAGCCTGACGACGGCGCCGTGTGGCGTGCCCCCGGTCTGAAAATCGGTGAATTGCCGCAGGAACTGCCGGTGGCCGACGAGCGGACCGTGTTCGACGTGGTGGCCGAAGGCCTCGACGGCGTCGGCGCGTTGCTTGCCGAATACCATCACCTGAGCCAGAACATCGTCACCGACGCTGATCTGGAAAAGCTGATGCACGTCCAGCACGACCTCGAAGCCCGTGACGGCTGGCGCTTGCAGACCCTGGTCGACAGCACCCTGAGCCGCCTGCAACTGCCAGCCGACAAGACTCTCGCCGAGTTGTCCGGCGGCTGGCGTCGTCGCGTGCTGCTGGCGCAGGCGCTGGTGTCCGAGCCGGATCTGCTGCTGCTCGACGAACCGACCAACCACCTGGACATCGGTGCGATTGCCTGGCTCGAAGAAGCGCTGAAGGATTTCCAGGGCGCCGTGCTGTTCATCACGCACGACCGTTCTTTCCTGCAGAACCTTGCCACCCGCATCCTCGAACTGGATCGCGGTGGCCTGATCGACTGGAACGGCGACTACGCCAGTTTCCTGGTTCACAAGGAAGCCGAACTGGCCGCTGAAGAAACCGCCAACGCGCTGTTCGACAAGCGTCTGGCTCAGGAAGAAGTGTGGATTCGTCAGGGCATCAAGGCCCGTCGTACCCGTAACGAAGGCCGCGTGCGTGCGCTGAAAGCCCTGCGTGTCGAGCGCAGCGAGCGTCGTGAACGCACCGGCAAGGCCAACATCCAGCTGGAAACAGCGGAGAAGTCCGGCAAGCAGGTAATGGTGCTGGATAACGTGAGTTTCGCGCACCCGGGCGGTCCGTTCCTGATCCGCGATTTCTCCATGGTGCTGCAGCGCGGCGATCGTATCGGCCTGCTCGGCGCCAACGGCACCGGCAAGACGACCCTGCTGAAACTGATGCTCAGCGGTCTGCAACCGACCAGCGGCAAAGTGGAAGAGGGCACCAAGATCGACGTGGCCTATTTCGACCAGTTGCGTCATCAGCTGGATCTGGAAAAGACCGTGGTCGACAACGTCGCCGAAGGTCGCGATTTCATCGATATCAATGGCCAGAGCCGCCACGTGCTGAGCTACCTCGGCGATTTCCTGTTCAGCCCGCAGCGTGCCCGCACGCCGGTGAAGGCGCTGTCCGGTGGCGAGCGTGCGCGCCTGCTGCTGGCCAAGCTGTTCAGCAAACCTGCAAACCTGCTGGTGCTCGACGAACCGACCAACGACCTTGATGTGGAAACCCTCGAACTGCTCGAAGAGGTGCTGCTGACCTTCAACGGCACCGTGCTGATGGTCAGCCACGACCGGGCATTCCTCGACAACGTGGTGACCAGCACCCTGGTCTTCGAAGGTGAGGGCAAGGTTCGCGAATACGTCGGCGGCTATCAGGACTGGATCCGTCAGGGCGGTTCGCCGCGCCTGCTGGGCGTGACCGAAAGCAAATCCGGCAAGGCCGACCTGAACTCGGCGGTGGTCACTGCCGAACCGGCCCCGGTTGCCGCGCCGGTCGCTGCGGCCCCGGCTGCGAAGAAGAAACTGAGCTACAAGCTTCAGCGTGAGCTGGAAGCCCTGCCGGGCGACATCGACGCCAAGGAGCAGCAGATTGCTGCTGTCGAAGCTGAAATGGCTGAAGCCGGTTTCTACCAGCGTCCGCCAGCCGAAACGGCCAAGGTGATTGCTTCCCTGGAGCAGTTGCAGGCTGAGCTGGATGCGCTGGTGGAGCGTTGGGCCGAGCTGGATGCCTGATTGTTTCCAGGCATGAAAAAGCCCGGCGTCCAGTGACGGACGCCGGGCTTTTTAGCTTTTCACAAGTGCCTGGGATCAGCGTTTGACCAGGTGCACCGCCAGCACATCGCAAGGTGCGCCGTGCAGAACATCGTTGGCGGTCGAACCCAATAACAGCGCCAGACCATGTCGGCCATGGCTGCCGACCACGATCAGGTCGCATTCCTGATCCTTGGCGAAGTGGTGGATTTCCTGGCGTGGCTGGCCGTAGGTCAGGTGGCAGTTGGAGCCTTCCAGTTCGGTGTACTTGTGCTTCAGGCGCTCAAGGCGTTCCTTGGCTTGATCGAATTGCTGCTGTTGCAGTTGTGACAGATCCATCGGCACGTCACCCCCGAAGGCCATGGCCATCGGTTCGACGATATGCACCAGCGACAGCTTGGCGCCATTGCTCACCGACAGCTCTCGGGCGCGGTGGATCACAGGGTCGCACTCTTCGGTCAGATCTACGGCGACCAGGATATGGTGGTAGGGCATGAGGTGCTCCTCGTGAGGGATCAATATTGTTAAGTATGGCTGGTTTCAAGCGCATTGGTTCCAAAGTGACGCAATGGGCTCATGACAAAACGGGAGTACACATATGACGGTCTGGCTGGTGGTGTCAATCCTGCTAGTGGTGTTGAGCCCCCTGGCGTGGTTGCGCCCATCCCGTGCACAGAGTGGCCGGATAGCCTTGCGCACGGAAGCCCGACGCATCGGGCTGGCCATGCAGCTGGCGCCGCAGGAGTGGCCGCACTGGCTGAGCCAGGAGCCGCCAAACCCGTGCGCGCAATACCATCGGCCACGGCGCGGCAAGCAGCCGGCGTGCTGGACGTATTGGCAGAAATCACCGGGCGTGTGGGTCAATCAGTGGCAGGAAGTCTGTGAAGAACCGCTGCTGCTGAATCATTTCGAAAAATTGCCGGGCAACGTTTTCAAGGTTGAAGCCGACAAACAGATGATCGCGCTCTATTGGGGCGAGAAGGGTGATGCTTCGGTTCTGCTGGACATTGATGCGACGCTGAAAGCGCTGGCATGACTCACGGACTTTTCGCGCTGCAACGGTGCGAAACGTCTGGCAGGCGAGCAATAAAAAGCCCGACATGATTCATCGGGCGGGGTTGGCCAGGCAGGCCGGAAATTCTTTTTGGCGTTGGGCCGGAGTGATCCGGTCAGCAAGCGTGCGCCTGTTTTCCTTCGTAGTCCAGCCAGCGTAGCCTGTTAAACAAGGCTTGCGGTGAATTAGGGCGACTTTTCTAACTATTAATCTTATGAATGACTTCACATGCAAGCATGCGTGGACGGGCTGCGTCTTACAGAAATGACCGCAAAGTCGCATTTCAACCCGTATTTAGGGCGATTGACAATTGTCGGAAATTCCGTGAAGGTGGCGTACCCAAATCAAACGGGCGTATGAATTGAGCGTTTGTATTGCAGACTGCTCCTACAGAATCCCGACTATCGCGTTGGCGGGTGTGCCGGGTGGATTGGTGTCAGCATTGACGAAAAAGCGTCCTGCCGAGCCATTCGCCTGCGTCCGACGTGTACTGTTCAGCTTCCATATCGTGGAGATCAGTTGATGATTTACGAAGGTAAAGCCATCACGGTTAAAGCTCTTGAAAGTGGCATCGTCGAATTGAAATTCGACCTCAAGGGTGAGTCCGTCAACAAGTTCAACCGTCTTACCCTGAACGAACTGCGTCAGGCCGTAGACACCATCAAGGCAGATGCTTCGATCAAGGGCGTGATCGTCAGCAGTGGCAAGGACGTGTTCATCGTCGGCGCCGACATCACCGAATTTGTCGACAACTTCAAGCTGCCGGATGCCGAGCTGGTTGCAGGCAATCTCGAAGCCAACAAGATCTTCAGCGATTTCGAAGACCTCAACGTTCCGACCGTGGCCGCAATCAACGGCATCGCCCTGGGTGGCGGTCTGGAAATGTGCCTGGCAGCGGACTACCGCGTCATGTCCACCAAGGCCAAGATCGGTCTGCCGGAAGTCAAACTGGGCATCTACCCGGGCTTCGGCGGTACCGTGCGTCTGCCGCGCCTGATCGGTGCCGACAACGCCATCGAGTGGATTGCCGCCGGCAAGGAAAACCGCCCTGAAGACGCGCTGAAAGTCGGCGCCGTCGATGCCGTGGTTGCCCCTGAAAAGCTGCAGGATGCTGCCCTTGAACTGATCAAGCGCGCCATCTCCGGCGAGTTCGACTACAAGGCCAAGCGTCAGCCGAAGCTGGAAAAGCTCAAGCTGAACGCCATTGAACAAATGATGGCTTTCGAAACCGCCAAAGGTTTCGTGGCTGGCCAGGCCGGTCCGAACTACCCGGCCCCGGTCGAAGCGATCAAGACCATCCAGAAAGCCGCGAACTTCGGTCGTGACAAGGCGCTGGAAGTCGAAGCCGCAGGTTTCGTGAAACTGGCCAAGACCTCTGCCGCGCAGAGCTTGATCGGTCTGTTCCTGAACGATCAGGAGCTGAAGAAAAAGGCCAAGGCTTACGACGAAATCGCCAAGGACGTGAAGCAGGCTGCCGTACTGGGCGCCGGCATCATGGGTGGCGGTATCGCCTATCAGTCGGCCTCCAAAGGTACGCCGATCCTGATGAAGGACATCAACGAGCACGGCATCGAGCAAGGTCTGGCGGAAGCCGCCAAGCTGCTGGTCGGCCGCGTTGACAAAGGCCGCATGACTGCCGCGAAGATGGCTGAAGTGCTCAACGGCATTCGTCCAACCCTGTCCTACGGCGATTTCGGTCACGTTGACCTGGTCGTTGAAGCCGTGGTCGAGAACCCGAAGGTCAAGCAAGCCGTTCTGGCGGAAGTCGAAGACAAGGTCAAAGAGGACACCATCCTCGCGTCCAATACCTCGACCATTTCCATCAGCCTGCTGGCCAAGGCCCTCAAGCGTCCGGAAAACTTCGTCGGCATGCACTTCTTCAACCCGGTGCACATGATGCCGCTGGTGGAAGTGATCCGTGGCGAGAAGTCCAGCGAGCTGGCGATTGCCACCACCGTTGCCTACGCCAAGAAAATGGGCAAGAACCCGATCGTCGTCAACGACTGCCCGGGCTTCCTGGTCAACCGCGTACTGTTCCCGTACTTCGGCGGTTTCGCCAAGCTGGTCAGTGCCGGTGTGGACTTCGTCCGTATCGACAAGATCATGGAAAAATTCGGCTGGCCGATGGGCCCGGCATACCTGATGGACGTGGTCGGCATCGACACCGGTCACCACGGTCGTGACGTGATGGCTGAAGGCTTCCCGGACCGCATGAAGGACGACCGTCGTTCGGCCATCGACGTGCTTTACGAAGCCAAGCGTCTGGGTCAGAAGAACGGCAAGGGCTTCTACGCCTACGAGGCCGACAAGAAAGGCAAGCAGAAGAAGGTCGCCGATCCGTCGGTACTGGAAGTGCTCAAGCCGATCGTCTACGAGCAGCGCGAAGTCACTGACGAAGACATCATCAACTGGATGATGATCCCGCTGTGCCTGGAAACCGTGCGTTGCCTGGAAGACGGCATCGTCGAAACCGCCGCCGAAGCCGACATGGGTCTGGTCTACGGTATTGGTTTCCCTCCATTCCGTGGCGGTGCGCTGCGCTACATCGATTCGATCGGTGTTGCCGAGTTCGTTGCCCTGGCCGACCAGTACGCTGATTTGGGCGCGCTGTACCACCCGACCGCGAAGCTGCGCGAAATGGCCAAGAACGGCCAGAGCTTCTTCGGTTAAGCGCCCCCAACTAGAGTGAGAGTGAACTTATGAGCTTGAATCCTAGAGACGTCGTGATTGTCGACTTCGGTCGTACTCCGATGGGCCGCTCCAAGGGCGGCATGCACCGCAACACCCGCGCCGAAGACATGTCGGCGCACCTGATCAGCAAACTGCTGGAACGCAACACCAAGGTCGATCCTGCAGAAGTCGAGGACGTGATCTGGGGCTGTGTGAACCAGACCCTGGAGCAGGGCTGGAACATCGCGCGCATGGCGTCGCTGATGACCCAGATCCCGCACACTTCGGCCGGCCAGACCGTCAGCCGTCTGTGCGGCTCGTCGATGAGCGCGCTGCACACCGCTGCGCAAGCGATCATGACCGGCAACGGTGACGTATTCGTGGTTGGCGGCGTCGAGCATATGGGCCACGTGAGCATGATGCACGGTGTCGATCCGAATCCGCACATGTCCCTGTACGCGGCAAAAGCCTCGGGCATGATGGGCCTGACCGCTGAAATGCTGGGCAAAATGCACGGCATCACTCGCGAACAGCAGGACGCCTTTGGCGTGCGTTCCCACCAGTTGGCCCACAAGGCGACTGTGGAAGGCAAGTTCAAGGACGAAATCATCCCGATGCAGGGCTATGACGAGAACGGTTTCCTGAAAACCTTCGACTACGACGAAACCATTCGTCCGGAAACCACCCTGGAAAGCCTGGCGGCTCTGAAGCCGGCGTTCAATCCAAAGGGCGGCACCGTGACTGCCGGTACTTCGTCGCAGATCACCGATGGTGCTTCGTGCATGATCGTGATGTCGGCGCAGCGTGCACAGGACCTGGGCATTCAGCCGCTGGCCGTGATTCGTTCGATGGCGGTGGCAGGTGTGGATCCGGCGATCATGGGCTATGGTCCGGTACCGGCGACTCAGAAAGCACTGAAACGTGCTGGCCTGGGTATCAACGATATCGACTTCTTCGAGCTCAACGAAGCGTTCGCCGCACAGGCTCTGCCAGTGCTGAAAGACCTGAAAGTGCTCGACAAGATGAATGAGAAGGTTAACCTGCATGGCGGCGCGATCGCCCTGGGTCACCCGTTCGGTTGCTCTGGTGCACGTATTTCCGGCACCTTGCTGAACGTGATGAAGCAGAATGGCGGCACCTTCGGGGTGGCCACCATGTGCATTGGCCTCGGCCAAGGCATCTCCACCGTCTTCGAACGCGTTTAAGCGTCTCGTCGATGGAAGCCGGGGCCAAGTGCCCCGGTTTTTGTTTTTTCGGATTTATTTTTGTTTTTATTTTGAAAAAATTTGAGTGAGGGCCGAAGCATGCCGATACAACCTGGGCTCTACCAACATTACAAAGGTCCGCAGTACCGCGTATTCAGTGTTGCGCGGCATTCCGAGACCGAAGAGGAAGTGGTCTTTTACCAAGCCCTGTATGGCGATTACGGCTTCTGGGTACGTCCCTTGAGCATGTTCCTGGAGTCCGTCGAGGTTGACGGGGAGCAGGTCCCACGCTTTGCTTTGGTGCAAGCCGAACCGAGCCTTTTTTCGAAGCCGTAAGGCGAGTGCGCGCAAAACCCTGCGCTTGACCTCACCTTGTAGCCACTATATATAGCGGTGCCGCGTCAGGCGCCAACCGCCTTTCACTTCTAGAATTCAGGAATTTTCTGATCCATGGGCAAATCGCTGGTCATTGTGGAATCCCCGGCTAAGGCCAAGACCATCAACAAGTATCTGGGCAACCAATACGTGGTGAAGTCGAGTATCGGCCATATCCGAGACCTGCCCACCAGCGGTTCGGCTAGCGCCAGCAAGGAGCCTGCCGCCAAGCGCGGCAAGGCAGCTGCGGGCGAAGCGCCAGCGCTGTCGCCGAAAGAGAAGGCGCGCAAGCAGCTGGTCTCGCGCATGGGTGTCGATCCGGATCATGGCTGGAAGGCCAAGTACGAGATACTCCCGGGCAAGGAAAAGGTCATCGAAGAGCTGCGCCGGCTCGCCAAGGATGCTGACACCATCTATCTCGCAACCGACTTGGATCGCGAGGGGGAAGCCATTGCCTGGCACCTGCGCGAAGCCATCGGTGGTGACGACAGCCGCTACAAGCGCGTGGTGTTCAACGAAATCACCAAGAAAGCGATTCAGGAAGCTTTCTCGGAGCCGGGCGAGCTCGACATCGATCGAGTGAACGCGCAGCAGGCCCGTCGTTTCCTCGACCGCGTCGTGGGTTACATGGTTTCGCCGCTGCTGTGGGCCAAGATCGCTCGCGGTCTGTCCGCCGGCCGTGTGCAATCGGTGGCCGTGAAGCTGGTGGTCGAGCGTGAGCGTGAAATTCGTGCGTTCATTCCGGAAGAGTACTGGGAAGTGCATGCCGACCTCGGTACCACCAAGGGTTCGACCGTTCGTTTCGAAGTGGCCCGTGAAAAGGGCGAAGCTTTCAAGCCGCTCAACGAAGCGCAGGCCATGGCGGCCCTGGAGAAGCTGAAGTCTTCCAGCTACAGCATCGTCAAACGTGAAGACAAACCGACCAGCAGCAAACCGTCGGCACCGTTCATCACCTCCACGCTGCAGCAGGCCGCGAGCAACCGCCTGGGCTTCGGCGTGAAGAAAACCATGATGATGGCCCAGCGTCTGTACGAAGCCGGCTACATCACTTATATGCGTACTGACTCGACCAACCTCTCGGCCGATGCCGTGGCGATGGCGCGTACCTACATCGAAGACGAGTTCGGCAAGAAGTACCTGCCGGAAACGCCGAACGTCTACAGCAGCAAGGAAGGCGCACAAGAGGCTCACGAAGCGATTCGTCCTTCCGACGCCAACACCACGCCAAGCAAGCTCGCTGGCATGGAGCGTGACGCTGAGCGCCTCTACGAGCTGATCTGGCGCCAGTTCCTGGCTTGCCAGATGCTGCCGGCGCAATATCTGTCGACGACCGTCAGCGTGGCCGCTGGCGACTTCGAGCTGCGTGCCAAGGGCCGTATCCTGAAATTCGACGGCTACACCCGCGTTCTGCCGCAAATCACCAAGCCTGGCGATGACGATGTCCTGCCGGACATGGCGCAGGGCGACGTGATGAAGCTGAT
Source organism: Pseudomonas sp. IzPS59 (assembly GCF_014863505.1). NCBI lineage: Bacteria > Pseudomonadati > Pseudomonadota > Gammaproteobacteria > Pseudomonadales > Pseudomonadaceae > Pseudomonas > Pseudomonas sp. IzPS59. The sequence goes on along the minus strand of NZ_CP062251.1, from coordinate 4,287,604 downwards.
CAACCTCGACCCGACCCAGCATTTCACCAAACCGCCGGCCCGTTACTCGGAAGCCAGCCTGGTGAAGGAAATGGAAAAGCGTGGCATCGGCCGTCCTTCGACCTACGCGGCGATCATTTCAACCATTCAGGATCGCGGTTACGTGACCCTGCACAACCGTCGTTTCTATTCGGAAAAGATGGGCGACATCGTCACCGAGCGTCTGTCGGAGAGCTTCTCGAACCTCATGGACTACGGCTTCACCGCCGGCATGGAAGAGAACCTCGATGACGTGGCCCAGGGCGAACGCGACTGGAAGAACGTGCTTGACGAGTTCTACGGTGACTTCAAGAAAAAACTCGAAGTAGCCGAGAACCCGGAAGCCGGCATGCGTGCCAACCAGCCGGTGATGACCGATATTCCGTGCACCACTTGCGGTCGTCCGATGCAGATTCGTACTGCGTCGACTGGCGTGTTCCTCGGGTGCTCGGGCTACAGCCTGCCGCCGAAAGAGCGCTGCAAGGCCACGGTCAACCTGGTGCCGGGCGATGAAATTGCTGCGGACGACGAGGGCGAATCGGAATCCCTGGTGCTGCGCGGCAAGCATCGTTGCCCGATCTGCAGCACGGCGATGGACGCTTACCTGCTCGACGAAAAGCGCAAGCTGCACATCTGCGGCAACAACCCGGATTGCGCCGGCTACGAAATCGAAGAGGGCAGCTACCGCATCAAGGGCTACGAAGGTCCGAGCCTGGAATGCGACAAGTGCGGCAGCGAGATGCAGCTCAAGACTGGCCGTTTCGGCAAGTTCTTCGGTTGCACCAATCCGACCTGCAAGAACACTCGCAAGCTGCTGAAAAGCGGTGACGCGGCGCCGCCGAAGATGGATCCGGTGAAGATGCCTGAGCTGAAATGCGAAAAGGTTAACGACACCTATATCCTGCGCGACGGTGCTTCAGGCCTGTTCCTGGCGGCCAGCCAGTTCCCGAAAAACCGCGAGACCCGTGCTCCGCTGGTGATCGAGATTCTGCCGCACAAGGACGAGATCGATCCGAAGTACCACTTCCTGTGCGAAGCGCCGCAGAAGGACCCAGATGGTCTGCCGGCAGTGATCCGCTACAGCCGCAAGACCAAGGAGCAATACGTCCAGACCGAAGTCGACGGCAAACCGACTGGCTGGAAAGCGTTCTTCGACGGTGGCAAGTGGACAGTTGAGGACAAGCGTCCGGCGAGAGCCAAGGCTTGAGCAAGCGCTGATCCGAGGCTGCCCTGACCGGGTGGCTTCAACACAAAAGGCCGCATGACAACCTTCTGGTTTTCATGCGGCCTTTTTGTTTAAAGCTTGCGGTCGGATTGGTTGATCCATGACACTGTCCGACCTGTATGAAGAAATTATTTCGCTGCGGAGAGTGCCGATATGGCCCACGAGCTCTATACCCGTACCAATCAGAAGATATATTTCGCGGGTTTGTCGCTGGAAGCGCTGGCCAGAGCTGAAGAGGGGCGGGCGATGAATTCGCTTGCGTTGATTCAGGCCGGGCGCGAATCGGCACTGTTTCATCTCTACGGTGCATTGCTGGGGTTATGTCACGAAATTGCAGGGTTTTACCGTCTGCCACAGGCTAACGCTCCCCGGGCGGAAACGCTGTTGACCCGCGAAGTGCTTGAGTCGATTGCGATTCCAGAGTTGGCCGAGATGGTCGAGTTGGCAGGTAATCCGGAAACCTGGCTGGCTAAATTGCTGGCTGCGCATTCGGCGCTGTTTCAGCCGCCACGGGTGCCACACAAACCAAAAGGCGATGTGACTCAGCCGCTGATTCAGGCGGTCAATCTGGATGAAGAGCAAGCCCCGGAAGAGTTGAGTCGTGAAGAGCTGGAGAGCTGGCGGCAGAATCTGAAGAGTCTGGCTATCCGTTTTCGTGAAGGCCTGAACGAGTGCTGATGGCTTCTTGACTGGCGGCGACGAGATGCATGCTGCTGGTCAAGATCCCGAGCGAATCCCGAATGATGTCTATATAATCCCTGCCTTTCGTGGAGAACAGACCTATATGCCAACGTCCTTTCTAGAAATTGTCGAGCTACCAGACGGCCGAATCGAACTGCGCAGGGCCGAGGACGAGGGTTCTCTGGTGACTCTGGATTTCTCCGAGGATGCCAAGGCATTTCTGCAGGGCCAGCACGTTGAAATTGCCAAGGCGATGCTCAGCGTTGGCGTGCAGATGGCTGGTCGAATGGTTGAAGGCGAGTTTGATAAGGAAGAGGGGCCGCGGGTTCTTCATTGAGCACCGCCCGTCGATTATCGCTTCGGTTCGGCTTCTCTGTCCTTTGAGAAGCCCCGCGCTTCAGATAGCGCGCACGTAGTCAGCCCAGTCGAATATTCAGGCTTTGAGCGTCCCCGGTGCGGGCGGCGCTGATCAGTTGTTGGCGTGAGCCTGAGTTGAGCGGGTTCAACCATGTCACCACCGTATGGCTGCGACCCAGGCGCAGTGCTTCGCAAGCCAGTTGCTGGGCACTCTGAGTCCCGCGCGGTTGCAGCAGCAGAATGCGTTCGCGATTCAGTCCTGCATCCCGCAGCCAGGCCTGGGTCAGGCTCGCGGGTGGTGCAATCAGGGTCAGCCATCGTGCGTCCTGATCCTCACTCAATTCCCGAAGTATCGGGGCCAGCAGGTTCAGGCAGTTCCCGGCCGCACCGCGCAGCGACAGTTCACTGAACGCTTCGGGTTCGACATTCCATGGGCGTTCGGCTACATCCTTGAGGATGGGGGCCAGTGGTTGCGCCAGAAAGGCCTCGAACAACGGCAGTTGTGTTTGCTGAGGTACGTGTGGGAACTGCATAAAGCCTCCTTTAGCGGCGGATTACGCCGACACTCAAGCCTTCAATCACCAGTTCCTGATCTTTCAGGTCAACTTCGATAGGGGCGAACTCAGGGTTCTCGGCGATCAACCAGACTTTGCTGCCATCGCGCTTGAAGCGTTTGACGGTCACTTCGTCGCCGATCCGCGCAACCACGATCTGGCCGTTACGTGCTTCCCGGGTCGTGTGAACCGCCAGCAGGTCACCGTCGAAGATGCCGATGTCCTTCATGCTCATCCCGTGGACGCGCAACAGGTAATCTGCGCGAGGATGGAAGAAGGCCGGGTTGATGTTGCAGGACTCTTCGATGTGCTGTTGGGCGAGAATCGGCGCACCGGCGGCCACTCGACCGATAATCGGCAGGGTGGATTCGTCGACCTTGGCTTCAAAGCCGGGGATTCGAATGCCGCGAGAGGCGCCTGGAGTCATTTCGATCGCGCCTTTGCGGGCGAGTGCCTTGAGATGCTCTTCGGCCGCGTTGGGCGATTTGAAACCCAGTTCCTGAGCGATTTCCGCACGGGTCGGCGGGTAGCCGTTGTCTTCGAGGCAGCGTTTGATAAAGGCCAGAATCTCGGCTTGGCGTGGCGTCAGCTTAAGCATATTGATCGCTCTGTCTTTTTATACAGTGACTGGGATTATATACAGTGAAGCAGTCTTGGCAATGATCGTTTTTTGCCAGGCCGCCGGACGGTCAGTGACGGCGCCGATTAATGTGGCGTCCTTGTTGTGGTTAAATATCTGACCGACCATTCCCAAAACGAACCGGCAGGCTTGACAAGGCACAGGCTGAAACGTATGTTTCAAACAAGTGTTTGTCAGGCGGAGTAGCCATGGCCCAGTCGGAAACCGTTGAACGCATTCTTGATGCTGCAGAACAGCTGTTCGCGGAAAAAGGTTTCGCCGAAACCTCATTGCGTCTGATCACCAGCAAGGCCGGGGTCAACCTCGCAGCGGTGAACTATCACTTCGGCTCGAAGAAGGCGCTGATCCAGGCGGTTTTCTCGCGTTTTCTCGGTCCGTTCTGCATCAGCCTCGATAAAGAGCTGGAGCGCCGTCAGGCCAAGCCAGAGAACAAGCCTTCGCTTGAAGAACTGCTGGAAATCCTCGTCGAACAGGCGTTGGTCGTCCAGCCACGTAGTGGCAATGATCTGTCGATCTTCATGCGCTTGCTCGGTCTTGCATTCAGCCAGAGCCAGGGCCACTTGCGCCGTTATCTGGAAGACATGTACGGCAAGGTTTTCCGCCGCTACATGTTGCTGGTAAACGAAGCGGCGCCACGCATTCCTCCTATCGAACTGTTCTGGCGCGTGCACTTCATGCTCGGCGCTGCGGCATTCAGCATGTCGGGTATCAAGGCCCTGCGCGCGATTGCCGAGACCGATTTTGGCGTCAACACCTCCATCGAGCAGGTGATGCGTCTGATGGTGCCGTTCCTGGCCGCCGGCATGCGTGCCGAAACTGGCGTCACCGACACGGCCATGGCCACCGCGCAGTTGCGTCCTCGCAGCAAATCGACACCGGCACCGGCCAAGGTTTAACCGTCCATGGGTGGGCGTGGCAGCGGACATCCGCTAAGCTAGCCGCCCATGCCAACTCTCGTTCTGAACCCGTTACTCATTGAAATCACCAACCTGCCGAGCAATGCCTCTGGTGGTGGTTTCGTGGGCGACGGGTTTTTCGTTTTCAAGGAATCTCTATGACTGCTGGCCTGCAAGGCTCGTTGATGGTGGACGTCGCCGGTACCTGGCTGACGGCCGAAGATCGCCAATTGTTGCGCCAGCCCGAAGTGGGCGGCCTGATCATTTTTGCCCGTAACATCGAGCACCCGCGTCAGGTGCGCGAGCTGAGCGCGGCGATCCGTGCCATTCGTCCGGACCTGTTGCTGGCGGTGGACCAGGAAGGCGGTCGCGTCCAGCGCCTGCGTCAGGGCTTTGTGCGTCTGCCGGCCATGCGGGCGATTGCTGATAACCCGAATGCCGAGTATCTGGCAGAGCAGTGTGGCTGGATCATGGCTACAGAAGTGCTGGCTGTCGGGCTCGACCTGAGCTTCGCGCCGGTGCTGGATCTGGATTACCAGCGCAGCGCCGTCGTCGGCACCCGCTCGTTTGAAGGTGACCCGGAGCGTGCCGCGCTGCTCGCCGGTGCTTTCATAAAAGGCATGAACAACGCTGGCATGGCCGCCACCGGCAAGCATTTCCCCGGCCATGGTTGGGCGGAAGCCGACTCCCACGTCGCAATCCCCAACGACGAGCGTAGCCTTGAAGAGATCCGCGCCAACGACCTCGTGCCGTTCGCCAGACTCAGCAAGCAACTGGCCGCCGTCATGCCGGCCCACGTCATTTATCCGCAAGTCGACGCACAGCCCGCCGGTTTCTCCCGTCGCTGGTTGCAAGACATCCTGCGCGGTGAGTTGCAGTTCGACGGTGTGATTTTCAGCGACGATCTGTCGATGGCTGGTGCCCATGTGGTCGGCGACGCCGCCAGTCGTATCGAAGCTGCACTCAGTGCCGGTTGTGACATGGGCCTGGTGTGCAACGATCGTGCTGCCGCCGAACTGGCCCTGAGCGCCGCGCAACGCATGAAGGTCAAGCCATCGCCGCGCATTGCACGCATGCGTGGTCAGGCGTTCGCCAATACCGAATACCGTCAGGATCCGCGCTGGCTGACCGCTGTCGGCGCACTCAAAGACGCTCAACTGATTGATTAAGGATTTTTCGCTATGACGGTTTACGCAATCATCGGCGGCACCGGCCTGACCCAGCTGGAAGGCCTGAGCATTCGTCAGTCGCTGGCAGTGGATACGCCTTATGGTGCGCCATCGGCTGAAGTCCAGATCGGTGAATACGCCGGCAAGGAAGTGCTGTTTCTGGCTCGCCACGGTCATCCGCATCGCTTCCCACCGCACAAGGTCAACTATCGCGCCAATCTGTGGGCGTTGAAGCAGGCCGGGGCCGAGGCAATCATCGCAGTCAACGCCGTGGGCGGGATCCATCCTGCAATGGGTACCGGACATTTCTGCGTGCCGCATCAGATCGTGGACTACACCAGCGGTCGCGAGCACACCTATTTCGCCGATGACCTGGAACATGTCACACACATCGACTTCAGCTTTCCCTACAGCGAGCCACTGCGTCAGCAACTGATTGCTGCGCTGGCCGCCGAAGGCTGCGAATACAGTGATCAAGGCGTTTACGCCTGCACCCAGGGCCCGCGACTGGAAACCGTGGCCGAAATCGTGCGTCTGGAGCGTGACGGTTGCGACATCGTCGGCATGACCGGCATGCCGGAAGCGGCGCTGGCTCGCGAGCTGGATCTGGATTACGCCTGTCTGTCGCTGGTGGTGAATCCGGCGGCGGGCAAGACCACGGCGGTGATCACCATGGCCGAGATCGAGCAGGCACTGCATGACGGCATGGGCAAAGTTAAGTCAACGTTGGCGCGAGTGCTCAAGGGCTGAGTCTGGCTCCGCAATGACTTGAATGAAAAAGCGCTGAGGGATCTCAGCGCTTTTCAAACTTGTCCGGCAACGGCGCAAACAGTGCCTCGATATCATCACTCTGCAACTTCCAGTCCCCGGCCTTGCGCCCATCCAGCACGCCGGCTGCCAGGTCGGACTTTTCCTTCTGCAGATGCTGAATCTTCTCCTCGACCGTGCCCCGGGCAATCATCTTGTAGACGAATACCGGCTTCTCCTGACCAATGCGATACGCACGGTCGGTTGCCTGATTTTCGGTCGCCGGGTTCCACCACGGATCGTAGTGAATCACGGTGTCCGCTTCCGTCAGGTTCAGGCCCACACCGCCAGCCTTCAGGCTGATAAGAAAGATCTGACGCTTGCCGTTCTGGAATTCCTTCACAGGCGTGCGCCGATCCCGAGTCTGTCCTGTCAGCAGTGCATAGGGGACATTGCGCTTTTTCAGTTCATCCTCGATCAATGACAGCATCGAAGTGAACTGCGAGAACAACAGAATCCGCCGTCCTTCCTCAAACAGCTCCTCGAGCATTTCCATCAGGCTGTCGAGCTTGCCCGAGGTGCTGCCGCGAGCGGGCAGGGTGGCGTCGTTGACCAGGCGCAAATCGCAGCAGACCTGACGCAGCTTGAGCAGCGCTTCAAGAATGATGATCTGGCTGCGCGCCACGCCCTTGCGAGTGATCTCGTCGCGCACCTTCTTGTCCATGGCCAGGCGCATGGTTTCGTAAACGTCCCGCTGGGCCTCGTTGAGATCGACCCAGTGGATGATCTCGGTCTTCGGCGGCAGCTCGGTCGCGACCTGTTCTTTAGTGCGGCGCAGCAGGAAGGGTTTGATCCGACCGTTGAGGTGCTGAAGTCTGACTTCGCTGGCGCGTTTTTCGATCGGCACACGGTAATCGGCGTTGAAGCTTTTGACGTCGCCGAGCCAGCCGGGCAGCAGAAAGTGAAACAGCGACCACAGTTCGCCGAGGTGATTTTCCAGCGGTGTACCGCTCAGGCACAGGCGCTGACGGGCGTTCAGCTCGCGGGCAGCCTGAGCGGCCTTGCTGTTCGGGTTCTTGATGTATTGCGCCTCGTCCAGCACCAATACATGCAGCGGTTGCTGTGCGAGACGCTCGACATCCTTGGGCAGCAGCGCATAAGTCGTGAGGATCAGGTCGTAATCGGCCAGGTGTTCAAAATGCTTTTTGCGGCTGGCGCCGTACAGGGCCACCACTTTGAGCTGAGGCGTGAAGTGCGCCGCTTCGTCCAGCCAGTTGGGGATCAGGCTGGTGGGCATCACCACCATGCAGGGTCGATCCAGGCGCCCGGCGTTTTTCTCGCTGAGAATATGCGCCAGGGTCTGTAGGGTTTTGCCCAGGCCCATGTCGTCCGCGAGAATCCCGCCCACCTCAAGTTGTCGCAACGACTGCATCCAGCTCAAGCCTTCGAGCTGATAAGGGCGCAGTGTCGCGTTCAGTCCTTGCGGCGCTTCGGCGCTGTAGTCACGGATATCGCGCAAGCGTTGGGCGAAGCTGCGGATCTGCTCCCCGCCTTCCCAAAGCAGGGGAATGCCTTCCAGCGAATTCAGGCGTGTGGCGTCAGCCTTGCTCAGTCGCAGGGTGGTTTCGCCCGGCTCCTGCAGATAGAACTCGCCCAGGGTCGCCAGTACCGGTTTCAACCGGCCAAGGGGCAGGGCGACTTGCAATGGCCCGTGCTCGCTGTTGCGCTGCGGAATGTTCACCAGAATCAGCTCATCGTCCCGTCGCCGGGCGAGGCGTTCGGGGTTGAGGATTTCCGTGTGCGAGCGCATCAGGTTGAGCAGGATCGGCAGCAGGCTCAGGCGTTCGCCATTGACGATGATGCCCAGTTCCAGATCGAACCAGTCCCGCTCTGGCGTCTGCTCGACCGTGGCGTACCAGTCGTCCACGGCCGTCAGGTCGAAACCGAATTCATCGTCGACCAGCAATTCCCAGCCTTGGGTGCGCAGCTTCGGCAGATCGTTCAGGGTAAACGTCAGCCAGGCGCTGTCGTTGACCATCTCGTAGAGTTCGCCGGCGCTTTCCGGCAGGGCCTTGCTTTGCCGGGTGGCGATGCGAAAGCCGAGAATTCGCAATTGCTCGCGGTAGCTTTGCTCGACGTCCGGCTGGCGTTTGACTCGCAGCGTCTGCGCTTCCTGGCGAATCAGGATGTCGCTGTTTTTCTGGCCGCTGACGTATTCGTCGAGATAGCTGAAAGACAACGCCGCACGATGCTGGATGTAGCGCTGCATCTTGCCGTTGCGCGGTTCGAAGGCGCTGAATTCGACACTGGCCAGCCACAGGCGGGGCACCGGTTGCACGTTGTCCACCAGTACTTGTGGCGGCGCTTTTGGGCTGCGGTTTTCCAGGACGGCCTGGAGTTTTTCCAGCAGTTCGGCGTCTTTGGCGGCGGCCGGGTATTCGAGGGTTTCCTGCACCTGCAGCAAGACCGCCGCACAGTGTTTGCAGTTGCTGTGGACAGGGCAGGTGCACGTGGCGTCGACCATCAATAACGTGCCTTTGGCTGACTCACGCAGATGAATCGTCTGACGATAAATGTTACCGCCCGAGCCTTCGCAGCTGGCGGTAATGGTCGCATCGCCGACCTGCACGATCCGCACCCGGTTTTCCAGGGCGTAGCGACGGCCACGCTCCAGGCTTTGTTCCTTGAACCGGCTGACCCAGGAGGAGGCCAGCGGTTTACTCAGAGGCGGGGACATAAGGACTTCAATCAGTCCGGAACGACTTCAGGCGCTTCCCGAGGCGCAGGCGCCGTCAGTGAAGTGATCTTGATCAGCAGGGCGAGGTGGCCGTTGTCCAGGTAGTTGAGCTGGCCGTTCTTGGTGTGGCTTTCCTGCTTCAGGCGTTCGCTGGCAGTGACCATGCCGTTGGCATCGATCTGGTTGACCCAGAAGTCGGCGTTCACGTCGGTAAAGCGCCCGAGTTTCATTTCAATCGTGCCCTCGACGGGGAACTGACCGAACTGCTCCTGACCGTCGCTGACCGCGACCTTCGCCGGCGTCTCGCCGAGTGTCTGCTGCCAGGCCTTGTGCATCAGCACGCTGTATTCGCCGCTGGCGGTGAGTTTGTTGGCGACGTCGTTCAGCGCTGTGGTGCGCTTGCTGTCATCGCCCAGGCGCTGGGCACCGGCGGCCCAGTCTTCCGGCGCGGCGCGGCTGACAATCGCCGGCACGGCGTTCTGGCGTACCAGAATCATTTCGACCTGATACAGGTCATCGGCAAATGCCGAAGGGGCGACCAGCGTCAACAACAAGGTCAGTGAGCGAAACAGGCGCATGCGGCGTCCTTCAAACAGTTTTCGGGAGGAGGCGCTCGAACAGCGCCTCTACAGTATTAAAGCGCTCTTCCGGGCGCTCCATCGGCACCTGGAACTTGAACATCGTGGCGCCTTCGAATTTGTAGCGTTTTGGCTGACTCTGGATCAGTTTGATCAGAGTCATCGGGTCGACCGGCGTCTGCGCCGCGAACTCGATGCGTCCGCCTTGCGGGCCGCCATCGACTTTCTTGATGCCCAGCTGCTCGGCCTGCAATTTCAGCGCCGTGATGCGCACCAGATTCTTGGTCGGTTCCGGCAGCAGGCCGAAGCGGTCGATCATCTCCACTTGCAGATCTTTCAGGCCTTCCTCGTCGGTGGCCGAAGCGATGCGCTTGTACAGGATCAGGCGTGCGTGCACATCCGGCAGATAATCTTCCGGAATCAGTGCCGGTACCCGCAGGTTGACTTCCGGGCCGCCGCCGAGCGGCTGGTCGAGGTTCGGCTGTTCGCCCTTGCGGATCGACTTCACCGCGCGCTCGAGCATTTCCATGTACAGCGTGAAGCCGACGGCCTGAATCTGACCGCTCTGGCCATCGCCCAGCAATTCGCCGGCGCCACGGATTTCCAGGTCGTTGGTGGCCAGCACGAAGCCCGCGCCAAGGTCCTGGGTGTTGGCAATCGCCTCCAGACGCTTTTCCGCATCACCGGTGATCTGCTGGCGTGGCGGTGTCAGCAGGTACGCGTAGGCCTGGTGGTGGCTACGACCCACGCGACCACGCAACTGGTGCAGCTGCGCCAGACCGAACTTGTCGGCACGCTCGATGATGATGGTGTTGGCGCTCGGCACGTCGATGCCGGTCTCGATGATGGTCGAGGCGATCAGCACGTTGAAGCGCTTGTGGTAGAAGTCGCTCATCACCTGTTCGAGTTCGCGTTCGCGCATCTGCCCGTGGCCAATGCCGATCCGTGCTTCAGGCACCAGTTCGGCCAGTTCGGCGGCGCATTTCTCGATGGTCTTCACGTCGTTGTGCAGGTAGTAGACCTGACCGCCGCGCAGCAGCTCACGCAGCAAGGCCTCTTTGACCGTGCTCTTGTTCTGCTCCATGACGAAGGTGCGCACCGACAGGCGGCGCGCCGGCGGTGTGGCAATGATCGACAGATCGCGCATGCCCGACACCGCCATGTTCAGCGTGCGCGGAATCGGCGTGGCGGTCAGCGTGAGGATGTCGACTTCGCTGCGCAGGGCCTTGAGCTGTTCCTTCTGACGGACACCGAAGCGGTGCTCTTCGTCGATGATCACCAGTCCGAGGTTTTTGATCTTGACGTCGTCCTGCAGCAGCTTGTGGGTGCCGATGACGATGTCGATGTTGCCTTCGGCCAGTTCGGCGACGGCGGCGTTCACTTCCTTGGCGGACTTGAAGCGGCTCATTACTTCCACGGTCACCGGCCAGTCGGCGAAGCGGTCGCGGAAGCTGTTGTAGTGCTGCTGGGCGAGCAGGGTGGTCGGCACCAGGATCGCCACTTGCTTGCCGCCATGCACCGCGATGAAGGCGGCGCGCATGGCCACTTCGGTCTTGCCGAAACCCACGTCACCGCAGACCAGTCGGTCCATCGGCTTCGGCGCGAGCATGTCTTCGCGCACGGCTTCGATGGTGGATTGCTGGTCCGGGGTTTCCTCGAACGGGAAGCCGGCGCTGAAAGTTGCGTAATCGGCTTTCGGATCGGCAAACGCATAACCTTCGCGGGCGGCGCGGCGGGCATAGATGTCGAGCAGTTCGGCTGCCACGTCGCGCACCTGTTCGGCAGCCTTGCGCTTGGCTTTCTGCCAGGTCTCGGAGCCGAGGCGGTGCAGCGGCGCCAGCGCATCATCGCTACCGGTGTAGCGAGCGATCAGGTGCAGGTTGGCCACCGGCACGTAGAGCTTGGCGTTCTCGGCGTATTCGAGGGTCAGGAACTCGGCAGCCTGATTGTCGATTTCCAGAATCGTCAGGCCGAGATAGCGGCCGACACCGTGGTCGATGTGCACCACCGGCGCGCCTTCGCGCAGCTCGGTGAGGTTCTTGATCACCGCATCGTTGTTGGCGTCGGCGCGTTTTTCGCGACGGCGACGCTGCATCACGCGCTGGCCGAACAACGGACTTTCCGCGACCAGTGCCAGCGCCGGGTCATCCAGCATCAGGCCTTCGTCGAGCGGGGCAATGGTGATCGCCAGGCGATCCTTGCTCGCGACGAAGTCCGGCCAGCTGTCGACGGTTTTCGGTCGCAGCTTCAGACGGTCCAGCAGTTCCAGCAGCACTTCGCGTCGGCCTGCGGATTCGGCGGTGAACAGCACGCGCCCCGGGAATTCGTCGAGGAAGGCGGAAAGTGCGGCCAGCGGTTGCGTAGCCTTGGCTTCGATTGCCAGATTCGGCAAGGCCTGCGCCGGGAAGCGCTCACGGCCGACGCCGGTTTCCACGTCCTGCTGGCTGGCGACCACGCGCGGCCAGTTCTTAAGGCGGGCGAAGCAGTCTTCCACCGGCAGGAACAGTTCGGCGGGCGGCAATAACGGGCGCGATGGATCGACGCGGCGTTCTTCATAACGATTGCGCACATCGTTCCAGAAGTTTTCCGCCGCTTGCTCGATACCCGGCAGCGAGAACACCTGAGTGTCCTGGGGCAGGTAATCGAACAGGGTCGAGGTTTCCTCGAAGAACAGCGGCAGGTAGTACTCGATGCCGGCCGGGGTAATGCCGCTGCTCAGATCCTGAAAGATCGGGCAGCGCCGGAAATCAACGTCGAAACGCTCGCGAAAACGCGCCTTGAAGCGGGTGACCGCTTCTTTCTGCAGCGGGAATTCCTTGGCCGGCAGCAGCTTGACCGAATCGACCTTGTCGATGGAGCGCTGGTTTTCCGGGTCGAAGGTGCGCAGGGTTTCGATTTCGTCGTCGAACAGGTCGATGCGATACGGCAGTTTGCTGCCCATCGGGAACAGGTCGATCAGTGCGCCGCGTACGGTGAACTCGCCGTGTTCGTAAACCGTATCGACGTAGCGATAGCCACTGGCTTCGAGCCGCGAGCGCATTTGCTCGACGTCGAGTTTCTGCCCGACATCCAGCACCAGACTGCTGCCGAGCAGGAACTTGGTCGGCGCCAGGCGATGCAGGGCGGTGGTGATCGGCACCACCAGCACGCCATGCTCCAGCTCCGGCAGTCTATAAAGGCTGGCGATGCGCTGGGAGATGATGTCCTGGTGCGGCGAGAACAGGTCGTAGGGCAGGGTTTCCCAGTCCGGGAAATGCAGCACCGGCAAATCCGGGGCGAAGAAACTCAGCTCCTGCTCCAGCCGTTCGGCACTCTGGCTGTCGGCGGTCAGCAGCAACGTGAAGCGCTTGGCAGCGCTGGCAGCCTCGGCAATCGCCAGGCTCAGGGCGGCACCGGGGAGGTTGCCCCAGTGCTGTTTACCTGCCGCGGCAGGGAGAAGCGGTAGACGCAGAACAGGCACGGAAGGTTGAGCTCCAGGCGTTGCGACAAAGTCGGTAATTGTAGCGGCGTCCGGTGCCGCCTGTCAGTTGCAGACTGCGTCTATCTGCACGGTTTCAGCGAAATGTAGTGGTAACCATAAAAACCAGCACTTTTTTGACGGTTATGTAGTGCCGAAAATGGGTGGTGTTACGGAGGGTTACAGACATCGTCTAACAGTCTTCGAAAAACCGGCTGCGCTGGAAGCCCCGGTTTTACTGGGCTGGCGAAGAGCGTTATTTTTTTGGAGCGAATTTTGTTACCGATTGCGCGACAAGCGCGCATTGCTACAAGTGGTTCTCGGCGGCATAATGTAGCCCCTTTTTTCTGCCCCTACATGTGGAAGGTTCCCGTGACTCAGAAGCCCGACCAGTGTCTTGGTGAATGGATCGACCGTGAAGCACTCGCAGAAGCGATGATTCCGCTTATCGGTCAGCTCTACCGCAATAACAACGTGGTGAGCTCGATCTATGGCCGCAGCCTGATCAACCAGTCTGTCATCGCGATTCTCAAAGCTCACCGCTTTGCTCGCCATCGTTCTTCCGACGATAGCGAACTCTCCGTCCACGAAACATTCCCTCTGCTGAAGGCCATGAGCGAGCTCAAGCTCGGCGCGGCTTCGGTGGATCTGGGCAAGTTGGCGTTCAAATTCCGCGCTGAAGGCAATGGCCGCACGGCCGAACAATTCGTTCGCGAAGAGTTGGCCGATGTTGTGGGTCAGCAAAACGCCTCCGCACGCAAAGGCACTGATGTCGTGCTGTACGGCTTCGGTCGTATCGGCCGTCTGCTGGCGCGCATCCTGATCGAAAAAACCGGTGGTGGCGACGGTCTGCGTCTGCGCGCCATCGTCGTGCGCAAAGGCGCCGAGAACGATCTGGTCAAGCGTGCCAGCCTGCTGCGTCGTGACTCGGTACACGGCCCGTTCGATGGCACTATCACCATCGACGAAGAAAACAACACCATCACCGCCAACGGCAACCTGATCCAGGTGATCTACGCCAAGAGCCCGAGCGAAGTCGACTACACCCAGTACGGCATCGAAAACGCGCTGATCGTAGACAATACCGGTGTATGGCGTGATGCCGACGGTCTGGGCCAGCACCTGGCCTGCCCGGGCGCTGCCCGCGTGATTCTCACCGCACCGGGTAAGGGCGCGCTGAAGAACATCGTTCACGGCATCAACCACGGCGACATCACCGCTGACGACAAGATCATCTCGGCGGCGTCCTGCACCACCAACGCCATCGTACCGGTGCTCAAGGCCGTCAACGACCAGTACGGCATCGTCAATGGCCATGTCGAAACCGTTCACTCGTTCACCAACGACCAGAACCTGATCGACAACTTCCACAAGGGCAGCCGTCGTGGCCGCGCCGCGCCGCTGAACATGGTTATCACCGAGACCGGTGCCGCCACTGCCGCTGCCAAGGCGCTGCCAGTGCTCAAGGGCAAGCTGACCGGCAATGCGATTCGCGTACCTACGCCAAACGTGTCGATGGCCATTTTGAACCTGAACCTGGAAAAGGCCACCACTCGCGAAGAAATCAACGAGTACCTGCGCCAGATGGCCATGCACTCGGATCTGCACAAGCAGATCGATTACGTCAGCTCGCAGGAAGTGGTTTCCACTGACTTCGTGGGCTCGCGTCACGCCGGTGTCGTGGATGCCGAGGCAACCATCACTCAGGACAACCGCGTTGTTCTGTACGTCTGGTACGACAACGAGTTCGGTTACAGCTGCCAGGTGGTTCGCGTGATGGAAGACATGGCCGGTGTAAACCCGCCAGCATTCCCGCGCTAAGCCTTAGCTGCAAATGAAAACGCCCCGACATTGTCGGGGCGTTTTTGTTTGTGCGCGATTTGTGTCAGCGAAGCATGGCGGCTTGTGCCGTGCGCAGTTCGTGCTTGTTGCCACGGAACAGCACCAGTGTTGCGACCAGGCCCAATACGGCTGCGCCACTGAGCCAGATCCCCGGTGCCGCCTTGTTGTCCAGCACATGGATCAGGTAAGTGCAGGCGGCTGGGGTGAATCCACCGAAAGTCGCCGTGGCCAGGCTGTAGGCCAGCGAGAAACCGGTCGTACGCACTTCCACCGGCATAATTTCGGTCAGCGCCACCACCATCGCGCCGTTGTACGAACCGTACAGGAACGACAGCCACAACTCGACGATCAGCAGATGGCTGAAGCTCGGGTTCGCCACCAGCCACGAAAGCGCCGGGTAGGCGGTCAGGATCGCCAGGATCGTCGCCCCCAGCAGCAGGGGTTTGCGTCCGATCTTGTCGGAAAGTGCACCCATCACCGGCAGCCAGAAGAAGTTCGACAGGCCGATGCACACCGTTACCAGCAACGCATCGAAGTCCGACAGGTGCAGTTCCGCCTTGCCGAAGGTCGGGGTGTAGGCGGTGATCAGGTAGAACGACACGGTGGTCATCACCACCAGCGCCATGCCGGCGAGGACGATGCCGAAGTTCTGACCGATCGAGCGAACGATTTCCTGCAGGGTAGGGCGATGTTTGCGCGCCTGGAATTCCGGGGTTTCCTCCAGCGAGCGACGAATGACGAAGATCACCGGAACGATCATGCAGCCGATCAGGAACGGCACGCGCCAGCCCCAGTCGCCCATCTGGTCCGGGCTCAGCCAGTGGTTGAGGCCGACTCCCAGTAGACCGGCGAACACCACAGCCGCCTGCTGGCTGGCGGACTGCCAACTGACGAAGAAGCCCTTGCGCCCCGGTGTGGCGATTTCCGCCAGATACACCGACACGCCGCCCAGTTCCACACCGGCGGAGAAGCCTTGCAGCAATCGGCCGAACAGCACGATCAGCGGCGCGGCGACACCGAGGGTGGCGTAGCCTGGCACGCAGGCAATCAGCACGGTGCCGGCCGCCATCAGTGCGAGGGTAATGATCAGCCCCTGACGTCGCCCGTGTCGGTCAATGTAGGCGCCAAGGAAGATCGCCCCCAGCGGGCGCATCAAAAAGCCTGCGCCGAAGGTGGCGAGCGAAAGCATCAGGGAGGCGAAAGCACTGTCGGTAGGGAAGAAGGTCTTGGCGATGGCCGTGGCGTAGAAGCCGTAGACCATGAAGTCGAACATTTCGAGAAAGTTGCCGCTGACAACGCGAAAAATCGCTTTGCCTTTGCCCGTGGAGGAGGACATGTTCAGGTACTCACTTTTTTGATTTTGTATGAAAGCGGTGCAGCCGTTTGGGAGCGAGCGGGCTCTGTGGCCATAATGGCCGGCGCGGTTTTGCTCGGAGATGAAGAATTGTTAACTGGACGGTTTGTGGTTTTCGTGGGTCTGCTCGGCGTTTTGTCCGGATGCGGCAACGGCGACTCCATGGAGAGCTTCGGCGGCCCGACCATGGGCAGCACGTATTCGATCAAGTACGTGCGCCGGGCCAATCTGCCGGCGCCGCAGGATGTCCGCGTCGAAGTGGAGAAGATCCTCGCCGACGTGGATCAGCAAATGTCCACCTACCGCGCCGACTCCGATATTTCGCGTTTCAACGCATTGCCCGCCGATCGCTGTCAGACCATGCCCGCACCGATCCTTGAGCTGGTGCGGGTTGGTGAGCAGCTGTCACAACAGAGCGAGGGTTCCTACGATCTGACTGTGGAGCCGCTGCTCAATCTCTGGGGGTTCGGTCCACAAGGGCGTGAAGAGAAAGTACCGAGCGCCGATGCGCTGGCCGAGGTGCAGAAGCGGGTGGGTTACCGGCATTTGCGTATCGAAGGCGACCAGTTGTGCAAGGACGCAGCGGTCGAGGTCGATTTCAACAGCATCGCTGCCGGTTACGCGGTCGACACCATTGCGGCGCGGCTCGATGCCATGGGTATTCATGATTACCTCGCCGAGGCCACGGGCGAGCTCAAGGCGTCCGGGAAGAAGCTCGATGGCTCGTCCTGGCGCATTGCCCTGGAGGAGCCGCGTGACGATCAGCAAGTGGCGGAACGCGTCATTAATGTCGATGGCTATGGACTCTCCACGTCCGGCGACTACCGCAACTATTTTCAGCAGGACGGAAGGCGTTATTCCCACACCTTTGACGCCCGTACCGGAGCGCCCGTCGTACACGACCTGGCGTCAGTCACGGTGATTCATCCTTCAGCGTTGATGGCCGATGGTCTATCGACGCTGTTGCTGATTCTCGGCCCGGAAAAGGCCTGGGACTATGCCGAAAAACACGACATTGGTGCATTCTTTGTAATTCGTGCCGATACAGGTTTCGTCACCCGCACCAGTCCGGCGTTCGAACGGCTCAGTGGCGCAAAAAATTGACCCGGAGCAATGCGAAAGCTGGCGTTGTAGTGCAGGCAAAAGTAGCCTACGACGCGACCAAGGGTTAATGTGCGCGGCGTTGACGCTTCTATAGACTGTGTCCGGGTTTTCAACTGGCCCCCAATTGTTCCTTCGCGCCGTCGTTCGGCGTGATTTAGCCGCCGGTGCTGCTGGCACCGCGGCCTGTTCTGAGGAGTACGCATGGCTGTCTACAACTACGACGTGGTGGTGCTGGGTTCCGGCCCGGCGGGAGAAGGCGCGGCAATGAACGCCGCCAAAGCAGGGCGCAAGGTGGCGATGGTCGACAGCCGTCGCCAGGTCGGCGGTAACTGCACCCACCTGGGCACCATCCCGTCCAAGGCCCTGCGTCACTCGGTGCGGCAGATCATGCAGTTCAACACCAACCCGATGTTCCGTGCGATCGGGGAGCCGCGCTGGTTCTCCTTCCCGGACGTGTTGAAGAGCGCCGAGAAAGTCATCTCCAAGCAAGTCGCCTCGCGTACCGGCTACTACGCCCGTAACCGCGTCGACGTGTTCTTCGGCACCGGCAGCTTCGCCGACGAGCAGACCATCGAAGTGGTTTGCGCCAACGGCGTGGTCGAGAAACTGGTGGCCAAGCACATCATCATCGCCACCGGTTCGCGTCCTTATCGCCCGGCGGACATCGATTTCCACCACCCGCGCATCTACGATAGCGACACCATCCTCAGCCTCGGCCACACCCCGCGCAAACTGATCGTTTACGGCGCCGGCGTGATCGGCTGCGAATACGCGTCGATCTTCAGTGGTCTGGGTGTGCTGGTCGAGCTGGTGGACAACCGCGGTCAGTTGCTGAGCTTCCTCGACTCGGAAATCTCGCAGGCGTTGAGCTACCACTTCAGCAACAACAACATCACCGTGCGCCACAACGAAGATTACGACCGCGTCGAAGGCGTGGACAACGGCGTGATCCTGCACCTGAAGTCCGGCAAGAAGATCAAGGCGGACGCCTTGCTCTGGTGCAACGGCCGTACCGGCAACACTGACCAGTTGGGCCTGGAAAACATCGGGATCAAGGTCAACAGCCGTGGTCAGATCGAAGTCGACGAAAACTACCGCACCTGCGTGCAGAACATCTATGGCGCCGGCGACGTGATCGGCTGGCCAAGCCTGGCCAGTGCCGCCCACGACCAGGGTCGCTCGGCGGCCGGCAGCATCGTCGACAATGGCAGCTGGCGTTTCGTGAATGACGTGCCGACCGGCATCTACACCATTCCGGAGATCAGCTCGATCGGCAAGAACGAGCAGGAACTGACCCAGGCCAAAGTGCCGTACGAAGTGGGCAAGGCGTTCTTCAAGAGCATGGCCCGTGCGCAGATCGCCGGCGAGCCGCAAGGCATGCTGAAGATCCTGTTCCACCGCGAAACCCTGCAGGTGCTGGGCGTTCACTGCTTCGGTTATCAGGCGTCGGAGATCGTGCACATCGGTCAGGCGATCATGAACCAGCCGGGTGAACTCAATACCCTGAAGTACTTCGTCAACACCACGTTCAACTACCCGACCATGGCCGAAGCCTATCGGGTAGCGGCGTACGACGGCCTCAACCGGCTTTTTTGAGCGGCTCCGGCCGGTGGCCTGAGCCGGCCGGGGAGACCGATTTCAGCAATTCCCGAGGGTGGCAGTGGCCAAACCGGGAAAGTCTGTAATCAGGCTGTCAACGCCGAAGTCGGCGAGTCTGCGCATCAGCGCAGGCTCGTTGACGGTCCACACCGACACATGCAGCCCCTGACGCTGCGCCTTCTGCAGGCGTTCCGGCGTACACAGCGTCCAGTTCAAGGCCAGAATCTCACAGCCGTAGCTTGCCGCGACCTTCAGCGGATCGAGCCAGGCATACTCGGCCACCAGGCCCCTTGACACGTCCGGTACCAGATCCAGCGCCGCCTTCAATACTTCCCGCGAACTCGAGGTGATCGTCACCTTGTCGAGCAGCCCGTGCCTGACCGCCATTTCGCGAATGGCCAGCACGGTGGTGGCAGCGCGGGTGCGCGAAGCGCTTTTGACTTCGAGCTGCCAGTGATCGAAATCACATTGCTCGAACAGTTCTTCCAGGGTCGGAATCGGGCACGGCTTGATCCAGCCCGGGCCACCCTTGCGGGCGTCGTAGGTCACCAGATCGGCGGCGGTGTGCTCGACCACCTTGCCACGGCGCTCGGTGGTCCGCTTGAGGGTCGGGTCGTGGATGACCATCAGCTCGCCGTCCTTGGACAGGTGCAGATCCAGTTCGCAGCGGCGTACGCCGTGCTTGAGACATTCCTGAAAGCTGGTCAGGGTGTTTTCCGGTGCTTCGCCCTTGGCGCCGCGGTGGCCGTAGATAAGGGTCACGGTTCTTCCTTAATTAAATGCCTGATTCGTTCTGTTCGCGGGCCAGGCGTCGTTCCTGGGCCTGCTTTTGCAAGATATAGCGGGCGAGCAACTGGCGCTGGGCATCGGTCAAGTATTCGAACTCGGTGCCGATGTCGTAGCCGTCGCCCTTGCGGTCGCAATGGGTGACCCGGGCGCGCAGCAGCAGGCCGTGGGCCTGCGGCATCAACACCATTTTTACCGACAGGCGCGAGCCGGCGGCTATCGGTGTCGGGTACTGGAAGTCGACACCGCCCTCGGAAATGATCACCGGTTGCGGCTCGCCGATCTGCCCCAGTGCGGTCAGAGCGATGACTTGACTGAGCAGGTCGATGCGCTTGTTCTGGGATTTCAGGAATGCCGCGATGGCACGGTCGCGCTCGTTGATCTGGCGCAACAGGTGCTGCGATTCGAATTCGCTCAGGTGCAATTCACTGAGTACGTTGAATAATGGGGAAGCATCCTGCAACACTTCCTGGCCTGCGGCTTCGGCAGCGGACAGGGGCCGAATTTCCAGTGCGATCGAATCCTCGATACGGTAGTATTCGCGGCGATCTTCTTCATCTAATGTCGACATGGCGAACCCATGGTAGCGGCGGTGGTCTGAGTGTAAAGCTGGTTATCGACCCCCGCCACAAGGACGTTCCTTTTCCCTCCGAACAAGCCCCGACATGTTCAGACCTCTCTTCGTATTTATCGGCACGCGTTACACCCGTGCAAAGCGTCGCAATCATTTTGTGTCGTTCATTTCCCTGACTTCGATGATCGGGCTCGCCCTTGGCGTGGTCGTGATGATCGTGGTGCTGTCGGTGATGAACGGCTTCGATCATGAGATGCGCACCCGCGTGCTGGGCATGGTGCCCCACGCGACCATCGAATCCGGTGAAGCCATCAGCGACTGGCCGAGCCTGGCCGCCAAGGTCAAGCAGAACCCGCAGGTGGCGGCCGTCGCGCCGTTCACCCAGATGCAGGGGCTGCTGACCAACAACGGCCAGGTGTCCAAGGTGTTGCTCAATGCCATCGATCCGGCGCTGGAGCGCAATGTCTCGATCATCGACAACTTCATGAAGCAGGGCAAACTCGACGATCTGACGCCGGGCAGCTTCGGCATCGTGATCGGCGACAAGGCCGCGACCAAGCTCGGCGTGGGCATCGGTGACAAGATCACCTTCGTCGCGCCCGAGGTCAGTGTGACGCCGGCCGGGATGTTCCCGCGCATGAAACGCTTCACCGTGGTCGGCATATTCCATGTCGGCGCCGGTGAGCTGGACGGTTATCTGGGCGTCACAAACCTGCAGGATCTGGCGAAGATGCACCGCTGGAAGCCCGATCAGGTGCAGGGCCTGCGCCTGAAGTTCGACGATCTGTTCCAGGCGCCGCGTGAAGCGTGGAACATCGCCCAGCGCCTAGGCGAAGACCATTACTACGCCCGCGACTGGACCCGTACCCACGGCAACCTGTATCAGGCGATCCGCATGGAAAAAGCCATGATCGGCCTGCTGTTGCTGCTGATCGTCGCGGTTGCCGCGTTCAACATCATTTCCACACTGGTGATGGTGGTGAACGACAAGAAGGGCGACATCGCCATCCTGCGCACGTTGGGCGCCACCCCGGGCACGATCATGCGCACGTTCATGGTGCAGGGCACGGTGATCGGCGTGGTCGGTACGGCCATCGGCGCCGTGGTCGGAATCCTGGCGGCGCTCAATGTCAGCGCCGCGATTTCGGCACTCGAAGGCTTGATCGGGCACAAGTTCCTCAATGCCGACGTGTATTTCATCGATTACCTGCCATCGCAGGTGCAGAGCCAGGATGTGATCATGGTCTGCGCGGCTGCGTTGGTCCTGAGTTTCCTCGCCACCCTGTATCCAGCCTGGCGTGCCGCGCGCACCCAGCCGGCGGAGGCGCTACGTTATGAGTGAGTCGGGCATGAGTGAAAAAGCAATCCTGAGCTGCCGCAACCTGGGCAAGTCCTACGAGGAAGGCCCGGAGTCGGTGGAAGTGCTGGCCAATCTGCAACTGGAGTTGCACCCGGGCGAACGCGTGGCGATCGTCGGCAAGTCCGGGTCGGGCAAAAGTACCTTGCTTAACCTGCTGGGCGGTCTCGATACGCCGACCAAGGGCAGCGTCTGGCTCGACGGTGAAGAGCTGTCGGCGCTGAGCGAGAAGAAGCGCGGCCTGCTGCGCAACCGTGCGCTCGGCTTCGTGTACCAGTTCCACCACCTGCTGCCGGAATTCACCGCGCTGGAAAACGTCTGCATGCCGCTGCTGATCGGCAAGACCGCAATCCCCGAGGCGCGTCAGCGGGCCACGGCGTTGCTGGAGCGGGTAGGGCTGGGCCATCGTCTGGAACACAAACCGGCCGAGCTGTCCGGCGGCGAACGCCAGCGCGTAGCCATCGCCCGTGCGCTGGTGAACAACCCGGGCCTGGTGATGCTCGACGAGCCGACCGGCAACCTCGACTCCCACACCGCCGAAGGCATTCAGGACCTGATGCTGGAACTCAGCACCTCGATGCGCACGGCGTTCCTGGTGGTGACTCACGACATGAACCTGGCTCGCCAGATGGACCGCGTCCTGCAGTTGCAGGAAGGTTGCCTGACCCCCATCTGACGGCTTGAAACCCGATGCCTGAAAAGGCGTCGGGTCTTTTATTTTTATACGGTGCCCCAGCGAATGTTCAGACCGTTATCGATCTTTATCGGCACGCGCTATACCCGCGCCAAGCGCCGCAATCGCTTTGTTTCGTTCATTTCGATGACCTCGATGATCGGTCTCGCCCTCGGCGTGCTGGCGATGATCGTGGTGCTGTCGGTGATGAACGGCTTCCAGCGTGAAATGAGTTCGCGCATCCTCGGCATGGTGCCGCACGCGACCATCGTCGGCGTCAAACCGATCGATGACTGGCAGCCGGTGGCCGCCGCCGCGCTGAAGAATCCGGAAGTGACCGCCGCCGTGCCGTTCACCGAGATGGAAGGCATGCTGTCCTACAAGGGCATGATGCAGCCGATCCAGATCAGTGGCGTCGACCCGGCCCAGGAAGGCAAGGTGTCGATCGTTGCCCAGCACATTGTTCAGGGCCGTCTCGATGCCTTGAAGCCGGGCGAGTTCGGCGTGGTGCTGGGTGAAATCACGGCCCGGCGTTTCCGCCTGAACGTCGGCGACAAGATCACCCTGATCGTGCCGGAAGTCAGCACTGCACCCGGCGGCATCACCCCGCGCATGCAGCGTCTGAATGTGGTCGGCATTTTCAAGGTCGGCGCCGAGCTGGACGGTTCCATGGGCCTGATCCACGTCTCCGACGCGGCAACCATGCAGCATTGGGAGCCGAATCAGGTGCAGAGCGTGCGTCTGGCGGTGAAAGACCTGTACGCCGCACCGAAGGTTTCGTCCGACATCGCCACCGGCCTTGGCACTGATTTCAAGGCTGACGACTGGACCCACACCCAAGGCAGCCTGTTCAGCGCGATGAAAATGGAAAAGACCATGATCGGTCTGTTGCTGCTGATGATCGTCGCGGTGGCGGCGTTCAACATCATCGCAACCCTGATCATGGTGGTGAACGACAAGGGCGCGGACATCGCGATCCTGCGCACCATCGGCGCCACGCCACGGCAGATCATGGCGATCTTCATGGTCCAGGGCACGGTGATCGGCATTGTCGGCACCATCATTGGTGGCGTGCTGGGCGTGATTGCTGCATTGAACGTCAGTGAGATGGTGGGTTGGGTCGAGCGAGTGACCGGGCAGCACATCTTCAGTTCCGACGTGTACTTCGTCAGCAATCTGCCCTCGGAATTGCAGGGCGGCGACGTGCTGCTGATCTGCTCGGCGGGCTTCATACTCAGCTTCCTGGCCACGGTTTACCCGGCCTGGCGAGCGGCGAAGATCGAGCCGGCGCACGCGTTGCGTTACTCGTAAGTTCACCCGTTGAGGCCGGCATTGCCGGCCTCAATCGTTTTGCGGCAACTCAATCACAAACCGCGTCCAGCCCTGAGCCGATTCGCAATGAATCTGCCCGCCATGGGCCCGGATGATCGACTGAGTGATCGCCAGTCCCAATCCGGCGTGTTCGCTGCTGCCTTCCTGGCGTGCCGGATCAGCCCGGTAAAAGCGGTCGAACAAACGCGGCAACAATTCCGCAGAAATCCCCTCGCCACTGTTCTCCACGGTCACCCTCAAGGATTTCGCCTGCTCGGCTATCTGCACGCGCACATCGCCCATTGCAGGGGTAAAGCGCAACGCGTTATCCAGCAGGTTCGACAGCGCCCGGCGCAGCATCGCGCGGTCACCTTCAAACCGACCCTCACCGTCACGGCTCAGGCTGACCTGAGCGTCTTCGGCCAGCGGTGCAAAAAACTCCAGCAACGCATCGGCTTCTTCCGCCAGTTCCAGCGGTTCGCGCTTGGGCACCAGCAATCCATGGTCAGCCTTGGCCAGATAAAGCATGTCGTTGACCAGTTGCGCCATCCATTGCAGCTCTTCGAGGTTGCTGTGCAGGGCCTCGCGATAGTCTTCGAGTGGGCGAGGGCGGGTGAGGGTGACCTGTGTGTGGGTCAGCAGGTTCGACAAAGGGGTACGCAATTCATGGGCGATATCGGCGGAGAATGCCGAGAGACGCTGAAAAGAATCATCGAGACGTCCGAGCATGGCGTTGAAGCTGTGGGCCAGTTCCGTGAGTTCTGCAGGCATTTGCGCTTCCGGGAGTCGGGCATTCAGCGATTGGGCGGAAATCCCGCGTGCCACGGCGCTCATGCGGCGCAACGGACGCAAGCCGCTGCGTGCCGCCCAGGCACCGAGTAGAGCCGTAGCCAGCGCCGAAAGACCGACGGTCAGCCAGATCAGATGCTGCATGCGTTGCAGGAAGTGCTGGTGATGGGTGATGTCCAGCAGCAAGGTCAATTGCTGTGAGTCGGGTTGTTCCGGGGAGAGCGGGGCGTTGAGCAGGCGATAGTCCGTGCCGTTGTCGTTGATGGTGGCCAGGCCGGGCTGCTGCGGCAGGTTCGCCGGCATTTGCAGGGAACGGCCGAACCAGCGCTGCCCCTCAGAGCCGCTTATGCGTAACGAGACATCGCCCTGTTGGCTCAACTCATCGGTGATATGTGCAGCGTCGCTGCCACTCAGCAACGTCTGACGCACATTGATCAGCTTGCTTTCGAGCAATTGCTGATCGAGCTCAATGAAGTGCGCCTCACTGGCCCGATTGAAAACCACGCCTGCCACCAGCGAAACCGTCGCGGTGCACGCGGCGAACAGCAACGCCAGCCGACTGCCGAGTGACAGGCGGCGCATCAGGCAGGACGCTCTTCAAGCACGTAACCCATGCCACGCACGGTGTGTATCAGTTTGTCGGGAAACTCGTCGTCGATCTTCAGGCGCAGGCGGCGGATTGCCACTTCGATCACATTGGTATCGCTGTCGAAGTTCATGTCCCAGACCTGCGAGGCGATCAGGGATTTGGGCAGCACTTCCCCCTGGCGGCGCAGGAGCATTTCCAGCAGGGCAAACTCTTTGGCTGTGAGGTCGATGCGCTGGCCGCTGCGTTCGACGCGGCGGCGAATCAGGTCCAGGCGCAGGTCGGCCAGTTGCAGGCAGGTTTCCTGAGGCGCGGTGCTGCCGCGGCGCAACAGGCTGCGCACCCGTGCCAGCAGTTCGGAGAAAGCGAACGGCTTGACCAGATAATCGTCGGCACCCAGTTCGAGGCCGTGAACCCGGTCTTCCACGGTGTCTTTGGCGGTCAGAAACAGGATCGGCGTTTCCAGCCCGGCACTGCGTACCGCTTGCAGAATCTGCCAGCCATTGCGCCCGGGCAGCATCACGTCGAGGATCAGCAGGGCGTAGTCACCGCTCAACGCCAGTTGTTGCCCGGTGTTGCCGTCGGCCACCAGTTCAGTGTTGAAACCGGCCTCGGTCAGGCCCTGGCGCAGGTAGTGGCCGGTTTTCGGTTGGTCTTCGACGATCAGCAGTTTCATGGGCAACTCGGGGTTGTAGGATCGAAAGCTTTATACCGTGGGACATTGTCACAAGCGCCAACCTGACAAAGTTGTAATCTGCCTGTCAGGTAGCTGCCAGTGCGGGCGGGCTAGAGTTTCCCACAGGCTGAACCTTTTCTTGTTGGAGTATGACTATGTTTTTGCGCAACCCTCTGGCCGTCGCCGCCTGTCTGCTGGCGTTGAGCTCATCCGTCCGGGCCGACCCTGCGCACACGTATGACTTCGGCCAGCCGGCTCCGGCCGCCAAGGCCAGTCGCAGCATTGAAGTGGTGATGGGCGACATGTCGTTCGATCCGAAGGCCATCGACATCAAGGCCGGTGAGACCATTCGTTTTGTTTTGGTGAATAAAGGCCAGTTGTTGCACGAATTCAACCTCGGCGACGCAGCGATGCATGCCAAGCACCAGCAGGAAATGCTGCAGATGCAGCAAAGCGGCATGTTGACGCCGACCGGCATGAAGGAAATGTCCCACGATATGGCGGGTATGGATCATGGTTCGATGGGGCACGTCATGAAGCATGACGACCCCAACAGCGTACTGGTCGAACCGGGCAAGACCGCCGAGTTGACCTGGACCTTCAGCAAGGCGACCAGCCTGGAGTTTGCCTGCAACATTCCCGGGCATTACCAGGCCGGAATGGTCGGCAAACTGACTGTCAGTCAGTAAGTACTCAAAGGCGGGAGCAAAGGCTGATAGAATCCGCTGATTCTTCAGTCAGGTTTCCGCCATGCATCCCGCAGCCGAACATTCGCCGCTGGGCAAGTCCAGCGAATACATCGCCACTTACACACCGTCCCTGCTGTTCCCGATTCCGCGCACCGCGAAGTGGGCCGAGCTGGGCCTGACCGCCGAGACCCTGCCGTATAAAGGCGTGGATTTCTGGAACTGCTTCGAACTGTCGTGGCTGCTGCCGTCGGGCAAACCGGTGGTGGCGATCGGCGAGTTCAGCATTCCGGCGGACTCGCCGAACATCATCGAATCCAAGTCGTTCAAGCTGTACCTGAACTCGTTGAACCAGACCCCGTTCGCCGATACCGCGAGCCTGGAAGCGACGCTGGTCAAGGACTTGTCCGCCGCTGCCGGCAAACCGGTGGGCGTGCGGGTACGCAGCCTGAAAGAGGTTGAAGCCGAAGGCGTGGTTGCGCTGCCGGGCGTGTGCATCGACGATCTGGATATCAGCGTCAGCAACTACGAACATCCGCGTCCTGAGTTGCTGCGCTGCGATGATTCGCGAGTGGTGGAGGAGAGCGTGCACAGCCATCTGCTCAAATCCAACTGCCCGGTGACCAGCCAGCCGGACTGGGGCAGCGTGGTGGTGGAATACCGTGGCGCGGCGCTGGATCACGCCAGTCTGCTGGAATACATCGTCAGCTTCCGCCAGCATTCGGACTTCCACGAGCAATGCGTTGAGCGGATCTTCCTCGACCTGCAGCGTTTGCTGAAACCGGAAAAACTCACGGTGTTTGCACGTTATGTGCGCCGTGGCGGGCTGGATATCAACCCGTACCGCAGCACTGAAAGCGCGCAGTTGCCGAACCATCGTCTGGTTCGTCAGTAACCCGCAACGCGGACATGAAAAAGCCCTGCCATCACTGGCAGGGCTTTTTTTTGCATTCGCGAGCTTCAGATGCCCATGCTGTGCAGGGTAGTAGCAATATTGCGCAGAGTACCGGCGATGGTCGGGTGTTCGAGTTCAAATCGTTCGACCGCTAAGTTCACACCATCGGCGATACTGTTTTCATGAGTGGACTGTTCCAGTTTTATCTCGGATTCGATCTGCGCCATCAGGTCGCGCAGATGTTCTCGCTCTTCTTCGGTGAGCGGCGGAGTCTGATCCAGTTGCTCGCGCAGGGCATTGAGCTGTTTTTGCAGTTCTTGAGCGGGCATGGTTGTTTCCTTTTATCGAGAGGCACTGGCATAGACCGCAGCCGTGCGCCAAAGGTCTATGGCTCTCCTTAAGACTAATCCACTCTGCTGCAACCTGCATGATCCCGGTCAGGGCTTTTCGCCTTTGAGACGGCGCAGGCTGATGTCGGCCAGGCAGGTGTCGAGTTCGCCCAGATGATCGATCACCGAGTGCACGCCCAGGCCGAACAGTTGCACGGTGGCCTTGCCGCGCAGTTGTTCGCGTTCTTTCTGGCTGAGGGCTTGCCATTCGCTCGGGGCCAGGCCGCAGAGTGAGCCGCAGGACGCCAGGCCAATCGTCCACAGCCCGGCATTCAGGCCCGATTGCAGCAGGCGCGGTTCGCCACTGACCAGCACGCAGCCGTCCAGGCGATCGACATTCAACGTCATCAGGGCTTGCCAGCAGGCATTCGGTGCCGGCCAGGGATTGTGTGTTGCCGAATGTTGCGAAGGTTTGATCCAGCCCGGCAATCCGGATGCAAGCACCTGGGTGAGGGCAGGGGGCAAATCATCGAGCCAGGCGCAGGGGATCAGTTGACGCTGCAGGCTGTGCAGGCTGTCGAGCGCGCCCGGTGTGGCGTCGGCGTGCTCCGTGCCGGGACTGGCGTGATGACGGGCGCGGGCGCCGAAGTCCACCAGGCAGCCGCTGAGCCCGAACAGCACGGCTGTCAGGTTGGGTGCTGAAAGGGGCAAGGCTTCGGCTTGAGGCATGGAAAACGTCCTTGAAATAGAAGTCAGGCTAAGCATGGCCGGTGACAGTTGGATGACAAGTGCGTGACGATGCGTCCTACGGAGGTGTTCACGCCGGAAATGCCTAAAAGCTTGTTTCCGTCTTATACTGCACCTCTTATGACCGTGGCCCGCATGCCGCGTATGTACAATCCAAGGAGTTTTTCTATGCGCTGGAGCAACCCTCTCGCTCAGCTTTGTGTATGCGCCAGCGTGATGCTGGTTCCGTTCGTTGCCCAGGCGGCAACGGAAGAAGACCCTTGGGAAAGCGTCAACCGTCCGATCTTCCAGTTCAACGACTTCGTCGACACCTACGCGCTGAAACCTCTGGCGCAGGGCTATGAATATGTAACGCCGCAATTCCTGGAAGACGGCATCCACAACATGTTCCGCAACGTGGGTGACATCACCAACCTGGCGAACAATATCCTGCAGGCCAAACCGGCCGCTGCCGGTGTCGACACCGCGCGTCTGATCTTCAACACCACCTTCGGCCTGCTGGGCTTCTTCGATGTGGGCACCAAGATGGGCCTGCAGCGCAGCGACGAAGACTTCGGCCAGACCCTCGGCTACTGGGGCGTCAGCAGCGGTCCGTACGTGATGCTGCCGTTGCTCGGCCCGAGTACCCTGCGTGATGCACCGTCCAAGTACGTCGACACCTACACCGCACCGTACCGCTACATGAACGACATCCCGGCGCGTAACACCATCTACGGCCTGAACATCGTCGACACCCGCGCCAGCCTGCTGTCCAGCGAGAAGCTGATCAGCGGCGACAAGTACACCTTCATCCGCAATGCCTACCTGCAGAACCGCGAGTTCAAGGTCAAGGACGGTCACGTCGAAGACGATTTCTGATTTCGACTTGTGAACCCCGAAAAGGCGACCGAAAGGTCGCCTTTTTTTGTCCGTGCGTCCTTCCATTGAGTTACGGTTTCGAACGTTCTTATAACTCTCTGTGATTTGACAAACAAAGTCGTCAAGTGACGATCCGCGCATGCTTGAAACGCTCGAAGGATGGGAGTACCGTCTGCGCCTTAGAAGGGCACCTCTGGTGCATCCGTGTGCGGGGCAAACGCTCCGAAGCGGTGCAGCAGAGAGGCTAGAAAGCGAATCCAGTAGTCTGCGCCGGGCCTTTGCCCCGCCTGCTACGCCAACCTAATTCTGGCGCCGTTTGCCCACATGCCAAAAACCAGTGCCACGCTGCTGATAATCGATGATGACGAAGTAGTGCGCGCGAGCCTCGCGGCCTATTTGGAAGACAGTGGTTTCAGCGTCTTGCAGGCCAGTAACGGCCAGCAGGGTCTCCAGGTATTCGAGCAAGACAAGCCCGACTTGGTCATCTGCGATCTGCGCATGCCGCAGATGGGCGGTCTCGAACTCATTCGTCAGGTCACCGAGCGGTCACCACAGACGCCTGTGATCGTGGTTTCCGGTGCCGGCGTGATGAACGACGCGGTCGAGGCCCTGCGCCTGGGCGCGGCGGATTACCTGATCAAGCCTCTCGAAGATCTGGCCGTGCTCGAGCACTCTGTGCGCCGGGCCCTGGATCGTGCGCGTCTGCTGCTGGAAAACCAGCGCTACCGTGAGAAGCTGGAAAAGGCCAACCGTGAGCTCGAAGCCAGCCTGAACCTGCTCCAGGAAGACCAGAACGCCGGTCGCCAGGTGCAGATGAACATGCTGCCGGAAAGCCCCTGGACCATCGACGCGTTCAAGTTCGCCCACCAGATCATCCCGTCGTTGTACCTGTCGGGTGATTTTGTCGACTATTTCCGGGTGGACGAGCGTCGGGTCGCGTTCTATCTGGCGGACGTGTCGGGCCATGGCGCCTCTTCGGCGTTCGTCACGGTGCTGCTGAAGTTCATGACCACGCGCCTGTTGTTCGAGTCCAAGCGCAACGGCACCTTGCCGGAATTCAAGCCTTCGGAGGTCCTTGGTCATATCAACCGGGGGCTGATCAGTTGTAAGCTGGGTAAACACGTCACAATGGTCGGTGGAGTCATCGACGAGGAGACCGGTTTGTTGACCTATAGCATCGGCGGCCATCTGCCGTTGCCTGTGTTGTACACGCCTGACAGTGTTCGCTACCTCGAGGGGCGCGGTCTGCCGGTGGGGCTTTTCAATGAAGCCACCTACGAAGACCACGTGCTCGAGCTGCCACCGACGTTCAGCCTGACGCTGATGTCTGATGGCATTCTGGATCTTTTGCCAGAACCCACACTCAAAGAGAAAGAAGCTGCCTTGCCCCAACGGGTCAAGTCGGCGGGCGGCAGCCTGGATGGCCTGCGGCAGGTTTTTGGATTGGCCACGCTAGGGGAGATGCCGGATGATATCGCCTTGTTGGTGTTGAGCAGGAATCTTTAATGAGTACCGGTAGAATCCAGTTCGCCGAGCAGGATGGCACCTTCGTCCTGAAGTTCGTCGGTGAAGTTCGCCTGACCCTGTGTTCGGCGTTGGATGCGACTATTGAAAAGATCTTCACCGCGCTGAATTTCAACGCGATCGTGATCGATCTGACCGAAACCCGCAGCATCGACAGCACCACGCTGGGCCTGCTGGCCAAACTGTCGATCCTGTCACGGCAAAAGGTCGGCCTGCTGCCGACTGTGGTCACCACCCACGACGACATCACCCGTCTGTTGCAATCGATGGGTTTCGAGCAGGTGTTCAATATCGTCAACCATCCCGTGCCTTGCCCGGAATGCCTCGATGACCTGCCGGATCAGGATCAGTCGGAGGAAGTCGTGCGGATCAAGGTGCTGGAAGCGCACAAGATCCTCATGGGCCTGAACGATTCCAACCGCGAAGCCTTCCATGATCTGGTGAATGCCCTCGAAAGGCATTGATTCCCCAGCCATCAGGCACAAAAAAGGGCGAACCTGTGAGGGTTCGCCCTTTTTGCGTTTGCCGTCAGCCCGTTACAGCTTGGCTTGCAGCAGCGCCTCGAGTTTTTCCTGGTCGCGGGCAAACTGACGGATGCCTTCGGCCAGTTTCTCGGTGGCCATCGCATCTTCGTTGGACAACCAGCGGAACTGCGATTCGTTGAGGCTCAGGCGGGCTTCGCCGGCATGACCCGGGGCCAGTTTGCGCTCCAGTTTGCCGGTGTCTGCCGCCAGCTTGTCGATCAGGTCCGGGCTGATGGTCAGGCGGTCGCAGCCGGCCAGTTGCTCGATCTGATTGAGGTTGCGGAAGCTCGCGCCCATGACCACGGTCTTGTAGTCATTGGCTTTGTAGTAGTTGTAGATGCGTGTCACGGACTGCACGCCCGGATCATCGGCGCCGGTGTAGTCGTTGCCGTTGGCCTTCTTGTACCAATCGTAGATGCGACCCACGAACGGCGAAATCAGGAACACGCCGGCATCGGCGCAAGCGGCAGCCTGGGCGAAGGAGAACAGCAGGGTCAGGTTGGTCTGGATGCCTTCCTTCTCCAGCACTTCGGCGGCACGGATGCCTTCCCAGGTGGATGCAATCTTGATCAGCACGCGGTCGCGGCCGACGCCGGCCTTGTCGTACAGCTCGATCAGACGGTGCGCACGCTTGAGCATCGCGTCCTTGTCGAACGACAGGCGGGCATCCACTTCGGTGGAAATGCGGCCCGGGATCACTTTGAGGATTTCCTGACCCACCGCGACGCCGAAACGGTCGCTGGCCAGGCCGACATCGCCCTTGCAGTCGCGAACGGCGGCGTTCAACAGCTCGGCATAGGCCGGAATGGCCGCTGCCTTGAGCAGCAGGGAAGGGTTGGTGGTGGCGTCGACCGGCTTGACCCGGGCAATCGCTTCGAAGTCGCCGGTGTCGGCAACCACGGTGGTGAACTGTTTGAGTTGTTCCAGCTTGGAAGTCATGAGCGTGCTCTGTCCTATGGGTCTGACGACATTACCCGAGCGCTGACAGCCACTCAAGGGCATGTGGATGTATCGATCGCCCCGCAGGCAACAACCTGAGAACGGCTGTTTGAAAGGGCGGGGCGCGGTATCGATAGATACGATGCCAAATCGCGGCACAGGTTCAAAGCAACTGACTGATGAATGTGAACGCTACTCGGACTCCAGTTGCGTCCTGGCGGCCGCTTCCGCCGGTTTCGGTTGCCCGCTTGCAGTCTGCAAACCGAAATTCTTTTCCCGATCATCGCTGCCCGTATCATTGTTTTTCCACTCGTAGATCGACGTCAGTGGAATCTGCAGCCGTTTCACATCGGCAATGAACGCTGCGACTTTGGTGGCCTGTCCGTCGGGACCGCCGTTGGAGGCCAGTGCCGAAATCCCCCATTCACTGATGACGCCCGGCAGGTGGAAATTCTGCTGGATGAAGGTCTGCGCATTGCCGATCTGCGTCGCCGTCATGCCATAGGGATGGTAGGAAATGGCGCTCAGGCATTTCGGATACGCACCGAGAATGCTGTTCAGCGCCACGGTCGAGGCCGAACCGGCGTTCGGTGGCCGGGCGAAGCCGAAACCGATCACGGGGGTGGTGGTGGGATTGTCTTGCAGCGCCTTGCACATGGCGCTCATGAACGGCGCAAACGTGGTGCTGAAATTGCCCGTCGGCCAGTACGTGTCCAGATCCGGTTCATTCCAGACTTCAATCGCGACCAGTTGAGAACCGTACGTCTGCTCCAGGCTGTTCACTGCACTGGCAAACGCCGCGCCCGCCGTGGCCGGGTCTGTCGACAGCGGTTTGATGGCGCGCACCGTCATCAGCACCGGCAACCCGGCGGATCCTGCGGCGGCAAACGCATCGCCAAGCTGTTTCTGATAGGTCTTGTCGCCCAGGCTGTCGCTCCACGCGCCCAGGCGCACGAAACTGAAGCCCGCGGCCTTGATCTGCGCGGCATCGGCGGCGGAAAAATTCTGGACCTTGACCTGGATGCCGACCGTTCGGTGGGGCAGTGCGGGGAACAACTCGCTGGCATCGACCTGAGCCGTTGTGCCGAACAACAAAAGGGAAAGGGCGCCGAGACGTTTGAGATGTGCTGCTTTCATGCCTGCTCTCCTGATGAGAAATGACATCTAGCCAATGTTTATCTCGTTACTTTCATGCGATGCCGAAAAGGCCGAAAAGTGCACGAATGTTATTTTTTGTCGGAAAACGTTCAGCGAAAGAAGCGCCGAAAATCACAGTTATTTTTAGTCCGGTAATTCTGGTTGGGTGACTTTTGGACCCCGTGGTACTTAATGCACCGGTACTAACAGGCGAAACTGTTTCCGAGTGCAGGAAAGTCCTGTGGATTCATTTAAGTCCACGGGACATGTTGGCCGAATGACATTACACGGGAAAGTAAACCTTGTTCAAAAAGATCCTTGTCGTCTGCGTCGGCAATATCTGCAGAAGTCCGACAGCAGAACTGTTGCTGCGTAACGCACTGGCGCCCTCGACCATCAAGGTCACCTCCGCAGGCTTGTCCGCCAGGGTTGGCGAGTCCATGGAAGCAACGGCCCGCAAGGTGCTGGAAGACCGCGGGCAGTGCGCCGAAGGCTTCAAGGCGCGGCAACTGACAGCGGACATCGTCAATGAATCAGACCTGATTCTGGTCATGGAAAAAGAGCATGTAAAACAAGTACTGAAGATTGCCTCTCACGCCAGGGGCAAAGTGTTTCTTCTCGGCAAGTGGCAGAACGAACGAGAAATACAGGATCCGTATCGTCAAGGGCAGGCCGCTTTTATTCATGCCCATGCATTGATTGAAGATGCTGTTGGCTCCTGGGCACAGCGCCTCGGGCATTGATGAATATTCTTCAGAACAGTGAATGGTAAGAAAGACTTATGCAGTTACCGTCAGTAGTCGGCACCCGTGACAACGATCAAGACAGTATTGATCTTCTCGGCATATTTGGCAGTTTGATCGATCAGAAATGGTTGATCGGTGCCTTCACCGGCGCGTTCATGATGACCGGCGTCGCCTATGCGATTCTGGCCACACCGGTGTATCTGGCCAACGCGCTGGTACAGGTCGAGCCGAAAAAGAACGACATGCTCGGCTTCTCCGACCTCAACAGCATGCTGGGCGGTCAGTCGCCGTCCGTTACCGAGATCGGCATCATCAAATCCCGCGCGGTGATCGGCAAGACCGTCGACGATCTGCGCCTGGACATCGACGTCACCCCTAATACCTTCCCGGTGATTGGCGGCTTTCTCTCGCGCCGCTATCGCGGTGACACCGAACTCAGCGTCGCGCCGCCACGTTTCGGGCTGAGCAGCTACGCCTGGGGCGGTGAGCGTCTGGAGTTCGCCCGGCTCGATCTGCCCAAGGAACTGCTGGGCAAGAAACTCAGCCTGATCGCCGGCGAGCAGCAGCGCTTCCAGTTGTTCGACGACAACGACAATCTGCTGGCAGAAGGCACTGCCGGTGAAGCCTTCGCACAGGATGGCGTAGAAGGGCAGATCACGCAGTTGTTGGCTAATCCCGGTACCCGATTCGAAGTGGTGCGCTACCCGCGGATCGTGACCATTCAGGGGTATCAGGACGCGCTGGATATTTCCGAGCAGGGCAAGGAGTCGGGAATCATCCGACTGGCCCTGGCCAGCACCGATGCCGCCGAAGCGGTGAAGATCCTCAACAAGATCGCCTCGCTGTACGTGGACCAGAACGTACGCCGTACCTCGGCCGAAGCCGCGCAGAGCCTGGTTTTCCTGCAAAGCCAGTTGCCGCAGGTCAAACGCGACCTGGCCAAGGCCAGTGATGCGCTAAACGCCTACCAGACGCGCGGCAAGACCGTGAACATCTCCCTGGAAACCCAATCGGTGCTCGGCCAGTCTGTCGCTCTCGAAACGCGGATTTCCGAGCTGAAAATGCAGCAGGCAGAGATGGATCGCAAGTTCACCAGACAGCATCCGGCCTATCGGGCTCTGATGACCCAGATCGGTGAATTGACCCAGCAACAGAAGTCCCTGGAAGGCAAGGTTGGCGACCTGCCGGCCACGCAACAGGAACTGCTCAACCTGACCCGCGATGTCGAAGTCGCTTCGCAGATCTACACCCAGTTGCTGAACAAGTCTCAGGAACTGGACATCATCCGCGCCGGCGCCGTGGGCAACGTGCGTCTGGTGGACTCGGCGGATGTCGACCTGACCAGTCCGGTCAAACCGAAGAAAGCCCTGATCGTGCTGATTGCGACCTTCCTCGGTGCCTTTGTCGGCGTGGCGCTGGTGCTGTTGCGCAAATCCCTGAGCAAGGGCCTGGAAGGGCCGGAAGCCATCGAGCAGCTCGGCTTGCCGGTCTACGCATCGATCCCTTACAGCGCCCTGCAACAGGAAGAGGACACCAAGAAAGTCCGCGCCAAGGTCACGGCGGACACACCGGCGTATCTGCTGGCCCTGCGCAATCCGACGGACCTGTCCATCGAGTCGATCCGCAGCCTGCGCACCTGCCTGCATTTCGCCGCGCTGGATTCGACCAACAACCGCATCATGATTTCCGGCCCGAGCCCGCAGGTCGGCAAGACGTTCGTGTCTTCCAACCTCGCGGCGGTCATGGCCCAGAGCGGCCAGCGCGTGGTACTGATCGATGCCGACATGCGCAAGGGGCATCTGCACAAGACGCTGAACACACCGATCACCAACGGTTTGTCGGACTTGCTGGTCAAGCGCTGCACCCTGGAACAGGCGATCAACAAGGTCGAAGTCGACAACCTGCATTTCATCAGCCGTGGCCAGGTGCCGCCCAATCCTTCCGAACTGCTGATGCACGCCAATTTCCGCGAACTGCTGGCGGAACTCAGCGAGCGCTACGACGTGGTGATCATCGATACGCCCCCGCTGCTGGCGGTAACGGACGCGGCGATTGTCGGCCGTGAAGCGGGCATCAGCCTGATCGTCGCGCGCTTCGGGGTGAACCCGGCCAAAGAAGTCGAGCTGACCATTCGCCGCTTCGCCCAGAACGGCATCGAGTTGAAAGGCGCGGTGTTCAACGGCGTCGAGAAGCGTGCGGCCAGTTACTACGGCAACGGCGGCTACGGCTATTACAACTACGAATACGCGTCCGACAAATCCTGAGTTTCAGCGATTGTTCTTACAGGCAACAAAGTGGGTGGGTTGTGAAAAAAATACTGCACGTGGCTGAAACGATTAAAGGTGGCGTCGCGACGGTGATCCGCACGATTTCGGCGTCCCCGGAAGACGAGCAAGCCAACTACGAGCTGGTGTATCTGGTGCCGCAGGATCAGGAAAAGGAACTGCACGGCATCGCCCCGCAGCAGATCCGCACCTTCGAGCGAACCGGGCGCAATGTGCCGTCGTTGCTGCGTTTTGCCTGGCGCCTGATGCAAGTGATGCTCAAGGAAAAACCTGATGTGGTGCACCTGCACAGCACGTTTTCCGGGGTGATCGGCCGTTGCGTGTGCGTGCTTCTGCGGCCGTGGCGCAAACCGAAAATCGTCTACTGCCCGCATGCCTTTTCGTTCCTGATGGAAAGCTCGCCGATCAAGCAGAAAGTCTATGCGTGGATCGAGCGCGTGTTGCAGAAGGTCACCGACACGATCATCTGCGTCAGCCAGTACGAGATGGACAAAGCCGCAGCGTTCGGCATCGAGCGCAAACGCATGCGGCTGATCTACAACGGCATTCATCCCAAGGATGAGGAGCGTAAAGCCGAGGATCCGCAGCCGATTCATCTGCTCTTCGTCGGCCGGCTCGACTATCAGAAAGGCTTCGACGTGCTGCTCAAGGCCTACGCCAAGACCGGGCGCAACGACCTGAAACTGACGGTGGTCGGCAGTGCGGTCAACGAGGCGACGGTCGAATGCCCGCCAATGGATGGCGTTCAGTACCTGCCGTGGGTCACACCGGCCGAGGTCAACGCGCTGTATCAGCAGGCCGATGCGCTGATTGTTCCGAGTCGCTGGGAAGGCTTTGCCATGGTGCCGCTGGAAGGCATGGCGCTGGGCTTGCCGGTGATCGCCAGCGACTGCACGTCGCTGCCGGAACTGGTGACCCACGGGGTGTCCGGCTACGTGTTCCCCACCGGTGATCACCATGCGCTGGCCGACCGCCTGAAGCAGATCCAGAAACCCGCGTTGTCAGCCCTCGGCATCGAAGGTCGACGCATCGTCCGCGAGCGCTTCAGCGCCGCGTTGATGATCCGCCAGACCTACGACGTGTATTCCGCTCCCTCTTATTAAGTAGAACGCCGCTCATGAACGTAACGATTTTGCATGGCTACAGTGCCTCCAATTCCGGTGATGGTCTGCTGGTCGACCTGGCCATTGCGCTGGTGCAGCGCAACTTTGGCGAAGACACTTCGATCAGCGTCGTGGCCTCCGATCCGGACTCCTTCAAATACCTGCCGCACCCGCGCTTTGACGCGCCGGTCATGGCAGCCAAGGGCCTGGGCCGGGTCAAGCAGGCGGTATTCCTCAATCAGTCCTACGCCGGGCTGGCGGATCTGTTGAAGAAAACCGATCTGATCGTCGGCGTCGGCGGCGGCTATATGCGCTCCAAAAGCGCCTTCGAGCACATCAAGCTGAAACTGGGCCACGCCAAGCAACTGGAAACGGCGATTCTCAGCAAAGTCCCGTCGGTGTACCTGCCGCAGAGCATCGGGCCGTTCCACGGTGACAGCGACAGGATCGTCGGCCACTACGCCAGCGCCGATGCGGTGTTCGTGCGCGATAACCGCTCCTCGGCGTTGTTCGACGCCTGCGAAAATGTCTACCGCGCACCGGACCTCGCGGTGCAGGCCCTGGCCGGCAAAATCCTGCAGCAACCCAAGTTCACTCGCTGCGCCTCGACGCCGGCCACGGTGTGCGTGGTGCTGCGCAAACCGCCGGCATGGAGCAAGGAAAAGAAGCTCGCCTACGTGGCCAACCTGAAGGTGCTGCTGCAGCGTTTGAAGAACAAAAGCAAAGTGGTCTGCGCGGTGCAGAGCGCTGTGCGCGGTAACGATGACGGTGCGTTCTATCGCGAACTGGGCATCACCGAAGACCTGCTGTCGCTGAAGGCCACGATTGCCAAATATCAACCGGACCTGGTGATTTCCGTACGCCTGCACGGGGCGATCGAATCGCTGCTCTCCGGCGTGCCGGCGTACCACATCAGCTACGAGCGCAAAGGCTTTGGTGCCTATCAGGACATGGGTGTCGAGGACTGGGTCATCAACGGTGGCGACATCGATGTCGACACCATCATCGACACGGTTTTTGCGCCGAATGCGCTGTCGGATTTCGGCAAGCGCCTGACCGACACTTGCCGTGAAATCGAAGCCAAAACCGTGGCCATGGACGACATCATCAAGGGCGTCATTCGATGATATTCCGCTTGTTGCTGCGCGGCGGAGCACTGGGCGCAAAGTTCTTGCTGGTGCTCGCCATCACCCATTACCTCGGTTACGAGGCGCTGGGGTTTTACGGCGTGGTGGTCGCGGCGTCGTTGATCGCGTCGAAGTTCTACAGCGTCGGTTTCAGTTCCGAGATCAATCGGCTGATCAGTGTCGGCGGCAGTTCGAAGCGTGTGGTCGACAAGGTTCTGCTGCTGTACCTGGCCGTAGGGTTGCTGTTGTCGGTGCTGACGGTGCTGATCTATTCGCTGTTCCAGCAGGTCGAGGCGACGGCTGCACTGATCGCCTGTGTGACCCTGGTATTGCTGACCGAGCACCTGTCGTTCGAAATCAACTCGTTCGTGTTTTCCGCACAGAAAGCCACGGCAGGGGCGCTGCTGTTCTTCATCAAGACCGGCCTCTGGGCACTGCTCGCCGTGGGCGGAATGATGCTCGGCTGGGTGTCGGGGATCGCCAGCGTGCTATGGCTGTGGGTCATCGCCAACGTGCTGGTGATCGTCGCCGGTTACCTGATCGTGGTGAATGTCCATCGCGGGCGCGAAGATGGGACGCTGGCGACGGCGACCGTCTGGAAAGCCGGATTGCCGTTCTACCTGGGCACCGGCCTGATCGCCGTGAGTCAGTACGCCGAGCGCTTTCTGATCATCGACCTCGAACCTTACGCGAGCCTCGGTAAATACGTGTACGCGTGGTCGGCGGCCAACACTTTGCAGGCGTTGTCCTACGCGGTGGTGGCGGTGGTCGGCATTCCGGTGCTCGCCAAGCGTTACCAGGCCGATCAACAAGCGTTCACGGTCAGGCAATTGTTCGTGAACAAATGGGTCGCGCGTTCGCTGGTGGTTTCAGCGGCAGTCGCGGTGGCGATTTATCTGTTCTTCAATGTCGTGCTCGATTACGTCGGTGCAGCGGTGCCGCGTCCGGACAACGGAATTCTTGGCGTACTGATCTTTTCCTTCGCCCTGCGCGCCATCGGCGACATCGTCTGGGGTGGGTTGATCGCGTCGAAAAACAGCCGGGTCTCCCTCGCCAGTTCGGCCCTTTGCCTGCTGATTTCGGTGCCGGTCAGCTATGTGCTGATCAAGCACTATTCGATTTATGGCGCGGCCTGGGGCAACGTCTTCGGGATCATCGTGCAGCTCGGCGTGATTGCGCTGCTGACCCGTGCGACGCGTGCGAAAAAGGCTGTCGTGTCATGGGCCTGAAACTGCCGTGCATCGAGTTTCGCGGCAAGAAACTCGATTCCTCTCTCTCGTTCCTGATCCTGTTCACCGGCCTGTTTCTGTCGGTGGCCATGCCGCTGCTGATCCCCCGCGATCCCGGCCCGGATGCGATGACCCTGTGGTCGTCCTATGCCCGGGCCGACAACTGCAATTTCTGGAACCCGTTCTCGCCGGATCGCTCGTCCTACGAGTGTTCGGCGTTCCTGCTGCGGCCCACCGGGATCAACCTGACCAACGCCTGGGCCTACGGGATGTTCTGCAATTTCTTCCTCACGGCGATTCCGGTGGTGGTGTTCCGGCGCATGCCGCTGGCGATCTTCGGGACCCTGTGTCTGTGGGGCGTGGTGCGCTCGTTCTTCCTGGAAAACCTGACCAAGGAAATCATCGTGTCGGTGGCGGTGCTGAGCATTCTGTTTAGCTCGCTGACGCGTAAATATCGTGGCGGGTTTTTCCTGTCGGCGGTGATCTACGGCGTACTGATTCGGCCCTATTGGATTCTGTTTTCGCTGTCCTGGGTCGGCGTTTGCATGATGAAGAAGTACGTGTCGCGCATGACCTTCTTCGTGATGCTGTTCCTGTTCTACCTGGCGGTGGCCATGGCGATCCAGTTGGCGCTGGGCTTTCCGGTGTCATCGATTCGCGCCAGCAACAACGAACTGCGCACGGCGGGCGAGGAGGGTTCCAAGTCGCTGATCGTCTCGTGGCTCAGCGGCAGCGACTTCGTTTCGCAGGCGCTGGACTCGATGATCATCTTCTTCCGCCTGTCGTTCCCGGTGGAGCTGATCCTGCTCTCCGGGCCGGGCCAGGTGATCTTCGTGGCGCTGATGATCATGACCGCGCTGCTGCTGTTCAAAGTCATCACCTCGACCGATTACAAGGGCGCGCCGATCCAGACCAAACCCAAGGAGCTGATCGCGATTCCCCTGGCGTTTCTGCTGGTTCAAGGCTTGTTCGAACCGGACTTCGGCTCGTTCGCCCGACACTTCTCGATGGTGGTGCCGGTGTTGTTCGTGGGCCTGGGTTTGATGCTGCGGGCGAACAAACCGGTGCGGGTCGAATCAAGAATTCTGAATTGAGGCGGGTGCTTTATGTCGAGCAAGAAAAAGTCCCTGGAGATCGAAACCCTGCGCGGCCTCGCGTGCCTGCTGCTGGTGCTCTATCACGTGATCGGCCCTTTGGGCGGCGGTTTGAAGATCGATATCGGCTCGCCGTTCCGGGTCATCGCCGATTCCATGGTGTACGTGCGCATGCCGCTGTTCACTTTCATTTCCGGCTACATCTATTCCATCTACAAGATTCGCGGCAATGACTTTTCGGCGTTCTTCACCGGCAAGGTGCGGCGGCTGATCGTGCCGCTGTTTTGCGTGGGTGTGCCGTTCTCGGTGTTGCAGGCGGTGGGGCCGGGCGTAAACAAGGACGTCGGTGTGATCGATGCGCTGTTGTCGTTTTATGTGCCGGTGAACCACTTCTGGTTCCTGCAGGCGGTGTTCATCATTTTCATGTTTGTCGGCCTGCTGGAATGGCGTGGATTGCTGCGCTCGGCGACGCGTCTGTACCTGCTGTTCGCGTTTTCCGCCGCGGTTTTTCTGTTGCCGCCGTTCAAGTTCGATGCGTTCGGCATCAACGGGGCAACCTATCTTTTGCCGTTTTTTGTGGCGGGGATGATTGGCCAGGAAAATGTCAGTGCGTTGAAGCAGCGGTTCAAAGTCGTCGGCCCGTTGGTGTTTGTGCTGATTTCGCTGACGCTGTTGTACATTGCGGCGCTGGATCGCGAGTTGATCATCGACCGCCGCAGCCTGATCGGCCTGACGGTGGGGTGCGTGTCCTGCTTTGCGCTGCTGTCGAGTGACATGCGCTCGAAGGCGCTGACCTGGCTCGGTGGTTACTCCTACGCGATTTTCCTGTTTCATGTGTTGTTCGCCGCCACCTCGCGCTCGGTGCTCGGGCGTCTGGGCATCAAGGACGAAAGCATTCTGGTGTTCTGCGGTGTGGCTTGCGGGTTGCTCGGGCCGGTGTTGCTGTCGACGATCTTCAGCCGGTTCAACTTCACGTCGGTGCTGTTTCTGGGCGAGCGTGCGGCGACGAAAAAACCGGCGGGGAACGTCTCCCCGGCGCAGGTTTCGGCTAAAGGAAGTGCTTGATGGTTGCAGTGGATGACGCAGCGCCGGTCGCGGCGTCGGTGGTTGAAGTCGGTGATGCTCGCGAGCGTTTTGCCCAGTGGCGCGAAGGCAAGGCCGGGAAGGTGTTGTCGGTTTCGGTGATCGGCGACAGCTACAGCGCCGGGCAGGATTTCTATCTGAACAAACTGGTGCAGCGGCTGGTCGGGGAGGTCGGTTTTGCCGGCCCCGGTTATGTCGGCTTCAACCATGGCGCGGCGCTGGGCGGCAGCCATTTCAAGTACACCCGCAGCAGCGAGAAATACTTCGGCGGCGACTGGAAGGTGTCGAACCTCGGCGTGGCGAGTCCCGACAGCCGTACCGTGACCGGAAGTCCCGGTGCATGGCTGCAGGTCGATGCGCATCCGAGCGAAGCGATAAACACCGCTGTCACCCAGGCGAAGTTACTTTATCTGGGCAACGGCGAATCCAGTGAACTGCGTTATCGCTGGGCACCCTCGCAATCCTGGCAGCCGTTGAAGTTGAGCGGCGTCGGTGTTCAGGAAGTCCCATTGTCAGGTACATCCGCCGCGACGGATTGGTCCTTCAGGCTGGAAGTGGTGGAGGGCGCGCCAACGCTGTTCGGTCTGTGGATGAGCAACGAACAGGCCGGTTTGCGGATGTCGAAACTGGCCGCATCGGGCGCTGCGTCCGGCGATTTCTATCATGCCGACGGTCAGTGGCAGACCCAGTGGAAAGCGGTGGTGTCGAAGATTCCGGCTGACGTCTACCTGATCATGCTTGGCGGCAACGATCAGGGTTTCGGCGTGAAGCCCGAGCAGTACCTGAAGAACATTCAGGGACTGGTCGGAATGATCCGCGAGATTCAGCCAGGAGCGAGCGTCAACCTGATCATGCGTCAGGACACCACACGCTCCAGCGCCTATCCAATGTCGGCCTACGCGCAGGTGCTCGAGCCCTGGGCCCGCGAGCAGCATCTGGGTTTCGCCAATCTGCAGTGCGCGTTCGGTACGGACGTCAAACGTTATGCGGCGGCGATGATCGGCCCGGACAAGATACATCCGCTGCCGGCCACGGGAGGGAAGGTGATTGCCGATTACTTCTATCGGATGATCGTCGGCGGCAACCACGGGACTTCCTGCGGCGCCGCCTCGGAATAAGAACTCAACCCTTGTCGAAGGTGTCGACGTGACCCAGAAGCTCTGCGGTCTTCTGCGGCATCAACTGCGTCACACAACGAGTTTCCACATTGATGATGATTGCCGGCTCGTTGCAGCAGAGGCGCACGCGGAATCGCCAGTCGCCGAGAATCACCTTCAGGCCGTCGCGGTCATCGACCTCCAGCGCCTGCTCGCCATAGATCCGTTTCAGATGGGCGAGCAGGGGATAGGGATCGCGCAGCGGCCGGCGAATGTCCCCGGACGATGGAAACATGCCGATCCGCTCCACCAGCAGGATGGTTCCGAGCCAGGATTCATTGGCGCTGGGCAACGGCTGATGACGAGACAACCAGCTCATCACCCCGAGGTTGTCCACCTCCCGTTCAATGTCTGTCGAATGTTGTGCAATGTTCATGGTTGCCTCGTCGGATGCACGTGGGGCGCCTTTCAGCGGCCCTTGAGGTAGACGTTGTCGTAGCAGAAGTTGGTCGCCTGCAGGTAACCCTCGGCGTCACCACAGTCAAAGCGCAGGCCCTTGAATTTGTAGGCCAGCACGCAACCGTTCTGCGCCTGTTTCATCAGGGCGTCGGTGATCTGGATTTCGCCGCCCTTGCCGGGCTCGGTGTCGGCGATCAGGTCGAAGATGTCGGGCGTCAGGATGTAGCGGCCGATGATCGCCAGGTTCGACGGAGCGTCCTGTGGCGCAGGTTTTTCCACCATGTGGTTGACCCGGTAGATGCCGTCGGAAATTGCCTCGCCGGCGATCACGCCGTACTTGTGAGTCTGGTCGCGCGGGACTTCCTGGATGG
Organism: Pseudomonas sp. IzPS59; assembly: GCF_014863505.1. Classification (NCBI taxonomy): domain Bacteria; kingdom Pseudomonadati; phylum Pseudomonadota; class Gammaproteobacteria; order Pseudomonadales; family Pseudomonadaceae; genus Pseudomonas; species Pseudomonas sp. IzPS59. Next base: position 4,243,661 of record NZ_CP062251.1, on the reverse strand, counting down.
CGACGATCGAGCAGCGGAATTTCTTGTAGAGCTCGATCATCTGGGTGAGCACGCCGTCACCTTCAAGGTTCAGGCACAGGTCGTCGGCCAGGACCACGGCGAAGGGCTCGTCGCCGATCAATGGGCGACCGCTGAGGATCGCGTGGCCCAGGCCTTTCATTTCCACCTGACGGGTGTAGGAGAAGGTGCAGGTGTCGATCAGTTCGCGAGTGCCGGCCAGGAACTTCTCTTTTTCGGTGCCGCGAATCTGGTGTTCGAGTTCGTAGCTGATGTCGAAGTGGTCTTCCAGTGCGCGCTTGCCCCGACCGGTGACGATCGCCATGTGCTGCAGGCCGGCGTCCCGCGCTTCTTCAACGGCGTATTCGATCAACGGCTTGTTGACGATCGGCAGCATCTCTTTCGGCATGGCTTTGGTGGCCGGCAAGAAACGCGTGCCGTAGCCGGCAGCGGGGAACAAACATTTACGAATCATAGAAGTTTCCTGGACATTCATGGCATACAGCCATCGGTTACATTGCAATAAGGAAAAGTTGCAAGTTGATGAAGCTGTACTTTAATACCTGAGTCAGGTTATGAGTGACAACGTTAGCTTAGTGTAAAAGAGGATAATGTTATTAGATGTCGGCTTGATAAATAACAGTTATTTTTAGTCGGTATCTGTTGATAGTGGTGAAAGTGCGGGAGTGCTAATAAGTACCGGGCAATACAGTTTGGCCTTTAAAAATATTTTTGGCCAGCGATGGAACTGTTTTTGTTTTGGGTTGTTGTCGCCCTGTTTGTGTGAAGCAAGACACACATTAAACAAGTTGGGCTTGACACGCTAGTTGGCACTTTCCCACTATGGACCGCGCTATGAAGATTCTGGTAACGGGTGGCGCCGGGTATATCGGCTCGCACACCACACTCGCATTGCTTGAAGCAGGTTATGAAGTTGTCGTTCTGGATAATCTTTGCAACAGCAGCGACGCGGCACTGCACGCCGTGGAAGGCATTTGCGGCAAAAGTGCGCTGATGATTCGCGGCGATGTGTGCGACCGGGCGTTGCTGGACCGGATATTCCAGCAGCATTCAATTGACGCCGTCCTGCATTTTGCCGGGCTTAAAGCGGTCGGCGAGAGCGTGCGCAAGCCGCTCGAGTATTACGAAACCAATGTCAGCGGCAGCATCACGCTGTGCCAGGCGATGGCGGCGGCGGGGGTCTTCCGGCTGGTGTTCAGCTCTTCGGCCACTGTTTACGGCGAGCCTGAGCAGATGCCGATCCGCGAGGATTTCCCCACCGGCATCCCGACCAATCCCTACGGCCAATCCAAGCTGATCGTCGAAAACGTCCTGCGCGACCTGAGCCTGGCCGAGCCGCGCTGGAGTATCGCGCTGCTGCGTTACTTCAACCCGATCGGCGCCCATGACAGCGGCCATATGGGCGAAGACCCGAGCGGTATCCCCAATAACCTGCTGCCGTACATCAGCCAGGTGGCGGTCGGCAGCCTGCAGGAGTTGTCGGTCTTCGGCGACGATTACCCCACGGCAGACGGCACCGGCGTGCGCGATTACATCCACGTCGTCGATCTGGCGGACGGGCACCTGAAGGCCTTGCAGGCCATCGACGGGCGCACCGGCATTCATACCTGGAACCTCGGCACCGGCGACGGTTACAGCGTGATGCAAGTGCTGCGAGCCTTCGAACAGGCGTGCGGCAAGCCAGTGCCGTTTCGGGTGATGCCACGGCGTTCGGGGGATATTGCCGAGAGTTGGGCCGACGCTTCCAAAGCGGAAAAAGAACTGGGCTGGAAAGCCACACGCAATTTGCAGGATATGGTTACCGATACTTGGCGCTGGCAGTCGAATCATCCCAACGGCTATCTGGAATGATGGCCTTTTAGTCCAATGTTATTTTCGGTCAGGTTGTTAGATATCGTCGGGAAATTACACTGGCAATGCCTTTTGCAAGTCCGTAGATATAAACCTGCCGTTCGACTTTTATCAGTTGCGTAGGACTGTGAAAGAACAACGGATCTTGTTCGCGCTTTTTGCGACTTGAACTCTACCACCTCTAACGAAACACCCGATGTAACGGTGCAATGTTAGAAAGGAGTTGATATGAAAAAAGTGATGGCGATTGCCTTGTTGACGATGTTGAGCAACTGGGCATCCGCAGCTGAAGCGCCGCTTACAGCGGTAACCAATGTATCGGGCAGTGTCGCGGCTTCTACAGCGCCCGCTGCCAGTACTGCAATGGTTGCCAGTGCCGTAGCGGCGTCCAACAGTGGTGGAAGTGCCAACGGCGGTACAACGGGTACCACCGGTACCACGGGTACAACCGGCACGCACAACTAACTGAAGTAACTGTTGGTGCAGTACAAGGTCGCCCGACGAAAGTCGGGTGACTTTGTTTTGGATTCGCCCTTGAATAGCGTAGTGCCATTATGACTCGTAGTTTTTCTCTTTTAATGCTGGCAAGTCTCGCTCTGCAAGGTTGCATGTTTTCCCCCGGTCAACACCTGAGCACCTTTGGCATCACCCGCCAGGGCGCCAGTGAAAGCAGCCGGGTCGAGTTGATTCCGATCACCCCCAAGCTGATCTCCATGAACCGCGCCACGCAGAAGCGTGAGTCAGTGCCCACGGAATTGCTGGCGACGCCGGCCGAGTACCGCATCGGCAACAACGACGTGCTGTACATCACCGTGTGGGATCACCCCGAGCTGACGGCGCCGTCGGGCGCGCAGCAGCAGATCGACGCCAACGGCCGTCTGGTGCGCTCCGACGGCACGCTGTATTACCCGTACATCAAGGAAGTCCAGGCCGCCGGCCGGACCATCCAGCAACTGCGCGACGACATCGAACAACGGCTGTCGGCGTTCATCGCCGAGCCGCAAGTGGACGTCGCCGTGTTGCGTTTCGCCAGCCAGAAAGTCGTGGTCACCGGCGCAGTCGCCAAGGCTGGCCCGCAAGCGATTTCCACCAACCCGCTGAGCGTGGTCGAAGCCCTGGGTTCGGCGGGGATCGACACCAACAATGCCGACCTGTCCGGGTTGTTGCTGACGCGCAACGGGCGGGTCTATCCGCTGAATCTGGATACCCTCAATCAACAGGATTCCGAGTTGCAGAACGTCTACCTCCAGGGTGGCGACAAACTGTATCTGCCGTACAACGACAACAAGCGCATCTACGTGATGGGCGAGGTCAACCAGCCGCGCGCCCTGAGCTTCAAGACGGCGACGATGAACCTGTCCGACGTGCTCGGCTCGGTCGGCGGCCTGAGCCAGACCACCGCCAACGGCAATGCCGTGTACGTCATTCGCGGGGTGGAAAACCTCGATGTCGAGCCGGCGAAGATCTATCAACTGGAAGCCGAATCGCCGACTGCCATGGTCCTCGCCACGCACTTCGAAGTGCGCCCGCAGGATGTCGTTTATGTAGGGCCTGCCAACGTGACTCGCTGGAACCGCCTGATCAGCCAGTTGGTGCCGTCGGCATCGATTGTCGGCACCGGCGCTTCCGCTGCGAAGAACTGGAGCGAATTCACCAACAACAGCAAATAAGGCCCGCCGACTTTGAAAACCTTGAATGTTGGCGTCTGCCTGATGGCGGCCTTGTTGCTGTGTGGCTGTAATCCGTTGATGGTCGCGTCGGTGACCAACCTCAAGTCGGCGGTGGTCGGCCCGGATGATATCGACGTGACGCCGGCCCAGGTGGCCGAGGTCAGTTATCCGCAACTCAAACTCACCACGCCGTCCGGTTCCGGTGTGCTGGCGCTGGTGCGCAAGCGCGATGACCTGCAGTTCTGGGTGGCGTCCGGCAAGCAGGTCCTGCTGCTGCGCGACGGTCTCGCGGTGCGCAGCATCGGCCTGGGCGCGGAGGGCGACCTGGACGGCACGCGGCTGTCCGATACCTCGCCGTTCAAGCGCGGTCTGCAACACGTTACCGATGGCCAGACCAGCCAGCGCTGGATCGACCTCTACAAGGGCCAGGAAGTCGGGCTGATCGTCAACAGCCGCTTCACCCGCAAATCCGTGGAAACCCTGAAGATTCTGAACAAGGAATACGCCGTGCTGCGTGTCGATGAACGTATCGACGTCCCGGCCATCGGCCTACGGGCAACCAATCGTTATTGGGTTGACCCGGTGGACGGTTTCATTGTGCAGAGCGAGCAGCAACTGACCTCGCAACTGCGGGTGAAGATCGTGCAGCTGACCCCTGATCGCAGGCATCTGCCATGAAGCGCTTGAGGGTTCTGTCGGCGGGTTTGATGTTGCTCGCCGGCGCAAGTCAGGCGGCGGTCACGGTCAGCGGCGATGTCGCCAATCCCGGGCCGGTGACGTTGCCGCCGGGCGGCCGATTGACCGATGTGATCAGCGAGGCCGTGCCTAACGCCGAGGGTTACTGGCTGGCCGGTGTGCTGCTGCGTCAGTCATTGCTGGAAGAGCAGACCCGGCTCAAGGTCGGCGTGCTGTTCGATCTGGACGTGTTGCAGCGCATGGCCGATCTGTTTGATCGACCGAGCCGCAAAGCCCTGGCGGTGCGCATGGCCGAGGACGTGCAGAAGATGCCAGTCACCGGGCGCCAGATCGCGGACCTGGATCCGGTGGCGCTGGAAGTCGGCTTCGCCCGCAACATTCGTCTGGATGACGGCGATCGCCTGATCTACCCGCAGCGGGTCGATGAAGTGGAAGTGCTCGGCGCGGTCGCCGGGACCTGCCGGCTGCCTTATCAGCCACTGCTCGAGGCCCGTGAATACCTCAGCAGTTGCGTGCTGCTGGAGGACGATGCCGACGCCGATTACCTGTGGCTGATCCAGCCCAACGGGGTTTCGCGGCGCGTTGGCATTGCCCACTGGAATCGTGAGAGCGGGCAGTTTCCCGTTGCCGGCAGCAAAATTCTGGTGCCGTTGAAAAACGATGATCTGGATCCGCCTATCCCTGAACTGAATCAGCAGTTGGCCGAATTTATTGCCACGCAGTTGGCTGAGGTGGTTCGTTGAATTTGCGTTTTGCAGCTGTGTTGTTATTGCCGTGCGGCCTGGTCCATGCCGAGCCGCGAATTACCCAGGGCGATTTTGGTGGAACCGGTCTGTTGCAGACGCCCACCGCGCGCATGTCCCCGGCCGGCGAGTTGAGCGTCAATGCCAACCGCACCGAGCCCTACAGCCGCTACAGCGTTTCGTTGCAGCCGCTGGACTGGCTCGAAGGCTCGTTTCGCTACACCGCCATCACCAACCGCCCGTACGGCCCGGAGTCGATGAGCGGCAACCAGAGCTATAAGGACAAGGCGGTCGACGTCAAAGTCCGGCTCTGGGAGGAAACCCACTGGGCGCCCGACGTTGCTCTGGGCTTCCGAGACGTCGGCGGTACGGGTTTGTTCGCCAGTGAATTTCTGGTGGCCAACAAGCGCTACGACAACCTGGATTTCAGCGCCGGCATCGCCTGGGGCTACATCGGTAATCGCGGCGACATCGACAACCCGTTCGGCTATCTCGATGATCGCTTCAAGACGCGCCCGTCCCTGAAAGGCACCGGTGACGTCAACGCCGGTTCCTACTTTCGCGGCCAGCCATCGTTCTTCGGCGGCGTGAGTTACCAGACCCCTTGGGATCGACTGAGTCTGAAACTCGAATACGAAGGCAACGATTACAAACACGAACCCAAGGACAACGTGATCAAGCAGGACTCGCCGATCAACCTTGGCGCGGTGTTCAAGGTGACGGACTCCCTCGACGTGAGCGCCGCGTGGGAGCGGGGCAACACGGCGATGTTCGGCGTCACCTTCCACACCAATTTCGTCAGCCGCAAGGCCCCGGCCAAGAATTTCGATCCACCGCCGGAGCCGCTGCCGGCGAAGGCACCGACTACATCGATGGATCAGGTTGACTGGGCCAACGTATCGCAACGCCTGCAACAGAATGCGGGCTACCGGGTCGAGCGCATCGCCCAGCGTGATTCCGAATTGATCGTGTACGGCGAGCAGCAGCGCTACTTCCATTCCTCCAAAGCGGTGGGCCGTGCGAGCCGGGTGCTGGACAACAGCGTCAACGACGACATCGACTGGTTCACCCTGGTGAACAAGCGTTACGACCTGCCATTGGAAGAAACCAGCGTGCCGCGCCAGACCTTCCGCGAAGTGATCAACAACGAAGAGCCGCTGCAAACGTTGCACCGCACCACCGAGGTCAACCCGGCGATGCCGCACAACGAGAAGACGCTCTACACCCAGCCGCTGCAGCACTTCAGCTATGGCGCCGGCCTGGGCTTCAAGCAGAACGTCGGTGGCCCGGATGGCTTGCTCTATCAATTCAGCGCCGACCTCGACGCCGAGTTCCGCTTCAATCGCAACACCTGGTGGAGCGGCATGCTCAGCCAGAACCTGACGAACAACTTCGACAAGTTCAAATACGACGCACCCAGCGGCTTGCCGCGTGTGCGTACGGATCTGCGTCAGTACCTGACCACGTCCGACACCACCATGCCGTTATTTCAGGTCAGCCATGCCGAGCAACTGGACAAGGATCTGTACGGCATGGTCTACGGCGGTTATCTGGAGTCGATGTTTGCCGGGGTGGGCGGCGAGGTGCTGTTTCGTCCGACCGGCGAGCGCTGGGCGATCGGTGCGGATCTGAACTACGTACGTCAGCGTGAATTCGATCAGGGTTTCGGCCTGCGTGATTATTCGGTACTGACCGGCCATATCACTGGTTACACGGATCTGCCTTACGAAACACTGGCGGCGGTCAGCGTCGGGCGTTATCTGGCCGGCGACTTTGGCGGTACGCTGGATATCTCCCGGGAGTTTTCCAACGGCGTGCGCTTCGGTGCCTGGGCGACCATCACCACGGCGGGCAGTACGGAATACGGCGAAGGCAGCTTCGACAAGGGCATTTATCTGTCGATTCCGTTCGACGAGATGATGAGCATGTCGACCATGCGCCGGGCCAACCTGGTCTGGGCGCCGCTGACCCGTGACGGTGGTGCGCGGCTCAGCCGCAGCTTCCAACTGCACTCGATGACCGATAGCCGTGAGGACGACATGTTCTATCGCAACTTCGGGAAGATTACCGAGTAAGTCCGGGAGACCGGGAAGTCAAAACGGGAGCCCTTGGGCTCCCGTTTTGGTTTGGGGTGGATGTCTTTCTTGAGCCTTCACCGTAGCTGAAGGAGCAGGGGACGGCGAGATCAAGTCCAGTGTTGAATGATCCGGCGCTATCGCTGGCAAGCCAGCTCCCACAGTGATTGTGGTCGGATCGTTAGTTGTGTTTCACCACAAGCCCCTGTGGGAGCTGGCTTGCCAGCGATGACGTCAGTTCAGCCGACCTTACTGCAACTGACCCAATGCAGGTGCAAGCCTCCCGCCAATCCCCAAATCCCGCCCACAAAAAAGGGGACTTTCGTCCCCTTGCGGTGTTGCTTCCTGAAGCTCTGCGTCTCAGTAGATATCCTTCGACAACAGGGTAAACGGCGTCTTCACCAGAATCTTCACATCCAGCCACAGCGACCAGTTGTTGATGTACTTGAGGTCGATCTCGACACGCTTCTCCATCTTGTCGAGAGTATCGGTCTCGCCACGGCAGCCGCTGATCTGCGCCAGGCCAGTGATGCCCGGTTTGATTCGGTGGCGCGCCATGTACGCGAGGATCTTGCCCGAGTAGTAGTTGTTGTGCGCCACGGCATGCGGACGTGGGCCAACCAGTGCCATGTGACCTTGCAGCACGTTGAACAGTTGCGGCAGTTCATCCAGCGAAGTGCGGCGGATGAAGCGCCCGACGGCGGTGATGCGCGAATCGTTGCGGCTGGCCTGTTTGACGTCGCGGTCATCGTGGACGCGCATCGAGCGGAACTTCCAGACCTGAATCACCTTGCCGTTCCAGCCATGGCGATCCTGCTTGAAGAACACCGGGCCCGGCGAGCTGAGCTTCACCGCCAACGAGATCAGCAGCAGTACCGGGCTCAACAGGATGATCGCCAGCAGCGCGACGCTTTTCTCCATCAGGCTCTTGCTCAGGGCGGCGGTCGGGCGACTGGTCAGCGGGCTTTCATTGAGGTAAATCGCCGGCAGGCCGTCCACGACTTTTACCGAGTGGTTGAGCAGCGTCAGGCTGTTCAGGTCCGGCACCCAGACCACGTCGACGTTGGCATCCAGCAGATCGACATACATCGCTTCGATCTTCGCCGCTTCGGACAGCGACAGCGTGATGTACAGACGACGGATATCGTGGCGTTTGATCAGCTCCAGCAAGTTTTCCTGATCGCCGACGACCCGTGGAGCATTGGCGTCCAGAGCGGGCAGGGTGCCGTTGCTGACCAGACCTACCAGCGGCAGGTTTTCGTGTTCGCTGAGTTTCTTCGCCAGGCCCAGGGCCAGTTCGCCGGTGCCGACGATCAGGGTCTTGTGCTCGCTTTTGCGTGAACGCTGGTAGTACTTCGAAAACGCATGCAGCGGCGCATACAGCAGCGCCTGACCGAGGAAACCGTACACCGCCCAGTCAAGAATCACCTGGCGCGAAAACAGCTCATCGGCCTTGCAGATGAACGCGATGAACGTCAGCCCGGCCATGGTCATCGACCAGCCCATTAGCAGCCGTCCGAGACCGGTCAGGTAGTTGTCGCGCTTGCGGTAGGCGCCGCTGAACGTGTAGGCCGGAACCGAAGCCAGCACGGCCAGCATGGTGCACATCCGGTAATAGAACTCGACCGTTCCCGTGTGCTGCTCAGCCAATACAAATAACAGTGAAACAATAAAGCACTGTGCCAGCGCCCATTGGCCCCAGAAGGTAAGTCCCTTGAGGCCGGTGTTTCGGTTGATACGTAGAGTGAGATCCATATGCGATATCCCCAAAAGACTTCCATTCAGGTTTCGACAGTTGAAATCCGAGTTGTTAAGCAGAGTTGTTTTTGTTTTAGGTGCCCATGTTCTGAGGTAACAACATCGGTATGCCGAACTGTCGTCAATCAATAGACTAAGTTATTGGGGAAGAAGCTGTCTGACGAGTTCTAACAAGATGGCAAAGTGCCAATCAATTGATTGGGGAAATAATCGAACGTTAGAAAAGGTCAAAGGGCAAAGGGTGAACAAACAATAATCTGTTTGCTATCGTAGGAAGGGTGAGGAGGGAAGCATTACTGAAAAGGAGGTTCAAACAAGCAAAGTGCTTTTTTATTTTTGTTATTGCACTTGCTTCAATTTCTGGATGTGGAGGCTGTGCTCAGGCAACAACTTCCTGGATCAGGCAATAACCACGATTGCGCACGGCACGAAACAGCCGTTCACCATTGCTGGCACTTTTGAACTTGTCTTGAAGTCGACTCAGGCACATTTCCAGTCCGCGATATTGTTCCGGTTCCCGGCCGATGCTGAGGATCAGATCGTCGCGACTGACAACACGCTCTTCGTGGTGCAGCATCTTTCTGACCAGTGCGGTTTCGAGGCCGGTGAGGCTGATCTCGACACCTTCCTTGACGAGGGCGCCCTGGTCATTGTCCAGATGCCAGGCCTCTGTGCAGGGAACATTGCCTTCAATGGAGCCGGTGTCTTCTATTGCGGGTGAGTTCTGGAGCGAGTTTACCGATTGTGCCGCCAGCCACTCGGATTCGAGGGTGGCCAATATGCGCTGTGTATCATGTTCAATACTGCGAGCGACGCTTTTCCTTGTGCCGCGTGGGTAAGTGAACTCCATGAGCGTGGGAGTGGAAGAGGGCGAAGCAACACCTTCAACAAACATTTGTGCCTGGGACGTACCGAACGAATTGAAACGCTCACTGGAGAGAATGCTCTCGAGTTCACGTTGCGACGCAGAGTTATTGGTCACGACAACAAAATATTTGCGTGGGAGGGTTGTACTGGTTTCCATGTCTCTCTCCTGAATAACGCACCAAATTTGGCTAAAAGGTAATCGGCAGACGAGTTATAACGCGCTCGGAAATAATCGACAGGCAGGGTCTGGGCCCGATTTTGGCCCGCGACAAGTTCCACTGGGTCTGCTTTTAGAGTAATGATTTATTGTTATGTTTAAGTGTTGCAGCGCTCATTCAATTGACAGCTTTTTATTAGGCAGGTGTTGCGAGTAAAGCGATGAGACTTTGGATTGTTGTAGCGTTGCATCAGACGTTCCCTCGTATGCTGCAAATGGTGATTTCCCTGACTCAGGCGGTCGAGATCAACCCCCTCATCAGACGGTAGCCATACCCGCGAATGCTCTGTATGGCGTTCGTACCGTACACGTCCTTGATTTTCCCACGCAAGCGGCTGATGGATTTTTCCAGTGCGCGAGGGTCGTAGAAATGCGTGTTGAGCCCCATGATGCCGGCGATTTCGTCATGGCTGAGAATGTGATTGCTGGTTTGCGAAAACGCTTCCAGGATCTTCATCTCGGCAAAGGAAATGTCCAGTTTCTTGCTGGTGTCGGAGAGGCAGATACGGGTCGGGTCCAGTATCAGATCAATGTCACGCAGCCATTCTTCACTGCTGAAGAATTCATTCAGCAACTCGCCGCCCTCATCGGAAAGGGTATTGAGCTTGATACAGAAGTCTGCCCCGGCAAGATGGTATTTGATCTTGTTGTGGGCGCCGCGACCGGTAATCACCGCACAAATGATCGGCTTCAAGTTCTCGGTGCGCAGGTTCTCCACCAGCGCCAGATTGTCTTCCAGTGCTTGCGGAGTATCGATGACGATGAAAATGGCGCGATAGGCGCCGTGATATTCGTTTGGCTGATATGAACTAGTGAAAGAGTCGGCTTCCAGTGCCAGACCGGTCTGCACATGTTTGGCGATTAGCGTTCTGAAGTGTTCGGCCACAGCGCGGGTACGCGCCAGGGCAAGAACACCTGGCGCGTCGTTTGTCTGGTGCGAGCTTCTAGTCGCTAAGTTCCCTGTAAGCATCATGCCTTGACTCGAAAAAGTGCGGACATCGGGATGTTAAAGCACCGGTTCTCATCTGTGACTGACAATTGGTAACATTCGCGCGATTTTTAGACGTGGCTCCCGAGTTTTTTAACAATAATTAAGCTTTTCAAGCTTTTAGTTGATTTTCTCGGGGTGCTGAACTAACGAAACGAACGTCGTTAGATGGTGGCGATGTGCAATGGTGCCACTATTTTGTAATTATGGCGACCGGTTTTTATGTCCTATGGCCAGTATGGTTCGTCGCCAGAATCAGGGGAGTGTGAGGTGGGTCACATTTTAGGGGCGCAAGGTTATTTTTGCCACTAAGTGAACAAGTTCACAGACAGACGATTATTAACATGGCTTGAGTGTGTCTTTTGATAAGACATATTCTCCGTCACCAAATCGGGCAATGACTGTAGATCTGCCAATTGTTTAATTGCAGATACTCAATGCCTGAATGCAGTTGACCGGGCGCTCTTGAAGAGCGTTCTGACGGAGGATTAATGGATTTACTGACCTTGTTCAAGGTGTTGGTTTTAGGTGCGGTAGAAGGTCTCACCGAGTTCTTGCCCATCTCCAGTACGGGCCATCAGATTATCGTTGCCGACTTGCTCGACTTCGGTGGCGAACGCGCCATGGCGTTCAACATCATTATTCAACTGGGCGCCATTCTCGCCGTCGTCTGGGAGTTTCGCCCGAAGATCTTCGAGATCGTCAAAGGCCTGCCGACCCAGCGCAATGCTCAACGTTTTACCCTTAATCTGTTGATCGCATTTTTCCCGGCAGTGATTCTCGGCGTGTTATTCGCCGACGCCATTCATCATTACCTGTTCAACCCGATCACCGTGGCGGTCGCATTGGTGGTGGGCGGTATCGTGATGTTGTGGGCCGAACGGCGTAAACATGTGGTGAGTGTCGAGCACGTCGACGACATGGCCTGGTCCGACGCGCTGAAGATCGGTTTCGTACAGTGCCTGGCGATGATTCCCGGCACCTCGCGCTCCGGCTCCACCATCATTGGCGGTTTGCTGTTCGGCCTGTCGCGTAAAGCCGCCACAGAGTTCTCGTTCTTCCTGGCAATGCCGACCATGGTCGGTGCGGCAGTGTATTCCGGCTACAAATACCGCGACCTGTTTCAGGCCGGCGACCTGCCGGTCTTCGCCCTGGGCTTCGTCACCGCATTCGTGTTCGCCATGATCGCCGTACGCGGTCTGCTGAAGTTCATTGCGAACCACAGCTACGCCGCGTTTGCCTGGTACCGGATTGCGTTTGGTTTGCTGATTCTGGCGACGTGGGTGTTTGGCTGGGTGAACTGGACGGAAGCCGCGGCCTGATCACTGACTGCTGATCAGTGCGGCGACGGCGAGGTCGCTCAACTCTGTATCGGGCGACTCACGACGAAAACGCTGCAAGGCTGATGTGAAATACGCGGCCTGCAGCATGCCGTCGCTGGCGAGATAGAGCCGCGCGTCCTCGAGCTCCGCAGCGGAGTAAACGCGTTTATGGCTGTCGGTGGTTTCTTGCGAGGCCGTAAAGGGCGTGAGCAGCAAAGAGACAAGCGCGAAGCCAGACAGCTTGGTCACCTCCCATGGCGTATCGGTGTTACCCAGACACAACCCATCGCAGTGGGCCTGAACATTGGACGTGACGCAAAACAAGGCAAGGAAGGTGCAGCGCTTGAAGCCAGAGAAATTCAACGCGGGCATAAACAAAAGACATCCTGTCAGCACATCAAAAGAATTACAGCAGCGGGCAACGGTCATTCGTTGCCCGCACAATCAACGCATCGATCAACGACCCGCCAACAACTCCGCCGCCTGATCCAGCAACGCCAGCGGATCCTTGGCCTTGTGAATATCCACCGACAACAACTGCCGAAACTTGCGCGCCCCCGGGAAACCGGTGCCCAGGCCCAGCACATGGCGCGTGATGTGATGCATCGCCCCGCCAGTCGCCAGATGCGCGGCAATATAAGGCCGCAACTGCGCCAACGCCTCGGCCCGGGTGATCACCGGCGCCGAACTGCCGAACAACTGCTGATCCACCTCGGCCAGCAGATACGGATTGTGATAAGCCTCACGGCCCAGCATCACCCCGTCAAAGGTCTGCAGATGCTCATGGCAGGCCTCCATCGTCTTGATCCCGCCGTTCAGAATGATCTCCAGCTCCGGAAAATCCGCCTTCAACCGCGCCGCCACGTCATAACGCAGCGGTGGAATGTCACGGTTCTCCTTCGGCGACAACCCCTCCAGAATCGCAATCCGCGCATGCACCGTAAAACTCGTGCACCCGGCATCCCGCACCGTGCCGACGAAATCGCACAGCTCCTCAAAACTGTCCCGCCCGTTGATCCCGATCCGATGCTTCACCGTCACCGGAATCGACACCGCATCACGCATCGCCTTCACACAATCCGCCACCAACTGCGGATGCCCCATCAGGCACGCACCAATCATGTTGTTCTGCACCCGATCACTCGGGCAGCCAACGTTCAGATTCACCTCATCGTAACCGTGCTCCTGCGCCATACGCGCGCAAGCGGCCAGGTCCAGCGGGACACTACCGCCCAACTGCAGGGCCAGAGGATGCTCGGCTTCGTTGTGACGGAGGAAACGCTCGTGATCGCCGTTGAGCAGAGCGCCGGTGGTGACCATTTCGGTGTAGAGCAGGGCGTTTTTCGACAGCAGGCGTAGGAAGTACCGGCAATGGCGGTCAGTCCAATCCATCATCGGCGCGACGGAGAAACGGCGGGAGAGTGGGGCGGGTGTGGCGGTGATTGGGGGCATTGGGGGTACGGAATCGGTGTGGCTGGGAGGTGGGGGAGTTTATCAGGAATGGCGGGGTGGGGCTTGGGAGGCATCTGAGAGGCTTTCTGACAGGTGCTGCAGCTTGAAAAAGGGGGCTGATAGACGAGTCCCCATTTCTGTTTTATGGAAAAACACCTTCTCTGCTTGCGACAAGCCCAGTGATCGATTCGAATAGCCAGCTCGAAATACTCCCCTGTCAGGACGACCTGAATGCCCGGCAACACGCTTGAAAAGAGGCTCCATAACGAGCTCCGGCTGTTCGTCACACCGCTATGCGGAGGCCTCGTCTATGCCGCCGTGAAAGTGATGGTCTACGGCTTCAGCGATGCAGTGCTGTTCTCCGGCTTTCTTTTTGGCTGCATCCTCTCTGCCGTGTTGGGCATTCCCTTTCTGCTCCTGGGCGACCGCCGTTGCCCAGAGTCTCGGGTGCGGCATGTGCTGAGCTGGTTGATTCAAAGCCTGCTGGTCAGCCTTTCCTACCGGGGACCGCTCTGGCAACTGCTGTTGATATCAGTTGTCGGCGGTGTCGCATTGGGCGGGTTGTATACCCTGGCCCTCGGCGCCATAGAAAAAATCCCTGCCTCAAACCAGGACCGTGCAGCACGTGGCTGGGGGGCGATTGTTGCCATCCCGTTGTCGGGAGGGCTGGCACTGGGCACCGTCGCCGTCATTGCGACTATCAGTCAGTCGAGTGGTCTGCTGAGTATTGTCTCGATGTTCTTCATGCTGTTCCTCATCGGTGGGCTTATCAGCATGCTGGTCAGTTGGCCGATGCTCTGGCTGGTGGAGCGTTTTCTCACCACGCGCCTGCGCTACCTGATCGGCGGTGTGATGAGCAGTTTTTTTGTCTGGCTGCTGTCTGTCGCACCGGTTTTTTTGGCAAAGCCGCAAGCCCTTCTGAAAGGCGCAGAACTGTCGCCTCGCGGGTTCTGGCCGGGGCTGATCGTCTATCTCGTCATCGGTCTGGTTGCCGGTGCGGTGTATACGGCGATCATTGGTTTCCTGGCTCGCCGCGGCAGGAGAAATGATTCACACCGTGAGCCGACGTCTTCCTGATCGCTGTCAATGTAGGACTGAAAGGAGGCAACAAATAAATCTGTCCCCATTGTTTGGTCCCCATTGTTTTCAGTCCTCTCGTTTGCTATCGATTGTTGGCGGGGAAATTTGTGATGGTAATAAAAAGGCGTGCTCAGGGAATATTTTTTTTGCGATATTCCAAGTGGCTAGGTGGAGCTGATGATTTGAGTTTAAGTTTTCGCAAACCATTTCGTGGGTTTGTTTGGCATTATTTATTGCGGTATAAAAAATGCGTGGTCCGATTAGAGTTTTGATGTTTTCTCGTGTAAGTATTTTTCCGTCAATGTCATACTTTTCAAGCGCCGGTTGGAGGTGTTCGGCGTGAAAGTTATTTCTCATCTCCATGCTAGCAATAGCTTGTTCAAATCGCTCCTGCTCAGTAGTTAGATCGAGAAGATGTTCGACTTCTCCTAGATCAATTAAAAAATTTAAGCTATCAAAATCAATTCTAACGTCCTTGTAATCAGGGAATTTGTAGGCTTGCATAGTGAACGCTTGTTCAAGGTCTGTATCAAAAGCGTCAAAACAGTTTTTAATTTGAAGCATGGCGTTGTATTGCCTAAAAGAAGTGAAGAGGCAAGTGTCTAAAGCGATTTTTCTTTTTTTTAGTTTTGCTTGGTTTTCCTCGTGCTTTCTAAATAAATACGCAAAATAAGATCCAGAGAAAGCGCCAAGGCCTGCAGAAAAAAATGGCCAGATTTTATCTGTAGAAGGAGTAATCGTTTTGTCGATTGCAAGGCTCGAAAAATACCACAAGACCAAGGCTGCCAAGCCAGTCAGTATACCCATCCAAATAGGGTCGTAATCTCTTAAGTTTTTCATGTTTGACCTTGATCTTCTTTGAGCGAAATCAGTAGTTTGTTTCTGTCGTAGTTGTTGTTCTCGGTGCACTATAGCTTTGATACAAAGACCTTTCCAGAGCAGAGCAGTCTTCAGGGAAAAAGAGGGAAAAAAGGGGACAACCTAGGAGGGTAGGGCTTCATGGTTTTAAGGGGGGGGAGCGAAAGGGGAAAAATTCATGTGTCATAAATAAATCTGTCCATATTATTCCTTGTTGTCGCTTTAAGTGTCTGAGCTATTTAGTGTTTGTGTTTTTTAAGATCTCTTTCCAAATGTAGCCATAGCTATATCGAAGCCAAATAACCTTGAGTTTGTCAAAAATTCGACGCGCCCTGCTTTTTTTACGTGCATGCAGTTCGTTTTCAATCTCATCTAACAACCACTCATCCTTGAAGCCTGTCCAAATTGGCGGTACTGGAGTCTCAAGATTACCAAAACACACGGGAGCCACTTCTGAATATAGTATGTCTTCAACAATTTTCAGATCGTAGGATTTAATTCGCTCCGCGATGTATGCATAGTCGACTTCGTTATCAACGAAGGCTTCACCCAACGCTATCTGGATCTTGGCCTTATCTTCCGGAGTTAAAATACTTCCCAATGGGAAAGCTCCTCTAATTCTTCGTCAAAGGTATCTGCGACGACGCTTCCGGTGATGCCACCTGCCATGCTGCCTATTAAAACCACAGCTACGGCGCATGCTGGCGCGGCCGGGCCGCAAACTGCGCTCACACCCAGGCCCGCGAGGAAGCCGCCGGCGGCTCCGGCGCCAAGGATTGTTGCTTGTCGCGCGGTTTCTTTTACTTTGTTGTCGGCGTTCAGTATTTGAAAAAAGGGGACAGATTTATTTTTATCGGTTTTTTAGATAGTAAATAAATCAGTCCCCATTTTGTTGCCGATTTTGAGGTGCTTCTAAGCCTCAGAGGGAAGCTTGACTTGGCGATACTCAAGTGGAAGATTCAATTGTCCCGTAAGGTATTCGAGATATCTCTCGTCCTCCGTGCTCAGTGCAGTCCGACCAACTGCAATCAGCCTAACCGTTTTTTCTGATAGCTCATTCCAGTAGTAAGCGTACTCGAGCAACTGACCAATCGCTAAGCGCAAAACCCTACGCGTGCAGAAATCTGACTTAACCTCGAAGAAGATTTTCTCCGTTTCCGTCGTTACGGTGACATCTACAAAATTTTCTTCGAAGACGATATGCGCCCCAGGGTATTCAACCTTCAGATCTTCAAGCAGGACGGCCTGCATTATCCCATGCTCTGGCGAGCACTCCCGTCCCGAGCTTCCGCTCCTAAAATAGCTGTCTTGAATTGGAGGAAGGTTCTGTCCTTTCCGAATAGGGCGGCGGGTATTCACCGTTTCTGGCAGGGAGGCCTCGTAATTAAGCTCAATGAGCTGATAACGATTGTAGTGCTGCACGGGGTCCTCTGCCTCAGCAAATGTGTTTGGCGGATACCACTCCACATCTTCTGGGCGAAAACGAACATTCAATACGTAAGGGGCCCAGTCACCGTTCCCCAGGCCACTTCTATCACCATTTACGGAGTCAATTTCCTCCAGCATGCGGTCATACCAACCAAGCCGCTTGTAGTGATCCAAGGCCGCAATGCCTTGAGCTTCATCTAGGAACTCGATATGACGAATATGGGCCACATAGCGGCGCCCATCAGGAGTAAGAGCGTAGAGCACAACATCACCGGCACGCTCACCACGTGCGAGTCGTGACTCCCAGCCCTTGTTTACTCCTTGAAGAAAGCCATATTGCCAACCGCCAATTTGCCATTCAAATCGAAAAAGCCATTCCTCATGGCCATAGCCGTGCTGCGAGGAAAAGGTATTGGATGCTTCGGCTGAGCTCCTAGTGGGGTACTGCCAATTGGAGTCATTTTGACAGATGCGGGTGATATAGCTCATTACTGTCCTTGTCGTAGGTTGCGGCTAATTAAGCTCACGTTGCTAGCTTTTACTTCAGCTCGGATTTTGGCGGCTACAGCCGCCACTCTTCTGTCGTCACCGGAAAAATCTTGGCACACGCGATTGTCCTCTTTGCTCCCATCACAGAGCCCCTGAAGACCCGCATCTATTTGATAAGGCGCGAAATGGTTAGCTTCAGTACGTCACAGCATTGCGGTAGAGACGGCGCCTTGCAAGCCAAAAAACTAGGACTGTTCTAAACCTAAAATCTTACTCGTTTAAATGACTCATTCTTTCGTCATCCTAGCCCTACACAACCTTGCGCCACCCCCTACACCTAAGACAGAATCCGCCGGCTTGTGCGTCTAGGCCGTGGCTTTTATCGTTCTCGGGTCACTGAAAACCAGTGATCGGGTTTGGTAGCCCGCGTGTTAGATGTACAGCGTCATCGTCTCCGGTCGTGCTTTTGATCGGGGTTTATGGTGGTCATGTACAGGGCGTCTTCGGGCGCGCCGGCTCCTAACACCCGGTCTACCAACCTGTTCATGGCCGCCACCCTTCGTTTGGTAGCGAAAGGGTGAAGCCTTCACTAAGAGTGTTAGGAGTTTCATCCATGATCAAACCAACCCCAAACCCACCAGAAACCGATCCAGTCTCCCCCTACAAATTCCCCGATTCCCGAACCCTGAACGAAGCCGCCGAACGCGCCCTCGACCATTACCTCACCCCGCAACAACGCATCATGGGCAGTCACACCCAACACGACCCCATGTTCCTGGCCAACCCTGCCTACACCAGCGAATCCCTGTTGGCCAACGCCAGCGAGTCCCTCGATTCCGCCAGTGAAATGCTCAGCAACTTCGCCGCGATCCTGGAACCCGGTCATCGCAAAACGGCGCTGGGCATCGCGCAAGTGGTGATGGTCGCGGGGCTGGCGGTGAATCAGGCGCTGGATCACGTCGAGCCGAAGTCGTAAGTGCAAATACCTCCCGTGGCGGATGCCGCCACGGGAGGGCAGTGTTTCTTCAGATTTCCCCAACGTGGACGACAACTTACGCATTCCATTCCGCGTTTTGAGTTGTCCATGAAAAAACTAGTTGTCGTGATGTTCGCCGTCCTGTTTCTCGCAGGTTGCGCCAATCAGAAGTTCAAACCCGAATACCGCACCCAGATCCACACGGTGAAAGTCCTTCCGGTGACCTGGAGCTTCAAGGAAATGACCTACATGGGCCGCGAGCAGGCCTGGGGCGCTGCAATCGGGGCCGGTGTCGGCGCGGGTGTCGGGATGGCGTCCCATGCCGGGAAACTGGGGACGGCGGCGCTCAGCGGGGCCGGGTTTGCGGCGGGGTTGAAGGCCGGGGATCTGGCGTCGATGTCTACGGTCGAGGCGATTCAGTACAACATGACGAGTGCTGATATCGACCTGGGCAAACTGGTCAAGAAGGGGTTCGAGGATCAACTGGCGGCCAGCGGTCGTTTCAAGATCGTCGCCGATAATGAGCCCGCCGATGCGCAGATCGAGTTGACGGTGGTCACCTGGGGCTTTGCGCTGACACAAGGTTTCAGCAGTGTGGTGTATCCGACGATTGCCGTGAACGGTGCCCTGAAGCGTGGCGATGAGTTGATCTGGCAGCGCAAGGAACCCATCACTCCCTTCAACGGCGCCAACACCTTTGGTTACGAGCCGCTGCGTTATCGCACCGAGCCGGAGCTGGTCCGTGAGGCGTTGACCGGTGTTTCGCAGATTGTTGGCACTTACCTGGTCAAGGATCTGAACGAGTAATCGCCGGTCTGCCTGAACCCGCGCTGTCGATGGCGAAAGTTTCATGTTGTCGGCGCGCGCGGGCGCCTAGGATGCAGCGATAAGATCGTTTCATCCAAGGGGAGCCGTGCCATGAGTGCCAATGTCGTCAAAGTGCTGTTGATCGCTGCAGCTGTCTCGGTATTGAGTGCCTGTTCGGGCTCCGGTGGGTTGACCACCACCAGTTGTTTTTCTTCGGATTGCCAGTCGCCGGAAGGGCGCGCCAGCGCCAATACGCTGAAGTTCGGCGGCACCGGTATTGGTGCCAGTCTCAACCAGTACAGCTCCGGCATGTTGCATGACGATTGAATAGAAAAGGGCGCCCATCGAGGCGCCCTTTTTTCGTCTTGAAGCGTTTTACTGCGGCCCTGCCAGCCACTCGCCAATGACCTTCTGATATTTCCCGGTGACCTTGCTCAGGTGCAGCCACTGATCGACATACAGCTTCCAGCTCATGTCATCACGGGGCAGCAGGTAAGCCTTTTCACCGTATTGCATGAACTGCTCAGGGTTGACCGCGCACAAACCGGGTTTCTGTTTCTGCTGATACCGCGCCTCGGAAGCGTCGGTGATCATCACGTCGGCCTTGTTGTCGAGCAGTTGTTCGAAGATGGTCACGTTGTCGTGCAACGCCAGTTGCGCCTTGGGCAGGAAGGCGTGGACGAAGGCTTCGTTGGTGCCGCCGGCGGGTTCGACCAGGCGCACGTTCGGCTGGTTGATCTGCTCGATGGTCTGGTACTTCGATTGGTCGGCGCAACGCACCAGCGGGATCTTGCCGTCGACGTCGAGGGTGTTGCTGAAATAGGCCTTTTTCTGCCGCTCCAGGGTCACCGAAATCCCGCCCATGCCGATGTCGCATTTGCCGGCCTGCATGTCCGGCATCAGGGTTTTCCAGGTGGTCTGCACCCACTCGATCTTCACGCCGAGGCTGTCGGCCAGCGATTGCGCCATGGCGATGTCGATGCCTTCGAAACCGCCGTCTTCGCGTTTGAAGGTGTAGGGCTTGTAGTCGCCGGTGGTGCAGACGCGCAACTGGCCTTGTTGCTGGATGGTGTCCAGGTGCGAGGCTGGTTCCTGTGCCTGAGCGGTGCCGGCCAGCGCCAGCAGACCGCAGAAGATCATCGTGTTTTTTCGAATGGTCATTGTGATCGGGCTTGTGCGGTGGGAGTGCGGGCCAGTGTAGTGAAAGGGTTTGCCGGGTGTCATCCCGCGTCCGGCCCGAGCGTTCCCAGCCACGCCACCAGCGCCACGATCAACAGCGCAATCCCGAGCTCGACGGCAACGCTGCGTCGTAGCGCGTTGGCTGCGACTTGATGCTGGCCGTCGCGCAACGATTGTTCCAGCAACGGGCCGAGGTGAAAGCGGTTCAGCGCCGCTAAAACCAGCATGCCGGCAAACAGCACGATCTTGATCCCCAGCAGCATTCCGTAGGTGCGGAGCAACATGTCGTCCAGTGTCGGGCCGACGATGAACAGGTAGTTCGCCACACCGGTCACCGAGAGGATGAGCACAATCGCCGCGCCCACGCCTTCGAAACGTTTGACGGCATCGGTCAGCGAACGAATGCGCGCTTCGCTGAACAGTGAGTCGAGCTGCGACAGCAAGATCAACGCCAACATCGCGCCCATCCACGCACCCGCCGCGAGCAGGTGCAGGATGTCGCTGAGCAGGTGCCAGGCGCCATCCATCGCGCCGTGCCCGCTCCAGGCCAGAGAGGCGAGGGCGAGCGCGCCGGCCATCGACGCCAGCCACACACCCGGCCAGATCATCACGACGATCAGTGCAAACATCCGCACCGCCCACGCCACGCCGACATCGGTTTCAAACAGCATCATTTGCAGATGCGACCACAGCGCCGCGAATTCCGTTTCGCCACTCATGGTGCGGGTCATCAGCACCAGTCCTACCACTGACAACATTGCTCCGATCAACGCCATCCCGCGCAGCATCGGCCGAAACCGCAGCGTCGAGTCAGTGTTGTACAACCCGAACAACGCCATCCCGAACAACAGCAGCAAATCCACGTACAACGCCATCCGCAGCAGGATGTTGATCAGGTCGGCCATCGGTCACTTCACTTTGAACGTGACGTTGCCGGTGATCGGATGGGTGTCCGACGACACCGCGCGCCATTCGACCTTGTAGGTACCGGCCGGCAAGGGCGAGAGCGGGGTAACGAACATGGTTTTCGGATCGCTGCCGGCGCTGACCTTGGCCTTCATCGGCATCGGCGAGTGGGCCATGCCGGGCATTTCGGTCATCACCAGTTTGGCGCCGGAGAACTGGGTCATCAGGTTCTCGGAAAAGTGCAGTTCGATTTTCTCCGGTGGTGCGCCGTCCGCGCCTTCGGCCGGGGTCGACGACAGCAGTTTCGGGTGGGCCTGGGCCAACGTGCTCAGGAGCAAACCGCCGGCGAGGACGAGGGAGATTTTCAGTGTGCGCATGCAGGACCTCTGTGTTGTTTTTTGAAGGGATTCAGAACCACATCCGCACGCCAAGGACGAGTCGCGCTTCGCTGCGATCCTCGCCTTCTTCCCGTGCGTAATCGGCGGTGTTGCCGTAGGTGCGGTTCCAGGTCACGCCGATGTACGGCGCGAATTCGCGGCGGATTTCATAGCGCAGACGCAAGCCGGCTTCGGTGTTCGAAAGGCCTGAGCCGATCCCGCGTTGCGGATCGTTTTTGCCGTAGACGTTGAGTTCGGCGGTGGGCTGCAGGATCAGCCGATTGGTGAGCAGGATGTCGTAGTCACCCTCCAGCCGTACCGCGCTCTGGCCGTTTTCGCCGAGGAACGCCGTGGCTTCGGCTTCGAAGTTGTACAACGCCATGCCCTGCAGACCGAACGCAGCCCAGGTTTGCGGGGCGCCGGGTTTGAAGTCCTGGCGCACGCCGCTGACCACGTCCCACCACGGCGAAATCGCGTGGCCCCAGAGCGCCTGGATTTCCGCGTCTTCGGTCTTGCCGTTGCTGCGTTCACCTTCGGAGCGCAGCCACAGGCGATCGATGTCGCCGCCGATCCAGCCGGACAAATCCCAGGCCAGGGTGCTGGCGTCGTCGCCGTTCTGCCATTCGAGTTTGTCGGCGAGGAAGTAAGTGTTGATGACGCTGTCGTGCACCTGGTGGCCGCCGTGACTGGTGAACACGGCGGCACGGTCGGCGTCAGTCAACTTCGGGATCGGTGTGCGGCTTTCGGTCGGCGCGGCGGGCTGCATCATGCCGTCGTCCATGCTTTGCAGATCGCCCATCTGGCTGTGGTCCATGCCCTGCATGTCGCTGGCGGCCAACGCCGAAGACAGCGACAGAAGTGACAACGAAAACACGGCAAATGGAGTCATGGTCGGCGTCCTCATTCTTCCACCCGCACTTCACGGAACATGCCCATTTCCATGTGATAAAGCAGGTGACAGTGAAAGGCCCAACGGCCCAGCGCATCGGCGGTCACGCGATAACTGCGGCGGGTGCCGGGGGGCATGTCGATGGTGTGTTTGCGCGCCTGGAAGTTGCCGTTTTCGTCTTCCAGATCGCTCCACATCCCGTGCAGGTGGATGGGGTGGGTCATCATCGTGTCGTTGACCAATACCAGGCGGATGCGCTCGCCGTATTTCAGACGCAACGGTTCAGCGTCGGAAAATTTGATGCCGTTGAACGACCAGGCAAATTTCTCCATGTGGCCGGTGAGGTGCAGTTCGATCGTGCGGCCCGGATCGCGACCGTCGGGGTCTTCGAAGGTGCTGCGCAGGTCGGCGTAGGTCAGCACGCGGCGACCGTTGTTGCGCAGGCCGAGGCCGGGGTCGTCGAGTTTCGGCGCGGTGGTCATGGCTTGCATGTCCACCAATGGGTTGTCCTTTTCGCTGTCGGGGTGCGACTGCATCGGGCCCATGTTCATGCTGGCGTGGTCCATGGCGCTCATGTCCATCGAGCCATGATCCATGCCGCCCATGCCCATGTCGTCCATGGTTACCAGCGGTCGCGGGTCCGGCGTCGGCACCGGGGCCGACAACCCGGCGCGGGCGGCGAGGGTGCCGCGGGCGTAGCCGGTGCGGTCCATGGCCTGGGCGAACAGGGTGTAGGCGTCGGCGGCAGGCTCGACGATCACGTCATAGGTTTCCGCCACGGCGATGCGCAGTTCATCGACGGTCACCGGTTTGACGTGCAGGCCGTCGGCGGCGACCACGGTCATTTTCAATCCGGGAATGCGCACGTCGAAGTAGGTCATGGCCGAGCCGTTGATCAGCCGCAGGCGCAGCTTTTCGCCGGGGCGAAACAGGCCGGTCCAGTTGGAATCGGGGGCGTGGCCATTCATCAGGAAGGTGTACGTGGCGCCGCTGACATCGGCAATGTCGGTGGGATTCATCTTCATCTGCGCCCACATCGTGCGATCGGCAACGGTGGCGCCCCAGCCTTTTTCGCCGACGTCCTGGATGAAATCGCCGACGGTGCGCTTGTGGTAGTTGTAGTAGTCGGACTGCTTTTTCAGGGTCTTCATCAGGCTGGCCGGGTCTTCGTCGGTCCAGTCGCTGAGCATCACCACGTGCTCGCGGTCGTACTGGAACGGCTCCGGCTCCCGGGCGTCGATCACCAACGGCCCGTAGACGCCGGCCTGCTCCTGCAACCCGGAATGGCTGTGATACCAGTAGGTGCCGTGCTGACGCACCTTGAATTGATAGACGTACACGCCACCGGGCTCGATGCCCTTGAAGCTCAGGCCCGGCACGCCGTCCATGTTGGCCGGCAGCAGGATGCCGTGCCAGTGGATCGAGGTGTCGGCCTTGAGCCGGTTGCGCACCCGCAGCGTCACGGTGTCGCCTTCGCGCCAGCGCAGCAGGGGACCGGGGACGCCGCCGTTGATGGTCATCGCGGTGCGCGACTGACCGGTGAAGTTGACCGGGGTTTCGCCGATGAACAGCTCGAAGTCGGTGCCGGTCAGTTCGTTGAGTTGACCGGAACTGTTGAGTGCCCACACTGGCGTGCGCCACAGGCCGAGGCCACCGAGCAGACCGCCGGCGGCCAGGCCTTTGACGAAGGTGCGTCTTGAGGTGTTGGAAAGCATGCGCTGGAAGTCCCCGTTTGACCAATGACGGGGAGGCTAACCAGCGGCAGCTTTCAGTTGGCTGAGGCGCGGATTACAGTTGCGTCAGGTTCGACTTAGAGGCCGAGTCCTTCCTGGACTACCAGCAACAGGTTGTTTTCTGTCAGGGCAATTGCGTCCAACTGTTGCCCGGTCTCCAGGGTCTGCAACCACCAATGACTCTCGCCGTGTTCGTCGACGGTCCGCAGCAGGGAAGTGTCCCGGCCCGGCAGGACGATCTGCACGCGACCGGCACCGTCCTCGGTGAATCGCGCAATGGGGTCGAACGTCAGGTTGTGATGGTTGGCTTCGATGATTAATTGGTCGATGGCGTAGTCGTGGGGTTCGCCGTCCGGTGAACTTTCGCAAACATGGGTAGGATTTCGCCGAATCTTCAGTCCCACCTCGGTGACCGGTTGCAACCAGCCCTCGATGCGGTGATACAGGTCGTAGACCACCGCCGGCCAGCAATCGATTTCCAGTTCGGCGCAGGTGATGTCGTCCGCGTGGGTGTGCCGGGTTTGCTTGAGCTTCGCGGCGAGTTCGTCTGCTTTACTCATGTCGGGATCCCTGTTTGTGGTGTCTGCTTATTAATCGTAGACCTTTCAACGTAGTACAGCTTTGCCTTGCGTCATGCGCCTGCAACACTGGCATGACTCAATCAGCCTCTGACCAGTTGACGGTCAGACCACAAAAACCACGGACGCACGCGTCCCAAGGAACGGGAACATGAAAAAGCTTTTTACAATTATGGCGCTGATTGCGCTGACGGTCGGTAGCATCGGCCTGAGTTCGGCGCGCCAGTCACACGCCAACAAGGCACCGACGGAGTCGGTGGCGGGGGTGTTCGATTACTACCTGCTGACGCTGTCCTGGTCGCCGACGTTCTGCCTCACCCACAAGGACGACCCGCAATGCACCGGCAAGGGCTACGGTTTTGTCCTGCATGGCCTGTGGCCGCAATACGCCAAGGGCGGCTGGCCGGAATCCTGCCCGCCAGTGACCACGCTCTCGGCTGCTGAAACAGCCAAGGGCATGACGCTGTTTCCGACGAAAAAACTCCTCGACCACGAATGGAGCAAGCACGGCACCTGCAGCGGCCTCGGCGCTATGGGCTACTTCGACGAAGCGGACAAAGCCGTGGCGGCGGTGACAATCCCGCAAGAGCTGCAACCGTTCAGCAACTCTTATTACTTCGAAGCACAGGAAATCGCCGACCTGTTCCGCAAGAGCAATCCGGGCATCCCGGCCGACGGCATCGCCGTCATCTGCAGCGGCCCGGAGCTCTCGGAAGTGCGGGTGTGCATGGGCAAGGACCTGCAATTCGGCGCGTGCGGCAAAGGCGTGAAAACCCAGTGCCGGGCGGGGGATATTCGGGTTCCACCGTCGCGGTAACTCAATCGGTTACCGGCCATAAAAAACAGGCGCCTTTTCAGGCGCCTGTTTTTTATGTTTACACCACAGGGCTTATGTCATCCGAGGATACGCCGATACCGTACAGCGGCACGGAAGCACCAATGATTCTATAGAAGGCAAGAAGCTGAATAATGTTTGAATATATCTGGCGCAGCATCAATTCCCCTGACTACTTCCCCAACGTACTGGATTGGATGATCCATATTCTCCTCAATCCGTTCATGGTGATGATGTGCCTGATGGCCGGAGCGCTGACCGGCAAATGGTGGAGAGCCATCCCCTACGGCAGCCTCACGTGTTATGTGGTGTTCCTGAGCCGGTCGTCTTTTTATCGGTGGGGAAGCATTTTCCCCTCAGCCGGTCTGCCTGCGCTGTTCATTGATGGCGCACTGTTGGCCCTTCTTGGCTTTTATTTGAATGGCGTACTCAGAACTCGCTCGGAAGCTAAACCTGAAGGCCATTGGTTGCGCTGGCTTTATAAAAGCTTGAAGGTCGTCATGCAGATACTTGTGGTGATGTTCTGGGCACTCGTAGTGCTGTTTGTCGTCTCGGTCGCTACCCAACCGTCGTTGGTGGACTAAGAGCATGGCGAGTTCTGAAAAATAAATCGCATCGCAGGTCATCCATTTCCACTGCGCGCCGATATCAACGGGGTCGGGATTGTCTCGGTGGCACTTGGTTGCCCCGCACTATCCGGTGGGCTACGCTCACAAAAAACAAGGGTTTCGGGCCTTTGCCCCTGTCGTACCTGCCCAGGACACGCTTTTGCCTATCCCCATTCACGATCCGCATCAGGCCCCCGGCGGCACTCTCAAGCGTCTGCCCCTGCGCAAGGCGGCGGTGCTGTTCATCGTTGCCGTGTGTCTGTGCCTGTCCGGTCTGCTGTATCTGCAGATCGAGCAGTCACGTCGGCAGGATCTGGCGAATGCGCAGATGGCCTCGGCCAACCTGACCCGGGCGATGGCGCAGCAGGCCGAAGACACCTTTCTGGCTGCCGATCTGGTAATGACCAGCCTGGTCGACTGGATTCAGGAAGACGGCTATGGCGCGGCGCAGAAACCGCGTTTGCAGAGAACCTTCGCACGCCGGGTGCAGCAGCTGGAGCAGTTGCACGGCATGTTCCTGTTCGATCGCGAAGGGCAGTGGGTGATTACCTCATTCCCTGATCTGCCCCGTGGCAACGGCGTGGCCGATCGCGAGTACTTCAAATATCACCAGCAGAACGTGTCGTCCGTGGCGCACATCGGCCCGGCGATCCGCAGTCGCGAAAACGGCGAGTGGATCATCCCGATTTCCAAGCGAGTGAACGACCACGCCGGCAATTTTCAGGGTGTGCTGATGGCCGGCATCAAGATGTCGTACTTCGACAAGTTCTTCAAAAGCTTCAGCCTGGACGACAACGGCACCATGTTCCTCGGCCTGACCAACGGCACCTTGCTTGCGCGCCGGCCGTTCGACGAGTCCTTGATCGGCACCTCGCTGGCCAAGGGCGAGATCTATCAGACGTTGCTCCCCAACGCCTCGGCCGGCACGGCAATGATCGACTCGGTGGTCGACGGGGTCACGCGCCTTTATGGCTATCGGCAGCTCGACAGTTATCCGCTGGTGGTGTCTGCCTCTTCATCCCGGGACACGATTCTCAAGGGCTGGCATGACCGTGCCTTTCAATCCAGCGTGATCGTGGCGCTGGTGATGCTCGGCGTGGGGCTGTTTGGCTGGGTGTTCATTCATCAGGTGCGCGACGGTGAGCGGATCGAGAAAAACCTGATCAAGGCCCAGCGGGCGCTGGAGCTGATTGCCACCCACGACAGCCTGACCGGGCTGGCCAACCGGCGCCTGTTCGAGCAGTCGCTGGAAATTGAGTTCGCCCGGGGCGCCCGGCAGTCGAGCCCGGTCAGCCTGATTATGCTCGATATCGATTTCTTCAAGCGCTACAACGATGCCTACGGCCATGTGGCCGGCGACCACTGCCTGACCCAGGTTGCTCTGGTGGTGAAAAACTGCTGCCAGCGCAAATCCGATCTGGCGGTGCGCTACGGTGGCGAAGAATTCGCGGTGCTGTTGCCGGACACCGACATCAACGGCGCGCTGGCGATTGCCGGGCAGATCCGCCGCAGCGTCATGGACAAACACATCACCCACAGCGGCTCGCCCACCGGTTATCTCACCGTGAGCCTGGGCTGTTATTCGTTCATTCCGCTGGGCAACGACAGCCCGGAACTGTTCATCCAGCGCGCCGATGCGGCGCTGTATCAGGCCAAGAACGCGGGCCGTAACCGTGCGGCAGTGTTGTCCATGGACGGCGGCATTGGTGAGTTGATGCGTTCGGATCGCTGACGGAAAAAGGGTTCAGACACAGGCCATGATGCGTTCACCATGGCCTGTTCTTGTTCGTTCAGCCGCCGGTACCGGCCCCGGATCCACCCGTTCCGCCACCTGCTGCGCCCGTTCCACCACCGGCGCCCGAGCCTGAGCCGCTGGCGCTGCCGTTGGTTCCGGTACCTGTTTTCATCCCGTCGGAAGGGCCGTCGTTAGGTCGGTTAGTGGTGTTGTCCGGCGGCATGCTCGTTCCGCCGTTGGCGCCGGACTGGGTGCCCGACGTGTTGGCACCGTCATTGGCGGCAAAACTGGCGGCGGACGCTGTGGCCAACAAACCGGCCAGCAGCATCGAGGTCAATGTGCGCGTCTTCATGGTACGTCTCCAGAAAGGGGATTTACCTGATATTGGTCTGAAGCGCGCATCGCTTGGTGCCGACCGGGTGACCAGCGGTACTCAGAAATCCACGGTGGCCGAAACCTTCAACGTGCGCGGTGCGCCCTGGGTCAGGTAGCCGCCATTGGCCGAGGCCCAATAGGCTTCGTTGGCGACGTTTTCCAGATTGGCGCGCAGGGTGATCTGCTTTTCATCGAGCTTGAAGGCGTAGCGCGAGCCGAGGTCGAAGCGGTTCCACGACGGGATGCTCTGGGTGTTGGCCGCGTTCAGGTATTGACCGCCAGTGCGCAACATCCGTGCACTGAGGGCTGCGCCTTCAAGGCCCGGAACATCCCAGTCGGCGCCGATGTTGAACTGGAAGCGTGGCACGCCGATGGCGCGGTTGCCGTCGTTGACGCCGTTGCTGCTGCCGTCGAGTTCGGTCTTCATCACGGTCGCGCCGCTGAGCAGGCGCAGGCCGTCGACGGGTTCACCGTAGACATTGAGTTCCACGCCCTTGTTGGTCTGTTGACCGTCGACCCGGAAGATCCCGTCCTGGGTGTAGCTCGACGGTTGCTCGATGCGGTAGACGCCGAGGCTGGCGCCATAGCTGCCCATGTCCAGCCGCACGCCGGCCTCGACCTGTTTGCTGCGCACCGGGGCGAAGGTTTCGTCGCGGTTGATCGCGCTGGTCGGCGGCGTCGGGCCCTTGGCCAGGCCTTCGATGCGGTTGGCGTAGAACGACACGTGTTCCCACGGCTTGATGACCAGGCCGTAGACCGGAGTGGTGATCGATTCGTCGTAACTCGAAGTGCGGGCCCCGGTGGCCGTGGCCCAGCCATCGACTTTCATTTGCTGGCGGCGCAGACCGAGGGTCAGCAGCACGCGGTCGTCGAGGAAGCCGAGGGTGTCGGAAATCGCTTCGCTGCGCAGGGTGTTCTTGCCGACGACGCGCGGATCGTTGATGTCACCGGCGAACGAGGTGGCCGGCGGGCGCGGTTTGTCGGTGACGTTGTACAGATTGGTGGAGTAGCGCGAGGCATTGCCGATGGTTTCGAACGCCGAGCGTTGCTCGCCCCAGATGCCCGCCCAGCCGGCATTCAACTGATGGCTGACGGGGCCGGTGTCGAAATGACCGTTGAGGCCGGCCATTGCACTTTGGTTGTCCTCGTCGTGGGGCGGATAGAGCATGCCGCCACGGGCGTTGCCGTTGAGGTCGGTGACGGTCAGCGACGAGTACACGCCGTTTTCCCGGGTGTGCTTGGCGCCGCCGGACACGTAGGCGGTCCAGTTATCGTTGAGGTCGTACTCGGCGCGGGCCATGCCGAAGGTGTCCTCGAGCTGCGAGTAGCTCCAGCTCTGGGCGTAGCTGGCGTTGGCGTGCGGCACCTTGGGAGCTTTGCTCAGGCTTGAGTCGACGTAGATCACCGAGCGGCCCTGATTGATCACTTGCTTCTGATAGCCGAAATCGGTCGAGACTCGCAGGCGCTCGCCGCGATAGTCGAGGCCGACGCTGAACAGCGACGAACGCTGGTCTTCTTCATCGACCGCGGTGTCGCCTTCGCGCTGCATCAGGTTGACCCGGGCACCGAAGCGGTTGTCCTCGCCAAAACGCTGGCCGAGGTCCAGATGCGTGCCGACTCGGCCGTCGGCGCTGTAGTCGAGGGTGACGCTGCGGGTCGGGGTGTCCAGGGCGCGTTTCGGTTGCAGGTTGATCCCGCCGCCGATGCCGCTGCCGCTCGGGGTGACGCCGTTGACGAACGCATTCGGGCCCTTGAACAGCTCGACGCGATCCAGCGCTTCGGTGGCGATGATCTGCCGGGGCAGCACGCCGTACAGGCCGTTATAGGAAATGTCATCGGAGGCCAGCGGCAGGCCACGGATCATGAACATCTGCGAGAAGTTGCCGAAGCCGTTGGACTGGCGAACCGAAGAGTCGTTGAGCAACACATCGCCAATGGTTTGCGCCTGCTGGTCGGCCATGGTTTTGGCGGTGTAGCTGGTGACGCTGAAGGGCAGGTCGTTGACTGCCTGATTGCCGAGCATGCCGACCTGCGCGCGACGGGCGACCTGTTCGCCGCCGTAGGTGTCGTCGCTGTTGTCGTGGAGGGCGCTGACGGTGGTGGCGCCCAGTTCCAGCGCGCCGTCCGCCGCGACTTTCGGCGCCACGGTGTAGCCGTTGTCGCCGGTGCTGATCAGTTCGAAACCGCTGCCTTCCAGCAACCGGGCAAAACCGCTTTGCGCGGTGTAATTGCCTTGCAGGCCCGGGCTCTGACGGTTGCCCAGTTGCGCCGGGTCGAACGACAGCGGCACGCCGACGCTGACCGCAAATTGCGCCAGCACATGGCTGAGCAGGCCGGGGCCGATGTTGACGCTTTGGCTGGTGCTTTCGCTGACGCTGTTGGCGGCGTGGCCGACAGTCGGCAACAGTGCGCTGAAAGCGAGGGCCAGGCTCAGGGCCTTGAATGGAAAAGTGGCGGGGCGGGGCGTGGGCAATGCGGTCATTCGGCGATCCTGTCGGGCGCGTGGAATTAAAGGTCTATCCACTCACCGGACGAGGCGCGAAAAGGTATCAGTGAACATTGAAATTATTTTCCAAAGGCTCAGACGCGAGGCTCCACCGACAGCCAATAGCGGGTCAGGCTGTTGATGTTCAGCGGCAGGGTGTCGCTGAGCAGACGCAGGCTGGCGTCGGTGTCGCGCAGGGAAAACGCCCCGGACACGCGCATCGCCGCGACGTCCGGATGACAGCGCAAGACGCCGCGACGATAGCGACTCAGTTCGCCGAGCAACTCGTCCAGACGCATGTTGCTGGCCAGCAGCATGCCCTTGTCCCAGGCCAGGCTGGCAGTGTCGAAGGTTTCGGCGCTGTCGAAGCTGTTCAGCTTGAAGCGCTGGCGCTCGCCGGCCGTGATGATCGCGTTTTGCTTGAGCAATTCCGGGGTGATTTGCACCTGGCCCTCCAGCACCGACACCAGGCTGCGAGAACCCTCGGTGCGCACGCAGAACCGCGTGCCGAGCGCGCGGGCGAGGCCTTGCGGGGTTTCGACAATCAACGGGCGGGCGGCAGCATCGCTGGCGGTGTTGATCAGCACTTCGCCGTTGAGCAGCAGCACTCGGCGCTCGACCGGGCTGTAAGCGATGTTCACGGCGCTGTCGGTGTTGAGCAGCAGCTGAGTGCCGTCCGGAAGTTGCAGGTTTTTTTGCTCGCCGACGGCGGTGCGCTGATCGGCGGTCCATTGCTGCCACGGCACATGTTGCGAGGCGATGCCCAACGGCCCGGCCATCAACAGCAGGCCGAGGCGGGTGAGGGTCTGGCGACGGCTGAGGCCTTCCTTGCGCGAAGCCCGTTGCAGGGTCTGGATCGCGACGTTGGCTGGCACGCTGCGCAAATCACCGAGCAGGGCTTCGGCTCGTTGCCAGGCGATGGCGTGTTCGGCGCTGCGGTTGCGCCATTGGGCGATGGCCTGATGATCGGACGGGGAGGCCGTGCCGGAATGCAACTGCACCAGCCAGTCGGCGGCTTCACCAAGAATCTGCGGATTGATCATCGACGAACTCATCAGGCGACACTCAGGCAGGCAATGAACGCGGCGCGCATATGGCGTTTGACGGTGATCAGCGAAACATTCAGGCGTGTGGCGATCTGCGCGTAGGTCAGGCCTTCGATCTGCGACAGCAGGAAGGTATCGCGGGTCTGCGCCGGCAACTCACGCAGCAAGGCTTCGATGCGCCACAGGGTTTCGAGAATCAGGTAGCGGGTTTCCGGTGACGGCACCTCGGCGGCGGGCAGGCTGGCGATGGTTTCCAGGTAGGCGCGCTCAATGTCCTGACGCCGCCAGCGGTCGATCACCAGACCTTTGGCAATGTGCGTCAGCAGCGCCCGGGGTTCGCTGCCCAGCGGTTTGACCACCTGACGGCTGAGCAGGCGCAAAAACGTATCGTGCGCAAGGTCAGCCGCATCGCAGCGATTGCCCAGCTTGCGTTGCAACCAGCCCTGCAGCCACCCGTGGTGTTCGCTGTAGAGCGTCTGGACTTGCTGATTCAATGGCGGATCGAAAGACGACATGGGCGGCAGATACTCGTTGCGGGCATCCGATGCCTGGCTGCAATTAGAGTGCAATTAAGAATTGATCGCATTCTAGTGGCGCGGAACGAGCGCTGGCAATTGCCCTGTTGCACTTTCTTTTCTGACGTCAGAAAGGAGTGGCCTACCCGTCTTCCGGGAGATTGGCTATTTGTTTGGCCCGGCCCCGGGACTAACGTAGCCACACATTCACTCGCCCCGGAGAACCACCATGAAACCTCGTGCCGATTTCTACACCGCCTCCCCAGATGCCCTGAAAGCGATGATCGCTCTGGAAACCGCCGTCTCGAAACTGCCGCTGGAAAAGACCCTGATCGAACTGGTGAAACTGCGCGCTTCGCAAATCAACGGCTGTGCGTTCTGCATTGACATGCACACCGCTGACGCGATCAAAGGCGGCGAAACCCCACGCCGGTTGTTCGCCGTGACGGCCTGGCGTGAAGCGCCGTTCTTCACCGACCGCGAGCGCGCCGCGCTGCTGTGGACCGAATCCCTGACCCAACTGAGCCTGACCCACGCCCCGGACGAAGATTACGAAGCCGTCGCTGCCCAGTTCTCACCGAAAGAAATGGTCGATCTGACCGTGGCGATCAGCACCATCAACAGCTGGAACCGTCTGGCCGTGGGCTTTCGCAAAACCCCACAAGCCTGATCGGTCAATGTGCATCGGCACTCGGCGCGGCCGGTGGTTGCACCTTGCGCATCAAGGGCACCATCGCCGTGGCGATCACGAAGCACACCATGATCATCAGGAACGTATCGCCGTAGGTCTGGGTCTGCGCCTCGCGGTAGGTCAGCAGCCATAACTGATGCAGGCCGGCGGTGATGCCCACGTCACCGCTCTGACCCAGTGCGGCGAAGTTGCCACCGACCTGGGCCAGCCACTGGTTCAAGGCTTCGTTGCTGCTGTTCAGATGCTCGGCCAACCGGGTGAAGTGCAGGTTGGTGCGGTCGTTGAGAATGGTCGCGCACGCGGCAATCCCGATTGCACCGCCCAGGTTGCGCATCAGGTTGAACAGGCCCGAGGCGTGCTTCAACCGTGCCGGCGCCAGACCGCCGAGGGTCAACGTCACCGCCGGCGGCACCGCCAGTTGCTGGGCAATCCCGCGCAGGGCTTGCGGTAGCATCAACTGCCCGGCACCCCAATCGTGGGTGATCGGACTGAATTCCCACATCGACAAGGCGAACAACGCCAGGCCCGCCATCATGATCCAGCGCAGGTCGATGCGATTGGCCAGAAAGGCGTACAGCGGAATCGCCATGATCTGGAACACCCCGGTAGAGAAAACCGCCAGGCCAATGTCCAGCGCCCCGTAACCACGCACCCGGCCGAGAAACAGCGGCGTCAGGTAAATCGTCGCGAACAGGCCGATGCCGGTGACGAAGGAAAAGAAGCAGCCGAGGGCGAAATTGCGATCCTTGAGGGCGCGCAGATCGACGATCGGATTGGCCACGTGCAGCGTTCGGCCGACAAACGCCACGCCGGCCAGGGCGCTGATCCACGCGGTGGTGAGGATGGTCTGGTCGCTGAACCAGTTCCAGCGCGGGCCTTCTTCGAGGGTGTATTCCAGGCAGCCGAGAAACAGCGCCAGAAACACCATGCTCAAATAGTCCGCGCCCTTGAGCAGCGACAGTTCAGGCTGGTCGATCTTGACCAGCATCGGCACCGCCACGGCGACGAAAATCCCCGGCACCAGATTGATGTAGAACAGCCAGTGCCAGGACGAAATATCGGTGATCCAGCCGCCGATCACCGGGCCCAACGTCGGTGCCAGCGAAGCCACGGCGCCGATGGTCGCGGCAGCAATCACTCGCTGTTTGCCGGTGAAGAAAAAGAACGCCGTGGTGAACACCAACGGAATCATCGAGCCGCCGAGAAACCCTTGCAGCGCCCGAAAGGCAATCATGCTCTGGATGTTCCAGGCCGCACCGCACAACAGGCTGGCGAGGGTGAAACCGACCGCCGAGGCGCAGAACAACCAGCGCGTGGAGAATACCCGCGACAGCCAGCCCGACAGCGGGATCACGATGATCTCGGCGATCAGGTAACTGGTCTGCACCCACGCCGTTTCATCGGTGCCGGCGGACAGTCCGCCGCCGATATCCCGCAGCGAAGCCGAGACGATCTGGATGTCCAGCAGCGCGATGAACATGCCGATGCACATGGTGGCGAAGGCGAACACCTTGGTCGCCGTCGCCATTTCGGCGGCATTGAACGGCTGTGCAGGAACGGCGAGGGCGCGGCTCATGGCGCGCTGGCCACGGCGGTGGTTTCTGGCTGGGCGCGGGTGTCGACTTCAGCGGTCACCGAGAGGCCTGGACGCAGATGGCCGAGCACACTGTCAGCCGGGTCGAGCAAGATCCGCACCGGCACCCGCTGCACGATCTTGGTGAAGTTACCGGTGGCGTTTTCCGGCGGCAGCACGCTGAACTGCGAACCGGTGGCCGGGGCAAGGCTGTCGAGGCGGCCATGGAATTCCTGGCCGGACAACACGTCGGCGCGGATGCTCACGCGCTGGCCCGGCTTCATCCGCGCCAACTGGTCTTCCTTGAAATTGGCATCGACCCACAGACCGCTGGCCGGCACCACCGACAACTGTTGCGAACCGGCCTGGGCATAAGCGCCGACCCGCGCGCGACGGTTACCGATCACGCCGTCGACCGGGGCGCGCAGCTCGGTGTAGCCGAGGTTGAGTTGCGCCAGATCGCGTTCGGCCCGGGCCTGCTGGAGGGCGGCGCGGGCCTGTTGTTTCTGGGTTTCGATCACCGAGAGCTGGCGTTGCGCAGCGAGCAATTCGGCCTGGGCCTTGGCGCTCAGGGCTTGGGCAGTCTTGAAGGTGGCGTCGGCCCGTTGTGCGGCTTCCACCGAAACCGCATTGGTGGTGACCAGACGTTTGTAGCGTGCGTTGTCATCCCGTGAACGAGCGGTTTCGGCACCGGCGGCATCGATGCCGGCGCGGGCCTGGCCGATCACTGCCTGCTGCAGTTGTTCAGTGGCGTCGAGGTTGGCCAGCAGCGATTCTTCAGCGGCGACCGCGCCTTCGGCCTTGGCCAGATTGGCGCGATAGTCGCGGGCGTCGAGGCGGATCAGCACGTCGCCAGCCTTCACGGACTGGTTGTCGCTGACCAGCACCTCTTCGATGTAACCCGCAACTTTCGGCCCGATCACCGTGACGTCACCGCCGATGTAGGCATCGTCGGTTTCTTCGAGAAAGCGTCCGGCGCTCCACCAATGCGCGGCGTACAGCCCGGCAAACACCAGCGCGGCCAGCCCCGCAGTGGGCAACAGCAGGCGTTTGAGCAAGGGAGGTTTGGGAGTGCTGACCGGAACGGCGAGGTCGGGTTCAACGGTGGGCATGCTGGTCATGGCGTAATACCTGCGAAGCGAGGGTGTTATTACGGCTGTAATATGACGCGAGTAATATTTTGTGGCAATTGATTTTTATCGCCGGTCGTCAGTTGCTTATCTGAGCCAGGCGCCGGGTGTACTGCCGGTCATGGATTTGAAGAACGCAATGAATGCGCTGTCGCTGGCGAAGCCCAGTTCAAATGCGCAATAGCCGAGGTTGCGCCCGGTGGCGAGCAATTCCATGGCGCGCATCAATCGCCACTGTTGGCGCCATTGCTGATAGCTCATGCCGGTTTCGCGCTGGAAGATCCGGCCGATGGTGCGGCTGCTGGCGCCGATCTGTTGCTCGAGCACTTGCAGCTCCGGGGGGAGTTTTTCGGGTGTGGCAAGAAGCGGTGCCAGACGTTTGTCCCGGGGCAGGGGCAGGAGCATCGGTTGCTGCGCCGCGTCACGGATTTCACTCAGGCACAGCCCCAGCAGATGGACGAATTTGCCCTGCTGCCAATCGGTATCGAAATCGGCAATCGCCATCGGTTCCAGCACGGCGCGCAGCAAGGGGCTGACCTCGATCACGCAGACCTGTTGCGGCAGTTCGCGGCACAGTTCGGGCGTCAGGTAGATGGAGCGGTAATCAACGCTTTGCTGCATCACCGCTCGATGCGTGACACCACCGGGAATCCACGCCGCCCGCGACGGCGGCAGCAGGCACAACTGCTGCGCCAGGGTGATGCGGGTGCAACCCTGTCGGGTGTAGAGCAATTGCCCGCGCTGATGCCGATGCAGGCCGGAGTCGTGATCGCCAAGGGTGGAAGCGATGCCGACTACCGGCGCCGGAAAGCGATCCGGGTCAAAACGGTCGTGGGCTTCGAGCCAGGCCATGGGTTGTCCGATTTCAACGATAAATTGTCAGGGTTCGGATAATACGCCAGTCACGGCTTTTTAAACTCTTCGGCGTTTTTGTGAGGAGTCATGGTGATGAACCATAGAAAGTTTTTGGTGTTGGCGATTGCGCTGCTGATGTTTCCGCAGATCGCCCAGACGTTGTTCAGCCCGGCGCTGGGGGATATCGGCCGTGCGTTCGATGTTGGTCCGCAAGTGGCGGCGCAGACATTGTCGGTGTACTTCCTGGCGTTTGCCTTTGGCGTGGTGACGTGGGGCCGGGTATGTGACCGGATTGGCCGGCGGCCTTCGATGCTCGCCGGTCTTGCGATTTATGCGCTTGCCTGCGCATTGGGCTTGAGCGTTCGCAGTTTCAACGGCTTGTTGATGGCCCAGGCGCTGGCGGCTTTCGGCGCTGCGGTTGGCTCGGTGGTGACCCAGACTTTATTGCGCGATCGTTTTCGCGGGACCGAACTGGCCCAGGTGTTTTCTCTGGTGGGCATGGCGCTGGCGGCCAGCCCGGCCATCGGTCTGTTCAGCGGGGCGAGTCTGGTTCAAGGCTTCGGCTATCGCGGCGTGCTCGTTGCGTTGTTGCTGCTGGCATCGATCTTGTGGATCTGGAGTTGGCGCAACCTGCCGGAAACCCGTCCGCCACAACTCACCTCCGTCGGCCTGTTCGCAACCATGGGCGACATGTTGCGTGATCCGGGCATCTGGCGATCAGCACTGTGGATCGCATCGTTCAACGTGGCGTTGTTCAGCTATTACAGCCTCGGACCTTTCCAGTTCGAACGTCTCGGCCTGAGCGGCGAGTGGTTCGGCTACAGCGGCGTGATGCTCGCGCTGGCCTCAGGGTTTGGAGCATGGCTTAACAAAAAATTGCTGCAAATCGGTTGTCGTCCACTGCAGTTGATTCGCCTGGCAGCGCTGACCGGTTTGCTCGGTGGCATCGGCGTGTGGCTGTCAGAAGCGCACGTCTGGTTCGTGCTGCCGATGCTCCTTGTGGTACTGGCGTTTGGCATGGCAATCCCGAATATCCTCGGCGCAGCCTTGCGCAATTACACGGATCGTTTGGGCACCGCCGGTGCATTGCTGGGGCTGTTTTATTACCTGCTGATCGGTGCGGGATTGATGTTGGCCGCATGGTCTCAGGCCCTCGGGGAAACCCTGATGGTCTGCAACTTGCTGGCGTTATCGCTGGCGATCCATGCTAAAAACGCATTTGTTTAAGAAATGTAAGCGATGTAGGAAGCGTCTTGCATTTGTGTAGGAAGGCTCTGACTATCACTGCAATTGATGGGATGGCATTAAGCCATTTGATTGCAAGGATGTTGAGTGCCGTATTCGATTCGCGCTGTTTCTCGTCGTAGTTATCTGCCTCGTCCGCTGTTGTCGGCCTTGTTGTTGAGTGTGTGTGCGCCCAGCCTTTTCGCCGCCGAACTGTCGAATCCAGGCCAGGAAGTGCTGCGCCAGCAGCAACAGCAACAGCGCGACCTGCAACAACTGCAGCTTGAACAGCGCAAGCGGCAACTGGAGCGCGGCGCGTTCGGCCCGACGCCTGCCACCCCGGCCATTCCCGATTCGATCAAACCCGACGAACGCTGCTGGCCCCTGAGCGGCACGCGCATCGGCGGGGTCACGCTGATCGACAAAGACCAGCTCAACGCCCGCATCCAGCCACTGCTGGCGCCTTGCATGGGCGTCGGCCAGATCAACCATCTGCTGGCGACCATCACCGCGCTCTACGTGGAGAAGGGCTACATCGCCAGCCGGCCATATCTGAGCAGCGCGCCAGCGGCGGGGCAGTCGCTGGATATCCTGATCGACGAAGGCTACATCGAGTCCATCGAACTGGCCGACCAGAGCCTGCCGGTGTCTCTCGGCGGTGCATTCCCGGGCATGCTCGGCAAACCGTTGAACCTGCGTGATCTGGAGCAGGGGCTGGATCAGTTGAACCGTCTGCGCTCGCTCGATCTGACCGCTGACATCGCCCCCGGCAGCCAGCCCGGTGCGTCAAAAGTCATCTTGCGCTCGCGTACTTCCGGGCAGTCACGCTGGGCCCTCGGTGCCGGTTTCGACAACCTCGGTAGTGCCAGCACCGGGCGCGATCGCAACACGCTGAGCCTGAGCCTTGACAGCCCGCTGGAACTCAACGACCTGTTGAGCGTGAGTGCCAGCGACACCCTCAACCAAGGCGACCGCTACAACCGCAACGCCAGCCTCTATTACGCAATTCCCTACGGCTACTGGACGTTCAGCACGTTCGCCAGCCACGCCGAATACCGTGCGCCGTTCAAACTGCCGGGCACGACCCTGTACAGCACCGGCATCACCGATCAGCTCAGCCTGCGCGCCGACCGCGTGTTGTGGCGCGATCAGAGCCATCAGCTCAGCGCCAACCTGCAACTGGCGCACAAGGATGTCGACAGCTATCTGGAAAACGTTCGCCTCGGCATCCAGAGCCCGACCCTGACCGTGGCCGAAGCCGGGCTCAATCTGTTCTGGCTCGACCGTGCGGTGTGGAACCTCGACTTCAACTACGCCCAGGGCCTGCGCTGGCTGGGTGCTGACGACGATGCCGATCATCAGGTCAAGAACCTGCCCAAGGCACAGTTTCGCAAGTACCGCGCCGGCCTCAGCCAGTGGCGCAACGGCCAGTTCGGTGCGCAAGCCTGGCAATGGCAGAGCCAACTGAACGTGCAGTACAGCCCGGATCCGCTGCCGGCCATCGAACAACTGCTCGGCACCGACGATTCCGCCGTGCGCGGTTACCGGGTCAGCAGTGCGTCCGGCGCCAGCGGTGCGATCTGGCGCAACACCCTGCGCCTGCCGCTGCGCACCGATTTGCCGGTGCAGCTCACCCCGCGTGTCGGTCTCGACCACGGCTGGATCAAGGCCGATCACGGCGCCCCGGTTCAACGCCTGAGCGGCGCCAGCATCGGCCTCAATCTGGGCTGGAAAAACCTGCAGGTGGATGTCGATTACCAACGCAGCCTGAACACCCCGACCGGCCTGCACCGCGAGCCTGAAACCTGGCTGATGCGCGTCGGATTACAGATATGAACGTCAGTGAACAACAGCCATCGGACCTGAGCGCGACAGCCGTGGCCTTCAACTCAACGCGCAACGTGATGCCGCACTACATGGAGAGTTTTTTATGCCAATGAATACCTTTGCGTTTCATCTTTCCCCACGGGGCAAACTGCGCTGGGCCATCGCCAGCCTGTTCCTGGTCGCTCACCTGCCGGGCGCCATGGCCGGCGGTGTGGTGGTCGCGCCCGGCCCCGGCGGCACCGCGCAACTGCAAACCCAGGGCGGCGTCCCGATCGTCAACATTGTCGCGCCGAACGGCTCGGGCCTGTCGCATAACCAGTTCCTCGACTACAACGTCGATCGTCAGGGCCTGGTCCTGAACAACGCCTTGCAGGCAGGGCAATCGCAGCTCGCCGGGCAACTGGCAGCCAACCCGCAATTGCAGGGGCAGGCGGCGAGTGTGATCCTCAACGAAGTGATCAGCCGCAATCCGTCGGCCATCAACGGCGCCCAGGAAATCTTCGGTCGCGCCGCCGACTATGTACTCGCCAACCCGAACGGCATTTCGGTGAACGGCGGCAGTTTCATCAACACGCCGAACGCCAATCTGGTGGTCGGCCGTCCCGAGCTGAACGACGGCAAGCTGCAAGCCCTGAGCACCCGCGACGCCACCGGTCAGTTGCAGATCCAGAGCGGCGGCCTGCGCAACGGCGAAGGCTCGATCAACCTGATCGCACCGCGCATCGACAGCCAGGGTGCGATCAGTGCCCGTGATCAACTGAACCTCACCGTCGGGCGCAATCAGATCGACTACGCCAGCGGTCAGGTGAAAGCCGTGGACCCGGCAGGCAACACCACCGATCAACGAATTGACGCCAGCCTGTTCGGCGCGATGCAGGCCGGGCGCATCAACATCGTCAGCACCGCTGAAGGCGCGGGCGTGAAGGTCGGGGCTGTGCAAGTCGCCGGGCGTGACGGTGTGCAGATCCGTTCGGCTGGCGACTTGAGCGTCAGCGGCCAGGCAATCCCGGACAGCCTCGACGTGACCCGTGCCGGCATCCGCAGCAGCCAGGGCGACGTCGGCCTGCACAGCGGCAAGGACCTGACGTTGGCCGCCACCGATGTCAGCGGTCGTGACGTCAAGGTCGAGGCCAAGCGCAACCTGACCCTGACCACCGTCGAAAGCCGCAAGCTCCAGGAACAGCGCGAAAACTGGAACAACAGCACCATCGGCATCACCTGGGAAACCTACGAGCGCACCAAGACCGACAGCGATTCGCGCCAGCACGGCAGCCAGATCATCGCCAGCCGCGACGCGCAACTGTCGTCCGGTAAAGACACCGAACTGAAGGCCGCCAAGGTCGACGCGAAAAACAACCTCAGCGTGCAAAGCGGCGGCGACCTGCGCCTGACCGCCGCCACTGAAAGCCACGTGCAAACCGATCAGGGCAAGCACCGCAAACACCTGTGGAAAGCCGATTGGGACAGCAGCAGCGAAGAGCAGCGCAGCGTCACCAGCCAGTTGAAGGGCGGCAACATCGCCCTGCAAACCGCTGCACTGTTGCGCTCCGAAGGCGCCGAAATCGACAGCGCCGGTGACCTGCAACTGGCCGGCAAACAGGTGGAAATCACCACCGCGACCCGCACCAATCGCAGCAGCGACAACCGCTATTCCGGTGATCTGGTCGGCGGCGGTTTCTTCGGCAAGACCGGTGACGCCGACAAGGGCCAGACCCAGCATCAGGGCAGCAAGATCAACGCCGCCGGCAAGCTGCTGGTCAAGGCCGACGACGTGCGCATCAGCGGCAGCCAGGTGCGTGGCGCCAAGGACGCCAGCGTGATCAGCGACAACGGCTCGCTGACCATCGACGGCGTGCAGGACACCTCGCACAGCAACAATCACGACAAGGACAGCAAGTTCTTCGGCATCACCAAGGACGAGTCCCGGCAGAACAGCAAGGACAGCACCACGGTGCGCAGCGAGCTGGCTTCCGACAGCAACCTCAAGCTGAAAAGCGCCAAGGACATCGAAGTCGCCGGCTCCACGGTCAAGGCCGGCGGTTCGCTGACGGCGGAGGCAGCGGGTGATGTGAATGTGCATTCCACCCAGAACACCAACGAAAGCAGCAACAGCACCCAGACCCGTGGCTTCGACGCTTACGCCAAGGAGCAAACGGCAGAGCAGTACCGCGCCGGCGTGCATTACGAAGACAAGGCGCAAACCGTCACTGCCAACGACGTCACCCAGCAGGGCTCCAGCCTCAGCGGCGGCACCGTGCAAGTGAAGGCGGGCGGCGACGTGACGCTCAAGGGCGCCGAGGTGAAATCCACCGCTGGCGACACCACGCTGAGCGGCAAGAACGTTTCGTTGCTGGCCGAGCAGGACAGCCACAGCACCTCGACCGAAACCCGCAGCACCGGCGGCGGTTTCTACTACACCGGCGGCCTCGACCGCGCGGGCAGCGGCGTGGACTTCTCGCACAGCACTTCGCAAGACACCACCGGCAAAACCACCGCGCAAACCACCGGCGTGCAGAGCAGCGGCAGCCTCAACATCAATGCGGACAAACTCGCCACCGAAGGCGCGCAACTGAAGTCCGGCAACGGCCTGAACGTCGCTGCCAACGAAGTCGACAACCGTGCCGCCAGCAACACCGAAAGCAGCACCCACAGCGAGAGCAACTGGTCGGCAGACATCGGCGCCAACGTCGAGTACAAAGACATCGCCCGGCCGATTGCCGGCGCGGTGAAAGACGTGCTCGACGGCAAGGTGCCGGACAAGGACGCACTGGCCAATCTCGGTCAGCCGAACGTCGGTATCGACGTGGCGATCGGTCACTCCAGCACCGATAAAACCGGGCAGAGCAGCAATGCCGTGGTCAGCCGGTTCGACGGCCAGACCGTGGACGTGAAGGTCGGCGGCACGCTGTACGACCAGGGCACCCAGTACAACGCCAGCGCCGGCAAAGTGAACATCAGCGCCGACAAACTGGTGGCCGACGCGGCCAGCAACACCCGCAGCAGCACCGACAATTCGGTGGATGCCAAGGTCGATGTGCGCGTTTACACCAAGACAGGTGAAGACGTGAACGTGGCCGGTAGCGGCGCGGGTGGCAGCAGCCAGTCGAGTAAGGACAGTTCCACGGCGGTGGTCGGCGGTTACGCCGGCAATCAGGGTGTGAACATCAATGTCACCCGCGATGCACAGTTCGAAGGCAGCCGTTTCGATGGCGGGCAGGGTGGTGTCAGCATCAAGA
Source organism: Pseudomonas sp. IzPS59 (assembly GCF_014863505.1). NCBI lineage: Bacteria > Pseudomonadati > Pseudomonadota > Gammaproteobacteria > Pseudomonadales > Pseudomonadaceae > Pseudomonas > Pseudomonas sp. IzPS59. The sequence continues at coordinate 4,200,569 of NZ_CP062251.1, read as the reverse complement.
CCGGCGGTGACCTGGCGCTGAATCAGGCCAACGACCGCCAGAGCAGCGACAGCTCCAGCCTGCGCGGCAACGGCTCGCTGACCGTCGGCACCTTGCCGGGCACCGACGGCACCAACGTCGATCTCGGCGCCGGGTTCCAGCTCGATCACAAAGGCAACCAGACCACCGATACCCAGGCGCACGTCGCCAGCCTCAGCGGCACCGGTCCGGTACAACTGAGCAGCGGCGGCAATCAGGTTCAGCAGGGCACGAAGATCGACAGCGCTGGTGCTATCGACCTGAAGGCCGGCGGCAAACTCGACCTGCAAGCGGCCACTGACACGCACGTCGCCACCGGCAGTAATCTCGGCGGTGGCCTGAAGGCGGGCGGCAGCAAGACCAGCAGCGAGAAGAGCCGCGATCAGGGCGGCAACCTCAGCGGCAACTTCAACATCGGTCGGGTCAACGAGAACACACAGACCCTCACCGGTGGCCAGTTCAACAGCCAGAACGGCATCGCGCTGAGCGGTGACTCGGTGCGCCTGCAAGGTACTCAGGTCACTGCGCCAAATGTCGGCATCGACGCGCAGAAGGGTGGTTTCGTTCAAGAGTCCGCGCAGTCCACCGACAGCCGCAATAACTGGAACGTTGCGCTGAACGCCGGTGGCAATCTGAGCAAAAGCACGCCGACCGCCGCCGATGAAAAAGTCAGCAGCGATCACGGCTTCAATGCCGGGGCCAAGGTGGGCGTGGACTACCTGCAAGGCACCACCCAGCAGAACAGTCAGATCAAGGCTGACACTGTGGTGCTGAACAGCGCGGGCGATGCGAGCCTGAGCGGTGCGCGGATCGATGCGCGCAAGGTCAGCGGCAACGTGGCCGGTGATCTGTCGGTCGAGAGCCGTCAGGACTCCAGCACTCACGCCAAGGTCGATGTCGATCTGGGTCTGACTGCCAAGAAGACCCCGGCCGACGACAAAGGAAAACTCGCGGGCACCGACTACAAGCCGACGCTGAAAGCCGAAGGCGAATACGCGTACAAGGACAGCGTCAAACAGGCCTCCGGCATCAGCGGTAGCCAGGGCGTGAACCTCACTGTCGGCGGCGCTACGCAGCTGACCGGTGCGCGGATTTCCGCCACTGAAGGCAAGGTCGATCTGGGTGGTTCGAAGGTCAACAGCAGCGACCTGAGCAATCGCGACTACGGCGTGAAAGCCGGTCTGGACCTGCCACACAAAAGCGAAGAAAACGCACCGAAGGTTTCCCTTGAAAACGGCAACCTGAAAGTCGGCCCGGTGACCCTGAGCGGGCATCTGGACAGTCAGTCCCTGCAAGCAGGGATCGACGAAAAAGGTTGATTCACCGTCAGTGAAACCGGCGGGAGCGAGCCAGCTCGCTCCCGCTTCTGATGGATTCCCCGCTCAAAACGGCAGCCACTGTCGTTTCCCGTCAAGTCGATGAATGCATGCGCTCTACACTCGGATGAAACCGAGAGGCCGCGCCATGCACGACAACGTCCAACACCTGAGAATCCAGCTGGCCTGTGCCCTGCGCTGGGCTGCGCGCTTGAACCTGCACGAGTCCATCGCCAATCATTTCAGCGTGGCCACTTTAGCGGACGGCCGCGAGTTTCTGATCAATCCTTACGGCAAGCATTTCTCGCGGATCCGCGCCAGTGATCTGCTGTTGCTCGATGCCGACGATCCGGCCAGTCTCGACCGCCCGAACGCCCCGGACATCACCGCCTGGGCCTTGCACAGCGCCTTGCACCGCAACCAGCCCCAGGCTCGTTGCATCCTGCACACCCACAGCAAATACGCGACGACCCTGGCCTGCCTGAAGGACTCACGACTGCCACCGATCGAGCAGAACAGCATGCGGTTTTTCGAGCGGGTGGCGATTGATGACGGCTTTGATGGGATGGGCCTTGGAGACGAAGCGGAGCGGGTCAGCAGGCTACTTGGCGACAAGCCGATCCTGCTGATGGGCAATCACGGCTTGCTGGTCGCGGCGCCGAGCGTGGCCCAGGCGTTTGATGATCTGTATTACTTCGAGCGGGCTTGCGAGGTGTATATCACCGCACTGGCTACCGGGCTTGAGTTGCGGGTGGCTGGCGATGAAGTGGCGCGCAAGACGTGTCGGCAGTGGCTGGATTATCCGGGGTTTGCCGACAAGCATTTCAATGCATTGATGGGCATTCTTGATGAGGAAGAGCCGGCGTACCGGCAGTGACTCATTCTTGCGACAAGTGCGCCTTGCTCAACGGCTGGCGCATCACCGGCGCGCTCCACGCCTGGCGCCGGTCCTCGCTCGGCGGGCAGCCGAAACGTGCGCGGTAAGTGCGGGAGAAATGCTCAAGCGAGCCGAACCCCGAACACGCCGCCACCTGGGCCACGCTCATTTGCGTCTGTTGCAGCAGGTTGTGCGCCCGGGCCAGGCGCAGGGTGATGTAGTACTTGAGCGGCGAGAGCCCGGTCTGATGTTTGAACTGGCGCTCCAGTTGCCGCCGCGACAGGCCCACTTCGCTGGCAATCGCCTCGCAGTCCAGCGGTTCTTCCAGAGCCTTTTCCATCAACTGCACGGCGCGGCGGATCTTGTTGCCGTACATCCCGCTGTTGCCCAGACCGCCGTCGAGCTGATTGTCCGCCGGGGCGCGCATCTGGCCCATCAACAGGTGCAGGCCGATTTCCCGGGCCAGATCAGGATCGATGCGCTGGCCGATCCAGCCCAGCAGCATGTCGAGAATGGTGGTCGCGCCGGCGCAGGTCAGGCGCTGGCGTTCGAGGGTGTAGAGCTGCGGTCGGGCGCGGACCTTGGGGTAACTCTCCTGAAAACCCTGCAGGTTGTCCCAATGCACCGCCGCTTCGTAGCCATCGAGCACACCGGCAGCCGCCAGCAATTCAGTTCCGGTTTCCACGCCGATCAACACCGCGCCGAACAACGCCTGCTTGCGCAACCAACTCTTCAGCGCCGGATTGCGACTGTGTTGATGCACCTCGAAACTGGCCAGCACCACGCAGGCGTCGAAAGCCTGCTCAGTGTTCAAACCGTCCTCGGCGATGCTCGCCAGACCGTTGCTGGCCGTCACCGGGCCGGACTGCAACGACAACAGCGTCCACTCGAACAGCGTACGCTGGCTCAGCCAGTTGGCGATGGCCAGCGGTTCCAGCACTGCCGCCAGACCGAAATTGGAAAACGCCGGCAACAACAGCACCGCCACTCGCAGCGGTGCTTCATGGCGCGGTACAGCTTCAGCGGGTCGGGTCATCGCCATCTCTGCTTTATCGTTGTTCGGTCTGCCAGTGCGGATGGGTCCACACCGGTACATCGGCGGCTGGTAGCGGGGCGAGGTTGCGGATCAGGTCACTGGCCTTTTCCGCGATCATCACCGTCGGCGCGTTGGTGTTGCCGCTGACGATCACCGGCATGATCGACGCATCCACCACCCGCAAACCGTCGAGGCCATGCACCCGCAATTGTGGATCGACCACCGCTTCAGGATCGCCCGCCGGCCCCATCTTGCAGGTGCCGCTGGCATGGTAGCCGGTTTCCGTGACCTGCCGCGCCCAGGCGTCGAGCTCGGCGTCGGTCTGCACCGAACGGCCCGGCACCAGTTCTTCGCCCTTGAACGGAGCCATGGCCGGCTGGTCGAGGATCTCGCGCACCAGCCGTGCGCCGGCGCGCATGTCGGCACGGTCCTGCGCAGTCTTCAGGTAGTTGAACAGAATCCTTGGCGGCCGCCGCGGTTCGGCGCTGTGCAACGTCACGCTGCCCAGGCTCGTAGGGCGCATCAGATCGATGTGGATCTGGAACGCGTGGGTCGGCACCAGCTCGACGCTGCCGGGTTGCACCGCCAGCGGCATGAAGGTCAGTTGCAGGTCCGGGTGCTCGACGCCGGCCCGGGAGCGCAGGAACGCGCCGGCCTCGAAATGATTGCTTGCCGCCAGACCATCGTGACGGACGAACCAGCGCGCGCCGATCCACCATTTGCCCGGCGCGGTGGTCCAGCGATACAGCGACACTGGTTGCTTGCAGCGAAATTGCACGACCGCATCCGGGTGATCGTTGAGGCGTTTGCCGACGCCGGGCAGGTCGTGGATAACGCTGATGCCGAGGTCGCGCAATTCTGCCGCCGGTCCCACGCCCGAGAGCAACAGCAACTGCGGCGAGTTGATCGCCCCGGCGGTCAGCAGCACTTCCCGACGGGCGCGGACGGTGTTGGTTTCGCCGTTCTGTTCATAGTCAATCCCGACCGCTCGCCGCCCCTCGAACAAAATGCGCAGCACCAATGCATCGGTGACCACCCGCACATTGCCCCGAGCCAACGCTTCGCTCAGATAACCGCGCGAAGTGCTCCAGCGTCGACCGTTGCGCGTGGTGCGATCCACCGGACCGAAAGCCTCCTGCCGATAGCCGTTCAAGTCCTCGCTGACGCCATAACCGGCCTCAACCCCGGCCGCGATGAACGCCGCGCACAACGGTGTTTCGACATCGCCGGGAGTGACGTGCAAATGGCCGCTGGCGCCGCGATAGTCATCTCCACCGTCGGCGTGAGTCTGCGCACGCTTGAAGTACGGCAGCACCTCGCGATAGCTCCAGCCGGTGCAGCCCTGTTCGACCCAGCCGTCGTAATCCCGGGCATGGCCACGGATGTAGACCATGCCGTTGATCGATGATGAACCGCCCAAGGTGCGTCCTCTTGGCGTACCGATCCGCCGCCCGTCGAGGTACGGCTCCGGCTCCGACTGATAGCGCCAGTTGTAGCGCGACCCGCCCACCACAAGGCCCACGGCGGACGGCATGTCGATCGACCAGCTCTTGTCCTCGGGGCCGGCCTCCAGCAGCAGGATGCGCACGCTCGGATCTTCGCTCAGGCGATTGGCCAACACGCAACCGGCCGAGCCGGCGCCCACGATCAGGTAATCAAACCCGGTTTCGTCCATGGTTTGCTCCGTTCTGACAAATGACGAGGGAAGGGCGGATCAGTCCACGGATTGGCCGTGAATGCCGTTGAACACCAAGCGATGAAAGTGATGCACCAGATGCTCGCTTTCGTTGCTGCGCTGGGCGTCGATCATGTAGCGGCCCTGGTCGTAGCCGAGCGAGCGCAGGCCCTTTTGCACCGAGATGTTCAGGGCGATGTCTTCGGGGCCGAGGTCTTCGTTCATCCACTTCATGCACGCCATGCTGACGGCGGCGGTCTCGGGGTTGCTGGAGTAGTAGCCGAAGCGCAGCAGCGAGCGCTCGGCATCCAGCGGAATCATGATGAACGAGCCGAGAAACTCGGAGAACGGGAAGGTGTAGAAGGTGTTGTTCGGCCACATGCCGATGTTGAAGAAGCATTCCTGCGGATTCAGCTCGCTTTTCAGCGGCACGCCATAGGCCTCGGTCGCCGACAGATTGGCTGGTGCGGCGTAGGTCCACCAGTTGTCGCGTTTGATCAACTGATAACCCTTGAAGTCGATCAACCGGGCGAGGTCGATGTGGCACGGGCCGGACAGTTTGAAGTGATAGCCCTCGATGGAATTGTCCATGATCACCTTCCAGTTGGCCGGCACGATGACGTCCTGTTCCTCGATCAGGTGCATGTCGGCCAGATCCGGGAACACCCGACGCATTTCCTCATCGGCACCGGGGAACAGATCCCGCAGCGACGGCGCATTCGGGTCGAGGTTGAAGTAGACGAAGCCGCCGAGTTCTTCGGTGCGCACCTGGGGAATGTTGAACTGCGCCAGTTCGAAATTCTTCATCCGCTCGCAACGCGGCGCACCGCGCAGGCTGCCGTCCATCTCGTAGCACCACGAGTGATAGGCGCAGCGCACCACGCCGCCGGTGGTGCCACGGCGTTCTTCGAGCAAGCGATTGCCGCGATGCTGGCAGACGTTGTGAAAACCATGGATCTGCCCCTGCCGGTTCTTCGCCACCACCACGCTCTGATCGAACAGATCGGTGACCACGAACTGCCCTGGCTCGGCGAACTCACTGACATGCCCGGCGACATGCCAGGCCTTCATGAAAATGTTGTCGCGCTCGGCACGGAACAGACTGTCATCGTAGAAATAGCGCGAGGGCAGGGTGAAAGCCTGCTCCGGATCCTGCTGATCCCAGGCGTCGACCGGGCTGTGCTGCTTGCGGGTCTGGAAACTGTGCATGAGGCGATCTCCACGGCTTGTTGTTGTGGGATCTAATCTAGGGTGCGGGGCGGTGTGGGGGTTGATGGATTGCGACCAGTTGCTGGACGGAATGATCAATCGCAGGCTGGACCGGGGAGGCCTTGACAGCCCTGCGATAATGAAACTTCAACGCGATCATGATGCAGAGGAAATTTCTCCATGGACAATCAAGCACTCAAGGCTTTGTTCGACCAGCAGTCCGCTGTCTATGACAAGCAGTGGAGCGGCATGGCGCCCATTCGTGATGCTCTTTATTTGCTGCTGGATTCGGTGTTCGCGGGCCTGCCGGAAAATGCCCGGATTCTCTGTGTCGGCGTGGGCACCGGTGTGGAAATGGCGCACCTGGCGCAGCGGTTTCCCGGTTGGCAATTCACCGGGGTCGATCCTTCGGGCGCGATGCTCGAGGTGTGCCGTCAAAGAGCGACCGAAGGCGGCTTCCTGGCCCGTTGCCGTTTTCACGAAGGCTATCTCGATACGCTGACGGATGAATCCGCTTACGACGGGGCGACCTGTTTTCTGGTGTCGCAGTTTTTGCTCGACCCGCAGGCCCGTATCGGCTTTTTCCACGAGATTGCCCGTCGTCTGGTGCCGGGCGGGATTCTGGCGAACGCTGATCTCGCTTCTGACACTGCGTCGCCAGCCTACGAAGCATTGCTGCGTCACTGGATGACGCTGATGGCTTCGGCCCAGGTGCCGGCGCAAATGCTCGAACGAGCGCGAGCGGCGTATGCCAGCGATGTGGCGATCCTGCCGGCGCCACAGGTCGCCGGACTGATCGAGTCGGCGGGGTTCGAGGCGCCGGTGCAGTTCTTTCAGGCGGGGTTGATGCACGGGTGGTTCTGCTCGCGCAAGGCAGAGATTGCCGCGAGTTAGAGCGACGGAGGAGTCTACGAAACCCGGGGCGATTCAGGACGCACGCTGAGACCTATTGTTAAAGAAAGCCCGTCATGAACATTTTATGAAGTCGCTGACCGCCATTTCGGCCCAACACGGCGCCTCATCGCAGCCAACCAATATCAATCCGCCCAAAATTTCAGCCATCCCCCAAACCCAATTTTTTGCCGCAGAAACAGCGCTCGGGTCTTTCCAGGAGCCCCGGGTGTCGTGGGCTGCTGGAAAAATCCCGGATGACGGCTAGCGTCATGAAACGGATGCTCACTGCAAGGGACTGACGGAGTGCAATTTCATGGGCAAGAAGTTCGGCAGCAGTTGGTGGATCGATGAAGGGGTGTTGATGTCGGATGAGCGGGCGGAGGATCTTGCAGCGGCCGCCAAACATTTTCCGGATGAGTACGACCCGATGATCTTTCTCACCGGCGATGCCCACCGGGAACCGCCGTTTCAGTGGGCGGCTCAGGGTGTATGGGCAGACTTCTTCGGTCCGCTGATCGAAGACAACAAGATCGTCTGCCATGTCGAGCAGTATCCAAGGGACGTCACGCGTCAGTCAGTGCCGCCGTTGTTCGCGCCGGTTTTCGACCGGGGCAAGGTTTTCGGCTGGGAGCACTCGGTTTTCCCGATCCTTGAAAACCTGATGAAGAATTACTACAACAAAGCGCAAGACTTTCCCGCCAATGTCATGGTTGCATTCGTCCAAGGCATGCTGGACGACTGCAAAAAAGTCGCGGACATGGGATTTCTAAAGGCCGAGTACAAGGCCCTCACAGATTTTGCCAGGCCCTACGTGGGAGAGAGGACGGGGTTCGAGAAGTTTCAGGATCTGTTCAGTGCTCCCCCATCGCCAACTACGCGGCTGTCAGCCAAGGACGGTGGCAAGTTCAAAGAACTCTATTCGAACTACGTGAAGGCCGGCATGGGATTGCGCACTGGCATTCATCCCTACATCGCGCCTTCGATCCAGCACCTCATCGACACTTACCGTGACCACATGCATTTGATTACTTGCGGTGATGCGCACCTGCTGGTCAATCCCCTGTATCAGTACCTGCACCCACCGGTGGGCTGCTTCGGGATTGTCGACCCGGATCAGGGAAAAGGTATCGGCAAGGTCAAAGTCAAATAGGGTGTTTGCATCCTCTTGTCGAGGGGCCGAGGAATGATTTGCCGGGCTTAATAGGAAGTATTACCATTCCCGCCCCTTTCCTCAGCACGCCGCAATGATCCCCATGCTGCCCCGCAGACCCGGCTTTCTCGAGCATTACGAAGAGTTGATCGGCACCTGGACCCGTCGCCTGCGCAATCGCTCGCAGGCCGAGGATCTGGCGCACGACACCTTTGTGCGGGTGCTCGAATCCGATTCATCGGCGGTGCAGCAACCCCGGGCGTATCTGCATCAGACGGCGCGCAACATCGCGGTGGACAGCTATCGGCGTGAGGACCGGCGGGGTGCCATGGAGTCGGAGGCGATCGATCACAGTGAGTCGCCGACCGGTGACCCGGAGCATTATATGCATGCGATCCAGCTGGCCGATTCCATCGAACGCGCGCTCACCGAGTTGCCGGTCAACTGCCGGCGGATTTTCGTCTGGCAGAAGATCGAGGGCCTGACCCAGGCGGAAATCGCCGAGCGCCTGGGCCTGTCCAAGAACATGGTGGAAAAGTATATGATCCGCACCCTGCGGCATCTGCGTGATCGCCTGGACGGGGCGCAATCATGAGACGCAGGGTCTTTTCATCCCCAGCCAAACAGGACATTCCATGATGGATACTCGTGATTGCGCGTGCGGGCAAACAACGGTGCGCGATGAGGCGGCACGCTGGTTTGTGCGTTTGCAGGAGCCTGCTGTCGACGCCGAACAATATCGGAACTTCGAAGCCTGGCTGATCGAACATCCGCAGCACCGTGACGAATTCCAGTTGCTGCAAGGCCTGTGGACGGCGGCGGATCTGCTGCCGGCGCCACGGCTCAAGGCCCTGTGTGAGACTCCGCCAGCGCGTCGCGAACGTCGTCCGCTGCTGCGTTATGCCGTGGCAGCGAGTGTGGTCGCGGTGGCCCTCGGGCTCGGTCTGTTCAGTGGCTTGAATCACCCGGCGGGTTACAGCGCCGAATTCGTCACGGCGCTGGGCGAGCGCAGGCATGTGGCATTGCCGGACGGCTCGGTGATTGATCTCAACAGCCGCAGCCGCCTGCAGGTGCGATTCGAGAAGGATCGGCGACTGATCGAATTGACCGAAGGCGAGGCGATGTTCAGCGTCGAGCACGACACGTCCCGCCCTTTCGTGGTCGAGGCCGGCAGTGGCAAAGTCACGGTCACCGGCACGCGCTTCGATGTGCGTCGCGACGTGACGCAAACCCGGGTCGCGGTGGAGCAGGGCACCGTCAAGGTGCAGGGGCGGCATGCGCCGGACAACCAATTCATCAATCTGACGGCTGGTCTCGGCACCCATGTCGACACCCATGGCGTTGTGGCTCAGGCCTACGCGGTCAACCCGGCGGAGCTGACGGCGTGGCGCAGCGGCAAACTGGTATTCAACAACGCCAGTCTCAGCGAAGTGGTCGAAGAAGTGTCCCGTTACCGTGACAAGCCGTTGACCGTCGCCAACCCGGCCGTGGCCAGTCTGCGCCTGACCAGCGTGTTCAAATCCGACAACACCGACGCCTTGCTCAAGGCCTTGCCGAGCATCCTTCCGGTGGCCGTGCGGACCCACGCCGACGGCAGTCAGGAAATAATTTCAAAATAAAATTCAGGTTTTTTTCGAGTTCGTCGTCTTCCTGTTCAACTGCAACTGGTTTGCATTAACAGCCGCACACTCTTGCGATCCACAGGACTCCGTACGACGTGAAAAACACCACTGCCAACAACAAAAAATCCCCTTGGTTGCCGCTGGCGCTTGCGCTGGCGGTCAACGCTGCGATGCCACTGGCATTTGCCGCCGACGCCATTCATATCCGCGCGCAGCCCCTGGGCCAGGCGCTGAGCGAACTGGGTCAGCAAACCTCGCTGCAGGTGTTTTTCAGCCCGGACCTGGTCGCCGGCAAACAGGCGCCGGCCGTCGATGGCGATCTTTCGCCGGAAGACGCGCTGCGTCAGTTGCTGCAAGGCAGCGGCCTGAACTATCAGATCAATGAAGGCTCGGTGACCCTGTCGCCAGCGCCGACCGCAGCCGCCAACGGCCCGCTGGAACTGGGCGTGACCGACATCAAAGTGGTCGGTGACTGGCTCGGCGACGCCGATGCCGCCGTGGTGCAGAACCATCCGGGCGCGCGCACGGTGATCCGCCGCGAGGCCATGGTCGAGCAGGGCGCGATGAACGTCAGCGACGTCCTCAAGCGTGTGCCGGGCGTGCAGGTGCAGGACTCCAACGGCACCGGCGGCAGCGACATCTCGCTGAACGTCGGCGTTCGTGGCCTGACTTCGCGTCTGTCGCCGCGCTCCACCGTACTGATCGACGGCGTGCCGGCCGCGTTCGCGCCGTATGGTCAGCCACAATTGTCGATGGCTCCGATTTCTTCCGGCAACCTCGACAGCATCGACGTTGTGCGCGGCGCTGGTTCCGTGCGTTACGGGCCACAGAACGTCGGCGGCGTGATCAACTTCGTGACCCGTGCCATCCCGGAAAAAGCCACCGGTGAAATCGGCACCACCCTGGAAACCACTCGCTACGGCGGCTGGAAACACATCGACACCGCTTTCCTCGGCGGCACGGCCGACAACGGCATGGGGGTGGCGCTGTTGTACTCCGGCGTCAACGGCAACGGTTACCGCGAGCGCAACAACGGCAACGACATCGACGACGTGCTGCTCAAGACCCACTGGGCGCCGACCGATCAGGACGATTTCAGTCTCAATTTCCACTACTACGATGCCAGCGCCGACATGCCCGGCGGCCTGACGCAGAAGCAGTACGACGACAAGCCGTATGACTCGGTGCGCGACTACGACAACTTCAGCGGCCGTCGCAAGGACGTGTCGTTCAAGTGGATCCGCCAGATCGACGAGCGCACCCAGGCCGAAGTGCTGACCTATTACACCGACAGTTTCCGTGGCAGCACCATCGCTGCCCGCGACCTGAAAACCCTGAGCTCGTACCCGCGTTCCTACTACACGCTGGGCATCGAGCCACGTGTCTCGCGGGTATTCGACGTCGGCCCGACCACTCAGGAAGTCAGCGTCGGTTATCGCTACCTGAAAGAAGCGATGCACGAGCAATCGAGCCGTCTGGCGCTGGTCAACAATGAGCCGGTGGTCACCAAGACGTCCGACGGCCACGTGTTCCAGGACCGTACCGGCGGCACCGAGGCCAACGCGGTCTACGTCGACAACAAGATCGACGTCGGCAAATGGACCATCACCCCGGGCATCCGCTTCGAGCACATCAATACCGACTGGCACGACCGCGCCGTGCTCGACACCGCCGGCAAACGCGTGCCGGAGAAAAACCGCAGCATCGAGAGCAACGAACCGCTGCCGGCGCTGAGCGTGATGTATCACCTGTCGGATGCGTGGAAGCTGTTCGCCAACTACGAAACCTCGTTCGGCAGTCTGCAGTATTTCCAGCTGGGGCAGGGCGGCTCGGGTGACCAGACCGCCAACGGCCTGGAGCCGGAAAAGGCCAAGACCTACGAAATCGGCACCCGCTACAACGATGACGTGTGGGGCGGAGAAGTGACGCTGTTCTACATCGACTTCGACGACGAACTGCAATACATCAGCAACGACGTGGGCTGGACCAACCTCGGCGCCACCAAGCACCAGGGCATCGAGGCTTCTGTGCATTACGACATGGCGGCGCTCGATCCGCGCCTCGATGGCCTGACCGCCAACGCCGGTTTCACCTACACCCGCGCCACGTATGAAGGCGAGATTCCAGGCTTCAAGGGCCGCGACCTGCCGTTCTACTCGCGTCAGGTGGCGACCGTCGGCCTGCGTTACGACATCAATCGCTGGACCTACAACATCGACGGTTTCGCCCAGTCCAAACAGCGTTCACCGGGCACCGGCGTGAATGCCGATGGCAGCTTCAGCAACAACTACATCACCGAAGGCACGGCGGACGGGCAGTACGGCGACATCCCGGGTTATGTGACCTGGAACGTGCGCGGCGGCTATGACTTCGGTGCGCAGCTGTCGAACCTGAAGCTCGGCGCCGGGGTGAAAAACATCTTTGACAAGCAGTACTTCACCCGCTCCAGCGACAACAACTCGGGGATGTATGTCGGCGCGCCGCGTACGTTCTTCGTGCAGGCCAGCGTCGGTTTCTGACCGTGCGCGGCTCGTTCCCGCACGGCGTGGGAACGAGCCGGTTCAGACCTTGAGGGCTTTGCCGCCTATCGCTACCGCCACCAGCAGCGTCGCCATCAACCCGAAGGCGAAACTCAGGCTGCTGGCATGGGCGACAAACCCGATCACCGCCGGCCCCGCCAGAATCCCCGCGTAACCCAGCGTGGTGATTGCCGGCACGGCGATGCTTTCCGGCATCACCGTCTGCTTGCCCACCGCCGTGTACAGCACCGGCACGATGTTCGAGCAGCCAGCACCGACCAGTGCATAGCCGACCAGCGCGGCTTCCCAGCTTGGGGCGAACGTCGCCAGAAACAATCCCGCCGCCGCCAGCAGACCGCCGAACAGAATGATCCGCGTCGCACCCAGTGCGCGAACGATCCGGTCACCGGTCAAACGGCCCGCAGTCATCGTCAGCGCGAACGCGGCATAACCCAGCCCTGCATACGCCGTATCGATCCCGCGTTCCTGCGCCAGAAACACCGCGCTCCAGTCCAGCGCCGCGCCTTCGGTGAGGAACACGATGAAGCACATGCCGCCGATGAACAGCACGATTCCGTGAGGGATCGCGAACGCCGGCCCCGAGCTTTCACTGCCGTAAGGCAACATGTGCGGCACAGCCTTGAACAGCGCCGCGATCAGCACCACGACCACCACCAGCATCGCCGCCAATGGCGACAACCCAAGGCCAAGCAGGGCGCTGACGCCTGCCGCGCCGACGATCCCGCCGAGGCTGAACAGGCCGTGAAACCCCGACATCATGTTCTTGCCGCTGGCCCGCTCGACGATCACCGCTTGCAGGTTCACCGTCGAATCCACCGTGCCGAGCCCGGCGCCGAACATGAACAACGTAGCGATCAACGCAGGTATCGACGACACCGTCGCCAGCAACGGCAACGCTGCACAGATCAGCAACGTGCCTCCGGTGGCCACGCGCCGACAGCCGAACCGCGTGGCCAGAATCCCCGCCAGCGGCATTGCCAGAATCGACCCGACGCCAAGACACAAAAGCAACAGACCCAACGTCCCTTCATCGAGCCCGGCCCGCGCCTTGGCGTACGGCACCAGCGGCGCCCATGCGGCGATGCCGAGCCCGGCGATGAAGAAGGCGATGCGCGTGGACATCTGTTGCAGGCGTCCGGGGACGAAGGTGTCGTTGGGCGTGAGACTGGTCATGGGAATCCTTGGCAAAAAACGTTTCAGCAGTGGGCATCCTTGCACAGCTCGCCCTTGCGGTGAATTGCGTTTTAAAGTGGCGTTTCAGAAAACAGGAAAACAAGGGCCGGTTGATGACGCAGTTCTACGATGCACGGGGCAATATCTACGGGGTGATCTCACCGCGGGCGCTGCGGGAGTCGGGCATCGACCTGCCCATTGATGCCGCGCAATGTGCCTTGTCTCGAAAGGCGTGGAGCCGCGCCGCGATTGCCCTGTGTTGCGACTGGCCCGACGGTCAGCGACCTGCCGGCAGCAAGTCCCACCGCAGCGATGGCTTGTTGATCGGCCCGTTCCAGTCCTCGCCACCCTTTGATCTGCTGATCGTCAACACCGACGGCACGCTGGCCGAGCGCAGTGGCAACGGCTTGACCATTTTCTCTCAGGCGCTGCTTGAGCAAGGGCTGATGCCGGAAGAGGGCGCATCGTTGCAGGTGCATCACGACAAGCAGGATGCGTCATCGCCAGTGCCCGTTGCCGTCAAGCCGGCTGAGGTGGCGGGCGTGCAAGGCTTCTGGCTGGATCTCGGGCAACCCGGTTTCGGTCCGGCGGCCGTCGGTGCAGTCGGCGTTGAACCCGTGCAGTTCAACAACGTGGAAGTCAGCCGCGTCTGGCCATTGGCGCAACTCGATCCTGCCTGGGAACACAGCCAGTTCGTGCGCATCGGCAATCCCCATTGCGTGACGCTGGTGCAGGATGAAGCGGCACTGCCGAGCAATGCACAGATGCTTGAATCGCCGCTGGCTGACAGCCTGACCGCCATCGCGTACGCCATGCCCGTCGGCGCCGGCCAGCCGTGCCCGGCCGGGATCAATCTGCAGTGGGCGATGCACGCAGGCGATCAACGCATCGCCGCACGAGTATTCGAACGGGGCGAGGGGCCGACGGCGTCTTCCGGCACCAGCGCCAGTGCGGTGGCGTGTGCGGCATGGCGGGCGGGCTGGGTGTCGGCGGGAGAAGTACAGGTGGTCATGCCGGGCGGGACGGCACCGGTATTACTGGAAGAAGAGGGCGGTGAACTGACTGGCGTGCGTCTGTTCGGCACCGCGCATCAGACAAAAAGATGAAGTCCCTTTCATGATCGTCCCCCCGGGAACGATGGATCCCTTGGACTTCACTGTGAGCCGGTTCGCTGTGGTTGTCGCCTGTCAGATCTGACAGGGCGGCTCTATCGTTTTGCGATAAGGCCGCCGCGAACCATAACCTTCTAATTCCTCGATTCAGTGAGCCTTGAACAGTTTCACTGCAACCACGGCAGTGGTGTCCACCGTCAAATGCAGCAGTGCCTGCGGAGTGGTTTGAGCATCCTTGAAACATTCGACGATGACCGCTTGCGCCGCGCAGGCCTGTATCGCCAGCCGGTCAGCGTCGCGCAGCTGCCGTTTCACCGCCGCACTGACCGGGATCGGTGGGTGGCCCTCGCGAACCGCTGTGCAGAATTTCAGGGAGATTTCTCTTGGTGTGGGCGGTGACGGTGAAGCCAGGCCTGCTTCTGCAAATAAATGATTGAGCTGCTCCGCCGCACTGACGGCTCGCGGAAAACCGGCAAAGGCTGAGGCTTGCAGCAGCACCTCTGTCATTTCGCCGGGCGCCAGGCCAGATGCGAGCCCGGTCTTGAGGTGCACGCTCAGAGGTGGCCCCACCATGCCCGATGCCACAACGGAGGCAAATGACACGGCCTCGCGCAATCGCGGGTCGAGACCGGGGCGCGCGTGCAAATACCCGTACACCACGCCAACGGCCAGTTCGCCCAACGCGGGAGCGGTATGAAACAAGGCATCGAGCCGGGCGCCGCCATCGGGCACCAGATCGATGAACGTATGACGGCCTTCGCGATACAGCGTGGCCATGGGATCGGAAGCAGTTTTGGGGTTCATGTCGCGTCCTCATGCAGCAATGAGGATGGCAGCGGAGCAACTACGCGCGAACTACGGCATGACAGGGCGTCCATCGGGAAAGGTCGGCGCCGTTGCGACGCCGACCTCTACACCTTAGACGAACTCCACCACCGGCATCTGCCGCTTCACCAACACCTTTCCGTCACGGATCGAATACAGCGGCAGACCCTGGCTGCGGATGACTTCGTAATCGCTGTCCGCCGACAGGATCAGCAGATTGGCCGGGCGACCCTGTTCCAGGCCATAACGCTCGCCGAGGTGCATGGCTTTGGCGCTGTTGTCGGTGACCAGATCCAGTGCGCTTTGCAGGTTGCGGTAACCGAGCATGTGGCAGATGTGCAGCCCGGCTTCGAGCACGCGCAGGATGTTGCCATTGCCCAGCGGATACCAAGGGTCGACGATCGAATCCTGGCCGAAGCAGACGTTCATCCCGGCCTCAAGCAATTCATTCACGCGGGTCACGCCACGGCGTTTCGGGAAGTTGTCGAAGCGGCCCTGCAGGTGAATGCTTTCGGTCGGGCAGGAGACAAAACTGATGCCCGAATGCCCGAGCAGGCGGAACAGTTTGGCGCAGTAGGCGTTGTCGTAGGAGCCCATCGCGGTGGTGTGGCTGGCCGTCACGAGGGCACCCATGTCGCGGCTGCGGGCCTCTTCGGCCAGCACTTCGAGGAAGCGTGAGTGCGGGTCGTCGGTTTCGTCGCAGTGCACGTCCACCAGGCAACCGGTGCGCTCGGCCAGGTCCATCAGAAACTTCACCGAGCTGACGCCCTGATCGCGGGTGTATTCGAAATGCGGAATTCCGCCGACCACATCCGCACCCATACGGATCGCTTCTTCCATCAGCTCGCGACCGTTGCGGAACGACTCGATGCCTTCCTGGGGGAACGCGACGATTTGCAGATCGATCAGGTGACGGCTTTCTTCGCGCACTTCGAGCATCGCCTTGAGCGCGGTGAGTTGCGGGTCGGTGACGTCGACGTGGGTGCGCACGTGCTGGATGCCATGGGCGGCCAACGTCTGAATGGTCTTTTTCGCCCGGGTTTTGGTGTCTTCCTGGGTGATGGTGACCTTGCGCTCGCCCCAGCATTCGATGCCTTCGAACAACGTGCCACTCATGTTCCAGCGCGGCTCGCCGGCGGTCAGGGTGGCGTCGAGGTGAATGTGCGGCTCGACGAAGGGCGGCACCACCAGATTGCCGCCGGCGTCGAGGTCGTCGGGGCCCAGGGTCGGCGCTTCGGTCTGGCGCGCGATGCTGCGGATCAGGCCGTCTTCCAGGTGCAATTCGTGCAGACCTTCCTGGTTGCGCAGGCGGGCGTTGATGATGTGCATCAGGCAAATCCTTCTTATAGGTCTTGTAGTGGCGCGCTGGCGCGGCGGGCGCCCAGCAGGCCGGTGACGATGACATACGTTAGCGCGGCAGCGGCGATCCCCACCAGCGGCGCGATCCACGGCGAGTGAAACGCCGCGAGGGTGCCAACCGCGTAGGCCCCGAGCCCCGGCCAGTTGAAGGCCGGCAGCCGTGCGTCGGCCAGACGCGGATAGTGACCGCGCCAGCGGAAGAAAAAGTCGGCCATGATCACGCCGCCAATCGGCGGAATCACGGTGCCGAGCAGGATCA
The DNA here is from genome assembly GCF_014863505.1 of Pseudomonas sp. IzPS59. NCBI lineage: Bacteria > Pseudomonadati > Pseudomonadota > Gammaproteobacteria > Pseudomonadales > Pseudomonadaceae > Pseudomonas > Pseudomonas sp. IzPS59. Next base: position 4,183,504 of record NZ_CP062251.1, on the reverse strand, counting down.
GATAAGGCACCAGCATGTCATACATGCCCAACAGCGCGAGCAGCGTGCCGATCACCGCACCGGCCAGGGTCACGGTCTTGCGGCGCCCGGTGCGCAGCAGGTTGCAGCCGGCGACGGCGAAGTTGTAGATGGTGTTGTCCTGGGTGCTCCAGATGTTCAGCAACAGCATGGCCATCGCGGCCATGGCGAAACCTTGCAGCAGCAACACTTCAACCACGTCGGGCTGCTGATAGACGATCGCGCCATAGGCACCGATCAGCACCATCAGACCGTTGCCGATGAAAAAGCCGATCAGGCTGGCCAGCACCGCTACCCGCGCCGAACGGGAGAAACGCGTCCAGTTGGTGGCCTGGGTCGCGCCGCTGACGAAGGTGCCGAACACCAGCGTGATGGCGGTCGACCAGTCCAGCGAACCGGTCGGCACCACGGCCAGCAAACCATCAAGGCCGCCGACCTTCACCGTGGCCACCCACATTGACAGCATCAGCAGCAACATCATGGCTGGCACCGCGATGTACGACAGAATCTCCAGCCCGCGATACCCGACATAAGCCGTGGCGCAGAACACCAGGCCGAACAGCACCATGAGCCCGAGCACCGTGCCGTCGTCCAGGGCGAAATATTTGCCGAGCACCACCGCTGCCGTCGCCGTACCCCAGGCGTACCAGCCGATCTGGGTGAAACCCAGGATCAGGTCGCTGAGCTTGCTGCCGACTTCGCCGAAGCAGAAGCGCCCCATCAGCACCGAGTTCAGGCCGCTCTTGAAGGCGATGTAACCCAGCGCTGCGGCGTACAGGCCCAGCAGCAGATTGCCGATGATGATCACGGCCATCATCTCGCCAAAGTCGAACGCCACGCCGAGCTTGCCGCCGGCAAACATGGTCGCGGTGAAGAAGGTGAAACCCAGCAGCACCATGGCCGTCGAGGCCAGGCCCTTGCGGGCGTGCATGGGGACTTCGCTGAGGGGGTAGTCGTTGCCGGGATCGTTCTGCGTCATGGCGGGCGTTCCTTGCTGGAAAGGGGAGGACGCGAGGAGGTTGCAGCGGTCGTGCCAGTTACCGATTGGCGAGGTTATGTATAGACGAGGGAGCGGATTTGGCGCGAAAGCGGTGCGCCTGCCTCCGCTGAAGCACAATGAGGGAGCCATCAGGCCGGTTGTTTTTCGGCTCAGAGAAAACGCAGCAGCGCGGCGACAATGGCTTCCGGCGCATCTTCCTGCACCAGATGCCCGGCATTCGGAATCGGATGAAACTGCGATCCGGGGACCATCTGGTGCAAGGCCCGGCCGCGTTCAATGGGAATCCACTGATCTTCCTCGCCCCAGAGAATCTGCACCGGGCAGCGGATCGTCGGGTACAGCGGCTGTACTTCCTGCGTGTAGCGCTGATCCATCTGCGCGATCTGCCGGTAGAACGCCGCTTGCCCCGGATCACCCAGCCACGGCTGCACGTAGGGCGCCAGTTCATCATCGGGAATATCCCGGTGAACGGCCCCGCGAATGTAGGTCGGGACGATGGCGCGCTGGATGTAATCGGGCAGGCCGCTGAACGCTGCTTCATGCTGGCGCACGTGCTGCACGAACGGCGAACCCCAGGGCGTCAGCGCCACCGGGTCGATCAGCGTCAGGGTGCGGTAATCCTTGCCGTTGAGCAGGTGCGCGCGCAGGGCGGTGGCGCCACCGAAGTCGTGGGCAACCACGTCCGGGCGTTGCAGGCCCCAGTGATCCAGCAGTTGTGCGAGCAATTCGTTCTGCACGCCGAGGGAGACGTCGGCGTCCGGTTGCTCGGAGCGCCCGTAGCCCAGCAGGTCGAAGTAATGCACCCGATGGCTGGCGAAAAAATGCGGCGCGATGCGGTGCCACACACAGGAAGAGAAGGGCGTGCCATGCACGAACACCAGCGGCGGGCCGTCGCCGCGCACTCCGTGGCGAATCTGTCGCCCGTTGAAATCAAAGACCTGATCCAGCAGCCAGTCCGTCATGGGCCTGTCCTCTTGGCGGGTTCGAGCCAAAAAGCATAGGCGTAAAAAAACCACCGGTCTCGGTGGTTTTTTGTGTCGTGGGAGTTACTCGCCGCGATAGATGCAACCGCTGGTGCAGGTCTCGTGGATGCGGATCGCACTGAGTTCCGGCAGCAGGGGCTTCAATTCATTCCAGATGAATTTGGCCAGCACTTCGCTGGTCGGGTTCTCGAGGCCCGGAATGTCGTTCAGGTAGTTGTGGTCCAGACGCTCGTACAGCGGCTTGAAAATCGCCTTGATCTCGGAGAAATCACGGATCCAGCCAGTGTGCGGGTCGAGGTCGCCGCTCAGGTGAATCGCCACTTTGAACGAGTGACCGTGCAGGCGTCCGCACTTGTGGCCGTCCGGTACGTGGGGCAGACGGTGGGCGGATTCGAACGTAAATTCCTTGAAGATTTCCACAGTGATTTCAGCTCTGTTCAGATGGCGTTCGCCGCAGCGAATTCGGGCAGGCGGCGAGTTTACCAGCTTGTCCCCGGCTGTGCTGACTAAAGGGTCAGCAAGCGCTCGGCGAGGCGACCATTGGCAGTCAGTTCAAGGAACTCGTCGCCCAGCCGGCGGCTCTCGTCCATCGCCGCGCGCCAGTATTTCTGCCGGCTCGGTGCATCGCCCATGAAACGCTTGAAGTCGTTACGGTCGGGGAGTTTGCCGTAGGGCAGGCGCGTCAGGTATTCCTTGGACGGCGCGAGCAGCAGCACGTCTTGCAGGCGCTCGGTCGAGGCTTTGCGCCACGGCAGGGTCTTGTCGAACCAGCCCGGGATCACCCGGTCGGTGAAGTGCGGGTAAAGCACGATGCCGTCGCCGCTGTAGGGCAGGTCGAGGTGATAGTCCAGCAGGCCACCGTCACGAAAGGTGCCGGCACCGGCGCCCGGCAGGTCGCGCACGCCTTCCATGACCATCGGGATCGACCCCGAGGCCAGCAGCGCCTGACGCAGGTTGCCGGCATTGAGGGTGACGAAGCGCGACGGGAAATCGTTCAGCGCATGCACCGGCGGCGCCAGGCGCGGGTCGTGGATGATCAGCCGTTCGAAGTGTCGCGACAGCCGCGCCCGGCCCCGCAGGTTGTCGGCGATCACCGAACCCAGCGCCAGCCCGAGCCGGCCACGATGGTCGTCCGCCAGCCCGCCGTGGCTTTTGACCACCATGATGTTCAAGCGGTAATGGGCATTGTCGAGCAATACCGCATCGCGGCCGTCGAGCAGGTCATCGAGCATGCGCTGCGAACTGCGGCTGACGTCGCTGATGGTCACGCCCTTGTTGAAGTTCTGCTCGGTGTACAGGTGACCGAGGCGGCGAATGCCTTCAGCGGCGTCCGGCAGACAGGCGCTGGCGAAGCGCCAGGAGCCCACCGACGCACCGATCAGCGAACGCTCACGGGGAGCCGCCGGCAGCCACTCGCCGAACAGCGCCAGATCCAGACCCTGAATCCCCAGCGCCTTCGGTCCGCCGGCCGCACCGGGCAGGGTGCCGACGTCGGCAGCGTTCAGGCCCTGGGCGCGGATGCGTGCCATGGCACGCGGGCCAGCCTTGAGGGTGAGGGCAGGGAACTTGATGTGGATGGCTGTCATACCGGTCTCGATCGTTAGCAAGCGAAAGATTATAAGCACATGTTGCCGGCCTTGCTGAAACTGGCCCGGTGATGGCCATTCAGCTTCAGTTAAGTTCGAATCACTAAGGTGGCGCTCAGGAAGAAACACCGGACATCAGGAAAACCCATGAAAATTCTCGCGCCCCTGTTCATCGCGCTCCTTCTTTACGGTCTGACCTCGAACCTCGCCCATACCCGCGATCTGCTGGCGGATGAAGCCCGAAAACTGATCGACGCTGGTACCATTGTGCCGATTGAAACGGTCAAGGCCACGGTCATGACTCGCCATCCGGATTCGACCGTCATCGATATCGAACTGGAAAAGCGTTACGGCATTTATCTGTACCAGATCGAGCTGAAAGATTCGCAAGGCGTGGAATGGGAAATGGAACTGGACGCGAGCGACGGGCTGCTGCGCAGGGATCATCAGGACACTTAATGAAACTGTTTTTGCCGTATTCATCGACGCGCGCCACGGGACTTCTGGCCCTGGCGCTTGTTACGTTCTGCTCGGTGACGCTTGCTCGCGACCTGAATCAGGACGAAGCCCTGCGCCTGCGTCAGCAAGGCGTGATTCTGCCGCTGGAGCAGGTGCTGCATAACGCGATGGAACGCTACCCCGGTGCCAAATTGCTGGAAGCCGAGCTGGAAGAGAAACACGATGTGTACATCTATGAAATCGAGCTCCTGACCGCTGAAGGCGAGGCCCGCGAGCTGCATTTCGAAGCCGCCACCGGCCGTTTGCTGAAAGACAAGGAAGATTGATCGATGCGTTTGCTTCTGGTGGAAGACCACGTCCCCCTGGCCGATGAGCTGATCGCCGGCCTGCAACGTCAGGGTTATGCCGTGGACTGGCTGGCGGACGGTCGCGATGCGGTCTATCAGGGCCGTAGCGAACCGTACGACCTGATTGTGCTCGACCTCGGCCTGCCGGGCGTGCCGGGCCTTGAAGTGCTGGCGCAATGGCGTGCCGGCGGGCTGGCGACGCCGGTGCTGATCCTCACGGCCCGGGATTCCTGGGCCGAACGCATCGAGGGCCTGAAGGCCGGCGCCGATGATTACCTGACCAAACCTTTTCACCCGGAAGAACTGCATCTGCGCATCCAGTCGCTGCTGCGCCGTTCCAAGGGGCAGGCCAACCAGCCGACGCTCAAGGCCGCAGGGCTGCATCTGGACGAGGGCCGCCAGTGTGTCGTGCGTGACGGCGCCGACATTCAACTGACCGCCGCCGAATTTCGCCTGCTGCGCTACTTCATGCTGCACCCGGAGCAGATACTTTCCAAAAGCCATCTCGCCGAACACCTCTACGACGGCGAGACCGAGCGCGACTCCAACGTCCTCGAAGTCCACGTCAACCACCTGCGACGCAAGCTTGGCAAAAGTGTGATCGAAACCCGTCGCGGCCAGGGTTATCTGTTCGGCGGACAGGCTTCGTGAGATCGATCCAGCGCCGCTTGAGCCTTGGCCTGATCAGCGTGATGGTGGTTGTCGGCGTGATACTGGCGCAAACCAGCCTGTGGCTGTTCGAAGTGGGTTTGCAGCGCTACCTCGAAGCCGGTCTGCGCAATGACAGTGAAAGCCTGCTGGTGGCTCTGGTGCGTGGTCCGCAAGGCTTGCAACTGGATGAGCGACACCTGTCGCCGGCTTATCAGCGGCCGTTTTCTGGCCATTATTTCCGCATCGACTTTGCCGACAGTCACTGGCGTTCGCGCTCGCTGTGGGATCAGGATCTGCCGCTGCTACCGGAGCCCGGTCTGCACAGCAATCTGCAACTGGGGCCGGACGGGCAGCAACTGCTGGTACTGCGCTCGGATTACCGACGGCTCGGCCAGTCGATCTCCATCAGCGTGGCCCAGGATTACACCCCGGTGCGCGAGAGCTTCCAGCGCATGCGCCAGATCGGTCTCGGCCTTGGGCTGGCCGGGTTGCTGCTGATCCTGATTCTGCAACGATTGACCGTGCACCGCGCCTTGCGACCACTGGAAAAGGCTCGCGAACAGATCGCCCAGTTACAGCAAGGCCAGCGCTCACAACTCGATGAGCAAGTGCCGGCAGAACTGGAGCCGCTGGTGGCGCAGATCAACCACTTGCTGGCGCACACTGAAGACAGCCTCAAGCGTTCGCGCAATGCCCTGGGCAACCTCGGGCACGCGCTGAAAACCCCGCTGGCGGTGCTGTTGAGTCTGGCCTCGAACGAAAAGCTCGATGCCCATCCCGAACTGCGCAGGATCCTCAAGGAACAACTGGAACAGGTGCAGCAGCGGCTGAACCGCGAGCTCAACCGTGCGCGGCTTTCCGGTGATGCGCTGCCGGGCGCGCTGTTCGATTGCGACGCGGAGCTGCCGGGGTTGCTGGCGACTTTGAACATGATCCACGGCGAACACCTTTCGCTGAGTTACGTTGCGCCATCGGGACTTCAATTGCCGTGGGATCGTGAGGACCTGTTGGAACTGCTTGGCAACCTGCTGGACAACGCCTGCAAGTGGGCGGATGCCGAGGTGCGTCTCAGCGTGGTCGAGACGGCTGAAGGTTTTGTGCTGAGCGTGGAAGATGACGGGCCGGGGATTCCCGAGGCGCAGCGCGATCAGGTGTTCAGTCGGGGCACGCGGCTGGATGAGCAGACCCATGGGCATGGGTTGGGGCTGGGGATTGTGCGGGATATTGTCGAGACTTGGGGCGGGGTTTTGTTGCTTGGCGAAAGTAAGTGGGGCGGGTTGAAGGTGGAGATTCAGTTGCCCCGGCGGTGAACCCGCCCCCCACAGGAATCTGTGGTGAGCGGGTTTGAGCGTCAGACCCGGAACTGATCCATCAAACTCTGCTGCTGATTCGCCAGGCTATTGAGCGACTGACTCACCCGCGCCGACTCATTCGCCTGCCCCGACAACGACTCCGTCACATCACGGATCGTCGCGACGTTGTTGTTGATCTCTTCGGCCACCGCGCTCTGTTCTTCAGCGGCGCTGGCGATCTGCAGGTTCATGTCGCTGATCACCGTCACCGCATCGCCGATCTGGCGCAACGCGGTTACGGCCTGGCCGACCTGTTCGACGCTGCCCTGGGCCTGACGATGGCTGTTGCCCATCGAACCGACCACGTCCTGGGTGCCGTTCTGCAATTGCTCGATCACCTGGCGGGTTTCTTCCACCGACTCCTGGGTGCGGCGGGCGAGGTTGCGCACTTCGTCGGCGACCACGGCAAAGCCACGTCCGGCTTCACCGGCACGGGCGGCTTCGATGGCGGCGTTGAGGGCCAGCAGGTTGGTCTGCTCGGCGATGGCGCGGATGGTCTCCAGCACCGTACCGATCTTCTCGCTGTTGGCGGCCAAGCCTTCGACTTGCACCATCGCCGCGCTCATGTCGGCGGAGAGGGTGTCGATGCTGGCGGTGGTGCGGTCGATCACGGTCAGGCCCTGACGGGTGGCGCGGTCGGCATCCTTGGCTGCTTCGGCGGCTTGTGCCGCGCTGCGGGCCACGTCCTGGGCGGTAGCGCTCATTTCGTGGGACGCGGTGGCGACCTGATCGACCTGACGGTATTGCTGCTCCATGCCGGCGCTGGTCTGGGTGGCAATGGCCGAAGACTGGTCGGCGGTGTTGCGCGCGTCCTGCACCGAGCGTTTCACCTCGGCGATGATCGGTTGCAGCTTGTCGAGGAAGCGGTTGAACCAACCGGCCAGTTGGCCGAGTTCGTCTTTCTTGTCGTAGGCCAGACGGCGGGTCAGGTCGCCTTCGCCGCTGGCGATGTCTTCCAGCATGTGCGCCACGCCGAGAATCGGCTTGGTCACGCTGCGTGCCATCAGCCACACCAGCAGCAGGCCGAGCAGTGCTGCAAGCACGCCCAGGCTCAGTTCGATCAGGGTGCCCGAGGTGTTGCTGGCGTCCAGTTGCTGCTTGAGCGCTTCGGCACGGCTGACCAGGACTTTCTCCGGCACATCCAGCAGCACGCCCCACGACGGACCACCAGGAATCGGCTGGAACGGCGACAGCACTTTCAGCTGTGCATTGCTGTGCAGGCTGCTGACGGATTTGCTCGATGCCAGCAGGCGCAGCAGTTCGGCACCGCTGGTGGTGTCCACGGCATCCAGGCGCTGGCTGAGTTTGTTGGCGTCCGGGCTGTAACCGGCGAGCAGGCCGGCGGGGCTGATGATGCTCACGGCGGTCTGGCCGTCATAGAGCTTTTTGCTGGCACCCTGGCTGATCGCCTGCAGGCTGTTGAGATTGATGTCCACCGACAGCGAGGCGATGACTTTGCCGTTGACCATCAGCGGGAACACGATGCTGGTCATCAGCACCTTTTGCCCGTCGATCACATAGAAGTACGGTTCGATCACGCACGGATTGAGCGTGGTGCGCGGGCAGGTGAACCAGGCGTTGGCGGCCTGGCCGCTAGGGCCGGTGCTGGTGTCGGCCATGTCGCTTTCCGGCAGCGCCATCGAGGTCACTTTGCCCGGCGTCGGCTGCGACCAGTATAGGGCGAAGCGGCCCTTGTCGTTACTGCCTAATTCACTTTGCCCGGCGAACAGCTCGTCCTTGCCGTCCAGTGCATTGGCTTCGAACACCAGCGACAGGCCGAGCAGTTCCGGGTTGGCCTGCAACGCCGATTTCACCTGACGGGTCATGTCTTCGCGCAGGTCGAAGGCATCGAGGAAGCGCTTCTCGGCCTGTTCGCGCAGGAACAGCACCTGGCGCGAGAAGCCGTGGCCATATTGATAGGCGTCCATGAACTGTTGGCGAATGCCCGCGGCCTGAACTTCGCCCTGGGATTCGATGCGCGCCTGGGCCGATTCGGTGAGCATCTCCATGCTGGAGGCTTTGACCAGTTCGGAACTGTGCTCCATGCGATACAGCGAAAGACCCACCAACAGGGTCACGATACCGGCCAGGCAGAGGCCGGCGAGCAGGGTGATTTTCCATTGGATGGAAAGTTGTCTGAGCGACATGGAGACGTCCTTATTCGATAAATATCTGAGACTTTGCACTGTAACGGCCGCGTTTCGACTTTCTTTATGGCGCAAACGCAATAGGGCGAATTGACGCACTTTGTGGCGGATATGCCGTTGTCACCGGTTTGATCATGGAAAGTTACACAGTGACGCGACCGGTCGCTTTGACACTGCGCGCGCTCTGCGGCACAGTGCGCGCCCTTCTAATAAGACCCTCTATGCAAATCCGCTGGCGACCTTCGTGGCTTGCCGGCCGGACTCATCCTGTCTGGCGGTGAATGGCTTTACCGTCGTGTTTTTGAGGTAGTGAAATGAATGCAGTGATTGCTGCGGTCGGCGTCATGCTGATCCTCAGCCTGTCCCGGGTGCATGTGGTGATCGCGTTGATCGTCGGTGCGCTGGTCGGTGGCCTGACCGGCGGCCTGGGCATCGACGCCACGCTCAAGGCCTTCAACAGTGGCCTGGGCGGCGGGGCGACGGTGGCGTTGTCCTACGCGTTGCTCGGCGCTTTCGCCGTGGCGATTGCCAAGTCCGGCCTGGCCCATGCACTGGCCGACAAGGCCCTGGCGATGGTCGATCGTCAGCACGCATCCGGTGGTGGCAGCGTCAAATGGCTGCTGATCGGCCTGCTGTGGGTGGTGGCGATTGCTTCGCAGAACATCCTGCCGATCCACATTGCGTTCATTCCGTTGCTGGTGCCGCCGCTTCTATATGTATTGACCAAGCTGCAACTGGATCGCCGGCTGATTGCCTGCGTCATGACCTTCGGCCTGATCACGCCGTACATGGTGTTTCCGGTGGGCTTCGGCAACATCTTCCTCAACCAGATTCTGCTGGCCAACGTCAGCAAGGCCGGCGTCGACATCAGCCAGGTCAACGTCATGCATGCGATGGCCATCCCGGCGGCAGGCATGGTGTTTGGCTTGTTGATGGCGGTGTTCTTCAGTTACCGCAAGAAGCGTGTCTACGATCTGGAGAAGATCGAACAGGTTGAGCAGGTCAGCGTCGCCTACAACCCGATGACCATCGGGATTGCCGGTCTGGCTATTGCTGCAGCCTTCATTATCCAGCTGCTGCTGGACTCGATGATTATCGGGGCGCTGGCCGGTTTCCTGATTTTCTCGGCCTCGGGCATCGTCAAGTGGCGCGAGACTGACGGCCTGTTCACCGAAGGCATGAAAATGATGGCGATGATCGGCTTCATCATGATCGCCGCTTCGGGTTTTGCCGAAGTGCTGAAGGCCACTGGCGAGGTGCGCACGCTGGTCGAAAGCGCGGCGGCGCAGATCGATCACAGCAAGGCCATCGGCGCCTTGCTGATGCTGCTGGTGGGGCTGATGGTGACCATCGGCATCGGTTCGTCCTTCTCCACGGTGCCGATCCTCGCGGCGATTTTCGTGCCGCTGTGCGTGCAGCTGGGCTTCAGTCCGATGGCGATCGTCTGCATCGTCGGCACAGCCGGGGCCCTGGGCGACACCGGCTCGCCGGCCTCGGACTCGACCCTCGGCCCGACCTCCGGCCTGAACATCGACGGCCAGCATCACCACATCTGGGACACCGTGGTGCCGACCTTCCTGCACTACAACCTGCCGTTGCTGGCGGCCGGCTGGATGGCCGCAATGGTCTTGTAACAACCAAATTCCCTGTGGGAGCGGGCTTGCCCGCGATGGCGTCCGCACATTCAATATTTATGTGACTGAAACACCGCTATCGTCGGATCGCCGCCCGGGGCAAGCCCGCTCCCACAAGGACATGAGGTGTCTCCAGACTCAACTTTTGCTTTCGCGTGCCGTTAACGCCTTTAACCACGCCAATAAAACCAAAAGAGTGAGCCCCCATGCGCCTGAGTCTCAAGGCTAAAGTCCTGTCCCTTGCCGTCCTTCCGGTCTTGCTCTTTGCACTGGTGATCAGCCTGACCACGCTGTTCATCCTCCAGGAACAGGCGCACAAGGAAGTCGAACAGACCCGCGAACGCCTGCTCGGTGATGCCAAGGCCACTCTGGCCAGCTATGTTGCGGTGGCCATGACCACCATCAAACCGCTTTACGACGCTGCCGCGCCCGGCGACACCGACGCACGGGCGCAGGTGATCAAGCTGCTGTCGGGCATCAAGTACGGCAAGGACGGCTACTTCTTCGGCTACGATTCCGAGACCGTGCGCCTGTTCAAGTCCACCGATCCCGAAGGCGTGGGCAAAAGCTTCAAGGACAACCGCGACCCGAACGGCGTCTACGTCAACCGCGACCTGGTGAAAGTGGCGAAGGACGGTACTCACTACCTGCAATACAGCTCGCCGCTGCCGGGCAATGCGCAAGTGCTGGTGCCGAAACTCGGCTACACCGAATACCTGGCGAAGTGGGACATGGCGGTCGGTACGTCGGTCAATCTCGACGGCATCGAGGCGCAAGTAGCGCTGGTCCAGGCCCAGGTTCAGGAGCGCATGGAAGGCGTGGTGCTGAGCATCGTCGGCGTGGCGGTGGTCGTGTTGCTGGTGATCGCGGTGGCGGGGCTGGTGCTGGCCAATACCATTCTGCGGCCGCTGAACCTGATGAAAGCCAACCTCGATGACATCGCAGCGGGCGAGGGCGACCTGACCCGGCGCCTGACCATCACCAGTCAGGACGAGCTCGGCGAACTGGCCGGCTCGTTCAACCGCTTCGTCGACAAGATCCACGGCCTGGTGCGGCAGATCACCGAGATGACCACACAACTGACCGGGCTGGTGACGCAAGTCTCGGATCAGGCCCAGCGTTCGGATCAGGCCATGGAGCGTCAACGCCACGAGACCGATCAGGTGGCCACGGCGATCAACGAAATGTCCGCCGCCGCGCAAGAAGTCGCCAAGAGCGCACAGAACGCCGCCGTCGCCGCGCAGCAGACCGACGAAGAAGGCCAGACCGCCAAGCGCGTGGTGGCCGGCAGCATCAAACAGATTCATGCGTTGGTGGACGACATCCGCAGCAGCGGCGTGTCCCTAGACAGCTTGCAGCAGGACGTGTCATCGATTGTCGGTGTACTCGGGGTGATTCGCTCGATTGCCGAGCAGACCAACCTGCTGGCGCTCAACGCCGCAATCGAAGCGGCCCGGGCCGGCGAGGCCGGGCGCGGGTTTGCGGTGGTGGCGGACGAGGTGCGGGCGCTGGCTTCGCGCACGCAGATCAGTACTCAGGAAATCCAGGGGATGATTGATCGCTTGCAGGCCGGTACGCAGTCGGCGGTTGAAGCGATGCGCCGCTCAAGTGAAGCGGGTGACGGCACGTCGGCTCAGGCCAATCAGGCGGGGGCATCGCTGGATGCCATGGCGGATCTGATCGCCACAATCAACTCGATGAACGCGCAGATCGCCAGTGCCGCTGAGGAGCAGACGGCCGTGGCCGAAGAGATCAACCGTAGCGTGCATCAGATTGCGGTGGCGGTGGACAACGTGGCGGATGAGACACAGTTGGGGGCGCAGACTTCGCGGAGTCTGGCTGAGTTGGGGCAGCGGTTGGGCAAACTGGTCGGGCAGTTCCGGATCTGATGGCGTTGTCGGGGCAGGCCGTCAAGGTCTGTCCCAATACGGCACCTCCCCAAAACACTCGATAAAGAAATCAATCACCGTCCGCACCTTCACCGACAACCGCCGGCTCCCCGGCCACAGCACCGCAATCTGCTGCGGCTCCACACTGTTCGACACCTGAAAATCCCCCAGCACAGGCACCAGCGTGCCCTCACGCACTGCCTCGCCAATCAGCCATGACGGAAACATCACCAGCCCCAAACCCTGTTCGGCGGCCTGGGTCAGGGTGTCGGCGTGATTGCCGGTGATCGGGCCTTTGACCGAATACGGCGTCCATTCACCCTGATCCTGCCGGAAGAACCAGCGCTGCTGGCCGGTCGCACCCTTGTAGGCCAGGCACTGATGGCGGGCGAGGTCTTCAGGATGCTGTGGCGTGCCGAAACGCTGGAGATACGCCGGGCTGGCCGCGACCTGAAACCGGTGCGGCGCGAGGATCCGTGCCTGCATGCTCGAGTCATGCAACGGGCCGATGCGGAACAGCAGGTCGGCGCCTTCCTGCAGCGGGTCGATGTAGTGATCGGTTTGCTGGATGTCCAGTTGCAGCTTCGGATAACGCTCGCACAATTGGCCGAGCCATGGCGTCAGATGGCGCTGGCCGAACACGACCGGGGCGTTGATCCGTACCAGCCCGGTGGGCTCGCTTTGCTGTTCCTGCAACGCCTGTTCGGCTTCCTCCAGTTGCACCAGCACCAGCCGCGCGTGGTGGCCGAGCATGCGCCCGGCTTCGGTCGGCGTGACTGCGCGGGTGTGGCGGTAAAGCAGTTGCTGGTTCAGCGCCTGTTCCATCAACTGGATTTGCCGGGAAATTGAAGAGGGTGCCACGCCCTCGCGGCGGGCGACTTCGGAAAAGCTGCCGTGGTCGAGCACCGCCACAAACAGCCTTAGCGCCTTGAATCCCAGTTCGTTGAGCCCGTGCATCGAGTGTCCTGTTGTGCGAGTTGCGCAAAAGTGTTGTCCGGATGCTCCCATTTATCGCACAGCTGCGCCAGCCGATAATCCGCGCCATCGTGTCCTTCAGAGGTTTTTCAGATGCAGTCGTTTGATGAATTGAGTGCCGCGCCGGCTCCGGTCGCCCGGCCGGGTTTGCGCTTGTTGCTGTTGTCGCTGGTGATTCTGGCCGGCATGGGTTTGTCGGTGGAGGCCGGGTTGCTCGGGCCGCTGGGTGAGCAGGTCGGGCACCTGTGGGCGACTTTGAGCATCTTTGGGGTGGGGTCGGCGATTCTGTTTTTGCTGTTGCTGTTCGCGGGGCCACAGAAAGGCCCGGCGCTGACGGATCTGCCGCGCTGGCAGTTGATCGGCGGGTTTCTGGGGCCGATGTACGTGGTGGTGCTGACGCTGGCGACGCCGCACATCGGGATTGCGATGACGATGATTGCGATTCTGTCGGGGCAGGTGGGCAAGAGTGTGCTGATCGACCATTTCGGCTGGTTTGGCGCTACGCGCAAGAAGGTCAACGGCGAGCGTTGGCTGGCGTTGGGGTTGATTGTGGCGGCACTGATTTTGATTGCGCGGGGGTGAGTGATGAGTCTGGTTATTTTGTTGGCGGTGGTGGTGTTGGCGGGTGCGGTGTTGAGTGTGCAGGCGGCGATCAATGGGCGGTTGGGGGAGACCGTTGGTGTGTTGCGCAGCAGTTTGTTGACGTTTGTGGTGGGGGCGGTTTCTACGGGGTTGTTGATTCTGTTTTTTGAGCCTGCGCAGGCGGTGAGTCTGCTTGAGGTGCCGAAGTGGCAACTCAGCGGTGCACTGTTCGGCGTGGTGTACATGATGGTGATGGTGGGGGCGGTGCCTCGGGTGGGGACGGCGGTGGCGACGGTGGCGGTGATTGTCGGGCAACTGGGGATGGGGATGTTGATTGATAATTTTGGGTGGTTGGGGAATCCGGCGATTGAGTTGTCTTCGAGTCGGGTTTTGGCGATGGTTTGTTTGGGGCTGGCGTTGGTATTCATGTTTCGCAGTAGTGTTCGGCAGGCTGTTTGAACGTGGCGGCCTTTGGGCCGACCAGGTTCCCGGGTTATTGGGTACATATCCGTTTCTTCGGGTGCTGGCGCTGGCGGTTTCGCTCTTACAGCCATCCCTTTCAAGGTCTTTGGTTAAAATGCCCCAAAAATTCAGTCAGGACGACGAAGCGATGTGGGCAGAGGTTTTAGCGAGGTTCGAGAAAAAAGCACCTGCCAGCGTTATGGCCAAATTGGCACTGGAGCACGCTATTGCCCCTGAGTGGGTTGATCAGGTCTTCGAAGAACATCGGCAACGGCAGTATTCTCGTGAGCTGTTGTTCTCGACCATTATCAAGCTGATGTCCCTTGTTTCATTGGGCTTGAAGCCTTCCCTGCACGCCGCCGCGCGGCAACTGGAAGATCTTCCTGTCAGTCTGGCGGCGCTCTACGACAAGATCAGTCGTACCGAGCCAGCTCTGTTGCGCGCACTGGTCACGGGCTGTGCGCAGCGCCTGGCTCCAACCATCAAGGAGTTGGGTTGCACGCAGATGCTGCCGGAGTGGCAGGTCCGGGTGGTAGACGGTAATCACTTGGCATCCACCGAGAAACGACTGGGGGCTTTACGCCACGAGCGTGGTGCCGCTCGACCCGGTTTCTCGGTGGTTGTCTACGACCCCGACCTGGACCAGGTCATCGACCTGCAGGCGTGCGAGGATGCCTACGCAAGCGAGCGTGTTTGCGTGTTGCCTCTCTTGGCCGATGCCGAGCCGGGCCAGGTGTGGCTGGCCGATCGACTCTATTGCACGCTCCCGGTCATGGAGGCTTGCGAGCAGGTCAAAACCTCCTTTGTCATTCGTCAACAAGCCAAGCATCCACGCCTGATTCAAGAGGGGCATTGGCAAGAACCAGTGCCTGTAAACACGGGCACTGTGCGTGAGCAGATTATTCAGGTCAGAGGCGGTTACCAGTGTCGGCGTGTTGAACTGACGCTTCACTCGCCAACGGACTCGGGTGACAGCAGCTTGATGTTCTGGAGCAACCTGCCTGAAAGCATCAGCGCACAGCAGATCGCGGAACTCTATCGCCGTCGCTGGAGCATAGAAGGCATGTTCCAGCGACTGGAAGCAATCCTGGAAAGCGAAATCGAAACCCTTGGTAGTCCAAAGGCTGCATTGCTCGGGTTCGCTACCGCGGTATTGGCCTACAACGTCCTGGCCGTACTCAAGCGAAGCGTCGAGCAAGCCCATCAGGATACTCAGCCTGACGGCTGGGAAGCCTCAACCTATCACTTGGCGGTTCAGGTCCGGAGTGGTTATGAAGGCCTGCAAATCGCGCTGCCCCTGGAATATTTTCCCGTCATACCTCTGGAAAAACTGGCCCAGCGCTTGTTGGAACTGGCCAGAAACATCCAACCCAAACAAGTTGCGAAAAGTCCACGGGGCCCCAAGGTGCCTAAACCCAAAACATGGGTGCAAGGCACTGCGGTGCATGCACATGTTTCAACGGACCGGGTAATCAAGGCCGCTAAAACGAAAAGACCTTGAAAGGGATGGCTCTTACAGCGAGTCACTTTGGCAAACGCCCCAAAGTAACCAAAGGTCTTAGGCCCTGACGTACGGCCCTCGCTGTGGCTCGGGTTCCTTCGCTCCGGGATCGATCCGGGGGCATCGCCTACGGTTTGCTTCGCTGCACCTCCTCTCGATGCATGCGGCTGCGCCGCACGGTCGCTGCGCCGCACGGTCGCTGCGCTCCCACCCCCGGATCAATCCCTCCACTCAGCCTGCCGACGGGCCTCGCGATCAAAAGCGGTACTCGAGCTAACGCTCATCGTGGTGAGTGGTGAGTGGTTTGGTTGTTGAGTGCTTTTCAGCTTCTACACTGGTAGCACGGCTTGTTCCTTCAGCCTCAGACAACCACTACCAAAGGAGTCTGTTTCATGGCCGACAGAAAATGCGATTGCCCGGGATGTAGCTGCAAGATCAAGGAAGGCGAGCATTCTTACGTGGCGCACGGCAAGCACTATTGCTGTGAGGCCTGCGCTCATCACCACAAGGGTGGTGAAGAGTGCTCTGGCAAGGGTTGCCATTGCGCGCACCCGAAATAACGGGCTGCATGAAAAAGTGGAGCCTAGTCAGGCTCCACTTGCAGTTTCAGGCTGTCGTCGTCCAGGCGTTCGGTGTGGCGGACGGTGCCTTGCAGGCGTCGGCCTTCGACCCGGACGTCGACGGTTGTGGCTCGTTCTAGGTCTTCCGGTTGTGGGGCCGGGGCGCGCAGGGCGAAGCAGTAGGGATCGTTTTCGACGGGTTCCAGGCCAACCGGGCAGTCGATGCTTCGGGTGACCCGGCCGGTTGCGGTGTCCAGGCTGTAGTCCAGATGCGCCGGGCTGCTGATGGTTGTCATGTGTGTTCCCCCGAAAGTGTCCCCGCCTGCGCGCAAGCTTAGCTTGCCGGTCGCCAGGTGACATTTTCCACGCCGAATTTTTCTGCCATCGGCTTGCTGGTCTTTTGCACTTTTTCCCGGCCGAAGCGCGGGATGCGGCCCACCCCGGCGTCGCAGCTTGCCCAGTGCCACGCCTCGGTGTTGTCCATTTTGTCCGAACGGATAATGAACGACTTTGGCGTGCCGTGAAGGGTGTAATCGATGACGTACAGTTTTGCGTTGTTCATAAAGCCGTTCTTCCTCCCTGTGGTAATAGAAGGATCGCTGCGCACCGGGAAAATTCACTCGGATTGTCCGACGGTATCTATCAATGGCGATTGACCGGGTGCACTGGTTACCATGACGCCTTCGCCAACTCTGATGAATGTTCGCCATGGCCCTTGCCGCGCCCCCCGATCTGAGTGATACCGATGTGCCGGTGCAGCCGCTGGCGCGTACCTATCCGCGTGGGTTGTTTATCGAACCGCACGAGCATGTCTGGGGGCAGTTGCTGTATGCGATGAGCGGGGTGATGTGGGTCGAAACCCCGCACGAGGCGCTGGTGGTGCCGCCGCAACGGGCGGTGTGGTTGCCGCCGGGAGTGCCCCACGGGATTCGCGTGGTGTCGGATTTGCAGATGCGCAATATCTACCTGCGCCCGGCGCTGGCGGCGACGCTGGATCAGACGGTGCAGGTGATCGAGGTCGGTGGTTTGCTGCGCGAGCTGATCGTCGGGCTGGTGGAGCAGGGTGACAGCGGCGATGCCGAATATTACGAAGCGCTGGTCGGGCTGGCGCTGCTGGAGCTGAAACGCGCAAGGCGTTCACAGTTGAAGATCCCGTTGCCGGACGACGCCGACCGGCGGCTGATGAGTCTGTGTCAGGCGGTGATGGCCGCGCCATCGCTGGAGATTCCTTTCGAGCAACATGCCGAAAACGCCGGGGCCAGCGTGCGAACGTTGGCGCGGTTGTTCAAGGAAGGTCTGGGCATGGGCTTCGCCGAATGGCGGCGGCAGGTGCAACTGGCGACGGCAGTGGCCGAGTTGATTCAGGGCGTGCCGGTCAGCGCGATTGCCCGGGAGCTGGGTTATTCGCCGAGCAGTTTCAGCGACATGTTCCGTCGTGAGCTGGGCGTGGCGCCTTCGCAGTTCGGTGTCGGGCAGCTTTCAGGCTGATTTGGCCGAAATTCAGAAGTCCTTGGCCGGTGCTTTCGCACAGCCTTCCCTAGACTTTGCCCATTCCCTTTATGTGGCGGAGTGATCCCATGAACTACCTGATTTCCCTGGGCATCGGTCTGGGCGTCGGCCTGTTGTATGGCGCGCTGGATTTCCGTTCCCCGGCACCGCCGGCCATCGCGCGGGTCGGCCTGTTGGGCATGCTGGCGGGTGAGCAGTTGTGGCCGCTGGGCCGGCAACTGGTCAGCGGCTGGTTGTCCTGAATTTCCTTTTTTCATTCGGTGGATGAACTCATGAAAGCACTGCAATTCGATAAAACCGGCGACCTGTCTTCCCTGCGCTTCGTCGAGGTGCCGACGCCGGTGCCGGGGGCCGATGAGGTGCTGGTGCAGATCAAGGCGGCAGGCCTCAATCCCAGCGATGTGAAAAACGTGCTCGGGCGTTTCCCGTACACCACGCTGCCGCGCATTCCCGGTCGGGACTTTGCCGGGGTGGTGGTCGAAGGGCCGCGGGCGTTGATCGGCCAGGAAGTCTGGGGCACCGGGCGCGAGCTGGGCTTTTTTGCCGATGGCTCCCATGCGCAGTTCGTCAAACTGCCGGCCAATGGCGTGGCGCACAAACCTTCGCACCTGAGTTTCACCCAGGCCGCCAGCCTCGGCGTGCCTTACACCACGGCGTGGGATGCGCTGGAGCGCAGTCTGGTGAATGCAGAAACCCGTTTGCTGGTGATCGGCGGCGGGGCGGTGGCGACGGCAGCCTTGGCGCTGGCCAAAGTGCGTGGCGCGCAGTTGCTGGCGGCGGCGCGGCGGCCGGAGCAGGTCAAGGACTTGCAGGCGCAGGGTTATCAGACGATTCAGCTGGACAAGCCTGAAGAGCTCGGCGCGCAGGTCAATGCGGTATACCGCGGCGGCGCCGACGTGATCTTCGACACCACCGGGTTCTGGCTGCCGGCCTCGGTGCCGGCGCTGGCACCGTTCGGACGCATTGCGATCATCGCTGCGCCGGTGGACGGCTATGTACAACTGCCGGCGCTGGCCCTGTATCGCAAGGGTGGCTCCGTGGTCGGCATCAACTCGTTGCTGTACGGCGTTGAAGCCTGTGCGGCAATGCTCGAGCAGTTCGGCCGGTTCTTCGACGAAGACCTGCTGCCACTGCCGCAAGGACTGGTCGAAGCACCGTTGGCCGAAGGGCTGGCGCGCTATGCCGATGTCAATCAGGGCAGCGGCGACAAGGTCATCCTGATGCCTTGATGCTTATGCGTCCGGCACGCCGTTCTCCCACGCCGACCAGTGCTTGAGGATGTCCTGCACCAGCGGATTCCCCGTGCGGTAGAGGTTTTCCAATGCCGGCACAAATCCGCCCTGGTCGGCGTACTTGAGCAGGTTGTCCACTTCGCTGCCGCCCGGCGCCGGGCGGTCGAAGTCGGAGCCGGCGCGCACCACGGCCAGGCGCTGCACGTCCACCAGGCCCTCGCGGCTGGCACGCAGCAAAGCCTCGTAGGTGGAGTTGTCTTCCTGTTGGGTGGTGCAGTATTCACCCTTGTTGTCGGTCAGCAATTTGGTCCAGACCTCGGCGCGTTCGCTCAGGCGCGTGCCGGAGAACCAGGTGTTGCCTGCCAGCGTGTCGCAGCGGGTGACCACCGGTGGCTGATTGGCCGGTGCTGCCGGGTATTTCTGGCGCCACGCGGCCGATTCCTTGCTCTCGCTCAGTTCGACCTTGTGGCTCAGGGCGAAGGCCTTGGCCTGCAGTTTCGGGTTGAGTTCGAAGACCTCGGTCTTGTAGTCCAGCGGCGGCTTTTCGTTCGGGCCTTTGGTGTTGATGCCGAGGTAACCGGTCGGCCAGCTCGACGGCGCATCGCGTGAATCCAGTTCCCACTGGGTGCCGAACTCCACCAGATAATGCGCCCAGGCAGCGGTGCCGATGGTCCCGTGTTTCGGGCTGATGCCGGCAATCCCGGCGATCAGGAAGTAGCTTTTGCGCAGGTCGAATTTCGGTGACAGCGCCAGTGCCAGGGTCGAGGCGGCTGCGTTGGTCTGGCCCATGCCGGTGGTCATCAGGCACACCTGCTGTGTGTTGCAGCGGATGGTCGGGTACTCGGCCGACAGGCCCGGCACGCGGATTTCCTGTTTGAGTTCGAGGCGCTCGATCCAGTTTTGCGCCTCCGGGGCGAACATGGTGATCAGCACCACTTTCGGTTGAATCGGTGCCTCGGCCGCCCAGGCGGTGGAGGAGAGCAGGGCCGCAGCGGCCAGTGATACACGCGTCATTGCTTTCATGATGGCTCCTGGATTCAGAACTGATAACCGATGCCGGCGTAGTAACCCCAGCCGTTGGAACGTGCGCGGAAGTTGCCGTCGCCGAAGTTCAGCTCGCTGCCGTCCTCCCAGTTGCCGCCGTTGTGGAAGTAACGACCCACCAGGGTGAAACGCAGGTGGGTGAACGAGTACAGCAAGACGTTGGTCGCCACCGTGGCATTGGCGGTGCGCGCGGGGTTGTCCTTGTGCAGGTCCGAGCCGAAATCGAAGTTGGTGAAGCCAATGTAGGTCAGCGAGGCACCGTTGCTGAATTTGTCGATCGGCACGATGTACTTGAGCTGCGCACGGTAGCCGTCCCACGAATATTCATTGCTGGCGCCGTAGTTTTCCCACTGGTAGCGCCCGTACAGGTTGGCCGACAGGTTGACCCGCGAGTGGGTGTCAATGTCGGTCCCCAGACCGCTGTACAGCGTGTTGGCGCGGTTTTCCTTGCGGCTGCCGTGGTCGTAGATCCAGTCGAACGCCACGTACCATTCCTTGAACGGCCCGATGGCCAGGCTGCGGCCGGCGAGGTAGTCGATGGAGATGCGCGGTTCGTGCTCCATGAACACCGGCGAGCCGTGATCCCACACGCCTTTGTCGTGGCTGTTGCCGATGTTGAAGATCTTCGGAATGTCGATGTAGCCGTACAGCTCGAACGGGCCCTTGCGCCCGAAGTATTCGTATTCCAGGTAGATATCGTCCGCCGGTTGCGGGCCGAAGCTGATGTCCTTGCTGCCGATCAGCATCAGGTCCTGGTTATACCAGTCCGACAGGTACGCGCCTTTTTTCGGCGGGCTGGCTTCGGGGCTGAGGGCTTCGCCCTGGGCGGATTCTTCGGGCAAGGCAGGTTGCGCCAGCGCCGTGTGGCTGAGAACTCCGGTAACGCCGGCCAGTAGCAGGGAAACAGCAAATGGTCGCGCACCACGACGGCGGCGGCAGGAAGAAGCGTGCATTCAAAGTCCTTTTTGCGGATCAGGGCCCGGTTTTTCGGGGCTGTACGGTTTTGTTACGAAAATGCGGTCAACAGCGACTCGCAAACGTTTGCACAAGCCGTACCAGTTTTCGCAATGCCCTGAAAAATCGATCAATTCGGTGGTTTATCTGGCACCTCGGTCAGGTGCAGGCCTGGCCCGTATCAAGCACCTCAAAACCTTGTTCAGAACGGCTGGAAGTATCACCGCAGCGCCTTATCGCACAAAAGTATTAACACTATTTAATCAATGCCCCATCGCAGGGCATCAACTAGCGTGTGTCTGGAATAGACGGTTTATCTGATGACCGTCATACGCTTGATACGCGTGTTGAATCTTGCCGCCGTCGCACGCCTTCAAGGATGAAATTGGCCACGAAAGGAGTAACCCGTGGAAGCAAGGTTTGGTGTCGCCCTCGTTTCGCGCTTTTCCCCACTTTCCCTTGCAGTGCACCTGAGCGTCGCCGGACTTCTGTTCGGCGGGGCCAGCGAGCAGGCGTTCGCCACCTGCTCGGCCGCGGGCTCCACGATCACCTGTTCGGGTGTTCCGACGCTGCCGCTGTTTCTCAATGACTACAGCAGCGCCAGCAGCGGCGTGACGGTCAACGTCACCAACGGCGCGCAGATGAACGCGACGCTGGGCGGCAAGGTGATCAACCTGACCGGGGCCAACATCAACCTGAACAACTCCGGCACCCTCGACCCGGCGTTGCTCGGCCTGGTGTCGATTCTCAGTGGCGGCGCGTTCATCGGCACCGGCGCGACCAGCACGGTGAGCATCGCCAACAACACCACCGGGATCATTCGCGGCACCGGCATGTTGCTCGGCCTCAACCTGACCAGCATCGACGGTCTGGGGATTGCCGTGAACAACTCGGTGTCGGGCACGACGACCATCACCAACGACGGCACCATCACCTCCACCGGATTGTCGGTCGGCGGAATCACCCTGGCCGATACGCCGGTGGTCGGGGTGTATGGCGGTTCGCAGGTCAATATGACCAACAGCGCCAGCGGCACGATCAACGGGCGGATGGCGTTCGAAACGTCAGTGGCGGGCAACACCTTCACCAACGCCGGTAACATCACCGGCGGTTTGTCGATGGGGGCGGGCAGCACCAACACCTTCTACGCGATCACCGGTTCGAGCGTTAACGTCGGTGACGGTGTGCAAGTCTCCGTGGGCCTTGGTGGTCTGATCGGCGTCAATCTGACCTTCGCCCCGACTGGCACGATTGACGGCGGCGCAGCCGGTACCAACACACTGATCCTGCAAAACCCGATCGGCCTCGGCGGTGGCACCACCGGGACCGGCACGGCGTCCAGCGCGGTCTATGTCAACTTCAACAACCTGACCCTCAACAGCGGCACCTGGACCTTGCAGGGTCCGTTGGTCAGCGGTGCGACCACCCTCAATGGCGGTGTCGCACAGTTCAACGACAACGGCGCGTTCGGCAGCGGTGTGCTGACGTCCAACGGCGGGATCCTTCAGGCCAGCAACGCCGGTTTGACCCTGGCCAACCAGATCAATCTGGGCGCCAGTGGCCTGACCCTGCAGGGCATCAACGGCATGACCCTCAACGGTGTGATCTCCGGTACAGGTGGCCTGACCAAGATCGGCAGCGGCCAGATCAACCTCAACGGCATCAACACTTACACCGGCAACACCGTGCTCAACGGCGGTGTGGTGCTGGTGGGCAACAACCAGGCGTTCAGTACCGGTGGCATCACCGTCGGCGGCTCTTCGAGCATCTCGGCGACGGCGCCGATTTCGCTGGCCAACGCGATCACGCTCAACAGCACCCTGACCGCAACCGGCACCGGCGCGCTGACCCTGGGCGGGGTGATCAGCGGCGCCGCCAACCTGACCAAAACCGGCAGCGGCAGCCTGACCCTCAACGGCATCAACACCTACACCGGGATCACCAGCCTCAGCGCCGGCACCCTGCGCGTAGGCAACAACAACGCCCTGGGCACCGGGGTGCTCAACACCAGCAACGGCACCAGCCTCGACAGTACCGGCAACGTGACCCTGGCCAACAACGTCGGCATCACCGGTGCGTTGAACGTGCTCGGCAGCAATGCCCTGACTTTGGCCGGCATCGTCTCCGGCACCGGCGCGATCACCAAGAGCGGCAGCGCCAGCCTGACCCTGACCGGCAACAACACCAACAGCGGCACCACCGCGCTCAACGGCGGCACCTTGTTCGTCGGCAGCAACACCGCCCTCGGCACAGGCGCATTGAACGCAGCGGCCGGAACAACGCTGGATGCGACCACGGCGGTAACCCTGGCCAACGCTGTGGCGCTGGCGGGCGGGCTGACCATCGGTGGCACTCAGGCGCTTGGCTTGAGCGGCGTCATCAGCGGCGCCGGCAGCCTGATCAAGGGCGGCACCGCGAACCTGACCCTCAGCGGCAACAACACCTTCTCCGGCGGTACGGCGCTGAATAACGGGACGCTGATCGTCGGCTCCAACACTGCACTCGGGACCGGCGCACTGACCACGGCGGCAGGCACCACCCTCGATGCCAGCACCACCGTGGCGCTAAGCAATGCGGTCGCCCTCGGCGGCAATC
The DNA here is from genome assembly GCF_014863505.1 of Pseudomonas sp. IzPS59. NCBI lineage: Bacteria > Pseudomonadati > Pseudomonadota > Gammaproteobacteria > Pseudomonadales > Pseudomonadaceae > Pseudomonas > Pseudomonas sp. IzPS59. The sequence continues at coordinate 4,160,024 of NZ_CP062251.1, read as the reverse complement.
TGAACATTGCCGGTAACGCCAACCTTACCCTTGGCGGCGTGGTCAGCGGCAGCGGTGGGCTGACCAAGAACGGCGCGGCCAACCTGATTCTCAACGGCGCCAACACCTTCAGCGGCGGCACCACGCTGAACGCCGGCACCCTGACCGTCGGCAACGCCGCCTCACTGGGCAGCGGCGCCCTGACCGTCGCCAATGCTGCGACACTCGACAGCAACACCTCGGTCATCCTCAACAACAACGTCGCCCTCAATGGCAACCTGTCCATCGCTGGCAGCAACGGCTTGATCCTGGGCGGCGTGCTCAGTGGCGCCAGTCAACTGATCAAGAACGGCACCGCCAACCTGACCCTCAACGGCGCCAACACCTTCACCGGTGGCACCGCACTCAACGCCGGCAGCCTGACCGTCGGCAACGGCGCGGCACTCGGCACCGGCACGCTGACCGTGGGCGGTGCGGGTGCAACGCTCAACAGCAGCGCCAACGTGACGCTGAACAACGCCATTGCGCTGAACTCCAACCTCACCGCCGGTGGCGCCAACCCGCTGACCCTCGGCGGCGTGATCAGCGGCGGCAGTAACCTGATCAAGACCGGCTCCTCGACCCTGACCCTGACCGGCAACAACACCTACACCGGTTCTACGTCGCTGAACGCCGGCACACTGATCGTCGGCTCCAACACGGCGCTCGGCACTGGCGTGCTCAACGCCGGCAACAACACCACGCTGGACGCCAGCACCGCGACCAGTCTGGCCAACAACGTCAACCTCGGCGGCAACGTGACCATCGGCGGCAGCAACGCGCTGACCCTCGCGGGTGTGGTCTCCGGTGTCGGCGGCCTGACCAAAAGCGGCCCCGCCGACCTGATTCTCAACGGCGCCAACACTTACTTCGGCAACACCGCACTCAACGTCGGCAAGCTGATTGTCGGCAGCAATACCGCGCTCGGCAGCGGCGCATTGAACGCCGCGGCGGGCACCACGCTGGACACCAATACGGCTGTTACGCTGGGCAACCAGGTCAACCTGGCCGGTGCGATGAACGTCGGCGGCAGCGCAGACCTTACCCTCACCGGTACCGTCGCCGGAGCCGGTAGCCTGGTGAAAAACGGCGCGGCCAATCTGAACCTCAATGGCACCAATACCTATGTCGGCGGCACCACGCTGAACGCCGGTACGGTGACCGCCGGCAACAGCTCGGCCCTCGGCACTGGCGCCTTGACCGTCGGTGGCGCAGCAACCCTCGACAGCAGTTCGCCGCTGGTCAGCCTGGCCAACGCGGTCGTGCTGAATGCGGCGCTGAGCGTCGGCGGCACCCAGGACCTGACCCTCGGCGGTGTGATCAGCGGCGCCGGCCAGTTGATCAAGAACGGCGCGGCCAACCTGACCGTCAACGGCACCAACACCTACAGCGGCGGCAGCACCCTCAACGCCGGTACGCTGACACTGGGCTCGGCCGCTGCGTTGGGCAGTGGCGGCCTGACCGTCGGTGGCGCTTCGACGCTGGATACCAGCGCCGGCATGAGCATCGGCAACAACATCACCCTCAACGCCGGCCTGACCCTGGCCGGCAGCAACACCCTGAACCTCAGCGGCGTGATCGATGGCGCCGGCAGCCTGACCAAGGACGGCTTCGGCGACCTGACGCTCAGCGGCAACAACACCTTCACCGGTGCGCTGAACATCGCCTCCGGCAGCGTCACCACCGTGAGCAGCGGGGCGCTGGGCAACACCTCCGGCGCCAACATTAGCGCCGGTGCCAATCTCTATCTCAACAGCAGCGCCAGCCTCAACGGGCTGAGTGGCAGTGGCAGTGTGCAGATCGCCGGCGGCAACACCCTGACCGTGGGCGGCGTGAACAGCACCAGCACCTTCGACGGCGACCTCGGTGGCAGCGGCGCCCTGACCAAAGTCGGCACCGGGACGCTGAACCTCACCGGCAGCAGCGGCATTACCGGCAATACAAACGTCAACGCCGGTACGCTGAATCTCACCGGATCGCTGGCCAGCACCCAGCTCAACATCAACAACGGCGCCACGCTCACAGGTACCGGTTCGGCGCTGGGTTTCATCACCATCAACAGCGGCGGTCATCTGGCGTTGTCCTCGGGCAATACCTTGTCCACCTCGTCGCTGATCCTTACGGCCAACAGTAATGTCGACGCGAGCCTCGCCACACCATCGACCAGCTCGCTGATGAACATCGGCGGCAACCTGACCCTCGACGGTAATCTGAACGTCACCGATGCCGGCGGCTTCGGTGTCGGTGTCTATCGCCTGTTCAACTACATCGGTGCACTGACCGACAACGGCCTGACCGTGGCCGGCGTGCCGGTGGGTTACGGCCTCGGCGACATCCTCGTGCAGACCCTCGGTAACCAGGTCAACCTGGTGGTGTCGGCGCCGAACACCAACCTGCGTTTCTGGGACGGCAGCCAGACAATCCCCAACGGCACGGTGGATGGCGGCACGGGCACCTGGGATGCCGGCGGCACCAACTGGACCAATTCCAACGGCACGCTGAACCAGACCTGGGCCGGCGACTTCGCGGTGTTCCAGGGTACGGCGGGCACGGTGTCGGTCAACGGCACGCAACTGTTCACCGGGATGCAATTCCTCACCGATGGCTACAACGTGGTCAACGGCACGTCGGGTCTGCTGACCGCCGTCAACGGCAGCGGTGGCACCACGGCGATGCGGGTCGATCCGGGCGTGACCGCCACGGTCGGTGTGAACATCGACGGTAGCGGCATTCTTAACAAACTCGACGCCGGCACCCTGGTACTCAACGGCGCCAACAGCTACACCGGCGGCACCCAACTGGACGGCGGCACCCTGGTCGTCGGCAGCAACACCGCACTGGGCACCGGCGCGCTAATCGCCAATGCCGGCACGCAACTCGACAGCAACACCGCCGTGACCCTGGCCAACGCGACCACGTTGAACGGTAACCTCACCGTGCTCGGCAGCAATGCGCTGACCCTCAACGGTGTCATTTCCGGCACCGGCGGCTTGATCAAGAATGGTACGGCCAGCCTGACCCTCGGCGGCAACAACGCCTTCCTCGGGCCGGTGGCACTGAACGCGGGCGGTCTGATTCTGGCGTCGAACAGCGCGCTGGGCTCGGCCACCCTGAACGCGGCCAACGGCACGACTCTCGATGCCAGCGGCGCCTTCAGCGCGGCCAACGCGATCAACCTGGCGGGCAACCTCGCTATCGTCGGCAGCAACGATCTGACCCTCAGCGGAGCCATCAACGGCGCCGGCAGCCTGACCAAGAACGGCGCGGCCAACCTGATCCTGAGCGGGGCCAACAACTTCCTCGGTGGCGTCACTCTCAATGCCGGCACCCTGACCGCCGGCAGCAACGGCGCCCTCGGTCTGGGCAACCTGACCGTGGCCGGTGCCTCGGCGCTGGATAGCAACACCTCGGTGTCGCTGGGCAACAACGTGGTGCTCAACGCCAACCTGACCAACACCGGCAACAGCGACGTAGCCATTAGCGGCGTAGTCAGCGGCACTGGTGGATTGATCAAGAACGGCGCTTCCAACCTGACCCTCAATGGCATCAACACCTACAGCGGCGGCACCACGCTGAATGCCGGCACCGTGACCCTCGGCACCTCGGCGGGCCTGGGCTCCGGCGCGGTGACCGTGGCGGGCGCATCGACCCTCGACACCACGGCGCCGCTGGTACTGGCCAACAATGTCAACGTCAATGCCAACCTCAGCGTGGCGGGCAACAACAACCTGACCCTCGGTGGCGTGATCGCCGGGGCCGGCACCCTGACCAAGAACGGTCTGGCCGACCTGACGCTGACCGGCAACAACACCTTCAGCGGCACCTTCGATGTGCAGTCCGGCAGCCTGACCACCCTGGGCAACTCGGCACTGGGCAGCAACGCCGGGGTCAATCTCGGCGCTGCGGCGACGTTGAACCTCGGCGGCTCCGGCAGTCTCGCCAGCCTGACCGGTAGCGGTACAGCGTTGATCGGCGGCGGCAACACCCTGAGCATCGGTGGCAACAACGCCAGCAGCATTTTCGACGGCGTGCTCACCGGCACCGGCGAACTGAGCAAACTCGGCACCGGAACGCTGACCCTGACCGGCCTCAACAGCCTGACCGGCAACACCACGGTCAACGCCGGCACCTTGAACGTCAGTGGCTCGCTGGACAGCGCCAGCGTACTGGTCAACAGCGGCGGCACCCTGACCGGCGGCGGCTCGCTCGGCGGGGCGGTGACCGTGGCAGATGGCGGTCATCTGGCCGGCGCCACCGGCAGCACCTTGTCGGTGAACTCGCTGGTGTTCAACGCCAACTCAAACTTCGACGTCGGCCTTGGCGCACCGGTGTCCGGTGGTGGTAACGCGCTGGTCAACGTCGGCGGGAACCTGACCCTCGACGGCACCCTCAACGTCAGCGACATCGGCGGTTTCGGCAGCGGTGTATATCGGTTGATCAACTACACCGGCGGCCTGACCGACAACGGCATGCTGATCGGCACCGTGCCGGGCAGCGTCACCCCGGGCGACCTGACACTGCAAACCGCGCTGGCCAACCAGATCAACCTGCTGGTCACCGCACCGGGCGTCACCGTGCAGTTCTGGGACGGCAACCAACTCGTCGCCAACGGTTCGGTGGATGGCGGCACTGGCACCTGGGGCAGCGGGACCACCAACTGGACCGATGTCAACGGCACCACCAACCAGGCCTGGACCAACAGCTTCGCGGTGTTCCAGGGTGCGGCGGGCACCGTGACCGTCAACGGCGCGCAAACCATCACCGGCATGCAGTTCGTCACCGACGGCTACAGCCTGCAGAACGGTACGGCGGGTTCGCTGAATCTGGTCAACGGTTCGCTGGGCAATGCCACCGTGCGGGTCGATCCGAACGCTACGGCGACCATTGGCGTCGCGCTCAACGGCGCCGGCACACTGGGCAAATACGACACCGGCACCCTGGTGCTCAACGCCGCCAACGGCTACACCGGCGGCACCGCGCTCAACGGCGGCAAGATTGTGGTCGGCAACAACGCCGCCCTCGGCACTGGCGTATTGACCGCCGCCAACGGCACGGCGCTGGACAGCAACACGGCCGTCAGCCTGGCCAACGATGTGGTGCTCAATGGCGGACTCACCGTCGCCGGCTCCAACGCGTTGACCCTCGGCGGCGTGGTCAGCGGCAGCGGCAGCCTGATCAAGACCGGACCTTCGAGCCTGACCCTCAACGGCAGCAACTCTTACAGCGGCGGTACCCAGCTCGCCGGCGGTACGCTGGTTCTGGGCAACAACAGCGCGATCAGCAGCGGTGCACTGAGTGTGTCGGGTAACGGTACTCTCGACAGCACCTCGGCGCTGCAACTGGCCAATGCCATCAACCTCGGCGCGCAACTGACCCTGGCCGGCAACCAGAACACCACGCTGATCGGTGCGATCACCGGCAGCGGCAGTCTGGTGAAAAACGGCAGCGGCGACCTGGTACTCAGTGGCGCCAACACCTACAGCGGCGGCACCACACTGAACGGCGGCAGCACCCGTGGTGATACCAGCAGCCTGCAAGGCGCCATCGTCAACAACGCGACGCTGACCTTCGAGCAGAACAGCGACGGCAGCTACACCGGCAATCTGACCGGCGCCGGCATCCTGAACAAAACCGGCACCGGCGCCTTGCTGCTGACCGGCAACAACACCTTCACCGGCAACACCTCGGTTCAGGCCGGTACGCTGAACGTCAATGGCGTGTTCAACAGTGCCAGCGTCGATGTCGCCAGCGGCGCGAAGCTCGGCGGCGGGGGGCAACTCGGTGGAACCGTGCAACTGGCCAGCGGTGCGACCCTGCTGGGTGGCGGCAGCGCGACGCCGTTGTCGGTCGGATCCCTGGCGTTGTCTTCGGGGACCAATCTGGACTTCACCCTCGGCTCGGCCACCAGTTCCACCACCGTGGTCAATGTCGCCGGCAACCTGACCCTCGACGGTACGCTGAACATCACTAACGCCGGCGGCTTCGGCACTGGTGTGTATCAACTGTTCAGCTACGGCGGCACGCTGACCGACAACGGTCTGGTCTACGGTAGCCTGCCGGTTTCGGCGGCCAATCTGACCCTGCAAACCGCGCTGGCTAATCAGGTCAACCTGTTGGTACAGAACACGCCGGGCGAAGTGCAGTTCTGGAACGGCGGCAAGACCAATCCGGACGGCAGCATCGGCGGCGGCAGTGGCGTGTGGGGCCCGAGCACCAACTGGACCGACCCGACCGGCACTCAGGCGCTGGGCTCCAATGGCCAGTTCGCAGTGTTCGGCGGGCAGGGCGGGACGGTCACCGTGCAGGGCAATCAGAACTTCACGGGGCTGCAATTCCTCGTCAACGGCTACAGCCTGGTACCGGATGCCGGTGACACGCTGACCCCGGTCAACGGCCCTGGCGGCACCCCGGCGCCGATCCGCGTCAATGCCGGTGCCACCACGCAAATCAATGTGCCGCTGATTGGCACTGGCGGGATCGAGAAACTCGACTCCGGCACCCTGATTCTCACCGCAGCCAACACCTACAGCGGTGGCACCACCGTCAGCGGCGGTACGCTGATCGGTAACACCACCAGCCTGCAAGGCAACATCATCGACAACGCTTCGCTGGTGTTCCAACAGGACACCGACGGGAAGTTGAACGGTCGTCTGAGTGGCGTCGGCGCACTGTCCAAACGTGGCGTGGCGCGGTTGCTGTTGACCGGCGATCAACCGTTCAGCGGCACCGTGTCGGTGGATCAGGGTGTTCTGCAAGTCGGCAGCCGGGCAGCCCGGGCTTCCTTGGGCGGGCAAGTGACCGTCGCCAACGGCGCGGCCCTGAGCGGTAACGGCAGCGTCGGTTCGGTGGTCAACCACGGTGTGGTGGCCTCCGGTGGCGGTGACGGCACCTTGAGTGTGGCGGGCAACCTGACCAACGCCCCGGACGGTGTGCTGGCCCTGACCGTCAGTTCGCCAACCGCTACGCCTCTGGCCGTCGGCGGCACGGCAACCCTGGGCGGTGGCCTGCAAGTGAACAGCCTGGCGCCGTTCACTGGCAACACCGTGTACTCGCTGATCACCGCCGGCGGTGGCGTGAATGGCACGTTCAGCGCCGCCGATCTGCCGCAATACGCGTTCCTCGACACGGCGCTGGTGTACAGCCCTGACGCGGTGAACCTGGTGGTCAGCCGCAACGGCAATTCGTTCGCCGACGTCGCCGCCACCCGCAACCAGCGCAACACCGCTTCGGCGTTGATGCGCAACGGTCCGGCGGGTGCTGCGTTGCAGAACGAAATCGTCAACCTCAGCGTGGCCGGTGCGCGTCACGCCTTCGACAGTCTGTCGGGGGAAATCCATGCCAGCACCGCGAGCGCGGTTTTGGAGGATTCACGCTTCGTGCGTGAAGCGGTCAATGACCGGATGCGTCAACCGACTTGCAGCGCATCGGACGATCCACGCCGCACGCTGGCACCGAGCGACACCCAGTTGAGCAGCAACGGTTGCCACGGTGAAATGGTCGGCTGGGCCCGTGCCATCGGCGCCTGGGGCGACATGGGCGGCGACAGCAACACGGCGAAAGTCGATCGCAGCCTCGGCGGTTTCATGCTCGGCACCGACAAGCAACTCGACGATCAATGGCGCGCCGGGATGGCAGCGGGCTACACCCGTGGCAACCTCAACGCCCACGATCGCAACTCCGATGCCAAGGTCGACAGCTACCACCTGGCGGCATACCTGAGTTCGCAGTTCGATGCACTGGCCGTGCGCCTCGGCGCGGCTTACAGCTGGCACAGCATCGAGACCAAACGCGACGTCAGCGTCGGTGCCTACAACGACCGTCTGAAGGCCGACTACGACGCCCGCAGTGCCCAGGTGTTCGGTGAAGTGGGTTACGCCATCAATGCGGCCGGCGTGGCCATCGAACCGTTCGCCGGCCTGGCTTACGTCAACTACGACAGCGACACCGCCAAGGAAAAAGGCGGGGTGGGGCGCCTGAAGGGCGATGCCGATCAGGACATCACCTACTCGACCCTCGGTGTGCGCATCGGCAAGCTGGTGACCCTGGCCAACGGCAGTCAACTGACCCCGCGCGCAGCCATCGGCTGGCGGCATGCCTACGGCGACACCAAGCCGGATGCCGACCTGACCTTCATCGACGGCGGCGCGTCGTTCAGCACCCAGGGCGTGCCGATCGCCAAGGACAGTGCGCTGCTCGAAGCCGGCGTGGACTTCCAGATCAGCCCGACCGGCAAGCTCGGCATCGGCTATTCGGGCCAGGTGTCCAGCGACAACAACGACAGCGCAATGACCATCAGCTTCAGCCAAAGCTTCTGATCGTGGTCGAAGCACTTTGACCGCCCGAAAGGGCGGTTTTTTTTGCTCGGCAATCCCCTCTGCTAGAATCCGCCCCATTCCCAGCCAGAGGTTGCCCCATGAGCGAACCCATCCGTCTGACCCAATACAGCCACGGTGCCGGTTGCGGCTGCAAGATTTCGCCGCAGGTGCTGGAAGTGATCCTTGCCGGCAGCGGCGCGCAGAACCTCGACCCGAAACTGTGGGTCGGCAACGCCTCGCGTGATGACGCGGCGGTGTATGAAATCGATGCCGAACGCGGTGTGGTGTCGACCACCGATTTCTTTATGCCGATCGTCGATGACCCGTTCGACTTCGGCCGCATCGCGGCGACCAACGCCATCAGCGATATCTACGCCATGGGCGGTGACCCGTTGATGGCCATTGCCATCCTCGGCTGGCCGGTCAATGTGCTGGCGCCGGAAGTGGCGCGAGAAGTGATTCGCGGTGGTCGCGCGGTGTGCGACGCGGCGGGTATTCCGTTGGCCGGCGGCCATTCGATCGATGCGCCGGAACCGATCTTCGGCCTGGCCGTCACCGGTCTGGTGGAAAAGCGTTTCATGAAGCGCAACGACACCGCCACCGCCGGATGCCTGCTGTACCTGACCAAACCGCTGGGCATCGGCATCCTCACCACCGCGGAAAAGAAGGGCAAGCTGCGTAACGCCGACATCGGCGTGGCCCGGGACTGGATGTGCACGCTGAACAAGCCCGGCAGCCGTTTCGGCAAGTTGTCCGGGGTTACCGCGATGACCGACGTCACCGGTTTCGGCCTGCTCGGGCATCTGGTGGAAATGGCCGATGGCAGCCACCTCACCGCGCGCATCGCCTATGACCGCGTGCCGCGTCTGGACAGCGTCGAGTACTACCTCGATCAGGGCTGTGTACCCGGCGGCACCTTGCGCAATTTCGACAGCTATTCAAGCAAGCTCGGACGTGTGCAGGAACTGCACAAGCGGGTGCTGTGCGATCCGCAGACCAGCGGCGGCCTGCTGTTGGCCGTGACCCCGGAAGGCAACGCCGAATTCCTCGCGGTGGCCGCAGAGCTGGGCCTGAACCTGGCGCCGATCGGCGAACTGGTCGAGCGACAGACCCACGCAGTCGAGGTGGTTTGATGCTCCGCGACTGCACCGATTACCGCGACATTTTCCTCAACGACCGGCCGCTGATGGATGCCCGCGCACCGGTCGAGTTTCACAAGGGCGCGTTCCCTGGGGCGGTCAACCTGCCGCTGATGAATGACCTCGAACGGCAAAAGGTCGGCACCTGCTACAAACAGCACGGCCAGCAGGTCGCCATCGAACTGGGCCACCATCTGGTGTCCGGTGCGGTGAAGGCCGAACGCATCGAGGCCTGGGCCGAATTCGCCCGGGCCCATCCCGACGGATATCTCTATTGCTTTCGCGGTGGCCTGCGCTCGCAGATCACCCAGCAATGGCTCAAGAGCGAAGCCGGGATCGACTATCCCCGCATCGGTGGCGGCTACAAGGCGCTGCGCAACTTCCTGATCGACACCCTTGAACAAGCGGTGACCCAATGTGATTTCGTGCTGCTGGGCGGCATGACCGGCACCGGCAAGACCGAACTGCTGGTGCAATTGCGCAACGGCCTGGATCTGGAAGGCCACGCCAACCATCGCGGCTCCAGCTTCGGCAAGCGCGCCACCGGCCAGCCATCGAACATCGACTTCGAAAACCGCCTGGCCATCGACCTCCTCAAGAAACGCGACGCCGGAATCGACCAGTTCGTCCTCGAAGACGAAAGCCGGGTGGTGGGCAGTTGCGCGCTGCCGCTGCCGTTGTATCAGGGCATGCAGCACTACCCGATGGTCTGGCTGGAAGACAGCTTCGAGGATCGGGTGCAGCGCATCCTGCGTGATTACGTGGTGGACCTGTCGGCCGAGTTTTCGACGGTGCATGGCGAGCAGGGTTTCGAGCTGTTCTCCGAACGCTTGCTCGAGAGCCTGAACAATGTGCAGAAACGTCTGGGCGGCGAACGCCACCGGCGGATGCTGCTGTTGATGGAAGACGCGCTGGCCGAGCAGGGGCGCAGCGGTTCGGTGGACTTGCACCGGGGCTGGATCGAAGGTTTGCTGCGCGAATATTACGACCCGATGTATGTGTTCCAGCGCGAGAAGAAGGGTGCGCGGATCGAGTTTGCCGGGGAGCAGAAAGCGGTCCTTGAGTATCTGCATGATCGCCTGAATCAGAAAGCTTGATGCTGTATTCAGCGGCCTTTTCGCGGGTAAGCCCGCTCCCACACCGGAAATCAGCTGAACCCGTCATTTGAGTTCGGCACAAGATCGAATCTGGGAGCGGGCTTGCCCGCGAAAGGGGTAGATCAGGCAGTACAAAACTCAGGTCGGGCAAGTGACCTTGCCGTTGTCCAGCCCTTGCTTGTAGCTGTGGCTCTGCAGGCTGGCCTTGCCGTTGTGCCAGGTCAGGGTCAGCACGTACAGCGAGTCATAGTCGCCGGATTCCCAGTCTTCGGTGATGGTCTGCTTTTCGCCCACTGCCTTGCCGGCGACCTTGTTGATCAGCTCCGGCAGGTAACCGTGTGACCACGCGGTGTAGATGATCGAGTTGTGGTACTTGTCGGCGATCAGTTCCCGGGCCAGGTCGCTGGTGTCATTGGCCGAGAACTCGATGTTCACCGGCAGGCCGAGCTTGATGGCGGCGGGGCTGATGGTCATCAGCGGGCGAATGTAGCTGTAGGAGTTGTCCAGCTCGCCTTCCTCGACATTGCGCGTCGGGTTGGCGGCGAACACATAGTCGGCCTTGCCGAATTTTTCCGGTAGCAGGGTCGACAGTTCGATGGCGCGGTTCAGGCCCTGGCAGTTGAGCTGGCCGAGGCCGCCGGCAGGTTTTTCCCCGTGACGCAGAAAGATCAGGGTCTGGGTGCCGTCCACCGGTTGCGCGCGGCTTTCGCTGGATTCGAGGGACAGGAACAGCGCGCTCATCGCCAGCAGCGAGGGCAGGGCAACGTAGGCGCGATGTTTGAAGCGTCTGGCGACTTTCATCAAGTTCGTCATGAAATAAAGGGTCTTCAGTCTGTTCGGTTAAGGCTGACAAACCTCTGCACCGCAGGCTGCCGGGGCCGGGTGTTTTCCCTGTCTTGAATGGTTTCCTTGGAGCCCTCTGAAGGCCTTTGGTTCGATCCGTCTGGCGCGGCACACTTTAAAGGCGTCGCTGTGCGGCTGAAGGGCAGGTTAGCGACAGGATGTTGCGGATTTAAGTAAGTCCGCAGGCCGGGACAAAAAGAACCCGAGCCAGCGCGGAAAACGTGGATTATGCTCAGGCCTTTCATTTTGTGACTGGATGCTACATATGACCGATCTGTCCGCGTTCCCGATCACCCAGAAATGGCCGGCGCAGTACCCTGACTGGATTCAGCTCTATTCCCTGCCGACCCCCAACGGCGTCAAGGTCTCGATCATGCTCGAAGAGATCGGTCTACCCTACGAGCCGCACCGCGTGGGCTTCGACACCAACGATCAGATGTCCCCGGAATTCCTGTCGCTGAACCCGAACAACAAGATCCCGGCGATCCTCGATCCTCACGGTCCGGAGGACAAACCGCTGCCCTTGTTCGAGTCCGGCGCGATCCTGATTTACCTCGCCGACAAAAGCGGCCAGTTGCTGGCCCAGGAAGGCGCACTGCGTTATGAAACCATTCAGTGGCTGATGTTCCAGATGGGCGGCATCGGCCCGATGTTCGGCCAGCTCGGCTTCTTCAACAAATTCGCCGGCAAGGATTACGAGGACAAACGTCCCCGCGACCGCTACGTCGACGAAAGCAAACGCCTGCTCAGCGTCCTCAACACCCGCCTCGAAGGGCGCGACTGGATCATGGGCGAGCGCTACACCATCGCCGACATCGCCACGTTCCCGTGGGTGCGCAACCTGATCGGGTTCTACGAGGCGGGCGATCTGGTCGGCATCAAGGACTTCCCGAACGTCACCCGGGTGCTGGAGCGTTTTCTGGCACGGCCGGCGGTGGTGCGCGGTTTGACCATCCCTTCATAAGCCGATGTGAGCCGGGTGCGCACATTATTGCGCGCCCGGTAATGCACTGTTGATTGATCCAGGTTTGTACCCCGTCCCCCGCAAGGCATAAGCTTCGCCCCCTACGACTTTCGTCTCATCTGCCCGTTTTTCAGGAAAGGCCCCATGTCCAGTCAGTTCCCCGAAGCACGTCCACGCCGTCTGCGCCGCAATGCGAGCCTGCGCAGCCTGTTCCAGGAAACCGAGTTTTCGCTCAACGATCTGGTGCTGCCGATCTTCGTCGAAGAAGAGATCGACGACTTCGTGCCGATCAAGAGCATGCCCGGCGTGATGCGCATTCCGGAGCGCAAACTGGCCGGCGAGATCGAGCGTTACGCCCGTGCCGGGATCAAGTCGGTGATGACCTTCGGCGTGTCCCATCACCTGGACGCCAACGGCAGCGACACCTGGCGTGAAAACGGTCTGGTCTCGCGCATGTCGCGGATCGCCAAGGACGCCGTGCCGGAAATGATCGTGATGTCCGACACCTGCTTCTGCGAGTACACCGACCACGGCCATTGCGGCGTGATGCACAACCATGAAGTCGACAACGACCAGACCCTGATCAACCTCGGCAAGCAAGCCGTGGCTGCCGCCCGCGCCGGTGCCGACGTGATCGCGCCGTCGGCGGCAATGGACGGCCAGGTGCGGGCGATTCGCCGGGCACTGGACGATGCCGGCTTCACGCAGATTCCGATCATGGCCTACTCGACCAAATTCGCCTCGGCGCTCTACGGCCCGTTCCGCGAGGCCGGTGGCAGCGCGCTGAAGGGCGACCGCAAAAGCTATCAGATGAACCCGATGAACCGCCGCGAAGCCCTGCGCGAATCATTGCTCGACGAGCAGGAAGGTGCCGATGCGCTGATGGTCAAACCGGCCGGCGCGTACCTCGACATCATCCGCGACATCCGCGAAGCCTCGAACCTGCCGCTGTCGGCGTATCAGGTCAGCGGTGAGTACGCGATGATCAAGTTCGGCGCCCAGGCCGGGGCCATCGACGAAGACCGCGTGGTGCGCGAAAGCCTCGGCGCGATCAAACGCGCCGGTGCGGATCTGATCTTCACCTATTTTGCGATGGACCTGGCCTTGGCCGGGATCTGATCCTTCAGGGACAACTGAAAAACGGCCGGATCCCATGATCACGGAAATACCGTTCGATCACCTTCGGATCCGCGCTGTTGTCGGCAATCGCCACGTAAGTATCCGGGCGCAGCAGGTAAAAGCCGTTGCGCCCCAGTCCTGCCGTTTCAAACGCCGGGCGCCAGTCGAACACGTGCAGCGGCAAGTGATGCTCATTGCACCAGGCGATCATCTCGTCGCTGGTGTCGCCGTACACATGCACCTGCCAGCACGGGTTGCGCAACGGTTCGTAATTGTCCCCCTCGCCATCATGGGCCCACGGTAAACGGTCGCCGCCGTGGACGTGCCCGGCCACGCCTTCGCTCAATGCCATGCCCCGATAGTTGACGGTAATTTGCGACACCGTGCGAAACAGGAATTCGCGGCTGGTCTCGAATGAGGCCATTTTCGGGATTACGAACGGTGCCAGCCGTGTGCGCAACAGATCGGCCATGCGACCTTCCGCAGTCACAAAACTGAAGACTTTGTCAGTGGTCGAGACCAGCCGTCGGGCGAAGGCGATGCGCTCGGTTTCGTAGCTGTCGAGCAGCTTTGGCGTGGCTGCGCCGCCGAGCACCGCCGCGAGCTTCCAGGCCAGGTTGATGGCATCGCCGATGCCGGTGTTCATGCCTTGACCGCCGGCGGGGCTGTGCACGTGGGCCGCGTCGCCAAGCAGAAACGCCCGGCCCTTGCGAAAGTGATCCGCCACCCGATGATGCACGCGGTAAGTGGAGAACCAGTTGACGTCTTCGATGTGCACGTTCAAGTGTTCGATGGCGCGGCTGCTGACGTCGGAGAATTCCAGGGTTTCGGCACGATCCGCACGTTCGTCGCGCACGGTGCCGATCAGTCGCGCGCGACCTTCGCCGGCCAGCGGGAACACTGCCAGAAAGTCCGCCTCATCCAGATCCAGATGCAGTTCGCCGTTGAGCGCCGGGCCGCTGGCCTTGACGTCGGCGACATAAAAAATCTGCTGATAGGTGCCACCGGGGAAACCGGTATCGAGGGTTTTGCGCACGACCGAACGGGCGCCGTCACAACCGGCCAGGTAACAGGCCTGGCAGATCTCCTGCTCGCCATCCGGCAGGCGCAAATGCGCGGTGAGGCCGTCGCCGTTTTCCGTGAAACTCTCCAGCGTCGTGTTGCGCTCGACCGTCACGTCGTAGTCTTCGAGGCGGTCGATCAGCAGTCGTTCGTGTTCGTCCTGCGGGTAGATTTCCAGAAAGGCGTAAGGCGTCAGGCCTTCGCCGATGCGGTTGAGCGGCAGTTGCGCCACGGATTTGCCCTTGACCCAGAAATTTGCCGCCGCCACCCGATGCCCATTGCGCACCACGGCTTCGGCGAGGTCCAGTTGCCGGTACAGCTCAAGCGTTCGCGCCTGCACCGCCAGCGCTCGCGAGGTCGTGCCGGGGCCGGAGGTCTTGTCGAGGATGCGCACGCGCACGCCCAGTTTGCTCAGCCACAGGGCCAGTACCAGTCCGGTGGGGCCTGCGCCGATGATCAGAACGTCACTGCGGTTCATGGTCTGTCCTCCTCGCATGCCCTTTGCCACTGAGTGTGCAGCAGCAAGTATGGATCAGCGGGCGAGGGCGGCCAGTCGGCCTGCCAAACGGGGTGATGGAACAGCGTCGCCGGCCCGCAGTCCTATCCTGCAACCCGGGATTGGGCGTAGGGTAAACCCGGCTCAACGGATTTTATGGAGCGTTATGCAAAGCCCTCGAATATTTCTCAGCCTCGCCGCGCTGCTGGTGCTGGCCGGTTGCGCCGGGCAGCGCAGCCATGAACCGGCCCCGCGCCCGCCGGCCGAGGTCAAGGCGCAGATCGTGCGCCTGCTGCCGGCGAAAGCCGCCGACCGCCAGGGCTGGGCCACGGACATCTACACCGCGTTCGCCGCCCAGGGCATCAGCCCGACCACGCAAAACCTGTGTTCGGTGCTGGCCGTCGCCGAGCAGGAGTCCACCTTTCAGGTCGACCCGCCAGTACCCGGCCTGGGCAAGATCGCCCGCGACGAGATCGACCGGCGCGCCGCCAAAGTGCACATCCCGAGCCTGTTGGTCAGCGGCGCCTTGCAGGTGCGCTCGCCCAACGGCAAGAGCTACAGCGAGCGCCTGAGTGCAGCACGTACCGAGAAAGACCTGAGCGCCATTTTCGATGACTTCATCGGCATGGTGCCGATGGGGCGCACGCTGTTTGGCGGCTTCAACCCGGTGCACACCGCCGGCCCGATGCAGGTCAGCATCGAATTCGCCGAGCAGCACGCCAAGGGTTATCCGTATCCGGTGAACGGCACGATTCGCCACGAAGTGTTCACCCGCCGAGGCGGCATGTACTTCGGCATCGCCCATTTGCTGGGGTATCCGGTGAGTTATCGCGAACCGTTGTACCGTTTTGCCGACTTCAATGCCGGGTGGTACGCCAGTCGCAACGCGGCGTTTCAGAATGCGGTCAGTCGCGTGTCGGGTGTGCCGCTGGCGCTGGATGGCGACCTGATTCGCTATGACTCGATCATGCCGGGCACCACCGAACTGGCGGTGCGCCGACTCGGCAAATCATTGGGCATGCGCAATCCGGTGATCCGCGAGCAACTGGAGAAGGGCAACACCCTGGGATTCGAGGAGACCGAACTGTATCAACGGGTCTTCGAACTGGCGGACAAGGCAGAAGGCAAATCATTGCCCCGGGCGGTGCTGCCGGGGATTGTCCTGCAAAGCCCGAAGATCACCCGCAAACTGACCACCGCGTGGTTTGCCAAGCGGGTCGATGAGCGTTATCGGCGCTGCATGGCCCGGGATTGACGATTCAGTCATCGGCTCGCGGCGGCGATATCCGCCGCGCCTTCTACACTCCAGGGCAGACGGGGAGTCGCTATTTAGAGGGGGGAACATGTATCAACTTTACGGTCACAGGAATTCAGGGGCGGCGGCCATCGAGGCCGCGCTCGAACTGTGCCAGATCGCTTATCGCTTCATCGACACCGAAGCCAGCGCCGAAGCGGCACAGGAGCTGGCCAGGCTCAATCCGCTCAAACAGATTCCGACCCTGCAATTGCCCGATGGCAGCGCTCTGACCGAAAGCGCGGCGATCCTGATTCACCTGGGGCTGAGCTTTCCCAAGTCAGGCCTGCTGCCGGTCGATACCGCTGACCGTGACCAGGCCATTCGCGGCCTGGTGTACATCGTCAGCAATTGCTACGGAGCCATCGGCGTCATCGACTACCCCGAGCGCTGGCTGGTGATGCCGGACGAAGCATCGCGGCAGAACCTGATGGCCGGCGCCCGGGAGCGATTGCACTGGATGTGGGAAGTGTTCGCCGACCAGTTTTCCGCCGAGCTGTACCTGGACGATGAAACACCGGGGGCGCTGGATGTGTTGGCGGCCGTGGTCACGCGCTGGGCCGGCACCCGCGAACACCTGCGCCAGGCCCGGCCGGGGTTTTATGCGTGGCTGCAACGCATCGACCGGCACCCGGTGCTGGCGCCGGTCTTTGCAAGGCATTGGCCCGGTTGATCATTCCCCGCGAATGTACTGCTCCAGCTGTTTGATCAGTTCGGCCTGTTCGGCAATCGCTTCCTTGACCAGGTCACCGATCGACAGCAGGCCCAGCAGCTTGCCGTTTTCCACCACCGGCAAGTGACGCAGGCGCTTGTCGGACATGATGCTCAGGCAGGTGTCGACGGTCTGGTGGGTGTCCACCGTGATCACGTTCGCCACCATGATGTCTCGTACCGGCGTGCCTACCGACGAGCGCCCATGCAGCACCAGTTTGCGCGCGTAATCGCGCTCGCTGATGATGCCCACCACTTTTTCGTCTTCCACCACGAGCAAGGCGCCGACGTTTTTCTCGGCCATCTTCATCAGCGCTTCGAGCACCATGTGATCGGGCTTGATCTGGTGCACTTCCTGATTTTTCTGATCTTTGAGCTTGAGCAGCTGGGCGACGGTTTTCATGGCGGTTACTCAGGTGTTGTCGTTGTTCTCCAAGCATCGTAGACCGTGGCGCGCAGAGCAAGGTCGCAAAACGGCAGATAACACGCAAAAAACGTCATTTGACGGGTTTTTTCATGACGAGCCCTTTATCACTCGTTGCTGCAATGCCGCGTAGAATGCCCGTCTGAATCAATTCTTGAGGTCGCAGTGGTGGATTTACAGCAGGGCTTCGTCCTGACCCGGCATTGGCGCGACACCCCGGCCGGCACCGAAGTCGAGTTCTGGCTGGCGACCGACGCCGGGCCGCGCCGCGTACGCCTGCCGCATCAGCCGTCGGTGGCGTTCATCCCGGCTGTGCAACGCGAGCAGGCCGAGCGGGTGCTGGCGGACGAAAAGAACGTCGAACTGCGCCCCCTGGCCCTGCAGGATTTCGAACATCGCCCGGTGCTCGGGCTGTATTGCCAGCAACACGGTCAGTTGATGCGTCTGGAAACCGCGCTTAACCGCCACAGTGTCGATGTCTTCGAAGCCGATGTGCGACCGCCCGAGCGTTACCTGATGGAGCGCTTCATCACCGCGCCGGTGTGGTTCAGCGGCACGCCCGATGCCGACGGTGTGCTGCTCGACGCTCATCTCAAGCCTTCAGCCGATTATCGCCCGCAACTGCGACTGGTCTCGCTGGACATCGAAACCACCGAGCAGGGCGAGCTGTACTCCATCGCGCTGGAAGGCTGCGGTGAACGGCAGGTGTACATGCTCGGTGCGCCCAACGGTGATGACAGCATCGTCGACTTCGATCTTGAGTACTGCGAATCGCGCACGCTGATTTTGAAGAAGCTCAACGACTGGTTCGCCCGCCACGACCCGGACGCAATCATCGGCTGGAACCTCGTGCAGTTCGACCTGCGCATCCTCCACGAACATGCCCGACGCCTCGGCGTGCCGCTCAAGCTCGGGCGCGGCGGCGAGGAAATGCAGTGGCGCGAACACGGCAGCCGCAATCATTACTTCGCGGCAGCGGCAGGAAGGCTGATCATCGATGGCATCGAATCCCTGCGTTCGGCGACCTGGAGTTTCCCGTCGTTCAGCCTGGAGAACGTCGCCCAGACGTTGCTCGGCGAGGGCAAGTCCATCGACAACCCGTACCAGCGCATGGACGAGATCAACCGCATGTTCGCCGAGGACAAACCGGCGCTGGCCAAGTACAACCTCAAGGACTGCGAACTGGTCACGCGAATCTTCGCCAAGACCGAGCTGCTGAAGTTTCTGCTGGAACGCGCCAGCGTCACCGGTCTGCCGGCGGATCGCAGCGGCGGGTCGGTGGCGGCGTTCACTCATTTGTACATGCCGTTGATGCATCGCCAGGGCTTTGTGGCGCCGAATCTCGGCACCAATCCGCCGCAGGCCAGCCCCGGCGGGTTTGTCATGGACTCGCAACCGGGGTTGTACGAATCGGTGCTGGTGCTCGACTACAAGAGCCTTTATCCATCGATCATCCGCACCTTCCTGATCGACCCGGTGGGGCTGATCGAAGGCTTGCAGCATCCCGATGACAGCGATTCGGTGCCGGGCTTTCGCGGCGCGCGTTTCTCGCGAACCCGGCATTGCCTGCCGTCCATCGTCGCCCGGGTCGCTGAAGGTCGGGAAACCGCCAAGCGCGAGCACAACGCGCCGCTGTCCCAGGCGCTGAAGATCATCATGAACGCCTTCTACGGCGTGCTCGGTTCCAGCGGTTGCCGGTTTTTCGATACGCGGCTGGCGTCGTCGATCACCCTGCGCGGCCACGAAATCATGCTGCGTACCCGGCAACTGATCGAGGCTCAGGGCCACGCGGTGATCTATGGCGATACCGACTCGACGTTCGTCTGGCTGCGTCGCCCCCACGGTCAGGAGGAGGCAGCGCAAATCGGCCGGGCATTGGTTGCGCACGTCAACGACTGGTGGCGTGAGCATGTGCGCGAGCAGTACGGGCTGGAAAGCGCCCTCGAATTGCAGTTCGAAACTCACTACAAACGCTTCTTGATGCCGACCATTCGCGGCGCTGAGGAGGGCAGCAAAAAACGCTACGCTGGCCTGGTGACCCGCGCCGATGGCAGCGAGGAAATGGTCTACAAAGGCCTGGAAACCGTGCGCACCGACTGGTCGCTGCTGGCCCGGCAATTCCAGCAGGAGCTGTACGAGCGGATCTTCCAGCGCAAGCCGTATCAGGATTACGTGCGTGAATACGTGCGCAAGACCCTGGCCGGCGAGTTCGACGAGCGACTGGTCTACCGCAAGCGCCTGCGCCGCACCCTCGACGACTACGAACGCAACGTTCCGCCCCACGTGCGTGCGGCGCGACTGGCTGACGATTACAACGCGCAGCACGGGCGGCCACGGCAATACCAGAACGGTGGCTGGATCAGTTACGTCATCACCCTGGCCGGGCCCGAGCCGCTGGAAGTACGCCGCGCGGCCATCGACTACGACCACTACATCACCCGCCAGCTGCAACCGGTGGCGGATGCGATCCTGCCGTTTGTCGACGACGACTTCTCAACCCTGATCGGGGGGCAACTGGGCCTGTTTTGAGTCCAGCAACTGCAGGGTCCATTCGTCCTGAATGCCGTGGAAATAGCGCTCCAGCGCCTGATGCCAGAGGCTGTCGTCGTCCGCGAACTGGGCGAACAGGGTCATCGATGAGTGGAATTTCAGGTCGTCCGGGTGGCCGAAAATTTCGGCAATCGAACGCTGCGGCACATTGAGCACAAGCTGCGCGCAGGTGCGCAGCCGGGCGCCGAGCAGCTCATGGGCCAGGTAAGCCCTCGCTTCCCCGGCGGAGCCGATGGCGAAGCGCCGGGACATCTCACTGCCGCCGAGCCCGGCGAACTGCGGGAAAACAAACCACATCCAGTGGCTGCGCTTGCGACCCTCGCCGAGCTCGCGCTGGACCCGCTCGAACACCGGGTCCTGGGCGAGCACGAAACGTTGCAGATTGAATGGATCGTCCTGATCAGTGCTTCTCATGGCGAAGCCCTCTGTCAGTCGGCGGTGGCTCAGACCATGGCCAGCCGCTGCTTGCGTTGTGGCGCGTGAAACGCCTGGTCCAGCGCCGCCAGATCCCCGGCATCGAGTTGCAGCTGCGCCGCTTGTGCATTGAGCTGCACGTGTTCCGGACGCACGGCCTTGGGAATCGCAATCACCCCATCCTGACGCAGAATCCACGCCAGCGAAACCTGTGCCGGGGTCACGCCGTGACGAGCGGCAATCTGTTTCAGCACCGGCTCGGCGAGCATCGCGCCGCCCTGGCCGATCGGGCAGTACGCCATCAGCGGCATGCGCTGTTGCTGGCACCATGGCAACAGGTCGAATTCGATGCCGCGCTCTTCCAGGTTGTACAGCACCTGATTGGTCGCGCACGCCGATGAAGACAGTTCTTCGAGGTCGTCCACGTCGAAGTTCGACACGCCCCAGCGACCGATCTTGCCGTCCTCGCGCAGGCGCTCGAAGGCCTCGACGGTTTCGTCCAGCGGATACTGGCCGCGCCAGTGCAGCAGATAGAGGTCGATGTAATCGGTGTCGAGCCGGCGCAGGCTGCGCTCGCAGGCCTGGGGAATGCCTTTGCGGCTGGCGTTGTGCGGGTAGACCTTGCTCACCAGGAACACTTGATCGCGCAGGCCGGCGATGGCTTCGCCGACCACGCTTTCGGCACCGCCCTCGGCGTACATTTCGGCGGTGTCGATCAGGGTCATGCCCAGCTCGATGCCGCTGCGCAGGGCCGCCACTTCACGCTTGTGCGCCGAGCGGTCTTCGCCCATGCGCCAGGTGCCCTGGCCAATCACCGGAACCTGCACGCCAGCCAGTTCGAGGGTACGCATTCAAACCTCCTTTCCGAAACGGTCGATACCTTTAAGTGGGCAGCAGGATAGCCCATGGGTTCCAAATGAGGTGTGTCGGCCCGTTGAGGCGATTATGGCGAGGTTCTGTTGTTGCTATGTATTGAAAGGGCGTTTAGGAAGTGCGCAAAAAGTTGCGCAGTTGTCCGTAATAAAACCACGGTCAAAACCCCGGCAGGCCTTGCCGATCAAGGCCTCCAGCCAAGTGCGCAAGAAGTTGCACAGTACTGCGCAACTTCTTGCGCACTTTTTCGCTGTTTCCTACAGCAAAGAATGGAAAATTCTCACGCGAGATTCGTAAGCCCTTGATGGGTAATGGCCATGTAATGGCTGGCATGACTTTTGATTCCTCCTTTGTCGCCTGGACAGGCAATCACGCCGTCCGGTCCTGTCTTTTGAGCAAGGAGCACACCCCATGGCAACACCCGCGTACATGTCGGTTACCGGCGAAAAACAAGGCCTGATCACTGCCGGCGCCTTCACTGCCGACTCCGTTGGCAACACCTTTCAGGAAGGCCACGAAGACCAGGTCATGGTTCAGGCTTTCACCCACGACGTGATCATCCCGCGTGACCCGCAATCCGGTCAGCCAACCGGTCAGCGCGTGCACAAGCCAGTTGTGATCACCAAGGTCTACGACAAGGCTTCGCCGCTGCTGCAAGCGGCTCTGACCTCCGGCGAGCGCATGAGCGAAATCGTTATCCAGTGGTACCGCACTTCGGCTCAAGGTACCCAAGAGCACTACTACACCACCAAACTGGAAGACGCGATCATCGTCGCCATCAACAACAAAATGCACAACTGCCAGGATCCAGGCAACGCGCACTTCACCCACCTGGAAGAAGTGCAGTTCACCTACCGCAAAATCACCTGGACCCACGAAGTATCCGGTACTTCGGGTTCCGATGACTGGCGTGCTCCAGTCGTTTAATCGCGACTGATGGTTGTATCGCCTCGGCCGGTTTTTTCGGTCGAGGTACCTTTACAACTCAATGATTTTTCGACGTCAGATCCTTACCGATCTGGCGTGTGTTGCAGCACTGCGCGAGGGACAAGGGAATGTTCTCACCTGCCAACCAGCCTCATTTCAACCTGACCATCGATGGCGCGGACAGCGATTTCCAGGTGCTGTCGTTCACCGGCCGGGAAGCCCTCAACACGCCCTTCGAATTCGAGCTGGAACTGGTCAGCGAAAAGGCCTCGATCAACCTCGAAAGCCTGCTGCACAAACTGGCGTTTCTTCAGCTGTCGCCGAGCGGCACCGGGATTCACGGGCTGATCTACAGCATCGCCCAAGGCGAAGCGGGCAAACGCCTGACCCGCTACAAGATCTCCCTGCGCCCGCAGCTTTCCTACCTCGCGCACCGCTTCAATCAGCGCATCTTCCAGCAGATGACCGTGCAGCAAATCATTAGCAAGGTGCTGGAAGAACACGGCATCCTCGCCAGCGATTACCACTTCCAGCTGAGCGCGATCTATCCCGAGCGCATCTACTGCACGCAGTACGACGAATCGGACCTGCACTTCGTCCAGCGCCTGTGCGAAGAGGAGGGGATTCACTACCACTTCCAGCACACGTCCAGCGGCCACAAACTGACCTTCGGCGATGATCAGACGGTGTTCCCGAAACTCGCGCCCGTGGCCTACCAGCAGGACTCCGGGCTGGTGGCGGACAAACCGGTGGTCAAGCGTTTCGGCCTGCGCCTGGCCACGCGCACCAGCCGCACCACGCGGCGCGATTACGACTTCGTCAAACCGAAGATCGAACTGGAAAGCGACGCCAAAAGCAGTGCCCAACCGGACCTGGAAGACTACGATTACCCGGGCCGATTCGTGGACCGCGAACGTGGCAAGCACCTGGCCAACCGCAACCTCGAACGCCACCGCAGCGACTATCGCCTGGCCGAGGGCAACAGCGACCAGCCGATTCTGGTCACGGGCCATTTTCTGGCCCTGACCGACCACGCCAACCCGACGTGGAACGACCTGTGGCTGCTCACCGAAATCTTCCACGAAGGCAAGCAGCCGCAAGTGCTGGAAGAGTCGGTCACCAGTGACACCACCGACGACAAGGACGATTTCCATCAGGGCTATCGCAACCGCTTCAACGCCATCCCCTGGGACGTGCCGTACCGTCCGCCGCTGGATCACCCGAAGCCCAAGGTCCTTGGCTCGCAAAGCGCCGTGGTCACAGGTCCCGAGGGCGAAGAAATCTTCTGCGACCAGTACGGCCGGGTGAAGGTGCAGTTCTTCTGGGACCGCGAAGGCCAGCACGACGACAAGACCACCTGCTGGATGCGCGTGGCCTCCAGTTGGGCCGCCGAAACCTTTGGCTCAATCAACATTCCGCGGGTCGGCATGGAAGTGCTGATCACCTTCCTCGAAGGCGATCCCGACCAGCCGCTGATCACCGGTTGCCTGTACCACGGCGCCAACCTGCCGCCGTACAAACTGCCGGACTTCAAGACCCTGGCCACGGTCAAGAGCAAGGAATACAAGGGCAGCCGCGCCAACGAACTGCGCATCGACGACACCACCAGCGAGATCAGCATCGCGCTGCGCAGTGACCACGGTGCAAGTGCGATCAACCTCGGTTACCTGACCCATCCGCGCCCGAGCGGCGGCCAGCCACGGGGCGAAGGTTTCGAACTGCGCACCGACCGCCACGGCGCCGTGCGCGCCGGGGCCGGTCTGTTGATCACCACCGAACCGCGCCCGAACGAATCGAAACACCACAAAGACCTGCCGGAAACCGCCGAACGCCTGGCCACCGCCAGCGATCAACAGGACGGTTTTGCTACGCAGGCCAAAGAGCTGCAAGCCCAAGAGGCGGGCGATCAGGACGACGTGGCCAAAGCCCTGCACGCGCAGCATCAAGGCGTACTCGGCAGCGGTCCGGCGAACCTCACCGCCAACGAATTCCCCGAGTTCACCGAGCCGCATCTGGTGCTCGCCAGTCCCGCCGGCATCGCCCTGACCACGCCGCGCTCCAGCCACATCGCCACTGGCGAACACCTGGCGCTGAGCAGCACCGGCCACACCAGTTTTTCCATCGGCAAACGCCTGCTGGCCAGTGCCAGTCGCGGCATGCGCCTGTTCGTGCAGAGCATGGGCTGGCGGCTGGTGGCGGCCTCCGGCGACATCGACGTCAAGGCGCTGAAGGACAGCATCAACCTGCTGGCCAAACTCAACATCACCGCCAACGCCGACCGGATCACCATCACCGCCAAGACCGAACTGGTGATCCAGGGCGGCGGCAGCGCCACGACCTACAACGCCGGCGGCATCACCCACGCCACTAGCGGCCCGTACACCGCGCATGCGGCGAACTTCGCCTACACCGGCGCCAAAAGTCTGGCCGGTGTGTTCCCGGAACCGCCGAAACCGGGCAAGGGCAACCTCGAATTGTTCAACCAGTACGCCGGGCGTCAGGGCATCAAGGACGGCGATTACGAAGTCATCGATGCCTTGGGCAAGAGCATCAAGGGCAAGCTCGATGCGAAGGGCTTCGCCAGTGTTGCCGGCGCCGCACCGGGGCCGGCGCGCGTGCTGTTCGGCAAGGATCCGGCGGACACCTGGAGTGAAGGCAGCTACATCGGCAAGCCGGAATGGCCGTTGAATCCGCCGGGTGCCGAAGACGTGCCGAGTCAGGTGCAGGCGATGGTGGCGCAGGCGTTGCCGAGCAAGAACTGGGACATGTTGGAGAAGGGCAAGGAATTGGCACAGACAGGGATGGGTGCGATGCAAACGGCGCAGCAGGTGAAAGGTGTGATGCAGGGCGGGGCGGCAGGGTTGCCGAAGCTGGCGAGTGCGGCGATGCCGAGTGCGTCGGGGATTCTCGGGGCGGCGAGCAAGGCGGGCAAGTTGCCAACGCTTCCGGCTCCAGCCCTGCCAAAAACTTCTATTAAAACCCCGGGCCTGCCGGCGGGTGAGATGCTGTCATGACCACTGAAACTGCTGTTGTAAAACGCGAGCCTCAGGTTGCCGTCGTTCCGCTCAATGTTATCGACGCAAAGGATGTTGGACGCGGAGCGGCTAAATTCGATGCCTGGCTCCAATCCATCAGCGGAGGTGTTGTTACGCTTGACCGGATTAAAAACGTTGCGGGCTCGTTGCCGGTGGTTGGCAATATCATGGCGCTGGTCGACGCATTGGGTGACATCGTTACGTTATCCAAGAGCAAAAAGCGCGAAGTGCTCGATTGGGTCAGTCTGGGCATCAACTTGATAGGCGTGCTGCCTGCACCACCTAGCATGGCTGCGGCACGCATGAGTCTGCGGCCCACGTTGTTCCTGGTCAGACAGGAGTTGCGTAGCAGCGCAAAGATGTTGCTCGGCGACTCATTGATCGAAGTCTTGATTGGTCATCTGAATGCCACGATCGTCGGTACTATTGACGACTTCGCGAAACAGGCCCAGGGAAAGTTGGCCGGCATACTTTCTGATGCAGGCAAGCTTGGTGAGAGTGCGATCAACGAGATTGCGAAAGGACTTGAAACCGTTGTCAAAGGTGAGCTCGATACAAAGGGCTCTGTGCAGGCTGCGAAGAAGCAGATCAGCGCTGCTGGCGACAAACTGCTCAGTGATCCGAAGGCTGCCATAGGCAACATTTTCGGAGCGGTATTCAGCGCATACAAAGCTGCTGGTAAAGGGCTGGCCAATAGCGCCTCGCGGGCTCTGATGCCTGACGAGGTCAAACACCTGGTACTGAGCCATACCTCTACCTTGCGAGCAATGGGGCCGGAACTGCGCGGTCAACTGACCAAGCTGAGTGACCCAGGTGTCCAGCATTCGATCGGTTGGTTGCTCGTTATGCTGACTGGGGCCGTTGCCAGCTGGCGCAAGCGTAATGCTCATGGACAGAGCGCCAGTGTCAAACCGGGTGCGACCAGTAAAGCTCAACGTCAGGGTACTGATGGTCAACTGGGCGCGAGCAGTAAGGAAAGCCCGGCAAGTCAGGCTGCGAAGGGGGATAAGAACGGTTGCTGTACCGGTACTTGCAACAGTATCAACTTTGCACTGGGCTCAGAATCCTTGAGCCACACCGACTTCAGCCTGCCCGGTCTATTCCCGATTGAATGGGTGCGTACTTACAGCTCTCGATTTGATGCATTTGACACGAGCGAGTTGGGAGCACGGTGGGTGACGGAGTTTTCCACCCGGTTTGACTGTCGGGGCGACGGATTAGTGTTTTTTGGCGCCGACGGTCGAAGTATTGACTTCCCATTGCCCAAGGTTGGCCAATTCCAATACAACGCCGTTGAAAATGTCACACTCGTACGCTTGAGCGAAGATCAACTTTTGGTTTGCTTTGGTTTCGAGCGAAAAGAAACCTATGTGCGCCGTGGTCGCAGTTACTGGCTGACGAATGTGGTGATGCGTAATGGTGCCGGGTTAATGCTGCATTACGAGCATCGCCACGGTGATGTCTCTGTTCTTTCAGATCTGATCACTTATCAGGATGACGTGACTCAGGTTCTCCTACATGTAGGTACTCTCATCGACGACCATGGCCGGATAACAGGCCTTTGGGAAATTTGCGATGGTGCACCCCGGCGGCAACTCTGCAGCTATCAGTACGATGACTTCGGGGATTTGGTTCAGGCACAAGACGAGAACGGGGCGACCTGGGAATACCAATACCAACACCATCTACTCACCCGATATACCGATCGCACCGGCCGTGGCATGAATCTGCAATGGCAAGGGCACACCGCTGATGCCAAAGCTGTTCGCGAATGGGCTGACGACGGCAGTTTCGATACTCGCCTGGATTGGGACGAAAACATTCGTCTCACGTACGTTACTGACGCACACGGCAATGAGACCTGGCACTACTACGACATTTTGGGCTACACCTATCGAATTCGATATCCGGACGAACGATCGGAGTGGTTCTTCCGCGATGAAGCCAAAAATGTGATTCGTCACGTTCATACCGACGGAAGTACTGAACGTTACAGTTATGACGAGCGAGGTAACTTGCTCGAGCACATAAGTCCCGACGGAAGTGTGGCTCACTACGCTTATGACGATCAGAATCAGTTGATCAGGATCAGCGATGCGGAGGGGGGGCAGTGGGAACGCGCCTACGATGACGCTGGAAATCTGGTGGAGTCCGTCGATCCATTGGGCAATAAGACGGAGTATTCCTATGACAAGGCTGGTCGACCTGTTGCTATCAAGGACGCCAATGGCAACGAAAAGAAACTCGAATACAACGATGCAGGCTTGTTGCTGAAATACACAGACTGTTCGGGTAAGGCCAGTGCCTGGGAATACAACGAACGCGGTCAGATGATCTGCTTCACTGATGCAGCGGGACAGAGTACTGAATACCAGTACGAGTCGGGACATGTTGTACTTGTTACGCATTCCGATAAAACTGAAGAACACTTTAAACGCGACGCCGAAGGGCGTTTGCTGACCCATGTTGATGGCCTGGATCGCTGCACGACCTGGACTTACACGGCAGCGGGGTTGATCGCCGAAAGAGTCGATGCTTGCGAACAGAGTCTTTGTTATCGCTGGGATCGGCTGGGGCGCCTGGTGGCACTCGAAAACGAAAACAATCAACGTACCCAGTTCCATTACGATCCGGCAGGACGACTCCTTGAGGAGACGGGGTTCGACGGTCACACGACTCGATATCAGTACGATCCCGAAACTGGCCGATTGGCTCAGGCTGTATCCGCAGAGCGCGTTATCTCGATGACATTCGATCCGATGGGACGATTGATCGGTCGTCACGCGAGTCTTGGCGAGACAGCTCAAAGCGAGACCTTTGCTTACGACGGCAATGGAAACATGGTCATGGCCACGAACGATCAGAGCCGCCTGCAGTGGTTCTATGATCCGGCGGGCAATCTGACGAGAGAGCACCAGCACTATCTGGGTCTTGAGCAGCCGACAGTTGCTATCTGGAAGCATGAGTATGACGTGCTCAATCAATGCGTTGCGACGACTCGCCCAGACGGTCACCGTGTCAGTTGGCTGACCTATGGCAGTGGCCACTTGCTTGCGCTGCGTCTGGATGAGCACGAGCTGGTCGGGTATGAGCGTGACGACCTGCATCGAGAGGTTGCCCGTCATCAGGGCAACCATTTATTGCAAACGCAGAAGTGGGACCCTGCTGGTCGTCTGCAAGAGCAATTACTGGCGCGAGTGGATGACAAGTCCACATTGCTCAAGCGCGAATACAAGTATGACGCTGTCGGCCAATTGTCGGAGCTCAACGATAGTCGCCGAGGCCCAGCAGTCTATCGCTATGATCCGGTCGGGCGATTGCTCAGTGCCGTGAGCCGTAATGGGTTGGAGACATTCTCTTTCGACCCGGCCAGTAACCTGCTCGATGAAAAGGCTTCAGAGGTACGCAGGCCTCTGGAACTCGATCCTCCACGCAGCAAGCTTCTGGATAACCTGATACGCGAGTATGCCGGTACCCACTATGAATACGACGAGCGCGGAAATCAGACGCTGCGTTGGCACAATGGCAACCGCAGTCAAATGCGGTGGGATTTGTTTGATCGACTGGTTCATTTTGAAGACTCTCGTCTCTCTGTCGAGTTTGCTTACGATGCGCTGGGGCGTCGGATTTACAAGAATTCGACGGCGCACTTCAAGCATCGTCACGAAGCCGGTTCGCACTGGAATCGAAATGAACAGGGACGCATACAGCGTGAGCTCGGTTGCAGCCTGACACTCTACGGCTGGGATGGAGACAATTTGTCGTGGGAAAGCAGCCCTGCCGACATGGACGGCGGTACCGGGCGTACCGTGCATTACATTTATGAGCCGGGCACGTTTATACCCATAGCGCAGGCGCTTCGACAGAGTCCGATCAATTTGGTTGGTCAGCCTGAGTACCTCGGGAGTTACAGCCTCGATGATGACCCGTTATGGGCTCATGAGCCGAAGGCGCAACCTTTCGATGTGTTGGCCTGGTATCAGTGTGATCATCTGGGGACTCCCCTCGAGCTGACAGACCAAAAGGGGCAGGTGGTGTGGGCAGCTCGTTACCAGGCGTGGGGACAAGTAAAGGAAGAGAAGACCAGTTTTGCTGTCCAGCACGGATTGACCAACCCCATACGTTTCCAGGGGCAATATCACGACCATGAAACGGGTCTGCACTATAACCGCTACAGATACTACGATCCGCAGGTCGGGCGCTTCATCTCGAAGGATCCGATAGGCCTGGCTGGTGGTATCAACCTTCACCAATACGCACCTAATCCAACCCAGTGGATCGACCCGCTTGGTCTGGTGAAAAAAGCCCCGTCAAAGGTCGCACTGAAAGATGGTCATGGAGCATCGGCTCAAGACATGGCGGCGAGCAAGGTCGGTGGTGGCAGTCGGAAAGGGCAGTCTGCTTGCCGCAAAAAGCTTATCGCCAAGAGCAAGCCTGTGGGTGTCTACAAGTGCTGGCGTTGTGGACATACCTCTACAAACCCGGATGACATGCACTTGGGCCACAAGAACGTGGCGACGTCCAATGGTGGCAACCTCGCCGATGTAAACGTGGATCTTGAGGGTGCATCCTGTAACCTGAGCGCTGGGAACAGTGGTTACGTGAAAGAAGGTATGTCGTGTGTTGAACGTGGAAGCTGCGGAGCACCGTATGGACGATAGAAGCGCACCTGTTTTGATTCAAGTATTCGTCGCAGATGACGATGGCCCGGTGTATGAGGAACTGCCGGCTCGACAGGTTGCGGAGGATACATATGAGCTGCTTTCCTCTCCGGGCCTGGCGCTGAATCTGGCACGGGGTGATGTGATCTCGATCAAGAACAAAAACGCCCATGCAGACGTGTTGAAGCGAGGTGGCAATTTTTGCATCCACATTTATGCCGATTACATTCCCCCTGAGGAAATAGACGGACTTGAACGAGGTGTCGGTCTTGAGCTGGGTGGAACACTGGACGGTGTACATGAGGGCAACCTCTCGCTAGCCGTCCCGGCGATCAATGGGATGGATAAGATCAATCAGTTTTTTGATCGGTTTAGCGAGAAAACCGGCATCCAATGGTATTACGCAAACATCTATAAAAACATTGATGACGACGAGGACGAGACGCTTCTGAACTGGTGGCTACAGAGTTGAAGTGATGGGCGAGGAACAACACGGTGGTCGGAGGAAAATCTCTTGAGCGAGCTTGAAACGACCACTCCTGACTCGTCTCAGAGAATACTCTGTGAAAAATATGGGCTCGCCATCCAGCCCCCTGAGGACATGGTTGCTGTCGCCCTGAAGACACTCGGCCGATCTCCCATTTACGGCAGTAGAGTGGAGCCACCTGAGGGAGGAAATGTAAGTTGGTTCATTCACTGCGGAGAGTATTGCGCTGCGGCGGATGATTTTTACCAGGCTGTCCATGTTCGCCACTTGAATGAAATTCTGCCGCAGACGGTGAGCTTTCTCTCTCTGCCCACAGGGGCAAAGTTCATTACTGATGCGCAAGGGTATGAAGACGTATGGATGACTGAGAAACGATAAATAGAGGAACCGGAGGAAAACCGGTTTCAATGCTGCTCAAGACAACGTTGAAGTATGAGTAGTCAATACTTGTCAATGGAGTGACGTGATGAAAGACGCAATCCGCTTGGGCGACTCCACCACTCACGGTGGCAAGGTGCTCGAAGCATTCTCCCAAACCAACCTCAACGGTAAGCCAATTGCCGGGGTGGGTCACAAAGTCAGCTGTCCCTTATGCAAAGGGGTTTTCCCTATTGCCGAGGGCAGCAGCACCTACACCGTCGATGGCGTGCCCATCGCGCTGGACGGCATGAAAACCGCCTGTGGAGCCGCGTTGATCTCCAGTGGCCCGAAAGGCGCCGTAATCAGCTGAGTCCCTGAATTTCGGTTACTTCTGTCTGCCTTGATCGATATTTAGAGTGGGCAGGGCCAGTCCCAGTGTTCAAAAAGCAAAAAGGTCGCAGCCTGCGACAGCTCTGCATGAGGATTGATTCTCCCCTGTAGACGCTGCCGCAGGCTGCGATCTTTTGCTTTTACTTCGCAGAAAACTTCAACACCACGCTCTGGGTGTAGGTCTGTCCCGGATCCAGCCGGGTGCTCGGGAAGTTCGGCTGGTTCGGCGAGTCCGGGTAGTGCTGGGTCTCCAGGGTGAACGCGCCCCAGTGTGGATAGACCTTGCCACCCTTGCCCTTGACCGTGCCGTCGAGGAAGTTGCTGGTGTAGAACTGCACGCCGGGTTCGTTGGTGTACAGCTGCAAGTGGCGACCGGATTGCGGGTCGCTGACTTCGGCGGCGAGTTTGCTGACGTCACCTTTGGTGTCCAGCGCCCAGTTGAAATCGAAGCCACCGTGTTGCGGTTCGGCGAATTTCAGTTGCGGGTGATCGGCCTTGATGTGCTGGCCGATGGCGGTGGGTTTGGTGAAGTCCATCGGCGTGCCGGCCACGGGCGCCAGTTCTCCGGTCGGGATCAGTTTGGCGGTCACCGGGGTGTAATGGCCGGCATGCAGGGTGGCGACTTGCTTGAGAATGTCGCCGTTGCCGGCACCGGCGAGGTTGAAGTAGCTGTGGTTGGTCAGGTTGAGCACCGTCGGTTTGTCGGTGCTGGCCTTGTAGTCGATGCGCAGTTCGTTGTTGTCGGTGAGGCGGTAAGTCACTTCGGTGGTGAGGTTGCCGGGGAAACCCATTTCGCCATCCGCCGACAGGTAGGTCAGGGTCACGCCTACCGAATCCTTGTCCTTGGTTTCCGTCGCCTTCCAGACTTTTTTGTCGAAGCCCTGAGTGCCGCCGTGCAAGGCATTGGTCTTGTCGTTCTGCGGCACTTGATAGCGTTTGCCGTCGAGTTCGAAGGCGCCGTCGGCCAGGCGATTGCCGAAGCGGCCGATGGTCGCGCCGAAGTACGCGGTGCCTTTCTGGTAACCCTGCACATCGTCGAAACCGAGGACGATGTCGTCGAGCTTGCCGTGCTTGTCCGGCACCTGCAGCGCCTGCAAGGTCGCGCCGTAGGTGATGACCGTGGCTTGCATGCCGTGGCTGTTGCGCAGGATGTATTGCTCGACGGGGGTGCCGTCATTGGTTTTGCCGAAGGCTTTGTGTTCGCTGGACAGGCCGGCGGCCTGGGCGGAGAGGCTGGCGATCATCAGGGACAGTCCGAGGCCGCAGAGTAAGTG
The DNA here is from genome assembly GCF_014863505.1 of Pseudomonas sp. IzPS59. Lineage (NCBI taxonomy): Bacteria > Pseudomonadati > Pseudomonadota > Gammaproteobacteria > Pseudomonadales > Pseudomonadaceae > Pseudomonas > Pseudomonas sp. IzPS59. The sequence goes on along the minus strand of NZ_CP062251.1, from coordinate 4,127,571 downwards.
TCGGGATTGAAGCATGGTTGACCTTCCTTTTTGTTGTTGTTTTCAAAATCACTAAATAGTCATGCTAATTGTCGTTTGAATGAAAATTTATAGACGATTAAACGTTTATTGCAAAAATAAAGTCGGACTAAATGATGATTCGTCAAACACCGAAAGTCGGGAAAACGCTGCGGCACTGCACTTTTGCGCAATCCCCGGCTCTATCCATGGCCAGGTTGCGGTGACTCCCGCCGCACAGGAACGTGTCTGTCAAAGAATTCATGCCGAGAGTTTTGCCCCACATCGCTGCATTCATTCATCGCCCGTGCCTGTTGCTGGCCTGCCTGTCGACCCTGTTGCTCGGCGCTTGCAGTCATCAGGACGGCAACAATTTCGTCAGCCAGATGCGTGAGGGCAGGCCTCAGGAGTTTCTTCAGACCAGCGTCGACCGCATGGCCACCCTGGCGATGCGCGACAACCTCGACAGCCTCTATCGCCTGATGGGCAAGTTGTACCTGCGCAACCCGGACGAATTGCGCAAATCCGGCTTCCTCGACATTCGCACGGCGGTCAAGCAAGTGCGGTTGGCCATTGAGCAGCAGCAACCGCTGCCGACCCTCGGCGGTAAAAAAGACTTGGCGGCGTTGAGCTATGCGATGAGTCCGGAGTTTCTCGGTGACCGGGTCGGTGCCTTCATCTATGCCATCGGCAGCATGCTGGTCACCGCCCACGGCAATCGCACCGAGTTCTACATGACCGATGCGATCAACCCGACCTTCGTCAACAACGCCGCGCGCAACATCGAGAAAGCCACGTGGATCCTCGCCCAACGGCAGAACGAGGAAGGTCAGCCGCTGCTGTTCTCCAATGAGATATCGGAGGAGGGCAGCAACCTGAGCTTCGCCACGGAGTTCGGCAAAGTCGTGGCGCGTCTCGATCTGCTGACCCAGATGCTCGACGAGCGCTACCGGCGTATTGGTTTGAACTACGCCCAGAGCCTGCTGTTTTTGAATTTTTTGCCCGTGCAGTAAGCCAGGTCGGGTAGAGTGGCGGACGATGAGATTTGTATACAATCCGTCGTCCGATTTGACTCAAAGGGAGCTGCACCTGTCATGACCGACCCCGCAAGCGCCGAATACACGAGCCTGGAAAGGGCCATCCGCACCGACAAACTGCCTTACGCCGCGCTGCTGGCGTTTGCCATGACCGGCTTCATCGCCATCCTCACGGAAACCTTGCCGGCCGGTCTGTTGCCGCAGATCGGCGCGGGCCTCAACGTCAGTGAAGTGCTGGCCGGGCAACTGGTGACGCTGTATGCGCTGGGCTCGATTGTCGCGGCGATTCCGCTGACGGTCGCCACCCGAGGCTGGGGGCGCAAGCGGGTGCTGCTGATGACGGTCGGCGGGTTTCTGCTGTTCAACACCGTCACCACGTTTTCCACTCATTACGGCGTGACCCTGGCGTCGCGGTTTCTGGCCGGGATGGCGGCAGGGCTTTCCTGGGGGATCATGGCCGGTTACGCGCGCGGGATCGTGCCGGTGCATCAGCAGGGCCGGGCGCTGGCGATTGCCATGCTCGGCACCCCGGTGGCGTTGTCGCTGGGCACGCCAGCCGGCACCTGGCTGGGCAATGCGATCGGCTGGCGCGCCTCGTTCGGGATCATGTCGGCATTGGCTCTGGTGTTGGCAGCGTGGATCGTCATCGCGGTGCCGGACCGTCCGGGCCAGGCCCGCGCCGAGCGTTTGCCGCTGATGCAGTCACTGCGCTTGCCCGGCGTACGCCCGGTGCTGTTCGTGGTGCTGACCTGGATGCTCGGCCACAACATTCTCTACACCTACATCGCGCCGTTTCTGATGCAGGCCGGTCTTGGCGAGCGGGTCGATCTGGTGCTGCTGGTCTTTGGCCTGTGCTCGCTGCTGGGGATCTGGATCATCGGCCTGTTGGTGGATCGCTGGTTGCGGGGGCTGGCCCTGATCAGCCTCGCGGTGTTTGCCGTGACCGCACTGGTGCTGGCGCTGGCCGCGCCTTCGCCGTGGCTGATTTATGCGTGCATGGCGGTGTGGGGGTTGTCGTTCGGCGGTTCGGCCACATTGCTGCTTACCGCTGCTGCGGACTCTGCCGGTGAACATGTCGATGTGGTGCAGGCGATGCTCACCACTTCGTGGAACGTGGCGATTGCCGGCGGCGGATTGTTTGGCGGGTTGCTGCTGGACCGGGCGGGGGCGATGTCGTTTCCGTGGGCGCTGTTGATTCTGTCGCTGATTGCGCTGGCCACGGTGTGGATCAATTCCACCCACAGTTTCAAACCCGGCCGGCGGCAACACTGAAGCATGAAATGGCATAACGATAGATCGGATCGATATAGGTGGTTATAAGAAAAATCGCTATGCTGCGGGCCAGATTTTTCCTGTCGTCTTCTGGATGTCTTCATGGAATTGGCAAATTTCGGCCTGGTGATTGCCGGGCTGGTGGTGGGCTTTATCGTCGGCATGACCGGTGTCGGCGGCGGTTCGTTGATGACGCCGATCCTGCTGTGGTTCGGCATCAACCCGGCCACGGCGGTGGGCACTGACCTGCTGTACGCCGCCATCACCAAATCCAGCGGCGTGCTGGTGCACAGGAAGAACAAGAACATCGATTGGGCCATCACCGGCTGGCTGACCCTTGGCAGTGTGCCGGCGGTGGCGATGACCTTGTGGTTCCTCAGTACCCTGCACACCGCACCGGATGCGATGAACGCCATCATCAAGCAGGCGCTGGGCTACGTGCTGTTCGCCACGGCGATGGCGATTCTGTTCAAGAAGCGCCTGCTGGAATTCGCCCACAAACGCGCGGGCGGCAACTACAACCCCAGCGGCACTCGCTTGAATATCATGACGGTGATCACCGGCCTGATCCTCGGCACCATGGTCGCCCTGACCTCCATCGGCGCCGGCGCCCTCGGCACCGTCGCGCTGTTCATCCTCTATCCGCTGCTGCCGACCCGCCGTCTGGTCGGCACCGAAATCGCCCACGCCGTACCACTGACCCTGGTCGCCGGCCTCGGCCACGCAAGCATGGGCAACATGGACTGGGGCGTGCTGGGCTTCCTGCTGGTGGGTTCGCTGCCGGGCATCTGGCTCGGCAGTCACCTGACCGGTCGGGTCTCCGATGAACTGCTGCGTCCGTGCCTGGCGACGATGCTGGTATTGATCGGGTACAAGCTGGCGTTCTGATCCGCGTGCCGGCATGACCCGGCAAGCTCGACAGTCGCTCCGGGGCGGTCATAAAAGGTAAACAAATGGGCGACAGGATCGCGCCCGTCCGGTTGCGCAAAATCGTTGCTGACCTACGCTTTGAACAAGGCGAAACATATTTGCCGGGCAACCCCGGAACAATCGCCACGATGCGCAATCATTAGAGCGTGGATATCAAAAGGAGATGCGCATGCTCATCAGGTCATTGACCCTGACACTCTTGCTGGCGATTGCCGGCCCCTTGTTCGCCGGGGACAACGATTCCCCTCTGGATGTCGACAAAGGCAATTACCGCCCCTTGATCGTCATCGCCAGCAGTACGGTCGACCCGGTCTGGGTGAGCCTGAAAAAATCCCTAGAGGACCCGGCCAACAAGCAGGGGATCGCCGACCGCAAGCTCAAGGTCTACACCATCCTCAATATGGCCGGACAGCTTGACGGCAAGGATCTTGGGCAACAGGACACCATGGCGCTGTTGCGCTCGCTGAAGCTGGGTGCCGGGGCCTATCCGAAAGTCTTTCTGATGGGCAAGGATGGGGAAACCAAACTGTCGGCCGCCGGGGACGAGGCGAAGTCGGTGGACCTGAAGAAAGTCTTCGACACCATCGATGCATTGCCGGCCGCCGAGAAGGAACTGGTCGCCGCGCCTCCACCTCCAGCAGCCACCGAGGCAGCACCGGCCAAGGGGGCGAAGAACGGCAAACCGGCAAAACCTGCGAAACCCGCCAAGCCGCCGGAAATGCCGGATGATTGAGAGCACGGTTCGGGTGACCTGAACAAAAAATGGCGAACGGATATTTCCGTTCGCCATTTTTATTGCCCGCAAATTACCAGTTGTAGCGATACCCGACATTCACCGCCCAGGGCTGCTCGATGTCACTGCCTTTGGCGTACTGCCCCTCGACATACACATGGTGGTTTTGTGCTGCAGTCAGCATCAACCCGCCACCCAGTTCCGCCCGTGATCCCGGCAGGCGACTGTCCAGGCGTGCGCCGTTGACCTTTACTTCGCTGTCGCCGGCATGTTCGGTGACCCAGGCAGCCTTGACGTACGGTTTGATCCGCAGGCCCTTGTCCAGTTGCAGTTCGCGCCCGAACTGCGCACCGACCCGACTCTGCACCGAGGTCATCGCATCCTGCTGTACATCCAGTCCATTACTGGCGGTGTAACGTCCGCCGCTGATGCGCGTCACCTGCACGCTCACCTGAGGTTCGACGAACCAGTCCCGGCCCAGATCGATGACCTTGCCGATCTGCGCCTCGGCACTGACGGCATGGTTGTCGTAATGGGCCTTGACCGGGTCGCCGAGGTTGCTGGTGATCTTGATCTCATTGTTCAGCCGCGAATATTTGAGGGCACCGTCGACATACAAGCCGCTCTGATCCTGATAGCTGGCGTAGGCGCCCAGCGTGGTGCTGTCGATCGTGCCTTTACTGCGCTCACCGAAATCCTGGCGGCCCTGACCCTGACCGAACAGGGCGCCGACATACAGCGTTCCACTGGCCGTCGGCAGCGCGGTGTCGGCACCGATTTCCATGCCGTTGGCCTGTTGCTGAAAAGCGCGGCTGGTGCGGGTGTCGAGTTTCTGTTCTGTGCCGTAACCTCGAGCCCAGATGCCGCCCTGATCCTTGCCCGAACGCAAATCGGAAAAGTGCTGTCGGGTGCTGCCGTTTTGCGCATCGAGCAATGCGGCAGTGGCGGCCTGGTTGGCGACGGCGGCGTTCGCACCTTTACTCAGAATCTGTGATTGCGGCTGAGGCTGCGGTTGCGGTGTCGCTGGCGGTTGAATCACTACCGGTTGCACCGCGGTTTCCGGTTGGCCATCGACCGGTGGAACCTGCGGCTCCTGGATACTTTCATCCGGTGTGCTGATCGCCGGTTTGCCCAGATACCAGTCATTCCCCTGTTTCTGCAGCGAGTAGCGGTAGGCCCCGGCATCGACCGTGCCGCCGAACAGCTGGAAATCACCATTGCCGCCATTGCCCTCGACCAGCTTCAGAGCCTGCTGTGCGCCACTCGGTGCATTGCCGGAATCCGCCACCACCAAGGTGTGCAGATCGCTGATCGTGCCTTGCACCTTGAGCAGGTCGCCGCGCAATGACGCCAGATCGGTGTTCATTGCGAACGTTCCGTTGCCGGTCAGCGGGCCGTTGATGGTCAGGGTGTGGAATGCCCCGCTGATGGCCGGATCGGCAAACTCGACCCGGCCATCGAGGCGGTTGGCTCCGTTCAATGCGGCGTCACCCTTGAGGCGCAGCAGCGCACCGTCGTTCAGCGTGGTGTCGCTGGCGGTGGCTGCGGCGCCCAGCACCATCACGCCGCCCTGATTGACTGTGGTATTGGAGACCGTCGTGCCGGCCACGCTTGTCATCGTACCGCCCTGATTGATCCGCGTATCGTCGACCGACGCGGTGTCGTTGACCGCCAGTTCGCCGCCGGCATTGACCGTGGTCTGTTGCGCATGACCATTCTGGTAGACGGTCATCAGGCTGTTGGCGACGAGGGTATTCTTGGCCAGCGCATCGCCGTAGACATACATCTGGCCACCGTCGAGCCGGGTGTCGCTGACTGCGGCGTTTTGCGTTACTTCAAAAAAGCCGTCGTTGACCCGGGTCGTCAGCGCTGTGGCAGAACCGATCAATACCAGTGTGCCGTTTTCCATCAGGGTGTCGGTGAGCTTCGCGCTGTCACGGGCTTCCAGCCATCCGCTGTCCTTGATCGTGGTGCTGCTGGCCACGCTCTCATCAAGCAACTGAAGGGTGCCAAGGCTCACGATGCTGTCGGTCAGTGTTGCGCCGGTGCCGGCCAGGACCGTTGAGCCGTTATCGACCAACAGGTTGCTTTGTGGCGAGGTCAGGCAAGGCAAACCGTCGCAACTGGCGGCCTGTACCACCATGGGCGCGGCACTGAGCACCAGCAGGGCACCCGAAAGTGAAACCCGAGAAAACCGTACATTCAACGCAAGCATGATGATCCGCCGACAACCGCTATAAGAGGCGGCGAATTCTGCTCAGGCGAGTGGTCGGGGTAACGCAGGCACTTCCCAAGTATTTGTAGGAAGCGTCCTACACAGAAGCACTGTGCAAGGCCACTTGCAGGTGCGACTGCAAACGCTTCATCTGCTGCCCGAAGGCTTCGAACAAGCGGTGCACTTCCTGGCGCGTGGTGCTGACTTCGCAGGTCGCTTCCAGTTGTTCGCATGCAGCGATCAACGGCGCGGCGTGAATGATCCGCGCGCTGCCGAGGATTTTGTGGCAGCAGCGTTTCATCTCGGAAAAGTCACCGGCCTGAAACAGCGCCTGCATGGTTTCGAAATCTTCCTGGTTGGTGCGCAGCACCGTGGCGAGCAGTTGCCGGGTCATGCTCAGATCGCCTGCGGTGATGGCAGTGACCTTCGACAGATCGAAGCACGGCGCAGTGGCCTGTCTGGCCCGTTCGGCCTCGCGCAGGTAGCGTTCGAGCACAGGGCGGGTGAGGGGCTTGAACAGGCAGTCGTTCATTCCGGCCTCGAGGCAGCGCTGGATTTCCTCGGGGCGGGCGTTGGCCGTCAGCCCCAGCACATGGGTTGGTGCACGGCCTTCGGCGGCTTCGATGGCGCGCAACTGGCGGGTCATCTTGTCGCCGTTGAGCAGCGGCATGTTGCAGTCGGTGATCAGGTAATCAAAGGTGTCTTCGCGCCACAGGCGCAGGCCGTCGATCCCGTTTTCGGCGCAGGTGACACGCATGCCCAGGGACTCCAGCTGGCGCTGCAGCACCACGCGGTTGAACTCGTGATCCTCGACGATCAACACATGACGCACGGGCAGTGGCGGCAGCGTTGCATCGTCGGTTGCCGGAGTTGCCTCGTCGTCCGGCAGGCGTTTGACCGGCAGTTCCAGGGTGAAGCAGGCGCCTTGTCCCGGCTGGCTCTCGCAGGTCAGTCGGCCGCCCATCTGCTCGGTCAATTGCCGACAGATCGACAGCCCGAGACCGCTGCCGACCTGAACCTCACGATCACCGACCTCGAATTGGGTATAGGGCTGGAACAGGCGCTGACGCTGCTGTTCGTCGAGCCCGATGCCGGTGTCGCGCACCACCAGGCGCAGTCGGGCAAGTTCGCCGTCGGGCTCCAGGCGCAGCTCGACGGTGACGGTTCCCTGAGCTGTGAACTTGATTGCATTGCTCAGCAGGTTGGAAAGAATCTGCCTGAACCGTAGCGAGTCCAGCTCCACGGCGCTGTCGGCGTGGTTGCTGATGAAGTTCAGCTCAAGGTTTTTCTGCCGGGCCAGGCTGGCGAATCCCTCGGTCACGGTTCGCGCCAGCGGTTCGGGATGGCAGCGGCTGTTGCGCAGTTCGAACTGGCCGGCCTCGATTCGGGTCAGGTCGAGAATCTCGCCGATCAATTCCATCATGCCGCCGGCGGATTGCTGGGCGATATCGATCAGTTCGGTGTCGTCCGGACGCGGTGCGGACTGGTGACGCAGCAGTTCGAGTACGCCGATCAATGCGCTCATCGGTGTGCGGATCTCGTGGCTCATCACCGCCAGGAAATGGCTCTTGCCGCGGTTGGCTGCCTCGGCCTGATGTTTGGCCGCGAGCAAGGCGTGTTGCAGATGCTGCTGTTCGGTGAAGTCGATCCAGCCGCCGATCACGCCGGTCATGGTCCCGTCGGAATCACGGTAGGGCAGGGCCCAATGGTAGATGTGGTAGGTTTTGTCCTTGACCGTCATGGTGAAGCTGTCGAACGACGGTTCGCCGCTTTCCAGGGTGGCGCGGTGGATGCGTTTGTACTGGTGGGCGGTGTCCAGCGGCAGGATGTTCGCCTCGATCAGGCCTTTGTTCAGCACCTGGTGCGGCTCCACTTCCATCACTTGCAGATACGCGCGGTTGCAGCTCAACAGCAGCCCTTTGCGGTCACGCACGTAGATCGGGTGCGGCGTGCCATCGACCAGCACCTGCATGAACAGCAACTGATCGCTCAAGGCTTTTTGTGCCTTTTGCCGCTCGGCGATCTGCCGCCGCAGACCCAGGTTCCACGCCAGAATCACCAGCAGCACGGTCAGCAGCACCAACACCGCACGCAGAATCCAGTTTTTGTAAGTGCTCCAGGTGTCCTGGCTGTCCTGGGAATTCTGCCAGCGGCTGGCCAGGTCGCTTAACTCGTCCGGGGCGATATCGAGCAGTGCCTTGTCGAGAATCGAAACCAGCATGGCGTTCTGTTTGCCGGTGGCGAAACCGATCAGCGCCGGTTGTGCACCGAGCACCGAATCGATTTGCAGGCGACCGCGAAAGAATCGGTCGATCAAATATGCCGCGCCCATTTGCGGCTGGATCACGCCATCGACCTGGCCTTCGGCGAGCAGTTCATAGGTCTCGATTGGCGTGTCGACCTGCACGGTGCGGATGTCCGGCCATTCACGCTCCAGCCAGTTGGCGGCGGCCGAATCCTTGATGATCGCGACCCGATGGCCCTTGAGGCCGGCCAGCCCCTGACGTTCCGGTTGCGTGCGGGTGACCAGCACGAACGGGTTGATCACGTAGGCCCGAGAGAACGTCAGGCGTTCGTCGCGGCGGGCGCTGTAGGTCATCGCACCGATCAGGCTGGGCGGATCCCGTTGCGCGCGGCCGGTCATGGCGTCGACGGAGGACATCTTGACCGGCCGGAATGTCAGGCCGGTGCGGTCGTTGATCGTCTCCAGCAGATCGGCGGCCATACCCCGCAACTGGCCTTCGTTGTCGAAGAAGCTGAACGGTGAATAGCGGTCGTTGGCCAGGACCTCGATCTGTGGATGATCCTTGATCCATTGCTGTTCGGCGGCCGTCAGTTGCAGGCGGTTGTAACCGAGTTTCGGATTGGCGCCGATGCCCCAGCGCCGGGCAATGACCGTGCGCTCCTGGGGTGTGATCCTCGCCATCGCCGCATTGAGCAGGCTTAACAACCGCGCATTATCCTGCTGCACGGCGAAACTGAAACCCAGCCCCTCAGAGTCTCGTTGAATGGTCTGTTTCAGGCTCTGCTGGTAGCTGCGTTCGAGCAGGTATTGCGCAGTGATCGCATCGGTCAGCAGCACCGAGCCTTCACCGTAGGCCACCCGGCCGAGGCCTTGCTGGGTCGAGTCGACGGCTTGCAGCGGGTGTTCGGGAAACAACGACGCCACTCGTTCCCGGGTGATCCAGTCCTGATCGAACAGCACGGTGGTGCCGGTCGGCAACCGGTCACTGGGCCAGTGGGTGCCGAAGTGGCTGATCAATACAGCCTGGTCGTAAGCGTAAGGCGCGCTCAGTCTCAGATCTCTGTAGTTCGTTTTAAGGTGGTTGATACGCGGTACCAGATCGACATCGCCCCGTTGCAGCGCGGCAAGGGCCTGGGCCTGACTGGCGTATTGTTGGATCTCGATTCGCAGGCCAAGGCTGCGGGCGATCACATCGAGATAGTCTGCCGACAGGCCTTCGTAATCTTTCTGGTTGGCGGTGATGTCCAGCGGTGGCCGATCCGGCGAATACACCCCGGCGCGCAGCACATTTTTGTTGGCCAACCATTGATGCTGAGCGTTGTTGAGGGGCAGGGCGACCTGATTGTCTGCGGCACGGCTGAGCAGGCTCAGCGGCCCGGCATTCGCCGCCAGCGTCAGCAGCGTAAGGCTCAACGCGCTCAGCCATCGCCCGAACCTCATGGTTCAGACCAGGTGATTGCGTTTGGCGAAATCGATCAGCTCAAGCAACGTGCCTGCGTTGAGTTTCTGCATCAGACGGGTCTTGTAAGTGCTGATGGTCTTGTTGCTGAGCAGCATGTCATCGGCGATCTGCTTGTTGCTCTTGCCCTGGGCCAATCCGTGCAACACCTTGAGTTCGCGGCGCGACACGCCATCGAGCAGTTGCGCATCGTCTCGGGCAAAGTCGCTGGCCCGCACCGAATTCAGCGCATTGACCGGAAACCATGTCTTGCCACTGGCCACCGCTTTGAGCGCGGTGACGATCTCCACCGGATCGTCGACCTTCGACAAAAACGCCGACACCCCGGCCCGCAGGCATTGCGCCGCATAGGCCTGGCTTTTCAGGCCGGTGTGCACCAGCACATGAGCCTTGCTGCCGCCGATGCGCAAGCGGTCGATCACCGCCATGCCGTCGAGCTGCGGGATATCCAGGTCGAGCACAATCGCATCGGGCCTGAGCGCAAACGCCTGGCTCAACGCATCCACACCGTTGTCGCACTCACCCACAACCTCATGGCCCTCGCGGGCCAGAATCATCCCGATCGCCATGCGCACTACCGCGTGATCATCGACCAACAGCACTTTCATGGATCAACCCTCAGGCCCTGTTTCAGCATAGTCCGCAGGGGATGGCAGGCCCGGCAGATCGGATGCGTGGTGGTGGGGCAGTGAAAAAAAGGCGCGATCCTACAAGGTTTACGGGGGGAAGCAATGGGAGGTGTCGTGCAGAGGTATCTTTGGCGCTGGGGTGTAACTTTTTATCAGGGGGGAGGGGTATTACCCCTTAACCGACATTGAACTCGTGAAGTTCACCATCTCTCAAGGCATAAACCAGAGCCTCTTTTGCATCCGCGATGACCAAGGGAGACTGGGTTGTCAGCACGAATTGGCAGTTTGGAAATGTTTTGCTCAACCGCTGGATAAGGTTGATTTGCCATTCCGGATGCAGGTGAAGATCCACTTCATCGATGAGTACGATGCCTTCGCCGTGGAGCGGATTGCCCATTGACGGGTTCATCATGGCCAGTCGACGGGCGATGTCACCGGTCAGTGCCAGCATCGACTTTTCGCCTTGCGACAGTTGGGCGACATTGAAAGTGACACCGTCCTTGTCGATCGCCATGTGCAGGCGAGGTTTTCGTTGTACTCGCAGGTTGGTATAGCCCGGCATGAAGGCCGCGATGGCGGAGCGGGCGGCCGTCAGTTGGGAGTCACGGGAGGAAGCTTTGAGATTGGATAACGTTTTCCAGGCTTCGCTCTCGGCACCAAGCTTTTGAGCTATTTCGTTCAATGCGGAATCGGAAATGCCGGACTCGTTTTCGCTGTCTTCACGTTCTCGAAACCATTCAAAGAAGCGGCGAAAGTCGGTGCTGTGTTTCAGTGAGTCGTCGTAGCCCGCCAGTTGATCGAAGGTTTGTCCGCTTTTGATTTTCAGCGGAATTTCGAGAACCGAGCGCTCCACCGGATAGTAGGCGATCAGGGGAAGTGAGGCGTTGTCATCGGCTGTCAGCAGGGTGCGATAGTGATCGGCGAGCAGGTTTACGTCTTCCAAGGAGCTGCGCAGAGTTGTTTTCCCTTCCTGTTTGCTGTGTGACATGCCCCATACGAATACATCGTCTTCTTCATCGGGATCAGACTCGGCATTGACTCGGGGATGTGCAGGTTCTGCTACCGCGATCGAGACGATGGCAGCAGAAGTCCCGTTTCGAATGTCTTCCTCTGCGATATGGCTGCCATTGCCTTTTCGGGTACGAATCCTTGCTATCAGCCAGCTCAGGCAGGTGGTGAGCGCTTTCAGCAGAGTGGTTTTGCCGGCGCCATTGATTCCCACGAACACGGTGACGCGGGAAGGGGATCCGGAAAGAGGAGCCAAATGAACGGTGATGTCATTGAACCGACCGACATTCGTGAGTTTGAGGCTGTTGATCTTCACTAATCCCCCTCTGTTTTTCAGTCGCTCAGATGTTTGGCGAACGTCATCTCATCCGCGATAACCGGGTAATGCGGTGCAGTTTAGATGCATCTCTTTCAGCCGGTCACCTTTGAAAATCATTGCTGAATGTGCCCGGAAATTTACGCGGTAACACCCTTCAAAACCGTCGGACGTTTCCTTCAAAGCGCGGCGGCGTTGGTGAACTGGTGGCTTGAGTGATAGGCCGATAATCTATTTGGGTCGCTGCAAAATCAGCGGCCGGATGTGGAAGTCCGATGATCACCGAGAACATATTTGCGCCAGTACCCGCTGGCGTGTTCCTTTAGTTATCGAGATATTCACACATGGAAAAATCAGGCCCAAACGCACCCGAAACGCCGACGAACACAGATTCCCCCAAACCCCGCTACATCCCCATCACTGGCATCGACTGCCAGATTCCCTGTCTCCTGATCGACCGCGAAGCCCCGGTAGACGTACTCCACGGCACCGCTGCATACCGATTACGTAGCGTGACCCAATTGCTGGAAACCATTTCGCTCGGAGAAGGCACCGGCCACGACGCCTTGTTGCTGCAGGACTTCGCCCGGGTGTTGGCAATCCCTCTGCGCGACAGCTGCGACCTGATGGATGTGCTGGGCTGGAAGCTACAGGCGTAGTTTTCAAACCCCCAAACGAAAACGGGCGACCTTCTCAGGTCGCCCGTTTTTTATGGCGTGATCACCGGGTCAGTTCACCCAGAATCTTGTGCGCGATTTTCACCCGCTCTCCATTCGGGTAGTTGCGGTTCGCCAGAATCACGATCCCGACGTTCTTCGACGGTACGAACGCGACATACGCGCCAAAGCCACCGGTGGCGCCGGTCTTGTTCAGCAGCACATTCGCCGGCTCAGGTTGTGGCGGATTCAGCCATTTGACCTTGTGCGGCTCCATGGCCATCGGCGTCGAGTTGCCGTCCAGCAGGCGGTCGAGGCTGATCGGGTAGGCGTAGCGTTCCCAACCCAGGCCCTGGGTCATGTCGCCGACGGTGTAGTAGCCGGTGTGGGTGAGGGCGATGGCTTTTTGCAGCGGTATTTCGAGTTTTGCACTGTCGAGGTTGGCCTGGACGAATTGCAGCAGATCTGAGGTGCTGGTTTTCACGCCATAGGCTTCGGAATCGAGTGCGCCGGGGCTGACTCGAATCGGTTTGTTGTTCTTGTCATAGCCCCGGGCATAGAGCTTTTGTTCAGACGCGGGCACCGACAGGAAGGTGTGCTTGAGTCCGAGTTTCGGCAGCAGGGTTTCGGTCATGATCTGATCGAACGGCTGGCCGAGGCTTCTCGCCGCCAGATAGCCGAACAGGCCGATGCTCGGGTTGGAGTACAGGCGCTGGCTGCCGGCCGGATACGTCGGTTTCCACTGTTGGTAATAGCCGAGCATCTTGTCGGAAGAATCCGCGGCATCCGGGAATTGCAGCGGCAGGCCGCCGGCGCTGTAGGTGCCCAGTTGCAGCAGGCTGATCTGGTCGAAGGCACTGCCTTTCAGCTCGGGCCAGTGCTGGCTGGCCTTGTCGGCGAATTCCAGTTTGCCGCTGGCCTGGGCGTAGGCGGCGAGGGTCGCGGTGAAAGTTTTGCTCACCGAACCGATTTCGAACAGGGTGTTTTCACTCACCGCTTGCCCGGTGCTCTTGTCGGCAACACCGTAGTTAAAGTAATGCGCTTTGCCATCGACGGTCACGGCCACGGCCAGACCGGCGATGTCCTGTTGCTGCATGACCGGTGTCACGGCAGCCTTTACCAGCGCCTGCAACTGATCGTCGGTTTGCGGGGCGGCCAGGCAGGTGGCGGCGCTGAAGAAAAGTCCGAAAGCGCAGGCGGACTTGAGTTTGTTCAGGTTGATCGAAAACATGCTTGGGCCACTCTCCATGAGTGTTGATGGTGTTATCCCGCTACACTGCGAGCGTTTTCCGTCGGGCCGGCTGATCGGCGCCGCCAAATCTAGGCAGTCCGGTGTCTTTCGACAAACGATGAAAACTCGGACGAGCCATTAGAAAAATTTGGGATTGGGCATGATTCGACCTCAATTGCCTTTGAATGCATTACGTGCTTTCGAAGCTTCTGCGCGTCATTTGAGCTTCACTCGCGCTGCCGTGGAGTTGTGCGTGACTCAGGCTGCCGTCAGCCATCAGGTCAAAAGCCTGGAGGCGCAACTCGGCGTGATCCTGTTCAAACGCCTGCCCCGTGGGCTGATGCTGACCGGCGAGGGCGAAACGCTGCTGCCGGTGCTGACCACGTCGTTCGATCATATCGCGCAGATGCTCGAGCGTCTGGCGGGCGGGCAATATCGGGAAATGCTCACGGTCGGCGCGGTGGGCACTTTCGCGGTGGGCTGGTTGTTGCCGAGGCTGGCGGACTTCCAGGCGAAACATCCGCTCATAGATTTGCGGCTGTCGACCAACAACAATCGGGTGGACGTGGCCGCCGAAGGGCTGGATTACGCGATCCGGTTCGGCGCCGGGGCGTGGCATGGTATCGAGGCGACCCGTTTGCTGGAGGCGCCGTTGACCGTGCTCTGCGTGCCGGAAATCGCCCGGCAATTGCACGCGCCGGGGGATCTTTTGCAGCAGCGTCTGCTGCGCTCCTATCGCACCGATGAATGGCCGGAATGGTTTCACGCGGCCGGTCTGGCGACCCATGTCGCGCCACCCCAGAGCATCGTGTTCGACTCGTCGCTGGCGATGATGGAGGCGGCGTTGCAGGGCGGCGGGGTGGCACTGGCGCCGCCGTTGATGTTTGCCCGGCAACTGGCGGCGGACCTGATCCGCCAACCTTTTGCCATCGAAATCACCACCGGCAGCTATTGGCTGACGCGGTTGCAGTCACGGCCGGAGACGTCGGCGATGGCGGCGTTCAGGCACTGGTTGCTGGAGGTTGCGCAGGCTTAGCGCACCAGACACGGCTTCTTGTTATCGAACGTCCAGCCCGGAATCAGAAACTGCATCGCCACGCTGTCATCCCGCGCGCCCAGTCCCATGCCTTTATAGAGTTCGTGGGCCTTGGCCACCTGATCCATGTCCAGTTCCACGCCCAGTCCCGGTTTCTTCGGCACCTGCACGCAGCCGTCGACGATTTGCAGCGGTGCCTTGGTCAGGCGCTGGCCGTCCTGCCAGATCCAGTGGGTGTCGATGGCGGTGATGTCGCCCGGCGCGGCGGCCGCGACGTGGGTGAACATCGCCAGGGAAATATCGAAATGGTTGTTGGAGTGTGAGCCCCAGGTCAGGCCCCATTCGTGACACATCTGCGCCACGCGCACCGAGCCCTGCATGGTCCAGAAATGCGGGTCGGCCAGCGGAATGTCCACCGACTGCAACTGGATTGCGTGGCCCATTTCGCGCCAGTCGGTGGCGATCATGTTGGTGGCGGTTTTCAGGCCGGTGGCGCGACGGAATTCGGCCATCACTTCACGGCCCGAATAACCGTTCTCCGCGCCGCACGGGTCTTCGGCGTAGGCCAGCACATGATGCTGGTCGCGGCACAGGCGGATCGCTTCTTTCAGTGACCAAGCGCCGTTCGGGTCGAGGGTGATGCGGGCGTCGGGGAAGCGCTCGGCCAGTGCGGTCACCGCTTCGATTTCGGCATCGCCGCTGAGCACGCCGCCCTTGAGCTTGAAGTCCTTGAAGCCATAGCGCGCATGGGCAGCCTCGGCCAGACGCACCACGGCGTCGGCGGTCATGGCTTTCTCGTGACGTACGCGGAACCAGTCGTTGTCGGCATCCGGTTCGCTGCGGTAGGCGAGGTCGGTTTCCCGGCGATCGCCCACGTAGAACAGATAACCGAGCATCTTCACTTCGTCGCGCTGCTGACCTTCGCCGAGCAAAGCAGCCACGGGCACGTCGAGGTGCTGGCCGAGCAGGTCGAGCAGCGCGGCTTCCAACCCGGTGACCGCGTGAATGGTGATGCGCAGGTCGAAGGTCTGCAGGCCACGGCCGCCGGCGTCGCGGTCGGCGAAGGTCTGGCGCACCTGATTGAGGATCTTCTGATACGTGCCGATGGGGCTGCCGACCACCAGGCTGCGGGCGTCTTCCAGCGTCTGGCGGATGCGTTCGCCACCGGGCACTTCACCGACGCCGGTGTGGCCGGCGTTGTCCTTGAGGATGACGATGTTGCGGGTGAAAAACGGCCCGTGGGCGCCGCTCAGGTTGAGCAGCATGCCGTCGTGGCCGGCCACCGGGATGACTTGCATCTCGGTGATGATCGGGGCTTTGGCGATGTCGTGTGCGGTCATTTGGGATTGTCCTTTCAAGCGTGTTTCGGCGCGGCATCGGCCACGGCGACGTCAGGTGCGGATTTGGGTGTCATGCGGGCGGCGAACACGATGATCGCGGCGATGATCGAGGTCGCGGCCAGACCATAGAGGCCGCCCTGGATCGAACCGGTGTGTTGTTCCAGCAGGCCGAACGTGGTGGGGGCAACGAAGCCACCGAGGTTGCCCACCGAGTTGATCAGCGCGATCACGGCAGCGGCGATTCGCGCATCGAGATAGGCCTGCGGGATCGGCCAGAACAGCGACGATGCAGATTTGAAACCCAGTGCGGCGAAGCAGATCGCGACGAAGGCAAAAATCGGCCCGCCGGTGGTGGACATGAACATCCCCGCAGCGGCGATCAGCAATGCCGTGGCGACCCATGCCTGCTGGTGTTTCCATTTCGCCGAGAACGAGGCGAACGCGTACATGCCGATGATCGACAGCAGCCACGGAATCGAGTTGAACAGGCCGACCTGGAAGTCGCTCATCTCGCCCATCTTCTTGATGATGCTCGGCAGCCAGAACGTCGCGGCGTAGATCGTCAATTGAATGAAGAAGTAAATCAGGCAGAACAGGATGATCTGGCGATCCTTGAGCAGTTTGCCCAGGGACGGCCGGATCGGCGTTGCGGCTTCGCGGGCCTTCTGTTCGTCATCGATGGCTTTGACCAGCGCATCCTGCTCGGCGCGGGTCAGCCACTTGGCGTCGTGGGGTTTGGCGTCGAGCCAGAACCAGACGAACACGCAGAGGCCGACCGAGAACATCCCTTCAATGAAATACATCCACTGCCAGCCGTGCAGACCGAGCCCTTCGATCTGCAGCAGCAGGCCGGACAGCGGGCCGGAAATCAGCGAGGCCACGGCCGAACCGCTGAGGAAAATCGCAATCGCCTTGCCGCGCTCGGCCCCCGGCAACCAGCGGGTGAAGTAGTAGATCACCCCGGGAAAGAACCCGGCCTCGGCCACGCCGAGCAGAAAGCGCAGGATGTAAAAGTGGGTTTCGTTCTGGATGAACGCCATGCCGGCGGCCACCAGGCCCCAGGTGAGCATGATGCGGGTCAGCCAGATGCGCGCGCCGACCTTTTGCAGCAGCATGTTGGAGGGGACTTCGAACAGCGCGTAACCGATGAAGAACAGCCCGGCACCGAACCCATAGGCAGCGGCACCGATGCCGAGGTCATGTTCCATGTGGGTGCGGACGAAGCCGATGTTCACCCGGTCAATGTAATTGACGATGAACATGATCACGAACAGCGGCAGGACGTGGCGTTTGACTTTGGCAATGGCGGAGGACAGCACCGAATCGGCGCCCTCGTTCATCCCGGCAATGGATGATTTCACTTGGTTTTCTCCCACTCGTTATTTTTATGCGGGGTGTGGCTGGGTGCTGCGTTGTTGATAGACATCATACAACTGCAATTTTTTGTCCTACAAGTGGGAGCGCTCAATCAAATTTATCTACGGCGAAGGGTTTTTATGCTTTTCTGGATTTTAAGTGTCGTATTTGTTGGGCTTTAAGGGGTGGCGGCGGGCCGAAGTGCAGAGTGCCAGGCCAGCGAATGTGGAGTGTTGGCGTGAAATTATTGAAAGTTTTCTAGCGAAAATCGCTTGTTGTCATACAAGTTGAGCGCCTGAAATCATAGGAGCTCATATAAGTCATCGCCTGCAGTGCTACGATCGGCTTGCCCCGTTCACCGGAATCGACCATGCAAGAAGACCTCGACGCACCTGCTCGCAAACGCGCCCACAACCTGGCCCATGACCTGGTGGAAAAACTCACCCAGAGCATCCTGCTCGGCCAGATGTTGCCCGGTGACAAGTTGCCTTCGGAAAACTCGATCGTTCAGGAACACGGCGTCAGTCGCACCGTGGTGCGCGAGGCGATTTCCAAGTTGCAGGCGTCGGGGCTGGTGGAGACGCGGCACGGCATCGGCACGTTCGTGATCGAGCGCGCGCCGGAGCAGGGGCTGCGGCTGAATGTCGACACCGCGCTGGGCGTGCGCAGCATTCTCGAATTGCGCATGGGCCTCGAGACGCAAGCGGCGGCACTGGCCGCGCAACGCCGCAGCGAACAACAACTGGTGCAGATGCGCCAGGCGCTGGACGACTACCAGCGTCTGTTGGCCAACAACGACAGTTGCGTCGAGGCCGACCGGCGCTTTCATCTGTTGATTGCCGAAGCCACCGGCAATGTCTGCTTCACCGAAATCATGCAGCACCTGGGCAGCGCGATGATTCCGCGCACGCGGGTCAATGCGGCCGAGCGCGGCGCGGTGGATTTGAGCAAGCTCGGGCAATTGGCGAACCTGGAGCATGAGGCGATTTTCAACGCGATCAAGCGCCAGGATCCGGAAGCGGCGCGGGCGGCGATGTGGCTGCACCTGAGCAACAGCCGCGACCGGTTTTCGGCGGGCGGCGCCTGATGCCGCGACTCAAGTTTCGATGGCCCGGACCACCGCCTGCCGCTCCAGATTCAACGCCAGCACGCTGATCAACACCACCGCCGAACCCACCAGCACCAACAGCGTCGGCCGTTCGCCCAGACCTACCGAAGCAATCCCCATCGCGGTCGGCGGAATCAGATACAGCGTCATCGTCGCCCGGCTCAGATCGACATGCTTGAGCACGAACGCCCACGCCAGATAGGCGAGGGCGCTGGGAAACACCCCCAGAGCGAGCACCGCCCATTGCACCCGCAGCGGCGCACTGGCCACGCTGTCGGCCAGCCCCGGCAAGTAAATCAACAGCAACAACGTGCCGGACCACACCGTGTAGCAAACCAGCGTCAGCCCGTCGTAACGCCGGGCGTGGTGTTTTTGCAGAGCGAAGTAAACGCTCCACGAAACGGCGGCCAGCAGAATCAGCAAACCGTGGGCGTCGATACTGCCGAGGCCGCGATCGCCGCTGACCACAATCACTACGCCGACGAATCCCGTCAGCACGCAGCCCCAGCGCCAGACGCTGACCCGATCCTTGAACAGAAACCGCGCCAGCAGCGTGCTGAACAGCGGCGTCGATTGCGCCAGTACGCTCGACGCGCCAGCGCTGACGCTTTGCTGGCCGATGTTCAGCACCACGTGATGCAGGCTGACGGCAAAAAAGCCAAGGGCCAATAACAGTGGCAAATCCTGTAGGCGCGGCAGATGAATGCCTTTGAAACCAGCAATCACCGCCATGAACAGCGACGCCAGCAGAAACCGCAGCAACGCCAGATGACCCGGATCGTAGGCTTGCAGGCCGAGGTGGATGCCGGTCGGCGAATAGGCCCAGCAGCCGACGACGAAAGCCATGGCCAAGAGGATTTTCAAAGGCGAAGTGGAAGGCATGAGCGAGGCACCGAGAGGGTTGATGCGCCGAGTATCCGGGTGGCCAATCATTCGCCACAACTGACTTATACTGCGCAAACCGTTCACTCAGAGTGATGATTATGGAGCTGGCGCAAATCCGCATGTTCAAGACCGTGGCCGAGGTCGGCAGCATCGCCAAAGCGGCTGAAAAGCTGTTTTGCGTGCCGTCGAATATCACGGCGCGGATCAAGTCCCTGGAGGCGGAACTGGGGGTGGCGCTGTTTCTGCGTGAGGGGCGCGGGCTGCGGATCAGCCCTGCCGGGCAGACCTTTCTGGCTTACGCGGAAAAAATTCTGGCACTGACGGCTGAAGCCAAACGCGCAGTCGATCCTGCCGCCGAACCGTCCGGGCCGCTGCGCATCGGTGCCATCGAATCTTCGGCCACCGGGCGTCTGCCGCGGCTGCTGGCGAAATTTCACAAGCGCTATCCGAACGTGGCACTGGAATTGACTACTGGCACCTGGGGCCAGTTGCTCGACGATACGGTCAGTCATCGTCTGGATGGCGCGATCGTCGCGGTGGACGTCGAGCGCTCCCAGCTCAAGCGCACACCGATGTATCGAGAGGAACTGCTACTGATCGCTTCGACTTCTTTCGGGCCGATACGCAACCTCGACGACTTGCAGGACAAGACCGTGTTCATGTGGCCGCAAGGCTGCCCGTATCGCGCCGCGCTGGAGCACTGGCTGTTGCGTCAGGGCCTGGCGTTGCCGATTGTCAGCCTGGCCAGTTACGGGGCGATTGTCGGTTGCGTGAGTGCCGGCGCTGGCGTGGCGCTGGTGCCCAAAGGCGTGTTCGAGCAGTACGCCAAAGGCGCCGGATGTGCGGGTTACGAATTCCCCGAACTGACGGCCATCGACAACTTGTTCTACTGGCATGAAAACGCCGGGGTGCACCCGGCGCGTGAGGCGTTTGTGGCGATGTTGCGCGAGGAGTTTGCCTGAGCCGGATCAGGTCCCGCTCACGTCGCGCATCAACAGGCCGAAGCGCAGATCCACCGCATCCGGAATCGGCAGGTAGACGGTGTGCCCGTCCCCCGGCGCCACGTCGATGGCCTCGCCCTTGAGGCTCTGCAATTCGTGCAGATCAAAATGGAAATTGCCCTTGGGCGTCATCAGTTCCAGATGATCGCCCAGGGCAAAGCGGTTCTTCACTTTGACCTCGGCCAGCCGATCCCGGCGTTCGCCGGTCAGCTCGCCCACGAACTGCTGACGTTCCGACACCGAGCTGCCGTTCTGGTAGTTCTGGTATTCATCATGCACGTGCCGGCGCAGGAAGCCCTCGGTGTAGCCGCGTTGGGCGAGGGATTCCAGATCGGTCATCAGGCTGCGGTCGAATTCGCGACCGGCCACCGCATCGTCGATGGCCCGGCGGTAGACCTGGGTGGTGCGCGCGCAATAGAAGTGGGATTTGGTCCGGCCTTCGATCTTCAGCGAGTGCACGCCCATGCGGGTCAGGCGCTCGACGTGCTGCACGGCGCGCAAATCCTTGGCGTTCATGATGTAGGTGCCGTGCTCGTCTTCGAAGGCCGGCATCATCTCGCCGGGACGATTGGCTTCCTGCAACAGGAACACCTGATCGGTGGGGGCGCCGAGGCCGAGGGTCGGTTGCGGTTCGAAGGTCTGCACGATCTCGCCGAGCTGGTTTTCGGTGGCTTCCTGCGCCGAATATTTCCAGCGGCAGGCGTTGGTGCAGGTGCCTTGATTGGCGTCGCGCTTGTTCATGTAACCCGAGAGCAGGCAGCGGCCGGAATAAGCCATGCACAGCGCGCCGTGGACGAACACTTCCAGTTCCATGCCCGGCACCTGCTCACGGATTTCGCCGATTTCTTCCAGCGACAGTTCCCGGGACAGGATGATCCGGCTCAGCCCCTGTTGCTGCCAGAACTCGACGCTCGCCCAGTTCACCGTGTTGGCCTGCACCGACAGGTGAATCGGCATCTGCGGAAAGTGCCGGCGCACCAGCATGATCAGGCCGGGGTCGGACATGATCAGCGCGTCCGGTGCCATGTCGATCACCGGCGCGAGATCCTTGAGGAAGGTCTTGAGCTTGGCGTTGTGCGGCGCGATGTTGACCACCACGTAGAAACGCTTGCCCTGGGCCTGGGCTTCGCGAATGCCGAGGGCGAGGTTGGCGTGGTCGAATTCGTTGTTGCGCACCCGCAAGCTGTAGCGCGGCTGGCCGGCGTAGACCGCATCGGCGCCGTAGGCGAAGGCGTAGCGCATGTTTTTAAGGGTGCCGGCGGGGGCGAGCAATTCCGGGGTGAAGGAGGGCGTCATGGCGGTGTCGGTCGCAAAAGCGCGGGAGGGTAAACGAGGTGCGGCGAGGGTTTATTGATCTGGATCTATGCTCCATGAACAAAGATGGCACTCGCGCGGGCGTGGGCTGACTAAGTTGGGCGGGTGCGCGTGGCGCCTGACTGACATGGACCGGACATGAACCAAAAGAGTCTGCAATTCAAATCCCTCACCGTGCTGTTGCTGCTGGTGACGGTGGCCTTTATCTGGATCCTGCTGCCGTTCTACGGTGCGGTGTTCTGGGCGGTGATTCTCGGCATTGTATTCGCGCCGATGCAGCGCCGGTTGCAGCAGAAATTCGGCTGGCAACGCAACCTGACATCACTGTGCACCCTGAGTGTCTGCGTGGTGATCGCGATTCTGCCGGTGATCGTCATCAGCGTGTTGCTGGTGCAGGAAGGGGCGACGCTCTACGACAACATCGAAAGCGGCAAGCTCGATATCGGCGCGTATCTGGCGCAGTTCAAGCACAGCCTGCCACCGTACTTTCAGCACCTGCTCGACCGTTTCGGTATGGGCGAACTCAATGCCTTGCGCGAGAAGATCGTCAAGGCGGCGATGCAGGGCAGTCAGGTGCTGGCGACCCAGGCGTTCAGTTTCGGCCAGGGCACCTTCGATTTCGTGGTGAGTTTTTTCATCATGTTGTACTTGCTGTTCTTCTTTCTGCGCGACGGTGCCGAACTGGCGCGCAAGGTGCGCACGGCGGTGCCGCTGGAAGAGCATCACAAGCGGCGCCTGCAACTGAAATTCAATCGGGTGGTGCGCGCCACGGTCAAAGGCAACCTGCTGGTGGCCATTACGCAAGGCGCGCTGGGCGGGGCGATTTTCTGGTTTCTCGACATACCCAGTGCGTTGCTCTGGGCGGTGTTGATGGCCTTTCTGTCGCTGTTACCGGCGGTGGGGGCCGGGATCGTCTGGGCACCGGTGGCGGTTTACTTCCTGCTCAGCGGAATGATCTGGCAGGGCGTGGTGCTAGGGCTGTTCGGGGTATTCGTGATCGGTCTGGTGGATAACGTGCTGCGTCCGGTGCTGGTGGGCAAGGACACGCGCATGCCGGACTACATGATCCTGATCTCGACGCTGGGCGGCATGGCGGTGTTTGGTCTTAATGGTTTCGTGATCGGGCCGCTGATCGCCGCATTATTCATGTCGAGCTGGGCGCTGTTCGTCGAAACCAGACCGAAGGTGCAGTTGCCTTAAGCCTTGAACGGGCCGTTGATCAGTCGTTGCGACAGCGCCTGGGCGGCTGGCAAAGAGGTGAGCGGGCCGCTGACCGGTTCGCCGTCGCGCACCAGATACCAGCAGGCGAGCAGTCCAAGCTCTCTGAGGGATGCGGGAACCGCGCTGCCGACAACGGACATGATTTGAACCTGAGCCATGAAAAGTACCTCCATCAATCTATGGAGCTACCTTAGGGACTTGGCCGTTTCAGGGACAATCAACGCTTTCGATAGTGGACATTGATGCCGTTGAGGGCCGGATCAATCGACCACCTGATCGAGCATGTGCACGATCTCGTGCTCGTTGAGCAAACCCTTGCGCACCAGGTTTTCCGCCAGCAGCGACACAAACTTCGCCGTGCGATGGCCTTCCAGGTGCTTGAGCTCGGTCAGGGCGTTGTACACCTTGCTCGAGGTGCATAAACCGACGATGCGGTGCGGATTCTGTGTTGGCATTCCAGTCGTCCTTGTTTTTATCAACCTGTTGTATGCGGACGGATTCAGATTGCGGTTCCGTCATGACAAATAGATGACCGTTTTGTGTTTCGGCCCGACGGTCGAGTCCATCATGCCGACTTTAGCGGGTGAAACTGTCCCCACAGCGACCTTGGCGAGATTTTTTCAGACGTTGGCCGACGGACGGTTGGCTTTCTTGAGGCCAAAAAAAAGCCCCGCTGTAAAGCGGGGCTCTGTCTGTGTGCTTACCAGCGACCACCGTAGTAGTGCGGGTGGCCGTAATAACCACGGGGCGGACCGTAGTAGACCGGGCCTGGAACATAAACCGGTTGTTGTACGTAAACCGGGGCCGGCTGGTAGTAGACCGGTGGTGGCGGTTGTTGCACGTACACCGGCGCCGGTTGAGCGTAAACAGGCTGTTGAACATACACCGGACGATCCTGGTTGATGAGCGCCGAGCCGATGATGGCCGAGCCGACGATCGCACCAAATACCGCCGGACCCTGCCAGCCACCGCCGTGGGCTTCTGCCTGACCCGTGATCGCGAATGCACCAATCAACAAGGCCACGATGGGGAGTTTACGAATCATGATTAATCCTCGGTTCTTCAACCCGGCGTCCAGGCCTGCAACAGGCTCGGGATAGCGCGGGGATACTTCTAAGACAGCAACATTTGGAAAAACAGCACGGCGGCTGGGTAAATTTTGTGTAAGGTCTTGTACCGGCTTGCTTACCGGGTTTCAGGCAATGGCTGTGATGCCCGGAACAGACCGCCCTATGATCGTTCAGAACCCGATGGTCTGGCTAATCCCGTCCATCCGAAAGTGCATTCGAAGGAGACTCCCATGCAGATGAACCCCAACAAAGACACCCGATTGTGCATGTCCCTGTCTGGGCGTCCCGGGAATTTCGGTCTGCGTTTTCATAACCATTTGTACGAGCAACTGGGCCTGAATTTCTACTACAAGGCCTTCAGCAGCCAGGATCTGCCGGGCGCCGTCGGCGGGATCCGGGCGCTGGGCATCCGCGGTTGCGGGGTGTCGATGCCGTTCAAGGAGGCCTGCATTGCCCTGGTCGATGAGCTGGATGCCTCGGCAGCGGCGATCCAGTCGATCAACACCATCGTCAACACCGATGGCCATCTCAAGGCCTACAACACCGATTACATCGCCATCGCCCAGTTGCTGGAAACCCACGCGGTACCGAAAGACTCGACTTTCGCCCTGCGCGGCAGCGGCGGCATGGCCAAAGCGGTGGCCAGTGCCTTGCGCGACGGCGGTTACAAAAATGGTCTGATTGTCGCCCGCAACGAGCGCGCCGGCCGGGCGCTGGCCGATTCCCTGGGTTATCGCTGGCAGGCGGATCTGGGTGACGAGCGCCCGCAGATGCTGATCAACGTGACGCCGGTCGGCATGGACGGTGGTCCGGAAGCGGGGCAACTGGCGTTTGAGGTAGATGTGATCAAGTCTGCCGACACCGTGTTCGATGTGGTGGCGATCCCCTCGGAAACCCCACTGATCGTGCGCGGCCGCGCCGAAGGCAAAAAAGTGATTACCGGGCTGGAAGTGATCGCGATCCAGGCGCTGGAGCAGTTCGTGCTGTACACCGGTGTGCGGCCGACGGTCGAGCAGTTCGATGCAGCGGTGGCGTTTGCCCGCAGCTGATTGATCTCGGTGTCGGGGTTGGTCATTGCCTATACTGCCGGCTCAGCAGGCACAGACTTGCCCCACGACAAAAAACCGAGGTTTGCATGCACCCGCCCATTCTCAACCTGAATGATGTCGAACTCGAACCGTTGCCCGAAGCCCTGGCCCCCGAAGGCGAAACCGCCGGGCGTTATCAGCAGCGGTTCGCCCGAATCGGCCAGCAACTGGGCGCGCAAAAGCTCGGTTATCGGCTGTATGCGCTGCCGCCGGGCATGCGCGGCAGCCCGTTTCACAGTCATCGGGTCAATGAGGAAATGTTCTACGTGGTGGCCGGGGAAGGGGAGGTGCGTTTGGGCGCCGAGCGTTTCCCGATCCGCGCCGGCGACGTGATCGCCTGCCCGCCGGGCGGCCCGGAAAAGGCGCATCAAATCATCAACACCAGCTCGCAGGAGCTGCGCTATCTGGCAGTCAGCACCCAGCAGCAACCGGACATCTGCGAGTACCCGGACTCGAACAAATATGCGGTGATGGATAATTTCAGCATCGATGCCGAGGGCAATGCCTCGGGGTTCGTGGCGGTGGCGCGGCAGTCGGACGGGGTGGATTACTGGGACGGCGAGTAACGCCGCCCCATTCCGCTTATTCGAGTCGGGCCAGACGCTCTTCCAGCGCCGCAATCCGCGCTTCCAGCTCTTCGATGCGCTCCACTGACACACCGCTGGCAGCGCCGCGATCACTCGGATTCTGTCGCGCCGCGATAATCGCCTCGATGTCCGCCGGATCGCCCAGTGCATGGGTGTAGCGATCTTCGCGCTGGCCCGCCTGACGCGGAATCAGCACCGCCAGATCCCGGGCGATCAGGCGTTCCAGTTGATGCACCACTTGTTCGGCGTCTTCGAATTCATGCATGCGACCGCTGCGGGTCAGAAGTTCGTTGACGGTCTGCGGGCCGCGCAGGAACATCAGCCCGGTCAGAATCATTTGTGCCGGCACCAGTTCCAGCGCCTTGTCGACCTTGTGCTCCCAGCGGTCGGCGCGGCTGCCCATCACCAGCTTGGCGAAACCGCGACCTTCGAGGGCACGCAGGCTCTGGCCGACCTGGCCCTGGGTCAGGTTCATCACCGGTTCGCGGCTGGTTTTCTGATTGCAGGCCAGTACCAGCGCGTTGAGGGTCAGCGGATAGGTTTCCGGGCTGGTGGCCTGCTTCTCGATCAGCGAACCCAGAATGCGGATTTCCGTGGCGTTGAGCCGTGGTTCGTTGACGTTGGTTTCAAATTCTGTGGACATCGCGCGTTCCCTCTGCAGTCGAAGGCGCCTAGCCTAATCCTTGCTGGATAAAAGACAAGTCGCGCGGCCCGCGAGCATGGCTATAATCGCCCCACGATTCACCCAGCCACCACGTGAGACTGCCATGACCATTTCCCTGTATGCCGCATCCGTCCCGGTTTTCCAACAAATGCTCAACGCCCTGAGCGATGTGCTGAAAAAGGCCGAAGCCCACGCCACCGCGAAAAACATCGACCCGAACGCCTTCCTGCAAGCGCGTCTGTACCCGGACATGTTCCCGTTGGTGCGTCAGGTGCAGATCGCCGTGGACTTCGCCAAAGGCGTTTCCTCGCGTCTGGCTGAAGTCGAAATCCCGAAATACGACGACACCGAAACCACTTTCGCCGAGCTGCAAGCGCTGATCACCAAGGTTCTGGCCTTCATCGGCGAGATCAAGCCTGAGCAAATCAACGGCAAGGAAGGCATCGAGATCGTGACCCGTCCGGGCACCCCGAAAGAGAAGCGCTTCAGTGGCCAGGCTTACCTGCTGAGCTACGGCCTGCCGCAGTTCTTCTTCCACGTGACTACTGCTTACGATTTGCTGCGTCACAACGGTGTTGAAGTCGGCAAGCGCGATTACATGGGCGCGTTCTAAACCCGACGCATAAAAAAGCCCGCCAAGGTTTGCGCCTTGGCGGGCTTTTTATTGCGCTCGGTGTTTACGCCGGACGTTGGGCTTTCTGTTCTTCGCCCAGGCAAGCTGCAGCGGTGAATAGCACGTCGGTGGAGGAATTCAGCGCCGTCTCGGCCGAATCCTGCAGTACGCCGATGATGAAGCCGACTGCCACCACCTGCATGGCAATTTCGCTCGGAATGCCGAACAGGCTGCACGCCAGCGGGATCAGCAACAGCGAACCACCGGCCACACCCGAGGCGCCGCAGGCGCAGATTGCCGCGACGACGCTGAGCAGGATCGCGGTCGGGATGTCCACGGCGATGCCCAGGGTGTGCACGGCAGCGAGGGTCAGTACGGTGATGGTGATCGACGCGCCGGCCATGTTGATGGTCGCGCCCAGCGGAATCGACACCGAATAGGTGTCTTCGTGCAGGCCCAGTCGCTTGCTCAGCTCCAGGTTGACCGGAATGTTCGCCGCCGAGCTGCGGGTGAAGAACGCGGTGATGCCGCTTTCACGCAGGCATTTCAGCGTCAGCGGGTACGGGTTGCGGCGCAACTTCCAGAACACGATCAGCGGGTTCATCACCAGCGCCACGAAGGCCATGCAGCCCAACAGCACCGCCAACAGGTGGGCGTAGCCGACCAGTGCGCCAAAACCGGACGTGGCCAGGGTCGAAGCCACCAGGCCGAAAATCCCCAGCGGCGCGAAGCGAATCACCACGCGCACGATAAGGGTCACGCCGTTGGACAGGTCGCTGACCACTTCCCGGGTGGTGTCACCGGCGTGGCGGATGGCGACGCCCATGCCGATGGCCCAGGCCAGAATACCGATGAAGTTGGCGTTCATCAGCGCGGTGACCGGGTTGTCGACCACGCTCAGCAGCAGACTTTGCAGGACTTCACCGATGCCGCCCGGTGCCGTCACGGCGACGTTGTCGGTGGACAGCACCAGATGCGACGGGAACAGGGTGCTGGCAACCACGGCCACCGCCGCAGCGCCAAAAGTGCCCAGCAGATAGAGGAACAGGATTGGCCGGATATGGGTTTCCTGGCCGTGCTTGTGGTTGGCGATCGAGGCCATGACCAGCACGAACACCAGAATCGGTGCCACGGCTTTGAGCGCCGAGACGAACACCTTGCCGATGAAAGCGGTGCCTTTGGCGGCCTCCGGTGCGAGCAGCGCCAGGGCGATGCCGGCAATCAGGCCGATCAGGATCTGCGTGACCAGGCTGAGGCTTTTCAGGCGTTGCAATAGAGAAGGGGATGAAGCGGTCATAACGGCATCTCTGCTTTTTATAGGGTGCAAGGTTGCGTGATCCGGGCGATGAATCGGGGGCAGGCCACAGACACGAACCGAAAGGAATGACGCGACAGCCACACCGTTAAACGGGCGGCTGAACAGGGTGTACGTTTTTCAGGGCGCGGACTTTATCACAGCGTAGGCCTTATCCTTCAGGCCTGTGACGATCTGCCACCGAAACGTCCGGCAACATAGACAGGTTTGTGCAAGTCACTCGGGAAACACTCTGTTAAGATTGCGCATCCTTATTTTCAAGTTCTGCCGGCGGGCCCTCGGGTTAGCGCTGGTGTCGTCGTTTTGCTGGAGTTCCTCATGCTGTTGCCCATCCTTCTGTTGTCTGCCGCCGGATTCACGGTGCTGACCACGGAGTTCGTCATCGTCGGCCTGTTGCCGGCGATTGCCCGCGACCTGGAAGTCACCATCCCGCAAGCCGGGTTGCTGGTGACTCTATTCGCTTTCACCGTGGCCATGTTCGGTCCTTTCTTGACCGCCTATTTCGCCCGATTCGAACGGCGCAAACTGTTCATCACCATCCTGATCATGTTCGGTCTGGCCAACACCGTAGCGGCATTGGCGCCGAACATCTGGGTCATGGCCATTGCCCGGCTGATTCCGGCGCTGGGGTTGCCGGTGTTCTGGGCCCTGGCCAGTGAAACCGCCGTGGACATCGTCGGCCCGGACTTCGCCGGTCGCGCCATTGCCAAGATCGGCTTCGGCATCGTTTGCGCCACGGTGTTCGGGATTCCGGTGGGCACGCTGATTTCCGACGCATTCGGCTGGCGCAGTGCATTCGCCATTCTGGCGGTGATCGCGTTCGCCAAGGCCTTGCTGCTGTTTGTCTACCTGCCGAAAACCAGCCTGCACCAGCATCAGGTCAGCTTCGCTTCGCAGTTCAAGATCCTGCGCAGCCCGCTGATGCTTGGCCATGTGTTGCTGTCGATCCTGGTGTTCAGCGGCATGTTCACGGCCTACACCTATCTGGCGGACATTCTCGAGCGTCTGGCCGGCTTCAATGGCACCGTGGTCGGTTGGTGCCTGATGGGCTTCGGCGCAGTCGGGCTGATCGGCAACTCACTGGGCGGGCGCGCGGTGGATCGCCATCCGCTGATGGCCTCGGTGATGTTCTGCGCGTTCATGATCCCCGGGATGGTGGCGCTGGTGCCGAACATCAATTCGTCGCTGGGTCTGGCGGCGGCGATGGGGATCTGGGGCGTGACGCAGGCGGCGCTGTTTCTGGTCAGCCATGTGCGTTTGATGAAGGCTGCGCCTGAAGCGCCGGCCTTCGCCGCGTCTCTGAACATTGCCGGGGCCAACCTCGGGATTGGTCTGGGCGCGATCATTGGCGGTCGAGTGATCGACAGTGCCGGCCTGGGCTTCGTAGGCTTTGCGGCCGCCGCGTTCATCCTGCTGTCGATTTTCCTCGCCATGGTGTTGATGGTGCTCAAGCCGCGCGAGGTCTGCGCACAGGCTTAAAACTCGGTAAACAGCTCGCGTCGGGCACCTTCGGTAATCGCTTTTATGCCGGGGTGCTTGACCTTGCGCTCCACCGAGATCGCGTAGAACGACTCGCTCACCGCATCGGTCTGGCCGATCAACTCGACGCCGTACTGGCGCTTCACCTCATCGGCAATCACGCTCGGCCCGATGAAGATCCCGCTGCCGGACTGGCCGAACGCCTGCATCAAGGCGCTGTCATCGAACTCCCCGACAATTCTTGGCTGAATCTGCTGCTCGGCAAACCAGCGCTGCAAACGGCTGCGCACCACGGTCTCCGCGCCGGGAATCAGCAGCGGCGCGCCGTGCAGACTGCGGGGGAAGTCCTGGCCGTATAACGCCGCCAGCTCGGCGGTGGCGAAGAAACTGATCCCGCATTCCCCGAGTTTCTGGCTGTAGCCCTTGATGTCCAGGTGCGACGGCATCGGGCTGTCGGAGATCACCAGATCCAGGCGCTGGATCGCCAGGTCCGCCAGTAATCGCTCGAGTTTGTCTTCGCGGCAGGTGATGCGCAGCGGTTCGCTCAATTCCATGGTCGGTGCGATCAGGCGATAGACGATGGATTTGGGCACCACATCCGCCACGCCTACCCGGAACAGGATCTGCTGTTCGTTGGGCTGGGCACGCAGCATCAGTTCCAGTTCGCCGCCGAGCTGGAACATCTGCTCGGCGTAGGGCAGGGCCTGGCGCCCGGCTTCGGTGAGTTCGAGTTGCCGGCCGACCCGCTGGAACAGCTCGATGCCGTAGGTCTGTTCCAGCAGGGAAATCTGCCCGCTGATGGTCTGCGGCGTGAGGTTCAGTTGCTCGCAGGCGCGCACGATGCTGCCGGTCTTGGCCACCACCCAGAAGTAATGCAGTTGTCGGTAATTGAGCATGGGGTTTGGTCCGTCAAATACAGTTCGTATAAATCGAAGTATAGCCGCTAAAAATACGAATTTTCCTGAAGTGTTTGTCTCCCTAGAATGCCCAGCCATCGACGGGCGGTCTGCGACCCTGTCTGTTCATTCGAAGGAAGCCTTATGAAATACACAATCCCGGCACTGATGTTTACGTCTTTACTGCTAATGACCGGTTGCGACCAGGCCGAAAAAAGCGCCCAGCAATTGATGGGCAAGGCCGCCGAAAGCGCCAAACAAGCGATCGACGACACGCACAAAGCCGCCGAGCAGGCGCTCAGCGAAGCCACTGGCGGCCTGATCGAGAAAAAAGAAGCCCCGGAAAAAGATGCGGAAAAATCCGAATCTTCCTCCAAGACCATCTAAACCGTCTTACAAGAGTCAGGACTGACCCATGGAATACCTGTTAGAACTCGCTTCCAGCCCGACGGCCTGGATTGCCTTGGCCACACTGGTGGTGATGGAAATCGTGCTTGGCATCGATAACCTGATCTTCATCTCGATCCTGACCAACAAGCTGCCCCAGCAGTATCGGCAGAAGGCACGCCGCCTCGGTATCGGCATGGCGCTGATCATGCGTCTGGCGCTGTTGAGCACCATCGCGTTCATCGTGCAGTTGACCGCGCCGGTCATCGAGATCCTGGGCCAGGCGTTTTCCTGGAAGGACATGATCCTGATCGCCGGTGGCTTGTTCCTGGTGTGGAAGGCGACGACCGAAATCCATCACAGCATGGACCCGGTGCCGGACGATCCGAAGTCGGCTACCTCGACGGTGACTCTGGGCTTTGCCGCCGCCATCGGGCAGATCCTGATGCTGGACATGGTGTTCTCGATCGACAGCATCATTACCGCGGTCGGCATGACCGAACACTTGCCGATCATGGTGATCGCGGTGGTGGTTTCGGTACTGGTGATGCTGTTTGCGGCTGACCCGCTGGCCAAGTTCATCAACGACAACCCGTCGGTGGTGATGCTGGCCCTGGGCTTCCTGATCATGATCGGCATGACGCTGATCGCCGAAGGTTTCGGCGCCCACGTACCGAAAGGTTATGTGTATGCCGCCATGGCGTTCTCGGCTGCGATCGAGGTGTTGAACATGATGTCCCGTCGGGCGAAGCAGAAGAAGCTGGCTGCCCAGGCGTAACCGCTGGAAAATCGAAGGCCGCGTCACTCGCAAGAGTCACGCGGCCTTTTTCGTTTGAGTCGATTGAAAGATGTCAGTGCGCGGTGGCGTGACGGGCGCTGTGTTTCTCGATCTTCTTGATCGGTGCAGGTTGCACAGGGTGGTGGTGGCGGCGGGAAATCCGCAGCACGCCCCACAACATGGCGGCGGCGACGGCCAGCCAGCCGGCAATCAACATCACAATGGTCATGGTCAGGCTCATCGGTGCCTCCTCTTTGCCCTGCATCGGGCGCTCACTCTTTTGCTGTCTTTCGAGTGACAGTCTAGTCGCTGGCGTGTTTCAGGCTATTGACCAAAGGTCGGTGGTGACCAATCACTTCGCTCTATACAGCCGATGCATCTGCCCCTTTGGGCTATACCGCAGCGTTGCGCCGTCCTATGATCCTCGACCAAGCCGGAACACGATGACCGGTAACTGATCAAGAGAGTGACGATGGTGCAGCTATTTTCCCGGATTCGCATGGCACTGCTGGTGGCCGGTTGCGTGACAGCTTTGGTGGGGTGTGCGGGCAGTGTGGCGCCGGAAGTCCAGCGCCTGCCGGAGCGCGTTGAACTCAGCGGCACCTTCTATCGGGGCGAAGCCAATCAGAGCGGGCCGCAGGTGTTGGCCAGTCTGCTGTCGCAGCAAGGCATCGTGATCACCCCGGGGTTGCTGGAAAAGCCTCTGCACCTGCCGGGCGCCGAGGACAAGCTTCAACAGAATATGCAGAACCTGGCCCGCGAATACGGCATGGTCGTGTACCCGGTAGATGCCCGTTTGCCGGCGCTGCTGACCCAGGTCGCGGCGGGTTACCCGGTGATGGTGCGTTTTAGCGAGGGATCGGCGTTCTGGGCCGAGCCGCGGTACGCAATCCTTTCCGGTTATGACCGCAAGAAGCAGAAGGTTCTGCTGCGCGCGGGGATGAATCGTCGTGAACTGATGAGTTTCAGTTCTTTTGAATCGGCGCTCGAGAAGTCGGGTGGCTGGGCGGTATTGATTCAGAAGCCTTCGCAGCTCCCGGCAGCGGTCGATCGCCAGCGTTGGCTGAAAGCCGCTGATGAACTGGCGCAGGCTGGCCAGGAACGCGAGGCGGCGCAGGCGCGCAAGGCTCTGGAAGCGAAGTGAGGTTCCGTCCGTCTCCTGACGGGCACCCTGGCGCGCAGCTACGCTCTTAAGGGTAACGCCCGGTTTTTCGGGTGATTACCCGAATGAGAGGTGCGTATGAGTACCGATTCGAGCTTTGACGACCATAAACCGGACAGTGTGCCGACCACACCGGAGACGGACGTCGATTCGGTGCTGGATCCGGACAGCCCGCTACGCGATCCATTGGCTCGCCCGGCCGTGGTGACTCCGGAACATCACCGAGATCCCAGTGCCGGCGACGGCATTCCCGATGATGACCAGATGCCGCTGCCCAACGACTGAACCGGCAGACGAAAAAAAGCCCCGAATGTTCGGGGCTTTTTTGTATCGCGATTTACTTGGACGCTTCGACCACGCCGCTCTGGCGGCCCTTGAGGTTCTTCTCGGCCTTGTATTGCTGGGCCACCGCCGGAACGTTGGTGCTCCGGCCGGTTTCCACCCAGCTGCGGATGCGGCTGGCATCGGCGAAGTGGGTGTACTTGCCGAATGCATCGAGAATCACCAGGGCGACCGGGCGGTTGCTCATCCGGGTCACGAGCACCAGGCAATGGCCGGCCGGATTGGTGAAGCCGGTCTTGGTGATCTTGATGTCCCAGTCGGCCTTGTTCACCAGGTGGTCGGTGTTACGGAAACCCAGGGTGTAGTTGGGTTTGCGGAACGAGACGGTCTTTTCCTTGGTGGTGGTGAGTTCGGTCAGGATCGGATGCTTTTGCGCAGCCATCAGCAACTTGCTCAGGTCCCGGGCGGTGGAAACGTTGCGCTCCGACAGGCCGGTCGGTTCCACAAAGTGGGTGCTGGTCATGCCCAGCGCCTTGGCCTTGGCGTTCATCGCGGCGATGAAGGCTGCATAACCGCCCGGATAGTGATGGGCGAGACTGGCGGCGGCGCGGTTTTCCGAGGACATCAAAGCGATCAGCAGCATCTCCCGGCGCGGCAGTTCGCTACGCAGTTTGACCCGGGAAAACACGCCTTTCATTTCCGGGGTGTGGCTGATGTCGACGTCAATCCATTCGTCCATGTTCTGGTGGGCTTCAACCACGACCAGGCCGGTCATCAACTTGCTGACGGAAGCGATCGGCACGATCACGTCCGGATTGCTGGAGTAGATGACTTTGTTGGTCTGCAGATCCATCAGCAGGGCGCTGCCGGAGGCAATCTTCAACTGTGAAGCGTCTCGGGGGGCAGCGGTGGTTTCGGCGGCGTTGACCGTTGGCGTGAGGAGCGTGCCTGAAAATGCAAAAACCAGGCTCAGGATGGACAGACGAATATTCACGCGGGCGAACTCATGAAGGTTGGAAATGCCGTTTTTTGTAACGGACTGTATCGTAAAACGACGCATTCTAGGAGTATGGCTGAAGATCTGTCGATGGTTGTTTGAAGGGCATGAAAAAGTCGTGAAAAGCCCTGTAAAAATAGGGGTTTCCGGCGAACGGTAAAGGTTTTTTCGAGGATACGAAAAACCCCGCACAAGGCGGGGTTCTTCTGGAGCGGAAAAAGCGCTTTAAGCGTGCAGGGTTTCTGCCGCGTAGAGGGTGTTTTCCAGCAGGCAGGCACGGGTCATCGGGCCGACGCCGCCCGGTACTGGTGTGATCCAGCCGGCGCGGGGCAGGGCGGTTTCGTACACCACGTCACCGACCAGTTTGCCGTCGTCCTGACGGTTGATGCCGACGTCGATCACGATCGCGCCTTCCTTGATCCACTCGCCCTTGACCAGGCCCGGCTTGCCGGCGGCAACCACCACCAGATCGGCGCGGCCGACGTGGCCGGCCAGGTCCTTGGTGAAACGGTGGGTCACGGTCACGGTGCAGCCGGCCAGCAGCAGCTCCATGGCCATCGGGCGACCGACGATGTTGGAAGCGCCGACGACCACTGCATCCATTCCGTACAGATCGACACCGGTGCTTTCCAGCAGGGTCATGATGCCTTTCGGCGTGCACGGACGCAGCAGCGGAATGCGCTGGGCCAGGCGACCGACGTTATAAGGATGGAAACCGTCGACGTCCTTGTCCGGGCGGATGCGCTCCAGCAACTTGGACGCGTCCAGGTGCTCAGGCAGAGGAAGTTGAAGCAGAACGCCGTCGATTGCCGGGTCGTCGTTCAGTCGATCGATCAGATCGGTCAGTGCTTCCTGAGTGGTTTCAGAAGGCAGGTCGTAGGCTTGGGAGAGGAAGCCGACCTCTTCACAGTCTTTACGCTTGTGCGAGACATAAACCTGAGAGGCAGGATCGCTGCCGACCAGGATCACCGCGAGGCCGGGAGTGCGCAAGCCTTGCTCGCGACGTTCGGCTACCCGTTGAGCGATCTGCTGGCGCAGGCTGGCGGCGATTGATTTGCCGTCGATTAGTTGTGCAGTCATTGCGCGTGATTAACCATCGAGAGGGGAAAAAAAGAGAACGCATTCTCGCATGTCAAACGGTGAGGGCAAAGGCGCTTGGTCAGCAAATTCCCCTAAGCCCTTTAATTAAATGAATTTTTTTCAAAAAGGATTTGACGACCTGCAGGTCGCTCTATACTATTCGTCGCACTTGTCGGGCACAGCCTAGCACTGGTTAAGAAGGTCGAGCGAAATCAAGGTTTTGCGAGACTGGAAAGCACTTAGTTTGTAGTCCTCCAAGGGTACAGCTAACAAGGCGCCCGTAGCTCAGCTGGATAGAGCATCCGCCTTCTAAGCGGATGGTCGCAGGTTCGAGTCCTGCCGGGTGCGCCATTAGGCAGCTTTGGCACAAGTAGCGCGATATGGTGGGCGTAGCTCAGTTGGTAGAGCACGGGATTGTGACTCCCGTTGTCGTGGGTTCGATCCCCATCGTCCACCCCATATTTCGAAAGGCGCCAGATGTAACAGTCTGGCGCCTTTGCTTTAAAAAGCTTCATCCGCGGATGTGGTGGAATTGGTAGACACACTGGATTTAGGTTCCAGCGCCGCGAGGCGTAAGAGTTCGAGTCTCTTCATCCGCACCAATCAAAGCTTCATTCATGCCGTTGGTAGGGTGAAGTTCTACAAAGAAGTTGTTTGGCTTCTTTGACACGCAATATGGTGGGCGTAGCTCAGTTGGTAGAGCACGGGATTGTGACTCCCGTTGTCGTGGGTTCGATCCCCATCGTCCACCCCATATTTCGAAAGGCGCCAGATTTAACAGTCTGGCGCCTTTTTTGTTTCAGGAATTCGAGTTTCTGGCGACAGCTGGTTTCGGGTCGCAGGGCAGGGTGCTTCGTCGTATTAATGTTGCTCGATGATGCTGCGCTGCCCACTGACCTTGCTTGTGAGGTTGGCTGTCAGGGAGATGATTCAACCGCCTCTATATATAGAAGAGGTTGGTGCAGGGCCCTGGCTTGATTGGCTGTATTTGCTAACAGGGCGAGGCGCAACCGTTTGTCCCCGCCTTCAATTTGCCTGCTGTTTTTTTACCCGTTTTCAGTAGGGTGACTTCTTGAGTTTGACCTACTAGAATGCTTGCCCTTGATTCTTGGGTCGGAAACGGCCGGCTAACGTCTGTGCAACGAGGAATATCCATGCAAGTTTCTGTTGAAAATACTACTGCTCTTGAGCGCCGCATGAGCATCACCGTGCCGGCTGAGCGCATCGAGACTCAGGTCAACAAGCGTCTGCAGCAGACTGCCCAGAAGGCCAAGATTGCTGGCTTCCGTCCAGGCAAAGTGCCTATGAGCGAAATCAAGCGCCGTTTTGGTGCTGATGCGCGCCAGGAAGCGATTGGCGACGTGATCCAGTCCTCCTTCTACGAAGCTGTGGTTGAGCAGAAGCTGAACCCGGCCGGTTCGCCGTCGATCGAGCCTAAGTCGCTCGAAGCTGGCAAGGACCTGGAATACGTAGCCGTATTCGAAGTGTTCCCTGAGTTCACCGTTGCCGGTTTCGAAGGCATCACCGTTGAGCGTCTGAGCGCTGAAGTGGCTGACGCCGATCTGGACAAGATGCTGGACATCCTGCGCAAGCAGAACACCCGTTTCGAAGTGGCCGATCGCGCTGCCCAGAACGAAGACCAACTGAACATCGATTTCGTTGGCAAGGTTGACGGCGAAGTGTTCGCTGGCGGTTCCGCCAAGGGCACTCAGCTGGTGCTGGGTTCCGGTCGCATGATCCCTGGCTTCGAAGAAGGCCTGGTTGGCGCTAAAGCCGGCGAAGAGCGCGTTCTGAACCTGACTTTCCCAGAGGACTATCAGAACCTGGACCTGGCTGGCAAAACCGCCGAGTTCACCGTGACTGTAAACACCGTTTCCGAGCCTAAACTGCCAGAGCTGAACGAAGAGTTCTTCGCCCAGTTCGGCATCAAGGAAAGCGGCATCGACGGCTTCCGCACCGAAGTTCGCAAGAACATGGAGCGTGAACTGCGTCAGGCCATCAAGTCCAAGGTCAAGAATCAGGTAATGGACGGTCTGCTGGCCACCAACCCGATCGAAGTGCCAAAGGCTCTGCTGTCCAACGAAGTTGACCGTCTGCGCGTGCAGGCTGTTCAGCAGTTCGGTGGCAACATCAAGCCTGACCAACTGCCGGCCGAGCTGTTCGAAGAGCAAGCCAAGCGCCGCGTTGTCCTGGGTCTGATCGTGGCTGAAGTGGTCAAGCAATTCGACCTGAAGCCAGACGAAGCCCGCGTTCGCGAAATGATTCAGGAAATGGCTTCGGCTTACCAAGAGCCTGAGCAGGTCGTGTCCTGGTACTACAAGAACGAGCAGCAACTGAACGAAGTCCGTTCGGTTGTGCTGGAAGAACAAGTTGTGGATACTGTTCTGCAGAAAGCTAGCGTGACCGACAAATCGGTCTCTTACGAAGAAGCGGTCAAGCCGGTAGAAGCTCCAAAAGCCGACTGATTGTTTCTGCGTTAGAAGCACACACCATAAGCCAGCCTTCGAGCTGGCTTATGCGTATTCAAGACATGACTATTTGGGAGTGACTGCAGAGCATGTTCCGTAATTCCTATATTCAGCAGAACTCTGATATCCAGGCCGCCGGCGGCCTGGTCCCGATGGTTGTCGAGCAATCTGCTCGTGGCGAGCGCGCCTATGACATCTACTCGCGTCTTCTCAAGGAACGAGTGATCTTTCTGGTGGGTCCGGTAGAGG
Source organism: Pseudomonas sp. IzPS59 (assembly GCF_014863505.1). Lineage (NCBI taxonomy): Bacteria > Pseudomonadati > Pseudomonadota > Gammaproteobacteria > Pseudomonadales > Pseudomonadaceae > Pseudomonas > Pseudomonas sp. IzPS59. Next base: position 4,089,467 of record NZ_CP062251.1, on the reverse strand, counting down.
ACTACATGGCCAACCTGATCTGCGCGCAATTGCTGTTCCTTGAAGCGGAAAACCCGGACAAGGACATCCATCTTTACATCAACTCCCCGGGCGGCTCGGTCACTGCAGGCATGTCGATCTACGACACCATGCAGTTCATCAAGCCGAACGTGTCGACCACCTGCATCGGTCAGGCCTGCAGCATGGGCGCATTCCTGCTGACCGCAGGTGCACCGGGCAAGCGTTACTGCCTGCCGAACTCGCGAGTGATGATTCACCAGCCACTGGGCGGTTTCCAGGGCCAGGCGTCGGATATCGAAATCCACGCCAAGGAAATCCTCTTCATCCGCGAGCGTCTGAACACGCTGATGGCCAAGCACAGCGGGCGCACTCTGGAAGAAATCGAGCGCGACACCAACCGCGACAACTTCATGAGTGCAGAAGCTGCGAAGGAATACGGCTTGATCGACGAAGTGATCAACCAGCGTCCAGCTTAAAATAAGCAGCTCAAAACAGGCCTGATCGGCTGGTCCGATCAGTGGCGGGCTTGAAAAAGCCCGCAATAGCCTTCATCTTGTGTTGCAAGCCTATCGGATTTGGATCGAACGAATGACTGACACCCGCAACGGCGAGGACAACGGCAAGCTGCTCTATTGCTCCTTCTGTGGCAAAAGCCAGCATGAAGTGCGCAAATTGATTGCCGGCCCCTCGGTCTTTATCTGCGACGAGTGCGTCGACCTGTGCAATGACATCATCCGTGAGGAGGTGCAGGAAGCACAGGCCGAAAGCAGCGCGCATAAATTGCCTTCGCCTAAAGAAATCAGCGGCATCCTTGACCAGTACGTCATTGGTCAGGAGCGTGCGAAGAAGGTTCTCGCGGTAGCGGTATACAACCACTACAAGCGTCTGAACCAGCGTGACAAAAAGGCTGACGACGTCGAACTTGGCAAGAGCAACATCCTGCTGATCGGCCCGACAGGCTCCGGTAAAACCCTGCTGGCCGAAACCCTGGCCCGCTTGCTGAACGTTCCGTTCACCATCGCCGACGCAACCACCCTCACCGAGGCGGGTTACGTGGGTGAAGACGTCGAGAACATCATTCAGAAGCTGCTGCAGAAGTGCGATTACGACGTAGAGAAAGCCCAGATGGGCATTGTCTACATCGACGAGATCGACAAGATTTCGCGCAAGTCCGACAACCCGTCGATCACCCGGGACGTTTCCGGCGAAGGCGTGCAGCAGGCCTTGCTCAAGTTGATCGAAGGCACGGTCGCTTCCGTTCCGCCGCAAGGTGGCCGCAAGCATCCGCAGCAGGAATTCCTGCAGGTCGACACCCGTAACATCCTGTTTATCTGCGGTGGTGCCTTCTCCGGTCTGGAGAAAGTGATTCAGAACCGTTCCACCAAGGGTGGCATCGGTTTCAACGCAGAAGTGCGCAGCAAGGAAGAAGGCAAGAAGGTTGGTGAATCCCTGCGTGAAGTCGAGCCTGACGATCTGGTCAAGTTCGGTCTGATCCCGGAATTCGTCGGTCGTCTGCCGGTTCTTGCGACGCTGGACGAGCTGGATGAGGCTGCATTGATGCAGATTCTCACCGAGCCGAAAAATGCCCTGACCAAACAGTACGCCAAGCTGTTCGAGATGGAAGGCGTGGATCTGGAATTCCGTTCCGACGCGCTGAAATCGGTCGCCAAGCGTGCCCTGGAGCGTAAAACCGGTGCCCGTGGCCTGCGTTCGATTCTCGAAGGTGTGCTGCTCGACACGATGTATGAAATCCCCTCGCAGTCCGAGGTGAGCAAAGTCGTGATCGATGAAAGCGTGATCGAAGGCAAGTCCAAGCCACTGTATATCTACGAAAACAGTGAGCCGACGGCCAAGGCAGCGCCGGACGCGTAAGTGTCCACCCTGCCGGAACAAAGAAGGGGCCTTCGGGCCTCTTTTTTTTTATGTCGTTTTTTACATCCGCTTTGCGCTTGTTTTTTTTCAAGGCAGCCCCCATCTTGGTTTCAAGCTTAATTCCATCTGATTACGGCCATATGGCCGCCGTAGAGGCGAAATCATGAAGACCACCATCGAATTGCCTCTCCTGCCATTGCGTGATGTCGTTGTGTATCCGCACATGGTTATCCCGCTGTTCGTGGGGCGCGAGAAATCCATCGAAGCCCTCGAGGCCGCGATGACGGGCGACAAGCAGATCCTGCTGCTGGCCCAGAGAAACCCGGCTGACGACGATCCCGGAGAAGACGCTCTGTATCGCGTCGGTACCATTGCCACCGTTCTGCAACTGCTCAAGCTGCCTGACGGCACCGTCAAGGTTCTGGTTGAAGGCGAGCAGCGCGGTACTGTCGAGCGTTTCAGTGAGGTCGATGGCCACTGCCGTGCCGAAGTTTCCCTGATCGACGAAGTCGACGCCGCCGAGCGCGAGTCCGAAGTCTTCGTGCGCACGCTGCTGTCGCAATTCGAACAATATGTTCAGCTGGGCAAGAAAGTCCCGGCTGAAGTCCTGTCGTCGCTCAACAGCATCGATGAGCCGGGCCGTCTGGTAGACACCATGGCTGCGCACATGGCGCTGAAGATCGAGCAGAAGCAGGAAATCCTCGAAATCATCGATCTGGCTGCCCGGGTCGAGCACGTTCTGGCTCTGCTGGACGCCGAAATCGACCTGCTGCAGGTCGAAAAACGCATCCGCGGTCGCGTCAAAAAGCAAATGGAGCGCAGTCAGCGCGAGTACTACCTGAATGAGCAGATGAAGGCCATTCAGAAGGAACTCGGCGACAGCGACGAAGGCCACAACGAAATCGAAGACCTGAAAAAGCGCATCGACGCTGCCGGTCTGCCGAAAGATGCCCTGGCCAAGGCGACTGCCGAGCTGAACAAGCTCAAGCAGATGTCGCCGATGTCGGCCGAAGCCACCGTCGTGCGTTCCTACATCGACTGGCTGGTACAGGTGCCGTGGAAGGCCCAGAGCAAGGTACGCCTGGATCTGGCCCGTGCCGAAGACATTCTCGACGCCGATCACTATGGTCTGGAAGAAGTCAAGGAACGCATCCTTGAGTACCTCGCCGTGCAGAAGCGCGTGAAAAAGATTCGTGGCCCGGTGTTGTGCCTGGTCGGTCCTCCGGGCGTGGGTAAAACCTCGCTGGCGGAGTCGATTGCCCACGCCACCAACCGTAAATTCGTGCGCATGGCCCTCGGTGGTGTGCGTGACGAAGCGGAAATCCGTGGTCACCGTCGGACTTACATCGGTTCGATGCCAGGAAGATTGATTCAAAAGATGACAAAGGTGGGCGTCCGCAACCCGCTGTTCCTGCTCGATGAAATCGACAAAATGGGCAGTGACATGCGTGGCGACCCGGCGTCTGCGTTGCTGGAAGTGCTCGATCCGGAGCAGAATCACAACTTCAACGATCACTATCTGGAAGTCGATTACGACCTGTCGGATGTGATGTTCCTCTGCACCTCCAACTCGATGAACATTCCGCCGGCGCTGCTGGACCGGATGGAAGTGATCCGTCTGCCGGGCTACACCGAAGACGAAAAGATCAACATCGCCGTCAAGTACCTGTCGCCAAAACAGATTGCCGCCAACGGCCTGAAGAAAGGCGAGCTGGAATTCGACGAGGAAGCGATCCGCGACATCATCCGTTACTACACCCGTGAAGCCGGTGTGCGTGGCCTCGAGCGGCAGATTGCCAAGGTCTGCCGCAAGGCAGTCAAAGAGCATGCACTGGAAAAACGTTTCTCGGTGAAAGTGACAGCTGATCTGCTGGAGCACTTCCTTGGCGTACGCAAATTCCGCTACGGTCTGGCCGAGCAGCAGGATCAGATCGGTCAGGTGACCGGCCTGGCCTGGACTCAGGTCGGCGGTGAATTGCTCACCATCGAAGCGGCCGTCGTGCCGGGCAAAGGCCAACTGATCAAGACCGGTTCGCTGGGCGACGTAATGGTCGAATCGATCACTGCGGCCCTGACCGTTGTGCGCAGCCGTGCCAAGAGCCTGGGCATTCCCCTGGACTTCCACGAGAAGCGCGACACCCATATTCACATGCCGGAAGGTGCTACGCCGAAAGACGGTCCGAGCGCCGGTGTAGGCATGTGCACCGCGCTGGTGTCGGCTTTGACGGGTATTCCTGTGCGCGCCGATGTCGCCATGACCGGCGAGATCACCCTGCGTGGTCAAGTCCTTGCCATTGGTGGCCTGAAGGAAAAACTCCTCGCCGCACACCGTGGTGGAATCAAGGTCGTGATTATTCCGGAAGAGAACGTGCGTGATCTGAAGGAGATTCCTGACAATATCAAGCAGGATCTGCAGATTAAACCGGTTAAATGGATTGACGAGGTCCTGCAAATTGCGCTGCAATACGCGCCGGAGCCCTTGCCGGATGTGGCTCCGGAGATTGTCGCGAAGGATGAAAAACGCGAGTCCGATTCCAAGGAAAGAATTAGCACGCATTAATACGTCTTTGGCTGGGGGGCTTGTTGACAGTTTTTTAGAGCCCTTGTTATAAAGCGGCTCTTAAGTGTCTGTAGGCCATTCAGCACTCGTTTTTGCTTTCACCAAAAAACTTAGAATCATCTCAAAATAGATATAAGGGGACTTAGAGTGAACAAGTCGGAACTGATTGATGCTATCGCTGCATCCGCTGATATCCCGAAAGCTGCTGCTGGCCGTGCGCTGGACGCTGTAATCGAATCCGTCACTGGCGCTCTGAAGGCTGGCGACTCCGTAGTTCTGGTAGGTTTCGGTACTTTCTCGGTAACCGATCGTCCAGCTCGCATCGGTCGTAACCCACAGACCGGCAAGACTCTGGAAATCGCGGCAGCCAAGAAGCCAGGTTTCAAAGCCGGTAAAGCCCTGAAAGAAGCCGTCAACTAAGTTTGATTCAGGTTTTTACCCATCCGGGTCGGGGTCATTCCTGACTTGGCAGCGGAGCGGTAGAGCAGGCAGTTTGGAATAATTGTCTGCTACGCCGGGATCGAGGGTTCGAGCCCTGTCCGCTCCGCCAGTTACGAGAAGGCGCATCCTCGGATGCGCCTTTCTTCTATCCGGATTCTACCCACGCTCCACGGTTGCCTAATTTTTGAAGTTCAACCGTTTCTGGGGGACGCATGCTGCAGAATATCAGGGACAATTCACAAGGCTGGATTGCCAAGACCATTATCGGGGTCATCGTTGCACTGATGGCCCTGACCGGTTTCGATGCCATTTTCAAGGCCACGACTCACACCAACGAGGCGGCCAAGGTCAATGGTGAAGAAATCAGCCAGAACGAGCTGAGCCAGGCCGTTGACATGCAACGCCGTCAGCTGATGCAACAGCTGGGCAAGGACTTCGATGCTTCCTTGCTCGACGAAAAAATGCTGCGCGAATCGGCCCTCAAGGGTCTGATCGATCGCAAGCTGCTGCTGCAAGGCGCAGAAAAATCGAAGTTTGCCTTCTCCGACGCGGCGCTGGATCAAGTGATCCTGCAAACGCCTGAATTCCAGGTTGACGGCAAGTTCAGCTCCGACCGTTTCGACCAGGTGATCCGTCAGCTGGGCTACAGCCGCATGCAATTCCGCCAGATGCTGGCTCAGGAAATGCTGATCGGTCAGCTGCGCGCCGGCGTAGCCGGCAGCGGTTTCGTGACTGACGCTCAAGTGCTGGCCTTCGCCCGTCTGGAAAAGCAGACCCGTGATTTCGCCTCGCTGAACATCAAGGCTGACCCGGCCGCCGTGAAGCTGACCGACGATGAGGTCAAGGCTTACTACGACGAGCACGCCAAGGAATTCATGACCCCGGATCAGGTGGTCATCGATTACCTCGAGCTGAAGAAGGCTTCGTTCTTCGATCAGGTCGCCGTCAAGGACGAAGACCTGCAGGCGGCGTACCAGAAAGAAATCGCCAACCTGTCGGAACAGCGTCGCGCGGCGCATATCCTGATCGAAGTGAACGACAAGACCACCGAGGCCCAGGCCAAGGCGAAGATCGAGGAAGTCCAGGCACGTCTGGCCAAGGGCGAGAAGTTCGAAGCGCTGGCCAAGGAGTTCTCGCAGGATCCGGGCTCGGCCAACAACGGCGGTGACCTGGGTTATGCCGGTCCTGGTGTCTACGACCCGGCCTTCGAGAAAGCCCTGTATTCGTTGAACAAGGATCAAGTGTCCGAGCCGGTTCGCACCGATTTCGGTTTCCACTTGATCAAGCTGCTGGGCGTCGAAGCGCCGGAAGTGCCGACCTTCGCCAGCCTGAAAGACAAGCTGACCCACGAGCTGAAAGCCCAGCAGGTCGAGCAGCGTTTCGTCGAGGCGACCAAGCAGCTGGAAGACTCCTCGTTCGAGGCGTCTGACCTGGCGCAGCCGGCGCAGGATCTGAAACTGACCGTACACACCTCCAAGCCGTTCGGCCGTGAGGGTGGCGAAGGTGTTGCGTCCAACCGCGCCGTGGTCACTGCCGCGTTCAGCAACGAAGTGCTGGATGATGGTGCCAACAGCACCGCCATCGAGCTGGATCCGGATACCGTGATCGTGCTGCGCGCCAAGGAACACCTCAAGCCTGCGCAACTGCCGCTGGAAGCTGTGGCGACTGCCATCCGCACCCAGTTGGCCAAAGAGCACGCCAGCGCGGCTGCCAAGACCAAGGCGGAGCAACTGATCGCCGGTCTGCGTGACGGCAAGACCCCGCTGGACAAGGCTATCGACGGTCAGAACTGGAAAGTCACCCAGGCCGCCACCCGTGCCCAGGAAGGTGTTGATCCTGCAGTGCTGCAAGCACTGTTCCGCATGCCGAAACCGGCAGCCAAGGACAAGCCGACTTTCAGCAGTGTGACACTGCCTGATGGCAGTCTGACCATCGTGCGTCTGAACGCTGTGAACGAAGCCGCTGCGCCGACCGATGAAGAGAAAGCGCAATACCGTCGCTTCCTCGCTTCGCGTGAAGGCCAGCAGGACTTCGCGGCGTACCGCAAGCAGCTGGAAAGCGAAGCGGACATCAAGCGTTTCTGATGCCTGACAGAGCGATAAAAAAAGCCCCGGATGAAAGTCCGGGGCTTTTTTTTGCCCGCTATTCAGCGCGTGGGAATCCATGTTGTCGGGCATTCGCGGTCGCCCAGAGGGTCAGAATCAACAAGCCCGCAACGATCCAGGGAAAGGCACTGACACCCGGATTCGCCAGCAACAGGCCACCTGCCAGTCCGCCACCGGCAATGCCGACATTCCACAGGGTCACCAGCATCGATTGCGCGGTGTCGGCGGCGTCCTTTGCGGTTTTCGCCGAGGCCGTCTGCAGCAGCGAAGGCATTGCGCCGAAGGCCAGCCCCCATACCGCCGTTGCGGCGTAGACCACGCCGGGTATTTCCCGCCACAGAGCCAGGGTTACGGCGGAAAGCATGAACAATGTGGTGCTGATCAGTACCAGCTCTCGCAGCCAGCGAACAATCAGGCTGCCGACAATCCACAGGCTTAACACCGACGCCAGGCCGAATACCAGTAACACGCGGTCGATTTCGGCACCGAGGCCGGAGGGTTCAAGGAATGGCGCTATGTAGGTGTACAGAAGGTTGTGAGCGACCACGTAGGACAGCGTCACGAACAACACAGACCGCACGCCCGGCAGGGTAAAGACCTGACGCAGGGGCAGGTGCTTTCCGGCACGTTCGCCGGCAAAGTCTGGCACTTGCCAGCGTACCCAGATCACCAGCAGCACGGTCATTGCGCTCATGAGCGCGAAGCTCAGCCGCCAGCCGACCACGGTACCCAGCAGCGTGCCGGCCGGTATGCCCAACGAAAGCGCGAGAGGGGCGCCGAGCATGGCCACGGTAATGGCGCGACCCTGTAGATGCGGGGCAACCATGCGGCTCGCATACCCCGCCAGCAGCGCCCAGAGCAGCCCGGCAAACACGCCGGCAATAAAGCGTGCTATCAGCGTTAACCAGTACAGCTCCGACAACGCGGTGATGCTGTTGGCGATGGCAAACCCCCCAATGGCCGACAACAGCAGTGGTCGGCGACGCCAGCCTCGGGTGGCGATGGTCAGCGGAATGGCCGCCAGCATCGATCCGATGGCGTACAGCGTGACCAGTTGCCCGATCAGTGCCTGAGAGACATCGAGACCCGCGCTCATCTGCGGTAACAGTCCGGCGGGCATGGCTTCGGTCAGCACGGTAATGAATCCGGCGGTAGCCAGTGCGAGCAAGGCACCCAACGGTAATCGTTCTGCGGGTTCGACCGGGTTGGCAAGCGTTGCGGAAGTGAGTTGTGCATCGTTCATGAGCCAGCATCCAATTTGCCGAGGGAGATGAAGGCCACAGGGTAGGGCGCTGCGCATTCGGGAAAAACAGGTTAGGGTTCCGAACATCTCGGACAGGAATGTCGTGAATCTGGGGGGAAGAATGGACAGTCTGGGCAGTATTTCGGTGTTCGTGCAGGTGGCAGAAACCCGCAGCTTTACCGAGGCAGGCCGCTTGCAAGGCGTGTCATCTTCGGCAGTGGGCAAGAGCATCGCGCGGCTGGAGGCGCGGCTTGGGGTCAGGTTGTTCCATCGCACCACCCGCAGCATCACGCTCACCAGTGAAGGCGCGCTGTTTCTTGAACGCTGCCGCAAGATTCTCGCCGAGGTCGAAGCGGCTGAATTCGAGTTGTGTGATGCCGCATCGGCGCCTCACGGCAAGTTGCGGGTCAGCTTGCCCCAGGTGCATGAACTGGTGATGCCGGTCATGAATGAATTCATGGCGCTGTACCCTCAGATCGAGCTGGATCTGGACCTGACCGACCGCATGGTCGATGTTGTCGAGGAAGGCTTCGATGCTGTCATCCGCACAGGAAAACCTCGGGATTCGCGACTCATGGCCCGGCCGCTGGGAGAATTTCACATGGTGCTGGTGGCCAGTCCCGGGTATCTGCGCGAGCGCGGTGTGCCGCTGGTCCCCGCCGATCTGGCGCAGCACGCTTGTCTGCGCCACACGTTTCACGCGACGGGCAAACTGGAACCCTGGCCGCTGAAGCGCGAGGAGGGCGTTCCCGAGCCAGGTTTGCCGACACGCTTGGTCAGTACGTCAATTGAAGCGGTCAGCCATGCGGCACTGGCCGGCCTGGGCATCGCCTGCCTGCCGGACTTCATGATCCACGAGGCGCAAAGGCAGGGGTGCCTGCAGCGGGTGCTGGATGAGCATCTGGAGCATACCGGACAGTTCTGGGTGCTATGGCCATCCAGTCGCCATGCAACCGCCAAATTGCGGGTGTTCATTGATCATTTGTCGGCGCGACTTTTTCCTGTCGCCGAGGGTCAGTAGAGTTGTAACTGTTTTAAGACACTAATCCGTACGCCGCGGGGCAGCGATCTGTTGCACAATACGCCCCGGACCGTTTTCCCTCAGGATGTTTAATGTTGAATTCTATTCCCGTGCGTTTTTTCGGGTTGGCGTTGTTGCTGACCGCCGCTGCCGGCTGCTCCAAGGACAAGCCTATCTACGAGCATGAGAACTTCGACGACTCCGGCACCTTTTCGCGCAACTATCCGGTCACCGATGCCGCCAGCTGCGAAGCGGCGCGCCGTGCGTTGCTCAGCCAGGGCTACATCATCACAAGCAGCGACCCGAAACTGGTCAGCGGGCACAAGAGCTTCCAGCAGACCGGTGAAACCCACATGGAGATCAGCTTCAACGTGGTGTGTACCGATGACGGCAGCTCCGCGCACCACGCGACGGTGTTCGCCAACGCCCTGCAGGACCGCTACGCGCTGAAGAAGACCAACAACTCGGCCAGCCTCGGGGTGGGTGTGCTGGGCTCGGTGTCGATGCCGATCGGTTCCTCTGACGACTCGATGGTCAAGGTGGCCAGCGAAACCGTGTCCTCGCAGAAGTTCTACGAGCGCTTCTTCACCCTGGTCGAGCTGTTCCTGCCGGCCGATGCGAAGAAAGCCGCCCATATCACCGAGAAGCCGAAGGCCGATCTGGGCGTACCGGAACCCAAGGCAGCGCCGGCCGCGCTGGCCCCGACGCCAGCGGCCGAGCCGACTCCGACGCCAGCCCCGGCCGCCGAACCTGCCGCGACCCCGGCGCCTGCCGCCGCCGAGACTACTCCGGCCAGCTCGGAACCGGTCGTTCCACCAGCCGAGGCGGCGCCGATCACCCCGGCTCCGGGTTCGGAGCTGGTTCCAACATCAGCGCCGGCACCGGAAGTCATCACGCCACCGGCCAATCCGACTGACTTGCCGCCACCGTCCGAGCCGATCCCGGCGATGCCAAGCGGGCATTGACCGGTTGCGGGAGCGATGCAATGTCGCTCCCGCTTCGTTTCCTGTGTGAGCTGAAACGTCGGTTTACACCTTCTGAAAATATCCCCGCGATAAATCCCTGACCGCCTGCTACGTTTATTTCATGAAGGCCGTGTTTCATTTTTCCTTCATACGGGCACTTTATGCTCGAAGCACTGGTCATTTGCTCCAGGCCATTTCAGTAAAGCAGTGAGGGGGATTACACGATGGATGACTATCAAGAAGAACTGCTTGAATTCCAGGCTTACGAACTGGATTCGCCGGAGCCTGCGGAAGACGCCACCGAGCTCTGAGGCTTCAGCCCGTCTTGCGGTGACTGCGGCGAAACTCGCCCGGTGTCTGGCCGTTCCAGCGCTTGAAGGCGCGCTGGAAAGCTTCGGCCGAGGCAAAACCCAGCAGGTAGGCGATTTCACCGAACGCCAGTTCAGTGTCGCGGATGTAGGTCATCGCCAGATCACGGCGAGTGTCGTTGAGGATCGCGCGAAACTGCGTGCCTTCTTCGGCCAGTTTGCGCCGTAACGTCCAGGTCGGCAGCTTCAGGCGTGCCGCCACTTCTTCCAGGTCGGGTTCCCGGCCGCCATTGAGCAACGGCCCGAGCAATTGCGTGATGCGTTCACGCAGGCTGCGGGTTCTCGTCAGTTGTTCCAGTTCCCGTTCACACAGTTGCAGCAGGTGTTTCCAGGTGCTGGGGCAATGTTCCGGGTTGCGTGCGGCCAGGCTGGGGAGGCTCAGGCGCAGTTGATTGTGTTCGGCGCCGAACTGGGTCGGGCACTCGCCGAGCACGGCGTAGGCATCGCGGTAGTCCGGTGTGTCGAACTCGATCTCGATTCGTTCGGCGCGCAGTGGTTCGGAGCTGATGCTGGACAACTGATGCAGCCACCCGGCGATGATCGAATCCACCACAAAACGGTTATAGGCGTTGTACGGGCTGATCGAGTAGAACCGCAGCCATGCGCCGCTGGCGTCTTCGTGGAAACTCGACTGACCACGATAATTGGAGCCGTACAACGGCTCGAAGCGCGTCAGGCAGCGGGCGGCTTCACGCACGGTCGGCGCCTGCGCTGCGGTGACGCCCGCCAGTCCGGCCTGACTCAGACGACTGAGCTGGCCCATGCGCAAGCCGAGGGCCGGATCGCCGGTCAACTGGATTGCACCGTGACCCAGGCGCATGTAGCGCGGGATCGACAGGCGTGCGCCGGCCTCGGCCAGTCGTGCGGTGTCGAGGCCGTATTGTTCGAGTAACGGCTGCGGGTCGGCGTCATGGCTGCGCACGGCATCGGCCAGGCTATGGACGAAGCCCACTGACAGATCCCCGAGACGCATCGGCAGCGGCTTCATGGTCTACAACCAGAGATTGAGCAAGCGCGCGCCACGGGCTTCGCCGTCGGCGAACTGCTGGCCATTGCTGCTCAGGAAGCTCTGTCCTGAACTCGGTTTGTCCCAGAACTGCCCGCGCAGGAACACGCTCATGCCGGCAATCGCCCGGCTCCCCGGTGGTTGTGCCGTGAGGGTCAGGCGGTGCCAGGCCTGGCCTTCGCTGACCTCTCCCGGTTTGAGGCTGACCGAGTCCGGCACGTTCAAGCCTCTGTAACCCTGCCAGGGCTGGTCCCACACGCCATGCCCGATGACGAACGCAGGCACCGCGATCAGTTGCGCACCTTGCTCGTCGAGCCTGCGATAGTTGTCCGGGTACCAGCTGTCGTTGCCGATCAGCACGCCGAGGCGTCCGGCGGGGGTGTCGACCACATTGATCTGTGAAGCTTCGCTGGTGCCGGCTGCTTGATCCTGATCGAAGATCGGGCGCATCTGCCGCTGCGGCTGGCCGAGCGGCGCGCCGTCACGACCGAACACCACACTGGTGTTGTACAGCGCGCCGCTGCCGGCCTTGAGTCGGCCGTCGATGATGTTCGGTTCCGGCAGCACGATCGAGCCCGCCACCAGAGTGATATGGAATTCCCTGGCCAGGCCGCCGAACAGCAGCTGATAGTCCTTGGCCATGTCTCGGGATTTCATTCGCAGGTGGGCGTCATCCAGACGGCTGCTGCCCCTGGCGGTGAGCCAGGCGCGGGCGAACTGCAACGGGTTGCTGGCGGCCAGCCAGTTCATCGCCTCTTCGAGGGTGGGTGCCTGGTACAACTCGTCTTTTTCGCCGCTGATCATCAGCCAGGTGCCGACATGCTCGGGCAGCACCACGATGGTTTTGTCATTGAGCAGGCCCTGATCCTGCGCCTGCTGCAGATAGGCCGCGAGTTTGCGGTGCAGGCGCTCGGAGCTTTGGTAGTCGGTGGGGAACAGTTCCGGCTGGATGCCCAGCAGGTTGCCACGGTCGGCGCGGGTGCCCTGATCGACCGCCAGTTTGATCCGCAGGTCCGACAGGTAATGACCGGCCGGGCGGTCAGCCGCCCACATGGCGTAGAAAGTGAGCGCGGCAACGAGCGCCATGGAAAAGGTCAGGTACAGAAGTTTGCGCATGAAATCCAACAACAGCCGGGTACAGAGTGTGGGACTAGGGTAGGGCCCATGCCTGCGCTTGCCAAGGGGCGCTGCGCATTTGGATCAATAACTTGTCAGTTACGGTCATTGAGTGACAGCGATGCGACTCTTAGGCTGTCGAACATGACTGACGGGGGACGCAGAGCTCCCGCATTTTCCGTGATCGCTCGCTGTGGAGTTACCAATGACCGCCACTTACCCGCACCTGCTGGCCCCGCTGGACCTGGGATTCACCACGCTGCGCAACCGCACCCTGATGGGCTCGATGCACACCGGCCTGGAAGAGAAACCGGGTGGTTTCGAGCGCATGGCGGCGTATTTTGCCGAGCGCGCCCGTGGCGGCGTCGGCCTGATGGTGACCGGCGGTATCGGCCCGAACGACGAGGGCGGTGTGTACTCCGGCGCAGCCAAGCTGACCACCGAGGAAGAAGCCCTCAAGCACCGCATCGTCACCCGCGCCGTGCATGAGGCGGGCGGCAAGATCTGCATGCAGATCCTCCACGCCGGCCGTTATGCCTACAGCCCGAAACAGGTCGCACCGAGCGCAATCCAGGCGCCGATCAACCCGTTCAAGCCCAAAGAGCTGGACGAGGAAGGCATCGAGAAACAGATCAGTGATTTCGTCACCTGCTCGGTACTGGCCCAGACCGCCGAGTACGACGGCGTGGAAATCATGGGTTCCGAAGGCTACTTCATCAACCAGTTCCTCGCGGCCCACACCAACCACCGCACCGACCGCTGGGGCGGCAGTTACGAAAACCGCATGCGCCTGCCGGTGGAAATCGTTCGCCGGGTGCGTGAAGCGGTTGGCCCGAACTTCATCATTATCTTCCGTCTGTCGATGCTCGATCTGGTGGAAGGCGGCAGCACCTGGGAAGAGATCGTCACCCTGGCCAAAGCCATCGAGCAGGCCGGTGCGACCATCATCAACACCGGTATCGGCTGGCACGAAGCGCGGATTCCGACCATCGCCACCAAAGTGCCGCGTGCGGCGTTCAGCAAGGTCACGGCCAAGCTGCGTGGTTCGGTGAGCATTCCACTGATCACCACCAACCGCATCAACACCCCGGAAGTCGCCGAGCAGATCCTGGCCGAAGGCGATGCCGACATGGTGTCGATGGCGCGGCCGTTCCTCGCCGACCCGGATTTCGTCAACAAGGCTGCCGAAGGCCGAGCCGACGAAATAAACACCTGCATCGGCTGCAACCAGGCCTGCCTCGATCACACCTTCGGCGGCAAACTCACCAGTTGCCTGGTCAACCCGCGTGCTTGCCACGAGACTGAACTCAACTATCTGCCGGTCAAGCAGATCAAGAAGATTGCCGTGGTGGGTGCCGGCCCGGCGGGCCTGTCCGCTGCCACTGTGGCTGCCGAACGTGGCCATCAGGTGACGCTGTTCGATTCGGCCAGCGAGATCGGTGGCCAGTTCAACGTCGCCAAGCGTGTGCCGGGCAAGGAAGAGTTCTACGAAACCCTGCGTTACTTCAAACGCAAACTGCAGACCACCCACGTCGAGGTGTGCCTGAACACCCGCGTCGATGTGGCAAAACTGGTCGAGGGCGGTTACGACGAAGTCATCCTGGCCACCGGCATTGCACCACGAGTGCCGGCGATTCCGGGTGTCGAGAACGCCAAAGTGTTGAGCTATCTGGATGTGCTGCTCGAGCGCAAACCGGTGGGCAAGCGTGTGGCGGTGATCGGCGCCGGCGGTATCGGTTTCGACGTGTCGGAATTCCTCGTCCATGAAGGCGTGGCCACCAGTCAGGACCGTGCTGCGTTCTGGAAAGAGTGGGGCATCGACACCAATCTGGAAGCCCGTGGTGGCGTGGCCGGGATCAAGGCTGCACCGCACGCGCCAGCCCGTGACGTGTTCCTGCTGCAACGCAAGAAATCCAAGGTCGGCGACGGTCTGGGCAAGACCACCGGCTGGATTCACCGTACCGGCCTGAAGAACAAGCAGGTGCAGATGCTCAACAGCGTCGAATACCTGAAGATCGATGACGAAGGCCTGCACATCCGCATCGGCGAAACCGGCGAGCCGCAAGTGCTGCCGGTGGACAACATTGTCATCTGCGCCGGCCAGGATCCGTTGCGCGAGCTGCACGACGGCCTGGTGGCTGCCGGGCAGAACGTGCACCTGATCGGCGGCGCCGATGTCGCGGCCGAGCTGGATGCCAAGCGTGCGATCAATCAAGGCTCGCGTCTGGCCGCCGAGCTCTGATCCACCCTAGAATGCCGGCTCTTTTTACAGAGCCGGCCTTCATGTTTCTGCCTCCCTCCGATTGGCTGGCCCCAGCCCCTCTCGAACCGCTTCATCTGGACTGGCTCAGTGCCGCCGGCATTGAAGTGGCGATCCTGCGTCTGGACCGGATCGACCCGCTGATCAGCGGCAACAAGTGGTTCAAACTCGTCGAACACCTCAAGGCCGCCGACCGTGCGGGTGCCGAAGGCATCATCAGCCTGGGCGGTGCGCACTCCAATCATCTGCATGCACTGGCCGCAGCGGGGAAACGCCTGGGATTCACAACGGTCGGGTTGTTGCGCGGGCATCCGCAGGACACGCCGACGGTCAAGGATCTGCAGGATTTCGGCATGCAGTTGCACTGGCTCGGGTTTGGTGGTTATCGGGCGCGGCATGAGCCGGGATTCTGGGACTCGTGGCTGGCGCAATACCCGACGCTGCATCCGGTGCCCGAAGGTGGCGGTGGGTTGTCAGGTGCGCAGGGTTGCGCATCACTGAAGGATCAGGTCAGTCAACAACTCGGCAAGCTCGGTTGGGACAACCATGACGGTTGGTGGCTGGCCTGTGGCACCGGCACCACGCTCGCGGGACTGGTGCTGGCAGAGGCGGGTGAACACCCGGTGTACGGCGCAATGGCCGTGCCCGACGATCACGGTGTCGCGGCCAATGTCGAGGCGATCGTCGGTGATATCGGCGGCTACGAGCTGATCGACGCCAGCCGTGGCGGTTTCGCCAAAGTCGATGCGTCACTGCTTGAATTCATCGCGCAGACCGAACAGGCCAGCGGCGTTCCCCTTGAACCGCTGTACACCGGCAAGGCCTTGCTCGCGCTCAAACAGCAAATCGAGGCCAGCCGTTTCAAGAGCGGAACGCGCCTGATCTTCGTCCACACCGGCGGCTTGCAGGGCCGGCGTGGATTCGACGGTCAACCCTGATTGCGCTTGGGCATCATCCGCAGCAGCGTGTTATCGCCCACCACGTAATGGTGATACAGCCCGGCTAGTGCATGTAGGCCGATCAGCCAGTAGCCGATGTTGCCGATCAGTACGTGCCAGTGTTCAACCTGTTTGGCGAAGGCTTTGTCCTCGTGCACCAGCAACGGCAGGTCGAAACCGTAGAACATCACTTGATGGCCCTCGGCGCTGGTGATCAGCCAGCCCAGGATCGGCATGGCAATCATGAACAGGTACAAGACCCAGTGCATCAGCCGGGCCAGTGCGGTCTGCCACTGCGGTGAGGCGGGGAAGATCTTCGGCGCCGGGCCGATGCTGCGGGCCAGCAGGCGAAACCACACCAGCACGAACACGGTCAGGCCGAGCATGTAATGCACTTCGCGGATCAGCGAGCGGCCGCCACTGCCCTTGGGAAAGATGCCTCGCAATTCCATGCTGGCATACACCAGCACCAACAACACCAGCATCAACCAGTGCAACAGGACTGACACGGTGCTGTAGCGTGATTCGGAACTTGTCCACGGCATACGGTATTTCCTCACGGATCAGGGTCGAAACGTGCCGTTCTTGAGCGACGGCATGCTTTAACTGTAATCCGCTTTGGCCGAATTGCCCGCGTCTAAAAACTCTTTCATTGCGCGAAATCAGGGGTTTGCCCAAAAAAAACGCCAGTGTCGGGCAGACACTGGCGTTTTTGTTTGCTGCAGGCCGCGTTATCAGCTGCTTTGCGGCATCTCACCCTTGGCCAGGCGCTTGTTGATGTCGGCGATCACTTCCGGCAGGTCGGTGATGGTGTCGATCATGTAGTGCGGACGCGAGCCTTCGAACAGGGCGTGGATACGCTTGCGCTCGCTGGCCAGGGCGTCGCTGCCCAGTGCGCGGTAGCCTTCGTAATCCAGGCCCAGCGCGTTACCGGAGCAGATCAGCGCCACGGTCCACATCCCGGCGCGACGACCTTCGAGAATCCCCGGTACGGTGTCGTCGATCTTCACGCAGGCGGCGACATCGTCGATGCCCAGTGCAATCACGTTGGCCAGGGCCTGGGCCGGCCATGGGCGGCCGTTCGGCACTTCGTCGGTGGCCACCACGTGATCGGCGACGTAGCCGTTGGTGGCGGCCAAGGCCACGACCTTGTCCATCACTTGCTTCGGATAACCGGAGCAGGAGCCGATCTTGATGCCTTGCTGGCGCAGGTTGGCGATGGTCTCCAGTGCGCCGGGAATCAGTGCCGAGTGCTCGGCGATTTTTTCGATCTGCAGTGGCATGAAGCGGTTGTAGATCGCGGTCACGTCATCGTCGGTCGGGGTGCGGCCAAATGCCTTGCGATAGCGCTCGGCAACCTGCGGCTGGTCGCACAGGGTGCGGATGTGATCCCACTTGCCCATGCCCATCGGGCCCCGGGCTTCTTCGATGGAAACCTGGACATCGAATTCGGCGAAGGCTTCGACGAAGATCTGGGTCGGGGCGAACGAACCGAAGTCGACGACGGTACCGGCCCAGTCGAGGATGGCGGCTTGCAGCTTGCTTGGGTTGTTGTAGTTCATGCTGGTCAGAATCCTGTGTTGGCAATGCAATTCAAATGAGGGAGCGGGCCGGGTGAATCAGATGTCGAGCACTTCCATCTCGCGCAGCACTTCACCCACCGCCGCGACGGCTTCGCGCATCTGCGCCGGGGTGACGTGGCCGATGCAGCCGACGCGGAAGGTTTCGACCTGGGTCAGCTTGCCGGGGTAGAGGATGTAACCCTTGGCCTTGACCCGTTCGTAGAAGTCCTTGAACTGGTAGCGCGGATCTTTCGGTGCGTGAAAGGTCGCGATGATCGGTGCCTGGATCGCGGCGGGCAGGAAGCTGCGCAAGCCGAGCTTGCCCATTTCCTCCATCAGTGCCTGGCAGTTGGCGGCGTAGCGTGCATGCCGGGCCGGCAGGCCGCCTTCTTCGTTGTATTGCAGCAGGGCTTCGTGCAGCGCCGCGACCACGTGGGTCGGCGGGGTGAAGCGCCATTGGCCGGTCTTCTTCATGTAGCTGTGCTGGTCGAACAGGTCCATCGCCAGCGAATGCGAATTGCCGGCGGCTGCGGCCAGGGATTCCTTGCGGGCAAACACGAAGCCCATGCCCGGTACGCCTTCGAGGCATTTGCCGGAAGCGGCGATCAGCGCATCGAACGGGACTTTCTGCGCATCCACCGGCAACGCGCCGAAGGAACTCATGGCATCGATGATCAGGCGTTTGCCGTGCTGTTCGACGACCTGGGCGATTTCCGGCAGCGGGTTGAGGATGCCGGTGCTGGTTTCGCAGTGGATCAGCGCGACGTGGGTGATGTCGCTGTCGGCGCGCAGCAGGCGATCGACGTCGGCGGCGGTGGTCGGTTCGTCTTCAGCGGTTTCAAAGGTGCTGAACGAGCGGCCGAGGACTTCGCAAATCTTCGCCAGGCGCTTGCCGTAGGCGCCGTTAATCAGCACCAGCACCTTGCCGTCACGGGGCACGAGGGTGCCGATGGCGGCTTCGACGGCGAAGGTGCCGCTGCCCTGCAAAGGCACGCAGTGGTGGCTGTCGGCGCCGTTGATGATGGCCAGCAGTTGCTCGCAGAGGCTGGCGGTCAGTTGATTGAAGCGGTCATCCCATGAACCCCAGTCGACCATCATCGCCTGACGGGTGCGGGCCGAGGTAGTCAACGGGCCGGGAGTGAGCAGGATGGGTGCGGCAGTACTCATTCGTGTGTCCTCGCGATAGCGCTGTGGGATGAAGCTACGGGGCATACGTTGCAATTCGGCGGATCATCAATCAAATTGTTTGTTGTTATGCCAGCCATCAGTGAGGGTTATTCATGAATCTGTTCCAGCTCCGCGCCTTCGACGCCGTGGCCCGGGAAGGCAGCTTCACCCGTGCCGCCGCGCGGTTGTTCATCAGTCAGCCGGCGGTCACCGGGCACATCAAGGCGCTGGAGGAGCATTACCAGATCACCCTGTTGCGACGGACGGCGCGCCGGGTCGAGCTGACCGAGGAGGGCACCAAACTGGCGGCGATCACCCGGGCGATGTTCGGCATGGCCGAAGAGGCCCAGGCGCTGCTCGAAGCCAATCGGCAGTTGCTGACCGGGCGTCTGGAGGTCGCGGCGGACGGCCCGCACATGGTCATGCCGATGCTTGCCAGCCTGCGGGCGCGCTATCCGGGGATCACGGTGAATTTGCGTTTGGGCAACGCTCAGGAAACCCTGGCGGCGTTGTTGTCCGAGCACGCGGACGTGGCGGTGCTGACTGAAGTCGAGCCGCGCAAGGGCCTGCACCTGCAAGCCCTGAGCGAATCGCGGATCTGCGCACTCGTGCCGGCCGGGCATCCCTGGGCGACTCGCAGTGGCGAGGTCAGGCTCAAGGAGCTGGATCAGGTGATCATGGTCCTGCGCGAGCCGAGTTCGATTACCCGGCGCACGTTTGATCAGGCCTGTGCGCAGGCGTCGGTCAGTCCACGGGTGTTGCTGGAACTGGACAGCCGTGAAGCGGTGACGGAAGCGGTGGCGGCTGAACTGGGGGTTGGCGTGGTGTCATCGGTGGAGGTCAGCCATGACCCCCGTGTCGTGGCGATTCCCATCGCGGGAGAAGGTCTGGTGAACCGGCACATGATCGGCTGCGTGGAGCGGCGGCGCGAATTGCGCTTGATTCAGGCGTTCTTCGGTTTGGCCCCCAGCTGATCGTTCCCACGCGGAGCGTGGGAGCGATCTATAGGAGGCTTTCGCGCACCATCTCGAGAAACGTCGCCACCACCCGCCGTGAACTCTGCTCACGCAGGCACACCAGTGTCTCGGTCAACCGCCGGGTGCAATCGGTGATCGGCAGGGCGCAGACCCGTGAGTCCGCACCAAACTCCGCCGCCGACACCACGCCCACGCCAATCCCCACCACCACCGCTTCCCGCGCCGCTTCCCGGCCTTCGACCTGGATCGCCGGGCGGATGCGGAATCCGGCGCGGGCCATTTCCTCTTCCAGGGTCTGGCGGGTTACCGAGCCGTGTTCGCGCAACACCAGCGGCGTGTCATCGAGGTCGGCCAGGCAGATCGATTCGCGCTCGGCCCACGGATGATGGCGCGACACGAATGCCACCATCGGATCGTTGCGCAATGGCACGCACAGCAGGCGTTCATCGCTGACATCGCGCCCGAGCAGCGCCAGATCGGCCTGATAGTTGAACAGACGGAACAATGATTCATCGGTGTTGCCGGTTTCGATCTTCACGCTGATCCCGGGGTAGCGCTCGCAGAACCGGGCGATCTGCGGCAGCACGTGCACCGGCGCGTCCACCGCCAGAATCAGGCTGCCGGTCTGCAACGCCTGGGATTCCTGCAGCAACTCCTGGGCTTCGGCCTCGACCACGAACAGGCGCTGGGTGATTGCCAGGAGGCGCTCGCCCAGATCCGTCAGGCGCACCGAGCGTTTGTTGCGATGGAACAGCAACACACCGAAGCGCTCTTCGAGCTTGCGCACCTGATCGGAAATCGCCGGTTGCGTCAGATAAAGCCGCTCGGCGGCTCTGGTGAAGCTTCCGTGTACGGCCACGGCGTGAAAGGCTTTGAGCTGGGCGTGGGAAACCGACATCGCTGATTCCTCATTTACAGATGACACTCAGTAACAAGCTGAGCTTATGTGTGAAATACGATAAATCGATTTTATTTATTAAACAGTAATTGCTTTGATCCGCTCACGCCAACGCTGACTGCCCGGTCGGGCAGCGACGCTGGCCATGAGCCTGTGCGTGCAACAGCAGGACTCATCTGACCGGTATCGCCGAAGGGACGGGGTGATATCGCAGTGCTCAACAATAAAAAACACAGGCGTTTACTTAACGATTCTGCCGGCACACTCACACCCTGAGGTCAGAACCACAATGAACAAGCACATCGGCACCATTGCGCGTTGGCGCATGCAGATCTTCGCTGTCACCTGGCTCGCTTACGCCGCGTTCTATTTCACCCGCAAAGCCTTTTCGGTGGCCAAACTGGGCATCGCCGAAGATCCCACCTTCATGCTCGACAAAATGGCCATGGCCAACCTCGACGCGATTTATCTGGCGGCCTACGCCATCGGCCAGTTCACCTGGGGCATGCTCGCCGACCGCTTCGGCCCTCGGGTCGTGGTGCTCGGCGGTTTGCTGATTTCCGCCGCTGCCGCGTTGGTGATGGGCAGTTTCGCGACCTTGCCGATCTTCGCCACCTGCATGCTGATTCAGGGCCTGGCGCAGTCCACCGGCTGGTCGGGATTGTGCAAGAACCTCGGCAGTTTCTTCCCCGCCGAACAGCGCGGGCGGGTGCTCGGCTTGTGGAGTTCCTGCTACGCGTTTGGCGGCCTGGTGGCGTCGCCGTTCGCCGGTTGGTGGGCGTACACGCTGATCGGTTCGTGGCACGCGGCGTTCATTTCCAGTGCGGCGGTGGTGGCCGTGGTGGCGCTGTTGTTCTTCATCTTTCAGCGCAACAAACCGGAAGACGTCGGTCTGCCCGCCGTGGAGCCGGAACCGGTCATCAGTGCCGAGGAAGCCGAAGCCAACAGCAAACTCAGCGTGTGGGAGCCGCTCAAGGAAATCCTGCGCAACCGCACGGTGCTGGTGCTGGGTCTGGCGTACTTTCTGCTGAAACCGGCGCGTTACGCGATTCTGCTGTGGGGCCCGGTGATCGTCTTTGAACAGATGCCCACGGTCGGCAAGGTCGGGGCGGCGATCATTCCTACCGCGTTCGAACTGGCCGGGCTGCTCGGGCCGATCATGATCGGCATGGCTTCGGACAAACTGTTCGGCGCACGACGCATGCCGGCCTGCGTCCTGAGCCTGCTGGCGCTGACCGTGACCCTGGCGCTGTTCATGGGCGCCTTGCACACCGGCAGCGTGATGCTGGTAGTCGCGTTGTTGTTCGTGATGGGCCTGACCCTGTACGGCCCGGACTCGATGATCAGCGGCGCGGCCGCCATCGATTTCGGCAAGGCCAAGGCTGGCGCCACGGCGGCGGGATTCGTCAACGGTTGCGGTTCGGTCGGTGCAGTGCTCGGTGGTTTGCTGCCGGGTTACTTCGATTCGGTGACGGTGTTCATCGTGTTCGCCGGTTGTGCGCTGTTCTCGGCGCTGGTGCTGATACCACACTGGAACAGCCGCCCGGTCGGCGTCATGGAACCCCGTGCCTCGGTGCCCAATCGGGCCCTGACCATCAAACCTCTGCGTAACTGAAAAACCTGCCTCGCGGCCTGCTGCGGCATTCGCGGCAGGCTGTGCCGTGGCCGACTGACTGGAGAATGTTCATGAGACCGTTTTGGCTGGAGCAGGCCTTGCAGCTCGACACGTCCGAACCGTGCCCGCCATTGCAGGGCGAAGTGCGCACCGATGTGTGCATCGTCGGTGGTGGTTACACCGGGTTGTGGACAGCGATCATGCTCAAGCAACAGAACCCCGAACTCGATGTGTTGCTGATCGAAGCCGACATCTGCGGCGCCGGCGCCAGTGGGCGCAACGGCGGTTGTGCGTTGTCGTGGTCGGCGAAGTATTTCACCCTGGAACGGTTGTTCGGCGTCGAAGAGGCGGTACGGCTGGTCAAGGAATCCGAGCGCAGCATCCATGCCATCGGCGAGTTCTGCGAGCAGTACGGCGTCGAGGCCGATTATCGGCTCGACGGCACGCTTTACACCGCGACCAACCGGGCGCAGTGCGGCTCGACCGATGCGGTGATTGCCGCGCTCGAGCGCAACGGCATCAACTCGTTCACCCAGCGTCCCGTTGCCGACGTGCAGCGTATGGCCGGTTCAGACAAGCATCTGGAAGGCTGGTTTTCGCCGGCCGCCGCCAGTGTGCAGCCGGGCAAACTGGTGCGTGGGTTGCGGCGAGTCGCGCTGCAACTCGGCGTCAGGATCCATGAAAACACCGCGATGACCGGGCTTGAGGAGGGCCGTCCGGCGCGCATTCAGACGGCCAGTGGCAGCGTGGTCGCCGACCGCGTGGTGCTGGCGATGAATGCCTGGATGGCCCGGGCTTTTCCACAGTTCGAACGCAGCGTGGCGATCGTTTCCAGCGACATGCTGATCACCGAACCGCGCCCGGAACTGCTGCAGGAAATCGGTTTGACCAGCGGCGTGACCGTGCTCGATTCGCGGATCTTCGTGCACTACTACCACAACACCCCGGACGGCCGGATCATGCTCGGCAAGGGTGGCAATACCTTCGCCTATGGCGGGCGGATGTTGCCGGTGTTCGACCAGCCATCGCCTTACGCCGGGTTGCTCAAGCGCAGCCTCGACGATTTTTTCCCGGCCTTTGCCGATGTGAAGGTCGACGCAACGTGGAACGGCCCGTCGGACCGCTCGGTCACCGGCCTGCCGTTTTTCGGCCAGATGAGTGCCAGCGGCAATGTGTTCTACGGTTTCGGTTATTCCGGCAGCGGTGTCGGGCCGTGCCACATGGGCGGGCAGATTCTCGCCTCGCTGGTACAAGGCCTCGACAACCCGTGGACACGTTCGCCGCTGGTCAACGGACCGCTGGGCTACTTCCCGCCGGAGCCGATCCGTTATCTCGGCTCGCTGATGGTGCGCAACGCCATTCGCCGCAAGGAACGCGCCGAAGACCACGGGCGGCGACCACGGCATCTCGATGTGCGCCTGGCGAAATTCGCCGCCGCTGCCGGCAAGGCCGACAAGGGGTGAACATCAGGACGAAGGCGGGGTGCGGTTGAGCAGCCAGTCGAGCAACAGACCGTTGTCGGACGGTTCCGGGGTTTTGCGTGCCGGGCGAGGCTGGCTGACGTCCAGGCACAGGATCGGTCGATCCGGATCGCTGTCGAGAAAACTCACCCACACTTCGCTGCCGGCGCGGGGCAGCGCCTCCCTGTTGATCCGGCCACCGGTGCCGACCACGGCAATCGTCAGCCACAAGCCGTCAGTGTCGGCATTGTGTGTCAGCGCGGGCCATAATCGCACGGAGAGCCGACCCAGATCGTCCAGCTGCGCGGGTTGCCCGGGCGAGCCCAGCACTTGCGCCGGGTGATAGCCCGGAATGCTCGGACGTGGCTGCCGCAACGGCGGGCGAAACTCGGTTGACCAGGGCTGTGCAGTGAAATCGTTGTGATAACGACGGGGTGTGGACATCGGATCGAGAATCGACGGCTGTTGACCCTGATGGCGCAATTCGGTGATCAGCCACTGGTCGTTGAACGCACCCACCGGATGATCCGTGACCTGCAGCAAACGGCCGCTGAGCAACTGCAGGCAATCGCTGCGCCCCTCGATGCAGCGGTAGTGGCAGCGCTGGCGCTCCATCTGTCGACGGCTGCGTTGATCTGCGTGGCGTTGGCCGGTTGGCGGACATCCTCGCAGGGGTATGACGCCTGTCACCGCGTGATTGGCCGCTGCATCGTCGCTGCCTGGCTGCCCGCGTTCGCGGACGGTGGGCGACACCTGCGCCGTGACGGGGTCGTGACGCAGAAACAGGGTGCTGAGGGTGGGGGCACGTGTCGCGTTCTCCGGGCTGAAAGGCACGGGTATCGGGGGCTGCGGCAGGCTCAGGCTGTCATCGGCAAACACCACGACATGGCCATCCGGCCGGTGCTCGAAGTGATAGTGGATGCCTTCTTCTTCACACAGTCGATGCAGCAGTGCCAGGTCCGACTCGTCGTACTGGATGCAGAACGGGCGCGGCGGGTAGTACCCCACCGTCAGATCGAAGCGGAAGCCGTGTGCGGGCAGGCGATGTTCTGTCAGCAAGCGTTCGAGAATGTCCGGCACGCTCAATCGGGTGAACACCCGGCGTCTGGGCTGTTGCTCCAGTTTCTGCAGGTCTGGCACCAGCACCACCTGATAACCGATCCGGTGGGCGCCGCGGTGTTCGCAACCGGCGCTGTGAAGGGTGCCATGAAGGCCATGCTCTTCACTCAACTGCAGGAATGCCGGGCGATGCAACAGACTGGCGGGGGCCAGGGCCGGAGCCAGGCCAATGACTTCAATCTCGAATCGGTAGGGGCGGTTCAGCGCTTCGTGGCCGCTGAAGCGCAATACCGGCAGGCACAGGCCACCGTCGGTGAGTGTCAGCGTGAAGGGACTTTCCTTGTCATTGAGCATTCGGACGGGCTCTGTCGGGTAATACGGGCCACAGAGGGTACGAAACCGCAGTGCGAAATGGTCATGGCAAACCGGTTTTTCAGAATCGCCCTACAAGGTGCGTAGAAGATGTCGACGCGCGACGGAATTTTTGGTCGATTGCCGACTTTAGGCCGTATAAACTTGGCGCCACGCGTCGGCCAATAGATGTCTCGGCGCCACAGATCAAGAGAGTGAGTAATGGGCGCACAGTGGAAGGTTAAACACAAAGAAGCGGCAGCCAACGCCAAGGGCAAGATCTTCGGCAAACTGGTGAAAGAAATCACCATCGCTGCCCGCAACGGTGCCGATACCGCCACCAACGCACACCTGCGTCTGGTGGTCGAACAGGCCAAAAAAGCCTCGATGCCCAAGGAAACCCTGGATCGCGCGATCAAGAAAGGCGCGGGCCTGCTGGGTGAGACCGTTCAGTACCATCGCGTGACTTACGAAGGTTTCGCTCCGCACCAGGTTCCGTTGATCGTCGAGTGCGTCACCGACAACATCAACCGCACCGTGGCGGAAATCCGCGTGGCGTTCCGCAAGGGCCAACTGGGCGCTTCCGGTTCTGTAGCGTGGGACTTCAACCACGTCGGCATGATCGAAGCCTCGCCGGACACCCCGGACGCCGATCCGGAAATGGCCGCAATCGAAGCCGGTGCCCAGGATTTCGAGCCGGGCGAAGAGGGCGCGACCCTGTTCCTGACCGATCCGACCGACCTCGACGCCGTGCAGAAAGCCCTGCCGGAGCAAGGCTTCACCGTGCTGTCGGCCAAGCTGGGCTATCAGCCGAAGAACCCGGTCAGCGGTCTGAGCGACGAGCAGATGGCAGAAGTTGAAGCGTTCCTCGAAGGCCTCGACAACCACGACGACGTGCAGGAAATGTTCGTCGGCCTGGCCGGCTGATCCACTGCGTCAATGATGCCGCCATCGCGAGTTTGCTCGCGATGGCGGTGTAGCGTTTACAACGCTTCCAGCTGCTGCACGACCTCGCTGAACCCCGGCCGCGCCAGCACATCCGGCTGACAGCAGCGCTGTTCCAGTGCCTCCAGCCGCACACGCCGATCCGCACTCAGCCCCGAGTCGATTCGCGCCAGCAATTCCCCCAGCAAAATCCCGAAGGCTCGCACTTCGATGCGTTGCAGCGCGCGGGTTTCCGGGTTGTCGGTGGTGGCATGGAACGATGCCGCGCCAAAATCCCCCAGCAGACAGTCGCCCTGATCGTTCAACAAGATGTTGTGCCCATAAAGGTCGCCATGGGTGATGCCTTGTTCATGCAGATGTTCGGCGACCGACGCAATCCCTTTTGCGATGCGCAAGGCGACATCGGCACTGAACCGGCAGTCATCGGTGTAGATATCCCGCGAACAGGACGCCAGGCTCGGCAGAGCGGCGAGGTTGCGATAGCTCGGATCGATCAGTTGCATCACCAGCCCTTGCTGGCCCTCGGGATGATTGCCGATGCGGCCCTCGACCCGGATCAGGTTCGGGTGCAACCCGGCCGTGATGCAGGCGTTCATTTCGTGCAGCGGTGAGCCGTCGCTGGTCATCTCGCCCTTGTAGAGCTTCACCGCCACAGAACGCTCAGGCTGGCCGACCGGCTGCCACGACGCACGGGAAATGACCCCGGACGCGCCTTCGCCCAGCCGCTGCTCAAGACGCAGGCTCGACCAGTCGATCAACGGCGTGGCTTCCAGCGCGGCGGCATCGGCTTCGGTTTCCAGCGGATTGCCGGCGTAGGCCAGCCAGGTCAGGCTCGGCAGGGTCAGCAGCCACTGCGGCAGTTCCGTCAACTGGTTGGCAGCGATGCGGATCAGTTCCAGCCGATGGCACTGGCTCAAGGATGGCGGCAACGCGCGCAGACGGTTACCGGCGAGCATGAGTTTTTGCAGGAGCGGGCGCTCGCCCAGTTCGGCTGGCAGGGTTTCGATGAGGTTGTCGGTCAGGATCAGCCAGCGCAACTGCGGTGGCAGGGCGGTGCCGGACACTCGGACGATCCCGTTGGCCTTGAAGCCGATCATGCTCAGGGCCTGGCACTGACCGAGGCACTCGGGCAGCTCGGTGAACCGGTTGTCCGAACAGAAAAGCACTCGCAGACGGGACAAACGATGTAAGTCGTCCGGCAGGCTGCTCAGTTTGTTGCCGCTTAGGTTAAGCACTTCCAGGGTATCGGCCAGGTCGAAGATCTCTTGTGGGAACTCGGTCAAGCCTTCGACCAGATCCAGCCGGGTGATGCCCGACAGTTCGCCGGCGCGCAATTGAGCAAGGGTGTGCATGTAAATAAGGTCGCTATCGAGAGGGCGCCGTGACGCCGGGAATGGGCGGCATGATAACGGCAAATCAGGCCGGTTCGCGCACTTCCGCCAATTGCCCCAGCCGGCTGCGGGTGCGGGCCAGGTCGATGGCGTTGCCGGCCAGGCTTTCATGCAGAGGCTGGCGCCCGAGCAGCGTCAGGTGTTTGTCCTGGTCGTAGAGCACGTCGATCAGGTTGATGAAGCGCTGCTGGACGGCGATCGAGCATTCGTCCAGCTCGGGCAGTTCATCGATGATCCAGTGGTCGAAGCGCCGGCACAATTCCAGATAATCCATCACGGCCGTGGGCTGTTCGCACAGGTCATTGAAGGTGAAACCGACGCGGCGGCCTTCGCACAGCCGCGCCTGCAAGACCCGGTTGCCAACCGTTATCGGTTGCGGCGCGGTATCCCGTGGCGGCAAATCCAGCGCCAGCCGTTGTGCCGGTGTGGCCGGCCACACGTAATGGCCCTGGGTGAACAGCTGATGCGCGTGATTGCGCGCCTGGCTGCGGTAGTCATGGGGGCCGCCGACTTCCATGACCTGCATGCGCGCGTTGATCAGGTCGATCACCGGTTTGAAGCGAGCGTGATACAGCGGGTTGGGCAACAGGCCTTCCGGCGGATAGTTGGAGGTCACCAGCAACAGGATCCCGCGCTGGAACAAGGCCTTGTACAACCGGGTAATGAGCATCGCGTCGCCGATGTCATGCACATGGAATTCATCGAAACACAGCACCCGGCAGTCCTGCAGCAATTCATCAAGGGTGGCGCCGAGGGCATCGTCCTCTTCGCGATGCCGGAACATGCCCTGATGCAGGCGGGCGAAGAATTCATGGAAGTGCAGGCGTTGTTTCTGCTGGATCGGCAAGGCCTGAAAAAAACCGTCGAGCAACCAGCTCTTGCCGCGCCCGACGGCACCGTACAGATAAAGACTGGGCGGGGTTTGCGCGGCAGGACCGAACAACATTCCGGCCTGTTGCGCCATGCAGTCGATCACCCGCTGCTGGCTGTGGCTGAGGGTATAGCCCTGGCCATGGGCCTTGAGCCGGAAGTAATCGCGGATTGACTGGGCGCTGGCGCAATGGCCGGCACTGGCCAGATTTCGCTTGCCGAACAAACGGCGCAACCCTGAAAGGCGC
This sequence comes from Pseudomonas sp. IzPS59, assembly GCF_014863505.1. Classification (NCBI taxonomy): domain Bacteria; kingdom Pseudomonadati; phylum Pseudomonadota; class Gammaproteobacteria; order Pseudomonadales; family Pseudomonadaceae; genus Pseudomonas; species Pseudomonas sp. IzPS59. The sequence goes on along the minus strand of NZ_CP062251.1, from coordinate 4,061,029 downwards.
TGGGACAGACGCGAACGTTCGGGCGGTCGGGCGGGCACGGTGAGGTCACTCCGTCATCGTCGGGCCGGCTCCCCCCGAGCGCGGCGGCGTAGTGTAACCAGACGGGTAGTTTTCCTTCCACTGCGCTTTATCGGCCAACGGTCTTTCTGGACAGTAATCTGCGGCGCGTACAGTTTTTTTCAGTGCCATGGGGTAACGGATCGACAACTTTTCGAAACATATCCCGCACGTTCAGTGGATCCAATCGACTGGCGCAATCGGCGTCCGTTGCTAACCTGAAACACTGTAACGACACAGGTGCTGTCGCCGACAAGGAACGGGCAGTGAATGCAAGGGTGGTCTGGGCATTGCTGGGCGGGCTCGCAACACCGGTGCAGGCGGCTGACCTGCAGGTCGAAGTGCGGGTCGATGTGCAGCGCGGTTGCCAGTTGATCGGTCAGCAGCGCGGAGCCGGTATCGAACAACTGGGTGTGCTCGACTTCGGCAGCACGGCACGCCTTGACGATCCGGCCGGGCCACTCGGGGCGGCGCTGATGAATGCGCGATTGCCGCGTCTGGAATGCAATCCCGACACGCCGTATCAGCTGCGCGTTGATGGCGGGCTGCATGGCGGGACCGGAGAAGTGCGCTACATGACGGGCGAGGCGGGTGGCAAAGCCATTCCTTACCGTTTGTACCAGGACGCCGCACGGCGGGTGCCGCTGGTGGTGGACGTGCCGGTCAGCGGGCGGGTGCCCGACAGCGGTTCGGTGGACCTGCCGCTGTACGGCCGGATCGAACGGATGGCCGAGGTGCCGAGAGCCGGTCGGTATTCGGATCTGGTCAAGGTGACGGTGACCTGGTGATCGGCCGGGAGCGTGTGCGGAAGGAGCGTTCAATGACGAACGCGGTCAGGGATCGGAAGGAGTAGGGATGCAATGACAGGCAAGCACTGGCTGGTCATCACCGCAGGCGCATTGCTGTTGCTCACCGAAGATGCCCAGGCGGCCATCAACGGGCAGATTCACGCCCGCCTGACCCTGATCGCCGGCTGCGAAGTGACCAATACATCCAGCCCCGCCAGCCCGGTAGGCGATTTCGGCAAACTCGATTTCGGCCAGCAGGGCCCGACCTGGAATGCTCCCATCAAGGCCAGCCTGGCCAACGACAGCAGCGGCAGGCTCAACGTGGCCTGCAACCCTTCAGTGACCGGTTTCACCGTGAGCATCGACGGCGGCACTCACGGCGACGGCAATACCCGTCGCCTGAGCAACGGTCGCCAGACCATCCCCTATCAACTGTTTCTCGATGCTTCGGGCAGCCAGAGCTACAGCATCGGCCAGCAACACAATTTCGCTGTCACCAGCGGCGCGCAGATACCCATCCCGGTATTTGGCTCGGTGGTGGCGAACACCCGTGCGGTACCGGCCGGTGTCTATACCGACACCCTGACGGTGACGCTCGATTGGTAAACCGTAGAGGAAGGACACCATGGGTACGATTGCATCAAGGATAGGTTTGTCGTTGCTCGGCCTGACGCTGGCCACCAGCGTCAATGCCGCTACCACGGTCACCGGTCAGATCACTTCCAGCCTGATCCTGATCAGCAGTTGCCAGGTCAACGGTTCCGGCGGTTCCACAGGCCTGAACTTCGGTGCCCTGAACTTCGGTACCGCCAACAGCCTGTTCACCACCGCGACCGGGCAGGTGCTGGGCGGCGGTGGCGGGGCGTTGTCGATTCTCTGCTCGGCCGGCACTACGCCGTCGGTCAAGGTGCGGGCCGGTGCTCATGACGGGTTGTCGCCCGGCGGCACCCGCGCGCTGTACGACGGTGTTGCCAACTATGTGCCCTACGACTTGTACACCGATGCCGGGCACTCGCAATTGCTGGCTATCGACGGCGTGATCAACCTCGCCGCCAGCACCGGCGTGGCGCAGACCGTGAACCTCTACGGTCAGGCGGTGGGCAAGGCCGGCCTGCCGGCGGGCACTTACACCGACACGATTTCCGTTGAGCTGACGTTCTAGTGCCATGGGCCGGCATGGTTGTGCGGCGCTGCTTCTGTTGTGCGCGGGGGTTGTGCCATTGCCGCTGGCGGCGGTGACCAGCCAGAGCTTTCAGGTCAGCGCGACGATCACACCGGGCTGCCTGGTGGTGGGGGGCGTGTCGAACTATGGCGGACTGAATTTCGGTTCGAGTTCGGCGCTGGCCACCGGCACGGTGCAAGTGGCATTGACCGGCGGCGTGCAGTTGCAATGCACGCCGGGGGTGACGCTGAACATGACGGTCGATGGCGGCCAGTACAACAGCGGCGGGCGGCGCATGCAGATCAGTGGCGGCAGCGCGAAGGTGGCGTATGCGCTGTTTCGCGATGCGGCCTACAGCCAGAGTCTGGGCATCGGTCAGAGCGTGGCAGTGGCTTATAGCGATGCGAACAACATCAGCCTGCCGATCTACGGTCAGGTGCAATTGCCGGGCAATCAGCCTGGGGGGACGTACAGCGACGTGTTGCAGGTGCAACTGTCGTGGTGATGAATGGCACAAGGAGCGGGTTTATGGGGGTTGTCTCGTCACGGCTGTTGCGGGCGGGTTGCGCAATGCTGGTGTTGGCTTCACTCGGAGCGGTCAAGGCGCAGGCGGCCAGTTCGGTGCTGATCTGGCCGATCGATCCGGTGCTCGAAGCCGATCAGCAGGCCAGCGCGTTATGGCTGGAAAATCGTGGCAGTGAAACCGCGAATCTGCAGATCCGCGTGTTTGGCTGGAGCCAGAACGGCTTCCAGGAGCAATACCAGAACCAGCGTGACGTGATCGGCAGTCCGCCCGTGGCGAAGATCGAGCCGGGGCAGAAACAACTGGTGCGCCTGACCCGGACCAAAGACGTGCCGCCCGGCCAGGAACTGGCCTACCGGATCATCATCGACGAAATTCCTTCGGCGCAGCCACCTGTCGCCGATGCAGGAAAGACGGCTGCGGCCATTCGCTTCCAGATGCGCTATTCGGTGCCCCTGTTTGCTTACGGTGCCGGCTTGTGGAGCAAGGAAGACACGACCCGACAGCGTGACCCCAAGGGCATCGGCCTGCCGCAATTGAGCTGGCGCACGGTCTCGGTCGACGGCAAACCCTATGTGGAAGTGCGCAACCAGGGCGCGGTGCATGCGCGGTTGACCGATGTCGCGCTCAAGCAGGGCGGGCAGAGCAAGCCGTTGGCGGAGGGGCTGTTGGGTTATGTGCTGCCCGGCGCGGTCATGCGCTGGCCGGCGCCGGGATCAACAACGGGAGAACTGGCCGGTCGGATCAATGGCGCGGCACAGGTACAGAGCATCGCTCCGGCGAAGTAAGGATTTCGGCCTGCGGGCCGGGTAGTGCGGGGCCGCCGGGCTAGCGATTGGCCGGCGGGCAGCAGCGGTTTCAGGAGGAACCAGTCCATTGACGGACGAAGCACGCTAATGAGCCCGGGATGGGCTCGCCGTATTCAGCGTCCGTTGTGGCTTGTCACCGGCGCGTGTTGCCTGATGTTCATTCATCCATCCGGGGCCGGCGAACTGCCGCCGCCTCCCAGCGGCATGGAGGCCGTCAGCGATGCACAGTTGTTCCTGGAACTGGTGGTTAACCAGATGAATACCGGACGCGTAGTGGCGGTGGAGCAGCGCGGCGGGCGGCTGTTCCTGCCGGCCAGCGTGTTGCGCGATACCGGCATGAAACTGCCCGAAAGTGCGGGGGGCGAGGTCGATCTCGACGGTCTGCCGGGGCTGCACAGCGACTACGACAGCGTCGGCCAGCGACTGCTGCTCGACGTGCCGCCGGACTGGCTGCCGGAGCAGTTCATCGGCAATCGTCAGGTCTATCCACGTACCCCGGCGCTGAGCAGTTTCGGCGCGCTGTTCAACTATGACCTGTACCTCAACGACACCGATGACGCGGGGACTTATCTGGCGGCGTGGAACGAGGTGCGGGTGTTCGACAGCTGGGGCACGCTGTCCAACACCGGGCAGTACCGGCGCACCTTGTCGGGGGATTCGGTCAGCACGCTGAGCAACGGTTATCTGCGCTACGACACTACGTGGCGCTATTCCGATGATGAACGGATGCTGACTTACGAGGCGGGGGACGTGGTCAGCGGCGCCTTGCCGTGGAGCAGTTCGGTGCGTCTGGGGGGCGTGCAGTTCTCCCGGGATTTTGCGGTGCGCCCGGATCTGGTGACTTATCCACTGCCGCAGTTCGCCGGTGAAGCGGCGGTGCCGTCCTCGGTGGATCTGTTCATCAACGGCTACAAGTCCAGCAGCACCGATTTGCAACCGGGCCCGTACACCCTGACCAACATCCCCTTCATCAACGGTGCGGGCGAAGCTGTGGTGGTGACCACCGATGCGCTGGGTCGGCAGGTATCGACCACCGTGCCGTTCTATGTCACCAGCAGCCTGTTGCAGAAGGGCTTGAGCGATTTCTCGATCAGCGCCGGTACGCTGCGCCGGGATTACGGGCTGAAGGATTTCAGCTACGGGCCGGGCGTAACGTCCGGCAGCCTGCGTTACGGCATCAGCGATAGTTTCACGCTGGAAAGCCACGCCGAAGCGGCCGATTCACTGACCCTCGGCGGACTCGGCGGCAATCTGCGGCTGGGCAATTTCGGGGTGCTCAACAGTGCGATCAGCCAGAGCCGTTTCGATGGTGACGGCGGTCAGCAATACAGCCTCGGTTATCAGTACAGCGCCCAGCGCTTCAGCTTTTCCTGGCAACGGTTGCAACGGCGTGACCAGTACGCCGACCTCACGGTGGTCGACAGTCCTTACACCAGCCTCAGCAAGCGCAGCGAGCAGGCGACCCTGAGCCTCAACCTTGAGCGCTGGGGCAGTCTGGGTGTCGGTTATTTCGATATCCGGGCGGCGGACGATTCCCGCACGCGGTTGCTCAACCTGAGCTGGAGCAAGCCGTTGTGGCGCAACAGCAGTTTCTACCTGTCGGCCAACCGCGAAATCGGCGACGCCAACTGGGCGGTGCAGGCGCAACTGGTGATCCCCTTCGACCTGCGCGGCAGCCTGGCCATCAGCAGCGAACGCAGCAAGACCGGGCAGACTCAACAACGCGTCAACTACAGCCGCGCCGTACCGTCCGAGGGCGGGGTGGGCTTCAACCTCGGTTACGCCAACGGCGACGGTCCTGATTACCGTCAGGCTGACGTGACGTGGCGTCTGCAATCGGTGCAGTTGCAGGCGGGTGTCTACGGCACTTCGGAGGCCGAAACCCGCTGGGCCGATGCCAGCGGTTCGCTGGTGTGGATGGACCATCAAGTGTTCGCGGCCAACCGCATCGATGATGCCTTCGTGGTGGTCAGCACCGACGGTTACGCGGATGTGCCGGTGCGTTACGAGAACCAGCAGGTCGGCCAGACCGATCGCAACGGCCATTTGCTGGTGCCGTGGAGCAGCGCCTACTACCGTGGCAAATATGAAATCGATCCGTTGAACCTGCCGGCCAACGTACGCAGCCCGAATGTCGAACAGCGCATTGCCGTGCGCCGTGGCAGTGGCTACCTGCTGGAGTTTCCACTGAGCCGGGTGATTGCCGCGAGCATCGTGCTGGTGGATGCGCAGCAACAGGAATTGCCGCTGGGCAGCGGCGTGCTGCATGAGGAGAGTGGCACGCGTACGGTGGTGGGCTGGGACGGACTGGTCTATCTGGAAAACCTGCAGGCGCAGAACTCGCTGAGGGTGACGCTGGCCGATGGCAAGACCTGTCAGGCGCAGTTCAAAGTTGACCTGCAACAGGATCAGATCCCGCTGATCGGGCCGCTGGTGTGTCAATGACGTGGGTACGGCTCTGCCTGTGGCTGGCACTGATGCTGCCGGGCGCGGCGCAGGCGCTGTGTTCGGTGGTTCCCACCACGCCGGCCGGGTTCGGCACGATCAGTTCGATTGCGGTGCGCACCACGTCGCAACCGAGCTCTACACTCAACGGAGGTCTGAGCTGCACCGGCTCGCTCTTGTCACTGTTGGCCAACAATGACCATTTCTGGGCCACGGTGACTTCGACTCAAAGCGGTCTGCTCGGGCCAACCGGTGATGTCATCAGCTACACGATATACGCCAACAACAGCACCAGTTACCCGCTGACCCGAGGCACGGCCTACGACTTCGCCCGCAACGGTATTATCGATGCGCTGGGATTGCTGGGCGGCACGGTGCCGAAAACCGTGCCGCTGTACTTCGGCACCACGATTGGCAGCAACGTGGCAGCCGGGGTGTACACCGAAACCCTGAGTATTTTCTGGAACTGGAATTACTGTTCGGGCATCGGGGTCGGGGGACTCTGCCTGGGCCGCGACATCAACAGCGGCACCACGACCCTGACGGTCAACCTGACCGTGTCCAACGATTGCACCATCACCGCGCCCAACATTGCCTTCGGCAGCGCACCGGTGATCAGCGCGTTTACCCCGGTGACCGGACAGACCATCAATCTGGCGTGCACCAAGGGCAGCGCCTACACCGTGGGTTTGGGCGACGGGCAGAACGCGATCAGTGTCGGTGGCCGACGGCGAATGATTTCGGGCAGCAACTATCTGGCCTACGACATTTTCAAAAGCGCCGGCACCACCCGCTGGGGCAGTGTCGGCGCAGCACGTCGGGCCAGCACCGATGCCGAGGTCAATCCCGGCAATGGCCTGGGCACCGGCAGCCAGATATTCAACTACAACGCGAAGATCTACACCGACCAGACCACGCCGCCCGCCGGCACCTATCTGGACAACGTGGTGCTGGATGTCGGCTTCTGAACCGGTCAGAAGCGCTCGGTGTGCTGGAGCAACGGCGCCGCCGGGGTATCGGTCGGGCTGACCATGGCGTAGTTGTAACCGTCGCCGGACCAGTACTCGGCCTGCAGATCCCCGTCGCGACGGCTACCCCGTGGCAGAAAGGTATTTTTCGGCCCTGGCGGGCGCACGTAGAAACTGACCTTGTGCCCGGTTTGATCCTCATACATGACCATCGCCGCCGGGCCTTCTTCGGTGCTCAGCAGGCGGCCGCTGACCGGTTGAAACCCGGCTGCCGTCAGGTCCGGCAGACGGTTGGCCTGCGTGAAGTAGCGGTCGAGCCAACGCTGCATGTCACCTGCGCCGCCGTCCTTGTAGTCCGCCGGCAGGATCCCTTGCTGAGCGATCAGGCGGTACGCCTGCAGGGCATCGCTCATCGGCGCTATCGAGCGCACGAGGGTCATTTCCCGGGCCTGCCAGCCACTGACACCGCCGAGGCTGACCGCTATCAGCAACACCGCCGCGCTGGCCCAGCGCCGGTGTGATCGATGCTTGAGCCGCTGGCGGATCAGCGCCGGGTCCAGATCCGGGTTGGCCGGTTGTTGCAACGCGCCACCGAGGGCCGCGCGCAGGTGCTGGGCATCCTGTTGCCAGGCGCGGATCAACGCGGCGTCGTCGGGGTGGCTGGCCAGCCAGTTTTCCAGCACACGCCGGTCGGCGTCGCTGAGCTGGTGGTCGATGTAGGCGTGCAAATCACGCTCGCTGGGGGGCAGGCTGATCATTTGAGTATCCGCAAGGAAGGGCTGCTGATTTCGCCGTCGCTGAGCTGGCGCAAAGCCTGGCGGGCGCGGGACAGGCGCGACATCACGGTGCCGGTGGGGACGTCGAGAATCTCGGCGACCTCCTTATAGGTCAAGCCTTCCACCGACACCATCAACAGCAGGGCGCGTTGCTCGGTGGGCAGGCGATCGAAGGCTTGCAGGGTTGACTGGGCAATGACGGTGCGTTCTACCGAGGGTTCGGCGTCATCGCGGCCGGTGAAGAATTCGAGCATCCGGGCGTAGCGCCGGGAACGTCGGTGCGCATCGAGGAACTGGCGGTACAGGATCGAAAACAGCCACGCGCGCAGATCGCCCTCGGCGCGCTTGTCACCCCAACTGGAGAGGGCACGTTCAAGGCTGGCCTGGACCAGATCGTCGGCGCTGCTGGCGTTGCGCGTCAACGACACGGCAAAGCGCCGCAATCTGGGAATGATTTCTCTCAGTTGTTCGTCGAATTCGCTCATGAAGCTCTGCTAGTCACTACGCTGTGGACTAGGAAGACGCCCGGTATTCGAGGTTATTCCACGTTCGGAAAAATAAATACCGGGCCGTGGAATAAATCCTGATGGCGTGCGTCTTGCTGATTCTTCCTACTTGTGGCCGATGGCCCTGGAGTCTTTCATGGTTGATCGCAGCTCACCGCCCGGCGGCCCACAACGCCCGCCATTGAGTGCCGCGAGCCTGGTGTTGCGTCTCGGCGGTATCGCCGTGGTTGTCGCAGCCGTGGCCGGGGCGTTTGCCTACGTTCACGGTAACTTTGACCCGCAGCGACTGACGCCCAAGGCGTTGGTCGATGTGCTGGAAAAGAATAACGGCGTGCATCCGGGGTTTCGTCGCAATCACGCCAAGGGTGTTTGCGTCATCGGCCATTTCGAAAGCAGTGGCGAGGCGCGTCCTTACTCTGTCGCGCAGGTGTTCAATGAACCACGTACTCCGGTAGTCGGGCGGTTCGCGCTGCCGGCGGGTAATCCTTATGCACCGGACAGCGCCGTACCGATTCGTAGCCTGGCGCTGCGTTTCACTCAGGCCAACGGCCAGCAGTGGCGCACCGGGATGAACAGCATGCCGGTTTTTCCGGTCGGCACACCCGAGGCTTTCTACCAGTTGCAGCAGGCGCAATCGCCGGATCCCGCCACAGGTAAACCGGATCCGGCCAAGGTGCCGGCATTTTTTGCTGCCCATCCGGAAGCCGTGCCGTTCCTGACCTGGGTGAAGACGGCCAAACCTTCGGCCAGCTACGTGACCGAGACTTACAACAGTGTGAACGCGTTCTATCTGGTCGACGCGAGCGGCAAGAAGCAGGCCGTGCGCTGGAGCATGGCGCCGTTGGCCCAGGATGCAGCGGGCGCTACGGCGCCGGAAGGTAGCGATTTTCTCGAGAAGGACTTGGTGCAGCGTCTGGCCGAAGGGCCGCTGCGCTTTCAGTTGAATATCACGTTGGCCAACGCTGACGATCCGGTGAACGATGCGAGCAAGACCTGGCCCGCCGGCCGCAAGATGTTGAACGCCGGCACCCTGGTGCTGGAAAAGACCCAACCGCAACTCAGTGGCGAATGCCGCGACATCAACTACGACCCACTGGTCCTGCCTGCCGGGATTGAAGGCTCCGACGACCCGTTGCTCGCCGCTCGTTCAGCCGGTTACGCCGATTCCTACCTGCGTCGCACCAGCGAAGTCAGTCAATTGCCCACTGGCAAACAGGAGGCACGCCCATGAGAACGCCACCGACGCATTTCAATCCGCTGGCGCGACTTCTGCACTGGCTGATGGCACTCATGATCATCGCCATGTTGTTCATCGGGGCCGGCATGGTCACTTCGGTGTCGGCGCGGCATGAATGGCTGATCAACCTGCACAAGCCGCTGGGTATCGCGATCCTGTTGCTGGTGATCGTGCGCATTCTGGTGCGACTGGGCACGCGTCAGCCGCCGCTGCCGGAGGATCTGCCGGGCTGGCAGGTGATGGCGGCCAAGGCATCGCACCTGTTGCTGTACGCCTTGATGCTGGTGTTGCCACTGCTGGGCTGGGCGATGATCAGCGCGGCGGGGGATCCGGTAATGCTTGGCCATTCGTTGCAATTGCCGTCGATCCTGCCGGCAGATGCCCAAGTGTTTGCGCTGTTGCGCAAGGCGCACGGTTATCTGGCGTATCTGTTGTTTCTGACGGTGTTGCTCCACCTGGCGGCAGCGCTGTTCCATGGTTGGGTGCGCCGCGACGAGGTGCTCGACAGCATGCTGCGGGGACGTAATCGCAACTGACCGCAGACGTTAATCCGGCGTGGCGAGTGTGCACATCTGCTCGCCACGTTTTTGCGGTGCCAATGTTCGCCACCAATACAGCAGCGCGATGATGTTGATTCCAGCACCCAGCCAGCAGACGCCCGGCCATCCTGCCCAGGCGTACATGGCCGTCGAGGCGATTGAGCCCAGGGCGCTGCCAATCGAGTAAAACAGCATGTAGCCGGCAGTCAGACGGCTCTGTGCTTCTGGGCGGACGCTATAGATCATGCTCTGGCTGGTGACATGCACGGCCTGCAAGCCCAGATCCAGGGTGATCACGCCGAGCAACAGCGCCCACAATGAGGATTGGGTGAATGCAATTGGCAGCCACGAACCAAGCATCAGCAGCAATGAAAGTCCGCTGACCCATTGCCCTAGACCTCGATCCGCCAGGTGTCCGGCTCTTGCTGCGGCCAATGCGCCAGCCGCGCCGGCCAGTCCGAACAGTCCGATTTCGCTGTGGGAAAGTGACAGCGGCGGGGCGGCCAACGGCAAAACCATCGGCGTCCACAGGACCATGGCACTGGCGAAGGTCAGCAGGGCCAGAATCGCCCGTTGCCGTAGTACTGGTTCCTCTCGAAACAGGCTGAACACCGAGGTAATCAACGCGGCGTAGGAGGTTGCCGGTTGCGGGCTCTCGTCCTTGGGCAGCACGCGAAACAGCAGCATTGCCATGACCAGCGTCAGCCCCGCCGACAACAGATAAATCGCCCGCCAACCGGCCAGATCCGCCATCCCGCCCGCCACGGTGCGTGCGAGCAAGATGCCGACCACGATGCCGCTGGTGATCACGCCGACGACACGACCGCGTTGCGCCGGAATGGCCAGGGTTGCGGCATAGGCCACCAGCACCTGAGTCACGACAGCGAGCAAGCCGGTCAGGGTCATGCCGATCAGCAGCCAGGTGCTGTTGGTTGCCAGCGCGATCAACAGCAAGGCTGCAGCCGCCAGCAGGGTTTGCGTGACAATCAAGCGTCGGCGGTTGAGCAGATCGCCGAGCGGCACGAGCAAGACCAGCCCGATGCCGTAGCCGACCTGGGTCAACGTGATGACGATGCCGATGCTCGCGGGCGACAGGTTGAAGGCGTCAGCCATGGCGTCCAGCAGCGGTTGGGCGTAATACACGTTGCCCACGGCCAGACCGCAGGCGATGGCGAACAGCAGTACCACGCCACTGCCGAGATTTTGCGCGTTCATGTCCTGATTCCTTTTCTGGTTTCAAATGGAAACTGGAATGACGGTAAGTAATCTGGTTTTGTTTTGCAACCTGATTGGGAAAAAGTGCGGCGCAAAAAAAAGATCGCAGACAGGGCTGCGATCTTTCATGGGGCGAGAAACAGGGGGGATCAGCGCAGGGTGTCGACCATGTCGGCGATAGTGGTCAGCACGTCCTTGCCCAATTGTTTCGAGCGTTGGCCCGACCAACCGGTGAGCGGGTTCGGCGCATCGTCGTGATCCTTGAACGGCATTTCCAGGGTCAACGACAGGCAGTCGAATTTCTGACCGACGCTGTTGCAGGCCAGGGTCATGTTGGCCTGACCCGGTTCGTCGCGGGTGTAGCCGTACTTGGTCTGGAAGTCTTTGGTGGTGTGTTTCAGATGGCTGCGGAAGTGCTCTTCGAGCTTCTCGATCCGAGGGGAGTAGCCCGGGTTGCCTTCGCATCCGGCGGTGAATACGTGGGGAATTTCTTCGTCGCCGTGTACGTCGAGGAACAGATCGACGCCGTACTTTTCCATCTGCTGCTGTACGAAAAGGACTTCCGGGCTGACTTCCTGACTCGCGCTCTGCCAGGCGCGGTTCAGGTCCTGGCCCATGGCGTTGGTGCGCAGATGGCCATGGAACGCGCCGTCCGGGTTCATGTTCGGCACCAGGTACAGATCGGCACTTTCCAGCAGTTTGTTCAGCACTGGATCGTTGTGATGTTCCAGACGCTCGATCACGCCCTCCATGAACCACTCGGCCATGTGTTCGCCGGGATGCTGCTGGGCGATGATCCAGATCTTGCGTCGGCCTTCGGCGCCGGTGCCTTTGCGAAGCAGTTGGATGTCGCGGCCTTCGACGCTTTTGCCAGTGGCCAGCAGTTCGGTGCCGGCCTTGGTCAGCGCTTGCTCGATCAGCCAGTCATGACGGCCACGGCTGTAAGGTTCGAAGTAGGCAAACCAGGCGTGGGTCTGTTCGGCTTCAAGGCAGAAGCGCAGGCTGTCGCCTTCGAATTGGGTCGGAATGCGGAACCAGTTGACGTGGTCGTAGGAAGCGACGGCCTGATAGCCGGTCCAGGCCTTGTTGTAGGAAGACTGGCTGGCGTTGACCAGGCGGAACCAGTGTTCCTGATGAACATGCAGGCCGCTGGCCTTGAAGTGGAACCACTGGAAATGAGCGCTGCGGGTATCTGGCCGAATTGCCAGAACCGGGTTGAGCGGGTTGCTGATGTCGATGACTTGGATGTTGCCGCTGTCGAAGTTGGCGCTGATGTCGAACGAAGATTTGGCCACGGTCATAATCGGTTCCTGAATATGATTTTTATGGCGGCTACTTTACACGCAAGACAGGGGTGAAACCGAGGGAAATTGCGGGGTGTGGCGGGGGGCGTCTTCCATGACGCGGGTGCAGCTTAGTAGCTGTGCGATTGATTCTCAAGTGCTAATTGGCATTACTTTTCCCCAATGCGGACGGGGTTCCCTTGCCAAGCGATATTCTTTTGATATTATCCGCGCCACCGAATTTGTAGCACCCAAAGACTTCATTAGCCTGAAGCCAAAAGCCAGAAAACTGGCAAAAAAAAGACCCGGCAAAAAGCCGGGTCAAAAACCGTGATTAGCCTGATGAGGAGATAGTCCAGAAGACCGACCTAAGGTCTCTGGTCCATCGACTGATCTCGCGACCAGCTGCTTGCAATAATAATCATTATCATTTGCAAGTCAAACGTTTTTATCTGCTCGATTGGAAAATTCTTTCCTGTCCGTCTTTAGCGAACACCGCCGTCCAGCGAGTGATCGACCATCGCCCGTGCCATGTCCACCATGTGCACGACCGAAAACGCCAGATCCCGACTGACGCCCTGCAAGCCGTCTGCAGCCTTGAATGCCGTGGCCGCCGCACATCGCAGCAAATCCGAGGCGTGGACCAGGGATTCTTCGCCACTCAAATTACTGTTCACGCCGAAAAAACGCTCTTCCACTTCCTGTTCTGACACGGCCGGTTTCAAGTAATAGTCCAATGCCCGCTGCGCGGCAGCGCAACCCTGTGGAGACTTGAAAGTGGTGTCCATTTGAAGGTCGGGCAGGTCGTTGCTGGTGATGTTCATGGTGAAAGGTCACTCCTTGGTCGATTCAAATCCGTGACTCAAGAATAGTACCTAGAGTATTTGTGACCAGAATTTAAATACTACAATATGTGTTTTGCCGGCCGAAGGCGGGCACGTATGGTGCCGCACATGGATAAATGGATTGAGTTGGTCAAGGCCAAAATGAGTGAACTCAACGTCACTCAAGTCGAGCTCGGCGAGCGCGTCGGCATGTCTCAGGGCGGTATCGGCCATTGGCTGAACAAACGCCGTGAGCCCGGTATCACGCAGATGAACCGTGTGCTGAAAGCGCTGGGCATGGAGTATCTCGAAGTCGCGGTGGTGATCCGCGAACCGCAAGTCGACAAGGACGACGAAATGCCGCTGGCGCAGAAGTACAACCCTTATTTCCGCTACCCGGTCAGCGACTGGAAAGCCCCTATCGAGGCCCGTGAAGCCCAACCGGTCTATTCGAGCGGCAAGGACAAGCGACGTTTCGAACTGACGGATTACCACGCCCGTGGCCCGGCGTTCTGGCTCACAGTGGTGGGCAATTCGATGACCGCGCCCACCGGGCAGAGCATCGGCGAGGGCATGCTGATTCTGGTGGATCCGGCGCTGGAGGCAGAACCCGGAAAACTGGTGATCGTCCAATGGCCGGACAGCGATGAAGCGATTTTCCGCAAACTGGTCGAAGAGGGCGGCCAGCGTTACCTGGTACCGCTCAATCCGACCTGGCCGAAAGCATTGTTCACCGACGAGTGCCGAATTATCGGTGTCGTGGTTCAGGCATCGGCCAAATACTAGTCAGATCGATCCTCGCCAGGCGTAGGATCGATCCACCTTTCACACCTCTTCCAGTTCGACCAGTGCGCTGCCTTCGCTGACCATTTCACCTTCCTGGCAATACAGCGCCTTGATCACGCCGGCATGGGGCGCGCGGATGCTGTGCTCCATCTTCATCGCTTCCAGCACCACCAGTTGTGCGCCGGCTTCAACCGATTGGCCGGCCTCCACCAGCACCCGCACGATGCTGCCGTTCATCGGCGCGGTCAGGCCGCCCTGATGACTGTGGCTGGCTTCGACAGCGCTGATCGGGTCGTACGTTTCAATACGCCGCAACTCGCCGTCCCATTGCAGATACAGAACCTCTCCACGACGAATCGCACGCAACTGACGACGCAAACCATCACGCTCGATCACCAATTGCTCGCCGATCAGTTTTGCACTGCCGCCAGCACCGAGCGTCAACGCCCGATCCTGCCCCTCGCAACTCAAATGCAGCGTGATTTCCCGTGGCAACCCTGCGCGCAAACCGCTGTGCAGTGCCCAAGGCGAAGCCGGATCATCCACCCGAGCCGTCCCCGACAGGCTCTGCGCAAAAGCCTGCGCCGCCGCATCCCAGAACTCATCGCTCAGCGCAGCAGGCGCTGGCAGTAACTGTTCCTGATAACGCGGAATGAACCCGGTATCCAGTTCCGCCGCCGCGAACGCCGGATGACCGATGATCCGCCGCAGGAAGTTGATGTTGGTCCTCAAGCCGCCAATCGCAAACTCATCGAGCATGCTCAGCAGCCGCAAACGCGCCTGCTCACGATCCTCGCCCCAGGCAATCAGCTTGCCGAGCATCGGGTCGTAGAAAGGCGAAATCTCATCGCCTTCCTCAACGCCACTGTCCACGCGGCGCCCCGGCCCGGCGGCGGATTCGCGGTACAGCTCCAGACGCCCGGTGGCTGGCAGGAAATCATTCGACGGATCTTCCGCATACAACCGCACTTCAATCGCATGCCCGTTCAGCGGCACCTGATCCTGAGTGATCGGCAACGCCTCACCACGGGCGACGCGAATCTGCCAGGCCACCAGATCGAGCCCGGTGATGGCTTCGGTGACCGGATGCTCGACCTGCAACCGCGTGTTCATCTCCATGAAGAAGAATTCGCCGCGAGCGTCCAGCAAAAACTCCACAGTGCCGGCGCCGACATAACCGATGGCCTGCGCCGAACGCACTGCCGCTTCGCCCATGGCCCGGCGTAATTCCGGACTCAGACCCGGTGCCGGAGCTTCTTCGACCACTTTCTGGTGACGACGCTGAATCGAGCAGTCGCGCTCATTCAGATACAGGCAGTTGCCGTGCTGATCGGCAAACACCTGGATTTCCACATGACGCGGCTTGAGCAGGTATTTCTCCACCAGCATCCGCGAATCGCCGAAAGAAGACTGCGCTTCACGCTGAGCCGAGGCGAGGGCTTCCGCCAGTTGGCTGACATCCTCAACCACTTTCATGCCCTTGCCGCCACCGCCGGCAGTGGCCTTGAGCAGCACCGGATAGCCAATGCGCTCGCAAGCATCGCGGAATGTGTCCAGATCCTGGGCTTCGCCGTGATAACCCGGCACCAGCGGCACGCCGGCGGTTTCCATCAGCGCTTTGGCGGCGGATTTGCTGCCCATCGCGTCGATGGCCGAGGCCGGCGGGCCGAGGAAAATCAGGCCGGCCGCTTCGATGGCACGGGCAAACCCGGCGTTCTCTGACAGAAAGCCATAACCCGGATGAATCGCCTGAGCGCCGCTGGCCTTGGCCGCCGCGATCAGTTTGTTGATTTGCAGATAACTGTCGGCCGCTTTGCTGCCGCCCAGATCGACACGAATATCCGCTTCGCGGCTGTGCCGCGCTTCACGGTCGGTGGCGCTGTGCACGGCGACGGTGGTCAGGCCCAGCGCCTTGGCAGTGCGCATGACCCGGCAAGCGATTTCGCCACGGTTGGCCACCAGCAGGGTGGTGAGAACAGGTGCGCTCATCAACGCGGCTCCTTGGTGGTGGTTGCGGCTTGCCAGCTCGGCGGACGCTTCTGCAGAAAGGCCCGCAGACCTTCCTGGCCTTCCGGGCTGACGCGGATGCGGGCGATGGCGTTTTCGGTGTAGCGGCGCAGGGCCGGGGTCAGTGCGCCGTTGCCGACTTCACGCAGCAGATCCTTGCTGGCGCGCATGGCGGCGGGGCTGTTGAGCAGCAGGTTGTCGATCCATTGTTCGACTTTCTGTTCAAGCTCGGTCGCCGGATAGCTCTCGGACAATAGACCGATTTCCCGCGCCCGCTGCCCGCCGAAACGCTCGGCCGTCAGCGCATAACGCCGTGCCGCGCGCTCGCCGATGGCTTGCACCACGAACGGACTGATCACCGCTGGTGCCAGGCCAATGCGCACTTCCGACAGGCAGAACTGCGCGTCATCGGCGCCAATCGCCATGTCGCAGCAACTGATCAGACCCAGCGCGCCGCCGAACGCCGCGCCTTGCACCACGGCCACGGTCGGGATTTTCAGTTTGGCGAGGTTGTACATCAGCTCCGCCAGTTCCCGGGCGTCGTCGAGGTTGGTGTGGTAATCGAGTTCGGCCGATTGCTGCATCCAGGCCAGATCGGCGCCGGCGCTGAAGTGTTTGCCGCGTCCGCGCACCAGCAGAAAACGCAGGCTGGCGTCGCTGGCAACCTTGTCCAGCGCCAGGATCAGTTCGCGGATCATCTCGGCGTTGAATGCGTTGTTCTTTTCTTCGCGGCTCAGCCACAGGGTCGCGAAACCCCGTGGATCGCTCTGTAATTCGAGGGTGTTGAAGTCGCTCATGAGGTTCTCCCGATCACATCCGGAACACGCCGAAGCGGCTCGGTTCGATAGGCGCGTTCAACGACGCGGACAAGGCCAGGGCCAGCACATCGCGGGTCTGCGCCGGGTCGATGACGCCGTCGTCCCACAGCCGTGCGCTGGAATAGTAGGGGTGACCCTGTTCTTCGTACTGGTCGAGAATCGGTTGCTTGATCTCGCTTTCCTGCTCGGCACTGAACGCCTGACCGCTGCGTTCGGCCTGCTCGCGCTTGACCTGAACCAGCACGCCGGCCGCCTGTTCGGCACCCATCACGCCAATCCGCGCGTTCGGCCACATCCACAGGAAACGCGGATCATAGGCCCGCCCGCACATGCCGTAGTTACCGGCGCCAAAGCTGCCACCAATGATCACGGTGAATTTCGGCACCTTGGCGCAGGCCACGGCGGTAACCAGTTTCGCACCGTGTTTGGCGATGCCGCCGGCCTCGTATTTCTGGCCGACCATGAAGCCGGTGATGTTCTGCAGGAACAGCAACGGGATGCCGCGCTGGCAGGCCAGTTCGATGAAGTGCGCGCCTTTTTGCGCGGCTTCGGCGAACAGGATGCCGTTGTTGGCGAGGATCGCGATCGGGTAGCCGTGCAGATGGGCGAAACCGCATACCAGCGTGGTGCCGAACAAGGCCTTGAATTCATCGAACACCGAACCGTCGACCAGTCGCGCAATCACTTCACGCACGTCGAACGGCTGTTTGGCGTCCGCCGACACCACACCGTACAACTCGTCGCTGGCGTACAGCGGCGCAATCGGTGCGCGCTGCTGCACTTCGCCGAGCTTGCGCCAGTTGAGGTTGGCGACGCTGCGGCGGGCGAGGGCGAGGGCGTGCTCATCGCTTTCGGCGTAGTGGTCGGCGACCCCGGAAATCTTGCAATGCACATCGGCCCCGCCGAGGTCTTCGGCGCTGACCACTTCACCGGTCGCTGCTTTCACCAGCGGCGGGCCGGCGAGGAAGATCGTCGCCTGATTGCGCACCATGATCGCTTCGTCAGCCATCGCCGGCACATAAGCCCCGCCCGCGGTGCACGAGCCCATGACCACGGCAATCTGCGGAATGCCCATGGCGCTCATGTTGGCCTGGTTGAAGAAGATCCGCCCGAAGTGCTCGCGATCCGGGAACACTTCGTCCTGACGCGGCAGGTTGGCGCCGCCCGAGTCCACCAGATAGATGCACGGCAGGCGATTTTGCTGGGCGATGGTCTGGGCGCGCAGGTGTTTCTTCACGGTCAACGGATAGTACGAGCCACCTTTCACCGTCGCATCGTTGGCGACGATCATGCATTCGACGCCTTCCACGCGGCCGATGCCGGCAATCACGCCGGCGGCCGGCACGTCTTCGCCATACACGGCGTGGGCGGCCAATTGACTGATTTCCAGAAACGGCGAGCCCGGATCGAGCAAGCGGTTGATCCGCTCACGCGGCAGCAGTTTGCCCCGCGAGGTGTGCCGTTCCTGAGCTTTCGCGCCGCCGCCCTGAGCCACTTGGGCGAGCAGGGTGTGCAGGGCGTCGACCTGTTTGAGCATCGCCGTGCTGTTGGCGGCGAACTCCGCTGAACGGGGGTTGAGCTGGGTATGCAGGATAGCCATGGACAGCTCCGTTTAGCGGGTTTCGTTGAACAGTTCGCGACCGATCAGCATGCGACGGATCTCACTGGTACCGGCACCGATTTCGTACAGCTTGGCGTCACGCAGCAGACGGCCGGCCGGGAATTCGTTGATGTAACCGTTACCGCCGAGAATCTGGATTGCGTCGAGGGCCATTTGCGTGGCGCGTTCGGCGGTGTAGAGGATCACACCGGCGGCGTCCTTGCGCGTGGTTTCGTTGCGCTCGCAGGCCTGGGCCACGGCGTAGAGGTAGGCACGGCTGGCGTTGAGCTGGGTGTACATGTCGGCGACTTTGCCCTGGATCAGCTGGAATTCGCCGATGCTCTGGCCGAACTGTTTGCGGTCGTGGATGTACGGCACGATCAGGTCCATGCACGACTGCATGATTCCGGTCGGGCCACCGGACAGCACGACGCGCTCGTAATCGAGGCCGCTCATCAGCACTTTCACGCCGCCGTTGAGTACGCCGAGGATGTTTTCTTCCGGTACTTCGACGTCATCGAAGAACAGCTCGCAAGTGTTGGAGCCGCGCATGCCGAGCTTGTCGAACTTGTTGCTGCGGCTGAAGCCTTTCCAGTCGCGCTCGACGATAAATGCGGTGATGCCGTGGGGGCCTTTTTCCAGGTCGGTCTTGGCGTAGATCACGTAGGTGTTGGCGTCGGGGCCGTTGGTGATCCAGGTCTTGCTGCCGTTGAGCACGAAACGGTCGCCGCGTTTATCGGCGCGCAGTTTCATCGAAACCACGTCGGAACCGGCGTTCGGCTCGCTCATCGCGAGTGCGCCGACGTGTTCGCCGCTGATCAGCTTCGGCAAATATTTGGTTTTCTGTTCGTGGTTGCCGTTGCGGTTGATCTGGTTCACGCAGAGGTTGGAGTGAGCGCCGTAGGACAACGCCACCGAAGCCGAGCCACGGCTGATTTCTTCCATTGCCACGACGTGCGCCAGGTAACCCAGGCCCGCGCCGCCGTACTCTTCCGGCACGGTGATTCCGAGCAGGCCCATGTCACCGAACTTGCGCCACAGATCGGCGGGGAACAGGTTGTCGCTGTCGATCTGCGCGGCACGCGGGGCGATCTCTTTGGCGACAAAGGACTGAACCTGATCGCGCAGCATGTCGATGGTTTCGCCGAGGGCAAAGTTCAGGGATGGGTAGCTCATGGGTCACCTTTTGGCTTTTTTGTAGGGCGGGGAGGGCGGCGGTTTGGCTCTCACCTTTACGTTAACGTAAGCCTGTGACGAATGGCTGTCAATCACCCTTTACGTTAACGTCAACTTGAGCGAGAGTAGGGCCAGTTCTGAATGGTCGGAGCTCATATGGCTCCGGTCCAACACCCACTAATAAAGACAATAGGGGTCGTCATGGATCAACCCAGTGCAAACCCGCAGCGCAGCTACACCCGTGGTTCCCAGGACAAAGCCTTGCTGGCGATGACCATCGGGCAGAAGTTCGACGAGACCGTCGCGCAGTACCCGGACGGCGAGGCGCTGGTGGTGCGCCATCAGCAGCAGCGTTACACCTGGCGGCAACTGGCCGATGCGGTGGACGTGCATGCCAGAGCCCTGCTGGCGTTGGGTTTGCAGGCCGGTGACCGGCTCGGCATCTGGGCGCCGAACTGCGCGCAGTGGTGCATCACTCAGTTCGCCACCGCGAAAATCGGCGTGATTCTGGTCAACATCAACCCGGCCTACCGCAGCTCCGAACTCGAATACGTGCTCAAGCAATCGGGTTGCCAATGGCTGGTCTGCGCCGGTGCCTTCAAATCTTCGAACTATCACGGCATGTTGCAAGGCTTGCTGCCGGAACTGGCCCAGCAATCCATCGGCGAACTGCGCAGTGAGCGCCTGCCGGAGCTGCGCGGGTTGATCAGCCTTGATCCGCAGCCGCCTTCGGGTTTTCTCCCGTGGTCGCAACTGGCAGATCTGGCCGCCAGTGTCTCTCCAGAACAATTGCGTGAACGCAGCGACAGCCTGCACTTCGATCAACCCGTCAACATCCAGTACACCTCCGGCACCACCGGTTTCCCCAAGGGCGCGACCCTCAGTCACTACAACATCCTCAACAACGGTTACATGGTCGGCGAAAGCCTCGGCCTGACCGCCGCCGATCGCCTGGTGATCCCGGTGCCGCTGTATCACTGCTTCGGCATGGTCATGGGCAACCTCGGCTGCATCACCCACGGCAGCACCATGATTTATCCGAACGATGCCTTCGATCCTCTGCTGACCCTGAACACCGTCGCCGAAGAAAAGGCCACGGGGCTGTACGGCGTACCAACCATGTTCATCGCCATGCTCGATCAGCCGCAACGCGCCGAGTTCGATCTGTCGACCCTGCGCACCGGAATCATGGCCGGCGCCACTTGCCCGATCGAGGTGATGCGCCGGGTCATCAGCGAAATGCACATGAGTGAAGTGCAGATCGCCTACGGCATGACCGAAACCAGCCCCGTGTCCCTGCAGACCGGCCCATCGGACGAACTGGAACTGCGCGTCACCACCGTCGGCCGCACGCAGCCGCAACTCGAAAGCAAAATCATCGACGAGGCCGGCAACCCGGTGCCACGCGGCACCATCGGCGAACTGTGCACCCGTGGCTACAGCGTGATGCTCGGCTACTGGAACAACCCGCAGGCCACCGCTGAAGCCATCGACGCGGCGGGCTGGATGCACACCGGCGACCTGGCGAGCATGAATGACGAGGGTTACGTCTGCATCGCCGGCCGTAACAAGGACATGATCATCCGTGGCGGCGAAAACATTTACCCGCGCGAACTGGAAGAGTTCTTCTTCACCCACCCGGCGGTGGCGGACGTGCAGGTGATCGGCATTCCCTGCTCGCGTTACGGCGAGGAAATCGTCGCCTGGATCAAATTCCATCCCGGCCACAGCGCCACCGAACAAGAACTGCAAGCGTGGTGCAAGGAGCGCATCGCTCACTTCAAGACGCCGCGGTACTTCAAGTTTGTGGAGGAGTTTCCGATGACGGTGACGGGCAAGATCCAGAAATTCCGGATGCGCGAGATCAGTATTGAGGAGTTGCGTAGCAACGAGGGCTGACACAGTTTCAACGTTCTATATCGATCAGAGCCTTCGAAGCCAGGGCACGGACCCTGGCTTCGAAAGCGGCGCTTATTGCTTTACCTCTACATTTTCCAACGCCTGATTCACTGCCAACTCACCCAACATCACCACTTGCGCAATACCCAACAGGGTCTTGCGGTTCGGTCCTTCCAGCAGGCCGGCAAAGTCACCGAGCATGACCGTGGCTGACGCGAGAGATTCGCAGGCGTTGGCCAGCAAGGACTCCGTGTCAATTTGCGGGTTGACCATGAACATGTCGTTTGGGGTGTAAGGCGTGGCCATGATCTTGGCTGTCGGGGTCAGGTAATAGTCGAGGGCGCGTTCGGCGGCGTCATGGAGTTTTCTTGAATCGGGAAATTCGTAGGGGGACACCGGATCTTCTAACGGTGGAATGACGGTCGTGGACATCAGCTAAAACTCCGGACAAGAGTCGCTTGAGGATTTGTGTAGACGGCTGCCAGGCAGTGAGGGGACAAGCCCCTCACCGAGGCGGCAACTACCGCGAGACGTGATGGTTATCCAGCACACGATTGACCAGCAGCTCACTCAGCATGATGACCTGCTGCAGTATCTGCATCGCCTTGCGCTGCGACGGATCGACGGTGTCGCCAATATCCCGGGCCATGTCACTGGCCGACGACAGCGTTTCGCACGCTTCGACCAGCAGCGTTTCGTCATCCACCGTTGGATTGACCAGATAGATCCTGCCGGGCTTGCGCGATGGCTTGGACGTCTTCTGCGCCCCGGGATCGAGGTAATGATTGATCGCCCGCTCGGTTGCCGTTTTTATGTTTTCGGCTTCGAGTGCGGCGTCGTAGGGGATTGAATCGGTTTCTGGCGGGTTTGGTGTGGCTTTGAACATACGTGTAACTCCTATCGCAGACTTCAAGGAGCCATCACCCACGCTACCAAACGATGGGTGGCGGCCATACGCGGGTTGGTAGACCGGCTGCAATAGGAACCCGGCGCTCACGAATGAGCCCCACGCATGACCACCATAAAACAGAGCCCCAAAAAGGGACTGCAGTCGGTGTTGCCATACAGCTATTACAGACGGGCTACCAAACCCGATCACTGTTTTTCAGTGACAGGGAAACGATATAGCCCGCCCCATAGCCGCGTAAGCCGGCGGATTCTGGCGTACGCGTAGGCAACGACGCAAGGTGTTGTAGCCCTTATGGCGTAACGGTTCGTGTATTTTAAACGCCCGTGCGCCGTCGTGTTTACACACAGCGAAAGCCGTGAATCCTTAGTGATTTAGATGGGGTTGCCAGCATGTGAGTGGCTGGAAGTCGAGGCGCGTGAAACCATGCAGAGTGAGCGCTTATAGGAAAATCGAGATGGGGGGAGGAGATCCGTCGCGGACAATTTCAAAACGTCAGACAGCACAAAGGGGAGCCGAAGCTCCCCTTTAATTTTGTCGTCGCGTGCTCTTTTTTATTATTGAGGGGCGGTCTGTTGTTGTTTTTGGCAACCGTGGCCCTTTACCGCTGTTTTTGGCGACCCCCATCCGGGGTCAAGAGCAAACGTATTTTTTTGAGCGCTGATCTGCTTTCTCGCTAAGCGATCCAACCGATTCGGGAGCTACCTGAAGGTAGTTTTATTGTTCTCTGCCCGGTTGCGGGTCATTCCGAGGAACACCCTGAAAAGCACACCTTCTCCAAAAAAATCTGTTAGCTGCGTCTCTGCCGTGTTGTTTTTGTTATGTCAGAGTCGGTACGTCTTATTTTTATTGGTTTGCTGCTTTTTATTCTTGTTATGCCATAGAGATAGCAGAAGCCGTGCCAACTTTTAAAAATCCATGCAAATCAATGGCTTGAGATTTTTGAAGGATTTTTCCTTCAGGCAAAACCAGACAATTTGTTTCCGTGTTACTCGCCTATGCCCACGTTTCGGACACAGCGGTAACACCTTTGCCCTCACTGTGCGCTACGGGCCTTGGCCACGCGCGAACCGGTCGCGCGACCCAGCACGGCACTGATCTGCTGGCCGGCGGCAATCAAGGCGTCGAGGTCGATACCGGTCTCAATGCCCAGGCCGTTGAGCAGGTAAACCACGTCTTCGGTGGCGACGTTACCGCTGGCGCCTTTGGCGTACGGGCAGCCGCCGAGGCCGGCGATAGAGCTGTCGAATACCGCGATGCCTTCCAGCAGGCTGGCATAGATGTTGGCCATGGCCTGGCCGTAGGTGTCGTGGAAGTGGCCGGCGAGTTTCTCTCGCGGCACCTGCTTCGAAACCACTTCGAACAGGCGACGGGTCGCGCCAGCGGTGCCGGTGCCGATGGTGTCACCCAGCGACACTTCGTAGCAGCCCATCGCGTACAGCTCGCGGGCCACCATGGCCACTTGTTCCGGCGCGACCTCGCCTTCATAAGGGCAGCCGAGCACGCAGGACACGTAACCGCGCACGGTAACGCCGTGCTGTTTCGCCGATTCCATGATTGGCGCGAACCGCGCCAGGCTTTCGCTGATCGAGCAATTGATGTTGCGTTGCGAGAACGCTTCGGATGCAGCTGCAAACACCGCGACTTCCTTGACCCCGGCGGCCAGCGCGTCTTCAAAGCCGCGCAGGTTCGGCGCCAGTGCGCCGTAGGTCACGCCGGGCTTGCGCTGGATCTGCGCGAATACGTCGGCGGAACCGGCCATCTGCGGTACCCACTTGGGCGAGACGAAACTGCCGACTTCTATATAACCAAGACCGGCAGCGCTCAACGCGTCGACCAGTTGCACCTTGTCGGCGACGCTGATGGGCTGGGCTTCGTTCTGCAGGCCGTCACGGGGGCCGACTTCGATCAGGCGTACTTGGGAGGGGAGGGACATGGCGTTGACCTGTTGTAATTGTCGGGAGGCTACTGCGCGACTTGCTGACTCTTGAGCGTCTGCTCCAGCGCCTGCACGCAGCGTTCTTCGGCGGTGTCGAGTTCCAGCTTCATCTGTTCGATGTCCAGCAGTTGCTGCTCGAGCTGTTCCCGACGTTCGCTGATTTTCGCCAGCATGCTGTTGAGTTGTTTGGTGTTACCGCTGGAAGGGTCGTAGAGCTCGATCAGCTCGCGGCACTCGGCCAGGGAAAAACCGATGCGCTTGCCCCGCAGGATCAGCTTCAGGCTGACCTTGTCGCGCGGCGAATAGATGCGTTCCTGGCCTCGGCGCTCGGGGCTGAGCAGGCCTTGTTCTTCATAGAAGCGGATCGCCCGGGTGGTGATGTCCAGCTCGCGGGCGAGGTCGGAAATGCTGTAGGTCTGGCTGCTCATGAAAGCGCTCGAAATAAGGTCTTGGCGCTAAGCTAATGGCAGGTTGACGTTTACGTCAAGTAGCGGGCGCCTGCAGCTTGTCGAGCTTCTTCTCGTGCGCCGTCACTTGCTGGCACAGCTCGATCATCTGCTCGCGCATCCAGCGGTTGGCCGGGTCCTGATCGGTGCTTTCGTGCCAGTACAAATGGGTTTCAACCGGCGGCACATCGTTGACCGGCAGATTGAACGCGTGCAGGTCATGGCGTCGGGCGAAACGCTCCGGCACGGTCATCACCATGTCGGTCTGCTGCAACACCTGGGACGCCATCAGATAGTGCTGCGAGCGCAGGGCGATCTTGCGCTGGATGCCCATTTTGCCCAGCGCCAGATCGACGTGGCCCAGGCCACTGCGACGGCTGGAAATATGAATGTGGGTCAGCGACAGGTAATCGTCGAGGGTGAATTTTTCCTTGGTTGCCAGCGGATGACCCTTGCGCATCGCGCAGACGTAACGGTCTTCCATCAGCTTGACGTGGCGCACCTGCGGGTCGGTGTTGAGCGGCGCATCCACCGCAAAGTCGAGGCGCCCGGCGGCCAGCTCCTTGGTGGTTTCCCGGCGTTTGGACAGGAAGCTTTCGATGATCACCGTCGGCGCCAGGCGACGCAGGCGCTGGAACAGTGGCGGCAGAATCACCGCTTCGGTCAGGTCGGTCATGCTGATGCGGTAGGTCTTGACCGCTTGCGAAGGGTTGAAAATGCGGCTTTCCTGAACCGACACCCGCAACAGCGACAGCGCGTTACGCACCGGGCCGATGATGTTCTGCGCCATGGGCGTCGGCACCATGCCCTGGGCCGTGCGTACGAAGAGCGGGTCGTTGAAGGTCTCGCGCAACCGCGCCAATGCGTTGGACACCGCCGGCTGGGTAATGCCGACAATCTGCCCGGCGCGGGTCAGGTTGGCTTCGGTGTAGATCGCGTCGAAGACGATGAAAAGGTTGAGGTCGACCTTGCTCAGATTCATTACGCGGCTCTCTTTTTATAGGTGGATGGCGCGGGTCAGGGCGGCCAGGAAAATCAACCAATCATATATCGGTGATGAATGTTTATACACGCCGAGAATAGGCTAGGTAAATTATCAGCGCTGTTCTAGCATCGATTGCATGACCTAAACAACCTCTGCCACAGAAGGTAATTGCTCATGGATTTCGCTTATTCGCCCAAGGTTCAGGAACTGCGTGAGCGCGTGACCGCGTTCATGGACACTTACGTTTACCCGGCCGAAGCCGTATTCGAACGGCAGGTTGCCGAGGGCGACCGCTGGCAGCCGACCGCAATCATGGAAGAGCTCAAGGCCAAGGCCAAGGCCGAAGGGCTGTGGAATTTGTTTCTGCCTGAGTCGGAACTCGGCGCCGGCCTGACCAACCTCGAATACGCGCCATTGGCGGAAATCATGGGCCGTTCGCTGCTCGGCCCCGAGCCGTTCAACTGCTCGGCGCCGGACACCGGCAACATGGAAGTGCTGGTGCGTTACGCCAACGAAGAACAGAAACAGCGCTGGCTCGAACCGCTGCTGCGCGGCGAGATCCGCTCGGCGTTCGCCATGACCGAGCCGGACGTAGCGTCTTCAGATGCCACCAACATGGCCGCCCGTGCCGTGCGCGATGGTGACGAGTGGGTCATCAACGGCAAGAAATGGTGGACTTCCGGCGCCTGCGATCCGCGCTGCAAGATCTTGATCTTCATGGGCCTGAGCAACCCCGACGCCCCGCGCCACGCCCAGCACTCGATGATTTTGGTGCCGGTCGACACCCCCGGCGTGAAGATCGTCCGTCCGCTGCCGGTGTTCGGTTACGACGACGCACCCCACGGTCACGCCGAAGTGCTGTTCGACAACGTGCGGGTGCCGTACGAAAACGTCCTGCTCGGTGAAGGACGCGGCTTCGAAATCGCTCAAGGTCGCCTTGGCCCAGGCCGGATTCACCACTGCATGCGTTCGATCGGCATGGCCGAACGTGCGCTGGAACTGATGTGCAAACGTTCGGTGAGCCGCACCGCGTTCGGCAAACCGCTGGCGCGTCTGGGCGGTAACGTCGACAAGATCGCCGACTCGCGGATGGAAATCGACATGGCTCGCCTGCTGACGCTGAAAGCGGCGTACATGATGGACACCGTGGGCAACAAGGTCGCCAAGAGCGAAATCGCGCAGATCAAGGTCGTCGCGCCGAACGTCGCGTTGCGGGTGATCGACCGGGCGATCCAGATTCATGGCGGGGCAGGGGTGTCGAACGATTTCCCGCTGGCCTACATGTACGCCATGCAACGCACCCTGCGCCTGGCCGACGGCCCGGACGAAGTGCATCGTGCGGCGATCGGCAAGTTCGAGATCGGCAAGTACGTGCCGAAGGAAATGCTGCGTAGCGAGCGCTGATTCAGCACCTGTTCGGTCCCACGCAAAACGTGGGATCGGACAGCGTCAGCTCAGTAAACCCACACCTCAACCCGCCGATTCTTGATCCGGCCTTCATCCCCGCTGTTGGTCGCCACGGGCATCAGCGCACCAAACCCGCGCACCTCGCGCAACACCACGCCGTTCTTCACCAGCTCCCGGCGTACCGCCATCGCCCGCAGCTTCGACAGCAGATCCGCCCGGGCCGGGTCGTCCTTGGCGTCGCCGAATCCCACCAGTGTTACCGCGCGGTCGGTCTTGTCGTGGTGCTTTATATAGTCGAACACCCGGGCCAGATCCTGGCGGGCCTTGTTGTCGAGGCTGGCGCTGCCTTCTTCGAAACGGAAATTCACCGTAAGACGCTGGGCGTGGCGGCTGAGGGATTGATAACCCTCGGGCATCAGCGCATTCGGCGTGACCGAGATGGCGTGCACGGTCTGGGCGATAAAGCCGTTGGCCGCGACAATCGCCTGGCCCTGACGGCTTTGCGCAAAATCCACCAAGGCGGTGGCCCACGGATTTTGATTGTCGGGTGGCAAATAGAAGAACAGCCGGCGGGACAGCGGATAGTCTTCGGTGGCGATCAGGCTGGCCAGTGGCAGCATGGCCTGGGATTGCCCGTCGACGATGGCCACGGCCTTGGCCTGCCGCACATAGGGCAGGCCGATAAAGCCAATGCCTTGTGGATCGGCGCTGACCGCATCGGACAATTGCTCGCTGGACTCGAAACGTTTCGCCGAACTGTTCAGAGTTTTCCCACGACGGCTGAGGACAAGTTCCTTGAACGTGTCGTAGGTGCCGGACTGATCATCCCGCGCATACAGATGAATTGTCCCACCCTTGCCGCCGAGTTCTTCCCACGTCTTGGCCTCGCCGCTGAAGATCCGCGCCAGTTGCTCGGTGTTCAGTTGATTCAGCGGATTGTCGGGGTGAAGGATGATCGCCAGGCCATCGATGGCGATGACCTGCTCGGCGCCGGGGCTTTTCAGATCGCCAAGCGAAACAAGGCTGGCGAGTTCGCTGTCCTTGATCGGGCGCGAAGACGCAGCGAGATCGGCACTGTTGCTTTTGAGTGCCGAGAAACCGGTGCTGGAACCATGGGCGGCGATTTCCACCACCACACGTTTACCTTGAGCCGTGAGGCCGACGACCCGTTGTTCGTTGGCGGTGTCCGGGGTTTCGCTGTGGACTTTCACCAGCCCCTGTTCTTCCAGCAGTCCCTCAACCAGTGCCGGGCCGAGGGCCGCACCGATGGTGTTGGAACCCTGGATGCGCAATACCGGGCCGTTCTCGGGAATGGGCAATGCCGCGGCCGAAACCTGCAGCCAGGCACTCAGGAGAAAGACGAACAGAACGCGCAGGGTCATGCCGGCACCGAATGCAGCCAAGGGGATTGCCGGGGAGATTAAGTCAGGGACGTTTCTGAAAGATGACAGTGCTCAGGCTGTGGGAGCGAACTCCCACAGCCATTTACGGTGATTGCGCTATCAGCTCAATTCCAGCCAGATCGGCGCATGATCCGAAGGCTTTTCCATTCCGCGCAGTTCATAGTCGACACCGGCGGCTTTCACCCGTGGCAGCAAACCATGGGACGCCAGAATCACATCGATCCGCAGACCACGCTTCGGCTCGTCTTCAAAGCCGCGGCTGCGGTAGTCGAACCAGCTGAAGACGTCGGCCACGTCCGGGTTCAGGTGACGGAAGCTGTCGGTCAGGCCCCAGTTTTTCAGGCGGGCCATCCACTCGCGCTCTTCCGGCAGGAAGCTGCATTTGCCGGTTTTCAGCCAGCGCTTCATGTTGTCCGGGCCGATGCCGATGTCGCAGTCTTCCGGGGAAATGTTCACGTCGCCCATCACCACCAGCGGCTGTTCATTGTTGAACTGGCTTTCCAGCAGCGTTTGCAGATCGCTGTAGAAGCGCTGTTTGGCGGGGAATTTGGTCGGATGATCACGGCTTTCACCTTGTGGGAAATAGCCGTTCATGATCGTCACCGGCACGCCGTTGGCGTCGGCGAAGGTGCCCCAGATAAAGCGCCGCTGCGCGTCTTCTTCATCGGTGGCGAAGCCTTTGTGCACGGCAATCGGCTCCTGGCGCGAGAGCAGGGCAACGCCGTAATGGCCTTTCTGGCCGTGGAAATACACGTGATAACCCAGGGCCCGCACTTCTTCCAGCGGGAACTGGTCGTCGTGGACCTTGGTTTCCTGCAGGCCGATGACGTCCGGCTGATGCTTTTCGATCAGCGCCGCCAGCTGATGCGGGCGGGCCCGCAGTCCGTTGATGTTGAAGGAAACGATCTTCATGGTCGGCAGTCCTGGCAAAAGGGCGATGCTAGCTGACATGTAGGATCTGGGCCAGCGTGGCGGTAGTCCATATGCGCTGCTAATGTCTTTCGGGTGTGGGAACGATCCCTTCAGCCCAAGGCTCGTATAACAAGAACGGGGCCTGTTGAGTCCCGTCCAGGGAGAATCACCGTCATGCCTGAAACCTCGACCGCCATCGCCGACATCCACATGCTCGACCGCGGCTATTCCCGTGAAGCGCGATCCTTGCTGTATCAGGCTTACCGTCATGAGCCGACCTTCGCTTATCTGTTCGAGGCCGAACGCCCGGGTTACGAGCAACGGGTGCGTGCCACGGTGCGGGAACTGGTCAAACAGCATTTCCTGCAGGATCTGCCGGCCATCGGCTTGTTGGTCAATGATCGGTTGATCGGCATCGCCCTGATCGCGCCGCCACAACGGCGTCTGGGCGTCACCGAAAGTTGGGCCTGGCGTTTGCGCATGGTGTTGAGCACCGGTTTCCGCTGTACCCGGCGTTATCTGGAGTATCACGCCGCCGTTGAAGCCTGTGTGCCGACCGACTCGGTGCACATGCTGCCGCTGCTGGGGGTTCATCCACAGTTTCAGGGCAAACACTTCGGTGAACAGCTGCTGCAAGCGGTGCACAACTGGTGCGCGGTGGATGAAAGCTCCCAGGGCGTGATCCTCGATACCGGCAATCCGCGTTACCTGGAGTTTTACAAACGTCAGGGGTATGAGGAGATCGGCGAAGTCGCCGTCGGCCCGGTACGTGAGCACGTGTTTTTCCATGCCAATCCACAGGTGTTGCAAACTGCAACGGCATAACCATCGAACTTTTTCAGAAAAGTCTGGTTCTATCACGCTCCCAAGCACGTGATAGCATCCGCCCCTATGAAGTTTCCAGGAAGATTTACCAGTGGCGTGCTCATGCTGTTAACCAGCTGCGCGGCGCTGGCGCAAAGTGAATTGGATGTGCGGGTCAAACCGTCCAACGATGAACTCAAGGCCAATATAGAAGGCTATATCGGCAGCCTCGGCGATCGTGACGAAGAAGCCTTGCAGCGCTTCAGTCGCGGTGCCGAAGAGCAGGCGCGCAAGGCCGCCCAGGCCTTGGGCTACTACCAGCCGCAGATCGACAGCGAAGTGAAGGGCGGTGAAAAGCCGCGCCTGGTGCTGAAGATCGATCCCGGCGAGCCGATTCGCCTGCGCAATGTCACCGTGCGGGTCGACGGACCCGCTGCCGCCCTCAAATCCTTTCGTGTACCGAAAAGCGACGTGCTCAAGCCCGGCGCGGTGCTCAACCATGGCCGCTACGAAGACGCCAAGCGCCTGATCCAGAATCAGGCCTCGCGTTTCGGTTTCTTCAGTGGTCATTTCACCAGCCAGAAACTGATGGTCGATCCCCGCGCCGGGGTCGCCGATGTCGAATTGATCTACGAAAGCGGCCCGCGTTATGCGCTGGGCAAGGTCAGTTTCGAGGGCGATACACCGTTCGACGAAGACCTGCTGCAACGCATGGTGCCGTTCAAACCGGGTGAGCCTTACGACTCCGAGCTGATCGCCGAACTCAACCGTGACCTGCAATCGAGCGGCTACTTCGAAGGCGTGCGGGTCGACGCGGCGCCGACCGCCGCCAAGGACGACGTAATCCCCGTCGCGGTCAAACTCGACACCCGCAAGCCGCGCACCATGGGTCTCGGCCTCGGTTACTCCACCGACGTCGGCCCGCGGATCAAGGCCAACTGGACCCGTCACTGGGTCAACCCGCAGGGCGACAGTTACGGCTGGGAGGCCGAGCTCTCGGCGCCACGGCAGAACGTCGGTCTGTTCTACGACATTCCGCTGGACCCGCCGTTGACCGACAAACTGCGCTGGGCCGGCGGTTATCAGTACGAAGACATCGACGGCTCCGACACCCTGAGCAAACTGCTGACCTTCGGCCCGGAATGGCACAGCAAGCTGCCCAGCGGCTGGCAGCGGGTGATCTCGCTGAAATGGCAGCGCGAGGAATACCAGCTCGGTGACGACTCGGGCCTGAGTACCTTGCTGATGCCCGGCATCAGTTACTCCTACCTGAAAAGTGACAATCGCATCGACCCGCACAACGGTTATCGCCTGACCT
Source organism: Pseudomonas sp. IzPS59 (assembly GCF_014863505.1). Classification (NCBI taxonomy): domain Bacteria; kingdom Pseudomonadati; phylum Pseudomonadota; class Gammaproteobacteria; order Pseudomonadales; family Pseudomonadaceae; genus Pseudomonas; species Pseudomonas sp. IzPS59. The sequence continues at coordinate 4,029,490 of NZ_CP062251.1, read as the reverse complement.
TCGAAAGCAAGGTGGCGAAAGAAGGCCTCGGTTCGGACAACAACCTGTTGTACGGCACGGCGCTGATCAAAGGCCTGACCACGGTGTTCGACAATCACCGGTTCCTTGGACGTGTCCAGGTCGGTGGCAGCGCCACTAACGGTTACAGCTCGGTGCCGCCCTCGCTGCGGTTCTTCGCCGGTGGCGACCAGAGTGTGCGTGGTTACGACTATCAGAGCCTGTCCCCGGAGAACTCCAAAGGCGACCGCATCGGTGGGCGCTACATGGTGGCCGGCAGCGTCGAGTATCAATACTCGATTGCCGAGAAATGGCGGGTCGCGACCTTCGTCGACCAGGGCAACTCTTTCAACAAACTCGAACTGCCGAACCTCAAGACCGGGGTCGGTATCGGTGTGCGCTGGGTCTCGCCGGTGGGGCCGATCCGCCTCGACCTGGCCCATGCGCTGGACGACGATGGCGGCATCCGGCTGCACTTTTCCATGGGGCCTGAGCTGTGAAGCGTGGTTTGAAAATTTCGGCGCTGGCGCTGTTGTCGCTGGTGCTGCTGATTGTATTGAGTATTGCCGCTGTACTCGGCACCCAGGCTGGCAGCCGTTGGGTGCTGGGTCTGGTTCCGGGTTTGAGTGTCGATAATTTCCAGGGTCGCCTCGGTGGACAGTGGAGCGCCGATCATTTGCTCTGGCAACAGGATGGCAGCCGCGTCGAGCTCAACAAGCCGATCTTCGAATGGTCGCCGCTGTGCCTGACACGCATGACGCTGTGCATTGAGCAGCTCAAGGCCGATCAGGTCATTCTGCAATTCCCGCCCGGCGAAGAAACCACCGACAGCGGTCCGATCAAACTGCCGGACCTGCAATTGCCGGTGGCCATCGAGCTGGGTGACGTGCAGGTCGGCAGCCTGCTGTTCAACGGAAGCGAACAGCTCAAAGGCCTGCAACTGGCGGCGCACTGGACTGCCAAGGGCATGCAGATCGACAGCGTGAAACTGCAGCGCGACGACCTGAGCCTGAATCTTTCCGGCCTGTTGCAGCCCACCGGTAACTGGCCGTTGAACATTGCCGGTGATCTGACCTTGCCGTCACCGGGCACCGGTCCATGGACGCTGGGACTGAAAGTCGATGGCGATCTGCTCAAGACCCTCAACCTGCACGCCGACAGCCGTGGCTACCTCGACGGCCAGTTGAGCGGCGAGCTGCAACCGCTGGCGGAAAACCTGCCGGCCAAGGTGCGCATCACTTCGGAAGCGTTCAAACCGAGCGCCGACCTGCCGGACACTCTGCAACTCAATCAACTGGTATTGACCGGCGAAGGCGACCTGAAAAACGGTTACCAATTGCTCGGCAATGCGACGCTGCCAGCCGACAAAGGCCCGGTAGCGCTGTTGCTCAAAGGCAAGGTTGACGCCAAGGGTGCGCAAGTCGCCGGCCTCGACCTGACGGCCAATGACAAGCAAAGCCTCAAACTCACTGGCAATGTCGATTGGAGCAAAGGCCTCAGCGCCCAGGCCAACATCAATTGGCAGGATTTCCCGTGGCATCGGCTCTATTCCGAGATCGACGAGCCGCAAGTCGCCTTGCGCACGTTCACTGGGGAAGTCTCCTACACCGACGGCCAATACCTCGGCAATTTCGCCGCCGCACTGGATGGCCCGGCCGGGGCGTTCAGCCTGAGCAGTCCGTTCAGCGGCAATCTCAAGCAGATCTTCTTGCCGCAATTCAAGCTCGAAGCGGGGCAGGGCAAGGCCGAAGGGCATGTGAACGTGCAGTTTGCCGACGGTATCGCCTGGGACACGGCACTGGAACTGTCCGCGCTCAACCCGGCTTACTGGATGGCGGAGCTGCCGGGCACACTGGCCGGGCCGCTGAAAAGCACGGGCGAAATGAAGAACGAGCGCCTGAGCTTCAACGCCGACCTCGATCTCAAAGGCAAACTGCGCGGGCAACCGGCGGTGCTGCAAGCCAAGGCTGATGGCGCTGGCGAGCAGTGGAATCTGAATGCCCTGCAAATCCGCCTCGGCGACAACAGCATCAACGGCAAGGGCAGCCTGCAACAGAAGCTCGCCGGGCAGATCGACATCAAGCTGCCGCGTCTGGCCCAGCTCTGGCCGCAACTGCGCGGGCAGGTCAACGGTCGGGTCGATGTCGCGGGTACGCTGAAAGCCCCGCAAGGCAAACTCGATCTGCAAGGCTCGCAACTGGTGTTCCAGGACAATCGCCTGCAAAGCCTCAACCTCGATGCCACCCTCGACAGCGCACAGCGGGCGAAAATCGATCTGAAGGGCAGCGGCATCCAGGCTGGCGACACGAACCTGGGTGTGCTGACCGTCAGCGCGCAGGGCGATATCAAAAATCAGAAGCTCAACCTCGATCTGCTCGGGCCGAAGCTGAAACTCGCACTGGGCCTGGACGGCAATCTGGATAAAGGCAACTGGCGCGGGCGTCTGGCCAGCGGTGACATTCAGGCCGGCGGTCAGGACTGGAAGCTGCAAAACCCGGCGAAACTCGAGCGTCTGGCCGACGCCAAGATCAACTTCGGCGCCCATTGCTGGATGTCCGGCAATGCCAGCCTGTGCGGCGAAGACCAGCGCTTGATGCCGGAGCCGAAGCTGCGTTACCACCTCAAGCAATTCCCGATCGAAAGCCTGGCGCAATGGCTGCCCAAGGATTTCGCCTGGCAGGGCAAGCTCAATGCCGACCTGCAACTGGACCTGCCGGCCAGCGGCCCGAACGGCCAGATCAGCGTCGATGCCAGCGGCGGCACCTTGCGCATGAAGGAAAAGGATCAGTGGCTGGACTTCCCGTACCAGACCCTCAAGCTCACCAGCAAACTCACGCCGAAGCGCATCGACACCGACCTCAACTTCGTCGGTGGCAAACTTGGTGAGCTGATGGTGCAGGCACAGCTCAATCCGCTGCCGAAGAACAAGCCGCTGAATGGCTCGTTCCGTCTCAGCGGGCTGGATCTGTCGGTGGCGCGGCCGTTCGTGCCGATGGTCGAGAAACTCACCGGGCGCCTGAATGGCAGCGGCACGATTTCAGGCGGCCTGCTCGCGCCACTGGTCAACGGCACCGTGCAACTCAGTGACGGTGAAGTGTCCGGCCCGGAACTGCCGTTGCAGTTGCAGGATCTGCGACTGCAAGCGGTGATCGCCGGCGAATCGGTGCGCCTGGACGGCGGCTGGAAGAGCGGCAAGACCGGGCAGGGCAGCCTCAGCGGCAACGTCGCCTGGGGCCAGGCGCTGATGGTGGATCTGGCGCTCAAGGGCACGCAACTGCCGGTCACCGTCGAGCCCTACGCCAAGCTTGAAGTGGCGCCGGACCTGAAGATTTCCATGGCCGGCGACGAACTGGCGATCGCCGGCAAGGTGCTGGTACCCCGAGGCGAAATCACCGTGCGCGAGTTGCCGCCATCGACGGTGAAAGTCTCCGATGACACGATCATCGTCGGCGCGCAGACCGAAGAGGGCAAACCACCGATGGCCATGAAGATGGACATCGACGTGGTGGTCGGCGAGGACAAACTGAGTTTCGCCGGCTTCGGCCTGACCGCCAATCTGCAAGGCCATGTGCACATCGGCGACAACATGGACACCCGTGGTGAACTCTGGCTCAACGACGGGCGCTACCGTGCCTACGGCCAGCGCCTGACGGTGCGCCGTGCGCGTCTGTTGTTTGCCGGGCCGATCGATCAGCCGTATCTCGACATCGAAGCGATTCGCCAGACCGACGACGTGATCGCCGGCATCCGCCTGAGCGGCAGCGCCGAGCAACCGACCACGCAGATCTTCTCGGAGCCGGCGATGAGCCAGGAGCAGGCGTTGTCCTATCTGGTGCTGGGGCGTCCGCTGAGCAGCAACGGCGAAGACAACAACATGCTCGCGCAAGCGGCGCTGGGTCTGGGGCTGATGGGCAGTTCCGGGGTGACCAGCAACCTGGCCAAGGATCTGGGCATCCAGGATTTCCAGCTCGACACCCAGGGTAGCGGCAACACCACCAGCGTGGTGGCCAGCGGCAATATCTCGGAGAAGCTCAGCCTGCGTTACGGCGTCGGCGTATTCGAGCCGGCCAACACCATCGCCTTGCGCTACAAGTTGAGCAAAAAGGTCTACCTCGAAGCCGCCAGCGGCGTGGCCAGTTCGCTGGACATCTTCTACAAGCGGGACTTCTAGACCGCGTTCCCACAGAGCCGGATCGTGTCACCACGATCCGGCTTTTTTTTGATGTATTAGACTGACCTCAGCTTCAAGGCTGCAGATGGCGACTGCCCGAAACGTCCCCGGGGGCACCCATGGTCCGTTTGAGTATGGTTTTGCTCGGTAACGACTTTGTCCGCCGGCGCTGGTCAGCACTGGCGCTGACCGGTGTTGTCTGGGGCGCGGCCGGAGTGGCGATCTTCATCGATGCACTGGACGGCGTTCTGTACTTCCCGCTGCATGTGTTCGGCTATCTGTTGTTGCTCGAGGCCCTGATCATTCTGCTGGTGCCGGCCCCGCAAACCGGCACGGCGGCGGCTTTGCGCAAGGCGCGGGGGCTGGCTTTTCTGCTGTTGGGGCTGCTGATTGTCGATCGGCAACATGCTGCCGGCCTGATTCTCGCGGTGCTGTTCGGTGCGGCTTTTCTGCTCGACGGCGGTTTTCGACTGGCGGCTGCGGTGGTGGTGCGCTTCGTCGGTTGGCAAATGTCACTGCTGGCGGGGTTGTTCGAGATCGGCTTCGCGCTGTTCATCCTCGAGCCGTACCCGACGCTTTACAAGGGGACGGTGCCGTTCTGCATTGGCATGAGCATTTTTCTTTCGGGCTGCGCCTTGTTGCAGCAGGCCTTGCGGTTCAGGAACGGGCATACGCCGGTGGCACCTTCCCCGGTGTACGCACCGGCAAACGGTGGCGCGTTGGTGATCCACGTCTGGACGCCCAGCGGTACGGTTGACGACACCCTCGTGCGTAACCGGTTGCTCAACCGTTACATCGCCGCCGTCGACAACAATGGCGTTATTTCCGCCGGTCATGCGGCACTGGAATATGGGCCGAACCTCTATATCAGCCATTACCCGCTGGACGATATCGATCGTTCGGCGGGGGATTTCGTGCGGTTGCTGCGGGCCACGCCGAACAACGATGTTCCCGGCAGGTTTCTGCAGGACTATGCGAGCGAAGTTGCCGACTGGTGCCCGTCGTCGGTTCAGGTCAGTTTCGTGCACTACGATGCCGCACGGCTTCAGGCGTTCTGGGCGGACTATCGGCAGAACACCACCTACAACCTCACCAGTCGCAATTGCTCGAGTGCCGTTGCGCACAGCCTGGAAGCGGCGCTGGAAGGCGCGATGAACCGGGGGCATTCGAGCATGCTGGATTTTGCCCGGGTCATCATCAGTCCTGAATTCTGGGTCGCGGCCCAGGTGCGCAAGCGCGCCGAGGCCATGGCCTGGACGCCGGGGTTGGTGCTCGATTATGCGTTGGCATTGCACGCGGCCATCGAACCGGCACCGCCGGGCTGGCACGGCATTTACGCGGGAGCCCGACGCGCCTGCGGTTATGTGGCGACCGCTTTGCGTGGACAGGAAGTCCATCCCCTTCAGCCACCCTCGATGAATCATCCCTCCGACAAATCCTGAACCACTTCATGCCGAGTCGCTGCCCGGCAGAAAAACCCAGTCCGCTGGTCAAGTAATTACAAAGCAACCTAACTATTACGTTGACATTCGCTGCCTAGGCAGTAACATCTCGACATACATTCACTGCCTAGGCAGTTATTAGGTGCGCACATGAAGCATTTCACCCCGGACGAATTCAAGCATTGCCATCTCGGCCTGTTGCTCGGCCGTGCAGCCTTGCTCAAGGACAGGATCATCGACACCCACATGGAACCCCACGGCATCACCGCCGCGCAGTTCAAGGTGTTGATCATCATGGCCCAGTACGGCGTCGACACCCCGGCCGAGCTGTGCCGGCACCTGTCGCTGGACAGCGGTTCGATGACCCGCATGCTCGACCGTCTGGAGCAGAAAGACTTCCTGGTGCGCCAGCGCAGCGAAGGCGATCGCCGTCAGGTGCAGTTGAAGCTCACCGGGCAAGGTCAGGCGCTGGCCGATCGTCTGCCGCACATCGGTGCCGACGCCATGAACGAGTTGGCCGGCGGCATTACTCCGGACGAGTTGAAAACCCTGGAATACATCCTCAAGAAAATTTTGCTGGCGGCCGGTGACCCCATCACCATCCAGCGGTTAGGTGAACACAATGAGCGGTAAAACCTTGCGCAGCAGCCTGACACTGGTGCTGTCGGCGATGATTCTCGCCGGTTGCGCCAACTACAGTGGCCTCGATACCCATGGCAAAAACCTTGATGCGAAAGACCTCAAGGTCGGCCAGTCCCTCAATGGCGTGACGCTGTCGCCGGCCGCGTGGCCGAAGAGCGACTGGTGGACCAGCCTCGGCGATCCGCAACTCGACGGCCTGATCCGCGAAGCCCTGCACGACAGCCCGGACATGCAGATCGCCGACGCCCGCGCCCATCAGGCCAGCGCTGCCGCGTATGCCGCCGATGCCGAACGTTATCCGACCCTCGACGCCAGCGCCGGCATTACCCGTTCGCGTCTGGCCAAGGATCAGGACCCGCGAGGGCAGGGCGATGCCTACGCCACTACGCGCAACATCAGCGCCGGTTTCAATTACAACTTCGACCTCTGGGGCGGTCAGCGTGACGCGTGGGAAGCTGCGCTCGGTCAGGCTCGTGCTGCCGAAGTCGACCGTCAGGCCGCGCAATTGACCCTCGCCGCCGACGTGGCCCGGGCCTACAGCGATCTGGGTCAGGCCCATATCGTTTATGACCTGGCCAACGAAGACCTCAAGCGCACCAAGCAGATGCTCGACCTGAGCCAGCGTCGTTTGAGCTCGGGGATCGACAGCCAGTACCAGTTCCAGCAGACCCAAAGCCTGGAAGCCAGCTCCGAAGCCAGCCTGATCGACGCCGAGAAGCGCCTGAACAGCGCGAAGATCGCTCTGGCCGTATTGCTCGGCAAAGGCCCGGATCGCGGCAACGAAATCGCCCGGCCGAAAGTCCTGCAGGCCAGTGCCGTCGCTGTGCCCTCGGTACTGCCGGCAGAATTGCTGGGCCGTCGCCCGGATCTGGTCGCCGCGCGCTGGCGTGTCGAGGCCGCGAGCAAGGACATCGACTCGGCCAAGACCCGCTTCTATCCCAACTTGAACCTGTCGGCCACCGCTGGTGCCGAATCGTTATTGGGTGACGCGATGTTCGGTTCCGCCAGTCGTTTCTTCAATATCGCCCCGACCATTTCGCTGCCGATCTTCGACGGTGGCCGCCTGCGCGCCAACCTCGACGCTCGCGACGCCGATTACGACCTGGCCGTGGCGCAGTACAACAAAAGCCTGGTGAAAGCCCTGGGCGATGTCGGCGACACCATCAACCAGTTGCGTGACATCGGCCGGCAGATCGGCGCCCAGCAGCACGCGACCGAGATTGCCCAGGATTCTTACAACACCGTGGTCCAGCGTTACGGTTCCGGAATCGGCAACTACCTGGACGTGCTCAGCATCGAGCAGCAATTGCTGCAGGCCCAGCGTCAGCTGGCGACCCTGAATGCCGAGCAGATCGACCTGTCGATTCAACTGATGCAAGCGCTGGGTGGCGGCTTTCAGGGGCAGACCCTGACCGCCGCCAACGCCAGCCCAGCCACCACGCACAACTAATTCAAGGTATTTGTCATGGCCACTGCCGAAAACACTCAAGCTCAAGACAACACCCCCGACACCGGCAATCCGCGCAAACGTAAAGTGATGCTGCTGGTACTGGCCGTCGTGGTTGCCCTCGCCGGTGCCGGCGTCTGGGCGTATCACGAATTCATCGGTCGCTGGAACGAAAGCACCGACGACGCCTACGTCAACGGCAACGTCGTGGAAATCACCCCGCTGGTGACTGGCACCGTGGTCAGCATCGGCGCCGACGATGGCGATCTGGTTCACGAAGGTCAGGTACTGGTCAACTTCGACCCGAACGACGCCGAAGTCGGCCTGCAAAGTGCCCAGGCCAAACTGGCGCGCACCGTGCGTCAGGTTCGCGGTTTGTACAGCAACGTCGATGGCATGAAGGCCCAGGTCAACGCGCAACAGGCGAACGTGCAGAAAGCCCAGGACAACTACAACCGCCGGAAAAACCTCGCCGCCGGCGGCGCGATTTCCCAGGAAGAACTGTCCCATGCTCGCGATGACCTGACCTCGGCACAAAACGCCCTGGCCAACGCCCAGCAGCAACTGAAAACCACCAGCGCGCTGGTGGATGACACCGTGGTTTCGTCGCACCCCGACGTGATGTCGGCCGCTGCCGATCTGCGTCAGGCTTACCTGACCAACGCTCGCAGCACGCTGATCGCACCGGTTACCGGTTACGTCGCCAAGCGCACCGTGCAGCTCGGCCAACGCGTACAGCCGGGCACCGCGCTGATGGCGGTGATTCCGCTGGATCAGCTGTGGATCGACGCCAACTTCAAGGAAACCCAGCTGCGTGACATGCGCATCGGCCAACCGGTGGACATCGAATCCGATATCTACGGCAGCGACGTGAAATTCAGCGGCACCGTCGACAGCCTCGGCGCGGGCACCGGCAGTGCGTTCGCTCTGTTGCCGGCGCAGAACGCCACTGGTAACTGGATCAAGATCGTGCAGCGTGTACCGGTGCGGATCCACATCAACGCCGAAGAACTGGCCAAGCATCCGCTGCGCGTCGGTCTGTCGACCAATGTCGAGGTCAACCTGCACGACCAGAGCGGCCCGGTACTGGCCCAGCAGCCGCCGCAACAGGCCTCGTTCAGCACCAGCGTCTACGACCGCCAACTGGGCGAAGCCGACGCGATGATCGCGCAACTGATCCACGACAACAGCGCTGCAGTCAGCAAGACCGCGCAACGCTGATTCGCCCTTACTCCGACCCTGTGGGAGCGGGCTTGCCCGCGATGACGGCGCAACATTCAACACACATGTCGAATGTGAATCCGCTATCGCGGGCAAGCCCGCTCCCACAGGGCACAGCGTCAACCCGGTTCCAAAGGATTCGCGATGAGCAATAACGCCTCTTTTTCGCCGCCCAGCCTGTTGCTCAGCACCATTGGTCTGTCGCTGGCGACCTTCATGCAAGTGCTCGACACCACCATCGCCAACGTGGCGCTGCCGACCATTTCCGGCAACCTCGGCGTGAGTTCGGAGCAGGGCACCTGGGTCATTACCTCGTTCGCCGTGAGCAACGCCATCGCGCTGCCGCTCACCGGCTGGCTGAGCCGGCGTTTCGGCGAGGTGAAGCTGTTTCTCTGGGCCACCATGCTGTTCGTGCTGGCCTCGTTCCTCTGCGGCATTTCCACTTCGATGCCTGAGCTGATCGGCTTCCGTGTCCTGCAGGGGCTGGTGGCCGGGCCGCTGTACCCGATGACCCAGACGCTGCTGATCGCGGTGTATCCGCCCGCCAGACGAGGGATGGCCCTGGCGTTATTGGCGATGGTTACGGTGGTGGCGCCGATTGCCGGCCCGATTCTCGGCGGCTGGATCACCGACAGTTACAGCTGGCCGTGGATCTTTTTCATCAACGTGCCGATCGGCGTGTTCGCGGTGATGGTGGTGCGTTCGCAACTGGCCAAGCGTCCGGTGGTGACCAGCCGTCAGCCGATGGACTACGTCGGGTTGATTACGCTGATCATCGGCGTCGGTGCGTTGCAGGTGATTCTCGACAAAGGCAATGACCTGGACTGGTTCGAATCGAACTTCATCATCATCGGCGCGGCGATTTCGGTGATTGCTCTGGCAGTGTTCGTGATCTGGGAAATGACCGACCGGCATCCGGTGGTCAATCTGCGCCTGTTCGCCCACCGCAACTTCCGCATCGGCACGCTGGTGCTGGTGTTGGGTTACGCCGGGTTCTTCGGCATCAACCTGATCCTGCCGCAGTGGTTGCAGACCCAGATGGGCTACACCGCGACTTGGGCCGGTCTGGCGGTGGCGCCAATCGGCATTCTGCCGGTGGTGCTGTCACCGTTTGTCGGCAAGTACGCGCACAAGTTCGACCTGCGCCTGCTGGCCGGGCTGGCGTTCCTGGCGATCGGCCTGAGCTGCTTCATGCGTGCCGAGTTCACCAGCGAGGTGGACTTTCAGCACATCGCGCTGGTGCAACTGTTCATGGGCATCGGTGTGGCGCTGTTCTTCATGCCGACCCTGAGCATCCTGATGTCGGACCTGCCGCCGAGCCAGATCGCCGACGGCGCCGGTCTGGCGACGTTCCTGCGGACACTGGGCGGCAGCTTTGCGGCGTCGTTGACCACGTGGATCTGGATTCGCCGGGCGGACCAGCATCATGCCTACATGAGTGAGAGCATCAGCACCTATGAGCCGACGACCCGGGAAGCGCTGAACAATCTGGGCGGGGCGGGGAATCCGGCGTATGCGCAGCTGGATCATGTGCTGACCAGTCAGGCGTATATGCTTTCGACCGTGGATTACTTCACGCTGTTGGGGTGGGGGTTCATGGGGTTGATCTTGATTGTCTGGCTGGCCAAGCCACCGTTTGCTGCTAAAGCAGGTCCTGCTGCGTCCGGGCACTAAGATCAAAAGCCCCTCACCCTAACCCTCTCCCGGGGGGAGAGGGGACTGACCGAGGCGTTCTTTCGAGGTACGCCGACCTGACAGATCGAGTTGAACACAGGCCCTGAATTGCGAATTTGCGAAACAGAGTCGAACTCAGATTCTGAAAACTACGAAGATCGGCTCCCTTTCCCCCTCGCCCCCTTGGGGGCGGTCCGACGTTTCGGGAGGGCTGGGGTGAGGGGGAGCGATCTTCAGCCGTGCGGCAATGCCAGCGGCGGCGCGAAGTCGAAAGGCGCCAACACAAACCCGTTCTCATCCACCTGCAACGTCCAGCCCTGACGATCCCAGTCTCCCAGCACAATCCGCTTCGCCGCCTGATCGCCGATCTGCAACTTGTGGATGGCCGGGCGGTGGGTGTGCCCGTGGACCAGGGTTTTCACCCCGTATTCCTGCATGATCCGCGGAATTTCTTCCGGCGTGACATCGACGATGTCATTGGCCTTCATCCGCGTCTGCGCCCGGCTCTCACTGCGCAACTTGCGCGCCAGTTTGTGGCGGGTGCTCAACGGCAGGTGCCGCAGGATGAACAGAGTCACCGGGTTGCGCAGGTAGCGACGCAGCTTCATATAGGCTTCGTCGCGGGTGCAGAGGCTGTCGCCGTGCATCAGCAGCACCGGCTCGCCTGCGAGCTGCACGACACTCGGATCCTTCAACAGCGTGCAGCCGGCTTCCTTGCAGAAAGCCTTGCCGAGCAGGAAGTCGCGATTGCCGTGCATCAGAAATATGGCCGTGCCGCTGTCGCTCAATTCGCGCAGGGCCTGGCAGATGGAACGCTGGAAGGGTGTCATGGCATCGTCGCCAATCCACGCCTCGAAAAAGTCGCCCAGAATGTACAGAGCACTCGCCGAGCGGGCGCGTCCGGCGAGCAAATCCAGAAACGCCCGGGTGATGTCCGGGCGCTCCTCTTCCAGATGCAAGTCTGAAATCAGCAATATCACGCTTCGATGATCTCGGCTTTCTCGATGATCACGTCGTCGCTTGGTACGTCCTGGTGGCCAGCCTTGGAGCCGGTCGAGACTTTCTTGATGCTGTCGACCACTTCAGTACCGGCGGTCACTTTACCGAATACCGCGTAGCCCCAGCCTTGAACGTTCTTGCCGCTGTGGTTCAGGAAGCTGTTGTCGGCCACGTTGATGAAGAACTGCGCGGATGCCGAATGCGGCTCCATGGTGCGGGCCATGGCGATGGTGTACTTGTCGTTGGAAAGACCGTTGTCGGCTTCGTTCTGAATGCTTGGACGCTTGTCTTTCTTTTCCTTCATGCCTGGCTCGAAACCGCCGCCCTGGATCATGAAGTTACCGATGACACGGTGGAAAACGGTGTTTTCGTAGTGACCGGCTTTGACGTATTCGATGAAGTTGGCCACGGTGATCGGGGCTTTTTCAGCGTTCAGTTCGATGACGATGTCACCGTGGTTGGTGGTCAGTTTGACTTGAGTCATGGTCAGTACTCTTCATAAGGAATTCGTGGTCTTGGAGCCTCACACCCCGCAACCGGTTCAGCCTGCTTCGGCCAAGGAGCGCAGTTTAGCGTGACAGGCGCGAATTTCGAGGCTGTTTTTCAATTGCCGGCGATTAAATGCATACCTTTATAAGAGCCTGCTCTGTCAGCCCCTTGACAGCATCGGCTATGATAGCGGCTTTGTTTTGTCTGGCCCCCTTTGCGGCCGCGCACATGTAAGTCAAGGATCCTATGAGCAAGCCCACTGTCGACCCTACCTCGAATGCCAAGTCCGGCCCTGCCGTGCCGGTCAATTTCCTGCGGCCGATCATCCAGGCAGACCTGGACTCGGGCAAGCACACCCAGATCGTCACCCGTTTCCCGCCTGAGCCCAACGGCTACCTGCACATCGGCCACGCCAAGTCGATCTGCGTGAACTTCGGCCTGGCCCAGGAGTTCGGCGGCGTCACGCACCTGCGTTTCGACGACACCAACCCGGCCAAGGAAGACCAGGAATACATCGACGCGATCGAAAGCGACGTCAAATGGCTGGGCTTCGAATGGTCCGGCGAAGTGCGCTACGCCTCGCAATACTTCGACCAGTTGCACGACTGGGCCGTCGAGCTGATCAAGGCCGGCAAGGCCTACGTCGACGACCTGACGCCTGAGCAGGCCAAGGAATACCGCGGCAGCCTGACCGAGCCGGGCAAGAACAGCCCGTTCCGCGACCGTTCGGTGGAAGAGAACCTGGACTGGTTCGCCCGCATGCGCGCCGGTGAGTTCCCGGACGGTGCCCGCGTGCTGCGCGCCAAGATCGACATGGCCTCGCCGAACATGAACCTGCGCGACCCGATCATGTACCGCATCCGCCACGCTCATCACCACCAGACCGGTGACAAGTGGTGCATCTACCCGAACTACGACTTCACCCACGGTCAGTCGGACGCCATCGAAGGCATCACCCACTCGATCTGCACCCTGGAGTTCGAAAGCCATCGTCCGCTGTACGAGTGGTTCCTCGACGCACTGCCAGTGCCGGCGCACCCGCGTCAGTACGAATTCAGCCGTCTGAACCTCAACTACACCATCACCAGCAAGCGCAAGCTCAAGCAACTGGTCGATGAGAAGCACGTCAATGGCTGGGACGATCCGCGCATGTCCACGCTGTCGGGCTTCCGCCGCCGTGGCTACACCCCGGCGTCGATCCGCAACTTCTGCGACATGATCGGCACCAACCGTTCCGACGGTGTGGTCGACTTCGGCATGCTCGAGTTCAGCATCCGTCAGGACCTGGACGCCAACGCTCCGCGCGCCATGTGCGTGCTGCGTCCGTTGAAGGTCGTGATCACCAACTACCCGGAAGACCAGGTCGAAAACCTCGAACTGCCGCGTCATCCGCAGAAAGAAGAACTCGGCGTGCGCCAGCTGCCGTTCGCCCGTGAAATCTACATCGACCGTGATGACTTCATGGAAGAGCCGCCAAAAGGCTACAAGCGCCTGGAGCCGAACGGCGAAGTGCGTCTGCGTGGCAGCTACGTGATCCGTGCCGACGAAGCGATCAAGGACGCCGACGGCAACATCGTCGAGCTGCGTTGCTCCTACGATCCGGACACCCTGGGCAAGAACCCTGAAGGCCGCAAGGTCAAGGGCGTGATCCACTGGGTGCCGGCCGCTGCCAGCGTCGAGTGCGAAGTGCGTCTGTACGATCGCCTGTTCCGTTCTCCGAACCCGGAGAAGGCCGAAGACAGCGCGAGTTTCCTGGACAACATCAACCCTGACTCACTGCAAGTGCTGACCGGTTGTCGTGCTGAACCCTCGCTGGGCAATGCACAGCCGGAAGACCGTTTCCAGTTCGAGCGTGAAGGCTACTTCGTCGCGGATATCAAGGACTCGAAACCAGGTCATCCGGTATTCAACCGTACCGTGACCCTGCGTGATTCGTGGGGCCAGTGATCAAGTCTTAAGGAACCATCGTGCTTTCGATCTACAACACGCTCACCAAGAGCAAAGAAGTCTTCAAGCCGCTGGATGGCAACAAGGTGCGCATGTACGTCTGCGGGATGACCGTGTACGACTACTGCCACCTGGGCCACGGCCGCAGCATGGTCGCGTTCGACCTGGTGACCCGCTGGTTGCGGTTCAGCGGTTATGACCTGACCTACGTGCGCAACATCACCGACATCGACGACAAGATCATCAACCGTGCCAACGAGAACGGCGAGTCGTTCGAAGCGTTGACCGAGCGCATGATCGCCGCGATGCACGAAGACGAAGCGCGTCTGAACATCAAGAAGCCGGACATGGAGCCGCGCGCCACGGATCACATCCCTGGCATGCACGCGATGATCCAGACCCTGATCGACAAGGGTTTCGCCTACGCCCCGGGCAATGGCGACGTGTACTACCGCGTCGGCAAGTTCATGGGCTACGGCAAGCTCTCGCGCAAGAAGATCGAAGACCTGCGCATCGGTGCGCGGATCGAGGTCGACGAAGCCAAGGAGGATCCGCTGGACTTCGTGCTGTGGAAAGGCGTCAAGCCGGGCGAGCCGAGCTGGGAGTCGCCGTGGGGCGCCGGGCGTCCGGGCTGGCACATCGAGTGCTCGGTGATGTCCACCTGCTGCCTCGGTGAGACTTTCGACATTCATGGCGGCGGCAGCGACCTCGAGTTCCCGCACCACGAAAACGAAATCGCCCAGAGCGAAGCGGCCACCGGCAAGACCTACGCCAACGCGTGGATGCATTGCGGCATGATCCGTATCAATGGCGAGAAGATGTCCAAGTCCTTGAACAACTTCTTCACCATTCGCGACGTGCTCGACAAGTACCACCCGGAAGTCGTGCGTTACCTGCTGGTGTCGAGCCACTACCGCAGCGCGATCAACTACTCGGAAGACAACCTCAAGGACGCCAAGGGCGCACTGGAGCGTTTCTACCACGCGTTGAAAGGTCTGCCGAGCGTTGCTCCGGCGGGCGGCGAAGCCTTCGTCGAGCGTTTCACTACGGTGATGAACGACGACTTCGGCACGCCGGAAGCCTGCGCGGTGCTGTTCGAGATGGTGCGCGAGATCAACCGTCTGCGCGAGAGCGATCTCGATGCGGCGGCCGGTCTGGCGGCACGCCTGAAAGAACTGGCCAGCGTGCTGGGTGTGTTGCAGCTCGAAGCCGATGACTTCCTTCAGGCCGGCGCCGAAGGGCGTGTCGATGCAGCCGAAGTCGAAGCGCTGATCGCTGCGCGTCTGGCGGCACGTGCCGGCAAGGACTGGGCCGAATCCGACCGCATCCGCGACCAGCTCACCGCCATGGGCGTGGTGCTGGAAGACGGCAAGGGCGGCACGACCTGGCGTCTGGCTGACTGATTGTTGTGTTTGGCTTCAAAACAAAACCCGCCTTGTGCGGGTTTTTGTTTTTCTGCTGTTCAGGTGGTGTTGCTTTTACTCTGCGCGTAGGTCTTGATGACTGACGCGACCAACATGGGCAGCAGCCCTTGTAGCGGGATGCTGGTCGGCGACGTTTATGGGATGGAGAAATCATGGCAAACCACTATCGCGAACTCCTGACAACCCCCGGCGCAACGGGGTTGGTGCTCGCGAGCGCTATCGCACGATTACCGCAGGCGATGATCGGCATTGGCATCATTACCATGTTGGTGGAGCAAACCGGTATCTACTGGCTGGCCGGTGCAGTCGCCGGAACGTTCACCCTCGCCAATGCACTGATCGGCCCGTACATCTCGAAACTCGTCGATCAGCGTGGCCAGAGCCGTGTGCTGCCTGTCGTGACGACTTTCAGCATCGGCATGCTGCTGGCGCTGATCTTTGCCGTCTATATGAGAGCACCGGCGGCATTACTTTTTGTTCTGGCTGCATTGGCGGGCACCATGCCGAGCATGCCGTCGATGATCCGTGCCCGCTGGACGCAACTGTTCCGGGGCAAGCCGCAGCTGCACACGGCGTTCTCCCTGGATACGGTGCTGACCGAACTCGCTTACATCATCGGCCCACCCCTGGCGATCGGTTTGAGCGTGAGTCTTTTTGCCGAAGCCGGGCCGCTGGTCGCAGTCGGGCTGCTGGCCGTCGGGGTGACGGCGTTTCTCCTGCAGCGTCAGACCGAACCCAAGGTTGTTGTGGGCCATACAAGGCATACAGGTTCAACCCTGCTGATTCCCGGCGTTCCCACCATCGTGCTGGCGCTGTTGGCGATGGGCGCAATCGGAGGCTCGATCGATGTCGCCGTCGTCGCCTTCGCCAATGCGCAAGGCTGGCCTGCCTCAGCGACCTTCATCCTCGCCGCCTATGCGTTCGGCTCACTGGTGGCGGGCCTGACGTTCGGTGCCTTGAGGGTTACCCTGCCGATAGAGAAGCAGTTCTTTATCGGGATATTGGTCACGGCCATCACAGGCGTATTGCCGCTGTTCTCACCTGACGTTTATGTCCTCTCGGCGATGCTGTTTATCGCCGGCATATCCTTTGCGCCAACCATGGTCGTGGTCATGAAGCTGGGGACGATCATCATCCCGCCGTCGAGGATTACCGAAGGGCTGACATGGATGACCACCGGCATCAGCATCGGCGTCGCCCTGGGTGGTTTGCTCTCGGGTTTGATCGTTGATGCCTATGGCGCTCGGGCCGGTTTCGGCGTCGCCGTTTTCGCCGGGCTGGGGATGCTGATAGTGGTGCTGGCCGGGCTGCGTACCTTGGGTGCCGTATCAACGAGTGTTGAACCGACCTGCCAGTAACCTGCGTTGTATGAAGCCACAAAAAACAAAACCCGCACCAGGCGGGTTTTGTTTTTTGCGGCGGGCCTTAACTCAAGAGCCCGGTGCTGACCGCGACAATCAGGAAAATCCCCAGTACTGCGCGGTAAATCACGAATGGCCAGGTGGAGAATTTCTCCAGAAACCGCATCAGGCCCCAGATCGCGAAAAACGCCGAGATACTGGCAATCACCAGCCCGAAAATCAGGTGTGCCCAGGCTTGCGCCGGCAATTGCGCATGGAACAACACCCACAACTCCTTCAACCCCGCCAGCGCGATGGCCGGCAGCCCGAGCAGGAAGGAGAAGCGTGCTGCTTCCTCACGTTTGAAGTTAAGGAACAACGCCGCCGTCAGCGTCGACCCGGAGCGCGAAACGCCGGGAATCAGCGCCCCGATCTGAGCGATACCCACGATCAGCGCATCGCGCAGACGCATTTCGCCCACTGTGCGGCGATGGCGACAGGTGAGTTCGGCGATGGCCAGCAGCACCGCCATCACCACGCAGGAAATCCCGATCACCATCAAACCGCGCAACGGCGAGTTGCAGGCATTGAGCGTCGACGACAAGGCGATGCCGGCAATACCGATGGGGATAGTCGCCAGCACGATGGCTACCGCGAGGATGAACCATTGATTGTTGAAATCCCGTTGTCGCACTGCCTCCAGACTGCCGGTCGCGACCTGTCTCACATCGCGCCAGAAATAACTGACCACCGCCGCCAGTGCGGCCAGTTGCATGGCGGCGGAAAACGCCGAGCCGGGATCCGGCCAGCCAAGAAGGGCCGGAACGATGCGCATGTGGGCGGTGGAGGAAACGGGCAGCAATTCGGTGATGCCTTGAATGACGCCGAGGATGCCGATCTGCAGGTAATCCAGCGAGGCGAAGCCGATATCAAGGCCGGTAGAACAGATGTTGGTCAAAGAACTTACCCTGTGAGGATCAGGAAGAGGGGGCGAAAACCTGAAACATTTCGTCACAGTCTAGCTGGTACGGTCAATGGGTGCAGTGAAGGGTTTTTTAGGGGGGCGGGACTGACGCCTTCGCGAGCGGCAGTCAGCCTTCAGCCTGGCGCAAGCGTTTATAAAGGGTATTGCGGCTCACCCCCAACCGCCGAGCCAGATGGGAAATATTGCCCCCTGCCGCCTGCAGTTCCCGATTCAACGCCTCGCTGTCATTCAGATCGATACCCAAGGGCTCTGGCGTTTCCAGCGGCTCCATCTCCAGATCGACAAAGAAATCATCCGGTAAATGCTCAGGTCTTACCGGTTGCTCTTCGGCCATGGCCAGCGCCACCTGCATCACGCTGCTGACCTGGCGCAGATTGCCCGGCCATGGATGCCGGTCGAACAATTCCAATACTTCGCGACTCAATCCCGCCCATTGCGTCGGTTCGCGATGTTGTTCCCACAAGCGCTTGAACAACGCTTGTTTGTCACTGCGTTCGCGCAGCGGTGGCAGTTCCAGGGTCAGGCCGCCGATGCGGTAGTACAAATCCTCGCGAAAGCGCCCCAGTTGCACCTGTTCGCGCAACGAGCGGTTGGTGGCGGAGATGATCCGCAGATCCACCGGAAACAACTCGCTGCTGCCCACCGGTTGCACGCAACGTTCCTGCAATACCCGCAACAGGCGGGCCTGGGTCGGCAGCGGCATGTCGCCGATCTCGTCGAGGAACAGCGTGCCCTTGTCGGCCTTGCGGATCAGGCCGATGCTGCCTTTCTGGTTGGCGCCGGTGAAGGCGCCTTTCTCGTAGCCGAACAATTCGGACTCCACCAGTTCGGCGGGGATCGCTGCGCAGTTCACGGCGATGAATGCCTGTTTGCTGCGGGAACTGGCGTGGTGCAGGGCTTTGACGAAGACTTCCTTGCCGACGCCGGTTTCTCCGTGGATCAACAGCGGAATGTCTTTTTCCAGCAGGCGCTCGGCCTGACGCACGGCTTTTTCCACGCGGCTGTCGCCGAAGTGCAGGGTGCTCAGGCTGATTCCCGTCGGTGCGGCGACTTTCGGTTCGGTGGGTCCGGACTCCGCAAACACTCGTGCTTGAATGGGTGCCTGCTTGGGCCGCTTCAACAGGCACTGGAATCGATTGCGCCCCGACGTCTGCAAGGAAAACGGCAACCCGTCCGGCTGATTCAGCAACTCCAGCAACGACACCTTGAACAGACTCTCGACACTCACCCGCGACAGCCGCACGCCCAACAAATTGTCGGCCCGGCGGTTGGCTGACAGCACCTGACCGCTCTCATCGAAAATCAGCAAACCCGCCCATTGGCTGTCGAGGTTGTTCAACCCGGTGTTGAAGGTCAGTTGAAAATGCTGGCCATGGAACAGGTTGAGGATCAGCCGGTTCTCCACGGTCTGGCTCATCATCTTGACCATGCCGAGGGTGTGGGAGGGCGGCAGGTAGCTGTCGCTCGACACATCGAGCACGGCGATGACCTTGCGCTCGGCGTTGAAGATCGGCGCGGCGGAGCCGGTCATGAAACGGTTGGCCTTGAGGAAATGCTCGTCGTGCTCGATATGCACCGCCTGCTCGCAGGCCAGCGCCGTGCCGATGGCATTGGTGCCGCTGGCGTGTTCCATCCAGCTTGCCCCGGCCTGAAAACCCCGTGCCAGATTAGGCTCGATAAAGCGCTGGGTGCCCCAGGACGTCAGCACCTGGCCCTGATTGTCGGCCAGCATGATCAGGCAGTTGGAGTTGCTCAGGATATTCTCGTAGTACGGCAGCACTTCCTGATGGGTGGTCTGCACCAGCGAATGGTGACTGTCGAGCAACTGCGCGATACCGGAGGCGGGCAACTGGTCGAATGCCGGTGCACTTTGATGCTTGAGACCGAAGGCGCGGCAACGGGACCAGGAGTCCTGGACGATGGCTTCGTGGGAAAGCGGCGGGGCAGGTGCGGACATGGCAGTCAGCCTCTGAAAGCAGCGTTTTTATTATTGTTATGAGGCCCCTCGGGACCTGAAAAGCATCGATAGAGTGTTGTTCACTATTGTTCATTGTCAATCGTTGAACTGTTCAAATGTGTTCAGCAATGAAGGTGGCTTATCCGCGTTTTTGGCGATTTTCGGGGCGAATCAACGGCTTGGGATTTCTGGCACGAATGTCGCTCTCTTGCACACGTCGCTTGACTCCAATAATAAAAAGGCCGAGCCATGTCACTCACCCTGGAGCACGTCAGCCGCACCGTCGAGGGCCAGACCTGGATCGACGATGCAAACCTGAAATTCGAAGCCGGATCCTTCAACGTCCTGCTCGGGCGCACGCTGTCCGGCAAGACCAGCCTCATGCGCCTGATGGCCGGTCTGGACAAGCCCGACAGCGGCCGCATCCTGATGAACGGCGTCGATGTCACCCAACGCCCGGTGCGTCTGCGCAACGTGTCGATGGTCTATCAGCAGTTCATCAATTACCCGACCATGACGGTGTTCGAAAACATCGCCTCGCCGCTGCGCCAAGCCGGGATCTCTAACGAGCAGATCCAGAGCAAGGTGCAGGAAACCGCAAAGATGCTGCGCATCGAGAAGTTCCTGAAGCGCTATCCGCTGGAGCTGTCCGGCGGCCAGCAACAGCGCACCGCCATGGCCCGGGCGCTGGTCAAGGATGCCGAACTGATCCTGTTCGATGAGCCACTGGTCAACCTCGACTACAAACTGCGCGAAGAACTGCGCCAGGAAATGCGCGAGCTGTTCAAGGCGCGCCACACCATCGCCATCTACGCCACCACCGAGCCCAACGAAGCGCTGGCGCTGGGCGGTACGACCACCATTCTTCACGAAGGCCGGGTGATCCAGAGCGGTCCCTCGACCGAGGTCTATCACCAGCCGCAAACGGTGCTGGCGGCGGAATTGTTCTCCGAGCCGCCGATCAACCTGATGCCGGGGCGCATCGCCGGTAACGAAGTGAGTTTCGCCAACTTCGTGCACTTCCCGTTGAACGTTGACCTGCGGCCGGTGGGCGAGGGCGAGTTCCGTTTCGGCGTGCGTCCGAGCCACATCTCGCTGGTGCCGAGCAACGATGACGACCTCGAATTGGCCGTGACCGTCGAGGTGGCGGAGATCAGCGGTTCGGAAACCTTCCTGCACGTGCGCAACGAGCATTTCCTGCTGGTGCTGCACCTGCCCGGCGTTCACGAATACGACGTCGATGCGCCGATCCGCATCTATATCCCGACCCATAAACTGTTTGTGTTCGATGCGCAGGGCCGTCTGGTGCAGGCGCCGGGCCGGCGTGTCGCGAGGGTTGCCTGATGGCCGAAATCCGTTTGCAACACCTTGCCCACAGCTACAGCAAAACCCCGGGCGGACCGGAAGACTACGCCATCCGCGAGATGGATCACATCTGGGAGCAGGGCGGTGCCTATGCCTTGCTCGGGCCGTCGGGTTGCGGCAAGTCGACCTTGCTCAACATCATTTCCGGCCTGCTCAGCCCGTCTCAGGGTCATGTGCTGTTCGACGGCAAAGCGGTCAACGACCTGACCCCGGAGAAGCGCAACATCGCCCAGGTTTTCCAGTTTCCGGTGGTGTACGACACCATGACCGTGTTCGACAACCTGGCCTTCCCGTTGCGCAATCAGGGCATGGCCGAGGCCAAAGTCCACAGCAAAGTGCAGGAAATCGCCGAAGTCCTCGACCTGCAAAACCTGTTGAGCAAAAAGGCGCGCAACCTCACCGCTGACGAAAAACAGAAAGTCTCCATGGGCCGTGGTCTGGTGCGCGACGACGTTTCGGCGATCCTCTTCGACGAGCCGCTGACGGTGATCGACCCGCATCTGAAGTGGAAACTGCGGCGCAAGCTCAAGCAGATCCACGAGCAATTCAACATCACCATGGTCTACGTCACCCACGATCAGCTGGAGGCCTCGACCTTCGCCGACAAGATTGCGGTGATGTACGGCGGCCAGATCGTGCAGTTCGGCACACCCCGGGAATTGTTCGAGCGGCCGAGCCACACCTTTGTCGGCTACTTCATCGGCAGCCCCGGAATGAACCTGATCGAGGTGCAGCCGCAACCGGGCGGGGTGGGTTTCAACTCGACCCATCTGCCGCTTTCCGACGCCTTGCAACGCCATATCGAACACGGCCAATGGAAAAATCTGAAAGTCGGCATCCGCCCTGAGTTCATTCATGTGTGGGACGAGCCGTTCGATGACGCGATGCAGGCGCGGGTCGTACACGTCGAAGACCTTGGCACCTACAAGATCATGACCCTGGATCTGGACGGCGCAGCACTGAAGGTGCGTCTGGCCGAAGACAAACCGGTGCCCCAGGGCACGTCGTACATCAGCTTTCCGGCGCAGTGGCTGATGGTCTACGCCGATGAATTCCTGCTTGAAGCCAGCGAAGAGGTGCAGCCATGAACAAGGTGCAGAACAACAAGGCCTGGTGGCTGGTGTTGCCGGTGTTCCTGCTGGTGGCCTTCAGTGCGGTGATACCGATGATGACCGTGGTCAATTACTCGGTGCAGGACATCTTTGATCAGTCCAGCCGCTACTTCGTCGGCGCCGACTGGTACAAGCAGGTGCTGCTTGATCCGCGTCTGCATGACTCGTTGCTGCGCCAGTTCATCTATTCGGCGTGTGTGCTGCTGATCGAAATTCCGCTGGGAATTGCCATTGCGCTGACCATGCCGACCAAGGGCCGCTGGTCATCGGTGGTGCTGATCGTGCTGGCGATTCCGCTGCTGATTCCATGGAACGTGGTTGGCACCATTTGGCAGATCTTCGGCCGCGCCGATATCGGTTTGATGGGATCGAGCCTCAATGCCATGGGCATCAGCTACAACTACGCGGCCAACACCATGGATGCGTGGGTCACGGTGCTGGTGATGGACGTGTGGCACTGGACGTCGCTGGTGGCGCTGCTGTGTTTCTCCGGGCTGCGGGCGATTCCCGATGTGTATTACCAGGCGGCGCGGATCGACCGGGCTTCGGCGTGGGCGGTGTTCCGTCACATCCAGTTGCCCAAACTGAAGAGCGTGCTGCTGATCGCGGTGATGTTGCGCTTCATGGACAGCTTCATGATCTACACCGAGCCGTTCGTGCTCACCGGCGGCGGGCCGGGCAATGCCACGACCTTCTTGAGTCAGACGTTGACCCAGATGGCTGTAGGCCAATTCGACCTGGGGCCGGCGGCGGCGTTTTCGCTGGTGTACTTCCTGATCATCCTGCTGGTGTCCTGGCTGTTCTATACCGCCATGACCCACAGCGATGCCAACCGCTGAGGCCCGGCCATGAGCAAGAGAAAAGTGATCCCACTGCTGCTCTACATCCTGTTCCTGCTGGTGCCGATCTACTGGCTGCTGAACATGTCGTTCAAGAGCAACACCGAAATCCTCGGCGGCCTGACGCTGTTTCCCCAGGATTTCACTTTGCACAACTACAAGGTGATCTTTACGGATCCGAGCTGGTACACCGGTTATCTCAACTCGCTGTACTACGTGAGCCTGAACACGGTGATTTCCCTGAGCGTGGCATTGCCGGCGGCTTACGCGTTTTCCCGTTACCGCTTCCTCGGTGACAAGCACCTGTTCTTCTGGCTGCTGACCAACCGCATGGCGCCGCCGGCAGTGTTTCTGCTGCCGTTCTTTCAGTTGTATTCGTCGATTGGCCTGTTCGATACCCACATCGCCGTGGCGTTGGCGCACTGCCTGTTCAACGTGCCGCTGGCGGTCTGGATTCTCGAAGGATTCATGTCCGGCGTGCCCAAGGAAATCGATGAAACCGCCTACATCGATGGCTACAGCTTTCCCAAGTTCTTCGTGAAGATTTTCATCCCGCTGATCGGTTCCGGCATCGGGGTGACAGCGTTTTTCTGCTTCATGTTTTCCTGGGTCGAACTGCTGCTGGCCCGCACGCTGACCTCGGTGAATGCCAAGCCGATCGCGGCGGTGATGACGCGCACGGTGTCGGCGTCCGGCATCGACTGGGGCGTGCTGGCAGCGGCGGGGGTGCTGACCATCCTGCCGGGCATGCTGGTGATCTGGTTTGTTCGCAACCACGTGGCCAAGGGCTTTGCCCTGGGCCGGGTCTGAGGAACTGATGATGGAATGGATGAGCTGGACCGTCCCGACGGCGGCATTTTTCATCGTGATTGGTTTGATCCTGGTGGGCATGACCACCTGGGAGCTGCGCTCGCCGAGCATCTTGCGGCGAGGGTTTCTGCCGATTGCCACCACCCGTGGCGATCGCTTGTTCATCGGTCTTCTCGGCAGCGCCTACCTGCATCTGCTGGTGATCGGCGTAACCGACTGGAGCATCTGGGTAGCGTCCGCGTTGTCCCTGGTGTGGCTGTTGGCTGTGATGCGTTGGGGCTAGTCGAATCGCTCGGCAATCGTGCTCCAGAACTTAAACAGGAGGTCTCTATGTTCGACAAAAACAATAAGCTGCGACATAGCATTTCATTGGCAGCCATGCTGGCACTCAGCGGTTTGAGCGCATCCGCCTGGGCCGATGCCTACGAGGACGCGGCAAAAAAATGGATCGGCAGCGAGTTCAAGCCGTCGACCCTGACACCGGAGCAGCAACTTGAAGAGCTGAAGTGGTTCATCAAGGCCGCCGAGCCGTTTCGCGGGATGGACATCAAGGTCGTCTCGGAAACCCTGACC
The DNA here is from genome assembly GCF_014863505.1 of Pseudomonas sp. IzPS59. NCBI lineage: Bacteria > Pseudomonadati > Pseudomonadota > Gammaproteobacteria > Pseudomonadales > Pseudomonadaceae > Pseudomonas > Pseudomonas sp. IzPS59. The sequence goes on along the minus strand of NZ_CP062251.1, from coordinate 4,005,056 downwards.
ACCCACGAATATGAATCCAAGGTGCTGGCCAAGGCCTTCAGCGAAATCACCGGGATCAAGCTGACCCACGACCTGCTGCAGGAAGGCGACGTTGTGGAAAAAATGCAGACGGTGATGCAGTCGGACAAGAACATCTACGACGGCTGGGTCAACGACTCGGACCTGATCGGTACACACTTTCGCTATGGCAAGACCGAGTCGATCACCGACCTGATGGCCAACGAAGGCAAAAACTTCACCTCGCCGACCCTCGACATCAAGGACTTCATCGGCATTTCCTTTACCACCGCGCCGGACGGCAAGATCTATCAATTGCCCGACCAGCAATTCGCCAACCTGTACTGGTTCCGCGCCGACTGGTTCGAACGCGCCGACCTGAAAGCCAAGTTCAAGGAAAAATACGGTTATGACCTGGGTGTGCCGGTGAATTGGTCCGCCTATGAAGACATCGCCAAATTCTTCAGCGAAGACGTCAAGGAAATCGACGGCAAACGCATTTACGGGCACATGGACTACGGCAAGAAAGACCCGTCCCTGGGCTGGCGCTTCACCGACGCCTGGTTCTCCATGGCCGGTGGCGGCGACAAGGGCCTGCCCAACGGCTTGCCGGTGGACGAGTGGGGCATCCGCGTCGAAGACTGCCACCCGGTGGGTTCCAGCGTGACCCGCGGTGGCGATACCAACGGCCCGGCGGCGGTGTTCGCCACGACCAAGTATGTGGACTGGCTCAAGGCCTACGCGCCACCGGAAGCGGCGGGCATGACCTTCTCCGAGTCCGGCCCGGTGCCGTCCCAGGGCAACATCGCTCAGCAGATTTTCTGGTACACCGCGTTCACTGCCGACATGACCAAACCGGGTCTGCCGGTGGTCAACGCCGACGGCACACCGAAATGGCGCATGGCGCCATCGCCGCGCGGTCCTTACTGGGAAGAGGGCATGAAGCTGGGTTATCAGGACGTGGGTTCCTGGACCTTCATGAAGTCCACGCCTGAGAAACAGAAACTCGCGGCCTGGCTGTACGCGCAGTTCGTGACCTCGAAAACCGTGTCGCTGAAGAAAACCATCGTCGGCCTGACGCCAATCCGCGAGTCGGACATCAACTCGCAAGCCATGACTGACCTGGCACCGAAACTCGGCGGTCTGGTCGAGTTCTACCGCAGCCCGGCGCGGGTGCAATGGACGCCGACCGGCACCAACGTGCCGGACTACCCACGTCTGGCACAACTGTGGTGGAGCCACATCGCCGAAGCCGCCAGCGGCGACAAGACCCCGCAACAGGCGCTCGACGGCCTGGCCAAGGATCAGGACGCGATCATGACCCGTCTGGAGCGCTCCAAGGCCCAGGCCACCTGTGCCCCGAAAATGAACCCCGAGCGCGACGCGCAATACTGGTTCGACCAGCCGGGTGCACCGAAGCCGAAACTGGCCAACGAGAAACCGAAAGGCGAGACCGTGAGCTACAACGAACTGCTCAAGTCGTGGGAGGCAGCACGCAAGTAAGCGTTTTTGCGGGACAGGACGGCACCTTCGGGTGTCGTTTTTTTCAGCCCTCGATTTCACGTTTCACCGCCCGGCGCACGGCTTTGAGAATGGCGCTTTCGAAGGCGTTGTGCCCGGCATGCAGCAAACGGCAGTGAATGTTCATGCGTTGCCTGAGCCAGCGCACGCTGGCCATGCCGAAGGTATCGCGAATGCCCTGGATCAGCAGGGTGTTGTCGTCGAGGGTCAGCTTCTGGTCCCTTGGCTGGAAGAAATAGCCTTGAAGGTGGTAATGCAATTCCAGACGGATGGCGAGTACCGCTTCCTGATCGACGAAGCTCCCCAGTGTGCCGGGGCAAACCGTCTGGCCCGTGCGGCGCAGAACAGCATTCAACCATTCGATGGCGGCGACGCGCTGTTGCAACGGGCAGCCTTCGCCGAGTATCCGGAAGATGTCTTTGGCGCGATGGCTTGAGGTCGCTGGTGGCGATTGCGCCAGCCCCTCATTGAGAGCCCGGTCGTACGCCCGGACATTGGTCGCGAAAGGTACGAACACTGATACCAGTGTGGTTTTCAGCAGGTGCTGCGGATATCGCTGCTGGTATTGGATCGCCAGCCAACTGCCCCACGAAACGCCGAGCACACTGATCTTTTCGAAGCCGAAATGCTGGCGCAGAGCGTCGATGTCTTCGACACACAGGCCTGTGGTGTTGTTGCGCAATTCGCCGTAAGGCGTCGAGCGCCCGCAACCGCGCTGGTCAAACAGGATGATGTCGAAACGGCGCAGGTCGAAGAATTCCAGGTGATGGCGGCTGATTCGCCCGCCGGGGCCTCCATGCAGGAAAAACACCGGTTCGCCTCCCGTGACCCCATGCCGTTCCCAATAGAGTTGATGACCGTCGTCGGTCGGGTAAAAGCCTTTGCCTTGCAGGGAAAACGTCATGCGGTCGCGACCTTCAGGCGATAGAACTGGAACAGTTCCATTTGTCCCGGACGTGCCGCGACGCTGGATTCCAGTTGCAGTTTGTGGGCGGCGGCGAGCCAGACGACAGGGATCAGCACCGGGGTGTGACCGAAAACGAGGAGGGTGCCGCCAGGTTTGACGCAACGGATCAGTGATTCGAATGCGGCCCGGGCTTCCCGGCGGGTCAAGACTTCGGCATTGAGGAAACGCAGGATCAGTACATCGCAGTGAATTCCGGCATCAAAGGCGTCACGCGCATCGAGCAAACGAAACTCGACTGACGTCCTCCCATGAACTTGTCGGGCGTGTTCAATCATTGAGGCTGAGCGATCACTCCCCAGACACAGACAGTCAGGGAGGGCGCGGGCGAGGTAGGCAATGAACTCGCCCGTCGAACAGGCCGGGTCGTAGATCAACGCGCCGGTTTCGGTGATTGCCTGGAGCAGCCCCGCGCACTGTTCGCGCAGGTGTTGTTCATCGTTGTTCAATTGTTCGGCCAGTGATTCGCTGCATTGCCAGAAATCAGCCGGACAGACCACTTCCCGTCCTGCCGCGTCAACTATCGGAAACGGGAACAGAATCTCGCTGTCAGCCAGACGCAGTGCTCGTTCAAAGGTCTGCGCTTTCTGTTCGACAGAGGCCGTCCGATAGCCGATCGACAAACCTTCATCCCCCCATAGTGAGTGGAGATGCGGACCCAGCAACATGCAGGGTTTGAGCACGCTGCTGGCCTGCCATCGAAAATGCCGGTCACGTTGCAGGCGCTTGCGGCCGACCCAGACCTCGCCATTCACCCGCAGGAAAAATACGTGATGCAGTCCGCTGCCTGGCGGTTCGAGGTAATGGCCGACGCCACCGTTCTCGTTCAGGTGTCGGGCCATGGAGCTTGCCAATGCCAGCTCCCGGGAGCGATCGAGTCGGTTCATGGGGCGGTTCTCTCCAGAGTACGACCCCGGGCCTGGGGGATGACAACGTTGCCGCTGGAAACCACGAAGAACCACTCCAGTCCGGGAATCACCACGTTGAGCAGGGTTGTGCCGAGCTCGGTTCGCTGCAGGATCGAAGCGCCCAGCGTACGGCCGTGGCTTTGCAGGTCTTGAGTCAGCAAGTGGAGTTGATCGTCCACGGACATGTCCTCACTGACGCCGGGCAGCGCTACTTCGTGTTGCGGGCAGCGATGCAACAGCGTCTGCGGATCAAATTGCGCGCAGCGCAGCAGGCGCGGGAAGGGCTGCAGGTTGCGTAGTGCATTGGTCAGCGTCTGGTGGTATTCGGACTCGGCGGCATTCAATTGCAATTGCACCAGTTCACTGAGCGCACGCCATGCGGCGTGACGTGGGTCGAGTGAACAGCCGCTGCCGTAAACCTGTGGATGAGGCCCCGGCTTCGTCGTGAAGGCCAGAAAGGTTCGTGCCTTGAATTCGCTGCTGATATCCACCAGCACGATTTCGCCGCCGATTTCCTGTTCGGCATCGGTCCACAGACGACCGAGGTCATCGCCGTCACTGAGGCGGGCCACCCGTCGCAGGGGCGGGTGGTTTTCGTAATAGAAATGGTTGAGCAGAAACAGCGACACGGCATCGCGTTCGATGCATTCGTTGGTGGCGTGCAGCATCGCTTCGCTGTAAGTGGCGCCAATGGCGGTGCCGCTGTTGCTGGCGTAGCGTCGTACCACGCGGCAGTCGGCCGTGTCCGGTGAAGAAGGCTGAAGTGAACCGTTGGGAGAAGTCAGCGCAACCGGATAGGAAAAACGGTCATGCCACGGCGGACAGACGTAGGTCCTGCAGGGGATGCGCACGTTTTGCTGACAGAGCCTCTGCAGAAGCGAGTCATCGGCAAAGATCGGTGTGTCTTTGAAATAGCGCTCCGTCTCGTGGTGAACATCGGTCGCAAAGCGTTCATCCGTCCAATAATGCTCAAGCGCTTCATACAGCGCGCCCAGGTGTGCCTGATCCGCATAACCCTTGCCGCCGCCACGGGCATGACGATTGTCGCTGCCGTGAAGACTCGCCTGAACGGCGACCACCTTGTTGCCGAGTGTGCGGGTTACCGGCGTGAGGCCAAGGCGTGCAAGCTCGGCCTGGATACGTCGCTCTGCCTGATCGGCCGTCAGCTCACGCTCGGCCATCCTTGTCTTGTCCATGGATACCTTCCTGGAAAGCCCGCGAGGGCGCGCGGCCCTCGCGGGTCTTGTCACTCGGCGTTCAGTTCCGTCTGTTCTTCTTCGGTCAGTTGCAGTGCTTCGATCTGCTCGGCCGAAGGGGTTTCCTGTTCGTCGAGTTCGTCGATCTGGTTGGCGTTCCAGCTGCCCATGTAGCCCATGAGGTTTCTCCTTGGTTGTTGTTTGAGTGTGCTGTTGCAAGCACGAGCCGAATCTAAGAGGGCAGTGTCGAGGGGGTCAAAAATATCCAGACGTTTCCGTTCGCGGTTTTTACCCGCGCCGAAATACGTACTGATAAATCTTGAATAGACGCGTCAGGTTTAACGCAAAGGCTTGTTTTGGAGGGGCGGGAGCGGCGTGCAAGAAGGCGAATGAAACGATAAGGAACCAATCGTCTGCGAAGTTTTTCCCTGTCCATGTCAGACGATTCATCGTGAGACTGACGCAAAATCGCACTGAAGGATTTGCATGGAGGTATGGCGCACTTGTGCGGTGATTTTTCTGACGAAGATTGAGAAAACACCGCACAAATCTGCTTGAAGGCTTTAATGCTTTTCCGCGAACACGGGAAACACCAGGCTGAAAACCGTCATCGCCCCCGGACGGCTTTGCACCTGCGCGGTGCCCGAATGCAGGCTCATGATCGAGCGCACGATGGCCAGCCCCAGACCGGTGCTGCCCTGCGAGCGAGCACGGCTGCTGTCGACCCGGTAAAAGCGGTCGAACAGATGCGGCAAGTGCTGCGCTTCGATGCCGGCACCAGGATTGCTCACCCGCAGCGCCACCTGTGTCGGTGACTGTTCAATGAACAGCGAAACGGTTTTGCCGGGCGGGCAGTGGCGCAGGGCATTGGACAGCAGGTTCGATATCGCCCGCTGGATCATCAAACGGTCGCCCGACACCCGGGCGCTGCCGACCACCTTCAGATGAATCTGCTTGTCCTGCGCCGACAGGGAAAACAGGTCGGCCACCCTGAACGCCTCATCTTCCAGTGCAATCGGCTCGAACGACGCGTGCGCCATCGGCTGACTGGCCTGGGCCAGAAACAGCATGTCCGAGACAATTCGCGCGACGCGCTCCAGTTCCTCAGTGCACGACACCAACACGTCCTTGTAGTCCTCGACCGTACGCTTGCGCGAGAGCGTGACCTGCGCCTTGCCCATCAGGTTGTTGATCGGCGTGCGCAGTTCGTGGGCCAGGTCATCGGAGAATTGCGACAACTGCTGCACGCCGCTGTCCAGGCGATCGAGCATGACGTTGATGCCCTGCGCCAGTTCGCTCAGTTCCTGAGGCATATTCACCACTGAAAGCCGGTGGTCGAGGTCCTGGGTGGTCACCCGGGCCGCCACTTTGCGAAACTCGCGCAGCGGCGCCAGTCCACGCTGCACTGCGCCCCAGGCGGTCAGGCCGATGAACACCAGCAGCAACGGCAAGGCCATCAGCGTCGAGCGCAAATAGGCGCTGAGCAGGGCCTGATCGTGGGCATTGTCCATCGACAACAGCACCGGCACGTTGCTGCCGTCCTTCAGGCGGATCAGCTTCGAGGCAGTAAGAAATTTCGCGCCTTCGGCATCGGCGCTGTCGGTGTAAGTCAGTTGATCGGTTGTCGCCCGCACCGCTTTCAATTCAATCCGTGGGTCCGTCAATCCCGACCCGGACTTGAGCAGCGGTGAGCGCAAATTGCCCCGGTCATAAATCGTCAGCGTCAGGTTGTCATGCCCCATGACCTGATCGAGCAGAATGTGCGGCTTGCCACTGACTTCATTGGCATCGACGTACAGCGACAGGCTGTGTTCCACCTGCGCCATCTTCTTTTCCAGGCTGTCCCGGGACAACGCATTTAGTTCATGGGTCAGGGCGAAATACGCGAGGATCGCCAGAAACACCACCAGCAATGCACCGAGAATGCTGACGGTCAGTCCCAGTCGCAGCGACAGGCTGGCCGGCTTCATTCCCGGGCCTCCAGCACATAGCCGACACCGCGCAGGGTGTGGATCAGCTTGCTGTCGAACGGGTCGTCGATCTTCGCCCGCAAGCGGCGGATCGAGACCTCGACCACGTTGGTGTCGCAGTCGAAGTTCATGTCCCACACCAGCGAGATGATCTGGGTACGGGTCAGCACTTCGCCGGACTGGCGCATCAGCAGGTGCAGCAGGGCAAATTCCTTGGTTGTCAGGTCGATGCGCTGCGTGCCGCGAAACGCCCGGTGACGGCCCGGGTCAAGTTCCAGATCGGCGACCTTGAGTACCTGCGGCACCGGGATGTTTTCGCTGCGGCGCATCAGGGTGCGCACCCGGGCCAGCAGTTCCGGAAACTCGAACGGTTTGACCAGATAGTCGTCGGCGCCCAGATCCAGCCCCCGGATCTTGTCCGCCAGGCGACCGCGTGCGGTGAGCATCATCACCCGGGTGGAGTGAGTACGACGCAGTTGTTCAAGCACGCTCCAGCCGTCGAGTTCCGGCAGATTCACATCCAGAATGATCAGGTCATAAACCTGTTGTTGCGCCAGGTGCAAACCGTCGGCGCCGTTAACAGCGTGGTCAACGATATAACCACTTTCGGTCAGTCCCTGATGCAAGTATTCGGCAGCTTTAAGCTCGTCCTCGACGACAAGGATTCGCATGATCTTTCACCACTTTTATTCAATGGATATTTAATTAAGGTGGCCAGGAAAGTTGTTGTTTTTGTAAGGTCTTCCGGACGGTTTCTGTTGCTGGATGGCATGCAAGGTAAAGGCTGTAGTGGCTACAGAGTCAACGTTAAAGGCCTTTAAACCGGCTGTCCGCGACAGCCTGTCGCAGCAATAGAACGGTTTTTTCATGACTTCGATTTCGGCAAGTGCTGTTCGGCAGATAACTAACCAGTATTTGTTTCCATGTGTTGCTACAACGCCATTCGAATCCGGAATCCTAGAGCAAAACAACTTCGATGAACTGTTGATAACGGATTTGTAATTTTCCAGTCACCTTGTCGATAAGTTCAAAACCCTACCGTGGCGCAATCAAAGATTCTTGATTAAAGGAAGTCTTCCATTGCCCGGTTTAATAGAACGGACGGCGCGCTCACGCCTGAAAAAAACCGCCAGCGGCCTCTTGTTGCTGGCCTGTACAGGTCTTGCCAGTGCATCGACCCTGACCCTGGATCAGGCCCTGCAAACCGCCTTCGCCGGTAACCCGGATCTGGCCGCTGCGCAGTGGGAAATCGGCATTGCCGAAGGTGACCGCAAACAGGCGGGCCTGATCCCCAATCCCGAGGTTTCGTGGGAGGCCGAAGACACCCGGCGCCAGTCGCGCACCACCACGGTGATGCTCAGTCAGCCGATCGAGCTGGGCGGCAAGCGTGGCGCGCGGATCGATGTGGCGAGCCGTGCGCAGGATGCCGCCGGCCTCGAGCTGGAGCGCAAGCGCAATGCGTTGCGCGCCGATGTGATTCAAGCGTTCAACGGCGCGCAAACGGCGCAGCAACGGTTGCAACTGGCCCGGCAGTCGCTGCAACTCGCCGAACACGGGTTGCGTGTGGCCCAGGGGCGGATCGAGGCGGGCAAGTCATCGCCGGTAGAAGGCACGCGGGCGCAAGTACAGCTCTCTGAGGTTCGCCTGGAACTGAGCCGCGCCGAGCGTGATCAGGCCAATGCGTACCAGCAACTGGCCCAGGTCATGGGCGCACCGTTGCCGACTTCGACCACGGTGCAAAGCGCCGCTCAAAGCCTGCCAAGCGTCCCACCACCGACCCGTTTGCTTGAGCGCCTCAACGAAACGGCGGAGCTGCGTCTGGCGAAATTGCAGATCGATCAGCGCGACGCGTCTCTGGGACTGGAGAAGTCCCAGCGGATTCCCGATCTCACCGTCAGCATCGGCAGCCAGTACAGCGAAACCGAGCGCGAGCGGGTCAACGTGGTCGGGCTGTCGATGCCGATTCCGCTGTTCAACCGCAATCAGGGCAATGTGCTGGCGGCGGCACGGCGTGCCGATCAGGCACGGGACCTGCGCAACGCCACCGAGCTGCGTCTGCGCACGGAAATCCAGACCACCCTTGAGCAATGGCAGACCGCCAACGGCGAAATCAAAGCGTTCGATCAGACCATCCTGCCCGCCGCGCAAAGTGCGGTCGACAGCGCCACTCGCGGATTCGAAATGGGCAAGTTCGGCTTCCTCGACGTGCTCGACGCCCAGCGCACATTGATCGCCGCTCGCAGCCAATACATCCAGGCGGTGAGCGAGGCGACCGACGCCCGGGTCCGCATCGAACGCATTTTCGGCGACCTCGGCGTCAACCGTTGAATTTCAATTTTCTGATCACTGCGCGATGGCACGGCGCAGAGGAGTTTCCATGGATAAAAAACTGATCGTGGTCGCTGCGGCGACCTTGGCGCTGGGCATTGGCATCGGGTCGATGTGGGCGGGCAACTCGGGCATCGATGCGCATGCCGATGAAGCCTCCGAGCATGCGGATCACGCTGAAGAAGGCGCAGCCGCCGAAGGCGAGCATGGCGAAGAAGGACACATCGAATTGACGGCGGAGCAGATCACGGCGGCGGGGATTCAAGTGGCTGAAGCGAAGGCGCAGCGCATCAGTCTCGGCCTGCCGTTCCCCGGTGAAGTGCGTTTCGACGAGGACCGCACCGCCCATGTGGTGCCGCGTGTACCGGGGGTGGTCGAGTCGGTGTCGGTCAATCTCGGGCAATCGGTGAAGAAAGGTCAGTTGCTGGCGGTGATTGCCAGTCAGCAGATTTCCGATCAGCGCAGCGAGCAGGCAGCCGCGCAGCGCCGGCTGGCCTTGGCGCGTACGACGTTCGAGCGCGAGAAGAAACTGTGGCAGGACAAGATCTCCGCCGAACAGGATTTCCTCCAGGCGCGACAGGCCCTGGAAGAAGCCGAAATCGCCGTGAGCAACGCCCGGCAAAAGATCAGCGTCCTCAGCGGCAGCGTGGTCGCCACCGGCGGCAATCGCTATGAACTGCGGGCGCCGTTCGACGCCGTGGTGGTGGAAAAACACCTGACGCCGGGCGAGGTGGTCGATGAAACCACAGCGGCCTTCACGCTCTCGGACTTGTCCCGGGTGTGGGTCACCTTCGGCGTTTCTCCCAAAGACCTGAACAAGGTGCAAGTGGGCAAACCCGTCACCGTCAGCGCGGCGGAACTGAATGCTGAAGTCAGCGGCACCGTGGCTTACGTCGGCAGCCTGCTCGGCGAACAGACCCGTACCGCGACCGTGCGCGTCACCCTGGAAAACCCGCAAGGCTCATGGCGTCCGGGTCTGTTTGTCACCGCGCTGGTCGCCACCGACAGCCGTCAGGCCAAGGTCGCCGTACCGGAAACCGCGATCCAGACTGTCGAGGACAAACCCACGGTATTCGTGCGCACCGACGACGGCTTCAAGGCTCAAGCGGTGGAGCTGGGCAGTCGTGCGGCGGGGCAGGTGGAAGTCACCGCCGGGCTGGAACCGGGCGTGCAAGTCGCCAGCGCCGGCAGCTTCGTCCTCAAATCGGAGCTGGGCAAAGCCTCGGCCGAGCACAGTCATTAATCGCGGAAGACTCCCATGTTCGAACGCCTGATCCAGTTTGCCATCGAGCAGCGCATCATCGTGCTGCTCGCCGTTCTGCTCATGGCCGGCCTCGGCATCGCCAGTTACCAGAAACTGCCGATCGACGCCGTGCCAGATATCACCAACGTCCAGGTGCAGATCAACACCGGCGCGGCCGGGTTTTCGCCGCTGGAAACCGAACAGCGCATTACGTTCCCGATTGAAACCGCGATGGCCGGCCTGCCGGCGCTGGAGCAGACCCGCTCACTGTCGCGCTCGGGGTTGTCCCAGGTCACGGTGATCTTCAAGGACGGCACAGATCTGTTCTTTGCACGGCAGTTGGTCAACGAGCGGTTGCAGTCCGCCAAGGAGCAATTGCCCGAAGGTGTGGAGGCGGTGATGGGGCCGATCTCCACCGGGCTCGGCGAGATCTTTTTGTGGACGGTCGAGACGAAAGAAGGCGCGCTGAAGGATGACGGCACGCCCTACACGCCGACCGATCTGCGGGTGATCCAGGACTGGATCATCAAGCCGCAATTGCGCAATGTCCCCGGTGTGGCCGAGATCAACACCATCGGCGGCTTTGCCAAGGAGTACCAGATTGCGCCCGATCCAAAAAAACTCGCGGCCTACAAACTGACCCTCACCGATCTGGTGACGGCGCTGGAGCGCAACAACGCCAACGTCGGCGCCGGCTACATCGAACGCAGCGGCGAGCAATTGCTGATTCGCGCACCGGGGCAAGTGGCGAGCACCGAGGACATTGCCAACATCGTCATGGCCAACGTCGACGGCACGCCGATCCGGATCAAGAACGTTGCCACCGTGGAAATCGGCCGCGAACTGCGCAGCGGCGCGGCCACGGAAAACGGCCGTGAAGTGGTGCTCGGCACGGTGTTCATGTTGATCGGCGAGAACAGCCGTACGGTCTCCCAGGCCGTCGCCGCCAAGCTTGAACAGATCAACAAATCCTTGCCCGATGGCGTGATCGCAGTGCCGGTATACGACCGCACTCATCTGGTCGACAAGGCCATCGCCACGGTGAAGAAGAACCTCGTCGAAGGCGCGATTCTGGTCATCGCGATCCTGTTTCTGTTCCTCGGCAACATCCGCGCTGCGCTGATCACGGCGATGGTGATTCCGCTGTCGATGCTGTTCACCTTCACCGGGATGTTCAGCAACAAGGTCAGCGCCAACCTGATGAGCCTTGGTGCGCTCGACTTCGGCATTATCGTCGACGGCGCGGTGGTGATTGTTGAAAACACCCTGCGACGGTTGGCCCATGCCCAGCAGCACCATGGACGGTTGCTGACGCGGTCCGAGCGTTTCCATGAAGTGTTTGCCGCGGCGAAAGAGGCGCGGCGACCGCTGATTTTCGGTCAGTTGATCATCATGGTTGTTTACCTGCCGATCTTCGCCCTGAGCGGCGTCGAGGGGAAAATGTTCCACCCGATGGCGTTCACTGTGGTCATCGCGTTGCTTGGCGCCATGCTCTTGTCCGTCACCTTTGTGCCAGCGGCGATTGCGCTGTTCGTCACCGGCAAGGTCAAGGAAGAAGAGGGCGTGGTGATGCGCGTCGCGCGTCGCGTTTATGCACCGGCGCTGAACTGGGTCATGTCCCACCGCACTGTGGCGGTCGGCGCGGCGCTGGGTGTGATCGTGCTCAGTGGCGTGGTCACCGGCCGCATGGGCAGCGAGTTTGTGCCGAGCCTCAGCGAAGGTGACTTTGCCTTGCAGGCGCTACGCGTGCCGGGCACCAGCCTGACGCAGTCGGTGGATATGCAGCAGCGGCTGGAGAAGTTGATCCTGGGCAAAGTGCCGGAAGTCGAGCGCGTGTTCGCCCGCACCGGCACGGCGGAAATCGCCTCCGACCCGATGCCGCCGAACATCTCCGACAGCTACGTGATGCTCAAGCCGAAAGACCAATGGCCGGATCCGGGCAAGTCCCGGGAAACCTTGATGGCCGAGCTGCAACAGGCCGCCGCCACGCTGCCGGGCAGCAACTATGAACTGTCGCAGCCGATCCAGTTGCGCTTCAACGAGCTGATTTCCGGTGTGCGCAGCGATGTGGCGGTCAAGGTGTTCGGCGATGATATGGACGTGCTCAACGCCACGGCGGCAAAGATCGCCGCCGCCATGCAGAAGGTCAACGGCGCGTCCGAGGTCAAGGTCGAGCAAACCACCGGTCTGCCGGTGCTGACCATCAACATTGACCGCGACAAGGCGGCGCGTTACGGGCTCAACGTCGGCGATGTGCAGGACACCATTGCGGTGGCCGTCGGCGGGCAGAAGGCCGGGACGATGTACGAAGGTGACCGCCGATTCGACATGGTGGTGCGTTTGTCCGACGCCATGCGCAAGGACATCGAAGGGCTGTCGGCGCTGCTGATTCCGGTACCGGCGGCGGGTGGTGATGCCGCCCGTCAGATCGGTTTCATTGCGCTCAAGGACGTCGCCAGCCTCGATCTGGTGCTGGGGCCGAATCAGGTCAGTCGCGAGAACGGCAAGCGCCTGGTGATCGTCAGCGCCAACGTGCGCGGGCGTGATATCGGATCGTTCGTCGCCGAGGCGGGCGAAGTGATCGAGCGCGATGTGCCGGTGCCGGCGGGTTACTGGACCACCTGGGGCGGGCAGTTCGAACAACTGCAATCGGCGGCCAAGCGCTTGCAGATCGTGGTGCCGGTGGCGCTGCTGCTGGTGTTCGGGTTGCTGTTCATGATGTTCAACAACCTCAAGGACGGCTTGCTGGTGTTCACCGGGATTCCGTTTGCGTTGACTGGCGGGGTCATGGCGTTGTGGCTGCGGGACATTCCGCTGTCGATTTCGGCGGGTGTCGGGTTTATCGCGTTGTCCGGTGTGGCGGTGCTCAATGGCCTGGTGATGATTGCGTTCATCCGCAATCTGCGGGAGGAGGGGCGTTCGCTGTCCGAGGCGATCAACGTCGGTGCGTTGACGCGGTTGCGACCGGTGTTGATGACTGCGCTGGTGGCTTCCCTGGGCTTCATTCCGATGGCTCTGGCGACCGGCACTGGCGCGGAGGTGCAGCGACCGCTGGCCACAGTGGTGATCGGCGGGATCCTGTCCTCGACCATTCTCACGCTGCTGATCCTGCCGGCGCTGTATCAGATTGCGCATCGCCGGGACGAGGAGTCACCCACTGCAGCCTAGTCATTTTTTGCGTTAACAAAAGGCCCGCAAATGCGGGCCTTCCTACATAACGGATATGTAATTTCGGCGCCACCGTCACGAAAGGTTCGGATTGTTACCTTGATCCCGTCAGTTACTTAAATGAGGAATCAAACATGAAACCTGTACAGATCGGTGCGTTTTTGTTGGCGTTGGCGGTGTCTTCCCTGGCGATGGCCGAAGGTGGTGGCGACCGCACTTTCGACCGGATGATGACCAGCAACGACCGCTCCATGGAGCTGTTCGTTGCCAAGGAAAAGGCCCGTGATCCCGTTGTCGTGAACGACAAGAAGGCCGAACAGACCCAAGACCTGTAAGCGTGCCGCCAGTGAATGAGCCCGTCATCGCGCATCGATGGTGGGCTTTTTTATGAGTCGTGTTTTGAAGGAGCTGGATATGAAACTACTAAAGTTGTTGGCATTCACCGGTGTCATGGCGATGTCCTTGAGTGCGTTGGCCGAAGGCGGTGGCGACAGAACGTTCGACCGGGCGCTCAGCGCCAATGCCCAGGCCATGGAGCAGTACGCGGCGGCCCAGGGCAAAGCGGCGCCGGTGGTCAAGGAATATACGTACGGAATGAAGCTGGACGTGAAGAAAGTGGTGAGTGTTGTCCGGCCGAAAAATGAATGCGCGGTGGTGCCGGCTGCGATGACTTATGAAGATTCCAAAGGGCAACTCAACACCGTCACATACAGCGTCATGGGAACCTGCCGTCAGCAGGGTGGATAGCGCCTGTAACGGCACAAGCGCCCGGTTCATGTTGAGTGAGTCGGGCTTTTTTTCAGGCATAAAAAAGGCGCCCCGAAGGACGCCAAAAAATTCACCTCTTACCAAAGGAGCAAGGAGCTTCTAAAGGTGAATGTGTTGCTCGTGAAACTCAGAGAATCGCCAGCGGGTATTCGACGATCACGCGGACTTCATCCAGATCCGACTCGAACGCCGTGGCACGGGTGGTGGCCTGACGAAGGCGCAGTGACAGGTCTTTCATCGAACCGCTCTGCACCACGTATTTGACTTCGATGTCACGCTCCCAACGCTCCTGGTCGGTCAGCGGATTGCCGTCTGCATCGCGGCGCATGTACACGGCGTTGGCGTTGGAGTAATCGGCATCGGTGCCACGGGCATAACGGGTCATGAACGACAGGCCCGGGACGCCGTAAGTGGTCATGTCGAGGTCGTAGCGCACCATCCACGAACGCTCTTTCGGCGAGTTGAAGTCGCTGTACTGGATCGAGTTGTCGAGGAAGATCGAGTCGGACTGGCGCAGATAATCGAAATCGTTGTTGCCGTTGTTGCGCTGGTGGGAGAGGGCGACAGAGTGGGCGCCAAGCTTCACACCGACGCGGCCGCTCCAGATATTGTTGTCGAATTTGCCGAGCAATTGTTTGCCTTCGTCGACTGCCTTGTAATAGTTCAGGCCGCCGAACAGCGACAGGTCATCCGACAGCGGATACGTCCAGGCGGTGCCGGCGTAGTACTGGTTCCAGGCATCTTTCAGGCGACTGGTGTACAGGCTGAAACTGAGGTTTTTGTTCAGCGCATAATCGCCACCGCCGTAAGCAATCCAGGGCGAGTTGACCGGGCCGGCATAGAAGGTCGCGAAGTTCTCGCGCATGTCGCTGGACACCGGTTGGCTCATCGCATGCAACCGGCCACCCTGGATCGACAGACCCTCGATGCTGGTGTTGGTCGCCGTCACACCGCGAAAGCTTTCCGGTAGCAGTCGCGAATCACCCGCCGCAACCACCGGGTTGGCCGGGAACACATCGCCGATTTTCACCACCGTATCGAAGGCCCGCACTTTGGCGGCACCGCCGACCTTGGTGTATTCGTCCCGTGCTTTGCCTTCGCTGTCGACCGGCAACACATCGAACGAACTGCGGCCACCGTTGCGGCCGTCACCGGTATCAAGCTTCAGGCCGATCATCGCGAAAGCATCCACCCCGACCCCGACGGTGCCCTGGGTGAAACCGGATTCGAACTTGCTGATGACCGAATGGGCCCAGGCCTCGGAATAACCATTGCCGGTGGGACTGGATTGGCCGTTGCGGTGATCACGATTGAAATAGAAGTTGCGGTTGAGCACCGTCAGGCTGCTGCCTTCGATAAACCCTTCGGGTTTGTCTTCTGCAAACACCGTGGACGGCCCGGCGCCGACGACCACTGCTAAAGCGGCCATCGATATTTTTGTGTTGTTAACCATCAATCACTCCTGAGTTCGGCAGAACGGGAACGTGCTTCGGCGTGGGTTTTATTGTTCGACGGGCAAGGGCCCGCCGGGAGAGTCGCCGGGTGACATCGTTGCAGGCTGCGGATAACGCCAAGGTGATCGGGGAATTACAATTTCGTTAGGTGGTGTTGCGATTGACTCGTCGGAACAATCCGCAGCACTATCCAGCCATGACTGCCCAACACCGAATGACCATGATGTGCTCCGCTATGACCGCTTCCGGCGGGCCATAAGGTCATGCATGTCTGGTCAATGACGTGTTACCCAAAGCCCCGCCAGAAATGGACGGGGCTTTTTATTACCCGTCCGTACATGGCTCATGGAGAGAGAAATGTTCGATATCAAAAGAGCTACCCCGGAGGATGCCTGGATAGCGTTCGAGATCCGGCGACTGGCGATCCGGCATCAATGCATCGGTGCCTACGGCGAGCAGCAAATGCTCGACTGGACAAAAGGCTCGGCGCAGGACGGTTACGACACGCTCATGCAAAAGCATTTTTATCTGGGTTACGTTGAGAGTGAGCCCGTGGCAACCGGCATGCTCGATCTGGAACATCGCGAAATTGGCGCAATTTTCATCCATCCGGATTTCATGCAGCGCGGTCTGGGTAAACGGATGCTGAGCTTTCTTGAGGCGCTGGCACGGGATCTGGGAGTGGCAGAGGTTTACCTGGATGCGACTTTGAATGCAGCCGATTTCTACAGGCGCTGCGGTTACGTCGGGGAGGGAAGTGCGGTTTATCAATCGCCTTCAGGTCTGCAACTGGCCTGCGTGCCGATGGTGAAGAAACTGTGATGGCATAAACGCAAAAAACGGCACCCGAAGGTGCCGTTTTTATTGCGCGAGCAAAGCTTCAGTGCAACTGGCGTGAGGGCTAGATCAAAATGGCCAATGGCGTGTATTTGGCAACGATGGGATCAGCAGTGAGAAGCTTCATGGGTTCTGTCATGGCTGTTGCCACAATCAGGCGGTCGAACGGGTCACGGTGGTGAGATTCCAGATCCTTCACCGCTATCGCGTGTTCTGATGAGATGGGCAACTCGATGAAACCGCTTTCGACGCAGTATCGCCGGATCTCGTCCAGATCAACGCTCAGTTTTCCCAGCCCGACCTTGATTGCCATTTCCCAGAACGTCGCGGCACTGACATAGATTTCGGCTGCATTATTGATGAGTTGTCTGGCTTTACCGGATAGCTTCTGATCATCGGCGAGTACCCAGAGCAACACATGGGTATCGAGTAGCACCCTCATGCTTTCTGGCCTTCAAAGGCATCCAGCAGATCGTCCGGCAGAGCGGCATCGAAGTCGTCGGTCACGACAAGTTTGCCCTTCATCGCGCCAATTCGTTGCCCGCGTGGTCGCTCCACAGGAACCAGGCGAGCAAGTGGTCGGCCATGCTTGGCGATGGTGATGACTTGTCCGGCAGCTGCGTCATCGACCAGTTTGGATAAATTGTTTTTGGCTTCGGCCAACGGAACAATGATCATGGTTCGTCCCTCGTATTCTGGACAAATATAGCCAGAACTCCGTGGGGCTGCAAAGTTGAACGAAGCTTCAGTGCAGATGAATGACGCAAGTGGAGGTTTTTCGTTGTAGCGCTCAGGCGGAACTTTGTTTTGGCATCCACCCACAAAAGCGCCATAACCATCGACCAACTCGTAAAAGGTCTCGCGTTTCATTATCTGTTTTGCCTCGATTGATATTTTCCGCAGGCGCTCAGAATAGAGACACTCCCCTTATTCTGGCTGTAGGACGGACCTGACAGTCTTGCGCGAGTTTTCGGGAAATTCAGCAAGAGAGCAACGCAGCGGTAACAAATCCCACAAAAACAAAAACGGCACCCGAAGGTGCCGTTTCTGTTTGCAGCTATTCCAGCAGAGCAATCAGCCCGCCAGGCCCGCCTGCTGAACCAGGGTCAGCAATGGTTGCGGGTACACACCGAGGAAGAACGCGACCACGGCGATGGCCAGCAGCATTACGCCGCCTGCCTTCTGTTCCCAGTGCAGCTGGGCATCGTGGCGGCGCAGGTTCGGTTCGATCAGGTACAGGGTGACCATCACGCGCAGGTAGTAGAACACGCCGATGGCGCTGCCCAGTACCAGGGAACCGACCAGCCACCATTGGTGCGACTCGACACCGGTGGCGATGATGTAGAACTTGCCGATGAAGCCTGCAGTCAGCGGGATACCGGCCAGGGACAGCATCATCACGGTCAGTACGGCGGTCAGGTACGGACGGCGCCAGAACAGGCCGCGATATTCGTACAGCGCGTCTGCGTCACGACCGTTGTACGGCGAGGACATCAGGGTGATCACACCGAAGGCACCGAGGCTGGTGATCACGTAGGTGACCAGGTACACGCCGATGGCTTCGACCGCCAGACCCTTGCTCGCCACCAGTGCGATCAGCAGATAGCCGAAGTGCGCGATGGACGAGTAACCGAGCAGACGCTTGAGGTTGCTCTGGGTCAGGGCCAGCAGGTTACCGAACAGGATCGAGGCGATGGCGATGATGGTCAGCACGTTGCTCAGAACACCACTGCTTGCGGCAGGGGAGATCTGGAACAGACGAACCATTACCGCGAACACAGCCACTTTCGACGCGGTGGCGAGGAACGCGGCCACCGGTGCCGGAGCACCTTCGTACACGTCCGGCGTCCACAGGTGGAACGGTACCAGCGACAGCTTGAACGCCAGACCGATCAGCATCATGCCCAGGCCCAGTTGCGCCAGCGAGCTTGGCAGGTTGGTGGTGGCCAGTGCCTGACCGATACCTACGAAGCTCAGGGAACCCGAGTCTGCGTACAGCAGTGCCATACCGAACAGCAGGAACGCGGAACCAGCGGCCGACAGCACCATGTACTTGATGCCGGCTTCCAGCGAACGCTTGTTGAAGAAGGCGTAGGCCACCAGACCGTAGACCGGTACCGACAGCAGTTCCAGACCGATGAACAAACCGGCCAGGTGCTGCGCGCTGACCAGAACCAGGCCACCGGCGGCGGCCATCAGGATCAGCAGGTACAGTTCTTCACGGTTGCCCGGGTAACCCGAACCGCCATCGCCGAGGTAAGCGTGGGCTAGGGTGACACAGGCGAGGGTGGCGACCAGGATCAGCGCCATGTACAGGCAGGCAAAGGTGTCGATCTGCAGCAATGGAGTCACGGCCAGAGGCGCGACTTTCAGGGCCGGCAGGATCGACAGCAAGGCCAGGTTCAGACCCGCCACCGAAATCAGGAAGGTCTGCGAGTGGTTGCGGCGCCAGGCGATTGCCAGCATCACCACGATAATGGTGAGGCTGGTGATCAACAGTGGCGCTAGCGCAATAAAGTGTTGAATCGTGAATTCCATAGCGCTCTTACCGGGCCGAAGCGAGTTGAGTGAAGGCGGTGCCGAGCCACTGCTGCACGCCATGCATCGTGGCGGCAGAAGTGTCGAGGAACGGTTGCGGGTAGACGCCGAGGTAAATCAGCAGTACCGCAAGGCCCAGCACCATGATCAGTTCGCGACCGTCCATGCCGTGCAGGATCGAATCCGATTTCGACGGACCGAAGTAAGCGCGGTGGATCATGATCAGCGAGTAGACCGAACCGAACACCAGACCGGAGGTGGCAATCGCGGTGATCCATGGAGCACTGGCGAAAGTGCCGATCAGGATCAGGAACTCGCCAACGAAGTTACCGGTGCCCGGCAGACCCAGGGAGGCGGCTGCGAAGAACAGGCTGATCGCCGGCAGATAAGCGATACGCGACCACAGACCGCCCATTTCACGCATGTCGCGAGTGTGCAGACGCTCGTACAGCTGACCGCTCAGGATAAACAGTGCCGCCGCCGACAGACCGTGCGCCAGCATCTGGATCACGGCACCTTGCAGCGCCAGTTGGCTGCCGGAGTAGATGCCGATCAGTACGAAGCCCATGTGGGAAACGGACGAGAAGGCGATCAGACGCTTGATGTCGGTTTGCGCGAACGCCAGGAACGCGCCGTAGAAGATCCCGATCAGACCGAGGGTCATGGCGATCGGCGCGAATTCGGCCGAGGCGTTCGGGAACAGCGGCAGGGCGAAACGCAGCAGACCGTAGGCCGCGGTTTTCAGCAAGATACCGGCGAGGTCGACGGAACCTGCAGTCGGCGCCTGGGCGTGAGCGTCAGGGAGCCAGGAGTGGAACGGAACCACAGGCAGCTTGACCGCGAAGGCGATGAAGAAGCCGAGCATCAGAATGTACTCGGTGGTCATCGACATCTTGGTCTTCAACAGGTCGGCGTAGTTGAAGGTAATCACGCCGGTGCTGTTGTAGTTGACCAGTACCAGACCCAGGATCGCCACCAGCATGATCAGGCCGGAAGCCTGAGTGAAGATGAAGAACTTGGTCGCTGCGTAGATACGGGTTTTCTTGCCATCCGAAGAACTGTGACCCCAGAGCGCGATGAGGAAGTACATCGGCACCAGCATCATTTCCCAGAAGAAGAAGAACATGAACAGGTCGAGGGCGAGGAACACGCCGACAACACCGCCCAGGATCCACATCAGGTTCAGGTGGAAGAAGCCAACGTGACGTTGAATTTCTTTCCACGAGCAGAGTACCGACAGGATACCCAGCAGACCGGTCAGCAGGATCATCAGCAGCGACAGGCCGTCGAGGGCCAGGTGCACGTTGATGCCGAAGCGCTGGATCCAGACGTGCTTGAACTCAAGCGCCCAGGTCGGATCGGCGCCAGGCGCCGGAGCAAATGAATAGTCACCGTGGGCCCACAGCCAGAGGCCGAGGGCGAGTTCCAGGGTCATGGTCAACAGCGCAATCCAGCGGGGGAGGGTAGCGCCGAAGCGCTCACCCATCCAGCACAGCAGGCCGCCGATGAAGGGGATCAGGATTAGCCAAGGCAGAATCATGACGGGCTCGTTTCCTTTCGCAAATTCGCAAGGTTCATATCAGACCGCTACCAGCACGACAGCGCCGATTACCAGTACGGCACCAGCAGCCATCGAAGCAGCGTACCAACGCAGTTGACCGGTTTCGGTACGGCTCAGGGCGGTGTGACCCCCCTTGGCCATGCGCGGGATCAGACCGATGGTCTGGTCGAGCGGGTCTTTGCGCAGCATGTGGCTGATCGCAAGGTACGGCTTCACGAACAGTTTGTCGTAGATCCAGTCGAAGCCCCAGGCAGCGAACCACCAGGCCGAAAGGAGACGGCCGATGCCGCTGTTGGCGATCGCGGTCACGAAGCGACGCTTGCCGAGGAACAGCAGGGCCGCCAGCAGGATACCGGCCAGGGCGATGGCACCCGAGGCGATTTCCAGACTGTGCTTGGCTTCGCCACCGGCATGGCCAACGCTCTCCGGCAGTACGCCGTGCAGCGGTGGAACGATCATGGCGCCGACGAAAGTCGACAGCACGATCAGCACCGACAGCGGCAGCCAGTGAGCGATGCCGTGACCGGCGTGAGCTTCGGTCTTGGCTTCACCGTGGAACGCGATGAAGATCAGGCGGAAGGTGTACAGCGAGGTCATGAACGCACCGACCAGACCGGCGTACAACAGACCGTTGTGGCCGCTGGCGAACGCTTCCCAGAGGATTTCGTCCTTGGAGTAGAAACCTGCGGTCACCAGCGGCAGGGCGGCCAGGGCGGCACCACCGACGATGAAGCTGGCGTAGGCCAGTGGCAGTTTCTTCCACAGGCCGCCCATCTTGAAGATGTTCTGCTCGTGGTGGCAGGCAACGATCACCGCACCGGAAGCAAGGAACAGCAGGGCCTTGAAGAAGGCGTGGGTCATCAGGTGGAAGATCGCGCCTTCCCAGGCACCAACGCCCAGCGCCAGGAACATGTAGCCGATCTGGCTCATGGTCGAGTAGGCGAGGATACGTTTGATGTCGGTTTGCACCAGTGCGGCAAAACCTGCCAGAACCAGGGTCACACCACCAACGATGCCGACCAGGTGCAGGATGTCCGGCGCCAGGGCGAACAGACCGTGGGTACGGGCGATCAGATAGACACCAGCGGTCACCATGGTTGCAGCGTGGATCAGTGCCGAAACCGGGGTAGGGCCGGCCATCGCATCCGCAAGCCAGGTCTGCAGCGGCAGTTGAGCCGATTTACCGACCGCACCACCCAGCAGCATCAGAGTTGCCAGCACGATCCAGAAATCGCCGACCTTGAAGTGCTCAGGCGCCTTCACCAGCAGTTCCTGGACGTTCAGCGTGCCCAGTTGCTGGAACAGGATGAACAGGCCGATCGCCATGAACACGTCGCCGATACGGGTGACGATGAAGGCTTTCAGTGCGGCGTTACCGTTGTTGCGGTTGCTGTAGTAGAAACCGATCAACAGGTAAGAGCACAGGCCCACGCCTTCCCAACCGAAGTAGATGAACAGCAGGTTATCGCCCAGCACCAGGAACAGCATGCTGGCGATGAACAGGTTGGTGTAGGCGAAGAAGCGCGAGTAACCGGCTTCACCACGCATGTACCAGGAGGCGAACAGGTGGATCAGGAAACCCACGCCGACCACCACACCCAGCATGGTCACGGACAGACCATCCAGATACAGGGCGAAGTTAGGCTGGAAGCCTTCCACCGAGATCCACTTCCACAGTACGTGGACGTACACGCCACCTTCCGGTGGAGCGACGTTGAACTGCCAGATCACGTAGGCCGCGACGATGGCAGACAGGCCGATGGAGCCGACACCAATCAGCGCCGACAGGTTTTCCGAGAGGCGGCCGCGCGAGAACGACAGCAACAGGAACCCGATCAGAGGGAATACGAAAGTCAGAAAGAGTAGGTTCATCCGCGCATCTCACTGGCAGCGTCGATATCGAGCGTGTGGAAGCGGCGATACAGTTGCAGCAGGATCGCCAGGCCAATACTGGCTTCGGCGGCTGCCAGGCTGATCACCAGGATGAACATGATCTGTCCATCCGGTTGCGCCCAGCGGGCGCCCGCAACGATGAACGCCAGTGCAGAGGCGTTCATCATCACTTCCAGACTCATCAACACGAACAAAATGTTGCGGCGGACCATCAGGCCGACCAGACCAAGGCAGAACAGGATGCCGGCAACGGCCAGTCCATGCTCGAGAGGGATAGCAGGCATGTCTTACTCCTTCGCCTCGTTACGGCCCAAATGGAACGCCGTGACGGCTGCAGCGAGCAGCAGCATCGAGGCGAGTTCGACCACCAGCAGGTACGGACCGAACAGGCTGATGCCCACGGCTTTCGCGTCCACGGTGGTTTGACCGATGGCCTGACCGCTCTGGTGAGCGAACAGCACATACAGCAGTTCGGCCAGCAGCAGGGCGGCGAGAATCACCGGTCCTGCCCAGATGCCGGGCTTGAGCCAGGTGCGTTCCTGCTGAACCGAGGCAGGCCCCAGGTTCAGCATCATCACCACGAACACGAACAGCACCATGATGGCGCCGGCGTAGGCGATCACTTCCAGCACGCCGGCGAACGGAGCGCCGAGGGCGAAGAAGGTCATGGCCACGGAGATCAGCGAAATGATCAGGTAGAGCAGGGCGTGCACAGGATTGGTGTTGGTGACCACACGCAGTGTGGACACAACAGCGATACCCGATGCGAAATAGAAAGCGAATTCCATCGTTCTTCCTTAAGGCAGCAAGCTCTTCACGTTGATCGGCTCGGCTTCGTTTTGTGCGGCGCCTTTCGGCTTGCCCGCAACGGCCATACCTGCAACACGATAGAAGTTGTAATCAGGGTTTTTGCCGGGGCCGGAGATCAGCAGATCTTCTTTCTCGTACACCAGGTCCTGACGTTTGAACTCGGCCATCTCGAAATCCGGGGTCAGCTGGATCGCGGTGGTCGGGCAGGCTTCCTCGCAGAGACCGCAGAAAATGCAGCGCGAGAAGTTGATACGGAAGAAGTCCGGGTACCAGCGACCGTCTTCGGTTTCAGCTTTCTGCAGCGAGATGCAACCCACCGGGCACGCCACGGCGCACAGGTTGCAGGCTACGCAGCGTTCTTCGCCATCGGGGTCGCGGGTCAGGACGATACGGCCACGGTAGCGTGGCGGCAGGTAGACCGGCTCTTCCGGGTATTGCAGGGTGTCGCGCTTGCGAAAGCCATGACCGAAGATCATGACCAGGCTGCGTAACTGGGTACCGGTACCCTTAATGATGTCGCCAATATATTTGAACATGGGTCAAATCCTCACTGAACCGCAACTGCAGGCGTGTTCCACAACACGATTGCAGCGGTCACCAGCAAATTGATCAGGGTCAGTGGCAGGCAGAATTTCCAGCTGAAGTCCATCACCTGGTCATAACGCGGACGCGGGATCGAAGCGCGCAGCAGGATGAACAGCATGATGAAGAACGCGGTCTTCAGTGCGAACCAGACGAAGGACAGTTGCGGCAGGATGCCGAACGGACCGTGCCAGCCACCGAAGAACAGGGTGACCAGCAGCGCCGAGATCAGGATGATGCCGATGTATTCACCAACGAAGAACATGCCCCATTTCATACCGGCGTATTCAATGTGGTAACCGTCGGCCAGTTCCTGTTCCGCTTCTGGCTGGTCGAACGGGTGACGGTGAGTCACGGCCACACCAGCGATGAAGAAGGTACAGAAGCCGAAGAACTGCGGAATGATGAACCACAGGTTCTGCGCCTGGTACTCGACGATGTCGCGCATGTTGAACGAGCCGACCTGCACCACGATGCCCATCAGGGCCAGGCCCATGAACACTTCGTAGGACACGGTCTGCGCCGAGGCACGCAAGCTGCCCAGCAGGGCGAACTTGTTGTTACTCGACCAGCCGGCGAACAGCACTGCGTAGACCGAGAGACCGGCCATGGCGAAGAAGAACAGCAGGCCGATGTTCAGGTCCGCCACACCCCAGGTCGGGGTGATCGGGATGATCGCGAACGCGATCAGCAGGGCGGACATGGCCACCACCGGCGCCAGGGTGAAGATCACCTTGTCGGCAAACGGCGGGGTCCAGTCTTCCTTGAAGAACATCTTCAGCATGTCGGCAGCGATCTGGAACATGCCGAACGGGCCGACGCGGTTCGGACCGTAACGGTCCTGCCACCAGCCCAGCAGGCGACGTTCGACAAAGCTGAGCAACGCGCCTGCGACCACAACGGCCAGCAGGATCACGATGGCTTTGATGACCGTCAGGATCACATCGATCACTTCAGGGGTGAACCAGGTCATTGCGCTGCCTCCTGCAGACCATCAACGGATACGCCGGCGAATGCCGGTGGAATGCCGGCGATGCCCGCAGGCAATGCCACCAGACCTGCGCCCAGCTCTTCATTGATGCGCAGCGGCAGACGCAGGGTCTGGCCGGCAACGTTGAGGCTCAGCAGTGCGCCGTCGTTGACGCCCAGGCGGTCGGCTTCGGACTTGGCCAGAGCGACGTAGGCTGCCGGAATGCGTTCCTGAACCGGAGCGGCTTTCGAAGAGTTCTCTTCGCTGCCGAACAGGTGGAAGAACGGCACGGCTTGCCAGGTGCCCGGCGCCGGGTTGAACGCGCGTGGCGCAGCAGCGAACCAGTTCAGCGAATCACCGGTGCTTTCGATCAGGCGGGTGCCCGGATCGCCAGCGCGCAGGTGACCACCGACTTCGTCCTGGAACTTGTTCCAGGCTTGGGGCGAGTTCCAGCCCGGCGACCAGGCGAACGGCACTTGCTGACGCGGTTCGGCGGAGCCCGAGTAACCTTCCATCGAGAAGGCGAACGCGGTGTCCTTGTCTTGCGGGGTGCGCGGTTCGTGAACGCTGATGTTGGCGCGCATTGCAGTGCGGCCGGAGTAGCGCAGCGGTTCACGGGCCAGTTTCATGCCTTTGATGCGGAACGCGGCGGACGGTGCAGCGTCGACGATGCCGGCCAGTTGCGCGGTGCTCGAAGCAACGGCGGAGGTGACGTGGTCGAGTTGCGTCCAGTCGATCGGCTGGTTCAGCAGGGTGGCGCGCAGGGCGTGCAGCCAGCGCCAGCCTTCGTGGACCAGAATGCTCGCGTCCATGTATTGCGGGTCGAAAACCTGGAAGAAGCGCTGGGCGCGACCTTCCTGGCTGACCAGCGTACCGTCGCCTTCAGCGAAGCTGGCGGCTGGCAGAACCAGGTGCGCGCGATCGCTGGTGGCGGTCTTCTGGTGGTCGGCAACGATCACTGTTTTCGCAGCGTTCAGTGCCGCATCGACCTTGGCTTTCGAGGTGCGGGTGTACAGATCGTTTTCCAGCACGACGATGGCGTCGGCACGGCCAGAGATGACCGCTTGCAGCGCGGCATCAACCGATTCGCCACCGAGCATGGCCAGGCCGAGGCTGTTGGCTTCCGGCACGATCAGGCTGATCGAACCGTTCTTCTCGCGCAGCTTCAGGGCCTTGGCGATGTTCGCAGCCGCTTCGATCAGGGCTTTGGAGCCCAGCGAAGTACCGGCGATGATCAGCGGACGCTTGGCAGCGAGCAGGGCGTCGGCGATGCGCTTGGCCAGTTCCAGGGCTTCGGCGTCCAGACCTTCGACGGCCGGTGCGCTGGCGTCCAGGGCGTGAGCCACGGCGAAACCGATGCGGGCCAGATCGTCAGGAGCGGCGTGTACACATTCTTCGGCGATGTCGTCGAGCTTGGTTTCAGCCAGGCTGGCAATGAACAGCGGGTTCAGTTCGTGCTGACCGATGTTCTTCACAGCGGCGTCGAGCCAAGGCTGGACGCGCATGGCTTCGGCCATGTCTTCGGCCTTGCCTTTTACCGACTGACGCAGGGCCAGGGCCATACGGGCGGCGGTCTGGGTCAGGTCTTCACCGAGGACGAACACGGCGTCGTGGTCTTCGATGTCGCGCATGTTCGGCACTGGCAGCGGGCTGTCTTTCAGCACTTGCAGGACCAGACGGATGCGTTCCAGTTCGGAGGCTTCGATACCGGAGTAGAAGTGCTCGGCGCCTACCAGTTCACGCAACGCATAGTTGCTTTCCAGGCTGGCACGCGGCGAACCGATACCGACGATGTTGCGACCGCGCAGCAGGTCGGCGGCTTTGTCCAGCGCGTCGTCCAGGCTTAGTTTGGTGCCGTCGGCCAGCAGTGGCTGACGTGGACGGTCGGTGCGGTTGACGTAGCCATAACCGAAACGGCCACGGTCGCACAGGAAGTACTGGTTCACCGAACCGTTGTAACGGTTTTCGATGCGACGCAGTTCGCCGTAACGCTCGCCCGGAGAAATGTTGCAACCGCTCGAGCAGCCATGGCAGATGCTCGGCGAGAACTGCATGTCCCATTTGCGGTTATAGCGCTCGGAGTGAGTCTTGTCGGTGAACACACCGGTCGGGCAGACCTCGGTGAGGTTGCCGGAGAACTCGCTTTCGAGGGTGCCGTCTTCAACGCGACCGAAGTACACGTTGTCGTGGGCGCCGAATACACCCAGGTCGGTGCCGCCGGCGTAGTCCTTGTAGAAACGCACGCAGCGGTAGCAGGCGATGCAGCGGTTCATTTCGTGGGAAATGAACGGGCCCAGTTGCTGGTTCTGGTGGGTGCGCTTGGTGAAGCGATAACGGCGCTCGTTGTGGCCGGTCATCACAGTCATGTCTTGCAGGTGGCAGTGACCGCCTTCCTCGCACACAGGACAGTCGTGCGGGTGGTTGGTCATCAGCCATTCGACGACACTGGCGCGGAACGCCTTGGATTCTTCATCGTCGATGGAGATCCAGGTGTTGTCGGTGGCCGGGGTCATGCAGGACATGACGATGCGACCACGGGTGTCGTTCTCGTCGGTGTACTGCTTGACCGCGCACTGGCGGCAGGCCCCGACGCTACCAAGCGCGGGGTGCCAGCAGAAATATGGGATGTCGAGGCCCAGCGACAGACATGCCTGTAACAGGTTGTCTGCCCCGTCGACTTCGAGCGCTTTGCCGTCTACGTGGATAGTGGCCATGGTTCAAAGGTCTTCGTTGGCCCGGTGTCAGCGGGCGTGGCTAATGGAATCTTGTTATCCGTCCGAATCCAGTCAGCCCCGAAAGGCGTCATCGGACGA
The DNA here is from genome assembly GCF_014863505.1 of Pseudomonas sp. IzPS59. NCBI lineage: Bacteria > Pseudomonadati > Pseudomonadota > Gammaproteobacteria > Pseudomonadales > Pseudomonadaceae > Pseudomonas > Pseudomonas sp. IzPS59. The sequence goes on along the minus strand of NZ_CP062251.1, from coordinate 3,977,535 downwards.
AAGGCGAAGGGCACGGACCCTTCGCCTTTTTTTAAGCGTTTACGCGCCGACTACAATCGGCTTCGCCAGAGGCGGGACGGCGGCGCTTGCAGGCGCGATACCGGCTTCGAACTCTGGACGGAAGTATTTGATGGCACTGCCCAACGGCTCCACGGCACCCGGTGCGTGAGCACAGAAGGTCTTGCCCGGGCCGAGGAAGTTGACCAGACCCAGCAGGGTCTCGATGTCGCCTGGCTGGCCGCGGCCTTGTTCGATGGCCATCAGCAGCTTGACGCTCCATGGCAGGCCATCACGGCAAGGGGTGCAGAAACCGCAGGATTCGCGAGCGAAGAACTGCTCCATGTTGCGCAGCAGGGACACCATGTTGACGCTGTCGTCCACCGCCATGGCCAGGCCGGTACCCATACGGGTGCCCACCTTGGCGATGCCGCCGGCGTACATTTGTGCGTCGAGGTGTTCCGGCAACAGGAAACCGGTACCGGCGCCGCCTGGCTGCCAGGCCTTGAGCTTGTAACCGTCGCGCATGCCGCCGGCGTAGTCTTCGAACAGCTCGCGACCGGTCACGCCGAATGGCAGTTCCCACAGGCCCGGGTTCTTGACCTTGCCGGAGAAGCCCATGAGCTTGGTGCCCATGTCTTCGCTGCCGTCGCGGGCCAGCGATTTGTACCAGTCCACGCCGTCGGCGATGATCGCCGGCACGTTGCACAGGGTTTCAACGTTGTTCACGCAGGTCGGCTTGCCCCACACGCCAACGGCGGCAGGGAAGGGCGGCTTGGAGCGCGGGTTGGCGCGGCGGCCTTCGAGGGAGTTGATCAGTGCGGTTTCTTCACCGCAGATGTAACGCCCGGCGCCGGTGTGGACGAACAGCTCGAAATCGAAGCCGCTGCCCAGGATGTTCTTGCCCAGCAGGCCCGCTGCCTTGGCTTCTTCCACGGCACGGTTCAGGTGCTTGGCGGCGGTGGTGTACTCGCCACGCAGGAAGATGTAGCCACGGTAGGTTTTCAGCGCGCGGGCGCTGATCAGCATGCCTTCGATCAGCAGATGGGGCAGTTGCTCCATCAGCATGCGGTCTTTCCAGGTGTTCGGCTCCATTTCATCCGCGTTGCACAGCAGGTAGCGGATGTTGATGGATTCGTCCTTGGGCATCAGGCCCCACTTCACGCCAGTGGGGAAGCCAGCACCGCCGCGACCCTTGAGGCCGGCGTCTTTCACGGTCTGGACGATGGCGTCCTGATCCATGTCGGCGAAGGCTTTGCGCGCAGCGGCGTAACCGTTCTTGGCCTGGTACTCGTCGAGCCACACGGCTTCGCCGTCGTCACGCAGGCGCCAGGTCAGCGGGTGAGTCTCGGCCGAGCGCTGGATGCGGTTGGCCGGACCGAAAGAAGTCAGGGTCATACGTAGCCCTCGAGCAGTTTGGCGACGCCGGCAGGCTGGACATCGCCAAAGGTGTCGTCATCGATCATCAGCGCCGGTGCCTTGTCGCAGTTGCCGAGGCAGCACACCGGCAGCAGGGTGAAACGACCGTCGGCGGTGGTCTGACCCAGGCCGATACCCAGGTTGTTCTGGATTTCGCTGACCACCGACTCGTGGCCGCCGATGTAGCAGACCATGCTGTCGCAGACGCGAATGATGTGGCGGCCGACCGGCTGACGGAAGATCTGGCTGTAGAACGTGGCCACGCCTTCAACGTCGCTGGCCGGGATGCCGAGGATCTCGCCGATGGCGTAAAGGGCGCCGTCCGGCACCCAGCCGCGTTCTTTCTGGACGATCTTCAGGGCTTCGATCGACGCCGCGCGCGGGTCTTCGTAGTGATGCAGCTCGTGCTCGATGGCCGAGCGCTCGGTTTCACTCAGGGTGAAACGGTCTGTCTGGATAAGCGTGCTGTTCATGCTTAGCGGTCCACGTCGGCCATAACGAAGTCGATACTACCCAGGTACGCAATCAGGTCCGCGACCATGCTGCCTTTGATCACCGAAGGGATCTGCTGCAGGTGGGCGAAGCTCGGAGTACGGATCCGGGTACGGTAGCTCATGGTGCCGCCGTCGCTCGTCAGGTAATAACTGTTGATGCCCTTGGTCGCTTCGATCATCTGGAAGGATTCGTTGGCCGGCATGACCGGGCCCCACGAAACTTGCAGGAAGTGCGTGATCAAGGTTTCGATGTGCTGCAGCGTGCGCTCTTTCGGCGGCGGCGTGGTCAGCGGGTGATCCGCCTTGTACGGGCCTTCCGGCATGTTGCGCAGGCACTGGTCGATGATCCTGACGCTCTGGCGCATCTCTTCGACGCGAACCATGCAGCGGTCGTAGGCGTCGCCGTTGGCGGCCAGCGGTACTTCGAACTCGAAGTTCTCGTAGCCGGAGTATGGGCGCGCTTTACGCAGGTCGAAGTCGCAACCGGTGGAACGCAGGCCGGCACCGGTGACGCCCCATTCCAGGGCCTCTTTGGTGTTGTACTGGGCAACGCCGATGGTACGACCCTTGAGGATGCTGTTCTGCAGGGCGGCCTTGGTGTATTCGTCGAGGCGCTTTGGCAGCCATTCAACGAAGTCTTTCACCAGTTTTTCCCAGCCGCGCGGCAGGTCGTGTGCGACACCACCGATGCGGTACCAGGCCGGGTGCAGACGGAAACCGGTGATGGCTTCGATCACCGTGTACGCCTTCTGGCGGTCGGTGAAGGTGAAGAACACCGGGGTCATGGCGCCGACGTCCTGGATGTAGGTACCCAGGAACAGCAGGTGGCTGGTGATCCGGAAGAACTCGGCCATCATGATGCGGATGACGTCGACCTTCTCGGGTACCTTGATGCCGGCCAGCTTCTCGACCGAGAGCACGTACGGCAGGTTATTCATCACGCCGCCGAGGTAGTCGATACGGTCGGTGTACGGAATGAAGCTGTGCCAGGACTGACGCTCGGCCATCTTCTCGGCGCCACGGTGGTGGTAACCGATGTCCGGAACGCAGTCGACGATCTCTTCGCCGTCCAGTTGCAGGATGATGCGGAACGCACCGTGAGCCGAAGGGTGGTTCGGGCCGAGGTTGAGGAACATGTAGTCCTCGTTCGCCCCGGAGCGCTTCATGCCCCAGTCTTCAGGACGGAAGCGCGCGGCTTCCTCCTCGAGCTGTTGTTTGGCCAGGTTCAGGCTGAACGGATCGAATTCGGTGGCGCGCGCCGGGAAGTCCTTGCGCAGCGGGTGACCTTCCCAGGTCGGCGGCATCATGATGCGCGACAGGTGCGGGTGACCTTTGAAGTCGATGCCGTACATGTCCCAGACTTCGCGCTCGTACCAGTTGGCGTTCGGCCAGATGCTGGTGACGGTCGGCAAGCTGAGGTCGCTCTCGGACAAGGCGACCTTGATCATCACGTCACTATTACGTTCCAGCGACATGAGGTGATAGAACACGGTGAAGTCGGCGCCCGATGGCAGCCCTTGACGCTTGGTGCGCAGACGCTCGTCCACGCCGTGCAGGTCATAGAGCATGACGTACGGCTTGGGCAGGTTGCGCAGGAAAGTCAGGACTTCAACGAGTTTGGCACGGGCCACCCACAGCACCGGCATGCCGGTGCGGGTCGGCTGAGCGGTGAACGCTTCGGCGCCAAAACGGTTGTTCAGTTCGACGACCACATCCTGGTCGTCTGCCTTGTAAGGCGGGATGTACAGAGCACTGCCTGTAGTCATGGTTATTTTTTCGCTTTCGGTCAACGTAAAGAATGAAGCCAGCTTCTCGTTTCTTTGAAACAGATCTGGATCAGACTTCGTCAGGGCTACGCAGATTGGTGACTGCGATTCGCTGTTCGCGGCGCTGTTCCTTCTGCGAAGGCATGTCGGCGCGATAAACGCCTTGATCGCCAACGACCCAGGAAAGTGGGCGACGCTCCTGGCCAATGGATTCCTGCAACAGCATCAAGCCTTGCAGAAATGCTTCTGGACGGGGCGGGCAGCCAGGTACGTAGACGTCCACGGGCAGGAACTTGTCCACCCCTTGAACCACGGAGTAGATGTCGTACATGCCACCGGAGTTGGCGCACGAACCCATGGAGATAACCCATTTCGGCTCGAGCATCTGCTCGTAGAGACGCTGAATGATCGGCGCCATCTTGATGAAGCAGGTCCCGGCGATAACCATGAAGTCGGCCTGACGCGGTGATGCCCGGATAACTTCGGCGCCGAAGCGCGCGATGTCGTGGGGCGCCGTGAAGGCGGTGGTCATTTCCACATAGCAGCACGAAAGACCGAAGTTGTACGGCCACAGGGAGTTCTTACGTCCCCAGTTGACCGCGCCACTCAGCACGTCTTCCAGCTTGCCCATGAAAATGTTTTTGTGGACTTGATCTTCTAACGGATCGGAAACGGTTTCCCGCTGGCCGATCGGATACTGCTCGTTAGGAGCATCGGGGTCGATTCTGGTGAGATTGTATTGCATTGCCAAAGCCTCATTGTTTCAGCTTCGCCTGCCGCTTGCGACGAGCTTCCGGAGCCCAGTCAAGGGCGCCCACTCGGAACAGGTAGACAAGACCTGCCAACAGAATTGCTATGAAAACGAGAGCTTCGACGAATCCGGTCCAGCCGCTTTCGCGGACGGACACAGACCATGCAAAGAGAAAGAGGGCTTCGATATCGAAGATCACGAACAGCATCGCGACCAGATAGAATTTGGCTGAGAGCCGCAAGCGGGCGCCACCGGTAGGTAGCATGCCGGACTCGAACGGTTCGTTTTTGCTGCGGCCCCAGGCTTTTGACCCGAGGAGGCTGGAGACGCCGAGCATGAAGGCACACAGGCCGACTACACCCAGAAGGAAAATGGCAAAGCCCCAGTTGTGGGCCATGAGTCCTGTCGCTTCGGGCATGCTGGAAATCCTTAACAGAGAGCAAAGGTCTCTGAGCTTGATAAAGAAATAAGGCAGTGACGATATGTCGCAGCAATCAATCGCGCTGATTTTATGGCTAAACACCCTGCAAGTAAAATTCCTATAGCGAAATTATTTATTGGAATAAGGACATAGCGCACCTCTATGGCCCTGTAGCCCATGCAATGCGGGCATTAGGCGGGATTTCACGAATTATGTTTTGTAGGAAATGTAACGAACATAGTTGCTGCTAAATGATAATTAATATCGTTTGGAGTGGTTTTGTAACTGTTCTGCGATTGGGCAGTTGGGAAGTTGTCTTATATCCGCGTTACTGCAAGTAGCGGCGGCGCCCGTTTTAACCGATTTTTGTGACGCGGATAGCGCTCTGGATCAATGTTTCGCCTGAAAGGCTGTGCCAGTCCCGGGGTGTGCAGAAGGCGGCAGGCAAAAAAAACGCCCCGAACCAGTCGGGGCGTCAGTCTTTCGGCTATGCGGTTAGCTTTCTATACGGTCCGCAAAGGCCGTTTACTCGGTGAAGTCGATCAGTGGAACTGTTCTTCTTCGGTCGAACCGGTCAGCGCGGTCACCGAGGACGTGCCGCCCTGGATCACGGTGGTCATGTCGTCGAAGTAGCCGGTGCCCACTTCCTGCTGGTGAGCCACGAAGGTGTAACCCTTGGCGGCGTCAGCGAATTCCTGCTCCTGCAGCTTCACGTAGGCAGTCATGTCGTTGCGGGCGTAGTCGTGCGCCAGGTTGAACATGCTGTGCCACATGTTGTGAATGCCGGCCAGGGTGATGAACTGGTGCTTGTAACCCATGGCGGACAGTTCGCGCTGGAACTTGGCGATGGTCGCGTCGTCCAGGTTTTTCTTCCAGTTGAAGGAAGGCGAGCAGTTGTACGACAGGATCTGGTCCGGGTATTCCTTCTTGATCGCTTCGGCGAAACGACGGGCTTCTTCCAGGTCTGGTTTGGCGGTTTCGCACCAGATCAGGTCAGCGTATGGCGCGTAGGCCAGGCCACGGGCGATTGCCTGGTCCAGACCGGCACGCACCTTGTAGAAACCTTCCTGAGTGCGGGTGCCGGTTACGAACGGCTGGTCGTACGGGTCGCAGTCGGAAGTCAACAGGTCGGCAGCGTTGGCGTCAGTACGGGCCAGGATGATGGTCGGTACACCGGCAACGTCGGCAGCCAGACGAGCAGCGGTCAGCTTCTGTACGGCTTCCTGGGTTGGAACCAGTACCTTGCCGCCCATGTGGCCGCACTTCTTCACGGAAGCCAGCTGGTCTTCGAAGTGAACGCCGGCGGCGCCTGCTTCGATCATGCTCTTCATCAGCTCGTAGGCGTTCAGTACGCCGCCGAAACCGGCTTCGGCGTCAGCCACGATTGGTGCGAAGTAGTCGATGTAGCCTTCGTCGCCCGGGTTCTTGCCGGCTTTCCACTGGATCTGGTCGGCACGACGGAACGAGTTGTTGATGCGCTTGACCACGGTTGGAACCGAGTCCACCGGGTACAGCGACTGGTCCGGGTACATCGATTCGGCGGAGTTGTTGTCCGCAGCGACTTGCCAGCCCGACAGGTAGATCGCCTGGATACCGGCTTTGACCTGCTGCACAGCCTGGCCGCCGGTCAGGGCGCCCATGCAGTTGACGAAGTCTTTCTCTGGGCGGAAGGACGGCTTGGCACCCTGGGTGACCAGGTTCCACAGCTTCTCGGCGCCCATTTTCGCAAAAGTGTGCTCTGGTTGAACCGAGCCACGCAGACGGACGACGTCAGCAGCGGAGTAATTGCGAGTCACGCCTTTCCAGCGCGGGTTTTCAGCCCAGTCTTTTTCAAGGGCTGCAATTTGCTGTTCGCGTGTCAGTGCCATGGAGATAAACCTCGTCGCGTCTTTATGAAAAGTTGTTCTGCGGTGGAAAATTCCTTGCGCTCGCTGACCAGAAGCTTAGGTGGTCAGGTCGGGTTCGGCGGGGCAGGCGACGGGATGAACGATGGGCTCGAGGGGAAGTGAGCAGGTAAAGGCGAACTGGCGGGCGCATTCGGGCGTCGTGGGCCTTTGTGCGAACTACAGTGTAAAGCCGGGTTACCTAATTACGCTTCCGTCCCTCGGGACAACTTCGTTCCAGTCGGCAACCTCGTCAAACACACCTTGTGGGCGGTACAGACACGAAACGGCTCGCGGGGATGGTTGCGAGCATCGCTTCGAAGGCCCTTGCCAGGGCCTCTGATTAGCGGGAGCGAGGCCATCATGCCTTCGCTTTTTTGGCTCGTCAAACGTTTTGTAGTGCTTTTTTTTAAGCACTACATCTTTCGTCTAATACGACTAATCAGTCAGTTTTTGGTGCTTTAGTCCAGCGTGTCGACTTTCACCCGCAACGTCATGTCATCCCGGCCTTGAGTCGAGTAGCTGCGGGCCAGGCCCTGTTTGTCGGCCTGAGTCTCGCGGTTCACGCCGGCCAGGGTGATCCATTCGCCCAGGCGCCCTGTGACAGTTGTGTCGGTGCTTTGCACGTTCACTACATCGGGACGTTCCTGGCTCATGCGGTCACGGTTGGTACTGATTGCCAGGTGAACGGTGTCACCGGTGACGCTGGCAGTGACGTAGAAGCCCTGGGTGACGTTGCGATATTGAGTCTGACTGCTGTAATCGCCGTAGGAGTTGGTCTGGCTGCTGGTAATCGGCACGCTCTGGCCGACCTGGATCAGGGCGGGTGCGCCTTCGCTGGCCTGAACCTGCTGAATGCCGCCGTCACGGCTGGCGGTGCTGTAGTTGATGATTCTGGTTTGCTGGTCGCCGGTGTTCTGCTGGTTGTTTTCGTTGGTGTCGACGGTGATCAGCAGGCGTTTGGGGGCGGTATCGAGCTGGGTGAGCAGGGCTTTCAATTCCTGGATCTTGTCCGGTTCAGCCTTGACGATCAGTTGATTGCCATAGGCGCTGACCTGGCCGTCCTTGCCGATGAAATCCTGGGCCACCGGCAGCATGTCGGCGCTGGTGTGGTACTTGAGGGGCACGATTTCTGTGGCTGCCATCACCGAAAAACTGCAACCGAGCAGCAGGGTGGTGAGCAGGGTGCGTAGGGACATGTCCGTTATCTCCGCTTTCGAAAGGCTTGATATTGCCAGTTTGTCGGCCCGGGGTGGGGCAAGTTGAATCCTAGACAGCAAAACACCCCGGCATCGGTCGATGGCGGGGCGTTTTGTGGTGCTCATCAAGCGTTATGCAGAATGGCGAACCATATCGACATGCGGAATCCCGGCTTCCAGGAACTCTTCGCTGACCAGATTGAACCCCAGACGCTCATAGAACGCCGTGGCCTGCACCTGCGCGCTGAGCATCTGCTGCTTCAGCCCGCGAGTTTCAGCTTCTGCGATGACCGCCTTCATCAGTGCATCGCCAACCTTCAGCCCACGCCAGTCCTTCAACACCGAAACCCGGCCGATGTGCCCGTCGGGCAGCAGGCGGGCGGTGCCGATCGGAAAGTCGCCCTCGAAGGCCAGGAAATGCACCGCCGTAGCGTCATCGGCGTCCCACTCAAGCTCGGGTGGAACCGATTGTTCGGCAATGAACACCGTTTCGCGAATGCGGCGGATCTCGGCGTTGTCCTTTTGCCAGTCTGCAACACGTACGCGAATCTTATTCATCGTCGGCGAACCCCAGGCTGCCCTGTTTGACCAGTTCGCACAGCAGGCCACGGCCATCTTCGTCGCTCAGCCAGTCGCCGAGGTTGTCGGTGTGCAGGGCGTCAGCCGAACAGATCAGCTTCAGCAGCTCGCGCAGCTTGCCCGGCAGGTAGCGGCTCTGGCCGCTGGCGAACAGCAGCAGATCGTCATCGACTTCCGACCACGCCAGGCGTGCGCTCGGGTTGCGGATCAGGATGGCGCCGTCTTCGAGGGCGCTGAGGAAGTCTTCTTCTTCGACTTCTTCCGGGCCGACCACCAGCTCCGGATAACGCGGCTCGGTCATGTACTGGCCGAACCAGGTCAGCAGCAGACGTTCGTCGCTCATGTGCTCGGCGAGCAGTGCCTTAAGACGGCCCAGAGCATCGTGCTGAATCTGGTGCGGATCATCGCTGACCGGCTTCGCATCGGCGTCGGTGTAGCGCTCTTCGTCAGTCAGGAACTGGCTGAGGAAGTCGGTGAAGTGGGTCAGCACTTCAGCGGCGCTTGGTGCGCGGAAGCCGACCGAGTAGGTCATGCAGTCATCGACAGCCACGCCGCAGTGGGCCAGGCGCGGCGGCAGGTAGAGCATGTCGCCCGGTTCCAGGACCCACTCTTCGGTCTCGTGGAATTCTGCGAGGATGCGCAGGTCCGCATGCTGCAGCAGCGGGCTCTCGGAATCGCACATCTGGCCGATTTTCCAGTTGCGCTTGCCGTGGCCTTGCAGCAGGAACACGTCGTAGTTGTCGAAGTGCGGGCCGACGCTGCCACCCGGGGCGGCGAAGCTTATCATCACGTCGTCGACGCGCCAGCTCGGCAGAAAGCGGAAGTTTTCCAGCAGCTCGCTGACTTCCGGCACGAACTGATCGACAGCCTGCACCAGCAGGGTCCACTCGCGCTCCGGCAGTTTGCTGAATTCGTCTTCGGCGAACGGGCCGCGGCGCAGTTCCCATGGGCGCTCGCCGTGCTCGATCACCAGGCGCGATTCGACTTCTTCTTCCAAGGCCAGGCCGGCGAGTTCGTCGGCGTCGATCGGGCTTTCGAAATCAGGAATCGCCTGACGGATCAGCAGTGGTTTTTTCTGCCAGTAATCGCGCATGAATTCGCGCGCCGTGAGACCACCCAGAAGTTGAAGAGGAATATCGGGATTCATATGTAACCTATTGAAAAAAAGCATTTTTCAGACGGGAATAAAAACGCCCGGCGCGGCCGGGCGTCTCAAACGGGTCAAGCAGTCGATCAGATGCGTTTGGCTTGCGCTACAGCGTTGCCGATGTAGTTGGCCGGAGTCAGTTGCTTGAGCTCGGCTTTCGCAGCGGCCGGCATGTCCAGGCCATCGATGAAAGTCTGCAGCGCTTCAGGGCTGATGCCCTTGCCGCGAGTCAGTTCTTTCAGCTTCTCGTACGGGTTTTCGATGTTGTAGCGACGCATCACGGTCTGGATCGGCTCGGCCAGGACTTCCCAGCAAGCGTCCAGATCGGCAGCAATCTTGTCAGCGTTCAGTTCGAGTTTGCTGATGCCTTTGAGGCTGGCTTCGTACGCGATCACGCTGTGAGCGAAGCCGACACCGAGGTTACGCAGCACGGTGGAGTCGGTCAGGTCGCGCTGCCAGCGGGAGATCGGCAGTTTGCTCGCCAGGTGCTGGAACAGCGCGTTGGCGATGCCCAGGTTGCCTTCGGAGTTTTCGAAGTCGATCGGGTTGACCTTGTGCGGCATGGTCGACGAACCGATTTCGCCGGCGATGGTGCGCTGCTTGAAGTAACCCAGGGAGATGTAGCCCCAGATGTCACGGTCGAAGTCGATCAGGATGGTGTTGAAGCGCGCAATGGCGTCGAACAGCTCGGCGATGTAGTCGTGCGGCTCGATCTGCGTGGTGTACGGGTTGAAGGCCAGGCCCAGCTCGTCTTCGATGAAGGCGCGGGCGTTGGCTTCCCAGTCGATCTGCGGGTAGGCCGACAGGTGAGCGTTGTAGTTGCCGACAGCGCCGTTGATCTTGCCCAGCAGCGGAACGGCAGCGACTTGAGCGATCTGACGCTCGAGACGGTAAACCACGTTCGCCAGCTCTTTACCCAGCGTGGTCGGCGAAGCCGGCTGACCGTGGGTACGCGACAGCATTGGCACGTCGGCAAAGCGCAGGGCCAGTTCGCGGATGGCGTTGGCGGTCTGGCGCATCAGCGGCAGCATCACGTCGTCACGGCCTTCGCGCAGCATCAGGGCGTGGGACAGGTTGTTGATGTCTTCGCTGGTGCAAGCGAAGTGGATGAATTCGCTGACCTTGGCCAGTTCCGGCAGCTTGGCCGCCTGCTCCTTGAGCAGGTACTCGATCGCTTTCACGTCGTGGTTGGTGGTGCGCTCGATCTCTTTCACGCGCTCGGCGTGCTCCAGCGAGAAGTTCTCGGCCAGTTCGTTCAGAACGGCGTTGGCTTCGGCGGAGAAGGCTGGCACTTCCGGGATGCCGGCGTGAGCGGCCAGGCGCTGGAGCCAGCGCACTTCAACCAGAACGCGGGCGCGGATCAGGCCGTACTCGCTGAAAATCGGGCGCAGGGCCTGGGTTTTGCCGGCGTAGCGGCCGTCAACAGGGGAAACCGCAGTGAGCGAAGAGAGCTGCATGGGGTGTTCTCGGACAGTCGGGCAACGAAATGGGGCGCGTATCATACATGAAAAAATCCGCCGGTCCGTCGCCAACTGACCGGCGTATTACGCGTTACAGACTACAAAGCTTTTATTGCGCGGTGATTTACTCGCTGCGCATCAACGGATACAGCTCTTTGAGCAGCTTGCGACGGCTGATCACCAACTGCCAGCGATGGCCGCCGAGCTGACGCCAAAGGCGTGCCGAGCGGATGCCGGCGAGCAGCAGGGCGCGAATTTTCGAGGCATTGCTCGGCTGCTGCAGGTTGCGCATGTCGCCGTGCACCTGAATGCGTTGGCGCAGCGTGCTCAGGGTGTCCTGATACAGCGCACCGCAGGCTGCGATCACGTTTTCGTGGGCCGGGCCGAAATGTTCGACCTGCGACTGGATCTGCGGCAGACGCTTGCCGATCACGTCGAGCATGTCGTTGCGCTTGGCCAGTTGCCGCTCAAGGCCGAGCATCGACAAGGCGTAGCGCAACGGCTCGCGCTGCAAGGTGCTCGGGTCGCGCTCGAGGGCGCCGATCAAGGCGCGATAACCCTCGCGCAGATTGATGTCGTCGCCGCCGTACACGTCCAGCGTGTCTTTCGGGTCGCGAACCAGCAGGCTGCCGAGCATGCAGCTCAGGCCGGCCTCGTTGGTCTGGCCGGTCTTGGCGATCCGGTCCACCAGAACGGCGGCGAGAAACACGCCGCCCAGAGCCGTCAGTTGCTCCTGAGTCGGACTCATGCCTGGCCGCTCCACGGCTCGGCGACTTCGATCACGCCGCCACCGAGGCAGATTTCTCCGTCATAGAACACCACCGACTGGCCCGGCGTGACCGCGCGCTGCGGCTCGTCGAACACGGCGCGATAGCCGGTTGCGGTTTTTTCCAGGGTGCAGGCCTGATCGCTCTGGCGATAACGGACCTTGGCGGTCAGGCGCAGCGGCTGGCTCAGATCGATCGGGTTGACCCAGTAGATTTCCGAAGCGAGCAGGGCGCCGGAGAACAGCCACGGATGGTTGTTGCCCTGGCCGACGATCAGCTCGTTGGTGTCCAGATCCTTGCGCAGCACGTACCACGGCTCGTCGCCGGCGTCTTTCAGGCCGCCGATGCCCAGGCCCTGACGCTGGCCGATGGTGTGGTACATCAAACCATGGTGACGGCCGATGACTTCGCCTTCGGTGGTCTTGATCTCGCCCGGTTGCGCCGGCAGGTATTGCTTGAGGAAATCGCTGAAGCGGCGCTCGCCGATGAAGCAGATTCCGGTGGAATCCTTCTTCTTGGCAGTTGCCAGCTCGTATTTCTCGGCAATCGCACGGACTTCCGGCTTTTCCAGCTCGCCGACCGGGAACAGGGTCTTGGCGATCTGTTCGCCGCCAACAGCGTGCAGGAAGTAGCTCTGGTCCTTGTTCGGATCCAGGCCCTTGAGCAGTTCGGTACGGCCATCGATGTCGCGGCGGCGCACGTAGTGGCCGGTGGCGATCAGGTCGGCGCCGAGCATCATGGCGTAGTCGAGGAACGCCTTGAACTTGATCTCGCGGTTGCACAGGATGTCCGGGTTCGGCGTGCGTCCGGCCTTGTATTCGGCCAGGAAATGCTCGAACACGTTGTCCCAGTACTCGGCGGCGAAGTTGGCGGTGTGCAGCTTGATACCGATCTTGTCGCACACGGCCTGGGCATCCGCCAGGTCGTCCATGGCGGTGCAGTATTCCGTTCCGTCGTCTTCTTCCCAGTTCTTCATGAACAGGCCTTCCACCTCATAACCCTGCTCGATCAGCAGGAGAGCGGAAACGGAAGAGTCCACGCCGCCGGACATGCCGACAATGACGCGCTTCTTGGATGTGTCAGAAGGGGCTGGATCACGCATAGGGATTCAATGAGTGTCTTGAAAAAGGACGCGATTCTATCAGGCTCACGGCCTCAAGGCTAAAGGGAAGGGCGGATCAGTTCGAGGCCGAACCGATTGCCGGCCAGATAATCATCGATGCAGCGGATGATCAGTTCGCTGCGCCAGTTGTCTCGCTGGGCCAATAATTCGTCGCGGGTCAGCCACTTGGCGCCGACGATGCCGTCGTCCAGTTGATAATCCGGGCGGTGTTTGATGGCTTTGGCGCTGAAGCACACGCGTTGGTAAGTCACGCCGTTGCTCGGTGCGGTGTACAGATAAATGCCGATCACGCTGGTGGGTTCGACGTCCCAGCCGGTTTCTTCGAGGGTTTCGCGCACGGCGGCTTCGATCAGGGTTTCGTCCGGGTCCAGATGGCCGGCGGGCTGATTGAGCACGTTACGGCCGGCCTTGTGTTCCTCGACCATCAGGAAACGACCGTTGTCCTCGACGATGGTGGCGACGGTGATGTGGGGGAGCCATTCCATAAAACGTCCTCAATTCCCAAAACTTGAAACACTATCCCTGTGGGAGCTGGCTTGCCAGCGATAGCGGTGGGTCAGGCACCATCCTTTTTGGATGATAAGCCGTCATCGCTGGCAAGCCAGCTCCCACAGTGTCTTGTGGTGATCCTGAAGCCCGGAAACACAAACCCCGGCACGGGGCCGGGGTTTGTGATGTTCCCTTTACAACCTTATACCAGCGCAGCAATCGCCGCGTTGAGGGTTGCGCTCGGGCGCATGGCCTTGCTGATCAGCTCGGCATTGGCGTGGTAGTAACCGCCGATGTCCACTGGCTTGCCTTGAACGGCGTTGAGCTCGGCGACGATGGTCGCTTCGTTCTCGGTCAGGGTCTTGGCCAGGGTTGCGAACTGCGCTTGCAGTGCGGCGTCTTCGGTCTGGGCAGCCAGGGCTTGTGCCCAGTACATGGCCAGGTAGAAGTGGCTGCCGCGGTTGTCGATGTTGCCGACTTTGCGCGATGGCGACTTGTTGTTGTCCAGGAACTGGCCGGTGGCCTGATCCAGGGTCTTGGACAGAACCAGCGCTTTCGGGTTGTTGTAGTTCACACCCAGGTGCTCGAGAGAAGCGGCCAGGGCCAGGAATTCACCCAGCGAATCCCAGCGCAGGAAGTTCTCTTCGACCAGTTGCTGCACGTGTTTCGGAGCCGAACCGCCAGCGCCGGTTTCAAACAGGCCACCGCCGTTCATCAGCGGCACGATCGACAGCATCTTGGCGCTGGTGCCCAGTTCCATGATCGGGAACAGGTCGGTCAGGTAGTCGCGCAGTACGTTGCCGGTCACCGAAATGGTGTCCTTGCCTTCGCGGGTGCGCTCCAGGGTGTACTTCATCGCGTCGACCGGCGCCATGATCTGGATGTCCAGACCGGCGGTGTCGTGATCCTTCAGGTAAGCCTGAACCTTCTCGATCACCACGCCGTCGTGGGCGCGCATCGGGTCCAGCCAGAAAATGGCCGGGGTGCTGCTTGCGCGAGCGCGGTTGACGGCCAGTTTGACCCAGTCCTGGATCGGCGCGTCTTTGGTCTGGCACATGCGGAAGATGTCGCCGGCTTCAACAGCCTGTTCCATCAGCAGGGTGCCTTTGCTGTCGGTCACGCGAACCACGCCGTCGGCCTTGATCTGGAAGGTCTTGTCGTGGGAGCCGTACTCTTCAGCCTTTTTGGCCATCAGGCCAACGTTTGGCACGCTGCCCATGGTGGTCGGATCGAAAGCGCCATTGGCTTTGCAATCTTCGATCACGGCCTGGTAGATGGTGGCGTAGCAACGATCCGGGATCACAGCCTTGGTGTCGTGCAGCTGGCCATCGGTGCCCCACATCTTGCCGGAGTCACGGATCATGGCCGGCATCGAGGCGTCGACGATGACGTCGCTCGGCACGTGCAGGTTGGTGATGCCTTTGTCGGAGTTGACCATCGCCAGCGACGGACGAACGGCGTAGACCGCTTGAACGTCAGCTTCGATCTGGGCTTGCTGCTCGGCCGGCAGGGATTTGATGCGGGCGTACAGGTCGCCGATGCCGTTGTTCAGGTTGAAGCCGATTTCGGCCAGCACGTCGGCGTGCTTGGTCAGGGCGTCCTTGTAGAACTCGGCAACGATCTGGCCGAACATGATCGGGTCGGAGACCTTCATCATGGTGGCTTTCAGGTGAACCGACAGCAGCACGCCTTGTTGCTTGGCGCTGTCGATTTCAGCGGCGATGAACGCGCGCAGGGCCTTTTTGCTCATCACGGAGCAGTCGAGGATCTCGCCCGCCTGGACGGTGGTTTTTTCTTTCAGGACGGTAGCGGTGCCGTCTTTGGCGATCAGCTCGATCTTCACGGCGTCAGCGGCGTCGATCAGGGCAGCTTTTTCGCTGCCGTAGAAATCGCCGGTGCTCATGTGAGCGACGTGGGACTTGGAGTCCTTGGCCCAGGCGCCCATTTTGTGTGGGTGCTTGCGCGCGTAGTTCTTGACCGACAGCGGAGCGCGACGGTCGGAGTTGCCTTCACGCAGAACCGGGTTCACGGCGCTGCCCTTGACCTTGTCGTAGCGCGCCTTGGCGTCTTTGTCGGCGTCGCTGGTCACGGTTTCCGGGTAGTCCGGCAGGTTGTAGCCCTGGGCTTGCAGTTCTTTGATCGCGGCTTGCAGTTGCGGAACCGAGGCGCTGATGTTCGGCAGCTTGATGATGTTGGCTTCAGGCGTAATGGCCAGGTCGCCCAGTTCGGCGAGGTGGTCGGCTACGGCTTTGTCGCCCAGTTGCTCGGGGAAGCTGGCCAGAATGCGTGCTGCAAGAGAGATATCGCGGGTTTCCACGGCGATATCGGCCGAGGCGGTGTAAGCCTCGATGATCGGCAGCAGGGAATAGGTGGCGAGGGCTGGAGCTTCGTCGGTGAAGGTATAGATGATCTTCGAGCGGGTGGGCATATTCGGATTAACTCTCTCTTCTTTGCTAAAGCGTGCGCAGAAACTCGAGGGGCGCCGGGTAAGCGCGTTCGTTCAAAGTCATCCATGAACCGAATGTCGAGAATCTTCGCGGTGATGTTGGGTGCATCAGTAGAGCGTCAAGCAGTCGGACTGCGGTAACAACCCGACCAATCAGGCGGAAAGTCTCGTGCTAGAGAGGCCAGCCGTCGTGACCCTTTGGTCAGCGGGCGGCATTATACATAGGTAGCTGGCAATCTGCCGATGGTTCATATGCAACGATTCTCGTCCATTGGTCTAAAGGTCGCAGGGCGGGGTGGGGCGTAGAGTCGCCGTGAATGCTTGAGATTGGCGCTTTTCCCTTTGCTTTCAGGCTTGTACGAAACGAGATGTGGCCGCGCCCGGAACAGAGGGTTTGCGTGTTGATTCAACTGGGTTACGCTCGAACCAAGCCAGATGTTCAATCCAAACAATGGAGTTCAGCATGGGTTACAAGAAGATTCAGGTTCCAGCCGTCGGCGACAAAATCACCGTCAACGCAGACCATTCTCTCAATGTCCCTGATAACCCGATCATTCCCTTCATTGAAGGTGACGGCATTGGCGTCGACGTCAGCCCTGTGATGATCAAAGTGGTTGATGCTGCCGTGGCCAAGGCCTACGGGGGCAAGCGCAAGATTTCCTGGATGGAGGTTTATGCTGGCGAAAAAGCAACTCAAGTCTACGACCAGGACACCTGGCTGCCCCAGGAAACCCTGGACGCCGTCAAAGATTACGTCGTTTCCATCAAGGGCCCGCTGACCACTCCAGTCGGTGGCGGCATCCGCTCCCTCAACGTTGCCCTGCGTCAACAGCTCGATCTCTATGTCTGCCTGCGTCCGGTTGTGTGGTTCGAAGGCGTGCCAAGCCCGGTGAAAAAGCCCGGCGACGTCGACATGGTGATCTTCCGCGAGAACTCCGAAGACATTTATGCCGGTATCGAATGGAAGGCCGGCTCCCCTGAGGCCACCAAGGTCATCAAGTTCCTGAAAGAAGAAATGGGTGTCACCAAGATCCGTTTCGACCAGGATTGCGGTATCGGCATCAAGCCTGTTTCCAAAGAAGGCACCAAGCGTCTGGTGCGCAAGGCCCTGCAATACGTGGTGGACAACGATCGCAAGTCGCTGACCATCGTGCACAAGGGCAACATCATGAAATTCACCGAAGGTGCCTTCAAGGACTGGGGCTACGAAGTGGCGCGGGATGAATTCGGCGCCGAGCTGCTGGATGGCGGCCCGTGGATGAAATTCAAGAACCCGAAAACCGGCCGCGAAGTCATCGTGAAGGACGCAATCGCCGACGCCATGCTCCAACAGATCCTGCTGCGTCCGGCCGAATACGATGTGATCGCTACCCTCAACCTCAACGGTGACTACCTGTCCGACGCCCTGGCGGCGGAAGTGGGCGGTATCGGTATTGCGCCGGGTGCCAACCTGTCCGACACCGTGGCCATGTTCGAGGCAACCCACGGTACTGCGCCGAAATATGCCGGCAAGGACCAGGTCAACCCGGGTTCGGTGATCCTGTCCGCCGAGATGATGCTGCGTCACCTGGGCTGGACCGAGGCGGCTGACCTGATCATCAAGGGCACCAACGGCGCGATCAAGGCCAAGACCGTGACCTACGACTTCGAACGTCTGATGGAAGGCGCCACACTGGTATCGTCGTCGGGCTTCGGTGAGGCAATCGTCAAGCACATGTAAGAAAGGCAGCTGCAACGAAACCGCCCGGCTCGTGTGATCGAGCCGGGCGGTTTGTTTTCTGGCAGGTGTTCTGGTTGCTTCAGCTGGTCACTGACTGGTGATGAGCCGCTGGCGAGACGGCGTCTTTTGCGGCCTCGACATTCTGAATTTTTGTGGCGTGCAGGCCTTTGGGGCCTTGCACGATCTCGAATTTGACGATTTGCCCGGCTTTGAGGGTTTTGTACCCGTCCATTTCAATGGCGGAGTAGTGCGCAAAGAAATCGATTTCCTTGCCGTCCTCGTCTTTCCCCTCGCGGGCGTCGGTGTTGATGAAACCGAACCCCTTGGCATTGTTGAACCATTTCACCTTGCCGACAACCATGCTCAAATCCCTCTGCAACAGTCTCCATCGCTGGAGTATCATCCAATTCATCCGCAGTCGAATCCGTTAAAAAGATTGACTCCGCGGATCTTTTTTACCCACTGTGGGTTCTATTGGTTGTAACACCGTTTTCCCGATAGTCAAGGTGACCGGGCAGTCGGAGTTGAAAACGTGTCAAGCCGCCCCCACCACTGTATTTGCACAACTGACGAACCTTTCTTTCCATGCATGCAATCAGCCAGATTCGACTAACATTCAATCAGGATCGCCCGCTTCTCCAAAAGGATCTTCCACAGGAGCACGACGACGATTCGGCAGGCGTTGCTGTTCAGGAAGCAAAGCCTGCGTTACAGGCGCCGCCGATGTACAAGGTGGTTTTGTTTAATGATGACTACACACCGATGGATTTCGTCGTCGAAGTGCTCGAGGTGTTTTTTAACCTGAATCGCGAGCTGGCGACCAAGGTCATGCTGGCCGTCCACACAGAAGGGCGGGCAGTATGTGGAGTGTTTACCCGCGACATCGCCGAGACAAAGGCCATGCAGGTCAACCAGTACGCCAGGGAAAGCCAGCATCCGCTACTCTGTGAAATCGAGAAGGACGGTTAATCGCCGACCACTTGGGTATGAGGTGAAGCTATGTTAAACCGCGAGCTCGAAGTCACCCTCAATCTTGCCTTCAAGGAGGCTCGTTCGAAGCGTCATGAGTTCATGACCGTCGAACACCTGCTGCTGGCCCTATTGGACAATGAGGCTGCCGCCACCGTATTGCGTGCCTGCGGCGCAAACCTCGACAAACTCAAGCACGACCTGCAGGAGTTCATCGACTCCACCACGCCGCTGATCCCCGTCCATGACGAAGATCGCGAAACCCAGCCAACCCTGGGCTTCCAGCGTGTGCTGCAACGTGCTGTCTTTCATGTACAGAGCTCGGGCAAGCGCGAAGTAACCGGCGCCAATGTGCTGGTTGCAATCTTCAGTGAGCAAGAGAGTCAGGCAGTGTTTCTGCTGAAACAGCAGAGCGTTGCACGAATCGATGTCGTCAACTATATCGCCCATGGCATTTCCAAGGTGCCGGGGCATGGCGATCACTCTGAAGGTGAACAAGATATGCAGGACGACGAGGGCGGTGAGTCTTCTTCTTCAGGCAATCCGCTGGATGCGTATGCCAGCAACCTCAACGAACTCGCACGCCAGGGCCGGATCGATCCGCTGGTCGGGCGTGAAACGGAAGTCGAGCGTGTCGCGCAGATTCTCGCGCGTCGGCGCAAGAACAATCCGTTGCTGGTAGGCGAGGCAGGTGTGGGTAAAACCGCGATTGCCGAAGGTCTGGCCAAGCGCATCGTCGACAACCAGGTGCCGGACCTGCTGGCCAACAGCGTCGTTTACTCCCTCGATCTGGGCGCCTTGCTCGCAGGCACCAAATATCGCGGCGATTTCGAGAAGCGCTTCAAGGCGCTGCTCGGTGAGCTGAAAAAACGTCCGCAGGCGATCCTGTTCATCGACGAGATCCACACCATCATCGGTGCGGGTGCTGCGTCCGGTGGCGTCATGGATGCCTCGAACCTGCTCAAGCCGCTGCTGTCGTCGGGTGACATTCGCTGCATCGGTTCGACCACGTTCCAGGAATTCCGTGGCATCTTCGAGAAGGATCGGGCCCTGGCCCGCCGCTTCCAGAAGGTCGATGTGGTCGAGCCGTCGGTGGAAGACACCATCGGTATCCTGCGTGGCCTGAAAGGGCGTTTCGAGCAGCACCACAACATCGAGTACAGCGATGAGTCGTTGCGCGCCGCGGCAGAACTGGCTTCGCGCTACATCAATGACCGGCATATGCCGGACAAGGCCATCGATGTGATCGACGAGGCGGGCGCCTACCAGCGTCTGCAGCCGGTCGACAAGCGTGTGAAACGCATCGACGTGCCACAGGTTGAAGATATCGTGGCGAAGATCGCGCGGATTCCGCCGAAACACGTCACCAGTTCCGACAAGGAGCTGCTGCGTAACCTGGAACGCGACCTGAAACTGACGGTGTTTGGTCAGGATGCGGCGATCGATTCGCTGTCGACCGCGATCAAGCTGTCCCGTGCCGGCCTCAAATCGCCGGACAAACCGGTCGGTTCGTTCCTGTTCGCCGGGCCTACCGGTGTCGGTAAAACCGAGGCCGCGCGGCAATTGGCCAAGGCGCTGGGGATCGAGCTGGTTCGTTTCGACATGTCCGAATACATGGAGCGCCACACCGTATCGCGTCTGATCGGTGCGCCTCCGGGTTATGTCGGTTTCGACCAGGGCGGTCTGCTGACCGAGGCGATTACCAAGCAACCGCATTGCGTATTGCTGCTCGATGAAATCGAGAAGGCGCATCCGGAAGTCTTCAACCTGCTGCTGCAGGTGATGGATCACGGCACGCTGACCGACAACAATGGGCGCAAGGCGGACTTCCGCAACGTGATCGTGATCATGACCACCAACGCCGGTGCCGAAACTGCGGCGCGTGCTTCGATCGGTTTCACTCATCAGGACCACTCGTCCGATGCGATGGAAGTGATCAAGAAGAGCTTTACGCCGGAATTCCGCAACCGCCTGGACACCATCATTCAATTTGGTCGCCTCAGTCACGAGGTCATCAAAAGCGTGGTGGACAAGTTCCTCACCGAACTTCAGGCGCAGCTGGAAGACAAGCGGGTTCTGCTGGAAGTTACCGACGCGGCGCGCAGCTGGCTCGCGGCCGGTGGCTACGACTCGGCAATGGGCGCTCGCCCGATGGCGCGTCTGATCCAGGACAAGATCAAACGTCCGCTGGCGGAGGAGATTCTGTTTGGCGAACTGGCCGAGCATGGCGGTGTGGTGCACATCGACATCAAGGATGGTGAGCTGACGTTTGACTTCGAGACCACCGCAGAAATGGCTTGATGGCGGGTAAGTGAAAAGGCGCCTTCGGGCGCCTTTTTGTTGTCTGGTTGTTGGGTGTGAATATCCGTTTCTTCGGGTGCTGCGGCTTATGGTTCCGCCCTTACGGCCATCCCTTTCAAGGTCTTTTCGTTTTAGCGGCCTTGATTACCCGGTCCGTTGAAACATGTGCATGCACCGCAGTGCCTTGCACCCATGTTTTGGGTTTAGGCACCTTGGGGCCCCGTGGACTTTTCGCAACTTGTTTGGGTTGGATGTTTCTGGCCAGTTCCAACAAGCGCTGGGCCAGTTTTTCCAGAGGTATGACGGGAAAATATTCCAGGGGCAGCGCGATTTGCAGGCCTTCATAACCACTCCGGACCTGAACCGCCAAGTGATAGGTTGAGGCTTCCCAGCCGTCAGGCTGAGTATCCTGATGGGCTTGCTCGACGCTTCGCTTGAGTACGGCCAGGACGTTGTAGGCCAATACCGCGGTAGCGAACCCGAGCAATGCAGCCTTTGGACTACCAAGGGTTTCGATTTCGCTTTCCAGGATTGCTTCCAGTCGCTGGAACATGCCTTCTATGCTCCAGCGACGGCGATAGAGTTCCGCGATCTGCTGTGCGCTGATGCTTTCAGGCAGGTTGCTCCAGAACATCAAGCTGCTGTCACCCGAGTCCGTTGGCGAGTGAAGCGTCAGTTCAACACGCCGACACTGGTAACCGCCTCTGACCTGAATAATCTGCTCACGCACAGTGCCCGTGTTTACAGGCACTGGTTCTTGCCAATGCCCCTCTTGAATCAGGCGTGGATGCTTGGCTTGTTGACGAATGACAAAGGAGGTTTTGACCTGCTCGCAAGCCTCCATGACCGGGAGCGTGCAATAGAGTCGATCGGCCAGCCACACCTGGCCCGGCTCGGCATCGGCCAAGAGAGGCAACACGCAAACACGCTCGCTTGCGTAGGCATCCTCGCACGCCTGCAGGTCGATGACCTGGTCCAGGTCGGGGTCGTAGACAACCACCGAGAAACCGGGTCGAGCGGCACCACGCTCGTGGCGTAAAGCCCCCAGTCGTTTCTCGGTGGATGCCAAGTGATTACCGTCTACCACCCGGACCTGCCACTCCGGCAGCATCTGCGTGCAACCCAACTCCTTGATGGTTGGAGCCAGGCGCTGCGCACAGCCCGTGACCAGTGCGCGCAACAGAGCTGGCTCGGTACGACTGATCTTGTCGTAGAGCGCCGCCAGACTGACAGGAAGATCTTCCAGTTGCCGCGCGGCGGCGTGCAGGGAAGGCTTCAAGCCCAATGAAACAAGGGACATCAGCTTGATAATGGTCGAGAACAACAGCTCACGAGAATACTGCCGTTGCCGATGTTCTTCGAAGACCTGATCAACCCACTCAGGGGCAATAGCGTGCTCCAGTGCCAATTTGGCCATAACGCTGGCAGGTGCTTTTTTCTCGAACCTCGCTAAAACCTCTGCCCACATCGCTTCGTCGTCCTGACTGAATTTTTGGGGCATTTTAACCAAAGACCTTGAAAGGGATGGCCGTAAGGGCGGAACCCTAAGAAGCCGTTACCGCAGCAACGGATATACACTCAAAACTCAAGTACAAACCCAAAGCGCCAAATCCCAGACAAACAAAAACGCCCGGCAAATGCCGGGCGTCTTGTATTGACTTGATTAGCGAGCGCGGTAAGTAATACGCCCTTTGCTCAAGTCATAGGGCGTCAGCTCGACGCGCACTTTGTCACCGGTAAGAATACGAATGTAGTTCTTGCGCATCTTGCCGGAAATATGCGCGGTTACGACGTGCCCATTTTCCAACTCCACACGAAACATGGTGTTGGGCAGGGTGTCGACGACAGTGCCTTCCATTTCGAAGCTGTCTTCTTTCGACATGCAGTAAAGCCCTCGGTATCCAATGAATGGCCCGGTGCAACTGCGCCAGGCAAAAGCGGCGTGCATTGTGCCCGAAAAATGGGGTTTACGCCAAGGGGTTTAGGGCTTTCGATCAGTTCAGGATGACCCAGCGCTGATTAATCAGCAGTTCGATAGGCCGATATTGGGTCTTGTAGTTCATCTTTTTGCAGTTTTTGATCCAGTAGCCAAGGTACACGGCTTCAAGCCCAAGGCGTCCGGCTTCAGCGATTTGCCAGAGGATGGCGTAGCGTCCGAGGCTGCGGCGTTCTTCTTCCGGTTCGTAGAAGGTGTAGACCGCCGACAGGCCGTTGGGCAGCAGATCGGTGACGGCGACGGCCAGCAACCGTCCGTCGAGCCGGAACTCGTAGAAGCGTGAGAAGGGCAGGTCGCGAACCAGAAAAGTCGAGAATTGATCACGGCTCGGCGGGTACATGTCGCCGTCGGCATGGCGCTGTTCGATGTAGCGCTGATAAAGATCGAAATACTCTTCGCTGAAGGCCGGTTTGACCGGGCGCACCTGCAAGTCGGCGTTACGTTTGAAAATGCGCTTTTGTTGGCGATTCGGGTTGAACTGCGCCACCGGAATGCGCGCAGGCACGCAGGCATTGCAGTTCTGGCAATGCGGGCGGTACAGATGATCGCCGCTGCGACGAAAGCCCATTTCCGACAGGTCTGCGTAGACATGCACATCCATGGGCTGGCTCGGATCGAGAAACAGGGTAGTGGCCTGTTCCTCGGGCAGATAACTGCAGGAATGAGGCTGAGTGGCATAAAACTTCAACCGCGCCAACTCGGTCATGATCAACCCTCAGGGGTAAGCTGGTGAATTAAGTGTAAGCCACGCGCGCAAAAGTCGCTCAGCAAACCCAAGTGGCCAGGTTGGGCCGGTCGAGGTGCCGGGCCAGATACTCGGCAAAGGCGGGGCGGGAAATTGCCCGGGCGCCCAGGCTGTGCAGATGATCGGTCGGCATCTGGCAGTCGATCAACACGAAACCCGAGTCTTTCAAGTGCCGCACCAGCGTGGCAAAGCCGTACTTGGAGGCATTGTCGGCACGACTGAACATCGATTCCCCAAAAAACAGCTGCCCCATTGCCAGGCCATAGAGGCCGCCGACCAGTTTGCCCTCATCCCACACTTCCACTGAATGGGCGAAGCCCCGCTGGTGCAGTTCAATATAGGCATCCTGCATGGCCTGGGTGATCCAGGTGCCATCTGCGTAATCCCGTGGTGCGGCGCAGGCGCGGATAACCGCTTCGAAGTCCTTGTCGAAGGTCACTTGATAGCGTTGCTGACGCAGCAGTTTGCCCAGGCTGCGCGAGACATGCAGTTCGTCGGGAAACAATACGGTGCGCGGATCCGGCGACCACCAGAGGATGGGCTGTCCTTCGGAGAACCACGGAAAGCAGCCGTGGCGATAGGCCTGGATCAGGCGATCGGCGGACAGGTCACCGCCAGCCGCCAGCAATCCGTTGGGATCGCGCATGGCCTTTTCCAGTGGCGGGAAAGTCAGTGAATTGCGTTGTAACCAAGTCAGCATGGCGTCCAGGCTTGCAGAAGGGGAGGGCGGTGGGCGGCGGGGCCCGTTGCAAAGTGTGCCGTTAATTGGCGCGAATGTCCTCCCGAACCTGCACGAAGTCGGCGTTGCTGCAACTTGCCTTCCGGGATGCGGTCGTAGACGGGCGACGAGCTTGAGGGTGCATGCTTCGCTACGTTCATCAAATACACCTCATAAGCCTTTGTCACAAAAGACAATGCATGCTCAAATTGCGTCGCAGGTTTGGTCTGCTTGGCTATGCTTGAACATGGGGTTTGAAGCATGGCATCGAACGCGCAAACCCGTACAATGCCGGGCTGTTACAGAATATTCGCAGTGTGTCATGTTTATAAAAGAGCGGGCGCAGTGTTAAAAGTAGTCTCAGTTGCGCCCGTCAATTTTTTACCTGTCTGGATTGGGCAGTTTTTTATCGTCATTCAATAGATGGACGCGCCGCTGGCGCAGGAAAAGAAGCGTTTTGAAGAAATCCACGGAAGCACCAAAAACAGTCGTTCCGCTTTGGCGCCAGCAATTGCACTACCGGCTCAAGGAAGGTGCATTGATCGCCATCGGCGCTCTGTGCCTGTTCCTGATGATGGCTTTGCTGACCTACGGCAAGGATGATCCGGGCTGGAGCCACAACAGCAAGATCGACGACGTGCAGAATTTCGGCGGTCCGGCGGGCTCCTACAGCGCCGACATTCTGTTCATGGTGCTGGGTTACTTCGCGTACATCTTCCCGTTGCTGCTGGCGATCAAGGCGTATCAGATCTTCCGTCAGCGCCACGAACCCTGGCAGTGGAGCGGCTGGCTGTTTTCCTGGCGCCTGATCGGCCTGGTGTTTCTGGTGCTGTCCGGCGCCGCGCTTGCGCACATTCATTTCCATGCGGCCACCGCGTTGCCGGCCGGTGCGGGTGGCGCGTTGGGTGAAAGCCTCGGTGACCTGGCCCGCAATGCCCTGAACATTCAAGGCAGCACATTGCTGTTCATCGCACTGTTCCTGTTCGGCCTGACCGTATTCACCGACCTGTCGTGGTTCAAGGTGATGGACGTCACCGGCAAGATCACCCTCGATCTGTTCGAACTGTTCCAGGGCGCGATCAATCGCTGGTGGTCGGCGCGTACCGAGCGCAAGCAACTGGTGGCGCAACTGCGTGAAGTCGATGACCGGGTGCACGACGTGGTCGCACCGACCGTCACCGACAAGCGCGAACAGGTCAAGGTCAAGGAACGCTTGATCGAGCGTGAGCAGGCCCTGAGCAAGCACATGTCCGAGCGCGAGAAACAGGTTCCGCCGGTCATCGCCCCGGCTCCGGTCAAGGCGCCGGAGCCGAGCAAGCGCGTGCAGAAAGAGAAGCAGGTGCCGTTGTTCGTCGACAGCGCTGTAGAAGGCACCTTGCCGCCGATTTCGATCCTCGATCCTGCGGAAAAGAAACAACTCAATTATTCGCCCGAATCCCTGGCAGCGGTCGGCCACTTGCTGGAGATCAAGCTCAAGGAGTTCGGTGTCGAAGTCACCGTGGACTCGATCCATCCGGGCCCGGTCATTACCCGTTACGAAATCCAGCCGGCTGCCGGTGTGAAGGTCAGCCGTATCGCCAACCTGGCGAAAGACCTTGCACGTTCGCTGGCGGTGACCAGTGTGCGGGTGGTGGAAGTGATTCCGGGCAAGACCACGGTCGGTATCGAGATCCCCAACGAAGACCGCCAGATAGTGCGTTTCTCCGAAGTGCTGTCGACGCCCGAGTACGACAACTTCAAATCGCCGGTCACCCTGGCCCTGGGCCACGACATCGGCGGCAAACCGGTCATCACCGACCTGGCGAAGATGCCGCACCTGCTGGTGGCCGGTACCACCGGTTCCGGTAAGTCGGTGGGCGTGAACGCGATGATCCTGTCGATCCTGTTCAAGTCCGGGCCGGACGACGCCAAGCTGATCATGATCGACCCGAAAATGTTGGAACTGTCGATCTACGAAGGCATTCCGCATCTGCTGTGCCCGGTCGTGACCGACATGAAGGACGCCGCCAACGCCCTGCGCTGGAGCGTTGCCGAGATGGAGCGTCGCTACAAGCTGATGGCGAAAATGGGCGTGCGAAACCTGTCCGGCTTCAATGCCAAGGTCAAGGAAGCCCAGGACGCCGGCGAGCCGCTGAGCGATCCGCTGTACAAGCGCGAAAGCATCCACGACGAAGCGCCGCTGCTGCAGAAGCTGCCGACCATCGTCGTGGTCGTGGACGAATTCGCCGACATGATGATGATCGTCGGCAAGAAGGTAGAAGAACTGATCGCCCGTATCGCCCAGAAGGCGCGTGCGGCCGGTATCCACCTGATCCTCGCGACCCAGCGGCCGTCGGTGGACGTGATCACCGGTCTGATCAAGGCCAACATCCCGACACGAATGGCTTTCCAGGTATCGAGCAAGATCGACTCCCGGACCATCATCGACCAGGGCGGCGCCGAACAACTGCTCGGCCACGGTGACATGCTCTACATGCCGCCAGGCACCAGCCTGCCGATCCGGGTTCACGGCGCCTTCGTATCCGACGATGAAGTTCACCGGGTGGTGGAAGCCTGGAAACTGCGCGGCGCGCCGGAATACAACGACGACATCCTCAACGGTGTCGAAGAGGCGGGCAGTGGTTTTGAAGGCAGCAGCGGCGGCGGTGACGGCGACGATCCGGAAGCCGACGCGCTGTACGACGAAGCCGTGCAGTTCGTACTGGAAAGCCGCCGCGCCTCCATTTCCGCTGTGCAGCGCAAGCTGAAGATCGGCTACAACCGTGCGGCGCGCATGATCGAAGCCATGGAAATGGCCGGCGTCGTGACGTCCATGAACACCAACGGTTCCCGCGAAGTCCTGGCCCCTGGCCCGGTGCGCGACTGATTCAAATGCAATGGACGGTGCATGAAGCGCCGTCCACTTTCCCACGCGTATTCAAGAGGACTCCCATGCGTCTTATCCGCATGTTGCTGCCGGTACTGGCTCTGACCACCCTCACGGCTCACGCCGATGACAAGGATGTGGCACGCCTGACCCAATTGCTGGAAACATCCAAAACCCTGACCGCCAACTTCTCCCAGCTGACCCTCGATGGCAGCGGCACCCAGTTGCAGGAAACCACCGGCGACATGACCCTGCAGCGCCCGGGCCTGTTCTACTGGCACACCAATGCGCCGGCCGAGCAGACCATGGTCTCCGACGGCAAGAAAGTCACCCTGTGGGACCCGGACCTGGAGCAGGCCACCATCAAGAAACTGGACGAGCGTCTGACCCAGACCCCGGCCCTGTTGCTGTCCGGTGACGTGTCGAAGATCAGCCAGAGCTTCGACATCAGCGCGAAAGAAGCGGGCGGCGTGATCGACTTCACCCTGAAGCCGAAAACCAAGGACACCCTGTTCGACAGCCTGCGCCTGTCGTTCCGCAACGGTCTGGTCAATGACATGCAACTGATCGACAGCGTCGGCCAGCGCACCAACATCCTGTTCACCGGGGTGAAGGCCAATGAAGCGGTCCCGGCCTCGAAGTTCAAGTTCGACATCCCGAAGGGTGCCGATGTGATCCAGGAATAACCTCAGAGGTTTCAACGGTACGTGATGGATCTGTTTCGCAGTGCACCGATTGCCCAGCCACTGGCCGCCCGTTTGCGGGCGACCAATCTGGATGAGTACGTCGGTCAGGAACACGTGCTTGCTCGCGGCAAACCACTGCGCGAAGCGCTGGAGCAGGGTGCCCTGCATTCGATGATCTTCTGGGGCCCGCCGGGCGTGGGCAAGACCACCCTGGCGCGGCTGCTGGCGGAAGTCTCGGATGCGCACTTCGAAACGGTGTCGGCCGTGTTGGCCGGCGTCAAAGAGATCCGTCAGGCAGTGGAGATCGCCAAACAGCAGGCCGGCCAGTATGGAAAGCGCACGATCCTGTTTGTCGATGAAGTGCACCGCTTCAACAAGTCCCAGCAGGATGCGTTTCTGCCGTACGTTGAAGACGGCACGCTGATTTTCATCGGCGCCACCACCGAAAACCCGTCCTTCGAATTGAACAACGCATTGCTGTCGCGGGCGCGAGTCTATGTACTCAAGAGTCTCGACGAAGCGGCGTTGCGCAAACTGGTGCACCGCGCCCTCACCGAAGACCGTGGCCTGGGCAAGCGTCATCTGACCCTCAGCGATGAAGGCTTCCAGATGCTGCTGTCCGCCGCCGATGGCGATGGCCGACGTTTGCTCAACCTGCTGGAAAACGCCTCGGACCTGGCCGAAGACAACAGCGAGATGGGCACCGAGTTGCTGCAAAGCCTGCTCGGCGACACACGCCGGCGATTCGACAAGGGCGGTGAGGCGTTCTACGACCAGATTTCCGCGCTGCACAAATCGGTTCGCGGCTCGAATCCGGATGGCGCGCTGTACTGGTTCGCGCGGATGATCGACGGCGGCTGCGATCCGCTGTACCTGGCCCGCCGCGTGGTGCGCATGGCCAGCGAAGACATCGGCAATGCCGACCCCCGCGCCCTGAGCCTGTGCCTGGCCGCGTGGGAAGTGCAGGAGCGCCTCGGCAGCCCCGAAGGTGAGCTGGCAGTGGCCCAGGCCATTACGTATCTGGCCTGCGCGCCGAAAAGCAACGCGGTGTACATGGGCTTCAAGACCGCGCTGCGCGCCGCCGCCGAACACGGCTCGCTGGAAGTGCCGCTGCATTTGCGCAATGCGCCGACCAAACTGATGAAGCAATTGGGTTACGGCGACGAATACCGCTACGCCCATGACGAGCCGGACGCCTATGCCGCCGGCGAAGACTATTTCCCGGAAGAACTCGACCCGATTCCGTTCTATCAGCCCGTGCCCCGTGGCCTGGAGTTGAAGATCGGCGAGAAGCTCAACCACCTTGCCCAACTCGATCGTTTAAGCCCCCGGCAGCGGAGAAAATAGTGGTTCCATTGATCGTTGCAGTCTCCGTCGGCGGGATTGCCGGCACCTTGTTGCGCTTCGCCACCGGCAATTGGGTCAACGCCAATTGGCCGCGGCACTTCTATACCGCGACGCTGGCCGTTAATATCGTGGGCTGCCTGTTGATCGGCGTGTTGTACGGCCTGTTTTTGATACGCCCGGAAGTACCCATCGAGGTGCGTGCCGGGTTGATGGTCGGCTTCCTCGGGGGGCTGACGACTTTTTCATCCTTTTCACTGGATACGGTGCGCCTGCTGGAAAGCGGGCAAGTGCCGCTGGCCCTGGGCTATGCGGCTATCAGCGTATTCGGCGGGCTGCTCGCGACGTGGGCCGGCCTGTCCCTGACCAAACTTTGATAACGAGAAACCGACATGCTCGATTCCAAACTGTTACGTAGCAACCTCCAGGACGTAGCGGACCGCCTGGCTTCCCGTGGCTTTGCCCTGGATGTCGCGCGCATCGAAGCGCTGGAAGAACAGCGCAAGACCGTCCAGACCCGCACCGAAGCACTGCAGGCTGAGCGTAACGCGCGTTCCAAATCCATCGGTCAGGCCAAGCAGCGCGGCGAAGACATCGCGCCGCTGATGGCGGACGTCGAGCGCATGGCGGGCGAACTGAGCGCCGGTAAAGTCGAGCTGGACGCGATCCAGACCGAACTGGATTCGATCCTGCTGGGCATTCCGAACCTGCCGCACGAATCGGTACCGGTCGGTGAAGACGAGGACGGCAACGTCGAAGTCCGCCGCTGGGGTACGCCGACCGCGTTCGACTTCCCGGTTCAGGACCACGTGGCCCTGGGCGAGAAGTTCGGCTGGCTCGACTTCGAAACCGCCGCCAAGCTGTCCGGCGCGCGTTTCGCCCTGCTGCGCGGCCCGATTGCCCGTCTGCACCGCGCACTGGCGCAGTTCATGATCAACCTGCACGTCAACGAGCACGGCTACGAAGAGGCTTACACGCCTTATCTGGTTCAGGCTCCGGCGCTGCAAGGCACCGGTCAACTGCCGAAGTTCGAAGAAGACCTGTTCAAGATCGGTCGCGAAGGCGAAGCCGATCTGTACCTGATCCCGACCGCCGAAGTGTCGCTGACCAACATCGTGGCCGGCGAAATCGTCGATTCGAAACAGCTGCCGATCAAGTTCGTCGCCCACACCCCGTGCTTCCGCAGCGAAGCCGGCGCGTCGGGTCGCGACACTCGCGGCATGATCCGCCAGCACCAGTTCGACAAGGTCGAGATGGTGCAGATCGTCGAGCCGTCGAAGTCGATGGAAGCGCTGGAAGGCCTGACCGCCAACGCCGAGAAAGTCCTGCAACTGCTGGGTCTGCCTTACCGTACCCTGGCGCTGTGCACCGGCGACATGGGCTTCAGCGCGGTCAAGACTTACGACCTGGAAGTGTGGATCCCGAGCCAGGACAAATACCGTGAAATCTCGTCGTGCTCCAACTGCGGCGACTTCCAGGCCCGCCGCATGCAGGCGCGTTTCCGCAACCCGGAAACCGGCAAGCCTGAGCTGGTGCATACCCTGAACGGTTCCGGCCTCGCGGTCGGTCGTACCCTGGTGGCCGTGCTGGAAAACTACCAGCAGGCCGACGGTTCGATCCGGGTACCGGACGTGCTGAAGCCGTACATGGGTGGCCTCGAGGTCATCGGCTAAATGAAATATCTGCCGCTGTTTCACAACCTGCGCGGCAGTCGTGTGTTGGTTGTCGGTGGGGGGGAAATTGCCTTGCGCAAATCCCGCCTGCTGGCCGATGCCGGTGCGCTGCTGCGGGTGGTCGCACCTGAAATCGAAGCGCAACTGCGCGAACTGGTCGCTACCAGCGGTGGTGAGTGCCTGTTGCGCGGTTACGCCGAGACGGATCTGGACGGTTGCGGGCTGATCATTGCCGCCACCGACGACGAAGCCTTGAACGCGCAAGTCTCCGCTGATGCTCATCGGCGTTGCGTGCCGGTCAATGTGGTGGATGCGCCGGCGCTGTGCAGCGTGATCTTCCCGGCGATCGTCGACCGCTCGCCACTGATCATCGCGGTGTCCAGCGGCGGCGATGCGCCGGTGCTGGCCCGGTTGATTCGCGCCAAGATCGAAACCTGGATTCCTTCGACCTACGGCCATCTGGCCGGGCTGGCCGCGCGGTTTCGTGATCAGGTCAAAGGCCTGTTTCCCGATGTGCAACAGCGTCGCGGTTTTTGGGAAGACGTGTTTCAGGGGCCGATTGCCGACCGGCAACTGGCCGGGCAGGGTGCCGAGGCCGAGCGTCTGTTACAGGCGAAGATCGACGGCGAAGCGAGTGTTACCACTGGCGAGGTGTATCTGGTGGGCGCAGGGCCGGGTGATCCGGATCTGCTGACCTTCCGTGCCTTGCGCCTTATGCAGCAAGCCGATGTGGTGC
Organism: Pseudomonas sp. IzPS59; assembly: GCF_014863505.1. Taxonomy (NCBI): domain Bacteria; kingdom Pseudomonadati; phylum Pseudomonadota; class Gammaproteobacteria; order Pseudomonadales; family Pseudomonadaceae; genus Pseudomonas; species Pseudomonas sp. IzPS59. The sequence goes on along the minus strand of NZ_CP062251.1, from coordinate 3,945,840 downwards.
TGTACGACCGCCTGGTGGCTCCGGCGATTCTTGAGCTGTGCCGTCGCGATGCCGAGCGGGTTTACGTCGGCAAGCGTCGCGCCGATCACGCCGTGCCGCAGGATCAGATCAACCAGCAACTGGTGGACCTGGCCAAGGCCGGCAAGCGTGTGGTGCGGTTGAAGGGCGGGGATCCGTTCATCTTTGGCCGTGGCGGCGAAGAAATCGAGGAACTGGCGGCCCATGGCATTCCGTTCCAGGTGGTGCCGGGCATCACCGCAGCCAGCGGTTGTGCGGCGTATGCCGGGATTCCGCTGACCCATCGCGATTACGCGCAGTCGGTGCGTTTCGTCACCGGGCACCTGAAGGATGGTTCCACCGATCTGCCGTGGGCCGACCTCGTCGCGCCGGCGCAGACGCTGGTGTTCTACATGGGCCTGGTGGGCTTGCCGGTCATCTGCGAGCAGTTGATCAAGCATGGTCGTGCGGCCGATACCCCGGCGGCGCTGATCCAGCAGGGCACCACGGTCAATCAGCGGGTCTTCACCGGTACGCTGGCCGATCTGCCGCGTCTGGTGGCGGAGCATGAAGTGCATGCGCCGACACTGGTGATTGTCGGCGAAGTGGTGCAACTGCGCGAGAAACTGGCGTGGTTCGAGGGCGCTCAGGGTCAGGTCTGACTCTGAAGGGATCGCTCCCACGCGGTGGGAACGATCCTGCTCTCAACCTCTGCGCCAAACCCCTTTTCCGCCCAACCGGTTCCGGTCATGGGCAACTTTGAAATCCTGTTTCGGCCCCTTCGGCACAACCCCGGTCGGGTTGATGGTCTTGTGGCTGCCGTAGTAGTGATTCTTGATGTGCTGAAAATCCACGGTCTCGGCAATGCCCGGCCACTGGTACATCTCACGCAGCCAGTTCGACAGGTTCGGATAATCGCTGATCCTCCGCAGATTGCATTTGAAGTGCCCGTGATACACCGCGTCGAAACGAATCAGCGTGGTGAACAACCGTACGTCCGCTTCGGTCAGGTATTCGCCCGTCAGATAACGATTGGCGCCCAGCAGCTGCTCCAGATGATCGAGTTCGGCAAACACATCGTCGAATGCTTCTTCATAGGCATTTTGTGAGGTCGCGAAACCGGCGCGGTATACGCCGTTGTTCACGGCGGGGTAGATCCGCTCGTTCAGCGCATCGATCTCGCTGCGCAATGGCGCCGGATAGAAGTCCAGATCGTTGCCGGTCAGGTCATCGAAGGCACTGTTGAACATGCGGATGATTTCCGCCGATTCGTTGCTGACGATGCGCTTGAGCTTCTTGTCCCACAGTACCGGCACGGTGACGCGGCCGGTGTAGTAAGCGGTGTCAGCGGTGTAGCGCTGGTGCATGAAGTCGAAGTGGTCGAGCTTGTCGCCTGTCGAGCCGAGGTTCTGGTCGAAGGTCCAGCCGTTTTCCAGCATCAGCCAGCTGACGACTGAAACGTCGATCAGGCTTTCCAGGCCCTTGAGCTTGCGCAGGATCAGCGTGCGATGGGCCCACGGACAGGCGAGGGAGACGTAAAGGTGATAACGCCCTGCTTCGGCGGCAAAACCGCCTTCACCGCTCGGGCCCGGCTCGCCGTTATGAGTAACCCAGTTGCGGCGCTGCGCCTGTTCGCGCTGGAACGCGCCATCCTTGCTGCTTTCGTACCACTTGTCCTGCCAGCGGCCGTCGACGAGTAAACCCATGATCAAGACTCCAGAAACCAATAATCGTTGGAGTGGAGTCTATTCCGATGAGTTCGAACAAAAAGCGCAAAGATCGGGCGTGAATGATCGGTTAAATCGATTTGTTCCGTGCAGCCCAGTATTGCTCGGCGGTTTCGAACGCCTGTTCCCGGCTTTGGCCAAGGCCACGCAATGCCAACGCCATAGTCGAAATCAGCGCCATTTGCGGGTAGCTGTCGACCACATCGCCGCGCCAGACAGCCTTCAGATGCTCGACATCCAGCGACGCCGGTTTGACGTGACGCTGCGCCGACAGCTGCGGCCATTCCTCGTCCCAGCTCTCGCCGCCGGATGTGCCGTACAGGTGACTGTCGGCATCCGGGTTGATCTCGATTTCGCCGCCGTCACCCTTGATCACGATCGCCGTATCGCCGAGCAGCCCGCTGGCATCGCGGTGCACCGCCTGGTAGCCGGGGTGGAAAATGCTCTGCAAACCGCAACGCGCGCCCAACGGATTGAGAATCCGTGCCAGCGAGTGGATCGGCGAGCGCAAACCGAGGGTGTTGCGCAGGTCGATCATCCGTTGCAGCTGCGGCGCCCAGTCCATCAGCGGCATGAAGGCCAGGCCGCCGTTATCCAGCGCCGCGCCGACTTGTTGCCAGTTGCGGCACAGCGGAATGTTCAACTCACCGAGCAGTTGTTCGGAATACAAACGCCCGGCAGTGTGCGCGCCGCCGCCGTGCATGAAGATGCGCACGCCGTTCTGCGCCAGGCACTTGGCCGCCAGCAGATACCACGGCAGGTGACGTTTCTTGCCGGCATAGGTCGGCCAGTCCAGATCAACATTCAGTGCCGGCGCCTGCAAGCGTTCGCGCAGGGCTTCGGTGAACCCGGCCATTTCCTCGGCGCTTTCTTCCTTGTGCCGCAGCAACATCAGGAAGGCGCCGAGCTGGGTTTCTTCGACCGCTTCGTCGAGGACCATGCCCATGGCTTCCCGGGCTTCCTCGCGGGTCAGGTCGCGGGCGCCGCGCTTGCCCTTGCCGAGGATGCGCACGAACTGGGCGAACGGATGCTCGACGGGCGTTTCGAGGGTCAGCGTTGGATAGTCGGTCATAGGCAATTCGTCGGTTTGGGCAGGCCCGCCAGTTTCGCGGCGAGTTTGGCAGGGGTGCCTTTGAACAGTCGGTTCAGGTGCAGGCTGTTGCCTTTCTCCGCGCCAAGCTTGAGCGCGGTGTACTTGATCAGCGGTCGGGTGGCCGGCGACAGCTGGAATTCGGCATAGAAGCTGCGCAGCAGTTCGAGGACCTCCCAGTGTTCCGGGCTCAGTTCGATCTCTTCGGCAGCGGCGAGGGCGCTGGCGACTTCTGCCGACCAGTCGTTGAGATCGACCAGGAAGCCGTCCTTGTCCAGTTCGATGGCGCGTGCGCCGACGGTCAGCGCATTCATAGCCAGCTGTTGACCTTGTCGTGGTGGATCGACAGCTCGACGAAGGCCGGATAATCGATGGCTTCGGCCCAGTCTGGAACCTGCACGGCACGGGCTTGCGCATCTTCGGCCAGGACGAACAGTTTCACCCGGCGAGTTTCCAGCGCATTGAACGGCGCGGTGCCGGGTTGCAACGCATAAGCGGCATCACCGCACAGCAGCAGCGCGTCGGCAGTGCCGAGCAGACGCAGGCAACTGGTCAGGCGTTCGTCGCCGAACGGGGAATGAGACAACACATGCAAAGTCGACATCAGAGGGTGATCACCTGGTCGTAACGGTCAATAAGGGCGGTGATTTGCGCGGCGGCCAAAGGCTGCGCCTCGTCCAGTGAACGATCGCCGAGGCCGCGAGCACTGGCGCTGTCGGCGCAGTAGAACAGCTCTTCGACGCCGAACATTGGCAGCGCTTGCAGGTTGGCGCTCAGGTCTTTCTGTTGCAGGGCCTTGGCGTTCTGTCCGGCAGCCAATTGCAACACGCCGTCGTCAAGAAACAGCAGGCCGATCGGCAGGTCGAAGGCGCCGCCGGCCAGCACGATGTCCAGAGCTTCGCGGGCTCCGGGGCCGGACCATGGCGATTGACGGCTGATAATCAGAAGGGACTTGGCCATGTCATGCGCCTCCGAAGCAGATCAGACGGTCGGCATCCTGTACCGCATCATGCAACTGGCCGAGACCGGACAATTCCCACGGTGCGCTGACGGCCACGGCATTACGCTGATAACGCCCGGCTTCCTCGGCATTCAGCACGCCACGGCGCAGGGCGGCAGCGATGCACACCACGCCGTCGAGGTTTTGTTCGGTGATGAAGGTTCGCCACTGTTTGGGCAGGTCCAGTTCGTCCTGGGGCGTGACCACGGCGTCGGACGCGTTGTAGACCCCGTCCTGATAGAAAAACAGCCGGACAATTTCATGCCCGCCGGCCAGCGCAGCCTGCGCGAACAGCAGGGCGCGGCGCGAGGAGGGCGCATGGGCGGCGGAAAACAGTGCGATGGCGAACTTCATGACGGACTCGATCAGCAAAACTGCGGCCATGATAAAGCTTTCTCGGCGGGGCGGCGAAGTCGATGTTGCCGCAGACGTCAGCGCGGCATGTAACCCAACTGCCAGCGCCGGGGGATTTTCAGCGAGACCAGGCCGATCAATGCAGCCAGCAAACCGCTGGCGTACAGCGCCTTGAGCCCCAGGTGATGCTCCAGCACGGCACCGAGGATGGCGCCGATGAACATCCCGCTCCACGGCACCAGCTGCACGCGCCAGCCATTGCGTCGCTCGCCCATGATCCAGCGCCCCAGACCGCGGCCGAACCGTGAAAGTGCACCGGTGACATAGGTCAGCCCGACCGCCAGACCGTTCACTTCCTCCACCGCAGCATTGAGCATGCCCATGGCGATGATCGCCGCCAGCAGTGCCGGGAGTTGCACCTCGGACGGCCAGGCGGCGGCCCCGCAGAGCAGCATCGCGATGCACAGCAGCAACGGCAGTGCGCGGCGCCCGCCGAGGCGACCGATCACCACACCGAGGGCGTTGCCCAGGATGAACGTGGCGACGAGGATCACCAGTCGTAGCGTCAGACTCACATCGCCATCACTGATCGCCACCGCCAGCCGTGTCGTGTTGCCGCTCATGAATGAAACGAAGTCGCCGCTGGCCATGAAGCCGATGGCATCGGTCATCCCCGCCAGCACCGAGAGCGCGGCCACCATTGCCAGCCCTATGCGACCGCGCCATTTTTGCGTGTGCAAGTGGCCGGGGCTGGCGCGGTGAGTCGAGGCGGTTGGCAGCATTGGCGCAGAGGTCCTTGCGTAGAGGTCAGGGTTCTATGCCATAAAGGTCGCAATATTCCAACCAGTCCATCCCGGCCATCTCCGCGACTTCGCGGTGCACTTCCAGGCGTTGCGCCTGATATTCCTCGGGAGTGGCTGCAGTCAGTTGCAGCGTCAGTTCCCAGGCGAACAAGCCCTGGCTTTCGGCCTCGGCTTCAAAGGCCTCGTGCAGACGCTCCTCGCGGTACTGTGCCGGGGTTTCGCCCTTGGCCTGGGCCAGTAACGGATTGAGATGGTCGAGGGTTTCGCGCAGCTCGGGGCGTGCGTCGAGAAACAGTTTCAGAGCATGTTCATGTCGCTGGTCGGTAGGCGCCATGGGGGTTCCTTGTGGGCTGATGACCTTAATGTGCCGCAGCTGTCGGCGGGTGTCGCGCGCTAAATGCAGTAAAGCAGAACGATTTTGCGCGTTGCGGTGATACAGTCCGCTTTTTTCCGAATGAGCGAATGCAATGCGAATGCTGATGGTGGCACTGGCGGCAACCCTGCTGGCCGGTTGCGCGGGTTCGGTGATGGAAGACGCCCGCACTCAAACTCCTTACAAGGTCCTGAATTCGGACAAGCCTGAAAAAGTCGTGGCCGAATGTGTGCAATTCGCCTGGCAGGACGAAGCAGTGTTCGGCGTGGATGCGGCGGCCTATCTGCAACCGGGCAAGAAGGGCGGCTCGACGGTCTACACCCGTTCGGCGGAGTCGTTCGTCGACTTGACCACGGATGCGTCCGGCACGGTGCTGAACTACTACGCGCAGAAGGACGACTTTGTCGCCAAGCGCCGGTTGGCAGCGTTGGCGACCTGTCTGTAACGAGCGGTTGAGTGCGCTGAAGTGTCTGACCCTCGCCAGTTAGCTGGCGAGGGGGACGCTGAACTCAATCAATCAAGCGCTTCTGGAAAAAATGCCGCTTGTGCCCCAGCGGATAATCCTTGATCTCGCCACACTCGACATAGCCAAGCTTCTTGTAGAACCCGGGCGCCTGAAACTCAAAGGTGTCGAGCCAGATTCCCACGCAGTCTTTTTCTCGCGCAAATTCCTCAACCATCTGCATCAGTTTCGAGCCGATACCCTGGCCCCGGCCTTCTTCCGGCACCGCCAGCAACTCGATGAACAGCCACCGATAGAACGTGTGCCCATAAAGGCCGCCGAGGATCGCGTCGTTATCGTCGCGCACCAGCAGCGCGACCGGCTCGTACAGCGAAGGCCCGGCCTTGGCGATGTTATAGGCACGCAGGGGCGCCAGGATGGCTGCGCGCTGTTCTTCGGTGGGGTCCTGTGACAGCTCGATCCGCAACGTCATGTTGTCTTCCTTGTAGTAATGAGTTCACAGCCTATCGTGTGGCAGTCGATTGAAGCAATCGCCCGGAACCGTTGCTCCCGCGCCGGGGTCTAGCCCTTGAAGGCGTTCATTCCGAATGCGTCTGCCGAGGAGATTCCATGAATATTTTCGAAGCCCTTCGTGAGAGCCACGACCGCCAGCGCGGCTATGCCAAGACCTTGATCAAGACCAGCGGCGACACCCCGGAACGCGTCGAAGCCTACAAGCAACTCAAGGCCGAGCTGCAAGCCCACGAGACCGCCGAAGAGCGCCACTTCTACATCCCGTTGATGGAGTTCGACAACGGGGTCGATCTCAGTCGCCACGCCATCGCCGAACACCATGAAATGGACGAAATGATGGAGGAGCTCGACGAGACCGAAATGTCCAGTCCAGCCTGGCTGGCCACGGCGAAAAAGCTCTCGGACAAAGTCCATCACCACTTGAAGGAAGAGGAGCAGAAGTTCTTCCAGATGGCCGGCAAGCTGCTCGACGACAAACAGAAAGAACAGCTCGCCGGGCAGTATGAAAAGGAGTTCAAGGCGCAACTTCCCTGAGTGCTTGAATGCAGGTTTTTGTAATGACGCCGTGTAGGCTTTTTGCCATGCGTCGGGTGAGCGTCGTCGCAATGCACTGTATTTATATCCAGTATTTTCGGTGTTTTACGGATGTCACTGCGGCAGGCTGCGACAAAACCGCCGATGGACAAAAAATCCCCCTCCGTTAGCTTGAAGGCCTCTCCCCGGAAAGGAGAGTTCTTAAATCAATGGAGTGAAAAACATGAATCAACCACAAGCTCAAACCCAACTGCGACACGGTCGCGTCATTTCCCCTGCAAGCCGCGGTGCGGTGGCCATCGAACAAGGATTGCTCGGTGGCTGGCAGGTCAACGAGATGGAAGGCGGCAAGAACTTCCCGGCACTGGTGGCCGGCCCGTTCCCGGCGCCTTTCGAGTCGGACAACCCGAGTGTCGTGCCACCGGCCGACGGGCACCTTCTCAGCGGCGGCAAGGACGACGCCCGTGACTGTGTGAACTTCACCGACGAGGAAATGAGCAAGAAGCTCGGTCGCCCGTTCACCTGGCCGCTGCTCAACGTCACCCCTGGCCAGACCCTCGAAGTGAAATGGGAATACACCGCGCCGCACACCACTCGCGGTTACCGCTGGCTGATCACCAAGGATGGCTGGGACCCGAAACAACGCATCACCCGTGCGCAACTGGAAACAAAACCGTTCGCCGAGGACTTCTATCCGCAAGTGCCGTACTACAGTCATTCGGCGGAGCTGAAGGCCAAGGTCAATCACGCAGTGAAACTTCCGGCCAACAAGCAAGGTCGTCACGTGATCGTCCTGATGTGGATCGTCGCCAACACCGGCAACGCCTTCTATCAGGCTTTCGATGTGGACTTCAAATAAGTCCGCAACACCTACCTACACGTTCTGAAGGATTAGAACATGTCAAATATCGACTTCACGTTAATGCAAAACCAGGCGAGCGACGCGGCTTCGCTGATGCCGAGCATCGCCGGCAAGAAGATCCTCATGGGCTTCTGGCACAACTGGCCCGCGGGCCCGAGCGATGGCTACCAGCGCGGTCAGTTCGCCAACATCGCTCTGGAAAACGTGCCCAAGGACTACAACGTGGTTGCGGTCGCGTTCATGAAGGGCAGCGGGATTCCGACCTTCAAGCCGTTCAACGTTTCCGATGCCGAGTTCCGCCGTCAGGTCGGCGTACTCAACAGTCAGGGCCGGGCGGTGCTGATATCCCTCGGCGGCGCTGATGCCCACATCGAGTTGCGTGCCGGTCAGGAGCAACCGCTGGCCAACGAAATCATCCGTCTGGTGGAAACCTACGGCTTCGACGGGCTGGACATCGATCTTGAACAGAGCGCGATTGATTTCGCTGCCAACAAGACCGTGCTGCCGGCCGCCCTGAAACTGGTCAAGGATCACTACGCAGGCCAGGGCAAGCATTTCATCATCAGCATGGCGCCGGAGTTTCCATACCTGACCACCTCCGGCAAATACGTCGGCTACCTGCAGGCACTGGAAGGCTACTACGACTTCATCGCGCCGCAGTTCTACAACCAGGGTGGTGACGGTGTCTGGGTCCCCGAAGCCAATAACGGCAACGGGGCGTGGATCGCGCAGAACAACGATGCGATGAAAGAGGACTTCCTCTATTACCTGACCGAAAGTCTGGTGACCGGCACGCGCGGGTTCACGAAGATCCCAGCGGACAAGTTCGTCATCGGCCTGCCAGCCAACGTTGACGCCGCTGCCACCGGTTACGTGATCGACAAAAATGCGGTCGGCAACGCGATGAAACGTCTGGCGGTCAAAGGGCATCCGATCAAGGGCCTGATGACCTGGTCGGTGAACTGGGACAACGGCACCAGCAAGGATCGTGTGCCGTACAACTGGGAGTTCAGCCGGCGTTACGGGCCGCTGATCAACGGCGTGGCGGCAGCCGCGCATGTGCCAGATGTCGCAATGGCCGACATGGTCCGTCAGCGGTAAACGAATGAAAAAGCCCGGTAGCGCTGCCGGGCTTTTTTTCGCCTAACATGGGGCTTTTCCGGTCAAGACAAAGGATGAAGCGTCATGCCCAACACCGCCGAGCGGATCAACATCATCGACACTCAGGTGTTATCCCACGACTGGTATCTGCTGAAGAAAATCACATTCGACTACCTGCGCAACAACGGTGAATGGCAACGCCAGACCCGCGAAGTCTACGACCGCGGCAATGGTGCGGCGATTCTGTTGTTCAACCGTGAGAAGCGTACGGTGGTGCTGACTCGCCAGTTCCGCTTGCCGGTGTTCGTCAACGGTCATGACGGTCTGCTGATCGAGGTGGCTGCCGGGTTGCTGGAAGGCGCGGCGCCGGAGCAGCGCATCCGCGACGAGGCTGAAGAAGAAACCGGTTACCGCGTGCACGATGTGAGGAAGGTGTTCGAGGCGTACATGAGTCCGGGCTCGGTGACCGAGAAGCTGCACTTCTTCGTTGCCGAATACGATGCGGCGTCAAAGGTCAGCGACGGTGGTGGCCTGGAGGAGGAAACCGAGGAACTGGAGGTCCTGGAGTGGCGCTTCGACGATGCAATGGCCGCGTTTCATCGTGGCGAGATCTGCGATGCCAAGACCATCATGTTGTTGCAATACGCGGCGATGAATAACTTCTTCGGCGCTTAAAACAGCTCACCGGTTTTGCCGATGTCTGACCACTGGCCACCTTCCAGTGTCAGCAAGCATTCCTTGGCTTCAAGGCCGCCGGCAAACCCGGTCAGTTTTCCCGAAGCACCAATCACCCGGTGACAGGGCGCGATGATCGAAATCGGGTTTCTGCCGTTCGCCGCACCGACGGCACGCACTGCGCTGGGGTGACCGATTTGCTGGGCAATCTGGCTGTAGGTACGGGTTTCGCCGAATGGAATGGTCAGCAACGCGGCCCAGACCTTTTTCTGGAACTCGGTGCCGACAAAGTCCAGCTCCAGATCGAACGCACTTCGCGTTCCGGCAAAATATTCTTCCAGTTGTCGCGCGGTTTTCAGCAACACCGGGTTGTCCGGTGCTTCGTTCATTGGTCCGAGGCGCACCCGGTTCGGTTTGTCGTTTTCCCAGAGGATGGCGGCCAGTCGTGAATCGTTCGCGACCAGCTTCAACTCACCGACGGGCGAGGGCAGGGTGATGAACGTGTAGGCCATGGGAAAAACTCCGGGTCGGGTCGGCAACAGCGTCCAGCATACTGCCCGATCGGGGAGGCGCAAACCGCAATCGCGACCATACTGGCTGATGCTCTTGAAGCGCTTTCCTACCTTATAAAAAGAAGAGACCGACTCATGAAGTACGAACCTTTTGCCAAATCGCTGATTGCGACCTCATTGGCGCTCAGCTGCCTCATGGCCCACGCCGCCTCGGTTGCCCCAGTTGCCGCCGAAAACGGCATGGTGGTCACCGCCCAGCACCTGGCCACCCACGTGGGTGTCGATGTCTTGAAAAGTGGCGGTAACGCGGTGGATGCGGCGGTCGCCGTGGGCTACGCACTGGCGGTGGTTTACCCGGCGGCGGGCAACCTCGGTGGTGGTGGTTTCATGACCATTCAACTGGCGGACGGACGCAAGACCTTCCTCGACTTCCGGGAAAAAGCCCCGCTGGCCGCGACGGCCAATATGTACCTCGACAAGGATGGCAACGTCATTCCTGACCTGAGTACCCGTGGCCACCTCGCGGTGGGCGTTCCGGGCACGGTCTCCGGCATGGAGCTGGCACTGACCAAGTACGGCACCAAGCCGCGCAAGGACATGATCGCGCCGGCCATCAAACTGGCGGAAGAAGGCTTCGAGCTGGAGCAGGGTGACGTCGATCTGCTGGACTACGCCACCGACGTGTTCAAGAAGGACATGAAAGATTCCGGCTCGATCTTCCTCCATAACGGCGAGCCGATGCAGGTCGGGCAGAAACTGGTGCAGAAGGATCTGGGCAAGACCCTGCGTACCATTTCCGAGAAAGGCGCCGATGGTTTCTATAAAGGCTGGGTAGCCGACGCCATCGTTACCTCCAGCCAGGCCAACAAGGGCATCATCACCCAGGCCGACCTCGACAAGTACAAGACCCGCGAACTGGCCCCGGTGGAGTGCGACTATCGCGGTTACCACGTGGTGTCGGCGCCGCCGCCAAGCTCCGGCGGGGTGGTGATCTGCCAGATCATGAACATCCTCGAAGGTTATCCGATGAAGGATCTGGGCTTCCATTCGGCCCAGGGCATGCACTACCAGATCGAGGCAATGCGCCACGCTTATGTGGATCGCAACAGCTATCTGGGTGACCCGGATTTCGTGAAAAACCCGATCGAGCACCTGCTGGACAAGAACTACGCCACCAAATTGCGCAATGCGATCCAGCCACAGAAGGCCGGTGTGTCGGCTGAGCTGAAACCTGGCGTTGCGCCTCACGAAGGCAGCAACACCACGCACTACTCGATCGTCGACAAATGGGGCAACGCGGTCTCGGTCACCTACACCCTCAACGACTGGTTCGGCGCGGGTGTGATGGCGAGCAAGACCGGGGTGATCCTCAACGATGAAATGGACGACTTCACCTCGAAAGTGGGCGTGCCGAACATGTACGGTCTGGTGCAGGGTGAAGCCAATGCCATCGCTCCCGGCAAGGCGCCGCTGTCGTCGATGAGCCCGACCATCGTCACCAAGGATGGCAAGGTGGTGATGGTGGTGGGCACGCCGGGTGGCAGTCGCATCATCACGGCGACTCTGTTGACCATGCTCAACGTCATCGACTACGGCATGGGCCTGCAGGAAGCGGTTGATGCGCCGCGCTTCCACCAGCAGTGGATGCCGGAGCAGACCAACCTCGAAGACTACGCCGCCAGCCCCGACACGAAGAAGATTCTCGAGAGCTGGGGTCACAAGTTTGCCGGCCCGCAGGACGCCAACCACATCGCCGCGATTCTGGTCGGCGCGCCGTCGCTGGGGGGTAAACCGGTGGGCAAGAATCGCTTCTACGGCGCCAACGATCCACGGCGCAACACCGGGTTGTCTTTGGGTTACTGAGAAGGGTAAAAAGGGGGCGGGCACACGTCCGCCCCTGTCTCAAGGACCGATCAAGGAAGGCTCACCATGACCACCGCATTGCTGATCATCGATGTCCAGCGCGCCCTGTGCACAGGCGAATACGAGTGCCACGACATCAAACGGGTGATCGACACCATCAACGGCCTCAGCGCCCGGGCGCGCAAGGCTGGCGTCACAGTCGTGCTGATCCAGCATAACGAGAAGGACAGCCCGCTCACCTACGGCGCCGAGGGCTGGCAACTGGCCGATGGCCTGAATACCGCAGCGAGTGACCTGCACGTCGACAAGACCGCCAACGACTCGTTCTACCAGACCAACCTGCCAAAGCTGATCCCCCGGGAAGACTTCGATCGCCTGGTGATCTGCGGCTTGCAGACCGATTACTGCGTCAACGCCACCGTACGCCAGGCCCATCAACTGGGCTATGACGTGGAACTGGCAGCCGACGCGCATTCCACCGTCGACAACGGCAACATGAGCGCCGAAGACATCATCACCGAACACAACAAGGACTGGGCGCACCTGACCGGTTCCGTGGCGCGGATTGATGTGAAACCGGCGGCCGGGATCGCGTTCTGACTCTCTTGAAGTAATCGGTGAAATTTCCAGAGCATCGATAACCCGGGCGCGGCATACTGCCGCCGCCTCAGGAATGGAATCTGTCGATGCTCGCTTTCAATCTCCGTCACGCCTTGCTGCTGACGTCCCTCGTTTTTGCTGCCAACTCCCACGCTGCCAGTTTCGACTGCGCCGGCGCTTCCAGTCCGGTTGAAAAAGCCATTTGTGCGGATCCGTATACCTCGAGTCTTGATGAGAAACTCGGGAAGCTCTGGACGACAACGCTGGCGCAGGTTGCTGATCCGAAAGCGCTCAAGGCTGATCAAAGAGCATGGTTGAAGAACCGCAGCCTTTGTGGCGCTGAACCGGCGTGCTTGCGTCGTGAATATCTGATGCGCCTGACTGAGCTGCAATATGCGGCCAGAGCGTTCAACTGGGATTCCACATGGCATTTGATTCCTCACGGGGTGAACTCGGGATCTGAAGTGATCATCAAGCGTCAGGACGCCACACACATCCGCTTTGAGGTTTCGGCACAGGAGGGCGCCAACTCTGGTGATCTGGAAGGCATTGCTGTGTTGAGCGGTGGTGAGGCTCGTTTCGAAGAGGGTAGTTGCACGCTTGTTTTTCGAGCGATCAATGGTGTTCTGGACGTCACGCAGAATGGCGATGACGTTGATTGCGGCGGCGGTATGGGTGTCTTTTACTCAGGTCGTTATGTGGCGTCTGATAAACCACTTTCGATGAATTACAACTTGCTCAGCGTTGGACTTGCTCGTACGCAGCAAGAGGATCAGGCGTTGCATAAATTGCTCAAGGGTGATTATCAGAAGCTGGTGGACCGTACGAGTACCATGACCGTCGGCGACCCGGCGGTTGATGTGCCTGATGCCGAGGTCATCGAGATGTGGGTGCGCGGACTGGGCAATATGAACGCGGCCATTCTGATGCGTGCGGCCAGTAACCGTTTCTGGGTGCTGATGCTGGTGCCTGAGAAAGGGGGACACACTCGAGCCCGTTATTACACCAACGTACCGGAATGGAAAAAGCGCCTGCCTGCTCAGTTCCAGGCATGGTACGAGCGGATGGAAGGTGACCGCGCGTTACCTCTGGACATCATGCCCTGACTCCGCCGCTCAAGTCGCAAACATCAACCTGCGAACATCACTCACCGGCTCGGACACCACACCGCCCAGCACCAGCCGCGTAATGGTATCCGCCGCCCTTTCATAGTCCTCATCCTGCGGCACTTCACGCCCGGTGATGCGCCCCATCTGCCAGCCGATATTGGTGTAGGTGCGCGTCGCCGACCAGATGAACAACATCAGATGCTCGGGATCCACCGGCGCCAGCAAGCCGCGCTCGATCCAGCTGCGCAGGCACTCGACATTGCGCCGGGCTTCGGCGTGCAGCAGGTCGCGACATTCGTCGGGCAACTGGCGACCGCCCAGCAGCAGCTCACCACTGAACACCTTGGCAATCGCCGGATGCTCGCGGGCGATGCGGATGCGCGCCGCGACGTAGGCACGCAGGCCGATCAGCGGGTCGTCACTTTCGCGCAGCACCGCCGAGGCCTCCAGTAGCGGTTCGACGAAGCCGAGCAGCACTTTGCCGTAGAGGTTTTCCTTGCTCTGGAAGTAGTAATAGAGATTGGCCTTGGGCACACCGGCGCGGGCGGCGATGTCGCGGGTCTGGGTCGCGTCAAAGCCGTTGGCGGCAAACTCTTCGCTGGCGGCCTTGAGGATCAGTTGCTGGTTGCGTTCGCGGATGCTGCTCATGGAAGGCGTTGAAAGTCTGGCGGTTTTGGGTTCGAAATATACAAAACTATATAGCGATTAAGCCAGCGAACTCGATGGACAGCGCTATGCTGCTGCAATCATTTGACGGGATCGGGGAGGGGATATGAGTCTTCAGGCAATACGCGCCAGCGCGGAACATCTGGATGCCGTGGCCGCACTGTTCGACGGTTATCGCGGCTTCTATGGCCAGCCATCGAAGCTTGAGCAATCGCGGGCCTTCATCGCCGAACGCATGGCGGGCAATGAATCAGCGATTTTTCTGGTTCAGGATCAATGCGGCGAAGCGCTGGGGTTCGTCCAGTTGTACCCGACGTTTTCTTCGATAGACGCCCACCGCACCTGGTTGCTCAGCGACCTGTTCACCACACCGGCCGCTCGAGGCCGTGGCGTCGGGCGATTGCTGATGAACACCGCCCGCGACTTCGCCGTGGAAACCGGTGCCAAGGGCCTGGTGCTGGAAACCGCGACCGACAATTTCACGGCTCAGGGCTTGTACGAATCCCTTGGCTGGGTGCGTGACACAGGCTATTACACCTACAACCTGGACCTGCGACAGGGCTGATTCGGTCAGTCGGCCCGGGCCAGCAATCGTTCGATCTGCGCCAGTTCCCAAGTGCTGAGCAGGCTGACCGGGTCGGTGCCGAAACGTTGAGTGGTGTCGAGTGTCCATACGCGACCTTCCGGGCACCGGCATTGCAGGCAGTGGTGCAGGCGTTGGCTGTCAAAGTCGAGCGACAGGTGCCAGCCGTCGATCTCGACCGACATCTGGCCGGCCCCGGATTTCTGTGCAATACGCCGTAATGCGCAAACGCCCAATGCCGCATCGCGCAGGCGCTGGCAGACTTCGCGGGCGGATAGAGAGGACATGTGCAAACCCGAAGATCAACGAAGCGCGCAAGCATAAAGCGCCGGGCCGTCCCTGTCAGCGACCGCTGGCCCGTGCCCGGGCAATTGCGTAACATCCGCAACCCTCTTTTTCCCGTGAATACAGCGGCCGCCAGTCGCGGCCGCGCTGTCAGGTAAGCCATGAAACCGATTCGTCTGCGCGCCGATGTCCTGGCCGGACTCACCACCTCGTTCGCCCTGTTGCCCGAATGCATTGCGTTCGCGCTGGTGGCTCACCTCAATCCGCTGATGGGCCTGTATGGCGCCTTCATCATTTGCACGCTGACCGCGCTGTTCGGCGGCCGGCCGGGCATGGTGTCCGGGGCGGCCGGTTCGATGGCGGTGGTGATCGTCGCGCTGGTGGTGCAGCACGGCGTGCAGTACCTGCTGGCGACGGTGTTGCTCGGCGGTTTGATCATTATGGCCTTCGGGCTGTTGCGCCTGGGCAAACTGGTGCGCATGGTGCCGCACCCGGTGATGCTCGGGTTCGTCAATGGTCTGGCGATCATCATTGCGCTGGCGCAACTGGAACATTTCAAGAGCGGCGAGCAGTGGCTCAGCGGCACGCCGTTGTACCTGATGGCCGGGCTGGTGTTGTTGACGATGGCCATCGTCTACATCCTGCCGCGTCTGACCCGCGCTGTTCCGCCGGCACTGGTGGCGATTCTCGGCGTCGGGGCGCTGGTCTATCTGCTGGGCCTGCCGACCCGTACCCTCGGCGACATGGCGCACATTGCCGGCGGTCTGCCGACATTCGCGCTGCCGGACATCCCGTACAACCTCGAAACCCTGCGCATCATCGCGCCCTACGCGATTCTGATGGCGCTGGTCGGTCTGCTGGAAACCCTGCTGACCCTCAACCTCACCGACGAAATCACCGAAACCCGTGGCTACCCGGATCGCGAATGCGTGGCATTGGGTGCGGCGAACGTGGTCTCCGGCGCGTTTGGCGGCATGGGTGGGTGCGCGATGATCGGCCAGACCGTGATCAACCTCAGTTCTGGCGGACGCGGGCGATTGTCCGGCGTGGTGGCGGGCGTGCTGATTCTGCTGTTCATTCTGTTTCTGTCGCCGCTGATCGAGCGGATTCCGCTGGCGGCGCTGGTGGGGGTGATGTTCGTGGTGTCGCAGCAGACGTTTGCCTGGGCCTCGTTGCGGGTGCTGAACAAAGTGCCGCTCAACGATGTGCTGGTGATCATCGCGGTGACCACCATCACAGTGTTCACCGATCTGGCTACGGCGGTGCTGTGCGGGATCATCATCGCGGCGCTGAATTTTGCCTGGCAGCAGGCACGCGAGTTGTACGCCGATGAACATCTGGAAGCCGACGGCAGCAAACTCTATCGACTGCACGGCACGCTGTTTTTCGCCTCGACCACGCCGTTCCTCAATCAGTTCGACCCGGCCAACGATCCTCAGCGGGTAACCCTGGACTGCCGGCACCTGAGCTTTGTCGACTACTCGGCCATCGCCGCGCTGAAAACCCTGCGCGAACGCTACGCCAAGGCCGGCAAGCAGTTGCAGGTGTTTCACCTGTCCGAGCGCTGCAAGAAACTGCTGAAACGCGCCGGGGTCGATCACGACTGAGATCGACCCCGGTCACGGATCAGACATCGATTGCCGGGAAATCGATGTCGGTCAGTGCAGTGTTGTTGAGGTAGTTGGTCAGGGTCTGCACGGCGACGATGGCGATCACTTCGATGATCTTCTTGTCGTCGATACCGGCAGCGCGGGCGGCGGCGATCTGCTCATCGCTCAGATGACCACGGGTTTCCGTCAGTTGATGGGCGAGGGTGGCAAAAGCATTCAGCCTGCCGTGACGCGCCTCGATGATTTCTTCTGCTGCCAGCCCGGCCTTGCCGGCAAACAAGGTGTGCGCCGAGAGGCAGTAATCGCAGCCGTTGACCTGCGACGTGGCGAGGTACACCGCCTCTTTTTCCTTGGCGCTCAGGGACGTCTTGCCCAGCGTGGCGGAGGCTTGCACGTAGGCATCCAGTGCAGCGGGGGCAACCGCCAGGGTCTTGAACAGGTTGGGCAGGAAGCCGATTTTTTTCTGCACGCCTTCCAGGGTCGGGCGGGTGGCTTCGGTGGCGTTTTCAAGGGTGATCGGGGCAATGCGGCTCATGGTGATTCTCCGAAAGTCCGGTGCGAAGTGCGCCGGGGATGGAGGTCATGTTATTGAGCGAGGCTGGTGCCTTGGGTGCAAATCGTCGAGGATATGCGACAGATCGTCCAAACCTGTCGTCGAGGATTCGTCCATGGATCGCTTGTCCACGTTGCTCAGCCACTTCGGCGTGAATGCCGGCACCTTCCACAGCGGTACTTTCTGCGGCATCAGCGCCTATGGTGGCGATCAGTTGTGTGGCCATGTGCATCTGCTGCAGGCCGGGCAAGTGCTGCTCAAACCGGGGAATGACCCCGAACTCACGCTCAGCGAACCGACGCTGATTTTCTTCCCCCGACCGTTTGCTCACCGACTGTTCGCCGACGAGGCCATGAACACGCAACTAGTGTGCGCCTCGCTGACCTTCGATGGCGGTGCGGGCAATGCACTGGCGGCGGCGCTGCCGGATTATCTGGTGCTGAAACTCGCTGACCTTCCGGAAATGACCAGCACTCTGGATTGGCTGTTCAAGGAAGCATTCGATGGTCATTGTGGGCGCGAAGCGGTGATGGATCGGCTGTTCGAACTGTTGGTGATTCTTCTGTTGCGGCATCTGATCAGCAGTCGCGACCAGCAACCGGGGATGATGGCGGGGTTGGCCGACCCGAAGATTGCCCGCGCATTGAGCCTGATGCATGACCAACCGGCCAAGGCCTGGAGCGTCGCTGAACTGGCCGCGACCGCACATTTGTCCCGCGCCGGTTTCGCCGAGCATTTCCGGCGAGTGGTGGGGCAGACGCCGGTGGATTATCTGGTGAGCTGGCGCATCAGCCTCGCGCAGAAACGTCTGCGCGAAGGGCGGCCGATTGCCCTGATCGCCGAAGAAGTCGGCTATGAAAGTCCTTCGGCGCTGGCCCGGGCGTTTCGGCGCAAGACCGGGCTCAGTCCACGGGAGTGGAAAGCGGGAACGAGCTGAAGCTTATCTGGCGAATTTCTTCGCCCCTGCCACGCACAAAATCACGCCCAACGTGACCACCAGCATGCCGACGCTGACGTGTTCATGCAGCAACGTAGCCGCCAGCGCCAGACCGAAAAACGGCTGCAGCAACTGCAACTGCCCGACCGCCGCAATCCCGCCCTGGGCCAGGCCGCGATACCAGAACACAAAACCGATCAGCATGCTGAACAGCGAAACGTAAGCCAGGCATACCCAAGCCGACACGCTGATGCCGCTGAACGAGGCGGGCGCCCGCCATACGCTCAACACGGCCATCGCCGGCAGCGACAACACCAGCGCCCAGCAGATCACCTGCCATCCACCCAAGGTGCGCGACAATTTTGCACCTTCGGCATAACCGAGACCGCAGGCGAGAATCGCCGCCAGCATCAACAGATCTCCGGTGGGCGAAGCGGTCAGTCCCTGGGAAACCGCAAAGCCAACCACCAGCGAACTGCCCAGCACCGAAAAGACCCAGAACACCGGGCGCGGCCGTTCACCGCCGCGCAGCACGCCGAAAATCGCCGTCGCCAACGGCAGCAATCCTACAAACACAATGGAATGCGCCGACGTCACATATTGCAGCGCGAGGGCGGTCAATAGCGGGAATCCCACGACTACGCCCAGCGCGACGATCAACAACGAAAACCACTGATCCCGCGCCGGACGTCGTTCACGAAACAGCCACAACAGGCACAACGCCAACACCCCGGCGATGGTGGCGCGGATGACGGTGAGAAACACCGGGTCGAATTCCAGCACCGCCAGCCGCGTGGCCGGCAGCGAGCCGCTGAAAATCACGACACCGATGAAACCGTTGATCCAGCCACTGGTTATTTCCAGGGCCGGTGCGGGCAGATTCGTGGTTCGTTCCATGTCGGTCATGCTCAAAAGTGGGGTTGCTTGTGGCTCATCCTAGGGTTGAGAATCAGCACAATCAAAGAATTGTCATGGATACATCCCGACATGCCACGCTCCCGGTACAAGACCCTCGTTGATACCTATGCCGCCGACATTCGCAGCGGTCGCCTGTTGCCCGGCACGCGTTTGCCGACCCACCGGCAACTGGCCGCCAGCGAAGGGCTGGCGCTGGTCACGGCGTCGCGGGTGTATGCGGAGCTTGAGGCGATGGGGCTGGTCAGCGGCGAAACCGGGCGCGGCACGTTTGTCCGGGAAACTTCGTTATTGCCGGGGCAGGGGATCGATCAGAAAGATATTGCCGTCGGCATGATCGACCTCAACTTCAACTACCCGTCGCTGCCGGGGCAGGCCGATCTGTTGCGCACCGCTTTGCGGCAATTGGCGCTGTCCGGCGACCTCGAAGCGCTGCTGCGTTATCAACCCCACGCCGGGCGCCAGCATGAGCGGGCATCGGTTGCCCGACACTTGCAGGCCCGAGGCTTGAACGTCGACGCCGAGCAGGTGTTGATCGTCAACGGCGCCCAGCAAGGGCTGGCGGTGACGCTGATGGCGCAGCTCAACCCCGGCGATGTGATCGCGGCCGATGCGCTGACCTATTCGGGCTTCAAGGTGCTCGCCGAAGCGTTGCACCTTGAAGTGGTCGCGATCCCCGTGACCGGGAACGGTCCGGATCTGGCGGCACTCGACAGACTCTGCCGCAACCGCCCGGTGCGCGCCGTCTACAGCATGCCGACCCTGCACAATCCGCTGGGCTGGGTGATGCCGCTGGCGCAGCGTGAACAACTGGTGGCGATTGCCCGACAGCATGATCTGACGATCATCGAAGACGCTGCCTACGCCTTTCTGGTCGATAGCCCGCCGCCACCACTGGCGGATCTGGCGCCGGAGCGCACGGTGTACGTCTCGGGGCTTTCGAAAAACATCGCTACGGGCCTGCGCGTCGGCTTCATCGCCGCGCCGCTGAAAATCGTCCCGGCACTGGAACGCATCATCCGCGCCACCACCTGGAACACGCCGGGGGTGATGACCGCGATGGCCTGCGGCTGGCTCGACGACGGCACAGTCACCTTGCTGGAGGCACAAAAGCGCGATGACGCCCGGGCCCGTCAGGCGCTGGCCGCTGAAATCCTGAAAGGCTTGCCGATGGTTGGCCATCCTTCGTCGTATTTCCTCTGGCTGCCGCTGCCGGAAGACGCAAGGTCCGATCAAGTGGTGATCGAGCTGATGAAATCGCAGATCTCGGTCACCAACGCCGAGCCGTTCACCGTATCGGCCCATGTGCCCCACGCGATACGGCTGGCGCTGGGCTCGGTGGACATGCTTGTCCTGCGTCAAGCCTTGCTCAAAGTCCGGCAGGTGATCGCGGCTTACCTGTAGCGCAACGCTCCCCGCAGGATTACCCTTGGCGCCGCCGAAGATCTGGATGTTCCCGATGAAAAACACCGCATTACTGACCCTCGCCCTGATCCTCAACGCAGGCCTTTTCAGCACAGCCACCTATGCGGCCGGCGACGCCGAGGCCGGCGGCAAAATCTTCCCGCGCCTGTGCGGCGGCTGCCACCAGGTCGGCGAATCCGCCCGCCCCGGATTCGGCCCGCAACTCAACGGCATCATCGGTCGTCCGGCGGGGACATCGGCGAACTACGTCTACTCCGATGCGATGAAGAACTCCGGTATCACCTGGAATCGGGAAACGCTGACGGCGTATCTGAAAGATCCGAAGGGCGTGGTGCCGGGGACGCGGATGATCTTCTGGGGGCTGAGTGACGAGGAGAAGATTGATAATTTGTTGGCGTATCTTCAGTCATTCACTGAGCAATAACGAAGGGCCATGGGCGTTGTGGAGAGCAGTGCCGGTATTCCACGCGCTTCATGAAACATTTCCAGATTGATACCAATGTGCCACTGCCTCCAGTAAAGTGTGCGCCGCCCGAGAGATGGATCCCGGGCGTTTACCCATGGAGTCTTGCAGTGAAATACCTCAGCAAAGTAGTCGCCGCCGCACTGTTCGGTGTGGTTCTGGCAGGTTGCACCGGCACCCCGATGAACACCAAACACTACGACAGCAACCAGTACACCGTGATTGGCCACAGCGAAGCGACCGCCACCGGCCTGATGCTGTTCGGCGTGATCCCGATCCGGCAGAACAGCCGTTTCGTCCGCGCGCAAGAGGCCGCCATCCAGGCCAAGGGCGGCGATGCCATGATCAACACCCAGGTTCAGGAAAACTGGTTCTGGGCATGGGTTCTGAGCGGCTACACCACCAAGGTCTCCGGTGATGTGGTCAAGCTGAAAACCGTTCAGTAAGCGACGGCTGGATGTGAAAAAGCCCGGCTGATCAGGCCGGGCTTTTCTTTGTCTTGCGAAAGCGTTTTCAGGTCATGCGACGCGGCGTTCGATCAGACGATCCGAGCCACCTTCGGCAACGCGACGTTCTTGCAGACGATCCGAACCACCTTCAGCGACACGGCGTTCTTGCAGACGATCCGAGCCACCTTCGGCAACGCGACGTTCTTGCAGACGATCCGAACCACCTTCAGCGACACGGCGTTCTTGCAGGCGATCCGAACCACCTTCGGCAACGCGGCGTTCCAGCAGACGATCCGAGCCACCTTCAGCTACGCGGCGTTCTTGCAGACGATCCGCGCCGCCTTCAGCAACACGGCGTTCCAGCAGACGATCCGAGCCGCCTTCAGCTACACGGCGTTCCAGCAGACGATCCGAACCACCTTCAGCTACACGCTGTTCGATCAATCGATCCGAACCGCCTTCGGCGATCATGGTGTGAGCGGGTTTTGCTGCAAAAGCGTTGACTGCGAGAACCGAGAAAGCGATGCCGAGAAGGATTTGGCGTTTCATGATCGTGTGCTCCGGGGTGTTGTTTGGTTGGTATGGAGCTGATGTTACGCCCGGGATTTTTTATGAGAACTTCATTGGCGTGATGGTGACTATCGACGCCAGCGATGGACGCCTGAGCCCCGATTTACGGGGCAGTTGCCCGAATACACAGTTCGCCGGTGGCGCGGATCAGGGCCAGTTCATGCAACGCATCCTGAGCCAGGCCGCTGCGGGCCTTGGCCAGCCACGCCGTGCAGTCCGGATCGTGGCGATAGGGCGTGAAGTCGGCGTATTGCTGCAACAGCCGGGTTTGCAGCTCATCCAGGCGCGGACGAATCTGTTTGCCCAGATCCGGACGCGGGGTGTCCGGCGCAGCGCCGGCTGCCTGCCACTTCGCGAGCAAACCGTATTGCACCAGTTTGTTGGCTTCCATTTGCGCGGCGATCAATTGCGCCACGTCTTCCGGATCGAGCTTGCGTTCGGCGGCCAGCGTCCGGGCATTGGCGATGACCTGGGCTTCGCGGGGACTGTCCTGGATCGGCTTGCCGCTGTCCCACTTGGTCAGGGCGACGAGGTCGCCGATGTTCAGGCGTTCGTTCAGGGTAGTCAGCAGGCTTTGCAGCGCTTCAGGCGCTGGTGTCGGGGCGGCGTTGGCTGTCGTCGCCAGAACGGCGAAAAGGGTAGAGGTCAGCAGGGTCGAGACGCGGGACATTGGATCGGTTCACTTCCATTTTGGACAGGTGGTGGAGATTACGAAGTTTTAATGCAAAGGGGTACGACCTGAACGGCTGTGCATACCTTAGACTCTCTCACATTGCCTCCTCCCGAGACGGACTCTCAATGCAAATCCCCGCGCAAAACCCCCTCTGGAAAACCTACCTGCTGTTCCTCGCCCCGATGGTGCTGTCGAACTTCCTGCAGTCGATGTCAGGTACGGTCAACAGCATCTACATCGGCCAGATGCTTGGCACTCAGGCGCTGGCGGCGGTGTCGGGGATGTTTCCGATCATCTTTTTCTTCATCGCGCTGGTCATCGGTCTGGGCGCCGGGGCAGGGGTGTTGATCGGTCAGGCGTGGGGCGCGCGTGAGTCGCATATGGTGAAGGCGATTGCCGGGGCGACGCTGTTGCTGGGGGTGTTGATCGGGCTGGTCGCGGCGGTGTTTGGCAGTGTGTTTGCGCGTCAGGCGTTGCAGGGGTTGGGCACGCCGGCAGATGTGCTTGATGACGCGGTTTCCTACGCCCGGGTGATGATGTGGACCTTGCCGTTTGTGCTGGTGTACGTGCTGTTCACCCAGCTGTTGCGCGGGGTGAGCGACACGCTGTCGCCGATGCTCGCTCTGCTGCTGTCGACCGTTGTCGGTCTGGCGCTGACCCCGGCGTTCATTCGCGGCTGGTTCGGCTTGCCGCAACTGGGCATTCAGAGCGCGGCGTTCGCCGGTCTGGCCGGTACGCTGGCGGCGATGGCCTGGCTGTCATGGAGTCTGATCCGCAAGGGGCATCCGCTGGCGCCGGACCGGGAGTTCTTTGCGTCGTTGCGGCTGGACGGCGAGATTCTCGGCAAGGTGTTGCGCATCGGCCTGCCGACCGGGGTGCAGATGATTGTGTTGTCGCTGTCGGAGATGGTGATCCTGGCACTGGTCAACCAGCACGGCTCCCAGGCAACGGCGGCCTATGGCGCGGTGACGCAGATCGTCAACTACGTGCAGTTTCCGGCGCTGTCGATTGCGATCACCGCATCGATCCTCGGTGCCCAGGCGATTGGCGCCGGGCGGCTGGAGCGGATGGGCCCGATCCTGCGCACCGGGTTGTGGATCAACGTGTGCCTGACCGGTGGTTTGATCGTGCTCGGGTACCTGTTGTCGCACTGGCTGCTGGGGCTGTTCCTCACCGAAGACTCGACCCGGGCCATGGCCGAGCACCTGCTGCACATCATGCTGTGGAGCCTGTTGATCTTCGGCTTCCAGGCAATCATCGGCGGCATCATGCGCGCCAGCGGCACAGTATTGGTGCCGGTGGCCATCGCGATCATTTGCGTGGTCGGCGTGCAGTTGCCGGCGGCATACTGGCTGGACGGACAGTTTGGTTTGCAGGGCGTGTGGATGGCGTTTCCGGTGGCGTACCTGGGGATGCTGGTACTGCAGACGCTGTATTACAAACTGGTCTGGCAGCATCAGAAAATCGAGCGGTTGGTGTAGTACTTGCCCCCAGCAGCCAGAAGGGCCGTTCCTCAGGGAACGGCCCTTTTTCATGCCCGATGCAGAGCCTCTGAACCGAATCCTTTCGCCCGGCGAAAAATAGCTGTTGTCCCGTCGCAAAGCGTCGTAGCTTAGCCGCCCATAACTACAAGGACAGGTGAGGGTGTTCGTGGGCGTCTATCGATTGTTGCTGGCGGTGCTGGTGGCTTTGTCCCATATGGGGATCAATTTTGCGGGGCTGAACCCGGGTGTGGTCGCGGTGATCTCGTTTCTGATCATCAGCGGTTTCGTGATGACCTCGCTCATCGAACGTAATTACAAGGCGCTGGATAAAGTCGGTTCGTTCTATCTGGACCGGGCGTTGAGACTCTATCCGCAATTCCTGTTTTATCTGTGCCTGTCCTGCGCGGTGATCTATTTCCTGCTGCCCGGCACACCTCAGGCTGCCGAACTGACGTTCAAGCATATCGTCGCGAATCTGGCGATCGTGCCACTGGATTTCTACATGTTCGGTCTGGCCGGCACCCAACTCATGCCGCCTGCGTGGTCGCTGGGGCTGGAGCTGTGTTTCTATCTGGCGATTCCGTTTCTGCTGATCTTCAAGCTGCGGGGCGTGGCGTTTGCTCTGTCCGTGGTCGTGTTCATGGTCGCGTGCCTGGGCTACATCAACACGGATGTCTACGGTTACCGACTGCTGCCGGGCGTGTTGTTCATGTTCCTCTGCGGCAGCTACCTGTATGACGCGCAGGGCAAGGGCCGGCTGATCGCGATGGGCACGTTCGTGGCTGCGGCATTGCTGTTTGTCGCAATCATGGCCGGCTGGATCGAGCGTCGGCCCTTCAATGCCGAAGTCACACTGGGCGTCGCCCTGGGCATTCCCGCCGTGTACCTGTTGACCAGGCTGCGACAGCATCCGCTGGACGAGTTCTTCGGCAACATCAGTTATGGCGTGTTTCTCAATCATTTCGTGGCGATGTACCTGCTGCGTGCCCTCTGGCCGCTGGCCTGGATTGGCTGGTATGTCGAGGCGGTGATGGCGCTGTCATTTGTCATGAGCATCGTGTCCTACCACGTCATTGAAAAACCGGCCCTGAAGCTGCGTCACAAACTGCGGGCCGGTGGGCGATCGGGCATGGCACAGGCACCCGGTAGCGAACCGGTTGCCTGAGTGATGTCAGCCTGCGTGGCCGGCCCGGATCCGTGGGCGCAGATGTCGCCAGGGCAACGCTTGCTCAAGTTGTGAAGCCAGGCGCAGCAGCCTGTCTTCCGCACCGAAGCGAGCGGCCAGTTGCACGCCGATCGGCAAGCCGTCGCGGGACATCCCCAACGGCAGTGAAATGGCAGGTGTCCCGGCGACGTTGAACACTGGCGTGAACGGTGAGTGCTCGAACACCCGAGCCGTCCATTGCAGGCCATCCAGCGTGTCGGCGCCGCGATTGTAGAGACCGATGGCTTGCGGCAGGTGTGGCAGGGTCGGGGTCAGCAGGATGTCGATGGACTCGAACCACGCGGCCACTTGCCGGGCGACGCTGTTGCGCACTTCCAGCGCGGCGGCGAAATCCGTACCGCGCGATTGTTGGCCGAACGCGTAACAGGCGAGGGTGGCCGGTTCCAGGGTGCTGCGATCGACTGGCCGCCGGGTAGCGGCGGCGAGATGGTTGATCCAGCGCACCAGACTGGCACACCAGATGTGCGCGTTGGCCTCGACGAACGCGTCCCACGACAGACCGAGCGGTGCCCGGACTGTTTCAACCTGATGACCGAGGGTTTCAAGTTCACGGGCAACACGGGCGGTGGCATCACTGATCTCGGGGTCGACGCTGGCTCCGTTCCACGGCGTGTCGAGCAAGCCGATACGCAAGCGTCCCGGATCGCGGCCGACCTGAGCCAGAAAACCTTCGGCCGGTGCCGCCGTGTAATAAGGATCTCCCGGCGCACAGCCCTGCACCACATCCATCAGCGCCGCGCTGTCGCGCACCGTCCGGGACAGGCCCAATTGCACGCCGAGCCCGGCAAACACTTCGTCCATCAATGGCCCGTGGGAGCTGCGGCCGCGCGTCGGCTTGAGGCCCACCAGCCCGTTGAAAGCGGCCGGAACGCGGATCGATCCTGCCGCGTCGGTGGCATGGGCGATCGGCACGATGCCCGCCGCGACGGCAGCCCCGGCACCACCGCTTGAGCCTCCGGCGGAAAGTTGCGGGTTCCAAGGATTGCGGGTCGGGCCTTGCAGAAGGGAGTCGGTTTCGGTGCTGAACGCCATTTCCGGCGTGGTAGTTCGGCCCAGGGTGATTAGCCCGGCGGCGTTGAAGCGCTGCATCAGCGTGGAATCACTTTGCGCGACCAGGCCTTGCGCGAGTCGGCTGCCCAGTTCATTGCGTCGTCCGGCTGCGGTGATCGCCAGGTCCTTGATCAGAAACGGCACCCCGGCCAAGGGGCCGCTGCCCGTGGTCGCGGCCGGTGTCCAGTGCTCGATGACGGCGTTGATCGCCGGGTTGACCTGCTGTATCGCTTCGATGGCCAGAGCGGTCAGCTCTTTGGCGTGGACTTCGCCTGAGGCAACCAGTTGCGCGAGGCCGATGCCGTCATGTTCGGCGTATTCGTTGAGGTTCATGGGTAGCACTCCGAAAGGGAGCACCGATATTAGGTCGCTGAATCTCAGCTGATTAGCCCATAATCGCGGCATGAAATGTGCCATGGGTGGCGCAGTTGATTGTTCTCAGGCAGGCCCGAAATGATCCGTGACTTGAACGACACACTGGTTTTTGTCTGCGTGGTGCGCCTCGGCAGTTTCACCGCCGCCGCCCATGCCTTGCAGATACCGAAGACCACGGTCAGCCGCCGGGTGCGCGAGCTGGAGCAGGCCATCGGCGTGCAACTGCTGCGTCGCACCACCCGCCAGTTGAGCCTGACCGAGGCCGGGGCGGTGTATTACGAGCAGTGCAAATCCATCGCCGACACACTCGAGCACGCCGAACGGGCGGTGCATCAATTGCGTGACGGGCCCCGTGGCTGGTTGCGGGTGACGGTGCCGTTTTCATTCGGGGTGAGCTGGTTTGCGCCGCTGCTGGCGGGGTTTCGTCAAGCGTATCCGGAGATTCGTCTGGAGATTCTGGCCTCTCATGTGCCGCTGGATCTGGTGGGCGAGGAGATCGACGTCGCACTTCGGCTGGGGGCATTGCCGGATTCGAGTCTGATCGCCCGGCGGCTGGCCAGTTTTGCCACGGGCATTTACGTGGCCCCGGAATATCTCGCCCGCCACGGTGCGCCGCAAACGCCGGAAGAATTGCTTCACCGTCAGACGTTGACGCTGCATCAGGCCCGGCGCGATGTCGGTTATGTCTGGCCGTTGCGTCGGGAAGGGGGGCGACTGAGAGACTATCGTGTCGAACCCTCCATCCTGGCCAACGACCCGGCGCTGTTGCACGACGCGTTGCTCGCCGGCGAGGGGCTGAGTCTGGCGATGGATCAGAGCATGAAATCCGATGTGCAGGCCGGACGCCTGATCCGCGTACTGCCGGAGTGGATCGGCCCGCCGCAAGATCTCCACGCGGTCACGGCTCGCGAGCATCTGCCATCGCCCAAGGTGACGGCGTTGATCGGCTACTTGAAGGCGCACATGCCGGACGGAGTGGCGTAAGCGACGGTTGTTTGCTTAAGTCAATCGAGGCCCACCGAGGCGCCGGAGCATCCCATGTCGATTCGATTGTTGTTGGCTGCCGTGTGTTGCCTGATCGTCATGCCGACGGCGCAGGCGGTGGAGTACACCTGGGTCAATACCGCCGCCAGCCAGATCAGCTTCACTTACAACCAGATGGGCTCGCGGATGTACGGCACGTTCGGCAAGTTCGACGCGACGCTGGATTTCGACACTGCCAATCTCGGCAACGCCCGCACCACGTTGCACATCGACCTCACGAGCATCGACGCCGGCAGCGAGGACGCCAATACCGAACTGGTGAAGCCGGCGTGGTTCGACACGCAAAAGTTTCCGACGGCAGTGTTCGAATCGACCGGTTTCAGCCGGGTCGATGAAAACCATTACCTGGTGGCCGGCCGGCTCACCCTCAAAGGCATCACTCATGAAGTACAGGTGCCGGTGCATCTGAAACCGGACAACAGCATCGGCATCTTCGACGGTGAATTGGTACTCAAGCGCGATGCCTTCGGCCTCGGTGCCGGCGAGTGGGCCGACACCGTGGTTTCGAACGACATCGCGATCAAGTTCAAGGTCGTTGCGCCGGCCCAGTGACCGGACTCAATACGCCCGCCAGTGCCCCGGCACCCAGCGCCATTGGTTGCCGGCCCAGCGGTAGTGCCCGGCGACCCAGTGATAACCCGCTGCAGGCATCGCCGGAACCACTTCGACGATCGGTGGTGGCCGGTGCGGGCGCGCCGGTTCAACGACACAACCCGACAGGGTAATTGCCACCAGCGTGGCAGTGATCAAGGTTTTTATGGTTTTCGACATGGTGATGTTCCTGGTGGGTAACGTTGGCAGACGGTTGCGCGATCAACGCACCCAATGGCCTTCAATCCAGTACCAGTTCGGCCCGCGCGCCTGCCAGTGGCCGGGTTCCCAGCGTGCGCCGTGGTGACGCACCGGTTGCCAGTGACCGGGCATCCAGACATAACCCCGGCCTTCCCAGCGCCAGTGGCCGCGATCCCAGGCATAACCTGCCCGTGGACCGGGCATCGGTTCCATGCGCATCGGTGGCGGTGCTTCGCGGATGATCATTTCGGGTTGGGCAAACACGGGGGAACTGGCCAGCGCGGCCAGCGTCACGGGCACCAGCAGCAGGGCTTTTCGCCATTTCAACAGGGAACGCAGAACGTTCATGACAACTCCTCAGGACCTGCGTCGGGAAAATGAACGCAGTTGAAGAATTGGACGCCAAACGGGCGAAAAGTCCGCTCACCGGCAGATGAAATTTTTGTCAGGCTTGCACAGGGTATGATGTCGCGGTTCGCCGGTCGCTCAACCCGCCCGGCAACCTGTGTTTTACCGCCGGAGTTCACCCGCCATGCCCCGCATCACCCACTACAAATCCCCGTGCCCCGAAGGCGTCAACAGCCAGATCCTGCAGATGGTGGTCGACTACCTGACCGACATCAGCGCCATCGGTCTGGGCCCGAGCAACCTGCTGTACAACGTCTATCAGTACGCGGTCGGCTACGAGGTGCATTTGTATCTGGAGGCGCTGAACGGCGAGAAGGGCACCGAAGTGGAGCTGCTGGTGGCCACCGACGACGATGATCCGGAACAGGTGATCGGCTTCCTGTTGTACTTGCCGGTGCAGGGCGACTGGGAGGCGTGCAATGTGGCCTATCTGGCGGTCGATCAGCAGCATCGCCGCCAGGGCGTGGCCCGTGCGTTGATTGCCGACATGGTTGCGCGTTACCCCCATGCCGAACTGACGTGCAGCGTGGGTAAAGTCCCGTATTTCGAAGCGCTGGGCTTTGAAGTGCTGGGCCAGTTGGAGACTCAGGTGCTGATGAGCACCCGGCATTACCGCAGCAACGGTTTGCGCGGTTTTATCGACACCACGCCGATCTACCGCTCGCTGGAGGTGCAGCAGATTCACACCTACCTGCTGCAGAAGCACGGCAAACGGGCGATGGTCGATGCCGAGAAGCAGCGTGACCGGCACCTGGATCAAGTCACCCGTCACACCGAAGAGTTTGTCCGCCAGCGCCTGACCGTGCACTGACCCGGCCAACGGCAAACAGCCCTTGTTGCGATGACCGCAGCAAGGGCTTTTTTGTGCCCGTGATTTCAGGACAGCTTCACGTTCATGGTGATCCGCGCCGTGAACACCTTCTTGCCCTCGGCGTCGTGGATGTCCACCGGCACGATCTTGTCACCTTCGGTCTGCCAGTCCAGCCCTTCGCCATTGGCCACGGCTGTGACATCGGATTTGGCCTTGGCCAGGTACTCGACGGTCATGCCTTTCGGAATCCAGCGGGCGCCCGCGGGAATCGACACGTCGGTCATCATTCCGGCCGCGAGTTCAGCGGCGTTGCACATGGCAATGGCGTGTACGGTGCCGAGATGGTTGGTGATCTCGCGGCGGAACGGCACCTGCACCGTCGCCGAGCCTGCGCGCAGCTCGCTGACCAACGGATTGATGCTGCTGAAATACGGCGCGACCTGACAGGCCATCTGGCTGAACGCTTGGGGGCCGGCGCTGGTGAACATGCTGAGAAACTGACTCATGGTGAAGCCTCGCGATTAGGAGAATTTACAGAATGATGTTCCGTTACAGAATATTGTTCTGTAACGGAACGGTATTCTGTCCGTGGGAAATCTGTCAACCTAGGCGCGTTTCGATTACCGGCACGGGCGTGCCTTTCAACCGGATTTACAAGGCCTTCAACCCCATGGACACCGCAGATCTACTCGAGCGCAGCTACCCCGGCCGCCGGGCCGAACTCAAGCGCGACATCTTTCGCAAGGCCCTGCACCTGTTCAACGAACAGGGGATCGAGGCCACCACCATCGAAATGATCCGTGCCGAGTGCGACACCAGTGTCGGTGCGATCTACCACCACTTCGGCAACAAGGAGGGGCTGGTGGCCGCGTTGTTTTTCACTGCGCTGGAAGATCAGGCGCGCTTGCGTGACGCCTATCTGGCCGAGGCGACAACGACCGAGGAGGGCGTGCAGGCGCTGGTCTACAGCTATGTGGACTGGGTGGAAAACCAGCCGGAATGGGCGCGGTTCCAGTATCACGCGCGTTATGCCGTGACCCGGGGGCCGCACAAGGACGAGCTCGCCGACCGTAACAGGACGCGCAACCAGGGTCTGCGCACCTGGCTGGCCGAGTCTGGACGCGCCGCCGAACTCAATGAATGCCCGGCCGAATTGCTGCCATCGCTGATCGTCGGCCAGGCCGACAGCTATTGCCGCGCGTGGTTGTCGGGAAGAGTGCAGGGCAGTCCGAAGGCTTATCGCGAGTTGCTGGCGCAGGCCACGTGGCGCTCGATCCGCCGCGAACCGGAACGCTGATTTTCAGGGACAAAAAAAGAGCCTCAAGACTCTTTGATGGGGAGGAAGTAGAGCCCGTGAGGCTCAAGATGCGCGTGAAACAAGGTGCGGGCTTGATTGGGGTTCAGGGCACCCGCACCTACGCAGCGGTTTGGCGAACCAAGCGGCTGCGTATCTCCATCCTAGGAAGGTGCCCCGACGGTCTCAAGTACCGTCAGTCACTTGCTTTGCAGCGCTGGCGGCGGCCCTTTCGACCATCGCGGTGATGGTTGCCAACAACTCGTCGCGGGCTTGTGCGGCGCTGATTTCATCGGTGGCCGCAGCTTGAGACAACGCCTCGGCGGCACCGAGCATGGCGCGCAATCCCGCCTGGGTAATGTCGCCACCGCCAGCGAACGGCGACAGCACACGGCGGCATTTCTCCAGGAAAATCGCCTCGTATTCGCGCTTGATCTTCTCCAGCTCCGGCGTGCTGGCCAGGGCGGCAATCACCCCGGGAATCTCGTTGCCCTGAGTCAGCACACAGTCGACATACGACGTGGCAATCACCGAGGCAGTGCCGCTCAACGTCGCCTCGCAATTGTCCAGCGCGGCATCCATCAGTGCGGTCTGGCGCCTGTCGAAATCCTGATACAGCGCCGCCAGCAAACCGGCGCGGGTGGTGAAGTGGTCATAGACCACCGGTTTGGTCACACCCGCCTTTTCCGCCAGATAACCCAGGGTCAGGGCATCGGTGCCTTCTTCGCGAATCAATTGCCAGGCCATGTCGAGCAACTGGCGCTGGCGGTCTTCCCGCGAGAGTCGCCGGCGGGGCTGAACGGATTCTGGGATTTCAGTGGTTGACATTGCTTATATACCAAACGTAACTTACTGAAGGTAACTTACTAAGTGTAGCTTATCGAAAGGATAAGCCCTTGGTCAGCAATCACCAACCGGAGATTTCCCATGCACGCATTGATTGTTGTGGCTCATGACGATCCCCGTTCGCTGACTCATGCACTGGCGCAGAAAATCGCCAAAGGCCTGTCGGAGAACGATCCGTCCAACACCTTCGAAATTGCTGACCTGCACGCCGAGGAATTCGACCCGCGTTTCGGCGTGGCCGACTGGGCCGTGCATCACCGCGAATCCGCGCCGCCAGCAGACGTCCTGGCCGAGCAGGCACGCATCGACCGCGCCGATGCGCTGGTGCTGGTGTATCCAGTGTTCTGGTGGTCGATGCCGGCGCTGCTCAAGGGCTGGATCGACCGGGTGTTCAGCAATGGCTGGGCGTTTGATTTCGACGGCGATTCGACGCGCAAGAAGCTCGGACGCCTGCGCGTGCATCTGGTTGCACTCGGCGGGGCCGATGCACGCACCTACGAACGCCACGGCTACGGCGCGGCGATGAAAGCGCAGATCGACCACGGGATTTTCGATTACTGCGGGGCGACAGTGGCAGGCTCGGCGTTGTTGCTGGAGTCCGAGTCGAGCGATCCTGCGATCCAGCTGCAGGCAGCATGCGAACTCGGACAAGGGCTGTTTCGCTGAAGCTCCTTGGGAACAGTTTCAGCGAGCGCCCGGCCAGCCGGCTTTTTCGAGAGCGGCGAGCAGGGTGGCGGCATCCAGCCCCGGCACCGAATGCCCGTTGCCTTCGGTGCTGTCGCTGGCAAGCAGGGCATTGATGATCGCCTCTTCAACCGCTTCGGTCGCCGCCAGAAACAGCTCGCTGATGTGATCGTTGTTGACCATCCGCAAGCCGTCGCAGGTGGGCGCGCCTTTGCCCTCGTAGGCGGCGGGCGGGACCTGTTCGTTGCCGGTGGCGAAGGCAATGAAAATGTCACCGCTGTGGTCTTCGTTGCCACCGCCGGTACGTGCCAGACCAAGGCTCGCCCGTTGCGCCAGGCGCGTGCATTGATGCGGCAACAACGGCGCATCGGTGGCCAGACACACCACGATCGAACCCATGCCAGGATGCGGCAGCGAGGCACGCAGGAACGGCGAATCCACTTGTTCCATGTAACGCCCGACCGGGTAGCCGTCGACCCGCAGTTCGTTGCGAATTCCATGGTTGGCCTGGACGATGGCGCCCACTGTCCAGCCGCCCTGAGCCTTGCTCAATCGGCGTGATGCGGTGCCGATCCCGCCTTTGAATTCATGGCAGATCATGCCGCTGCCACCGCCCACTGCGCCTTCCTGCACCGGGCCGTCAACGGCATTGCTCATCGCTTCTGCCACATGTTTGGGTTTCACATGAAAGCCGTTGATGTCGTTGAGCAATCCATCGAAGGTTTCCAGTACCACCGGCATGTTCCAGTAGAGACGACCGTCGTCCGGTTGCTGCGCGCGGTCCAGTTCGATCAAGGCGTCGCGTACCACGCCGAGGCTGTGGGTGTTGGTGAAGGCGATCGGGCTGGTCAGCAGGCCGGCTTCGCGAATCCATTCCAGCCCCGTCGCATCACCGTTGCCGTTGAGTACGTGAACGCCGGCAAAACACGGTTGTGCATTGGTCGAACCGGCACGGGGTTCGATCAGGGTGACGCCGGTGCAGATGTCGCGTCCGACGGCGCTTTGCCCCCGCACATTGCTGTGGCCGACCCGCACGCCGGGTACGTCGGTGATGGCGTTGAGCGGGCCGGGTTGCAGCTGTCCGATGCGGATGTCGAGGTCGCGGGCACGTAATTTCATGGTGTTTTCTTCTCTGTTCATTTTTGATTATTGGCCGTTCTTGATCTTGCTCCAGACCCGCGTGCGCACCCGTTCGGTGGCTTTGGGCAGGGGCTCAAGGGTGAACAACGTCGCCATCGCTGTGGCCGACGGATATACCGCCGGGTTGTCGCGGGTGGCTTCGGCGACCAGCGCGGTGGCGGCGCGGTTGCCGTTGGGGTAGGACAGGTGATCGCTGACCGGCGCAATCACCTCGGGCCGCAGCAAGTAGTCGATGAACGCCAGGCCCTGGGTCGGATGCGGCGCGTCCTTGAGCAGCACCAGCGTGTCGAACCACACCGGCGCGCCTTCTTTCGGCAGGCTGTACTGGATCTTCACACCGTTGCCGGCCTGCTCGGCGTTGGTCTTGGCTTCGAGCATTGCGCCCGACCAGCCGACCGCCACGCAGATGTTGCCGTTGGACAGGTCGCTGATGAATTTCGAGGAGTTGAAGTAGGCGATGTGCGGGCGCAATTTCAGCAGCAGCGCTTCGGCTTTCTGATAGTCCTCGGCGTTGGTGCTGTTGGGCGGCAGGCCGAGATAGTGCAGCGCGACCGGGAGCATTTCCGACGGCGAATCGAGCATCGCCACGCCGCACTCGCCGAGTTTGGCCAGGTTCTCTTCCTTGAACACCAGATCCCAGGAGTCCACCGGCGCCTTGTCACCCAGCACGGCGCGCACCTTGTCGACGTTGTAGCCGATGCCGTTGGTGCCCCATAGGTAGGGAACGGCGTATTGATTGCCGGGATCGTTGTTGGCCAGTTTGTTCAGCAGATCATCGTCGAGATTCTTCCAGTCCGGCAGTTGATTGCGGGGCAGCGGGGCGAGGGCGCCAGCCTTGATCAGGGTCGGCAGACTGAAGTTGCTCGCCACCACCACGTCGTAGCCGCTGTGGCTGGTCATCAGTTTGCCTTCCAGCACTTCGGCGCTGTCGAAGGTGTCGTAGACCGGCTCGATGCCGCTGTCGCGCTTGAAATCATGCAGGGTGTTCGGGCCGATGTAGTCGTACCAGTTGTAGACATGCACGCTCGGCGCTTCGGCCGCTTGCGCGGTCAGTGCGACGGACACGACGCCCGCCAGGCCCAGGTTGATATACCCACGATGACAACGCATGATGCGGCACTCCTGGCCTGTGGCAGGCCGGTGATGAACAGGAGTGGTCAGCCTATCGGGCAGGCCATGCCAGACCCATTCCCATCATGGGTTACTCCAAAGGGGTAGAGCGTGGACGCGTTGCTGCAGGAATTGCCGGTGCATCAGAGCCTGTCGCGGGTGTTCGCCACAGTCGGTCAGGACGGCTTCTGGCGGGCGCTGGTCGATACCTTGCGGTTGCTGGTGCCGCTGGACAATGCGCTGGTGGCGGTGATGCAGGCGGGGCGGCCGCCGCAATTGCTGATCGACTTCGACAGCCAAGGTCGCGCCGACGAGCAGGAAGAACTGGCCGGTTACTGCGCCGGCATGTACCTGCTCGATCCGTTCTATCAGGCCGCCGTCGCCGGGATCACCGACGGTTTGCACAGTCTCGCAGCCGTGGCGCCGGACCAGTTTCTGCACAGCGAGTACTACCTGAGCTACTTCCGTTCGGTGGTCGGCGCGGATGAACTGCAATTCATGGTCAACACCGATGACGGTGTGCTCGGCTTGTCGATGGGCCGGGCGACGGCGTTCAGTTTGCAGGAGCAGGGACGCCTGCTCTGCGTACGGGACTGGGTGTTGTCAGCGATGCGCCGGCATGTGCAGTTGATGCCACCGCAAGGGGCGGCGGTCGAGGCGCCGGTCGGCGATATTGCGGCATTGCTGGACCGTTTCGACGCGCGGTTGACCGTGCGCGAAATCGACACGGCGCGCCTGATTCTCCAGGGCTTCTCGAGCAAAGCCATCGCCCAGCACATGAACATTTCGCCGGAGACGGTGAAGGTCCATCGACGCAACCTCTATCACAAGCTCAACGTCACCGGGCATGGCGAGTTGTTTGCGCTGGTGTTGCGCCCGCGCTGAGCAGGATCAGTCGATCTGCTTGAACAGCAGTGCCTTCAGGCCGCTTTCGGGATCGATATCCGGAAACTCCGGCGGGTTTTCCAGCCGCTGCTCGAAACGCAGGCTCGGCGCCTCCTGGGTTACACCGTCGATCAGGAAGTCGGAACCGAACGACGGATCGTTCATGCACGCCAGTACCGTGCCCTGTGCCGTCAGCAGTTCCGGCAAACGGCGCAGCACGCGCTGGTAATCCTTGGTCAGCAGGAAGCTGCCTTTCTGGAATGACGGCGGGTCGATGATCACCAGGTCATACGGGCCGCTGTTGATGACCTTGCCCCAGGACTTGAACAGGTCGTGGCCGAGAAAACTCACCTTGCTCAGGTCATGCCCGTTCAGACGGTGATTGTCGCGCCCCCGACTCAGAGCAGCGCGGGACATGTCGAGGTTGACCACATGGCTGGCACCACCCTCGATGGCTGCCACCGAGAAACCACAGGTGTAAGCGAACAGGTTCAGCACCCGTTTGCCGGCTGCCTGCTCGCGCACCCAGTTGCGGCCGTAGCGCATGTCGAGGAACAGCCCGGCATTTTGCTTGCGGCCGAGATCCACGCGGTATTTCAGCCCACCCTCGACGATGGTCATCTCGTCGATTTCTTCCCCCAGCAGCCATTCGGCGGTGCTTTGCGGCAGGTAGCGGTGCTGGATCAGCAGAGTGTGGGCGCCGGACTGCTGCCATTGCTCCGAATGAGTGATCTCCAGCAACAGACGCTTGAGGTCTTCCAGTTGCGAAGCCTCGGGTTCCTTGAACAGCGACACCAGCACCACGCCTTGCAGCCAGTCCACAGTGACTTGCTCCAGCCCCGGCCAGCAGCGTCCACGACCATGGAACAGGCGCCGGGTTTCGGCCGGTGCCGAAGTCAGCGCGGTAAGCAGGTGGGCGTGGAGAACGGCGAGGGCTTGAGGGTTCATCAATCGGGATCGGCCAGCAAAAGGGCGGGCATTTTAACCACAAAAGCGCCGTCACGATGGCCCGCCGAGCGACGTTATCGAAAAGACCTGTATCAAAAATGAATTTATGTACAAGGCGCTGCTCATACCAGATAAGCAGCGGGATCATGCCGCTAAATCGTTCATGCAATTCAGGGAGTGCCAGTTCATGTGTCCAATTCCGACGTCGAGCGCGCACCTTCCTGGCGGGTTGATTCTGGTAGTGGAAGACGATCCGTTGATTCTGGAGTTTCTGTGCGAAATTCTTCAGGAGGAAGGTTTCAAGGTCGAGCCGCAGACCAGTGCCGATGCGGCGTCGCAGTACCTGGAAGAGCACGCGCCGGAAGTCGCGCTGCTGCTCACCGACATCACCATGCCCGGCACCCTCAATGGGGCGGACCTGGCTAATCTGGTAGGCGAGCGCTGGCCGGAAAAACCGGTGATGGTCATGTCCGGCTATGAAACGCCGGAAACCTCCGGCGTCCGCCATCCGGTGGCGTTCATCAAGAAGCCCTGGGCCATCGGTCAGTTGCTCGATTGCGTGGACGGCGCCTTCAAATCCAAGGCGCCGCGTCTGCACTGAAGCCTGCGGCAGATGCTACATTGCCGGGCACATTTGCCCGGCTCTGCCTAAGGATGCGATCCCTTGTCTGCTCACGATGCTGTTTTCAACCGCGCGTTCGGCGCGTTCCTGTTCGACATGGACGGCACCGTCCTCAACTCCATCGCCGCCGCCGAGCGGATCTGGGCGTCCTGGGCCGAGCGCCACGGGGTGAATGTCGAAACGTTCCTGCCGACCATCCACGGCGTGCGCGCCATCGATACCATCACGCGTCTGAACCTGCCGGGCGTGGACGCCGAGGCGCAAGCAGCGTTCATCACCGAAGCGGAAATCGAAGACGTTGAAGGCATTGTCGAGATTCCGGGTGCGGCGGCGTTTCTCAAGTCCTTGCCGGCAAATCAGTGGGCCATGGTGACTTCGGCACCACGGGATCTGGCATTGCGGCGGATGGCGGCGGCGGGGATTCCGGAGCCGGCGGTGATGATTACGGCCGAAGATGTGAGCGCCGGCAAACCTGATCCGGCCGGTTACCGACTGGCTGCCAGGCGTCTGGGTCTGAAACCGGCCGATTGCCTGATTTTCGAAGACGCGACGGTCGGCATCCAGGCGGCTGAGGCAGCCGGTGCGCCGCTGATGGTCATCACGTCGACCCACCAGCATCCGATCGAAGCTCCGCACGCGACCATCGCCAGCTACCGCGAGGTTGCGCTGAGTATCGACAGCGACGGCCTGTTGCGTTTGCAACCTCAGTAAACGCCCGGCAACAACCGCCAGCTGCGCGCGCAATAGGCGTCGTATTCGGCGCCGAACTGGGTGCGCAGCAAGGCTTCTTCCGAGTGGATACGGGCAATCAGCGGGATCAGCGTCAGCGCCGCCAGCAGGATCCCGACCACCGAACGAAATGCCAGGGCCCAGCCCAGCGCATTGACGACCAGCCCCAGATAGCTGGGATTGCGCAGGCGCGTGTAGATGCCATCGGTCACCAGACGGTGCCCCGGCTGAATCGCCACCAGTCCGCTGAACCGATGCCCCAGCACAAACACCGGCCACAGCCGCAACGCCCCACCGACAATGAACAGCAACGCCCCCAGCCAACGGGTGCCTTCGCTGCCTACGGTCCAGAAACCGATACGGTCGCAATACGCCGGCAGAAAACCACTGACCAGTCCGATCACGCCGAACGCCGGAAGCACCCAGCGATTGGCCCGGTCCTCGCGTTCGCCGGAGCTGAGGTTCACTTCGCTGAACAACGACACCACCACCATCACCAGCGTCGCCAGGGCCACGACCACCAGTGATCCGTGGGAGAAGAACACCGCCACGCCACCGATGCCCCACATCGCCAGACCCAGATAGGCGAGGGTGGCGAGCACCGCGACGACGGTCATTTGCGCTGACATTTTCATAGGCACCTCACGGCTGTTCCGTTCAGTGTAGATCCCGGCACGATCCCCGGCGTTTACCGTTCAGGGAACAGGGTGGACTAAGCTGAAGACAGGGACGCTTCGACTTCAACCGTCCACGCGCCATTGCGTGCGTGGCGTCATCAGGAGCCCGCCATGCTGCACATCCGCACGCCGTTGATCCTCCATCCGACTCTGTCGACCACCTCCCGGCGTATCTGGCTGAAACTGGAAAACCTGCAACCCAGCGGCTCCTTCAAGCTGCGGGGCATGGGCTTGTTGTGCAGTCAGGCGGCGGCGCAGGGCAAACGCAAAGTCGTCTGCCCGTCCGGTGGCAACGCCGGCCTGGCTACTGCGGTGGCGGCGGCCAGTCTGGGGCTGCAAGCCTGCATCGTGGTGCCGCACACCACCCCCGAAGCGACCCGCGCACGGATTCGCCGTACCGGTGCCGAAGTCATCGTCCACGGCAAAGTCTGGGACGAAGCCAACCAGCGAGCGCGGGAGCTGGCCAGCGCGGCAGACACCGAATACGTCCCGGCCTTCGACCACCCGGTGTTGTGGGAGGGGCACAGCACAATGATCGATGAAATCCTCGAAGACTGCCCGCAGGTCGACACCGTGGTCACCTCGGTCGGCGGCGGGGGATTGCTGGCAGGGATCCTCACCGGACTGCTGCGCCACGACCGGCGCGACTGCCGGATCATCGCCTGCGAAACCCGCGGCGCCGCGTCGTTTGCCGCCGCCGTCGAGGCCGGCCACCCGGTGCGCCTGAGCAAGATCGACACGGTCGCCACCTCCCTGGGCGCCGCGCAGGTGGCGAAGTGGCCGGTGCAGCACATCGGCGAGTTCGATCACGAATGCCTGGTGCTGTCCGACGATGACGCGATCATGGGCGTGGTGCGTTACGCCAGTGATTTGCGGCAACTGGTGGAGCCGGCGTGCGGAGTGTCGCTGGCGGTGGCTTATCTTGATCATCCGGCGCTGGCGGGGGCTCGGGATGTGGTGATTGTTGTTTGTGGTGGGGTGAGTATCAGTGCGCAGTTGGTGGCGGGGTGGGCGCGGATGGGAATCTGAACCGCGCCTTCAATCAGGCGCCCGGAGTATCCGGCCCCGTCAGCATCGTCCTGAATATCTCCACCAACGGCCGCAAATTGATCCGGTGCCAAGACGCCCACAACGGCGTGGTAAACGCCAGCCACGGCACCTCCCGCAACACCACACCCGGCGGGGCGTTGTGGCTCAGGCCTTTCTGGATCATCGCAATCCCCAGCCCCGAAGCGACCAGCCCCAGCGCGGTGAACGGCTCGGTCGCTTGCATCCGCATATCCGGGGTGAAGCCGGCACGGAGACAGGCGCTCAGGAAGTCGTCGCAGGCATCCTGGCGCGGTTGCACGCCGATCCATTCCTGAGTGGCCAGATCCTCCGGGGTCAGCGAAGCCTTTGCCACCAGCGGATGCTGTTCCGGCAGCGCCAGCAGCATCGGGTCGTCCAGTACCTGAAAACCCAGCAGATCCGGATCGTCCGCCGACGGCGGTTCACTGACCAGCGCAATATCGAGGCTGCGTTGACGCAGGCCTTCAAGCTGTTCGGCGGAGTTGAGGTTGTACAGCGCGACATGCACGTTCGGCCGATCCACCCGCAGCACGCGCAAGGCGTTGGGCAGGACGCCCGCGTGCATGGCGTTCTCGATATAGCCGATGCACAAGCCACCTTCCTCGCCACGGCCCAGGCGTTTGCCGAGGGATTCGAGGCGATTGGCGTGGGTCAGCAGGGCGCGGGTTTCGGCGAGGAACGTCTGGCCGTCCCGGGTCAGACGGATGCGTTGCTGGCTGCGTTCGAACAGGGTCAGGCCCAGGCGCTCTTCGAGCTGGGCGATCTGCCGGCTCAGGGGCGACTGGGAAATATGCAGGCGCTCGGCCGCGCGGCCGACGTGCTCTTCTTCGGCGACGACCACGAAGTAGCGCAATTGGCGGAAATCGATCATGTCAGACCTTTAGGGACTCAAGTGCTGCGCATTATGTCTTGGACGGTCTGAGTGTCGCAATCTAGGATCTGCTCAACGGTCAACCACGACCCAGACACTACGAGGAAATCCCCATGAGTTTGAAAGACAAACTGCCCGGCCAACTGGGCTTCGGCACCGCGCCACTGGGTAACATGTTCCGCGCCATTCCTGAAGAAGAAGCCCAGGCCACCGTGCATGCGGCTTGGGATGCCGGCGTGCGTTACTTCGACACCGCGCCGTTCTACGGCTCGGGCCTGTCGGAAATCCGCCTCGGCGAAGCACTGTCCCGCTACAAGCGCGACGACTATGTGCTCAGCACCAAGGTCGGCCGGGTGATTCTCGATGAAGTCGAAGACGCCGCCGCCCGGGATCTGGGCGAGAAGAGCGGGGTGTTCGAACACGGCCGCCCGAACAAGATCGTCAACGACTACAGCGCCGACGCCACGTTGCGCTCGATTGAAGACAGCCTCGAACGCCTGAAAACCGATCGCCTCGATATCGTCTGGGTCCACGACATCGCTCAGGACTTCTACGGCGACCAATGGCTGGAGTACTTCAATCAGGCCCGCACCGGCGCCTTCAAAGTCCTGACCCGCCTGCGCGAAGAGGGCGTGATCAAGGGCTGGGGGCTGGGCGTGAACAAGGTCGAGCCTTGCGAGTTGACCCTTGATCTGGCCGAAGCGCAGCCCGACGGTTTTCTGCTGGCCGGCCGCTACACTCTTCTCGACCACGAACGGGCCCTGCAACGCCTGATGGATTCGGCGCGGGCACAGAACGTTGAAATCGTCGTCGGCGGCCCTTATAGCTCGGGGATCCTGGCCGGTGGCGCGCACTTCGAATACCAGAAGGCCAGCCCTGAGATCGTTGCCAAGGTCGAGCAGATCAAACGTATCGCGGCGGCCCATGGTGTGGATGTAAAAGCAGCGGCGCTGCAATTCTCCCTGGCCAATCCGGCAGTGGCGGCGGTGATTCCCGGCGCGAGCAAACCGGGGCGGATCGCCGAAGACGTGGCGGCGTTGTCGGCGGTGATTCCTGCCGGTTTCTGGCAGGCCATGCGTGAAGCGAAACTGGTGTCCGAACGTGCACCATTACCTATCGACGAGGTGAAAGCATGAAGATCGATCTGAGCGGGAAACTGGCGATTGTCAGCGGCAGCACGGCGGGTATCGGTTTGGGCATCAGCCAGTCACTGGCCGAGGCAGGCGCCACGGTGGTAGTGATCGGTCGCGACACGGCCAAGGTCGAGCAGGCACTGGCGAGCATCCGCGACAAAGTGCCGGGCGCGAAACTGCGCGGTCTGACGGCAGATCTGGGCACGGCCGAAGGTGCGCAGAAACTGTTCGCCGCCGAACCGAAAGCCGACATCCTGGTGAACAACCTCGGGATCTATAACGCCGTGGATTTCTTCGATGCGCCCGATGATGAGTGGACGCGCTTCTATGAAATCAACGTGATCTCCGGCGTGCGTCTGTCGCGGCATTACGTGCCGGCGATGGTCGAGCAGGGCTGGGGCCGGGTGATCTTCCTGTCTTCGGAATCCGGCGTGGCGACCCCGGCCGACATGATCAACTACGGCGTGACCAAAAGCGCCAACCTGGCGGTGTCCCATGGCCTGGCCAAACGGCTGGCCGGCACTGGCGTCACGGTCAATGCGATCCTGCCGGGGCCGACCTTCACCGACGGTGTCGAGGAGATGCTCAAGGATGCCGCCGCCGAATCCGGTCGCAGCCTGCGGGACGAAGCCGACGCGTTTGTGCGCCGGGCCCGTCCGACCTCGATCATCCAGCGCGTGGCGAATGTCGAAGAAGTCGCGCACCTGGTGACCTACATCGCTTCACCGCTGTCCTCGGCCACCACCGGCGCCGCACTGCGCGTCGACGGCGGCGTAGTCGACAGCCTGGCAATCTGAATTTTTGAGAGAGACATTTATTTATGGCAACAGCATCAGCATCCATCGACATCCCGGCTTCGGCCGATCAGGTCTGGCAATTGATCGGCGGCTTCAACACGCTGCCGGACTGGTTGCCGTTCATTCCCAAGAGTGAACTGAGCGAAGGCGGGCGCGTGCGCAGCCTGCAAACCGCCGACGGCGGGGTGGTGGTCGAGCGCCTGGAAACTTTTGATAACGCCGGCAAGACCTACAGCTATTCGATCCTGCAGGCACCGTTTCCGGCCACGGATTATCTGGCGACGATTCGCGTTGAAGCCCAGGGCCAGGGCGCGAAGGTGACGTGGTCAGGGCGCTTCACGGCCAAGGGCGTGAGCGATGAGGAAGTGGTGGCGCTGTTCAGCGGCATCTATCAGGGTGGACTTGAGGCGCTGCGGGCCAATTACCCGGCCTGAGTTTCATGATCGTTCCCACGCAACGTGGGAACGATCACTGCCCAAAAGTCAGGACTGTGAAATCAGGCTCTGCCTGCAATCAAGCACCAGTTTCGCCCCGCCCAGATCGCTGCGACCCACCTCAAGACTGAACCCGTGCAGGCTGACAATCGCCGCAACGATCGACAGCCCCAGTCCGAAACCGCTTTGCGGTTGTCCACCCTCCGCACGATAGAAACGCTGAAACACCGCTTCCCGCTCCGACTCGGGAATGCCGGGGCCGGAATCGTGCACCTCGATCCGTGTATGCCCCGCGTCATTCACTCCACGCAAAATCACCGTGCCACCCGGCGGGGTGAACTTGATCGAGTTGCTCAACAGGTTGGCCAGCGCCTCGAACAACAGCGCCCGGTCGCCATTCAGCATCGGCAGGGTTTCCGGCATGTTCAGCTCGAATCGCAGTTCGTCTTCCTCGGCCAGCGGCAGGTAGAACTCATGC
Source organism: Pseudomonas sp. IzPS59 (assembly GCF_014863505.1). Classification (NCBI taxonomy): domain Bacteria; kingdom Pseudomonadati; phylum Pseudomonadota; class Gammaproteobacteria; order Pseudomonadales; family Pseudomonadaceae; genus Pseudomonas; species Pseudomonas sp. IzPS59. The sequence goes on along the minus strand of NZ_CP062251.1, from coordinate 3,902,230 downwards.
AGTTCCTGCAGCAATCGCACCGGATCGAGCTCGACGAATCCGGAACGGCGCTGGCGATCTTCCAGTTCGGAAATCCTCAGCAAACCCCGAAAACGCGCCATCAACGTATCCGCCTCGGCCAGCACCAGATCCAGTTGCGCCGCCTCCGGCGAGCCTTCGCCGGCCTGCTGCTGCATGCGATACAACTGCGCCCGCAGGCGGGTCAGCGGGGTGCGCAGGTCGTGGGCGATGTTGTCGCACACGCCTTTGACTTCGTTCATCAGGCGCTCGATGCGATCGAGCATGGCGTTGACGATGGCGGCGAGCATGTCCAGTTCGTCGCGGCGATTGGACACGGGCAAGCGGTGGGTCAGGTCACCGGCAACGATCGACTGGGCACTGGCCTGAATCGCGCGGATCCGCCGCAACGGCCGGCGCCGCAGCAAATGCCAGCCGATGATCCCCGGCACGATCGTCAGCGAAACACCCCAGAGCAGGGCGCGCAGAATGATCCGGGTCACGGCGAACAGCGAGCCGTTGTCGCGCACCAGCACCAGCCAGCGACCGTCGCGGGTCGGCGTGGCGACCGCATCGCAGCTGTCGGCGGGCAGGGTCGGGTCGTCGGATTCGGAGCAGTCGCGCAGTTCGTGGATCTTGCCGTCCAGCGGCAGGCCGGCGGGCATCTGCTGCAAGGCACCACCGAGGTAGGTGTGGTCGGCGGCGAACAGGCCGTAGGCGTCGATGCCGCGAATGTCGAAGGTCATGCTGGCGGCGAGTGCGTCTTCCAGTTGCTCGCCGCGAAAGTGCGAGAACAGATGCTGACGCTGCATCAGCGAATGCTTGGCCAGGTTGTCGAGGTAACCGGACACCTCGAAATACATGACCCCCATGAGGATCCCGCTCCAGGCCACGAACAACGAACTGTAAAGCGCCAGCAACCGGCTGCTGGAGGAACGCCAACCGTCAGACGGGTTCGGCAATGACATAACCCGAGCCTCGCACCGTGCGGATCAGCGGGACGTTGCCCGGCGGGTCGATCTTCTTGCGCAGGCGACCGATGTGCACGTCGATCAGGTTGGTACCCGGGTCGAAGTGATAACCCCAGACTTCCTCGAAAATCATCATCCGCGACAGGATCTGGCCGCTGTTGCGCATCAGGAATTCCAGCAGTTTGTATTCGGTCGGCAGCAGCGTCAGCACCTGCTCGGCGCGGCTGGCTTCGTGGCTGATCAGGTCCAGCTCAAGATCCGCCACACGCAGGGTGGTGGGCTGGGTGCCGCCGTTGTTCTGGCGGCGCAGCAACACTTCGACCCGGGCCGCCATCTCGTCGGTGGCGAAGGGTTTGGTCAGGTAATCGTCACCGCCGGCGCGCAGGCCGCGTACGCGTTCGTCAACATCGGACAGGGCGCTGATCATCAGGATCGGCGTGGACACACCCATCGTGCGCAAGGTAGTGACGATGGCCAGGCCATCGAGTTCGGGCAGCATGCGGTCGAGGGTAATCAGGTCGTAGTTGCCGCTGACGGCGCGGTCGAGGCCTTCGCGGCCGTTGTCGACCCAATCCACGTCGAGGCCGTGGCTGCTCAGTTCGGCGACGATTTCCCGGGCGGTCACGGCGTCGTCTTCGATGGTCAAGATGCGAGTCATGGTGAGTCCTGATCTGAAATCAATCGGTCAAGGGTATAGTTTGCCAATAAGTCAGATTTCACAACCTGAAAAAAAATTCATGTGCGCAAACGTGTTCTGATGTATTTGATTGATCTGTGACCTCCGCCGGGAACTATTTTGTGAATGGCTAGAATCTATTTCGAATATTCAGAGTCGCGTTGCTGACAATCTGGACGTAACTCCCGCCACCTTTATACGGTGTTGCTGAAAGGTGCTTTGATATGGCGGGAAGTGAAGCGTAGTTGTCAATTTCCTTGCAAAGATCCATGACTATTTCTTTTGTCTGGCGTGTATTCCACTCGACTTTGTATTGAACAAGCCAGTGTAGGTATTTTCTGCTGAAGCTTGCCAGTTCTTCAACATGATGAGCCGTCAGCTTTATTTCTTCTACTAGAGAGGGCGAGCGACCGATCTGTTCAATGTGCGCAGAGTATTCCGCGAGTGCTTTCATGCTCTTGAGCGCTGGATAGAACGGATGTTCGCGAAACAGCGTAAATTCAATCGGATTTACTGACTGGTACATTTTAAGATAGCGTCTGCGATCACCGATTTGCTCCTTGGCATCAATGATGTCTTCGATACATTTGTTGTAGTTGGATTTTATTCTTTCAGAGGTCAGGTACTCGATCAGCGATTCTTGTTTCAGCGACATGACCTGGGAAATCGAATACCCGGCAAATATCAAACCAAAGAGTGCTTCCGTAGCGGCTAGTATTCGTGTTGCGCCTGTCGGAGCCAGGTCGCCGTAACCCAGGGTCGTGATGGTGACAATGCTGAAATACAAGCAGTCTGGAAAGTCGACGATCTTGTCTTTGGATAGTCCGGTGTTGAGTTGCTGACTAAGCAGACAGTAGCCTCCAGCGAACAACATAACTACGACGATCAGCAGAATAAGCAGTTTCAGCGCAAGCTTGAGACGCTGAGGGTTGTCCAGGTTCATGGCGATCCTTGTCAGAGAGTGATGATGGCATTACGATTCCGCCCGCAAGCCTCACACGGGAAACGCGGGATGTCCAGCCCAATTGATGCATGTGAGAGGCGCCTGGACAGCTTGGGCAAATGGATTGGTCTTCCAGTCGACATGCCGCCATTTTTCAGGAAAAGGATGCTGTAATGAGTGATATGGAGCGAGCGCAGTTACTCCATCAACTGACAAAGAATTTCGATGTTCCTCCCGATATGCTGGAGCGTCTTCATCAGCAAATTGTTGATCCCGGGATTAAAGGGAATCTGGCCAGGATTAAAAGCGGGCTTGATGTTGAAGATAACTATAAATCCATCTTCTCCGCGTTGCCCTGGATTAAAAATATTAATGGAATGCATCAGCGGCAAGAGGAGAAGTACAAGGCTGAATATCAGGTTCCAGACTATACATTGCTGGTTGAGGATTCGCAGAAAAGCAGATTTTCATTGTTGGTTGAAGTGAAGTCTGTTCGGGGGCAGAAAACAGCATGTGAGCTTATGGTGAAGCAAAAGCACGCTCTCAATAATTATGCGCGCGATAATGGTATGCCTTTATTGATTGCTATCTATTGGGAGCGTCTAGGGTACTGGACGCATAACTGTCTGGAAAATTTTGAGGGGAAAAAGAAAAACAAGATCACATGGGACAAGGCAATCATGAATGACATGTCTCATCTGCTCAGTGATTATGCTTATATGGTAAGTAAGCCTTTTTACAGAAAGACTGTGTTTTCGCAGACGGTTGAAGAGAAGGGTGTTCGGCATAAAGATTACGGTGCCTACCATAGCTCGTTTGTAGGGTTGAACCCGGAGTCGTTGCGCGAGAGCGATGTCATGGAATCGTCCGTCATTGACGCGATATTCCAGGCAAAAGAAATATCCTTGATCCGTGAGGGAGAACTGACTTACCTGATCGAAGAGTTCGTCAGTGTTCCACAGATGGTGAAATTGAATAACTGGATTGTGAATTTTCTCGGGCTTTGGGGCGCGAGCGCGCAAGAGCGCGGGGACCTGTTCAGTATGACGGAGGTGGCCAGGATTTTGATGGTCAACCTCATGCACGATATGCAGGGGGATGTTCGTTATGTGCTTCCCACGAGTAAAAACAAGTGTACTGATCGCTTGATCGAGCTTGCCTACAAAGGCACCGAAGTGCAGCACTGCTACCAGAACTCAAACTAGCCAATGGGGGGGATGTGGCGTGCGGATCCAGACTCATGCAATAAAAGCGGTGACTATTCGATGAACTTGCAAAATGCATGGTTTATTAAAGTTCAGTCTTTTTAACTGATTGAATCAAAACGATTTATTTAATGCTGGCGACTGGCACGGTCACTGCAATTCATCTGCTGACGAGTTGTAACACCATTTTTCATGCCGGGAGCAGAACAACAATGAATAGATCCTCTGATGGGTTTTATCCTGCCTTTGATGGAGAGTCGAGCAACGTCTCAGGGGTGTCCTGGGGCGCGATCTTCGCCGGGGCCGCAGCGGCTGCGGCGCTGTCGATGATTCTGGTGCTGCTCGGTTTCGGTCTGGGCTTCTCTGCTGTTTCACCGTGGGCCGGGGAGGGCGTCAGCGCCAAGGGCGTGGGCATTTCGACAATCGTGTGGCTGGCGGCGACGCAAATCATCGCTTCCGGCCTGGGTGGCTACATTGCCGGTCGCCTGCGGGTGAAGTGGGCGAACATGCACGGTGACGAGGTGTATTTCCGCGACACCGCCCATGGCTTCCTCGCCTGGTGCGTGGCAACGCTGGTCACTGCGACGCTGGTAGTCGGCTCGGTCAGCAGCATCGTCAGTGGTGGCGTGCAGGCCGGTGCGAGTGTCGCCGGCGGTGCCGCCAGTGCAATGACTCAAGCCGCCGGCACGGCTGCGGCCAACACCAGCAGCGATCAGTACGGCTACTTCGTCGACAGTCTGTTCCGCGATGACCGTCCTGCCGCCGTCAGTGACGACGCCGCTCGCGGCACCGTGACCCGGATCTTCGCCCAGAGCCTGGCCAACGGCCAGCTCAGCCCTGAGGATCGTACCTACCTTGCGCAACTCGTGGCGCAACGCACCAACCTGAGCCAGGCCGATGCCGAACGTCGCGTGGATGAAATCTACGCTCGCACGCAAAAAGCCATCGCTGACGCCAAAGTGAAAGCGCAACAGGCGGCTGACACCGCCGCCAAAGTTGCTGCCTGGACTTCGCTGTGGATGTTCATCGCGCTGCTGGCCGGCGCGTTCTTCGCCAGCCTGTCGGCCACCTTCGGCGGTCGCCGCCGGGATGCCGTCGAGTACGTTGAAGTCGACACCTACACCACGACCACTGTGCCCCCAGTCCGTTAATCAAGGAGCATCACCATGCGCTCACTACTGTTGTTTTTCCTCGGCGTGCCAATCCCGATCATCATCCTGATTGCCCTGTTCGTGCACTGATCCCTCTGGGGCTTATGCCTCGGCCGCTTTCACCCTCGGGTGAAAGCGGCTTTTTGCTGTCCGGTCGATGGAGCGGTACAGAACCGTACAGTCATTTCCATGGCCTGGATCAATATTCTCCGGCGCGATATCCCCTACCGTGAAATTTCCCGGCCCTTGCCGCTGGATCGACTACATTGCTTGCGCGCACTTTGCTGCGCGATCAGAGCAGACCTGCCGGCCCGATAGAGAGATAACTTCCACGAGCCGGCGAGGTGTAGTGCAGCAAGGAGCTGTTTCAACCTCACCTGAACCTTTTCACGGATGATCATCGCAATGCACTGCCTAGAAAGAACCTTCGATATCCAGCCTTTGACGCAGGCGGATATGACTGTCCACATCAACGGCCAGCCGGTCACTGCCGCCATCGGCGAAACCGTGCTCAGCGTCATTCAGTCCCTCGGCGTGCGCCAGGTCGCGCGCAATGATCACAACCAGGTCAGCGGTGCCTATTGCGGCATGGGCGTGTGCCAGTGCTGCCTGGTGAAAATCAATGGCCGGCACAAGCGCCGCGCCTGCCAGACCGTGGTGCGTGACGGCATGCAGGTCGAAACCCAGGTCAACCGCATTCACGGGCAGGAGGCGCCATGAGCCAGCATCCGGTCATTGTCGGCGGTGGGCCGGCGGGCATGGCGGCGGCCATCGAACTGGCGCGCCATGGCGTGCGCAGCACATTGCTGGAAGAGGCGTCGCGCCTTGGCGGTGTGGTCTATCGCGGACCGCTGCGTGACGGCGTGCAGCTGGATTATCTGGGGCCGCGTTACTCCGAAGCGCTGAGCAAACTGCACGGCGACTTTCAGGAGCAGGCCGGGCTGATCGATGTGCGTCTGCATCACCGGGTGGTCGGCGCCGAAGGCACCCGCTCGCTGGTGGTGCTCGATGGTGATGAGCGCCTGCACGAAATCAGCTATCCGCAACTGGTGATGGCCGCCGGTTGTCACGAACGCAGCGTGCCGTTTCCCGGCTGGACGCTGCCCGGCGTGATCATGCTCGGTGGCCTGCAATTGCAGATCAAAAGTGGTGTGGTCAAGCCGCAGGGGCCGGTGGTCATCGCCGGCACCGGGCCGCTGTTGCCACTGGTGGCGACCCAGTTGCACGCGTCCGGCGTGAGCGTGGTCGGTGTCTACGAGGCCTGCGCGTTCGGCAAGATTGCCAAGGAAAGCCTGGCGCTGCTGAACAAGCCGCAACTGTTCCTCGACGGCTTGAGCATGCTGGCCTACCTGAAACTGCACGGCATCCCGATGAACTACGGCTGGGGCGTGGTCGAGGCGCACGGCGAAGGCGAACTGAAAAGCGTCAGCGTGGCGCCGTACTCGGCGACGTGGGAGCCGGACATGAGCCGCGTCGAGCGCTTCGAAGCGAAGACGCTCGCGGTCGGCTACGGCTTCATTCCGCGTACTCAGTTGAGTCAGCAAATGGGCCTGGATCACGGCTTCAGCGACGACGGCTACCTGCGTGCCAATTCCAACATCTGGCAGCAGAGCAGCGAACCCCACGTGCATCTGGCCGGCGACATGGGCGGGATTCGCGGCGGTGAAGCGGCGATGCTGGCCGGCAAGATCGCCGCTACTTCGATCCTGTTGCAACGCGGTGTGCTGGAAGAAGAGCTGGCGCGGGTCCGCCGCGACCGTTACCTGGGCAAACTCAAAGCCATCGTACGATTCCGTGCGGCGGTGGATCGCTACACCGAACGCGGCGTCGGGCAGATTGCATTGCCGGCGGCTGACACGGTGATCTGCCGCTGCGAACACGCCACCCGCGCCGACATCGACCGGGCGCTGGAGCAGGGAGTGCAAGACATCGCCAGCCTGAAAATGCGCACCCGCGTGAGCATGGGCGACTGTCAAGGGCGGATGTGCGTCGGCTATTGCAGCGACCGTTTGCGTCAGGCCACCGGGCGCAAGGATGTCGGCTGGCTGCGGCCGCGTTTCCCGGTCGATCCGATTCCCTTTTCCGCATTCCAGTCCCTCGGCACGGAGGCCGTTTCCCATGAGTAAGTTCTATGACGTGGTCATCGCCGGCGGCGGTGTGATCGGCGCGTCCATCGCCTATCAGTTGTCCAAGCGCAAAAACCTCAAGGTCGCGATGATCGACGCCAAGCGCCCGGGTAACGCGACCCGCGCCTCGGCCGGTGGCTTGTGGGCCATCGGTGAGTCGGTGGGGCTGGGTTGCGGGGTGATTTTCTTCCGCATGATGTCGGCCAACCGCAAGCGTGAAACCCAGGGCGCGGCGGTGGCGGTGGACTCCAGCACCCCGCACATTTTGCCGCCATCGTTCTTCGATTTCGCCTTGCAGTCCAACGCGCTGTACCCGGCGCTGCACCGTGAGCTGAAAGACAACCACGGGATGGACTTCAAGTTCGAAAAGACCGGGCTCAAATTCGTGATCTATGACGATGAGGACCGCTTGTACGCCGAGCACATCGTCGGCTGCATTCCGCATCTGGCCGATCAGGTGCGCTGGCTCGATCAGGCGGCGTTGCGCGAGTCCGAGCCGAGCGTCAGTCATGAAGCACGCGGTGCGCTGGAATTCCTCTGCGATCACCAGGTCAGCCCGTTCCGTTTGGCCGACGCCTACGCCGAAGGCGCCCGGCAGAACGGCGTGGACATGTACGTCAACACCAACATCACCGGCGTGCTGCATCACGGCTCACGGGTGACCGGCGTGCAAACCGCCGAAGCCGGGGTGTTCCACTGCAAGACCCTGATCAACGCGGCGGGCGCGTGGGCTGCAGACTTGAGCGAGTGGGCCACGGGTATTCGCATTCCGGTGAAACCGGTGAAAGGCCAGATCCTGCTGACCGAACGCCTGCCGAAAATCCTCAACGGTTGCCTGACCACCAGCGATTGCTACATGGCGCAAAAGGACAACGGCGAAATCCTGATCGGCAGCACTACCGAGGACAAAGGCTTCGACGTCACCACCACCTGGCCGGAAATCGCCGGGCTGGTGCAGGGCGCGGTTCGCTGCCTGCCGGAACTGGCGGACATCAACCTCAAACGCACCTGGGCCGGGCTGCGACCGGGCTCGCCGGATGAGTTGCCGATTCTCGGGCCGATGGCCGGGGTGGAGGGTTACCTGAACGCCTGCGGGCACTTCCGCACCGGCGTGCTGACGTCGGCGATCACCGGGGTGTTGCTGGACAAACTGGTCAACGATGAGCCGCTGCCGCTGGACATCACACCGTTTCTGGCGGACCGGTTTGCAGCGGCGCCCGTGCAGGAAGAGCGGGCGCTGGAGATGGCCTGATCAGAACCTTCCCGCGCATTGCGCGGGAAGGCTTGATGGCGGGGCTCAGGACTTGCCGGACTGTTCTTCCAGTTGATCCGACTCGAACAATCGGGCCAGTTCCGCCCGCGCTTCCTGTGCGGTCTGCAGCACTTTGGCCGCGTCGTCGTACACCGCGTGCTGAGCCTCCAACACCTGTTCGTCATGGTGCTTGAAGCGCTTGATCCGCGCATCGGCCTGGGCCTGGGTCAAACCCAGGCCAACCAGCGTGCGACGGCTCATTTCCAGGCTTGAGTAGTAAGTCTCCCGGATCGGATCGGCGCCCACATCCACCAAACGATGAACGTGCTGCCGGTTACGCGCCCGCGCGATGATTTTCATGTGCGGGTAAAGCTTGCGCACGATCTCGGCAGTCTTGATGTTGGTCTCCGGATCGTCCGTGGCAATCACGAAATACTCCGCTTCGCCAACCTTGGCCGCGCTGAGGATTTCCGGGCGCATCGGGTCGCCATAGAACACCGGCACGCCGCCGAAGCTGCGGGACAGTTCGATGGTTTCCACCGAGGTATCCAGCGCCACGAACTTGATGTTCTGCGCCCGCAGGATCCGCGCCACGATCTGGCCCATCCGGCCCATGCCGGCGATCACCACCCGTGGGGTTTCGGTGTCGATCTGGCGGAACTTCTCCGGCACTTCCACCGGCTGCACCTTCGGGCTGACCAGCCGTGCGCAGATCAACAGCAGCAACGGCGTGACGGCCATCGACAGGGTGATAGTCAGCACCAACAAGTCGTACAGGCGCGGTTCGAACAGACCCTGATCGCGACCGATCTTGAACACCACAAAGGCAAACTCACCACCCGCCGCCAGCACGATGCCAAGGCGAATCGCACTGACTTTGCTCAAGCCGCCAGCCAGACGCCCGACCACAAACAGCAATGGCAACTTCAAGGCGATCAGCAGCAGCGTCAGCCCCAGCACGGTAATCGGCGCGCTGAACAACAGGCTGAGGTTGGCGCCCATGCCGACGCTGATGAAGAACAGCCCCAGCAGCAGGCCTTTGAACGGTTCGATCTGCGCTTCCAGTTCATGGCGATATTCCGAGTCCGCCAGCAGCAGCCCGGCAAGGAAGGCGCCCAGCGCCATCGACACGCCGACCATGTCCATCATCCACGCCGTGCCGATCACCACCAGCAACGCGGTGGCGGTAGACACTTCCGGCAGACCGGTTTTCGCGACGATGCGGAACACCGGGCGCAACAGATAACGCCCGCCGATCACGACCACGGCGATACTGCCCAATACCTGCAAACTGTGGCGTACATCGTCGGCGGTGCTGGTGTGATGATCGACGCCCGCGAGCATCGGCACCAGAGCGATCAGCGGGATTGCGGCGATGTCCTGAAACAGCAGAATTGCAAACGCCAGGCGACCGTGGGGGCTGGTCAGTTCCTTGCGTTCCGCCAGGCTTTGCAGACCGAACGCAGTGGACGACAGGGCCAGACCGAGGCCGAGCACTATCGCGCTGTTCAACGGCTGGCCGAACACTGACAACGCCAGAACGCCGATTACCGAACCGGTCAACAACACCTGCGCGAGGCCAACGCCGAACACCGATTTACGCATCACCCACAAACGTCGCGGCGACAGCTCAAGACCGATGATGAACAGCAGCAAAACCACGCCCAGCTCGGAGATATGGCTGACGCTCTGCGGATTGCCGATCAGGCCCAGCACCGACGGGCCGATGATCACCCCGGCAAACAGATAACCGAGCACCGCGCCCAGTTGCAGGCGCTTGGCCAGGGGAACGGTGAGCACGGCCGCGAACAGAAACACGACAGCGGCTTGCAACAGATTGCCTTCATGGGGCATGAGCGGAACTCCAGTAACGCGGTACGGCGGGGGGCGACAAGGATAAAGGCTGAAACGATTACAGATCTACCGCAGACCCTGCTTGAGCGCATGTGCTCCTGTAACAATTTGCATCAATTGGTTACATTTATAGCCTCAGCGAATCAATTCCTCCCGAGTTTCCCATGGCCATCAACTTCGACCTCAATGACCTGCAAGCCTTTCGTGCGGTGGTCGAGCAGGGCAGTTTCCGCAAGGCCGCGGACACCGTGCGCATTTCGCAACCCGCCCTGAGCCGGCGCATCGAGAAGCTTGAAGACGCTCTCGGCGTGAAGTTGTTCGAGCGCACCACGCGCAAGGTCAGCCTGACCCAGGCCGGGCGCGGCTTCATGCCGAGTGTCGAGCGTTTGCTGGATGATCTGGACGTGGCGTTGCTCGGCATCAGCGAAGTCGCCTCTAACCGACAGGGCCACGTCACCGTGGCCTGCGTGCCGTCGGCGGCGTACTACTTCATGCCACGGGTGGTCGCCCGCTATCACCAGCAGTTCCCGCGCATCAAAGTCAAAGTCCTCGACTCCAGCGCCCACGACGTGCTGACGGCGGTGGTCAATGGCGAGGCGGATTTCGGCCTGAGTTTCATGGGCACCCAGGAGGCGGGTGTGGATTTCGAGCCGCTGGTGCAGGAGAGCTACGTGGTGGCCTGTCGCCGCGATCACCCTTTGGCCGGTCGCAGCAGCGTCAGTTGGGACGAGTTTTACCAGCAGGATTACATCTCGCTGGACAAGACGTCGGGCAATCGTTTCTTGCTCGATCAGGCGCTGGCGAAAGTGGTGCCGCAACGGCCGAGCATCTGCGAAACCCTGCACGTGACGACGATGATCGGTCTGGTGGAAGCGGGGTTGGGTGCGGCGGCGGTGCCGCTGATGGCGATGCCGGCGGCGGATCATCCGATCCTGACGCGGGTGCCGCTGACCGATCCGCAAGTGATGCGCAGTGTCGGCATCATCAAGCGCCGGGGTCGTACGCTGACCCCGGCGGCACTGGAACTGGAGCGGCTGGTGGTGGAAATGAAAGTCCAGCCGCCGAAGGTCAGCGCTTGACCGAATCCAGCCCCGTGGCCTGTACGTCGGCCTGAGCGGCAGGCGCGGCCAGATAGGCGAGCAACGCCTTGGCCTCCTGAGGATGCTGTGCACCCACTGGAATCCCCGCCGCGAAACGCGTTACCGATTGCACCGATTCCGGGATCTTCCCGACATACGTCACCCCCGGCACCGGCAGCAATTCGCTGACCTGCTGGAAGCCCAGTTGATAGTCGCCAGTGGCGATCACCGAGCCTACCGGGATTTTCGGGATCATCTTCGCCTTTGGTTTCAGCTGATCTTCGACGCCGAGTTTCTTGAACAACTGCTGCTCGATGTACACGCCGCTGGCGCTGTCGGAGTAGGCCACCGATTGCGCATCGAGCAGGGTTTTCTTCAGGGCATCGACTTTGCTGATATCCGGTTTCGGCGCGCCTTCGCGCACTACCAGGCCGATCCGCGAATCCGCCAGTTCCACCCGCGAGGCCGGGTCGACCTTTCCTTGTTTGATCAAGTCGTCGAGGGCGTAGCCGACCATGATCACCACGTCGGCCTGTTCACCCCGGGCGAGGCGATTGGGGATCGCCTCCGGGGCTTTGCCCATCGACGGGCCGAGGATGGTGTCGAGAGTGTTGCCGGTGTTCGCGGCGAACTTCGGGCCGAGGACTTTATAGGCGGCGGTGAAGCCGCCGGAGGTCATTACCCGCAGTTCTTCAGCCTGGGCCGCAACGTTGAACGCAAGGCCGGCGAGCAGGGCAGTAACCGTCATGAGTTTTTTCATGATGCTCTCCTCAGGCAGCGACAGGTTGCAGACGACCGCCCGCACGGCGATACAGATACAGCGTCGCGCACAACGCACACAGCGCGCCGACACTCATCCAGTAACCTGGCGCAGCCTTGTCGCCGGTGTACTGAATCAGGAAGGTCGACATCGCCGGGGTGAAGCCGCCGAAAATGGCGGTGGCAAGGCTGTAGGCCAACGAGAAACCGGCCACACGCACCTCAACCGGCATGATCTCGGTCAGTGCCGGAATCATCGCGCCGTTGTACATGCCGTAGATGAACGACAGCCACAGCAGCGACAGCAACATATGGCTGAAGCTCGGCGCCTGCACCAGATACGACAGCGCCGGATAAGTGGTCGCCAGGGCCAGCAGCGACATGGTGATCAACAGCGGACGACGGCCGAAACGGTCCGACAACGCGCCGCCGATCGGCAGCCAGAAGAAGTTCGAAACGCCCACCAGCAGCGTCACCAGCAACGCATCCGAGGTGCTCAGATGCAGCACGGTTTTACCGAAGGTCGGCGCGTACACGGTGATCAGGTAGAACGCGGTGGTAGTCAGCGCAACCATCAACATCCCGCCGATGACCACGACCCAGTTCTGGCCGAGGGTGCGGAACACTTCTTTCATGCTCGGGCGATGTTTGCGGGTGGCGAACTCTTCGGTTTCCGCCAGGTTGCGACGCAGCAGGAAGATGAACGGCACGATCATGCAGCCAACGAAAAACGGAATCCGCCAGCCCCAATCGGCAATCACATCCGGCGCCATCCACTGGTTCAAGGCAAAGCCAAGCGCGGCGGCAACGATGATCGCGACCTGTTGGCTGGCCGACTGCCAGGCGGTGAAGAAACCCTTGCGGCCCGGGGTGGCGATCTCCGAGAGATACACCGACACACCGCCCAGTTCCGCGCCAGCCGAGAAGCCTTGCAGCAAGCGCCCGATCAGCACCAGCGCCGGTGCGAACAGGCCAATGGATTCGTATCCGGGCACCAGCACAATCAATATTGTGCCGCTGGCCATGATCGACAGGGTGACGATCAAACCTTTGCGACGACCGACGTCATCGATGTACGCACCGAGCACGATAGCCCCCAGCGGACGCATCAAAAAGCCTGCGCCGAACACCGCGAACGTCATCATCAGGGAAGCGAACTCACTGCTCGCCGGAAAGAACACCGCCGCGATCTGCGTGGCGTAGAAGCCGAACAGAAAGAAGTCGAACTGTTCGAGGAAGTTACCCGAGGTCACCCGGAAAATGGCACCGGCCCGCGAGCCGCCGTGTGGGATTGAGGCTGTCATCGAAAAATACTCCACCGCTTTTATGACGTGCGCGACGGGGAGGCGGCGCACGGTTTTTATTGGGGCGGATAGTGGCGCAGGGGGATCGATCTGTTAATTGCATAGTTGGCATGGATTGATGTTCAAAGCGTATCAATTTCTGTGACCTTTGACCCTGAAGGCAACCAGGCTGCTTCAGGTGTCAACTTGGATCGACCTTGGCGGGAAAACGTTTTTTAAGTGAAATCACGATTAATCAATAAAGTGTGAAAGTTTCGCGAAGGGAGTGTTGAGTTGTTCCAGTTAACTTTAAATGCCCGGGTGGATAAAAGAAATTTTGGAATTGCCCGGCAATAGCAAAATTGCATGATTGTGCAGGCAGTGCTCGCTATTCCGTCTAAGTGATATTTGCGCCCCTGTCACGGCACTGCTATTAGTTTTAACCAGCGGCGCGAGGCGTTTGAATTAATTTCATTTGCGATCTGCCGAACCTGGATAAACACTAATTAATTCCCACCTATGTCTTACACGGAGGTAGCGACATGGCAACGCAACAGTCAGCCAGTATCAAGATCATCAATGCCACGAACGGGAACGCCGAGATTATCCTGTTTCACACCAACCAGAGTAACGGCACGCAGCGCGGTTCATGGTCTGCCGAGCCGGGGCAGATCGCAGGCCCGATGACGGTTTTCTTCGAGACAGGTTTGGCAACAGGCGCGATTCTGGATTATTGGTCTGTACTGGTACACGTCAAGGATGGTCCATCGGCGGGGTTCTACATTAACTCTGGAAGTTCCACCGATGAATACTGGAAAGAATGCCAACTGCAAAGTGCTGACGCGGGCCAGACCCTTACTCTTTCTGTCAGCTCCACGACATTCAGTGTGACGCTGAGGTCCGGCGGTTGTTCCGACGGGATGACGCGTGTGGCACCGGCAGCGCCTATTACTCATGTCTTTGTGCTGATGCTGGAGAATCATTCGTTTGATAATGTTTTTGCCATGTCTGGAATTCCCGGAATAAGCGCTGCGACCAAAAATGATTACAACGAAATCAATGACCAAAAATATTTCGTTCAAGGCAGTGCGCCTCTAAATATGCCAACAGATCCCGGTCATGAATTTGCCGATGTTGTTCAGCAGTTGACCGGTCGTGCGGGCCCTTTGCCGTCGGTCGCTCCTTATCCTCCTATCAATAACTCCGGGTTTGCCAGTAGCTATTCAACATCCACCTCTGAAACCCCGCACAAGCCACCACAACCGGAACAGATAATCGATGTCATGTCTTGCTTTGACACGCGGCATCAATTGCCGGCGATCTATAACCTGGCAACGCAATTCGCTGTCTGCGATCACTGGTTCTCCTCGATGCCGGGGCCGACATGGCCCAACCGTTTTTTTGTGCATGGAGCGTCTTCATCCGGTTTCGATGACAGTCCGACAGGGCCTCAGATGGCCGGGTGGGAACTGAGTGGATTCAAATACCCGAACGGTTCTATCTTTCAACGTTTGGAAAACGCGAATATTCCCTATCGCATTTATCATGATGCTCAAGCCAATGGCCTCAGCCTCTACAGTGATGACGCCAATAGCGGATCGAAGCTTGGAGCAATCACTCAGGTTTCAGCGCTGAACGGTATCAGCATGTTGGATATGCATTCATTGGGGTCTTTCGCCAACGACCTTCAAGGTCCTTATCCCTACGGCTACACCTTCATAGAGCCGCATTACGGAAATCTGGCCAATGGAACCTATGCCGGCGGTTCATCGCAGCATCCGATGGACGATGTCTATGGCGGCGAGAACATGCTCAGTGCGGTCTACTCGGCCATCCGGAATTCGCCTTATTGGAACACCAGTTTACTGCTGGTCATTTATGACGAGCATGGCGGGTTCTACGATTCGGTAAAGCCAGGGAATATTACTGCCCCCGGTGATAATCCCTCCTATGGTTATAACACTCACGGTTTTGACTTCAAGACTGCCGGTGTTCGGGTGCCTGCTGTCGCCGTATCTCCCCTGATCGCCCCGGGAACGGTAGATTCCACGCCATACGATCACTCATCTGTACCAGCCTTGCTGGAAGCCTTGTGGGGCTTGCCAGCGTTGACTCGTCGGGATGCCGAAGCAAACACGCCGCTGCACCTGCTGTCGCTATCAACGCCGCGAGAATCGTTGGCCGCATTACCCACACCCATACCTGTGATCAAGGGAACCAGGGCGCGACTGGCGCCAATGGCAGAGGCTGCCATTCTTTCCGGACCGGTTCCTGACTCCGGCAACCTCGCAGGTGCACTCGCAATACTTCGCAAGACCGATGCCGAGTTGTCGGCTCAAGGGCTTTCTTTGGCTCCTCCGGATATCGCACTCAAGGCCAAAGCCGCATTGAGTCGTATCGATGCCGAACTTTATGCCGCATCGGTTCTGGAGAGAGTCCACTTAATGAGAGTGCAGCGGCGACGGGCAAAGACTGCCGCAGGCACGCCGTAGAGACAGGATCAGCACACCCGTAGGCTTTTTCACATCGGTCAAAATCAGTATCTATCTTCTTCTCTACGGGGAGGGTCGATGCTGATTTATCCTCACTCAGGCGTTCATGATTAAAAACAAGGAATGATTCCCGAACCCCGCAGTCGGAGTTCAGGTATCACACATCTGAAGGAGGTTCACCGATGAACAACAAGCCCCTGATCGCCAGCCTGGCCCTCGTCGCCGGCATCGCCGGGATCACCCCACTCGTTCAAGCGGCGCAACCCTCGACCGACACCGTCGAACGCTCGCCCACCGACGGCCGCGAACTGAAGGTCAACGACCGCGCCCCGGACGTCTACCAGCGCAGCGAAAAAGCCATCAAGAACTGGAAACAGAAAGGCCTCAAGCAACCGGATCCGCAGGCACAGTGGGTGCAGATGAACGACAAGTACGTGATGGTGATGATCACCAACGGGACGATTGTGGACATTAAACCGGTGGAGCGTTAACGCTCACATTCCAAATCCCGGTGCACTTGCCCGCACCGGGTTTTCACCACCCAACCGATACTGATTATTCCCGCTGCGCTTGGCCTCATACATTGCCAGATCCGCAATGTGTAGCAGCCGGTCCATGGTCGGCGCATGGTCGGGGAACACGGCGACGCCGAGGCTGGTGCCGATGTGGCGTTGGTCGTTGCCGATGGTGATGGGCGGCGACAGTTCGATGAAGATTTTCTGACAGATGCTGCGGGCTTCGTCCTGCAGGTTCAGGCCGGGGGCGAGGCCTTGCAGGATGACCACGAATTCGTCGCCACCGATGCGGGCGACGGTGTCGCTGACCCGCAGGATGCGTTTCAGCCGTGTGGCGGTGGTGATCAGGACGCGGTCGCCGGCGGCGTGGCCGTAGCGGTCGTTGATGCTTTTGAAACCGTTGAGATCGATGAACACCAGCGCCACCCGGGTCTCGGTAGCGCGCGCATGTTCCAGTGCTTCTGACAGGCGTTCTTCCAGCACCAGTCGATTGGGCAAACCGGTCAGCGGATCGAAGTGGGCCAGGTGCTGAAGGTAACTGGCCGAGGCCTTCTCTTCAGTGATGTCGCGTACCACACCCATCATCTTGATCATCGCGTCATGATCGTTCTTCACCACGTTGCCGGTTTCCCGCAGCCAGCGAATCGTGCCGTCGGGCCAGACCACGCGGTATTCCTCGTCGTGATTCTCACCGGTTTCCAGACAGCGCAACTCCCCGGCGCGCACCTTGGCGCGGTCGTCCGGGTGGACGCAGGAGCAGAACAAGGCGTAGGACGGCGTCACTTCGCCGATCTTGAAGCCGAACATGCCGAAGATCGCGTCGGACCAATAGAGTCGGTCAGTGTCGACTTCCCAATCCCAGGTGCCGATCCGCGCAAAATACTGGCTGCGCTTGAAGCGCTCGGCGTCGCCATCCTGGTGGATGTTCTGACCTTCGGCCGCGCGAGTGAGCAATTCACGGTATTCGGCAAGTTGCCGACGCAGGGCACGCTCGCGACGAATCAACACGGCGATCACGACCATCAGCACAACGACAAGGGCAGAGCCGATCCAGAGTTGAGTCATTCAAGCATCGCTGACATGGCGTATCGATTCGGGGTTGGTGGCGGGTGGCTATCATTCATCACGGCCAACGCTGGGTCAAACGGTTGCCAATGTCCGGCATTTCTGGGAAAACGGCGGCCAGCGGAACAATAGAGTGAATGTTATGAATGATGAACTGCAGATAATCGATCTTCAGCCCGGCGACGGAAAAGCCGCCGTCAAAGGCGCATTGATCACCACCCAATACACCGGTTGGCTGGAAGACGGCACCGAATTCGATTCGTCCTGGAGCCGGGGCAAACCGTTCCAGTGCGTGATCGGCACGGGCCGGGTGATCAAGGGCTGGGATCAAGGGATCATGGGCATGCAGGTCGGCGGCAAACGCAAACTGTTGGTGCCGGCGCATCTGGGGTATGGCGAGCGGACGATGGGCAAGATTCCGCCGAATTCGAATCTGGTGTTCGAGATTGAGTTGTTGGAAGTGTTGACGCGGGAGGATTGATTGCTCCGCGTTACAGCTGACGTCATAAAACCCGCTGCCTCCGATAATGGAGCAGCGGGTTTTTTCTTGCCTTTTACCTGAGGCGTTACGCAGCCATCGCCATCTCATCCAGCGTTGCGGCAACCGTGCTGGTCAAGCTCGGAAATCTGCGTTTTACGCTGTTGAGTACCGGCATTACTCGGTTGCGGTCCAGTTTGCCGTGATCGCGGGCGAGCTGGACGAGGGCCTCGAGGGCGGCGGTGACGATGGATTTTCTTTCGCTTTCGAGCAGGAGCAGACAGGCCTTTTCGGCCCATTGGCTGTCTTTTTCGTTGAGGCCGATGGAGATCAGGGCGGCGACGACGTGTGCATCGGATTTGCTTTCCATGGTGTGTTCCTCAGGTCGTGGCATCGAGGGTGTCCAGCGCCCGGTTCACGGCGAGCTCGCCACACATCACCACTTGGGCGATGCCCAGCACGGTGCTGCGGTAGGGCGGGTCCAGCAGCGCGGCGAAGTCGCTGAGCATCACGCTGGCCGAAGCCATCGATTCGCAGGCGTGGGCCAGCAAGGCATGTTGATCGATGTGGGGGGCGATGAGGAACATGCGGCCGGGGCAGTGCTGTTTCGGGGCGGTGGGTTTCAGGTATTGGTCGAGGGCGCGCTCGGCGGCTTCGTGGAGTTTTTTTGAATCAGTTGAGGAGTAAGGGGAGGTTGGGTCGGATTCGGACGGTAAGTCAGTTTCTGGTGGGTTTGGCGTAGGTTTGAACATTTGGGGGTATCCCTTTAATGATGCCGACACCACCTTGCGACTAAACAGTGAGGTGGCAGCTGTACACAGGTTAGTCGACCGGGGAACCCACCAAACCCGGTGCACCCGAGGGTGCCCTGCGCACAGCCGCCATAGAGTGCAGATATGTGAAATATCTGACTGGATGGAGCTTGTGCATGGTTTGTGGTTCCCGAGCGACTAAACCCGTTCACTGACCATTCAGTGATGCGAATCAAGTTACGGGCAGACCCCAAACCGCACAAGCCGGCGGATTCTGGCGTAGTTGTAGGCAAAGGCGCAAGGCAATGTAGCCTCCCGGATGGGGGCAAAATGATGCGTCATTTTTCAGTCCGCCATCGCGAGCAAGCTCGCTCCCACAGGGGTTCTGTGTGGGCTTATCAAGTGTGCCGACTCGCGAATTTCTGCTTTGTGATACCAAATGTCAGATAAGCCAATTCAAACTTGATTTATATCGGTTTCGATATAGTCTGCTGGTATGTGATCGCTGCCATTCCTTGCAACACACCGCCGCGACACGATTCCGTCCGGGCTATTACGCTTTTCTTTCCAACACAGGAGAAGCCAATGCCAAGACACAAGGACGTGGTGTTTGTCGGGAGTGCGCTCAAGGATTTGAGAGCTTTTCCCCTCGATGCTCGCAGAGCCGCAGGATTCCAACTGGATCTGTTGCAACAGGGCGACGAACCCTTTGACTGGCGCCCCATGAAAACAGTCGGGCGGGGCGTCAATGAAATCAGAATCACCGAGGATTCAGGGGCGTTTCGAGTGTTTTATGTGGTCAACCGGCCTGACGCGATTTATGTGCTGCACGCGCTGCAAAAGACCACGCGCAAAACCGAGACGCGAGACATAGAACTGGCACGAGCCAGATACCAGGAAATAGGTTGAACCATGACGGATCATCAAAACTCTTCCCAGCGTTTCGCAAGCGTCTGGGATGCACTGGAAGACACGCCGCAGGAAGCGGCCAACATGCGCCTGCGGGCCAAACTGATGCGCACGCTGTGCGAAACGATTCGTGCCTGGGAGCTTCCGCAGAAGGAGGCGGCCAAGCGTCTTGGCATCACCCAGCCACGCCTCAACGACGTACTCAACGGCAAAATCGACAAGTTCTCTCTGGATGCGCTGGTCAATCTGTCGGCCGCAGCGCAACTGGACGTAGACCTCTGCTTCTCGTCGTCCCCGCCACTGCAATGGGCCTGACAGACCAGGGTTCCCAACGGCCCTGCCTCTGAAAAGCCTTCCAGAGGCGGCACCGTCTGACGCGCCGCCTCATTCTTCCACATCAAAATCTCAAGCCGCGACGGACGGTCGAAAACAGGCCTTGCCCCTTTCGGTTGGAACAGCGACTATGCTCACCATATAGGGGTAGGGGGTATGGGTATGTCGCACACGCACGAACACAAAGGCGAGTTGCTCAATCGGGTCCGGCGTATTGCCGGGCAGGTTCAGGCGGTTGAACGGGCGCTGGAGTCCGAGGCCGATTGTGCCAAGACGTTGCACCTGATGGCGGCGATTCGCGGTGCGGTCAACGGTTTGATGGAGCAGTTCATCGAGGCCCACGCCCGCGAGCATGTCGCCCATCCCGACCTCAGCGATGAGGCCCGCGCCCAGGGCGTGGAAGAGTTGCTGCAAGCCATCCGCCGTTATTCCAAGTGAGCACCGACACCATGAATCTGACGACGCGCTCTGACGACTTTTCCCACGACCACCAGTTCCTCGGCGCGTCCCATGACGACAACGCCCGTCGCACCTTGTGGGTGGTGGCGCTGACGTTCGTGATGATGATCGGCGAAATTGCCGCCGGTTATCTCACTGGCTCCATGGCACTCCTGGCCGACGGTTTCCACATGGCGACCCACGCCGGTGCCCTGGGTATTGCGGCGGCGGCCTATGGTTTTGCCCGGCGCAATGCCAACAACCGCCGTTACAGTTTCGGCACCGGCAAGGTCGGCGATCTGGCGGGTTTTGCCTCGGCCATGGTGCTGGGGCTGGTGTCGCTGGGCATTGCCGGGGAATCGGTTTTCCGTCTGTTCGAGCCCACCAGCGTGGCGTTCGGCGAAGCAACCTTGATCGCCGTGGTCGGCCTGGGTGTCAATCTGCTTAGCGCCTTTCTGCTGGCCGGCCATCACGGTCATCATGACCACGGCCATAGCCACGATCATGGTCATCATCATCACCATCACGACAACAACCTGCGTTCAGCCTACGTGCACGTACTCGCCGATGCGTTGACGTCGGTGCTGGCGATTGCGGCGCTGCTGGCCGGTCGTTATCTGGGCTGGGTCTGGATGGACCCGGTGATGGGCATCGTCGGGTCCATCGTCATCGCCAAATGGGCCTGGAACCTGATGCGCGACAGCGCCGCCGTACTGCTCGACACCACCGATGAGCCGGTGGCCGAGGAGATCCGTGAACTGCTGGAAACCTCCGACGACGTGCGCATCAGCGACCTGCACGTCTGGCAGGTCGGCCCGCAGGCGCGGGCGGCGATTGTCAGTGTGGTGGCGGCTGCGGGCGTCACGGCAGAGGCGATTCGCGAGCGACTGGCGCCGGTGCATGAGTTGTCGCACCTGACCATCGAGTTGCGTAACGCTTAAGGCTGTAGCTCGCTGAACAGTGGGATTCGTCCGTTCAGTGAAGGGCGGTAATGCCAGGTGAACCGGCTCAGGTCGATGTCATGGGCGAGTATTTCACCGACGGTGGCGCTGGCAATCGTCATCGCCAACCTTTGCCCCGGGCATTGGTGACGACCGCTGCCGAACGTGAAACTTCGGCGGTTGGGGCGATCCGGCAGAAACTGATCCGGGCTTTCATTCAGCGCCGGGTCGCGGTTGGCCGAGGCGAGCAACACCAGTATCACGTCGCCTGCTTCAAGTCGGACGCCGTCGATTTCGCAGGTGTTCGCGACAAAACGTCGAGTGTTCTGCACCGAAGGATCGAAGCGCTGGACTTCTGCCAACAGCGAATCGACTGACACGTTGTGTAATTCCGGCTGACGCTGCAACGCCACCAGCGCATTGCCGATCAGGCCGGCGGTGGCTTCAAAGGTCTGCGAGCAAAGGCCGATGAGGTTGGCGATCAGTGCGTCCTCTTCGCCTGAAAAGCGTTGCTGAATGTCGGCGAGAAACGGGTTCGGATCCGCCAGTAATTCAATGAAGTAACCGTGCAATTGCTCCGCCGCCCGATGGGCTGCCGCCAGTTGCAGGTCATTGCTCAACGGTGAAAGGCACGCTGCAAAATCGGCGGTCAGCTCACTGATCGTTCGCGCTTGTGCCGGAGTGAATCCGAGCAAAGCCGCGACCACGCATACCGGCCCGCGAAACATGGCCTTATATAAGCCGTCGGCATCGTTTGTGATCAACCGCGCGGCGACCAGCGCTTTGACATCTTTGTCATTGATAAGCCCCAGCGGCGGTTCAACGGCCGAACGCGGGCAACGCTGATCTCCGCCATCATTCATTCGCATCAGCTGGCCGAACACCTTGCCCGCCATACCGTCGGCGATGGCCTTGGGCACCGGCTCCTGCACCGGACGCACCCGGCAATCCGCATGCGCCAACACTGCGCAAACCGCCCGGGCACCGCTGGCCACCCACAGTTTCAGTCCGTGATGAAAGGTCAGCCCACCCGCCGCGCGCAGTTCGGCGTAATAAGGGTAGGGATCGGCGTGAGTCGCAGCGATGATCGGGTCCATGGATCGCAACCTTGTCGGTGGGGAAAGTGTTGCTACTATCTCCAGTCCTTGGGGGCGATGATTCGTCCGGGAGCGAAATATGCACGCAGAACATCAAGACATCGGCGTCTCGCAAGTGGCCGCCGCCATCGCGGAACCGGCGCGAACCAAAATGCTGTGCTCGCTGATGGACGGCCACGCCCGCACCGCGACGGAGCTCGCGACCCTCGCCGACGTCAGCGCCTCCACCGCCAGTGCACACCTGGCCAAACTCAAGGACCTGGCGCTGGTTCGCCTGCACGTGCAGGGCCGCCACCGTTATTACAGCCTCGCCGACAAACGCGTGGCCCAGGCGCTCGAAGCGCTGATGGTGATCGGCCAGAACCCCGCACCGACCTTCAAGCCGCACACGCCGGACCGTCTGCAATTTGCCCGTACCTGCTATGACCACATGGCCGGGACGCTGGCGGTGTTGCTGCATGACCGGTTGTTGGAGGACGGTTGGCTGGTGGAAACCGATGAGCAGGTTTATCGCCTCAGTGAAAGCGGCGAGGCGTTTTTTGAAGGGTTAGGTATCGAGGTCAAGGATCTGTCGACCTTGCGCCGACGCTTTGCCTGCCCCTGTCTGGACTGGAGCAAGCGCCGGCCGCATCTGGGTGGATCGCTTGGAGCGGCGCTGTTGCAGACCGCGTTGAAGCGCAAGTGGGTGACGCAGGATCTGGACAGTCGAGCGCTGACATTGACGGCGGCGGGGCGCAAGGAGATAGCGGCACGGTTTGGCGTTATGTTGGCAGATCGTAAGCGGCCCGAAGATGGTGCCCTGATGTCTCTGGAGTTTTCCACCCATCAGCCAGGCTAGGCAATCTGCAACGCTGCATGTTGTTTCCCGTATTCGGTGGGCTCGAGGAGAAGTGTTGCATCATTTTCTACTGATACCATTTTTCGATTTCAATAAAATCTAGCGGCCAATAGGCGTCAAGTCTACTGTCATTTCTGACAGTAGACTTACTGCTTTTATTGTGGATAAAGTCAATCGGGAGGGTATGTTGAAATGATGGAAAGGAGTCTATGTAAATGGAATCTTTATATTTTTCAGCTATTTTTTATTGTGTAGGTGGGTTCGCACTTCTTGTCAGGTTTCAGTTAACAAGTACCCCTGACCGTTTTTGGGTTTGGTGGTGGGGAGCAGGCTTGGCGATCTCTGCTTTCCTTAAACTGGCAGTAACGGGTAGTTTCGATGGGGTTATGATTCCAACCGCTGGAGGGTTGCTATTAAGTCTGTATGCTCGTTTTCGCATACCGATTTTAAGTTTCTTTGGGATTGGGTGGTTAGCTTGCAGGTTTTGCTTGCCTATCAGTGTTCTTGTTCTTGTGAATGAACTTGTCAGTCAGTGGGGGTGGTCAAAGTATTTCTTGTCTGAGTTGACATTGTATTTGGCTCAGGTTGTGGCCTTTCCACTGTCTGTTTTATATATTCTTTGTTCTACGCTTTCCGAATTGCCACGATTTACGATTGTTTACCATAAACGAGATAGGGCTTTGGAAGTGATGCGCAAGGAAGGGAATTCAGTTCGCCCAATGGTATCTATTCATGTGCCATGCTATGCAGAACCACCGGATTTGGTTATTGGTACGCTAAAGGCCATTTCTCGGCTTGATTATGAAAATTTTGAAGTTTTAGTGATAGATAACAATACAAAGGATGAGAGGCTCTGGAGGCCAGTTGAGGCTTACTGCCAGCTGTTGGGTGACCGGTTTCGGTTTTTTCATATTGATCCCATTTCAGGTGCGAAGGCAGGTGCAATCAACTTTGCTTTGCGAAACACCAACCCTGATGCAGAAATTATTGCTGTGATCGATGCGGATTATGTTGCTTATCCGGATTTTCTATCAAGGTTTGTTCCCTTGTTCAACGATGAATCGACAGGCTTTATTCAAACTAGTCACGATTATCGCCAATGGCGGGAAAACCCATTTCTTTCCAGTGTCTATTTTCACTACCTTATTCAGCAGAAGACAGTTCATCCTGCTCTTAATGAGTATGGTGCGGGTTGTTTGGTAGGGACTATGTGTTTGATCAGGCGCTCAATACTTGATGAATTAGGTGGCTGGGCAGAGTGGAGCCTTACAGAAGATCTTGAGCTGGCAGTGAGAATTATGGCTCTCGGATACACCGGCCACGTTTTTGCGGAAACCTGGGGGCGGGGTTTGATTCCAGAAACAATGGAGGGTGTAAAAAAACAGCAGTTTCGCTGGTGGGCTGGTGCCACTCAAGAGTTTATGGTGCATTGGCGTTGGTACTTGGGCTTTGATGAGTCCACGAGTTTGAGCGTGCCGCAGAGAAGTTTCCGAGTTCTTGCTTTTTTCAAGGATTTTATTCGCTCAATAATTCTTCCGGCTAACATGCTGCTGTTCCTGGTTTGTGTGTATTCAATATTGAATGACAAAAAAATACTTCTCCCCGCAGGCGTGCTATTGCTGATGGCCAGTCTTTTACTCGTGCTTTGTATTAAGATATGGATCGGTGTAAGGAAGCTGAACGGGCAAGGTGTCAAGGATTACTTTTTGACGATAATGATTAAAGGGGCGCTGCGATGGACCGCTATTGTCGCTTTTGTTGTGCCTGTTTTTAAAGTAAGTATGCCGTGGGTTAGAACTAACAAATTTAAAGAGGCAGGCAATTTTTCTCGTGCAATAAAATCGACCAGCGTAGAAGTGACGATTGCTTTGGTTCATTGTGCTCTGGCTTTGATAATTCTTCCATATGGAGATTTTGTGAATTTTGATTTGTTGGCCGTTTCAACTATTTGGATGATCGCTCAAGGATTATTATTCATGTGTGCTTTTGTCATGGCGGTGACAGGTGAGAAAGCACTGGATGTGATCATTTGAGCTTTTGTTGTGCAGTGCTCCCAATTCATATCGTCGCCGGCGTGCGAGCGCGGGTATCCAGTACCGTTGAATGCGAATGAGGGTAAGTGAGCGGCAGAGTCTTGTGTTTGGGTAGTGAGCTGATTACTGTATATAAAAACAGTATAGGTCCGTGCCATGCAACTCATCGACAAGCTCAGCATCCTCGCCGACGCCGCCAAGTACGACGCCTCCTGCGCCAGCAGTGGCGCGCCCAAGCGCAGCTCCGAGGGCAAGAGCGGGCTGGGTTCGACCGATGGCATGGGCATCTGTCACAGCTACACGCCGGACGGGCGTTGTGTGTCGCTGCTCAAGGTTCTGCTGACCAATTTCTGTCTCTACGACTGCCAGTACTGCGTCAATCGCCGTTCGAGCGACGTGCCCCGGGCGCGTTTCACTCCAGAGGAAGTGGTGACGCTGACCCTGGATTTCTACCGGCGCAATTGCGTCAGCGGGTTGTTCCTCAGCTCCGGGATCATCCGTTCGGCGGACTACACCATGGAGCAACTGGTGCGCGTCGCGAAGTTGCTGCGCGAAGAGCATGAGTTCCGTGGCTACATTCATCTCAAGACCATTCCCGAAGCCGATCCTGCGCTGATCGAAGAGGCCGGGCGTTATGCCGACCGCTTGAGCGTCAACATCGAATTGCCTACCGATGCCAGTCTGCAGACGCTGGCGCCGGAGAAGCAGATCGGCTCGATCAAGCAGGCGATGAACACCATCTACACCGGTGTGCAGACCGTACTCAACGAACCTCGCGCACCCAAGTTCGCCCCGGCCGGGCAGAGCACGCAGATGATCGTCGGCGCCGATGACACCGACGACAGCACCATCCTCCACAGCGCTCAGGCGTTGTATGGCAACTTCCGTCTGCGCCGGGTCTATTACTCGGCGTTCAGCCCGATTCCCGACAGCCCGAAAAGCGTGCCGCTGGCCGCGCCGCCGCTGATGCGCGAGCACCGCTTGTATCAGGCTGATTTTCTATTGCGCGGTTATGGCTATACCGCGGGTGAATTGCTTCAGGGGCCGGGCAATCTGGCGCTGGATATCGACCCGAAACTGGCCTGGGCGCTGCAAAATCGCGAGGTGTTTCCACTGGATCTCAATCGTGCCGAGCCGGCGTTGATCTCTCGCATTCCTGGCATTGGCTTACGTACCACCGAACGATTGGTGGAGTTGCGTCGGCAGCGGCGCATCCGCTACGAAGACGTGGCCCGCATGCGCTGCGTATTGGCCAAGGCCAAGCCGTTCATCATCACCAGCGATTACCACCCGCAGCAGGCGGAAGTCACCAGCCAGATGCTTTATCAACAGTTGCGTGACCGGCCGATGCCGCAGCAGATGGGGTTGTGGGGATGATCAATCTCGATTGCGACGACCTGTTCGACACCTGGCGCCAACAGGCACGCTGGCTGCTCAGCCATGAAATCGATCCGAGTCTGGTGAGCTGGGCGTCGGAAGGGGTGAGTGATCTGTTTGCCAGTGACGTGTCGGTGCCTGAAGGGCAGGGGCCGTTTCAGGCGCGGATTCCGCGTGCATTGCTCGACACCCTGGAACAAGCGTCACGCTACCGTGGCGATCAGCGCTGGAGTCTGCTGTATGAAGTGCTCTGGCGCGTCAGCCACGGCGATCGCACCGCAATGATGGCCGGCGACAAACTCGGCAGCGAGTTACAGCGGCGGATCAAGCAGGTGCAGCGTGAAGCCCATCATTTGCATGCGTTCGTGCGTTTCATCGAGCGTCCGGCAGGGCTGCCGGGTCCGCAATACGTGGCGTGGCACGAAGCGGCCCACGACATCCTGCGCAGCGCCAGCGAACATTTCATCGGCCGCATGGGGCGGCATCGCTGGCTGATCGCGACGCCCCGCGACGGCGTTTATTACGATGGCGAACAGTTGATCCATCAGCGCCAGTGCCCGATGGAATGGCAGCAACTGGCGCAGAACGTTGACGACCCGCAGGGTGAGTTGTGGCTGGCGTACTACAGTCACATCTTCAACCCGGCGCGGTTGAACGAGAAGGTCATGCAGGGGCACTTGCCCATGCGTTTCTGGAAGAACCTGCCGGAGGGCGAATTGATCCCCGGGTTGATTACCCAGGCGCGTATGGGCAAACAGCAGAACGGGCAGGCCGGCGGAATTGCCGGTCGCGGCGGCAAGCGTATTGCGTTGAAACAGGTGGAGCATCCGCCGTCCGTTCAGCGCGTCGCCGAAGCCATCAACAAACCAAAACCGGCAAAGGTCACCCCCGAAACTTTCGCCGTCAGCCAGGACCCTTTCGGGCTCGACAGCCAGCCTTTGGCGGCATTGGCGAGCAGCGCATAACTGCCGTGCACCAGAATCACCAGCACGGCGTAAGAAGCCACCAGTTTGAAGAACTGCGGAAGGAAAGCCTGTGTGGTGTCGATGAACTGCGGGAACACGGCCAGAAAAAAGAAGATAGCTTTGGGATTGAGAAATTGCAGGGACGCGGCTTCCAGAAAACGGTAGCTCGGGCGCGATGGGCGAACGTCTTGCAGCGTACGGAAACGATCCGAACGCCAGCTCTTGAAACCCAGGTACAACAGGTAAGCGGCGCCGGCGTATTTCAGCACAGTGAAGGCTGTCGCCGAGGCGCTGAGGATCAGGCCGACACTGGTTGCACTGACGGCTGCAACCACAAAGGCTCCCGAGGCAATCCCCAGAATCCCCGGCACCGCACCGGTCCAGCCCAGGCGTACGGCGTTGGACAGGGTCAGCACGACGCCCGGGCCGGGGCTCAAAATGGTCAGGGTGGCGAAGAGTACAAAGAGTCCGTAGCTGTGCATGTCTGGCTCCGTCGGGGCGCGGGGTTGGGCGTGCGGGCAGATTGGCGTGGCGACGAACGTGTGACAAACGCTTTAAATGCAACGCATACGTGACTAAATTAGACCCATGAACAAATCACTCCCGCCGCTCAATGCGGTTCGTGCCTTTGCGGTCGCCGCCCGTCACCAGAGTTTCACGCTGGCGGCCGAAGAACTGCACGTGAGCCACAGCGCCGTCAGCCGGCACATCAAATTGCTGGAAGAACACTTGGGCGTGTTGCTGTTCGAACGGCGCATCCGGCAATCGTTGCTGACGCCTGCCGGCCAGCGTTTTTATCAGCAGGTCAGCGCCGGCCTGGCGCAGATCGCCGACGCGGCTGCCGAGTTGCGGCAGCAGGCCGCACGGCCGACCGTGACCATCAACACCCGACCGTCCTTTGCCCAGTTGTGGCTGATGCCCCGGCTGGATGACTTCACGGCAGAACATCCAGACATCGAACCGCAGGTGATCACCCAGACCCGCTCTCCGGATCCTGCGCGAGACAGCTTCGACATCGTCATCCGCCGTGGCCGAGACGACTGGGCACCGACCATCGAATCGCACGCGCTGTTTGAAGATGAGTTGCTGATGGTGGCGGCGCCCGAGCTGATCGAGCGTATCCCCTTGGCGGATCTTGCGGATCTGGGCCGGCACACTTTGTTGACGGTCAGGGCCCGACGCGAAGACTGGCACCACTGGGCGCTGCGTTTCGGCCAGAGTCAGAGTGCGACCCAGGAGATTCGTCAGTTCGATTACATGCACCGAGTCATGGAGGCCGCTGTGGCGGGCGAGGGCGTCGCGTTGTGCCCGACCACGTTGCTGGGCACGCACCTGTCGAGCGGTCGACTGGTCTGCCCGTTGCCCGATCTGCGGATGCCGCTGCCCCGTTATTACTACGGCGTTGCACCGCAGGCCTGCGCAGCGGCCCAGGTATTTCTGACGTGGCTGCAAAAACAGACCCCATGAAAAAGCCCCCATCGATCACTCGATGGGGGCTTTTGTGCATCTGGGCGTCAGATCAAACCTTGACGATCCAGCCGGCTGGCGCTTCGACGTCACCGGTCTGTACGCCGGTCAGCTCTTTGTAGAGCTTCTGGGTCACAGGGCCGACTTCGGTTTCGCTGTGGAACACGTGCAGGTGGTCGTTGTAGCTGATGCCGCCGATCGGGGTGATCACCGCAGCGGTACCGCAGGCGCCGGCTTCCTTGAAGTCCGACAGCTTGTCGATGAACACGTCGCCTTCGACCACTTCCAGGCCCAGACGGGACTTGGCCAGTTCGATCAGGGACAGACGGGTGATGCCCGGCAGTACCGACGGCGAGTTCGGGGTCACGAACTTGTTGTCGTGGGTGATCCCGAAGAAGTTGGCCGAACCGACTTCCTCGATCTTCTTGTGGGTCAGCGGATCCAGGTAGATGGCGTCAGCGAAGTGCGCTTTCTTGGCCTGGGAGCCCGGCATCAGGCTGGCAGCGTAGTTGCCACCGACCTTGGCGGCACCGGTGCCTTGTGGCGCGGCGCGGTCGAAGGTGGAGATCTGGAAGTTGTGCGGGGTCAGGCCGCCCTTGAAGTAGGCGCCGACCGGGATCGCGAACACCGAGAAGATGAACTCCGGCGCGGTACGCACGCCGATGTTGTCACCCACGCCGATCACGAACGGACGCAGGTACAGCGCGCCGCCGGTGCCGTAAGGCGGGATGAAGCGCTCGTTGGCGCGAACCACTTCCTTGCACGCTTCGATGAATTGCTCGGTGGACACATGCGGCATCAGCAGGCGGGCGCAGCTGCGCTGCATGCGCGCGGCGTTCTGGTCCGGACGGAACAGGTTGATCGAGCCGTCCTTGCAACGATAGGCCTTCAGGCCTTCGAAGCATTGCTGGCCATAGTGAAGGGCAGTGGAGCCTTCGCTGATGTGCAGCACGTTGTCTTCGGTCAGGGTGCCTTTGTCCCACTCGCCGTTGCGAAAGTACGACAGATAGCGTTTATCGGTCTTGATGTAGTCAAAACCCAGCTTGTCCCAATTGATGCTTTCGTTACCCATGACACCCTCTATCACTTAACAACCGTCGAAACGGTTCAAGGCTTCTGACGTTTTTTTGGATGGGCACAACAATACTTCATTCTTGAGCGGTTTCGCAGCCCGGGCGATGGGGGGAGCAGCAGATTTATTAGCCTGCTTATGAAAAAACTCCCCCGCGTCGGTTCTTTTGATCGTTCCCACGCGGAGCGTGGGAACGATCTGAGGCTGAGAGTTACAGGTGCAACGCATGCCCGAGGGCACGCAACGCCGCTTCCTGCACCGCTTCACCCAGCGTCGGGTGCGCGTGGATGGTGCCGCCGATGTCTTCCAGTCGCGCGCCCATTTCCAGGCTTTGCGCGAAGGCGGTCGACAGCTCCGAGACCCCGACACCCACCGCTTGCCAGCCGACAATCACATGATTGTCCCGACGGGCGACCACCCGCACGAAACCGGTTTTCGATTCCAGGGTCATCGCCCGGCCATTGGCCGCGAACGGGAAGTTCGACACGATACAGTCCAGTCCCGCCGCCTTGGCTTCGTCCGGTGTCTTGCCGACAACCACCAGTTCCGGGTCGGTGAAGCACACGGCGGCGATGGTGGTCGGGTTGAATTCGCGGCTCTTGCCGCTGATCAGCTCGGCGACCATCTCGCCCTGGGCCATGGCGCGGTGGGCCAGCATCGGCTCGCCGCTCAGGTCGCCGATGGCGTAGACGTTGCGCATGCTGGTCTGGCAGCGGCTGTCGATCTTGATCGCCGAGCCGTTCATGTCCAGGTTCAGCGCTTCAAGGTTCCAGCCCTGGGTGTTGGGTTTGCGACCGACCGCCACCAGCACCTGATCGGTTTCCAGGTTCAGGGTGTCGCCGTTCGGATCGCGCACCTGCAACGTGCCGTCGAAACCCAGCACGCTGTGCTTCAGGTACAGCTTCACGCCCAGTTGCTTCAGCGCTTCGTGCACCGGCTGGGTCAGCTCGGCGTCGTAGGCCGGCAGGATGCGATCCTGCGCCTCGACCACACTGACCTCGGCGCCTAACTTGCGATAGGCAATGCCCAGTTCCAGGCCGATATAACCACCGCCGACCACGATCAGACGTTTCGGCACCGACTTCGGCGCCAGCGCTTCGGTAGACGAGATGATCGGCCCGCCAATCGGCAGGATCGGCAGGTTGACGCTTTTCGAACCGGTGGCCAGCACCAGGTGTTCGCACTGGATGCGGGTATCGCCGACTTCAACGGTCTTGCCGTCGATGACCTTGGCCCAGCCGTTGATGACCTGAACCTTGTTTTTCTTGAGCAGCGCGGCGACACCAGTGGTCAGACGATCGACGATGCCGTCCTTCCATTCAACGCTTTTGCTGATGTCGAGGGTCGGCGCGGAAACGCTGATGCCCAGTGCCGAATGCTGATTGTGATGCTGAGTCTGGTGAAACTGCTCGGCCACATGGATCAGCGCTTTCGACGGAATGCAGCCGATGTTCAGGCAGGTGCCGCCCAGCGATTCGCCCTCGACCAGAATGGTCGAAATGCCCAGTTGCCCGGCACGAATAGCTGTGACGTAACCGCCAGGACCGCCGCCGATGATCAGCAGCGTGGTGTTCAGAGTTTGCATGCCATCACTCCACAAACAGGGTCGCGGGTTGTTCGAGCAGACCACGAATGGCCTGGATGAAGAGCGCCGCGTCCATGCCGTCGACCACGCGGTGATCGAAGGAGCTGGAGAGGTTCATCATCTTGCGGATCACCACCTGGCCTTTGACGACCATCGGGCGTTCGACGATTTTGTTGACGCCGACGATCGCCACTTCCGGCAGGTTCAGCACCGGGGTGCTGACGATGCCGCCAAGGGCGCCGAGGCTGGTCAGGGTGATGGTCGAACCGGACAGCTCTTCGCGGCTGGCCTTGCCATTGCGGGCGGCGGTGGCCAGACGGGAGATTTCCGCCGCGCTGTCCCACAGGCTGCGCGCTTCGGCGTGACGCACCACCGGCACCATCAGGCCGACATCGCTTTGGGTGGCGACGCCGACATGCACTGCGCCGAGGCGGGTGATGACCTGGGCTTCGTCGTCGTAGCGGGCGTTCATCTGCGGGAAGTCGCGCAGGGCGACGACCAGTGCACGCACGAGGAACGGCAACAGGGTCAGCTTGCCACGGTTGGCGCCGTGTTTTTCGTTCAGGTGGGCGCGCAGTTCTTCAATCGCGGTGACGTCGATTTCCTCGACATAACTGAAGTGTGCAGCACGCTGGGTGGCGTCCTGCATGCGCTGGGCAATCTTGCGGCGCATGCCGATCACTTGAATCTGTTCTTCATCGTGACGCTGGACGTACGCGGCGGCGACCGGCGCCGAAGCGTTCGATTGACCTTGGGCCAGGTAGGCTTCGAGGTCTTCGTGCAACACGCGACCGGCCGGGCCGGAGCCGCGCACCAGGCGCAACTGAATGCCCAGATCCAGCGCATGTTTGCGCACGGCCGGCGAGGCCAGTGGGCGCTCATCGGCTTCACGGGCAACCATCGGGCCCTGGCAAACCGGAGCCGTACGTGGCGCGGCGGGTTTGCTTTCAACGACCGCTTCAACTTTCGGTGCAACAGGTGCTTCCTTCGCTGCAACAGGCGCCGGTTTGTCGGACTCTTTCAGATTGCCCGCACCTTCGACCTCGATGCTGATCAGCACACTGCCGACCGCCATCACTTCACCCGGCTGACCGCCCAGTGCAATCACCTTGCCGTGTACCGGCGACGGAATATCCACCATCGCCTTGTCGGTCATCACATCCGCCAGCACCTGATCTTCAACGACCAGATCGCCGACCTTGACGTGCCACTGCGACAGTTCTACTTCTGCGATGCCTTCGCCGATGTCCGGCATCTTGATAACGTGCGTGCCCATTCAGACCTCCATGACCCGTTTCAGCGCCGCGCCCACTCGGGACGGCCCAGGGAAATACGCCCACTCTTGCGCGTGCGGGTAGGGAGTGTCCCAACCGGTGACGCGTTCGATCGGCGCTTCCAGGTGGTGGAAGCAATGCTCTTGCACCAGTGAAACCAGTTCGGCGCCGAAACCGCAGGTGCGGGTGGCTTCGTGAACCACGACGCAGCGGCCGGTTTTCTTCACGGATTTGACGATGGTTTCCAGGTCCAGCGGCCACAGGCTGCGCAGATCGATGACTTCAGCGTCCACGCCGCTTTCTTCGGCGGCGACTTGCGACACGTAGACGGTGGTGCCATAGGTCAGCACGGTGACATCCTTGCCCGGACGGGCGATGGCGGCGACGTCCAGCGGCACGGTGTAGTAGCCGTCCGGGACTTGTGCAGCCGGGTGTTTCGACCACGGCGTTACCGGGCGTTCGTGGTGGCCGTCGAACGGGCCGTTGTACAGGCGTTTCGGCTCCAGGAAGATCACCGGGTCATCGTTTTCGATGGAGGCAATCAGCAGGCCCTTGGCGTCATACGGGTTGGACGGCATGACGGTACGCAGGCCGCAGACCTGGGTGAACAGGGCTTCGATACTCTGGCTGTGGGTCTGGCCACCGTAGATGCCGCCACCGCAAGGCATGCGCAGGGTCATCGGCGCGGTGAATTCGCCGGCGGAGCGATAACGCAGGCGAGCCGCCTCGGAAATGATCTGGTCGTAGGCCGGGTAGACGTAGTCGGCGAACTGGATTTCCACCACCGGGCGCAGGCCGTAGGCACCCATGCCCACGGCGGTCCCGACGATGCCGCTCTCGGAGATCGGTGCGTCGAACACCCGCGAGGTGCCGTACTTGGCCTGCAGGCCCTCGGTGCAACGGAACACGCCGCCGAAGTAGCCGACGTCCTGGCCGAACACCACCACATTGTCGTCACGCTCAAGCATCACATCCATGGCCGAGCGCAGGGCCTGGATCATGGTCATGGTGGTCGTGGTCATGGCGGTTTCCAACTGAATATTGTTGTTGTGGTCGTTCATGTCAGATCCCCAACTGCTGACGCTGGCGCTTCAAGTGCTCCGGCATCTCTTTGTAGACGTCTTCGAACATGGTCGCGGCGCTTGGAATCTGGCCGCCGGCGAGGGTGCCGTACTGTTCGGCCTGTTTTTGTGCGGCGATCACTTCGGCTTCGAGCTCGGCGCTGACGGCAGCGTGCTCTTCTTCCGACCAGTGGCCGACCTTGATCAGGTGCTGTTTCAGACGGGCGATCGGGTCGCCCAGCGGGAAGTGGCTCCAGTCGTCGGCAGGACGATATTTGGATGGATCGTCGGAGGTCGAGTGCGGGCCGGCACGGTAGGTGACCCACTCGATCATGGTCGGGCCGAGGCCGCGGCGGGCGCGTTCGGCAGCCCAGGCGGAGGCGGCGTAGACCGCGTAGAAGTCGTTGCCGTCAACGCGCAGGGAAGCGATGCCGCAACCGACGCCGCGTCCGGCGAAGGTGGTGGCTTCACCACCGGCGATGGCCTGGAAGGTCGAGATCGCCCACTGGTTGTTGACCACGTTGAGGATTACTGGCGCACGGTAAACGTGGGCGAAGGTGAGGGCGGTGTGGAAGTCCGATTCGGCGGTGGCGCCGTCACCGATCCAGGCCGAGGCGATTTTGGTGTCGCCCTTGATCGCCGAGGCCATGCCCCAGCCCACGCCCTGAATGAACTGGGTGGCGAGGTTGCCGGAGATGGTGAAGAAACCGGCGTCCTTGACCGAGTACATGATCGGCAGCTGACGCCCCTTGAGCGGATCGCGCTCGTTGGACAGCAACTGGCAGATCAGGTCGACCAGCGGTACGTCGCGGGCCATCAGGATGCTTTGCTGGCGGTAGGTCGGGAAGCACATGTCGTCAGTGTTCAAAGCCAGGGCCTGGGCACTGCCGATGGCTTCTTCGCCAAGGCTCTGCATGTAGAACGACATTTTTTTCTGACGTTGGGCGACCACCATGCGGTTGTCGTAGATCCGGGTCTTGAGCATGGCGCGCATGCCTTTGCGCAGGATCTCGACCGGCACGTTTTCGGCCCATGGGCCGAGAGCATTGCCCTGGTCGTCGAGCACGCGGATCAGGCCACGGGCCAGGTCGGCAGTGTCGGCGGGTTCAACGTCGATGGAAGGTTTGCGCACCGTGCCGGCATCGGTCAGATGCAGGTAGGAGAAGTCGGTTTTGCAGCCTGGGCGGCCCGAAGGTTCAGGGACGTGCAGACGCAGCGGTTCATACGCTTGGGTCATGGCTTCTACGCTCGATCTTGTGAATTTCTTGTAGTGAGCTGGCAGTCATTCTTCGATAAAAGAAATCTTGTCCTACAACAATCATAGGCCCGGGCAAGAAGAATATTTCTCTCTGTTTCGTTGCGCTGGAGATCATTTGCAGATAGAAAATCTGCATAAACATAAAAAACAGGTGGTTTTGTCTCATGCGCAAACTGGACCGTACCGACATCGGCATTCTCAACAGCCTTCAGGAGAATGCGCGCATCACCAATGCCGACCTGGCCCGTTCGGTCAATTTGTCGCCGACACCGTGCTTCAATCGGGTCAAGGCGATGGAGGAGTTGGGGCTGATCCGTGAGCAGGTGACCCTGCTCGATGCCGACCTGCTCGGGCTGCACGTGAACGTGTTCATTCACGTGAGCCTGGAGAAGCAGGTGGAGGAAGCGCTGCAGCATTTCGAAGAAGCGATTTCCGACCGCCCGGAGGTCATGGAGTGCTACCTGATGGCCGGCGACCCGGACTATCTGATCCGGGTGCTGGTGCCGACCATTCAGTCCCTTGAGCGCTTCATGATGGACTTCCTGACCAAAGTGCCGGGGGTGGCCAACATCCGGTCAAGCTTTGCGCTCAAGCAGGTGCGTTACAAGACGGCACTGCCTTTACCGGCGAATGGGTTGACGTTGGGCACCTAGCGCTGACACTTTCGCCGCCTCTGGATCAATACCTTATTGCGGCGAAAGAGCTAAAACTCCGGATGTTCGTGATCAGTCCACTTTTTGTAGCATCCGGATTTAAGATCGGCATACCCCGAAGCATTACTTCCGCTTTGTTTGGTCGTCGCGGTGACCTCGCGGTCAACCAGCCAATGACACCTGAGTTCGGCGCGAGTAATGCCAACGTAAGCTAAACGCAGTGCCTCATCTGATTGAGCGTTGTCATAAGGCGCTGGAGATTTGTCGCCCAGATTGGTGAGGTTGTAAATGTCGTTGCGTTTGGATTTCGTCGGGTTATAGAAGCAATCACCGATAACGAAAACAGATTGTGCCTGCAATCCTTTGGACTTGTGAAAGGTCATCAGTTTGACGTTGCGCTGTTTTTTTTGCGCGTCGTGCAATAGGCCTTGTAGGGCTGTTCTGTATGCTTTTTCAACATCGCCAACGCGAAACACCATCAGTATGCTATGGCCGTCGTCATAGGCTTGTCTGACGAGTCGCAGAATCGTTTCGTCCGGTTTGACGATTTTTTTATCTTTAGCCACGTAGTGCATGTATACGGGGGTCTTTTGATTAACGACTTTTTCGTTCGCTGCAATCCCATGCTTGGCTTTATCGGTTGTGGTGGGACGGACAACTTGTTCGGCAGCATCAATGATTGTCTGATGGGAACGGTAGTTGTTCTGCATGTACAGAGTGTTGCGCGTATGGGCGTGGAAATGCTTATGGAAGTCCATCAGATACTGGGGTGAGCTACCGCGCCAGCCATAGATACTTTGCCAGTCGTCGCCGACTGCCATCAGACTGTTGCCCAATCCGGGCAGGCCTTGATTACGATTACGGATCTCTTTGCAGCATTGCCGGACCCAGGAAATGTTCAGGCCGGACACGTCCTGGAACTCATCAATCATGAGGTGCCGCATGCCGTCTAGCTCGGCTGTTGGAATGCGCTTAATATTTTCTGGATTGTGTTCGCCAAACAGTGCGAATGCCTTGTTGAAGGTGATCAATCTTTTGGGTGACATGCTTTCCAGATAATCATGAAAGCCGCGCCAATAGATCTGCAAGGCGAGGTAGAAAGGCTGGCGTGGGTCGCCCGGCGTAAAATCTAATGAACCGATCGCCTGGACTACATCCAACCCCAGGTTCTCGATGTAGTTGGCTTCGGCAAAGAACACTTCGGTCAGCTTCGTTTCCTTGATAGTCGTGCCCGGCAAGTGATAATCAAAACCGGCGTCCTGAACGATCATGTGCTGGGCATTGCCCATCAGCGTCTTTG
The DNA here is from genome assembly GCF_014863505.1 of Pseudomonas sp. IzPS59. Lineage (NCBI taxonomy): Bacteria > Pseudomonadati > Pseudomonadota > Gammaproteobacteria > Pseudomonadales > Pseudomonadaceae > Pseudomonas > Pseudomonas sp. IzPS59. Next base: position 3,865,031 of record NZ_CP062251.1, on the reverse strand, counting down.
CGGCCATAGCGTTATTGATGAGAATGTATTTTTTCCCCCGATAACATTCTCCAATCATCGCCTGGCGGCTCCAGCTCTCTTGTTTGAGATTCACTGTCTGGCCTTCGCGCCTAGGAATTTCGGCCGACTGGTTTTTCGTGTCCGGCCAACCAAGAATTACCAGTGTTTCGAGCTCTTCCAAGTAACCATGGGCTATGAACGGGTTTCTCTCGATGTTGAAGGTTCGACGCTCGGCCACACCTGGAATTGGCCAAAGACCCAACTCCACCCAGGCGGCCTCAATTTCATCGCAGACAGCTTCATCCTTTTCGGACATCTTGCCGAGAATCTGATTTTTTTTGATTCGCATGGACTCAGACATAGGATCCGGCTTGACGAAGACGATCGATTGGTAGAGATCCAGGATGTGTTTTTTGAACGTCAGGTCTTTCTCGTAAAGGCTATTGAATACTTGGGAAAGAACCAATCCTTGCTCATTCGTGATCTTTGACGAAAAGGGGTTTTCCAACTCGTCCTCATCCTCACCTGATTTTTTTGCGCCCAAGAAATCGAAATAGTCGATAGGCGCATCCGAGAACGCTTTCATGAAGCCGAATACTTTGCTGTGAAAGGTGCGCACCAAACTCTTAGTTTGACTCTCACTCAGGTCTTTGCCCCACGATTTGAAAATCTTCACCATCTTTTTCTGCAAGTCTTTTTTAGACTCAGTGGTGAAGGTAGTCACCTGCATGTGATGAAGGGGGATGCCCAGGTGAAAGTGTTTAAGCACAACACGCAAGGCCAACGTCGTGGACTTCCCGGAGCCCGCGCCAGCGATCACTGAAGTACAGGTCGTGTCGGCAAAGATCATTGCCCACTGCTGATCGCTCGGTTGTTCTTTCTCATCAAGTTTTTCCCACACCTCGTCGCGCATTTTCTGCTTGATATCATCGGTGATGGGCATGAGTTCATTATCAAAAAGGGAGTGATCCTCTCCTGGCAAGGATGCGGCTGAGCGCAGGTCGTTGATCTCTAGAATGGCGCGCCCCTCTGCAAAACCCTCAGCATAGCCGAGATCCTTTCCGGCAAGCAGGCCCGCGTCATTGCCAAGCTTGATTCCTTCTTCTCTACCCTCGAAGAAGGATCGCCCGTCAATGGCTTTGAGTGCCTCAAGGACTTTGGATGACAAGTAGGCGATTGCGCGACGGGAAATAGAGAGGTGGCGATTGAATGTTTCAGGTTCCAGCTCAGGGGGTTGCCCCTGTGGAGAAGTTTGACTCATGGTTTCCCTGCAAAAAGTCTTCTCGACGAAGTGTGACTTCGACGATGTCCGTGTTATTGCTCACCTGCGCATTTGTAATCGCAGGGAGTCTACCGTAGCGGTTTAGGTTTCCGGATATTACACGGTAGTGGCATTTTGGCTAGGGCACGGTCCAGAGCGCTCCTTTAAATGAGGGAGCGAATAATCATCTGGGCAATTGAACTCACATTTTGTTAACCGGGATCTTCAGGTAGACAACGCCATTACCTTCCGCTGGCGGTAAATTTCCCGCCCGTACATTGACCTGAATCGCCGGTAGCAGCAGCGTCGGCATACCCAACCCGGCATCTCGTTTGGTACGCATCTCGACAAACGCGGCTTCGTCGACGCCGTCATGCACATGGATATTGCTTTTGCGTTGTTCGCCGACGGTGGTCTGGCATTGCGATTCCCGACCTTGCGGCGGGTAGTCGTGACAGACGTAGAGCTTCACGCTCGCCGGAAATGCCAGCAGTTTTTGAATCGAATGGAACAGTTGATGGGCATTACCGCCAGGGAAGTCGCAGCGGGCGGTGCCGACGTCGGGCATGAACAGCGTGTCGCCGACCAGGATCTGTTCGCCATCGATCAGGTAGGCCATGTCCGCAGGGGTATGACCGGGGACGTGCAGGGCGGTGGCCTTGAGGTTGCCGATCAGGAAGGACTCGTTCGGTGCGAACAAGTGATCGAACTGCGAGCCGTCGACACGAAATTCCGGCTCGAGGTTGAACAGCGCCTTGAACACGTTCTGCACTTTGCTGATCGATTCGCCGATGGCGATCTTGCCGCCCAGTTCGCGGCGCAGGTAGGGCGCGGCGGACAGGTGATCGGCGTGGGCGTGGGTTTCCAGCAGCCACTGCACTTGCAGATGGTGGGCGCGCACGAAGGCGATGATCTTGTCGGCTTGGGCCGTGCAGGTGCGGCCGGCGGCACCGTCGTAATCGAGCACCGGATCGACGATCGCGCACTGTCCGCCATCGGCCTCGTAGACCACGTAGCTATAGGTCGAGGAGGCGGGGTCGAGGAAAGCTTCAATCAGCGCGGGCATGGACAGGGTCCTGTGCAGGAAGGTGGAAAGTCAGGGTTGCAACACTTTATGTAAACACATAATGTCCGCAGCTTAAGTGACGTTGAAGGCATCCTGCAAATGCAATCCAGTCTGACCGAATGTGAAGTCGCCCAACTGCGGGCCTCGGCCTCCAAGGCCTGTTCGCTGCTTAAGGCCCTGGCCAATGAGGACCGGCTGCTGATCCTGTGCCAGTTGACCCAGGGCGAACGCAATGTCGGCGAGCTGGAGAAAATGACCGGCGTGCGCCAGCCGACCCTGTCCCAGCAATTGGGCATCCTGCGTGATGAAGGGCTGGTCGCGACCCGACGTGAAGGCAAGTACATTTTTTACGGCCTCGCCAGTCATGAAGTCATCCAGGTGATGAAAACCCTGTCCGGACTCTACTGCGGAGCCGTGCTCAAAAGCTGGGCGCAATAGACCCGGCTATCCTTGCGTGCAGCAATAAGGAACAAGCAATGAACGATCAACACTGGGGCCCATCCATCAGTGCAGACATCGTGGTCATCGGCGGCGGCACCGCCGGCATCGGTTTTGTCGCCAGTCTGCTCAAGCGTGATCCGCACCTGAATATCACGGTGATCGAGCCGAGTACCCAGCATTACTACCAACCGGCGTGGACGCTGGTCGGCGGTGGTGCCTACGACGCCAAAGATACCGCCAGACCGATGAACAAGGTGATGCCGCGTCAGGCCACCTGGATTCAAGCGGCAGTGACGGCCGTCGATCCCGACAAACGCCAGCTCACCCTCAACGATCAACGGACTGTCAGTTACCAGAATCTGATCGTCTGCCCCGGCCTGCGTCTGGCCTGGGAGAAGATCGAAGGCCTGCAGGAAAACCTCGGCCAGCACGGCGTCACCTCCAATTACAGCTACCAGCATGCGCAATACACCTGGGATCAGGTGCAGAAACTGCGCGGCGGCAAGGCGCTGTTCACCCAGCCGGCAATGCCGATCAAATGCGCGGGCGCCCCGCAGAAGGCGCTGTACCTGTCCTGCGATCACTGGCTCAAGAAGGGCGTATTGAACAAGGTCGAGGTTGAATTCAACCTGGCCGGTGCGGCGCTGTTCGGCGTGGCGACGTTCGTGCCGCCGCTGATGAAGTACATCGAAAAATACAACGCCCGCCTGGCGTTCAACGCCAATCTGGTGAAGGTCGACGGCCCGGCGAAAACCGCCTGGTTCGAGATCAAGGATGCCGACGGCAACGTCAGTCAGGTGGCCAAAACCTTCGATCTGCTGCACGTCGTGCCGCCACAGGTTTCCCCGGACTTCATCGCGCAAAGTCCGCTGGCCGACGCCGCGGGCTGGTGCGAGGTCAACCCGCACAGCCTGCAACATCCGCGTTATCCCGAGGTATTCGCACTCGGCGATATCTGCAACACCACCAACGCGAAAACCGCTGCTGCCGTGCGCAAGCAGGTCGTGGTGGTCGCCGAGAACCTGTTGGCCCAGCGCAAGTCTCTGGCGTTGCCACTGAAGTACGACGGTTATGGCTCCTGCCCGCTGACGGTGGAGAAGGGCAAGGTGATCCTCGCCGAGTTCGGCTATGGCGGTAAGTTGCTGCCGACCTTTCCCCTCGATCCGACCGTGGCGCGCCGTTCCGCGTGGTGGCTGAAGGCGTCCCTGCTGCCGTGGTTCTACTGGAACGGCATGCTCAAGGGCCGCGAGTGGCTGACGAGTCTGTCCAAAGTCGACTGAGAACTCCCTATGTTGCTGGCAAGTCTGTTTGGCGTGGTAATGGGATTGATCCTCGGGCTGACCGGGGCCGGTGGCGGGATTCTCGCGGTGCCGGCACTGGTGCTCGGTCTGGGCTGGACGATGACGCAAGCGGCGCCGGTGGCGCTGTTCGCGGTGGGCAGTGCGGCGGCAGTCGGGGCCATCGACGGTTTGCGTCATGGACTGGTGCGCTACCGTGCTGCGCTGTTGATCGCCGCGCTCGGGGCGGTGTTTTCGCCGCTGGGCATCTACTTCGCGCACCAGTTGCCGGAGAAGGTCCTGATGATCCTCTTCAGCCTGCTGATGGTGATGGTGGCCTGGCGCATGCTGCGTCGCGAGCGCCAGCAAGAGGGGCCGAGCGATCATGGCCACGCCAGTTGGGGCCAGAAGAACTGCATGCTCAATGAGCAGACAGGCCGTTTCGACTGGACCGCCAAATGCACCGCAACCCTCGCGGCGTTGGGCGCGGTCACCGGTGTGGTGTCCGGGTTGCTGGGCGTCGGCGGCGGGTTCCTGATCGTGCCGGCGTTCAAGCAACTGACCGATGTGCAGATGCGCGGCATCGTCGCCACGTCCCTGATGGTGATCAGCCTGATTTCCGCCATCGGCGTGATCGGTGCGTTTCATGCCGGCGTGCGGATCGATCATTTGGGCGCGGCGTTTATCGTGGCCAGCATTGTCGGCATGATCATTGGCCGCAAACTTTGCGCGCGAGTGCCGGCGAGGACATTGCAGGTGGGATTCGCCAGTGTGTGCCTGGTGGTTGCGGCTTATATGCTGCTGCGGGCGTGAGTGGTCAAGCAGAGAAAAAAATCGCAGCCTTGGCTGCGATTTTTTTGTCACTGGTTGTACGCCGCCTCGGTGTTGTCGATCAGCGGGTTTTTCTCGGTCAGCACCACCTGGGCAATCTGATCCTTGCGCATGAATGTCACCTTCGGATGTGACTGCGCATAGCGGATAAAGCGTTCCATGGCCTCGACCATCGCCGGCGTGCCACCGATGCGGTCGTGCAGACTCACCGACATCATCCGTCGCTTGTTCGCGCCTTCGGCGTAGAGGCGATCGAATTCCAGCACCAGTTGCTGATAAAACTGCTCGGCGGAGAAGTGCCGGCCTTCGATCAGCACAATGTCGTTGTTGCGCAGGGTGTAGGGCACCACGGCGAATTTGCGCCCGCGAACCATAGTCACGAAGGGCTCATCGCGGCTGACATCATCGATGTGGTAGGTGAAGTTCAAATCCTGCAGCACCTTCAGTGTATTGGGACTGCGCCGCAGCCAGTTGGCGTTGTAACCCACCGAGCGCTGGCCGGTGATTTTCTCCACCGCCGCGACGCCATCACCGATGAATTGTTTTTCCTGGGCGTAGTTCATGTTGTACGAATCAGCCCAGCGCATGCCGTGGGCCGCCAGTTCATGACCGCGTTCGGCGATGGCTTTGGCCAGTTCCGGATGCTTGAGCGCTGCTTCGCCGACCACGTGGGAGGTGACTTTGATGCCGGTGCGATCCCACAGATCGAGCATGCGCCACAGGCCTTCCTTGTAGCCGTAATCGAACCAGGTCTGCGCCGGCAAGTCCGGATAACCTTTGGGCAGCGGTGTGCCGGAAAACGGACTTTCCGCGCCCTCGGGCTGGCCACCGGTTTCGAATTGCATCGACACCGAAATCACCAGTTGCGAGCCATCCGGCCACGGGCGTTCCTGGGCGAAGGCGAGGGCGGGCAGCAACAGGGCGGCTGCCAGCAGGTTTTTCAGCAGACGCGGGGAGCGTTGCCAGCGGGAAGTGGTCATAACGGGCACCTTGCAGGTTGAGAAGTACGGCAAGGTTGGCATCCGCTACGCTTGGGAAAAATCCGCTGCGGGCGAGATGACCTTTAAACAAAATTTACGAATCCACCACTGACTTGTGGGAGCAAGCGCCCACAGGGATATGTGTTTGGCTGCCGTTTTGCGGCACACTCAAGCCATCACCGTACAAGGCCTCTCCATGGATCGATACGCCCCGCGCAACTGGCAGCCTCACGAGAAGCCCAGTCTGCCCGGATCTCCCTCGACACCGCTGCACTCCAACCCCAAGCGCCTGGCCTATGCGCTGGTCGGGTTGCTGGTGGCGTTGACCGGCGGGTTGGGCAATTCGCTGGTGGTCGCCAACCTGCCTTATCTGCAAGGCGCGCTCGGGGCGACCACGGCGGAGATGGCCTGGCTGCCGGCGGCGTATGTGATGACCAACGTGTCGATGAACCTGCTGCTGGTGAAGTTTCGCCAGCAGTTCGGCTTGCGGGCGTTCACCGAGGTGTTTCTGGTGCTGTATGCGCTGGTGACATTCGGCCATTTGTTCGTCAATGACCTGAATTCGGCGGTCGCCGTGCGTGCCGCCCACGGCATGGTCGGCGCGGCGCTGAGTTCGCTGGGCCTGTATTACATGGTGCAGGCGTTTCCGGCCAAATGGCGGATGAAAGCGTTGGTGCTGGGGCTGGGCACCTCGCAATTGGCCTTGCCGCTGGCGCGGTTGTTTTCCGAAGACCTGCTGCAGATCGCCGAATGGCGCGGCTTGTATCTGTTCGAGCTGGGCATGGCGCTGCTGTCGCTGGGTTGCGTGTTGATGCTCAAGCTGCCGCCGGGTGACCGCTTCAAGACTTTCGAGCCCCTCGACTTCCTGACTTTCGCCATCCTCGCCACCGGAGTGGCGCTGTTGTGTGCGGTGCTGTCCCTGGGCCGGATTGACTGGTGGCTCGAAGCACAATGGATCGGCATTGCCCTCGCCGCGTCGATTGCCCTGATCCTCGCGGGGCTGGCCATCGAACACAACCGCAGCAACCCGATGCTGATGACCCGCTGGCTCGGCAGCGGAGTGATGATCCGTCTGGCGCTGGCGGTGATCCTGATTCGCATGGTGACCTCGGAGCAATCCACCGGCGCTGTCGGCTTCATGCAAAACCTGAACATGAGCAGCCAGCAGTTGCACAGCCTGTATGTGGTGATGCTGATCGGCAGCGTCGCCGGGCTGCTGACCAGTGCGCTGACCATCGACCCGAAACACCTGCTGATGCCGCTGATCGTCTCGCTGGCGTTGATGGCCACCGGTTCGATCATCGACAGTTCCTCGAACAACCTGACCCGTCCGGAAAACCTGTATTTCAGCCAGTTCCTGCTGGCCTTCGGCAGCACCTTTTTCCTCGGGCCGACCATGGTCCTTGGCACCCGCAACGTGCTGACCAATCCACGCAATCTGGTGAGCTTTTCCGTGCTGTTCGGGATCTGCAACAACCTCGGCGGTCTGATCGGCGCGGCGTTGCTGGGGACGTTTCAGATCGTGCGCGAGAAATTCCATTCCAGCCATATCGTCGAGCAGCTGGTGCTGTCCGACCCGTTGGTGGCCGCTCGGGTGCAGAGTGGCGGTTCGGCGGTCGGCTCCCTGATAGCGGACCCGAGCCTGCGCAACCTGCAAGGCATTCGCAGCCTCGCCAACGCCGCCACCCGCGAGGCCAACGTGCTGGCCTATAACGATGTGTTCATGCTGATCGCGGTGATCGCGATCCTCACCATGATCTGGATCTCCATCCGTGCGCTATGGCTGATCAGCACCACCAAAGCCGTCGCCCCGACACCTTCCGTACCTTCCAGCGGTGCCACTTCTTCATGACCGAACCGACCACCACGACCACCAATGCCATTGCCGCCACGCCCGAGGGCGAGGCGCCGCCGTCATCGCCGAACACCGAGCCGCGTTCGTTGCGGGTGCGGATCATCTCGTCGCTGGGCTTTGCCGCGATTGCCATCGTCGGCGTGCTGATCGTGCTGTATGCGTGGCAGTTGCCGCCGTTCAGCAGTGCAGTCGAGACTACCGAAAACGCTTTGGTGCGCGGGCAGGTGACGATCATCGGTCCGCAGCTCAGCGGTTATGTCTATGAAGTCCCGGTGCAGGATTTTCAGTTTGTGAAGGCCGGGGATCTGCTGGTGCGTCTCGATGACCGGATTTATCAGCAGCGTCTGGATCAGTCGCTGGCGCAACTGGCGGTGCAGAAAGCTTCACTGGCCAACGTGGTGCAGCAACGCAACAGCGCCGAGGCGACCATCAAGTTGCGGCAGGCGGTGGTAGCCGACAGCGAGGCGCAGTTGCGCAAAAGCGAGGCGGACCTGCGCCGCAACACCGCGCTGGTCAATGACGGCTCGGTGTCCAAGCGCGAGATGGACGTGGCGCTGGCCGCCAACGCGCAAAGCATTGCATCGGTGGCCCAGGCCAAGGCCAATCTGGAAATCGCCCGGCAGGATCTGCAAACGGTGATCGTCAATCGCGGTTCGCTGGAAGCCGCAGTGGCCAGTGCCGAGGCGGCGGTGCAACTGGCGCGGATCGATCTGTCCAACACCCGGATCATCGCCCCGCGTGACGGCCAGCTCGGGCAGATCGGCGTGCGCCTCGGCGCCTACGTCAATTCCGGGGCACAACTGATGGCGCTGGTCCCGGACCAGAAGTGGGTGATCGCCAACATGAAAGAGACCCAGATGGATAACGTGCGGGTCGGGCAACCGGTGAGCTTCACCGTCGATGCGCTGAACCACCGCAAATTCACCGGCCACGTTCAGCACATCTCGCCCGGCACCGGTTCGGAGTTCGCGTTATTGCAGGCCGACAACGCCACCGGCAACTTCGTGAAGATCGCCCAGCGGGTGCCGGTGCGGGTGACCATCGATCCGGACCAACAGGAAATCGAGCGCTTGCGGCCGGGGATGTCGGTGGTGGTCAGCATCGATACGGCAAAGGGTGATACTCAGAAACACTGACGTCAGGCGGCGATCATCGGCGGCAGGGTGCCAAGCACGGAAACCGCCGCCACCGCGCCGATTCCCAGCAGCCACTCCAGCATTACGCTGCGTTTAAGGGTGTCGACGCGCTGTTCGCAATCACGGATGCGCAAGCGATTGAACAGCGCCAGCCCCAGCATCCCGAGCACCAGCAGGGCCTTGATCAGCAGGATCAGGGCGAATCCCGAAAACAGCGGCGTCGGCCACCATTGGCCGGTGAGGACGCGCACGTTGATCAGCCCGGTGATCAGCAGACCGGCAACCAGCACGTAGCCGACCCCGCTGAAGCGCTGCAAGACGTAGCGCACCGTTTCGCCGGACTGGCGCAGGATCATCACCAGCATCAGCAAACCGCCGAGCCAGGCGCCGACGCAGGTCAGGTGGATGACCTGATTGAGGATCAGCATCTGGCCGCTGATTCCGTCGAGCATCGCCCCGTGGCCGACCGGCGCGAGGGTCATCAGCAGCAATGCACTCAGGCCCAGCCGCAAGGGCTGGTTCGAACGCCAGGGTGTAAACAGCAACGCCAGCAACAGGGCATTGATCAGCAGATGCCAGCGCCATACCTGACCGAAAAACGTATGGCCCAGCACCAGCTCGACGGTGTCCGGGTCGAACGCCGCAGCCGCCGAACCGGCCATGCTCGCGGTGATCAGCAACGCCCAGGCAACGCCGCTGGCCAGCGCAATCGCCGTCAACCAACGAGCCAGCCGCGCCAGCTGCCGATCCAGCACCGGCGCTTCACCCTTGAGCAGCAGCGGCCGGAACAGCCAGGCCCCGAACAGCATCAACACCACGATGAAATGCAGGAACCGGCAGAGCACCAGCGCGTCGCTCATGAATTACTGGCCAACCTTGAACTGATAGGCGCCTTCGCTCTTATGCGTATCGACCGACACTGCGTGCCATTCGACCTTGTATTGGCCAGCGGTCAACGGCGCTTCGGGGGTGACGATCAGGGTTTTCTTGTCGCCTTCGGTGGTCAGCGGCTTGATCTTCACCGGCGCGCCGTCGTGGGTCACGGTGACTTTGGTGAAGCTGGCTTCGACGCCTTCGGAAAACACCAGGCGCAGATCCGCAGGGGCGGCGACGGTGCTGTCGGCGGCCGGGGTTTCACTTTTCAGGTGAGCATGGGCAAACGCCTGGGAGGTGACGACCAGCGAAGCCAGCAGGGCGCCGGCGGTGAACAGTTTTTTCATCGACATGGGCAGTGTCCTTTCAGTGAAATGGCGGACTGAGTATAGAGCGAGGATCACAGGCTTTTCAGGCGCATGTGCACAACCGGAAAGGGCCGGCCTTCACCGTCGAGTTCCGAGCGGCCGATGTCCTCGAAACCGTAGTGCAGATAGAAGCCGTGGGCCTGGGGATTCTGTTCGTTGACGTCGACCTTCAGCAACGGGCGGCGGACATGGTCGAGCAAGCGTCGACCAATGCCCTGGCCACGCCGGGCCGGGTCGATGAACAGCATCTGCACGGTGTCGTCGTCGGTGGCGATGAAGCCCGCCGGGGAACGGTCGGGGTTCTCGAAGACCCAGACCTCCAGCGCGGGCAGGTAGGCGTCACGGACCAGCGGGAACAGTCGGTGAATGTCGTCTTCCGGAAGAAAATCGTGGGTGGCGCGGACGGAACGTTCCCACAGGTCGGCAAGTTGCTGATCGTCCGCGGCAATACGTTGGCGAATGGTCATGGACAAGATCCTTCAGTGTCTGACAGGGAGAAGGGGGGCGATCCTAAACCAGAAAAAAGCCCAAGTGTGTGAAGAATCGTTCTCGCCTGTCGCCCCTTGCCCAGAGCGGATGCTAGTCTTCAACAACGTTGTCTTCAGGGAGCCCTCATGGGCAATCACAAGATCGAAATTCGCCGCACCAACGTCGACAAGATCCTGCTGGCGGCGGAAAAAGTGTTCGCCGAAAAAGGCTTCGGCGGCACCGCGATGGCCGACATCGCCGCCGAAGTGCAGCTGCCGCGCTCCAATCTGCATTACTACTTCTCAACCAAGAGCGAGCTGTACAGCGCCGTGCTGTTCGACCTGCTGGAAGTGTGGAAGCAGGACGCGCTGTGCTTCGAGATGTTCGACGATCCGCGGGTGGTGCTCAGCAGCTACATCCGCGCCAAGATGAATCACTCGCGTAGCCGGCCCTACGGCTCGAAAGTCTGGGCCAACGAAATCATCCACGGCGCCCCGACCCTGGGCGAGGCGCTGGATGTCAGCCTGTACGACTGGGCGAAGATGAAGGAAGCGAAGATCCGTCAGTGGGTGGAGGACAAACGGATTCTGCCGGTGGAACCGTCGAGTTTGCTGTACATGATCTGGGCGTCGACCCAGCACTATGCCGACTTTGATCATCAGGTGAATATTTTGAATGAGCATCAGCCGCTGTCGGACATGCAGTTCGAGCGGGCGGTGCAGACGGTGACGAGTGTGATTTTGCGGGGGATCGGATTAGAACCGTAACTGATCGTTCCCACGCGGAGCGTGGGAACGATCTTTCAGCGTGGGAACGATCATTCAGGCACTGACGTGATACGGATTCCTCGGATCATGATTCCAGTCCAGAAACGGCTTGCCCGTTTCCATCGGCACCATCTCGATACAGTCCGCCACCGGACAGGTGATCTGACACAAATTGCACCCCACGCACTCGTCATCGATCACTTCATATTTGTGCGTGCCATCGGCCTGTTTCAGGCTGCTGATCGCCTGGTGTGAAGTGTCCTCGCAGGCGATGTGGCAACGCCCGCAACCGATGCACGCTTCCTGGTCGATCTTCGCAATCACCTGATAGTTGATGTCCAGGTACTTCCAGTCCGTGGTGTTGCCCACCGCCCGCCCGGAAAACTCGCCGATGCTGGCGTAACCCTGACTGTCCATCCACCGCGACAAGCCGTCCTTCATTTCCTCGACAATCCGGAAGCCGTGGAGCATCGCCGCCGTGCACACCTGCACCGCGCCGCTGCCCAGGGCGATGAACTCCGCCGCGTCGCGCCAACTGCCGATGCCGCCGATTCCGCAAATCGGCAGGCCCTGGGTCTGCGGATCACGGGCGATTTCCGCGACCATATTCAGCGCGATCGGCTTGACCGCCGAGCCGCAATAACCGCCGTGAGTGCTTTTGCTGCCGACGGTGGGCAGGGCGACCATGTGTTCGAGGTCGACGCTGGTGATCGAGTTGATGGTGTTGATCAGCGACACCGCATCAGCACCACCCCGATGCGCGGCGCGGGCGGCGACGCGGATGTCGGTGATGTTCGGCGTCAACTTGACGATCACCGGCAGCGAGCAATAAGTCTTGCACCAGCGCGTGACCTGCTCGACGTACTCCGGCACCTGACCGACCGCCGCCCCCATGCCGCGTTCGGGCATGCCGTGGGGGCAGCCGAAGTTCAGCTCGATGCCATCGGCGCCGGTGGCTTCCACCAGCGGCAGGATGTGTTTCCACGACTCTTCTACGCAGGGCACCATCAGCGACACGATCAGCGCGCGGTCCGGCCAGTCCTTTTTCACCTGGGTGATTTCCCGCAGGTTGATCTCCAGCGAGCGGTCGGTGATCAGTTCGATATTGTTGATGCCCAACACTTCGCGGTTGTTGCCGTAATGCGCCGAGTAGCGAGAGGACACGTTGACCGCTGCCGGGTCTTCCCCCAGGGTTTTCCAGACCACACCGCCCCAGCCGGCCTCGAAGGCGCGCACCACGTTGTAGGCTTTGTCGGTCGGTGGCGCGGAGGCCAGCCAGAACGGGTTGGGGGCTTTGATTCCGGCGAAGACAATCGAAAGATCGGCCATTTACGCAGCCTCCACGTTGAGCATCAGTTGAGCGTTGATCGCCTCGGCGGCGCGCTTGCCGTGTTGCACCGCTTGCACGGTCAGGTCCTGATCGAGGCTGGTGCAGTCGCCGCCGGCATACACGCCGGGGATGCTGGTACGCAGGTTTTCATCGACCTGAATCCGTTCACCCTGACGCTTCAATTCGCGGGCCAGCGGGTCGGCGAGGGCGCTGGCGTCGAAGGCCTGGCCGATGGCTTTGAAGATTGCATCGGCGGCCAGTTCGAAGGTCTCGCCCGTGGTTTGCAGGCGACCCTCCACCAGATGCGTGCGGGCGAAGCGCATGCCGCGCACCTTGCCTTGAGCGTCGAGCAGCACTTCGTCCGGTTGCGCCCAGGTCAGCAGCCGCACCTGATTGGCCTTGGCGATGTCCTGTTCGTGGCCGGTGGCGCCCATGTCCGCCGCGCCACGGCGATACACCAGGTTGACGTCGCGGGCGCCGAGGCGGGCCATTTGCACGGCCATGTCGATGGCGGTGTTGCCGGCGCCGAGGACGATGCAGTGCTCGGCCAGCGGCAGTTGCGACAGGTCATCGGCCTGGCGCAGTTCACGGATGTAGTCGGTGGCGGCGAGCAGGCCGGGCGCGTCTTCGTGGGCCAGGCCAAGTTGTTTGCTCGCATTGAGGCCGAGGCCGAGGAACACCGCGTCGAACTGTTGATGCAGTTCGCTGAGGGTCAGATTTTCACCGAGCTTCTGCCCGTGGCGGATTTCGATGCCGCCGATTTGCAGGAGGAAATCCAGTTCCTTCTGTGCGTAGTCATCCACCAGTTTGTACTTGGCGATCCCGTATTCGTTGAGCCCGCCAGCCTTTTCCCGTGCCTCGAAAATCACCACGTCATGGCCGTGCATCGCACTGCGATGGGCGCAGGACAGACCCGCCGGACCGGCACCGACCACGGCAATACGTTTGCCGGTGGCGGCGGCGCGCTGGAACGGGTGCTCGGTGAAGTGCGCGTTGTCCACGGCGTAGCGTTGCAGCAGGCCGATCAGCACTGGCGCGCATTCGTGGGCGTTGTTGCGCACGCAGGCTTGCTGGCAAAGGATTTCGGTCGGGCAGACCCGGGCGCAACTGCCGCCGAGGATGTTCGCCGAAAGGATCTTCTGCGCCGCACCGGGCACGTTGTCCTGATGGATGTTGCGGATGAACGACGGAATGTCGATCTCGCTCGGGCACGCGTTCACGCACGGAGCGTCGTAGCAATACAGGCAGCGCGAGGCTTCCAGGTGCGCCTGACGGTCGTTGAGCGGCGGCGCCAGATCGGTGAAATGGCCGGCGAGGGCGGCCGCACTTTCGTGCGGGTGCGGGAGATGGTTCAGGGTCTCGATCACGGTTTTTTGCCTCACGGTTATTTGAGGTTTTCTGCCTCTGTCGGGCAGTGGTTCTTTTGTGTTGTCTGAACTGGCCTTATCGCTGGCAAGCCCGCTCCCACAGGAGCTTATGAACACCCTGGATTCCTGTGTGAGCTGGCTTGCCAGCGATGAGGCCGAAGGCCGCTTTCAGCGTTTCACAGCAGTCGGCTTATGCAACTCAGCCCGCTTGCTCAGCAAATCAAACACCGCCGGATACGCCGGCCGTTCGATATACCGGCCCGCCCCGCGCTCGGCGCGCAGGTCGCCGTCGGCCCAGACCACTTTCCCCTGGCTGACGGTATGGCTCGGCACACCGCGCACGGTCTTGCCTTCGAAGATGTTGAAGTCCACCTGCTGATGGTGGGTCTTGGCGGAGATGGTGCGGGTGCCTTGCGGGTCCCACAGCACCAGGTCGGCATCGGCGCCGACGCGGATCGCGCCCTTGCGCGGGTAGAGGTTGAAGATCTTGGCGGTGTGGGTGGAGGTGAGGGCGACGAAGTCCTGCATCGACAACCGCCCGGTGTTCACCCCTTCATCCCACAACACCGCCATGCGGTCTTCGATGCCGGCGGTGCCGTTGGGGATCTTGCTGAAATCGTCGCGGCCGGCGGCTTTCTGCTCGGCGCAGAAGCAGCAATGGTCGGTGGCGGTGGTGTGCAGATTGCCGCTCTGCAGACCATGCCACAGTGCCTCTTGATGCCCGCGCGGACGGAACGGCGGGCTCATCACGTAGCCGGCGGCGGTCTGCCAGTCCGGGTGCTGGTAGACGCTGTCGTCCAGCAGCAGATGCCCGGCCAGCACTTCACCGTAGACCGGTTGGCCCTTGCTGCGGGCGTAGGTGATTTCGTCGAGGGCTTCCTTGGTCGAGACGTGCACCAGGTACAGCGGCGTGCCGATGGTTTCGGCAATGCGGATCGCCCGGCTCGCGGCTTCGCCTTCGACCTGCGAGGGCCGGGACAGCGGATGCGCTTCCGGCCCGGTGATGCCCTGAGCCATCAGCTTGCGTTGCAGGTGATAGACCAGCTCGCCGTTTTCCGCGTGGACGGTCGGCACCGCGCCGAGTTCCAGGCAGCGCTCGAAGCTTGCCACCAGCGTGTCGTCGGCGGCCATGATCGCGTTCTTGTAGGCCATGAAATGCTTGAAGCTGTTGATCCCGTGATGACTGACCAGTTCGGCCATTTCCTCGCGGACCTGCTCGCTCCACCAGGTGATCGCGACGTGGAAGCCGTAGTCCGACGCCGACTTCTCCGCCCAGCCGCGCCACTGGTGAAAGGCTTCGAGCAGCGACTGCTGCGGATTGGGAATCACGAAATCGATGATCGAGGTGGTGCCGCCGGCCAGGCCTGCGGCGGTGCCGCTGTAGAAGTCTTCGCTGGCCACGGTGCCCATGAACGGGAGTTGCATGTGTGTGTGCGGATCGATGCCGCCGGGCATCAGGTACTGGCCGCTGCCGTCGAGCACTTCGGCGCCGGCGGGAACATCCAGGTTTTCACCAATGGCTTTGATCACGCCGTCAGCGCAATAGACATCGGCGCGGTAACTTTCATCATGGGTAACAACGGTGGCGCCACGGATCAACAGAGACATTCCGAGTTCCTCGCAGGCATGACCGACTTGTGCCGGTTCTAGTGTTTTATTGTTTGCAGCGCCAAATGTGTAATCTTGTCAGCGCTGTCAGGAATAGACGCTAGTCGCAGTTCTGCAATTGATCAAGATTATTTTTTATAAGCTTATGACTGATTTAAATGGCTGATAAATAACGATAAAAATCATAAATCACCAAAATGGTGAGGCGCTTCCCCATTTTGACGCACTTGACAGGTTGGAAATATGAGCAAGATTTCCTATGTGAAATCAGCCGCTTGAAGTTGAGCTGCGGCTGATCGCCCACGATGAAAAAAAGTGCGGTGCACCAGATTGAGTCCTGACAGTTCGGACAACTTGCCTGGCATTTAGCCTGAGTGTTCAGTCAAGTTTTCGCGGCCTCACAAGGTGAATAATTAAAACTGATAAACATCAGTTGGTTACGCAAAGTTGAAAGCACGGCCCGATGCGCAAGCGGGGCACCCGGCACGTTTATTGATGCCGCCGCTGACACCATGGCCGGTGCATGAAAGTTGTCAGTTCCTCCGGCCATCGTTCGGCTCGCACCCGCGTGTGCAGCCGCCTGATGAGCAAAAAAATAATCAGAAGAAACAGTGGAGCGGCCATGCAACAGAACAGATCGCAAGTGACCGAGCGCGACGGCTTGTTCGAACTCGAAGCCGGCAGCGACGTCCTCGACAGTCCCCGTTACAACCACGACATGGCACCGACCAAGGTGCGCGAACGAACCTGGAACAAATGGCACATCACCGCCCTGTGGGTCGGCATGTCGATCTGCGTGCCGACCTACACCCTGGGCGGCGTGCTCACCGCGTATTTCGGTTTGACTGTCGGCGAGGCGCTGCTGGCGATTCTGTTCGCCAACATCATCGTCCTCATCCCGCTGACGCTGAATGCGTTTCCCGGCACCAAATACGGCATCCCGTTTCCGGTACTGCTGCGCTCGTCCTTCGGGATTCTCGGCTCCAACGTGCCGTGCCTGATCCGGGCGCTGGTGGCCTGCGGCTGGTTCGGCATCCAGACCATGTTCGGCGGGCTGGCGATCCACCTGTTTCTTGGCTCGATCTTCGAGGGCTGGAAAACCCTTGGCGGCACGGGGGAGGTGATCGGTTTCATGATCTTCTGGACGCTGAACCTGTGGGTGGTGATCCGTGGCGCCGAGTCGATCAAATGGCTGGAAACCCTGTCGGCGCCGCTGTTGGTGGCGGTCGGCATCGGGCTGCTGGTGTGGGCCATGCCGAATGTGTCGATGACTGAACTGCTGGCGATTCCGCCGAAGCGTCCCGAGGGCGCAAGCGTGGTTAGTTACTTCGCTGCCGGGCTGACGGCGATGGTCGGCTTCTGGGCCACGCTGTCGCTGAACATTCCCGACTTCAGCCGTTATGCCCGCAGCCAGAAAGATCAGATCCTCGGACAGATTTTCGGCCTGCCGCTGACCATGTTCCTGTTCGCCGCACTGGGCGTGGTGATGACCGCCGCGTCGGTGAAACTGGTGGGCGTCAGCGTCTCCGATCCGGTGACGTTGATAGGCCACATCCAGAGCCCGGTGTGGGTCGCGGTAGCCATGGCGTTGATCATCATCGCCACGCTGTCGACCAACACCGCCGCCAACATCGTTTCGCCGACCAACGACTTCCAGAACATTGCGCCCAAGGTCATCAACCGCACCAAGGCAGTGATTCTCACCGGGTTCGTCGGCCTGGCGCTGATGGGCCATGAGTTGCTGAAAAAGCTCGGCTGGATCGTCTCCGATGTCAGCCTGGAAACCGTGTATTCGAACTGGCTGCTGGGCTATTCCAGCCTGCTCGGGCCGATTGCCGGGATCATGGTGGTGGACTATTTCCTGATCAAGAAACAACAACTGGACCTGGCCGGCCTGTACCGCGACGACGTGTACCCGGCGTGGAACTGGTCCGGGTTCATCGCCTTCGGCGTGCCGGTGGTGCTGACCCTGCTGTCGCTGGGTAGCAGCGCGTTCAGCTGGTTCTACAGCTACGGCTGGTTCACCGGCTCGGCGTTGGGCGGGTTGATCTATTACGGGTTGTGCGCGATGCGGGCACAGCCTTCTGTCGTGAAATCACCGGTGTAGAGGAGGGCCTCATCGCGAGCAAGCTCGCTCCCACAGGTTTTCCGGTGGACACAGCATTTGTGTACGACTGCATTCCCTGTGGGAGCTGGCTTGCCAGCGATGGTGGCCAGACAGTCACCGCAGCAATATCCATAAGAAAACTGCCTGAGGAGATCCCCATGAACGCAGCCGTAGACGTTCTGCAATCGACCCATCAGCACATCAACCGCGACCGCTTGTGGGCGTCGCTCATGGAATTGGCCAAACTCGGCGCCACGGTCAAGGGCGGGGTCTGTCGCCTGGCCCTGACCGACCTCGACCGCCAGGCCCGCGATATTTTCGTGCAGTGGTGCAAAGACGCCGGCTGCAGCGTCACGGTCGATGAAGTCGGCAACATCTTCGCCCGCCGCCCCGGGCGCAACCCGAACCTGCCCCCGGTGATGACCGGCAGCCACATCGACACCCAGCCCACCGGCGGCAAGTTCGACGGCTGCTTCGGTGTGCTGGCCGGGGTCGAGGTGCTGCGCACCCTCAACGACCTGGGCGTGGAAACCGAGGCGCCGCTGGAAGTGGTGGTCTGGACCAACGAAGAAGGCTCGCGCTTCGCCCCGTGCATGATGGGTTCCGGCGTGTTCGCGGAAAAATTCACCCTCGAAGAAACCCTGGCCAAGGTCGATGCCGACGGCGTAACCGTTGGCGAAGCGCTGAACGCCATCGGCTACGCCGGGCCGCGCAAGGTCAGCGGGCACAAGGTCGGCGCCTATTTCGAGGCACACATCGAACAGGGGCCAATCCTGGAGGACGAACAGAAAACCATCGGTGTGGTACTTGGCGCTCTGGGGCAGAAGTGGTTCGACCTGAAACTGCGCGGCGTCGAAGCCCACGCCGGCCCGACCCCGATGCACCTGCGCAAGGACGCATTGGTGGGCGCCTCGGTGATCGTCGGCGCAGTCAATCGCGCCGCCCTCGGACACCAACCCCACGCCTGCGGCACGGTCGGATGCCTGCAAGCCTATCCGGGTTCGCGCAACGTCATTCCCGGTGAGGTGCGCATGACCCTCGACTTCCGGCATCTGGAACCGGCACGCCTCGACTCGATGATCGCGGAGGTCAAGCAAGTCATCGAAACCACCTGCGAAGAACACGGCCTGACCTACGAGCTGACCCCCACCGCCGACTTCCCGCCGCTGTACTTCGAAAAAGGCTGTGTCGAAGCGGTGCGCGGCGCCGCCAAAGGTCTGGGCCTGTCGCACATGGACATCGTCAGCGGCGCCGGCCACGACGCAATTTTCCTCGCCGAACTCGGCCCGGCCGGGATGATCTTCGTGCCGTGCGAGGGCGGCATCAGCCACAACGAAATCGAAAACGCCGCGCCGGACGATCTGGCAGCCGGGTGTGCGGTGTTGCTGCGGGCGATGCTGGCGGCGTCTGCGGCGGTGGCGGGTGGGCAACGCGCTGCCTGACTTCAAACTGTCATCTGTTCGTGCGACGTTGCCGCCCCGGAAAAGGAAGCCAGGGACGCGCAATGTCGCCTATCAAAATCATTACTTCAGGCTCGGCGTATCTGGACATCGACGCTTGTGCCTGCTGCATCGCCTACGCCGAACTGCTCAACCTGCAAGGCATTCCCGCCCGCGCCGTCAGCAGCGCAAAACCCAATGCCAGCGTTTCGAACACCGTGCTCGGCTGGGGCGCCGTTCTGGACGATTACCGTCCGACCTCCGACGATGAGTTCGTGCTGGTCGATGTCTCCGATTACCACCACTTCGACCCGATGGTCGCACTCGACCGGGTGGTGGAAGTCATCGACCATCATCCGGGCTTTGAAGACCATTGGGCGCAGAAGCTCGGATCTGCTGCCGATATCCGCCCGATCGGCGCGGCGGCGACTCAGATTTTCCAGCGCTGGAAAGCCGCAGGTTTGCTGCCGCGCATCAGCGAACAAAGCGCCGCGCTGCTGGCCACCGCGATTCTGGACAACACGCTGAATTTCACCGGGCAGATGACCACGGCGGCGGATGTCGACGCCTACGCCGAACTCGCGCCACACGGGAAACTCACGGCGGACTGGCCCGAGCAGTACTTCCTCGAATGTCAGGCGGCTATCGAATCAGACATGTCTGCTGCATTGGCCGCCGATCTCAAACGCATGAAACCCGAGAGCCGGTTGCCCGAGGTTTTTGCGCAGATGACCGTGTGGGACGCCGATGCATTGATCGAGAAGTATCGCAGCGAGATTTGCCGCTGGATGGGCGGGCAGGGCGATGACTGGTTGTTGAACGTCATCAGCATCAGCCAACGCAAAAGTTGTTTGCTGGCCGAACCCGTGGTCAGCCAGCAGAAGTTGAGTCGTTTGCTGCCGATGGAATGGCAAGCTGGGTTGGCGATTCTGAAGCCCTCGATCCTGCGCAAAGAGCTATTGAAACTGGGGCTGAGCGTGAACCCGGACGGGTGAAGTGATTACCCGGGATTGTCGGTTTTACTCGCCGCGCCTTTACGCCGTTCAACGCCATTCGGGTTGCCAACGTCCAGCAATCGTCTTTCCACCATTACATTTTCAAGCGCCTGACGCTCGGCCGGCGCCATCTCGTGCTCGCGCCTTTTCAGCTCCAGCAGGATGGGGCTGGACCAAGTGCGATAGGTCTGTTCGATGAGGCGGTTGGATGTCATCAGTCTCTCCTTGATCAAGAGCCCGGTGTAGCTGGCAGGGGCTCAATCCGATGAGGTACTAACGTTAGTCGACAAAACGGGAAGGCGCTAATGCCGCCGGTGGAAGCCGATGAGACGAATCGTCGCACCGCCGCTCCCACCGGAGATGCATCAATCGTCGATCTTCATCATCGCCTGCACACCCTCCCAGGCCTCGGCCCGCATCCGCTCGATATCCAGCCCCGGAATCACCCCGTTATCGACCACGATCCGCCCACCCACCAGGCTGTATTTCACGGCAATCGGCTCACCCGCGACGACCGGTGCGACGGCGCTGTCGTGGAAGCCGTAGAAGCGTGGATGGTCGAGGCTGTAGATCACCAGGTCCGCTGCCTGGCCGACTTCCAGTGTGCCGACCGCGCCGAGGCCTAGCACTTGCGCGCCGCCGGCGGTGCCCCAGTGGATGACGTCTTCGGCGGTGGTGGCCGAGGCGCCCTGTTCGGCGCGGTGGATCAGCCACGCGGTGTTGGCTTCGCCGACCATGCTTCCGGATTCGTTGGAGGCCACACCGTCGACGCCGAGGGAGATCGGCACGCCCGCTTCGTACATCTGCGGGATCGGCGCGACGCCGCTGCCCAGCCGGGCGTTGCTCACCGGGCAGTGGGAGACGCCGGTGCCGGTCTGGGCGAGCATGCGGATTTCCCCCGGTTGCAGGTGCACGGCGTGGGCGAACCAGACGTCCGGACCGAGCCATTCGTGTTCGGCGACGAATTCCACGGGCAGGCAGTTGTACTTGTCGCGGCAGAAATTCACGTAGTTCTGGGTTTCCGACAGGTGCGTGTGCAGGCGCAATCCCATGCCTCGGGCGATGTGCGCCAGTTCGCGCAATAGCGTCGGCGGCAGCGAGAAGGTCGGTGTGGTCGGTGCCACGACCACCCGGCGTAACGCGTCCGGGGTGTCCTGGTGATAGCGCGATTTCAGCCGTTCGAGATCGCCGACCATTTGTTCCAGGGACTCCGGTTGCAGCGCGGTTTTCGAGAAACCCGGATGCGCGCTCGCCGACTCCAGCGCACCGCCTCGGCACAGCACGAAACGCAGGCCGAATTCCTCGGCGAGGTCGAACAGCAGGTCGCCGGTCTCGGTGCTGCCGTGGGCGTGGTAGAGGTAGTGGTGATCGGCGCAGGTGGTGACGCCGGACAGCAGCAGTTCGACCATCCCCAGTCGTGCGGCGATCCGCGCCAGTTGCGGGGTGAAGCGGTTCAGGCGCGGGTAGGGCACGCTGGCCAGCCAGCCTTGCAGGTCCTGATTCAAGCCTTCGGGCACGGCTTTGAGCAGGTTCTGGAACAGGTGATGGTGGGTGTTGATCCAGCCCGGATAGACCACCGAATTGCGCGCGTCGATCACTCGCTCACCGGGTTGCGGCTCAAGGTTGGCGGCCATTTCGGTGATGCGGCCGTTGACCACGCGGATGTCCACGGCGCCGGCCCGGGCACGGGGGCCGCGCAGGCCGGTCATCACCGCCACGGGATTTTTGATCAGGATGTTTTGAAGTCGAGTCATGGGCAGCTCCAGTCAGAGGATGTGCGAGGCGGATTTGCCGGGTGTGGTTTCTGGCACGCTGACGCCGTTGAGCGCCGCGTTGAGCAGCACCGACACCAGGCAGGCGATGACCACGCTGCTGTGCAGGAACGGCTGTGACCACTCGGGCAATTGTTTGAACAGGGTCGGGGCGAGCACCGGCACCAGGGCGGCGGCGATGGTGAAACCGACGATCAGCACGTTGTAGCGGTTGCGCTCGTAGTCGACTTTGGCCAGGGTCTGGATGCCGGCCGCCGCGACCACGCCGAACATGGCGATGCCGGCACCGCCCAGCGCAGCGGTCGGCATCGAGGCGATGATCGCCCCGGCCTTCGGTACCAAGGCAATCGAGCACATCAGCAGACCGCTGATCGCCACCACCCAGCGGCTGCGTACGCCGGTCAGGATCACCAGCCCGACGTTTTCCATGAAGGCAATGAACGGGAACGCGGCGAACATCCCGGCGATGGTGCTGGCCAGGCCGTTGGCGCGCAGGCCGTTGATCACCTGTTTGTCGTCCACCGGTTTGTCGACGATATCGCCGATGGCCACGAACAGGCCCATGGACTCGACCATCTGCACGATCATTACCACCACCATGGTGGCGATGGGGATCAGGCTGAAGGTCGGCAAACCGAAATAGAACGGGTAGGGCACGGTCAGCCACGGCGCGTCCTGCACGCTGTGAAAGTTACCCATGCCCAGAGCGTAAGCCAGACCGGCGCCCACCAGCATGCCCACCAGTACCGCCATGTTGCGCAGCAACGGGCTGCCATAACGGTTGACCAGCAGAATGGTCAGCAGCACCAGCACCGCCACGGCAAGAAACGCCGGGGCGCCGAAATTGCTCGCGTTGCGCCCGCCGCCGACCCACTCGTAGGCAATCGGGAACAGCTGCAGACCGATCACCGTGACGATGCAACCGGTCACCACCGGCGGAAAGAATCGTCGCAAGCGGCCCACGAACGGCGCCATCAGCAGGGTGAAAATCCCCGCGCCGATCACCGCCCCGCAGACCCCGGCGAAACCCACCTCCGGGTTGCTGCCGATGGCAATCACCGGCCCGACGCTGCTGAACGCCACGCCCTGCAGAATCGGCAGGCGCACGCCAAACTTCCAGAAACCGACGGTCTGCAACAGCGTGGCGATGCCGGAGCAGAACAGGGTGGTGCTGATCAGCACCACCGTGTCGGCGTGGGACATCTTCAGGGCACTGGCGACAATCAACGGCACGGCGATGGCGCCGATGTACGAGACGGCCATGTGCTGCAGGCCGAGGGTGAGCATCTGTCGCACCGGCAGGACGCGGTCGACGGGGTGGACGGTGGAGGAGGAACTGGCTGACGACATGGGGAATCACCTCTAGCTGTTGTTATTCGGTACAGAGGGGTATTCGTTCTGTGTGCCCGGAACCGCCATCCACCGGCTCCGATGCCGGGTTTCAGCCGGCCAGGCAGGCGGCGAAGCCCTGGTTCAGCGCCGCCCGATCCAGGTCGCGGCCGATGAACACGATCTTGCTCGAGCGCGGCTCGCTGCCCCACGCGGTCGAGGCGCGAAATTCCACCAGGCTGTGCACGCCTTGCAGCACGTAGCGCTGGTCTTCGTTGGCCACCGCCAGCACGCCTTTCATGCGGTACAGGTTGTCGGCCTGAGCACTGCGCAACTCGCTGATCCAGCGGTGGAAGGCCATCAGGTTGACGGCGCCGTCCACGGCGATGCCCACCGAGGACACGCTCGGGTCGTGCTCGTGATCGGGTTCTTCAGCGTGATGGTCATGGTCGTGGTGATCGTGATCGTGATCGTGCTGATCCGCGCCGATTTCCATCAGCTTCTGCGTGCATTCGAAGGCGCCGATGCCGAGGATTTTCGACAGGTCGATCTGCGCATGGGTCGAGGTCACCAGATCCGCCGTGGCGTTCAATCCCCGAATCTTGCCGCGCAGGGTTTCCACCTCTTCAGCACTGACCAGATCGACCTTGTTGATAACGATGCGATCGGCGCAGACGATCTGATCCACGGCCTGATTGTCGACGCCGTCCAGTTGCAGGTCTTCCAGGTGCTGGGCGATGTGCTTGGCATCGACCATGGTCACGATGGCGTCGAGTTCGACTTCCTCGGCAATCGGGTCGTTGATGAAAAAGCTCTGGGCCACCGGGTACGGGTCGGCCAGGCCGCTGGTCTCGATCAGAATGTGGTCGAGCCGCACCGGACGCGCCACCAGTTCACGGACGATGCGCACCAGATCCTCGCGGACTTCGGCGGTGCAGCAGACGCAGCCGTTGACCATTTCGTAGATCTCTTCGGTCTCGGAGCTGAGCACCAGATCGCCGTCGATGCCGACCTCGCCGAACTCGTTTTCGATCACCGCGATCTTGCGGCCATGGTTCTCCTTGAGGATGTAGTTGAGCAGGGTGGTTTTGCCGGCACCGAGGAACCCGGTGAGGATGGTGACCGGGATTTTGGTGTTCGGGGTCGGGGCGTTGAAGGGGGTGTTCATGTGAGGCTCCTTGGTATTGATAGACCGGTGCACGATGAAGGGGAGTGAGGCTGGATTTGGTCGGTGGCCGGGGCTTCACCCCAGCGCAGTGCGGTGCCGGCATCGAGGCCGAACAGGTCGAGGACGCGGCCGAGGCTGTGGTCGACCATTTGCGCCAGGCTGTCGGGGCGGGCGTAGAAGGCCGGCACCGGCGGGGCGATGATCCCGCCCATCTCGGTGACGGCGGTCATGTTGCGCAGGTGGGCGAGGGTCAGCGGCGTTTCGCGGGCCATCAGCACCAGGGTGCGACGCTCCTTGAGGGTGACGTCGGCGGTGCGGCCGATCAGCCCCGATGAGGTGCCGGTGGCGATCTCCGCCAGGGTGCGCATCGAGCACGGCGCTACCACCATGCCCAGGCAGCGGAACGAACCGCTGGCGATCCCGGCGGCGACGTCGTCGGCGCGGTGATAATGGCTGGCGAGGGCGGTGACGTCGGCCAGTTTGTAGTCGGTTTCGTGGGCCATGGTCAGCAGCGCGGCGCGGCTGATGATCAGGTGGCTTTCGATATTCAACTCGGCCAGCAACTCCAGCAGGCGCACGCCGTAGATGAACCCGGACGCGCCGCTGATGCCGACCACCATCCGCTGGCGGTTCACGATGACAGACCCTCAAGCAGTTGCCGGGCGCGTTCGAGCACGTCCTGATCGAGCTGCGCCTTGATCCCGTCAAACCCCGAGCCGCGCGTGGCATCCAGGCCCATGCGCGAGGTGGTGCCATTGACCGAGGACGACGGGTCCAGCGGGCTGCCGGGCAAACCGTCGATGGTGAAAATGTCGAGGTGCGGCTGGAAGTGCGTGGCCAATGCCCACAGCACCTGGCTGTCGTCGGTGAGGTCGATATCGCTGTCCACTGCGATCACGGTTTTCAGGTACGGATCCCAGCCGAGCAGGGCCAGCATGATTTGCCGGGCCTCGCCGTCGCGGCTCTGGTCCAGCGCCACGTAGCAATGAAAGTGCGTGCCGGAATTCGGGTAATGCACGGCGGTGACGGCGGGGAAACGCGCCTTGAGCTTCTCGCTCATTTCCGCTTCGCGGGGCAGCCGCGCCAGGGTCAGGTGTTCGGCATAGCGCCCGCCCATCACGTCCACCAGCCAGGCGTCCTTGCGCCGCAACAGGGTGTCGACGCGCAACACATTGTTGGTCGAACGATCCGAGGAGTAACCGCTGAATTCGCCGAACGGACCTTCTTCGGCATAGGCCGCCGGGTCTATCGCGCCTTCGAGCACGAACTCGGCGTAAGCCGGCACGCCGATGCCATAGCGCGGGGTCTTGACCAGTTCCAGCGGCGCACCGAACAGCCCGCCGGCCACCGCGCGTTCGTCGCTGCCGTAAGGCAAGCGAGCCGCAGCGGCGAGCATGAACAGCGGGTGCGCGCCGACCACCATGGCCACGCGCAGTTCTTCGCCGCGTTCGCGGGCGGTCTGCAACATCCGCCACAGGTGCCCGCGCGAGTGCAGGCTGGTGGCCAGGGCCTGACGGGCGTGGCGCATCGAGCGGTGGTAGCTCATGTTGGCGATGCCAGTCAGCGGGTCTTCGGCGATGATGATCGCGTTGGTGATGTAGGGGCCGCGATCACTGTCGAAATGCTTGAGCATCGGCAGTAGCGCCAGATCCAGCGCTTCACCCTCGAACACCTCGTCGAGCACCGGGCCGGTTTCGACGTAGCGCGGCGCGATCGGCTGGTTGGCGCGGGTCTGGAAGGTTTCGTGCAACTGCGCGGCACTGACGCCGAACAGTCGGGCGATACGTCGGCGGGAGGCGAACAGGTTGGTCGCCACCGGCACGCCGAGGTTGCCGACGTGTTCGCAGATCAGCAGCGGGTCGCGGCCCTGGGCGGCGAGGGCATCGACCAGGGCGGTGACGTCCTGATCGGCGGAAAGAGGTTGGGTGATGGTCAGCACATCGTCCGGGTACTGGCGGCGATAGGCGTCGATGAATACGTGAAAATCCTGAGAGTCGCCGAGCGTCGAACGGGTCATGGTTTCACCTTGTAAAAAGCAGGCGCGCAGGGGTGAGGGTGGCGTTCGATCGACAAGCCGTTGGCCTGCCGGTCGAGCGAACGCCGGGTCATCTTCGCGCCTGTAAAGTCGCTGTGTACGGGTTTAGAGGTAGGTCGTGGTCAGACGAATGTCCGCCTCGGCCAGGTCCTTGGGTGGCGGGGTCGGTTCGATCCCGCACAGCCTGGCGATGTTGTTGCCCAGGTAATCCTCAAGGTGATCCTCGTCGATCCCCAGGCCCTGGGGTGCCGGCGAGCACAACACTTCCAGCTCGCGCAGCCACATGCCCGGTTCGTTCGGCGGCGAGTCGGTGCCGAACACGATCTTGTTGCGCGGCAGCTCCTTGGCGAATTCGACGATCCGCGACTGGAAGCACCAGCCGGACTCGCAGTACACGTTCGGCGTGTCCATCGCCATCCAGAACGCCTCGAACGAGTAGTTGCCACCGGTCTGGATGCCGAAGTGACCGATGATGAAATTGACCATCGGGAACTCGCGGATGATCGGGTAGAACATCGTCGGAATGGTGTACGGGCCGTCGCCGGTGTGGATCAGCACCACGATGTTGTACTTGGCGCAGACCTTCATCGCCGGACGCAGCCAGTCGAGTGCGCGATCCGGGCGATAGCCGTGCATGTTGGCGTGCAGCTTGAGCATCTTGAAGCCGTATTCCTTGATGTGGAATTCCAGCTCTGCCGCGCCGTTTTCCGGCCCCCAGCGTGGGTTGAAGTTGAAGTTGCCGATGAAGCGGTCCGGGTACTTCACGCACAATTCGGCGACGTACGACATGTAGTCGCGCACGCCCTCGCGGCCCCGGCGGTTGCCGTCGCGATAACCGGTGTTGCCCGGTGGCGGCTGGATGAAGCCCATGTCGATCCGGCGCGGCTTGCCGTTGATCATGTACGGGCCGTCCATCAGCTTAAGCATGCGCTCGCCGGTGAACGGTTCGCCAGTGTGGCGCCAGGCCTCGTCGACCAGGTTGGTGGGGTGCAGATGGGTGTCGATGATCATCGGTTCAGCTCCTGGCCAGTTGAGTGGTGACGGGGCGCTTGAGTTGCGCCTCTGCTTCGGAAACGGAACGCGGCGGCGGGGACGGCTGAAGGCCGATCATCCGTGCGGTGTTGTTGCCCAGGTAGTCTTCGAGGGTGTCCTCGTCGAGGTTCAGGCCCTGCGGCGGCTCGTGGCACAGCACTTCGAGCAGGCGCAGCCACATGCCCGGTTCGTTCGGCGGGGTGTCGGTGCCGAACAGGATCTTGTGGGTCGGCAGCACCTTGGCGAACTCGACGATCCGCGATTGCAGGCACCAGCCGGATTCGCAATAGACGTTGGGCAGCTCCATTGCCCACTGCATCGGTTCGAACACGTAGACGCCGCCGGTCTGCACGCCGAAGTGGGCCATGATGAAATCGACGTTGGGGAATTCCTTGATCATCGGCACCCATTCCGACGGGATGCTGTAAGGCCCGTCGCCGGTGTGCAGTTTGACCGGAATGCCCAGTTCGGCGCATTTCTCGAAGGCCGGGCGCACCCAGTCCAGCGCACGGTCGGGACGGTAGGCGTGCATGTTGGCCTGCATCTGCACCATCTTGAAACCGTGTTCCTTGACGTAGCGCTCGATCGCCTCGACGCCGTTTTCCACGCCGCAGCGCGGGTTGTAGACGAAGCAGCCGATGAAACGGTCCGGGTAGGTCTGGACCATTTTCAGGGTGTAGGCCATGTAGGCGTCGATGGATTCGCGGCCCGACAGTTCGCCGTCGGTCCAGGTGTAAATGGTGTTGCCTTGCGGTGGCTGGATGAAGGCTTTGTCGATGCGGCGAGGCTTGCCGTTGACCATGTACGGGCCATCCATCATCTCCAGCAGACGCTCGCCGGTGAACGGGTCACCGTCATGCCTCCAGGCGAGGTCCACCAGATCGGTGGGATAGCAGCTGATATCGATGATCATTGAAGTCGATCTCCTGATAGCGGGGAAGGGAGCCTTGCGGCTCACAGCATCCACGTCCCGGGCAATCGGCCGTTTCTATGCGCAGCACTCGCGCATTCCCTCGCCTGTTCGCATCCGGCCCGGGTGGGTGGTTGCTTGAGGCGAGTATTGGAAGGCGGGGGAGGGTTCGTACAATATTAATTGGGTGGGGTGGTGATACTTGTTCGATATGGTTTTGTGGTGAATGTGCTGTCCCCATCGCTGGCAAGCCAGCTCCCACAGGGATCGAAGGTGTTGACCCGATTTGTGTCACGGCACAAAACACTGTGGGAGCTGGCTTGCCAGCGATTGCGTCAGAACTGTGTTTGCCGGGCCAACTGCTTGATCATTTCAACAACAGGCGCCACCCGCTCGGCCTGCCCATGGGGCCACACCGCATACAGGTTGTAATGCGCCGCAATCTGCGACTCGTTCAACGCCACCAGCCGCCCGCTGCGCAACGCATCGGCAGCCAATAATCCGCGCACCAGCCCGGCGCCAATGCCAGCCTCCGCAGCCGCAATCAGATTCGCCGCATTGTCGAAAACCACCCGCGCCGGCGGCTCCGTCGGCGTCATCCCGGCTGCATCCAGCCACGGAATCCACGACCGTCGCGTGTACCCCAACAGCGGTAATTCAAGAATCTGCGCCGGGCTCAACGGCAGCTGCAAACCATGCCGCTCCAGCAACGCCGGAGACGCCACCGCCAGCACCCGGTCCCCGCAGATCTGCGTCATCTCGCAATCATCCCAATCGCCGT
Source organism: Pseudomonas sp. IzPS59 (assembly GCF_014863505.1). NCBI lineage: Bacteria > Pseudomonadati > Pseudomonadota > Gammaproteobacteria > Pseudomonadales > Pseudomonadaceae > Pseudomonas > Pseudomonas sp. IzPS59. The sequence continues at coordinate 3,835,835 of NZ_CP062251.1, read as the reverse complement.
AGCCATAGCGCAGCGACAGGTCCACCCGTTCGAACGTGCTGCGATCACTGCGCGGCATCGAAAGGATCGTTACTTCGAAATCCGGCAAACCGTCGAGCAACTGCGGCAGGCGCGGATTGAGCCAGCTCTGGGCCAGTTCGCTGTCGACATCCAGGGTCAGACGCTGGGCCACGCTGCGGTTTTTCACCGAGGACAATGCCCGGTCAATCTGCGCCAGACCATCCGACAGCACGCTGGCAAACAACTGCCCGGCGTCGGTCAGGTTGCTGCCACCGCCTTCGCGCACGAACAGCGGCTGGCCGATGAATTCTTCCAGGGCGCGGATCTGCTGGCTGATTGCGCTGTGGGTCAGGTCGAGCTTGCGCGCGGCGCTGGAAAAACTGCCGCTGCGCGCCGCGTGGATGAACGCGCTCATGGACTGCACCGACGGGTATCGCTTGTACATGTTGTTAGTCCTGCTTACACCGGTTGGCAGAAATCGTCGCTGGCCGCGTGTTGCCCGGGCTTCCAATAATCGATGACCAGGCCCGCACAAAGACGGGCCGCTCTTTTGGAGCCTGACAATGATTGCATTCACGGTTAACGGCGAACGACGCGAGCTGGATGAAGCGTCCCCCTCCATGCCCTTGTTATGGGTGTTGCGTGATCAGTTGAAACTCACCGGCACCAAGTTCGGCTGCGGCATGGGCCTGTGCGGTGCCTGCACCGTGCACCTGAACGGGGTCGCGGTGCGTTCCTGCCAGTTGCCGCTGGCCGCCGTCGCGGGCCACAGCATCACCACCATCGAGGGCCTGTCGCCCAGCGAAAACCATCCGCTGCAACTGGCCTGGGTCGCCGAAGATGTGCCGCAATGCGGCTACTGTCAATCCGGGCAGATCATGTCCGCCGCCGCGCTGCTCAACACCGGGGCGCCGGTCAACGACGACTCGATCCGCAACGCCATGTCCGGGAATATCTGCCGCTGCGGCACTTACGGGCGCATCAACAAGGCGATCAAACGTGCGGCGAATGCGCCGAAGGAGGCGTGATGAGCCTCGTCGAAAATGCAGGTTTCGAACTGTCGCGTCGGGTGTTTCTAAAGCAGACGGTGACGGTGGTGTCCGGCCTGGCAATTGCGCTGTATCTGCCAACCGGTGCGGCGGCTGAGTCGAAAACCTCGGCTACCGAATTCGAACCCAACGCCTGGGTGCGGGTGCTGCCCGACGGCACGGTGAAACTGGTGGTGCACAAGCACGATTCCGGTACCGGCACCCAGACCGCTTTGGCCGCATGTGTGGCCGAGGAACTGGATGTGAACCCGATGACTGTGCAGGTCATCACCCCGGAAGATCCGTTCTTTGAAACCTATATTCATCCGGTCTGGAAAGTCTTCTCCACCGGCGGCAGCACCAGCGTGTCGCTGGAATATGATCGCCTGCGCATGGCCGGCGCCACGGCGCGGGCGCTGCTGATCAGTGCGGCGGCGCAGCAGTGGAAAGTCAGCCCTGACAGCTGCTCCACCGAAGAAGGCCGGGTCGTGCATGCGTCGAGCAAACGCAGCCTCGGCTATGGCGAACTGGCCGGCGCGGCGGCGCATCTGCCGGTACCGGTCAACGTCACGCTGAAGGATCCGGCGCAGTTCAAATACATCGGCAAATTGCGCCACAAACGCGATGCGGCGGCCAAGGTGTGCGGGCGCTTCAAATACAGCATCGACGTGCAGTTGCCGGGGATGCTGGTAGCAGTGATCCAGCGTGCGCCGGTGGTGGGCGCCAAGGTTGTCGCAGTGGATTCGGCACCCGCGTTGCAGGTGCCGGGCGTGCGCAAGGTGATTGCGATTCCGGGCCGGCCGGACGTACTCGGCGGCAACCTCGAAGGCGTCGCGGTCCTGGCCGAAACGTTTTGGGCCGCACAGCAGGGACGCAAGTTGCTGGAGATCAAATGGAGCGATTCCCCGCTGGCCGGTTTCGACAGCGCCGAGCTGCCCAAGGCACAGCTCGCAGCGATCAGCGACCCGGCAACGCAAACCGTCAAAGCCATGGCCCAGGGCGATGTCGCCGGACAATGGCCGGGCGCGGCGAAGCTGCTCGAAGCCGATTACACCATGCCCTATAAGGTGCAAAACCCGCTGGAGCCGATCTGTATCACCGCGCAGGTCAAGGACAAGGCAATCACCTATTGGGGCGGCGTGCAGGTGCCTTCGTCGGCGCTGGAAGCGGCGCAGACCGTGTGCGGCATCGCCAAGGACAAGGTCACCATCCATGAGCTGGTGTCCGGCGGCAGCTTCGGTGCGCGGGAAGCCAAATACTGGCTGTTCGAAGTGGCGTATCTGGCGCAGCAGAGCGGCGTGCCGGTGAAACTGCTCAACAGCCGCGAAGACGAAATGCACGCGTTGTTCAATCACCCGGCCACGCTTCATCGGGTGAAAGGCGCGCTGGATGCCCAAGGCAAACTCACCGCGCTGCAACTGCATGCGGTATCGCCGGCCTCGCCGGAACAGTGGGAGCCGGGCTATTTCGAGCGCCCGGATCACATGGATTACAGCACCACCGAAGCGATCACCGCGTGGGACTTCGCCTACCGTCCGCCGCATCTCGAACTGAACTGGGTCAAACACGAAAGCAACGTGCCCAGCGGCTGGTATCGCTCGGTCAGTTTCATTCCCAACGTATTCGCCGTGGAAAGCTTCATGGATGAACTGGCCCATGCGGCCGGTGAAGATCCGCTGGCGTTCCGGCTGGCCAACATGCAGGAGCGACCACGGCATGTCGCGGTGCTGAAGCATGCGGCCGAACGCGCCGGTTGGGGCCAGAAATTGCCACCGGACACGGCGCTGGGGATCGCCACCAATCAGGGTTACACCAGTTTTATCGCCGTGGTGGCGCGGGTCGCGAAAGTGGACGGCAAGGCCCGGGTCGAGAAGCTGACCTGCGTGGTCGATTGCGGACTGGCGGTCTCGCCCGGCGGAGTCGAAGAGCAGATTTACGGCGGGCTGATGTGGGGCCTAGGCCATGCGCTGTTCGACCGTCTCGACATCCAGCAGGGCAGGGTGGTGCAGAGCAATTTCCACGACTATCGCGTCACGCGCATGTCCGACATGCCGCCCGTGGACATCCTCGTGCTTGATGGTCAGCCGGACAAACCGGGCGGCGTCGGAGAGCTGGGCAGCCCGTCGGTGGTCCCGGCGATTGCCAATGCGCTGTTCAGCCTGACCGGGGTGCGTCAGCGTTCCACGCCATTGAGCCTGGGGTAAACCGCCATGGATCTGCGATTGCTGCGGTACTTCATGGCCCTGGCCGATGAGCTGCACTTCGGCCGCGCCGCCGAACGCTTGCACATCTGCCAGCCGCCGCTGAGCCAGCAGATCCGCTTGCTGGAGGAGGAGCTCGGCACGCCGCTGTTCGAGCGCAGTCATCACCGGGTCGAGCTGACAGCGGCGGGGCAGATGCTCAAGGAGCAGGCGCCGCTGGTGTTCGAACAACTCGAACGGGCGCTGGACCTGACCCGGCAGACCGGGCGCGGGCAGCTCGGCGAGCTGGAAATCGGCATGATCAGTTCGGTGATGGTCGGCGTGCTGCCCAAGGCGCTGCACCTGTTTCGCGAACGCTATCCGCAGGTGACCTGGCGTCTGCATGAGATGACCCCGGCGGCCCAGGTCAAGGCGCTGAAGGAGAAACGCATCGACGCCTGCGTGTTTCGGGTCGGTTATGACGACCCGCAGTTGCGCAATGAATTGCTGATCCATGAGCCGATTCATGTGGTGATGCCGGCGGATCACCCGTTGGCTCGTCGCGAGGTGCTGGCGCCCGCCGACCTTGCGCAGGAACCGTTCGTGGCGCTGGAATTGAAGCAGTCGCGCTTCGCCAATTTTCTCTATCAGTGCTGCATTCAGGCAGGGTTCACCCCGCAGATCCGCCAGCAGGTGATCGAGGTGCAGACCTTGCTCAGTCTGGTGCGTGCCGGGTTCGGTGTGGCGCTGTTGCCGGCCTCCATCGAGCAACTGGCGCCGGCCGGACTGGTGTTCCGGCGCCTGACCCCGGCGTTGCCGCAAGTGCCGTTGTACGCGACGTATCGGGCGGATGATGCCTCACCGGTGCTCAAGCTGTTTCTCGATACGCTGCGGGAACTGGTGGATCACTCATCGCGCTGACCAAGGGCAAAATTGCCCGGCACGATCGCGACGGCCAGCGGTCGTAATCTTCACATGCGTGTACTTGTGGAGAGCCAATGAGCCGGGACGTCCTGACCACCGAAACCAATCGCCGCCAGTTGCAACAGATCATCGCCGGTCTGTCTGACGGAGTGATTCTGCTGGAACTCGACCAGACCATCCTCTGGGCCAACGAAGCCGCGCTGGCGATGCATGGCGTCAGCCGGATCGGCGAGCTGGGCAACAATGCCGGGGAGTATGCCGAGCGATTCAACCTGCGTTATCGCAACAACCACACGCTGACGCCGGAGCAGTACCCGATCAGTCGCGTGGCGGCGGGGGAAACCTTCAGCGATGTGCTGGTGGAAGTCACCCCGCACAGCGATGAAGAGCGCACCTGGGTACACAGTGTGCGCAGCATGGTGCTGACCGATCGTGACGGCGAGACCGAATCGCTGGTGCTGATCATGAGCGACGTCACCGATTGGGCCAACGCCGAGCAGCGCTTCGAAAAAACCTTCAACGCCAACCCGGCACCGGCGGTGATCTGCCGTCTCAGTGATCTGCGTTACATCAAGGTCAATCCGGGGTTCCTGGAGATGACTGGCTACACCCGCGATCAAGTGATCGGCGCCTCGACCTATGAGCTGGACATTCTCGAACAGGCCGAACGCAAGGAACTGGCGATCCAGCGCCTGCGCGATGTCGCGACCATTCCGCAGATGCAGGCTGAATTGCGTCTGCCGGACGGTGGCAGCAAGCAGGTGATCGTCGCCGGCCAGCCGCTGGTGCTCAACGACGAGGACTGCATGCTGTTTTCGTTCGTCGACATGGAGCTGCGGCACAAGGCCGAAGTCGCCCTTCGCCAAAGCGAGGAGCGCTTCGCCAAGGCCTTTCGCCTGACGCCGGTGCCGATCCTGATCTGCAGCGCCGACGAGCAGCGGCTGATCGACGTCAATCAGGCCTTTCTCGATACCCTGTCTTACGAGAGCGACGACGTGCTCGGCAAGACCGTCGCGCAACTGGACTTCATCGATGAACCGGCGGAACGCGCCCGGTTGCTGGCGGCGCTGGAGAAGACCGGCCGGGTTGACCGCGTCGACATGCGGATCCGCAGGAAAGACGCCGAGCTGCTGGAGTGCGCGGTGTCCGCCGACACCGTCAACATTCAGGACACGGTGTGCTATTTGCTGGTGCTGATGGACATCACCGAGCGCAAGCGCACCGAGCTTGAACTGGTGGCGGCGATTGAAGAGGTGATGAAGGATGCGTCGTGGTTCAGCCGTACGCTGATCGAAAAACTGGCCAATGTGAAGAAGGTCAACTCGCCGCAGCTGCCGAGTGTTTCGTTCACTGATCTGACGGCCCGGGAGCGTGATGTGCTGGGGCTGATCTGTGAGGGGTTGGCGGACAAGGAGATTGCTGCGCGGTTGAAGCTGGCGCCGAACACGGTGCGCAATCATGTGGCGACGGTGTATTCGAAGCTCGATGTGCACAGTCGCAGCGAGGCGATTGTCTGGGCTCGGGAGCGTGGGTTGTTTTCGGGCAGCAGCCGGGGGCAGCGGTAAGGTGCAAATGCACTAGTTAATGGGGTGCAAATTCGGGTGTTTGATCGGGCGGGCTGTTCTTAGTCTGGTGAGGTGCGGTGCGGTTTTTTTCCGTGATCGCGTCCCTTTTGAACCTGCTAATGGATCAGCCCCTTATGAATGTGTTGTTTGTCGTTGAGTCTGGCGTGTTGCGCCTTTTTATGGAGCTTGCGCGATGATTTATCTGGCGCAGTTGCGGGCGCAGCTTGAGCGCAGTTTTTCGCCGTTGGCTTGTGAGTGTGTGGTGGATGGGGATCACTCCCTTACTGTGAAGCTTTATGAGCCGGTTTCGGGGCGGGTGGATCTGGTGATTAGTGGGTTGAGTCTGGATGCCTTGCGTACGCCGGAAGCGGTGGATGCCTTGATTGATGAATTGCGGTATGAGCTTGAGAGTAATTCTTTGCGGTCGCCGGGGTGAACTTGGCGGCCTCTGGGCCGACCATGCTCTGGGTGGGTTTGGGTGAATATCCGTTTCTTCGGGCGTTGCGGCTGGCGGTTCCGCTCTTACAGCGGCTCACTTTTCCAAACGCCGAAAAGTAAGCAAAAGGCTTGGCCCCAACGTTCGGCACCTCGCTGTGGCTCGGTGTTCCTTCGCTCCGGGATTCATCCGGGGGCATCGCCTCCGGTTTGCTTCGCTGCACCTCCTCTCGATGTGTTCGACTTCGTCGAACGGCGCTACGCGCCCACCCCCGGATCAATCCCTCCACTCAGCCTGCCGACGGGGCCGGCACGTCAAAAGCGGTACTCGAGCTAACGCTCATCGTGTTGAGTGGTGAAGAGCGTGAAGCCGACTTGTGTGCTCTTCAAAACCTGAGTTCAACTCGGTGTTTCACGTCGATGCAACTCGAATGAACAACTCCGTCGGCTCCCTCTCCCTCCGGGAGAGGGCTGGGGTGAGGGCTGGTTCTTGAGGTTGTTCAAGAATCTGTCGGAACACACGGTCCGTTTGTTCACCCCACCCCAAAATCGACAGCCATTTCCCCCCAATCCCACCATTCCACTGGCACTCACCCCCCACTGGTCTATAAGGAATGAGTGGTTCGGTTTCCATAACCGGGTATTTGCACGCTCGGCGACGGGAGTTTTTCTTCCTTTTATCGCGGGTCATCCTATGAACAATCCTGGGAAACGCGTGTGTTTTTCGTTGTTGTCGGCTTTCGGTCTGGTGCTGCTCAGTGGCTGTGCCAGTCCTCCACCCCCCCCGCCGGCAGCGCCGCCTCCGCCACCTGAACGCACCTGTCAGGTGATGGAAAATACCGAGGTCGCCGGTGACATGTATGCCGACGGGCAGGTAACCCGACACATCACCAAGACGCGTTGCGTCACTCAATAACGCACGCGCCGTCGAAGGCGCGGGTCGAGTGGATTGTGCTGGTGGCCGATCTGGTCGGTACCGCCGTGTTTGCCGTTGAAGGCGCCATTGCGGCGATGCATGCTCAACTCGATCTGCTGGGCGTGATGGTGATTGCCTTCATCGTTGCGCTCGGCGGCGGGGTGACCCGTGATCTGTTGATCGGCGCTACGCCGCCCAAGGCTGTGGCCGACTGGCGCTATCCGGCGCTGGCGTTTGCCATGGGCGGGGTGGCGTTTGTGTTTCATGAGCAGGTGCTGGGCTGGTCCGGTTCGACGCTGATCGTGCTGGACGCGGCGGGGTTGGCGCTGTTTGCCGTGGCCGGGGCGCAGAAGGCGTTGAATTTCGGGATCTCGCCGTTTGTGTCCATGCTGATGGGCACGATTACCGGCGTTGGTGGCGGGGTGCTGCGGGACATTGTGCTGGCGCGGGTGCCGGTGGTGTTGCAGGCGGATCTGTATGCCAGTTCGGCGTTTGTCGGCGCGGTGGTGTTGATCGTCGGGCGCAGGCTGGGCGTTTCGCCGGTGGCGGCTGCGTTGCTGGCGGGGGCGGCGTGTTTGTTGTTGCGCTTGCTGTCGGTGCATTTCGGCTGGCAATTGCCAAAGGTACTGGAGGCATGAAAAAGGCAGCCCTTGGGCTGCCTTTTGTTTTGCGTCAGAAGCGGATCAGGACAGGAAACCGCCGTCCACGTTCAGCGATACGCCGGTGGTGTAGCTCGAAGCATCGCTCGCCAGGTACAGCACGGCGCCGGCCATTTCGCTCGGGTCGGCTACGCGCTTGAGCGGGATTTGCGTCAGGGCTTGCTTCAGGATCGCGTCATTCTTCACCAGGGCCGAAGCGAATTTGGTGTCGGTCAGGCCCGGCAGCAGGGCGTTGCAGCGGATGCCGAATTGCGCGCATTCCTTGGCGAAGACTTTGGTCATGTTGATCACCGCAGCTTTGGTCACCGAGTAGATGCCCTGGAAGATCCCCGGCGAAATGCCGTTGATCGACGCCACGTTGATGATGCTGCCGCCGCCGTTTTCGCGCATCAGCTTGCCGGCTTCCACTGACATGAAGAAGTAGCCGCGGATGTTCACGTCGACGGTTTTCTGGAAGGCGCCGAGGTCGGTGTCCAGCACGTTGCAGAACTGCGGGTTGGTCGCGGCGTTGTTGACCAGGATGTCCAGGCGCCCGAACTGTTCCTTGATCCCGGCGAAGACCTGGCTGATCTGTTCCATTTCGCCGATGTGGCAGGCGACGGCGGTGGCCTTGCCGCCGGCGGCGATGATGGCGTCGGCCACGTGCTGGCAGCCTTCGAGTTTGCGGCTCGAAACGATGACGTGGGCGCCTTGCTGGGCCAGCAGTTTGGCGATGGCTTCACCGATGCCACGGCTGGCGCCGGAGACGAAAGCGATCTTGCCGTCGAGGTCGAACAACTGAGTCTTGGACATGGGATTCCCTTGTAGTGAGCCTTGTTATAACGCCGTCATCAGAGGCTGGATTTGGCAATGACCTGCAGGCTCATATGCTCCAGCAGTTTGTTCATGTGAATGAACTGCGCGAAGCGTTTGTCCTGGGTCTGGCCATGGAAGAAGCGGTAGTAGATCTGCTGCACGATGCCGGCCAGGCGGAACAGGCCGTAGGTGTAGTAGAAGTCGAAATTGTCGATCTGGATGCCCGAGCGCTTGGCGTAGTAGTCGACGAATTCGCGGCGGGTCAGCATGCCCGGGGCGTGGCTCGGCTGGCGGCGCATCAGTTGCACCGGGGCCGGGTCGTCGGCCTGGATCCAGTAGGCGAGGGTGTTGCCCAGGTCCATCAATGGATCGCCGAGGGTGGTCAGTTCCCAGTCGAGCACGCCGATGATCTGCATCGGGTTGTTCGGGTCGAGGATGACGTTGTCGAAGCGGTAGTCGTTGTGCACGATGCTGGAGGTCGGGTGATCGGCCGGCATCTTGTCGTTGAGCCAGGCTTTGACCTTTTCCCAGTGCGGTGCGTCCGGGGTCAGCGCTTTTTCGTAACGTTCGCTCCAGCCTTTGATCTGCCGGGCGACGTAGCCTTCAGGTTTGCCCAGATCGCCGAGGCCGCAGGCGTTGTAATCGACCCGGTGCAGTTCGACGAAGCGGTCGATGAAGCTCTTGCACAGGGCTTCGGTTTTTGCTGCGTCCAGGCCCAGTTCCGGCGGCAGGTCCGAGCGCAGGATGATGCCCTTGACCCGTTCCATCACATAGAACTCGGCGCCGATCACCGAATCGTCGGTGCAGTGCACGTAGGCTTTCGGGCAATACGGGAAGCCGTCGCGCAACTGGTTGAGGATACGGAATTCGCGGCCCATGTCGTGGGCGGACTTGGCCTTGTGGCCGAACGGCGGACGGCGCAGGACGAATTCCTGGTCCGGGTATTCCAGCAGGTAGGTCAGGTTCGACGCGCCGCCGGGAAACTGGCTGATCTGCGGCGTGCCGCTCAGGCCCGGAATGTGCGCCTTGAGGTACGGATCGATCAGGCTGGCATCGAGTTCTTCGCCAGAGCGGATACGGGTGGACTGGTCAGTAAGCGCCATGCTTATCCCTTCTGCTTATTTTGGAGGCCAGACATCATTGGCTAATCTAATGGCGCGCTCGGGTCGTCACAAGCGCGGTTCGGTCTTATAGGTTAGCGTGTTGGACGATAATCACCTTTGGGAATGTGCACGGCGGGCCGCTGGCGACTAAGGTTTAGCACGAATGCCTTGTTCGGAAAGGAGCTTTGAAATGGGCTGCCCGCAAGTCTGTGCCAGCGCCACCCTGCAATGCAGTTTCGGCGCCGCACCGGCGGTGCTCAACGTGCTGCCGGTCAACCGCACGCTGACCGGCGGGATGCCGGCGGCGAACATCATGGATCATATTCCGCTGGTCAACGTCACCACGTTCGGCATGTGCATGAGCATGGCCAATCCGATGGTCGCCGCTGCCACGGCGGCGGCAATGGGCGTACTGACACCGATGCCGTGCATTCCCGCCACCGCTTCGCCGTGGATCCCCGGCGGCGCACCGACTCTGCTGCTGGGCGGGATGCCGGCGATTGATGCCAACAGCACGTTGATGTGCAACTGGGCGGGGGTGATCAAGATCGTGATGCCGGGGCAGATGCAGATGTTGATTCCCTGAGTCAGGCCTGCTGCGGATCCGTCCACTTGCGAAACCACCAGCGCACCCGGGAAATCGGCTTGCCATCGGCATCCAGCGGTCGCCCGTCCTCGGCAAATCCTTGCTCCGGTTCCATCAATTGCCCATTCAGATAACGCGCATCCACCGCCGGTTTGCCGTTGGGATGAAAGCGCTGATAACGCCCCTCACGCACGCCATCGCGATAGAACTCGGCCTCCGCCACTTGCCCGTCGGGAAAGTAATTGAACGCCTCGCCATGCAATAACCCACGCCGATAAGTGGCCTTGCGCTGCAACCAGCCTTCGGGCGCATAAAAACTGGCGATACCTTGCAGCTTGTCGCGCACAAACGGCATCTGCGCCGAGACCTTGCCGTTGGGATGGTAGAGCAGGGACGTGCCCTGCAATTGGCCCTGGCTGTAATTCAGCTCTGCCTGCTGGCGACCGTCATCCTTGATATTCAACGGACCGTCGAGTTGCCCATCCTGGAGGCGCCCCTTGAGGTGTTTGTCATTCTGCTGCAAATCCAGCGGTGTGATCGCCATGGCGACTCCTTGTCAGTTGACCTGTACCAGTCCGCCCTTGATGGTCAGCATGCCGCCACCGTCCACGGTCTGTGAGGCCGCGCCCTTGTTGGTCAGGCTGATGCCGGCATCGTTGGTCAGCGTCGTGCCGGCCTTGTTGTCCAGTGAGGTGCCAGCCTGGTTGGTCATGGCGGTGCCGGCCTTCTGGGTGATCGAAGTGCTGGCCGAGGTCGCCAGATCCGCGCCGCTCTTGATCGTGAAACTGCCGCCGCTTTGCAGCGTGAGGGTGCCGCTGACCTTGATCGTCAGGTTGCCGTCCACCGTCAGGCTGTAGTCGCCGGTGACCTTGTCGGTGTAATTGCCGCCGGTGCTGTGGTTCTGGTCGGCGCCGACCTTCACGGTGCGGCTGTCCTTCACATCGAGGGTGTCGCTGCCGGTCTGGATGGTCACGCTGCGTTTGCCTTTCTCCAGCGTGACGGTTTCGTCGCCGTCCTTGACCGTACGGGTGCGGGCGTTTTGCACCGTGAGGGTTTCGTCGTGGCCGACGGTGGCGGTGGTGTCGTTGAGCACGTTGATCTTCAGGTCTTTCTGCGCCTGCAGGAACACCTCTTCTGCATCCTTCTTGTCCTCGAAACGCAGCTCGTTGAAACCGCCGCCACCCTTGGACGACTGGGTCTTGATCCCCGACTGTGTCTGGTTCGCCGGCAAGGCGTAGGGCAGGGCGTTGTCGCCGTTGTACACGCAACCGGTGACCAGCGGCCGGTCCGGGTCGCCGTCGATAAAGGTCACGATGACTTCCTGGCCGATGCGCGGCACGAACTGCATGCCGAAGCCCTTGCCGCTCCACGGCAACACCACACGCACCCAGCAGGAACTGGTTTCATCGTTCTTGCCGTCGCGATCCCAGGGGAACTGCAACTTGATCCGGCCGTATTCATCGGTCCAGATTTCTTCGCCGGACTTGCCCACGACGATCGCGGTTTGTGGATGCATACGCGGTTTCGGTGTGGTGCGGGGCGGGCGGAACGGCGTGGCTTTGGGGATGGCTTCGAAGCGGTTGCGGTAGCTTTCGTGGCTGGCGTCGTGGGTGACGTGCGTGACCACCCAATCGATATTCAGGCTCGCATCATCGTGGCCGTCGAGGGTGAACCAGTGGCCCGGGATCAACCAGCGGCAGTCGCTTTCGCCGACGAAACGCCTCTCCTCACTGCGCAGCCCATCAACCCGTTGTTTGGTCAGCGCATCGCCACGGGCCTTGGCGTTGTAGCCACCTGGATGCTCATAAAACGAAAGTGGCCCGGCCACGGCTTCAGCCTGTCCATAGAGTGAAGTGGTCGGCGTGGTGAACTCGTAATCCGTTGCCTTGTACACCCCGGCCACCGCTTGCAGACACACTTGGCCCGAGCGGATGCCATGCAACTCGCGCTCGCCCATTTGCTGGCCCAGATACTTGACCTTCGGGCCGTTGGGAATCTGCACGAAGGCGTCATTGCTGTCGCCCAGCACCAGCGTGTGCTTGCCCTCGTCGTGGGTGAAAAACCAGAAGATGCCTTCCTCTTCCAGCAGGCGAGAGACGAAGGCGAAATCGGTTTCGCCGTACTGCACGCAGTATTCGCGGGGCGTGTAACTGCCGGTCAGTGAAAGTTTGAAATCGGTGTAATCGTGAGCTTTGAAGATTGTGGTGACGATGTCGGAGGTGGCGAGGTTCTGGAATACGCGGTTGTTGCTGGCCAGGGTCAGCCACCAGAGCCACGGACGTAAAACCAGTTGATATCGCTCGGCGGTGGCGTCGGCGGGGAGTTGGCGGATCTCGGCGACCAGCGCGTCGAAGGGACGGAGTTGGGCATCGTTGTGCAGGGTGGTGGTGACGTGGGTGGCGATGGCGTTTGTCAGAGTGAGGGATGTGCCGTCGTTGAGGCCGTTGAGGGTTTGAGATCCCAGAATGTTGAGCGCTTCATTGCCGGACAGCGAATCAGGGTAAAGCGCCGACAGCGAGGCAGCGGTGAGGGATAGGGTGGTGTTGCTGTCGGTGGAGCGTGGCATGGATTCACCTCGATCGTTTTTCGATTACGTCGCTCGCGAGGGCTACTCGACTGCTTCCTCTTGTGGCTGCACAGCAACTGTTTCCGCGGCGATGGCGGGCCATGTGACTCCGTCTATCCGCTCGCCACTGAAAAGCTTGTCGAACATGGGCTCGGTGGTGCGCAGTTTGGAAGTCACTGTGACGGTGAGTGCCGGTACAAACCCGGAGGGACAGGTTCCCGGGTTTGTCTGTGTTTCCGAACGGGCATCTTCTGGGGTATGCAGCGTCACGCCGGCTTTCAATACTTTTTTATAGTTGTCTATCCAGGTTTTGCAGTTAGCACATGCCACTTTTCTTCCGCCCAGATAGATTTTCGACTTGGTAAAAACACCTTCCACCAGGCCGCGTGTCAAAAACTTCAAAATCGCCAGCTCCGCGTGAGCATCTTCACTGTTGACGATGATGTTGATGGTCTGCTCGCGGACGTTATCGGGTCCTTTGACAGTTCGCAGGCTACCCGCCGGTCGAGCTGTCTCGACTTTTTTGCCCGAGAGTTTTCTAAACATCCAGACATCGGCAGCGGTAATGCCTGGCGGTAATGTTGTGTTCGCCACCTTACTGGCGGCTTTTACTTTATTGATCTGGGGGGCGGTCATCACCATGGAGCCATAGGACGCGTCCGTGGCATGTACCAGGTCATAGGCAGTCCTGTCCTGCTTCGAGTAGGAATGTTTGATCCCCAGTCTGTTGCGGTCACCATCCTGGAGATAGAACACCCCATGTGCGGCTTCCAGTACTTCCAGCAGACTGGCGATGGTCGTCACTCCGCAACTGTTGAGAGCGGTCAGAACCTGATCGTGTTCGCCCTTGTTACAGGCAATGAAAATTCGCTCTTCATCTTCGAAGAACGCGCATTGCACTTCGGTGACTTTATAACTTTCGCCTTTTGTATAGGCGGAAGTACTCCATTCCTGGCCGCGCGCCAGTGTGCCGATGGTGGTGGATATCTTGGCCAGGTCGTACTGATTCTTTAGTTTCATTCTGGGCGTCCGTAGCACGCGTCTGGTTGTTGGATTCAGCTCATAGGCGGGACTTTTTGATTTTCTGATGCAGCTGCATCTGGAACACATGCACCGATGGCATCGCTGGAATCTCCGTTTGTCATTTGAAGTTCCAGATCACACCGCCCACACCCGGCAGGCGCCATTTGCGCCGTCATGATCACCTTGGTCAGACAGACTTGTTGGTGGTCGGGCCAATCGAGTAATGACTGGTCCTAAAAAAGGGGACGAATTTATTTGTTTCATAAATAAATCTGTCCCCTTTGATTTGTCCCCTTTGATTTCATAACGTTTCAATCCATGTAATCCAGTCTCGAGTCCTCGGGGTAAGTCAGCGATGGCGTGAAACGTGTTTTGACTTCGCCCCATAGTTTTTTCGCTTCGAGCGGGGTGCTTGCGTTGCAAATACTCTCTATCCAGGGCTTGAGTTCGCTTTCCAGTGAACTCGAATAGCCACGACCGACTTCTGCCATGTGAGTAATGACGGCCAAAGCCTGTAAATGAACGGGAAGGCTCAAAAGTGTGGTTTCGGTGTCGCTGTACCAGTTATGGAAACTGATTGCTGGTGCAACTCCGCCGTCCTGCATGCTCCCTGCCCACGCTGCGACATCAAGATATCGGTGACATTTGTTGTCGACCCTGATGACTGGATCATAAATCTGCCAGCCCCGACCAAGTTTTATTGTGTGGGGTAGATTCATGGAGGAAAAGTAACCATTCACGACAGAAATTATGTCTGTTCTGGCGGTATCCGCCTTTTTTACCTCCTCATCAGTTGGGGGTTTGACATCAATGACCCGGGTGGATGTGTAGAGTGTGGTTGCCACTTTTGCGCTCTTTCGCAGCCATACCTTGGCGCACCAGTAACGACCGCAGTTAGTCAGAAATTCGGCTTCTTGCAGGGACATTTGGCCTCCTGGTGGCGCCTGCTGTGAATGTCGGGGCGCCTGTTTTTCGGACATCTGAAAAGGTCAGACTGGCTATTCCAGCACCCATTCCGCCAACTTCCCCGTCACCTGCGTCATCAATACATTCTCTACATCACGCGCACCCGCTGCGCTGCACTTGGCGAGTACTGCGTTGACGATTCCTGAATCAAACTCGAACTGTTTGCCCGTCGCGGCCTTGTAACGACCACGCAATTTCTCCAGCTTCGCCAACACAATCCCCTCCAGCGTCGCCTCATCCAGCGGCCGGTACGCAACCACCGTCATGCGCGCCAGAAACGCAGGGCGGAAGGCTTGCAAAAGGACTTTGTGCAGCGCTTCGTTGAAGGCTTCAGAACCGATTTGCGCCACGGGCGTGTCGAGCAACAGCTCAGCGCCGACATTGCTGGTGGCGAGCATCACGGTGTTCTTGAAGTCCACCACCAGCCCGGTGCCGTCCTCCATCAAGCCTTTGTCGAAGACGTTGTAGAACGCTTCCAGAACATCCGGATGCGCCTTCTCGATCTCATCCAGCAACACCACCGAATAGGGTTTGCGCCGTACCGCTTCCGTCAGTACGCCGCCACTGCCATAACCGACGTAACCCGGCGGGGCGCCCTTGAGTTGGCTGACGGTGTGGGCTTCCTGATATTCCGAGAGGTTGATGCTGATCAGGTTGCGTTCGCCGCCGTACAAGGCATCTGCCAGCGCATACGCGGTTTCGGTTTTGCCAACGCCAGTGGGGCCGACCAACAAGAACACACCAACCGGTTTTTGCGGATCAGTGAGCCCGGCGCGGTAGGCCTGGAGGCGCTGTGCGATGGTCGCGAGTGCCGTTTTCTGGCCCATCACGCGCAAGCCCATGCGCTGGCCAAGGGTGCGCACGGCATGGGCTTCGTCGGCGAGCATTTTGCCGACGGGGATGCCGGTCCAGCCGGCGATCACGGCAGCGACGGTTTTGCTGTCGACTTGTTCGGGCACCAGCGGATCGTCCTGGCGAATCGCATCGAGCCCTGCCTCCAGGCGCAGCAGTTCGGCGGCCAGATGATCAATGCGGCTGTCCGTGGCTTCATCGGGCTTGTCGCTGTCGGCGCTTTCGCTCAACGCCAGCAACTCGCGACGGGTCTCGAGCAGTTCGCGCACAGCCACGCGCTCTTCGCCCCATCGAGTTTCCAGTTCGCGGATGGTTTGCACATTGGTTTTCGATTCATTTTCCAGCAGCGTGATGCGCTCACGATGATCCAGCCCCGTGGCCTGTTCCCGGCGCAGGCGCTCGACTTCATCCTTCAAACTGTTCTGCCGGTGGCGCAGGCTTTCCAGCGGTGGCGGCACGTCATGCTGACCAAGGGCGACCCGGGCGCATGCGGTGTCGAGCACGCTGATGGCCTTGTCCGGTAGCTGGCGTCCGGAGATGTAGCGATGGGAGAGTTTCACCGCTTCGTGGATCGCCGCGTCCAGCACTTGCACGCCGTGGTGCTGTTCGAGTTTGGCGGCCACGCCGCGAAGCATTTCCACAGCGGTGATTTCGTCCGGCTCTTCGACCTGCACCAGCTGAAAACGGCGGGCGAGGGCTGGGTCTTTCTCGAAGTATTTCTTGTACTCCATCCAGGTCGTGGCGGCCAAAGTGCGCAGCTCACCTCGGGCCAGCGCCGGTTTCAGCAGGTTGGCCGCATCGCTGCCACCCTCGGCTCCGCCCGCGCCGATCAAGGTGTGAGCCTCGTCGATGAACAGGATGATCGGCTTGTCGGCGCTGCGAACGGCATCGATCACGCCTTTGAGCCGTTGTTCGAATTCTCCTTTGACCCCGGCACCGGCCTGTAACAGGCCCAGGTCGAGCACCCGCAGGCTGACTTCCTGTAACGACGGCGGCACGTCACCGGCGGCGATGCGCAGCGCCAGGCCTTCGACCACGGCGGTTTTGCCCACGCCCGGTGCGCCGACCAGAATCGGGTTGTTTTGCCGGCGCCTCAAAAGAATGTCGATGCACTGACGAATCTCGCCGTCGCGACCAACGATGGGATCGATGCGCCCGGCATGAGCGTCAGCGGTCAGGTCCTGGGTGTATTGGTCCAGTACCGAATCCTGCCGTGGCGCCGCATTTCCTGAAGACACAGAGCGTGGTCCAGCGTGCTCGCGGGAGTTCTCCGTCCACTCCAGCAGATTCGCGCGCAGGGCTTCTTTCGGAATCCGCAGCAATGAAGACGCACTGTTGAGCAGCAGACTTCGGCGCTCGTCGCGATCAATCAACGCGAGTAGCAAGAGCCCGGAGCGAATGCTGTCGATCCCCAGCACACTGGCCTGGACCACCGCATCCTCCAGCAGTCCCAGCGTGTGCGATGACAACGCCGGGGTACGCGTGCTGCCAGCCTTGAACAGATCCAGTGCCTTGTTGATTTCAGCTGTCAGTGCATCCCGTTCCAGCCCGAAACGCGGTAGCAGGAAAGTAAAGTCGCCACCGTCAATGTCGAGCAATTCCAGCAACAGATGCTCGATTTCGACAAAGTGATGCCCGCGCTGCAAACAGCGCTGGGCGGCGCGTTCGAGGGCGCGGCGGTTGTCCGGGTTGAGGCGTCCGATCAGGCTGGCCAGTTCCATTTCAGGTGATCTCCAGCTGACGAAGACGGGTTTCGATCCGTTGCACTGCAAGGCTGGCCTGACGCTGCAAACCACCGTTCCAGCTCAACAACGCCGGGGCCTGGCGACCGAGCTTCAGCGGCCCGGCACCGCGCACCAGCATCACCAGTTTCACGTCCAGATCCGGGCCGAAATACAACGCCGCCAGGCTCGCCAGTGCCGGGTGCGATTCGCCGTCCGGCAGAAAGCTTCCGGCCTGCGCCGAGGACAATGGCCCGAGCGTCAAACGAATCCCGGCATGCTCATCCCAGACTCGCGTGCCGGCCACGGCGGTGCGACCCAGTTGCAGATTGCGCCCGCCAGCCTTCATGACGCTGCGGCTGGCGGCCGGAATCTCACGCCACGCGCCCTCATAGGCGCTCAGCTCCACCGGCACGGCAAATTGCTCGCGGACAATGGCTGCGAACCCGGCCAATGACCGGCGGCCATCGGCGTATAACGCAGTGCAGGCCAGCACGGCGCAGTCGGGAATCGCCTGGCGTTCCTGCAGGGATTTGGGCAACAACCCGGTCAGCGCCCGCAATTGCGCCTGCACCGGCGAGGCGCCGGGCGTGGTAAAGCCGAGGGCGATCCGGTGTTTGCGCATCACCTTGTACAGCAGACTCAGTAGCCGATGCTGGAACAGATCGAGGAACTCGGCAGGTGCGTGATCCTTGGCCCGGGTCCGTTGTTGCAGCCATTCCTGATAGGCGTAGGGCAGGGGGCCGTCGGGGCCGCCGAGGCCGAACATCGGCGAGTTGAGGGTCAGTGGTTCACCCGGTTTTTCTTCAAGGCTTTCGATCTGGCTGGCGGCGAACACGGGCGTCAACGGCCCGCGCAATTTCAGCGCTTCGACCTGCGGCGACGTGCCTGAACCGAGGGAGTCGGCCTGCGGCTGTTCGCGCTCCAGCAACAGCAACGCCTGCAACCATTCGAACGCCTGCGGATCGCGGCGCAGACGCTGGCCCAGGGTCAGAGCGAAAGGGGCATGCCGGCTTGGGGTTGCCATGCCTTGACCTCCTTGTCTGCCTGCATGAGTACCGTGCGCACAAAGCGATTGGCCGTGGCGTACACCGAAAAGAACTGTGCGAGCACTGCCGAGAACAGCACCGCGCTGCTACCAACGAAATGCTGCGGATCAAGCTGCAATTGCACTTCAAGTCCGTTGCGCCAGCCGCGCCAGGCATCGGCGCCGACATGGCCTATCACCCGTTCGCAAGCCAGGCTCAGCAAGCCATCGATCTGGCGCAGGGCGCTGGCTTCATCACGCAGGTTATGCAGATGCAGAATCTCCTTCAGCGCATCCATGGCCTGCGGCCCTTCGACCAGCGACAAATGATTGAGGGTCAGTTGCGACACCAGCCGCCAGCGCGAATCACCGTCCAGTCGCGGCAGACTCTGCGGGCTCGGCGGATTGCGCAGGCGTGCCCACGCCACCGGGCCTGGCCGCTCGAATCCCAGCGGCGTGCCGGCCGGCAGGCTCTGGGCCAGATGCCGGTTGGTGCACAGCAGTTCGGCCGTTAGGCTGTAGTCGGGCAGATCGGTTTGCGGTTCAAAACGGGTGTCGACGACGCTGACCAGAAGATCACTGCCGAGCCGGTTCGGCGACTGGCCGTTGACTCGCCGCGCATGCCAGTAACGCTGTTGATCGCCGCCGCTGTGCTGGCTGCCGTAATAGGCGGGCAGGCGCTGCACGCCGGCGCTGGAGCTGGAGCGCATCGCGCGGATGCTGTGGATCTCGACGCTGTTTTCCCGATGGCTGTCGGCGACCAGTCGGTATTCGCTGCGGGTGCCGTCGGGGCGCAGCGGCTCGGAGGTGCGTGGGAACAGATTGATCACCGGTGCACAGCCAAGCGCGATGTCGCTGGCCTGCAAGTGCAATCGACCCGCCGGCGCACGGTCGAAAACGATATAGAGGTAGAGCGTCTGGCTGTCGCTGGAAACGCCGCCGAGTGGCAGGTCGAAGAAATGGAATTTCTCCGGGAAGGCAAAGTATTCCGCCAACAGGCGCATGCCCGGGTGTACACCGTCCTCGTCCGGCAGCAGCACTTCGTCGTCGGAGAACCCGACGATCTGCGGCAGTCCCTTCACCTTCGCCGGAATGCTCCCCGGCGAGCCTGCGAGCACCTGCACGGCATGGGCGCCGAGCAGGTCATAGAGCCCGGCATTGATCACCGGTGAGGCGGCCAGGTGAATGCGTAAACTGTCGATCTCCAGTTCGGACCATTGGCTTTCGCCCAGGCATCGCAGGCTCAGGCGCAAGGCCGAACGGGACTGCGCCACGCCGGTCAGCGCCTGTGCTTCGTCGCTGCCGAGCAACAGCGCTTCAGTCACTTCGATCGGCCACAGCCGCACGGCGGAACTGGTGCGAAAGTGAATGCTTTCGCCCTTGCTGGTGGTGACGAACAGCGGCGTGTCCCGGGGCAGGGGATAGCCGCCGTCGAGTTTGCCTTTGCTCGGGTCCGGCTCGAACTGCACGATGGCGCAGGACGGCAGCGGGCGCACGGCCAAGGGATAGAGCTGTTCCAGCAAGGCATCGCTGAACTCGGCGTAGTCGTCATCCAGACGTCGTTGCAGACGCGCCGCGAGCAGGGCGAAGCCTTCGAGCAATCGCTCGACGTGCGGGTCGGGGCACTCACCGGGAGACAGCTCCAGCCGCCGCGCGACTTTCGGGTAGCGTTCGGCAAACTGGCTGCCGGCGTGACGCAACCAGGTCAGTTCACGCTGGTAGTAGTCGAGCAGTTGCGGGTCAATCGAGTCGCTCATGGCGCACCTCCAGCCCTTCGTTGCCGGGCTCGATGACAAAGGCCACCGGCCAGTGCAGCGAGCCGCTGCGCAATTCGCCGAGCAGGCGGATGCTCAATCGCTGGGGCTGTTCGGGGAGGGGATTGACCTGAACCTCGCCCAGCAGCAGGCGTGGTTCGAAATGGGTGATGGCCTCGCGAATGTCCCGCGCCAGGCGACGCCGGTCATCGCTGCGCTGTTGTTGCAGGGCGCTCCAGTCGGCGATGCCGTAGTCGATAACGCTCGGGGGTGTCGTCAGTGCGCGCGGGCCACGGCGGGTGTTGAACAGGCGCCCGAGCTCGGCGTGCACCGAGTCGAGCAAGTCCTGGCGATCGAACACCGGCGGTTCGTCGGCCTCGCTCCAGGCGAGGCGTTCGAACAGCGGTGCGCGTATGCCGGTGCCGGCCATGGTGGCGTAGACGTCCGGTTACTTGCTGGCCTTGTTCGCGGCCAGGTCCCAGACCGTACCGGCGGTGCCTTCCTTGGTGCCGTCGTCTTTCTGTGCGGTAAGTTCCCATTTGATTTTGGTGAAGTTCAAGGAAATGGTTTCCACCGGCTTACCTCCAGTGCCGCCGCTGACGCTGACGTTGGACAGCACCACGTTGGTCAGGGTGTAGATGATAAACGGCATCAGTTGCCCGCTGCCTTCGGCGGCGTTGCGGCCGATGGTGATCTTGGCCTCTGGGATCGGTTTACCGGCGCAGCAATATTCGTTGAGGGAGGGTGTCGAGCTGTCGACGAACTTCGACAAGGTAAACTCACCGATATGCGGCCGGCCCGAGGTACGCTCCGAGTTGCTGACGTCGTTGGTCACCTGCATCGCCACGTTGTGGCTGTAGGACATGACTTCGATCTTGTCCTTGTAGCCCTCGAGCAGGCTGTCGCCTTTGATGTCGCCGCCGAGGTCGAGAATGATTGCATCCATCGCTTGAAACTCCTGAAGGTTGTCGCGCTAGACAAACGGGGGAGCGCCCGCAGGGAAATCCTGCGGGCGCAGGCAGGTCAGGCTGCTACCGGAGGCGGCAGGGTGGCGACCAGGCGGATCGACGCGGTCAGCTCTTCCAGCTGGAAGTGCGGCCGCAGGAATACCGTCGCGCGATAGGCACCGGGCTTGCCGGCGACTTCGGTGACGTCCACCCGCGCTTCACGCAACGGGTATTGCGCCTTGATTTCCTGCGGCGCGTTGTCGTTGATCAGCACGTAGTCGGCGATCCAGTTGTTGAGGTAGGTCTGCACGTTGTCGCGGGTCATGAAACTGCCGACCTTGTCGCGCATGATCACCTTCAGGTAATGGGCGAAACGCGAAGCCGCGAGCACGTACGGCAACATCGCCGAGATTCGTGCGTTGGCATTGGCCTCGTTGGTGTTGTAGACCTTGGACTTGTTGGTGGTCTGGCCGCCGAAGAACACCGCGATGTCGCTGTTCTTCTTGTGGCACAGGGCGATGAAACCGAGGTCGTTGAGTTCCTTCTCACGACGGTCGGTGATCGCCACTTCGGTCGGGCATTTCAGCGACAGGTCGCCGGAGCTGGTACGGAAAGTGTGTGCCGGCAGACCTTCGACCGCGCCACCGCCTTCAGCGCCACGGATCGCCGCGCACCAACCGTACTTGGCAAAGGCCTCGGTGATGCGTTGCGACAGCGCCCACGCGGCATTGCCCCACAGGTATTTGCTGTGATCGGTGCCGTTGGTGTCTTCGACGTAATTGATGCCTTCCACCGGCGAGGTGTCCGGGCCGTATGGCAGACGCAGCAGGAAGTGCGGCAGCACCAGCGAGACGTAACGCGAGTCTTCACTTTCGCGGAACGAGCGCCACTTGATCAGTTCCTGGCTCTCGAAGACTTTCGACAGGTCACGGGGCACGGCCAGTTCGGTGAAGCTGTTCATGTCGAACAGCCGCGGGCTGGCGGCAGCGATGAAGGGCGCGTGCGCAGCGGCGGCAACGTTCGACAGTTTCTCCAGCAGGCCGATGTCCTGTGGGTGACGGCCGAAGGTGTAATCACCGACCAAAAGGCTGAACGGGTGGCCACCGAAAGTGCCGTATTCCTCTTCGTAGATCTTCTTGAACAGGGCGCTCTGGTCGAACTCGACGGCTTTTTCCAGGTCGTTCTGCAGCTCTTTCTGCGTCACGTTGAGCAGGCGCAACTTCAACCGGGTGCTGGTTTCGGTGTTCTGCACCAGCATGTGCAGGCCGCGCCAGGACGCTTCGAGTTTTTGCAGGTCCGGGTGGTGCAGCACTTCGTTGAGCTGGGCGCTGATCAGTTCATCGATCTTGCTGATGCGGTCGTTGATCATCGCCACGGTGTCCTTGTCGATGGCCATGCCTTCGTCGAGTACCTGGGTGGCGAATTCCGCGAGCATGTCGCGGGCATAGTCCTGCTGGCTGTCGTCATGGGCCATGCGGCCCTCGGCGATGATCCGGTCAAGCAGGGATAAAGTTTCGGCGGCAGCATTTTCGCTGGCTTGATTCTGGGCGGCGGCGGGCATGGCGAATTCTTCCTCGGTCAGGTGGACGATCAGGCTTGCGGTTCGGCCGGGGCCTCGGCATCAGCTGCCGGGACAGCGGTGTCCGGGCGAGCCGATTTGATCTCTTGCAAGCCTTCGGTGTTGGCGATGACATCGCGCAACAGCTTGTCGAGATCGTCGTTGCCGTCGAGTTTGGTCAGCAGGTCGCGCAGGCGCTGACGGGCTTCGAACAGGCGCCGCAGCGGGGTGACTTGCTCCACCACCTTGACCGGGTCGAAATCGTCGATGTGTTTGAAGTTGAGTTCGATGTTCAGCTTGCTGTCGTCGCCGCTGAGGGTGTTGTTGACTTGCAGCGTGGCGCGAGGGGCGATGGAGGCGAGGACGTCGTTGAAGTTGTCGCGGTCGATTTCGGTGAAACGGCGTTCAGTCAGTTTTGCCAGTGGTTCGAGCGGCTTGCCCGAGAGATCGGCAAGAATCCCGACCACCAGCGGCAATTCCTTTTTCTCGATGGCGTTGCCGATTTCGACGTCATAGGTGATTTGCACTCGGGGCGGGCGAACCCGGTCGAGCTTGTGCTGGGTACTTTCTGCCATGTCGGCGGACTCCGATGCGATGAGCGGGCGCAATGCATCGGGGAGGCCCGTTCATCGCTTTCCCTTGCTGGACCACAGGTTAGAAAGGGAGGCAGATGACCTGTCGTTCCTTTGACAAACCTTCCACATTCGGCTGTAGGAACCGAACTACCCAAGACGCTAGAACAGGTCTATAAAAATGCAAGCGAAAAACATTTTTGGACTGTCTCGCGAAAAGGAAAATTCATTTTGTCTTCACGACTTTTTCTAACATTCGGGTTTGCGCTGCTCGCGGGCTGTTCGTTCTTCGGGCCGAAAGTCGACCTCGACAGCCTGACCCTCGACGTCGCACCCAAGGCCAATGACGACACACCGATTGCCGTGGATTTCATCGCGGTCAATGACCCTGACCTGCTCAAGCAACTGTCGGGCATCAGCGCCCAGCAGTGGTTCGCCGGGCGCGAGCAGTACCAGCGCGACTATCGTCAGCTGATGAGCGTGTGGGGACTGGAGCTGGTGCCGGGGCAATTCATCGACCGCCAACCCTTCCCGCTGGGGGGCAAGCGGGCGGCTGGACTTTTAGTCTTCGCCAGCTATAACACACCCGGAGCGCACCGCTTGCGGCTGGACGATCAGAGCGATGCGTGGCTCAAGTTCGACAGCCGCGAGATGACCCTGGTCAGCAAGGAAAACTGAAAAAAACCGTCCGCCGCCGGTTCGCGGTGCAGTCGAAGGGAGTCGTATGAGTCTGCTACCTGACGCGGTCTGCTGGCATGAAGGCATGCAATTGCTGCCTCAGCATTTTCAGTTGCAGGGCCTGCGGGCCGAAGCGCTCGGCGCGCATCTGGCCCAGGCGTGCAACCCGTGGTTCTTCGGGGTCAGTCACATGGAGTTCGACCCTTCGGCGATGAGTGCCGGGGTGGTGCGGGTGATGTCCTTGCAGGGGACGATGCCCGACGGGTTGCCGGTCAATCTGCAGGTTGGAGTCGGGCCGTTGCTGGAGCTGGATGTCGGCCCGTCGATCAACGAAACCGACGATGCGACTGTCACCGTGTACCTGGCGATCAGCCCTTTGTGGCGCGCCGGTCAATTGCTGCCGCTCAAGGGCCGTTTGCAGTCGGTGGTCGGCGAGGCCCTGCCGGATCTCACCAGCGGCGAGTTCCCCGAATCGATCACGGTGTGGCGACCCAATCCGCGTCTGTGCACGCAACTCAACAAGGCGGATTCGATCTGCCTGCCGCTGCTGAAAATCCGCAGGGAGGGCGGCGGTTTCCTGCCGTTGCCGTATACACCGCCGACGCCGGTCCTGTTGCCGGAATCGCCGCTGGGCCGGCGGATTGCCGGGCTCTGTGCGCGGGCCCGGGAGAAATGCCTGTTTCTCGGCGGGCGTCTGCGTCAGGCACAACAGTCCGGCAATCAGGACGATGCGCTGGAGATTCGTCGTCAACTTACCGCGTTATGGACGCGGCTGCCGGAAGTCGAGGGCGCGCTGAGCAGCCGCATTGCCCATCCGCAGGCGTTGTATGTGCAGTTGCTGGGGCTGGCCGGCGCGTGGTCGGCGCTGGATCCGCTGGCGGGGGTGCCGTCGTTTGCGCCGCTGGATTTTTTCGAGTTGCAGCGTGGGTACGAACCGCTGCTCGATTGGCTGGAAACCACGCTGGAGCTGATCCGCGCCGGTTATCGCAGCATTGCATTCGAGCGCAGTGAACACAGCTTTTCCATTCAGTTGCCGGACGAGCAGCCGAGTCAGCGGCTGGTCATCGGCCTGCGCATGCCCAACGGCGCCAGCGAACAGGCGGCCGGCGAGTGGCTGCGCGGCGCGATCATCGCCTCGGCGCCACACATCGCCTTGCTCAGCCGCCAGCGCATGAGCGGTCTGACGCACCAGGCCATGAGTCGCAGCGAGCAAGTGGCCTACAGCGTCGGCGACGACACCCGACTGTTTGTGGTGACCGCCGAAGGCAACTGGTTCGACGCGCAATTGCCGCTGGTGATCGCCGCGCCGGCCACCCGGTTGACCAGCAGTCCGTGGCAAGTGGTGCTGTTTGTCGCCCAGAACAGTGAAAGTGCCTGATCACACAAGGAACGCCGTATGTCGCAAGGAAGTGCCGCAAGCCTTGGGTTGCAGGACGCACCGTTGAGCAGCGCGTTCCGTCAGACGTGGCAGCAATGGCAACTGGACTGGACGCAGTTGCCCAAGGACATCGAGGACGATGCGGCGCTGGTCGAAACCGTGGTCGAGCTGTCCACCCAGGCTTCACAACGGCTGTGGCGCACGGCGTTTTCGCGGGTCGGCGACTCGGCGACCGAACAGGTCAAGGCGCTGGTGTACGCCTTCGTTGCGCTGGTCGATGAAACGCTGCTGTTCAGCCCATGGCCGGGCCAGAGCGCCTGGCAGGAAAAACCCCTGGAATCGCGCCTCTACTCCAGCCGGCAGGCGGGTGAGCAGTTGCCGGCGGCGATCCAGACTCTTCTCGATGAGCAGCAACCCACCACCCGCGATCTCGCCAACGTTTATCTGCAATGCCTGATTCTCGGTTTCCACGGACGTTTGCGCGGCGAGCATAGCCAGGCGCAACTGGAGAAGTGGCGGCTGGCGCTGTTCACCTTTGCCTGGCAGGACGAGGCCAGTTACGACGATGTCAGCCAGCGCCTGGTGCAGCCGTCGCTGGCCGCGCCGTTGCAACTGCCGGTGCGCACGGCGTTGCCGGACGGCTTTCGTCTGGCGCTGGGGATTCTGGCGATGGTGCTGTTGCTGACCGGGGTCGGCCAGTTCTTGTGGAGCGACATTCGTTCCGAACTGGAGCCGGTGCTGCAAACCACCGACTCGATGGCGGCGCCGGAGCAAGACTCATGAGTACCTTGACGATCGTCGCGTGGGTGGTGGCGGTGCTGTTGTTGCTGGTGATCGTTGGGGTGGCGGTGTGGTGGCTGCGCACTCGAAGCGGTGCGGCGATCCGCAGCTTCTATCTTGCGGTGCGGCACATGGAGCAAGAGCAGGGCACTCACGATCGCTATCAGTTGCCATGGCTGCTGATGCTCGGCGATGAGGTCCAGGGCACGCAACTGGTGACCGAATGGCGCCTGCAACCCACCGACAAACCGGCCTGGTTCGGCCGTTGGTGGTCGGACCCTGAAGGGGCGGTGCTGGTCGTACCCCAAGGCCTGTTTCTGCCGGAAGACGGCATGCATTTGCAACGGGGTGGCTGGTGGCGGTTGCTTGGACTGATCCTGCGCCTGCGCAGCAAGCGTCCGCTCGACGGGGTGATCTGGACCGTACCGGTCAGTCGCCTGGGCAATCTGGAGCAGGCGACGCAGTTGGGTCTGGCGGCGCGCCGACGCTTCATCGACCTGTTGCAACGTTTTGGTTTGAGCGTGCCGGTTTACGTGATTGTCACCGGTCTTGAAGAACTGCCGGGGTTTCAGGACCTGATCAGCGCG
The DNA here is from genome assembly GCF_014863505.1 of Pseudomonas sp. IzPS59. NCBI lineage: Bacteria > Pseudomonadati > Pseudomonadota > Gammaproteobacteria > Pseudomonadales > Pseudomonadaceae > Pseudomonas > Pseudomonas sp. IzPS59. The sequence continues at coordinate 3,809,235 of NZ_CP062251.1, read as the reverse complement.
CTGCCGGATGAGGCACGCGAACGCACCCTGGGCTGGTCATCGCCGTTTGCGCGAGATGCGGTGTGGCAGGGGCAGTGGAGTGATCAGGCACTGGATCGCCTGCACCGCGCGGTTGCCGAAGCGGTGATTGAACTCGGTACGTTGTCCGGGCAGTTGACCGCAGATCTGTATGCCTTGCCCGAGCGTCTCGAAACGCTGCGTCGGGGTCTGCAGAACGTGCTGGAACCGGTGTTCCAGGGCAACGCGCAGGGCGAGGCTCCGTGTTTTCGCGGCGTGTACTTCAGCGCCAATCAACCGGCCGACGACGCACTGGACGGCTTCAGTGCCGATGACAGTGGTCTGCAGCGCAGCGTGTTCATGCGTCAGCTGTGGCGCCAGCGTCTGGTGGGCGAGCGGGGTCTGGCCCAGGGGGTGCCGCGTCTGTTGCGCCTGCGTCAGCGCTGGCAACGGCTGACGGCCGGTGTGGCGCTGGTGGTCGGGGTCGTCTGGGCGCTGGCGATGTTCTGGGTGTGGAACCAGTCGGTCAAGGATGCCCATGAGCTGGCGCGGCTGATGCAAGGCGCGCAGAAGAGTTACGTCACGGTCACCGATGACGCTCACCGCGTCGAGCCGACCCGGCGCAACGTTCAGAGCTTCTGGCGGGTGCTGGAAAAGGCACCGCACTGGCACTACGTGTCGCTGGCGTTTCCTTCATCGTGGGTTTCTTCTGTCGATGTGAAGATCGAACGGGCGGTGTTCCAGGCCGCCCAGCGTCATATGATCCAGCCGCTGCATGAATTGCTGGTGGCGGAGCTGGCGAAGCTCAAGGCGATCCGCTCGACGGATCGGCGCAACAGTGTCGAAAGCGAAGACCCGGCCCAGTGGCAGAACTACCAGAAAGCCACGGATCTGGTGGACCGGGCGCTGCGCCTGGAGCAACAGAACCAGTTGTTCGCCGAAGTGCAGAACAATCAGCGAGTACCACTGGACGATCTGGTGCAACTGAGCAACAACGCGCTGTCGCTCAACCTCAACGCAGCGACGCTACCTCACGCCGCTTACTACAACCGGCTGCTGGCGGCGGGGGACAGTGGTGATTTGCAGGCGCTGGATTTGAGTGTCGAGCGGCCGTTGATCGTCAGCAATTTCAACGGACTGATGGAGCGCTGGCTCGATCAGTATTTCCTGGCCGACAACTTTGTCAGCAAGGCCGGCTACCTCAAACTGCATCTGGAGCAGCTCGAGGCCGGGAGCGGCAACAGCCTCAGCGAGCTGGAAGACCTGCGCGCGCTGATCGATGACCTGCAAGCCGCGATTGCCCTGACCAACTCGACCTGGAGCCGCGGCAAGGGCCAGGAGCTGGTGCCGGGCTACCGCGAATTTCTCGACAAGGTGCGCAAAAGCACGCTGCTCGGGCCTGCGGTCGAGCAACAACTCGACGCCCAGGCGGGCAAGTTGCAGCAGAGTTTCCGTGACCAGTGGATCGCCCAGATCGGTTCGCGTGGCAACTTGCTTGTGCAACAGGGCAGCGGGCAACTGGCGTTGCAGGATCAGGTGGTGAAACTCAATAACGCGGTGCAGGCGCTGTTCAAGCGCGACTTCGTGTCCATCGCCATGCGCGCCACCGAAGACAACGTCAACCTGCAAGGTCAGACCGTCGATGGCGACGACCTGAATACCTCCCTCAACTACTTCACCAGCTACAAGAGTTACGTCGCCGAAGAACTGCCGCGCATTCCGCCGGTTTATCGCGAGGCGTTGCTGCAAGCGGCAGAAGGCGCGGCGGCGCAGGCCATGTGGCTGAGTCTGAAGGATCACAACGACCAGACGCATCCTTACGCGGTGTTCAACGTGCAGGCCGAGCAGGCGATGGCTTTGCAAAAGGCGTTTGTCGAAGTCCATCGCAGCGATTTGGCGGCGCGTCTGCAAGGCGCGCTGAATCGTCGGGCCATGGCGCAGATCGTCAACGGTCTGGATGAAATCACCGCGCAACCGCTGTTCGGTGGCCGGACTGAAATCAGTCAGTGGGACGGCTCGAAAAACCTTGGCCTGCAACTGTACGGTGCCAGCGATGTGCAGGATTTGAAGCTGAGCCTCAAGCAGCAATTCAACACCATGCTCGGCATCACCGAGCGGCGCACCTCGGCGTTGCAGTGGCTGATGACTCAACAGGGCAATCTGTCGGCGCTGGATTACGAGCGGGTGACCCAGTTCAGCGCACTCAACGATGAACTGCTCAAATACAAGGACTCGAACCCGGCCAGTTCGCCGGCGCAGATCGAGCAACTGGTCAGCCGTGATTTCATCGAGATGGACACCGGTTCCTGCGTGCAGGTGTTGCAGACCGCCAATCTGGCGGGTGGTCGCGGCACCCTGGCAATGCGTGCGGTGGAGTTGCAACAGTCGGCCATGCAGCGTTGCCAGTACCTGCAACAACAGCAGGCTGCGGCGGCGTGGAATGAACTGGCCAATTATTTCAATCAGTACCTGGCCGATCGCTTTCCGTTTGCCAACGGTTTGCAGGCGCAGGATGCGGACCCGGCGCGGGTGCAGCATTTTCTGGAAATCATCGACAAGCGTCTGCCGGTGGCCCAGGCCGGACTGGTGCTGAGCCAGACCCCGGAACGACTGGCGGCGGAAGACTTTCTCAACCGTCTCAAACAGGCGAGCCTGTGGCTGACGCCGCTGTTCGTGCGCGACAAGAGCGGCATTCTTGGTGTCGAGATGGACGTTCGCTGGCGCACTGATCGAGATGATGAGCGCGGCGCCGATCAGGTAATCGCCGGGGGGTTGCTGGCCGGCAGTCAGCAAATCAGCTATCCCGCCGCCGAGCAGCCGAACCTGCGCTGGATGGTCGGTCAGCCGATTCGCCTGACCCTGCGTTGGGCGCGCAACGGGCGCGAGCGGCCGGTCAATGATCCGCTGCAACCAAACCTGGTGGTGCGCGACATGGAGGCGGGCTGGGAGTACGGCGGGCCGTGGTCATTGTTGCGGCTGATGCGCGCGCATTTTTCGGTGCAGCGCCAGCCGAGCATGGATTACACGGATTTTCCCCTGACGTTGCGTCTGCCGGTCACTGCGCTCAATGACAGTGTCACCAGCGAATTCACCCGGATGTTCGTGCGGCTGTCGTTGATGAGCCAGGGTTCGAAACTGCCGCTGTCGATTCCACCGTTGCCGACCCGGGCGCCGCGTTCGCCGTTCCAGGTAACCGGCACCACCGCCGCCATTGAATCCCGCGAGGAGGGCCTGTGAGCCTGCCATCTGCAACCTTGCCCGACCTGATCGATCAGTTGCTCGCACCGATCAGTACCGATGCGCCTTGTGGTGCGGATCTGCGTTACGAGCGCGAGTTCGATCAATTGCGCGACCTGCGCCGTGAAGACGATGCGAGCCTGCCGACCGGGGTCTGGCAATCGACGTTGAAACAGGCGAACTGGCCGGCAGTGGAAACACTCACCACTACGCTGCTGATCGAGCGCAGCAAGGACCTGATGCTCAGCGCCTGGCTCGGCGAGGCCTGGCTGCATCTTCAGGGATTGGACGGATTGCCCGGCAGCCTGGCGCTGATCGCCGGATTGTGTGAGCGCTATCCCGAACAGCTGCACCCGCAGGCCGAGGAGGGTGATCAGTCGTGGCGGGTGATTCCACTGGAGTGGCTGGTGCGTCGGTACAGTGAAGTGCTGCTGACCCGCGTGCCGCTGTTCGGCTCGCACAACAGCGATTTCGAGGCGTACAACCTGGAAACCTGGCGCCGCTTGCAGGTGCAGCAGGTGCAGGTCAATGACAGCAAGAATGCCAAGACTTCGGCAGAGACCGCACGCAATGAACAGAAGAAACTCAGCGAACAGGTGCGTGCCACGCCATTGGCGTTCTGGCTGCGCCAACAAGGCAACCTGCTGCTGAGCCAGCAACACCTGCAGCGCCTGAACGCCTGGAGCGATACGTATCTGGGTGATCAGGGGCCGGGATTGCAGCCCTTGCAGGAGATCATTCAAGCGCTGCTGAAACTGGTTCAGGAGTTCATCGCCATGCATCCACAAAAACCGGCGCCGGTCGCACCCGTCGAAGCCCCCGTGGTGGAGGCGCAACCGGTCGAGGAAGCCGCCGTGGCGGCGCAGGTCTTTCGTGAGCCGGCGAGCCGTGAAGAGGCCTATCGGCAATTGCTGCTGATCGCCGAATACCTGGCCCGCACCGAACCCCACAGCCCCGTGCCGTACTTGATCCGGCGCGGGGTGGAGTGGGGCAACAAGCCATTGAGCGAACTGCTCGGCGAGTTGATCTCGGCCGACGCCGAATCGCGACGGCTGTGGACGTTGCTCGGCGTGCTTTAGTGCACGCGCTGATTGTTCTGCTTCGGCGGCAGTGTCAGCGGTGTCAGCACTGGCTCCCCGGAAAAGAACGCCACCAGGTTTTTCCCCACCAGTTCCACGGTGCCTTGGGTGGCTTCCGGTGACAGCCCGGCGACGTGCGGGGTGAGGATCACGTTGCTCAGGGTTTTCAGTGCGTCCGGAACCCGCGGTTCGTGGTCGAACACATCCAGTGCGGCGCCGGCAATTCGCCGTTGTTCAAGTGCCGTGATCAGGTCCGCCGTGGCGATCACGCTGGCGCGGGCGATATTGACGATAAAGCCTTTGGGCCCCAGCGCGTCCAGCACGGGACGGGTCACCAGATGCTGGCTGCCGATGCCGCCGGGCGTCGCCACCACCAGAAAATCCGAGGCCCGCGCCAGTTCGGTCGGGGTCGAGCAGAAGGTATAAGGCACGTCGTTGCGCACCTGGCGGTTGTGGTAGCTGATCTCCATGTCGAAACCCAGGTTCGCCCGTTTGGCGATGGCCATGCCCACCGCGCCGAGGCCGAGAATCCCCAGCCGCTTGCCCGCCAGGGACGGGCGCATGATCTTCGGCCATTCGCCACGGCGCACCGCGGCATCGCAGCGTGGAATGTCGCGTACCAGCGCCAGCAGCAACGCCATGGCATGGTCGGCCACCGACAACGTATTGACACCGGCACCGTTGGTGACGGTCAGGCCCCGGTTGCTGGCGGCTTGCAGGTCCACTTGTTCGTAGCCGGCGCCGATCACGCAGATGATTTTCAGCGCAGGCAATGCGGCGATTTCTTCGGCGTACAGACCCAGTGGGCCACGGGTCAGCACTGCGTCGATACGAGCACCGTGAGTGGCAATGGCCTGGGCGCGTTCGGCGGGAGTCGGGGCAAGAATCAGGTGAAAGCCCTGTCGTTCAAGAATGGGCAAATAGTCATTGATGGTTTCAACCAGTACCAGAACGGTGGCGGGCATTGCTCGGCTCCTGTGATCGTCGGCGGGTCGGTCGCGAAAGTCGTGTCAGAGTGCTGATTGCAGAGCGGTTTGGCAATGGCCGACATTGCCCCGCACCAGCCAGTGTAGGAGCTGATGCGGGGAGTGCGCGGGCGCTTCGTCAGAAGGCGATGTCGGCAGTGTTGATCAACCGCACGAACGCCGCGCCGAGGGTTGCGTGGTGATGCTCGATGATCGCCTGGGCCGGCAGTACGGGGGTGTCCATGCAAGTGTGGGCATCGGCTACCAGCAATGGCTTGAAGCCCAGATCGGCCGCGGCACGGCAAGTGCTGTCGATGCAGAACTGGGTTTTCATGCCGACGATGTACAGGTCTTCTATGTTCGCGGAGTTGAGTTGCCGGGCCAGCTCGGTGCCGTGGAAGGCGTTGGGGCGGAGTTTGTCGACGAAGGTGGCGTTTGCGGCATCCAGCTCAAGCGCTGGCAGTAACTGCCAGAACGCACTGCTGGCGGCAATCGGCGAGCCCGCCGGGCCGGTGTGGCGAACGGCAAAAATTGGCACCTGGCGGTGGCGTGCCAGGGCGATCAAGTGCTGGATGTTGGCGAGCATGCGTTCGCCGTCGTGGGGTTTTTCCTGACCCTGGAACAGGCCGATCTGCATATCGATGATCAACAGTGCTGCGGACATGGTGTTTCTCCTTGGGTACCGAACGTGCCGCACGGACGGGAGAAACAACAAGGCCCCGTCCATTGCTGGCGGGGCCTTGGGTTTGCTGCGCTGGTTTTACCTCAGGCGCAAACACCACGACCCGCCGGTGGCGGTCGTGGTGGTGCAGGTGAGGTGCAGCGCGCGAAGGTTCATGGGGCCGATCATGCTGGCGGCGTCAACAGGCTGTCAACTGGCGTATTGAGCAATGCCGTTGCCGAATGACCAGTTTTCTTTTTTCACTTCGACCAGGTTGATGAATACGTCCTCCAGACGGATCGACAGGTGCGTGTTCAGGTTCCGGGCGATGGTCTGGTACAGCGCCTTTTTCTGCTCCAGCGTCCGGCCCTCATTGAGGGTGATCTGGATGATCACCAACTGGTCGCTGCGCTGGATCCCCAGGTATTGCGGATCGAAGACGAAATGCTCGCCGTCGTGCTCGGCCAGGATCTGGAAGTTGTCGTGCTCCGGCACATTGATCGTGCTGCGCATGGCGGCGTAGATCTGCTCGCCGACGCGTTTGGCGAAGGTCGGGTCGGGGCGTTTCTTGAGTTCGACGCGGACGAGGGGCATGGGAGGGCTCCATGGGTCAGGGGACTGGAAGGGCTGTCAGTCGGTTCGCCATTGGGTATAGCTGAAAAATGCCGTTGGATGAGGGTGTTTAAAGTCGTTTGGCCGTGTAAGTGCCGTCCTGCGAAAGTTACGGAAGCTGCCTACGGGGACTGATGGATTTATCCGCTATTCGGCAGGTGAGAAACGCGAAATCATGCAGGCAAGACGGGATGTGCTCTTCAGGATGGGGCAGCAACCTGAATGGGGATTGCCATTAGCCAGGGAAGGCGAATGCTCAAGAACGATCGGGAAAATCTGGAACTCGAAAGGCTGGAGAATGAATCACGAAAGCTCGTGGCTGAAAGACAAAAGCTGCTGGCGGAGGAAAAAAAGCTGAGGTGGGAGGCGAACTTGTATCCAGTCGCGATATTGGGTGGGGTGGTGACCGCATTTACTGCAGTAGCAGGATTTTTTTTCAAATTTTAAGTGTTCGCATTTCAAAACAGTCAGGCCCAAGAGACCCAAAGGAAGATCAACATGAGTACCTATGACCGCAAGGCCAGAATGGAACGCTCAGAGCGAGAGCACGATGAGTGGGTCGAGAGAATGCGCATCAAACACAAAGGTGAAATGCTTCCGATGTTGGGGTTATTTGGCTTCGGCATCTTCTGCATGTCCCTTGGCTTCATATTGGCCCGATCGATTTGATAGGGTTTTTTCATGTCACATTGGACGCCGGTACTTGCCATAAAACGACATGCGACGTATCTGATGCCGACAGTATTTTTCCCAAAAACGACAATCCTCCAATCTGCTCCGCACAACCATTCCTCAGCTAAGTCTTTGCTTCCGCTCATTTATCGCGGAGAATCGCGCCCCTGTTTCGGCCGGAGCATGTCTGTCGGTTTTTTCCGACGCGTCCTGACCGAGTGGCAAGTGACCGGAATGCGGAGATCCGACCGGATGAATGATCAGGCCAATAGCGTCGAACAACGCTTTGAAACGGCAGCACCAGCCCAATTGTCGAGCTGGAATCGCCATGACACTACCTGGATGTTGGGACTGTTCGGGACGGCCATCGGCGCCGGTACCCTGTTTTTGCCGATCAACGCAGGTCTGGGTGGCTTCTGGCCGCTGGTGATCCTCGCGCTGCTGGCATTCCCCATGACGTTCTTCGCACACCGCGGTCTGACCCGCTTCGTGCTCTCCGGTCGCGAAGGCGCCGACATCACTGAGGTGGTGGAACAGCATTTCGGCATCAAGGCCGGCGCGCTGATCACCCTGCTGTACTTCTTCGCAATCTTCCCGATCCTGCTGATCTACAGCGTTGGCCTGACCAACACCGTCGCCAGCTTCCTCGAACACCAACTGCACATCACGCCGCCACCGCGCGCGCTGCTGTCGTTCGTGCTGATCCTCGGCCTGCTGGCGGTTGTTCGCTGCGGTGAGCAAGTGATCGTCAAGGCGATGAGCCTGATGGTGTATCCATTCATCGTCGCGCTGCTGTTCCTGGCGGTGTACCTGATTCCGCACTGGAACGGCGGCATCCTGAGCACCGCTTCGCAGGTGCCGGCGCCGTCGGCGCTGCTGCACACGCTGTGGCTGGCGATTCCGGTGATGGTGTTCTCGTTCAACCACTCGCCGATCATCTCGGCGTTCGCGGTGGATCAGAAGCGTCGTTACGGTGTTCACGCCGACGAGCGCAGCTCGCAGATCCTGTCCCGCGCCCACCTGCTGATGGTGGTGATGGTGCTGTTCTTCGTCTTCAGCTGCGTGCTGACACTGTCGCCGGAACAACTGGCTGAAGCCAAGGCGCAAAACCTGTCGATCCTGTCGTACCTGGCCAACCACTTCAGCAACCCGACCATCGCGTTCGCCGCGCCGTTGATTGCGTTCGTGGCCATCTCCAAGTCGTTCCTCGGCCACTACATCGGCGCCAGCGAAGGCCTTAAAGGCTTGATCGTCAAGAGCGGCAAGCGCCCGGGCGCCAAGGCTCTGGATCGCATCGTCGCAGCGTTCATGCTGGTGGTGTGCTGGATCGTGGCGACCCTGAACCCGAGCATCCTCGGCATGATCGAAACCATCGGTGGCCCGGTCATCGCGGCGATCCTGTTCCTGATGCCGATGTACGCGATCCGCAAAGTGCCGGCCATGGCGCGCTATCGCGGTCAGGCGTCGAACGTGTTTGTTACCGCCGTAGGCCTGGTGGCCATTTCGGCGTTGATCTACTCGCTGGCAGCCTGATTCCAGGCCAGCAGTTCCAGACGGGGGCGAGCCATTCGCCCCCGATTTTGCAAGACCTCCCGAGTGCCTGATCCAGGGCACGCATCCCAAGGCATAAACGGCTACGCTTGAAAGGCACTTTTCCCCGGAGATGCCTCATGCCCCGTGCACGACCCCAATTGATCAGCGCCAAACTGGAAAAACTCCATCCCACCCAGCTCACGGTCGGCCTCGCCGAAGTCGCCGACAAGCGCCAGGAATGGAAAAAACTCAAACGCAAGGAGCGGGCGGCAGCGCTGGACAATCACTGGTTCCCCAGTGTGCTCGGGCCTGAAGGCGTCTATTACATCGTCGATCACCATCATTTTGGTCTGGCGCTGATCGAGGAAGAGGTCAAGAAGGCCTCCTTGCTGGTGCTCAAGGATCTTTCGTTTGTCGACACGGTAACCTTCTGGAACGTGATGAACTTCAACCAGTGGGCGCACCCCTACGACGGTCGCGGTGTCCGGCGCACCTTTGAAGCCATTCCCAAGTCCATCGCCGATCTGCAGGACGACCCTTATCGCAGCCTCGCCGGACGCCTGCGCCGGGCCGGTGGCTACGCCAAGGACGCCACGCCCTACAGCGAGTTTCTCTGGGCGGATTTCTTTCGCAGCCGCATCGCCAGTGATCAGATCAGTGACCTGAGTCCCAAATTGCAGACCAAAGCCATGAATCTGGCCCGCAGTCAGGAAGCTCGTTATCTGCCAGGGTGGGTGGGTCCGATTGTCAACTGAACCTCTGAGTGCCGCTTCCCGACCCGAAGTGCAAAGTCGTAGCCAGGACCTGCTGGCCGGGCTGTCGATTGCCGGTCTGTTACTGCCCGAGGCCGTGGCGTATTCCAGCATTGCCGCGTTGCCACCCCAGGCCGGGGTGATCGCGTTGTTCGCCGGGCTGCTGTGTTACGCGTTGATGGGCACCAGCCGCTTTGCCGTGGTCTCGGCCACGTCGTCCTCGGCAGCGGTGCTGGCGGCGGCGACGGCTTCACTGGCTGGCGGGGATCCGGCATTGCGTCTGAGTCTCGCGGTCGGCCTGGTGATGATGACTGGAGTTCTATTTCTGCTGGCGGGGTTGTTCAAGCTTGGCAGCGTGACATCCTTCATCGCCAAACCGGTGTTGCGTGGCTTCGCATTGGGACTGGCGGTGACGATCATCCTCAAGCAGGTGGCGAGCGTCGTCGATGTCCACCTGACTGAAAGCAACCTGGTTCGCTTCCTGCCGCAGTTGATCGAGCAGTGGCCGAAATGGAATCTGGCAGGCGCTGGAGTAGCGCTGGTGGCGTTGCTGGTACTGATGGTCTGCGCCCGTTTTCGCCGGGTGCCGGGTGGCTTGATTGTTGTCGCATTGGGCATCGCCGCTAGTCAGTGGCTGAATCTGCCGGCCCACGGGGTGAAGCTGATCGGGGTCATCGATCTGGCGCTGGAGATGCCACAACTGCCGAACATGCCGTTTGCCGACTGGCTGCGACTCGGCGAGCTGGCGTTTGCCATGGTGATGATTCTGTATGCCGAGTCCTATGGCTCGATCAGCTCGTTTGCCCTGAAACACGGCGATCGGGTGTCCTCGAACCGCGACCTGCTGGCCCTTGGCGCGTCCAATCTGCTGTCGGGCCTGTTTCACGGCATGCCCGCCGGCGCCGGTTATTCGGCAACGTCGGCCAATGAGGCGGCGGGGGCTACATCGCGGTTGGCGGGAGTTGTCGCGGCGGCAGTGGTGTTGCTGATCGTGTTGACGGTACTGCCTTACATCGCCCTGACCCCGGAACCGGTGCTGGCCGCCATTGTGATCCATGCCTTGGGACGGGCGTTGAGCCTGCAACCGCTGGGTCGCTACTTCATCTGGCGCCGCGATCGTCTGTTGGTGATCTGCGCGGTGGCGGCGGTGCTGGTGCTCGGTGTGCTCGACGGTTTGCTGCTGGCAGTGGCGATCAGCGTGGTGCTGATGCTCAAACAGATGTCCTCGGCGGACATCCAGGTGCTGGGACAAATGGGCGGCGGTCACGATTACGTCGACGTGCAACGCCATCCGGATGCCCGGGAAATCCCCGGTGTGCTGATCGTGCGGCCGAGCGAGGCGCTGTTCTTTGCCAACGTGGAACGGATACTCGGCGGCGCGTTGCGCTTGGCCCGTCATGCGCCGGCGACGGTGCACACAATCATCCTGAGTCTGGAAGAATCACCGGATCTGGACGGTACCAGCATCGAAGCGCTGGAAGCGTTCTTCCTGCAGGTGCGTGCCGAAGACAAGCTGTTGATTCTGGCCCGCCTCAAACATGAGGCGCAGACCGTGCTGGCGCAATTGCCGGCGCTGGAACGCGAGCAGGTGCTGTTGAGCGGATTGAGTGTGGATGAGGCGGTTCAGCAGGCACTCAAGCTGAATGCATGAGTTTTCACAGGCATAAAAAAACGCCGCTCATCTCGCGATGGGCGGCGTTTTTCATTGCGTTGCAGCGTCAGGCTTGAACGACAGGGATCTTGGCGTTCGCAGCAGCTTCACGGAACTCGGCAATCTGGTCGAAGGACAGGTAGCGGTAAACATCGGCCGCCATGCTGTCGATCTTGCCAGCGTATTCCATGTACTCCTCGACGGTCGGCAGGCGACCCAGGATCGAAGCCACGGACGCAAGCTCAGCCGAAGCCAGGTAGACGTTCGCGCCGTCGCCCAGACGGTTCGGGAAGTTACGGGTCGAAGTCGACACCACGGTGCTGTTCGGCTCGACGCGTGCCTGGTTACCCATGCACAGCGAGCAGCCTGGCATTTCCATGCGGGCGCCGGCCTTGCCGTAGATGCCGTAGTAGCCTTCTTCGGTCAGTTGGTGAGCGTCCATCTTGGTCGGCGGCGACAGCCACAGACGGGTTGGCAGCTGACCCTTGACCTGATCCAGCAGTTTACCGGCAGCGCGGAAGTGACCGATGTTGGTCATGCACGAACCGATGAACACTTCGTCGATCTTCTCGCCAGCAACGCTGGACAGCAGACGGGCGTCGTCCGGGTCGTTCGGCGCGCACAGTACAGGCTCGCTGATGTCGGCCAGATCGATTTCGATGACTTCGGCGTATTCGGCGTCGGCATCGGCTTCCATCAGCTCAGGGTTGGCGATCCAGGCTTCCATCGCTTGAGCACGACGCTCCAGGGTACGCGCATCGCCGTAGCCTTCGCCGATCATCCAGCGCAGCAGGGTGATGTTGGACTGCAGGTACTCGGTGATCGACTCTTTCGACAGCTTGATGGTGCAACCGGCAGCCGAACGTTCGGCCGAGGCGTCGGACAGTTCGAACGCCTGTTCCAGGGTCAGACCTTCCAGGCCTTCGATTTCCAGGATGCGGCCGGAGAAGGCGTTTTTCTTGCCTTTCTTCTCGACGGTCAGCAGACCGTTCTGGATAGCGAAGTAAGGAATGGCATGAACCAGGTCACGCAGGGTGATGCCAGGTTTCATCTTGCCTTTGAAGCGCACCAGGATCGATTCCGGCATGTCCAGCGGCATGACGCCGGTGGCTGCGGCGAACGCGACCAGACCGGAACCGGCCGGGAACGAGATGCCCATCGGGAAGCGGGTGTGCGAGTCACCACCGGTACCCACGGTGTCCGGCAGCAGCATGCGGTTCAGCCACGAGTGGATGATGCCGTCGCCCGGACGCAGGGAAACGCCGCCGCGGGTCATGATGAAGTCAGGCAGGGTGTGGTGGGTGGTCACGTCGATCGGCTTTGGATAAGCCGCGGTGTGGCAGAAGGACTGCATCACCAGATCAGCGGAGAAGCCCAGGCACGCCAGGTCTTTCAGTTCGTCACGGGTCATTGGACCGGTGGTGTCCTGAGAACCTACGGTGGTCATCTTCGGTTCGCAGTAGGTGCCAGGACGGATGCCTTTGCCTTCTGCCAGACCGCAGGCCTTGCCGACCATTTTCTGCGCCAGGGTGTAACCCTTGGTGCTTTCAGCCGGTGCTTCAGGTTTCTTGAACAGGTCGAACGCAGGCAGACCCAGTTCGGCGCGAGCCTTCTCGGTCAGGCCACGGCCGATGATCAGCGGGATACGGCCGCCGGCGCGGACTTCGTCCAGCAGGACCGGGGTCTTCATTTCGAAGGTGGTGATGACTTCGTCGGTACCGTGCTTGCAGACTTTGCCAGCGTGCGGGTACAGGTCGATCACGTCGCCCATGTTCATGTTCGATACGTCGAACTCGATAGGCAGTGCGCCGGCATCTTCCATGGTGTTGTAGAAGATCGGAGCGATCTTGCTGCCGAAGCAGAAGCCGCCGCCGCGCTTGTTCGGCACGTAAGGGATGTCGTCGCCGAAGAACCACAGGACCGAGTTGGTCGCGGATTTACGCGAGGAACCGGTACCGACCACGTCACCGACGTAGGCGATCGGGAAGCCTTCGCCGCGCATGGTTTCGATCTGCTTCATCGGGCCGGTCTTGCCTTGCTCGTCCGGAACGATGCCGTCACGGGCCATTTTCAGCATGGCCAGGGCGTGCAGCGGGATGTCGGGACGCGACCAGGCGTCTGGAGCAGGGGACAGGTCGTCGGTGTTGGTTTCGCCGGTCACCTTGAAGACGCGCAGGCTGATCTTGTCGGCCAGCACAGGGCGCTTCTTGAACCACTCGCCGTCAGCCCAGGATTGCAGCACGGCCTTGGCGTGAACGTTGCCGTTCTTGGCTTTTTCAGCCACGTCGTGGAAGGCATCGAACATCAGCAGGGTGTGCTTGAGTTCTTCGGCGGCCACTGGCGCCAGCTCGGCGTTGTCCAGCAGTTCGACCAGGGTCACGATGTTGTAGCCGCCCTGCATGGTGCCGAGCAGTTCTACAGCGCGTTTCTTGTCCAGCAGAGGGGAGGAGACTTCGCCTTTGGCCAGTGCGGAGAGGAAACCGGCCTTGACGTAGGCGGCTTCGTCCACTCCTGGTGGTACGCGATTGGTGATCAGGTCAACGAGGAAAGCTTCTTCGCCAGCCGGAGGATTCTTCAGCAGCTCGACCAGGCCTGCAGTTTGTTCGGCGTTAAGCGGCTGGGGAACGATACCCAGTGCTGCACGCTCTTCGATATGTTTGCGGTAGGCTTCAAGCACAGTTATTACCCTCATCAGTGGTCCCAAATGGGTGTCCGGGACGCTCATCCCGAAATTGCCGTACTCATGCTCCTCACGACGTTGTGGGTCGTTCGGCCAGAATTACCGGCAATTCCTTACAGAAGCTGCTTTCAAAGTTTTACGCCTGCAGAACGGGGAGCTGATGAGGGTTGGCGTTGGGCTTTTCCCCGCTGGAAAAACCCTTCGCCAACACCGCTCTGAAGGAACGACTGTGCTCGTGACGCTTTGAAAACAGCTTCTAACGGACATTGGCGCCTAAAAAGGCTGGCTGATTCTACGGCAAAAAAAATTTAAAGGTAAGTCGGGCTCTATTGGACTTTGGTGGCGTTGTGCGTGGGTGGGGCAAACCTTGATCCAGCGCTTGCCCCTGACGTTTGAGGGGTGATGAATGCCGGACAAAGGGCTAACATGCCGACCTGTTCCGCGTTTCAAGTGTTCTGCCCATTTATGCCCAATCAGACCATCAAGACCCCCTGCGTCGGCCTCTGCTCTACTGTTTACGGTGATCTGGTGTGCCGTGGCTGCAAGCGATTCCACCACGAAGTGATCCACTGGAACGGTTACAACGAGGAGGAAAAGCGCGCGGTGTGGCTGCGTCTTGAGCAATTGCTGTCACAAGTGATGGCGAGCAAGGTCGAGGTCTTCGATCCGGCGCGCCTGCGCCAGCAGCTGGAACAGCGCAAGATCCGCTTCGTGCCGCATCAGTCGGAATATTGCTGGGCGTATCAGCTGATTGCCCGGGGCGCGCGGGTGATCATTAATCTGGAAGCCTACGGGATGGTATTGCTGCCGGAGTTTCGCGACTGGAACCTGCCGGAACTGCGCGATGCCATTGATCGGGAATTTTTCCTGCTGTCGGAAGCGCACTATCAGCGCTACATCGCACCCGGTTTCCTGAAGGATGCACTGGGCGAGTAAGCGTTACCTGTGGCGAGTGTCCTCGCCACAGGATGACAACAGTGCTTAATGCTTCACCGCCAACTCCACCAAATGGTCTTCAACCTCCTGCGGCTTGAGCACCAGCACATCACTCTCCAGCGCATCCAGCACCACTTCGGCGGTATTGCCGATCAACGCCCCGGACAACCCGGTACGCGCCACGGTGCCAATCACGGTCACGGCGGCCTGCAGCTTGTGCGCCATGAACGGAATCAGCACATCCGCCGGGCCTTCCTCGACATGCAAATGCTCGTCATCGACATCGAATTCAGCCTGGAACGCCCGGCATTGCTCGCGATAGCGCGCCTCGATGGTTTCCTTGAGCTGAAAGGTCGGGTCTGCCGCCGAGAGCATCGGTGACGGATGGGCGGTAATCACGTGCAGATGCCCTTTGGCCAGGCTGGCGATGTCATAGCCGTGGTCGATGATGGTGGTGTGCAGGTGGCGGTGTTCGCCATCGGCATTGCCCACATCGACAGCGGCCAGAATCACCCGGTCTTTCCAGGAGACGGAGGTTTTCACCAGCAGCACCGGGGTCGGGCAGTGGCGCAGCAGTTTCCAGTCCGCCGGGGTCAGCAAGGCTTTTTTCAGCGAACTGTCGGGGAAATGCTGCTTGATCACCAGCCCGCAACCTTCGGCCTGCTGCACGTCGATGATGGTTTCGTGCAGGCTCTCGTTCCACGCCTGTTCGGTGGTGACGCTGTAGCCGTCCGCCAGAAGCGCGGCCTTGAGCACGCTGAGCATGCCGGCGTGATCGTGCTTCTTGTCGCAGACCAGCAGGTGCAGATGGGCCTGGGTCACCCCGGCGATCAGCTTGGCGCGTTTGAGCGCCAGGCTTTCCGCGTGTTCGGGTTCGATGACCACCAGAATGCTGCGAATGGCTTGCATGAGTGAGTCTCCAGCAATGAAAAGGCACGGCGTTGCACAACTATAGTTGCTGCTGATGCGCCTGCGACTTGATGCATATCAAGGGCTGGCGCTGGTGGTCTGCGGGCAGGCCGGTATAATCGGCGCCCTTCGCTCGAACACCTTTGACCGTGAGCCCCATGATCCTTCCCGAAATCCACGAATTCCTTGGCTGCCGCACGCCAGACGCCTGGGTCCAGGCCGCGCTGGCCGATCAGGAAACCCTGCTGATCGATCACAAGAACTGCGAGTTCAAGGCCGCCAGCACCGCGTTGAGCCTGATCGCCAAGTACCATTCCCATGTCGATCTGATCAACATGATGTCGCGCCTGGCCCGGGAAGAACTGGTGCACCACGAACAGGTCATGCGCATCATGAAGCGGCGCAAGATCGAGCTGCGCCAGCTTCACGCCGGCCGTTATGCCTCGAGCCTGCGCAAAGTGGTGCGCAGCCATGAACCGGTGAAACTGGTCGACACCCTGGTGGTCGGCGCCTTCATCGAAGCCCGCAGTTGCGAGCGGTTCGAAGCGCTGGTGCCGCATCTGGACGAAGAACTCGGCAAGTTCTACTTCGGCCTGCTGAAAAGCGAGGCCCGGCATTTCCAGGGTTACCTGAAACTGGCCTACCAGTACGGCGACGCCAGGGACATCGCGCAGGTGATCGAGAGAGTCCGAGCCGCCGAGCAGGACCTGATCGAGTCGCCGGACGAGGAATTCCGTTTCCACAGCGGCGTACCCGTCGCGGCATGAATTGTTAAAAACTCTTAAGAGCATGAAACATCAACGAAAACCGGCCCAAGTGGCCGGTTTTTGCTGCCCGCGATAATCGTCTTGCCTGCGAATGCCGCCATAATGTCGCCCACTTCACTGAGGGTTGGCGACGGTCGTTATGGATAACCTGGGTTTTGGCAGAGTCTTGCTGGTGGAAGACGATGAGCGGCTGGCCGCGCTGATCGCCCACTTTCTCGAACAACACGGCTACGAGGTGCGCACAGTGCATCGCGGCGATCTGGCCGTGGCCGCGTTTCTTGAATTCAAGCCCAAAGTCGTGGTGCTCGACCTGATGTTGCCGGGGCAGAGCGGTCTGCACGTGTGCCGGGAAATCCGCAGCGTGTCGGACACGCCGATTGTCATCCTGACGGCCAAAGAAGACGATCTCGACCACATTCTGGGCCTGGAGTCCGGGGCCGACGATTACGTGATCAAACCGATCAAGCCGCCTGTATTGCTCGCGCGTCTGCGCGCACTGCAACGCCGGCAAGTGCCGGACAGCGGCGTGGTCAGTTCCCTGGAGTTCGGTCAGTTGCACATCGACCGCAGCTGCCGCGAAGTGCGTCTGGCCGGCGAGCTGATCGAGCTGACCACCATGGAGTTCGAACTGCTGTGGCTGCTGGCCAGTGCAGCGGGCAACATCCTGTCGCGCGATGACATCCTCAACCGCATGCGTGGCATCGCCTTCGACGGCCTCAATCGCAGCGTCGACGTGTACATCAGCAAGTTGCGCAACAAACTCAAGGACAACCCCCGCGAACCGGTGTGCATCAAGACCGTGTGGGGCAAGGGCTATCTGTTCAATCCGTTTGCGTGGGAGTTGTAGATGCTGCGGTTATTTCTCGGGCTGTTTCTGGTGATGACCGTCGGGCTGGTGGCGGCGCTGCAAACCGTCGAACACACCTTCAACGCGCTGCTCGACAACCAGATGCAGGCCTACAACCGCGAGGCGGTGCGTGGTCAGGCCTGGTCGCTGATCGAGCACATGCGCGACCAGAAAGGCGCGGCGCGCGAGGCGCAACTGGACGCGCTGCGCCCGCACTACGGGCTGACGCTGAGTCTGGTCGAGGCCGATCAACTGAACCTCAGCGATGAGGAAAAAGCCGAACTGGCCCAGGGCCTGCTGGTGATCCGCCACGACTACACCCAGTTCATCAGCAACATCGACGGCGGCTCGCAACTGCTCAGCATCAAGCTGCCGCCCGAGCCGAGCCTGATGCCGTTCTACATCTCGGCGGCTTACATGATGCTGGCCGTGCTGCTCGGGATCGTCCTGTACTTCTGGGTGCGCCCGCACTGGCGTGATCTGGAAAAACTGCGCCTGGCCGCCGAGCGCTTCGGCGACAACGACCTCTCCGCGCGGATCCAGCTTTCAAAACGCTCGAACATCCGGGATCTGGCCGAACACTTCAACCTGATGGCGGCGCGCATCGAAGGCCTGATCGCCAATCAACGTGAACTGACCAATGCCGTGTCCCACGAACTGCGCACGCCGATTGCCCGGCTGTCGTTCGAACTCGATCAGCTCAAGCAACAACCGGACGCCAGCCAGAACCGCGAACTGATTGCCGACATGTACGCCGACCTTGGCGAGCTGGAGGAAATGGTCTCCGAATTGCTGACCTACGCCAGCCTCGAACGTGGCGCAACCGTCATTACCCGCGAGAATATTCAGGCGGCCAACTGGCTCGACAGTGTGGTGGGCAGCGTGGCCCTGGAAGCCGAGGCTGCCGGCGTGCAACTGCTGATCGGCGAATGCCGGGTCGAAGAGGTGCGGATCGAGCCGCGTTTCATGGCGCGGGCGGTGATCAATCTGCTGCGTAACGCCATTCGTTATGCCGAGCAACGGGTCGAGGTGTCGCTGGTGCGCATCGGCGATCAATACGAAGTGCAGGTCAACGACGACGGGCCGGGTGTGCCGCTGGCCGGTCGGGAGAAGATTTTCGAACCGTTCTCGCGCCTGGACGCCAGCCGCGACCGCCGCACTGGTGGTTTCGGCCTCGGGCTGGCATTGGTGCGGCGGGTGTCGCAATCCCATGGCGGCCGGGTTGAGGTTGGCGATTCGCCGTGGGGCGGGGCGTCGTTCCGCATGACCTGGGCGCATCTGGATTGATGGAGTTTCCTCCCCTGAAGGGGGAGGTGTCGGTTCAACTCAGCACGTAGTCCACCGGTTTCAGCGCCGGAGGCAAAGGCTCGACACCGAGTTCCGCCAGAATATCCCGCTCGATACCCCGCACCAGCGCATCGGTCGGCAGGTCGTTTTCATCACGGCCGAACGGATCTTCCAGCTCATCGGCAATCGCATCCAGCCCAAAGAACGTGTAGCTGACAATCGCCGTAAACAGCGGCGTCAGCCAGCCCAGCGGTTCGGCCATGGCGAACGGCAGCAGGATGCAGAACAGGTAGATCGTGCGGTGCAGCAGCAGGGTGTAAGGGAAGGGCAGCGGGGTGTTCTTGATCCGCTCGCACACCGCTTGCGCCTGGGTCAGGCTGGTCAGGTGATTGGCCAGCAGCATGTAGCGCCATTCGCTGAGATCCCCCGCCTCGTGCAGATCGGAACACTGCTGGCCGACGGTTTGCAGGATGCGGCCGCTGTAGTCCGGCACCTGCGCGTCGTGTTGCGGGGTGATCCACTCGGCGCTGGCGGCGGCTTCGTTTTCCCGGCGCAACCGTGCGTTCAGGGCATGAGCAAAGCCGCAGAGATTCAGCAGCAATAACCGACGTTGCGCCGATTCGCGGATGACATGGGTTTCGCGAATCACCGAACGCCCATGCACGATCACCTCGCCCCAGGCCTTGCGCGCTTCGTACCAGCGGTCGTAGCAGGCGTTGTTGCGAAAATTCATGAAGATCGACAGCGACAGGCCGAGCAGGGTGAACGGCGTGGCGTTGACCTTGGTGAAGTTGCTCGGGTGGAGGATTTCCACCAGCACGATGGCCGACGCCAGCAACGTGACCATCAGGGTGCGCAGGGCGATGCGTTTGGCAATCGAGCCCTTGAGGGTGAACAGGATGGCGAACTGATTGACCTTGGGTCGGATGATCATGCTGTTTTTGCCTTGAAGACGTGGCGGTTCAGCCGCCGGTCATGTTCATGAAACGCACCACTTGCACGTCGTCGTTCACTTCAAAGTTGTGCCGGTAAGGCTTGAGCTTCATCGCGTCGATGATCGCTTTCTCCAGCCGTTGCGGTTGACCCGGATGGGCCCGCAGCACCGCTTTCAAGTCCACCGAATGCTCGTTCCCCAGACACAGTAGCAAACGCCCCTCGACCGTCAGCCGCACCCGATTGCAGGTGCTGCAAAAGTTGTGGCTGTGGGGCGAGATGAACCCCAGCCGAATGTGCGGCGCTTCTGCCAGTCGCCAGTAGCGCGACGGGCCCTGGGTCGATTCGGCGGAATCGATCAAGGTGAAGCGCTCGGCAATCCGCTCACGCACCTGAGCACTGGAGAAGAACGACTCGGCGCGGCTGTGTTCGCTGATGATGCCCAGCGGCATTTCCTCGATGAAAGAAATATCCAGATCCCGCTCGATGGCGAACTGCACCAGATCGTTGATCTCGTGATCGTTGCGGCCCTGCATCACCACGCAGTTGAGTTTAGTGCGGGTAAATCCGGCCTCGCGGGCGGCATCGATGCCGTTGATCACTTGTGCCAGGTCGCCTGTGCGGGTCATCTGCTTGAAGCGCTCGGCATCGAGGCTGTCGAGGCTGACGTTGAGGCGCTTGACCCCGGCGTCGAACAGCGGGCCGGCGAGTTTGCCGAGCTGTGAGCCATTGGTGGTCAGGCACAGTTCGCGCAGGCCGGGTAGGGCGGCGATCTGTTTGCACAAACCGACGACGCCGGGGCGAATCAGCGGCTCGCCACCGGTCAGGCGGATCTTGCGGGTACCCAGCGCAACGAAGCTCTGCGCCAGTTGATAGATCTCCTCCAGCGTCAGTACCCGTTGGCGTGGCAGAAACTGCATGTCTTCAGCCATGCAATACACGCAGCGAAAGTCGCAGCGGTCGGTGACCGACATGCGCAGGTAGTCGACGCGGCGGTTGTAACCATCGATCAAGACGCGCTCTGACATGACAGCCTCGCTTGGGTGAAATCCGCTATTGAAGGGATTGGGTCGGCGCAGGTTATGAGCAACTTGGAACAGCGTCCAATCACTATTAATGACCGGCCGATTGATGCTGTCGATGATCAAATAATTATTCGTTTTTTTACGCTTCTTAGTTTTGCAAGTGGCCGTATTTAAAGGGTTTGCGTCCGTGATAGATGCTTTCGATAACGCAGTCATTAATAGCGATTAGACAAGTTTTTGCAGCGGTTCATATCCTTGGCCCCGTCAAACGAAACGACCGCTTTTGAACTTGAAAGTCAGTCGTCGCTGTTTAAACCCGATCAGGTTTTTGCCTGTGTGCATCGTCATGGAGAAGTCCCATGTCACAAGTCGACCGTTACAAACCCTACAAGGGCGCCGCTGCGGGTTGGGGCGCTGTGATCAGCCTCACCAAGAATTGGCTGGGCAGTGAAAACGCCCTGAAAAACATCCGCGCCATGCTCAAGACCAACCAGAATGGCGGCTTCGACTGTCCCGGTTGCGCCTGGGGGGAAGCACCCGGCGCGAGCATGCTGAAGTTCTGCGAGAACGGCGCCAAAGCGGTGAACTGGGAAGCCACCGGCCGCCTGGTCGATCCGGCATTCTTCAACAAGTACACGGTGTCGACGCTGGCCGAGCAAAGCGATTACTGGCTCGAATATCAGGGCCGGATCACCCATCCGATGCGTTACGACGCGCGGATCGACCGTTATGTCGAAACCACCTGGGACGAGGCGTTCGCGCTGATCGCCAAGCACCTCAAAGGCCTGAAGTCCCCCCACGAGGCCGAGTTCTATACCTCGGGTCGCGCCAGCAACGAAGCGGCGTTTCTCTATCAGTTGTTCGTTCGCGCCTACGGCACCAACAACTTCCCGGACTGCTCGAACATGTGCCACGAAGCCAGCGCGGTGAGCATGGGCGAGAGCCTGGGCGTCGGCAAAGGCACCGTGGTCTATGAAGACCTGCACCACGCCGACGCGATTTTCGTCATCGGTCAGAACCCCGGCACCAACCACCCGCGCATGCTCGAACCGCTGCGCGAAGCGGTAAAACGCGGCGCGCAGGTGGTGTGCATCAACCCGCTCAAGGAGCGTGGGCTGGAGCGTTTCCAGAACCCGCAGAACCCGATCGAGATGCTCAGCAACGGCTGGGAAGCGACCAATACCGCGTACTTCCGCCCGGCACTGGGCGGCGACATGGCAATGATTCGCGGCATGGCCAAGTTCCTGCTGGAGTGGGAGCGTGAAGCCCAGGCTACCGGCGGTGAGCCGGTGTTCGATCACGCCTTCATTGCCGAGCACACGTCGGGTCTCGACAGCTATCTGGCAGAAGTCGATGCCACGAGCTGGGAGCACATCGTCGAACAGTCCGGCGTGCCGCTGCATGACATCGAGCTTGCAGCGCGCATGTATGCCCGCGCCAAGAGCGTGATCATGTGCTGGGCCATGGGCTTGACCCAGCACGTGCACTCGGTGCCGACCCTGCAGGAAGTCATCAACCTGCAATTGCTGCGCGGCAACGTTGGCCGTCCGGGCGCCGGGCTGTCGCCGGTGCGTGGCCACAGCAACGTGCAGGGCGACCGCACCATGGGCATCAACGAACTGGCGCCGAAAGCGCTGATGGATGCCCTGGAAAAACGCTTCAACTTCAAGGTGCCGCGCATGCACGGCCACAACACGGTGATGGCGATCGGTGCCATGGAGCGTGGCGAAGCCAAGGTGTTTATCGGTCTGGGCGGCAACTTCGCTCAAGCCACGCCGGACACTCCGCGCACCCACGCGGCGATGCGCAAACTCGACCTGAGCGTGCACATCTCTACC
This sequence comes from Pseudomonas sp. IzPS59, assembly GCF_014863505.1. Classification (NCBI taxonomy): domain Bacteria; kingdom Pseudomonadati; phylum Pseudomonadota; class Gammaproteobacteria; order Pseudomonadales; family Pseudomonadaceae; genus Pseudomonas; species Pseudomonas sp. IzPS59. The sequence continues at coordinate 3,786,854 of NZ_CP062251.1, read as the reverse complement.
AAGCTCAACCGCAGCCATCTGGTGACCGGGCGTGACGCGCTGATCCTGCCGTGCCTGGGCCGTACCGACATCGACGTGCAGGCCGAAGGCCCGCAAGGCGTGACCGTGGAGGACACGTTCAGCATGGTGCATTTGTCGTTCGGCCAGTTGAAACCGAAGTCGGCGCACCTGAAATCCGAGCCGGCGATCATTGCCGGGATCGCTGCCGCCACGTTGGGCAAACACCCGATCGACTGGGAATGGGCAGTGGGCGATTACGGGCGCATCCGTAACCTCATTGCCGACGTGATTCCGGGTTTCGACAATTTCAACGAGAAGCTGCTGATCCCCGGTGGTTTCCACCTCGGCAACGACGCCTCCGACCGTGTCTGGAAAACCGAATCCGGCAAGGCTCAGTTCACCCCGTGCGTGCTGCCTGAGCATCTGATCAGCGAAGGCGTGCGCAACCTCCCGGTCAAACCGCATCTGATCCTGCAGACCATGCGCTCCCACGATCAGTACAACACCACGCTGTACGGCCTCGACGACCGTTATCGCGGGGTCTACGGCATGCGCGACGTGGTGTTCGCCAACGAACAGGACATTCGCCGGCTCGGTTTCGAACCGGGGCAGAAGGTCGATCTGGTGGCGCTGTGGGGCGACGAGCGCGAGCGGCGGGTCAGCGGTTTCACCCTGATCGCCTACGACATTCCGGCCGGGCAGGCTGCCGCGTACTACCCGGAAACCAATCCGCTGGTGCCGCTGGAAAGCTACGGTGATCGCACTTTCACGCCGACCTCCAAATTTGTGGCGATCCGCCTCGAAGCGGCTGAAGCGAGCAACCTGATTCCGTCGTCGGTGGCGTAACCGGCTCACGCGATCCAACCCTTTTGCATTTTGACTGGCTGCAGGCGTTCGCGCCTGGCGGTGGCCCGGCCGTGTGCTGCCGCTTTTCAGCCTTGATGAGGACATCATCATGTTCAACCTGGAGGCACTGGACCTGGCGCGAATTCAATTCGCGTTCACGGTTTCGTTCCACATCATTTTCCCGGCGATCACCATTGGTCTTGCGAGTTTCCTGGCGGTGCTCGAAGGCCTGTGGTTGAAAACCCGTAACGACACTTACCGCGATCTTTACCATTTCTGGTCGAAGATCTTCGCCGTCAACTTCGGCATGGGCGTGGTGTCGGGTCTGGTCATGGCGTACCAGTTCGGCACCAACTGGAGCGGATTTTCCGACTTCGCCGGCAGCATCACCGGGCCGTTACTGACCTATGAAGTGCTGACCGCGTTCTTCCTTGAGGCGGGGTTCCTCGGGGTGATGCTGTTTGGCTGGAACCGCGTGGGCCGTGGCTTGCACTTCTTTGCCACGGTGATGGTTGCCATCGGTACGCTGATTTCGACCTTCTGGATTCTCGCCTCCAACAGCTGGATGCAGACCCCGCAGGGTTTCGACATTGTCGACGGCCGGGTGATGCCGCTGGACTGGCTGGCGATCGTGTTTAACCCGTCGTTCCCGTTCCGTCTGGCGCACATGGCGATTGCCGCATTTGTTGCCACGGCGTTCTTCGTCGGCGCTTCGGCAGCCTGGCATTTGCTGCGCGGCAACGACACCCAACCAGTGCGCAAGATGTTTTCCATGGCGCTGTGGATGGCGCTGATCGTCGCGCCGATTCAAGCAGTGGTCGGTGACGCCCATGGCTTGAACACCCTGGAACACCAACCGGCAAAAATCGCCGCCATCGAAGGTCACTGGGAAAACGCCGACAACGGGCCGACCCCGCTGGTGCTGTTCGGCATCCCGGACATGCAGGCGGAAAAGACCAAATACGCCATTGAGATTCCGTACCTCGGCAGCCTGATCCTCACCCACAGCCTCGACAAGCAGATACCGGCGCTCAAGAGCTTCCCGAAAGAAGACCGGCCTAACTCGACCGTGATTTTCTGGAGCTTCCGCGTAATGGCCGGTCTTGGCATGTTGATGATCCTCGTCGGTGTGCTGGGCCTCGCATTGCGGCGCAACGGCAAGGTCTACCGTCATCGCGGCTTCCAGCGTCTGGTGTTGCTGATGGGGCCGAGCGGTCTGATCGCGCTGCTGGCGGGTTGGATCACCACCGAAGTCGGGCGTCAGCCGTGGGTGGTGTATGGCCTGATGCGTACCCACGACGCCGCGTCCCATCACTCGGTGGCGCAGATGAGCACTTCGCTGGCGCTGTTCGTCGTCATCTACTGCTCGGTGTTCACCGTGGGCATCGGCTACATGATGAAACTGGTGAGCAAGGGCCCGCAGCCGCACCACGAACACCCGCCCGAAGGCACCTCGTTGCAGACCCCGCGCCGGCCACTCTCGGCGGTTACCGACAACCTCGAATCCGCGACCCGGGTCCACTGATAAAGGAGCATTGAGTCATGGGTATTCAAGGTATCGATCTCTCGTTGATCTGGGGCGTGATCATTGCCTTCGGGGTGATGATGTACGTGATCATGGACGGCTTCGATCTGGGCCTCGGGATCCTGTTTCCGCTGATCAGCGACGAGCAGGAACGCGACGTGATGATGAACACCGTCGCACCGGTGTGGGACGGCAACGAAACCTGGCTGGTGCTAGGCGGCGCGGCGTTGTACGGCGCGTTCCCGCTGGCTTACGGGGTGATTCTGGAGGCGTTGTATCTGCCGCTGATCTTCATGCTCGCGGGGCTGATTTTCCGTGGTGTGGCGTTCGAGTTTCGCTTCAAGGCGCCGCCTGAAAAACGTCATCTGTGGGACTGGGCGTTCATCGGCGGCTCGCTGTTGGCGACGTTCTCCCAGGGCGTGGTGATCGGCGCGTATGTGGCCGGGATTCCGGTGGTGGATCGGCAGTTTGCCGGTGGCGGTCTCGACTGGCTGGCACCGTTCCCGCTGGTCTGCGGCGTCGGTCTGGTGGTCGCTTATGCCTTGCTGGGCAGCACCTGGCTGCTGGTGAAAACCGAAGGCATGCTCGAGTCGCGGATGCGTCACTACAGCCGTCCGCTGGCGTGGCTGCTGCTGGCGATGGTGGTGGTGATCGGCGCGTGGACGTTGCAATTGCATCCGGAACTGGCCACTCGCTGGTTCAACCATGCGCACCTGACCGTGTTCGCCGGGTTGGTGGTGCTGGCGGCACTGGCGCTGTTCGGATTGTTGCGCTCGTTGCGTCAGCGGCACACCCACTGGCCGTTCGTGTTCACCCTGGTGCTGATGTTCCTCGGCTACATCGGACTGGCGCTGAGCATCTGGCCGAACATCATCCCGCCGTCGGTCAGCCTGTGGGCGGCGGCATCTCCGGCCACCAGCCAGTTGTTCGCCCTGATCGGCGCGCTGTTCATCCTGCCGGTGATCCTGATGTACACCTTCTGGAACTACTACGTGTTCCGCGGCAAAGTGAGGATCGGCGATGGCTACCATTGAGATGCGTGAAGTGAAGAGCCGCTGGTACAAACGTCTGGGCTGGCTGCTGCTGATCTGGTCCGGCAGCGTGGTGTCGCTGGCAGTGGTGGCGAGTCTGCTGAAACTGGCGATGTATGCGGCGGGGATGAGGACCCACTGACCCATAAAAAAACCGGAGCCTGGCTCCGGTTTTTTATTGCCTGCATTTTGCATCCTCCCCTGGAGGGGAGGATGCGCTGAGGTTTATTCCCCGCCAAACATCGCAGTCCAGTAAATGCCGGCGCTGCTCTTCGGATCGACTGCGTAAGCGGCACCGAGCTCGCGGTACTGCGGGTTCATCAGGTTGGCGCAATGACCGGGGCTGGCGAGCCAGCCGGCGACGACTTTCTGCACCGTGTCCTGCCCGGCGGCGATGTTCTCGCCGACCTGCTGGCCGCTGTAACCGGCCAGTTCGGCGCGGTCGCCGGGAGTACCGCCGTTGCGGTCCTTGTGGTCGAAATAGTTGTTGTTGGCCATCTCGCGGCTGTGATCCTGAGCGACACCTCCGAGCACTGCGTTCCACGCCAGTGGTGCCGCCGCGGAGAACGACTGGCCGCCGCACTGGCGCGGCTGGCTGCGGGCGGCGTTGAGTTGCGTCAGCAGTTTCTGGCCTTCGGCTTGTCCGTCACCCAGGCGTGCCGACAGCAGCGGTCGCGCCAGGGTGATGCGCCAGTCACGGTCGGCACGGCTGACGCCGATATCGACGAACTGCGGATCCAGCACTACCTGGCAGAAACTCTCCTGAATCGCTTTCATTGCCGACGCCGCGTCGCGAGGGCCGTTGAGGGTGATCGCCTGCACGTTGACCATCGGGTAGCTGGCGCTGGCCATGGCCTGTTGCAGATCGACGACACCACTGGCCGGCAGATGCAGGCGCGGGTCGGCCGACAGCGGCGGCAATTCACTGGATGCCTGGGTACCGCAACGCTGCGGCTGGCTGCGGTAGCTGTTGATCGACTCGATCAATTGCGACTCGTCACTGGCCATGGCCGAAGCGGCCAGCGCCAGGCCCGTGGACAACGCGGCGAATCGCAGAACGGATGGCATGAAGCGCATGGAAATCTCCCTTGGGCTGAGTGCGCCCATGATGCGCGAAACGCCCCGGGGTCGTGCAATGTCTTTTTTCTTCATGGTGTGGTTTTCAGCACGGAACGTTGCGCCGGATTCTGCCGTCTACACTCTGCGAAGTCCCCGGAAACCGGGCGTCTCAGCCACGTAACACTTTGCCCGCAACGGGCGCTGCCGGAAGAATCGATCATGAAATTGCACGGGCTGATCTGTTGTCTTGTGTTGACCCTGCTGAGCAGCGCGGTGCTGGCTACCGATCAGGCACCGATCAAGGAAAAGGCCGAGGCGAAAGCCGAGGTCCTGGAAGAGAAAGCGGCCGACAAGCCCAACGCGCCCCCGGCGCCGAAATCCGAAGCCATCACCCCCAAAGAGGTACAAGCCGTCGACCCGGCCGGCACAGCGCCGCTGGACGACCCGATCACCTGCCTGGCACGCAGCATCTATTGGGAGGCCAAAGGCAAGGACACGGCGGAAATGGAGGCCGTGGCCAACGTTGTGATGAATCGCCTCGGCCATGACGGCTTCCCCGGCACCGTGTGCGAAGTGGTCAAGCAAGGCTCGGAAACCAAGAGTTGCCAGTTCTCCTGGTGGTGCGACGGCAAGTCGGATCAGGTCAAGGAAGACGCCGAATATGCGCTGGCCAAGGATATTGCCGGCAAGGCGCTGAACCGTCAGCTCCCCGATCGTACCCACGGCGCTTTGTACTTCCACGACCACAACGTCGACCCGAGCTGGGCGAAGAAGTACACCAAGACCGCCGAGACCGGGAAATTCCTGTTCTACAAACCCAAGGATGGCGAGGCGCGCTAGGCGCAGACTTCCCGCACGCAGTTGCGCAACCAGCGATGTGCCGGGTCGGCGTCCATGCGCGGATGCCAGAGCATCGACACGCTGATGTCCGGCATGCGCAACGGCAGGGCGAAACTGAACAGGCCTGTTCGCAGTTTGCTGGTGTGACGTTCCGGGACGGTGGCGATCAGGTCGGATTCTCGGACCAGTGTCAGCGCCGCGGAAAACCCGCCGAACGAAGTGACGATGTCCCGCGTCAGGCCGAAGGCGAGCAGCGCTTCGTCCACCGGGCCGCTGCTTCGCCCGCGCCGTGACACCAGAATGTGCTGGCCCGAAGCGAAGCGTTTGGCGCTGACTTTGCCGCTGCTCAGCGGGTGCCCCTCACGCACCACACCGATCCACTGATCGCGGAACAGGATGCGGCTGTGCAGCGTCGGGTCGGTGCTGTCGTCGACCACGCCGGTTTCCAGATCCACCCGGCCTTCGCGCAACAGCGTGCTGTCCTTGTCGGCCTTTTGCACAAAACGCAGGCGCACGTCGGGCGCCTCTTCGGCGATGCGGGCGAGCAGGGCGGCGGCAAAGGTTTCGACAAACCCGTCGGTGTTGCGCAGGGTGAAAGTGCGGCGCAACTGGCCGGGATCGAGCACTTCTGCCGGGCGCAAAACCGCTTCGGCTTCCTGCACCAGATAGCTGACCCGGTCGCGCAACTCCAGCGCACGCGGGGTTGGCACCAGCCCGCGACCGGCGCGTACCAGCAGCGGATCCCCGGTGGTTTCGCGCAGGCGGGCCAGCGCCCGGCTCATGGCGGACGGACTCAGACCCAGGCGCGTGGCGGCCCGGGCCACGCTGCCTTCACTCAGCAGCACGTCGAGGGTGATCAACAGGTTCAGGTCCGGTGCATTCATGACATGGCGTTCCATGCAGGTATCAAGTGCAAAGCATGCGTCTTGCGCCTTGTATTGTCGAGGCTCAGGCTATGCCCCATGACTTCTGCCCTGTGAGCCCCCCAATGCACCGAGAACCCCTGAGCCCTTCAGCCCGCTGGGCGCTGACCAGTCTGGCGCTGTCGATGTTGATGCCGTCGCTGGACACCAGCATCGCCAACGCCGGGCTACCCACCCTGGCTGCGGCGTTTGATGCGACGTTTCAACAAGTGCAGTGGATCGTGCTGGCCTATCTGTTGGCGGTGACCACCTTGATTGTCAGCGTCGGGCGATTGGGTGACGGCTTCGGGCGGCGTCGCTTGCTGTTGGTCGGCATCGGCATCTTTACCGCCGCGTCCCTTGCATGCGCACTGGCGCCGAGCCTGGCCTGGCTGATCGGCGCGCGTGCGGTGCAAGGCGTGGGTGCGGCGATCATGTTCGCGTTGACCGTGGCGCTGGTAGCCGATGCGGTGCCCAAAGCCCGGGCCGGTAGCGCGATGGGGTTGCTGGCCACGATGTCGGCCACCGGCACCACCCTCGGGCCGTCGCTCGGTGGGCTGTTGATGGCGCATGTCGGCTGGCAGTCGATCTTTGTGATCAACGTGCCGTTGGGCTTGCTCAACGCATGGCTGGTGTATCGCTATCTGCCCAAGGACCGAATCGTACGCAAACCAATAGTGTTCGATTATCCCGGCACCGCGGTGCTGATGCTGACGCTGGCGGCCTATGCACTGGCGATGACGGTTGAGGGATTCACCCGGTCGCTGTTGCTGATCAGTCTGTTGGGTGTGGGGTTGTTCATCCTGATCGAGAAGAAGAGCAGGGCGCCGCTGATTCATTTGTCATTGTTCACCGACACGCGAATCAGCAGCAGTCTGGCGCTGACCTTGCTGGTGACCACGGTCATGATGACCACGCTGGTGGTCGGGCCGTTTTATCTGAGCCGAGGCTTGGGGCTCAGCAGCACTCAGGTCGGACTGGTGTTGTCGGTCGGGCCGTTGCTGGCGGCGTTCAGTGGCGTGCCGGCCGGGCGTCTGGTGGATCGTTTCGGGGCGCGGCGAATGGTGCCGGGTGCGTTGCTCGGGCTGGCCTGCGGTTGTGGTTTGCTGGCGCTGTTGCCGGTGAGTCTCGGACTGCTTGCCTATGTGTTGCCGATAACGGTGGTGGCCTTGAGTTATGCGCTGTTCCAGGCGGCCAACAATACCGGACTGATGGCGGGTGTCGGGCCGGATCAACGCGGGGTGGTCTCGGCCATGCTCGGGTTGTCACGCAATCTGGGGTTGATCACCGGGGCAGCGGCCATGGGTGCGGTGTTTGCCCTGGCCACGGACGATCCGACCCGGGCGACGGCGGCGGTCATCGCGAGCGGTTTGCACATGACCTTCGGCGTTGCTGCGGCATTGATGCTTGCGGCGCTCGGGCTCGGCGCCTTCACACACCTGCGTCTCGCGTCTCCCGCGCCGGAAAGAACAGTTCAAAGCAGGTGATGCCATCGGCGCTGCTGACGCTGTAGCGGCCCTGATGCAATTGCATGATGGTCGCCACGATCGACAGGCCCAGACCGTTGGACTGGGCCGAACGCTCGCGGGACGGGTCGGCGCGGTAGAAACGTTCGAACAGCCGCGACAGATGCTCGGGGGGAATCGTCGCCCCGTGATTGCGCACCCGCAGGTAGCTTCCGTCCGGTTCGGCGATGGCTTCAACCTGCAACGTCGAATCGGCCGCGCCGTACTTGATCGCATTGGCGCACAGATTGGCCAGGGCCCGGCGCAACAGCATCGGCTCCGCCCAGATCACGCCGCTGCCACGGGCCTCGATGGTGACGCCGACATCCGCCGCCAGTCCTTCGAAGTAATCGGCGATGCGCTGCATTTCATCGCAGGCGTCCAGCTCCTGCCGCTGGCTCAAGGCACTGGCCGGGTCGGTACGGGCGAGAAACAGCATGTTGTCGAGCATCCGCGTCAGCCGTTCGAGTTCTTCGACGTTGGAGGCGAGCAACTGCTGATAGGCCTCGACGCTGCGGGTCTGTTGCAGGGCGACCTGGGTTTCGCCGAGCAGGTTGTTGATCGGTGTGCGCAGTTCGTGGGCCATGTCGGTGGAGACCTGGCTCAGTTGGGTGACACCTCGGTCGAGCCGGTCCAGCATCGCGTTGAAGGCTTCGATCATCGGCTGCAATTCCCGGGGTGTGCCGTGGCGGTCGAGGCGTTCACCGAGGTTGGCGATGCCGATCCCGTGGGCATGCCGGGCAAGCCGCCGCAACGGCAGCAGGCCGCGATACACCAGCAGGCAGCCGACCAGCGCCAGGACAATCGCCGCCAGTGACGCCAGGCCATACACGCTGAGCCGGTAACTGGCGAGCATCGCCGTGCGTTCGCTCATCACCTTGCCGATGAGTACTTGCAGATTACCCTGATCGCCGGAGTCGATACTGGCCGCCACCGCCGAGAACGGCACGCCATTGATGCTCGGCAGATGTTGCACATCGTTGAGGGCCATCACATGGTTGATCGGCACGGCGGGTACGGTCGGCAAGGTCAGGTTACTGGGATTGACCACGAACAAGGGAGGCTGGCCCGGCGCGCCGATGGTCAACAGCGCTTCGCGGTTGCCGAGCATGTTCTGGAACAGCGCCGGTTTGTTCTGGATCAGCTCCAGGGTGTTGCTGTCGTTGAGGATGGTGCGCAACTGATCGATGCGGCTGACCAGCTGAATGTCATCGCGGCGGGTCAGTTGTTCATCCAGCGCGTTGTACAGCGCCGCGCCGAGGCCCGCCAGGGACGCGAAGGCGAGCACCGCGAACACCAGCGCCAGGCGCAGCGTCAGGGAATACGAACCGGCGACTTTCATGGCTGGGTATCGAAGCGATAGCCGATGCCGCGCACGCTGTGGATCAGCTTGAGCGGGAACGGATCGTCGATCTTCGCCCGCAGGCGGCGCACGGCGACATCGACCACATTGGTGTCGCTGTCGAAATTCATGTCCCACACCCGGGACGCGATCAGCGAGCGCGACAGCACTTGCCCTTCGTGGGTGGCGAACAGTTGCAGCAGCGCGAACTCCTTGTTGGTCAGGGTGATCCGGCTGCCGGCGCGGGTGACCCGGCGCTTGAGCACGTCGATCTGCAAGTCGGCCACCTGCAACTGTTCTTCTTCATGAATCGGCCCGCGCCGGGTCAGGGTGCGCAGGCGCGCCACCAGTTCGGCGAAGGAAAACGGTTTGATCAGGTAGTCGTCGGCGCCCAGCTCCAGGCCTTTGACCCGGTCGGCGATGTCGTCCCGGGCGGTGAGGAACAGCACCGGCGTGTCGGCTTCCTTGCGCAGCCGGCGCAGGACTTCCCAGCCATCCATTTTCGGCATCATCACGTCCAGCACGATCACGTCGAAGTCGTGTTCCAGCGCCAGGTGCAGACCGTCGGCGCCGTCCCGGGCCAGGCTCACGTTGTAGCCCAGTTCCTGCAAGCCGTTGAGCAGGTAATTGCCGGCCTTGGGTTCGTCTTCGACGACAAGGATATTCATGGGCACTGCGCCTCACTGGTCAGTTGGTGCAACCGCTGCCTTGCACTTGATAGTCCAGCACATGTTCGCGGCCCTGGTGGTCGAGGTAGTTGAGTCGTGCGGGAATGACGCCGCAGGCCTGGGAAATATCGGTGCTGGAGAGGACTTTGTCGACATCCAGGTGCACGTAGAAACCGTTGGTGTCGTGAATGACCGTGTTGTCCGGCATTTCGGCAGCGAACACGGTACCGGTGGCGAGGAGGGCGGTGAAGGCCAGGATCAGGGTTTTCATGATGAGTCACTCGTGTCGGTGAAGTGGATCGGCAGGTGTGCCGGAACAACTTCAGGCTACCGGGCGATCCGCTCGGCAAACCGACAACTCAATGACAAAGTTGTAATGAAACCCTGAAAACTAAAATCCCCTGTAAGAACAGGGGATTGATTAGAAAGCGGCTGTTTTCAACTGCCGTGGGTACTGAGAATGCTCGCAATCTGCTGCGGCTGGCAGTTGAGGTACGGCGAGGACTTAAGCCAGTGCTGGTCCGGGTACCAGGAAAACATGTACTGGCCGTCCTTCAGGCTGTCGATCACCCGTCTGGCGACCTGCGGACGCACCGCCGGGCAACCCTGACTGCGGCCCAGCCGGCCCGTACGTTTGCTCCAGAACAGATTCACGTAGTCGGCGGCGTGGATCACGATGGCGCGGTCCCGGGCCATGTCGTTGACGCCCGGCTCCAGGCCGTCCATGCGCAGCGAATAACCGTGGGTGCCTTCGTAACTTTCCTGGGTGCGGAACAGTCCGAGGCTGGACTGGAAGCTGCCTTCACGGTTAGAGAACCGGGTGGCGAAGTTGTCCCCGGATTTCGAGCCGTGGGCGACCAGGTCGCGCAGGATGAGTTTTTTCTGCGTCAGGTCGAAGATCCACAGGCGTCGCTCGGTGGACGGTTGCGAATAATCGATGATCGCCAGGTGACGGGACTGCTTCGCGCCGTTGTTGATCGCGCATTGCATGGCGTTCAGGGCACCTTTCAGCGCCTGGGGATTGAGTTCCGGAGCGGCGTGGGCGAGGCTGTTGTAGAGAACCGGCGAAGCGGTGCCGGCGGCAAAAACCTGACTGGTCCCCAGCCCCAGGGCAGCGGCAGTCAGCAGAAGTCGGCGCAAAAACGTCAACATTTAAAGTGAATCCTCACTGGCTACATGGTTGGCACTTTGGCTCCTGACGTCCAGTCGTCCCCGGCAGGCCCGCGAATCGGACCTGACTGTATCACCGCACCTGATGTAAGGTTGGCCGTCAATCATGACGGCCATGGATTGGAGTAAAGCAGTTGTTCAAAAAGTACGCATGCTACTTGAGCATTTGTCTGCTCGCTGCGCCGTTTGTCGTTTGTGCCGAAGAGCCGGTGCAGGCACTGCCGACACTGCCCGCGGAAGTGCCCGTGGAGCCGCAAAGTCCGTTGCAGGCCGTGATGATCGGACTGCCGCAGGCTTGCCCGGCAATTGCCTCCCGTCTCAGTGGCCCGGCCCTGGAACAGTTGCAGGCCTTCTACCGGCAGCAGGACTGGATGCCGGTGTGGGCAGCGGCCGGGCAATTGCCGGCCTTGCATGCGCAATTGCAGTTGCTGGCCGACGATGGCCTCAATCCGAAACGCTATCCGGTCGCCGACACGGCTCCGCAGGATGGCGAACTGTGTGCCGACATCGACATCAGCCGCAATTACCTGCAGGCCCTGCAAGACCTGCATTACGGTCGTCTGCTGCAATCGCATTTCGAACCGTTGTGGCATTCCGACGACACGCCCCGCGACCGTCAGGCGGAGTTGCTCGCCATCGCCGTGCCGGGCATGCATGACGTTGCCGCCGCCTTCGATCTGGCCCGCCCGCGCCTGGCGCAATACCAGAATCTGCGCCATCTCTACGCCGCACAACGCCTGCAGGCCTTGCCGCACTGGCAGTCGGTGGGCAACGGGCCGTTGCTGCGCCCGGACATGGAAGACAAACGCGTGCCGGAGCTGGCGCGGCGGCTGTACAGCGAAGGTTATCTGAGCAGCGTGGTCGGGACGCCGGACAACGCTTATCACGGTGTTTTGGTCGAAGCCGTGAAAAGCTTCCAGGCCAACCATTCGTTGCAGGCCGACGGTGTGGTCGGGCCGGGAACGATTGCCGAGATGAACATCAGCCCACTGACCCGTCGCGAACAACTGCGGGTTAACCTTGAACGGTTCCGCTGGCTGGCCCAGGACATGGAGCCCGATGGTTTGCTGGTCAACGTCGCCGCTGCGGAACTGACCCTGTATCAGGGCGGAGAGCCGGTTTGGCAGACACGTACTCAGGTCGGTCGCGCCGAGCGCCAGACGCCGTTGCTCAAATCCCGGGTCACGCGCCTGACGCTGAACCCGACCTGGACCGTGCCGCCGACCATCTGGAAAGAAGACAAGCTGCCGGAAATCCGCAAGGACCAGACCTTCCTCAGTCGCCAGAACCTGCAAGTGCTCGACGCCAACGGCCAGCCGCTGGCCGCCGCCGACATCGACTGGGACAACCCCGGCAACATCCTTCTGCGCCAGGACGCCGGGCCGCGCAATCCGCTGGGGCAGATGGTCATCCGCTTCCCCAACCCGTTCTCGGTGTATCTGCACGACACACCGAGCAAGGCGCTGTTCGACAAGGGGCCACGGGCGTTCAGTTCCGGTTGTGTACGGGTCGAGCATCCGATGAAGCTGCGCGACTTCCTGCTCAGTCCGGCGGAACGAGCGCGCACCGACACCTTGCTCGCCACCGGCACCACCCATGAGTTTCGCCTGAGCAACCCGGTGCCGATCCTCATGACGTACTGGACGGCACAGGTCGACGGGCAGGGCCGCGTGCTCTACGCGCCGGACATCTACAGCCGTGACAGCGCGTTGCTCGCGGGCCTTGATCGGGCCCATTGATCCTCAACGGCTGGCGCGTTTCCAGAAAAACCGCGCCAGCCACGCATCCACGCTCAACTTGCCGGCCCCCGCGAACACCAGCGGCACCAGCGCAGCCAGGTAAATCGCCGGCAGCTTGAAGTTGCCGAAGCCTTTATTGGTGATCGCATAACCTTGGGCCAGCTCACTCAGCGACGACCAGTCTGCCGGCCAGTGCACGGCGGCGGTGGCGACCACCGTCACCACGATCAGCGAAATCGCCGAAATCCGCGTGCCGAGTCCGATCAGGATCGCCAGTGCGCAGATCAGCTCAGCCCACATCGACAACTCCCAGTTCAACGTCGCCGGCAAGCGATCGAAGGGAAACGGGAAGCGGTCCTGAATGTCTTCGAACCAGTTCTGGCCGTTGAATTTCTCCAGGCCCGATTCGAAAAACTCCCAGGCGATGAACAGGCGCAGGGTCAGCGGTGCCAGCCACTGGCCGGCGCGGTCGAGGTTCAGGTACAGGCCTTTGACGGCCGTCGATAGAGCAGTGGTCATGGTGCGACTCCATTCAATTCAGTGGAAAACGGGGCACCGGCGTGCCCCGTGCAGAGGGTTATTCGCCAGCGCCGCACTTGCCTTCGCCGCATTTGCCTTCCGAGGTTTTTTCCGGGTTGTCGGCCTGGGCCTGAGTCTGGCTGTAGCCGTGATCCAGTTGCTTGACGCTGAACGCCTCGGAAGCCGATGCAGCGTTGGACAGGGCCAGGCCACCGGCCAGCAGCAGGCCGAGGGTCAGGGAGGTTTTCGAGAGCTTGGTCATGGTGAATCTCCGATAAGAAATGTGAGTTCAAAGGCTTGATCGGGGCTGCCGATCGACAGGCTCATTTGAACGTCGGGCTGTATCGGGGATGTGTCGTCAGCGGGGGGATTTGTGCTTGTCGTGTGTCCGGGCCTGCGCCGTATACAGTGCGATACACGAAGGCGGTGTGATTCGGCCGGCGGGCGCAGCGTCTAGCCACCGTGTCCCCGCAATCCCATGGGGCGAGACTTCGAGACCCGGCATGCAAGCGCTGTTGAACGAGATCCTTGACGCTGTCCGGCCCCTGATCGGGCAGGGCAAGGTGGCTGACTACATTCCCGCCCTCGGCACCGTGCCGCCCGACCAGTTGGGCATCGCCGTGTATGGCAACGACGGCGAAATGTATTGCGCCGGTGATGCCGAGACGCTGTTCTCGGTGCAGAGTATTTCCAAGGTGTTCAGCCTGGTGCAGGCCATCGAACACTCCGGCGAGGCGATCTGGGAACGCCTGGGCCACGAGCCGTCGGGCCAGCCGTTCAACTCGCTGGTGCAGCTGGAATTCGAACGCGGCCGCCCGCGCAATCCGTTCATCAATGCCGGGGCACTGGTGATCTGCGACATCAACCAGTCGCGCTTCGCGGCGCCGGCCTTGTCGATGCGCGATTTCGTGCGACGGCTGTCGGGCAATCCTCAGGTGATGGTCGACGGCAAAGTGGCCGAGTCCGAATACCAGCACCGCGCACGCAACGCGGCGATGGCCTACCTGATGCAATCCTTCGGCAATTTCCACAACGACGTCGAAGCGGTGCTGCGCAGCTACTTCAGTCACTGCGCGTTGCGCATGAGCTGCATCGACCTGGCCCGGGCGTTCTGCTTCCTGGCCAACGACGGCTATTGCAAACACAGCGGCGAACAGATCCTGACCCGCCGCCAGACCCAGCAAGTCAACTCGATCATGGCCACCAGCGGTCTGTACGACGAAGCCGGCAACTTTGCCTACCGCGTCGGTCTGCCGGGCAAGAGCGGTGTCGGTGGCGGCATCGTCGCGGTGGTGCCGGGGCAGTTCACAGTGTGCGTGTGGTCGCCGGAACTCAACGCGGCGGGTAACTCGCTGGCGGGGATGGCGGCGCTGGAAATGCTCAGCTCGCGGATCGGCTGGTCGGTATTCTGAGCCTGTGTTGCTTTGAGGGTGGGCAAGCTATACATTTTCCGGCCGCCCTCAATATGGTGAATCCGCTCCATGTCTCTCGCGCTCGAACGTCTCGTCGCTGGCACGCCCATCCCTTTCGCCGGTAACCGCGTCACCGTGGTCAGCCCCGAACTGGCCGAGCGTTTCCGACCCGGCGACCACCTGTTGGTGGAGCAGGTGAGCGGTGAGCTGTTGCTGATTCCGGTGGTGGATCAGCAGGCCGCTTCGGTTGCGATCGAACGTGCAGCGGCAGCGTTTACTGCGTTGTCCGCGGTGTCGGATGAAGCGATCAGTCGTTTCTTCGATCTGTTCGCTCAACGGCTGGAAAGCCCTGACGCCTGGGCGCTGATCGAAAGCGCCAACCTCGCTGACATCGAACGGGCCAAGGCCCGCGGTCGGTCCACCACCCGGTTGCTCGCTGACGAGCGCATGCGCCGCGACATGATCGCCGGCCTGCGCGCCTGGCGTGATGCGCCGGCCACTCGCGGCAAAGTAATCAGCAGCGTCGAACATGACGGCTGGAAGGTCGAGCAGGTGGTGTCGCCGTTGGGCATCGTCGCGTTTGTGTTCGAAGGTCGGCCGAACGTCTTCGCCGACGCCGCTGGCGTACTGCGTACCGGCAACACCGCCGTGCTGCGCATAGGCAGCGATGCGCTGGGCACTGCGCAAGCCATCGTCACTCACGCCCTGAACCCGGCGCTGGCCGATGCCGGCCTGCCGGCGGGTGCGGTGTCGCTGGTCGAGAGCGTCAACCACGCCGCCGGTTGGGCGATGTTCGCCGACCGGCGTCTGTCGCTGGCCGTGGCCCGAGGTTCGGGCCGTGCAGTCAGCCAGTTGGGCAGCATCGCCCAGCAGGCCGGCACCGCCGTCAGCCTGCACGGCACCGGTGGCGCATGGCTGATCGCCGATCGCGATGCCGACGCCAAGCGCTTCGCTGCTGTGGTGCGCAACTCGCTGGATCGCAAGGTCTGCAACACCCTCAACGTCTGCCTGATCCAGCGCGACCGCGCCGCCGAACTGGTGCCGTTGTTCCTCGATGCCTTGCAGCAAGCCGGCACCGCGCGCGGTCAGGGCTGCAAGTTGCACATCGTCGAAGGCAGTGAAGGTTATCTGCCGAGCGACTGGCAGAACGCGACGGTCGAGGTCTATCGCGCCGAGGGTTACCAGACTGAAGCCCTGGCCGAGCCATTGCCTGAGGCGCAACTGGGCCGCGAGTGGGAATGGGAAGAAACCCCGGAAACCAGCCTGATGATCGTCGATGATCTGGATCAGGCCATCGCACTGTTCAACCGCTACAGCCCGCAGTTCACCGTGTCGCTGATCAGCGAGGACGCTGCCGTTCAGGAGCGTTTCTACAGCGCGGTCAACGCGCCGTTCGTGGGCAACGGCATTACCCGTTGGGTCGACGGCCAGTACGCGCTGAACAAGCCGGAGCTGGGCCTTTCGAACTGGGAAAGCGGTCGCCTGTTTGCCCGTAGCGCGATTCTTTCGGGTGACGGTGTCTTCACTGTGCGCAGCCGCATGACGCAGGTCGATCTGGGCGTAAAACGCTAAAACCAGAACGCCGCGCCTGTCGCAATGACAGGTGCGGCGTTTTCGTTTCACTGGGCGGTGGCGGCGGATTCGATCAGGCTGGCCACGGCTTTCGGATTCGACACCATCACCACATGGGACGCGCCCTTGACCACCACGGTCTTTTTGGCGTGCGCCCGTTCGGCCATGAACGCCATGGCTTGCGGCGGGATGTTCTTGTCCTTGTCGCCGTACACGAACCACGACGGAATCGATTTCCACGCCGGCTCGCTGGCCGCTTCGTTCAGCGCGACCTCGGTGACCGGGCGCTGGGTGGCGGCCATCAGTTTCGCTTCGGCGTTCGGTACATCGGCGGCGAACTGGTCGTGGAACTTGTCCTGCTGGATATACAGATCCTTGCCACCGTCCTTCAATGCTACGGGCGGCGCAAGGGTCGGGCCGAGGGTGCTGCCGGGGAATTTGCCGGCTAGTCCGGCCACGGTTTCACCCGCTTCGGGCGCCAGTGCCGCGACATACACCAGCGCCTTGACGTTGGTATTGCCATAAGCGGCTTCACTGATCACCGGCCCGCCGTAGGAATGGCCGACCAGCACCACCGGCGATTTGATCCCGGCCAGCACGTCGGCGACCGATTGCGCATCACCCTTGAGCGTGCGCAGCGGGTTGGCGGCGGCGATTACCGGATAACCGTCCTTTTCCAGAATCTTCACCACACCGTTCCAGCTGCTGGAATCGGCAAAGGCACCGTGCACCAGCACCACGGTAGGTTTCTCGGCGGCCATCGCCGAAGTGGCGCCGGCCATGGCGGCGGCGAGGGCCAAACCTGCAAACAACTTGTTCATCGGGTGTTCCTTGTGTCGGGAGGAGGGATGCAGCGTTCGGGCTTATTCAAGGCGTCGGCTGTATCGGGGATGTGTCCGCCTCCCGGCGCGGGTGCATGAAACTGTGTCTGGCGGGGCGTTGGCTACACGCTGATACAAAGCGAACGCCCCGGCAGGTGCGGGGCGTTTGGTTCAGGCGGCATTGACCGTTTGGCCATGCACTGCGCAGATCGACGGTTGCTCGGCCAGCGAGACGAAGGTGCGACGGTCGGCGGTGAGGGCATCGATGGAGCCGGTCTCGATGTCGTAGACCCAGCCGTGCAGGTTCAACAGGCCTTTCTCCTGGGCCAAACGCACGCTCGGATGAGTCTGAATGTTCGCCAGTTGCGCGATCACGTTCTCGCGCACCATCGAACTGAGCTTGGCGGCGTCATTGGCGTGTGGCCGTGATTCGTTGACCACTTTCGCCGATTCGGCATGTTGCAGCCAGCCGCTGACGGCGGGCAGGTGATCCATGCATTTGCACTGGGCGATGGCAGTCATCGCGCCGCAATCGGAGTGGCCGCAGATCACGATGTCGGTCACGCCGAGCACGGCCACCGCGTATTCCACCGTTGCCGAAACCCCGCCCGGATGCGGGCTGTAGGAGGGTACGATATTGCCGGCGTTGCGGATCACGAACAGTTCGCCGGGTTCTTGTTGGGTCAGCAGCTCGGGCACGACACGGCTGTCGGAGCAAGTGATGAACAAGGTGCCCGGGGTCTGGGTCGTGGCGAGGTATTTGAACAGTTCGGTGCGTTGCGGAAACGCTTCGCTCTGGAACTTCAGGAAGCCTTCGATCAGGTTTTTCATGGTGTTGTCCTCTCAGTTCGAACAGCCAGTACCGAATTCGCTGTATTGAAGAATGTGTTTTGCGCCGTGACTGTCGAGGTAGGTCATCTCGACCGGCACTACGCCGCAGATGTCGGCTACCGGGGTGATGCTCACGACTTGCGCGATGTCCAGTTGCATGCCGTAGCGATAGGCGACGGCCTCTTCATCAGCCTGGGCCTGGGCCTGGGCGGCGAGGCCGGCGAGCAGGGCCAGGGACAGCAGGATTTTTTGCATGGGGCAGCCTCCAGACAGATGTGGTGACGACTTGGCAATTCAGGTTTGGATGGGCCCGCACGCGGGGTGCGGGCCCGGAGGGATCAGAACGGACGCAGCGGGAGGAACTTGCCGTCGAGGGTGACCACGGCGCGGGAACCGCCTTCAGGGTCTTCGACTTTCTTGATGTCGAGCTTGAAGTTGATCGCGCTGATGATGCCGTCGCCGAACTGCTCGTGAACCAGTGCCTTCAAAGTGGTGCCGTAGATCTGGATCATCTCGTGGAAACGGTAGATGGTCGGGTCGGTCGGCACACCGTCGAGGCTGCCGCGCAGCGGGATGATTTGCAGGGCGGCGACGTCTTCGGCGCTCAGTTCCAGCTTGTCACCGACCACTTCGGCGGCGGCTTTTGGCAGCGGGTGCTGGCCGAGGAGGGCGGCGGTGACGTAGGCCAGGCTCAGGCCGGTGCCGTCGGCCAGATCCTGCCACGACAGGTTTTTCTGTGCCTTGGCATCCAGGGCGCGGGTGGTCAGAGCGATGCGGCTGTCGTTGTAGGCTTGGGATTGCATGGTGCTTCTCCTTTCGGGGTTGGCTTGCTGTGTGGGGTTCATCTTCTGCCGATTGATCCATAGCGTCCAAGACCGATATACAATGCAAAGCATAAGCACTGCCTATAGATGGAGAGCCCCATGCTGCTGCGACATTTGCGATATCTGCTGGCCGTGGCCGATCACGGTGGTTTCACCCGGGCGGCCGAGGCTCTGCATGTGTCGCAGCCGACCCTGTCGCAACAGATCCGCCAACTGGAAGAAAGCCTCGGTGTGGATCTGTTCGATCGCACCTCGCGTTCGGTCAAACCCACTGACGCCGGGCAGGCTTACATCGAATGCGCGCGGCGGGTGCTGGTGGAACTGGAGGCGGGCAAGCGTGCGTTGCATGACGTGAAGGACTTGTCCCGAGGCTCGCTGCGCCTGGCCATGACACCGACATTCATGGCGTATCTGGTGGGACCGTTGGTGCGTGACTACGTGGCGCGGTATCCGGGGATTCATCTGGAGATTTTCGAGCTGTCGATGGATGACATCGAGGCGGGGCTGGCGGATGACTCGCTGGATATCGCGATTGCCTTCACCCCGGTGCGCAATCCGGACATTGAATGCATTCCGGCGTTTGTCGAGACGCTGGGGGTGATGGTCGGGCGGGAGCATCCGTTGTATGACAGCTCATTGGTTCTGAGCCCCAATGACATCGCGCAACTTGATTTCGCACTGTTGGCGCCGGGTTACATCACCCGGGTGTCCGTCGATGAGTACTTTCGCCAACACGGCATCACGCCCAAGGTGCAGATCGAGGTGAATTCGGTGAGTACCTTGCTCGAAGTGATCCGGCATGCGCCGTTAGCGACCATGTTGCCGGAGGCGATAGCCACGGAGGATCGGGCGTTGCGCCGGTTGCGTGTGGAGAGTGAGGCGCCGCAGCGGGGGGCAGCGTTGTTGCGGCGCAAGAATAACTATCACAGTGCGGCGGCGGTGGCGTTCATGGAGATGGTGTTGGAAAGCCGTTCATGAGCACTGTTTGTTATCTATAAAAAAGGGCCTGCTCCTTATCGGAAGCAGGCCCTTTTGTTTACTGAAGATTCAACTTAGCAGAACCGATCAATCACCCGGACTTCGTTCTTGTTCTGCATCGAGTCCCACGCCTGTTTCAGCGTTTGCAGAACATTACCGATGAAGTCCTTGTCGGCCGCGGCTTTCTTGCCGACATAGCCGTGGCCGCGGCGGTACATCTTCAGGCGGGCCAGCAGGTTCTGGTTGTTCCGGTCGAACTCTTCTTCACCAGCATGGGGCGACAGGCAGTCGATATGGACCTGACCCGACTTGCTGATCCACAGAATATGGCTGTCGTGGCTGTCTTTTTGCGCAGCGAACATACGAGCCAGTTCTTCGATAGTAGGTTGATTGTTCAGATTCATGATATTGCCCCTTGACCAGTCTGGTGATCTTTCAAAGTTGATTCGCTAATACAGGTAGCCCATCGGTTAGTTGATCCCTGGCACCGAAACCAGGACGTCAGCGGTCGCCCGTGTGAAGTACGGGGTCATGCGTCTGTTGCATGTAGTCGTGTTGAATAACTGCTACGCAATAGCGTCACAACGAGGAGAAGCAGCGAAAACCGGGAGGCTCCTTGACGACGTTTTCAGGGTCGACCACAAGCGTCTTGAGAATTTTCGCCAGCGCTTCTCGTCCTTGTACTGGACGTTCAGGCCAGGTCAGCTTCTTCAATCTGCCTTGTGGGCAGCGTGTATCCGGAAAAAACAGCTCGGCGGTCAGACGAGCTTGCTCAAGCGTGTTGCCAGTGCTCCCGATCGGGGAGACGTCTGCATCATGCAAAAGCCAAACGACGCCGTCAACGGTTTTGTAGTGATTATTTTTGCTCACTACATATTGTCGGACAAAGTCATTCTGGAATGAGAAAAGTGCCGTTCAGGCAGCGTGAGAAGGGCTGCGCAGGCAGTAGAAGGTGCAGGGGTAACCGTCCACGGTTTTCTGCTGGCGAGTGAAGTCGCCGCCGCTCACCTCAGGGATCACCCTGGCCCAGAACCGCTGTGCAGGCAGGTTGGCGTCGACATGGAAAATCTGCCATTGACCGGGCAAATGGCTCAAGAGGGCAGAGGCGACAAACTGCGCGACGCCTTGGCCACGCCAGCGTCGGCTGACGAAGAAATAGCCGATGTTGTAGTCGGCGCCTTCGATGAGGATATGGTCGTCCACGGTCACGAACCCCGCCAACTCGCCGTCGACGTGAATCAGGAACGGCCGGGTTGCCGGCTGGCGCCAGTAATCGTCTTTCAACTGGATCGGGAAGAAACCATGCCCGCCCAGCTTCAGCGGCAGCCACTCACTGAAGTCGTAGGTGTAGAACTGCATCAGGTTTTCGATGGTGTCCAGTTCGTCGCGCCGGGCGACGCGCAGTTCGATGACAGACATGCCGCTGGCTCCTGACAATCACTGCAGAAACAGTAGCGCGCAACAGGCTATTTGGCAGCCGGTTTTGCCTTACGTTTGCTGGTTCCGGCGGTTTTGCGCCGGGTGGTCTTGCGCTTGTTCTTCCACGGCTCTGCAGCTTTTCCGGCAGGCGGCGGGCCGCTGATGGTCAGGCTCAGCCCGGCACAACGGGTCACTTGCTTGCTCATCCACGCGGCCTGTTTGGTGACGAACTCTTCCAGACTCATTTCGCCGCTCTGCACCATGTCCAGCGCCTGTTCCCAGATCGCGGTGGTGCCGGGATCGGCAATCGCCCGAGGCACCGCATCGATCAGGCTGAACGCTGCGGGCGTGGCGGATAACGCCTTGCCGTTCTTCACCAGATAACCGCGATCCAGCAGGCCCTGGATGATCGAGGCGCGGGTGGCTTCGGTGCCGATGCCGGTAGTGTCCTTGAGTTTCTGTTTGAGCAGCGGGTCTTCCACCAGTTTGGCGACGTTCTTCATTGCCTTGATCAGATCGCCTTCGGTGTAGGGCTTGGGCGGTTGCGTCCACAGGTCCTTGAGCTTCACGTCAGCCACGGCGCACTCGGCACCCTGGGTCAGCGTCGGCAGGGTTTGTGGCGCGGGGGCTTCACGGCCCTTGGCCGGGGCCAGTGCTTCCGGCAGTGCGCGTTTCCAGCCCGGTTCGATGATCTGCTTGCCAACGGCGCGCAGGGCTTCACCGGCGCAGTCGAAATCGGCCTGGGTGCGATCGTATTCATGATTGGGCAGGAATTGCGCCAGATACCGCGCGCGAATCAGCGTGTAGACCGCCCGGTGCTTACCGCTCAGGCGTTCCAGATTCTTGGCGGCGGCGGTGGGGATGATGCCGTGGTGGGCGCTGACCTTGGCGTCGTTCCAGGCGCGGGAGCGGCGCTGCGGCTCCAGATGATCGCGCAAGGCTTCGAGGCCCGGATCGGCCTGGCGCAGCGCAGAGAGAATCCCCGGCGCCTCGCTGTGCTGGCTCAGGGGCAGGTAGCCGCAATCGCTGCGCGGGTAGGTGATGACTTTGTAGGTTTCGTAGAGGGCCTGGGCGATGTCGAGGGTTTCCTGGGCTCCGAGGCCGAGCTTCTTCGAGCAGACTTCCTGCAAGGTGCCGAGATCGAAGGGCAGGGGCGCCACTTCGCGTATGCGCTCGGTACGCAGCTTGACCACCCGCGCGCTGGCGGCGCTGCTGATTGCGGCGGCCGCTTGCTGCGCGAGGGCCTGATTGAGGCAGCGATCCTGATCGTCACAGGCATCGTTCGGTGCACGCCATTGCGCCGTAAAATCCGTGCCGTCATGCAGCAGTTGCACATCGATCGCCCAGTACGCGACGGGTATGAAATCGGCAATGCTGCGGTCGCGATCCACCACCAGCCGCAGGGTCGGCGTCTGCACCCGGCCCACCGGCAACACGCCCTGATAGCCCGATTGCCGGCCGAGCAGGGTGAACAGGCGACTCATGTTCATCCCGATCAGCCAGTCCGCTCGCGAGCGCCCCAATGCCGAGTGATACAGGCTGAAAGTTTCAGCGCCCGGTTTGAGGGCCGCCAACGCCTTGCGGATCGAAGCTTCGTCCAGCGCCGACAGCCACAAGCGGCGGATCGGCCCGCGATAGCGGCAATGTTCCACCAGCTCCCGGGCGATCATCTCGCCCTCACGGTCGGCGTCGGTGGCGATGATCAGTTCGCTGGCCTCGCCGAGCAGGCGCTTGACTGCCTTGTACTGGCTGGCAGTGCGCGGCTTGACGGTCATTTTCCATTTGTCGGGGATGATCGGCAGGTCTGCCAGCACCCAGCGCTTGTATTTGGCGTCGTAGGCGTCCGGCGGGGCGGTTTCCAGCAAGTGGCCGATGCACCAGGTCACCGTGACGTCCGTTCCCAGCCAGCAGCCGTCGCCTCGGCGCCTGGCGCCCAGCACGGCCGCAATATCCTTGGCCTGGGAAGGTTTTTCACAGAGGTACAGCCGCATAACCACCGTCGTCGATCATTGCCCGAAGAGGCGCACAGAATGGCCTGAGTCGGGCGTCGGGGCAACTTTTATCTGTATGGATATACAGATAAAAGGATTGCCGGTCATGACAGCCCGCGTCGGGGCAATCGGGGACGTTATCGAGAAATTGAATGGCGCTCACGACCGGCACTGTGTCAGGTTCGAATCGCCTCAACAGGGCGAGTGACAGGACGATCTCGCCAGAAGATCGCCGTTTTACTGTCTGACACTGACTCTTCAGCAACAAGGACGTACACCATGTCTCAACCTTCCTCCCAGGCCAGCAGCGCCTTCACCGCGGTCGACACCTTCAGCCACCTGTATGACCGTGGCACCGGGACCGTCAACGGCAAACCGTCGTTCACCGCCGACCAGGCCGCCGATGAAATCCTGCGCAAGGGCATGTCGTGGCAGGACAAGAATGCCGACGGCAAGATTGATCTGACTTACACCTTCCTGACCGACAAACCGTCGAACTACAACCCGAAACTCGGCAACTTCAGCGAGTTCAGCGCCCAGCAGAAAGCCCAGGCTGTGCTGTCGATGCAATCGTGGTCGGACGTGGCCAAAGTCACCTTCACCGAAGGCAAGGGCGGCGACGGTCACATGACCTTCGGCAACTACGACGTCAGCACCGGCGGCGCGGCGTTCGCCTACCTGCCACAGGGCAGCAGCTATGACGGCCAGTCGTGGTACCTGATCAACGACCAATACCAGGTCAACAAGAACCCGGACACCAACAACTACGGGCGTCAGACCCTGACCCACGAAATCGGCCATACCCTCGGCCTGTCGCACCCGGGCGCCTACAACGCCGGCAACGGCAACCCGACCTACAACGACGCCAAGTACGCCGAAGACACCCGTGGCTACAGCCTGATGAGCTACTGGAGCGAAGCCAACACCGACCAGAACTTCAGCAAGGACGGCAGCGGCGCCTACGCTTCGGCTCCATTGCTGGACGATATCGTCGCGGTGCAGAAGCTCTACGGGGCCAACCTGGAAACCCGCGCCGATGACACCGTGTACGGCTTCAACTCCAACGCCGACCGCGACTACTACAGCGCTACTTCGAACACCTCCAAAGTGGTGTTCTCGGTGTGGGACGGCGGCGGCAACGACACCCTGGACTTCTCCGGCTTCAGCCAGAACCAGAAGATCAACCTCAACGAAGGTTCGTTCTCCGACGTCGGCGGCCTGGTGGGCAACGTGTCCATCGCTTATGGCGTCACCGTGGAAAACGCCATCGGCGGTTCGGGCAATGACCTGTTGATCGGCAACAGTGCGGCCAACGAACTGATCGGCGGTGCCGGCAACGACATCATCTACGGCGGTGGCGGCGGTGACACCCTGTGGGGCGGTGAAGGCGCGGACACCTTTGTGTTCGGCGCTGCCAGCGACTCGACCATGACCGCGCCGGACTGGATCATGGATTTCACCAGCGGCCTGGACAAGATCGACCTGTCGGGCATCGCCGGTTTCGCCACGGGTGCGGCCACGCTGAACTTCGTCAGCGGCTTCACCGGCCACGCGGGCGATGCGATCCTCACTTACTTCGCAGAGACCAACCAGACCAGCCTGATGATCGACCTGACCGGCCAGGGTTCGGTTGATTTCGCAGTAGGAATGGTGGGGCAGGCCGTGGCGACCGATATCGTCGCCTGATCTGAAAACGGAAAACCGCAGCCTTCGCCGGCTGCGGTTTTTTTATGGGCGGAAAAACCATTCGGCTGCGAACCCGACGTGATCCGGCCACATGGGTTATACCTGAAGCGCTCCCTTCGTCGCAGTCAGGAGAAACCGATGAAAACCTCCGGTCCCAGCCCCGTCATCACCATCGCCGAGCAGCCAGGTTGTGTGTTGGTGAAGTTCCATGGCATCCAGGTCGCCGCCTCGGCCCGCGCACTGGTGCTGCTCGAAGCCAATTACCCGCCGGTCTACTACATCCCCCGCGAAGACATCGACGAAAAGTACTTCGCCCGCACCGACCATACGAGTTATTGCCCGTACAAGGGCGACGCCAATTATTTCAGTCTGCAAGTGCCCGGGCATGAGGGGGCGAACGCGGTGTGGTCGTATGAACATCCGAAGATTTCGGTCAGCCAGATCAAGGATTACGTTGCGTTCTATCCTGATCAGGTGAAGTTTGAATTGCTGGGTCCGGAGCTCTGACAGGCCGGTTGTGGCGAGGGCGTGAAACCCCCGCCACAGGCTTCAGGATCAGTTCTTGTCGAGGTCGATATTCTTCGTTTCACGCAAGCAAATCATCCCCACCACCAGGCTCACCCCGGTAATCAGCACCGGGTACCACAGCCCATAGAAGATATCCCCGGTGTACACCACCAGCGCAAACGACACGGTCGGCAGGAAACCGCCGAACCAGCCGTTGCCGATGTGGTACGGCAGGGACATCGAGGTGTAGCGGATGCGGGTCGGGAACAGTTCGACCATCAGCGCAGCGAGCGGGCCGTAGCACATGGAGGAGATGATGATCAGGGCGACGATCAGGGCCACGATCATCGGCTTGTTGATCTGCTGCATGTCAGCCTGTTGCGGGTAGCCGGCGAGGGTGATTGCGCCGCGCAGGGCAGCTTCGTCGAAGCCGTCGAGTTTCACATCGCCGACGCTCACCTGCACCGCGCTGCCGGCCGGCGCTGCGACGCTGGAGTAGGGCAGGCCCTGCTTGACCAGGAAGGTCTTGACCTTGTCGCACGGGCTGTCGAATTTGGCTTTGCCCACCGGGTCGAACTGGAAGGTGCAGGTGGCCGGGTCGGCCACCACGGTGATCGGTGCCTGTTGGCTGGCGTGGTCGATGGCCGGGTTGGCGTAGTGGGCCAGGGATTTGAAGATCGGGAAGTACAGCGCGGTGGCCAGCAGCAGGCCGAGCATCAGCACCGGTTTGCGCCCGACCTTGTCCGACAGCCAGCCGAAAATGATGAAGAACGGCGCGCCGATCACCACGCTGATGATCAGCAGACTGTTGGCCACCGCCGGGTCCATTTTCAGGAATTGGGTGAGGAAGAACAGCACGTAGAACTGCGCGGCGTAGAAGGTCACCGCTTGCCCGGCGTTGATGCTGAAAAGCGCGATCAGCACGACTTTGAGGTTTTCCCATTTGCCGAAGGATTCGCGGATCGGCGCCTTGCTCGCCTTGCCTTCCTCTTTCATCTTCAGATAGGCCGGGGACTCGTGCAGGCTCAGACGAATCCAGGTGGAAATGCCCAGCAGCACGATCGACAGCAGGAACGGAATGCGCCAGCCCCAGACTTCGAACTGGTCACCGGTGAAGTAACGGCAACCGAGTACCACCAGCAGCGACAGCAGCAGGCCGAGGGTCGCGGTGGATTGAATCCAGCTTGTATGGAAACCCCGTTTGCCGATGGGTGCGTGCTCCGCCACGTAAGTCGCGGCGCCGCCGTACTCGCCGCCGAGGGCCAGGCCCTGAAGCATGCGCAGCACCACCAGAATGATCGGCGCGGCGATGCCGATGCTGGCGTAGGTTGGCAGCAGGCCCACCGCGAAGGTCGCCACACCCATCAGGATGATGGTCGCCAGGAACGTGTATTTGCGTCCGATCATGTCCCCCAACCGACCGAACACCAGCGCCCCGAACGGCCGCACGATGAAGCCCGCGGCAAACGCCATCAGCGCGAAGATGAACGCCGTGGTGTCGTTGACCCCGGCGAAGAACTGCTTGCTGATCACCGCCGCCAGGGCGCCGTAAAGAAAGAAGTCATACCACTCGAACACCGTCCCCAGGGACGAGGCGAAGATGACCTTTCGGGTATCGGGGCTGGCGTCCGCGCTGCGCACGGCGTCCAGCGGCTGAGCGTGTTCTGACATATCGGTATCCCTCACAGTGATTGTTTTTGTTGTTTCCACTGGTGTTGCGTGTCCGGGTGATGCGCGATGTCTACAGGGTGTGGGCCATTTCCGTTTTCGGTGTGATGTTCCTGGTCTCGGGGTTGAGCATCAGCTGTGCCGCTTTTTCAGCAATCATCAGCGTAGGCGAACACGTGTTGCCGGAGGTAATGCGCGGCATGATCGAGGCATCGGCAATCCGCAGACCGGGTACGCCATGCACGCGCAGCTGCGCATCGACCACCGCGTCCGCGTCGTTGCCCATGCGGCAGGTGCCGACCGGGTGGAAAATCGTTGTGCCTATCTTCGCCGCCGCTTCGTGCAGTTGTTCTTCGGTTTGCAGGCTGGCGCCGGGCAGGTACTCCACCGGGTTGAAGGCTTGCAGGGCCGGGGCGCCGACGATGCGCCGGGTCAGGCGAATCGCGTCGGCGGCCACGCGCAGGTCTTCGGGATGGCTCAGGTAATTGGGCTGAATCAGCGGCGCTGCTTGCGGGTCGGCGGAACGGATCTCGACCCGGCCACGACTCTGCGGGCGCAGATCACACACCGATGCGGTGAACGCGGGGAAGCTGTGCAACGGTTCGCCAAAACGTTCCAGCGACAATGGCTGCACGTGGTATTCGAGATTGGCCGAAGTCTGCTCCGGCCCCGAGCGGGCAAACGCGCCCAGCTGACTCGGCGCCATCGACAACGGCCCGCTGCGGTCATACAGATAACGCAGTCCCATGCCCATCTTGCCCCACACGCTGCCGGCGATCTGGTTGAGGGTGCGGGCGTTTTCCAGTTTGTAGATCAGCCGCAGTTGCAGGTGATCCTGCAGATTACCGCCGACGCCTGGCAGCTCATGTACCACGCCGATCCCAAGCTTCTCCAGCAGCGGACGCGGGCCGATCCCGGAGCGTTGCAGAATGCTCGGCGAGCCCACGGAGCCGGCGCACAGCACGATCTCCTTGCGCGCCTTGAAGCTCTTCTCCTGACCCTGCCAACGGGCACTGACTTTCGAGGCGCGACCGTCCTCGAACAGCACTCGATCCACCTCGACGTCTGTCAACACCGTGAGATTGGCCCGATCGCGAATCGGCTTCAGAAACGCCTTCGCCGCATTCCAGCGAACCCCGGCCTTCTGATTGACCTGAAAGTAGCCGCAACCTTCGTTGTCGCCCTGGTTGAAGTCATCGATGCTGGCGATGCCGCTTTGCTCGGCAGCGCTGCGGAACGCATCGAGAATTGGCCACGACAGGCGCTGGCGTTCGACCCGCCATTCACCTTTGTCACCATGAAAATCCGCCGCGCCGGCAAAGTGGTTTTCGCTCTGTTTGAACAGCGGCAGCACATCGTTCCAGGCCCAGCCCGGATTGCCCTCGGCGGCCCAGCCGTCGTAGTCGTTGGCCTGGCCGCGCATGTAGATCATGCCGTTGATCGACGAACAGCCGCCCAGCACCTTGCCGCGCGGATAACTCAGCGCGCGGCCATTGAGGCCCGGTTGTTCTTCGGTCTTGAAGCACCAGTCGGTGCGCGGGTTGCCGATGCAGAACAGGTAACCCACGGGGATGTGAATCCACGGATAGTTGTCGCGCCCGCCGGCCTCCAGCAACAGCACGCGCCGCTGCGGATCCGCCGACAGCCGATTGGCCAGCAAACAGCCGGCCGGCCCGGCGCCGACCACGATGTAATCGAATTCATCGAGGGAAGTCTGCATTCCCTGACCTCGCTTATTGTTTTTGTTGTCAGTCATCCTAGTTGTTAGCTTTCGTCAAAAGAATGTTAGTTTTTGCGCAGCCGCTGTGCGTTTTCAAACAGCGCTTCCTGACGATAGCCGACAAGGACAAGCCATGTTCGACTGGAACGACCTGCGGTTCTTTCTCGAATTGCAACGCAGCGGCCGTTTGCTTACCGCTGCCCGCCGCCTGAACACCACGCACGCCACCGTCGCCCGGCATATCGAGGCCATCGAAAAAAGCCTCGGCACCGCGCTGTTCGTTCAGCACGCCCAAGGCTATGAAATGACCCCGGCGGGGGAGGCACTGCTCAAACACGCCGAGGCCATGGAAAACGTCGCGCTGCTGGCCCAGGAAGAAATCACCCAGTCCACCGCGCCGCTGGGCAAGATCCGCGTCGGCGTGACGGAAGGGCTGGGCATCATGTTCCTCGCCAGCCGCATGATCGGGCTGTTCGAGCGTTATCCGGGGCTGGAAGTGGAACTGGTGGCGGTGCCGCGCTTCGTCAGCATCCTCAACCGCGAGGCGGAAATCAGC
Source organism: Pseudomonas sp. IzPS59 (assembly GCF_014863505.1). Lineage (NCBI taxonomy): Bacteria > Pseudomonadati > Pseudomonadota > Gammaproteobacteria > Pseudomonadales > Pseudomonadaceae > Pseudomonas > Pseudomonas sp. IzPS59. The sequence continues at coordinate 3,757,723 of NZ_CP062251.1, read as the reverse complement.
ATTCACCTGGAACGGCCGGCGGCGGACATGCTGGTCACCCGCAAACTCACCGATTACCGGCTTGCGCTCTATGCCAGCCGAGCTTATCTCGACAATGCACCGCCGCTGCGCAGCCGCGAGGATCTTGGCCGGCATGCGTGGATCGGCTATGTGGATGATCTGCTGTTCAGTCAGGAGCTGATGTTTCTCAACAGCTTCTGCCGCAATCCGCGCGTGGTGTTTCACAGCACCAGCGTGATCGCCCAGCAGCAGGCGGCACGTTCGGGATTGGGAATTGCGGTGCTGCCTTGTTATATGGCGGCGTCGGATCCGGACCTGGTGGCGCTGCTGCCGGACGAGAGCATCGAGCGCAGTTACTGGATCAGCACGCGGCGGGAGTTGCACAAGTCGGTCAGGCTTCGAGTCGTCTGGGATTACGTTGTTGGCTTGTGCGAGGGGGAGCGTGAGTTATTGATGGGCTAGACAAGGCTTCGTTCGGCTCAGAACCGCCCAACACTTTTTGGTACTGGTTTGAAAGCCAGTGCCACGTGGTTATCGGAGCCGGGTTGCCACATTTGCACATCGCTAGGATTGGTTTCGTTGCGAACGATGCACTTCCAGGCCACATCGTCACCGGGGTTCGAGCCCTTGAATTGAATCGTACCTGCCCATGACGGGTAGGAAGCTGGATCGAGTTTTACGGCTTTGGCCGGATCCCAGCTGCCTAACTCCGGTGGTGCGCCGACCACGTAGACACTGTAGCCCTGTGTCGTTATGCCGTTATCGCATTGAAAATCCACATTGAGGGTGTACGTGAACGTAACGCTCTGTGCGCTGCTGAACAGGGTCAGCATCACCAGCAGGAGAATTCCCTGTGGCAATGGATGAAGAATCCGGAACATGCTGAACGCCTCGACTTACTATTGTTGAGTTGAGCCTATGCCCGGCCAAACGTTAAGTAACCTGACAGAACTGACAGTTCTTTAGAACACTTGGCGATAGCGTTGCAGGGTGCTCGTCAATTTCTTCTGCACTGCGCAGCTTTTGGGGCAAGTGCGCCTCACCGTTTCATGCAACTAAAATCCCCCGCAAAAGGTCATTCGATTTGCAGAGGTTGAGTCATCTCGCAGAACCTCGCCAACGAAGACGATACCCGTGGCCACTCACCTCGATCGCCGCAACAATCTGTCCCTCGACAGCCTGAATTTCTTCCTCGCCGACGTGCGTGACGGACTCGGTCCTTATCTGGCGATTTATCTGTTGGCGGTTCACCACTGGGAGCCGGCAAGTATCGGGCTGGTCATGACTATTGCCGGGATCGCCGCGCTCATCACCCAGACCCCGGCGGGTGCGCTGGTCGACAGCACACGCGTCAAACGGGCGCTGATTGCGATTGCCGCATTGGTGGTAACAGGAAGCTGTCTGCTGCTGCCATTCGTGACCTCATTCAGCCTCGTGGCCCTGACGCAAGCCATCAGCGCCGCTGCCGCTTCGATCTTCGCCCCGGCCATCTGCGCGATCACCCTCGGGATTACCGGACCTCGCGCGTTTACGCGCAGAACCGGGCGCAACGAAACCTTCAACCACGCCGGTAACGCCTGCGCCGCACTGCTGGCCGGTTTGTCCGCGTATCTGTTTGGCCCGGTCGCGGTGTTTTATTTGATGGCGGTCATGGCGCTGGCCAGTGTGATTGCTGTCTCGTTCGTATCGGCCGACGCCATTGACCACGATCTCGCCCGAGGTCTTTCACCCAGCGAAGCGGGGCAGGGCAAGCAGCCTTCGGGGCTTTCCGTATTGCTCACCAACCGGCCGCTGCTGATGTTCGCGATTTGCTGTGCGCTGTTTCATCTGGCGAACGCGGCGATGCTGCCACTGGTGAGTCAGAAGCTGGCGCAAGCCAATCTGCAGATGGCCACGCCGCTTACGTCCGCCTGCATCGTCGCGGCGCAAATGGTGATGGTGCCGGTCGCGTTGCTGGTGGGCGCGAAGGCCGATGTGTGGGGGCGCAAGCCGTTGCTGCTGGCGGGGTTCCTGATCCTGCCGCTGCGTGGCGTGTTGTATGTGCTGTCCAACGATCCGTGGTGGCTGGTTTCGGTGCAACTGCTTGATGGCATCGGCGCGGGGATTTTCGGTGCGCTGTTTCCGGTGGTGGTGAAAGACCTGACGCTGGGCACCGGGCACTTCAACGTCAGCCTTGGGGCGATTTCGACGGTGTTCGGTCTGGGTGCGGCGTTGAGCAACAGTCTGGCGGGGGTTGTGGTTCAGGAGGCGGGGTACAGTGCTGCGTTCCTGACGTTGGCAGGGGTAGCGATGGCGGCGCTGGTGCTGCTTTGGGTGGCGGTGCCGGAGACGGTGTCGCGGTCCGGTGCTGAACCTGACGGGTTGCCAGGACCTGTGCCGCCGATCGTTGCACCCTGACGCATGCCTGCACTGGACGACGCGACCAACCTGGCCTTCAATCTGTGAGTTCATAAAACTCCGTCGCAAACAGGGAGCTTGCAGCATGACCGAAGACACCAAAGTAAAAGGCCCGGCATCCTATTTTCCTTCAATCGAAAAGAAGTACGGCCAGCCCATCGATCACTGGCTGAAGCTTCTCGCCAGTATCACCGACAAAAAACACATGGAACTGGTCGCCTGGCTCAAGACCGAACACGGCATGGGCCACGGGCATGCGAACGCACTGGTCGCCCATCATCTGGCCAGCGGTAAAAAGTGAGGGCACTTTCACGACGTCCCGGCCAGCGGTTTGACCGTATGGATTGAGCTAACTACGCTGCTGTTCATGGAAGTGTCATCTCGCACGACAAGGAGTGTCGGTTATGCGTGCAGCCGTTCGTTCGCCTTTTATCCTGAGCCTGTTTCTGCCTCTGGCATTCAGCGCCGTGGCTGCCCAGCCACCGCTTGATCCGCTGGAAACCCTTAACCGCATCAACCGCAACTACAACACCCTCAAAGACTCCTGCCAGGAGCCCGACACCGGCGCCGCTCGCGGGCATTACTACTGCAGCGGTGTGACCCTGCGCATGGTCAACGACGGGCCGTTCAACCCGTGGGACTACAGCCCTTACGCGATCAAGATCGGCGCGACGTCCTACTCGTGGATTCGCAAGGATCTGAGCACGCGGATCCTCATTCACCCGGCCGGTTTGATCCTGCGCACACCCACCGATGCAGCGACGTTGAACCTGCCGGTCAAGGAGCAGGGCTTCACTTGCATCTACGCCTTCGATGGCGGCACCGGGCCGGAACGCAAGTGGTATGGCTGCGGCTTTTTCGACAGCCGCGAACCGCCGCGCGCTGCCCAGCCACCGATGAACAACAGGAACGCCGCACTGGCCTACGGCACCTGCGCAGAAGCGGGCGTGAACACCGCCGAACAGTGGACCAGCAAGTACACGGGGTTGATGAAAGGGCCGATCCAGTACAGCCAGTGCTCCTGGAACGCGGAAAAACCCAGCGACTGGAACGCGATGATCCGCGTCCACGAATCACGGGTGAACACCACCAACAAAGACCCCTTCGCCTTCAGTGCCCAGGTCAACGAATTCATGTTGAAGAACGCGTCGGCCACCAACGACGGCAGCGAAAACATGAAGTACATCGATGCCTTTATCTACAACGTCAACAGCACGCAGAACTTCGCCACCCGTGGCGATCAGGCGCCACCCAAACCGGAAAACGGCCTGAACAGTGCGCGCAATTTCCAGAAGAAACTCCAGGCCCAAGGCTACAGCGTGCCGATCCTGCGGCTGGACTTCACCAAGCCGCCGGAGCAGCGCTTCAGCTATGTGGCGGCGGATCAGGCGATCGATCTGTCGGTTGCCGGCAACGGCCAGCCTGCACCGGTGACGTCTCGCTACATTGCGTCGGCCAATTGGGTCGAACGCCACGACCCCGGCACCGGCAAAAACGAATGGACGCTCAACGTCACGCCCACCGCTCAGGGCAAGGCGATTCAGGCCAGCGATCAGGAAGCGTTGTACAAGGAACTGTTCGCCCTGCGCGGTGCCGACAGCCAGTGGCGCGACAACGAAAAATCTCCCGGCAGCATGCGTCAGCAACTCAGTTGCCTGGTGCAGAACTATCCAGGCAAAACCGAGTGGAACCTGGAGCCGTTCCGTCCCGTCGTCAGCCCACAGGAAGCCGCCAAGGCCGGTTGCAACCCGCTGCCGGCCAAGACGCCGCAGTACATTGCATCCGCCGACTGGGTCAAACGCTACGACCCGGGCACCCGTCAGGACGAGTGGACCTTGAGCGTTGTGCCGACCGCCGCCGGGCGCGCCTTGCCCAACGAGCAGATCGATGCCTTGTACCAGCAGTTGTTCGCCCTCAGAGGTGCCGATGACAACTGGCGCAGCAACGAGAAATCCGCCGGCAGCATGCGCCAGCAACTGAACTGCGTACTGGTGAATTACCGCGCCAAGACGCCGTGGAATCTTGAACCGTTCCGGCCTGCGCTTTCGGACGCCGAGACCCGGGCGGCGGGGTGCAATCCGGTGGCGCGTTAACTCGGTTTCAAACAGGGAAGTCGAGAAGAACAATCAGGGAGAAACACGTCATGAAAGAACGCTGGAACAGGATCGTCCCGCTGCTTGCGTTGCCGTTGTTCCTGCAGGCGACTTCGGCCAGTGCCGAATCGTGCGCAGACACGCTCAAACGCGTTGAAACCTTGTACAACAACACCACCGCCAGTTGCGGCAAGGACCCGGCATCGGACTGTTCGGGATTGCTGATTCGTGGCACTCACCGCGCCGATCCGGCAAAAGGGCAGAAGTGGGATGTCTGGAACCCCAGCCCCAAAGCGGTAGAGCTGGGCACGTTCGCCGCGTCCTACATGCGGGCCGATGGCATCAGCTACGAAGACCCCGGCATGAGCACACAGAACGGCTACATCATCACCCCGGTCGACATGGTGCGCGACCCGGAAACCCCGGTGCACGTCTACTGCGCGTTTCCCAACGATGCCTGGACCGACTTCCGCGACGACCGTGGCTGCGGCAACAACAAGAACACCAGCCAGACCGAAGCGGTCTGCCAGTCCATGGCCCCGCCGATCACCAACGTCAACGCCTGGGTCGCGCACTTCACCAAGTTCAACAACAACCGCCAGCAAGACCAGTTGCAATGCGGCTTCAACATGCGCAAGCCGATGAGCAGCCAGGATCGGGTCAACGCCTTCCAGAACTTCATGGGCGCCCGGCGCGTCATCAACACCCGTGAATTCCAGACCCAAACCGAACTGCGCCTGGGCAACCCGAAGACCGATGAGCTGCCGATCCTGGCCTTTTTCTACAGCGATTCACGGGGCCTGAACGACGCCCTGGCCAACCAGCGCGACTACAAAGCCAGGACTGGCAAGGACCGCAACGTCGTCAAGATCGACTTCCCGAAAACCCCCAACGGCAAAGCGACGTTCTCCTGTATCCAGACCGCAGCACCACCGGCCCAGCAGTTCTGCGACAAGTACATCGAGTCCAGCACATGGGCCCAGCGCGATGACCCGAAACTCGGACCGAAAACCTGGTCACTGCAAGTCGTGCCCACCGCGTGTGGCCGTGCGATCAAGGATGACCAGACCGACCGGATGTTTGCCGAGCTGTACAACAAACATAAGGACGACGAGCAATGGCGGATGTACAGCGTCAATGGCGGGTCATTGCGCCGGCAGATGGTTTGTCACCTGGCGGCGACGTTCGATGGCAAGCCTGTGAGGAACAAGCCGGAATGGAACCTGGAACCGGCGCGGCCGTATGTGGATCAGGCGACGGCGGTGGCGCAGCGGTGTAATCCTTTCTGAGGTTATTGAAGGGTGGGATCCGGTCTGCCGATGCTTCAGGTATCGGCAGGCAGGATTTTCAAGACTCAAATATGCAGCCAGGCCAGCGAGCCCAGCATGACACCCAAACCCGCCGCCCCAAACGAGACGCGTCTGAGCCATTCCTTGCGCGTCAGCAGGGTGATGGCCGCCAGTGAAATGGCGATTTGAATCGCAGTCATGGCCTGGGCCCAGCGGTGATGCTGGTGCAGGACCTGTTCCGACTTCTCGTCCCACTCTTTCGCCTGCAGCTCAAGTGTTTCCGCCTTTTTGCGCGCTTCCTCCTTCTGCTCCGCATAGCGCCGCGTCTCGGCAACGTAATGAGCGGAGTCCAGCCCCGGAAGATGGCTGGCCAGTTCCGACAGGTTCTGCCGACTGGACTTGGCCTGGTAGTAGTTCCACTCGTTGGCGGCTTCGGTCTTCTGAATGGCGGCGTTGTTTTTGTCCATGGCCGCCTCACTCTCCGTCGAACCGGCTTGATAACTCATCAGGGCGCCGACCGTCGCCATGAGCGCCGTCATGACCGCGATCTTGCTGGCAAAGCGATCGCCTTTTGCGTGGGCATGATGGGTGGTGTGTTCAACGTGTTGCTCGTGAGGACTGGGGACTTCGAACTCTTCAGGCATGACGGTCGGACTTGGGTTGATGGTGGAATTTGCGCGGATTATGCAGGGTGGCCGGTTTTTTAGACACAGGGGACTGTGGTGTCTGGATGAAAGCGGACGAGCTGATTTACGTAGTCCCGTCGGACTGCGAAACAGTCTCTTTTGTCAGAAATTAAACACGAAACACGAGGCCTGTTTATGAGATGCCTCTCGTCACATCCCGATGCCCACAACGCCTTGCGCCACGCCCTACACCTAAGACAGAATCCGCCGGCTTGTGCGTCTGGGGCACGGGTTTTATCGTTTCCGGGTCACTGAAAAACAGTGATCGGGTTTGGTAGCCCGAGTTAACTAGTCGCATAGCACATCGTTCGCAGACCTCTTCGGGTCTCTGCTTAATGGTGGCCATGCGCAGGGCACCTTCGGGTGCGCCGGGTTCCTAGTTACCGGTCTACCAACCCGCGTATTGGCCGCCACCCTTCGTTTGGTAGCGAGGGTGAAGGCTCCTTTTCAATAATTAGGAGTTTCACCATGATCAAACCAACACCGAATCCACCAGAAACCGATCCAGTCTCACCCTACCAATTCCCCGATTCCCGAACCCTCAACGAAGCCGCCGAACGCGCCCTCGATCATTACCTGACCCCGCAACAACGCATCATGGGCAGCCACACCACACACGACCCCATGTTCCTGGCGAACCCCGCCTACAACAGCGAATCCCTGTTGGCCAACGCCAGCGAATCCCTCGATTCCGCCAGCGAAATGCTCAGCAACTTCGCCGCCATCCTTGAGCCTGCACATCGCAAAACCGCACTGGGCATCGCCCAAGTGGTCATGGTCGCAGGGCTGGCCGTGAATCAGGCGCTGGATAAGGTAGAGCTGAAAGCGTAGAGGCTGTACGCAAGTAAAAAGGGAGCAGATCCATTATCTGAATCTGCTCCCTTTTTTGTTCGATGAACTCAGCCGTTGGCGTCTGCTCGCTTTTGCGCCGTCACGATGCAAGCCTTGTAGAAATTGGAATGGAAATCGCTGATCGCTTTCTGCTGCAAGCTCTCGCTTGAGTACTGCGGAATCGCGTACGCCTCGCGAATCAGCGTCTTGAACAACTCACCCACATACTCGCTCTGCTTGCCTGCCGCTTCGGCCAGTTCCCACACCGAATCCATGGGCGCGCCTTGCTGCCTGCTTTTCATGACCTGTTTGGCCGAGTTTTCTATTCGTTGGCACTCTTCCAGCTCTTCCTGCGGCACAGGAGAGGCGAGAGCGGAAAGACTGATGGTGAAGGTTATCGCGGCTGCAGCAAGAGATTGTTTGTGCACGAGGTGTCGTCCGTGATTTTGAGGCTGAACCTTATCATTCATGGCGTGGCGCCACCATTGCAGGAAGCCAAGCGCTGGCACAGGGCCACGCCTTGCGTCACCTCGCTTCGACTGTCACCCTCCGGTCCGTTCTCAAAGGATCAGAACAAGGAATCAAGGATTGAGTGGCTACATTCCCAACCCGCCAAAAAACTTCCGCAACACAGGCACCAAACCCGTCGATATCCATGCCCAGCATTGGGCTGAGTATGAGAAACACGGGAAAGAGCCTGCGCGTGCGCCTGAAAAAATCGGCATAGCCCTGCGGATCGGAGTGTTCTTCGATGGTACGGGGAACAATGCGAATAACACCGCAGCAGGCTTGCTTTGTGGTGCCCATCATCCAATTGCGCCCGAAGATATCGATACCAGTTGCAAGCCTTTCATGAGTGATCCTGATAGCAGCTACGCCAACGACACAAGTAATGTGCAGAAACTGAGTGAGCTGTATTTCGCACCCCAGGAAGCCGAAGGGGATAGCTTGTACAAACAAGCGTTTCGGATGGTGTATGTCGAGGGGATTGGAACGCGATCTGGTAAACAGGACAGTACATTCGGTGCTGGTACTGGGCGAGGTGATACCGGTGTTGCAGGACGAGTTCAAAGCTCATTTGCGGAGATTGAACTGCGTATAAAAGACGTGTTGGATCTACATCCCAATGGGGAAATTACCTCGCTGAAATTTGATGTATTCGGTTTTAGTCGCGGAGCTGCTGCCGCTCGGCATTTCGCCAACGAAGTCGCCCGTGGAAAACAGGGACCGTTAGGGGATGTTTTAAGAAACATTGAAAAGCACCTCAGCCGGACCTTCGTTGATCAATTCAAAAGCAGCATAAATATTGGCTTCATCGGCCTTTTTGACACGGTGCCTTCGATTGCTGGATGGTCGAATCTGGGTGACGTCAAAAGTCCAATCGCAACGGGCATCAAGTTGTACCTTGACCGTCGTTTTTTTACAGATGTCGTTCAATTATCTGCCCGAGATGAGTGCCGAGCGAATTTTGCGCTGAGTCGCGTCAAAGCTGACCATTTGGAGATCACGCTGCCAGGCGTTCACTCGGATATTGGTGGGGGTTACCGCGATGAGGTTGAAGAGTGTGTGCTCATCAGCCCTATGCAATCCCTTGAGGTTTCGCAATTTACCGATGTGTCCACCACCTCGATCTACCAAGATGCGCTGGCTGTGAAAAAACAATGGTTGGACAAAGGTTGGCCGGCGGAAATGTTAGAAATCGTCACCCCCGCTGCGCGACTCCTTCCGGTAGATCTGCAAGATAGACTCAGTACTCGCAAGAAACGCGTTTACGTGGCCGTTCAGCTCAAGCGCCCCGTGAGCGGTAAGCTATCCAGGGTATATCTGCGTGTAATGCACCAGTTGGCTAAAGAAAAGGGTGTTCGTTTCAACGACATTCCGGACACGCCAGAGTTAGCCGTTCCTTCCGAGCTTCAATCACTGTGCAACCGGTTTGTGGCAGGTGACTACAGCACTACACCACAAGAGGAAAAACAGCTGAAGCTGAAGTACATTCACATGTCCGCAAACTGGAACCATCCCCTTGGTCGCAAAGACGGCAGTGGTCTCCGTGCCGTGTATATCAATGCGCCTACGGCAGACGCGATTCGTGTGCAACATCCTCACGTACCTGACTGGACGCTCTGGTAATGAAGTTACTCGTCACTCTCATCTGTGCACTTTTCATGACTGGCTGCCAGTCTGCTAATCCACTTTCCGCTAAAAATGATCCTAAGTCCGAATGGTGGGAGATGGCTTTTATTGAGCCGGACTACATGAAGGTCTGGGTGGAAGATAGCTCTGTCCAAGATATCACCGGCAAAGTCTTCTCCAGGACTGGCGGCGGCACAGCCGCTGGCGGTGAGCCTGAAGACGGCACAGAGTCTGCCAAGGGTTGGAAGGGCGTTGGCGGCAGTGGAAGGAAAGTGGTGGGTGCCGACCTTCCCATTCGTATTTACGTCCGCTGGCAATCCATCGTAGAGCAGAAGACATGGCAGGCTTGGGTGGACATTCCTGAGGAGGCCAGGCAAGTGATGGTGTCATCTACCAAGCAGCGTTGCCTGCAGACGCCTGATCAAAAAGCAAGATATATGGCGTCGATCTATCTGGGGCTGGCGCCTGGTGGTGTCGTGCAGGTTTGGGTCAGAGACTCGTGCCACCATCCGGTGAAAGTGGCCCGAGCCCAAGCCGAGATCGAGCCGTTGGGACCTAGTCAGGGCAAGAATGATGGGCGTTACGCATATCCGATCAGTGAAAAGTCCAAGCGCTATATCGATCAATTCGGTATTCCGTACGGAAGTTGGTAATTCTTGAAGGTCAGGAGTAGGGAAAAAATCCGTACCCACTTTTTGAGGACTAGACAGACATATACCAAGGAGCTGCAGAGTCGGTATGAACGTGCTTCTGCTTTTCAGGCAGGAACGGCGTATCGAGCGTGCCCAGAGCTATCGAAACCCAGTCGGCAAACTCATCTTGAGACCGTGACCAGAACAAAGTAGAACCGCATTCCGAGCAGAACTCGCGTAATACCGACTCCGAAGAAACATAGGATTTAATGCTGGCGGAGCCACGGAGTATGCGAAGTGTGCTTTGCGGAACACTACCGTACGAAGCGAATGCCGCCCCGTGACCTTTACGACATTGACTGCAATGGCAATGGCTAACTGCTTTTGGTGAGGTGATTAATTCGTAACCGACGGCTCCGCACAAACAGCTTCCCTGGTACACCTCTGACATACGCTTTCCGTTCAGGTGAAAAACGTCAGCGTAACCGTCTCAGTCAGATCAGTCGACCGATCACTTGATGCCTGAAGTTGAGATTCGGGAAATTAAAATTTCCGCCAGGAGCATCCCGGACAACAGGCTGTTACTGATCAGGCGTGCTCCCCGATACACCACCACTGAACGTCGACTTCATCATCGTCGTGGGTTACATCATGCCCATGCTCAATGAATTGCTCGGGCACATTCAGCGCGAGCCTATCGCTCAAGTGTATCGGGGCAAGCGAGTTATGCTGCCCCAGAAAACTCAAGTAGTACTCACGGTCATAGAACACTGTCACTTCGCTCTGGTGTAACCAGGGCCATACCACCAGGCAGGCAATGCGGTAGTAACCTTGGCTGCGATCCGCTGCGCGGGAAAGATGAGCCGCTGCTTCGAGTAATTGCTGAACACAGAAGGCCTGCACTTCGATACGTGCTTGCGGACCTTGAACGAGGTTGTTGAGTACCGGGATTTTCCAGTGTGTGTAACGCTCTTGATCATCGCTGCGAGGATGGAACTCGCCGCTAAAACTAGCGGCCCAGTGCTCCAAGGAGCGAAGGTGACGGGGGATGTTTCGGATTTTTTTGTTACTGAGGAACAATCTTCGCAAGGGGATATCCTTATGTGGCTTGATGACCAAACTATTTTTTATATTTATGAAACGAGGATGTTAACGGCAGCAGTCCCCAACCGCTCCCCATTAACCATCACATGCACCGCATGCTCCCCCGCATAATGCTTGCGCGTGGTGAAATCCTTGATCACCTGCCGCCGCGCCACAACCTCACTCCCAAACCCCGCCAAATCCAACGTCTTCAACTTGAAAACCTTGGCCGAAGTCCCGCCATTCGCCTTCACATAGTCAATCGCATAATCAATCACCAACCGTTGCTCAACCGGAACCAACGACCGCACGGTGAATGACAAAGTGATCGTCTCCCCAAGCCGCACAACCGCCGGTTCAACCTTCACATCCAGCAACTCAACCTCAGCCTTGGCCCCTGCACCAATAACAGTGAGCGCCCGCAAATCCCCCTGTTTGATCAAGCTCCGCAAGGCATGTTTGGCAATCCACGCCGTGTGCTTGTTCTCCAGCGCCCACCCCTCGATCGTATCCAGCACCCATTCCGGATGCTCCTTGGTCACGTCATTCAAATGGTTCGCTACGGACTTGCGTACGTACAAACTCTCATCCGCCTTCAACCGATCAAGAATCCCGGCGGCCAGGCGTGGATCAGCCTGCACCGGCTCCAGACGAAACGACCATGGCAGGCGAGGGCGGCTGCCTTCGCTGGCGAGGCGGCGGACGTGGTGGTTTTCGTCTCGGGTCCAGTCGTGCATCAGTTCCAGTGAGCGTTCCAGGTCGCTGCGCAGGAAGTGGCGGATGGCGAATTCGGAGGAGCCGAAGGTGGTGAAGTACTTCAGGGCTTCCATTGAGGTGTCGAACGCGTGCGCGCCGTAGCTCGCGACGTAGTGCGGCAGGCTCATGCTGACGAAGCCGCTGTTCAGGCGTGGAGCGAGTTCGCGCAGGACGGCGAGGGAATCTGTGTAGTCCAGTGGTAGCACGGCGTGCAGGCTTTCGCTGACGCGGGCCATACGCTGCATGACCGAAAGGTCGGCGAGGCCGTCGTTGGCGTGCTTGAGAAAGGCCTTGGCCTTGAACGCCGGGTACACGGCGCTCATTTCGCTGGCGATGTGTTGCAGACGCTCCGCGTTGAAGATTTCTTTCAGGGCCGGGGCGGCGGTTTCGGTTGTGCTCATGATCAGTTCATCGGGGTGCTGATGAACGCTTCGAGGCCTTCGGCGTACGCGGTGTACTGGGCGATGCGCGGGAAGCGTTGGGCGTCGATCTGGTCGGGGACGACGAGGCCGGTGAAGCTCCAGGCGACGGCGAGGGTGATGCCGTCCTGCTGGAGGGTGCCATCGGTAGGCAGCGGATGTTTTTGCAGTTCGTGTTCGAGGGCGGTGAAAGCGGCGGCGAGTTGGCCTTCGACGCGCTCGACCCACGGCTGATATTGAATGTCGGCCGGGCGCAGGTTGCGTTCATAGTAGAGCTGCACGGCTTTTTCACAGGCGGCGAGGCCCAGGCCGATCAGGCGCAGGGCTTTGACCCGTTGCGGCAAGTCGGTGGGCAGCAGGGTTTTGCCGGACCGGGCTTCGAGGTAGTCGAGGATCAGCGTCGAGTCGATCAGCACTTCACCGTCATCGAGGACCAGGGTCGGCGCCTTGACCACCGGGTTGATCTGCTGGAAACGCTCGAAATGGCGGAACACCGACACCGGGTCATGTTCCAGTTCGATTCCCAGGCACCTGGCGGAGATCGCCACGCGGCGCACATAAGGGGAGTCCAGCATGCCGATCAGTTTCATGACGCGTTCCTTCAAGTCGAACCGGGGGAGGGCATAACGTAGCCGAGGTTGGGAAGATTGTCAGTCCTGAAAGCGGGGTGATTCTGCCGTCGGTGATTGTAAAGAAATGCGACAAAGCGCCGCTCATCCGCCGTTTGTCTTCTATATACAGCCGCTCGACTGAATTTCTTGCTATAAACGCACTCCGATGAGCGCCGTGGGGCCTGTGTCAGAGCACTTTCCGGGCTTTGTCGGACAAATTCCCTGTATTTACAGTTGCTGAGGCCTCAAACGGGCCTTAGACTGCCGCCCCTTCGTAAATTGAGTGCCGGGTGGCGTTTGCAATAAACGATGCCTTTCCGATGACCGCAGACGGTTCGCCGGAACGCTCCCTAATTCGCCTTAATGCACGTTTTTTTATAGAGATATCAATGACAAAGGACAAGTTGCTGGCCATGCCGGCAGATGACTACATGAATGCCGAGCAACACGCTTTCTTCAGCGAGCTGTTGCAGAACATGAAAGTCGAAACCCACGAGCGCATTGAGCAAAACCGTATTGCCATCGAGAGCCTGGACACCCCGGCTGACCCGGCGGACGCCGCCTCGGTGGAAGAAGAGCGCACCTGGCTGGTAAACGCGATCGATCGCGACCAGCGCATGCTGCCTCAACTGGAACAAGCCCTTGAGCGTATCAAGGAAGACAGCTTTGGCTGGTGCGACGACAGCGGCGAGCCTATCGGCCTGAAACGCCTGCTGATCAGCCCGACCACCAAGTACTGCATCGAAGCTCAAGAGCGTCACGAGCAGATCGACAAGCACCAGCGTCAGGCCTGATTCCTGAGGCGACCCCTTCAATGCGGGTCGTCGCGAAAAGATCGCAGCCTTCTGCAGCTTTTGTTTAAAGCGGCAGAAGGCTGCGATCTTTGCTTTTTCTCGTCTGCCGGAAACTCCCGCACCGTTCCATTGACCTGCCACAGACCCACGACTAACGGACCATGGATAATGGCCTTGTAGTGGCGTTTAATGCTGTCACAACAATGAGAACAAGCGTGGGGTAACAAAATGACGAGAGATGGATCTCTGGTTGCGGCTCTGCCTGCACCAGTTGTTTTGCCGAAGAATCGCTGGCTGTCGCCGACCCTGCAAAGCATCGCCCTGATGCTGTTGCTGGCCGGGATGAGCTTCGGCGAATGGCCGTTATACGTGGGCATGCCACTGGCGGTGCTGATTGTCTGGCTGCCGCGCCTGCGCTCCCGTGCTGTCCCCGATGCGCAGCCGGTCGATAGCAGCAACGCGATGTCCGAGTTGACTCGCGACCTTTCCTACACAACCAGTCATAACGCACTGTCAGCCGCCGGCGTGGCGTTTTCCGTCAAGGAACTGGCCGGCAAGTTGCAGTCACAACTCGATGCTGCCGCGCAGATCGTCAACAACGCCGAAGTGATGATCGCCACGGAACAAGCCACTTCCCAACTCAGCCGCGAAGCGTTGGGCGCCGCGAGCGAAGCTCATCACAGCAGTGCAGCGGGGCGCACCGAGCTGGTCGACTCCATTTCGCGCATGCATCAACTCAGTCAACGCGCCAACGCCAGTCGTGAACTGATCGAAGCCTTGAGCGAGCGCAGCGACGACATTCAGCGCGTGACCCTGGTGATTCAGTCCATCGCCAGCCAGACCAATCTTCTGGCACTGAACGCTGCCATCGAAGCGGCCCGGGCCGGAGAGCATGGTCGCGGTTTTGCGGTGGTGGCAGATGAAGTGCGCGGTCTGGCGGCTCGCACTGCGACGGCCACCGGTGAAGTGGGCGAAATGGTCGCCGACATTCAGCAGCGCACGGCGCAGGTAGTGGAGCAGATCCGCCAGCTCTCCGACGATTTACACACCGGTGTCGAGCAAGTCGAACACACCGGTCAGCACCTGGAAAACATCGCGCGACTGGCGGCCGGAGTTGAAAACCAGGTCGGCGAAATCGCCCGGGGCGCCGAAACCAATCGCGAACAGCTCGACAGTCTGTTCACCGCCATCGAGCAAATGCGCAGCGATCTGGCGATCAGCGACCAACAGACCCGGCGCCTGGCCGAAGCCGCGGTGCAGATGGAAGGGCAGGCGGAAACCATCAGCGAGCGCCTGGCCGAAGTCGGGCTGGATGACTATCACCAGCGCATCTACGATCTGGCTCGTGAAGGTGCGAGTCAGATTGCTGCGCGTTTCGAGGCCGATGTCGAGCAAGGGCGGATCAGTCTTGAGGACTTGTTCGATCGCCAGTATCAGCTGATCCCGAACACTCAGCCTGCCAAGTTCCAGACCCGTTTCGACCGCTACACTGATCAGGTGCTGCCGGCGATTCAGGAGCCCCTGCTGCCGCGCCACGAAGGCCTGGTGTTCGCCATCGCCTGCACGCAGCAGGGTTATGTGCCGACCCACAATCAGGCATTCAGCCAGCCGCTGACCGGCGATGTGCAGGCCGACACCGTGCACAACCGCACCAAGCGCAAGTTTGCTGATCGCACCGGCATCCGCTGTGGCAGTCATCAGCAACCGGTGCTGTTGCAGACCTACACCCGCGATACCGGCGAGCTGATGCACGACCTGTCGGTACCGATTATGGTCAAGGGGCGGCACTGGGGCGGGCTGCGTCTGGGGTACAAACCCGAGAATCCGCGCTGAGGCATTGTTGCCGGAATTGCAATGAAGCTGTGCACGCGCGTTGCTGTATCCGCTTGATCCAAATCATTAACATGCCTGCATAGTTAGGTAGCTAATGAAGTTGGGAGGTCAGCATGCAATGCAGAGTCGATGTCGCGGTGATGATCGGCAGCGGTGTTCCGGCCGGGCTGCGTGCGATGGGGCAAAGCGTCTGCTGGGTGGTGTTGCTCAACGGTGAGCGGCGGGGCACGGCGTTCGCCAGTCGTGACGAGGCTGAAGAGTGCAGGGCTGCGTGGCTCGCGCAGTTGAAAGACGAGCCAGGCAGCCTGCACTGATTGCGTTTAATGATCGTGGGCCACCCGTGATTCCAGCGAGCGGGCGAGGGCGCAGGCGGCGTTGTGATCCTCACGGAAACCTCTTACACGGCCGGTCGACTTTTCCCTGATATGGAAAAAGGCGTTACCGGCCGGAATCACTTGAAACCGCGGTTCCCGGCCACATGACTCTGATGCGTTGTCAGTGCCAAGGTCTGGGGCATTCAGGACAAAGGGTTGTTCGTAAGCCACGGCGAAATGCGTCAAAGTGCACATATGAAGTCCTTTTCATGGATTGACCCGCATTTACAGACGGTTGCGGGTAGTCGCAAGCAGCGTCGCTGCTCTAGAATCGCCAACACCTGTTGACGGCATGGCGTTATCTAAAGCAATTTTTTGCGTGCGATATGTCGGAAAAGTTCTTTTCTTGGTGAGTATTTTCCCTAAAGTTTGTAGTCAGTTTTCCCTGGCCGACCGTGAAGCTTTTTCCTTCAACATTTGGAGAACGTCTTTGCAGGTTTCGCGAGCGCCATTCCAGTAGTCTTGTGAACCTCGCGCTGAACAAGCACTTTGCCCGTTCAGGCTTTTATTCGAGTCATTGCGCAATACCATCGGCCTGGCCGTTTTTAACGTCGTGCGCGTTTTTCGCGCGTGGCACTCTTTCAAGTGTGGGGATGTTTCTTTGGCAGTCAGTAACCTCGATATGCATGCTTTGTTCGTGCTGGGTGATTTGCGGGCAAAGCTGGTCAAGCAGTTTCAGTCGCGTTTTGTTTACATCACCGAGCAAAACGCTGAAGGCATTTACGTTGCCGAAATCGACACCGAAAGCGCATTGGTGGTCGATGACAAGCCCGGCCTCAAGCTCAAGGTCGGCGATCACTTCAGCGCTTCGGTATTGCCCAGCCGTGAAGGCGGCAAGATGGACATCCGTTTTCGCGAGATCAAGATGACCGTGTACGGACTGGGCGACTATGCCTTCGTCAGCACCGCCGACGGCCATGCCATCGTGTTCAAGGAAGGCCATAGCGCAGTCACTGTGTTCGCCGCCAATGAGCAATTGCAGGAAGGCCTGACCAAGACCCTGAAAGCCGTCACTGCCAAAGCCGCCAAGTGGCGCAAGGGCGAACTGGTGACCTTCAAGGCCAGCGAGTGACGGCTGTGAGTCGCGCCGATTTCCATTTGCAGAACCTCGACAGCGCTCGCGATGAAGCCCGGCGCCTGTTCGATGCGAAAGCCGAATTGAAGGGTGCCTGGCTCGGTTGGGTCGCCTCGCAGATCTACGCTTTGCAGCCTGCGGAATACGCCAGCATGGTCAGACGCGAGCTTCAACGCTTGCAGGAAATGTCTGAAAAGTAGCCTCGCCCGTTTCATGCCTCTGAAAAAGCAGGAACCTCGTCTACAGTCAGTTGACTGAGTATTCAGAGGCTTGTGGTCTTCTGTCAGGCCATCCTGCTATTGCTGTGAACAGCACGAGGTGCAAAAGCATGAACGGATTTCGACGGTTGCTGGTCGCTGGGCTGGCCACAATGGGCTTGATGGCTGCGGTGCCGGCGGCCAATGCGGCACAGACCCCGATCCACTTCGCCGACCTGAACTGGGAAAGCGGCAGCCTGATCACCGATGTCCTGCGGATCATCGTCGAGAAGGGTTACGGCCTGCCGACGGATACGCTGCCGGGCACCACCATTACCCTGGAAACCGCGCTGGCCAACAATGACATCCAGGTCATCGGCGAGGAGTGGGCCGGGCGCAGTCCGGTGTGGGTCAAGGCCGAGGCCGAAGGCAAGGTCGCCAGCCTGGGCGATACGGTCAAGGGTGCCACCGAAGGCTGGTGGGTGCCGGAGTACGTGATCAAGGGTGATGCCGCCAAAGGCATCAAGCCGCTGGCGCCGGACCTGCGCAGTGTCAGTGACCTGAAGAAGTACAAGGACGTGTTCAAGGATCCGGAAACCCCGAGCAAGGGGCGGTTTCTCAACAGCCCGATCGGCTGGACCTCGGAAGTGGTGAACAAGCAGAAGCTTACGGCGTACGGGCTGCAGGACGACTTCACCAATTTCCGCAGCGGTTCCGGTGCGGCGCTGGATGCCGAAATCAGTTCGTCGATCCGCCGGGGCAAACCGGTGCTGTTCTATTACTGGTCGCCGACGCCACTGCTCGGCAAGTTCAAACTGGTGCAGCTGGAAGAGCCACCGTTCGACGCCGAGGCCTGAAAGACCTTGACGGACGCCGACAATCCCAACCCGAAACCGACCCGTTCACTGGCCTCGAAACTGTCGATCGGGGTGTCCGCGCCATTCCAGAAGCAATACCCACAGATCGCGGCGTTCTTCAGCAAAGTCGATTTTCCGATCGAGGATCTGAACAAGGCGCTGGCTGATATGAGCGAGAAACACACTCCGCCACGGGAAGCGGCGGAGGCGTTCATGAAGGCTCATCCGGATGTGTGGCAGGCGTGGTTGCCGAAGGATGTGGCGGACAAGGTTCAGGCAGGTTTATAGCAGTGCGGCGAGGGAGTTTCTCCCTCGCCGCTGTGTTTCAGAACCGGGTCTGTACGGCCAACTCAAAGGTGCGTGGCGTGCCCAGGTAATACGCCGGTGACACATGGGCGAATTCGGCATACACCTCGTTCGTCAGGTTGCGCACCCGGCCGGTGACGGTGGTGTGCGTATCGACCTTGTAGCTGAGGAAACTCCCGAACAAGGTGTACGACGGCACGGTCATGGTGTTGGCATTGTCCGCATACACCGACGCCACGTACCGCGCATCAACCCCGCCTTGCCACTGTGGGGAAAAGTCATAGGTCAGCCACAGATTGCCGACCCGGTCCGGCACATTGGTCGGCGTGTTGCCCTTGCGTGAAACCACCACGCCGGCGGCGTTCTTCTCGTTGAACTCATCGTATTGCGCATCAACCCAGGCGAAATTACCCTCGGCCAGCAGCTTGTCGGTGATCCGCAGGGAGCTGGCAATCTCGATGCCTTTGGACGTCTGCTGGCCGACCGGAATGCTGTTGGTCGGATCCAGTGGATCCGTCACCGCGAAGTCTTTGCGCTCGATTGTGTAAGCAGCCACCGTCGCCGACCCACGTCCATTCAGGTAGTCGAACTTGCTGCCGATTTCCCATTGCTTGCCCGTTGAAACATCGAAGTCCTGAGTACCACCGGGTTGCTCGGCGGCGGTGCTGTATTGCACGTAGACATTGGCTGATGGAATGAACTGATACGTCAGGCCGACGCGCCCGGTGACAGGCTCCCAACTGCGCTTGAGATGGCGCGGGTTGCTCGCCGTCACCGTGCGATGGTTGGTCACGTCCAGGTCGATGTCGTCGTAGCGCAGGCCGGTGAGCAACGAAAGCTTGTCGGTCAGCGCCAGGCGGTTCTCGGCGAACAGCGCCTTGGTGCTGACCTCGTTGGTCTTGTCGCTGACAAAACCGGGCTTCGTGCCCGGTATGTCGTAGAAATGCCCCGGACGATAATTGTTCGGGTCCACGGTGCTCGCGCCTTTGACGTTCAGCGGCGAGTTGGTGGTCTGGTTGACCTTGTATTCGAAGCCGCCGGACCAAGTGGTGGCGAGGCCGAACAGGGTGTTGTCATGGCGCAGTTCGAACTGGTTGCCATCCTGCTCACCCTGATGCCGGACCTGATAGGCCGTGGAGCGGTTCACGGCGCTGTTGTCGGCGCTGTACTGGTAGGTTTCCAGATTGCGGTAATCACGCTGGCTGTCGAGGTGATAGAGCGTGTTGCGCAAGGTTGTGCTGTCGTTGATCCGGTAGTCGATGATCGAGCGCACCCAGATCGTCCGCTGCTCGTAGCGACCGTCCTCGACGTTGTAGTTGTTGAAGCGATTGTGCCTGTCGATTTTCAACTCGCCAGCCTTGGGGTTGAGCACCGGGGTGCCCCAGTACGGGCTGTCTTCGTGTTCGTCCTGATATTCCAGGGCCAAGGTGTGCGACAGGTTCGGCGTCAGGTCGCTGAGCAGCGAGAACGCCATGCTCCAGGCATCGCGTTCCTGACGGTCGATGTAGCCGTTGCTGGTGTTGTGGCTGACGTCGAGGCGCGCGTAATGCTGCACGTCGGCGCCGGGCTGGCTGAGGGCGTGGTTGAGGCCGAACGCGGATTCGGTGGTGTCGTAGGTGCCGTAGCTGACCCGGCCTTCGGCGGCTTGCTCGTCGCGCGTCGCCAGTTTGGTCACGTAGTTCAGCGAACCGCCGACCGAGCCTGCGCCGTTGATCAGCGACGACGGACCGCCGACCAGTTCCACTCGGTCATAGATCCACGAGTCCACTGGCCTTGCCAGTCCGCTAGAGACATTGATGCCGTTGAACATCTGGGTGATCTGGCTGCTGGTGAAGCCGCGATAGGACACGAATCCGCCAAAGCCTGGCGGCGCACTGGCGTTCACGCCGGGCAGGGTGTTGGCAGCGTCCTGAAAATTCTGCGAGCCATGACGCTCGATGTCATTGCGATTGGCGATGGCCACCGAAGCCGGGGTGTCGCGCACGCTCAAGCCGAGGCGTGAAGCCATGCCGCTGGACTGGTCGAGGCTCAGGCCCGGTTCGGCGGCGGACTCGCCATCAATGGTGATCGGCGCCAGATCCACGGTGGATTGGGCCCAGGCGTTGACGGACAGGCAGCCGCACAGGCTCGCCAGCAAGGTAAGTTGTTTCATCGTTTGAATCCTGAATGCTTGTCTAGGAGTCAGCGCACAGGCGAACGCCGCGCGTTGGCGCAGTGGGCTGACAAATCAAAAAGGCAAAGACACTCAGGCGAGCGGCGGGGCGCGGGGGTTGGCCGAAGGCCAGGTGAAGCGGGCAGGGAGGTCGGCACTGACGATGACTGGCAGCGGCGGACTGTGTTGTTCCGGCAGGATCGCCAGGGTCAGGCTGGAGTTGAACGCCGGGCCCATGCCGCCGGTGGAGCACAGCGGACAACCGAAAGCCTTGGCCAGGGTTGGCAGTTTTTCTTCGGAAGGATTGGACGCGAGTGGCGCCTGGGTATTCGGGTCGACGGCGCAGAACTGGCCACCGATTCCGTTGAGCTGCATCCCGACCATTTGCCCGTGACCGATGCTGCAGGCGAACACGTTGAACAGGACGCAGCAATAGAGCATCCAGGCCAGCAGTGAGCGATCGGAACGGGTGAATTTCATGGGGCGGCACTTTACCGCACCGCCGACCGGTCGTGCACATGGAAAAATGCCGACTAGGATGTTTTGTTCAAGCCTCTTGAAAGGATTCTCGACCATGACCTTTGTGTTGGCTCAATGGCTGGTGACGATATTTGCGGCGATCAGCCTGATGCATGTGTATTGGGCGATGGGTGGGCAGTGGGCGGCCGTGGCGGTGATTCCGCAGGTTCCGGTGGATAACGGCGGGCAGGCCCTCAGACCGGCGTTCAAGCCGTCAGGCTGGATCACGCTGGTGGTGGCGGCGGCCCTGCTACTGATTGCCGCACTGGTGTGCATGAGAGTGGGCTGGTGGTTTTCGCCGGTGCATCACTGGGCGTTGCAATGGGTGATCAGTGCGATTGCGCTGCTGATGTTCGCGCGGGCGATCGGCGATTCGGAGCTGGTGGGTTTCTTCAAGGAAGTGAAGGGGTCGCGGTTTGCCCGGCTCGACACTTGGGTCTACTCGCCGCTGTGTCTGATATTGGGAGCCGGGCTGTTGGCCGTTGCCTGGATCTAGCTGCCGCTTTCGGTGCGTCGGCTGCTCACTTCAGCCGGCACATCGTCCCCGGCCATGCGCTTGCGGAACAACGCCGCACGCGCCAGCAGCAGGGTGGTCACCGGCACGGTGATCGCCAGCAGGATCGGGATCAGCCACGCGTGCAGCACCGGCCCGGACTTGAGTGCGGAAAAGCAGATGATCGACGCCAGCGCCACGCACCACGCACCGAGGGTCGAAGCCAGTGCCGGTGGGTGCATGCGCTGGAAGTAGTCCTTCATCCGCAACAGGCCGGTCGCGCCGATCAGGGCGAATACACCGCTGAGTACCAGCAGGATCGCCACCGGGATTTCCACCCACAGAGACAATTCAGCGTTCATTCGATCACCTCGCCACGCAGGAGGAATTTCGCCAGGGCAAACGAGCCGACGAAACCGAACAGCGCGATCAGCAGCGCCGCTTCGAAATAGGTGTCGCTGGAGTAACGAATCCCCAGGGTCAGCATCATCAGCATGGCGACGATGTACAGGTAGTCCAGCGCCAGTACCCGGTCCTGTGCCGATGGCCCTTTGAACAGGCGAATCAGCGTCAGCACCATCGCCAGCGAGAACAGGAACAGCGTCAGCAGAATCGCATTCGACAGCAGCGGGCTCATTCGAAAATCTCCATCAACGGCTGCTCGTAAGTGACCTTGAAGTGCTGGATGAATTGCGCCTCGTCATCCAGATCCCAGACGTGCAGCAACAGAATGCTGCGGTCCAGCGCCAGCTCCGACCACACGGTGCCGGGCACTACCGTACAGATCATCGACAGCGCCGCCAGACCGTTGGCATCGCGCAGGTCCAGCGGCACCTTGACGAATCGTGAGCGAGGCGGCCGGCGTCCCGCGCTGAGCACACCCCACGCCACCGCCAGATTGGAGATGATCACGTCACGCCCGACCAGCAGGAACAGGCGCAGGATTGTGCCAGGGCGGCGGATATGGATCTGTTGCGGGCGCAACTTGCGCATCATCAGCGGCGCGCAGAAACCCAGCGCCGCCCCCAGCAGCAGGTTACCGGGGCTGATCGACAGGTTCAGCACCAGCCAAAGCAACCACAATGCAAGCGACAGCCACGGAGCAGGAAACAGGCGCTTCATGGTTGCACCTCCTGCAGCGCAGCCTTGGCTTCCGGGCTCGGTACGACGCGGGTGCCGAGCACCGCCATCACGTATTGCTGCGGGTTGTTCAGCGCGTCTGCGGCGGCCTGGGTGTAACGCAGCAGCGGTTCAGCCTGGAAGGTCAGGGCGATGCTCAGGCCGAGCAGCAGGAAAATCGGCGTGCATTCCAGTTTGCGCAACACGGGTGACGGGCGCTCCTCCGGCGACCAGAAGCGCTGGATGCCCAGGCGCGAGAACGCCATCAGCGAGCCGAGTCCGGTCAGGATCAGCAGTGCCAGCAACGCCCAGGCAGCATTCGAGATCGGTTCGCCAGTGCCGAGCCCCAACGGATTGAGCAGGGCGCCGATCAGGCTCAGCTTGCCGATGAACCCCGACAGCGGCGGCATGCCGATGATCAGCAGCGCGCAGGCGATGAAGCTGAGACCTAGAAATGCCATGGTCCACGGAATCACCTGGCCGACCACGGCTTTCTGGTCATCGTCGAGGTTGATGCCCTTGACCGGTGGCTGCCATTGCTGCGGACGCGGCAGCAGCTCGTTTTCGTCTTCCAGCGGCACTTCGACGGCGGTGCGCGAACGTTCGATCAGTTCCGCCAGCAGGAACAGTGCGCTCAGGGCCAGCGTCGAGCTGACCAGATAGAACAGCGCCGCGCCGATCAGGTTCGGCTGGGCGAAACCCACCGCTGACAGCAGAATCCCCGCCGACACCAGAATGCTCAGGCTGGCCATGCGTTCCAGGCGTTGTGCGGCGATGATCGCCACGCCGGCGCAGAGCATGGTCGCCATGCCGCCGTAGATCAGCCAGTCGCCGCCAAAGTAGGCGGAAGCGCCAGCCTGTCCGGAGAACAGCAGCGTCCACAGGCGCAGCAAGGTGTAGACGCCGACCTTGGTCATGATCGCGAACATCGCCGCCACCGGCGCACTGGCCGAGGAATAGGCCGGCACCAGCCAGAAGTTCAGCGGCCACATCCCGGCCTTGGCCAGGAACGCCACTGCCAGAATCGCCGCGCCGGCATGCAGCAAACCACGGTCGGCTTCCGGCACCAGCGGAATCTTCATCGCGAGGTCGGCCATGTTCAATGTGCCGGTGACGCCGTAGATCAGCGCCGCGCCAATCAGGAACAACGACGAGGCCAGCAGGTTGATCGAAATGTAATGCAGCCCCGACGACACCCGCGCCCGGCCCGAGCCGTGGAGCAGCAAGCCGTAGGACGCTGCAAGCAGCACTTCGAAGAACACGAACAGGTTGAACAGGTCCGCCGTCAGGAACGCGCCGTACAGGCCCATCAACTGAATCTGGAACAACGCGTGGAAGCTCGAGCCTGCGCCGTCCCAGCGAGCCATGGCGAACAGCAGGGCGCTGACGCCGATGATGCCGGTCAGTACCAGCATCAATGCCGATAGCCGATCGACCACCAGCACGATGCCGAATGGCACTTGCCAGTTGCCCGGCAGGTAGACGCCGATGGAACCGGGTACGCCGGTGGTCTGGGTCCATTGCAGCAACAGCAGGGAAACCACAAGGCCCAGCATGGTGGAGAACAGGTTGATCTTCGCCTTCAGCGGCCGGTGCTTTTCGCCGAGCATCAGCATGATGGCGGCGGTCAGCAGCGGCAGCAGGATCGGTGCGGCGATCAGGTGGGTCATCGCCGTCATTCCTTGGGCTCCCTTCCGTCAACGTGGTCGGTGCCGGTCAGGCCCCGCGACGCGAGCAGCACTACGAGGAACAGCGCGGTCATGGCGAAGCTGATGACAATGGCCGTCAGTACCAGTGCCTGGGGCAGCGGGTCGGTGTAGTTGAGCAGGTCCTGAGGTACGCCGTCCTTGATGATCGGTTCTTTGCCGATGAACAGGCTGCCCATGCTGAAGATGAACAGGTTGACGCCGTAGGACAGCAGGCACAGGCCCATGACCACCTGGAACGTCCGCGGACGCAGGATCAGCCAGACCCCGGACGCGGCGAGCACGCCGATGGCGATTGCGATGACTTCTTCCATCAGACGGCTCCTTTGATGGCAGCGGTTTTGTGACCCCGGACCGACTGGTGGGCGAGGGCGGTGAGGATCAGCAGTGTCGAACCGACCACCACCGCGTACACGCCGATGTCGAAGAACAATGCACTTGCGATATGGATATCGCCCAGCACCGGCAGACTGAGGTGCCAGGTGTGCGTGGTGAGGAACGGATAACCCGCCAGCATCGCGCCGAGACCAGTGACCGTGGCGAACAGCAGTCCGGTACCCATCCAGCGCAGTGGCCGCAGGCTCATTTGCGCCTCCACCCATTGGGTGCCGGCGACCATGTATTGCAGGATGAACGCCACCGACATCACCAGACCGGCAACAAAACCGCCCCCCGGCTGGTTGTGTCCACGCATGAACAGATAGAAAGACACCACCAGTGCAATCGGCAGCAGCAGGCGCACCAGCACCGCCGGCACCATCATGAAGCCGAGCGCAGTGTCGCTGGCCGAACGCGGGTTGACCAGATCGGTGACCACGTCCGGCGCCAGCAGGCGTTGCTGGGCTGGCAGTTGCAGGCTTTCTTTCGGCGGGCGGAAGCGGCGCAGCAGGGCGAACACGGTCAGCGCCACGGCCACCAGCACGGTGATTTCCCCGAGGGTGTCGAAGCCACGGAAGTCCACCAGCATCACGTTGACCACGTTGCTGCCGCCGCCTTCCGGCAAGGCGCGGCTCAGGTAGAACGAGGAAATGTCGTTCGGCGTCTGCCGGGTCAGCATCGCGTAGGACAGCAAAGCCATGCCACCGCCGACGGCAATCGACAACAGCAAGTCGCGCAGACGACGCACACGGGCCTTGCGCAGACTGCTTGGCAACGGTGAAACCTCTTCGATCCGCCGTGGCAGCCAGCGCAGGCCGAGCAGGATCAGCACCGTGGTCACCACTTCGACCACCAGTTGCGTCAGGGCCAGATCCGGTGCCGAGAACCAGACGAAGGTCACGCAGGTCATCAGGCCGCAGACGCTGACCATGGTCAGGGCGGCGAGACGGTGATACTTGGCCTGCCACGCGGCGCCGAGGGCACAGGCGATTGCCAGCAGCCACAGGGTCACGAACACGATGGAGCCGGGAATCTTCGGCCGGTCGCCCCAGCTCAGGCTGCTGTGCAGCATCGGGATCAACCCGGCGAGCACCGCCGCCAGCACCATCAGGAACAGCTGGGTTTGCAGGCGTTTGGTGCCGATCCGCCGCTCCAGTCGCCGAGCCAGGCGCATCATTGCGACGAGGCTGCGCTCGAACAGGCGCTTGCCGTTGAAGCGGCCCACCAGCGGCGGGAACTTGAAACGGCCACGCTTGAGCTGATTGCGCAGCAGCAGGTAGACCACGATGCCGCCGGACATGGCGATCAGGCTCATGATCATCGGTGCGTTGAGACCGTGCCAGATCGCCAGGCTGTATTCCGGAAGTACGCCGCCGACTACCGGCAGTGCAGCCGCCGCCAGCAACGGGCCGACGATCTGGGCCGGGAAAATCCCTACCAGCAGGCAGGTGAATACCAGCAGTTCAACCGGGGCGCGCATCCAGCGTGGTGGCTCGTGCGGGGTGTGAGGCAGATCGGTGGCGGTGGGGCCGAAGAACACGTCGACGGTGAAACGCAGCGAATAGGCAACGCTGAACGTACCGGCGATGGTCGCGACGATTGGCAACGTCGCTTCAACCCACGCGGTGGCGTTGATGAACACGGTTTCGGCGAAGAACATTTCTTTCGACAGGAAACCGTTGAGCAACGGTACGCCGGCCATGGAGGCACTGGCCACCATCGCCAGGGTGGCGGTAAATGGAATCAGTTTGAACAGGCCGTTGAGCTTGCGGATGTCGCGGGTGCCACTTTCGTGGTCGATGATCCCGGCGGCCATGAACAGCGAAGCCTTGAAGGTCGCATGGTTGAGAATGTGGAACACCGCCGCGACCGCTGCCAGCGGACTGTTCAGGCCCAGCAGCAATGTGATCAGGCCGAGATGGCTGATGGTCGAGTAGGCCAGCAGGCCCTTGAGATCGTTCTGAAACATTGCGCAGTAGGCGCCGAGCAAAAGCGTGGCGGCACCGGCGCCGCTGACGATGTAGAACCATTCTTCGCTGCCGGACAGCGACGGCCACAACCGTGCAAGCAGGAAGACCCCGGCCTTGACCATGGTCGCCGAGTGCAGATAGGCCGAAACCGGTGTCGGCGCCGCCATCGCGTGGGGGAGCCAGAAGTGGAAGGGGAACTGGGCGCTTTTGCTGAGGGCGCCGATGAGAATGAGGGGAAGCAGGATGGGGTAGAGGGCATGTGCACGAATCAGATCGCCGGCGGCCAGGACCTTGTCCAGGTCATAGCTGCCAACCACATGGCCGAGGATCATGACCCCCGCCAGCAGGCATAGTCCTCCCGCGCCGGTGACCATCAACGCCATGTAGGCGCCGCGCCGGGCGTCGTGACGGTGGTGCCAGTAGCCGATCAACAGGAACGAGAAGAGGCTGGTCAGCTCCCAGAAGAACACGATCTGGATCAGGTTGCCGGAGATCACCAGCCCGAGCATGGCGCCCATGAACGCCAGGAAAAACGCGAAGAAACGCGGCACCGGATCATCCGGCGACATGTAATAACGGGCATATAAGGAAACGAGGGTACCGATGCCCAGCACCAGCATCGAGAATAGCCAGGCAAAACCGTCCATGCGCAGGACGAAGTTGAGGCCCAGGCTGGGCAACCACGTAAATTCTTCGCGGATCACGCCGCCGTGGGCGATTTGCGGGTATAGCAGGGCGACCGAGACAGTACCGATCAAAGCGACCAGGCCTGCCAGCAGGGATTCGGCGTTACGTGCGTTGTGCGGCAGCACGGCTGCCAGACAGCTGCCCACAAAAGGCAGAAGCAGTAGAACTATCAGGGACATAGGCTTCTAATCTGCGGAAGTTTGTGAAGCATCATACGTGCCAGCTCCCGGATCGCCAAACGCGAGGATGTCTCTGAATCCTACAAGGTAGTCGTAAAAAACCCGCTTAGCCTTCTGTCTCGCGCTCGAACTCTTCTGTGACCGCTTGTGTCGCTTTGCCCTTGGTCTTCAACTCACTGACAATCACCGCCGCCACAATCAGTCCTGCACCCACCAATGCAATCGCAGGCAGACGCTCGCCGGCAATCCGCCCGGCGATCCCGGCCCACACCGGTTCACCGGCGTAAATCAAGGTCGCGCGGGTTGGCGAAACACTTTTCTGCGCCCAGTTCATTGCGACCTGAATCGCTGCGCTCATTGCACCGAGCCCCAGGGCTGTGCTGAGCAGCAGCCAGGAAAAGTCCGGGATCGCCTCACCGGTCGGCACCACCATCAGAAACGACAATGCCGAAGTCGTCGCCAATTGCACCACCGTCACCCGGCGCACATCGACCTGGCCCGCATAGGTGCTGATCAGAATGATCTCGGCCGCTAT
This sequence comes from Pseudomonas sp. IzPS59, assembly GCF_014863505.1. NCBI lineage: Bacteria > Pseudomonadati > Pseudomonadota > Gammaproteobacteria > Pseudomonadales > Pseudomonadaceae > Pseudomonas > Pseudomonas sp. IzPS59. The sequence continues at coordinate 3,729,619 of NZ_CP062251.1, read as the reverse complement.
GGCGATGGCGCTGATCAGCGTGGCGATTTCACCGGGACTGAAATTCAATGAAGCGCCGGACGGCCCCGACAGCAGCATCAAACCGGTAAACGCCAACATGATCCCGATGCTCGGCATCAAACCCGGGCGCCGGCCCAGCACCAGCCATTGCAGTAAAGGCACAAACGGCACGTACAGCGCAGTGATGAACGCCGACTGGCTGCTCGGAATGCTCTGCAAGCCAACGGTCTGCAAACCATAACCGAGCAGAATCGCCACGCCGATGAAGGCGCCGGCCTTGAGTTCGAACAGGGTCAGCTCACGCAGGTGCTTCCACGAAAACAGCGCCACGATGCTCGCCGCTGCGGCAAAGCGCAGGCCGACGAAAAACATCGGGCCGCTGACGGTCATCGCGTGCTGCACCAGCAGAAAGGTGCCACCCCACAGCATGGTGATCAGGACCAGCACGCACTCGGCTTTGTTGAAACGGGAAAACCGCAGGGGAGTTTGGGGGGACCTGGCTGACGTCATGATCTTGCGCACTTTTGAAGAGGGGACGCACAATGCGCCAAATGTTGCGCAGTATACTGCCCAACCCCAGCCAGTGAGCAATATAGTGCACAAAGATTCTGTTCAGCGGGCTTCGGTCCTGCAACACGTCAGCCAGAACGTCCGGCGCCTGCGCCACGCCGCCGACATGAGCCAGACGACTCTCGCGGAAAAGTCCGGAGTCAGTCGGCGCATGTTGGTGGCGATAGAAGCCGGCGAGAAAAACGTCAGCCTGACCACCCTCGACCGCGTCGCCGAAGCCCTCGAAGTAGCGTTCAGCGATCTGATCCAGGCTCCTGACAATCGCGATCCGAGCCGGATCAACGAACTGGCCTGGGCCGGCAGCATTCCCGGCAGTAAAGCGGTGCTATTGTCCAAGGCAGCCGCCACCCGGGAAGTGGAACAGTGGGAATGGTGCCTGCAACCGGGAGAGGTCTATCCCTCGCAGGCGGATGCCGAAGGCTGGAGCGAGCAGATTTTCGTGTTCGAAGGCTGCCTGACCCTGATGCTCGGCGACCAGCCGCAGCACATCGCCGCCGGGGAGTTTTTCATGTTCGCCAGTAACCAGCCACACACCTATCGCAACGATGGGGACGTCGCGGCGCGCTTTGTGCGTAATGTGGTGATCTGACTGTTGCGGGGCCGACAGCAGTTGAACAGTTTGTTCTTTTCTGCGTGCAGATTGCTTTAGGTTTGCATCTCAATTTATTGATATATAAAGAAAATATATTCAGGCATGACTCCTGCTATGGGTTGTGGATCCTCATCCGGAACCACGGAGTCGCCTCACATGACCGCTTCAAATCAAACCTCTAAACGCCTCCTGAAAATCGGGAGTGCCGTCTGATGGCTCGTGAAATTCGTCTCAACGCCTTCGACATGAACTGCGTCGGCCATCAGTCGCCGGGCCTGTGGGCGCATCCGCGTGACCGCTCCTGGCAATACAAGGATCTGGAGTACTGGACCGATCTGGCGAAAATCCTCGAGCGCGGCAAATTTGACGGGCTGTTCATCGCCGACGTGCTGGGCATCTACGACGTGTACAACGGCAACGGCGAAGCGGCCATCCGGCAGGCGGCGCAGGTGCCGGTCAACGATCCTTTGCAACTGATCCCGCCAATGGCGCTGGTGACCGAGCACCTGGGTTTCGGCCTGACCGCTTCATTGTCCTTCGAGCATCCGTATCCATTCGCCCGACGCCTGTCGACCCTCGATCACCTGACCAAGGGCCGGGCCGGCTGGAACATTGTCACTTCGTATCTGGAGAGCGGCGCGAAGAACATCGGCCAGCAAGCCCAGACTGAACACGATGCGCGCTACGACTTCGCCGAGGAATATCTGGAGGTCTGCTATAAGCTCTGGGAAGGCAGTTGGGAAGAGGGTGCGATTTTGCGGGATCGTGAGCGGCGAATTTTCAGTGACCCGAGCAAGATCCACGAAATCCGCCACCACGGTAAACACTTCCAGGTGCCGGGCATTCACCTTTGTGAACCGTCGCCGCAGCGCACACCGGTTCTGTATCAGGCAGGCGCATCCAGCCGGGGCAAGCAGTTTGCCGCCGAACACGCTGAGTGCGTTTTCGTCGCTGCACCGTCGAAAGTGCTGCTGAAGAAAACTGTGGCCGACATCCGTCGCCGCGCCGCCGAGGCCGGACGTGATCCGTCGAAGATCCTGATCTTCAACCTGCAAACCGTGATCCTCGGCGAGACCGATGCCAAGGCCAAAGCCAAGTTCGAAGAGTACAAATCCTGGGTAAGTTACGAGGGCGCGATGGCGCTGATTTCGGGCTGGACCGGTATCGACTTCAGCCGCTTCAAACCGGACGAACCGCTCAAGCACGTGCACACCAACGCCATTCAGTCTGCGGTCGAGGCGTTTTCCACCGCGGACCCGAACAAAGTCTGGACTCCGAATGAGCTGGCCGACTGGGTCGGGATCGGCGGTTTCGGCCCGTTGTTCGTCGGCAGCCCGGAAACGGTGGCTGACCTGTTGCAGGAGTGGGTCGATGAAACCGACGTCGACGGCTTCAACCTGGCCTACGCGCTGACCCACGAAACCTTCATCGACGCCGTGGAGTTGCTGGTGCCTGAGTTGCAGAAGCGTGGCGTCTACAAGACCGATTACGCACCTGGGACGTTGCGCGAAAAGCTGTTTGGCGAAGGAGCGAGGTTGCCGGAGATTCATCCGGGCAGCGGGTATCGAAATCTGGGTGAGCTGCATCGGCGGGAGAAAAAGGTCGCGTCTGTCTAGACTCGCTCGCAGCGTCTGCACGACACTGACTTGAGCAAACCCTTGGCAGCGAGAACGGCATGACTCAAACCGATACGACCACGATCCGTCACGCCGACATCCTGATTGTCGGCGGCGGCCTCAGCGGCGCCATGCTGGCGGTGCAACTGCTGCGCCTGCCGGGCCGGCGACAGATTCTGGTGATCGAGCCTCGGGCCGAACTGGGCCGGGGTGAAGCGTACAGTGCGGTTGAACTGGGCCACACGCTCAACGGTAACGCGGCGCGGATGAGCGTCGATCCGGACAACGCGGATGACTTGACTCAATGGCTGACCGCTCACATTGCCGCTGGCGGCTGGCCGGAGTCGGATCAGCAGCATGTGCCGGTCAGTGAACTGTTTCCGCCACGGGGGCTGTTCGGTGTCTACGTGCAGCAGCGACTGGCCGAAGCGCAGCAGGTGGGCGCGCGGCATGGTTCGACGGTCGAGCACGTGCGCGCAGAGGTGATTGATGTACAGGCTTCAGCCGATTCGGTGCAGCTCACCTTGAGCGACGGCCAGAGACTGCAAGGCGCTTTTGCGGTGCTCGCCACCGGTATGTTCCCCGCCGCCCGTACGCCGCAAAAGCAATCCAGCGGTCTCAACGCTGCCGGGCTCGATCCGTGGGATGTGAGCGCCATGCGCCAGCTCGATCCGCAATCGACGGTACTGATCATCGGCTCCGGCCTGACCATGGTCGATGCCGTGGTGTCGCTGGAACAGGCCGGGCATCGCGGGCCGATCGAGGTGTTTTCACGGCACGGGCTGTTGCCCCATGTGCGACGACAGCCGCCGACGTGGGTGGACTTCCTCGCCGAGGATCACAGCATCCGTACGCCCCGGCAGTTACTGCGTGAATTGCGCCGTCATTGCCGGGATGCGATCGAGCAAGGTATCGACTGGCAGGCGCCGCTCGATACGGTGCGCGCGCATATCGGTCGGTTGTGGAGCCAGGCGAGCGACGTGCAGCGCCGGCAGTTCGTGCGGCATGTGCGGCCGTGGTGGGAAAGCCATCACCATCGTTCGCCGCCGCTGAGTGCAGAGCTGGTCGAGCGGCTGCACCGCGAAGGGCGCCTGCGTATTCATGCCGCGTCCTATAAGGGCCTCGAGCCGGTGTCGGGCGGTGGTGTCGGCATTCGCGTCCGCCGCCGGGGCGAGAGTGAAACGCACGTGGTGCAAGGCGCGGCGCTGATCAATTCCAGTGGTATCGAATACGACTGGCGCCGGGTGGACCGGCCCTTGCCGCAGCAGTTGCTGGCCCGTGGGCTGGTGCAACCGGGGCCGTTGGCGCTGGGGATTGCGGCGGCAGTGGACGGTGCGGTGCTGGATGCGCAGGGGAAGGTGTCACAACGACTGTTCGCGATGGGCCCGCCACTGAGAGGGATGTGGTGGGAAAGTACGGCGGTGACCGATGTTGCGTCGCAGGCTAAGGCGTTGGCGGTGCGGCTGGTGGCTCAATAATCGTAGGCGAATCCCGAGTCGTTTTGCGCGACGTAAAGATTCTGCTCCACACTGCCCCTGGCCTCACGGTCAATGCCGACGGTGTCGACATTCACGGTGCCGGTCATGGCGACCGCCGGCCCGTGGCCTTGCGCACTGGCGATTGCGGCGGAAGTGGCACCGATCAGGGCGACGATAAACCCAAGGGCAATGAAGTCTTTCATGGGTCTGTACCAGAAAGTGGGAGGAAGATGACTGCCACTTTAGGGCTACGGGCACCAGAAGAAAAAACACCTTTTCAGATAGTTGTTATCAAAGACGTTGATGCGTGATCAGCGCGGCAGGGTATTGCTCAGCCAGCGCTGGCGCATTTTCTCCAGACGACCGTCGGCGCGCAGCGTGTCCAGCGCTTGCTGCCAGCGTGCGACCTGCCTGGGATCGGTCTGGCGGGAGAACGCGATATAGGTGTCGCGCTTCATCAGCGGTATCTGATACTGCAAACGCCCCGGCTCCATGCCTTGCTCGCGGGCGAGGGACGCGCTGGACAGCGTGTCGGATACCACGAAGTCGGTTCGCCCGAGACTGAACAGACGCATCATCTGTTCCGGGGTTTCCACACCGTAGAGGTTGCTCAGGTCCTGTTCCTGCAGATAGCTGTAGACCAGCCATTTGCGCGGCACGGTGATCCGCCCCAGGTGATCGGCCTCGCGCAGGCTGCGGACCGGTGGCTGGAAGTTGTCGTGGGCATACAGCGCGGTTTCCACTTCGATCAACGGCCCGACCCATTGGTAGCGGTCATCCCGTGCGTCGGTGCGCAGCACGGTAAATACGCCGGTATCCGGCGTCTCGCTGGCCATGCGCAGGGCACGCAGCAGTGGCACTTGCTGCAAGTGAATGCGATCGCCGGTCTGCGCTGCCAGGGCTTGCACCACATCCACGCCGAAGCCCACCAGTTGATCGCCCTGAAGGAAATGCAGCGGAGGATGGTTGTCGGTGAGCAGTTGCAGATCTGCCGCATTGGCTGTCAGGGCCAGAAGAGACAACAGGCAGGCGGCAAAACGTTTCATGGATCGTCCCTGAAAATTCAATCGCCCAGCTTAGTACGCGCGCGCGGTGGCTGTCGTGGGGAATCAGCGGGGCTTTTGTGTCAGAGAACAGGGCGGTTTGGTAGTGGCGATGCGCCTTGTGGGAGTGCGTTTGCTCCCACAAGGCTGCATCCATCACGAAGGGTCAGGACACCACGCGATAGCACGGCACATACGCCGCGCCTCCCGGCAGTTTCATCCGGTGCTGGGCGACGAAGGCTTTGAGCAACAGATCGAGCGGTTGCATGATCGCGGCGTCGCCACGGATCTGGTACGGGCCGTGTTCTTCGATCAGGCGAATGCCCTTGTCCTTGACGTTGCCGGCGACGATCCCGGAGAACGCGCGGCGCAGGTTGGCCGCCAGTTCATGGGCCGGCTGATCACGGTGCAGCTTGAGGTTGGCCATGTTTTCGTGGGTCGGGTCGAACGGACGCTGGAAGCCTTCGTCGATCTTCAGCAGCCAGTTGAAGTGGAACGCGTCGTTGCGCTCGCGGCGGAACTGCTTCACGGCTTTGAGGCCCGCCGTCATCTGCCGCGCCACTTCGGCCGGGTCGTCGATGATGATTTCGTAATGCTGCTTGGCTGCCTCGCCGAGGGTGGCGGTGACGAAGGCGTCGAGCTGTTCCAGGTACGGCGCGGCATGTTTCGGCCCGGTCAGGATCACCGGGAACGGCAGGCCGGCGTTGTCCGGGTGCATCAGGATGCCCAGCAGATACAGGAATTCTTCGGCAGTACCGGCGCCGCCCGGGAAGATGATGATGCCGTGGCCGACGCGGACGAAGGCTTCCAGGCGTTTTTCGATGTCCGGGAGGATCACCAGCTCATTGACGATCGGATTCGGCGCTTCGGCAGCGATGATGCCCGGCTCGGTCAGGCCCAGGTAGCGGCCGCCGTGGATACGTTGCTTGGCGTGGGCGATGGTCGCGCCTTTCATCGGGCCTTTCATCACGCCCGGGCCGCAGCCGGTGCAGATGTCGAGGCTGCGCAGGCCCAGTTCGTGGCCGACTTTCTTGGTGTATTTGTATTCTTCGGTGTTGATTGAGTGGCCGCCCCAGCAAACGACGATCTTCGGCTCGACGCCCGGACGCAGGGTGCGTGCGTTGCGCAACAGGTGGAAGACGTAGTCGCTGATGCCTTGGGAGGTGCTGAGGTCGATGCTCAGGGCGTCGAGTTCGTTTTCGGTGTAGACGATGTCGCGCAGGGCGCTGAACAGCATTTCCCGGGTGCTGGCGATCATTTCGCCGTCGACGAAGGCGTCGGCCGGGGCGTTCAGCAGTTCCAGACGCACGCCGCGATCCTGCTGGTGGATGCGGATTTCGAAGTCTTTGTAGGCTTCCAGAATGGTTTTCGCGTTGTCGACATGGGCGCCGGTATTGAGGATTGCCAGGGCGCACTGGCGAAAGAGGGTGTAGGTACTGCCGGTTCCGGCCTGGCTCAGTTGCTGAACTTCACGTTGGGAAAGGGTTTCCAGGCTGCCTTTTGGGCTGACCGAGGCATTGATTACGTGTCGTTGGGTCATGCAGTGATCCTTAAAACGATGTCATTGCCGACCTGGTCAATGGCATCCGAATAGAGTGTATCCATGAATGAAGATGGCACGATCTGCGTGGTATCGCCATGTCCCCCGCTGGACGATGAAAAGATGAAAAGGAGCTCCAGCATAGCTAAATCCGCCTCAGAGGCGATAATGCGCCGGCCTCTTTTTATTTCAAGCCATGGAAGCCTGTCGCGATGTTCGAGATTCAACCGATCGATGCCATCACCTATCGCCAGCAGACCCGGCGCAGCACGCTGATTATCGCGGTGCTGCTCCTGGTGCTGGCGATGGCGTTTTCGACCGTGGCGGTGGCGCTGTTCGGCGAGCCGGGCGGGGATAACCTGCGGTTCAATGTCGGCGGTGTCTTCGGCGCATTTCTGTTGACGGCAGCGTTGCTGCGCGGGCGTTTCTGGACCCAGACCTGGATGGCACCGGCGGTGTACGGCTGGCGGCTCAAGCGCAGCCTGATGAGCGTCACCAATGTCATGCATCAGGTGACGGCGGCGGTCGAGAAGGACGATCCGACGGCAATGAAAGTGCTGCGTTTCTATCACCTTGGCCTGACGCAAATGCATGAACTGGACGGCAACTCCAGCGATCATGGGCAATTGCACCGGGAAGTCGAAGCACACAAGGCGCGGATGGAGGCGCTCGGTCTGGACACCGATCAGGCGCGCCTCGATCCGGCCTGGCTGGAAACCTTGAAGTCGCGTTAGAACGGAATGCGTGCGGCGCGGCGCAGTTGCCACTGGCGGATCAGGCGCCCGTACACCAGCAGATTGATCACCAGTACCACGCTGCCCAGTGCTAGTTGAATCTGCGGGGTCAGCCCCGCCGGGTAGATGATCGGCCAGACATAATGCTCGATGAAACCGCCGGCGTATTCGGTCTGCCCGGCGGCGTGGCGCATCAGGTTTTCCCAGTAGGTCAGCGGGCAGGTCAGGTGCAACACCTCGACCATCACGCCCCAGGTGGCGGCCGGCAAATGCAGCCAGGCCACTCGGTGCCACTTGAGCACCAATAGCCCGCCAAACAGCACGAACAGAATGAAGGAAAGGTGAAACAGCACCAGCCCGTCGGCGGCAATTCGATACAGCATGTCGTCTCCCTGACGCGGATGTGAATGGTTGTCATGGTACGCCGCTAATCGGTTTGCAGCTGGGCGATTTGCGGCAACTGCGCAAGATTGTTCAAGCCAGCAAAAGGCATTTGCTGGCAGAGTCCGGGGTCTTGTCTCACGGTTGAAGAGCGTTATGTCTGACTCATTAATGCCGCGCAGTGCCTTTCTTCGCGGAGCCGCGGCGATCATGCCGTTATCCCTGGCGACCGCGCCGTGGGGGCTGCTGGCCGGCTCCATGGCGATCGAAGCCAACCTCACGCCACTGCAGGGGCAGGGCTTGTCCACCATTGTGTTTGCCGGTGCTGCGCAACTGGTGGCGATCGGCATGCTCAAGGGCGGTGCCGGGATCTTCTCGATTCTGCTGACCACGCTGCTGCTGACGTCGCAGCATTTGCTCTACGGCATGAGCATGCGCCACGTGATTTCGCCGTTGCCGGGGCGCTGGCGCATCGGACTGGGTTTTTTGCTCACCGATGAACTGTTCGCCCTGACCAGCCAGCACGACCGTCAGCAATTCAATCGCTGGTATGCCTTGGGCGTCGGCCTGACGTTCTACATCGCCTGGAATCTCTTCACCCTGGCCGGCATTGTGCTCGGCAGCAGCATTCCGGGGCTTGAACACCTGGGGCTGGATTTCTCGATTGCCGCGACCTTCATCGCCCTGATCACCCCGGTGGTGCGCAATGTGCCCACCGTTGTCTGCGTGGCGGTGTCGCTGTTCTGCTCGGTGCTGTTCAGTTATTGGCAGTGGGGTTCGGCGCTGGTGCTGTCGGGGCTGGCGGGAATGATGGCCGGGTTTATCTGCAACAAGCTGTATCGGGAGCGCACATGATGATCTGGGCAGTGATTTTCGGCATGGGGATTCTGGTGTTCCTCAACCGCTATGTATTTCTCGAACCGCGCCTGCCGGTGCGTTTGAGCAGCAATGCGCGGCAGTTTCTGGGTTTCGCCGTACCGGGCATGTTGACCGCGATTTGCGGGCCGATTGTGTTCATGCCGGACAAACAGCTGAATTTGCAGTGGGACAATCCCTATTTGCTGAGTTCGTTAGTCGCCATCGGGCTCGTGATCTACACGCGTAATACGTTGCTTAGCATGCTGTTGAGCATGGCGTTCTTCTTTCTGTTGCGCTGGTGGTTGTAAGTTGCCTGTCTGAATCTGTTCTACGCTGTAAGGATGACTGATGACTTATGACGGCGAGGTGAACATGGCAACGGAGCAGCAACGTCCCGAAGAAGATGAAGAACCGAGCGAAGAAGAGATCGAGCGGGAGAAACACAAGGAGCAGACCTGGAAACATGACGACAGCCGCGAGTTGTCCGATCGCGACCAGGAACGCCCGCTGAAACCCTGAACGCCACAACGAAAAAGCCCCGCGACTGCGGGGCTTTTTCGTTTCATCAAAGATCGTCCAGCTGTGTGAAATCGGGGTGTGAGGCCCGATAACCCAAGGTCTTGTCGATCCAGGCATTCAGCTCGTTGACCATCACCGGCGGGTGGCAGGGATAGTTCTGGAGAGTAGCGCGCAGGAGGCGGTCGATCTCGGGTACGTCACGCAGGTTTCGAGTCTTTATGTAGTGGGCGATAAAACAGTCGAGTTGAAAGCGTTCTGTCATGGACAGATAAATACACTCCAGGCCGTTGGCCTGTTTGATTGCAAAATCGTCGCGCAACTTAGTTCTCTGCAAGGCTTGTAAGTTTGTAGGGTATTCCCGGTTTGTTGACTCTTTGGTCAACTGGTATGCCAATAGGAAATGCGGCGCGCATGCTATCTGTAGTGTTACTAAATGTATGTATGACGATTGAAATGTCAGACAGGCGGTTGGTTTTAATCAAACGACTGATTCAATGATTGTTTCGAGTTTGAAACACTCACTGTAACGAACGGTTCTCACTTGCTGCGTGATATCAATTTGACTCACGTCTTCCGACTATTCGATAGACGTGCTGGCCCACAAAATATTTAAGCCACTACTTCAATCAACTCCGCACCCTGATTGCGTGAGTTGCCGACAGCTTTGCCGACTTTGTGCCATTCGAACGCTTCGCTGCCCAACCCTTCGAACAGGAGCATTTGCTCGGCACGCTCCATGGGCGTGGCCGGGTCGAGCCATTCCCGCGCCCCCTCGGCGGACAACACGACAGGCCGGCGATCATGCAGATCGAGCAGGCCGCCAGCGCTGTCGGCGGTGATGATCACAAAGCCGTCGTCTTCCCGTGGTTCTGATCCGGGTGTCGGAAATTGGCCGATGGCGGCGCAGAAAACCGGCTGATGATCGATTCGATGGATCAGCCAGGGTTGTCGGCTTTTATCCGGCCCGTCGACCCACTCGAACCAGTTGTCGACCGGCACGATCAGGCGATGACGCCAGATCGCCCGAAAGAACGGGCCGTGAACGACCTTTTCGACCCGCGCATTAATCGGTGCCGCGCGATCCCTGGCCCAGTGCGGGCGCCAGCCCCAGCGCAGGTTGTCGGCGTACAAGCGTTGTTCGTGTTGATGCAGAATGGCCAGCGCGGTGGTGGGCGCCGCGTTGTAGCGTGCCAGCGGTGCATCGCCGACGTGATTGATCAGCGCATCGGGAATGCTCAGCACCGCGACGAAATCGTGGATACCCCGGTACTGCGAGAGTCTTCCGCACATTGGCCGAACCTCCGGCGAACACTGCCTGAAGGTTCAGCTTAGTTGTGCGAGTCAGTCCTTGCTGCCCTGGCCGGTGAAGGTGTCGCGCCAGGCCAGCCAGCGACGTTCGAGTGTGGCGAGCAGGCCGTCGCTGAGTTTGCCCAGCAGCGCCAGAACGATGATCGCCGCCAGCACGATGTCCGGACGCGAGGTTTCGCGCCCGTCACTCAGCAGATAGCCCAGGCCTTTGGTCGCCGCGATCAGTTCGGCCGCCACCAGAAACATCCACGCCAGACTCATACCGCTGCGTAGGCCGGTGAACAGGCCGGGCAGGGCGGCGGGCAGCAGAATCCGCCGTACCAGTTGCAGGCGATTGAAACCATAGATGTGGCCGACCTCCACCAGTTTGCGGTCGATGTTGCGGATCGCCGCGACCACGTTGACGTACACCGGGAAGAACGCACCGATGGCAATCAGGACGATTTTCGAGGTCTCGTCGATGCCCAGCCACAGCAGCAACAGCGGCACCCAGGCCAGGCTGGGAATCGAGCGCAGCGCGGCGAAGGTTGGTTCCAGGTATGCCTCGGCCTCACGGCTCAGGCCGACCCACGCGGCAAACACCAATGCCAGACTCGCGCCGATGGCAAACCCGATCAGCACCCGGATCATGCTGGTACCGATGTGTTTCCACAGTGCGCCTTTGGCCAGATCGGTGAGGGTCAGGGCGACCTCGCTCGGCGCGGGCATCTGATAGGACGGCAGCCAGCCGACGCGCACGATGATCTCCAGGGCGATCACGATCAGCAGCGGCAGGGCCAGCCCCTTAAGGCGCCGCCGCCAGAGCGGATTCAACGGCAGGATTTGTCGGCGCGCCACCGGGACGGCGAGACGGGCGGGCAGGTCATTGCTCATGGAGAGGGCTCCGCTCACAACGAATCCGCGACGGGCGCGGATTCGTTGTGAGCCTGATCGGTTACTGGGCGGCGGCGACTTGCTGGAAACCGGTGTCGATCAATTGATCGATGACCTGATCGACATTCACCCCACGGCGCACCAGTTCTTCGGAGACCAGAATCGGCGCGGCGGCTTTCGAGGCCAGCACGTCCTTGGCGGTGAGTTGCGGGCTGCTCAGGTCGGTGCGCGACAGTTGCAGTTTGGCCACGTCCAGTGGCAGGCCAGATTCGCTGGCGAGCAATTTGGCCAGTTCATCGGGATTTTTCACCGACCACTCACGGGCCTGTTCGTAGGCCTTGATCACGGTGTCGATGGTTTGCGGATGTTCCTTGGCGTACTGCTCGGTGACGCTGACCACACCGTAGCTGTTGAAGTCGCGATTGCGATACAGCAGGCGCGAACCGGCCTGTACCTGGCTGGCGGCCATGTGCGGATCGAGGCCGGCCCAGGCGTCGACGTCGCCTTTCTCCAGCGCGGTGCGGCCGTCCGGGTGTTGCAGGTGCACCAGCTCCACGTCGTCTTTTTTCAGCCCGGCCTGTTGCAGGCTGCGCAGGGTGAACAGGTACGGGTCGGTGCCTTTGGTGGCGGCGATTTTCTTGCCTTTGAGGTCGGCGACGGTGTGGTACGGCGAGTCTTTGCGCACCACCAGTGCGGTCCACTCGGCGCGGCTGTAAACGTACACCGATTTGATCGGGCTGCCGTTGGCACGGCTCAGCACCGCTGCAAGGCTGGCCGACGAGGCGAAATCCACGCCGCCGCTGTTGAGGTATTCCAGCGAACGGTTGCTGCCCTGGCTCAGCACCCAACTGACCTTGCTCTGGGGCAGGGCCTTTTCCAGATAACCCAAATGTTTCAGTGCCAGGCTGACGGGGGAGTAATAGGCATAGTCCAGATGCACTTCGGCGGGCGGCGTTTCCGCTGCGTGGGCGAGAGGTTGCAGGCTCAGGGCTACAGCGCAGGCCGCGAGCAGCGTTTTGACTCGAGAAAAGGGTAAGCGGGATTTCATGGGCACGCTCCGGCAAGGCAACAGTTTCTTATGTCCAGAAAGATATTTTTTTCGAATGCTTCCTGCATGAATGGAATATTGCAGGCTCTGTGCCATATGTCCCGAGTCCCATGTTTACGGGGTTTTAATGCGATTTGTGCGCTTTGAACTGTTGCCGGGAAAACACTGTGCCGTGCCACTGTTGCCAGGCCAACAGCGGTTGTCGGTGGTACTGAGCTTATTCATTAATCGAATTTCAAATGCGATTTATAAGAGCGTTATGGTCTATAAAAAATCCCCTTTGCAGGACTTGCCATGAAGCTCTCCCGTTTCCTACGTGCTGCGTTGACCAGCGCCTTGATTGCCTCACCTCTGACTTACGCTGCCGAACCTGTGGTCCTGCACGTCGGTGACCAGAATTACTACAACATCCGCGCTTCGGTAGAAGCGTCCGGCGTATTGAAGGGCGCGCCTTACACCATCGACTGGAAACACTTCCAGGCCGCCGCACCGTTGGCCGAAGCGTTACAGACCGGTTCGCTGGATCTGGGCTTTCTCGGCGATTCGGGCTTTCTGTTCCTCGCCGCGAAACAGGCGCCGGTGAAACTGATCGGCGTGTCGCGGCAAAACCCGGACACCATCGCACTGTTGGTGCCCAAGGATTCACCGGTGAAAACCATCGAGGATCTGAAAGGCAAGAAAGTCGCCTACTGGCCGGGCGCCTGGAGCCAGCAGTTGACCCTGCGGGCACTGGAGCAGAATGGGTTGCCGGAGAATTACGTCGACTTCGTCAAACTGATGCCGATCGACGCCGCGGCGGCATTACCTCAGGGCAGCATCGATGCCTTCCCGGTGTGGGAACCGTACATTTCCCAGCAGATCGTGTTCTCCGGTGCACGACCGATTCTGACTGCAAAAAACCTGATGCCGGGGTTGAGCGCCATCGCCGCTTCCGCGCCGTCCATCGACAGCAAGCGTGAGGCGATTGCCGATTTTCTCGGGCGCCTGAAACAGGCCCGGGCCTGGGTCGACAGTCACACCGACGAATACGCGGATCTGTGGGCGAAGAAAGCCAATCTCGATCAAGAAGTCTCACGGCACTGGTTGCGCCAGGCGCACATGACGGTCGGCCCGGCGGATCAGCAAGCCGCCGCCGACCTGCAAGGCACTGCGGACTTCCTGTTCAAGGTCAAGGCGTTGCCGGCGCCGTTGACCACTGCGGGGATTATCGACACCTCGTTCCAGCAGGCATTGGCGCACTGAGTGAGCACCGGAACAAAACCCTGTTATCTTTATCCAACCTCGGCCCATTTCGGTGGGCCGCAGGGAGGCAGCAGCGGCGAGGGAGTTTTGCCAATCGACAACGTGACCGCAACGGTCGGGCTCAAGGCAAAACATGAAACTCTGGTTCAAGCTTTTCTGCGCTGCGTCCATCATCACCGGGCTGGCCGGTTGCATTGCCGCTCCCATCGAACTGACCGCGCAAACCCGCTCGCGCCTGGATGCGCAGGCGCCGGTCAGGTTTCTGCTGACCTTCGATGACGGCCCCAGCGCTTCGAGTTTCTACAACCCCACGGAAACCGTGCTCGACAGCCTGAAAGACAACCCGCTGCAACCGAATATCAAAGCGGTGTTTTTCGTCCAGACCCGCGCGCCGAGGGCCGGCAACAGCGAGATCGGTCGGCGGATCATGCATCGCGAGCACGATGAAGGGCACATTCTGGGTTTTCACACCGCCACGCACTGGCACACCAATCACCGTTCGCTCGATTCGCAGGAGCTTGAAACCTCACTGACCAACGGCATGGCGGACATCGCGGCGATCACCGGTGCGCCGCCGATTTTGCTGCGCCCACCTTTCTGGAACTACGACAAACGTACGTTCGCGGCCTATCAGCGACATGGCCTGCATGTATTGCTCACGGACCTGAGCGCCAACGACGGCAAGATCTGGGGCTTCAACGGCAGTCCCAGACGCCGGGCCAATATGTTGCGTCAGCTGTCGGAAGTACGAGAGCGGATCGCACTCGGTGAGTTGCCGACGGTGGACGGGGTGATTCCGGTGGTGGTGACCTTCCATGACCTCAACCGCTATACCGCGCGACATGCCCGCGAGTATCTGCAGATCCTGCTCGACAGCGCTGCTGCCACTGGCGTGCGCCTGGCCGATAAACCGTTCTACGACGATCACGCACTGCTGGAAAAAGCGGCACTGGCGCGTACGGTGCAGAAGAGCTCGGATCCGGTGCACTTGCCGGGGATCTGGAACTGGATCTGGGGGCGCGACGCCAACTGATCGGTGTTGCGCAAGGATGTGAAGCGGTTGGCATTTTCTGCGATCAAGCGCTCGCGCAAGGTCGAAAAAGCTCATCTATGCTCAATCGATCGACCGATCCATCGCCCGCGAGGCGCCCGCCCATGCTTGCCATTGCCGACATTTGCCGCATCGTCGAGTCCGGCTTTTCGCCCCTTTACTGTGACTGCACGGAAACGGGGCAGGGGCTGTTGCAGATCAAGGTTTACGAACCTGACAGCGGGCGAGTCGATCTGCTGCTCAACGGTGTATCGCCGGAGCATCTGGTCACCATTCGTGACATCTCCAACTTCATCGGTGAATTGCGCACTGAAATGAGTGCCGGGCGTCGGGCGTTCGCCGGTTGACTCACAGTCGGCGCTGAAAGGCGCGGACGATTTGCAGGGTTGCTTCACTGACACTCAGGTTCTGCACCGCATCCAACGGATGCCAGATGCAATCGATGATCTCGTTCTGTGGCCGTACTTCATCAATATTCAGTACCGACGCCTCGTAGACATGGTGGCGCGTGCCGCCAGCCTCCAGCTCCATCAGATACAGCATGCCATCGGCGAGCAGTCCGGTTTCTTCCTCAAGTTCACGCGTTGCGGCATCAACCTTGGTCTCCCCGGGCTCGACCTTGCCCCCCGGCAAGTTCCAGCGGCATCGGGGTTTGCGCACCAGGAGAATGTGTCGATCCTGTTCGCAAATGATGGTTGCACGTACTTTCATTTGTTACCTGATTGCCGGTTGTCATGAATCGGTCATGAAAATGCAATATTCAAGCCGTGCCTTGGTTTAGAGGCGCTTGTGATGTCAGAGTGGTCGAAAAGCGCAAAAGTGCCAGACGCTTGACGCCGCTGTGGGGCGACGTCTGGTCGGCACACCCTGTCGAACCCGGTGTAAGGTGCAAAAGTGCAGTTGATCGATAGTCGACAGGAGGTGCCTATGAGCATGGCGATGCTGAACAAAATGCACATGAATGGCTACGACGTACTCAGCGTGAACAACGGCCCGTGGCGGGTCTGCACGCAGGGTGATCGACTGGCGTCTTTCGCCAGCCGGGAGGAAGCACTGGCGTACGCCGCTGCACTTCCGGGTTACAAAAGCCGCACCCACGGCCGCAAGACAGGCTGAAGGCCTGCAATGAAAAAGCCCCGGATTTTCCGGGGCTTTTTGTTTGGGGGAAGGTGTCAGTGGATTTTGGTTCGGCTGATGGCGCGGGCCTTCACTTCCCTGGCATAGAGTTGCAAACGTTCTTCATCGCTTTGCAGCACCTCGCAGGACCTGAGCACGCTTTGCGCATCCGCCTCGTTGCCGGACTTGCGCAACTGCTCGGCAATACGCTTGAGGTCGACCGCCGACCATCTCAGGTCCGATGCAACGCTTTGCAGGTCACGTTGAAGTTCGTGTTCGTATTCATTGAGCCGCATGATCACCTCCGGAACATTCTCGGTAGAAAATAGTAGCCGCATTTTTCGGGAGCGGGGCAAGAGGTTCTGGTCAATGAGCTGAACGGGCGTGAACAAACTGCCGTTGGTCGGAGCAATGGTTTTTTGTGACGCCAGAGAGCCCGGTTTTTGGGGGCAAAGCATTGCGCCACGATGGATGTTCAACCAGTAACAGGGTAAATTCGCGCTTTTTCAGATGAAGGATTCAATATGCGGATGTTGATCGGGGGCCTGCTGATGGCCGCGTTGGCCGGGTGTTCACTTCCGGCATCGCTGGTCCCGGGCGAGCCGAATCTTAGCAAGGTCAGTGGCAAGGCTCCCAAGGACTACGCCGCATGCGTGTTGCCGTTGTGGCAGCAGGATATTCCCAAGACTTCACAGGTCGCGATTTCCAACGGTTACCGGATCACGGCGCCAAGCATCGTCACGGCCGACGAGATCCTCGATATCGTCAAGTACAAGGATGGCAGCCGCGTGTCGCTCTATCAGGGGCCGCCGTGGGCCAAATCCGGCTCGCTGCGCAAATCGGTACGCGATTGCCTCTGAGGCAGAACGGCCGAAATGAAAAAGCAGAAACCGTGTGATCGGTTTCTGCTTTTTTTTGCCTGTCAGTCGGTGATGTCGGTGAGCGGGATGCCCGAGCCGGCTGTCTTCTTGTCGCGACGTTCCTGAATCCAGTTTTCCACCCGGCTGTTGAACTCCGCCGGCGCTTTGCGTCCGACCTTTCTGGCGATGTCGAGAATGGTCTGCTGGGCGAGGGCTTCTTCCATGCGTTTCTGCGCAACCATCATCGCCCCGTGAATCGAACAAGTTCCGTCCACCGCCCAATCCGGGGGCGAGCCGTCAAATAGCGCACAACGCCCGCGGATGTCCCGGCATTCGAAAATGTTTTTCGGGCCGTCGATGGCGTTGACGATATCGAGCAGGGTGATTTCATCCGCCGGGCGCGCCAACGTAAAACCGCCACGTACACCGCCGGTGGCCACCACCAGTTTGCCCTTGGCCAGTTTGGTGAAGATCTTCGCCAGGTAATCCAGCGGCACCCCTTGCAGGTCAGCCAGGTCGCGCACGCTCGCTTCGCGACTGTCACCACCGCTGCCCACCAGAAACGCCAGGCAATGGATGCCGTACTCGACGCCCGCACTGTAAAGCGACATAGCTATCTCCGACTGTAGTTGTCGCAGATATTAGCAGGGTAATGCGTGGCGGACAAATCTGATAAGTGCCTGAATCTTTGCCTTGAAACCCGTATTTGCTCGGTATGCAGCGACTTTTATGGTTTCGAGATCCTCAGGAGGGGTTAGATCAGCTATCGAATATTTCGATTCGAATGATCGGATAATCTGACTTGTTGGATATAACGGCGACCAATACAGTCGCCGTTATCCGGTGAGCAGTGTTCAGCGCTTTCAGAAACCCCAAGCGTGCCGACTCCCGATAAACGTGAATTCTTGAACCTCTTTCTACGACTTGGCTTCGGGCCTGGAGACAACAATGAAACAGCACATTCTGGTAATCGGCGCAGGTTTCGGTGGCATGTGGACGGCGCTGAGTGCGACCCGTCTGGTCGACATTCACAACCGCGACAACATCGATGTCACCGTGCTGGCGCCGCAGGCTGAGCTGCGTGTACGTCCGCGTTTCTACGAGCCGAATGCCCACACGCTGGCTGCGCCGCTGGGCGACCTGTTCGACGCGGTAGGCGTCAACTTCATCAAGGGCGCCGCGAACACTATCGACGTGAACGCCAAAACCGTGGGTTACACCGACGCCGACGGCGCCGCTCAGGTTTTCCATTACGACAAACTGGTACTGGCTTCCGGCAGTGGCCTGGCGCTGCCGGATACCCCGGGCGTCGCAGAACACGCCTTTGACGTTGACCAGATCGAAGCCGCGATTCGCCTGGAAAACCACCTGAAATCCCTGGTCGATCAGTCTGCGAGCCAGGCGCGCAACACTGTAGTTGTGGCTGGCGGCGGCTTCACCGGCATCGAAACCGCGACCGAAATGCCGGCGCGTCTGCGGGAAGTGCTGGGCGAGCAGGCTGACGTTCAAGTGATCATCGTCGACCGCGGGCAAAAAGTCGGCGCGGCCATGGGCGAAGCCATCAGCGTGTCGATTGCCGAAGCGAGCGAAGCACTGGGTGTCGAATGGCGACTGGGTGTGTCGGTGCTGTCGGTCGATGAAAACGGCGTGACTCTATCGGACGGCCAGCGCATCGAGGCAAAAACCGTGGTCTGGACCACCGGCGTGCGTGCCAGCTCCCTGACCGAGCAGATTCCGGCCGAGCGCGATCGCCAGGGTCGTCTGCATGTGGATGCACACCTGAAAGTCATCGGCCAGGACGATATCTTCGCCACCGGCGACGTGGCTTATGCGGCCACCGACGATATCGGCAACTTCGCCTTGATGACCTGCCAGCACGCGATTTCCCTCGGTCGGCATGCCGGCAACAATGTCGCGGCGCAGATTCTCGGTGTCGATCCTACCCCGTACAGCCAGCCGAAATACGTGACCTGCCTCGACCTCGGCGCCTGGGGCGCGGTGTACACCGAAGGCTGGGATCGTCAGGTGAAACTGGTCAAGGAGGAGGGCAAGTCGCTCAAGACCCAGATCAACACCCAGTGGATCTACCCGCCGGCCGCTGACCGTGCCATTGCGCTGGCGGCTGCTGATCCGATGATTCCGGTTGTCGCGTAACTAAGCGCAGTCCAAGAAGTCCCGCTCTCGAGCGGGATTTTTTTCGCCCGCCCTTTTTTACCTGCATCAAGGCTATGACTAAAAGTCATTGCCCCATGATTTTTAATGGTTACGGCCGGCCCGATCCCCGGTGTTAAAAAATCGCAAACACAGCTCATCAATAACAACCAGAGAGCGTTTGCAGCCATGTCCCGATTCTCCCCTCGCGTCTCCCCGTGTCCGTTATTGATCCCGTTGGCCTCTCGGTCCGCGTGAGCTGTCGATCACCCCAAAAAATCCCTCTGCATCGCAAAGAGTAATGACTGATGAAAGAACTCGACCTGTACATCGGTGAAGGTTTCGAAGGCCCGGGCGTGAACGCCGCGCACATCAATATCCTGATCGGCCCGCGCAACGGGCCGGCGGGTCAGGCGTTCGCCAACAGTCTGGCATCCCCGAGCCAGGGCCATTGCCCGTTCATGGTGATCGCCCAGCCGAACATCCCGGTCAAGCCGATGACCCTTTACGTCAACAAGGCTGCCATCAGCAGTGACCTGCACGGCAACGCAACCTGGGGCGCTTCCCAGGCCGGTATCGCCAAGGCTGTGCTCGAAGCGCTGCTCGACGGCACGCTGCCATCGGAAGCCGAAGACGAGTGGGCGATCGTCACCGCCAACTGGGTCAACCCGGCCTGCGATGACCTCGATGCGGTCTACCTGAACAACTACAACGCGTGCCGCACCGCGATCCGCGCCGCCCTGACCGGCAAGCCGGAAACCGCGCAGCTCAAGGATGTGGTCAACCACATCAGCAACCCTTTCTACACGCCAAAAGCCTGAGGTCCGCGCCATGCAATACATCCGTTTGGGCAACTCCGGCCTGCAAGTTTCCCGCCTGTGCCTGGGCACCATGAACATGGGTACCCCGGACTGGAAACCGTGGATCTTCAATGAAAAACAAAGCGAGCCGATCGTCGCTCATGCCTTGAACAACGGTGTGAATTTCATCGACCTGGCGGACTTCTATTCCGCCGGCGTCGGCGAGGAAGTGGTGGGGCGCATCGTCAAGCGTCTGGCTCGTCGTGAAGATCTGGTGATCACTACCAAGGTCGGCTATGGCACCCGCAACGCGATCAACGCCAGCGGCCATTCGCGCAAGCACATCATGGACAGCATCGATGCCTCGCTGAAGCGTCTGGACATGGATTACGTCGACGTGTTCATGCTGCATTACTTCGATGTGAACACCCCGGTCGAAGAAACCATGAGCGCACTGAACGACATCGTGCGATCCGGCAAGGCGCGTTACATCGGCGTCTCGACCATGCTCACCGGTCAGCTGGCGAAAATCCTCATGGCCTGCGAGCGCAACGGTTGGGTCAAGCCGATCAACATGCAACTGCAACTGAACTGCGCCTACCGCGAAGAAGAGCGCGAGATGATTCCGTTCTGCCGTGACCAGGGCATCGGCGTGTCGGTGTTCAGTCCGCTGGCCCGTGGCCTGTTGACCGGTGACGTGCAATCGACCCGCAACCAGACCGACTTCTTCACCCAGCAGATGTACAGCGACGAGGCCTCGTTCGAGATCGCCCATTCGGTGCAGCGCGTGGCCCGTGCCCGTGGCGTGTCCAACGCACAGATCGCCCAGGCCTGGGTCGCCAACCATCCGGGCGTGGACTGCATGCTGGTCGGCGCCGACACCACCGCGCAGTTCGACAGCGCACTGGCGGCGCTGGAGACCAAGCTCGACGCCGAAGAGCTGCATGAACTGGAGCGCAACTACACCCCGTGTGACGTGATCAACGATTACACCGCCGGCAAACGCATCCTGCGCACGGCGCGTCCGGGGCAGGAACGTTTCACGTTGCAGGGGGCGGTGGCATGAGCGGGTTGATTCGTCACGGCAACTTTATCGACGGTCAGTGGGGTAGCGGCGGCGCGACTTATCCGGTGCGCAACCCGGCCAATGGCGAGTTGATCACCGACGTGCAAAAGGCCGGCGCCGAGGAAACCAATCTCGCCATCGAGGCGGCCAATCGTGCCTTGCCGGCCTGGCGAAAACTCACCGCGAAGGAGCGCAGTCAGCGCCTGAAGCGCTGGAGCGATCTGATGCTCGCCAACCAGCAGGAACTGGCGACTCTGCTCAGCCGCGAACAAGGCAAACCGTTGGCCGAGGCGAAAGGCGAGGTGGTCTACGCCGCCAGTTTTCTCGAGTGGTTCGGTGAAGAAGCCAAGCGTGCCTACGGCGATGTGATTCCGAGCCACAAGGCCGATGCGCGGATCATCGTGACCAAGGAAGCCATCGGCGTGGTCGCGGCCATTACTCCGTGGAACTTCCCGTTGGCGATGGTCACCCGCAAGGTCGGCCCGGCGCTGGCGGCGGGTTGCACGATGATTCTCAAGCCTTCGGAAGAAACCCCGCTGTCGGCATTTGCCCTCGCGGTACTGGCCGAGCAGGCCGGGATTCCGGCGGGTGTGTTCAACATCGTTTCCGGCGACGCAGTGGCTATCGGCGGTGCACTGCAGGCGTCCAGCGTGGTGCGCAAGCTGTCGTTCACCGGCTCGACCCGCACCGGCAAACTGCTGATGCGCCAGGCCGCCGACACCCTGAAAAAGGTCTCGCTGGAACTGGGCGGCAACGCGCCGTTCATTGTTTTCGACGATGCCGACATCGACGCGGCCGTCAAAGGCGCGATGGCCTCGAAATTCCGCAACACCGGGCAGACCTGTGTGTGCGTCAACCGCTTCTTCATTCAGGACGGCGTCTACGAAGCCTTCGCCGGCAAACTCGCTGAAGCTGTGGCGGCGATGCGCGTGGGCAGTGCGCTGGACGGCGACACCGAGCAAGGTCCGCTGATCAACGCCGCCGCGTTGGCCAAGGTCGAAGCCCATGTCAGCGATGCGCTGGAGAAGGGCGCCACGCTGTTGTGCGGCGGTCGTCGCCATGCCCTCGGCGGCACGTTCTACGAGCCGACCATACTCACCGAAGCCAACGGCGACATGCTGATTGCCCAGGACGAAACTTTCGGTCCGGTGGCCGCGTGCTTCCGCTTCAAGGACGAAGCCGAAGTGCTGGCGCGGGCCAATGACACGCCGTTCGGATTGTCGGCGTACTTCTACAGCCGCGACATCGGTCGGGTCTGGCGCATGGCCGAAGGGCTGGAGGCCGGGATGGTCGGCATCAACGAAGGGATCATCTCCACGGAGGTGGCGCCGTTCGGTGGCATCAAGGAATCGGGCCTTGGGCGTGAAGGTTCGAAGTACGGTCTGGATGACTATCTGGAGATCAAATACCTGTTGATGGGCGGCCTCTAGGCCTCCCCGAAACCTGTGGGAGTTCGCTCCCGCAGTTTTCTCCCAGAGCTTTCCGTTTCTCCGTCAATAACAACAATTGGAGACGAACATGTCCGCTCAACCCGTAAAGATCGATGACCTGCCCATCGGGCGCTTCCATATCAAGATCGCCGGCCTGACCTTCGGCGCGCACTTTACCGACGGCTACATCCTTGGCCTGATCGGCATCGCATTCACTTTGCTCAGCCCGCAAATGCAGCTCGACGCGTTCTGGCAGGGCCTGATCGGCGCGTCGGCGTTGATCGGCCTGTTTCTCGGCAGTCTGTTTTTCGGCTGGATCTCGGACAAGGTCGGCCGGCAGAAAATTTTCCTGGTCAGTTTCGTGCTCATCACGCTCGCTTCGGTGATGCAGTTCTACGTCGAAACCGCCATGAGCCTGTTCCTCTGCCGGGTGCTGATCGGCATTGGTCTGGGTGGGGATTTCAGTGTCGGTCACGCGATGCTCGCCGAATTCGCACCGAAGAAACATCGCGGCGTGTTGCTGGGTTCGTTCAGTGTGATCTGGACTTTCGGCTATGTCGCAGCGACCTTCGTCGGCACCGCCATGCTCAGCCTCGGTGATGATGCCTGGCGCTGGATGCTGGCGTCGTCGGCGATCCCCGCAGCGCTGATTCTGATCGCGCGAATCGGCACGCCGGAATCGCCGCGCTGGCTGGTCAATCAGGGCCGGGTGGCCGAAGCCCGTGCCATTGTCAAAAAGCATCTGGGCGACAACGTCGAGCTGGACGAGACCCAATCCACGGAAACCCGCTCGGGCTACGCGGTGCTGTTCAGCCGCGAATACCGCAAGCGCACGGCGTTCAACTGCCTGTTCTTCGTCTGCATCGTCATGCCGTACTTCGCCATCTACACCTTCCTGCCGTCGATCCTGCAGAAGATGGGCCTGGCCGAAGGCTTCGGCACCGAGCTGATGCTCAACATGCTGCTGATCCTCGGTGCGTTGATCGGCATCTGGTGCACGATCAAATTCACCCGACGCGGGTTCCTGATCAACTCGTTCATCATTCTGGCGGTGGCGTTGTTTCTGCTGGCGGTGTTGCCGGGCAGTGCGGCGTGGCTGATGGTGCTGGTGTTCGGTGTGTTCACGCTGGTGCTGTCGGCGGTCAGCAACCTGGTGGGCGTGTTCCCGGCGGAGAGCTTCCCGACGGAAGTGCGGGCCAGTGGTATCGGTCTGGCGACTGCAGTCAGCCGTCTGGGTTCGGCGGTCAGTACGTTCCTGTTGCCGGTGAGTGTGGCGGGGATCGGCTTGAGCCCGACCATGGGGATTCTTGCGGCGATTCTGGCGATTGGCGCGTTGCTGTCTTGGGCGTGGGCGCCGGAGACCAAGTCGTTGACGTTGAGTCAGGCGTGCAAGGCGCAGAGTCCGGTGGACGTCGGGGTAGGACCGGTCGGCAAAGTCGCCACGCCCGTCTGAGGAATACAGGTCAGGGGTTGCTGACAACCCCTAGCCACTCGGTAAACAGCTTCACCTTCGACAACCCTTGCTTGTCATTCGCCACATCCAGCCAATACCCATAAGGGCCGATCACCTCAATCGGGGTGATCGGCAGCAGGCTGCCGTTGGCCAGTTCCTTTTCGATCATCTGCCGGTCGATCACTGCCAGACCGCCGCCTGCCAGCGCGGTGTGGATCACCTGATCCAGGGTGCTGAATTCCAGCCCTTGCCCTGCGTCAATGTCATCCCGTCCCATGGCCGCCAGCCAGTTCTCCCAGACCTTCAAACGTTTGCCGTCGTGCAGGATGTGCAGCAACGGAAACTGCCGCAGGTCCGGTGGCTGATCGCCGTTGAACAGTTCCGGGCTGGCTACCGCGATGTGGCGTTCCATCACCAGCAACTGACTGACGCAGTGGGGTGCAGCCGCGAGGCCGAAGCGGATGTGACAATCGACTTCCGTGAGGCTGTCGTGGCCGATCTGGTTGGTCACGCTGAGGTTGATGTCCGGGTAGCGCTGACAGAACGCGCGCAGGTGTGGCGACAGCCAGCGCGTGGCCCAGGTCGGCGGTGCGAGCACTTTCAAGCGCTGGCGCAGATTCGGCACGCGCACCGCTTGCAAGGCACGTTCAATGTGGTCGAAGGCCTCGGCCAGATGCGGGGAAAGATTGCTGCCGGCTTCGGTCAGCGACAGCCCTTGAGGCGTGCGCACGAACAGCGCGACGCCGAGGTAGTCTTCAAGCTGTTTGATCTGGCGACTGACCGCGCCCTGGGTGACGCTCAACCCGATGGCGGCCTGACTGAAACTGCGATGGCGGGCGACTTCTTCGAACACGCGCAGGGTGTTGAGCGAGGGCAGTTGACGCATGGAGGCGGAACTCCGGATCGGGCGGTTTTTGTTGTTTTGGGGTGAGGGCTATCTGACTATCGGGGCGGCGCAGATGCAAGGTGAATTCGCAACGGGCAGGCAAAAAAAATCGCAGCCCTGGCTGCGATTTTTTCGAGCGTCAGAAGTAATACCCGACGTTCACATATAACTGGTTCTCCCACTGATCCAGCCCGCCCGCGCCAAGGCTTTGGGTGTAGCTGCTGCCTCCGATGTACGGATCGTTTTTGCCGAACAGCCATTCCGTGGCCACCCACAATTTACTCACGGAGAACGAGGTGCCGAGGATCATCCGCTCGGACGTCTTGAACCCGCTGGCAGACTTGTCGAACGCGCTGTAGTTGGCGTACAGCTTGATCCCGCTGATCTGGTCGAACAGGTATTTGCCGCCGACGTCATAACTCAGGTCAGCCACATACAGATTGCCGCGACTGGCGACGTTGTAAGTGCCGTCGTAACCGCCGAGGGTCACCACTTCATCACTGCCGGGATTGCGCGGTGACATCTGCTGCCGCGCCGCCTGCAACTGCATGCCCCACGGGCCGTTCTTGCCCATGTAGTGCACGGCCACGGCGTTGCGCCGGCCGTCGTTGTTGGTGTCTTTGTTTTCGATGCTCGAGGTCAGGCCGGAGATCCCGACCTCGGATTTCCACGGTCCCAGATCCAGCGACCTGGCCACTCGCAGTACCACGGTGTTGCGTTCCTGGTTGTTGCTGCCGTCGGCCACATAGCTGTCGGCTTCGGACACAACGCTCGAATACGTCACGCCTTTGCTGGTGCCTTTGCCTTGCCAGGCCGGGCGCAGGTAGTAGCCGGCCTGAATGTTCCAGTCGCCGCTTTGCTGGATGTACTTGGTGCCGATCTGTTGCACGTCTTCCAGGCCGATGACGTTGCCCAGGGTTTCGTAGAACGTGCTGCCGAAGTACGGCTGCAAGCCGAACGGCACGGTGTTCAGGCCCACTTGCACTTGCTGGTCGGGATTGAACTTGTAGCCGACCCACGCGAACTTGGCGAAGCGGATGTCGCCGTAGTTTTTGGTGTACTGGTACGGGTAGGAGCGACCGTAGAAGCGGTACTGCGCTTCGCCGATCCACGAGTCGGAGTTGTACTTGGCGCTGAGGAACACCGTGTCGAGGCCGAACTTCTGGATGTCGCGATCCGGGTCCACGTCCCAACGGGCACGAATGGCGCCGCCAAGGTCGAGATTGTCGGTGACCTGGACCGCCATGGCCGGGGCGGCAAAGCTGCAGAACAGAGCGATGGAGGTTGTGCGCAGGCGCAAAGATGCAGGGAAGGGCATGGAGCGGCTCTCGATTGTTTTTATTAGAGATGCCGCGCAGTTTTGCCATCTATCCGCTGCAGAACAAACGATAAAAACGTCAGGGGAACCTGCATCGAATGCATGTTACTCGGAAAATCCTGTAGGACAATTCGCCAGCGTCGTGGGATGCTTCGCACCTTGTCTGTGGTTTTCGAGTGCCTTGTATGAAACGCAAAATGCCCGGCCTGAATGCGCTCAAAGCATTCGAAGTGGCCGGCAGCACCGGCAGCTTCACCCGCGCCGCCGAGTTGCTCAACGTCACCCAGAGCGCGGTCAGCCGTCAGGTGCGGCAATTGGAGGAGCAGCTCGGCGAGAGTCTGCTGGAGCGCCGTCATCACCATCTCGAACTGACCGGTGCTGGCAAGATTCTGCTGCGGGCGCTGCATCAGTCGTTCGACAAGATCGAGCTGACCGTGCGCAGCATCCAGCAGAAAACCCATGCCAACCGCCTGCACATCAACGCGCCGCCCACCTTCACCAGCCGCTGGTTGATGCCGCGCCTCGGGCGCTTGCGTGAGCAGCATCCGGAGCTGGAACTGAGCATCACCACCCGTTTGCAGGACAGTCTTGCGGAAACCAGCACCCTCGATTGCGCGATCCGTTTTGGCGACGGCGAGTGGGACGGGCTCGACAGCTCGCTGCTGATTCAGGAACGGCACATCGCCGTGTGCGCACCGACCCTGTATGCGCGGGAGGGCGGCGATCAGGGCATCGACCTCAATCGCCTGACCCTTTTGCATGTGCTGGCCCGGGAGGATCAGCGCTACCTGACCTGGAAACACTGGCTCGACGCGGCGCGGATCACGGGTGTCGATACCCAGGGCGGTTATGAATTCGACCTGCTGGACCTGGCGATTCAGGCGGCTGTCGATGGTCTGGGGATCACCATTGCCGACTGGCACATGGTCGCCTCCGAACTGGCCAGCGGGCAGTTGACCCAGGTGCACAACGTGCACGTGGAAGGGCACCAGTCCTACTGGCTGGTGACCCGCCCGGAACAGACGCAGATGCCGCAATTGCAGGCCTTCAGTCAGTGGCTGCAGGAAGAGATCTGGCTGGCGCAGCGCCAACTTGAGCCTTCGAAGGCGATTTTCTGAGTAACGTGC
Organism: Pseudomonas sp. IzPS59; assembly: GCF_014863505.1. Classification (NCBI taxonomy): domain Bacteria; kingdom Pseudomonadati; phylum Pseudomonadota; class Gammaproteobacteria; order Pseudomonadales; family Pseudomonadaceae; genus Pseudomonas; species Pseudomonas sp. IzPS59. Next base: position 3,702,559 of record NZ_CP062251.1, on the reverse strand, counting down.
ATTTTTCGAATGTTTGATCGCCGGATAAATCGTTTGTTGAACCCGCTGTCGATGACAAGACTGGCGCCATCGATAAAAACAAACGATGGGCGATGCACATGCGAGTCGAGCGAAATTTTGTTAACGGCCACTTCATCGAGCCGGCCAGCGCGGCGCTGATCGCGGTCTACAACCCGGCCAACGAAGCGTTGATCGGCCAGGTGTCGGCCGCCACTGCCGAAGAGGCCACGGCGGCCGTAGATGCCGCCGCAGCAGCGCAGAAAGTCTGGGGCAAACTCACCAGCATCGAGCGCGCCGAGCACCTGCGAGCGTTTGCGGCGGCCCTTGAAGATCGTGCCGACGCCATCGGCGCCGCCCTGGCCGCCGAGTCCGGCAAGAGCCTGAGCGATGCCAGCAACGAAGCCCGTTATGCCGCGCAGATCACCCGTTACCACGCCGAATGGGCGCGCCGCATCGAAGGCGAGATCATTCCCAGTGACAGCCCCGACGAAAACCTGTTCCTGCACCGCGAGCCGATTGGCGTCGTCGCGTGCCTGATTCCGTTCAACTACCCGGTCTACACCCTGTTGCGCAAAATCGCTCCGGCGCTGATTGCCGGCAACACCGTGGTGGTGCGCCCGAGCAACAACACCCCGACGTCGGCGTTCGAAATCGCCAAAGCCGTGGAGCAATCGGGCATGCCGGCCGGCGTAATCAACATCCTGACCATGGATCACGCCACCGCCGCTGCGGTTTGCACCCACAAAGCCGTGGGCCTGATCACCCTGACCGGCAGCGTCAACGCCGGGCGCATCGTCCTCGACTATTGCAAGGCCAACATCGCCAAGCCGTCGCTGGAGCTGGGCGGCAAGACCCCGGCAATCATCGAGGCCGACGCCGATCTTGAAGCGGCCGCGAGCGCAATCATTGCTTCCAAGACCACCCATTGCGGCCAGTTGTGTACGGCGGTGGAGCGGGTCTACGTGCAGGAAAGCGTCTACGACCGTTTCCTCGCGCTGCTGAAAACCAAGATCGCCGCCGTGAAGTTTGGCGACCGCGCCACAGACGCGAGCCTGATGGGTCCGCTGGTCAACGCCAGTTCGCAGAAGAACATTCACGCCATGGTCGAGCGCGCGATTGCCGAAGGTGCCGTCCTCGAAAGCGGCGGTGTGCTGCCGGAAGGTCCGGGGCATTTCTACCCGCCAACGCTGCTCAGCGGCTGCCGCCAGGACATGGAAATCGTCCAGGAAGAAATCTTCGGCCCGGTGCTGCCGGTGCTCAAGTACCGCGACATCGACGAAGCGCTGGCCATGGCCAACGACCACCAGTTCGGTCTGTCGTCGGTGCTGTACACCGAGAACTATCGCACCGCGCAGAAAGTCGCCAATGCCATCGAGGCCGGCGAGTTGTACGTCAACCGTACGCCGGCCGATCCGTACCAGGGCTACCACGCCGGCTGGAAACGCTCGGGCCTGGGCGGCGATGACGGCAAGCACGGCATGCTCGAATTTACCCAGACCCGTCTCGTGGTCATGAAGTACTGATCCACCGCCTCACGCCTCACGCTACACCTATAAAAACAATTATCAGGGGCGCCCGGAGCACGGGTCGCCCGAGGTCACTTCAATGTCCAAGCATGCATCCTCTGCTGCCGCTGTTCAGGGTTCCGATTCGGCTTCGAAAAGCCGCAGCGACAAGGGAAGTCGCTATTTCCAACTGATGTTGCTGGTACTCGCCGCCGGTGCGATCTACCCGATTCTGTACCTGCGCCAGGTCTACCAGACCACCATGCTCGAGGTGTTCCAGATCAGCCACAGCGAGCTGGGTTATCTGTACTCGATGCTTGGGACGATTTTCCTGCTCAGCTACTTGCCGAGCGGCTGGCTGGCCGACCGTATCGCGCCGCGTTTCCTGATCTTCTTCTCGCTGGTGGCAACCGGCGCGCTGGGCCTGTGGTATTCGACCGCGCCTTCGATGACCGGGCTGATGATCATCTTCGGTTGCTGGGGGCTGACCACCGGCCTGACATTCTGGGCCTCGGTGCTCAAGCGGGTGAAGATGATTGCCCATCACACCGAGCAGGGCCGTTTCTTCGGGATCCTTGATGGCGGTCGCGGGCTGGTCGAAGCGCTGCTGGCGACGGTCGCGCTGGCGTTGTTCGCCTTCGCCACCGAAACCCGTGGCGAGTCCACCGCCGAAGGTTTCAAGCACGTGGTTTACCTCTACGCCTTCACCTGTATCGCCATCGGCTGTGTGCTAGTGCTGATCAAGGACCCGAAGTCGATGGAAGACACGCCGCCGGTGGAGAAGGGCAAGTTCAACCTGCTCACTGATCTGGCAACGTTGGTGAAGATCCCTGAGCTGTGGCTGGTCACCGCGATCGTGTTCTGCGGTTATCACATCTTCTGGGCCACCTACAGCTTCTCGGACTACCTGCAAGGCAGCGGCCTGACCGCCGTCATGGCCGGCACCATCACCACCATCAAACTGTGGATGCGCCCGATCGGCGGCATTGGTGGCGGTTGGTTGGGGGACAAGTTTTCGAACATCTCGGTGCTGATCGTTGCGCTGTTGCTGGCGAGTCTGGCAATCGTCGGCCTGATCGTGTTCCCGGCGCTCAACAGCATGGGGCTGCTGATCGCGACAGTGATCTTCATCGGCCTGATGACCTACGCGATTCGCGGTCTGTACTGGGCGATCCTCGACAGCTGCAACATTCCGCTGCGCATCACCGGACTGGCCATCGGCATCGTCTCGGTGGTCGGTTACATGCCGGATGCGTTTATCCCGTTGATCAACGGCTACCTCACTGAACATTTCCCCGGCGCCCTCGGCTACAAACTCTATTTCGGCTACATCGCCACTATCGGTCTGATCGGCACTCTGGCTGCCGTGACACTGCGTGCCCGGATCAACAAAAAATCTTCGTATAAAACAGGTGCCTGAGATGAAAATCGTCGCCCTTGAAACCCATATCGTCGCCGTACCGCCACCGCACATCGGCGGCATGTACTGGCTGTTCGTCAAGCTCAAGACCGACTGCGGCATCGAAGGCGTTGGCGAGATCTACGCCGCCACCTTCGGCCCCAAAGCCATGCTGCCGATCATCGAAGACGTGTTCGAACGCTACCTGCTCAATCAGGATCCGCACCACATCGAACGCTTCTTCCGTCAGGCCTATTCGAGCGGTTTCACCCAGCGTCCCGACCTGACCATGATGGGCGTGGTCAGTGGTCTGGAAATGGCCTGCTGGGACATCATCGGCAAGGCCGCGAACAAGCCGGTCTATGAATTGCTCGGCGGCAAGGTTCACGAACGCCTGCGTTCCTACACCTACCTGTACCCGGTCAACAGCCGTGGCGAGTACGACTACGACGACCCGGACCTGGCCGCCGAGTGCGCCATCGACAACATGAACAAAGGCTTCACCGCCGTGAAGTTCGACCCGGCCGGACCGTACACCGCGTACTCCGGGCACCAGATTTCGCTGGAAGTGCTGGAGCGCTGCGAAACCTTCTGCCGCAAGATCCGCGAAGCGGTGGGCAACAAGTGCGACCTGCTGTTCGGCACTCACGGGCAAATGGTGCCGTCTTCGGCGATTCGTCTGGCCAAACGCCTGGAAAAGTACGACCCGCTGTGGTTCGAAGAACCGGTGCCGCCGGGACAGGAAGAGGCCATGGCGCAAGTCGCGGCCAAGACCAGCATTCCGATTGCTACTGGTGAGCGCCTGACCACCAAGTACGAATTCTTCAAGCTATTGCAGGCCGGCGGTGCGTCGATTCTGCAGATGAACGTGGCGCGCTGCGGCGGCCTGCTCGAAGGCAAGAAGATCGCCAGCATGGCCGAGGCCTATTACGCGCAAATCGCCCCGCACCTGTACAACGGGCCGATTGGCGCGGCGGCGAGTTTCCAGCTCGCGGCCTGCACGCCGAACTTCCTGATCCAGGAAAGCATCGAGACCTGGGGCGGCTTCCACGCCGAGGTCCTGAAAAAGCCGTTGCAGTGGGAGGACGGCTACATCATTCCGTCCACCGAGCCGGGCCTGGGCGTGGAGCTGAACATGGACGTGGTGCGCAAGCATTCGCCGTACACCGGTGAGCGCCTGCACCTGCAAATGGCCCCGACCCCGGCCGACGTCAAAGACACATCGCCGGCCAAGGGCTGACGGGATTTCCCCGCCCGGCAACGGGCGGGTTCGATAAAAAGACTTACGCGGTAACCGTGCATGACATACGACTACATCATCGCTGGCGCAGGCGCCGCTGGCTGCGTCCTGGCCAACCGGCTCTCGGCCTCGGGCCAACACACGGTGCTGCTGCTGGAAGCGGGCGGCAAGGACAGTTCCCTGTGGTTCAAGATCCCGGTCGGCTTCGCCAAAATGTATTACAACCCGACCTTCAACTGGATGTACTACAGCCAGCCGCAGAAGCAGCTGGGCAATCGCGAAATCTACGCCCCGCGCGGCAAGGTCCAGGGCGGTTCGGGCTCGATCAACGCGATGATCTACGTGCGCGGTCAGGCCCATGATTTCAACGATTGGGCGGCCAACGGCAACGACGGCTGGGGCTTCAAGGATGTGCTGCCGTACTTCCGCAAACTGGAAAACCATCCGCTGGGCGACAGCGAATACCACGGCGGCAGCGGCCCGATCAGCATCACCCCGATGGCCGGCCAGACCCACCCGATCTGCGACGTATTCCTCAAGGGCTGCGACGAACTCGGTTACCCGCGCAGTGACGATTTCAACGGGCCGAAATTCGAAGGTGCGGGCATCTACGACGTCAACACCCGCAACGGTCAGCGCAGCTCCAGCAGCTTCGCCCATCTGCATCCGGCACTGAGCCGGCCGAACCTGACGGTCGAGCACTACGCGTTGGTCGACCGTGTCCTGTTCGATGAAAGCCAGCAGCGCGCCACCGGCATTTCCATCACCCAGCATGGCGTGGTGCGGACCTTCACGGCACGCAAGGAAGTGATCCTGTGCGCTGGTGCTGTCGACACGCCGAAGATCCTGCAACTGTCCGGCGTGGCGGATCGCACCTTGCTGGAAAAACACCAGATTCCGCTGGTCAAACACCTGCCGGCCGTGGGGCAGAACCTGCAGGATCACCTGTGCGTCAGCTACTACTACAAGGCCAATATCCCGACCCTGAACGATGAACTCAGCTCGCTGTTCGGCCAGTTCAAACTCGGCGTGAAATACCTGCTGACCCGCAAGGGTGCGCTGGCGATGAGCGTCAATCAGGCTGGCGGTTTCTTCCGGGGCAACGCGGAGCAGAGCCATCCGAACCTGCAGCTATATTTCAACCCGCTGTCGTACCAGATTCCGAAAAACAACAAGGCCAGCCTAAAGCCCGAGCCGTATTCAGGCTTCCTGCTGTGCTTCAACCCGTGCCGCCCGACCAGTCGCGGGCACATCGAGATTGCTTCGAAAAATCCGCGCGATGCGGCGTTGATCGACCCGAACTACCTGAGCACGCAAAAGGACATCGACGAGGTGATCCAGGGCAGTCGCCTGATGCGCAAGATCATGGGTGCTCCGGCGCTGAAGGGCATCACGGTTGATGAAGTCTTGCCGGGGCCGGCAGTGGAAACCGACGAGCAGATGCTGCAGTACTTCCGCGACAACTGCGGCTCGATCTATCACCTGTGCGGCTCCTGCGCGATGGGCGCGGACGAGCAGACCTCGGTAGTCGACAAGCGCCTCAAGGTGCATGGTCTGGACGGGTTGCGGATCGTCGATGCGTCGATCTTCCCCAACGTCACGTCAGGCAACACCCATGCGGCGGTGCTGATGGTGGCGGAGAAGGGCGCGGATCTGATTCTGCAGGACGCGTAATGCCCGGTGACAGTTGATCGCGGGCGTTTTTCCCGCGTGCACTAGGCTTTGAATGCCGGCCCATTACGGGCCGGCATTGCTGTTTCTGGAGGATTGTTTTTTTTGATTCAAGGAGTGACCGATCATGGATGATCTGGTGAAAGAGGTGATTCCGCTGTTGCAGTACCTGATCCCGGGGTTTGTCTCGACCTGGATTTTCTACACCCTGACGGCGTTCAAGCGGCCGGATACGTTCGGGCAGATTGTGCAGGCGTTGATTTTTACGTTTGTGATTCAAGGGACCGTTCTGGGCGTTGGCGAGGTCTGTTTGTGGGTGGGGAGGGAGGGTTTTTCTGTAGGAACGTGGGATTCCAAGGCTGAAACAGCATGGGCTTTTTTTGCTTCGCTGGTGTTTGGGTTGCTGGCTTGTTGCCTGTCCGCCAGTGGCAACTTACATGGTTGGTTGCGTAGCAGAAACGTAACGAAACAATCTTCCTACCCTAGCCAATGGTTCAGCGCATTTGCGAAATATGATCGCGTCATCACCCTGCATCTGGATGATGAAAGGCGCGTTCTAGGCTGGCCGGTGGAGTGGCCGCCCGAATCTTCAAGTGGGCAGTTTCTGTTGCAATCTCCGTGTTGGCTCAACAGCGATGGAACCGACGTACCTTTTGGTGCTGAATTTTTGTTGATAGATTCCGCGAAGGTTAAATGGGTTGAATTCAATCCGATTTCAGAGGGTTCATCATGACCGCCAGAGCGCCACAGCCAATGCCGCCGCACATCGTGCGCCTGTTCTACGGGCCAGATGGGAAACAGTTGGAAAAACCACTGATCAAGGGTCCAAAGGCGCCACCACCGCTGAAGCGCTAGCCAATGCAGGGGGGCGATTATTCGCCCCCGGGTTGCCGCCGCCCACCCGAGCATCGGTAAATCAACTCAGAGCGTCTGCACCAGCCAATCCCGAAATGCCTTCAACGACGCCAGCGACTCATTGCGCGCCGGGTACACCAGGTAGTAGCTGCGCCGACTGCTGATGGGTTCCCCCAGTTGCACCAGCTCACCGCTGTGCAGCTCATCCTCCACCAGAATCCTTGGTACCAGTCCGATACCGATATTGGCGCGCACGGCCTGGATCAGGTGCGAGGTCATCTCGAAACTTGGGCCGATACGCATGCTGCGATGGGGCAGGGCGTGATGGCTGAACCATTCGCTCCAAGCCTGAGCATTGCTGCTGACGTTGAGCAGCAGTTGCCCGGCGATATCCCTATCGGCAGCCAGACGTTCGGCATCGGACAGTTGCGCACTGGCGATCACCACCAGTTCTTCGGTGTGCAAGCGGTGGGCGGTCAGCCCCGGCCAGTCACCGCCGCCAACACAAATCGCCGCGTCGATTTCACTGGTGTCGAAGTCGATGGCTTCGATCCGCGAATGCAGGTGCACGGTCATGCCCGGGTGCGCCGTGTAAAAGTCCTTCAAGCGTGGCAGCAGCCATTTCGAGCCGAAGGTCGGCAGGGTCGCAAGGCGCAGGCTGTGAATTCCCGAGCCAAACGCCATGGCCTGCAGCGTTGCGCTGCGGATCTGCCCAAGGGCTTCGGACAGCTCGCGCTGGTACATGCGCCCGACGTCGGTAAGGATCACCCGCCGGCCTTCGCGGCTGAACAGGCGCATGCCGAGCATCTTTTCCAGAATCTGCACCTGACGGCTGACCGCGCTCTGGGTCAGCGACAGTTCGTGGGCGGCGCGGGTGTAGCTTTCATGGCGTGCAGCGGCTTCAAACGCCAGCAGCAACGACATCGAAGGAGTGAGAGTTCGCGGATTCATTCGTTTTAGTCATGGATTGCGGGTCGATTTTACGGTTGTCCCGACATCGCTCTGCATTGAATATAAGGCCTATGAGATGGCGGGAGCGTGACGCAATCATTCCTTGCGCACAACTGTTCACCGCCACACGGCCCGTTTTTGACCGAGATTGCACGCCCAATGATTGCCCAGCTGTCGCCTTCCACCGCCTTGAACACCGATTACCAACAGTTTCTCAAAGCCCTTGAAACCAGCGGTTTTCGTGGCGAAATCAGCGCCGACTACGCCAGCCGCGTGGTGCTGGCCACTGACAACTCGATCTATCAGCGCTTGCCGCAAGCTGCGGTATTCCCGCGCGACGCCGACGACGTGGCGCTGCTGGCACGCCTGATTTCCGAGCCGGCTTACCAGAAAGTGGTGATCACCCCTCGCGGTGGTGGTACCGGCACCAACGGTCAGTCGTTGACCGACGGCATCGTCGTCGACCTGTCGCGGCACATGAACCGCATTCTTGAAATCAACGTTGAACAGCGTTGGGTGCGGGTGCAGGCCGGCGTGGTGAAGGATCAGCTGAACGCCGCCCTGAAATCCGCCGGGCTGTTTTTCGCCCCGGAACTGTCCACGTCGAACCGCGCCACCGTCGGCGGCATGATCAACACCGACGCCAGCGGCCAGGGCAGTTGCACTTACGGCAAGACCCGCGACCACGTGCTGGAACTGCACATGGTCCTGCGCGGTGGTGAGCGCTTGCACGGCCGTCCACTGGAAGAACGCGAGCTGGCAGCGGAATGCGCCCGCGAGGGCCGGGCCGGTGAGGTGTATCGCTGCGCGCGACAGATCATCGATGAGCAGGGCGAGCTGATCCGGGAAACTTTCCCCGACCTCAATCGCTGCCTGACCGGCTACGACCTGGCGCACCTGCGCGAGGCCGACAACCGTTTCAACCTCAACAGCGTGCTGTGCGGCGCCGAAGGCTCGCTGGGGTTTATGGTCGAGGCCAAGCTCAACGTGTTGCCGATCCCCAAGCACACCATGCTGGTGAATATTCGCTACGCCGGCTTCATGGACGCGTTGCGCGATGCCCGGGCGTTGATGGCGCTCAAGCCGCTGTCGATTGAAACCGTCGACTCCAAAGTGCTGTTGCTGGCGATGCAGGACATCGTCTGGCACGGCGTTGCCGAGTATTTCCCGGAAAGCGCCGACCGGCCGACGCTGGGGATCAACCTGGTGGAGTTCTGCGGCGACGATCCCGAGGAGCTGCAAGGTCGGGTCGAGGCCTTTGTCCAGCATCTGGGCAACGACGCCACCGTCGAGCGATTGGGCCATACGCTGGCCGTCGGTCATGCGGCGGTGAATCGCGTCTACGGCATGCGCAAGCGTGCGGTGGGTTTGCTCGGCAACGTCGCCGGTGAAGCGCGGCCACAGCCTTTTGTCGAAGACACCGCCGTGCCGCCGCAACACCTGGCTGAATACATCGCTGAACTGCGCGACCTGCTCGACAGCCACAATCTGCAATACGGCATGTTCGGCCACGTCGATGCCGGCGTGCTGCACGTGCGGCCGATTCTCGACATGAAAGACCCGCAACAAGCCGCACTGGTGCGACCGGTGTCCGACGGCGTCGCCGCGCTGACCCAGCGTTACGGCGGCCTGTTGTGGGGCGAGCACGGCAAGGGCCTGCGCTCGGAGTACGCACCGGCCTTTTTCGGCGAGTTGTACCCGGCGCTGCAAGCCTTGAAAGCGGCGTTCGATCCGTTCAACCAGTTCAATCCGGGCAAGATTGCCACACCGAATATTCCCGGTGCGGCATTGCTGAAGATCGACGAAGTGACTCTGCGCGGCGAACTCGATCGGCAGATCGACGAGAAAGTCTGGCAGGACTACGGCGCGGCCATGCACTGCAACGGCAACGGCGCCTGCTACAACTTCGATCCCGACGATGCGATGTGCCCGTCGTGGAAAGCCACCCGCCAGCGTGCGCAATCACCAAAAGGCCGCGCCTCGCTGATTCGTGAATGGCTGCGTTTGCAGGGCGAAGCAGGGGTGGATGTGTTGTCCGATGCCAGTCGCCGTCCGCCGTTTTTCAGCACATTGCTGCAGCGCTGGCGCAACAGCCGTGCCCAGGAAAAGGACTTCTCCCACGAGGTGTACGACGCCATGGCCGGTTGCCTGGCGTGCAAGTCCTGCGCAGGGCAGTGCCCAGTGAAGGTCAATGTGCCGGACTTCCGTTCGCGGTTCCTCGAGCTGTACCACACGCGTTATCTGCGGCCGGCGCGGGATTATCTGATTGCATCGCTGGAGTACACGATTCCGTACATGGCGCGGATTCCGTTTCTCTACAACGGCTTGATGGGCGCCTCGTTCAGCCGTCGCTTGATCGAGCGTCTCGGCGGCATGGTCGATGTGCCGTTGCTCAGTCGTTTCGACTTCCACGCGGCGATGCGCCGCTGGCTGGTTCAGCCGGCGTCGGTCGAGGTGCTTTCGGCGCTGACCCAGGCGCAACGCGAGCGCAGTGTGGTGCTGGTGCAGGACGCGTTTACCCGTTACTTCGAGGCGCCGCTGTTGGCGGATCTGATCGAGCTGATTTCGCGACTGGGCTATCAGGTTTATCTGGCACCGTTCAGCGCCAATGGCAAACCGCTGCATGTGCAGGGCTTCCTGTCGGCGTTCAATCGCGCGGCGTTGCGCAATGCCGGGCAACTGCGCGCGCTGGCCGAGATCGGTGTGCCGCTGGTGGGGCTCGATCCGGCGATGACGCTGGTTTATCGCCAGGAATATCTGAAAGTGCCGGGGATGGAAAAATGCCCGGAGGTGGCGCTGGTGCAGGAGTGGCTGCTCAAGGTCATGCCGGAGCGAGCCGATCAGCGCCGCGAGGAAACCTTCCGTCTGCTCGCGCACTGCACCGAAAAAACCAACGCCCCGGCCGCGACCCGGCAATGGGAGCAGGTGTTCGAACGTGTCGGCCTGAAGCTGACGACTCAGGCCACCGGTTGCTGCGGGATGTCCGGCACCTACGGGCACGAAGCGCGCAATCGCGAAACCTCGGCGGTGATTTACGAGCAGTCCTGGGCGAAGCAGATCGAGGCACCGGTGGAGAAGGGTGAAGCGCTGGCCACCGGGTATTCCTGCCGCAGCCAGGTCAAGCGCCAGGCCGACCGGACGGTGCGTCATCCGTTGCAGGTGCTGCTTGAAAGGCTGCGTTCTGCTTGAGAACCGTTGGCAATTGAAGCGATTTTTCGTGTTATAAGGTAACGCAAATGTTCGGGCTGTCAGCATGCGGCCCGATCGAACTCCTCACTCGATTGCGAACCCTTCATGACCCTTGCTGTTCCCCGAAACGTCCCGCCGGCGACTGGCCGGCTGCTGTCCATTGACGCGCTCAGAGGCCTGGTCATTCTGTTCATGTTGCTGGATCACGTGCGCGAAACCTTTCTGTTGCATCGTCAGGTGTCCGATCCGATGGACATCGCCAGCACCGAGCCGGAGCTGTTTCTCAGCCGCACGCTGGCGCATCTGTGTGCGCCGGTGTTCGTGCTGTTGACCGGTTTGTCGGCATGGCTGTTCGGGGAAAAGTACGACGGCAAGGCTGACGTCAGTGCCTTTCTGTTCAAACGTGGTCTGTTCCTGGTGGTACTCGAATTCACCCTGGTGAATTTCGCCTGGACCTTCCAGTTGCCACCGAGCGTGATCTACCTGCAAGTGATCTGGGCCATCGGCCTGAGCATGATCGCGCTGTCGCTGCTGGTCTGGCTGCCACGCTGGCTGCTGTTGACGTTGAGCCTGGCGATCATCGCCGGGCATAACCTGCTCGATGGTGTGCATTTCGGAACGGAATCGGCGCTGCATGTGCCGTGGGCGATCCTGCACGACCGGGGCTGGATCGAGGCTGGCGAGACTTTGCGCCTGCGCACCTCGTACCCGCTGTTGCCGTGGATTGGCGTGATCGGTCTGGGTTACGCGCTGGGGCCATGGTTCGCTCGCGCTGCCGATGCAAGTGTGCGGCAGCGCCGCCTGTTGATTGGCGGCATCGCCGGGCTGCTGGGTTTTGTGGCGTTGCGACTGGTCAACGGTTACGGCGAAAAACCGTGGTCGATCAATGACAGTAGCCTGCAAACCCTGATGAGTTTCTTCAACATCACCAAATACCCGCCGTCGCTGTTGTTCATCACGCTGACAGTGAGCGTCGGGCTGTTGCTGTTGCTGGTGTTCGAGCGTGCACAGGATCGGCGCTGGATTCGCTGGCTGACGGTGTTCGGTTCGGCGCCGATGTTTTTCTATCTGCTGCACCTGTATGTGCTGAAGGTGCTGTACCTGATCGGCGTGGCGTTGGTCGGGCTCAATCAGGGCAGTCATTTCGGCTTCTCATCGATGGCGGCGGTGTGGCTGGCGGCGATGGTGCTGGCGGTCGGGTTGTTTCCGGCTGTGCGTTGGTTCTCGGCATTGAAGGCTCGGCGACGGGACATCGCCTGGTTGAAGTACCTGTAACTACCCGGTTTTGCCGTCGCGAACATTGCGGGCAAAGTCGATGAAAGCCTTGAGCGGCGCCGGTACATGGCGTCGGCTCGGGTAATACAGGTGCAGCCCGGGATAGTACGGGCACCAGTCCGCCAACACCTGCACCAGACGCCCGGCCGCGAGGTGTTCGCTCACCATGTCTTCAAACACATAGGCCAGCCCCAGGCCTTGCAGCGCCGGGCCGACCATCAGGCTCACATCGCCCAGTGTCAGCGGGCCGTTGACTTCGATTTCCTGTTCAATGCCACCGCGCTCGAATTCCCAGCGGTACATCGAGCCGCTCGGGAACCGATGGCGGATGCAGGGCAGGGCATGCAGGTCTTCCGGTTTCTGTGGTGCGGGATGTCGCTGGAAAAACGCCGGCGAGCCGACCACCACTGAGCGAAGGTTCGGCCCGATAGGCAGCGACACCATGTCAGCCTCCAGCCGATTGCCGAAACGCACGCCGGCATCGAATCCGGCAGCGACGATATCCAGCAGCGCATCGCTTTCGACCACTTCCAGACGAATGTCCGGGTAGGCCTGCAGAAACTCGCTGGCAATCGGCAGCAGCACCAGTTCGCACGCCTGGCGCCCGGAGGTGATGCGCAGGTTGCCCGAAGGTTTGTCGCGAAAATGGTTGAGGTCTTCAAGTGCATCTTCGATATCGCGAAACGCTGGTTTCAGCCGCGCGTAAAGCCGTTCGCCGGCCTCGGTCAGCGCCACGCTGCGGGTGGTGCGATTGAACAGCCTAACGCCGAGGCGGTTTTCCAGAGCCCGCAACGAGTGACTCAGCGCCGAAGGTGTCAGGCCCAGATCCACCGCCGCACGACTGAAATTCAGATGCTGCGCGATGCTCAGAAAGATCGACAGATCCGCCGTGGACGGATTTTTCATTGATGAGCGCCTTTCACAAAGTCATGTAATTTTGTTGGGATTATCACATCAGTAGCACGGCTTTAAAGTCGCATCAACTCATCGAGAAGGCCCGGCAATAACGCCAGGGTCACCGACAGGAGGAGTTGCTATGCGTACCTGGCTGATTACCGGAGCTTCCCGTGGTTTTGGCACCCTCATCGCAGAACACGCCCTGCGTGCCGGCGACGCGGTGATTGCTACCGCGCGCAAACCGCAGGACATCACGGATCGTCTCGGCGAGCACCCGAACCTGCTGGCGCTGCGTCTGGATGTCACCCGTGAAGACGAGGCCCACCAAGCGGTGGCAGAAGGCATCAAGCGTTTCGGTCGTATCGACGTGCTGATCAACAATGCCGGCTTCGGCGTGCTGGGCGCGGTGGAAGAAACCAGCGCCAGCGAAACCGAGCGCCTGTTCGCCACCAACGTCTTCGGCCTGCTCAACGTCACTCGCGCCGTGCTGCCGCACATGCGCGCCCGGCGCAGCGGGCGGGTCATCAACATCTCGTCCATCGGTGGCTATCAGGCCTACATGGGCTGGGGTGTCTACGGCTCGACCAAGTTTGCGGTCGAAGGCATCAGCGAAGCGCTGCATCAGGAACTGGCGCCGCTGGGCATTCAGGTCACGGTGGTCGAACCGGGTTTCTTCCGCACGGATTTCCTCGACGAACAATCGCTGGTCAAGACCGCGCTGGTGCTGCCGGACTACGACGAAACAGTCGGCAAGATGCGCACCTTCGCCGAAGCCGCCAACCATGCGCAGCCGGGCGATCCGGTGAAGTTTGCCGAAGCCATGCTGGCGCTTGTCAATGCGTCGAACCCGCCGCAACGGTTGGCGCTGGGCAGCGACACGGTTGCGCGAATCGAGGCGAAGAACCGCCTGGTGGCGCAGGAACTGGCGCAGTGGAATGCGCTGGCGCTGTCCACGGATTTCAAGGATTGACACAACCCCCGTTGAAGCCATCGCAGGCTGCGCTCTGTTGATCGCAGCCTGATTTTTTTTCATTGGATGAAATCATGAAAACCGTCTCCCAATACCATGGCGCCCGCGACAAACTGCTGATCCTCGCAGCCATTTGCCTGTCGGCACTGGTCCTTCCGTTAAGTTTTACCGGTGGCGCGGTGGCGACGCCGGCCATCGGCCGTGACCTGGGCGGCAGTCCTGTGGCGCTGACCTGGATCACCAATGCGTTCATGTTGTCGTTCGGCAGTCTGCTGATGGCGGCGGGGGCGTTGGCTGATGTTTATGGACGCAAGCGCCTGTTCACCTGCGGCATGCTGCTGTTTACCGGGGCGTCGATTGCCCAGAGTCTGGCGCCTTCGGTGTTCTGGCTGGATGTGCTTCGGGCGATTCAGGGTGTGGCCGGTGCTGCGGCGCTGGCCAGTGGTTCGGCAGCGCTGGCGCAGGAATTCGAAGGCCATGCTCGCACCCGTGCCTACAGCATGCTCGGCACCACGTTTGGCATCGGCCTGGCGTTCGGGCCGTTGGTGGCAGGCGCGTTGATCGAGGCGTTCAACTGGCGCGCGATCTTTGTCTTCACCGCGCTGATCGGTGTGATCGCGATGGTGTTCGGCCTGCCGCGCATGCGTGAAACCCGCGACCCCGACGCCACCGGTCTCGACTGGCCAGGCACCGTGACGTTCAGTTCGATGCTCGCGCTGTTCACGTTCGGTGTGATCCAGGCACCCGAAAGCGCTTGGGGCAGTCCGTTGGTGATCGGTCTGTTGGGCGCTTCGGCGTTGTTGCTGGCGCTGTTCGTCCTCATCGAAATGCGCGTCAAACGTCCGATGCTCGATCTGACCCTGTTCCGTTTTCCGCGCTTCATCGGGGTGCAGATGCTGCCGGTCGGCACCTGCTATTGCTACATCGTGCTCGTAGTGATGCTGCCGCTGCGGTTTATCGGTGTCGAAGGCTTGAGTGAAATCGATGCCGGCCTGCTGTTGCTGGCGCTGTCGGCGCCGATGCTGGTGGTGCCGATGCTTGCGGCTTCGATGACGCGTTTTGTCTCGGCCGGCATTTTGTCAGGCGTGGGCTTTTTGATTGCCGCCGTGGGGCTGCACTGGCTGAGTCTGTACAACGTCGGCGAACCGGAATTCGCGCTGGTAGTGCCGATGGTGTTGATCGGGATCGGCGCAGGTTTGCCGTGGGGCTTGATGGACGGGCTGTCGGTCAGCGTGGTGCCGAAAGCGCGCGCCGGCATGGCAGCCGGGATCTTCAACACGGTGCGGGTGGCGGGTGAGGGGATTGCACTGGCCAGCGTCGCGGCGATGCTTGCCTCGCTGCTGCATACCGATCTGCAATCGGTGGCCGGCAGCGCCGACGTTGCCTTGATTGCCGAGACCGCGCACCGGGTGACGACAGGCGACATGGCGCACGCAATCAACACGATTCCAGGGTTGGCCAATGAACGTCTGGTGCAAGGCTACGCTTCGGCGTTCCAGTACCTGCTGCATATCCTGACGCTCATCACCCTGGCGTCGGCAGCCGTGGTTTTGGGGCTGTTGAGCAATGATCGGACGGTATCGGAGCCTCAACAGGCTGCGGAATAAATGAAAAAGCCCGGAAGCGCAAAACGCTTCCGGGCTTCTTTTTCAGCGGATCAACGGCGATCCAGCCATACGGTCTGCGCGTTGCAGAACTCGCGTACACCGAAGTGCGACAGCTCGCGGCCGAAACCGCTTTTCTTCACGCCGCCAAAGGTCACGCGTGGATCGCTGGCGGAGTAGCCGTTGATGAACACGCCACCGGTTTCCAGTTCGCTGGTCAGTTGCTGGGCCAGGGCGACGTTGGCGGTGTAGATCGTGGCGGTCAGGCCGAACTCGCTGTCGTTGGCCAGGGCCACGGCGTGAGCGCAGTCGCGAGCGGTGATGATCGAGGCTACCGGGCCGAACAATTCCTGCTTGAACGAGGTCATGCGGTCGGTGACGTCGGCCAGCACGGTCGGCTCATAGTAGTTGCCTGCGCCTTCGACCTTGCCGCCGCCGAGCAGCAGGGTGGCGCCTTCTTCCAGGGTGTCGCGCACCTGTTGATCCAGCTCGTCACGCAGATCGAAACGGGCCATCGGGCCGATGTAGTTGTCGGCGGACAACGGGTCGCCCATCTTCAACTGGCGGGTGGCTTCGACGAATTTGCGGGTGAACTCTTCGACCACGCCTTCTTCGATGATCAGGCGTTTGGCGGCGGCGCAGACCTGACCGGAGTTCTGGTAACGACCGATCACTGCCGCTTGCACGGCTTCATCGATATCGGCGTCGTTGAGCACGATGAACGGATCGGAACCGCCCAGCTCCAGCACGCATTTCTTCAATGCAGCACCGGCCTGTGCGCCGATGGCCATGCCGGCGCGGACGCTTCCGGTCAGGGTCACGGCGGCGATGCGCGGGTCAGCGATGGCGCTGGACACGCCTTCCGGGGTGACGTTGATCACTTCAAACACGCCATCGGCAAACCCGGCGCGGGTGAAGGCATCACGCAGCAGATAGGCGCTGCCCATCACGTTCGGCGCATGCTTGAGCACGTAGGTGTTGCCGGCGATCAGCGCCGGGACGGCACCGCGCAGTACCTGCCAGATCGGGAAGTTCCACGGCATCACGGCGAGGATCGGCCCCAGCGGACGGTATTCGATGCGCGCCTTGCCGCCTTCGACCAGGGTCGCCTCGGCGTTGAGCATGGCCGGGCCGTGTTCGGCGTACCACTCGCAGAGCTTGGCGCATTTCTCGATTTCGCCACGGGCCTGGGCGATCGGCTTGCCCATTTCCTGAGTGATCATGGTTGCCATGGCTTCGCTGCTGTCACGCAGCGCGCCGGCCAGCGCGGTCAGGGCACGGGAACGGTCCTGCAGCGGCTTGCGTTTCCACTTGCCGAAACCGAACGCGGCGCGGGTCAGCGCGGCATCAAGGGCCGCGGCGGATTCGAAGGCGTAGTGACCGATCTGCTCGCCGGTGGCGGGGTTGATCGAGATGGCGTGGGTCTGGCTGGAAATCGGGCTCATGGCATCGTCCTGCGAGGTCAGTGGATGCGCTCAGAGTAGGGTGGCGTTTGATTTCTGGAAACTGAATAATAAAGAGCGTTTCTTTCACGATTGGAGAATGACTGTGGATCTGGTGCAACTGGAAATCTTCAAGGCCGTGGCCGAGCACGGCAGCATCAGCGCGGCGGCGGCGCAGATCCATCGCGTGCCGTCGAACCTGACGACTCGCATCAAGCAGTTGGAGGAGGATCTGGGCGTCGACCTGTTCATCCGCGAGAAAAGCCGTCTGCGGCTGTCGCCCGCCGGCTGGAGTTTTCTGGAGTACGCGCGGCGGATTCTCGACCTGGTGCAAGAGGCGCGCGCCACAGTGGCCGGCGAGGAACCGCAAGGTGCATTCCCGCTGGGCTCGCTGGAAAGCACGGCAGCGGTGAGGATTCCCGGTTTGCTGGCGACCTATAACCAGCAACATCCGAAGGTCGATCTGGACCTCTCGACCGGCCCCTCCGGGACGATGATCGACGGGGTGCTCTCCGGACGCCTCGCGGCGGCGTTCGTCGACGGCCCGGTGTTGCACCCGGCACTGGAAGGCATTCCGGCGTTTGAAGAGGAAATGGTCATCATCTCGCCGCTTCATCACGGGCCGATCAAACGTGCTGCGGACGTGAATGGCGAGAATATCTACGCGTTCCGCTCGAACTGCTCCTATCGCCATCACTTCGAAAAATGGTTCAGTACCGATGCGGCCGTGCCCGGCAAGATCTTCGAAATGGAGTCCTATCACGGCATGCTCGCCTGCGTCAGCGCGGGGGCGGGTCTGGCCCTGATGCCGCGCAGCATGCTGCAGAGCATGCCCGGTTGCGCGACGGTAAGCGTCTGGCCGCTAGCGGCGGACTTTCGCTACTTGACCACGTGGCTGGTGTGGCGTCGGGGCACGGTGTCGCGCAGTCTGAGCATGTTTGTGCGCTTGCTCGAGGAGCGCGGCGTGGTGCGTGCAGAAGAGAATTGACACTTTGTGTCATGGTTGTATCTTAGGCGTCCTGTTTCGAAATATAAAAAACTATACAGCGCAAGCGATTAGCCAGAAGGAATCAGCGATGACCACAGCCCTGAGCGGTAAAGAAGCAGTAGGTGAGCGTTTTGTGCTGGAGACCATGCGCCACGCCCAGCAGTTGACCTGGAAGGCCGTGGACGAGATCGCCAAGGTGATCAAACCCGGCATGCGCGAATCCGAAGCCCATGTACGTGGCAAGGAAATCCTCGTGGAGCTGGGCATGGACCGGATCTGGCATCCGCTGCTGATCCGCTTCGGCGCCAATACGCTGAAGACTTTCAAGGAGCGCTCCGAGGGCGATCCGGTCCTGGGTGAGGAAGACATTTTCTTCATCGACATGGGCGTGGTCTGGGAAGGTCACGAAGGCGATGCCGGGGCGACGTTCGTCACCGGGTCCGATCCGCAAATGATTGCCTGTGCGGCAGCCTCCAAGGAACTCTTCGACAAGGTCGAAGCCTTCTGGCGCCAAGGCGTAACGGGTGTCGAGCTGTACCGCTACGCCACCGATCAGGCGCAGGCCATGGGCTGGGAGTTGAACCTGGACATCAAGGGCCATCGGGTCAGCGATTTTCCTCACGCGATTTACCGTGGCGGCAATCTTGGTGACTTCGATCAGGCGCCGAATGCCGGTGTGTGGATTCTGGAAATCCAGATCGAACACCCTGAGCTTCCGTACGGCGCTTTCTATGAAGACCTGCTGATCTGATTCACATTGGCGGTGCTAGAGTCAGGAGTCGATGTTCAAAGAGGTGTAGCGCTGTAGTTGTAACTACATAGCGGTTGCTTCGATGATGCAGGCCGTTTCCTAACTCCAAAGTCAACAAAAGGACGTCCATCATGAAAGTCAGTGCCCGCAACGTGTTCAAAGGTCAGGTCAGCCAGGTTCAGGAAGGCTCGGTCAATGCGGAAGTCGTCCTGACCCTGCCGGGCGGCGAGAAGCTGGTGGCGGTCGTGACCCTGGCCAGCCTCAAAAGCCTGGGCATCGCGGTGGGCAAAGAAGCCGTTGCCCTGGTCAAGGCGCCTTGGGTGATGCTGATGACCGAGTCCAGCGACATTCGCCTGTCGGCCCGTAACTGCCTGCAAGGCAAGGTGCTGAGCGTGACCGATGGCGCCGTCAACGCCGAAGTGGTGATCGAGCTGGCCGGCGGTTCGAAGGTCTATTCGATCGTGACCCGCGACGCGGTGAACGAACTGGGCCTGGCGGCTGGCGTCAGCGCCACTGCAGTGATCAAGGCTTCGCACATCATTCTGGGTGTGCCGGCCTGATCGAACGCGTGACTCGATAAAAATGCCCGGTTCGGTGGTTTACCGAACCGGGCATTTTTTTATCTATCTCAGAGACTGCCCGCCAGTTTCCCGGTCATCAGCCGCCGACGATAAGCACTGTCACGACTGGCCAGCCAGAAATACAGCGGCGACGTCACCAGCAATCCCACCAGCCACGACAGGTCCGCGCCGTTGATGTGCGCCGACACCGGGCCGACGTACAGCGGCGTGTTCATGAACGGAATCTGCACCACGATGCCGATCGCATACGCCAGCAAGGCCTGCGGGTTGTAGCGGCCATAGATGCCGCCGTCGACCTGGAAGATCGAGGCGATGTCGTACTGACCTTTATGGATGGCGTAGAAGTCGATCAGGTTGATCGCTGTCCACGGCACCAACACCACCAGCAGCACCAGCACCATGTCGACGAAGTGGCCGATGAAGTCCGACGACGCACCCACCGCAGCGAAGCAGCAGGCCAGCAGCACGATCAGCGAAATCACTGCACGGCTCTTGGCGGTCGGAATCCAGCGGTAGGCAAAAGTCTGCACCAGGGTGATCAGCGACAGCACCGCGCCATACAGGTTGAGCGCGTTGTGGCTGATCACGCTGAGCAGGAACAGCACCAGCATCAGCGGGCCGATCGAGCCGGTGGCGAGTTTCACCGCGTCCATGGTGTCCATGCCCACCGGCGTTGCCAGCACGGCGACTGCCCCGAAAATGAACGACAGGCTGGAGCCCAGTGCAGAGCCGAGATAAGTGGTCCAGAACGTCGCGGCCACCGGCACATTGGCTGGCAGATAGCGCGAGTAATCCGACACATACGGCGCAAATGCAATCTGCCACAACGCCGCCAGCGACACGGTGGCGAGCCAGCCCGAAAGATTGAAACTGCCACGGGTGAGGAAGTCACCCGTCTGCACGTGAGTCAGGATGTAGCCGAAGCCGACCACAATCCCGATCCCCAGCACCCAGGTGCCGATGCGGTTGAGCACGTGGATGAAGCGGTAACCGATGATCCCGATGATCCCCGAACCCAGCGCGCCGATGACGATGCCGACCGGCACCGGAATGCTGTCGACCACGCCATGCAGCGACTTGCCGGCGAGCACGATGTTGGAGGCGAAGAAGCCGATGTACATCACGCCGGCAATCAACACCACCAACAACGCGCCGAGTGAGCCGAACTGTGCGCGGCTCTGGATCATCTGCGGGATGCCCATCTGCGGGCCTTGCGCCGAGTGCAGCGCCATCAGCACACCGCCGACCAGATGGCCGACCAGAATGGCGACGATGCCCCACAGCAGATTCAGGTGAAACAGCTGCACGCCGAGGGCTCCGGTGACGATGGGCAACGGCGCGATATTGCCGCCGAACCAGAGGGTGAACAGATCCCTGACCTTTCCGTGGCGATCTTCGGGCGGCACATAGCCGATCGTGTGTTTCTCAATGAGCGGTGCGGACGTTGTTGCAGAGGTGGCCATGACGAACTCCAAGGCAAGGACGAGTACGTGGACGTACTTCAGTGAGCGCCGGCACGGACGGCGCATTTCTTGTTGGGGTTGATCATGGGCAAGGAAAGGGGAGAGATAAATTAGTAGTTTTGTTGCTTCAGGCGTTAAAAATACGAGGCTCTTCGGTCAGCTGAAAGTGTTCTGTTCCGGGTGTTTCAGCGCCATGAACGACAATGCAGCTGACCTCCATTGGAGCAGCTGTCTGTCGGTGTTATTGCGGCTTGGCTGCGGATTCTTATCCAGCAGCCAGACCGTTTTTTCAAAGGCGAATCGACGTCAGCATCCGTTGCAGCATCTCATCGCAGGCCTTGAGCTGATCGCGGCTGACGAACTCGTCCGGCTTGTGGCCCTGATCCATGCTGCCGGGGCCGCACACCACCGTGGGAATCCCCACTGCGTCGAACAATCCGCCTTCAGTGCCGAATGCCACCGTGCCGAAATCGTCCGAGCCACAGAACGTGGCGATCAATTGCGCCGCCTGGCTGCGGGCATCCGTCGCCAGCCCCGGATACGCCGACAACTCGCTGAAACGGATATCGCTCTGCCCGCTGACGGCCCGCATGCGCGGCAGCATCTGCTGCTCGGCGTAAACCTTGAGTTGCTGCGCGACGACTGCCGGATCCTGCGAGGGCAGGGCACGGATTTCGAAATCAAAACGGCAATCGGCGGGGACGATATTCAACGCCTTGCCACCGCTGATCACGCCGGTTTGCACCGTGGAGTAGGGCGGGTCGAAACGCGGGTCGACGTGTTCATCCTTGAGTTGCCGGCCGATGCGTCCCAATTCGCCGATCAGTTCGGCGGCGCATTCGATGGCGTTGACCCCGAGCGGCGCGTAGGCCGAGTGACAGGCGTGACCCTGGACATCGCAGCGCATCGCCAGTTTGCCTTTGTGCCCGAGCACCGGTTTGAGTTCGGTCGGCTCGCCGATGATGCACAGCAGCGGTTTGACCGGACGCTTCTCCAGTAACTTGAGCAACGAGCGCACGCCGAGGCAACCGACCTCTTCGTCATAGGACAGGGCAATGTGCACCGGCATGCGCAATGGTGATTCGATCAACGACGGCACCAGCGCCAGCACGCAGGCGATGTAGCCCTTCATGTCCGCCGTGCCGCGACCGTAAAGCTTGCCGTCGCGCTCGCTGAGTTCGAACGGCGGCACGGTCCATGGCTGACCATCGGCAGGTACCACATCGGTGTGTCCCGACAACACGATGCCAGGCAAATCCGCCGGGCCAATCGTGGCGAACAGATTAGCCTTGCTGCGCTCATCGTTGTAAATCAGCTCGCACGGCACATCGAAACCTTCGAGATAGTCGTGCACGAAGTTGATCAATTGCAGGTTGGACTCGCGGCTGGTGGTGTCGAACCCCACCAGCGTCTTGAGCAACGTGACGCTGTCGCTCATCGGTCGTCTCCGGCAACTCCGTAGCCCGGCGCCTTGGCCGGATCGAGGGCGCGGTCGATGTAGTCCTGCAACTGCGGGCGATAGGCGTCCCAGAGTTTCTGCAACTGGCCGATCGGGTCTTCATCGGCCCAGTCCACCCGCAGGTTGACGATGGGCCAGGTCAACTCGCCGACCACGACCACGGCTGCCGAATGCACCGGTCCCGCTTCGCCGCCCAAGGCTTGGGCGGCGTGCAGGGCCTTGAGCAGGCGATCGGCCAATTGACCCTCGCCGTCTTCGAACGCGCTGACCATGGCTTCGATCACAGAGCGCCCGGCGAGCATGTTGCCCGCCGCCACGCATTGTTCGCCCGACACCGCGTTGTGCACGCCCAGGGTTTGCGCGCCGCTGAAATGCGCGGTCTGGCCGAGGTGGTTGATCGCCGTGATCTGCCGGTACTGACTGTAACCATTGCGGGTCAGCACCTTGTCCAGCGCCGCCTCGGGCGCCAGGCCTTGCTCCATCAAAGTGAGCACTTCCGGGCCGAGGGACGGCAGGGTGATGTTCTGGCTCGACACCGCGCCGACCCCCGGCAACAGCCAAGGGCAGCGGGCGCCAACGGCGATGCTGGAGGAACTGATGGCGATGCCGAACTGACCGGTTTCAGGGCAGCGGGCGGCGATGGAAAATGTCATGTGTGGCCTCCTTTCGCTAAGGTCGAATTACTCGGGAATCACCGCAACCACATCAATCTCCATCAGCCACTGCGGCTGACCCAAGGCCGACACCACCAGCCCGGTGGAGATCGGGAACACGCCTTTCAGCCACTTGCCGACTTCCTGATACACCGGTTCGCGGTAGCGCGGATCGATCAGGTAAGTGGTGGTCTTGACGATGTGGCTCAGGTCGCTGCCGGCCTCTTCGAGCAGTTGCTTGACGTTGCGCATCGCCTGTTCGGCCTGCGCGCGCGGGTCGCCGAGGCCGACCAGTTCACCGTCGAAATTGGTGCCGACCTGACCACGGACATACACGGTGTTGCCGGCACGCACGGCCTGGCACAAATCGTTGTCCAGGGTTTGATTCGGGTAGGTGTCCTTGGTGTTGAACATGCGGATGCGGGTGTGGGTTGGCTGACTCATGTGGGGCTCCTGACGAAATCGGACCCGGCGCGACAGGCGCCGGGATTGAAGAGGGAAATCAAGCGTCGACGGTGTCGGCGGCTTTGTTGTGCAGCGCGGCTTCGCGTTGTTCGGCATCGCGATAGGCCAGGTATTTGCGCTGGGTGGCGATGTGATCGGCCACGTGCTTGGCGTCGTGCCACACACCCCAGATGAACGACGAACCGCGTCGCGACTGCCATGGCAGGCCGAGGAAATACACACCCGCTTCGCTGGACACGCCGCGCTGATGCTGCGGCTTGCCTTTGTCGTCGAATGCCGCGACTTTCAGCCAGGAATAGTCCACGGCAAACC
Organism: Pseudomonas sp. IzPS59; assembly: GCF_014863505.1. NCBI lineage: Bacteria > Pseudomonadati > Pseudomonadota > Gammaproteobacteria > Pseudomonadales > Pseudomonadaceae > Pseudomonas > Pseudomonas sp. IzPS59. The sequence continues at coordinate 3,678,889 of NZ_CP062251.1, read as the reverse complement.
CGGTGGCCCAGATGATCGAGGTGATGCCGGCGGCGGCCAGATCGAGATCGGCCAGCGGGTTTTTCACGCATTCAGGATCCGGATAGGTTTCCCGGGCTTCCGGTTCCAACGGCAGATCGAGGCCATTGCGTTCGATGTAGGCGTCGGCGGCATCCAGCAGCGCGAGGTAGTTCTCGTCGCCACGCTTGAGGTTGTCGCGCAGGTCTTGCTTGAAGGTCACCACGCCATTGCTGAACGACTCGGTCACACCGACCAGAGTCATGCCGCGATGGGCCAGACCACGGAAGTCTATGGTGCGGCCACCATGGGCGCCGCTGACGGCGATGGTCACGTGTTCGCGGCCGGGTTTCATTGCGGCCTGATCCCACTCGCCGAGTACGCCGAGCCACCAGCAGAAATCACGGTTGCGATAAGCGCGAGGAGGGCGGTCATGGGCACCGACCGAGAGGAACACTTGCTTGCCTGAACGCTGCAGTTCATCGGCGATCTGCACGCCCGACGAACCGGCACCGACCACCAGCACCGCACCGGCCGGCAGTTGTTGCGGGTTGCGATAGTCGGCCGAGTGAATCTGCAGCAGGCGTTCATCTTTCGGCGCAATGGCCGGAATCACCGGACGCTGGAACGGGCCAGTCGCAGCAACGACGCGGGCGGCTTCGATCACGCCTTCGGAAGTCTCGACGGTGAAGCCCGGACGACCGACATTGCGCACTACGCTCTTCACGTCCACGCCGGTGCGGATCGGCGCGTTGAATTTCTTCGCATAGGCTTCGAAGTAATCGGCAACGCGCTCCTTGTGGGCAAAGCCGTCCGGATCGACATCGTCGAATTCCATCCCCGGAAAGCGGTCGTGCCACGCCGGACCATTGGCCACCAGCGAATCCCAGCGTCCGGTGCGCCAGCGTTCGGCGATGCGGCTGCGCTCCAGCACCAGGTGCGGCACCCCGAGTTTGCTCAGGTGTTCACTCATGGCCACACCCGCTTGACCGGCGCCGACAACAAGCGTGTCTGTTTTTATTATTTCAGTGGTCATCTCTGATCCTTTCTCACGAGGCCGTTGGATTCAGGCCGCTGTCGACCTGTTCTCTGTGCTTGGGATCAGACTAGGGAGGGGGTGGTTATCGGTAAAATATTATTAAGCTGGCATGTGAAGATAAAAACGTGATGCAGAGGCTTCAAAGCCCCGTAAATGCTGGGCCTCGCCATGGCACCGGAATCCGGGACAACGAAAAAAAGGGCCGCTGACAGGGTTGTCGGCGGCCCTTTGCAAGGCGTGTTCGGATCACACGGACTCAGCGATCGAGAAACGCCAGCAGGTCTTCATTCAATTGCTGCGCATGGGTCACGGCGAAGCCGTGGGGCGCACCGGCATACACCTTCAATTCGGCGCCCTTGATCTGCGCGGCGGCGCGTTTGCCGGTGGTTTCGAATGGCACGATCTGGTCGCCATCGCCATGAATCACCAGGGTCGGCACATCGATTTTCGCCATGTCCGGGCGGAAGTCGGTTTCCGAGAATGCAGTGACGCAATCCACGGTGCCTTTGAGCGAGGCGAGCAGCGCGATATTCAGGGTTTGCGTCAGCACGCCGTCGGAGACTTTCTGGCCCTGATTGGTGCCGTAGAACGGTGCGGCGAAATCGGCGATGAACTGCGCGCGATCCTTCAGCAGGCCGGCCTTGATTCCGTCGAATACCGACTTGTCGACGCCTTCGGCAAAGTCCGGCTTCTTGCCGAACAGCGGCGTCACCGCGCCCAGCAACACCAGCCCCGCAACGCGCTCGCTGCCGTGGCGGGCAATGTAGCGGCTGACATCACCGCCGCCCATGGAGAAGCCGACCAGGGTCACGTCACGCAGGTCGAGGTGCTCGATCAACTGCGCGATGTCATCGGCGAAGGTGTCGTAGTCGTAGCCGGTCCACGGCTGCCCGGAGCGGCCGAAACCGCGACGGTCGAAGGCGATGGTGCGGTAGCCGCGGCTGCTCAGGTATTCCATCTGGTATTCCCACATGTCGGCGTCCAGCGGCCAACCGTGGCTGAACAGCACGGGCTTGCCGCTGCCCCAGTCCTTGAAATAGATCTCGGTACCGTCTTGGGTGGTGAACGTGCTCATGGAAACTCCTTGGGTATGGGCCTGTGTGGATGCCGTGATGGCAGCGATCACTATCGCGACAAAGCAGTTCGGCCACTTGTACGCAGGTGCTAAGTTCGTGGTGGCGGGTGTTATCGCTTCTGCGACATGAGTTGTAAGATGCAACCGCATCCCATCTTTCGTTTGCCGGAGATATACGAAATGAAGCGCAAAAGCCTTGCCGGCAATGCCTGCCCGGTCGCCCGGACGCTGGACCTGATCGGCGACTGGTGGTCGTTGCTGATCGTCCGTGATGCGCTGGAAGGCATCCGTCGTTTCGGCGATTTCGAGAGAAGTCTGGAAATCGCCAAGAACATCTTGAGCGTTCGCCTCAAAGGTCTGGTCGAGCGTGACATCCTGCGCCTGGTGCCGGCGTCCGATGGCAGTGCTTACAAAGAGTACGTGCTGACGGAAAAGGGCCGGGCGCTGCAAACCGTGATCGTCGCGCTGTCGCAGTGGGGCGGGGAGTTCATGTTCGAGCCCGGTGAGTCGGGATCGGTAATGGTCGATGCGCAGAAGGGGAAGCCGATCAGGAAGCTGGAGTTGCTGTCGGCCGATGGCCGGGTACTGGCACCGGAGGATGTGGCGACGAAACGGGCTGTTGAGCATTGAGGTGAAGTGAGCCGGATCTGTCGGATGTTTTGCCTCTCGGAACGTTCGCTGATGCTGTGGCCGGTTTTCCTTGGTTGATCTGCGAAACCTCCTGCATCTCTGTCGGAGTCGGACGATTTCACCGATGCCGTTCGTCGGCAACACTATTTCGGTAAATCCTTAAATTGACGTCAGAATAGTGGCACTTTAACATGGCGCCACTATTCTGATATCGCTTTCCGTCTCGAGGGATCGAACATGTCCTCACCCGCCCTCGTGGCGAGGTTGTGCCTGGCTTTGCTGTGCCTTTCTCCACTTAATGCTGTATCCGCTGCACCCACCCCCGGTGACACCGACCTGATTCGCGACCGCCAGAACCGCCTGCTCGAAGAGCAGCAGCGGCGTCTCGAAGAACTCAAGGACCTGCCGGGCAAGGAAGCCAGGCCAGTTCAACCGGCGGCGCCGACCGACACCCGTTGCTTCCCGATCAAAGACATCGAACTCAAAGGCGCCGACAGCCTGTCGGAGAGCGACAAGGCGCGCCTGCTCAAGCCTTACATCGGCCAGTGCCTGGGCGTACCGCAACTCAATGAACTGCTCAAAGTCATCACCGACCACTACATCGAAAAGGGGCTGGTGACCAGCCGTGCCTATCTGCCGCAACAGGATCTGTCCGCCGGGCACCTGAAAGTGCTGGTGGTCGAAGGCAAACTCGAAAGCCTGAAAGGTGCCGACAACAGCAAACTTTCCGAGCGTGAGCTGTCGATGGCGTTTCCTGGCAAGGCCGGCGAACTGGTCAATCTGCGCGAGATCGAGCAGATGGTCGATCAGCTCAATCGCCTGCCGTCCAATCAGGCCAAGATGGAGCTTTCGCCGGGCCAGAACGTCGGTGGCAGTGATGTACTGGTCAACAACACCCCGCAAAAGCCCTGGCGTGTCGGGTTGTCGCGCAGCAACGACGGCCAGCGCAGCACCGGCGAGCAGCAGTGGGGCACCACGTTCGACTGGGACAGCCCGTTGGGCCTGGCCGATCAGTTGAGCCTGCGCGGCGGTCACGATGCGATGACAGACCATCAGCACACCTCCAACAACGCCATGCTCAATTACAACCTGCCGTGGGGCTGGTGGAACTTCAGCTACACCTACAGCCAGAGCGAATACCGCTCGCAGATCGCCGCCAACGGCTACAACTTCAAGCAGACCGGCGACAGTGAAAACCACCAGTTTCGCGCCGAGCGTGTGATCCACCGCGACGCCGTCAGCAAGACTTCCCTCAGCACAGGCCTGTCTTACCTGCGCAGCAACAATTTCATCGAAGACAGCAAACTGCGCCTGAGCAGCAACCGCATCAGCGAAGCGCAGTTCGGCTTCAACCACGGGCGGCGGATCGGCAGCGCCTTCGTCAACTTCGATGCCGGCATGCAGCAGGGCATCGGCGCGTTCGATGCCCAGGGCAGCCACGATCCGGGCCCCGGCGAGCCGGACGCGCGCTACCGCAAATACACCGCAACCCTGAGTTATCTGCAGCCGTTCAAGCTGTGGGGCGAGTCGCTCACCTTCAGCAGCCTGATGACCGGCCAGCGCAGTGAAGACGTGCTGTTCAGTCCGCAGCGCACCAGCCTTGGCGGACTGTCATCGATCCGTGGCTACAAGGATCAATCGCTGTCCGGCGACAGCGGCGGCTACTGGCGCAATGACCTGCGCTGGGCACGCCCGGTGACCGCCGAATGGCTGCGTCCGGTGTTCGCCGAATACGGCACCAGCCTGGGCTACGACCAGGGCGTGATTCGCAATGATCGCTACAACGGTGACCAGCACGGACGCATGTCGAGCAACTCGCTGGAGTTGTTTGCTCGTGGCCAGCATGTGGCAGCCAGTGTGACCTTCGCCCATTCCCTGGAACGACCCGCCGCGCTCACCGAGCGCGAAGCGCCGATCTATTTCCGCATGGATTTCTTCCTCTAATTCCGCCTGCTTTGAGTTTCTGATATGAACATTCGCCACCTGGCCTTTCTGGCCAGGCAGCCTTCTGCTGCCTATGAAAAACGCGATCACTTCTGGGGCATGCCCAAGCGCGGTCTGGCGTTCCTGCTGGCCAATGTCATGTTCTGGCAGCCAATGTGGGCGCAAGCGGACGGAATCGTGGTCAGTGCGCCCGGCACCACGCTCGACCGGGCCGGTAACGGCGTGCCGATCATCAACATCGCCACGCCCAACGGCGCGGGGCTATCGCACAACCAGTTCCACGATTACAACGTGGACGCTCAAGGCGTCATCCTCAACAACGCGACCAGTCGCACTCAACTGACGCAGATGGGCGGGATCATTCTCGGCAACCCGAACCTGCGCGCAGCGGCAGCGCAGACCATCCTCAACGAAGTCAACGGCGGCAGCCCGAGCCAGTTGCGCGGTTACACCGAAGTGGCTGGGCAGTCTGCGCGGGTGATCGTCGCCAACCCGTATGGCATCAGCTGTAACGGGTGCGGCTTCATCAATACGCCACGCGTGACACTGACCACCGGCAAACCGGTGCTGGATGGCGCGGGACGTCTGGATCGCTTTCAGGTCGATCAGGGCAGCGTTTCCATCGACGGCAAAGGTCTGGACGCCAGCGCTGTCGACAGCTTTGAAATCATCACCCGCAGTGCGCAAATCAACGCGCAGATCCACGCCAAACGCCTGAACATCACCACCGGTCGCAACGATGTAAACGCCGAAACGCTCAACGCCACTGCGCGGGCCGACGACGGCAGCGCCAAACCGCAACTGGCCATCGACTCATCGGCACTCGGCGGGATGTATGCCGGCGCGATCAAACTGGTGGGCACCGAGGCGGGTGTCGGCGTGAAACTGGCTGGCGAACTGGCGGCCAGCGCCGGGGATATCCAGATCGACGCCAATGGCCAACTGACGATGGCCAAGGCCACGGCCAGCAATGCGATCGACATCAAGGCCAACAGTCTTGAAGCCCAACAGGCGGTTTACGCAGGCACGCAACTGGCAGTGCAGACCGCACAAGACCTGGTGAACCAGCAAAGCCTCGCTGCCCGGGATTCCGTGCGCCTCACCAGCGGCGGCACGCTGACCAGCGCCGGCGTGATCGAAGCCGGAGTGAACGCGGACAACAGCCGTAACGGCAATGGCGATGTTGCCATCAACAGCGGCGCGGTGAGCAACCGTGGCAGCCTGTTGGCCAGTCGCTCCCTGAGCGTCAGCGCCGCAGGTTTGCTCGACAACCAGAACGGTATCGTCCAGGCCAAGACCGTTGCGCTGGGCGCCACTCGCCTGGTCAACCAAGGGGCTGACGCACGGATTTACGGCGAGACCAGCCTGGCCTTCAACGTCCCGGCAATCGTCAACCTCAGTGGTCTGATTCGCTTCGCCGACGGCCAGGCGGCAACGCTCTCTGTCGATACTCTGGACAACCGCAAGGGCCGAATCGAAATCGCCGGCGGCAATTTGAAGCTCAATGCTCGGGCGCTGCAAAACGATGACGGCAAAATCATTGCCGGACGCCTGGATCTCGATACCCGACAACTCGACAACGCTGGCGGCCTGATTGCTGCCAGCCAGGGCGAAACCAAGGTCGTCGCCCATGAACGTCTGAACAATGGCAAAGGCAAGATCCAGGCAAAGACCGACCTCGATGTGTCGGGCGCCGAGTTGCTCAATCAGGGCGGCACATTGGCGGCCGATTCGATCCGGATCACCGGCACCCGGCTGGATAACAGCGGCAAAGGGGTCATCAGTGCCGAAAACGGCAAGGTCGACCTGACACTGGATCAGGACCTCGCCAACCACGATGGCAAGATTCAGGCCTCCGGTCGATTGAGCGTCGCGGCCCGTAGCATCGACAACCGTAATGCCAGCCTGACCGGCAAAACCCTTGAGGTCACCAGTCGCGGCAAACTCGACAATACCCAGGGCACGATTTCATCCGATGACAGCGTGCTGGCCAGCGAAGACCTGGACAACACCCAGGGCCTGATTCAGGGCAACACAACCCTGAACCTGACCGCCCGCGATCTGGATAACACCAACGGCCAACTGCTCGGCGGTGTCGTCGATGCAACGCTGGACAATCTCACCCACAACGAAAAAGGTGCGATCAGCGCCGAAACCGGTCAGCTCACACTGGTGGTCAACAAGCACCTGAACAATGCCTTGGGTCGACTGCAAGCCAGCAAGGGTGACGTGGACGTACAGGCCGGCAGTATCGACAACCGCAAGGGCGTGGTAGCCGCGCAACAATTGCTGCTGGTCGCTCGCGATGGCCACATCGACAACCGTGGCGGGCGAGTGATTGGCGATCGCCTCAACCTGCAAGCCGCCAGCCTGGATAACGGCGAGGGCGGTCTGCTGGCGGCGGGTGTCGACGGTGCCCGGTTGATTCTCAAACACGCTGTTGCCGGCCAGTCGCAACTGCTCAATCAAAAGGGCCGGATCCAGAGCGACGCCGACCTCTACATCGAAAGCGACACGGTCGACAACAGCGCCGGTGTCCTGCTCGGCAAAACCATCGAAGTCACCGCCACACAGCTGAACAACAGCGACAAGGGCGGCATCGTCGGCACGGGCGGTGACATTGCGCTGAACATCGCCGGCGTGTTCAAAAACGTCACGGGTGTAGTCGACGCCGGTGAGCAACATCTGCTGCTCGAGCAACTGGTCGAACTCGACAACCGCGGCGGCACATTGCGCGGCAAACGTCTGGATATCACCAGTACGTCCATCGACAACCGCAATGCGGGCCAGATCATTGCCGGCAGCGATGGCCTGAAAATCGTCGGCAACACCCTGCTGAACCAGCAGGGTGCGATCCTCGCCAATGGCAGCCACGCAGAACTGGCACTGGGCGCCGGCAGCCTGCAGAACCAGGGCGGTACGCTGCAGGCCGACACCCTGAACATCACCAGCGCCGATCTCGACAACAGCGCAGTCGATGGCAAGGCCGGTTTGATCTCCAGCCTGCTGGGTGACTTGAAGCTGACGGTGACACGCCTGACCAACCATGCCGGCAAGCTGTTCGGCAAAGATCAGGTGATTTTCGATGGCTCCAGCCTGGATAATGCGGGCGGAGAGATCAGCGGCAATCGACTGGCATTCGAAGCGGTCAGCCAGGTGCTCAATCAGGGCGGGCTGATCGAATCGGCAACCGATCTGAAACTCATCAGCGGTCAATTGAACAACAGCGCCGGCGGGCAGATCCGCGCACTGGGCGGCGCCTCCAGCAAAATCAAATTGACCGGCAACCTGAACAACCAGAACGGCGTCATCGAGATCGGCAGTCAGGATCTGGAGCTTGGCGGTGCTCAGCTCAACAACCTCAGCGGCAGCGTTCGTCACGCCGCAAAAGGGCTGTTCGATCTGGACCTCAGCAACCTGACCGGCTCTCAAGGCAGCCTCACCGGTCTGGGCAACGGTGTCTGGGATATCGCGTCGGTCAGTGGTGTGGGCACCTGGCAACTGAACGGTGGCCTGACCTATACCAGTGCACAGGATTTGAACCTCAATGACGGGGATCGCATCGCCAGTGCTTCGTCGCTCAAGCTCAACGTCGCCAGTCTGAACAACGCCGGTGAACTGGCCACTGACGGCGACCTGACGCTGAACCTCGGCGGCAACCTGATCAACAGCGGACGCGTGTCCGCCAAACAGAAACTCGTTATCGGCGCCAACGACCTGATTCAGCAGGACGGCCGTCTGGTCAGCGGTGGTGACACCGAGCTGACCCTGCGTGGCACCCTCGACAACCTGGGCCGACTGATTGCCAACCAGAAGCTCACGGTCTCCGCTGCACGGATCGACAACAAAGGCACGCTGGGCGCTCAAGGCAACCTGCTGTTCAACGCCACCAATGGCATCAGCAACGGCCCCGACACGCTGTTGTTCAGCGGCGGCACCATGGAGTTGCACGGCAACAGCCTGAGCAATTTCTATGGCGATATCTACAGCCGCGGCAAGCTGACGTTCGACGCCGTGGGCGGAGGTCGGGCGGCGTCGTTCAGTAACCTGTCGGGCACCGTCGAAGGCGAAGGTGATATCGACATCAACGCCGTTTCGTTTGAAAACGCCAAGGCCGAATTCGAAATCACCTCGGGGCAGTCGTCCGGCAGCCTGAGCTGGGTCTGTGCTCAGCACTGCGGTGGTGGTGACGGCTGGAAACGCGGTTACATCACCATCAACACCGAGTTCAACGACAAGGTCCTGAAGGACTCGCGTGCGGCGCGATTTGTCGCTGGCAAGAATCTGACCCTTCACGCCAACAACGTCGAAAACCGCTACAGCCTGTTGGCGGCGAACGGCGATCTGACCGTGACGGCCGATAACCTGCTGAACCAGGGCGCCGTGTCGCGCTCGGGCCATCGGGTGGTGAAGATCGGTACACCGGGGCACATCGACAACAGCCTCTGGGACAAGATGGAGTTCACCGACATTCCGGCGTTCAACGCCGCGACCGCAGCGGGCAACTTCGACGAGGAACGCTTTAACGAGTTGGTCAGTCGTTCCAGTGACGATCGTTTCTTGCAGACAAGCGATGTCACCACTTGGGATGAAAACGGCAACAAGGTCTACTCGTCGGTGCTTCAGGCCGGAGGCAAGGTCAAACTGGACGTCGCTCACAGCATCCAGAACGGCACCCTCTACGACAACACTTACGACCAGCTGACCGGCAAGCTGTCCAGCGATCAGACAACCGCCGTCGGCGGCGTCACCATCAACCTTGGCAAACACAGCACCGACGTCAGCGCCCAGGCGCCGAAAGACGTCACCCGAATCGAACGCGTGGACGCCGATGGCGTGAAGCAGATCAGCTTCGTTCCGGTCGATTTCAAGGGCGTGCCGTTTGCCGCAGTCGATCCGACGGCTTCCTCGACGTTCCGTCTGCCGAAAGGCCCCTACGGCCTGTTCGTGCAGAGCTCGAATCCGCAGAGCCATTACCTGATCGAAACCAACCCGGAGCTGACCCAGTCCGCGCCGTTCATGAGTTCCGATTACCTGCTGGGCAAACTCAGTTTCAGCGCCGATGAAACGGCTCGCCGCCTCGGCGATGGCCGCTACGAGACGCGACTGATCAGCGACGCAGTGATGGCCCAGACCGGCCAGCGCTTCCTCGCCGGTGGCCTGAACAACGACTACGAACAGTTCCGTTATCTGATGGATAACGCGCTCGCCAGCAAGAACGAACTGAACCTGTCCGTGGGCGTGAGCCTGACGTCCGAGCAAGTGGCGGCACTGACCCACGACATCGTGTGGATGGAAGAGCGCATCGTCGACGGCCAGAAAGTGCTGGTGCCGGTGCTCTATCTGGCCCAGGCCGAATCACGCAACGTGCGTGGCGGCAGTCTGATTCAAGGGCGCGACCTGGAACTGATCGCGGGCAATGATCTGGTCAACGTCGGCACATTGCAGGCGACCAAGGATCTGTCCGTCGACGTTAAAGGCAGCCTCTACCAGGGCGGTCTGGTCGAAGCCAACGAGCGCATCACGCTCATGGCCACCGACAGCATCCGCAATGCGCTGGCCGGCGAGATTCGCGGCAATCAGGTCAGCCTTACCAGCCTGAAGGGCGACATCGTCAACGATCGCACCGCCGTCGCCGTACGCGACGGTCACGGCATGCGCACCCTGGTGGACGATGGCGGCAACATCAGCGCACGCGACACGCTGACCATCAAGTCGGGCAACGACCTCGTCAACTCCTCGTCCATCAGCAGCGGCGGCGACGCCACCCTGAGCGCCACCCGCGACATCAACCTGTTGGCGACGCGCAACGAAAGCGAACTGCACGAATCGTTCGAGGGCGGCCATCGCTCGGTTATCACCACCACCGTGGAAAACCTCGGTTCCAGTGTGAAAAGCGGTGGCAACCTGAAGTTCGATGCCGGCCGCGATCTCAACGTCCTCGCCAGTACTGCCGAGGCCAAAGGCGATCTTCTTGCCGACGCGAAACAAGACCTGAACATGGCTTCGGCGGGTGACGAACACAATGTCGAGACCAACAGCAAAAGTGGCAAGAAACGTGTCCACGAGGAAGACAACCACACCGTCCAGAAAGCCGCCGAATTCATCGCGGGCGGCGACGTAAAAACCACTTCCGGTCGCGATACCACGTTGGTAGCGAGCAAGATCAGTGCTGGCAATGAAGCCTATGTCTACGCGGGTAATGATCTGAGTCTGCTGGCAGCGCAGAACAAGGATTACACCCTGTACGACATGAAAGAGAAGGGTGGTTTCGGCGCCAAGAAAATGCAGCGCGACGAAGTGACCCAGATCACTCATGTGGGGAGCGAGATCAAGACCGGAAGCAATCTCACGCTGGTCAGTGAGGGGGACCAGCGCTACCAGGGCGCCAAGCTCAACAGTGGTAAAGACCTGATCTTGGACAGCGGTGGCAGCATCACGTTTGAGGCAGTGAAAGATTCCCATCAGGAAAGCCACGACAAGAGCAGCAGTAGCGCGGCGTGGACCAGCATGGAAAGCAAAGGCCAGGTTGATGAAACTCTGCGTCAAAGCCAGCTGATTGCCAAAGGTCAGACGCTTATTAAAGCGGTTGATGGGCTTCACATTGACATCAACCAGATCAACCAGCAAAGCGTCAGTCAGGCAATCGACGCGATGGTGAAAGCCGACCCGAGTATGGCTTGGTTGAAAGACGCCGAAGCACGAAATGATGTGGATTGGCGTCAAGTCCAAGAGCTGCATGACCGCTGGAATGAAAGCCATTCCGGGCTGGGTGGCCCTGCGATGATCATCGTCATCATTATCGTCACCTACTTCACCGCCGGTGCGGCTTCAGGCCTTGTGGGGGCTGGTGCGACTGCTGGTTCCGGCACAGCGATGTCCGCTGGTTTGGCCGCGACAGCCACCAGTGAAGCAGTGGCAGCAGGTTGGGCGAACGCGGCACTCACTGCCATGATCACTTCGGCAGCCAGCACGGCGGCCGTCAGCACCATTAACAACAAAGGCAATCTCGGAGCCGCGCTCAAAGAAACCTTCAGTGCCGACAACCTGAAAAATTACATTGTGGCCGGAGGTACTGCGGGTCTGACCACCGGTTTCTTCAATGACTGGACCAGCAGCACGACCGGTACATCCCCCGCGCTGACGGAATCCACCAAAGGCGCATTGGCCAATACCGGCAAAGTTATCGTCGCCGATTCCGGTGGTCTGAGCAGCCTGCAAGGTATAGCGCATTTTACCGAAAACCAGTTGTTGCAAAATTCCACGTCGGCATTGCTCAACAAAGCCCTTGGCCGTGAAGGCAGCTTGGGCGATGCGGTGCAAAAAAGCCTGGTGAATGCTTTTACCGCCTATGGCTTCAACCTTGTGGGTGATATCGGGGCGAGCAACCACCTGCAGGACGGTGGTCTGGAGAAGATAGGCCTGCATGCGCTGATGGGGGGCTTGAGCTCACTGGCTGCGGGTGGGGATTTTAAGACTGGCGCCTTGGCAGCCGGAGTCAACGAAGCGCTGGTGGACGATCTGGCGTCGGCGTACTCCGGAATGTCGAAGGACGATAGAGAACGATTGTTGCTGATGAACTCGCAACTGATCGGGGTCTTGACGACCGCTGTTCAGGATCCGAATGCCGATGCTGACAAACTGCAGCTAGGGGCATCGATCGCGCAGAGTGGTACTCAATACAACTTCTTGAACCATCAGGATGTAGAAGACCTGGAAAAGGCGCTCAAGGAATGTAAAGACAACTGTGATGCGGTTCGAGCTGAGTTTGCCAAGCGTGATGCGGATAACACGGCGCGGCTCAACAACTGCTGGGCGACCGGTGATTGCGAGAAGATCAAGGCTGAGATTGAAGAAGGCTCTGTTGCATTAAACGAACTTTGGCAAAATGACAAAACGGGGATTACAGATCAATTCCTCCATAGCAATATCGCCGACTCGACCAATGCCAGGACGCGAGCTTCCCTCGACCACCTTCCGAAAGGGGATCCGGCTAATGCGGTGAAATTGTTGGCTGCAGCGGGGATCATTGCTCTTGCGCCGGAAGCGATTGGTCTGCTTGGACAGTTGACCACGAGAGCTGCAGCCTCCTGCGCAGCCAACCCAGTGCTGTGCGCTAACGAAGTCGCGATCTGGACAGCTGAGGCAGGGATGTCGGAAGCACTTCCTGTCGGATTGGGGGCCGCGGCAGGAGGGTTAACGGCCAAGGAACTCAGTGATCTCCGAGGCTTGATGGAGATCGAAGCGAAAACAGGGGCTAAACTGACGGCTGAGGAGATTGCGGCAATCGTTGGGCCGGCAGCGACAGGTGCAAAAGGTAGCGGTCTTGCTGGGGAACTTACTGGTATTACGCAAAAGCAGCTTGATAAAAAATTCAAGCACGCATCTGATTTTGGCGTCGTGACGACAAAGAAAAATCCCGAAACACTTGCTCAGTATGAAACGGCGATCAAAAATCATATGGAGTCCTCCTCTACATCTCAGCAAGGTACGTATGGGTTTGTTAAGGACTCGAAGGTTTTCTTCAATTCGACTACCAATAATGCCGTTGTTCTCGATAGTGCTGGTAATTTCGTAACTGGATTTAAATTATCTCCGAATACTCAGCAGTTCGATAATTTCATTAAAAATGGTGTTTTACGATGAGTGTTACGATTTTAGAATTTGCAAAATCTTTTGTAGCAGGAAGAGTGTCTGCTTGCGTTTTTTCGGAAGCCTACATGGAGCTGTGGAAAATAGAGCGCGACAGCAATCTTCTTCAAAAGGATTCAGGGGTTTTAAATGAATGCCTGTCAAGCATTTTTTGTGCGGCGGATATGTACAATTCAGACGACTCAAGAGAAGAGTATGAGTTCGACGGAGAGAAGCTTAAGTCCGAAGTGGCTAGTCTGGTAAGAAAAATAAAATCTGATTTGTAAGGAAAGGGACAAGAAAAGGGGGCGGATTTATTTGATTTAATAAACCTGTCCCCTTTTTTACTGATGGAGTAGCGGGATTGGTTGTCAGAGTGAATGACGAAGGCGTTCTGGCGTTTGAAATTCGCGCGGCAAAGGACCATCCTTATTTTGAAGCTTCAGGTACGGATATGTTCGCCAGCGCAATGCAGCGACTCGGCAATGAGGGTGTCCAGGTCAATAAAATCCGTGGGTTGTGCATTAAAAAAGAATTAAAAAAGGGGACAGATTTATTTTATTCATTAGGCCGGTAAGCTATCCGAAAAGTAGATTTAATAAATCTGTCCCCTTTTTTTCTATGTTGATGCCTTCCTAGAATCGGTTGAAATAACCGGAGCGAAAATCTCCAAAAAAATTACTGACGTTCGTTATCCTGGCCTTGTTGAGTATAGCTATCAGTTACCTAGAACCAATACTAAGGGCGAGTTGATAGGTGGTTATAAGCCTACATCAACAAAAACGATTTACGATCCAAAGGTCTTGCCTGATAGTGAAGTTGCTGATATGTCTAGTAGGGCAGCAGTTGAAGCCGAGTCGTTGTTTAAAGCCACTCCAGCGTTGAGGGAAGCTAGTATTAATGTTGATGGATATTACTTTCAGGTGACGCGCAATAGCAAGAATGGAGAAATAACGAATTCATTTATTACTATGCCGCCGAGGACGAAATTATGAATAATTTGGTTTGGCTTGATAGTCTCAAGGATTCGTTTTCTTCAACTGGTTTAGATTATGAAGATCTTTACCATTTGATAGAGGCTGCTATAGTTAGAGGGAAGACTAATTTTCCAGCGTTTATTCACGACGCTTCGCGGGGGTATGGATTTTCAGTGAGTGAAGGCTTTTTTTACTCCCTTGATCAGGACTGGGATGATCCAGAAGGTTTTGATGAGGTCAGTTTATTTTTGGGCGAAGTGGAGACTTCAAGCATCCCGGTGGGTGACTACGTTTTCCTTATGAAAATTGCAGCTGATGTGTACTCTGACTACTTTCCGGACGAAGGAGGCAGTGTTTTAAGATCTGCTGAAAGATTAGAGGAGCGTTATTCAAAAAGGTTTTCAGTCTAGTTGGATGTGTTTTTTAAGATTAGGAAAAGGGGGCGGATTTATTTGATTGTCACCAATCTTGGTGCAGGAGCTTTTGAGTGGGGTCAAAGAGTAATTGAGGCAAGGGGGGCAGGTTCTGAGGGATCCCCAAAAACTACTCCAAGGTCTGAAAAAGAAAGGGGACTGATTTATTTGATTTAATAAATCTGTCCCCTTTTTTCCGACCACCTTCCGAAAGGGGATCCGGCTAATGCGGTGAAATTGTTGGCTGCCGCGGGGATCATTGCTGTTGCGCCAGAAGTGCTCGCTTTTCTTGGAGAGCTGACCACGAGTACAGCAAGCGCCTGCGCAGCCAATCCAGTGTTGTGCGTTAACCAAGCCGGGATCTTTACTGCTGATTTGGGGTTGTCAGAAGCACTTCCCGTCGGGGTGGGGGCTGCAGCTGGAGGCTTAACGGCCAAAGAACTCAGCGATCTACGCTTTTTAATGGAGATCGAAGCGAAAACTGGCGCTAAGCTAACGGCTGAGGAGGTTTTGGCAGTCGTTAGGCCGGAAGCGACAGTTTCAAAAAGTACTGACGTCGTTGCTGGTTCGAACATTGGTCGTGCTGATCTTGGAGACTTGCTAGGACGCGGCGGTAATAAGGATGTTTATGGCTATGGAGACAATCAAGCTGTTGGCGTCTTGCGTAATGGAACGAATTCGCAGGCGATTTCCGATGAGATTAATATGCTCGGAAAGCTGCATGATTCGGGAATTCCTACAGTGAACCCTAAAGCCGTGAGTGTTGACGGAACCCCCGGCATGCTGATGGACCAGTTTGCTCAAGGGTCAAAAGATGTCGTGAGGCTGATGGACGGAAAAGTGCGCATTGTTGGGGATTCGCCACTCCTCAATCAACAAAGCATTTCAGATCTGAAAGGTATTCGAGATAAACTCGTAAATAACAATATCCAGATCAACGACCTGCAGTTCCTCATTAGCAACGAGGGGCGTGTCGTGGTTGCTGATCCGCTTGCCGTTAACTTTAATGCCACACCGTCAAAAAATAATCTTCGAATGATCGATTTGTTGATTCAGGCAGCACAGAAGAATGGTCCATTTAAATAGGTGCTAAGCATATGACCTCAATGATACCGTCTATGACAATTGAGCTTCTTCGGCGGCTCACTGGCAAGCCAGTCTCCAAGCTTGTTAGGTATAGCTGGTGGCCTGCCTCGGAAGTTTCTGCTCAGTGTGGTATCGAGGATGAATTAGCCTTCTCATTAACTGCCGGACCTTTAGCTGTCTATTTTGAGGATGGCGTAATTCTTGGCTTTTCGAGTGACCCGTCTCTGAATAGTGTCATCGTTTGGGATGAAGCAGCGAGGGTTGCGGGTCAAGGTCCGGCCTCTTTGGGTAGTGATGAAGAACTGTTCGCTATCTCTGAGTCTGGAGGGTTCTCAACTGTTTTTTGGGGGCAATTGATCGGTTGTTGTGTAAGCCATGTAGCGATACTTAAGCGTGTGCACATGAATGCGGTGGAGAGCCAACGCCCAAGCGAAGTTGGCTTGCGTTTTAGTTTTTCAGGTGGTAAGAGTTTTGTAATATCCCATGGGCTGCATGACAATTCTGATGATTTTTCAGTGCTAGAGGAAACTCAGTTGAAGGGGGTTGAGTTGGAGGAAATCTCGATAAACTAAAGCTTGAGTATGACTTCGATTCAACCAATAGGATATTTTTAATATGATGCAGACAAATACTGAGTGGCTTGAATCCCTTGATCCTGAGGAGCTAGGCGCAATCGTTGGTAAATTAAATGATAATGGTCGGGTCACAGATGAGTGTGGTGTTGGTATAAGTTCGACCGTCATAGAACACTGGAGCGATGAGGATACGGAATTTCTGAGAAAGCATGGATATACTGGAGGCAGCTTAACAAGCACGACAGAGAATTCTTCAGATGTGACTGTTTATATTCTTCAGTAGCCTTTGTTTCGAAAAAAAAGAAAAGAGGAAAAGAGAGGGGAATAAAAAAGGGGACAGATTTATTTAATTTAATAAATCTGTCCCCTTTTGTTTTCAGTCAACGTTTTCGATAATGGTGGTGTAATTCGTCCAGCCAAGAAAAAAGGAACCTGAGATGTTGCACGAAGAGCGCGTTACTTATGAAGTCCTTAAATCATGGGCGCTGGAGTGTTATTACGAGGGGTGCCGTGATCATGCGGTGACGAAGGGGTGGCCTCATGAGCAGATAATGGGATATGTCGATTATCAATTTGAAAATGTTTTTGAGCGCCCAGTAGAGAGTTTCATGTGGCGGGTCATCTTGTTGGTTTTATCTGGCGGATGGCATCAGGATTGGTATTTTCGAGCGCGCCAACTGCTTGAAGAGCAAGTAGAAAAAAATGGAATTGATAATATTTTAGAAAAAGGGGACGTAGAAAAAGGGGACGGATTTATTTTATTAAATAAAACCGTCCCATTTTTTGTCGTAAATTCTGATTGGGTTATTTATGTTCTTAAATGAGGAATTTAATGAGTTTCGAGCCAGATCGTTTTATTTGAATGGGATCCCGGTCTGCGAGGTTTTGGTACTTTTTTTCAAGCTTGAGAAGTCTCAGTGGTGTTCGCTAAATATTGGGGAGGGAGTCGCGATATTTACTAGCGACGAGCCTGAGCCCGAGGTTGAATTGAATTTAAGCTTGGGTGGTGACGTTGATTATCCTGTGATGCGGATGCCTGTGCTTAATGATTTTGTTGGGAAGAAAATACACAGAATATTTGAATATCGAATCGAAGGTTTGGATGAGGGATGTGTAGGTGTATATTTCGACTGTGGTGTTTGTGGATTTAGTGTTGTTGAAAATAATGGTTGTCTGTCATTTGTAAGTGGTATTTCTGATTTTGAAGGGAAAGTTTTTTTGGTTGAGAAGGATTTTATCTAGGCTGTAATAACAGTAAAGCCGGACGGATTTATATGATTCAATAAATTTGTCCAGTTTTTCACAAGAAAAAATTTATTTAACTTGGAGTCAAAGGGGGCTGGAATCAAAGGGGGCAGATTTATTTGATTTAATAAATCTGCCCCCTTTCGTTTTTTAAGAAAAGGAGGCGGGTTTACTTGATTTAGTGATGGGTTTATAGTTGGTGCGAATCCAGGATGGAGAATTAAGTGAAATTTATAAAATTGATGCCTGATTACGAATGTCATCCTTTATGGAATATTTCATCCCGATGAGTATGGCGATATCGATCCTCTGGATCTTCCAATTTCTGATGCGCTTAACTTGCGCTTGAAAGCTTGGGCTGCCAAGTACGATGAAACTCTAGATAGGGACTACCCACCAAATTCAGGTTTTAAGAGTGAGGCCTTGGAGTTTGAGTTTAGGGAGGAAGGTAAGCTTCTGGCTGAATCTTTGCAAAATGAACTTGGTGTGGAGTATGTGATTTCAGTTCAAATTTAAAAACAGGAGTTGTATGTATTGCTCTCGGATAATGTAAATTTATTAATGGAAATTCTTGAGGGAAAGCTGCCAAGCAGGATATTTAATAGGATTCTGGAGGCTGAACCTGGTATGGACAAGTATGAATTGGCTAATGTTTTCTTGACGAGGTTTGATCGCTTGGACAGTAAAGTTCTGCCTGCGATATGGCACTGGAAAAGTGTTAGATCAATTAGAGGTATGTCGGACGAGCAATTCGATGAGACCGTGCTTGCTCTGATGAGGTCCGCAGGTTATAGGGTTTGAAAGGAAAGATGAAAAAGGGCGGTTCTGTTCCTTCACAATAACGGGAACGAAAGCCCAGGCACGATCCTGCTAATGGAGCGGTTGATGTGTAACTCCGAAAACTCAATGGTTGCAGCGCTTTTCAAATATCGCCACGGTGTAGGTGTTGCCTTGTTGGTGGCGGCACTCATAAACGGTTATTTTCAGTTCAATGGCAGTTGGGGACGTTTTTTCACTGTGCTCGCGGTTCAACTGTGGTTTGCGCAGGGGGTCTACTGCTACTTTTGCGGTGCGAGCATTTCAATTGCCCCGGGTGGGTTGGGAAGAGATGCTGATCCCGAATGGCGTGCTGCGTTGGCAGTCTTCGCCTTTGTTTTATACGCTGTATTTTTCTTTCTGGATTATCAGTATTGATACTGGGATAAATCCATTCGAAAACGCCCCGAATTTATCGGGGCGTTTTCATTTGGCAGGCAGCAGACTTATCTAAACGCCGGCACCACATGCTTGATAAACAGCTCCAACGACTTCTTCTTCTCCGCATGCGGCAAGCTGTTGTCGCACCAGAAACTGAACTCATCCACCCCCAGTTCCTGGTAGTACTTGATCCGCGGAATGATCTCTTCCGGGGTACCGATCATCGCCGTCTTGTGCAGACTCTCCAGCTCAAACTCCGGCCGGCCGGCAAATTTCTCTTCCGGGCTCGGGGCGAGGAAGCCGTTCACCGGTACTTCCTTGTTGCCGAACCACGCATCGAATGTGCGGTAGAAACGTGAGATGGCTTTGGCGCCGACCTTCCAGCCTTCCGGGTCATCCACTGAATGCACGTGGGTATGACGCAGCACCATCAATTGCGGACGCGGCACTTCGGGATTGTTGTCCAGCGCGGTCTGGAATTTGTTTTTCAGGTCGAGGACTTCTTCGTCGCCCTTCATCAGCGGCGTGACCATCACGTTGCAGCCGTTGGCTACGGCGAAGTTGTGAGAGTCCGGGTCGCGGGCGGCGATCCACATTGGCGGGTTGGGCTGCTGGATCGGTTTTGGCACGCTGGTGGAAGTAGGGAATTTCCAGATCTCGCCATTGTGGGCGTAGTCGCCCTGCCAAAGGGCGCGCACCACCGGGACCATTTCCCGCAGCGCCTGGCCGCCGCTGGAAGCAGGCATGCCGCCGGCCATGCGATCGAATTCCACCTGATAGGCGCCACGGGCCAGGCCGACTTCCATCCGGCCGTTGCTGATCACGTCGAGCAGGGCGCATTCACCGGCGACCCGCAGCGGGTGCCAGAACGGCGCGATGATGGTGCCGGCGCCGAGGTGAATGGTGGTGGTTTTGGCGGCGAGGTAGGCCAGCAGCGGCATCGGGCTCGGCGAGATGGTGTATTCCATGGCGTGGTGTTCGCCGATCCACACGGTGCTGAAACCGCCGGCCTCGGCCATCAACGTCAGTTCGGTCAGGTCTTCGAACAGTTGACGGTGGCTGACGCTTTCGTCCCAGCGTTCCATGTGTACGAACAGGGAAAATTTCATGACGCTACCTCGAATCTCTTGTGGTCGGCCGGTCGCTTGCAGGCCTGTTTAAATGCAATCGTGCGGATCAGGCGAAGGCGGGCAGGGCGCCCATCTTGCCGTGGCAATACACCAGGGGGCCGGCGTCCTGTTGGGGCACGATGAGGTTCTTCACCGCGCCGACCATGATTGCGTGGTCGCCGCCTTCGTATTCACGCCACAGCTCACATTCGATGATAGCTGTCGCGTTGGCCAGGATCGGGTTGCCCAGTTCGCTCAGTGTCCACTCGATGCCCTGGGCCTTGTCCTTGCCTTTGCGGGCGAACGCATAGGCTTCGCTCTGCTGGCCGCCGGACAACACGTGAATGGCAAAACGTTTGTTCTTGATCAGGACGGGATAGGAGTCGGAGCTGTAGTTGGGGCAGAACAGCACCAGGGCCGGGTCCATCGACAGCGAACTGAATGCGCTGGCGGTCAGACCGACGATCTGGCCGTCGTCATCAAGCGTGGTGATGACGGTGACGCCGGACGGGAACGAGCCCATGACTTGTTTGTAGACGGCAGCATCGATCATTGGTCAATCCTCGAGTGCGGTGAAGCGTGTTTTTATTCGTTTGTGGGTCTGATGGTATACCGTAATACATCGATTGCAAGCGCTTTTTTGGTGAAACGATAAACGTGGTGCATTCGTCGGAAACTCAACATTTACGGGCCTTTCGTCTAGCCGTAAAGCCTGGCTATCGGGGAGGATGCCGGATCAGTTGCTGCCGCAAACAGCGGATCAGTCTTGTGAAAATGTTGGAATACCATAATATGGTGTTCATCTGAGGGGCGGCCAAGAACGTCCCCGGTTTGGCTTCATACAACGATAAGAACAGACCCAATCGAGTTCATATATGTCCCAGATGTCCCGGCAAGATCCGTTGATCGAGAATCACACGGTCGACTACGTCCCACTCGCGGAACGCCACGGGAAGGCCCGCGACCTTTTCACTCTTTGGTTCAGCACCAACATTGCGCCACTGCCCATCGTTACCGGCGCGATGGTGGTTCAGGTGTTTCATCTCGATCTGTTCTGGGGGCTGCTGGCGATTGCGCTGGGGCACATGATCGGCGGGGTGGTGATCGCCCTGGCGTCGGCACAAGGCCCGCGCATGGGCATTCCGCAGATGGTGCAGAGTCGTGGCCAGTTCGGGCGCTACGGTGCGCTGCTGATCGTGTTCTTCGCAGCAATCATCTATATCGGTTTCTTCATTTCCAACATCGTGCTGGCGGGCAAATCCATTGTCGGCATTGCGCCGTCGGTGCCGGCGCCATTGAGCATCCTGATCGGTGCCCTCAGCGCCACGGCCATCGGCGTGATCGGCTACAACTTCATTCATACGCTCAATCGCATCGGCACATGGGTGATGGGCAGTGCGTTGCTGGCCGGGTTCATCTACATCTTTGCCCATGACTTGCCGGCGGACTTCTTTACCCGTGGCAGCTTCAATCTGTCCGGGTGGCTGGCGACGGTGTCGCTGGGCATCATCTGGCAGATTAGTTTCTCGCCGTACGTCTCGGACTATTCTCGCTACCTGCCGGCGGACATCGGGATCAGCAAGCCATTTATCGCGACTTATCTGGGCGCTACGTTGGGCACGATTTTGTCGTTCACCTTCGGCGCAGTAGCGGTGCTGGCGACGCCGGAAGGCACCGAGGCGATGGCGGCGGTCAAGCAGTCTACGGGTTGGCTGGGGCCGATTCTGATGGTGCTGTTTTTGCTCAACATCATCAGCCACAACGCGCTGAATCTGTATGGCGCGGTGCTGTCGATCATCACCTCGATCCAGACCTTCGCCAGCCAGTGGACGCCGAGCATCAAGGTGCGGGTGATTTTGTCGAGCGTCGTGCTGGCGGGGTGCTGTGTGGTGGCGCTGGGGGCGTCGGCTGATTTCATTTCCGAGTTCATCGGACTGATTCTGGCGCTGCTGCTGGTGCTGGTGCCGTGGGCGTCGATCAACCTGATCGACTTCTACCTGATCAAGCGCGGCAGTTACGACATCGCCTCGATCTTCCGCGCCGATGGCGGGATCTACGGGCGCTTCAATCTGCACGCGATCATTGCCTATTTCATCGGCATCATCGTGCAGCTGCCATTCGCCAACACATCGTTGTACGTCGGCCCCTACGCCAATCTGGTGGACGGTGCGGACCTGTCATGGCTGGTCGGCCTGATCGTGACCTGCCCGTTGTATTACTGCCTGGCGACGCGCGGGCAGACGCAGCAGAGCAGGGCGGCAAAGTTGGGTTTTACTGACTGACCGTTCGCCGTCTGTTCAAACAATGCCCGGCCACGCGCCGGGCATTGTCGTTTCAGTATTCTGGCGGTCACTCAAATTGGCCATATCGATCCCCTTTTGGCCAATCGGCTACTGTGCGTCTTGTGCGCTTGTCGGCAAGAATCGAAGCCACAACAAGACGCTGCACCTTCCTTGCCCTTGGCTGACCTGACAGCCGCTGCCGTGTACAGAACATAAAAACCATCGACTCACGCTGCATTCGGGGAAACACAATATGGTCACGATGAAACGCATTCTGGGCGCTACTGTTTTCAGCCTGACGCTGCTGGCCGGCGCCGTTCAGGCCGAACAGCGCGAACTGCGGGTATACAACTGGGCGGATTACATCCTGCCGTCGGTGCCCAAGGATTTCGCCGCCAAAAGCAACATCAAAGTGACCTGGGACACCTTCGACACCAACGAATCCCTCGAAGCCAAGCTGCTGACCGGCAACTCCGGCTACGACCTGGTGGTGCCGTCGAACCAGTTCCTCGATACCCAGATCAAGGCCGGCGTGTTCCAGAAACTCGACAAGTCCAAACTGCCGAACTGGAGTCACCAGGACCCGGCGTTGCTCAAGCTGCTCGATTCCAACGACCCCGGCAATCAATACGGTGTGCCCTACATGGTCGGCACGGTGCTGATCGGTTTCAACCCGGCCAAGGTCAAGGCTGCGCTGGGCGAGAATGCGCCAGTGGACAGCTGGGATCTGGTGTTCAAACCGGAGAACATGGAAAAACTCAAATCCTGCGGTGTTGCGATGCTCGATTCGCCGTCGGAAATCCTGCCGCTGGCCCTGCATTATCTGGGGCTCGACCCGAACAGCCAGAACCCGGCGGACTATGAGAAAGCCAAGGACCTGATGCTCAAGGTTCGCCCTTACGTCACTTATTTCAACTCGGCCAAGTACATGACCGACATCGCCAACGGCGATATCTGCGTGGCCATCGGTTACTCAGGCAGCTTCTACCAGTTCGGCAACCGTGCCAAAGAGGCGAAGAACGGTGTGGTGGTCGACTGGCGCTTGCCGAAGGAAGGCGCGCCGATCTGGTTCGACACCTTCGCCATTCCGAAGAGCGCGAAAAACGTTGAAGAGGCCCACGAGTTCCTCAACAACCTGCTCGATCCGAAGGTCATCGCCTCGATCAGCGACTTCCTCGGCTACCCGAATGCCAACAAGGATTCGCTGCCGCTGATCAACAAGGAAATCACCGGCAACCCGAACCTGACGCCGACCAGCGAGGCGTTGAAGACGCTGTACGTGGTGCAGCCATTGCCGCAGAAACTCGAGCGGGTGCGGACGCGGGTGTGGACCAGCATCAAGTCCGATAAATAGGTTCAAAGCCGTGGGAGCCGTTTGCTCCCACGGCTGTCATTTCGCCTGACTTTCTTCGGGCGACTTGTCCTTCGTCAGCACCAGACTGAGCAACACCGACGCCAGAATCAGCCCGCCAACAATCGCCAACGACCACTCCACCGGCATGTGAAACCACGGCATTGCCGTCATCTTCCCGCCGATGAACACCAGCACCAGCGCCAGTCCGTACTTGAGCAGATGAAAGCGGTCGGCCATGTCCGCCAGCAGAAAGTACAGCGCCCGCAGGCCCATGATCGCGAAGATGTTCGAGGTGAAAATGATGAACGGATCGGTCGTCACCGCGAAAATCGCCGGGATGCTGTCGACCGCGAACATCAGGTCACTGGCCTCGATCAGCACCAGCACCAGAAACATCGGCGTGGCCCAGCGCACGCCGTTCTGCAGCACGAAAAAGCGCTCGCCATGAAAGCCATTTGTGATCCGCAGATGCCCGCGCACCCAGCGCAGAAGCGGATTGTTATCGAGGTCCGGTTGCTGTTCGGCGAACACCAGCATTTTGATCCCGGTGATGATCAGGAACACGCCGAACACATACAGCAGCCAGGTGAACTGCGACACCAGCCACACGCCGGCAAAGATCATCGCCGCGCGCATCACGATCGCCCCGAGTACGCCGTACAGTAACACCCTGCGCTGCAACTCCGGCGGCACGGCGAAGTAGCCGAAGATCATCACGAATACGAACATGTTGTCGATCGACAGCGATTGCTCGATCAGATAACCGGTGAGGAATTCCAGGGTCTTGACCTTGGCGATCTCGGGGCCGAATTCACCGTTCAGATACCACCAGAGCAGCCCGGCGAAGGCCAGCGCGAGCATGCACCACGCTATCACCCAGGATGAGGCCTCGCGCACCGAGACCCGATGCGCCTTGCGCCCGCCGAAGACAAACAGGTCAACGGCCAGCATGGCGAGGACAAAAACGATGAAGGCGGCCCACATCCAGGGTTCGCCGATGTTGATAGGGTGCATGTCGTTCTCCCTGTCTTTATGTTTTTCGGGGTAGACGGGGCCATGCTAGTGGGAGAATTCCGACGAAGAAAAATCGTTTATTTCGTGGGTATTGTTCGTGAATACCGAAGTGTCGATCGCCATGTGCAGCGCACGGGTAATACTTCATTCAACACTTCTTTGCTAACCTCGCTGTCGAGCCAGCCCACCATGCCAGGAGCGACGATCATCGACACGCCAGATCCTCAAGCCGTCTGCAGCCCGATCACCAGCGCTGCGATTTTCATCGTGGCGACCCTCAATGCCGAAGCCGAGGCGGCCGAAAAGGTCCGCGGCTGGTGCGCCGATATCGCAGGTTTGACACGCTCGGTCGGCAAGCGCGTGCCCTCGGGCAACCTGTCCTGCGTCTGCGGGTTTTCCTCCAGCGCCTGGGATCGTCTGTTTGGCAGTCCACGACCGGCGTCCCTGCATGAGTTTCGCGAATTCGGTATAGAAGGGCGGCGCGCCGTTTCCACGCCTGGCGATTTGCTTTTGCACATCCGTGCCGATCAGATGGACCTGTGTTTCGAGTTGGCCACGCAATTGATGTCGGCGCTGGACGGCGCCGTTACTGTGACTGATGAAGTACAGGGTTTTCGCTATTTCGACATGCGCAGCATCATCGGTTTCGTCGACGGCACGGAGAATCCGGTCGGTCGCAAAGCCGAGCATTTCACCCTCGTAGGCGATGAAGATCAGACGTTCAGCGGCGGCAGTTATGTGCTGGTGCAGAAGTATCTGCACAACATGAAGGCGTGGAACGAATTGCCGGTCGAAGCGCAGGAGCGGGTGATCGGGCGCACCAAGCTGTCCGATATCGAGCTGGATGACTCGGTCAAGCCGAGCAACTCCCACAGCGCGTTGACCACCATCACCAAGGACGGCGAGGAAGTGAAGATCCTGCGCGACAACATGCCGTTCGGTCGGCCCGGCGCAGGTGAATTCGGCACTTACTTCATCGGTTACGCGCGTTCGCCCGAGCCGCTGGAGCAGATGCTGGAAAACATGTTTGTCGGCAAACCGCCCGGCAATTACGACCGGTTGCTGGACTTCAGCACGGCGGTGACTGGCAGTCTGTTCTTCGTGCCTTCGGCGGATTTGCTGGAAGAGCTGGCAGAGCGATAAAAAAACGGCGGGATCAATTGACCCCGCCGTTTTGCATTTACTTGCCTGCCACCAGTGCTGGCGTGCGTGGCGGCACCAGTCGTTTCGACCCGGTCGCTTCGAACGCTGCTGCCAGACGCAGCAACGTCGAATCGTCATAGGCGCGACCGGCAAACGTCAGCCCGACCGGCATGCCGATGTCGGCCATCACGCCCATTGGCACGGTGACGGTCGGCACGCCGAGGTGGCGGATTGCGAGGTTGCCGTTGGCGACCCAGATGCCGTTGCTCCAGGCGATGTCCGCCGAGGCCGGGTTGACGTCGGCGTCAGCCGGGCCCACGTCGGCGTTGGTCGGGAACAGCACGGCGTCGAGGCCGAGGCGATCCATCCAGTCTTCGAGGTCGAGCTTGCGGGTCTTCTCCAGACCGCGCAGACCGTCCGGCAGGGTCGGGATCTGATTCCACGGCGTGATGCCGCGTTCGGCCATGCGCACGTATTCGTCCATCCCGGCGGCGAGGTCGCCCTCACGGTTGGGCAGGGTGCCCGGGTCG
The DNA here is from genome assembly GCF_014863505.1 of Pseudomonas sp. IzPS59. Lineage (NCBI taxonomy): Bacteria > Pseudomonadati > Pseudomonadota > Gammaproteobacteria > Pseudomonadales > Pseudomonadaceae > Pseudomonas > Pseudomonas sp. IzPS59. The sequence goes on along the minus strand of NZ_CP062251.1, from coordinate 3,652,648 downwards.
TGCGGGAAGATTTTCGGGCCGTCGACGTCCGCCAGACGGTTGAGTTTTGGATCACCGTTGGCGCGCAGGAAGTCATCGAAGGCCCAGGCCGACAGGTCCCACAATTCGTGGTGCATGAACTCTTTGGAGACGATGCCGCGATTGAACACGGTCGGTGCGCCCGGACGATCGCCTTCGCAATTGGAGACCAGCGGGAAGTCCACTTCGATGACTTCGGCACCGGCGGCTTCGAGGGCCTGACGAGCCTGTTTCCACAGGTCGATCACCGAGGCGCGGGTGTTGATGCGCTGCCCGGTCGGACCGCCAATGCCCGGCGCTTCGCTGGTGCCGGCCTCAGGGTCGGCGTTGATGTACATGCGCGGCACGCCGAGGCGTTTGCCAGCCAGGGCATCACTTTTCACCGCCAGATCAAGGTAGGAAGCAGGGCGCACCGAGGCGACGCTCGGGATCGGCACCCAGGGTTGCAGGCGCCACAGGTCGCCACGGGTGTCGGTGTCTTCGGCGACGACTACGTCGAGGACTTCCAGCAGGTCAGCCATGGTGCGCGCGTAGGGCACCACCACATCCATGGTCGGCGTCAGCGGCCAGTTGCCGCGCACCGAAATCACCCCGCGCGACGGCGTGTAGGCGCACAGGCCGTTGTTCGACGCCGGGCCACGACCGCTCGACCAGGTCTCTTCCGCCAGACCGAATGCCGAGAAGCTTGCAGCGGTGGCGGTACCGGCACCGTTCGACGAGCCGGAAGCAAACGGCGCAGTCAGATAAGCGGCGTTGTACGGGCTTTCAGCGCGGCCGTAGACGCCGCGCTGCATCCCGCCATTGGCCATCGGCGGCATGTTGGTCTTGCCCAGGCAGATCGCACCGCCGGCGCGCAGGCGCTCGATGGTGAACGCATCACGCTGGGCCACCAGATCGGCGAACGCCGGGCTGCCGGACGCAGCGGTCAGGCCTTTGACCAGATAGCTGTCCTTGGCGGTGTAGGGGATGCCGTCCAGCGGACCGAGGGTTTCGCCCTTGGCGCGGCGGGCATCGGACGCCTCGGCTTCCTTCAAGGCCTCGGGGTTGCGCACGATCACCGCGTTCAGGGCAGTGTCGGTTTGCGGGCCGTCATAGGCATCGATACGCGCCAGATAGGCCTGGACCAGTTCAACCGCGGTGGTCTGGCCGGATTCGAGCGCCGAGCGCAGTTGAGCAATGGAGACTTCAGTGACTTCGATCATGCTGTTACCGCCGACAGGTTCGCTAAAGGGGGGGGTGATCATTGTTATCGTCGAAACGTGTCAATCATTCTTGATGGACGAAACTCTACCCTGAAGTTTGTCGATTGGCATGTCCTAATTCGATAAATATCGACAAAAATCAGCGAAAAAATTCTCCGGGCGTCTCGCCAAACTGTTGGCGAAAGGCTGCGATGAACGCCGATGTCGAATCATAACCGCAGGCCAGAGCCACTTCGGTGACCCGTTCGCCACGCTCCAGCGGCGTCAGCGCTCCCAGCAAACGCAAGCGCTGGCGCCATGCGCGGAAGGTCAGGCCGGTGTCGCGCAGGAACAGCCGGCTGAGGGTTTTCTCGGTCACGCCGAACTTTTCGCTCCAGTGACTGAGTGTGGTCTGCTGTTCCGGATGTTGCTCGAGACTTTGATAAATCTGCCGCAAACGGATGTCCTGGGGCAGTGGCAGCATCAGGTCGATTTGCGGGGCTTCGGCCAATTGATCGAGGATCACCTGTGCCAGACGTCCATGAGGGCCGCTCTGGTCATACTCGACAGGAATCTGACTGAAGGCCCGGATCAACTCCCGCAAAAGATCGCTGACGCCGAGCACATGACAACGCTCCAGCGCCCAACCCGCGACGCTGCAATCGATGTACAGGCTGCGCATTTCCGTGTGCGGCGAACTGAATACCCGATGCGGCACCCCCGCCGGAATCCACACGGCCCGCTCGGGCGGGGCGACGAAACGACCGGCGGCGGTCTGAACTTCAAGTACGCCCTGGATCGCGTAAGACAATTGCACCCACGGATGACTGTGGCGGCGGGTCAGGGCGCGATTGGGCAGCGATTCTGTGCGTCCGTACAACGGACGCGGCAGGCTGGGCAGCCCGGGAATGCTGCGTCTGACGCTCTTGTCGTGTCCTTTTGGCGGCATCTTGCGGCTCTTCGGCGTTAGTCGGTAATTTCCAGTCACGTTAGAGTCGCTTCCACGTACTGGCAACCCCCGGATGAACAAACCATGACGCGCCCAAGATTCCTGCCCGATAACTTCACCCTGACTCTCGTCGCCGTGGTGCTGCTGGCCAGCTTCCTGCCCGCCAGCGGCCAGGTCGCGGTCGGCTTCGGCTGGCTGACCAACATTGCAATTGCGCTGCTGTTTTTCCTGCACGGCGCCAAGCTGTCCCGCGAATCGATCATTGCCGGCGCCGGTCACTGGCGCCTGCATCTGTTGGTGTTCGGCCTGACCTTTGTCCTGTTCCCGCTGCTGGGGCTGGCGCTCAAACCGCTGTTGTCGCCGATGATTGGTGACAACCTGTACATGGGCATGCTTTACCTCTGCGCATTGCCGGCCACGGTGCAGTCGGCGATTGCCTTCACGTCGCTGGCCCGGGGCAACATTCCGGCGGCAATCTGCAGTGCGGCGGCGTCGAGTCTGTTCGGGATCTTTCTCACGCCGTTGCTGGTGACGTTGTTGCTGAACGTGCATGGCGACGGCGGTTCGACCGTCGACGCGATCCTGAAAATCAGTGTGCAACTGCTGCTGCCGTTCATCGCCGGGCAGATCGCCCGCCGCTGGATCGGCGCCTGGGTCGGCCGCAACAAGAACTGGCTGAAATTCGTCGATCAGGGTTCGATTCTGCTGGTGGTCTACGGCGCGTTCAGTGAAGCCGTCAACGAAGGCATCTGGCACCAGATTCCGGTGATCGACCTGCTGGGGTTGGTGGTGGCTTGCTGCATTCTGCTGGGGCTGGTGCTGCTGGCATCGACGCTGCTGGGCAAGTTGTTCGGCTTCAATCTGGAAGACCGCATCACCATCCTGTTCTGCGGCTCGAAAAAGAGCCTGGCCACCGGTGTGCCGATGGCGCAGGTGTTGTTTGCCGGCAGCACCATCGGTGTGCTGATTCTGCCGCTGATGCTGTTCCACCAGATCCAGTTAATGGTCTGCGCGGTGCTGGCGCAGCGTTATGCGAAACGACAGGAGTCGGTGCAGGAACTGATGGCGCAGGTTGATCCGTAATCACGGCTGCGGACGCTAACCCGCACCGGAATACTTGACTGCCGCCGCTGCCCGCGACGGCACGTTGAGCACCCGCAACAACGACGACACATGAATCCGCACCGTGAACGGGGAAATATCCAGTTCACGGGCGATTTCCTTGTTGGTCTTGCCTTGGGCAATCAGCCGCAGGACATCCTGCTGACGCGGAGTGAGGGCGGCGCCGGTTTCCAGTGGCAGCAGACCCGACGGGGCGAACTTCACCAGCACTTCGCCTTCGCGGATCGCCAGGATGGCCTCGCCGATCTCGTCGGGGGCGATGTTCTTGCCGATGAAACCATCGATGCCGGCGGTCATGACTTCGCCGATCAACGCCTCGTCATCGACCATCGACACGACGATCAGTGTGGTGCGCGGCAGGCGCCGACGCAGTTCGCCGAGCTGACTGACGCAAGTCAGGCCGGGGAAGCGCAGATCGAGGATCAAGGTGTCGGGTTCATCACCCGATGGCAGCAGGGCGAGCACCGCCTCCAGATCGCCGGCTTCTTCGATCTGCGTCTCAGGCAACAGACGACTTACCGTGCGCACCATCGCTTCGCGAAACAGCGGATGATCGTCGGCTATGATGATTCGGCATGTCATGGCGCAACCCTCCCTGGGTCGACATTTCTCACGGCGTGCACCTTAGCACCGGGCGAAGGCGTTGCCTGTCGGTTCGTGCTGATTCTGACGATTGCCGCACAAGGACGTTCCCCATGAAGTTCGAAAAGAACACCGAGCTCGACCAGGCCAATCTGCGCATCATCATCGCCAGTATCGCGCTGGTTTACATGGGCGTGCTCGGTTTCCTGCCGGGCCAGCGCTTCGATACCTATCTGCCGGTGGTCACTTACATTGCCCTGTTTCTGCTGGCCTCCGTCGGGTTGCGTCAGGCCATCGTGCGTTGGCCGGGGCATTACCCGGCGCGGCGGATATTCGGCATGGTCCACGATTACACCGGCACCTGCTTCGGGCTGGTGGTCGGTGGCGAGGCTGCGCTGCCCATCTATGCCGTCATGGTCTGGGTCAACCTCGGTAACGGCATGCGCTATGGCTCGCGCTATCTGGCGATCGCCACGGTATTGGCATTGCTTGCGCTGCTGGCGGTCTATCGGTTGACGCCGTACTGGCAGGCGCAACCGTTCATGGTGTTGATGCTGATGATCACCAGCACGGTGATTCCGGTGTATGCGCACCTGTTGCTGGAGCGCACGCGCAAGGCATCTGAAGAAGCCGTCGCGGCGAATCTGGAGAAATCGCGATTCCTGGCCCAGGCCAGTCATGACCTGCGCCAGCCGATCCACTCCATCGGTCTGTTTACCGCGTGCCTGCGCGAATCGCGGCTGGGCGAGGATGAGCGGCGGCTGGTGGACAACATCGACCGTTCGCTGCTCAACGTGTCGCAGCTTTTCCGCTCGATCCTCGATCTGTACACCCTCGATAACGGCCGGGTTCAACCCAGGATGCAAACGCTGGAGCTGGGGCAGTGGCTGACGGAGCTGATTCGCCAGAATGCCGAAGCAGCGCGTTGGGCCGGAGTGGATCTGCGTCTGCACCGTTGCGAGCATTGGGTGTACACGGATCCGGCCTTGCTGGCGACCATGGTGCAGAACGTGTTGTCCAACTGTTTCAAATATGGCGCGCAGCGGCCGGTGCTGGTGGGTGTGCGCAGAAAGGGCGCGGGTTTGGGCATCGTGGTGTATGACCGTGGCAGCGGCATTGCCGAGGAACATCTGCCCAGGGTTTTCGAGGAGTTTTATCGGGTCCGTCAATTGCGTGACAAGGACGTTGAAGGCGTGGGGCTGGGCCTGTCGATCGTCAAGCGGCTGGGGCAGATGATCGGTGTCGATGTGCTGATTCGCTCGCGGCTGGGGCACGGCACGGCTGTAACGCTGCGGGGCTTGTCACGGGCGGCACCGCAGTTGCCGGTCAGTCGCGACGAGGTTCGTCAGGTCGGATTGCTGACGGGGTTGAAGGTGTGTCTGGTGGAGGATGATCGCAACGTTCTGCTGGCGACCTCGGCGTTGCTCGAGCGCTGGGGCTGCGTCGTGCAGGCCGAACTGACGGGGCAGGGGCTGGTCACCGACTGCGACATCATCGTCGCCGACTATGACCTCGGCTCGCACAGTACCGGTATCGAGTGCATCGATGAAGTTCGTCGACAGCGGGGTTTTGCGGTGCCGGCCATGATCATCACCGGGCACGACATCGAGAAAATCCAGGCGGCCCTGCATGACCGCCAGATTGCCATTCTGGCCAAACCGGTGCGCCCGGCCGAGCTGCGCGCGACCTTGCGTGCGCTGCGCGACCGGCAGACCGAAGCGGTCAGCGCTTACACAGATAGTCCTGCGTAATGGTGGTTTGCAGGCAGTTGTACTGGCCCATGGTGCGGCAGATGTTTTTCTCCGAGCCGGACACCTCGGCGCTCTTGTAGCCCCAGACCTTGCAGCGTCCTTCTGCCGTGGCCAATCCTTGGGCGGCAGAGGTTTGCCCGCTTTCGAACTGGCCCAGTTCATAGGAAACCTGGACGACGCCATCGGTCTTGCTGCCGCCGGTGGCTTCCCATTGTTTCGGTGTGGCGCAGCCGGTGAGCACGACGGCGGCGAGGCTGAGGGTGGCGATGAGTGTTTTCATGATCGAACGGAATCCTTTACCGGATGAGAAGGCGGTGTAACGGTTTACTGAACCGGAATCGGCGATGCGCCTTTGGGCAGGCAGGACAGCGGAGGCGTCATGATGCCCATGCTGGCGACCGCGATGATTGCGCCGCTGGGCAGTTCGCAGTTGTATTCGCCGGCGGCGGTGTAGGCGGTGTAGTAGGTCAGGGTGCTGTCGTTGCGGATGTTGCCGATTTTGGAGACGGGCTTGCCGATGACGGTCTGGGCCCGTTCGCGCATGCTGTCTTCGGTGGGCTTGGCGGTCTGGCAACCGGTGGCGCCGATAAGCAGGGCACCGAGCACCGTGATTCTGGCGACGTTGAGGTACAGGTTCATGGTGTTGCTTCCTTGGTGTTGTTGTTTTTCCAGGCACAACGATCCCGCGCACTGCGCAGCGGCAATGTTGGGGAGTGTCGGGGGTTGCGAGGGAATATAACGCCAGGGAACGGGGTGGTCGATTAGCACAAATGTGCTAGTGCGGCGCAACCGGCAGGCCGCCGGTTGCGCCGAACAGCATTACTGAGGACTGTTGAACTGGTCTGAATAACTGCCGGTCATGAGGGCAGACGCGACCTGATCGGAGCCCACACCTCGGCGAGAGTAGGCGAGCCGTCTGGCGTCCACCTTGTCTGCGCCATCGGAAGCGACTGCGCCAGCGCCCACGTGATCGGCGCCATCGGAGGCGACTGCCCCGGCACCCACATGATCGGCACCATCGGATGCGACTGCGCCGGCGCCCACGTGATCGGCGCCATCGGAAGCGACTGCGCCCGCGCCCACGTGATCGGCACCATCGGAAGCGACTGCGCCAGCGCCCACATGATCTGCGCCATCGGAAGCGACTGCGCCCGCGCCCACATGATCGGCCCCATCTGAAGCGACTGCTCCAGCGCCCACGCGATCAGCACCATCGGATGCGACTGCCCCAGCGCCCACGTGATCGGCGCCATCAGAGGCAACCGCTCCAGCACCCACGTGATCTGCGCCATCGGAAGCGACTGCGCCAGCACCTACATGATCGGCCCCATCTGAAGCGACTGCTCCAGCGCCCACGTGATCAGCACCATCGGAAGCGACTGCCCCGGCGCCCACATGGTCGGCACCATCGGAAGCAACTGCCCCGGCGCCCACATGATCAGCACCATCGGAAGCAACTGCTCCGGCACCCACATGATCGGAACCATCAGATGCGACGGCCTTGGCGCCCACGTGATCCGAACCATCCGAGGCAACCGAACCCGCACCCACATGATCCGCCCCGTCAGACGCCACAGCCTGCGCCTGCGCCGCCCAGACTTCGGGCATCACCACCACCGTTGCCGCGACTGCCAGGACCATGCCTGACCAAAGCTTGTGTTTCATGATTTTCTCCACGACCCATCAGCCACCCAGCATCCGAGCATTCCCCGTCGGTGGACGGTGTGGCTCGTTGGCCCCGGGGTTAACCAGATTGGCGATTGGCACGGGCACGCCGCAAGGCGCACGGGTGTCGACGTTTTGCATGAAACCTGAACAGCGAACTGAAAAAGTATAGTTCGTCCCGATCGGGTGGCAGGTCCGGGAGCACGAAGGCGATAGTCGGTTAACTTCCTTGCAGGCAAGCGCTAGAAGAAAATCAATCTAAAAGCCGCGTAGCGCAAAGCAGCGTGTTTGCTAGGCTCAAGATGTAGGCGAAGACGCAGACTGATGCGCAAGCGGATAGCGAGGAAGCGTTGGGCGCGTTCCGAAGGGTACACGGTTAGAAAGAACCCCGCGCTGGGTTCCAGCCCTTATGCCGTGTGAAGCAGCAGAGCACATTGCCTGTACTGTGGGAGTCCTGAGAAACCTCGTAAGCCAGAGACCAGCACTGGCCGCCTACTCGAACACCAAAGCCCGCTTCGTGCGGGCTTTGACGTTTCTGCGGGTTAGATACTGGCCAGTGCCTGCGCCAGATCCGCACGCAGATCTTCGATATCCTCGACGCCCACCGACAGACGCACCAGACTGTCACCGATGCCGAGCTTGGCACGGGTTTCGGCCGGGATGGTGGCGTGAGTCATGATCGCCGGGTGCTCGATCAGGCTTTCCACACCACCGAGGCTTTCGGCCAGGGCGAAGATCTGCACGTTCTCCAGAAAGCGCCGGGCGCCTGCCAGATCACTGTTCAGATCCAGGGAAATCATCCCGCCAAAACCGCGCATCTGACGCTTGGCCAGTTCATGCTGCGGATGGGACTCCAGACCCGGGTAGTAGACGCGTTTGACCTGCGGTTGTTGCTCCAGCCAGCGCGCCAGTTCCAGTGCGTTGCTGCAATGACGCTCCATGCGTAGCGCCAGTGTCTTCACGCCGCGCAAGGTGAGGAAGGCGTCGAACGGGCCGGAAATCGCACCGACGGCGTTCTGCAGGAAGCCCAGGCGCTCGGCCAGTGCAGGGTTGTCACCGACGACCGCGATCCCGCCGATCACGTCGGAGTGACCGTTCAGGTACTTGGTGGTCGAGTGCAGCACGATGTCGAAACCCAGCTCCAGCGGACGCTGAATCCACGGGCTGGCGAAAGTGTTATCGGCCACGCAGATAATCCCGCGGGCCTTGCAGATGCGCGCAATGGCGGCGAGGTCGGACAGGCTCAGCAGCGGGTTGGTCGGGGTTTCCACCATGACCATGCGCGTGTCGTCCTGCAGCGAAGCCTCGAACGCCGACAGGTCGGCCAGATCGACGTAGCTGAAACGATGCCCGGCACTGCGCTGGCGCACCTTGTCGAACAAGCGGAAAGTCCCGCCGTACAGGTCATTGCCCGAGACGATATGCGAGCCGGCATCGATCAGTTCGAGCACCGTGGAAATCGTCGCCAGCCCGGAAGCGAAGGCAAACGCCTGGGTGCCGCCCTCCAGATCCGCCACGCAGCGCTCCAGGGCAAAACGCGTCGGGTTGTGCGAGCGGCCGTAGTCGAAACCCTTGTGCACGCCGGGGCTGTCTTGCAGGTACGTGGAGTTGGCGTAGATCGGCGGCATCAGCGCGCCGGTGGTCGGGTCCGGCGTCTGCCCGGCGTGGATCACGCGGGTGGCGAAACCCTGCGGGCGGGCGTTCTTGTCGTGCTGACTCATGCAAGGGATCTCCGTAGTTGGTTGAGCATGTCGACGCGGGTGATCAGGCCGTGGAAGCCCGAAGCGTCGGCAATGATCGCCACCAGGCCGCTGCTGAGCACGGCTTCCAGTTCAGCCAGGGTTGCGGCGGGGGCGAGGGTTTGCAGTTTGTCCGTCATCGCGCTGGCGACGGGTTTGCTGAAGAGCGTGGCATCTTCGTGTACGCGCACCAGAATGTCCGATTCGTCGATCACACCGACCAGTTGTTTGCCTTCCACCAGTACCGGCAGTTGCGAAACATCCGCCAGGCGCATGCGCTGGAACGCGGTCATCAGGGTGTCGTCCGGGCCGACGCTGACCACTTTGCCGTCTTCGAAGCGACGGGCAATCAGGTCACGCAGATCGCCGTAGCGCTTGCGCTGCAACAGGCCCTGATCGGTCATCCACTGGTCGTTGTAGACCTTCGACAGATAGCGGGTGCCGGTGTCGCAGACGAAGCTGACCACACGTTTCGGCACAGTCTGCTCACGGCAGTAACGCAGCGCGGCGGCGAGCAGGGTGCCGGTGGATGAACCGCCGAGAATGCCTTCCGAGCGCAGCAACTGGCGGGCGTGATCGAAGCTTTCTTCGTCGCTGATCGAGTACGCGCTGCGCACGCTCGACAGGTCGGTGATCGACGGAATGAAGTCTTCGCCGATGCCTTCCACCGCCCACGAACCGGCAGTGCCGAGGTGCTTGCTGCGGCTGTATTCAGCCATGACCGAACCGACCGGGTCGGCCAGGACCATCTCGAGGTCCGGTTGTACGCGTTTGAAAAAACGGGTCAGGCCGGTCAGCGTACCGGCGGAGCCGACGCCGACCACGATGGCATCCAGATCATGCTCGGTCTGCGCCCAGATTTCTGGCGCGGTGCTGCATTCGTGGGCCAGCGGGTTGGCGGGGTTGTTGAACTGGTCGGCGAAGAACGCGCCGGGAATGTCTTTCGCCAGACGGGCGGCGACGTCCTGATAGTACTCGGGGTGACCCTTGCCGACATCGGAGCGGGTGATGTGAACTTCGGCGCCCATGGCCTTGAGGTGCAGGACTTTTTCCGTGGACATCTTGTCCGGTACCACCAGCACGACGCGGTAACCCTTGGCGCGACCCACCAGTGCCAGGCCCAGGCCGGTGTTGCCGGCAGTCGCTTCAACGATGGTGCCGCCGGGTTGCAGGCGACCGTCGCGCTCGGCGGCGTCAATCATCGCCAGGCCGATACGATCCTTGATCGAGCCGCCGGGGTTTTGGGATTCGAGCTTGAGAAACAGGGTGCACAGGCCGGTATCGAAGCGGGTGACTTGTACCAGCGGAGTATTGCCGATCAGCCCAAGTACGGCAGGGCGTGATTCCTTTGACATTTCTTCACCTCTTTGTGGTGTTGATCGCGTTCCATTCGCGGGGGAAAAGCTCGCGTGCAACATAGGCGCAGACATCAACTGTCGCAACCATTAGTCAGCGTGCAATTCAGCCATTTCGATCTAACCATAGAACGAAATCAGAGAAGGGAAGTAAGCGATTTACCGAGGTTTACACAGAGGCGTCATCGAGTATTCAAAGGGCGTCTTCAGCGTCATGAACGGCTTGATCTGACGGTGAATATCCGGCAGCGAAAACCGATCAGTGGTTGCTCATCAGACCGTGCAGAACTCCCAGCCGCAAACCGGGTTCCGATGGTTCCATTTGCGCGATGCCGAACACCTTGAAGGCGGCGAGCATGACGACAAGACCGCCGGGCAGGATGCTCTGGCGATGGGATTGCAGGCCGGCGAGTTTCAATTGCCGCACATTGCTGACTTCCAGCAGGCGAAGCGACAGCCGCAGCAGGCCGCCGTAGGTGATGCCGCCCTGACCGAAGTCGTTCAGGCGATTGGCTTTGAGCACTTTGGCCAACATCCGTGCCGTGCCTGAGGAGCCGATAGTCTGCTGCCAGCCCTGGGCGCGATAGCGGCGGGCGACCTTTTCGAATTGCAGGATGGCCACCCGTTCGGCCTCTTGCAGGGCGCCCGGGGAAATGTCGCCATTGCGAAAGTAGCGTGCGCTCAGGGTGCCGCTGCCGATGGCGATACTTTCGGTCAGCAACGGTTGCGAACCCTGGCCGAGGATCAGTTCGGTGGAGCCGCCGCCAATGTCGACCACCAGACGCATGTCATCGGCAACCGGCAAGGTGTGGGCCACACCGGCGTAGACCAGACGCGCTTCTTCGTGCCCGGAAATCACATCGATGCGAAAGCCAAGATGCCGCTCCGCACTGCCGAGAAACAACTGCGCATTGTCGGCCTCGCGCACGGCGCTGGTGGCCACCGCCCGCACACGACCCGGCTCGAAACCGCGCAGCTTTTTGCCGAACCGCGCCAGGGCCTGCCAGCCGCGATCCAGTGCCATCTCGTCGAGCGCCCGGCCATCGAATCCTTCCGCCAGCCGCACCGGTTCACGCAAGGTTTTCACTTCCTGAATCATGAAGCCCTTTCTGCTGCGGACCGACTGACCGATCATCATGCGAAACGCATTCGAACCGAGATCGATGGCAGCAAACAGCGAGGCGTCTTCTTTCATGGGAATCCTTGCAAAAACCACCGCCCCAGGCCCGGGCGGTTTGCGAGGATTCTGCAATGGCTTCGATGACAACCTGATGACGCGGGGAGGGCGGTTCAATGAATTTAGTGTTGTCATGACACTGTCATTATCGGGTGCCCATACTTGCCCTCAATACATCGCGTGCTTTTCATGATTTTGGCTGCCAACTTTGGCAGCTTTTTTTTGCCTGCGATTTGACTCGTCAGCGAAATTTGCAATTCGAAGGAATGCCCGATTAATATACGTTCCATATATATTCCATATCGGATTTTGCCATGGGCATCGTAAAGATTTCAGAGGACATGCACGAAAACCTGCGCATCTCCAGCAATGCACTCAGCCGCTCGATCAACGCGCAGGCCGAGCACTGGATGCGCATCGGCATGCTCGCCGAGCTGTATCCCGACCTCGATCACCACGCCATCTGCCGCTTGCTGATTCGCGCCGAGCAAGCGGGTGGTCTGGATCTGCAACAAATCTGTGCCCTGGCCGACGCCGCGCAGAACATCCCGGTTCAAGAGGCAGCCAAGGCATGAGAAACCCGATCAAGATCAACACCCGGGCCGAGATCGCCCAATCCCGTGTGGCTGCGCAATTGGCCGCCGAGGTGCTGGCGATGCTGGTGCCCCACGTCAAGGCCGGGGTCACCACCGATCAGCTCGATCAGTTGTGCAACGACTACATCGTCAATGTGCAGAAAGCCATTCCGGCCAACGTCGGTTATCACGGCTTCCCGAAAACCGTCTGCGCGTCGGTCAACGACGTAGTCTGTCACGGCATCCCGTCGGGCACGCCGTTGAAGGATGGCGACATCCTCAACCTCGACATCGCCGTGATCAAGGACGGCTGGTTCGGTGACACCAGCCGCATGTACGTGGTCGGCGAGGCCTCGCCCGAGGCGCAGCATCTGATCAAGACCACCTACGAGGCCATGTGTGCCGGCATCCGCGTGGTGCGTCCGGGCGCCACCCTGGGTGACATCGGTCATGCGATCCAGAGCCTGGCGGAGCGCGAAGGTTTCAGTGTGGTGCGCGAGTACTGCGGGCACGGGATCGGCAAGGTCTATCACGATGAGCCGCAAGTGCTGCATTACGGATATCCGAATCAGGGCCTGAAGCTGAAGGCGGGGATGATCTTCACCATCGAACCGATGCTCAACGCCGGCAAGCGCCATGTGAAGAACATGCCGGATGGCTGGACCGTGCTGACCAAGGATGGCTCGCTGTCGGCGCAGTGGGAGCACATGGTGGCGGTGACGGAGGACGGGTTTGAGGTGTTGACGGCCTGGCCTGATCAGATCGAAGGTTTGACGGCCATCGCTTAAAAAAAGGCCACCGCAACCCGACGTTGCGGTGGCCGCAAGTAACACGCGAAATGTCCGCAGGTCAGTGAGCACCCGCGGCTTTGTTCAAGTCGCTTTCGGCCCACTCGGTGTAGACACAAGCATCGGCAGTCGCCCAGCGTACCCGTACCGGATCCCCAGCCTTCAACGGCATCCCCGCCGCCGACAATGCCTTCACCGTCATCGAAGTCCCGCCGGACGTGACCACACTGCAAGTCTGGCTCTCGCCCAGAAACAGCACCTCGACCACCTTCGCCGAAACCTCGTTCCAACCGGCCGCCAACGGCTCGCTGGCCGCTTGCTGCACACTCAACGCCAAAGCCTTTTCCGGACGCACCATCAGCAAAACATCCTGCCCGGTCTGCAATCCGGCAGTCAGGCGAATCGACAGCGATTGCCCTTCAAAACTCGCCGCGCCGTTGCCCTGTGCCTTGAACTTGAGGAAGTTCGAGTTGCCGAGGAACGACGCCACAAACGCATTCGGCGGATTCTGGTACAGGTCATAACCGCTGCCGAGCCCGACAATCTTGCCGTGACTGAAAATCGCGATGCGCTGGGACAGGCGCATGGCTTCTTCCTGATCGTGGGTCACGTAGACGATGGTGATGCCAAGGCGCCGGTGCAGTTGGCGCAATTCATCCTGGAGGTCTTCGCGCAGTTTTTTGTCGAGTGCGCCGAGGGGTTCGTCCATCAGCAGAATGCGCGGCTCGTAAACCAGCGCACGGGCGATGGCGACCCGTTGCTGCTGGCCGCCGGACAGTTGCGAAGGACGGCGATGGGCGAACTGCTCCAGTTGCACCAGTTTCAGCATCGCATCGACACGTTTGTCACGCTCGGCCGCCGCGAGTTTGCGAATCGCCAGCGGGAACGCGATGTTGTCGCGCACCGACAGATGCGGGAACAGCGAGTAACGCTGGAACACCATGCCGATGTCGCGTTTGTGCGGCGGCACGTTGACCAGCGACTGACCGTTGACCAGGATCTCGCCGCTGCTCGGGGTTTCGAACCCGGCGAGCATCGACAGCGTAGTGCTTTTGCCCGAGCCGCTGGAGCCGAGGAAGGTCAGGAATTCGCCGTCCCTGATGTCCAGCGAGATGTTGTCCACGGCCGCGAAATCGCCGTAGTGCTTGTTCAGGTTACGCAGGCTGACCAGGGGTTTGTCGTTCTGCTGGGATGCGTCTTTGATCACGGCACTCATGTCGTACTCCTGGCGCTCAGGCGCTGATTTCGTTGCGCCGGCGCAGAGCGGCGGCGATCACCATGACCAACACCGACAGACCGATCAGCAGCGTCGAAGCGACGGCGATCACGGGCGTCAGGTCCTGGCGCAGGGTGGTCCACATTTTCACGGGAAGGGTTTGCAGGGTCGGGCTGGCCATCATCACGCTGAGCACCACTTCGTCCCACGAAACCAGAAAGGCGAAGAGGGCGCCGGCCACCATGCCCGGACGAATCGCCGGAAAGGTCACCTTGAACACCGCTTGCAGGCGTGACGCACCGCAGATCACCGCCGCGTCTTCAATCGACTGATCGAACAGCTTCAGCGAGTTGATGATCGAGATGATGGTGAACGGCAGCGCGACGATCACATGGCTGACGACGAAGGCGAACATCGTCCCGGTGTAGCCGAGCTTGAGGAACAGCGCGTACACCGCCACGGCGATGATCACCAGCGGCACGATCATCGGCAGGGTGAACAGGCCGTAGAGCATTTCCCGGCCGGGAAAGCGCCCGCGCACCAGTGCAAAGGCAGTCGGCAAACCGAGGGCCACGGCGCAGATCGTGGTCAGCACCGCAACCTTGAGGCTGGCGGCCGCTGCGTTCATCCAGTCGGCGTTGGAGAAGAACTGGCCGTACCATTTCAGCGTCCAGCCCGGAGGCGGGAACACCAGCCATTGGGACGAGCCGAACGACAGCAGCACGATGAACACGATCGGCAGCAGCAGAAACAGCGCGATCAGCCCGGTGGTGGCGTACAGGCCGAAGCGCATCCGGCGGCTCATGGCATTGGGAGTCAGGAGCATGTCGGCTTACCTCGCGTTACTGGCGCCAACCGGGGATTCCGGCTGAAGCTTCAGGTAGAAGTAGAACAGCACCAGGGTGATGAGGATCAGCAACGCGGCGCCGGCGCTGGCCAGACCCCAGTTGAGGAACGATTGCACCTGCTGAATGATGAACTCCGGCAGCATCATGTTCTGCGCCCCGCCCAGCAGCGCCGGGGTGACGTAGTAACCGAGCGACATCACGAACACCATCAACCCGCCGGACGCCAGACCCGGCCGGCACAGCGGCAGGAACACCCGGAAGAAGTTGGTCCACGGGCTGGCGCCGCAGATCGAGCCGGCCTGCAGGATCATCGGGTCGATGGCCTGCATGGTCGCCTGCAACGGCAGCACGATGAACGGGATCATGATGTAGCTCATGCCGATCACCACGCCGGTCAGGTTGTGCACCATTTCCAGCGGCTGATCGATGATGCCCATGGCCATCAAGGCTTTATTGATGACGCCCGAAGCCTGCAACAGCACCAGCCACGAATAAGTGCGGGCGAGGAGGCTGGTCCACATCGACAGCAGCACGATGTTGAGGATCCAGCGGCCCCAGCCCCGTGGCACCAGAGTAATTGCCCAGGCCAGCGGAAAGCCCAGCAGCAGGCTGAACACCGTCACCAGTCCCGCCACCGAAAAGGTGTTGAACAGCACCCGGGCGTACGCCGAGTTGGCGAACAGTTGTTCGTAGTTGCCAAGGCCCGGCACCGGTTCCAGCACGCCGCGCAACAGCAGGCCAATCAACGGCGCGAGAAAGAACAGGCCGAGGAACAGCAGCGCCGGCGCGAGGTTGCCGGCGCCGCGCCAGCGTTGCTTGAGGGACGGGGCTGGCGCCATGGCACTGGCCTTTTTTCCGGCGGCCGACCCGGCAGCGCTGGCGGCGCTCCCGGTGGCAGTGGAGGGACGGGACGCGGTGGCCGCCATTTTCATTTGACCAGCCATTCGTTCCACCGTGTCGCGATGGCCTGGCCGTTCTTGGCCCAGTACGCGAAATCAAGAGTGATCTGATCCTTAGCGTAGGCAGTCGGCAGGTTCGGGGCCAGCGTCGAGTCCAGACGCTGCACACTGTCGACGTTGACCGGGGCGTAGGCGGTCAGGTTGGAGAAGTCGGCCTGACCCTTCGCGCTGCTGGCGCTGGCCAGGAACTTCATCGCCGCGTCCTTGTTTTTCGAGCCCTTAGGCACCACCAGGATGTCGGCCATTACGAGGTTCTGTTTCCAGCTCACGCCGACCGGTGCGCCGTCTTCCTGCAGGGCATGAATCCGGCCGTTCCAGAACTGGCCCATGCTCGCTTCACCGGAAGCCAGCAGTTGCTGCGACTGCGCGCCGCCGCCCCACCAGACGATGTCTTTTTTGATGGTGTCGAGTTTCTTGAAGGCGCGATCCAGGTCCAGCGGGTAGAGCTTGTCGGCCGGTACGCCGTCGGCGAGCAGAGCCAATTCGAGCACGCCGGGGCTCGGCCATTTGTACAGGGCGCGTTTGCCGGGGTAAGTCTTGGTGTCGAACAGCGCGCTCCAGTCCTGCGGCTTGCTGGCGCCGAGTTTGCCCTCGTTGTAGCCGAGGACAAAGGAGAAGAAGAACGAACCGACGCCGTAGTCGCTGACGAAACGCGGGTCGATCTTGTCGCGCTGGATCTGTTTGAAATCGAGGGGTTCGAGCAGGCCTTCGGAGGCGGCGCGCAGGGCGAAGTCGGCTTCGACGTCGACCACGTCCCATTGCACGTTGCCGCTTTCGACCATGGCCTTGAGTTTGCCGTAGTCGGTCGGGCCGTCCTGCACGACGGTGATGCCGCTGGCCTTGCTGAACGGATCGGCCCAGGCCTGTTTCTGCGCATCCTGGGTGCTACCGCCCCAGCTGACAAAGTTCACACTCTCGGCGGCCATCGCGGCCTGACCGGTCACGCTCAGCAGTCCCGCAAGAAAGATCGCGGTTGCAGCTTTGTTCAACACCATTTTTACGCCCTCATTGTTGTGTTTTTGAGCGGGCTTGCGTTGTTGCCCGCCTGTCGGGAGCAGTAGCTGGACGGTTTTTCAAGTCGTCCGGTCTATGGAATATCATATTATGGTATTCCAAACTTTGTGCAAGCACTTTGCCTTACCGGCTATCTGGCAAACAGGGTTATTCGGTGAACGGAATGCTCTCGACCACCTCAAGATCGTAGCCGGTCAACCCGGCATATTTCAGCGGCGGGCCCAGGTGGCGCAGCTTGCCGACGCCCAGGTTCTGCAGAATCTGCGCCCCGGTGCCGACCTCCGAATAGATCCGCGATTGCGATCGGCTGAACTGCCGTGGCGGCTGAGTCAGTTGCGGCACCCGCTCGAGCAACGCCTGCGACGATTCATGATTGGCCAGCACCACGACCACGCCATGGCCCTCGGCCGCGACCCGTTGCAGCGCCGCCCACAACGTCCAGTTCGTCGGCCCGCTGTATTCGGCGCCGACCAGATCCCGCAACGGATCGATCACATGCACGCGCACCAGCGTCGGTTCCTCACGGCGTAATTCACCCATGACCATCGCCATGTGCACGCCACCCTCGATGCGGTCTTCGAAGGTGATCAAACGGAAGGTGCCATGCACCGTCGGCAACTCCCGTTCGCCGATGCGCTCGATGGTGTGTTCGGTGCTCAGGCGATAGTGGATCAGGTCGGCGATGGTGCCGATCTTGATTCCGTGCTTGCGGGCAAAGACTTCCAGATCCGGACGACGGGCCATGGTGCCGTCGTCGTTCATCACCTCGACGATCACCGAGGCCGGCGTGAAACCCGCCAGCCGCGCCAGATCACAACCAGCCTCGGTGTGACCGGCCCGGGTCAGCACGCCACCTTCCTTGGCGCGCAGCGGAAAGATATGGCCAGGCTGCACCAGGTCTTCAGCGCGTGCGTTCGGCGCCACCGCAGCGGCCACCGTGCAAGCGCGGTCGGCAGCAGAAATGCCCGTAGTCACGCCGACTGCCGCTTCGATGGAAACCGTGAACGCGGTACTGAACACGCTGCCATTGCTCGGCACCATCTGCTCCAGCCCCAGGCGCTGGCAATGATCGTCAGTCAGGGTCAGGCAGATCAGCCCCCGGGCCTCACGGGCCATGAAACTGATCGCCTCGGGCGTGCAACGATCAGCGGCCAGCAGCAGGTCGCCTTCGTTTTCCCGGTCTTCGTCATCGACCAGCAACACCATTTTGCCGAGGCGATAATCTTCGATGATTTCTTCGATGCTGTTGAAGGCCATGCTGGACTCTCGATTTGAGTGAAATTCGTGGTATACCATAATACAAATTCAACCAAGAGGTCACTATGAAGGCGTACTGGATTGCTCACGTGGACATCACCGATCCCGATCACTACAGCCAATACACCCAGCGCGCGCCGAAAGCGTTCGCCGAGTTCGGTGCGAAGTTTTTAGCCAGAGGCGGGCGCAGCGAAGCGATGGAAGGGCGGACGACGCCACAGCGCAGCGTGGTGATCGAGTTCGACAGCTACGAGCAGGCAGTGGCGTGCTACCACTCGGCGGCGTATCAGGAGGCGAGAAGCTACCGCGAGGAGTGGGCGAGGGCGGAGATCATTATTGTGGAAGGGATGGCGCCGTAACGTCTTGCCTGCAAACCCGCAGGAACTACAGAATCGAACGCGGCCGCGGTCTTTTGATATTTTCTCTGGATCAGGAGATCGACCGTCGGAAGGAATTTAATGCCTGCGGTTTTGCACGAAGTGCTCTAAGGGAATATTGATGCGCATGACAAAAGGAATGTTTGCAGGTAGGCGAGTAGGCCTCTGGCTGGTGGCTGCTCTATTTGTAAATGCAGTCTTTCTGGCTTTGCTGATTTTCGGGAACAGTGCGAAGGGACGCGATCTGGAGATGATTAAAACCAAAGAGCCACTGCTGATCGAAGGGCAAGGCGGCGATGACAATTACTATGTCCTGCCGATGGGAACAACGCTATATCACGATAAAAGCTTTCCTGAAGGGCACGATCGTTATGTGGTGTATCTGAATCACAAAGGTGCCATTGCCCACGAAGAGGTCCCAATGAAGCCTGAGTATGGCGGTTCCTTTATCGATCCTCTTTGGCTGGCCAATATTGATGCCGATACCTTGAAAGACATTTTCAAGCGTTTCCCGCTCTCCAAAAAAGATATCTCCGCTGCTCTCAAAGCCAATGAAATCACCAAGGATGATTTGGCGGATATCATTCGTGCGATGCCGGATTGAGTGAACAGCTGTCGAGGACCCGGGCCCAGCTCTGCATCTCTGGCAAGTGACGTTTAATCAACGCATGAAATGAATCTTGCCGCTGTCGTCATTGCCCATGTACATGCCATACACCCCGGCCTGGCGTTCCTCGATGTAGCGTTCGAGGATCTGCCGGATCGCCGGGTAGTAGATCTGCTCCCACGGGATGTCTTCGGGGGCGAAGAATTTGCAGTCCCGGGTTTCCGGGCCGTACTGGCCGGTGATCTCCACCGCGAGGGCGCGGAAGATGATGTAGACCTCGCTGATCTTCGGCACGCTGAAGATCGAATACGGCGAGACGATCTCCGCGCGTACGCCGCTTTCTTCCCAGACTTCGCGCAGGGCGGCCTGTTCGGTGGTTTCGCCGCTTTCCATGAAACCGGCGGGCAGGGTCCAGGTGCCCGGGCGCGGGGGGATCGCCCGTTGGCACAAGAGGTATTTGCCGTCCTGCTCGATGATGCAGCCGGCGATGATCTTCGGGTTTACATAGTGGATGTAGCCGCAGCCGCGGCACATCAGGCGCTCGTGCGTATCGCCCGGCGGCACTTGCTGACCGAGGTCGGCGCCACCGCATTTCGGGCAAAAGCTCGGGCTGAACATGTCAGTGACCTATGCGTGGTTCTTTCAGCGCGATGGGCAGGGTGATCGCCGGTGTGGCACCGGTCTCTTCCTGTTTACGCTTGAGGTACTCGAGGGCCACGGCAGCCGCAGCGCGGACGTGATCGACGCAGGCCTGATGCGCCGCGAGTGCGTCGCCGCTCTTGATCGCCTCGACCATTTTTTCCATTTCCTGGTTGCTCGCGCCGCGACGGTTTTCCTGGGATACCGACGTCGCCCGCAGGTAGCTGATACGCGCCTGCAACTGACGCAACTGGGTGGCCGCGACATGGTTGCCCGAGCCTTCGAGTAGTACGTCGTAGAAACCCTGCACCGAGTCGATCACCTGTTGCAGCTCGCCGTCCTTGAGCGCCTTGCGGTTCTCGTCGAGGGCTTTTTCCAGCGCCTTGATGTCCTTGGCCTTGGCGCGCAGGGTGAACAGCTGGACGATCAGGCCTTCGAGCACGCAGCGTAGCTCATAGATGTCGACGGCATCGGCGAGGGTGATGATTGCCACGCGCGGGCCTTTGGCGTCGGCGAACTCCACCAGTCCTTCGGATTCCAGGTGACGCAAGGCTTCGCGCACCGACGTACGGCTCACGCCCAGGCGATCGCACAGATCGCGCTCTACCAGGCGATCGCCCGGCAGCAGCTGGAAGTTCATGATGGCGCTTCGCAGTTTATCCAGCACGATTTCGCGCAGGGTGACGGGGTTGCGATTGACCTTGAAGCTGTCGTCGAGTGGCAGGCGTTTCATGGGGTCCGCTCTTTAAGTTGGCTGTCCATGCCAGACGGGCATTCAAACAGCCGAGGGGTTAACTGGAGGCCTCGGCGTCGGCTTCGGCGAAGGCTTCACGGGCAAGCCGGAAACTGTCCACGGCTGCCGGGACGCCGCAATAAATACCGACCTGAAGCAGAATTTCGCGTATTTGCTCACGACTCAGGCCGTTACGCAAGGCGCCGCGCACATGCAGCTTGAGTTCGTGCGGGCGGTTCAGCGCAGAGATCATCGCCAGGTTGATCATACTGCGCTCCTTGAGCGACAGACCCTCGCGCCCCCAGACATGGCCCCAGCAGTATTCGGTGACCATTTCCTGCAGCGGGCGGGTGAAGTCGTCGGCGTTCTCGATCGAGCGCTGCACATAGGCTTCGCCGAGCACCTGGGTGCGGATCTTCAGGCCTTGCTCATACTTTTCGTTGCTCATGTGTCCTCCGCTCAGCCCAGTGTCGGCAAGGCGCCGAGCTTGCCCTTGTGATAAATCATCGGCGTCACCGGCTGCGCCGGCAGGATCAGGTTCTTCACCGCACCGACGATGATCGCGTGATCGCCACCGTCGTATTCGCGCCACAATTCGCACTCGATGATCGCCGTGGCCTTGGCGAGGATCGGGTTACCCAGTTCGCTCAAGTGCCAGTCGATGCCGTTGGCCTTGTCCTTGCCTTTGCCGGCGAAGGCGTAGGCCTCGGCGGTCTGGTCGGCGGACAGCAAATGGATCGCGAAACGCTTGCTGTCGCGCAGCACCGGATAAGTGTCAGAGGCGTAGTTGGGGCAGAACAGCACCAGCGCCGGATCAATCGACAGCGCACTGAAGGCGCTGGCGGTGATCCCGACGATGCCGCCGTCCGGGTCGAGGGTGGTGACCACCGTGACCCCGGACGGAAACGAGCTCATGACGTCTTTGTAAATGCCGGGTTCGATCATGTCGCAGGACTCCTAGCGCATCACAAACGGATCAGGCATCGGTGCCTGAGAGAGGTTGATCCACACCGTTTTCAGTTCGGTGTAGGCCAGCACCGAATCGATGCCGCTTTCGCGTCCATAGCCACTGTTCTTGAAGCCGCCGATCGGTGCCATCGCCGACACCGCGCGGTAGGTATTGACCCAGATGATCCCCGAGCGCACGTCCCGGGCCAGGCGATGGGCACGGCCCAGGTCACGGGTCCAGATGCCGGCGGCAAGGCCGAACTGCGAGTCGTTGGCAATCGCCAGCGCTTCGGCTTCGTCCTTGAAGCGGATGACTGAGGCCACCGGACCGAACACTTCTTCCTGCATGATTTTCATCGAGTTACGGTCGCACTCGAACAGCGTCGGTTCATAGAACCAGCCGTCGCCCACACCGCTCGGCCGCTTGCCACCCAGACGCAGACGCGCGCCTTCGGCGATGGCATCGGCCACCAGACCTTCGACCACGGCCAGTTGCTGCGCGGTGGCCATCGGGCCCATTTCGCTGCTGTCGTCCTGCGGGTTGCCGATGCGGATGCGCTGGGCGCGTTCCACCAGTCGGCTGACGAACTCGTCGTAGATCTCGTCCTGCACCAGCAGTCGCGAACCGGATACACAGCTCTGACCCGATGCCGCGTAGATCCCGGCAATCGCACCGTTGATCGCGCTGTCGAGATCGGCGTCGGCGAAGATGATGTTCGGCGACTTGCCGCCCAGTTCCAGCGACAGCTTGGCGAAGTTCTCGGCGCTGCTGCGCACCACATGCCGGGCCGTGGCCGCGCCGCCGGTGAAGGCGATCTTGCGGATCAACGGATGGCGGGTGAGGGCGCCGCCGGTGCTCGGGCCGTAGCCGGTGACGACGTTGACCACCCCCGGCGGAATCCCGGCTTCGAGGGCCAGGCGCGCCAGCTCCAGAATGGTCGCCGAGGCGTGTTCCGATGGTTTGATCACGATGGTGTTACCGGCGGCCAGTGCTGGTGCCAGTTTGATCGCGGTCAGATAAAGCGGGCTGTTCCACGGAATGATCGCCGCAACCACACCCATGGCTTCGTGCACGGTGTAGGCAAACAGGTCGGGCTTGTCCAGCGGCAGGGTGCCGCCTTCGAGCTTGTCGGCGAGGCCGGCGGTGTAGTGGAAAAACTCCGGCAGATAACCGACCTGACCCCGGGTTTCGCGGATCAGTTTGCCGTTGTCGCGGCTTTCCAGCTGCGCCAGTTGTTCCTTGTTTTCGGCGATCAGGTCACCGAGGCGACGCAGCAGTTTGCCGCGCGCGGTGGCAGTCAGGCCGCGCCATGCCGGGCTGTCGAAGGCGGTTTGCGCGGCTTGCACGGCGCGTTCTACATCGGCCTCATCGGCGTCAGGCAGTTCGGCCCAAGGCTCGGCCAGTGCCGGGTTGAGGCTTTCGAAGGTCTTGCCGGAGAGGGCGTCGACCCATTCTCCGCCGATGCACATCTGGAAGCGTGCGAGTGTCATGCAACGATCCCCTTTATATGGTTTTGTCGGGCGTGTGCGGTTTCGAGAAATTCCAGCAGCGTCTGGTTCACCAGCCGAGGCGACTCTACCGGCATCATATGCCGTTGCTCGGGCAGCACGGCAACCTTCGCGCCGGGAATGCGCGCGGCCAGTTGCTCGGCCATTTCCGGGGTCGATCCGGGGTCCAGCTCGCCGGTGGCGATCAGCGTCGGCGCCTGGATGCTGCCCAGGTCGTCGGCGCGGTACATGTCCTGGGTGGCGAACAATTCGTAGGTGGTCAGGTAACCCTGCGGATCATTGCCGGCCAGGGTCTGGCGAATCGCGGCGATCTGCGCCGGGTTGGCCGCCTGGTATTCACGGCTGAACCAGCGCGACAGTGCCGCTTCGGCATTCGCGTCCGGCCCGTGCTCGGCGGCTTGGGCGGTGCGGGCGATGACCCCGGCGCGCTGCTCTTCGCTACGGTTGAACACGCTGTTGAGCACCACCAGGCTTTTCAGGCGTTCCGGGTAATGCAGGGCAAACGCCCGCGCCACCAGACCGCCCATGGAAAAACCGATCACCGACGCCAGCGGCAATTGCAGGTGGTCGAGCAGCTCCAGCAACTGATCGGCATAACCGAGCAGGGCGGTGCCGCTGGTCGGACGCGGGCTGGCGCCATGGCCGAGCATGTCGTAGGCGATCACCCGGTATTGCGTGGCCAGGCCAACGATCTGGCCGCCCCACATTTCTTTGTTCAGGCCCACGCCGTGGATCAACACCACGGGTTGGCCCTGGCCGGTCGCCAGATAACTGGTGCCGGCCGGGGTGAGTTCAGCGGTAGGCCGAATCATGGAGCGCTCCTGCAATGCCTTTTTATTGTGATTACTGGGCTTTTTCGGCGGCCAGTTCTTCCAGATCGATGTAGCGGTTGCCGATGCGCGGGTGCAGGCGACCACCGTCGGCGCAACCGAGCACCACGACGATTTCGTCGGCGCGCGGAGCGTCTTCGATCTGCATTTCCAGGGTGATGTAGTGCGAGCGCAGGCCTTCGTCGTCCTTGTGCATCATCGGGATCTGGATCGAAGTGCCCGGACCGCCGCGCTTGTTGGTGAAGCTCAGGTAGCTCTTGGCCTTGACCGCTTCGCGATAGTGGTTGCCGAAGCGCAGGGTGTGGATCACCGCCGAGGCGTGCTCTATTTCGCCATCGGCGCCGACCACCGCAGCCTTGCCGTAAGCCTCGATCTTCTCGGCGCCGCCGATGATGCCCACCAGACGCTCGACCATCATTGCGCCGAGGTCGGAGCAATTGGCGCGGATCTGCGGCTTGAGGTCTTCGACAAAGCCGTTGCCGACCCATGGGTTCTTCATCACGACGGCCAGGCCAACCATGGTCACCGGGGTGTCGGAAGCCTTGCCGCCTTCAATGAAGGTCTCTTCGACATAGCTGACGATCTTGCGAATTTCGAAACTCATGAGCTGCTCCGTAGGGGATAAAGAGTGTCTGTGCGTCTTATGGTATACCATAATACCGATCGTGCAAGTCCCCTACGCAAGATTCCCTTCCATCAGTCGGACGAATGCCCGCGCATTCAGCCGCCGCTGTAATCCCTTTCGGTTAACAAAAGATAACGTTGCGCCGATTGTCAGACGTTTCGAATGCCCGATAGGATGGGCCAGCTTCCGAAGTGGCTCTGGATTGCGGGTTTCAGGACTATGCTTCTGACCAGCCGTCGCCGGAGCACACTTGCGGCGCCCTTGAAGGCCGAACGGCCTAACAATAATAAATAGGGGAAGGTCTATGAGTCGTTGCCGCCCGCCGGCGTTACGCAACACCGCGTTGCTGGCCACAGCACTCTCTCTGCTGGGCTTTGCCACCTTGTCGGCGCCTGTCCTGGCTGCCGAAGCGCCCGCCGACGTGGTCTACGCCATCGAATCGGCCAAGGCCCCGAAAAGCCTGATGCTCGATGTCGTTCACGCCGGTTCACGGCTGGTGGCGGTCGGGGATCGCGGGCACATTCTCTACTCCGACGACCAGGGCAAGTCCTGGACCCAGGCCAAGGTGCCGAGCCGCCAGTTGCTGACGGCCGTGTATTTCGTCGACGACAAGCATGGCTGGGCCGTCGGCCATGACGCGCAGATCCTCGCCAGCGAAGACGGCGGCCAGACCTGGACCAAACAGTTCGAAGACCTCAAGCGCGAATCGCCGTTGCTCGATCTCTGGTTCAAGGACCTCAGCAACGGCCTGGCCGTAGGTGCCTACGGCGCCTTGCTGGAAACCACCGACGGTGGCAAAAACTGGCAAGACGTCAGTGACCGCCTCGACAACCAGGACCAGTTCCACCTCAATGCCATCGCCGCCGTCAAGGACGCCGGGCTGTTCATCGTGGGCGAGCAGGGCGCTATGTTCCGCTCCGCGGACTGGGGCCAGACCTGGGAAAAAATCGAAGGCCCGTATCAAGGCTCGCTGTTCGGTGTGATCGGCACCGCCCAGCCTTCCACGCTGCTGGCCTACGGACTGCGCGGCAACCTCTACCGCTCCACCGATTTCGGCAGCACCTGGCAGCAGGTTGAACTCAAGGCTGCACGCGGCGCGCTGGAATTCGGCCTGTCCGGCGCCACGCGGCTCGACGACGGCTCCATCATCATCGTCGGCAACGGCGGCACGGTGATCAGCAGCAGCGACAACGGTGAAACCTTCAGCGTGTTCAACCGCCCGGATCGCATCTCGCTGTCGTCGGTCACCGCCGCCGGCAACGGCAACCTGATCCTGAGCGGGCAGGGTGGCGTCCACACCACCACGCCCAACGGCACC
Source organism: Pseudomonas sp. IzPS59 (assembly GCF_014863505.1). Classification (NCBI taxonomy): domain Bacteria; kingdom Pseudomonadati; phylum Pseudomonadota; class Gammaproteobacteria; order Pseudomonadales; family Pseudomonadaceae; genus Pseudomonas; species Pseudomonas sp. IzPS59. The sequence continues at coordinate 3,626,866 of NZ_CP062251.1, read as the reverse complement.
GAGCTGGGCAAATGAGCCGAATCAATAATAAGAAGGCGGGGCTATGACTTCCTTGAGCACTCATCATCAGGACAAGGCGACGTTCCTCGAACGCCTGATCTTCAACAACCGCCCGGCAGTGATCGTGATCTGCCTGCTGGTCAGTATTTTCCTGTTCTGGCAGGCGACGCTGATCCGCCCGTCCACCAGCTTCGAAAAAATGATCCCGCTCAAGCATCCGTTCATCGAGAAGATGATGGAGCACCGCAACGATCTGACGAACCTGGGCAACACCGTGCGCATTTCGGTGGAGGCCAAGGACGGTGACATCTTCTCCAGGGAGTACATGGAGACCCTGCGCCAGATCAACGACGAGGTGTTCTATATCTCCGGCGTCGACCGTTCCGGCCTGAAGTCGCTGTGGAGCCCGAGCGTGCGCTGGACCGAAGTGACCGAGGAAGGTTTCGCCGGCGGTGAAGTGATTCCGCAGAGCTACGACGGCTCCCAGGACAGCCTCGACATGCTGCGCAACAACGTGCTCAAGTCGGGTCAGGTCGGGCGTCTGGTGGCCAACGACTTCAAGTCGAGCATCGTCGACATCCCGCTGCTGGAGTCCTACCCGGACCCGCAGGACCAGGGCAAATTGCTGGCGCTGGACTACCGCCAGTTCTCCCATGAACTGGAAGACAAGATCCGCAACAAGTTTGAAGCGCAGAACCCCAACGTCAAGATCCACATCGTCGGTTTCGCCAAGAAGGTCGGTGACCTGATCGATGGTCTGGTGATGGTGGTGATGTTCTTCGGCATTGCCTTCGTCATCACCCTGATCCTTCTGCTGTGGTTCACCAACTGCCTGCGCAGCACCGTGGCGGTGTTGAGCACCACGCTGGTGGCGGTGGTCTGGCAACTGGGGTTGATGCATTTCTTCGGGTTCGGCCTCGATCCGTATTCGATGCTGGTGCCGTTCCTGATCTTCGCCATCGGGATTTCCCATGGCGTGCAGAAGATCAACGGTATCGCCCTGCAATCGAGCGAAGCGGACAACGCCCTGACCGCCGCGCGGCGCACGTTCCGGCAACTGTTCCTGCCGGGGATGATCGCGATTCTCGCGGATGCGGTGGGCTTCATCACACTGCTGATCATCGACATCGGCGTGATCCGTGAACTGGCCATCGGCGCGTCCATCGGCGTGGCGGTGATCGTGTTCACCAACCTGATCCTGCTGCCGGTGGCGATTTCCTATGTCGGCATCAGCAAGCGCGCCATCGCCAAGAGCAAGAAGGACGCGAACCGCGAGCACCCGTTCTGGCGCCTGCTGTCGAATTTCGCCAGCCCGAAAGTCGCACCAGTGTCCATCGCCCTGGCCCTGATCGCCTTCGGTGGCGGCCTCTGGTACAGCCAGAACCTGAAGATCGGCGACCTCGACCAGGGCGCGCCGGAACTGCGTCCGGACTCGCGCTACAACAAGGACAACAACTTCATCATCAACAACTATTCCACCAGCTCCGACGTACTGGTGGTGATGGTCAAGACCAAGTCCGAAGGCTGCTCGCGTTATGAAGCGATGGCGCCGATCGACGAGCTGATGTGGAAGATGCAGAACACCGAGGGCGTGCAGTCTGCGATCTCGCTGGTGACCGTGTCCAAGCAGATGATCAAGGGCATGAACGAGGGCAACCTGAAATGGGAAACCCTGTCGCGCAACCCGGACGTGCTGAACAACTCCATCGCCCGTGCCGATGGCCTGTACAACAACAGTTGCTCGCTGGCGCCGGTGCTGGTGTTCCTCAACGATCACAAGGCTGAAACCCTGGACCGTGCGGTGAAAGCCGTGCAGGAATTCGCCAAGGACAACAACAAGGACGGTCTGGAATTTATCCTCGCGGCCGGTAACGCCGGGATCGAAGCGGCCACCAACGAAGTCATCAAGCAGGCTGAACTGACCATCTTGATTCTGGTGTACATCTGCGTGGCGGTGATGTGCATGATCACCTTCCGCTCCTGGGCGGCGACCCTGTGCATCGTGCTGCCGCTGGTGCTGACCTCGGTACTGGGCAACGCGCTGATGGCGTTCATGGGCATCGGCGTCAAGGTCGCAACCTTGCCGGTGGTGGCGCTGGGCGTGGGGATCGGCGTGGACTACGGCATCTACATCTACAGCCGTCTGGAAAGTTTCCTGCGTGCCGGCCTGCCGTTGCAGGAAGCCTATTACCAGACCCTGAAATCCACCGGTAAAGCGGTGCTGTTCACCGGTCTGTGCCTGGCCATCGGCGTGTGCACCTGGATCTTCTCGGCGATCAAGTTCCAGGCCGACATGGGCCTGATGCTGACCTTCATGCTGTTGTGGAACATGTTCGGTGCGCTGTGGCTGCTGCCGGCACTGGCCAAGTTCCTGATCAAGCCGGAAAAACTGGCGGGGCAGAAGGGGAATTCGTTGTTTGCTCACTGATCCAGTTGGCTGAAACGAAAAAGCCGCAACCCAAGGGTTGCGGCTTTTTTTATGGTGCAAGATCAAAAGCCCCTCACTCTAGCCCTCCCGAAACGTCGGACCGCCCGGAGGGAGAGGGGACCGAATGGGGGATATTGGATAGATACACCGACGTGAACGATTTGCTTTGAATCCATAATCGACTCGGTTTTTCAGGTCGATGTATCACGCAAGACATCGCGGTCAGTTCCCTCTCCCTCTGGGAGAGGGCTAGGGTGAGGGCAGGCGGTCTAAAGGCTTAAGAGAGTTCAGTGCCGAGCACGACGCTAAGTGCACTCCGCGCATCATCCAACTGCACCAGCGTCGCATGCCGAGCCCCCAACGCATCCCGGTTCTCGATCGCGGTCAATATCGCCTTGTGCCGAGGCAACGCCAGTTCATGCAGATTCGGCCGCTGGTTCGAATGCTTCAACGCCTCGGCAATCGCTACCGACAGCATGTTGCACAGGTTCGCCAGCAAGTCGTTGTGGGTCGCATCGGCGATGCGGCTGTGGAAGTCCAGATCCGGTTGCAGCAAGGCTTCCGGGGTCGGTGCGGCTTCCATGCGTTGGTAGGCTTCGCCGATGGCAGCGATGTCGGCATCCGTGGCGTGCTGGGCGGCGAGGGCGGCGGCGGCCGGTTCGATGATGCTGCGCACACTGGTCAGCACATTGAAGAATTCATTCTGCGGGCTGCTTTGCATCAGCCAGTGCAGCACGTCCGGGTCGAGCATGTGCCATTCGCGGCGCGGCTTGACCACGGTGCCGACCCGCGGCTTCGAGTACACCAGCCCCTTGGCCACCAACACCCGCGTGGCTTCGCGCAACACCGGTCGACTGACCGCGTATTCCTCGCAGAGCAAGGCTTCGGCGGGCAGTTTGTCGTCAGGCAGAAAACGGCCGGAGACGATCTGCATGCCCAGTTCCTGGACGATGCGCGAGTGCATGCTTTTGCGGTCGGAAGGTTTGCGGTAATCCATGGGGAGCGGCACGATCCTGAGCGATGGAGATGCCGCGCATCATAGCAGGCACCACACAATCTTGAGGCAGATACAAAACAAATGCGGGAGCTGGCAAGCCAGCTCCCACAGAGGACGGCGGTGTTAATGGGAGTGGCGGGGGACTTCAGCCCCTCGGCAACCAACCAGGAAATCAAAATCACATCCCTGATCCGCTTGCAGCACATGATCGATGTACAACTGACGATACCCCCCCACCAGCAATTGCTGCGGCGGTTGCAGATCCGCCATGCGCGCTGCCAGTTCAGCGTCAGGAATGTCCAGATGCAAACGCCCGCTGGCGCAGTCCAGCTCGATCCAGTCACCTTCCTTGACCGCCGCCAAAGGCCCGCCGGCCGCCGCTTCCGGGGCGACGTGCAATACGACGGTGCCGTACGCCGTGCCGCTCATCCGCGCATCGGAAATGCGCACCATATCCGTCACACCCTGGGCCAGCAGCTTGGTCGGCAACCCCATGTTGCCGACTTCGGCCATGCCCGGATAACCCTTCGGCCCGCAGTTTTTCATCACCAGAATCGAGTTCGCATCGACGTCCAGTTCCGGGTCATTGATGCGCGCCTTGTACATGTCGAAGTTCTCGAACACCACGGCGCGGCCACGGTGTTGCATCAGTTCCGGCGTTGCGGCTGATGGCTTGAGCACCGCGCCCAGCGGCGCCAGGTTGCCGCGCAACACGCAGATCCCGCCGTCAGCACGGATCGGGTTGTCGAGAGTGCGGATCACTTGGTCTTCGCCGTAGATCGGTGCGTCCTTGGTGTTCTCGCCAATGGATTTGCCGTTGACGGTCAGCGCGTCCGGATTCGGAATCAGATTGGCCTCACCAAGACGCCGCAGCACCGCCGGCAAGCCGCCCGCATAGTAGAACTCCTCCATCAGGAAACGCCCGGACGGTTGCAGGTCGACAATGGTCGGCATGCCGCGACCGATGCGGGTCCAGTCGTCCAGATCCAGCTCGACGCCAATGCGCCCGGCGATGGCTTTGAGGTGAATCACCGCGTTGGTCGAACCGCCAATCGCTGCGTTGACCCGGATCGCGTTTTCGAAGGCCTCCTTGGTCAGGATCTTCGACAGCTTCAAGTCTTCACGCACCATTTCCACCGCACGCATGCCGGACATATGCGCCAGCACATAACGTCGCGCATCCACCGCCGGAATCGCCGCGTTGTGGGGCAGGGAAGTGCCCAGTGCCTCGGCCATGCAGGCCATGGTCGACGCCGTGCCCATGGTGTTGCAGGTGCCGGCCGAGCGGGACATGCCGCCCTCGGCCGCCAGGAAGTCGTCGATGGTGATGGTGCCGGCCTTGACCTGTTCGCTGAGCTGCCAGACCACGGTGCCGGAACCAATGTCCTTGCCCTTGTGCTTGCCGTTGAGCATCGGTCCGCCGGTGACGACGATGGCCGGCACGTCGCAACTGGCTGCGCCCATCAGCAGCGCCGGGGTGGTCTTGTCGCAACCGGTCAGCAGCACCACGCCGTCAATCGGGTTGCCGCGAATCGCTTCCTCGACGTCCATGCTCGCCAGGTTGCGGGTGAGCATGGCGGTCGGGCGCAGGTTCGATTCGCCGTTGGAGAACACCGGGAATTCCACCGGAAAGCCGCCGGCCTCGATCACACCGCGTTTGACATGCTCCGCGATTTGGCGGAAGTGCGCGTTGCACGGTGTCAGCTCCGACCAGGTGTTGCAGATGCCGATGATCGGCTTGCCATGGAACTGATGGTCGGCGATGCCCTGATTCTTCATCCAGCTGCGGTACATGAAGCCGTTCTTGTCGGCCGTGCCAAACCATTGGGCGGAGCGCAGGGTGGGTTGCTTATCAGACATGATCGATTCTCTTATTGTAAGACTATTGTTTGCGAGCTTCGGCTAAACATAAGCGCAAAATCGGCGCTTTGGAAGTGTTGTTGGGTAATTAGTATTACTATATAGTCGTTTTCGATTGAGGGATGGCCCTGGCGATTTTCCGCGAGAGGCGTCCCCGCAGGTTCCATAAAAACAACAATCGGAGAGCGATCCCATGAGCCAGGAACTGCGGCTTGTCCGGCGCATCACGCTGAAACTGATTCCCTTCCTGATCCTGCTGTACCTGATCGCCTATGTGGATCGCTCCGCCGTCGGCTTCGCCAAGCTGCACATGGGCGCCGACATCGGCATCGGCGACGCCGCCTACGGCCTCGGCGCCGGGCTGTTTTTCATTGGCTACTTTCTGCTGGAAATCCCCAGCAACCTGATGCTCGAACGCTTCGGTGCGCGGCGCTGGTTCGCGCGGATCATGATCACCTGGGGCGCGATCACCATCGGCATGGCCTTCGTCCAGGGCCCGCACAGTTTCTATGTGATGCGCTTTCTGCTCGGCGCGGCGGAGGCGGGGTTCTTTCCCGGCGTTCTGTACTACATCACCCAATGGTTCCCGGTGCGTCATCGCGGCAAGATCCTCGGGCTGTTCATCCTTTCCCAACCCATCGCGATGATGATCACCGGCCCCGTGTCCGGCGGCCTGCTGGGCATGGACGGCATCCTCGGTCTGCACGGCTGGCAATGGCTGTTCATCGTCATCGGCACCCCGGCGATCCTGCTGACCTGGCCGGTGTTGCGCTGGCTGCCGGACGGCCCGCAGCAAGTGACGTGGATGGATCAGGCCGAGAAGGACTGGTTGACCGGCGAACTGAAAAAGGATCTGCAGGAATACGGCCAGACCCGCCATGGCAATCCGTTGCATGCGCTGAAAGACAAACGTGTGTTGCTGCTGGCGCTGTTCTATCTGCCGGTGACCCTGAGCATCTATGGACTTGGCCTGTGGCTGCCGACCCTGATCAAACAGTTCGGCGGCAGCGATCTGGTGACCGGTTTCGTGTCATCGGTGCCGTACATCTTCGGCATCGTCGGGTTGCTGATCGTGCCGCGCAGTTCCGACCGCATGAATGATCGCTACGGGCATCTGGCGGTGCTTTACGTGCTGGGTGCCCTCGGCCTGTTCCTCAGCGCATGGCTGTCGTTGCCGGTGGCGCAACTGGCGGCGTTGTGTCTGGTGGCGTTCGCGCTGTTTTCCTGCACGGCGGTGTTCTGGACGCTGCCGGGGCGGTTCTTTGCCGGCGCCAGTGCGGCGGCGGGCATTGCCTTGATCAACTCGGTGGGCAACCTCGGCGGTTACATCGGACCGTTCGTGATCGGCGCGTTGAAGGAATACACCGGCAACCTCGCTTCGGGCCTGTACTTCCTGTCCGGGGTGATGGTGTTCGGGCTGATTCTGACGGGCGTTGTTTATCGATTGCTGGAGCGCAAACATGTGCTGCCGGTCGAGCAGTTTGCGGCAAGTGCACGCGGTGCGACGCGCATCTGATTTGTTTCAACAGGAGAGCATCATGCATCTGGTTCAATTCGAATTAAGTAACGGCGAGCGCCGTGTCGGGGTGGTCGAGGGCAGTCTGGTGCGCGAAGTGCAGGATGCGCGCACGGTCCGTGATCTCGCCCTGGCCGCGATTGAAGCCGGCAGTACATTGGCGCAGCAAGTGCAATCCCTCGGCCTCGGTATCAGCCACGACTACGCGCAGTTACTCAAAGACCTGCGCATCCTGCCGCCGCTGGATCACCCGGACCCGGCGCACCTGCTGGTCAGCGGTACCGGTCTCACGCACCTCGGCAGCGCCTCGGCCCGGGACAAGATGCACCAGCAGGCCGGCGACGAAGCGGCGATGACCGACACCATGCGCATCTTCAAGTGGGGTGTGGAGGGCGGCAAACCGGCGGCGGGGCAGGCCGGGGTGCAACCGGAATGGTTCTACAAGGGCGATGGCAGCATTGTCGTGCGTCCCGGTCAGCCATTCCCCCTCCCACCGTTTGCCGAAGACGCTGGCGAAGAACCGGAGATGGCGGGCCTCTACATCATTGGCCACGACGGCAAGCCGTATCGCCTCGGTTTCGCGGTCGGCAACGAGTTCTCCGATCACGTCATGGAGCGCAAGAATTACCTGTACCTGGCCCACTCGAAACTGCGCAGTTGCAGCTACGGCCCGGAGCTGCGCGTCGGTGAATTGCCGCAACATCTGGCCGGCACCAGCCGCATCCTGCGCGACGGTGAAGTGCTGTGGCAGAACGAGTTCCTCAGCGGCGAGGCCAACATGTGCCACAGCCTGGCGAACCTCGAATACCACCACTTCAAGTACAGCCAGTTCCTGCGTCCGGGCGATGTGCACATTCACTTTTTCGGCACCGCGACCTTGTCGTTTGCAGACGGCATTCGCACACAGCCCGGCGACGTGTTCGAGATCAGCCAGGCCGAATTCGGCGCGCCGCTGGTCAACGGCATCGCACCGGTTGAAGCGGTTTTTCAACCGGACAGCATCGGCACCCTTTAAGGAGATCCCATGACTCAGATTCTTGGTCACAACTACATCGGCGGCCGTCGCAGCGCTGCGGGCAGCGTCAAGTTGCAGAGCATCGACGCCACGACGGGCGAGGCGCTGCCTCACGATTTCATTCAGGCGACGCAGGAGGAAGTGGACGCCACCGCCAAAGCTGCCGCTTCTGCCTACCCGGCCTATCGCAGCCTGAGCGCCGAACGACGCGCGCAGTTTCTCGATGCCATCGCCGATGAGCTGGATGCGCTGGGCGATGATTTTGTCGCGGTGGTCTGCCGTGAGACCGCGCTGCCTGCCGGGCGGATTCAGGGCGAGCGTGGTCGCACCAGCGGCCAGATGCGGTTGTTCGCCAAAGTCCTGCGGCGCGGTGATTTCTACGGTGCGCGCATCGACCTGCCGCTGCCGGATCGCCAGCCGCTGCCGCGTCCCGATCTGCGTCAATACCGCATCGGCCTCGGCCCGGTGGCGGTGTTCGGCGCCAGTAACTTTCCGCTGGCATTCTCCACCGCTGGCGGCGACACCGCATCGGCGCTGGCCGCCGGATGCCCGGTGGTGTTCAAGGCCCACAGCGGCCATATGGCCACGGCCGAACTCGTGGCTGACGCGGTGATTCGTGCGGCGGAAAAAACCGCGATGCCGGCCGGTGTGTTCAACATGATCTATGGCGGTGGCGTCGGCGAGTGGCTGGTCAAGCATCCCGCCATTCAAGCCGTCGGCTTTACCGGTTCGCTGAAGGGCGGACGGGCACTGTGCGACATGGCCGCCGCGCGTGCGCAGCCGATCCCGGTGTTCGCCGAGATGTCGAGCATCAATCCGGTGATCGTGTTGCCCCAGGCCCTCGCCGTGCGTTCGGAAACCGTCGCCCGTGATCTGACCGCCTCGGTGGTGCAAGGCTGCGGTCAGTTCTGTACCAACCCGGGCCTGGTGATCGGCATTCGCTCGCCGCAGTTCACGGCGTTTGTTGAGCAAGTCGCTGCGCTGATCGGCGATCAACCGGCGCAAACCATGCTCAATGCCGGGACCCTTGGCAGCTATGGCAAAGGTCTGGAAAAACTCTTGGCGCATGCCGGCATCGAGCATCTGGCTGGCAACCCGCAGCAGGGCAATCAGGCGCAGCCACAACTGTTCAAGGCCGATGCCAGTCTGTTGATCAATGGCGATGAAGTGCTGCAGGAAGAAGTGTTCGGCCCGACCACGGTGATCGTCGAAGTGGCCGATCAGGCGCAACTGAGTGCGGCGCTGCTGGGGCTGCATGGTCAGCTCACGGCGACCCTCATCGGCGAGCCGGCAGACTTCGTGCAGTTCCCGGAACTGACGCCGTTGCTGGAACAGAAGGTCGGGCGGATCCTGCTCAACGGTTACCCGACCGGTGTCGAGGTGTGTGATTCGATGGTCCACGGCGGGCCGTATCCGGCGACGTCCGATGCTCGCGGCACGTCGGTCGGCACCCTGGCCATCGATCGTTTCCTGCGCCCGGTGTGCTTCCAGAACTACCCCGACAGCCTGCTGCCGGAACCGCTGAAAAACGCCAACCCGCTGCGGATTCAGCGACTGGTCGACGGCAAGCCTTCACGCGAAGCGCTCTAAGCCGAATCGCCGGGCCTTGTGTGGACAAGCTCCCATGAGGCCCGGCGGCGACATTGAGCTATCATTGCCACTTTCCCCCTGAAAGACATGATCGACATGACTGCCGTACCAGACACCCTTCTCAACGCCCTCGAACACTGCGGTATGGTCGAAATCGACGGCCTGCACGCCTTCGAATTCGCCCTCGATGAAGACGACAACCTGCATATCGAGTGCATCGATGGCCGGACGGCCAGGCATTGGGAGTTCACACCGGCCCAGGTTGAAGCGGCGACGTTCGACCAGGACCTGCAGAGCTGGTTGATCATCGGTTTTGCCAGCGACACCAAAACCGTCGGCGAACACCGTCTGGTCTGCCTCGGTGATGTACTCAGCAGCGCCGACGACGAGGATGAAACCGAATGAACATGCGTAAATTCTGGCCGTTGCTGATGGCCGGCAGCGTCGGTGCGATGGGCCTGTCCAGTGCCTCGGCCGAAAGCTTCCAGTTGCTGGTCGGTTCCTACACCGCCGGCACCAGCCAGGGCATCTACCGGATGAACTTCGACAGCGCCACCGGCCAGATCGACGCCAAGCCGTTGCAAGTGATCAAGAGCGAAAACCCGTCGTGGCTGACCCTGTCGAAGGATCAGCATCGGGTGTTCGTGGTTAACGAAAACGGCCCGGGCCAGAAAGACCCTGTCGGTCGCGTTAGCAGCTATTCCATCGATCCGAAGACCCACGCCCTGACCCTGATCAATCAGGTGCAGAGCCTGGGCAACGAGCCGACCCATTCAAGCCTCAGCGGCGACGCCAGCCATCTGTTCGTCAGCAACTATTCCGTGGTCGAAGATCCGGGCGGCACCCTCGCGGTGTTGCCGGTGGGCAGCGACGGCAAACTCAAACCAGTGGTGCAGATGAGCGCGCACCCGGCGAGCCGGGTCAACCCCGAGCGTCAGGCCTCGAACCACGTGCACTCGACGATTTCATCGCCGGATGGCCGTTATGTGTTCTCCAACGATCTGGGCGCCGACAAGGTCTTCGTCTACCAGTTCGACCCGAAAGCCAACCCGGACCTGCCGCTGACCCCGGCAAAAACCGCTTCGGTGCAACTGCCACCGGGCAGCGGGCCGCGTCATCTGCTGTTCAGCGCTGACGGCAAACATGCCTGGCTGACCATGGAAATGAGCGCCCAGGTTGCCGTGTTCGACTACAAGGACGGCGTGCTGACCCAGACGCAAATGGTTGATCTGGCAGCCGGCCAGCCGACGTCGGACAAAGCCGCTGCGGCGCTGCACGCGTCCGCCGATGGCAAATTCCTTTACGTCAGCAACCGTGGCACTGCCAATCAACTGTTGGTGTTCGCCATCGACCCGGCCAACGGCCAGCTCAAGGAACTGCAGCGACGTTCGGTGGAAGGCGATCACCCGCGTGAGTTCAGCCTCGATCCGAGTGGCAAATTCCTGCTGATCGCCAACCAGAAGAGCAACCAGATTGTCGTGGTCGAACGCGACGGCAAGACCGGTCTGCTCGGCAAAACCGTGCAAAAACTGCCGATGGACGCCCCGAGCGACCTCAAGTTTCTCGTGCGTCAATAAGCCGCAGGCCCCGGTCTACGGGGCCTGACGCTTTGTATTAATCCTGCTGATAACAGGTAATGGTGCAAAGCATTTCAAGCGAGCGACCCTCGAGCGTTAAGTTTGCTTCACGGCCCAACCGGGCAAGCAAGCCAACCGAACACGAGGGTTACCGCCATGAACTTCAATCTCTTCTCCGTTATCGCCGCTTCCGCCATCTCCGCCACCGTTGCTCTGCCAGCCAGCGCCAACGTTGAAATCAGCGACAAAAAATCCCACACCCAGAGCTACACCCAGAAATACCTGCAACAGAGCGCCAACTTCTACGCCGCGCTGGATCACAAAGCCCAACACTGAAATTTCCGTCACGCCCTGGAACTGCCCAAGGCTGCGATCCTTTGATCTTGTTTATCAAAAGCAAAATCAAAAGATCGCAGCCTTGGGCAGTTTTTGCGCGTGTATTGTCCGGCGATAGACATTTTCAAACGGCGAGATAGACCGGCTAAATAATCAACGAAGCTGATGGTTACTATGGCAAACGCTGAGTGGTTACCCCGGCTTTTTTGATTGATTCTGTGGGCGTCGAAACATTGTCCACGGAGCACACATCATGGCCAGTTCAATCCTCACTTCCGCCAAGCGCGGCGCCTACCTGGCCATCGGTCTGTACCTGGTCATGGTGCTGTTCGTCAGCCTCGCGTCCCAGTCGCAACACAGCTTCGATGCGCCAATCCAGGTCGCGCATCCCGGCGTCCAGTTCGAACTCCGCTCGCAAAACGCAGCGGTGGATTCCGTTGAACTCGCGGGAGCCGTCGGAGCATGAAAGGCTACAGATTCTGGGTCATCGCCGGTCTGGCGATCATGACCAATGGCGCCTCCCTGCTGGGATTCGGCCAGGGCTCGGTCGGCGGGCTGGCCCGTGCCATAGAGGCCAACCACACCATTGCGCACAACATCGAACGGGCCAATGCGCTGGGGCTGCTGGCCGGCAATCCACCGGTGAAAACCGAAGTGAGTTTTCTCGGACCATTCCAAGTGGATTGCTCGGCCATCGGCATGTGCCAGGTACTGGCGTAAGGCGCTTACTTTTTCATGATGGCGGTAAACAGGTCCGACTCGAGAAAGTGCTGTAACCACACCTGCAATCGCTGATACGGCGTCGTCGCAAACCAGTCACGATCGACATGGGCGAACTGGCGAACGAAGGGCAGCAGCGCGATATCAGCCAGGCAAGGATGATCGGCCAGCAAGTAGTCGCGGTTCTCGAGTAACTCATCGAGCTTCTGCAGGAACAGCGCACCTTCGGCGCGATAAACCTCCATCGGTTGCTCCGGATAACGCTCGGAGTACTTGTAGCGATTCAAATGCACCTTGAACACTTGATCGTTGGCTTCGATCAACTCGGCAATCCTTGAATCGCCACCCAGCAACCAGTCATCCGGATCATTCTGCGCCAGCGCCCAGCGCATGATCTCCAGGCTCTCATCGATCACCTGTCCACCGGCATCCAGCACCGGCACCGTGCCCTTGGGCGAAATCGCCAGCATCTCGGCCGGTTTAGCCTTGAGGCTGACTTCGATGATGTCCACCGGCACGCCTGAATAACGCAGGGCCATCCGCGCGCGCATCGCGTACGGGCAGCGGCGGAACGAATACAGCGTGTTCATTTCACCTCCAAGGTGCTCAAGCCATTGCCCTGGCGCTGCACCTGAATCTGCACCGGAATCCGCTCGTGCATTTCCTGCACGTGGGAAATCACCGCGACCTTGCGGCCCTGTGCCTGCAAGCCGTCGAGGGCGTCCATGGCCAGTTGCAGGGATTCCGGATCGAGGCTGCCGAAGCCTTCGTCGATGAACAGCGATTCGATCTTCAGCGTGCTCGACGCCATCGAAGCCAGACCCAATGCAAGGGCCAGCGACACCAGGAAGGTTTCGCCGCCGGACAGCGAATGCACCGAGCGCAGTTCGTCGCCCATTTCGGTGTCCATTACCAGCAGGCCGAGCATGCTGCCGCCACGCTTCAGGCGATAGCGTTTGACCAGTTGGCGCAGTTGCGCGTTGGCGTGATGCACCAGCAGGTCGAGGTTGTAGGCCTGTGCGATCTTGCGGAACGTGTCACCGGTGGCCGAACCGATCAAGGCATTGAGGCGCGCCCAGCGCTGATATTCGGCATAGGCGTCGGCGATCTGCTGCGCCAGCGCGGAGTTGGCGTTCTGCCGGCGCTGATCTTCGACTTGTTCGGCGCGCAGTTCGGCGCAGAGCTGTTCACTGGCGCCGTACTGATTCTGCAGGTCTGCGAGGGCCGCGATGAGCTGTTCGGCTTCGAGGTGGCCGTTGTGCTGCGCCTGATGTTCGAGCAACTGGCGATCACGCTCCTGCAACAGCACTTTGGCGTGTTCCAGGGCTTTTTCGTTGCGCTGCAAACGCTCGCGCAGCTCGCCGACCTGCGCCTCATCGACCCGCAACAGCTCTTCGAGACCACCGTCATCCAGTTCCGGATGGCGGGCGCGCCAGTCGGCAATCTTGCCCGCCAGATCACGGTCTTCGGTTTCCAGCGCCTGCAAACGCTCTTGCTGCGCCTTGAGTTCGGTGGCGATTTGCACGAGTTGCGTGCGCACGCCTTGCAGTGCCTGTGTCGTGGTGGACTCTGCGTTGCGCGACTGTTCCACCGCGAGTTCAAGCTGCTGCTGCCAGTGCTCGGCACAATTGTGATCGCCCAGTAATTGCGCCAGTTTCTCCTGGCTGGCCTGTTGTTGAGCGGTCAGCGCGTTGAGCTGTTGCTCAGCGGTTTGCAACTGCTGTACACGGCTCTGCTGACGATCCTGTTCTTTCTCAAGCGTCTGCTGGCGTTGTTGCTGTTCGGCCAGTTCTTCTTTTTGCTGATCGACTTGCGCCAGTCGCTCGGCGACCTGCCGGTCAAGCTGCATGAAAGTCGCGGCCGGTTCGGCGCGCAGGGCTTCGTGAGTTTCGGAGGGCAGCAGTGTGGCGAAGGCTGCGAGTTCTTCGTCCAGACGCTGGCGGTCGGCATTCAACTCGCGCTGCTGATTGCTCAGGTGCTGGGTGGCTTGCTGGTGTGCGGTTTCGGCGTGACGCAATTGCTGGGTCAGGCGCGCCGCATCCTGTTGCAGGGTGAGCAGGGCAGTCTGGCGCTGTTCGTCCTGGGTGATGCTCTGGTTCAGTTGATCGTTCTGGCGCGTCAGCCAGGCCGCGCGCTTGTCGCTGTCCTGATTCAGCAACTGGGTTGCCAGCGGATGAGACTCGATGCTCGGCGTCAGCGCTTGCTGTTGTACCGCCAGTTGTTCCTGTTGTTGCAGCAACTCTTTCTGTTGAGCAATCACGCCACTGACGCTGGTACGCAGTTCGGTGAGTTTTTCCTTCAGTTGATCGACCGCTTGCTGCGCGTTGGCCTGTTCGCTTTCATCGTGACGACCGAGGCTTTGCAGCAGGGCTTCCGGCTGGTGATACGGATGCTCGTTGCTGCCGCAGACCGGGCAAGGCTGGTCGTCCTGCAACTGCGCACGCAACTCTTCGACACTGGCACTGCGGGCCAGGCGTTGGCGTTCGAGCAGTTCACGGGTGACGTTGAGGGTCTGTTCGGCGATGGTCAGTTCGGACTTGGTTTTCACCCCGTCCTGGGTCAGGCGCTCGCGCTCCTGTTGCGCATCGAGCTGGCGCTGTTGCAGCTCGGCGCCTCGTTTGTCGAGTTCCTGCTGACTGGCCCAAAGGCGTGTGAGGTCTTCGAAGGCTCGCTGTTGCTTGCGGTTGTCCTGCAACAGGGTGCCGAGGATACCGATCTGCTCGGCGACGGCGTCCGGCTCGGCGCCGGCCTCTTTGAACAGCACTTCAAGCTGCTGTTTTTGCGAGGCCAGTTCTTCGGTGGCGCGGGCGGCGTTCTGTTCGAGACTTGCCAGTTCGCTTTCGCCCTTGTTCAACCGGTTGCCGATCAGCATCAGTTGCTGCAAACGGTCGCGGTAGGCGTTCCAGGCTTCGCTCAATGGTGCCAGATGAGTGCTTTTCTCCAGATCGGCGGCAATGCGTTGGAGGCGCTCGGCAACCTGCTTTTGCTGATCGAGCAGGGTCTGGATTGCGCATTGGCCCTCAGTGCTGGCCTGTTCGGCGGCCTGCTTTGCCTCGGTGCCGGAAGCAACATCCTTGGCCAGACGCGTGAGGGTGCTTTGCTCATCGAAGGCCTGACGCAACAGCGGTGCACTTTCGCTCTGTTGCTTCTGCGCTTCGGTCAGGGCGATTTGTGCAGCACTCAGGTCTTGTTCAAGTTGAGTCTGACGTTCAGTCAGCTCACCTTGTTGTTGGGTGTGCGCGCTGATTTGCGCCGCCAGTGGCGTCAGTCGTGCGTCGATTTCAGCCTTGCGGGCGAACTGGTGCCGTTGCGGGGCGAGCTGTTCAAGGCGCGTCAGTCGCAAGCGTTCGCCAGCCAGCGTTTCGCGCTCATGTTCGGCGCTCTGCAGTTGCTCGGCGGCCGCCTTCTGCGCGTCCTGCAACAGGTGCAGATCCTTGAGCCAGGTGTGCTGCTGCTCAAGCTGTTTGAGCTGCGCCTGCTGCAACTTCAATTGCTGCTGGGCAGCGTTGAAGCGTTCGTCGAGTTCGGCGCGGGCCTCGGGCGGCAGTGGGGTCACGCCGCTGGCCTGATCCTGCAACTGTTTGTGGGCTTCGCGCGCTTCTTTGGTCTTGTCGAACGCGCGACGGCCGAGGCGGGTGTACAGCGCCGTGTCGGTGAGCTTTTCCAGCAGTTCGCTGCGGTCGTTGTCATCGGCCTTGAGGAACGCACTGAACTCACTCTGGGCCAGCAGCACGGCGCGGGTGAACTGTTCAAAGTTCAGGCCCAGCGCGGCTTCGAGTTGAACCTTGTACTCGCCTTTCTGGCTGGCGAGCAGTTGATCCTGATCGATGTCGCGCAGGCTCTGACGGCTGGCCTGCAACTTGCCGCCGGCCTTTTCCCGGGCGCGGTTGGCTTCCCAGCGCGCGCGATAGCGGCGGCCATCGACGCCGACAAAATCCACTTCGGCAAACCCCTCGCCCGTGCCGCGTCGCAGCAGGGTACGCGGGTCGCCGGTGGCGATTTCGCCGTCGGCGTCCGGCACCTTGGCGTCACGCCCGGTGTTGTTCAGACGCGGCACGGCGCCGAACAGCGCCAGGCACAAGGCATCGAGCAAGGTACTTTTGCCGGCGCCGGTGGGGCCGGTGATGGCGAACAGACCGGCGCTGGCCAGCGGTTCAGCGGTGAAGTCGATCTCGAACGGGCCGGCCAGTGAGGCGAGGTTCTTCAAACGAATGGCGAGAATCTTCATGGCTGCTCGCCCTCCATTTGTACGTCTTGCAGCAACTCGGCGAAGTCCTTGAGGGTTTGCTCGTCGACCTCGGTGCCGTAATTGTCGAGCCAGGCGCGGCTGAACAATTCCTGTGGTGTGAGCTGGTCCAGTTCGATCAGAGCGCTGCCGTCCTCGGCGCCGTCAGCGCCACGGTTGCCGGCGTATTCGGCGGCGATTCGCACCAGTCGTACAGCCTTGCCTTGCAGGGCGCTTTCGACTTGATGGCGCAGATCCGGTTGCGGCTCGTCGAGGGTCACGCGCACTTCCAGCCACGGCTGGCGCCGGGTTTCGGCCAGCAGATCAATGTTCGGCAGGTCCGCCAGTTGCAACAGGATTTCCGCCAGCGGCGCAGGGCCGAGGCGTTGCAGGTTGACGGAGCGGGGGATCAGTATCGGCTCGACGCTGACCAGGGTTTCGCCGTCGAGCACAACGTCGAGAATCTGGTGCTGATAACTGATTTCCGAAAACGACAACGGAATCGGCGAGCCGCTGTAGCGAATCCGTTCTTCGCCATTGACCTTCTGTGGCTTGTGCAAATGGCCGAGGGCGACATAGCTGATGCTCGGCCCGAACAGGCTGGCCGGCAGGGCTTCGGCGTTGCCGATGATCAGGCTGCGTTCGGAGTCTTCCGACACCGAACCGCCGGCCATGTGCGCATGGCTGATGGCGATCAGCGCCTGGCACGGCTGGCGCTTGGTGTTTGCCGCTTCGATCAGCCACTCATGCACCTGACCGATGCCGCGCAAATAGTTGTCGCCCAGATGCGCGCCGGTCACTTCGGCAGGTCGCAGGAACGGCAGCGCCAGGCACCACGCGGCGATCTCGCCGGAAGCATTCGGCAGCGGCAACAACAGACGCTCGGCATCCAGCTGCCCGTCATCCAGCCAAAGCACCCGACCCAACGCATGGGTACGCAAACGCCGCATCAACGGTGCGGGCAGTTCGATCCGCGAGCCTGAATCGTGGTTGCCGGCAATCATCACGATGGTCAGCAACGGCTGCTGTTCGTGGGCACTGACGATGAAATCGTAGAGGCGTTCCTGGGCTTTGACCGGCGGATTCACCGTGTCGAAGATGTCGCCGGCGATCAGCAGCACGTCCGGTTGCGCCAGCTTCAATTGGCGCAGCAGCCACTCGAGAAAACAGGCGTGCTCGAAATCGCGCTCCTGGCCGTGCAGGTTTTGCCCAAGGTGCCAGTCGGAGGTGTGAAACAGACGCAAGGCTGACTCCGCAATATAAAAAGGTGATGGCCGCGTGGATGTGGAAGCGGCGAAAGAAGGGGAGTTTACAGATTATTGGGACAGGTGGGCCGATCGGGGAATTTAGAAGCCATCTCCTGAAAAGTATGACTGTATTACTACCGTTCGTCGGCAACCTTGCGCGGCCTCACACATTAATTGACGCCAAAATAGTGGCCATCTAATATCGCGCCACTATTGTGACATCAGTGTGCTGCTATGAGGGAGCTGGCAGATGTGTCGCGGCCTGCTCCGTGACCGATCCCGCTACATCCAGGTTGCCCCGGCAACTTTTCCTCTTACTCACTTCTCGGTCGACCGGCGTCGTGTGAATGCCTGTCGGGAAGCGCTGCGCCTGCGGTCTGCCTGCCCATTTCTGTTTGCTGCATCGAGACCCTCTACATGGACGTTCGTCAGTTCGCCTTCCTCGCTCGCCTGCCATCCGCGACCGTAAAACATCGCGATACTTTTTGGGGCATGCCCAAGCGCGGGCTGGCGTTTCTGCTGGCCAACGTCATGTTCTGGCAACCGATGTGGGCCCAGGCCGACGGCATCGTGGTGGCCAACCCGGGCACCACTCTCGACCGCGCCGGCAACGGCGTACAGATCATCAACATCGCCACGCCCAACGGCAGCGGCCTGTCGCACAACCAGTTCCATGAGTACAACGTCAGCGCCCAGGGCGTCATCCTCAACAACGGTTCCAGTCAGGCTTCGTCCACCCAACTGGGCGGCTACATCATTGACAACCCGCACCTGAAGAACAGCGGGTCGGCCCAGGCGATTCTCAACGAAGTCATCGGCGGCAGCCCGAGCCAGCTACGCGGTTACACCGAAGTGGCAGGGCAGTCGGCGCGAGTCATCGTTGCCAACCCGTACGGCATCAGTTGCAACGGTTGCGGTTTCATCAATACGCCGCGCGTCACCCTCACCACTGGCAAACCGGTGCTCGATGGCAGCGGTCGGCTGGACCGGTTCCAGGTCGATCAGGGCACCGTCGCCATCGAAGGCGCCGGGCTCAATGCGACCAACGTAGACCGTTTCGAAATCATCACCCGCAGTGCAAAGATCAACGCCGAGATTCAGGCGAAAAACCTCGCCATCATCGCCGGTCGCAACGACGTCAACGCCGACAACCTCAATGCCACGGCCCGCGCCGATGATGGCAGTGCCAAGCCACAACTGGCCATCGATTCCTCGGCACTGGGTGGCATGTACGCCGGGGCGATCAAACTGGTCGGCACCGAGGCCGGGGTCGGGGTGAAGCTCGACGGCAAGCTGATTGCCAGCGGTGGCGACATCCAGCTCGACGCCAACGGTCAATTGAGCATGGTCGATACCTCGGCCACCGGCGCAGTCAACGTCAAAGCCGCCAGCCTCGATGCGCGTGGTCCGATCTATGCGGGTACGGCACTGAATGTGCAAACCCAAGGCAACCTGAACAACCAGCAAACCCTCGCGGCCCGGGACAGCATCAACCTCAGCGCCGGTGGGCAAATCACCAACGGTGGCGTCATCGAAGCCGGGGTGAATGCCGATGGCGGTCGCAATACCAACGGTGATGTGAGCCTGAGTGCGCAAACTGTCGTCAACAACGGCAAGAGCATCGTGGCCAGTCGCAATCTTGCGGTGAATGCCACGCAGGTCCTGAGCAACCAGGGTGGCACCCTGAGTGCGGCTCAAAACCTCAATGTGGTTGCCGGGACACTGGACAACCAGAATGACGGTCAGGTGCTGAGCAATGGTGCGCTGAACGTCACCGCCAATCAGGCGCTCAATACACGTGGCTTGATCAACGGCAAGGGTGGCGTGACAGCCACCATCGGTCAGTTGAACAACAGCGGTGGCGAGGTTTCCAGTACCGGGGTCACGCGACTCAACGGTACGGCGTTGAATAACGTTGGCGGTCAGGTTCTGGGCGATCTTGGGCTGAACATCGATCTGAGCGCCGCTTTGGACAACCGCGACGGTGTGCTCGGTTCTGCGGTGGCACTCGACCTCAAGGCCGGCAGCCTCGATAACCGCGACGCCGGGGTGGTGGTCAGTGACGGGCGACTTGTGGTGCGGGTCAGTGGTCTGCTCGACAACCGCAACAAGGGTGAAATCACCGCCAAAGGCGCTATCGATGTGCGGGCAGGGCATCTCGATAACCGTGATGGCAAGGTTTCCGGCAAGGGTACGCTGCAGTTGCGCAGCGATACGGCGGACAACCGTGGCGGGCTGATCCAGGCCGATGGGGCATCGACGCTGACGGTCGACCGCCTGGACAACCGTGACAACGGGCTGATCATCGGCAAGGCCGGCGTTGCCTACGAAGGTACGCGGCTGGACAACACCAAGGGTCTGGTCAGTGCGGTGGGTGCGGTCAGCATCAAGGCCGGCGAAGTGCAGAACGCCGCAGGACGGATTTCCAGCCAAGGCGATTTGTTCGCCACGATCGGCCTCCTGCAACAGCAGGGTGGGGCATTGGTCGCGCAGGGCAATCTGAGCCTGACCGGCAGCACACTCGACAACCGCAATGGCGGCCTGGTCGGCAGCAAGAAAGCGTTGACCGTTGCGGTGGACGACATCGACAACCGGGCGGGCGAGATTTCCAGCAGCCTGCTGTTGAACATCAAGGGCCAGCGACTGGACAACAGCGATGGCGGCAAGATTCTGACCGATACCGATCTGGGGCTGATCGTCGCCAGGCTGATCAACCAGAACAAAGGCCTGATCGCAGCAAAGGGTGCAACGACCCTGAGCGGCCAATCGCTTGATAACAGCGGCGGCACCTTCGACAGCCTCAAAGGGCTGCTGATTACACTCGATGATGCACTGATCAACACGCAAGGCCTGATCAGCAGCGAAGGCAAACTGACCATCAATGCCGGGCGGATCGATAACAGCACCGGCAGCCTGAGCAGCGCCGGCGCCCTGGCGCTGACCAGTGGCGGCGCGCTCATCAACCGCAACGGTGCCATCAGCACCGACAGCACCCTGACACTCGACAGCGCCAGCCTCGATAACAGTCAGAAAGGCCTGATCTCCGGCAAGGACACCAGCCGGATCGTCACCGGTGACGTCGACAACAGCCAGGGTGGCCGGATTATCAGCGGCGGCTCGCTGGACTTCACTGCGGCGCAAGTCAACAACCAGAAAGGTCGAATCGCCAGTCAACTCGCCCTGAATGCTTCGGTGCGAGGGCTCGATCAGCAGGGTGGTGAGCTGTTCAGCAAAACCAGCCTCAGTCTCGATCTGAACCAGGGTCAGTTGAACAATCAGAACGGTTTGATCAACGCCCCCGGCGAACTGCTGCTCAAGCAACTCAATGGCGTGAACAACCAGGGTGGTGAGATCTCCAGCCAGCAAGCCTTCACGTTCGCTGCCCATGACCTCGATAACAGCAACGGCAAATTGCTGAGCCAGCAAGGTCTGGTCGTGCGTATCGCACAAGCGCTGAACAACACCAAAGGTGTCATTTCCGCGGCATCGCTGGATAGCCACAGCGACAGCCTGGACAACCGCGAGGGCTTGATCAGCAGCGATGGCAAACTGACGCTCACCACGGATCAGACTCTGGATAACCGTGCCGGCAACATCGTCGGCAAGTCCGATGCGACGGTGCAGGCGAAAAAACTCGACAACCAGCACGGCCAGTTGATCGCTACAGGCGTGCTCAAAATCGATGCCGAAGCGCTCGACAACCGCCTGAACGGTCTGGTGGGCTCGACGAAGTCCCTGACCTTGAATGTCGCTGACCTGGATAACCGTGGCGGTGAAATCAGCACCAACAGCGATCTGCAGGTCACCGGTAAAAAGCTTGATAACAGCGACGCGGGCAAAATCTTTACCGGCCAGGCGTTGACGTTGACCGTCGAACAGTTGATCAACCGCAACAAGGGTCTGATCAGTGCCGGCACAACCTTCGGTGTACAGGGCGGTTCGCTGGACAACACGGGCGGCGAATTGCTGAGCCAGCAGGCCATGGACCTGACGTTGACCGGTGCATTCGACAACAGCCAGGGCAACGTCAGCAGCGAAAACCTGTTGACCGTCAAAACCTCGCAACTGACCAACGTCAGGGGCAGCCTGTCCAGTGCCTCGGACCTGATGCTCGACAGCAGCGGCAAGGTTGATAACCAGGGCGGTGCGATAGTTACCGATGGGGCTCTGATCCTCTCCAGCAGCAGCCTCGACAACCGCCAGGCCGGCACCCTGAGTGCCAGCAAGGCCGTCACCGTCACCACGGGGGCATTTGATAACAGCACCGGTCGACTCAGCAGTGCCGATACGCTCAATCTTGTTGCCGGCCAGGTCATCAACCGTGATGGCGGCCAGATCGCCAGCGAAGGTGCGTTGAAGGCATCGGTCACCGGGCTCGATCAGCAGGGCGGCAAGCTGTTCAGCAATTCCAGTCTGATCCTGGACATGAACAACGGACAGTTGAACAACCAGAACGGCCTTATCAAAAGCCCGGGCAGTCTGCTGCTCAAGCAACTCAATGGCGTGAACAACCAGGGCGGGCAAATCTCCAGCGGCGAAGCCTTCACCCTCACCGCGCAGAACCTCGACAACAGCAACGGCAAAGTTCTGAGCACTCAGGGTCTGACCCTGCGCATCGCCCAGGCACTGGACAACGTCAAAGGCCTGATCGGCGCCGCCACCATCGATGCACACAGTGCCAGCCTGAACAACAGCGGCGGTAGCCTGATCAGCCGTGGCGACCTCGACCTCACCGTAGACGGCTTGTTGCGCAATGACAGCGATGGCCTGACGAGTGCGGCGCAGGCGCTACGCGTTCGCACTGCCGACCTGAACAACCAGGGCGGCATATTGCAGGGCGTCAGTGCCGTTACGCTCGATGCCATGGCGCTGAACAACCGCGACAAAGGTTTGATCAACAGTCAGGGCAGCCTGTCGCTGACGGCGAAATCCCTGGACTCCAGCAACGGTGGCGAAGTCTCCGCCAGCGGTGACATCGATCTGACCCTGACCTCGCTGACCCAGAACGGCGGGCGTCTGCTGGGCGACAAAGCCGTAACCGTGGATCTGACCCATGGCGATCTCGACAACCGCAACGGCTTGCTGACCGCCAAGGGACCGCTGACCCTCAAACGCCTGCGCGACCTGAACAACCAGGAAGGCGAAATCTCCAGCAACCTGGGTTTTGATGTCATCGGGCGGGTCTTGAACAACAGTGCCGGCAAGTTGATCAGCGGCGAAAAACTGAAGATCAGCGGCACCACGCTGACCAACCGGAATGGCCTGATGTCGGGTTGGCAGGCACTGAGCGTTAACGGTGACAGTCTGGACAACCGCGACAACGGCACGCTGTCCAGCCGCAATGGTGACGTGAGCGTCGAGCTCAAGGACGCGCTGCTCAACAGCGGCGCTGGCGCACTGGTCGCGCAAGGCAATCTGGACGTCAAGGCCGGCAGTCTGGACAACAGCAACAAGGGCATCCTCAGCAGCGTGGCGGGGCAGACCCTCACGCTCAATGGGGCACTCGACAACCATCAGGGCGGCTTGATCAACAGCGGCGCCGCACTGGACATCGCCAGCGCTGCGCTGACCAACGCCGATGGCTCCATCAACGCACTTGGGGCGATCAACGCCAGCGCTTCGAGCCTGGACAACAGCGCCGGCAAGTTCGCTTCCAACGATGCGATCACCCTGAACCTGGCGGGGCAGTTGAACAACAACGCCGGCAAACTGGCCGGCACAGGCCCGGTGGTGATCAAAGGCGTCACGGATTTAAGCAACCGCAACGGTCAGATCGCCAGCCAGGGCACACTGCAACTGCTGACCGGCTCGCTCGACAACGGCGGCGCCGGCACCATTGCGGCGAAGGATCAATTGCAGATCACCGCCAGTGCAGCGGTGCGCAACGATGGCGACGGCCTGATCTACAGCCAGAACGCCGATTTGCAGCTCAAAGCCGCCAGCCTCTCCAATGGCAAAGGGGCGATCCAGAGCCAGACCGGCCTGACCCTCGATATCGCGGGCGACCTCGATAACCAGAGCGGCAAAGTCATCGCCCAAGAGGGCAATGTGGTTGTCAGCGCGGCCAACATCGACAACCGTGGCGGGATTCTGTCCAGCATCAAGGGCGCACTCGAGGCGCGAACTGTCGGCGTACTGCGCAACGGTTTCGACCTGAACAACAACCGCCAGGGTGGCGTCATCCAGGCGCAGAGCCTGAAGCTGTCGGCACTCGCCGGCCTCGACAACAACGGCGGGCGTCTCTCTGCGCAAGGCACCGACGCGAACATTACTACCGCCGCATTCGATAACCGCAATGGCGTGATCTATGCCAAGGGACTGGTCGGCGTAACGGGCTCGAGCCTGGACAACGGCGCCGGGCAGATCGCCGGTCAACGCATCGACTTCGGTTTGAGCGGTGCACTGGGCAACGGCGCGGGTGTCATTGAAAGCAACAGCCAATTGACCGTCAAAGCCGCCAGCGTCAATAACCAGAATGGTCGCCTGCGCTCGCTGGGGACTGACGGCAAGACCGAGTTCCAGATTGGCGGTCTGCTCGACAACCGCAATGGTGTGCTGGAAACCGCCAACACCGATATGACGCTGGCCGTCGGTAGCTTCCTCAACGAGGGCGGCCAGCTCAACCATGTCGGACGCGGCCGGTTCGATATCTCCACGGCCAATGTGCTTGGCGCAGGTGGCAGCATCACCACGGGCGGGCTGCTTGATCTGACGGCCGACACCTGGAACAACTCCAGCGTGATCCAGGCCGGACGCCTGAACGTGAATGTCCGGCAATTCAGCCAGAGTGCCAGCGGCAAACTGCTGGCCTCCGACCTGTTGCAGATACGCGGAGGCAACTGGAGCAACGACGGTCTGATCGCCAGCGATGGCAAC
This sequence comes from Pseudomonas sp. IzPS59, assembly GCF_014863505.1. Lineage (NCBI taxonomy): Bacteria > Pseudomonadati > Pseudomonadota > Gammaproteobacteria > Pseudomonadales > Pseudomonadaceae > Pseudomonas > Pseudomonas sp. IzPS59. Next base: position 3,602,479 of record NZ_CP062251.1, on the reverse strand, counting down.
ATCGACATGCAACTGACCGGGGCCTATGGCGGCAACGGCCGGATGTCGAGTCAGCGGGGTATGTACCTTTCCGCCGCGCAACTGAACATCGGCGGCGCCGGCAGCATTGCCAGCGGCGCATCGTCGACGATCAGTACCGGCGGGGCACTCATCAACTCGGGCCGCATCACGTCCAGTGAAGATCTGACGGTCAACGCCGGCAGTGTCGCCAACTACGGCACCTTGGGCGCGGCGCAGAACCTGAACATCAATACCGGCAGTTTGCTCAATGATCGCGGGCTGATTTTCAGCGGCAACGACATGACCCTGAGTGTCGGCAGTCTGACGAACCAGAACGGCGACTTCTACGGTCTGGGCTACGTGACCATCAAAGGCTATGGCACTGCGCAGGCCAGCCAGGTCTCGAACCTGTCGGGCTCGATGGAAAGTGGCAAGACTTTCAAGATCGACGCAGCCAACTTCGCCAACCGTACTTCCGGCGATGACGGTACGCAAAACTTCGCTCTGAATCGCAAGCTGGTGTCCGGTTTCATCGCCGTGCAGTGTGGCGATTGTTCGGGTGGCACCTACGACGTCAACCTGATTGCCCGTGAAGTGTTCGAGGGCGGTCAGGACAACGACACCACGGCGTCCTCGTTGTTGAGGGCCGGTAGCGATTTCGTTTTCAACGGCGGTGAATTCCTCAACAGCAAAAGTACCCTCAGTGCGTCGGGCAACATCACCATCAACGCCACCAATATGAGGAACGTCGGCGCGGTCAGTGGCAGCGTCGAACGGACGCGTATCTATCGCACCGGTGCAATCGACTCGGGCTCGTTCAACACCTTCATGCCTGAGGTGGTGGCGTACAACCAGCGCAACAACCCTGATTTTCCCAACGTCTACTACATCGACGGCACTGGCCAATTCGCTCAGGGTGTCGTGGCCTCCGGCACCGAACGTGAGAAAGGCCATGATGGTGGCATGATCCGTGTCATCACGATCAAGGATTCCGTGACGAACAAGGGGGTCAGCGACCTTACCCTGTCCGGATACACGTGGGGTAACACCAGCCTTCAATCTCAGTACGACGCCAATAACCTGGTGCAAATGCCGACCCGATTGCAGGGTTTTGAGCTGAGGGACGACAAGGAAGTCGCGCGCGATGGAAGCAGCGTAAACTCCGGTCGCAACGCCGTCATCCAGGCTGGCGGCAATGTATCGATCACCGCCACCCAGGATCTGAAAAACAGCGTCATCCATCAGGATTACGGCTCCACCGGCGGTGCCAACAAGGTCGGCAACACTAACGTGGGCGCGACCGGCACAACCGTCATCCGGGTCAACAGCCAGTTGCCGCCTGATCTGGCGCAACAGCAAGTCAACCCGCTGACCCTGCCGGGCTTCTCCCTGCCAACCGGCGACAAAGGCCTGTTCCGTATGAGCACCGAGGGGGCCAGTGATCTTGCCCCGGTCGTCGCCACCGGACCATCACCGACCTGGACCGTGGCCGGCGAGTCGGTCAACGCCGAGCAGCATCTGGTCGCAGGCAGCAGCGGTGGCCCGCGCAGCTTGTTGGTCGACACGCCCGCGCCGGTCTCTGACAGCACCCGCGCCGTCGACACCTTCAGACGTGACCCGACGATGGTCAAGGCGGTTGCCAGCACGCTCGACGTGAATCTCCCGGTAACGCCAGCGGGTCCGGGCCGTAGCGGCCTGGGCAATGATGCTCGGGAGTCGGTCGACACTCGACCGGTCACTCGCGTAACCGGCCTGCCGGACACCAAGGCCCCGGCCAACGGCCACAAATACCTGATCGAGACCAACCCGGCGCTGACCAACCTCAAGTCCTTCATGAGCTCGGACTATTTGCTCGGCAAGCTGGGTTACGACCCCGATCAGAGCGCCAAACGCCTCGGTGACGGCCTGTTCGAACAGCGTCTGGTCCAGCAAGCCGTGACCGCCCGAACCGGCCAGGCCTTCATCGACGGTCGCAGCAACAACGAGGACATGTTCCGCTACCTGATGGACAACGCCATCGCCAGCAAGGACTCCCTCCACCTGTCGGTGGGCGTGGGCCTCACGGCCGAACAGGTGGCGGCGCTGACCCACGACATCGTCTGGCTCGAAGAGCACGAAGTGAACGGCGAAAAAGTGCTGGTGCCGGTGCTGTACCTGGCCCAGGCCAACGGCCGCCTCGGCCCGACCGGCGCGCTGATTGCCGGTAACGATGTGACGCTGATTGCCGGCGGCAACCTCGACAACGTCGGGACGTTGAAGGCGACGAACAACCTGTCGGCGACGGCCAGCAAGGACATCGTCAACAGTGGCCTGATCGAGGCGGGTAACCGTCTGGATCTGCTGGCGACCAACAATATCGTCAACAAGTCCGGCGGCATCATCACCGGCCGCGATGTGAACCTGACCACTCGCACCGGGGACGTGATCAATGAACGCACGATCACCTCCTCCGACAACAGCACCCGGTTTGGCACCCAGCATCATGACTACGCCGACAACGCGGCAAGGATCGAAGCGGCCAATGACCTGACCATCAAGGCGGCCAAAGATATCAACGTCGCCGGCGGCGTGATGAAGAGTGGCCAGGACACGATCCTGAATGCGGGGCGCGACATCAACGTTTCATCCGTCCAGGTCAACAACAGCGTTTTCCAGGACGACCGCCACAACAGCAGCGACGTCACCCAACTGGGTGCCGAGATCGACGCCGGGCGCGACTTCAAGGCCGATGCCAAACGCGATATCGCCGTTGTTGCGAGCCAGATCGATGCCAAGCGCGATGCATCGATCAAGGCCACCGGAGACTTGCTGATCACATCGGCGGCGGACGAAACCCACTCGCTGTCCAAGAGCAAGAAGCTCACGGTCCAGGAGGATCATGTCAGCCAGGTCATGTCCGGTATTTCGGCTGGCGGCGACGTCAGGCTGGATGCGGGCAAAGACCTCAGTGTGGTGTCCAGCCGTGTGACGGCGGGCGATGAGGCTTATCTGGTGGCGGGGAACAATCTGGAGATCCTGGCCAAACAGGACTCGGATTACTCGCTGTACGACATGAAGAAAAAGGGCAGTTTCGGCAGCCTCAAAACCAAGCGTGATGAAGTCACCAACATCACGCACGTGGGCAGTGAGATCACCTCGGGTGGCGACCTGACCCTGAAAAGTACCGGTGATCAGCGCTATCAAGTGGCGAAGCTGGATAGTGGTCACGACATCACGCTCGACAGTGGTGGCTCCATCACATTTGAAGGGGTCAAGGATCTACACGATGAGAGCCATACCAAGAGCAACAGCAACGCGGGATGGAATTCGGCAAAAGGCAAGGGCAATACGGATGAAACCCTGCGTCAAAGCGAGCTGACAGCCAACGGCAAACTCGTCATCAAAGCTGTTGACGGTTTGAAGATCGATATCAAAAAGATCGACCAGCAAAGTGTCAGTCAGACCATCGACACCATGGTCGCGGCTGATCCAAAACTGGCCTGGCTCAAAGAGGCGGAACTGCGAGGCGACGTTGACTGGCGACGTGTCGAGGAAATTCACAAGAGCTTCAAGTACTCGAACTCCGGCCTGGGTGTAGCTGCTCAACTGGTCCTTGCCATTATGCTCGCTGCGGTTACCGGGGGGGCGGGCGCAGGCTTGATTGGTGCCACGGCAGGAACGTTCTCCGCAGGTTTTGCTAATGCGATTCTGATCGCTGTCGAGACCACCGCCGCCAATAGTGCGATCAGCAACAAAGGTGATTTGGGCTCGGTGCTCAAAGACGTCTTCAGCAGCGACAACATCCAGAGCTATGTGCTTTCCGGGATGCTGGGCGGGATCGGTACAGGTCTTGGTTACAACCCGACCGAACTCGGGTTCGACTGGAACAGCGCAGGGCAGGTGGTTCTCAAGACCAGTGCCGACACGCTTGCCCAGACAGCTCTGCAGGGCGGCAGCCTGGGCGATAACTTCATCAACAATATGTTGGGTGCTGTTATCGACATCGGCGGTGCTCTGGCGGCCAACAAAATCGGCAATTTGAATCTGGTGGATGGAAGCCCGACCAAGATTGCAGCGCACGCGCTTGTGGGTGGTCTGAAATCCATGGCCATGGGCGGAGACTTCAAGACCGGAGCTCTGGCGGGTGGCGCCAACGAGGCCATGGTTCAATACCTGGCGGATTTGATACTGCCTGCCGATTACGATCCGAATATGCCGGGGGCCGGTCAGTCCAAAGCCAACCTGTTGGCGATGTCGCAGTTGATGGCCGTGCTTTCTGCTGTGCTTGCCGGGACCGACCCCAATATCGCTGCGAACATTGCGGCCACGGCTACGCAGTACAACTACCTGTCGCACTCGGATCTTGAGCGCGCTGCGAAGGAGATGATTAACTGCGGAAACGACTCGACCTGCGCAAACAAGGCTTATGGCGAATACCATGAGCTGAGCCAGAAACAGGATATTGAGGCGGTCGCACAGTGTGCATCCAATCCGGATCGATGCGGTCCCTTCTCCAGTCTGGTTGCCGACGCGGAGAGCAAAGCCCAGAAACTCAAAGACCTGGCCGCTTCTGCATCACCTGAAGCCGCTCACCTCTTTGATCTGCTGATCACCGAAAACTATGGCTTCCAGAACATGCTGGCGGGTATTACCGCCGGGCATACGGTTGCAGCTATTGCCGACACGCTGGTCCAGACGCTCGGTATCAGTCATGAATTGGCGATGGCGGCTGTTGAAGGTCTGGCGCAGAGCGTGTCCGCCATCGCGCCGACGATCAAGGTGCCTGGAGGTGGGAAGGGTGGGACGAAAGGCGGAGGGAGTGGCACAAAGGAGGGGACTGGTGGCTCAAAAGGTCTGGGGTTAGTCGAGGGTACCTACACGGCAATCAAACCTGGACCATTGAACGATGACATTGCTGGAACTTTTTCTGGCGGACGTTACACTGTTGTCACACTCGAAAAGGATACCGTTCTTTACCGAGCTGGTACTCTCGATCAGCCTCTGGGGCAGTATTTTAGTACTGAATCGCCATCTGGTGTTTTGCAGTCAAGAATTGATAAGGCTGTTTTGCCGGAGTGGCCAGGAGGCGCGAAGTCGCCAATCGACACTGCATTTGAGATAAAAATACCGGCAGGTACCAAGGTGTATATTGGCGAGGTTGGATCTCAAGGTGGGTTGTACGTTGGTGGAACACAGCAGATTGTAGTTGAAAAACCCTGGTTAATTAAGGGTGTCGAAGTAATCAGTTCGAGTCCGCTGAAATGAACCTAAAAGATATTGATTTGACTCTTAAACGAATGATTGAACTTCTTCGCGGTGTCGGGGGTGGGCGCGTGGTGGGGTGGGCGGCGGCTCTTGAGGGAGTTCGGGAAGATTTTCACAGCGATCCTAAGTATGCCTCGTCGAAGTTGGTATCTATGTATGGTGGGATGGGCTCTCTGAGTGATCTTGTTCTTTATAGCGGTGGTCAGGCATTAGTTGTAGAGAATAATGAGTTTGATATGCTGAGGTCGCGGCTTTATAAACTTGTAAAAAGTTAACTTGATGAAAGAAAGGGGGCAAAAGAAAAAAGGGGGCAGATTTATTTGATTAATAAATCTGTCCCCTTTTGAATGCATGTGCGAATCCATGGGGGACGTTGCTGAAGAACGCGTTCGGGCTGTATTGCTGGATGTCATGTTTCACGAAGGCGAAACCGTCAGGTACGCGGCGCTGGACGCCATCAGGTCGATGACAAGTTCAGGTGTGGAAGCGGGAAAGTGCCTCGCTCTGATTGCGTCGGCCATCGAGCGAGCAAAGCAGGAAAACAACCAGGCAGGACGGGTGTCGGTGTTGAATCTCGAGCATCTGCTTACAAGCAAATGAAGGAGGAGGGCAAACCACGTCGAGTGGTCTGCTGATCTTGCCAGAAGCGAATTCGAGCGCGACGTGCGGCATCGTTTGATGTCGTTTGCCGGTGTTCTTTCGCTTACTTCGGATAAAGCGGCGGCAACCCACTATCCCCAACCGGATCCTGCACCCGCTCCGCCGTCGGAATCGTCCGGATCGCCCGCCATAGATCCTCACCCTGCCAATGCTGCCCGGTCTCGCTGTAGAGCGCGCCGTTCAGCCCATCAAGCGCATCCGACAGCGGCACAAAACGCGCCGCCATGTCCGCCAGGGTTTCCGGCTGCTGACGTGCCCAGGCGTCGAGCGCCTGGCGGGTAACTTGCGGGTCGTTGGCCTGGCTGGCGCGTTTGATGTCGTCGAGCAGCGTGCGCGGGCTCGGGCCGGTTTGGGCGGCGCGCAGGATTGCCGGTTGCCAGCGGGCGCGCCACCAGAGGCCGAAGCCGAGGAGGGTGGTGCAGGCCAGGATCAGTGTGCTGAGTTTCCACCACCACAGCGCTTCGCTGTCGGCGGTGTTGAAGGATTGTGCGCTGCCGGCCGGGGTGTCGACCTGCAGGCTCGGGTTGTTCACCACTTGCAGGGTACGGGCCGGCAGGCTGGTGTGTTCCAGGTGATCTTCGAAGGTGTTCCACCACACCACGTCCACGGTCGGCAGTTCGATTGAACCGCTGCGGCTCGGCACCAGGGCTTCGCGCTCTTCACGGCTGCCGATCAGGCCACGCTCGCTGCTCTGGTTGTTGAGCACCGGTTGGTCCGGGTAGCGACGCAGGCCGTTGGCTTCGGTGGCCGGCAGGGCGGGCAGTTGCGAACTGGCGAGGCCTTCGACCTTGAGGGTCAGGCTGCGGGTTAGGGAGTCGCCGACCTGAGAGTGATCCGGTTCCGGGTTCCAGCTTTCGCTGAGGCTCAGGCTGCGGGCCGGCAGCCACGGCGCGTCGGCCGGATAAGTGATCGGTTTGGGTTTGACCGTCAGCGGGATTTCCGTAGAAGTCACTCGCAACACTTTGCCCGGTTTCGGCCCCTGTGCGTTGGCGTCCTTGGCAGGCTGGGTGTCCACCCGTGTGGCGCTGAAGGTTTGCGGGGTGATGGTCAGCAAACCGCTGTGTTGCGGGAAGATTGCGTAGCGCATTTCGATCACGCCGTGACGCACGCCGTTGATGTCTTTTTCGTAGGTGCGTGTGTCACCCAGCTGTTCGACTCGTGCATCGGTGATCTGCAACGGCGTGACGCTGCTGTCGTCGTACAGCGACACCGAATGGTAGATGCGCAAGGTCAGGACGGCCTGGGCCTGCACATAGACGCTGCTCTGGTCGAGGCTGGACTCGATGAACACCGGGTCGAGCACATTCTTATCTTCGGTTACGTCGCTTTCCACCACCTGCACGGTGATCGGCTGGCTCTGGGTTTCACCCAGTTTCAATGACGGAATCTCAACGCTGCCGTTCTGTTTCGGCAACAGGGTGATGATCCAGCGCGTAGTGGCGCGGTTCTCGTTGTTGAGGGTGTTCAGCTGGTTGACCTGGCGCGTGCCGCGCACTTCGAACAGTGGTTCCAGCGGGGTCAGGTCCGGCTTGCCGAACTGCGTGACATCGTTGGATTCGAGGGTGAGCTCCACCGTCTCGCCAGAGTTCAGGCGACTGCGATCCACACTGGCCGTCAGCTCGGCCGCCTGAGCGGTGGCCGTGCAGATCAGCAGGGGTAGCAAGAGAGCGGTGAAACGGGTCATCGAGTGTTTTCCTGATCCTGATGTTGTTGCTGTTCGTACCAGAATTTGCGTCGCAGCAATTCGCCCGGATCGTCCGGGATTTTGCCCAGCCATTGTTCCAGTGCCTGACGCTGCTCGCCTTCGAGGTTGTCCTCGCCGGGGCTCAGCGTCGGGGCCGTGTTCTGCTCCGCGTCCGGCGCACTGTCCGGCAATTCGTTGGGGCCTGGCTGTGGCGGGGTAGTCGGCGGCGGTTCGTTGGCCGACTCCGCAGGCTGGGCCTCACTTTGCGCGTCATTCTTGATCGCCGGTGGCGGCGCGGTGGCGGGCGGTGGTTCGTCGCCCGGCACGTTTTGCTGCGTCGGTTGCTTCTCGGGCTCGGTCGGTGGCGGAGTGTTTTTCTGCTTGAGCAGGTTTTCCACCAGCGCCTTGTTGGTCAGCGCCGGGCGCAAGTCAGGCTGCAATTCCAGGGCCTGTTCATAGGCGTCGATCGCCGCTTCCAGCTCACCGCTTTTCGCCAGTGCGTTGCCACGATTGTAGTGGGCGCGGGCATCGCTGCCCTCGGCGAAACGCTCGGCGGCGCCACTGTAATCGCCGGCCTCGTACAACGCCAGCCCTTGCCATTGGTGGTCTTCGAAGTGTTGCGCGGCCTCGGCCGGACGCTTCTGCTTCAGCAGATGCAAACCCTGTTGGTCGGGGCGCAGCCACAGGTCTTCGAAATTGAAAGCGTAGCTCGGTTGCGGCAGGCAAAACAGCAACGGCAGACAGAACAACCAGCCACGGCGCCCGGCACAGGCGGCGAGCAGCAACAGCGGCAACAGCAGCCAGTAACCCTGATCGGCCCAGGTATCGAGGCGCAGGGTCTGGCCGTCATTGCGCAGGCTGCGCGGGCCATCGAGCAGGCCGAGGCTGCGCAAGTCCGATTCATCCAGCCGTGCGCTGTGGTACTCGCCACCCACCGAATTGAGGAAGGCACCGAGGCCTGGGCTGTCGAGTTGCGGCACGCGGATCGCACCCTGGGCGTCCTTGAGGAAGCTGCCGTCCTCCTGAGCAATCGGCGCGCCCTCGGCGGTGCCGATGCCAAGCATCAGCAGCTGCGCCGATTGCCCGCTCAGTGCGCGGCGAATGCCTTGGCGTTCTTCTTCCGAAAGCGAAGAGCCGATCAGCAGAATGCGGCCCTGACCCAGCGCCCCTTGTTCCAGCAAGGTCAGCGCTTTGCTCACGGCAAGATCGGCGCGATGGCCGCTCTCCGGCATTAGCGACGGCTTGAGGGCATCGAGCAGATTGCGACTGGTCGCCAGATCATCCGACAGCGGCACCAGCGTGTGGGCGCTGCCGGCATATACGACGATGGCGGTCTGTGCATCGCTGCGTGCTTTCAGCAGGTCGAACAGCTTGCGCCGGGCCTGTTCCAGACGGGTCGGCGGCGAGTCGGTGGCGAGCATTTCCGGGGTCAGTTCCAGCACCACCACCAGCGGATCCGCTGGTTTCTGGCTGGTCTGTTCAACCCGTTCCCAGCTCGGCCCGAGCAGCGCCAGGATCGTCAGCAACCACGCGACGCCCAATGCAACCCACGGCAGTTTGCTGTCGCGACCGCTGCCGCCACTGAGCAACGCGGCATGGAACGCCGGCGGCAGAATCATCTGCCAGCGTCCGGCGCGTTTCTGCCGGTGCCAGAGCTGCCAGATCAACCAGCCGAGCAGCGGCAACAGCAGCAACCACCATGGACGGAACCAGTGCGGCCAGAGGGCGATCATCGGCGCCTCCGCAAACGCAGGCGCTTGAGGCGCTCGCGCCAGTCAGGCAGGGGGCTTTGCAGATACAGCTCCTTGGTGAACAGGCGTTGCAGCGGGTTGTCCGGCCACAATTCGCGGGCGACCAGCAACATGCTCAACAGCAACGCCAATGCCAGCGGCCATTGATACAAGGCCTGAGCCGGGCGCGCCTGGGTCGGTTGCTGGGCCACCGGCTCCAGTTGGTCGAGGGTGTCCTTGATCGCTTGCAGTTCCTTGCCGTCGCGGGCACGGAAATAACGGCCACCGGTAGCGTCGGCAATGGCCTTGAGTGCCGGCTCGTCGAGGTCGAGGGTCGGGTTGCCGCCGAGCAGTGCCGTGGCGCCGCTTTCTTCCGGGTCGGCACCGATGCCGATCGGATAGATTTTCACGCCTTCGTTGGCCGCCAGTTTTGCGGCGGTCAGCGGCTCGATCTCTCCGCCGTTGTTGGCGCCGTCAGTCACCAGAATCAGCACGCGGCTCTGCGCCGGGCGCATGCGCAGGCGTTTCAGCGCCAGACCGATGGCGTCGCCGATGGCGGTGTTCTTGCCGGCGATGCCGATCCGCGCTTCGTCGAGCCACACGCGTACGGTGCGCCGGTCAAACGTCAGCGGCGCTTGCAGATAAGCCTGGCTGCCGAACAGGATCAAACCGACCCGGTCGCCGTCGCGGCTTTCCAGGAAGTCACCGAGCAAATGCTGGACCAGCGACAGGCGACTGACGTCTTCGTCATTCCATTGCATGTCGGGAAAGTCCATCGAACCGGACACGTCCACCGCCACCAGCAGATCGCGACCGCTCGCAGCAATCGGCAAAGGCTCACCGAGCCATTGCGGGCGTGCGGCGGCGATCAGCAGAAACAGCCACAGCAGCATGAACGGCGCCTGTTGGCGCCAGGCCGGCAGATTGGCCCGGGCGCGGCGGCGGGCGAGGCCTTCCAGATCACCGAGGAAGCTTACTTTCAATGCCGGCTCGCCGCTGTCGGCCACCGGTAGCACCAGGCGCATTAGCCACGGCAGTGGCAACAGCACAAAGATCCACGGCCAGGCGAACTCAAACATGCTTGCGGATCCACGTATCGACGGCTTGCGTCAGACCGGCGATGGCCTTGTCGTCGAGTTTGCATTCGGGCTTGTACGCGCCCTCGACGAGCACCATCCAGCGAGTCAGGCCGGCGGCAGGGCAACGATTGTCGAGGAACGCCAGCCACTTGCGCCCGTTGAGCGTATGGCTCTGGCTGTAGGGGTAATGGTTGCGGCACAGGCGTTTGAGCAGGCCGTTGAGCTGCTGCAGCCATGCGCCAGCCGGTGCGCCGTCGTAGGGTTTGACCATTTGCGCCAGTTCGGCGAGCGCAGCGATGCGCACCGGATCAAGCGGGATTTCGGCGCGCACGACGGGTTTTTTCTTGATCGGAATGAAACGGCGCAGACGCCACAACGCGTAGCCGATCAGCGGCAGCAGCAAAAGCAGCAACCACCAGCCCGGCGCCGGAGGCCAGAAGGCAATCGGTGGCGGGGAAATCAGCGGTTGCAGTTGTTCGAGGCCGTTCATCGAACGTTCCCCGGGCGCTGCGGATTGAGGAACTCGCGCATCTGCTCGACCATTTCGCTCTGGGTGCTCAACGGCATCAGCAACACCCGCAGTTTCTGCGCGAGCAATTCCCAGCGAGCGATGCGCGCTTCGGCCTGGGCGCGGTAGGTCTGGCGCAGGTCGAAGTTGAGCGTGTCCAGTTCCAGTTGTGCGCCGCGCTCGGCGAATCGCAGCAGCCCGGCGGCGGGCAGGGCGTGGTCCAGCGGGTCGGATAGCGGCAGCATCAGCAGATCGCAATGGCGCGACAGCAGGCTCAGTTGCTGCTCGGCGCTGTCGCTCAAGGCGCGCTCGTCACAGATTACGATCACCAGACTGCCCGGACGCAATACTTCGCGGGCCCGGCGCAGGGCGACGCCAAACGCATCGCGATCCGGCTCCCGTTCGCTGTGCAGCGATTGATTGACCTTCACCAGCCGGTTCAGCAGTTGCAGCAGGCTCTGCTTGCTGCGACGCGGTTTGATCTCGTAATGCTCGTTGTCGCCGAACACCAGTCCGCCGACCCGGTCGTTGTGGCCCAGCGCGGCCCAGCCGATCAGCGCCGCAGCCTGCGCCGCGAGCACCGATTTGAACATCAGCCCGGAGCCGAAGAACAGCCGCGTGCTTTGCTCGACCATGATGAAAATCGGTCGTTCGCGTTCTTCATGGAACAGCTTGGTGTGTGGCTCCTGAGTGCGTGCGGTCACACGCCAGTCGATGGTGCGCACGTCGTCGCCGGCCTGATAGACCCGCACCTGATCGAAGTCGACGCCGCGGCCGCGGAATTTCGAGTGGTGCAGGCCGATCAGCGGGCTACGCTGGCTCGGCGTGGAAAACAGCTGCACTTCGCGCACGCGGTGGCGCATCTCGATCAGTTCGGCGAGGGAGATGCGGATACCGGGTTCGGACGGCAGGGAGGCGTTCATGGGGGTCAAGCGACGGCTACGACGTCGAGAATCCGTTGCACCACCCGATCCTGGTCGATGCCGGCGGCCTCGGCCTCGAACGACAGAATGATGCGGTGACGCAATACATCGAACAGCACAGCCTGGATGTCTTCCGGGCTGACGAAGTCGCGACCGGCCAGCCAGGCGTGGGCGCGGGCACAGCGGTCGAGAGCGATGGAGCCACGGGGGCTGGCGCCGTAGGCAATCCACTCGGCCATTTCCGGATCGAACTTGGCCGGGTTGCGCGTGGCCATGACCAGTTGCACGAGGTATTCCTCCACGGCGTCCGCCATGTACAGACCGAGGATTTCCTTGCGCGCGGCGAAGATCGCCTGCTGGCTGACCCGGCGCTCGGGCTTGGTCTCGCCATTCAGGGCTTCGCCCCGGGCCTGTTGCAGGATCCGCCGTTCGACGGCGGCGTCCGGGAAACCGATTTTCACGTGCATCAGGAAGCGGTCGAGCTGCGCTTCAGGCAGCGGATAGGTGCCTTCCTGCTCGATCGGGTTCTGCGTGGCCATCACCAGAAACAGTGGCGACAGCTCATAGGTGCTGCGCCCGACACTGACCTGGCGCTCGGCCATGGCCTCAAGCAAGGCCGACTGAACCTTTGCAGGCGCACGGTTGATTTCGTCCGCCAGCACCAGGTTGTGGAAGATCGGGCCTTGCTGGAACACGAAGCTGCCGGTTTCCGGGCGATAGATCTCGGTGCCGGTGATGTCGGCCGGCAGCAGGTCCGGGGTGAACTGGATGCGATGGAACTGGGCTTCGATGCCCTCGGCGAGCTCTTTGATCGCTTTGGTCTTGGCCAGACCCGGAGCGCCCTCGACCAGCATGTGGCCGTCGGCGAGCAGGGCGATGAGCAAGCGCTCGATGAGTTTTTCCTGGCCGAGAATCTGCGTTGAAAGAAAGGTTCGCAGCGCCAGCAGCGCTTCACGATGTTCCATCGATGACTGTTCCTGGAAAGGGTGGCCACAGGCGTTCGGATAACGCCGGGGCTGGGGGCGTTACTTTAATCCATCGCAGGGGGTGGCGACTAACGGCATTTTGCGCAAAGTGCGGGAAATGACCGGGGCAATTGTTGGAAATTTGTAGACAGGGAAAGGTGGGGCAGCAGTTCCGGCCCTATCGCTGGCAAGCCAGCTCCCACAGGTATCAGCGGTGCAGATGCGATTTGTGCGACACACCGGTCACTGTGGGAGCTGGCTTGCCAGCGATGAGGTCAGTAAAGACACCCTCAAATCTGGCTGATAAAGGTGCCAGTACCATCAAGAATGTTCTTCAGGGTTTCCTCGACCTCGGCCAGATCCACCATGTCCGGGTTGTAGGTGATTTCCAGTACATCATCGCCATTCAGCGCATCGGCATCCGCCGCCGCGATTTCGATCTTCAACAGGGTCTTGGTCAGGGTGACCTTCACGCCGTCGAGAGTGGACGGTTCGCCATCCAGGGTGATCTCCAGCTCGTCCTCGTCCGGATAGCGGCTCATCAGAAACATTTCGCCCTTGTCGCTGTGGCAGCAGAGCATGGCCATGTTGTCTTCTTCGTCGTCGCACGGGTTGACGATCAAAAGGGCGGTGGTCATTTGCATGGGGAATTCCTGCCTCGACGGGCTTGTTGGTCGCAATTGGGCGCGATTCTGCCAGCCCCCGGGAATTTCTGCATGTGAGAGTGTCAGAGGATGTGTCGTGAACGCGACACAGGTCAATGGTCATTTCTGGCACGCCTGTACCGTAAAACCGGGGATTCAGACCGGCGTTCCGTCCCATGAATGCTAGTGTTTACCGATGCGCCTGCCCGGGTTTACGTGCCAATGACCGAATATGTCGCAGCACCGCAAGCAGACACATTGTCGCACCCATTAAGCTGCGCAACGGATGAGCACCCGTAAAGGCATTGCCATGGCCCCGCGAGCGGCGCCCGGCAGTCGTTTTTGCAGATGCCCATTCATGGAAGGTGAATGTGACCTGAGTGTCTCGTCCAGCTTCACCCACCTGTCACCCTGTTTCCTCTGCCCGAGATTCAGGAACAGGGCGACGGAACGCCCCGAAAGGGGTTTTGTACGCGACGCTTTCCATCAATAACAAGCCCAAGCGGAGTACCACAGATGGCGTTCTTCACCGCAGCCAGCAAAGCCGACTTCCAGCACCAACTGCAAGCGGCACTGGCGCAGCACATCAGTGAACAGGCACTGCCACAAGTGGCGCTGTTCGCTGAACAATTCTTCGGCATCATTTCCCTGGACGAGCTGACCCAACGTCGCCTCTCCGACCTCGCTGGCTGTACTCTTTCTGCGTGGCGCCTGCTTGAGCGCTTCGATCACGCGCAACCGCAAGTGCGCGTCTACAACCCCGATTACGAACGTCACGGCTGGCAATCGACCCACACCGCGGTCGAAGTGCTGCACCACGACCTGCCATTTCTGGTTGACTCGGTGCGCACCGAGCTGAACCGCCGCGGCTACAGCATCCACACCCTGCAGACCACCGTGCTCAGCGTGCGTCGTGGCAGCAAGGGCGAACTGCTGGAAATCCTGCCGAAGGGCACCACCGGCGAAGGCATCCTGCACGAGTCGCTGATGTACCTGGAAATCGACCGCTGCGCCAACGCGGCCGAGCTGAATGTGCTGAGCAAGGAACTGGAACAGGTTCTGGGTGAAGTCCGCGTCGCGGTCGCCGATTTCGAGCCGATGAAGGCCAAGGTGCAGGAAATCCTCACCAAGCTCGACAACAGCGCATTCGCCGTCGATGCCGGCGAGAAGAACGAAATCAAGAGCTTCCTGGAATGGCTGGTGGGCAACCACTTCACCTTCCTCGGCTACGAAGAATTCACCGTGGTCGATCAGGCCGATGGCGGCCACATCGAATACGACCAGAATTCGTTCCTCGGCCTGACCAAGATGCTGCGCACCGGTCTGACCAACGAAGACCGCCACATCGAAGACTACGCCGTGAACTACCTGCGCGAACCGACGCTGCTGTCGTTCGCCAAGGCTGCGCACCCGAGCCGCGTCCACCGTCCGGCCTACCCGGATTACGTGTCGATCCGTGAAATCGACGCCGACGGCAAGGTCATCAAGGAACACCGCTTCATGGGCCTGTACACCTCGTCGGTGTATGGCGAAAGCGTACGTGTCATCCCGTTCATCCGCCGCAAGGTCGAAGAGATCGAGCGTCGCTCCGGCTTCCAGGCCAAGGCTCACCTGGGCAAGGAACTGGCCCAGGTTCTGGAAGTGCTGCCGCGTGACGACCTGTTCCAGACCCCGGTCGACGAACTGTTCAGCACCGTGATGTCGATCGTGCAGATCCAGGAACGCAACAAGATCCGCGTGTTCCTGCGCAAAGACCCGTACGGTCGTTTCTGCTACTGCCTGGCCTACGTGCCGCGCGACATCTACTCCACCGAAGTTCGCCAGAAAATCCAGCAAGTGCTGATGGAGCGCCTGAAGGCGACCGACTGCGAATTCTGGACCTTCTTCTCCGAGTCCGTGCTGGCCCGCGTGCAGCTGATCCTGCGCGTCGACCCGAAAAACCGCATCGACATCGACCCGCTGCAACTGGAAAACGAAGTGATCCAGGCCTGCCGCAGCTGGCAGGACGATTACGCCGCACTGACCGTCGAAACCTTCGGCGAAGCCAACGGCACCAACGTGCTGGCCGACTTCCCTAAAGGCTTCCCGGCCGGTTACCGCGAGCGTTTCGCTGCGCACTCGGCCGTGGTCGACATGCAGCACCTGCTCAACCTGAGCGAGAAGAAGCCGCTGGCCATGAGCTTCTACCAGCCGCTGGCTTCCGGCCCGCGCGAGCTGCACTGCAAGCTGTATCACGCCGATACCCCGCTGGCGCTGTCCGACGTGCTGCCGATCCTGGAAAACCTCGGCCTGCGCGTGCTGGGCGAGTTCCCGTATCGCCTGCGTCACAACAACGGTCGCGAGTTCTGGATCCACGACTTCGCGTTCACTGCCGCCGAAGGCATGGACCTGGACATCCAGCAGCTCAATGACACCCTGCAGGACGCGTTCGTCCACATCGTGCGCGGCGACGCCGAAAACGATGCGTTCAACCGCCTGGTACTGACCGCCGGCCTGCCATGGCGCGACGTCGCGCTGCTGCGTGCCTACGCTCGCTACCTGAAGCAGATCCGTCTGGGCTTCGACCTCGGCTACATCGCCAGCACCCTGAACAACCACACCGACATCGCTCGTGAACTGACCCGGTTGTTCAAGACCCGCTTCTACCTGGCGCGCAAACTGGGCAGCGATGATCTGGACGACAAGCAACTGCGTCTGGAACAAGCGATCCTGACCGCGCTGGACGACGTTCAAGTTCTCAACGAAGACCGCATCCTGCGTCGTTACCTGGACCTGATCAAAGCGACCCTGCGTACCAACTTCTACCAGACCGACGCCAACGGCCAGAACAAGTCGTACTTCAGCTTCAAGTTCAACCCGCACTTGATCCCTGAGCTGCCGAAGCCGGTTCCGAAGTTCGAAATCTTCGTTTACTCGCCTCGCGTCGAAGGCGTGCACCTGCGCTTCGGCAACGTTGCGCGTGGTGGTCTGCGCTGGTCCGACCGTGAAGAAGACTTCCGTACTGAAGTCCTGGGCCTGGTAAAAGCCCAGCAAGTGAAGAACTCGGTCATCGTGCCGGTGGGTGCGAAGGGCGGCTTCCTGCCGCGTCGCCTGCCACTGGGTGGCAGCCGTGACGAGATCGCGGCCGAGGGCATCGCCTGCTACCGCATCTTCATCTCGGGTCTGCTGGACATCACCGACAACCTGAAGGACGGCAAACTGGTTCCGCCGGTCAACGTCGTGCGTCATGACGACGATGACCCGTACCTGGTGGTCGCAGCGGACAAGGGCACTGCAACCTTCTCCGACATCGCCAACGGCATCGCCATCGACTACGGCTTCTGGCTGGGTGACGCGTTTGCGTCCGGTGGTTCGGCCGGTTACGACCACAAGAAGATGGGCATCACCGCCAAAGGCGCGTGGGTTGGCGTACAGCGCCACTTCCGCGAGCGCGGCATCAATGTCCAGGAAGACAGCGTGACCGTGGTCGGCATCGGCGACATGGCCGGCGACGTGTTCGGTAACGGCCTGTTGATGTCTGACAAGCTGCAACTGGTTGCCGCGTTCAACCACATGCACATCTTCATCGACCCGAACCCGAACCCGGCCACCAGCTTCGTCGAGCGTCAGCGCATGTTCGACCTGCCGCGTTCGGCTTGGTCCGACTACGACACCAGCATCATGTCCGAAGGCGGCGGTATCTTCTCGCGCAGCGCGAAGAGCATTGCCATCTCGCCACAGATGAAAGAGCGCTTCGACATCCAGGCCGACAAGCTGACCCCGACCGAACTGCTGAACGCCTTGCTCAAGGCGCCGGTGGATCTGCTGTGGAACGGCGGTATCGGTACTTACGTCAAGGCCAGCAGCGAAAGCCACGCCGATGTCGGCGACAAGGCCAACGATGCGCTGCGCGTAAACGGCAACGAACTGCGCTGCAAAGTGGTGGGCGAGGGCGGTAACCTCGGCATGACCCAACTGGGTCGTGTGGAATTCGGTCTCAATGGCGGCGGTTCCAACACCGACTTCATCGACAACGCCGGTGGCGTGGACTGCTCCGACCACGAAGTGAACATCAAGATCCTGCTGAACGAAGTGGTTCAGGCCGGCGACATGACGGGCAAGCAACGCGATCAGTTGCTGGCGAGCATGACCGACGAAGTCGGTGGTCTGGTGCTGGGCAACAACTACAAGCAGACCCAGGCTCTGTCCCTGGCTGCCCGCCGTGCCTACGAGCGTGCAGCCGAGTACAAACGCCTGATGAGCGACCTGGAAGGCCGTGGCAAGCTGGACCGCGCCATCGAGTACCTGCCGACCGAGGAGCAGCTCACCGAGCGCGCCGCGACCGGCAAAGGCCTGACGCGTCCGGAACTGTCGGTACTGATCTCGTACAGCAAGATCGACCTCAAGCAGCAGCTGCTGGACTCGCGGGTGCCGGACGACGACTACCTGACCCGCGACATGGAAACCGCGTTCCCGCCGAGCCTGGTCAGCAAGTTCGCCGATGCCATGCGTCGTCACCGTCTGAAGCGCGAGATCGTCAGCACCCAGATCGCCAACGATCTGGTCAACCACATGGGCATCACCTTCGTTCAGCGACTCAAAGAGTCCACCGGCATGACTCCGGCGAACGTTGCCGGCGCCTACGTGATCGTGCGTGACATCTTCCACCTCCCGCACTGGTTCCGTCAGATTGAAGCCCTGGACTACCAGGTCTCCGCTGACGTGCAACTGGAGCTGATGGACGAGCTGATGCGTCTGGGCCGTCGCGCCACGCGCTGGTTCCTGCGTGCCCGTCGCAACGAGCAGAACGCTGCCCGTGACGTCGCGCATTTCGGTCCGCACCTGAAGGAGCTGGGCCTGAAACTGGACGAGCTGCTGAGCGGCGAAATCCGCGAAAACTGGCAGGCGCGTTATCAGGCTTACGTCGCAGCCGGTGTACCGGAACTGTTGGCGCGTATGGTGGCGGGGACTACCCACCTCTACACGCTGCTGCCGATCATCGAAGCGGCCGACGTGACCGGTCAGGACCCAGCCGAAGTGGCCAAGGCGTACTTCGCCGTGGGCAGCGCGCTGGACATCACCTGGTACATTTCGCAGATCAGCGCCTTGCCGGTTGAAAACAACTGGCAGGCCCTGGCCCGTGAAGCGTTCCGCGACGACGTCGACTGGCAGCAACGCGCGATCACCATCGCCGTTCTGCAAGCGGGCGGCGGCAACCTGGACGTGGAAGAGCGTCTGGGGCTGTGGATGGCGCAACACGACGCGATGATCCAGCGCTGGCGCGCCATGCTGGTGGAAATCCGTGCCGCCAGCGGCACCGACTACGCCATGTACGCGGTGGCCAACCGTGAGCTGAACGACGTGGCGCTGAGCGGTCAGGCGGTCGTGCCTGCTGCGGCGACTGCGGAGCTTGAGCTTGCTTGAGTAGCTGCTGAATGAAAAAGCCCCCGCATTGTGAGATGCGGGGGCTTTTTTATGGCTGATGGATTTGTGTTGTTTTATCTGGCCTCATCGCTGGCAAGCCAGCTCCCACAAATATTCTAGTGCACCCGATACCTGTGGGAGCTGGCTTGCCAGCGATGAGGCCCTATTTGTCACTGCAAGTTGTGTGCTTGTTTGTTATCAAGCATCGACACTTTATCTGCCGGCCTGGTCAGTAAATTACTGAGCGACTGGTCAAACTTCTGCAACGCCCGAACCTGAACTTCCTGTTGCTGATTAATATCCGCAACAATCTCCTCTGAGCGCTTGAAGTCCGCCCAGACCGGCGTCAACTCTTTCGCCTCAGACCCCTTGGCCGTCCCGATGTAGTTCAACTTCCCGTCATAAAAGTCCGCACTCACATCAGCCTTGATGTCGGAACTGCGCGAGGTAATCAACTGGCTGTGAGTATCGACGATCGCCACCACATCCGGATTGGCCGCACGTAGGCTCTGCATGTCCGGGTATACCGTCACCGAGCCGAACTGGCGTTGCAGCGAGGCTTTCACCCAGTCCACGGCCATGTCCGGTTTCGAAGTGGCGACGTAGGCGTCATGGATCGGCTGCACCAGCAAACTCTGGCCGAAACCGGTGCCGGCGCTGGCCTGATACTCGCGCAGGTATTCACGATTGGTCTGGGTGCTCGGGCTGTAGACGACGCCCAGCGAGACACCGGGGCCGCTTTTCACCTGGGCGGCGCTGCTGCGCCCGACGGGTTGAGTGAACAGTGTGTCGAGGGAGGAAACCGCTTTGGGGGCGGTAGGAACTGAACAGGCGGACAACGCTAAAACCGATATCGCCAAGGTACTGGCAAAGGCAAGTTTCATGGTGAGTCTCCCGTGAAGCAACTTCAGTCGGAAAGTCAGGAATGTCGGGGTTCATTAAATAGAATCGGCGACAGTTGCCTCAGACTACTCCCGCCAAACTGAAAACAACCTGACAATTTGCTGAATGACTGTCATGCAATAGTTTTATTGGCTGTAAGCGTTTTTGACTAATTGCCGCGAGAAATAAAAAAGGCGCAAATCAACAATTTGCGCCTTTTATTTATGGCTGGTTAAACAACCATCAGTTTTTCAATGGGATCAACACTTGCTCGTCCGGCGACAGCACCATGAACACCAGCAACTTTGCTGGCTTGGTTTTGCTGGCGTTTTTCGACACCAGATGTTCGGAGCCGGCGGGTTCGTACCAGAACTGGCCCTTCTTGTAGGTGATCGCTTGTTCGCCCTTGACCTGGGAAGTCACTTCGCCTTCGAGCACATACGCCATGGCCGTGCCGTCGTGTTTGTGGGCGATGGAGGACTGGCCGGGTTTGTAGTCGACTTCGATCATCATGGCTTTCTTGCCGGGGACGTTTTTCAGCATCTGGTCTTGCAGGACCGAGACCTTCTCGGAGGCATCGTGGGCCATGGCGGCGGCAGAAACAGACAGGGCGAGAGCGGCGGCGAAAATGTGCAGGAGTTTCATGGCGGGTCACCTGTGAAGTGGGGGAGTCGGCCTTCACAGTAGTCCGCGACGTGATGCATTCAAACGGCCAATATTCGGGAAGATCGGGTGACCAATACGGGGGATTTCAGCGCATTCAGATACGCCATCGCTGGCAAGCCAGCTCCCACAGGTTTTTGTGTCGTTCAAATGATTTGTGAACGATACGAAACCTTGTGGGAGCTGGCTTGCCAGCGATGGCGTCAGTAAGTCAAACGATAGGAAATGAGTTGAAATCCACGCTATTGGCCAGCCGACTATCGATCAAATCAATAAACCCCTGAGCCTCAGGCCGGTTGAAGTGCGCCTGCATCGCCGCTTCCGATTGCCAACGGGCACTGACCGTCCAGCGATGGCTGTCGTCAGGGCAACGGTCGACCAGATAGGAATCGCAGCCCGGCGTTTCGCGAAGGGTTTCGACGATCTTCTGCAACTGCCTGCCCAGCTCCTCGGAGCGGCCGGCCGCAGCCTGCACCTGTACGGTGTTGATCACTTCGTTGGACATTGCTCACACTCCTGAATCAGGCCGGACGAATCCTGCTCATTGAGGGATAACGCCTGTGCAGAATAGGCCTGCACCCCCGGATCACCAATAACCAATCGGCGGGTAATCCGTTAGACCAATCTACCCGGCGACCTGTTGCAGAATGTCGCGCAGGCGGTCCAGCGCGATATCGATATCCAGCGTCTCGATGGCACCAAAACCGAAGTACATCCCGCTTCGGGCCGGCTGCTGGTAATAGAAGCCGTCGATGGCGTACAGCCCGACTTCGACTTTTTTCGCCAGTTCGATCACCAGCGGCAAGTCGATCGGCACCCGGCAGAACACCGCCATATGAAAGCCTGCGCTGGCCGGCACGGCCTCCAGCCATGGCGACAGGTCAGTGGCCATACGCGCCAGGATTCGCTCGCGGCGCTGGGCGTAAATGGTGTGGCAGCGGCGAATGTGCTTGAGCAGGCAGCCCTCGGCGATGAACTTGGCCAGCGCCCATTGCGGCAGGGTAGAGGCGTGCAGGTCGGTGAGCTGCTTGGCGCGGATCACCGCTTCGAGGATCGCTGGCGGCAGGATCGCGTAGCCCAATCTCAGCTCTGGCAGCAGGGTTTTCGAGAAGGTGCCGACGTAGGCGACGATGCCGCGCTGATCGAGGTTGTGCAGTGAATCGGTCGGCCGGCCCTCGTAGCGGAATTCGCTGTCATAGTCGTCCTCGATGATGATCGCGCCCAGCTCGTAGGCCCGGGCCAGCAAGGCCTCGCGTCGGGCGTGGCTCATCGGCATGCCCAGCGGGAACTGGTGCGACGGCGTCACATAGATCAACCGCGTGCCGTTGGGAATGTGCTGCACCTGAATCCCTTCCGCATCCACCGGCACCCCGACCACGGTGGCGCCATGGGTGCCGAACAGCAGCCGCGCCGGCGGATAACCCGGATCTTCCATCGCCACCAGACTGCCGGGGCGCAGCAGCACCCGGGCGATCAGGTCCAGTGCCTGTTGCGCGCCGTTGCACACCACGATGTCCTCGTCCTGACAGTTCACCCCACGGGAAAACGCGATGTGCCGGGCAATCGCATTGCGCAGCGCCGGCAAGCCTTCCGCCACGCTGTAGAAACCCTTGGAACCCGCCATTTGCCGCATCGCATGAGACACACAGCGGCGCCAGTCATCGTGGGGGAATTGGCCCTTGCTGGTGGCGCCGCCGATGAAGTCGTAGCGCAGCGAACCTTCCAGCGTCGGGTGGCGCAGGAACACCGGCAGGTTGCACCAGCTCTCGATCACCTCGGAACTGGCCAGCTCGGAATGGCTTTGCTTGCGCTGCACCGGTGTCGAGCGGGCGTTGACGTAGGTGCCTTTGCCGATGACGCCGGTGAGGAAGTTTTCGTAAGTCAGCTGCGCGTAGGTGTCGGAAATGGTCTTGCGCGAAATCCCCAGTTGCTCGGCGAGCAAGCGGCTCGGCGGGAGTTGCGTGCCGGCGGCCAGACGCCCGGATTCAATGGCGCCGCGCAGCTGCTGATACAACTGACCGGCCAGATCCTTGCGGCCGTTGATCACGACATGAAGTTCCATACCGACGGGGCTCCTGGGGGCAAATGCAATGGGTTATGCGCCCGCCAGATTACTCCCGAATGCACGCGGGGCAGAAGTTGCGTAGTGCAAATACCCAAAATTGGCGCAGAACCCTGTGGGAGCTGGCTTGCCAGCGATGGGGGCATCACATTCAACATAGATGCCAGCAGATGTACCGCCATCGCTGGCAAGCCAGCTCCCACAAGTACTGTGTTTGACTGGGATCAGTGGTCTGCCGGTTTTCCGTGCAATTGGGGCTGTAACGCTGGCCTGTCAGCGCTTACCGTGAAATCACTCTTCTGCTGCCCGAGACCCGCCCATGTCCCCGCGTCTGGATTACTACAGCGCTTCACCCAAAGCCATGAAAGCAATGATTGCCCTGGAAGCGCTGACCAGCAGCCTGAGCATCGAGGCGCCATTGCTGCACCTGATCAAGATCCGCGCCTCGCAACTCAACGGCTGCGCGTTCTGCACCGACATGCATTCGGTGGAAGCGCGGCGGGCAGGGGAGACGGACCGGCGGCTGTACGCCATCGCGGTCTGGCGCGACAGCGGCTTCTTCAACCTGCGCGAGCGGGCCGCACTGGCCTGGACCGACGCGGTGACGCTGCTGGCGGAAAGTCATGTGCCGGACGACGTTTATGAGCAAGCGCGAACACAGTTCAACGAAGGCGAACTGGTGGACCTGACCATGGCCGTCAGCACCATCAGCAGCTGGAATCGCCTGGCGGTGAGTTTTCGGCAAGTCCCTGCAGACCATTGATCAATGCCAAACACAAAACCCTGTGGGAGCTAGCTTGCTAGCGATGGCGGTTTGTCTGTGCGATCAATGTTGACTGACAGGACGCTATCGTCGGATCGCCGCCCGGAGGAGCCTAGTTCCCACAGTCGATCAGTCAGTTCGGTGGCCGCTGCGGTTTCACCGACGTGCCAAACGTATTGCCCATCCGCGTACTGGTAGCCGCCGGCGTCGCCAGTCCCACCTGATTCGGCGGGCGCTTGTTGACCGGCACATTCATCGCTTCCTGATTCTTCTGCGCAGCCGCCGCGCCGTCGGGGTTGTTGCCCATCTGCTGGCTCAGGCAGTCGTAATTCGGCGCCTTGTAACCGCCCACGGTCACTTCGACGCAACCCACTGCCTGCTCGGCATGCACGCCGCCCGACAGCGTCAACAACAGCCCGCTCAGCGCCAATGTCCACAGTGATTTCATGTGTGCCTCCTGGCCGGCCCGAAGGGACCGCTCTAACTCAAGAGTCTAGTGCAACGGGCGCGCCGATCCCGTGATGGTTTTTTTGCAGTGGCCGTCACACCAGATTCATAAACAGCCCTCAGGATGACGGTTTTCAGGGGTACATCAGCCGTGCAGCGAGGCCGTGCCAAGGACGAATTTGCGCGCTCAGCGTTCATGCACCAGCTCTGTCTGGGGCTGCTGCTTGGCTTGTTTTTGAGCCGCGCCAGCGCCGATCCGGTGCCGGCGACGATGCGCTTGACCTTGCACATCCCGGCTCAGGAACTGGCCCGCGCCCTCGATCAGTTCAGCCGCGCCACCGGCATGGCGGTGTTGGTCGACAGCCAGTTGAGTCGCGGTCGGCGTTCGTTGGCGGTGGATGGCGAATTCACCGCCGCCGAAGCGCTGCGGCGGATGCTCGGCGGCAGCGGGTTGATGGCCAAGTACAGCCGCGACGACGCGTTCACCTTGCAGGTGGCGCAAGTCGAGGATGTGCCGTTGCCGGCGGAGAAACCGATCCCCGCCAGCGTCGCGGTCAACCGCAGTTACGCCACGGCGGTGCAGGCGGCCATCGAACGCAACCTGTGCCGCTCGCCGTTGACCCGGCCCGGCAGTTTTCGCGCGGTGTTGCAACTGTGGATCGGTCGCGACGGCGTGGTGCAGCACAACCGGTTGGTCACCACCACCGGCGATGTTCGGCGCGATGCAGCGCTGGTAGACAGTTTTCACACGCTCAAGATCGACCGGCCCACACCCGGCGCATTGCGCCAGCCAGTCACGTTGCTGTTGTTACCCGAATCGTCAGGAAAGCGCATGGAATGCACACAATGGGAAGGAGTTTCCGGGGGATGAAAGACGCCGGACAAAGTTCGATGGTCCAGCTGTTCCTGACGTCCTACGAGGACTTTCGGGTGCGCCTGCGACGCCGTCTCGGCTCGGAGGACCTGGCCAACGACGTGCTGCACGAAACCTACCTGCGGGTCGACCGCATGGAAGCGCCGCCGAACCTGCTGCGGCCCAACGCCTACCTCTATCGCATGGCCCTGAACATCGCCGCCGACCGCCGCCAGGCCGATGCGCGGCTGCTCACCGGCAGCGAAGTCGAAGAACTGCTGCAAGTCAGCGACGAAGCGCTGGACCCGATGCGCGTGGTCGGCGGCCAAAAGGAAATCCAGTCCCTGCTCAGCGCCCTCTACGAACTGCCGGCCCGGCGCCGCCGAATCTTCATCGCCGCACGGCTGGAAGAAGCGCCGCACCTGGAAATCTCCCAGCGATTCGGCATCTCCACGCGCATGGTCGAGAAGGAAATCAAGGCTGCCCTCGGACACTGCGCGGCCAAACTGGAAAGAAAAGTGTTTCAGCGGTTCGGTCGCGGGGCCGGAAAACCGTCTAGTGAATGAAGCTCCCGATCAACCCGTCGAGTACCTGTGCGTTTGAACATCTTCCGTCTGACACCTGCCGAGCCCACGCCTGCCGAGCGTCTGCAAAGCGAAGCCCGCGACTGGCTGATCCTGCTGACCTCCGGCCGCGCCACGGTCGCCGACGCCCGAGCGCTGCGCCAGTGGTGCGCCCAAAGCCCCGAACACGCCCGCGCATTTGAAGAGTGCAAGGCGCTGTGGCATCTACTGCAACCGGCGGCGGAAGAATTGCGGGCACCACGACGGTTTGGACGCCGGGCCTTTCTTGGTGGCGCGATTGCCGCGTCGGCGGCGTTCCTGCTGGTGCGCGGCACGATTCCGGGCGGATTCTCCGGGCTCGGAGCGGATTACATCACCGAAGTTGGCCAGCAACGCCGCGTCGAACCGGCCGATGGCTTGAGCCTGGAACTGAACACCCAGACCCGCATCAACCAGCGTTCGGTGGATGAGGGCGTGCAAGGCTTTGAACTGGTCAGCGGTGAAGTCGAAGTGCAGACCGCGCGGCTGCCGATGGCGATGCAGGCCGGTGGCGGTTGGTTGCGGGCGAGCAGGGCGCGGTTCAACCTGCGCAACCTTGATCAGCAGGTGTGCGTGACGTGCCTCGATGGCGCGGTGGACGTGGAAGTCGAAGGCCGCAGCCTGCGCCTGGAACCGGGCCAGCAACTGACCTATGACGCGCAACAGGTTGGCACCGTGCAAAGCGTCGACACGGCGGCGGTGATGAACTGGCGTCAGCAGGTGCTGGTGTTCAACGGCACGAGCCTCAGCCAGATGATCGACGAGATCAACCGCTATCGTCCGGGGATGTTGCTGCTGCTCAACCGCGAACTCGGCCAGCGCCGGGTGCAGGCGCGGTTCTCCCTCGATCAACTGGCCGGCGTAGGCGCGCTGATCCGCGATGCCTACGGCGTCAAATGCACCGAGTTGCCGGGTGGCGTAGTCGTCCTCAGCTAATCACTGCAAGGGTCCCATAACCTGCCGGTACTTCTCCGGCCCTTGCGGTGTCTGCCGAGTCAACCGAACCTCCAACCCCAACGGATCCTCCCGCCGATTCCCACTCAACTGCCGCCACCCCTTGTCCGCCTCCCAAACCCGCACCTGCAAATCACTGACCTCACCCAACACCGCCACCCCAGCCGTCGGCGCCGGCAACGGATATCGACTGCGCGCCGGCGCCACCGCGCGATACAACGTGTCCCCCTTGAGCCACCAGCGCACCCGCTGCAACGCCCCCGGTTGATCCGCCGCGCTACGAATGATGTCCAGCCGAATCCCCTTGCTGTCACTGCTGCGCACCGTAACGGCAGGCGGCGCCGTCGCCGGTTCATCCTCGGTGCCGACCTTCTTCGGCTCCGTCAGCTCGATCCCGGCACGCATCTCCACATCCCGCTGCATCTGATTCAACGCCCGCAACAGGCTGTCGCTCTGCTCACCACTGGCCTGTAAATGCTTGTCGGCGCGGGTAACACTGTCCAGCCCCTTCCAGGCAATCAGACTGACCACCGCCATCAACAGAATCGCGACCATCACCTCGATCAGCGTAAAACCGTGTTGTCTGTTCATTGCACGCTAATCCGGCCCGAAGCATCCCGCAGCACACTCAACCGATTGAGCCCGTCAGACAGCGTCAACTGCAGCGGCGGATTGATCCACTCCGCGTTCAGCACCACTTTCTGCTTCGGCTCCACCCGCACCTCCAGCTTCGGACTCTGCCAGGGGCGCGGCCGCAACTGCGGGTCCTGATCGAAATGATCAAAGCCCTTGCCACTGTCACTGCGCCGACTGAACCGAAACCCCTTGCCATCGCTCAA
Organism: Pseudomonas sp. IzPS59; assembly: GCF_014863505.1. Classification (NCBI taxonomy): domain Bacteria; kingdom Pseudomonadati; phylum Pseudomonadota; class Gammaproteobacteria; order Pseudomonadales; family Pseudomonadaceae; genus Pseudomonas; species Pseudomonas sp. IzPS59. Next base: position 3,575,574 of record NZ_CP062251.1, on the reverse strand, counting down.
CCACGCAATCGGCCGGCCATCGGCGCGAGCCTCAGCCTGGGCAATCTGCAGCAACTGCGCCACGCGCTCGGCGTCCTTGCGCAGCAACTGCAACGGATCGGGCTTGATACTCAGACTGATCGCCGCACTGGCGATGCCGATGATCACCAGCACCACCATCAACTCGATCAACGTAAAACCCTGCTGCCTGCACCGGTTCATCGATTGCGCACTCCCTTGCGTCCAGCCCCGTCCCAAAAAACCATCCTGCACGGCCAACATGTAAGGCGTGTGAAATAAAACCGTGAGAATTGCCGCGTAGTCTGGTCACCGGGACTAAAAGGAGATTCAGCCCATGAGATTCACCGCACGCTTTTCACCCCCCCAACTCATCCAGGCCACCGCACTGCTGGCCGCCCTGGTCGGCATCGCCACCTGGTCATCCCTGCTCCTGACCACCGCCGAATCCCACACCCCGGCGGCTACGCCGCAACTGCTCGCTGCGCGCAGCGATAACCCGGCGTTGCAGTGGTTTTCCAATCGAACGGCGCCGGTGGAGATCAAAGTCAGCGGCGTGATGGCGGGGAGTCGGGGGGCGGTGGCGATACTTAGCCTGAACGATGGGCCGCCGAGGAGCTTTTTGCAGGGGGAGCGGGTGAGTCCTGGGGTGAAGTTGGTGGCGGTGGAGGGGGATGGGGTGGTGATTGAGCAGGGTGGGGAGAGGGTGCGGTTGGAGGTGGAGAGGTTGGGGGAGGGGGTGGAGATGCCTAGGTTGGTTAGGCCGTGATTTTTCATGGGGGAGTTATTTGGGTGTTTCAGTTTGGCGATGGGTAATGGATCGCCGGGGGGGCGTGCTTGATTGCTTTTGACCAACCGAAGGAAGCGTGTCGTAAATGCCCGCATTCGGCCATTAGCAGCCGATTACCGTGAGCAGCTCGCGGTCAGAAGCTGAAAATTTACGTCTGCTTAAAGCCTGGTTAGTCCTCAATTTTTCAAGCATCGTAAAATTACTACTCGGGCAAGTACCACAATGTTCGCATAAGCTATCAAGAATGGGATTGATAGCGGTAATTTATCTGTGATTTGAGCGGGCAAACAAATGCTCACAGCACAATGATTGGCAGGGCCGCTAGTTTAAATTTGTTTACTGCATGCGTGGGTAATATGGAAGAAGCAAGCGTGAGTCTGGATGCTGCGAAAATGGATGAATTAATCATCGGACGTAAATATGAGGCGCTAAAGGAATTTATTGGTTTATTGGAAAGCAGGGATTATCACAGCTCTAAAGCTCGCTCTGAAAATTACTACATTATTGGGAACGGGCATTCCGTTCTCTCGGATTGCCTTGACTCCTGTTGGGATGAACAGGTTGGGCTTCAGGTTAAGTTCTACAAGAAATCACAGTACGAGCAAGGCTTTTCGGAGCTCAGCGATGATTTTAAAAGCAGGGTTTATACGAATTTAGCAAACGCACTATACAGTCAAGGTAGATTTTTTGAAGCGTTAATAGAGTGCGATAGAGCCATAGCAATATTCAACAATCCCCTAGCTTACTTCTCAAGGGGAAGAGTTTTGCTTGAGATATCAAGGAGCTTGTACGATGAAGGGCATGCTATATATTTTCAAAAAGAAGCCTATCCCATTCTGAAATACGTATATGAATGTAAAGAACTCCTATTTGATGCTGATCATCTTAAAGTAATAGAGGCTGCCACCCCATATGTGGAATTTGTCAGTTATTTCAATCAAAACTTCGATTCAATTTGTGAGGAATTCCCACATATTTCTGTTTTAAAAGGACTGAAGGGTAAGTCGGATAAGGAACGCTCGTATAAAAAATGGTGCTTGGAGAATGCTCTTTTCATTAACGACTTAAACGAAATAACAACTGAGCCTGTAGCCGCTCAGGACGTGATGGGGCTGCCCAGTGTACGCTATTCAATTAATCCACTTATTGGATTGACTGAAAGCTTATGGTTGGGCGGTGGGTTTTCTGAAATAAAACACCAGTATGCGCATGCCAGGTTCACTTATTACGAGGTAATTGAAAGTAGATATGCACGACGAGATATCTCGCATTATGCGAACAATGACCTGTTTCTCGTTAACTCGCTAGATTATTGTATTTATCGCCGAGATATCGAACAGATCAAGATCTCATTTCGACTGCTGTACTCCTGCTTCGACAAGCTAGCTGTGTTACTTTTCAAATACCTAAATCCGGGGCCGGTATCTAGAGTTTATTTTTCAAATGTTTGGTATGCTGATAGGAATAAGGTTAAGCAGAGCTTTATAGATTCTAACAATCCTTACCTATTGGCTCTGTACTGGCTGTCTAGGGAGATAAATGATGATGAAACCGAAGGGCATGATTATTGGATGGACTCAAACGCTACCAAATTGGCTGATATCAGGAACAAGCTAGAACACGGCGGTTTCAGAGTTGTAATGGATGACCTATATAAAGTCACCAAGCCTTTCGATAGGGAGTTGGCTGAAACAAAACATGCGGAAGTCCTTGCGCGAATAGAACGAAACAATAAAATTCTCAAAAGTGGAGTTCCTAAGGCCGAGCGACAAGCTATTCGAGAGAAGATTAGATCTGATCAGGGTCTAATTGATGAGAGCTACGATATGCAAGGCTACCCGTTTATTATCACGGATAAGGAACTTCGGGATCAGACATTGAGGCTTATGAAAAAAGTACGTTATGCAATCATGTATACATCACTCGCCATCCACTATGAAGAGGAAAAGCTTGATGGCTCTGGCATAGTGATGCCATACGAAACGCCTCTGTACAAAAATTAATCGCAGGCGACTATTGGATCGAATGTGAACCGCCACAAGTGAAAAGGGGGCTGATTTGCTTTATATGTAAAAATAAATCACTCCCCTTTGTTTTTCCCTTTGTTTTTCTTTGAATTATCTAAGGTTGCGTAGCGATTAAATACTATGCCCGAATTTCCCAAGTCTCAATGATGTTCCTGCTTCAAGTTTAAAAAATGAAATTGTTGATTCTTTTGGTTCCCAGAAAAAAACAAAATCACCTGCGCGACCGATAAAGCGAGTCCTCTGGCTCGGCTCTGAGTTGGGTGTTATAGAGTCGTTATCAATTACGTAATAGAATGCTTTTCCTTCCAGAACAGAATTTGCTCCAATTTTTCCTAGGCCAAAGGCAAAGAGTGGCAACGTGGCGAGTAAAAACAAACACACGCTGCGAGGTGCCTCGGCTGGGATCTGATATGCAAGAAAATTCCCAGATCTTGCATATATCGCAATTGGAGTGCCCAGTAACGTTGCTAATAATAGCCATTTTTCAATTGGGCCAAAAACTAATATGGCTAGAGTCCCGGCAATGTACAGGATGACCAGTAAGGTTTTGTGTTTGCGAAGGAATCGACCTACAACTGTGTTGCGTCCACCTTCGGGTGGAAGCTTTTTTTTGACGCTTGAGATCTCTGCAAGCACCACGCCAACCGCCAGAGATATAAAGATGGAAGCGATAGGATATGCCGTTGATTTAACTATGTCGGCGAGAGTAAGGTATTCTAAAATATTCACTCCAAATAGCGACCAATATCCCCATAAATAAAGAGTGCCCACCGCAATAAAATAAAGTGACAGGAAATAAATATATATATTTGAATTCTTTTTTAATCGTTCTGGGATCGAATCGTCGGTCATGAATTTTACCTAGTATTTTTTGCCGTATTGAGCTCGCTACTGATTAGTTTTCAGTAAATAAATCACGCTCTTTATTTTGTTTACCACAGTAGTTTATCAATAATTCTCGGTATTCCGCTCGTGCCTGGTGTCGAGTCAAGAGCAAGGAATGTCTGCAGGCCTGGATTTCCATTTTGTTGCTGCCATATTTCATAGATATGTTGGTTAACAGCAATTGCAGCCAAGAATCTTGCAGCATCCCAATTGTACCGACCAGCCCCTCTAGGGCTTGGATTAGGTACGCCCAGCAATGGCGCACCTAACCAGCCAGCCCAGTTTTTTATCCCCAAAGGGGGATCGTATGTACTTTGCAGGATATGAAAGTAGGAAAGCCCCGAGTGACGCCCATCAATCATTGGTGCGAGATTTGGAAAAAGACAATGCATAGTCTTGCTTGCTGCAACAAAACCGCCACTTTCAGTAATAACGCCGGGGGTCGAGAGCGTCGTATAAAGTAAATCCAGTTCCACTGATAAACTTTTACCTGTATTAGGATTTATGGTGTTGCATGGCGCGGAGATCGGTAATGTGATGTGCTCAATCCATTGAAGAGACAATCGCGGAAGATTTTTAAGTGTATGTGCCATTATATGAGGCCTCACGAGAGCTGAACCTTGCCTGTTCATTCCGAAATTGGCCAAAAGAGCATAAATGGTGGCGGTTGCATTTCCAAGATGAATCCAGTCATAGAGCCCTCCATGTCCAGCAATACCGCTTTGCCTTGCGGTGATGAATATATTGTAGATGTGGTTGTAGTTTCCCGTTTGATTACCAGTGTTGTATGCAGTAATCGCGGCAGAAATCATTCCGGCCAAAGCAGATAACGGTGTGTTCTGAGTAATGGGCATTGCTACTCTCCATCCTTAACAAAAATGGAAGGGGCTGAATCGTTTTTTACAAAAGATATCAGCGCCCTCTTCCTGTAAATGGTGCTCTGTCTAACTCTCGACCACGCTAAGTTCCTCGGACGCTCTTGATGAGGTTCGCAAGTTGTTCAGTACCGTCAAAGGTAGAGGGGATACCTTCGCTTTCTGAGACGAGACTGCTGAAAACAATGGCTTCAAACCTTGCGAGAGCGCTCGGGTCATCCTTCCGTATCTTCTTCGAGTACTCTGCATAGCTTTGGACGAACTGACACAGGGCGATTCGCAGATCTAGTTGAAGAATTTGTGCCTTGACTGATCGGAACTGAGCAAGGACAACACGGAAGAAATAGATGAGGATTATTTCGATTGCGAGAATCGTTGGAAGCGTGTAAAGCAGCAGCCCTTTTTTCGACTCAATGGCATCTAGATGAGTAAACACATAAGAAATCTGGACGACTGGTGGAGTTGTCATGACAACTGCAAGCAAGATCAACGACCAGAAAGCGATTCTGCGCTCCGTGCGCTTTGAGATTGCCAACTGGCGAAACCCATCAACAAGACCCACGAAGTTGTAGGACGAGGTTACGTTTTTTAGTCCCTGTTGAATGGCCTCAACATGTAGCCGTCTCTCTTCGAGCTCAGAGTCCCAATCTGCTTTGAGGCTCGATGCTTCTTTGACGGTTTGCGAGAATTTCCGAAACTCCGCAATCGCAGGATCGTTAAGTAGTTTTTTCGCCACTTGTACCGGCATAGAGTGTCTTGCGAATGTGATCTGCGTTCGGTCGTTACCGGTGAATAGTTCAAAGTTTTCATCAACGAATAGTCCAATTTTCCGGACTTCATGGCTCGGTTCCGCAGGCTGCACAAACTCTAACTCGCACAAGAAGCGGAACGCTGACGTGAAGTTTGATGTAATTATCTCAGATTTTTTTTCTTCCGGAGTATTTGGGAATTCTCTGACCTCGCGCATGAAGCTATCACCGATCCACTCGATATTTGCAGTGCAATACTCATCGAATCGAGCAGCGTTTGAAATCATCAATTCGATGATTTTCAGCAGTGTTTTTGCGACCATTTCGGAATCAGACGTTGCTGAAAAAATTCTTAGTGTTCGGGAGTAGAGTCGGAGGGACTCCAAGTTTTCTGGTGCGGCGAAGAATGGGGTGTCGGAAGATTCAGTCATGGGAATCGGTGATACCTAACGATTAAGTTAACAGAGTCGCAATGCCTTAGCTTTACGAGTCCAATGTATCAATAGCATAATGTCAAACTCTTCTAGAAGCTATGCACAAAATTGCCTAGTAAGTAACTTAGGTTCAATAAAGGGATGGATTAAGTTTCATTCTCTGCTGTTCCCTTATAGCCGATATCCGCCGTTAATCGATGTCCGCTTTTGGCCAGAAGCAGTTTAACGACATTTACTGATTTGATAGCTGCAAGATGAGTGATTTGGCCAGGCTAATGTAGTTCAATGCTGCAGACTTGGACGGGTAGAATTCGTCCACATGCGCTGCTTGATTTCTTAAAGTACGCAATTCGTTAAACAGTGCCAATCCTTCTGCATTAAGAACCTGAGCTTTTGCCAATGAGCGATAGGCATCCAAGATTGGGCGACGCTCTGGACCTGCCTCATGAAGATCCAGTTCAAGAATTCGTTTTCGGGCGGCAATTTCAACATGCTGCCAACACTCGAGAATTGCTGATCTAGGGCTGACCTCAGCGAGCGTGTATAACTTTTCTTCCACGGGATGCAGGGTGTCCGAGCCCTTTGCGGGAATCAATTGCTGGTCTGTTGAATCCCGAAGCACTTTCAGTTCGCGCTCGAACTCGGCTTCTAGAGGGCCAGCTTTCACCCGTTTCAACAGAGGCAAGAGTCCCGCTATGTGCGTCCTCAGAAGGACCAAGATGACGATCGAAGCAATTGGCCAAGCCAAGGCTTCGGCGATTTTTGTGGTGAATGTTAGCCAATCCATTTTTAGCAGCCTAACGATCAATATGTAAGGGCAATCTCAGATGAGACCTTTGAGGAAGGTGTGTTTTTCAGTAATACACCGTCTAGCAGTCCATCGTATGTCCGCTAGGTAACGCTCGTATCGGGTCGATTTAGCCTGTTGTGACAGGCTGGAATAGGCCAAATGCGGTCAGGCGAACTGCTGGTGAGCGCGGTGCCACAGTTCGTGAGCGTCATTGATCAGATTGACGGCAATTGCCTCCCTAGTTTCCGGATCTCGGAGAAGGGCTAGGTCCTCGTTGGAAGGGGCATGTAGGTTCACATTAAACGTAGAGTACTTCCAAAACAGGTTCCCCGAATTGCGAGTGCTGGGTGCGATCTCTCGACTTAGCGCCAAAAGGTGCTCCCGGTCTTCCGAGAACTGCTCACCGTCACAGTAGAAGCCAACGTAGAGGCGGTGGTCGAGTGCGATGTACACGCCACCATTCATAAACGTGAAGGGGAAAGTGAGGCCAAAGTATTTGCTATTTTTGGCCTTCTTGTAATAGGCGGAAATCGCCTCCTTCGTGGCCGAATTTTCGGGCGTGCCGAGTTGGGGATAATGGCTCTCTTGGTAAGCCGCCATGCGGTCCCAAATATCAAATTGTAGATCGAACAATACTGACTTGAATGCATGGTTGATGTCGGCGATCACGAAGAGATTCTCGCCAAGCAGGATCTGTTCTTTTAGCTTGCTCATATAGATCTCACCCTGGTCACTGGATGTCAGCTTTTGGAGTAGTTCGATGTATTGGAAAACGCTTTCTCGCACGCCGGGCTCGCGGGCAACCAGTGGGATACAGTCTTTCAACCAAGCGATGATCTCAGCTTCGTAGCTGAGAAGGACTACAGGCAGCGACTTGCGACTTTGTTCACTGGGCTCGGAGCCATCCAAGGTCAGATAGGTGGTCCAAATCTCGCCATAGCCTTCTGCCTGCATTCGCTGGTGGTAGCGCCAGAGCTGCTCGTCCTGATCGCCGGCGTAGATCTTGTTCTCGATGATCACTGCCTGCTTGGACTGGTTGCGGACCAAGATGTCGATGTTCTGGTACTCGACTTCGACAATCGCATTCTCTGAATCGAAGTTCTGGATGCCCAGTCGCTTCAATAGGAGATTCAGCAGCGCTGTTCCTTGATTGTGGGTTGCCTTTGGGTCGAGCAAAAAGGCGAGGAAGCGCGAGTGAAGCCGAACTTCGTCACTCGCGCTGCGGAGTATGGAAAAGAGGTTGAAGTTCGCAGGGCGCTGATATCTCGCGCGTAGCAGAGCCACGGTTTGCAAAAAATCTTCCATGAGAGAAGGTTCCTGATTAAGGCCAATTCGCGGCACGCAGTATCAGGCAAATCATGCCTCTTATGTAATAGCTATTTGATGCTGTCGGCATCATGTTCGGGCCGATTTTGGCCGAAAGCGGCCGACCGTGCCTGGTAGAAATGAGTGATATCTCAGTGTGTCGTCGCAACGTGCCGGAAAAGTCTCACCGTCCCTTTGGCGGGGGCTGTCAGTTGCACCTGACAACCTCCGCCATTTTCTTTCCGCCTATTGAGCTATAGCGGTCAAAGGCTTACGCCTTCACCTCAACATGATCCAACGCCTGATTCACCGCCAACTCACTCAACATCACCAACTGCGCAATCCCTATCGCAGTCTTGCGATGGGCAGGCTCCAGGGTGGCAGCAAAGTTGTTGAGCATCTCACTCGCCGATCCCAGTGATTCGCTAGCATTGGCCAACAGGGATTCAGTGTTGTAAGCCGGGTTGGCCAGGTACATGGGGTCGTGTTTGTGGTGGCTGCCCATGATGCGTTGTTGTGGGGTGAGATAGTGGTCGAGGGCGCGTTCGGCGGCTTCGTTGAGGGTTCGGGAGTCGGGGAATTTGTAAGGTGAAACCGGATCGGTTTCTGGTGGGTTGGGTGTTGGTTTGATCATTGATGTAACTCCAGTACTGATTGAATTGGAGTCAGCCACTCTCGCTACCAAACGAGGGGGTGGCGACCATACGCAGGTTGGTAGACCGGAGCACTGGAACCGGCGCTTCCGAAGAAGCCCTGAGCATGGCCACCATAAATCCAGTCGCACGAATGCAACTGCATGAGGTGACGCAATGCGTCAGCGCTGCGGGCTACCAAACCCGATCACTGGTTTTCAGTGACCATGGAACGATAAGACCCGCGTACTAGACGCACAAGCCGGCGGATTCTGGCGTAGTCGTAGGTAATGACGCAAGCCGCTGTAGCCTTGATCAAGTAACGTCTGACGTCTTTAAACGGAATTGAAGTAAACGGTTAAACGGAAGCGGGCATCAGTCCTGAGGCCGGTTCAATAACGTTTCAAGCCTCGCCAACGCCGGCCCCTCCTGGCTGCGATCAAACACTTGCACACCAACCTTGAGCAACCGCCCATTCTCCGCCCCCCCAATCACCTGCTCACACCGCAACAACAACCTCCCTTGATCACACTCCATCGCCTTGACCCCCATCGGCAATCGCCCCTCCAACCGCAATTCCGCCATCCGACTCTGCGCCGCAATCATCGCAATCGAACGATCCCGCAAAACCCCGCTGCTCTGCGTCATCAACCCCGCCACGCGCACGGCGGCGGACATGGCGACGGCGATGATCGCCAGCGCGACGAGCACTTCAATCAGGGTGAATCCGGCTTGCGGGGAGGGGGTGCGCATCGGGGGCTCGGGCAGTCGGGCAGCCCTTGACGCTAACGCCCGTGCTTGACGGCTTGACGACGAAAACACCCGAGGATTTTCAACATCCCTGACATATCTTCTTGCAACACTGCGCGTCGAATCGAATCAAGCCAGGGAATGACGAGATGGATATCGCGCAATTCAAACAGCCCAGTCGACCGAGCCGGATGCCCCGTAGGCAGCAGGGTTTCACGCTGATCGAGATCATGGTGGTGGTGGTGATTCTCGGGATTCTGGCGGCGATGGTGGTGCCCAAGGTGCTCGACCGGCCGGATCAGGCGCGGGCCACGGCGGCGAAGCAGGACATCGGCGGGTTGATGCAGGCGTTGAAACTGTATCGCCTCGATCACGGCACTTATCCGAGCCAGAGCCAGGGCCTGAAGGTGCTGGTGGAGCGGCCGGCCGATGCGAAGAACACTAACTGGCGCTCGTACCTGGAGCGCCTGCCGAATGACCCGTGGGGTCGTCCTTATCAGTACCTCAATCCCGGTGCGAACGGCGAGATCGACATCTTTTCCCTCGGCGCCGACGGCCAGCCTGACGGCGATGGCGTGAATGCCGACATCGGTTCCTGGCAGTTGTAAGGCCGGTCATGAACAGCCAATCGAACCAGCAGGGGATGGCGATCATCAGTGCGCTGCTGATTGCGGCGGTGGTCGCGGTGATCGCCGCCGGTATGCTGACCCGCCAGAGCGTTTCGACCCGGGCGCTGGAAGCCGAACAACTGCGCGTGCAAGGCCGTTGGCTGTTGCATGGCGGGTTGGAGATCAGCCGGCAATTGTTGTGGGATGCGCGGCAGCGCGATCCGCTGACCCGACTCGATCAACCGTGGGCGCAGGTGTTGAACACCCAGGGTTTCGAGGGGCGGCTGGAGGACGAGCAGGGCAAGTTCAACCTGCGCAATCTGGTGGCCAACGAGCGGATCGATGACGCGCAGGTGCAGGCGTTCGAGCGCTTGTGCGAGTTGATTGGTGTCAGCAGCGGCTTGAGCCGGCGCATCAGTCAGCGGGCGATCGGCTCTTATCCGCACCTGTTGAATGCCCAAGTGGTGGACAAGCCTGTGGCGAAAAACACCTTCGACAGCGGGCGCGCCACGTCGCCGTCCGCGTCGCGCAAACCGCAATCGCCGACCTTGCCGATGCTGCGTACGCTTGATGATTTGCGCAGTGTCGACGGGGTCAACGATGCGGTTTTGGCGAAACTGGCGCCGTACCTGACGGTGATTCCGGCGACCACCTGGCTCAACGGCAATACGGCCACCGCGCCGGTGCTGGCGGCGTATGTGCCGGGGCTGTCGCTGGAGCGGGCGCAGGCGTTGATCAATGAACGTGATGCCGGGCGCTGGTTCATCAATCGCGGGGATTTCGTCAATCGCCTGCGACTGCCGCAACTCGAGATCACCAGCGTCAAGGTCGGCATCACCAGCGACTGGTTCCGGCTGCGCGGGCAGGCGCGGCGGGATCAGCGGCGGGTGAGCCTCGATGCGTTGCTGCATCGCAGCCAGGATCGTTTGCCGCAAGTGATCTGGTCGCGGGTGGGCGTATGAGCCAGTTGCGCGTGAATTTGCCGCCGCTGGCGGAGCTGAGTCTCGACAGTGAAGTGGAGGGCGCGTGGCTGGATCGTCAGGGGCAGGTCACGCGGCAGGAGCGTGTGCGGCTTGGCGCGCTGCCGAAGCAACCGCTGGTGTGCTTTCTGCACCCGTCGGACAGCCTGCTGGCGAGCATCGATCTGCCGCCGCTGCCCGCGAATAAAACCGCTGCGGCGGTGCAATGTGCGGCGCAGGCCTTGATGCTCGGCGACAGCGCCGAGATGCACATCGCCCACAGTGCTCGCAATGAAAGCGGCCAGGTGCAGATCGCCTGGGTAGCACGCAAGGAGTTGCAGCACCTCGTGCAATTCGGTTTGAACCTCAAAGGCCTGTACCCGGCGGCCTACAGTTTGCCGGTGATGGCGGGCGGCGTCGGCTGCCTGCACGACAATCACCTGTTGCTGCGCCACGGCCCGAATGCGGCGCAGGTGCAGCCGATGATCGACGAAGCGTGGCTACTGGAAACCGGTCTGCCGGCGCACTGGATCGGTGACGGCGCGCCGGAAGCAGTGCAATCAACATTGCCCGACACACAGCGAAACGCCGGCCCATTGCCGAATTGGGGTCTGCACGGCGGCCTTCAGCAACCGGGCACCGAACATCGTGGTTGGGGCAGGGCGCTCGGTTGCTGCGCGCTGGCACTAGCGGTGTGGGTGATCGGTTTGAACCTGTACGCCGCCCGCGAGGCCGGGCAGGGCCAGCAGCTCAAGGCGCAGATGGCGCAGCGGGTGAAACAGGCGTTTCCCGAGTTGCCGGTGATCCTCAATCCGCTGCAACAGGCCCGTCAGCAAATCGCGGCGCGCCAACAGGGCGCGACGGATGCGCCCGGCCAGGACTTCACGCGGCTGGTGTTGCAGGCCGGCAGTGGCATGCCGTCCATGGCCGGCACGGTGCAGCGGCTGGAATTTGTCGACGGCGCGCTGCAATTGAGCCTGCTGCCCGAGGCCCGGCGTTCGGGCAATGACAAGGATTGGCAAGGCACGCTGGCCCAGGCCGGCATCAGTATCAGCCCGAATGATGACGGCTGGGTCCTGCGCCCGGCCGGCGAGGCGACCGCCGCCACCGACAACGACGACAGCAGCGGAGCCGAAGATGAATAGCCCATCGTTTGCGAAATACCGCGCCGGTTGGCAGCGCTTCAATGCTCAGTTGCAGGCCCGTTGGCAGCCGTTGGCGCTGCGGGAAAAACGCATGGTCGCTGGCATGGCAGCGCTGTTAGTTGGACTGTTTGTGTGGGTGGCGTTGGTTCAGCCGCCGCTGAAGAAGATCGCCGCCTCGCAAGTCGAAACCCCGAAATTGCGCGCCCAGGCCGAAGCGCTGGAAGTGCTGTTGCGCGACGTCAGCGTGCGCCCAGACGGGAAGAATCTGGAGCAGTCGATGCAGCAGACCTTGCAGGCCAGCGGACTGGGCGGCCATTACCAATTGGCGGCCGCGTCCGCCGGCTGGCAGTTGACCTTCGAAGCCGCACCCGCCGACGCCGTGCTCGACTGGCTGCTGAGCCAACCCCGGAATTTTTCACTGCAAGTGGTCGAGGCCCGTCTGCAACGCGCAGACGACGCCGCGACCGATGACACGGCCGGCACTCTGTCGGGCACCGTACGCATGGATCAGGCGCTGGGCGCTAAGGAAGCTTCATGAAGGGGTCAGGGTCCAAACGCATGGCGTTGCCGATGCTGTTGATGGCATTGAGCGCGTGCAGCAACACCACACCACCGAATCAACCGCCGCTGCTGGTGGACAGCGAACTCGGCCGGCCGCTGGCCAACACCCAGCGCAGTGGCGACGCGGTGCTCGACCGCGAGCGTGCGCAGGCCCAGGCAAGACCTGCGCCGAAGCAATTGCACAACATCACCGAACGCGCTCGCAGCGGCGGTTCGACCCGGGGCACGACGTTGCCGGCCAATCCGTTAGGCGATCAACCGGTGACGCTGAATTTCGTCGACGCCGATATTCAAGCGGTGGTGCGGGCGTTGTCGCGCTCCACCGGCCAGCAGTTTCTGGTGGATCCTCGGGTCAAGGGCAACCTGACGCTGGTCTCCGAAGGCCAGGTGCCGGCGCATCAGGCCTACGACATGTTGCTGGCGGCGTTGCGCATGCAGGGTTTCAGCGTGGTGGATGTCGGCGGCGTGGCACAGGTGGTGCCGGAGGCCGACGCCAAGTTGCTCGGCGGGCCGATCTACAGCGCCGACAAACCGGCTGGCAACGGCATGCTCACCCGCACGTTCCGCCTGCAATACGAGAACGCGGTCAACCTGATCCCGGTGCTGCGCCCGATCGTCTCGCCGAACAACCCGATCAACGCCTACCCGGGCAACAACACCATCGTCGTCACCGACTACGCCGAGAACCTCACGCGGGTTGCGCAGTTGATTCAGGGCATCGACACCCCGAGCGCCATCGACACCGACGTGGTGCAGATCCAGAACGGTATCGCCGCCGACATCGCGCCGATGGTCGCCGACCTGCTCGACGCGCCGGGCAATGATCCGACGCAGAAAATCGCGGTGATCGGTGACCCGCGCTCCAACACCATCATCATCCGCGCCGGCAGCCCCGAGCGCACGGAGCTGGCGCGCAACCTGATCTACAAACTCGACAACGCCCAGAGCAATCCGAGCAATCTGCATGTGGTTTATCTGCGTAACGCCCAGGCCGGCAAACTGGCCCAAGCGCTGCGCGGATTGTTGACCGGCGAAAGCGACAGCGGCACCAGCGACAGTGCGCGCTCGGTGCTCAGCGCCATGGGCAGTTCCACTAATTCGAACGGTGGGCAGAACGGCCAGAGCGGCACGCAAACCAATGGCAGCACTTCGACCACCAACAACGGCAGCACTGGCGGCAGCTACGCCCAAGGCAGCAGCACTGGCAGTGGCAGCAGCAACGCGCAAAGCAGCGAGCAGAACGTGGCCTTCAGCGCTGGCGGCGTTACCATTCAGGCGGACGCGACCACCAACACCTTGCTGATTTCCGCGCCGGAACCGCTGTACCGCAACCTGCGCGAAGTCATCGACCTGCTCGACCAGCGCCGCGCACAAGTGGTGATCGAAAGCCTGATCGTCGAAGTCGGCGAGGACGACGCCAGCGAATTCGGCGTGCAATGGCAGACCGGTAATCTGGCCGGTAATGGCGTGATCGGCGGCGCCAACCTTGGCGGCTCGGGGATCAACGTCAACGGCAAGACCAGTGTCGACGTGTTGCCCAAAGGTTTGAACCTCGGCTACGTCAACGGCACCGTCGACATCCCCGGCATCGGCAAGATCCTCGACCTGAAAGTGCTGGCCCGGGCCCTGAAGAGCAAGGGCGGTACCAACGTGCTGTCGACGCCGAACCTGCTGACCCTGGACAACGAAGCGGCGAGCATTTTCGTCGGCCAGACCATTCCGTTTGTCAGCGGCAGCTACGTCACCGGCGGCGGGGGCACCAGCAACAACCCGTTCCAGACCGTGACCCGCGAAGAGGTCGGTTTGAAGCTCAACGTGCGGCCGCAGATTTCCGAGGGCGGCACGGTGAAGCTCGACATCTATCAGGAAGTCAGCAGCATCGACGAGCGCGCCTCGGCTGCCTCCACCTCGGCGGGGATCGTCACCAGCAAACGTGCCATCGACACCAGCATCCTGCTCGATGACGGGCAGATCATGGTGCTCGGCGGTCTGCTGCAGGACGGCTACAGCCAGAGCAACGACGCGGTGCCGTGGCTCTCGAACATTCCGGGGCTGGGCGCGCTGTTTCGCAACGAGCGCCGCTCGATCACCAAGACCAACCTGATGGTGTTCCTGCGCCCGTACATCATTCGCGACAGCGCGGCGGGGCGCAGCATCACGCTTAACCGTTACGACTTCATGCGCCGTGCTCAGGGCGGTCTGCAACCGGAACGCAGCTGGGCGATGCCGGACATGCAGGCGCCGCAATTGCCGACCGCTGCGCAGGGTGTGCCCGCAGCCGTTCCGACTTCCGGCCCTCGCGCGGTCATCAAGGCTGTGCCGATTGAAGCAGGCCCGCGGTTATGAGCAACTTGCCGTACGCCTGGGCCAAGGCGCAGCGGATTCTGCTGCGCGACGGCGTGCTGACGGTGTGCCCGTCGACGCCGGGCTGGTCGATCAGCGAAGTACGGCGGCAGTTCGGCGCGGCGAAGCTTGAGCGGGTGCGCGACGACGAACTCGACGGCCTGCTCGCCACGGCTTATGCCGACACCGGCAGCGCGGCGGCGGTGGTCGGTGCGGCGGAAAACGAAGTCGACCTCGACCGCCTGATGCAGGACATGCCGGAAATCACCGACCTGCTCGACACCCAGGACGGCGCGCCGGTGATCCGCATGATCAACGCCTTGCTCACGCAAGCGGCGCGGGACGAGGCCAGCGACATTCACATCGAACCGTTCGAAACCCATTCGGTGGTGCGCTACCGGGTCGACGGCACCCTGCGCGACGTGGTCTCGCCGCGCAAGGCGTTGCACGGCGCGCTGGTGTCGCGGATCAAGATCATGGCCCAGCTCGATATCGCCGAAAAACGCCTGCCGCAGGACGGCCGCATTGCGTTGCGCGTAGCGGGGCGGCCCATCGATATTCGTGTTTCCACCGTGCCCACCGGCCATGGCGAGCGGGTGGTGATGCGTTTGCTCGACAAGCAGGCCGGACGTCTGCATCTGGAAACCCTGGGCATGGACGCGCAAGTGCTGGCCAAACTCGATCACCTGATCCGCCAGCCCCACGGCATCGTGCTGGTCACCGGCCCCACCGGTAGCGGCAAGACCACCAGCCTTTACGCGGCGCTGGCTCGGCTCGATGCAAGCACGAGCAATATCCTCACCGTGGAAGACCCGGTGGAATACGACTTGCCGGGCATCAGCCAGATTCAGGTCAACGCCAAGATCGACATGACGTTTGCCCTGGCCTTGCGTGCGATTCTGCGGCAAGACCCGGACATCATCATGATCGGCGAGATCCGCGACCTCGAAACCGCACAGATCGCGGTGCAGGCTTCGCTGACCGGTCACTTGGTGCTCGCGACCCTGCATACCAACGACGCGGTGTCGGCGGTCAACCGACTGATTGACATGGGCGTCGAGCCGTTTCTGCTGGCTTCGTCGATGCTCGGGGTTTTGGCCCAGCGCTTGGTGCGACGGTTGTGCAATCAGTGCAAACAGGAAGACCCGGCGACGCCCGGCACCTGGCGCCCGGTGGGTTGTGCGGCGTGCAATCACACCGGTTACAGCGGCCGTACCGGCATTCATGAATTGTTCTGCATCGACGACGACATCCGCACCCTGATTCACCAAGGGGCAGGGGAGCAGGCCTTGCGTGCGGCGGCGAGCAAGGCCGGGATGTTCAGCCTGCGCGAGGACGGCGAGCGCTGGATTCGCAGCGGTGCCACGGCGCCGGAAGAAATCCTTCGTGTGACACGGGACGCCTGATGAATCGCTATCGTTTTGAAGCCGCCGATGCCAGCGGCAAGATCGAATCCGGGCATCTGGAGGCGGAGAGTCAGGGTGCCGCTTTTGGCGCGCTGCGCGGTCGTGGTTTGACGGCGTTGTCGGTGGAGAAGGAGAGCAACGTCTCCCAGCATGGCGGCGGTGGTTTGTTCAGCGCCAAGCTGTCGGACAACGATCTGGCCTGGGCCACACGGCAGCTGTCGAGCCTGCTCGGCGCCAGTCTGCCGCTGGAGGCTGCACTGAGCGCCACGGTCGAACAGGCCGAAAAAAAGCACATCGCCCATACCCTCAGCGCCGTTCGCGCCGACGTGCGCAGCGGCATGCGCCTGGCGGAAGCGCTGGCAGCGCGGCCACGGGATTTTCCGGAGATTTACCGGGCGCTGATTGCGGCGGGCGAGGAGTCCGGGGACCTGGCCCAGGTGATGGAGCGGCTGGCGGATTACATCGAGGAACGCAACAACCTGCGCGGCAAGATCCTCACCGCGTTCATCTATCCGGGCGTGGTCGGGCTGGTGTCGATCGGCATCGTGATTTTCCTGCTCAGCTACGTGGTGCCGCAGGTGGTCAGCGCGTTTTCCCAGGCGCGGCAGGATCTGCCGGGGCTGACGCTGGCGATGCTCAATGCCAGTGATTTCATCCGCGCGTGGGGCTGGTTGTGCGCGGGCGTCATGGCCGGTGCGTTCTGGAGTTGGCGCCTGTATCTGCGCAATCCGGCGGCGCGCTTGAGTTGGCATCATCGGGTGCTGAAGTTGCCGCTGATCGGGCGGTTTGTGCTGGGCCTGAACACGGCGCGGTTTGCCTCGACGCTGGCGATTCTCGGCGGCGCCGGGGTGCCGTTGTTGCGGGCACTGGAGGCGGCGCGGCAGACCTTGTCCAATGATCGCTTGAGCCTGAGCGTCAATGAGGCCACCGCCAAGGTGCGCGAGGGCGTCAACCTGGCGGCGGCGCTGAAAGTGGAGAACGTGTTCCCGCCGGTGCTGATTCACCTGATCGCCAGCGGCGAGAAAACCGGTGCGCTGCCGCCGATGCTCGAACGCGCTGCGCAAACCTTGTCCCGCGATATCGAGCGCCGGGCGATGGGTATGACCGCGTTGCTGGAGCCGCTGATGATTGTGGTGATGGGCGGGGTGGTGTTGGTGATCGTCATGGCGGTGCTGCTGCCGATCATCGAGATCAATCAGCTGGTGCAGTAAACTTTTCCAATCTTTTTTCCTCTCGTCCAACTATCACCCGAGCGCGGAAACAACCGTCCTCGGGTTCTCCTTTCTGTCATCTGCAATGGCCCTTCAAGGGCTGTGGCCGATTCCCTCGAAAAGCTTGCCGTAGACACTCCGCACAACCGCGAGAACACCCGAGAAAATCCCTCGAAAATCACCTCGCACCTCCCGAGGTTTTTTCCTTTATCTGTCACCGGAAACTGCGAATTTCTCAGTGCGACTTAACCACGGACCCCGCTTGCGAAGGTCAGCGGTGAGTCCTCCCAGTGTCATGCAAGCCATCCGAAAACCTGTGTTCCCAACCTAGTTGAAAAGGAGATTCTTCATGTTCAAGCGCACTCTGATCGCAGCTTCCCTGACCGTCGCTGCCCTGGCTTCCGCCCAGGCCATGGCCGCCAACGTTACCGGTGGTGGCGCGACTCTGCCTGCCGCTCTGTACAAAGGCTCTAGCAACAGCATCCTGCCAGCCAACTTCACCTACGCCGGCACCGGTAGCGGCACTGGCAAGACCGCTTTCCTGACCAACAACTCGGCTCTGTTCAGCGCCACCGGTTCGGTACACTTCGCCGGTAGCGACTCGATCCTCAGCGCCTCGGAAATCAGCACCTACAACACCAACTTCGGTGCTTCGTACGGCCCGCTGATCCAACTGCCATCGGTCGCCACTTCGGTCGCCATCCCTTACAAAAAATCCGGCCAGACTGCTCTGAACCTGACCAGCCAGCAGCTGTGCGACGTGTTCTCGGGTACTGCAACCACTTGGGGTCAACTGCTGGGCAACTCCGATGCCACCCCGGTTCGTGTGGTTTACCGCACCACTTCCAGCGGCACTTCGGAAATCCTCACCCGTCACCTGAACAACGTCTGCAAGACCAAGTTCTCGGTCAACTCGACCTTCGCCAACTCGCTGCTGCCAGCCGGCACCGCGTTGCCATCGAGCTTCGTCGGCGTTGCCAACACTGCTGACGTCGCTGTTGCGGTGAACGCGGTTGACGGTTCCATCGGTTACGTCGGTCCGGACGGCGTGAACGCCAGCAGCAACGCCGTGGTATCGCGCGTCAACGGCGTGCAGCCGACTCCGGGCAACGTGACCACCGCGCTGTCTTCGGTTGCATTGCCAACCACACCGTCGAACCCAGCTGAGTGGGCACCAGTTGTCGCCAACCCATCCAGCGGTTACCCGATCGCTGCCTACACCAACCTGATCTTCGGCCAGTGCTACAAGGATGCAACCGTGGCTGCTGACATCAAATCCTTCCTGACCACTCACTACAGCGTGCCGGGCAACGCTGCAGCGACCATCAGCCACGGCTTCAGCGTTGTTCCGACCAACTGGAAAAACGCCGTCACTGCCAACTTCATCACCAACACCAGCGGCAACAACCTGGACATCAACAACGCCAGCGTGTGCAACGCTATCGGTCGTCCTTTGTAAGCTTCGCGTTAACCCGCAACACGAATGGCAGCCCTTCGGGGCTGCCATTTTTTTTGCTCGTCACGGATGGCCGGGGCGGGCAATTACACCTCAATCATGAAGTTTGTGTGACATGGGTTCGGTCGCGTCCCTCGCCAACCGCCTATGTCGTAACAGCAGGTTGTCGCCGACCTGCGGCAATCAAAAGGACTCGTAGTGATGCTTGCTCGCCCATCCCGTCGCCGTACCCGTGTTCAGTCGTTAAAACGTGATGCCATAGACCCGGCGCTGTGGCTGCTCAAGCCATTGGCCCAGGCCGTGGCGTTGTGTCTGGTGGCGGGCGGTGCGCAGGCGCAGACGGCGTTCAGTTCAAACTGGTTCGCGGCCAAGGGCGCTGCACAGCAAGCGGCGGCAGCCCGCCCGAGCAGCGGCGGGCTGCCGGGCATGACCCCGCCGCTGGCGCAGCAACAGCGGGCCAACCAACAGTTGCAGCGTTCGATACAGACCTTGAACAACACGGTCGCGGCGATTGCCGCGCAACAAGCCGCGCAGGCGGCCGGTCGCGCAGCAGCGCTGGGTTCGGTGCAGGTGGTACCGGACGGTCTGGGCGCCGGCGGTCTGCAAGTCGATAACAGCCTCACGCAAGGCTGGCAGAACGCCAAAGGCCCGCAGCAGACCCAGGCCGACGGCAAGACCAACGTGCGCATCGAGCAGACCGCCGACAAGGCGATTCTCAACTGGGAAACCTTCAACGTCGGGCGCAACACCACTGTGGAATTCGCCCAGCAGGCCAATTGGGCAGTGCTCAACCGGGTCAACGATCCGGCCGCGCGCCCGAGCCAGATCCAGGGCCAGATCAAGGGCGCCGGCACGGTGATGCTGATCAACCGCAACGGCATCGTGTTCAGCGGCAGCAGCCAGGTCAACGTGCGCAACCTGGTGGCCGCCGCGGCGAACATCACCGACATTCAGTTCCGTGACCGGGGCCTGTATTTCGACAGCAGCGGCAGCCAGCCGACCTTCACCGATGCTGCCGGCAAGGTGCTGGTCGAGCGCGGCGCATCGATCCAGACTGCCGGCCCCGCGACGTCCACCGATGCCGGCGGCTACGCACTGTTGCTCGGCAGCGAAGTGCAGAACGACGGCAGCATCAGCACCGCCAAGGGCCAGACCGTGCTCGGTGCCGGTGACCGCTTCTACATCCGCAAAGGCTCGGGCACCGAGGGCAACGGCTTCTCCACGACCTTCGGCAGCGAAGTGGTTCCCGGCTTCAACAGTGGCAGCAGTGCCGGCAAGGTCAGCAACAACGGCTTGATCCAGGCCGCCACCGGCGACATCACTCTGACCGGCCACGAAGTCGTGCAGAACGGTGTGCTGCTGGCCAGTACTTCGGTGGCCACGCGCGGCACCATTCACCTGCTCAACCCGGCGACCGATACCAGCGGCAGTGTCACGCTGGAGCAGGGCAGTGCCACGGCGATCATGCTCGACAGCAGTGATCTGACCGCGCTCGACAGCCAACAAAAAGCCGCGCTGACCGGCGTCGGCCCCAACAACAAGGTGCGCAGCGATCAGTCGCGCATCGAGATTCAGAGCGGCGGCAGTGTCGAGTTCCAGAACGGCTCGATCACCCTCGCGACCGGCGGCCAGGTGGCCGTGGCGGCAGGGCGACGCAGTCTGGTGCGCGACGGGGCGCTGATCGATGTGTCCGGGGCCATCGGCGTGAAAGTCGCGATGGAATCCAACAACATCAAAATCAACGTCCAGGGCAATGAGCAGCGCGACGCGTCGGTCAACCGCGAAAAAGGCGCGCTCAACAGCAATGACGTGTGGGTCGATGTGCGTGAGCTGGTGTATGTACCGGCGGGCACCAACGGCTATGCGACGGATCGCTGGTACACCGCCGGTGGCTTGCTTGAGGTCGGTGGTTATCTTGGCACTCAGGGCCACAGTATCGGCGAGTGGATGGCCCAGGGGGGCGCGGTGAGTTTTGCCGGCAACGATGTGGTCACCGAGAAGGGCTCGTTGATCAATCTGTCTGGCGGCACGCTCGATGTGCAGAGCGGCGAGATCCGCCAGAGCTGGTTGCGTGGCGCCGACGGGCGCTTGTACGAAGTCTCGCGGGCACCGGGGGACATGCTCTACACCGGTCTGTACAAAGGCTATGAAGACAACAGCGAACGCTGGGGGCAGACCAGTTATTACTACAGCCCGTTGATTGCCCCGCGATCGCGCCGTGAGTCCGGCTATACCGTGGGTCGCGATGCCGGGCAACTGGTGATCGGCACGACCAATGCGGTGCTCGACGGGCAGTTGCTCGGCGAGGTGTATCAGGGCGAGCGCCAGACCCAGGCGCCGCGCGCGCCTCTGGACGGTTATGCACAGAGCCAGACCGCGCTGGCGCGTCGCGCACAGCTGATCGTCGGCAGCTATGACCCGGCGTATGTGGCGGCGGCCGGCGGCCTGTTGTACGGGCTGAACCCGCTGCTCGATCAGGTGCAGATCGGTGGCGAACCGATGCTCGCCGGCGTTGACCGGGATCTGCTGACAGCGGTCTCCGACGCACGCAAGGGCAAGCTGTTCCTCGACGCCGGGCAACTCAACGGCTTCAGGCTCGGGACCTTGAAGGTCGCGGCCAAGGATCGCATTACCCTGGACGCCGCGTTGCAGGTCGATGCCGGTGGCGAGATCACCCTGTACGGGCCGGATGTCCAGGTCAATGCCGACCTGAGTGCCCGTGGCGGCAGTATCCGCCTGGGCAACGTGCTCAATCAGTTGCAGACCAGCAGCGTTACCGACACCCGAATCACCCCGACCGCTGGCCATCCGGAACGGGTCACCGTGGCCCGTGGCGTGCAACTCGATACCCGCGGGCTGTGGAGCAATCAACGCACCAACCCCGACGACGCGGCCAGTCTGGCCTGGCTGGATGGTGGGTTGATTTCGATCCGCAGCAGCGGCGACATCGATATCCAGAGCGGCAGCCTGCTCGATGTGTCGTCCGGCGGGGCGATCCTGGCCAACGGCAAGACCCGTGGCGCCAAGGGCGGCAGTGTCACGCTGGAGTCGGCAGCCAACAGTGCCGCCGGCACTTCGCAACTCAATCTTGATGGCGAGTTGCGCGGCTACGGCGTGACGGGTGGCGGTACGTTGTTGGTGCAGGCCAGCAAAGTGATGATCGGTGCGGCTGACGAAGCGCCGGCGAAGTCGACGCTGCAATTGGCGCCGAGCCTGTTCAACAAAGGCTTTTCGGCCTACAGCGTGATTGGCCTGAACGGCCTCGAAGTGGCCCGCGACACGCAGATCGATGTGACCACACCGGTCTATCGTTTTACTGACGATGCTGCGAACCGGGTCAGTGGCGGTGATCCGCGCACGGCGCTGGAACTATGGACACCGACGCTGTACCAGGAGAACCCGACCAAAGCGCTGTTGACCCAACGTGCCGGCGCCAGCCTGTCGCTGCAGGCCGGTCCCACCCTCGTGGGGCTGATCGATCCGGGCAATGCCACACTGACCCTCGGCACGGGTTCACGCCTGAGCGTCGATCCGGGGCAGCGCATCAATTTGCGCGGGGCGGGGCAGATCACCGTTGACGGTACGCTGCAGGCCTGGGGCGGCACGATCGATATTCGCCAGCAGCAGTTCGGCAACATTGACCCGGCCCAGAGCCAGCAGGAAGCGCCGATACAGGCGCACAACCGCTCAATCTGGATCGGTGAGCACGCGGTGCTCGATGTAGCGGCGCGCGCCGCCACGGCTGTCGATGCCTTGGGAAGGGTGTACGGCCAGGTCGGCAAGGGCGGCAGCATCATCATTGGCGGTGAAATCGATTCGAAGAAGGCCACCGCGACATCGGCCGACGCGTATGTGATCGTGCGCCAGGGCGCGCGTCTTGATGCCTCGGGCACCCAGGCGATGCTGGACATTGCCGGGCAGGGGCCGACCACGGTTGCCACCGACGGCGGGCGGATTTCCCTGAGTTCCTACAACGGCCTGTTCATCGATGGCGACCTGCGCGCCACAGCCGGTGGTGCCGGCGCCAGTGGCGGACGGCTGGACATCGCCCTGGAAACGCCGCTGTATCGTATCAATACCGCCAGCAACGAGGTCCGGCGGCCACGGGAAATCATCATCGGCCAGGGCGCCGGCAAGACCACCCTGTCGGCCGATCTTGCACCCGGGGAAGCCGCGCCCATGCTGACTTACGGCAGTGCCCGGCTGAGTGCCGATGCCTTGATGGCCGGCGGCTTCGATCATCTGGGCCTGCTGAGCAATGGCCTGATTTCGTTCGATGGCGACGTCAACCTGCATCTGAATCAGAGTTTGAGCCTGTACGCCGGCGCGATTTCCCTGGCCGAGGGTTCGAGCGGCAATGCGCGGATCAATCTGTCTGCACCTTACCTGCGGTTACTGGGGCCGGGCGCGTATTACGACTCCGTTGCCTTTATCCGCCCTCGGGTCATGCATGCGCCGACGCCCGACGTCTCGGCGGCGCAGTTCACCGCCAGCGCCGACCTGCTGGATATTGGTAACAGCCTGTCGTTCGGGACCAAGGGCAATATCCTGCAACTCGGTGCGCCGGCCCTTGAAGTCGGTCGCCGCAGCTTTGCCGACGTCACGCTGGCCAGTCAGGGCGACCTGCGGTTCATCGGCTCTTCCACGCAAACCTATGCCGACCTGTGGACGGCGGGTGACTTGAACCTCGGCGCCGCACAGATTTATCCGGTGAGCGGGATTCACGCCCGAGTACGCGCCGGCTTCCATCAGCAGACCGATCCGAGCGATGGCACCTTGCGCATTTTCGCTCAGGGTGGCGTCCCGGCTGCACTGCCTTACTCGGTATTCGGCGAGTTGATCCTCGCCGCCAGCCACATCGAACAAGGCGGGGTGGTGCGGGCACCGCTCGGCCTGATTACCCTGGGTGAAAGCAGCAAGTCGGTACAGACCCGTGAGGTTACGTTGTTGCCCGGCAGTCTCACGTCGGTCAGCGCCGCCGGACTGGTCATGCCTTACGGCGGCACGACCGACGGCATCGATTACCGCTATAACGGCAGCCCGGTGGTGTTGAAGGGCATCGTCGGCACCACGGCCGGGGTGACCGTGCAGTCGCAGTACCTGAATGTCGCGCAAGGCGCGGTGATTGACCTGTCGGGCGGTGGCGATCTGCGCGGCGCCGGTTTCGTTTCCGGGCGTGGCGGTTCCACCGATGCCCGCTACAACCCGCTGGTGCGCAACGCCGCTGACGGCACGTTCAGCCTGCCGGGCCTGGCGAGCAACCCGGTCTACGCAATCCTGCCGGGCAATCAGAGTGTCTATGCCCCGGTGGTCGCCGAGGCTGGCGCGGTCGATCCGCGCATCGGTCAACAGGTCACGATCGGTGCGGGCGTGCCGGGTTTGCCGGCCGGCACCTATACCTTGCTGCCTTCGACATTCGCCTTGTTGCCCGGGGCATTCCGGGTCGAGGTCAACGGCCAGGCGACGCCGGCGGCCACGGGTGGCGCGCTGCAAATGCGCAATGGTTCATGGACCAGCAGCGGCCGGATGTCGATTGCCAATACCGGCGTGCGTGACAGTCTGCCGAGCACGCTGACGCTGACGTCGGCCGATGTGCTGCGCCGCTACTCGCAATACAACGAAACCAGCTACAGCCAGTTCATCACCAGTGATGCGGCGCGGCGTGGAATACCACGGGCACTGGCACCGATGGATGGCAAAACCCTGAGTCTGAATCTGGAGCATGGTGAAAAGCCTGCCATTGCCCTGGATTTCAACGGCCAGGTGTTGTTTCAGCCCGCCGAGGGCGGGGTTACGGGCACGGCCGTGGTACGCGATCCGTCCCTCGGCGTTCTCGAAGTGCTGGGCGCAGGCCATGAGCCGACGCCGGGTTTTCAAGGTGCCTCGCTGTATGCCGACAGCCTCAACCGTCTGAATGCCGGACGTCTGGCCATCGGCTCGGCGCCGAGCGTGGACTACGGCGCTGGCGGCAATATCGTGACCTTCGTCAACGGCGGCTCAAGCACCGACATCTTCTTGCGTGAAGGCGCGATCCTCTCGGCGCCGGAAGTCATGTTGCGCACTCAGAACACCCGCGGCGGCATTACCGTCGAGGCCGGGGCGGGGATCAATACCCTGGGGCGCGGCGAGGTCTCGTTCGACTCCACCGACGGCTTTGTTTATCAGCCGGGGCAGGCCAGCCTGTTGCTGGTTTCCAATGGCTGGAACAGTGTGCTGGCGCCGGAGAAAGCCGTCGACTTGACCGGTGCCGGCAGTATCCATATCGGCACCTGCTCGCTGGCGCCGTGCAGTACCCCTGCGACCCTGTATTCCAACGGCAGTATCAGCGCCGCCACCGACAACCACTTCGAACTTGATGAGGCGGTGCGTTTCGGCACCCGCCACCTGACCCTGGCGGTCGGCGCGGTCAATATTGGCAATACACAGGCCCTGGTCGATGCGGCGGGACGCGTGCCGGTCGGTCTGACCCTCAGCCAGAACGTGCTCAACCGCTTGCTGCAGGGCGACACTCAGTTCGGGGCACCGGCCCTGGAGTCGCTGAACCTGACCGCCCGCGACTCGTTCAACTTCTTTGGCACCACCACGCTCGATACGCTGGACCCGCAAACCGGCCAGAGCAAACTGCAGAATCTGATCCTGACGACCCCGGCGATCTACGGCCAGGGCGGCAGCCAGGATGTAGCCACCTTGCGCACCGCCAATCTGACCTGGAACGGTGCCACTCAGGCGCCGGGAGCCGTGGTCAGCGGTGGCGCCGGCACCGGGCAGGGAACCCTGCAGGTTGAAGCGCAGCGCATCGAGCTCGGCTACGGGCCGAATCCGCAGCCCAGCGGCCTGGATCAGAACGACCGTCTGACGCTTGGCTTTGCCAACGTCAACCTCAGCGCCAGCGAGCGCATCACCGCCAATCACAAGGGCAGTCTTGCGGTGTATCAGGAGCAGGGCGCATACGACCCGGTCAAGGGCTACGCCTACAGCGGCGGCAACCTCACGTTGCGCACGCCGTTGCTGACCGGTGAAGCGGCTTCGATCAACGCGCTCAAGGCGGGCAATAACCTGACCCTGACCGGCAGCGCCACCGGCGCGGCAGCCGATGCGCTAGGCGCGGAGCTGACTCTGGATGCACGCAATGTTGTCCTCGACAGCCGGATTGCGCTGGCCAGCGGCAAACTGGTGGTCAAGGCCGAGAATGACCTGACCCTGTCCGGCAATGCACAACTGGATCTGGCCGGGCGCACCTTGCCGTTCAACGACGTCAACAAATACAGCTGGGGCGGCGACGTATCGCTCTTCAGCAACAGCGGCAATATCCGTCAGGCGGCCGGTTCGCGCATCGACCTGTCGGCGCAGAACAATCAGGCCGGCAATCTCAGCGCGGTGGCGCTGGGAGCGAGCGCCGGGGTGGTCGATCTGCAAGGCCAGATCCTCGGTGCCAGCAGCGGTCATTACGATGCCGGTGGCACCTGGGTGCCGTACAAGGCCGGGGGCGTGGAGATTCGTGCGCAGCAACTGGGCGGCGATCTGAATCAGCAATTTGCCGCGCTCAACCAGCGCTTGAACGACGGCCAGGTGTTCGGCAGCCGCAGCTTCCAGTTCAAACAGGGCGATCTGCTGATCGG
The DNA here is from genome assembly GCF_014863505.1 of Pseudomonas sp. IzPS59. Lineage (NCBI taxonomy): Bacteria > Pseudomonadati > Pseudomonadota > Gammaproteobacteria > Pseudomonadales > Pseudomonadaceae > Pseudomonas > Pseudomonas sp. IzPS59. The sequence goes on along the minus strand of NZ_CP062251.1, from coordinate 3,549,032 downwards.
CGATGGCCTTCGCGCCGGCGAGGTCAATGTCTCTCTGGACAATGGCCATCTGAGCGTGGCCGGTACTATCGATGCCAGTGGCGAGCGGGTCGGCAGCATCCGTCTGTCCGGCAAAAACGGTTTGACCCTGGGCGGCAGTTCGGTCCTCGACGCTCACGGTCGAGTGCTGCGGGTCGACAGCTACGGCAAGATCATCGATGCGCCGAACCGGGCGATGGTAGAGCTCGACTCCGGTGCCGGCGTGCTGACGCTGGCCTCCGGCGCGCGGATCGATTTGCGCCACGGCACCGATGCCGCGTTGGGCAATCTGCCCGGGCAAAACGATGGTCGTGCGCGGGGCACCCTGGAGCTGAACGCGCCGCGTCTGGGTGCCGGTGATATCGCGATTGATGCCAATGGCGCGCTGAGCATCCAAGGCGCTCGCTCCATCGGCCTCAACGCCGTGCGCCGCTACACGGATGCCCGCGACGGCGTTGATCCGGCAGCGAGCGGCCGCCCGTATCAGGTGATTGATCAGGCGTTGTTCGATCGGATTCATGGCGACAGCGACGCCTTCATCAACGCGGCACTGGGTAACAATGACCTGCTGCAACGCAAACTGGCAGGGTTGAACAACGCGACCTACCGCGATGCCTTCCATCTGCGCCCTGGCGTGGAAATCGTCAGCAAGACCGCCGACGGCGATCTGCTGGTCGAAGGCGATATCGACCTGTCGCGCTATCGCTACGCGAGCCTCAACCCGCACACGCAAAGAACTGCGCTGTATGGCTCCGGTGAGTCGGCAAGTCTGGTGATGCGGGCCGGTGGCAACCTCGATATCTACGGCAGTATCAACGACGGTTTCGCGCCGCCGCCGGAAACCGTGGATGACGCCGGCTGGAAACTGCTGCCGGGCGTGCAGCCGTTCGGCGGCGATCTGATCGTGCCGGGCAGCGGCGTGACGCTGGCCGAGGGCACGCTGTTCCCGAGCGGCACCACCTTGAACTACGACTTGCCGATTCAGGCGGCCACCTTCGCCAGCGGCACACTGTTGCCGACCCAGGCGGTTCTGGCCGGTGCGTACACCTTGAATGCCGGCAGCGTATTGTCCGCCGCCATCCACGACTCGGCGGGTAATTTGCTGTACGCGGCCGGCACTCTGCTCACACAGGACGTGACCTTGCCGATCGGCAGTCGCCTGGGCGCCGGCACCCGCTTGAACACGGCCACCGCACTGCAAGCCATGCGCTGGCCCAAAGGCGTGCCGCTGCCGGGAACGCTCGGTGCGGATAACGTACTTGCCGGGGTCAAATTGAGCGGTGCGCTGGCGCTGCTGCGTGGCTCGCTGATTCCGTCGATGACCGATGTGGTGCTGGCTGACGGTACGGCTTTCATTGAACTGCGCGGTTACACCAACACCACTCAGCAGGGTCGTAACTGGGCCGTGGCGAGCATGTTGCCGGCGGGCAGCACGTCGTGGTCGATGCGTCTGGTGGCCGGCTCCGACCTGGATGCCGCCGACAGCCGCGCACTGAAACCGCTGACCAGTGACGGCAACCTGCGCCTGGCCGATACCCACTACGGCTTGAAAGTGACCGAGAAAAAACTCGACACGACCTGGGTCGACGGCAACCCAATGGGTTATCCGGAAGGCACGGTGGTCAGCGATGATGAACTGTATTTGTGTGACGTGTTCCCCGGCGCCTGCCTGGTGCCGGCCAAATTTCTCTGGGTTGAGGGCAACATTGCGGGGATGCCGGCGGGCACCCCGGTGGCCGAAGCCGACCTGTGGTGGTGTGATGCGGATCCGTTTTCCTGTGCAGCGAACAAGGGCGGCATCAGCACCACGACTCACTCGCAGATGTTCAGCGTGTTGCGCACCGGCACCGGCGATCTCGACCTGTTGGCAGCCGGCAACCTGAGCATGGACTCGCCGTTCGGGGTTTACACCGCCGGCACTCAATCGAGCGACGTCGATCCGCGCTACAACTTGCGCCGTGGCACCTTGACCGACAACGGTTCGGTGCTGGGGAGCCAGGGCGCCGATTATGAAAAATGGGTCAACGGCGGTAGCGACAGCCTGTATCAGGCCTGGTATCCGCAGGGTGGCGGCAACCTGACGATCAATGCCGGCGGCTCGGTGTCCGGCGACGCCGTGGGCCGTCGCAGCCTCAACCCCCTGGCCAAGCTTCGCGAGCAGGTTGCCAGCGTCTCGGTGGGCAACTGGCTCTGGCGCCAGGGCACCGGCAACAGCGATGTGCCGACCGCCTGGTGGATCAACTTTGGCAGCTATGCGACCCAACCCCTACCGGATCAGGGTACCGATAGCGGCCCTTATCTGGTCGGCTTCACGGGTTTTGGTGCGCTGGGTGGCGGCAACGTCAGCCTGCGCGCCGGCGGCGACGGCGGCATGCTCCGGCCGTTGGGCGACACCGGGTTGAACCCGCGCAGCCAAGGCTTGATCGTTGCGGTCGGCAGCACCGGACGGGTCGACAGCGACGGCAGCCTGCAATTGACCGGTGGCGGCGACATGGATATCCGCATCGGCGGCACGCTCAACCCGTCACGGCAAGCAAGCACAGGGCAGAACGGCAATGGCTCACCGAACCATGATTTGCAGGGTGCCTTGATCAACCTGCGCGGCGCGGCGCAGTTGTCAGGCGGGGCACTCGGCGCGATCAACCTGCAATACGGTGCGGCACCGGCGTTGCAGGATGCGCGTGAAACCCGGGCCTTCGACCCGTTCACCTCGACCTTGGGCGTTGCTACCGGTGGTCTGGTATTGATCCCCGGTGACTCGGGCATGCGCCTGAGCACCCGTGGCGATCTGGTGCTCGGTGGCGCGGCGGACCCGGGGCGCGTGCGTCTGCAAAACAGCACGCCGTTCACCGATGCCGCCGGCGTCGTGCATGGCGGAGGCGGGCTGGCGGGCTTCTCGCTGTGGACCGATCACACCGCCATCGATCTGTTTTCAGTCGGGGGCAATCTGACTCCAAGCACCCAGTTGGCCGAGACCAGCACCCAGGGGCCGTTGACGAATCGCAACAGCTCGCCGAGCGATCTGCGCTTTGTCTACCCGTCGATCTTGCGCGCCGTGGCCGGTCAGGGGTCGATCTATGCCGGCACGTCTGCGGTGTCTGTCTCCAGCGCGTATCCAGCTGCATCGGCTTATTCGCTGGTACTGGCACCTTCAACCGCTGGCCAACTGGAGATGCTGGCCGGCGACTCGATCTACGCCGGCGGCTATGCCATCGATCAGTCCGGCGCCAGCCGGGCGGCCACCGCCACGCCGTTCGCGCCGGCGTTCAGCGGCTATGCGCAATACGGAAGCAGTAAGCCGCTCCTGAGCAATTACAGCGTTGATGGCGTGGCGCCGAGTCAGAACCTGAGTTATCCGTTGTTTGCATTTGGTGCCGACACGTATTCGGGCACCAGCGGTGTGCAGGCACCGGCACGTTTTTACGCATTGGCTGGTGATCTGGTCGGTGTGCGCAGCGGTGAAACCTTGCGCTTCAGCAATTCACTGCGCACCTGGTATGTCGCGGCTGCGCCCGTGTGGATGCTGGCCGGGCGCGATATCGTCGCGGCCGGCACCGACCTGGGCAAACCGACTGCTGCGCCGTCGGATCTGGGCTGGAACGGCGAAACCATTGCCTCTTCGGGCAACCTGTTCGTCCACAACGGTGCGCGTGATGTTTCGCGGGTCTCGGCGGGGCGCGACATTCTCTACAGCAGCTTCGACATCGCCGGCCCCGGCCTGCTCGACATCAATGCCGGGCGCAATATCCTCATGGAAGATCGCGCGAGCATCACCAGCCTCGGGCCGATAGTGCAGGGCGACAGTCGACCCGGCGCCAGCGTCGTGTTGCAGGCCGGCATCGGTGCACAAGGTGCGGATTACGGACGTTTCATCGCCCGTTACCTGAGCCGGGACAATCTCGCTGATGCGAACCTGTCCCTTGCCATGCAGCCGGGCAAAGTGGTCAAGACCTATCTGGACGAACTGCAGAGCTGGCTGACCCTCGGCTACGGCTTCAGCGGCAACGCAGAACAGGCGAAGGCCTTCTTCGCCGCGCTGCCAAGTGCCGAACAAGCGATCTTCGCCCGTCAGGTGTACTTCGCCGAACTGCGTGCAGGTGGCCTGGAGTACAACCAGGTTGGCGGCCCGCGCAAAGGCAGTTACCTGCGCGGTCGCAACGCCATCGCGGCGCTGTTCCCGACTACCGATGTGGCCGGCAATCCGGTCCGTTATGACGGCGATATCACGATGTACGGCGGAGCAGGGGTGAAAACCCTGTTCGGTGGCGACATCCAGATGCTCACGCCGGGCGGCGGTCAGGTGTTCGGCATCGAAGGCGCGGCGCCGCCGTCCACGGCGGGGATCATCACCCAGGGCTCGGGCAATATTCAGCTCTACTCCGAGGGCAGCATTCTGCTGGGGCAGAGCCGGATCATGACGACGTTTGGTGGCTCGATTCTCGGCTGGTCCGCCAAGGGCGATATCAACGCCGGTCGCGGTTCGAAAACCACCGTGGTCTACACCCCGCCGAAACGCGTGTACGACACCTGGGGCAACGTGACCCTGTCGCCATCGGTGCCTAGCACCGGCGCCGGTATCGCCACGCTTAACCCGATTGCCGAAGTGGCCCCGGGGGACATCGACCTGATCGCGCCGCTGGGCACCATCGATGCGGGCGAGGCGGGGATTCGCGTCTCGGGCAACGTCAACATCGCCGCGCTGACGGTGGTCAACGCCGCCAACATCTCGGTGCAGGGCAAGGCGACCGGTGTGCCGGTGGTTTCGGCGGTCAACACCGGGGCCATCACCTCGGCCAGCTCGGCTGCGTCGTCGGCGACTCAGGCGGCGGAAGACGTCGCCCGTCAGCAACAAGCCGCGTCGCGCCAGAACCAGGCCTCGGTGTTCACCGTGCAGGTGCTGAGCTTCGGCAACGAACAACTGGCCCCGACTCGCGACGGCGCCAGCCGTGCACCGACGCCGGGCTACAACCCCAACAGCCCGGTGCAGGTGCTGGGCGCCGGGGTGCTGGATGAACAGGCGAAACAGCAGCTGACCGAGGAGGAGCGGGGGCAGCTGACGTTGTAAAGGACTCTCGTGTAGTACGCTTCGGGCGGCCATTTGGCCGCCCTTTTTTTTAGGTTGATGAGGTTCGTGGGTATTGTCGTCGGGTGTGGACTAACGTCAGTATTTTGATGCGCCCGTTCACTCGATAGACCAGCAGATAGTTCGGATTGACCACCATTTCCCGAGTGCCTGGCACTCGACCGGACCGGTAACCATAAGGAATTGATGAAAGCCTTTGCGTTGCTGCACCAACCTTGTGCTGCAGAGCCGTTGAAGCGTTTGAGTTGTATTGTTCAACGTAATCGATAATGTCAGCCAGATCGTCCAGAGCTTGTTCGCTCCATTCAAGCGGCAGCGCGTCGATTCTTGCGTCTCTCTTCTAATAGTTGGTCGAGCCGCATCATGGCTTCTTCATGGGGAATGCCCGGATTAGGATCATCCAGTGCCTCCTGCACCTTGGCACGAAACCAGCGATCGTAGCTCTCTGCCTCTTCTTCGGAGTCGAAGTCAGAGTAAAACGGGGAATGCAATATGCTCATAGTGATCTCCGTGATCAATTTCAGCAGTCTAAGGGGGGAAGGGCCCATTGTCGTCACTGGCAGACGATGCACCCCATGAGCCCTTGAGGAACCATGAGGTAGCGGGACCCAGTATCTGCAAGTCCCCCCTTTCAAATCTGCCGGACGTTTCCCTCCGTTGTCCGGCAATCTCGACCGCCGCTGTAGGCCTATTCCACTCCAGCGTTATTAAGGTTTTCCGGCTACAGATTCAGGCGTGCTTTCCTACAAATGCACTCAGAACGCATACGGAATACTCACCTTCGCCCACAACATATCGCCCTCCGGCCGGTTCTCCACGTCGAACTCCCTGGCCCAGCGAATTTCCGCACTGGCGTACTTGAGGAAGGTGAAGTGCAGCGCCGGGCCGATGGCGAACACCTGGCCGCGCACGCCGTCATCAACGTCCTGGCCGGCGAACTGCACGGTGTGGCCGAACTGTTTGTCGTCGGTGGTCTGCTTGAGGTAATAGCCATTGACGCCGAGCATCAGGTCGTCGGTGATCTTGTAGCTGGCCGAGTAATCGAAGTGGAAGATCTGCCCGGACTTGTAGTCGGTGTCCTTGTTCTTCTCGTTGAAGCTGTAGGTGGTCTTCATCGAGACTTCGGTCTTTTCCGTCGGCAGCCAGGTGAAGGAGAACAGCGGCTTGTAGGTGTAGAAGTTGTTGCTGGTGTTGGCCAGGCGATCGACGCTGTATTCGCCGGTGGGCACGGTGATTTCCAGAGCGGCGCCGAGGGTCAGGTTCTTGCCCATATCCCACAGGATGATCGGGGCGATGGTGGTATCGCCCATGCCTTCGCGGGTGTCGCTCTGGCCGAATACCGAGACTTCCTGCTTCAGCCACGGCTGCGCGATGTAGCCGGCGAGGCGGCCGCCGAACACCCGCACCGGGCTCAGGTAGTCGATGCGCGGGATGACCGCCGTGGATTCGATTTCGACATTCGGTACCTTGCCGCCGAACGAGCTGATGTTCAGCTTCGTCGCCTTGTAATGGTTGTAGTAGAGGTTGAAGGCGACCATGTTCTCGGGAAGGCTGTCGACCTCCAGCGGCAGCATGAAGAAGCCATCGGTGCCGGGACCGATGTTGTCGACGCCGGCTTCGGTGGCCAGCGCCGGCAGGGTGGTGGCGCAGCCGAGCAGGCTCAGCGCCAGTCGCACAGGGAATGTCGCGCGGTTCGGGGTCATGTCCGTCCTCATTATTATTGTGTTTGGGCGCACCGCCGGCGCGCAGGACGCCCGGCCACTATAGAAATAAGCCCTTGGCGCACGCCGGGGCAGGGTATTGGCGGACACGGAAGGGGGCTTCTGCGGACACTTCATCAACCCTGTGCTAACTTCCTTCGACATAACCGGTAACAAAAATAACAATTCAGCGTGATCCGGAATGTCAGCCCCCATGAACGCAAAACTCCAAGACCCCACCTTCGATCTGGCGCTGGTGTCGCCATTTCTGCTGCAGACCCTGGCCGAAGTCGCCGCGAACAAGGGCATCGAGCCGCAGACCCTGTGCCGTGGCCTGGGCTTTGACGTCGAGGATCTGCAGGACCCGTCGCAGCGGATTTCCTATCGCCAGGCCGTGGCCATGATCCAGCGGGCGCTCAAGGCCTTGCCCAATCAGGGGCTGGGACTGTGGGTCGGCGCGCAAAATGTGCTTGGCACACTGGGGTTGCTCGGGCATGTGCTGTCGCTGTGCAAGAACCTGCGCGATGCGTTCGAGCTGGGCATTCGCCATCAGCACACGTCCGGCGGCATCGTGGTGATCAGCGTGGATGTGGTGGGCGAGCAGGTGTACGTCGATGTGGAATGTCGCCTGCCGTTCGCTGAAGTGCAGATATTCGCCGTCGAAGAGTTTTACGCCAGCCTGCTGGTCTACGGCCGGGCATTGGTGGGCGAGACGTTCAAGCCGATTGCCGTGGAGTTCGTCCATGCGGCGCCGGATTACGTTGATGAATACCGGCGGCTGCTGGGGCCGGACGTGCGCTTCGGCTGCCTGCACAACCGCATGCTGATCGACGTGCAATGGCTGGATGTGAATTTGCCCAATCATCATTCGCTGGCGTTGCGTCAGGCAGTCAAGTTGCTGGAGCTGGAAGCCGCGCAAGTCCATCAGAAGCTCGATCTGATCCAGGCCGTGGAGCGCGCCATTGCCCGGGACCTGAGCCGGGGCAGTCATATCGAAAAGATTGCCGGCGACCTGAACATGAGCAGCCGCACTTTGCGTCGGCGGCTGACCGAGCACTCGCTGACCTTCGAAGCGTTGCTGGAGCAAGTTCGCCAGGCGCGAACCATGAGTCTGCTGGCCAATCCCGACATGCCGATCGAGCGGATTACCGAGGAAGTCGGCTACAGCGACGTGCGCAGTTTTCGGCGGGCGTTCAAGCGCTGGACCGGTAAAAGCCCGAGTGCGTGGCGCAACGAGTGCGTCATCTGATCCCACACAAACCCTCCGGCTACAGTTAAACTCCGCGCTCTTTCCCAAGGAGTTCACATGAGTTACTACCAGCCGGGCATCCTCGCCACCCCAGTTCCGCCGCAAGCACGTCACCTGTTCTTTGCCCTCGAGTCGGTTGAAGCACTGCCGCAGGCGATCGACAACCTGCTGAACCTGGTGGACGGCAAGTCGGCGGTGGTCGGTTTCGGTGAATCCCTGGCCAAGGCCCTGAATGTGAACATCGACGGCCTGCGCAGCTTCCCGGCGCTGACCGGTGTCGGCGTGGAAAACCCGTCGACCCAGCACGCCCTGTGGGTCTGGCTGCACGGCGTCGACCGTGGTGATCTGCTCAACCGCAGCACTGCACTTGAGGCCGCACTGGCCCCGGCGCTGCGTCTGGTGCAGATGCAGGAAGCCTTCCGCCACAAGGACGGCCATGACCTGACCGGTTATGAAGACGGCACCGAAAACCCTCATGACGAAGCAGCCATCGCCGCCGCACTGCAAAGTGAAGGCGCCGACGGTCTGGTCGGTGGCAGCTTTGCCGCGATCCAGCAGTGGCAGCACGACCTCAAGGGTTTTCATGCGCTGTCCGCCGAAGACAAGGACAACATCATGGGCCGTCGCCTGAGCGACAACGAAGAGATCGACGACGCCCCGGTGTCCGCCCACGTCAAACGCACCGCCCAGGAAAGCTTCGCCCCGGAAGCCTTCGTCGTGCGCCGTTCGATGCCGTGGATCGAAGGTGAGCGCGCCGGTCTGATGTTCCTGGCGTTCGGTTTCTCCCTTGATGCCTTTGAAGCGCAACTGCGCCGCATGAGTGGTCTGGAAGACGGCATCACTGACGGTCTGTATCGCATCAGCCGGCCAATTACTGGCGGTTACTACTGGTGCCCGCCGCTGCAAAATGGCCACCTCGACCTGCGCGCACTGCGCATCGGCTAAGGCGTTACGATGAACGTGGTGCGCTGGGGCATGATCGGTTGCGGCAGTGTCGCTGAACGCAAGAGCGGGCCGGCCTTCTACAAGGCGCCCGGTTCTGCGTTGGTGGCGGTGATGGGGCGACGCCTCGAAGCCGTGACCGATTACGCCGCGCGCCACGGCATCGCCCGGACTTACACCGACGTCGATGCGCTGATCAACGACCCCGAGGTGGACGCGGTGTACATCGCCACGCCACCCGACAGTCACCACGCCTACAGCCTGAAAGTCGCCGCCGCCGGCAAGCATTGCTGCGTGGAAAAACCCATGGCCCTCAACGCCGGGCAAAGCCGCGAAATGCAGCAGGTGTTTGCCGACGCCGGTCTGCACTTGTTCGTCTCCTATTACCGCCGTTCGTTGCCGCGTTTCCAGCAGGTTCGGCAATGGCTGGAGCAGGGGCGTATCGGCGAGGTGCGGCACCTGAGCTGGACGCTGACCAAGGCGCCGTCGCCGAAGGATCTGGATGGCAGCGCCAACTGGCGCACCGATCCGGCGGTGGCCGGTGGCGGATACTTTGCGGATCTGGCCAGCCACGGGTTCGACCTGTTCCAGTACCTGCTCGGCGACATCGTTGAAGTCGCCGGATTCACGGCGCGTCAGGCCGGGTTGTACGCGGCGGAAGATGCGGTCAGCGCCAGTTGGCGATTCGCCTCGGGCGCGCTGGGCATGGGCTGCTGGAGCTTTGTCGCGGACCGGCGCGAGGATCGGGTCGAGATCATTGGCAGCAAAGGTCGGATCGGCTTTTCGGTGTTCGACGAGCATCCGGTCGAGCTGCACGCCGATGAGGACATCAGCCTGGAAATCCCCCATCACGAACACATCCAGTGGCATCACGTGCTGGGCATGAACGCGCAGATTCGCGGCGAATCGCAGCATCCGGCGACCGGGGCAGAGGCCCTGAAGACCGATTGGGTCATGGACCGGATCCTCAAGCGTCACTGACTTCCTGGTCGCACTCAATACCAATGTGGGAGCGGGCTTGCTCGCGAAGTCGGAGTGTCAGTTACCAAAATAGTGCCTGACGCGACGCATTCGCGAGCAAGCCCGCTCCCACATTAGGAAATTGCGCCACCTGTCTAACCTTATGCTCATTCGGTATTTCTCAAGCTTGTCATAACGTCTCTAAGATCACGTCATAACTCGTTATAACAAGTGATCCCGTGATGACCGATAACGTTCTCTCCCTGGGCAGCGTCCCGCTGCACACCCAACTGCGCGATGTACTGCGCGCCCGCATCCTCGACGGCGAATACCCGCAAGACAGCCAGATGCCGTCCGAAAGCGAGCTCGGCACGCTGTTCAAGGTCAGCCGCATCACCGTGCGCCAGGCCCTGGGCGATCTGCAGAAAGAAGGGCTGATCTTCAAGATCCACGGCAAAGGCACCTTCGTCGCCAAGCCCAAGACCTTCCAGAACGTCAGCACCCTGCAAGGCCTCGCCGAGTCCATGACCGGCCGTGGCTACGAGGTGATCAACCGCCTGCGCAGTTTCAAATTCATCGCCGCCGACAAACTGGTCGCCGAGCGTTTGCAGGTTGCCGAAGGCGAAATCGTCGCCCAGATCAAACGCGTACGCCTGATCAACCGCGAGCCGATCTCGCTGGAAATCACCTACCTGCCCAAAGCCGCCGGCGAACGGCTGGAGAAGGCTGATCTGGTCACCCGCGACATCTTCCTGATCCTGGAAAACGACTGCGGTATCGCCCTCGGCCACGCCGATCTGGCCATCGACGCTGTGCTGGCCGACAGCGACCTGACCCAGGCGCTGAGCGTCGAGGCTGGCTCGCCGATCATGCGCATCGAGCGTCTGACCCACGACGCCCACGGCCAGCCGCTGGATTTCGAACACCTTTACTACCGTGGCGATGCGTTCCAGTACCGCCTGCGGATCGACCGGCAAAAAGGGGAGCAGGCATGAGTCGAACGACACTCGAACAGGAATACGACATCGTCGTGATCGGCGGCGGCACGGCCGGACCGATGGCGGCGATCAAGGCCAAGGAAAAGAACAAGGAACTGCGCGTGCTGCTGGTGGACAAGGCCAACGTCAAGCGCAGCGGCGCGATCAGCATGGGCATGGACGGCCTGAACAACGCGATCATTCCCGGCCACTCGACGCCCGAGCAGTACACCAAGGAAATCACCATCGCCAACGACGGCATCGTCAATCAGGCAGCGGTCTACGCCTACGCGACGCACAGTTTCGAAACCATCGAAGAACTCGACCGCTGGGGCGTGAAGTTCGAGAAGGACGAAACCGGCGATTACGCGGTGAAGAAAGTCCACCACATGGGCGCCTACGTGCTGCCGATGCCGGAAGGTCACGACATCAAGAAAGTCCTGTATCGCCAGTTGAAACGGGCGCGGGTGAGCATCACCAACCGACTGGTCTGCACCCGTTTGCTGACCGACGAGGAGGGCGCCGTCAACGGCGTGATGGGGTTCGACTGCCGCACCGCGGACTTCCATGTGATCAAGGCCAAGGCAGTGATTCTTGCCTGCGGCGCTGCCGGGCGACTCGGTCTGCCGTCCTCGGGTTACCTGATGGGCACCTACGAAAACCCGACCAATGCCGGCGACGGTTACGCGATGGCGTATCACGCCGGGGCGGAACTGGCGAACCTCGAGTGCTTCCAGATCAATCCGCTGATCAAGGATTACAACGGCCCGGCCTGCGCTTACGTCACCGGCCCGCTCGGTGGGTACACCGCCAACAACAAGGGCGAACGCTTCATCGAGTGCGACTACTGGAGCGGGCAGATGATGTGGGAATTCCACCAGGAACTGGAGAGCGGCAATGGCCCGGTATTCCTCAAGCTCGATCACCTGGCCGAGGAAACCATCCAGAACATCGAGGAAATCCTGCACAGCAACGAGCGCCCGAGCCGTGGCCAGTTTCACGCCAATCGCGGCACCGATTACCGCACGCAGATGGTCGAGATGCACATTTCGGAAATCGGCTTTTGCAGCGGCCATTCGGCGTCCGGGGTGTGGGTCAACGAGCGCGCCGAAACCTCGGTGAAAGGTTTGTATTCGGCCGGTGACATGGCCGCCGTACCGCACAACTACATGCTCGGCGCGTTCACCTACGGCTGGTTTGCGGGTCACAATGCGGCGGAGTTTGTCGCCGGGCGAGAGTTTTCCGCACTGGATGCCGAGCAGATCGACAAGGAAAAGGCCCGGGTCTACGCACCGCTGGATCGCGAACACGGCCTGCCGCCGGCCCAGGTCGAGTACAAGCTGCGGCGCTTCGTCAACGACTACCTGCAACCGCCGAAAGTGACGAAGAAGATGGAAATCGGCCTGCAACGTTTCAGCGACATCGAACGCGATCTCAACGAGATGAAGGCCAACAACGCCCACGAACTGATGCGCGCGATGGAAACCAGCGTGATCCGCGACTGCGCCGAAATGGCTGCCCGCGCTTCGCTGTTCCGCGCCGAAAGCCGCTGGGGCTTGTACCACTATCGCGTCGATCACCCGCAACGGGACGACCGCGAATGGTTCTGCCACTGCCACCTGAAGAAGGGCGAAGACGGGCGCATGACCAGTTTCAAGAAAGCCGTCGAGCCTTACATCATTCCGCTCGATGCCGAGGAAATGCAGGCCTACGATCGCCTTCGGGTCGGCGCTTTTGCCGCTTGAGCCATCACTAGAGAGAGTCCGGACCATGGCCTATCAAGCCCAGGAAATCTTCTTCCGCTCCAATGCCCCCGTCACCGTGGACGAGGACAAATGCATCGCCGAAAAAGGTTGCACCGTGTGCGTGGACGTCTGCCCGATGGACCTGCTGGCGATCAACCCGGCCACCCAAAAGGCCTACATGGCCTTCGATGAATGCTGGTACTGCATGCCTTGCGAAAAGGATTGCCCGACCGGCGCCGTCAAAGTCGAAATCCCGTACCTGCTCCGCTAAAACGCTATCCGGCAACACCGGACGCCTGATTCAAGACACCCCTCGTTTCCCACCGCGCCCTGATCGCGGCGGAGACGAACATCCTATAAATGATTCGAGGGGATTCAACCATGTTGCGTGCAGCAATCGCCGGTCTGGTACTGGCTTCGTTCACCCTGTCGGCCTCGGCCGAAACCATCCGCATCGCCATCGGCACCCAGGACACCACCATCAACTGCGCCGCCGGCGGGCTGTTGATCCGTGAGCTGGGCCTGCTCGACAAATACCTGCCTCACGACGGCGCCTACAAGGACGCCAGGTACGACGTGCAGTGGAAGAACTTCACCAGCGGCGCACCGCTGACCAACGAGATGGTCGCGGGCAAACTCGACTTCGGCGCCATGGCCGATTTCCCCGGCGCATTCAACGGCGTGGCGTTTGAAACCGCTGGCAAGCACAGCCTGTTCATCAGCGTGCTGTCGGGCAGCATCAAGGGCAGCGGCAACGGCATCGTGGTGCCTAGCGCGTCCGGCGTGCAGTCGTTGAGCGAGCTCAAGGGCAAGACCATCTCCGTACCGTTCGCTTCTACAGCTCATGGCATGTTGCTGCGCGCCGTGGCCGAGCAGGGCTGGGATCCGCTAAAGGATGTGAACATCATCGCCCAGCCGCCAGAGGTTGCAGGCTCGGCATTGCAGGCCGGCAAGATCGACGCCCATGCCGACTTCGTGCCTTTTGCCGAACTGTTCCCGAGCCGTGGTTTCGCCCGCAAGATCTACGACGGCGCCCAGGCCAATGCGCCAACCTTCCACGGTGCGCTGGTGGATCAGGCCTACGCGAAAAAGTACCCGGAAATCGTCGTCGCCTACCTGCGCGCAAGCATCGAGGCCAATCAACTGCTGGCCGCCGAACCGGAGAAGTACAGCGAACTGATCGCCAAAGTCACCGGCGTCGATGCCGAGGTCAATTACCTGTTCCACGGCCCGCTCGGCGTGCAGACCCGCGACCTGAGCTGGAAGCCGGAATACCGCCAGGCCGTGGGCACGGCCATCGACACGCTGAAGTTGCTGAAGAAGGCCGATCGCGGGCTCGACCTGAATACCTTTATCGACGATCAGTACATCCGCGCAGCGTTCAAGGCCTCGAATCTGGATTACACCGCGCAACTGGCCAACTACGCGCAGACGCCGTTGAAGTCTGTTGATGCGGTGACTGGAAAAGCCATCAGCGATTTCAGCCATGTCGCGGAAATCTGGGTGCGGGGGGAGGACAAGGTTCGTCGCTATTCTTCGGCTGAAGAGGCGTTCACGGCGTTGGCCGGCCTGAAGTCGGAAGGCAAGAACATTCGGGCGGTGTATGCCCAGGCGAGTGACAGCGGGATCAAGTTGCTGGCGGAGCAGGCGTGGTTTGCCAGTGATGCGAAGGGGCGCCTCAGCGCGTTTTTGCTCAAGGGGCAGGCGCAGCAGTTTGCTTCGGCGCAGGGCGGGAAGGTGTTTGATTTCACTGATGCCACCGCGCAGGCCGTGGTCAGTCGCTAATCATGAAAATCTCAAAAGGACGCTGGATATCAAGAGCAGCCTCGCTGCTGCTCTGCCTGCTCTTCTGGCAACTAGCCGCCAGCCACCACTGGAACCTCGGCCTGGTCACCTTCGCCAACGTCCCGACCCCGTTGGCCGTGATCGAAGCCGCCCTCGGCCTCGGCGACTCCGGCAAGCTCATCCAGCACCTGAGCGCCAGTCTCGGTCGGGTCTTCGCCGGCTACCTCGCTGCGCTGATCATCGGCATCGCCCTGGGCCTGGCCATCGGCCGCTCGAAGTGGGCCGAAGACCTGCTGCTGCCGCCACTGGAAGTGCTGCGCCCAATCCCCGCCGTCGCATGGATTCCACTGGCGATCCTGATGTTCCCGTCCTCGGAGCTGTCGATGGTCTTCATCACCTTCACCGGCGCGCTGTTCCCGATCCTGCTCAACACCGTGCACGGCGTCGAAGGCGTCGATCCACGGTTGATCGCCTCGGCCAAAAGCCTCGGGGCCGGGCGCCGGGCGATCCTGCTGGAAGTGATCCTGCCGGGCGCTGCGCCGAGCATCATCACCGGGCTGGCGATCGGCATGGGCACCTCATGGTTCTGTCTGGTGACCGCCGAAATGATCTCCGGCCAGTTCGGCATCGGTTACTACACCTGGGAGTCCTACACCATCCAGAACTACGCCGACATCGTGGTCGGCATGTTGCTGATCGGCGTGTTGGGCATGGGCAGCAGCCTGCTGATCAAACGCCTGGGCGGGCTGTTCACACCCTGGCACCGACCACGAGGAAAAGCCTGATGAGTGTGATGCAAACCCCGGAAGGGCGGATCGACATCCGCCAGTTGTCCATTGTCCTCGGCGAAGGCCGGCAAGCGTTTGAAGCGGTGCAGGGGCTGGATTGTCAGATCGAGCCGGGCCAGTTCGTGTGCATTCTCGGGCCGTCCGGTTGCGGCAAATCGACCTTGCTCGGCGCGCTGGCCGGGCATCTGCAACCCCATGGCGGGCAGTTGAAAGTCGACGGCGCCGAAGTGTCAGGCCCGTCACCGCAGCGCGGCATGGTGTTCCAGCATCACACCCTGTTCCCGTGGCGCACGGTGCGCGACAACGTCGCGTTCGGCCTGAAAATGCGCGGCATCGGCAAGGCCGAACGCCATCGCGCCGCCGACGACATCCTCAAACTGGTCGGCCTCGAAGGTTTCGCCGAACGTTGGCCGGATCAACTCTCCGGCGGCATGCAGCAACGGGTGGAAATCGCCCGGGTGCTGGTCAACAGGCCCCGGCTGTTGCTGATGGATGAACCCTTTGGCGCGCTGGATGCGTTGACCCGAGTGAACATGCAGGAGCTGCTGCTGGACATCTGGACGCGGATTCGAACCAC
The DNA here is from genome assembly GCF_014863505.1 of Pseudomonas sp. IzPS59. Classification (NCBI taxonomy): domain Bacteria; kingdom Pseudomonadati; phylum Pseudomonadota; class Gammaproteobacteria; order Pseudomonadales; family Pseudomonadaceae; genus Pseudomonas; species Pseudomonas sp. IzPS59. Next base: position 3,533,208 of record NZ_CP062251.1, on the reverse strand, counting down.
CGTGGTGTTCGTCACCCATGACATCGACGAGGCGCTGTTCCTCGCCGACCGTTTGCTGGTGATGAGCGCACGGCCGGGACGGATCATCGAAGACCTGCGCCTGGATTTCCCCCGCCCACGCACCACCGGACTGGTCACCAGCCACGAGTTCTCGCGCCTCAAGCGCCACTGCCTCGACCTGCTGCGTCACGACAACCATCGACCGCTGCCGCGCCTCAACCCGCTCGGTTTGCCTCCTGAAAACACCTTGCCGAGATTTGCCCTGTGACCTCATTTTTTGCTGTGACCGATAACGACGACATTCTCGCCTTGCAACCACGTCTGACGGCCGATGACGCGGGTGTACGCCGGATTGCCCTGATCGATCTGGCGGACCTCGAAGAGCCGGACGGCCTGCTCTGGCTGGTCGAGCGACTGGCTGAAGACCCTGCCGAGGAGGTGCGTGCCGAAGCGGCGCGTTTGCTGGAAGCCTGGGAAGACGAACCGGTGGTAGAAGCGCTGTGCCAGGCGCTGACGGATCCGTCGCCAGCGGTGCAAGCCGCTGCGGCGCAGAGCCTGAGCCTGCTCAAGACCGAAGCGGCGGGCAGGGTGATTCTGCCGTGGACCGTTCATGCCGAAACCAGTGTGCGGATTGCCGCGTTTCGGGCCTTGCGCGAGTTGCGTTTCCCCGGCGCCGCGCCTGCCGCGATTCAGGCGTTAAGCGATGCCGACGCCAGTGTCCGCCGCGAAGCCGTGGGCGTGCTCGGCTGGCTCAAACAACTTGACGCACTGCCAGCCTTGGCCCGATTGGCGAGTGATGACTCGGACACCGAAGTCCGCCGCGCCGCCACCGGCGCCCTGGGCCTGGCGAGTGGCGCAGATGTGCTGCCGGCCTTGCGTCAGGCCTTGCAGGACAACGCCTGGCAAGTGCGCGAGGAGGCCGCAACCACCCTCGGCAAAGTCGGCCACACCGACGCGGGCCCGGCCCTGATCGAAGCCTTGGCCGACGACTACTGGCAGGTTCGCCTGCGCGCCACCCGCAGCCTCGGCCGTTTGCGTTACGTGCCGGCCCTCGACGCCCTGATCGACACCCTCGGCCATCGCATCAGCAACCTGCGCAAGGAAGCCGCGCTGGCGCTGGGCGAGTTGAATGATCGCGGCGCCGTGGCGGCGTTGCAGGCCGCGCAGGACGACGGCGACCCGGAAGTGCGCAAAGCCGTGCGGATTGCCTTGAGTCAGCTGCAATGAATCCGCTGGCGATCGGCAATTCCCAAAGTGAACACCGGTTGCGGCTGAGCTGGCCGGACGGCCGCGAGCAGTTGCTCGACCACGCCGAACTGCGCCGCCAGTGCCCGTGCTCGCAGTGCCGGGCGTTTCGCCTGCGGGGTTCGGCTCCGCTGGTGGATGATCGAGTGCGGGTGATCGAACTCAATTCCCAGGGCTACGGACTGCAACTGGTGTTCAGCGATGGTCATCAACGCGGGATCTATCCGTGGCAGTACCTGGCGCAGCTCAAACCCTAGGCTCCCCGCAATCAACCGGGGCTCAGAAGGATTTGCTGACACTGGCCACAACCGTCGCCGTGCACACATCCTTGAAGCCCCAGTTGCTCAGGCACTGGCTTTGCGAGAGGTCAGTGTCGATGTAGCTCAGGCCCAGCACCACGCCGGCCAGGTTGTGGGTCAGTTTGACTTCCCACTCACGGTAGGACTCCTCGCCATGACCGGACGCCGAGTACAGATGCGGGTCCTTGAAGTCCATGATGCCGTAGCGCAGTTTCAGCCCTGATTCGAATGGCAGTTCGGTTTCATAGCCGATGTAGCTGTAGAGCGAGCTCTGTTTGCTGTCGATGCCCGGCGCGTCGCTGGAGTAGTACGCCGCAAGCTTTACCCCGTAGACGCCGAGAATCCCGTAGACCTCGGTCTGATTGAACTGGCTTTCCTTGGGATAGACGTAGCGAATGGTGCCGAGATCCAGGCTCACATCCTCGGTGGCCTGCCACAGCCAGCCGGCGTAGTAATCGACTTCCTGACGGGTTTTCAGGCCGCCGCCGAAGTCGACGTTCGAACTCCACGCGCCGAGGTACAGACCGCTGCTGTGGGTCAGGGTCAAACCGGCCTGTACCGCCGGATCGTTCTGGGTCTGGGAGATGCCGCGAGTGCGGTAGTCGCTGGCCAGGGTCAGGTCGACCAGCACGGCGAAATCATCGTTCAGGGGAATCGCGTGGCTGCTCAAAGGCAGCAGGCTCAAGGACGTGAGGGCGAGCAGAGGCATGGCTTTCATGTGAAGTCCCGATGTTGTGATTGTTATGGGCAGGAAGCGGGCAAGGCTGCGCCGAACCCCGGCGGCTGGCGCGGGGTCGGGCAGGGGGACGGCGATTGTTCTTAGAGGGTAGGGGCGTAGACCTGACGACCACCGAACCAGGTCTGCAGCACCTTCGTGTCATGCAGCGCCTTGTCATCGACGCTGAACACGTCGCGATCGAGCACGATGAAATCGGCCTGTTTGCCGGGGCTCAGCGAGCCGATCTGTTGTTCCAGGCCGATGGTCCGCGCGGCGTTGACGGTGTAGGCGTAGAACATGGTTTCGCGGTCCAGGCGTTCGTCGGCGTTGAGCACCCCCTGCGGGCCGGTGCGGGTGATGGCCTGGGCGATGGCGTTGAACGGATTCGGCGAGGACACCGGCCAGTCGCTGGCGCCGGCAATTGTCGCGCCCTGTTTGAGCAGCGAGTGCGCCGGGTATTGATAACGAAAGGCGAGAGCGCTGACGTACGGCTTGATCATGTCCGTGGTGTAATCGTCGGCGCTGGCCCAGAGCAGTTGCATCGAGGCAATCACGTTCAGCGGCTTGAAGCGGGCGAACTCCTTCGGATTGACCATTTGCAGGTGGGTGATCGAGTGCGTCACGCCGCTCTGCCGATCCTTGCGCGCCTGGGCGATGCCGTTCAGTGATTCGCGCACCGCGCGGTCACCGATGGCGTGGATATGCACCAGCCAGCCGCGCTGATCGATGGCGCTGACCAGTTCGCCGAAGTGCTGCGGATCGATCAGCAGTTCGCCCTGTTTGTGCGAGTTGCTGTAGGGATCGATCATCGCCGCGCTCTGGGCCGGGTACTCGATCACACCGTCGGCGAAGATCTTGATCCCCGGCAGCGTCAGGTTGGGAATGCCCTGGAACTGCTGGCGAACCTTGTCGAGGGTGTCGAGATCGGCCGGGACGCTTTTCGGGTTGGCCACCAGCAACGCGGCGACGTGGGCGGTCATGCCGCCGCTGTCCGACAAGGCCTTATAGGCCGGCAACACGCCGACGGTTTTCTCTGTGGGCTTGAGGGCGAACACCGGCTCGCCCGGCGCGGCGTTGGCGGCGGGATCCATCCACGCGGTGATACCAAGGCTGTTGTTGAAACGCACCGCCGATTGCGCAGCCTTCAGCAGGTCGGCAGGGCTCGGTACCGGCATTTTCGAGGCGACCCGATCCCAACCGGCATCGACCACAAAGCCGTTCGGCTCACCGTTGGCCAGTTTGCCGACGGTGTCTTTTTCCGCATCCGGCAGGGTTTTCAGCAGCGCGGCGTCGATGCCCGCACGCTTGAGCATCACGTTGTTGGCCCAGGCGGTGTGGTGATCGCTGCCGGTGAACACCACCGGCACGTTGGCCCATTCGCCGTGGTTGAAGATTTTGCCCAGGGCTTCAGCCTTGGCCCAATACGCCGAACTCATGCCAGCCACGCTCAACACATCGCCGTGCCGGGCCTTGCCGTCGTCACGCCAGCCGCGCAGGCGTTTTTCCAGTTCGTCGAGTTCGACCACCTCGTCTTCCATGTTCGCCGAGACCATTTCCAGTCCGCCGAAAATCGCGTGGGAATGGCTGTCGATCAGGCCGGGCATCATGGCCTTGCCTTGAAGGTCGATCACTTGGGTGCCGGGTTCGATCAAGGCTTTGATCTGTGCATCGCTGCCGACTTTCAGCACCTTGCCGTTCTCCACGGCCAGCGCCTGAACCTGCGGTTGAGCGCGGTCGGCGGTGAAAATCTTGCCGTTGAGCAGCACCAGATCGGTAGCTGCCATGGCTTCCATCGAGGCAAAACTCATAGCGGCGATAAGCACATTTTTTGTGAAATGCGGGATGAATCTTTTCATTGAACATTTCCTTGTTATTGCGTCTGATGGCCAGATTAGTGGCTGCCAACGCCCGACAGAACGCCTCCCTCACGAAAAACGTTTTTGCCTGAATGGAAAAAGCATGGACAAGCTGGGTGCACTGAAAATGTTCGTGGTCACCGCGCAGCTCGGCAGTTTCAGCCGCGCCGCCGAGCAACTGGGCAAGACCCCGTCGGCCCTGACCAAAGCGGTCAATCATCTGGAAGCTGAACTTGGTGCGCGGCTGTTCGAGCGCAGCACGCGTCGGATTCTGCTGACCGAAATCGGCCGGCTCTATCTGGAAACCGCACGCCAGGTGCTGCAACGGCTCGACGAGGCCAGCGAGGAAATCGAGCAGTTGCAGCACGGCCTGCGCGGCAGTCTGAAAATCACTGCGCCGCTGGCCTACGGTCGGGCGTTTCTCGATCAGGTGTGTGACGGCTTTTTGCAGCAATACCCGCAGATCAGCCTGCAAGTGGATTTGTGCGACGAATTCGTCAATCTGCTGGAAAGCGGCTACGACCTGGCGCTGCGCGAGGGCCATGACGACTTGCCGGGGCTGATTGCCCGGGTGGTTGGCAGCAATCGCCTGGCACTTTGCGGTAGCCCCGAATACCTGGCGCGCAAGGGCTTGCCGGTGACGCCGCAAACCCTCGATCAACATGAATGGCTGCTGTACCGGCATCCGTTGCTCAGCCGCGAATTCTGGTGGGCCGAGCGCGACGGCCAGCGCCTGAGCCTGGCGCAACCGGCAGCGCCGCTGTTGCGCAGCGACAATTACGACCTGCTGCTGGCCAGCGCTTTGGCCGGGCGCGGCTTGCTGCACACGCCGCTGTGGAGCGCCGCGCCGTACATCGCCGACGGGCGACTGGTGCGGGTCATGGCAGATTACGAGATCGACCCGGACAGCTTCGGCCCGCACATTCTGGCGGTGTACCCGAGCCATCGGCGGGCGACGGCCAAGGTTGTGGCGTTCATTGATTACATCGCGGAGTTTCTGGCGGAGCGCGGTTTGAGCTGACTGGCGGTGCTTGTCAGGAAATTCCCACAAGAGTACAAATGTACTCCATGACGACTCTGACTCCCCGCCGTACCGCCATCCTGACCTTTATCCGCGAACGCATCGCCGAACACGGTCAGCCCCCAAGCCTCGCTGAAATCAGCGAGGCTTTTGGTTTTGCCTCCCGCAGCGTGGCGCGTAAGCATGTGCTGGCGCTTACCGAAGCCGGGTTTATCGAGGTCAATCCGCATCAGGCCCGGGGCATTCGCCTGCTCGGGCAGCCGGCGCGACCGGAACTGCTCGACGTGCCGGTACTCGGTCGGGTGGCTGCCGGTGCACCCATCGGCGCCGACGCCGACATCCACAATCGGCTGATGCTCGACCCGGCACTGTTCTCCCGCACGCCCGACTACATGTTGCGGGTGCAGGGCGATTCGATGATCGAGGACGGCATTCTCGACGGCGATCTGGTCGGCGTGCGGCGCAATTCTGAAGCACTCAACGGCCAGATCGTGGTGGCGCGGCTCGACGGTGAAGTCACCATCAAACGCTTCGAGCGGGTCGGCGATGAGGTTCGCCTGTTGCCGCGCAACCCGGCGTACCAGCCGATTGTGGTGCGTGACGACCAGGACCTGGCCATCGAAGGCGTGTTCTGCGGTCTGGTGAGGCAAGGCTGATGGGTGCCGTCGTTGCGCTGGATACGCTGTTCAATGGCGGCCAGGTCTGGAAGGGCCGGCCTGCGCCACCGACCGCCAGCCCGCAACCCACCGGGCATGCGGCGCTGGACGCCGCCTTGCCCAGCGGTGGCTGGCCGGAAGCGGCGCTGAGCGAAATCCTCCTGGCCGGGCCCGGTGTGGGCGAATTGCAACTGGTGTGGCCAACGTTGGCGCGGTTGTCGGCGGCGGGCGAGCGCATCGTGCTGGTGGCGCCGCCGTTCGTGCCGTACCCGCAGGCCTGGGCCAATGCCGGGGTCGATCTGCGGCAGTTGTCGGTGATCCAGGCCAGTGAGCGCGATGCCTTGTGGGCGGCGGAGCAATGCCTGCGCTCGGGCAGTTGCGGCGCGGTGCTGTGCTGGCCGCACAAGGCCGATGACCGTGCCTTGCGCCGTTTGCAGGTGGCGGCGGAAACCGGCCAGACCCTGGCGTTCGCGTGGCGGCCATTGAGCGAAGCGGTCAACCCGTCGCCAGCCGCGCTGCGTATTGCCATCGATGCCCGTCCGGCGCAATTGCGCGTGCTCAAATGCCGGGGCGGTCTGGCGCGCACTGCACCGATTGCCTTCGCCGTGGGGCATTGAGGTCGCCATGCGCTGGGTTTGCATTCTGTTCCCGCAATTGGCCCTCGACGCCGTGCTGCGTCAACGCCCCGATCCCGAGCAACCCTTGGCGCTGCTCAGCGGCCCGGCCCAGCGCCGGGTGCTGCAAGCGGTCAATCCGGCGGCGCGGGCACTGGGCTTGCGACCGGGGCAGTCGATGACCGCTGCGCAGGCCATGAGCAAAGGGTTCGCCACCGTCGATTACGACGCGGCCGAGGTCGAGCATTGGCAGCAGTTTCTCGCCGCCTGGGCTTATCGCTTCAGTGCGCAGGTCAGTGTGCATTACCCACGTACCGTGGTGTTTGAGATCGAATCGAGCCTCGGGCTGTTCGGTTCCTGGGCGCAGTTCGAAGCGCGATTACGCACCGAGCTGACGGAGTTGGGCTTTCGTCACCGCATCGTCGCCGCGCCCAACCCGGTGGCGGCGCGGGTGTTGGCCAACGCCTATGACGGGCTGGTGGTGCCGGATGGTGAAGCCCTGCGCCATCACCTCGGGCAACTGCCGGTCGACCGTGTCGGACTTGATCCGGGGGTGGCCACGGCGCTGTCGCGCATGGGCCTGCGCCACCTCCATCAGGTGCAGAGCCTGCCGCGTCAGGCCCTGGCCCGGCGTTTCGAGGCGCCGATGCTCAAGCATCTGGACACGCTGTTCGGCGCACGGCCGCTGGCGCTGGCGTTCTACCTGCCGCCGGATCGCTTCGATGTGCGCATCGAACTCAATTTCGACGTGCAGTCCCATCAGGCGCTGCTGTTCCCGTTGCGCCGCCTGACTTCCGATCTGTCGGCGTTCTTGTGCGGGCGCGACAGCGGCGTGCAGCGCTTCGATCTGCATCTGGAACACGCCGGGTTGCCGGACACGCTGATCAAGGTCGGCCTGCTCAGTGCCGAGCGCGACCCGGCGATGCTCTTCGAGCTGGCCCGTGGCCGACTGGAGCAGGTGCAGGTCGAAGCCCCGGTGCGCGGTTTTCGTCTGCGAGCCGAGGATCTGCCGAGTTTCGTACCGCAGTTTCAGGAACTGTTCGACGACCGTCCGCAGCAGACCTTGCCCTGGGAGCAACTGCGCGAGCGCCTGCGCGCACGGCTGGGGGATGAGGCGGTGCAGGGCCTGCGCTTCCAGGCCGATCATCGCCCGGAGTGCGCGTGGCAGAACGCCGATGATAAACAGCCTTGTGCTGCGTTACCCGGCGTGCAGCGTCCGGGCTGGTTGCTGGGTGAACCGCAGTCCGTGCCCGAAGGTTCGGCGCGCATCCTCATGGGCCCGGAACGCATCGAGTCCGGCTGGTGGGACGGTGACGACGTGCGCCGCGACTATTACCTGATCCAGAACCGCGCCGGCCAGCAAGGCTGGGCGTATCGGGCAGTGGGTGAGGGCGGCCCGTTGTGGCTGCAGGGCTGGTTCGCATGAACGAGGGTTATGCCGAGCTGCACTGCCTGTCGAATTTCAGTTTTCAGCGCGGCGCCTCCAGTGCGCTGGAGCTGTTTCAGCGAGCGAAAAAGCACGGCTATCAAGCGCTGGCGATCACCGATGAGTGCACTCTCGCCGGGATCGTCCGTGCCTGGCAGGCGGCGAGGTCCGTGGAGCTACCGCTGATCATCGGCAGCGAAATCCGCATCGAGAACGGCCCGAAACTGGTGTTGCTGGTCGAGAACATCGAGGGTTATCAGGCGCTGTGCGGCTTGATCACCCAGGCTCGACGGCGCACCCAGAAAGGCCAGTATCAAGTGCTTCGCGAGGATTTCAGCGAACCGTTGCCGGGGTTGCTGGTGCTGTGGGTGCCGGATACGGTCGATGACGTGGAAGAGGGCCGCTGGCTGCAACAGACCTTCGGCGAGCGTCTGTGGCTGGCGGTGCAGTTGCATCGCGGGCAGAACGATCAGCAACGACTTGCCGCACTGCAGAGTCTGGCGGATGAACTGCAAATTCCGGCCGTGGCCAGCGGTGATGTGCACATGCACGCCCGTGGCCGGCGGGCCTTGCAGGACACCATGACCGCGATCCGTCATCACGTTCCGGTGGCCGAAGCCGGGTTGCGCCTGCACCCCAACGGTGAACGGCATTTGCGCAGCCTCGATGTGTTGCGCGAGTTGTATCCGCAGAACCTGCTCGACGAATCTGTGAGGCTGGCCCGCCGCTGCACGTTCGACCTCGGCGAGTTGCGTTATCAGTATCCGAAAGAGCTGGTGCCCGAGGAACACGACGCCAGTTCCTGGCTGCGGCACCTGACAGAAGAGGGCATCGCCTGGCGCTGGCCGAAAGGCGCACAGCCCAAGGTGCTCAAACAGATCGACGATGAGCTGGAGCTGATCGCCGAGCTCGGCTACGAAAGCTACTTCCTCACCGTTCACGACGTAGTGCGTTACGCCCGGGAGCAGAAAATCCTTTGTCAGGGTCGCGGTTCGGCGGCCAACTCGGCGGTGTGTTTTGCCTTGGGCATCACCGAGATCGACCCGGATCGCACCACGCTGCTGTTCGAGCGTTTCATGTCGAGGGAGCGCAACGAACCGCCGGACATCGACGTGGATTTCGAGCACGAACGCCGGGAGGAAGTCCTGCAATACGTGTTTCGTCGTTATGGCCGCCGTCGTGCGGCGCTGACGGCGGTGGTCAGCACCTATCACGCTGCCGGCGCGGTGCGCGATGTGGCCAAGGCGCTGGGTTTGCCACCGGACCAGATCAACGCGCTGGCCGACTGCTGCGGCCACTGGAGCGATGAAACGCCGCCCGTGGAACGCCTGCGCGAAAGCGGCTTCGACCCGGACAGCCCGATCCTGCACCGGGTGCTGAGCCTGACCGGGCAACTGATCGGCTTTCCCCGGCACCTGTCGCAGCACCCCGGTGGTTTCGTGATTTCCGAGCAGCCGCTGGACACCCTGGTGCCGGTGGAAAACGCCGCCATGGCCGACCGCACGATCATCCAGTGGGACAAGGACGACCTCGATGCGGTCGGGCTGCTCAAGGTGGATATCCTCGCCCTCGGCATGCTCAGCGCGATTCGTCGCTGTTTCGACCTGCTGCGCCGTCATCGCAACCAGGATCTGAGCCTGGCCACCATCCCGGCTGACGATCGCCCGACCTACGACATGATCAGCCGCGCCGACACCATCGGCGTGTTCCAGATCGAATCCCGGGCGCAGATGTCGATGCTGCCGCGCCTGCGCCCGCAAAACTTCTACGATCTGGTGATCGAGGTGGCCATCGTCCGGCCGGGGCCGATCCAGGGCGGGATGGTGCATCCGTACCTGCGCCGCCGGAACAAGGAAGAAAAGGAAACCTATCCGTCCCCGGAGCTGGAGGTGGTGCTCAAACGCACCCTCGGCGTGCCGCTGTTTCAGGAACAGGTGATGCAGATCGCTATTGTCGCGGCCGACTACAGCCCCGGGGAGGCCGATCAGTTGCGGCGCTCCATGGCGGCGTGGAAACGTCACGGTGGGCTGGAACCGCACAAGGAACGGCTGGCGGCCGGGATGAAGAAAAACGGCTACACCCCGGAATTCGCCGCGCAGATCTTCGAGCAGATCAAGGGCTTCGGCAGTTACGGTTTTCCCGAGTCCCACGCCGCCAGTTTTGCCTTGCTGACCTATGCCAGTTGCTGGCTCAAGTGCCACGAACCGGCGGCGTTCGCCTGTGCGCTGATCAACAGCTGGCCGATGGGTTTCTACAGCCCGGATCAGATTCTTCAGGACGCGCGCCGGCATCATTTGCAGATCCGTCCGGTGGACGTGCGCGCCAGTGACTGGGATTGCAGCCTGGAGCCGATCACCGGCGCGCAACCGGCGATTCGCATGGGGTTGCGGATGATCAAGGGCTTTCGCGAAGAGGATGCGCGGAACATTGAAAAGGCTCGGACGAGGGGCGCGTTCGCCGATGTCGCCGATCTGGGTGACCGGGCCGGGCTCGACAGTCGGGCCCAGGCGTTGCTGGCGGACTCAGGAGCGCTGCGGGGCCTGGCCGGGCATCGCCATCGGGCACGCTGGGAGGTGGCCGGGGTGCAGAAGCAGCTCGGGCTGTTTGCCGGGTTGCCGAGTCAGGAAGAGCCGGATGTGCGGCTGCCCACACCGAGTGTCAGCGAAGATCTGTTCACCGACTACGCTACCCTCGGCACCACGCTGGGGCCGCACCCGCTGACGTTGTTGCGCGACGAGTTGCGGGCGCGGCGCTGTCGCAGTTCCCGGGAGTTGCTGGAGGTCGAGCACGGCCGGCCGGTCAGCGTGGCGGGGCTGGTGACCGGCCGCCAGCGACCGGCCACCGCCAGCGGCGTGACCTTTGTGACCCTGGAGGACGAGTTCGGCAACGTCAACGTGGTGGTCTGGCGCGATCTGGCCGAGCGCCAGCGCCAGGTGCTGGTCGGCTCGCAACTGCTCAAGGTCGATGGTCGCTGGGAGCGCGAAGGCGAGGTGCGGCACTTGATTGCCGGACGCTTGAGCGATCTCAGCCCGTTGCTCAACGGGATTCGGGTGCAAAGCCGCGATTTCCACTGACAAACCTGCTGATTCGAAAGCCAATTCACTGGCGTCAAAAAAACCTGTCCTCACTGATGGCACTTTGGCATAATGCCGGCCCTTTCCCGATCCCCCACGATTTTTGCCGTGCCGGGACACATCATTTTTCAGAAGGAATGCACAGTGAGAATGATCTCCCGGATGTTGGTCTCGGGTGTTGCGATTGCCGTCCTCGGCACCCTGGCCGGCTCGCTTTCCGGTTGCGCCACCGAAAGCTCCCGCGCACTGCCGGTGGCCAAGGTGGAAAGCGCCACTCAAGCCTGGACCGGTGTCCGCATCCCGATGGCCGTGGGCAAGTTCGACAACCGCTCGAGCTACATGCGCGGGATCTTCTCCGACGGCGTCGACCGTCTCGGCGGTCAGGCCAAGACCATCCTGATCACTCATTTGCAGCAGACCAACCGTTTCTCCGTGCTCGACCGCGACAACATGGGCGAGATCCAGCAGGAAGCGGCGATCAAGGGCCAGGCCCAGCGTCTGAAAGGCGCCGATTACGTGGTCACCGGTGACGTCACCGAGTTCGGCCGCAAAGAGACCGGCGATCATCAGCTGTTCGGCATTCTCGGCCGTGGCAAGACCCAGGTCGCCTACGCCAAGGTCAACCTGAACATCGTCAACATCAGCACTTCCGAAGTGGTGTATTCGACCCAGGGCGCCGGCGAATACGCCTTGTCCAACCGCGAAATCATCGGCTTCGGCGGCACCGCTGCCTACGACTCCACCCTCAACGGCAAAGTCCTCGATCTGGCCATGCGCGAGGCGATCAATCGCCTGGTTGATGGCATGAACGCCGGTGCCTGGAAACCGGGCAACTGATAGACGCCCATCGCAAGGAGCAACACACCATGAATCTGTCCCTGTCTCGGTCGCTGATGGCCCTGACCGCCAGCGCCTTGCTGGCCGGTTGCAGCAGCCCGCAAACCCTGTACCAGTGGGAAGGCTACCAGCCACAAGTCTACGAATACTTCAAAAGCGAAACGCCGAAAGAGGCCCAGGCCGAAGCGCTGGAAGCCGATCTGCAAAAGATTCGCGCCAGTGGCAAGCCCGTACCGCCGGGTTACCACGCACACCTCGGTCTGCTGTACCTGAGCATGGGCAAGGACGATCAGATGGTGCAGCAATTGCGCACCGAGAAAACCCTGTTCCCCGAGTCCGGCACCTACATGGACTTTTTGCTCAAGAACGCCAAGACCGGAGACGCCAAATGATCTCCCGTGCCTTGAAACTGCTGGCCGCCGGCCTGGCGCTGACCGTTCTCGGTGGCTGCGTCGCACCGAAAACCGTGGACTATTCGGCGTACAAGCAAGCGCGTCCGAAGTCCATTCTGGTGCTGCCGCCGCTGAACACCTCGCCGGACGTCAAGGCGTCCTACAGCCTGTTGTCGCAAGTGACGTTCCCGCTGGCCGAGGCCGGTTACTACGTGCTGCCGATTACCTTGGTCGACGAGACGTTCCGCCAGAACGGCCTGACCACGCCGGATGACATCCATCAGGCGCCGGTCAACAAACTGCAGGAAATCTTCGGTGCCGACGCGGCGCTGTACATTACCGTCAGCGAGTACGGCACGCGCTACATGGTGATCAGCAGCGAAACCGCAGTGACCGCCAGCGCCAAACTGGTGGACCTGAAAACCGGTGCCACCCTGTGGACCGGTGCGGCCCGGGCGTCGAGCGAAGAGGGTGGCAACAACAGTGGCGGCGGCCTGATCGGCGCGCTGATCACCGCTGCGGTGAAACAGATCGTCAACAGCTCCACCGATGCCGGCTACCCGATTGCCGGTGTAGCCAGCAATCGACTGCTGTCGGCCGGACATCCGGCAGGCCTGCTGTACGGGCCACGGTCGCCGAAGTACGGCACTGACTGATCGACCTGTCACGGCGGCCCACCTCGGTGGGCCGCTTTTTTATTTGCCAGGCCAGAACCGCTCGCCACCCCCCGGCGCCTCCGTCCACGCTTGCAACGAGCGGGTCGGCAAATCGAAGTAATCCCGGGTCCGCGCATAACCATGCCCGCCCATGCGCCCGATCGCATCCAGCCCCAATTGATCGATGTACAGGGTTTTCGGGTCGATCAACTCGTCGCGCACATGCGCCATCAACACCTCGCCAAAAATGATCTCTCGCGACTGGCCGATGTTCAGCGCCATCATCCGCCGGCACTCCAGCGCCACCGGTGCTTCGCCGATTCGCGGGCATTTGACCGAGGTGCCGGGGATCGCCGTCAGGCCGGCAGCGGTCAACTCATCGAAGCCCGGCGCGAACGGCACGGCGCAAACGTTCATGGCTTCCACCAGTGCATCGTTGACGATGTTGACGGTGAATTCCTGGTTCATCTGGATATTGCGTGTGGTGTCCTTGGGGCTCTGGTCGCCGTAGTTCTCGACACCGAGCGCGAGAATGGGCGGGTCCGCCGACAACGCGTTGAAGAAGCTGAACGGCGCCGCATTGACCCGGCCTTCGCCGTCGATGGTGGTGACCAGAGCAATTGGACGCGGCACCACGCTGCCGATCAGGATCTTGTATTTTTCCCGTGGGCTCAGTTGGCTGAAGTCGAAGCTGTGCATGGCAGTGTTCTCTAATGAAGTGGATCGATGGCGCTCAGTGGCGCTTCGGCGCTGTAGTCATCGGCGAACGGAATGGCTGGCCGGAACAGGGTTTTCCAGTCTGGTCGGCCAAAGGCCCGGTCGCTGTGGCTGCGCATCAGTTTTTCGTATTGGCGCTGGGCCTGGCGTTGCAGTGTGGGGTAGTCGACGCCGTTGACCTGACCGTCGTGCATCACGCAACGACCGTCGATGTAACTGGCGATGCAGTCATCGCCGCGTCCGGCCAGCAGCAGGTTTTTCAGTGGGTCGAACAGCGGACCCAGATGCAGGCCGCGCAGGCTGAATACGGTGATGTCGGCTTTGGCCCCCGGTGCCAGGCGACCGAGGTCGTCACGGCCCAGCGCCTTGGCGCCGCCGAGGGTTGCGGCGTTGTACAGGTCGAGGCTGCTGGTCAGCGATGGGCCGCCCTCCATCAATCGGGCGATGTTCAAACCGTGGCGCATGTTGGCCAGCAAGTCCGCCGGCCAGGTGTCGGTGCCGAGGGCGAAGTTGATGCCTTTGGCCCGATAACGACCAAACGAGTTCAGCGCCTCGCCGTCGCGGGCGAACACCAGCGGGCAGTGCACCAGACTCGCGCCGCCGTCGATGACCCGTTGCAGATCGTCATCGCCCGAGGTGTAGATGCCGTGGGGCAAGAGACTGCGCGGGGTGAGCAGGTCGAGTTGCTGCAACCAGCCCAGCGGCGAGGTGCCACGCAATTGCTCGACCATCGTTACTTCACCGGACGCCTGACAGCAGTGCAGACGCATCGGTGCATTCAGTTCGCGGCTCAGGGCGGAGGTACGTTGCAACAGCGCCGGGGTGCAGGTCTGGATGCGATCCGGCAGCAGTGCGCCGCGAATCCGTCCGCCATGGGCACCGTCGTAATCCTTGAAAAACCGTTCGGCCGCGTCGAGCCCGGCCAGACCCCGCGTCTCATCCCAGTGGTGGGCGAGGCTGCCGTCGGCGCGCCAGTAACTCATGCCGCTCATGTAGCAGGGGCCGAGGTACGTGCGCAGCCCGAGTTCGCCCGCCACGTCGGCGACGGCGGCAAACTCGTCGTAGGTCTCCGCCCATTCGCGGTAATACATCGAAGTGATCGGCATCGCCGTGGTGATGCCGTTGCGGATCAACTGGGTGAAGGCGTAGCGGTATTTAAAGACTTCTTCTTCCGGGTTGAACGACTCACGCGGGCCGGCCGCCAGATACTCCGCCGACCACATGCGGCCCATGGCGCGTTCATCGCCGTTGTCCAGGGTCAGTACCGTGGAATCGAGATCGCCGAGGGCATCCAGGTCGATGAAGCCGGGGCCGATCAGCGCATTGCCGTAGTCGATCCACTGATCTACCGGCCCTTGGTAACCGCGCCCGACAAACTCGATCCGCGAGCCGGCAAACACCACTTCGCCGTCGCGCCACAGCACATGTCGCGTACCGTCGAAACCGACCACGCAACCGGCCTTCAGGCCGATCCGTTTCACAGACGGCTGCCCAGCAGACGACCGCCACTGGCGATCAGTTCACCGCCGCGATAGACCTGACGAACAGGCCTCGCGACCACGGCTTCACCGAGGGTTTCGACCGGCATCAACAGAAAGTCCGCAGGCTTGCCGATGTCGAAGCCGTAACACTCGATCCCTAATGCCCGAGCACCATTGACCGTCGCCGCCTCGAACGCCGCCGCCAGTTCATCGTCCTTGCCCAGGTCGAAACGGAACGCCAGCAGCATCGCCCGTTCCAGCATGTCGCCGTTGCCCATCGGCGACCACGCATCGCGGATGCCGTCGGAGCCGAGGCACACGTTGACCCCGGTTTCACGCAGCGCCAGAAACGGTGGCACTGCGCAGTCCGCCGGCGCCGAACTCATCAGCGAAATGCCAAGTGCAGCAAGGCGTTCGGCGACGGGTTTGACCTGGCTCCACGGCAACATGCCGAGGCAATAGGCGTGGCTGATCATCACCTGGTTCTGCAGGTTGAAACGCTCGGTGTAATCCGCGATCCGGGCGATCTGCCACAGGCCCAGTTCACCCTTGTCGTGCAGGTGAATGTCGACGCCGCGCTGGAATTCGCTGGCCAGTTTGAACACGAAATCCAGTTGCGCAATCGGGTCGTTGTCGATGCCGCAGGGGTCGAGCCCGCCGACGTTTTCCACGCCCAGGGCCATTGCTTCACGCATCAGCTCGGCGGTGCCGGGACGGCTGATCAGGCCGGTTTGCGGGAACACCACCAGTTGCAGGTCGATCAGGTCTTTGTAGCGTTCGCGCAGTTGCTGCATGGCTTCGACGTGACGCAGGCCGAATTCCGGGTCGATGTCGACGTGGCAACGCATGGTCAGCGAACCCCGGGCGATGCAGTTTTCCAGCAGCGCGCCGGCGCGTTCGGCAATCGGCGCTTTGACTTCGCGCAACACGCGGCGCTCGTTGCTGATGTAGTCCTTGAGCGTCGGGCCGGCGCTGTTCGGGCGCCAGGGCTGGCCGTACAGGGTCTTGTCGAGGTGGACGTGGCTTTCCACCAGCGGCGCGGTGAGCAACTGGTTCTGGCCGTCGATGTCGGTGGCGGCCAGCGGGGTGCTGGAGGCCGGGCGGCGTTGGCTGAACCGGCCGTTTTCGATCAGCAGGTCTTCGCCGGGGGCGCCGTAGGGGCGGATGTTTCTGAGCCAGCGGGGGTGGGACATTTCATACCTCTGTTTCTATGTTGTCTGGGTGGGCCTCATCGCTGGCATGCCAGCGATGGCCGCGCCACCGGTTCAAGTCAGGCAATCAACCCTTGAGCTTCGACCAGATCCGATCCTGCAGCTCCCGCGCCTTGTTGCTGCATTCCTTCTCCGGCCGCAGCCGCGAGGCGTATTCCTCGGGCATGTTGATCGCGTCCATGACTTTCCATTTCGCATCCAGCAACTGATCGCTCTGAATCCCGTTGGCATAGGCAATCGCGTTGGACACGGCAGCGGCGTTCTCGGGTTTCATCATCCAGTCGATGAAGATCTTCGCGTTGCCCGGATGCGGCGCGCTTTTCGGTACGGCGAAGTTGTCCTGGAACATCGCCACGCCTTCTTTCGGGTAAACGTACTTGATGGTGTTCTTCTGCAAGGTGGCGCGGGCCGTCGAGCCGTTCCAGTTCTGCATCATGATCACTTCACCCGAGGCCATGCGGTCGACGGTGTTGTCCGAGCTGTACATCTTCAAAAACGGTTTCTGCTTTTGCAGCAGTTCGAGGATGCGCTTGGCGTCCTGCGGGTTTTCCGTGCATTCGTCGACGTTCAGGTAATGGCTGGCTGCGTTGATCACGCTGCTGGAGGTGTCGAGGGCGGCGAGCTGGCCTTGCAGTTCCTTGCGCGGCTCGAAGAACTCTTTCCACGAATCGTCGAGTTTGCCGCCGGGTACGCGGGCGCTGTCATAGGAAAAACCGGTGGTGCCCCACAGGTACGGCGCCGAAAACTTGCGCCCCGGGTCGAAGCTCGGATCGCGGAACGGGCCTTTGACGTACTGGAAGTTGCTCAGGGTCGGGGTGTCGATTTCCAGCAGCAGGTCCTGCTTGATCAGCGTCTGCATGATCGACTGCGACGGCACGATCACGTCATACGCGGCGCCGCCGGCCTGCAACTTGGCGAGCAGGGTTTCGTTGCTGTCGTAGCCGTCCATGGTGACCTTGATCCCGGTCTCCTTTTCGAACTTGGCCAGCAGGTCCACCGGGTAGTAATCGGTCCAGTTGTAGAAGAACAATTCCTTGGGCTCGGCGGCGTGGGCGCCGAACGCGGTGAAACAACTCAGGGCCAGACCGGATACTGCCAGACGCATGTTTTTGACTTTCATGAGAGCGCTCCAGGTTTATTGTTGTTTGCCGCGTTGGCCGAGCCAGAAGGCCAGCACCACCAGCACGATGGAAATCACCAGCATCAGGGTCGAAATCGCGTTGATCTCAGGCGTTACGCCGGCCTTGATTGCCGAGAAGATGTACACCGGCAACGTGGTCGAGCCGGGGCCGGCGACGAAGAAGGTCATGATGAAATCGTCGAGGCTGACCACGAACGCCAGCACCGAACCGGACAACACCGCCGGCCACAACAGCGGCAAGGTCACGCGACGGAACACTTGCCACGGGTTGGCGTACAGATCGTTGGCGGCCTCCAGCAGGCTCTTGTCCAGATCATTGAGCCGTGCGCGGATCGGCAGGTAGGCGAACGGAATGCAGAAGCCGATGTGCGCGACGATCACCGTCATCAGGCCGAGCTTGATCCCCAGCGCCATGAACAGCAGCAGGGTGGCCACGGCGGTGACGATCTCCGGCAGGATCAGCGGCAGGTTGATCCCGCCCTCGACCATTTTCTGCCCGTAGAACGGCCGGTAAGTCGCCAGCGCCGCCAGCAGCGCAATCGCCGTGGCGCACACGGTGGCGATGGTCGCGACGATGATCGAATTCAGCGCCGCCGTCTGGATCGACGGGTTGGCCAGGATCCGCCCGTACCAGGCGAACGAGAACTCGGTCCACACCGTCGCCGAGCGGTTGGCGTTGAAGCTGTAGACGATCAGCACCAGGATCGGCACGTACAGGTAGGCGAGGATCAGCAGGCTGATTTCCCGGGTCGCCGGGAGTTTTTTCAGGTGCAGAGAGATCATGCTTTCGCTCCCCGGTTCAGGGTTTTCGCCGCGCTGCGGCTGTAGAGGGCGTAGAGCACCAGCGACAACAGCAGAATCCCCAGCAGCAGGAACGACAGCGAACTGCCCAGCGGCCAGTTGCGTGCGGTGCCGAATTGCTGCTGGATCAGGTTGCCGATCATCAGGGTTTTGCCGCCACCGAGAATCGCCGGGGTGATGAAGGCGCCGAGGCTCGGCACGAATACCAGCAACGCACCGGCAATCACCCCGGGCATCGACAGCGGCAGGATGATCCGGCGCAGCGCGTGCCAGCGGTTGGCGCCCAGGTCATAGGCGGCCTCCACCAGACGCCAGTCGAGTTTTTCCAGGGTCGAGTAGATCGGCAGGATCATGAACGGCAGGAAGCTGTAGACCAGACCCACGCTGACGGCAAAGTCGTTGTAGAGCAGGGTGATGCCGCCGGCGCTCGGGAACAGCGCGTTGAGGCTCTGGGCGACCCAGCCCTGTTCGCGCAGGATGATCAGCCACGCGTAGTTGCGGATCAGCAGGTTGGTCCAGAACGGAATGGTGATGAGCAACACCATCAGGTTGCGCCGGCGCGGAGTCAGGCTCGACATCCACAATGCCACCGGAAAGCCGAACAGAAAACACAACAGCGTGGTGCCACCGGCCTGGAACACCGAGCGCAACAACGCCTGGGCGTAGACCCAGTTCAGTTCCAGTTCACCGTCGAAACCTTCCTGAAAAAACAGTTGCACGTAGCTCTGCAGTTGCCATTGGGCCTGCCAGTCGACGCCGCCGTAGGTGTTGCGCGGCAGCAGGCTGATGTAACCCATGATCCCCAGCGGAATGGCGATCAGGGCGAGCAGGGTCAACACCACCGGGCTGAGCAACAGCGCACGGTTGAGGGAGGGGGAAGTGCTACTGACGCTCATCTCAGGCCTCCATCAACAGGCAGGCCTGGGGCGGCAGGTGCACCGCCACGGGCTCGCCGACCGCACGACCACGGTTCAGGCCTTCGTTGTTTTCCCGCAGCATGACTTTGATGTCGTTGTTCAAGCGGCACTGGTACAGCGTCGCGGTGCCGACATACAGCACGGCCTCGATCACACCGCGCAAATGATGGGGCTGATCCGCCGTGACCAGTTGCGAACGCTCGGGCCGGAACGCCAGTTGCACGCTGCTGCCATTGACGCCTTGTGGCGGGCAGGGGATTTCCACCGGCATGCCGTTGGGCACGAAGAGGTTCTGGTTGTGGTCGCCACGCTTGAGCTGGCCGGGGAGGAAGTTGATATCGCCGATGAACTGGGCGACGAAACGGTGCTGCGGGCGTTCATAGATGTCGGTCGGGGTGCCGATCTGCAGGATCTTGCCGGCGGACATCACCGCAATCCGGTCGGACAGGGTCAGGGCTTCTTCCTGATCGTGGGTGACGAAAATGAAGGTGATCCCGGCTTCCTGCTGCACGCGCTTGAGTTCGACCTGCATTTCCTTGCGCAGCTTCAGATCCAGCGCCGACAGCGGCTCATCCAGCAACAACACTTTCGGCTTTGGCGCCAAGGCCCGGGCCAGAGCCACGCGCTGCTGCTGGCCGCCGGACAATTCCGCCGGTTTGCGTCCGGCCAGGTGCTCCATTTGCACCAGCGCGAGCATCTCGTCGACCCGTCCGGGGATCGTCTTGCGATCAAGACCCTGCATCTCGAGGCCGAAGGCGATATTCTGCGCGACACTCATGTGCGGAAACAGCGCGTAACTCTGGAATACCGTGTTGACCCGACGCTTGAACGGCGGCAGGTGATTCACGGTTTCGCCCGCCAGACGGATCTCGCCGTCGCTGACGTGTTCGAATCCGGCGATGGTGCGCAGCAAGGTGGTTTTGCCGCAGCCCGAGGGGCCGAGCAGGGTGAAAAACTCATTGTCGGCGATGTTCACCGAGACATTGTCGAGGGCTGGTGCGAGGCCGGGATCGTCGGAGTACCGTTTGGAGACATTACGCACTTCAATTGCTATTGGTTGACCCATAATGGTGCAATCCTCTAATTATTGTATGCAATATCTGAATGCAATTTAGAAATACCCGGATTAATCTGCTTGTGCAACCCCCATTTCCCTGGCTGAGTCTTTCGCCGGGTCGCGTTGCCAGCATCGAAGGAGCTTTCAAATGACCGAAAAGAAAACGGAAACCACGGTCGACCGCGTCTACCAAGGGGTTTACGAGGCGATCAGCAAGCGTTCGCTGCGCCCGGGAATGAAACTGGGCGAGGCGTCGCTGGCGGAATTGTTCAATGTCAGCCGCACGTCGGTTCGCGCCGCGCTCAAGCAACTGGAGGCCGACGGACTGGTCACCACCGAGCCCAATAAAGGTGCGTCGGTGTCGCTGCCCAGCGATGAAGAAATCCGTTCGCTGTTCGAAACCCGGCGTCTGATCGAGATCGGCATCGTCACCGAGCTGTGCCGGCGCAAGGACTCCGCCGCGATGCAGGACCTGCGCGAGCATTTGCTGCTGGAAGATGAAGCCCATGCGGCCGGTGACCACGAGCGGCTGATTCACCTGCTCGGCGAGTTCCACCTCAAACTGGCCCGCAGCCTGAACAACCCGGTGCTGCTCGACTGGTTCCAGAAGCTGATTTCCCGCGCTTCGCTGTATGCTGCCGCACTGGATGACGATAGCCACGAAGCCTGTCGCGACGACGAACACCTGCGGCTGATCGAGTACATCGAGGCCGGTAACCAGAGCGCCGCCATCGAACTGACTTGCATGCATCTGGACGGCATTCAGAAGGCGATTCTCGACGTGGCTGCGAAGCTCAAGACCGGCTACCACCCGCTCAAACACCTGATCGAAGTCTGAGCGTCGGGTAAGGGTGAAATCGGCTATACCTCTAATGAAACCATCGTTGCCCGGTGCGCTCGAAACAGACGGGCGCGACGCTTGACCGCGCAGCGATTGAACCGGATCAACCACAAGGCGTTGAAGCAGCCAATGCAGTTTTTATCCGATAGCCATGGGTGTGACGGCTGGCAAGGCGAGATGGCCGGGCGAATCCGTGCGTTCGACTGGAGCGGCACGGATCTGGGCCCCCTCGAAACCTGGCCGGCCAGCCTGTGCAACACGGTACAACTGATGCTCGCCTCGCCGTTGCCGATGGTGATGCTTTGGGGCTACGCCGGTTACATGATCTACAACGATGCCTATTCGCGGTTTGCCGGCGGGCGTCACCCGTACCTGCTCGGTGTACCGGTGGAACTGGGCTGGCCGGAAGTCGCCGATTTCAATCGACATGTGGTCGACACTTGCCTGGCGGGCGGCACCCTGGAATATCGCAACAAGGATCTGGTACTGCTGCGCGACGGCGTGCCCGAGGACGTGTGGCTCGATCTTTATTACAGTCCGGTGGCCAACGACGCCGGAGTTCCGGCAGGCGTGATGGCGATGGTGGTGGAAACCACCGAACTGGTGCTGTCCGAACGCCTGCGCCAGGCTGCCGAAGATGCCTATCGCGCCGACAACGAGCGAGTGCGTCTGGCGCTGAATGCCGGGGCATTGCTCGGTTCGTTTGTCTGGGACGTGAGAAACAACGTGCTGTCGGCGGACGAGCGATTCGCCCGCACGTTCTCCTTTCCGCCGGATCAGGACCTGACCAACCTGCCGCAGCACATTGCCGAAGCGCACATTCATCCCGATGACCGTCCCTGGGTGCAGGAGTGCGTCGAAAATTCGGTGCGCACCGGCGAGCCCTACAACGCCGAGTACCGGGTGATCCGCGCTGACGGCAGCCATCTGTGGGTGCTGGCCAGCGGCTGTTGCGAGTTCGATGAACGAGGCCAGCCGTACCGTTTCCCCGGGGTACTGATCGACATCCATGAACGCAAGACCGCTGAAGAATCCTTGCTCAAATTCACCCGCAACCTTGAGCAGCGCGTGGCTGATGAAGTGGAAGCACGCCTTAACGCCGAAGAGCAACTGCGTCAGTCGCAGAAACTCGAAGCCATCGGCGGTCTCACCGGCGGCGTGGCTCACGACTTCAACAATCTGCTGCAAGTGATCGCCGGCAACCTGCACTTGCTGGCGCGGCACGAACCGAACAATGCCAACGTGCAACGCCGGGTCAGCGCCTCGCTGGCGGCGGTGGAGCGCGGTGCCAAGCTGTCTTCGCAACTGCTGGCGTTTGCCCGGCGCCAGCCGCTGTCGCCGGCGGTGTGCGATCCACGGCAGATCTTCGAAGGCGTCGGCGAATTGCTGCAACGGGCACTGGGGGAAACCATTCAGATCGATGTGCAGTTGCCGGAAGAGCCTTGGCACATCAACGTCGATCGCAATCAACTGGAAAACGCCATTCTCAATCTGGCGATCAACGCCCGGGATGCCATGAAAGGCGAGGGCACCATCGTCCTCGGCGCCGCCAACATGTCGCTGGACCGGGCGTTTTGTGCCGGCAAGGGCATCGTGCCGGGGGATTTCGTGCGGGTCTCGGTCAGTGACAGCGGTGTCGGTATTGCGCCGCACATGCTGGAGCAGGTCTTCGAACCGTTCTTCACCACCAAGGCCGATGGCCAGGGCACGGGGCTGGGCTTGAGCATGGTGTTCGGCTTCGTCAAACAGAGCGGCGGGCATGTCGAGATCGACAGCCAGATCGGTGAGGGCACGCGGGTGCGGTTGTATTTCCCGCGCAGTTTGCGGCCGCTGATCAATGAGACCCCTGGCGTGCGCCGTCAGCAGGCCGGTGGCAACGAAACCATTCTGGTGGTCGAGGACAACGAAGCCGTGCGCACTTCGGCGGTGGAGCTGTTGCGCGAAGAAGGCTATCGGGTATTGATCGCCGGGAATGGCGACGCGGCCATGCAGATGCTGCTGGAGGGCGCCCGGGTCGACCTGATCTTCACCGACGTGGTCATGCCCGGGCTGATCAAAAGCTCCGATCTCGCTGCCTGGGCCAAGGTGCAAATGCCGCCGGTGGCGGTGCTGTTTACCTCCGGCCACACCCGCGACATCATCTCGCGCAATCATCAGCTCAGCCCCGACACCCATTTGCTCGGCAAGCCTTACGGGCCCGAGGCGTTGTTGCAGATGATCCGTTCAGTGCTCAGTGCCTGAGCTTTGAATCCCCTGACCAAGGCTGGCCAATGACTTCCAAGCGCAGCTCAAATTCCGCCGTCGGCATGGTTCGCGTGCGCGGCGCCCGTGAACACAACCTGAAGAACGTTGATGTCGACATCCCCCGGGATGCGCTGGTGGTGTTTACCGGCGTGTCCGGCTCGGGCAAGTCATCACTGGCGTTTTCGACCTTGTATGCCGAAGCACAGCGGCGCTACTTCGAATCGGTAGCGCCTTACGCGCGACGGCTGATCGATCAAGTCGGCGTGCCCGACGTCGACGCCATCGACGGTCTGCCACCGGCAGTGGCGCTGCAACAGCAACGCGGCACGCCCAGTACACGTTCGTCGGTGGGCAGCGTGACCACGCTGTCGAGCCTGATCCGCATGCTCTATTCCCGTGCCGGTAGTTATCCGCCCGGCCAGCCGATGCTGTACGCCGAGGACTTTTCGCCGAATACGCCACAAGGTGCCTGCCCCGATTGTCACGGGCTCGGCCGGGTCTATGAAGTGACCGAAGCCCTGATGGTGCCCGATCCGGAGCTGACCATCCGCCAGCGCGCCGTGGCGTCCTGGCCGCTGGCCTGGCAGGGACAGAACCTGCGCGACATCCTGGTCACCATGGGTATCGATGTCGACATACCCTGGCGCAAGCTGCCGAAAAAGCAGCGCGACTGGATCCTCTTCACCGAGGAAACGCCGACGGTGCCGGTGTACGCCGGGCTGACGCCGGAGGAAACCCGCGTCGCCCTCGAACGCAAGATGGAGCCGAGCTATCAGGGCACCTTCACCGGCGCCCGGCGCTACATCCTGCACACCTTCACCCATTCGCAAAGTGCGCTGATGAAGAAGCGCGTATCGCAATTCATGCTCGGCAGCCTGTGCCCGTTGTGCGATGGCAAGCGACTCAAGCGCGAGGCGCTGTCGGTGACGTTTGCCGGGCATGACATCGGCGAGTTGTCCCGGATGCCGCTGCTGCAAGTCGCCGAAGTCTTGAAACCGGTAGCTGACGCGAGCTGGCTGGAACACGCCGATGAAACCGGCGAAACCCTGACCCACAACCAGACCCGTGAAGCCCGACAGCAGCGCGTGGCCCATGGCGCCAGTGGCCACGCCAAGGCACCGGACGTGCGCCACACGCCCAACCTGTCGCTGGAAAAACGCCTGGCGGCGCAGCGCATTGCCGAGGACTTGCTGGAGCGGGTCAGAACCCTGACCGATCTCGGCCTCGGTTACCTGTCGCTGGAACGTAGTACACCGACTCTCTCGTCCGGGGAGTTGCAGCGTCTGCGCCTGGCCACGCAACTGGGCTCGCAACTGTTTGGTGTGATTTACGTGCTTGATGAACCCTCCGCCGGTTTGCACCCGGCTGACGGCGAGGCGTTGTTCGAAGCCTTGCAGCGGCTCAAGGCCGACGGCAACAGTGTATTTGTGGTCGAGCACGATCTGGAAACCATGCGCCGCGCCGACTGGCTGATCGATGTCGGCCCGGCGGCGGGTGAAAAGGGCGGGCAGATTCTCTATAGCGGCCCGCCTGCCGGGCTTTCAGCCATCGAGCAATCCCAGACCCGCGCCTACCTGTTCGCCGAGCAACAGCGGTCAGCGCGAACTGCGCGCAAACCTTCGGGCTGGTTGAGGCTGGACGGTGTCACCCGCAACAACCTGAACAACCTCAGCGTCGAGTTTCCGCTGGGCTGCTTTACCTCGGTGACCGGGGTCTCGGGTTCGGGCAAGTCGAGCCTGGTCAGTCAGGCGCTGCTGGAGCTGGTCGGGGCGCAGCTCGGTCGCAGCAGCGACGCCGAGCCGGAAGAAATCAATCTGGAAGATGACACGCCGCAAGCCAGTAGCGGCCAGATCAGCGCCGGGCTGGAGTCGATCAAGCGACTGGTGCAGGTCGATCAGAAACCCATCGGCCGCACGCCGCGTTCCAATCTGGCAACCTACACCGGGCTGTTCGACAACGTGCGCAAGCTGTTCGCCGCCACCCCTCAGGCGCAAGAGGCGGGCTACGACGCCGGGCAGTTTTCCTTCAACGTCGCCAAGGGCCGTTGCCCGACTTGCGAGGGTGAGGGCTTTGTCAGTGTCGAATTGCTGTTTATGCCCAGCGTGTATGCGCCGTGCCCGACCTGCCATGGCGCACGTTACAACCCCGAGACGCTTGCGATTCAGTGGCAGGGGTTGAGCATTGCTCAGGTGCTGCAATTGACCGTGGACGAGGCGGTGACAGTGTTTGCCGAACAACCGGCGATCCGCCGCTCACTGGAAGTGCTGCGCGATATCGGCCTCGGTTACCTGCGCCTCGGACAACCGGCGACCGAGCTGTCCGGAGGCGAAGCGCAGCGGATCAAACTGGCCACCGAACTGCAACGCAATGCCCGGGGTGCGACGTTGTATGTGCTGGACGAGCCCACGACCGGGTTGCACCCGCGAGACGTCGACCGCTTGCTGGAGCAACTGGACAATCTGGTGAGCGCAGGGCACACGGTGATTGTGGTCGAGCACGAAATGCGCGT
This sequence comes from Pseudomonas sp. IzPS59, assembly GCF_014863505.1. Taxonomy (NCBI): domain Bacteria; kingdom Pseudomonadati; phylum Pseudomonadota; class Gammaproteobacteria; order Pseudomonadales; family Pseudomonadaceae; genus Pseudomonas; species Pseudomonas sp. IzPS59. Next base: position 3,507,495 of record NZ_CP062251.1, on the reverse strand, counting down.
GGTGGCGCAGAGCGACTGGGTGATCGACATTGGTCCGGGCGCTGGAGATCAGGGCGGCAGGATTGTTGTGGCCGGTACACCGCAGAAAGTGGCGGCGAGCAAGAAAAGCCGGACTGCACCGTTTCTTGCCCGGGCCTTGAGCCGCTAACTGCGTCGTCAGGGCCGGCCTCATCGCGGGCAAGCCCGCTCCCACAGGTTTTTGTGCCGTACACAAATTCGTGAACACATCAGACTCTGTGGGAGCGGGCTTGCCCGCGATGGCGGTGTATCAGGCGCCGTCGAGCGTGCGGCGCACCTTGTCCAGCAGTTCGCTGATCTGGAACGGTTTGACCAGCATCTCCATGCCGGCGCCGAGAAACACCTGACGGTTGATCGCGGTTTCCGCGTAGCCGGTCATGAACAGGATCGGTAACCCGTTGCGCCAGCCCCGGGCGACGTCCGCCAGTTCGCGACCGCTCATGCGCGGCAGGCCGACGTCGGTCAGCAGCAGGTTGATCGACGGATCGTTCTGCAGGCGCTCCAGGGCGGTTTCAATATCGCCGGCCTGGGTGCAGCGGTAACCGGCATCCTCCAGCACTTCGGTGACGAACAGCCGCACCGACGGCATGTCCTCGACGATCAGCACATGCTCGCCGGAACCTTGCGGATCCACCGCTGGTGGCACCAGATCGGCGGCGGTCGGGTCGCTGGTGGCCGGTAGCATGATGGTCACTTCGGTGCCGCGCCGGGCCACGCTGCGGATGTGTGCATCGCCGCCGGACTGACGGGCGAAACCGTAAATCGTCGACAACCCCAGACCGGTGCCTTGGCCAAGGGGCTTGGTGGTGAAAAACGGGTCGAACACCTTGTCGATCAGGCTGTGCTCGATGCCGGTGCCGTCGTCGCGTACCGACAGCGCTACGTAAGAGCCATCGGTCAGGTTCGGGTCGCCGTGGGAGTACGCCGCATAGGTGCTGACCCAGATATTGCCGCCCTGCGGCAAGGCATCCCGGGCATTGATGACGAGGTTGAGCACGGCGCTTTCCAGTTGAATCGGATCGACCAGGGCAATGGCCGGTTTGGTGGTCAGCTCAAGCTTGAGGGCGATGCGTTCGCCAATGGTGCGCACCAGCAATTCTTCGAGCGAACGCACGTGATCGTTGATGTCCACCGGCCGGGTGTCCAGCGGTTGTTGCCGGGCGAAGGCCAACAGGCGGTGGGTGAGTGACGCGGCGCTCATCGCCGAATTCAGTGCGGCATCGGCGTAGAACTGGACTTTGTCGAGACGGGCATCGGCGACACGTTTCTGGATCAGTTCCAGGCTGGTGATGATCCCGGTCAGCAGGTTGTTGAAGTCATGGGCGATGCCGCCGGTGAGCTTGCCCAGCGCGTCCATTTTCTGCACTTGCAGCAGTTGTGCTTCGGCGCGTACCCGGTCGGCGACTTCCTTGGCCAGTTGCGTGGTGGTGTCGTCCAGCCGCGCCAGGTGCGAGCGCTCGCGGTGACGGTGTTCGGTGACGTCTTCGACGAACACCAGGCTCAGTTCCGGTGTGCGGTACGGGGAAATCTGCCACTGGGTTTCGCGGATTTCACCCTGCACGCGCATGTTCAGCGTGCCTTTCCAGCGCTCGCCATCCACCAGTCGCAGACGCAATTCCTTGAGGATTGCGCCCTGATCTTCGGCAAAGCACTCGTCGAGGATCTGCGCGTCGCGGTTGTCCTGGATCAGTTGGGCAAAGGCGTGGTTACACTCGTGGACTTTCAGGGTTGCGTCGATGACCGCAATCGGCGCCGAGACATTGACGAAGATTTCCCGGAAGCGCGCCTCGCTTTCGCGCAGGGCATTTTCCGTGTCGCGCACCCGCAGCAGGGTGCGCAGGGTTGCCAGCAGCACGTCCGGGTCCACCGGGTGAATCAGATAGGCGTCGGCCCCGGCGTCGAGGCCGGTGATGATGTCGCCGGTCTGGATCGACGCCGCCGACACATGGATCACCGGGAGCAGGGCGGTGCCGGGGTCGGCGCGCAGTTCACGGACAATATCGAAGCCGCTCATGTCCGGCAGGTTGACGTCGAGAATCAGCGCATCCAGTGCTTCGCTGGCGATCAGCGCCAGGCCTTCGCCGCCGGTGCCGGCCTCCAGCACTTCGTAGCCGTGGCGCTCCAGGCGTCGGCGCAGGGCGTAGCGGGTGGCGACGTTGTCGTCGACGATCAACAGGCGGATGTCATGTTTCATCGACGTTCTCCAGAGCGATCGCCAACGGGATGATCACAAAAAAGGTCGAGCCGACTCCCGGTGCGCTTTCCACGCCGACTTCGCCGCCCAGCAGCTCCGCAAAACGCTTGCACAGGGATAATCCGAGCCCGGTGCCGCGCAGGCGTTTTTGCAGCGGCGAATCGACCTGGGAGAAGTCTTCGAACAGGGTGCCGTGCAACTCGGCGGCGATGCCGATGCCGGTGTCGCTGACGGCGAAACGCACCTTGTCCTGGCCTTCAAGCCGTGCCGAGACCCGGACTTCGCCGCGAGTGGTGAACTTCAGCGAGTTGGAAATGAAATTGCGCAGGATCTGCGCGAGCTTCTTGTCGTCGGTGTACAGGCGCGGCAGGCCGACCGGTTCTTCGAAGATCAGGTCCACCGCCGTGGCGTCGACAATCGGCCGGAACATCCCGCGCAACGCCGCGAACAGGTCGAACATGTCGAACCACGCCGGGGAAATGGTGATGCGCCCGGCCTCGATCTTCGCCAGATCGAGCAGGTCGTCGACCATATCGCTGAGTTCACGGGCGGCGCTGCTGACAAACGCTACCTGCTTGTGTTGCTCCGGGCTGAGCGGGCCGTCGAGTTCGTCGGCCAGCAGGCTGTTGATGCTCAGGATCGAACCCAGCGGGGTGCGGAATTCGTGGCTCATGTACGACAGGAAGCGGCTTTTCAGGTCCGAGGCCTGGCGCAGTTGTTCGGCCTGGGTGTCGAGCTCGGCATACAGGGCCAGCACGCCCTGATTGGTCTCGTCGAGTTCTTCGCGCAGCGCGGCGGTTTCGCTCTGCAACTGGGCGATCAGCGCGGTCTGTTCTGCGCTGCTCAAAGTCGGGGACTCAGCCATGGGCGGCCTCCAGGGCAACGACCAGCACCGTTACATCGTCGCGACCGCGACAGAAATCGCGGTGCAGGACGGTGGCTATCACGGCGGGATGGCGATGCACCAGGCCGGGGTAGTCTTGAAGGTTCCAACGGGACTGCAAGCCGTCGCTGTACATGATCAATAGATGTCCATTCACGTGAGCATAGTCAAAGGGCCGGGCTTTCCGGTATTGGCCGCCGACGATCCCCGGGTGCGAGGCCAGTCCACGGGATTTGTCGGCGCTGACGAGGCTGGCGCCGATGTTGCCGATACCGGCGAAGCTCAGGCTGTCGCGCTCGGCATGGAACTGCGCAAACGCCACGGCACCGCCGCGAGTGCCGATCATTTCCCGGTGCAGGTCTTCCATCAGCATCGCCGGGGCGGCGAAGGGATCCAGGGCGAAGGCTTTCTCCCCGGCACGGGCCGCGCGTTCGGCGTCCTCGCCGTGGCCCAGACCGTCGACGATCAGCGCGCTGATACTGTTGCGATCCACCGCCAGATGCCAGACATCACCGCACGCCGGGTCGTTGTGCAATGAGTGCTGGCTGACGCCGTAGCGCAGGTCCGGCGTCTGGTCATTGCGTGGATAAAGGCGCGCGAGCAGCACCGCGCCACGGGCATCGGCATGCACGTCGAAGACCTCGGTCTGCCGCGCCACCGCGCCCAGTCCGATGCCCTGGGTGCCGCCGGTGGAAAAGCCGTCCATCATGCAGGCTTCCAGATCGAAGCCCTTGGCCCGGTCCACCGCCAGCATCTCGATGCCGAAACCGTTGGCGCGGGGCAGGGCGCGCAGGTGCAATTCGCCGACACCGGCATGCTTGAGCACGTTGCTCGCCAGTTCCGTGGCCACCAGCGCCACCCGCCCGGCATCACGTTCATCGAAGCCGTGAGATTCGGCGAGCTGCTGGGCGGTGCGCCGTGCATGGCCGATCTGACTGCTGTCTTCGATCAGCAAGACCTGGGTCAACGACCCGCTGATGTTCATGTCCATCGGGTGATCGTTATACGAGTGCCTTTGCCGGGTGCGGTGTCCAGTTCGAACTCGTCCACCAGCCGTTTGGCGCCGGTCAGGCCCAGGCCCAGACCGCTGCCGGAAGTCCAGCCATCGGTCATCGCGAGTTTGATGTCGGGAATGCCCGGGCCTTCATCGCGGAAGGTCAGGCGCAGGCCGACCTTGTGGTTGTCGTCGAGGATTTGCCAGTCCATGTCGCCGCCACCGCCATACACCATGGTGTTGCGCGCCAGCTCGCTGACGGCGGTCACCAGTTTGGTCAGGTCGATCAGGCGCATGCCACACTCGGTGGCCAGTTTGCGCGCCAGTTGCCGGGCGAGCACGACGTCCTGCTCGATGTTGATCGGTTGCGTACCGCTGCTGCGCACCGTCATTGCTGGCGTACTCGTTCCTGAAGCAGTTTCATGCCGCGCTCGACATTCAGCGCGGTGCTGACGCCGGGCAGGTTGAGACCAAGTTCGACCAGGGTGATCGCCACGGCCGGTTGCATGCCCACCAGCATGGTTTCGGCATCCATGATTTTCGACAGGCCGGAGATGGTGCCGATCATCCGGCCGATGAACGAATCGACCATGTCCAGCGCCGAAATGTCGATCAACACCCCGCGGGCGGAGGTCTTGCTGATGCGCTCGGACAGATCGTCCTGCAGGGTGAGGGCGAGCTGGTCATGCATGTCGACCTGAATGGTCACCAGCAGGAAGTCGCCCATCTGGAGAATCGGGATACGTTCCATCGCTTAAACCGTCTTGGCGAGAGTGATGCCCAGGCGGGTCAGGGCCAGCTTCAAGGCGTCGGCCAGGTTGGCCTTGGTCACCACGCCCTGCAGGTCGAGGCCCAGGTGCACGATGGTCTGGGCAATCTGCGGACGCACGCCGCTGATGATGCAGTCAGCGCCCATCAGGCGGATTGCGGTCACGGTCTTGAGCAGGTGCTGGGCGACGAGGGTGTCGACGGTCGGCACGCCGGTGATGTCGATGATGGCGATTTCCGAACCGGTGTCGACGATGCGTTGCAGCAGCGATTCCATCACGACCTGCGTGCGTTGCGAGTCGAGGGTGCCGATCATCGGCAGCGCCAGTACGCCGTCCCACAATTTGACTACCGGGGTGGACAGCTCCAGCAACTCTTCCTGCTGACGCTTGATCACCGCTTCACGGGATTTCTGGAAGGTGCGGATGGTGTGCAGGCCGAAAGCGTCGAGCAGTTCGGAGATTTCCCAGAGCTGTTCGGCGAGCAGGGCCGGTTGATCCTGGTAATGGTTTTGCAGCAGGGCGAACAACGGGCCCTTGAGCGAGAAGATGAAGCTGGCGGTCTGTTGCGAGTCCTGACCGAGCAGGGCACGGCTGTGGGAGAGCTTTTCGAGGAACTGGCGAGTGTTTTCCCAGCCCGGCGCGGCAATGTTGGTGCCGTTGTCGTTTTCCAGGCCAGTGACCACCAGTTGCAAGAATTCGCTGGTCTGCTGCTGTATGTCGTGTTCCTTGAGATTGCGGGTGGCGCCGCTGGCCTGCAGTCCGTTGATCCATTCGCCCAGCAGTTGTGCCTGTTTGTTTTTGATCGCATCGAGTGTGCTGTTCTGCAGTGCTGCCATGTGCGTCGTGCTCCATTGCGAATTGGGGGCCGGTTCTTCGGAAAATGACCGGCGCGAAGTGAATGACCCTGGCCGTTCGAAATAGTTGTTCGTTCCTGTGAGGATATTTTTGATCCGGCGCAAGGAATGCCCCGTTAACTCTAGTTGGCGTGGCCGGTGACGCCGATCTTTCGCACCTTTGAATGCCCAATAAAAAGAGGCCGCGTCCAGTGGAGGCGGCCTCTTTGCCTGTCTTGCGGTTATTTGGAGGGGTGTTTGGCCTGCAGCTCCTTGGCGGCTGCCAGGTGCTTTTCCAGGCCGGGCAGCATTTTCTGGGCGAAGCCCTTGAGTTCGGTGGCGCCTTTGACCTGGTCGTCGGTCACGGTGTTGGCTTCTTTCTTGAACAGCTCGATGGCTTCTTCGTGGGCCTTGACCTGGTTGTTGGCGTAGGCGGCGTCGAAAGACTCGTCGCGCATGTCGAGGATCTTCTCCTTGGCCTGTTTCACCAGAGTGGTGGAGTCCGGAGCCTTGATGTCGTGGGCCTGGGCAATGGCCGCCAATTCATCGTTGGCCTTGCCGTGGTCGGTGATCATCATGTTGGCGAAGTCCTTGATGTCCGCCGACTGGCTCTTTTCCAAAGCGAGGCGGCTGGTTTCGATTTCGGCGATGCCGCCGGCCGCCGCGTTATCGACAAAACTGTTGGAGGTCGCGGCGAAGGCGCTGCCCATGCCGGTACTCAAGGCGATCGCCAGGGCGAGATGACGCAGGTTGAATCCGTCCATTGGTGTTTCTCCACGCAGATGTTTTGGGGGTGTTACTCAATGGAGGGAAGGCTGCGGCGTAAGGTTTTATCGTATTTGCCTCAGGGCGACGAACGGCCACCGCTGGTCTGACAGGTGGTCGACAGAAGGGTACAACCAAGGCCATTCTGGTAATGGCTGACGCAATCGGTCGCGTCGGCTGCCGATCAATTGACGGAGGTGTTCCATGCCGGTGACCCATGACCTGTATCAGGACTTGAAGCTTACGAAGGAAGAGATCCAGCAACGACGCACCGAGGATCCACATCTGGACGCACTGATCAACAAGTATTCCCAGGCGGACGCCGAGGTCGTCAAGGCCGAGACGGCAGCTTCGGACGCGCCCAGTGATGACGCACTGAAGAAACTCAAAGAGAAACGCTTGCAGGTCAAAGACAAGATCGTCGAGCAATTGCAGGCTCGAACCTGACCGTCAGTCGCGCCATCGACCTTCGATGGTGCACGACTGGAACGACAGCCACGACGGGCACCTCGAATGTACAGAGTCTTCAATCAGCGGCTCTTTGCGAGGTGCCTTATGAGCGATCCCAAATTCCCCAGTGAAGAGCAGGGTGCATTCGACCCGGTTCCCACCCATCCCGAGCCCAACAGTCCGGCGCATACCACCGCGAATCCTGAAGCTGAAAGGCCGGAAGACGAATTGCCGGAAGACGAAGACCCGGACAAATTTGATCGATCCAGCAACTAACCGACTGCCATCGCTGGCAAGCCAGCTCCCACAGGGTTTGTCGTCGTTTGCAGACTCTGCGACCAACACAGTAATTGTGGGAGCTGGCTTGTCGGCCCGCCGCATCGCAGCGATGGCGTCAGCCGATTCAGCACGAATTCCAAAGCCTCATTTTAAGGCTGCATCCAGCGGCATCCGCGCCATATGCGTCGCCTTCAGCGAGCCGAAATACAACCAGTCGCCGTACTCGCGCGCTGTGGTGATCGGCGAGTAATTGCCGTCGCTCGCATCCTGCAAGTTCGCGATCACCTTGCCGTCCAGATCCAGCCCCAGCACAAACCCTCGTTTCTCCACCGGTTTGGGCACGACGGTCATCGCCCGCACGATCATCTTGCGCACGAACGGGTGTCCGGCGGTGCCATCGAGCAGCGGATTACGCGGCGTGTACAGCGCCACCCAGAAACGGTCCCGGCCATTGAACGCGAGGTTGTCCGGCAGCCCCGGCAGGTTGTCGATGAACAGGTCGTGGGTGCCGGCCTTAGGTCCGGTCAGCCAGTAGCGGCTGATGCGGTAGGCGCCGGTTTCGTTGACCAGCACATAGGCGTCTTCCGGGCCGAGGGTGACGCCGTTGGCGAACTCCAGCTTGTCGAGCAGGACGCTGGTCTTGCCGGTCTGGAAGTCATAGCGCAGCAGACGCCCGTCACCGCCGTGCTCGATGATCGCCTCGCCGTCATGGCCGTAGCCCCAGCGACTGCTGGCATCGCTGAAGTAGGCGTAATGCCCTGACTTGTCGATGGCCACATCGTCGGTGAAACCGAACTTCAGGCCATTGGCTTCAGTGGTCAGCGCGGTCAGTCGCCCTTGAGCATCCAGGGACAGCAAGCCCTTGACTCCGTCGGCAATCACCAGCAAACCGTTCGGGTGCCGCGCCAGGCCCAGTGGCCGCCCGCCGGTATCGGCAAGTACCTGGCGCTGCTGGCCGTCGAGGCTGGTCCGCAGCAGGCGCCCGTCATGCAGGCCGGTGATCAGAAAGTCCTCTTCCAGCAGCAGCGCTTCAGGGCCTTCGATATCGCCCGGACCGACCTGCTTCGCGCTTTTGAGGCGTTGATTGTCCGCGTAGACCCCTTCGGTCAGCGACGGCGCTGTTTGCGGCTTCCACGCCACGGGCTCGACCTTGGTCGGCATCAGCAACAGGAAGGCCAGAATCAAAATCACCAGCAGCAGGATCAGATGGCGCAGCTTCACACGTGAGCTCCTGCGAGTGCCAGATGACGGGTGGCCATGTCGCGCAGGGCCAGCATCGAGGCGGCCGATTCACGTTCGATACGACGTTTGAGCAACAGCTGATTGGCGATGCGCATGCCCAGACTCTCGAACCGGTAATCCAGGGTGCGAACGAACCGAGTCCCGTCGTTATGGGCCGAACACTCATAAGTCAGCAGCAGGGAGAGTCCGTGATCGCCCTGGGCCCGGGCACACCAGCGTCGCCCCGGCAGGTACTCGGTGACTTCCCAGCTCAAATGCCCCTCGCGGCCACCGGCATGGATGTCTTCCTCGAAACGCGCGCCGGCATGCAACGGGCCGGCAGGGCCGTCGATTTTCAGTGAGGAAGGGTGCCACTCCGGCCAGCGGCTGACCGTGGCGGCGTAGGCGAGTACGGCAATCGGCTCGCCGGCGATGTCGATCGGATGCTGCATGCGGGTCATGGCGGTTCTCGAATCGGTCAGAGGGACGGGTTCCGGCTCCCAGTAGAGGGTGCCGAACAGGTAATCCATCAACGGCAGGACGATGTTGAAATTGCGCTCCTGCATGCGTTCACGACGGTGATGCAATTCGTGCAGACGGCGCATCTGGCGAATCCACGGCAGACGACTCAGCGGATGCTTTTCCGGCAAGTGCTCGCAGGCGTGAAACACTTCATAGGTGAGGTAGCCCAGCACCATGCAGCCACCGAACAGCCCGGCGACGTTGGCGTTGACCTTTGCGAACAGCCACCACAGGGGCAGGGTAATCACCAGCGTGTGCACCACAATCAGCCACGCCGGAAACAGGATCACCCGCCAGTCGCGGGCGCTGTCCCAGGTCATGTGGCCGGGGGTGAAGAAGCTGTGATGGTCGCCGGCATGGCGGGCGTAGAACATCTTGGCGAAGGCTTTTTTGTGATGCCCGAGGTGGCGGTGCACCACGTACACGCCGAAATTGAAGAACAGCAAGGTCAGCGGCACCGCCAGCCATTCCAGCGGACGCACCTGCTGCACGCTGCTCCAGAAGGCGCCGATGGCCAGCACGCCGAACAGCAGCACAAAGGCACCGTGCAGCCAAGGGTTGTACAGCGGATGAATCGCCGCGCGATAGCGGCTGCGAAATGCCTCGGTGGTCTGCCTCACTGCGGTCACCTGCGGATATTGTCGTTATCCCGGCAGATTAGCCGATCCCGCCGTTTGTGCAGGGTCTACCTTGAGGTCACAACTGCCATGCTCCGGTGCATAGCGGTCGTCAGCTCAACGGGTTCCAGCGCTGCGACCAGTCGTCATCGGCCTTGATCACTTCGCGCAGCAGATCGAACGCCTGTTGCAGGGTCGCCGAATCACGGTCGCGGGAATAGACGAGGTAGGTTGGATAACCGAATTCCGGAGCCTTGATCACGACTTCCAGTGCGCCGCTTTCCAGGTAGGTGCGAACGACACGGGTACGGAAGTAGCCGCTGCCGCCGTTCTCCAGAATGTATTGCAGGGCCAGCGGGCCGAGGTTGAAACTCAGGGCTGCCTTGGCTTTCTCCGGCAGTGCAGCATCGTGCTGACGGCGGAAGTCGGTGCCCCAGTCGATGTATACGTAGGGAGCGGGGCGGTTGGGTGTCCGGACCAGAATCAGTTTCTCTTCCAGTACTTGCTCGACCTGCAGGCCCGGCCAGTATTCCGGCTGATAGACCAGCGCGGCGTCGAGCACACCGAGTTCCAGTTGACGCAGCAGGTTCTCGCCGTCGCGGATGTCCATGCGCAGGGCATGGCTGGGGATTTTCTCGCGCAGTTCGGCGGCCCAGCTGAGCATCAACGGGTTGCACAGGCTGACCTCGCCACCGATGTGCAGCACGTTGTCGTAGCCTTCAGGCAGCGGCAGGTCACGGCGCGCGGCTTCCCAGGTCTGCACCAGTTGATTGGCGTAGACCACGAACGCCTCGCCATTGGCAGTCAGCCGCGCACCGGCGCGGTTGCGCACAAACAGCGTGCTGCCCAACTGGCTTTCGAGTTTTTGTACGCGGGCGGTGATTGCCGTTTGCGTGACGAACAGCCTCTCCGCCGCCGCAGCGAGGCTGCCGTGGCGGACGATTTCCAGGAAGGTGCGGGCTAGGTCGATGTCCATGGGGGCGCCGGTGTCTGAGGTGCCGGCATTGTAAGTCAAAAGCGCCCTCACCCTAGCCCTCTCCCCGAGGGAGAGGGGACCGATTCGGGAATATTGACGAGATACATCGACCTGAAAGTTCGGCTTTGAATCCATAATCGACACGATTTTTCAGGTCGATGTATAGCGCAAAACAACTCGGTCAGTTCCCTCTCCTGGGGGAGAGGGCTAGGGTGAGGGGGAAAGCAGACGCCGCCGCTCAACCGGCCAGCTCAGCCTCCCGAACTCGCGCCCAATCCTCCACCAACCGCGCCGGCGTGCAGCAAGTCTTGCGCTTGTAGACAAAATTCCGGCACTTCTCGGCAAACTGATTGCGGTTGTACAGCATGTCTTCCTGCATCTCTTGCAGCTCGCTTTCGCGGCATTGGCGGATCAACTCATGATCGACCCGCAGCTTGCGCTCACGCACCGCCGCATACGCCGGATCGGTCAGTACTGAGTTGGCCCGTTGCAGCAGCCACAAACCGAATTCGTCCGGGCAGCGCGGGCCGATTTCCTGGACCATCCCCAGTTGCAACGCCTGGGCAGCGCTGACCGGCAGACAGGCCTGGGTCAATTGCTCGGCCATGGCCGGGCCGACGGCGCGGGGCAGGCTGTAGGTCCAGTATTCCGAGCCGTACAGGCCCATGCTCTTGTAATGCGGGTTGAGCACGATGTCGGCGCGGGCGAACACGATGTCAGCCGCCAGAGCGAGCATCACACCACCGGCGCCGGCATTGCCGGTGACCCCGCTGACCACCAGTTGCCGTGCGCTGAGCAATTCTGCGCAGACATCATCGATGGCCTGGATATTGGCCCACGCTTCAGCGCCCGGATCTTCGGCAGCCTGAATCACATTCAAATGCACACCGTTGGAAAAACTGCCGCGCCCGCCCTTGACCAGCAGCACCTGCGTGTCGCGGGACTTGGCCCAGCGCAGCGCCTCGACCATGCGTTGGCATTGCTCGGTGCTCATGGCGCCGTTGTAGAACTCCAGCGTCAGCTCACCGACGTGTCCGGACTCCCGATAGCGGATCGGCTGATAGGCCTCATCGCTGAATGGCGCGTTGGCAATCGACCAGTCCAGCACCGGTACATCCGCCAATTGCCCGGCCAGCACATGCCGCGCCGGGCGCTTGAAAGTTTCTTCGCCCGGTTGCGGTTTGCGTCGCAGCGAGCCGATCCACAGGCTGTGATCACCGGTCGCCACCAGCACGGCGTCGTCGTGTACCGCGAGGATCTCGCCGGGGATGCCGGTGCGCTGATCGAGGTGCGCGTCATACACGTAATACTGGCCGCCCGCGAGGCTGGCGAGCACGCCGGGCTGGCCGTCCGCCGCGTCGATGCAGCGTTTGATGAAGCGCGAGCAGTCGTGCCAGCTGAAGGTGCGGTCGTCCTGTTTCATGTTCGGTTGCAGGCAGCCACGAACTTTGGGATCGGTGTAATCCAGGGGCACCGGGACGAAGCCGTCGATGAATTTTTCCACCACTTCGCGGATGCAACGGATCGCCGCGTCACTGACCCGGCCGTTGTACAACTCGGATTTGCGCAAGCCTGCCGGCAGGTTGAATTCGCAGGTGGCCCAGACCGGGCCGGCGTCCATTTCTTCCACCGCTTGCAGCGCGGTCACGCCCCAGGTTGGCAGCTCGCGCATGATCGCCCAGTCCAGCGCGCTGGCGCCGCGATCACCGATGATGCCGGGGTGAATGATCACCACCGGGCGTTGCGGGTTGCTCCACAGCGCATGGGGCACACGGTCCTTGAGGAACGGACAGATCACCAGGTCGGCGCCGCTGTTTTCGATCTGCTCGCACACGGCGGCTTCATCGGTGAACAGCACCACGCTCGGCGAATGGCCCGCCTGACGCAGGTCCAGCCAGGCACGTTGGGTCAGACCGTTGAACGCCGAAGACAGAAGAATGATGTTGAGTGATCGCATGATTGCTCTTCCTTGAAAGGTCAGCCGCAGGCTCCCGGTGAGCCGTCCGTGGCTATCGATGGAGGCGCAAGGTTAGAGAGAGGCGCGGCGGGCGCCACTGATCGAGATCAACGTTGTGTCAGCCAATGTTGCCGTGGCGACAAAGCGTCTTATGCTCAATGGTTTGCATATCCTGATTTTTTATTACTTCAAATGTCCGCGACGCTATTGCACAGTCGCAGCCCTGATCAACGCCGGCCGATCCCGGCGTATCCATGGATTTTCGCAGCGGGTGGAGCCCGTTTTCAGGGAGTAAGGCATGGGGAGTCACAACCCGCATTACCAGCTCATCGGGCAAATGTTCCAAAAGGACTACCGATGGTTATGCGCCGCAGTCAGCCGTACCCTCGGCTGCCCGCACAGCGCACAGGACATTGCTTCGGAAACCTTTTTGCGGGTGCTGGCATTGCCCGATCCGCTGGCCATTCGCGAACCTCGCGCACTGCTGACCACAATTGCCCGGCGTCTGGTCTACGAAGGCTGGCGCCGGCAGGATCTGGAGCGTGCCTATCTGCAAAGCCTGGCGCTGGCGCCGGAGCCGGTGCATCCATCGCCCGAGGAACGGGAACTGGTGATCGAAGCGCTGCTGGCGGTGGATCGCTTGCTCAACGGCTTGTCAGCGAAGGCCAAGGCTGCGTTTCTCTACCATCAGCTCGATGGCCTGACCTACAGCGAAATCGGCGAACGCCTGGGCGTGTCCACCAGTCGGGTGCAGCAGTACATGGTCGAAGCCTTCAAACGTTGCTATCAGGCGATGCAGGCATGAGGCCGGACGAAACGCTGATCGATGAGGCAGCGCAATGGATGGCGTTGTTGCAATCGGGGGATGTCAGCCTGCAAGAGCGCGCGGCCTTCGACGCCTGGCGTGCGGCGGATCCACGGCATCAGCAGATCATCGAACAAATGGGCGGCGGGCTGAGCCTGTTGCGCCATGCGAACCTGCGCGGGCTGCCCCGTGAGAGTGTGCTGCACAGCCTGAATGCGCCTTCCAGCAGCCGTCGTCGATTCATCAGCGGCAGCCTGAGCGTGCTCGGCGTCGCGGTGCTGGCCGGGTTGCTCGGGCGACGTTATGGCTGGTTGCCCGAGGCCGGCGAGTTGTCGACCGGAACAGGCGAGCGACGCGAATTCACGCTGGAGGATGGCAGTACCTTGATGCTGAACGCCCGCAGCCGCGTGGTGCCGCGATTCGACAGCGCAGAGCGTCTACTGGCCCTGCGCAGCGGTGAACTGCTGGTTGATGTGGCGAAAAATCCGGCCCGGCCGTTTGTGGTCGAGACCGGACACGGACGGATGCGCGCCCTCGGTACGAAATTCCTGGTGCAGCGCGCTGAGGATTCGACGCGGCTGGTGATGCTGCATTCGCAGGTCGAAGTGGTCACTGCCGGCGGCGCGCGGCAAGTGGTGGAGACGGGCGAAAGCCTGTTGTTCAACGAACGGGAAATCCTCGCTCTGGAACGCAGCAAAGGACAGGAAAGCGCCTGGGTACAAGGGCGACTCGAAGTGCGCGACCGCCCCTTGAGCGAAGTCATCGACAGCCTGCGCAGCTATCGTCGCGGGATTCTGCACCTCAGCCCGGAAGTTGCGGGTCTGCGCCTCAGCGGTCTCTATCCGCTGGACGACAGCGACCGCACCTTGCAGTTGCTCGAACGCTCGCTGCCGATTCGCGTGACCTGGCACAACCCGTATTGGGTGACCATCGAAGCGCGGTTATAAAACCATAACTTCCCGGTCTATCCGCCCCCCTATAAAAAGCGCCGGCCCGCTGCTCATTCCCTGCAGACGCCTTCAACAGGGAAGCCCCTCGATGTTCTCATTCAAACAACAATCAACCCGCCTGACGCTGGCCGCTGCGCTGGCGATGGGCATCGTGCCTTCGGCCGTTCTGGCGCAAGACGCCGCCACTCAGGTGTTCACTTTCGATATCGCCCCGGGAGCGCTCGACGAGGTACTGCTGGATATCTCGCGCCAGACCGGCGTGCCGATTTCCTTCAGCCAGAATCTGGTGCAGGGCAAGCGCAGCAGCGCGGTACGGGGTGCGTTGGGTGGCCGGCAGGCGGTGGAGAAGGCGTTGCTCGGCAGCGGCCTGCAAGTGGAGCAGGGTACTCAAGGCCTGAGCATTCGCCAGGCCGACGCGCCAAGCGCCGCACCGGTCAAGGCTGCCGCCGTGGTGCCCGCCAGCAGCGCCGATTACCGTATGGAAAAGGTCACGGTCACCGGCTCGCGCATCGCCCGCGCCCAGTCCGATGGGGCGACACCAGTCAATGTCATCACCCACGAAGAAATGGAAGCGCGGGGCTACAAGAACGTCTATGACGCCCTCGCCACGCAAACGCAAAACACCGGCATGACCCAAGGCGAAGACTACGGCAACACCTGGCAGCCGGCCGCCAGCGCCCTCAACCTGCGCGGCCTGGGTCCCAATCACACACTGGTGCTGATCAATGGCCGGCGGGTTGCCGATTACCCGACGCCGTACGACGGCAAGGTCAACTTCACCAACCTGGCGAACATTCCCTCGGCAATCATCGACCGCATCGAAATCCTCAGCAGCGGCGCCTCGGCGATCTACGGTTCGGATGCGATTGCCGGGGTGGTGAACATCATCCTCAAGGACAAGATGAATGGCGTCGACGTCAACCTCAAGGGCGGCACCAGCGAGCGCGGTGGCGGTGACAACCAGCGCTTGCAGATCAGCGGCGGCGGCAGTTGGGGTGACTTCGACGGCCTGTTCGGGCTTGAACTGACCAATCGCGATCCGATCTGGGCCGATGACCGGGGCTTCATGCAGAGCGGGCCGCTGGCGGATGTCGGTTACCGTCGCGACCTGAGCAATAACCGTTATCTGGGGCCGGGCTGCGGTGCTTATCAAGGCACGTTCGACAACAAGCTGTTCAACAATGGCGGGCGCTGCCGCACCGACCAGATGTACAACGATTACTGGACGATCCAGACGCAAAAGGAAAACTACGACGGCTACACCCGTGGCACCTGGCATTTCAGCGACAGCGGTCAGGTGTTCGCCGACTTGATGTATGGCCTCGACCACATCCAGAACAACACCCGTGGCCCGACCTTCACATCGCCGGACTTCATCAACCAGAACAGCGGCAATCTGGAGCGTTGGTATCGGCGTTTCGGTGAAGAGGAAATCGGCGGGCGTACCAGCAACAACAGCAAGTGGCGCGACACCTCATGGACTGGCACCCTGGGGCTTTCGGACAAAATCGCCGACACCGGCTGGCACTATGATCTGGCGGCCAATCGCTCGGAATACAAAAGCGTGCGCACCACACGCTATACGCCGCTGTCGTCGATCCAGGATTTCTATTTGGGCCCGCAGCTCGGCACACGCGGCGGCTACCCGGTATTTTCCCCAGACGCCTCGCGTCTCGACCGGCCGTTGACGCCGCAAGAATGGGAGCAGTTTCGCGGCAACCTGACCCAGAGCAGCAAGTCGGTGTCCACCAGTTACAACGCCTCGGTCAATGGCGATCTGTTTGACCTGCCAGCCGGCCCGGTCGGATTTGCCGGCGTACTGGAAGCGGGCAAACAGGAATACCGCATCGACCCGGACGACAGCCTCAACGATGGCAGTTTTTATGGCGTGACACCGGCGCAAAGCTCAGGCGGTTCGCGCAAGCGCTATGCGGCGGGTGGCGAGTTCAGTATTCCGGTCACTGACACTGTGCTGGCGACAGCGGCGGGGCGCTGGGACCAATACAAGTTCAGCGGACGCACCGAGCAGCAGAAAACCTACAACCTCGGCCTGGAGTGGCGGCCGATCACCAGCCTGTTGCTGCGCGGCAGTTACGGCACCAGTTTTCGCGCGCCGGATCTGAATTACATCTACCAGTCCGACAGCAACGGCTACTACCCGGCGCAGATCGACTACTACGGCTGCAGCCAGGGTGTGGAGGGCGCCTGTGATCGCGGGCGGGTCGACTACACCCAGAGCGGCACAGCGGATCTGGCATCCGAACGCGGAAAATCCTGGACGTACGGGTTTGTCTGGTCGCCGTCGCGCAATTTCGATTTCTCCACCGATTTCTGGCGGGTGGAAATCGACGACCTGCTGACCACCGTCGACGAAAACCGCCTGTTGCAGGAAGAAAACGAATGCCGCAACGGCACTCAGGACATCAACTCGGCCAACTGCCAGTCGACCCTGGCACGCGTCGATCGTAATCCCGGCAATGCCGCCATCGATCCCAATCAGTTGCAGCGGGTGCGGGTCAATGCGATCAACGCCGCCAGCGAGCGGGTCAGCGGTCTGGACTTCAAGAGCAACATTCGCTGGGGCGCCGGGCAGTACGGAGTGTTCAGTTCGGCACTGGGCTACACCCTGGTGCTATCGCATTTTTACAAGGAATCCGACGAAGCTCCGACCCAGGACTTGCGCACTTCGCGCAGCAACTACGACTGGCGCAGCAAGGTCAACGCCAGCCTGACCTGGGATTATCAGAAGGCCACGGCGACCCTGATGGGCATCCGTTATGGCTCCGTCACCAACGGCGCGGGCGATGGCCGCCTGTCACCGTGGACGGTGTTCAACGCCAGTGCGCGCTATCGCTTGAACGACCGGGCGAGTGTCGGGCTGACCGTCAACAACCTGCTCAATCAGGTCAAACATGACGACTCGGCAGGTTGGCCGTATTACCCGACCGGCAACTACGACCCGTATGGGCGGCAGTGGTGGCTGGATGTGAGTTATCACTTCGGAGGTTAAGCATCTGCTTCGGGAACGTCCTACGGAAACAAGCGGGTTTTGCGTGAAAGCGGGGATATTTCCGACGACTTTTTCAGGTTGGTCGTCGGAAGCGTGATCTATAGCATCGGCTGTGACATTGAAGTCGTAAACGGCCTGGACGTTCAGGCCTCTGATAATGGATGGATCATGCGTACTGCACACCTCGAATACGAAGCGCCTGCTTATTCCACCTGCCATCAATGGCGCGCTGATCGTGCCAGATGCCCCATGGAGGACGTCGCATTGCCCAGTGCAAAGGTACCCCGGTTGACGGGTTTGAAGAAGGTCGCGGGCAAACCTGTCGAATTGCTCGTACATGGCCGGAACATCGGTGATGACGCCATGATGATCGTTCACCTTACGAATGAAGGCTTTGAGTTGAACGACGTCGTCGACATGCTTTCAACCTCCGAGCTTTACCAGCAAGGTGACGTGGTCAAACTCATCACTGGCAAGTCGGTCAGAACGATCCGGCGACTGCTGAAGGAAGATGAACCGATACGGCTTGACCCACAGCAGAGCGTCATCACCTACCAATTTGCTCTGGTGCTGGAATTGGCCATTCGGGCCTTCGGGGGGCAACCACGGGCGGAGGACTGGATGCAGAAACCCTCTACCTATTTTCACGGCCATGTGCCGCTGGAATTGACCCTGCATCCATTGGGTTTTCAGATGGTGGAGCAGTATCTGGTGCAGCTGATCTACGGGGTTTACCCATGAACCCCTTGCCGTGGGACAAACATTGGTATGCATGGCGGCTTGATCGCGAGGTTTATGGAAGAACGTGGGATAGCGGGATGGGGTCAAAGATGAGAGGAGGTCGATGGAACATTCCCGGACGACGCGTCGTGTATGCATCCGTCGATCCGTCGTCGGCCATTCTGGAGGTGGCAGCCAACCATAGTTTCGATGCTCTGGACCGCGAGCCTTATGTTTTGACGTGTTTCGAGGTCATCAACAATGCGAAGGTAAAAATCGTGCAGCCCGAAGAGGTACCGAACCCTTACTGGCTGAGCCCTGCACAGCCTTCACCCAATCAGCAATTGTTTGCCGACGCGTTGCTGGCCGAGCACCCGTTTGTACTGATTCCCTCGGCGGCAACCCGGCATTCGTGGAACTTGCTGGTGAGCTGCGATTTGGCGGAGGGGCAGTTCAGGATGGTCTCGCAGGAGCGGTTCGGGCTGGATACCCGTTTGCTCAAGGAGATGGTTTTGAGTTGATGAGTGGGCTTATCGATTTGCATAACCTCATCACCCAACGGTCTAAACCGCGCCCTATAAATCCCTGTTGGTCATCGCACATCCCTGCATAAACCAAAACGCAGGGATGGCTGTTCATGATTCGATTTTCACCCGTTAGATCCCCGTTGAGCCTGGCCTTGCTGCTGGCGATCAACACATTGCCGGCGATTGCCGCCAACAGCAGTGCCACAGAACCGACCACTCAACTGCAACGGGTCGAAGTGACCGGCACCGCGATCCGCCGGGTCGATGCCGAAACCGCCGTGCCGGTGACCATCCTTCGGGTGGAAGAATTGCAGAAGCAGGGTGTGACGACGACTGAAGAGCTGGTCAACCGCATCTCTGCCAACCAGTCGTCCGTAGGTTCCGGGCGTTCGGTGGGCTCGAGCAGTGGCGGGGCGTCTTATGCCGACCTGCGTGGTATCGGACCGAACAAGACCCTGGTACTGCTTAACGGCCGCCGCTTGAGCAACAACGCGACCAACGCCATCAATGGCTCCGGCGTGGACCTCAATACCATTCCGTTCGCCGCCATCGACCGGGTCGAAGTGCTGCGCGATGGGGCTTCGGCGCTGTATGGCACCGATGCGATTGGCGGGGTGATCAACTTCATCACCAAGACCAGCCTCACCGAAGGTCAGATCAGTACGAGTTACGACACGCCGACGCACTCCGGCGGCGGTGAAAGCCGTAACTTCAGCGGCAGCTGGGGATTCGGTGATTTGCAGGACGATCGCTTCAACGTTTTCGGCGTCGTGAGTTACGACAAGCAGCAACGGCTGGCCGCTGAAGATCGCGGTTACACCTACAACTACCAGCCGGGGCGCGGGCTCGATTACACCTCCGGCACGGCATCACCGGCCAACTGGAGCCAGGGCAGCAACGCTACCAACCCGTTGTCGGGGTCCGGTTGCAACGCGCCGGGGCTGCTGTCACGCAACGGAATCTGCCGCCAGAGCCTGTGGAATTACCTGGACCTGGTGCCGGAAACCGAAAAGACCTCGGCTTTCGCCAAAGCCACCGGCAAGCTGTCGGACGATCACAACGTCAGCCTCGAATACTTCTGGGCACGCAATGAAAACCGCACCCAGATCGGCCCCGGCACCCTGATGGGCAATCAGGTCAATCCTGGTACGGCGTTTTATCCTGGCAACGGCATCACCCCCGGGCCGAGCGGTTTTGCCCTTGATTCAACGCAACCGGTGGACGTGAACTGGCGCGAAACGGCGGTCGGCGCCCGCCGTCACGAGGACGACAACACCGGTCAGCGCCTGCTGCTGAGTTTCGACGGCACGCTGGTTGGGTGGGATTACAACCTTGGCGCTTCGTACAACCAGAACAAAGTGGTCAACACGATCCGCAGTGGTTACGTGAACGACCGCGCCGTCAGCCAGGGGATCGCCAATGGCGTGATCAATCCGTTCGGGCCGCAGACAGCTGCCGGTTCGGCATTACTGGCGGCCAACGCGGTGGACGGTGATTACGCAACTGCCGTGGGCCGGGTGAAGGCGATTGACGGCCGTGTCAGTCGCGAGATCGGTGACTGGTTTGGCGCCGGTCCTTCGGCGCTGGCGCTGGGTGGCGAGTACCGCAAGGAAGACTTTCATCAGGACTTCGCCGCGTTTGCCGGTGATGTGCAGAGCCTCGGCGTGGACCCCAACGGCAGCGTGTCAGGGGATCGCAGCGTCTCGGCGCAATATGCCGAGGTCAATGTCCCGGTGCTCGACAGCCTGGAGTTGTCCGCTGCCGTGCGGCATGACAAATACAGCGATTTCGGCAGCACGACCAACCCGAAATACTCGTTCCGTTTTCAGCCGTTCAAGGAACTGGTAGTGCGCGGCGCGTATAGCGAAGGTTTCCGCGCACCATCGCTGTATGAACTCTATAACCCGAACTTCACCACCTTCACCAACGCCAACTACAACGACCCGCGCCTGTGTGCCGGTGGCAATCCGAGCAACGGCGGCATTGCCAACCGCGACTGTGCCCAGCAGTTCAACCGGACCACGGGCGGCAACACGGACCTGAGCCCGGAAACCGCGCGCAACGTCACCGTCGGTTTCGTTTATCAGCCGTTCGATCGCCTGACCACCGGGCTGGATTTCTGGTGGATCAGCATCGCCAACCAGATCGCCGAGTTCCCAGAGTCGGCGGTGTTCGAGAACCCGGAACTGTATCCGGAACGCTTGATCCGCAAGCCTGACGGCTCCATCGATCACGTCGTCACCGGCCTGGCCAACCTGGGGAAGATCAAGACCAACGGCGTCGACGTGAGCTTCGACTATCACCTGCCGAGCACGCCATACGGTGATTTCGGCATCGGCCTGCAAGGCACCTACGTCAGCCGTTACGAGTATCAGCAGCAGCTCAAGGGCGATTTCATCGACAAGCTCGGAGATTTTCGCGGGGGTGACTTCGCGTCGGCCGGTGCGGTGGCCCGCTGGCGCCACAGCCTGACCGGCAGCTGGAACTACGGCCCGTTCGGCGCGAGCCTGACCAACCGCTACACCAGCGGTTATCACGACTCGGACCGCGAGACCCACGACTACGTTGGCTCCTACAACGTCTGGGACGTGGCCGGCACCTACACTTGGCGCAAGACCCTGGCGGTGACGCTGGGGGTAAAAAACCTGTTCGATCGCGAGCCGCCATTCAGTAACCAGA
The DNA here is from genome assembly GCF_014863505.1 of Pseudomonas sp. IzPS59. Taxonomy (NCBI): domain Bacteria; kingdom Pseudomonadati; phylum Pseudomonadota; class Gammaproteobacteria; order Pseudomonadales; family Pseudomonadaceae; genus Pseudomonas; species Pseudomonas sp. IzPS59. The sequence goes on along the minus strand of NZ_CP062251.1, from coordinate 3,486,325 downwards.
CCTACACCTTTCAGAGCGGCTACGACCCGAAATACGGCGACCCGTTCGGGCGCACGCTGTACACGCGGCTCAACTACAAGTTCTGAGAATGACCAGACATGGTCGGTTTTAGTAACCCATCGTTCTAAAACCGGCCCTATAAAAAGTGCCCGCCTGTTGCACAACACAATCAGGCAGGCACAGGGTTAAAGGATCTGCCCATGTTTTCCAGACTCACTTTGCTGGGCTTATGTCTTCTGCTGAGCCCGGCGATATTTGCGCAGCCTCGACACGCCCTCACGGTTTACGGCGAAGCGCCGAAGTACGCTGCGGATTTCCAACACCTGGCCTACGCCAATCCCGATGCACCCAAGGGCGGTAGCCTGCGGCGTTCTTCGCTGGAAAGCGGTCCGTTCGATCACCTGATTCCCTACATCGACAAAGGCACCGGCGTCGCCGAAATCGACGGCTGGCTTTATGCACCGCTGGCTTATCGCAGCAAGGATGAGCCCTACAGCGTCTACGGTCTGGTGGCGCAGCGGATGGAGCTGGATGCGGATCGACGCTGGGTACGTTTCTATCTCAATCCGCAAGCGCGTTTTGAAGACGGTACGCCGATCACCGCCGAGGACGTGCGCTACACCTTCGAGCTGTTCACCACTCAGGGCAGCCTGAAGTACCGGCAGCAGTTTCGCGATGTCGCCGAGGTGCAGGTCGAGTCGCCAACCCAGGTACGCTTCGTCTTCAAGAACAACGAAAGCCGCACCTTGCCGCTGGACCTGGCAGTACTGCCTGTTTTACCAGAGAACTGGTGGCGCACCCGGGACTTTGCCGAAGGCGCCGGTTTCGAGATTCCGCCCGGCAGCGGTCCTTATCGGGTGAGCGCAGTGGATGCCGGTCGCAGTGTGAAATTTCAACGGGTCAAGGACTGGTGGGGCAAGGATCTGCCGGTCGCCCGTGGGCTCTACAACTTCGATCAGTTGAGTGTGGAATTCTTTGCCGACACCGACGTGTCGCGACAAGTGCTCAAGGCTGGCGGTTTTGATTACAACCGCGAATTCTCCGCCACCAGTTACACCATCGGTTATGCCGGCGCAGCGCTGGAGCAGGGCAAATTGTTGCGTGAACACCTCGCACCCGGCGCGGCTCAAGGTGCCCAGGGTTTCGTGTTCAACCTGCAGAAGCCGATGTTTCAGGATCGGCGAGTGCGGCAGGCGATTGCCATGCTCTGGGATTTCGAATGGAGCAACCGGCAGATGATGCGCAGCATGTACTTGCGCCAGCGCAGTTACTTTTCCCATAGCGCGCTGTCGGCCACTGAGTTGCCGGACGCCGAAGAACTGAAAATCCTCGAACCCTGGCGCGGCAAGATCCCCGATGAGGTGTTCAGCCAGGTGTTCGAAGCGCCGCGCACCGACGGTAGCGGCAACATTCGCGCGCAACAGTTGCAGGCGTTGAAACTGCTGGCGGCCGCCGGCTGGAAACCCCGGGGCGATCAACTGGTCAACGCTGCCGGCGAGCCGCTGCAATTTATCTTTCTCAACGGCCAGAAAGGCTTCGAGCGCCTGCTGCTGCCGTTCAAACGCAACCTGGCGCAGATCGGCATTGGCTTCGATATCCGTCAGGTCGACACCGCGCAATACACCAACCGCGTGCGCAGTCGCGACTACGACATGATCGTCGTCGGCTATCCGGTGAGCCAGGCGCCAGGGCGCGAAATGTTCAATTACTTCGGATCCGACGGAGCCGATGATCCGGGCTCCAACAACTACATGGTGCTGCGTGATCCGGCGGTGGATGCGTTGCTCGAAGGCGTGGTGCAGGCCGACAGCCGTGAAAGTCTCTTGCGCCATGCCCGGGCGCTGGATCGGGTGCTGCAGTGGGGCTACTACTGGATTCCCAACTATTACCCACCGGGCATTTCCACGGTGTGGTGGAACCGTTTTGGCCGGCCGGCGATTGCGCCGCTGTATGACGCCGGCCTCGACACCTGGTGGGAGATCAGTCCCACGGCGTTGACCGCCACTCAGGCACAAAAACAGCAAAAGGAGTTCGCCCATGTGGGGTTATAGCCTGCGGCGTCTGCTGCTGATCGTGCCGACCCTGCTGGCGATTCTGCTGGTGAATTTCGTGATCGTGCAGGCCGCGCCCGGTGGCCCGGTTGAGCAAGCCATCGCCCGTTTGCAGGGCATCGGTGTCGGTGGGGCAGTAGGTGCAAGCCATGTCGAAACCATTGGCGGCGAGTCCCGCGCGACCCGTGGCCTGGATCCGAAACTGGTGGCCGATATCGAGCGTCAGTACGGGTTCGACAAACCCGCCAGCGAGCGCCTGTGGCTGATGCTCAAAAGCTACGCGCAACTGGACTTCGGCAAGAGTTTCTTCCGAGGCGCGACGGTCACTGAACTGATCTGGCAGAAACTCCCGGTGACCTTGTCGCTGGGGTTGTGGGCGACGTTGATCACCTATCTGGTATCGATCCCGCTGGGCATCCGCAAGGCCGTGCACAACGGATCGGCGTTCGACGTCTGGAGCAGCGCGGCGATCATCATCGGTTATGCGATGCCGGGGTTTCTGTTTGCGCTGTTGTTGATCGTGGTGTTTGCCGGCGGCACGGCGCTGGACTGGTTTCCGGTGCGGGGTCTGGTCTCGGACAACTTCGCCGAGCTGACGCTGTGGGGCAAGGTGTTGGATTACTTCTGGCATCTGGTGCTGCCGGTCAGCGCGCTGGTGATTGGCGGTTTCGCGACGCTGACGATCCTGACCAAGAACAGTTTTCTCAACGAGATCTCGCGGCTGTACGTGGTCACGGCCCGGGCCAAGGGGCTGAGTGAGCGGCAGGTGTTGTACGGGCATGTGTTTCGCAACGCGATGCTGCTGGTGGTCGCCGGGTTGCCCCAGGCACTGGTGACGGTGTTCTTCGGCGGCTCGCTGCTGATCGAGGTGATCTTCTCCCTCGACGGCCTCGGCCGCCTGAGCTACGAAGCGGCGGTATCGCGGGATTACCCCGTGGTGTTCGGTTCGCTGTTCATCTTCACCCTGTTCGGACTCTTGATAAAACTGCTGGGCGACCTGTGCTACACGCTGGTCGATCCGCGTATCGACTTTACGGCGAGGGCTGCCTGATGCTGACGCTTTCTCCTATCGGGCAGCGCCGCTGGGCGCGGTTCAAGGCTCACCGGCGTGGATGGTGGTCATTGTGGCTGTTTCTCTCGCTGTTCGGCTTGAGCCTGGGCGGTGAGCTGGTCGCCAACGACAAACCGCTGCTGGTGACGTTTCAAGGTGAATGGTTCTTCCCCGCGTTCAAACGCTACACCGAACAGGATTTCGGCGGCGAGATGCCATTTCAACCGGACTATCGCAGCGCCCAGGTGCGCGAGCTGATCGAGGGGCAGGGCGGACGCATGTGGTTTGCGCCGATCCCGTTCGGTTTCGACACGGTCAATTACGATCTCGCGGAACCGGCACCGAGCCCGCCCTCCAGCGACAACTGGCTGGGCACCGACGATCAGGCCCGGGATGTGCTGGCGCGGGTGATTTTCGGCACGCGGGTGTCGCTGCTGTTTGCCTTGGCATTGACCGCCACCAGTGCGCTTATCGGCATCGCCGCCGGCGCGTTGCAAGGCTATTACGGCGGTTGGGTCGATCTGCTCGGGCAGCGTTTACTGGAGGTCTGGTCGGGGCTGCCGGTTCTGTATCTGCTGATCATTCTGTCCGGGTTCGTCGAGCCGAATTTCTGGTGGCTGCTGGGGATCATGGCGCTTTTTTCCTGGCTGAGCCTGGTGGACGTGGTGCGCGCCGAGTTCCTGCGCAGCCGGGGTCTGGAATACGTGAAAGCTGCTCGGGCACTGGGTGTCGGCGATGCGCAGGTGATCGTGCGGCACATCCTGCCCAACGCCATGAGTGCGACGCTGACGTACCTGCCGTTCATTCTTACCGGGGCGATTGCAACCTTGTCGGCGCTGGACTTTCTTGGCTTCGGCATGCCGGCGGGCAGCGCGTCGCTGGGTGAATTGATCGGCCAGGGCAAGACCAATCTGCAAGCACCCTGGCTGGGTCTGACGGCGTTCTTTGCGCTCGCGCTGATTCTTTCATTGCTCGTCTTCATCGGCGAAGCCTGCCGTGATGCCTTCGACCCGAGGACTTGATATGCGTGAACATTTGATTGAAATACGCGACCTGCGGGTTGCCTTCAAAGGCCAGGAAGTGGTCCACGGCATCGACCTCGACATCCGTCCGGGTGAATGCCTGGCGCTGGTGGGCGAGTCCGGTTCCGGCAAGTCGGTGACGGCCCACAGCATCCTGCAACTGCTCGACCCGAACATCACGCGGATCGATGGCAGCATCCGCTATGGGGGCGAAGAGCTGCTTGGCGTGCATGAGCGTTATCTGCGGCAATTGCGCGGCAACCGGATCGCGATGATCTTTCAGGAGCCGATGAGTTCGCTGAACCCGTTGCACACCGTAGAGCGCCAACTTGGCGAAAGTCTGGCGCTGCACAAAGGCCTGGCCGGGGCTGCGGCGCGGGAACGGATTCTGGAGCTGTTGGAACTTGTGGGCATTCAACGCCCACACGAGCGTCTGAAGGCTTATCCGCATCAGCTCTCCGGCGGGCAACGGCAGCGAGTGATGATCGCCATGGCACTGGCGTGTGAGCCTCAGTTATTGATCGCTGATGAGCCGACCACTGCCCTCGACGTTACCGTGCAACGCAAGATCCTGCTGTTACTCAAGGACCTGCAACAACGCCTGGGCATGGCGCTGCTGATCATCAGCCACGACTTGAATCTGGTGCGCACCATCGCCCAGCGGGTGGCGGTGATGCGCGCCGGCGAGATCGTCGAGCAAGCGACTTGCGAGCAGTTATTCCGGGCGCCGCAGCATCCCTACAGCATCGAGTTGCTCAATGCCGAACCCGGTGGCGAGGCGCTGCACAGGGTCGACGCGGAGGATCTGCTGCAAGTCCGCAATCTCAATGTGCGCTTTCGGCTCGGTGGTGGCTGGCTGCGCCGCAAGTCCTGGCTGCACGCGGTCAATGGCATTGATCTGAGCCTGAAACGTGGCCGGACCCTGGGAATCGTCGGTGAATCCGGTTCGGGAAAATCCACCCTCGGGCAGGCGATCCTGCGTCTGATCGATGCCGAGGGCAGTATCCGCTTCGAGGGTGAAGCGCTGGAACATCTGAGCGGCAAACAACTGCGACCATTGCGCAAGCGCCTGCAAGTGGTGTTTCAGGACCCGTTCGGCAGTCTCAGTCCGCGCTTGTGCGTGGAGCAGATCATCGCCGAGGGTTTGCAGGTTCACAGTGACTTGAACGCGCGGGAGCGCGAGCAGGTCGTGATCGATGTCTTGCGGGACGTGGGACTCGACCCGGCGACACGTCATCGCTATCCCCACGAGTTTTCCGGCGGGCAGCGGCAACGCATCGCCATCGCCCGGGCGCTGGTGCTCAAGCCGGATCTGATCCTGCTGGACGAACCCACTTCGGCACTGGATCGCACCGTACAGAAACAGATCGTCGCGCTGTTGCGCCGGTTACAGGAGGAACACGGTCTGACGTATCTGTTCATCAGCCATGACCTGGCGGTGGTGCGAGCACTGGCTCACGACCTGATCGTGATGAAGGACGGCGAGGTCGTCGAGCGTGGGGAAACGGCCGAATTGTTTCGTTCGGCGCAGCATCCCTATACACGGGAGTTGCTGGCCGCTTCGTTTGTGACAACGGTCACGAGGGTGCAGGCCGTGCCGGAGAGCAGCCTTTCATCGATTGAACAGATCCGGTAAATTCCGCATCCCCAGCCCTTACACGGAAGTAAACGATGGCAAAGCCTGCCGCGCGCCTGAGCGATCTCAATGCCTGTCCGGTCACTGGCCACGGTACCAACCCCAGCACCAGCGGTTCACCCGATGTGAACATCAACGGCATGCCCGTGTTGCGTGTCGGCGACACCACGGCGTGTGGTGATACGGTCACCGAAGGCATCGGCAACATCCTGATCAATGGCAAGCCCATAGCCTTTCTCGGCAGTGCCACTGCTCATGGCGGCATGATCATTACCGGTTCCGGCGATGTTTTCGTCGGCACCCAGGTCGGCTCCGCTCCTTTCACGCCGATCATTACCGTACCCAAGCACAGTGAGCGCTTCCAGTTGGTGGACGAAGGGACCGGCGAAGCCATACCCGACATGCTCTATTGCATTGAAACCGGCGATGGTCAGCGTCTGGTCGGCCACACCGACAATCACGGTAACGCGGCACGGGTATTCACAGCCGATCCGACATCGATTGTCGTGCAATGGGGCAAGGAAGCCGCCGCTCACCTGGATGCCCTGGGCATTGATTACTAAGGAAAGTTGAACGTGGCCACTCCGAAAAAGAAACAGGTGCAAACCAGCGATCAGCATGGGACTACGCAGGTCAAGGGAACGCTCGCTCAGGACTATGTGACCGTGGTGGGGGCATCTTACATGTCGATGATCGAGAAGCTCCGTAGCCAGCGAGGCAACAAGATGCGCTTCATCAACCAGGGCATTCGGCAACTGACCAAGTACCCTGAAGGCACACCAAACTTCTCTCGGCAGCGAGTCTTCCTGATTTTCAAAGACGACTATGAAGAGAAGCTGCTCACTGCCGTGAAAAACCTGGTTGAAAGTGAGCACGGCGCGCAATATCGGGAGCTGGATTCGATTTCAGGTCTCGTGGATTTTATCCAGGCCCGCCAGCGCCGTGGCAGAGAGATAAAACAACTGGATTTCTTTTCTCACGGCGTGGTTGGCAGTATTGAACTGGGATACGAACTGGACAAGCGCGACAGTTATCGTCTGCGTGATGCCCAGGCACAAATGTTCAAGCCGGAAGCCTTCGCTTACGGTGCCAGGATCTATTCGTATGCCTGCCGTACCGGACTTGGTATCGACGCGAACTTCAAGGTGAACGAAGGCGAGGATCCTCACTACGAGCGCAGCCTTGCACAAATTCTTGCCAATACCACAAAGGCTACTGTCTGGGCTTTCCCGCGACGAAGCAACTACGACACGACTTATGGCACCGCGGCCGAGCGGGAGTCCGTAGGCGGAATTCGGCAGAAGATGAGTTCCGACCGTCTGGCGCAACAGCAATACCAGAAGAATAAAATCGCCTACCTGCGCAAGTTGGCCGAGCATCGCAAAACGGTAAAAAACGACTCCGCCGAACTACCTGGTGAGCAGGCTCCGGTAGCGCCTGTACCGACAGTTACCGAGGAACAGCGTAATTTGCTCGCCCACGTCGATAGCCGACAGAAATACGAAACTCAAATCGGCTATCCGCTCGATGCGTTGGGTGCCCATCGGGATGTTCGATCCGGTGACACGCCAGATGGCGTTCCCAAACAGCTTCGCGAGTACAAACCGGTATGAAGTTGAAGCGTTCATCGGCAATCAGGTTGTTTATCTTTACTCTGGCGTTACTGCTCGGTGTGGCCGGACTGTCGGCCCATCTCAAGGAAGATCGGATGTCTGCAAAAATAATGATGTACTACGGTGACTGGAGCCCGGAAGAAATTCGGTTTGACGCGACAAAGTGGTTCAGTTCGGGGATGTATCGTCCACGCATGATGGGGACTCCTGCCGAGGCTAGCCCGGTGACGATGCTACGGAATAGTCCGGATACCTTGCAGGCGCTCGACAATGACACTTTGTTGGCCACTGCGTTGGTTGCTATCGAAGACAAATATCCGGAGGTCGATACGCATGAGCTGATGCTGTACACGCCGGATTTGAAAAAGCAGATCCGGTACGTGTACAGCTTTTTCGAGGTACCAGACAAACCGTTCGATACGTATTGGTTGTTCTTGACGATCAAGGGCGAAACATATGTTGTGACGTTCAACTGGAACGTGGTCGCAAAAGAGCTCGACCCGATGGCGATGGCAGAGTTGCTTGTGAAGGGTAGTGATGAAGAGATCATCTATCTTGAACTCGAAAAAGCGCTCAACTCTTCTTCGGTATCGAAACGCTGAAAGGGTTGTTGATTGAAACCCCGAAGCAGAGAGCTGTACGTCGGGCTTGTCCTGCTTGTGATTTATTGAGTCCTGAAACAAAAAATCCCGCCATCAAGGCGGGATTTTTTTTGGCTGGTCTGCGACTTACGCCGGGAACAGCTCGGACAGTTTCATCGACAGCATCATGTCGCCTTCAACGCGCAGCTTGCCGCCCATGAAGGCCTGCATGCCGTCGGTTTCGCCGCTGACGATGCCTTTCAGGGTTTCGCTGTCCAGCACCAGTGTGCAGTTGGCGTCGGCGTTTTCGCCTTCCTGGATGTCGCAAGTGCCGTCTTTGACGATCAGAGCGTATTGCTTGTCTTCGTCAGTGATATTGAAACCGAAGACCAGATCCAGGCCGGCAGCAGCGGCTGGGTTGAACTTGGCTTGCATTGCTTTTACGGCATCAGCTACGGAGGTCATGGTTCGATCCTTTTTGGTTGATTGCAGCAGGGTCACAGTAATCCGGACTCAGCGGAAAGTGATGAGTTCCGGGGCCTTCAGCAGTTGCAGGTGCGCATGACTGTTGAAGGAAGCCAGAGCCACCTCGCGACCGCGGAACTTCAGCTGGTTGAGCGAGGTGTTGACGATTTGCCAGTTCAGTTCAAAGGCCTGCCGGGCAGGCATTTGCGTGATCAGGTGGAGCAGGGCGGTGATGGTGCCGCCTGAGGTGAACACTGCGATTTTCTGGGTGTTGTCGGCCTGATCGAGAATACGGTTCAGACCGGCCTGGACCCGTTCGACGAACCCCAGCCAGCTTTCCAGGCCGGGCGTGTCGTAGGTGCCGGCCAGCCAGCGTTCGATGATCAGGGCAAAGATGCGCTGGAACTCGCCACGGTTCTGTGCGGCGTTGCGCAGGATGTCCAGTGCTTCGGGTTCTTCGGGCAGCATGGCCGGCAGCAGGGCGCGGATCACGGCGTCGGCGTCGAACTCGTTGAAGGCCGAATCGATTTCCAGAGCAGGCACCGGCAGGCCGGCAGCGGCGAACTGTTCCAGCGCGCTGTTGGCCGTGTGCTGCTGACGGCGCAGGTCGCCCGAAAGGCAGCGGTCGAAGCTGATTCCGAGTTCGGCGAGGTGACGGCCGAGAATTTCTGCCTGGCGTACACCGGTCGGCGACAGGACGTCATAGTCGTCTGCACCGAAGGAGGCCTGGCCATGTCGAATCAAGTAGATGCTGCCCACGTCCGCGTCATCCCGGTACGTTGAAGGTTGTGGCGAGGTTATGGGGATGACGGAGAGCTGTCAATGAAAAAACATACGCTTGTTTGAAATGCCCGTTACAGGGCTGTTTCCAGAGGTTTCACGGCTGGCCGACGAGGCGGTGCATGGGTATGCTGGAGTCATCCCCGCGCGCGTTTTTCAACGGCGCATCGTTTGAAGGAGTCACTGTGGAGTTTTTGACTGAATACGCCAGTTTCCTGGCCAAGACCGTCACACTGGTCATCGCCATTCTGGTGGTGCTGGCCAGTTTCGCTGCGTTGCGCAGCAAGGGCCGGCGCAAGGCCGCGGGCCAGCTGCAGGTCAGCAAGCTCAACGATTTCTATAAAGGCTTGCGTGAACGCCTGGAGCAAAGCCTGCTCGACAAGGATCAGCTCAAGGCCCTGCGCAAGGGTGAAGCCAAATCCGAGAAGAAACAGAAGAAGAATCCCGAAAGCAAACCCCGGGTGTTCGTGCTGGATTTCGACGGCGACATCAAGGCCTCCGCTACCGAGAGTCTGCGTCATGAAATCACCGCCTTGCTGACCCTGGCCACACCGAAGGACGAAGTCGTCCTGCGTCTTGAAAGCGGTGGCGGCATGGTGCACAGCTACGGTCTGGCATCGTCGCAACTGGCGCGTATCCGCGAGGCCGGCGTGCCGTTGACCGTGTGCATCGACAAGGTGGCAGCCAGCGGCGGCTACATGATGGCGTGCATCGGCGAGAAGATCATCAGCGCGCCATTCGCCATTCTTGGTTCCATCGGCGTGGTTGCGCAGTTGCCGAACGTCAACCGCCTGCTGAAAAAGCATGATATCGACTTCGAAGTGCTGACCGCCGGCGAATACAAACGCACCCTGACCGTGTTCGGCGAAAACACCGAGAAGGGCCGGGAGAAATTCCAGGAAGACCTGGATATCACCCACAAGCTGTTCAAGAACTTTGTTGCCCGCTATCGCCCGCAGCTGGCGATCGACGAAGTCGCCACCGGTGAAGTCTGGCTCGGCCTCGCGGCGCTGGAAAAACAACTGGTGGACGAGCTCAAGACCAGTGACGAATACCTGGCGGACCGGGCGAAAAAGTCCGAGGTCTATCACCTGCACTATGCCGAACGCAAAAGCCTGCAGGAGCGCATCGGCATGGCGGCCAGCGGTTCGGTGGATCGTCTGCTGCTGAGCTGGTGGAGCCGTTTGACCCAGCAACGTTTCTGGTAAAGCGGGCATAAAAAAACGCCGGTCGAATGACCGGCGTTTTTTTGAGTACGACCCGGGGATTTACCGGCGACGGAACAGCGGCAGCGGTTCGTCCGTGGCGGCCTGATAGGTCACCGAGAAGTCCTTGAGGCTTTCAAGGGCGTCGTACGGGTCTTTGTCTGCGCGCAGGGCGAAGGCATCGAAACCGCAGCGGCGCATGTAGAACAGTTGGTCGCGCAGCACGTCGCCAATCGCCCGCAGTTCGCCTTTGAAACCGTAACGGTCACGCAGCAGGCGGGCGTTGGAGTAGTTGCGGCCATCGGTGAACGCCGGGAAGTTCAGGGCAATCACCTGGAACTCATTCACGTCGTCACCGATTTCCTCGGCTTCTTCGTCGGCATCCAGCCACACACCCAGACCACCGTCGCGGGCCTTGAGCATGCGGGCGTGTTCACGCCACAGCTGCAGCGGGACGATCAGGTCGTCGCAGTTGCTGATTTCGTCGATGTTGAAATCCTTGGGCAGCAAGTGCCAGGTTTCGTCGACGACCTCGTTGTTCTTAATGATTCGCTGCATAGACGCGTTCCTTGAAGAGGTCGATGCCAATACGCTGGTAGGTGTCGATGAAGCGCTCGTCTTCGGTGCGCTGTTCCACGTACACGTCGATCAGCTTGGAGATCACATCCGGCATGTCGTCCTGGGCGAACGACGGGCCGAGGATCTTGCCCAGGCTCGCGTCACGGCTGGCGCTGCCGCCGAGGGAGACCTGGTAGAACTCTTCACCTTTCTTGTCCACACCGAGAATGCCGATGTGGCCGACGTGGTGGTGACCGCAGGCGTTCATGCAGCCGGAGATGTTCAGGTCCAGTTCACCGATGTCGAACAGGTAGTCCAGGTCGTCGAAGCGGCGCTGGATCGATTCGGCGATCGGGATCGACTTGGCGTTGGCCAGGGAGCAGAAATCACCGCCAGGGCAGCAGATGATGTCGGTCAGCAGGCCGATGTTCGGCGTGGCGAAACCGCCTTCACGCAACTCGCCCCACAGGGTGAACAACTGGCTCTGCTCGACGTCGGCGAGAATGATGTTCTGCTCGTGGGAGGTGCGCAGTTGACCGTAGCTGTAGCGGTCGGCGAGATCGGCGACGGCGTCGAGCTGCTTGTCGGTGATGTCGCCCGGTGCAACCCCGGTCGGCTTCAGGGACAGGGTCACGGCTACATAACCCGGCTTCTTGTGCGCCAGGGTGTTGCGGGTGCGCCAGCGGGCGAAGCCCGGGTGTTCCTTGTCGAGGGCGGCCAGTTCGGCGTCCTGACTGCTCAGTGCCTTATAGTCCGGATCGACAAAGTGTTTGGCGACGCGATGAACTTCGGCTTCGGTCAGCGTGGTCTGGCCGCCGCGCAGGTGTTCCATCTCGGCATCGACTTTCTGGGCGAAGACTTCTGGAGTCAGCGCCTTGACGAGGATCTTGATCCGCGCCTTGTATTTGTTGTCGCGACGGCCATAGCGGTTGTAGACCCGCAGGATCGCGTCGAGGTAGCTCAACAGGTCCTGCCACGGCAGGAACTCGTTGATGAACGCACCAACTACCGGTGTACGGCCCAGACCACCGCCAACCAGCACGCGGAAGCCGAGTTCGCCAGCGGCGTTGTGCACCGGCTCGAGACCGATGTCGTGGACTTCGATGGCCGCGCGGTCGGAAGTCGAACCATTGACGGCGATCTTGAACTTACGCGGCAGGTAGGCGAATTCCGGGTGGAACGTGGTCCATTGACGGACGATTTCGCACCACGGACGCGGGTCGATCAACTCATCGGCCGCAACACCGGCGAACTGGTCGGTGGTGACGTTGCGCAGGCAGTTGCCGCTGGTCTGGATCGCGTGCATCTGCACGGTGGCCAGTTCCGCGAGGATGTCCGGGATGTCTTCGACCGCCGGCCAGTTGAATTGCACGTTCTGGCGAGTACTGATGTGGGCGTAGCCCTTGTCGTAGTCGCGGGCAATCTTGGCCATCATGCGCATCTGACGCGAAGTCAGCTGGCCGTAAGGCACCGCCACCCGCAGCATCGGCGCGAAACGCTGGATGTACAGGCCATTTTGCAGGCGCAGGGGGCGGAATTCTTCTTCGCTCAGCTCACCTGCCAGATAGCGTCGGGTCTGATCACGGAACTGCTTGACGCGGTCCTCGATGATCCGCTGATCGTACTCGTCGTATACGTACATATAAGTCCTGTTCTCAGGCTTTGGGCTACTCGGAAAACGCTGCGTTTTCGCTTGCTGGAGTCCGATGGTGCCTCGGCAATTACGCGCGCACGGCCGCGCACTCCCTAATGGAGCCGGGGCAATATACCCGTTTGCAGTTATGCGCAAAAGTGATGTTTGAGTATATGTAAAGAACCAAATCGCCTAACGAGAACGGGTGTCAACTAACCCACATTTGTCGTGCGGACAATCATCGTCTTAACTGTGGTCGAGTCTTTCTGCAATCACCGATAAAACCGACAAGAGGCGATGCAATGAGCAATCCAACCAAGGCAAGGAAAAGCGATAGCAGTGTCGATGCGTGGGCCATTCTGTTCCTGATCATTCTGGTCGTGGGCACAGCGGTGTTCTGGGTCAGTCATCAGTAAAACGACCCCTCCGGGCCCGCTTCCGACGATTGTCGGACAAAAAGCGGGATCAGGCGCTAATGGCCGGCGATTGAATGGCTATAATGCGCGGCCATTTTTCCCCGGGCCCGGATGTTTCATGTTCAAGTTTCTCCACATCAGTCTGCTTGTGCTGGGCCTGGCCTTTGGAGTCGGCGCGCGGGCGGAGTCTGTGCTGTTTCTGAATCCTGGAGCCACCGACGAAGCGTTCTGGGTCAGCTACTCGCAATTCATGCAGGCCGCCGCCCGGGATCTGGGTGTCGATCTGCGGATCCTCTATTCCCAGCGTCAGCCCGAAATGACCCTGGCCCAGGCCCGGGTAGCCTTGCAGGGGCCTGATCGTCCCGATTATCTGATGTTCGCCAACGAGCAATACATCGCGCCGCAGATCCTGCGCATGGCCAATCAGAGCGGGGTGAAGCTGTTTATCGTCAATGCCGCGCTGACCCCCAATCAGCAAGCGCTGGTCGGGGACCGGGCCGACCGCATCGGCAGCCTCGTGCCCAATGACGAGGAGGGCGGTTACCTGTTGATGAAGGAGTTGATCCGCCTGCATCCACCGGTGGCCCCCGGTGCCAGCATCGAATTGCTGGCGTTCTCCGGCCTGAAGATCACGCCGTCGTCGCAGTTGCGCGAGCAAGGCATGCAGCGGGCGCTGGCCGAGCATCCCGAAGTCCGTTTGCGGCAACTGGTCTATGGCGGCTGGACACAGCAGCGTGCTTATGAGCAGGCCCGGCAGTTGCTGGTTCGTTACCCCAAGGTGTCATTGGTATGGGCGGCCAACGACGAAATGGCCTTCGGCGCGATGCGAGCGGTTTCCGAGATCGGGAAAGTGCCGGGCAAAGACGTGCTGTTCAGCGCGGTCAATACTTCGCCTGCGGCGTTGCAGGCCATGATCGACGGACGCTTGAGCGCATTGCTCGGCGGTCATTTCACCCTGGGAGGCTGGGCGCTGGTGGAAGTGCACGATCATGCGCAGGGCGTCGACCTGAGCCAGTACGGCGGCCGCGACCGACAGATTCCCTTGCTGCAACTGATCGACAAGGATCATGCCCGCCGAATGCTGGCCATGGGCACGTCGCCGGATTACGGCGTGCACTTTCACAAGATGTCGGCGAAGGGCCGCCCGGCCTCGTACCGCTATCCGTTCAACCTGCAGACCCTGATGCACTGAGGCGGTTCAGGCGCCCGCCAGATGCACCACCAGTTGCACGATGCCAAACAGCGTCAGGGCGAACACCGCCGTGAACGCAATGCCCAGGAAGATGAAATGGCTGGGCTTGCCATGGGTGAAGTCCCTTGCCCGGTTCTTGCCGCTCTGCACGCCGAACGCCGCCGCCATGACGCTGTGCAGCATCTGCCAGAAGGTCGGTGGCTTGTTGTCGACTGGATCGTCCATAAATCCCTCGTCTGCCGTGTGTGTCAGACAAGCATAGCCAACCCATGAAAAAAGACCGCAGCTGCGGGGCAGGCTGCGGTCTTTTGTTCGGGCTCCGGGTTAGTTGTCGTAACCCAGGTTCGGCGCCAGCCAGCGCTCGGTCAGGCTCAGTTCCTGACCTTTGCGCGAGGTGTAGCTCTGCACCTGATCCTTGTCGATCTTGCCCACGGCGAAGTATTGCGCCTGCGGATGGGCGAAGTACCAGCCGCTGACCGCTGCCGCCGGGAACATCGCGTAGTGCTCGGTCAGGAACACGCCACTGCGGCCGGCGCGCATTTCCTGGGCTTCCGGGTCAAGCAGGGCGAACAGCGTAGCCTTCTCGGTGTGATCCGGGCACGCCGGGTAGCCCGGGGCAGGGCGAATGCCGGAATACTGCTCTTTGATCAGCGCCTCGTTGTCGAGGGCTTCGTCCTTGGCATAACCCCAGTGCTCTTTACGTACCTGCTGGTGTAACCATTCGGCGCAGGCCTCGGCCAGACGGTCGGCCAGGGCCTTGACCATGATCGAGTTGTAGTCGTCGCCAGCGTCCTGATAAGCCTTGGCCACTTCTTCGGCGCCGATCCCGGCGGTGGTGATGAAACCACCGACATAGTCGGTCACTTCGCTGTCCTTCGGCGCAACGAAGTCGGCCAGGGAGAAGTTTGGCTTGCCGTCGGTCTTGATGATCTGCTGGCGCAGGTGATGCAGGCGCGCCATTGGCTTGCCGTCATCGCCGTACAGCTCGATATCGTCATCGTGTACCTGATTGGCCGGCCAGAAGCCGAACACCGCACGGGCGCTGATCAGCTTCTCGTCGATCAGCTTGGTCAGCATCTCGCGGGCGTCCTTGTACAGCGAGGTCGCGGCTTCACCGACCACTTCGTCTTCGAGGATGCGCGGGAACTTGCCGGCCAGGTCCCAGGAGATAAAGAACGGCGTCCAGTCGATGTATTCAGCCAGGACGTTGAGGTCGATATTGTCCAGCACCCGGGTACCGGTGAAGGTCGGTTTGACCGGCGTGTAGGAAGCCCAGTCGAACTGCGGTTTTTTCGCGATCGAGGCGGCGTAGCTCAGGCGTTCGGTACGGGCGCTGCGATTGGACGTGCGCTCACGCACGTCGATGTACTCTTCGCGGGTCTTCTCGACGAAACCTGCTTTCAGCTCCTTGGACAGCAACTGCGTCGCCACGCCCACGGCGCGGGAAGCGTCGGTGACGTAGACCACTGCGTCGTTGCTGTACTTCGGCTCGATTTTCACCGCCGTGTGTGCCTTGGAGGTGGTCGCGCCGCCGATCATCAGCGGCAGGTGGAAGTCCTGACGCTGCATCTCGCGGGCCACGTGGACCATTTCATCCAGCGACGGGGTGATCAGGCCGGACAGGCCGATGATGTCGCATTTCTCTTCACGGGCCACCTGCAGGATCTTCTCCGCCGGCACCATCACGCCGAGGTCGACGATGTCGTAGCCGTTGCAACCCAGCACCACGCCAACGATGTTCTTGCCGATGTCGTGTACGTCGCCTTTCACGGTGGCCATCAGGATCTTGCCCTTGGCTTCCGGTTTGTCGCCTTTTTCCAATTCGATGAACGGGATCAGGTGGGCCACGGCCTGTTTCATCACGCGGGCGGATTTCACCACCTGCGGCAGGAACATTTTGCCGGCGCCGAACAGGTCGCCGACGATATTCATGCCGGACATCAGCGGGCCTTCGATCACTTCGATCGGGCGGGCGAAGGACTGACGGGACTCTTCGGTGTCTTCGACGATGTGGGTGGTGATGCCCTTGACCAGTGCGTGCTCCAGACGTTTGTTGACGTCCCAGCTGCGCCATTCTTCGGTCTCGGCTTCCTTGACGCTGCCGTCGCCCTTGTACTTGTCGGCGATGGCGAGGAGGGCGTCGGTGCCTTCCGGCGTGCGGTTGAGGATCACGTCTTCAACGGCGTCGCGCAGCTCCTGCGGGATCTGGTCGTAGATCTCCAGCTGCCCGGCGTTGACGATGCCCATGGTCAGGCCGGCGCGGATCGCGTACAGCAGGAACACCGAGTGGATCGCCTCGCGCACCGGGTTGTTGCCGCGGAACGAGAACGACACGTTGGACACGCCGCCGGAGCTCAGGGCATACGGCAGCTCGTCACGGATGTAGGCGCAGGCGTTGATGAAGTCCACAGCGTAGTTGTTGTGTTCTTCGATACCGGTGGCCACGGCAAAGATGTTCGGGTCGAAGATGATGTCTTCCGGCGGGAAGCCGACTTCGTTGACCAGAATGTCGTAGGAGCGTTTGCAGATCTCTTTCTTGCGCGCTTCGGTGTCGGCCTGGCCGGCTTCGTCGAACGCCATCACCACCACGGCAGCGCCGTAGCGTTTGCACAGTTTGGCGTGGTGGATGAACTGCTCGACGCCTTCTTTCATGCTGATCGAGTTGACGATGCCCTTGCCCTGAATGCACTTGAGGCCGGCTTCGATCACTTCCCATTTCGAGGAGTCGATCATGATCGGTACGCGGGAGATGTCCGGTTCGCCGGCAATCAGATTGAGGAAGGTCACCATGGCCTTCTTCGAATCGAGCATCCCTTCGTCCATGTTGATGTCGATCACCTGGGCGCCGGCCTCGACCTGCTGCAGGGCGACTTCCAGGGCTTCGGTGTAGTTGTCTTCGCGGATCAGGCGGGCGAACTTGGCGGAGCCGGTGATGTTGGTCCGCTCGCCGACGTTGACGAACAGCGAGCTGCGATCGATGGTGAACGGCTCCAGACCCGACAGGCGGCACGCCTTGGGAATGTCCGGAATCTGCCGTGGCGCGTAACCGGCGACGGCTTTGGCGATGGCTTCAATGTGGCCCGGGGTGGTGCCGCAGCAGCCGCCGACGATGTTGAGGAAACCGCTCTGGGCGAATTCTTCGATGACTTTGGCAGTGTCCACCGGCAGTTCGTCGTACTCGCCGAATTCGTTCGGCAGGCCGGCGTTCGGGTGCGCCGAGACGTGGGTGCTGGCCTTGTCCGACAGCTCTTCCAGGTACGGACGCAGTTCACGGGCGCCGAGGGCGCAGTTCAGACCGACCGAAATCGGCTTGGCGTGGGCCACGGAGTTCCAGAACGCTTCAGTGGTCTGGCCCGACAGGGTCCGGCCGGAGGCGTCGGTGATGGTGCCGGAAATCATGATCGGCAATTCGATGTGCAGCTCTTCGAACACGCCTTGCACAGCGAAGATCGCAGCCTTGGCGTTGAGGGTGTCGAAGATGGTTTCGATCAGGATCAGGTCGACGCCGCCCTCGATCAGGCCTTTGGTGGCCTCGGTGTAGTTTTCCACCAGTTCATCGAAGGTGACGTTGCGGTAGCCCGGGTTGTTGACGTCCGGCGACAGCGAGCAGGTGCGACTTGTAGGGCCGAGGACGCCGGCGACGAAGCGTGGCTTGTCCGGGTTCTCGGCGGTCTTGGCGTCGGCGACCTTGCGCGCCAGTCGTGCGCCTTCTACGTTGAGTTCGTAGGCCAGCTCTTCCATGCCGTAGTCGGCCATGGAAATGCGGGTGGCGTTGAAGGTGTTGGTTTCCAGGATGTCGGCGCCGGCATCCAGGTAGGCTTTCTCGATGCCGCCGATCACGTCGGGACGGGTAATGACCAGCAGATCGTTGTTGCCCTTGACGTCGGTCGGCCAGTCGGCGAAACGCTTGCCGCGATAATCCTGCTCTTCGAGCTTGTAGCTCTGGATCATCGTGCCCATACCGCCATCGAGTATCAGGATGCGCTCTTTGAGGGCTTGCTTGAGAGCTTGAAGGCGGACGCTGCGATCGGACATTGGGACTACTCGAAAAAGACCATGACGAAGGAGCGGGATCATAACAAACCTGTGCGGATTTAGAGCATGTGGCGCTTTTGCATGAATATCGCTCATGTTGGCACGGGCGTCATAACGGTAGAATCGCGGCGTTTTTATTCAGGATCAGGATCAGGGATATGTCGTACCGCGTCGTCAGCATGGTGTTGCTGTTTTTGAGCTTTGGCGCGGCGGCGCAAAGTCCTGCGATCTCGCCTGCCATTTCTTACACCCGCGACATCCAGCCGATCTTCACCGAGAAGTGCGTGGCCTGCCATGCGTGCTA
Organism: Pseudomonas sp. IzPS59; assembly: GCF_014863505.1. NCBI lineage: Bacteria > Pseudomonadati > Pseudomonadota > Gammaproteobacteria > Pseudomonadales > Pseudomonadaceae > Pseudomonas > Pseudomonas sp. IzPS59. The sequence goes on along the minus strand of NZ_CP062251.1, from coordinate 3,467,783 downwards.
CGACTCTGCCTGCCAATTGAACCTGGGCAGCGGTGAAGGCGCGGCCCGTGGCGCGAGCAAGATGCCGGTTTACGACGGCGAGCGTACGCAAGCGGCGCCGACCACGCGGCTGTTCTACGACGCTTTTGGCAAACGTGCCTGGCAGCAGAAAGACTTCTATTCGGTGCTCGACGCCCAGGGCAGTCAGGCCGCACTGATGGCGCGCATGCTGGAGCTGGGGCACAAAACGCCGCTGACACCCAACGCCAAACTGCCGGAAGACATCGTCCTCGGCCTGCAACGGGAAAACATGTGTGCGATGCCCGCCGAGTTCGACGGCTATGCCGGCGCTCACCCGAAAGAGGGCATGCCGCTGGCGGTGACCGGCCTGACCGATCAGCAATACCAGACATTGCAGCGCTGGCTGGCGTCCGGCGCGCCGATCGATGAGCAAGGCCTGGCGCCGAGTGCCAAGGAAGCGCTGCAGATCGTGCAGTGGGAAAACCTGCTCAACCAGCCGGGTGCGCGGGAAAGCCTGGTCGGGCGCTGGCTGTTCGAGCACTGGTTCCTGGCGCACATCTACTTCAAGGACGGCGAATCGGGGCATTTCTTCCAGTGGGTGCGTTCGCGCACGCCGACCGGTCAGCCGATCGATCTGATCGCCACCCGCCGTCCCAATGACGACCCGGGCACCCAGGTGTATTACCGCCTGTGGCCGGTGCAGGGTGTGATCGTGCACAAGACCCACATCACTTATCCGCTGAGCGCGGCGAAGATGGCGCGGGTCAAGAGCCTGTTCTACAACGGCAACTGGCAGGTGCATGCGCTGCCGGGCTACGGGCCGCAGAGCCGGGCCAATCCGTTCGCCACCTTCGAGGCGATTCCGGCGCAGGCGCGGTATCAGTTCATGCTCGATAACGCCGAATACTTCGTGCGTACCTTCATTCGCGGCCCGGTGTGCCGTGGGCAGATCGCGACCGACGTGATCCGTGACAACTTCTGGGCGCTGTTCCAGGCGCCTGAACATGACCTGTACATCACCGACCCGAACTATCGCGGCCAGGCCACGCCGTTGCTGGCCATGCCGGGGCAGAACGACGATGTCGGCAGCGTCCTGAGCCTGTGGCACGACTACCGCAACAAGCGCAACAAGTACGAAGCCTTGCGCCGTGACAGCTACGCCGACCAACCGGCGCCGAGCTGGTCGACCCTGTGGGCGGGTAACGACAATGCGCTGCTGAGCATCTTCCGCCACTTCGACAGCGCCTCGGTGACCAAAGGCCTGATCGGTGAAGTGCCGCAGACCATGTGGCTGTTCGACTATCCGTTGCTCGAACGCACCTATTACCAGTTGGCGGTCAATTTCGACGTGTTCGGCAACGTCTCCCATCAAGCGCAGACCCGGCTGTACTTCGACTTGATCCGCAATGGCGCCGAACAGAACTTCCTGCGCCTGATGCCGGCCGATTCCCGCGAGGATTACCTCGACGATTGGTATCAGAGCAGCGGCCAGTTCAAGATGTGGCTGGATTACGAGTCCATCGATGACGACAAGCCGACCGCGCTGAAACTCGACGAAAAGGACCCGAAACACGACTTCGCCATGCAGTTGCTCGCTCGCTACGGCGACCTCAACGCGCGGCCCGATCCGATCAACCGCTGCGTGGACGCCTATTGCTCGCGGCCGAACATCGACCCGGCGCTGCAAAACGCCGAACAGGCCCTGAGCCGCCTGACGGCGCGTCCTGCAGCCGGTCTGAAGGTGATCGACCAATTGCCGGAAGCGACCATGCTGCGCATCGAAACCCGCAGCGGCAAACGTGAGGTCTACAGCCTGCTGCGCAACCGCGCCCATAGCAACGTGGCGTTCCTGCTGGGTGAGTCGCTGCGTTATCAGCCGGGGCTCGACACCCTGACCATTTATCCGGGCGTGCTCAGCAGCTACCCGAATTTCATGTTCAACATCCCGGCGGATCAGGTGCCGGCGTTTGTCGATGCCATGGAAAGCGCCAAGGATGCGCCGCAGTTCGAGAAGATCGTCGAACGCTGGGGCATCCGCCGAAGTCATCCGCAGTTCTGGTTCTATTTCCATGACCTGAGCCAGTACATCCATGAGACCGACCCGGTGGAAGAGGGCGTGCTGGACATGAACCGGTACGAGAATCTTTGATCGTTTGAACGATGGCCGCTGTCCCAATCCTGTGGAGTACGGGATCGGGAGCGCCATCGATGTTGATTTCAGTGCAGGCCCTGCGAGCGCTCGCCGCGTGGGCGGTGGTCTGCCATCACTTCATGCAGATTTTCTTCGACTTCGAGGCACGCGGGCCGATAGGGCAGTTGTTCATCGACAAGGGCGCGGTGGGCGTCGATATCTTTTTCGTGATCAGCGGGCTGGTGATTTTCCTCTCCACCGAAGGCAAGACGCTGCCGCCGGCGCGGTTTCTGCTGTATCGACTATTCCGTATTGTCCCGGCGTATTGGCTGTACACCGTGCTGATGGCGTTGCTGGTGGTGTTTGCCCGGCCGTTGTTGCCGGATCAAACGGTGGACTGGCGTCATTTGCTGCTGTCGTTGCTGTTCATCCCGACCGAAAACCCCGGTGGCTACGGGATCTATCCGACCCTGAATGTCGGCTGGACGCTGAATTACGAAATGCTGTTCTACGTGTTGTTCGCCTGGGCGCTGCTGTTTCGGCTGCAAGTGCGCTTGCTGGTGGTCGCGGCGCTGTTGTTTGCGGTGTGTCAGGCCTGGACCGGGTTTGGCTGGGTCAGCGAGTTTTATCGCTCGGACATCGTTTACGAATTCCTGCTGGGGATCGGCATCGGCATGCTCTATCGTCGCGGCTGGATTGGACAGGGCTTGTGGATGCCGCTGATGGGGATCGGCGCGGCGTTACTGGCGATCTATTATCTTTCGCCATCGCCCCGGCTTCTGAACTGGGGGATGCCGAGCGCGGTGCTGGTCATGGCCTGTATGGCGCTGGAGCGGCATGTTGAACGCAACCGTGTGCTCAAGCTGCTGGGCGACTGTTCCTACTCGGTTTATCTGATGCATGTTCTGGTGTTGTCGGCTGGCGGATTTGTGGCCCATCGCTTCGGGATCAACCCCTATTTGATGTTCATCCTGTGTGCCGTGGCGATTGGCGTGGGCTCCTGGCTGAGTTATCACTGGGTGGAAAAGCGCAGTTATCAATGGCTTAGAGCGCGAATCGACGGCAAACCTGCGGATTAGGCGATTGCGAACTATTCCTACGTAAATACTAGGACTTTGTGCCGCGCGCCGATTGGCGTAAACTCCGCCCAAGCCTGCGAGGAGTTTCCATGACCGCTATTACCATTACCGACGCCGCCCATGATTACCTGGCCGATCTGCTGTCCAAGCAGAACACCCCGGGTATCGGCATCCGCGTCTTCATCACCCAGCCTGGCACCCAGTACGCCGAAACCTGCATTGCCTACTGCAAGCCGGGCGAAGAGAAACCTGAAGATACCGCGCTGGGGCTGAAAAGCTTCACTGCCTATATCGACTCGTTCAGCGAAGCGTTTCTCGACGATGCTGTCGTCGACTACGCCACCGACCGCATGGGCGGCCAGCTGACCATCAAGGCACCAAACGCCAAGGTTCCGATGGTCAACGCCGACAGCCCGATCAACGAGCGCATCAACTATTACCTGCAAACCGAAATCAACCCGGGGCTGGCCAGCCACGGCGGTCAGGTCAGCCTGATCGATGTGGTTGAAGACGGCATTGCCGTGCTGCAGTTCGGTGGCGGTTGCCAGGGCTGCGGCCAGGCGGACGTGACCCTGAAGGAAGGCATCGAGCGCACCTTGCTCGAACGCATTCCGGAGCTCAAGGGCGTTCGCGACGTGACCGACCACACGCAGAAAGAAAACGCCTACTACTAAGGCGTTCGCTGCGGCATGAAAAACGGCGCCCCGTGAGCGCCGTTTTTTTATGGTCGATACAAATGCGCATGTCCCGCGCGATACAGCGACGATTCACTGAAATGATCGCTGCCCAACACCCGCCCGACCAGAATCAACGCTGTACGCCGAAACCCCTTGGCGATCACCTTCGCGGCAATATCCTCCAGCGTCCCCGTCACCCAGTCCTGATCCGGCCACGTCGCCCGGTGGATCACTGCGATCGGGCAGTCCGCGCCATAGTGCGGCAGCAACTCGGCGAGGATCTTCTCCAGATGATTGACCCCCAGATGAATCGCCATGGTCGCCCCGTGCTGCGCCAGGTTGCCCAGTTCTTCCCCGACAGGCATCGCCGTCTTGTCTGCGTAACGGGTCAGGATCACGCTTTGCGAGATGTCCGGCAACGTGAGTTCGACGCCCAGTAGCGCCGCGCAGGCGGCGGTCGCAGTGACGCCGGGGATGATTTCGAACGGGATTTGCAGCTCGCGCAGATAGCGAATCTGCTCGCCGATGGCGCCATACAGGCCCGGATCGCCCGAATGCACCCGCGCCACATCCTGGCCCTTGGCGTGGGCGGTCTTGATCAGGTCGATGATCTGTTCCAGATGCAATTCGGCGCTGTTGACCACGGTATCTGCCGAATGACCTTCCAGTACCGCCGCCGGCACCAGCGAACCTGCATAAATGATCACCGGGCAGCTGCGGATCAGTCGCTGGCCTTTGACAGTGATCAATTCCGGGTCGCCGGGGCCGGCGCCGATGAAGTAAACGGTCATCGTTGGATCCTGTGAAAGTAGGGCGGAACGAGGCTTCAAGAACACTTCAGATGAAGAATGCTCATGATCGAAAGCGGGGATTATCGGGAATTTACGCCGCGCCGGCCAATGCCAGTGTTGCCTGGGCGTACTTTTGCCGGGAAATCAGCAGTTTTGCCGGGGCCTGGATCAGTTGTTCGGCGAGCGCCAAAGCAGCGCTTTCCGCCACGCCGTAGCAACCGGTGCGCTCGAAGGCGATTTGTGAATGGTGACTCAGTCGTTGCTGATAACTGGCCAGTTCTTCGCTGCTGAAATACAGCAACGGCAGCGCCAGTTGTGCCGCCAGTTCCTGCAGGCCGGGTTCGTCGCGTTTCAGGTCGATACTGGCCAAGGCCTTGACCGCTTCGAGTTCGATGCGATGGGCCTGCAAGGCCTGGTCGAGCAAGGCGCGCAGCGTACTGGCCGGGCAGCCGCGCTGGCAGCCCAGGCCGACCACGAAGGTCGGCGCTGCGCTGTCATCGGTCATGCGTGGTATTGACCATCGCTTTTGCGGCGGAACAACCAGGCGCTGATCAGGCCCAGGGCCAGCCAGAACGCCACGTTGGTCAGCTGCGAAGCGATTTTGAACTGGGCTTCCAGTGCTTCCGGGGCGAGCATCGAGTGCACTTCCGGTTGCGGTGCGCCGATTACATGCGGCACAGCGAGGATCGCCACGCCGAGGATCTTCAGCAGCCAGTTGCCGCCGAATGCGATCAGCGCCAGGCCGACAGCGGTCGAAGCAGCAGTGCCGATCCACCACATCTGGCGCGAAGCCAGGTCAGCGGCGGCGGTGCCCGGCAACTCAGGTGGCAGGCCCATTGTCGGCGCGAGCACGAACGTCGCGTAACCCGCCAGACCCCAGAGCAGACCTTGCGAGGTTTTGGTCGGCGCACGCAGGGTGTACAGGCCCGCCAGCATCAGGGCGAGACCTACGGCTACGACCAGGTTGCCGCCGGTGGTGGAAACCACACGCTGCCAGCCGTTTTCCGGCTCCCAGGCTTCGGCATCGTGGGTGTGGGCAGCGGTGCCGGCGGCGTGTTCGTGAACTTCGGCCACCGGCTCGGCCTTCTCGTAGGTTTCGGCCTGAAGAATCAGCGGCGAAACCCAGAAGCTTTGCAGCAAGGTCAGCAGCAGGGCGGCCAGAAGGCCGGTGAAACCTGCGGTCTGCGCAATACGCTTGATCATGTCGTCAGGTCTCAGTGGCACGGGAACGCGGCGCTGTGGCGGGTATCGTGCGCGGCGTTGTGCACCGCTTCGATGTGCGAGAAACCGGCGAAGTAGACCAGGCTTGCGCCCAGGATCGACGCGAAGATCGCAGCGGTCAGGCGTTGGCTCAGGGTGGTGGTGCTGGAGATTTTGTCCGTGTTGCTGCCGGTGCTGCTGATGATCGACATGGCGCTTCCCTCTGGAGTGTCAGCGGGTGAATGGAGCGCATGAAAACCCCTGCGAGTCGGGCACGCAGAGGTTCGAACAGCGCCCGCCCACCGCGGGTTTGTTATGTTCAGTGACGCAAGATGCGCACTGTGCGTTGCAGGCCGGTCTCCGGGCTCACGAGGGGTTGGCGCCAGGCCGACCTGCAAGCGTCACCTTCCCATGCCCGTGGGCACAGTGGATCTGACGCTCTCTCGCTTACCGTTGCGGGGGCAGCACCGGACTGACATGGCTTTAGAGTAAAGCACATGATTCACCGGTTTCCCGTTTCACCCTGTGAAGGGCACCCGTAACAAGTTGTGTAGGAGACCATGGGCTGGGGTTTTTAGTCAATTGAATGGGGTGAGGTGTGTTTGGATAGGGGGGGCATATCCGTTGCTTCGGGAGCTGCCGCTGGCGGTTTCGCTCTTACAGCGAGTCACTTTTTCCAAACGCCGAAAAAGTAACCAAAAAGGCTTCCCCCGGCGTACGGCACTTCGCTTAGGCTCAGTGTTCCCTCGCTACGGTGTCCATCAGGGGGCATCGCCTACGGTTTGCTTCGCTGCACCTCCTCTCGATGTATGCGGCTTCGCCGCACGGCGCTGCGCGCCTACCCCCTGATGAACACCTCCGCTCGGCCTGCCGAAGGGGCAAAAAATCAAAAGCCAAAGCCAAAGCCAAAGCCAAAGCCAAAGCCAAAGCCAAAGCCAAAGCCAAAGCCAAAGCCAGATCAAGAGCCCCTCACCACTAACCACGATGAGCGTTAGCTCAAGTACCGCTTTTGATCGCAAGGTCCGTCGGTAGGCTGAGTGGAGGGATTGATCCGGGGGTGGGAGCGCAGCGACCGTTTGGCGAAGCCAAACACATCGAGAGGAGGTGCAGCGAAGCAAACCGTAGGCGATGCGCCCGGATCGATCCCGGAGCGAAGGAACCCGAGCCACAGCGAGGGCCGTACGTCAGGGCGCAGACCTTTTGGTTACTTTTGGGGCGTTTGCCAAAAGTGACCCGCCGTAAGGGCGGAACCCTAAGTGGCCACAACCGCAGCAACGGATATGCCCACAAAACCAACCTCCCATTGACCCATCACGAACCCATGCGTAGCCTTGCGCTTTCGAGGTTCTTCGGCCCACGCCGAAGCTAAGAAGGGAACGCGGTCCAAGCCGCGGCTGCCCCCGCAACTGTGAACGGTGCTGTTCGCTGCCACGCCACTGCCAGCTCAATCCAGAGCCAGCGGGAAGGCGCAGCGAATACCGGGCCAAGGCCCGAACACCGTCAGCCAGGAGACCTGCCTCGTCACAGATTCTCACTTTCAACCGGGCGGGGTGATCCGGTGGCGAACTCTCCAGGCACGCACCCGCGTTGCCGGTCTCGTCCCGTATGCCCGCCACCTTGCCAAAGGGCATCCGATGAAAACACTGGCCAAACTCCCCGTCACCATCGTCACCGGTTTCCTCGGCTCGGGCAAAACCACCTTGCTGCGGCACATGCTCGACAACGCTCAGGGCCGCCGCATCGCGGTGATCGTCAACGAATTTGGCGAACTGGGCATCGACGGTGAAATCCTCAAGCAGTGCACCATCGGCTGCACCGAAGAGGAAGCCACCGGTCGCGTCTACGAACTGGCCAACGGCTGCCTGTGCTGCACCGTTCAGGAAGAGTTCTTCCCGGTGATGCGCGAACTGGTGGCCCGTCGCGGCGACCTCGACCACATCCTGATCGAAACCTCGGGCCTGGCCCTGCCAAAACCGCTGGTGCAAGCCTTCCAGTGGCCGGAAATCCGCAGCGCCTGCACCGTTGACGCAGTGATCACCGTGGTCGACAGCCCGGCCGTGGCCGCCGGCACCTTCGCCGCGTTCCCGGATCAGGTCGATGCCCAGCGCAAACTCGACCCGAACCTGGACCACGAATCACCGCTGCACGAACTGTTCGCCGACCAACTGGCCAGTGCCGACCTGGTGATTCTCAACAAGGCCGACCAGACCAGCCCTGAAGACCTCGCGCGCGTACGCCTGGAAGTCGCGGAAGAACTGCCGCCAGCCGTAAAAATCATCGAAGCCAGCAACGGTCGTCTGCCGCTGGACGTGCTGATCGGCCTCGGCGCGGGTTCCGAAGAACACATCGACAGCCGCCACAGCCATCACGATCACCACCACGGTGAAGGCGATGACGACCATGACGACCACGATCACGACGCCTTCGACTCGATCTCCATCGAACTGCCGCAAGCCGACGAAAGCCTGCTGCTCGATGCGCTGACGCAACTGGTGGTCCAGCACGGCATCCTGCGGGTCAAAGGCTTCGCGGCGATCCCGAACAAGCCGATGCGTCTGCTGATCCAGGGCGTGGGCACGCGTTTCGACAAGCACTTCGACCGTCAGTGGGGCGCCGACGAAGCGCGTATCACTCGTCTGGTGTTGATCGGTCAGGAACTGGACGCTGCCCAGCTCGAAGCGCAACTGCGCGCCGCGCTCAGCGTTTAAGCCATGCACCTGCTCAGGACCCAGCCCGGCGGTTTCGTGTCGGATGACAACATTGCCGACCTTGGACAAACCCCCGCCGAGCTGGTGATCCTGTGCAGCGGCGATTCCAGCCTCGCGCTGCTCGCCGAAGCGGCGCAGCAACTGCCCGAGGATTACCCAAGTGTGCGGCTGGCCAACCCGATGCAGGTGCAGAACCATGCGTCGGTCGACCTGTACGTCGATGAAGTGTTGCGCCACGCCAAGGTCATTCTGATTTCGCTGCACGGCGGCATCGCTTATTGGCGTTATGGCGTCGAACGGCTGGTCGAATTGTCCGAGCGTGGCGTGCAGGTGATTCTGGTGCCGGGCGATGATCGGCCCGACCCGGAGCTCAGCGACTTGAGCACCGTGGGCGCCGAGGATCGCGACCGGCTCTGGCAGTTTCTGCGTCAGGGCGGCATGGGCAATGCGCTGGATTTCTTCCGCTGTCTGGCCAACCGCTGGCTGGCGCGGGATTACGTGTGGGGCGAGCCGCAAACGCTGCCGCGCACGGCGATTTACCACCCGAACATAAACACCGCCGCACTGGCAGACTGGCAAGCCGATTGGCTACCCGGTCAACCGGTCGCGGCGGTGTTGTTTTATCGCTCGCATTTGCAAGCGGCGAATACGGCGTTTATCGACGTGTTCTGCCAACGGTTGCAGGCTGCCGGACTCAATCCGCTGCCGGTGGCCGTGGCCAGTCTGAAAGAGCCCGGCTGCCTTTCGGTGGTCGAGGACTGGCTGGATGAAGTCGAAGCCTCGGTGATCCTGAACACCACCGGATTTGCTCAATCCAGCCCGGAAGCGCCGCATCTGCGGCCATTCCGTCGCAACATTCCGGTGATCCAGGCGATCTGCGCCCAGGACAACGAGCCCGGTTGGCGCGACAGCGAGCAGGGCCTCGGTCCGCGGGATCTGGCGATGCACATTGCCTTGCCGGAGCTGGACGGGCGGATCATCAGTCGGCCGATCAGCTTCAAGGATCTGGCGTGGCACAGCGAGCGCAGTCAGTCCGACGTGGTGTGTTATCGGGCGCAGCCGGAGCGCATGGATTTTGTGGCTGAACTGGCGCGACGCTGGGTCGATCTGGCGCGGGTGCCGAACGCTGAAAAACGTATCGCGCTGATCCTCGCCAACTACCCGACCCGGGACGGACGCATCGGCAACGGCGTCGGCCTCGACACGCCAGCCGCCGCGCTGAACATCCTGCGGGCATTTCAGGCTGAAGGTTATCCATTGCCGGCCGAACTGCCGGATAGCGGCACCGAGCTGATCCGGCAACTGCTCGGTGGCGTCAGCAACGACCTCGACACCCTCGATCAGCGACCATGCCAGCAGAGCCTGGCGATGAACGATTACCTGACGATGTTCAACGCACTGCCCGAAGCCAATCGCACGGCGGTGCTGGAGCGTTGGGGTTCGCCGCACAACGATCCGATGTGCCGTGGCGGGCGGATGATGATCGCCGGCCTGCGTTTCGGCCTGACCTTCGTCGGCATTCAACCGGCACGGGGTTATCAGGTTGACCCGAGCGCGGTGTATCACGACCCGGATCTGGTGCCGCCGCACGCGTATCTCGCGTTTTATTTCTGGCTGCGCCAGACCTACGGCGCCCACGGCGTGATCCACGTCGGCAAGCACGGCAACCTCGAATGGCTGCCGGGCAAAGGCGTGGGCCTGTCGGAGAATTGCTGGCCGGATGCGTTGCTCGGGCCGCTGCCGAACATCTATCCGTTTATCGTCAACGATCCGGGCGAGGGCGCCCAGGCCAAGCGTCGCACCCAGGCTGTGATCATCGACCACTTGATGCCGCCGCTGACCCGCGCCGAAACCTATGGCCCGCTGCGCAATCTGGAATTGCTCGCCGACGAATATTACGAAGCACAGTTGCTCGATCCGCGCCGCGCCCGTGAATTGCAGCGGGACATTCTGCAACTGGTGCGTGACACGCAGATCGATCGCGAACTGCAACTCGACGAAGCTCTCGACAGCGATGCCGACGCGGCGATCTGGTTGCCGCGTCTGGATACCTATCTGTGTGATCTGAAGGAATCGCAGATTCGCGATGGCTTGCACATTTTTGGCGAGTCACCGAGCGGACGGCTGCGCATCGACACCTTGCTGGCGCTTCTGCGGATTCCCCGTGGCGATGGCAAGGGTGCGCAATCGAGCCTGTTGCGGGCGTTGGCCAAGGCGTTCCAGTTGGGGTTCGATCCGCTGGATTGCGCGTTGGCCGAGCTCTGGACTGGCCCGCGTCCGATGGAGCTGCTGTCGGTCAGCGATGAAGTCTGGCGCACTGCAGGAGACACTCGCGAGCGTCTGGAGTTGTTCGCGGCGCAATTGATCGAGCAGTCGCTGGCGGGGGATGTGGCACAACTGGACGCTTCGGGCTGGAAAGATGTGCAGACGATCATCCAAGCGCTGCGCGAAGTGATCGCCCCACGCCTCGACGCCTGCGGCCCGGCCGAAATGCACGGCTTGCTCGACGCCCTCAGCGGCCGATTCGTCCCGGCCGGCCCAAGCGGCGCGCCAAGTCGCGGCCGCCTCGACGTGCTACCCACCGGGCGCAATTTCTATTCGGTGGACGTGCGCAACCTGCCGACCACCACCGCCTGGCGAATCGGTTTCCAGTCCGCCACGCTGATTCTGGAGCGACACCTCCAGGATCACGGCGATCACTTGCGTCAGCTCGGTTTGTCGGTCTGGGGCACGGCGACCATGCGCACTGGCGGTGACGACATCGCTCAGGCCATGGCGCTGATGGGTGTGCGTCCGGTATGGGCGACGGGCAGTCAGCGGGTCGACGATTTCGAGATTCTGCCGCTGAGCCTGCTCGACCGGCCTCGGGTGGATGTTACGCTGCGAGTCTCCGGATTTTTCCGTGATGCGTTCGCCAACCTGATCCGCCTGTTCGACGCCGCCGTACAAGCCGTGGCCGAACTGGACGAGCCGGACGATCTCAATCCACTGGCCGCCAAAGTACGCGCCGAACGCGAAGCGCTGCGGCAATCGGGTCTGGATGAAGATGCGGCGCGACGTCAGGCCGGGTGGCGGATCTTCGGTGCCAAACCCGGCGCTTATGGCGCGGGCGTGCAGGGCGCCATTGACGGTCGCCTGTGGCAAACCCGCGAGGATCTGGCCGAGGTCTACCTGAACTGGGGTGCCTACGCCTACGGTGGTTCCGACGAAGGCACCGCTGCCCGCGAGCAGTTCGTCCAGCGCCTGAGCCAGGTGCAGGCCGTGCTGCAAAACCAGGACAACCGCGAGCATGACCTGCTCGACTCGAACGACTATTACCAGTTCCAGGGCGGCATGCTCGCCGCCGTGGAAAGCCTGCGTGGCGAGGCGGCGGCCAGTTATCACGGCGATCACAGTCAGCCTGATTTGCCGAAGATCCGCACCCTGAAAGAAGAGCTGAACCGGGTGATCCGTTCCCGGGCGGCGAATCCGAAATGGATCGACGGCGTCAAACGTCACGGCTATAAAGGCGCGTTCGAACTGGCGGCCACCATCGACAACCTGTTTGCCTTCGACGCCACCACGCAGTTGATCGATGATCACCAGTACGCCTTGCTGGCCGATGCGTATTTGCTGGACCCGGCGACCCGCGAGTTCGTGCGCGAGCATAATCCCCACGCGCTGCGCGACATGACTGAGCGCATGCTCGAAGCGCAGCAGCGCGGGATGTGGCAGGAGCCGGGTGCTTATAAAGAAGCACTCGAGAATCTGCTGCTGGATATAGAAGAAGAGAGCTGAACATGACCGACATCCCACATTTCCCGCTCTCCGCCGTGGTCGGCGCCGATGATCTGAAACTGGCGCTGTATCTGACCGCTATCGACCCGAAGATCGGCGGTGTACTGATCGAAGGTCCGCGCGGCATGGCCAAATCGACCCTGGCCCGGGGGCTGGCGGATCTGCTGGCCAGCGGTCAGTTCGTCACCTTGCCATTGGGCGCCACCGAAGAGCGGCTGGTCGGTACGCTGGATCTGGATGCGGCATTGAGCGACGGCCGCGCGCAGTTCTCCCCGGGCGTACTGGCCAAGGCTGACGGCGGTGTGTTGTATGTCGATGAAGTGAATCTGCTGCCGGATCATCTGGTGGATCTGCTGCTTGATGTGGCCGCCAGCGGCACCAACCTGATCGAGCGTGACGGCATTTCCCATCGGCATTCGGCGAAGTTCGTGCTGATCGGCACGATGAACCCGGAAGAGGGCGAGTTGCGTCCGCAATTGCTCGATCGCTTTGGCCTGAACGTTGCCTTGAGTGGTCACACGGCGCCGGTCGAGCGCGGGCAGATCATTCGCCGGAGACTGGACTTTGACAGCGACCCGCAGGCCTTCTGCGGGCATTGGGAAGCCGAGCAACAAGCCCTGCGCGAGCGTTGTGAAAATGCCCGCAATACCTTGGCGAACATTCCTCTCGACGATGAAGCACTGGCGCAGATTACCGAGCGTTGTTTTGCGGCCGGTGTTGATGGCCTGCGTGCCGATCTGGTCTGGCTGCGTGCTGCGCGGGCTCATGCGGCTTGGCGTGGCGCTCAAGCCATTGTCGAGCAGGACATCGATGCCGTGGCTGAATTTGCACTGCGTCATCGTCGCCGCGAACAGTCCTCATCCCATGCGCAGCCTCCCGCGCAATCGCCGTCAGGCTCCCAGGCCGAACCGAGTGAAGGGCAGGGGCAATGGGGTGAAATGCCGGCACCGGCCCTCGCCACCGGCGCGCGCCGCGAAGTGCCGGTCTGGCCAAAAAAGCCTTAGGCATTCGCCCCCGATCCGACGCGGGGGCGAATGCCAGACCCCGCGCCGGACGCCTGGACAATGGCCGACAAGGCAAACGTCACGCGGCACGCAGCGGTTCGGTGAACTGGCCGGGAACATTGCTCAATGGCCGCCCGAAAGTACGCGCGGACTTGCTGTTTCAACTGCGTACTCGCACACCCCATGAACTGTGGCTGGTGATTGTCGATGCCTCGGCCTCGACCCGTCGTCATCAAGCATTGAGCGATGCCAAGGGCGTGCTCGCGCAATTGTTCGATGACGCTTATCGGCAACGGGCGCGACTCGCCTTGCTGACTGCCAGTGGCTCCTCGCCGAAATGGCAGGTACAAGGTTTGAAAGCTTCCAGTGGACTGCGTGTGTGGCTCGATGAGTTGGGCGCGGGCGGCGGCACGCCCTTGCTGGCGGCGCTGAACGAGGCAGAACACTGGCTGACAGTGCGTCGCAAGCGATTCCCGGCCGAACAACAGCGCCTGCTGGTACTCACCGATGGGCGCTTGAAAGAATGCTCAGGGTTGCCGGCACTGGCCTGTCCGGGCCTGTTGATCGATATCGAGCGCGGGCCGATCCGGTTGGGCCGCGCCAGACAGTTGGCGACCGCACTGGACGCGGATTACCGGCATATCGACGACCTGCGGTCTGTCTGAGGTCTATGCTGCATCCAGCCCACATCACAAGGAGTGAATCATGCGCGTACTGGTTGCCAATCCTCAGGACGATTTTCGCGTAAAGGCTTACGCCGGCACCAACGGCGTGCTGCTGGCCATGGACCTCGCCGAACCCCGCCGCAAAGGCCTGCTGGGGTTTGCCATCGAGAAGCAGCAGGGCGACAAGCCGTGGCAGTTCCTGTTCAACAGCCTGACCTTTCCCGGCAAGGCTCACACGTTCCCGCAGTTTCACGCCACGCCCAGCGATATCGCGCCGCTGCAGAAGTTTCGCTGGGCCGATTACGCCGTCTATCCCGGGACGACCATGCATTACCGCGTACATCTGGCTTATGGCACGGCCGATGCGCCGGTACTCGGGGAGTCGCTGGAGTTGAGCATCACTTCAGACGATGGTCACCCGGCCAATCAAAGCGTGATCTTCAACCGCGCCGTGGCCGCCAGTCAGGCGTTCCAGCGCAAGTTTCCGGATCTCGACGCGCAGATCAGCGCCAACAAGAACATGCCTATCGAGGCCTGGCCCGATGCGGCACGGCAATGGCTGGAGAACGGCCTGCTCGGACGCCTGCAGGGTTTCATCGAACGCGCGCCCGATGGCGAGTGGGCGTTGGACATCGCGATCTACGAGTATCAGTTGCAAGCCATCATCGACAAGGTGAACGCTGCATTCGATCGCGGTGTGCAGGTACGGGTGCTGTATCACGCCAAGCCCGGTGACGAAGACACCACGATGAACGAGGCCAGCCTCGCCAAATTGCCGGAAGCCAACAAGCGCGGGCGGGTGACCCACGATATTTTCCATGACAAGTTCATCGTCCTCAGTCGCATCGCTGGCGGCGAGCGGCAGCCCCAGGCCGTGCTGTGCGGCAGTACCAATTTCACCGCCAACGGTGTGTATCGCCAGGCTAACGTCGTGCATGTGCTGGATGACACGGCCGTCGCGGCCAGCTATCTGCAGACGTTCGAGCAGGTCTGGGCGACGCCGGCAGACGTCGGCGCCACCCGAGACTGGATCACCCAGCACAACCCGATGAACCCGGCGCAACCGCTGTTTGCCGGGTTCTCGCCGCGCAGTGGTGGTGCCGATCTGCGCGAGTTCGTCGACATCATCAATGCGGCGAAGAAGGATGTGCTGTTCGTCACCGCGTTCACCTTGCCCGATGCCATTCTCAACGCGCTGCTCGGTCAGCCCCACGACGACATCCTGCGTTACGGCCTGCAGAACACCGCCAGTCGCATCACCGGATTCCACGCCGACCGCACGGCCGAGTTCGCCGCCACCGCGCTGCTCAACACCGGGCTGGAGGGCTGGCTGAAAGAGAACATGAAAGGCCAGAAGGGCAACCTGCTGGTGCACACCAAAGCCATCGTCACCGACTTCACCAGTGACAGCCCGACCATCATCAGCGGTAGCCACAACCTCAGCGCAGCGGCCAGCAACGGCAACGACGAGAATTTCCTGATCATTCGCGGCGACACCGAACTGGCGGACCGTTATGGCCTGGAACTGCTGCGATTCTACGAGCATTACCGCTTCCGCTATTTCGCGAAGAAACTGGCGCTGAAGCAGGTGCAGCCGCTGGCGGCGGATGATAGCTGGACCAACGACTATTACGTCGAAGGGGATTTGCGCCAGCTGTCTCGTCTGCGGTTTGCCGGGCGCTAGGGTTTAAGTATCCATCGCCTGACGGTACTGCCGGGTACGGCGACTGAGGTACAAGCGGTCGCGGATCAGCGCCCAGAGTGCCGACACTTCGGGATGTGGCTTGCGGCCCCGGCTCAGGCGCGCCATCTGGAAACGCACCACGGCCATGTTTGCCAGCGCGGCCAGCGGTTTGCGTTTCCAGCGGATCGGCGGCAGTTGCGGCTCGCTGTGCCGGCCTTCGCGCCAGTGTCTGACAAGGCTCGGTTCGATGGCCAGCGCGGTGGCGATACCGGCCATGTCGATGCCGCTGTCGAGTACCTGTTCGACGATGGGCAGGCGCCGAATGCCACCGGTGACCATCACCGGCATGCGGGCCACGCTGGCCAGTTCGCTGGCCATTTCCAGAAAAAATGCCTCACGGGCCAGGGTGCGTCCGTCGCGGGCTTCGCCCTGCATGGCCGGGGCTTCGTAGCTGCCACCGGACAGTTCCAGCAGGTCGATTGGTTGTTCGTTGAGCCATTCAATCACCTGACGAGCGTCGTCCGTATCGAAACCGCCGCGCTGGAAGTCCGCCGAATTCAGTTTCACTGCAACGCAGAACTGTGGTGAAACAGCCTGACGCACAGCCTCGATCACCGACAGCAGCAGGCGTGCACGGTTTTCCAGCGAACCACCCCAGCGGTCGGTACGGCGGTTGGTCAGCGGCGACAGAAACTGGCTGAGCAGATAGCCGTGAGCCGCGTGGATCTGAATGCCGGTGAATCCGGCTTTTTCCGCAAGCGCTGCACTCCTGGCGAAACGTTGAATGACATCTTCGATATCGTCCTCGGTCATCGGCTTGGGCTCGG
Organism: Pseudomonas sp. IzPS59; assembly: GCF_014863505.1. Classification (NCBI taxonomy): domain Bacteria; kingdom Pseudomonadati; phylum Pseudomonadota; class Gammaproteobacteria; order Pseudomonadales; family Pseudomonadaceae; genus Pseudomonas; species Pseudomonas sp. IzPS59. Next base: position 3,451,240 of record NZ_CP062251.1, on the reverse strand, counting down.
CGAACAGTTTCGAGAACGAACCCATTTCCAGCGCCACTGCTGACGGCGCCAGCGCTTGCTGGCCCATATTGGCGAAGGTCTGGCGGCCGGGATGGTTGAGCTGCACCCAGACCTGCGCGCCGCCACTGCGGGCGATTTCGGCCCATTGACGGAATCGGTCCAGATGCCGCTCGTCTTCCAGCACCACGCCGCCCGGGCCGGTCATGGCACGGCGGTCGATCATGACGTTGCCGGTCAGCAGCAACCCGGCGCCACCGTCGGCCCAGGCCTGATACAAGCGGAACAATTCGCGGGATGGTGCCTGGTCACGATCCGCGAGGTTTTCTTCCATAGCGGCTTTGGCGATACGGTTGCCGACGGTCTGACCGTTGGGCAGTTTCAGAATCTGGAAGGGCGACATTGCTTGACTCCTCATCGGTGATGGAGAGAGGCTAAGCTTAAAGTTAACTTTAATGTCAAGCAGGCAATTCGAGGCTGAAATGAAAATTGGTGAACTGGCGCAACAGAGCGGGCTGAGCGCTTCGAGCATTCGCTTCTATGAGGCTCAAGGCCTGATTCCCAAAGTGGAGCGCTTGGGTAATGGTTATCGGCGCTACCCGCCGCAAGTGCTGCAAACCCTGAACATCATCCGCAGTGCCCAGCAGGCCGGGTTTTCCCTGGAAGAACTCAAACAGTTGCTGCCAGTCGCTGGAACCGGTGAATTCAAGCATGAGGAACTGGTGGAAGGCCTGACGCGCAAGGTTGAGCAGATCGAAGTCATGCAGGAGCATCTGGCCCAAAGCAAGGCGCGGTTGCTGGAGGTGATCGACAGCATTCAATCCAAGCCTGAAGGCATGAGCTGCGGCGCGAATGCCGAACGGGTCCTGGCCTCGATCTACCCGGAATCCTGAAGTGACGGCGAAGACGTACAGATTTTGAAATGATTTCCAGCTGTAGGAAAAGTCATCAGAGCCTGTACGCTTCAAGGCCTTTTTTCATTCAGGATTTGCATGAACACCCTCTCGGAGCCTCCCAGTTCTACTCAAAGAACCACGTTCCCTTCGCGCCATGGCGCGGTCTTGACGCACTCGCAGCATCCGGTTTTCCGACTCCCGACTATCGTTGATGGCGCAGCCTTCGAGCTTTCGCGCCGCACTTTGTCGTGCCCGGCAGCCTGAAACCACTGAAGAGAGATAGAGACAGAATATGGAATGGTTAGCGGATCCCACGGCATGGCTGGGCTTGTTGACACTGATCGTGCTGGAACTGGTACTGGGTATCGACAACCTGGTGTTTATCGCGATCCTGGCGGACAAACTTCCACCGCATCAGCGCGACCGTGCGCGAATCATCGGTTTGAGCCTGGCGCTGATCATGCGTCTTGGCCTGCTGGCGAGTATTTCCTGGCTGGTCACCCTCACGACACCATTGTTTGAAGTGTTCGGCAAGAGTTTCTCCGGCCGCGACCTGATCATGCTGTTCGGTGGTGTGTTCCTGTTGTTCAAGGCGACCATGGAGTTGCACGAACGGCTGGAAGGCCATATCGGCGAGCGTTCGACCAACACGGCTTATGCGTTGTTCTGGCCGATCGTGGCGCAGATTGTCGTACTCGATGCGGTGTTCTCCCTTGATGCGGTGATTACTGCCGTGGGCATGGTCGATGAACTGGCGGTGATGATGATCGCGGTTGTCGTGTCCATCGGCGTCATGATCGTAGCCAGCAAGCCGTTGACCCGTTTCGTCAACGCGCATCCGACGGTGATCATGCTGTGTCTGGGCTTCCTGATGATGATCGGTTTTGCCCTGACCGCCGAAGGCCTGGGCTTCCACATCCCGAAAGGCTATCTGTACGCGGCCATTGGTTTCTCGATCCTGATCGAAGTGTTCAACCAGATCGCCCGGGCCCGTCGCAAGCGTTCGATGCAGGGCTTGCGCCCGATGCGTGAGCGTACGGCCCACGCGGTGATGCGTTTGCTGGGCGGCCGCAAACTGGCGGTGGAAGAGGTGGGCGAAGAGATTTCCGACTTGCTCGACGATGGCGAAGCACCCAGTGCGGAGCTGTTCGACCGTCGCGAACGGGTGATGATCAGCGGCGTGCTGCAACTGGCCGAGCGTCCGATCCGCACGCTGATGACCGTGCGCGCGGATGTCGATCACATTGATCTGGCGGACGACGCAGCGGCGATTCGTACGCGACTGATGCATTCGTCCTACTCGCGCTTGCCGCTGATTCGCAACGGTGCGGTGGACGAACCGCTGGGCTTCGTGCACAAGAAGGAATTGCTGAAGGAGTATCTGGCCGGCAACGAGCCAAACCTTGAACACCTGGCGCGCAAGACGCTGAACCTGCTCGACAGCTATTCGATCCTCAACGCACTGGAGCAGATGCGTGCGGCGTCGACCCACATCGCGTTTGTTGTAAACGAATTCGGTGATTTTGTCGGCGTGCTGACCATGACCGACATTCTCGAATCGATCGCCGGCGAGTTGCCGGACGCCAGCGAAATTGCTGGCCCCGACGTGGTCGAAGAGCAGGGCGGGTTTGTGGTGAACGGTGCGTTGAATCTGACGCAGATCCGCCAGCGCACCGGTTTTGTGGCGGAGCCGACCGAGGATTATCAGACCCTCGCCGGGTTGGTCATGAGCTTGCTGGATCGCTTGCCGATGAAGGGTGATCGCCTGGAGCATTCAGGTTGGAGCATGACCGTTATGGCGGTCGAGGAGCGGCGGGTGACGCGAGTGTTGCTGGTGCCTGCAGCAGGTTGAAGAACGATGCACGGTGTGACGGGCGTTTGCCCGGCACACCGTGCTCATTGCCGGGCGCGCGTAAAGAGCGTGACTGCGCAGGTTTGAGGTTTTTTTGCTCAGAAATTGGGAGAGAGCGTATCTTCGTCCTTTTTCGCTTCAGGTTTCAGCCGGACAATCTTCATTGCGGGTAAAACATCCTCTAAGAACGGCGTCAGTTCCTTGAGGTGGCGAATATAGGAGGCGAAAAGTTCTTTGTCATCGAGCTTCAGGGATTGTTGGAACAGGCGTGACATGCCCAACACGTCCAGCAAGTCAACAAACGGCAAGAACAAGCCGTCCTGGGTAGCAATCGCAACCTTCATCGGGTGCCCGCCCGACCCCTCGGTTTCTTTGTGCAGTTGACCCAGTAGCTGAAGGTAGGCGAGCATTTCAGGGAACGTCCAGCCGACCTGTCCCCGCAATACTTTCTTTTCAACTGAAATCTCGCCGGTCTTGTCGACGGTGCTACCGAAGATATTCAAGTACGGGTGAGCCGACAGTGCCAGGGCCCGTCCTTCGCCAAAGGTTTGGATGCCCTTGGCTTGTGCCTGTGCGTCGGCGCGTTTTCCGACCACCAGAAAATGCCCCTTCTTTGATAGCGTCACGAATTTTTCGTGATCCTCGTTGCCTGGATCTACCAGAGGCATCAGATCGAAGATGAACTTGCCCGATTCCGTGGATGATTTGGTCAGGCTGGATTTGAATTCAAGCAAAAAGTAACGTTGGTTCGCCGAGGTCAGCACATCGCCGGTGGCGTTTTCTGCATTTCCGTCCAGTTTGGCAAGCAGAGGCAGGCTCGGGCGAGACTGTATGCGCTGGAGGATGCTGGTAATCGAGTTGTCGGTAGGGAGAGAGTCCAGGAATTGGTCAATACTTTTCAGCCATTGAAGGTCCCGGAACGCGAGGATCAGGGTGTCTTCCCATGGAAATCTGTTTTTCGATGTGGATCCGCTCAAGGCTCAATTCCCTTCGATAGAGGCGCTAGCAACGCGCCATTATCCATGGGTGGCCATACGGGTAAAGCGCTAGTGGGTTATTGATGGAAAGTGTACCGATCTTTCCCCGTGTGCTTTGACTCATACAACGCTTCGTCAGCCTTGATCAGGGCCTGGTTGAGGGTATCGCCATCTTCGACCCGGGCCACACCGATGCTGATGGTCACCGGATGCCGGGTGGTTTGCTCACGCACCACCTGGCATAACTCACCGGCCAATGCCTCGACGTCCTCGCGGCGTACGCCTGCCAGATAAATCGCAAACTCCTCGCCACCCAGTCGCGCGTATTCGAACGGTGCCATTACCGCCTTGATGTCTGCTGCGATCCGCTTGAGCACTTCATCGCCGATGTCGTGGCCGTACACATCATTCACTTTCTTGAAGTTGTCGATGTCGATCATCGCCAGGTAATGGTCGTGCTCGCGAGGCGCTGCTTGCAGGCTCTTTTCGGCGCGGGTCATGAACGAGCGGCGGTTGGGGATTTCGGTCAGCGTGTCGTTGTAGGCCTGATCCAGCAACAGCTTGGACATGATGTAGTTGTAGAGCTTGGTCTCGCGCAGCTTCAAAAACGTGTAGATCGTCAAAGCACAGAGGAACACGCTGTAGGCGATGGTCATGACGCCCTTGAGTTCCAGCAGGCCGATACCGGTTCCCATGAAGGGGTTGAGTATCAGCCAGGTGACGACTTGCGCGCCGAAGAACGACCAGCGACTGAGTGGCAGCACGGAGGCGCTGTAAAGCGTGGTGGCGGCAGCGAGCACCAGCCAGATGCCGTGAAACGTCGGCGGCAATCCGTCGATCACCAGCCGTATGCCCAGGGTGATGAGGAACACGAAGGTCAGGTTCAGCCAGTCGAAGTGGCGAGCCTTGCGCGTGAACATCAACACCACGGCGAGCACGGCAAACGCAGCGATGAAGATCATCGAGCGCCAGGTGAAACCCTGATCGCCGAGGAAACTGACGATCAGGTCGAAGGCCAGCCAGATGCCCATGCTGGCCAGATAGATCAGCAGGCAGAACGAATGCAGCCGTTCGAACTCGTGCTGGATGAACTCGTCCCACAGCTCGGCGGGTGCGGTTCGCTTCAGGACTTCGTCTTCAATGGTTTTGTACATTGCTGCCCGGATGCTTGCGCTGGTTGTCGAGAATCACCTGTCCCCACGGCCGGTATCGCAGGGAAAACACTGCACTTTGATGACAGCCGGTGGAAGTGGCATCCGGGGTTGCCGGCTCGGCACGAAAAGCCTCGCCTTCACGGCTGACCTGGCGGAACGCTTCACGCACGATGCCGACGGAGCAGGGCAGTGCGCTGGCATAGCCGTTGCGCACCAGCACTGGCAGGCGTCCGGTACCCGCGCCATCCTGCCACCAGACCTGCGCGCCGGCGGCTGTCAGATCGCCCAGCCATTGGGCGTTGACCGTCGGCGCGAGCTTGCCGGCACTGAAGGCGCTGACATGCAGCGGCGCATCCAGTTTTGCCGCGAAGTCTTTCAACTGACGCTGGAGCGCTGCCCGTCGATCGGCCGCCAGAAAGTGCAAGTCATCCAGCTCCAGTGGCAGATACCAACCGCTGACCGGCAGTTTCCATTCCTGGCGCAACTTCTGTTGCTGCGCCAGCGATTGACCCAGTTGCGCCTGCCAGTAGGCACCGAGGCCGGCGCTATCCAGTTCGTCGATGCGTTTGTAATACGCCGGATCCATCGACAGCCCGAGCACCAGTTGCAGACCTTGTTGTTCGGCGAGTTTCAGGCTGTTGGCGAGCCAGCCATTGGCACCGCCAAAGTCCGAGTCGCCGTACGCGGTCCACTGCACAATCACGGTTCGCGTGCCTTGCCGGCCCGTGTCCTGCCAGACTTTCTGCCACTGCGCCTGGGTCAGGCCAGCGTCGACATTCAGCGGCTGATAGAACACCCGTTCATCGGCCCGTGCGAGAGTGGCGCCCAGCAACAGGCAGAAAAACAACATCCATCGAGCCATCAGAAATTCCACTCCACGCCCAGCAGCACACCGTTGCCGCCTTCATACAGATTGCCGCCCAGCGACTGTTGATATTCGGTGCGTACCGTCAGTTTCGAGCGGTAGGCGTTGTAGCGATCTTCGTCGTACCACCATTGCCAGCGCAGACCGACACCGGTGCGCAGATCCTGGCGCCAGTCGTTGCTCGGATCCTGGCTGGCAAATTCGAGGAAGCCATAAGGCATGATCGTCTGGGCGCCGCTGTTAGGCAGTTTCCAGGCATGCCCCTGTTGGAACCGCGACAGCCACTGGTGATCGCCAGCCTTGGTCCACCAGGCGGCATCGAGGTAGAGGAAACGCTCGTCCCAGTCGTTTTCGTCGACGCGCCAGTCGTTGCGGTATTTGCCCTGATCGAGGAACGAGGCCGTAGCGCGCAACAGGTAGTCGGTGGTGGTGTGGCCGTCCTGGCGGTGATCGTTGATCTGATCCAGCAGTTTTTCCGGCACCAGCATCTGGCCGAGGCTCAGGCTGTGGTTGTCGTCATCGTTGAACTGGCTCTGTTTGTAGATCTCACCGTAGAAGTTGATGTTCTGCGTGCCCCACGGCTTGTAGCGCAGACCGACACCGGCGGCGAGAGATTCGGCGTAACTGGAGCGACCTTGTCCACCCAGCAGTACGCGACCGTACACCGACAGCGTACTGCCGGCGCGGCTTGGTTCATCGCCGAGGGCGTGATCCCACATCGCCAGTTGTACGTTTTGCGAGTCGGCGCGACGGTTCGAACCTTTGCTTTCGTCCGGCCGCACGAAGTCATTGGTCGACACTCCGGCCGGCGACCAGGTGCTGGCAATCGTCCGGCTGTCACGGCGGGAAAGGGTTTCATGAGCGCGACGTTGACGGTAGCGGCGCGCTTCCATGCTGCCATCCTCGTCGTCGGCGGCCACCGGGTTTTGTTCCAGATCGATCACCCGGCGCAGTTCCTTGCGGGCAGAGGCGCTGTCTTCCACTTCGTCATAACGCCAGGCCAGGGTTTCGCCGAGTCGATAATCCTCGGGGAAGTCACGGGTGGCCTGTTGCAGATAGGGGATTGCGGTGGCGCGTTCCTCGCGGGTTTCGGCACCGGCCAGACGCATGCCGTAGTCAGCGCGGTAGCGTGGGTTGTTCGGGTCGCGGCGTACAGCCTCGGCCAGCCACGCAGTGCTTTGCGGCAAGTCCCCGGCCTTTTGCGCGGTGACCGACGCTGCGTAAAAATGCTCGGCGTCCGGCGCTTGTTGCAAAGCTTTGCGCTGACGTTCAAGCGCCTGGGCATGATCGCCACGGGCGTCGGCGATGGCTGCACCGAGGGCCCACTCATTGGCGCCACGCGTGGTGCTTTGCTGCCAGTAACTTTCAGCGGCCTGGCTATCACCGGCATTCAGCGCACTGCGGCTGGCGGTAAGGCGGGCGTTGTCGCTCAGTTCTGTTGCGGGAATGCTGCGCCAGATGGCCAGCGCACCAGCGGAATCGCCAGCGGCTTCGAGAGCGTAGGCCAGTGGCAGCCGGCCGCTGCGGTCGCCGAGTTTTTCCGCTTGCTGATAAAACACGACAGCTTCGCCCGGTCGATCCGGCATCGCACAACGACCCAGGGCACGGTAATCGCCGGCGACCTGCGGGCGGTTGCCGATGGCTTGCTGAACGGCATCGCACTGGCCGTTCTCCGCGAGCTGCGCGAGTAACTGGCCACGGGTGGCGCCATCCACACGGGTAATCAGCAATGCCATTCGTCGTTGCTGTTCCGGTGTCGTGGTTTTCGAAGCTGCATAAAGTCCGGCCAGACGTTGGAGTGCAGTGGCCGGCAAGCGTCCTTGATGACGGTCGAACGCGGTTTCCAGCAACTGTTGCGCCTGTGCGCGATCGCCATTGTTTACCGCCAGATAGGTGGCCTGGTTCAGCGAATTCAGGTTGCCGGTCTGCCGGTAGTGAAGCTCCCACAAGGTCTGGGCTTCGGTCATGCGGCCCATGCGTTGTGACAGTTCTGCCCGACGTTTGACGATTTCAGGCGTTTGAGTCTGGCCGGCCAGCCATGCATCGACCTTGTCGCTGCGCCCCTGATCCTGCCAGACATTCAAGATTTGCTCCTGACGGCGACTATCCCACGGCTGCGGCAGTCGGGTAGTTTGCAGCAGGTCGGTGGCTTGCAGGCGTTGAGCGAGTATCAGCCAGGTTTGCGGGTCGTCGTCCGGTGTGCAGCTGCGAAATTGTTTGAGTGCTGCTTCCGGATCCTGGCGCGACAACCATTCGGCGGTCTCCAGGCAAGGACGCTGCAGGTCGTTGCTCAAACGCTGCACGGTCGGCACGTCTTCGGTCTTGCGTGCCAGTTCCCAAAGGCGCTGGCGTTGCGCCGGGTCGGCCAGATCGGAGTCCGGCAACGACTGAATCCAGCGTTGTGCCTGTTGTTCGTGACCCATGGCGATGGCGCGGTCGACCATCGCCAGGCGGACCTTGCGGGCAGCCTCTGGACTCGGGGCTTGTTGCAGCAGTTGTTGCAGCGGTTTTTCGTCGAGGCGCTGCACGTAAGCATTGGCCAGACGTTGCCAGCCTTCGGCATCCAGCTGTTTACGGGCGGCGAGCGGAGCGAGCTGGTCGATGGTGCCGCTCCAGTCGCGCAGTTGCTCCGACCAGTTGGCCCGCGCCAGACGCAGGATGTTGTCATCGCCCTTGGGCGACAGTTGCGCCAGCCAGTCGTGAGCCTTGGCCGCGCCGCCGAACTTGGCCAGGCTCAGGCTATATGCCTGCCACAGGCGTACGCGGTCATTCAGGCTGCTGGTGGCCATCCAGCTTTCAACCTGAGTACTGGTGGGGGGATCCTGTTCGATCCAGGTCAGGCGCAGGTCGAGGAGGGCGTCGCTGTTTGCCGGCAACGCTTGCATCGCGTCTTTGTAGCGGCGTTGTTTGGCCAGCGATTCAACCAGCAGTGCCCGGGCCTCGTCGTTTTTCGGGACCTTTTCCAGCAAGTGGCGCATCAGACGCTCGACTTCTTTCCAGTTGCCCTTTTTCGCCTCGCGGTAACTGCGGTCCATGTAGGGATAGCTGCGGAACTGTTCAAAATCGCTCAGCGGCGCAGCCTGTAGCGGATATGCAGCGCTCAGGCCCAGCAGCAGGCTGCCCATCAGCAAGGTGTGACGATGCACAGGCTTCATGCGACCTCCCGGACAATGCGGTAGGCGGCTTGCTGTTCGCTGGCCTGATCGGCGAGGGCCTGCTCCAGGACTTCCTGGGTGATCATGCCCCGGGAAATCAGGTGTTCGCCGAGTGATATCTGTTCGGCGTCAAAATCGATCAGCGCCTGATTGAAAAGAGTCGGCGGCACCATGCCGCGTACCTGCAACAGATTGCCCAGCAGCACCTGATGGCGGCTGACCCGCTCCAGCAAGGCTTCATCGTCCTGATGGCGCTCAAGCACTTCGAGCATATGACGCACTTCCTCATTCTGGCGGGGACTGGCATACCAGTAGCGAATCCCCAATGTGACGCGGCCCTGGGGTGCCAGACGGCTACGCACCGGGCGTTTCAATTGACGGCTGATGGCGCCGAGCGAGACCTGGCTGACCGGGCCTTCGGAGGCCAGAATCAGGGTGTCGCCGTCTTCGGCCACCGGCAGCACGCCATAGTGCGACGCGACCCGGCGTGGCACGGCATCGATCAGGCGCTTGTCGAGCTTGAACGGATTGAGCGGCGCCCATTCCAGATCCAGCTGTTCGGCAAGGGTTTGCACAAGTTGTGTGCTGTCGATGTATTCGCGCAGCAGCAATTCGCGCCCCAGGCGACGGCGCACCGGGCTGGTAATCGCTGCTTCCAGTTGCTCTTCGGTCAGCAGACCTTTTTCCACCAGTCGATGGCCGAGCGGTGTGCGTTGTGCCTTGGTCAGTGCCGGGAATTCGTGGGTGGTCTTGTCCCAGGCTACGCGCCGCGAGTCGCCCATCTCCATGACCTGACGCAGGGCGCGCAGGTTGGCGAAGAAGTTGACGAAGTTGCTCCACATCATGCGCGGTGCCGACAACAAGCCTTCCACCAATCCGTAGTAACGGGTAACGAACCAGCCACGCTGGAACAGGCGGTTGAACAGCATCAAGCCGTTGAGCCACAGCAGCACCGAGAGCAACGAGCTGTCGGCGAGGATCGACGGGTAGCGCCATGAGTCAGGGGAAATCACCGTGACCGCCCACATCGCCAGCAGCACCAGGAACAGCAGGTTGACCAGAAAACTCAGCAGGTAGGCGATCAAGCCGCGACGGTCACGCCACAGGAAGTAATTAAGCAGACCCTTGCGGCTCCAGCCGAGGTTCTTGGTGCCCTGGAACACGATGCCGACGATCCATCGCGACTTCTGCCGGATCGCGTGCTGCAGGTCCCGTGGGAAATGTTCACGTACGCAGATCACCTGGGAGAACTCGCGGTTCATCCCGAACACCCAGGGTTGTTCCAGCGCCAGTTTCGGATCGCTGACCGAGTAGCGGGCAAAGATGCACTTCATGCCTTTCTGCTTGAGACGGAAACCGATGTCGTAGTCTTCGGTGAGACTCTGCACATCGAAGGCAATGCCGTCGCCGTCTTCCAGCAGGGCGCTGATGGCTTTACGGCTGAAGCACGTGCCGACCCCGGCGCTCGGCACCTGGCCGGTGAGGGCCTCGCGCACGATGACGTCCTTGCCGTGGTTCTCGGCGAACTCATCGACGTAGTGCCCGGCAGTGAAACCCTTCCATTCCGGTGCGTAGGGGTAGACCGGGATCTGGATCAGGTCCTTGTTGGGCAGCAGGTAGTTGTAGAGGCGCAATTCCATAGGTGAAATCACGTCTTCGGCATCGTGCAGGATGAAGCCGGCGAACTGGATTTTCGCCTCGCTCTCGAAGCGCAGGATCGCGTCGATGATGTTGTTCAGGCAGTCGGCCTTGCTGGTCGGGCCAGGTCGGGCGCACACCACTTTGTGCACGTTGGGGTAGTGCTGGCAGACCGCGTCGACATCGGCCTGGGTTTCGGCGTCGTTGGGGTAGGTGCCGACGAAAATCTGATAGTTCTCATAGTCGATGGTCGAGGCGGCAAGGCGCGCCATCTCGCCGACCACGCCGACTTCGTTCCACGCCGGCACCATGATTGCCAGCGGCTTCTCGGGAATCGAATACAGGCGCTCCTCGTCGGCGCGTTTGAATTTCTCGTAGATCCGCCAGCGCCGGATGAACTTGCGGCTCCAGTAGACGAGGTCGATGAACAGGTCATCGAGGCCGAGGATGAACATCAGCAGGGCGAGGATGATCGCCACATACTTCAGACCAAACAGCACATACGCAAAGAAGTCGACCCAACCCAGACTCATACGCCGTTACCCGCCGCCGAGCGTGCGCTCAGCCAGGCGTGGAGGCGTGTGGCGATGCGTTCACTGGCGTGGCCGTCACCGTACGGACTGTGGACGCGGCTCATGCGTTGGTAGGTTGCTTCGTCATCGAGCAACTGGCTGGCTTCCTTGACGATCTTCGCGGTGTCGGTGCCTACCAGCAACACGGTGCCGCCCTCAAGTACGGAAGGGCGTTCGGTGACGTCACGCAATACCAGCAGCGGCTTGCCGATGGCCGGCGCTTCCTCCTGGACGCCGCCGGAATCGGTCAGGATGAAGTGCGCACGGCCCATCAGCCAGACAAAGTTCGGGTAATCCTGAGGGGCGACCAGATAGATGTTGGGTTTGTCGGCGAGCATGCCGTACACCGCGCTCTGCACCTGCGGATTGAGGTGCACCGGGTAGACGAATTGCACATCCGGGTAACGCAGGGCGAGATCGGCCAGGGCCTGGCAGATGTTCTGGAAACCGTCGCCGAGATTCTCCCGGCGATGGCCGGTGATCAGCACCATGCGACGGCTGTCGTCGAGCACCGACAAGGGGGAATCCGCCGCCGGCCGCCACTGGCTTTGCTGCTGGTGCGTGCGCATCCACAGCAGCGCATCGATTACGGTGTTGCCGGTGATTTCGATGTTGTCCTGCGGCACGCCTTCGCGCAGCAGATTGGCTTCGGCCTTGCCGGTCGGCGGAAAGTGCAGGTCGGCAATGACGCCGGTCAGGCGCCGGTTGGCTTCTTCCGGCCAGGGCGCGCGCAGGTTGCCTGTGCGCAGACCGGCCTCGACGTGGCCGATCGGCAACTGGCGATTGAAGGCGGCGAGGGCGGCGATGAAACTGGTGGTGGTGTCGCCGTGGACCAGCACGATGTCCGGTTTGACCCGTTCGTAGGCCTGATCGAGTTGTGCAAGCAGATGTTGCGAGAGACCGTTGAGGGTCTGGCCCTGGGTCATGACTTGCAGGTCTTCATCGACCGTCAGTTCGAACGCGTCGAGCACTTGCTTGAGCATCTCGCGATGCTGGCCGGTCGAGCAGATGTTGAGTTTGATGTCGGGCCACTGACGCAGAACCCGGGCCAACGGGGCCATTTTGATGGCCTCCGGTCGAGTACCGAAAACCATCATGACGTTAAAGGACATTAGACCCCTCCTGGGACGAAGCAAGGCCGTGGCCGGATAGCCAGCAGCACCTATCTCTTTCTGAGAAATAAAGAAAAGCAGCCGGATGGGAGCTTGTCCAATCCGGCCTCGAGGCTAGTTGTTACAGATCAATTGGAACGAAAGTGCCATTACCTGATGGCTCTTAGGTGGCACTTTCAGGAAAAGTTCCGTGGAGAGGTGCGGGGAAGGGTGCAGAGATTTCGCAGAGTCTGGTAAAGCCAGGCAGTGTCATGTTTTGGCTTGTGCTGAACGGGTGCCGGTTTGATCTTGCCGATGTAGCGAACAAAGGATTGCTCCAGCATTTCCTCATCGCCTATTCCTTTGAAATGTTCCAGCAGCTTTCCGTTCCTGTAGAGCAGGATTGTCGGGAATCCAGAAACGCGCGCGTGTCTGGGTGACTTGTCGACATCAAGCATGTAGCTGTCGGCCCAAGGTTTGAATCCTTCGGCAATTCGCCGGAATACCGGGCTGGCCCAGTGGCAGGCGGGGCATTGCTCACTGTAGAAGTACAAAGCCACCAGCCGTCTGGTTTTCAAGGCTTTGCGATAGGCCGGCGCCAGGGTCGAGTATTCGGATGTCGAGCGCATGGGGACTTACCTGTTCATCTGTTCCGGATGAAATCGACGGTAAGACGAATGATGCCGTTGCCGCTACTGTCAGAGTTGACAGGTGTCGAACACTTTTTTTGTGCAAAGCGCACCGATATGTGGCCCGAATACTCGTCGTGTGTAGCCAACGGTAGCGCGTTGTAATGACACCTCGCGTAACACAAGCTTCACCCTTCTTTTTATCCCTTTGATTCAAAACAAATTTCGATCCATTGCTGATTCCCCTCGAGTCCCGTGGCACACTTTCTGCTGCCTATTCCGTAGTAACAAACCGAGTTCCGGTATAGCGGAATAAACAATCCTCTGGAGTGCTTGCCATGCATCGCCGACCATCCTTGTTCAAAGCGTGTGTTTTTGTTCTCGCGGCTTCGTCCGCTGTCATGGGTATGGCCCAGGCGGCCGACAGCAAGCTCGACAGCGTCCTGGCCCGTGGAAAACTGATCGTGGGCACCGGCAGCACCAACGCGCCGTGGCACTTCCAGGGCGCGGACGGCAAGTTGCAGGGCTTTGATATCGACATCGCCAGGATGGTGGCCAAAGGTCTGTTCAATGACCCGAACAAGGTCGAATTCGTGGTGCAGTCGTCCGATGCGCGGATTCCCAATCTGCTGACCGACAAGGTCGACATGAGCTGCCAGTTCATCACCGTCACCGCCAGCCGCGCGCAGCAAGTGGCGTTCACCTTGCCGTACTACCGCGAGGGTGTCGGCCTGTTGCTGCCGAACAACAGCAAATACAAGGAAATCGAAGACCTGCAGGCCGCCGGCGACAGCGTAACCGTGGCGGTGCTGCAGAACGTGTACGCCGAGGAGTTGGTGCATCAGGCACTGCCCAAGGCCAAGGTCGATCAGTACGACAGCGTCGATCTGATGTATCAGGCCGTGAACTCGGGCCGTGCCGATGCCGCCGCCACCGACCAGTCTTCGGTCAAATACCTGATGGTGCAGAACCCTGGCCGCTACCGCAGCCCGACGTACGCCTGGAGCCCGCAGACCTACGCCTGCGCCGTCAAACGTGGCGATCAGGACTGGTTGAATTTCGTCAACACAACCCTGCATGAGGCCATGACCGGCGTTGAATTCCCGACTTACGCCGCATCGTTCAAGCAATGGTTCGGCGTTGACCTGCCATCGCCTGCCATCGGTTTCCCAGTCGAATTCAAATGATCCCGTGAGAGTGGGGCGCCCTGACGCGCCCCGCTCAAGGTACTGCCAACCATGAACTATCAGTTGAACTTTGCCGCCGTGTGGCGCGATTTCGACACCTTGCTGGCGGGGCTCGGTCTGGGCCTCGAACTGGCGCTGGTGTCGATCGCCATCGGCTGCGTGATCGGCCTGCTGATGGCGTTTGCCTTGCTGTCGAAGCATCGCGCCCTGCGGGTGCTGGCATCGGTGTATGTGACGGTGATCCGTAACACGCCGATCCTGGTGTTGATTCTGTTGATCTACTTTGCATTGCCGAGCCTGGGGATCCGGCTGGACAAGATCCCGTCGTTCATCATCACCCTGTCGCTGTATGCCGGGGCGTACCTGACCGAAGTGTTCCGCGGCGGCTTGTTGAGTATCCCGAAAGGTCAGCGTGAAGCGGGGCTCGCCATCGGCTTGGGCGAGTGGCAGGTGAAGGCCTACGTCACCGTGCCGGTGATGTTGCGCAACGTGCTGCCGGCGCTGTCGAACAACTTCATTTCGCTGTTCAAGGACACCTCGCTGGCCGCCGCGATCGCGGTGCCGGAGCTGACCTATTACGCGCGCAAGATCAACGTCGAAAGCTACCGGGTGATCGAAACCTGGCTGGTGACCACGGCGTTGTATGTCGCGGCCTGTTACCTCATTGCCATGTTGCTGCGTTACCTGGAGCAGCGTCTGGCGATCCGCCGATAGGAGGCTGCGATGTACGAATCCCCCAGCTGGTTGCATGAGTTGTGGATTGCCCGCGAAGCCTTGTGGCAAGGCTTTCTGACCAGTGTGCAGGTGTCGGCGCTGGCGATTCTGTTCGGCACGGTTATCGGCGTATTTGCCGGGCTGATTCTGACCTACGGCAAGTTCTGGATGCGCGCGCCGTTCCGCTTTTATGTCGACCTGATTCGCGGCACCCCGGTGTTCGTGCTGGTGCTGGCCTGCTTCTACATGGCACCGGCGCTGGGTTGGCAGATCAGCGCGTTTCAGGCCGGCGCACTCGGGCTGACGCTGTTTTGCGGCTCCCACGTGGCCGAAATCGTGCGCGGTGCCTTGCAAGCCTTGCCGCGCGGGCAGATGGAAGCGAGCAAGGCCATCGGCCTGACGTTCTATCAATCCCTCGGTTACGTGCTGTTGCCTCAGGCGTTGCGCCAGATCCTGCCGACCTGGGTCAACTCGTCCACGGAAATCGTCAAGGCCTCGACCTTGCTGTCGGTGATCGGCGTGGCCGAGCTGTTGCTCAGCACCCAGCAGATCATCGCCCGGACGTTCATGACCCTGGAGTTTTATCTGTTCGCCGGTTTTCTGTTCTTCGTCATCAACTACGGCATCGAATTACTCGGCCGGCACATTGAAAAGCGGGTGGCCTTGCCATGACTCAAGCTCAAGTTTCCAACGTCCAGAACGGCCAGCCCCTGCTGGACATCCGTGGCCTGCACAAACAGTACGGCGCGGTCGAAGTGCTCAAGGGTGTCGACCTGAGCATGCAGCGCGGCAACGTGGTGACACTGATCGGTTCCAGCGGCTCGGGCAAGACCACGCTGTTGCGTTGCGTGAACATGCTGGAGGAATTCCAGGGCGGGCAGATCCTGCTCGACGGCGAATCCATCGGTTATGACGAACTCAATGGTAAGCGCGTGCGCCACCCGGAAAAAGTCATCGCCCGCCATCGGGCGATGACCGGCATGGCGTTCCAGCAATTCAACCTGTTCCCGCACCTCACCGCGTTGCAGAACGTCACCCTGGGTTTGCTCAAGGTGAAGAAAATGCACAAGGACGAAGCCGTGGTCCTGGCGGAAAAGTGGCTGGAGCGGGTCGGCCTGCTGGAGCGGCGCAATCACTTTCCCGGTCAGTTGTCCGGTGGTCAGCAGCAGCGCGTGGCGATTGCCCGGGCGATTGCGATGAACCCGAGCCTGATGCTGTTCGACGAAGTCACTTCGGCCCTCGACCCGGAACTGGTCGGTGAGGTGCTGAACGTGATCAAGGGCCTGGCCGAGGACGGCATGACCATGTTGCTGGTGACCCACGAAATGCGTTTTGCCTTCGAGGTCTCGGACAAGATCGTTTTCATGAATCAGGGACGCATCGAAGAGCAGGGGCCTCCCAAGGAACTGTTCGAGCGTCCGCAATCGCCGCGGCTGGCTGAGTTTCTCAAAAGCACGCGGTTCTGACTTTTCCACTTTTTCAATCAGGAGACACATCCATGAGCATTACGCGTTACGGCACCGGCAGCACCGCCGCTGGCGGTCAGCCACGTCCATTCGCCCGCGCGGTCGAGGCCGATGGCTGGCTGCACGTTTCCGGCCAGGTGCCGGCGGTGGATGGTGAGATCATTGTCGGGGGCATCGTCGAACAGACGCACCAGACCATGAAGAACCTGATCGCGATTCTTGAAGAAGCCGGTTATGGCCTGGAAGACGTGGTACGCGCCGGCGTATGGCTGGACGATCCGCGGGATTTCAGCAGTTTCAACAAGGTCTTCGGCGAGTACTTCAAGCCCGAACACGCACCGGCCCGGGCCTGTGTGCAGGCGAGCATGATGGTCGACTGCAAGGTCGAGATCGACTGCATTGCGTACAAGAAAAAGGCTTGAGTGTTGACCGTTCCCGCGCAGAGCGTGGGAACGATTTTTCGCGATAAACTCCCGGCACTTTGAATGGGAACCACTGAAAATGACCGAAGACACCATCAAACGCCGGGCACGCGGTCTGGACCGGGCGTTCGATATCCTCGACTTCCTCAAGGAAATCGGCCAGCCACTGCGTCCGAACGACATCGCCAACGGCATCGGCAGCCCGAAATCCACGGTCTACGAACTGGTGGCGTCATTGCTCGAACGGAGGATTCTGGAGTCCGTGGGCAAGGACGGTCACGTCTACCTCGGTCGTCAGCTGTATTTTCTCGGTCAGGCGCATCTGCGGCATTTCGACCTCAGCCGCGAAGCCGATCACGCGTTGCAGGAGATTGTCAGCCAGACCCGGGAAACCGCGCAGATGTGCCTGCTCAACGGGCGCAAATACACGGTGGCGCTGATGAAAGAGGGCGAGCGGCATTTCCGCATTTCTTCCGATATCGGTGAAAACGCTCCAATCCCGTGGACCGCATCCGGACGCCTGCTGCTGGCGCACTTGAGTGACCAGCAGATCAGCGACCTGATCGACCCCGACGACTTCATCCTGCCGGATGGCGAACGCCTGCCGATGGAGACCTTTCTCAAGGAAATCCGTCAGGCCGGCATCGACGGTTTCTTCTCGTTCGACAGTGTCGCCGACACCTTTACCCATTGCTTCGCCGCGCCGGTCAAAGATCCGAGTGGCGTGGCCATCTGTACCCTGTGCATCGTCGCACCGCGCGCCGATGCCAAAACCAACTACAACGACTATCGCCGGGTTCTGATCGAGAGCGCCAACAGCCTCGCCCGGCGTATCAACGAATAACTGCGCCCGCCAGCGGACGCGACTGTGAGGAGTTCGACCATGACGACCGCCAACAACACTGCTGCCGTGGAAAAGGGTGATGCCACTATTGGCGCGCAACTGGTGCGTGACATCAGCCTGCCGGCGCTGGTGCTGCACCGCGAAGCGCTGGAGCACAACATCCACTGGATGCAAAAGTTTGTCAGCGACAGTGGCGCCGAACTCGCACCCCACGGCAAGACCAGCATGACTCCGGCATTGTTCCGTCGTCAGCTCGACGCCGGCGCCTGGGGCATCACCCTGGCCAGCGCCACCCAGACTCGTGCTGCGTACGCCCACGGCGTGCGCCGGGTGTTGATGGCCAACCAACTGGTCGGCACGCCGAACATGGCGTTGATTGCCGAGCTGTTGGCGGCCGATTCGGGTTTCGATTTCTATTGCATGGTCGATCACCCGGACAACGTCGCCGACCTCGGCGCTTACTTCGCATCGCGTGGCGTGCGTCTGAACGTGATGATTGAGTACGGCGTGGTCGGCGGCCGTTGCGGTTGCCGGACTGAGCAGGAAGTCATCGAACTGGCCAAGGCCATTGGCGCGCAACCGGCGCTGGCCCTGACCGGTATCGAAGGTTACGAAGGCGTGATCCATGGCGATCACGCTGTCAGCGGCATTCGTGAATTCGCGGCCTCGCTGGTGCGTCTGGCGGTGCAATTGCAGGACAGTGGCGCGTTCGCCATCGCCAAACCGATCATCACCGCGTCGGGTTCGGCCTGGTACGACCTGATCGCCGAATCGTTCGAAGCGCAGAACGCGGGCGGACGCTTCCTCAGCGTGCTGCGTCCTGGCAGTTACGTGGCTCACGACCACGGCATCTACAAGGAAGCCCAGTGCTGCGTGCTCGACCGTCGCAGCGATTTGCATGAAGGCCTGCGTCCGGCGCTGGAAGTCTGGGCTCATGTGCAATCGATGCCGGAGCCGGGGTTTGCCGTGATAGCCCTGGGCAAGCGTGACGTGGCGTTCGATGCCGGGATGCCGGTGCCGTTGCTGCGTTACAAGGCCGGCGTGGTGCCAGCGGTGGGCGAGGACGTCGGTGCCTGCAAGGTGACGGCGGTGATGGATCAGCACGCGTTCATGACCGTGGCACCGGGCGTGGAATTGCGCGTGGGTGACATCATTTCCTTCGGTACTTCGCACCCATGCCTGACCTTCGACAAGTGGCGCGTGGGGCTGCTGGTGGACGAGCAGCTGTCGGTGATCGAAACCATGGAAACCTGTTTCTGATGAACACGCTCAGTCCATTGGGTCCGAACACCCCGCGCATTGCCCTGATCGGCGAATGCATGATCGAGCTTCAGCAGCGTGCCGACGGCAGCCTGCAACAGAGCTTCGGCGGCGACACGCTGAACACGGCGGTCTATCTGTCCCGCGCCATGGGTGACAAGGCGCAGGTCGATTACGTTACCGCGCTGGGTGACGACAGTTTCAGTGACGCGATGTGCCGCAGTTGGGCCGCTGAAAACATTGGCCTGGATCTGGTCCAGCGCTTGCCCGGTCGTTTGCCGGGCCTGTATTGCATCCAGACCGATGCTGCCGGGGAGCGGCGCTTTCTGTACTGGCGCAACGAGGCGGCCGTTCGCGACTGTTTCACGACCCCGGCGGCCGCGCCGATTCTGGCAGCGCTGCCGGATTACGACGTGCTGTATTTCAGCGGTATCACGCTGGCGGTGCTCGGCGTGAAGGGTCGGGAGAAACTGATCGAGACCTTGATCGAAGCCCGCCAGCGCGATGCGCGGATCGTCTTCGACAACAATTACCGGCCACGGCTATGGGCCTCGGTAGAAGAGGCGCGGGTGGCGTATCGCAGCGTGTTGCCTCACGTGGATCTGGCGTTACTGACGGTGGACGACGAACAGGCGCTGTTCCATTTCGAAGATTGTGACGCGGTGTTTGAGGCGTACGCGCAGATCGGTACACCGGAAGTAGTGCTCAAGCGCGGTGCCGAAGCCTCTCTGATCCGTTGCGACGGGGAAGCGTTCGAAGTGCCGGCACAGAAGGTCGAGAAGGTGGTGGACACCACGGCGGCGGGGGATTCGTTCAGTGCGGCGTATCTGGCCAGTCGCTTGTCAGGCGCAAGTCCCGCGCAGGCGGCGGAGGCGGGGCACTGCTTGGCCAGTCAGGTCATTCAAGTGCCTGGAGCACTGATCCCCAGGGCGTGAATCCGATCCCTTAAGGCGCTGCCGAAGCTGCGCCTTCAGGGCACTGGATCAGTCGCGGAAAAACACCTGCACCAAGTGGTAGCCGAACTTGCTCTTGATCGGCCCGTGCACGGTGCGCAGCGGTTTCTTGAAGATCACCGCGTCGATGGCGCCGACCATCTGCCCCGGCCGCACTTCACCCAGATCGCCGCCGCGCTTGCCGGACGGGCAGGTCGAAAACTTCTTCGCCAGCACATCGAACGCTTCACCGTTGGCGATGCGTTGTTTGAGTTTTTCAGCCTCATCGGCAGTCTTGACCAGAATGTGGCGGGCTTGGGCTTTCATCGTGCAATACCTGTAGCGGGGTGACGGCGGGGCGCGGATTATGCCTCAAGTCACGGGTTTTGGCTGATCATCGTACGGATCTTGCCAGCCAGAAGATCAATGGAGAACGGCTTGGCCACCATGTCCATGCCGTCCTCCAGGAAACCCTGGCGTTCGGCGGCTTTCTGCGCATAGCCAGTCATGAACAACACTTTGAGCCCCGGACGGTGCTGGCGGGCGATTTCCGCCAGTTGCCTGCCGTTCATGCCCGGCAGGCCGACATCGGTCACCAGCAGGTCGACACGCAGGTCTGACTCCAGCAACGGCAGGGCACCTTTGGCATCTTCGGCCTCGTGGGCGCGATAGCCCAGCTCCTTGAGCAAGTCCATGACCAGCATGCGTACCGCCGGATCGTCTTCGACCACCACCACGGTTTCGCCGGTTGCGGCAGCGGGAGTCTGCGTCACCGTTTCAGTCACCGCCGGCTCCGCCACCAGAGAATGCAGCCGAGGCAGGTACAGGCGTACGCAGGTACCCTGGCCCGGCAGGCTGTCGAGGCTGACATGCCCGCCGGATTGCTGGGCAAAACCATAAATCATCGACAACCCGAGCCCGGTGCCCTGGCCAATCGGTTTGGTGGTGAAGAACGGATCGAAGGCTTTCGAACGGACCGACGGTGTCATGCCGGTACCGTTGTCGCTCACCGCCAGCATCAGGTAATCACCGGCCTTGACCGGTTCCAGGGTGGTGATGTCGTTACCATCGAGATAAACGTTGGCCGTTTCGATCAGCAGTTCGCCGCCATCCGGCATGGCGTCGCGGGCGTTGATCACCAGGTTGAGCAGGGCGTTTTCCAATTGGCTGACATCGGTGCTGACGGGCCAGACGTTGTCGGCCAGGCGCAAGGTCAGTTCGATCGGGTCGCCTTTGGTGCGGCGGATCAGGTCCTCCAGCGAATGGATCAGTTCATTGACGTTGAGGGTCTTGCGATCCAGCGACTGGCGTCGGGAGAACGCCAGCAAGCGGTGGGTCAACGCCGCGGCGCGATTGGCCGATGACACGGCCGCGTCGGTGAACCGGCCGATCTCATCGGCGCGGCCACTGGCGATGTAGCGTTGCATCAGGTCGAGGCTGCCGATGATCCCGGTCAACATGTTGTTGAAGTCATGGGCGATGCCGCCGGTGAGCTGGCCGACTGCTTCCATTTTCTGAGCGTGGCGCAGCGCGTCTTCGGCGCGTTCGCGTTCGAACATTTCGTTCTGCAGGCGCTGGTTGGCCTGGGCCAGTTGCTGGGTGCGCGCACTGACGCGTTCCTCAAGGGTTTCATTGAGGTTGCGCAGGGCTTCTTCGGTCTTTTTGCGTTCGGTCTCGTCGATCACGAAGATGTAGAAACCGTTCACCGCGCCGTCCGGGCCATGGCGCGGCAGGTAGTTCATCAGGGCGTGGCGTTGAGTGCCATCTCGATGGGGGGTGTACAGACTGAACGAGCAAGGGCGGCCGGCGAGGGCTTCGGCGATGTACGGGGCGCGCAGAAAGTAGGACTCTTCGCCGATCACTTCGCGGATCGTGCGACCGTACAGCTCCTGCGGGGTCAGCCCGTACCATTCCAGGTATGCGGCGTTGTTCAGGCGAAAACGCTCTTCGCGATCAACGTAACTGATCAGGATCGGCATCGCGTTAATGATCAGTTGCAACTCGGTCTGGCTTTGGCGCAGGGCCTGTTCGGTGTGTTTGCGCTCGGTCAGGTCGAGCGCCGCGCCGAGAAAGCGCATTGGCCGCCCGTGATGATCCTTGTAGCAACGCCCGCGGGCGAAGACCCAGCGCACGTCGCCATTGGCCTGCAACAGACGGTATTCCTCGGCGTATTCGGTGCCATGGGTGATGCAATGTTTGATGCTGCGGGCGATCAGCGCGCGGTCCTCGGGATGCACGCCGTGCAGGTATTCACTGATCGGCAACTGGCTGGCCAATGCCGGGTCGACCCCGTGCAACTGGGCGAAGTGCGCATCGGCGATGAAACGGTCCTGACCGATGTCCCAGTCCCAGGTGCCAACCGCGTCGGTGGCCGCCAGCGCCAGTTGCAGGCGCTCCTCGGTCTGTTTTTGCGCCTTGAGGCTTTCTTCGGAACGCTGCTTGAGTTCCAGGGCAATGCGCCGGCGTTCGTTGGTTTCGATGGCGGTGACCAGAATGCCGGCCACTTGCGCGCTTTCGTCGCGAATCGGGCTGTAAGTCAGGTCCAGCCATAAGTCGGATTCCTTGCCGTCCCGTTGCAGGGTGAAGCGTCGCTCGCTGTAGGTTCTCACCTGGCCTTGTAGGACGGCGCTGTAAATCGGGTCGGTAAAGTCTCGAAGTTCAGGCCATATCTGGTGCGCCGGCTGTCCGAAAGCGTGTGGATGCTTGTTGCCGGCCAGTACCGCGAAGCCGTTGTTGTAGATCTGGGTGAGCTGCGGACCCCACAACAGCAGCATCGGCATCGGTGAGTGAATCACGATGTCCACCGCGGTGCGCAGGCTCTGCGGCCAGGTGCCGGCGCTGCCGAGCGGGCTGCGGCTCCAGTCGGTGCGGGCGATCAATGCCTGGGCGTCGTTGGTGTTCGGTACAGCGTTCATCACATCAGTCCTGAGCGTCGGTCGGTGAGGCGGCGTCTACTATCCTAGTGCGGTAGACGCTGAAAGGCCCGTCGCGTCACGACGCACGGTCTTGTGTTCATTGAAAGCTTCGCGGGTGTTACTGGCCATGGAAATCGACGCACTGCTCAAACAACTGGCGAGCCGTCACGGCTCGGATCTGTTCCTGTCCACCGGCGCGCCGCCCAGTGCGCGGTTTGACGGTGTGCTGACGCCCCTGGGCGAACAGCCATTCAAGCCCGGCGAGGTGGCGACTGTCGCCGCGTCCCTGATGGACGCCGAACAGCGCCGGGAGTTCGACCGGGAGCTGGAAATGAACCTGGCGATTTCCCGCACCGGGATCGGCCGTTTCCGGGTCAATATCTTCAAACAGCGCAACGACGTGTCGATCGTGATCCGTAACGTGAAGCTCGACATTCCGCGATTCGAAGACCTGAAGTTGCCGCCGGTACTGCTCGAAACGGTCATGCTCAAGCAGGGGCTGATCCTGTTCGTCGGTGCCACTGATTCGGGCAAGTCCACGTCGCTGGCGGCGCTGATCGACCATCGCAATCGCCATAGCAGCGGGCACATCATCACCATTGAGGATCCGGTGGAGTACATCCATCGCCACAAAAAATCGATCATCAACCAGCGAGAAGTCGGGGTCGACACCCGAAGCTTTCACGCTGCACTCAAGAATACCCTGCGTCAGGCGCCGGACGTGGTGCTGATCGGCGAAATCCGCGACCGAGAGACCATGGAGCATGCACTGGCATTCGCCGAAACCGGGCATCTGGTGTTGTCGACATTGCATGCCAACAACGCCAATCAGGCGCTGGACCGGATCATCAATTTCTTCCCCGAAGAGCGTCGGCCGCAATTGCTGCATGCCTTGGGCAATCACCTGAAGGTGTTTGTATCCCAGCGTCTGGTACGAACTCGGGACGGCCAGCGACGGGCGGCAGCAGAAGTCATGCTCGGTACGCCGACGATTGCCGACCTGATCCGGCGCAATGACTTCGGCGAACTGAAAACCATCATGGAAAAATCGGCGGAACTGGGCATGCAGACCTTTGACGCTGCACTGTTCGCGTTGGTGGCGGAAGGGGTGATCGATGAAGACGAGGCTCTGAAAAACGCAGACTCGGTGAACAACCTGCGCCTGCGTCTGAAGCTGCATGCCGATACCGTCCCGTCCCCACCACCATCGACCGGCGAGTGGGGACTGGTGGACTGACAGGCGTCAATCGCGAAGTTCGACCCGATTGCGGAACTGCTCAAGCGCTTCTGGATTGGCCAATGCATCAGTGTTTTTGACTGGCTGGCCATGCACCACATTGCGCACGGCCAGCTCCACCACTTTGCCGCTGATGGTGCGCGGAATGTCCGTGACCGCTACGATTTTCGCCGGTACATGGCGCGGTGTGGTGTTGGCGCGGATCACCTGCCGGATCTGCTGTTGCAGCGCGTCATCCAGCGTTACGCCTTCCTTGAGGCGCACGAACAGTACCACGCGCACGTCGTCCTGCCATTGCTGGCCGATGGCGACGCTGTCCAGCACTTGCGGGACCTTTTCCACCTGACGGTAGATTTCCGCCGTACCGATGCGTACGCCACCGGGGTTGAGCACGGCGTCGGAGCGTCCATGAATCAGCATTCCACCGTGGGGCAATTCTTCGGCGTAATCGCCCTGGGCCCAGACGCCAGGAAACTGGTTGAAATAGGATTTGCGCAGTTTCTCGCCATCGGGATCGTTCCAGAGTCCGATGGGCATCGCCGGAAATGGCCGGGTACACACCAGCTCGCCTTTCTCACCGATCACCGGTTGCCCGGCGTCGTTCCACACTTCGACCGCCATGGCCAGGCTCTTGCCCATGATCTCGCCCCGGCGGACTGCCGACATCGGGTTGCCGTTGACGAAGCAGGACACGATGTCCGTACCGCCAGACATCGAGGACAGGCAGACGTCCGGTTTGAAGTCGCGATAGACGAAGTCATAACTCTGCGGCGAAAGCGCGGAGCCGGTGCAGAGCAAGGTTTTCAGCTGGCTCAGGTCATGGCTTTCACGGGGCTTGATGCCGCTGCTTTCCAGGGTCGCGAGGAATTTCGGGCTGGTGCCGAACACGCTGACCTGCTCGTCATCAAGCAGCTCCAGCATTCGCTGGTTGTCCGGATAAAACGGTGAACCGTCGTACAGCACCACCGCGCTGCCGACCGCCAGCGCCGACACCAGCCAGTTCCACATCATCCAGCCGCAGGTGGTGTAGTAGAACAATCGGTCGCCGGGCCCCAGATCGACATGCAGCCCGTGCTCCTTGGCGTGCTGTAGCAGTACGCCACCGGTGCTGTGAACGATGCACTTCGGCACGCCGGTGGTGCCGCTGGAATACAGCACGTACAGCGGATGATCGAACGGCACCGGGACAAACTGCGGCTCATCGCCCGGCTCATAGAAATCGTCCCACAACGTGACGTTGGCGGGTGTCCGGTAATCCGTGGCATGGGCGTGAGGGCGTGCGTAAGGCACGATGATCAACTGTTGCAAGGTCGGCAGCTGTTCGAGGATTTCGTTGATCTTGACCGTCTGGTCGATCTCTTTGCCGGCGTAACGGTAACCGGCGCAGGTGATCAGCACTTTCGGTTCGATCTGGCCGAAGCGGTCGATCACGCCGTGGGTGCCGAAGTCCGGTGAGGAACATGACCAGATTGCGCCGAGACTGGTGGTCGCCAGCATCGCCACCAAAGTTTGCCAGGTGTTGGGCATGCACGCCGCGACCCGGTCGCCGAGCACCACGCCGGCCGCTTGCAGGCTGGCCTGGAATCCTGCGACTTGCTGGGCCAGTTCGGCCCAGGTCAACAATTCACGCTGGCCGTTTTCGCCGATGGCGATCACCGCGATGGCGTCGTCCCGTCGACTCAGCAGGTGTTCGGCGAAGTTCAACGTAGCGCCGGGAAACCATTCGGCACCGGGCATCTTCAAGCCTTCGCGCAGGACCGCGTCGGGCTGGCTGTGAAAACTGATTCCAAAGAAATCCACGATCGCCTGCCAGAACGCTTCGCGCTGGTCGATGGACCATTGGTGCAGGGCAGGGTAGTCATCGAGGTGCACATGGTGACGCTGAATGATGAAGCGCCGAAAACCGTCCATGCGGGACCGGGCAATGCGTTTGGCATCGGGCTGCCAGAGAATGTCGGACATGGTTTGCCTCTTATTGTTTGTCAGATCGCTCCCACGACAGTGTGGGAGCGATCAGTTGCACGCTTACTGCGCGAGCCACCCGCCATCGATATTCCATGCGGCGCCGCGCACCTGGCTGCCGGCCTCGCTGCACAGGAACAACACCAGTTCACCGAGGTGTGCGGGCGTGACGAATTCCAGCGACGGCTGTTTCTCGGCCAGCAGGTCGTGTTGCGCCTGCTGCGGGTCGACACCCTTGGCCGCGCGATCGTCGATCTGCTTCTGCACCAGTGGTGTCAGCACCCAGCCCGGGCAGATGGCGTTGCAGGTGACGTTGCTGGCGGCAGTTTCCAGGCCGACGACCTTGGTCAGGCCGATCACACCATGCTTGGCCGCCACATACGCCGCCTTGCCTGTGGAACCGACCAGGCCATGCACCGAGGCGATGTTGACGATCCGCCCCCAACCCTTGGCGCGCATGCCCGGCAAACTCAGGCGAGTGCTGTGAAACACCGACGACAGGTTGATGGCGATGATCGAATCCCAACGCTCCACCGGAAATTCCTCAACCGCCGCGACATGCTGGATACCGGCGTTGTTGACCAGAATGTCCACGCCGCCGAATTCGCGTTCGGCGTAGGCGATCATCTCGGCGATCTGCTCAGGGTCGCTGACGTCCGCCGGGTGGTGGCCGACCTTGCCGCCGAACTGCTCGACTTCGGCGATCACCTTCGAAGCATCGCCAAAGCCGTTGAGGATCAGGTTGGCGCCGGCCTTGGCCAGCGTGAGCGCAATGCCCAGCCCGATGCCGCTGGTGGAGCCGGTGACCAGTGCGGTCTTGCCAGTAAGAGTCGTCATGAATACCTCACACAATGCCAGTGGCGTAGAAAGTGCCGATTACCACGAAAACCGCCAGGGTCTTGATCAGCGTAATACAGAAAATGTCTTTGTAGGCCTCACGGTGAGTCAGGCCGGTGACCGCCAGCAACGTGATCACCGCGCCGTTGTGCGGCAAGGTGTCCATGCCGCCGCTGGCCATCGCGGCCACCCGGTGCAGCACTTCCAGTGGAATGTTTGCGGCGTGCGCAGCGCTGATGAACTGTTCGGACATCGCCGCCAGCGCGATGCTCATGCCGCCCGAGGCGGAACCGGTGATGCCGGCCAGCAGGGTCACGGTGATTGCTTCATTGACCAGCGGATTGGGAATGCTCTTGAGCCAGTCGGCCAGCACCAGAAAACCCGGCAACGAGGCGATGACCGCACCGAAACCGTATTCCGATGCGGTGTTCATCGCCGCCAGCAGCGCACCGCTGACTGCGCTTTTACTGCCCTCGGCGAGTTTGCTTTTGATCGCTTTAAAACCGAATGCCAGCACCATCAGGATGCCCACCAGCAAAGCAGCCTGCACTGCCCAGATCGCCGTCAACTTTGCGATTTCGGTGGTGACCGGCGCAGCCATGCCCGGCAGCGCGAGGCTGTGGGTCTTGCCGTACCACTGCGGAATCCACTGGGTGAACAGCAGGTTCATGATGCCCACTGCCAGCAACGGCGAGAGGGCGATCCACGGGTTGGGCAATTTCAGGTCTTCGGCGGTTTCCGGTTCGTTGCGCAGTTCGGTGCCGTAGCCTTCACCGGCGCGTTGAGCCTTGTTGCGCTGGCGCTGCAGGAACAGCATTCCGGCACAGAACACGAAGATAGTGCCAATCACACCCAGCCAGGGCGCCGCCCACGCAGTAGTGTTGAAGAAGGTGCTGGGGATGATGTTCTGGATCTGCGGCGTGCCGGGCAGGGCGTCCATGGTGAACGAGAACGCGCCGAGGGCGATGGTTGCGGGGATCAGGCGCTTGGGGATGTTGCTCTGGCGGAACATTTCCGCTGCGAACGGATAGACCGCAAACACCACCACGAACAGCGAAACGCCGCCGTAGGTGAGAAGGGCGCAGACCAGCACGATCACCAGCATTGCCTGACGGGTGCCGAGCAAGCGAATCGCTGCCGCGACAATCGAGCGGGAGAAACCCGACAGCTCGATCAGCTTGCCGAACACGGCGCCGAGCAGGAACACGGGAAAGTAGAGTTTGATGAAACCGACCATCTTCTCCATGAACACCCCGGTGAAGGCAGGGGCGACGGCAGACGGGTCGGTGAGCAGGACGGCGCCGAGGGCGGCGATCGGGGCAAAAAGGATAACGCTGAAGCCACGGTAGGCCGCGAGCATCAGCAGCGCGAGGGCTGCCAAGGCGATGATCACACTCATGGTGTGCTCCTTCGATTGTTATTTTTGTGGGTGGAACGGGTGTGAGAGGGGCTATAGCGAGAACTGTGCCAGATGGTTAACTTGTTGAAATAAAAGGAATTAGTTTGATTTTTGAAGGCGGCTTTCGAGGTTTTGTCTCTATTTTGAGACTTTTATGGCTGTGATGGCGCTTTCGCGGGCAAGCCCGCTCCCACAGTTGAACGCTTTCCCCTGTGGGAGCGGGCTTGCCCGCGAAGCTTTTGATTCAGTCCATGTCCGGAGAATGGAGTCTCTTTATTGAGACTCTACAATCCCCAGCGCAATCATCTTCTTGTACAACGTCGAACGCCCAAGTCCCAATCTCTCAGCCGCTTCAATCACCTTGCCCCCGCATTGCGCGAGGGTCGATTGAATCAGCTGCCGGTCAAAACGCTCCCGCGCCTGACTGAAGGTCTCATAGGCTACAGACTCTGACAGGGGCGTCAGTGCGCGCTCAACGGGTGTAAACGTACCGATTGCAGAACGAATGTCGTTCGCCGTCAGCATCAAGTCATCACTGAGCAACGCCGCTCGTTCCAGCACGTTGCGCAACTCGCGGATGTTCCCCGGCCAGGCATGCTGACCCAGCAATTCCAGCGCTTCGCGATTGAGTTCATGCTGACTGCGCAACTCTTCAAGAATCGCTTCACTGAGAGCCGGCAGATCGTCCAGGCGTTCGCGCAGCGGCGGCACCTGAATCGGCAGCACATTGAGGCGGTAGTACAAGTCGGCCCGGAACTCACCGCGTTTGATTGCTGCCTCCAGATCCGTCGAAGTCGCGGCAATCACCCGTACATCACTCTGGATCACGTCGTTGGAGCCGACCGGTTCGAACTCTTTCTCCTGAAGCACCCGCAGCAATTTGCTTTGCAATGGCAACGGCATGTCGCCGATTTCGTCGAGAAACAGCGTCCCGCCCTGAGCGATCTGCAACTTGCCGGTGCGCCCCTTGCGATCAGCGCCGGTAAAGGCGCCGGGTGCGGTGCCGAAAAACTCGGCTTCGAGCAACGCTTCGGGAATCGCCGCACTGTTGATGCTGACGAACGCTTTGTGCGCCCGAGGCGAAGCACCGTGAATGGCTTGCGCCAGCAACTCCTTGCCGCTGCCGGTTTCGCCCAGCAACAGAACCGGCGACTCGGCGCTGGCGCTGCGCCGGGCACGGCGTTTGACCTCCAGGCTCGCAGCACTGGTGCCGATGAAATGGGCGAAGTTGTATTTGGTCTGCCGGGCGCGCAACAGCGAACGGGTCGAGGCCAGTTCCTCCTGCATGCTCAGGTAGCGCTTGAGCATCGGCGACAGTGTGCGCAACTCATCGAACAGGGCGAAGCCGATGGCGCCGATTACCGATCCGGCGTCGTCATGGATCGGCAGGCGCATGACCACCAGCGGTTCTTTGGGTGTGTCCTGCATGTCCAGCAGAATCGGTCGCCCGGTGCGCACCACTTCACGCAGCAGACTGCCCGGAATCACGCTTTCGCAGGGCTTTCCGATGGCCCCGGCCGCGGAGTCGAGGCCGAAGCGCCGGGCGTAGCGTTCGTTCATCCAGACGATGTTCGCATCGCGGTCGACAATCACCGTGCCTTCACTGGATTGCTCGATGATCTCGAACAACGAACGGATCGCCAGGGTGCGGACCCGTTGGTAATCCTTGAGGCTTTCGGTGGTGTTCATCTAGCTGATCCTGAATGTGTGGCGCCAGGCCTGGACCTATCGCTGGCAAGCCAGCTCCCACAGGTTTATCGGGAGTACACGACATTTGTGAACGACCAAAAGCCCTGTGGGAGCTGGCTTGCCAGCGATAGCTGCGACTCGGTTTAAAGGCATGCGCTGATTATGCCTATCCCGGATGCGCCGCCGCCAACAGCTCTTTGGTATACGGATGCTGCGGCGAGTCGAACACGTCATGGCTGGCACCGCGTTCGACCACTTTGCCGTCCTTGATCACGATCATGTCGTGGGCCAGTGCCCTGACCACCGCCAGGTCGTGGCTGATGAACAGGTAAGTCAGGCCGTGTTTTTCCTGAAGCTGGCGGAGCAGGGCGACCACCTGTTTTTGCACGGTGCGATCCAGTGCCGAGGTCGGCTCGTCGAGCAGGATCAGCGCCGGTTTCAGTACCAGTGCCCGGGCAATTGCGATGCGTTGGCGTTGGCCGCCGGAGAATTCGTGGGGGTAGCGGTGACGGCTTTCGGGGTCGAGGCCGACTTCCTTGAGTACCCGGATTACCTGGTCGTCGCACTCGTCAGCCGTGGACTGGCAATGCACCTCCAGTCCTTCACTGATGATCTGCGCTACCGACATGCGCGGGCTGAGGCTGCCGAACGGGTCCTGAAACACCACTTGCATCTGCCGGCGCCACGGCCGTAGCTGTTTCTGGTTGAGGCTGTCGAGGGACTCGCCCTGAAAGCGGATGCTGCCTTCGGAGTCGAGCAAGCGCAGGATCGCCTGACCCAGTGTCGACTTGCCCGAGCCGGACTCGCCGACGATGCCCAGGGTCTTGCCGCGCTGGATGTTCAGGCTGATGCCGTCCACGGCACGCAGGTATTGCTTGCGCTGGAACAGTCCGCCGCCAACGACGAAATCCACCCGCAGGTCTTCGACTTCCAGCACGTTTTCCCGTTCGTCCCGGGGCAGTGCTTCGCCTTCGGGTTCGGCATTGAGCAACACGCAGCTGTAAGGGTGTTTCGGCTCGGTGAACAAGGTTTCGCACGGTGCCTGCTCGACGATTTCCCCGGCCTTCATCACGCACACCCGCTGGGCGATGCTGCGCACCAGATTCAGGTCATGGCTGATCAGCAGCAGCGACATGCCGAGGCGTTGTTGCAGGGATTTGAGCAGCACCAGGATCTTGCGCTGCACGGTGACGTCGAGGGCCGTGGTGGGCTCATCGGCGATCAACAGTTCCGGTTCGCAGGCCAGGGCCATGGCAATCATGACCCGCTGTCGCTGGCCGCCGGACAATTGGTGGGGGTAAGCCTTCAGTCGTTCTTTCGGTTTCTGGATGCCCACCAGTTCAAGCAGTTCGAGAATGCGACCTCGGGCTTCTTTGCCACCCATGCCACGGTGCAGGAGCAGGGTTTCACCGATCTGTTTTTCAATGGTATGCAACGGATTGAGCGAGGTCATCGGCTCCTGGAAGATCATGGCGATGCGGTTGCCCCGCAGGTCGCGCAAGGTCTTGGGATCGGCACCGACCAGTTCCTGGCCGCGATAGCGAATGCTGCCGGTGGTCTGGGCTTCGCTGTCGGGGAGCAGTTGCAGGATCGAGTGGGCCGTCACCGATTTGCCCGAGCCCGATTCGCCTACCAGCGCCAGGCACTCGCCGGGGCGGATGTCCAGGCACAGATTGCGCACCACGGTCTGGTCATGGAAGGCGACGCTGAGGTCACGGATTTCGATCAGGTTGTCAGTCATATCAAATATCCGTTCATGAGCGCGGGTCAAAGGCATCGCGCAATGCTTCGCCAATGAATACCAGCAAGGACAGAATCAGCGCGAGGGTAAAAAACGCCGTCAATCCCAGCCATGGTGCCTGCAGGTTCTGCTTGCCCTGGCCGATCAACTCGCCCAGGGAAGCACTGCCCGCCGGCATGCCGAAACCCAG
Source organism: Pseudomonas sp. IzPS59 (assembly GCF_014863505.1). NCBI lineage: Bacteria > Pseudomonadati > Pseudomonadota > Gammaproteobacteria > Pseudomonadales > Pseudomonadaceae > Pseudomonas > Pseudomonas sp. IzPS59. The sequence continues at coordinate 3,419,619 of NZ_CP062251.1, read as the reverse complement.
GAAGTCCAGCGCCGTGAGCGTAGATATCGCCCCGGTCAGAATGAAGGGCAGATAGCTCAATGTGGCATTCATCGCGTTGGGCAGTATGTGCCGGAAGATCACCTTGCGGTCGGTCAGGCCCAGCGCTCGCGCAGCCTTGACGTATTCGAGGTTGCGCCCGCGCAAGAACTCGGCCCGTACCACGTCGACCAGTGCCAGCCAGGAAAACAGCGCCATTATCCCCAACAGCCACCAGAAGTTCGGCTCGACAAAACCCGACAGAATGATCAGCAGGTACAGCACCGGCAGTCCCGACCAGACTTCGAGCAGACGCTGACCCATCAGGTCGATCCAGCCACCGTAGTAGCCTTGCAGGGCGCCGGCCGCAATGCCGATCAGGGCGCTGACGAAGGTCAGCATCAGGGCGAACAGAATCGACACCCGCGCGCCGAAAATAACCCGTGCCAGCACGTCCCGCGCCTGATCGTCGGTACCCAGCCAGTTGACCGACGTCGGTGGGCTCGGTGCCGGTTTGTTGAGGTCGTAGTTCGGCGTGTCGTCACTGAACGGGATCGGCGGAAACAGCAGCCAGCCACCGTCCTTGCGAATCAGATTCTGTACGTAGTCGCTGCGGTAATCGGCCTGGAAGGGCAATTGGCCGCCGAACTCCTGTTCGGTGTGGCGCTTGAACACCGGGAAATACCACTGGCCTTGATAGCTGACGACCAGCGGTTTGTCATTGGCGATCAGTTCGCCACCGAGACTGATCACGAACAGACCGATGAACAACCACAGTGACCACCAGCCCCGGCGGTTTTTCTTGAAGCGTTCGAAACGGCGACGGCCCAGAGGCGAGAGCTTGAACATCAGGCATTCCTCGCGGCGAAGTCGATGCGCGGATCGACCAGCGTGTAGCACAGGTCGCCGATCAGTTTTATCAGGAGGCCGAACAGGGTGAAGATGAACAGCGACCCAAACACCACTGGATAGTCGCGGGACACGGCCGCTTCGTAGCTCATGCGCCCGAGGCCGTCGAGGGAGAAGATCACCTCGATCAGCAGCGAGCCGGCGAAGAACACGCTGATGAACGCCTGCGGAATGCCCGACACCACCAGCAACATCGCGTTGCGAAACACGTGGCCATACAGCACCCGGCGTTCACTCAGGCCTTTGGCGCGAGCGGTGACCACGTACTGACGGGTGATTTCATTGAGGAACGAGTTCTTGGTGAGAATGGTCAGGGTCGCAAAGCCACCGATCACCAATGCAGTGACCGGCAGAACAAGGTGCCAGAAATAGTCGGCAATCTTGCCCAGCGTCGACAGCGATTCGAAGTTGTCCGAGACCAGGCCGCGCACCGGAAACCAGTTCAGCGACGTACCGCCGGCAAACACCACGATCAGGAACATCGCGAACAGAAACGCCGGCATCGCGTAGCCGATGATGATCGCAGTACTGCTCCAGATATCGAAATGACTGCCGTGGTGCACGGCTTTGCGGATGCCCAGCGGGATCGACACCAGATAAGTGATCAACGTGGCCCAGAGCCCGAGAGAAATGGTAACGGGCATTTTCTGCAGGATCAGGTCAGTGACCGTGGCGCCGCGGAAGAAGCTCTTGCCGAAATCCAGTTGCGCGTAGTTCTTGAGCATCAGCCACAGGCGTTCATGGGCCGGCTTGTCGAAACCGTACTGTTTTTCGATGTCCTTGATCAGCTGCGGGTCGAGGCCGCGGCTGGCGCGGGAGGTGCTGCTCATGGTCTCGCTCGCACCGCCACCGACACTGGCGCCGCCGATCCCTTGCAAATGGGCGATGGCCTGTTCCACCGGACCGCCCGGAGCGGCCTGAATAATCACGAAATTGACCAGCAGAATGATCACCAGCGTCGGGATGATCAGCAGCAGACGCCGCAGTATGTAAGCCCACATCAGTGCGGCCCTCCGGGTCTGCCACGGCTGATTTTCTCGGCCGTCATCTGCTGGTTGGTCAGCGGTGTGCTGCTGATTTCCCACCAGCTTTCGATCGCTTCGTCATTGCTCGCCTGCACGGTGGGGATGCCGAAACGGTTCCACCACACGGTCGAGGTGCCCGGCGGGTAATAGTTGGGAATCCAGTAGTAGTTCCATTGCAGCACCCGGTCCAGCGCATGGGCGTAATGCAGCATGTCGGCCTGGGTCGAGGCGCGGATCAGACCGTTGATCAAGGTGTCGACCGCCGGGTTCTTCAGCACCATGTAGTTGTTGGCGCCGGGATCGTTGGCCGACGCGGAACCGAAGTAATTGAGCAGCTCACCTCCGGGTGAGGTGGTGACCGGGTAACCGGTGACAATCATGTCGTAGTCGCGGCTCATCAGGCGATTGACGTATTGCGAAGAGTCGATGCGGCGGATGTCGAGGTTGATGCCGATCTGTTTCAGCGTGCGCTTGTAGGGCAGCAGCAGCCGGTCCATGCCGTTCTGACTGACCAGGAAGGTGAAGCTCAATGGCTCGCCCTGTGCGTTGACCAGTTGGTCTCCGTCCGGTTTCCAGCCGGCCTGTTCCAGCAGTTCCAGCGCTTGCAACTGTTTGTCGCGGATCAGGCCGCTGCCGTCGGTTTTCGGCGCCTCGAAGACCTGGGTGAACACCTCGTCGGGAATCTGCCCGCGCAACGGTTCAAGAATCTTCAGTTCGGCAGCGTCCGGCAGTTCACGGGCGGCGAGGGCGCTGTTGGAGAAGTAACTTTGCTGGCGGATGTACATGTTGCGCATCATCTGCCGGTTGCTCCATTCGAAATCCCAGAGCATGGCCAGGGCCTGGCGCACGCGGCGGTCCTGAAACATCGGTTTTTGCAGGTTGAACACGAAGCCTTGCGCCGATTGCGGTGCTTCGGTTGCCAGGTGAGCTTTCTGCAGGCGCCCGTCGCTCAGGGCCGGGCTGTCGTAGCCGATCGAGTAGCCGGTAGCGGAAAATTCGCGGTTGTAGTCATAGGCGCCGCCGCGCAATACCTGACGGGCGACATCGGTGTCGCCAAAGTACTCGATGCTGAAGTGGTCGAAATTGTAGAGTCCGCGGCTGACCGGCAAGTCCTTGCCCCACCAGTCGGGATTGCGCTCGAAGGTGATACTGCGTCCGGAATCGACCTTGCCAACCCGGTACGGGCCGCTGCCCAGCGGTGGTTCGTAGCCGCCACCGCCGGCGAAGTCCCGGGTCTTCCACCAGTGTTCGGGAAACACCGGCAGCGTCGCGATATCCAGTGGCAGGGTGCGGTTTTCATTGCTTTTGAAATCGAAACGCACGGTCAGCGGCGCTTCGACTTCGGCGCCTTTGACGTCGGCGAACTGGGTTCGATAGCGCAGGCTGCCCTGGGTCATCAGCAGGTCGTAGGTGTAGCGCACGTCTTCGGCGGTGATCGGTTTGCCGTCGGCGAAGCGAGCCTTGGGGTTGATGAAGAAACGCAGGGACAGGCCATCCTCGGAGCGCTCCATCTTCTGTGCCACCAGTCCGTAGACGGTGTAAGGCTCGTCCATCGAGCGCTGGGCCAGCGGGGAGTACAGCAGGCCGTCGATCTGGGTGACGCCGATACCTTTGTCGATGTAGGGCAGGACATGGTCGAAGTGACCGATCTCGATCGCCGAACGGCGCATCGTTCCGCCCTTGGGGGCCTGTGGGTTGGTGTAGTCGAAGTGACTGAAATTGGCCGGGTACTTCGCCGGTTCGCCGTAAACGGTCAATGCATGTTGCGGTGCAGCGCTCACACCGGCGGCGCCCATCAGCAGAGCCACGGCAGTGAACATCAATGTGGAAAAAGCCAGTCGCATTGTCAGCCTTAGAGCCGGATGATCGATAAGCGCAATTTGTACGCGAGCCCGATACTGTTCGCCAGCCGCGTGGTGTAACCAAAACACAACGGCCCGCCATCTGGCGGGCCGTTACACAGCGCAAGGGACGAAGGATCAGTCCTGACGGCTGGTGACTTCCAGCAGGTGATAGCCGAACTGAGTCTTGACCGGGCCTTGCACGACGTTGATCGGTGCGCTGAACACTACGGTATCGAATTCCTTGACCATCTGGCCCGGGCCGAACGAGCCCAGGTCGCCGCCCTGACGGCTGGACGGGCAGGTGGAGTTGGCTTTGGCGACTTCAGCAAAATCGGCGCCGGCTTCGATCTGGGCCTTGAGTTCGTTGCACTTGTCTTCGCTGGAAACCAGGATGTGGCGGGCAGTGGCTTTGGCCATGGGGAAATCTCCAATCAAATCAGTAAAGGGTGGAGCCTACCGGATTCAGTGGCCGATTTCTCGGCAAAGTTCCGTTCGGTTGTAGGATGCCGGTTCTCAGAGATTAGCTGCCTGCAGACGTAAGGCGTGTTCGACATACAACTGGATCGAATCGATTGCTCCGGCGTGCTTGCCGGTGGTTCGACCCAGGCTGCGCAGGTGATCAACTGGATAGTCGGAACGGATCACGGTGCCCAGATGAGAGCTGTAGCGCCCGACGAAGCCATCGTTTTGCAAGGGTTCGGTCATGAAGTACTGCGACAGGGCCCGGCAGAGGTCTTGCACCGGGTCGGGGTTCTGCAGAGTCATTGGCGGCACGACACCACTCCAGGAGTAGTAGCGCACATCATTGACCTGTTCGGCGCCTTGTCCGCCCCAGCTCTGCGGCAGGCCTTGCGGGTACTTGTCATTGAAGTCGCCGACGCCTGCAGTCGTCAGGGCATTCAATGCGGCCAATGCATTTCGCGGCAGCGCTGCGGTCCCGCTGAGCAGGCACAGAAAGTCGGAAAACAGTGTGGCCACGTTTTGCGCCACGATTTCCGGCAGCTTCCCGGGGATCAGTGCCTTGCGCAGGAAGTCCGCCAGTTCCGAACCGTGATTCGGCCCGCTGACCGATGTCACGGATGCAACCTTGTGTGGGGCAAGCGCTGCTGCATAGCGAGAAGCCAGTGCGCCCTGGCTATGGCCGATCAGGTTGACTTTGACCGCACCTGTGCCCTTGAGCACGGAGTCGATCTGGCAAAGCAGTTGTCTGCCGCGTACTTCATTGTCGTGAATGGCTGACAAGTGCGGCACGAATACCTGCACGCCAATGGCCTTCAACGCCTGCCTGACGTCGTGGAACAGCTCAAATGGGCCGATGCGCTCGAATCCGAACAAACCGTGCACCAGAAGGATGGGGTAACGGGTGGTGGTGTCTTGTTGCATTTTTCATCCTTGATCGCAGAAGTTCATCGATATTTTCCGGGTGTCACTCTAATTCAGTCTCGGAGCTCTCGATGTATGAAGCGTCTGTCTCGGGAGGCGGAAACTGGGCCGGCATGCGCAGGAAATGTCCTCAAAGTTTGAAATCCGGATCGGAATATCTGGACATCTTTTGCCTCGTTCAATGTGTTTGTCCCGTCATTGCCTACCTGTTGCGATGCGGTTGCGACCGGAACGCGGTGTGGATGGACGACATCATTTTTCTTGTCTGACTGATTGAATAGAGGCTCTTCGACGCAGCAAGCAAGCTGCAGGACGTTTCCAAGGAGTGGAGCTACGAATGAATAGGCAGAGCGTGCAAGAAGCGACACGGGGCAATGTTTTAGCCGTAACGACGATCGGCTCATCCGGGCACGCATGTCTGCGCGAGCCGTCGGATTTAATGCCCGCGGTTACCCTCGAATCGGTGGAAGGAGGTGTCCTTGATCCTTCGTTGAACCGGGTCGTCATCCGGATCGCGCCATATCCCGATATGGCATGCGGTGACAGAGTGGTACTGAGCTGGCATGGTCTCGATATCGAGGGCTTGCCGTATCGACAGGAGTTTGCGCGGTCGGTCAGCGAGGTTCAGCTGGGGAGGGATATCGTTTTTGTCATCAGAAGTCCTCACATCGCTGCGCTGGATGGCGGTTCGCTGGAGGTGTTCTGGACGTTGAGCAGCATGAAATGGTTGTTGCCCGTCAACTCCGTCAGGACTCAGCTGAATGTGGGGGATGTTCTATACAGTCTGCTGCCGCCCACGGTTGACGATGCCGTTGCCGGGCACCTTGATCCGGCGCGCGTCAATGAAGGCACCACTGTCACTCTCCAGCCTTATGCCGGAATGTCGGAGGGTGATCGAGTGGAGTTGTTCTGGCAGGGGGCTGCAGAACACGCCTCATTCCGGGACAGCTTGATCGTCGAGCCATACGCTGTTGGAGCGCCGCTCGTGTTCGGTGTCGATCCTGGATTCATCATCCCGCATCCTGGCAGCGAAGTGCTTGTTCGATATGTCATTGAACAAAAAACCGGAGCGCTGCGCGAGTCGGGTTCCAGGAACATCATCATTGCGCCGTTGGTGCGCGACGAGCTGGCCGCACCACAAGTGCTTGAAACACGGGAAGGGGCGCTGGACGTACGCGAAACCATTGATGGCGTCAGCATAGTGATCAGCAATGCGCAGGTGGAGGTCGGTGAACTGGTTTATCTCAAGTGCGATGGCGAGCACTTCTTTCATCGTGATGATCGGGAAATAACCAGCGGAATGGAGATTGAGCCTCTGGTGTTTATCGTTCCCTATCGCTTCTGGCGCGAGCATGTCGGTACGGCTGTTCAAGTGTCCTACTCGGTTGAGCGACTGGATGATGTCAGTCAGGCGTCCGATGTGGCACTGGTGCGCGTGCAGGCTTGATCAAGCGGCCTTCCGGGCAGGCATGCTCCGGAAGGCCGGTTTCATATTCAGGCCAGGGACGGTTTCCGAAGACGCTCCGCAGCATTGAGCAGCAGATGTTCCGTCGCAGTGAAGCCCAGGCAGCCATCCGTTACCGAGACGCCGTAGCGCAACGACTCACTCAATGGCTGGCACCCTTCGAACAGATGCGACTCGATCATCATGCCGACCAGCGAACGGTCTCCCTGGAGGCGCTGTTCCAGCACATCGTTGAAAACCTCCGGCTGACGAAGAGGGTCCTTGCCGCTGTTGGCATGGCTGCAATCGACCATGATCCGGCTCGGGATCTTCAGTCGGCTCAGCTCGGTATGGATTCGGGACACGCTGGCACGATCGTAGTTCGGCCCTTGATGGCCACCGCGCAGGACCAGATGTGTATCCGGGTTGCCTGAAGTCGGAATGATTGCCGGATGGCCCTGGCTGTCTACGCCGAAATGGCGATGTGGATGGGCCGCTGAACGCATTGCGTCGACGGCGATAGCCACGCCCCCGTCAGTGCCGTTCTTGAAGCCGACCGGCATGCTCAGCCCGCTGGCCATCTCGCGATGGATCTGTGATTCGGTTGTCCGCGCACCGATGGCGACCCAACTGAGAAGGTCGTCGAAGTAGCCGGCTGCCATGGGTTGCAGCAGTTCGGTGGCAACCGGCAGACCGAGTCGGATCATTTCCAGCATCAGTTCACGTGACAATGTCAGGCCGGCGGCCATGTCGTCACTGCCATCGAGATGGGGATCGTAGGCCAGGCCTTTCCAGCCGACGGTGGTGCGGGGTTTTTCGACGTAAGCACGCATCACAAGGAGCATTTCGCCGCTGACTTCATCGGCCAGTCGAGCAAGTTTGCCTGCGTATTCGAGCGCGGATACAGGGTCGTGAATGGAGCAAGGGCCGACGACGACCAGCAAACGGTGGTCTTCGCCGTTGAGTATGGCGCGGATTGCCTGACGGTGATCGGCAACCTGCTGGTTCAAGGCATTGCTCAGGGGCAATCGCTGCTTGAGTTGCAGCGAGCTTGGCAGACGCAGGGTCAACGCTTCGTTGGCCGGGTTCAGGGTGGACAGTGGCAGAGCAGAAACGGACGAGTTCATTTTCGGGCTTCCTGGGCTGGTCGCGGGTCTTTCCCGCTGACTCGGCCCTATTGGGGTGTTCGACAGTTGGCCGTATTGGCTACGTGTGTTGGCTTGCCACCTGTGGGTGACCGATCGGAGGCGGCAGGCTGTCCCGAGCGGAGGCTGCTAAATCGCCAGGCGGTAAAGCTGTCGTAGCGGTAATAAGTGGCGTAGTTCATGTGGTTATTCCTCAAGTGTCTGGTGTGTCGCTGAAAGTTCAGGGCCTGAAAAAACAAAACCCCCGGTCGGGAGGCCGACCGGGGGTTGAGAATTCTCTGGTAGGCGACCCGTCTATATGGGCGCCGTGTGGGTATCAGGCGCGCCAGTGGCTAAACCAATACCCAAAATAAAAGCTGGCTGGAGCGCAGATGCTGTTCACGCAGGCAGCGGCAACCGAGCGCAGGGCGCTGGTGGCATGAAGCTGTGCAAGGGCGTTGAACATGGTCTGTCTCCGATGAATGCGCCGAGCTTACTAGAGCCCGATACGCATCAGCAATCAGAAATTGCTATTGCCGGTACAAGAAGGCTTCTATCGGTTGAGCCTGTGACACACTGTGGCTTTTCAGCGGCTCAGGGTCGAGTCGCGTCGAAGTCGCATCAGGGAGGGCAAGTCATGCAGGTGGTGGATGTGCAAACAAGCTTTCAATTGCGACCGGCATCACCCGATGACCTGTCGTTTACGCGAGAAATCACCTGTCGGAACATGCTCCGCTATTACATCGACTACGATCTGCTGTGGCAGGACGAAGCTTTCGATCTTGCCTGGGCCGGACGCGAGAACTGGTTGATTGAATGCAATGGCAGGCCCGTCGGTTATTTCAGTCTCAGTCGTGATGCTCGCGCGCTGTACATTCGTGAATTGCAGGTCTGCGAGGGATATCAGGGACAAGGTGCAGGATCATGGGCGATCGATCAGGTTGTTGCAATTGCACGCCAGGAACGTCGACCGGCATTGCGTCTGACGGTGTTCAAGAATAATCCGGCGCAAAACCTGTATCGCAGAAAAGGAATGGTTGTGCAGGGCGAGGACGAATGTTTCCTGAGGATGCAGCTCGATTTCAGTACACCTGTGCTCTGAAACCCACGGCCGGCAAGCCCTGAATGATGAATTGAAACTTTTTATATGTTGCTTGCCGCTAGGTCTGTCTGGCACTTTTTGCTAAGGTGTCCGGCATCCCAATAAGACCATATCGCGAGGTGTCTGCTTGATTAGGGTGCTAGTGGTCGATGACCATGATCTCGTTCGTACAGGCATTACACGAATGCTGGCCGATATCGATGGCCTGCAAGTGGTCGGCCAGGCCGAGTCCGGGGAAGAATCCCTTATCAAGGCCCGTGAGTTGAAGCCTGACGTGGTGCTGATGGACGTCAAGATGCCCGGCATCGGCGGCCTGGAAGCCACGCGCAAACTGCTGCGCAGCCATCCGGACATCAAGGTGGTCGCGGTCACGGTGTGCGAAGAGGATCCGTTTCCTACACGATTGCTGCAGGCGGGGGCCGCGGGCTACCTGACCAAAGGCGCCGGTCTGCCGGAAATGGTACAGGCCATCCGCCTGGTCTTTGCCGGCCAGCGTTATATTAGCCCGCAAATTGCCCAGCAATTGGCAATCAAGTCGTTTCAGCCAACCAATGATTCTCCGTTCGATGCCTTGTCCGAGCGGGAAATCCAGATTGCGCTGATGATTGTCGGCTGTCAGAAGGTGCAGATCATTTCCGACAAATTGTGCCTGTCGCCAAAAACCGTAAACACCTACCGTTACCGCATTTTCGAGAAGCTTTCGATCAGCAGCGATGTCGAGCTGACGCTTCTGGCAGTTCGTCACGGCATGGTTGATGCCAGCCTCTGACCATGACTGAAACATTCGATTCCGGCGCCTTCCTGTCGACTGTCAGCGGGCGCCCCGGCGTTTACCGCATGTTCGACAGCGATGCGCGTCTGTTGTACGTCGGCAAGGCCAAGAATCTGAAGAAGCGCCTGGCCAGTTACTTTCGCAAGACCGGGCTGGCGCCAAAAACCGCTGCTCTCGTCGGGCGAATCGCCCAGGTCGAAACGACCATCACCGCCAACGAAACCGAAGCCCTGCTGCTTGAGCAAACGCTGATCAAGGAGTGGCGGCCGCCGTATAACATTCTGTTGCGTGATGATAAGTCCTATCCGTATGTGTTTCTGTCTGACGGGCAATTCCCTCGTCTCAGCATCCATCGCGGCGCCAAGAAGGCCAAGGGCAAATACTTTGGGCCCTATCCGAGTGCCGGGGCCATTCGCGAAAGTCTCAGTCTTCTGCAAAAGACGTTTTTCGTGCGTCAGTGTGAAGACAGTTATTACAAGAACCGGACCCGTCCGTGCCTGCAGTACCAGATCAAGCGCTGCAAGGCTCCCTGTGTCGGGCTGGTCGAGCCAGAGGTTTACGCCGAAGACGTGCGTCACTCGGTGATGTTTCTCGAGGGCCGCAGCCACGCGTTGACCAATGAGCTGTCGACCGCGATGGAAGAGGCTGCAATCAATCTCGAGTTCGAGCGCGCTGCAGAGCTGCGCGACCAGATTGCCTTGCTGCGTCGCGTCCAGGATCAACAGAGCATGGAGGGCGGGACTGGCGACATCGATGTGATCGCAGCTTTCGTCAACCCCGGTGGTGCCTGCGTGCATTTGATCAGCGTGCGGGGCGGTCGGGTTCTGGGGAGCAAGAACTTCTTTCCGCAGGTTGGCATCGAGGAAGACGTTGCCGAAGTTATGGCGGCGTTTCTTGGCCAGTATTTCATCAGCAGCCCTGAGCGGGATTTGCCAAGCGAGCTGATAGTCAACGTCGTTCATGATGACTTCCCCACGCTGATCGAGGCGATCCAGGAACTTCGCGGGCGCGAACTGACGATCAGTCATCGGGTTCGCGGAACGAGGGCGCGCTGGCAGCAACTGGCCGTGACCAACGCCGAACAGGCGCTGGGCGCGAGACTGGCCAACCGTCAGCATGTAGCCGCGCGTTTCGAGGCCTTGGCCGAGGTGCTGAATCTTGATGAGCCACCGCAACGGCTGGAGTGCTACGACATCAGTCATTCCAGTGGCGAGGCAACCGTTGCATCCTGTGTGGTCTTCGGGCCGGAAGGGGCGATCAAATCGGATTACCGTCGATACAACATCGAAGGCGTAACGGCGGGTGATGATTATGCGGCCATGCATCAGGCATTGACCCGGCGCTTCAGCAAGCTGAAGGACGGGGAGGGCAAGTTGCCGGACATTCTGCTGGTGGACGGCGGCAAAGGGCAGTTGTCGATGGCGCGTGATGTGCTCAACGAGCTGGCCGTACCGGACCTGATCCTGCTCGGTGTGGCAAAAGGCGCGACGCGCAAGGCGGGGTTCGAGACTTTGTATCTGAATGATGCTGCGCATGAGTTCACATTGCGTGGCGACTCCCCGGCGTTGCACCTGATTCAGCAAATCCGTGACGAAGCTCACCGCTTTGCAATCACCGGACACCGTGCGCGTCGTGGCAAAACCCGTCGTACGTCAACGCTGGAAGGCGTGGCGGGCGTTGGTCCGACCCGTCGCAGGGACTTGCTGAAACATTTTGGTGGATTGCAGGAGCTGTCTCGTGCAAGCATCGAAGAGATCGCCAAAGCACCGGGGATCAGCAAAAAGCTAGCAGAGTCGATTTATGCAAACCTGCATAGTGAGTAGAATGCCCATTCACCTCGTAGCCAGTTGTGCCGATGAATATCCCTAATCTGATTACCGTTCTCCGTGTCCTGCTCATCCCGATCTTCATTTTGCTGTTCTATCTGCCTTACCAGTGGAGTTATCTGGCCTCAAGTTCGGTCTTTGCCTTCGCGGCAGCAACGGACTGGCTGGATGGTTATCTGGCACGACGCCTGGAACAAAGTACTCCGTTTGGTGCGTTTCTGGATCCCGTCGCTGACAAATTGATGGTTGCCGTTGCGCTGGTGTTGCTGGTGCAAGAACACGGCAACCTGTGGCTCACGCTGCCCGCTGCGGTCATCATCGGTCGCGAGATCGTCGTATCGGCGCTGCGTGAGTGGATGGCTGAACTCGGTGCGCGGGCCCATGTGGCGGTGTCGAACCTGGGCAAATGGAAGACCGCTGCACAAATGCTTGCGTTGGTGATCCTCCTGGCCAACCCCAAGGTTTTCAGCTTCTGGGTTTTCATCGGTTATGCGTTGCTGATGGTATCGGCAGGCCTGACGTTGTGGTCGATGGTTCAGTACCTTCGGGCTGCCTGGCCACATCTGAAGACCGATGTTGAAAAGAAATAAAACTTTTTTGAATCAAAGGGTTGACGGCGCTTCTGATTTCTATAGAATGCGCCACACCAAGCGGGAATAGCTCAGTTGGTAGAGCACGACCTTGCCAAGGTCGGGGTCGCGAGTTCGAGTCTCGTTTCCCGCTCCAAGTTTGTACAGCGTTTGTTGTTGTGCTACTGACAACAAATGCTTTGAGGCCGAGTAGCAAAATGGTTATGCAGCGGATTGCAAATCCGCCTACGCCGGTTCGATTCCGACCTCGGCCTCCACTATAAACAAGCTCCGTAGATCCATGATTTACGGAGCTTTTTTTTGCAAATTTTAGCAAGATTTAATCTTGAAAATTACCTTTGCAAACTTGCTTCAGCGGGGACTGATGTATATATTTCCCCCTCCTGTTGCGTAGGCTTCAATCTGTCAGGATTGGGAATCTGTATCAGGATAACGCTGCACCGCGCTACCGCCCGAATGGCGAAACTGGTAGACGCATGGGACTTAAAATCCCCCGTTCGTAAGGACGTGCCGGTTCGATTCCGGCTTCGGGCACCATCTAAAATCAAGGGTTTGCGGGCGAAAGCTGATGCAAACCCTTGCTTGCTTCTAGGCCGACGTTTTGAATTTGGCCACACTCACTTGGTCGCCGCCACTCTATTACTCATCAGATACCGGATGTCCTGCTTTTCCATCATTAGGGTGTCTGTGATTCTGTGCGAGGTCGGGGCCGGGGCGCGGTTCAAGGTGCTGATTTGGTGCAGAAAGGCACGGATTATTGTCAGTAAAGTAACGCGCAATTCTTTACCCGTTGGAGGGCATTTGGGCCGCTTCCGCAGCAGCCCTATCTGCTCAATGGGGCGTTCTTGCTGGCGCTTCGAGTGGGCGATGCGGCCGTTGAGGGGTTGTGTTGGCGAAGGGTTGGCAGAAGTATTCTAAAGCGCTGACAGCGGTAGAGGTTGTCACGTGAGTCCTCCACCGCTGGTCGGCAATGCCATCTAGCGTTGTCCATGAATCTGGCGCTCGACTCTCGTAAAGGGCGGCCGTTATTCATTTGAACGCAATTACTTTTGAGGCGCCTTGTGGTCTTCGAAAATAATGCTATATCTTGACAATATAGAAGTATTTGTCATGGCTATTGAGCACGTAAGAATCGCTACATATGCAAGTGCGATCGTTAAGTTTTTCAGGGATGGCAGATTTTTAATTTCAGGTGCGCAGAGTTTGAATGCGATTGCGCCGTAGCAGAGAATCTGTAGTGGAATGAAGAACCTCGTCTCTATTGCGCCAGGAATAATTGCTACCACCGGAAGTATAAACAATAATACCCAGAAAACTTTGGTTGAAATTGTTGTGTCGGATTTTGAATGTTCAATTGGCTTCTCTATGAGGCCACGAGCAAGAATAAATAATCCGAAAAAAAATACCGACAGGCTTATCGCTGAACGAAATACTTTTTCATGCGAAGGGGACGTTGTGTATACCTCATGGTCGCGCACATCGATGCCATTGATAAAGTGTCGTACGTATAGTTTGGAAAACTCGATTGGTTCTGATAGTGCCATTTTAAGGTACCAAGGCACTGTTGCTTTTATATCTTTCATTCCGTTATTGCTAAAAAAAAGTTCACCTTCTGGGTCGAAATAATAGATACCCGACACTTTTGCATTTTCTTCGTCTAGAAGAGTCTCATAGCGCTGTATTGTAATTCCCCATTTTAATTGGGTGGCAAACAGAGAGGCGTCGCCAATGTTTGATATTACAAAAGGCGAAGGGGTGTCGAAATGTTTGATGTTTATCAGTGTCTGGGGAGTGGAGCAAACTGCAGACCCAATAATGAAAACAACGGTTGCGAGAAGTCGGGTTTTTATTGATTTGTTTTTAAAAATCACAGCTGGAACAGCAATTGTTAATGCGATTAGCGTGAATATGTAAATCGATCTGGTGTTACAAGCTCCGTAAGCAAGTATTCCCGCAATGAAAACAAACGATAGCATACCAGTGATGGATGTTTTTTCTTTGGCGCAGATCAAAAGGTAAATGCTAAGGAAAGTCAGCGAAAGCGCAGGCAAGTCGCTCAGGGGGTACGAGACAAGCCCAGGAAAAAATATTGCAACAAGTGATGGAACAATAAGTCTTCTCGGAAGTGTGCTCGTCCCCCCAAAGATTTTTACAAACAGATCGGGAAAAACGATACCAAGGATGTAGCTGTACGCAACGGATTGTAGGGCTCTTAATGGAAAGTATCCAAATTGCGGCATGGCTTCAGATAGGTATTTTGCGGGTGAAAGCAAAAGCGGGAAAAAATATCCTCGAAGATTTTGGGGGAAGGAGAAGTCCCAAATGTAGGAGCTCAAATACCAGTAGTCTTTCGCATCGCCCAAGAATATTTTTGCATCGATAGATTTTTGCGCGATATAAAATATAAATGTTGCCGCAATAAAGGCGATTATTTTCTGATCGTTATTCGCGATTTTTGCGAAGTACTCCAGCCACGTTTTTTTAATTGATCCCAAAGCCAGTGATTCCATATTGTGTCCTTTGCCCTTAGCGATGTTTTTGTGTCGTTTTTATGCGGTCGTGAAATTCTACAACATTAGCCATTAGATTTATCCGCTATCTGAACCCAGTCAACCTGATATTGGTCCCGGTTCGCGATCTGGCGCAATGTCGGATCGCTGCTGGCAAGGCAAGAGACGGCGAGGGTGGGGGATCATATGCCAGCAGCGGCTGAAACAGTTGTACTGATTTGATCCGCCACAGCGACTGCTCCGGGGCGGTTCAAATCAAACAGAACATCTTAGTTGATTATCTGAGGCAGCAGTTCCTTCGCAAAATGTCTAGATCCTACTGGAGTAAAGTGGTGTATATCGTAGTAATAAGGTGTTTCGTCAGCGCTGGCCATGGCGCATGTGTCTTTTGGGCAAATCGTTTTAAATACATCTACAAATTTGGCATTTGTAGTTGCGACGACAGCGGCAGCTGCATTTCTGCTGGTTATGATCGCCGGAAGTTCCAGCTCGTCGGAAGACATCATGCTGGTTTCTCCCGCTTCGACTTTCTTAATAACCAGCAGTGGGACACTTTGTTTGTATATTGGAGATGTGCCGAGGACCACTGTTTTGATGCCTAGACTAGACAGCTTGTCGATGGTGTCCTTGAGCTTTCCTATGGTCTCGGGGCTCGACGGCCAGATAGCGCTCATGATAACGAGAGACGGGTGAATTTGTTTTATAATCTCAAAATCATGAGTGTTAGATGCCCGGCAGTTTGGCCGTAACGCCGCATCGGTTTCTAATATCGGTGGGCAGCCTGAAGTAGTTAGCGCTCCCAGGAAATACCCTCGTTCTTCTATCAAAGGTTTCAATCCAGGGTATAAATGAATAGCGTGGCTATCTCCCCAGAGCATGATGCTTTTTTGGCCAGCTGCAGGAATACATCCACTGCGAAGCGCATCTGTTGAAGTTTGTTCCGGCCGGAGGAAGCACGTGCCATCAAGAAAGTCTTTCGCATAGCTATATTGAAGCATGGCGATGGCATTTACAGTTCGCGCTGTAGTCGGCTGAGGAAAGCCATTTTTTACTGTTACGTAACCTGAGATTGCAGCAACAAAAAACAGTGATGTTGCTGAAAGACTCAGTACTCTAAACGGGCGCCAGTCTTGTTTCGCTTTGCGAAAAGGCTGCTCGATAATCATGTAATTCAGTGTCGCCAAAATAAGGCATAATGCAAAAACGCACGCGGCACGTAAGTTTTGGTCGGCTGTTGGGAAAAGGCGATCAGCAAAAACTATAAGTGGCCAGTGAACAAGATATAATGAGTAGGATATTTTCCCGATAAATCTCACCGGCGGTAATGATAGAGCGCGCCCAACAATGTTTTCTTGCTGGCAGCCTACTATCAGCAAGGCGGTGCCTAGGCAGGGGAGCAAGGCTGCAATCCCAGGAAATTTAGTATTTTCATCGTAAAAAAAGAAGCTAAAGCCAATCGCGGTTATGCCGATTGTCGCCGATATTAAGCCCGCTTTTTGGTTTCGTATATTAGGTAAGTTTGGGAGCGCAATCAAACTTCCGATCAGAAGTTCAAATGCTCTTGAGGGGAGCAGGTAAAATGAAGCTGTAGGATCTATGTATAAAAGACTTTGGGAGTACAGAAGCGAAAAAAGCATGATGATTGCGATAATTGCGCTTTGCCAAAGTTTTCCAAATCTTATGGCTGCCAAAGCTATTAAAGGGAAAAAAATGTAAAACTGCTCTTCTACGCCTAGAGACCATAGATGCAGTAGTGGAATTTCGTTCGCGCCAACGGAGAAGTAATCGAGACTGCTGTAGAAGAAAAGGTTGGCGGCAAAAAATGCAGATGCAATCGCAGTTTTAGCATAATGAGTTAGTTCGGCGGGGTACAAAAAAATGTATGCTGCAATTGAGGTTAATACAACCACAGACAAAAAGCCGGGCAAAATACGTCGCGCGCGCCTGACGTAAAATTTCGCAATTGAGAACTCTGATCTACCTATCTCTTCAAAGATGGTTTTGGAGATTAGATATCCGGAGATCACAAAAAATATATCAACCCCTGTATATCCTCCTGGAAGAAAGCCTAATTTCAAGTGAAATATTATTACTCCGAGCACTGCAAGTGCTCTAAGCCCATCAATGTCAGAACGGTAGCGCAACATCAAAAAAATCCCTATTACTCGGCGCGTTGGCGTGGAGTAAGATTTATAAATCTATTTTTTGAAGAGTTTGGAATGAACTCTATTTATCTAAGCGGTTGTTGTCGGTCTGTGGTCTACTCGTCCTCTCCGTAGTGAGTAGGTGGCGCACTTCGGATGGTGGTGCGCGATCAACGATCCCTGTAAGAGAAAAGAAATTTCTACGGCCGTGTAATCCATCGAACTAGCTCCCTGAAATCTGGTGGCCTAGTGTAATCATTTGGGAGGCCAAGTGGCAGAATTTCCTATTGTGAGTCAACTCGGTCTCAGACTACTGATCGATGCTGCGTGGTCGTTCTGGCCGTCCGACTCGACCAGCCAGGATTCGTTGCAACCGTCGCAAAAGGTCATGGGTGATTGACACGGAGCGCGGAGTGTCTCGCGACAGATGCAACGGGAATCTCGTCGCTTGCTGGCGCACATTGCTTGGTTTAACTCAATGTTCCTGGTTCTAAAGGAGACGACGGTCGTCCACAAGGTCTGGATACGGGATGCTTCGTGAAAACCAGGATTTTCACGGATGCCAACAATCAAATGCGAATCGTGCGCGAAGAAGTCGTCAGCCTCATACTGACAATCATCCCGTGTGAGGCTGACGCGATCCGGATTGCCAAGCGCTGGTACACCGAAACAGCGATGAACGCTGTGTGAGTATTGCCCGTCAGATTGATTCGGGGCGTGTGTTGATCAATACGCTGACTCACAAACCACGAGCTCCTTTCAGTGGGTTCAAACATTCGGTGCTGGGGCGAGAAATGGAGCGTTGGGGGAATGAGCACGTATCTGTAACCCAAGACTTTGATTGCGAATGCACCGATGGATTGAGCAGGTCTGCATACGCTAGTCGTTTGTTAAATCAAAAAGTTTGCATGATATTTCTCATGCATACCCGCTTTTGTGTTTCCGATAAATACATACGTCTTCGTCCAATTTCCTTTTACTACCGCGCGTTCCAGATTCCGGTCGAAGCCGTGCGCCTGGCATAAGCGCTGAAGTCATTCGCCGGGCGCCCCAAGGCTTGTTTCACGCCATCGGCTACCGCCGCATTGCGTCCATCTAGCACGGTGGTGAAAAGGTAAAGCAACAGGTTGACATAGGGTGTCGGCAATTGCGCACGCTCAAGTTCCTTGAGGTAAACCTTCGCCGAGACTTGTGTGAACTGAATATCCCGTCCGGTCACCGAGCTGATTTCTTCTAGCGCTTCGTAAAAGGTCAGTGCCCTTGGCCCTGTGAGCTCATAAAATTTTCCTTTATGTCCCGGTTTTGTGAGGACCTGCACGGCGACCTCGGCAATATCTTCCGCATCGACAAAGGGCTCAGCGACATTGCCAACTGGCAGCACGAGCTGACCTTCGATGATCGGATCGAGAAAATGCGCTTCGCTGAAGTTCTGGAAAAACCAGCTGGCACGCAAAATTGTCCAGTCGATACCGCTGTTCTGCACAATACGTTCAGCTTCTTGCGCTTCAATTTCACCGCGTCCTGACAGAAGTACCAAGTGTTTGACGCGGTGCTCGACCGCGAGCGAAACGAACGCCTGCAAGGTTTCCAGGGCGCCGGGCATGGCGAGATCGGGCTGATAGGAGATATAGACGGCGCGCGCCCCCGTGAGAGCAGCGCTCCAGGTTGAAGGACTCTCCCAATCGAACGGGATGGGTGCATTGCGTGACCCTGGTCGAACCGGATGTCCTTCTTCGATCAGTCGTTTGCTGATGCGGCTTCCGGTTTTTCCGGTAGCGCCGAGTATCAGAAAGGGTTGGGCTTCTGAGTTTGTCATGATCATCTCTCTGTTAACGTGAGTATCTCTCACAAAAAATACGATAGATGCTCACGTTATGCCGTCAAGAAACGCCTGCCCTCAGCCGACGACAGGTCATTTGTTGAACGTCACGGATTTAAATCGAAGAGTCGGCGAGGGCCGGATGCAGTATTTCCCGAAGCGACATGCGCTTGAAGGTTTCGACCAGTCGCTTACCTTCTGCCTCGGAGCAGGAAATGGCCAGGCGCATCGTTGATTCACCCAGTTGCCAGACCAGAAAAGCCGCATCGCTCACTTGTTGTTCATTGGCGTCCGGGAAAGCGCGCAGTACCGCGCGGGTCAACATTTGCGCCGCAATGCGACTTTCCTGCAGTTCCAGATCCAGCAGCTGTTTGTCAGCCTGCATGCCTGACCAGATATCGCGCATGACCGGTTCTGCCGTGATGATCTGGTAGTACAGATCCAGCAGTTCCGAATAAGCGACTTCCAGCGATTGCGCATCGTGGACCGCCTCCAGTGCAACCTGGATACAACGGCGGCTTTCTGCGTTGTAACGCTGCGCGAGGCTGAGGATGATTGAGCTTTTGTCGGGAAAATACTGATAGAGAGAACCGATGGATATCTCGCAGAGTGAAGCGATTTCGCTCATCTTCAACTGATCGCTGCCCTTGCTGGCAATCAGCCGTGTAGCCACCCCGAGAATCCGTTCCTGCCGTTCACGGCTGCGTTTTTGTGACGGATTGCGGCGAGGCGAGGGGGGCGTTCCTGAGTTGTCTTCAGGATCAATGGATGTTTGCACGCTGAGTTACCGAAACTGGAACCGACAGGACTCACCATAGCATCGGCAGAGCTACACAGTAATAAACACATCAGCAGGAATGGGCCGAACAGTCGGCCCATTGTGTTACCGGTCTAGACGAAGGCTTGCCCGGTAAAACCCCTCGGCAGACGCTGGAGGCCAGCCATCGCCGTCAGACGCTCGATCCACTCGGAACGCCAACTGGATGCATGGTTCGTTGCCTTGGCATGGCGAGCGGCCCGGCGCGCCGCATTGCGCTGATCTTTGCGTGCTTTTTTATAAGCGTCGGTGTTGCGGCAGCTGCGGCACTTGACGCGATTGAGCTCGGGGCTGGCGCTGAGATTGTTGCCCTTGTGACCACAGGCAAGATGCCCGTCGACTTTGAAGTGAATGACCATGAGACGCCTCCTTGGTGACGTGTAAAGGGTTTGACCTTTCACCACCAAGGACGTTCTTTTTTTGCAGGCATTGTGCGAATCAGTGGATCACCTGAAGCGTGGCAGCGGCCGATCGACAGGCTTGAGCGACGAGAGGGTGCTGCGGATTAGCGGCGTATCCTTTTCGATGTCGTTCAAGCGATCGCGAATGCGCAGGGCGGTCGGGTGCCCGCCTTGATGATCGACCCAGTCGGCGATCTCTTTGCAGGCTGCGGCAAGGCGTGCCTCCCGGGCCTCGAGCAAGGTGAGGAGAGTGGTGATGGACTCTCTTTCGGACATGGAACACCTCCGTTCAGGAAACCGCTCTGAGGCAGCAAAAAGCCCGCGAAGCGCGAGCTCTCTGCCGTTGGGGCGCTGCTCCTTCAGCTGGTTTGAGTATAGACCCGTAAATGACAGCTATCAGTCAGAAGACTCACTGACAGTCACCCGTGAACTGGCGGCATTCAGTCGCTGGCATTCTCGCCGGGCGTCCTCTTCCAGATCGTAACCATCCCCGATGAAACCGCCAGTACGCGTGTCACTGATGCGATACCACTGGTGGCCTCGGCGGGTTCGTGAAGACTTTCTCCTGCGCGGCGACCGTGAATGATGATCTTGTTGCAACGCTTCACGACGAATATGTCTTCCATGGCGTCACCGCAACTGATTCATATCAGATCAACTATAGAAGCCCTGACAAATCGTGCAAAAAATAGTCAGGTCAGTTCGTCGGTTGAAGTGTCCACCCGGAACGACGCCAGTTCAGTGAGTGAGTCGGTTGCAGCGCCTTGAGGAAGTCCTGGTCGTGCGAAACGGCAACTATCGCTCCCGGAAATGTCTGCAACGCTCGTTCGAAAGCTTCCACCGAGGGCAGGTCCAGATGATTGGTCGGTTCGTCCAGCAACAGCAGTTGCGCAGGCTCTGCTCTCCACAATGCCAGCGCCAGTGCGGCTTTCAGGCGTTCGCCACCGCTCAATGAAGCGCAACATCCCGTGGCGCGACGAGCATCCAGTTGCAGGTGAGCGAGGTTGCTGCGCAGCGTGCCTTCGTCCAGGCCCGCGCCCTGCGTCATCAACTGTTCGGTGATCGAGCGCTGATCGTCCAGTTGGGCCAGTTGCTGATCAATAAACGCGAATGGAACGTGAGTCGTGGCGACCCCGCCGATTGGTGCCCATTGCCCGGCCAGCACTTTCAGCAGGGTCGATTTGCCGCACCCGTTGGGACCGCTGACAGCGATTCGCATCGGACCACGGATCGCCAGGCTCAGGTAGCTCGTTGCTGCTTCGCGGGGCAGCCATGGCAATCCTGCTTCAATCAGCGTGCAGACCTGACGATTGTTCGGCACGGTGCTTCCGGGCAGGTTGACCAGCACATTGTCTGCGGGCTGTACCTTGGCATATGCCTCCCATACCTGGGCATCCAGCTCGGACTTGCGTGCCTGATGGCTTTGTCGGACATGCCCCATGATTTCCCGGGCGGCGCCTTTGATCGCCACGTATTCGAAACTGGCAATGTTGGCGGTTTCGGCTTTGCGTCGGGAATTGGCTGCATGGCGTTGTATCGTGTCGTGTTCACGCCGCAACCGTACGTGTTCACGCTGGCGTTCGCTTCGGGCTTGATCGAGACGCGCTTGTGCCGCTGCTTGATGAATCCGCTGGTGTTCACGGAACGCCGAATAATTGCCGCGAAAGTCATTTGCCTCCACGCCATTCAATTCGACAATCCGTTGCATGCCATCGAGCAATTGCCGGTCATGGCTGACGACGATCAGCCCGCTGTGCCAGCGCTCCAGTGCGGCCATCAGCCATTGCCGTCCCGATGAATCCAGATGGTTAGTCGGTTCATCAAGGACCATCAACGAAGCCTGACTCAAAAACGCGCCGATCAGTGCGACTCGTGCTTGCTGGCCGCCACTGAGTTGTTCGGTCAAGTCAGTGAGTGCAACCTCGGCCAGCCCGGCGTCATCGAGCAAGCGCCGCAAACGCTCCGCGAGATCCCATTGCTCGCCAATGAGGTCGAAGTCCTCGACTGATCCGCAGCCTCGGTTCATTCGCTCCAGGGCCTGAAGAATGGCGGCGCTGCCGGTGGTCTCGGCGACCGTCTCGCCAGGTGCGGCGACCAAGGTTTGCGTTACGTAGGTTGTGGCCACTGTGCGCGTCACGCTGCCGGTGGTGGGTAGCCATTGTCCGGCGATCAAGCGCGCCAGTACGCTTTTGCCGACACCGTTGCGTCCGACGATGGCGGTCGGCGTGTGATCGAACTTCAAATCGAGTGCATCGAAAATCGTCTCGCCATTGGCGAACTGGAAACCCAGCTGATTCAGGGAGACGAGGGCAGGCGTACGCGAGACGTGAGTCATCGGCACCTCCAAAAAATGTCGTGAAAACAGACAAGCGCCCTGAAAGGCGTGTCGCGATTACATTTTTGAAGGCTTAGTTGTTCACTTTCTGCGGTCGTCCTTGGGAGGGGAAGTCCGATAGCCTAGTCGAGACGTTCGACCGCTTCAAGCCATGTCTGACATGCGTTCAAGAAATAGCGCCAAGGCGACTTCTTCCTTGCGCAGACCTTTGCGGATCCTCGGCTTTGGCAGCTCCGCCAGTGCGCCCAGCATGAAATGCTCCACCACGGCCGGGTGGATATAGCATTTGCGGCACACCGCCGGGGTGTTGCCCAATTGCCGCGCCACACCCTTGACCATCTCCACCACATGCCGTCTGGCCTCGGTTTCCGACTCCCATTGCAACTCCCGCAGCACCGCCAGGGCGAGGGCGCTGCCGGCCCAGGTCCGGTAGTCCTTGGCGGTGAAATCCGCGCCCGTCAGGGTTTGCAGATAGGTGTTGACGTCGGAAGAGCTGACAGTGTGCCGTTCGCCATGCTCATCCAGGTACTGGAACAGGTTCTGCCCCGGGATTTCCAGGCAGCGCTTGATGATCCGCGCCAGGCGTCGGTCTTTGACGGTGATCTGATGCTCGATACCGCTCTTGCCGCGAAACTGGAACAGGATCGCACTGCCATTGATCTCGACATGCCGGCTGCGCAAGGTGGTCAGGCCGTACGATCGATTGTCCCGCGCGTATTGCGTATTGCCGACGCGAATCAGCGTGGCATCGAGCAGCGTGATCACCGTAGCCATGACTTTGTCGCGGCTGAACCCCGGCGCGTCCAGCAGCACTTCCAGCTGTTTGCGCAATTTCGGCAGCGCCATGCCGAACTCACGCAAGCGCGAGTATTTGTCGGCATCACGGACTTCGCGCCAGCGTGGGTGATAGCGGTATTGTTTGCGCCCGCGAGCATCGCGGCCGGTGGCTTGCAGATGGCCGCGAGGGTCCGCGCAGATCCACACATCGGTGTAGGCTGGAGGCACTGCCAGCGCATTGATGCGTTTGATTTCGTCAGGATCGCGGATGCGCTGGCCAGTTGCGTCGAAGTAGCAGAACTTGCCGCGCAGCTTTTTGCGGGTGAGTCCCGGCTGGGTGTCATCGACGTAATGCAGGTCCGAAGGCAACACATCGGTCAGCGCGGTATCGGGCATGGCGGGGTTCCTGGGCGGCAATCGGGCTGTTACAGCGATTGACCGCAGACCCCGGCAGTCGTGCCGACCGATTTATGCCAGAACGGCGACAGCCTTGATCTGCGCCCATAATTTCTGGCCGGCATGCACACCAAGCTGATCCCGTGAGTAACGGGTAATACGGGCCAGCAGCGGCGTGCCGCCCGCATCGAGGCGAATCAGCACATGAGCGGCATTGTCGGCGGGCATTTCGCTGACCACCGTGACCGGCAACCGATTGAGGATGCTGCTGTGTTCGGTGTTTTGCAGAGTCAGGCTGATATCGCGAGCCTGCACTTTGCAGCGCAGCGCCTGACCCACTTCCATGGGGGAGTGAGTCACGCGAATGCTCAACAACGTGTCGGGCAATTGCAGGCAAAGCAATTGGTAGTCGTGATCGTAGGAAATGACTAGCCCCTCGATCACGACGCCAGCGTCATCGCCCATTGCCAGAGGAAGATCGAGGCGCGCCAGGGTTTCGCCGATGGGGCCGCTGGCCAGCGCTTTACCGTTGTCGAGCAGTACCAGATGATCGGCCAGTCGCGCGACTTCATCCTGTGCGTGACTGACATACAGAACCGGGATATCGAGTTCGTCGTGCAGCCGTTGCAGGTAAGGCAGGATTTCGCTTTTGCGCTGACTGTCGAGGGCGGCCAGCGGTTCGTCCATCAACAGCAGTTTCGGGCTGGTCAGCAATGCCCGGGCGATACCGACGCGCTGACGTTCACCGCCGGACAGATGCTGCGGATGACGTTCCAGCAAATGGCCGATTCCCAAGAGTTCAGTGGCTTGCGCCATGTCGACCCGGCGCTGATGCCTGGCAATTCGCTTGAGTCCGAATTGCAGGTTGGCCAGCACCGAGAGGTGTGGAAACAGGCTCGCTTCCTGAAAGACATAGCCGAGCGCACGTTTGTGCGGCGGGACGAAAATGCCTTTCTCGCTGTCCTGCCAGACTTCGTCGTTGATTTGCACAAAGGCGTGCGAGGCCCGTTCAAGCCCGGCGATGCAGCGCAGGCAGGTGGTCTTGCCGGAGCCTGATTGCCCGAACAATGCGGTCACGCCACGACCCGGCAGGTGCAGGTCGACATCCAGGCCGAAGCCTGAGTAAGCGAGTTTCAAGCGTGCTTCAATCATCGATCAGCTCCAGCCTGCGCGCGACTTGCGGCTGGAATAGAGCGCCAGCAACACCAGAAACGAAAACACCAGCATTGCCCCGGCGAGCCAATGCGCTTGTGAATATTCCATGGCTTCAACATGGTCGTAGATTTGTACCGAGACCACTCGGGTCTTGTCGGGAATATTGCCGCCGATCATCAGCACCACGCCGAATTCGCCAACCGTATGGGCGAAGCCGAGGATCGCTGCGGTAACGAAACCGGGGCGCGCGAGCGGCAGGATGACGCTGAAAAAAGTGTCCCAGGGATTGGCGCGCAAAGTCGCGGCCACTTCCAGTGGGCGAGTGCCGATGGCGGAGAAGGCGTTTTGCAACGGCTGCACCACAAAAGGCATGGAGTAGAGCACCGAACCGATGACCAGCCCGGTGAAACTGAAGGTGAGCGTGCCAAGCCCAAGCCACTGGGTGAAATGACCCAGAAAGCCATTCGGCCCCATTGCCAGCAACAGATAGAAACCAATGACAGTCGGCGGCAACACCAGGGGCAGGGCAACGATCGCCCCGATGGGGCCGCGCAGCCAGGAACGGCTGCGCGACAACCACAGGGCAATCGGAGTGCCGATGACCAGCAGGATTGCGGTGGTCAGGGACGCCAGTTTCAGGGTCAGCCAGATCGCCGCGAAATCGGCACTCGTCAGCGACATTTACAGCTGATAACCATAGGACTTGATGACCGCAGCGGCTTTCGGGCCTTTGAGGTAGTCAACCAGTGCCTTGGCGGCGGCGTTGTCCTTGCCTTTGTTCAGAATGACGGCGTCCTGTTTGATCGGGTCGTGCATGCTCGCCGGAACGATCCACGCCGAACCGCTGCTGACTTTGCCGTCCTTGTAGATCTGCGAAAGGGCAACGAAGCCCAGCTCGGCGTTGCCGGTGGATACGAACTGGTAGGCCTGAGTGATGTTCTGGCCTTCGACGATCTTGGCTTTGGTCGCTTCAGTCAATTTCAGCTTTTCCAGCACCTGGGTGGCCGCCAGACCATAAGGCGCGGCTTTCGGGTTGGCGATGGACAGGTGCTGGTATTCGTTTTTCTTCAGGACGTCACCTTTGGCATCGACGTAACCTTCTTTGGCCGACCACAGCGCCAGGGTGCCGATGGCGTAGGTGAAGCGCGAACCTTTGACGGTGTCGCCTTCTTTTTCCAGTTTTTCAGGCGTGGTGTCGTCAGCGGAGAGGAATACCTCGAACGGTGCGCCGTTCTTGATCTGGGTGTAGAACTGCCCGGTGGCACCGTAGGCTGCGACCAGTTTGTGCCCGGTGTCTTTTTCGAAATCGGCGGCGATTGCCTGGATCGGTGCAGTGAAGTTGGCCGCGACGGCAACTTGCACTTCATCCGCCTGAACAGCGCCGACGGCGAACACCGCAAGCAGGGAGGCCAGGCAGGTAGGGGCAAAACGTGAGGCACGAATGGTCATGTAACAGCTCCGTTGTTGGCAGGTGCAGTGGGCAGTTGTTGTTAGAGGGGTAGACTGCGCCGATGCGAGGGGGTGAATCGCTATATAGCTGAATATATAGCGAAATGCTTCCAAACGGAAAGTGCTGGTTTCAGGCGGGCAGGTGAGGGCATGGAATCCCTCGGTCTGCTGTGCCTTTACCGAACGAGTTTCGCGAGCGCTCCTTCGGCCAGTTGCCGGGTCAGTTCAGCACTGCTCAACTCCTTGCCCAGCCTAAACGCCTGACCGGCCCACAGGTTGCTGAAGTCGGCCTCGTCCTTGGCGCGCAAGGGCATCAGAGCACCGCCGGCCAACGGAAACGCCGGTGCCTTGGCCGACATCGGACCCACTTCGCGCATCACTCGATTCAGAATTCCCCGTGCCGGGCGCCCGGTGAACAGGTTGGTGACCGCTGTTTCACTGTCTTTGGCGGTACGCAGCGCCTTGTGATGAGAGGCGCTGACTTTGGCTTCCGGGGTAAACAGATAAGTCGTGCCGACCTGCACGGCCGATGCACCGAGCATGAACGCCGCTGCCACGCCTCGCGCATCGGCGATCGCACCGGCGGCAATCACCGGCACTTTGACCGCGTCGACGATTTGCGGCACGAGGGCAAAGGTCCCGACCTGGCTGCTCAAGTCATCGCTGAGGAACATGCCCCGGTGCCCGCCGGCTTCGTAACCCATGGCGATGATTGCGTCGCAACCATGCTGCTCCAGCCAGATGGCTTCATCGACGTTGGTGGCCGAGGAGAGGATTTTCGCGCCGGTCGCCTTGACCCGGTCCAGCAGGGATTTTTCCGGCAGGCCAAAGTGGAAACTCACTACTTCAGGACGAAACTCTTCAAGCACTTCGCAAGCGGCCGCATCAAACGGTGCACGGTTGGATACCGGCGTCGGAGCGTCGAAATCGGCACCCAGTTCGCGGTAGTAGGGTTCCAGCAGATTCTTCCAGTCCCGTGCCCGCTGCTCATCGGCGGCCGGTGGCTGGTGGCAGAAGAAATTGACGTTGAACGGTTTGTCGGTGCCTTGGCGGATGGCCTTCAGTTCTTCGCGCAATTGCTCGATGCTCAACATAGCTGCCGGCATTGAACCCAAACCGCCCGCGTTGCAGACGGCGATGACCATCGACGAGTTGGTGGCACCGGCCATAGGGCCCTGGATAATCGGCAGTTCGATGCCGAGCAGGTCAAGAATGCGCGTATCTGGCCATTGGTTCATGGAAAAGACTCCGAAGGACAAAGCAGGGCAGAGAAGCTGAAGCCGGTTTTTTTACCAGCAAAACCGGGTTCAGGGCCAGCCTAGATTTGTGGTCTCGCGGGATTCGGGTCAGCGTCGATGAAATCCGCCACCACCGCCTCCACCGAATGAATGGTTCATGAACTGCGAAGAGTTGTGGAAGTTGTTCAGGCGCTGATTACCAACGTTACGCGCCGCTGAATCGCGGTTGAGGTTCTGCAACTGAGCATTGTTGTTGATCGGCGCACGTGTCGCGCCTCCCTTGACCATCGACTGCCAGCCGTCATCGGTTTTCTTGTAGACGTTGCCGTCATGCCCCGCGTAAACGTTGTCGCCAACCCGCGCGGCGCCGCTGTTACGCCCATGGATCCCGCCGTACTGCGTGGTGTTGCCGGTGTTCGGGTTGTAGACGGCGCCTCGATTGGCGGTAACCTGAGTGCCATTGCGAACATTGCCTGCCGTAACGCGGCCTCCGGCAATTGCACCACCGTTGGGCCCGACCACTTCACCACTGCGACCCGCTGCATAGTTACCGGTGTAGACATTGTGTACCGCACCGCGCTGACCTGCCGTAGCAATCCCGGTCCGTGAGTTATAGGAAGAGCCGACCTGACCGGCCCAGCGGTTGCCGGTCCAGGCGTTGTAGCCCGCGCCATAGCGGCTGACCGTCGCCCGGTCGCCCCATTGCCGATAGATGTTGCCGGTAGTGCTGGCCCAGCCGCCCGGCCCCCAGGTCACGGCGCCGCCGTGATAACCGTAGGCTGCGCCTCCCCAGGCCAATGGCGCCGGATACAGATGTGGCCCCCACGCGTAACCCCAGCCGTAATTGCCCCACCATGGATAGGCGCCCCAGCCCCAACCCATCGCGGCAGTGCTGCCGCCCCAGCTCCAGCCGAAGCCGAAACCGAAGGTCCAGCCTGTCCACGGCGTGTAGCGAATGGCGACGCCAAAACCGTAAGTCACTGGCGGCCCGTACCAGACAGTGCCCACCCAGGGTGTGTACGGATAGCCTGTGCCGTAAACCACGACGCCGGTCGCTGGATCCAGCGTCGAGCCTTGATAACCCGGGGTATAGCCGACGACGACCGTGTCACCGCTGGACTCATAGACTTTGACGTAGGTGAGGTAATGCATCGGCGAGTTCGGCGGAATCGAATAAATCACCGCCGGTACCGAACTGGCGACGGTCCATGGCCCGGCCACCGCTGTCGCGACGAACCAGATGCCGTTCTCCACCGCATACCAACTGTTTTCATCGACCCGGATGATCGGCGTCGCGCTGTTGATCACATACTGAAGCGGGGTTCCGCTGATGGCTTTGAGTTGAGGCTCACCATCGAATTGCGGGGCAGTCATTTTGACCGCGCTTTTCTTGATTGCCGACGTCTGCGGGATCGTGGCGGCAATGGCCGCTTCCCTTGCCTGCGGCGTCCCGGCAACCGAGGCTTTGACGTTTTCTTTCGGGCTGTCGTCGGGGATGTTGGCGAAGTCTGCCGGCAGCTTGTCCGCCGGGGTAAATGTCCAGGGGCCATTCATGTCCGCGGCATGGAACCAGCGGCCGGAGATCAGCACATAACTGTTCTGGTCGCCGATTTCCTTGAAGATGTGCCCGGTGGTGTTGCTGACATACAGCAATTGCGTACCCTGGATCGGCAGCCACTGTGGCGCACCATCGGTGACGATCAGCTCGGTCGGGGTCGTGGCCACGAAGATCTTCGGCTGCGGCGATTTGGCCAGACTCGGTACCTTGTCCTTCGGATCGCTTTGCCCGGTGAGCAGATCCACTTGCCGACTCTCGATCGCGGCTTTCTTGGCTTTCTCCAGATCCGCCAGGGGCGAGGACAGCAGGGTGTACGGCCCTGCCAATTGATCGGCAACCATCCAGCCGTCGAACACGTGCAGATAGTGTTTGCCCTGGCCGTCCTTGAGCAGCAGAGGACGGGTGTTGATGACTCGTTGCAGTCCGGTGTCGTCCACCGGGCGATACGCGGCCTCACCGTCGATATAAACGAGCATGGCCGGCACGTCAGAGCTGATGATGGTCGGTGGCGTGTTTTCCAGTGGCGCCGTGTCGGCTTTCTGTTCGGCGGTCAGGACGCCGACCGCGGCTTCGAGCTGATCCAGGGAGATGGTTTTCTTGCGCTTGGCCGCATCGCTTTGCAGTGTCGTAATCCAGGTGTCGGCCTGGTTGGCGTCGGCAGGGAAGTCGGCCTTGATGATCTTGTACTGGTCGAGCATGACCCAGCGAGTCGCCTTGTCGACCAGCGTATGAGCGCTGAACTGGACGATCCCGTAAGTCGCCTTGCCGTCGGCATCGGTCGCCTCGACGGCGGCGCGGGCCTGCAAGGTGTAGCCGTCCCAGCTGTCGAGCTGGGGCTGGTACACGGTGAGTTTTGACTTGCCGCTGGTGATGACTTGCGGCCAGGTCGGCTCAACGGCAGCGGCGTCTGCCGTCTTGGCCGCAGGCGCCGCCCACGCGCTGTTGAATGCCAACAGACAGAGCATCAACCAGGCAAGAAAAGGGCGGGCGCGGGACATTGTCAGCTCCATCGACAAAGGCTTCTCGGGGATAAACGGAAGCAGTCGAAAAAGCATAGTCGCCCGATCCGGATTCACCCGCCGGTTTCAGCGATTGGCGGAAAGTCGAGTGGGGCAAAATGTTGCAGTGTGCTATTTGAATGCCACGATCTCCCGAATCCTTCCCCTGAGAGGCAGTCATGTTCAACGGCATTCTGATCGACAAAGACGACAGCGGTTATCGCGCCAGCCTGCAGAAAATCGACGAGCAGCAGTTGCCTGAAGGCGATGTGACGGTGCGCGTCGCGTACAGCACGCTCAACTTCAAGGACGGGTTGGCGATTACCGGCAACAGTCCGGTGGTGCGCAAGTTTCCGATGGTGCCCGGGATCGATCTGGCGGGTACGGTCGAAGTCAGTTCGCATCCCGACTACAAGGCTGGCGATCAGGTGCTGCTCAACGGTTGGGGCGTGGGTGAAAGCCACTGGGGCGGTCTGGCCCAGAAGGCGCGGCTCAACGGCGACTGGCTGATTCCGCTGCCAAAAGCCTTCACTGCCGCGCAAGCCATGGCCATTGGCACCGCGGGCTACACGGCGATGCTGTGCATCATGGTGCTGGAGCGCAATGGCGTGACGCCAGAGCAGGGTGAAGTACTGGTCACCGGTGCCAATGGCGGGGTCGGCAGCTTTGCCATTGCTTTGTTGCACAAACTTGGCTTTCGCGTGGCGGCGTCCACCGGGCGCGTGTCGGAACATGAATATTTGCAGCGACTGGGCGCCAGCGAAATCATCGATCGTGCAACTTTGTCCGAGCCAGGCAAACCCTTGGCGAAGGAGCGCTGGGCTGCGGTGATCGATTCGGTCGGCAGTCATACGTTGGCCAATGCCTGTGCGAGTACCCGCGCCGAAGGCACCGTTGCGGCATGTGGTCTGGCTCAGGGTATGGACTTTCCGGCATCGGTGGCCCCGTTCATCCTGCGTGGCGTGACGCTGGCCGGCATCAACAGCGTGACCCAGCCCAAGGCCCGTCGAATCGAGGCCTGGGCGCGTCTGGCCAAGGATCTGGATTTCACCCTGTTGCCCCTGATCAGCCACGAAATCGGCCTCAGCGAAGCGATCGAAGCTGCTCCGAAATTGCTCGCCGGACAGTTGCGCGGACGGGTTGTCGTAGACGTCAATCGCTGACACATTAAGCGCCATCGCGGACCTGCCGGGCCGCACTTCAAAAAAGGGAGTGGCACTTCGATGGATTTACAACAACAGCACGTTGAGTCGTTCACGGTTTCAGGCTTGCGAGTTCGAACCACCAATGCCGCAGAACACAAGGCTGAGACTGCGAAAATCGGTCCGATGTGGGGCGAGTTCTTCGGGAAGAACCTGGCAGAGGTCATTCCCGGCAAGCAGACCGAGTCGCCGATTTACGGGGTGTATTCGGCTTACGAGTCCGATGCCTCGGGTGCATTCGATGTGACCGCCGGCGTTGCTGTCGTTGATCCGCAAAGCGGTTTCGAAACAATCCGGATCGAGAGTGGCGAGTATCTGGTGTTTCAGGGGCAGGGCGCATTGCCCGACGCCGTCATCGCCACCTGGGGCCGGATCTGGAAACACTTCGAAGCCAACCCGCAGATCCAGCGTCGTTATGCCACCGACTTCGAGGCCTACCTTGGCCCGGAGTCGGTAGCTATCTACATCGGTATTCGCTAAGGCTGCGTTTCCCGGGACAACAGCTCACGCTTGCGCTCCACACCCCAGCGGTAGCCCGAGAGATTGCCGTCGCTGCGCACCACACGGTGGCAAGGGATCGCCACCGCGAGGCTGTTGGCACCGCAAGCCTGAGCCACGGCCCGAACCGCTTTTGGCGAGCCGATGCGCTGAGCGATGTCGGCGTAACTGGCGGTGCTGCCGACCGGAATTTCGCGCAGTGCCTGCCAGACCCGTTCCTGAAACGCGGTGCCCCGCACATCCAGTGGCAGATCGAGGCCGATGGCTGGTGCTTCGATGAAGCCGACGACATGGGCGATCAGTTGTTCGAACTCGGCATCAGCCCCGATCAGGTTGGCCCGGCGAAACTGATCCTGCAGGTCGCAGACCAGTTGATGAGGATCGTCCCCCAACAGAATCGCGCAGATCCCCCGGTCACTCTGTGCCACCAGAATCGCGCCGAGCGAACATTGGCCGACCGCAAAACGAATGTCGTTGTTTTGCCCGGCGGCCCGGAAATCGCCGGGTTTCATGCCCAGCAACTGGTCTGCGGACTCGTAGAAGCGGCTGTTCGAGTTGAAGCCGGCGTCGTACAGCGCGTCGGTCACCGAGCCGCCATCTGCCAGACGTTGCCGCACTCTGCGGGAACGATGCGCGGCGGCGTAACCCTTGGGTGTCAGGCCGGTTGCGGCTTTGAATACCCGATGGAAATGGAAGGCGCTGAGGCCGGCGGCTTCGGCCAGTTCGTTGAGTGCCGGCAGCGTTTCGGCGCTTTCGATCTGCCGGCAGGCGGCGGCTACGGTCGCGGCATGTTGCGCGGCTACGTCGCTTTGATCCTTGCTCGCCCGTTTGCTGGGGCGATATCCCGCCGCTTCAGCTGCTTCTGCCGTGTCGAAGAACTCGACATTCTGCGGCTTCGGCAGGCGCGCCAGACTGCTCGGGCGGCAATAGATGCCGGTGGTCTTCACTGCATAGACAAATTGACCGTCCGCACGTGGGTCGCGGGCGACAACAGCGGCCCAGCGTGGATCGTCTTGAGTGTTCAAAGGGGTCGAAAGCGTTTTCATGATGGAGAGTCCGTTGACCTGTTGAATTTCAGGTTAACCAGTGCCGCCAACCGTAACACTCCGGCCCTTGCGGTCAAATTCCGTGAGGTTATCCAGCGGTGCGAAATGTCAGATTGAAACGCTGTTCGCCCAGCTGTGGATGCCGGCCGTGTTTGATCGGCAGGACGCCGTGATAGCGCAGCCGGTCGACGCCGCCCCAGATCACCATGTCGCCGTGCAACAGCGAAATGCGCTGACTCTTGTCGCTGCGGGCGAAGCCGCCGAACAGGAACATGGCGGGTAAGCCCAATGACAGGGACACGATAGGTGCGGCGTAGGAATGTTCGTCTTTGTCCTGATGCAAAGACATTTTCGCGCCGGGGACATAGCGGTTGATCAGGCAGGAATCCGGTGTGAAGTCGGAAAATCCGACTTGCTTCGCCGTTGCCTGGGCCAGCTCGCGAAAGACCTCAGGCATTTGTGGCCAGGGCTGGTGGCTGATTGGATCTTCGGCCGAGTAGCGGTAGCCGCTGCGATCGGTGATCCAGCCCAAAGCGCCGCAGCTGCTGGTGGCAACGGACATGCTGAAGCCTCCGGGCGTCATCATGTGCCGCAACGGGGCACGTTCGATGACCGATTCCAGCGCCGGCAGCAATTGCTCGATACGGGACAGGGCGAAGCCACGCAAGACCCACGATTGCTCTCCAATCTGCTCGGAGCGGGGTGGCTGCTCGGTGTCGGCGAAGAGGTCGAAATTGCTGTGCATGATGGTCAGGTTGCGTCGTGAAAGATGATGCCGAGAGTATGCCGTTTCCCGCTGTGCAGGCGACTCACGCCGTGGCGCATGGTGACCCGATAATCGCCGCGCACGCCTTTGACCGGGCGCTGGTTGACGGCAAAGATCAAGGCGTCACCTTTTCTCAGGTCCATCACCAGCGGGCGAGACTGCATTCTCGGACGTTGCTCGGTCAGGACGAATTCACCGCCGCTGAAATCTTCGCCAGGCTCTGACAGAAGAATCGCCACTTGCAGCGGAAAGATGTGTTCGCCGTACAAGTCCTGATGCAGACAGTTGTAGTCCTGTGGGCCGTATTGCAGCAAGAGCGGGGTAGGCCGCAGTTGACCGGCGGCGTGACAGCACGCCAGAAATTCGCTGTGCAGAGGTGGAAACCGTTCCGGCAATCCCATTCGTTCGTGCCAGCGGTTGGCCAGGGGAACAAGTCGTGGATAAAGCGCATTGCGCAGGCGCTCAACCACCGGAGGCAGCGGGTAGCGTAGATATTTGTATTCACCACGACCGAAGCCGTGGCGCGCCATGATCACCTGCGAACGGAACGGTTCGCTTTGCGGATAAAGCGCACTCAGGCGCTCGCAGGTTTCCGGGCGCAACAACGAGCGGATGACGGTACAGCCGTCCTGATCCAGCTGTTGCTCCATTGCGACCCAGTCGAGCCTGTCGAGGGGAGAGTCGGGTGACATCGGCATGCTGATTCCTTGGTGCTTGTCCAGGCGATCAGTCTAGGCAGCCCGCGACGCCGGAACACTCCGGCGCTTGCGGTCGAATTGTCACCCGTGTCTTACAAGGCCTTGCTGACGTTGATATCGCTGATCACGTCGCCGCTCTGGCCATGCAGGGCATCCAGCGCAGCCTTGGCTTCTTCCGGCGTGCCGTTTTCCAGCTGAGCGAATTCGAAGCGGCGCTCGCCGTTGAGTTTGTACTTGATGACGTATTTGGTCGTTTGAGCCACGGTCATGCTTACCTGATTGTATTGAGGGGGCGATCAGCTGAGTTTGGAGCTGGAACGACGGATGATCTTGATCGAGTGCGTCAGGGTCGGCTTGCGGGTCACGCTGATTGCGCGGCGGTTGACGGTGTCGATGGTGATGTTCCAGAAACCGGTACTCGGCGCTGTGATGCGGGCCGGAAAGGTGTCGAAGGCGCCGCCGTGGTAGGTGTGACGGCCGCCGTTCTTGAAGCTGCGGAAGTTGGCGTCGTTCATCAGACGGATGTTGCAGGTTTGCGAGCATTGGATGACGACGATGTCGTCTTCGTTGAGGTGCTCGCGCTGGTGAATAAATTTCATGGGCGCCTCCAGAAGGGCTTTTTCTACAAAATCAAAACGATAGCAAGGTCGATTGGCGGCAGTTTATCAGTCCGGACAGGTTATTATCCGGCCGTCGGGCGCTGCTTTGACAATTAAAAACAGTTATTCGCGATTCCATGTGCGTTAAATGCAATGAGCCTCGGAGAAAATTGGCATTCGTGCTGTCCGACGGTCTTTATAGGAGATTCTGTATGAAGTGGGGTGTGGTCATTGTGCCGTTGGCATTGGCGATGGGTGGTTGCGCAAGCGTTTCGGAGATTAACGAGACGTTGCCGACCATGAACGTCATTTCCGGCAAGAAGCCCCACGAATATGCGCAGTGCCTGGCTGACCAGCTGGCGCAAAGCCGCGGGGCCTTGCAAATGGAGCCGCACAAGGACGGGGTTCGGGTGATCGTGCCGGGGAAATTGTCATCCGGCCCGGCGGCTGTGTTTGACATCGAGGATCGCTCCGGCGGCAGCAGTATCAAGTTGCATGAGCGCATGTCCAATGTGCCGATACGTCCTCGGGATGTACGCAATGCCGCCACGGTGTGCATTTCCGGCTGATAAACTGTCAGTCATCGGTATTGATGCCGTCCAGGCCACGCCTGGGCGGCATTGTCATTTCTGGAGATGTGCATGAAGCGGGAGCAGGTGCGCGAGCGCCATAAAGAAGGGCTGATTGCGGCCACGCATGTGATTCAGAACCCGGCGAATCCGGGTGAGTGGATCGTGTTTTTCAAGAAAAGCGCCGGGCGCAGTTATTTTCTGGTGGATGAAAACGACGAAGTCGAATCGTTTGGCCGTCTGGACGACCTGATTGAGGTCGTTCGCGGGCTGGGGATCAAGTTCGCCGAAATCCACATGTAGAACCTACTTGCAGACCACCACGACGCTGCGAGTCTTGTAATTGCCGACGTCGACGCCCAGTGTCTTGTCGCTTTCCTTCGGCGCAGGCGTACCTTCCGTTCCAACGATGCGATAGCCGGTTCCGGCGCAGGAGGCATCGGCCTTTTCATAGCAACTGGCCCAGGAGTTCGCCTCGCCGGAGCAGTCGATGCTCAAGCCTTGTTCGCCATTGTTCAGATAAGTCGTTTCGGAAGTGGCGCAGCCGGCCAGGGCCAGAAGCGCAATCAGTGGCAGCATGCGGTGCAGGGTACGGATGTTCATGGCGATGTCGTCTTCGGAAGGAGAGGGCTAGACGCTATGACAGCGCCGGTGTGAAAAGGTTATAGCGATTGGCCACATCTTTGTGTGCGGGCCAAAAAAAGCCCTGCGCAGTGGCAGGGCCGGGATTTGTGGTCGCCGATCAGTCTTGATCCTTGCCGCGACGCTTCGGTGCAGGAGGCGTGTAATCAAGCACCGCGGCCACTTCAACCGCCATCGCTTCAGTGGGCAATGGACCGGATACATCTTCACCGTTGGCGGCGGTGATATGCCACTGGCCATCTTTTGCCTTGGCGACGGTGTACCCGTTGATGATTTTTGCTGCGGACATCCTAGCGGCCTCGTTGGCTGGTTCAAAGGCGTCATGATAACGGCAAACGGGCGAGCGGGCGCGGGTCGATGCGGTGCTCCTGAATATTTGGGCTACGCTGAATGCGCAGCTTCTGCGTGCGGATTGAACTATCCGCGAGAATATTTCTCTATGTTGACATCGGTTAGCCAGTGCGGGGCATTGTAAGGTGCACGCCGCCTGATTAGACTGCGCCGAAACTCGTACACACAGCCCTTTCAAGGACTTATATGATCAAGAAATGCTTGTTCCCAGCAGCCGGTTACGGTACTCGCTTCCTTCCAGCGACTAAGGCCATGCCCAAAGAAATGCTGCCGGTGGTAAACAAGCCACTGATCCAGTACGGCGTCGAAGAAGCTCTGGATGCTGGTCTGACTGAGATCTCCATCGTGACCGGCCGTGGCAAGCGCGCCCTGGAAGACCACTTCGACATCAGCTATGAGCTGGAAAACCAGATCAAGGGCACCGACAAAGAGAAATATCTGGTCGGTATCCGCAAGCTGTTGGACGAGTGCTCGTTCTCCTACACCCGTCAGACTGAAATGAAAGGCCTGGGTCACGCGATCCTGACCGGTCGTCCGCTGATCGGTGATGAACCGTTCGCCGTGGTCCTGGCGGACGACCTGTGCGTCAACCTCGAAGGTGACGGCGTACTGACCCAGATGGTCAAGCTGTACAAGCAGTTCCGCTGCTCGATCATTGCCATTCAGGAAGTCGATCCGGCAGAAACCAGCAAGTACGGCGTCATTGCCGGCGAGATGATCCGCGACGACATCTACCGCGTACACAGCATGGTCGAGAAGCCAAAGCCGGAAGACGCACCGTCGAACCTGGCGATCATCGGTCGTTACATCCTGACCCCGGACATCTTCGACCTGATCGAACAGACCGAGCCAGGCAAGGGTGGTGAAATCCAGATCACCGACGCCCTGATGAAGCAGGCCCAGAACGGCTGCGTGATGGCCTACAAGTTCAAGGGCAAGCGTTTCGACTGCGGTGGTGCCGAGGGTTACATCGAGGCGACCAACTTCTGCTTCGAAAACTTCTACAAGACTGGCAAGGCCTACTGATAGCGCTTTACCTGTCTGTAAGAAAAAGCCACCTTCGGGTGGCTTTTTCATTTTCCGCCCCTATATCGGCAGGAGTGCTTGCCCAAAGGACGACGGCGGGTATGCTGATCGCCTGCCGAGGAGAAAGAAATGGCCTACGATTTTGACCTTTATGTGATTGGTGCCGGTTCCGGCGGTGTGCGGGCTGCACGTTTCGCTGCCGGATTCGGTGCGAAAGTGGCGGTGGCCGAGAGCCGTTATCTGGGTGGCACCTGCGTCAATGTCGGCTGCGTGCCGAAGAAGCTGTTGGTGTACGGCGCGCATTTCGCCGAAGACTTCGAGCAGTCGTCCGGTTTTGGCTGGAACCTGGGCGAAGCGGATTTCGATTGGGCGACCCTGATCGCCAACAAGGATCGCGAGATCAATCGCCTCAACGGTATTTATCGCAATCTGCTGGTCAACAGTGGCGTGACCCTGCACGAAGCGCACGCGAAAATCGTTGGTCCGCACGAAGTTGAGGTCAACGGCGAGCGCTACACCGCGAAAAACATTCTGATCGCCACGGGCGGCTGGCCGCAGATTCCGGAAATCCCGGGGCATGAGCATGCCATCAGCTCCAATCAGGCGTTTTTCCTGAAAGAGCTTCCGAAGCGCGTCCTGGTCGTCGGTGGCGGATACATCGCCGTCGAATTTGCCGGCATCTTCCACGGTCTCGGTGCAGATACCTCGTTGCTGTATCGCGGTGATCTGTTCCTGCGCGGCTTCGACGGTTCGGTGCGCAAACATCTGCAGGAAGAGCTGACCAAGCGCGGCATGAATCTGCAGTTCAATGCCGATATCGAGCGGATCGACAAACAAGCCGATGGCAGCCTCAAGGCTACTCTCAAGGATGGTCGCGTTCTGGAAGCAGATTGCGTGTTCTACGCCACTGGCCGGCGCCCGATGCTGGACAATCTCGGCCTGGAAAATACCGAAGTGCAGCTCGACGACAAAGGTTTCATCAAGGTCGACGAGCAATACCAGACCACCGAGCCGTCAATTCTTGCGCTGGGTGATGTCATCGGTCGCGTTCAGCTGACGCCGGTGGCGCTGGCTGAAGGCATGGCGGTGGCGCGACGTCTGTTCAAGCCGGAGCAATACCGACCGGTGGATTACAAGATGATCCCGACAGCGGTATTCAGTCTGCCGAACATCGGCACTGTCGGTTTGACCGAAGAAGAAGCGCGTGAAGCGGGGCACGATGTGGTGATCTTCGAAAGTCGCTTCCGTCCGATGAAGCTGACCCTGACCGAATGCCAGGAGCGCACGCTGATGAAATTGGTGGTCGATGGCAAAACCGACAAGGTGCTGGGCTGCCACATGGTCGGGCCGGATGCCGGCGAGATAGTGCAAGGCCTGGCAATTGCCCTGAAGGCTGGCGCCACCAAGCGTGACTTCGACGACACCATCGGGGTGCACCCGACGGCGGCCGAAGAGTTTGTCACCATGCGTACGCCGGTCGGCGCTTAATCGTCCTCTGAAGTTTTTGCGTCTGGCGCTGCCGCAACGGTGGTGGCCAGGCGCAAGCTTTCCCGAGTCTGAGCCAGTTGCTTTTCCAGTGACTGGTTGAGCTGCGACTGCTCATCGACGCTCTGCTTGAGTGTCTGACTTTCCAGCAGTGCCACGCGCAAGCGTTCCTGGAGGAGGGTGCGCTCGCTGTCGACGCGCGTCGCTTGCTCCAGCAGTTGATCCTGACGCTGATTGCTGTGCTTGAGCTGATCCTGCAGCAGGCTCAGTTCACGCAGCGTGCCACGGTTCTCGGTCAGCAGACGTTCGTTGTCACGGTGTAATTGAGTGATTTCGTCCTGGCGCACCAGCGCACTTTGCTGCGCCTGACGCAACTCCATCTGCAATTGTTGAACCTGACTTTCGTGACGGCTCTGTTCCTGTTCGCGCTGCTCCTTGACGGCATTGCGGTAGTGTTCAAGCGCATCTCGAGCATGTAGGTGCTTTTCTTCCAGCGAGCGGATCTGCTCGTCCTTGTCCTGCAAGCGCAATTCGAAATCTGCCAGCGCCTGATTCAGGCCGGCATTGCGTGTCTGTTCGGTTTGCAGCATCGAGCGTGTATCGCTCAAGGCTTCGGATTCTTTCGCTAGCGCTGCCCCCTGGATGTCGTGCTTCTTCTCCAGTTGCGCATGGTCCTGGCGCAGCTGATTCAGCTCCGCTTCCAGTGCCTGGCGTTGTTGCTCGTACTGTTCGCGAGCCTGATCGATCGGTTCCTGCGCCTGTTCTTTCAGACGTTGTGCCAGGCGTGTGACAAGCGCCAGGAGCTCGTCATCGATGGGTTCTGCCGAAGGGTCCGCCGGCTGGCTGCCGTCATCCAGCTCCTTCAGATAGCGATGAATCGTGGTTTTTGATCCGGTATTTCCCAGCTCGATGCGTACTGCGTCGATGCTCGGGTGTTCGCCACGGGCGAGGATCGCTGCGCGCGCGATCTGGACTACTGCTTTGTTAACGCCGCCACGGGCCATATGTGCTCCTACGATTACGTACTGTGGTACATGCCACCAAAGTACGCAGTGTACCATGCTGAAAATAAAGTTAAATGTTTCAAGATGAACGGGCGGGATATACTGGTATTACCCCGTGTGAAGCGCCAGAATCCGCTTTTCAATCTTCAAATCAGTACATCTGCGAGAAATCAGCCCATGAGCGATATCGATCGCTATCTGCAAGCCGCCACCCGTGACAACACTCGCCGCAGCTATCGTGCGGCCGTCGAGCATTTCGAAACGGTCTGGGGCGGTTTCCTGCCCGCGACGGCTGACAGCGTCGCGCGGTATCTGGTGGCTCATGCGGGCGTGCTGTCGGTCAACACGCTGAAGTTGCGCTTGTCGGCGCTCGCGCAGTGGCATAACAGTCAGGGGTTCGCCGATCCGACCAAGACGCCGGTGGTGCGCAAAGTCTTCAAGGGCATCCGTGCGCTGCATCCCGCGCAGGAGAAACAGGCTGAGCCGTTACAGCTACAAGATCTTGAGCAGACGGTGGCCTGGCTTGAGCAGGAAATGAAAGAGGCCCGAGAAAAACAGGACCGGCCGTTGCTACTCAGAGCCTGCCGGGATCGAGCGCTGATTCTTCTGGGGTTCTGGCGGGGCTTTCGCAGTGATGAGTTGTGCCGGGTGCAGATCGAGCATGTTCAGGCCCACGCTGGTAGCAGCATCACCCTGTACCTGCCGCGCAGCAAGGGCGACCGGGAAAACCTCGGTCAGACCTATCAGGCCCCGGCGTTGCTGAAGCTGTGTCCGGTGCAGGCCTACATCGACTGGATCACCGAAGCGGCGCTCGTACGCGGCCCGGTGTTTCGCGGTGTCGATCGCTGGGGCAACCTGAGCGAGGAGGGCTTGCACGCCAACAGCGTGATTCCGCTGCTGCGACAGGCCCTGGAGCGCGCCGGGATCTCCGCCGAGCGCTACACCAGCCACTCGTTGCGGCGCGGCTTTGCCACCTGGGCCCATCAAAGTGGCTGGGATCTCAAGTCACTGATGAGTTATGTGGGCTGGAAGGATATGAAGTCCGCCATGCGCTATGTTGAAGCGAGCCCCTTTCACGGGATGGCCCGGATTACGGATAAGCCGTTGTCGTCGTAGATATCGTTTTCTTCTATTAATACAGTCAGCTAATAGCGAAAACAAATCAGCAGCATCAGGTTTGCCAATGAGCCATCCGTCGAGTGAGTGGGTAGGATTCACCCATCGAATTCACAACCCTGACGGAGAGTCATCAATGCCTATCATCAACAGCCAAGTAAAACCGTTCAAAGCTACCGCGTTCAAAAACGGCGACTTCGTACAAGTCTCGGACGCTGACCTGAAAGGCAAATGGTCCGTAGTGTTCTTCTACCCAGCCGACTTCACCTTCGTTTGCCCAACCGAGCTGGAAGACCTGGCCGACAACTACGCTGCTTTCCAGAAACTGGGCGTAGAAATCTACAGCGTTTCGACCGACACCCACTTTGCCCACGCTGCCTGGCACAACACTTCGCCAGCCATCGGCAAAATCGAATACACCATGATCGGCGACCCGACCCACGTAATCTCCCGCAACTTCGACGTGCTGATCGAAGAAGCTGGCCTGGCGGATCGTGGCACCTTCGTGATCAACCCTGAAGGCCAGATCAAAATCGTTGAACTGAACGATGGCGGCGTTGGCCGTGACGCTTCCGAGCTGCTGCGCAAGATCAAGGCTGCTCAGTACGTTGCTGCTCACCCAGGCGAAGTTTGCCCAGCCAAATGGAAAGAAGGCGAGG
This sequence comes from Pseudomonas sp. IzPS59, assembly GCF_014863505.1. Lineage (NCBI taxonomy): Bacteria > Pseudomonadati > Pseudomonadota > Gammaproteobacteria > Pseudomonadales > Pseudomonadaceae > Pseudomonas > Pseudomonas sp. IzPS59. The sequence goes on along the minus strand of NZ_CP062251.1, from coordinate 3,378,345 downwards.
CCACTCTGGCTCCGTCCCTGGACCTGGTCGGCAAGATCTAAGTCTGTGACACGCAACGCAGGGCGGAACTCCGCACCTACTTAAGTAAGCTGCACCGCCCAATAGAAAAGCCCGGGCGAGATTCGCTCGGGCTTTTTTTCGCCTCAAATAAAGTCAGGAGATCGCCCGTATGTTGGACGCCAATCTTAAAGCCCAGTTGAAATCGTACCTGGAACGGGTCACCCAGCCGATCGAGATCGTTGCTTCACTCGACGACGGTGCGAAATCCCGTGAAATGCTCGACCTGCTGAAAGACGTTGCCAGTCTTTCGCACCAGATTACCTTGAGCGACAGCGGCGACGATGCACGCAAACCGTCGTTCTCGATCAACCGCCCGGGTGCCGACATCAGCCTGCGTTTCGCCGGCATCCCGATGGGCCATGAATTCACTTCGCTGGTGCTGGCCCTGCTGCAAGTCGGTGGCCACCCTTCGAAGGCCAGTGTCGAAGTGATCGAACAGATCCGCTCGCTCAAGGGTGAGTTCAGCTTCGAGACTTACTTCTCGCTGTCCTGCCAGAACTGCCCGGACGTAGTCCAGGCGTTGAACCTGATGGCCGTGCTGAACCCGAACATCCGCCACGTCGCCATCGACGGCGCGCTGTTCCAGAACGAAGTCAACGATCGCAAGATCATGGCTGTGCCAAGCATCTACCTCAATGGTGAAAACTTCGGTCAGGGCCGCATGGGCCTGGAAGAAATCCTCGCCAAACTCGACACCGGCGCCATCGAGCGTCAGGCCGAGAAAATCAGCGCCAAGCAAGCCTTTGATGTATTGGTGGTCGGCGGTGGCCCGGCCGGTGCTTCGGCAGCTATTTATGCAGCACGTAAAGGCATTCGCACTGGCGTTGCGGCTGAGCGTTTTGGCGGTCAGGTGCTGGACACCATGGCCATCGAAAACTTCATTTCCGTGCAGGAAACCGAAGGCCCGAAACTGGCGACCGCGCTGGAAGAACACGTCAAGCAATACGACGTGGACATCATGAATCTGCAACGCGCCGACAAGCTGATCCCGGGCAAGAACGGCGAGCTGCATGAAGTCCACTTCGCCAGCGGCGCGACCCTAAGGGCCAAGAGCGTGATTCTGGCGACCGGCGCACGGTGGCGAGAAATGAACGTGCCGGGCGAGCAGGAATACCGCAACAAGGGCGTGGCTTACTGCCCGCACTGCGACGGCCCGCTGTTCAAGGGCAAGCGTGTGGCGGTGATTGGCGGCGGTAACTCCGGTGTCGAGGCGGCCATCGACCTGGCCGGCATCGTGTCCCACGTAACCTTGCTTGAGTTCGACGTACAACTGCGTGCTGACGCGGTGCTGCAACGCAAGCTGCACAGCCTGCCGAACGTCACCGTGATCACCAGTGCGTTGACCACTGAAGTCACTGGCGATGGCCAAAAGGTCAACGGCCTGCGTTACAAGGATCGCAACACTGACGAACTGCGCACGGTCGAGCTGGAAGGGATCTTCGTGCAGATCGGTCTGCTGCCCAACACCGACTGGCTCAAAGGCACCATCGAGCTGTCGCCGCGTGGCGAGATCATCGTCGACAACCGGGGTGAGACTTCGATTCCGGGTATCTTCGCGGCCGGCGACGTGACCACCGTGCCGTACAAGCAGATCGTGATTGCGGTGGGCGAGGGCGCCAAGGCTTCTCTCAGCGCTTTCGATCACCTGATCCGTACTTCGGCCCCAGCGTAAATCCCGGACCGAAAAAAGAAAAACCCCATTAGCGATGATGGGGTTTTTTCTTTTCAGCGTTTACAGCGGCGCCGGCTGAATGATCTCGACCCAGTAGCCATCCGGGTCCTTGATGAACGCCAGGCTCTTCATGCGGCCATCGGTCAGGCGCTTCTGGAAGTCGCAGCCCAGTTCTTCAAAGCGTGCGCAAGCAGCAACGATGTCCGGCACCGAAATGCAGATGTGGCCGAAACCGCGCGGGTCGGTGTTGCCGTTGTGGTAGGCGAAATCAGCGTCGTTTTCGGTGCCGTGGTTGTGGGTCAGTTCCAGGATGCCGGGAATCGACTTCATCCACTCGGTGCGCGCAGCGGCATCGGCCGGGATCTGCGATTTGTCGACCAGGGCGAGGAAGTACAGGCTGAATTCCGCTTCCGGGAAATCACGCTTCTCTACCAGCGAGAAACCCAGCACGCGGGTGTAGAAATCCAGCGACTTGGTGATGTCCTTGACGCGCAGCATGGTGTGGTTGAACACGAAGTTGCGGGTTGCGCTGTCCGGGGTGGCGGTGACGCCAGGGAAGGTGTTCAGTTCTTGCAGGCTCATGGGCCCTCCGTAACAAATTGGGGCGAGTGAATGGGCGCAATGATACGCATGCCTTGCGGCATCGCCAAACCGAAAGCGCGGGCTTGCCCTGCAAGCGGGCGAGCCTCAGACTTTACGGCTCAATCCGCGAGTGCCTCTGGTAATGATCCGACCGTTCAAATCGCTGTTCGTTTTCTTCGGCTTGTCCCTCATCGCTGCTTCGGCCTGCGCTGATGCGCCGAGCATTACCTGGCCAGCGGGCTGGCAAGTCGAAGCGCTGCCCGAAACCACGCCGGAAGTTTCCCGTCAGCGGGCGGTGAAGACCGATGCCGATGGCAATCAGGTGATGGTGATGGAGTTGACGATGACGCGTGTGGAAACGGGTCATCAGGTCAATCTGCAAGGCGTGCTGCTGGAGATGCGCAAGTCGGTGCAGAAGGACTTTTTCCAGGGCGGTTATCAGAGTGTCTGTAACAAGGTTCATTCGAGCACACTTGGCTCACTCGCGGCGCTCGAGACCACTTGTACAGTCACCGAAAATGGCCGTCATGTGCTGTCACAAACATTGGTTGCTGCAGTAGAGGCAGACAAGGCCTATGTACTTTCGTATGCCGGGCAAGCCGAGGTTTACAAGGCTAGCGCTGATGAAATAGTGGCGGCGAGAAACAGCTTGAAATTTTAGTCAGCTGTTCGGTGATCCTCAGCCCGTTAGATACCTGAAGTGATTAAATACAAAGTTGCTCGCCCTGCGAAGACGCAACATCCGGAAGCATAGTTCCAGTGCAAGAGGCTGTTTGGCTCTGAACTTTCGAGACGGGAAATTGTTGCATTTGTTAGATATTGTCCAAAAAAAAGCCCTGCATCTGCAGGGCTTTTATGTTTGCGGGGGATTAACCGCGCAACCAGGAATCAACGGTGGCGGCACCGTATTGTTCCTTCCAGGCCTTCAGGCCGCGATGGTTGCCACCCTTGGTCTCGATCAGCTCGCCGGTGTGCGGGTTCTGATAGACCTTGACCACGCGGGCGCGGCGGGTCTTAGGTGCTGCGGTCAGTTGCAGACCGGATTTGGCCGGGTTCGGATCGAGGATGGCGATGATGTCTTTCAGGCCTTTGCCGTAGGTTTTCATCAGCCCCTGGAGCTTTTCTTCGAATTCGATTTCTTTCTTGAGCCCGGCATCGTTCTTCAGCGATTCCAGCTGCTTGAGCTGTTCCTGAAGGGCCTTTTCAGCTGCACGAAATTCAGCGAGTCTGGACAATATCTTTACTCCAATAGTGTGTTTGGCTGATACCAACCGCAAACAAAGCTATAAGCCAAGAGCCTTGAAGCGACTCGGTGATAGTGGCTCACCTGCCAATCTAGCAACAGGTAAGAAAAATTGTAGTAGTTAATGCGTCAAGAGTAAATCCTGACTTTTTCTTTATGTAAAAACAGCGATGTCTTGTATCAATTTGGTGCGAACGGTCTGAGCCCGCCGGTTTTATCGCGATTAGTTAATGGTGAGTTAATGCATCGATGAAGTCTGCAGCCTGCATCGGTTTGCCAAACAGATAGCCTTGCAGAAAGTTGACGTGGTGCGCGGCCAGATAATCGGCCTGGACCTGTGTTTCCACGCCTTCGGCCACAATGCCCAGATCCAGTTTGGCGGAGAGTTCGATGATGCTGTCCAGAATGTGTCGGGACAGGGCGTCCTTATCAATCATGGCAACGAATGTCTGGTCGATCTTCAGGAAGTCGACATTGAATGTTCTCAAATAGCCAAGGCTCGAATGACCGGTGCCGAAGTCGTCGATCGCGATCTTCACACCCATGGCACGCAGTTGTGCAAACAGCTGATGGGTGATGTCGGTGGGCTCGATCAACTCGCGTTCCGTCAACTCCAGGACCAGGCTGATGCTGCCAGGGACGAATGCCGCCAGAAACTCGCGGCAGTCTTCCAGCAACTCCAGATCGTGGCAGTGACTGGCCGTAATGTTGATGCCAATGTGGAAGGGGGCCTCGAAGGAAGCAGACAGCGGCCCGAGCACGACAGCGGTCTGCTGCATCAATGAACGGGTCATCGGCACGATCAGCCCGGAATGTTCTGCGAACGGTATGAACAGGTCCGGACGCACCAGGCCTTCCTTGGGATGATTCCAGCGCATCAGCACTTCGCAGCCCGACCAGCGTTTGCTGTCGCCGTAGACCACCGGTTGAAAGTAGGGAATGAACTCTCCGGCTTCCAGCGCGCGCAGCATTTCGTGACTGGGGGATGTTGCGCGGTTCTGCACGATATAACCGATTGCCCCGGACACCGCCCCGAAGAAAATCAACAGGCTGAACAGCGGCGGGTATTCGTCGCTCATGTAGTTCCAGACTTCACCTTCGGGGAATCCTGCGCTCACCGTGTAGGCATAGTGCGGAGAGTTCAACGTGCTCTGGGCCACCGGCAACTCGGGGAGGGGGCCTTGATGCACTTTGCCGTCGGCCGAAAGCCAGTTATTGCCCACTTGCAGCAATAACAATGTCTGCCGGCCGATCAGGCGCAGGATATTACTCAGGTGATAGCCGTCCAGCGTCGTCAGGGCGCCGCCCCGGCCATCGCTCAGTCGATACACCAGCAGCGCCGTATCAGGCGTAACCGGGTTCCCGTTCATGAGCCATAACTTGCCTTGGGTGTAGTCCCCCGGATTGACGGCTTCCTTGAAGTCGCCGAACAACGAACTGCAATAGAGGTTGTTGTCCCACACCAGGTTGGTCGAACGCACGAACGGGCGACGTGTGACCTGTTCGCGTAGGGCCAGTTTGACGTCCTCGCAGGTCTGGCCCGCCAGCGGCAGCAATTCCCGGGCGGACTGGGCGGTGTTGTCGAGCATCAGGTCGAACTGGCGCAAGGCTTCCTCGGCGGTTTGCCGGGAGCTCTGCTCCAGCGTGCGCTCGGCCTGCATATGCAGAATGACCGTGCCGATGATGATCGGCAGCAGGCCGCACAGCAGTGTCACGATGATTCGGGTGCTGCGTTTGCGGCGGGGCCTGACGGTCAGAGGCATGGGCGCATCCTGTTGCGGTGGTGTGGGGCTCTCGACGGCAGGCGGGGCAAGGATGCACCTTCTGGAAAGCGTTGGGTCTGTGCCCATGATAGATGGCCGTTGACGCTTGCGCCGCTCAGCGGTAATCCAGTGCAGTCGCCAGGTTGATGAAAGCCAGAGTGGCGGGTGATGCCTGACGCTGATCAAGCACGGCCAGGCCGATGTGGCGCACCACGGCGGGCGACAATGGCCTCTTCACGTATTGCGGGTTTGGCTCGTCGGGCAGCGAACCCTCGGCAACGAGGGTGATGGCGTCGCCCCGGCTCACGGTGTCGAGGGTGCTCAGCAGTTGCGAGCAGCGGTAGCGGATATTCGGGCTCAGCCTTGCCGCGTTGAACAGTCGCGATACCAGTTCCGAAGAGCCGGCTTCGGTGAGCACGAACGGGTCGCTACACAGATCTTTCAGGCTCAGTTCCACCTGCGAGGCCAGAGGGTGGTCGAGCGGGAGCAGGGCGACCATCTGGTCTTCCATCAGGGCAAACGTATCGAAGCGTTCTTCGGGCAATACCACGAAACCGATATCGATCCGTCGCTCGTCGAGCCACTGGAGTACCTGCCGGTCCGGCCCTTCGTCGATGTGAACCTCGATGCCCGGGTGCGCCTGGCGGAAATGCCGGAGGATCCGCGGCAGCAACCGGATCGATGAAGTCGGGCCGAACGAGCCGATACGCAAGGTGCCGCTTTTCAGCCCGCGCGCATCGGCGGCTTCCTGGCGCAATGTGTTGGCCAGCCCGAGCATCGCCCGTGCGCGCAGCAGCAATTGCTCGCCAATATCGCTGAGTTCGACTTGCGATTGATGCCGGCGAAACAGTTCGACACCCAGTTCCTGCTCCAGTGACTTCAAGGCATGGGACACCGCCGACTGGGAAATCCCCAGACGATGGGCGGCGAGGGTGAAGCCGCGCAGTTCGGCCACCAGAGAGAAGATTTCGAGCTGGGTCAAAGTCATGAGTAAAAGCTCATTTTACGATGATCGACAATGACTCGAATGATACGGCATCCGTCAGTTTCGTCGTCGAGGGCGTTATGAATAGTCATGAATCAATCCGTCCGGTGGCCTCGGACATGCCCGTCTATCTGAACCTCGCCATGGTCAGCATGATCTGGGGCGGGACTTGGGTGGCCGGGCGATTTCTCGCTGGCAGCCTGAGTCCGATCCTCGCCGCCAGCCTTCGGTTCCTGCTGGCCAGCGTCGCATTGCTCGGCTTTTTGTGGCTAGCGCGAATTCCTCTCGCACGCCCGAATGCCGGGCAATGGCTGCAACTGGCATTGCTGGGGTTCTTCGGGATTTTCTTTTACAACCTGTGCTTCTTTTACGGCCTTCAATACATCAATGCGTCGCGGGCATCGCTGATCGTTGCGTTGAATCCGGCGGTGATCGGCCTGGCATCCTGGCTGCTGTTCAAGGAGCGTCTGAGTCGATTGAAAGTCATCGGGATCCTGATCTGCATCGGCGGCGCCGGTGTGGTGATCGTCAGTCGTAATCCGCAACTGCTGGCTGCGACACCAGACGCCTGGATCGGCGATCTGCTGATTTTCGGCTGCGTGTTGAGCTGGGGTATTTACTCGCTGTTTTCCCGCCGTCTCAACCAGAGCATCGGCCCGTTGCAGACGGTGACCTTTTCGATTCTGCTCGGCACGCTGATGCTCTGGGCGCTGGCCGCCGTGCGTGGCGAAGTGAGCGGGGCGGCGATGGCCAGTCTGGGGATGACGCAATGGCTGAGTCTGATTTATCTCGGGGGCCTGGGCTCGGCGCTGGCCTACATCGGTTATTACGACGGCATCCGCAAAATCGGCGCGACCCGCTCTGGTGTGTTCATTGCGCTTAACCCGCTGACCGCCGTGCTGGCTGGCGCCGCCCTGCTGGGCGAGCAACTGACGCTGCCCATGTGCCTGGGCGGCGTGCTGATTCTGGCGGGCATCTGGCTGTGCAACAAACCCCTTGCACCGGGCCGAAAAAAGCGGATTTTATAGAGAGGGCAGACAACCCTATTTACGCTGTGTAGAATCGGGTTACGCATACAATAATAATCGTCTTCTGGCAGCAGAAGCCTCGCCCGCAAGAGCCTTGGGTCGACAATGAAGATATTCGGGTTTCAACTGATCTACGGTGACTTCCTCGCCCGCAGTGTGCGTGGCATCTCCTGTGCGCCACCCACCGGTCTCAGCATTACTGACAAATAACTCTGGTTAATTGATAAGAATGATGAGGCGCCAACCATGGCAGATTTATACGAAAACCCAATGGGCCTGATGGGCTTCGAGTTCATCGAGTTCGCATCGCCGACACCTGGCACCCTGGAGCCGATCTTCGAGATCATGGGCTTCACCAAGGTCGCGACCCACCGTTCCAAGAACGTGCACCTGTATCGCCAGGGCGCGATCAACCTGATCCTCAACAACGAACCCCACAGCGTGGCTTCGTACTTCGCGGCCGAGCACGGTCCGTCCGTATGCGGCATGGCGTTCCGGGTCAAGGATTCGCAGAAGGCCTACAACCGCGCACTGGAACTCGGCGCCCAGCCGATCCACATCGAAACCGGCCCGATGGAACTGAACCTGCCGGCGATCAAAGGCATTGGCGGCGCACCGCTGTACCTGATCGACCGTTTCGGCGAAGGCAGCTCGATCTATGACATCGACTTCGTATTCCTGGAAGGCGTTGACCGCAACCCGGTCGGTGCCGGCCTGAAGATCATCGACCACCTGACCCACAACGTGTATCGCGGTCGCATGGCCTACTGGGCCAAGTTCTACGAAACGCTGTTCAACTTCCGCGAGATCCGTTACTTCGATATCAAGGGCGAATACACCGGCCTGACCTCGAAAGCGATGACCGCGCCGGACGGCATGATCCGCATCCCGCTCAACGAAGAATCGTCGAAGGGCGCGGGGCAGATCGAAGAGTTCCTGATGCAGTTCAACGGCGAAGGCATCCAGCACGTGGCGTTCCTCACCGACGACCTGGTCAAGACCTGGGATCAGTTGAAGAAGATCGGCATGCGCTTCATGACCGCGCCGCCGGACACCTACTACGAAATGCTCGAAGGCCGCCTGCCGAACCACGGCGAGCCGGTCGATCAACTGCAATCGCGCGGCATCCTGCTTGATGGCGCATCGGACAAAGACGACAAGCGTCTGCTGCTGCAGATCTTCTCGGAAACCTTGATGGGCCCGGTGTTCTTCGAATTCATCCAGCGTAAAGGCGACGATGGTTTCGGCGAAGGCAACTTCAAGGCACTGTTCGAATCGATCGAGCGTGACCAGGTGCGTCGTGGTGTACTCGCCACCGAGTAATCCGCATCAGATGTAAAAAGCCCGGCCTGCAATTAATTGTGCAGGCCGGGCTTTTTATTGCGCGTCTTACGGACGCCGTTGGCGCATCAGATGCTTGAACCCTTCAAACACCAGCACCACCACCGCGAGCCAGATAGGGATGTAGGTCAGCCATTCGCCTGGCTTGATGCTCTCGCCGAGCAGCAGCGCCACACCCAGCAACAGCACCGGCTCCACGTAACTCAACAAGCCGAACAGGCTGAATGGCAGCAAACGACTGGCAATGATGTACACCACCAGCGCCGACGCACTGATCAGACCGAGCAGCGGAATCAGCCACGCCAGCGCCGGATACTGATCGAACACGCCGAAACCCTGTTCACCGCCGCGCACAAACCAGTACGCCACCGGCAGCATCAGCGTCATGTCGACCCACAAGCCGCCAAGGTTGTCGGTCTTCAGGTATTTTCGCAGCACGAAATACAACGGGTAACCGACGACCACCACCAGCGTCGCCCAGGAAAATCCGCCGACCTGATACAACTCGTTCAACACGCCGAGGCTGGCAAAGAACACCGCGATTTTTTGCAAGTACGACAGGCTTTCGCCGTAAGCAATACGTCCGGTCAGCACCATGGCCAGCGGCAACAGAAAGTAGCCCAGCGATACATCAAGGCTGTAGCCATTGAGCGGCGCCCACATGAACAGCCACAACTGCACGCCCAGCAACGCAGACGACAGGATCAGGCCACCGATCAACTTCGGCAGTGCAGGGATCCGGCGCAGCAGCTCCAGCACCCGCCGCCATTCGCCGGACAACAACATGAACACGGTCATGCAGGGCACGGTCAGCAACATCCGCCAACCGTAGATTTCCACGCCGCTCAACGGTGTGAGCAACGAGGTGTAGTAATACATGACGGCAAACAGCGTCGAGGCTGTTACCGAGAGAGCGATACCTTTAGACAAACTGTCCTCGCGGGGGTGATGGTCAAACGGGGCGCGCAGGATACGTGGTTTTTGTGGTGAATATTGGCCGAGTGATCGATATTTCCAACATTCGACACAGATCCCGTGAGAGCGGGACCTGTGTCGAAGCATAGGTGCTTAAGGCTGACGCGGTTTGCGCCCCGACACAAAATGGCTCACATCATTGAAACCCGGCGTCGAAGCATGCCCCGGCGTCACCAGCGAATCGATAAACGCCTCATCCTCCGCCGTAATCTTCACCGCCTGGGCCTTGGTGTACGCATCCCACTGTTCTTCCGTACGCGGCCCGACAATCGCCGACGTCACCGCGCCGTTGTTCAGCACCCAGGCAATCGCAAATTCGACAATCCCGACCCCACGCTCCTGGGTGTATTGCTGAATCTGCTGGGCAATGCGCAACGACTCCACGCGCCATTCGGTTTCCAGAATCCGCTTGTCCTGACGCCCGGCACGGCTGTTGGCATCCGGGGTCACGTCTGGTGCGTACTTGCCGCTGAGCACGCCACGGGCCAGCGGGCTGTAAGGCACCACGCCAAGGCCGTAAGTCTGGGCGGCGGTGATTTGCTCGGTCTCGGCCTGACGGTTGACGATGTTGTACAGCGGCTGGCTGATCACCGGGCGATCAACCCCCAGTTTGTCCGCCACGCGAATCACCTCGGCAATCCGCCAGCCGCGATAGTTCGACAGGCCCCAATAACGGATCTTGCCCTGGCGAATCAGATCGCCAATCGCCGAGATCGTCACTTCCAGCGGCGTGTTGTGGTCTTCGCGGTGCAGGTAATAGATGTCGAGGTAGTCGGTGCCGAGCCGGGTCAGGCTGGCCTCCAGACCATTGAAGAGGTGCTTGCGGCTCAGACCGCTGCGGTTCGGCACGCCGTCCACCGGGCCGAAGCCGACCTTGGTCGCCAGCACCCACTCATGACGATGACGGGCGATGGCTTCGCCGACGATCTCTTCCGAGCGGCCGTTGGTGTAGACGTCGGCGGTGTCGATGAAGTTGATGCCCTGATCCCAGGCCTTGTCGATGATGCGCAGCGAGTCTTCTGCGCTGGTCTGCTCGCCGAACATCATCGTGCCGAGGGTGAGGGTGGACACCTGCAACCCCGATTGACCCAGTGTGCGATAGCTCATGCCGAAATCCTTTTGTCGGTGGGAAAGCTTCCATCAAATACCAGAAGCATCCGGCGCGGCAAAGTGAATTTATCGACGCAATGCCTCGCAGCGCTCGCGCAAAAACGCCTGCAACACCTTGACCCGTTCCGACACCTGCACCCGGTGCGGGCACAGCAGATTGAACGGCACGCTCTCGCCGAGCCAGTCATCGAACAGCGTCACCAGCCGCCCGGCGCGGACATCTTCGGCTACGTCGAGCCAGGCCTTGTAGGCGATGCCGTGCCCGGCGAGCGCCCAACGGCGCGCGACTTCACCATCGTCGCTGAGGTAGTCGCCGCGTACTTCGACCTCGACCGTTTCGTCTTCGCGATGGAAACGCCAGGTGTTATAGGGCCGACCGTTGCGCAGGTAGAGCAGGACGCTGTGCTCGCTCAATTCAGCCGGGTTTTGCGGTGTGCCGTGACGCTCCAGATACGCAGGGTTGGCGCAGGCCACACGCCGATGCTCCGGCAGAATGGGCAACGCCACCAGCGTCGAATCACTCGGCACGCCAAAGCGCAGCGCCACATCCACTGTCTCGCGAAACAGGTCCGCATGCCGGTCGTTAAGCAGTAATTGCAGTTGAATGTGCGGGTGCTCGCGCTTGAAATCGTCCAGCCACGGCAGCAACACATTGCGCCCGAAGTCCGACGGCGCCGCCAGTTGCAGCACGCCGCTCAGGCCTTCGGTCTGCTGCTTCAGCGCCTGTTCGCCCTCGGCCAGGGTGGCCAGTGCCAGGCGCACGCTTTCCAGGTAGCGCCGGCCTTCTTCGGTCAGGCGCATGCTGCGGGTCGAGCGGGCGAAGAGGCGGATGCCGAGGCGGGTTTCCAGACGTTTCAGCGCGATGCTGGCGGCGGCCGGTGTCAGCTCCAGCGCCCGTGCGGCGGCGGAAATGCTGCCGGAGTCGGCGGTGCGGACAAAGATTTCCAGATCGAGGATCGAGCTCATTAGTAAAAATCCGTTGAAGATCCTTGGCGTTTTGCGGGATTTTTCCGGGATTGGCAAGCACAGATACTGAAATCCTGAATAACCGCAGGAGACAGACATGACGTGGACATTCGATCATCTGGCCTTCAACACCGCTGACGGTCAGGCGTTGCAAGACGCTTTCGATGCGCTATTGGGGCTGAAACCGGGGCGGCGGCCGCCGTTTCCGTTTCCCGGGCGGTGGTTGTATCAGGATGGGCAGGCGTTGGTGCATGTGATTGAGCGGCCCGCGCTGGATGAGGCGGCGTTGAGTCATATTGCGTTTCGTACGGATGAAGACGCGGCGGTGGTTTTGAAGCGGGTCCAGGGTAGTGGGTTGCCTTATCAACTGGCGCAGGTACCGGAGGACGGGATCTGGCAGATTTTTGTTCAGATGCCGGGGGGATTGGTGCTGGAGCTGGATGCAAAAACGGGCATTTTGTGAGTGTTTAATCGTGGTGTTTAAAGGACACGTTCAGACACGCACCTCAGGCTACACAACCTTGCGCCGTTGCCTACGACTGCGCCAGAATCCGCCGGCTTGTGCGCTTATAGGCCGGGTTTTATCGTTAGTCCGTCGCTGAAAAGAACAGCGATCGGGTTTGGTAGCCCGGGTCTTTAAATGCAGAGTGCTCCATTTTGTAGAGTCTTTTGTCTCTGTTTTATGGTGGTCATTCGCAGGGCACCTTCGGGTGCGCCGTTTCTCCTAAGGCCCGGTCTACCAACCTGCGTCTGGCCACCACCATCGTTTGGTAGCGAGAGTGGTGGCTCCAATAAGTGCCTTAGGAGTTTTGCCATGATCAAACCAACACCCAACCCACCCGAAGCCGACACCACCTCGCCCTACGAAACCCTCGATTCCAAGAAATTCCACGAAGCCGCCGAACGCGCCCTCGATCACTACCTCAACCCGTTCCACCCCAGAAAACCTCTGCTCAAACCCAACACCCGCTACCTCATCGCCCCCGGCATCCCGAGCGAAGAACTGTTGGCCGACGCCTGCGAAACCCTGACCTCCGCCAAACCCATGGCCAGCGATTTCGCCGGGATGATCGATGCGCCGCAGCGGCATGTGCTGCTGGGCATCGGGCAACTGATCATGCTGGCGGAACTTGCGGTAAATCGGGTGCTGGATAATCTGGACACGGCGGCTGAAGCCCGGCCCTGACCGATTGTAGAGCGCCAATAAAAAACGGCCCGAAGTGTGGGCCGTTTTTGTGTGTCTGCCGATAATCAGGCCCGCAACGTCCGCGTCATCCGCAATGCCAGCAGACTCCCGCCAACGATCACACCCGCCAGCAGATACAACGCCGCATCGGTCGACCCGGTGCTGTCCTTGACCCAACCCACAAGGTAAGGGCTCAGGAACCCGGCCATCTGCCCCATCGAGTTGATCAACGCCAATCCACCCGCCGCAGCACCCGCGCTCAGCATGGCAGTCGGCACCGGCCAGAACATCGGCAGACCGGTCAGCGCACCCATGGTCGCAATGGTCAGACCGAGAATCGCAATCGCCGGGTTAGCCGCGAAGTTCACCGCGATCAGCAGGCCAATGGCACCCATCAACATCGGCACCACCAAATGCCAGCGACGCTCTTTGCGCAAGTCCGCCGAACGCCCGACCACCAGCATGAACACGGCGGCCAACAGATAAGGAATCGCACTCAACCAGCCAATCACCAGGTTGTCGCTGAAGCCGAGGTTCTTGATGATCGACGGCAGCCAGAAGTTGATCGCGTACACGCCGCTCTGGATGCAGAAGTAGATCAGGCCGAAGGCCCAGATCGCCGGGTTCTTGAATACGGCGATCAGCGAGTCGGAGGTGGTTTTCGGTTTGTTCGCCAAGTCTTCCGCCTGATCCGCTTCCAGCACCGAACGCTCGTGTGGGGTCAGCCATTTGGCAGCGGCGAAGTTGTCGCTCAACAGGAAATAGGCGAGTGCGCCGAGGATTACAGTCGGAATGCCTTGCAGCAGGAACATCCACTGCCAACCGGCCAGACCGCCCTGGCCCGCAGCGAAGTGATTGAGGATCCAGCCGGAGAACGGGCTGCCGAGCAGGCCGGATACCGGGATCGCCGACATGAACAGCGCCATGATCCGCCCACGGCGGAAGGTCGGGAACCACTGCGAGAGATACAGCACAACGCCCGGGAAGAACCCGGCTTCAGCCGCACCGGTGAACAGGCGCAGGGTGTAGAACTGGGTCGGCGTGGTGACGAACAGCAGGCAGGTCGACAGCGTGCCCCAGGTGATCATCATCAGCGCGATCCAGCGCCGTGGACCGAATTTGGTCAGCGCCAGGTTGCTCGGTACGCCACACAGCACGTAGCCGATGAAGAAGATACCGGCACCGAGGCCGTACACGGTTTCGCTGAATTTCAGCGCGTCAAGCATCTGCAGTTTGGCGAATCCAACGTTGACCCGGTCGAGGTAGTTGAACAGGTAGCAGATGAAGATGAAGGGGATCAAACGCAGGGTGATGCGTTTGTAGACGGCATTTTTATCGTCAGCGATGGTCTGGGCGGCAGCGGCGCTCTGCGACATGGCGGCTCTCTCTTTATTATGATTTTTTGCGATGCAAAGGGTAACGTTGATCGCCCTGAGAGTCTCGGTCACCTTTGGCCGGATTGTCTTTGTGCCTGAGCACAGGGTTTGCCGGCAGACCCTGTGCGGGTGAACAACCGTCCGCGCCTGTTTTCAAGGATTTTCCCCTTATGTTCGAACTCGATCACGACCTCGCCCAGGACATCGTCGACCGGGCCATGGCCATTTTGCCCTACAACGTCAACGTCATGGACAGCCAGGGGCTGATCCTTGGCAGTGGCGAGCCGGAGCGGATCAACACCCGCCACGAAGGCGCGCAACTGGTGCTGGCCAACGGGCGGGTGGTGGAGATCGACGCGCAGACCGCCGTGCATTTGAAAGGCGTGCAGCCGGGGATCAATCTGCCGTTGCTGCTCGATCAGCGTTTGATCGGCGTGCTCGGCATTACTGGCGAGCCCGAGCAATTGCGCACTTACGCCGAACTGGTGCGCATGACCGCCGAAATGCTGGTCGGCCAGCGCAATCAGCAATCCGAGCAGCAGTGGCGGCGGCAACGCTGCGATGACTTGCTGGCGCTGTTGCTGAGCGAAGCGGGGGATTCGCCAAGGCTGGTCGACGAAGCCCAGCAGCTAGGGCTCAAACCGCAACTGACGCGGGTGCCGTATCTGTTTGAGTTGGGCCTGGAGCACGGGCCGGGGCAAACCGTCGAGGCGCTGAGTGCCTGGTTGATGTCGCGCTATCCGGACAGTTGGTGCGTGAGTTCGGCCAAGTCGTCGCTGCTGTGGTGCCGGCCGGCAAGTCAAAACGTCGAGCATGATCGGCTGCTGGAAAAACTCGATGGCCTGGGCTGGAACATCCTGCGCATTGCCGTCGGCGGGCAGGCCGATGGACTGACCGGGCTGCGCCGTTGCTATCGGCGAGTCGGCGACTTGCTCGCCTATGGCCGTGAAGTGTTGCCGCGCTCACGGCTGCTGACCCTCAATCGCTATCGCCTACCGGTGATGCTCTGGCGCCATCGCAACGATGATGCGCTGGATGAACTGCTCAAACCGTTGCGCAAAGTCATCGCCAAGGACAGCAACGGCCAGTTGCTTGCGACCCTGCGCAGTTGGTGCGACCACGATGGCCAAAGCCAGGCCTGCGCCGATGCCTTGGGGATTCACCGCAACAGTCTGCGCTACCGGATGGAGCGGATTGCCGAGTTGAGCGGGGTCGATCCGCTGAGGCTCGACGGCATGCTGGCGCTGTATCTCGGGGTGCAATTGTTGCCACAGACTGACGATTTGTCGAAATGAACAATAAACGCCTGCGCCACTTGTGCAGCGGACAGGCGTCAACGTTTCAAGCGACTGGCAGCATGAGGGGCATTGGAACTGGAGAATTTGCATGAAAATCGTCATCGCCCCCGATTCGTTCAAGGACAGCCTGAGTGCCCAAGGCGTTGCAGAAGCCATCGCGCTGGGCCTGGCGCAGGTCTGGCCGCAGGCGACGCTGGTCAAATGCCCGATGGCCGACGGTGGCGAAGGGACGGTGGAGTCGATTCTCGACGCCTGTGAAGGCGAGTTGCGCCGCACTCGCGTGCGCGGCCCGTTGGGCGCGGCGGTCGAAGCCGCGTGGGGCTGGTTGCCGCACAACCACACCGCGATCATCGAAATGGCCGAGGCCAGTGGTCTGCAACTGGTGCCGCCGGGGCAACGCGATGCCTGCATCAGCAGCACGTTCGGCACCGGTGAGCTGATCCGTGCAGCGCTGGACGCTGGTGCACAACGGGTGATTCTGGCCATCGGCGGCAGCGCCACCAATGACGGCGGCGCCGGGGCGATGCAGGCGCTGGGCGTGAAACTGCTGGACGCTCAAGGACAATCACTGGTGCCGGGCGGTCTGGCGCTGGCGCAACTGGCCAAACTGGATCTCGATGAACTCGACCCGCGTCTGGCACAAGTCCGTTTCGACATCGCCGCCGACGTTAACAATCCGCTGTGTGGCCCCCACGGCGCCTCGGCGATTTTCGGCCCACAGAAAGGCGCATCACCCGCGCAAGTGCAGCAACTGGATCAAGCCCTCGGTCACTTCGCCGAACTCTGCGCGCAAGCGCTGGGCAAGGATGTTCGGGACGAGCCGGGCAGCGGTGCGGCGGGTGGACTGGGTTTTGCCGCCAAGGCGTTTCTCGGCGCACGGTTCCAGGCGGGGGTCGAAGTAGTCGCCGAATTGGTCGGCCTGGCCGATGCAGTGAAAGCCGCAGATCTGGTGATCACCGGGGAAGGGCGCTTCGATGCGCAGACCCTGCGCGGCAAAACCCCGTTCGGCGTGGCTCGGATCGCCAAGCAACACGGCGTACCGGTGATCGTGATTGCCGGCACCTTGGGCGAGGGCTATCAAGAACTTTACGATCACGGCATCGACGCTGCATTTGCCGTCACCAGCGGTCCGATGACTCTGGAACAAGCCTGCACCGAGGCGCCGCGTCTGTTGCGCGAACGCGCCACTGATATTGCCCGCGTCTGGCGCATGGCGACTCCCGCCTGACCTGTCACCCATCATCTAAAACGTCGGGTGTTTCAATAGCGAAACACTCGCAACACTTTGAAAAATATTTCTTCTTTACACGCAAACTTCCTAAAGCCTGGCCGATACAGCGATCAGGCGCACAGAAGATTTCCCAGCACAGTGACGCCGGACTGAAACCCGCTTTAGCGGGGCAGTGATTACGGCATGGACGCTCGCAGTTTCAATCATCCGAGAGTCCTACTATGTCCTTGCGTAATCTGAATATCGCGCCCCGTGCCTTCCTCGGTTTTGCCTTTATTGCCCTGTTGGTGATCGTGCTCGGCGTGTTCGCCGTCAACCGCATGTCGGTCATCCGCCAGGCGTCCGTCGAGATGCAGACCAATCAGTTGCCCAGCGTCGCTTACCTTGGCGTGGTGACGGAAAACGTCTTGCGCCTGCGGATCCTCTCGTTCCGCATTCTGGTCAACCGTGACGCCGCCGGTCTGCAGGATGCACAGACCCGCATCGGCGTCCTCGTCGACAAGGTGCGCAGTGCCCAGGCTGCCTACGCCGCATTGCCGGCCGATAGCGATGAGAAGGCACAATATCAAGCGTTCGCGACGACGCTGGACAACTACCTGCAAGCGCAAAACCAGATGATGGAGCTGTCCCGCCAGGACAAGGTCGAGGACATGCGCACCCTGATCAACACGAAGATCAAGGACGGCACCGACCAGATGGGCGAGCAACTCAACAAACTGATTGCGATCAACGCCGCCGGCGCCAAAGGCGCTGCACAAGAGGCGGGCGAACATTACGACAGCGCCATCACCGGCGTGGTCATCGTGGCGGTCATCGCTGCCGTGGCGACTGTATTGCTCGCCTTGATGCTGACGCGCAGCATCGTCACCCCGTTGAACCGTGCCGTGGCCGCCGCACAAACCATCGCTGGCGGCAACCTGACCAAAGCCATCGAAGTCGACGGCAAGGACGAACCGGCGCATCTGCTGGAAGCCTTGTCTGTGATGCAGGCAAACCTGCGCAAGACCATCGAGCAGATTGCCGGTTCCGCCACGCAACTGGGCGCCGCCGCCGAAGAACTCAGCGCCGTGACCGAAGAAGCGTCCCGTGGCCTGCAACAGCAAAACGACGAAATCGAACAGGCCGCCACCGCCGTCAACGAAATGACCGCGGCGGTGGAAGAGGTGGCGCGCAACGCGGTGTCGACCTCCGAAGCGTCGAACCAGTCCACTCACGCCGCCCGTGAAGGTCGCGATCAGGTGGTGAAAACCGTCGATGCGATCCAGACCATGACCCGGGATGTGCAGAACACCGCTCAGATGATCGAAGGTCTCGCCGCACAGGGCCGCGACATCGGCAAAGTGCTGGACGTGATCCGCGCCATCGCCGAACAGACCAACCTTCTGGCACTCAACGCTGCCATCGAAGCGGCCCGTGCCGGTGAAGCCGGGCGTGGTTTTGCCGTGGTGGCGGACGAGGTTCGTGCCCTGGCCCATCGCACCGCGCAATCGACCCAGGAAATCGAAAAAATGGTCGCCGGCATCCAGAACGGCACTGGTGAAGCCGTCGAATCGATGCAGCAAAGCAACCAGCGCACCCAGACGACCCTGGAAATGGCCCGTGCCGCCGGCGTCGCGCTGGAGCAGATCACGCAATCGATTCACCAGATCAACGAGCGCAATCTGGTGATCGCCAGCGCTTCGGAAGAGCAGGCGCAAGTGTCCCGCGAGGTGGATCGCAATCTGGTGAATATCCGCGATCTGGCCACCCAATCGGCGGCCGGGGCCAACCAGACCAGCGCTGCGACCCACGAACTGTCGCGTCTGGCGGTGGATTTGAATGCGATGGTGGCGCGGTTTGTGATTTGACCTAGGGTGAAGGCTGGAGACCGCGCAATCAGGAGACGTACATGCGCTATTCAGCCTTGACCCAACGAATCGCCGGGGAGGGAGCAGCGGCCTGGCGGATTCACGACCGAGCGCTGGAGCTGCGCGCCGAAGGGGTCGATGTATTGCTGCTGTCGGTGGGTGATCCGGATTTCGATACACCGTTGCCGATCATCCACGGCGCCATCGACAGCCTGCTGGCGGGCGATACCCATTATTCCGAAGTGCGCGGCCGGCTGGAGCTGCGCAAGCGGATCGCCGAGCGCCATCGGCGACGCAGCGGCCAGGACGTGGACGCTGACCATGTGATTGTGCTGCCGGGCGCGCAATGCGCGGTGTATTCGGTGGCGCAATGTCTGCTCGATCCGGGCGATGAAGTGATCGTCGCCGAACCCATGTATGTCACCTACGAAGGCGTGTTTGGTGCTTGCGGCGCGACCGTGGTGCCAGTGCCGGTTCGTCCGGAAAACGGCTTTCGTGTCGATCCGCTAGATGTCGCGGCGCGAATCACGCCCAGGACCCGGGCCATGCTGCTCAATAGCCCCAACAACCCGTCCGGTGCCAGTCTGTCGCTGCTCATCTGGCAGGAGTTGGCGGCGCTGTGCATCCGCCATGATTTGTGGCTGATCAGCGATGAGGTCTACAGCGAATTGTTATACGAAGGCGAGCACGTCAGCCCGGCGAGTCTGCCGGGCATGGCCGAGCGCACGGCGACCATCAACAGTCTGTCCAAATCCCATGCGATGACCGGGTGGCGCATCGGCTGGATGATCGGGCCAAAACCGTTGGCCGGGCATCTGGTGAACCTGTCATTGAGCATGCTGTTCGGTCTGCCGGACTTTGTGCAGAAAGCCGCTCAGGTCGCGCTGGAGAAGGATTTGCCGGAAGTGACGCAGATGCGCGAGGAATACCGGTTGCGCCGGGATCTGGTGTGCGAGCGGTTGCGCGGCTGTCCGGGGTTGTACCCGATCAGGCCGGATGGCGGGATGTTCGTGATGGTCGATGTGCGCCAGACCGGGATCGGCGCGCAGGGTTTTGCCGAGCGGCTGCTGGAAGGGTATGGCGTTTCGGTGCTGGCGGGAGAGGCGTTCGGGCCGAGTGCGGCGGGGCATATCCGCATCGGGTTGGTGGTGGATCGAGTGAAGCTGGCGGATGCGTGTTCGCGGATTGCCTTGTGCGCTGCGCAGCTTCTGCAAGTACGCAGCGCCTGAAGGTTCTGTGTTGTCTTGACTGGCCCTTTCGCTGGCAAGCCAGCTCCCACAGGTTTATCGGCAATCACAATTCTTGTGTACTACACCAACACTGTGGGAGCTGGCTTGCCAGCGATAGGGCCCTTTCAGTAAAAGAAACGTTCAGCCTTGCCACGCCAATGGATTCACCAGATTGGCGGGCTTTTCACCGGACAAAGCCGCCAACAGATTCTCCACCGCGCACCGCGCCATCGCCTCGCGCGTTTCATGGGTCGCCGACCCCATGTGCGGTGTCGCTACCACGTTGTTCAACTGCAGCAACGGCGAATCGTGATTCAGCGGCTCGCGCTCGAACACATCCAGCCCCGCCGCGCGAATCCGGTTATGGCGCAAGGTGTCGATCATCGCCGCCTCGTCCACAACCTTGCCCCGTGAAATGTTGATGAAGATGCTCTCCGGTCGCATCAACGCAAACTGCTCCGCGCCAATCAAACCTTCAGTCTGCGCGGTCAGTGGCAACGTCAGACAGATGAAATCCGCCTGCTGCAATAAGTCCTCAAGACTGCGGTACTGCGCATCGAAGCGTTCTTCGACCGCCGGTTTGCGCGACTGACTGTGATAGATCACCGGCATCCCGAACCCGAAATGCCCGCGCTGCGCCAACGCCTCACCGATCCGACCCATACCGATGATGCCCAACGTCTTGCCATGCACATCGGTGCCGAAATGCGCCGGGCCGATGCTGCGGTGCCAGTGACCGCCGCGCACCATGTTCGCCAGTTCCACCACGCGCCGAGCGGTGGCCAGGATCAGTGCGAAACCGGTGTCGGCGGTGGTTTCGGTGAGCACGTCCGGGGTGTTGGTCAGCAGGATCCGGCGCCGGGTCAGGTAGTCGATGTCGTAGTTGTCGACGCCCACCGAAACGCTGGAAATCGCTTCGAGCTGCGGCGCCAGATCGAGCAGCGCCGCGTCCAGTTTCAGGCTGGCGCCAAGCAGACCGTGGGCGCCGGGCAGGGCGTTGCGCAGTTTCATCAGACCGTCGGTGTCGAGGCTGTCGATCAGCGTTACATCAACCTGTTCCTCAAGGCG
The DNA here is from genome assembly GCF_014863505.1 of Pseudomonas sp. IzPS59. Taxonomy (NCBI): domain Bacteria; kingdom Pseudomonadati; phylum Pseudomonadota; class Gammaproteobacteria; order Pseudomonadales; family Pseudomonadaceae; genus Pseudomonas; species Pseudomonas sp. IzPS59. The sequence continues at coordinate 3,357,385 of NZ_CP062251.1, read as the reverse complement.
CGCCATCAGAGAAGGCGAAAGTTTCTTGTACAGCACAACCTGCTTTTTCATCGCAGTCATCTCTCTATCAATTCAGGAATGGGCCGGCAGCGGACGCGGTGAGACGCGCTTGGCCGTCACCCGGTCGCTGGCGCCGGGCTTGAGAAAAATCGTCAGCACCACCGAGAGCATCAGCGCGCCGCTCATCAACAGGTACGAAGCGCCGGGCGAACCGGTGGAGCTGTTCAGGTAACCGACCAGATACGAGCCGCCGAACGAACCGAGGGCGCCCATGCTGTTGATCAGCGCCATGGCGCCACCGGCGACGTTGGCCGGCAGGATCTCCGGCACGATGGCGAAGAACGGTCCGTAAGGTGCGTACATGCAGGCGCCGGCGATCACCAGCAGCGTGTACGACCACCAGAAATGCTCCGCGCCCAAGGCGTAGGAGCCGTAGAACGCCACCGAGGCAATCAGCAGCGGCGGCCAGACGAAGCGTTTGCGTTTTTGCAGTTTGTCCGAGCCCCAGGACACCAGCAGCATGCCGATCACCGCCGCGAGATACGGCAACGCCGACAGCCAGCCGGCCTCGATCATGTCCATTTGCGCACCGGCCTTGAGGATCGACGGCAACCACAGCACGAAGCCGTATACACCGATGCTCCAGCAGAAGAATTGCAGCGCCAGAATGATCACCTTCGGCGAACGGAAGGCTTCGGCGTAGTTCTTCACCGCTTTGATACCGACCTGTTCGGCGGCGAGCGCACTTTCCAGATCGTGCTTTTCCCGGTCGCTGAGCCACTTGGCCTGGGCCGGACGATCATCGGCGAGCTTCCACCAGATAAACGCCCAGAGCACCGCCGGCAGCCCTTCGATGATGAACATCCAGCGCCAGCTGAAATGCTGCACCAGATAACCCGAGACCACCGACATCCACAGCATCGTTACCGGGTTGCCGAGGATCAGGAAGGTGTTGGCCCGGGAGCGTTCGGCGCGGGTGAACCAGTGGCACAGGTACACCAGCATCGCCGGCATCACCGCCGCTTCGACCACCCCGAGCATGAAGCGGATGACGATCAGCCAATAGGCGTTGGAGACCACGCCGGTCAGCGTGGCGAGCCCGCCCCAGAAAATCAGGCTGACGAAAATCAGCTTCTTGACGCTGTGCTTCTGCGCGTAGATCGCCCCGGGCACCTGGAAGAAAAAGTACCCGAGGAAGAACAGCGCGCCGAGCAGCGAGGACAGGCCCGGGGTGATCATCAGGTCGGCAGCCATTCCGGACGCGGCGGCGAAACCGTAATTGGCGCGGTCCAGGTACGCCAGGCTGTAGGTAATGAACACGATCGGCATGATGTACCACCAGCGGCGGGTGGCGAGGGTTGCGGTTTTCATGGTCTTGCTCCTGAGCTTGTTGTTTTTGTCGCAGCAGGTTCAAAAATTGTTGCGTCTGTTACGCCCCCTTCGCGAGCAAGCTCGCTCCCGCAGTGTCCGTGGCGTACACAAGACTTGTGGGAGCGAGCTTGCTCGCGATGGCGGCCTCGAATTCAGCGGTGAGTTCGGATCGGGTCGGCAAACCCTCCATGTCGCCACGGCTCTGCACCGCCCGGCTGCCAATCCAGTTGGCACGTCTGACGGCTTCGGGAAAACTCAGGTGCTCCAGCAGGGCACTGATCATCCCCACCGCAAATCCGTCTCCGGCACCGACTGTGTCGACCACGGTTTCAACCGGCACCCCGGCGACAAACCCCTGATCCAGATGCGTGCGGTAATACGCGCCCTGCGGCCCGAGTTTGATGGCCACGGCTTCGGCACCCTGATCGAGATAGAACGCCGCGATGTCCGCCGGGTCTTCAAACCCGGTCAGCAAACGACCTTCGCTCAACCCCGGCAACACCCAGTGGGCGAGGGCGGCGAGGCGGTTGATCTCGGTGATCATCTCCCGCTCACTGGCCCACAGGCTCGGGCGCAGATTCGGGTCGAACGACACGCTGCGACCGGCGTTGCGCATGCGGGTCATCAGTTCACGGGACATTTCCCGCGCCGACGCGGACAGCGCCGGCGGAATGCCGGTGGCGTGCAGATGCCGGGCGCTTAACAGCGTCGGGCTGATCGACTGCGGCGACAGATGACAGGCTGCCGAGCCGCGACGGAAATACTCGACCGTCGGATCGCTGCCGTCATCGTTGCGTGACTTGAGCTGGAAACCGGTCGGGTGCGCCGGGTCGACTTCAACGTGGCTGCAATCCAGACCCTCTCCGTGCAGGGTTTCGACCACGAAGCGACCCAGCGAATCGGCACCGACCCGGCTCAGCCACGCAACGTTGAATCCCAAGCGCGACAACCCGATGGCCACATTGCTGTCGGCCCCGGCAATCCGTTTGTGAAACTGCTCGACGGAGGCCAGATCGCCGCTCTGTTCGGCAACAAACATGGCCATGGTTTCGCCGAACGACAGAATATCGATCTCAGACATGGGCAGGCTCCAGGCGGGATTGACCGAGGCGGGCGAGGGCGGCGACGTGTTCGGTGGTGAGTTGCACCAGGTCTTCGCCCTGCAACGGATATTCGGCGGCGCGCATGACCCCTTGGGCCATGTGCCGCAGCAGTTGTTCCCACAGATGCAGGTCGGTGGCGGCCGGTGGCACCGCTACCAATTTGCCGTCGGCGCGACGGGCCACAGCTTTGCAATGTACGTAGCCGACGTGGCGGCCCAGCAATCGTGCGGCGCTGGTGGCGGACTGGTCTTGCCACTGCCAGTTGCCGATGTCGAAGGTCATCTTGATCGGCAGGTTGTGTTGTTCGACGGCGGCAAAGAAGCGCTGGAACGGTTCGATTCGACCGCCGTGTAAGGTCTGGTCGTTCTCCACCAGCAGTTGCACCGGGCTTTGCGCAAGGATTTGCGCCAGCGTCTGCAGATCGTTGTTGTCAGTGAAAAAACCAAGGGAAACCTTCAGCCACTTCGAACCGAACACTTCGGCGTTTTGCAGTGCGGTGATGAGTTCGGGATTGGGCCGTGACTGACCGGCCAGCCACAGCTCGGTGGGCGAGGAGTAGATGCTTTGCAGGCCTTGAGCTTGTGTGGCAGCAGCGAGTTGTCCGGGGACTTCGTTGGTCAGCAGCTCTTCGCGCCATTCGATGCGATGGGCGCCCGCAGCGGCCAGCACTTCGATGAACGAGCCTTGGCCGCGACGGCGCACAAGGTCGGCGCCGTAGCTGGAGAGGCTGATGGAAACGGCAGGTTTATTCATTGTTATCTACCTCTGAAACCGGTTTCATTTTTGTTCAAAAAATCATCAAGTTGTGTGTCGTTCTTTCGGGCCTCATCGCTGGCAAGCCAGCTCCCACAGATACGGGATCGTTCACGAAACTTAAGTAGACCCGATTACCCGTGGGAGCTGGCTTGCCAGCGATGGGGCCTGATCAGTCAGCCGATTTCCCTTGGGTTGAACCGCGCTCAATGAGCACCGGCGCAAAATCCAGCGTCCGCGCCGCTTCATCATCCCCACGCAACCGCTTGAGCAAACATTCAAACGCCCGCGCACCAATCTCTTCGGTCGGCTGGGCAAGGGCGGTAATCCCGCTGCCCACCAACGGATACCAATCCAGATCATCCAGCGCGATCAGCCCGACATCCTCGAACAACCGGCAGCCAATCTCGCGCAACGCCAGGGTGCAGGCCAGCGCCGCCACGCCATTGGCGCAGAACAGGGCTTTCGGACCCGAATCAGGTGTGTTCAAAAAGGCTTGAAGATCGTTCGCGAGGCTTGGGCCGGTTTCCAGCACCGCGCCATGCATGTCTTCGCGCTGGCCAACCTGCTGCTGAAAGCTGCTGACCCGCTCGATCCGTGAACTGGTGCCGTCATAGGGTTCAGTCACCAGCAGCACGTCGCGGTAGCCGCGCTGCTGAAGATGTTCCAGCGCCATTTCGATGGCTTGCGGGTTGTTCAGCCCGACCATGTCGCTGTCCAGCCCGTCGACCTTGCGATCCACCAGCACCAGCGGCATTTCCCGCTTCAGCTCATCCAGCTCATCCCGGTGATGGCCGAGGGTGTTCACGATCAGCCCTTCGATGTTGTACGAGCGCAACAGCGCCAGGTGCTGACGTTCCTGCTCGTCATCGCGATCGGTGTTGCACACCACCAGGCTATAGCCGTGCCGGCGGCAGGCGGTTTCCACCCCGTGCATCACGGCAATCGAATAAGGGTTGCGGATATCGGCCACCAGCATGCCGATCAGGCGCGTGCGGCCGCGTTTCAAACCACGGGCCATTTGATTGGGGCGATAGCCGAGTTCGGCAATCGCCTGCTCGATGCGTTGGGCGATGGTATCGGAGAGCAGGACGCGGTCATCGCCGATAAAGCGCGAGACGCTGGCCTTGGACACGCCAGCGTGTTGGGCGACATCGAGCATGGTCACGCGGCTGCGCTGGGCGGCGGAGAAATCGTTCACGGTTGAGTCTTCTTATTTTCTGAAACCGGTTTCAGAAAACACCAGATTCCTTGGCTGCGTCAAGTGAAAGGTGGGGGGCTGATTGGAAAAAAAGTCCACCGTTTCCGACAGGCGGTAGCTGCACCTGTCAGATCTGACAGTTGGAGAAAGACATACAGAAGCGCCTAATTTGACCAACGGATCAGCAGGGGATTTCACAAACGGAACCCCGATTAATGTGGTGGATTTGAATCATGAGTTCAGCTGATTTATCCAAAAACAGTCCTTCAAGCGGCATATTTGCCGCACCACTTTCAGTTGAAGGTGTTGATGATAATGATCTGGATGGACATGTCTCCAGAGATATCCAGTTAGCTGGTACTCGAATCGCTATACCCGGTCCGGAAGACCCGAAACCTAAAGATGAACTGATGGTGGTCTGGGTCCAGGACTCATTAGAAACAACTATATTTAATGATGATTATCCAGCGGGATTTATTGATCCTTTTGTTTATGCGCCCTTGAAGCCTGAACAGTTGGCAACTCCTGGTGTTGCGTATGTTTATTACAGGTTGTGGAAAGGAGGTGGGGGTAATCCGGATGAGTCTCCATGGCGTAAACTGACAATTCATAAACCGCCGTTAACCTTTCCGGAACTTCTGGCGGTGGGCGCAACACTCTGGGGGTACTGGAATAACAACAAAATTCCTCCATTGACAAGTGGCGGTTCTCTAAAAATTCCTTCCCTGCTTAACATTGCGCTGTCGGGATATGTTGCAGTGATTACCTGGAGGGGATACCGGTCACTCAACGGAAGTGGTCCGGAAGTGAAAGAAGCTTTTGGCCAATGGAGGAGAACGCTTTCCGATACGGATATAACAAATGGCTTTATGCATGAAGTGCCATTTCCAAACTATATAAGTTCGTTGATTGATAACGACTCCGCTGTTTTTATTTGTCAGGTGTTTGATGGCAGCAGACTCGTAGCTGAATCAAAAAAAGGATTGGTGAAAATCGATCGAGTAACACCTGGTACACCTGGCCCTTCCGGCCTGAACTCGCATGGAGAGACGACAATGGGAATTACATTTGTACCTAGAAAACAACGCCCGGCTTCTGCTTCGTCAGGTGGTGGGGTTCTTGATTTGACTATTACAGTTGATACGCTCCCGGGTGGCTTTATCAAGAAAGCCATGATGGACTCCGGTAACGTGATTCTCGAATTGACTCGTACCGATGATGAGCATGATGACGATGAAGTTGGATTTTTTATTCGTGAAAAAGGAGATTTGAACTGGATTGACTTCCCGAATGATGCGGTCCTTGGCCCTGTTAGTGGTCGGCCTGCGTCGCCTATCCCGCTGGCCTTGCCCGCAAATATGTTTATGGAAAAGGCTACATCCCCAGGTCCGACTGTTTGGGAGTTGCTGGTCAGGTACTACAAAGAGGGAGGCGGTAATGTCGATGACGGCCTATTGGAGCTTATATCTGACCAACTCGCACCGGTCGATACAAAAAACCCTCCCAGAAAAATCAGGCCAACACCGGCTCCAAGTTTTGACAACGGTCCTGCGGATCCACAGAAGACGGTTGATTCCACCTGGGTAAACTCGAATCAAAATGTGGAGGGTACGGTTAACGTCGGGTATTTCGGGCGTAGGCTCGATGACAATTTAAGAGTCTGGCTTGTTTCCGGTTCGCAAAGAGTTGAGGTCTTTAATGGAACTGTCGATGCGACGGGTAAGTTCAGTTTTCCTAGCACCGAGTTGCGTGTATTCCCTAATGGGCGCGTCAATTGGATTTATGAATGGACCGACTGGATCGGTAATCAAGGCCAGGAATCTGTTTCTGCACCCTTGTTGACATTGAAATTACCATTAGCACCATCGATCAATAAAGCCCCATTGGTGCCGAAGACCGATCCAAATTACACCACGACGCTTTACTGGGAAGATTTTCTCAGCACGACTACACCTCCGGTCCCCATCGCGCTTACGGCTACCGTCGAAAACTCGACAATTCAAGACGCGGAGCCGGGGGATGAAATCTATCTGGTGCTTACTAAAGCCAACGATGTCACTGTTTTTTTCGAGACTGCGACACAGCCATGGGCTAACGCTAATTTGACTTACAACATTGACTTCAAGGATGTTTATCCGCTGTTTGCTGATCCCGATAGCCCCGTCGACATTGAGATCTACTCCGTAATAGTGCGTGCCGGTCTTACGCCTGATGCCGAATCACCGATTGCAACCTTTACTTTTGACTCGCGTGTCGCGGGTGTAATACCTACGAATCCACCTGATCTGGAGAACCCGAATCTCCAGTTACCGGTTGTGACGGGGGCTTCCGGTGTTGCAAACATTGTGGCGGCTACTGATCGTGACAAACCAGGCACATTTACAGTGACAAACGCCCTGGCAGACCCGGACATTCTGCCGGAGCATGAGGTCAAGTGTTACTTGGGTAACGCTACAATACCTTTTGCAACATTCAGTCCGTTTGGGCCTGTGTCGAGTTTTTCTGTTCCTATCCCGGCAAGTGAAATGGCCAAGTTGAAACCACCAAGCGATACGGCCCGCTACACGATCGAAATCACGGGACTGGGTAAGAACGTCAATAAATCCTTGCCTCAAACAGTGGTCGTCAACCAGATTCCGATTGTACTGCCGCCTCCAACGGTCAATGTCCGCAAGCCTGCAACTCGCGACTATATCGAGTGCTTCGCGATGATCAGTCCTACGAGTAATTATGTGATGGGGCTGAATATCCCAAAAGACCCGTTACTACAGCCAGGCACCCTTATTACCGCATACTTTGAAGCGTACTCGGATCCTGCAGGCCAACAGTTGATTGCCGGTACGGCGGACTCGCAACCTTACACCATCAAGGCTGCCAATGTGCCTGACGTTGCAGGTGTCGGTACTCCCGCAAACTTCAAGGCCGCACAGCCGAAGCGTGGTGTCATTGCGTATGGGAAGTATTGGTATACGGCTGCTGGCGGTACGCGATCGTCAACTCCGATCATCAAGCCTCTGGATACCATCAATAGCAGCTTCCAGTATTGCGATCTGACAGTGGCTCCGGCTTAACGCTGTGACCAACAGATTGGATGTTGTTTGCACCGCGAGAGAGATCTGACGGTCTCTCTTGCGATTTCTACCGCTTTGAAGGAGGGATAAGTGACTTCACTTCTGAAGGACAAGTCGTCACTCATATAAGGACTATTCCTACATTAAACATTCGGTTTTCTCATTAGGCTGTCGGACGTTTTTTGGGGCGCGCGTTCAACACTGCCAAAAAACAGTTTCTGTAATCGTGCAGGTTTGAGGAGTACCCATGTCCATTTTTTTCCTTCCAAAACACCCGAACACTATCAGACTGATGATGGCAGCGGCGTTGATCGCCTCTCCCGAGGCCTACAGCCGAACCCTGTTGCCGGGCGAAAGTGAAGTGGTCACCAATCCACCTGCACCGGAAGCCTGGGTGGTGTCCCAGGGGGGAACGTTGACCGTCAACAACGCGACAGCGCTGACCATCGCTTCACAAAATGCCAATGTCGTTTTCAACGGTGGCCAGAGCCAGCGTATCGATGCCAACACCTCCTCGTTGAATATGACCGGCGCCACGGTCAATAGCGCGGCGGGCCGGGGAGCCATTCAACTGCTCAACAGCAATGCAACGATCAACAACTCGACGATCACCAGTACCAACAGTTTCGGGCTTCTGCTGGGACGAAACATCAACACGCCAGCCTCTTCCTCTGCCACCGTTTCGGGTAACAGTGTCATCACCGGCGTGACTGGCGGTGTAAACGCGGTAGGTTTTGCCGTGCTGAACCTTACAGACTCCACTGTCGTCGGCACGGGCGCTACCAGTTACGGCGTGCAATTGGGCGGCGCAACACTTTCAGCGACGGGCAGCACGATCACTGGCGCGAAGGACGGGTTGCAAATCGTGACTGACTCGGAAGGCGTCAACGCCAGTACCGTGACGCTTGACAATACTCGTGTGAACGGTGGAACCGGGTCAGCTATCGTGCTGGGTTCCTCCGCCAGGGCCGGGACTGTCGCCAACATCAATGTCAGTGGCAACTCTGAACTGATCGGCGGCGATGGCTCGGTTTTGAAGGCGATCAACCGCTCCACCGCCAACTTCAATGTCGATGGCAGTACCCTGGCAGGTGATGTGATTGCCGAGACCGGCAGTACGGTTGCACTGCTGATGCAGAACGGCGCCACGCTCAACGGCAATCTGCAGAATGTCACTCAGTCCCGATTCGACACCGGCGCTACCTTGAACGGTAACGTAGCCGCTGTTGCGGGAACGGCCGCCACCATCAGCCTGGACAACGGTTCGGCCATCAACGGCAACGTCGACAATGTCGCCAGCCTTTCGCTGAACAATGGCAGCTCGCTGACCGGTAACGTCAACAGCGATACCAACGGCAGCGTGCTGCTGGACAACGGTTCGGTGCTTACGGGCCAGATCAACAACTCGGGTAACCTGACCATCAACAATGCTGCGCGATGGGTCATGACCGGTGATAGCACCGTACAGAATCTGGGTATGAACGACGGTGTCGTGCAAATGGGCACCAACGAGCAGTTCCAGCAGTTGAATATCGGCAATCTCACAGGTAAAGGCACCTTCGTGATGGGCACCGATCTCGGGACTGGCAGTACTGACTTCCTGAACGTGACTGGCTCTGCAAGCGGTCAGCATCAATTGCTGGTCTCTGCCACCGGAACGACGCCTGTTACCGCAGAACCGGTGAAAGTCGGCAGTATTGCCGCTGGCACCGCTGCTTTTACTCTGGCCAATAAAGACACGGTGGATGCCGGTACATTCGTTTACCGACTGAAGCAGGACGGGCAGGGCCTGTACCTCAACCCGGACAAGGAAACCGTCAGCACCTCGACCAACACCGCCCTGGCTTTGGCCGGCAGTGCCCGCAGTGTATTGAATGCGGAAATGAACATGCTCAGCGACCAGATCGGTGATCGTGGTCTGAGTATCCGGCCCGATTCTGCGCTTCGCGCGGCCAGCGACAGTGATACCACCAAGCTGAGCAACAGCATCTGGGTACGCACTTATGGCAACCAATACAACGTCAAAAATGCTTACGGCGACGGCTACACCCAAAACCAGAGCGGCATCACCGGTGGTGCCGATACGACGGTGGATATTGCTGGCAGTGCCTGGGTTGTCGGTGGTTTCGTGGGTGCCAGCCGAACCAATATGGACCTCAAATACGGCTCCAGCGCGACGGTCGACAGTCTGAACGCTGGCGTCTATGGCAGCACCTACGATGTTGAAAACGGTGTGTTCGTCAACGTCATGGCCAAGGTCAATCAGTTCGACAACAAGGCCAAGGTCACCATGAGCGACGGCACGCGGGCCAAGGGCGATTACAAGGCATTGGGCGCCAGCGGTTCGGTGGCGGTGGGCAAGCATATTCGCCTGAAGGACAACTGGTTTGTCGAGCCACAGGTCCGGGTATCGACTGGCGCGACCCAGAGCGAAAGCTATCGTCTGGACAATGGTCTCAAGGTCAAGGCCGACACCATGCACTCGGTTCAGGGCAACGCCGGTGTGAGGGGGGGACGAGTCATTGCTCTTGATAACGGCAGTCTTCTGGAGCCGAGCCTGTCGCTGGGGGCCAACCATGAGTTCGTCAAAGCCAACCGGGTCAAGATCAACGACGACAGCTTCGATGACGATCGCGCCAGCAGCGGGGTCGAATATGGCGCAGGTCTGAAGTGGACACCGGCGCAGCGCAACTGGCAGGTTTCCGGTCAGGTCGGTGGCAGCAAAGGCAACACCGTCAATCAGAACTGGAGTGGCAGCCTGCGAGTCAGTTACTTCTTCTGATGTGCTGAAACAACAAACGCCCCGTGCAGTAATGCCGGCGCGTTTTTTTGTGCGCTCAGCCGAAGAGCCCCGCGGCGATGTTGATCGAGAAGCCCAGAATCGCCGTATTGAATACGAAACCGATCAACGACTGTGCCAGCACGATCTTGCGAATCTCCCGCGTAGCCACACCGACATCCGCCGTCTGCACCGCCACGCCGATGGTGAACGAAAAGTACAGGAAGTCCCAGTAGTTGGGTGTCGTCAGGCCTTCGGCAAATCGCAGTGCAGGCTCCTTGCCGTCCCAGGTGTAAAACAGCCGGGCGTAGTGCACGCAGAAAATCACCCCGATCAGCAGCCACGAACCGATCACCGTCAGCGCGGTAAAACCGTAATGCAGGAGTTTGCGGGTGGTTTCCAGGTCCTTGCTGCCAGCCAGCTCGACGGTAATGGTGGCCAGGCTCGCCAACGCCGCGATGCAGACGACAAACAGCACCAGCCCGGCATTTTCATCCTCGACTTCGGCGATACGTTTGACGTCAGGCGCTTTGGCGCGGATGGTCAGCCAAAGCATCAGGATCAGGTACGTCCAGACCCCGGCGTTCCAGCCGATGAGGATTTTGCTGATGACAGATTCCGCCGGGGCCAGGAGGCCTGCGGCAAGGCCGAGCAACGCGGCAGCGGAAAGGCGAGGGTGGGTGCGGGCGAGGAAGCGCATGGGGACTCGATGGGCCAGGGTGGTTCAGACACCTTAGCCCAGCGCAGCGACCTCTGGCCACCGCGCCGGGAGCGCTCGATCAATCAGGCTTGGTGAACCTGCGGACAAGCTTGATCACGACAACGAAGAACACCGGCACAAAGATCACCGCCAACGTCGCGGTAATCATCCCGCCAATCACCCCTGTGCCAATTGCCTGCTGACTCGCCGAACTCGCGCCCGTGGCAATCGCCAACGGCACCACACCCAGAATGAACGCCAGCGAGGTCATGACAATCGGCCGCAACCGCAGACGCGCCGCTTGCAGCGTGGCGTCGATCAGATCGTGACCTTCGTCATACAGGCTCTTGGCAAACTCGATGATCAGGATCGCGTTCTTCGCCGACAGGCCGATGATGGTGATCAGGCCGACCTTGAAGAACACATCGTTGGGCATCCCGCGCAGGGTCACCGCCAACACCGCGCCAAGCACACCGAGCGGCACCACCAGCAGCACGGACGTCGGAATCGACCAGCTCTCATACAACGCCGCCAGGCACAGGAACACGATCAGCAACGACAACCCGAGCAAAATCGGCGCCTGACTGCCGGACAAACGCTCCTGCAACGACAGACCGGTCCATTCCTGACCCATGCCTTTCGGCCCTTGCGCTACCAGACGTTCGATCTCCGCCATGGCTTCGCCGGTGCTGTGACCGGGTTTCGGTTCACCGGAAATCGAGATCGCCGGGTAGCCGTTGTAGCGGGTCAGTTGGGCCGGGCCTTGGGTCCAAGTGGCTCGGACGAACGCCGACAGCGGCACCATTTTTCCGGCGTCGTTGCGCACGTGCATCTTCAGCAAATCATCGACCTGACTGCGGCGGTCGCCTTCGGCCTGCACCACCACCCGTTGCATGCGCCCCTGGTTGGGGAAGTCGTTGACGTACGAAGAACCGATGGCGGTGGACAGCACGTTGCCGACGTCGGCGAAGGAAATGCCCAGCGCGTTGGCTTGTTTACGGTCCACCTCCAGCTGCACTTGTGGCGCCTCGGCCAGAGCACTTTCACGCACGTTCATCAGGATCGGGCTTTTCTCGGCGGCCTCCAGCAATTGGGTGCGCGCCTCCATCAGGGTCGCATGACCGAGGCCGCCGCGATCCTGCAGGCGGAACTCGAAACCGCTGGAGGTGCCGAGGCCGTCAACCGGCGGCGGCAATACCGAGAATGCCATCGCGTCCTTGATCTGGCTCAGGGCAATGTTGGCGCGTTCAGCAATGGAGCTGGCCGAGTCGTCGCTGCCGCGATGCGACCAGTCCTTGAGCGTGGTGAACGCCAGTGCGGCGTTCTGCCCGCTGCCGGAGAAACTGAAACCAAGAATCACCACGCTGTCACTGATGCCCGGTTCGCCACTGTTGTGCGCTTCGAGCTGCTCGGCGACCTGCACGGTACGATTCTTGGTCGCGCCCGGCGGCAACTGGATATCGGTGATGGTGTAACCCTGGTCCTCGACCGGCAGGAACGAGGAGGGCAGGCGCGCAAAGCACAGGCCCAGACCCACCAGCAGCACAACGTAAATCAGCAGGTAACGCCCGGTGCGTTTCAGCGCGTAGCCGACCCAGCCCTGATAACGATCGGTCAGTTGCTCGAAGCGGCGATTGAACCAGCCAAAGAACCCGGTCTTCTCGTGATGCTCGCCCTTGGCGATCGGCTTGAGCAGCGTTGCGCACAATGCCGGGGTCAAGGTCAGGGCAAGGAAGGCCGAGAACAGAATCGAGGTAGCCATCGACAGCGAGAACTGTCGGTAGATGACGCCCACCGAACCCTGCATGAACGCCATCGGAATGAACACCGCCACCAGCACCAGCGTGATGCCGATGATCGCGCCGGTAATCTGCCGCATCGCCTTGCGCGTTGCTTCTTTCGGAGACAGACCTTCGGTGGCCATGATCCGTTCGACGTTCTCCACCACCACGATGGCGTCGTCCACCAGAATGCCGATGGCCAGCACCATGCCGAACATGGTCAGCACGTTGATCGAAAAGCCCAGCGCGAGCATGGTCGCGAAGGTGCCCATCAGCGCCACCGGCACCACCAGCGTCGGGATCAGTGTGTAGCGGATGTTCTGCAGGAACAGGAACATCACCGCGAACACCAGCAGCATGGCTTCGCCGAGGGTGTAGACCACTTTGGTGATCGAGACCTTCACGAACGGCGAAGTGTCGTAGGGGATCTTGTATTCCACACCGGTCGGGAAGTAGCGCGACAGTTCATCCATCTTCGCCCGGATCAGCGTTGCGGTGCTGAGGGCGTTGGCGCCCGGCGACAGTTGCACGCCAACGGCGGTGGACGGCTTGCCGTTCAGGCGGGTGCCGAACTGGTATTCCTGACTGCCGATCTCGACCCGCGCCACATCCTTGATGCGCACGGTGGAGCCGTCGGGATTGGCCTTGAGCACGATGTCGGCGAACTCTTCCGGCGTCGACAGCTGACCCTTGACCAGAATCGTCGCGGTGATTTCCTGAGTGCTTGGGTTCGGCAGATCGCCGATGCTGCCCGCCGACACCTGAGCGTTCTGCGCGACGATGGCGGCGTTGACGTCGGCCGGCGTCAGGTTGAAACCGATCAGCTTCTGCGGGTCGACCCAGATCCGCATCGCCCGTTCGGCGCCATACAACTGGGCCTTGCCGACGCCGTCAATGCGCTTGATCTCGTTCATCACGTTGCGCGCCAGGTAATCGCTGAGCGCTACGTCATCGAGCTTACCGTCGCTGGAGGTCAGGGTGATCAGCAGCAGGAAACCGGCGGAGACTTTCTCCACCTGCAACCCTTGCTGGTTGACCGCTTGCGGCAGGCGCGACTCGACCACTTTCAAGCGGTTTTGCACGTCAACCTGTGCCAGCTCAGGGTTGGTGCCCGGCTGGAACGTGGCCTTGATCGTGGCGCTGCCCAGACTGCTCTGCGATTCGAAATACAGCAGGTGATCGGCGCCGTTGAGCTCTTCCTCGATCAGGCTGACCACGCTTTCGTCGACGGTCTGCGCCGAGGCGCCCGGGTACACGGCATAGATTTCGATCTGCGGCGGTGCGACGTCGGGGTACTGCGCCACCGGCAATTGCGGGATGGCCAGCGCACCGGCCAACAGGATGAACAACGCGACGACCCAGGCAAACACCGGGCGGTCGATAAAGAACTGCGGCATAGAAAAGCGTCCTGCTTACTGACCAGAGGTCTGGGCAAGTGGAAGAGGGGTGTCGTCGATCTGCACGGTTTCGCCGGGGCGTGCGTGCTGCAGGCCTTCGATGACCACGCGGTCGCCGGCCTTCAGGCCACCGGTGACGATCCAGCGGTCGTTCTGCACCGCGCCGAGCTGAACCGGTTGCAGGGCGACGCGCATCTGATCGTCAACGGTCAGCACTTGCGCCACACCGGCGCTGTCGCGTTGCACCGCACGTTGCGGCACGGTGAGGCCATGCTGAATCACGCCTTGTTCAAGACGCACGCGAACGTAGCTGCCGGGCAGCAGATCGAGATCCGGGTTGGGGAATTCGCTGCGCAGAACGATCTGCCCGGTGCCCGGATCGACCGTGATGTCGCTGAACAGCAACTTGCCCGGCAGCGGATAGAGGCTGCCGTCATCCTGAATCAGCGTGGCCTTGACCTGATCCTGACCGACCTGCTGCAACTGGCCGGAACGGAAGGCCCGGCGCAACTCATTCAGTTCACGGGTCGACTGGGTGAGGTCGGCGTGGATCGGGTTCAGTTGCTGGATCAGCGCCATGGGCGTGGTTTCGCTCTGGCCGACCAGTGCACCTTCGGTTACCAGTGCACGACCGACGCGACCGGAGATCGGCGCGGTGACGGTGGCATAGCCAAGATTCAGCTTCGCACGCTCGACGGCAGCCTTGTTGGCGGCGACGTCGGCGGCGGTTTGCCGGGCATTGGCGCGGGCGTTGTCGTAGTCCTGAGCGCTGATGGCCTTGTCATCGATCAACTGTGCGTAGCGCTGTTCCTGCAGTTTTGCCTGAAACGCATTGGCTTCGGCTTTACGCAGGGCAGCTTCGGCGCTGTCCAGGTCAGCCTTGAATGGCGCCGGATCGATGCGGAACAGCACGTCGCCCTTTTTTACGTCGCTGCCTTCGCGATAGGTGCGTTGCAGCACGACGCCGGCCACTCGGGCGCGGACTTCGGCGATGCGTGGCGCGGCAATGCGCCCGCTCAGTTCGCTGCTGATCGACAGGGGGCGTGCCTCAAGGGTTTCGACCCGCACGGTGGCCGGCGGCGCCTGTTCCTCTGTGCTCGAGGATTTACCACAGGCACTCAGCGTCAGCGCCAATGCGATCAGGCCGAGCCCGGCCAGCAGATTCTTCGACATGTACAACCCCCAATATTGATCTGCGCATCCTACGGACAGTCGCCGAGGGTAGCGGTGAAGCTTTGTAGGCGCTGTGTGAAATTGTGTAAGGGTTTTGCTCAGGGACGAGTGAGGGCGTATATCCTTTACGCCTTGAAATTTATTGCGACAGATAAAGCATCGCGAGCAGGCTCGCTCCCACATTTGGAATTCAGTCCCTTGTGGGAGCGAGCCTGCTCGCGATAGCGGATGATGAGTCGCCACAGCACTTTCTGGATCATCAATGCCCAACATCCTCCTGGTCGAAGACGACACCGCCCTCGCCGAACTGATCTCCAGCTATCTCGAGCGCAACGGCTATTCCGTCAGCGTGATCGGCCGCGGCGACCATGTGCGCGAACGGGCGCGGCTCAATCCGCCGGATCTGGTGATTCTCGACCTGATGCTGCCGGGCCTCGACGGGTTGCAGGTGTGTCGCCTGTTGCGCGCCGATTCGGCGACGCTGCCGATCCTGATGCTCACCGCCCGCGATGACAGCCACGATCAGGTGCTCGGCCTGGAAATGGGCGCCGACGATTACGTCACCAAACCCTGCGAGCCGCGGGTCCTGCTGGCCCGAGTGCGCACATTGTTGCGCCGCAGCAGCCTCGGCGAACCGATGACCGCCAACGACCGCATCCTGATGGGCAATCTGTGCATTGACCTGTCGGAGCGCACCGTGACCTGGCGCGAACAACCGGTCGAGCTGTCCAGCGGCGAATACAACCTGCTGGTGGTGCTGGCCCGTCACGCCGGCGAAGTGCTGAGCCGCGACCAGATCCTGCAGCGCTTGCGCGGCATAGAGTTCAACGGCACCGATCGCTCGGTGGATGTGGCGATTTCCAAGCTGCGACGCAAGTTCGACGACCACGCGGGCGAAGCGCGCAAGATCAAGACCGTGTGGGGCAAGGGTTATCTGTTCAGCCGTTCCGAGTGGGAATGCTGAGTCGATGTTCAGAATCCTGTTTCGCCTTTATCTGGTAACGATCGTTTCCTACAGCGCGGCAATCTATCTGGTGCCGGATCTGGTGGTGATGGCGTTCAGGGATCGCTTCGTGACTTACAACCTCGACTATTCCCGGGGCCTGCAATCGCTGATCACCAAGCAGTTTCGCGCGGTGCCGCAGGATCAGTGGCCGGCGGTTGCCGCGTCGATGGACAAGGACTTCCAGCCGCTGCACATCGTCCTCGCTCGTATCGATAACGCTGATTTCACCCGGATTGAACAAGAGCGCCTGCGTCGTGGTGAAAACGTGGTGCGCATCGGCGACTGGGGCTGGCGAACGCTGGCGGTGACACCGTTGAACGGGGAGATCGCCGTGCAAATGGTGGTGCCGCCGGATCCGATGGATGTGAACTTGCTGTACTGGAGCATCAACGTCCTGATCGGTGCGAGTTTGCTGGCGTGCCTGTTGTTGTGGCTGCGTCCGCACTGGCGTGATCTTGAACGCCTGAAGGGCACCGCCGAGCGTTTCGGCAAGGGCCATTTGAGCGAACGTACGCAAATCGGTTCGAGTTCGAACATTGGCAGCCTGGCCAATGTGTTCGACACCATGGCCGGCGATATCGAAAACCTGCTCAATCAGCAGCGTGATCTGCTCAACGCGGTGTCTCACGAACTGCGCACGCCACTGACCCGACTGGACTTCGGTCTGGCGCTGGCGCTGTCCGATGATTTGCCGCAAACCAGTCGTGAACGCCTGCAAGGTCTGGTCGCACACATTCGCGAACTCGATGAGCTGGTGCTGGAGCTGCTGTCTTACAGTCGCCTGCAAAACCCGGCGCGTTTGCCGGAGCAGGTCGAAGTGTCGCTGGACGAGTTCATCGACAGCATTCTGGGCAGCGTCGACGAAGAGCTTGAGTCCCCGGAAATCGTTATCGATGTGTTGTTGCACAATCAGCTGGAACGTTTTTCCCTTGATCCGCGCCTGACCGCCCGTGCAATTCAGAACCTTTTGCGCAACGCCATGCGTTACTGCGAAAAACGCATTCAGATCGGTGTCCAGGTCTGCCCGAAGGGCTGTGAAATCTGGGTGGATGACGACGGCATCGGCATTCCGGAAGACGAGCGGGAGCGGATTTTCGAGCCGTTCTATCGACTGGATCGCAGCCGTGACCGGGCAACTGGCGGGTTTGGCCTGGGACTGGCCATCAGCCGTCGGGCGCTGGAAGCGCAGGGCGGGACGTTGACGGTGGAAGGTTCGCCGTTGGGTGGAGCGCGCTTCAGGCTTTGGTTGCCGACCCCGGTTTGATTCGATCGCTCCCGCGCATGGCGTGGGAGCGATCCGTGATCAGAGCAACTCAGTGGATTGAATCAACCCGACCCCGGCCACCTGCATCCGCTCGATGGCCGATGCCAGCGAGCCGTTCATGTCGATTGCCCGGCACGCATCCAGCACCACAAACGTATTGAACCCCGCCGCCCGTGCATCCAGCGCGGAAAACATCACGCAGAAATCCAGCGCCAGGCCGACCATGTACACCGTGTCGATGCCGCGTTCCTTCAGATAACCCGCCAGCCCCGTAGTGGTCGCCCGGTCCGCTTCCAGAAACGCCGAATAGCTGTCGATGTCCGGATTGCAGCCCTTGCGGATGATCAGTTGAGCGTGGGGCAGATTGAGTCCCGAATGAAAATCGGCGCCGCGTGAGCCCTGAATGCAGTGATCCGGCCACAGGGTTTGCTCGCCGTACGGCAATTGAATCACGTCGTAAGGCTGGCGGCCGGGATGGCTTGACGCAAATGAAGCATGACCCGCCGGGTGCCAGTCCTGGGCAATGACCACTTGCTTGAACTGTTCGGCGAGTCGGTTGATCAGCGGAACGATCCGGTCACCCTCGGGCACGGCCAGTTGGCCGCCGGGAATGAAGTCGTTCTGGACGTCGATGACCAGCAATGCAGTGCGCAGTGAAATCGTCATGTAAGGGTTCCTCCCTGGATAATCACTGGCCAAGCATAGTGACAGGCAGGCTCATGTGCTCAGCCGCTCTTTAAACATTTTCGCCAGACCTTCCAGTTCGGCGGCCGGGTTATGCCCGATCAGCATCCAGGCATGCTCGCGTTCGGTCCAGTAGACCACGTTCATCCCGTGCCGACGTTCATGGGCCAGTGCCTGGCTGCCGCTGTTGGAACGCGTGACGCACAGCGCCAGCGGGCCGTGGGCGGCGTCGAGCCAGGTCATCTGCGCAATCGGCACACCGTCGTATTCGAGCAGTTGCGCACGTTTGAACTGCGCACCGGGCAGTTTCAGCTTCGCGGGCGACAAGTTCAGGCCCAGTCGAGCGTCAACCGTGCGCAGCTGCGCCAGTTGCGAGGCTTCGTCGGTGGCCAGATGTTCAAGGGTTTGCGGTACATACAACGCCATGTAATCGCCCACCAGCTCGCGCCAGCCATGCGATTTCTGCGCTTGCCAGCCGAGGAACAAACGGTCGGCCGCGACGCCCGCGAGCACCATGCCCGCTGCTGCCGCGCCGATGAACCAGCGCCGGCTGAATCCGGGCCGTTGCGGGGAGGGTGCGGCATCCAGTCGGGCTTGCAGGCGATCGAGCGGTGCCTGTCGGGCCAGTTCGTCGTAGGCATCGCGATAGGGCAGGTTGCTGCGGCTCAGCCACTGCACACGCAGGTTGAGCAGCGGATCGTCGGCGATGAGGTTGTCGAGCTGGCTGCGTTGTTCGCGGTCCAGTTCATCGTCCAGATACGCCACCAGTTGCTCGTCGGAAGGCGTATTCATTGCCGGTCTCCTGCGGGGGGGTTCGGTACCGCATGCAGCGGCGGGTATTCGGCCAGTTTCAGGCGGGCGGTGGCGAGGCGACTCATGACCGTGCCGATCGGCACTTGCAGGATCTCGGCGACTTCGCGATAGGACAGACCTTCGACATAAGCCAGGTACACCGTTTCACGCTGGGTTTCCGGCAGCGCATCGACGCGGCGGATCACCTGCGCCGCCATGACGTGGGTCTGTGCGGCGTATTCGCCGTCGAATGTCAGCTGGCTGTCGGCGTCCACCACGCCCTGGCCCTGGCGCACCCGGCGGGCGCGCACTTCATTGAGCCAGATCGAATGCAGAATGCTCAGCAGCCAGCGATCCATGCGCGTGCCGGCCACGTACTGGCCCGAACGTTCAAGCGCCCGTACGCAGGTGGCTTGCACCAGATCCTCGGCCACGTGCCGGTTGCGCGACAGCAGCAAGCCGTAGCGCCACAGGCGCGCCAGGTGTTGTCCGAGTTCGGCTCTGAAGGCCTGATCGCTGAAAATGTTCGCCTCCGCGTGTCGTGTCAGGTTTTCGATGAATCGTTGATGGCTTCGGCCAGGTCCCGGTATTCCTCGCAGGTCGTGCCGCAAATCTTCTGGATATGCTGCAACTGTTCCTGCGCCAGATCGACGCGACCCTTGATGACATAAGCCTCGCCCAGGTATTCGCGGACTTGCGCGTACTGCGGATCAAGTTTCACCGATTGCAGGTAATAACCGATGCCTTCGTCGGTGCGCCCCAGCTTGCGCGTGGCGTAACCGCGATAGTTGAGTGCCTTGGCGGTGTTCGGCTGTTTCAGGGTGTCGAGCAAGGCCAGGGCTTCTTCATAGCGACCGTCCTTCGCAAGACGATAGGCGTAGTCGGTGCGGTCGGCGTCCGGTACCAGGCTGCTGGTCTGCGTCACGCATTTCTGCGTTTTGCTGTCGTACACCTGGCCTTTCGGGCAGTTGGGTTTCTGCACCGGCTCGTCTTCATCACCGTGGGCCAGGGCCAAAGGGCTGGACAACATGGCGGCCATCAGCAACGGGGCGGCGAACATAACGGAACGGATAGTCATGGGCAAGGCTCCATAGTGGGTCATGTTTCACGTTGAACACCGCAAGGTGAAGTTTTATTCATTGCTTTGTCAGGTGCCATTCAAGGAAAGCGCAAAGTCGCGGGCTATGCTCGTGTCGTCTGTCGTCAATCCGCCGTTCTACTCCGGGAGTTGCGCCATGAAAGATCAGGTTCATCACTCCGCTGCCGCCGGTTACAAGACCGCAGCGGAAACCTACGTCAAAGGCCGGCCGGACTATCCGCCGGCGGTCACCGAATGGCTGACGGCAACCCTGGACCTGGATGGCCACAAGACGGTTATCGACCTCGGCGCCGGCACCGGCAAGTTCACCGGACGACTGGTGGCGACCGGTGCCCAGGTGATTGCCGTGGAGCCGGTGGCGCAGATGCTGGCAAAACTGTCTGCCAACTGGCCCGACGTGTTGGCCGTCAGCGCCATGGCGACCGATTTGCCATTGCCCGACGCCTCGGTGGATGCCGTGGTCTGCGCCCAGGCCTTTCACTGGTTCGCCAGCACCGAGGCGCTGGACGAAATCGCCCGGGTACTCAAGCCCGGCGGCAAGCTCGGGCTGATCTGGAACCTGCGCGATATCAAGGTCGGCTGGGTGCCCAAGCTCGACGCAATCGTCAACGCCCTGGAAGGCGACACGCCGCGCTATTACACCGGTGCCTGGCGCAAGGTGTTTCCGCACCCGGCGTTCGGGCCGTTGCAGGCCGAGCATTTTCACCACGGTCATACCGGCTCGCCGGAGGATGTGATTTTCAACCGGGTGCGATCCACCAGTTTCATCGCGGCGCTGCCGGATGCAGAGCGAGCCCGGATCGATGCCCAGTTGCGGGCGTTGATCGCGTCCGATCCCGAGCTGCGGGGCAGGGATGTGATGACTGTGCCCTACGAGACTGCCGCGTTCGTGGCGGTGAAGGGCGGCTAGAGTCCTGCATTTGGCCGAACCGCCGTTCTGAGGCCTTGATATAGTTCAGGCCTCATTTTCAGACCGGTAAAGGATTTCTGCCATGACTCAATACACCGCCTTCAGCGTCGAACTGGCCGACAACATCGCCCATGTGCAGATCAACCGTCCGGAAAAGATCAACTCGATGAACGCCGCGTTCTGGAGCGAAATCGTCGAGGTGTTCCAGTGGATCGACGACACCGACGAAGTGCGGGCGGTGGTGCTCAGCGGTGCCGGCAAACACTTTTCTTCGGGCATCGACCTGATGATGCTGGCCGGCGTGGCCAATGAGCTGGGCAAGGACGTCGGCCGCAACGCGCGCCTGCTGCGCAAAAAAATCCTGACCCTGCAAGCCTCGTTCAATGCCGTCGACAATTGCCGCAAGCCGGTGCTCGCGGCGATCCAGGGTTATTGCCTGGGCGGTGCCATCGACCTGATCGCGGCCTGCGACATGCGCTACGCCGCCGAAGACGCGCAATTCTCCATCAAGGAAATCGATATCGGCATGGCAGCCGATGTTGGCACTTTGCAACGGTTGCCACGGATCATCGGTGACGGCATGCTGCGTGAGCTGGCTTACACCGGTCGCACCTTTGGCGCCGAAGAGGCGCGCAGCATCGGGCTGGTCAACCGCGTCTACAGCGACAAGGACAGCCTGATCGAAGGCGTGATGGACATTGCCCGGGACATCGCCGGCAAGTCGCCGATCGCGGTCACCGGCACCAAGGAAATGATCAGCTACATGCGCGACCACCGTATCGACGATGGTCTGGAGTACGTTGCCACCTGGAACGCCGCCATGTTGCAATCCACCGACTTGCGCGTGGCCATGGCCGCCCATATGAGCAAACAGAAACCCGAATTTCTGGATTGAGAAACCATGACATCTCGCTGGACCACCGCAGTACTGGACACCGATCAACCGGGCGGCTGGGCCGTCGCGCGCAGCCCCGAGGGTTTTCTGTTCGATGACAACGGCGTGCTGTTCCCCCGGGAATGGCTCAAGCGCCAGGACTTGTCGATCCTCGCCGAGCACGGTATCGGCCACCTCGATGGCGAGCCGGTCTACCTGCTGG
The DNA here is from genome assembly GCF_014863505.1 of Pseudomonas sp. IzPS59. Classification (NCBI taxonomy): domain Bacteria; kingdom Pseudomonadati; phylum Pseudomonadota; class Gammaproteobacteria; order Pseudomonadales; family Pseudomonadaceae; genus Pseudomonas; species Pseudomonas sp. IzPS59. Next base: position 3,335,204 of record NZ_CP062251.1, on the reverse strand, counting down.
AACTGCGCAGCGCCAGCGAGGTGCCGGGCTGCAACTGGAAAGGCTTGCGGGCGTTCATGCTCGACGGCGATCACACGATTTACAAAGTGCTGGGCTATGCAGCGCAGATCGGGACGTGGGCCCGTGAACACCGTTTCTGCGGCAACTGCGGTCAGGCCATGACTCAAGTGCCACGGGAGCGGGCGATGTATTGCCAGCCGTGCGATCTGCGCAGTTATCCGCGGATTTCGCCAAGCATGATCGTGCTGGTGACTCGTGGCGATGAAGTGCTGCTGGCGCGCTCACCGCGTTTTGTCACCGGGGTCTATAGCACGCTGGCCGGGTTTGCCGAGCCGGGAGAGTCGGCCGAGGATTGCCTGATTCGCGAAGTGCGCGAGGAAGTGAAGATCGAAGTGAAGAACATCCAGTACATGGGCAGCCAGTGCTGGCCGTTCCCGCATTCGATGATGCTGGGCTTCCATGCCGAATACGCCGGCGGCGAGATTGTCTGTCAGGAAGACGAGATCGAAGACGCCCAGTGGTTCAACGTGCACGATCTGCCGCCGTTGCCGGCGTCCAAATCGATTGCACGTTACCTGATCGACGTCTACGTGGCGCGGCGCTTAGGCCACGCTGAACCAGTGCTGCCAGGCTAGACGCACGGTCAACCCCAGCACCACGGTGATGAACACCGGACGAATGAACTTGGCGCCACCGCTGATCGCGGTGCGCGCCCCGAAGAACGCGCCGACCATCACCGACAGGCCCATGCTCAGGCCGATGATCCAGTCCACCTGCCCGGAAAACACGAACACCGACAGCGCCGCAATGTTGCTGACGAAGTTCATGCTGCGCGCTACACCGCTGGCCTTGACCAGATCGATCGGGTAGAGCAGCAGGCTGCTGACGGTCCAGAACGCGCCAGTGCCCGGGCCGGCCACGCCGTCGTAGAAACCAAGGCTGAAACCCTGGCTCGATTGCCACTTCTTCTTGATCGGTGCGTCGCTGTCCAGCGGCGCTTTCGGCGTGCCGCCAAACAACAGGTACAGGCCGCAGGCGAAGACGATTACCGGCAGCATCTTGTTCAGCCATTCCGCCGGCAGATAGTGGGCGACGATGGCGCCGGTCAGCGCGCCGACCAGGGTGCCGATGATCGCGTGCATCCACTGCCGTGGGTGAAACAGCTTGCGCCGGTAGAAGGTGAAACTGGCGGTGGCCGAACCGAAGGTCGAACTCAACTTGTTGGTGCCCAGCACCAGATGCGGCGGCAGACCGGCGGTGAGCAGCGCAGGCGTGGTCAACAGCCCGCCACCGCCGGCGATGGCGTCGATGAATCCGGCAATGAAAGCGACAAGGGCCAGAACGGCCAGGGTAGTGAGGTCAACGCTGAGTTCGAAAGGCATGGAATCGGCTTATTTCGGCAGGGCAGGAACGGGCGGTCATCATAGCCGTAACCCCCGTTCATCGCGACTGTGATCCTTATCGATCAAGTGGTGCCTGAATGTAAGTCGCTACATCGTCGAGAACCAGACATTGTCAATGAAATACGGCCCTTTGTTTCCAAAGAAATCGTTGGTAATGGCGAAGTGAACACTTAACCACTCGTAACCGGGCTGGATAGTGCCTTTGAGCGTCAGCGTTCTTGTTTGCGAATCGACATAGCGCACTTCGGGCCATACTTCATGCTCACCAGTGTTGCGATTGGTTGCCCAAAGCGTGTAGTAGATGTGCGCGTGAAACAGAGGATTGGGGGTTTTGTCGAGGACTGGGAGGTGAATTCGTCGATCCTTGGTGTCTTGCAACGGGGCGGCATCGAGGGCTTGGACCTGAAAACTGAAAGTGAACTCTCCCGATTGAGTTCGAAAGGTCTCTGTTGCCAGACTCTGACCCTGGTTTCTACCACCGACCAAGCGTGCGGCATAGTTACCGTTGTGGCGTTCGACGGATAAAGGTGTGTCGTAACCTTGTGGAATCCATTTGCTGAAATCACCGGTACTGAAATCACCATTTGGAACCATGTTTTTCTGGGTCATATCAGTCGCTCACTGTCATGGGTAGAAGAGAGGCCGTTAATTCGGCCAAATCTGCCTGCATGGCAATGATTTGATAGATCTTCTTTGGCCGCTACTGTCATTACTGACAGTCCATTAGTACCTTTTGCGATAAAAGCGACTGACTTCTGTTTCTGAGGAAAAGCATTAAGTGGAAGCATCCGTGCTTCCACCAGAAGTAGCGAGGTCCGCGGTTACAGACCCAGCTCCGACAACCCCGGATGATCATCCGGGCGCCGGCCCAGCGGCCAGTGGAACTTGCGTTCGCTTTCCTTGATCGGCATGTCGTTGATGCAGGCGTAACGCTGGAACATCAGGCCATGCTCGTCGAACTCCCAGTTCTCGTTGCCGTAGGAACGGAACCAGTTGCCCGAGTCGTCGTGCCATTCGTAGGCGTAGCGCACGGCGATGCGGGTGTCGGAGTAGGCCCAGAGTTCCTTGATCAGGCGGTAATCCAGTTCCTTGGCCCATTTGCGGGTCAGGAAGGCCTTGGCTTCTTCGCGGTTGTTGGCGAATTCGGCGCGGTTGCGCCATTTGGTGTCCAGGGTGTAGGCCAGCGACACGCGCTGCGGGTCGCGGGAGTTCCAGCCATCCTCGGCCAGGCGAACTTTTTCAATGGCCGATTCACGGTTGAAGGGTGGCAATGGCGGACGCACTTCGGCTGCAGTAGACATATTTGTCTCCCGATCAAATTAACGATTAACCAACTTGTCGCTTATTGAGGCTTTACAGGTCCAATAACTTTCGCGCCATGCATTGCGCATTATCGGCGGCACTGTGATCACCCATCACAAGCGCTACGGTAATGGCGCCGTCAATCAGGATCAGCAACTGTCTGGCCAGCAGTTGAGGGTCCTCGGCACCATGTTCGGTACACAGCTCGCACAGGTAGTCGAGCAGCTTCTGTTTGTGGTCTTTGGCGACCAGGCGCACCGGATCCTCTGGATCGCCGGTCTCGCCGCTGGTATTGATGAAGGCGCAGCCCCGGAAGCCTTCCGAGGCGAACCAGCCCTTGAGCACGGTAAACAGGTTGAGCAGGCGATCGGCCGGGGTTTCAGCCTGATCGACGGCGCTTCTGTACCAGTGCATCCAGCGTACGTCGCGGCGTTGCAGGGCGGCGACGGTCAGCTCCTCCTTGTTGGCGAAGTAGCGGTAGATACTTTTTCTGGAGACACCGGCGGTTTTCACCAGAAGATCCATGCCGGTGGCCGCGATGCCACTCTTGTAGATCAACTTTTCGGTGACATCCAGAATGATGTCGCGGGTCGTGTCGTTGCTGTTGGTTTCGTTCATGTGGCGAACAGTAGAACGATCGTTCTCCTTGGTCAAATGTTTTTTATTTATTGTTCCCACGCTCTGCGTGGGAATGCCTCAAGGGACGCTCCGCGTTCCAGCTCTGGAAGGGACGCGGAGCGTCTCGGGCTGCATTCCCACGCAGAGCGTGGGAACGATCATAAAAGGAGCGTGGGAACGATCAATCAGGCGGGAAGACCCGAAGGAGTTGATGGTGTAAGCTCTCGGGTTCTTCGGATTCGACCCATTGCGAGCCCTATGCCGTTGCTTTTCAAACGCTCTCTGCTGCCCAAGTTGCGCAGCTTTCCGCTGACCGCCGAGGCCGTGACCATTCTGTCCGGCGCCGCCGAGTTCCGTCGTTGCCTGCTGGAGAAAATCGCCCAGGCGACCCAGCGCATCTACCTCGTCGCGCTCTATCTGCAAAACGACGAAGCCGGTCAGGAAATCCTCGATGCCTTGCACGCCGCGAAACTCAAGCGCCCCGAGCTTGAAATCGTTGTGGTCGTTGACTGGCTGCGCGCCCAGCGTGGCTTGATCGGTGCCGGCAAGCAGCCGGGCAACGCCGCCTGGTATCAGGAAATGACCCGTACCCACCAGAGCGTGGTGCCGGTCTACGGCGTGCCGGTGCAGACCCGTGAGCTGTTCGGCGTGCTGCACTTGAAAGGTTTCGTGATCGACGATTGCGTGGTCTACAGCGGCGCCAGCCTGAACAACGTGTACCTGCACAAGTTCGACAAGTACCGCTTCGACCGCTATCACGTGTTGCAGAGCCGTGAACTGGCCGACTCGATGCACCATCTGGTCAAGCACGGCCTGATCGAATCGAAAGCGGTGCATCGCCTCGACCTGCCGCACCTGCCGACCACCCGCAGCCTGCGCAACGACATCGGCGACCTGCGCAGCCGTCTCAAGTACGCGGCGTACGACACCAGCGCCGGCAGTACGGCGCATACCGGCCTGTCGGTCAACCCGTTGCTCGGCGTGGGCAAGAACAACCCGCTGAACCGGGTGATTCTGGAGCTGATCGCCAGCGCCCAGAAGCAACTGACCATCTGCACGCCGTACTTCAACCTGCCGCTGGGGGTGATCCGCGAGATCAACCGGGCGCTGGCCCGTGGCGTGAAGATCGACATCGTGGTCGGCGACAAGACCGCCAACGACTTCTACATTCCGCCGAGCGAGCCGTTCAAGGTGATCGCCGCGCTGCCGTATCTCTACGAGATCAGCCTGCGCCGTTTCGCCAAGCGTCATCAGCGCAACATCGACAGCGGCCAGTTGAACCTGCACCTGTGGCGTGAGGGCGACAACAGCTATCACCTCAAGGGCATGTGGATCGACCAGCGCTATACGCTGCTGACCGGCAACAACCTCAACCCGCGGGCGTTCCGTCTCGATCTGGAAAACGCGCTGCTGATCGACGACCCGAAAGGCGAGTGGCTGGAGCCACGTCGTCTGGAGCTGGAAAACATCTTCGAACACACCACGCGGATCGAACGTTTCCAGGATCTGGAAGCCTTGCCGGACTACCCGGCGGGCGTGGCCAAGTTCCTCAAACGCGTGAGCCGGGTGCGGGTCGAACGGTTGCTGTACCGGATTCTGTAACGTCGGAAAACAAAAAATCCCCCGAACGCGCAAAACGCGTCCGGGGGATTTTTTTATGCGCGGATCTCAGTTCAGACCGAGCTTGCCACGCAACGTCGACAGGTCTTCCGCCAGGGTATTAACCGGACCCACCAGCGCCTTGCGGTCGTTGTCCTTCACTTTGTCATAGGTCTCGAAACCACCATCCTTGGTCTTGTACTTGGCCAGGATCTTGTCCACGGTGGCGAAGTTTTTGTCGACTTTGGCCACGAAGGCCTTGTCCTGCTTCTCGATCTGCGGACGGAACAGGTCGACGATTTTCTTCGCGCCGTCGATGTTGCCCTGGAAGTCATAGAGGTCGGTGTGGCTGTAGCGGTCTTCCTCACCGGAGATCTTGGTGGCGGCGACTTCTTCCAGCAGGGCGGCAGCACCACCGACGACTTTTTCAGGCGGGAAGGTCAGGCCGGCGACACGGGTCTGCAGGTCCTGCACGTCTTTATCCAGTTTGTCGGCCAGATCGTTCAGGCCCTGGGTGCTCTTCTCCGAGAACAGCGAGTACTCGAGGCGGTGGAAACCGGTGAAATCTTCAGCCTTCACGCCTTTTTCATGGTCGTCGACGCGGGAGTCGATGGACGCATCGAGGTCACTGAACAGCTCGGCAATCGGCTCGATCGACTCGTAGTAGACGCGGGTCGGTGCATAGAGCTTTTGCGCAGTGGCCAGATCACCCTTTTTCACAGCGTCGGTGAATTGCCTGGTGTGGGTGCCCAACTGGTCCAGTTGCTCGGTGACGTAGATCTTGTAGTCCGAAACCGGCCCGACCAGATCCAGCGGTGCGGTCGCCGCGAACGCCGACAGCGGAGTGTTGAGTAGACCAAGGGTCAGCAATAACGCGATGGGCGTCTTTTTCATTGGGGGCGGCTCCTGTTGAATGCTATGCAGTTGTTTTTGGTTGGGTAGCGTTGAGCAGCGAGCGACCGATGAAATCCTTGTCGCCCGTAACACCCGGCAGGGTGAAGAAGTAACCGCCGCCGACCGGCTTGAGGTATTCCTCCAGCGGTTCGCCGTTGAGGCGGGTCTGTACGGTGATGAAGCCTTTTTCCAGGTCGGCCTGGTAGCAGATGAACAGCAGGCCCATGTCGAGCTGGCCGTTCTTGTTCACACCGTTGGAGTAGTTGAACGGCCGGCGCAGGATCAGGTTGGCCTGGCTCGCAGCAGTGCGTGGGTTGGCCAGGCGGATGTGCGCGTCGAGCTTGGTCAGCTTGCCTTCCGGGTCCTTGCTGTAGTCCGGGACTTCGGTCTCATGGCTGGCGCCCATCGGCGCGCCGGTGGTCTTGACCCGGCCGATGATGCTTTCCTGTTCCTGTAACGGCGTGCGGTCCCAGCGTTCGACGAAGTTGCGGATGATCCGCACCGCCTGATAACTGCCGTGGGCCGCCCAGGCCGGTTCGTCGCTGCCCGGTTGCACCCAGACGATGCGGTCCATGGCCTTGCCATCGTTGGAGTCCGGGTTCGCCGAACCGTCGCGGAAACCCAGGAAGTTACGCGCCGATTGCGCCGGCACACCGGGTTTGGCCGGGGCTTGCGGCGGCACGCTGCCTTCCTGTTTCCAGCGCACCAGCAGCAGGTCCGGCAGGTTCTTCACGATGTCGCGCAGGGCGTGGATGTTGGTGTCGGCGGTGTTGGAGCAGAACTGCAGGCTCAGATCGCCGTGGCAGCAATCGGCTTCCAGCGCGTCGTTGGGGAAGCCGACCATGCGGATCAGGCGCTTGGGCTTGGCGGCGGCGAGGCCGAAACGCTCGTCGAACAGCGATTCGCCCACCGACACGGTGATGGTCAGGTTGTCCGGGGTGACCACCGGGCCAAGGATGCCGGAGTCCGGCGGCGGCAATTTCGGATCGATCTGCGCGACAGGGCCGCCCTTCATCAGGAACGCGATGCGCTCGTTGAGGGTGCGGAACAGGCGTTCGAGGTCTTCGCGGTCGCTGGCCAGCACATCGAACGACACCAGCATGCCGGATGCCGGGCGCGGGGTGACGATGCCGGTCTGGTGCACGCCGTGAAAGTCGTGATGATCCTGGGTCTTGTCGCTGCTCGGCGCTTCGGTGACTTGTGCAGGCGCAGCGGCCATGGCCGGACAGCTCAGGGCGGTGCCGGCCAGAGCGACGCCGGCGGCGCCCATGCCCATCAGTACGCGACGGCGTTGCAGGTTGAAGTGTTCGGAATCGTTCATCGGTATTCGTCTTCTACTTACAGGCCGGAGAGGCCGAGGGCGGGATCAATGGCGTCGAGGGCGTCGGCCAGAGCCTTGGCCTTGTCGGCGATCTGTTTGCGTTGTTCACCGCTGACGGTGTCGTAACTCGCGTAGCCGTCCTTGACCTTGAAGCCGTTCAGGGTGTTGTCGAAGTCAGTCAGCGCGCTGTCGATTTTCGGCAGCAGGTCGGCGGCGGATTTCGTCAGCAGGGGTCGCAGCAGTTCGACGACTTTGTGCGCCGTCTCCAGATTCGCTGCGAAGCCGTTGAGGTCGCCGTGGCTGTAGCGCTCCTCTTCGCCGCTGGCGGCGCGCACGTCGGCCAGGGTGTTGAGGTTGCGCACGAGGATTTCCACCAGTTGCTCCGGCGGCAGCGATTGGGCCAACAGCTGCTGTTTCAGCGTGGTGACGTCGCCCAGCAGGCGTTCGGCAATCGGCGACAAACCGTCGAGGTTGCGTTGCTGGAACAGCGCGTACTCGATGCGATGGAAGCCGACGAAGGCCGGATCCTGCTCGCGTTTCTCGAAGTAATCGGCGCGGGCGTTGATGCTGTTGTCCAGCTCGGCCAGGCGTTGCGCGGCCGGGGCCAGACGCTGATACGCCGCGCGGGCCGGCAGGTACGCCGCTTGCGCCTGGGCCAGATCGCCGCTGGTGATCGCTTGATTGAGTGCGGTGACAGCTCTGATCAGCGCGCTGCCCTGGGTGGCCAGATAAACCCGGAACTCTGACAGAGGCCCGACGAAAGCGACCATCGACGGCTTGGCCTTGGCGGCGGCATCCGAGGCAGCGGTCGGCGTCACGTGCAGCACGCCGCGCGGATTGCTCAGCAGGCCGCAGGTGATGGCGTAATCGCCGGGTTGCAGGTTGGCGTTGATCACCTGGCTCAGGCCCGGTGCGATGTTTTCGCGTTCTTCGATCACCAGAACGCCATCGAGGATTTCCCATTCCACCGCCCGGTCGGAGCGGTTGACGATGCGGAAGCTTGCGCGCCCGGCGGGTACGCTCAGCTCGTTGGGTTCGCAACTGCCGGGGTGGATGTTGACCACCACTTCGTCATGGTTGTGCTGACGCTTGGCCGCAGCCATTTTCGAGGCGTAGTAGAACAGGCCACCGGCGGCGATCATCACGACCACCGAACCGGCCACCGCCCAGCGCAAGGCGCGGGGAGGGGATGCCTGGGGAGTATTAGGCTTTGACATGGAGGCCCTTATTGGCTGGAAGCGGAATTCGAAGCGGCGGCTTTGGGCGCAGGCGCGGAGGCCGGATAGAAGAACATCACCAGCGCCACCACCAGATAGATCAGGTACGCGCCGAGGGTGCTGACGGTCGGCGCATCCTGATAACCGAACATGCCGGCCAGCACCGAGCCCAACGGGCCGTCCATCGGCAACGTCGCGCTGAAGTCGAAGAGCACGGTTTGCAGGTGATTCCAGACGCCGGCTTCATGCAGCGCCTGCACCGAGTTGGAGAGAATCCCGGCGGCGACCACGAGGATGAACAACCCGGTCCAGCGGAAGAATGCCGAGAGATTCAGGCGCATGCTGCCGCTGTAGATCAGGAAGCCGACGACGATGGCCAGGATCAGGCCGAGCAGGGCGCCAATCGGCGCGCCGGGGCCTTCGCTCTGCTGGAACACGGCGAGCAGGAAGAACACCGTTTCCAGGCCTTCTCGGGCGACGGCGAAAAACACCATGGCGATCAGCGCGATGACCTGATGCTTCGATGCGGTCAGCGCATGGTCGAGGGACGCTTGCAGCGAATGCTTGATCGAACGCGCCACCTTGCGCATCCAGAACACCATGGAACTGAGAATGCCCACGGCGACGAGGCCGACCACGCCTTCGAACAGTTCTTGCTGCTTCTGCGGAAATTCGGCGCTGACCAGTTCCAGGCCACCGCCCACCAACAAGGCCAGCGCAGCGGCGAGAAACACGCCGATCCACACTGCCGGCATCCATTGGCCACGACCGGTTTGTTGCAGGTAGCTGGCGATAATGCCAACGATCAGTGCGGCTTCAATGCCTTCACGCAGCATGATCAGAAAAGGAACGAGCATTCGGCATCCACTGTGTCACGAAATGAGGTTACAAGTTGTAACATAATGAAAGTCATTCTCACATGTCAGCAATTGACATTTACCTGAACGGTAGCTGAACAGGCTTGAAGATCAACCATTCTCAAATGTGTCACGGGCGTTCCGGATGAAGCGAGCCGTGTCCGGGCTGCTGCGTTAAGATGCCAGCCACTCGAACAACAACAGGATTTGCCTCGATCCATGTCGGAAAAAGACACCATCGCCATTCAACTGGTGCGCGAAGCACTGCAGCAAAGTTGTGCCCCGGGCGTGGCCACGGAAGAAGTCTTGAACAAGGTCGGCGTCGATCCGGCGCTGCTGCTCACCGATGACGCCCGCGTCCCGGCCAGTCAGTACGCGCGGTTGTGGCGACTGCTGGCGCGGCGCGGCGATGACGAGTTCTTTGGCATGGACCCGCGCAAGCTGAAATCCGGCAGCCTGGAGTTCCTCTGCCGCAGCGCGATGGCCCAGCCGAATCTGGCTGCGGGATTGAGTACCGGTCTGAATTTCCTGTCGCTGATGCTTGAGCGCATGCCGGCGCAACTGGTGCATCAGCAAAGTCTGGCGGAGATCGTGCTGCTGGAGGACGACCCCGAGCCGAGCCGCGCCTTCACCTATTTCACTTACTGGATGATCGTCCACGGCGTGGCGTGCTGGCTGGCGGGGCGGCGAATTCCAATCCTCGCCATCGAGCTGCGCTGCCCGGCGCCGGAGTTCTGTGATGACTACCGGGTGATGTTCTCGGAAAACCTGCGCTTCGACCGGCCACGCACGCGGATGATCTTCGCGGCCGACGTGCTGGATCTGCCGATCAAGCGCAGCGCCGAGGAATTGAAACGCTTTCTGGCCCATGCCCCGGCCAACATTCTGGTGAAGTACCGCGACCCGGAAAGCCTCGCCAGCCGGATCAAGCAGGATCTGCGGCAGCTGCCTGCCGAACTGTGGCCGGAGACCGAGGCCCAGGCCCAGCAGTTGTGCATGTCGGCCTCGACCCTGCGTCGGCGTCTGGCGGAAGAAGGGCAGACTTATCAGGGCCTCAAGGACAGCGTGCGCAAGGAACTGGCGATCACCTGGCTGGCGGAGCCTTCGATCAGCTTTGCCGACATCGCCACGCGCCTGGGGTTTGCCGATGCGAGCTCGTTCTACAAGGCGTTTCGCAAGTGGTCCGGGACGAATCCGGGGCACTATCGCAGCCTGATCCTCAACGAAGCGGTCTGATCCTCGAATCGACGCAAACCTTGGCCAAACCAGTCATCCACTTTGAAGGCTTTGGCCATTGCCGCAGCCGGCGTGCGGCGCGAGTATTCCTCTGATGTTTACGGTTCCCCGACCTAATAAAAACACAGAGGGATTCTGGCAATGCGCGATTACTTGTCTGCCACCGAACAGTTCAATTATCAGCACACCGTGGACGCCGCACTCAGCGGCTCGCTCGAGGCGCTCAACGCCTGCGTCGAATGTTGTGACCGCCACGCCTTGCCGGGGCGCATCGCGCTATTCTGGGAAGGTCGGGATGGCGCCAGTGCGTCTTACACCTTCAGCGATCTGCAGGACAAAGCCGCGCGATTCGCCAATTTCCTGCTCGCCCAGGGTGTGCAGAAGGGCGACAAGGTCGCCGGTCTGCTGCCGCGCAATATCGAATTGCTGATCACCGTGTTCGCCACCTGGCGCATCGGCGCGGTGTATCAACCGCTGTTTACCGCGTTCGGCCCCAAAGCCCTCGAACATCGCCTCAACAGCTCCGGCGCCAAAGTCGTGGTGACCGATGCCGTCAACCGGCCGAAGCTCAGCGAAGTCGCCGATTGCCCGACGCTGGTCACCGTCGGCGGCGCGAAAGGCCAAGGCATCGTCCGGGGTGATTTCAGTTTCTGGGCTGAGCTGCCCAATCATTCCCGTGTCTGTGAACCGGTGATGCTGACCGGCGAAGACCCGTTCCTGCTGATGTTCACCTCGGGCACCACCGGCCCGTCGAAAGCGCTGTCGGTGCCGCTCAAGGCTGTCGTCGCATTCCAGAGCTACACCCGCGATGCCGTGGATCTGCGTCCCGAAGATGCATTCTGGAACGTCGCCGATCCGGGCTGGGCCTACGGCATTTATTTCGGCGTCACCGGCCCGTTGTCGATGGGCCATCCGATCACCTTCTACGATGGCCCGTTCACCCTTGAAAGCACCTGTCGGGTGATCAACAAATACGGGATCACCAACCTCACCGGTTCGCCCACGGCCTACCGCCTGCTGATTGCCGGCGGTGACGAGTTCGCCAAATCGATCAAGGGCAAACTGCGCATCGTCAGCAGCGCCGGCGAGCCGTTGAACCCGGAGGTGATCCGCTGGTTTGCCGACAACCTCGGCGTAGTCATTCATGACCACTACGGCCAGACCGAACTGGGCATGGTCCTGTGCAACCACCACGGCCTGGAACACCCGATCCACCTCGGCGCCGCCGGTTTTGCTTCGCCGGGCCATCGCATCGTGGTGCTCGACGACCAATACAACGAACTCGGCATCGGCCAGCCCGGGATTCTCGCCATCGACCGCACACAGTCGCCGATGTGCTGGTTCGCCGGTTACGAAGGCGCACCGACCAAGGCCTTCGTCGGCGATTACTACCTGAGCGGTGACACCGTGGAGTGGAACCCGGACGGCAGCATCAGCTTTGTCGGCCGCAGCGATGACGTGATCACCACTTCCGGCTACCGGGTCGGCCCGTTCGACGTGGAAAGCGCGCTGATCGAGCACCCGGCGGTGGTCGAAGCAGCGGTGGTCGGCAAGCCTGATCCGGAGCGCACTGAACTGGTGAAAGCCTTTGTCGTGCTCAACCCGCAATACCGCGCCGAACCGGCGCTGGCCGAAGAACTGCGGCAACACGTGCGCAAGCGCCTGGCCGCGCATTCATACCCCCGTGAAATCGAATTTGTCAGCGAGTTGCCGAAAACCCCGAGCGGCAAATTGCAGCGCTTTATCTTGCGCAACCAGGAAATCGCCAAGGTTCAAGAGGCCGCGGCGCACAACGTTTCAGCTTGAATCAGGAAGTCAGTCATGCAGATCGAGAACAAGGTTTTTATCGTCACCGGCGGCGCGTCCGGCCTGGGTGCCGCCACCGCTGAATTGCTGGTGAGCGCCGGCGCCAAAGTGATGCTGGTGGACATGAACGCCGAAGCTGTTGCCGCTCAGGCCCAGCGCCTCGGTGCGCAGAGCGTAGTGGCCGATATCAGCAACGAAGCCGCCGCCGAAGCCGCCGTACAGGCGACCGTCAAAGCCTTCGGCAGCCTGAATGGTCTGGTGAACTGCGCCGGCATCGTTCGCGGCGAGAAGATCCTCGGCAAGAACGGCCCGCACGCGCTGGCGAGCTTCGCCCAGGTAATCAACGTCAATCTGATCGGCAGCTTCAACATGCTGCGCCTCGCAGCGGCAGCGATTGCCGAAAGCGAAGCCAACGCCGACGGCGAACGTGGCGTGATCATCAATACCGCGTCGGTCGCTGCGTTTGACGGCCAGATCGGTCAGGCCGCGTATTCCGCCTCCAAAGGCGCCATCGCCAGCCTGACCCTGCCTGCCGCCCGCGAACTGGCGCGCTTCGGCATCCGCGTGATGACCATCGCTCCGGGCATTTTCGAAACCCCGATGATGGCCGGCATGACCCCGGAAGTGCGCGACTCGCTGGCCGCCGGCGTGCCGTTCCCGCCACGCTTGGGCAAACCGGCCGAGTACGCCGCGCTGGTGCGGCATATCATTGAAAACAGCATGCTCAACGGCGAGGTGATCCGTCTCGACGGTGCCTTGCGCATGGCCGCCAAATAAGGAGGATTTCTCATGACCATCTCCAACGATCCGATTGTCATTGTCAGTGCCGTTCGTACCCCGATGGGTGGTTTTCAGGGCGAACTGAAAAGCCTGACTGCGCCGCAACTCGGCGCGGCTGCTATCAAAGCTGCGGTTGAGCGTGCCGGTGTCGCCGCCTATGCGGTCGATGAAGTGTTGTTCGGCTGCGTACTGCCAGCCGGTCTCGGCCAGGCACCTGCGCGTCAGGCTGCACTGGGCGCCGGGCTGGATAAATCCACCCGCTGCACCACCGTCAACAAGATGTGCGGCTCGGGCATGGAAACTACGATTCTGGCCCACGACATGCTGCTGGCCGGCAGCGCCGATGTGGTGATCGCCGGCGGCATGGAAAGTATGTCCAATTCGCCGTACCTGCTGGATCGCGCCCGTGCCGGTTACCGTATGGGCCACGGCCGGGTGCTGGACTCGATGTTCCTCGACGGCCTCGAAGACGCCTACGACAAGGGCCGTCTGATGGGCACCTTCGCCGAAGACTGCGCTGAAACCAACGACTTCAGCCGCGAAGCCCAGGACGCCTTTGCCATCGCCTCGACCACCCGCGCCCAGCAGGCGATCAAGGACGGCAGCTTCATAGACGAAATCGTTCCGCTGACCGTGACCGTCGGCAAAGAGCAAGTGGTGATCAGCAACGACGAGCAGCCGCCAAAAGCCAAACTGGACAAGATCGCTTCGCTGAAACCGGCGTTCCGCGAGGGCGGCACCGTGACCGCAGCCAACTCCAGCTCGATCTCCGACGGCGCCGCCGCACTGGTGCTGATGCGTCAGTCGCAAGCGCAGAAACAGGGGCTGAAACCGCTGGCGGTGATTCACGGCCACGCTGCCTTCGCTGACACCCCGGGCCTGTTCCCGGTGGCACCGATTGGCGCGATCAAGAAGCTGATGAAGAAAACCGGCTGGTCGCTGGATCAGGTCGATCTGTTCGAGGTCAATGAAGCCTTTGCCGTGGTCGGCATGGCGGCGATGACCCACCTGGAAATCCCCCACAGCAAACTGAACATCCATGGCGGCGCCTGCGCTCTGGGCCATCCGATCGGTGCCTCCGGCGCGCGGATTCTGGTGACCTTGCTCTCGGCCCTGCGCCAGAAAGGCCTGAAACGCGGCGTCGCGGCGATCTGCATCGGCGGCGGCGAAGCCACGGCGATGGCGGTTGAGTGCGTCTGAACCCGAGTTAAGGATTTTCCATGATTCCCAATGACGACCAACAACAAATCCGCGACATGGCCCGGCAGTTTGCCGAGGAACGGCTGAAACCGTTCGCCGCCGAGTGGGATCGCGAACACCGCTTCCCGAAAGAAGCCATCGGCGAAATGGCCGGGCTGGGCTTCTTCGGCATGCTGGTGCCGGAGCAGTGGGGCGGTTGCGACACCGGTTACCTGGCCTACGCCATGGCCCTGGAAGAAATCGCCGCCGGGGACGGCGCCTGCTCGACGATCATGAGCGTGCACAACTCGGTGGGTTGCGTGCCGATCCTCAAGTTCGGCAACGACGACCAGCGCGAACGTTTCCTCAAACCGCTGGCCAGCGGCGAGATGCTCGGTGCCTTCGCGTTGACCGAACCCCAGGCCGGCTCCGACGCCAGCAGCCTGAAAACCCGCGCACGGCGGGAAGGCGATCACTACGTGCTCAACGGTTGCAAACAGTTCATCACCTCCGGGCAGAACGCCGGGATCGTGATCGTGTTTGCGGTCACCGACCCGAGCGCCGGCAAACGCGGGATCACAGCGTTCATCGTGCCGACCGACTCGCCGGGCTACAAAGTCGCTCGCGTCGAAGACAAGCTCGGCCAGCACGCCTCGGACACCTGCCAGATCCTGTTCGAAGACGTGAAAGTGCCGGTGGCCAACCGCTTGGGCGAGGAGGGCGAGGGCTACAAGATCGCCTTGGCCAACCTGGAAGGCGGCCGCGTCGGCATCGCTTCGCAATCGGTGGGCATGGCCCGCGCTGCGTTCGAAGCGGCCCGTGATTACGCCCGCGAGCGTGACACCTTCGGCAAACCGATCATCGAGCATCAGGCCGTGGCGTTCCGTCTGGCGGACATGGCCACCCAGATCGCCGTGGCGCGGCAGATGGTGCATTACGCCGCCGCTCTGCGCGACAGCGGTCAGCCGGCGCTGGTGGAAGCGTCGATGGCCAAGCTGTTCGCCTCGGAAATGGCCGAGAAGGTCTGCTCCATGGCCTTGCAAACCCTGGGCGGTTACGGTTACCTCAACGACTTCCCGCTGGAGCGCATCTACCGCGACGTGCGGGTCTGCCAGATCTACGAAGGCACCAGCGACATTCAGCGCATGGTCATTTCGCGCAATCTTTGAGAAGGAATCTGCACATGAGTTACGAAACGATTTTGCTGGAAACCCATGGCCGCGTCGGCGTCATCACCCTGAACCGCCCGCAGGCGCTGAATGCCCTGAACGCGCAACTGGTCAGCGAAGTGAACCGCGCCCTTGATGGCCTGGAAGCCGATGCGAACATTGGTTGCATCGTCATCACCGGCTCGAAGAAAGCCTTCGCTGCCGGCGCCGACATCAAGGAAATGGCCGAGCTGACCTACCCGCAGATCTACATGGACGACCTTTTCAGCGACAGCGACCGCGTGGCCAACCGCCGCAAGCCGATCATCGCGGCGGTCAACGGTTTTGCCCTCGGTGGCGGCTGTGAACTGGCGCTGATGTGCGACTTCATCCTGGCCGGTGACAACGCCAAATTCGGCCAGCCGGAAATCAACCTCGGCGTACTGCCGGGCATGGGCGGCACCCAGCGCCTGACCCGCGCCGTGGGCAAGGCCAAGGCCATGGAAATGTGCCTGAGCGGGCGTTTGATCGACGCGGTGGAAGCCGAGCGTTGCGGCATCGTTGCGCGTATCGTGCCGAGCGACGAGTTGCTGGATGAAGCGCTGAAAGTCGCGGCGGTGATCGCCAGCAAATCGCTGCCGATTGCAATGATGGTCAAGGAAAGCGTCAACCGCGCCTTTGAAGTGAACCTGACCGAAGGCGTGCGCTTCGAGCGCCGGGTGTTCCATGCGGCGTTTGCGACGCAGGATCAGAAGGAAGGGATGGCGGCGTTTGTGGCGAAGCGGTCGCCGGAGTTCCAAGGCAAGTAATGGAGTTCGCCCCCACGCATTGCGTGGGGGCGCCCAATCAGAGTTGGTAGTTCTTCAACTCCCGAGCAATCACCATCCGCTGTATCTCGCTGGATCCCTCATAAATCTGGGTAATCCGCGCATCCCGGTAATATTTCTCCACCGGGTAATCCTCCAGATACCCATACCCGCCATGAATCTGAATCGCTGACGAGCACACCTTTTCAGCCATTTCCGACGCAAACAGCTTGGCCTGCGAAGCCTCCGACAGACAGGGTTTGCCCGCCGTGCGCAACCGCGCCGCGTGCAGGATCATCAGCCGTGCCGCGTTGATCTGCATCTGCATGTCCGCCAGCAGGTTGGCGATGCTCTGGTGCTCGACGATGGCCTTGCCGAACTGCACCCGATCACGGGCGTATCCCAGCGCTGCTTCAAACGCCGCGCGGGCGATGCCCAGCGCTTGCGCGGCAATGCCGATGCGTCCGCCTTCAAGGTTGGACAGAGCAATGGCCAGGCCTTTGCCGCGTTCACCCAGCAGATTGGCTTCGGGAATACGGCAATCGTTCAACGTCACCGCGCAGGTGTCTGAAGCGCGAATGCCCATCTTGTGTTCGGTGCGGTCGACGATGAAACCCGGCGTATCGGTCGGCACCAGAAATGCCGAAATGCCGCGCTTGCCCAGATCCGGATCGGTCACGGCAAACACAATCGCCAGTTTCGCCCGCTTGCCGTTGCTGACGAATTGCTTGGCGCCGTTGATCACCCATTGCCCGTCGCGCAGTTCGGCGCGGGTGCGCAGGTTGTGCGCTTCGGAGCCGGCCTGGGGTTCGGTCAGGCAGAAGCAGCCGATCACCGCGCCGCTGGCCAGGTCCGCCAGCCAGGTCTGTTTCTGTTCTTCGCTGCCGTAGTTGAGCACGGGGCCGCAGCCCACCGAGTTATGAATGCTCATGAACGCGCCGGTAGCGCCGTCGCCGGCGGAAATCTCTTCCACCGCCAGCGCATAGGCCACGTAGTCGACGTAAGTGCCGCCCCATTCTTCTGGCACCACCATGCCCAGCAGGCCGAGTTCGCCCATCTTCGCCACCAGACCGTCATCGATCCAGCCGGCCTTTTCCCAGGCCTGGGCGTGGGGGGCGATTTCGCCACGGGCAAAGTCCCGGGCCATGTCGCGGATCATTACCTGGTCTTCAGTCAATTCGAGATCGTGCATGGCTCAGCTCCCGCTCTCTTCGAAACCGTGAAAGAAACTCGCGACGTGCTCGGCATGCAACGCGGCAAGGGTCGGCGGGTTCCAACGTGGTGATTTGTCCTTATCGATCAGCAAAGCGCGCACGCCTTCGATCAGGTCGCCGCGTTCGAACCACTGGCGATCCAGATGCAGCTCGAGGGCGAAGCAGTGCTCCAGGCTCAGGTGCCGGCCGCGACGCAGCATTTCCAGGGTCACGCCCATGGCCAGTGGCGAGCGGGTTTCCAGCAGGTCGGCGGTGGTGGTTGCCCATTCATGGCTGTCGGCGACGGTGACGGCACGCAGTTGCTCGACGATGCTCGGCACGTCAGGCAAGGCGAAGAAGTGGTCGATGACCGGGCGCAAGGCTTCGAGCGGCGCATCCGGCAGGGTTTGCACGGCGTAGC
Source organism: Pseudomonas sp. IzPS59 (assembly GCF_014863505.1). NCBI lineage: Bacteria > Pseudomonadati > Pseudomonadota > Gammaproteobacteria > Pseudomonadales > Pseudomonadaceae > Pseudomonas > Pseudomonas sp. IzPS59. The sequence goes on along the minus strand of NZ_CP062251.1, from coordinate 3,317,424 downwards.
GGGCCAGCAGGTTTTGCAGGTCTTTCAATGGCGTGTCGTGCCATTGCAACTGGTCGAGCTGTTCGTCGAGGGTGCCGAGTTTGCTGCTGTCCAGATACCAGTCGGCAAGGCCGCAATACAGCGCATCCGCCGCCCGAATCTGCACGCCGCTGACACCCAGGTAAATCCCCAGTTCGCCGGGAATGCGCGGCAGGAAATAACTGCCGCCGACATCCGGGAAATAACCGATGGCCACTTCCGGCATTGCCAGTCGGCTCTTCTCGGTGACCACCCGCAGATCGGCGCCTTGCACCAGACCCATGCCACCGCCGAGAACGAAACCGTCCATCAGTGCCAGCACCGGTTTGCGGTAGTGATGGATCGTCAGGTCGAGGGCGTATTCCTCGACGAAAAAGTCTTCGTGCAGCGTGTCGCCGCTTTTATGGCTGTCGTACAGGGAACGAATGTCGCCACCGGCACAGAAGGCTTTTTCGCCGGCACCGCGCAGTACCACGGCGTGAATATTGGCATCGGCGGCCCAGGCGTCCAGGTGTTGCTGGAGCTGGCGCACCATGTCGAGGGTCAGGGCATTGAGGCCGGCGGGGCGGTTGAGGGTCAGGTGACCGATGTGATTGCGAACCTCGGCCAGCACTTCGTTTTGCGTGGCATCCATGGACGAAGTCCGCGGGGATGAAGCCTGAGCAGTCATCACTAACTCCCTGCTTTTATTGTCTTTATTCGAGAAGCCCGCGCGCGGGCGTTAGCGGATCGTAACAGTGCAAATTTGCCGTGTACAACGGGGATATGTGCATGGGGTGTCTGCATTTTTGCCTTGGGCTGAATGCACGGGATCGCGGCTTCTCTTCAATCGACAACGCTGACAGGGGCAGGCTCCGGACTCAGCGGAACACCTGGCCGATGCTCCGCCGCCTGGCATGCAATTCACTGGCGTGAATCAACTGTTCCAGATCCTCCGGGGTGACATCGATGAACGCCTCCATGTCCGCCAGCGCCAGTTTCAGATCCTCGGCCGTGATGGACTGAATATCCACCGGCGTCACGGCCGGCGCAGGTTCGGCGGGGCGTTTCGGGTAGCGGATACGGGTCAGGTTGTTGTAGGCCAAAGCGGCGAGCAGCATGCACGCGGCACTGAGCATCACCGGTTCCAGGGCTTTCCAGTCCATGGCGATGGTCGTCGGATCGGCCAGCACCATGGTCAACGCGACGGCGCCGGCCGGTGGGTGCAGGCAGCGCAGCCAGCACATCAGGATCAGTGCCATGCCCGCCGCCAGGCACGCGCTGCCCAAGGTTCGGCCGAGGACGTGGGCCACCAGCAACGCGACGACGCCCGCACACAGGTAGCCGCCAATGATCGACCATGGCTGGGCGAGGGCGCCGGAAGATACGGCGAACAGCAACACCGCCGACGCACCCAGCGGGCCGATCAGGTGGTAGGCCACTTCGATGCCGAACACCTGACTGCAGGCCCACACGCTGAACAGCGTGCCGAGTGCCATGCCGATGGCGGCACGGCTCCATTCGGTGGGGCGGGTGTTGATGGCAGCGGGCAACCAGCGAGCGAGCATGAAGAAGCGATCCTTTGAAGAAAACCGAAGGCAAAAAAAAGGACTTGTCCGTCAACCCGGAAAGTCCTTCGAAGCGTTCCAACTATTGGGGGAGGAACGCGCACAGTGTGCCAAGCAATCTCGATGCTGACAAATTCATATAAATGCATCTTCAGTGCATTATTTTTGAACTATTTTCATTCGACGGCCACTGACCACGCACAAGTATCCACCCAGCGCGGCCAGTGCACTCAAGGCATAGAACATGCTCGGCGCCGGGGTGTGCATCAGCAGGAATCCACACATCACCGGGCTCAAAGCCCCGCCCAGTGCCGCCAGGTTCTGCGCGCCGTAGTAGCTGCCGCGCAGGGCTTCCGGGGCCAGGGTGTCGACGAACAGGAAGTCCGCCGGATAGATGATCATCTCGCCCAGGGTGAAGATGAACATGGCTACGCACCAGCCGATGAGGCTGTCGGCCATGCTGAAACCGATCAGCCCGCCGATGAACAACGCTGTGCCGCCGGCGATCCAGCGCCGCAGATGTTCACGCTTGAGCAGGCGACCGATCTGGTATTGCAGCAGGATGACGGTAATCGCATTGCAGGCGAGCAAAGCGGCCATGGTGTCGAGCGTCTGCTGCTGGGTGTGAGTCACCAACAGGTACTGCGACAGGTACAGGGTGAACCGCCCGTGAACCAGTGTGCTGAGCAGGCAGCCCAAAGTGAACAGGACCATCGTGCGGTCGTTCTTGAGGATTCTCAGCGTGTCCAGGAAACTCTGTGGCTGTTTGCCCGACGATTGCGGATCGGCTTCCCGCGAGACGCCGAGCAGCAGAAACACGCTGCCGCAGGCAATCGCGCCAGCAACGATAAACGGCGCGGTGGGCTGGACGCCGGCAATCACCACGCCGATCATCGGGCCGATGGCGTAGCCGATATTGGTCAGGGTGTAATTCAGCGAGAACGCTTTCACCCGTTGTCCGACGGGCAGGTTTTCACTGAGGATCGCCTTGGAGCCAATCAGGAACAATGCCGAAGCGGTTTCGCTGATGATCAGCACCAGGGTGACCAGATACAGGTTTTGCGCAAAAGTCAGCAGAATCAGGCCAACGCCGCTCGACAGCATGGTCAGGATCAGCAACCGACGCTTGTCGAGGCGGTCGATGATGTAGCCGCCATAGAGTGACAGCAGCGTGGCACTGAACACCGCGATGCCCAGCAACAGCCCGACATCCTGAGGGTCGAGGCCCAGCTTGTTGCTCAGGAACAGGGTCAACAGAGGGCTGATCAGGGCGCGGCTGATGACGATGGTCAACGAGGTGATCATCAGCCGGCGAATAAGGCGCGAGTAAGTGGCCACGAAAAGGTCAATGTCCTTATTTCAAATTCGGATACGAGCGGCGTTGCCATCCTCACCGCGTGCCGGTTACCGGTCAAGCGTGCGCAAGACGGTCGTGATATCAGGGAAGCGTCAGGCGCATGGCGCAGCGACGTTTACCGGGAAGGCCGTGGGCAATTTCGTCGCGCAAGGCCTCGGCAAGATGAGTTCCGATATTTTCGTCGTCCAGTACGACAAACCCCATTCGTTGATAGAACGGCGCATTCCACGGCAGGTCGCGAAAAGTGGTCAGCGTGATCGCCTCAAGTTGCTGTCGTCGCGCGTGCTCAATCACGCCCAACAGTAACTTGCGACCGATGCCCTGGCCCTGAAAGTGTTGGCTGACGGACAGCTCTTCAACGTGCAACTGGTTGTCGATTTCAACGGCCCTTAAAAAACCGGCAAGTTGTCCGACAGTATTTTCTGCAATCCATACATGTCCCTGCTCGATGGCCTGCAAATGCTGCGCGGCGTCGGGTACATCGCTGTCGGCCAGCCAGGCCAGTGCGGGATCCAGACGAAACAGTTCAGCGGCCGAACGTTCGATGGCGGGGAGGGTGGCCGCGTCTGCGGGCCGGGCGGGGCGAATGAGAAATGTCATGCGGGAACTGCCGATGGCTGCGATCCTGGGAAGCTCCGCAAGATCGCAGCCTTCAGCGAGGTCTACAAGGGTTTCAGGTACAACAGCACGTAATCGTTCTTGTCGAAGCGACCGCTCAATACCGGCTGCAGGCTTGCCAGCGGCGTGCCTTGCAGTGACTGCAGGTCCTTGCTGTCCATGATCAGCCAGGCGGGACCCTGGAGTGCTTCCAGTTGCTGAACGGTTTCGGTGAACTGCGGTTGCAGGTCCTGTTCGACGTTGACCATGAACTTGATCGCCTTGGCGTCCTTGCCCATGCCGTGCAGCACCAGCGGGGCCGGGTTCTGTTGAACCTGGGCGAACGCCGCCCGACTGAAAGAACGGGTGTCATAGAGCGCGCGTTCCACCGGCTCGAACACGGCTGCATAGACCGTCCACAGCGCCAGCACCGCGCTCAGGGCCAGCACTTCGGCACGCCAGCGCGGCTTCCACAGTCGGGACAGCGCCAGCAGTTGCAGCACGCCCAGCACGATCAGCACCGGCATGACGCCGGTCAACAGCTCCGGGAACTTGCGTCGCGCAACCAGCAGGGCAACGATCAGCAACAGCGGCGTCAGCAGCCACAGGGCCTGAATGATCCCGCGCAACCAGGCGAATACCCGACCGTGAGCTACCTGGAACGGATACGCGGCGATGATCGCGGCCATCGGCAACATCGGCAGCAGGTAACGCGCCTTCTTCGCCTGTGGAATCGACAGACCAACCATGACGATCAACCCAGCCGCCGCGCAATATTGCACCAGGCGCAAGGCCGGTCCGCGCTGATGCGGTTTGCTCAGCCGTGCCGCCGCCAGCACCACAATGGCCAGCGGATAAGCCAGCGCGTAGTTGCCCAGCGAACTGGTGAAGTAGTACAGCGAACCGCTGACGCCTTCACTGCCATCCATGCGCCCCATGAACTGCATGCGGATCACGTCTTGCAGGAAAGCCTCGCCGCCGCTGAGCTTGGCCAGCCACAACAACAGGCCGACACACACCGCGAGCAGGATCGACGCCAGCACACCGAACACGAACAGCCGTGTCCACTGACGGTTGAGCAGGTAATAGCTGCAGAGCATGCCGGTCGGCACCACTAGCCCGATCGGCCCGCGAATGCCGAAACCCAGCAACAGCAGGACGAAAATCAGCGGCCAGCGCCGGCCGGAGCCGAAATGGTCGTGTGCGTAGCCCAGGTAGAACACCGACAGCGCCACGGCAGCCAGCATCAGGTCTTGCGACACGGCGCGGACTTCCGTGATGAAGGTGCTGGTGAGCATCAGCAGCGCAATGCTGATCAATGCCCAACGCTGCGAATGCACCGCCAGCAAGCGGTACATCAATGTCACGATCACCCCGCCGGCGATGGCGCTGGGCAACCACGCGGTCAGGGTATTGATCGCGCCGAAGGGCAGCGACAACAGCCAGATGAACAGCGTCGATAACGCCGAATAATCGGCGTACGGCTGGCTGTAGGTGGTCGGGAATACCGTCGGCCCGTGTCGCAGCATTTCCTGGGCAAACAGCACAAAGCGTGAATCAAAGCCAATGGGTGCCTGTCCATAAACCCCGGCGATAAACAACAACAGTGCCAGCAGCCCTGCGATCAGGGACTGCCGGCGGATGGCAGGCGACAACGTGATCAAGCGACGTCCGCAGTGTTAGGCCATTGTTGCAGCGGGATCGGCAACTTGCGCGAATCCCCACGGCCGATCGGGAAGTACTTGAAGCCATTGCGCGCCAGACGATCGGCGTCGTACAGGTTACGGCCGTCGAAGATCACCGGATCCTTGAGGCGTTGCTGGATCAGGTCGAAATCCGGTGCTTTGAACTGTTGCCATTCGGTGCAGATGATCAGCGCGTCGGAACCGGCAAGCACCGATTCAGGGGTGCCCATCAGCATCAGTTTTTCTTCGTTCGGGTACAGATGCTGGGTTTCCTGCATCGCTTCCGGGTCGAACGCGCGAACGCTGGCGCCGGCGGCGAACAGCGAGTCGAGCAGGACGCGGCTTGGCGCATCGCGCATGTCGTCGGTGTTCGGCTTGAACGCCAGACCCCACAGGGCGAAGGTCTTGCCGCGCAGATCACCCTTGTAGAACGCATTGATGCGGTCGAACAGCTTGTGCTTCTGACGCTCGTTGATCGCCTCGACCGCTTGCAGCAGGTCGCTGGAGCAATGGGCCTGTTCGGCACTGTGGATCAGCGCGCGCATGTCTTTGGGGAAGCACGAACCGCCGTAGCCGCAGCCCGGATAGATGAAGTGGTAACCGATGCGCGTGTCCGCGCCGATGCCCTGGCGTACCGACTCGATGTCGGCGCCCAGGTGTTCGGCCAGTTCGGCGATCTGATTGATGAAACTGATCTTGGTCGCCAGCATGCAGTTGGCGGCGTACTTGGTCAGCTCGGCGCTGCGCAGGTCCATGAACATGATGCGGTCATGGTTGCGGTTGAACGGCGAGTACAGGTCGCGCATCACGTCGCGCACTTCGTCACCTTCGCAGCCGATGACGATGCGGTCCGGACGACGGCAGTCGGAGACCGCCGAACCTTCCTTGAGGAATTCCGGGTTGGAGACGATATCGAACTGCAGCGCGCGACCGGCCTTGTCCAGCGCGGCCTGGATATGGGCGCGCAGGGTGTCGCCGGTGCCGACCGGTACGGTGGATTTTTCCACCAGGATCAGCGGTTGCTCGCGATGGCGGGCAACGGCATCGCCTACCGACAGCACGTATTTCAGGTCGGCCGAGCCATCCTCGCTGGAGGGTGTGCCCACGGCAATGAAGGCGACGCGACCGTGAAGTACGGCGGTTTTCTCATCGGAAGTGAAGTGCAGACGACCGGAATCCAGGCCTTCACGGACCAGGCTCGACAGGCCCGGTTCGAAGATGCTGACGTGACCCTGGCTGAGCAGCTCGACCTTCTTCTGATCGATATCCATGCACACGACATCATGGCCGACCTCGGCCAGAACCGCGGCTTGCACCAGGCCGACGTAACCGCTTCCAAATACTGTGATTTTCATGGAGCACTCCTCAAATCGGGCGCTTGTGCCGGACGAGTGTTGATAGTGATGACACCGAGCATGACCAGTGCCACGCCCAGTGATTTGGTGAAACTGAAGGATTCGTTGAACAGCGGCAGACTGGCCGCCAACAGATACACCAGCGCATAGCTGATGCTCAGCAGCGAATAGGCCCGGCCCAGCGGCAGGTCGCGCAGGGCGGCGAGCCAGCAGAGCATCGACAGTGCGTAGGCAAAAATGGCAGTGACGACCACCGCCAGCGCCGACAGATCGACGCTGCCGCTGCTCAAGGCTGACAACCATTGTTCCGGCTGCGGCAGGCGCGTCATGCTCCAGCGCATGCCCAGTTGGGCGCCGCTGACCAGCAACACGCTGCCCAGGGCGAAACCGATTCCGCGTCCCTGACTCATGACTGTTGCCCCAGCAGTGCCACGCCGCCGATCACCAACGCCACGCCGATCCAGTGCTGGCGATCGATCGGTTCGCGAAACACGAAACGCGCGATCAGCGTGATCAGCACAAAGTTGAGGCTGAGCATCGGGTAAGCGATGCCCACTTCAAGGCGTTGCAATACCAGCAGCCAGACCAGCAGGCCCGAGCCGAGTGCGAAGAGCGCCAGCCATAGCCACGGCGAGCGCAGTTTGTCGGCCCAGGACGAGTCGACACCACGCCAGCTCTCCACCGCGTACTTTTGCGCCACCTGGCCCAGGCACGTCAGCAGACACGCCGTCAGCAACAGCAACCAACTCATGACGGATCCTTGGGCAGGACGATGATCACCAGGTTGCCTTGCTCATAACGGGTGCCGTCCTTGGGCAGCAGGTCGACTTCATGCAGCTCGTCGTCGCCCTTGACCCGCATGACCACGCCGACCGAGCCGGTGCGGCGGGCATCGCGTACCCACTGCTGGACTTCATCGGTGGTGATCCGCTGTTCCGTACCCTCTGGATAGCTCAGGCCGTACTTAAGCTCGCCCACGGTGTTGTACAACGCCACCTTGGGTTGCTTAAGGCGCCAGGCCAGTGCCGAAGCAGCACCGAGATCGTTGCTCAGCAGGTGCGTGGTGCCGGACAGTTCGTCGAGGTGATGCAGGATGAACTGGTCCGGAGTCTTGTTGGCCACCACCGACTTCGGCAGCGCGGCCGGCAGCACGCCAATCAGCAGCAGACTGCCGAGCGCCGGAGCGGCCCAGCACTGCAGCGGCAGAAATGCCTGCGCAAGGTTGGCGATGATCCAGCCGATCAGGGCAATGAACACCAGCACCATGCTGTGCAACTCATGGTCGTACACCGGTTTTTTCAGTTGCAGGTAAACCAGTGCGATCAGCGTGACGACACCCAGCACCAGGTTCAGCAGGCCGTTGATGCTCAAGGCCCGGCCCTGTTCCAGACGCAAACGGTCGGCCAGGGCATGACCCAGCAACAGCGCCAGCGGCAGCAGGCACGGCAGGATGTAGGTCGGCAGCTTGCCGTTGGCGGTGCTGAAAAATGCCAGCGGCATCACCAGCCACAGCAGCAGGAAGGCAATGCCCGGTTGGGTACGGGTCTGCCAGGCTTGCTTGAACGCCGGCACCAGCATGCCGACCCACGGCAGACTGAAGGCAACCAGCAATGGCAGGTAGAACCACCATGGTGCGTCGTGCTGGGCATCGTCACCGGCAAAGCGGCGGATGTGTTCGTGCCAGAAGAAGAACCGCCAGTAATCCGGTTCCTGACTGTGCACGGCCAGCACCCACGGCAGGCTGACGACGATCGCCACGGCAACTGCCACCGGACCGTAGATCAGCAGTTCACGCCAGCGTTTCTGCCAGAGCATCCAGGGCAGGGCGATCAGCACCGGCAGCAGCCAGGCGAGAAAACCCTTGGTCATGAAGCCCATGCCGCAAGCCAGCCCCAACACGGCCCAACTGATCACGCGTTGCCGGGTGCTGTGGCTGTCGACGGCAAACCACAGGGCCACAAGGCTCAGGTTGACCCAGAAGGTGAATTGCGGATCGAGGTTGGCATAACCCGCCTGACCGGCAACCACCGTGAAGCTCATGTAGAGCAGGGCGCAGATGAAGCTTTTGCTCGGCTCGTTCCACAGGCGACGGGCAACCAGGAAGCACAACAGCACGCTCAAACCTGTGCTGAGGGCCGAGGCGAAACGCACGCCGAACAGGTTTTGCCCGAACAGTTCCTGGCCCAGCGCGATCATCCAGTAACCGGCAATCGGTTTCTCGAAATAACGCAGGCCCATGAAATGCGGGGACACCCAATTGCCGCTCAGCAGCATGTCCTGGCTGATCTGGGCGTAACGGGTTTCATCGGGAATCCACAGACCATGGGTGCCGAGTGGCAGCAGGTAGGCGAGCAGAAACAGTCCGATCAGCAGCGGCAATGCCCAGCGCTTGCTCATGCCCCTTGCACTCCCAGCCAGCCTTCACGGCCCTCGAGGACGCCACGCTGCACACGGCCGACAGGCAATGTGTTGAGAAACTCGGGCAACAGATCGCCCAAAGGCTTGAACTCGATTTCTCGCTGGCGTGCATCGGCCAGCAAACGGCGAAAATCGTCGGCCATCAGAATCCCTTCTACTTCGGCATGAATGGTGTAGTTGTTGAGGTTGTCCGGGCGGAACCGGTCAAGGATGAAGGCGTTGAAGTCCTTCGCCGCCACGGTCGGGCCGACCACCTCGTCGAAGGTCGGCATGTCCACCGGAATCTGCGGCGCACCCACTGAACCATCGGCCAGCAGCGGTCGAAACAGCCGATTCCCGCGGCAATCGCTGTTATAGCGAAAACCGAAGGTTTCTTTGGCTTCGACCACGCGCTCGTCCGCGCGCCATCCGGCGGCGGCCGAGCACTGGATTTTCTCGCCGATGATGTCGCTCAGGGTGTCGACGCCGCGACGGATCTGTTCGATCAGTTGCGCGTCGCTCCAGGTGCCGGCATTGGCCTGCCAGCCGTGGTGATCCCAGGCGTGCAGGCCGACTTCATGGCCGGCGTCCCGGGCCTGACGCATCAGGTGCCCGAGGTCGCGACCGATCGGCTTGCCCGGCCAGGCAGTCCCGGCCAGCAGAATGTCCCAGCCATACAGGCCGGCGGCGTTGGAACGCAGCATTTTCCAGAGGAATTGCGGGCGGATCAGGCGCCACAGATGTCGGCCCATGTTGTCCGGGCCGACACTGAAGAAAAACGTTGCCTTGACCTGCGCTTCGTCGAGGATTTCCAGCAACCGGGGCACCCCTTCACGGGTGCCTCGGTAGGTGTCGACATCGATACGAAGACCTGCCTGCATTAACGCTTGTCCGCGATTTCGAGCATGGCTTCACGCAGGAAGAAGTCCAGGGTGTTGCCGATGGTCTCGCGCATTTCCACGGTCGGCTCCCAGTTCAACAGGCGCTTGGCGTTGGCGATGCTTGGCTTGCGGTGTTCCACGTCCTGGTAACCGGCACCGTAGAACGCCTTGCTTTCCACGTCGCGGAAACCGGCGAACGGAGGGAAGTTGCTGCGCAGCGGGTGAGCTTCGAACTGACGCAGCAGTTCTTCGCCCAGCTGACGGATGCTGGCTTCGTTTTCCGGGTTGCCGATGTTGATGATCTGGCCGTTGCAGACATCGTTGTCGTTGTCGATGATGCGGGCCAGCGCCTCGACGCCGTCGGCGATGTCGGTGAAGCAGCGCTTCTGCTCACCGCCGTCGAACAGACGGATCGGGGTGCCTTCCACCAGGTTCAGGATCAACTGGGTGATGGCGCGGGAGCTGCCGATACGGGCCGAGTCCAGACGGTCCAGACGCGGGCCCATCCAGTTGAACGGACGGAACAGGGTGAAGTTCAGGCCCTTGGCGCCGTAAGCCCAGATCACGCGGTCCAGCAGTTGCTTGGAAACCGAGTAGATCCAGCGCTGCTTGTTGATCGGGCCGACGATCAGGTTGGAGCTGTCTTCGTCGAAGTTCTTGTCCTGGCACATGCCATAGACTTCGGAGGTCGAAGGGAAGATCACGCGCTTGTTGTACTTGACGCAGTAGCGAACCAGTTTCAGGTTCTCTTCGAAGTCCAGTTCGAACACGCGCAGCGGGTTGCGGGTGTATTCGATCGGCGTGGCGATGGCCACCAGCGGCAGGACCACGTCGCACTTCTTGATGTGGTACTCGATCCACTCGGAGTGAATGCTGATGTCGCCTTCGACGAAGTGGAAACGCGGGTGGTCGCGCAGACGGTCGATGGCGTCGGAACCGATGTCCAGGCCATAGATCTCGTAGCGGTCGTCACGCAGCAGACGCTCGGACAGGTGGTTACCGATGAAACCGTTGACGCCCAGGATCAGCACGCGGGTGCGACGTGGCGCACGGCCGGATTCGGCACCACGCAGCAGCGAGCCGTCGACCAGACCCAGTTCATTGGCCAGTTGCGGGCCGCTCAGGTACAGACCGTTGTCGTTGCGCTGACCGGCGTTGATCACCAGCGAGTCTTCACCGCAGGCAATGCGCAGCGGATCGACGCTGATCACACGGCCAGGAGCCTGACCTTCGTTGCCCTTGACGACTTCGGCGCTCCAGACGATCAGCTTGTGCTCGCCCACGGCGCAGAAGGCGCCCGGGTACGGACGGGTCACGGCGCGAACCAGGTTGAACAGTTGCTCGGCCGGTTTGGCCCAGACCAGTTTGCCATCCGCCGGAGTACGACGACCGAAAACGGTGGCCTTGGATTCGTCTTGCGGGGTTTCGTTGATCTTGCCTTGCAGCATGTTCGGCAGGGTGTCGCGCAGCAGGTCGCTGGCGGCAGTGCGCAGTTTGGCGTGCAGGGTCAGACCGGTGTCGCTGCGCTCGATGGCAACGCGTTGCTGGGCAACGATGGCGCCGGCATCGGCGCGCTTGACCATGCGGTGCAGGGTGACGCCGGTTTCGGTTTCGCCGTTGACCAGCACCCAGTTGGCCGGTGCGCGACCACGGTAGCGTGGCAGCAGCGAGCCGTGCAGGTTGAACGCGCCTTTTTTGGCCAGTGCCAGCAGTGGCTCGCTCAGCAGGTTGCGGTAGTAGAACGAGAAAATGTACTCAGGGTCGAGCTTGGCGATGCGCTCGATCCACAGCGGGTGGTTGGCGTCTTCCGGGGCATGGACCGGGATGCCTTTGCTGGCGCACAGCTGTGCAACCGAGGCGTAGAAGGCGTTTTCTTTCGGATCGTCGGCGTGAGTGAACACTGCTGCAATGTCGTAGCCGCTGTTAAGCAGGGCTTCAATGCCGGCGCAGCCAATATCGTGGTAAGCGAAGACAACAGTTTTTGCACTCATGAGAGAACCTGATCGGAAGTGGAATTGGAAGTAAGGCCGTCAACGGTGACCGCAGGTGCCGGGGAGGCCGGCTGGCTGCGCAACACCTTTTCAATGAAGAAGCGCGGGCGGGCGCGCACGTCGCTGTACATGCGTCCCAGGTATTCACCCAGCAGACCCATGCCGATGAACTGGCCACCGGTGAACACGAACAGCACCGCAAACAGTACGAACGTGCCGTCACCGGCCCAGCCTGCACCGAACGCCAGGCGCAGCACGATCAGCGCAACGGCGAACAGTGCGCCCAGACCTGCCATCGCGAAGCCGACGATGCTCAGCAGACGCAGCGGCGTGGTAGTCATGCAGGTAACCAGATCGAACATCAGGTTGATCAGGCGCATCGGGCTGTATTTCGAGTCGCCGTGTTCACGCTCGGCGTGGGCCACGACGATTTCGGTGGTGTGGCGGGCAAAGCTGTTGGCCAGGATCGGAATGAACGTGCTGCGTTCGCGGCAGGCGAGCATGGCGTCGATGATGGTGCGGCGGTAGGCGCGCAGCATACAGCCGTAGTCGCTCATGGCCACGCCGGTGGAGCGTTGCACCGCGAGGTTGATCAGCTTCGACGGGTAGCGGCGCAGGGCCGAGTCCTGACGGTTGCCGCGCACGGTGCCGACGACGTCGTAACCCTTTTCGGCTTCGGCCACCAGGCGCGGAATTTCTTCCGGCGGGTTCTGCAGGTCAGCGTCGATGGTGATCACCACGTCGCCCTTGCACTGCTCGAAACCGGCCATGATCGCGGCGTGCTGACCATAGTTGCGGTTGAGGATGACCGCTACGAACGGGCTGTTTTCGCGTCCGGCGGCTTCTTCGAGCATGTTGGCCGACTCGTCGCGGCTGCCGTCGTCGACCAGCACGATTTCGTAGTCATGTTTGAGTTGGGCGCAGGCCGCCTCTGTGCGCCGAAGCAGCTCAGGCAGACTGTCCTGTTCGTTGTAGACCGGGATGACGATCGACACGCATTTAATCGGGTAAGGTCTCACGAGCGTTTGTCCATAAGAGTGGCGATGGCGCCGACAACACGATCCAGATCCTGGTCGGTCATGTCGGGGAACAGCGGAATCGAGCACAGCCGCGCCGAGTTCCATTCGGTGTTGGGCAGGTACAGGTCAGGGTCACGCTGGCGGTACCAGGTGTGCAGGTGGGTGGCGATGAAATGAATGCCGGTGCCGATGCCTTGCTCCTGCAGGCCCTTCATGAAGGCTTCGCGATCCATCCCGCAGCGCTCGCTGTCGATGCGCAGGATGAACAGGTGCCAGGCGTGTTGCTGGGCGTATTGCTGCGGCACGGCCAGCGGCTGCACCGGCAAGCCTTCGAGCTTTTGCAGGTACTGACCGGCCAGCTCGGTACGGCGGGCGTTGATGGCGTCCAGACGCTCCAGTTGCACCAGGGCAATGGCGGCGTTGATGTCGGACAGGTTGTACTTGAAGCCCGGCTCAATTACCTGGGCCTGTGGCTTGCGGCCACCGGTCAAACGGTCGTAGGCATCGACGCCCAGACCGTGGAACTTGAGCATGCGCACGCGGCTGGCCAGGGCTTCGTCGTCGGTGACGAACATCGCGCCCTCGGCGCAGGTCATGTTCTTGATCGCGTGGAACGAGAAGATCGCCGTGCCCCGGGAGCCGACGTGGCGGCCCTTGTAGCGGGTGCCGGCAGCGTGGGCAGCGTCTTCGATGACGGCGATGCCGTGCTTGTCCGCCAGTGCGTACAGCGGATCCAGATCGAACGCGGCACCGGCGTAGTGCACCGGAATGATGGCTTTGGTGCGTGGCGTGATGGCGGCTTCGATGCGGGCAGCGTCAGTCATCAGGGTGTCGCGGTCGACATCGACGAACACCGGTGTGGCGCCCAGCAGGGAAATCATGTTGGCGGTGGAGACCCAGGTCTGCGACGGCGTGATGACTTCATCGCCGGGACCGATGCCCAGGGCCAGCAGGGTGATGTGCATGCCGCCGGTGGCGGAGGAGAGAGCAACGGCGTGCTTGCAACCCACGTACTGCGCGAACTGTTCTTCAAGTGCCTGGTTTTTCGGCCCGGTGGTGATCCAGCCTGAGCGCAGAACCTGCTCGACGGCCGCAATTTCTTCGTCGCCGATACTCGGGCGAGAGAAGGGGAGAAACGCCTGACTCATGGACACCTCATTGCGAAAAAAATGGACAGATCCATCTGTTCATCGGATCCAATCCCAGCGTAGACGCAAAAAACAGGTTTTGCATCAACGAGTTGCTTGGTAAGCATGACGTCGGGGGTTGGTTGACTTTTCAGGCGTTGCCCGGCAGGTTGGGCGGTACCGACTGAGGACCTATCTAGCTAAGGTTATTCCCGATTTTGTGAAAGGAATATGAAAAACCGGTCGGTGAATCGTTTATCTCAAATTCATACAGCCGCTGTTCAGATTTCCGCGGCTTTATCGGAAAAGTCCTACTACAAGACTCTTCCTTACATCAAGTTCATTGCAGTTGTTAGTTGTTGTGCTGGACTGTTTTTTACTCAAGGCCTTTCGTTTGAGCAGCTTATCCATTACCTCTTCAGAATCTATCGCAAGTAACCCTTTGTCCTTGTATTTGGCGCGTTTGGCACCTTCCAGCCAACTCACCATGCGGTACGTTTTACAAGATGCCGCCGATCGCCTCGGCTTTGAAGACATGAATGTCGAGGACATTCCCTGGCACGCCCTGCAACCCGAGGATGTTGTCGCGTTAGTCGCCGCTTTGCGCGCCGATAACTATGCTCCCAACACCTCTTCACTCTATGTAAACGCCATTCGTGGCGTCATGAACGAAGCCTGGCGCATGAGCCTGATCAGCCAGGATCACCTGTTGAAGATGCGCTCGGTCAAGGGAATTGCCGGTACGCGACTGTCTCAGGGGTGCAATCTGAAACGCACGCTGATTCATGAGTTGATGGAAGTCTGCGCGGCCGATCCCCGTCCGCAGGGGCTGCGTGATGCGGCGGTGATTGCGCTGTTGTACGGCACGGGTATGCGCAAATCCGAGTCGGTGGATCTGGACCTGAATCAGGTGGACTTCACTGAGCGCAGCCTGTGCGTCACCGCCAAGGGCAACAAACAACTGATCAAATACGCACCGGCCTGGGCCTTCGCCAAGCTCAATGCCTGGCTGGAGTTTCGCCGCTCGGAGCTGAAGGAAGGCGAGAGCGACGATACGTTTCTGTTCAACCGCATCCGCCGTGGCAGCCACATCACCCGTGAGCGCATCACCAAACACGCAATCTATTACATCGCCCGCCAGCGCGGGACCCAGGTCGGGGTGAAGATCATGCCCCATGATTTCCGGCGTTCGTTTATCACCCGGGTGATCGAAGAGCATGACCTGTCGATCGCCCAGAAACTCGCGCACCACAGCAATATCCAGACGACCGCCAACTACGACGTGCGCGACGACAATGAACGGCGTCGCGCCGTGGATCGTTTCGATCTGTAGTCGAGTGTTACGACGCGCCGAAGACGTGGGCCGCCCCTAGAATCGACAGTTGTACCGCGCTGCCGGCCGGCGGCGCGTGCATTCCGGTGCTGCGCACCAGCAGCGAACGACCGGATTCTTCATTGGCAGCGGCACGCAGCTCGACCGTCAGGGTGCACGTGTTGCCGCCGAAATCGCGTTCGGTGACCACGGCATTGCAGCCCTCAGAATCGGCGGGAAGGTCGGACAGCTGAAGCTGTTCCGGGCGCAGCATGATCTGCGCCGGACCGGAGAAACCGTTGCTGTTCACCGCGATTCGCCCAAGATCGCAATGGGCCCAACCGGCCTCGATTTGCGCCGGCATGACCACCGCTTCGCCCAGAAAACGTGCGGTCTGCTCGTCGTCCGGATAGCGGTAGAGGTCCATCGGATGCCCTGACTGCACTAGTCGCCCGTCACGCATGACCGCCAACTGATCGGCAAACGACAAGGCTTCGCCCTGGTCGTGGGTGACCAGAATCGTCGTCACGCCGCTGTCTTCGAGCAGACGGGCGACCATTTTGCGCATGGCGCCGCGCAGGCCGGTGTCGAGGGCGGAAAAGGGTTCATCCAGCAGCATCAGTCGCGGTTGCTGGGCCAGTGCCCGGGCGAGCGACACCCGTTGCTGCTGGCCGCCGGACAACTCATGGGGCCAGCGCGCAGCCATGTTGGTGTTGAGGGCCACGCTATCCATCAATGCCTGGATACGTTCGGTTCTGGCACTGCCGGTTTCGCTCAGTCCAAAACCGATGTTGTCGGCCACGGTCATGTGCGGAAACAGCGCGCCATCCTGCGGAACATAGCCAATCTGGCGCTGGTAGGCGGGCACGGCGTGGGTGCTGTCGACCAGCGTCTGACCGTTGAGCGTCAGGCTTCCCGCATCGGGAAACTCGAAGCCGGCGATCATCCGCAGCAGCGTGGTCTTGCCGGAGCCTGACGGGCCGACGATCACGGTGCGACTGCCGGTCGGAACGGACAGGTTGATGGTGTCCAGCGCCGTTTGCGCGCCGAAGGATTTACTGAGATTGATGATGTCGAGAGCGTTCATCGGCCGGCACTGCGCCTGGATTGGTGATAGAGGATGGCCGTGAGCGGCAGCGAAAGCACCACCATCAGCAGCGCGTAAGGTGCTGCGGCGGCGTAGTCGATTTCGCTGGTCATGGCCCAGAAACCGGTGGCCAGGGTGCGCGTGCCGTTGGGCGCGAGCAACAGGGTTGCGGTCAATTCATTGGTGATCGCCAGGAACACCAGCGCTGCACCCGCCGCCGCACCGGGCGCGGCCAGGCGCAGGGTGATCAGCCACAAGGCACGCAGGGGCGAACGGCCGAGGCTTTGCGCGATGTTTTCCAGCTCCACCGGCGCCTGGGCGAAACCGGCACGCAGGCTGACCAGCGCCCGCGGCAGGAACATCAGCAGGTACGCCAGCAGCACGGTGATGGTGGTCTGATAGATCGGCCGGGCGAAATGGATCGTCACGGTGACCAGCGCCAGCGCCACGACAATTCCCGGCAGGGAACTGGTGATGTAGTTGCAGCCTTCCAGCACACGTTGCAGTTTGCCGGGCGCGCGGATCGACAGCCAGGCAATCGGGATCGCTGCAAGGCTGGTCAACACCGCACCGGCGACGCCGAACGACAGGGTTTGAAGCAAGGCCGGCAACAATTCTTCGCCTTGCCAGACTTCAGCGCCGCCCGCGATCAGCCACCTGCCCAGCGTCAGCATCGGAACACCAAGGGCCAGCAGGCAGGTCAGAGTTTGCAGGCACAAGCCCAAGGCGGCAGTGCCACGTTTCAGGCCCACGGTCCGCTGTTCCCGGGCGCTGCCGGAACCGACCCGGGCATAACGCGCGTGTCCCCGAGCGGCGGATTCCACGGTCAGCATCGCCAGACAGCACAACGCCAGAACACTGGCGAGCATGTTGGCGGCCGGGCCGTTAAAGGTGGATTTGAACTGATCGAAAATGGCCGTGGTGAAGGTGTCGAAGCGGATCATCGCGTACAGGCCATATTCGGCCAGCAAGTGCAGGCCCACCAACAGCGCACCGCCACAGATCGCCAGCCGCAATTGCGGCAACACCACCCGGAAGAACACGGCCCACGGTTTCAGGCCGAGGGATTCGGCCACGTCTTCGATCGCCGGGTCGAGACGACGCAACGTCGCCGCAATCGGTAAATAAAGGAACGGAAAGTAAGCGATCACAGACACCAGCACACCGGCCGGCAGCCCATTGATCGACGGAACCAGGCTGACCCAGGCATAGCTGTGCACGAACGCCGGCACCGCCAGCGGCGCAACCGCCAGCACTGACCACAATCTCCGACCGGGCAGATTGGTGCGTTCGGTCAGCCAGGCCAGAGTGATGCCCAGCACAATGCAGATCGGCAGGGTGATCAACACCAGCAGCACGGTGTTGATCAGCAATTCGGCCACCCGAGGGCGGAAGATCAAGGCTTCGATGGTCGCCCAGCCGGTGTACCACGACACGCCGACCACAAACCCGATCGGCAGTAACGACAGCAATGAAACACCGACCGCCAGTACGACCACCCAGGGGCTCCCGCGCCCGTTGAGGGCGCGGGTCCTGCGTGAAAGGTTGGCGGAGGGCGCCGCAGCGATCCCCGCCGGCAGAGTTTCAGGCATCAATTAAAGCAGTCCCGCCTGAGTCATCAGTTCGACGGCTTTCTTGCTGTCGAGCTTCGATGCGTCGACTTTCGGTGCGTCCAGATCCTTCAACGGCACCAGTTTCGGGTTGGAAGCCGAGTCCTTGCCCACGGCGTACTCGAAGGAGTTGCCGGTGCGCAGCACTTCCTGGCCTTGCTTGCCGGTGATGTACTGGAGGAATTTCTGTGCTTCTTCCTGGTGTTTGCTGGACTTCAGTACGCCACCACCGGAGATGCTCACGAACGCGCCCGGATCCTGATGCTTGAAGTAGTGCAGGGCGGTGTTCTTGCTGTTTTCACCGGTCTTGGACTGATCGACGAAAGCGTAATAGTGATAGATCACGCCGCTGTCCACCTGGCCGGCGTTCACCGCTTTGAGCACCGAGCTGTTGCCACGGTAAGCGGTGAAGTTGGCTTTCATGCCCTTGAGCCATTCCAGAGTGGCGGCTTCGCCTTTCTGTTCCAGCACGGCGGCGACGATGGCCTGGAAGTCGGCACCGGCTGGGGATGCAGCCCAGCGACCTTTCCACGCCGGGGTCGCCAGATCCATCAGGGATTTTGGCAGGTCCTTCTCCGGCAGTTTGGCCGGGTTGTAGACAAAGACTGTCGAGCGAGCGGCGATGCCGACCCACTGGCCATGGGCCGGACGATAGGCCGAGCCCACTTGTTCAAGGGTGGCCGGTGCCACCGGGGCGAACAGCTTGGCATTGTCCACCAGCACCATGGCCGGGGAGTTTTCCGTCAGGAACACGTCCGCCGGGGAGGCTGCGCCTTCCTGCACGAGCTGGTTGCCCATTTCCGTGTCGTCGCCGTTGCGGATCGTGACCGGGATCCCGGTTTCCTCGGTGAAGCCGGCGACCCAGGCCTTGGTCAGGGTTTCGTGCTGGGCGTTGTAGACCACAATGCCGACGGAATCGGCCGCAAACACCTGACCGGCTGCGAGCAGCGCGGTTGCCAGAGTAGCGTGCTTGAGAAAGGACGGAAGGGATGGACTCATGACGTAGCAGCTCCTGTTTTTTAGACGTTATGGGCAAGCATTCGCCGGAAAACTTCAATGCGAATGATTTGCATATGTTGGCTGGCTGGCAATGTAGAGAGGCAAATGAGAAAAAAACGTCAAACAAACCGTTAATACATGTCATTGCCATTCAGGTTAGCAGTCACTGGGCGGGGACGCCGGGCGAACCCGGCGTTGTCTTTCAGGAGCCTTGGGGCAGGTAGGCGACGCTTTGATCCTCGCGGCCATGGAACACTTGTTCGCCGCGGGTTGGGGTGGTGGTGATGACTTGATGGTCTTGACCGAGCCTGGAGAGCGGCACGGGTTCGCCGGTGCGGTACTGGGCGACGAAGATCGTACGCTTCGGATCCCAGTGCTTGCCGCTGGTGCGTTCCAGCCATTCGAACATCGCGGCAGCATCGCCATCGCGAGGGAAGTCGCGGGTTTCCGGCACGTAGTAGAACGGCTCGCCGCCGGTCTGCAGGTACATCGGAACCTTGTTGTCCACCTCGACCATGACGAAGTGCCATTGGCTCAACGGCGCACGCTGGCTGGCTTGCAGGCGCACGGTCTCGCCGAACTGGATCGCGCCGCCACCGCTGTTGGTCCAGGGGTAGAGCACGCCGAGAATCCCCAGCAGCAATACCGTGGTCACCGCGAAACCGATTTTCAGGCCGCGCCCGCCAAACGGGCTCTCGGCGTTTCGCGCGGCCATGCGCCGGGTAATCCACCAGGCCCCGAGCAGTTGCGCGAACGGCACCAGTGGCAGCACGTAGTAACTGCGTCGACTGCCGCTGGCGGTGAAGAACAGCATCAACAACCCGAGGCCCTGAATCAGCCAGCGGGTGTCCGGTTCGATGTGTTTCCAGTTCCGCGCCGCGACCCACAGGGCAATGATCCAGCACGGTGCCCAGGGCAGGGTGTAGATCGGCAGGTACAGCAAATAGGTGTAGATCGGGCCGATGTTGTCGAACGGCTGGAAAAACCGCACAACGTTTTCCCGCAACACCAGCCCCAGGCCGCTTTCCCCGTAGTTCGGCGCGCCGTAGAGGTGGGACAGCAGGAATGGTGTCATGTAGAACGCGCCTGCAATCACCAGCGCCGCGAGCAGGCGCAGGTTCAGATGACGTTTCCAGCGGCCCTCACTCAGCAGGTGCGGCAGCAATACCAACCCCGGCAGGATGAAACCGATCAGACCTTTGAACAGCGATGTCAGGGACAGCAGGACGCAGAACACCAGATAGCGCGAAAACCGCGTGTCGTCCGGTCCGCGCCAGTACCACCAGACCGCCGCCAGCACACCGCAGACCGTCAGGATGTCGGCAGTGGCGACCCGCGCCCAGAACACGAAATAGAAGGTGGTCGCCAGCATCCAGCCGGCGATCAGCCCCGTGCCTTTGCGAAACAACTGCTCGCCCAGCAGATACACCAGCCAGACGCTGAGCCACGCGGACACCACCGAAGACAGGCGCAGCGACCAGTGATCGAGACTGCCGGTCAACCAGGCGGTCGCGGTGATCAGCCAGTACGACAAAAGCGGCTTGTCGTAGTAGGGATCACCCTTGAGGTACGGGTCGAAGTAATCGCCGCTTTGCATCATCTGCAGCGCGATGTTGGCCCAGCGGGTTTCCGCGCCCCAGAGTTCGCGGCTGCCCAGCCCGAGCAGCAACATCAGGGCGCTGGCGGCCAGCAGGAGCAGCAGGGCGCCCCGTTCGTTGTTGCGCAAGGTCATGGTTTGATCTGCGGGAAGATGAAGATCTGCAGATTGCCGCGACGGTAATGTTTGCCGTCTACCGGCAACAATCCGACTTCCTGCTCTTCCTGCGTACTGTTGACGCGCAAGACCACACCGACCGCGCCTTTCTTCCGCGCTTCGGTCATCCACTGGCCGACGCCGTCCATGGTGACTTTACGTGCTTCCATGGCCGGGTCTTCGAGGCCGTACTTCAATTCACCGATGGTGTTGAACAGATCCACCTGCGGACGCTTCAGACGCCATGCCAGCGCGGAGGCCGCACCCAGATCGTTGCTCAGCAGCGATGCGGTTTCACTCAGTTCCTGTTGATGCTCGGCAATGAACTGGTCGGGCATCTTGCTGTTGACGATCTGCCCCGGCATGGCCGCCGGCAACAACGCCACCAGCAGGCCGATACCCAGCGCCGGCATGGCCCACAGCGTCAGCGGACGCAGCACTTGCAAGGCATTGGCGATGATCCAGCCCACCAGCACGATATAGGCCAGCGACAGGCTGAACATCTCGGTGTTTTCGTAGATTTCCTTGGTTGCCTGCAAATAAAGCAGCGCCACCAGCGCCGCACTGGCGATGACGGTATTGATCACACCGTTCAGGCGCAGGACGCGGCCACTGTTCTGATCCAGCCAGTTGACCACGGTCTGTCCCATCAACAGGGCGATCGGCAGCAGGCACGGCATGATGTAGGTCGGCAGCTTGCCGCTGCTCAGGCTGAAAAAGGCCAGTGGCAGCAGGAACCACAACGCAAGGTAGGCGGTTTTCGGGTCACGCTTTTCGCGCCAGGTGCGCAGGAGCGCCGAAGGCAGCAGAACGGCCCATGGCAGGGTGGAGGCAAACAGCAGCGGGAGGTAGAACCACCATGGACGGGCGTGCTGTGCGGCATCGCCGGCGGCAAAACGACGGATGTGTTCGTGCCAGAAGAAGAAGCGCCAGAAATCGGGTTCCCGGTAATGAACAGCCAAGACCCACGGCAGGCTGATCAGCACGCAAACCACAACGGCGACCAAGCCGTAACGCACCAGTTCGCCGAAGCGGCGTTGCCAGATCATGTAGGGCAGGGCGATCAGCACCGGCAACAATAAAGCCAGGAATCCTTTGGTCATCAGGCCCATGCCGCACGCGACACCGAGCAGCGCCCAGCCACCCAGACGGGCGCGAGGGGTCTGGCTGTCGATGGCAAACCACACGGCGACCATGCTCAGGTTGACCCACAAGGTGAACTGCGGATCGAGGTTGGCGTAGCCGGCCTGGCCGGCAATCAGCCCGAAGCTCATATAAAGGAGGGCGCTGGCGACGCTGATGCGCGGGTTGTTCCACAGCCGGCGGGCTATCAGGTACGTCAGCCAGACGCTGACACCGGTACTCAGGGCCGAAGCGATACGCACGCCGAACAGGTTTTCACCGAAGATCGCCTGGCCGATCGCAATCATCCAGTAACCGGCAATCGGTTTTTCGAAATAGCGGATGCCCATGAAATGCGGCGCGACCCAGTTGCCGCTGAGCAGCATTTCCTGGCTGATCTGGCCGTAGCGGGTTTCATCGGGGATCCACAGGCCGTGGGTCATCAGCGGCAACAGATAAAACGCCACGAAAGCCAGAATAAGGCCGGGAATGGCCCAACGCTCGAAAGTCGTGGTGGGGGAGAAATGACGGGCAGCGTGTCGCAGCGGGTTGTTTTCAGACGTCATGACAAAGCCTTGGTGCCAAACGAAGTTCTTGTGTCGATGGCCTGCCCGGCGTGTTCCTGAGCGGGCGGGTCATCGTGTTGAATGAATGCAGGTGTGCGATCGGGGGACGGGCGTTTCCTGTATCCAGAGAGCTGCCGAACCTCCAGGCCGGAGTTCTCGCACTATAGCCAAGCTTAAAAAAAACCGTTGTCCAGTAAATCGGGGGCAGATACATCTTTCATTACAAATTAATGAAGTCCGTTCCTGACTAGTTGAAAAAAGTGCAACCTTGTCGGTTCGCCCCAACTAAAGCATTAATGACTATTGAGTTGAGACCAGGCATCGGCATTCATGATGCCCAACACTTTAAGTTGGCCTTTGTCATCGATGCGAGCAAACAGGGTACTACCGTATTCGGCGGCGACGGCGTGAGGAAAACCGGTCTGTTTTTCGAAGTCACTGATGCATCCGCTGTGGGTGACCAGCACCAGATTGCGCTTGGCAACCTTGTGCGCCACCACGTCGTTGCGCAGAGAAGAACCGCAGGACTCGAGCCAGATCTGGGTCGTGGCGTCCTGACCGAACATAGCGCGTGCGGTCTGCACGGTACGGGTCAGCGGGCTGGTGAACACCTGCGCCTGCTGCATGCCCAGACCCACGAAGCCTTTGCCTACAAGCGCTGCAGAGTCGTTGCCGGCCTGGGTGATGCCGTCGGCCGGGCCCAGGCAGAGGTTGTCGGAACGGTCGCAGCGTTCGGCATGACGTACCAGTGCGACCACTTCGCCAGCCTGCCAGGCCTGGGTCCAGTCAGCCCGGGCGGCCTTGCCGGCGTTGCCCAGATCGACGGGCGAGCGGGTCACCCAGACGAAGCCGCTCACCAGTCCGATGGCGACCACTACACCGATGCCGGTCAACAGTTTTCCAAGACGAAGCGTGCGGCGTTGTTTATATGTCGCTGTTAATTGCATCTGTCGCTCCACGGCATGCCCCTTGACGTCGCAGGCGAGATTGGCCGGCGATTTAACCAACTTTTATAGTTGTGTACTTGAATAATGGCTGAACATTACGTTCGTGCACGTCGGGGGGCGGTGAAGAACATGTGAAAATTTCGCGAGAGTCGATAAAACCCAACTAATCCGGTGTTTGATAACCAGACTCAAATACCCTTTTTTTACCGGCCAGTCTTAACAAATGTTTATGTTTGCGGTGAAGCTGCGCAGGTTCGGTCAATGTCGCTGTTTTTGACCGTGAAGTCTGAATTCAGCAGTGGAGTCATCGACCCGAATGGATCTCAAGCAAAGCCTGACGAAACGGATCGTCATCGTGTTCGCTTTGATGAGCGCTCTCGTCGCCGGGGTGTTTGCGCTGGGCATCGTGGCTGCCGTGCACGTCGTCGAGCACAGGTTGGCCACCAGCACCTTGAGCGGCGGCCTGCATCGTCTGCTGGCCATGGAGGACATCAATCGCTGGAGCCATCAGCCGGAAAAGAGCGAGTTGTTCTTTTTCGAAGGCGGCCCTGGTGCGATGGCTCTCATTCCCTCGCTGGCAGCACTGGCACCCGGTTTTCAGGAAATCAGCTTCGATGGCGATGACTTCTTCGCGATGGTCGAGGTGGTCGGTGGACGCAAATATGTGTTGTTGCGCGATCAGGAAAGCCTCGAACAGCGCGAGCGATTGTTGTTCATCGTGGTCACGGTCGGTTTTGTCCTGAGTGTTCTGTTGGCGCTTGTGCTGGGACGACTGCTGGCACGGCGGGTGATGGCGCCGGTGATTCGTCTGGCGCGTCAGGTGCGCCATCGCGATCAGTTGCTGGTGCTGGCGCCTCCGCTGCACCCGGACTATGCGGCAGACGAAGTGGGGGAGCTGGCGCTGTCGTTCGATCAAACCCTCGGGCGCCTGCGTGAAACCCTGAGCCGCGAAAAGCTGTTCACCAGCGATGTCAGCCATGAACTGCGCACGCCATTGATGGTGCTTTGCGGCTCGTGCGAGTTGTTGCTTGCCAATCCGTCGCTCGATGCCCGTTCAACCGCGCAGGTCAATCGCATCGCCCGGGCCAGCCACGAGATGCGCCAACTGGTCGATACCTTCTTGATGCTGGCTCGCGCCGAGGACGATACCGGCAGCGATATTTGCGTCACGCTCAAGGACGTCGCGGATGCCCAGAGCGAGATCTGGGGCCGACTGATTCGTGAAAAGGGCCTGGAGTTTTTCTACGAGGTGGAGCAGCCGTGCATGGAACGCTTCAACCTGACGTTCCTGCAGTCGGTCATGGGCAACCTGTTGCGCAATGCTTGGCACTACACCGATCACGGGTTCGTCCGGCTGACCCTGACCGGCAACGGTTTTGTGGTGGAAGACAGCGGCATCGGCATCCCGGAGGAGCAGCGTCAGGCGGTGTTCCAGCCGTTCGTGCGTGGCGATGAGGGCCGCGGCGAGGGCCTTGGCCTGGGTTTGTCGCTGGTGCAGCGGATCTGCAAGCGCCAGCACTGGCGGGTGCAATTGAGCAGTGGCCAGTCCAGCGGCAGCCGCTTCAGCGTGGAATTGAAGCCGGCGGCTCAGGACGGCGGGCAGCTGCGCGCATTGCCGGCAGCCTGACGGATCAGTTCGGCGAGGCGTTTGACGTTGTTCTGCTGAGCGTTCACCAGATCGTCGATGCTCGATCCGGAAGGGGTCTGCAGAATCGAGCGGCAGGTGAGCAGGCCGCTATCGCCCGCGTCGGCCGGACGCAGGCGCCACTTCACGTCCATCAGCCCGTATTGTCCGGGAACCGAATCGAAACGCTGCACATCGATGCGCACCGACGTTTTGCGCGCAACTCCAGCGTTGCTCAACTGATCCACCAGCGCGCTGCGCAGCTCATCGCCGAGGCTGGCGCCCCACCATTGGGTTTCCAGAATCGCCAGGCCGCTGTTGCCCTGGCGGATGACGATTTGCGGGCGGTCGACCTGGGGCGGCACGCTGATGCTTTCGATTGCGATGTCCTGTCCTGATCGGCCCGGCATCGGTTGCGCCGGGGTCAGGGTGTGGAAGCTGATCGGGTCGCTGCGACAGGCACCCAGCAGCAGGCACGCGGCGAGCACGGTGAACTTCAGCGGTAAAGCCATGGCAAGGCTCCTGTGCTCAATTGCGCGGCGGTCCTTTGAGATCCAGCGGCGCGGCGTTGTCGGGGCGACCGCGAATCAGTGATTCCGGATGGCGACCGAGGTAATCCGACAGCTCACGCAGCGAACGCGACATGCGCCCGAGTTCGTCGAGGGTCTGGGTGAGTTTTTCTCGCTGCGGCGAATCTTCCGCCAGCGTCGAATTGGCCGATTGCAGGGTCTTGCTGACGTCGGCCAGGGTGTTTTGCACTCCGGGCAGCGTCTTGGCGTTGAACTGGGTCAGACTTTTGCGCAGTTCGACGAGGTTGCCGTCGAGATTGCCGGCAATGCGTTCCACCGGCAGTTTGTTGAGCTTGTCGACCATGGCCTCGAGTTTTTCCTGCAACTGTTCGAGGCTGCCGGGAATGGTCGGAATGACGATCGGACGCGCCGTCGGGTCAAACGCGACTTTTTCGGCTTTCGGGAAAAAGTCCAAAGCGATATACAGCTGACCGGTCAGCAGGTTGCCGCTGCGGGCCTGGGCGCGCAGTCCATTGTCGACGAAGGTGCCGATCAGGCGCACGGCGGCGGCTTCGTCTTCCGGGTTGTGGTTGAGCACCTTGAGCATTTTTTCGTGGGCCCGTCCGAGGCGTTGCGGGTAGATCACGATGCCGACGTTGACCGGGAAGCTGCGTTTCTTCTCGTCGTAGTCCAGGTTGATGCTCACCACACGGCCGATTTCCATGCCGAGGAATTCGACCGGCGCATCGACCTTGAGACCTCGCATGGCCTGATCGAAACGCAGGCTCAGGTACTGCGGTTTGCCGGCGGGCGGGGCGAGGGCAGTCTGCTGGTCGTCGAACAGGTCGAAGGATTTTTCATCCGCCGCCGCCACATCGTTGGGGCTGTAATCCGGCGCGCGAAAGGCAATGCCACCGACCAGCAAGGTGGACAGTGATTCGGTCTTCACCGCAAAACCATTGGCGCCGACGTTCACGTCTATACCGCTGGCGTTCCAGAACCGGGTGTTCTCGGTGACGAAGGCATCGTTCGGCGCGTGGATGAACACTTCGATATTCACCCCTTTGCCATCGGGATCGAGCGCGTAAGCCACAACCTGGCCAACCGGAATCTTGCGGTAATAGACCGGGGAGCCGATGTCCAGCGAGCCCAGATCCGAGGAATGCAGGTTGAAGCGTCTGCCCGGTTCGCCATAGGTGATCGGGGGCGGGTTTTCCAGGCCCTTGAAGTATTTGCCGCGGGAATCGGACTGGCCGATGTCGGCACCGATGTAGTCGCCGGACAGCAGCGTATCGATACCCGACACGCCGCCAGCACCGATACGGGGGCGTACCACCCAGAATTTGGAGTCTTCGCGGGTAAAGGTTTCGGCCTGTTTGGCCAGTTTGATCGTGGCGTTGACGCTCTTCTGGTCGTCGGCCAGTTCGACGTCCGAGACCTGGCCGACCACCACGTTACGGTATTTGACTTCGGTCTTGTTGGCGGTCAGACCGCTGCCGGTCTTGAAGGTGACGACGATGGTCGGGCCTTCCTGCATCAGGTTGTGCACCACCAGCGAAATGCCCACCAGCACCGCGACGATCGGCACGATCCACACCAGCGAAATGCTGAAGCGCCGGGTCTTGACCGGTGCCTGGCCGGGTGCTCGCGGTTGATCGGCGGCTGACGACTCCATCCATGACCTCCAGAGTGTGTTGGGCACTGAGCGTCAGGAACGCAAAAGCACTTCATCAATATAGAAGTGCTTTGCGATAGAGCAAATCGGCGAGCCTCAGCCCAGCATTTCCCGCAGGCGATACCAGAACATGCCCAGCGCCAGCAGCGGCGAACGCAATGCCGGGCCGCCGGGGAAGGTCATGTGCGGCACGCCGCTGAACACGTCCATGCCCTGACTGTGGCCGGCATGAATGGCTTCGCCCAACAGTTTGGCGCACCAGTGGGTGACGTTCAGGCCATGGCCGGAATAGCCCTGAGCGTAGAACACGTTCGGGTGCTGCTTGAGTCGCCCGACCTGCGGGAAGCGATTGGCGGTGATGCCGATCTTGCCACCCCACTGAAACTCGATGCCCACGTCCGCCAGTTGCGGGAACACCTTGAGCATCTTCGGTCGCATGTAGGCTGCGATGTCCGCCGGATCCCGCCCGGAATAATGGCAGGCACCGCCGAACAGCAGGCGCCGGTCCGCCGAGAGCCGGTAATAGTCGAGGCCGACTTTCTGGTCGCAGAGCGCCAGGTTCTGCGGGATCAGTTCGGCGGCACGTTCCCTGGACAGAGGCTCGGTGGCGATGATGTAGCTGCCCGCCGGCAGGACTTTACCGCTGAGCTGTTGCTCGAGTTCATCCAGATGCGCGTTGCAACCAAGCACCAGACTGCCGGCGCGCACCGTGCCCGAAGCGCAGCGTACTTGCACCGTGGCTCCGTGGACGATTTCCAGCACCGGGCTCTGCTCGAAGATCCGCACCCCGAGCGACGCCGCCAGTCGCGCTTCGCCCTGCACCAGATCGAGCGGATGCAGGTGGCCCGACCCCATGTCGATCAGGCCTCCTTTATAGGCATCCGAATTGACGACTTGCCGACGCATGTCCTCAGGGCTGACCAGTCGCGTTGCATGGGCATAACCCGAGGCCGCGAGACTGTCCTGTTCAGCCTTGAACGCTTCGAACTGCGCCGGGGTATTGGCCAGTTCACAGAAGCCCCAGCGCAGGTCGCACTCGATGGCGTTGTCTTCGATGCGCCGGCGCACCAGCTCCACCGAATCGACACCGGCCTGTTGCAGGTAGCGCACGCCTTGCGCGCCGACATGGCGGGCGAAGCCCTCGACTTCATGACCGATGCCACGGATCAACTGGCCGCCGTTGCGCCCGCTGGCGCCCCAGCCGATGCGCCGGCCTTCTAGCAGCACCACCGAGAGGCCGCGCTGGGCCAGCTCGATGGCGGTGTTGACGCCGGTGAAGCCGCCGCCGATCACGCAGACATCGGCGATCAGGTCAGCTTCAAGCGCAGGGTATTGCGTACTCGCCCGGGCCGAAGCGGCGTAGTAGGAGCGGGCGTGTTCCTGGGTGTACTGATTCATTTGTTCGACTTCACTTTGCTCCAGGAGCGGGTCATCAGACGCATGATCGACTGGGGCGGGGTGGTGGAAATATAGAGTTTGTCGAGCACTTCCTGAGGCGGATAAACCTCAGGATTGCTGACCAGTGCCACGTCCATGTATTGCTTGGCCGCCGGGTTCGGGTTGGCGTAGCCGACCGAGGCGCTGACCTTGGCGATCACTTGCGGATCGAGCAGGTAATTGATGAAGGCGTGGGCTTCCTTGGTGTTGCCGGCATCGGCGGGAATCGCCAGCAGGTCGAACCACAGGTTCGCGCCTTCCTTGGGAATCGCATAGGCGATGTTCACGCCGTTGTTTGCTTCCTTGGCGCGGTTGGCGGCCTGGAACACGTCGCCGGAGTAACCGAAGGCCACGCAGATATCGCCGTTGGCCAGGTCCGACACGTATTTCGACGAGTGGAAGTAGGTGATGTACGGACGGATGCTCAGCAGTTTGGCTTCGGCTTTCTTGAAGTCTTCAGGGTTTTCGCTGCGCGGGTCCATGCCCATGTAATTGAGGACGGCCGGGAACACTTCGTCCGCCGAGTCCATCATCGACACGCCGCACTGGGTGAGTTTTTTCAGGTTCTCCGGCTCGAACAGCACGGCCCAGGAATCGATGTGGTCGACACCCAGCACCTGCTTGACCTTGTCGACGTTGTAGCCGATGCCGTTGGTGCCCCACAGGTACGGTACCGAGTGTTCGTTGCCCGGATCATTCTTTTCAAGAAGGGCCAGCAGTTTCGGGTCGAGGTTCTTCCAGTTCGGCAGTTGCGAGCGATCCAGTTTGAGGAACGCACCGGCCTTCACCTGACGGGCGAGAAAGTGGTTGGACGGCACCACCACGTCGTAACCGGTGCGACCGGCGAGCAGTTTGCCTTCCAGGGTTTCATTGGAATCGAAAACGTCGTAGATCACCTTGATGCCACTGCCGGCCTGAAAGTCGGCGAGGGTGGTCGGCCCGATGTAATCGGTCCAGTTGTAGACGCTGACCTGGGGTTGGGCCTGGACACCTGCACTGCAGGCCAGGGCCAGGGCGGCGGGGATCAGGGATTTAAACAGACGCATATCGACACCTCTTCGAATTATTGGATTTTTCAGGTGGGCACGGCCCTTGTGGGAGCTGGCTTGCCAGCGATAGCGGTGGGTCAGTAGACAGAGAGGCTGACCGTGCCGACGCCATCGCTGGCAAGCCAGCTCCCACAGGGTTCGTGTGTGTTGGTTAAACGCTCAACAGCAGGAACTCACGCTCCCAGGAACTGATCACGCGCTTGAAGTTTTCATGCTCGGCACGTTTCACCGCCACGTAGCCGCGCACGAACTTGCTGCCCAGGTACTCGGCGACGGTGTCGCACTCTTCCATCTGGGTCAGGGCCTCTTCGATGGTGATCGGCAGGCGCAGGTTGCGACGTTCATAGGCGCGGCCTTCGACGGCAGCGCTTGGCTCGATGCCCTCGACCATGCCGATGTAGCCGCACAGCAGGCTCGCGGCAATGGCCAGGTACGGGTTGGCGTCAGCGCCGGGCAGGCGGTTTTCCACGCGCATCGCCTCAGGCCCGGAGGTCGGAACCCGCAGGCCGACGGTGCGGTTTTCTTCGCCCCATTCGACGTTGACCGGCGCCGAAGTGTCCGGCAGGAAGCGGCGGAACGAGTTCACGTTCGGCGCAAACATCGGCAGCACTTTTGGAATGAGTTTCTGCAGACCACCGATGTGATGACGGAACAGGTCGCTCATGCTGCCGTCGGCATTGGCAAAAATCGGTTTGCCGGTGGCGATTTCCACCACGCTCTGGTGCAGGTGCATGGCGCTGCCGGGCTCGTCGCCAATCGGCTTGGCCATGAAGGTCGCAGTGACGTTGTGCTTGAGCGCGGCTTCGCGCAGGGTGCGCTTGAACACGGTGATCTGGTCGGCCAGATCCAGCGCGTCGCCGTGGCGGAAGTTGATTTCCATCTGCGCCGGGCCGTCTTCGTGGATCAGCGTGTCGAGGTCCAGGCCTTGCAGTTCGCACCAGTCGTAGACGTCTTCGAACAGCGGATCGAATTCGTTGGCCGCATCGATGGAAAACGACTGACGACCGCTTTCGGCACGACCGGAACGGCCCAGCGGCGCCTTCAACGGCAAGTCCGGGTCTTCGCAGCGCTGGGTCAGGTAGAACTCCATTTCCGGCGCGACAATCGGCTTCCAGCCCTTGTCGGTGTACAGCTGCAGGACTTTCTTCAGCACGTTGCGCGGCGACAGTTCGATCGGGTTGCCGAACTTGTCGAAGGTGTCGTGGATCACGATGGCCGTCGGCTCGATGGCCCATGGCACCACGTACACCGCATCGCTCACCGGTTTGCAGACCATGTCGATGTCGGCCGGGTCGAGCAGGTCGTAGTAGATGTCGTCGTCGACAAAATCCCCGGTTACCGTTTGCAGCAGCACACTTTCCGGCAGGCGCATGCCTCGCTCATGCAGGAACTTGTTGGTCGGTGCAATTTTGCCGCGGGCGATGCCGGTCAGGTCGCTGACCACGCATTCCACTTCGGTAATCTTGTGATCTTTCAGCCATGTGAACAGCTGATCGAAAGGGGCATTCATAAAGACCTCGTCGTTGGTTTTATTGACGCGGGGGAAGTGCGATTTCATCTTTCGCAGGCTTCCCCTGTGGCGCGTTGACGACTATCTTGGGCGGGCCTTGCCGTTCCATCTATCCACTTTCAGCAGCACCAAAGCGCACCAAAAGAGTGCGCAAGGTCTCCCATGACAACGTGTAATCCGCTACAGGTTCAAGCTTTCAACACCGCCGATGTCGCCGAGCAGATCCGTGCGACACCGGGCTGGGTCCAGCATTACCAACAGATGTCGCCGGGGCATTTCGCCGGGCGAATCCGCTATCTGGATCTGGAAGGTGTGGAGGTCTACGAAGAACAGATGAACACCCGCGTGGAGCAGAATTTCAGTGCGCCCTCGGGGTCTCTGGCGTTCTGTTTCGATCGCAGTGACAACGCGCTCTATCTGCTGAACGAAGAGAGCCGGAACATCTGGATCACCCCGGAGAACTACCAGGAAATCGCCGTGGTGTTCGGTCCGGAATTCGTCCGCCGCAACGGTCTGGACGTGGCCCGGCTGGAAGGCCTGTTCATGGCGCCACTCAACGGCGCGCAGAACGCGCTGTTCAGCCGCTGGTTAAGCTCGACCCTCACGAAGTTGTCGCAAACTCTTGATCAGCCAAGCAAAGAAGCGTTGACCCAGCAGTTGCTGGAGGACTGTCTGTTCATTCTCGACAACGCCCGGGTGTGTCTGGACAGTAGTGGTTTGCAGCGCCGCGCCGAAGAGCGGCAAACCATGAAACGCGTGGGGGAATGGGCAGCGGATTCGCCGGAAGAAACCCTCAATCTGCTGGAGCTGGCCCAAGTGGCCGGGGTGTCGTTGCGACAATTGCAGCAGACGTTCAAGGCTTACACGGGGATGTCGCCGACCCAATGGTTGCGTCTGCGCCGGCTCAACAGTGCCCGCCGGGAACTGCTCAAGGGAGCCGCTTCATGCACCACGGTGGCCGAAGTGGCGATGAACTGGTCGTTCTGGCATCTGGGGCGGTTTTCCAACAGCTATCGGGCGCTGTTCAATGAGTTGCCGAGTGAAACCTTGAAGCGAACATGTCGCTGAAGAGACAGTTATTGCTCTGAAACAAATTGAAACATTCGTGCGCACGAAGGGTCGATGGAATACACCCACTCAAGTATTTTCCATGAAGACCCCTCGACCCTCCCAGCGTCTGGAAACACTCAGCGAACTCAGAAATCTCAAGATGGCCAGGTCCGCCCATGCGTATGTCCGGGGCAGTACCGTTCAGTTCTACGAATGGCTGCACAGCCAGCCCGGCAGGCGTTTGCCACGGGGGCCGGCGGTGTGGATCTGTGGCGATTGCCATGCAGGGAATCTGGGCCCGACGGGGGATTCGAAGGGCCGGATCGATATTCACATTCGTGACCTCGATCAGACGGTCATCGGCAACCCGGCGCATGACCTCGTGCGGCTCGCGTTATCCCTGGCGACGGCTGCCAGAGGCTCGGATCTGCCAGGTGTAACCACCGCCAGAATGCTCGAAGGCATGATGCGTGGTTACGAAAGCGCCTTTGAAGGCAACGTCGATGAAGACCCGACGCGCCCGCCTCAGGTCAAGGCCAGCATGCGCAGCGCCGTGCAGCGCACCTGGAAACACCTGGCCTATGAGCGTATCGAAAACACCAAGCCTTCCATTCCACTGGGCAAGCACTTCTGGGCACTTTCGCGGGCGGAACGCGCCGCGTTGAAAACGCTGTGTGCGACCGATGATGTCCATACGCTGGTGACGTCGCTCAAGGGCAGGTCGAAGGACGACAAGGTCCAATTGCTCGACTCAGCCTATTGGGTCAAAGGTTGCAGTTCACTGGGACTGAAACGCTATGCGCTGTTGCTGGGTGTGGGTGCCGGAGACGATCAGGAGTTTTGCCTGCTCGATCTCAAGCAAGCCGTCGCGGCTGCGGCGCCACGTGTGCCGAAAGCCTCCATGCCGCGTGACAATGGCCGGCGAGTGGTGGAAGGGGCCCGACATCTCTCACCCGGTCTGGGCAATCGAATGATTGCAACACGCGTCCTGGACGAGGGGTTCTTCCTGCGCGAACTGCTGCCGCAAGACATGAAGCTGGAATTGAATCAGTTGAGCCAGTCTGAAGCGTTGCTCGCCGCCGCTTATCTGGCCAACGTCGTCGGCCTTGCTCATGCGCGGCAAATGGACCTTGCGACGCGAGCGGCCTGGATCCGCGACCTGAACAGTTGCCACACCAAGACGCTGGATGCACCGTCGTGGCTTTGGTCCAGTGTCGTGCAATTGGTGGGGCAGCATGAGCGCGGTTATCTGGAACATTGTCGTTTGTACGCGCTGCACCATTGAGGGACTCTCAAACACCATCCCTGAGTAACTTGCCGAACGTTTCCAGTTCGCCTTTTTCAACATCGGACACCAGCACGAAACGCATGTGGCCAGCCTGCCATGAAACCACGTTGAAACCGCGAATCGTCTGGCTCTGCGACGGTTTGTCGGCCTCGGTCGTCGGCAGGATGAACACATTGATGATGTGTTTGGCCCGGCCGTAACTCAGGGCGGCGGTGGTCTGGTGTTGCAGGTAATCCAGCCGCCCGCCGAGCAGTGGAAAACCCTGTGCCGAGTAGTCGACGACGGGAGGCGAGAAGTCGAGTTTTCCGGTGAACCAGGGTTTTACCGTGTGGCGGTCGGAAGACACCACATCGTTCAGGTGAGCGCCCATCAACGAGCGCACATGGCTGGAGACGGCTTCATCCATCAACGGCTGTTCGCTGCCCGGTGTTGCCACGTAAAGCACCATCGCCAGGGCCAGGGCCGCTGCGGAGAATGCCGGGGCGAACCATTTTCGCCAGCGTTCGAACGGGCTCGGCGAAGCCGGCGCAACGGCGGCAAACACGCTGGCCGTCAGTGATGCCGGCGCGGAGTAATACGGTGCATGGCGCTTCACACTGACCTTCAACAGTTTCGCCTCATCATGCAGCCGCGCGCAGTCAGCGCATGTGGACAGATGCGCAGCGACATCCGCCGCCATCGCCGGATCAAGCTCCTGATCCAGATAGCCCTGCAGTTGTGTCTGGCAAACCGTGCAGTGGAGTTCATTCATGATCGTGCAACTTCAGTAGTTCGAGCTTGAGCATGGCGCGGGCCCGGGCCAGTCTCGACATGACGGTGCCGATGGGAATATCGACCACCAGGGCGATGTCCTTGTAGGGCAAGTCTTCGAGTTCCTTGAGCACAATGACCTCGCGAAACGCCGGCGGCAATGCGCTCAGTGCCTGCTGGAGCAACGCCGCGTTTTCCGTGTGAATGGCCAACAGTTCCGGGCTCTGGCCGTGACTCAGTGCGCCGTCGATATCACCGGTTTCGTCATCGATGGCGACCCAGTGGCGCCCGGCCGAGGCCTTGAGCCAGGTGTAGCTTTCGTTACGCACGATGGTCAGGAACCAGGCCTTGGCGTTGCCATCGGCAAATCGCTGCAAAAACCGGAAGGCGCGCAAGGCGCTTTCCTGCACGACATCCCGTGCCGCGCTGTCGTTGCCCGTGATCCAGCGCGCGAGGTTGTAAGCCGCGTCCAGGTGCGGCGCAATCAGTTCCTCGAATCGATTCATAGTGGCTTCCGCACCGTCACACCCCTATAACCGTGATGCGTCGTGTTTTATTCCCTGAAAAGAATTTGTTTTGCGGCGTGGAATAAACGCCCGGACCGCAAAGTTCTCTCTGGTGTCAGCTACATCACTGTAGTCCGCCAGCGAGGACCTACCGATGGACAATCAAGCAAAACATCCACTGCGCACCGACGGCTTTCTGAACAACCCGGACCGGCGAACGCTGCTCAAATGCTCGGCGTGGGCCGGAGCCGGGGTCCTCTGGGCCCTGAGCGGCGGCATTCCGAGAGCCTTTGCGATGGATGAGGCGGGTAACGTCACAGATCCGAAAGCGTTGGCCAGCACTTTTCATTTCGTACAGATCAGCGATTCGCACATCGGCTTCAACAAGGAAGCCAACCCGGAGCCGGTGAAAACCCTGCAAGTGGCGATCGACAAGGTCATCGCGCTGCCGAAACGGCCGTCGCTGATCCTGCACACCGGCGACATCACCCACCTGTCCAAAGCCGAGGAATTCGACACGGCGGCGCAAGTGCTCAAAGGCTTGCCGTCCACCGTGCATTACATCCCCGGTGAACACGACACCCTCGACGAGGGAGGCGGCAAGCTTTATCTCGAACGTTACGGCAAGGGCACCAAAGGCAACGGCTGGTACAGCTTCGATGACCATGGCGTGCATTTCATCGCGCTGGTGAATGTCTTCAACTTCCAGGCTGGTCATGAAGCCAACCTCGGCGCCGATCAACTGGCGTGGCTGGCCGATGATCTGCGCGCGGTTTCGACCAGTACACCGATCGTGGTGTTCACCCACATTCCGTTGTGGACGATCTATCAGCCTTGGGGCTGGGGCACCGAGGATGGCGATCAGGCGATTGCGATGTTGCGCAAGTATGGTTCGGTGACGGTGTTGAACGGGCATATCCATCAGGTCATCCAGAAAGTCGAAGGCAACATCACTTTCCATACCGCCCGTGGCACGGCCTATCCGCAACCGGCACCGGGCGCGGCTCCGTCACCGGGGCCGATGACCGTGGCGGCCGATCAGTTGCGTAACTACCTGGGGATCACCGAAGTGCGGGCGACACAGGGCGATCATCCGTTGGCGCTGATCGATTCGACACTGGTCTAGGGGAGGGCGGCTCAATGAAAGCGCGACTGTTGGCAGTGCTGTGCCTGTTTTTGTCGATGCCGGTCTGGGCACAGGAAGTTAAGGTCGACATCAAGGAATTCATGTTCGGCCCCAAGGATCTGACCGTGGCCGTCGGCACCAAGGTGACGTGGGTCAATGACGACCAGATCCCGCACACCGTGGCTGAAACCCACAAGGTGTTCCGCTCGGGGGCGCTGGACACCAATGACAGTTTTTCCTGGGTGTTCAACACGCCCGGCGAGTTCGAGTATTTCTGCGTGCTGCATCCGCAGATGATCGGCAAGATTGTGGTGACTCAGTAAACAGAGGGCGCGGCTTCTATGAGGCCGCGCCCTTTTTTCTGTTTTCAGAGCTGTACCCGACGCAGCCTGCCGCTCAATGCAACCACCTTGTTATCCGGCGTGGGCAACGGTCGCCCAGTCAATCCCATGCCTTCGCTCACCAGCACCGCGTCCTGCACCAGGCACAGGTTGGACGGGGTATCCAGGTCACGGGCGAGCACGGTCACTTCGCTGGTTTGCAGATTGCAGCTCAACAGTCGCCCGCTGAACCGGGTGAAGCCGCCATGCAGGGTTTCGCCGTTCCAGTCAGGCGGCAACGGTTGTTGCAGACGGCTGCAAAGCTCCAGCACCAACACATTTCCTTGCGGACACAGCGCGAGTCCGGTGGGCAGTTGCAGGCCGCGAATCAGTACTTCGATCCGTCCGGTGTCGGGCCAGACCCGGATCACCTGGCCAGCCTGATCATCAAAGTCGATGCCTTTGCGGGCCGGGTCGCTTTGCAGCTCCCCGGAGAACAGGCTGATCAGCACCGCGTCTGTCGTCGGTTCATACACCAGCGTGACGGGCACGGCTTCCTGTCCCATGTCCAGATCGGGTAACTGCACCAGTACTTGTTCATCCTCGCCAGTGCTGAACTCCACCAGTTGATTGGTATCGGGTTTGACCGCCAGCCAACTGCGGCGGGTTGGGTGATAACACAGCGCATTCAGATTGCCCCGGCTGTGAAACACCGCCTCCGGCGGGGTGTATTGCAGGTCCAGCAGTTTCGAGCCCGCGACATAATCGGTCTGGCTCACCAGACAGCGCCCGTCACCGCAGGCGATGTCCGACAGCCCCATGATTTCGTCGCGCAGCATGCGGGCCTGCATGTTCATCGAACGAAAGCCCTGAGCCAGGGTTTCCCGGGCAAGCCAGGCGCCGGGGTGGAGTGGGTCGGGTTGCAGGCGGCTGATGCGGCCGCTGAATGTCTGGTCCGGCAGGCCTGTGCCAGCCTCGACCAGCAGCAGGCTGCCATCGCTCTGCAGGCAGGCACCACGCGGGTTCAGCAGGCCTT
This sequence comes from Pseudomonas sp. IzPS59, assembly GCF_014863505.1. Lineage (NCBI taxonomy): Bacteria > Pseudomonadati > Pseudomonadota > Gammaproteobacteria > Pseudomonadales > Pseudomonadaceae > Pseudomonas > Pseudomonas sp. IzPS59. Next base: position 3,280,174 of record NZ_CP062251.1, on the reverse strand, counting down.
CGACGACGATGGTGCTCGGGTGCAGCGTCTCGCGGGGGCGCGCAGGAATCTGAACAGTCATAGGTTTTTCTCCATGGGCTGATGGGCGCGATTACTGCGGCGGTTGCCACGGTTCGCCGGTGAGATAGGCCCGCAACAGCGCCCGCTGACAGGGCGACATCGAGCGCACCACAGGCATGAACAGCGTGGTGCCTTTGTAGGCATCCGAGGTCCGGGCGAGGATCGGGTTCTTTGCGCCCATGATCGCGTCCGGCTGATTCAGCGGGATGTAGCGAGACATGGCCGGGAAGGCCAGATAGTGAAAACGCAGGACGTTCGGGTACATCTGTTCCCAGGTGATGGTGGTGCCTCTGGGGATGCCGAAGTCGGTCTCGGCGTATTTGCGGAAGTTGGTGAAATAGGTGCCGCTGTCCTGACCGTTGACGGTGTAGGTCAGGGCGACGAAACCGGCGAGGGGCGCCGCTGCAGGTTTTACGTTGACGGAGAAGGTGACGGACAACTGACCGGGGCTCACCGTCAGCGCAGGGGGAAAATAAAGGAAGTCGCAGTAGCGTTGTTGCGTGTAATACGGTCCCGAAGGCGCGGCGGTGAGATCGATTTCGGTTGTGCTGGGCACCGCAGCCCCCAGATACCGGACCTGCAGCGTAATCGACAGGCCCTGCGGGTAGTCCTCGGTATAGACACTGCGTTGATCGGCGTAGATCCGGTAGACGGACTCCGAGGCCTGCAACGTAGTCTCTGCGACCTTGCCGGGGGCGCTGATGGCCAGCGCCGAGGATCTGACCGCTGACTGTTGGGCTGTATTGAGCGGCAGATCGACAATGCCGCCATACACGTAATAGTCGAACAGGGGACTGCTGGCCGGATCGAGTGTGCCCAGGGTGGTTTCACCGGCTGCCACGGTGACAGTGCCGTAATTGCCGTTAGGTCCGATAGGGCTGGTGATGTCATCCCTGACGGCCCTGAACGTCTGTTTCGGAATGATATTGACCATGTCGACGCTCAGCATGGCCGGGCTGCTCAGGTCTGCATAGCCGGTGCCGCCCGTGCCCTGATTGACGATCTGACGGCCCGCCTGACAGTCCGGCGGCTCATTGGCGAACGCCGGCGCCAATGTACCGATGACCCGGCCGATGCTCGGGTTCGGGGTGTCTCTGCCGGCGGCATAATCGGCTTGCAACTGGGGCGTGGTCATCGTCGGGCACATTTCGAACATCACGAAGCGCAGGACGATACCGGTGGCACCCGGAGCCTGGATGATTGATCGCAAGCCAGCGCTGTTCTGGTTCCAGCTGACAATACTGCTCAGCGGGAAGGTCAGCTGAAAGGTGCCACTGATACGGCAGGAACCGGGTGCATCCAGCTCCTTCGGCGTTGGCTGCAGCACCCGCTTGCCGAGATCCAGGCTGCTGCAGACTGCATTGTCGTGAATCAGCAACTGGATGTTGCTGCTGCCACCGATTTGCAGGCCACCGACAAATATCTGGGTGGTGGTGGTCGAGGTGGGGTCGAGGTCCACCATCATCGGGCCCGATACCGGCCCTTGTCCGGTCACCGGGTCCACAGAACCCAGCAGATAGACCGGCTGGCCCACCATATCCCCAGTGGTACTGACGCTGCCCGGGCTGCCCTGAGAACTGATCAGCGCATTCTGCATGTCGACGACATGTTGCCCGTAATGATTCCAGCCACCGGCGGTGTAGTAGTCGCCCGTGGGCGCATTGATCATGCTGTTCAACTGATCGTCGGTATAAGACCGGGCCCCCGATGCCAGGGTCGAAGTGGTCAGGTCAAAGATCGGCCAGTTGTCATCGCCGTCATAAGGAATGGTCGGTGAATTGTTCGGCAGGCTGACATCCGTGCGGATGCCTCCCCAGAAATTCAGTCGCGGGCCGTTGAGGATACTCATGATTTATTTCCCGTCCTTGATGGTTTTGCCGAGCGGCGAATTGGCGAATTTGAACAGGTAGGAGTAATCCGACTTGTAGGGGCTCTTGACCGGCGTCGCCATGGAATGGCAGTTCATGCAGCTGCTGTTGGGCTGGATGTAGCTTTCCATGGTCACGTTGGCCGAGAGTGCCGGCGTAGGCTGGCCCAGCGGGTTGCCTGGGTTGTCAGGCATCAGCGGGCGCTGGGTGGTGATGAGCTGGTAGTACTTCAACACGCTGTTTTGCAGCCCCGGATCGGCCTGGTAACTGGCGTTGATCTGGTTGGTGATGTCGGCGATCGGCGTGACCCGGTTCAGCGGGTTCGGGGTCTGGAACGTGGTGCCGGGTTTGGGCACGCAGACCTGATGCGGGCCCTGGGTCTGCCAGTCGCACGGTGACTGGTTGAGGGACGCGGCAGGCGCAGCGGCGTTGAAGTAGGAATAGGCCGTGCCAGCCACAGGCTGATCGACCCATTGGCCGTTCACCAGAGCCTTGGGCGGAACGTTGTCGACCTGTTCGAATGTCGACCAGATCCACTGCGGATAACCGTTGGCCTTGGTGATGATGTGCAGGCCGACCAGCCCCAGAAACGCCTCGGTGACACCGTTCTTCTGGCCCTGCTCATCGAAGGTCGCCACCCGGGCGAGCAGGGTCAGGTAACGGCTGGCGTTGTCATGGGGAGTGAGGATGCGCCAGCTCGACTTGATCTCGATGACACCCCACGGGAACGTGATGTTGTTGGCCTTGGAGACGACGTCGGCGTTATAGAAGTTGTTGTTGACGATGTAGTTGTATGAAGTCTCGTTGGCCGAGATATCGTAGTAGGTCGGGTTTTTCGCCTGATCGATCAGCCAGCCACCGACCGCCTGATCGACTGCGTTGACCTGAGCGCTGTTTTTCAAAGAGGCGATGTTGATGATGTTGAAGCTTTTTGCGAGTTGCGGGGAGTTCCACGGCCCCGGATTGGCGGCGTTCGGCAGAAAGATTTCCCCGACGGTCTTGTAGGTCTGCCAGACGGTGTAGCCGGCCGCACCGGGCTGTTTGGTGCAGTCGGGATTGCCGCGCTGCCCGCTCTTTGCCGGCCAGCTCAAGGCAATGAACATCTGCCAGCTGTATTGATCGAACTGATCCTGACCGGCCGTGGCGGCCGGTGCGGTGCTCGGCGGCTGGCAGTTCAACTGGCTGGCCTGCACCGATGGCATGGCTTGTTCCCTGGCCAGCACCGGCAGGCTGGCCAGACCCAGCAACATCACGGAAAAACAGAGTGTGGTTTTCATGGCGATCCTTCGTCGTTGATCACGGTTTACGCTGCATGAGCTTGTTCCACTGCGCCTTCTGGCCATTGCTCTGCGAAGCCGGCGGTTCGAACAACTGGCAGGGCGGCGGATTCGACGGGCACATGGCGGCGACCTGCGCCCAGGTCTGTTTCGGGTCCGGTTTGGCGATGCGGAAATTGGTGTAGTTCTGGCTCACGATCGGTGCGTTGGCGACGCTGGTATCGCCGGAAAAGAAGAACGACTGCGGCGGCCGGTAGGGTGGTTGCCCCGACATCTTTTTGTAGAAGGCGTAGCCGAACAGGATCGGACCTTGCGGCGAGTCGAGATCCAGGGCGTAGGCCTGCACGCTGCCATCGAGATTTTTGCTGCGCTCGGCGCTGTAGGGCAGGTGCTCGATGAAGTCTTGCCGTGGCGGATGATTCATCGGTGAGAACATGCAGCAGGCCGGCATGTCTTTCGGACGATCCTGCGGGTAGGTCAGGAAGTACGCCTTGTTGCCCAGGGACACGAACGAGCAGGTGTAGTTGTTGTTCTTGATCGGGAAGATCGGCAGGCAGTATTTCTCGTAGTGCTCCATCATCGCGCCGAAACCGTCGCCGTCTGGCGGGATGTACGTCGTGTCGTAGTAGCTGGTGCCCCGGGAGACGGTGTAGTCCGCAGGCTTCAGGGTCGTTGGCGGGTTGCTGTAGGGCGGCGGGTTGTTTTCGTAGTTGTGCATCACCCGGTACATGGTCCAGTTACTGATCCAGAACGCCGGAAAGAACGGGTCGGAAGGCTCACCCGGATTGCGTTTGGCGATGCAGTTGCCGTTCTGTTCATTACACCCCAGCGTGTTGTGTACGCCATTGGTGAAGTAGACGGCGCCGCTGTCCTGGGCGAATGCAGACGGGCAAAACAGCAGGATCAACAGCAACAGGCGGTTCAAGAGGCTGACGTTCATGGGTCACTCCCTGGCAAGGCGCACTGCGGGCGTGAGGCCCGCAGTGGCTCATCGTTCCTGATGGATCAGAGGTCGTCGTAATCGCTCATCTTGAGTTGCATGGGCGGGAAGTTGCGCTTGACCAGTTTCTGCGCCCACAACTCCAGTACCGCGCGACGGCTTTGCGAAAGGTCGCGGGTGATGGGCATCGCGAGGGTGCTTTCTTCCTGGTACTCCTTGCTGATCAGCCGGATCAACTGGTCGACGGCACCTTCGACGCGCGTGCGGGAGTTGAGCGGCATGAACTTGTTCATGATCGGGTACAGGTAATAGAACGTCTTGAGGACCCTTGGGTAGATGAAGTCATCCCAGATCGCTTCGGGCGCATTCTTGTTCTTGTAGATCTCGTTCCAGAAGTTGACGAAGTCCTGCTGCAACGGCATGTCCAGAGGCAGGACGCGAATCGGCGCGAGGAAGTCGATCTGGGCCTGGTTGAGCGCGAAGCTGAAAGGGATGGCCGGGTCGCTGGCACCGTCCTTGACGATAAAACGCAAGGTCGGGAAGCCCGCTGCCAATGCTCTGAAACTCACTTGGGCGATGCCCTTGTCATCGGTAGTGGTCGACACATAGGAGTAATTCACCTGTGCCTGGTTGTCTTCCAGTGTTCCGGTGACGTAGACGCCGGCATCGAACTGCAGGCAAGGTTTCAGCGGTACCGTAATCGGTTTGCTCGAGCCATTCATGAATGCCTGGTAACTGACCGGATCGCCGACCGGTTTGTCCCTGGTCTCCAGATTGACCAGTCGGCGACCACTGCCGGTGGTTACGTAGTTCGATATCGGTGGGGTGCCCTGGAACTGCGGCAGGTTGGCGCTGTTTTGACTCCGGTCCGGGGCGTTGTCGTAGAACAACGTGAAGTCGGCATCATTACTGAACGTCAGGTAGTAGTCGCTGGTGGTCACGTTGTACGGGTTTCCGTACTCCGCGACAAACAGGGTGGTGTTGGCGGCCGGCTGCCCGTTTTTCTGCACCATGATGGTCAGTGTCTTGTGGTCGTTCACATCGACAAAGGTGCCGCTTTCGACCACCTCGGCGGTCCAGACCTGCTGGCTGGCGGCGATCACGCAATCCGCCGGAGCCGGAGCTTGCAGCTGCAACGCCAGCGGACCGGATTGCAGAGTAGCCGTTTGCGCAGCACTGAGGGTGAAGTCGAGAAGGCCAGAGCGTTTGTCGAACGCCGATTGTTGATACTGGGCGAAGCCGATATCGACAACCGGGGTGAAGCTCCCGTTATTCGATACGCCCAGCTTGTAGTCGCCAGCTTGAAACCGCTCGGCCGTCAGGATATCGGCGGTCTTGTCCAGGGGGTAGAACGGGAACGTGTTGGCCAGATCCAGCGACAGCGTGTTGTCGGTGATCTGCGCCGAGATAATACCCAGCGTGGTTTTTTTCGGCTCGGGCATGGCGGGCTGAGTGACCGAAATCTCCTCGGCGGCAATCAGTCGCCGGCCAGCGGGAGCCGTAGGGTATTCGTCGGCGAACCACAGCCCCAGGGTCGCCGCGGTCCGGTTATAGGCGGGGTTGAAGAAAATGTCGGAAACATTGTCCAGCCCTTTCTGATACATCGCTGTCAGCCGATCCATGGCCGACTTGTCAGAGGAGTGGCTGTTAACGTAGGGGAAGTCGTTGAATACACCGTTTCTGTCATAACAGGTGAGGTAATTGGAGAACCGGAACATCAGGCCCTGAGCACCTTGAAGCTCCATCTGCTCTTTGAGATTTTTCAGCAGGGCCGAGTCACCGATGACCCATTCCAGATTGTCCCGGGAGAAGCAGGTCTGCCATGTGGTCGTGACATACGCCAGCCCATGGAAGAGCGCGGCCCATTTGAAACTGAGGAAGCGGTCCAGCATCCGGTACTGGCGATTGAGCGTCAGGCCGCAGGTGGCATCCCCCAGTTGCAGCTTGTCGAAGTACAGCGCCGTAAAAGTGTTCTGCCAGGGACTGATATCGACGAAGCGGGCGGCCGTCGGGCTCTGACTACCAAAGGGATTGCCGAATAGTTGGTAGTCCCTGCCAACCAGCGCGTCCTGGGTAATGTAGTTATTGGCCTGCAACTCGCCGCCAATGATGGTCGAGCGTGTGCTTTGGTAGCTCACTGTTCCGCAGGCGTTGTCGCCAAACAGGTCCCATTCGGCGGGTATGAATGGAAAAGTGCCCGGATTGTCGTTGCCCGGAACTTGCGTCACGTAGGTCGGAAGATCCTGCTCCTCCACAGGCTTGATCATCCAGGGCATCAGGGTGGTGGGAGCGTTCGCCTGTGTGATGTCGAAGTAGTTGGTAAACGGCCAGTTGATATCCATCTTCACCGCGTCATACAGCGGCAGCACATCGTTGTTGTTGGCCGTCGGCGGGTTCCAGAACATATGGCCGTTGAGGTAGATCCGGGGGAAGTTCAATACGCTCATGTCGTGCTCCTTAGCGTTGCCACTGGGCGCGCTTCAGCGACCAGACAAAGTCCAGTTTTTTGTAGCCTTCGAAGTCGGAGGCCGGCAGCGGCGTGGTCGGGTAGACGATGCCGCCATCCTGTTTCATGGCGAAGTTGTAGTAGCCCTTGTCGTTCGAGTAGGCCGCAGTGCCGTGGCAGGCCAGACAGGACGAGGTGTTCTGGAACGCCGACTCCAGTTGCGAGTTGGCCAGCACCTGGGTGACGGGCTGGAACTCGACCCCGATCAGTTCGTACTTCGACAGCGTCGGGTTGCTGGCCTGGAAGCTGACGTTCACCGGTTTGGCGGCCGGGGTCGGCCCGGTGGTGTTGGTCATCGGCGTCGGCGTGGGGGCGTTGGTCACCGTGTATTTGCTGTTGTTGACGTTTTCGAAGGTGGTCCAGACCCAGTTGGCGTCCAGCTTGTTGACCACGTGCAGCCCGCTCAACGCCGCATAGCCGACCTGATAGGTGCCGTCATCCTGCGCGTAATACGCCTGGCCAATGTAGTAACCGTCGTTGGCCAGGGTTTGCCGGTAGGTGGTGTCCGAGCCGATCCACAGCCACGCGGCCTTCAACTCCCACGCGGTGGCCGGGAAGTCCAGGTTGTCCGGCAGCGCGGCCTGACCGTTCATGTTGTAGACCTGACGCTGCACGATGTAGTCGAAGGTGTCCTGACCCATCAGCAGTTGAAAGCGCACCGGGTTGCCTCGCTGAGAGGCAGGCACGGCGCCGCCCATGTGCAGCGCCAGGCCATCGACCTGTTGCGTGGCATTGATGTTGTGGAAGGTCCGGTTCAGGTCCATCCCCAGCGTTCGGGCCTGTGTCAGCACCTCGGTCGGAGGCGGCACGGGACTGGCGTAGGCGCCGGGCGCAGCGCCATCGGGCAGGTAAACCTGGTCCGAAGGCTTCATGGTTTCCCACACCCGGTTACTGGCCTGAGTGGGGCTGAACTGGTTCAGACAGACAAACCAGTTCCAGGCCATGGTTTCGGGACTCTGTTGGAACGCCGCCCGGGTCTTGGCAATGTCGGTTCCAAACTTGAGGAATTGATTGCAATCGAAACTGTTGGTGTCCTGTGCCTGAGCCAAACCGGCCAGTGCACTGAGAACGGTTAAAGAAATGGCTCGCCGCATGGAAGCTCCTTGGCATTGGCCGAGTGGTGGTAGAGGTGCCCCAGGAAATGCTGAAGGAGCAGTTGTTTCACCGCCGTCGCCGCCAGGGTTTGCGGCAACGGCAGATCGCAATTGGTGATGAGCAGAGGGCCGGTGTCCTCGCGCTCGGGCAGGCGGCCGTGACTGCCACGGACCAGTCCGGTGTCCAGTGGAATCAGGTCCATGTAGTAGCGGAAACCGAGTTTTTTCTGCAGCAGGCGGCGCGCGACTCGCAGTTTCGGGAAGCGAATGGCCGGGTCGATGAACAGCTCCAGCGGGTCGTAGCCCGGCTTGCGGTGGATGTCCACGGTGCGGGCAAAGTCGGGGGCCTTGCGATCGTCGAACCAGTAGTAGTAATCGAACCAGTACCCCGCTGCGGCCACGGCCACCAGTTCGCCGCTGCGCGGGTGGTCCAGCGCAAAGGCCCGTTGCTCGGCCTTGTCCAGCACCTGCTCGATACCGGGCTGGCGCTGCAGCAACGCTTTGACGCGGGCAATGTCCCGGGCGTTTTTCACGTAGACATGGGCGATCTGGTGATCGGCCACGGCAAACGCTGCACTGGCGCCGGGGTCGAGCAATTCCCAGGTCAGCGACTGACGTACTTCCAGCAAACCTTCCGAGCGCAGCACGCGGTTGATGGACACTGATTGGCTGACCGCTTCAATGCCGTATTCCGACAGCAACATCACCGCTGCACCTTGCGCCTCGGCAAAGGCCAGCAGCCGCCCGACTTCCTGGTCGATGGCCCGCACCTCATCGGCAATCGACGGGTGATCGGGCCCCACCCGCTGCAGGCTGTAGTCGAGATGCGGCAGGTAGATCAATTGCAGGTCGGGCCGGTCGAGCTGGAATTCGGCGATGGCGCAATCGACGATCCAGCGGCTCGACGCAATGCCCGCCGCCGGCCCCCAGAACCCGGGAAAGGGGAACTCGCCGATCTGCCGTTCGATGGTTTCGTGCAACGAAGCCGGTGACGAATACAGGCCGAACAATTTGCGGCCATCGGCGGGGTAGTGCGGACGCGGGGTGATGGCGGCGTCCACGTCGGCGTACATGTTGTACCACCAGAACAACTGGCTGCAGCGAAACCCCGGGATCTCACGCTTGAGCGTTTCCCAGACCTTTTCCCCCTGAATCAATGCATTGGGCTGCAGCCAGAACTTCACTTCGGCCTGATCGCGAAAATACCAGCCGTTACCGACGATGCCGTGTTCCGACGGCGGGCGACCGGTGAGAATCGAGGCCTGCACCGACGACGTGACCGCCGGGAACACCGGTTGCAGGCTGGCCATTTTTGCGGTTTTGAGCAGGGCATTGATGTTCGGGGTCGCGTCACCCAGCAACGCCGGCGTCAGCCCGACCACGTTGATCAGCAGCAGCGGTTGGCGTGGTTGTTCAGAGGGCATCGGCGTAGGTCTCCTGCGCTTGTGGCTGCAACAGTTGCCGTTGGCCCAACTGCTCCTCGACCCATTTCAGTTCCGCCGCGATGCCCTGCAGCTGGGCGTGTTCGGTGGTCGGGCGCAACTGGGCGGGGAGGACGCCCCAGCTGTAGGTTTCCACCTCCAGCACAGGGCGAAACTCCCGATGGTCGGCGAGATAGTCGAAGGTCTGCGCCAGAGCGATCTGACTGCCGTTCAGCTCGGGCAACACCAGTTGTTCGCTGAACAGCGGGATATGGAAATGAATACGCAACTCGGCATAGCGATCCGGATGCTTCGCGCAATCGTCGAGGGCGGCGGGCAGATCGGCCCAGGCTACCAAGCGCTCCTGCGCGTCCAGCGCCTTCACCTGATGCAGGTAGGTGTTTTCGCAAAAGTCGCGCAAGGTCTTGAGGACCCGTTCACGACGGCTGTCGTCCGCGGAAGGCAGACGACAGACCAAAGCATTGGAAAGCTGGATCTTGCCGATCGGCACCCGCGCCTGACGCAGCCTGACCAGCGAGCGATAACAGTCTTCGAACATCACGGCCTGGTGGCAGACGTCAAAGCACAGCGCCAGATACTCATGGTGCGGATCGGTGGTTTGCCAGCGGCGGAAGAAGGCGATGGCCTGATCGGTGTTTTCCAGCACGCAGTCCGGTTCCATCTCCAGACAGAACACGATTTTCTTGCCGGTCTCCCGGTGCAGCCTGGCCAGTGACGTCGTGAGCTCGCGCAATTGAAACTCGGCACGTTGTTGCAGCGTCGGGCTCCAGGTGGCGGCGTATCCCAGCGGCACGGTGGAAATCACCCCTTGATGACAATCCGCCGGCAACGCCTGCGCGAGGATCTGCGCCAGTTCGAGGCTGTACGCCAGGCGCTTCGGCTCGGCCCAACTGGGCAGGTACACGGCGGCTTTCACCGCCCCCTCATGAAACTGTCCGTAGGGAAAACCGTTGAGCGAGGTCAGTCGCAATCCACTGCGTTGCAGCAGGCCGAGGAACTCCGCCCGCGCGGATTTCTGCTGTAACCCTGTGGCGGCGAGGGCGCTGATCCACAGCCCACTGTCCTGCATTTTCAGCCCGCGTTGCGCGCGCACACCCTGAAAGTGCTGTTCAATGGAGGCCTTCAGCCTGGCCAGGTCATGGGTCGGGTGCACATTGCTGCAATACCCGACCTGCGCGGCAGCCCAACCCATGCCGGCACTCATTTGATCACCGGCTCCTGCCCGCGCAGGGCAGAGTTGTCCTGCCATTGCCGGCGCTGATCGATGGGCAGCGGGGTGCTGATCAGGGTTTTGTCCAGTTGACCGCTCTGGGCGAAAAAATCCACCGGGTTATGGAACAGCACTTGTTCGACCTGAGCCTCGCTGAAGCCCGCCGCCAACATCGCCTGACCGGTTTTCGGCACCTTGAGCGGATCGCTGATGCCCCAGTCGGCGGCGCTGTTGACCACCATTTTCTCGGTGCCGTACTGCTGGAGCAGGGCGACCATGCGCTGTTCCGACATTTTGGTGTTGGGGTAGATCGAGTGGCCGCGCCAGCAGTCGCTGTCCAGTACCAGCGGCAGCGTCAGTTCGTTGAGGTGGTCGATGATCACCAGATTCTCATTGATCCCCACCTCGCGAATCACCGCCAGCGTGCGCTTGGTGCCGCCGATCTTGTCGCGGTGCGGCGTGTGCACCAGCACTGGCAGGTTGAATTGTCTGGCCAGTTCCAGCTGTGCGGCGAGAAAGCGGTCTTCCTCCGGCGTAATGTCGTCGTAGCCGATTTCACCGACCGCCACCACGCCGTCCTTCACCAGATAGCGCGGCAGAATCTCCAGCACTTCGTTGGCCACCGACAGGTCATTGGCTTCCTTGGGGTTGAGGCCAATGGTGCAGAAGTGATGGATGCCGAACATGCTGGCGCGAAAGCGCTCCCAGCCCAGCAGGGTGTCGAAGTAATCGATGAAGCTGCCGACACTGGTCCGGGCCTGACCCTGCCAGAAGGCCGGCTCGATCACCCCGGTAATGCCGGCGGCGGCCATGTTCTGGTAGTCGTCGGTGGTGCGGCTGACCATGTGAATATGCGGATCGAAATACTTGGGCATGGTGAATCCTCGTCAAGGGAAAGGAGACGTTGGGTATCAGTTCAGGTGGGCGCGCCATTCCGGCGGCAGGCGCTGCTGTTGATCCAGCTCGACCAATCGCTGGCGTTGCGCCGGGTCGAGCTGGTCGAAGGCAATCGCCAGAGGCAACCCGACGGACACCGCCCGGTCAGCCGCGAGTTGCTCTTCCAGCAGGTCGATGGCCAGTTGATTGAGGGTGAGGCTGTGTCGCTGGCTCAGGCCGGTCAGGCGTCTCACATCCAGCCCCATGCCCAGCGCTTTCAGCACCAGTTGGTGGAAGGCCCGTTCCGGGTAGTGACGGGACGGGTAGGGCGTATCGAGGGCGAGGGCGGCAAACACCCGGCTGTTGCTGGTGCGCCCGGCCTGCAACGCCAGCTCCACGCAGTGCCCTTGGCTGTCGAGCCAGTCGAAGGCTTTGAGGACGGCGATCTTTTCCTGATCGTCACCCCATAGAAAAAGCTGGCGCAGCAAGGACAATTGTCCGCCCTCGGAGGACTGTTCAAGGACCTGTGCCAGCAATAACGCACGTGCCAACTGGATCAGATTCCAGTGGCTGTCGGGCAGCGCCCGGTCACGCAGATGACGCTTGCACTGGCCGCTCAGGAGCGATGCGGTATTGGCGTCCGGCTGCCGGGCCAGTTGTTCCTGTGCCTGACGCCACCAGTGCAATTCGCTGTCATCGAGTTGCCGGGCGAGGGCCTGATGGTGTTCGGCAAGGCAATCGCGGCGCATGCCGAGGGCCGCCGTCGGCGGCGCGGTGACGTCCATGTTCATGTCGGTTTGATCCAGCGTTGAAAGTGTGGGAGCAGGAAAAACACCAGAACACACAGCAGGCTGCCCAACGGCTGGTTGGCCACGGCCATCACCAAGGCATCGAACAGCGGCAGCGCCGCGAGCCCGGCACCGATAAAGGCGCGGACCTTGCGCTGCTGCGGGTTGGCAAGGTGCTGTCGGTAATGCCAGCCCAGCCAGCCGAGCCAGAGCAGCAGCACCGGCCAGAACCACAGGTTGTCGGCGTAGATCGCCAGGGCCAGCGGGCTCAGCATCAAGAGCAGGGGCAGGCGACTGAGCAACTGGTTGTTGTGCTCATTGCGTGCCAGATAAGTCAGCCCGCTGATGTAGACACCCAGCAAAATCGCGCAGAGCCAGATCGGCTCCGGCGGCACCGCCAGGCTGGCCGCCGCCGTGAGGTACAGCGCCGAGCGGCATGCGCCCATCAACCAGACGCTGTGGGCGTATTTTTTGTGCAGCACGTTGTAGCCAATAATGCAGCCCACCAGCAGGGTGACACTGGCCAGCAGCCAATGCGGCTGATCGATCAACTGGCTCAGGCCCAGCACCGACGCTGCCGCCAATGTCAGTAACAACACGGTGGCGAGGCGCACTTGCTGGCGGCTCACCAGACCCAGCGTGATGGGCCGAGGGTTGTGGTGTTGCTGATCCCAGTCTGCATCCAGCAGATCGTTCAGCAACATGCCGGCCAGATACAGCAGCGACAGAGTGAACAGCAGCAGAATCCACACCAGCCACGAGGGCGGCGCCAGTGCACCGGCGCTGCTGGCCAGCAGCGCGGCGGCCAGGGTGTTGGTCCACACCGTGGGCAGGTTGGAAACCCGGCCGAGGGTCAGCCAGGTCTTGAGGCTTTGCGGGGTCTGGCTCATTTCGCGAAGCCCTCGCTCAAGTCGAGCACCGGGATGCTGCGGGCGGACAGCTTCTGCAGCGCCCGCTCCATCAGCGCGTCGTCGATTTCATGCAGGTCCACCGACTGGCCGATTCCGCTGAGCATCGGAATCGAGAGTTGTCCGCCGAGGTGCTGGCGGAATTCCTCCAGCCCGAGCAACACCGGTGAGCGACCTTGCGCATCTTTGAGGGTCAGTTCCGGCGGGCACAGGTTGAAACCGAGTCGGGTCAACAGACTCATCACCCGTTCACTGTCGGTATCGCTCAACAGCCCGAGGGCATTGGCGTAGAGCCCGTCGAGGGCCATGCCCACCGCAACGGCTTCGCCATGGCGCAAGCGATGGTGGCTGAGGTTTTCCAGTTTGTGTGCGGCCCAATGCCCGTAATCCAGCGGCCGTCCGTTGCCGCGTTCGAAGGGATCGCCGGCGCCGGTGATGTGCGCCAGGTGCAGTTCGGCGCAGCGGCGGATCGCGTAGCGACTGGCCGGATGATCGAAGCGGGCGAGGGCGTCGGCCTGTTGCTCCATCCATTCGAAGAATTCCCGGTCCTTGATCAGCGCGACTTTCACCGCCTCGGCCAGCCCGGCAATCTGGTCGCGGCGGGTCAGGCTGTTCAGCAACTGGAAGTCATTGATCACGGCAGTGGCGGGGTAGAAGGCGCCGAGCAGGTTTTTCTGGCCGAAGGCGTTGATGCCGTTTTTTACGCCGATGCCGGCGTCGTTCTGCGCCAGTACGGTACTCGGCACACGGATCAGGCGGATGCCGCGATGGAAGGTGGCGCAGGCGTAGCCCACGGAATCCAGTACCGCACCGCCGCCAAGGGCCAGCACATAACAATGCCGGTCCAGGCCGTGTTTCAGCATGTCGGCGTAGAGCTGCTGCAACACCTGTGAATCCTTGCTCAGCTCTCCTGCCGGAACGGCAATCGGTGGCGCCTGCAAATGCAGGTCCGCTGCATGGGCGGCAAAGTAGCCATCGATCTGATCGAGCAGGTGCGGCGCGCTTTTCAGCAGTTGCTCATCGGCGAACACCATCACCGTCACCCGGCCGTTTTGCCGGTTGGTGAGTTGTTGATGCAGGCAGGGGTTGGAAGCGTCGAAGAGGTGATCGGTGAACACCACCGGATAGTCGTAACTGACCTCGAATCGCCCGCGCAGCGTTTGCTCGGCAGTATGTTTGCGCAAGGCCTTGAACAGGCTGTAGCCGGCGATGAACAGGCCCGGCAACACCATGCTGGCAAGAATCGTCACCAGCAACGCGTTCTCCTCGACGAGGAATGTGCCGATGGCGCTGTAGGCCAGTGCCAGACCGGCGTTGGCCAGGGTGGTCACCAGCAGGAATGAGCGCAGCGGATAACGCTGCATGCCCGCCGCTACCACGGAGGTTTCAGCCAGTACCGGCACCCCGCGCAGGCAGATCAACGACAGCGTGCCCAGTCGATAGGCCATTTGCCCGGGCTTGCGTTGATGCAGGCCGAGACGACTGGACAGCATCCGGAAATAGCCGGCACCCAATGCGTAACCCAACCCGGCCCCCAGGCACAGGCCAATGAAGATCACCAGATAACCGCCGACACTGCCCAAAATGGCCACGGCCAGCAGCGAGACCACACTGGAAGGCACGGGCAACACAACGTCCAGCGCCAACAGGGCGATCAGTAAAAGCGCCAGGTTGAGTTGCTGGGTGGGGGAACTCGGCAGGTACAGGTCGAGATGATTGAGGAAGTCCTGGATCTGCTGTTCGAACAACAGGAAGCTGGCAATCACCAGTACTGCAAAGCAAAACAGTGACAGCCAGAAATGTCCGGCCGACGCAATTTTCGAGAGCGCACGATACCAACGGCTGTGCTTCATCAAGCATCCCTCTTGATTGTGATGACTGAGTTCCGTTCAGCAACTAAAGCAGCGTCTTGTTTGTTTCAGAAGAATGAACGCTCCCGCCGGGAGGGCTGTTTTTATTATTCGATTGATAGCGCTTGCGAAGATATTCATGAACCTAGACGGTTGTCGTGGTTTTGCAAGTCGATTGGATGATGGCGTTTTTCAGAGGGTGTTTAGTGGGTGGGATAGTGCCGGAAGGTGTCGGGATTTGTTCGTGGATTTACTCAACCTATTCAACAAGATGAATGATTTTGTTGAAGTTCTTTAAATACTGTTTAAGTCGCCAGATGAGAAATAATTTCAACTGGATTTGTTAGCAAGCTACTTAGATGGTGGCCATGTGGCATTATTTTTTGTTATTTGAGTTATTGCGGCTGGCTATAAGTGTTCTTGATAGTTGAGTAATTTACTCGGTTAGTTGGCCCTTGAACTTGCAAGTTAAACTCGAAATAAAGATCCGGATGAAAGCCGATTCGTTCAAAACTTTCGACAACCTCCATTCGGACTAGGCAAGCCTGACGATTCTGCCGTGCACCGCCCGGACCAGACTCGCTGTTCAAAGGGGCACCACTTCACGGGTGCTCCGCCAGACGAGTAGAAGGCGCCGCGATGGAGTTTGCATTCAGCGACGAACAGGAAATGATCCGCGAATCCGCCGAAGGTTTTCTGGCGGATGTCTCGGATTCTGCCGCCGTGCGGGCGGCGATGGTCAGTGAACGGGGTTTCGACGAGGCGTTGTGGCAGCGCCTGTGCAGTGAAATGTACTGGCCGGCGATTCATATTCCCGAGGTCTATGGCGGGCTGGGTCTCGGGTTTGTCGAACTGGGGATCCTGCTGGAACAGATGGGCCGGCGCTTGCTGTGTTCTCCCTTCTTCGCCACAGCCTGCATGGCCACACCGGCGCTGTTGCTGGCCGCTGACGATCAACAAAAGCAGCGCTGGCTGCCGTTGATTGCCGACGGCAGCGTCACCGCCGCGTTGGCATTCAGCAGCGCCAACGGCCGGGCTGCCGAAGACGTGCAGGCCACGGCGGTGAAGGAGGGCGACGGTTTTGTGCTCAATGGAACCCTCAATCATGTGCTCGACGGACACGGCGCTGACCTGCTGATCATCGCCGCCCGGCTGCCCGGATCCGTTGGCGAGGCAGGTATCAGCCTGTTCGCCGTGGATGCCGATCACCCCGGAATCGAGCGGCAGATGCTGCCGACGATGGATCAGACCCGTCGTCAGGCACGCATCCGGCTCAACGGCGTGTACTTCGACGGGCAATGCCTGCTCGGCGAATTCGGCGCAGGCTGGCCGCACCTTGAACGCGTGCTGCAACTGGCCTGCATCGCCCTGGCTTGCGAACAGACCGGCGGCGCGCAACAGGTGCTGGATCTGAGCGTCGCCTACATGCAGGAACGCCAGCAGTTCGGCCGGCCGATCGCCAGTTTCCAGGCCCTCAAACACCGCGCCGCCGACATGATGCTGCAAGTGGAATGCGCCCGTTCGGCCAGTTATTACGCGGCGTGCGTTGCCCAGGAAGTGCTCGATCCCGAGGGCGATCCGCAGGTGGCCGGCGAGTTGTCGACAGCGTCCGCGCTGGCCAAGGCCCAGTGTTCGGAAACCTTTTTCCACTGCGCATCGGAGGCCATTCAGTTGCACGGCGGGGTCGGCTTCACCTGGGAATACGACGTGCACCTGTATTTCAAACGCGCCCGCGCCAGCGAGAGTTTTCTCGGTCTGCCGGCCTGGCATCTGGAGCGTATCGCCGAGGTGATTCTGGGGGAGCAGCCATGAAAATCAGTTTCAGCGAACACGATGAACGCTTCCGTCAGGAAGTGGCCGACTGGTTGCGCATCAACCTCAGCGGTGAGTTCGAAGCCCTGCGTTTTCGCGGCGGCCCGGGTGACGAGCATATGTTCCCCGAGGAACGCAAAGCCTGGGAGCGCAAACTTGCCGAGGGCGGCTGGACCTGTGTGGGCTGGGCTCCGGAACACGGTGGCCGTGGCCTGTCGATCAGTCAGCAAGTGGTCTTCCACGAAGAATACGCCCGCGCCGGCGGCCCCGGACGCATGGGTCATATTGGCGAAGGCCTGGCCGGCCCGACCATCGCGGCCTTCGGCAACGCAGAACAGCAACAGCGATTCCTGCCGGGAATCGTCAACGGCACGGCGTTCTGGTGCCAGGGCTATTCGGAACCGGGCGCAGGGTCGGACCTGGCCAACGTCAAGACCCGGGCCGTGCTGGATCAGGACAAAGGCAGCTGGATCATCAACGGGCAGAAAGTCTGGACCTCGCTGGCCCATGAGTCGGACTGGTGTTTTGTGCTGGCCCGCACCGAGCCCGGCAGTGTCGGCCATCGCGGTCTGTCCTTCCTGCTGGTGCCGATGGCGCAGGCCGAAATCACCGTGCGACCGATCGAGCAACTGACCGGCACCTCTGAATTCAACGAAGTGTTCTTCGACGACGCCCGCACCGACGCCGCAAACATCGTCGGCTTGCCGGGTGAGGGCTGGAAAATCGCCATGGCGCTGCTCGGTTTCGAGCGCGGGGTGTCGACCCTCGGCCAGCAGATGCAATTTCACAATGAACTGAACGAGATCATCGGCATCGCCCGGGCCAATGGCGCTGCGCGCGATCCGGCCTTGCGTCAGCGTCTGGCCCAGGCCTGGAGCGGTCTGCGGATCATGCGCTACAACTCGCTGCGCATGTTGTCGGGTACCCAGGACGGTTCGCTGCGCAAGGAAGCGACCATCTACAAGCTGTTCTGGTCCACCTGGCACGCCAATCTCGGCAAGTTGGCGATGGATGTGCTTGGCGCCGATGCCGAACTGCTCGAAGCCGCGCCTTATCAGCTCACACGCCTGCAATCGCTTTACCTGTTCAGCCGTGCCGACACCCTCTACGGCGGCAGCAACGAGATCCAGCGCAACATCATCGCCGAGCGCGCTTTGGGCATGCCCAAAGAGCCACGCCTTCCTGTGTGATCAAGGAGTTTTCCATGTCTGTTCCTCACTATGTCGCCGGTCACGGTCTGTTGCGTGGCAAGTCGGTGCTGATCACGGCGGCGGCCGGCGCCGGTATCGGTTTTTCCGCCGCGTTGCGGGCTGCCGAGGAAGGCTGTCGTGCCTTGATGATCAGCGATATCCACGAAGGCCGGCTGGCCGAAGCGGTGCTGAAAATCCGCGAAGCCACCGGTCTGCAGCAGGTTTTCGGGCAAGTCTGCAACGTCGCCGACGAAGCCCAGGTGCAGCAGCTGATTGCCTGCGCCGAGCGTGACCTTGAAGGCGTTGACGTGCTGATCAACAACGCCGGCCTCGGTGGTTCCGCGTTGCTGGTGGACATGACCGATGAGCAATGGAACCGGGTCCTCGATGTGACGCTGACCGGCACCATGCGCATGACCCGCGCCATGCTGCCGAAAATGATGGAGCGCCGCGCCGGGGTCATCGTCAACAACGCCTCGGTACTCGGCTGGCGGGCGCAGAAAGAGCAGGCGCACTACGCCGCGGCCAAGGCCGGGGTCATGGCGTTGACCCGTTGCGCAGCGGTCGAGGCCGCCGATTATGGAATCCGCATCAACGCGGTGAGCCCGAGCATTGCCTTGCACGATTTCCTGCGCAAATCCGCGCCGCAGGCGGTGCTCGAGCAGCTGGCGGCCAACGAAGCCTTCGGTCGCGCCGCCGAGGTCTGGGAAGTGGCCAACGTGATGATGTTCCTGGCCAGCGACTACAGCTCCTACATGACCGGCGAAGTGTTGTCGGTCTCCAGCCAGAGGGCGTGACATGCCGCGTATTTTCGACACGCCTTTCGCCCTGCGCGACGCGGTGGGTGAAGAGCTGGGCGTCAGCGACTGGCTGTTGCTGGCGCAGGACCGCATCAATCTGTTTGCCGAAGCCACTGGCGATCATCAGTGGATTCACGTCGACCCGCTCAAGGCCGCCAGCGGTCCGTTTGGCGGCTGCATCGCCCACGGCTATCTGAGCCTGTCACTGGTCAACCTGTTTCTGCCGCAGATCGTCGAAGTGCGCGGCATCGCCATGGGCGTCAACTATGGCTGCGAGCGCGTGCGTTTTCCCACGGTGGTGCCGGTGGGTACTCGTGTGCGCGGTCGTGCGCAGTTGATGGCCGTCGACGAGGTCAAGGGCGGCGTCCAGGCGACCATCCGCGTCAGCGTCGAGATCGACGGCGAAGAACGCCCTGGCTGCGTGGTCGACACCATCAGCCGCTACTACCCGCAAGATCCAGCAGCACCTTCGAGGAGTCCCGCATGAAAGAAGCCGTCATTGTTTCGACCGCCCGTACCCCGATCGGCAAAGCCTTTCGCGGTGCATTCAACGACACCGAAGCGCCGCTGCTCGGTGGCCACGTGGTGCGCGAAGCCGTGCGCCGGGCCGGCATCGAGCCCGGTGAAGTGGACGACGTGATCATCGGCGCGGCGGCGCAGCAAGGCACGCAGTCCTACAACCTCGGTCGTCAGTGCGCGATTGCCGCCGGTTTGCCGTTTTCCGTGTCGGGCATGGCCGTCGAACGCCAATGCTCGTCGGGGTTGATGAGCATCGCCATGGCCGCGAAAAGCATCATGTGCGACGAAATCGACATCGCCGTGGCCGGTGGCCTGGAGTCGATTTCGCTGGTGCAGAACAAGCACAAGAACCTCTATCGCAATCAGTCCGGCGCAGTGCTAGAGCGCGATCCGCACGCTTACATTCCGATGATCGAAACCGCCGAGATCGTCGCCGCCCGCTACGGCATCAGCCGCGAGGAACAGGACGAATACAGCTACCACAGCCAGGTACGAACAGCCTTGGCCCAGAGCGCCGGGCTGTTCGACCGGGAACTGGCGCCGATGACCAGCCGCAAGGCGATTTTCGACAAGGCCACCGGCGAAACCCGCTTCGAAACCCTCAGCCTGCAACGCGACGAGTGCAATCGCGTCGACACCACCCGCGAGAATCTCGCTGCACTGGAACCGGTCTGGGCCGGTGGCGAATGGACCGAAAAGGGCCGCTTCATCACCGCCGGCAATGCTTCGCAGCTGTCCGACGGCGCGTCGGCCTCGGTGTTGATGAGCGCCAAACTGGCCGAGAAACGCGGGCTTGAGCCCTTGGGGATTTATCGCGGCATGGCCGTTGCGGGCTGCAATTCCGATGAAATGGGCATCGGCCCGATCTACGCGATTCCCAAGCTGCTCAAGCGTCAGGGCCTGACCATGGACCACATCGGCCTGTGGGAGCTGAACGAAGCGTTTGCCTGTCAGGTGCTGTATTGCCGCGACACGCTGGGCATTCCTCAGGAGCGGTTGAACGTCAACGGCGGGGCGATTGCACTGGGGCATCCGTTCGGCATGTCCGGTGCACGGATGGTCGGCCACGCCTTGATCGAAGGCCAGCGCCGTGGCTTGCGCTACGTCGTGGTGAGCATGTGCATCGGCGGCGGCATGGGCGCTGCGGCACTGTTCGAGGTGGTCTGAATGATCAGCGCACAGCAGATTCAAACCACCATGGCCCGTTATGTGGAGTTGGTTGATGCGGGCGATATCGACGGGATTCTTGCGCTATACGGCGAAGATGCGACGGTCGAAGACCCGGTCGGTCAGCCGCCCATTCAGGGCCTCGCGGACATCGAGCGTTTCTACCGCCAGGGGCTGGGCGCGAGCCAGGTGTCGGCCACGTTGACCGGCCCGGTGCGTGCGACCTTGAACGGATGCGGGGCGATGCCGTTTCGGGTCGACATGCAGTGGGCGGGGCAACCATGCTCGCTGCATGTGATCGACGTGATGGAGTTCGATGACGACGGCAAGATCCGCTCGATGAAAGCCTATTGGAGCGAAGCCAACATCGGGCCGCAGCCTTGATTCCGGTTGCAGGCTGCGCCATATCGCAGCCTGCAAACCGATTCATTGCGAGATACCGTTTTCGTAATAGACCTTGAGATTCTCGGCGATCTGCCGCACCACCTTGTCGAACGCCTTGCCCAGCAGTTGTTCCATCAGCCTGCCGCCGCGCAGGCTGTAGTGCATTCGGGTGGTCATGCGGCTGAATTCACCCTCGCGCTGCAAGGCATAACTGAAACTGGCTTCGCGAAACGGGAAGGGCGCGCCGGCACTGGCCTTGTGCAGCACCAGGACAAAGCCGACGCCGTCCTGCCATTGCACCACGCTTTCATCCAGCCACTGGCCGCCCTTGCGAAACACCCGGCGACTGGCGCCAAGCCCTTCAATTGGCCCGGGATGCAGCTGGCAGCCGGTGAGTCCCGGCACATAGTGGGGCGCCAGGCGCAGATCCCGCAGCTTGGCCCAGGCAGCGGGCGGAGACAGTTCGAGCAGAACGCTGTGGCAGGCAGTTGCCGGCATGCTGGATTTCCTTTTTGTTGAGCTCAATGAGATTGGGCCGCGTCCAGAAACGCCGGGCGTTCGCCACCGCCGTGCACGGTGATGTCCGCTCCGCTGACATAACGCGCCAAAGGGGAGGCGAGGTACAGGCAGGTGTCGCCGATGTCTTCCGGCGCCGCCAGGCGTTGCAGCGGAATGGTTGCAGCCACGCGGGCAATACCGGCCTGATCGCCGTAATGCAGGGCGGCCTGTTCGGTGAGGATCAACCCGGCCGTGACCGCGTTGACCCGCACATTCGGTGCCCATTCCACGGCCAGCGAGCGGGTCAGGTTGAGCAATCCGGCCTTGGCCGCGCCATACGCCGCCGTGCCCGGTGAAGGACGAACCGCGCTGACGCTACAGATATTGATGATTGCACCGCCGTCGGCCTGCGCCTGCATCACCCGATTAGCCTGCTGACAGAGATTCAGCGGCGCCAGCAGGTTCAGGCGAATGATTGCTTCGCTGAAACGCGGCGAGGCACTGGCGGCGTCGGCATTGGGCGAGCCGCCGGCATTGTTGACCAGCACGTCGAGCCGGCCAAAGCGTTCGACGATGGTGTCGATCAACCGCCCGGATTGCTCTACGTCACGCAGATCGCACGGCAGGAACACTGCCTCGCGTCCTGCGCCAAAAGGCAATGACTCCGGCGCCTCGCGACCGCAGATCACCACCTCGGCACCGCCGTCGAGAAACCGCTGACTGATACCCCGGCCAGCCCCTTTGCCGCCCCCGGTGACCAGCACCACTTTGCCGCGAAAATCCAGCGCATCCAGCATGCAAAAGCCTCGTTCAGTCAAAGATCAGTGCCCTCGATGCTAGGGGCGCGGGGCCCGGTGGCCAACGTCCGAAAAGACTAGGACGGCTAGTCCTGTCGGACGATGTTGGGGGGCTGACCAGCGGAAATAATCCGGCCACAACAATAGCCGGGAGCACACCTTATGAGCGCAATGGCGCAAGGGCACTTCGTTACGCTGCCGCAGGGGTTGCGGCTGCATTATCTGGATATCGGCGGGGAGGGCACCGGCAGCGCCGAGACGGTGGTGTTCATCCACGGCAGCGGGCCCGGTGCCAGCGGCCACAGCAACTTCAAGCAGAACTACCCGCTGTTCGTCACCGCCGGTTATCGCGTGATCGTGCCCGACTTGCCGGGTTACGGCGCTTCCGACAAACCGGACACCCTCTACACCCTGGACTTTTTCGTCACCGCCCTGAGCGGGCTACTCGATGCCCTGGATATCCAGCGCTGCATCCTGGTGGGCAACTCCCTGGGCGGCGCCATCGCCATCAAACAAGCCCTGGACCAGCCGCAGCGGGTCAGCCGACTGGTGCTGATGGCGCCGGGCGGGTTGATGGAAAAGGAGCAGTATTACCTGCAAATGGAAGGCATCCAGAAAATGGGCGCCGCGTTTGCCCGAGGTGAACTGCACGACGCCGACGGTATGCGCCGTTTGCTGACCCTGCAATTGTTCGACGAGTCGTTGATCAGCGCCGAAACCGTCAATGAACGGGTCGCGGTGGTGCGTGAGCAACCGGTCTGCGTGCTGTCGACCATGCAAGTGCCGAACATGACCGAACACCTGAAGGAATTGCAGTGCCCGATCCTCGGGTTCTGGGGCATGGACGACAAGTTCTGTCCGGTGTCGGGGGCGCAAACAATGATGCAGCACTGCCGGAACATCCGGTTTGTGCTGCTCAGCGAATGCGGGCATTGGGTGATGGTCGAGTACCGCGAGCTGTTCAATCGCGAGTGTCTGTTCTTCTTTCAGGAAGGCCAGCGATGAGCGCGCAATTGCGTCGCCAGTTCGGCGAAGAGTTGTATCAGGCGCTGCTTGCGGGCAATACCGTGGCCCCGCTGACCGAGCGCTGGCCGTCGATCAGCATCGAAGACGCCTACCACGTTTCGCTCTATTGCATCGAGCGTCGGGTCGCGGCCGGTGACCAAATCGTCGGCAAGAAGATCGGCGTGACCTCGGCGGCGGTCCAGCGAATGCTCAACGTGCATCAGCCGGATTTTGGCTTCATCACCCGGCAGATGTCGTTTGCCAATGACGCGAACATTTCCCTGTCGGCGAACCGGCTGATCCAGCCCCGCGCCGAGGGCGAGATTGCCTTCCGGCTCAAGCACGACCTGATCGGCCCCGGCGTGACCGAGGCCGATGTGCTGGCGGCGACCGAGTACGTGACGCCGTGCTTCGAGATCGTCGACTCGCGGATCCATGACTGGCGCATCCGCATTCAGGACACCGTCGCCGACAACGCCTCTTGCGGTGTGTTCGTGCTGGGTGACGTACAAGCCGATCCGCGAGCGCTGGACCTGCCGAATCTGCACATGCGCGTATTCAAGAACGACGAACCGCTGAGCGAAGGACTGGGCTCGGCCGTGCAGGGCAACCCGTTGACTGCCGTTGCCTGGCTGGCCAACACCCTGGGCGCCTTCGGTATTCCGTTCAAGGCTGGAGAGCTGATTCTCTCAGGCTCCCTTGTACCGCTTGAGCCTGCCCATGCGGGCGACCGTTTTTCTCTGACCATCGATGGCCTGGGCGCTGCCCGGGTGTCTTTCTGCGCCTGACCCGTGGGGTTTAACCGGATGAACAAGAAACTCAGAGCGGCCATTATCGGCCCGGGAAACATTGGCACTGACCTGCTGATGAAAATGTGTCGGTCCGAATGGATCGAGCCGGTGTGGATGGTCGGCGTCGATCCCGAGTCCGAGGGCCTCAAACGCGCCCGCGAACTGGGGGTGAAAACCACCGCCGAAGGTGTCGACGGATTGCTGCCCCATGTCCTCGACGATGACATTCGCATTGCCTTCGACGCGACGTCGGCCTACGTCCACGAGCAGAACAGCCGCAAGCTCAACGAGCTGGGGGTGATCATGATCGACCTCACGCCGGCGGCCATCGGCCCGTTCTGCGTGCCGCCGGTCAATCTCAAGGAACACGCGGCGTCGCTGGCAATGAACGTCAACATGGTCACCTGCGGTGGCCAGGCGACGATCCCGATGGTGGCGGCGGTGTCGCGGGTGCAATCGGTCAGTTACGGCGAGATTGTCGCCACCGTGTCGTCCGGCTCGGTCGGTCCGGGCACCCGGCAGAACATCGACGAGTTCACCCGCACCACGGCCGGCGCAGTCGAGAAGATCGGCGGCGCCCGGCGCGGCAAGGCGATCATCGTCATCAACCCGGCCGAGCCGCCGCTGATGATGCGCGACACCATCCATTGCCTGACGGACGACGAGCCGGATCAGCAGCGGATTCGCGCCTCGGTGCTGCAGATGGTCGAGGAAGTGCAGCGCTATGTGCCCGGTTACAAGCTGATCAACGGCCCGGTGTTCGATGGCCGCAAGGTCTCGATTTTCATCGAGGTGGAAGGCCTCGGGGATTTCCTGCCCAAATCCGCCGGCAACCTCGACATCATGACCGCCGCCGGCCTGCGCACCGCCGAAATGTTCGCCGAAGAAGCCCACAAGGGCGCCCTGCAACTGCCCGCCCGTTAAGTGGAGAATGACCATGAATCTGCAAGGTAAACGCGTTCGTCTGCACGACATGAGCCTGCGCGACGGCATGCATGCCAAACAGCATCAGATCAGCCTGGACCAGATGATCGCCGTGGCCACCGGCCTCGATGCGGCCGGCGTGCCGCTGATCGAAATCACCCATGGCGACGGCCTCGGCGGTGCCTCGCTGAACTACGGCATGCCGGCCCACAGCGACGAGGAATACTTTTCGGCGGTGATTCCACGGCTGCGCCAGGCGAAAGTCTCGGCGCTGCTGCTGCCCGGCATCGGCACCCTCGATCACCTGCGCATGGCCCATGAACACGGGGTGTCGACCATCCGCGTCGCCACCCACTGCACCGAGGCCGACGTCTCCGGTCAGCACATCGGCATGTCGGCAAAAATGGGCCTCGACACGGTCGGTTTCCTGATGATGGCCCACATGGTCAGCGCGGAAAAACTGCTGGAACAGGCGCGGCTGATGGAGAGTTATGGCGCCAATTGCATTTACTGCACCGACTCGGCGGGCTACATGCTCCCGGACGAGGTCAGCGAGAAAATCGGCGTGCTGCGCGCCGGCCTGAACGCGGCGACCGAAGTAGGCTTTCACGGCCACCACAACCTGGGCATGTCGATTGCCAACTCCCTGGCCGCCATCGAAGCGGGGGCTGCGCGTATCGACGGCTCGGCGGCGGGGCTGGGCGCCGGCGCGGGCAACACGCCACTGGAAGTGTTCGTGGCGGTACTGGAGCGGATGGGCGTGGAAAGCGGCGTCAACCTGTACGGGATCATGGACGTGGCCGAAGACCTGATCGTGCCGATGATGGATCAGCCGATCCGCCTCGACCGCGATGCCCTGACGCTGGGCTATGCCGGGGTCTACAGCTCGTTCCTGCTGTTCGCCAAACGAGCGGAGAAAAAGTACCTGGTGGCCGCCCGCGAGCTGCTGGTGGAGTTGGGGCGGCGCGGCACCGTTGGCGGTCAGGAAGACATGATCGAGGACCTGGCGCTGACCCTGTCCCGGGCGCGGGGCTTCCTGCCGACCTGATCCTCGACAGACAACAAAAAGCACCGGCGCTGCTTGCAGGCCGGTGCTTTTCTATTTGAACAGGTCTATGGGCGCAGATTTATGGCAGCAGATTGCGCACCAACGGCGGGTAGCAGTTCACCGCCGTGCCCGAACAACCCAGAAGCGCGGCGCTCGGTCGATAGGCTTCGTTTCGGAACAACTGACACAGGCTGACGGAACTGCCGACGCAGACGATCAGCAGCAAGGCGCAGGTGGAATTTCGCATGGCGGGCCTCATACGGATTTTTATTGTTGTAGAGGCAAGGTAAGACGGCGAGAGATCTTCGGCTTCGTCTGAATGGACTAGTTGTGAACAGAAGCCATCGCCCGGGCGGGCGATGGCGCGGGAGGCGTATCAGCCGAGGGTCGCCACGCTGCGCAGGATCAGGCGCACGAGCATGGTCTGGCGGGTCACGCCGGTCTTGGAGAAGGTCGAACGCAGGTGGGCGCGTGCGGTGTTGCGGCTGATGCCCAGCTCTTCCGAGGCTTCATCGAGGGTCAGCCCGTTGGCCAGCAACATTGCCAGTTGGGTTTCGGCCGGGGTGAAGTCGAACAGGGCACGGACGATCTCCTGGGGCGCGGTGGACTGTTGCTCCGGGTCGCTGATGAAGATCACCACCGTCGGGCACTGTTTGCCTTCGCTCCACTCCGACAGCGGCACTGAACGCACGATGATGCCCAGGTCGGCGCGCCCGGACGGCCGCTGCACGCGCAGTGCCTCGACCATCGACGGGTTGCTGCTTTTCTGCGAGAGCAGCGACTGCTTCACCAAACGGCGAAATTCCTGGGTGTCGCGGTCCGTACCGACCTGCAGGCCATCGTTGACCAGTTTGATGCCGTCCTTTTCCTGGATCAGCCGGTCAGCGACCTGGTTGGTCTGCAGCACTTTGCCGGCTTCGTCGAGGATGATCGTGCCGACCGCCATCTGATTCACCGCACCGGCGTAGAGGTTGCGTTCGACCTCGATGCGGTTGAGCTGCATGTGAACCTTGATCGAGCGCTCAAGGTGCGGAATGAAATGCGCGAGCAGGTTTTTCTCTTCATCACCGAAAGGCTTGTCGTCCCGGCCGCGACTGATGCGGATCCGGCACTGGGCGCCGTCGCAGGTATTTATGTCGGCACCGAGGATATGGAACACGTCCACCGCTTCGAGGAAGTTTTTGTAGAACTCGGATTTCTGCCAGTCATCGCTGGAGACGAATTCGGCAAGGGTCACCACCTGACGATTGGGCAGGCCGACGAAGGGGTCGAGGGTGAAGAAGTGCGTGTTGTACGAAGCGACCGCTTCGGTCGAGGTGCCGGTGGTGTTGACCATCAGTCCGTCCACGTGGGTGCTGGGCGGCCGCAGGATGAAGGTCACGTATTTGCTTTCAAGATGAACGTTGAGCTGGTTGAGAAAGGTCGCCCAGGGAATGGTTTCCAGCGGCCCCTGATACAGGTTGCCGATGAGATCGCTGAACGTGTCGAGGCTGAGGCTCTGCTGCATGGGGAACCCGTTCTTATTATTAGTGGTTTGCGGTGCCCGAGAATAAGCGCCTGTATCGACCACTTGCAACGCCCGGGCACGAGGCCTGACCGGCGGCGGCCGGTCAGGCCCAGGATCGCGAAAACCCTGTCATCAGGCGGGTTCGCGGGCCCGCACGATGAACTCTTTGTGCTCCTTCACCTCCGCCGAAAGCAGCGCGACGTCGGTGTAGAACTGCTCGTACCAGCGGCGTAATTGATAGACCGGCCCGTCACCATCGCACAGCAACGGGTTATCGACGCGGGTCTTGCTGTGCCAGATCGACACGTCCTCGTAAAAGGCTGCCTGGGCCTGTTGCACATAGGCTTTGGCCATCGCCTGATTCTGTTCTTCGCTCAGGCCCGGGATCTTTTTCACCAGCACGCCGTAGCGCAGGGTGAAGCTGTCGAGGTCGATCGGCACATGGCAGTTGAGCAGGATCGAATGGATCGGCTGGCCGTTCATGGCACCGGTCATTTCGGTGATCTGGTAGGCCGGCCCGTAATAGGTGGCCACGGTGCTCAACGCACTGTCGCCGGACAGCCGCTCGCTGCGGGCGCTCATGATTTGCGTGGCGAGATGGCCTTCGAATACGTTGCTGAATGCCTCGACCGGGGCGCCGTGCACCGTGCCGAAGTGCGCCATGTCGGCGACGTTATCGATCAGTTCGCGGCAGTTGGTGTCGATCTGCAATTCGGCGACTTCCCACTCGGCCCATTCGTTGCTGAAGCAGGCGTCGATGCGCGGGATGCGTTGCTCGGGCAGCGGCGGGTTGCCTTCGGGGTCGTTCCACACGAACAGCAGATGGTTTTCTTCCATCAGCGGCCAACTCTTGAGCTTGGCCCGAGGCGGAATACGCTTGGCGTAGGGAATGTCATCGCACACGCCATCGGCGCCCCAGCGCCAGGCATGGAAAGGGCAGCGAATCGAATTGCCTTCGACGCAACCGGTACTGAGGTCGGCGCCCATGTGCGGGCAATAACCGTCGAGGATATGCAACTCGCCGTCCTCGCCCTGAAACGCCACCAGCCGGGTGCCGAACACGTCCAGTCGGTGGGCCTTGCCGTCGCGGTAGGGGGCGGCCAGGCCCAGACAGTGCCAGCCGCGTGCGTAGCGGTCTTCCAGCAGTTTGGCTTCGATACGGTGCAGGGTACTCATCTTGTTATTCTCCCAGGTTCACGGGTTTGAGCTTGCTGGAGATTCTGCCGCCCCTGTAGAAGCGGGCATCGTCTGAATGGACGATGGCCGGCCGAGCGGCGCCCGCTCTACTGACACCATTGGACTTAATGTCGGGAGCAGGCAATGAATCAGCAATCAGGGCCGGTCGCGGTCATTACCGGTGCCGCCAGTGGCATAGGACGAGGGCTGGCCGAACATGTGGCCAGGTTGGGCATGCGTTTGGTGTTGGCCGATCTCGATGGGTTGCGGCTGGAAACACTTTGCGCAGAACTGCGAAGCGGCGGAACGCAGGTGGTCGCCTGCGTCACCAACGTCGGCGATCTGCAACAGGTGGAGCACTTGCGCGATGTTGCCCTCGACCGGTTCGGCGGGGTCGATCTGCTGTTCAACAATGCCGGCGTGATGCAGACCGGCTACAGCTGGGAAATCACTGCGCAGCAATGGCAACGCATGCTCGACGTCAACCTCTGCGGGGTCATCAACGGCATTCGCTGTTTTGTGCCGTTGTTCCTGCGTCAGGGCCGTGCGGCCTATGTGGTCAACACCGCGTCACTGGCCGGTCTGCTCAGCAGCCCGTTGATGGCGCCTTACAACGTGACCAAACAAGCGGTGGTCGCATTGTCGGAAACCCTGCACTACGAACTGAGCATGCTCGGTGCACCCATTTCGGTTTCGGTGGTGTGCCCGGGGCCGGTGGCCAGTGAAATCATGGCTTCCAATCAAGTGGTCGACGGCGCCGGTTCGTCGTTCAGTCAATTGCTCGACAGCAGCATTCGCCAGGGCATGACGCCTGCCGAACTCGCAGAGCAAGTGTTCGCCGCCATCGCCGAAAAACGCTTCTGGGTCTTTCCCCACAAAGGCTTCAAAGTGGCGCTGCAGCAACGGGTGCAGAGCATCCTCGAAGAGTCCAACCCACAATTCAACATGTCCGATGTAGAGGAAGATGCCCATGCCGCTCGATAAACAGATCGCGCTGATTCTCCAGCAATTCAGCGACCTGCCGGCACCCGATTACAGCCAGCTCGACGCGGCGCACTACCGGCAGTTCTGCGACAACATGCAACCGGCGATTCCCGGCGTGCCGATGGCCGAGGTACGCAACTTGCGGGTCGAGGGGGCGATTGGCGAACTGGATGCGCGTCTGTATCGGCCATCGGAAGAGAGCAATCTGCCGTTGCTGGTGTATTTCCATGGTGGCGGTTTTGTCGTCGGCAACCTCGACACCCACGACAACCTGTGCCGCTCGCTGGCCCACCTGACCGACGCCGTGGTGGTGTCGGTGGCCTATCGCCTGGCGCCGGAGCACCCGTTCCCGGCGGCGCCGCTGGATTGTTACCGGGCGACGTGTTGGCTGGTGGAACATGCGGCGCAACTGGGCGTCGATGGCAGCCGGCTCGCGGTAGCGGGGGACAGCGCCGGGGGCAATCTGGCACTGGCGGTCAGTCAGTTGGCGGTGCAGCGGCAGGGGCCGAAGATTCGTTATGAGTGCCTGTTCTATCCCGTCACCGATGCCGGTTGCGACAGCCATTCCTACCGGGAATTTGCCGATGGTTTTTTCCTTACCGGCGCCATGATGAACTGGTTCTGGCAGCAGTATTTGCAGGAAGACGGGCAGGGCGATGATCCGCTGGCTTCGCCATTGCGCGCCGGGAGCGTGGCGCATTTGCCGCCGACGACCCTGATCACCGCCGAATTCGATCCGCTGCGCGACGAAGGCGAAGCGTTTGCCGAGCGCTTGCGTGTAGCCGAAGTTCCGGTGCGGGTGCAGCGCTGTGAAGGGATGATTCACGGCTTTATCAGCATGGCGCCGTTTGTCGAAGGCGCCGCCCAGGTGTTGTCCGAAGCCGCTGCCGACCTGCGCGAGGCGCTGCAATGAGTCTGGCGTTCGACAGCGTGCCGCAACTGCTCGAAGCCATCGCGGCGGGGCAGATGGTGGTCATCACCGATGACGAGAACAATGCCGAAGGCTCACTGCTGATGGCCGCCGAACGGGCCGGAGCCGAGGCAGTGACGTTCATGGCGGTACAGGCGCGCGGGCTGATCTGCCTGGCACTGACGGAGCAGCGTTGCCGCGAACTGGGGCTGGACCTGATGGTGCCCCATTCGCGGGCGCAGCATGGTGTGGGGTTTACCCGGTCGATCGAGGCGGCTACCGGTGTGTCCACGGGGATCAGCGCCGCCGACCGGGCGCGCTCGATCCAGGTGGCGGTGGACCCGGCCAGCGGCCCGGCGGATCTGGTGCAACCGGGGCATATCTTTCCGGTGCAGGCCTTGCCCTGTGGCGTCATGCAGCGGGCCGGGCATGTCGAGGCCGCGTGTGACCTGACCCGTCTCGCAGGCCTGCAACCGGCGGCGACGCTGGTGGGGATTCTCGACGAGGACGGCGAACTGGCCCGAGGCGAACAGCTGCACGAATTCGCCCGCCGTCATGGCCTGCGCATCGGCAGCATTGCCGAGCTGATTCACTACCGCATCCTTCACGAAGGCACGATCGAGCGCGGCGAGGCCTATCCGTTGCTGACCCGCCACGGCGAGTTCCAGGTGACGGCCTATCAGGACACCTATCAAGGCGCGCTGCATCTGGCGCTGGTCAAGGGCCGGATCGACAGCACTCAACCGGTACTGGTGCGGGTGCAAAGCATCGAAACCCTGCGCGACGCCCTGGGCTGCGAAAGCGAAAGCGGACCGCAGCAATGGACCCTTGAACGTTCGCTGGCGAGTATCGCGGCGGCCGGCAACGGCGTGCTGGTGTTGTTGGCGCAGAAGGAAACCGCTGACGGTGTGCTCGAGCAATTGCGTCTGCGTAGCGGCGGCAAATCCCGCCCGCCGCATTTTCCGCACCGTACGCTGGGCATCGGCGCGCAGATCCTGCGGGATCAGAATGTGCGCAAGATGCGTTTGATGAGTTCGCCGGTGCCTTACAAAGCGGTGTCGGGGTTTGATCTCGAAGTCACCGAGTTCGTGCCGTTCCAACCCGCTGTATAAAACCGTTCAACCCCTGAGGGTGATCACCTGCAGGGGTTGTGTCGTTTCAAGGCTGGACGCTTTTGAGCATTTTCTTCGCCTGATCCTGCACCGCCGGCGGCGCGCTCATATTGCCGGCGATTACCGTAATCACTGCATGCCCTTGCCACAGCTGATACGCATCGGCCTGTTGCTGGGTGGCCGTAGGTTTTGGCGGTGCGACCAGATTGACGTGAACCGTACCGTCGGTGCCGCGCTGAGAGGTGAAGTTCACCCGGTCCCAATTGCCGATCGGGGCAAAACTCACGCCTTTGACTTGATTGGCAGGCAACGCCGGGTAGTTGAGGTTCAGCCCGTTGACGCCCGGCAGCCCGAGCACATTCAGTTTGCAGCTGTGTTTGGCGCAGCTCTGATGGGCCTGTTCGATAACTTTCACCGCAAACTTCGCCGTGTCATCCATGGCGCCCAGGGTCTTGCGGTAACCGGCCTGCTGGTCGCGCATGATCAGGTCCATGTCGATGGCCGTCGACACCGCCACCGCCGGAACGCCTTTGAACATGGCCCGAATGGCGGCGTTGAGGGTGCCGGACATCTGCGTCAGCGGGCCGACGTTCTCACCGAAGTTGATGCCGGACACCACCAGATCCGGCGGCGTGTCCTTGAGCAACACGTCCAGCCCGACGTTGACCGCATCCACCGGCGTGCCGATGGCCGAAGTCTTGCCGGTCGGCGGCGTGTAGCCCTCGGGCGGGCCGACGCAGAATCGGCCGGGCGCCAGTTCAGTCACCGCCAGAGCCTGGCCGGGCACCACGACGCTGGCAGCGCTGATGCCGCTGCTGTCGTTCAACGGGCCGACCAGGGTGACGGTATGGCCGGCGACGGTCAATGCGCGGTACATCGCGTCGATGCCTGGAGCGCGGCAGCCATCGTCGTTGGTCAGCAAAATATTCAGGGCATTGGCCTGCATCGACAAACCGAGGCCGGCCACGGCAAGGGCCGCAGTGAGTAATCTGTTCATGGGCAGTTTCCATCAAGGTGCAAATTGAGAAAAAAACAACGCCCCGACCGAATGAATCGGTCGGGGCGTGGCGGGTTCAGCGGGTGCCGAGTTTGCGCAGGTTGCCGGGGGTGAATTCGTCTTCGGAGAAGGCGGTGGCATTGAGCTTGGCGGGTTTCTGATCGACCAGCAGGCGGTCAACCAGATAGGAGCCGGCAATCAGGTCATGGTAGATGCCGAGGCGTGCGTGGTAGCGCTGAATGTCGTAGGCGTAGACCGAGGTCTGCATGTTGGTGCGCCACAACTGGCCGCGGGCGTCGTAGTTGTCGGCCATGGTTGCGGACCAGGTGTCCTCGTCGAGGTACAGCACGCGTTTGGCGTAGACGTGACGAGCGCCTTCCTTGAGCGTGGCCTGCAACACCCAGACCCGGTGTTTTTCGTAGCGCATGTATTGTGGATCGACGTGGCCGGTGGCCGACAGGATCTGATCGGCCGTCACGCTCGGGTCGTCGATCTTGTAGTTGTGGTACGGAATGTAGAGTTCCTTTTTGCCGACGATGGTCCAGTTGTAGCGGTCCGGCGCACCGTTGAACAAGCGGTCTTCGTCGTACACCCGGAAGCCCCCGGCGCCGGTCGGCGAGTCATAGCCGACGGTGGGCGCGCGACGAACACGGCGCTGGCCGGGGCTGTACTGCCAGGCCTGACGCGGCGAGGCCGTCGGGTTGATGAACTCGTGACCGACGACGATCTCGCCTTTCTTGCGCACCGGTTCCAGGGTGGTGATCAGGAAGTTGGTCAGGATGCCATTGGCGGAGTCGAGGTTCTTGTCCGGACTGGACCAGATCGAGAAGATCTTGTAGTTGACCTCTTCCAGCACTTTTTCCTTATTGGCGTACACCACCGCCTGGCCATAGTTGGCCTCTTCGGTGTTGGCCCGGCCCTGCAGGGTGTGGTTGAACATCAACTCGCTGCCGTTCTTCGGAATCGGAAACGGCGAGGCGCCCCAGGCGTTCTTGGTGTCGTTGTTATCGTTGTCGAGTTCGGCGGTCACCGCGTTTTTCTTGATCAGGTCTTCCAGACGCTGATCGGCGCGGAAGTCGCGATGGCTCGGGTACACCGGGATCTTGAAGGTCTCCGGGTAGCGCTTGAGCAAGGCTTTCTCGCCGTCGGACAGGTTCTCGGCGTACTTGTCCATGTTCTTCGAATCGATCACGAACAGCGGTTTTTCCGCCGCGTACGGGTCCGGGTACGGCGTTCCGGGGCCGGCAAACTTCAGGCCCGGTGGCAGACCGCGCCACTTGCCGCTCCAGGCCGGGATGCTGCCGTCGGCGTTGCCGGCTTTTTCCGCGCCCATCGGGGTCAGGTCCTGGCCCAGTCGCGCGGCTTCTTCGGGGCTGACCTTGGCGTAGGCCAGGCCGCTGCCGAGCAGGCCGACGGTCAGCGCCGTGCTCAATAACGTTTGGGTGAATCGAGACATGCTGTGCTCCTCCGACAGGGAAATCAGAACCGGTATTTGAAGTTGAGGGCGACGTTGTCGCGGTCGGCCAACGGGCTGTTGTTGGCGTTGCCCAGGTAGGCGTTGTAACGGGCTTCGACGGTGAAGTTGCCGAGGTAGCGCCATGAGCTGCCGATGCTGGCGCGGTCGTCGCCTTCGCCCTGGTTGATCGAGCCGACAATCGAGCTGTCGCCGTGGGCCGCAGTGCTGTAGGTGATCGGCACGGACATGTCCCAGCCGCTGAACACGTCGTTGTAATCGAAGCTGACCTGGGCGGTGTAACCCCAGGCTTCGCGGTCGTAGACCAGGCTGTCGGTGCCCGGCAACGTGAAGCCCGGCGCCAGGGTCACGGGTTGCGACTTGTCGTTGCTGATGACGGTGTTGTAGACGACCTCGCCGGTGAGGGTGGTGTTGTCGGCAAAGGAGGTCGGGCCGAGCACGTAGATCATCGACGACTGCGCTTGCATGGTTTTGCCGCGTACCGCGCTGGAGAAACCGTTGTTGACCATCACCGGCGCGCCGTCGCGGTAGCTGACTTCACCGGCCCAACTGACATCGCCGATCACCGTGGAGAAACTGGCGCCGAACAGGTCGATGTTGTCGAAGTACACCGCACGATAGCGGCCCAACTCGGACTGAAAGTCCAGCGACGGAGTCTTGTCGTGATAGCGCGAGTAGTAGATGCCGAACTCGGTGTTGTTCAGCGATTCGGCGGCGTAGGTGAAGGCCACACCGTACTGGCCCTGATTGCTCGGTTTGTCGTTGGCCAGACGCGTGACGAAACCGCTGGCGTCGTTGTAGCCGCCTTCGTCGATGTAGTCGGTGGTGGAGAAGTAGCTGCCGACTCCGAACAACTGGGTCTTTTCCCATTTGTATTGGTAGTAGGCCTGGATATCGAGGCTGTCGGTGAGGCTGAACTGGGTGAACAGTTGGCCGACCGGCAGGAGGATCTCCTTGACCTCGACACCGGGCGTGGTCGACTTGGTCGCGTCCACCGGGCTCTGCGCCGCCGAAATGCCGGGATAGAACAGGCTTTCACCCCAGCTCACCACCTGATTACCCAGCCGCGCATTGAGGTTGTGCCCGCCCAGATCCCAGGTGCCGTAGGCGTAGTAATCGAGCATGCGCAATTCGTTGCGGTGCTGATCGATGGTGTCCTGGGAGAAACGGTCCGGCCGGCTGCAATGGCCGCCGGCAAAGCAGTTCGAAGTGCCGGTGTTGTTGTCGTTGTCCTGATCGTAGACGTTGTCGTAGAAGCCCGTGGCCCGCACGAACACGCCGTAGTCGTCCTGCCATTTGATGTTGGCTTCGGTGAGGAAGCCGGCGCGGTTGTTGATCAGGCTGCCTTTGGCAAACGCATTGTCGCCGTCGTTGGCATCGGCGTTGGCCGTCAGTTTGTGATCGCGACCCTCGGTCCGCCAGGCGAGGCTGTAGGTCAGTGTGGTGTCCCAGTCGACGCTCAGATCTTCGCTCGGCTGGAAGGTCATCGCGCTGGCCTGGCTGCCCAGTCCACCGGCCAGCAGCAACACGGCCAGTTGTACGAGAGGGTGAAGCGATTGTGGGGCGATTATTGTTTTTATCATGTCGTCCTCATGCCCAGGTCAGACCTGCCCGACCTGCATTTCAGGGGGGGAGTGGTGCCGTGGGCGACTATGCGGTCACCGATCTGACGCAACATCGTCCAAGCGGACTAAGCGATTTGCACGGGGGCGGAGGGCACAACCCTTAGTCCCATCGGACGATGACCACCCGACACACGCACCCAACAATCCCGAGACCGACCGCGCCGGACGAAGATCCGGCCGGCGGTTTTTGCCTTGAGGGCGCTGAGCAAGGGTGATCGCATGAAAGCTGCCGAGATCAAATGGGATGAGTGCTGCGATGTGCTGGTGGTGGGTTCCGGAGCGGCCGGGATGACCGCGGCGCTGCGCGCTCACGACCTGGGACTGAACGTGTTGCTGATCGAAAAGAGCAACGAGTACGGCGGCACCTCGGCGGTGTCCGGCGGCGGGATCTGGATTCCCGGCAACCACCGGATCGCCGCGCTGGGCGGCAGTGACAGCGCCGCCGAAGCGATTGCCTATATCCGCGCGGTGACCCACGGCGAGATCGACGACGGGCGCATCGAAGCCTACGTCGAGCACGGCAAGGAAATGGTCGAATACCTCGAACAGAAGACCCGCGTGCGCTTCGAGGCCCAGGCCAGCTACGCCGATTACTACCCGGAAGTCGAAGGCGGCAAACCCGGTTATCGCTCCATGGACCCGCAACCGTTCGACGCCGCCGAGCTGGGTGAAGAATTCCTGCGCATGCGTGCGCCATCCCCCGGCACGTTGATGATGGGGCGCATGGCGATGACCATGAAAGAGGCGCAGGTCCTGCTGTGCCGTGGCCCCGGCTGGTTGCGCCTGACGCTGAAGGTCATGTGGCGTTACTGGCGCGACCGCGAGGGCCGGCGTCTGTCGAAGCGTGACCGTTACCTGACCCTGGGCAACGCCTTGATTGGCGCCTTGCGCTGTTCGTTGCAGGATCGCGGCAAATCGCTGTGGCTGAACTGCGGGCTGGAAGAACTGCTGATTGTCGGCGACCGGGTCGGCGGTGCACAGGTCAGCCGCGAAGGGCAGCGCCTCAACGTCAAGGCGCGCTACGGCGTGATCATTGCCGCCGGTGGTTTCGAACGCAATCAGGCGATGCGCACGCAGTATCTGCCGCAACCGTCAAAGACCGGCTGGAGCGCCACGCCGCCGCACAATACCGGCGACGGCATTCGCGCAGGGCAAGCCATCGGTGCCCGCACGGCACTGATGGAACACAGCTGGTGGGCGCCGACCACCCATGTTCGCGGCGAGGAAAAACAACGGGCGATGTTCGTCGAGCGGACGTTGCCCGGTTGCGTATTGGTCAACTCGGCGGGCGAGCGCTTCGTCAACGAGGCCGCGCCCTACACCGATATCGTCGAGGCGATGTACGCCAGCAACCGCGAAGGCGCCGAGAGCGTGCCGTGCTGGATGGTGTTCGACGCCGAGTTCCGCCGTAAATACCCCTGCGGCGCGCTGTTGCCGGGGTATGCCCAGCGCGACTGGCAACTGCCCGAACACTTGCGTGATTACTTCTTCAAGGCGCCGGATCTGCAGACCCTGGCGGAGAAAATCGGTATCGATGCAGCCGGGCTGCTGCGCACCGTGCAGCGTTTCAACGGCATGGCGGTGCGCGGCCATGACGAGGACTTCCACAAGGGTGAGTCGCTGTTCGACCGCTATTACGGCGATCCCCATGTAACGCCCAATCCGTGCCTGGCGCCGCTGTTCAAGGGGCCGTTCTACGCCGTGCGCATCGACGCCGGCGACATCGGCACCAAGGGCGGGTTGCTCACTGACGTTCACGCCCGGGTCTTGCACGAGGACGGCCAGCCAATCAAAGGCCTGTACGCCATCGGCAACAGCGCCGCATCAATGATGGGCCGCACCTATCCGGGCGCAGGCTCGACCATCGGCCCGGCGATGACCTTCGGTTACCTGGCGGCCAATCACATCAAGCGCCAGAGCCAGAAGAGCGGGGCAGTGATCAGTCAGTTCGGGAGCGTCAAATGAATCGGCAAGTGGCAGTAGTGACCGGCGCCAGTCGCGGCGTCGGTCAGGGCATTGCCCTGGCGCTGGGTGCGGCGGGCATGCGGGTTTACGTCACCGGGCGTGCGCCGGAAGCTGCAGGTGCGCATCTGTATGGACAGGCATTGCCCAGTTCGCTGCACGACACGGCCGCCGCGATTACAGCGGCGGGCGGAGAGGGCGTTGCGGTGGTCTGCGATCATGCCGACGATGGGCAGGTGGCGGCACTGTTCGCTCAGGTCGAACGTGAATGCGGGCGGCTGGATCTGCTGGTGAACAATGCAGCGTTCATTCATGACCAGTTGATCGAAGCGGGGCCGTTCTGGGAGAAACCGCTGGATCTGGTGCGCATCCTTGACGTCGGCCTGCGCTCGGCGTACATCGCCAGTTACCACGCCGCGCCACTGTTGTTGAACAGTGCACAAGGGCTGATCTGCTTCACCTCGTCCTTTGGCGGCGGTTGCTACATGCACGGCCCTGCATACGGTGCGCAAAAGGCTGGTTGCGACAAACTGGCGGCAGACATGGCCATCGATTTCGAGGGCCGTGGCGTGGCGGCGTTATCGCTGTGGCTCGGGCCGCAATTGACCGAACGCACGCGGATTGCCGGCGAACAGCATGGCGAGCAATACAAGGCTTTTCTGGCGCACGCCGAAACCCCGCAATTCAACGGCCGGGTGATTCACGCGTTGCTCAATGATCCGCAGTTGATGGCGCTCTCGGGGCAGACGCTGATCACTGCCGAAATCGCTGCCGGTTACGGCATCAGCGAAGACGGCGGTCGCCAGCCACCGTCCCATCGCGCCCTGCTGGGCGACCCGCGTCAGCAGCATCCGGCCCGGGTGATCTGAAGGTCATTCCCCCAGTGGGCGTCCACTGGGGGACAGCAGTCAGCTCAGCGCCCACTCCCGCAACACATTCTTGGTCACTTTGCCCGCCGCGTTCAGCGGCATGCTTTCCAGCACCTGCACCCGACGCGGCACCTTGTAGTTGGCCATCTGCTCACGGCACCAGGCGAGGAACCGGGCCTGCTCGATCTCGACACCCGGCGCCGGCAGCAGGAAGGCCATGGCCACTTCGCCCAGACGTTCATCGGGAATGCCGATCACCGCCACCTGCGCCACGCCGGGATAACCCAACAGACAGTGTTCGATTTCCGCCGGGTAAACGTTGAAACCGCCGGTGATGAACATGTCCTTGAGGCGGTCGGTGATGCGCAGATAACCCTGTTCGTCGAGCACGCCGATATCACCGGTGTGCAGCCAGCCGTCGGCGTCGAGGACTTCCTGACTGGCCTGCGGATCATTGAAATAACCCTGCATCAGGTTGTAGCCGCGCACCTGGATTTCGCCGGGAACGTTCACCGGCTGGCTGCGACCGTTGGCGCCGATGCAGCGCACTTCCACCCCCGGCATGGCCCGGCCGCTGGTGGACGCCAGCAATTCCAGCGAATCTCCCGGCCGGCAGATCGTGGCAAAACCGCAGGTTTCGGTCAGGCCATACGCCGTGACGATGGTGGCGAAACCGAGTTCATCACGCATGCGGCGGATCATCTCCACCGGAATTGTTGCAGCGCCGGTGACAGCAATGCGCAAGGACGTCAGGTCGTATACATCGCGCTGCGGATGGGCAAGCAAGGATTGATAGAGGGTCGGCGGGCCGGGCAGCACGGTGATTTGTTCGCGCTGCACGCATTCGAGCACGGCCTGCACCTCGAACACCTGCTGCGGCACGATGGTGCAGCCGCGCATCAGCGCCGCCAGCCAACCGGCCTTGTACCCGAAGGAATGGAAGAACGGATTGACGATCAGGTAGCGATCGCCTTCGCGCAGACCGACCACTTCACTCCAGTCGCGCACCACTCGCAGGGTTTGCCCGTGATTGCTCATCACGCCTTTGGGCTTGCCGGTGGTGCCCGAGGTGAACAGCAGGTCGGAGAGGTCTTGCGGGCCGAGCGCCTGTTCGCGTGTTTGCAGGGATTCGGGCGAGACTTTGCCAGCCAGCGCCAGAAACGCGTCCCAGCCGTCGCTGCGTAAGGTGACGATGTGGCGCAGCGCCGGCAAATCTTCGGCGGCGAGCATGCGCGGATAATCGGCACCGAGGAATTCGCCAATGGCAAACAGCACACAGGCGCCGCTCTGGCGCAGGATGAAACCGGCCTCGCTGCCTTTCATGCGCGTATTGAGCGGCACCAGTGCAGCGCCGACGCTTTGCAGCGCAGCGGCGGCGACAATCCATTCCCAGAGATTCGGTGCCCAGATCGCCACGCGGTCGCCGGGCTGGATGTTCAACGCCAACAGCGCCCGGGCAGCCTGGCTGCGCAGTTGATCGAGTTGCCGGTAGCTGATTGAGCGCCCATCATCCTCGATGGCCGGGCGGTCGCCATAGTTGCGGGCAGCGTTGGCGAACAGTTGGACGATGGTCAGTGCGTTTTCGACAGGCAGCATGGGGCCTCCTCGGCCAGAGGACAGGTGCGGAAGAAAGGGGTGTGCCGGGCAGGCGCCCGGCAAGGCGAATCAGGCGGCGGGCGGGGCGAAGCGGCGACCGGCGGAGAAACCGCCGTCCACGGCGATCATCTGGCCGCTGACAAAGGACGCTTCGTCCGAGGCCAGGAACAGCGCGACATTGGCCACTTCTTCCGGCTGCCCGGAGCGATTGAGCATGTGTTGCGAGGCGAAGAAGGCGTGGAAGGCTTCGTGCTCGCGGACCATGCTGGTCATCGGGGTTTCGATCAGGCCGGGGCACAGACCGTTGACGCGAATATTGGCGTAACCGAAGTCGATCGCCATCGAGCGCGTCAGCTGGTTGATGCCGCCCTTGGACACGTTGTACGCGACGTTGCCGTCGCAACCCTGCAAGCCAAAGATCGAGCCGATATTGATGATCGAGCCGCTGCGTCGGGGCTCCATCGAAGCCAGCGCGTATTTGCTGGTGAGCATGCTGCCGGTCAGGTTGATGTCCAGCACCCGTTGCCAGTTGGCGGTGCTGGTCTGGGTGACACTGCCCTGGTCGGCGACGCCGGCCGCGTTGACCAACACGTCGATGTGGCCGAAATGGTTCACGACTTCCTGCATGACCTGTTGCACCTGCGCTTCATCGCGCACATCCAGGGTCATGAACAGGCCCGGAAAATCCGCCGGGGCGTTGCCGATGTCCAGGCCGACAACCTGCGCGCCTTCGGCGGCAAAGCGCCGCACGCAGGCCAGGCCGATCCCCGATGCGCCGCCGGTAACCACCGCGACCTTGTTTTGCAAACGAGCCATAACTGCACCTCTTTTATTGTTTTTGGGCCAATGGGCTGGCCGAGTCTAACTGCAGATCGCATCCGGGAGATCGTCCGTTGAGACTATTGTCGACGGGCGCTCAATCCGGGAACTTCAAGCGCACCCGCGCACCGCTCGGGCGGCTCTGGCAGGCCAGGGTCCAGCCTTCGGCCAGCTCTCTGGGGCTCAGCACGTCGTTGCGGGCCATATGGGTTTCGCCTTCCTCGACCACGCACATGCAGGCGCCGCAAAAACCTTCTTCGCAGGAGGAGGGCACGTCGAGGCCGGCGGCCTTGCAGCTTTGCAGCAGGGTGTCGCCGGGCTGACAGGCAATTTCGTGTTGCTGGCCGTCGAGTACGATCACCAGCGATTCGCAGCGCGAGCCGAGGGAGGCTTGCCGGGCGGCGGCTTCTTCAGCCAGCAACTCGTCGGGGTCGGGCGGCGAGACGAAGCGTTCGACGTGGATGCGTTCAGCGGCCTCACCGAGTTCCAGCAAAGTCCGCTCAACGGTGTCCATGAACGGCCCCGGGCCGCAGATGAAGTAATCGCCGCCGGCAGACCCATTCAGCAAATGGCGCACCTGGTCGGCGGTCAGAAAACCTTGCACCGAATCCAGCGCGTGCAGCACTTGCAGTTGTTCCGGGTGGGCCTGGGCCAGTTGCCGCAGCTCATCCTTGAAAATCACCGACGCTTCATCGCGATTGGCGTAGATCAACTTGATCGGCCGCCGGCTGCGCTGCAGCGTCGATTTGAGAATGGAAAACACCGGGGTGATGCCCGATCCGCCGCCGAACAGCACCAAAGGTTTATCGTCATCCGGCTGATGCTCATCGAGGCAGAAATGCCCGGCCGGCGGCAAGACTTCCAGCCAGTCACCGACCTGCACCTCGTTCATCCGGTTCGACACCCGACCGCCCTCGACCCGTTTCACCGTGACTTTGGGGCGCTCATCGGTCAGCGGCGAACTGGCCATGGAATAGCAGCGGGTCAGCAGCTTGCCGGCACAGGGCACGCGAAACGTCAGGAACTGCCCCGGTTTATAGGCAAAGCGCTCACGCAGGTCTGGCGGGATGTCCAGCACCAGCGAGCGGGCATCGGCGGTTTCGTCGATCACCGCGCACACCTTCAAGGAATAGCTGGCTGCCGTGGCCTGGGCCGGTGTCAGGTTCTGTTGTTGCGTGCCCATTTTCACCTCGGCCTCAAAGCCCGCTGATCAATTGGGCGTTGTCGACGCGGATCTCGGCACCGTTGACGAAACGCGACTCATCGGTGGCGAGGAACAGCACCACATTGGCAATGTCGGCCGGCGCGCACATGCGGTTCATCGGGTCTTGGTCGAGGTCCTGTTGATTGATCGCCACGCCGCCGGTGAGGGCTTGAGTCATCGGTGTGTTGACGCCGTCCGGGTGCACGCTGTTGCAGCGAATACGGTAACCCTGCTGCTTGCAGTGCAGGGCAATCGAACGGGTCATCGCCGCCACCGCGCCCTTGGACGCCGAATAGGCGCAGAACATCGGCATCGCGCCCAGCGCGGCCACCGAGGACATGTTGATGATCGAACCGCCACCGGTTTCCTTCATCGCCTGAATCGCGTACTTGCAGCCGAGGAAGTAGCCGTCGCCGTTGATTTTCTGCACCTTCTGCCACAGCTCCAGCGTGGTGTCTTCGATGCTGCCCAACGCCAGGATTGCGGCGTTGTTGACCAGCACGTCGAGGCGGCCGAAGTGTTCCAGGGTGGTCTTGATCACGTTCTGCCAGTCGCTTTCGCTGGCGATGTCGTGACGGATGAACAGCGCGTTGCTGCCGATTTGCGCGGCCACTTCACGGCCGGCGCTGTCGTTGAGATCGGTCAGCACCACCTTGGCGCCTTCGCGGGCCAGAAGCAGGGCGTCTTCGCGACCGATGCCGCTGGCGGCGCCGGTGATGATGCAGACTTTGCCTTCTACACGTTGCATTGTTGTTCTCCTGAGCGTGTGGTTTGAGCAGCAAGTTGTTCGGCCACATAAGCGGCGGCGCGCCGGCCGGAATAAATGCAATCGGCCAGGGACAGGCCCGAGACATACAGATTCGAAGCGACCCCGACCGCGTTGCGCCCGGCGCTGTACAGGCCGGCAATCGGCTGGTCGGCGTGGTTCAGCACCTGACCGCTGGTTTCGCAGACTTTCAGCCCGCCGAGGGTGATGACGGGGCAGGGGAAGAGGCGGCTGGCGAAGGACAGGTCGAGGGCGTACCACGGGCCTTGGTCCATGTCGGCGAGCATCGCTGGCGACTTGCCGAACGGATCGACGATGTCTGCGCGTGCGGCGCGGCTGTAGGTGTTCACGGTGCGTTGCAGGTTGTCGGGCGGTAATCCGCAGCGCTTGGCCAGATCGGCAAGACTGCGGCTGCGTCTGGCGTTGAACAGCAGATTGAGCAGCACCGGCAAACGCTGGAAAGCCCAGACTTTGCCCGGGCCGACCTGACGCAACGCCTCGCGTACCAGCGCCCGGTCGAGAATCAGGATGGCGCGGCCGTCCTGTTCTTCCACCATTGAATGGCCGAGGGTCGCGCCGTAGATTTCTTCGTTGGCGTAGCGCTCGCCACGGGCATTGACGATCAGGCCCCGGGCCCAGGCCAGCGGCGGATTGATGAAACGCCAGGCGCTGACTTTGTCCATCCGCGCCACGCGGCCGCCGGCACTCTGGCCCAGGGCGATGCCGCTGCCGTTGCAACCGGTGGTGCCCAGCGGCAGACCGGGCAAATAGCGCGGCGCATGCTGACGCACCCATTCGCGGTTGAAGATGAAACCGCCGCTGCTGAGCAATACGGCGTGGTCGGCGCGAATCAATTGCCGTTCGGCACTCGCGAGTTCGATGCGCCGCAAGCGAGCGCGCAACCGATCGGCCACTGCCGGCGCGTACATGTGAATCGCCGTGGCCCAGCGTGACAAGCGGGCATGTTGCCTCGCTGCCCGACTTCCCGGTGGCAACTGCCAGGCTTCAACGCCGACCACGCGGTCATTGGCATCAATCACCAGACGCCGGACTTCACACTGGCTGCGCAGGCGTGCGCCGAGGCGCAAGGCGCTGGCTTTCAACGGGGCGAAAAGGCTCGCGCCCGACAGGCCGGGGCCTTTGGTGCGATGGCCGCGGGGTGCCGCTTTGGCGATCGCGGCGTAGGCCGGGACGGCTTCGTTGCCGGAGTAGTAAAGGTAGAACTGGTCGCTCGGGTAGGACGTCTTGTGCGGCGGCACGCTGGATTCGAATGCCACGCCCTGGCGTTCGAGCCAGGCCAGTTGCTCGCAACTGCCTTCGCAGAAGTCGCGCAGGGTCTGTGGACTCACGGCTTCGCCGACTTCCTGACGCAGGTAGTTGAACATCGCGCCGCGGCTGTCTTCGTAACCGGCCTGGCGCTGATACGGCGTGCCGCCCCCGGCATACACCACGCCACCGCTGATGGCCGTGGCACCGCCGCCGGCGAAGCGGTCCAGTGCCAACACCGACAAGCCGCGACTGGCCGCCTCGATTGCCGCGCAGACGCCGGCACCGCCAAAACCGACCACCAGCAAATCGCTGCGATCATCCCAATCCAACTGCTCGGCGCTGTTCACGCGCAATGGCGACAACTGTTGTTGAGCGTCCATGGCCCGGCCTCAGCCCGCAGCAGCAAAGGCAGATGCCGGATTGGCGGTGGTGGTGTAGCTGCCGTCGAGGTAGACCAGCGGAGTGATGGCGTCGCTGGTGTGGATTTGCAGGATGCGCCCGATGAATACGGTGTGGGTGCCATAGCTGAAATGGCCGTCCTGACGGCAGAGGATCGCCGACTGAGCGTCACTCAGGTACGGAATGCCGCCGGGGCTGGTCAGCCAGTTGCCCTGGTCGAAACGTGCCTCGCCTTTGATCGAACCGCTGCAGCGATGGGCCAGACCTTGCTGCTCTACGCCAAGGATGTTCACACAGAAGTCCGCGCCGGTAGCCAATGCCGCGTGGGAAGAGGCGGTCTTGTTCACGCAGATCAGCAGCGACGGCGGCTCGGTGCTGAGGGAATCGACCGCCGTGGCGGCCATGGCGAAACGCTCGGAGCCGTTGCTGGTACTGATGATGGTGACTGACTTGGCCAGACGGCGCATGGCCTGGAGCATGTCGGCTTT
Organism: Pseudomonas sp. IzPS59; assembly: GCF_014863505.1. Lineage (NCBI taxonomy): Bacteria > Pseudomonadati > Pseudomonadota > Gammaproteobacteria > Pseudomonadales > Pseudomonadaceae > Pseudomonas > Pseudomonas sp. IzPS59. The sequence goes on along the minus strand of NZ_CP062251.1, from coordinate 3,235,263 downwards.
CAGATTGTCGTCGTTCATCGCACTCGTCCTGTGGTTGTACTGGAGTGCGATGGATTTTTGCGCTGGCGTGCCTGTGCAGCATCGTCCGAGGGGACTAGGCCTTTGGGTGTTCCGCGTACGTGCCTCGGATCATCAGCGACATGGTCCGTTTGAGGGATGTCCGCCTCTTTTCACATTGTTTGAATGCCGCACAGGAGGCAGACACCGCAAGTGCGGCACGTGCCTCGCTGCACGCGCGCCCCGGCGGACGGGGTGAACAATGGAGAACAATAAAAATGCTCAACCAAGACCTGATTCGCCAGCGTCTGAGCCAGCGTGCCCGCGAGCTGGTACCGATTCTGCGTGAGCGCGCCCTGGACGCCGCACACGCCGGCCAGTTGCCGGAACAGACCCTGAAGGATTTTCAGGAAGCGGGGTTCTTCCGCATCCTGCAGCCGGCACGCTGGGAAGGCTATGAACTGGAACCCAAGGATTTCTTCGAAGTGCAGATGACCCTCGCCGAGGGCTGCATGTCTTCGGCCTGGGTGCTTGGCGTCGTGGCGATTCATAACTGGCAGATGGCGCTGTTCGACGACCGTGCGGCGCAGGATGTCTGGGGCGATGACTCCAGCGTGCTGATTTCTTCTTCCTATATGCCGGTGGGCAAGGTCGAACGGGTGGAGGGCGGTTTCAGGCTCAGCGGTCGCTGGGGCTTTTCTTCCGGCAGCAAGCATTGCGAGTGGGCGTTTCTCGGGGCCCTGGTGCCGGCTGAGGAGGCGGGTGGTGCGCCGGATTACCGGACGTTCCTGGTGCCGCGCAGTGACTATCAAATCGTCGATAACTGGAACGTCATGGGGCTGGAAGCCACCGGTTCTCACGACATCCTGGTGGAGAACGCCTTCGTTCCCGAATACCGCACCCATCGCGCGTTCGACGGTTTCATGCAGAACAGCCCCGGGAATGCGGTGAACACCGCGCCGCTGTTTCGTCTGCCGTTCGGGCAGATTTTCGTGCGGGCGGTGTCGTCGGCGGCCATCGGTGCGCTGCAAGGCGCGGTGAATCAGTTTGTCGAACACAACCGCGCGCGGGTCGGGGTCAACGACGGCCGCAAGATGGTTCAGGACCCGGCGGCGCAATCGGCGCTGGCCAACGCCATGGTCTGCGTCGACGAATGCAAGACCGTGCTCTATCGCAACTTCGCCTTGATGCTGGAGCGGGCGCAAAAAACCGAGCCGCTGAGCATGCCCGAGCGAGTGAGGATGCGTTACGACTCCGCGCTGGTCGCCGACAAGTGCGCGAAAGCGGTGGGCGAGCTGATGTTCAACAGCGGCGCCTCGACGATTTTCCGCAGCCACCCGATCAACCGTGCGTTCCGCGACATTCACACCGGTCGCGCCCACGTCGCCAACAGCCCGGCGAAGTACGCCTGGAACCTTGGCGCCGTGAGCATGGGCCAGGACAGCAGCGACTTTTTCCTCTGAGCCCATTGCGCTGAATCGGCTAGTCCGTTTGCAGGATTCCGGCGCCCGGGCTTTCCCTGAGCATGAGCGCCAAGGCGTCGCTCACCCGCGCCGGTTGCGCATCCAACAAGTACAAGGATCAACCATGAAATTTTCCCTGATTTACGAAGCCCAGACGGTGGATTCCAGCCGTGAAGGCGATCGCAAGATTTTCGAAGACACCGTCGAGCAGGCCGTGCTGGCCGACAAACTGGGCTTCGATACATTCTGGTGCGTGGAGCACACGGCGCTCAGCAACTATTCGCACATGTCCGCGCCCGAAACCATGCTGGCGTTCGTCGCTGGCAAGACCGAGCGGATCGGCATCGGCCACGGCGTGGTCTGCCTGCCGCCGGCGATGAACCACCCGGTGAAAGTCGCGGAGCGCATCGCCACCCTCGACCTGTTGTCCAAGGGCCGCGTGCATTTCGGCGTCGGCAAGGGCGGCACCCAGCAGGAGGCCGGCACCTTCGGCTACGACCTGACGACGTTGCAGCCGCAGATCGACGAGATGATGTACCTGATCCCGAAAATGTTCGTATTCGACGAGATCGAGCATCAGGGCGACTTCGTGCAGATCCCGAAACGGCCGATCCATCCCAAGCCTTACCAGGATCCACACCCGCCGATGTACCTCGCCTGCACCAACACCGATTCGCTGAACAAGGCCGGCAGTCGCGGCATGGGCGCACTGGTGCTGGGTTTTGGCGGCCCGGAAGAAATCGCCAAGAAGGTCGAGGTCTATCACCAGGCCTGGGACAACCGTGACGTGAAACATCAGGTGGGCTTCCGTCCCAACCGCCACATCGCCGCGCTGTGCCCGGCGATCGTGCTGGAAAACAACGAAGAGGCGCGGCGCATCGGCATCCGTGGCCAGCGGTATTTCATGGAGTCGCTGGGTTACTGGTACGGCGGCGGTGAGCGTCCGGACCCGGAAAAGTGGAAGGACGACACTTTCGTCGATGGCAACGGGCAGAGCGTGATCAAGTCGCGGTTTGCCTCGGAAGAGGTCAGCGTCGATTTCTCCGACCCGACCATGGCCATGATGAACCCGAACCATGCCTACGGCACTGTTGAGGATTGTATCGGCTACGTGCAGCGGCTGATTGATGCGGGTGCCGACGAAATTCTGTTTATTTGCCAGATGGGCACCGTGCCGCAGTGGGCGCAGCTGGAGACGTTGAAGAATATTGGCGAGAAAGTCATTCCGCACTTCCGCAAATCCTGATCAAACGCCCCGTAACCTGTGGGAGCGGGCTTGCCCGCGATGAGGCAATTAAATCCAGCATCTCTGTTGTCAGAAACACCGCCATCGCGGGCAAGCCCGCTCCCACAGGTTTTTGTATTGCTCTTCCTCGCTTCATCAAGGGCTGGAACGGAATCCAGTCCCCATTTCCAACGGGTCCCCAAGGCCCGTTTTTTTATGCCTGCGTTCCGGGGCTACGCTAGTCCCATTGGACGATGTTTCCCCTCTGCGAACCCGTTTGAATAGGCCTCGATACAGTCTCCCCGGCAAACGCCGTCGGGCGGCTCGGCCTGAGAACAACGAGGAGTGCATCCATGGATATCCGTGGTCTGGGTTACGTCACCCTGTTATCCAGCGATCTGGCGCAGTGGCGGCAGTACGCAAGTCAGGTGCTCGGCATGATGGTGGCCGGCAGCGATGACGATGAGCGTCTGTACCTGAAAATGGACGAACGCCACCACCGGATTCTGGTGGAGAAGAGCACCGAGAACGGCTTCGGCGCCTGCGGTTGGGAAGTGTCGGGCAAAGCGGCGCTTGAACAGGCGGTCAGCGAGCTGGAGCAGGCCGATGTGCAAGTCCTCCGTGGCACCGAGGCTCAGGCCCGGGACCGCAAAGTCCAGGAACTGGTGCACTTCAGCGACCCGGACGGCAACCGTCATGAACTGTTCTGGGGGCCGTTGCAGGACTTCGCGCGCTTCGTTTCACCGGTCGGCGTGAAGGGCTTCGTCACCAATGAATTGGGTATGGGCCATGTGGTGCTGCCGGCGCCGGGCTTCGACCGTTGCCGGGATTTCTACGAACAGGTGCTCGGTTTCGGCCTCTCAGACTTGATGAAAGTCCGCTTCACACCGGACCCGGCCGAGCCGCAAAAACGCATTCACTTCCTGCATTGCAACAACGGCCGCCACCACTCGCTGGCGATTTTCGAGTGCCCGATGCCCCACGGCTGCGTGCACATGATGGTCGAGGTCAACGCCCTGGATGAAGTCGGTCGTGCCCTCGACCGGGTGCAGGCCAACGGCGTAAAGATGTCCGCCACCCTCGGCCAGCACACCAACGACCAGATGATCTCGTTCTACATCAAGACCCCGTCCGGGTTTGACCTGGAATACGGCTGCGATGGCCTGGTGGTCGATTGGGACCAGCACACCCCGTTCGAAAGCACCGTGGTCAGCCACTGGGGCCATGACTTCAGTGTCGGTCGCCAATGAGGAATACGACGATGGACAAGCGAATGACCACGGCCGAGATGGTCGGCCAACTGCGTGACGGCATGACCATCGGCATCGGTGGCTGGGGCCCGCGACGCAAGCCCATGGCACTGGTGCGGGAGATCCTGCGTTCCGACCTCAAGGACCTGACCGTGGTCGCCTATGGCGGCGCGGATGTCGGCATGCTTTGCGCGGCCGGCAAGATCCGCAAACTGGTGTTTGCCTTCGTGTCGCTGGATTTCATCCCGCTGGAACCGTACTTCCGCAAGGCACGTCAGGACGCGGCGCTGGAAGTGATGGAAATCGATGAAGGCATGCTCCTGCTCGGCCTGCGTGCCGCTGCGATGAAGGTGCCGTTCATTCCCACGGCCGTGGGGCTGGGCACCGATGTGCTGCGGCACAACCCGCAGATCAAGTTGATCGACTCGCCTTATGCCGACAACAAGCAATGGGTCGCGATGCCGGCGCTCAAGCTTGATGCGGCGCTGATTCACGTCGATCGCGCCGATACGCGCGGTGTGTGCCAGATCAGCGGTCCCGATCACTACATGGACGACTTGCTCGTCCGGGCTGCGACCCACAGCTACGTAACCTGTGACGAACTGGTCGACAGCGACTACTTCCATGCCGATCCGGCGCGGGCGCATCAGGTGTTCTGGGAACGCAACCTGACCACCGCCGTGGCGCACGTGCCGGGCGGTGCGCACCCGTCTTCCTGCGCGCCGCTGTACGGCTTCGATGTAGCGCATTTCAAGGCCTACAACGCGTCGGCCCAGGCTGGCGAAGGCTGGCAGGACTACATCCGCAACTATGTCGACTGCACCCACGAACAGTACCTGGACAAGGTCGGCGGCCTGAACGCCATCCGCCAGCTTCCTCTGCCGGTCTACTAAGCGAGCCTAGACATGACGACTTCTGCAACGACTTACAGCCTCGCCGAGCTGATGATCTGCGCCGCTTCCGAAGCCTGGCGCGATGACGGCGAGGTGCTCGCCACCGGGATCGGGGTGATTCCGCGACTGGCGGCTTCATTGAGCATGCTGACCAGCAATCCGCAGCTGCTGATGACTGACTCCGAGGCCTACATGGTCGCCGAGCCTGTGCCGTTGGGTGCACGCAACGGCTACGAGCCAAAGCGCGACAGCTGGATGGGCTTTTCGCGGATTTTCGACAACGTCTGGAGCGGCAAGCGTCATGCGCTGGTGGGTCCGACGCAAATCGACCGCTTCGGCCAGGCAAACATTTCCTGCATCGGTGATTACGCCAAGCCCAAGGCGCAAATGCTCGGCGTGCGGGGCTTTCCCGGCAATTCGATCAGCCATGCCAACTCCTTCTGCGTGCCCAGCCACAACCGTCGGGTGTTCGTCGAAGGCGAGGTCGATATGGTCGCTTCGGTCGGCTACAACCCGGCGCGTCTGGCCCGGGGCTGGTCGCTGGACGAGATCGATATCCGCTTGATCGTGACTGATCTGTGCGTGCTGGATTTTCTCGGCCCGCAACGGCAAGTGCGCATCCGTTCGCTGCACCCCGGTGTGACCGTCGAGCAGGTGCAGGACAACACCGGTTTCGAGCTGCATGTGCCACAGGATTGCCCGACGACAGCGGCACCCACGGTTGAACAGTTGCAACTGATCGGGCGTCTGGACCCGCATAACCTGCGTGCCAGCCAGCTCAAAGACAACCCGCCGGGCCAGCGCTGAGTCGCACCGTTTCGGAGAAAAGTGATGGCTGAACATAACGATAATAATGCCGCCGACGTGGTGCTCTATGAGGTGCGGGGGGAGGTGGCGCTGGTCACCATGAATCGCCCCGAGTACCACAATGCCCAGAACTCGCAGATGACCTACGCGCTGGACGCGGCATTTCGCCGTGCCTGCGATGACGACGAAGTGAAAGTCATCGTGCTGCGCGGCGCCGGCAAGCACTTTTCCGCCGGGCATGACATCGGCACGCCGGGGCGGGACGTTCACAAGACGTTCGACCGCGCGAGCCTCTGGTACGACCACACCAACAAACCCGGCGGCGAGTTTCTCTACGCCCGGGAGCAGGAAGTCTATCTGGGCATGTGCCGGCGCTGGCGCGACATGCCCAAGCCGAGCATCGCCATGGTCCAGGGTGCGTGTATTGCTGGCGGGTTGATGCTGGCGTGGGTCTGCGACCTGATTGTGGCCAGTGAGGATGCGTACTTTGCCGATCCGGTGGTGCGCATGGGCATTCCCGGGGTCGAGTATTTTGCCCATGTGCATGAACTCAATCCGCGCATCGCCAAGGAATTTCTGTTCCTCGGCGAACGCATGCCGGCGGCTCGCGCCTACCAGATGGGCATGCTCAATCGGGTGGTGGCTCGCGAATCCCTCGAACAGGAAACCCTCGAGATCGCCGGGCGCGTCGCCCAGATGCCGCGCCTGGGCCTGCAATTGAGCAAGCAGGCGGTGAACAACGCCGAGGACCTGATGGGCAAGCGCGCGACCATGGACATGGTCTTCGGTCTGCACCATTTCGCCCATGCCCACAATGAACTGGTGTCCGGCGACCGGCTCGGGGGCTACGACGCCAAGGCCATGGCCAGCTCGCAACGCGCGACGGGTGGGGCGTGAATATGGCGATCTCTTTGAATACCCGGCTGACCGAGTTGCTCGGCTGCCGTTATCCGATCATCCAGACCGCGATGGGCTGGGTGGCTGACCCGAAACTGGTCGCGGCCACGAGCAATGCCGGCGCCTTCGGTTTTCTCGCCGGCGCCACCATCGAGCCGCAGCACATGGAGGCCGCGATCCTCGAAACCCGGCGCCTGACCGATCAGCCATTCGGGGTCAACTTCCATATGTACCAGCCCAACGCCGACGACATCGTCGAGTTGGTGCTACGCCACAAAGTGCGGGCGGTCAGCTATAGCCGGTCGCCCGGAAAACAGATGATCCAGCGCCTGAAGAATGCTGGTGTCGTGTGCATTCCCACGGTTGGCGCGCTGAAACACGCGCAGAAAGCCGTGGAAATGGGCGCCGACGCCGTCACCGTTCAGGGCGGCGAGGGCGGGGGGCATACCGGTTCGGTGCCGACGTCGTTGCTGCTTGATCAAGTGGTCAACGCGGTGTCGGTTCCGGTAGTGGCGGCCGGCGGTTTCAAGGACGGCAGGGGGCTGGTGTCGGCCCTGGTCTATGGCGCCGAAGGTATCGCCATGGGCACGCGGTTTCTGATGTGTGCCGAAAGCCCGGTGCCGGCGCAGACCCTGGCGCGTTATCTGGCGATCAAGGACCCGGCGGCGATTATCGTCAGCCGCGCCATCGACGGCATGCCGCAACGGATGATCCGCAACGAACTTCTCGACCGACTGGAAACCAGCGGCGTGTTCAAACGCTGGGTGCTGGCGGTGCGCAGCGGTCTGGCTTACCGCCGCCACAGCGGCATGAGTTTGACCCAGTTGCTTTCCAGCGCTCTGAAAATGCGCAGCAGCGGAGACCTGACTGCCGCGCAAAGCATCATGGCCGCCAACGCGCCGATGGTCATCCAGAAAGCCATGGTCGACGGGCTGCCGGCCGAAGGTGTGTTGCCTTCGGGTCAGGTCGCGGCCTCCATCGACAGCCTGCCCAGCTGTGCCCAATTGATTGAGCAGATCGTTCGTGACGCCGAATTGCGTCTGGACGAACTCTGCCGTCGCGTGTCGTGAAAGGAAAAAGCATGCATCCATTCAGCGTCAGTATCGATAACGGCATTGCCGAACTGGTGTTCAACCAGCCGCCGGTCAACGCCTTCAATTGCCGTACCTGGGCCGATATCGCCCGTGAAATCGAAGGCCTGGGCACCGACAACCGGGTGCGGGTCATCGTGATCCGCGCCGAAGGTCGCGGCTTCTGCGCCGGGGTCGACATCAAGGAACTGGCCGCAGACGGCAACCTGATCGTGGCGGTCAACAAGGGCAACTACGACAGCTTCAAGGCCATTCACCGCAACCCGAAACCGGTGATCGTGGCGGTGCACGGTTTTGTGCTCGGCGGTGGCATCGGACTTTGCGGCGCTGCCGACATTGTCGTGGCCTCCGAGTGCGCGACTTTTGGCGTGCCCGAAGTCGATCGCGGCGCCATGGGCGGTGGCGCGCATCTGCAGCGGCTGTTCCCGGTGCAGAAGGTCCGGCACATGTACTTCACCGGTGAGCCGATCAACGCGACCGAAGCCTGGCGCCTCGGGGCGGTGGAACGTGTGGTCAAGCGCGAAGACTTGCGCGAAGCCGCGTTGCAGATCGCCCGCACCATCGCCGCCAAGAGCCCGGCCATGATCAGCCTCGCCAAAGAGGCGCTGAACGGCGTCGAGGACGGCAATCTGGAAGACAAGTATCGCTGGGAGCAGGGCTTCACGCTTGAGGCTTATCGCTCACTGGATTCACAGGAAGCACGGGACTCGTTCATCGAGAAACGTGATGCCCGGTTCAACGGCTGAAGGTGCGCACATGGATCTGACTTATACCCCGGCCCAACAGGCCTTCCGCGCCGAAGCGCGCGCGTGGCTGACGGCCAACGTGCCGCGCGAGCCGCTGCAATCATTCGACACCGAGCAAGGTTTTGCTCAACACCGCGCTTGGGAAAACCGCCTCAACGACGGGCGCTGGGGCATGGTCACCTGGCCGGTCGAGCTGGGCGGGCGCGGTTGCGACTTGATCGAGTGGCTGATTTTCGAGGAAGAGTATTACCGCGCCGAGGCGCCTGCACGGGTCAACCAGAACGGTATCTTCCTGCTCGGCCCGACGCTGATGGAGTACGGCAGCGAAGCCCAGAAAGCGCGCTTTCTGCCGCGCATGGCCACCGGTGAGGATATCTGGGCCCAGGCCTGGTCCGAGCCGGGGGCGGGCTCCGACATGGCGGCGATCCGTTCGCGGGCTGAACGAGTCGGCGATCACTATCTCATCAACGGCCAGAAGACCTGGTCGACCCGCGCGGTATGGGCCGACTGGGTGTTCGGGATCTTCCGCACCGACCCGAACTCCCAGCGTCATCATGGCCTGACGTTCATTCTTCTGCCGCTGGATACGCCGGGGATCACGGTACGGCCGATTCCGCAGCTGAACGGCTTGCCGGGCTTCGCCGAGATCTTCTTCGACGACGTCAAGGTCCCGGTGGAAAACGCACTGGGCGGCGAGGGCATGGGCTGGCATGTGGCGATGTCCACCGCCGGTTTCGAACGCGGCTTGCTGCTGCGTTCGCCTGCACGCTTTCAGGAAACGGCCCGGCGTCTGGTGCAGCTGTATCAGGCCAATCGCGAGCAGGCCGACCGTGACCCGGCGATTGGTGAGGCGGTGATGCGCGCCTGGCTGGACGCCGAGGCCTACACCCTCAACACCTACCGCACCGCCTCGCAACTGGTGCAGGGCGGCAAGATCGGGCCGGAATCCTCGACCAACAAAATCTTCTGGTCGGAACTCGATCAGCGCATGCACGACACCGCCATGAGCATTCTCGGCCTGCGTGGCGAGCTGTTGCCCGAAGCCCCGGCGGCGGGCGATGTCGGCCACTGGCTGGAAGGTTTTCTGTTTGCCCAGGCCGGGCCGATCTACGCCGGCACCAACGAGATCCAGCGCAACATCATTGCCGAACGCATGCTCGGCATGCCGCGTGCTTGAGGAAGAGACCATGGACTTTAATTTCAGCCGCGACCAACTGCTGTTCCAGGACAACGTCAGGCATTTTCTGATCAACGAGGTGACGCCGGAACGCATTCGCGAACTCTGGCAGACCGAGAGCGGGCGCAGCGATGAGCTGTGGGCGCAATTGGTCGAGCTGGGGCTGACTGCGCTGACCGTTCCCGAATCGTTTGGTGGGATGGGCATGAACGAGCTGGACTTCGTGCTGCTCGCTCAGGAATGCGGGTATGCCGGGCTGCCCGAACCGCTGGTGGAGACGATGCTGGTCGGCGTGCCATTGCTCGCCGGACTTGATGAGCGCCACGGGGCACTCAAGCAGGACTGGCTCGGGCGTATCGCAGAAGGCAGCGCACGACTGGCGGTTGCCGAACCGGGCAATCCGCTGGTCAGCGATGCCCATGTCGCCGATCTGCTGTTGCTGGCCCATGGCGATGAAGTACATGCGGTCGAACCGGGTGCGGTGCAGTTGACTCGCAACGTGTCGGTCGATCCGGCTCGGCAACTGTTCCAGGTCTCCTGGATTCCGTCGCCCGCGACCTGCGTGGCCTCCGGCGAACAGGGCCGGCGACTGTGGGCGGAGGCGGTTGATCGTGGTGCGCTGGGCAATGCCGCGCAGATGTTGGGGCTGGCCAAACGCATGGTCGATCTGGCGGTGGACTACACCTTCGAGCGCAAACAGTTCGGCAAACCGGTGGGGTCGTTTCAGGCGGTCAAGCATTTGATGGCGAATGTCGCGGTGCAGATCGAGTTCGCCAAGGGGCCGCTGTATCGCGCGGCCTATGCTGTCGCCGAACAGCAGCCGAACCGCTCGGTGCTGGTGTCCCACGCCAAACTGGCGACCTCCGAGGCCGCCATGCTTGCCGCGAAAAACACCATTCAGGCCCACGGCGCCATGGGCTACACGTGGGAAGTCGATCTGCATCTGTTCATGAAACGCGCCTGGGCGCTGGACAAGGTCTGGGGCGATCGCGGTCTCCACAAAGAACGCATCCGCACAGCCTTGTTCGACGGTCGTTGCGCACTGGGTGCCGGCCAGACGTTCTGACGGCACCACTTACCGAGAAAAATCATGCCTGAAGCTTATATTGTCGACGCCCTGCGCACGCCTACCGGGCGGCGCAAGGGTGGTTTGAGCCATATTCACGCGGCCGATCTGGGCGCCCATGTTTTGCGTGCGCTGGTCGAGCGCAACGGCATTCCCGACGAGGATTACGACGACGTGATCTTCGGCTGCGTCGATACGATCGGCCCGCTGGCCGGGGACATCGCCCGCACCAGTTGGCTGGCTGCCGGACTGTCGCAATCCGTGCCCGGCACCACGATCGATCGCCAGTGCGGCTCGTCCCAGCAAGCGGTGCACTTTGCTGCGCAAGCGGTGATGAGTGGCACCCAGGATGTGGTCATCGCGGGCGGCGTGCAGACCATGACGCAGATCCCGATTTCGTCCGCCATGATCGCGGCCGAGCCTTTGGGCTTCAGCGATCCGTTCAGCGGATCCGAAGGCTGGGTGCGGCGCTACGGCGCGCAACCGCCGACCCAGTTTCGTTCGGCGCAGATGATTGCCGAGAAGTGGGGATTGTCTCGCGAGCAACTGGAAGCGTATTCGCTGCAGTCCCATCAGCGCGCATTGCACGCCATCGAAGAGGGACGGTTTCTGCGGGAAATCGTGCCGCTGGCCGACGTGGTTCACGACGAAACACCGCGTCAGACCAGCCTGGCGAAAATGGCCGAGCTGGATTTTCTGTTTGGCTGCGACCGGGTGACGGCGGCGGTGTCCAGTCAGACCTGCGATGCGGCGAGCGCGATGCTGATCGTGTCCGAAGCGGCACTCAAACGCTACGGGCTGACGCCGCGCGCGCGAATCCACCACCTCAGCGTACGTGCCGAAGACCCGATCTGGATGCTCACCGCGCCAATCCCGGCCACGGCTTATGCATTGAAGCGCGCTGGCATGAAGCTGGAAGACATTGATCGGGTCGAGATCAACGAAGCCTTTGCCTCCGTCGCCATGGCATGGTTGAAAGAAACCGGCTATCCCCACGAACAGACCAACGTCAACGGCGGCGCGATTGCCCTCGGCCATCCGTTGGGCGCCACCGGCACGCGTTTGATGTGCAGCCTGTTGCATGAGCTGGAGCGCAGCGGTGGCCGCTTCGGTTTGCAGACCATGTGCGAAGGCGGCGGGCAGGCCAACGTGACCATCATCGAACGTTTGTGAATGAAGTTTTGAAGGGAGCAGCACCATGCAGATCTGTAAAAACCGCGTCGTGATCATCACCGGTGCCGGGGGAGGGTTGGGGAGGGCGTATGCGCTGGCGTTCGCCGCCGAGGGCGCGAAAGTGGTGGTCAACGACATCAACCGTGAGGCCGCACTGGCGGTGGTGGATGCCATCGAATCCCAGGGTGGCAGGGCGGTGGCCAACAGCAACGACATCACCCGTTATGACGATGCGGCGCTGATCGTGCGCCAGGCGATCGAGACCTTCGGCGGGCTGGACGTGGTGGTCAACAACGCCGGCATTTGCCGTGATCGCATGTTCACCAGCCTGAGCGAATCCGACTGGGATGCGGTGATGGCGGTGCACCTCAAGGGGCATTTCTGCATATCCAGCCACGCTGCGCGGTACTGGCGTGAGCAGGTAAAGGCTGGCCAGACCGTGAGTGCGCGGATCATCAACACCAGCTCCGGTGCCGGTTTGCAGGGTTCTATCGGTCAGTCCAACTACGCGGCAGCCAAGGCCGGCATCGCCGCGCTGACGCTGGTGCAAGCGGCAGAACTCGGGCGCTATGGGATTACCGTCAACGCCCTAGCCCCGGCCGCGCGCACCGGCATGACCGAAGAGGTGTTTGCCGACGTCATGAAAAAACCGGAGGAGGGCTTCGACTACTTTGCGCCGGAGAACGTCGCGCCGCTGGTGGTGTGGCTCGGTTCGCAGGAGTCCACGTCGGTGAACGGGCAGATGTTCGAAGTGGAAGGCGGCAAGCTGTCGATTGCCGATGGCTGGCGTCGCGGGCCGGAGCTGGACAGGCAGGGTCGTTGGGCCGTGGACGAAGTCGGCGGGGCGGTCGCGCAATTGCTGAACCGGGCGGTGCCAGCTGCAAAGGTGTATGGCAGCTGAGATTCGGGTTCCTGGCACTCGTCTGCTGTTATGGCAGGCGAGTGTGCTGCCGTTTCCATGGGTGTTACTCAGCTACCGTTTTGCACCTTTTCCGGGCTCGCAATGAGCCAATAGGTAGCAAATCCCGATCTTCGTGCGTGGTTGTGCACGGCGCAATTTCTCCTTAATTCATCCGAATCAAACGCTTGGCGGAGTGCAGCAGGTTCTGGCACGCATTCTGCTTTTATGTATCCGTGGATAATTGGATACAAAAAGACAAAAGGTGCCGCCATGCAATTCGCTCCCGCCTACGACCAGCGCCAACCGATGACCGCCGAGGAGGAGGCCTACAACTTTCTTCTGGAAGGTATCTGCGGCGGTCGTTACCGCAAGGGTGACCGGCTGATCGCCGAGGACATCGCCGGTGAAATCGGCATGAGCCGGATGCCCGTGCGTGAAGCCTTTCGCCGTCTCGATGCACAGGGCCTGGTGACGCTGCGGCCCAATCGCGGTGCGATTGTCAGCGGTCTGGATGTCGAGGAAATGCACGAAGTCTTCGAGATGCGCAGCGCCCTGGAGGGGCTGGCGATTCGGGTGGCGGTGCCGAAGATCGGCGAGCGCCAGTTGACGGCCCTGGAACGACTGCTCGATGAAATGGATGACTACCGCGACGAAAGCGCGGAGTGGGTCAGTCGTCACCGCAAGTTCCATGAATACCTGTGCAGCCTCAGCGGAAGACCTCGTTTGGTGAAACAGATCAGCGCGCTTTACTCGCTGATCGAAGCTCCCATGCGCCTTTGGCTACAACACGGTGAAAAGCCGTTGAGTGCACGCGAGGAACACGTGGTGATCCTCGATGCGATTCGCGCCGGCGATGCAGTCAAGGCCGAAGCGGTGGTGCGCGAACATATCGAAGGCACGGTCCCCGAGCTGATCAAGTTCCTGCAATCGGAACGATAACCACAGAGCGGGCAACGAACCCGCCGATGTTTTGACTTTGAGTACTGCCCCGTTACTAACCGAACTGGAGTGTCTGGTCATGCATACGTCTCGCCTGTTGTTGGCTGCAATTTCCCTGGGGCTCTGTACGCAGTGGGCGGTTGCCGCACCCACCGTGCCGGAGCGTTTGCTCAAGGTCGACAAACTCACCTATTGCTCGGGCATGGATTCGCCGCCTCTGGTTTCCTTCGATGAAGCGCAAAAGCCAAAGGGCCTGACCGTCGATCTGGGCCTGGAAGTTGCCAAGCGTCTGGGGGACAAGAAAGTCGAGTGGCGGGTGATCCCGTTTTCCGGATTGCTGCCAGCGTTGCTGGCCAAGCAGTGCGACATGATCGTCGACCAGTTGTTCGACAAGCACGAGCGCCGCGAGGTGATCGACATCGTCAACTACATGTATTCCAGCCAGGCGGTGGTAGTGCCCAAGGGCAATCCGAAAGGGCTCAAGACGCTGCCCGATCTCAGCGGGCACAAGATTGCGGTGCTCAACGGGTCGACCATCAAGACCTTGCTCGACACCGAGAATGAAAACCTGACCAAGGCCGGCAAGCCACCGATGAAACTGGTGGTCTACAACACCGACACCGATGCGTTCCAGGCGCTGCGCATCAGTCAGGTCGACGCTTACGGCACCACAGTGGAAACCGCCGGATATTACGCCGCCATGGCTCCGGACCTGTTCGAGGAAGGCGTTCCGGCCTTCAGCCGGATTCTCACCGGCCTGGGCATTCGCAAGGACGATCCGCAATTGAGCGCCGCCGTGCAGCAGGTGATTACCGACATGCGCAGCGATGGCAGCTACAACCAGCTCCTGAGTAAATGGCACGTCTCCAGCGACACCCTTGATTGAGGTAGGCGTTGATGAATTTCAATTGGGATGTGTTCTGGCAGTACCTGTTACAGCCCAGCGGGGTCTACCTCACCGGGCTCTGGCTGACGTGCCTGATCAGTGTGCTGGCCATGTTATTGGGTTGTGTTTTGGGATTGGCGGCGGCGTTGCTGCGTTTATCGAAGAACCCGCTGCTGCATCTGCCGGTGCGCTTTTATGTGTGGCTGATGCGCGGGACGCCGCTGCTGGTGCAGATCGTCTTTCTCTATACGGCGCTGGCGGCGGGCGGGATTTTCCGCTTCGAAGACATCGAGCTGTTCGGTCTGGTGGTCCCCGGCAATATCCAGGCTGCGATCATCGCCTTGGGTCTGAACGAAGGCGCGTACATGGCCGAGATCATTCGCGCCGGTATCGGCGCCGTCGACAAGGGGCAATACGAAGCCGGACGCTCGCTGGGCATGACCTTCGCCAAGCTGATGCGCCGGATTGTCTTGCCGCAGGCGTTTCGGGTCATCGTGCCGCCGCTGGGCAACGAGTTCAACGTGATGCTTAAAAACACCACGCTGGTCAGTGTGATCGGTGTGCAAGAGTTGCTACTCAGTACGCAGATGGTGACTTCGGCGACCTTCCGGGTGTTCGAGTTATACCTCGTGGTGGCGATCTATTTCCTGTTGCTCACGACGCTGTGGGGCTTCTTCCAGCGCTGGCTGGAAACACGTTTCGGCCAGTCGGACCGACCTTCGTCGCCGCCGCCGGCATCCAGCCGGATGTTCGGTCGCAGCACACTGAAACTGCTGAGGGGACGTTAACCATGGCGCATCAAAGTGACGAACTGATCATCGAAGCGCTGAACATTCACAAGTCGTTCGGCAACCTCGAAATTCTCAAGGGCATTTCCCTGCAAGTCCGGCGCGGTGAAGTGGTGGTGCTGATCGGCGCCTCGGGCTCCGGCAAAACCACGTTTATCCGCTGCATCAATTTGCTGGAAGACATTCAGTCCGGGCAGATCCGGGTCAACGGGCAGTCCATGGGCTATCGCACGAAGGCCGATGGCAGCCTAGTGCGGGATTCGGAACGCAATATTGCCCGTCAGCGGCGGGACATCGGCATGGTGTTCCAGCGCTTCAATCTGTTCCCGCACATGACCGCGCTGGAAAACATCATCGAAGCACCGATTCAGGTGTTGGGTGTGCCGCGCAAAGCGGCGGAGGAACAGGCGCGGGCGTTGCTCAAGCGTGTCGGACTGGCCGAGAAGGCCAACCATTACCCGTCGATGCTTTCCGGTGGCCAACAGCAACGGGTGGCGATTGCCCGGGCTTTGGCCATGAAGCCCCAGGCGATGCTGTTCGACGAGCCCACCAGCGCCCTTGATCCGGAAACCGTCGGTGAAGTCTTGCAGGTGATGAAGGAATTGGCGGAGGAGGGCATGACGATGGTGGTGGTCACCCATGAAATGGGTTTTGCCCGTGAGGTCGCGGACCGTGTGGTGGTGCTCGATCAAGGTGAACTGATCGAGCAGGGCCCACCGGAACAGATTTTCAGTCACCCCTCTCATCCCCGTACCCAAGCCTTTCTCAGCCGCGTGCTGTGAGACTCACAAGGAAATTGACGATGCGTTTATCGAGCGTGTTTGCGGCCCTGTACTGCGCTGCCGTGGTGCCCTTTACTCAGGCTGCCGACCCGGTAGTGAAGGTCTATAACTGGTCCGACTACATCGGCCCCGACACCCTGAAAAACTTCGAGAAAGACAGCGCCATCAAGGTGCAGTACGACATCTTCGACACCAATGAAATGCTCGAGGCCAAGCTGCTTTCCGGGCACTCGGGGTATGACGTGGTGGTGCCTTCCAGCCAGTTTCTGTCAAAACAGATCCGGGCCGGTGCCTATCAGCCGCTGCAGCGTGAGTTGCTGGATAACTGGAAGCACCTCGACCCGCGTCTGATGCAGCGTCTGGAAGCGGCCGATCCGGGCAATCGTTATGCCGTGCCTTATATGTGGGGCACGGTGGGCATCGGCTACAACGAGGAGAAAGTCCGCGCGGTGCTGGGCAAGGACGTGCCGCTGGATTCCTGGGCCATGGTGTTCGATCCGCAGAACCTGTCCAAGCTCAAAAGCTGCGGCGTGGCCTTTCTCGATGCTCCGGTGAAAATCATTCCTCAAGCCATGCTTTATCTCGGGCTGGACCCCAACAGCGTCAAGCCGGACGACTACAAGCAGGCGTCGAAATTGCTGATGTCCTTGCGGCCGTCGGTGACTTACTTCAACTCATCGAAGTACACCGCCGACCTGGCCAATGGCGATATTTGCGTGGCGATCGGTTACTCCGGCGACGTGATGCAGGCCCAGACCCGGGCTCGCGAGGCCGGGAAAAACATCGATATCCGCTACGTCATTCCCAAGGAAGGCGTGAACCTGTGGTTCGACATGCTGGCGATCCCCAAGGATGCCGGCAACGTGGCCAACGCCCATGCCGTGATCAACTACTTGCTGCGACCCGAAGTGATTGCGTCGGTCAGTGACTACGTCGGGTATGCGAACCCGAACAAGGACGCCACGCCGTTGATGGATCCCAAGGTCAGCGGCAACCCGGGGATCTACCCGGGCGATGAAGTGATCAGTCACACCTTTGTCTCCGCCGATCTGCCGGAAAACATCCAGCGCCTGATGACCCGCGAATGGAACCGGATCAAGTCCGGCCAATGAATCCTTGTTTTGAAGAGTCTTTGCCATGCTGAAATTTTCTGCTCACGAGTATCCGTATCCGTCGCAACGCCAAAGCGTGTTTGCCCGTCGAGGCATGGTGGCGGCGTCCCAGCCGCTGGCCGCTCAGGCCGGTATCGAGATGATGCAAAAGGGTGGCAATGCGATCGACGCCGCCATCGCCACTGCGGCAGCGCTGACCGTGGTCGAGCCTACGGGTTGCGGTATTGGCGGTGATGCTTTTGCCCTGGTCTGGTTCAAGGATCAGTTGCATGGCCTCAATGCCAACGGCCATGCGCCTGCAGCTTTGAGCATCGAAGCGGTCAAGGCGGCCAGTCATGAACAAATGCCGCTGTATGGCTGGACGCCGGTGACGGTGCCCGGTTGCCCATCGGCCTGGGCCGAGCTTTCTCAACGCTTCGGGGTGTTGCCGTTCGCTGACTTGCTGCAACCAGCGATCAGCCTGGCGCGGGATGGTTTTCCGCTGTCGCCCGTGGTTGCCCATCAGTGGCAGGTTGCTCTGGACGAATTCAGTCCCCATCGCGATGAAGTGCTGGATGCCTGGTTCGATACGTTCCTGATTGAGGGCAGGGCGCCGAGGGCAGGGGAGCTGTTTCGCAATCCGGCACAAGCGCGGACGCTTGAAGAGTTGGCGCAGAGCCGCTGCGAGAGTTTGTACCGCGGCGCGTTGGCCCAACGGCTGAACGCTCATTCACGGGCGACTGGCGGGTATTTACGAACCACGGATCTCGAGCAGTACCGGGCGCAGTGGGTGGAGCCGATCCACGTCAATTATCGCGGTGTGGATGTCTGGGAAATTCCGCCAAGCGGCCAGGGTCTGGTTGCACTGATGGCGCTGAAGATTCTCGAAGGTTTCGACTTCGATCATCGCGACAGTCAACAGACCTGGCATCGCCAGCTGGAGGCCATGAAACTGGCCTACAGCGATGGCTTGCACTACATCACTGATCCATTGCATATGCGCGTGGCGGTGGCCGATCTGTTGAGTGACGACTACAGCGCACGGCGACGTGGGCAGATCGGCGATAAAGCACAGCCACCCAAGCCAGGCGATCCTCATGCCAGCGGTACGGTTTATCTGGCGACGGCCGATGGGCAAGGCAACATGGTTTCGTTCATCCAGAGCAATTACCACGGCTTTGGTTCGGGTGTGGTGCTGCCTGACAGCGGCATTGCACTGCAGAACCGGGGGCAGGAATTCAGTCTTGATCCGGAACATGCCAACTGCCTTGCGCCGGGCAAGAAGACGTTTCATACGATTATTCCGGGCTTCCTGACCAAGGACGGAAAGGCACTTGGGCCGTTTGGCGTAATGGGCGGGTACATGCAGCCTCAGGGGCATGTGCAGATGGTCATGAACCTGGTGGATTTCGGATTGAATCCGCAGTCAGCGCTGGACGCTCCGCGTTGGCAATGGCTGGGAGGAATGGAGGTTGGGATCGAACAGGGAGCTTCGAGGGATCTGGCCAATGCCTTGGTACGACGGGGGCATAATGTGCAGATCGCCTGTGATCTGACGGATTACGGCCGGGGGCAAATCATTCTTCGTGATCCGGTCAGTGGCGTGTTGTGCGGAGGGACTGAGCCGAGGGCAGATTCGCATATTGCGGTTTGGTAAAGTCAAGAGCAGAAGTGCAGCGAACGTCTTCGAATGTGAAGCCATTATAGGTTAACTACACTAAATGACCGTTTAGTCGAGTTATTGCAGGCTGTATTGGAAATCGTTGGAGCAGTGTCATGAATCCACGCTCGATTACTGCGTCAAACCTGATCGCATCACTGGACCTTGAACCTCACGTCGAAGGCGGATTTTTTCGCAGAACCTATCAGGCCGACCACCGGGATATGCTCGAAACAACGGACGGACCGCGTTATCTGATGACGTCGATTTACTATCTGTTGACCGAAGAATCACCGGTTGGCCAGTTTCATTTCAACCAGTCGGACATCCTGCATTATTTCCATCTGGGCGACGCCATCGAGTACAGCCTGATTCATGCCGACGGCTCGCTGCAGACGCTGGTGATGGGCAGCGACATTCTGGCAGGACAACATCTGCAACTGCACGTACCGGGCGGAATCTGGAAAGCCTCCAGACTGCTCAATGGCGAGAACGGATTCGGCTTGATCAGCGAAGCGGTTTCGCCAGGGTTTGATTTCGCGGATATGGAAATGGGGAATCGAAGGAAACTCACAGCGCAGTATCCACAGCATCGAGCGCTGATTGAAAAGCTGACGCGTGATGAGGATTGAGAGCCGTACATTTGAAATTGAGAGATCACCGCGCATCAAAGGCAAGGTGCTTCGAAGAGCCATGGTGGAGATTGAAATCGGGTGCGCAACCGGGCTGATCTCGCAACATATAGTTACGTGTAATGTATATTATGTTAAATGATGTATCAGAGCGGAACTTTACGAAACCTGCCTTCTGTTGCTCGGACGCCAGTACCTGCCGCAACTGCGTGCGCAACGTGACTTCCTGCGTATTTCACTGGGTAAGTACTTCTTCAAGGATGTTGCACTGGCGCGCCGCTGGCGCTCGGAGGACGTCTCACCGTTCGAACGCGTGCGTGTCCAGAATTCCAAGGTCAATTCCCGGTTGAACAACGACGCGCTGAGCAGACCCCGCCCTGTATCGTTTCGAACGATTCAGTTAAACCCACCCCACCCCATTCAGGCGCCTGATAAAATCGCCTGAATAAATAGCCCTGTGCGCAGCCTCGGAAGGTTCAGGGCTTGATTTTTTTCAGTTCGCCCAGCAGCTCTAGCAACTGCTGCAGCCGCTCTTCGCCGAACTGCCGTTGAATCTCCTGATAACCACGCTCCATACCTTCACTCATCGACAGGAAGCACTGATGGCCGTCGTTGGTCAGGCTCAAAAAGATCCGTCGCTGGTCTTCGGCCGATTTGCGACGGGCTACCAGCCCGTCCCGCTCCAGGCGCTTGAGTACGCCACTCATGCTCGGCTTCAGGATGCACGTCTGATGGGCCAACTGATGACTTTCCAACTCGCCTTGCTGGCGCAGGATGCGGATTACCCGCCATTGCTGCTCGGTCAGGTCATGGGCATTCAAGCCAGGACGAAAAAAGGCCATTGCCGCTTCTCTCGCTTGCAGCAGTGTCAGGGTCAGCGAAGGTCTGGGGTTTGTCATGGCACATGTTGTGAAGTGAATGAATTTGCAGCTTAAGGGCGCAGATCGGCACACGCAACCTTGATTCACGAACGACAGAATACCTCACAAGTACGGACCTTGTGTTTTGATCACGACACGATGAAAGCAGAGGAAATACCCTGGCTGAATATAAATAATATGTTAGCAACTTACGCACTTACTTGAAAAAACGATCCCGATAAAAACAATAACGAAAGCGACTTATTGTGGGACACAACCTGTCGCTGTGGTTGTGCGATGTGAAAGGTAAACCAGCATGAAAGCACCCCAGCTCCCGATGCCGGCCACTGCCATTGCCACGCACATGGGTAACGGGGAGCCATCCATAAATGCACTGGTCATCGCGCTGAACCCAGCACCCAGCGCGAACTGGCCGGATACCGCCAGCCCCGCCGCTGCGCCCGCTTGCCCAGGGAACAGCCCCAACAGGCTAGCCACGCTGTTGGCACCCAACAAGCCCGTGACACTGACGTAGACAATCACGCAGCCGACAATCGAGGCGAGACTCGCCTGGCCCGACACACCCAGCACCAACAGCGAAATGCCGGCCACCCCTGCGATTACGGCTCCGGCACCGAGCATGCGCAACGTGCCGATACGCTTGACCAACCGGGCATTGGAGAAGGTGACGACGATAACACCGGCGATGTTCGCGCCAAACAACAGCGCGTAGGCCTGGGGTGAAACGCCAAAAAAGTCGACGTAAACGAAAGGCGAAGCGGTGATGAACGCAAACATGCCACCGAACGAGAGCCCCATGCACAGCATATAGCCCCAAGCCCGGGGCTGCGCGGCGATGTGCCAATAGGCAGCGAACGCGCGCCCGATCGAGCGGCCACGGTGCTCGACGGCAGAGGTTTCTGGGATCCATTTAAGGGTTGCGGCGAAGCACACCCCTGCAAATAGCAGCAGCCCGATAAAAATGCCACGCCATCCACTCCACTCCATCAACACGCTTCCGGCAAGGGGCGCCACCAACGTCGCGACCATCGTCACCAGATGCATCATTGACAAGACCCGGGCCGCCTCATCCAGCGCAAACAGATCACGCACGATGGCACGGGCCAGAACCGCTGCCGCCGCGCCGCCCAGTGCCTGAATGAAACGCCAGAGGATCATCTGCTCAATACTGGACGCCCAGACGCAGCCCAGCGTCGCGACTAGATAAATCACCATGCCTGTCAGCAACACGGGCCGCCGCCCAAAGCGGTCAGAGAGCGGCCCGTATACCAACATCCCCAGGCACAGCCCGAGCAAGAAAACCCCGATTGTCATCTGCACATGGCTCGGGTCGGTGGCCAGGCTTCGCGCAATCAGTGGCAAGCTCGGAAGGTAGGTATCAATCGAGAGCGGCGCAAAAGCAACCAGTGCAGCCAGCAGCACAATCAAGCGTTCGGGGCGGTTCAGAGAGAGCATCGGGTGAGCCTGCGTTGGCATCGGGCAGACACGTTAACATGTTATCTTTAAGGCCTGCTGAGGGCGCTTTGAAAAGTGCAATCGGTAGTCCGTAAAAGGCATGTTCCCCACGCCGGGTTTCGATCAGTCTGAATGCTCTCACCTTCTTCAACCGCGCCATGCGCGGTTTTTTTGCGTTCTGAGAACCAAGAATGGGATCTGAACACCTTTGCTGCCTAACGCAACCCGGCCTGACGCAAACGAAATTCGCCTGGGGTCATCTGCGCATAGCGCTGGAAAAAACGGCTGAAATACGCCGGATCCTTAAAGCCGAGCTGGTAGCAGATCTCATTGGCGGAGTGCCCGGTGAACAACAGCAAGCGCCGGGCTTCCTGCATCACCCGCTCCAGAACCAGACGCTTGGAAGGCAGGTCGGCGACTCTGCGGCACACGTCATTGAGCCGGGCCTCCGTTACCCCCATCGAGTCCGCGTATTTACCCAGCGCCCAATGCTCCAGGTAGTGCGCCTCGATCAGTTCATTGAAACGATGAAAAATCTGCAAATCCTCATGCTTGGCAGGCGTCGCCGTCAGCGAGTTGGCACACAACCGGAGCAGGCTGATCAACACCAGCCGGGTCAGGTTCAATACCGCCGTACCCTGCCCCGCAGCCTGACTACCCATCTCGCTGTGCAACTCATCGAACAGAAACTCCAGCCGACGTGCCTCCGCTTTGAATTCCGGGGCAATACGCTCCAGCGCCACACACGCCGCCGGTATATGCGGACCGGAAGCCAAGCCGGGCTCGCTTTCTATCAGTTGCCAGACCAATTGTTGGCGCACGGTGAGCACATGCCCATCGCTGTCGGCCTCGGTGACAAACGAGTGCGGAATCGTTGGCGGAGTGAAAAAGAACATTGGCCCCGATTCCACGTACTGCTGGTCATCCAGGTAAACGCGCACGGTGCCGCTCTTGACGTAATGCACCTGAAAGAACCGGTCATGGCGGTGAACCGGCATGTTGCGACCGAAAAAACCCGCGAGATTACCCAGGCTGTCGTAATGGACTTCGCTGTCGCTGTAGCGCTGATCGTAGACCTTGCCGATGTTGATGTTCGGGATCGGATGGCGGTCATTCATTGCGGTGTACTCATTATTTTTTTGTCGTGGCGACGTTACGGCTTGCCCATGGTGCACCGCTCGCCCGATGGCGGCTAGCACACAGGAAAGGTTGACGATCATTAATATATTAACTATAACATTAACATGTTAACAATTTGAGCGAGGCAGCGTTTGCTTCGCCACTGCCAGGAGACAAGCATGAGCCATGCATTGCATGACGTTGCGGCCGGCACCTTGTTCGGCGTTGCGCTGAATTACCAAGGTCTGGTGGATGAGCACCTCGCTCAGTTCCACGAAACGCCCTATAAGCAGCCGCCCGTCAAACCGGTGTTGTTCATCAAAACACCCAATACCCGCAACGGTCATGATCAGGCAGTGGTCCACCCTGGTGGCGACCTGCGTCTGCAACCGGGCCCGGCGCTGGGCGTGGTGATCGGCAAGAGTGCCAGCCGCGTCAGTGAGGCCGATGCACTGGCGCACGTCGCCGGTTACACCATCGTCAACGAGTTCAGCCTGCCGGAAAACAGCTACTACCGTCCGGCCGTAAAAGCCAAATGCCGCGATGGTTTTTGCGCCATTGGCCCGGAACTGGTGCCACGGGATCAAGTGGCTAACCCCAATGACCTGACCCTGAAACTGTGGGTCAACGGCGAGCTGCGCCAACAGGGCAGCACCGCGCATTTCGTGCGCGACGTGGCACGCCTGATCAGCGAGATCAGCGAGTTCATGACCCTGCACGCAGGTGACGTGCTGATCACCGGCACCCCCGAAGGCCGCGTCGATGTCGTGCCTGGCGACAAAGTCGAAGTCGACATCAGCGGCCTGGGCCGCCTCGTCAACCACATCGTGGCCGAGTAAAGAGGAGCCCACCATGAAACACGCACGCATCCGTTACGACGGCCAGGTGTACGCCGCCACGGTCGAAGACAACAACGCCCTGCGTTTGGCCGATGGCCGACTGCTGCAGGAATCGGACGTCCAGTGGCTGCCTCCGGCGTCCGGCAGCATGTTCGCCCTGGGTCTGAACTACGCTGACCACGCCAAAGAGCTGGCTTTTGCACCACCCACCGAGCCACTGGCCTTCGTCAAATCGGTCGGCACCTACACCGGTCATAACCAGACCACCTGGCGCCCTGACAACGTTGCCTACATGCACTACGAGTGCGAACTGGTGGCGGTAATCGGTAAGCCGGCACGCAACGTCAAACGCGAAGACGCCCTGGAGTATCTGGCTGGCTACACCGTCTGCAACGACTACGCCATTCGCGACTACCTGGAAAACTACTACCGCCCCAACCTGCGGGTGAAAAACCGTGACGCCACGACTCCGGTCGGCCCATGGATCGTCGACGTCGCCGATGTGCCAGACGTTTCCGACCTGACTCTGCGCACCTGGATCAACGGTGAGCTGCGTCAGGAAGGCTCCACCAAAGACATGATTTTCGACATTCCATACCTGATCGAATACTTGTCCAGCTTCATGACCTTGCAACCAGGCGACATGATCGCCACCGGCACGCCGGAAGGTCTGGCCGATGTGGTGCCGGGTGATGAAGTGATTGTCGAGGTCGAGGGCGTAGGCCGTCTGGTAAACCGTATCGTCAGCGAAGCTGACTTCTTCGAGAACAAAAAGCTCGCTGAGCAAGAGGCGTAAGCACCATGATCAAGCACTGGATTAACGGCCGCGAAGTCGAAAGCAAAGACGTCTTCGTCAACTACAATCCGGCCACCGGCGAGGCCATCGGTGAAGTCGCTAGCGGTGGCGCCGAAGAAGTGGCACAGGCGGTTGCAGCGGCCAAAGAAGCATTCCCCAAGTGGGCCAACACTCCGGCGGCGCAGCGCGCAAAACTGATGCGCAAACTGGGTGAGCTGATCGAGCAGAACGTGCCACGTCTGGCAGAGCTGGAAACCCTGGACACGGGCCTGCCGATTCACCAGACCAAAAACGTGCTGATTCCACGCGCCTCGCACAACTTCGACTTCTTCGCCGAAGTCTGCACCCGCATGGATGGCCACAGTTACCCGGTCGACGACCAGATGCTCAACTACACCCTGTACCAGCCAGTGGGCGTCTGCGGTCTGGTGTCGCCGTGGAACGTGCCGTTCATGACCGCCACCTGGAAAACTGCGCCGTGCCTGGCGCTGGGCAACACCGCTGTTCTGAAAATGTCGGAACTGTCGCCCCTGACCGCCAACGAACTCGGTCGCCTGGCCGTGGAAGCCGGGATTCCCAACGGTGTGCTCAACGTGATTCAGGGCTATGGCGCGACCGCCGGTGATGCGCTGGTGCGCCATCCCGATGTGCGTGCGATTTCGTTCACCGGCGGCACCGCCACCGGCAAGAAGATCATGCAGACCGCTGGCCTGAAAAAATACTCGATGGAACTGGGCGGCAAGTCTCCGGTGCTGATTTTCGAAGATGCCGACCTTGAGCGCGCACTGGATGCGGCGCTGTTCACTATCTTCTCGTTGAACGGCGAACGCTGCACCGCCGGTAGCCGGATCTTCATTCAGGAAAGCGTGTATCCGCAGTTCGTCGCCGAATTTGCCGCGCGAGCCAAACGCTTGATCGTCGGGGATCCGCAAGACCCGAAAACCCAAGTGGGTTCTATGATTACCCAGGCGCACTACGACAAGGTCACCGGCTACATCAAGATTGGTCTGGAAGAAGGCGCCACCCTGCTCGCCGGTGGTCTGGAGCGTCCGGCCAACCTGCCCGCTCACCTGAGCCGTGGCCAGTTCATTCAGCCCACCGTGTTTGCTGACGTGAATAACAACATGCGCATCGCCCAGGAAGAAATCTTTGGCCCGGTGGTGTGCCTGATCCCGTTCAAAGACGAAGCTGAAGCGCTGAAGCTGGCCAACGACACCGAGTACGGCCTGGCCTCCTACATCTGGACCCAGGATATCGGCAAGGCGCACCGCCTGGCACGAGGCATTGAGGCGGGCATGGTGTTCATCAACAGCCAGAACGTGCGTGACCTGCGTCAGCCTTTCGGTGGCGTCAAGGGCTCGGGCACCGGCCGTGAAGGCGGTCAGTACAGCTTTGAAGTCTTCGCCGAAATCAAGAACGTCTGTATCTCCATGGGCAGCCACCACATTCCTCGCTGGGGCGTATGACAACCGCCTCTCACGCCGGGCCAGACACCCGGCGCGAGAGCACCACACAACAAGAAAGGAGCCTCATCATGGGCACGCTGGCATTAGCCGCCAAGATCACACACGTTCCTTCCATGTACCTTTCAGAACTGCCGGGTCCTCGCCAGGGCTTCCGTCAGGCTGCCATCGACGGGCACTACGAGATCGCCAGGCGCTGTCGGGAACTCGGAGTGGACACCATCGTGGTGTTCGACACTCACTGGTTGGTCAACGCCAATTATCACGTTCTGTGCGGGCCCCATTTCAAGGGCGTATACACCAGCAACGAACTGCCGCATTTCATCAGCAACATGGAATACGAGTTTCCGGGCAACACCCAACTGGGCCTGTTGCTGGCCGAAACCTGCAACCGCTTCAACGTCGAAACCATGGCGCACCACGCCACCACGCTGGGTCCGGAGTACGGCACGCTGGTGCCAATGCGCTACATGAACAAAGACCAGCACTTCAAGGTGATCTCGGTTTCTGCGCTGTGCACCTCGCACTACCTTGCCGACAGCGCCCGTCTGGGCTGGGCCATGCGCAAAGCAGTGGAAGATCACTACGACGGCACCGTGGCGTTTCTCGCCAGCGGCTCGCTGTCGCACCGTTTTGCCCAGAACGGCCAAGCGCCAGACTTCGCCACCAAAGTCTGGAGCCCGTTCCTTGAAACCCTCGATCACCGCGTGGTGAGCATGTGGGAGAACGCTGAATGGGCTGAGTTCTGCGGCATGCTCCCCGAGTACGCCGCCAAAGGCCACGGCGAAGGCTTCATGCATGACACCGCCATGCTGCTGGGAGCGCTGGGCTGGAGTGACTACGACGGCAAGGCCGAAGTGGTGACGCCCTACTTCGGCTCCTCGGGCACTGGCCAGATCAACGCGGTGTTTCCGGTGACGCCACAGAACGGCGCCAACATTCCTCTGGCCCAAGCCGCCAACCCCGGTGCCGTTGTGCCCACCAGTCGCCTGTAGCCCGGCGACGCACGCAACCGGTTGCCGGGCCATGAGCGCCTGGCACCTGACTTGATCACGACGCAGGAAAACCAACATGCCTCATTTGGTGCTTCTCTATACCCCGGACCTGGAACAGCAGGCCGACGTCTCCAGCCTGTGCCGCGCCCTGGCCGACAGCATGCTCGAACAGCGCGATGAATCCGGTAAAGCCGTGTTCCCCACCGGCGGCACTCGCGTTCTGGCCTACCCGGCCGCCCATAGCGCGGTGGCCGACGGCAAAGGCCAGTACGGCTTTCTTTACGCCAATCTTCGCATGGGCGCGGGTCGCAGCGCTGCCGTGCACAAGGCCGTAGGCGACAGCCTGCTCGCCGTGTTGAGCGCTCATTTGGGTGAACTGCTGAAGCAACGCCCGCTCGGCATCACCTTGCAAATCGATGAAAGCCCCGGCCAGGTCTACGACGGCAAGCACAGTTCCCTGCATCCGCTATTCAACAAAACGGTCTGACGCGCAACCCCGCGCTGCCACGCCCCTGCGCAAACCTCATCCAACAAAAAGTACAACATCATGAGCCCAGCCAATACTGCAACCGGTACCTTGCGCGCTGCACGCAATACCACCCACAGCATCGTCACCTGGCGGCTCATGCCGCTGTTGTTGATCTGCTACCTGTTTGCCCACCTGGACCGCATCAACATTGGCTTTGCCAAGATGCAGATGAGCGCCGACCTGCACCTGAGCGACACCGTTTACGGGTTTGGTGCCGGTCTGTTTTTCGTGGCGTACGCGCTGTTCGGGGTGCCGAGTAACATGGCCCTGGACCGGGTCGGCCCCCGTCGCTGGATAGCCTCACTGATGGTGGTCTGGGGCACCCTGTCCACCGGCATGTTGTGGATCGAAAGCGCCAACGGCTTTTACATCCTGCGCTTTCTGCTTGGGGTGGCTGAGGCCGGCTTCTTCCCCGGCATTCTGGTCTTTCTCAATCGCTGGTACCCGGCCAGACGCCGCGCCCAGATCACTGCATTGTTTGCGATTGCCGTTCCCATGGCAGGCGTGATTGGCGGCCCATTGTCGGGCGGCATTCTTCAAGGCTTTCACGATTTCGGCGGCCTGCGTGGCTGGCAGTGGATGTTCCTGCTGGAAGGCGCTCCAGTGGTCTTGCTGGGGCTGGTGGTGCTCAAGTGCCTGCCGGACCATTTTGAAACCGTGAACTGGTTGAGCACCGAGCAAAAACAGCAACTGCGTGAGCAACTGGACCAAGAAGAACAGCGCAAAACCATCACCTCGTTTTCGGGCATCCTCAAGGATCCGCAGGTCTGGCTGCTGGTTGCCATTTATTTTGCGGTCATGCTGGCGGTCAACACCCTGGCGTTCTGGATGCCCACGCTGATCCACAGTGCGGGTATCGGCAGCGACGGCAAGGTCGGTCTTTTGAGCGCCGTGCCTTATCTGGCGGGCTGTTTTTTCATGATCGGCTGCGGTCGCTCCTCGGACCGTCGTCGGGAACGTCGCTGGCATCTGTGCGTGCCGCTGCTGATGTCTGCCATTGGCATCAGCATTGCCGGTATCGCGCCGAATAACGCGATGGTCGTGCTCAGCGGGCTGATCATTGCCGGCATGGGTGCAAGCGCCGCCTTGCCGATGTTCTGGCAACTGCCACCGGCGTTTCTGTCGGGTGCCACCCAGGCCTCGGGCATCGCGCTGATCAGCTCGTTTGGCAGCATCGCATCGTTTCTCGCGCCCTACTTGATCGGCTGGATGCGCGACACCACCCAGAGCGCCAGCCTCGCCCTCTACTTACTGGCCCTGTTCATCGCTTTCGGCGGCTTTCTGGTGCTGCGCACCAACGCCGCCATCGTCAATCCTCAATAAGAGATCCTCCCCATGCTCGACATCAGCCTGATCCAACAAGCCGCTGCGCAACTGGACAGCGCAGAACGCTCACGAGAACAAGTGCGCCAGTTCTCCCTGGACCACCCCAACATTACCATCGACGACGCATACGCCATTCAACGCGCCTGGGTCGCGCAGAAAATCAAGGACGGGCGCAAGCTGGTCGGCCACAAAATAGGCCTGACTTCCCGCGCCATGCAGGTGTCGTCGAATATCACCGAACCGGATTACGGTGCGCTGCTGGACGACATGTTCTTCGACGAAGGTACAGATATCCCGTTCAACCGCTTCATCGTGCCTCGCGTGGAAGTGGAACTGGCGTTCATTCTCGGCAAACCGCTCAAGGGACCGAACGTGACGGTCTTCGATGTACTGGACGCCACCGAATGGGTGATCCCGGCGCTGGAGATCATCGACGCACGGATTCAGCAGGTCGACCCGCAAACCAAGGCCACCCGCAAAGTCTTCGACACCATTTCGGACAACGCAGCCAACGCCGGTGTGGTCATGGGTGGACGCGCCGTGCGCCCCTCCGACATCGATCTGCGCAAAGTACCCGCCGTGCTGTATCGCAATGGCGTGATTGAAGAGTCCGGCGTCTCGGCCGCCGTGCTCAACCACCCGGCCAAAGGCGTAGCGTGGCTGGCCAACAAACTCGCCCCTTATGACGTCACATTGCTGCCTGGCCAAGTGATTTTGGGCGGTTCGTTCACGCGTCCGGTAGCCGCCAATCCGGGCGACACCTTTCATGTCGACTACGACATGCTGGGTTCCATTTCCTGCCGCTTTGTCTGAGTGGAGAACTGCCTGATGAAGATGCCCATCAACACGTTCAAACAGCGCCTCAAGAGCGGTCAAGCCCAAATCGGGCTGTGGCTGGGCCTGGCCAATCCCTATTGCGCGGAGCTGGCGGCCAACGCCGGTTTCGACTGGCTGCTGATCGACGGCGAACATGCGCCCAACGACCTGCGCGGCATGCTGGGGCAATTGCAGGCCGTGGCGCCCTACGCCAGCCAGCCGGTGATTCGCCCGGTCATCGGCGACACCGCGCTAATCAAGCAGGTGCTCGACATCGGCGTGCAAACCCTGCTGGTGCCCATGGTTGAAACCGCCGGGCAGGCACGCCAGCTCGTTCGCGCCATTCACTACCCGCCTTACGGCGTGCGCGGTGTTGGCAGTGCACTGGCCCGGGCCTCACGCTGGAACAGCATCCCCGGCTACCTCGATCAGGCTGACGAGCAAATGTGCCTGCTGGTGCAAATCGAGAACCGCGAAGGCCTGGAAAATCTCGATGCCATCGCAGGAGTCGAAGGTGTCGACGGTGTCTTCATCGGTCCGGCAGACCTCAGCGCGTCCATGGGCTATCGCGGCAACCCGGGGCATCCCGAGGTGCAAGCGGCCATCGAGGACGCCATCGTACGTATCCAGAAAGCCGGTAAAGCCGCCGGGATTCTGAGCGCTGACGAGACGCTCGCGCGCCGCTACATAGAACTGGGCGCGGCGTTTGTTGCGGTGGGTGTCGACACCACCGTTCTGATGCGCGGGCTGCAGAGCCTGGCAGGCAAATTCAAAGAAACTGTCGCGGTGAACACCGGCGGCGGCGTGTATTGAAACTGGAAGACACCATGAAACTCAACGATCTGAATCTGCTGCGTACGCAAGGCTACATCAACGGTCAATGGACAGATGCGGACAACCGCGGCTGCTTCAACGTGACGGACCCAGCCAACGGTCAAGTGATCGTCGAAGTCAGCTCCATGGGCCAGGTCGAAACCGCCCGTGCCATTGACGCAGCCCATTGCGCCCTGCCCGCCTGGCGCAGCAAAACCGCTAAAGAGCGCAGCGCAGTGCTGCGTAAATGGTTCGACCTGATCATGGCCAATCAGGAAGATCTCGCTCGTCTGTTGAGCTGGGAGCAAGGTAAGCCATTGGCCGAGAGCCGTGGCGAAATCGCCTACGGTGCCAGTTTCATCGAGTGGTTCGCCGAAGAAGCCAAGCGCGTGTATGGCGATATCATTCCCCATGACAAACACGGTCGCCGCCTGCTGGTGATCAAACAGGCCATCGGCGTGGTGGCGGCGATCACACCGTGGAACTTCCCCAACGCAATGATCACTCGCAAGGTGGGTCCGGCACTGGCGGCGGGCTGCACAGTGGTCTTGAAACCAGCGTCCGAAACGCCGTTGTCGGCACTGGCACTGGCCGAGCTGGGCGAGCGCGCAGGCATTCCGGCGGGCGTGCTGAACATCGTTCCCGGCAGAAGCTCGCGGGAGATCGGCGCCGAGCTGACCGGCAATCCGCTGGTGCAGAAAGTGTCGTTCACCGGCTCGACCGGTATCGGCAAATTGCTGATGGCGCAATGCGCAGAAACCATCAAAAAGGTGAGCCTGGAGCTGGGCGGCAATGCGCCGTTCATCGTCTTCGAAGACGCCGATCTGGACGCTGCCGTCGAAGGCGCCATCGGTTCGAAATTCCGCAATACCGGTCAGACCTGCGTTTGCACCAACCGGCTGCTGGTGCAGAACAGCGTTTATGACGCTTTCAGCCAGAAACTGGTGGCGGCAGTCAAAGCGCTGAAGGTGGCCGACGCAGCCACCGAAGGCGCCCAGCAAGGGCCACTGATCAACGCACAGGCCGTGGCCAAGGTCCAAGAACACGTCAGCGATGCGCTGGAAAAAGGCGCGACACTGCTGACCGGTGGTCAGCCACATACCTTGGGTGGCAACTTCTACGAACCGACCGTTCTGGGTGACGTCACCCCGGACATGCTGGTGGCCCGTGACGAAACGTTCGGTCCATTGGCGCCGATTTTCCGCTTCGACACTGAAGAGCAGGCCATCGCCCTCGCTAACGACACTGAGTTCGGCCTGGCCTCATACCTCTACACCCGCGACCTGGGCCGTGCATGGCGCGTCAGCGAAGCCCTGGAATACGGCATGGTCGGCGTCAACGAAGGCTTGATCTCGACAGAGGTGGCACCCTTCGGCGGTATCAAGCAGTCGGGTCTGGGCCGTGAAGGTTCCAAATACGGCATCGACGACTACATCGAGCAGAAGTACATGTGCTTGGGCATCAAGTAACACGTCCGGCCAGGTAGGACAAAAACGGCCGTTGCGGATTCGCGCAACGGCCGTTTTCACTTCACTGGAAACACAGTTCCGGGGCTCATGGCACAGCGCGCCAATCGGCAGGCGCCTTGTTCAGGCATTCACGGCTTGACCGCTTTCAAGTCATTGAGCAAACCCAACAGCGTCTGCAGTTTTTGCTCGCCAAGGCGAGCCTGCAATCGCTGGTAGTTTTGCTCCATACGCTCACTCATGGTGTTGAAGCATTGCATGCCGGCGTCATCCAGACGGACCAGCACGCAACGTTGATCCGAGTCCCGTTTGCGCCGTGAGATCAGCCTGGCCTCCTCCATGCGCGACAATACGCCTGTCATGCTGGGTTTGAGGATGCATGCCAGATCGGCAAGGCGATTGGTTTCCAACTCGCCCTGCTGACTGAGAATGCGGATGACGCGCCACTGTTGTTCCGTCAGACCGTGCTCGTTGAGCGACGGCCGAAAGAACCCCATGGCCACATCCCGTGCCTGCAAAAGATTAAGCGTCAACGACTGACGAGGACTGTTCATAGAGAGCATAATAATTTGGTTAATATTTTAACGAAATTACCATGAATCCTCAGTCACTGCACCGGATCAATCCACAACCTGCACATGGAAATGACGCTTTTTCCCCAAGCTAATGCGCCACTGCAAGGCTTCGGGGTTCAACAAGACGTCGCCCGCTTCCACGATCATCCCGTCCAGGCGCAGGCCGCGACCACTGGCCAGTCGGCGCACCGCCGCACGTGACTTTTCGATGCCCAGACGCACCAACAACTCGGCCAGACTGATTCCTGCCTGCACGCTGCGCCGGTCGATGGTCATCGGCGTCAGTTCTGCGTCACCGCCTTCGGCAAAAATAGCCAGCGCGGCCGCACGTGCCTGTCTCGCGGCCTCAGCGCCATGGGCCAGTGCCGTGACCTGATCGGCGAGCACGCACTTGGCGTGATTGAGGGCTTCACCCTGCTCAGCGGTGAGCGTTTGAATCTCCGTCAGCGAGAGTTCGCTGAACAACGCCAGAAATCGCGCCACGTCGCGGTCATCACAGTTACGCCAGAACTGCCAGAAATCAAAGGGCGACAAGCGGCTGCCGTCGAGCCAGACCGCACCACTGACGGACTTGCCCATCTTTTTGCCGTCACTGCTGGTCAGCAGAGGCATCGTCAGCCCGAACAGCTGGCGATTATCACGCCGCCGCCCCAGCTCGACGCCATTGATGATGTTCGCCCACTGATCAGCGCCCCCCAATTGCACCGTGCAATCGTATTGTTTGGCCAGCTCGGTGAAGTCATGAGCTTGCAAAAGCGTGTAGCCGAATTCCAGAAACGACAGTGAATGCTCGCGATCCAGACGTTGCCGGACCGCATCAAAGGTCAGCAGCCGATTGATCGAGAAGTAGCGTCCGACCTGATCAAGAAAGCGCAAGTAGCCGATGCCATCCAGCCACTCAGCATTGTCCACGACCTTGCCGGCGTCGGCGGCGAGTGTCAGGTAACGTGCGAAGGTGCGTGTGATGCCGGTGATATTGGCTTGAATCTGCGCCTCGTCGAGGATCGGGCGGCTCTCATCGCGGAAGCTGGGATCACCAATCCGCGTGGTTGCGCCACCGATAAGCAGAATAGGCCGGTGACCCGCCTTCTGTAACCAGCGCATCAGCATCAAGCCCTGCAAATGGCCGACATGCAGGCTATCGGCGGTGGCGTCAAAGCCTAGATAGATCGTCCGGCGGCCAGTGGCGAGGTGTTTGCGCAGACCGTCCAGGTCGGTGCTCTGGTGGATAAATCCGCGCGCCTGCAAATGGGCTATAAGGTCCGGGGAAGGTTCAGTCATGGTGCTCTCCAGGGAAAGTGCCCGAGGAGAGAGGAAGGGCATCCTGTTCGCCTCAGGCGAATGGGACGCGTGCAGCCGTCATCGCCTCAAAGGTTGAGTCGATAGCCGTAATACGCAACAATAATTTTCGTTAATACATTCATGACGCCATCATCATGGAGCGATTTTCAACAGTCAAGCCTGCCGTTGCCGCGCATTCCCATTGGCAGGCATGGTCAACTTTGAGGGCAGACAAAATCAAGACACCTACCGATCGTTAGGAACTTAATAAGCACCTTGGGATTGGGCGCCAGAGACGCCCGTTTATCACGTCCGTTCGACTATTCAGGCTGCGCCATGATCACTATCGAAACGCCCACCTATTACTCCGCCACTAAAAAATACAACCTCTCGTTTCCAACCCTGGAAAACGACATCGAAGCTGAGGTCGTAGTGATTGGCGGTGGTTTTTCCGGCATCAACACGGCACTGGAGCTGGCAGAAAAAGGCGTGACCAACATCGTGGTGCTTGAAGCCCGCTATCTGGGTTTTGGCGGCACCGGCAGAAACGGCGGACAGATCATGGCAGGCATCGGTCATGACCTGGAGAAGATAAAAAGCAGCGTCGGCGAGCAGGGTCTGCGGGAAATCTTCGAAATCAGCGAACTCGGCGCCGGCATCATCAAAGACCGTATCGCCAAGTACAACATTGATGCCGACTTCTGCCATGGCTACGGCTATATGGGCTTTAACGAGCGTCAGGCCAAGACCCTTCGAACCTGGGAGCGCGACTTCAAGTCCATCAACACCAAAGATGAAATCCGCTACCTGGCCGGTAACGAAGTCAAACAGATCATTGGCTCCAACGCCTACAGCAGCGCCTTGCTGCACATGGGTGGCGGCCACGTGCATTCGCTGAACCTGCTGCTGGGTGAGGCGCAGGCGCTGGTCGGCCTGGGCGCCCGCATCTTCGAACACAGCCCCGCACTGGAAGTGAAGTACGGCGAGCAGATCACCGTGCGCACCGGTCGTGGGTCGGTCAAAGCCGCCAAGCTGCTATGGGCGTGCGACAGCTTTCTCAACAAGCTAGAACCCGAACTGCATAAGACAACGCTCAACACCTACGCCTTCCAGATGATGACCGAGCCATTGCCTGAGGAGCTAATCAACCGTATCAGCCCGATTCGCGGTGCCTACAGCGACATCCGCCCGGTAATCGATTACTACC
The DNA here is from genome assembly GCF_014863505.1 of Pseudomonas sp. IzPS59. Classification (NCBI taxonomy): domain Bacteria; kingdom Pseudomonadati; phylum Pseudomonadota; class Gammaproteobacteria; order Pseudomonadales; family Pseudomonadaceae; genus Pseudomonas; species Pseudomonas sp. IzPS59. Next base: position 3,200,238 of record NZ_CP062251.1, on the reverse strand, counting down.
GGGTGACCAACGAAAATCGCTTGTTGTTCGGTGCTGCGACGCCTTTCGTCGAGCACATACCGCTCGACCTCAAAGCCTGGAATCGCAACCTCATGTTAAAGATTTTCCCGTACCTGAAAGACGTGAAGATCGATCTGGCGTGGGGCGGCCCCATGGCCACCGGCGCCAACCTGTTCCCGCAAATCGGCACCTTGAGCGGCCGCCCCAACGCCTTCTACGTTCAGGGTTACGCAGGTTTTGGCGTGACCCCCAGCCACATCATTTGCAAAGTGCTGGCAGAGGGAATGAGCGATGGCTCGTCGCGCTACAACCTGATCAGCTCGGTCAAGCACGCCCAGATCCTGGGCAAAGATCACATCCGCCCCCTGATCCTGACCGCAGGAAAAAGCCTGCATCAGCTTTCCGGTTATTTCAACGGCCGTCGTTGATGCCTCATTACTTACTCACTGGAGAAACTACCATGACCATTACCACACTTCAGAAAGGCGTTGAACTGTCCGAACTCGATGCCTGGGGCACCGTGGCCGACTTGGGTTCGACCATCCTGGAAGGCGAAGTCAAAGCCTTCGGCAAAATGACCTTCGGCGCCCCTACCGATCCAATCAGCGCCGCCTACTTTGGCACCACCCAAGGTAAATTCCGCATGACCTACCCGTTCAACGAACACGCCACTGTGGTCACCGGCGAGTTGATTCTGACGGACGAAAGCACCGGCAAGAGCAGCGTCTACAAAGCCGGTGACAGCTGGTTCGTGACCAAAGGTACCCCGGTGCTGTGGGAAATCGTAAGCGAGAGCTTCGTGAAGCACTATTTCGCCGTCGTCTAACGAATAACGACGTGATCTCTCAAGCCGCTGGCGGATAATGCCAGCGGCTTTTTTATGTCTGCAAACGCGTTACGGCCGCCAGCCCTTCCAGTGAATGAGCACACCGCTGGTGATGATCAGGGCACAAATCAGCAGACCAATGGATTCGTTATCCACGGGCCACCTCCCCCGTGGCCAGGCTTAACGAGTCACCCAGCATGCGCCAAAGCGCACTCAGGCGTCGCTCGAAGACCTGCGAATTACCGTAGATCAGTTCGACGTGAAGGCTGTCGATGACGGCAATGTAGGCGTCTTTGAACATCGCCACTTCAACGCTCGGTAGCAATGGGTAGCTTTTAACCAGGCTGGCGCTGAAGAGTTCACTCATGCGCTCCAGGTAAGCCTCGAACCCTGCGCTGACAATGGGCCTTAGCTCGACAGGCGGGAAGAATGCCGTGCGCAGCAAAAAACGCAGCGAAGGCGACTCCTGATAACGCTCGGACAGCAATTGGGTGTAGCGCTTGCCCGCGGTCTCATCATCGGCCGTTTCAGAAAAACAGCTCTCGACGTAGATTCGTTCGCCGGCCAGGGCCATTGACCACGCCGCATCAAACAGCGCGTCTTTACTGGCGAAGTGTGCGTACAAAGAAGGCTTACGCATCCCTGCTGCAACAGCAATATCGTTGAGCGATGACGCGTCATACCCACGTTCGGCAAAGTGCGTGATCGCGATGACACAGATACGTTCGGCCGAAGGGCTGAGCGGTTTCATTGTTTCTCCTCAGGAGCAAGATTGAGTAAAGGGGAACATCTGCTGAGCGATCGATCAATGGCTGACTGACAGCGAATGCACCATTGCCGCGCGCCTGACGCTGAGCGCCGTCAGCAACCATGCCGTCGCGGCACTGGCAACCAGCAGGCCACACCAGGCCTCGGCACCGAAGCTGCTCAACAGCCCGCTGATCGGCGTCGCGCAAGCGGAAATACCCAGTTGAAACGCTCCAAGCAAGGCGGCGGTAGAACCCAGGGATTTCTTCTGCGACGACATGACCAGCGACATCAGCGTGGTTTCGGCTATGCCCAGCCCCAACAGCGCAATGGCCATGCCCGCCACAATGCCTATGAGGCCTGCGCCCACCATGGCACTGATCAGCGCCAGGCAGGCTCCCAGCAAAATGCAACTGACACCGATGATCGACATCCGCCCTAACCCGTGACGACTGACCAAACGCCCTGCAAGCATGGCGCCGAGTAAAATCGCAATACCGGTGGTGCCGAAGAGAAAGCCGAACTGCGCGGCGGGCAACTGGTACACCGACTGGTATACAAAGGTTGCCCCGGCAATGTAGGCGAAGAGGAAGAAAAACACCGCCGAAACGGCCATCGTGGGCAGCAGGAACTGTCGGTCACTGGCAATACGTGCGTAGGTTCGGGCAATCATGGGAATGTTCAGCGGCTCACGTCGCTCGGCAGGCAGCGTTTCTTTCAACGACAGCAGCGAGTTGATCGTCACCAATACGCCCAGGACCGCGAGGGTGAACAACACACCGCGCCAGCCCGCCTGACCATCGATAAACCCGCCGACCGCAGGAGCGATGATCGGTGCAACGCCTTCGATAGTCATCAACAAAGCAAACAGCTTGGCCGCCTGCACGCCCTGACTGACATCGCGCACCATGCTCATGATCACTACCAGCGTCAGCGCACTGCCCAACCCCTGTAACCCGCGCGCCAGCAACAATGCTTCCAGGCTGGAGGCCAGTGCTGCACCGAATGCGCTGCCGCTGAACAACAGCAAACCTGCTATCAACGGACCACGACGCCCCCACGCATCAACGCACGGCCCAAACAACAACTGGCCGAATCCCATGGCAAACAGAAACACGGTCAAGGTCAATTGAATGCTGGCATGACCGGTTGCCAGATCGCGGGCCATCTCCGGGAGGCTGGGCAGGTACATGTCCACGGCCGCAGGTCCGAGTGCGCCCACGACGGCCAGCGACACGGCAAATTTCAGGGGAGGTTTACTCAACAATGGATCAGGCACGCTATGCTTCCTTTTCTACAACCTACCGGTCGGTAGGAAGGCATAAGCATAGCGATTGCCGTAAAACCCAGTCAAGTCGTCAGCACGTTGTGGTGCGGCTCAAGCGGCGCCGACCAAGGGATGATGCAAGCTGGTAGCCCGAAAATCCTTGGGTGATTGCTCGAACTGCTTTTTGAACGAGCGGCTGAAATGCGCCGAATCCGTGAACCCCCACTTGTAAGCGATTGAGGTGATGGATTCAGTTTTGAGGAAGGGATTGGCTAGATCATCGGCACTGCGCTTGAGGCGCGCACGCTGGATGTAACGGCACACGCTGTCGCCTTGCTCTTCGAAAAGCCGGTACAAGTGCCGCACCGAAATGTTCAGGCGACCGGCGAGCGACGCGGGGGTGAGATTCGGTTGGGTCAGGGATTCATCGATGACTTTCTGCACATACCCGCGAAGATCAATTCCGGCCAGCATGCCTGGACCGGTGCACTCTTCAGCTTGCTCCAGCCCGGAACTCAACAAGGTGATGAATGCGCTCTGCAACGCTTCGCCTTGGGTATGCGCATAAGCATTGCCATCTGCACCCCTGCACACTTGGTCCATGAGCAAATGCAGTATGCGTCCGCAGGCTTTAGTGGAGGAAACCTTGCCAAAGGCTTGCCCACTGATCTGCAATTGCTTGTGCACCAGACTCCTTGGCAGGGACAGTGAAGCATGATCGATCAACCCCATCGGCATGATCGAGCATGGCCCCACCGAATCCATCAGCATCATGTCGCCGGGTGCCAGTTGAATTGTCACCCCCGCTTGCGTGACCTGACAGTGCCCCGAACGCTGGCTGACCAGAAAACAATGCTCATCGTCGTCATAGTCGGCATGATCGCCGTACCGGACAATCTTCCCGGCATTGGTGCGCATCCCCGCCAGCGACAGCCCGCCGTGCGACCAAGTCGTAATCTCGCCAATGAACAGCGACAGGTTGGACGCCAAGTGTGTTTCGAAACGACCACACAATGCCTGCATGGTCGAGGTCCAACGATCCAGCCCGTCACGGGTAGCTTCATGGGTGCTCATAGAAACCTCCACACGTAATGCTTATTTTTGTGCTGCAATTGTTAACATGTTATCAATTGTCACGCAACTGTTATGCATAACGTGTAGAGCAAGCACTGTTTATGCCACCTTTGATCCAATCCCTTTAATCGCTTCATCAAGCGCAAGGATCGACAGCATCAAGTGATTTTTCTGCTCGGCTGACAAAGCAATGTATCGGCGAAAAGCCGGCATTCTGTTAACAACTTCACTACCGCCCATATGCTCCAACGCAACGTGCCAGCGCCCTTCAGCGCAGCGAATTGTCAACCGCTTGAAATCCAGCGGCATCAACGTCGCGCGCAGTGCCGGTTTTTCAATCAACGCCCGGGACAGCGCATCACCAATGTCGACTGAACCATTGAGGCGCCGGCAGCGAATGCCAGTGCGTGAAATCGTCCCGGTATGGTGCAGTTCGTAACACCCTGCCCCCTGATGTAACGCCTCTACCTCAAATTCAAACTCAGTCTTGACCACGTGCATGAGCAACTGGGATTCGGTTTTTTCACAGACGTGGATCAACGGCCCGTCAGACCGAAAACGAAACTGCCCACGCCCCGCCCCCACGCCTTCAAAACTATCTTGCGCGAGGTTGCGGCGCAGATGCTCCAGCGTGACCCCGGGGCGATAGCCGGTGGGCGCACGCTGGGCGCCGAACCATTCAGATAGCTTTAGCAACATGTTGAGAATGCTCAGTTTGATGAATGCCCGGTTCCATGGCGAATTCTTTGGCAAGGACATCCTCGACTCGTGCTGGCACGAACGGATTGACCTTCTGCACCACCAGCGTCCAGAACAACGCGTAAAGCGCGGTACCACCGAGCATCACACCAAAAGGCACATAGACTTGGGCCGGGTCCATGCCCGGCGGTGTGATGAACCACATGCCCAACAAAATACCGACGCTGGAGACGACTTGCGGGAGCGGAAAGAACGGCGACTTGTACGCGCGAGGCAGATCCGGGCGGCGCAGGCGCAGGATCACTACCGATAGCGTCACCAGCAGGTAGGCGGTACTCCACGCACACACGGCAGCCAGCACCAGGTGCAGAATGTTGTCCGCGTTGCCGCCCAGGTACCATGCATGCAGGCATGGAATCAACATTGCCACAAGAATACACAGCAGCGGTGTCTTGAAGCGTGGATGCAGATAAGTGAACACTTTGGGCAGCGCGCCGTCGACCGCCATGCCGTACAGGATGCGCGGCACGCCCGCCATCAGTGTATTGATTGTGGCTGCCCCCGCGAACAGAAAGCCAATGCCCAGCCAGAGCGGGCCGATATCTCCCATCACCTGAGCTGCAAATTTCGGAATAGCCATCGGCGTGTCCAACAAATGCAGACCGGTGGCCGGATCAAGAACGAGGTTTTCGACCTGACGTTTCATCGCGGCGCCATAGATGAACATGCACGACGCAACCCCGATCAGCCCCAGCAACATCGCCTTGGGCATCACCGACGCTGATCTGCGCAGGTCCGGTGCCAGCGGCGTGACGAACTCACAGCCGACGAACATGAACATCGCCATACCCACCAGCGAAAGGATGGTCATCGGGTCAGAACCGACCAGCGACTCGCCAAACCAGCCATCGAGCTGCACCGCCGGGGCCGCCACGAGGCCCAGCACACCGAACACCATCAAAGTGGTCCACATGCCAAAGGTGAGGATGATTTCCGCACGTCCGAAAACACTCACGCCAAACGCATTGAGGATGCCAAAGCCGATCACGAAGATCACGCCCAGCAACCAGGAGCCACCGGCAGACTCCGCAAGCGTATTGAGATGCTCGAAATTCACCAGAGCCATGACGCCCGACAAAATCGTCTCGGCCGTACCGGCAAATACATGCACGATCAAATAAGCAGACAGCGTACCGGTGATTGCAAAGAAGCGCCCCATGCCACAGTTGATGTAGTCATAAACGGAGCCAGTGGTGGGCAGAATTGCAGCGGCCTCGGCAAAAGTCGTTGCCTGAGCGAGCATCATCACAACCGCGATCAACATCGCGACCGCAAACGCCTTGCCGCCGATACCGAACCCCATGGTTGCGGTGAGGATCACGGGGCTGGCCATGATAAGACCGACTGTACTGGCCAGCGCGGTCGGGAAGCCTACCGTTCCGCGATTCAGATGCTCTGTGAGCTTATTGTTGATCGACATTTTGCAAATGCCTCTGTGTCAAGGTTGGCGTAATGGCGACAAGCTAATTGTATATCCGCCCATCCATGATGCTCCTGTCACCGCTGACGGACACTTTGCTCTGCGCGAAAAACATCGTCTTGCCCGTGGCTGCCGCAGGCTTTGTAGCAGCCTGCCAACGCAATGGGTGTGGCGAGCTGAGTCAATGCCGTGGCAGCGTCGTCAAAGACGCCTCCCCCACTACCCCCGCTAATGGCGGCACTGCCATCAAGCAGTGTCCAAACAACAGGGGAAATAACAATGGGGCACACATCCAGGAACTGTTCGCGCGCTCTTTTCGCTGCAAGCATGAGTTTGGCGGCACTGACAGCGCCATCGGCTGACGCGTATGAGCTTTACTCGGACGCTGACACGCACGTCAATGCGAATTTTCTTGCGGTCTACGGGCTGTTCAACAGCCGCAAGAACTACGACGGCACCATCGGTGGCTCAAGCTGGCGGGAGGGCTTCATCAAGTACGGGCTAAGCGCTGATCACACGTTTGGCGAGCTGGGCACGGTTTACGGAACGGCCAACCTGGTCAGTTCCGGCACCTGGGGAGACGGCGACGCCGCCGGGTTGACCGACGGTAGCGAACGCACCACCAAGTTCGATGAAGCCTTTGCTGGCTGGAAGTCAGGCGACCTGTTTCCGGTACTGGGCAAGGACGGCGTCGATGTGTCGTTCGGGCGCCAGATTATCCAACTGGGTAATGGCTTCATCATCAACGACGATGGCCTGAACTTCGGCAAGGGGCCGGCTGACGGCTCACTCAATCGCGGAGGTGCCTATTACCTGGCTGCGCGCCACGCGTTCGATCAGACTGCCGTGCTTCGCCTGGGCGGTAAAGACGGGCTGCATGGTAGCGTGATGTGGCTTAAATCGGACAACCACGCCCAGGCCAATACCGAAATGGCCGCAGGCACGCTGGATTACACTGCCGCCCCTGGCACCTTGGGCCTGACCTATATTCACGGCATCGACGTCGACGACCGTTACGCCAGTGACTTCCAGAAGCAGCGTGCAGGCATGAACATCTATAGCCTGCGAGGCAGCGGTGATGCCGGGATCAAGAATGCGCATTTCGGATTTGAATACGCTTGGCAAGACAAAGACGCGGGCGCCGAAAAAGCCTGGTACGCAGAAGCCGGTTACACCTTTGCCGACACTCCCTGGGCACCTGACATCACGTATCGCTACAGCCGCTACTCAGAAGGCTGGGACTCGATGTTCAATGGCTATAGCACCGGTTACGGCACCTGGTTCCAGGGCGAAGTCGCCGCCAATTACGCAGGTCCGTTCAACAGCAACACAGGAATTCACCACCTGGCTTTGAAAGTCCACCCGCTGGAAGGCGTCACGGTGGGTGCCCTGCTGTTTGATTACTCAACGTTGCACAAACAGGGCAACTTGAACCTGGACGGCCAGGAAACCGACCTGTTCGTCGAGTGGGCGGTCAACGAGCATCTGATCATCACGCCGCTCTTGGGCCTGTACAAACCGAAACAGGATGAGGCGAGCGGTGGCAATCAAGTAGGTGGCAATGGCACCAACGTTTATAGCCAACTGACGGTGGCGGTACCCTTCTGATAAAAACGGGGCGATCAACCGATCGCCCCGTCGCAACTGTCTGCAACAACGCAACCTCAGACACTGTCTTTCTTGTGTTCGGCAAGCATGCTCTGAATCTGCTGAGTGGCCTGCCGTGTACTGTCGGCGAGCTTTTTCACTTCATCGGCGACCACCGAAAAGCCTCGGCCCACTTCACCGGCGCGAGCAGCTTCAATGGCGGCGTTCAGCGCCAGCAGATTGGTCTGCTCGGCAATGGTCTTGATCACGCCCACCACCGTCGCGATCTGCCCGTAAGTCGCTTGATTCTGCAACCGCGCATGCTGATGACTGGCCTGTGCCGCGCGTTCATCACTGATATCGCGCACGGCTCCCAGCACCCGGGTCAATCGCCCCTGAGGGTCGCGTACCGCCCGCCCTCTCTCCCGGCACCAGATATAACCGCGTAGTTTGTGCTGCATGCGGTACTCAAACACGTACTCGCCGCTGCCGCCGGGCGCGACGATCTCCCGTTTGAAGACCGCAAGAATCCCTTTCAGGTCGTCAGGATGGGTGATGCCCACCTGACTGTCCCACCCGTCCGGTAGCTCATGCTGTGTATACCCCATCAAAACCCTGAATTGATTGGAAATGCGCATCTGGCTGGCAGGATGTTGAAGATCACCTTGGACAACCATGATGTCCCACAGGCCTTCCGTCAGAGTTGACTGCATCAACTCCCATATCTGGACGTCCGACCGGTGCTGATCTGCAAGCCCCATGCAATCGGCTAGAGCGCTCTCTATCGAGGCATAATCGGTGCGCAGCCGTTCGTTGCGCTCGGTGAGCTGTGCGACGTTTTCGCAGCAGACACACAACGCGTCTTCAAGATCGACACGCGCAACTCGTTGCGCCTCGGCAGCGCAGCGATGCGCCAGAAACAGGGTTTCAAGTTCGTTGATAGCATCGAGCAATGGGGGGTGCCGTGTCACCAGCTTCGTAGAATGGAGTTGCGTGGGTTCGGCCCGGTGTATGCGCCTGACGATTGCCGTCAGCTCTTGGACCCACTGCGTGGTTTTCGTGAACATCTGCACACCGTTTGGCTATCTGTCCTGGATAGCCGTGTTGTAACGCCCTCGCCCGGGTACAGGCTTGAACACAGCTGCCATCGCAGTTGTCTGTCCATGCCTGCTCCCGACCACCGGCGCTTAGCTGGCAATCACCGCCTTGAGGACCGTCTTGAAGGTTTCCATCTGCTCGTCCGAGAACTGACCGAACACCTTGTCCTGCTGCTCCCGCGCAATGGTCCACAACGCCTCAGTTTCATCGATGCCCTTGACGGTCAGGCGCACGCGCCCGTTCTCGTCGCACACCAACCCCTTGCGCTTGAGATTGGCGACAGCCTCATCGATTTCACGGGCCGGCATTGCGACTTCCCGCAACAGATCCGCGACCGGCAGGCCAGCGTCGTTCTCCAGCACCATTAGCATGCGTGCCTCGCTGGTGCGCAATCCTGTCGACAGTTGGCGAGGCTGATAACCGGCCTGATATGCCCGCAGCGCCTGAGTCATCAGGTAGTAAACGTTGTGGCTCAGGCGCCCCTGAAAGTGGCTGCTGGGCGGCTGCCCTTCCTCACGCTTGGTCATGCGAGTATGCGGCAAGACCATGGAGTAAGCCCCTTGGTGGTACAGCAGCGGCGAGCGACCGAAGTCGTCGAATGCCACCACTTTCCCGATCATGATCCAGTGATCGCCACCGTCCACTTGCTGGTACTTCTCACAGTGAAAACGCGCAGAACAGTCAGCGAACACTGGCGCCCCGCCCTCGCCTGCCTCGAACTCGATCTCGGCAAAACGATCCTCTTTCGGGCGAGCGAAGTTATTGGACAAGTCAATCTGATCCGCTGCCAGAATGTTGACCGCAAAGTGCGAGGCGCTTTCGAACACTTCGTGACTGGTCGAACGCTTGTCCAGGCTCCACAAAACCAGAGGCGGATCGAGCGAAACCGAGTTAAAGCTGTTGGCGGTCACACCGACCTTGCGACCACACGCGGTGGCGGCCGTGACCACCGTGACACCGGTGGCGAAATTACCCAATGCACGACGGAATGCGCGGGCGTCGAAGGGTACCTGTTCAACTGTTTCAGAGGCGCTAGACATAAGTATCTCCTGGGCTGACAAATGGGCCAGCCCTCATTGTTTTTATGAGAGAACGGAATCGACAGGCCGTCGATCAAACCATGGTCGGATCGGGCTCAAGCCCCATCAGTTCACGACCCAGAATCTGGGCGCACACGTCGTAGTCGGTGTACGCATGGGCACCGGTCAGGTGCGCATCGCGGAACAAGCGCTGAAGCTCATTGGTTTCAAACCAGGCACCACCACCCGCAGCGGCCATCAACCGATCCACAGCCTCGATGCACATTTTGGTGGCGTAACCTTGGTTGGTCCGCCAGAACGCCAGGGTTTCGCGGCTCGGATAGGTGTGGCGCTCACTGTGATCGGCGATCTCGTTCCAGCTTTTTTCCAGTAGCGCCCGGGCCGCCGCCACTTGATGAGTCGACTCGGCGAGTCTCATCAATGCAGGAGTAGCGGCGCCCACCGCTGCGCCGGTGTAGGCACGCACGCGGTTTTTGGTTTTTTCGCGGAACACCTCCAGCATGCGTTCCGCCACGCCCAGGCTGACGGTAGAGAAGCCACTGGCGAAGTACGGACGATACGGCGCAAAGAAGATCTTGCTGTCCGGGTACAGGCCAAATCCGACCGACTTGCCCTCCATCATGTCTTTGGCTTTCTGGATGCGATGCTCGGGAACAAACGCTTCGTTGACGATCAGCGTTTTGCTGCCACTCCCGCGCATGCCAACGGCAAACCAGTCATCGCGGATTTCATAGTCGCTGCGTGGAAGCACGGCAAAACAGTAGTCCTGGGTACCCTCGGCGTTTTTGCGACGGAATCCCATGATGGCCCATTCCGCGTGATCGCAACCCGAACTCCAGCCCATTTCGCCAGAAAATGTGACTCCACCCTCTACTTCAACGGTGCGTCCAAAGGGCGCAATACTGCTGCTGGCGGTGGCGTCCGGGTCGGTACCCCACACTTCCTCTTGCAGCACGGGCGAGAACATTGCGAGCTGATGGCTGTGGGTGCACAACAGGCTCATCGCCCATGCCGTGCTGGCACAAGAGCCGGCCAACAAGGCAATGCAATCGGCAAACTCGGGCAGAGAAATTTCCAGCCCGCCGTACTTCTTCGGCTGAAGGGCGTGGTGCATGCCAATGCTCTTGAGCAGTGCAATGTTCTGCGCAGGCACAGAGCGATCAAGCTCGGCAAACGCCGCATTGGCGGCAATGGCAGGCAGGATTGACTTCAGGTCTTCGAGCAGAGGGTTTGGCTTTTTCATGGAAAGACGCTCATTGTTATTGGAGTTCATGAGCCCAGTATGCCGACTGCCCCCGAGCCCCAAAATGCAACTTCCAGAAGGAAAATTGCACTTTCCATGGACTTACCCGCACCACATCAAGTTGACCAAGCAAGCGTGGATAAGTCCCATAAACTCAAATGGCAGCCATAGACAAGACGACCTCGCCACAATCGCTCTACGCTTGAACTTACCTTGTCGCGGGAGAACCACCATGCACATGACTGACTTTGATAATGTCGCGCAGCGTTGCCTGCACGCCGTCACTCAAATAATTCCGGAAAGCCAGGGCGCCTTCTATTACATCGATCGCAAGCTCCAGGCCCAAGACTTCCATCTGCATGCACTGAGCGCCACGATGCACCGCGACTACCTGGACAACTACCGGCCCCTGGATCCGCTGCAACCGCACCATTGCCTGGCTATTGGACACACCGTGGTTCCATTACAACGAGCCATGCGTGATCAGCGGCGCAGTGACTGCCGTCACTACCGCCGTTTTTTGCAACACTATGAAGTGGCCGATGTGGTCGAGGTCATTGCCTACACCAACACCGCGCCCAGAGCCGCCATTTCCCTCATGCGCAACAGTGCCCAAGGCCCGTTCACAGAAGCACATTTAACATGCCTCGCCGGATTACAGGGGTTGTTGGAAATCGCTGTAGCGCATCTACCCGTCGAGCCAGAACTCGACTTCCTCACACCTAGAGAACAGCAAATAGCCTTATTGTTGCGCCAGGGAGCCACAAACAAACAACTCGCTTGCGACCTCCAAATGGGACTCGCGACGGTCAAGACACATCTATTGAATCTGTTCCGGAAACTGGGCGTGAGCAATCGCACCGAACTGGTCAGCAGACTGTTCCTGTAACGCTGCCTCCACCATCTGGTGGATACCCGGACCTGGGGCGGACATCCATCATGAACTCTCCGTTCATCACGCAAGGTCCATAACAATGACAGCCACCACCCCCTGGATCACCGTCGGAGCACTGGCCGACGGCTTTGCCCCTGAGGCATTCATCTTGCCGAATGCGGTTGACCTGGCAGCAATGCAGTTCACCCTCAACTTTGCCAACGGCTGGGAAATCGCTCATCGCTTCGATGCTCAGCAAGTGCACTGGCACGCTGCCGATGGACACTCCAGCGGGAGCGCACCGTACCGCGCCACCTCAGTTCGCCCCGGACTCTACCTGGTAGACTTCATCAAGCACGAGAGCGGGTCCGAATATTCCATCAGCATGGTGCTCGACACCAAAACCCAGTCGTTCACTGCCGTGATCGGCCACCTGCCTGACGCCGACACGATTAACGAAGGGCTGTACAAAAAAGCCCTGGCGGACAAACCCTTGACCGGTGTCACCGTCGATTTCCTCCATGGCACGCTGGATCGGCCTTGGCAGCCCGGTGCTTGCCCTCACGTCGAGACCCAAGAACTGGTGGGGCTGCGAAACCGGTATCGATACAGCCCGACGGAAGTTTATGAGCACGTATACCTGAATTCGCGCTTTTACAGCTGGCAATGCCTTGAGGGCGTGGAAGCGGGCCTGTGCGACACCGACCGCTGTCATTACTACAAAATCGCCGATCAGCTTTACCTGTTCGTTTGGCGTGAGAAGATCGTCCCGACGCTGGGTCTGGTGCTCATCGACATGCAGCAGCATCGCAGCGACGGCAAGATTTTCGGCTACGCAGACGGCGACTTCACCACCCTTTCAAACTTCCCGGTCAGCTCTTACTGCGATGTGCTCAACGTCACGAAGTACGACGCCGATTAAGCATCTAAGCGTTACGCTCAGCGATGCTGTGGCGGCTTTAGAACTCTCGGCATGACGATTGTCCAGACATGGCAAAGAGAGTCATATCCGTGGCAGCCACAATCATGAATACCGGCAGTTGCGAGCGTAACCTCCAAGCGACTGAAACTGTTTGCAGGCTGCCCCTGGCCGCCTGCTTATCCTCTTTGGAGCGCTGCCAGCATGAGCGATATCGCCCTTCTCCCAAGCGTCACCGCGTTCTTGCGCCGTGACCACGGCCTATTCATCGACGGACGCCACGTTCAAAGCACGTCTTCCAACAAGATCAGCGTCATCAACCCGGCAAATGGTGAAGTCCTGGCTCATGTCAGTGACGCCTCCGACGCAGATATCAACGATGCCGTGGTGTCAGCCAATCAGGGCTTTCAAGTCTGGTCCCGCACCAGCCCCGCCGCACGGGCGGCAGCGCTGTTCAAACTGGCTGACCTGATGGAGACGCACCGCGAGGAACTGGCCCAGATCGAAACCTGCCAGTCGGGGAAAATCATCCAGATTTCCCGCGCCTTCGAAGTCGATCAGGCGGCGCACTTCCTGCGCTATTACGCGGGCTGGGCCACCAAGATCACCGGAGAAACCATCACCCCGTCGCTGCCGTCCTTTGCCGGTGAGCGCTACAGCGCCTACACCCTGCGCGAGCCCATCGGCGTTGTCGTCGGGATCGTGCCGTGGAACTTCTCGACGATGATTGCGATCTGGAAACTCGCATCGGCGCTCACCACTGGTTGCAGCATCATCATCAAACCCAGCGAGTTCACCCCGCTGACCATTCTGCGCATCGCGGAGCTGGCCATCGAAGCCGGTGTTCCAGCCGGTGTGTTGAACGTGGTGACCGGCTCTGGCCGGGTCGGTAAAACCCTGATCGAACACCCGGGCACTGACAAGGTCTCGTTCACCGGTTCCGTGCCGACCGGCATCGCCGTGGGCAAAGGTGCGATGGAAGCGAAACTCACCCGCGCCACCCTTGAACTGGGCGGCAAAAACTCCGTGGGTTTCTTGCGTGATATCGATTTGGACAAAGCGGCCGACGGCATCATCGAAGCGGGCTTCCTGCACTCCGGACAGATCTGCGCCGCCGCCGAGCGATTCTTTGTCCACCGCTCGCAAATCGAAACAGTGATGGACAAGCTCTCCCAGCGCCTCGGCGCATTGAAGATCGGCTCTCCGCTGGATGAAACAACCCAGTTCGGCCCGGTCACCAACAAACAGCACCAGCAGAAACTGGCCGGCTTCTTCGCAACCGCCCGCGCTGAGAAAAGCACGATCATTCACGGCGGCAATATCCCCGACGGCCCGGGCTGCTTCGTTGAACCCACCATCATTCTGGCGAACTCGGTCAACGACACGCTGCTGAACGAGGAGACGTTCGGCCCCATCGCGACCTTTCTCCCCTATGACACCGAAGACGAGCTGCTTCACCTGATGAACAGCACACCTTACGGGCTGAGCGCCAGCCTTTGGACGAACGACCTGTCCAAGGCCCTGCGGCTTATTCCGGAGATTGAGGCAGGCACTGTATGGGTCAACATGCACACGATGCTCGATCCGGCGGTGCCTTTCGGCGGCATCAAAGCCTCCGGCATCGGCCGGGAGTTCGGAGCCGCGTTCATCGACGACTACACCGAGCTCAAGTCAGTCATGATTAGGTACTGATCACCCGAGACGACCCCAAGAGACGGCGGCGAGCACCTATCATTAACATCTTATCGATAATAATGCCGCGTTAATCATCAGATCTCAGTATGCGAGCCAGCGCCCTAAGGCGCGCTTTCCTAACTTGAGATCACAATGATGAAATTCCGCACACTTGCTCTGCTGCCCGTTCTTCTGATTGCGACCAGCCAAACCTTTGCACAGGATGGCGGTGATCGCGTTGCAGCACGACAACAAGTGCTCCTGACACAAGCTCGTGAAGCCACCGCCCGGAAAAATGACGAGGCAGTGGCCAGCCAGGACACCAAAGCCGTAAACCTGGATCGACTGCCCACGCAAACCCGTAAACCCGAACAAGCCAAAAACTGAGGAAGGCCACCCCGGCCATCCCACTGCTGCCACAATGATTGAGCCGTCACGGCATGAGGAATGATGCCGTGACACTCAAACTGACCGTTATCGACCAATCCCCATCCACGGCGACCGCTCCGCAGGCGAGGCCGTCGGTTATTTCAGGTACTTGCTCGGGGAATATCACGACAGCATCCATTTCGCGGGCACTGCCCCCGAGATCCTCATCGTCCGCATTACCAGTGCCACGCATGCGCGTTGGCAGCGGCGGCGTGATGTTGACCCACTACAGCCCGTTCAAAGTAGCGGAAATCTTCGGCGCCCTGGCCGCGCTGTTTCCAAACTGTAGTGGTGCCGATTCGCAGGGCTGGTCTAGTAGAGAGACTCTATAACGGTGATGGTATTGACTTGGATAAGCAGCTTTAACTCAAAAATTATCTGAGCCGTAGGCCGACCCGCTAACTGGTACATTTTCGACTCGATTCCACTGTGAATGGCTGGCTTATCTTGCCTTCAGCCTTCAGCCTCAAAATTGAACGAGCTGCTTGAACCACTGCGCCAGCCCATTCATCGCTGGGCACCTCAAAAAACGGATAACTAGACACATTCACCTTCGCCACCCAACTTAACCTGGATCTTTCGCACCACACTGTGCATCGCTGGCAGGTAACGCCGAGCCGCTTCCTCCACCGACATCGCCTTGGCGATGTACACCAGGTTCAGACAGCCCATTAGCCGCTCCTCATGGGTGATCGGAATGGCGATGGCGGCGATCTTGCGCTCCTGGCCCCAGTGGGAGTTATTTTCTCCGTATCCCTTGCTTACCGTATGCTCAACCAATCGCTCAACAAACCGCCGGTCCGCTGCCAGCGCGGATTGCTCGTCTTCGCGGCTGATCATCAACTCAATCAGTTCTTCACGTTCGGCCGGCGGGCAAAAGGCGAAGTAGGCACGCCCGGTGGCGGTCATCAGCAACGGCAGGCGCCGCCCGACCATGGAACGGTGGAACGAAAGGCGACTGAAGCGATGGGTAGTCTCGCGAATCACCATGGCGTCGCCGTCCAGGGTGCACAGATCGGTGGGCCAGACTACCTCTTGCAGTAGCTCGCCCAGCAGCGGTGCCGCGATGGAGGAAATCCACTGCTCATCGCGAAAACCCTCACTCAATTCCCGCACTTTCAGGGTCAGCCGATAGCTGTCGTCGGACTCGCTGCGCCGCACGTAACCTTCAGCCTGCAAGGTCTCCAGCAAGCGCCTGACGGTGGTGCGGTGCAGCCCACTCTGCTCGGCCAGTTGAGCCGTGCTGGCGCCGCCGTCGAAGCGATTCAGGCCGTTGATCAGGGCCAGCCCGCGCATCAATCCACGCACGGCCTTGTATTCGGTCTCGCTCATCGAATCGCTCCGTTCTGCTTGTAAATCAACGTTGTGCACCTGGTGCACACTAACAAGGGTTGTCGTTGTCGACCAGCCCGACCATTTCCATACTGCGCCCAACAAGAAATCCAAAAGCGCTGTAGGGAGATATCCATGAGTTCTGCACCCACGCCTACCCCATTGGAGCTGAGCACCGACGTCGCCATCGTCGGCGCCGGTCCCGTCGGCTTGATGATCGCCAATTACCTTGGCCAGTGTGGCGTGAAAGTCACTCTGGTGGAAAAACTCGACAGCCTGATCGACTACCCCCGCGCCATTGGCCTGGACGATGAAAGCTTGCGTACCTTTCAGGCGGTGGGCCTGGCCGACGCCGTGCTGCCCCACACCACCCCTTGGCACGCAATGCGCTTCCTTACTCCCAAGGGTCGCTGCTTCGCCGATATCCAGCCCAAGACCGATGAATTCGGCTGGCCACGACGCAACGCCTTCATCCAGCCCTTGGCCGACCGCGTGCTGTTCGACGGCCTGCAACGCTTCGATAACGTCAAAGTGCTTTTCAATCGCGAACTGGAGAGCTTCGAACAAAGCGACAGCGCTGTTGTGCTCAACCTCAAAGATCAAAACGGTCGCGGCGAGCGCCTGAATGCCCGCTACCTGATCGGTTGCGACGGCGGCAACAGCCTGGTGCGGCGCAGCCTGGATATCAGCTTCGAAGGCAAGACCGCGCCGAACCAGTGGATCGTGGTCGATATCGCCAACGATCCGCTGGGCACTCCTCACGTTTACCTGTGCTGCGACCCGGTGCGTCCTTACGTTTCCGCTGCCCTGCCCCATGGCGTTCGGCGTTTCGAGTTCATGGTCATGCCCGGAGAGACGGAAGCCGAGCTGAGCAAACCGGAAAACATGCGCAAGCTGCTCGGCAAAGTCTTGCCCAACCCGGACCACATCGAGCTGATCCGTAGCCGCGTCTACACCCACAACGCCCGTCTGGCCGGACGTTTCCGTCAGGGTCGGGTGCTGCTGGCCGGCGATGCCGCGCATATCATGCCGGTCTGGCAAGGCCAGGGTTACAACAGCGGCATGCGCGACGCCTCCAATCTGGCGTGGAAACTGGCGATGGTGATCCAAGGCCTGGCCGCCGATAGCCTGCTCGACAGCTACGAACAGGAACGTCGCGACCACGCCAAGGCAATGATCGATTTGTCAGTGCTCGCCGGTCACGTACTGGCGCCGCCCAAGCGCTGGCAAGGCACCTTACGCGATGGCGTGTCCTGGTTGCTGAACTATCTGCCGCCGGTCAAACGCTTCTTCCTGGAAATGCGCTTCAAGCCGATGCCGCAATACACCAAGGGCGCACTGATCGCCGCACAAGACAGCGCCTCGCCGGTGGGCAAAATGTTCATCCAGCCGCAGGTGCTCACCGAAGCCGGCGAGCGGCTGCTGCTCGATGAAGTGATCGGCAAGCATTTCGCAATCATTGCCTGGGGCTGCGATCCGACCTGGGGCCTTTCGGCTGCGCAAATCGAACAGTGGCAGGCGCTGGGTACGCGCTTCATTCAGGTGCTGCCGGACGTCCAACTCAAGGCCGCCAGCGATGCCGGCAAAGGCGTGATTCGCGTCGGTGACAGCACCGGCCGGATCCGCGAGTGGTTCGCCCACGGTGCCTCGTCCATCGCCTTGGTACGCCCGGACCGTTTTGTTGCCGGTTTGGCCATTCCGCAAACCGTGGGTCAGGCCTGCGATCAGTTGATCCTTGCGCTCAAGGCTCTGCCGCAACCGGCCGCGACTTTCGTCGCCAGCAAGGTGGCCTGAGATGAGCGCTTATCTGCACTGCATGTCCCACACGCCGCTGGTGGGGTTCGTCGACCCCGAACCGCAGGTGCTGGCCGAAATTGACGGCATGACCGCCGCGGCCCGTGAGCGTATTGCCCGCTTCGCCCCGGAGTTGATCGTGCTGTTCGGCCCGGACCACTACAACGGCTTTTTCTACGACGTGATGCCGGCGTTCTGCATCGGTATGGCTGCCCATGCAATCGGCGATTTCGGCACGGCTGCCGGTGAACTCGACGTGCCCAAGGCGCTGGCTGAATCGTGCGCCCAGGCGGTGCTCAATGCCGGGGTCGACACCGCCGTCTCGTATTGCATGCAGGTCGACCATGCCTTCGCTCAGCCACTGGAATTGTTGCTTGGCGGTTTGCAAGGCTGTCCGGTAATCCCGGTGTTCATCAATTCAGTGGCGGTCCCTCTGCCCGGCTTCAAGCGTGCCCGCTTGCTAGGCGAGGCCATCGGTCGATGGGCTAAAACGTTGAACAAACGTGTGCTGTTTCTGGCCTCCGGCGGCTTGTCGCACCAGCCTCCGGTGCCGGAGCTGGCCAAGGTCGATGCGCGCATGGCGGACCGACTGATGGGGAGCGGCCGTGATCTGCCTGCCGATGAGCGCCTGGCCCGCCAGGACCGGGTCATCCAGGCCGCGAGGGATTTCGTTCAGGACCAGCACTGCCTGCATCCGCTCAACCCGACCTGGGACCAGGGCTTTCTCGACAGTCTCGAACAGGGTCGCCTGAGCGATTTCGATGGGCTGGGCAATGACGAACTGTCGGCACTGGCCGGCAAGTCCACCCACGAAGTGAAAACCTGGGTCGCGGCGTTCGCCGCCCTCTCCACCTTCGGCCCGTACCAGGCCGAAGACCGCTACTACCGACCGATCCCTGAATGGATCGCCGGCTTCGCCAGCCTCGGCGCACGACCACAGCACAACCATCACTGAATTTCGAGGAACTGCCATGACTGCCACTGGATTCACCGAAGCTTCCACCAGCCGCTTTGCCCGCATCAAGGAAGGCGACCTGGACCTGCAACTGCATTACAACGATGTCAGTCCAATCCCTGAAAATCCGGGCGCCGAAACCGTGGTCATGCTCCACGGTTCTGGTCCCGGTGCCAGCGGCTGGGCCAACTTTCACTGCAACATCGAGCCTTTGGTCAACGCCGGCTACCGGGTGATCCTGATGGACTGTCCTGGCTGGAGCAAAAGCGATCCGGTGGTCTGCGATGGCTCGCGCTCGGACCTCAATGCCCGCGCCCTGAAAGGCCTGATCGACGTGCTGGACCTGGACCGCGTGCACATCATCGGCAACTCCATGGGCGGCCACAGCACCGTGGCGTTCGCCCTCGCCTACCCGCAACGCATCGGCAAACTGATCCTGATGGGCGGCGGCACCGGCGGCCCGAG
This sequence comes from Pseudomonas sp. IzPS59, assembly GCF_014863505.1. Classification (NCBI taxonomy): domain Bacteria; kingdom Pseudomonadati; phylum Pseudomonadota; class Gammaproteobacteria; order Pseudomonadales; family Pseudomonadaceae; genus Pseudomonas; species Pseudomonas sp. IzPS59. The sequence goes on along the minus strand of NZ_CP062251.1, from coordinate 3,180,735 downwards.
CGCCTTCGTCCCGCAACCCACCGAGGGCATCAAGCTGATCGGCGCGCTGTACCGCGAGCCGACCATCGAGAACCTGAAGAAGATGATGAACGTCTTCGTCTTCGACGCCAGCAGCATCACCGACGCGATGTTCCAGACCCGCCTGGACAACATCCTGGCGCGCCGCGATCACCTGGATAACTTCGTCAAGAGCAGCACCCTGAACCCCAAGCAGTTCCCGGACTTCAGCCATCGCCTGCACGAGATCAAGGCCCGCACCCTGATTGTCTGGGGCCGCGAGGACCGCTTCGTGCCGATGGACACCGGCCTGCGCCTGCTGGCCGGCCTGCCCGACGCGCAACTGCACGTGTTCAACCGTTGCGGCCATTGGGCCCAGTGGGAACACGCCGACACCTACAACCGCCTGGTGCTGGATTTCCTGACCCATTGATGACCGAGGCCACCATGACCCTGACTCAAGCCACACTGGAGCAACTGGCAAGCGACCTGCGCCAGGCCCAGGCCCACGGCGAAGCCATCGCGCCTTTGCGCGAACTGATCGGCGAAGACAATGCAGACGCCGCCTACGCCATCCAGCGCCTGAACATTGCTCACGCGGTGGGCAATGGCAACCCCGTGATCGGCCGGAAGATCGGCCTGACCAATCCCAAGGTCCAGCAGCAACTGGGTGTGGATCAGCCTGACTTCGGCACCCTGCTCGCCGACATGCGCTATGACCACAACGACCGTGTACCGATCGGTCGCGTGATGCAGCCGAAGATCGAGGCGGAAATCGCCCTGATCCTCGAGCGTGACCTGCCGAGCACCGAGACCACTTTTGCCGATGTACTGGCCGCCACCGGTTGGGTCGCTGCGGCGCTGGAAATCGTCGGCAGCCGGATCCAGAACTGGAACATCCGCTTCGTCGACACCGTGGCCGACAACGCCTCCAGTGGCTGTTTCGTCCTCGGCGAAAGCACCCGCCAGATCGACGGCCTCGACCTGCAGGCAGCCACCATGCGCATGACCCGCAACGGCGAGGAAGTATCCAGCGGCAGCGGCGCCGAATGCCTGGGACATCCACTCAACGCTGCCGTCTGGCTGGCTTGCACCATGGCCCGCCTGGGCGATCCGCTGCGCGCCGGCGACATCATTCTGACCGGCGCACTCGGGCCGATGGTCGCGGTCGCTGCCGGTGACCGTTTTGAAGCCGAGATCGACGGTATCGGTCGTGTCGCGGTCGACTTTGCATAAGGGGCAACAACCATGAACAAACTCAAAGTCGCGATCATCGGCTCGGGCAACATCGGCACCGATTTGATGATCAAGATCCTGCGTAACGCCAGGCATCTGGAAATGGCGGTGATGGTCGGCATCGACCCTGCCTCCGACGGCCTCGCCCGCGCCCAGCGTATGGGTGTGGCAGTGACCCACGAGGGTGTCGAAGGCCTGGTGCGCATGGACGAGTTCAAGAACATCGATTTTGTTTTCGACGCTACCTCGGCTGGCGCCCACGTGAAGAACGATGCGTTCTTGCGCTCGGTCAAACCCGGCATCTGCCTGATAGATTTGACCCCGGCAGCCATCGGCCCGTATTGCGTGCCGGTGGTCAACCTGGAACAGAATCTGGCTCAGCCAAACGTCAACATGGTGACCTGTGGTGGCCAGGCGACCATCCCTATGGTCGCGGCGGTGTCGCGGGTGGCCAGGGTGCATTACGCCGAGATCGTCGCCTCGATCGCCAGTAAATCCGCCGGCCCCGGCACCCGTGCCAACATCGACGAGTTCACAGAAACCACTTCCAGGGCCATTGAAGTGATCGGCGGTGCAGCCAAGGGCAAGGCAATCATCGTGATGAACCCGGCCGAGCCGCCGCTGATGATGCGCGACACCGTGTTTGTGCTGTCCGAAGCCGCCGATCAGGCGCAAATAGAGGCTTCCGTCGAGGAGATGGCGGCGGCAGTGCAAGCCTATGTGCCGGGCTATCGCCTCAAGCAAAAAGTGCAGTTCGACGTGATTCCAGAACACGCGCCACTGAACATTCCGGGCCTCGGACAATTTTCCGGGCTCAAGACTTCGGTGTTCCTCGAAGTCGAAGGCGCTGCCCATTACCTGCCCGCCTACGCCGGCAACCTCGACATCATGACCTCCGCTGCCTTGGCTACCGCCGAGCGCATGGCGCAGTCGATGCAAAAGGCTTGAGGAGAATTTCATGAACGGCAAAAAACTCTACATCTCCGATGTGACCCTGCGCGACGGCAGCCATGCCATCCGACATCAGTACTCGCTGCAAAATGTTCAGGACATCGCGCGCGCACTGGACAAGGCCAGGGTCGATTCGATCGAGGTGGCCCACGGCGATGGCCTGCAAGGGTCGAGCTTCAACTATGGCTTCGCCGCACACACCGATCTGGAATGGATCGAAGCGGTCGCCGACGTGATCGAGCACGCGAAGATCACCACCTTGCTGTTACCCGGTATCGGCACCGTGCATGACCTCAAGGCCGCCTACAACGCCGGAGCACGAGTCGTGCGCATCGCCACCCATTGCACCGAAGCGGATGTCTCGAAACAGCATATTGAATACGCCCGCGAGTTGGGCATGGACACCGTCGGTTTTTTGATGATGAGCCACATGATCCCGGCCGAGCAGCTCGCCGCGCAGGCCAGGCTGATGGAAAGCTACGGCGCGACCTGCGTGTACATGGCCGACTCCGGTGGTGCGATGAACATGCAGGACGTTCGCGAGCGCTTCCGGGCTTTCAAAGCCGTTCTGAAACCGGAAACGGAGACGGGGATGCATGCCCACCACAATCTGTCGCTGGGCGTGGCCAACTCGATCACCGCTGTCGAGGAAGGCTGCGACCGCATTGACGCCAGTCTCGCCGGTATGGGTGCCGGCGCCGGCAATGCGCCGCTGGAAGTGTTCATCGCCGCCGCCGAGCGCCTGGGCTGGAACCACGGCACCGACCTCTACACCCTGATGGACGCCGCCGACGACATCGTGCGTCCGTTGCAGGACCGCCCGGTGCGGGTCGATCGCGAAACCTTGGCCCTCGGTTACGCCGGGGTCTACTCCAGCTTCCTGCGCCACGCCGAAATTGCCGCCGCCAAATACGGCCTCAAGACCCTCGACATTCTTGTCGAGCTGGGCAAGCGGCGCATGGTCGGCGGCCAGGAAGACATGATCGTCGACGTCGCGCTGGACCTGCTCAAACGCTGACCCCTGTACCACCCCCGGCCGACCGTCCACGCAGCGGTCGGTCGGTTCTGCTTTGCCCATTACAACAATAAAACGGGTACTTCCCATGACATCGCTGAACGTGACAACCACCACGCTGTACATGGCACGGACCATTAGTCTTTGCTTCCTCGTCGCCCTGATGGAAGGTCTCGACCTGCAAGCCTCGGGGATCGCCGCCCAAGGCATGGCGGCAGCCTTCCAGCTGGACAAACTGCACATGGGCTGGGTCTTCAGCGCCGGGATTTTCGGTCTGTTGCCCGGTGCATTCCTCGGTGGCCTGCTGGCCGATCGCATCGGCCGCAAACGGGTACTGATGGCCTCGGTGGCACTGTTCGGGCTGTTCTCCCTGATCACGGCCATGGCCTGGGACTTCAACAGTTTGATGATTGCCCGTTGCCTCACCGGCGTGGGGCTCGGTGCCGCCCTGCCCAACCTGATCGCCCTGACCAGTGAAGTGGCCGGCCCGCGTCTGCGTGGCACTGCCGTCAGCCTGATGTACTGCGGCGTGCCGCTGGGTGCGGCGCTGGCAGCCAGCATCGGCATCGCTGAGCTCGCCGGAGGCTGGCAGGTGGTGTTCTACGTCGGTGGCGTGGTGCCGCTGTTGATCGTGCCGCTGCTGGGGCTATATCTGCCGGAGTCGACGCAGTTTCGCGACGCCCGTGAATCTGCCCCGACCGGAGTGGTCCGGGGTCTGTTCCAAGAAGGAGCGGCGCTGCCGACGCTAATGATCTGGGTCAGTTACTTCTTCACCCTGATGGTGGTGTACATCCTGATCAACTGGTTGCCCAGCCTGTTGGTCGGCCAGGGCTTCAGCGGCCGCCAGGCCAGTTGGGTCATGCTGGCACTGCAGTTTGGCGCGGCCCTCGGCACTTTGTCGCTGGGTTGGGTGATGGACCGGTTGCCGGCCTGGGCCCTGTCCGCGCTGATCTACGTCGGCATTCTCGGTTCACTGATAGCTCTGGGTCTGGCCAGTCGGTGGGAAAGCATGCTGGCAGCCGGTTTCGTCGCCGGTTTCTTTGCCACCGGCGGTCAATGCGTGCTGTATGCCCTGGCACCGCACTTCTATCGTCCGTCGATCCGCGCGACAGGCGTCGGCAGCGCCGTCGCCATCGGTCGCCTGGGTGCCATGAGCGGCCCCTTGGTCGCCGCCAAAATGCTCGCACTAGGCACCGGCACCACCGGGGTGATGATGGCTTCGGCACCGGGCATCGTCATCGCCGCCCTGGCGATGTTCTACCTGTCGGTACGGCGCAACGGCGCTCAAGTCGACTAACCCCCCTTTTTCGAACCCCGCGCAAGAACAGTACGGGGTTGTTCCATAACCCTGAATTGAACACAACCCTGTTCAAATTCGTCGCTGACAAGGAAACCGCCATGAAACGCAGAGACTTCTTGAACGCTACAGGCGTAGCCATTTCCGCAGGTGCTGTCATGTCCGTAATGCCTGCCGCCGCTTCTACCGCTTCACCGTTTTCGGATGGAATGATCAACCCGAATGCCCGGCGCATTGACGTACACCATCACTTCGTTCCGGATTTCTGGGCTGCCGACCTGGCTAAAAATGGCGGCGATCCGTCAGGCTGGAAAATGCCAGCCTGGAACCCCGTCTCGGACATCGAGTTCATGGACAGCCTGGGCATCGACATGGCCATGCTCTCGCTCACTGCGCCGGGTGTCGCGGGCTGGAAGGGGCAAGCGGCCCTGGACATGGCGCGTCGCGTCAATGAATACGCCGCGCAACTTGCCAGTGATCATAAAGGGCGCTTTGGCAGTTTTGTGACCCTGCCGATGCAAGACATCGAAGGTGCCTTGAAGGAGCTGGAACACGCCATGACGGTGTTGAAAGCCGAAGGCGTGATTCTGCTTTCAAATTACGACGGTCTCTACCTGGGCGACGCCCACTTCGATCCGGTCTGGCAGGCTTTGGAAGCCTACAAGGCTGTCGTGCTCATCCACCCAACTCAACCCAGGCTGGAGCTTATCCCTGGCATTCCTGGCCCCACGGCCGATTATCCTTTTGATACGACCCGCGCGGCACTGAGCCTGCTGGCGAATCGAGTACCTGCCAAATACCCTGACGTCAAAATCATTCTGTCCCACGCTGGGGGGTTCATTCCCTACGGGGCTGACCGATTTGCGCAAAGCCTGGGCAATCTTGGCCTGGGATTTACCCCTCAAGAACTGATCAGCCAGATGCAGAACTTCTATTTCGATACTGCACTGTCCGCCAGTGCGACCGTGCTGCCGAGCCTGATGGCGTTCGCGCGCCCCGGCCATGTGCTTTTTGGCAGTGACATACCCTATGCAATCAACGACAAGGTCAAATGGTTCACACGTAACCTGGACACTTACCAGGGTTTCTCCAAAGGTCAGTTAAGTGCCATCAATCGTCAATCCGGCCTGACGTTATTTCCACATCTAAAAAACTGAACACGCAATAAATCCACCTCGCCGACCTCGTTTGTCGGCGAGGCGGATTCGTTCGCCTTTCATTCAGTACACGCCTATCAATAACAACAAAATGAAGGCCAAAATGAATAAATATTTCGTACTGACGACCCTCGTCGCCATGAGTTCATCCTTGCAGGCAAATGACTTCATCAGCGATAGCTCTGCAAAACTGACGTTACGCAACTTCTATTACGATAGGGATTATCGCGATGGCAGTGGCCAGTCCCAGGCACAAGAGTGGGCACAGGGTTTCATTTTCAACTATGCCTCGGGCTATACCGAAGGCACGATCGGTTTGGGTTTGAATGCCGTCGGAATGCTCGGCGTGAAGCTTGATTCAGGCCCTGGTAGAACCGGCACCGGAATACTGGCGTATAACGCCTCGACTCACGAAGTTGCAGATGATTATTCCAAATTCGGCCTGGCTGCCAAGGCGCGCTACTCAAAGACAGAGGTGCAACTGGGCACACTGCAACCCTTGATGCCTGTGTTGCTGGCTAACACCATGCGGTTGTTCCCGCCTTTACTGCGGGGGGGCTACCTGACGTCCAAAGAAATGGATGGGTTAACGTTGCATGTTGCGCATCTGGATCGCATCAAATATCGCGACTCCACTGATTTTGAACCCATGGCAATCGCCAATCCCAACCGCCGATTCAAGGCCGGGGCGACCTCAAACGATTTGAATATTGTCGGGGCTGACTACAACTGGTCGAAAACCCTTACTACCCGCTATTACCACGCCACGCTTAACGATCTGTATGAGCAGGACTATATCGACCTGGTGCATTTCCTGGACCTTGGGCACAGCCGTTTCAAGACCGATTTACGTTATTTCAACAGTCGTGAAAACGGCAATGAAAAAGCAGGAGCCGTCGATAACCAAACGCTGAGCAGTATGTTTACCTGGCTGGCGGGTGCTCATTCCCTGGGCGTGGGTTACATGCAACTCACGGGCGATACGGCCCTGCCCTACGTTTCAGGTACGAGTGTCAACGTCAACACCGAAGGCGCATTGGTCTCCGAGTTCGTTAATCCCAACGAGCGTGTGATGCAAGTTCGGTACGACTACGACTTTGCGGCTTTAGGCATTCCCGGGCTGCGCGGTATGTGGCGCTACATCAAGGGCGATCACATTGAACTGCCGGGTGATGCCAAAGGCAGCAAAGAACGCGAACGTGGAATAGAGCTCTCCTACGTGATTCAAAGCGGCACGTTCAAGGATGTGGCATTCAGGATTCGTCAAGCCGACTACAACAGTGACTTTGCGCGTAACGTCGGCGAGTTGAGAGTCAATGTGGATTACTCTGTCCAATTGTGGTGAGTATGAAATGGGAGCTTTCGGGCAAAAGCAGACAGTCAATGTTCGCGGGTCTGATTTCTTGAGATCAGTAGAGACCTTCACAAAATCGATCTCGGCCTGGTCCGGAAAATTTATGTTTTCCGGAATCCACCAAGGCGACACATTTGACTCAAATTGAACGACCATGTTCAACTTGCGCTACGCCATACTCTTGCGCCTAGAGGCTCCCATAGTGAAGCTCAATCCCGCACAGCCAGCACGCCACGTGGCTCCCACTGTACGCGCCCGTGCACTGACTCATCTGATTTTCGAACGGCCGGATCTGGAACGAACCGAGCGCTTTCTCCAGGACTTCGGGCTGCTGACGGTTCTGCGCAATGCGGATCTGCTGCTTTTACGTGGCACCGGACCGACTCCCTATTGCTATCGCGTACACCGCGGCAAGAAGCCACGTTTTATTGGTTTCGGTCTGAGTGTCGGTTCCCGTACCGACCTGGAGCGTCTGAGCTTGTTACCACAAGCATCACCCATCATGCCGTGCGATCACCCCGGAGGTGGCGAACAAGTCACCTTGCGCGACCCGTCCGGTTTCCTCGTCGAGGCCCTTCATGGCCAGTCGGTGGTTGGCTCCAGGCCCCATCGCTCGCCCTTGCCACTCAACCTTGGGGATAGTGTGGTGCGCATCAATGCAACCCAGCGTCCGCCGATTGCTCCACCGGAGATCATCCGCCTTGGCCATCTCGTGCTGGAAGTGGCGGACTTCCAGCGCACCTGCGCCTGGTACACACAACACTTCGGATTCATTCCCAGCGATGTGCAGTTGTTGCCTGACGGTTCGCCGGCGGTGGCCTTCCTGCGTCTGAATCTGGGCGACACGCCAGCCGACCATCACACGCTGGCCCTGGCCCAGGGATTCATGCCGGCCTACAGCCATAGCGCTTATGAGGTGGTCGATCTGGACGCCGTCGGAATGGGCCAGAAGGTTCTTCGGGACCAGGGTTGGCGCCATGCCTGGGGTATTGGCCGGCACATTCTTGGAAGCCAGATCTTCGATTACTGGCAGGACCCGTTCGGCGACAAGCACGAGCACTATTGTGATGGTGACCGGTTCACTGCCGACCAGCCTACAGGCCTGCACAGTGTCAGCGCAGCGGCGATGTCCCAGTGGGGCGAATCCATGCCCAGAAGTTTTACCAAACCGAAACTGACACCGGCGAATGTTCTTTCCTTGTTCCGCCATCTTCGCCGCAGTCCGGATCTGAGCGTGCGCAAGCTGATCACACTGGCACGCCTGTTCGCCTGATTTTGCAGCGTCACAAACCACACGAGGTTGGCGCTGGCCCCCTCCTCACCCCCCAGGAGTCGTTGTCATGGCTGTGCAGGTTGTCCGTTTCGAATATCAGAACACCGTCCAATGGGGACGTATTCACAATCAGCGCATCACGCCCGTTTCTGGGCAATACGCGACAACCGGCGAATTCATCCGGCAAGTCAGCATCGAGCAGTTGCGCGACCTGAAGAGCCCGACACTCGAACTCAATCAAGTGCGGCTGCTCTCCCCGGTCACCCGCAACCAGCAGTTTGTCTGTCAGGGTGCCAACTACCGTCAGCACATGATCGAGTCCGGGATGGATCCGAACGCCAAGTCGTACAACATGATGTTCACCAAGGCAGCCAGTTGCATTTGCCCGGCCGACAGCGACCTGATCAAGCCACGCCATGTCCGCTTTCTCGACTACGAGATTGAACTGGGCCTGGTCATGCGCAGCGACATCAACGGCCCGGTCCAGATTGACGACAGCAACCTGCACCAGTTCGTGGCCGGGCTGGTCATCGTCAATGACTATTCGGCGCGGGACATCCAGATTCCGCAGATGCAGTTCTACAAAGGCAAAAGTTTCCGCACCTTCGGCCCGGTCGGGCCATATTTGTGCCTGCTCGAAGCCAACCAGATGCACTACCTCAAGGCCTTGCAGCTGCGCCTGACCGTCAACGACCAACTGCGCCAAGACGACAATACCGCGAACATGGTGTACACCCCCGCGCAGACCCTGACGGAACTGTCTGCCGTGCAAGACCTCGCGGCCGGAGACCTGATTGCCACAGGCACTCCGGCCGGCTGTGCGCTGGCCATTCCATCACCCGCCACCCTGCGCATTGCCGCCCTGCTGCCCGAGGCCCTCAAGTGGAAACTGTTTCTGAAGGCCCAGGCCCGTCGCGAGCGCTACCTCAAGCCGGGCGACAGGGTCGAGGCGAGAATCCGCAGCGCGGACGGCATTGTCGATCTGGGTGTCCAGCGCAATCTTGTCGTCGAGCAAGACTGATCAGAAGCTGTGATTCAACTGCAGCCCAAGGCCGTTGACCGTGTTCTGGTAGGTGGCGCTGTAACCCGGACGCAGCCCGCCCTGGGACGTGCCCTGTGAAACCTTCACCGGATCTTCGTGGATGTAGCCGTATCCCAGATCAAGCGAAGTCTGATCGGTCATCTGCCAGTTCAGGCCAACCGTGAAAATCTTCCGGTCTCCCGTTGGTGCACGGGTGGACGTGTACTGATTGGGCATCGGCGTCGGCTCATAGGCGATCCCGCCACGAACCTTCCATTGCTTGTTCAGGCGATAGGACATGCCGGTGGAGAACGACCAGGTATCACGCCACTTCAGGGTTTCGAGGATCGTATCGAAAGGGCCATAGGCCTGTGGCACGCCGGAGTTCAGCACCCTCAATTCCTGCACGCGGCTCCAGCGACTCCACAACGCGCCGGCGGAGACATCCAGTCGATCATTGATGCGCCAGGTCGCCGAGGCATCGACCGTTTCCGGTGAAGTGAAATCCAGGCTCGCGTCATATTTGCCGTTGAGCCCCGGCAGCCCCAGCCCCGGGATCGGTGCCAGCAATCCATTGGCACCTGAGACCTTGGTCTTTCCGCTCAGGTTGTAATCGACTCTGGAGTGATAGGTGAGCCCCAGGGTCAGGTCGTCGAGCGGGTCGAACAGGATGCCCAGACTGAAGCCCATGGCCGTGTCGTCGCCGGTGACTTTGACAGTCCCGTCGCCCTGCCCGCCCACCGCGCTGTTGGCGATCTTGCTTTCGAGCAGCCCGTCGATGCGGTTGATCGTCGGCCCAAAACCCACGGACAGTCGATCATTGATCCGGTAACTGACCGTCGGCTGCAAGGTGGCGACCTTCACCTGGGTCTGCGAACTGCGGTAGCGTCCCTGGAAGTTGCTTTCGTAGTCCGTGCTCCCGCCAAACGGGGCGTAAACCCCGAACCCAACGTGCCAGTCCTCGTTGAGTTGCAGCGTGTAGAAGCCCGATGGCACGACGATCGGATCAGGCACCATGTCGCCGTGTGACGTGCCCGACACCGTGGTATTGACCTTGCTGATGCGCGAACTGACATCGATGAAACTGAGACCGCCACTGACGTGTTCACCCGCCAGGCGGGACATGCCGGCGGGGTTGCCGTAAACGATGGAGGCGTCCTGAACATCAGAAGCCCGACCGGAATAAGCCTTGCCTCCCGAGCTGATGCTCTGTTCGTTGATTTGCAGGCCGTTGGCCAGGAGTTGAGTGGAGGTGAGGCAAAGCCCCAGCACACAAAGCTGATTTCTTATTGTCATGATTTGGCTCTTGTTATTTTTTTGGTGGGCGCGAACACCCAAGGCACGCGGATGGATCGTTGGATTCAATGATGTGAAGCGTCGCCGGCCTTCCTTGGCGACGGGTTGGTTCAGCGTTTGCGCATCCGCTCGGCCAGCGCACCGATCGGTCGGGTCATGCTGCGTCGCAAGCGTTGAGAGAAGGATTCACCCTCATAGACCGGTGCCGGGGTGACCACTTCATTGGGCTGGCTGTACTGCGGAAAAAGACTGAGTGCATGGGCACGGTTGATGCCATGCATGATCGCCGGCGACCACATCTCCAGGCTTTCCAGCGTCCGGCACTGCAGCGCCGTGGCGGGAGCCGGGGCGAAGGGATAGTCACTGCCGAAAAGAATGTGTGACGGTTCCACCAGCTCCTTGAGCGCCGCCATGGAATAAGGTGATGGCGACAACGCCGTGTCGAAGTAAAAGCGACGGATGTAGGTCATGACCCCTTGCGGCGCGTGTTGCTGAAATTCCGGCAACATGTTGGCCAGCGAGACACGCCAGGCCACAAACGGCAGGAAGCCGCCGGAGTGGGACAGAATCCAGCGAATGCCGGGATAGCGCTCCATGGTCCCGCTGAGGATCAGATTGACCGCCGCGCGCGTGGTGTCGCAGAGAAACTCAATGAGAAATCCCGGGGTCTGCAGACCGATGCTTTCGCTGGTCTGGTGCATGTTGGGATGGATGAATACCACGGCTTTTCGGCGGTCGAGTTCGGCCATCAGTTCGTCGAAGCGCGGATCACCCAGAAACACCCCGTCGGTGCTGCCCAGCAAAACAATGCCCTCGGCCTTGAGTACGTCCAGCGCATAGACGGCTTCACGGCAGGCGGCCTCGGTGAACGGCATCGGCAGCACCGCGAAGTTGCCGAAGCGGCTCGGGTAGCGCGTGCGCATCTGCGCGGCGAACTCGTTGCAGCGTCGCGCAAGCTCGCTGGCCTGTTGGACCCCGTCACCGAAGTGGACGCCGGGCGCAGACAGCGAGGTGATCGCCCGCTCGATGCCGTTCGCATCCATCACCTCAATGGATTTTTCCGGGGTCCAGTCTGGCAGAGGCGCTCCCGCAACGGAGTGCAGCCCTCTGGCATTCATCGCATCGACGAATGCGGGTGGAATGATGTGATGGTGGACATCGATACGGCCTTGCTTGATTGACATGCTGACTCTCTTGTTTGGGCTTCGACCGAGCGCCTGCGGCTACTGGGAAAAGAACCGTGCTCGGTGGGCGTACAACTTTCGAGATCAATATTGAACATTTGTGTTCAATCATGTCAATGATCGACAAACGCTGATTTGCTTTATTTTGAACGCGCTTGTTCAATGTCCGGAATCTCTCCGTTGGAGCTCATTGCTTTGAAACTCAGTCCCGTGCAGAAGCGCATCCATGAAGCTGCGATCCGGCTGTTTGTCGAGAAACGTGTCGAAGAGGTCAATGTCAGCGAACTGGCACAGATCGCCGGGGTAGCGCGCGGCACGATCTACAACAACCTCAACTCGGTGGAGACGCTGTTCGAAGATGTCGCCAGCCAGCTCAGTGCCGAAATGAACGACAGGGCCGCGCGCAGTACAGATCCCCATGCGTCCCCTGCCGTCCGCCTGGCCACCGGTATCCGCCTGTATATCCGCCGCGCCCATGAAGAGCCGCACTGGGGAGCCTTCATCGTGCGCTACGGGGCCAGCAATGAGACGTTGCAACAGATGTGGAGCGGTCCGCCCATGCACGATGTGCTCAGCGGCCTGAGCAGTGAGCAATACAGCTTTCGACAGGAGCAACTGCCTTCGGTAATGGCGATGATCGGAGGTGGCGTACTGGGGGCCACGATGCTGGTACTTCAGGGTCACAAGACCTGGCGCGACGCGGGTTCCGATATGGCCGAATTCGTACTCAGGGCGCTCGGCGTGCCGGCCGATGAAGCGCGCGGCATCGCTACTCAGGATCTGCCCCTTCTCGCAGCCTGATGTCCTCCGCTGATTTTTCTTGAGCCAGATCCCTTGGGGAATCTGGCTTTTTTATTGCCCGCAAAAAGACAATTGAACACTGTTGTTCAATTCTAATCTTGAGTGTTAGAGTCTGCCGCAAGCACTGACCCACCGCCCGGGTCGTAGTGCCTTACGCCAGGAACTGACAATGAACAATAAAGAACCTCTTCCTGCCCTGACCTCGCGAACGGTACAAGTGGGTCGTCGGCAGATTTTCATCAGCGAAACGGGCGTCGGCCATCCCCTGCTGATGCTTCACGGTGGCGGAGCGGGAGCCTCGGGGCTCTCCAACTACTCGCGCAATATCGAATCCCTTGCCCGGCAGTTCCGGGTCATTGTGGTCGACATGCCCGGTTACGGCCGATCCACCAAAGGTGTGGATCGCAAAGACCCCTTCGGCGATCTGGCGGGGGCGATGCTCGGCCTGCTCGACACTCTGAACATCAGCAGCGCCCACGTGGTGGGCAACTCGTTGGGTGGTGCCTGTGCCTTGCGCATGGCGCTGGATGCACCCGGCCGGGTGTCGGCTCTGGTGCTGATGGGCCCCGGTGGCGTCAATACCACTCGCAGTCTGCCGACACCGGGTCTCAAGCTGTTGCTCGACTACTACAACGGTGAAGGCCCGACGCTGGCCAAGATCACGCGTTTTATCCGCGACTACCTGGTGTATGACGGCAGCCAGGTCAGTGACGAGATGATCCGCGAGCGTTTTGAGGCGAGTATCGACCCGCAGGTCGTTGCAGCTCCTCCCCTGCGCCGGCCAACGGGCATTCCCCGGTTCTCGCGCTGGGACTTCACCCGCGATTCACGCCTCAAGCATTGCCAGGTTCCGACCCTCGTGCTCTGGGGCGCGGACGACAAGGTCAATCGTCCCAGCGGCGGCGAGGCGCTGCGCAGTCGCATGCCGGATTGCAACCTCTACCTGTTCAGCCGGACCGGTCATTGGGTGCAGTGGGAACGTGCGGACGAATTCAACTCCGTGACTCTGGCGTTCCTCGCCAGTCGCACCGCGCGCTGAGTTGTCGTCATGAATAATCAAGCAACGATCAGTCGGACAACGCCGGACATCTTCGGCGCCAGCAGCATGGGCTATGCATTGATCGAGTCCCGCCACCTGGCGCGTTGGCGTGAGCTGCTCCAGCACGGCATCGGCCTGCACCTGGCCAGTTCGGACGAGCAAACCCTGGCTTTTCGTATGGATCAACACCAGCGGCGGATCATTATCCAGCGCGGTCCGCAGGAAGATTTTCTTGCCGTCGGCTGGCAATTACGCGACCAGTCCACTCTCGACGAAGTGCTCAAGCGCCTGCAACGCCTCGGTATCGAAGCGCAACCCAGCCAGCCGGAAGAAGCCGCACAACGAGGGGTGAAAAGGTTCTGGCGGGTGCTCGGCCCCAAACGCATGGCCGTCGAGCTGTTCTGGGAGCCGCTGCTGACCGACAAGCCACTGAACATGCTCAGTGCAGGTTTCATCACCGGTTCCGCCGGAATGGGCCACTTGGCGATCACCTCGCGCAAACCACAGCAGATGCAGCGCTTCTGGCAGGAAATATTTGATGCCAGAGCCAGCGACCACATCGTCGAGCGGATTGCCGGAGTGACCCTGGACATTGACTTCTTCCGGGTCAACGAACGTCACCACTCGATTGCCATCGCCCGCTTGCGTGGCCTGCCGATGGATCCGATTCGTACCCGCATACAGCACATGAACATGCTGACCACCTCGGTCGGTGAACTGACCAACGCCTATTTGCGTTGCCGGACCCTCGGTTTCGAAATGGCCCACGAAATCGGAGAGCACCCCAACGACCGTGAGCAATCGTTCTACGTGATGAGCCCCAGCGGTTTCGAGCTGGAACTGGGTTGCAACGCCAGGGTGGTCGATGAGGCGCATTGGCGCACAACCTCCTATCAAGGCATCAGTCTGTGGGGGCATCGCCCGGAGAAAAGCGGTGCCTGGCACACGTTGACCACCAACCTGGCCAACTTCGCCCGCGGCACGCGCTCGTTGCTCAAGCCCGAATATTCACCGCTGTAAGAGAGATATCGTCATGAATAACAAAAACGAGTCTGTAACGAGCGTCGACGTGATTATTTCCGGGCTCGGCCCGACGGGCGCCACGCTCGCGCATCTGCTCGGCAAGCGTGGTCTGTCGGTGCTGGTACTGGAACGCGAGCCCATGTTTTATGGCAACGCCCGGGCGGTCTATACGGACGACGAATGCATGCGCGTCATGCAGGCGGCCGGTGTTGCCGCCGAGCTTTCAGCCAACATGCAAGTCGATACACCTGCTCAATGGGTGCTGGCCAATGGCAAGATCCTCGGCCAGTACTGGCGCCTCGATCGCCCCTATGGCTGGCCGATCATCAACTTCCTTTACCAGCCCTGGCTGGAAACCACGCTGAGCGATCTGCTCGAGCGTTACCCCAATGTGCGGGTTGCCCGTGGTCGTGAACTCACGCAGTTCACCCAGGATGAACATGGGGTGACCGTGACCCATCAGGCCACCAGCACCTTCCGCTTCAGTGATGCGACGGATGCCCGTCAGGTATCCGAAGTCGATCCGGACCCGCAAACCATTCGCGGGCGCTATCTGGTGGGGGCTGACGGCGGCCGCAGTACGGTCCGTGAGGCCTTGGGCATCGGCATGAGCGGCAAGAACTTTCCCGAACCCTGGCTGGTGGTCGACCTGGAGATGAAGGAAGGCGAGGATGCCTTGCGTCATCTGCCCTACTTCAGCTTTATCTGCGACCCGGATTGCCCGACGGTCTGCTGTCCTCAGCCCGGTCGTTTCCATCGTTTCGAATTCATGCTGATGCCCGGCCAGACTCGCGAACAGATGGAAGACCCGACCGTGGTGCGCAGCCTGATCAGCCGTTACGTCGATCCGGACAAGTTCGAGGTCAAACGCAAGCTGGTCTACACCTTCAACGCCCTGGTGGCGAAAGATTGGCGCAAGGGTCGGGTAATGATTGCCGGCGATGCTGCCCACATGACGCCGCAGTTCATGGGCCAGGGCATGAGCTCCGGTGTGCGTGACGCCTATAATCTGGCCTGGAAAATCGACGCCGTGATCAAGGGGCAAGCCGGTGAGCGACTGCTCGACACCTATGGCAGCGAACGCTTCCACCATGCCAAGGCGATGATTGATATTTCGGTGCAGATGAAAGACTTCGTCTCGATGTCGAGCCCGGTTTCCAGCCTGATGCGCAACCTGCTGGTCAAGACCGTCCTGGCGACGCCATTTCTCGGCCGCTATGTTCGTGAAGGCCGTTTCAAACCGGCCCCCACCTATGCCCCTGACAGCTATCTGGGCATGCCACGCCGCCACCGGCGCTCGCCTGAAGGCCGGATGATTCCGCAACCCGAAGTCCGCACCTTCAAGGGCCGGCGCGTATTGCTCGATGACCTGCTGGGCGACGGTTTTGCCTTGATCGGTCTTGAAGTCGATCCACGGGCCCACCTGAGTCAGGCCTCCCGGAAACTGCTGGACATCCAGAACACGCGTTTCGCCACCCTCTTCCCGTTCGGCACCCGTCCGCAGGGCGCCAATACCGATCGCTCCAATACTAAAGAGTTGCTCGAGCTGGAGGACGTGCAGGGCGAGATGGTCGCCTGGTTCAAACGCTCGGGGTTCTCCAGCGGAGCCGTCGCCGTGGTGCGCCCGGACAAATTCACCTTCGCCATGGTCGAGGCCGCGGATCTGGATCGGGCCATCAACGAACTCAAGTTCCAGCTGCAATGGAGCCCCAGTGCTGAAGTCGTCGCAGACGAGCCTCGACTGCTGAGGAAAATCGCATGAGCCAGTTCCCTTTGCAGCCTCTGCAAGACGCCGCCGCAGCCCTGGCCAGAGCACGGGAGCAACGCGAACCCTGTGCACGGATCTCGTCCACTTTCGGTATCGATTCGTTGACCGGCGCCTATGCCGTACAGGAGATCAACACCCAACGGGCCCTGGCCCAGGGACGGCGCTTGGTCGGCCGTAAAATCGGACTGACCTCGGCTGCCGTGCAACAGCAACTGGGCGTCGATCAACCGGATTTCGGCATGCTGTTCGCCGATATGGAAATCGCCGATGGCGGTGAGATCCAGATCAGTCAGTTGATCCAGCCCAAGGCCGAAGGCGAGATTGCGTTCGTGCTGGGCCGCGAACTTCCATATGAAGATACGACCCTCGCGGAACTGCTGCGGACGGTGGAGTACGTGGTGCCTGCGCTGGAAATCGTCGACTCGGCCATCGAGAACTGGAACATATCGCTGGTGGACACGGTGGCGGACAACGCTTCATCCGGGCTGTATGTGCTGGGTAAACAGCCGACTCCACTCGCCTCGCTGGACCTTCGGCTGGAAGGCATGCTGCTGGAAAAAAATGCCGCCACGACTTCGATCGGTGTCGGTGCCGCATGCCTTGGCAATCCGGTGGACGCCTGCCTGTGGCTGGCTCGCACCATGGCCCGGATGGGCCGGCCCTTGCAGGCCGGCGACGTGCTGCTCTCCGGCGCCCTGGGGCCGATGACGCCTGTCGTGGCCGGGGACAGTCTGCACTTGCACCTGACCCGACTTGGCCAGATCCGTTGCCGCTTCATCTGACCTGCCCGTCCTTCTGCGCCAGGCTGTCGTGGCCTGGCCAATTTGAGAGATTGCTCCCATGAGTCAAACCAAACTCAAGGTCGCCATCATCGGCTCCGGCAACATCGGCACCGACCTGATGATCAAGATTCTGCGCAACGCCAGACACCTGGAAATGGCGGTAATGGTCGGGATCGACCCTGCATCCGACGGTCTCGCCCGCGCCGAACGCATGGGCGTCGCGACCACCCACGAGGGGGTTGAAGGCCTGATCCGCATGGACGCGTTCAAGGACATCGATTTCGTCTTCGATGCCACCTCGGCTAGTGCCCATATCGAGAACGAAAAACGCCTGCGCTCGATCAAGCCGGGTATCCGCCTGATCGACCTCACTCCGGCGGCTATCGGCCCTTACTGCATTCCAGTGGTCAACCTGCAGCAACACCTGGATCGACTCAACGTCAACATGGTCACCTGTGGTGGTCAGGCGACCATTCCAGTGGTCGCCGCCGTATCCCGTGTTGCCCCGGTTCACTACGCCGAAATCGTCGCCTCGATCGCCAGCAAATCCGCCGGTCCCGGCACCCGCGCCAACATCGACGAGTTTACGGAAGCTACGTCCAGAGCCATCGAAATGGTGGGTGGGGCGTCCAGAGGCAAGGCGATCATCATCATGAACCCCGCCGAACCGCCGCTGATGATGCGTGACACGGTGTTCGTGCTGTCCGAAACCGCCGATCAGGCGCAGATAGAGGCTTCCGTCGAGGAGATGGTGGCGGCCGTCCAGGCCTATGTGCCGGGTTATCGCCTGAAACAGAAGGTTCAGTTTGACGTCATTGCCGAATCGGCACCCCTGAACATTCCGGGGCTGGGACGCTTCAGCGGCCTAAAGACCTCGGTATTCCTTGAGGTCGAAGGCGCCGCCCATTACCTGCCTGCCTACGCCGGCAATCTCGACATCATGACCTCCGCTGCCTTGGCCACCGCCGAGCGCATGGCGCAGTCGATGCTCAACGCCTGAGGGGCCCGACATGACATTCAATCCCGGCAAGAAAATCTACATCTCCGACGTGACCCTGCGCGACGGCAGCCATGCCATCCGCCATCAGTACTCGCTGCAGAATGTGCAGGACATTGCGCGCGCACTGGACAAGGCCAGGGTCGATTCGATTGAAATCGCCCACGGCGACGGCCTGCAGGGCTCGAGCTTCAACTATGGTTTCGCCGCCCATACCGACCTGGAGTGGATCGAAGCGGCGGCCGATGTCATCGAGCACGCCAAAATCACCACCCTGCTGCTGCCGGGGATCGGCACGGTGCACGACCTCAAGGCCGCCTATGACGCCGGCGCACGCGTGGTGCGCATCGCCACGCACTGTACGGAAGCCGACGTTTCGAAACAGCACATCGAATACGCTCGCGAGCTGGGCATGGACACCGTCGGTTTCCTGATGATGAGCCACATGATCGCCCCTGAGCACCTGGCGGCCCAGGCCCGGCTGATGGAAAGCTATGGTGCGACCTGCGTGTACATGGCCGACTCCGGTGGTGCGATGAACATGCAGGATGTTCGCGAGCGCTTCCGGGCTTTCAAAGCCGTGCTGAAACCGGAAACCGAAACCGGCATGCACGCCCACCACAACCTGTCGCTGGGCGTCGCCAACTCGATCACCGCCGTCGAGGAAGGTTGCGACCGGATCGATGCAAGTCTGGCCGGGATGGGGGCTGGTGCCGGCAACGCACCGCTGGAAGTTTTTATTGCCGCCGCCGAACGTCTCGGCTGGAACCACGGCACGGACCTCTACACCCTGATGGACGCCGCCGACGACATCGTGCGTCCGCTGCAGGACCGCCCGGTGCGGGTCGACCGTGAAACCCTGGCACTGGGTTATGCCGGCGTCTATTCAAGCTTCCTGCGGCATGCCGAAAATGCCGCCGCCAGGTACGGCCTCAAGACCCTGGACATACTGGTCGAACTGGGCAGACGTCGCATGGTTGGCGGTCAGGAAGACATGATCGTCGACGTCGCGCTGGACCTTCTCAAGCGCTGAACCGGGCAACATTGCCGGCCTGCCGCCCACGCAGCGGTGGGTCGGTCCTGGATGAGCCAATGTGCCGACCCTTGTCAGGCCAGCCCTGGTGCGCACCGGCTCACGTCACGAGTGCGCTGCCAGCAAACGCCGGGGTTTATAAAGTCGTAAGCCCCGTACTTGATTTTAATTTACCATCCGCAAGCGGTCCGTTCCGGTGCCGCTCAGCCTACGCCTGTATTTCGAATTTCAAATGGAAGGACCCCGCTGCATGTCCAATATGTTGTTCCGCCCCCTCGCCTTTTCCAGCCTGCTAGTCCTCGCCAGTTGCACCACTGCAACGCCAACCGCATCGACGCCGGTCACCTCCAAGGCCATCGAAGCCTTCGTCGACATCTGCCTGAAGACCGCTCCCTCATTCGCCGGCTCCGCTGAAGCGGCCAAGCGGTTCGGCATCAATGACCTCCAGGACATGGGCTTTACGCGCATCGGCTTCACCGCAGACAAAAACCTTTCCGTGCAACTTTCCGAAAAGGAATGCGTCGTTACCACTCCGAACCAACCCGACGACAGTCTGACCCGCCAGCTGCTGAGCGCCGCGCAGACTTACTCGCAAACGCCGGTAGCAGGTCGTGTGCCATCGAAGGTGCGTATCCGGGACAACAACTTTATTCTTCAGCATGACCGGAACGGCGGTGAAGCGTATGTGTTGATGCGGAGCAAGTAATCAGCACGTTTACTCCGTGTACGAAAAAAAACCGCAAGTTGCAACCGCACTTCCGAACTGCGTAAATTCTTGGTGCTGCAGCACCGATGTTAAAGGACGAATAATCGATGGGTACATGGTCAATTCATGCATTTGGGAACGACGAAGCAGCTGATTTTGCTATTGAACTGAGCGAGTCCAGCAATCTCGACCTGATCCAGTCAGCGCTGGAGGATGTAATTGTAGCGGCTGAGTATCTGGAGGCCCCAGAGGCAGACCGTGGGATAGCTGCTGCAGCGGTTTTGGCTTTGCTCAACGGCCAGGAAATCCCTGGAACCCTTGATGAGGCGCTATCTACTTGGGTGAAGAGTCAAACGACTAAACCAGGTTCGGCTCTGCTCACCAAAGCACAAGTGGTCATTGAGCGTGTGTTATCCGAAAACTCAGAGCTCGCGGAGCTTTGGATCGAGAGTGACGAATACGAGTCTTGGCAAGACGGACTGCGCCTTATAAAAGCATCGCTAGGTCGATAGTATCGAAAAGAGGACTGACTTAACTTCTCAGAAAATAAATCAGTCCCCTTTTCTACTGAGTCCCCTTTTCTACTTCTACTCAGGGATTCGGCAGTTCTCGTACGCCTCAAGCGGCAGCCCCGACCTGGAGCCAACAACAACACCGGTCAACCCGCAATGAGGGCAACAGGCGTGCCTTTCGTTGTACCACTTTGTGATTTGGGCGGGTTCTGACCATTGGCCGCAGGCGCTGCAAATGCATTTTTCACTCGCGTTAATTTCCTCACGATTGTTCCAACCATGATCGCTGGCCGACTCGTCCAGCCACTGTAGGCGCGCCTTTGTTGCATCATCCATCGAACAGACCTGATCGCTCATTTACATGACGCGATTCTAACGCAGCGCCGCTCAGTGGGTATCGGCGTGAGACGTGCCCGCAGGCATCACGATACAGCCGGAGGTGCGCAAACGTGAAGCGCAACGGCCAAGTGTGCGCAGGCTTGGCCTCCCTATTGTTCTTCCTGTTTTCACAGCAGCGTGAAAAACTGCGCGCTCTCGTAACTCTTTTTTGCCTGCATCGATGGAACTGCCGATGGACATCATGGATACCCAGCAAAAGAACACCCTCGAAAAGTCACTCAGGCTTGCGTCAGCAGGCTGGCTGGGTAAATTGCTTGGTTTTGGCAAGGCATGACGGAGCATAACGCCGGACTGACCGCAGAACAGGCCTGTGAATTTGTGCTCGGCCTGTCTGACGGCGTCATGAGAGATGGCAAGCCCGAACGTTTTGTCATTCAGTTCTGTGAGCTTTCGGCCAACGGTGATTACTGGGTCATTCGCAGTAACAGTGAGGATTTCGTCGTCCACGGCATGACGGAGCACTGTTACGTCGGTGTTAATGCGCACTTGATCAACGTCAGGACGGGCGAGCATGAGATGGTCGTCGGTTGGAGTGTCGATGATCATCTGCAAGACAAATACGACCTGGAGGCAGCCTCGGGCAACCCGTATGTACTGACTCCAATATTTGACCGGACTGACAAACCGGCACTGGTCAACTTGCGCCGAAAACTGCAATGCAACTACCCGCAAACCTTTGCATTGCTCACGGGGGAACAACGACTTTGGCTCACGGGCAAACGCCGGCTACTTCAAGACGCGCAGCGAATGCTTCTTGAGCAAGGCATAAACACCCAAATCGAGTTAGTGCCCGATGCGGGTGAAGCCATCGCCATCGATGTCGAGACCTGGTACACCGAAGCGGTATTGAAGGCTGTGCGCAAAAAATTGTGTTGATAGGTTTGAAATGCTCCGAACTCGCACGAGTTTCAACACAAGTGAATGATGTGGTAAACCTCCCGCGCCAAAACCCAATTGCCAAGGAAGCCCAATTGCAAGACTCCAAATACCTGGAAAACCTCCGCTCCCGCTTCAACGCCGGAGAGGATCTGAACTATGTCTTTTTCTGGGGACACCAGCGCAGCAAGCACGGCGTCACTGCTTCGTGCTTCAGTCAGTGGTTCGAAGCCGAATTTGTTGTCGACGGGCAACGCTACGCGACTGCCGAACATTTCATGATGGCCGAGAAGGCTGCCTTGTTCGGCGATCAGGACATTCGTGCTCAAGTACTTTTGGCGCCCACACCCAACGCAGCCAAGGCGCTTGGCCGCAAGGTGCGCGGTTTCAACGAACACGAATGGCTGGAACATCGATACGAGATTGTCGTCCGGGCCAACCGGGCCAAGTTCTCGCAAAACCCGGAACTGCATGCATTCCTCAAGGAAACCGGTTCCAGCATCATCGTCGAGGCAAGCCCGGTTGACAGCATCTGGGGCATCGGCCTCGCCCAGGATCACCAAAACGCGAGCAATCCCGACCTGTGGCAAGGCCTGAATCTGCTGGGATTCGCGCTGATGCAGATCCGCGACGAAAAATGATTCGCCCAGGTCGCGGCGATTTGACACCGCGACCGGCGCACAGAAGTGAAGTCGGAAACCTTACGCGGCCGCCCTCTCATGCTCGCTTTCATGGACGTAAATCCACGAGATACCCGATGGGGAGTTCTCATCAAGACGCATGAGCGCCGAGTCGACTTTCTTCTTGGTGATCCCGTCCTTGACCAGATCGAACACCGTCAGGAAGAAGCCACCGGGTAGCGGCGTGATCGAGAGATTGGTGATATGCGATTCGGGGCTTCCGGCACGCTTGCCATGCAGGCCCCACAGTCGCTCCCAGTAGTCGGCCCGTTCCATGATCTGGCCATCCGTGAGCACCACGCGAAAATCGTCCGCCAGCGCATCGTACAAAGGCTTAATGGCGCCTTCCGATTGCGAAGACATGCCCCGTGACCACGGGAAAAACAGGTTGTACCAGCGATACACCTCGGCTTCGACGAGCGCTGTTTTGTCTGAGGTTTCGAGTACTCGATTGCTTGCCATCTGCGTTCTCCTTAACAAGTGAAAAGGCGCGGGATCTCCGTTACGCATCGAGCGAACGATGCTCCGCGCCTTTCAAGATCCATCCTGAAAGCTGCATCACCGGGTTCAGCTAAAGTGATCGTTTCCCAAGGGCTGCTGTCACTTCGCTGACCCGGATAAAAAATAGTCTTTACCCTGTTGGATAGTATTGAGAACTGACCAATGGTCAAAGATGGCCGAGCGATCGCTGTCCTCCTATCCGGGGCCAGCGGCGAAGATGGCATACTCCCCTGAACCTGATCATTTCGGAGATCCTTATGCTTCGCGTGTTTGAACGCAGGCTCGATCCTTTCCCGCCCGACGAGGCGCCGCCACCGCCCGTTGGCCTGATGCGTTTTCTGTGGGCCTGCACCCGGGGTGCCCGTGGCTACGTGCTTGCGCTGGCGCTGCTCAGTGCCAGTGTGTCGATCTACGAAGCCTGGCTGTTTTCGTTTCTCGGGCAAGTAGTGGATCTGCTCTCGACCTGGCAGGCCGGCGGCGCCGCGAGCGGTCAGGAAAGCCGTGTTCTGTGGGGCATCGCCATCGTCTTGCTCACCAGCATCGGTCTGGTGGCATTGCGCACGATGGTCCAGCACCAGATTCTGGCGATCAACCTGCCGCTGCGCCTGCGCTGGGACTTCCATCGCCTGATGCTGCGGCAAAGCCTTTCGTTCTTTTCCGACGAGTTCTCCGGCCGGGTCACGACCAAAGTGATGCAGACCGCGCTGGCGGTACGCGAAGTTCTGTTCACGATCATCGAAATCGCCCCCGGTATCGGCGTTTACTTCATTGCGATCATCGCTTTGGCCGGTGGGTTTGCCCTGAAACTGATGCTGCCCTTTCTTGCCTGGGTCGCATTGTTCGGGTTGGCGATGCTGTATTTCGTGCCGCGCCTGGGACAGGTCGGGCAGGAACAGGCCCATGCGCGCTCGTCGATGACGGGGCGTATTTCCGACGCCTACACCAACATCACCACCGTCAAACTGTTCTCGCACTCCAACCGTGAAGCGCACTTCGCGCGGGCGGCGATGGAGGATTTCAAGCTCACCGGTTTTCGCCAGATGCGTCTGGTCAGTCAGTTCGAAATCGTCAATCAGGCCCTGGTGGTCGGTTTGATCCTGGGTGCCGGCGGTTATGCCCTGTGGCTCTGGCATCAGGGTCAGGTCGGTGCGGGTGCGGTGGCTGCGATCACTGCCATGGCATTGCGGATCAACGGCATGTCCCACTGGATCATGTGGCAAATGACCTCGCTGTTCGAAAACATCGGCACCGTGCAGGACGGCATGGCCACCCTCACCCGCGGCCCCAAGGTGCAAGACGCACCCGACGCCGGCGTTCTGGTGCCTTCCGGCGGCGCGGTGACCTTCGACCAGGTGCACTTCAACTACAACGGTGAGCGCCAGGTGCTCGACGGCTTGAGCCTGCACATCCGCGCCGGTGAAAAAATCGGTCTGGTGGGCCGCTCCGGGGCCGGCAAGTCGACGCTGATCAATCTGCTGCTGCGTTTCTACGACGTCGACAGCGGTACGATTCGCATCGACGGGCAAAACATCGCACAAGTGACGCAGGACAGTCTGCGCAGCGCCATCGGCATGGTCACTCAGGATACGTCCCTGCTGCACCGCTCGATCCGCGACAACATTGCCTACGGACGCCCGGACGCCACCGATGCGCAGGTTCACCGCGCCGCGATCAACGCCCAGGCCGACGGTTTCATCAGCCAACTGAGCGACCGCCAGGGTCACACCGGTTACGACACCCTGGTGGGCGAACGCGGCATCAAGCTGTCCGGCGGCCAGCGCCAACGTATCGCCATCGCCCGGGTGATGCTCAAGAACGCGCCGATCCTGCTGCTCGACGAGGCCACCAGTGCACTGGATTCCGAAGTCGAAGTCGCCATCCAGGAAAGCCTCGATGAAATGATGCAGGGCAAGACCGTCATCGCCATTGCCCATCGGTTGTCGACGATTGCCGCCATGGACCGGCTGATTGTCATGGACGAGGGCCGCATCATCGAACAAGGCACCCACGCCGAACTGCTGGAACGAAACGGCACCTACGCGCGGCTCTGGCAGCATCAGAGCGGCGGTTTTCTCGGTGAAGATCAAGGGCTGGATGAAGCAATGGACCGGGCATGAACCGTTCCTGCCGAACACTGAAATTTTGAGGTTTTGAATGGTATTTGCAAAAACCTGGCGAGCGCTTGCCGTCCTGACGGTCTGCCTGTCCGGCGCCCAATATGCCGAGGCCGACGCGCCGCTGCTGTACACCCTGAACGCTGCCAAGGCATTGCCCGGTGACGGTCACAGTTGGGGCTTCGCCGCCCTGCAACCACAGAGCGCGCAACTGTTCGTGGCCCGCCGCGAAAACGGCCTGTCGGTGTTCGACGTCGACCAGCAGAAACTGCTGAAGACCCTCGACAACTCCGCCGGCGCCAACGCCGTCGCCTTCGTGCCGGAACGCAACCGCGCCTATGTCGCCAACATGGATGGAACGCTGGGCATCGTGGCGCTGGACCGCCTGCAAGTGCTGCAACGGCTCAAGCTCGATTCGGGCAACCTCAACAACCTGGTTTACGACGCCAGCCGCGACCGGTTGATCGTCACCAGCGGCCGGCGCGGCGATCATTCGACGCTGTACCTGATCGATGCGAAAACCGATCGCCTGACCGATGCGGTGGACATTCCAGCGCAAAAGCTCGACGGCCCGGTGATCCTTGAAAACGGTCACTTCATCGTCCCCATGCGCGACGAGGATAAAGTCGCCGTGCTTTCAGGGGCGAAGCTTGAACAGCAGCAATTCTGGACATTCAAGGGTTGCAGCAAACCCAGCGCACTGGCCGTGGACGAACCGCGTCAACGCCTGTTCGTGGCCTGCCGTGGCGCTGACCCGATTCTGGTGGTCGCCGACCTGAAAACCGGCAAGGCCTTGAGCACCCTGCCCATCGGCCGCGCCGTCAACGCGCTGGCCTACGATCGGGTGAAAGACCAGTTGCTGGTGCCCAGTGGCGCCGACGCCAGCCTTGCGATTGTCCAGCGCGACGATCAAGGGCAATACCAGTTGCGCGGCAGCGTCGGGACCCGGCCATGGGCGCACAACATGGTGCTGGACACCCAACGCGGTCAGGCCTACCTGTTCACCGCCGACTTCACCCAGCCGGCGCCGAGCCGGGAACAACCCAAGCCCGACCCGGCATTTCACCCCGACACCTTCACCGTCCTGACCTACAAGGCGCAGTAAGCGTCAGGAAGCCTCGATGACCTCGGCGGCTTGCGTCTTGCGCCGCCGACGCTCGAACCACAGGTAAACCACCGGCGTGGTGTAGAGCGTCAGGATCTGCGAAACCGCCAGGCCACCCACAATCGCGATGCCCAGCGGCTGACGCAACTCCGAACCGGCGCCGTGCCCGAACGCCAGCGGCACAGCACCCAGCAATGCCGCCAGCGAAGTCATCAGGATCGGCCGCAAACGTAACAGGCACCCTTCCCTCACCGCTTCACGCGGCGACAAGCCACGCTGCTGCGCCTGCAGGGTGAAGTCGACAATCATGATCGCGTTCTTCTTGACGATGCCGATCAGCAGAATGATTCCGATCATTCCCAGCACCGACAGGTCTTGCCCGCACAGCATCAAGGCCAGCAGCGCGCCGAAACCGGCGGACGGCAAGGTCGAGATGATCGTCAGCGGGTGGATCGCGTTTTCATACAACACGCCGAGCACGATGTAGACCGTCAGGATCGCCGCCAGAATCAGCCACGGTTGCGACTTCAGCGAGTCCTGAAAT
The DNA here is from genome assembly GCF_014863505.1 of Pseudomonas sp. IzPS59. NCBI lineage: Bacteria > Pseudomonadati > Pseudomonadota > Gammaproteobacteria > Pseudomonadales > Pseudomonadaceae > Pseudomonas > Pseudomonas sp. IzPS59. Next base: position 3,154,074 of record NZ_CP062251.1, on the reverse strand, counting down.
GCCTGGGCGGTGCCTTGGAAACTGCCCGCCACGGTGTCAGGCATCGCGACCGCCAGCGACGCCTGATTGATCGCGCTGACCGCCTCGCTCAAGGCATGGCCCGGCGCGAGGTCGAACGACAGGGTAATGGCCGGGAACACGCCCTGGTGGTTGATGATGATCGGCACCTGCTCGGTCTTGAGGCTGGCCAACAGGTTCAGCGGCACCAACGCCCCGGAGCTTGCGCGAACAAACAGATGCTCAAGGGTCGCGGTGGACGTTTGCCAGCTCGGATCGAGTTCGAGAATCACATGGTTCTGATCCAGCTGGGTGAACATGGTCGCGATCTGCCGCTGACCGAACGCGTCGTACAGCACGTCATCGATGGCCTGCACCGTCACGCCCAGACGCGCAGCGGTCGGGCGGTCGATCACCAGCGTCGACTGAGGAATTGCCTGCTGCTGGTCGGAGGTCACGTGCTGCAATTGCGGCAAGGTCTTGAGCCTGGCCAGCAGCACTCCGCTCCAGTGATCCAGCTCGACGCTGTCCGGGTCCTGTAGGGTGTATTGATACTGGGTCTTGCTGGCCCGGCCGCCGATCTGGATGTCCTGGTTGGCCTGCATGAACACCTTGACCCCGGACAACCCGTCGAGCGCCGGTTGCAGGCGCTGGATCACCTGCGCGGCGCTGGCCGTGCGCTCGCTGAACGGCTTGAGGTTGATCATCACCTTGCCCTGGCTGACCGTCGGGTTCGGGCCGATCCAGAAATACACTCGCGCCACTGCCGGGTCCTGACCAATGATCTCCGCCGCACGGTTGACCTGCGCGCGCATGGCCGTCGGCGAAATGTCCGCCGCCGCTTCCGCCACGCCTTGAATCAGACCGTTGTCCTGCTGCGGAAAGAAGCCCTTGGGAATCCCGACATACAGCACCGCCGTGGCCGCCAGCGTGGCGATGGCCACCGCCATGGTGATGCGCTGATGATCGAGCACCCAGTCCAGGCTGCGCCGATAGCCGTTGTGCAACCGGTCGAACACCCGCTCGCAGGCCTGGGCAAAACGCCCCTCTTCCTGATCGGCATGGGGTTTGAGCAGCCAGGCACAGAGCATCGGGGTGATGGTCAGCGAGACGATGCCGGACATGATGATCGCCACGCTGACAGTCACCGCAAACTCACGCATCAAGCGCCCGACGATGCCGGACATCAACAGGATCGGCAGGAACACCGCAATCAGCGACACCGTCATCGAGACGATGGTGAAGCCCACTTCGCGCAAACCATCAACCGCCGATTGCAGGCGCGACTTGCCCATCTCCAGGTGTCGGACGATGTTTTCCATCACCACGATGGCGTCGTCCACCACGAACCCGACGGCAATCGCCAGACCCATGATCGACAGGTTGTCGAGGCTGTAGCCGAGCAGATACATGACGCCGAACGTGGCCACCAGCGACAGCGGAATGGTCAGGCTGGGAATCAGCGTGGCGGTGGCCTTGCGCAGGAACACGAAGATCACCACGACCACCAGCGCAATCGACAACAGCAAGGTGAACTGCATGTCATTGACCGACGCTTCGATGGTCTGGGTGCGGTCGCCCACCACTTGCACCTGCACGTCGCGGGGCAAGGACGCGGTCAGCTCGGGCAACTTGGCCTTGATCGTGGCGATGGTCGACAGCAGGTTGAAACCCGGTTGCTTGTGGATGTCGACGATGACCGTCGGTTCGCCCCCCAGTTGCGCGGCTTGCTGGGTGTCCTCGGCCCCGGCGATCACCCGGCCCAGATCGCCGAGTTTGATCGGCATGCCGTTTTTATAGGCGACGACCTGATCGCGATAATGCTGCGGATCGAGCAACTGATCGGTGGCGCCCAGGGTGATCGAACGGCTCTGGCCATCGAGCGTGCCTTTGGGCTGATCGAGTGTGCTGACGCCGATCACGCTGCGCACATCTTCCAGGGTCAGGCCGCGAGCGGCCAGCGCATCGGGGTCGATCTGCACGCGCACGGCAGGCTTCTGCTCACCATGAAAATCCACCAGCCCGACGCCGGGCATCTGCGACAGGCGCTGGGCGATGTAGTTGTCGGCGTAACGATCCAGCTCCGGCAGCGTGCGGGTCGGCGACGTCACCGCCAGCGACAGCACGGTGCCTTCGGCCGGGTTGACCTTGTTGAAGGTCGGCGCGCTGGACATGGTCTTGGGCAGGTTCGGGGTGGCGGTGTTGATCGCCGTTTGTACGTCCTGGGCGGCACCGTCGATGTCTCGCGACAGGTCGAACTGCAGCACCACCTGGGTCTTGCCGGCGGCGCTGGACGAGGTCATTGATGTGACTTGCGGCACGGCGGCGAAGGCCCGTTCCAGCGGTGTTGCCACCGACGAGGCCATGGTTTCCGCGCTCGCCCCGGAGAGTTTGGCGGTGACCTGAATGGTCGGGAAGTCCACCGTCGGCAGTGGTGCCACCGGCAACTGGAAGTACGCGAAAGCCCCGAGCAGCATGACGCCGAGCGCCAGCAGGCTCAGCCCCACACGCCGTTGAATCAGTCCGGCCAGCGCATTCATCGGGCGGCCTCCGCCAGATCGGCGGTGGTGTCAGTCTTGACCGGCATCACCTTCAACCCCGGCGCCACCCGCGACTGGCCCTGCACCACGACGGTTTCGCCCGCATTGAGGCCTTGGCGAATCCACTGCTTGCCGTCCACCACATTGGCGGCGTCCACCAGACGCGGCTGTACCCGCTGATCGGCGTCGACCACGTAGACGAAATTACCCTGACGCCCCAGTTGCACGGCATCGGCCGGGACAACGGCCACGTCGCGATGGGTCTGCACCAGCAGGCGCGCACTCACCAGTTCTCCCGGCCACAGCTTGGCATCGGCGTTGTCGAACTGCGCCTTGAGCTGGATCTGCCCGCTGGCCGCCGTCACCTGGCTGTCGATGAAGCTCAGATGACCTTTGGCGATTTCCTGCTGGCCATCGCGGGTCATGGCGACCACTTGCAAGGCACCTTTGGCGTTTTCCTCAAGGATCTCCGCCAGTTCGTCCTGAGAGACAGCGAACGCGACGGAGATCGGATTCATCTGGGTGATCGTCACCAGCCCCGTCGCCTCGGCCCCGTGGGCAATCGCGCCGACATCCAGCAGACGCTGGCCGGTGCGGCCGGTCAGCGGCGCCTTGACCTGAGTGAATTCCAGTTGCAGCCGCGCCGCATCCAGCGCCGCCTGGTCAGCCTGCACCGTCGCCTGTTGCGCGGCCAGTTGCGCGCGGTAAGTGTCGACGTCCTGGGTCGGGCCAGCCTTGGCGGCGGCCAGTTTGCTGGCCCGGTCGAGGTTGACCCTGAGGTTCGCCAGTTGCGCCTGATCCTTGGCCAGCAACGCCTGCGCCTGGGCGACCTGGGCCTGATAGACCCGTGGATCGATCACCGCCAACAGGCTGCCGGCGGTGACGGTCTGCCCTTCGTTGAACAGGACTTTCTGCAACTCGCCGTCCACCCTCACCCGCACATTGACGCTGTTGAGCGCCTGCACGTTGCCGATGGCACTGATCCACACCGGCAGATCCTGACGGCTGACCTTGCTCATCTGTACCGGGATCGCGCCGGCATCAGTTTTTACCGGCGCAGCGTGGGCCTGTTTGATCCATTGAAAACCGCCGACGGCCACCGCCAGCGAAAGTGCCGCGACGCCCAGGAAAACGATGCGACGACGTGGGTGCAGGACAGTCATGGATGAGTCACCTGAACAGAAGAATTGAGTGCCAGAGCGTCAGCGGAAAAGTCCCCGCCCAGGGCCCGGAACAGGCCGACCGCCGCTTGAAGGTGTTGCAGACGCACCTGCAACAGCGTGTCTTCGGCCTGATATTGCGTACGTTCGACGATCAGCAGCGTCTGGAAGTCGGTGGAGCCGAGGCGATAGCGAACCTGCGCCAGACGCGCCGCTTCCCGCGCCGAATCCACTGCCGAGGCGTTCAACGCGTAACTCTTGTCGAGCTCGCGGGCGGCACTGATCTGGGTTTCGACGTCTTGCAGGGCTTCGACGATGGACTCGCGATAACTGGCGGTCAGTTCCTGTACGTGAGCCTGATCGAAATACAGTTGGCCCTTGAGCTGGCCACCGGCAAACACCGGCTGGCCGAGGGTGCCGATGACGCTCCAGATCTGCCCGCCAGCCAGGGTGTCGATACCGCCCAGCAGGTCCAGCGACAGATTGGGCAGGAACGCGGCACGGGCCACGCCGACGTCGAAGTTGGCAGACTTCAGCCGTGCTTCGGCAGCCTGAATGTCTGGCCGCTGACGCAGCAGACCGATGGGCAGACCGGTCGCCGGTTGCGGCACCTGCACGGCGCCGAGGCTGTCGCCCTGCAAATGGAAACCCTCGGGCGGCGCGCCTACCAGCACCGCCAGTTGATACAGCGCCTGATCCCGCTGCTGCCGTAGCGGCGGCATTGCCGCTTCGAAGGTCTGCATGGCGTTGCGCTGCTGGGCGACTTCGAGGTTGGAAACGGCGCCCTGACTGGCCTGGATTTCCACCAGGTCCAGCACCTGACGGGCGTCGTCAGCGATGGACTGGGCCAGACGCAGACGTTCTTCCAGCGACAGCACCTGAAAGTAACTGTCGGCGATGCTCGCGCTCAGGCTCATGCGCAGGGTCTGGGCGTCGAACGCGGTGGCGTTGGCCAGGGCATCGGCCGAATCGGCGGCCGCACGCTGCTTGCCCCAGAAATCCACTTCATAGGTCGCTTCGGCAAACACGCTGCGTTTTTGCGTGGTGCCGTAGTTGTTCTGGCGCTGATAGTTGCCGCCCAGGTTCAACGCCGGATATTGCCCGGCGCCGGTGACCTGCGCGGAGGCCCGCGCCTCGTCGATACGGCTGATCGCCGCTTTAAGGGTGAAGTTGGAGGCCAGCCCACGGTCGATCAACTGATCCAGCTCGGCACTGTGAAACTCGCGCCACCATTGCCCGCCCGCAGCGGATTGACCGCCAGAAGCCGCGTTCCATTGTTGGGCCAGCGGCAACTCGGGCTGCCGATACTCGGGCACCATCGAGCAGCCGCCGAGGGTCAATACGCCCAGCAGAATCAGCGTCGCCGATGATTGAAATGCAACGCGCCGTCTGCGCGCCTTGGTCTTTGAAACCGACATGAGCAAGCTGTCTCCCCGCTTGAGCCTTTGTGGAGCGATCCACGAATGCGTCGAAGATAGCGAGGGGTGCCTGCCAGAGCGTTCCCCGGCAGATAAACTTTTGTTTAGCCTTGCTCGGGCGTCGTCTGGAAGCTGTAGCCGGCGCCGGGGATGGTCCTGATCAGCGAATAGTCGAAACCGTCATCGAGTTTGCGCCGCAAGCGGTGGATGTGTTTGTCGATGACGTTGTTGTTGGGGTCGAAATCGTAATCCCAGGCACTGTCGAGCAGCATGTCACGGGTGACGATCTGGCCGCTGTGGCGCATGAGTTTTTCCAGCAACAGGGCTTCGCGGTGCTGCAAGGCAATCACCTTGCCTCGACGTACGGCCGTGCGCGTGGCGCAGTCCAGCTGCAACTCGCCGACCACCAGTTGCCGCGCCGGCCCCGCGACCTGATCGCGCCCGCGCAGCAAGGCTTCGAGCCGCGCCAGCACCTCGGCGAACGCATAAGGCTTGGCCAGATAATCGTCACAACCGGCCTGCAGCCCTTCGACCTTCTGCTCGGTCGAGGCCTGGGCGCTGAGCATCAGGATCGGCACCCGCACCTGTCGTGCGCGCAAGGCCTTGATCAGGCCGATGCCGTCGAGGCCGGGCAGGCGCCGGTCGACAATCAGCACGTCGTGAATGCCTTCCAGCGCCATGTCCAGACCGCTGTTGCCATCGCCGGCGACATCGACCACATGCCCGCTTTCGCTCAAACCGCGCAGCAGGTAAGCGGCGGTCTGGGCATCATCTTCAACCACGAGAATGCGCAAGGCACCTACTCCATCAAGCCAACCTGAACTTTTATTTATCCGGCGGGAACGTGGCGCAACCGCAGGCTTTGCCACACTATGCCATCTCTGCCTGATGATGTGAGTGGTTCAAAGCCATGACCCATGTTCTGGTCGTCGAGGACGACTTGCCCACCCGCCGCGAAATCGAAGCGGCGCTGACTGACCACGGTTTCACCGTGAGCAGCGTCGACAATGGCCGTGAAGGCCTGTTGAAAGCCCTCGGCGAGCCGTTCGACCTGATCGTGCTCGACCGCATGCTGCCCGGCGGCCTCGATGGTCTGGGCGTGCTCACCGCGTTGCGCGCCGCCAGCGTGAACACCCCGGTGCTGATTCTCAGCGCCCTGAGTGCGCTGGACGAACGGGTACGCGGCTTGCGCGCCGGGGGCGACGACTACCTGACCAAACCTTTCGAGTTCATCGAGCTGACCGCCCGCCTGGACGCCTTGAACCGGCGTCGGGCGGAACCGGTGGCCGTGACTCAGGAAACCCGTCTGAAGGTCGGTAACCTGGACGTCGATCTGCTGAGCCGTACCGTACGCCGTGGCGAGCGCACCATCGATCTGGTGCCCCGGGAATACGCGCTGCTCGAACATCTGGTGCGCCACGCCGATCAGGTGGTGACCCGCACCATGCTGTTCGAAGCGGTGTGGAATTACAGCTATGACGAACGCACCAACGTGATCGAAGTTCACATGAGCCGCCTGCGCCGCAAGGTCGACGGCGACGGCGAGCCGCCGATGATCCATACCATTCGTGGAGCCGGGTATGTCCTCCGTTCACCTGAGTGAAATCCCGCGCACCATCAGTTTTCGCACGGCGTTGCTGTTCCTCGGGCTGTTCGGCTGCTCGTTTCTGGCGTTGTTCGGTTACGTCTACTGGCAGACCGCGTTCTACCTGAAGACCGAAGCCGACACGGCCCTGTATCGACAAGTGGAAAACCGCAGCTCCCAGCCGCCGGAACTGCAATTGCAGGAAATCCGCAAACACGCCCTGCAGGATGTCGAAGCGCGCCTGCCCCACAGCCTGTTCGACGCCGACGGCAAATTCATTGCCGGCGTGATCAAAGAACTGCCGCCCTTCTCCGCCTATGACAAACCGCAGGAGTTTCGCTGGCTCAAGTCCAACGGCCATCACCGGCCGGTGCGCTTCATCGTGCATAAACTGGCGGACGGTAAAACGTTGCTGGTCGCTCAGGATGTCCACGACATCCGCGAATTCGACGAACTGCTGATCAATGCGCTGATTTCCGGTGGCCTGCTGCTGTTGCTGGTGGGGTTGCTCGGCGCCGTGGTGCTGGGTTATTCGGCGCACCGGAGGCTGGACAAGGTCAGTCGCTCGATCAAGGGCATCATCGAGGGCGATTTGAAAGGACGCTTGCCGGTCAAGGGCAACAACGATGACATCGACCGCCTCGCCTCGGTGGTCAACGGCATGCTCGATGAGCTGGAGCGTTTGATGAGTGAAGTCAAAGGCGTATGCGACGACATCGCCCACGACTTGCGCACCCCGCTGACGCGCCTGATCGCGGGCCTGGAACGCACCCAGCGCCGGGGCCTGGATGAAGCGCAATACGCCGCGAGCATCGATGCGGCGCTTACCGAGGCCAAGGCCTTGCTGCTGACCTTCAAGGCCCTGCTGCGGATTTCGGAAATCGAAAACAGCGCCCGGCGCAGTCACTTCGCGCCGCTGGACCTGAACCTGATCAGCGCCGATGCCGCTGAACTCTACGAACCTCTGGCCGAAGAGCGCGGCATCAGCCTGACCATCGAAAACAGTCAGGCCCCCGCGATCATGGCCGGCGACGCACAACTGCTGTTCGACGCGCTGTGCAACCTGCTCGACAACGCCATCAAGTTCTCGCCCGACCACAGCCAGGTGTGCCTGAGCGTGATTGCCGATCAGGACAACGTCGGAATCCGCGTCACCGACAACGGGCCCGGCATTCCCCCGGCCGAGCGCGAAGCGGTGTTGCGCCGGTTGTACCGCGCCGAATCCAGCCGCCATACGCCGGGCAACGGGTTGGGCTTGAGCATGGTGTCAGCGGTCGCGCGCCTGCATGACATGCGGGTGACGGTGAACGATGCGGCGCCGGGGTGCCGGATTGATTTGCTGGGCAAGGCAACACCGACCAGCCATTGAAAACCGACAGGCCTCAACCTACCGACCGCAACCACTCCAGCAAATCCAGTTCCAGACTGCCCGGTTTGGGAGGCGTGGGTGACAGCAGGCAATAATGCGAGCCGTCTTCAACGAAGCCTGCCGGTGCGGCCAACACCCCGCTTTCGATATCGTCGCGGACCAGATGCCACGGACCAATGGCCACCCCCAGGCCCGCGACAGCCGCTTGAATGCTGAAATAAAAGTGTTCGAAAGACTGCCCCTGCGTCGCAGGAACCGACTGGCCCGCTGCGGCGGCCCACTCCTGCCAGGCCGTGAGTCGGCTGCTCGTTTGCAGCAGAGGCGCCGTGGCACGCAGGCATTTGCCGTTTTCATCGAACCACTCACTGACCTTGTCCGGCCGGCAGACTGGCCCGACCTTCTCGGCAAACAAGCGCTCGGCGTGGTAACCCGGAGGCCGGGGGAAATCGTCGCGGCGAATGGCCAGGTCGATTCCCTGTTCAAATGAAAACGGACCGCCGCCGGCCACCAGATGAATGTCCGGGCCGCGATGTTGTTTCTGGAAATCACTCCAGCGCGGAATCAACCAGCGCATCAACAGCGTGGGTTCGCAGGACAAGACCAGCCGCCGCGTACGACGCGCCTCAGTGCGGATCTCGCGGACGGCCTGGTTCATCACCCCCAAACCTTCGCTCACCGCTTTCAGCAGTCGCCTGCCCGGCTCCGTCAGGAAAACCCTTCGCTGGCGCCGCTCGAACAGGTCAACGCCCAGATCCTCTTCAAGCAGACGCACCGCCCGGCTGATGGCACCGGGTGTCAGATGCAGCTCATCAGCCGCACGGGCGAAATTCTCGAATCGGCCAGCGGATTCAAAGCAACGCAGCGCCAGCAGAGACGGCATACGCCCCTCGGAAAACGGTGAGTCAGAGTCACCATTTGCTTCAGAAATCATCGTTAGTTCCAGCGTTCGCTATCTGTAAGCATGGCTTTCTATCACCAACCCACCCAAGGTTCCACCATGAGCGAATGGATAGTCGTAATCACCATCACCCTGCTGGCATGCATCAGCCCCGGACCGGACTTCGCCCTGGTCTCGCGCAACGGCTTGCTGCTCTCTCGACGCGCAGGCGTACTCACCGCGATGGGCATTGGTCTTGGAGTGCTGGTGCATGTCGGCTACACCCTGCTCGGGCTCGGATTGGTGCTTCAACAATCGCCCTGGTTGTTCAATGCACTGAAACTGGCGGGGGCTGCGTATCTGGTTTATCTGGGCATCAATATGCTTCGCTCCACACCTGACGTTCAGCAGCCGGATGCTGCGTCACCTGCCCTGTCGGACCTGGCCGCGTTGCGTTCAGGTTTTCTCACCAATGCGTTGAACCCCAAAACCTCGATTTTCATCGTCAGCCTGTTCATGGGCGTCGTCCGGCCGGACACCGGCCTGCCGGTACAAATGGCCTACGGGGTGTTCATTGCCGGGGCGCATGTGCTGTGGTTTAGCCTGGTGGCGCTGTGTTTCTCGGCCGGGCGGGTGCGGGAGAAACTGCTGGCGGCACGGCAGTGGATTGACCGGGCGTTCGGCGGCCTGCTCGTGGGCTTCGGGGTTCTGCTGACGCTGTCTCAGCGATCAGGCTGAACGCATTGCTACACAGCGATACATAACCCCCGTTTCATGACACATCCCCGGTACATGCCGATGCAAAAGTGTGGGCCATCGGAACCTTCCCTCCGACTCAACCACTCACACAGGCAGGCCTTCTCATGATCAATCAAATCGACACCGTGCTGTACACCGGCAAGACCCGCACCACCGGCGGACGCGATGGCGCTTCGCGCAGTTCCGACGGCAATCTGGACGTCAAGCTGTCGCCACCGGGTTCCAACGGCAGTGGCACCAACCCGGAACAACTGCTGGCGGCCGGCTGGTCGGCCTGTTTCATCGGCGCCATGGGCAAAGCGGCGGCTGCGCTGAAGATCAGGCTGCCGGCGGATGTGGCGGTGGAGACCGAAATCGATCTGGGCAAGACCGGCGACGCGTTTTTCCTGCAGGCACGCTTGAATGTCAGCCTGCCGGGGCTGGAGCCTTCGGTCGCTCAGTCGCTGATGGAAGCCGCGCACCAGACCTGCCCTTACTCCAAGGCTACGCGCGGCAACATCGACGTGACCCTGCGGCTGATCTGAATCCCGATCCTCCCTACACGCCCGAGGCACTGCCTCGGGCGTTTTGTTTGACCGGAACAGACGCGCTCGCCTGCCCATGCTGACGCGTGGTCACCAGCCCGATAAAGGAAATGGCCAGCGCCAGGCCAATGGTCGATGTCACTTCCAGACGATGTTCCGGCGTCAGCATCATCACCGCGAGCGCGGCGCAGATGAATGCCATCACCAGATAGGTCAGCCACGGAAACAGCCACATACGAAAGGTCAGCTCGACATTCTGTCGCAACAGCATCCGGCGCATGCGCAGCTGGGAAACCGCGATCACCAGGTACACCAGCAACGCAATGGCACCGGAACTGGCGAGCAGGAACTGGAACAGGCCGGCAGGCATGAAGTAGCTGAGCAGCGTCACCCCGGCGCCGATGACGCTGCTGGCAATCACCGCCGCCCTCGGCACGCCTGCGCCGGAAGTCACTTTCAACGCGTGCGGTGCATCGCCGCGCAGCCCCAGTGAAAACAGCATGCGCGAAGCGATATAGATCGACGAGTTCATGCAACTGGCCACGGCGATCAACACCACCACATCGACCATGAATTTGGCGTGGGGAACGTTCATCAACTCCAGTGCGCGCTGATAGGAACCGACGGACGCCAGCAGCGGGTCGTTCCACGGCACCACGGAAATCACCACGAAGATCGACAGCAGATAGAACACGCCGATGCGCCAGATCACTGAGCGCGTAGCTTTGGCGATGTTCTGTGCCGGATTGTCCGATTCGGCGGCGGCGATGGTCACCGCCTCGGTGCCGATGAAACTGAACATGATGGTGATGAAGGCGCCGACCACTGCCGACAAGCCATTGGGGGCGAACCCGCCATGTTCTTCCATCAAGCGGCTGAGGCCGCTGGCTTCACGTTCGGGAATCCAGCCCATCAGCACGGCAAAACCCACGCCGATGAAGCCGATGATCGCCACGACCTTGGCCATGGCGAACCAGAATTCGAACTCTCCGTATTTGGAGACACTGAACAGATTGGTGATTACCAGCAGAATGATCGACACCAGCGCAAACAGCCACGCATCGACCTGGGGAAACCACTGATTCAAGACATGCCCGGCGGCCAGCGCCTCGATGGGAATGACCAGCACCCAGAACCACCAGTAGAGCCAGCCAATGGTGAAGCCGGCCCAGCGGCCGATGGCCTGATCGGCGTAGGTGGAGAACGATCCGGTGTCCGGTCGGGCCACCGCCATTTCCCCCAGCATGCGCATGACCAGCACCACCAACAGGCCGGAAAACAGATAGGCCAGCAACACCGCCGGCCCCGCCGCCGCGATGGCGTGCCCGGATCCGACAAACAACCCCGCGCCGATGATTCCTGCAATTGACAACATGGTCACGTGGCGAGGCTTGAACCCCTGCGCCAGTTGACCGCTCGATTCCTTCGAATTCAGGCTGTTCATTGTTTTTGTTGTTCTCTGATGGACGCCTCACCTTACGTGGCTGAAGTTGAACGCAAATAGCCCGGGTGCGGCATGCCGATGCCTGATTTCGACATGCCCGGATGACGGTCAGCGAGAACCGGCAAGTGTCTTGCGCATGAAAACCCGGGCAAATCCGTCCTCGGTAGCGCGATGGGTTTCCACAAAACCGAGCTTTTCATAGATGGCCACGTTCTCGCTCATCCGCTCGTGGGTGTACAGCCGCACCGCATCACAACCGAGGCTCCGTGCATGGGTTTCGCAGAAGGTCATCAATACTTTGCCGAGGCCCTTGCCCTTGTGCCGAGGCGATACCGCGACGTTGATCAGCAGCAGCTCCTTGCCTTCCTGACTCATCACCAGCACACCGAGGATTTCATCGTTGTCGGTCAGCACGAACGTATCGGTTTCGCGCAGCACTTGCTCGTAGTCGTCGAGCATGGGCGCGGGTTTGCGGCCGATGCGCGGGATGTAAGGGCTGTAGGCCTCATCGACCAGTGCGGCGATGGGCGCAGCGTCTTCGGGTCGGGCGCGGCGGAGAGTCTGCAAGGTGAGCCTCTTCAGTGATGGTGATTGAGGCGCTCAGCATGCGATGGATGACGATCCTTGAGCAAATGCATCACCTGCCCGTAGCACAATCGAAGCGCCCGAGGATGAACATACGTTCACCAAAAACCTCGCCGGATGCGTCTAGTCTGCGGGTTCCAACATAGTGACTACAGGAGTAACCCACCATGTTCTCGCACGAAAGCATCCCGCTGATCATCCTTTTCATCATCCTGCTGATGGGCGTGCTGACGGCTGTTTTGCATCCGGTGCATGCGTTTTTCAGCTGGCTCAAGCGGCGCAAGCAAAGGGCATCGACCGGGGTTGTAAAAGAGGTGGATGCGCGCTGAAGTTCTTTCAGTTTGAATCGGGCGGCATCAGCCTGCGTTGAATCCGCCGACAACAAAAAGGCCTGCCACATTGGCAGGCCTTTTCAGTGCCCGGAGAGTTATTGCTTGAGGATCAGCAACGGCTCGCCCTTCTTGACGATGTAAGTCGCCAGTTCCGAGCCCTTGTCATTACCGACGTTCTTCGCAATGTGCGCCACACCTTCCGGGATGAACAGCGAATCGCCGGCCTTCAGCGTCACCGGCGCCCGGCCTTCGAGCTGGTATTCGAAGGTGCCGCTGATGACGTAAGCAACTTCAACGCCAGGGTGGGCATGTCGAGGCGAAGTGATGCCAGGTTCGAAATCGACCCGGGCCTGGATCACTTCGCGATCCGCAGCGCCCAGGTCCTGATGGACCAGATCCGTGCGGCTCAGGCCTTGTTGCCAGCTCTTCGCCGGGGCAGCAGATTGAGTATCGGCGGCGTGTGCCAGGCCGGTCATTGAAACCAGTACGGCGGCTGCGGTCATCAGGAGTGTACGGCGCATGGTGTTGCCCTCTTGGAAGTAGTGAAGTGACGCCTCTACTTTGAAGAGGGCATGTACCGGGAATGTGTCCCGATATCGGCGCTTGTTAGCTCACTGTGTACCAGGGCGGGATTGATACACGCTCATACAACTCTCACCACCTGCGACAGCCACTGCCTGAAGGCGGCGATCTTTTTCGAGCCGGCGTTTTCATGGGGCGTGACGAAGTAGAAACCCGCGTCGGACTTGAGCCGCAAATCGAACGGCGCTACCAACCGCCCGGCGCGTAAATCGTCCTCGACGTAGGTCGACCGCCCGATGCACACGCCCTGCCCGTCAATCGCCGACTGCACCGCCATCATGGCCAGATCGAAGGTCAGGCGCGGGCCTTTGGCCGATGGTGGCGATTGACCTGCGGCATTCAGCCAGGCGCTCCAGTCATCGTCGGTCTGCCCGCTGACGTGCAGCAAAGTGTGCCGGGCCAGATCGGCCGGCGCTTTGATCGGATCCGGCCCGGTGAGCAAACGCGGGCTGCACACCGGGAATATCTCGTCGGCCATCAGCCAGTCGGCGCGCAGTCCCGGCCAGTTTCCGTTGCCGTAGCGGATCGCCGCATCGATGCCACCCTTGCGAAAGTCCACCAGCTCGGTGGATGCGCTGATGCGCACATCGATCTCGGGAAACGCCTCGCGAAAGGACGGCAGGCGCGGCAACAGCCATTTCGAGGCCACCGACACCAGAGTGCTGATAGTCAGGACGCTGTGGTTGTTCGCCTCCAGCAAACGCTCGGTCGAATGGCGCAGTTCCATAAACGCCGAACGAACACCGGGAAAATAAGCGCTGCCCTCTTCCGTGAGCGCCAAACCGTCCTTCAAGCGCATGAACAGGCGCACGCCCAGTTCATCTTCGAGGCGGCGGATCTGATGGCTGATCGCGGTTTGCGTGACGTTCAGCTCTTCGGCGGCGCGGGTGAAACTCAGGTGGCGGGCCGCGCATTCGAAGGCGCGCAATCCGTTGAGCGACGGTAATCGGGTGAGCATGGGGTTTCTTCAGTCCATGAGATTTTGTCATACGCTAGCACCGCAGATGTCCTTTGCGAAGCGTCTCCAAAATCCCGGATTCTGGGCTCTCACTTGAAGGAGAACCCATGAAACTGTACTTCGCCCCCATGACCTGCTCGCTGGCCCCGCACATTGTGCTGCGAGAACTGGCGCTGCCGTTCGAGCTGATCCGGGTCAACAACCAGACCAAGCGCACCGCCGACGGCCGCGACTTTCGCGAGATCAATCCGAAGGGCTACGTGGCCGCGCTGATGCTCGATAACGGCGAGGTGCTGACCGAAGGCCCGGCGATTCTGCAATACCTCGCCGACCTTGCTCCCGCCCAAGGACTGGCCCCGGCCAATGGCACCTGGGAGCGCTCGCGCCTGCAAGAGCACCTGAACTTCATCAGTTCGGAAATCCATGGCGGCAGCGCGCCGCTGTTCAGCAGCGAAATCCCGGAATCCAGCAAAACGGTTTTCAAACACAAACTGTTCAAGCGACTGGATTACCTGAACCGCATCCTTGCGACCCAACCCTTTCTGATGCAGGTGTTCGGCGTGGCGGATGCCTATCTGTTCACGGTATTGAAGTGGTTGCCGACTTTCAGCATCGCCATCGAAGACTGGCCAGCGCTGGCGAACTACATGACGCGTATCGCCGAGCGGCCCGGCGTGATAGCTGCGATAGCGGAAGAGGAAGCCACGCAATCGGTGTGAATCGCCCGGTTGCGTGGTCGCTGTCAGGCCTTTGCGGCCTCATCGATCAGCGCCGCGACTTCGGCAGCGCGGGAGGCCAGCGAGGCGTGGCTGGCGTCGAGGGTGATGACTTTCTTCGCATTGAGCCGGGCCGACATGCGTTTCTGGTTGTCCAGGTGGATCATGTGGTCCTGGCTGGAAATCTGATACCACGACGGTTTGTGCTTCCATGCCGGATCACTGATGACATCGCCGAAGGTACTGGCCAGCGGCGCTTTCTGGGTGACGGCCATCACCAGCGCTTCATCCGCCGGCAGGTCCTGGCAAAAGCTTTCATGGAACTTGTCAGCCTTGAGCCAGAGGAACCCGTCACTGTCCGGGGCGAGATTCGGCGCGGCGGCGGGCAGATGTTCCTGAGTAATGCCGCCGGGGCTTTCGCCCTGATCCGGGGCGAACGCGGCGATGTACACCAGCCCCGTCACATTCGGTTGATTGCCGGCCTGGGTGATCACCGCCCCGCCGTAGGAATGCCCGACCAGCAGCACTGGCCCGCTGATTTGAGCGACCATTTTTCGCGTGCGCTCGGCATCGTCGGCCAGCGACGTCAGCGGCATCTCCACCGCCTGAATCGCGCGGTAGCCCTTGCGCGACAGTTCGACAATCACCTTGCCCCAATGCGCGGCCCCGCCCCAGAACCCGTGTACCAGCACAATCGTCGGTTTTTCACTCATGGCCCTGCTCCTGCTCGTAATGAATTCGGCGCCAAGGAGTATGGAACGCTTCCACAAACCCGGCGGGCCGGCAGACCAAAGGTGCATTTCGGGATGTGACAGTTGTCGGATGCCCCAACGCGCCTATATTGAAGAAGGTTCAAGCCCTCCTCCCCTCGAGCGCCCCATGGCCACGACTGATCACCTGATCATCTGCGAGCATTGCGACTGCGTGTACGAAAAAGCCACGCTCGCCCGCTACCAGAAATCCCTCTGCGCCCGCTGTGGCGGCGTGCTCCAGCGCCACAACAACCTGAGCGTGGAGCAGCGTCTGGCCCTGAGTTTCACTGCCGCGATGCTGTGGCTGTTCGCCAATTTCTACCCGGTGATGAGCATCAGCATGAAGGGCCTGAAAAACAGCGCGACCCTGTGGGATTCGGTGCTGGCCCTGAGTCAGGGGCCGATCACCTTCATGGCCATGGTCGCGGCGATCTCGATCATCATCGCCCCGGCCTTTCAATTGGTTTTACTCATCTGGGTATTGAGCTTCGCCCTCGCCTCGAGCCGCTCGCCGGCCTTCAAACTGTGCATGCGCTGGCTGGAAGCGCTGCGGCCGTGGAGCATGCTCGAAGTCTGCCTGCTCGGGGCGATGGTGGCGGTGTTCAAACTGGCGGGCATGCTCGATGTGATTCCCGGCATCGGCCTGTTTGCGCTGGCCGTGCTCAGCCTGTTGCTGATCCGCGTCGCCGGACGCGACATACGTGATTTGTGGGACATCCTGTGAAACGACCACCGACCGCCAGCGAACTCAACCTCTGCCTGTGCCACAGCTGCGGACTGGCCTGCGACATGACCGATGAGCCGCACCAGTGCCCGCGCTGCGATGCGCCGCTGCACCGGCGCAAGACCAACTCGCTGGCCCGCACCTGGGCCTACATGTTCGCCGCCCTGGCGTTTTACGTGCCGGCGAATCTGCTGCCGGTGATGAACACCACCCTGCTCGGCAACGGCGCCGACAGTACGATCATGAGTGGGGTGCTGGAGTTCTGGGAGCACGGCGCGTGGGACATTGCGCTGATCATCTTCATCGCCAGCATCGCGGTGCCGGGGATCAAGTTCATTGCGCTGACGCTGCTGCTGGTCACCGTGCAACGGGACAGCCACTGGGCGCGCCGGGAACGTTCGAAGCTGTACCGCTTCGTCGAGTTGATCGGCTATTGGTCGATGCTCGACGTGCTGGTGGTCGCACTGGTGGCGGCGCTGGTGAAGTTTCAGGCGCTGGGGGATATCGAGCCGCGACCGGGGATTCTGTTTTTCGGGCTGGTGGTGGTGTTCACCATGCTCTCGGCCATGAGCTTCGACCCGCGCCTGATCTGGGACAAGGCGCCGGCCGAAGAAACCGATGAAACAGACGAGCCCCGGCACTCGAACGAACAAGTGCCGGGGCATTGATGGATTTCAATCAGATCTGTGCGGTGCCGCCGTCGACGAACAGCTCGATGCCATTGACGAAGCTGCTGTCATCCGAAGCGAGGAACAACGCAGCCTTGGCAATCTCGCTCGGCTCGCCCAGACGCCCGATCGGCACCACCGACGCCAGTTGATCGAACAGCCCTTGCGCGTGTTCCGCCGGAACCAGCCCTGCCAGACCTGGCGTACGCACCGGGCCGGGGCTGATGGCGTTGACGCGGATGCGCCGAGGTTTCAAGTCCAGCAGCCACGACCGGGCGAAGTTGCGTACGGCGGCTTTGCTCGCGCTGTAGACGCTGAAGTTTTCCGTGCCTTGTACCGAGGTGGTCGATGAAGTCAGCAGAATCGAAGCGCCATCGCGCAGCAGCGGCAGCGCCTTCTGCACGGTGAACAGCGTGCCCTTCACGTTGGCGTCGAAAATCCGGTCGAAGTGTTCTTCGGTGATCGAACCCAGCGGCAGCATGTCACCGCCCCCGGCATTGGCAAACAGAATGTCGAGGTGCCCGGCCTTCTCGGCGATTTCGCGGTAGATGCGGTCCAGATCGTCCAGTTTTGCCACGTCGCCCTGAATGCCGATGGCACGAGGGCCGATGGCGGCGACGGCTTTGTCCAGTTCGGCCTGACGACGGCCGGTGATGAATACCATGGCGCCCTGGGCGACGAACTCCTGCGCCGAAGCCAGGCCGATGCCGGTGGTGCCGCCAGTGATCAGTGCGATTTTGCCTTCAAGTCTGTTGCTCATGATGTGTCTCCAATAACCGTTTCAAGGAAGGTGACGGGTCGTAGGTGAGCCGTTGGAAGCGACTTTAGGCCGATGGATTGATTTGAAAAATCCGCAAAATCGGTTTTGTTTGTGCACAGATATGCACAATACTCAGCCCTGTCTTCGATCCTTGAGTGCAGCCCGATGAATCAGTTACTGGCGATCCGCGTGTTCGCCCGCGTCGTGGAAAGCGGCTCGTTCACCAAAGCCGCCGACTCGTTGAACCAGCCGAAAACCACGGTCAGCAAACTGATCGGGCAACTGGAAAGCCACCTCGGTGTGCGCCTGCTGCAACGCACCACCCGGCGCCTGACCGTCACCGCCGACGGCGCCTCCTACTACCAGTTGACCCAGCAACTGCTGCATCAACTGGACGACATCGATCAGGGTTTCAGCCAGGCCCAGGGCTTGCCACGTGGCCGGATTCGCGTGGACATCGGCGGCTCCACCGCGACCATGCTGGTGATTCCCGAGCTGCCGAAGTTTTTCGAGCGCTATCCGGACATTCAGGTCGATCTGGGCGTCAGCGACCGCCCGGTGGACTTGATCAGCGAGCGCGTCGACTGCGTGATTCGCGGCGGCCCGCTGACCGAGCAGGCTCTGGCCGTGCGCCGCTTGGGCGAGGTGTCCTGGACCACCTGCGCCACCCCCGACTATTTGCAGCGTCACGGCACGCCGATGCATCCGCTGGAGCTGGCCCGGCATCAAATGATCGCCTATCGCTCGGCCTCCACCGGGCGCATCCTGCCGTCGAACTTCCAGCGCAACGGCGAACGCCATCAAATCGAAGGCAAAGGCCTGGTCAGCGTCAACGAAAGCAACGCGCATCTGGCGGCCGGGTTGGCGGGGCTGGGGATCATTCACACATTCAGCTACACAGTCAGGGCGGCCATCGAGCGCGGTGAACTGGTGCCGATCCTCACCGACTGGCGCCAGCCGGCGTACCCGTTCCACCTGCTGTATCCGCCGAACCGGCACCTGAGCAACCGCGTGCGGGTGTTCATCGACTGGCTGGTGGAGCGCTTCGCGCAGGTGGACTGAGCCTCGCTGTCGCGCCGATTCGTCTAACCTGACGTTGCAGCCGCCGACGTTTTTCCGCAGGCTACGCACCGATCCTGACGCCCATGAAACGGAGATTCCCATGCTCAAACGCACCCTGGCACTGACTGCAGGTCTGGCCCTGTCCTTTTCCACCCTGCTGGCCCAGGCCGCAGACGTGTTGAAAGTCAGCGCGATTCCCGACGAGGCCCCGACCGAACTGCTGCGCAAGTTCGAACCACTGGGGGCTTATCTGGAGCAGCAATTGGGCATGAAAGTGCAATTCGTTCCCGTGGCCGACTACCCGGCCGTGGTTGAAGCCCTGGCCACCGACCGCCTCGACATGGCGTGGCTGGGCGGTTTCACCTTCGTCCAGGCACGGCTGAAAACCGATGCCACCACCCCGGTGATTCCGTTGGTGCAGCGCGAGCAGGACGCGCAGTTCACCAGCAAATTCATCACCGCCGACCCGAACGTGAAAAGCCTCACCGACCTCAAGGGCAAGACCTTCGCCTTCGGTTCGGTATCGTCGACCTCCGGCAGCCTGATGCCGCGCTACTTCATGCTCAAGGACGGCATCAAACCGGAAACCTATTTCAGCCGCGTCGGCTACTCCGGTGCCCACGACGCCACCGTCGCCTGGGTGCAGGCCGGCAAGGTCGATGCCGGTGTGCTGAACGCCAGCGTCTGGCAGAAACTGGTGGACGCCGGCAAGGTCGACACCAACAAGGTCAAGGTCTTCGCCACCACCCCGGCCTACTTCGATTACAACTGGACCGTGCGCGGCACCCTCGACCCGGCGCTGGCGGCGAAAATCAAAAAAGCCTTCCTCGCCCTCGACCCGGCCAACCCCGAGCAGAAGAAAATCCTCGACCTGCAGGCCGCCAGCCGCTTTATCGAAACCAGCCCGGACAACTACAAAGGCATCGAGGAAGCCGCCCGCGCCGCCGAACTGCTGAAATGACCCTGAGCCTCAAGCAAGTCTTTCTGCACCACGCCAACGGCGTCGAAGCCCTGCGTGGTGTGGATTTGCAGATCAACAGCGGCGAGCAGGTGGCGATCATCGGCCCGTCCGGCGCCGGTAAATCCAGCCTGCTCAACCTGCTGGCCACCGCCATTCGGCCGAGCCGCGGCGACATCGAGGTGCTGGGCCAGCGGGCCTGGCACTTGTCCGCCCGCCAACGCCAACACCTGCGCGCAAAAATCGGCCTGGTGCATCAGGCACCGCCCCTGCCGCCCCGGCAACGGGTGGTGACGGCGGTGCTGGCCGGCAAACTCGGGCAATGGAGCCTGGGCAAAAGCCTCATCAACCTGCTGCATCCACTGGACATTCCCGGCGCACGCGCCGCGTTGGCGCGGCTGGATCTGGCGGACAAACTCTTCAGCCAGTGCCAGCAACTCTCCGGCGGCCAATTGCAGCGGGTCGGCATCGCCCGCGTGCTGTATCAGGCGCCGGAGGTATTGCTGGCGGACGAACCGGTGTCCGCCATGGACCCGGTCCTCGCCGGGCACACCCTGACGGTGCTGTCGCGCCATGCCCAAGAGCACAACGTCACGCTGGTGGCGAGCCTGCATGCGGTGGATCTGGCGCTGGCGCACTTCCCGCGCATCATCGGTTTGCGCGAGGGACAGATCCTGTTCGATTGCCCGTCCGATCAAGTCAGCCACGACATGCTCGACAGCCTGTACGCCAACGAACAACTGCAATCCCCGGCGCCGGCCCTGACGCCGCTGATTGTGCAGATTCCACGATGCTGAGCGCCGACACCCGCGACCCCGCCGCACTGCCACGCCTGTTGCTGACACTGCTGGCGATTGCCCTGCTGTGGCCGGGGATTCAGCTCAGCGAACTCGACCTCGGCGTGTTGCTGCACGCCGACAGCCAGAGCGAAATGGGCCGCTTCGTCTCGACCTTCTGGCCGCCGGCCCATGACCGGGACTTTCTGCAACTGCTGCTCAAAGCCACCCTGCAAACCCTGGCCATCGCCACCGCCGGCATGGCGTTGGCACTGATATTGGCGGTGCCGGCCAGTTTGCTCGCCAGCCGCGCCTTGTCACTGTCCGCCGCGTCCCACGGCGGCCGCCCAAACCTGTTGGGCCGGTTGCTGCGCTGGCCCGTGCGCGGATTGCTGATCTTCCTGCGCAGCGTGCCGGAAATCGTCTGGGCGCTGCTGTTCGTGCGCGCCGTCGGCCTCGGCCCGGCGGCGGGCGTGCTGGCGATCGCCATCACCTACAGCGGCATGCTCGGCAAGGTCTACGCGGAAATCTTCGAATCCACCGACCAGCGCCCGGCCCACGCTCTGCTCCAGGCCGGCAGCGGACGCCTGGCCAGTTTCGCCTACGGCGTGCTGCCCAACGTCGCGGCGGAACTGCTCTCCTACACCGTGTACCGCTGGGAATGCGCGATCCGCGCCTCGGTAGTGATGGGCTTCGTCGGCGCCGGCGGCCTCGGCCAACAGATCGACCTGTCGATCCGCATGTTCGCCGGCGGCGAAGTCGCCAGCATGCTGCTGACCTTCCTCCTGCTGGTGCTCGGCGCCGACCAACTCAGCCGCCTGCTGCGCTGGAGACTGACATGAAGCGCCTGATCAATACGGCGCTGATCCTCGCCATCGTCTTCGCCGTCATCGCCTCGTTCGCCTACCTGGGCCTCGACCTCGAAGAACTCGGCAGCGCCACCAGCCTGAAACAAATGGGCTCGTACGTTGGCCGCTTCCTGAGCCCCGACTTCAGCGCCGGTTACCTCAACGCCATCCTCCACGGCGCCATGGAAACCCTCGCCATGTCCGCCCTCGGCACCCTCCTCGCCGCCGTCTTGGGACTGCTGTTGGCACTCCCGGCCGCCGGGCGCTTTGGCTGGTTTTTTCAGAGCGCCGCCCGCCTGCTGCTCAACGGCCTGCGCGCCATTCCTGAATTGGTGTGGGCTGCGTTGATGGTGTTTGCAGCTGGCCTTGGGCCTAACGCCGGCACCTTGGCCCTGGCACTGCATACCACCGGGGTGCTTGGGCGGTTGTTTGCTGAGGCACTGGAAAACACGCCGCCGGAACCGGCGGAAGCGATTCGGCTGCAAGGGGGGAATCCGGTTGTGGCGTTCTGTTACGGGACCCTGCCGAACCTCGCGCCGCAGTTGCTGGCGTATTGTTTGTATCGGTGGGAGAACAACATCCGGATGGCCAGCGTGCTGGGGTTTGTCGGCGCTGGGGGGCTGGGGCAGATGTTGTATGTGAGCTTGAGTCTGTTTCAGGAGGCGCAGGCGGGGACGGTGATTTTGGCGATGTTGGGGTTGGTACTTGGGGTGGATTCGTTGAGTGCGTGGAGTCGGGGGCGGTGGGTTAAGGCGTAGGTTTGAACACTGCTGGAACGGCGTCACCCGAAACCTTGGGGAGACGTAGGAAACCCCAAAAAACCTTAATAAATCAGCCACACATAAGTAAGAACAACATGCAAGAAACGAAACCTGGCTCACCTGTAAAAACTTCAAAAAAGATAGCTGGTGCAGCCATTGTATTTTTGCTTTTGGGCCTTTGGTTTTTTTATATGTCCTGGGCCTTACGCATTTCAGCACGCACGATTTTAATGCGCGAAATCCCCGAATGGACGACATACCTGCTGTTTGGCGCTCTTGTTGGAGTTATTTTTGCTGGCAGGACGTTCTACAGCCGCCCTGCCGAAAAAATGGCGAAACGTGTAATAGATTCTTTTCTTGGGGGCTTCTGCATAAGTTTCTTCTTTTCTCTCCATGCTTATGATGTCGGCACCTACCTTTTACCTGGCAAAGTCGTTAATTACGAATCAACGTATGAAATAACCTTTCCAGGGCCCGCCACCGGAAAGACCGGTCGCTGTGAGGCAGGCATTTGGATAGAGGACCCGAACACACGGCGCAAGATTCACCTCTGCACAACAAAGTCAGACTTGGATGAGCAGAAAAAACGAGGCATGGATGCCGTATGGGTGACGGCTCGTATGAATAAAATGGGCTCTTACATTATTGGCTATGCGTTTTCTCATAGTCAGCACATCAACGAAAGCTGACGAAATAACAATAAACGAGGAGGTAGATTTATTTTCAGCCACTGCTAAAGAAGCAGATTGGCGCAGACGGGGACGGGGATTTTGGCGATGTGGGGTTGGTACTCGGCGTCGATTCGTTGAGTGCCTAGAGTCGGGGGGGGGTAAGGCTTAGATTGGGTTGCCCTGTACTCAATGGTGCCCAAGCTTGCCAAAAGTAGCCAAGCCAGACTTCTAGAGATGTTACTGAATTTACTTTTCTCTAATTTCCACACGCCGTCTGGACGCCACACTTCCATCACCTTTGACCGGAACTTTCGATACGCCGTAGCCGACGGTTTCAATTTTTGAAGGTGAAGCCCCGCTATTTACCAACCAACTTTTCACTGCTTTTGCACGTCGTTCGGACATAGCCTTCTCATATTCATCGCTACTCCATACCCCATCAGCATTCTGCTCTCTAGCAGAATATCCTTCAACTATAATAATGGAGTCTTTATTACGCGCCATCCAATTCAGCACCCCTTGCAGCTCCTCCGCACCCTCCTTTGTGATATTTGACTTATCATAACCAAACGAAATACTGGCAAGAGTCACAATCTTAAAAACACTAAAATCCGGTTCCTCCTGTTCCTGCGCATCAGGCACATCACTCCTATTGGTCTCAATGGACTGATTGGTCGTAGAAACCTCCGCAGAAGGATTGGCGTGTTGTTCAAAGGACTCATGCCACTCCCTTGCAAATTTTTCTCTAGAGCTTTCGAAATATTCATTGATATGGTCATTTAGATTTTTCAACTCTGGCGGTAAAAAAACATCATCTTTAGAGTCGGAGCGAAGCACTGCAAACAATAGCGTTGTAGACAATACAAGTACTAGCAACAGTACGAAAACGAAACGAGAAACCAAAAAAGCCAACAAAAAACTACTTCTCTCAATAGACACTTTAAGCCCACGCCTGAGCTTCTCTATATACTTGCGGTTCTTTATCTCTAACGGCTGCTGCTCTTCCTGCGAGCGCTCTATTTGTCTCTGGGGCAGTTCGTACTTCTGACGCTCGTCCTCTCTTGCAAGCGGTACAGCTTCCTGTTCTCTCAATACTTGTACGTTTGGGAATGCTGGAAGCCTCGTCAAGTCGCCATCATGTTGATGTGGCTGATGTAGTGCGGGGCGGGGGACTATAATTCCTGCGTGCTGCAGTAACATAATTTCATAGACTGCATCTTTTACATCTGAGAAAGACAGCATTGAGTTACAAACTCTTGAACCACTCTGAAGAACCTGTAGCAAGGCTCCAGTAAAAAGAGTTCTTTCGGCATTGGGTAGTCCAATTGACGAAGTCCCTCGTGGGCTTGAGCAAAGAAGCATTGTCCCGCGTTGGGGGCTGGGTGGGTCCGCAACTAAATTAGCAGCACCTATTTTTGTCACTGCCTCATCTAACCCTCCCATAGCACCGAAAGCATCTACTGCCCCCTCCGAAAAACAGCAATCAAATATGCAAATTCTTCGCTGTTGGGGAGCTGCCACTTTTAAAACTTTTGCTAAGTCTGGAGTAGAAATGCTTGACTGGGTTTCTATGCCTTCACGTGTATCGCGTACAAGAAGGTGCAATGTATTCCCATCATCGCATGTGCCGTGACCAATATAATAAATCAAGACATCCTCAATAGGATCCTGAGTACCTCGCCTCTCGATAACGATCTCCCTGACAAAATCGCGTACGCGCGTCAGTTGCTCACTCGGAGGGGCAGTGTCATCAAATAGATTCAATACAAGTCCTGGATTGATAGCTAACCCATAAGGACGGCTTTGAAGTAAATACTTATTAACAAAGGCGGCAGACTTATGGAATGACTTCGCCTTATTTAGGCCGGCTCTCGTCCAGTCGCTGGCACCTAGAATTATTGCTATTGTGCTCTCAGAGCCGAGCAAAGTACGCATCATGCACTTCTGACCAACTCTACAATCTGCTTAGCTGTTTCTGGATCAATTCGCTCCACAATTACCTTTATGCTATTTGTCGACAAATTCCGTTCAATAGTCAAATTTGTTGTACGTCGCATCCTCAACCAATCAGCCAAACCTTGCGCCAATGCAAGTGAAGCTCCAGACGTTGCAATTACGCTAATAATCGCGCCCAGATCCATTGTATTTTCATTAGATTTTTTCCGATCAGAACTCTCTACACCTTTCAATTCTCGGACTTTATCTGCAAGAGCTCTTGCTTGTGAATCTGAGTCTCTATCGTTTTCGGCTTCAATCGTTAAGAGATACTGATTAGTGTTCATTTCCACCTCGTTGAGCGACACGGTTTCTTATTAACGTTCAATCCAGCGTCAACCAAGAGCTCTATGTTTTTCCTCAGAGCGGTGTGGGCTAAAGCAAATGGGCCCTAACACCTCACTTGAAAAGGATAGTCCATTTGAGCGCACGCAAGCTTTGCCGATTTAAGCTTCGGCCACATCAAAGACCGCAGCTCGCTCGCGGCGGTCATGTACGCGTTGTTCTACTCCGTTCCAGAACGAGAATGGGGACAGAACGAGAATGGGGACAGATTTATTTGTCGTCCTTGAACGAACCCGAGCGGCAGCCGGTGGCTGCTTCTACAGCGCGATTTGTGTGAGATGTCTAGCACCCGTTCAGCTTTCAGAATGCTGCATCATGAGCGTCCATGGCTTGCGTCAGGCTCGGATACCATTCACTTCGCTCACTCGGTGAAGTCTCGATGAACAGCTCAATCAGTTGGCGATCAAGGAAGGTCTGCGCAGCGTCGTCCAACGGCAGGCTGTAAAAGTCAGCGCTTTGCACCGCGTACTGTGCAGTCTGGAGACTCAAGAAACAGACGTATCTTACAGCCCTCGAATCGCTCAGCCGGCGCCAGGTGATGATCTGCTGATAGGAGTCACCCAAAAATCCCATGCTTATTCACCCTCCCCTATGCTGCGGCGCAGCAGGTGAAGGTATAGCAGTTCATTACCCACCTTTGGCTCTGGCGGCGCAAAGGGTCTTGGGAGTGAAGAGGTATGGCGCCGGATCATCAATCTAAAAGGCTCGTAAATTCGCCAACTGCGACTGTGTTGCAGCGGATGACTCCGCCTAAACCCCAGATCGAAACCGAAATCAAAGGGAACAGATTTATTTGTCGCCCTGCCCCCCATTCCCTTTCTGCCAATAAAGCCCAGTACTATCTTTCAAGAAATAGCCCCGTCCCTTGCCTCATCCACTGAAAAATAAATCTGTCCATTTTTGATGGGGGAATCCGGTTGTGGCGTTCTGTTACGGGACCCTGCCGAACCTGGCGCCGCAGTTGCTGGCGTACTGTTTGTATCGGTGGGAGAACAATATACGGATGGCCAGTGTGCTGGGGTTTGTCGGCGCTGGGGGGCTGGGGCAGATGTTGTATGTGAGCTTGAGCCTGTTTCAGGAGGCGCAGGCGGGGACGGTGATTTTGGCTATGCTGGTTTTGGTATTGGGGGTGGATTCGTTGAGTGCGTGGAGTCGGGGGCGGTGGGTTAAGGCGTAAGTGGGATACTAAAGCCGAGTAAAAACAGGGGTTCGCCAAGGTTCGTTTTCGGCCAAAAGCGGTCAATCCACGATTCGGCGAAACTCCATTGTTCTTTTTTACACTCGACGGACAGAAGGATACTGAATCACCTGAGCACTTCGCGTGTACCGAAAGTAATTCGTCGGCATCTGGTCCGGGAGATTGGTTGGTGATAAGGATCGTAGAAGTAGAACAAGTGCTGCGGGAGCAAGTGTCCCCCCTTAGGCTGATGAGCTTGCAGGCGTTAAACCCAGCCCGCGAACCCTATAGGGCCATCCTTCTCCAACCTACCGGTGTGATTGAAGCCAACGAACAGCGTATTGGCCATGCGGACAGGGAGCTTGGGCATGCCCTTTGTAGCAGCTTTCTCGAATCTGCCGTTCAACAGCATGCGGATCTGGTAGTCGCCCCCGAATACTGTGTCCCCTGGACTGTCGTAGAGGAAATAGTTGCCGGACGTTATCAACCGCGACACGGCTCTATATGGGTGCTTGGATGCGAGAGCATTTCCCCGAATGCTTTGCGGGACTTGGAAAATCGTTTTCAGGGTGCAGACCATTGCGTATTTCTTCACGAGCGGCTCGATCCAAGACAGGAGGCGCAACGCCGTTATGTCGATACACTGCTCTACGTCTTCTGGGCTCATGACCATAATGGTCAATCCGTGTTGGTGCTTTTGGCACAATTCAAGACTGTCGCCTGTCGAGACTCTCTGGATGTAGAGCAAACCTCGTTGTGCTTAGGGCAAGCGGTGTACGTCTTCAATCGTGCAGTCGGAAACATGTGCCTTGCCTCCATCATATGTTCCGACGCCTTCGATTTCACGGAGCACGTAGATCACCTCCATACCAATTGTCTTCTGATCCATATCCAGCTCAATCCCAAGCCTGCACATGCTGATTACGCAAGCTATCGCACCAGACTTTGTTCTGTTGGATCGAACAGTCACGTAGAGCTTTTGTGCTTGAATTGGGCTCAAAACGTCAAGGAAGTCAAAGGTGGAGGGAGGTTTTCTGAATGGAACAACGTTGCAGGATCGGCTTGGTATGCTCCTCCGGCTAAGTTCAGCGCCGATGATGGTCTGATCGATGCTCTGCATCGTGGTGGTTTGTACTACTGCCTGCTGGATCAACGTTGGCATGCCTTCTTCCTTAACTACGAAGGACAGGTCATTCTTCTGCAAAAGCAGAAGCTCCTGTTTCCGGGTGAGCAAGCACTGGTTACAAAGAACTTCATCCAGGTTGAAGAGCGCTGGACCTGGAACGCGGACACCAGCAATTGGGTGCCGGGCGCCGTCGCAAATGACGGTTTTGCCGAAGCGCTGGCGGGGTACCGGTCGATCAGTGCAGATTTACTTCGAGCATCTACGGCCAGCCCACTTGCAGTGGAGCGTGCAATTGAGATTCTCATGGGGCCTCGAGGCAAACCAACCACGTGGTACACCACTAAGGAATTGGATGCTCTGCGCCTCGATAGGGATGAAGAATCCATTCGCCGCGTAACAGTCCATCAAGATAAGGACGTGAACCGGCCTGGAGTGTCATATCGCACTCAAAGATTGCAGCGCGCACACGACGCAATTGGGCTTGCCCAGTCTGCCGTTCCCTGGCCGGCGGCGGTTCGTGACTTGGCCCAAGGTTTCAAATTCTCGTGGCGCCGACAAGCTCCGCATCACAACATTGAACCCACCGCCGGTGGCTTCGGTTCTGCGGCACTTGTCTACCTCTCTGACCAAGCGAACGATGCGGCCATCGAAAGCGCACACCAGATGCTTCGCTCAGCCCTCATCGCGCAAGCGGCCGATAAGGCCATAAAAGCAGATTTGAGCGCCGAAGAAATTAGCAATGCCATCGTACGTGCCCAAGACAGGATATGTGTCGTGTTCCGCAGGGACAATCAATACGGCGCTAGAGGCCCTGAGGGGATGAATCTCATCGACACACCCGCCAGCGCGTCTCCGGTGGATTTTTCAGAGGACAGAGAATGATCAATGCGCAACGTGTTGAGGCAATGCTCAAGGACCGATACCCTGATCTTGAGCATGTCGGAAATGGCGTATTTCGAGGTATTGACCGTTTTGGTAAGCGTGACTATGCCGTGCGCTACTTCGATCTGAATGATCAGCTAGCGCAAGCTGCGGTCTCTCTCAAGAGTTACCAGGAAGACGTTCTCTCCGGGATGTACTTTTCGAGTGATGTCTCGACGGATCTGCGCTGGAACCATTATCTGTACTTCGTCACCAGTGAAGAAGAGGCCCACGGTGGTGAGTTCGGTCGGCTGAAAGCAACGATCGAAGCAGATCGGGAATATGCTCGAAAGCGAGTCATTCAAGAAGATGAGATCGCTCCACTGCTTGCAGATGCAGGTACACCGCAGGCTGTCAGAACCATGCCTATCGACCTCGCGACAATATGGTCGGAGGTGCTATCCCAGCATAAGCTGAACTTCATCCTTGACAGCGATATCACGGTGCCCGAGGCGGTACGCAGAATTGTCGCTGGTGCAACCGACACGGTGGGGAAGACCGTTTCTCCGGTTTCCCTGCTTTCCGGCGAACAGGCCGCAGTCGATAATTTTATCCAGAGCCTGACCATCACAGGTTTTCGCTCTCACCCTGAGCAAAAGGTTCATGAGCTTGGCCGAGTCAATCTGATAGTCGGCAGTAACGGAGTTGGAAAAACCTCACTTCTCGAAGCAATTGAGTTCGCTTATTGCGGAACAAATCGTCGGGAATCTCCCGTTCTCCCGAAAACATCTGTGGTGCTGGATTTTGGGGATACGGGAGAAAAGCTGAATTCGACCACGAATACGACGCGCCTGCGTGCGCGACACTCAAGCTGGTACGCCAAAACCGACCTAAAGAACGCCACTATTCAGTACAGCTTTGCGAAGTTCAACTTTCTCGATACCGACGCAGCCGTCGAGCTCAGCGTTACTTCGAGTTCGGATCAAATTGGTGAAGACGTAACTCGGTTGGTGCTCGGCGCCGCGTCAGAACAGCTTGGGGATCGGCTGCGCCGCGTCCTTACGCAGTTGCAGGACGGACTGAAGGGTTTAAACCGAGAAAATGTTACAAATCAGCGGTTAAAAGAGTCATCTCAAAAGCGCCTGGACTACCTCAAAACAATCCCCAAACTGTCTGACAGTTTGTTCCTGGAGTTGCTGACAGCGACCCGAGCGTCGGGCTGGATTCAGCCACCGGCAGAAAAGGGGCAGCTCGACGCGTTCAGGGATGAACTTCAAAAGGCCACATCCGCATTCGTACTTATCCGGCGATCATCGATCGATGTACTTCACAGTAATTTCAGTGACGCTCAACTGATCCTCGCAAGCTTGGAGGACGAGGCTAGAAAAGCAGAAGCACTAGATCAGCGCGCCCATGCCGCTCGGTTGGCGCAATCGAATGCGAACAGGGAAGCGCAGGCCGCCGTGGAGTCGATCGCTGTAACAGAGTCACTACTACCGTATGCTCGCACTGACTTTTCACGTTTGACTCAAGAGACACAGGATCTTCAAGAGCGTGTGCGTGCTTCGAGCGCGAGGTTAGCCAACATCGCCAGCCTCATAGATATGCAGCCGATCCAGACGTACCTGAGCCAGCCACTGGCAGCCGTGATTGCTTCGGTAACCGGTCAAGTAGAGGAGTCCGAGCGCCGACTTGAATCAGCGCGATTGTCTCTTCAGACTTTTGAAAAAAGCCAAAGCGCCATGACTGTATTGAAGCAGCGACTTCTGGTAGCTGCCCAAGAGTTACTACTAGTTCAGGTTGATCCGAACCATTGCCCGCTGTGCAAAACAGAGTTTGAGGAAGGTCAGTTACTTGCCCGCATGATGTCTGATATTGAAGGCAGCACATCGGAGCATGCAGCGATGTTGCAAGCGACGATCACGTTCGAAAGCGAGGAGCTGGCTAAAGCTAAAGTGATGATGGCGACTCTGATTCCAGTGAAATCGTTTGTCGGTCATTCTGATCTGCTCATCACCGTTGAAGAGGCTATCCGGCTGATCGATGAGGAAAAAAGGACGTTGGAGCAAGACCGGTACGAGCTTGATGCCTGTCTATCGAAAATCAAAAACCTCTCGGCAGAAGGTCTTTCTAGTGAAGATCTTTCCCGGAAATTACTGATCGCAGGACTAACTGAGTTAACGTCTCTCGATTCGTTGCTCCAAGTGCAGGCTGACAAGAAGGAATTGCTAAGTGCCACTCAGGCTTCCTCCGCTTCCGCGATTGAGGAGTTGAATGAGATAAGGCAAGAAAGTGAAGCCTTGGCCGCACGCTTATCGATTGAAGTGCTAGACGATACTGAGCAGTTCGCCCAGGCTGTCAAAAAGCAGTTTCAGGATCTGGATGCTGCTTTGGGTGCTCGACAGACCCTAACCTCGATCCTAGCAATCGATACTGAATCGACCACCGAACAGGTTGGTATCAACCTTGCCACAATGCGGCAAATGCTTATCAACGTCGCCACAGCGGAAGCTGTGGAGACCTCAAACGATACGGAATTCAATCAAGAGGCGTCGACTATCGCTGATCTCGAAGCCAAGATCGGCAAATTGGACACGCAGATAAAGCGTGCAGTTGAAGCCGACGCAGTACTGGGGGAACTTGCACAGCAGCGTTCTAGTGGGGAATTGACAAACCAGATTTTGACTGAAAATGCTGCGGAGATCGCCCGCACCTTTGCAAGCATCCACATGCCCAACGAATTTGAGCTTAAAACCGATCAAGGCAAGCTTGCAATTATTCGCAGGAGCAACGGCGCAGAGGTTCAGCTTCACCAAATGAGTACCGGCCAGCGGGCTGCCTTCGCCTTGTCGTTGTTCTTGGCAATGAATGGCCGCCTGCAGTCAGGGCCACCCATTTTGCTCTTCGATGATCCGGTGGCACACATCGACGATATCAACATGTTGTCATTCCTTGATCATCTGCGAGATCTGGCAATCAGCGGTTCTCGTCAAATTTTCTTCGCGACGGCGGACAACAAGCTTGCTGGGCTGTTTCGTCACAAATTCCGATTCTTGGAGGACGACTTTAAGGAACTGCGGCTATCGCGAGCTTCGTGAAGATGAGCAAGCGAGAGTCGCTCTAGCCGTCTTGCTAATCAGTGATGAGCATTGGAGCTGGGCGACGCTGCCAGCCACGTAGTCGGAATCGCTGGCCGCGTTTACCGGGTAGATTCGGCATAAAGTTAAGGCAAATATTTTTTTGCCTTAACTTCCTTTTTTTACGCTTAGCACAAAAATTTGTTTGCTTGGCTCAGACGGCCTCTTTTGGCCGATAGTGGACATTCGCAACGTGCAACTTGGTCTTGAAACCCACCTTGATCGGAGGGCTGACTGACGGTACTCATGTCAGTAATCAGCGTTTTACACAGCCGCGTTTAAAGCAACCTGCCGTAACTTCCCCAAGGCTACAACGCCTTGCGTCATTGCCTACGACTACGCCAGAATCCGCCGTCTTGTGCGTCTACACTGCGGGTTTTATCGTTCCTGGGTCACTGAAAAACAGTGATCGGGTTTGGTAGCCCGAGACAAACACAAGATGCAGAGCACACCATTGCGGCGTTCAATCGCCCCGGTTTTATGGTGGCCATGCACAGGGCACTTTCGAGTGCGCCGGTCTCCTTGTGTCCCGGTCTACCAACCTGCGTATGGCCACCACCCATCGTTTGGTAGCGAGTGGGTGATGGCTCCTGATGACGACACAAGGAGTTACACCATGATCAAACCAACACCCAACCCACCCGAAACCGACCCAACCTCCCCTTACGAATTTCCCGATTCGAAGAAATTCCACGACGCCGCCGAGCGTGCTCTGGATCACTACCTCTCCCCGTCTTCCCGGGTGATGTCGTGCTGCGTCGATCCCGAGCCGATGTTCCGGGCCAATCCCAAGTACAACACTGAATCCCTGCTGGCCAATGCCAGCGAATCCCTGGGTTCGGCCACCGAGATGTTGAATAACTTTGCGTCCACGCTCGAACCCTCGCATCGCAAGACGGCGTTGGGGATTGCGCAGGTGGTGATGGTCGCCGGGTTGGCGGTGAATCAGGCGCTGGATCACGTCGAAGTGGCGTAAGCGGTCGGTGGCTGTAGAAGCGGTCGATGGCTGCTTCTACAGCTGTTCACTCAAACCAGTACGGCAAAAACTTCGGCGCAGGCTCGATCAACAGGTGACCGGATTGAAGAAAAACATATCCGGAATCAAAAACGCCCCGAGCCCGAACGACAGGACGAAGCGATCTCCGTCCTGACTCGTCCCTCAGCGTTACACCTGATCAACGTTGCGCGCAGCGACGGCAACGGTGGTCGGTGAGTCGGAAAGCTTGATGAAGCGGCGAGTGGCGCCATCCAGCGCATCGATGCAGCCTGCCTCGATGTCGTAGACCCAGCCATGCAGGTTCAAACGCCCCTGCTCGAGCGCCAGTGCCACCGATGGGTGAGTGCGCAGATTCGCCAGTTGTGCGATCACGTTTTCACGCACGAGGCCATCGAGCTTGTCACGCGGCGTATCGAATTCATGCGCGGCGTTGATCGCTTTCGCGGCGTCCGAGTGGCGAAGCCAGTTCGCTACGGCCGGAAGATGATCCAGACAGGTGCAGCGTGAAATCGCGCCCATGGCCCCGCAATCCGAGTGGCCGCAGATCACGATGTCCTTAACGCCGAGCACGGCAACCGCATATTCAACGGTGGCCGAAACACCACCCGGTTCAGGGCCGTACGACGGCACGATGTTGCCGGCGTTGCGGATCACGAACAGCTCGCCCGGTTCGCGCTGTGTGAGGAGTTCAGGTACTACACGGCTGTCCGAGCAGGTGACGAACAACGCCTTGGGGTTCTGTTCTGTTGCGAGCTGCTTGAAAAGCTCGACACGTTGCGGATAGACCTCGCGCTGGAAACGCAGAAAGCCATCAATGATGTCACGCATGGAATCCTCCAAATCAAAATGCCGGATACCGACACGAGCACTCGACATGCCCTCGCGCCGCAATGGTGGTCATTATTGCAGACCTCGCGCGCATTGGATGTATTCAATCAATGGCGGTCGGTGGATTGAGTCGAGGCGTTGGGTATCGATTCAAATCACGAAACCTTTGCCCGTTGCTGCACAGTGTGCACGTATGAACTGCAACCATCCCCACTAGTGCTTCCCGTGCACGTGATTAAACTCTCCCCACCATCAACTCAAGGGAGCGTTCAACATGGTCACCACCGCCGTCATCAACCAAACCGGTGAGCCTCGGATCATTCAGTTCGAGCACACCGAGGTGCGGGCACCAGGCCCCGACGAGGTCTGGCTGGAGCAGTTCGCCATTGGTGTCAATCCGCTCGATTTGAGCCAACGTTCCGGTGCTGTGCCGTTGGCGCTGCCTTCCGGTTTGGGGCTTGAAGGTGCCGGACGGGTCGTGGCAACAGGGGCCGATGTGACGAATGTGGTGGTCGGCGACCGGGTCGCCTATGCCACTGGCCCCATCGGGGCTTATGCCGGCGCCCGCCTCTATCCGGCCAATCGGCTGGTGAAGATCCCCGACAGCCTGAGCTTCGAGGACGCTGCAGCCTCGTTGTTCAAGGGCATCACCGCGCAGTATTTGCTCAAGTCCACTTACCCCGTCGGGCCGGGTTCGACGGTGCTGATCTACGGCGCAGCAGGTGCACTGGGACAAATCATGGTGCCGTGGGCCAGGCATTTGGGGGCGTTTGTGATAGGGGTGGTGTCCCGCGCTGAAAGTGTCGAGCAAGCCAGGTTGGCGGGGTGTGATGAGGTGCTGGTGTTCGATGCAGCGACGCTGGCCGACAAGGTGATCGACATTACGCGAGGCAGGAAAGTGGATGTCGTGTACGACCCGATTGGCCGGGTGTCTTTCGAGGCATCGTTGAACTGCCTGCGCCCACGCGGATTGCTGGTGTCGTTCGGCATGTCGTCGGGCGCGCCGATGCCAGTGGAGATCAGTACTCTGAATGCCAAGGGTTCGCTGTTCCTGACCCGACCCTCCCTTGCCGCCCACACCGCTACGCCGGAGGAATACCAGCAGCGCGCAAAAGACGTGTTGCAAGCCATTGACGCCGGTATCATCCGGCCCAACGTCGGGCGTCGTTATCCGCTGTCGGAGGCTGCCCAGGCCCACGCCGACTTGCACCGGGGCGGTCTATCGGGTGCAGTTGTGCTGGTGCCTTGAGTTTTTTACCGCGTCATTCACGAGGGTTGCCGCTGCATGGATCTGTTCGATAGCCGTCAGGCTGATGAGGTCGCCACCCTGCTGGCCCTGTCCGAGCACGGCTCGTTTGCAGCAGCGGGTCGAATGTTGCAGCGCCATCCCTCGGTGCTTTCGAAACGCCTTGGCGCTCTGGAGTCGCGGCTGGGGGTACGGCTGGTCGAGCGTACTACCCGGCAATTGCGCTTCACTGATGAAGGGCAACGTCTGGTGGCCCGGTTCGGGCATGCGGTCAGTCTGATCGCCGAAGCGGAGCAGGATGCCCGCGAGGGCGCTGCCGAAATTCGCGGGCGTTTGCGCATTGCTCTGCCGGCTGCCATGGGACGGCTGTGGTTGGGCGACATCGTTTCAGCCTTCGCCCTGGCACATTCAAATGTGGCGCTTGAAGTTGAATACGCCGAGCGCTTCGTCGATATCGTCGCTGAGGGCTTCGACGCAGCGATCCGTATCGGCGAGCTGGCAGACAATCGACTGGTGGCGAAAAAACTTTGCGATCACCGCCGGATCCTGTGTGCCGCGCCCTCCTACCTTCAACAGCACGGCGAACCGAAAACACCGACTGATCTCGCCGCCCATCATTGTCTGGGATTCACCGGTTTGCATTCGTACCCCGAGTGGAAACTGACACGTGCCGGGGAGAAAATCGCCATTCGGGTGCCGAGCCGTCTGGTGAGCAACGACAATGAAGCACAGCTGTGTGCCGCTCGCATGGGGGTGGGGATTCTGGCCGGTGGTGACTGGTTGATGACCAAAGACCTGCGCGAGGGACGTCTGGTGCGGGTGCTACCCGAATGGCAGCTGGATACCGACGCGGGGGTATATCTGGTGCGGCCGTCGGCGCGGTTCAACACGGCGACAACTACGGCGTTCAAGGACTGGATCGAGAGAGCATTTGCCGAAGGTGCACCCTGGCGGACATGACAAAGCCTGCGCCGAAATAGCGAGAACTCTACGAAAACTCAGGCAGGCCGCGGTTCCGGGGGAATTTCAACTGGTCGGGTACAGGCCTTTTCCTGCACAATCCCTCGCATTGAAATTCGCTCCGAGACCCACTGATGTCCCTGACTCCCCAAGACGAACGACTCATCAAGGCACTGGCCCTGGCCATCGTTGATCGTCCACGCGCGACGCTCAAGGAACTGGCTGAAGCCGCCGGCGTCAGCAAGGCGACGCTGCACCGTTTCTGCGGCACCCGTGACAATCTGGTGCAGATCATGGAAAGCCACGGTGAGACCGTTCTGAACCAGATCACCACCACGACCGACCTGTTGAATGGCGATCCGGTGCAAGCCCTGCGCGGCTTGGTCAATGAGCATCTGGCACATCGTGAAATGCTGGTTTTCCTGCTCTTTCAGTATCGCCCCGACACGTTCACGGACACCGATGAAGGCAAGCGCTGGCAGTTTTACCTCGATGCCCTCGATGCCTTTTTTCTGCGCGGCCAGCAATTGGGCGCGTTCCGTATCGATATCACGGCGGCGGTCTTCACCGAGCTGTTCCTGACCATGATCTTCGCCATGGTCGATGCCGAGCGCCGTGGGCGTGCCGCCAGTGCCAACTCGGCCAATGTGGTGGAACAGATGTTCCTGCATGGCGCTGCCAATCCCGCCCGTCCTCAATAACGTTCCGCCAGGCAAAAAAAGCCCCGCGACCTTTCGGTTCACGGGGCTGAATGGCTGGACGTGCCAACCCAAAGGAGCTGTTGTCAGGACTTGTCCGGCGACCAGCCTCCACCCAGCGAGCGGAACAGATCGACCAGGGCAATCTGCCGCTGAGTGCTGACTTCAATAAACGCCGTTTCGTTGACGAAACTGGTGCGCTGGGCATCGAGGTAACGCAGGTGACTGTCGATGCCACCTTCATAACGTGCCTTGGCCAGTTTCAGGGTTTCGCTGCTGGTGTTGGCCAATGCGCGTCGCGCCGCCTCTTCCCGGCGCAAGGTATCGGTGGCGACCAGTGCATCGGCGACCTCGCGAAACGCCGTCTGAATCGTGCCCTCATAAGCCGCCACCGCCGAGTCCTTGCGCGCTTCGGCCAGGCTCAGGCCGGCACTGTTGCGCCCGGCGTCGAACAACGGCAGCGACAGGTTCGGCACAAAACTCCAGGACCGCGAGCCGCCGTCAAACAAACCGGACATCTGCGCGCTGGACGTGCCGAAGCTGCCGGTCAGGCTGATACGCGGAAAGAACGCCGCCCGTGCCGCCCCGATGTCGGCATTGCGCGCCTGCAATCGATGCTCGGCGGCGAGAATGTCCGGACGGCGTTCGATCAAGGTCGAGGTGGTGTCGGGCGCAATGTCCTGAACCAGCATTGGCTCCGTCGACAGCCGTTCAGGAATCGACTTCGCCGCATCCTTGGTGCCGAGCAACAACACCAGCGCGTTGAAGGCCTGCTGTTTCTGCCGCAGATTGCTTTCCTGTTCGGCGCGTGATTGCTCCACCAGCCCTAACGCTTCCTGATAGTCCAGCGCGGTAGCCGTACCGTTCGAGCGGCGCTGGCTGATCAGCGCGAAGGAATACTCGCGACTGATCAAGGTTTGTTGCGTCAGATCCAGACGACGCTGGGCGCCATCGTGAATCAGATACGCCTGGCTGACTTCGGCGATCAGGGCGATCTGCGCGGCGCGGGCCGCCTCTTCGGTGGCCAGGTACTCCTGCAACGCAGAGTCAGTGAGGCTCTTCATCCGGCCAAACAGATCCAGTTCGTATTCCGGCAGCGACACGCCGACCTGATAACTGCTGGCAACGCCTGCCTGGCCGTTGCTGGCCAGATCCGCTGGCAAGCGTTGACGATTGCCGGATGCGCCGGCATTCAAGCCCGGCACCCGGTCCGCCCGCTGAATGCGGTATTGCGCCCGGGCCTGTTCGATGTCCAGAAGCGTCTGGCGCAGTGAGCGGTTGTTATCCAGGGCGATCACCACCAGGCGGCGCAGTTCGGGGTCGACGATAAACGTCTGCCACGCCAGTTGATTGATCGGACTGCCCTGCTTCGTCGTCTCTCCCGCCCAGTGCTCCGCAACCGGCGCTACTGGACGTTCATAAGTCGGTGCCAGCGAGCAACCGCCCAACAGCAGGGCGATCACCAGCGTAGAGAAAGCTGAAATACGCATGGAATCACTCCTGAACCAAAGCGGGTTGTTCGACAGGCGAGGGTTTGCTGCGCAACCGCGACAGCACCCAGACAAAACAGATCGGTACGAACAGCACACCCAGCAACGTCGCGCTGAGCATCCCGCCGATCACACCGGTACCGATGGCACGCTGACTCGCCGCCCCTGCCCCGGTGGCCAATGCCAGCGGCACTACACCGAGGATGAAGGCCATGGAAGTCATGACGATCGGACGGAAGCGCAGCCGTGCGGCCTCGATGGCGGCGTCACGCAGGCTGTAGCCCTTCTCCCACAGTTCCTTGGCGAACTCGACGATAAGAATCGCGTTCTTCGCCGCCAGACCGATGATGGTGATCAGGCCCACCTTGAAATACACGTCGTTGGGCATGCCGGCGACCATCACTGCGAGCACTGCGCCGATGGCACCAATCGGCACGATCAGCATTACCGTCAACGGAATCGCCCAGCTCTCGTAGAGCGCCACCAGCAACAGGAACACCACCAGGATCGCCAGCGCGAACAGCTGGGTCGCCTGACCACTGGAAACCTTTTCCTGATACGACAGCCCCGTCCACTCGTAGCTGAAACCGGCCGGCAATTGCGCGGCGATTCGCTCCATTTCCGCCATGGCTTCACCGGTGCTGTAACCCGGCCCGGCGTCACCGACAATGCGGATCGACGGATAACCGTTGTAGCGCACCAGTTGCACCGGGCCTTCCTCCCAATGCGTGGTGACGAAGGCGCTCAGCGGCACCAGATTGCCGGCGCTGTTGTGCACGTACAGTTTGAGCACGCTTTCCGGGGTCATCCGGTCGCCCTGCTCGGCCTGCACCACCACTCGTTGCTGACGGCCAGAGTTGGTGAAGTCGTTGATCACTTCGGAACCGAACGCGGCGGACAACGCACTGCTGATGGACTCGAAACTCACGCCCAGGGTGCGCGCCTTGTCACGGTCGATCACTACGCGCAATTGCGGCGATTCAGCCAGGCCTTCCATCATGGCGTAGAGGATTTTCGGGTTGCCGTTGGCTTGACCGAGCACCTGGTCACGGGCGGCGAGCAAGGCTTCGCGACCGAGGCCGCCGCGATCCTGCAGACGCAGCGCGAAACCGCCGGAGTTGCCCAGGCCGTCAATCGGTGGCGGTGGCACCGCCATCACGGCGCCGTCGTTGGTCACGGCAAATTGTTCGTTCAGCGCCATGACCTCGGCCATCGCCGATTGATCTTCGCCGCGCAGCGACCAGTCCTTGAACACCGGGAATGCCAGCGCCGCGTTGTCGCCCATCCCGGAGAAGCTGAAGCCCGAAACCAGGAACATCGACTGCACCGCATCACGGGAGGCGAGATAGCGTTCCAGTTGTTCACCAGTGGCTTCGGTACGGGTACGGGTTGCGCCCGGCGGTAACTGGACGTCGACGATCATGTAGCCCTGGTCTTCCACCGGCACGAACGACTCCGGCAAACGCAGGTAGAAGTAACCGAGCATCGCGATAATGCCCACATACACCAGCATCATGCGGCCGGCACGAGCGACCAGTCCGTTGTTGAGGATCGAGTAACGCTCGGTGAGCCGCGCAAAGCCACGGTTGAAGGCGCCGAAGAAGCCGCGCTTTTCATGATGCCCCTGCGGAATCGGCTTGAGCAGCGTGGCGCACAGCGCCGGCGTAAACGTCAGCGCGAGGAAGCCCGAGAACAGGATCGACACCGCCAGCGACACCGAGAACTGTTGGTAAATCACACCCACCGATCCGGACATGAACGCCAGCGGCATGAACACCGCCGACAGCACCAAGGTGATACCGATGATCGCGCCGGATACCTGCCCCATGGCCTTGATCGTCGCGTCGACCGGCGACAACCCTTCCTCGGCCATGATCCGCTCGACGTTTTCCACCACCACGATGGCGTCATCTACCAGAATGCCGATGGCGAGGACCATGCCGAACATGGTCATCATGTTCACCGAGAAGCCCAGCAGGTTCATCATCACCAGCGTACCGAGCAGACACACCGGCACCACAATCGACGGAATCAGCGTGTAGCGGATGTTCTGCAGGAACAGGAACATCACCAGGAATACCAGCACCATCGCCTCGATCAGGGTGTGAATCACCTTCTCGATGGCGACGTCGACGAAACGCGAGGTGTCGTAGGGAACGGAATACTCCACGTCGTCCGGGAAGTACGCCGACAGTTCGGCCAGGCGTTCCTTGACGGCGGTTGCGGTCTGGATTGCGTTGGCACCGGGCGACAACTGGATCGCCGCGGCCACGGCTGGCTTGCCGTTCAGACGCGAGTTGAAGTTGTAACTCTCCTGGCCGATTTCCACGCGGGCGACGTCACCCAGCTTGACCGTCGAGCCGTCCTCGTTGGCGCGCAGAACGATGCGTGCGAATTCTTCCGGATTATCCAGAGTGCCTTTCACTGCCAGCGTGGCGGTCAGCTCCTGTTGGCTGCTGGTTGGCGTGCTGCCGAAACTGCCGGCCGGCACCTGAACGTTCTGCCCGCGAATCGCGGTGCTCACGTCGTCGATGGACAGCCCGTAGCCCACCAGTTTCTGCGGGTCGAGCCAGATGCGCATCGCGGCTTCAGAGGAGAAGAATTGCAGCTTGCCGACGCCCGGCACCCGACGTAGTTCGTTATTGATGTTGCGCGCGGCGTAGTCGCCCAGCGCGGTCGTGTCGGTGTGTTGGGTGCCTTCCTTATAGTTGAGCGCATAGATCAGCAGGAAACCGGCACTGGCCTGCTCCACCTCCAGACCTTGGGTGAGAACCGCTTGTGGCATGCGCGACTCAGCCTTTTTCAGGCGGTTTTGCACGTCGACCTGAGCGAGCTGCGGATCAGTGCCCGGCTGGAACGTCACCGCAATTTCGGCGATGCCGTTGGAGTTGTTGGTGGACTCGAAATACAGCAGGTTTTTGGCACCGTTGAGCGACTCTTCGATCACGCTGGTGACCGAGTCCACCAGCACTTTCGCCGAGGCACCGGGATAGGTCGCCGTGACCTTGATCTGCGGCGGCGCAACGTCGGGATACTGCGCCACCGGCAGCATCGGGATGACCAGCAGGCCGGCCAGTGAGATGAACAACGCCACCACCCAGGCAAAGTTCGGGCGTTTGATGAAAAACTTGGACATCGGGAAATCCTCGCGGCGACGGCGCCCTTATTGTTTCGACTCGGACGACTGAGCCACGGCCTGAGACTGACCCGGTACGACCTTGGCCCCCGGTTGCAGTCCGGCAAGACCACCGACGATCACTTGATCGCCCGCCTTCAAGCCCTCACTGATCTGCCAGCGCGAACCCTGCATGGCGCCGGTGACCACACTGCGCGCTTCGACCCGCTCGTCTGCGCCGACCACCATCACCTGAGCAGTGCCATCACTGCCCCGTTGCACCGAGCGTTGCGGCACGAGAATGGCCTGGCTGTCGGTGCCCTGTGGCGTACGCACGCGGACATACATGCCCGGCAACAGCACGCCGTCGCTATTGGTGAATTTGCCGCGCAACGACACCTGCCCGGTGCCGCGATCCACGGCGACATCGGTAAACATCAGCGCACCCTGACGCTCGTAGTTGGTACCGTCGACGCGAATCGACAGTGCCTTGTTGTCGTCGGCGGAGAGTTTTCCGTCCTTGAGCGATTCGCGCAGACGCAGCGCGTCGGCAGCCGATTGGGTGAAGTCGACATACACCGGATCCAGTTGCTGAATCCGCGCCATCAACGTCGCGTCCCCCTGCCCGACCAACGCTCCTTCAGTGACCAGCGCACGGCCGACGCGGCCGGAAATCGGCGCGGTTACCGAGGCATAACCGAGGTTCAGCCGGGCGCTTTGCAGATCGGCCTGAGCCGAACGCGTAGCTGCCTGAGCGCTGCGCAGATCCGCCATGGCGCTGTCGAAATCCTGTTGGCTGACCGCCTCGATCTTCACCAGCGGTTCATAACGCTTGACCCGAGCCTGAGCCTCAAGCGCAACGGACTGGGCGCGGGCCAGTTCACCTTCGGCCCGGGACAGCGCCGCTTTGAGCGGTGCCGGGTCGATCTGGAACAACAGATCCCCGGCCTTCACATCCGCGCCTTCTTCAAAACGCTTCTGCATCACGATGCCCGGTACCCGTGCGCGCACTTCCGCGACGCGCATCGGTTCCACCCTGCCCGGCAGCTCCGACGTCAGCGCCAAAGGCTCGGTCTTCACCGCCACCACTTCTACCGGGCGCGCCACTTCCGCCACCGCCGCTTGTTCACTTGCCGGCCCACACCCGGCCAACGCAATGGCGACTGCCAGCGAACCCGCCATTCCTACCGCACGCAAATTGCCCATAACTCACCCAAGGCTTGATCGAATTTGGCGCGAATGCTACGTTTCAAATCCTAATGAGTCAATTATGTCTCATGTGGGTATTTTGTGAATCTTATATGAACACCGCTCAAGGCCTCTGATGAACTCGATTTCCCATGATGAACAGCTGCTCAAGTCGCTGACCCTGGCCGTGGCCAACCGGCCGCGGGCGACGATGAAGGAACTGGCGCAACAGGCAGGCGTGAGCAAGGCCACCCTGCACCGCTACTGCGGAACACGGGAAAACCTGACAGCCAAACTGGAGGAACACGCCGAGGGCACGCTGAAGCTGATCATCGACAACGCCGACCTGCAGCAACTGGAACCGCTGGAGGCGCTGCGCCGATTGATCCGGGGACACCTCGCCCACCGCGAGCTGCTGGCCTTTCTGATGGCGCAATACCGCCCTGACTTCCTCGACCTGGAACA
The DNA here is from genome assembly GCF_014863505.1 of Pseudomonas sp. IzPS59. Lineage (NCBI taxonomy): Bacteria > Pseudomonadati > Pseudomonadota > Gammaproteobacteria > Pseudomonadales > Pseudomonadaceae > Pseudomonas > Pseudomonas sp. IzPS59. The sequence continues at coordinate 3,111,620 of NZ_CP062251.1, read as the reverse complement.
GGGTGGCAGGCGCTGGCTGTTTTATCTGGAGGCGCTGGACGGGTTCTTTTTGCGAGGCCAGCAGGCAGGGTTGTTTCGCATCGATATCACCGCGGCAATCTTTACCGAGCTGTTCATATCGCTGGTCTACGGACTGGTGGATGCCGAACTGCGCGGGCGCGCGGCCCACGCCGATTCGGCGCGGACGCTTGAACAAATGTTTTTGAATGGGGTGCTGGCTGCTCGGTGTCTTTCTTGATCAGCCAAACAATTTACGGATCTCGGAAACCACCTGCATCGTTGCGTCTTCGATCGTGCCTTCATTGCGGCACAAAACCCAGCCGTTATCGACAGCCGCTTGCTCGAACATCTCCGTACACGCGACATGCTCCGCGTGCCTCTGGATCACAGTACCGCCCAGTCCTCTGGACCGTGCCTTGGCCCTGGCCCATGAAATATCCGGCGCGGTGACGACGCCGACATGCAGGTCTGGCACCTGCACGTTTCGCTCGATGTTCAACCGGAGAATCTCTGCAAACGAGACAGTATGGCGAAACGCGGCGTCCGACGGATACCAGCGATCGATCAGGATAATGCTGCCCGGCGGTTGTTCAGTCAGCACATGCCGGGAGATCCAGCTACGGCTATCAGCAAAGCGCTGACACACAGACCACTCCAGATCCCGGGAGTGATTTCTGGCGAGTTCGTTGACGAGGGCCATGGTGGCACCCCGGTGCGGATCGCTTTTTCGCTCGCAAAGCCGGATGACTTTCTTGTTGTCGGCCCTCAGGACTGCCGTCACCGCTTCCAGTAATGTGGTTTTGCCGGTTCCTTTTGGCCCATCCAGAGAAACAAACAGCGGACGATTCATTTTTCACACAACGATTGAGGCATTGATGACCACTCTATCCTCATTTCTGCAATTCACTCAGCTCATCCGTGCCCTTTGCCTAAACTTGCTTCCCGATGATGTTCGCCAGACCTTTTGACTGCCAGGGAATCACAGAAGGAGTCACCCCATGTCAAAGCTATACCCCAGTATCGATCCTGAGGGGTTGGTCGAGTACTCCGTGGTCTACACCGACCGCTCGCTCAACCACATGTCGCAGTCATTTCAGGCGGTGATGAAGAATATTTCCAGGACCCTGAAACAGGTCTACAACGCTGAGGGCGTTGCGGTGGTTCCGGGCAGCGGCACCTTCGGCATGGAAGCGGTGGCACGACAGTTCGCCACCGGCCAGCAATGTCTGGTGATACGCAATGGCTGGTTCAGTTATCGCTGGAGCCAGATCCTTGAGACAGGCAATATCCCGGCGGCGACTACGGTGCTGAAAGCCCGACCGGTCGAAACGGGTCGCCAGGCGGCTTATGCCCCGCCGCCTCTGGACGAAGTCCTGGCAGCCATTCACACGCACAAGCCGCAGATTGTCTTTGCACCCCACGTTGAAACTTCTTCAGGGATTATCCTGCCCGACGATTACCTGCGGGCCGTCGGCGACGCTGTGCATGCGGTGGGAGGGCTGTTCGTGCTGGACTGCATCGCTTCCGGCACACTTTGGGTTGATATGCACAAATGCGCCGTCGACCTGCTGATCAGCGCACCGCAGAAAGGCTGGAGCGCCTCGCCTTGCTGCGCCCTGGTGATGTTCAGCTCCTTGGCCCTCGAGCGCATCGAGCACACGCAAAGCAGCAGTTTCGCCTGCGACTTGAAGAAGTGGCTGCAGATCATGCAGGCCTACGAACAGGGCGGACATGCCTACCATGCGACCATGCCCAGTGATTCCCTCGCGCGGTTCAACGACGTAATGAACGAGACCAAAGCCTACGGTTTCGAAAAGGTCCGCGGCGAACAACAGGTTCTGGGTGATCGGGTGCGCGCCATGTTGACCGGCAAAGGCTTCAAAAGCGTGGCCGCCGTCGGCTTTCAGGCCCCGGGCGTGGTGGTGAGCTACACCGATGATGCCGATATCAAAAACGGCAAGAAATTTGCCAGCCACGGCCTGCAGATCGCCGCCGGGGTGCCGCTGCAGTGCGATGAACCGGCCGACTTCCAGACCTTCCGTATCGGTCTGTTCGGACTGGAAAAGCTGCACAACATCGAGCGTACGGTCAGCACGCTTGAGCAGGCACTGGAAGAAGTGATGGTTAGCTAAGCTCTTATCTTGTCCGCAAATCCCGCTCCCGCCGATCCTGTTCGGCGGGAACCACCAGGCCGCGAGCAACCTGTCATAAATTCCATATCTGCTGGCAAATAAAAGACTTTCCCACCGTTTCAATAGTCCCTTAAGACCCGCGAGGACAAGGCCAGCGTCGATTCGTCGCACCATTGAGCGCAAAAAACCCTTTCATTCTGAATTAGTGATTTAACTAGGTAGTTACCTAACGATATACTGCCCGCCTCATTTCAACGGGACATTCAACGTGAAGCAGAGTCAACGCCTCTCGGGCATATCAACATTCATTCTGGTCGGGCTCGGGGTGATCATCGCCCTGCTCGGCCTGGCACTGGCGGCTGGCGGTGTGAAATTGGTCAGCCTGGGAGGCTCCTGGTACTTCCTGGTGGGTGGTCTGGTCATGGCCCTGTCCGGTCTGCTGATCGCTCGCCGCAAGCCTGCCGGCGCCTGGCTGTTCGCAGCGTTTCTGGTCGGGACTGCGATCTGGGCAGTGAGCGATGCGGGCCTGGTGTTCTGGCCGGTGTTCTCGCGTCTGTTCATGTTCAGCGCCGTAGGTCTGGCGGTTGCGCTGGTTTACCCGATGCTGAAACGCGCCAATGGCGGCGTTGCGGGTCGCGGTGCATATGGCGTTGCCGCTGTGCTGGCAGTTGGACTGGCCGTCGCTGCCGGCAACATGTTCGTGGCTCACCCGACCGTCGCCCCTACCGGCACCGGCCCGGGCCTGACGCCGGTCGAGCCGGAAAAAGCGCAGAAAGACTGGGCGCACTACGGCAACACCGAAGGCGGCAGCCGCTTCGCTGCGCTGGACCAGATTAATCGCAGCAACGTCGACAAGTTGAAAGTCGCGTGGACCTACCACACCGGCGACATCGCCGAGAGCGACGGCAATGGCGCCGAAGACCAGCTGACCCCGCTGCAGATCGGCAACAAGGTGTTCATCTGCACCCCGCACAACAACCTGATTGCGCTGGATGCCGACACCGGCAAGGAACTCTGGAAAAACGCGATCAACGCCCAATCGAAAGTCTGGCAGCGTTGCCGTGGCATGGCCTACTTCGATGCCAGCGCAGCCGTCGCCAAACCGGCCAGCTCGCCAGTCACCGAAACCCCGGTCGCTCCGGCCGCCAACTGCACCCGCCGTCTGCTGACCAACACCATCGACGCCCGCCTGATCGCGGTCGATGCCGACACAGGCGAGTTCTGCCAGGGTTTCGGTAACAATGGCCAGGTCGATCTGAAGGCCGGTCTGGGTGATGTCCCGGACAGCTACTATCAACTGTCCTCCGCGCCACTGATGGCCGGCACCACCGTGGTCGTTGGCGGTCGCGTGGCGGATAACGTGCAGACCGACATGCCGGGCGGCGTGATCCGTGGTTTCGACGTGATGACCGGTGCGATGCGCTGGGCCTTCGACCCGGGCAACCCGCAGGATAAAAAGGCCCCGGCCGATGGCAAGACCTATGTTCGCAGCACGCCGAACAGCTGGGCGCCGATGTCTTACGACCCGGCAACCAACACGGTCTTCCTGCCGATGGGCAGTTCGTCCACCGACATCTACGGTGTTGAACGCAACAAACTCGATCACACCTACGGCGCTTCGATCCTGGCGCTGGACGCCAACAGCGGCGAAGAAAAGTGGGTGTACCAGACCGTGCACAACGACCTCTGGGACTTCGACCTGCCGATGCAGCCGAGCCTGATCGACTTCACCAAGGACGGCAAAACCGTACCGGCGCTGGTGATCGGCACCAAGGCCGGGCAGATCTACGTGCTGGATCGCGCCACCGGCAAGCCACTGACCGAAGTCAAGGAAGTACCGGTCAAGGCGTCGAACATTCCGAACGAACCGTACTCGCCAACCCAGCCGAAATCCGTGGGCATGCCGCAGATCGGTGCTCAGCACCTGACCGAGTCGGACATGTGGGGCGCTACCCCGTACGACCAGCTGCTGTGCCGCATCGACTTCAAGTCGATGCGTTACGAAGGCCTGTACACCGCGCCGGGCACCGACAAGTCCCTGAGCTTCCCGGGTTCGCTGGGCGGCATGAACTGGGGCAGCATCTCCACTGACCCGGTGCACGGTTTCATCTTCGTCAACGACATGCGTCTGGGCCTGTGGATTCAGATGATTCCGTCGCAGAACAAAGGTGAAGCGACCTCCGGTGGCGAAGCGCTGAACACCGGCATGGGCGCCGTTCCGCTGAAAGGTACGCCGTACGCAGTCAACAAGAACCGCTTCCTGTCGGTGGCCGGCATTCCGTGCCAGGCACCGCCGTTCGGCACCCTGACCGCGATCGACATGAAGACCCAGAAAGTCGCCTGGCAGGTTCCGGTCGGCACCGTTGAAGACACAGGTCCCCTGGGCATCCGCATGCACCTGCCGATCAAGATCGGTCTGCCGACCCTCGGCGGCACCCTGTCGACTCAAGGTGGCCTGATCTTCATCGCCGGCACTCAGGACTTCTACCTGCGCGCCTACAACAGCGGCAACGGTGAAGAAATCTGGAAAGCCCGTCTGCCAGTCGGCAGTCAGGGTGGCCCGATGACGTATGTGTCGCCGAAAACCGGCAAGCAGTACGTGGTCATCACCGCCGGTGGCGCCCGTCAGTCGACTGATCGTGGCGACTACGTCATGGCGTACGCCCTGCCGTAAACCGCTGCGCCCTCCTTCATTTCACTGCGCGCGGCACCTTCGGGTGTCGCGCCGTTTCATGTCCTTGGCTCTGGATTTCAGCAATGTCATTCGTTGTTCGTTTTTCCCACACTGGCGTACTGCTCGCTCTCGCCTGCAGCACCGCCCTGCCCGCTTTCGCTGACACCGATTCGAATGTGTTCACCCGCAACACCCTGACCGGCGACTGGGGCGGCCTGCGTCACCAGCTCGACGAAGACGGCGTCAAGTTCACCGGCGACTACACCGGCGAAACCGCCTACAACGCCGACGGCGGCCTGCATCGCTCCGCCCGTTACTCACAGAACATCAAGCTCGGCGCGCAATTTGATCTGAGCAAAATCTATGGCGTGGACAACGCCGGCAAGGTCCAGTTGACCATCAACGACCGGCGCGGCAACAGCGCCTCGGAAGATCTGGTCGGCAACCGTCTGCCGATCCAGGAAAACTACGGCGGGCTCTACACCCGCCTGACCGAACTGAGTTACGAGCGCACCCTGTTCACCCCGGCGCTGAACGTCAAACTCGGCTACATGGCCATGGGCAACGACCTCGGCGGCCTCGACAGCGGCATTCTCTGCAACTTCATGAACGCCGGTTTCTGCGGCCATCCGCTGAACATGTCCGGCGGCAGCGGCTGGACCAACTACCCCAACGCGCACCTGGGTGTGCGGGTGAAATACGACCTGTCGCCGGAATGGCAACTGCGCGTGGCCGCGTTCAACGTCGATCCCGAAAGCAACGGCAACTCCAGCCGCGCCTGGCACCTGGGGCCGAAACACACCACCGGCACCGTGGTGCCTGTCGAACTGGTCTACAAACACGCGGGCACCCTGCCTGGCGAGTACAAGCTCGGTTATTACTACGACAGCTCCGACGTGAAACGCATCGGCAGCGACAAGGAAGTGTCCGGTCGCGGCGGCCATTACCTGCTGATCGATCAGGCCGTGTGGAGTTCGCCGACCTCCGAAGGCCGCAGCCTGCACGCTTTCGGTCAATACTCGGCGGCCAGCGAAGCGGCTTCGCCGTTCAGCAAGTGGTATGGCGCCGGCTTGGTTCTGTACAAACCGTTCGAAGGCCGCCCGCGTGACACCGTCGCCCTGGGATACGGCCGCGCCGTGCAAAACCCGCGCAGCCGCGACGTGCAACAAGACGCCGCACTGGCCAATGGCACGCCGCTCTCCAATATCGACGGCGCTGAACAGCTGATCGAACTCGGTTACGGTTATCAAGCCACCCCGTGGCTGACCCTGCGCCCGAACCTGCAGTACATCATCGAGCCGGGCGCGTTCTCCGGTCAGGACATCGACAATGCACTGGTGGTGGGTCTACAGGTAAAAGCGGCGCTGTGACGTAGCGGCGGTCACCGCGCGGTCACCTTGCGCGCGGCGACACAGGTCTGGCTCAGATCGCTGGCCCAACCGTCGAGCACGCCTTTGACGTTCTCGGCGGTCATTACTTGTTTATCGTTTTCCAATGGCACGCCCGTGCCCTTGCGCACGACTTTCGCCACCACCTCACCGGTGGATCCGTCCTCGATCGACACTTCCGTGGCGATCTCACTGTCCTGATCACGAATGCCGGCAGCGGTGCTCACGCCGGCCGCAACCAGCGTGATCGGCAGCCATTCGTAGTACCGCAGGCCCTGGGTGCTGGTGGCGACTTGCGTGATGGCTGGCCGCACAACCAGCGTGTTCGGGCCGGGCGCGGATGCCAGCGGCAGCGTTTTGCCCAGTTCCTGCCGGAGGGCTGCGTCGTAGTAGCGGGTCACACCGGACAACGTGCTCTGTGGGATTCGCCCCGTGGGCTGAACCTGCGGATAGAACTGACTCGGCGCCAAATAAACCCGGGTGTAACGTCCAGTCGCCAACGCCGGGCTGACCCAGCTCAGAACCGTCTGACCCGACGGCGCCTGCTGCTCTTTCAACATGCTGTAGTCGTTGAGAAACCCGGAATACATTTCCGGTTCGACTTTCTTGCTGCTGCAAGCCGACAGGCTCAATGTGGCGGCCAACAACAGCGCCAGTGAATGAGTGCTTCTCATCAATGAGCTTCCCCAGCGGTCTGAATCTGGCCGAACGGGGTGTTTTCAGAACACTCGATGCGCAACTGGCCGTGGGTCATGATCCAGTGGATGAATTCGGTCGTGGGGATGGAGTGGATGTATTCCACCCAATGACTGTCGGCCGGGCTGAAGCGCTCGAAGTAGCGGCGCATGACGAGTTGGCTCTGGTCCGGAGCGATTCCCAGGCAGGTTTCCTGGAAGAAGATCGGCGCGTTGAGAACACTGCTTGTGGTGCGCTGGGTCAGGATCAACGGGCGCACGGCACCATGCCCCTGAGTCGAATAAGCGCTTTTCATATCCTTCATATGAACCCCCTTGGATGGAATGCCGGCAGAGTGCCCGAGGTTTTTTGCCCGAGGATGTCCGGCTGATGTCCGCCCGGAAGGAATGTTGCAGAATTGAAATAAATGACCCCGCGATCGAAATGGTTTTAGATGCCCTCTTTTGATTCATGGATCCTGCAAACGTGAGCAGACTGCTGATCGTCGATGACGACGTGGAAATTCTGTCCCTGCTGAAGAAGTTCTTCGTTCAGCACGCCTACGAAGTCGAAGTGGTAACGGATGGCCAGGCCATGTGGGCGGCCATTGACCGGGCGCGGCCGGACACGATCATTCTCGACCTGATGCTGCCGGGTGAAGGCGGTTTGAGCCTGTGCCAGAAAATCCGCGCGCAGATGGGGATCCCGATCATCATGCTGACGGCCATGGCCGAGCTGAGTGACCGGATTGTCGGTCTGGAACTGGGAGCCGACGATTACCTGACCAAGCCCTTCGCACCTCAGGAGTTGCTGGCCCGGGTGCGCGCATTGCAACGCCGCGCCGGCGAACACGGCCATCGCACCAGCGAGCCCGCACGCCCGGTCATGACCTTCGCCGGTTGGCACCTGGACATTACCTGCCGCGAGCTGCGCTCACCCGAGGGCGTGATGATTCCGATGTCCGGCGGGGAATTTGATCTGCTGCTGGTTTTTCTCGAACATCCGCAACGGATCCTGACCCGCGAGCAACTGATCGACCTGACCCACGGCCAGGGCCACGACGCCTTTGATCGCAGCATCGACGTACAAGTCAGCCGTTTGCGGCGCAAGATCGAACCGGACAGCAAACGCCCGGACCTGATCCGCACCGTGCGCAATGGCGGCTACATGTTCACCGCCAAGGTCAGCCGCTCATGATCGGTCGACTCTTGCGCCGCGACACCCTCAGTCGCCGGATCGCCCTGACGATTGTCGCGGCCATGCTCGCCTCGCTGGCTTTCAATGCCTTGTTCGTACAGGTAGCAGGTATCTGGGCCCGCCCGCCCATCGAACGCACCGGCCTTTTGGAACGAATTGCGGCGACCACGCGAGTGATCGAGGCGGCGCCCGCCCCATTGCGCCCGCAGCTGGCGAGCGCCGCCAGCACCCCGACGCTTGAAGTGGTGTGGAATGCACAGCGCGCCTCATTCAATTTCCCCGGGGACGGCGCAGCGGTCGAGACCTCGAAGATTCCGGCGCTGGAGCAATTGCTGGGCAGCCACCGGGAAATCGAAGTGTTCAACCCCGATGACTGGCCGCCAGGCAGTGCCCAGGCGCACTATGTCGCCCTCATCCCTTTGACCGATGGCAGCTGGCTGTCCTTCACGCCGCCGGAACGCAGCTGGGGCCTTACCCTGAACGCCCGGATCGCGGTGATTGCCTCTCTGGGCCTGATCGCCACCTTGCTGGTTGCCTGGATCGCCACCCGCCAGCTGGCCAATCCGCTGCAACGCTTTGCCGGTGCCGCCAGGCGTTTTGGCGTCGACCTGAACGCACCGCCCATCGAGATCGAAGGGCCCCACGAAATCCGCCAGGCCATCATCGCCTTCAACGCGATGCAGGCGCAGATCCAGCATTTCATCGGTGAGCGCACGCATATGCTCGCCTCCATCTCCCATGATTTGCGCGCGCCGTTGACCCGGATGCGCCTGCGCAGCGAATTCATGGAAGACCTGGATCATCAGCAGAAACTGATTCGCGACATCGAAGAAATGCAATCGATGATCAACGCCGCCCTGGCGTTTTTCCGCGAAGGTACACAGCTCGAGCAACCCACGGCGTTCGATCTGTCGGAACTGCTGCAAACCATCCTCGACGACTACCGCGACCAGCACATCCTCATCGACTTCAACGGCCCGGCCCACCTGGTCTACGATGGCCGGCCGCTGAGCCTGAAGCGGGTGATCGTCAACCTGCTGGAAAACGCCGTGAAATACGCCGAGCGCCCGCGCATTGCACTCAGCCGCAACGCGCACTCGATCTGCATCGAAATCTGCGACGAAGGCCCGGGCATTCCCGAGGAGGCGCTGCAGCGGGTGTTCGACCCGTTCTTCCGCCTCGAAACTTCGCGCAACCGTGAAACCGGCGGCGTCGGCCTCGGCCTCTCGGCGGCCCGGGCGATCGTGCGTGAACAGGGTGGTGAGCTGACATTGAGCAATCGCAAGGGCTCGGGGCTGGTGGCGAGGATCGATTTGCCGGTGGTCGATTGACTCAGCACATCCGCTCAATCATTAAGAGGTAGCCCGCACGACAATCCGGCGACATTCCACCATCGCCGGTCACTGACACATGAAAGGTTTCTCGCCCTCGGGTATCACGCTGGCCTTGCTGCTAGGCGGTGTCGCCAACACAGCGTTGGCCAGCGGTTTTCTGGATGACGCCAAGGGCGAAGTGCTCAGCCGCAATTTCTTCCTGAGCAACGACTATCGCTCGCCCTCGCCCAGCGGCAAGAACTACAAACAGGAATGGGCTCAGGGGTTTATCGGTACTTTCGCATCCGGTTTCACCGAAGGAACTGTCGGTTTTGGCCTCGACGCCCATGCCTTTTATGGCCTGAAACTGGATGGCGGCCGGGGGCATTCGGGCACCGGTCTGTTGCCGGTGGACAGTGACGGTCGCAGCGAAAGCGACTATTCCAGCGCCGGCGGCGCCCTGAAACTGAAAGCCTCGCGCACCACCCTCGCCTTCGGCGAAATGACCGTCGAGACGCCGGTGTTCGACACCTCGGACAAACGCCTGCAACCGGAATACGCCACCGGGTTTCTGCTCAACAGCCATGAAATCGACAACGTCAATCTGGTGGCCGGGCATTTCACCGCGTTCAAGAATCAGGACAGCTCATCCGGCCAAGGCGACTTCCAGGGCTACGGCGCCAACACCAAGGCCGGCGGAATCAGCTTCATCGGCGCGGATCTGTTCAGTGACAGCCCGGTCGGCGGCGCGCTGTACGCGTCCGACCTCAGCGAAACCTGGCACCAGTACTACGCCAACCTGCATTTCAAACAGTCCGGCGTGCTGCTCGACGCCAACGTCTACCACACCCGCGACACCGGGCAGGCACTGGCCGGGGAAATCGATAACACCGCGTTCAGCCTCTCGGGCAAATACGCCTTCGGCCCACACGCGGTGATGCTCGGCTGGCAACGCATCAACGGTGACACGCCGTTCGATTTCGTCGGTGGCGACTCGATCTATCTGGCCAACTCGATCAAATACGCCGACTTCAACGGCGCCCGCGAGCGCTCGTGGCAGGCCCGCTACGATCTGGATCTGGGTGCGTTCGGCATTCCCGGACTCAACTTCATGACCCGCTACGTCTCCGGCAGCCACATCGACGGCACCCACGCGCCCAAGGGCGGCGCCTACAACCCGTTCGACCCGGACAGCGGCCAGTACCAGCCACAGCAAGGGGACGGCGGCAAGCACTGGGAGCGCGACATCGATCTGCGCTACATCGTCCAGTCCGGCGCGGCCAAGGATCTTTCGGTGCAGCTGTCCCACGTCTCACATCGGGCCAACAGTGCTCAGGCGGGGGATGATATCGACCGGATCTACGTGGTGATTCAGTACCCGTTGGGCTTCTGAATGCAGAAAATGGCGGAAGGCAGCCGGAGTCGAACCTGCCCGGGAACGGATGCCGTCCCCAACCGGGTTTGAAGCCCGGCCGCGCCACCGGGCGCGATTGCCTTCCTTGAACTCAGTCGGCGCCGGGGTTGGCCAGCGCGTTGTCGAAGCGGATTTGCCGACCCTCGCCCAGACGCCGGGTCAGGCCGAGGCGGTCGAAGTATTCGAGGATCTGGATACTGCGTTTGCGTCCCAAGCCTAGCGCATCACGGAACGCCGTGACTTGAATCGGCGGATTTTCTTCACCCAGACGCAACAACACAGCCGCCATCTGCCGCAAGGTGATGTCGGTAAAGAACAAGTCCCGCACCACCTGATGCACCACGCCGAGCCGCGCCAGTTTGCGCAGCAACAGCCGGACAGTGGCGTCCTCCTGGTTCACGGCTTTGGCCACATCGCGCACCCAGGGCGGATCGAATCCGGCCTGCTCGAACAGCGGCTGCAACGCCTGCCATAGGGTTTCGTCGTCGGCATTCAGGCGCACCTGATGATCCGGCAAATGCAGCCATGGGCCGCTGGCGGTGAGCGAACCGGCGCTGCGCAGTTCTTCCAGCAGGCTGATGAAGGTCGAATGCTCGATGTTCAGTCCGCTGAAGCGCCGCAGACGATCACGGTCCGGGCCCATCTGGTCGGGCTCCAGTTCATGGAAACGCGCCAGTTGCTCCAGCAAGGTGAACTTGAGAATGCCCCAGCGCTGGGCGTTGAACAGGACCTGGCCCTGACGGGTTTCGATCAGACGGACGTTGTCCGGCAGTGACCAGCCTTCACGCGGGCGGTTGAACTGACGCTCCAGACGCTGGGAATCAATGCCGCTTTCGCTGTATTCCAGCAGCGTTGGCAGCGCTTGCTCAAGGCTGGAGCTGATCGCCAGTGCCCGCAATTGCGCCAGACGCCCGGGGCTGCGCCGTTGCCGGGCCGGAGCGAACGGGTCGAGCAACTGACCGCCGCCGAGCGTGCGCTGGGCACTGGGATCGCGCAGGATCAACCGATCCCCCTTCACGCCGTGCACCGGGACATGGGTCAGCAGTTGCGCGAGCATGCGCTCGCCCGGAAGCAGTCGTGGTCCTTCGAGCAGCGCTACGCGGGCGATCACGTCTTGCGTGCCGAGGTGCAGATGCACGGGCTGAAAGTGTTCGAAGGTGCGCGTCTCATCGGGCAGCAGCTGGAAGTCGATGTCCAGACGTTGAGTCGGCGCGAACAGTGCTTCGGCGAGCAGCCACTGACCGCGATGGATGTGCCCGAGCTCCAGGCGATCAGCGCTGATGTTCAGGGCAACCCGTTGACCGGCAAACGCCAGCTCTGCGGATTGATTCTGCGCGTGCAGCCCCCTCACCCGCACCGTTTTGCCCGTCGGCCCGAGGATCAGTTTGTCGCCCACGGCGACCATTCCCGACAACGCCGTGCCCGTCACCACAATCCCGGCACCGGCGACGCTGAATGCCCGGTCGATGGCCAGACGAAACCCCCCCTCGCGCCCCCGCTTCAACACTTCACCTTGCGCCTGCAGCAACGCTTGCCGCAGGGCATCGACGCCCTCACCCGTCACGCTGGAAACCGCAAGCATCGGCGCGCCTGCAGACGGACCGGGCGCCAACAGATGTTCGATTTGCCGGCGAACCTCCACCAACCTGCCCGCCTCGACACGATCGCACTTGGTGATCGCCACCAGCGCCCGGGGAATGCCCAGCAACTCGACAATCGCCAGATGCTCGCGGGTCTGCGGCATCACGCCGTCATCCGCCGCCACAACGAGCAACACCAGATCGATGCCCTGGGCGCCGGCCAACATGTTGTGAGTGAATTTCTCGTGGCCCGGCACGTCGATGAACCCGGTCAACTCCGCTCCGGGCGCCAGTTCGGCATAGAGATAACCGAGGTCGATGGTCATGCCCCGCTCGCGCTCCTGCGGGCGGCGGTCGCCGGATTGTCCGGTCAGGGCCTGGAGCAGCGAGGTCTTGCCGTGGTCGATGTGCCCGGCAGTGCCGACGATCATGTCTGCAACGGCCCGAGTTGCGCGAGCCACGCCGGCTCGTCGTCGAGTTGCCGCAGATCCAGCCACAGCGCGTCATCGTCGAGGCGTCCGAGCACCGGGATCGGCAATTCGCGCAATGCGCTTTGCAGATTCAGCAGCGAGCGTCCGCGCAGGCGTTTCGACACTTGAGGGCGGGCGCACAATGCTGCGCTCGGCAGCCGCGCCACCGGTTGGCTGCCGCTGCCGATCATGCCCAGTGTTTTCTCCGCCGTCACAGTCCAGGTTTCACCGAGCACCCTGGCCAATGCCGGTTGCAGGCGTTCAGCCTGGGCGAGGATGTCATCTTGCGGGCGGGTCAGCAGGTGCAAGGTCGGCAACCGTTCGGCCAGCCGATCAGGATCGCGATAGAGCCCAAGCACCGCTTCCAGCGCTGCCAGCGTCATCTTGTCGACCCGCAAGGCACGTTTCAGCGGGTTCTTTTTGATCTTCGCGATCAGATCCTTGCGCCCGACAATCACCCCTGCCTGCGGCCCGCCGAGCAGTTTGTCACCGCTGAAGGTGACGATGTCCGCACCATCGAGCAGTGCCTGACGCACCGTCGGTTCCGCCGGCAGGCCCCAGCGGGTCAGGTCCAGCAGGCTGCCGCTGCCAAGGTCTTCGAGCAGCGGCAGGCCATGACGATGGGCCAGCTCCGCCAATTCAGCCGTCGGCACGCGGGCGGTAAAACCCTCGATGCTGTAATTGCTCGCATGCACACGCATGATCAAGCCGCTGCGCGGGCTGATCGCCGCTTCGTAATCCCGGGCATGGGTGCGATTGGTGGTGCCGACCTCGTGAAGACGCACGCCGGCCCGGGCCATGATGTCGGGGATGCGGAACGCGCCGCCGATTTCGATCAGTTCGCCGCGCGAGATGATGCCTTCCTTGCGCGCGCCGAGGCTGTTGAGGGTCAGCAGCACCGCGGCGGCATTGTTGTTGACCACGGTGACGGCTTCGGCGCCGGTCAGCTCGCGGATCAGGCCTTCGATCAGATCATCGCGGTCACCACGCTTGCCGCTGGCCAGATCGAATTCGAGGTTCAAGGGATAGCGGGCCGCCAGTTGCACGGCGTCGATGGCTTCTTCCGGCAACAGGGCGCGGCCCAGATTGGTGTGCAGCACCGTGCCGGTCAGGTTGAACACCCGCCGCACCTGACTGCGCTGTTGCAGCGCCAGACGTTCGGCAATCCTGCCGGCCAGGGCTTCAGGGCTGATCTCGACGGCGGAGAGCTGCCCCGCCACGACCGAGTCGCGCAAGTCGTCGAGCAACTGACGCAACATCGCCAGCAGCGCCTCGCGCCCGTGTCGTTCGGCCACGGGCTGGAAGGCGTTGTGACGCAACAGACTGTCGATGGAAGGCAAACGCTGGGCAACACTGGCAGGCATCAGACGCTCCGGATAAAAAGCCGTTGCGCCAGAGTGTAGACGCTCTGCTTATTCGTCTCCGGGTGCCAGCAACAGATTCGGTGCCAGCCGCTGATAGCCGTCCTGGGCCAGGCGCATGTCCAGCAGCAGACTGCTCAAGTCTGCCGACAGCGCTTCGGCGTCCGCATCGTTTTCCAGATACAGCAGTTTCAGGTAGCTGTTACAACTTGGGCAGACCTCGGCCCGCAACGGCGCCTGATTTGCAGCGTGACGATCATCCTCAAGGCTCAGATATTCCAGCCCTTTGCTCTGCTCGCAATACACGCATTTGACCCGCACCACATGCCATTCGCAGGCGCACAGCGAGCACACCAGATAACGCAAGCCGTTGTGTTTGCCGCGATGGCGGATCACTCCGGCCATCGCCGGCGAACCACAGGCCGGGCACTGGCCGAGGCTATTGCCGGGCGCCAGTTGCAGGTGCAGTGCGCTGAGCAACCAATGGCTCCAGGCCGTTTGCAGCGCCGCGCCAAGAAACGGCACCAGCGCCGCCGGCACCAGCGAATACTGGCCGCTGACCAACGCCACCGCCCAGGCCCGCAACTGGCCGGAGCTGGCAACCCGCAACGAGGTGACGGCATCGGCGACGGCGGGTTGTTCCGGTGCACCGTAGCGTTGCAGCAAGGCATCGAGATACGCCTGCCAGCCGTCCTCGCGGATCAGAGTGTCAGCGGCGAACGGCGGCATGCCGTGTTGTCGGCAGACTTCAAGGCGTTGCTCATCAATCGGGGCATTCGAGGGCGGATCGTCGAGGACTTGCTGCTGTACGCGGCAGAGTCCGGCGATCAGGCGCAGGTAGTCGGCCAGCGGATGACCGATCGCCAGGTGTTCCAGACGTTCGGCGCGCAGCGTGAACAGGTTGTGCGGCGGCAAGTGCAGAAACGGCGGCGCACTGGCCGCCGCTTCGATTTCCCCGGGTTCAAGAATGGTTGGCAAGTGTCAGCCCTTTTTGGTGACCGGTCGCTCCGGCGGATCCTGGGATTCCACTTCGCGATACCAGAGTGCGTGATGTTTTTTCGCCCAGGCGCGGCTGACCCAACCGTGCAGCATCGCGTCCACCGAGCCCTTGATCCAGATGCCGGCATAGATGTGCACGATGATGCTGAGGATCAGCACAAACCCGGCCAGTGCATGCAGCAACATCGCCCAGCGAATCGTGGTGATGCCGAAGTAATGACTGAAGTACGCGCGCCAGATCACCAGCCCCGTGAACAACAGCCCGAGCATGCACAGCAGTAAAGTCCAGAACAGCATCTTCTGCCCGGCGTTGTACTTGCCCACCGGCGGTACGGTCTCTTCGTCGTTGACCAGCACCCGGTCAATACGCCGCAGCCACTTCCAGTCGTTGTCGATAAAGAAGTTGGAACGCCAGAAACGGAACACCAGGCCGAGGAAGAACACAAACATCAGCACGCCCATGAACGGATGCAGAATTCGTGTCCACGGCCCGCCGCCGAACAGGTTGGTCAGCCAGAACATCGACGGATGAAACAGCGCCAGTCCCGAAAGCCCGGCCATGAAGAACAGGATCGCCACCAGCCAGTGGTTGGTGCGCTGGTTGGCGGTGTAGCGCAGGATCGTCTTGTTGCTCATGGCCGGTCCTCCCTGCGTGGATCGAAGGTGTGCACCGCCGGGTCGACCACGTGGACCGAGGTGTCGGGCGGTTCCGGATGGTCATCCTCTTCGGTGCGGTTCGGGCCGATCCGCACGTAATGGAAGAACCCGGCCAGCACCGCCGCGCCCATGGCCAGCAGGCCCAGGGGTTTGCTGATGCCTTTCCACAGGCCCACCAGCGGACTGATCGCCGGATTTTCCGGCAGGCCGGCGTAGATCTTCGGCGTGTCGGCGTGGTGCAGCACGTACATGACGTGGGTGCCGCCGACGCCTTCGGGATCGTACAGACCGGCGTTATCGAAGCCTCGGCTCTTCAGGTCAACGATGCGTTCGGCGGCGTGGGTTTTCATGTCTTCCTTGCTGCCGAAGACAATCGCCCCGGTCGGGCAGGTTTTCACGCAGGCCGGCTCCAGTCCCACCGCTACGCGGTCCGAACACAAGGTGCATTTGTAGGCCTTGTGGTCCTTCTGCGAAATGCGCGGAATGTTGAACGGGCAACCGGTGATGCAATAACCGCAACCGATGCAGTGGTCCTGATCGAAATCGACGATGCCGTTGGCGTGTTTGATGATCGCCCCCGGGCTCGGGCACGCGGCCAGACAACCGGGCTCGGCGCAGTGCATGCAACCGTCCTTGCGGATCAGCCATTCGAGGTTGCCGGCGTCGGTTTCGTGCTCGGTGAAGCGCATCAGCGTCCACGACTCCGCGCTCAGATCCTGCGGGTTGTCGTAGGTGCCGTGGTTGTGGCCGACCTCGTCGCGCAGCTCGTTCCATTCCGAGCACGCGACCTGACAGGCCTTGCAGCCGATGCATTTGGTGGTGTCGATCAGCTTGGCGACTTCCTCCTGATTGCGTACCGAGGGTGCCGGGGTCGTGGTGGCCGAGCGGGCGATGATGTCTTGGCTGGCCATCTATATTTTCTCCACGTTGACCAGGAATGACTTGGATTCCGGGGTCTGTGTATTGCCATCGCCGAGGAACGGCACCAGGGTGTTGGTCAGGTAACCGTGACGCGTCAGGCCGGTGAACCCCCAGTGCAGCGGGATGCCGATTTGATGCACGACCTGACCGTTGACCTGCAACGGCCGGATCCTTTTGGTCACCACCGCCACCGCTTCGATGAACCCGCGTTTACAGCTGACCCGCACCCGGTCACCGGCTGCGATGCCCTTCTCTTTCGCCAGCACTTCGCCGATTTCCACGAACTGCTCCGGTTGGGCAATCGCGTTCAACCGGCAATGCTTGCTCCAGAAGTGGAAATGCTCGGTCAGTCGATAGCTGGTGGCGGCGTACGGGTAATCCTTGGCCACGCCGAGGCTGTCCCACACCGAATCGAAGATCCGCGCCGCCGGGTTGCTGGTGGCTTTCTTGTTTTCGGGGTGCAGCGGGTTGATGCCGATCGGCGTTTCGAACGGCTCGTAGTGCTCGGGAAATGGCCCTTCGTTCATCTTGTCGACGGCGAAGAACCGCGCCACGCCTTCGGGGTTCATGATGAACGGGTTCATTCCGGCTTCCGGCGGCACGTCGGCCTTGTAGTCCGGCACGTCGGTGCCACCCCAGGCCTTGCCGTTCCACCACACCAGGCGTTTTTTCGGGTCCCAGGGTTTGCCCTGCATGTCCGCCGAGGCGCGGTTGTAGAGAATCCGCCGGTTGGCCGGCCAGGCCCACGCCCAGCCCTGATGCTGATGCATGCCGTAAGGGTCGGCGTTGTCGCGCCGGGCCATCTGGTTGCCGGCCTCGGTCCAGCTGCCACAGAAGATCCAGCAACCGGACGCGGTGCTGCCGTCGTCCTTGAGCTGGGCGAAAGCGGCCAGTTGCGAATTGCCCTTGATCGCCGCGCCCGTGGCGTCGGTGAAATCGATGGTGGCGTAGCCGTTGACCTCCTTGGCGATTTCTTCCGGCGACGGTTCTTCTGGGATCTTGTACGGCCAGGAGAGTTTGAGGATCGGATCGGGATAGGCCCCACCCTCGGTCTGATAACGCTGCCGCAGGCGCATGAACAGCTCGGTCATGATCCGCACGTCGGTGCGTGACTCGCCCGGACCGTCAGCGCCTTTCCAGTGCCATTGCAGCCAGCGACTGCTGTTGACCAGCGAGCCGTCCTCTTCGGCAAAGCAGGTGGTCGGCAGGCGAATGACTTCGGTCTGGATGTCGGCGCTTTTCACATCGTTGTACGGCCCGACGTTTTCCCAGAACTGCGAGGTTTCGGTGGCCAGCGGATCCATCACCACCAGCCATTTCAGTTTGGCGAGAGCAGCCATCACCCGGTTCTTGTCCGGCAGCGCAGCAATCGGGTTGAAGCCCTGGCACATGTAGCCGTTGACCTTGCCCTGCCCCATCAGGTCGAACACCTTGAGGATGTCGTAGTTGGGGATGTCGAGTTTCGGCAGGTAGTCGTAGGCCCACTGGTTTTCGGCAGTCGCGTTGGCGCCGTACCAGGCTTTCATCAGGCTGACGTGGAACTTGCTGTAGTTCTGCCAGTAGGACAGTTGCCCCGGCCGCAACGGCAATTGCGTGCGTTTCTTGATGTAGCCGTTGTAGTCCTGCTCGGCATCCATCGGCAGGGTCAGGTAGCCCGGCAACGAGTTCGACAACAACCCGAGGTCGGTCAGGCCCTGAATGTTCGAGTGCCCGCGCAAGGCGTTGACCCCGCCGCCGGGCATGCCGACGTTGCCCAGCAACAATTGCACCATCGCTGCGCTGCGGATGATTTGCGAGCCGATCGAGTGCTGGGTCCAGCCCAATGCGTAAAGGATGGTCATGGTCTTGCCCGGCGTCGAGCAAGTGGCGATTTCCTCCCAGATCTTTTTCATCGCATCGACCGGCATGCCGCAGATCTGGCTCGCCAGGTCGATGTTGTAGCGGCTGTAATGCTGCTTCATCAGTTGATAGACGCAACGCGGATCCTGCAGGGTCGGGTCGACCTTGGCAAAGCCGTCCTCGCCCAGTTCGTAACCCCAGCTGGATTTGTCGGTGTAGCTGCGTTTGGCCGCGTCGTAACCGGTGAACAGCCCGTCCTCGAAGCCGAACCCGGCTTTGACGATGAACGATACGTCGGTGTAGTTGCGCACGTACTCGTGCTGGATCTTGTCCTCGGTCAGCAGGTAATTGATCAGCCCGCCCATGAACGCGATGTCGCTGCCGGTACGAATCGGCGCGTAGTAATCGGCCACGGAGGCGGTCCGGGTAAATCTCGGGTCGACCACAATCAGCCGCGCGGCGTTGTGCGCCTTGGCTTCGGTCACCCATTTGAAGCCGCACGGGTGCGCTTCAGCGGAGTTGCCGCCCATCACCAGGATCAGATTCGCGTTGGCGATATCGGTCCAGGTGTTGGTCATGGCTCCACGGCCGTACGTCGGGGCAAGACTTGCCACCGTCGGGCCGTGTCAGACACGCGCCTGGTTATCGAACCCCAGCATGCCGAGACTGCGCACCACCTTATGGGTGATGTAACCCGCTTCGTTGGACGCCGCCGACGCTGCGAGGAACCCGGTGGTCAGCCAGCGGTTTACCGTCTGCCCCTGAGCGTTCTTCTCGACGAAATTGGCGTCGCGGTCGGCCTTCATCAGGTCGGCGACGCGGTCGAGGGCTTCGTCCCAGGTGATCCGGGTCCATTCGCTGCTGCCGGGCTTGCGCACCTGCGGGTACTGCAAGCGGCCCGGACTGTGAATGAAGTCCAGAAGGCCGGCGCCTTTCGGGCACAGGGTGCCGCGGTTGACCGGATGGTCGGCGTCGCCCTCGATATGGATGATGTTTTGCGCAACGTTCTTCGCGGCATCGCCCTGGCTGTACATGATCAACCCGCAACCGACCGAGCAGTACGGGCAGGTGTTGCGGGTTTCATGGGTGTGGGCAAGCTTGAAGTGGCGCACCTGCTCGGCGAAGGCCAGCGTCGGGGCCATGCCCAACGCGCCCAGGCTAGAGCCTGCAAGGCCGATACCGGCGACCTTGAAGAACTGACGACGGCTGAGATCCATCGTGCACTCCTGATCAGGTGGAACCCGGTACTTGAGCCGGGTTTTTTCTGGACAATCACGGTGGCGGCAAGCGAGTGCCGACTTTTTCACTGTAGACAACGTCGCCGTGGTCTGTGTGAAAACCGACCGTCGGGCAAATATATGAATCCCTGTGGGAGCTGGCTTGCCAGCGATGACGTCGGCACATCCGACATTGATAGTGCTGACCCGCCGCTATCGCTGGCAAGCCAGCTCCCACAGGTAATGTGGCTCCCGCAGTACTTGCGGTTTATCATCGCCGGCACGACCCATCTCCGCCCTCAGAGACCGCGCATGACTTTCGATTTTGATCAGGTATTCGACCGCCACGACACCGGCAGCACCAAATGGAGCCGCTATGCGGCCGATGTGTTGCCGATGTGGGTCGCTGACATGGATTTCGCGGCACCACCGGTGGTCATCGAGGCGCTGCAACAGCGTCTGCTGCACCCGTTGGTCGGCTACAGCGTCGCCCAGGACAACCTGCGCGAGGCCATCGTTGCCGACCTCTGGAACAAATTCGCCTGGCGGGTCAAGCCGCAGGAGCTGATCTTCCTGCCGGGCGTCGAGTCGGGTTTCAACATGGCGCTCAAGGCGCTGGTGCAGCCACAGCAGAATGTCGTGTTACAAACCCCGAACTACCCGCCGCTGCGCCATGCACCGGGCCATTGGGGCCTGAACAAGGTCGAGCTGGAATTCAACGCTCAGGCCGACGGCACCTACGCCACGCCGCTGGATGCCTTGCGTGAATCCCTGACCGGTGGCGGCGCCCTGCTGCTGAGCAACCCGCACAACCCGATCGGCAAGGTCTTCGACCGTGAAGAACTGCAAGCGGTGGCCGACATCTGCATGGCGCAGGACGCCTGGATCATCTCCGACGAAATCCACGCCGAGCTGTGCTACGACGGTCGCGTGCACATTCCGACCGCGTCCGTGAGCCCGGAAATCGCCCAACGCACCATCACCCTGATGTCGGCGAGCAAGGCCTACAACATTGCCGGCCTCAAGACCTCGTTCATGATCATTCAGGACAGCGCCCTGCGCGAGCGCGTCAACCACGCTCGTTGCGGCATGGTCGACAGCGTCAATCCGCTGGGCATGGAAGCCACCCGCGTGGCTTACAGCGAGGCCGGGCCGTGGCTTAAGGAACTGAAACAGTACCTGCAAGCTAACCGTGACTGGCTGGTGGACGCGGTTCGCAGTCGTCTGCCCGGCGTGACGATCAACGTGCCGCAGGGCACTTATCTGGCGTGGCTCGATTGCTCGGCCCTGGGCCTGGACAATCCGCAGCAGTTCTTCCTCGAACAGGCCCGCGTCGGCCTCAGCCCGGGCATCGATTTCGGTGACCTTAGCCAGCAATTCGTGCGCCTGAACTTCGGTTGCCCGCGTTCGCTGCTGGAAGAAGGCATTGCGCGGATGGAGCGTGCGCTGGTCCAGCGCCAGGCCTGAGTCATCGCGTCAATCACGGCGGGCGCCGTGCAAGTCAGCGCCCGCCGCCTCTTCCCCGAGAAAAACTGAACCGTCGCCGCGAGCACCTCTCCATACTTCATGGCCCTGTCGGGTCGCGATGGTCAGGGCGGGCCGCGAACCATGACATTCATTATCTGGGTAACGGTGCTGGGCGCCGTCCTGCTGATGCTGGCGTTGACCTCGTCGTACCTGCGCTGGATGCCGGTCACGACATCGGCCGTGTGCCTGTTGCTCGGCATCGGTATCGGCCCGAGCGGGCTCGATCTGCTGAAACTGCCGCTGGAGCATGCCGCCTCGTGGATGGAGCACCTGACTGAAGTCGCGGTGCTGTTTTCGCTGTTCGTCTGCGGTTTGAAGTTGCGGCTGCCGTTGCGCGACAAGCATTGGCGGATAGCCTTCGGTCTGGCAGGCCCGGTGATGGTGCTGACGATCATCGGCGTCAGCCTGCTGCTGCATTACGTTCTGAAACTGTCGTGGGGGCCGTCGTTGCTGATCGCTGCGATTCTGGCGCCAACCGACCCGGTGCTGGCGGCGCTGGTGCAGGTCAACGATGCGCGGGATGTCGACAGCGTACGCTTTGGACTGTCCGGCGAAGCCGGCTTGAACGACGGCGTGGCCTTCCCCTTTGTGATTCTCGGGCTGTTGCTGCTGCAAGGCGATGGCCTGGCCGCGCAATGGAGCCACTGGGTATTGCGCGATCTGTTCTGGGCGGTCCCTGTCGGTTTGCTGACGGGTTACTGGATGGGTCGCGGCCTTGGTCGGGCCACGCTGGCGTTACAGACGCGCAATGAAGACAGCACCGTCAGCCCGAACGACTATCTGGCACTGGCCTTGATCGCCCTCGCTTTTGTGGTGGCCGAGTCCGTGGGCGGCTACGGTTTTCTGTCGGTGTTCGCCGCCGGACTGGGCCTGCGGCAGGAGGAAGTGAAGTCCACCGGCGCCCATCAGCCGCCGGCCGAGCATCTGGTGCAACCGGTGGTCGGCCACCAGAACGTCGAACCGCAACACGCCGTGCATGGCGACACAGAAGGCCTGGAAGGCAGTCAGGTGGCCGCCGGGATCATGATGGGCGACATGCTCGCTTTCGGTGGTCTGGTGGAACGGGCCATGGAAGTGTTTTTGGTGACCCTGCTCGGCGTGGTGTTGGTCACCCATTGGGACTGGCGGGCGCTTTGGGTCGGCGCTGTGCTGTTCTGTGTCATCCGCCCGGCCTGTGTGGCGTTGATGCCATGGGGATCACTGCTGGTGTGGCGTCAGCGGATGTTGATCGGCTGGTTCGGCATTCGTGGCATCGGCAGCCTGTTCTATCTGTTCTACGCCTTGAACCACGGCCTGGGCGAGACAATGGCCGCGCAGTGTACCGATCTCACCCTTTCAGTCGTGGCCCTGAGCATTTTGCTGCACGGGATCAGCACCCAGCCGCTCCTTGCCCGTTACGAACAGCGTAAACAAGCTGATGCCTGACCTCACTTCATCGACTGGGCGATGATCTCCACCAGTTGCATCTGATTGAACGGTTTCGACAGCCGTGGCAGTTGTGCCGCAAAACCTTCGAGGCGCTCGGCATAACCGGTGGCCAGGATGATTGGCAGATCCGGCTTGAGCACGCGCACGGCATGGGCCAGCTGCGCGCCGTTCATTTTCGGCATGGCCATGTCGGTGATCATCAAGTCGATCACTTCCCCTTGATCAAACAACTCCAGTGCCTGCGCACCGGAGGCCGCGCCGATGACCCGATGCCCCAGATCCTCCAGCAACAGACTGGTGCTGGTGCGCACCAGACTGTCGTCGTCCACCACCAGCACGCTGAGTCGCGGCACCGACGCCATGGACGGCCTCGGGCTCATAGGCTTGGCCGCCATGCCGTCGACGGCGACCGGCAGCCAGAGCTCGGCGCAAGTTCCCTGCCCCTTCACGCTTTTGAGAATGAAACGGCCGCCCAACTGTTCGATGAAACCATGCACCATCGACAACCCCAGCCCGGTGCCCTTGCCGAGGCCTTTGGTGGTGAAGAAAGGATCGGTCGCCGAGGCCAGCGTCGCGTCGTCCATGCCTTCACCGGTATCGGTCACGCTCAGGCAGACATAGCGTCCCGCAGCGAGTGTTGACTGGCTCTGCTGCAAAACCACTCGCGGCTCGGCGCCGATGACCACGCTGCCGCCCTCGGGCATTGCATCGCGGGCGTTGGTGGCCAGGTTGAGGACCGCCAGTTCGAGCTGGTTGGTGTCGGCGAGCACCGCTTCAAGATCGTCGGGAAACTGCGTTTCGATGCGAATCCCCGGCCCCAGTGAACTGCGCAACAGACCGGTGATGCCTTGCACCAGTTTCGGGATGTCCACCGGTTCGGTCTTGAGCTCCTGGCGCCGGGCGAAGGCCAGCATGCGCTGGGTCAGTGACACGCCACGCAGCGCGCCCTGGGTGGCGTTTTCCAGCAGACGGCTGACTTTCGGGTCGTCGCCGACGCGTTTACGCACGATTTCCAGATTGCCGAGGATCACTGTCAGCAGATTGTTGAAGTCATGGGCGATACCGCCACTGAGCTGACCGATGGCCTGCATCTTCTGCGCCTGGAACAGTGCCTCTCGGGTCTGCTCCAGTGCCAGTTGCGCCTGGTAGGCTTCGGTCACGTCACGGGTGATCTTGGCAAAACCGAGCAACGTGCCGGTTTCGCCGCGAATCGCGTCGACCACCACATGGGCCAGAAACCGCGTGCCGTCCTTGCGCAGACGCCAGCTCTTGTTCTCGAAACGGCCCTCACGCACGGCGGTTTCCAGCGCCCGTTGAGGTTCCCCGGTCTCACGGTCTTCCGGGGTGTAGAACATCGAGAAATGCTTGCCGATGACTTCGTTGGGCGCATAGCCCTTGATCCGTTGCGCGCCGGGGTTCCAGTTGGTCACGCGGCCTTCCGGGCTGAGCATGTAGATTGCGTAGTCGGTGACGCCCTGCACCAGCAGGCGGAATTGCTGTTCGCTTTGCTTGAGGGTTTCTTCGGCCATCTTGCGGTCGGTGAGGTCGCGGGTGATCTTGGCGAACCCGAGCAGTTGCCCGTCCGGGCTGTAGATCGGATCGATCACCACGTGGCACCAGAAGTGCGTGCCATCCTTGCGCACCCGCCAGCCTTCGCCTTCAAACCGTCCTTCGCGGATCGCCGTGTCCAGTGCCCGTTGTGGCATGCCGACGGCGCGGTCCTCATCGGTGTAGAACCGCGAAAAGTGTTCGCCGAGAATCTCGGCTTCCTCATAACCCTTGAAGCGTTTGGCCCCGGAGTTCCAGCTGGTGATGATGCCGCCGGGGTCGATCATGTAGATCGCATAATCGACCACGGCATCGATCAACAGGCGAAAGCGCATTTCTTCGATCGCAGCGGACTTCTTGTTCTCGCTCATCAGGCTTGGCTCAAAGCAGATTTTCAATAACAGGAGTATGCGTCAAACCGGCGGATTGAAAAGCCGCATCTGCATGATCGAGCTGCCACCAGCGCGGCAACAGCTGCTGGATGCGGCTCTCGGCGAAGCGGTCGTCGATCAGCATGACCACGCCGCGATCCTGCTGAGTGCGGATCACCCGCCCGGCGGCCTGTACCACTTTCTGCATGCCGGGAAACAGGTAGGTGTAGTCGTAACCGGCGCCGAAGATCGCTGCCATGCGCCGTTTCATCTGTTCATTGACCGGGTTGAGCTGTGCCAGACCCAGCGTGGCGACAAAGGCACCGATCAACCGGGCGCCGGGCAAATCGATGCCTTCGCCGAATGCACCGCCGAGGACAGCGAACCCGACGCCCTGGCTGTGGGCCGTGAACTGATCGAGAAACGCCTGCCGCTGCCCTTCGGCCATGCCCCGTGATTGCTGCCAGATCGGAATGTGTGGATGCCGTTCGGCGAGCAACTGCGCAACCTGTTGCAGGTAATCGAAGCTGCTGAAGAACGCGAGATAGTTGCCCGGGCGCTCGCCGAACTGGCGGGCGATCAATTCGACAATCGGCTCCAGTGACGCCTGACGATGGGTGAACCGGGTGGAAATCTGGCTGACGATCCGCACCTGCAACTGTTCGGCGCTGAACGGCGACTCAACGTCGATCCACACCGTGTCGGCCGGAGTGCCGAGCAGGTCGGCGTAATAGTGACGCGGGCTGAGGGTCGCGGAAAACAGCACGCAACTGCGGGCCGCTTTCAGGCGTGGGCCAAGCAGCGCGGCGGGCACTACGTTGCGCAGGCACAGTTGCGACAGCGGACGTTTGCGGTCGAGGTCGCGCTTGCTGATGTCGAACAGGTAGTTCGCGTCGAACAACTCCGCGACCCGGCCGAATTGCAGCATCTCGAACCAGGCATTCTGCAAGCCGCTGTCGAGCCCTTGCGGGTGATCATTGAGGTAATCGCCAATGCTCGCGCTGCACGACGTGATCGCCTGCAGCAGTTTTTCCGGTGCCTTGTCGTAGGCCTGATACGGCGCCAGTTGTGCGTTATTGAGGGCATTCCATTCACGATTGACCCGTTGCAGGGGCTTCTTCAACGCCTCGGGTGCGGTTTTGCGCACGCTGTTGAAGATTCCCTGATCGAGGGTGGCGCTGTACATCTGCCGCCCGCGCTCGACCAGGTTATGCGCCTCGTCCACCAGCACCGCGACCTTCCATTGATTGAGCTGGGCCAGGCCGAACAGCAGCGCGGTGAAGTCGAAGTAATAGTTGTAGTCCGCCACCACCACATCGGCCCAGCGTGCCATTTCCTGGCTCAGGTAATACGGACACACCGAATGTTGCGCGGCGACTTCACGGATTGCCGCCTGATCCTGCAACTTCAATCGACTGGCGGCTTCACGGGCCGACGGCAACCGGTCATAAAAGCCTTGAGCCAACGGGCAGGATTCGCCGTGACAGGCCTTGTCGGGATGCTCGCAAGCCTTGTCCCGCGCGACCATCTCCAGCACCCGCAACGGCAGGGTTGCATGGTGATCGAACAGCACTTGCGCCGAATCCAGCGCCAGTTTGCGCCCCGGTGTCTTGGCGGTGAGAAAATACACCTTGTCCAGCTGCTGCGGCGCCAACGCCTTGAGCATCGGGAACAGCGTGCCGAGGGTCTTGCCAATGCCGGTGGGCGCCTGGGCCATCAGGCAGCGGCCGGTACTGACGGCCTTGAACACCGACTCGGCGAGATGACGCTGGCCGGGGCGGAAACTGTCGTGGGGAAAGCCCAGTTGCTGCGCCGCCTGATTGCGCGCTTCACGGTGGGCCATTTCCTGCTCGGCCCATGCCAGGAACAAGCCGCACTGTTGTTCGAAGAACTCGCGCAATGCTTCAGCGCTGAAGGCTTCGACCAGGCAGGTTTCCTTTTCGCTGACGATGTCGAAGTACACCAGCGCCAGATTGATCTGTTCCAGCTGCAACCGGCAGCACATCAGCCAGCCGTAGATTTTCGCCTGCGCCCAATGCAGCGCGCGGTGGTTGGCCGGCTGTTTGCTCAGGTCGCCACGGTAGGTTTTGACTTCCTCCAGGCAGTTCTGCGTCGGGTCGTAGCCGTCCGCCCTGCCCTTGACCTTCAAGGTGCGGAACTCGCCCTCCAGCGCCACTTCGCTTTGATAGGCGTCATTACGCCGCGAGGCGACGGTGCGGTGACCGGCGATGCCCTCCAGCGCCGTGGGCGACGGGGTGAAACGCAAGTCGAGGTCGCCGCTCTTGGCGGTGAACTCGCACAACGCCCGCACCGCAATGCTGTAGCTCAAGCGCCCTGCTCCGCCCATTGCACGTAACACACCGCCACCGGCATCTGGTGCGTGTGGCAGAACTCCAGCCAGCGCAGTTGATTGTCCTGCAAGCGGTCGCCGGGGCCTTTGACTTCGATCATCCGGTAGGTCTTGTGCTGCGGCCAGAACTGGATCAGGTCGGGCATGCCGGCGCGGTTGGCCTTGATGTCCAGCAACAGGCGATTGAACCAGTGTTTGAGGTGCTCGGCTGGCAGGCAGGTCAGCGCTTGTTCCAGCAGTTCTTCATTGAGCGCGCCCCAGAACACGAACGGCGATTGAATGCCCCACTTGGCGGCAAACCGGTTGCGGATGGTGTCGGCATAACGGCCGTCATCGAGTTCCGTCAGGCAGGCCTCGAACAGCTCGGCCCGGCGCCCCTGAAAATCCTCGTGGAGCAAATCCGCCGGCCCGCGCTGGAACGGGTTGAAAAACGCCCCCGGCAGCGGCGCGAAAATCGCCGGCCAGCACAGCAGGCCGAACAGCGAGTTGATCAGGCTGTTCTCGACGTAATGCACCGGGCCTGTGTCCTCATGCAGATGCGCCTGCACGTGATATTCCACCGACAGCGCCGGATCGAGCCGAGGCAGGTGCAGATCCAGGCGTTCCACCGGTCTTGGCGCCACGCGTTTGAGCGCCGGCCCGCCAAGTTTACGCCGCAGCCGTGGCAGCGCCCGTTGCAGGCCCTGGTGTTCAGCAGCGCTTTCCGGCGCCTGTTCGGCCAGCGTGCCCAACTCCAGCGCCAGGGCATATTCGCCGCAGCGTTCCAGCACCCGGATCATCCGCAACCGCGCCCCGGGATAGGCACAGCCGCGATAAAGGCTCAGGGCCAGGGCAAATTCGGCGATGCGTTCGCAATGCTGGCCGATCTGGAACAGTAGTTTGCCGAGCCGGCGCTGCAACCACGGGTTGTCGAACTGCAAAACGCTCAGCTCTTCGGCAATCGGCTCGATCGCCTCGCCCGCTTCGAAACGCTGCTGGCAATCGTGCAGGAACAGGCAGGCATCGACGTCGGCACGGCTGCGCAAGCCTCGGGAATCGGCGCCGAGCTCGACTTTTTCGTAGGTGTAGATCCCGAGATCGGCGAGGACGAACTCCGACCAGTCCTGATACAGATTGCCGAAGAACATCAGGCGAAACCGGTCGCACAGTTCCATCAACGTCAGGCTGAACAATCGGTCTGCAATCGCCGGGCACCAGTCATGCCAGCAGCGTGACTCGGGAAACTGCTCTTGCAGGATCGGCAACCAGTCAACCTTGCGACCCTTTGGATCATCGATGGCCGGGCCGAAGGCTTGCATGACTTCAGCCTTCAGCAGCAGATCGAACAGCTCCGGCATCGCCAGCAGCGCTTGCTCGTCCAGCCAGCCATGATCGAGCAACGGCTGCGCAGCCAACGCGATGTTGCCAATCTCCGGATAACTGAGTTTGCCCGCCCGAAAGTGCACGCCCTTGCGCATCACCATCCGCACCAGCAAGCCCTGGGAGCCGCGCGGCAGTGACTTGAAGTTGCGGATGAAGGCATGCTCCGTTTCGCTCATCACGTCGGCATAACGAAGCTCAAGCCAGTCAAGCACTTGCCGGAAGTTGTTGAGGTAATAGAACGGATCGTCGAGGGGGCTGGAAGTCACGGTGATAACGGGCCATGGCAAGCGAATACTGGTTATGCGTACAGATAACAGTTCTGCCCCGACGGGCGCAAACGGAAAAGGATCAGTGGCATCCGCGATTGAGGTTTTTTCGCCAGTCCATCGAACTTTTACCGGGGATTTGGCACCAACCGCGTTAGAGGACCGACACCGGTCGAAATGAATGAGGAATTACCGGGTATGAATTTCAAGACGTTGTTTATGCCGATGACCGTCGTAGCGCTGATGGCGCTGGCCGGTTGCTCCACCCCGACCGTGGTCACCTTGCAGAACGGCACGCAGTATCTGACCCAGGACATGCCGAAAACCAAGTCCGAAGACGGCTTCTATGAGTTCCGGGATATTTCCGGCGCGAAGATCCGGGTCAAGGCCGATGAAGTGGCCACGGTGCGCAAGGAAGACTGACGATTATTCCCACAAAAAAAGGCTGCAATCCTGTAGGAACGCAGCCTTTTTTTTAATTCTTCAGCGGGGTAACGCCATGCCCGGAAGGGAGCCGTCGCAGTTCAACGGGCGTTCACCGCGCCGGACCATTTCTTCCTGCAGGCGCTGGCAACGTTGGCGCTCCTGTTGCGCCATGCGGTCGATGCTCAGGTTGCCGGTCATTTCGGGCTCATTGTTCTCGCCGATGCGAACGGTCACGAACGGTTGTTCGGGCTGGATATGAAAGCGGCTTTTCTCTTCGACCGGTTCGCTGTTCTCGGTGGGTGCCGGTTTCGGCAATTCATCGGAGCTGACACCGTAACGGCTCAGAATCGAGCTGTGAGGCAAATCGGCCCAGACGTTGGCCGACAGCAGCGCCAACCCGACAATACCGATATACCCCTTGAAACCTTTCACGTTTGAATCTCCTGTACTCAATGGCGGCTTGCCCATACATGACGAGTGCGCATGCGATGGCTTTAGTCCGCATTTCCTGTTGGTGCAGGGGTTTGAGTCAGGTAGTGGCCAATGAGTCACTTTTGACAGGGAGAGGGAAAGAATTCCCTCTCCACAGTCACCCTCAGGCGATCACGATGCCATCGGCGCTGAGACTGCTCAGCGAAACCCCGACCAGCGTCACCGAATCAGCACCAAACTTCAGCACCGTATCCTGCCCCACCGACGTGGCATGGGCGCGGAAGTCATCGCCCGGCAACACGCCCTGCACGCCGAGGAACACCAGTTTGTCGTTGCCGTTGAAGCCCACCACCCGATCCTGGCCGAATGCGCCGCTGAACAGGAAGGTATCCGCCCCGCCACCGGACTCCATCAGGTCATTGCCCGCGCCGCCGACGAACACGTCGTTACCCGCGCCGCCGATCAGGTGATCGTTGCCGTCCAGGCCGAACAGCCAGTCGCCACCGGCATGGGCCTTGAGGGTGTCGGCGCCGCTGGTGCCCTTCACGCTCGATTCGTACTGGGTGACGTTGTTGCCGACCTTCAGGCCATCGGCTGTCACGCTGTGGGTCACGTCGTCCTTGAACAGGCCCCAGAGGAAGCCCGGCTCCTTGGTGACGATGCTGCCGATGTCGCGGGTGATGCTGATCCCGCCGTTGGCATCGCGGATGTATAGGTTGCCGGCGCCGTCGTTGGCGAAGTCGAACTTGTTCACCGACTGCTGCAACTCGAGGGTGTTGTTGCCTGAACCGCCGAGGATGATGTTGTAGCCGCCGCTGTCACGGAAGGTGTCGTTGCCGGCACGGCCTTCCAGATAATCGTTGCCGCTGCCGCCCTGGATCAGGTCGTTGCCGTCACTGCCGATGATAAAGGTGCTGCCCTTGTGGATCTCGGCGTTGCGGTTGAGGTCCTGCACCCAGGTGTTGGCCCGCGCCGGGTCCGACAGGTTGGCCACGATAATCGTCGAGTCACGGCTGGTGAGGTCGTAGAACTTCGACTCGATGACCCGGTTCATGCCGTCGCCGTAAGCCGTCGGCAGGTGCGAGATCCAGGTCGGGATGTTGACGATCGAATACGGCAGCACATTCCACGCGTTCGAGGCGTAGTGGTCGTTGAAGCTGACGATGTTGTCGGTCGCCGAGACTTTCGACGCGTCGTGCACGCCCAGCGAGGCGCCGGTGAAGGTCGAGCCGTCGAGGGCACGGAATACCGGGTCGTTCTCGTAGCCGACGTTGAGCACCTTGTCGGTGCTGCTCTGGGTCGGCGAGGCGTAGGCGATGTAGTTGGAGTCCTGGAAGAACCCGCCCCACTTGCTGCCGCTCAGGTCCGCCATGCTGTTGACCGCCAGACCGCCGAGGCTGTGGCCGCTGACCAATACGTCCTTGCCGGTGAGGCCGTTGGCCTTGGCGAAGGCCACCACATTGTTCATCAGATTGCCGAAGGCTTCGCCGACGTAGTTCTTGGCGTAATCCTTGGGGCCGAACGCTGCGAGCAGGTCATTGATGGCGTCGGCGATGGAGTCGCCGATGAGGATTTCCCGTGGGCCGCTGGTGCCGCGAAAGGCGATGCCGATTTCCGTGAGATGCCCTTGGGCGTCGTACTTGCCGAGGATTTCCACTTGCGCGCTGGTGTAACCGGGCTTTTCGCCGAAGAAGGTTCCGCGCACGTCGGTCTTGCCGTCATAGCCCAGTTGCGAGGCGGTGATCGGTGTCCAGCCGGCTTTCTTCACGGCATCAAGGGCAAGTTTTTCCGAGTCGGGGTTCCACGGGATTCCGGGAATCACCCCTTGCGAATCGGTGCCGCCGATCAGCGCACTGATCAGCGTGGCCGGCAGCCCGAGGCCGAAGCCGTTGTGCTGATAGCCGACCGCGAAACCGTTGTCGAGGTTGTGATAGGAGTACAGCGTGATGGCCATGGCATCGCTGAACAACGCCTTGGAATCCGCTGTGCTGAAGTTCTTGTAGTCATACACACCCATTGCTGTTGCCTCTCTCTTTGTTGGAATTATTCAGAGATAGCTCACAACCAGAACGCCCCTCTCGGGGCGCCCCGGAGCATTTCCTTACAACACTTCTGTCATGCAACTCCAATGGGAACCGCCGCAAGCCACGGTGGTTCCCGCACGGAATCAGGCGAACACGAAACTCGAGTCCGACAGGTTAGCCACCCCCACGCCGATCAGGGTCACGGCATAGTCGCCAATCTTCAGCACGGTATCGGCGCCGGACTGCGAAGCGTGTTGCTTGTAGTCGTAGCCCTGCCCCGCGCCCTGCACGCCCATGAACACCAGTTTGTCGCTGCCCTGGTAGCCATTGATCGAGTCGAAGCCGAAGGCGCCGCTGAACAGGAAGGTGTTGTTGCCACCCACCGCATTCATCACGTCATTGCCGGCACCGCCGACGAAGGTCACGTGGGCCTTGTCGCTGACCAGGTGATCGTCGCCGCCCAGACCGAACAGCCAGTCGCCGTCAGCGGTGGCTTTCAGCGTGTCGCCGAGTGCGCCGCCGTTGAGCGAATGGTTGTACTGGGTCAGTTCGGCGCCGTTGGCCAGGCCTTTGCCGGTGACGGTCCAGGTGATTTCCTTGCTGCTCCACATCGAACCGGACTCTTTGCTCACGATTGCGCCGATGTCACGGGTCATGCTGATGCCGCCGTAGGCGTCGCGCACGTACAGCGTGCCGTCGCCGTCGTTGGCGAAGCTGAAGTTCTGCAACGGTTTTTGCAGGTCGAAGATGTTGTGGCCCTGACCGCCCAACAGAATGTTGAAGCCCCCGTCATCGCGGAACAGGTCATCGCCGGCACGACCTTCGAGGAAGTCGTTGCCCGCCCCGCCCTTGAGCCAGTCGTTGCTGTCGGTGCCGATGATGAAGGTGCTGCCGGTGTGCGGCTCGCCGCTGCGGCCCAGATCCTCGACCCAGGTCTTGCCCCGGGACGAGGCTTCCAGGTTGGACACGATGATGGTCGAGTCCTGGCTGGTGAGGTTGTAGAACTTCGAATCGATCACCCGGTTCAGGCCATCGGCATAGCCCAGCGAGCTGTGGGCCGACCAGTTCAGCGGATTGACGATGCTGAACGGCACCAGGTTCTGCGCGGTGGACGCGTAGTTGTCGTTGAAGTTGACGATGTTGTCGGTGGTCGAGTCGTGCGGCTTGTCGTGTTTGCCCATCGACGCCGTGCTGAACGTGGTGCCGTCGAGCACACGGAATACCGGATCGTTCTCGTAGCCGATGTTCAGCACGTTGGTGCCGGTGCTGCTCTGGGTCGGCGAGGCGAAGGAAATGTAGTTGGCGTCCTTGAAGAAACCGCCCCAGTCGCTCGCGCTCAGCTCCGCCACGCTGTTGACCCCCAGGCCGCCGAGGCTGTGGCCGCTGATCAGCACGTCCTTGGCAGCGATGCCATGGGCCGAAGCAAACGCGGCGACGGATTTGAGAAGGTTGTCGAAAGCATTCTTCGCATAGTTCTTGGCGTAATCCACCGGCCCGATGGCGGCCAGCAGGTTGTTTTTCATGTCGCCAAAGGTGTCGCTGTAGCCCAGACCGCCGGTGCCGCGAAAGGCCACACCGATACCGATCAGCTTGCCGGTGGCGTCGTATTTGCCGAGCACTTCCGCCTCGGCGCTGGTGAAGCCGTCCTTCTCGCCGAAGAACGTTCCTTTCGCGTCGGTCTTTCCTTGATAACCCAGGGCCGAGGCGCCCAGTGGCGACCACCCGGTGCCGGGCAAAGTCTGCCCGGTCGGCGTGTAGGAATACAGCGTCAGCGCGATCGCATCGCTGTACAGCGCTTTGCCGTCGGCATTTTTGTAATCGAACAATCCCATGTCGTGCTCTCTCTTCCTTTCAAAAACGGCAGTTCTCTGCAGAACTGCCGCTACACCTTAGAACTGCCAGTCCAGCGTCAGGCCCACACCGTGGTCCTTCTCGTTCGAACCGATCAGTCCGTTGTAGTCCAGGTTGACCCGGACATCGCGATTCAGCGCCAGACCGGCACGAACGCCGACCACCGCTGCATCTCGATCCATCGACACACTTTGCACGTTGAACGCACTGTTGCCATTGACGAAGGCCAAGTGACTGTCGGAATCCACGCTGCTCAGGTTGTGCTGCCAGCCCAGTGTCGCGCCCAGTTCAAGCTGATGTTTGTCCGACAGGGCAAACGTGCGCTTGGCGCGAACGCCGAGGGTCGACAATACCGCGTCACGGTTGTCCTCACCGCCCTTCAGTGCGGCGGCATCACCCTTTTCGGTGAAGCTGTCGCTGTTCAGGTGCACGTAAGCCAGATTGGCGAACGGCTCCAGGTTCATCGGCTGCAGACCGAGATCGTAGGCAGCTTCCGTGAACAGTTGTGCGGTGGTCGCATCGCGTTTGGTTTTCTGCTTGCCGCTGACTCCGGCGAATTGCAGGTCACGTTTGACGTCGATGCGATGCCAGCTGTAAGCCGCGCCGGCGGTCAGGCGCAGGGCATCGATCTGGTGCCCCAGGTATGTACCCAGGTGATAGCTGTCAATCGATGCCGACGAGTGCGTGCCGCTGCCCATGTTCAAAGAACTGTCGCTATAACCGGTAACGAAACCCAAGCGAGTATCTTCAGTAATCAGGCCATCAACGCCGAGCAACAGCCCGCCAATGGAGCTGTTGGAATTGGCATTTTCATGGCCGCCATCGGTCTTGCCCCAGGCACCGAGCACCTTGAACCAGGCGTTGCTGCGGTCATCGGTCGGCGCACCGGCATCGAACAGATCCCGTTCGCGCAGACGCTCGCCCACCGCATCACGCAGGTAACGGCTGTCGTTGATCAGCAATGTGCCGATGGCCGGGTGAATCTCGCCGGACAGTTGCTGGAACGCGTCCTGCGCAACGGCCGCGGTCGGCGACAGCAGCAGGGTTTCGAACAACGCATTGCCCGCCCCCAGACGTTCGGCGGCCGCACCAACGGCGCGCTGGTTCGGGGTCAGGCCGACGCTGGCGAATGAAGCGCCGTTGCGCCCGACATTCAGTTGAACACCGCCCGAGGAGTAATCGAGGGTGCCGCCGAGGAACGCGTAGTTTGGCAAGACCTGACCAAAGCGCCCCTGAATGCCGCCCGCCGCCTGCAAAATGTTGAACTGGCTGCCCAGCAGTGATTTCACTTCAGTCGTGGTCAACAGCGTCGGGCTGTTTTCCAGGGTCAGGGCGACCGTTGCGCCGTCAATGATGGCGGTGCCGCCAGCAACTACACGGTCGCTGCTGGTGGGCGAGACTTCCACGGCATAGGTCGAGCCCGGTTCGAAGGTCACGTCGCCGGCCACGTTCAAGGTGCCGATGGAGTTGCCCGGCGCCACGATACCGCCGCTTTTCGCGGTCAGCGCAGCGATGCGCCCGTTACCGCCCAAAATACCGCCGTCGTTGACCGTGACCGCCGATTGCAGCGAGCCGTTGATTGCCAGTCGGCCACCGTTCACCAGGGTCGGGCCGGTGTAGGTGTTGGCGCCGGTCATCACCAGGGTGCCGATGCCCTGCTTGGTCAGACCGCCGTGGCCGGAAATATCGTTACGCCAGGTGTCGAGCCCGCAAGTGATGTCGGTGCACACGCGCTCGGTGGGCTTGCCGGCGTCGATGATCGCGCCGATGCCTGGCAGATCCGCCACGAACTGGCTGGAACCGTAGGCACCTTCGATGCGGAACTCCGCCGGGATGTCCTGCTCGGTGACGAACATCGCCGGGCCGTCGATGCCCTTGCGCAGGTTGATCATGCCCCAGCCGTACAGGGCGTCGATGCCCGGAGCGCCAAGGTCGGTGGCGGTGGTGCGCAACACGCTGGCGACCTGGGCACCGGTCATGTACGGGAAACGCTCCATCAGCACCGCCACGGCGCCGGCCGCATGTGGCGCGGCCATCGAGGTGCCGTTGTAGTTGGCGTAGCCGGTGGTCAGATCGCTGGCGTTGGTGCCGCCGATGATCGAACTGTAGATCTGCGTACCCGGCGCCGAGACGCAGAAGCTCGCGGTGTAACCGCAACGCGAGGAAAAGGTACTCATGATGTACGGGTTGGCGCTGGTCTGATCCGGGTTCTTCTGCAGGGCGGAGACGGTCATCCAGTTCGGCGCGATTTCCGGCACGAAGTAACCGAGGCCGGCGATGGCGTCCGGGTTGTTCAGGTTGTAGTCGTTGCCGGCGGCAAAAATGGTCACGATCCCGCTGCGTGCGGCAGCGATTGCACCCTCATAGGCGCCGCCGGGCTTGGTGCCGAGCAGCGTGCGGATTTCGTTGAACTGCAATTGCGCGTCGTTGACGGTGAAGTGCGGATACGCCGGGTCGCGGCCGCCGAGGTCGAAACGGTCAGTGATGCCGATGCCCCAGCTGTTGTTGATGATCCGCGCGCCGCTGGCGATCAGGGCATCCCAGCCGGCCTTGTACACCGCGCCGTCGTTGCCACGGACGATGCCGTCTTCCGGGCCCGGGTCGCCGTTGTCGGCACTGATGATCTGCGCCCCGAACGCCACGCCATGCATCGGCCCGCCATCACGGCTCCCCGCCGCGATACCGCCGACGTGGGTGCCGTGAGCGCCGAGTTTGCCGTTGGAGCCTACCGAGGGTGAACCGTCATAGAGGAAGGCATCCCCGGCTTTGACCGGGATATACGGGTCGGTGTATTCGCGGATACCGCTGGTGACCAATGTGATCACTTTGTTCGGGCCGGAAAACTCCGGGTGTGCGGCATAGACCGGCTGGTCGAAGATCCCCAGTTTCACGTTTTTACCGGTGTAACCGGCGGCGTAGGCGTAATCCGCACCGATCGCGCCAAGGCCCCAGTCCGCCTTGAACTCGGCACTTCGCCAACTGGCCGGGTCCCCTGCCCGGCCGTTTTCCACGTAGGGCGCGGCGTGTGCGCTACTCCAGGTGGCCATGGCGCAGAGCAAGGCGCAGTTGAGGGTTTTCAGGCGAAAGCATCCACCCGATTGCGCGGGGGTGTTGTTGTTTTTCATCCAGCGACCTTCCTTAGTGATGTTGCACAAAATCCGTGTGTTCAGCATTTGATTGATCGTTCCCACGCAGGAGCGTGGGAACGATCAATCACGCTCCATCAGAACTGCCAGTTCAGGCTCAGGCCGACGCCGTGACTCTTCTCGCGGCTGGCCAATTGTCCGTTGTAATCAAGGTTTACCCGTACGTCGCGGCTCAGGGCCAGGCTGGCCTGTACCCCCACCAGCGCGGCGTCGCGTACCAGCGGCGAACTTTCGACGCTGTACGGCGCGCTGCCGCTGGCGAAGCGCAAATGCTGTTCGGATTCAATGTCGGTGAGGCTGTGCTGCCAGCCGAGACGTCCACTGACATCGAGTGTCTGCGAGCCCGACAGGTTGATCGTCTTGATCGCCCTGACGCCGAGGGTACTGAGCACCGCATCACGCTGGTCGCCGCTGCTTTTCAATGCCGCAGCATCGCCCTTCTCGGTGAAACCGTCGCTGTCCAGATGCACGTAGGCCAGATTGGCGAACGGCTCCAGAGCCAGCGGTTGCACGTTCAGCCGGTAGGCTGCCTCGCCGAATACCTGAGTGGTGGCGGCATCGACCTTGGCTTTCTGTTTGGCGCTGACGTCGCCGTATTGCAGGTCCCGTTTCACGTCGGCGCGATGCCAGCTGTAGGCCGCGCCGGTGCTCAAACGCCAGGCACCGATGTCATGCCCGGCATAGGCGCCGAGGTGGTAGCTGTCGACCTTGGCCGAAGAATGCGTGCCGGAACCCATGCTCAACGAACTGTCGCTGTAACCGGTGACCAGACCGATGCGGGTCTGCTCGTCCAGCGCACCGTCGACACCGGCCAGCAGGCCGCCAATCGAGGTGCTGTAGCCGGCGGTGTCGTGTCGCGAGTCGGTTGTGCCCCAGGCGCCGAGGGCCTTGACCCAGCCGTTGCCTTGCGCGCTGTTCGCATCGTGCAGGCGTTCGCCGATGGCGTCGCGCAACTGACGGCTGTCATTGATCAGCACCGAACCGAGGGCCGGGTAAATTTCTCCGCTCAATTGCTGGAAGGCTTGCTGTGCATCACTGGCAGTGGCGGACAGCAGCAGGCTTTCGTACACGGAATTTCCGGCACCCATGCCTTCGACGGCGCGGGCCACGGCCCGCTGGTTCGGCGTCTGACCGACACTGGCAAAAGACGTCGCGTTACGCTCGACACTCAGCATGATCCCGTTACCGGTGGACGCGAGGCTGCCACCGATGAACAGGTAATCCGGCACCACCGCGCCGAACTGACCCTGAATACCGCCCACCGCTTGCAGAATATCGTACTGATGACCGAGCAGGCTTTTCGCTTCGGCGGTGCTGAGCAAGGTCGGGCTGTTTTCCAGTGACAGGCTGACGGTGGCACCGCTGATGGTCGCGGTGCCGCCGGCGACGATGCGGTCGCTGGCCGTCGGTGACAGCTCCACCGCGTAGGTCGAGCCCGGTGCGAAGGTCACGTCACCGGCGACGTTCAAGGTGCCGATGGAGTTGCCCGGTGCCACACGACCGCCGCTGTTGGCGGTCAGTGCGCCGATCCGCCCGGAACCGCCGAGGGTGCCACCGTCATTGACCATGACCGCCGACGTCAGCGAGCCGTTGACGCTCAGCAGGCCGCCATTGACCGTGGTCGGGCCGCGATAGGTGCTGTCGCCGGTCAGGATCAAATGCCCGGCGCCGGACTTGATCAGGCTGCCCTGATACACCCGGTTGGCAGCCGCCGCCTCACGGGCCGTGCCGACGGCGTAATCCGTCTGGTCCTGTTGGCTGGCGCCGACCGGAACGCCGTTCTGCCAGCCCTTGTCCTGCAGGGTCTGCTGCCAGGCGGTGTGTTCGGCGAGGTCTTCGCTCTGGCGCTGGATCAGTGCCTTGTCGGAGATGTCGTTGCTCCACACATCGCGTTGCCCGGAGGCCAGATTTGCGTCGAACGCGCCGAGCAACTGCCCCGGCCCGCCCATCGCCCGCTTCAGGTTGGCCACGCCCCAGCCGACCCGCTCGGTCGGCGCATCGGTCACCGAGCCGTCGAGTTGGGTGGCGGTAGTCAGCAGCACTTCCAGCGCCTGCTGGTTGTTCATGTACGGGTATCGCTCCATCACCAGCGCCAGGGCGCCAGTGGCATGGGGCGCAGCCATCGAGGTACCGGACTTGATCCCGTAGCCGCCGTCGGGAACGGTGCTGTCGATCTTTGCCCCCGGTGCGGTGATGCACCAGTACTTGGCGATGCCGCACTGGTTGTACTTCTGCTGATTGCTCTGATCCAGCCCCGACACGGCCAGCCAGTGGCCTTCCAGATCCGGCTGAAAGTACGGCAGCGCCGAGCGCACGCTGGCGTTGGGGTAGCCGCTGTTGCCGGCACTGAACACGTTGATCACACCGCGACGCGAAACGTCGGCGGCGGCATCGAGCCAGGTGCCCTTGTTCCAGTGCTGGGCGTAAGCGGCGTGCAGATCGTCCAGGGTCCGATAGCTGACATCCGGCGGCTGGCTGCCCCAGCTGTTGTTGATCGCCCGCACGCCGGCATCGGCCAGGGCGTCGTACGCCGCTTTGAAATAGCGGGGGTCGGGATTGGGGCCGAACAGGAAACTGTCGTTCTTGTTGGTGTTGCCGACGTAGATCTGCGCATTGAACGCCACGCCGTGCATGCCGGTGCCGTCGCGGGAGGCGCCCATGGTGCCGACCACGTGAGTGCCGTGGGAATCGTTGTTCGGATTGAGCGTGCCGTTGACGCTGAAGAGCGAACCATCGACATAGCTGCCGCTGCTCAACACCGGATGATAACGGTCGCTGGCGAACTCGGGATGGGCGGCGTCGAAACCGGAATCCAGCGCGCCGATCTTCACGCCCTTGCCGGTGATGCCGACGGCGTAGGCCTGATCGGCCTGCATCCGGTCCAGTCCCCAGTCCCGCAGGAATTCGGCGGAACGCCAACTGGCTGGATCGCCGGGTTGACCGGATTCGAGGTATTGCGCCTGAGCCTGGCTGACAGAAATTGCGAGCAACAGGGTGCCGACCGATGCCGGCTTGAAGCGTACGTCCATGTTCACCACTCGTTTTTGTTGTTTGGTGTAAAAACTACGGTGTTATTGCGTCCGAGGGCCTTGCCCGAATGCTTCGTCCACCCGAGCCAGATCCTGCTCGCTCAAGGTGCCGGCGTAGTAATGCAGCTTGGTCCAGGCCATGAGGTAGTCATAGCGTGCCTGGGCCAGATCGCGGCGGGTGGTAAACAGTTGTTGTTCGGCGTTCAGCGCGTCCAGGTTGGTCCGCTCACCGCCGAGGATGCTTTGTTTGGTCGACACCACCAGCGCTTCGGCCGAGGTCAGGGCTTTCTGATAGGCGCGCAGTTTGTTGACGCCGGACAGGCAGGCACTGAACTGGCGACGCAGCTCGATCAGGGTCTCGCGGGTCTTGCCGTCCAGTTCGTATTCCGCCTGCTCCATGTTGCGGCTGGCCTGACGAGTCGATGCTGACACACCGCCACCGGCGTACAGCGGCACGTTGACTTCAAAACCGATGGTGTTGGTCTCGTAGCGCTGGTTGTAGGTGTTGCCGCTTTCCGATTCGTTCTTGCGCATTGCCGCGTAGGCACTGACTTTCGGCAGATGCCCGGCGCGGTTGCGCTCCACTTCAAAACGCGCCACTTCCACAGCCTGACGCTGGGACGCCAGGTTCGGGTTGTTGCTGATTGCCAGTTCGTGCCAGGTGTCGTAGTTGGCCGGCATCAGGGCGAAGGTCTGGAAGTTCTGATCCAGTGGCGCCAGATCGGTGATGTTCACCGCTTGCTCACCGATCAGTGCTCCCAATTCACGCAACGCGGCATCCTGTTCGTTGCGCGCTTCGATTTCCTCGGCCGTCGCCAGTTCATAGCGCGATTCGGCTTCAAGAATGTCCGTCCGCGTGCCTTCGCCTTGCTTGAACATGTGTTCGTTTTGCTGGAACTGCTGCTCGTAGGCCTTTTTCTTGGCCTGGGCGATATCGATCTGATCCTGGGCGAACAGGGCCTTGGTGTAGTTGTCCAGAACCCGTACCAGCAGCTCCTGACTCTTGCCGCGAAAGTTCTCGTCAGCAAACAGCGACTGCGCCACGCCTTTGCGATAGGCCGCATAGGCTTCGTAGTCGAGCAGCGGCTGCTGCAGGGTCAGGGTCGAGCCGTAACTGTTGTAGTTACGCTCTTCAGTGTTGTTCCTTGCCCGGGAGTCGAGGGACGTGGCCTTCGACGTGTTATGGCCCTTGTTGTAGTTGTAACCCAGTTTCGGCAACAACCCGGCGCGGCCGATGGCCCGGTTTTCAAGGCCTGCATCGCGTTCCTTGATCGCGCCGAGAAACACCGGGTCGTTACGTAATGCCTGTTCGTAGATTTCGAACGGCCCCATGGCCGCCACCGCACTGTTGCCCGCGAGCAGCGCGAACGCTGCCGCCAGCATGGAAAGCTTATTCATACAGCCGAACATCCTTATTCTTCAGTCAATGCGGAGCCGGCCCGGTCGAGCAGCGGTTTGAACAGGTAGTTGAGGAGTGAACGTTCGCCCGTGCGCACGAACATTTCCGCCGGCATGCCGGGCTTGATCACCAGGCCGTTGAGCTTCTCCATGGCCTGATCGCTGACGCTGCTGCGCAACACGTAATACGGCGCGCCGGTTTTCTCATCGA
Source organism: Pseudomonas sp. IzPS59 (assembly GCF_014863505.1). Taxonomy (NCBI): domain Bacteria; kingdom Pseudomonadati; phylum Pseudomonadota; class Gammaproteobacteria; order Pseudomonadales; family Pseudomonadaceae; genus Pseudomonas; species Pseudomonas sp. IzPS59. Next base: position 3,070,414 of record NZ_CP062251.1, on the reverse strand, counting down.
CCATCTGATCGGCGGAAATCAGGCTGACTTCGCCGGGAACGCGCGGGGTCTTGCTCTGGTTGAACGCGGTGAAGAGGATGTCCACCGGCAGGTGCGTGCCGACCTTGTCGATCAGGTTGATCGGCAGGTGCCCTTCCACTTCCAGGCGCGTGCCTTGCGGGACGATTTCCAGCAGGGTTTCGCCCTGACGCACCACGGCGCCTTCGGTGTGCACGCCGAGATTGACGGCGATGCCGTCCGAGGTCGCAAGAATCTCGCTGTGTTGCAGGTCAAAACCGGCGGAGGTCAGTTGCTCGGACAGGGTGACGCTTTTCAGTTGCGCGTCGGCCAGTTGGCTGCGGACTTCTTTCTGGTATTCCTCACCGTGCTGTTGCAGTTTCAGGCGCGACTCGAGAATGCCCTGCTCCACCCGGCCGCTTTCGCCGGTGTTCTCGGCCAGTTGCTGCTGCACTTGCGACAGCTGACGCTGGTATTCCATCAAGCGGTTGCGCGGAATGTAGCCGTTGTCCGCCAGCGGTTGCAGATTGCTCAGCTGCTGTTGCAGGGAATCGGCCTGAGCATTGAGATCAGTACGGGCGCGGCGCATGCCGGCCAGTTGCGAAGTGGCGCCCTCGATGCTGGCGCGCAATGCAGCCTGCTCGCGGGAGAACGCTTCACGACGGCTGCTGAACAGCTGACGCTGGCCTTCCAGTACCAGCGCCAGACGCGGGTCCGCGTTGTCGCTCAGTTCTGCCGGAAATGTCACCTGCTTGAGGTTGTCGCGCTCGGCCTGCCAGCGTGCCAGGCTGGCCCAGGCCATGCGGTACTGGGCCTGCAGCGATTGCACGTCGGCGGCGACCTGCGTCTGGTCGAGGCGGAACAGGGGCTGGCCCTGCTTCACGATCTCGCCTTCGCGCACCAGGATCCGGCTGACCACACCGCTGCTCATCGACTGCACGGCCTTGCGCTTGCCGGAAACCACCACCGTGCCTTGCACCGGGATCCCCTGATCCAGCGGCGCCAGTGCCGCCCAGGCAAAGAAACTGCCGGCGCCGGCCAGTGCCAGAATCCAGCCCATGCGGGCGAAGAACTTTGCGTCGCGCTCTGGGCGTTCGGTGATGTAGTCGTGTTCCATGCTGGCTTCGTTTTGCGTGTTCATGCTCGCGCTGCTCATACACCCGAATTCCTTGTCGTCGGCTGATACTGTCGGCTCATGCTGAGCCCGGCCGGTGCCTGCGCGGTTTTTTCAGTTTGTTGCGACTGTTGTGGCTGGTTGCCGGACAGCGCCTTGAGCACGTCATGGCTCGGGCCGAAGGCTTGCAGGCGACCATCGTTGAGCACCAACAATTTGTCGGCCTGGGCCAGCACCGAAGAACGATGCGTCACCAGCACCACCGTGGTGCCCTGGGCCTTGAGTTGCACGATGGCGCTGGACAATGCCGCTTCGCCGACGGTGTCGAGGTTGGAGTTCGGCTCATCCAGCACCACCAGGCTTGGTGTGCCGTAAATCGCCCGCGCCAGGGCCACACGCTGTTTCTGGCCGCCGGACAGACCGCTGCCGTCCTCGCCCAGTTGCGTGTCGTAGCCTTGCGGCATGCGCAGGATCATTTCGTGGACCCCGGCCTGTTGCGCGGCGGCCACGACTTTCTGCGGATCGGTCTCGCTGAAGCGAGCGATGTTCTCGGCGATGGTGCCGCTGAACAGTTCGATATCCTGCGGCAGGTAGCCGATGTACGGACCGAGTTCGTCGCGGTTCCAGCGATGGATATCAGCGCCGTCCAGGCGCACCGTGCCGCCGAGTGTCGGCCACACGCCGACCAGCACCCGCGCCAGGGTCGACTTGCCGGAGCCGGAGGCCCCGAGCACGCCCAGTACTTCACCGGCCGCCAGATTGAAATTGATCATGTGCAAGGTCGCGGCGCGTTGCCCGGGCGGGCCGGCACTGACCTGTTCAAAGGTGATCTGGCCTTTCGGTGCCGGCAGTGCCATGGCGTCGTCGCTCGGCGGGAACGATTGCAGCAGGGAATCGAGACGGCGGTAAGCCAGCTTCGCCCCGCTCCACTGTTTCCACACGGCAATCAGCTGATCGATCGGGCTGAGCACCCGGCCCATCAGGATCGAACCGGCGATCATCATCCCGGCGGTCATGTCGCCCTTGATCACCAGCAAGGCACCCAGGCCCAGCACCAGCGATTGCAGGCACAGGCGCAAGGTCTTGCTCAGCGAGCTGATCACCGCGCCAGTGTCGCTGGCCTGGTTCTGCAGACCGAGGAAGCGTGAATGCACCTGGAACCAGCGCTTGCGCAGCGAGCCAAGCATGCCCATCGCCTGAATGGTTTCGGCGTTGTGCAGGTGGCTGGTGGCCAACTGGCTGGACTTCTGCGAGAAACCGGCGGCTTCGCCCAGTGGTTTCTTGGTCATGTATTCGTTGAGGCACGCCAGGGCGATCAACAGCAGCGCGCCGGCCGTGGCCAGCACGCCGAGCCAGACATTGAACAGGTAAATCACAAACAGATAGACCGGGAACCACGGCGCATCGAAGAACGCGAACAGCGCAGGTCCGGTGACGAACTGGCGGATGTGGGTAAGGTCGCCCAGAGACTGGCCAGCGTTGCCCTCGCCCTTGAACAGGTTGCGTTCGAACGCGGCTTGATAGACCCGCAGGTTGAAACGGCGCTCCAGCTGGCTGCCGATGCGGATGACGATGAAGCTGCGCACCACCTCCAGCAGGCCGATGAACGCAAAGAACCCCACCACCATCAACGACAGCATCGCCAGCGTGGTTTCGTTTTGCGAAGACAGCACTCGGTCATAGACCTGGAGCATGTAAATGGAGGGCACCAGCATCAGCACGTTAATCAGTGCGGTAAAGCATCCGACGCTGATCAGAATACTTTTATAGTCACCCAACGCCTTGAATAAGGGAGCGGTGGCCGGGGCCTTCGCCATCTTCATTGATTATTCCTGAAATGATATTTCCCGCCGTACTTGGCGAGACTTCAATTAATTGCCCGTACAGAGGACGGGACATACACCGTCAGTATTGGCTTACACTTCAATAACAACTTTCCCGACTAAATCCGGCGTTGGCGTTATTGCGGACTCGCTTATAACTGTAACGGGGCGCCTTATATTTAAACTGTGAGTCGGTTCCGGTGATCAGGGCTGTTTGGCAGCTCGCTCGAGTGTAATCACCAGGCCTGACTTCAAAGTGCTCAGATAAAGCCCATCACGTTGTCGGCTGAAAAACTGGATTCTTGAGCCTTCCTTTCCAGTGATCGAAAGACCGTCCGGGTCGGGAAACCAGCCGATGGCGCTGTCCTGCAGCCACGCGCTCAAGCAGTCGGCGCCCTTGCCCAGGGTCTGGTTCGCTTCGAGGTCGATCTGGCAGATGTTTGACGGTTTGTCTTGCAGCGCCTGCGCTTCGGGGGCGTCGCTGCGAGCGGTCAGGGTCGCTTGCCACTGCCCGGCAAATACCGATGGATCTTCGAGTCTGAGGCTGCTTGCCATGGTTGTTTCTCCAGAAATCATCATCAGCACCGGCAACAGATACGCCGCCGCTTTGCGGGTAAAAGCGAATTGGATCATAGGAAATTTCACTCCGGCGTGTAGCCTTGCTTACCGGCCAAAGCGATGCAAGTAAAGAAAGCGGCGCATCACGCGCCGCCTTCTTTTTTACATCACGCTACGATGTCGCTGATCGCCGCCTGGCCAACGGTGCTGACCTGGAAGTCCGCCACGCCGTGCCCGGAGAAGTCCACCGACAGCAGGCTGTTGCCGCCCGAGGAGGTCAGGATGGCATCGCCCGCCGCACCGGTGAAGGCGCTGACGAAGTGCAGGCCCGAACCATTGGTGATCGCGCTCAGGTCGATTTTGTCCAGACCGCTGACAAAGTCGAGGATCTGATCGATCGCACCCGGCTTGGAATCGGAACTGGCCGCGAACACGAAAGTGTCCGAACCCGAACCGCCCCACAGCTTGTCGGCACCGCCGCCGCCCCAGATGATGTCGTTGCCGGCACCGCCCTTGAGCTCGTTGGCTGCGCTGTTGCCGATGATCAGGTCGTTGCCCGAACCGCCGATGGCGTTCTCGATGGTGACGCCCTTGGCGATGGACACGTTGCCCACCAGACCGCCAACGTCGGAGAACGAGGCTTCATTGAGGTTGATCTTCTGGTTCTGGGTGAAACCCGAGAAGTCGAAGGTGTCCTTGCCGCCCGCATCCCACACCGAGAACACCAGCTTGTCCGACGATGAGGTCGCGCTGAGGAAATCGCGACCGGCGTTGGAGTTGAAGCCGTAGGTGGTGTCACCGGTACGGGTGGACATGTTCGCGCCGTAGAGCTTCTGAATCGCTGCGATATCGTCCATCAACGGGCCCGAAGCATAGGCTTCGACACCGCCCTTGCTGAAGTTCTGGCTGGTGTTGCTTTCACTCCAGTAACTCATGAGGCTGTAGCCGCGGGTGTCCTGCCCGTAAGAAGCATCCTTGTACGTCGGATTGCCTTCGCCGGCGTTGTAGTCGCCAGGGTGAGACAGGCCTAGGGTGTGGCCGATTTCGTGGGTCAGGGTCTGACGCCCGTAATTGTTCACGCCCGGGTTCTTGTTGACGTCATATCCACTGCCGGTCAGGTACCAGGACTGACCGTCATAGCCTGGCTCGGTGCCTGGCAGGAACGCGAATGCCGCCGCGCCTTCCTGACCGCCGCTGTAGTTACCGAAGGTCATGTGGCCGTCGCCACCTCTGGCTGCTTCGGTAAAGGTCACGTTGGCGACATCGGCCCAGGATTGCATGGCGAGCACCGCCTGGGCTTTTTGCAGGGCACTGAACTGACTGAAACCGGTGACACCCAGGCCGCCGAAGTTGGCCGTCTTGGAGGTCAGAAAGGTGTAGGTCAGTTCGATCTTGCCGCTACCGTCGAGGTCGTGCCAGGAAGCACCGTCTCGCAGCAGTTGAGTTGCGGCTTGATCCACCGAGAAGGAGGGTTTGCCATTGACCGTGAGGTTGCCGCCACGATCGTACTGATGGCTGAAGCTATTGATCTGGTTGAACGCCGAGCTTGGCGCCGCCAGTGGTGCCGCGTTCAGCTGGAAAGCCTGTTCGGCGGTATCAATAGCATTAGCTTTTACTTTCGACATAAACACACTTCCTTGTTTAGCAATGGAACAGTTTTTGTCCGATAGCGACAACCTCTGGCGAGATTGTCCTATCACTCGCCCAATGAAGGCGTAAGAAACCTGACACAATTTGAAATCTGTCGTCTAGCGATTTTTCGAGATCAAATTGAACTATTCCGGGAAAGTCCCGTAAACAAAGCGCGTGCCGCTGAAAGAATGTTGTAAGTGTGGTGAGTTTGCCTAATTGTCTTACGATTTCTTATTTAAATATTAAATATCGGTAAGTTGCTTTTTGTTAGCCGCGTCTCACTTTCCTGCACTTTATTAGTGCAGTGCCAGCGAAGTGACATCAAACAAATAAACATATGCAGCGGGCGTCATATGCCTCTGACGGAGCGGGGAAAAACCCGCTCCATCAGTTTTTTCAGCTACCGGTACGAATCTTGTTCCAGACCCGCGTGCGGATCCGGTCGATGTTCAGCGGCATGGCCTCCAGTGCGAACAATTTGCCCATCATTTCCGGGCTCGGATACACCTTGGTGTCGTTCTTGATGGCCGGGTCGATCAGGCTGTCGGCCTGTTCATTGCCATTGGCGTAATGCACGTAGTTGCTGATGCCGGCCATGACGTCGGGCTGCAGCAGGTAGTTCATGAAGGCGTAACCGGCCTTGGCATCCGGGGCGTCGGCGGGCATGGCGACCATGTCGAACCAGATCGCGGCGCCTTCCTTGGGAATCGCATAGCCAATATCGACACCGTTCTTCGCCTCTTTGGCGCGGTTTTCCGCCTGCAGGATGTCGCCGGAGAAACCGACCGCTACGCAAATATCGCCGTTGGCCAGGTCGCTGGTGTACTTTGAGGAATGGAAGTAGCTGACATACGGGCGCACTTTCATCAGCAGCGCTTCGGCCTTCTTGTAGTCCTCGGGGTTCTTGCTGTGATGCGGCAGCCCCAGGTAGTTCAGCGCTGCCGGCAGCAACTCCGGGCCGTTGTCGAGGATCGCCACGCCGCACTTCTGCAGCTTTTCCATGTATTCGGGCTTGAAGATCAGATCCCAAGAGTCTACTGGCGCGTTATCGCCCAGTACGGCCTTGACCTTGGCGACGTTGTAACCGATGCCGGTGCTGCCCCACAGGTAAGGAAAACCGTGCTCGTTGCCTGGGTCGTTGGTCTGCAAGGCCTTGAGCAATACCGGGTTGAGGTTCTTCCAGTTCGGCAACTGGCTCTTGTCGAGCTTCATCAGCGCCCCGCCCTGAATCTGCCGCGCCATGAAATGGTTGGACGGAAACACCACGTCATAACCGGATTTGCCGGTCATCAATTTGCCGTCGAGGGTTTCGTTGCTGTCGTAGACGTCGTAAGTGACGCCGAGACCGGTGGCTTTTTCGAAGTTTTTCGCGGTGTCCGGCGCAATGTAGTCGGACCAGTTGTAGACCTTGACCGTTTCCGCTGCCTGAGCAAGGGAAGCAGCGAGCATCAAGGGGGCGAGAGCGAGGGTCTTTCGGATCATGGATCGATTCCTGTATTGGCTATTGTTGTTGGCAGGCAATCAAAAGGATCAAGCAATCAGAAAATCAGGACATAGGTCTTGCGCACGGTCTCCTGGATGTCCCAGATGCCGAGCGTGTTGGCCGGCAACATCAGTGCGTCGCCACCTTGTATGTGCAGGGTTTCACCGCCATCGTCCGGGGTGAACGTGCAGCGGCCGGAAATGAAGTGGCAGAACTCCTGGGCGGTGATCTGCCGCCGCCAGCGTCCGGGGGTGCATTCCCAGACGCCGGTTTCGACGCCGTCGTCGCGCTCGACACTGGTGGTCGATGCCACCGCGACCGGCGTGCCGAGCGGTACGGCCACCGGGTTGGATTCGTCCAGTTGGAGCGTGGCGGTGTTCTTGAATTGGGTGATGCTCATTGCGTTACCTATTTGGAATTGAACGACGTTTAGTGCATGAAACCTTCCATGAACCCCGCCACCCGACTGGCAAGCTTGCGCCGCCAGGGCGCGGTCGCCGGGTTGGCCAGGGTCTGGTCTTCGTGAACGAAGCTTTTGATGATCGCGTTGTAGCCGAGCCAGCGACACGGTTCCGGCTCCCAGGCGCGCAGCGCATGGATTCCACCATCCGGCAGCACCCAGGGCTGATGCACCAGTTCGGTATCGCGCTCGAGAATCAGATCGGCCAGGGTGCGGCCGCCCAGGTTGGAAGCCCCGACACCCTCCCCGCCATAACCGCCGGACAGCGCAATACCGTTGGCCCGGTCGCAGAGCATGTGCGGCTTGAAATGCCGGGACATGCCGAGGTTGCCGCCCCAGGCGTGGGTGATCGTGGTGTTTTTCAGTTGCGGGAACAGCTCGCCGAACAGATAGCGCCGCAGCTCCACTTCGTCCCGGGTCAGATCGAAGTTGTGCCGTAACTGGCCGGCGAACTGATAGCCGCCACGGGCGCCGAAGATCAGCCGGTTGTCGGCGCTGCGCTGGCCGTAGGTGACTTGACGGCTGAACTCACTGAAAGCCTGGCCACGATTCAGGCCGATTTCGTCCCAGGTTGCCGCCGACAACGGTTCGGTGGCGACAATCAGGCTCTGCACCGGCAATTGATAACGACCCAGCGGCGGTAACGTCACCGAATAACCTTCGATGGCCGGTACGATCCAGCGACTGCGCACGCTGGCCTTGTCGGTACGCAAACTGCCCGACTGCCAATGGGTTACGGGACTGTTTTCGTAGATCTTCACGCCCATGCCCTGAACGGTCCGGGCCAGGCCGCGCACCAGTTTTGCCGGCTGAATGGTTGCCACATGCGGGGCGAAGATCCCGCCGTAAGGTTTGGCGACGCGAATCTGCTGCGCCAGTTGCTCAGGATTGAGCCAGCGATAATCGTCGTCGGTCAGGCCTTGGGCGTGCAGTTTGTTCAGATACTCGCGCAGGCTGGCTTCCTGCTCGGGATAGCGCGCGGCGCAGTAAAGCACTCCGCCCTTGCGGTAATCGCAGTCGATGCCTTCGCGTTCGAGGACGACTTCGACTTCATCGGGAATGCTGTGCAGCAGATCGAATGAGGCGCGGCGCTGTTGTGGCGACAGGCCCGCCAGCAGGCGATCCTCGCCCAGCAGATTGCCCATCAACCAGCCGCCGTTGCGGCCGGACGCACCAAAACCGGCGGTTTGCGCCTCGACAATGGCAATGTCCAGGCCTGGCGCGTATTTCTTCAGGTAGTACGCGGTCCATAACCCGGTGTAACCGGCGCCGATGATTGCCACGTCGACGTCAAGGTCTTGCTCCAGCGCCGGGCGCGCGGTGAGCGGCTCGTCGAGTTGGTCCATCCACAAACTGATAGTGCGCCACGCCGGCATGCAAGACTCCGCCAATCCAGATTTCGATGGCGTCGATCCTAGTGGCTGACCTCAGGGACTGTCTTGCGCGCGTGTCCGCAAAGAAATTTGTTTGGCATAAGCCTTGGGCGACTGGCCGGTGTGCTGGCGGAAACAGCTATAAAACGCCGAAATCGAGTTGAACCCGGCAGCGAACGCCAGCTCATCGATGCGCAGCGGCGGCGTGGCGTTGTCCAGCGATTGCAGCAAATGCTGGAGCCGCGCCTGATTGACGTAGCGGTAGAAGCTCTGCCCCAGCACCTGGTTCAGCAGATAGGAAATCTGATTGCGGCTGTAACCACACTCCTTCGCCACCCGTTGCAGGTCCAGTTCGGGATCGAGGTACGGCTGTTGACGCTGGAAATACTGCTGCAGGTCTTCGGCCATAAAACTCAACTGACGTGGCGACAGGCCCAGTCGGCTCGCCGCCGGACGCTGACTCGGCGTCGAGGTACTGGAGCCCTGCTCGCGCACCAGTGATGCGTATTCGTTGACCCGCCAGATTTTCGCGTCCTTGACGGTAATCGCTTCGCTGGAACGGAAAGACACCAGGCCATTACCGCCACGCAGGGTCACTTCGTATTGAATGAACGCCGTATTGCCGTCGATGCGGATCCGGTCGCAATGCTCCAGCGCTTCGTCGGATTCACGGGGCATGCTGACACGAACGTACTCGCGCAGTTCGTCGAGGCCGAGCACGCGGTTCTGGAAAAAATCGTTGTACTGAATGTCAGGGTGGTACAGCGCCATGACGCCATCCAGATCCCGGTGTTTCCAGCAAAGGTGATAGCGCATGACCGTTTCGGCCGTGGCCGGGGTCTGCTGCGGGCCGTCATCATCGGCGTGCATAAGGGACTCTTGGCAAAAGAACCGAGCTTGCCCAACTTCGGGCGCGGCATCAACAATCCGGACGTGATGGCACTTTGGCGACAATTTCATCAGCCGTGACTTACATCAAAAAAATCCCTGCAATCGCCAAACAGCCTGAAAATTCTCACAGGGTTTTCACATCCAGATGCTACTTTTAAGGACAGTCACCGGTTGAGCCAATGAAGGCTCTTCCCACCTACCATGAGCAAACGGAAGCGCTCGATGAAGAAGGCGGGCAACACATGAACAAAGGTTCAAGCAAGGTCACGTTCCCCAATGCCTGCCAGCTTATGCGCTGGCATTTTCATCCCATGGGTTTCGAAGCCACGATGGACGCACCGGGCAGCATGATCGCCCGCCTGTTCGATCGGGCCAGCGGCGAAACCCTGATCGCCATTGCCGGCATTCCTTGTGCCACGGTCATGAATGCGGCGGATGTCGAACGAATAATCGAAGCTGTTGAGGATGAACTGGAAGCTTTCGTTCCTCCAGAGTCGCTCAGGAGTTACGCCTAAGTTATTGATATAAAATAAAAAGCCCGCTACGTGCGGGCTTTTTTGTGGGCGATTGCTTCAGGCGGTTTTCTTTTCTGGCCGGTGGTCCATGAAGAACGGCTTGCCCTTGGCGACCCGATCGGACGCACGCGGCATGTTCACTGCCTGGACGTCCTGCGGTTCGACATACCAGTAACAATGACTCACCGCCCGGGTGATGCCGACATAGGCCAGACGCAGGATTTCGTCCTTCTGCGCCGTGTCGTAAGGCTCGTTGTCACCGGCCTTGCCCAGCCCGGCCATGCGGTAAACCTGATTCTTGTAGGGCGAACTGGTGAGGTGCTGGCAGTCGCCCAGCAGAAACACCGCGTCGGCCTGCAAGCCTTTGGCGCTGTGATAGGTCAGCTGTTTCAAGCGTCGGGACTCGTACGGCAAGCTCGAATCAACATTAACTACCGACTGAATATGTTGTTCTATCAATGACTTATCGCTACTTTTTCGATAGAGCATCAAGATCGAATCGCCGTTTCTGTAGTGCTCCGCCAGGCGCTGGCCCAATGCCTCGTCGTCGCGCTCCAGCACGTTGACCGGTTGCAACGGCTTTTCCTCGCCGCTGGCCTTGGCTTTTTTGCCGGGAATCGCCGGTGCTGCACGAACGATGTGCTCGGCTGCGTCGATGATGTGCTGATGGCTGCGGTAGTTGTCGCTGAGCATCACTCGCGTGGTGCTTGGCGAGGAAAACTCCTTGTTGAACTCCATGAAGTAGCTCGGCGAACTGCCGCGCCAGCCGTAGATCGACTGCCAGTCATCGCCCACGCACAGCAAGGATGAACGTTGCGCACCGCGCCCGACGTGCATCGCCGGGCCACGGCTGCGGATCTCTGCAAGACTGGCGCGAATCCACGAGACGATCTGCGGTGAAACGTCCTGAAATTCGTCGATCATCAGGTGCGACATGGGGCGCAGCAGTTCATCGCTCAGTAGCTTGAGGTTTTCCGGCGAGTGCTCGCTGAACAGCGCGAACATGCGGTTGTAGGTCATGACCGGCGGCTTCTGATCGAGCAAGTGATCTTCCAGTGCGCGCCAGAACAGGCTCAGCGCCTCGAAGAAAAACCGGTCCGGATCATCCTTGGCGAAACTCATGCGGCCAACGGCGTCCGGTACATCCAGGCCCAGGTTCTCGATAAAACCGGCGGCAGCGACAAAACAGTCCAGCAACGGGGCAGATGCGAGCTCTCCCTTGACCTTGTAATCGAAACCGGGACCCGCACTGGCATCACCGGCCAACGTGGCCAAAACACGCTTTGATGATTCGTAACTATCTATCCAAATCAATGGCTTACGGCAGAAAGCTTGAAACAGGGTGCGCTTCACGGCCCATTCTGCGCGGACCGTCAGCTTGGCATCGGGACGGCAGACTTGAGGGTTTTCCTTGGGGTCGAAACCCAGAATGACGCAGGCATCGAGACTCGGGATGTAGCCATGACAGTGAAAGGTCGAGCCGTTGATCTCGAAAGTCTGACGATTCGGCTCAACCCCTTTGATCGGCCAGGCACCGGCGCGAAACCACAGATCCTCGATCACATCGCACAGTTCTTCGTCACGCTTGGCCGCCAGTTCGGTCACTGCCATGCGTTTTTGCACGTCCGGGTGATCGCGCTCCAGTTCCTTGAGCTGCAAGGCATGCCGGGACAATGGCTGGATCAATTGCCGGAAACGCTCGTCTTCGGTGTAGAGGCGGTGATAACAGGCGTTGAGCTGCTGGCGCTGGGCGTCGTTGATCCGCAGATCGAATGGATTGCTGTCGACGTCATCGTCCCCGCCCTGTGGTCGCAAGCTGAGGTTTTCAAACGCCTGCAAACGCTCGAACCCCGGCAGGCTGCGCACCATCGGCAGAATCCGCGAATGGAAGGTGCGCACCAGATCCCGGGCGGTTTTCTGGCTCAGGGAATGACCCCAGAGGGCAAACAGCTCGATCAGTTTGCTGATGAAGTCTTTGCGCGACTCCCGGGTGAACGTCACCACGGTCATCGAATCCAGCTCAAAGCCCAGGTAGTGCGTCAGCAGCAGGATGCGCAACACCAGCGTGGTCGATTTGCCAGCCCCCGCCCCGGCGACCACCGACGTTGACGGTGTATCACTGAAGATCATCTTCCACTGCGCCACACTTGGCTGAGCGTGGACCGGCAGCAAGCGGGCAACGTCAGCCTTGATGCGCTTCTTCAGCTCGGCAGTCAGCGGCAGGCGCCAGTCATCGAACAAGTGATTGTCGATCCCCGGCGCGCGGTGCTCGGTGCTGCGGCTGTCGCGGATCAACAGGACCTGACGGCCCTCTTCCAGCCCCTCGGCCTTGCCTTCCTTGTAGCCGTAATCGAACCCGGCGGTGTGCCCGCTGCGAAAGCCATCGGCCTGGCCGTGCAGCCACGATGCCCGATGCTGGGCGCGCAATTGCGTCAGACCATGCCCGAGGAAACGCGCCGCCAGGCGTTTGAACCACGGCATCTCAGCCAGGGGACGAAGTTCGGGAGGAAGATCGGGGGTGTGTTGCGCCACGCTGACGGACTCCAGAGGCTGAGGCTGTTGAGGGCTATGGTGTCTGCATTTGCCGTTGAGTTCTAGCGAAATGCTTACGGGTCATTGAGTTAGGCGATGAACTGAAGGCTGCATGAGAGCGTTTCGAGATTTATAACATCAGTCAATTCGATGAGAATGCAGCACTTTTTACGCTTTTTATCGATCATTGGTTGATAGATGATGCTCGCCATCAATCACCGGTCTCGCTTCGTGGCTGCGGCCGAAACGCCCCATGACGAACCTTATGAGGAGAAGATCATGCTTGAACTCAGACCCTTCAGCTCGCTGGGCGGCGCCCATCACGGCTGGCTGGATGCCCATCACCATTTTTCGTTCGCCGAGTACTACGATCCACAGCGCATGAGCTGGGGCAACCTGCGGGTGTGGAACGATGACATCATTGCCCCGGGCACCGGTTTCCCCACCCACCCGCATCGGGACATGGAGATCATCACTTACGTGCGTGAAGGTGCGATTACCCACCAGGATAACCTGGGCAACAAGGGCCGCACTGAAGCAGGCGACGTTCAGGTGATGAGCGCCGGCACCGGGATCGCCCACAGTGAATACAACCTGGAAGCGACCCCGACCAAGATCTTCCAGATCTGGATTCTGCCGACCGAAACCGGTGCACCGCCATCCTGGGGCGCCAAACCGTTCCCCAAAGGTGAGCGCGAAGGTTTCGTGACGCTTGCCAGCGGCAAGGACGGTGACGATGAAAGCCTGCGGATTCGCGCCAACGCACGTTTGGTGGCGGCCACCATCAAGGCCGGGGAAACCGCCGAGTATCGACTCGATGCCGGACGCCGCGCTTATCTCGTACCGGCCACCGGCGTTATTGAAGTCAACGGCTTGCGTGCACAAGCTCGAGACGGTGTCGCGGTGAGCCAGGAGCCGGTGCTGACCGTCACGGCCATTGAAGACAGTGAAATCGTGTTGGTGGATCTGGCCTGATCGGCTGGATTGTGGGCAAAAAAAGGGCGACCTCATGGTCGCCCTTTTTTATTCAGCACTGATCACTTGGTGGAAATTGCACCATCGACCAGGGTTTGCGCTTCGGCCACCAGTTGCTTGAGGTGGTCGTCGCCGATGAAGCTCTCGGCGTAGATCTTGTAGATGTCCTCGGTGCCCGAAGGACGCGCGGCGAACCAGCCGTTCTCGGTCATCACTTTCAGACCGCCGATGGCCTGATCGTTGCCCGGCGCCTTGCTGAGGATGCTCTGGATCTTCTCGCCCGCCAGCTCGGTCGAAGTCACCTGCTCCGGCGACAACTTGCTCAGCAGGGCTTTCTGCTCAGGGTTGGCCTTGGCATCGACACGTACCGAGAACGGCTCGCCCAGCTCTTCGGTCAGTGCACGGTAAGCCTGGCTTGGGTCGCGACCGGTGCGGGCAGTCATTTCAGCAGCCAGCAGGGCCGGGATCAGACCGTCCTTGTCGGTGCTCCAGACGCCACCGTCCTTGCGCAGGAACGATGCTCCAGCACTTTCTTCACCACCGAACCCCAGCGAGCCGTCGAACAGACCGTCGGCAAACCACTTGAAGCCGACCGGCACTTCGTACAGACGACGGCCCAGACGCTTGGCTACACGATCGATCAGACCGCTGCTGACCACGGTTTTACCCACGGCCGCATCGGCGCGCCATTGCGGACGATTCTGGAACAGGTAGTCGATCGACACGGCCAGATAATTGTTCGGCGCCAGCAGGCCGCCGGACGGAGTAACGATGCCGTGACGGTCGTGGTCCGGATCGCAGGCGAACGCGACGTCGAAGCGCTCCTTGAGGCCGATCAGGCCTTGCATGGCATGGCTGGACGATGGGTCCATGCGGATCTGGCCATCCCAGTCTACGGTCATGAAGCGGAACGTCGAATCGACTTCCTTGTTCACCACATCGAGGTCAAGACGATAGTGGTCGGCGATGGCCGACCAGTAGCGCACCCCTGCTCCGCCCAATGGATCGACACCCAGACGCAGTTTGGCGTCACGGATGGCATCGAAGTCGATGACGTTGATCAGGTCGGCAACGTAGGTGTTGACATAATCGTGGCGGTGCGTAGTCGGGGCTTTGAGCGCCTGTTCGTAACCGATGCGTTTTACGCCAGCCAATTTGTTCGCCAGCAGCTCGTTGGCCTTGGCTTCGATCCACTTGGTGATGTGGGTGTCGGCCGGGCCACCGTTGGTAGGGTTGTATTTGTAGCCTCCGCTTTGTGGCGGGTTGTGCGACGGAGTGATGACGATGCCGTCAGCGAGGCCGGTAGTGCGACCACGGTTGTAGCAAAGAATGGCGTGAGACACGGCCGGCGTCGGGGTGTACTCGTCACCTTCGGCGATCATCACGGTTACGCCGTTGGCTGCCAGCACTTCCAGGGCACTGGCCCCGGCCGGAGTCGACAGCGCGTGAGTGTCGATGCCGACAAACAGCGGGCCGGTGATGCCCTGGGCTTCGCGGTACAGGCAGATTGCCTGGCTGATGGCCAGAACATGCCACTCGTTGAAACTCAAGTCGAAGGAGCTGCCACGATGACCGGAAGTACCGAACGCCACACGCTGAGTGGAAATCGAAGCGTCGGGTTGACCGGTGTAATACGCCGTTACCAGTCGCGGGATGTCGACCAACAACTCTGCCGGTGCCGGTTTGCCCGCAAAAGGACTGAGTGTCATGCAAAACCTCTGAAATAGAGTGGTTCAGGAAATTACAGCGGAGTTTACTGGCAGTTTGACCGTAGTGCGATGGGATCTATCCAGTGCGTCCCCGATGTTTTTTAACAGCTCAGCCATTGGGCGCCAGTCGCAACGCGTCGCCGATCAAACCGACGACGCCTTCCAGTTCAGGCCCGCTGCTGGCTGTTGCGCTCAGCCGCATGTGTTGCCCATGCATGCCTTGTGCACTGAACAGCTCGCCCGGTGCGATCAACACGTGCTGTTTGAGCAGACGTTGAAACACCGCCCCCATCACCACTCGGCGCGACGAGCGCACCCAGACCGTCGCGCCGCCCTGCGGCTCATCGATCTGCAGCGCATCGCCCAGCCCCTCGCGCAGCAACTCGATCAACCGGGAACGACGCTCCTTGAGCAGGCGCTTCAACACAGGGAGATG
Organism: Pseudomonas sp. IzPS59; assembly: GCF_014863505.1. Classification (NCBI taxonomy): domain Bacteria; kingdom Pseudomonadati; phylum Pseudomonadota; class Gammaproteobacteria; order Pseudomonadales; family Pseudomonadaceae; genus Pseudomonas; species Pseudomonas sp. IzPS59. The sequence continues at coordinate 3,054,916 of NZ_CP062251.1, read as the reverse complement.
CTGATCGACGCGACCACTGGCATACAGTCGGGCAATAGCCTTCTGGCGAATCGGCGAAAGTCGAAACGAGCGCAGCAGAAAGTGCCGTTGCAAGTCGGTGCGCCACTGCCGAGCAAGCACGAAACCGTAAGGTGCTTCGACACCGATCACCTTTTCGAAGGTGGAAAACACCAGGAGACGATCCGGGTCCAGCAAATCCCGCAGAGGCCGACGTTCACAGTCGTCACCCAGTTCGCTGTAACTGTCGTTTTCCAGCACCCAGGTTCCATGATCCCTGAGCAATTGCGCGATGGCTTCGCGATTTTCCTCAGGCGTCAGACTGCCACGGGGCATGTTCAACACAGAAGACAGCAGGATCAGTCGAACCGGCTCGGTTTCCAGCAGCACCTTCAATTGCCGTGGATCAAGCTCCCCGCCCGATTGCACCGGCAGCTCGATGACCCTCACATCGGCAGACTGGAACAGGCGCAACACCATCCAGTCACAGGGCGATTCAACCACCACGGTTGCGTTACGCAGCTCAAGGACAGCGATCAGGATCTCGAGCACCCCTCTCACATCAGCGCCGATATAGACGTCCTCGGCGTGCCAGCAGTGGGTCGGCGACGAGGTGTATCGAGCCGCCAGCAGCATGCGCAACTCGAGCTCGCCACAAGGCTGGGCCGGTACCTGTGATTGCCGAGGGTATTGCCGCATCAACTCCCGTTCGAGCATCAGCAGCGGGCTGTCCAGCGGCTGGATCGAGGCCGGATCGTCGGCGCTCAATACGCGCATGCCGAAACACCTGGCGTTGACGTAGACGGTTTCCAGCAAGTCATTGCCTCGCCCCGGCGGCATGACCGCGGATGCCGGCTGTGCGAAATAGCCGGACTTGGCCACGGAATAGACCCGGCCTTCTCTCTCGAGCAGCGCGTAGGCGTACTGGATGGTCGAAATCGACACATTCAACCGTTCGGCCAGTTGCCTCAAGGATGGCAGCCGCATCGCGCCTTCGCCTCCTGGCCCATCGATCAGTTGGGTGAGATAGCGATAGACCGCCTGATAGGCGAAATCGGTTTCCCGCGAGGCATTCATGAGCGGGCGTCCGGCATTCTTTGGCGATCGGGCACCACACTCACTCTCAACCTTCCGCCGAGCGGTCGCCTGCGGCAACCTCGATGTCGGCAAGGTCCGGAGCGTGCGTCGCCTGCTCAGCCACTCTGACAGGTGTCATGGCATACAACCGGCTGATCAGTTGCACGGACAGGCCGCTGACATCGGTCATCCATTGCAAAACCTGTTCAGGGGCGTGCAAGCCCTGCATCGCGCGATGCAGGTCCGGCATGGCCACCAGCATGCCCGGATGGCAGGTTCGCAGAAAACGTTCGAGTCCTGCACCGCCCTCGATGAAAGGCGCAAACAGCAGACAGACCAGCTGCGCTTCATTGAGCCCGAAATTCTTTTGCAAGGCGGTGGCGGCCAGTGATCGATGCTCACCCGGATCCGACAAGGAGCCGAACGTCGCCATGAAACGCTCGCAGGTTTGCTCCGGTACATGCTGGCGACGCATCAATGCGAGGCAACGCTGCAGGTATTCGGATACGCCACTTTCGTAATTGCGACCCTCGATGCAGCAAGCCTGAAGACCGCTCAGGTAGGCAGCGATCAAGGGATCCGCCGACTCACCGGTACCCGGTTCGAACAGCAGATCGTCAGTCTGAAACCCGAGAAAATCGCTGAGCAAGGGCCACCGCTCCTCCATCTTGCCCACCACGATGTCATCGATACCGATATAACTGGTGCGTCGACAGGCTTCGAACTGGCCAAGCGGCCGCCACGGCGGCAGGTCGTCTGGTGCACGGAGTTCCCGATAACAGTCACCTCCCATACCGTCCAGCACCTCGAACAACTCATCGAACCCGCCGGTCCGCTTCGGTAGCGCGCCCATGCCGGCCTTCTGCGCTGCACGATCCAGACCTTGCAGGAAGTGCGCCTGACGGCGTGCGGAGTCGCTGCTGACCAGTGCATCGACACCATTGCTCCATCGAGCGACCTGTCCGTAGAACTCGGCCGTGGCCAGGTACGCATCGTCCCAAAGCTCCAGGCTCTCACTCCAGCAGCGGCGATGGCCAACCATCAGCAAATTGATGCGGTTCGCCTCGCGCCCGTCGTCGGAAAGGGGTTCGTGATGATTGAAAGGCAGGACCTCCCGGTTGTCGATCATCAGCAGTTCGATCCTTGGGTCGTCATACAGAAACAGGGCGCTGTAGCTGCGATGCATGTTGTGCAATGCCGACGCTGGTGTCGCGCAACCACGCAGGGTCGCCACCCGTAACTGAAAGGTCCCCGGAGCCCGTCCGGCGATACTCAGTTGCGCAGCACGCAACAGGGCCAGGCTGTAGCAGCAATCCCGAGTGCCCGATTGCGTGACCAGCACCTTGAACTCACCGATACGATCCATGCCCCCGGCGGCTACCGCCAATCGCTGAATCAACAGCTGCAATGCCGTGCGTTCGGCACGGGAAAAGAAACTCAGCAATCGTTGCAATACTTGCTGGTAGACATAGTTCATTGCCTGGTCATGGATCGTGCTCATCAGTACTTCACCCGATATCAAAGGTTTTATATTGCGCAGCCACGAACGCCGGATACGCAATCACTCTTCATTAATTAATAGACGCTGAAATGCTAACACTTAAGTTTTTGTAGTTATTTGAAACAGTTAAGCTCGCAACAATTGAAACTCACCAACCGCACGCCGCAAGCCCGCGTCTTTACAGGCTTTTCTCGACACAGAAGTTTTCCTAGGAAAATTCTTACAATGGCTTGCACATGATGAGTACAAGAAAAAAAGAAGGGATTACCGGGTCGCCCTACAGCAATTAAACAGAATCTGAAATATCGGCTAGCCACTATTGTCCGGTATTGCGCAAAGTAAACAGAATGCACAGACATAGCTCATTCCTTGAGATGAAAGTAGTCATTCAATTATCAGGGTCTGGATGGCGATTAGAAGATACAGATCAAGAGTAAAAACCAGTTCAGTTGCTGAACGCCCCCAGGCATCGCGCCCAGGGTTTCTCATGGTCTGAGGGATGGAACGCACAAGAGTCCGTGGGGCCACGGACTCTGATCACAAAAGTCAGGCAGGTTCGACTTGCAGGGCGACCCGCTCACGGCAAGGGCATTCGTCCATGTAGCGGTGTGCTTCGACAAACTCGTTGAACGGGAAGACCCGGGTCTTGAGCGGAACCAGCACGCGGTCGGCCGTCAGCTGGTTGATGTCACGCAGGGCACGTTGCAGCGCGACGTGATCCTGGACGATGCCCAGCTCCGGCTTGCCGGTGAAGTTGCCGATGCAGTGCACGAAGAACTGAATGTTCTTCTGGAACGCTGCGCACGCCGGAAATGGCGTCTGGTTGCCACCTTGCAGGCCATACAGCACCAGACTGCCGCGAGGAGCCAGTACATCGCCCAGCAGCGACATCTGCGGGCCGCCGAGACCATCGAACACGACGTTGACGCCGCGGTTGTCGGTAATCTTGTTGATCCGCATCAACAGGTCTTCTTCTTCGGTGACGATCACTTTCTCGGCACCGAGGGAAAGCAGGTATTCGCGCTCTTCAGCGGTTTTCGTGGCGGCAATCACGCGCACACCCAGCGCTTTGCCCAGCTGGACAAACGACGGACCGGCGCAATGACTGGCGTCAGTGACCAGGGCAAACTGCCCGGGTTTGACTCGCGCCAGATCGACGTAACCGAAATAGGCGATCAACAGCGGCGTGTAATGCACGCTGGCCTCGATCGGGGTCAGCACGTCCGGATAACGGGTGAGCGCGGTACGTGGCAGAACGATCAGTTCGCCATAGACCGGATAGTCATTGGGGCTCTCGGCCGGGAAGCTGGCCACCTTGTCACCGACGATCAGGTCTTCGACACCGTCGCCAATGGCCGTGACCACACCCGCCATTTCATGGCCCAGGCCCGAAGGCAGGCGAGCCTGCGACGACGCCAGGTTCTGACGCCAGAGCGTGTCATACCAGCTGATGCCGATCGCCTCGACACGCACCTGCACTTCGCCAGGACCTGGCTGAGCGGCCGCATGCTCTTCGCATTTGAGCACCTCGGCCGGACCAAACTTGTGAAAACGGATCGTGCGGGACATCGCAAACCTCGTCAAAGTAACCTCTAATGCCCTGAACTCTATCTGGGCTTTCCAGCCAAGACTATCAGTGGCTATTAATAGTCGACATGCCTGTCATTGATTCCGCAGTATGGCCAGCATTGAGCAAATCCATGAAAAAACTGCTGCATCCTTCTCAGTAAAGCTGAATTACCCGGTGCAGAGTACCAGCCTTTCCCCGTAAGATTCATGCCGGCCATTGTTCTCATATGGTCGCTCTCGTCAAGCTTGATGACTCTGCCAGGACTCCAGATGAATCGTAATGACCTGCGTCGTGTCGACCTGAACCTGTTGATCGTATTCGAAACCCTGATGCACGAACGCAGCGTAACCCGCGCGGCGGAAAAGCTGTTTCTCGGCCAGCCGGCGATCAGCGCGGCGCTTTCGCGCCTGCGCGGTCTGTTCGACGATCCGCTGTTTGTACGCACCGGGCGCAGCATGGAACCGTCCGCCCGTGCGGTGGAAATCTTCGCCCTGCTCTCGCCTGCCCTGGACTCGATTTCGACAGCGGTAAGCCGTGCCGCCGAATTCGACCCGGCCACCAGCACCTCGGTATTCCGGATCGGTTTGTCGGACGACGTCGAATTCGCGTTGCTGCCCATGCTGCTCAAGCGCCTGCGTGCCGAGGCACCGGGGATCGTGCTGGTGGTGCGCCGCGTCAACTACATCCTGATGCCCGGCCTGCTCGCCTCCGGCGAAATCTCCATCGGCGTCAGCTACACCACCGACCTGCCGGCCAACGCCAAGCGCAAGGTCTTGCGCCGCAGCCAGCCAAAACTGCTGCGCGCCGACACCGTGCCGGGACCACTGAGCCTGGACGACTACTGCGCCCGCCCCCATGCGCTGGTGTCGTTCGCCGGCGACCTCAGCGGCTTTATCGATGAAGAACTGGAAAAACTCGGCCGCAAACGCCACGTGGTGCTGGCCGTGCCGCAGTTCAACGGCTTGAGCACGTTGCTGGCCGGAACCGACATCGTCGCGACCGTGCCGGATTACACGGCTGATGCGCTGACGTCTGCGGGTGGCGTTCGAGCGGAAGATCCACCGCTGCCGACGCGCACGTTTGAACTGCACATGGCGTGGCGTGGGTCGCAGGATAACGATCCGGGGGAACGGTGGTTGCGGTCGCGGATTCAGATGTTTTTTGGGGATCCGGATAGCCTGTAAGCCAACTTCAACTACATCGGCGCCCGTTATATTCCGCTCATTTACGAGTTTTCTGGTCGAGACAAAGGGCATCGCCTCTCCGGCGGCGCCCCCTTCGACAAGTTCCTTGCCCTGCTCAAATGACTGCTCCATGCAAGCTCGTTAGACGTGCTTTTGTGCAGCGGCTACTCGCTCATTCACGCTTCGCAGCGAGGTTTATATGAGCCCTTGGCCTTATCTCTTATCGATAGCTTAACCGAGTGAGTACAGCACCGCCTCGCCGGACAAATGTGTGCAAATATAAAAAATGTGATGGCACAATGCCTCGGCAACCGGCAAAATCCACACGTTTCCAACGGATTTGAAGGATCGGTTCCGATGACATGGCCAGTCACGCTGAAACTCGACAGCGCAGCCTACCCGCTCAGTGTGGTGCAACGCGCAGCTTATTCCCTGGCCGACACCGTCACGATCCAGGTCGGTAGTGAGACCAATCAGATAACTCTCACGGCTCACCCCGTTGAAACAAGGCTAACGCTTTCCCCGGAGCGGGTTCACTCGCTGATCCTTCAGCAACTGAACGACTTCGCCCTACGCGACCATATCAACCGAGAAACAGTAGGGTTGCGCGAAGTCCTGGCCCGAGCTGCGCTCGCTGGATGTGGGATTTCCCAGTGACCATTATTGCGACAGACGCCAAGCACTACCGCTTGCTGCCTTTCCGATTCATGCGCATGAACACGGGACATGATCGTGACATCCTGCTCACCTCCGATACCGGTGAGTTCATGCACGTGAACGACGCGCAATTACGAGCCCTAAGTTACTTCGATGTCCAAACAGGTACGCCTTTTTACAAGGACCTGCTGGCTCGCCACTTCATCTACGAACCAGGCCGCCACGACCCGCTCCCGGAAATGGCCGCGCAGTATCGCAGTCGCAAGGACTTTCTTTTCCAGGGCCCTGCACTGCACTTGTTCGTGGTTACATTGCGCTGCAACCACACCTGCCAGTACTGCCAGGTGTCGCGAGCCCCTCTGGGAGGATCCGGCCACGACCTGACGGAAGCGGATGCACAGGCAGCGGTCGATCGCATGTTCGAATCGAACGCTCCTGCCCTGACTGTGGAGTTTCAAGGTGGCGAGCCGCTTCTGGCCTTCGAGCGCGTCCGCCAGATTGTCGAATCAGTCGTTGAGCGAAACGTGGTCGAACAACGGGATATCCAGTTCGTCATCACCACCACGCTGCACCATCTGACGGAGGAAATACTCGACTTCGCAGAACAAAATCGCATCCAGTTTTCGACCTCGCTTGATGGGCCGGCAGCCTTGCACAATGCCAACCGCCCCACCCCTTCACGAGACTCCTACGAGCGCACTGTGAAAGGCATCCAGTGGGTCCGTGAGCGTCTTGGGCATGATGCGGTTTCCGCGCTGACCACACTGACATCAAGAAGCCTCGAACAGCCTGAAGCGATCATCGACGAGTATGTAAGCCAGGGCTTTTCCAGCATCTCGCTTCGGCCACTGAGCCCTTATGGGTTCGCCACCAAGAGTGCCCATCGCCTTGATTACCCGATTGAGCGCTACCTGGCCTTCTACCATAAAGCACTGGCCTATTTGTTGAAGATCAATCAGCAAGGCGTATACCTTTCGGAGAGTTACACGAGCCTGCTGCTGAAGAATATCCTGACGCCCTTCTCCTCTGGCTACGTGGACTTGCGCTCCCCCACCGGCGCGGGTACCGCAGCGCTGGTTTACAACTATGACGGCTATGTCTATCCCTCGGACGAAGCCCGGATGTTGTTGGAAATGGGCGAAGACGGCTTGAGGCTTGGTACCGTCCGGCAACCCTTACCTGAGCTGCTGGCATCGCCCGTCATGGATGCATTGCTTGCCAGTGGCATTGCGGAAGCACTGCCCGGTTGCTCGGACTGCGCGCTGGTCCCCTACTGCGGTGCAGACCCTGTCGAACACTATGCTCGCCAGGGCGATCCGATCGGACACCGAGTATTCAGCAACTTCTGCAAGAAGAACATGGGGCTGCTGAAGCATTTGTTCGGTTTGCTTCGCGACGGCGACGACAATGTACAAAGAGTGCTGCTGTCCTGGTTGAACAGACGCTCCTACAGCGATGTTCGTTTTCCGGGTTACAGGACCTGATAGCGATGCTACGCAAAGATACCCATTTCGAAATCCTTCACCTGCACGAGCCAAAACTGCTCAAGGTCATCACTCTGAATGAGTTCATCGAGCAAGGCTTGGCTGTTTGTGCCGGTAACGCCGAGTTCGGCGACCTATTGCTTTGGTTGCCAAATGATGAACTGCAACGGAATCCGCACATGCTTTCGTTGCCATTGGGTGGATTTCTGACTCCAGAGCCATTGATAGGCGAATTCGACAGCGAACGGCTACACCTGCACACCCCCAAAGATGCGGAAGTTGTACAGCCCGGTGATGTTATCGCCATCACACCGGGCAACGCTTTGGTAAGAGTGCTTTATCGACGCGGCTCGGACAGCAACCTGTTGTTCATGACAGATCGTTGCAACAGCCTTTGCCTGATGTGCTCGCAGCCGCCCAAAGATATCGATGACCGTTGGCATATCGAAGAGAACCTACGGCTGATAGACCTGATGGACCCAGGCGAGGAAAATCTGGGAATCAGTGGCGGAGAGCCAACGCTTTATCGCGACGGCCTGCTCGAAATCCTGGCCAAGTGCAAAGTCGTCTTACCGCAGAAATCCATTCATGTGCTCAGCAATGGCCGCTTGTTCAACGACCCGAGCTGGGGCGCTTCACTTACTGCCGTTGGCCATCCTCAGTTGAGCTGGGGCATTCCACTGTATGCGGACAATGCCGAAGACCATGATCATGTAGTACAGGCTCCGGGCGCGTTCAGCGAAACCCTGCAGGGCCTTTACAACCTGGCCCGAGCCAACCAGATCATCGAGATACGCGTAGTGCTCAATCGCCTGACCACGCCACGCTTGCCAGAGCTCGCCCACTATGTGTTCAGGAACCTGCCCTTCGTGCGGCATGTTGCGCTGATGGGTATCGAAAGTACCGGCCTGGCCAGGAAGAACTACGAAGAACTGTGGATTGACCCGCTGGACTATCAGGAGTCGTTGAGCCAAGCCGTGTATTTCCTGTTCAACCGCGGAGTGCCGGTTTCGATCTACAACTTGCCCCTGTGCCTGATCCCGGCCCACCTCTCGCGTTTCGCCCGCCAGAGCATCTCGGACTGGAAGAACCTATTCATCGATACCTGCCGGCAATGCTCTGCCGTCAAACATTGCTCTGGCTTCTTCAAATCCCACACCGACCGCTGGCAAAGCCGCGGCATACAACGACTATCGCCCGAGGCCTTTAGCGCCTACGCAAGGAGTGCACAGTGAAATTGCTTGATCGCTGGAAAGTCATGATCAGTGGAATCACCCTTCTGCCAATTGCAGGAACTACCCTGGCACAGGCAGGCCATATGCCGCTCGCCGATACGAGCTGGCAACCTAGCGACAAGATTCAGCCTCCGGTGTTTATCGATACACTCAATGCGCCAGACGCCGTGAACATCTACGCGGCACATCGCTCGCACAGTTCACACCGGTCCCACAGTTCGCACAGTTCTCACTACAGCGGCTCCGGTGGGTATAGCGCACCTCGCTACTACAGCCCACCCGCTACCAGCACTCGGAGTTACAGCACGCCGAGTACTTCGAGCAGCACCTCAAGCAGCAACAGCCTTTATCAGTCGTCTGGCACTACCAGCGGGACAAGTTCGAGCACTTCAAAGAGTCGCGCAACCAACGAGCAGAAAAGCAACCTGGTCACCCGTGTGCAGACCGCGCTGATGGTGCGCCAGTATTACCAAGGCACCATTGATGGGGTTATGGGCAAGGCAACTCGTGGTGCATTGATGGCCTTTCAGTCAGATAGTGGGCTGACCGTGCATGGTCGGATGGATACCCCATCGCTGAATGCATTGGGGATCAAGATTCCATAAACCGCTTCAAGTTAAAGCGCCTCGCCAGCAACAATCATTTCGACCCGGCAAAGCTGTAGAAATGGCTAAAACAGGGGATCCGGATAGTCTCTGAAGTATTGCCGAAACCGCTTTGCCATCGGTATTTTTCCTGTAGCAAAGCGGTTCAAAAACTCAACCAGAAGCCCCAGGCCGGGCCAAGCGATAGACCGACAGGCAGTAAATCAACAACGCCAACCCCGCCAGCATCCCGCCTACTACCCCAACATAAGCAAAACCAAACTGGCTCCCCACCCAACTCCCCATCAACGCCCCGCCGCCAATGCCGATGTTGTAGATCCCCGAAAACAGCGCCATGGCCACATCGGTCGCGTCAGGTGCCAGCACCAGAACTCTGGACTGCAATGCCAGACCGAAGCCCATGATCGCCATTCCCCAGAACAGGCTCAGGGTGCACAGGTAGGAAACCTCGCCGTTCAAAGGCAACAGCAACGCCAGACACAACGCGAGCAACGACACGGCGACGATCAGAAAGCGCTGCGGGCTGTACCGGTGCAGCCAGCTGAACAACAGCGATCCGAAAATCCCCGCGCCGCCGAATAACAGCAGGATCAGCGTGACCGTCTCGCCACTCATGCCCGCTACGACCTGAACGAAAGGCTCGATGTAGCTGTAGGCGGTGAAGTGAGCTGTCACGACCATGGCCGTCAGGACATAGATCGCCACCAGCGCCGGTCGCTTCAACAACAACGGCAAGCTTTTGAGCGAGCCCGAGTTCTGGCTCGGCAACAACGGCAAGACCTTCGCCAGCCAGAACACCAGCGTAGCCGCCAAGACTGCGATCGCGATGAAGGTGGCTCGCCAGCCCATCGCCTCGCCCAGTATCCGGCCGAGGGGAATACCGAGCACCATCGCCAGGGATGTGCCGGTCGCCAGCAAGCCCAACGCCTGGACCTGCTTGCCCGGCGGCGCCAGGCGCACGGCCAGCGAAGCGGTGATTGACCAGAACAATGCATGGGATAACGCCACGCCGATCCGGCTCAGCAACAGGACGGCGAAGCTGGTCGCCACACTCGACAGAATGTGACTGACGATGAACATCGCAAACAGCACGATCAACAACTTGCGCCGCTCGACGTTGCGCGTCAGCAGCATGATGGGCAGCGACGTCAGCGACACCACCCAGGCATAGATGGTCAACATCAGGCCGACCTGAGCCGACGTCATGTCGAAGCTGCTGCCGATCGAACTCAACAGGCCGACCGGGACGAATTCGGTGGTGTTGAAGACGAATGCTGCCAGTGCCAGCGCAATGACCGCATACCAATTGCCGCTGGTGGTCGTCGTAGAGTTGCTCATTTGAAAGTCGTGTCCATCTGTCGGTTTTGCGTACACCAATTGCCGGAAAGCCTCAGACGACAGGTGGTTCGATGGCGACTCTACTATAAAGAAACGCGGACGGGTTCATCATGGGGGTGAAACTCTCGGCGCTCGGGATACAGGCGTGCGTCATTGGCCGGCATAGCCTTTGACCCGCATGCAATCATTGGTCAGATCGATCTGTTTTTCAGCGATAACGATGCCATCCCCCACGGCGCTGCCCATGCCGTGAGTCTGGTCATTTGCTGCCGGTGTGGAGTGGTAGCTGGCCGTTGCGGCTTTGGCCTGATACTGGCATTCAGCTTTGTCGTGCTGGATGTCAGAGACACTTGCGCCCGGCCTGGACCAGTTCTGAACAGAGGTGGCACAAGCGCTCAAAAGCATCGCGCACAACGTGAAAATAATGAACTTCATGGTTTTCTCCATCGGTAAAAGGCGCTGTTTGAAATCACTTGCAGACGAACGTCACGTGGGCGACTTCATTCTCAGGATCCAGCGGCAAGCGAGATTGAACTTCAAACTCGCCGAGCTGCTTGCCAAGCGATGCACACTTTTTGCAGGCCTTGTCCAAGGCCAGCTGACGCGCCCCTGAGTGGGTGTGTCTCGATAGCAGAGCATTCGCCGACGCCTGATATTCGTAGGGGCCGAGCTTCAAGTCGTGGGACTGCCAGATATAGTTGCCGACCAATGCGACAGCGCTCACAGCAATGATCATGTTGAGTTTCATGGCAGGCATCGATCGCTGGACATTTCATTCCTCATAACGCGCCCCCCTGTGTGGTCAATAGCGCAACGTCTGTGCGGGTCTGAATCTGTCAGATCGCGGTGATGAAATGATTGAGCAGTTCGGTACCAAGATGAAGAAAAACGAAGTATCTTTCAGTGCGGATTAGAAAAACTTAACGAGACTGGCGGCCATGCAACTCGATGCAAAACAGATGCAGGCGTTCCTTGCCGTCGTCGACAGCGGCAGTTTCGAAAAGGCCGCGGAACGGCTCAACGTGACGCCGTCGGCGGTATCGCAACGGATACACGCACTGGAAGTTCGCCTGGGCAGCTCGGTTGTAGTGCGCGGGCGACCGTGCGAACCCACTCAGGCCGGACGCAAGCTGATGCTCTATCTTCGCCGCGCAACGGTGCTCGAAGAGGAACTCCTCAACGACCTGACCGGTGACGAAAAAGACCATCTGCGGGTTGTCATAGCCGTCAACGGGGACACGCTGGCGACCTGGTTTTTCCCTGCGCTGGCCGAGATATTCGTCAGCGAAAAAATCCTGCTCGACGTCGTGGTCGACGATCAGGACCACACCTATGCATTACTGGAAAGTGGCCAGGTCATCGGTTGCATCGGCACGCGCTCACAGCCGATGCGTGGATGTTTTGCAGAATTGTTGGGATCGGTACGCTACCAATTGGTGGCATCGCCCGCCTTTCAGGAGCGCTGGTTTGCCAAGGGTCTGACCCGCACGGCTGCGCGAAAGGCACCTGTTTTCGCTTATTCGCGCAAGGACACTTTGCAGTCTGATTTCATGCGGTCACGTTTCGGTCTGCAGGCAGATGCTTATCCGACCCATTACCTGTCACTTCCCGAGGCCCGCCTCAAAGCCATACGTCGCGGCCTCGGATACGGGATGGTGCCGTACATGCAGGTGAGCGACCTGCTGAAAAATCGGGATCTGGTGGATCTGGCGCCGGGTCATTTCACTGATGTCGAGCTCTATTGGCACGCCTGGGACCTGCAATCACCGCGCATGGAAATGCTCTCCGAACGTGCAGTACATGCCGCGCGCCGCATCTTGAGCAGCAAAACGGCGATCAAACGCTCCACCATGCCGAAAAAATGAACCGTTGCATTCGCGGCAACACAGATTTGTCATCGACCATATTGATAGCCCCCTAACGAAAGGTGCATGCTAGAGGGCTTCGCTCGGTCTTATATCATTCCGAATGATAGTTACCTTCGTGTCATTCGATTCGTTTGCTATCTACCTGCCGAGCATCATCCGCCCATCTTCAATACATTGGCGGATGCATCCATGGAACAATCACTCAAACATTTGCGCTTCCCGTTGGCTCTGTTGGCCGTGATGGTGATGAGCGCCTGCGGCAAGACTCCAGAAACCGCCGCCGCCATGCCTGCTGCCAAGGTCAGCGTGGCCAAGGTGCTGGAACAACCGGTCAACGAGTGGGACGAATTCACCGGGCGCCTCGAGGCGCCGGAAACCGTTGAAATCCGTCCACGGGTCTCCGGCCAGATCGACGAAGTCGCCTTCACCGAAGGTGCACTGGTCAAGAAAGGCGACCTGTTGTTCCAGATCGACCCGCGTCCGTTCCAGGCCGAGGTTCGCCGCCTTGAAGCCCTCGTAGCCCAGGCTCGCGCCAACGCCACCCGCAGTGAAAACGAAGCCGGCCGTGGCGAACGCCTGCGTGCCAGCAACGCCATTTCCGCCGAACTGGCTGACTCGCGCACCAGTGCTGCACAGGAAGCACGTGCCGCTGTCGGCGCCCTGCAAGCGCAACTGGATCTGGCCAAACTGAACCTGAGTTTCACCCGTGTAACCGCACCGATCAGTGGCCGCGTCAGCCGGGCCGAGATCACCGCCGGTAACCTGGTGACCGCCGACACCACCCCGCTGACCAGCGTGGTTTCCACCGACAAGGTCTATGCCTACTTCGACGCGGATGAGCGTGTTTTCCTCAAATACACCCAACTCGCCCGTCAGGGTCAGCGCGGCGCGACCACTCCGGTGTACATGGGTCTGTCCAACGAAGACGGCAATCCGCACCTGGGCCAGATGAACTTCGTCGACAACCAGGTCAACCCGAAGACCGGCACCATTCGTGGTCGCGCCGTGTTCGACAACAGCGACGGCACTTACACCCCGGGCCTGTATGCGCGTCTGAAACTGGTCGGCAGCGGCACCTACAACGCCATGTTGATCAACGATGAAGCGGTCGGCACCGACCTCGGCAAGAAGTTCGTGCTGGTGATGGATGGCGACAACAAGACCGCCTACCGCGCCGTCGAGCTCGGTCCGAAGATCGAAGGTCTGCGCATCGTGCGCAGCGGCCTGAACAAGGACGACACCATCATCGTCAAGGGTCTGCAACGGGTTCGCCCTGGTTCTCCGGTATCCCCTGAAGTGATCCCGATGGCCAGCGAGCAAACCATTGCCGCTCTCGCTCAACAACGACAAGCGCTGGAAGCCAGCAACCTGCCCAAAGTCGCACCTGCCAAAGGCGCGTCGGGATCGGTTGTGAAACTGGCTGCTGCGACCCCACGCGGTTAAGGGACGACAACTCCGATGAATTTTTCCCAATTCTTCATTTCACGGCCGATCTTCGCAGCGGTGCTTTCGCTGCTGATCCTGATTGCCGGTGCGATCTCGCTGTTCCAGTTGCCGATCAGCGAATATCCGGAAGTCGTGCCGCCAACCGTGGTGGTACGTGCCAACTTCCCGGGCGCCAACCCCAAAGTCATCGGTGAAACCGTGGCCGCTCCACTGGAGCAAGCCATCACCGGCGTCGAGAACATGCTGTACATGTCCTCGCAGTCCACCGCTGACGGCAAGATCACCCTGACCATCACCTTCGCCCTGGGTACCGACCTGGACAACGCGCAGGTGCAGGTGCAGAACCGCGTGACCCGGACCGAGCCGAAACTTCCAGAGGAAGTGACACGGATCGGTATCACCGTCGACAAGGCTTCGCCCGACCTGACCATGGTTGTGCACTTGACCTCGCCGGACAAACGCTACGACATGCTGTACCTGTCCAACTACGCAATCCTCAACATCAAGGATGAGCTCGCTCGCCTCGGTGGTGTCGGTGACGTGCAGCTGTTCGGCATGGGCGATTACTCGCTGCGTGTATGGCTCGATCCGAACAAGACCGCTTCGCGTAATCTGACCGCCACTGATGTGGTCACCGCGATTCGCGAGCAGAACCGTCAAGTGGCCGCCGGCCAACTGGGCGCTCCCCCTGCCCCGAATGCCCAGAGCTTCCAGTTGTCGGTCAACACTCAGGGCCGTCTGGTTTCCGAGGAAGAGTTCGAGAACATCATCATTCGCGCCGGCGACAACGGTGAAATCACTCGCCTGAAGGACATCGCCCGCGTTGAACTGGGTTCCAGCCAATATGCCCTGCGTTCGTTGCTGAACAACCAGCCGGCCGTGGCGATCCCGATCTTCCAGCGTCCAGGCTCCAACGCCATCGAAATCTCGAACGAAGTTCGCGGCAAGATGGAAGAGCTGAAGAAAAGCTTCCCGCAAGGCATGGACTACAGCATCGTCTATGACCCGACGATCTTCGTGCGCGGCTCCATCGAAGCGGTGGTTCACACCCTCTTCGAAGCACTGATCCTCGTGGTTCTGGTGGTGATCCTGTTCCTGCAGACCTGGCGCGCCTCGATCATTCCGTTGGTAGCGGTGCCGGTATCGTTGATCGGTACGTTTGCGGTGATGCACCTGTTCGGCTTCTCTCTCAACGCCCTGTCGCTGTTCGGTCTGGTACTGGCGATCGGTATCGTGGTGGACGACGCCATCGTGGTGGTGGAGAACGTCGAGCGGAACATCGAACTGGGGCTCAATCCCTTCGATGCGACCAAAAAGGCCATGGGTGAAGTGACCGGCCCGATCATTGCCACGGCGCTGGTGCTGTGTGCGGTGTTCGTACCGGCGGCATTCATCTCGGGCCTGACGGGTCAGTTCTACAAGCAGTTCGCACTGACCATCGCGATCTCTACAGTGATCTCGGCCTTCAACTCGCTGACCCTGTCGCCGGCGCTGGCCGCTGTGTTGCTCAAAGGTCACGACGCACCGAAAGACCGCTTCTCGCGGGTGCTGGACAAGATCTTCGGTGGCTGGCTGTTCCGTCCGTTCAACCGCTTCTTCGACCGCGCCAGTCATGGCTACGTCGGCACCGTGCGCCGGGTCATCCGTGGCAGCGGCATCGCCCTCTTCCTGTACGCAGGCCTGATGGTGCTGACCTTCTTCGGTTTCTCCAGCACGCCGACCGGTTTCGTACCCGGCCAGGACAAGCAATACCTGGTGGCCTTCGCGCAACTGCCGGACGCCGCGAGCCTGGACCGTACCGAAGACGTGATCAAGCGCATGTCCGACCTGGCACTGAAACAACCTGGCGTGGAAAGTGCCGTAGCGTTCCCGGGCCTGTCGATCAACGGCTTCACCAACAGCCCGAACGCCGGCATCGTGTTCGTGACCCTGAAACCGTTCGACGAGCGTAAAGACCCGAGCATGTCCGCCGGTGCAATTGCCGGGGCCCTGAACGGCCAATACGCGAACATCCAGGAAGCGTACATGGCGATCTTCCCGCCGCCGCCGGTACAAGGTCTGGGCACCATCGGTGGTTTCCGCCTGCAAATCGAAGACCGGGGCAACCTGGGTTACGAAGAGCTGTACAAGGAAACCATGAACATCATTGCCAAGAGCCATAACGTTCCGGAACTGGCCAACCTGTTCACCAGCTACACCGTGAACGTGCCGCAGGTCGATGCCGCCATCGACCGGGAAAAAGCCAAGACCCACGGCGTGGCCGTCAGCGACATCTTCGACACCCTGCAGATCTACCTGGGTTCGCTGTATGCCAACGACTTCAACCGCTTCGGTCGTACCTATCAGGTCAACGTTCAGGCCGAGCAGCAGTTCCGCCTCGAATCCGACCAGATCGGCCAGCTGAAAGTGCGCAACAACAAGGGCGAAATGATCCCGCTGGCGACCTTCATCAAGGTCAGCGACACCTCGGGCCCGGATCGCGTGATGCACTACAACGGCTTCATCACTGCTGAAATCAACGGTGCCGCAGCCCCGGGCTACAGCTCCGGCCAGGCCGAAAAAGCCATCGAGAAACTGCTCAAGGATGAACTCCCGAACGGCATGACCTACGAGTGGACCGACCTGACCTACCAGCAGATTCTGTCCGGCAACACCGCGCTGTTCGTGTTCCCGCTCTGCGTACTGCTGGCGTTCCTGGTGCTCGCCGCTCAATACGAAAGCTGGAGCCTGCCACTGGCGGTGATCCTGATCGTACCGATGACCCTGCTGTCGGCCATCACCGGCGTGATCATCTCCGGCGGCGACAACAACATCTTCACCCAGATCGGTTTGATCGTACTGGTGGGCCTGGCCTGTAAGAACGCGATTCTGATCGTCGAGTTCGCCAAGGACAAACAGCAGGAAGGTCTCGATCCGCTGGCCGCGGTACTGGAAGCCTGCCGCCTGCGTCTGCGGCCGATCCTGATGACCTCGTTCGCGTTCATCATGGGTGTGGTGCCACTGGTGTTCTCCAGCGGTGCCGGTGCCGAGATGCGTCACGCCATGGGTGTGGCGGTGTTCTCCGGCATGCTTGGGGTGACCTTCTTCGGTCTGCTGCTGACGCCAGTGTTCTACGTACTGATCCGCAACTTCGTGGAACGCAGTGAAGCCCGCAAAGCGGCCAAGGCGCAGAATCTTCCACAGCAACTGGAGGCGCACCAATGAGTCTGAAAGTCTTCCTGCCGAGCCTGCTGGTACTGGCCCTGAGCGCCTGTGCAGTCGGCCCTGACTACAAGACCCCAGCCACGGAGGCGGCCAACATCACGGCCGCCACCGACGGCGCCGCCGGCCAGAAGAACTTTGACCGTTCGAAATTCGAAGGCATCTGGTGGCAGCAGTTCGACGATCCGACCCTCAACCAGTTGGTGACTCAATCGCTGCAAGGCAACCGTCAACTGCGCGTCGCCTTTGCTCGCTGGAAAGCGGCCCGGGCAATCCGCGACGACGTCAGCAACGATGCGATGCCGACCATCACCAGCCGCGCCAGCAGCAATCTGGGCAAGGGACAGATTCCCGGCCAGACCACCCAACGGGTCAACAGCGAACGCTATGACCTGGGTCTGGACATGGCCTGGGAGGTCGATCTGTTTGGTCGCATCCAGCGCAACCTGGAAGCCAGCGAAGCCGATCAGCAGGCTGCCGAAGCCGATCTGTACCAGCTGCAAGTCACCATGATTGCCGAACTGGTGGACGCGTACGGTCAACTGCGTGGCGCCCAGCTGCGGGAAAAGATCGCCGTGGCCAACCTGGAAAACCAGCAGGAGTCGCGCAAGATCACCATCAGCCTGCGTGACGCCGGCGTCGGCGATCAGCTCGATGTCGAGCGCGCCGATGCCCGTCTGGCCTCGGTGGAAGCCAGCGTGCCGCAATTGCAGGCGGAGCAGGTTCGGCAGAAAAACCGCATCGCCACCCTGCTGGGTGAACGTCCGGACAAGCTGACCGTCGACCTGAGCCCGAAAGACTTGCCAGCCATTGCCAAGGCATTGCCGATCGGTAACCCGGGCGAACTGCTGCAACGTCGCCCGGATATCCTCAGCGCCGAACGCAAACTGGCTTCCGCCACGGCACGTATCGGTGTGGCCAAGGCCGACCTGTTCCCACGGGTCAGCCTCAGCGGCTTCCTCGGCTGGACCGCCGGGCGTGGTTCGCAGATCGGTTCCTCGGCGGCCAACGCCTGGGCGCTGGGTCCGAGCATCACCTGGGCGGCGTTCGACCTCGGTAGCGTGCGTGCCCGTTTGCGCGGTGCCGACGCCGATGCCGAAGGCGCACTGGCAACCTACGAGCAACAAGTGCTGCTGGCTCTGGAAGAGTCGGAAAACGCCTTCAGTGATTACGGCAAACGTCAGCAACGCTTGATCTCGCTAATCCGCCAGAGCGAATCCAGCCGCAAGGCTGCCGACCTGGCTGAGATCCGCTACCGCGAAGGCACCACGGATTTCCTGGTGCTGCTCGACGCCCAGCGTGAACGCTTGAACGCCGAAGACAGCCAGGCCCAGGCCGAAGTCGAGCTGTATCGCGGCATCGTCGCGATCTACAAGGCTCTCGGTGGTGGCTGGCAACCGGAAACGGTCGCCAGCAAGTAACAGTTTTTTAAAGAGCTCCTTTGGTTGGCCGCAACCAACCAATTTTTTGCCCCGCGTATCATTCGGTCGCGGGGCTTTTTTGTGCCTGTCTTTCGTGGTTTTCCAGAACGGTGACGGTCGCTGTGGTGCCTGCCCTGAGGCGATCCTTGCCTGCATAGTCGGGGTCGATGCCAATTCGCACCGGGACCCGCTGCGCCAGTTTTACCCAGGTGTAACTGGGGTTGATGTTGGCCAGCAATCGACTGCCCGGCGCGTTTTCCCGGTCGGCGATGGCGAAGGCGATGCTTTGTACCGTGCCGCCAAACTTCTCACCGCTCATCAACTCGATCCGTACCCTGTCGCCCTCCTCGATCCGTGGCAGCTTGGTTTCCTCGAAATAGCCACTGACGTAGAACGAGTCGCTGTCCACCAGTGCCAGCAATGCGCCGCCGGCCACTGCGTAGTCGCCCTGCCGGGTCAACAGGTTGGTGACATAACCGCTCACCGGCGATTCGACACGGGTACGCTGCAAATCCAACTCGGCCTGGGTCAGTGCCGCAATAGCCAGTTGAACGTTGGCTTCAGCCAATCCCAGATTCGCTTGATTACGCAGCAGATCAGCCTGGGCCACAGCCACGTCGGTGCTGGACTTTTCCCACTCTTCACCGGAAATCGCGAAGCCCTGTTTGAGTGTGCGTCTGCGTCGCTCCTCACTCTCGCGCTGTTTCAGCAAGGCCTCGCTGGCCACGATGGACGCCCGGGATTGGCCGAGTGTTGCCTTCGCCACTTCTACCGAACGTCTGGCATGTTCAACCGCCAGACTGTAGCGAGCCGGATCGATCTCCAGCAGCAATTGGCCTTTCTCGACATGCTGGTTGTCCTGCACCGCCAGACTGACGATGCGTCCCGAGACATCCGCCGACAGGGTCACCACATCTGCCCTCACCCGCGCATCCCGCGTCCAGGGTGCGCGGGTGTAATGCTCCCAGGCGAACCAGCCGAGCACGATGGCCAGCAGCACCACGGCCAATGTCGTCAATCGAGTGAGCAACGTCTTCAAGGCATCAGGCTCCCATCAACAGAATCAATGTGGCGCAGACACAGGCGTACAGCGCGCCCTCGAACAGCGCTTCATGCCAGACCAGCCGCAGCACACCGAGGCGGCGCAATACCCAGTCCAGCAATAGAAAGACCGGTATGGCCAGAATCAGGGCCTGAGCAATTGGCGGCAGGTAGACGCCGCCGACCTCGAAATCAATGGGCAAGGACAGGGTCTCCTTCAGGGGCATTGTGTTGCAGATATTCACCGTGACGCTCAAGGAACGAGACGACGATCAACAGCGCCACACGCATGCGGAACACTGACCACAGGTGCTCGTGTGTGGCGGCATGCAGCTCATCCAGCTCGTCACCGAGCGCATGCAGCGTAGTCAGCAAGGCTGGCAAGTGCACATCCGGGCGGCCAGCGACGAAGCGGCCGGTCTGGCGCAAGGCGGCCATCAGTTGCCGGCCGAAAGCGTCCGTCAGCAAAGCGTTGCCCTGCACCTGTTGCCTGAGCTGGTGAATGGCGACACCGAGTGCCACACAGGCGAGGCTGATTTCATAGCGTCGTTGCATGTCCGGATCATTGGCTGCCGGCAACAGACCCAGCATGGTGGTCAGGCGGTCAACCATGCGGCTTTCGAACGCGAATTGCTCTGCGTCCGTGGCGGGCGATTGGGTCAGTTGATACACCTGCTCCCGAGCTTCGTTGTAGAACCGACGGATTCGCAACACCGGCCGGAACGGAAAGATCCACGCATAAACGATCAGAGCCAGCATCGCCGCACTGACGTAGGCACCGGCAAACTCGAACCATTGAATGGCGGTGTTCTGCCCGGTTCCGACGTTCTGCGGGCCGAGCATCAGGAAACTCGACAAGCCCAGCCCCATGCCGATGCCCGCCGTGGCCGGGCTGGCCAGTCCCACCGCGATGACGTAAAGCAGCGGAGCCAGCAATAACGCCAGCCATTCGAAGTCGTTGACCGCCGGTACCAGCATGAATTGATACAACGCCGAAACCACCAGTGCCAGGCCCAGTCCCCGGGCGTAGCTCTGCGCGGCGATCAAGGGGCGCGGGAACGTTGCCATCAGCGAACACAGAATCCCCACCAGAATCATCCCGCCACGGGCACCGTCCCAGGCGGTTTCGATCCAGATCAGCCCGGCCACCAGCAATGCACTGAAGGCCCGGATGGCATTCATCGTCGCCAGAGTGAAATCCAGGTGCAGCGGGCTGGACTGGCCGCGAAACATGCAGCTGGCCTCTCGCCCGTCCTGTATGGCTTCGCTCAGTTCGAGGATCTGCTCCAGTTGTTGCAGCAGCCGCGCCTGCTCCCAGCGCAGGGCCCAGGCCAGCGAACGCAGGGTTGCGCTCATGTCCTCGGTCAACTGTTCAGCCCTGTAGGCCAGCGCTTCGAATTGTTGCTGCAGGACAACCAGCTGATGCCTCATGTCTTCCGGCAGTGAACGCCCGTACTGTGCCAGTTGATCGAGAAACGCCAGTTCATCGGCGCGCAAGCGCTGGACCTCCAGCGGCAGATCCCCGTCCCAGCGTTCGGTCAGCAACTGCCGCTGATGCCGCAGGGCTGTCAGGCGCGAAGTCAGCAGCATCAGTTGATTGCCCAGCATCAACACCAGATTGTTGGCACTGCGCAGGCGCGGAGCATCGAAATACAGATGACGGCGCAAGCCTTCCAGGGCGCTGATTTCGCCGAGCAGTTGCATTTGCCGGCGCTGGAATTCGGTTTCGCTTTCTTCGGTGCGAATCACCGCAGCGGCATGGGTGGCGACCAGTTTGATCACCTGATCGACTTTGGCGAAGTAGTTGCGCGAAACCGCCTCCGGACGGGCCGTCAGCAGGCTGACGACACAGACGCAGGCCACCGCCAGCAGGGTTTCGGTCACCCGGGTAACCGCCAGCAGGAAGGTGCCGTCCTGGTCCGGAATGGCCAGCAACGCCACCACCACGGCGGTGTAGCCACTGAGCACGAACGCCTGGGAACTGGTGTAGCGCAGCAAGGTGCCGCCGGCCGTGCATAGTGCCAACCACAGCGCCAGGGTTGTGATGAACGGCAAAGGCGCCTGAGGGAAAATTGCCATGATCAGCACCGCCACCGCAGCACCCAGCGTAGTGCCGATGACCTGACCGAAACTGCGGGCCAGCGCCATCCCGGCCAGCGGCTGACTGATGATGACCACTGCCATGATCGACCATTTGGGTTGATCCAGATCGAACAGGAACGCCAGATAAAGCGTCAGCAGCCCGGCAGCAATGGTGCGCAGAGCAAACAGCAACACGGCCTGACCGGGATGGATCACTGTCCTGAAATAATTGAGCAGGGCTTGCATGAACGCACTCGTCAAAGGAACTTCACCAAGCGTAGTCACTGCATCGAAAGCTCGACGGCTTCCAGGGCCGACAGATGTTGTAGGGATATTCATCCTCAGTCGCGTGACATATCGGGCAGAGTGTTTGACTCAAGGCGTCAGCTGACCGAAGCTTGCCCCTCTGCGTCAATATGAAAGCTTCGGATACCTGCATGCCTCAGTCCCGCCGCTACGTGTTCATCAGTCTTGGCCTCGTGCTTGTCCTTTTGGTTGCCTGGCTGTCGCTGCGCAGCACCGCCCCCGTGGTGCCGGAAGCCATCAAGCATGGCTACAGTGAAGCGCTGGCCGCCGCCCGGGCCGGCCAGCCGGGCGCGGCGCGGGTTTTGTACCAGCAACTGGGACGCCCGGATCTTTCAGTCAAGCGGCGCGTCTGGCTGCATGCCGAACTGCCGAACTACCCGAGCCCGCAAGCGTTGAAACTGGCCGATGCCGATCTGCAGAACGAGTCCCCCGACGTGCGAATGGCGGCGATCAGGAGCGTGACCGGCCTGGTGCCGGGCGGCCAGCGCAGTCTGTTGCTTGGCCCGTTGCTCGACGATGAAGACCAGAACGTTCGTTTTGCCGCGATCAACGCCCTGCTCGGCCTGTCCCCGGACCAGTTGGGCCTGTACTTCGCGCCGTTGCAGCAAGGCATCGACGTGTGGGAAGAGGCGCTCAAGCATCAGCCGGAAAGCGCCACCAACCATGCGCAACTGGCGCGTCTGTACCTGCACAATGCCGAGCTCAAACAGGCGCAGGAAGCCCTCGAGCAGACCCTTCGTCTGGATCCCGCCAATCTGCCGGCGCTGGTGATGCAGATCGAGGTGCTTGACCGCCAGGGCCAGAGCGACGCCGCCCGGCAACTGCTGGCCCGACAGCTGAAGTCCCAACCCGACTCCGCCTACCTGCAACATGCCCTGGGCTTGTGGCTGCTCCATCACGATCAACGGGAATTCGCCCTGCTCGGTCTGTCCAAGGCCGTGGAGCTGGAACCCGACAACAAGGACTATCGCTACGACCTCGCCACCACGCTGCACAGCGCCGAGGAACTCGAAGCGGCGCAGAAACAGTTACAGGAAATCGTTCAGCGCCACCCCGCCGACCGCAAGGCACGGGTGCTGCTGATCAGTTACTGGAAAGAAAGTGGTCAGTTACAGAACGTGCAGGTTCTGCTGGCCCAACTCGAACAGATGAATCCGGACGACCCCTCGTTGCAGCAGGGTCTTTGAACGACTTCTGACAGCTTCCATGACATACCCGGAAAGAATTTCGGAACCGCCCCCTCGGCAAAGAGTCAAGTAAACAGGCAGCCCGCAAAGGCGTACACCGCCCGCTGCCTCGTTTCCCCTAGTCATGAGAGGGCATTTTTTGTCTACATCGAACGAGTTGATCAGCGCAAAAGCCGCCACCGGCATCGAAGGTCTGGATGACATCCTGGCCGGTGGTCTGTCTCGCAGTCATGTGTTCCTGCTGGAGGGCGAGCCCGGTACCGGTAAAACCACGGTGGCGTTGCATTTTCTCCTCGCCGGTGCCCGTGCCGGAGAGCGCTCGCTGTACATCACACTCTCCGAAACCGAGCGCGAATTGCGCCAGGGTGCGGCATCCCACGGCTGGGAGTTGAACGAGAACATCGAGATTTTCGAGCTGACACCGCCGGAAAGTCTGCTCAATGCCGAGCATCAGCAAAGCCTGCTGTACTCCTCGGATCTGGAACTGGGTGAAGCCACCAAACAGATTTTCGAAGTGGTCGAGCGCTTCAAACCGACCCGGGTAGTGCTCGACAGCCTGTCGGAGATCCGCCTGCTGGCGCAAAGTTCTCTGCGCTATCGCCGGCAGATTCTGGCGATCAAGCATTACTTCGTGCGCTATGACGCGACGGTGTTGCTGCTGGATGACCTGACCACCGAATCCCTCGACAAGACCGTCCACAGCGTGGCCCACGGCGTCATCCGCCTCGAAGAACTGACCCCCAACTACGGCGCCGAACGCCGACGCGTGCGGGTGATCAAGTATCGCGGTCAGAAATATCGCGGTGGTTTTCACGACTTCACCATCATGGGCGATGGCGTGCATGTCTTTCCGCGTCTGGTGGCGGCTGAACATCGGGGCGATTACCCACGTCTGCAATTGACCAGCGGCATCAGCGAAATGGACGCGCTGCTCGGTGGCGGCATCGAGACCGGCTCCAGCACGCTGATTCTCGGCCCGGCCGGTACCGGCAAATCGCTGATCTCGATGATCTTCGCTGCCGCAGCGGTAACGCGCGGCGAAAAAGCGGCATTGTTCATTTTCGACGAAGAACTGGGCCTGCTGTTCGAGCGCATGAAAAACATCGGCATCGACCTCAAGGCCCTGCAAGCCACCGGTAATCTGCTGATCGAGCAGGTCGACGCGGCCGAACTGTCCCCCGGTGAGTTCTCCCACCGGGTACGACGCTGTGTCGATGAAGCCGACATCAAGACCGTGGTGATCGACAGTATCAACGGCTATCAAGCCGCCATGCCGGAAGAAAACGCGCTGGTCCTGCACATGCACGAACTGCTGCTGTATCTGAACCGCAAAGGCGCCGCGACTTTCATGACCGTCGCCCAGCACGGCCTGGTCGGCGACATGCAGGCGCCGGTGGACATCACCTATCTGGCCGACACGGTCATCCTGCTGCGTTACTTCGAAGCCCTCGGCAAGGTGCGCCGGGCGATTTCGATCATCAAGAAACGCACCGGCAGCCACGAATCGACCATCCGTGAATACCGGATTTCCGCCCAGGGCATGACCATCGGCGAACCGCTGGAAGCCTTCCAGGGCGTGCTGCGCGGCGTGCCCACGTACCTCGGCGCGAGCAATCCGCTGCTCAAGGAAGACAACTTGTGACCGTCACCGTCCCGCTGTCGGAACGGGCGCTGATTCTGGCGCCCCTGGGTCGCGACAGCCAGATTGCACTGATGATCCTCAACGAGGCCGGGTATGGCGGCCTGATCACCCCCGACCTGGGAAACCTGTGTACCGAACTGGAACCCGGCGCAGGCCTGTTGCTGATTGCCGCCGAAGCCCTGAATGGCCCGGACCTGGAAGGCCTGCTGGCCTATCTGAAGCAACAGCCGGCATGGTCGGATCTGCCAATCGTCCTGTTCACCCATCATGGCGGCGCCGAGCAAGGTCCGTCTTCACGCCTCAGTGAATTGCTGGGCAACGTGACATTCCTTGAACGCCCTTTTCATCCGGCGACCCTGATCAGTCTGGTTTCTACAGCCTTGCGCGGTCGACGACGACAGTACGAGGCCCGCGACCGTCTGATCGATCTGAGCGAAAGCGAGCGGCGTCTGCAATCGACCCTCGAAACCCTTGAGCAACAAGTCGAGGAACGCACGGCGCAACTGCGGCACAACGAAGAAGCGCTGCGCCAGTCGCAGAAGATGGAAGCAGTCGGTCAGCTCACCGGCGGGATCGCCCACGACTTCAACAACATGCTGACCGGGATCATCGGCAGTCTGGAATTGCTGCGCCGGCGTCTTGCCCGTGGCCGGACAGAGGATCTCGACAGCCTGATCGATCTGGGCGTGACCTCAGCCAACCGTGCGGCGGGCCTGACTCACCGCTTGCTGGCGTTTTCCCGCCGGCAGTCGCTGGACTCCAAAGCGGTGCAGATGAATGATCTGGTGCAATCGATGGGCGAGCTGCTGCAACGCAGTCTCAATGAAAGCATCCAGCTGGACATGCGTTTGCATGAACAATTGTGGGTGGCCGAGGCCGACCCCAATCAACTGGAAAGCGCCCTGCTCAACCTGGTGATCAACGCCCGGGACGCGATGCCCGACGGCGGCAATCTGGTGGTCGAAACAGGCAATCAGGTGCTGGATCGTGATTTCACCGCGAGCTACAGCAATCTGCAACCCGGCGATTACGTCGTGTTAAGCGTGACCGACAATGGCTGCGGCATGCCGCAGAGCGTGATCAACCGCGCATTCGATCCGTTTTTCACCACCAAACCCATCGGTCAGGGCACCGGACTGGGTCTGTCGATGATCTATGGCTTCAGCAAGCAGTCCGGCGGGCATGTGTCGATCGACAGCGAAATCGATCAGGGCACCACGGTCAAACTCTACCTACCTCGGTTTCAGGGTGAGTCCCTGCCCCATACCCCGATGGATACGGAACAGACTCCGGACGCCCTGGAAGGCGAAACCGTGCTGATCGTTGAAGACGACCCGGCCGTACGTGTGCTGGTCAGCGCCGTATTGAGTGAGTTGGGTTACGGATTTGTCGAAGCGAGCGACGCCGACGGTGCCGTGCCCATCCTGGACTCGGCGCAGCGCATCGATCTGCTGATCAGCGACGTCGGTCTGCCGGGCATGAACGGCCGGCAACTGGCGGAAATCGGTCGACAATACCGGCCGGAATTGAAAGTGCTGTTCATCACAGGCTATGCCGAGCACGCTGCGGTGCGCGGCGGATTTCTCGACCCGGGCATGCAGATGATCACCAAGCCGTTCACCTTCGATCTGTTGACGGCGAAGGTGCGGGAGATGATCAAGAGCTGAGGCGGTTGACGCCTCAGGCCAGCAGTTCCTGAATCTTTTCCTGCAATACATCCAGGTCGAACGGTTTTTCCAGGATCGGTGCCCGGCGGGTGATCGGGCTGCCGGTCTCGCGGATTTCCTGCGGATAGCCGCTGATGAAGATCACCTTCAGGTCAGGACGCAATTTGACGGCGGGTTCGGCGATCTGCACGCCGGAGATTCCGCCCGGCAGGCGGAAATCGGTAATCAACATGTCCAGATGCGGCTTGCTCGCCAGAATCTCGAACGCCTGCTCGCCGTTTTCGGCCTGCAATACGCGATAGCCCTGCCCTGACAGATAGTCTGTCAGCACCATCAGGATCACCGGTTCGTCCTCGACGACGAGTACTACATCTTGTGCATCTACGCTCATGGGAAGCCTTTGTTCGGTCAATAGCTGCTGATACGACCGTGTGGTCACTCAGAGGTTGCGTTTGTTTCGCCGTTTTCCTGGAGCGGCAGACAAACGCGAAACAGGGCGCCCTCGTTGATCCTGCTTTCGACGACGATGGAGCCGCCGTGGGCGGCGACGATCTGCTCGGAAATGAACAGACCCAGTCCGAGACCGGCGACCACCGTCTTGGCGGAAACCCGTTCGAACTGCTGAAAAATACGTTTCTGGTTCTCCTCGCTGATGCCGATGCCCTGATCCGCAACTTCGACCCGCGCCTCTTTACCTTCGCGATAAACCCGCACCTGCACCGGGCTCTTGCCGCCATACCGCAAGGCGTTGGTCAGCAGGTTCGACACCACTTGTTCGATGCGGAACTCGTCCCACTGCCCTTCCACCGGCTCCGTCGCGGTAAAGCTGACTTCAGTCTCGGCCGCTTCGATCTGCTGGGCGAAATTCTGCAGAAGGTTGCCCACCAGTTGCGAAAGATCGAAGCGACTCGGTCGGATCGACAGCTTGCCGGTGCGGATCCGCGACACGTCGAGCATGTCCTCGATCAGCCGGATCAGGCTTTTGATCTGACGCTCGTCGCGGTCGACCATGGCGTGCATCTTGTCGAGGGTGAACGCGGCGGCGTTGTCCCGGGCCAGGTGCATCTTGCGCAGCTGCGTTTCGAGGATAAGGCCGTTGAGCGGCGTGCGCACTTCGTGGGCGACGATCGACATGAAATCGTCACGCATGCGCACGGCCTGCTCCAGTTCTCCCTGGGTGCTTTGCAGTTGCTGCAACAGCGCTTCCTGTTCGCGACGGCTCTGCTCCAGCGCTTCGACCTGTTGCTTCATCGCCTTGCTCTGGCGATACAGGTCGACGAAGACGTTGACCTTGCTCTTCACCGCATGGATATCCAGCGGCTTGTGCAGGAAGTCCACCGCGCCACTTTCATAGCCCTTGAACGCGTAGTTCAGTTCACGGCCGGCGGCGCTGACGAAAATGATCGGGATGTTCTTGGTCTTCTCGGTGCCGCGCATCAGTTCGGCCAGTTCGAAGCCGTTCATGCCGGGCATCTGCACATCGAGAATGGCCATGGCGAATTCGTGTTGCAACAACAGCGACAGCGCTTCGTCTGCTGAAAGCGCTTTGTAGACGGTGCGGTCTTCGCGTTTGATCAGCGCTTCGAGAGCCAGCAGGTTCTCGGGCAGATCGTCGACGATCAGCAGTTTTGCCTGAATATTACTCAGCATGCGATTCGTTCCAGCTCGACAAGCAGACGGCCGATGCCGCGTATGGAAAGTATGTGATCCGGTTGATGAGTCTTCAATGCGGCCTCGGGCATGGTCGCCACCAGCGCGTCCTGCGGATCCTGAACGATGGTCAGCCCTCCCTGGCGTTTGACCTGGGCCAGTCCTCTTGCGCCATCGTGATTGGCCCCGGTCAGCAGCACGGCTGCCAGCGTCGGGCCGTAGACATCGGCAGCGGATTCGAACAGGAAGTCGATCGAGGGCCGCGAATGGTGCAAACGGTCTTCCAGGCTCAACGACAGGCTGCGATCCTGCTCCACCGACAGGTGATAACCCGGTGTGGCGAAATACACCGTGCCGGGACTGATGTCCTGTTTATCGATGGCCTCGGTGACCGGTAACGCCACGCGCCGGGCGAACACCTCGGCGAGTTGGCTGCGTCGTTCTTCCGGCAGATGCAGCACGATGATGATCGGCAGACCGAAGCCTGCCCGCAGCGAACCGAGCAGGGTCAGCAAGGCCTCGACGCCACCGGCGGAAGCCCCGACCACAATCGCCTCGACCCGAGGCAAATCCGCTGCACTGTTCATGATTTGCGGTAGATCCGTTCTTGTTTCACCAAGGGTTCGAACTGGTTGGAGTAGCCGGAAAAATCCAAAGTTTCCTTGCTGCCCAGCACCAGAAAACCACGATGGCACAATGATTCATGGAACAACCCAAATGCTCGATCCTGAAGTTTTTTATTGAAATAAATCAACACGTTACGACATGAAATTAATTGGGTTTCGGAGAATACGCTATCCGTTGCCAGGCTGTGATCGGCGAAGGTCACGTTCTCGCACAGGCTCTTGTCGAAAATCGCGTAACCATACGCAGCCGTGTAGTAGTCGGCAAACGAGCGCTGACCGCCGGCCTGCTGGTAGTTGGCGGTGTAGGCGCGCACGTTCTCCATCGAGAAAATCCCCTGCTTGGCCTTGTCCAGCGAGCGCGGGTTGATGTCGGTGGCGTAGATGATCGTGCGATCCAGCAGACCTTCCTCGCGCAGCAGGATCGCCATCGAGTAGACCTCCTCACCGGTGCTGCACCCGGCGATCCAGATTTTGATCGACGGATAGGTCTTGAGCAGCGGCACCACCTCCTGACGGATCGCCAGGAAGTGCGACGGATCGCGGAACATCTCGCTGACCGGAATCGTCAGCAATTGCAGCAATTGCATGAACGCCGTCGGGTCATGCAGGACCTTTTCCTGCAATGCCGAAATGGTCGCGCATTCGAACTGGCTCAGCGCATGTTGCACCCGGCGCTTGATCGATGCGCCGGAATAATCGCGAAAGTCGTAGCTGTACTTGAGATAAATCGCCTCGATCAGCAACCGCAGTTCGATTTCACTGTTTCGTTCAACGTGATTACTACGTTCCACTAAATGCGTTCCATCTTCGGCAACCACACGCGAATCAGCGAGAACAGGCGATCCAGATCGATGGGCTTGGCCAGGTAATCATTGGCGCCCGCCTGCAGGCAGCGCTCCTGATCGTCCTTCATGGCCTTCGCCGTCACCGCGATGATCGGCAGCTTGCGCCAGCGCGGATCCTTGCGGATTTCCATGGTGGCTTCAAAACCATCCATTTCCGGCATCATCACGTCCATCAGCACCAGATCGATGTCCTCGACTTCTTTCAGTTTTTCAATCGCTTCACGGCCGTTCCGGCCGATCACCACGACTGCTCCCTTGGTTTCCAGCGCGCTGGTCAGGGCGAAAATGTTACGCACATCGTCGTCCACCAGCAGCACTTTGCGCCCTTCGAAGACCTTGTCGCGGCTACGCGCGGTTTTCAGCATCTTCTGCCGTTCATGGGACAACTGCGATTCGACTTTGTGCAGAAAGAGTGTGACCTCGTCCAGAAGGCGTTCCGGCGAGCGTGCGCCCTTGATGATGATCGAACGCGAATACTTGCGCAGATCGGCCTCTTCATCACGGGTCAGGTTGCGTCCGGTGTAGACGATGACCGGCGGGAACGAGCAGATGTCTTCAGTGGACATGCGCTTGAGCAGATCGTTGCCGAGCATGTCCGGCAGCTTCAGGTCGATGACCATGCAATCGAAGATCGTCGTGCGCAGCAGCTCCAGCGCATCCTGCGCCAGACCGACGGCGGTGATTTCGATGTCGTCATCACCAATCAGACGGGCGATGCTTTCCCGTTGCAGATCGTCGTCCTCGACCAGCAGCACGCGTTTGACCTTCTGGGTCAGCTTGGCTTCAAGGCGCGCGAACACGTCTTTGAGCTCTTCGCGGGTGGTCGGTTTGACCGCGTAACCGATGGCACCCATGTGCATGGCAGCCTCGACACGATCCTCGACCGAAATCACGTGCACCGGGATGTGCCGGGTTTCGGCGTGTTCTTTCAGGCGTTGCAGGACGGTCAGGCCCGAGTGGTCCGGCAGGCGCATGTCCAGCAGGATCGCGTCCGGCACGAACTCTTTCGCCAGGTCGTAACCTTCATCGGCACCGTGGGCGACCAGGCACTGATAGCCCAGCTCGTGGGCCAGGTCGTAGAGGATGTGGGCAAAGTTCGGCTCGTCTTCCACCACCAGAATGCAGCGGGTGTCGAACGGAGCCTTGTTGCGGTCGTCATTGAAACGCGGGATATCCGCGGAGGCCACCGGCGAAACCGCCACGACCGGCGCGGCAACCGGTGCGGGCGGAGTAAACGTCAGCGGTGCGAACGCCGTTTCGCCCTCTTCGCTGTATTGTTGTGGCAGGACGAGGGTAAACACACTGCCCTGCCCCGGTGCGCTGCTGACGCTGATTGAACCGCCCAGCAACATCGCCAGATCCCGGGAAATCGACAACCCCAGACCGGTCCCGCCGTACTTGCGGTTGGTGGTGCCGTCAGCCTGGCGGAAGGCCTCGAAAATGCTTTCCTGCTGGTCCTGCGCAATCCCGATCCCCGAGTCGCGCACGATAAAGGCAATGCGGTCGTCCGGCTGGCCGGCAATGGTCAGGCTGACCGTGCCGTGTTCGGTGAACTTCACGGCGTTGGACAACAGGTTCTTGATCACCTGCTCCAGACGCTGGCGGTCGGTGAACAGAGTGATCGGCGCATCCGGTTGCAACTCGACGCTGAACGTCAGTTTCTTGTCCGCAGCCAGGGGTTCGAACACGCTGCGCAGGCCATCGGCCAGACGTGCCACGCTGGTGTTTTCCGGAACCACTTCGAGTTTGCCGGCTTCGACTTTGGAAATGTCGAGAATGTCGTTGATCAGGTTGAGCAAGTCGTTGCCGGCGGAATAGATCGACTCGGCAAACTTCACCTGCTCGGCGCTGAGGTTTTCCTGCGGGTTTTCCGCCAGCAACTTGGCCAGGATCAGCGAACTGTTCAGCGGTGTGCGCAGTTCGTGGGACATGTTGGCGAGGAATTCGGATTTGTACTTGCTCGAGCGCTGCAGCTCTTCGGCGCGCTCTTCCAGTTGCACCTGAGCCTGATTCAGTTCGGTGTTCTTCTGGTCCATGGCGTCGCGTTGCTCGGCCAGGGTCTGGGCCTGCTCGGCCAGTTGCTCGTTGGTCTGTTCCAGCTCGACCTGCTGGGTTTCCAGATGCGCCTGGGACTCCTTGAGAATCCGCGACTGCTCTTCCAGTTCTTCGTTGGCGGTTTTCAGTTCTTCCTGCTGCACCTGCAACTCTTCGTTGAGCTGCTGGGTTTCGGCCAGGACTTCCTGCAGACGCTGGCGATAACGCGCCGCTTCGATGGACGTGCCGATGTTGCCGGCAATCAGCTCCAGCAAGGCAACGTCACGCTCGGTCAGCGGACGCAGGAAGCCGAGTTCGATCACGCCGTTGACCCGGTCGTCATCGCTGGTCGGCACCACCAGCACACTGTGCGGCAAGCCTTCACCCAGACCGGAGCTGACCTTGAAGTAATCGGCCGGCACCGAATCGAGGCGAATCAGTCGCGCCTGCTGCGCGGCCTGGCCAACGATGCCTTCGTCGCTATAGAGGGATTGTTCCTGTTGTTCCTGCTCGCGAGAGAAACCGTAAGTCGCCACGCGCTTCAGGCCGCCATGTTCTTCACGCACGTACAACGCCGCGACGGCAGTGCCCAGGTATTGCGCACAAAATTGCAGGATGTTGCGACCCAACAGGTTGAGCGTCAGTTGCCCCAGCACCTGCTCGGCCAGTTCGGTCTGGCCTGTGCGTAGCCAGGCTTGCTGCGAGAGGCGTTCAGCACTGGCCAGTTGTGCGGCCAGGTTGGCGCTGTAACTGTTGGAAAGACTGACCAGATCGCGCCGGCCAATATAGGCCAGCAAACCGCTGATGCCGGCGATGAACAACAGATAGAGGCTGATGCTCCAGATCGTGGTCCGGCGCACATCTTCGTTGCGCGTGGTGCGCAATGTCTGCTCAGTGTCGATCACGTCATCGAATTGCTTGCGGATCTCATCGGTCAGGCGCTTGCCGCGCCCGGCCTTCACCGCAGCCTTGTAGTCGCCGCTGGCGCGTTGCAGGTCGATCATCGATTGCGCGTAGGTCGCCCACTCGGTCTGCAACGCTTGCAGGCGGCGCAAGCGATCGGTCTGCACCGGGTTGTCGGCGGTCAGTTCAAGCAAGGTGTTGAGCGCCACGGCGATGCGAGGCTTGGCCGTTTCATAGGGATCGAGGAAATGCTCGTCGCCACTGAGCAGGAAGCCGCGCATGCCGGTTTCCAGATCGACCGTGAGCTTCACCGCTTCGTTGGCGTTATTGATCACCCGGTCGGTGTGCTCCACCCACTGGATGACCGACAGCAAATAAGTGATCAGCGACACGAAGAACACGGCACTGATCGCACCGACGCCCAGTGGCAGCGCGATGTTGCGGGTCAGCAGTTTGCGAAACCGTGATTCATCAACCGAAGACGGAGAGGACATGTGGCAGCCTTGTCGAACTGTTGAAAACCAGGGAGTTTGCCCCAAAACGGCGGCATGGATCCATTTTTCTCACAGTCTTAGCACTGTTTTCCCACATTTGCCTGCGCCGGATCGCCAGCCAACGGTTATCCTTGCCCGCCCGTTTGCGCCTATTCTTTTTTATATCCATCCGGGAACTTGTGGCCATGCGCCACTTACTCATGCAAGAGCCCGGCAATTTTGATCGACCGGCGCCCCGTCCCCCATTCTTGAGAGCCGCCACTATGTCCACCACCACGTCCACCATCCTTGTAGTAGAAGACGACACCATCGTGCGCATGCTGATCGTCGACGTGCTGGAGGAACTGGACTTCAAGGTGCTGGAGGCGGACGGCAGCGAACAGGCCCTGGCAATCATCAAGGATGCAAATCAGCACATCGATCTGATGATGACCGACGTCGGGCTGCCGATCATGGATGGCCGTCAACTGGCCACAGAGGCTCGCAATATCCGCCCTTCACTGCCGATTCTGTTTGCCAGCGGATATGCCGAGACCATTGAAGTGCCGGCTGACATGCATGTGATCGGCAAGCCTTTCTCGATCGATCAACTGCGCGACAAGGTGAAAAGCGTTCTGGGTCAACACTGACACAAGCGGCCTTTCCCGCGCGGATTCAACCTCAGGATATGTTCTAATCCGCGCGTTTCTTCTTCCCTCTCGTTCTTCAGGAAACACTTTTTCATGAGTCAGCCCGCAACCAAAGTCCTCGTCATTGGTTACGTCTGGCCGGAACCCCGCTCCTCCGCCGCGAGCGGGCATGTGATGCAGATTCTCGAGACCTTCCTGCAACAGGGCTGGGACATTACGTTTGCCAGCCCTGCGGGTGTCGGCGAACATCCGGCCGATCTTGCCGAACTGGGCATTCGCACTGTTCCGATCGAATTGAACAACAGCAGCTTCGATGTCTTCGTCAGCGAACTGGCGCCGGATATCGTGCTGTTCGATCAATTCATGATTGAAGAACAGTTTGGCTGGCGCGTGGAAAAACACTGCCCCGACGCGTTGCGCGTACTGGAAACATCGGACTTGCAGAGTTTGCGGCACGCTCGTCATCAACGCTTGAAGGATCGGCTGAAAGCCAGCGATGACGCGAATGACTTCCATGGGTTGTTCGCGCCCGCGTTGCGCGAAGAATTCGAACTGATGGCTGATACCGATCTGGCCAAACGCGAGATTGCCGCGCTGTTTCGCTGCGATCTGAACCTGATGATTTCGCAGGTGGAAATCGAGTTGCTGGTGCAGCAGTTCAAGTTG
Source organism: Pseudomonas sp. IzPS59 (assembly GCF_014863505.1). NCBI lineage: Bacteria > Pseudomonadati > Pseudomonadota > Gammaproteobacteria > Pseudomonadales > Pseudomonadaceae > Pseudomonas > Pseudomonas sp. IzPS59. Next base: position 3,020,560 of record NZ_CP062251.1, on the reverse strand, counting down.
GCGCCCGAGTTGCTGCACTGGTGCCCGCTGATGGTCGAACCGTCCAGCACACCGGCAAAACCTTTCGAGGACCGCGCGCACTTCCTCAGTATCGGCAATTTCCGCCACGCGCCGAACTGGGACGCGGTGTTATGGATGAAATCGGCCGTCTGGCCGCTGATCCGCGAGCAACTTCCGAAAGCTCAATTGCACATCTACGGCGCCTACACGCCGCCCAAGGCTGCTGCGCTGCACAATGCCGCGCAGGGTTTTCACATCATGAACTGGGCCGAAGATGCGTTGCAGGTGATGTCCGATGCGCGCATCTGCCTGGCACCTCTGCGGTTTGGCGCTGGCATCAAGGGCAAACTGATCGACGCCATGCTCTGCGGCACTCCGAGTGTCACTACGCCGATCGGTGCGGAAGGCATGCACACCGACCAACCCTGGCCGGGCGCCATTTGTCATACGGCGCAGGATCTGGCCAATGCCGCCGTGGAACTCTATCGCGACGAGGCCCGCTGGCAGGCAGCTCAGTCTCAGGGACAAGCACTGCTCAACGACGTTTACCCGCAAGCCATACATGGACCGGCATTGATCAACAAGTTGCAGGAGTGTCGCCAAAACATTGCTCAACTAAGACGCCAAAACTTTATCGGCAGCATGTTGCGCCACCACTCACACAAAAGTACCCAATACATGGCGCAGTGGATTGAGGCCAAGAACCAGAACAAGTAATCGCTTGATGAAGGCCCGACAACGCAAGCTTTGAGCCGCAATGGGAACTGGCGCACCCCGCGCACAAAGAGGCATGATCGCCGGGCGATAACAAAAAAAGCACCCGATCATGACCCGAACCGCCCGCGTGACCGACCCCTCTTATGAATTGATGGATGACCACAACGGGTTGTCCATCATCTATCGCCAGCACGGCTTCCCCTGCCCGCTGGTGCGCTGGCATTTCCATAAGGAATACGAACTGCATTTGATCGTGGCCAGTTCGGGCAAGGTGTTCATCGGCGACTACATCGGCAACTTCTACCCGCAGACCCTGTTCCTGACCGGCCCCAATCTGCCGCACAACTGGATCAGCCAGGTGGCCGAAGACGAAGTGGTCGAGAAGCGCGACATGCTGGTCAACTTCACCGATGAGCTGTTCGAAAGCGGCCATCAGGTGTTCGCCGAACTCAAAACCCTGGCGCCATTGCTTGAGCGCGCGCAATACGGCATCGAATTCCGCTCACCGCAGACGATTCGTCAGGCCATGACCCTGATGCAACGCATCGCCGATTCAAGCGGCATCACCCGCCTCGGGCACTTTTTCATCCTGATGGAATTGCTGGCAGCCACCGACGACTACCAACTGCTGTCCGGCGCAACCACCCCGCAACTGGCCGACGAACACAACATCGATCGCACCAACCGTGCGGTGGATTACATCTTCGCCCACTACGCCCGCGAACTGCCGCTGGAGGAAGTCGCCGAGCATCTGGGCATGAAACCCACCTATTTCAGCCGCGTGTTCAAGCAGGCCACGGGGCGCAATTTCATCGAGTTCGTCAATCGCCTGCGCATCAGCAAATCCTGCGAACTGCTGGCGGATGGCGACAAACCGGTAACCGAGGTGTGTTTCGAGTCGGGCTTCAACAACATTTCCAATTTCAACCGGCGCTTTCAGCAGCTCAAAGGTATGACGCCATCGCATTACCGGCGGCTGGTAGTGCAGCGCCTGACCGAGCAGAACCACGGCTGACTTCCGAAAACCTGTACGGTTTCATCAACGCTGACCTGCTGGAATCCCCTTCCCTGCGTTAATCACTCCAATCCCGAGTGCAAAAAAGTATCGATTCAAGTGCTAGGGATGATTTGTCAGCCCTGCGATTGAAGGCTGTAATCAGTGCACATTCTTCCTGCAGCCGGAAGACACAAAAACAATAACTGTCCTTCTGTCCCCCTCCGGGTGCAGAAAAGGAGTGCACGATGCAACCCACTGCAAAAGCTCTGCTTGCCCTCACCTGCATGACCCTCAGCAGCGTCAGCCTTGGCGCCCAGACCCTGACCATCGCCACCGTCAACAACAGCGACATGATCCGCATGCAAAAGCTCTCGAAAACCTTCGAGACCGAGCACCCGGACATCAAGTTGAACTGGGTCGTGCTCGAAGAAAACGTCCTGCGTCAGCGCCTGACCACCGACATCGCCACCCAGGGCGGTCAGTTCGACGTGTTGACCATCGGCATGTACGAAGCCGCACTCTGGGGTGCCAAAGGCTGGCTGGAGCCGATGAAGGATCTGCCGGCCAGCTACGCCCTCGACGATGTGTTCCCATCGGTGCGTGAAGGCCTGTCGGTCAAGGGTTCGCTGTACGCCCTGCCGTTCTACGCCGAAAGCTCGATCACCTATTACCGCACCGACCTGTTCAAGGACGCCGGCCTGACCATGCCGGAGCGTCCGACCTGGGAACAGATCGCCGGCTTCGCCGAAAAACTCACCAACAAGGACAAGGAGCAATACGGCATCTGCCTGCGCGGCAAGGCTGGCTGGGGCGAGAACATGGCGCTGATCACCACCGTCGCCAACGCCTACGGCGCACGCTGGTTCGATGAGCAGTGGAAACCCGAATTCAGCGGTCCTGAGTGGAAAAACGCGCTGAACTTCTACGTCGACACTATGAAGAAGTCCGGCCCGCCGGGTGCCTCCAGCAACGGTTTCAACGAAAACCTCGCCCTGTTCAACAGCGGCAAGTGCGCGATGTGGGTCGATGCCAGCGTCGCCGGCTCGTTCGTCACCGACAAGACTCAAAGCAAGGTCGCCGATCACGTCGGCTTCACTTACGCGCCGCATCAGGTCACTGATAAAGGCTCGGCGTGGCTGTACTCGTGGGCGCTGGCGATTCCGACCAGCTCCAAGGCCAAGGACGCCGCCAAAGAGTTCAGTGCCTGGGCCACGTCCAAAGAGTACGGCGAACTGGTCGCCAAGACCGACGGCATTGCCAACGTACCGCCGGGCACTCGCGCCTCGACCTACAGCGAGGCTTACATGAGCGCAGCGCCGTTTGCCAAGGTCACGCTGGAATCGCTGAAGGCGGCTGACCCGAGCAAACCGACCCTCAAGCCCGTGCCTTACATCGGCATTCAACTGGTGACCATTCCCGAGTTCCAGGGCATCGGCACCCAGGTCGGCAAGCTGTTTTCGGCCGCGCTGATCGGCCAGACCACGGTCGACCAGGCCTTGACCGCCGCGCAGCAAACCACCGAACGCGAGATGAAGCGCGCGGGTTATCCGAAGTAATCCTGCGAAAGCCTCTCCTGCCTCCTGCCGGAGCGAGATTGCTCGCTCCAGCACGGTATCTCCATAGGTCTGTATGACTCGGTTGTGATCCCCATGAATACTTCAACTGCCAAAGCCCACATCGACCTGTCGCAACCCCGGCGCAAAAACCGCGTGGCCAATCCGGGCTGGTTTCTGGTCAGCCCTTCGGTGGCCCTGTTGCTGCTGTGGATGATCGTGCCGCTGGGCATGACCGTCTATTTTTCGATGATCCGCTACAACCTGCTCGACCCGGGCATCAACGAATTCGTAGGGCTGGATAACTTCACTTACTTTCTGACCGATTCGGGCTTCCTGCCCGGCGCCACCAACACCTTGCTGCTGGTGGGCAGCGTGCTGCTGATCAGCGTGGTGTTCGGCGTGTTGATCAGTGCGTTGCTGGAAGCCAGCGAGTTCTTCGGACGCGGCATCGTGCGGGTGATGCTGATTTCGCCGTTTTTCATTATGCCCACGGTCGGTGCACTGATCTGGAAAAACCTGATCTTCCACCCGGTCTCCGGGATCCTCGCTTACATCTGGAAGCTGTTCGGCGCGCAACCGGTGGACTGGCTGGCGCACTACCCGCTGCTGTCGATCATCATCATTGTGTCGTGGCAATGGCTGCCCTTCGCGATCCTGATCCTGATGACCGCCATGCAGTCCCTCGACCAGGAACAGAAAGAAGCCGCCCGCCTCGATGGCGCCGGCCCCGTCGCGATCTTCTGGCACCTGACCCTGCCGCATCTGGCACGGCCGATTGCCGTGGTGGTGATGATTGAAACCATCTTCCTGCTGTCGGTGTTCGCCGAAATCTTCACCACCACCAACGGCGGCCCCGGCTATGCGTCGACCAACCTCGCCTACCTGATCTACAACCAGGCGCTGGTGCAGTTCGACGTCGGCATGGCCTCGGCCGGCGGCCTGATCGCCGTGGTCATCGCCAACATCGCCGCGATCATTCTGGTGCGGATGATCGGCAAAAACCTGACTGACAAAGCCTGAGGCCCGCCATGACTCTTCAACAATCCCGCCGGCTGCAAAGCCTGCTGCTCGGCACGCTGGCCTGGGCCATCGCGATCATCATTTTCTTCCCGATCTTCTGGATGGTGCTGACCAGTTTCAAGACCGAAATCGACGCCTTCGCCACGCCGCCGCAGTTGTTCTTCACGCCGACGCTGGAGAACTACCTGCACATCAACGAGCGCAGCGATTACTTCAGTTTCGCCTGGAACTCGGTGGTGATTTCCTTCAGCGCCACCGCCCTGTGCCTGCTGATCGCGGTGCCGGCGGCCTACTCGATGGCGTTCTACGAAACCCAGCGCACCAAAGGCACGCTGCTGTGGATGCTCTCCACCAAGATGCTGCCGCCGGTGGGCGTGCTGATGCCGATCTACCTGCTGGCCAAGAGTTTCGGCCTGCTCGACACGCGCATCGCACTGATCGTGATCTACACGCTGATCAACCTGCCGATCGTGGTCTGGATGGTTTACACCTACTTCAAGGACATCCCCAAAGACATCCTCGAAGCCGCCCGCCTCGACGGCGCCACCCTGGCCCAGGAGATGCTCCGCGTGTTGCTGCCGATCGCCAAGGGAGGCCTCGCTTCAACCGTGCTGCTGTCACTGATCCTGTGCTGGAACGAGGCGTTCTGGTCGCTGAACCTGACCTCGTCCAAAGCCGCGCCGCTGACCGCGTTGATCGCCTCCTACTCAAGCCCCGAAGGTTTGTTCTGGGCCAAGTTGTCAGCCGTTTCGACGCTGGCCTGCGCGCCGATCCTGATCTTCGGCTGGATCAGCCAGAAACAACTGGTGCGCGGCCTGTCGTTCGGCGCCGTCAAATAAGAATTCGCATGAGGAGCGCCACCATGGCCAACCTGAAAATCAAGAATCTGCAAAAAGGCTTCGAAGGCTTTTCCATCATCAAGGGCATCGACCTTGAGGTGAACGACAAGGAATTCGTGGTGTTCGTCGGCCCGTCGGGCTGCGGCAAATCCACCCTGCTGCGACTGATCGCCGGTCTTGAAGAAGTCAGCGGCGGCACCATCGAACTGGACGGGCGCGACATCACTGAAGTCAGCCCGGCCAAGCGTGACCTGGCGATGGTGTTCCAGACCTATGCTTTGTATCCGCACATGACCGTGAAGAAGAACATGTCGTTCGCCCTCGACCTGGCCGGTGTGCCGAAGGCTGAGGTCGAGAAAAAAGTCGGCGAAGCGGCGCGCATTCTCGAACTGGGGCCGATGCTGGAACGTAAGCCGAAGCAACTGTCCGGCGGCCAGCGTCAGCGCGTGGCCATCGGCCGGGCGATCGTGCGCAACCCGAAAATCTTCCTGTTCGACGAACCGCTGTCCAACCTCGACGCCGCCCTGCGGGTGCAGATGCGCCTGGAGCTGCTGCGCCTGCACAAGGACCTCAAGGCGACCATGATCTACGTGACCCACGATCAGGTCGAAGCCATGACCATGGCCGACAAGGTCGTGGTACTCAATGGCGGCAAGATCGAGCAGGTCGGATCGCCGCTGGACCTGTATCACAACCCCGCCAACCTGTTCGTCGCCGGGTTCCTCGGCACGCCGAAAATGGGCTTCCTCAAGGGCAAGATCGCCCGAATCGATGGTGGGAGCTGTGAAGTCTCGCTGGACGCCGGCACACGCATCACCCTGCCGTTCAATGCATCGAACCTGAGCGTCGGCAGCGCCGTGACTTTGGGTATTCGTCCGGAACATCTGGAACTGGCGCAGCCGGGTGATTGCACCCTGCAAGTCACCGCCGACGTCAGCGAACGACTGGGCAGCGACACCTTCTGCCACGTCAAGACCAACGCCGGCGAAGCCCTGACCATGCGCGTGCGCGGTGATCTGGCGAGCCGTTACGGCGAACAACTGAACCTGCACCTGGACGCCACCCACTGCCATCTATTCGATGCCGACGGCGTGGCACTGACCCGCCCGTTGCGCGCCGCCGCCTGATTTCGAGACTGACCCGATGAAACTGAACAAGCAAAACCTCAACCGCCTCGCCGCCGAGGTGAAACTGCCGGCCTACAGCCTTAGCGACACCCGCCAGGGCATCGCCCACATCGGCGTCGGCGGCTTCCACCGCGCCCATCAGGCGTATTACACCGACGCGCTGATGAACACCGGCGAAGCGCTGGACTGGGCCATTTGCGGTGTCGGCCTGCGCGCCGAAGACCGTCGAGCCCGGGACGATCTCAAGGAACAGGATTACCTGTTCACCCTGTTCGAATTGGGTGACAGCGACGACACCGAAGTCCGCGTCATCGGCGCGATCCGCGACATGCTGCTGGCCAGCGACAGCGCCCAGGTGCTGATCGACAAACTCGCCGATCCGCAGATTCGCATCGTCTCGCTGACCATCACCGAGGGCGGCTACTGCATCGATGACAGCAACGGCGAGTTCATGGCGCACCTGCCGCAGATTCAGCACGACCTGACCTACCCGCAACAGCCGCAAACCGTGTTCGGCTTCCTTTGTGCAGCGCTGTCCAGGCGACGCAAAGCGGGCATTCCGGCGTTCACCGTGATGTCCTGCGATAACCTGCCACACAACGGCGCCGTCACCCGCAAGGCACTGCTGGCGTTCACCGCGCTACTCGATCCCGACCTGCGCGACTGGATCGACGCCAACGTCAGCTTTCCCAACGCCATGGTCGACCGCATCACGCCGATGACCAGCACCGCGCATCGCCTGCAACTGGCGGACAAACACGCCGTCGACGACGCGTGGCCGGTGGTGTGCGAGCCGTTTGTGCAATGGGTGCTGGAAGACAAATTCGTCAACGGCCGCCCGGCCTGGGAAAAGGTCGGCGTGCAGTTCACCGACGATGTTTCGCCCTACGAAGAGATGAAGATCAAACTGCTCAACGGCAGTCATCTGGCGCTGACGTATCTGGGCTTTTTGAAGGGATATCGCTTCGTCCACGAAACCATGAACGACCCGCTGTTCGTGCGCTACATGCGCGCCTACATGGACCTGGACGTGACTCCGCAACTGGCGCCGGTGCCGGGCATCGACCTGACCGAGTACAAGAACACGCTGGTGGCGCGGTTCTCCAATCAGGCGATTGCCGATCAGCTTGAGCGGGTGTGTTCGGATGGTTCGTCGAAGTTTCCCAAGTTCACCATTCCGACGATCAATCGGTTGATTGCCGATGGACGCGAGACCAAGCGTGCGGCGCTGGTGGTGGCGGCGTGGGCGCTTTATCTGAAGGGCGTGGACGAGAATGGCGACACTTACTCGATTCCGGATCCTCGGGCGGCGTTTTGTCAGGCGTTGGTGGCGGAGGATGCCTTGATCACTGAGCGGTTGTTGGGGGTTGAGGAGATTTTCGGTACGGCGATACCGCGTTCGGCGGAGTTTGTGGCGGCGTTTGAGTGGTGTCTGAACAGCTTGCGTGAGGAAGGTGTAACGCGGACGCTGGAAAGCATTCTGTCCTGACGGGTGAAACACTCATGACAACCCAACAACTCTTCCTCGGCATCGACTGCGGCACCCAAGGCACCAAAGCCATCATCCTCGACGCCACCAGCGGTCAGGTGTTGGGCCAGGGTGCCGCCGCCCACACGATGATCAGCGGCGCCAATGGCCGTCGCGAACAGGACACCGCACAATGGCTGGAGGCCTTCGCCCTCGCCACCCGCCGCGCCTTGTTGGCGGCAAATGTCGACGGCCAGTCGATCCTCGGCATCGGCGTTTCCGGCCAGCAACACGGTCTGGTACTGCTCGACGAGCAAGGCCAGGTCCTGCGCCCGGCCAAGCTCTGGTGCGACACCGAAACCACGGCAGAAAACGACCGCCTGCTGACTTACCTGGGCGGCGAAAAAGGCTCGCTGGAACGCCTCGGCGTGGTGATTGCGCCGGGCTACACCGTGTCCAAACTGTTGTGGACCAAGGAGCAACACCCCGCCGTATTCTCACGGATCGCCAGGATCCTGCTGCCCCACGATTACCTGAATTTCTGGCTCACCGGCCGTAGCTGCAGCGAATACGGCGACGCATCCGGCACCGGTTACTTCAACGTGCGCACCCGCCAATGGGATCTGCAACTGCTGCGCGACATCGACGCCAGCGGCCGCCTGCAAGCGGCGCTGCCGGAGCTGATCGACGCCCATCAAGCGGTGGGCACGATCCTGCCGGCGATTGCCGAACACCTGGGCGTCAACCCCAACGCACTGGTGTCCAGCGGTGGCGGCGACAACATGATGGGCGCCATCGGCACCGGCAATATTCAGCCGGGGGCGATTACCATGAGCCTCGGTTCTTCCGGCACGGTGTACGCCTACGCCGAGGCGCCGAAGGTCAGCCCGGATGCTTCGGTCGCAACCTTCTGTTCGTCCAGCGGCGGCTGGCTGCCGTTGATCTGCACCATGAACCTGACCAACGCCACCGGGGCGATTCGCGAGCTGTTCGAGCTCGATCTTGAGTCGTTCAACGCGCTTGTCGCCCAAGCACCGATCGGCGCTGAAGGCGTGAGCATGCTGCCGTTCCTCAACGGCGAACGCGTGCCTCCCCTGCCCCATGCCACCGGCAGCCTGCATGGCCTGACGATCGATAACCTGACGCAAGCCAATCTGTGCCGCGCAGCGGTCGAAGGCACCACCTTCGGCCTGCGTTTCGGACTGGATCTGTTGCGCCAGAATGGTTTACAAAGCCGCAGCATTTGCCTGATCGGCGGCGGCTCGAAAAGCGCGGTGTGGCGGCAGATCGTCGCCGATATCATGAACACCTCGGTGATCTGCACCGAGCAAAGCGAAGCCGCCGCCCTCGGCGCGGCGATTCAGGCAGCGTGGTGCAAGTCATGGTCGAATGGCCACGAAGACACCCTTGCCGACCTGTGCCAGCGCTGCGTGAAGCTCGACCTGAACAGTGAAACCCTGCCGGTTGCCGCCAATGTCGCAGCCTTCCAGCAGGCCTATGAACGCTATCGACTGCATGTCGCAACCTTATAAAGAGCAAACAACTATGTACCTGGTGTGTGGCGAAGCGCTGTTCGATTTCTTCAGCGAAGACGATGCCGGCGGGCAGGCGTCGAAAGTCAATTTCAAGGCGATTGCCGGTGGCTCGCCGTTCAACGTGGCGGTGGGTTTGCGTCGCCTCGGTGTGGACTCGGCGCTGTTCGCCGGACTGTCCACCGACTACCTCGGCCGGCGCTTGCAGCAAGTGCTGCAGGACGAAGGCGTTCGCCCGGATTTTCTGGTGGATTTCGCCGCACCGACCACGCTGGCGATGGTCGCGGTGGGTGCCAATGGCTCGCCGCATTACAGCTTCCGCGGTGAAGGTTGCGCCGACCGCCAGTTGAGCCTGGCGCATCTGCCCGCGCTGGGTCCGGAAGTGCGCGGCTTGCACTTCGGTTCGTTCTCGCTGGTGGTGCAACCGGTGGCCGATACCCTGCTCGCCCTGATACGGCGCGAAAGCGGCAAACGCCTGATCAGCCTCGACCCGAACGTGCGCCTCAACCCCGAACCGAACATCGACCTGTGGCGCGAGCGGATCGCCACGCTGGTGGAGCTGGCGGATCTGATCAAGGTCAGCGACGAGGACTTGAGCCTGTTGTACCCCGAGCAGGATCCGCAGCGGGTCATCGAAGGCTGGTTGCAGCATCGCTGCCAGGTGGTGTTCCTGACCCGTGGCGGTGAAGGCGCGACCGTGTTCAGCCGTGCTCACGGTTCATGGTCGATGCCGGCAAGCTCGGTAAAAATCGCCGATACCGTCGGCGCCGGCGATACCTTCCAGGCCGCGTTGATCACCTGGCTGACCGAACATGAACTGGATTCGGTGGACGGCGTACAGCATCTGCAACGCGAGCAGATCGACGCCATGCTCGGGTTTGCCGTACAGGCGGCCGCCCTGACGTGCAGCAAGACAGGTCCGGATTTGCCTTATCGCCACCAGTTGACCTGACCGCGTAGACTGGCGCCCTTTTTTGCACGACGGGATGACGGCTTTTGAATTCGGGGCGCACGGTTGGACTGTTGGTATTGGCGGCATTGCTGAGCGGTTGCGGAACATCGCCGCCGCGTTCGCCGGAAAACCTCTGCGAGATTTTCCGCGAGAAAAGTGATTGGTACGACGCCGCGCAAGTCACGCAAAAGCGCTGGGGCGTACCGATCCAGGTGCCGTTCGCGATCATGTATCAGGAGTCCGGCTACCGCTACGACGCCAAGACGCCGCGCAAATACCTGTTGTGGGTGATCCCGTGGGGCCGCGTCACGACCGCAGCGGGCTACGCGCAGGCCAAGGATGAAGTCTGGGCCGATTACCAGAAAAGCACCGGCCGCCACGGCGCCGACCGTGAAGACTTCGATGACGCCATCGACTTTGTCGGCTGGTACATGGACAAAACCACGTCGATCAACGGCGTGTACAAGTACGACGCCTACAACCAGTACCTCAACTACCACGAGGGCTGGGGCGGTTTCCGGCAGAAGACCTACGCCAGCAAGGCGTGGCTGCCGCCGGTGGCGCGCAAGGTGCAGAACCGCTCGGACATGTACGGCCAGCAATATGCGGCGTGCAAGGATGATTTGAATCGCGGGTTCTGGAGCCGGTTCTGGCATTGGCTCTAAATGCCAGGATCTCAGTAACATTGAGATCGCCATCGCGGGCAAGCCCGCTCCCACAGGGATCTGCGGTGGCCACGATTTCGTGTGCACCAAGTAAACCTGTGGGAGCTGGCTTGCCAGCGATGGCGTCAGTTCAGGCACCGCCGGCTTAAGGATTACAACACCGAAAAATTGTAGCTCACGATCAACCTGGTCTCATCCACATCCCGGGCGAACTTCTCGTAGTTCGTCCGATACGTCGCGTTACGCAGACGCAGGCTGACATCCTTGAACGTGCCGCTCTGGATCACGTACTTCAGCTCGCTGTCGCGTTCCCACTCTTTGCCTTCCTGATCGCTGCCCGGCACTTTGATGTGATCGCCGTTCACGTAACGAGTCAGGAAGCTCAGGCCGTTGATGCCGATGGCCTTGAAGTCGTAGTCGTAACGCAGCTGCCAGGAACGCTCCTGAGCGGCAGCGAAATCGTTGACCTGCACGTAGTTCACCAGGTACGGGTTGCTGCCATCGAGGTACGGCATCGAATTGTCGCCGTTCATGCGCTGCCAGCCGGCGCTGAACGTGTGGCCGCTGATGCCGTAGGACAGCATGCCGCTCAAGGCGCGGTTGTCGATGGAGCCGGCTTTTGCATCGCCACTGTCGGCGCTTTTCAGCAAACGCAGATCCGCTTTCAGTACACCATCACCCAGCGGCTGGTTGGCCAACAGACCCACGAAGTGCTGACGATAGATGTCTTCCAGTTCGGCGTAGTGATACTGCGCGGTCAGGCGGTCGTTGATCTTGTAGTCGAAGCCGTACATGTCGAAATGATCGGCGGTGGTATTGCACGCATAGCGCTTGTTCTTGCAGTGCACGCGGATGTCCTGGGAGTCGGTCGAGTCCCGGGCGGTGTACTTGTCCAGGCGTGCGGCCATGAAGGTCAAGTCCTTCACTTCCTTTGAAGTCAGCATCGCGCCATTGAACATGGTCGGCAGCAGACGGCCGTCGTTGTACTTGAGCAGTGGCAGATCCGGCAGCAACGCGCCGTATTTCAGCACCGTGTCCGAAACTTTCACTTTGGCAGTCAGGCCCATTTTCGCGTACTGACCTTTCGAACCGCGCGGGTTGTCGCCGCTGGACGGCAGCAGGCCGCTGTTGCTGCGGTCGGGGCTGGAATCGAGCTGGAAGCCCGCCATACCCAGCGCATCGATGCCGAAACCCACGGTGCCTTCGGTGTAACCCGATTGCAGATTGAGAATGAAGCCTTGAGCCGACTCTTCGCGCTTGGACGCGCCCTGATCGCTGGAGGTGTGCCCATCACGGAAATCGCGGTTGAAGTACACCGTGCGCGATTCGATCTTCGCCGTGGTGTCTTCAAAGAAACCGCCGGCCTGAGCCTGCGCGGTAAAACCGGCGCACAGCACCAGGGCTCCGAAGCCAAACGACTGGCGCGGGGTGATGAGGGGAAATGGGGGACGCATTGAAAACTCCAACAGAACAACGATTGCGCGGGGGCGCAAACAACCAGAAATAGCTCCCGTCCCGGGACAGTGAAGAGCCGGGAGGAAGTGAACACGCGGGGGTGAGCGCCCATGATGGCAGATGGCTTTGACGCGCTACAGGCGACTTTAGTCTGAAACTGACTGATTGTTCCTGAGCGCCAAATCAGGCGGAAGTCTTGGGACTGGCAGCGCCAAGTGCCGGTTTTACTGAGTAAAACCAGGGTTCTAAGGGTTTTCCCTATGCCTTCGGGGCTGTGCTTCTACGGCATTTGCGCCTTGAACGAGGCCGTTTAATCCTGCACCATCCGCCCACGCTAATCCAAAGGACGGAAATCAAGGCATGCTGGACGCCAACGCTACCCACATTACCCTCACGCTCGAAGGCGCCTCCGCCGACCTGCAAGTCCTCAGCTTCACCGGTCGCGAAGCCCTCAACGAACCGTTCCGTTTCGACATTGAACTGGTCAGCGCCCGTCCTGACCTCAAGCTCGAAGAACTCCTGCACAAGCCCGGCTGCCTGACTTTCGGCGCCACCGGCGAAGGCAAGATCCATGGCCTGGTGTATCGCATCGAACAGGGCGATTCCGGCAAGACCCTGACCCGTTACAGCCTGAGCCTGGTGCCGCAACTGGCCTACCTGCGGCACAACCACGACCAGCAGATCTTCCAGAACCTCAGCGTGCCGAAAATCATCGCCAGTGTTCTGGAAGAGCGCGGCATCCTGGCCGACGCTTACAGCTTCCAGCTCGGCGCCGAGTACCCGGAACGCGACTACTGCGTGCAGTACGACGAATCCGACCTGCATTTCATCCAGCGCCTGTGCGAAGAGGAAGGCATTCACTTCCACTTCCAGCACAGCAGCAGCGGCCACAAACTGGTGTTCGGCGACGACCAGACCGTGTTTCGCAAACTGAAACCGGTGAACTACCAGCAAGACTCCGGCATGACCGCCGACAAACCGGTGATCAAGCGCTTCAACCTGCGCCTGGAAACCCGTACCAGCCGCGTCAGCCGTCGCGATTACGATTTCGAAAAACCGAAGATCCTGCCCGAGGGCGCGGCAAAATCCGCGTTCATGCCAGACCTTGAGGATTACGATTATCCCGGCCGCTTCACCACCCGCGAGCGCGGCAAGTTCCTTTCGACCCGCGCCCTGGAACGCCATCGCAGCGACTACAAACTCGCCGAAGGCAAGGGTGACGAACCGACACTGACCACGGGCCATTTCCTGACCCTGGCCGAACATCCTCGCGCCGAATGGAACGATATGTGGCTGCTGCTGGAAGTCTTCCACGAAGGCAAGCAACCGCAAGTGCTGGGCGAGAACGTCACCAGCGACGTCACCGACAACAAGAGCGATTTCCACCAGGGCTACCGCAACAGCTTCGTGGCCACCCCGTGGGACGCGCACTACCGCCCTGCCCTCGAACACCCGAAACCGAAAGTCCTCGGCAGCCAGACCGCCATCGTCACCGGCCCCGGCGGCGAAGAGATCCACTGCGATCAGTACGGCCGCGTAAAAGTGCAATTCCACTGGGACCGCGACGGCCAGGCCGACGACAAGACCACCTGCTGGCTGCGCGTCGCCAGCGGCTGGGCCGGCGCGGCCTACGGCGGCATCGCCATCCCGCGCATCGGCATGGAAGTGCTGGTGACCTTCCTTGAGGGCGACCCCGACCAACCGCTGGTGACCGGTTGCCTGTACCACAAGGAAAACGTCGTTCCCTACGACCTGCCGGCGAACAAGACCCGCAGCACCTTCAAGACCCTGAGTTCCCCAGGCGGCAAGGGCTACAACGAGTTCCGCATCGAAGACAAGAAAGGTGTGGAGCAGATCTACATCCACGCCCAGCGCGACTGGGACGAAAACATCGAGCACGACCAGAAGATCCGCGTCGGCAATGAACGCCACGACACCGTCGAAGCCAATACCCTGAGCGAATTCAAGGTCGAGGAGCACCGCATCACTCACCTGGACCGCAAGAGCGAAATGCGCGCCAACGATCACCTGACCGTGGGCGTGACCCAGCACGTGAAGGTCGGCACCGGGCAGTTCGTGGAAGCAGGCACGGAGATTCACTACCACGCCGGCGACAAAGTCGTGATCGAGGGCGGCATGGAGCTGACGGCCAAGGCTGGCGGCAGTTTCGTCAAGGTCGATGCCGGTGGCGTGACCATCAGCGGTGCGGAGGTGAAGGCCAATACCGGCGGTGCACCGGGTGCCGGCACCGGGATCGCGATTCTGCCGCCGGTCATTCCGGCCCCGGCCGCCAACGACAAGCCTGGCACCGTCGTGTCGCCGAAACAGGTGGTGAAATCCGCTTGAGGCTAAGCGTTGTTCAACAGGGGACCATCGCGTCCCCCGTTGAACGCTGGCGAAATGTCAGGCCGGTGCGGTCCAGTTCAACATTCTCTGTTGGGCTACCTGCAGCAAATCATTGCCATCCTGCGCCAGCAGGTACAGCGCATGGGTGATGTGGGGAATGTCCTGGACATCGGCGTGTTTGAAGCACAGGCAATGCAGGGTTTCGAGCAGGTCGGCGGCGGCGCGTACGCGCTGGACGGCGGCTTCGAAGATGTCTTGGGGATTGGCTTCGGTGTCGATGACCAGCGGTGCGCTGTCGGTGACACCGCTGTTGAGCGGGAGATAACGGGCGGAGCTTAGTTTCAGTATTGGCATTGGGATTACTCGATTAGGTTGTAAGTAACCGCCGACACCGTGACCAAACGATGGGGAGGCGGACTGTGCGCAGGCTTGGTCAACCGAGAACAACCCAACTCAGCACGCCCGAGGGCGACCCTGCACACAGCCGCCACTGCAATGCACTTCGAGGACATAGATGTCCACGGAGCGAATAATGGCACACTTGTGAGGGCTGTTATTTTAGGTGACCAAACCTAAGTCGCTGATTTTGCAGCGACACCAAAACCATAATCGCCCGCTCCAGCCGCCGGAAGCAGACAAGGCAGCGGTTCCTGTAGGAAGGCGCCGAGAATCCCCCGAGAAACAATCCCCCGTCAGACAGCCGGCATTCAGCCGGGTTAACCCTCGCTTAACGCCGTGGTCAAAGACTCTACACATCCGCACGCTCTCAGCCGATGCTGACGCCCAGTGCGGCAGGTCTGGCGTGTTTCACGCCGGGCTTTCTTTCCGTCGCACGGGAGTCTCTCCATGAACATTCGTCCGTTCCTGCTCACCACCGCCCTCGCCTGCACCGCGTTTGCCGGGCTGACCCAGGCCAATGACACCACAACCACTTCCAAAGCTGTGCCCTACCAGTACGGCATGCCGCTGCACGTGGCGAAGGTGGTTTCGATGACCGAGCAGCCAACAAGGGTTTGCAAAGTCATTGATGCCGACATGAAGTACATCGATACGTCAGGCAAACCCGAGGAAATCACATACCGGAAAATGTCTGACGCCTGCGACTTCCAGAACTGACAGAAAGCTCTGATTTGCGGCTTTGCGGTAGGCGGGCAAGGGGCTCGAAGGTTATGCTCGGAGCCCCTCCTCACTGCCGCAAGGATTCGCCATGCAGTTGTCGTTTCGCACGTTGTCGACCATCACCTTTTCCCTGTGTGTTCTGTTGGCGCTGGCCTGGGGCCTCGTGCCGCAAGTACTGCTTTCGATCTGGAGCATCGAATACTCCGAGGCAGCAGGATTTGTCGCACGACGCATGGCGGTGCTGTTCGTAGCGTTGGGGGTGATGTTCTATCTGGTGCGCAACGCGCCGGTGTCGATCGCGCGCAATGCAATGAACAACGGTTTTATCGTCGGCTGTTTTGGTCTGGCGGTGCTGGGGTTTGCTGAATGGCTCAACGGCCATGCCGGCCCCGGGATTCTGCTCGCGGTGCTGGTCGAGTTCGCGCTGGGCCTTGGTTTCGTGCAGGCCCGGCGCGTAACGGTCGAACTGGGTGAAACGGTCGGTTAAACGACTTTGGATCGCGGCACTGAATGATGGGTCGCCGTGTGTTGCGCGAGATTGGAGCGCAACCCGGCGATCAGGCCGTTGATTTCGCGACAGCTGTTCAGGTGACTGGCGTCGATGCCACTGACCAGCAGATCAACCTGATCGGTACGGTGATCGCCATAAACCTTGACGGTCATCGACAGATCCGGGGACAGCGTGCACTGGCAGCGTTTCGGCAGAAAGCTGCTTTCAATGATATTGCGTAGTTCCAAGGCAGACAGAAACATGGCGAACCCTCTCCTTACTGTGAGACTGCCAATCAAGTATTCACATTGACCGTTGCCACTATTCCCGGCGGGTGTATCCCCGCTGAATCCCTGGGTATGGCAAGCGGTTGTACTGCGAAATGCCCATTGGAGTGTAGGCGCACAAACTCGGTGCGCCGCACCAAATCAACGCATAAAACGTGCCTTTCATCGGGTTGCTTTCACCTCCTGCCAAATCAATGACTTGGCGAAAACGCAGGCAACTGGCCAGTTGCAAAATGCAAGATCCGATCGTGCAGGCACTGCAATTTGCATGCGGCTGGCGGTTTGCATTCATCGTCCATGACAGTAAGAATGCCCGTCTACCAACGTACACCCGCCAGGAGGCTCCAATGGGAAATTTCACTGTTTACGCGACGGCCGGCCTGATGCTCGCGAGCGTCGCCACCCTTACCCACGCCGCCAAACTCGAAGACACGGCGCCCTACCCCAAAGCCGAAGCGGGCTTCACGCGCCAGGTCATTCACCTGCCGCAGCAGGCCCAGGAAGACAACTTCAAAGTCGAGATCCTCGCCGGCAAGACCCTCGAGGTGGACTGCAACCGCCAGCGCCTGGGCGGTACCCTCGAAGAGAAAAACCTCGAAGGCTGGGGCTATCCGTTCTACCGCCTCGAGAAAGTCAGCGGCCCGATGAGCACGCTGATGGCCTGCCCGCCCGGCAGTCAGAAAAAGCGCGCCTTCGTCCCTGTGATCGGTGACGGCTTCACCGTGCGTTACAACAGCAAACTGCCAATCGTGGTTTACGCACCGTCCGACGTCGAAGTGCGTTATCGCATCTGGTCGGCTTCGGACAAGGTCGGCACTGCCATCCCCGAGTAACTCGCCAAGGAGCAGCGGCATTGATTACCTGCCACGTCAGATACGTGATTGATCCCTACCAGCTCGACGCCTTCGAAGCCTATGCCAAGACGTGGCTAGGCATCGTCGAACGGCTGGGCGGGACGCATCACGGCTATTTTCTGCCCTCGGAAGGCGCGAGCAACATCGCTTACTGCCTGTTCAGTTTTCCGTCCCTGGCGGATTACGAAAGCTATCGCCACATTGCACTGACCGACCCGGAAAGCACGGCACTGGTGGCCGATCTGGTCGAAAAGAAGTTCATCTTCAGCTACGAGCGCAGCTTCCTGCGCCCGCTGCTGCCCTGAACATCCTTAAGCCACGTCGCCGGCCGCAGCGCGCTCGGCGACGTGGCGCAAGCTGTCGAAGTTGATATTGGCGCCGGAATCGATGGCGATCAGTGTCTGATTCCGCGCGCCGGTCTGCGCCACGTACTTTTTGATGCCCGCAACCGCCAGCGCGCCAGAGGGCTCGGTGATCGAGCGGGTATCGTCGTAGATGTTCTTGATCGCCGCGCAAAGCTCGTCATTGCTGACGGTGATCACTTCATCCACGCAGAAGCGGCAGACCTCGAACCCATAGGCGCCGATCTGCGCCACTGCCACGCCGTCAGCGAAGGTGCCGACGCTGGGCAACACCACCCGCTCATCCGCTTGCAACGCAGCTTTCAGGCAGGCCGAGTGCTCCGACTCCACGCCGATGATCCGCACCTCCGGCCGCAGGTATTTCACATACGCGGCGATGCCGGCGATCAACCCGCCACCGCCCACCGGGACGAAAATGGCGTCCAATGCGCCCTGATGTTCACGCAGGATTTCCATTGCAACCGTGCCTTGGCCAGCGATTACGTCAGGATCGTCGAACGGCGAGACGAACGTTCGCCCGGTCTGCTCGGCCAGTTGCAGTGCATGGGCCAGGGCGAACGGAAAACTTTCGCCATGCAACAGCGCTTCCGCTCCCCGACTGCTGACACCCAGTACTTTCAACTCAGGCGTGGTCGCCGGCATCACGATCGTCGCCGCAATCCCCAGCTCACGGGCTGCCAGCGCAACACCTTGAGCGTGATTGCCTGCCGATGCCGTGATGACCCCGCGCGCCTTTTGCTCGTCGCTCAATTGCACCAGTTTGTTGTAGGCGCCGCGGATCTTGAAAGAGAACGTCGGTTGCAGGTCTTCGCGCTTGAGCAGGATCCGGTTGCCCAGCGCTTCGGACAGAGCCGGTGCCGGCTGCAGCGGCGTGCGCACCGCCAGTTCATACACCGGCGCGGCGAGGATTTTTTTTACGTATTGCTCAAGCAAGGCTTGCTGGTCGGGGCTGTGGCGCATGGTCGTCTCCTGACTTTTTATTCAGAACCCCGGAGACAGAAAGTAAAAACCCGCCTCTAGGGCGGGTTGGGTGCTGCAGTCGTGAGCTAGCCCGCCAAATGAGGAATGGCGGTAATAATGCTTGGCTGGCAGCGCAGTACGGTGGAATTCATGGGCTCGAAATTAGCCCGGGCATTGCTGGCAAGTCAATGGCGATTTTTGCGTTGGGTCTGTAGGCTGGCCTTTCGCTCATCTGACCAAGGAAGGAATACATGATGTCCATCGCCCTGCCCCTCACTGCTTTGATCGCCTTCAGCGGCTACACCGTTTCCGTGATGCTGCAAGCCGAGCAATCGCTGATCGACTTCGGTATCAGTCTGATGTCGCGGCCAGACACGGCACAGGTGGTGATCGATCTTTATCTGCTGGCGACCCTGGCCGGCATCTGGATGTACAAGGATGCGCGCAAGCGCGGGCAGTCGGGTTGGTCGGTGGTGCCGTATCTGTTGCTGACAGCGGTGTTTGTTTCGGTCGGGCCGCTGTTGTACCTGGTGGTACGGGGCCTGCAGGATCGCAAACGCCCGGCCGCCGTCATTTCGCCAGACGCCTGAGCCCGAACAGCATCCCGCCCGCCCCCAACAACATCGCCGCCAGGAACAACGGGTACGACACCCACCAAGGCGTGCCAGCGGTCATCATGCTGAATTCCGACATGCCGCCAATGCTCGCGATCAGGTTGAGCGGCAGGAACACCACGTTGATCAGCGTCAGCTTGCGCAGCAGGTTGTTCATGCTGTTGTTCATGAGGTTGCCCCGGGCGTCGATCAGCCCGGAAAACACCGTGGAATAGATTTCCGCCTGCTTGTAGCACTGGTTGTTTTCGATGATCAGGTCGTCGATCAGGCCAATGGCTTCGCTGCCGAAATGCTGTTTTTCGGCGTGGTTGCGCAGCCGCGTCAGTACCGCGCCATTGCTGTGCAGCGCGTTGATGTAATAGATCAGGCTTTCGCTGAGGTTGAACATCTGCACCAGATGCTGGTTCTGCATCGAGGCGTTGAATTTTTGCTGCAACTCCCGGGCAACCAGTTTGATCACCTTCAGGTGCCCGAGGTAGTGATGGATGTTGTTGAACAGCAGGTCCAGCAACACATCCAGCGGCGTATTGAGTGGCCGGCCCGTGCCGAGACCGTGCAGCGGCGTGTCGTCGGTGGCGATCACCAGCAACTGGCCCGGCGAAAACAGCAAACCGCAGGACGACACCTCGAACGCCAGACTGCCACCGCCGGAGTAGTTCTCCGGGCGCTTCCAGATCAGGAACAGATGATCGGGATGGAATTCAATCCGCGACACCTCGTCCGGGTCCAGCGCCGAGGCCAGAGCATGCTCATCCAGTTTGAAGTGACTGTGGAGCAGGTCGCGTTCAGCCGCATCGGGGTCGCTGAACAACATCACCTCGGCGTCCAGCCGTTCGACCCGCTGCAGTGCGCCGTGGCTCAGTGTAAAGCTGTTGATCATCGAGCGGTCACCAGGCCTGGCCGCGACGTTTGAGTTCCAGACGCCTCACGAACTCCTCCAGTACCAACGAATACAGATCGTCTTGCAAGTAAGCGTCTTCGATGCCGGCGTCGAGGTTCGGGTTGTCGTTGACCTCGATCACCACCACTTTGTCGCCGGCCTGTTTCAAATCGACGCCATACAGACCATCGCCGATCAGGTTGGCGGTTTTCACTGCCAGTTCCACCACCGCACGCGGCGCTTCGTGGATTGCCAGCGTGCGGCATTCGCCGTTGACGTCCTGGCCCTTGGCCTTGTGGTTGTAGATCTGCCAATGGCCCTTGGACATGAAGTACTGGCAGGCAAAGATCGGTTTGCGATTGAGCACGCCGATGCGCCAGTCGTACTCGGTGTAGAAAAACTCCTGGGCCAGCAACAGCACCGAATGTTCGAAGAGTTCGGCGGTGGCCTCCAGCAAAGCCTCTTGGCTCTCGACCTTGATCACGCCACGGGAGAAGCAGCCGTCAGGGATTTTCAGCACCAGCGGGAACCCCAGGCGCTCGCCGACCCGTTCGAAGTCTTCCGGTCGTTCCTTGTAGAGAATTTCCGTGGCCGGCATGCCCAGTTGATGGCTGTTGAGCAGGTCGGTTAGATAGACTTTGTTGGTGCAGCGCAGGATCGACGTCGGATCGTCCATTACCACCAGCCCTTCGCTCTCGGCTTTCTTGGCGAAACGGTAGGTGTGGTTGTCGACGCTGGTGGTCTCACGAATCAGCAGACCGTCGTACTCGGCCAGCCTTGCGTAGTCCTTGCGCTCGATCAGTTCGACGTCGATCCCCATGCCTTTGCCAACCCGCACGAAGTTTTCCAGCGCCCGGGCGTTGGACGGCGGCAACGCTTCCTGCGGATCGTGCAGGATCGCCAGGTCATAACGAGCCACTTGCGGCGAACGCGGTACACGCCAGACCTTGCGGCTGAAACCGTCCAGCGCATTGGCGAACTGATCTTCCTGGTCGTCGCGCAACTTGTGCAGGGCGCCGGACTTTATGCCTTCGATGTGCCAACCGTTAGTTCGACGGAACTCAACTAACAGGATCGGGCACGGAAACACTTCAAACAATTGCCGGGCCAAATCCTGCAACGGCTCGATATGAGTTCTGCCGAAATAAAGTGTCAGCGTAAAACCTTCGGTATCGCTGTAGAGATGATGACTGAGGGCCTTTTCCAGGGTTTTATCAAGGTCATCCAGCGCCAGGCCATAGAGCGATTTACGGGTCAGTTCGCTGATGGTTCGTACCGACGGAATCACCTTGTGACCCCGGGCTTCGGCCAGCAAAGAGCAGTAGTAGCCGTGCCCCAGATACTTGTAGCTGCGGCACAGGTTGATCACCTGCACCCGTTTTCCCGGCTCACTGTCGGGCGGTTGTTCGAGGTATTCCTGAGCCGTGAGGATGTCTTCGCTGGGAAAGTACGAGGCCCAGTCTTCCTTGCGTTCGACGATGATCAACACTTGACTGGAAGTTCTGATTTGCGGTTTTAAATAAGTTGCCGGTGGCAAACTTTGACTGGATACTTCGCGCCAATGACCCTGTACCGCTGACATAGAAATTGATCCGTTGGAGAACAAGACCTTTTCTATTAAGCACGAACTTTTTCGAAAGTCCCGTTTCGTTACGCAACTTTTACGGCGGTCATATGAACACTGTTTTTCGCTTGGCGACAGTTGATGATTTACCGGCGCTGCTGGCACTGGAAATGCACTGTTTCACTACGGACCGGCTCACTCGCCGCAGCTTTCAATGGATGATTACCCGCGCCCATGCCCAGTTGCTGGTGGCCGAACGCGAGGGTCAGCTGCTGGGTTATGCGCTGGTGCTGTTCCATCGCGGCACGTCGCTTGCGCGCCTGTATTCCATCGCCATTTCCCCCGAAGCCCGGGGTGGTGGCCTGGGCAAGCAATTGCTCCAGCGCATCGAAGCCTGCGCGCTTGAGCATGACTGCGCTTACCTGCGGCTGGAGGTGCGCACCGATAACCCGACCGCCATCGCGCTGTATGAACGCAGTGGCTATCGGCGCTTTGCGTTGATTCACGACTATTACGAGGACCATGCGGACGCGTTGCGTCTGGAAAAGCGCATCCTGCAACACCACGATTCGCGCAGCATCACGGTGCCCTATTACCGACAGACCACCGACTTCACCTGCGGTCCGGCCTGTTTGCTGATGGCCATGGGCGCCTTGCAGGCTGATCGTCTACTGGAGCGCCGCGAAGAACTGCAGCTCTGGCGCGAAGCGACCACCGTGTTCATGACCGCCGGCCATGGCGGTTGCAGCCCTCAAGGCCTGGCGTTGGCCGCATGGCACCGAGGGTTTCGCGTGCGATTGCAACTGAGCATGACCGGGCCGCTGTTTCTCGACGGCGTGCGCGACGCGCATAAAAAAGACGTCATGCGCCTGGTGCACGACGAGTTCATGGCACAGCTAAACGACACCGACGTCGATCAAATCATCGGCACGACACTCGATTTGCCCCGTCTGCTAAACGCTGGCGGGCAACCTTTGGTGCTGATCAGCAGCTATCGTCTGACCCGCTCCAAATCTCCGCACTGGGTGATCGTCACCGATTGCGACGAGGATTTCGTCTACCTGCACGACCCGGATGTCGATCACAGCCAGCACCGCCAGCCCATGGATTGCCAGCATGTGCCGGTCAGCCATGGGGAGTTCGAGAAGATGTGCCGGTTCGGACGCGGCAAACTACGGGCAGCGGTGGTGCTTTACGCCCGCTCACCCGCATGAAGCATTTATTTGAGTCCGACCTTGTACAGCGAGCCGTCGGACTCGTCCGTCAGCAGATACAGATAGCCGTCCGGCCCTTGGCGCACATCACGGATCCGCTGCTTCAGATCGCCCAGCAGACGCTCTTCATGCACAACCTTGTCACCGTCGAATTGCAAACGGATCAATTCCTGGGTGGCCAGCGCCCCGATGAACACGTTGTGCTGCCAGAGCTTGAAACGTTCGCCATCGTAGAACGCCATGCCGGTGACACCCGGTGATTTTTCCCAGACGTGATGCGGGGCAACGGTGCCTTCGACGGTTTTACCCTGGGCTTCAGGGATGGGCTGCATCGAGTAGTTGATGCCGTGGGTTGCCAGTGGCCAGCCGTAGTTCTTGCCGCGCTCGATGATGTTCACCTCATCGCCACCGCGAGGGCCGTGCTCGTTTTCCCACAATGTGCCGGTCCATGGGTTGAGTGCTGCGCCCTGCGGGTTGCGATGACCGTAGGACCAGATCTCCGGGCGCACACCGGACTGACCGACAAACGGGTTGTCGTCCGGCACCTTGCCGTCGGGGTAGATCCGCACGACCTTGCCTTGCAGCTTGTCCAGATCCTGGGCGGTCGGGCGGTCGTTGTTTTCGCCGAGGGTGATGAAGAGATAACCGTCACGGTCGAACACCAGCCGCGAGCCGAAGTGATTGCCAACCGACAGCTTCGGTTCCTGACGGAAAATCACGTTGAAGTCCTTGAGGGTTTTCAGATCATCCGACAGGCGCCCGCGCCCAACCGCGGTCCCGGCCTTGTCACCGGCACCACCGCCCTCGGCGTAGGACAGGTACACCAGCCGATCCTGTTTGAAGTCCGGTGACAGCACCACATCCAGCAACCCGCCCTGCCCTTTGGCCCAGACCTTGGGAACGCCATCGATCGGCGCCGACAGCTTGCCGTCAGCCCCCACCACCCGCAGATTGCCCGGACGCTCGGTCACCAGCATGCCCTGACGATCCGGCAGGAACGCCAGCGCCCACGGGTGCGCAAGCCCCTGGGTAATCGTCGTGACTTCAAGGGTGCCCTGCTCGCTTTGCAATTCCTTGGGGGCAGCGGCGAATGCCGGGCTGCTGATAACAGCGCCGGCACACAGGCCGGCTAAAAGGGTTTTACGCAACATGCACGATTCCTTTTGTTCGTTTGAAGGGCTGACAGAAGCGGTTCTGCCATTCAACGGTTGCTGTCGCCGTCACGGGCGGGTGGGTTGGGAATGAATTTCGGCGGCGTGCTCGGCACCGAACGCAGGGGCTGGCCATTGCCGATGCCGCCGTTCTCGATGGTGGGCTGGCGAGGCGCTGGCACCGTATTCGGCCCGCGGATCACCGGATTGGCGGGCTGCGTGCCCTGCATGCTGTTGGGATTGGCCCGGTGAATCGGGCTGTTGTAGGGATTGCTGCTGTTGCCGGTCGGACTTTGCGCCAGCAACAGGGCATCGGCGTGAACCAGCCCGCCATTAAGGGCCAGCAATGCGATGCCAAGCAGAAAACGGTTCATGGACGGCCTCTCTCGATGCACGTGGAATAGAGCCTTCGAGTCCACGCTACGCCGAGGGTTCGGATTTGTTAACCCGTCATCGCTAAACAAGGTGTAACACCGTTTGACCAGTTACCCATCGGCTGGCAACGGAAACTTTCACGCATGCCGACGGGTCACCCGAACATCACTCGGAGAACGGCACCATGGCTCGGGCAATCTGGAAAGGCGCAATCAGTTTCGGTCTGGTGCACATCCCCGTGGCGCTGGTCTCGGCGACCTCGTCCCAGGGCGTGGACTTCGACTGGCTGGACAGCCGCAGCATGGACCCGGTGGGCTATAAACGGGTCAACAAGGTCACCGGCAAGGAAGTCACCAAGGAGCACATCGTCAAAGGCGTGCAGTTCGAAAAAGGCCGGTATGTCGTGCTCAGCGAGGAAGAAATCCGTTCGGCCCACCCGGTCTCGACCCAGACCATCGACATCTTTGCCTTCGTCGACAGCGAGCAGATCCCGCTGCAGAACATCGACACGCCCTACTACCTGGCCCCGGACAAACGCGGCGGCAAGGTTTACGCATTGCTGCGCGAAACCCTGAGCAAAACCAAAAAAGTCGCCCTCGCCCGTGTGGTTTTACACACGCGTCAGTACCTGGCGGCGCTGATGCCGCTGGAGTCTGCATTGGTGCTGGTCAAACTGCGCTGGCCACAGGAAGTGCGCAGCCTCGATGAACTGACGCTGGGCAGCGAAGTGACCAAGCCGCAACTGGCGAAAGCCGAGCTGGACATGGCCAAACGACTCGTTGAAGACATGAGCGCTGACTGGAAGCCAGAAGATTACACCGACGAATTCGAAGACAAGATCATGGCCCTGGTGGACAAGAAGGCCCATGAAGGCAAGATCGAGGACGTTGAAACCGTGGATGGCGAAGAAGAGCGCAAGTCTGCCGATGTGATCGACTTGACCGAACTGCTCAAACGCAGTCTTGGCGGGAAATCACCGGCCAAACCGGCGAAGAAGGCCGCGAGCAAGGCCACACCGGCGAAAAAGACCAAAAAAGCGTCGTGAAAATGAAATCGGGCGACTGTCTTTCAACAGTCGCCCGATTTATCAGATCAGTCATCAGATCAGAATGAAGATCGCCAGCAGGCCACCGAAGATCGCCCACTTTTCCAGGTAATAGCGCGCGCGATTGCGCTTTTTCAGCTCTTTGCCGCGCAGGCGGATCTTGTAGATTTTGGTAAACAGGCGGTTGATACCGCCGGTGCGGTCGCCCGCATCGTTCGGAGCGCCCGCCGCCGACATTACGGTACGACTGAACCAGCCGTTGAACGCGGCTGCCCAGCGATATTTCATCGGCCGCTCGACGTCGCAGAACAGAATGATGCGGTTCTTGTCGGTGGTGTTTTCCGCGTAGTGAATGTAGGTTTCGTCGAACATCACCGCTTCGCCGTCGCGCCAGTGATAGTTCTCGCCATCGACGTTGATGTAGCAACCGGCGTCGTTCGGCGTTTCCAGGCCCAGGTGATAACGGTAGGAACCGGCATACGGGTCACGGTGACGCACCAGTTTCGAGCCCGGTGGCAGTTCGGCGAACATCGCCGCCTTGATCGAGCCGATGCTCTGCACCAGTTCAGTGGTGCGCGGGCACAGTTGCAGCGCCGATGGATGGCTGTCGCCGTACCATTTCAGGTAGAAGCGCTTCCAGCCGGTCTTGAAGAACGAGTTGAAACCGACGTCGTCGTACTGGTCCGAGCGCTTGATCGCACCGGCACGCAGAAGATTCTGACCTTCCTCGCGGATTTCTTCCCAATGGGCCTGCAACGGGCTCAGATCGGGAAAGTCCTTCGGGTCGAGGTAGGGTTTGTTAGGTTTCTTCGAAAACAGATAAAGGAAGCAGTTGATCGGCGCGAGAAACGTCGAGTGATCGCTCAACTGACGGCCCAGTTTGTGACGCACACGACCACGCAGGTGAACGTATGCAATGGAAATGACATAAATAGCAGCAATGATGAGTTTCACGGAAATCGTCACACGTCAAAAGTGAACAAACTGCGCGCCTTTCTGGCTGTGGCCATAGGTCTGTTGCAGTGGTCTGGATACAAAACAGCGTCTCGGTGGCACATCCTTGAGCCCATGCCGGGCAAGGGCATTGGGTGAATGGATGGCATTTTAGCCACAGTTTGTAACCAATAGTGAACCTTCATCTGTGAAAAACTGTCCCGCGATTGCGCCAATTGGCATTCCGGGGATCACCGCCCTATCGCTGGAAGAGCCAGACCAGTACAATCGCCGCCAAACTTTACGCGCCCCCCCTTGGTTGATGACGGGATTTCCCGCCTCAGCGCACTTCGACTCGGGCCAAGCGCTCCGGCCGCACCCTCGCTACTCAGAATGCTTCGCAGGATAAACCTTTGATTTCTACAGCTAATATCACGATGCAGTTCGGCGCAAAGCCGCTGTTCGAAAACGTTTCGGTGAAATTCAACAACGGCAACCGTTATGGCCTGATCGGCGCCAACGGTTGCGGCAAGTCGACGTTCATGAAAATCCTCGGTGGCGACCTGGAGCCGTCCGCCGGCCAGGTGATGCTCGAGCCGAACGTTCGCCTCGGTAAACTGCGTCAGGATCAGTTCGCCTACGAAGAATTCACCGTGATCGACACCGTGATCATGGGTCACGAAGAGCTGTGGAAGGTCAAGGCCGAGCGTGATCGCATCTATTCGCTGCCGGAAATGAGCGAAGAAGACGGCATGGCCGTGGCCGAGCTGGAAACCGAATTCGCCGAGATGGACGGCTACACCGCCGAATCCCGTGCCGGTGAACTGCTGCTGGGCCTGGGCATTCCGCTGGAACAGCATTTCGGCCCGATGACCGAAGTCGCGCCAGGCTGGAAACTGCGTGTCCTGCTGGCTCAGGCCCTGTTCTCCGATCCGGAAGTACTGTTGCTCGACGAACCGACCAACCACCTGGACATCAACACCATCCGTTGGCTGGAAACGATTTTGACGGCGCGTAACAGCACCATGATCATCATTTCCCACGACCGTCACTTCCTGAACAGCGTCTGCACCCACATGGCCGACCTGGACTACGGCGAGCTGCGTCTGTTCCCGGGCAACTACGACGAGTACATGACCGCGGCGACCCAGTCCCGCGAGCAACTGCTGTCGGACAACGCCAAGAAGAAAGCCCAGATTGCCGAACTGCAAACGTTCGTCAGCCGCTTCTCGGCCAACGCCTCGAAAGCCAAGCAGGCGACTTCCCGCGCCAAGCAGATCGACAAGATCCAGTTGGCCGAGGTCAAGCCATCGAGCCGCGTGAGCCCGTTCATCCGTTTCGAACAGACCAAGAAGCTGCACCGCCAGGCCGTGACCATCGAGCAGATGTCCAAAGGCTTCGACGGCAAGACCCTGTTCAAGAACTTCAGCTTCACCGTTGAAGCCGGCGAGCGCGTGGCGATCATCGGCCCGAACGGTATCGGCAAGACCACCCTGCTGCGCACCCTGATGGGCGAACTGACCCCGGACGCCGGCACAGTGAAGTGGACCGAAAGCGCGGAGCTGGGCTACTACGCTCAGGACCACGCCCACGACTTCGAAGACGATGTGAGCCTGTTCGACTGGATGGGTCAGTGGACTCAGGGCGAGCAAGTGATTCGTGGCACCCTGGGCCGCATGCTGTTCTCCAACGACGAGATCCTCAAGTCGGTGAAGGTGATTTCCGGTGGTGAGCAAGGTCGCATGCTGTTCGGCAAGCTGATCCTGCAAAAGCCGAACGTACTGGTAATGGACGAACCGACCAACCACCTGGACATGGAATCGATCGAAGCGCTGAACCTGGCGCTGGAAAACTACCCGGGCACGCTGATTTTCGTCAGCCACGACCGTGAGTTCGTATCGTCCCTGGCCACGCGCATCATCGAGCTGAGCCCGAACGGCGTGACCGACTTCAGCGGCACCTATGACGATTACCTGCGCAGCCAGGGCGTCGTGTTCTGATAGCGGCCTCGAGTCGAAAGCCCCGCCCCATGGCGGGGCTTTTTTATTGCGCCCAGGAAAGATAGTTAGCCTGCTTTCTTTTATTCCAGCGCCAAGCCATGATGCGGACTCTCCCACCGCCGCCCGCGAACGAGCCCTCATGTCTGCGCAGCAACTGCCACCGCAAAGCTCCATGGCGATCACCCTGCAGATCGTCTCCATCGTTTTCTACACCTTTATCGCCTTCCTCTGCATCGGCCTGCCGATTGCGGTGTTGCCCGGCTATGTGCACGAGCAACTGGGTTTCAGTGCCGTCGTTGCGGGTCTGGTGATCGGCTCGCAATACCTGGCCACCCTGCTCAGCCGCCCCATGGCCGGACGCATGTCGGACACCGTCGGCACCAAGCGCGCCATCGTTTATGGCCTGTTGGGAATCGTCCTCAGCGGTGTGCTGACATTCCTGTCGACCCTGCTTCAGGACTTCCCGCTGACAAGCCTGATCATTCTGATTGCCGGGCGTTTACTGCTCGGGATCGCGCAAGGCTTGATCGGTGTCGGCACCATCAGCTGGTGCATGGGCCAGGTCGGCGCCGAGCACACCGCACGGTCCATCGGCTGGAACGGCATCGCCTCTTATGGCGCCATCGCGATCGGCGCACCATTGGGCGTGCTGATGGTGGCCGATTATGGCTTTACCAGCCTCGGTATTGCGCTGTCGGTATTGGCCGCTGGCGCCCTGCTGCTGATTCGCAACAAGCCTTCCGTGCCGGTGGTGCGCGGCGAGCGGTTGCCGTTCTGGGCGGTATTCGGGCGGATTGCGCCGTTCGGTGCCAGTTTGAGCCTCGCCTCGATTGGTTACGGCACCCTGACCACGTTCATCACTCTTTATTACCTCAATCGCGGCTGGACCGGTGCGGCCTACTGCCTGACGGTATTCGGTGTGTGCTTCATCCTGTCGCGGCTGCTGTTCATTTCCGCCATCGCCCGATTCGGTGGCTTCGCTTCGGCCATCGCCTGCATGAGCATCGAAACCGTCGGGCTGTTGTTGCTGTGGCTCGCCCCCTCGACCGGTTACGCACTGATCGGCGCCGGGCTGGCGGGGTTCGGGCTGTCACTGGTGTATCCGGCGCTGGGGGTTGAAGCGATCAAGCAGGTGCCCAACTCCAGCCGTGGTGCCGGGTTGAGTGCTTACGCGGTGTTTTTCGATCTGGCGCTGGCGGTTGCCGGGCCGTTGATGGGGGCGGTGGCGTTGAATCTGGGGTATTCGTGGATTTTCCTCGGCGCGGCGCTGTTGTCCGCGACCGGACTGGCGCTGACCTTGTGGCTCAAGCGTCGGGCGATGGCCTGACGCTTACTGATCCGCCGTCTGCATCCCCGCCCGGGAAGGCTTGCCCAGCGCATGGGAGAAGAACCGCCCGGCTTCGGAAATCAGGTTGCGATGGATGTCTTCGCGATCCACCCCGTCAGCATCGGTGCACAGCGCCGGCATCGCACGGATCTGTTCTTCATTGCACGGCGCCATGAACACGAAGTGCCCTGCCCCGGCCAGCAACTTGAAGTCCGGCGCAGTCGGCAGTTTGCGCGCCAGGGCGGCGGCGTTCTTGTCGAAGGCCACCAGTTTGTCGCCGTCGCCGCTGTACAGCAGCACCGGCACATGCACGTCGGCCAGGGTGTGACGACCAAACTTGAGGCTCAGCGGCGCCATCAGCAGCAATGCATGCACGCGCGGATCGGCCACAGGCTGCAAGTCATCGCGATCGACGATCAACTCACCCTGTGTGTTGCAGGCGTCGCGGTCGTCCGGACGCTCCTGGCAGTAACGGCGCAAGCGATCCAGGTCAGGCTGCGCGCCGGAAAGAATCAACGCGGTCTCACCGCCCGCCGAATAACCGATCACGCCGACCTGATCAGCGTTCACGAACGGCGCGAGCATGCGGTCGCCAAGCGTGGCTGTTATGGCTTCGGAAATCTGGATCGGGCGCCCATAAAGGTTGCTCAAGGTGCCGAGGCGGCTGTGATCCCTGGAGTTGTCGCCGGGATGAATCACCGCCACCACCACAAAGCCCTTGCGGGCCAGCGATGTGGCGAGGTCGTGCAGGGCCAGCGGCGTGCCGGTATTGCCGTGGGACAGCATCAGCATCGGAAAGCGGCCGAGGGCGATTTTGGTGTCTTCACCGGCTTCGACCGAGTAGCCCTCGAGCAGGCTCATGTGCTCGCGGTCGCTGGAGGGATAGAACGCGATGGCACGCATCGGTTGCAGGTCGAGCGGATCGAGGAACGTCATCTCGTGATAACCGACGCTCCAGCGTGGGTGCTGGCCGGGGGCTGCGTGCACTGAATTCAGGCTGCCGAGCAGGCAAATCAGTAACGTTGCACAAAGACGCATCATGGGATGCCCCACCCTGTTGTTACTCAATCGAAAGATCCGTTGTGTTCGACGCCCGAAACTCCGTGGTTCGGTGATCCGGCGCGGCGTTGCACTCAGACGTTGATCGTAAGACTGCATAACCCGGGCCAGATTATGTAACAGTCGGACACAAAAAACTCCGTATCTGGCCCTTGCAGAACCAGAATACAGAGTTTTTTGGGTGTTGCCTGAACAAGAGCTGTTCTTTACGAAAGCCTTACGCAGCGGCGAACAGTTGCTCGCTGATACGCGCGTGGGCCGCGCTCATGGCGTTGTTGCGAACTTCCTCACCGTAGGCCAGGCCTTCGGCACGGACGATTTCGATATCGGTGATGCCGAGGAAGCCGAAGACCAGTTTCAGGTAGTCTTCGTGAGCAACGCCCGAAGCCTGACCGGCGTGGATGCCGCCCGAGGTGGAGACGATGATCACTTTCTTGCCACCGCACAGGCCTTCAGGGCCGGCTTCGGTGTAGCGGAAAGTCTGGCCGGCGACGGCGATGCGGTCGATCCAGGCCTTGAGCTGGGTTGGCACGGTGAAGTTGTACATCGGCGCGGCAACGACAATGGCGTCAGCAGCGATGAATTCGGCCAGGGTGTTGGCGCTCAGCTCGGCTTCGTGCTGTTGTGCGGCATTGCGCAGTTCAGCGGTGGTGCCGGCGGCAACCAGAGTGGTCGACGAGAAGTGGCTGATGGCGTCGGCAGCCAGATCGCGGTAGGTCACGACAGCGCTTGGCTCGGCAGTTTGCCAGGCTTTGACGACTTCGGTGCTCAACTGACGGGAAGCAGAGTTGTCGCCCAGAATGCTCGAATCGATGTGCAGCAGTTTCATAGTGGAATCTCCTGGAAAGAATCGCCGGTGGCGACGGAATGGAGACAATCCTACCTACGAAACCAATAGCTGATTAGACGGCAACAATGCGATAGTTTGTCCCACTGATAGAACAGTCGGAATTCCCCATGCAAGACCTCAACGATCTCTACTATTTCGCCAAAGTGGTCGAGGCCGGCGGATTCGCCGCGGCCGGCCGCTTGCTGGGCATTCCCAAGTCGCGCCTGTCGCGGCGAATTGCCGAACTGGAAGAACGTCTCGGCGCACGCTTGCTGCAACGCACCACTCGCCAGTTGAAGCTTACTGCGGTTGGCGAACGCTATCTGCGCCACTGCCAGGCGATGCTGCTGGAAGCGGAAATGGCGGACGAGACGGTGGCCAGCATGTCCAGCGAACCCCGTGGCCGCCTGCGGGTTTCGAGCCCCACAGGGCTGGCCCATGAAATGCTGCCGGTGGTGATCAGCAACTTCCTCGGCAAGTACCCGCAGGTGCAACTGGAAGTCACCCTGATCAATCGCCGGGTCGACCTGATCACTGAAGGCATCGACGTGGCCCTGCGCGTGCGCGAACACGGCGACGAAGAACCGATGCTGGTAACCCGTCGCTTGCGTCAGGCGCAAATGGTGGTGGTCGCGAGCCCTTCCTTTATACAGGGCGTGGAAATCAATCATCCGCAGGACTTGAAAACCCTGCCGGTGCTCGGCGCGCTGGAAGCCGATCGCATGGTGCATGTGCGCCTGCTCGATCAGCACGGCAAAAGTTGCGACCTGGCGCTGGAGGCCCGGCTGGGCATCGACGATTTCATCGTGCGCAAGGCTTGCGTGCTGGCCGGCCAGGGTTTCACTCTGCTGCCGATGATGTATTGCGAAGCGGAGCTGAACAACGGCACGCTGGTGCAGTTACTGCCGGACTGGTCATTGCCCGGCGGCTGGCTGCAAGCGGTGTATCCGCACCGGCGTGGAGTGATGCCGGCGGTGCGCGCGTGGATCGATCATCTGGTCGAATCGTTCAATGCCTGTGGAGAGCGACTGTTATGAAACAAGGAAAGATGAGCGAGAAGGACGTCGCGGATTTCTGCCTGGCATTACCCGGCGCCCGGGAAGACTACAAATGGGGCGGTGTGCGGGTGTTCTCGATTGCCGGCAACAAGATGTTCGCCTTGCAGGGGCTGCGCGGCGAGTCGCTGGCGTTCAAGGTCGACAAGGATCTGTTTCTCGGCCATTGCGACCGACCGGGCATTCACCCGGCGCCGTATCTGGCGCGGGCGCAGTGGATCATCATGCACCCGCCCTACCCCTTGGGCGCCGAGGAACTGCGAGGATTGCTGCAACGCTCTCATCAACTGGTGGTGAGCAAATTGCCGAAGAAAACCCAGGTGGGTTTGCTGCTGTAACCCTACCCCAGCGCCAACAGGTTCGAACCGAGGAACAACTGATCGATCCAGAACACCTGGTGCAGCGCGACGATCACCCAGAACAGAATCTGAAACGACACCTTGCGCGTCTTGTGCCGGAAGACTTGCTGGGCGACCAATGCCCCCGGCCAGCCGCCCGCCAGTTCCACGGCGTGCAGGACGTTTTCCGGAGTGCGCCAGGCGTCGGCGCGGGCCTTGCGCTTGTCGGCCCAGTACAGGAAGAAGGCCAGCACACTGACAATCCCGTAGGCCGCCAGCGGCACCAACGAGATCCCGCGCAGCCACATCGACAGCGAACCGAACAGCGGCAACGCGCAGACGATCAGCAGCACCACCAGCTTCAACTTCAAATGCTGGATGCTGCCACCGGACGGGCCGCGATCCGGACGGCGTGCGCGGGAGTCACTCATGCCTTGGCCGCCGCCCAGTCCACCCAGCCGAACTGCCAGGTCGCCAGAATCAACAGGCCGAACACGATCCGGTACCAGGCGAATGCCGCGTAGCTGTGGCTGGCGATGAACTTCAGCAAACCGCGCACGGCGATCATGGCGAAAACGAATGCGGTGACAAAACCGATGGCAAACACCGGGAAGTCCGCCGGCACGAACAGCGCGCGGTACTTGTAGCCCGAGTAGACCGCCGCGCCAACCATGGTCGGCATCGCCAGGAAGAACGAAAACTCGGTGGCAGTCTTGCGCGACAGACCGAACAACAGGCCGCCAATGATGGTCGAGCCGGAGCGCGAGGTGCCCGGGATCATCGCCAGACATTGGGCGAAGCCGACCTTCAGCGCATCTTTCCAGGTGATTTCGTCCACGGTTTCGGCGTGCACTTCATGCTGCCGACGCTCGGCCCACAACATGATGAACCCGCCAACCACCAGCGCCGTCGCCACAGTGATCGGGTTAAACAGGTATTTGTGAATCAGATCGGCAAAGATCACGCCCAGCACCACGGCGGGCAGGAAGGCGATCAGCAGGTTGGCGGTAAAGCGCCGGGCACTCGGCTGGGTCGGCAAACCGATGACCACGTCGAGAATCTTGCGGCGAAACTCCCAGACCACCGCGAGAATCGCGCCGAGCTGGATGATGATGTTGAACGCCATGGCGCGTTCGCCGCCGAAATTCAGCAGGTCGGCGACGATGATCTGGTGTCCGGTACTGGAAATGGGCAAAAACTCCGTCAGCCCTTCTACAACTCCAAGAATCAGTGCCTGCAAGGCGGTCCAAAGGTCCATCAATCCCCCAAAGAGCGATGCGCTCAGGCATGCCCCGATAGTATTTTTTTACGTTCACTGCGATCAGCGTAGCGGTTTGTTGCTGTACCGATTCCGCGCGCCAAGGATCCACACGAAACGGTCAAAATTCCGTGAAATGGCAACTTGGGTTCAGGTTTTCACCCACGGGGCCGAAATCCTAACAGACAAGCCGTAATCGCGCTGCCGCGCTCTACGACTTGGGTCGCGTATGCCCGGCCACTGAAACGTGGTTGGATGCTGGCGGTGATTTATTACAAGAAAAAGAAACCGGAGTGACAGCGTTATGAACAGCTTGCGCAGTGTGTCGATCAGCCGACGCTTGTGGCTCATCTTGATTGTGGCGGTGGTCATGCTGCTGACCCTGGGCCTGTTGATGCTCAAGCAGATCCACGATGACCTGTATCACGCCAAGGCCCAGAAAACCCAGCATGTGGTGCAGACCGCCAGCGGTTTGCTGACCTACTACCAGGGCCTGGAAGCGGCCGGGACCCTGACCCGCGACGCCGCCCAGAAACAGGCGCTGACCGCGATTCGCGGCCTGCGTTATGACCAGAACGACTACTTCTGGATCAACGACCTCACACCCGTGATGGTCATGCACCCGACCAATCCCAAGCTCGAAGGCCAGAACCTCTCGGCGATCCGCGACCCGGACGGCTTTGCGGTGTTCAACGAAATGGTCGCCATCGCCAAGGCCAAGGGCGCCGGCATGGTCGATTACCGTTGGCCGAAACCCGGTGCCAGTGAGCCGGTGGCCAAGACCTCCTACGTGAAACTGTTCGAGCCGTGGGGCTGGGTGTTGGGTTCCGGTGTGTACGTCGACGATGTGCAGGCCGAGTTTCAGGGCCAGGTCATCAAGGCGTCCGTTGTGGGGCTGGTCATCGCGCTGATCATGGGCGTGCTGGTGATTCTGATTGCCCGCAGCATCGTCCGCCCGTTGCAGGAAACCGTGAACGCCATGGCCAACATCGCCAGCGGCGAAAGCGACCTGACCCGCAGCCTCGATACCCACGGCCAGGACGAAGTCACGCAACTGGCGCATCACTTCAATGCCTTCACCGCCAAGCTGCGCCGGGTGATCGGCGATTTGCAGGTGTCGGCCAGCGCGCTGGGCCAGTCCTCCACTGAACTGGGCAACGACGCGAGCCAGGCCCAACAACGCAGCCAGCAACAATCACAGCAGATGGAACTGGTGGCGACGGCCATCAACGAAGTCACCTACGGCGTGCAGGATGTGGCGAAGAACGCCGAGCATGCCGCCAGCGAAATGCGCGATGCCGAAGCCCAGGCGCAGCAGGGCCAGATCAACATCGACGGCAGCCTGCAACAGATCGACAAGCTGTCCGGCACCATCGATCAGGCCGTCGAAGTTATTCGTACGCTCGCGACGGAAAGCACCCAGATCGGCAGCGTTCTGGAAGTGATCCGTTCGATTGCCGAGCAGACCAACCTGCTGGCACTCAACGCCGCCATCGAAGCCGCCCGGGCCGGCGAACAGGGCCGGGGGTTTGCCGTGGTGGCCGATGAAGTTCGTCTGCTGGCGCAACGCACGCAGAAATCCACGGCGGAAATCCAGTCGATGATCGAGCGCCTGCAAAATCATTCCGAAGCCGCGGTGAAAGTGATCGGCGACAGCAGCAAGGCGTCGCAACTGACTATCGAGCAGGCCGGACTGGCCGGCGCCAGCCTCAATGCCATCGGCCAGGCGCTGCGCAACCTCAATGGCCTGAACGCCTCGATCGCCAGTGCGACCCTGCAACAGGCGCACGTGGTCGAGGACATCAACCAGAACGTCACCCAGGCTGCCGGCCTGTCCCACAGTACCGCACTGGCTGCCGAGCAATCGAGCGCCGCCAGCGTACGGCTCGGCCAGTTGAGCGAACAACTGAACGGTTTGCTGCGCCAGTTCCGCGTCTGATCCCGGTCACCGGTGGGAGCTCACTCCCACCGGTTTTTGGGTACAATCCGCTCCCTCTTTTACTCCCTCCAAGGATCTTGCATGTCCGGGCTCGAACTGTTTGCCGCCGCCCTCGGTGTGATCGCCGTCTGGCTGACGGTCAAACAGAACCCCTGGTGCTGGCCGATCGGGCTGGTCATGGTGCTGCTCTACAGCTGGATCTTCTTCGAGGTGAAGCTGTATTCGGACATGTTGCTGCAAGTGGTTTACGCCGCGTTGCAAGTCTACGGCTGGTGGCAATGGACCCGGGCCGGGACGATGCATGACGGGCGTGAGGTCAGCCGGCTCGACTCCCGTTCGATTCTGCAAGGGCTGGCCATCGGCGCCGCCGGCAGCCTTTTGCTAGGCGCAGCCATGGCGCACTGGACCGATGCCGCGCAGCCCTGGCTCGACGCGGCGCTGACTGCTTTCAGCCTGGTTGCGCAGTTCTGGATGGCCCACAAACGCCTGCAATGCTGGGCGCTGTGGTTCGTGCTGGATGTGATCTTCGTCGGCCTGTTCCTTTATAAGGGCCTTTACCTCACCGCTGCGCTGTACGCCCTCTTCACCCTGATCGCGGTGCAGGGCTGGCGGGAATGGCGCGCCGATCCAGCGTTGCGCGCATGAAAGTCGTTGTCCTGACCGGGCCCGAATCCACCGGCAAGAGCTGGCTGGCGGCCGGCCTGCAGCAACAGTTCGGCGGTTTGCGGGTGGATGAATATGTGCGCTGGTTCATCGAGCAGAATCCTCGGGACACCTGCCTCGCAGACATTCCCGAGATTGCCCGCGACCAGTTGCAGTGGGAAGACGAGGCGCGAGCGCAGCAGCCATCGTTGCTGATTCTCGACACTCATCTGTTGAGCAATATTCTCTGGAGTCAGACGCTGTTCGGCGACTGTCCGGACTGGCTGGAACCGGAACTGCTGGCGCGTCATTACGACCTGCACCTGTTGCTCTCCCCGGAGCAGATCGACTGGACCGACGATGGCCAGCGCTGCCAGCCGCAGTTGAGTGAACGACTGGGGTTCTTCAACGCCACCAAGGCCTGGCTTGAGCAACATCACCAGCCCGTCAGGATCATTCAGGGCGACTGGGCCGCTCGGCAGACCCAAGCCTTCGACGCCGTACGGACCTTGCTGGAAGGCTGACCCGGTTTTCGGGTCAATGTCCCCCGTCCCGGGGCAGAAGTGTCCGTTCCTGAAACACTCCCCCCGGTGCAAAGTGCCCGTCTCAACGGCCTTCATCGCTTTGTCACCCGACTTGTTACGCCAGTGAAACACCTGCTCGCAAACCCTTGTTCCAGAGCTTTGCAACAGGTATGGGCGCTTGTACCGATGACGCGTTGTTTCAATGTTGAAACAGGTTTTGTATCAGCCCTGCACACCTTCGAGCCAACCCGTTGAAATCCAAGAACATTTAAAAACCGGCACAGCTTTCGCTCTCTCCTTCACAACGCTGACTTGGGCCAGCCCACTGAAGAAGGAATTGCCGCCGTGGGAAACATCAACAAAGCCTTCACTTGCCTTCTGCTGATCGGATCAGCAGCCAGCACATTCCTCAGTTTCAACGTTCAGGCCGAAGGCAATGGCGTGATCGTACTCAACCGCGACGTCCAGCCCATTCCGATCGGACGCAGCGCTTTCGGCAAAGACCCCTATCCCACCACCGTCAATGCCAACCCTTCCGGTCGCATCAATCAGGCGATGACCAGCACCGAACTCAATGACGGTGACTTTGCCAGTGTAGCCAGTGGCTCATCCATTCGCGGCAACATCGGGGTTGATTCCAGCCTGCCCGGCATGAACGTCCTGACCAATCCAAACGGCCTGCCCGGCATGAGTGCCGGTCACGGCGGCGGCGGTGGCGGCACGATTTCCAACACCATCAACCGCTCCCTCAGCACCGGTCTGGCTCCGCTGACCCGCATGGCCGGAGGCCAATAAGATGAATCGTTCCCTGCTCCTGCTTGCTCTGCTTGGCTGCACCAGCGTCATGGCCGATCCGAGCGCCGTGGACAGCGCCAACATTCAGAACTCCGGCGTTCAGTACAACGGCAACTTCAACGTCAACCAGGCCGCCGGCGACCAGCAACAACAGACCAACGTCAAGTCGATTGCCATCGGCACGTCGGCCAGCGCCACCACCACCATTCACCAGAAACTCGACACCCCCGCCGACCGCTCGATCAACGCGAGCTCGACCATCGGCGGCACCTCATTCAGTAACGGCAACGGCGCACTGGGCGTGAACCAGGGTTCCGGGGCCAACAACCAGATGGCCAACGCCATGCGCATCAGCATCAGTGCTGCACCGCAGAGCGTTGACGATAGCGCCCTTTCCCAACAGAACGTGGCGTTGTTACCGAGCTCAGGAGCAACTGGTACCCCCGGCAGTCGCCAGGTCACGACAAGTGATCAGGCCTTCACCGGCAGTCGCGGGGTAATCCAGGTGAACCAGAGTGCCGGGGTGGGGAACCGAATGGCTAACACCCTGAGCATCCGGGTCGCTGACTGACCCAAACAAGCAGTGCAATTAGAAAGTACCAACACTTAACCAACTAATAAGCACGACGGAGAAACACCATGAAACCTACAATGGCTCTCAAACCACTGGTTTTCGCACTCGCAGCAGTGATGGCAATCGCAGCACAGGCAGGCGGTCGTGATGACAATCACGGTCATGGTCACGATCACGGCCCAAAAGGCCCAACCCTTGAAGAACTCCTGCAAATCGGCGCTGGTGCCGGTGCTGCAGTGCTTGATGTGCAAAACAACAACGGCAACACCGTGTTGAACCAGGGCACTCAAAATAACGCCAACGTCAGCGGCTCCCTCAACGGCGCCAACGGCAACATCGGCGCAAACAACGTTGCCGGTGACGGCAACCAGCAAGACAACGCCGCTGCACTGGCAACCGCCGACGAAAGCTTCATCTTCGGCTCCGCCGTATCCGCCTCCAGCGCAACCCAGGTCAACACCAACAACACCGTTGCCAACTACTCCAGCACTGCCAATGCCAGCCTGAACAACGTCGGCAACAGCGGCTCGGGTAACATCGGCGTGAACAACGCCGCCGGCAACTTCAACCAACAGAAAAACAACCTGGCAATCGCTGTATCCGGTGGTCGTGTAGCGCAAGC
This sequence comes from Pseudomonas sp. IzPS59, assembly GCF_014863505.1. Lineage (NCBI taxonomy): Bacteria > Pseudomonadati > Pseudomonadota > Gammaproteobacteria > Pseudomonadales > Pseudomonadaceae > Pseudomonas > Pseudomonas sp. IzPS59. The sequence continues at coordinate 2,981,076 of NZ_CP062251.1, read as the reverse complement.
CGCTGCCGCCGCCAACCAAAGCACCACCGGTCTGCAAGTCGGCAACAACGGCACTCAGACCTACAAAAAAGATACCCTTACTGGCACATTCACCGCAGGCGGCGCATTCGTGGCCGCGGGCACTGCAACCACCAAAGACGATGATCACGGTCATGGTGGTTATGGTGGCGGCTACGGCGACAACGACCGTGGCCACGGTGGTAACGGCGGCAAAGATCAGAAATCTGATTTCGTTGCCGTGGGTGTCTTCGGTCTGGCTGGTGTGACCACTCAACAAGTGATGACCCCAGACGGCTGGAAAAACCCTGTCACCAACAACGCCAACATGACCAACGTGGGCAACAACTGGTCCGGCAACGGTGGCTTCAACAACGCTGCCGGCGTTGGCAACCAACAAAGCAACTCGCTGTCCATCGCTGCAGGTTGCAAAGCCTGCATGTAATCGCGATCGAAACGAAAGCCCCGGAAACGGGGCTTTTCCTCAGTCCGCATAGGCGTATCGATCATGCGTAAGACTACCCTCCTCGCTCTGCTTTGCCTGTCCGGCCTCGCCCAGGCTGCCCAGATGCCCGTGGCTGCCCTGCCGGGTGGCACACTCGTCTACAAGAACGTGCAAAGCATTCGTGAGCGCAAGTTTTCCGACATCGTCGAACAAAAAACCGATTTCAGCTGCGGCGCCGCCGCACTGGCGACGGTACTGCGCCAGGCTTATTGGCTCGACGTCGATGAGGAGCACATCATCAAAGGCATGCTGGTCAACTCCGACCAGGACCTTGTCCGTACTCAGGGTTTTTCCATGCTGGATATGAAGCGCTACATAGAAAGCATCGGCATGCGCGCCAGGGGCTACAAGATTCCGCCGGAAAAACTCGACGCGGTCACTATCCCGGTGGTGGTACTGATGGAAATTCGCGGCTACAAGCATTTCGTGGTGCTGCAGCGGGCAGACAAGGATTGGGTCTACATCGGAGACCCGGTTCTAGGACACAAACGCTACGCCCATGATGACTTTGTCAAAGGTTGGAACGGCATTGTCTTTGCCATCGTCGGCCCCGGATACGACAAGACCAATGCATTACGCAGTCCTCCGGCACCGCTGACCGCCAAGAACAAGCTGGATAACTTCAACCCCGTCAAAGATGCTGAATTGATGGACTTCGGGTTCATACAGAGCGACTTCTTTTAATCGCCGATTATAAAGAGTGGGGCTGGATGTCCCGGGAGCAGCAGATGAAAACCTCATACTGGCTGGCCGCCGCCTGCCTGGCAGCGAGTGCGTCAGGCTATGCCAATGCAGGATTCAAACCCATAGAAATCCAGGATTCGGAGCTGTCACAGCTTCGCGGTCGTTATGTCATGCCGGGGCGGATCATCAGCTTCGGCATCGTCATGAGCAGTACCTGGCGCAACGCCAGCGGTGATCTGATCGGGGCTGCGACCTCGATGCAATTGCAGGCAGCAACCGTAAAACCCGAATTCTATGTCTCGACCATCAAGGAAACCGGCAACGGCAGCACCCCGCAAACGGGTACCGGCTCGGTCATTGGTGGCGCAGGACTCAACAGTTCCCAGGGCGTGACGCAAAGCGTCCGCGCCGCCGGCGACGGCAACACGGCCTACAACAACGTGGCGATCAATGTTTCCGAAGCCAATCAGGCCCCCGCGCTGGTACCGGCCCAAGGGCAGGCCTTGATGGCCGGACAAACGATTTCCGGCAGTAATGCCGCTGGCAGTGTCGCGGTTTCGGCCACTGGCGGTGGCGTGCAAATGGCCATTCAGGCCGCAGGCAATCAGGGCACGGCCCTGCAACAAGTGGCTCAAGGAGGTCTGCTGCAAAACACCCGCTTGCTCGGAAATGCAAACGTCGTCAACAACCTGACGCAACTCAATGTTGTCCTTAACAATAACGGCATGAGCGCCGGCGCACTGGACTGCAATTTGAGTCAACTCAGAGCACTACGCAATATCGGATATTGAACTACGCTGAGTCTCGATCCATTGGGCTTAAAGGGACGGCTTATTCATGTATCGATCAGTATCACTGCGTGCCGCTGTATGTTTGAGTACTCTTCTACCCGCGGCGATGCTGCAAGCAGCACCCGATGCGGATGTGGAGACCTTGAAACAGGAACTTCTGGAGCTTAAGCAACGATACGAAGTGCAACAGAAAGCCCTGGCGGTGCTCGAGCAACGAGTCCGCCAGGTCGAAGACCAACCGGCTTCTCCACCACCAAAACGTCTGGCCAAGTCGCCAGCCGACATGAAAGGCAATCCCAAAGTGGCCACCGGTACCGGGGCCGCAGCAGCGTCGGGGGGCGCCGCCGGGGGCAGTGGCGCATCCTATGGCCAGTCGCTGGCCGACGATTCACAACCAGCACAGAGTGTGTCCAACCTGTACGACGAGGCCAGCGGCTTCTTCGGCGGCGGCAAGTTCAGCCTGGAAACCGGCATAACCTATTCGCGTTATGACACTCGCCAGCTGATTCTCAACGGCTTCCTGGCACTGGACTCGATCTTTCTGGGCAACATCAACCTCGACCGGATCAAGGCCGACACCTGGACCCTCGACCTGACGGGCCGCTACAACTTCGATAACCGCTGGCAGTTCGATGTGAACGTGCCTGTGGTGTATCGCGATTCGACTTATCAGTCGGGCGGCGGCAATCAGGGCGCAGCCAACGTCACCACGGAACAGGATGTCTCGCGGGATCCGACCCTTGGCGACGTCAACTTCGGTATCGCCTACAAGTTCCTGGACGAGTCGGTGAACACCCCGGACGCGGTGGTCACCCTGCGAGTCAAGGCCCCAACCGGCAAGGACCCGTTCGGCATCAAACTGCGCCAGACCGACGCCAACACCAACCTGTTCGTGCCTGACACCCTGCCGACCGGTAACGGCGTCTGGTCGATCACCCCCGGCATCTCGCTGGTCAAGACGTTTGACCCGGCCGTGCTGTTCGGCAGTTTGTCCTACACCCACAACCTGGAGGAGTCGTTTGACGACATCAGTTCCACGGTCAACCAGAAAACCCCCGGCAAGGTCCGCATCGGCGACAGCTTCCAGATCGGCGCAGGCATAGCCTTCGCACTCAATGAAAAAATGAGTATGTCGTTCTCGGTCTCTGACCTTGTACAACGCAAGAGCAAGCTGAAACAGGATGGCGGGGACTGGGAATCGGTGGTGTCCAGTGACGCCAACGCCGGTTACTTCAACGTCGGCATGACCATTGCGGCCACCGACAACCTGACCATCGTGCCCAACCTGTCCATCGGCATGACCGACGATGCCCCGGACTTTTCCTTCAGCCTGAAATTCCCGTACTACTTCTAACCCGCCCCACCCTGAACGCAACATCATAAAAAGGCCCGCTGCGATGCACTCGCAGCGGGCCTTTTCAGCTTCTTCCCCGAAGAAGCACCGCGCCCTAGCGGATCTGGTGTTTGTGCAGCAAGCGGTAGAACGTCGGCCGTGAAACCCCCAGTACCTTGGCGGCCACACTGAGGTTGTCGCTGTGCCGGTTCAGCACATCGCACAACGCCTGGCGTTCGGCGCGGGTCTTGTAGTCTTCAAGGGTACCCATCGGAGTGGCCAGCGACTGCTGACTGATCAGTCCCAGGTCGCGAGCCTCGATCTGCCTACCCTCAGCCAGCACCAGCCCCCGGCGTACACGGTTGGCCAGTTCACGAACATTGCCCGGCCAGTCGTGCTTGCCCATGGCGATCAGCGCGTCTTCACTGAAGCTGCGCGGCCGGCGGCCGGTTTCGTGGCTGTAGAAATGGGAAAAGTGGTTGGCCAGCATCGACAGATCGCCATGCCGCTCACGCAACGGCGCGGTCACCACTTGCAGCACATTGAGCCGGTAGTACAAGTCCTCACGAAAGCGCTTTTTCTCGATCGCCGCTTCAAGATCGACGTGGGTGGCCGCCAGCACCCGGACATCCACCGGAATCGGCTGGCTGCCGCCGACTCGCTCAATGTGTTTTTCCTGAAGAAAGCGCAGCAGATTGGCTTGCAGCTCCAGCGGCAGATCGCCGATTTCATCGAGAAACAATGTGCCGCCGTTTGCCGCCTCGATGCGTCCGACCTTGCGTTGATGGGCGCCGGTGAACGCGCCTTTTTCGTGACCGAACAGCTCGGACTGGATCAAGTGTTCGGGAATCGCCCCGCAGTTGATGGCCACGAACGGTTTGCTGTGGCGCTGCGATTGCCGATGCAAAGTGCGGGCGACCAGTTCTTTACCGGTTCCGCTTTCGCCGCGAATCAGTACCGGTGACTCGGTGGGAGCCAGTTTGCTCAACAGCTTGCGCAGTTCACGGATCGGTTTGCTGTCGCCGAGCAGCTCGTGTTCCGGCTGGTCCACATGGACATTGCCCTGGCCACGCAGGCGCGCCATGCCGAACGCCCGACCGAGGGTGACCTGGACCCGCGACACGTCGAACGGCAAGGTATGAAAGTCGAAAAACCATTCACAAACAAAGTCGCCAACGTTCTGCAGGCGCAGCACTTCCTGATTCAGCACGGCAATCCACTCGGTACCGCTGCGGCTGATCAACTCTTTGACGGCTTCGGGACGTTCCAGGTGAAAAGGCTGCAAACGAAGCAGGCCGACATCGCAACTGCGGTCGGCGGCATTTTCCAGGCTACAACTATCAACATCCCAGCCTACGGCGCGTAAACCGGGCAACAATCGGTGACAGTCGTCACAAGGGTCGACTACCAATAAACGTCGTAACGCAGGCGCTTCGCTCATGACTGTTCCTTGGCGCCAAATTATAGGAAATGATTGTAAAAACAGTCATTTGGCAGACCTGGCTGTAACATTAGCAAGAATTTGACGGCGCCTTGTATCGATTGCTTATAGGTGTACAAGTGAAGCAGTTATAAGAACCTGTTTTGTTAGTTGGCTATCGACTCGATTCTTTCACCCAGCTTTCAAAAAACGCCGTAACAGAGATTGTATGAAAGAAAGTCGAAATTTCTTCAAATCCTGTGTGACCTACCGGCGGGTTGCGTGCATCAGTACAAGTAACTCGCCGAACGGTAAGCCCAACCGACGGCACATCACTTGATTGGGCACTACAGAGAGAAGACCCCATGACCGCCCCGCTCCGTATCAACGAAGCTCTTTTGATTGCCAACCACGCGTTCAAACCTTTTCAATGCGTGGCCTGGGCCCCACAAGACGGCAATGGCGAACTGAGCCTGACCGTTATCGACCGCACCAACTCGCAGATCGGTCGCACGCGCATCCCAAGCAGCGCCTATTCCGATCCGGCCCAGCTCGAATGCCTGTTGCAACAGGCTCGTGCTGAACTGAGCGATGAAGGTTACGCACTGCAGTCCTGGTCGATGCCACACTGATCCGAGGGCAATGCGGATGACGTTCAAGTCATCCGCCCTCTTCTTTCAAGTTGCTGAATCCTTTTTAACTTCAGCCACTTTGTACAACTTTCCTCCACACTTTCGCGTCTGAATGCTTGGCAGGCTTGCGACTGGTTCAAAAAGTCACTGTTCTGGCACACAACGACGCTCCACCTGTTAGTTCTGTCAGTTGTACTTGTGCGACTACAGGGATTGAATGTTTCGCCATGCAGTTACCGACCCGGCTCCCGGCTATTGGTCAACTTGCAAGGAGGAGCAGGCATGTTAATCCAGTCCGCTATTGCGCTCCCGGCGCTAGCGAATAACGCCGGACAACTCGACAAGAGATTTGCCGATAATGGCGTGGCTCAGGTTTATTTTTCCGGTAGCACGTCCAGTCTGACCCAGCATGTAGCCCTTGACCCGCAAGGTCGTATCCTGATCGCCGCCAAGGTTGGCACGTCTCAAGGCAGCCGTTTCGGCCTGGCCCGTCTGCTGAATGATGGCTCCGCGGATCTTGGCTTCGGCTTTCAGGGCAGCGTGATCGGCCAGTTCGCCTCTGGTTTCGAAGCCACGGGCAGCAAGGTCCAGGTCTTGCCTGACGGGCGAATTCTGCTGGCAGGCCTGCATTACGAGTCCGAACATCGCACCTTGCCCGCCCTCGCCCTGTTCGATGCGCAGGGCCGACCAGCCCCGGAGTTCGGCGACAACGGCCGGAAAATAGTGCGTTTGCCCGGCGATCTGTCCATGGGCACTCGCGACACTTGGCTGCCACCCGGTGTCCCGGGAGCAGAAGCCTGTGATTTCGCAGTCCAGGATGACGGACATATCCTGCTGATTGCCAATCACCACTGCTCACTGGCCGACCACGTCGGTATGCTGATCCGCGTTACCCCCGATGGCCATCTGGACAAGACCTTCAATGGCCGAGGTTTTGTGATGGTCCGACACTTGTTGCTCAACACCTGGCTGGGCGGTCTGTTGTTACAGGAAGACGGACGAATCGTGGTGGCCGGCGCCATCGACTTCCCCCAGGAAGGCCTGCTCGCACGTTACCTGCCGGACGGGCAGCTCGACGAACGCTTTGCGCTGGACGGTTTCCTGGCCTTCAAGGCTCAAGGACACAGCGCGCTGGTCAACCAGGTCATCGAATCCGCGAATCATCTGCATTGCTTTGGCAGCAGCCGCGACCCGATCCGCTGCATGGTGCTGTCTGTCCATAGCAATGGTCGCCCCGACCTGCACTGCAACAACGGTCAACCCACCTTGCTGGACATCGGCCCCAGCGGCTGCCAGTGGAGCGCCGCACAACGCATGCCGGACGGTCGGCTTATCGCGGCAGGCGCGACGATTGGAGGGGTCGAGGCCGATTTCATCGTTGCGCGGTATCTGGCCGACGGTCGCCTCGATCACAGCTTCGGCGCCGGCCACGGCTGGTTGCGTACGCGACTGGGCCGCAGCCTCGATACCGCTACATCGCTGGCCGTGCAACCGGAAGGCGGGATTCTGGTCGGCGGCTATTCACTGGATGGCAACTACCGCGCCGTGGTTGCGCGCTATCTGAACCCATGAACAGAAACTTCCCACACTTGATCTTGCCCAGCGCTTACGGCACCTTGCGCGCTTCTTAAAGCAAGGAGCAACCGATGTCCGGTTCGATGGCCCAGGCGTTCGCGCACAATTTTCTCGGGCATTCGCCCCGCTGGTACAAGGCGTGCATCGTCGGGTTCCTGATTCTCAACGCTGTGGTGCTGTGGTCGGCAGGTCCTGTCGCTGCCGGCTGGCTGTTGGTGATCGAGTTCATTTTCACCCTGGCCATGGCGCTGAAATGCTACCCGCTGATGCCCGGCGGCTTGCTGCTGATCGAAGCGCTGCTGTTGAAGATGACCACGCCCCAGGCGCTGTACGAAGAGTTACAGCACAACTTCCCGGTGATCCTGCTGCTGATGTTCATGGTCGCCGGCATCTACTTCATGAAGGATCTGCTGCTGTTCCTGTTCTCGCGGCTGCTGCTCGGCGTGCGTTCGAAGATGCTGCTGGCGCTGATGTTCTGCTTTTTGTCGGCGTTTCTTTCGGCGTTTCTCGATGCGCTGACCGTGACTGCCGTGATCATCAGTGCGGCTGTGGGCTTTTATTCGGTCTATCACCGCGTCGCCTCTGGCAACGATCCGCGTCAGGACAGCGAATTCAGCGACGATCAGCACTTGCCGAAGCTGCATCACGAGGATCTGGAACAGTTCCGTGCCTTCCTGCGCAGCCTGCTGATGCACGGTGCGGTCGGGACCGCGCTGGGCGGTGTCTGCACACTGGTTGGCGAGCCGCAGAACCTGCTGATCGGCCACGAGATGGGCTGGCACTTCGCCGAATTCTTCCTTAAGGTTGCGCCGGTATCGCTGCCGGTGCTGGTGGCCGGTCTGTTGACCTGCATGTTGCTGGAGAAGCTGCGCTGGTTCGGTTACGGCACCTTGCTGCCGGACAATGTCCGCGCAGTGCTGGCCGATTACGCCCGTGAAGATGATGCCGAACGCACGCCTCGCCAGCGCGCCGCGCTGATGGTGCAAGGCGCCGCTGCATTGATCCTGATTGCCGGGCTGGCGTTCCATGTCGCCGAAGTGGGTTTGATCGGTCTGATGGTCATTGTCCTGATCACCGCGTTTACCGGCATTACCGACGAGCACCGTCTGGGCAGCGCGTTCAAGGACGCCATGCCGTTCACTGCGTTGCTGGTGGTGTTTTTTGCCGTGGTGGCGGTGATCCACGATCAGCAACTGTTCGCGCCGTTGATCCAGTGGGTACTGGCACTGCCCGCCGAGCAGCAACCGGGAATGTTGTTCATCGCCAACGGCCTGCTGTCGGCGATCAGCGACAACGTGTTCGTGGCGACGATCTACATCACTGAAGTGAAACAGGCATTCCTGTCCGGCCACATGAGCCGTGAACACTTCGAGACGTTGGCCATTGCGATCAACACCGGCACCAACCTGCCGAGCGTGGCGACGCCCAATGGTCAGGCTGCGTTCCTGTTTCTGCTGACATCGGCGATTGCACCGCTGGTGCGGTTGTCGTACGGACGGATGGTATGGATGGCGTTGCCCTACACGGTGGTGATGGGATTGCTGGGCTGGTATGCCGTGAGTTACTGGCTGTAGAAACAACAACGGGAGCCCTGGGGCTCCCGTTTTTTTATGCATCGATCAACGCGGCAATATGTACTTGTCGATGGCCTGCGCCACACCGTCCTCGGTGTTCGGCCCGGTCACCAAGTCCGCCTGACGCTTCACGGCGTCTTCTGCCTGGCCCATGGCGATAGACAGGCCGGCGACATGGAACATCGCCGGGTCGTTACCGCCATCTCCGATCGCTGCGGTCTGCGCCAGTGGCACACCGAGATGGGCAGCAATCGTTGCCAGAGCCGCGCCCTTGTTGGCTTCCAGCGCCGTCACATCCAGATACACCGGCTGCGAACGCGACACTTGCGCCATGCCCTCGACCTTCGGCAGCAAACGCGCCTCCAGCTCAATCAACAGGTCGGTGTTGTTGCTGGTCGCGACGATCTTGTCGATGCGCTCCAGATACGGCTCGAAACTGTCGACCACCACCGGCGGATAACCGAGCCCATGCTGCTCCTTGGGCACCATTGGGCCATCAGGATCCTTGAGCAGCCAGTCACCACCGCTGAACACCCAGATTTCGACCTCCGGCTGATCGGCAAACAGCGCCAGTGCGGTCAGCGCTGCCGTGGCCGGCAGGTAATGTGCGACCAGAATGCTGCCGTCCGGGTTGACGATCGTGCCGCCATTGAATGCCGCCGTCGGCAGATCGACGCCCAGGGCTTCGATCTGTTGCAGCATGGCCTTTGGTGGTCGCCCGGTAGCGAGGCTGAACAACACGCCGGCTTCGCGCAATGAATGAACGGCATCTATGGTGCGCTGACTGAGGCTGTGATCGGGCAGCAACAGCGTGCCGTCCATGTCGCTCAGCAGAAAACGGATCGGCTCACTCATCCGAGACCATGCCAGACGCGACCATCGCGAGTCAGCAGATCATCGGCAGCCTGAGGCCCGTCTTCGCCAGCGGCATAAGGCTGAACGCTCGCGTCCTGTTGCCAGGCATCGAGGAACGGCTGAACTGCGCGCCAGCCGTTCTCGATGTTGTCGGCGCGCTGAAACAGCGTCTGGTCACCGGTCAGGCAGTCGTAGATCAGGGTTTCGTAGCCGGTGGACGGCTGCATTTCGAAGAAATCCTTGTAGGCAAACCCCAGCTCGATGTTGGCCATGTTCAGCGCCGGCCCCGGCCGCTTGGCCAGCAGGTCGAACCACATGCCTTCGTTGGGCTGGATCTGGATACGCAGGTAGGTCGGCTGCAATTCGTCGACCTCGGTGTCGCGGAACTGCGCGTACGGCGCCGGTTTGAAGCAGATGACGATCTCGGTGTCGCGCACGCTCATGCGCTTGCCGGTGCGCAGGTAGAACGGCACGCCAACCCAGCGCCAGTTGTCGATCATCACCTTGAGCGCCACGTAGGTTTCGGTGCTGCTTTCAGGCGAGACGTTGGCTTCTTCGCGATAACCGGCCAGTGGCTTGCCATCGATTTCGCCGGCACCGTACTGGCCGCGCACCGAGTTGGCCCGCGCCTCTTCGGTGGTCCATGGACGAATCGCACCGACCACCTTGGCCTTCTCGCCCCGCACCGCATCGGCGCCGAACGCGGCCGGCGGCTCCATCGCCACCATGGCCAGCAACTGGAACAGGTGATTGGGCACCATGTCCCGCAGGGCGCCGGTGTGTTCGTAGAAACTGCCACGGGTTTCGACGCCGACGGTTTCGGCGGCGGTAATCTGCACGTGGTCGATGTAGTGATTGTTCCAGAACGCTTCGAACAGGCTGTTGGAGAACCGGCTGACCAGAATGTTCTGCACGGTTTCCTTGCCCAGATAGTGATCGATCCGGTAGATCTGCTTTTCCGACATGACCTTGAGCAGGCAGGCGTTCAACGCCTCGGCGGTTTGCAGGTCGGAGCCGAACGGTTTTTCGATCACCACCCTTCTGAAGGCTTCGGGGGTTTCTTCCAGCAGTTTCGCAGCGCCGAGTCTGCGCACCACTTCGCTGAAGAAACGCGGCGCGGTGGCCAGGTAGAACACCGCGTTGCCGGTGCCGCTGTCGGCGATTTTCGCCGCCAGCGCGGAATAAGTGCTGTCGTCCAGGAAGTCGCCCTGGACGTAGCTGATACCTTTGGCGAGCTTGGCCCACAAGGCCGGATCAAGCATCTGATCGCCCTTGCCGACCTTCGCCGCCACTTCGGTACGGATGAAGTCTTCGAGCTTTTGGGCGAAGGCTTCATCCGTGATGGCGTTGTGGTCAACGCCGACGATCCGCAGATTTTCGTCAAGCAAGCCGTCGCGACTGAGGTTGTACAGCGCCGGCATCAGCAAGCGCTTGACCAGGTCGCCGTGGGCACCGAACAAAAACAGCGTGGTCGGTGGTGCGGGTTCTGCCTTGGATTTTCTGCGGATCGTATGGGTCATTTCTTAGGCGTCTCTACGTGGCCGCCGAAGCCGAAGCGCTGGGCCGAGAGGATCTTGTCACCGAACGTGCCCTGACCGCGGGAGCGGTAGCGCGAGAACAGCGAGTTGGACAGCACCGGTACCGGCACCTTTTGTTCCATTGCCGCTTCGATGGTCCATTGACCTTCGCCGCTGTCGGCCACGGAACCGGAGAAACCGTCGAGTTTCGGGTCGACCGCCAGGGCATCGGCGGTCAAGTCGAGCAGCCACGACGACACCACGCTGCCACGACGCCAGACTTCGGCGATGTCGGCCACGTTCAGGTCGAAACGCTGATCTTCCGGCAGAAGCTCGCTGGACTTGGTCTTGAGGATGTCGAAGCCTTCGGCGAAGGCCGCCATCATGCCGTACTCGATACCGTTGTGAATCATCTTCACGAAGTGACCGGAACCGGCAGGACCTGCGTGGATGTAGCCGTGCTCGGCACGGTGATCGTCGGACTTGCGGTCCTTGGTGCGCGGGATGTCGCCCATGCCCGGGGCCAGCGCGGCGAACAGCGGGTCCAGACGCTTAACGGTCTCGGCATCGCCGCCGATCATCATGCAGTAGCCGCGCTCCAGGCCCCAGACGCCGCCGGAGGTGCCGACGTCGATGTAGTGCAGGCCTTTTTCGGCCAGGGTCTTGGCCCGGCGGATGTCATCCTTATAGTTGGTGTTGCCGCCATCGATGATGGTGTCGCCCGCCTCGAGCAGCGTGCTCAGGGTTTCGATGGTGTCTTCGGTCGGCGCGCCGGCCGGCAGCATGACCCACACGGCACGCGGCTTGGCCAGGCCTGCAACCAGAGCAGGCAGGTCGGCAACGCCGGTAGAGCCCTCGGCGGCCAGGGTGTCGACAAAGGCGGTATTGCGGTCGTAAACAACGGTGGTGTGACCGTTGAGCATCAGACGCCGTGCAATATTGCCGCCCATGCGGCCCAGTCCAATAATCCCGAGTTGCATGTGCTGATGCTCCTTACTACAAATAAAAGTGTGTCAAAGGTTATAGCCCAACGCTCTCATGGAGGTTAGTCCAGAGCGTCGGTGTGAAGTTTCCGGGCATTGTGCCCGATCCAGACTGATAACGTCGGGAAACGTGGCGAAGACACAACGACCATGAAAAATAAAAAAGTTCCATTCACGAGCAAAAGAAACCAGAATCGGCGCCGATAGCAGATCAGCGCTCGTTATCGGGAGCGATCTGCAGTTGAGACACGCCATTTGCGAGGTGAGCAATGGGCACAGTACACACAGCAATGCCGCCACAAACCCTGTACGTCACGATCCGTCGCGATGAATTGCGTCAACTGAAAGACGAACGCGATCAGCTTAAACAAGAGCTGGCGCAACTGCGCCTGATGACCCAAGGCGTTGAGCCAAAGCCTCTGCCACGCGTCCAGCGCTCACCCCACGCCTGACCGCCCGCCTGATCGGGAACCGCTGCCCAGCCGTTCCCGACATGATCCGCCCTCTGCCATTTGCGGCAACTAACGAAGTTTTCACATTCGCTTGTTGATACTCCGGCCCATTCTGCCGTGCGTGTCTGCGCGCGGCTTCCGTTCGTCGGTTTCATGCTCCCGATATCATGAAACGTCCCGGCGGTGGCAATGGTGACTGAGTTGGAGTGCTGAATGGCATGGTTTAAACGCAGCAAGTCTGCTGCGGCAGGTTTTGACTGGGCCGGTTTCATCTGGCTGTTTGTGTTCTTCTGGTACTTCTCCGGTATCACTCAACTGCTGATCCAGCTGACCGGCACCTCAGGCTTCACCGGATTCCGTCAGGCATTCGTGATGAGCGCAGTCTGGCTCGCGCCGATGCTGTTGTTCCCCAAGCGTACCCGCCTGCTCGCCGCCGTGATCGGCGTGGTGCTGTGGGCCTGCTCGATGGCCAGCCTGGGCTACTTCTTCATCTATCAGCAGGAATTCTCCCAGAGCGTCATCTTCATCATGTTCGAGTCGAACGTGTCGGAAGCCGGCGAGTACATCACCCAATACTTCGCCTGGTGGATGATTCCTGCGTTCCTCGCTCACACCGCGTTCGCCTACTTCCTGTGGACCCGCCTGCGTCCGGTCTACATGCCGCGCGGTCGGGCCTTCGTGGCGGCCATGGCGATTCTGATCGCCGTAGTCGGTTACCCGCTGATCAAGCAGACCCAGCGCACCGGCAGCTTCGCCGGCGGTTTCGAGAAGTTCGAAACCCGCATCGAACCGGCCGTGCCATGGCAGATGGCCGTGGCCTACCACCGCTACCTGGAAACCCTGGGCGAGATGCAGGGCATGCTCCACAGCGCGAGCAAGATCCCGCCGCTACATAACCTCAAGGATGCCGGCGCCAATCAGCCTGCGACCCTGGTGCTGGTGATCGGCGAGTCCACCAACCGCCAGCGCATGAGCCTCTATGGCTATCAGCGCAAGACCACGCCGGAACTGGACAAGCTCAAGGACCAGCTGTCGGTCTTCGATAACGTCGTCACCCCGCGTCCGTACACCATCGAAGCGCTGCAGCAGGTGCTGACCTTCGCCGACGAAGAAAACCCGGACTTGTACCTGTCCACGCCATCGCTGGTCAGCATGATGAAGCAGGCGGGCTACAAAACGTTCTGGATCACCAACCAGCAGACCATGACCAAGCGCAACACCATGCTCACGACCTTCTCCGAACAGGCCGACGAGCAGGTGTACCTGAACAACAACCGCAACCAGAACGCCGCGCAGTACGACGGTGACGTGATCGAGCCGTTCAACAAGGCCCTGACCGACCCGGCACCGCGCAAGTTGATCGTCGTGCACCTGCTAGGTACGCACATGAGCTACCAGTACCGTTATCCGCCGAGCTACGACAAGTTCCAGGACCGCACTGGCGTTCCGGCCGGTGTGCGTGACGATCAGGTGCCGACCTACAACAGCTATGACAACGCGGTGCTGTACAACGACTTCGTGGTCTCGAGCCTGATCAAGGACTACGCCAAGTCCGATCCGAACGGTTTCCTGCTGTACCTCTCCGACCACGGTGAAGACGTGTTCGACTCGGCGGGCCACACCACCCTGGGTCGTAACGAAAACAAACCGACCGCGCCGATGTACACCATTCCGTTCATGGCCTGGGCCTCGCCAAAGTGGCGTGAAAACCACGACTGGAGTTTTGCCGCGGATCTGAGCCGGCCTTACAGCAGTGCCCACCTGATCCACACCTGGGCGGACCTGGCCGGTTTGAGTTTCGATGAACTGGACCGCAGCAAAAGCGTGGTCAGCGACAGCTTCAAACAGCGTCCACTGTTGATCGGCAACCCTTACGAACGCGAACAGCGAGCCCTGATCGACTTCAGCCTGATGAAGCCGAAAAAGCCCGAAGAGGCGCCGAAGGAAGTCGTCAAGCAATAACCAGAAAGGGCCGGAAACGGCCCTTTTTTCATGCTCTCGCCACACACCCTGAAATGACACTACCCCCTGTTTTCTCCTGAATCGCCCTCTCCGCCCCTTCGGTAACAATCGGTAAAACCTGCACGGGGCACGCGTTAACCCCTGGTTAATACCCTCGACGGACACTGCGCCTCAAGGGTTTGAGTCATGGATGAACGGCTCCGACATTTTTTCGCAGGAGACAATCATGAAAATCACGACTGCAATCCTTGCCGGTCTGATCACACTTGCATCCGCCAGCGCTTTCGCCGAGGGCGGTGCCGAGCGGATGCGCTATCACTGGGAAAACTTCCCGGTCCACACCGCCCAAAGCCAGCAGGCTGACACCAAAACCAACGAACTCCGCGTTCCGGACGACCAGACCGCACAGGTCACCGAGCATTACCGTCCGTGATGTAACAAGGTTTACCGATGGACCTGCGATGGCTCCGCTCTGGCTTCGCAGATGACAGTTGGGCGCCCTTCGGGGCGCCTTTTTTATGCCTGCAGTTCCTTGATCCAGAACAGCATGCGTCCGTGATTCGGGTCGAACATGCCCGGCGCAAAGCCGAATTTGGCGTATGAGCTCTGAGCGACGGCATTACCTTCGAGCACTTCCAGGGTGATCTTGCAGCAACCGCGCTGACGGGCGATTTCCTCGACCTTGTGCAGCATTCTCTGACTCAGCCCCAAGCCGCGAAACTTGGTCACCACCGACACGTCGTGCACGTTGACCAGCGGTTTGCAGGCGAAGGTCGAAAAACCCTCGAAGCAGTTCACCAGCCCGGCCGGCTCCCCGCCGACAAAGGCCAGGACGCTGAACGCGTGAGGCCGCTTGGCCAGCTCTGCGGGCAGTTGCTGCAACAGTTCGGGGGCAATCGGCTAGCCACCACCCATCGGGTCTTCGGCGTAATGATTGAGCACCACACCGATGGCCTCGGCATGCAGCGGGTTGGTAAAGCTGGCTTGAAGTACCAAAATCTCTGCGGAATCCATTTCCATCCTCGATCGCACGGGCCCCGGTGCGTTTCATACGCACTGAAAGGCTCACCGACCTTAGCGCGAGGCAACCTGCGACCACAACCCGACCGTCTCAGTGGCCCCAGATCAGTTCCTCCGTCCAGCCCAGCTCGGCGAAATCCTCGGCTCGCAGCCCGGATTCACCGGCACAGAAAAACTCATCCAGTTGCGGCGGTTTCACCGGTGTGCCGCTGAGCATGGCGTGAACCTGGCCACGATGGTGGATCTGATGTTCGAACAGGTGCGAGATCATCCGCAGACGGCTGTCGTGCTGCGGCGTGTCGCGGGCGATGGTGACGATGCGCCCCAGATCGGCATCGCGCAGTTGCTCGCTGTAGGCGATCAAGCGGCGATCGACGTGGGCCTGTTCGCGGCGCAAGGCCTGGGCCTCGGCGAAGGGTTCGTCTGCATTGAAGAACACGTAGCAATCGGGATGCGGTTCGTCACCACGCAACTCGCGTTCCAGTGCATCGACGTAGAACCAGTCGCACGTGAGGATGTGATTGAGGGTCAGACGAATGCTCGGGAAGAAACTGACCCTGGGTGCCGCCAGCTCCGTGTCATCGAGTTGCAGCCAGGCCTTGGCCAGCCGATGGTTGGCCCAGGCGTTCTGATAGGCCATGGTCAGCAAGTGATGGGACAGTGGCTGAGGCATGTCGCGCCCTCCGTGCATCAAATGTCGGCAAAGCGTTGCAGCTGCATCTCCTGCAAACGGCTGAGGGTCCGGCGGAACGGGAATTCCAGGTAACCTTCGGTGTACAGCGCCTCCATCGGCACCTGCGCCTCGATGTACAGCGGCACTTTGCGGTCGTAACACTCGTCGACCAGAGCAATGAAGCGTCGCACGCCGTCATCGTGCACCGACAGTTGCGGCAACTCGCGGTCGCCGGCCACGACACGCTCCGCGCCGTCTTCGGTGCCACGGGCGATCCGCCCTTCGCGCTTTTGCGCGCTCAGGTTCGGCACCTCGCTCAACAGGATAGCCCGGTAGGTGTCGCACAGCGCGATGAAGTCCATCGCAGCGAAGGGTTGCTCGCACAGGTCGGCGTAACGGCACCACAGCACCGACTCGCTGGCCTGCACCACATTCAGGGCGCGATAACCGACCGACACCGGTTCGGCACTGACAGCTTGCCCGGCGGCCAACGCGTCGAACACCTTGCCCAGTGCGCTCCCCTGTCCCGGCAGAGCGACCCAGTAACGCTGCTCAATGGCACCGGGATGCAATCGATGATCTTCAGCGCCGTTCACCGCTACCACCTGCATATGCTGCTTGATCGCCGTGATCGCCGGCAGGAAGCGGTCACGGTTGAATCCGTCGGCATACAACTGATCCGGCGGCAGGTTGGAGGTGCAGACCACCACCACGCCTTCGTCGAACATCACCTGAAACAACCGCCCGAGGATGATCGCATCGCCGATGTCATTGACGAACAGTTCATCGAAACAAAGCACGCGCACTTCGGCTGCCAGTTCCCGGGCCACTGCCCGCAATGGATCGGCGATCCCGGTCAACTGAAAGGAACGCTGGTGCACCCAGCCCATGAAGTGATGAAAGTGCTGCCGCCGCGCCGGCACCCGCAGGCTTTGATGGAACTGGTCCATCAGCCAGGTCTTGCCGCGCCCGACCGGGCCCCACAGGTAGACGCCGGTGACCGAACGGGCACCGGCGTGCAGGGCTTCATGGCATTTTTGCAACGCCCAGACCGCGTGCTCCTGGGCTTCATCCTGGATGAAGCCCTTGTGCTCGACGGCATGTTGCCAGGCGCTTAAGGGGGAGTCGAAAGTCATGCGCGGCAGTATGCCACGACGGCTACACGGAAATATCCAGCCGTGCGATTTTGCCCTGTTCGTTGAGGCGAAAGGTGTAGCGCAGCTCCAGCGGGCTGCCGGGGAACGTCCCGGAAATCAGCCCTTGCACCAGCACCTTGCCGGTGCGCTGCTGGACGCCCAGCACCTCGACCCGGGGCTGATAGCGTTGGGCGGTGTCTTGCATCCAGTCGGCGATGGCCTGCGGGCCGACCTGATGGCGGCCTTCATCAAACACATGGGCATCCTCGGCGAAAAAACTGCCAACCCGGGACGTATCACGAGCATTGGCGGCGTTGATGTACTCAACGATGGCCGGGGCGAGTATCGAGGTGGGATGGAACATGAGTGCAACTCCTTGTTTTCGGTTCTGACGCCATCCTAGAACAGCCCTGCGTCAGTTTTTGTCAGGAGTGAAACGCCCGTTGTCGTCCAGTTGCATCTGTCGCTGCCAAGTGCGCAGCAGGTCGCTGCGACGTCCCGGATAACGCTCGCCCTGCAAGCTGGCGGCGGCAATGCGGTCGGTGCGAAACGTGCGATACGCACTGCGCAACTCGCACCACGCGACGATGATCCGCACCTCGTTGAGAAACCCCAGCGCCAACGGCCAGATCAGCCGCTGGCTCGGCACCTGTTGTGCGTCGGCATAATCGATGTGCAGCTTGGCCTGATCGCGGATTGCCTGACGAAACACATTCAGCGGCACCACGTTCTGTGGGAACCCGTAACCGGGCGGCCCGGGCATCACCGTCGGATTGCGCAGCGCTTCCTGGGCCTGGGGATCCAGTACCGCCGCGATTTTCGCCAAGGCGTCCGCTGCGGCTTTGCTCAGGACCTCGTCGCCGCGCTGATCGACGTAACGCAAGCCCAGAACGATGGCTTCGGTCTCATCGGCGTTGAGCATTAAGGGCGGCAGAAACAAACCGCTGCGCAGCACATAACCGATGCCCGCCTCGCCGTGGATCGGCGCGCCGAGAGCCGTCAATTCGGCGATGTCGCGATAGAGGGTGCGTTCGGAGATCTCCAGCTCGGACGCCAGCGTCGCCGCCGTCACCGGGCGTTTCTTGCCGCGCAGCACTTGCAGCAAAGTCAGTAGACGAGTGGTTCGCGACACGATGCGGGGCTCTGGACGGAAATTTGCCGGAGCTTAGCAGAGCCTGGTGTCAGAAATTGTCAGGAGCTTTCACCAGGCTCAGAGCTGATTACGCGTCGACTTTGTGCCTCGCCGCGTACAGACACAGCATCTCCATGGCCAGTGTCGCCGCCGCCAGCGACGTCACGTCCGCATGGTCATAGGCCGGGGCCACTTCCACCACGTCCATGCCCACCAGATTGATCCCGCGCAGGCCACCTAGGATTTCCAGCGCCTGCACCGTACTCAACCCGCCGCAGACCGGGGTGCCGGTGCCCGGAGCAAACGCTGGATCGAGACAGTCGATGTCGAACGTCAGGTACACCGGATTGTCCCCGACCCGCGTGCGAATGGCCTCGACAATCGCCTCGCAGCCACGGCGATGCACCTGCCGTGCGTCCAGCACCTGAAAGCCCTGATGATCGTCGTTGGTGGTGCGCAAACCGATCTGCACCGAACGCGCCGGGTCCACCAGCCCTTCCCGCGCCGCGTGCCAGAACATGGTGCCGTGGTCGACCCGTTTGCCGCCCTCGTCCGGCCAGGTGTCGCTGTGGGCGTCGAAGTGGATCAGCGACAGCTTGCCGTGCTTGCGCGCATGGGCCTTGAGCAGCGGATAGCTGATGAAGTGGTCGCCGCCGAAGGTGAGCATCGCACTGCCGGAGCTGAGGATGTGCTCGGCGTGGGCCTCGATGCTTTCCGGGATGGTGTGCGGTGAGCCGTAATCGAAGTCGCAATCGCCGTAGTCGACCACCGCCAGATGATCGAACGGGTCGAACGCCCAGGGCCAATGACGTTCCCAGGCAATCCCGGTGGACGCTGCACGAATCCCGCGCGGCCCGAAACGGGCGCCCGGACGGTTGCTGGTGGCGGTGTCGAACGGCACGCCGCTGACGGCCACGTCCACGCCCCGCAGATCACGGCTGTAGCGCCGGCGCATGAAACTGGTGATCCCGGCGTAGGTGCTTTCGGCAGCAGTGCCGTAAAGGCTGTGACGGGTCAGGGCCTGATCGTTTTGCATTGGCACGTCCATCGATGTGCTCCTTTTGGGTATTTATCCAGGGTTATTGATGGCTACGGAAAGTGGTCCACAGGCGCGTGCGCTGACGCATGTCCTTGAGGCTCATGCTGCGGTCGGCGTACAAGCGCTCGCGCACTTCGGGTTTCGGGTAAATGTCCGGGTCGTTGCGCACCGCTTCGTCCACCAGCGGCGTCGCGGCCTGGTTGGCGGTGGCGAAGAACAGTGTGTTGGTCAGCGCCGCCACGGATTCGGGGCGCAACATGAATTCGATGAAGGTTCGCGCGGCCTCGGGGTGCGGCGCGTCTTTGGGGATGGCAAGGTTGTCCTGCCACACCAGCGTGCCTTCTTTCGGGATCCGATAGGCGACCTCGAACGGCTTGTTGGCTTTGCGCGCCTGATCGGCGGCCATGCTCGCGTCACCGTTGTAGGTCAGCGCCAGGCATACGCTGCCGTTGGCCAGATCACTGATCTGCCGGCCCGTGGCGACGTAGAGCACCGAGGGCTGCAACTTCTGCAACAAGGCTTCGGCGGCGGCCAGATCGGTCTTGTCGGTGCTGTAGGGGTCCTTGCCGAGGTAGTGCAGCGCCAGGCCGATCACTTCCTGCGGCGAATCGAGAATCGCGATCCCGCAATCCTTGAGCTTGCTGGCGTATTCGGGCTTGAACAGCAGATCGAGGCTGTTGAGCGGCACGTCCGGCAGGCGTTGCTTGACTGCCTCGACATTCATGCCCAGACCGAGCGTGCCCCAGGTGTAGGGCACGCCGTAGCGATTACCGGGATCGACCGCCGCCAGTTTTTCCAGCAGGTCCGGATCGAGATTGGCGTAACCCTTGAGCCCGTCGTGAGGGATTTCCTTCAAGGCACCGGCGGCCAACCCGCGGGCCAGCACACTGGACGACGGCACCACCACGTCGTAGCCGCTGCCGCCGGTAAGCAACTTGGTTTCCAGCACCTCGGAGGTATCGAAGGTGTCGTAGCGCACGTGAATGCCGGATTCTTTTTCGAAGCGCTGCAGGGTTTCCGGCGCTACGTAATCGGCCCAGCTGTAAAGATTGAGCGTCTTGTCCTCGGCCTGGGCGGCGATGGAGACGGAGAGCAACAGCGCGGGCAAACACAACTTGAACAAGGGAGCCATGACGTACACCTGACCGGAGGAAGTGGTGGCAGGATGCGCCGTCGGATACATTGCAAAAATATCAAGTTTGTTAACCTGACTTTATGCCGGAGTAATGTAATGCTCAGTCAGCTCCACGATGTCGATTTGCAGCTGCTGCGCCTGTTTCTCGGCGTGGTCGAGTCCAACGGTTTCAGCGCCGCCCAAGGTGAGCTGGGGCTGAGCCAGTCGAGCATCAGCCAGCAAATGGCCAAGCTGGAAACCCGTCTCGGCTATCGGGTGTGCAACCGTGGCAAGGGTGGTTTCAGCCTCACTCCCAAAGGCGAGCAATTGCTGATTGCTGCGCGCAGCCTGTTCGATTCCATTGAAACCTTCCGCCATCAATCCAACGGCGTCGCCGGGCGCTTGATCGGCGAAGTGCGGCTGGGCCTGTCGGAAGCGGTCGATCAATCAGTGCTGCAACGGGTGGCCGAGGCGATCCGGCGCTTTCGCGAGCGGGACGAATCGGTGCGGATCGAGCTGATCAGCGCCATGCCCGGCGAAATGGAGCGTCTGCTGCTGCAACAGCGGCTGGACCTGGCCATCGGTTACTTCTCCCAAGTGCAGAGCGCCTTTGATTACCGCGAATTGTTCAGCGAAACCCAGCATCTGTATTGCGCGCCCGGCCATCCGCTGTTCACCAACGATGCCCCCGATGAAGCGGCGTTGCAGGCGTGTGACCGGGTCGATCATCCGTACCGTTTTCTGCGCAGTGACGAACCGTTTCAGGGCAAGGTCTGCTCGGCACGTTCGGAACAGGTCGAAGGCACCCTCGCCTTCATCCTGTCCGGTAAACATCTCGGTTATCTGCCCAGCCATTACGCCCGCCAATGGCAGGACAAAGGGCTGCTGCGTCCGGTGCTGGAAGGCGAGCTGAGCTTCGAAGTGGCGTTCCATCTGGCTCGCCATCGGGCACAGGTGCCGGGGGATGCACAGAAGGCGTTTGAAGAAGATCTGCTGTCAGCCTTTGGTCGAACCTGACCTTTTGGGCAGTTTTAATGCGTTGCCCTCGCCCCTCGCTTGCGGCATCCTGCGCACCCATTTTCCGACCCGGCCCCGCATTGCGGCACGCAAACCACCATGACCGTCTCTGAAAAAGCCCCGCGCAACAACGATCTCATCTACGGTCTCAACGACCGTCCGCACTTCACCGCGACGGTGTTTGCCGCGCTGCAACACGTATTGGCCAGCTTCGTCGGCATCATCACCCCGACCCTGATCATGGGCGGCGCCCTCGGCCTGCAAAGCGAAATCCCGTACCTGATCAGCATGGCGCTGTTCGTGTCCGGCCTCGGCACCTTCGTTCAGGCCAAGCGTTTCGGCCCGGTCGGCTCGGGGCTGCTGTGTCTGCAAGGCACCAGTTTTTCCTTTATCAGCGTGATTCTCAGCGCCGGCTTCATGGTCAAGGCCCGGGGCGGCGGCACCGATGAAATCCTGTCGACGATCTTCGGTGTTTGTTTCTTTGCCGCGTTCATCGAAGTGGTGCTGAGCCAGTTCATCGGCAAGCTGCGCATGCTGATCACCCCGGTGGTGACCGGCACCATCATTACGCTGATGGGCCTTTCGCTGATCAAAGTAGCAATGACCGACATTGCCGGCGGCTTCGGCGCGGCGGATCTGGGCGCGGGCAGCCATGTGTTCCTGGCGGCGCTGGTGCTGGGCACCATCGTGGTGTTGAACCGGGTCGACGTGCCGTTCCTGCGCCTGGGCGCGATCGTCATCGGCCTGACCCTCGGCTACGTGGTGGCGTGGCTGATGGGCACCGTAGATTTCGCCAACCTGCCCGAAGTGCCGGTGGTGAGCGTCCCGGTGCCGTTCAAGTACGGTTTCAACTTCGACTGGGTGGCGTTCGTGCCGGTGGCGGTGATTTTCCTGGTGTCGCCGTTGGAAGCCGCCGGTGACCTGACCGCCAACTCGATGATTTCCCGGCAACCGGTCAAGGGCCCGTTGTACATCCGCCGCATCAAGTCCGGGCTGCTGGCCGACGGCCTCAACTCGGCGATGGCTGCGGTGTTCAACAGCATGCCGATGGTGACCTTCGCCCAGAACAACGGGGTGATTCAGCTCACCGGCGTGGCCAGCCGTTACGTGGCGTTCTTCATTGCCGGTCTGCTGGTGCTGCTGGGCCTGTTCCCGATGATCGGCGCGGTGCTGCAACTGATGCCGAAACCGGTGCTCGGCGGCGCCGAGCTGGTGATGTTCGGCACCGTCGCCGTGGCGGGGATCAAGATCCTCGCCGAGGCCGGCCTGCATCGGCGCAACATGCTGATCGTGGCGATTTCGGTCGGCATGGGCCTGGGCATCGCCGCCGTGCCGGAAGTGCTGCGCGAACTGCCACAGGCGCTGCGCAATATTTTCGAATCGCCGATCACCGTTGGCGCGCTGTGTGCGATCGTGTTGAACATCTTCCTGCCGGAAGAGTTCATCGAACTGGAAGAGGATGATTTCGACCCGGAAGCCTCTATCCTTCAGGTCATGGAAAACCCCGACATGCCGGCCAAAGGTGAACCTGCCTCCCCGGTCGCTGTCGCACAGTTGAACCGTTGATCCTGTCCGCTCGATGAAAAAGGGCTGATACCGGCAACGGTTCAGCCCTTTTTCAATGAGAGAGCATCAATGCGTCATATCCAAGCCGTCATCCTGTCCCTGCTTCTGCTCTCCCTCAGCGCTTGTGCGCTGTTTCCCAACCGCGACCCGGTGAACATCAACGTGGTCGGCGTCGAACCGCTGCCGAGCCAGGATCTGGAAGTGCGCTTCGCGATCAAGCTGCGGGTGCAGAACCCCAATGAAACCGCCATCGACTACAACGGCATCGCGCTGGACCTTGACGTAAACGGGCATTCGTTCGCGTCCGGTGTCAGCGATCAAAGCGGTTCCATTCCCCGGTTCTCCGAAACCATCGTCAGCGTCCCGGTGAGCATTTCGGCATTCTCGGTGTTGCGCCAGACCCTCGGCCTGAGCCAGACCCAAACCCTGGACAACCTGCCTTATGTGCTGCGCGGCAAACTGGCGGGCGGTGTGTTTGGCACCATGCGTTTTGTCGACAGCGGCAAGCTCAGTCTGCCCAAGGCCAGTGCCGCAACCTGGTAAAGATGCGGTAGCCTGCAGCGCTCACGGTCAGAAAACATGGAAGTCGCAGGTTTATGGAAGACACGCCCACGCTGTACACCGAACGGCTGATTCTGCGCCCGCTGGAGCTGGCGGACGCCGAGGCCATCCAGCAGCAATTTCCTCATTGGGAAGTGGTGCGTTACCTGAACGCTTTGGTGCCCTGGCCCTATCCGGACGATGGCGCCCTCACCTACCTGCGCGACATTGCGCTGCCGGCGATCGCGGCGGGCAAAGAGTGGCACTGGACGATTCGTCTCAAATCGGCACCCGAGCAATTGATCGGCAACATCAGCCTGATGGACGAGCCGGATAACCATCGCGGGTTCTGGCTGGCCCCGGCCTGGCAGGGCCAGGGCCTGATGACCGAGGCCAGCGAAGCCGTGACCCGCTACTGGTTCGAAACCCTCGATCAACCGCTGATGCGCGTGCCGAAGGCCGCACCGAATATTGGCTCGCGAAAGCTCTCGGAACGCACTGGCATGCGCTTGATCCGCACCGACGAGGATGACTTCGTCAGCGGCCGCTTCCCACGGGAAATCTGGGAAATCACCCGTGAGGAGTGGCAACAGCAGCGCCTCAAGCGGTGAAGCGCACACCGGGTTTGGCGCGCTCGTCCACGCTCAATTCGAACACATCCGGCCGTGCATAGTGGCCAACCACGTCGTAGTCATAGCGGGCCCGCACCAGTTCATCGGTGTCGATCTCGGCGGTGAGCAATCCGGCCTCGCCCCGAAGCGGCCCGGCCAGCACATCGCCCATCGGACCAACGATCACACTGCCACCGGCGATCAGTGGTCGATCCCCCGGCCAGTTGGCAATCTCCACGCCCAACTCATTCGGCGAGGCCTGCACCTGACAGGCGCTGACCACAAAGCAGCGCCCTTCATGGGCGATGTGGCGCATGCTGACTTGCCACATCTCGCGCTCATCCACGGTCGGCGCGCACCAGACCTCAATGCCCTTGGCGTACATCGCCGTGCGCAGCAGCGGCATCATGTTTTCCCAGCAGATCACCGCGCCGAGTTTGCCGACCTGAGTGTCGAGCACCGGCAGGGTCGAACCGTCGCCCTTGCCCCAGATCAGCCGCTCGGTGCCGGTGGGCATGAGTTTGCGGTGTTTGGCCACCAGGCCTGCCTGCGGGTCGAAATACAGGGCGGTGCAATGCAGGGTGCTGCCGGCCCGTTCGATCACGCCGATTACCAGATTGGCCCCGGTGCGCGCCGACAGTCCGGCCAACGCTTCGGTTTCCACGCCCGGCACGTCGATGGCGTTGGCGAAGTAACGGGCGTAGGCCTCGCGCCCTTCGGGCAAGCGATAACCCAGTTGCGTGCCGAAGCCCTCGCCTTTCGGATAACCGCCGAGCAGTGCTTCGGGCATCACGACCAACGCGGCACCGGACTCGATGATTGCGCCTTCCCAGCTCAGGATCTGTTCCAGGGTTTCACCCTTGCCACCGGGCAAGGCACCGATCTGCAGGGCGGCAACGATTGATTTTGGCATGGCGGTCACTCCGTGAAGTTCAGGTGTTGCTCATTCTCCGGCGCCACGGGATCATGAATAAAGCCCGACTCACTGCTGAATGATATGAACCATATGAATATCGCAACTGTCGACCTGAACCTGCTGAAAGTCTTTGAAGCGCTGCATGAAGAGTCCAGTGCCAGCCGTGCGGCGTTGCGTCTGGGTGTGACGCAATCGGCAGTCAGCGCCGCGTTGCGCCGGTTGCGTGAGGTGTACGGCGATCAATTGTTCGTGCGCACTGGTCGAGGGTTGGCGCCCACGCTCAAGGCCAATCAGCTGAAGCCTGTGGTCAGCGATGCCCTGAACAAGTGCCGGCAGAGCCTGACGATGGTCGATCCGGCGGCCAATCAGTACGACGGTCGCTCGGTCAGTGTCGGGCTGTCGGATGATTTCGAAATCGCCTACGGGCGGCGTCTGATCGAAGAAATCGGGCGGCGCGCGCCGAAGCTGCGGCTGATCTTCCGCCAGACCCACAGCCAGATCGTCGCCCGGGCCCTGATGGAGCGCAGCATCGACCTGGCGATCACCGCTGGCGGGTTCGCCGAGCGGCTGCTCAGCCGTCAGGTGTTGGGTGAAGGGGGTTACGCGTGCCTGATGGATCCGGCGAGCCTTGCGCCCGGCCAGCAGCAGATCGGTCTGGAGGAGTTCGTCACCCGGGAACACATTCTGGTGTCGTCGGGCGGTTTTATCGGGATCACCGATGAGGGGCTGGCGGCGCTCGGTTTGAGTCGCCGGGTGTGCGCTTCGACCACGCATTTCGCGGCGTTGCCGCATCTGCTCAAGGGCAGTAGCGCTGTGGCGACCATCCCGACCCACGCGGCGCAGGTCATTGCGTCACTGAGCGGGCTGGCCCTGCTGCCCTGCCCGCTGGCCTTGCCGCGCTATCCGGTCGAACTGGGCTGGCGTACCAATCCCCAGATCGATCCGGTGGTGCTGAAAGTGCGCGAAGCGATTGTCGCCAGTTTCAAGACCGAATGATTACTTGTTGGCCGCCATCAACCGGTTGACTTCACTGCGCACCATGTTGGCGAACTCAGGCGGCGACATGCCGTCCAGTTCGGCGCGAACGAATTCGGCCCATTTGCCCTTGCGCTTGGAGCGCTCGCCGAACAATCGTGCGGCTTCGCCCTTGGCTTTGCCCAGATTGTTCTGCCAGAGTTCGAACAGTCGGGATTTCTCGTCTTCCAGCGCAGCGCGCTCTGCGAGGGATTTGTCGGCCAGATTGAAACTCATGGGGAATTACCTGCTGCATGAAATGGCGACATCTTACACGCTGGACGGAAATCTCCGGCGCTGGTTTTTCTTCCTGACGGAAATTCACTGCAACTTTTCAAGCAGCGCCACACTCCATTGTTCACTGTCCATTCACCTGCAAGGAGTCACCCAATGGCCCGCAAAAGCGCCGTTCAAGCCGCTGAAGACCAAATCAAGGATCAAGCGTTCAGCGAACTTCAGGCTCTGATCGAAGAGTCGGACAAACTGCTCAAAAGCAGTGCCTCACTGGTCGGCGAGGAAGCGGAAACCCTGCGCGGACAAATCGCCCTGAAACTGCAGCAGGCACTGGATTCTGTGTCCAGCGTGCGTGACCGCACCAAACCGGCGGTGGATGCTACCGAAAGCTATATCGGCGGCCACCCATGGCAGACTGTGGCGATCTCCGCCGGCTTCGGTCTGGTGGTCGGTCTGTTGCTCGGCCGCCGCTGAGCGAGAACAAAAAAGGCGAGCCATCGGGCTCGCCTTTTTCATGTCCGCTCAACTGTCATTCGCCCGCCAGTTCACGCAACTGCGCCAGGGTCTGCTGGTCCAGCACAATGCCCTCGGCCAATGATCGGGCCCGCTGCAAATGCCGCCGATCACCCGGCAGACGCTTGAGCCCTGCCCCGTGCATCTGCCTGACCAGTTCCTGACTGCGTTCGGCAAAACTCTGCCCGGCGGTCTTGCTCGGGTCGATCACGATCAGCAACTGACCGGTCCACGGGGTCTTGGCCCCGGGGTGGTTCTTCCAGTCGAACTCGAACGAGAAATTGCCTCCGGTCAGCGCAGCGGCGAGCAGCTCCACCATCATCGACAGCGCCGAACCCTTGTGTCCGCCAAACGGCAGCAAGGCGCCGCCCTCGAGAATCGCTTTCGGATCGCAGGTCGGCTGGCCGAGGCTGTCTACGCCCATGCCCGCCGGCAACTTCTCGCCTTTGCGTGCGGCGATCTGCACGTCGCCGTGGGCGATGGCGCTGGTGGCCAGGTCGAACACGATCGGTGCCCCGTCGGCCCGAGGCGCGGCGAAGGCGATCGGGTTGGTGCCGAACAGGGGTCGGTCGGCACCGTGCGGCACCACGCAGGTCATGCTGTTGACCACGCTCAGCGCCACCAGGCCTTCGTCGGCGAACGGCTCGACGTCCGGCCACAGTGCGGCAAAGTGATGGGAATTGCGGATCGCCAATATCGCGATCCCGGCACTGCGGGCCTTTTCCACAAGCAGCGGACGCGCCGCCGCCAGTGCAGGCTGGGCGAAACCGTTACCGGCATCGACACTGACAAACCCTGATGCGACGTCCTCGACCTTTGGCACGGCCTTGCCGTTGACCCAGCCGCTGTTGAGGGTCGAGACATAACCGGGAATCCGGAAAACCCCATGACTGTGGGCACCGTCCCGCTCGGCGTTGGCGCAATTGGCGGCAAGCGTTGCGGCCACCTCGGCTGAGGTGCCGTGACGGATGAAGATCGTTTCCAGCAATTGAGTCAGCTCGTCCAGGGACACCGTGGACGAGACCGCATGATCGTGTGGCGCAGACATCTGAAGCTCCAGAATAATTATTGGAGGGAACAACAGCGTACGAACTGACGCATCCGGATTAACCACGGGCAGCCGGTGGCCTGTCAACCCTGCAATGTCTGTGGTGAAACTTCCAGGCAATATTCATATACCACCTGCGAAGGCTCCCCGGTCCCTAGCCTTACGTCTCGCCATTCACGTGCCCACGCACACTTTTCGAGACTTGAGATGCTCACACCCGCCTTGCTGTTCCCAGAAGCCCTGGACTCCCCGGGGCTGTGGCCCGAACTGGGCAGAATCCATGGCCTTGAAGACAAGGATTTCCGCTGGCTGGCCGATGTCCGGCTGGCGTCCGATAGATTACGGCGCCAGCAGAGACCGCCGATGTCGGCCGAACGTATTCTGCTCACAGCCGACAGCCAGATCCCCGTCACACTGCCGGGCGCATTCGTTCTGAGTGAAACCCCGTACGACAAGGGTCAGATCCTCTACACCCCGTACGACGGCATCCGCAAATTTCACAATCGCGCCAACCTGAGGGCACAGCTCGAAGCACGCCTCAGAACAATCGACGACCAGGACACCTTGCTGGCTTTTCTACCGCTGGCCCAGCAGCGACGACTACAGGACGCCGAGCGCATTTCGGTGACGTTTTCGATCATTGAGGAGGATGTGTTCGAGGATCGTGATTCCACCCTCAGGCAAGGTCCCATACTCAACGCCCAGGCCATGCTCGATGAACTCAAGAAGCTACCGACCCTCACCCAGCTGCTGGACAGCGCGCTGGATGAACTGCTCAAGCCTCACTTCGGGGCATTGCAACAAAGCAGCACCCGGGTCAGCGTTTACAAGGTCCACGACGGAGAAAGCAATCAGGCCGCCACTGAAGACGTCCCCAGGGCCGACATTCTGAGTCTGAGTGACGCGGTGCTGCTGCACTACCGACACCAGCGCTGGCCGAGTGCTCGCCTGCCGGAGTTTTCCCATCCCGGCAGAACGCAGGGCGCGCACGATCAGGAACAGTGGAGAAATGCCGTCATCCAGGCGTCCGGCATGTTGCCGGCTCTGCTGTTCCGGCAACTGGAACACTACTGGGACAGCGCGGCGGCCCTTGGATCGACGCGCCGCACATTTCTCGCCAGGGTGCTGGAAGACCAGGCCCGTGTCGACTGGATGCTCAAGCGCGAAGCCGGAATCCTCGATGCAATCCAGTTCGACATGCTGCACAAGCTGTTTCGACCGGTTGCCGATGGTCGTCCTGTCCCCATCGCCGAGACCGTACGTCTCTGGGAAAATCCGGCCAACTATGTGGAGCTGGCGGGTTCGCTGATGATCAGTGGCGCCGATGCATTTCTCTACACGCCGTCTCAGGGTTTGCAGCAGCTCAAGGACTACCAGGACCTGAAAGCGACCCTGCGGGACAAGTTCATCGCCGAGGGTCACGAAGACGAACTCTATGCTCTGCTCAGCCTGGACGAGCGCAGCCGCTTCCTGGGCTTCGATCAGCCTCAGGTTTCGGGAGACCGGGTAGCCGGCGAAGTGTTCCGCTTCCTGTGCGGATCGATCATCAGCAAGCAACGTCAGAACATCGAATATGCCCTGCAAGTGTTTCGTCTGAGTGACGGAGCGGTGAACCTCCACGCGCTGTTCGACAAGAGCCTGGATATCCGCTCGATGATTCACGAGCGCTTGCAACAACTCGACGCGCAGGGACGCTGGAGCACGCAACCGGTCTGGTCCGGCAGTCAGCAGCCTTCACTGCTCCTGGCCGACAAGGCCCGCGCCGCGATCAAGACGTTCCAGGCCGTGGAGGCTCCACTTCTGGAAAGTCTCGACAATCAACCCATGACGACCCGGGCGACCCAGCGCGCCTGGCTCGAGACCATGAAAGCGGATCTGGCCCACGCCTGGTTCGTCGGCGTGAACGGCGAAGCCCGGCTCAGGGCATCGAGCGGCAGCTTGCCTGCATGGGCACAAGCGGTCGTCGAAACCGTCATCAACGCCGACCGGCCGAGCCGCATGGAACGTCCGGGGCTCCAAGGTTTCCGACCCGATGCCTATGTCCTGACGCTCGAGTCTCCCGACGGCAGAACGGTCTGGCGCCTGGCCCATTGCATACTCATGACCGAGCGCGGAGGCCTCGACCCCCAACACTCCGGACGTACCGTGCTATGGACACCAGCCTTGGGGCTGGAGGCATTCGAGAGCGTCGCCATTGCCCGGCAGACACTGAGCCGGCGGTTGCTCGACGACGTTCAACGTCTGTCACTGCTGGAGAATATCGTTCCCGATCAGTACCAGCCTCATCAACGCTATACCCTTGGACGGTTGCACATCATCCATCGCAACGTGTTGCATGAGCGTATGCAATCGGGCATCGAGCACTATCTGGCACGTTGCGAACAGGTGCGTCAGCGCATCGATGACGGAGCCAGACGGGAAAAGGCACTGACAACACTGCGCAGGATGCCGCCCCAGACCAACCTGCGTCTCGCTTGCGAGCATGCCAGGGCCATCGAGAACCAACAGACGTTTCCTGCGTGGCTGAGCATGGCCCCGGTCAAAGACCAGAAACGGCACGTCGAACTGCTTGAGCGGTGGAATCAGAGTGTCATCGACGACAAGGATTACCTGACAGGTGTTACGCCGCTGGCCGAGCATGTCGAACAAGCATTGAAAACTGCACTCGGCCTTCGTTTTCCAAACGAACATCTCGATCCCCGACAGATCGAGATCATTCCCAATCTGGCACTCGCAGGCCCGCCCCGCGACCTGGTCGAGTTTGCCCTGAATCACGCCAACGTACTCCAGGGCACGGGATACAGAGTGGTATCGAAAAACTCCGAAACGTTGCCGCCCGGCCTGGATCGCAGAGCCGTCGATCAATTGCTGCTGTCGCTGGAGATTCCGACGACCTATGGTCGCAAGATCGCGGCCGCGCTCTCGACGGAGACGGTGGAGAGTCGCGAGCGCAAACAACGCTTTTTTCGCCAGATCCCCTGGCAATTGATGCAGCACGCTCATGCTTTGTACCTGCAGCAGCACCTGTCTGCCGCCGCCTATGCGCAAGTGTGCCAGGGGCTCGACATGCCCGATGGATACGCCCGCGCCACCGTGCCCGGCGCTCACGTGGTCGTCAGCCCGTTGGCACTGGTCAAGACGGCGGGCGCGAAAGCAGAAACCGCTTTGGGCCTTTACGTTTTTGCTCCGGGTCAGAGACACGTGGGGCCATTGGTGCTTTACGCACCGTATGCCGAACAGGTGTTTCACGAATTCAAGGACGAAGAAACACTGATCGCGGCCCTGAACACGCCCGGACCTCTCCAGAATCTGTTGCTTCGGCGTTTGCCTGCCGGACGACAGGCCGTCTTTCGCAGCCTGCTGGCGGCCACCGCTGGCCAGACCAGCGAGATGACGCTGGCCAGCCGGCCGATCGAAGGCAACCTGCTGGAGCAGTTGTACAACGATAACCTCAAGCTTTTGCAGCAACAGCTTGAATCACAGCACGAGCGCGGAGCGCAGTCAGACTGGGAAACCGCCAAGACCCTGTTCAGCCAAGTGATCAAACAGGTCTCGGCAACACTGCAGGGCAAACTGGCTTTTGTGCCGTTTCTCTGGCGCGCCTACGACGACATGAAAGACTCGTCCGAAGCCTTGCAGGGACATCACTGGAAACGGGCGCTGCAATCCTTTATCAACGGTGGCGCACAGATGGTACAGGTAGCGCTGTTGCCGGAAATCTCGGCCGAGGCAGAGTCTGTCGAGCAGGAAACGAGAGAAATCACGACACCCGACATCAGCGAAATCGAACCGACCTCGCCCGTACGCACCCTGATGCAGTCATTCGAGATCACTGACCTCGCGCTCAAGGATCTTGTATACGGTTCGACAACGGGGACCTATCACCAGCCCGACACCCATCGCGACTATGCAGCCATCCATGGCAAGGTCTACCAGGTCACAAAACACGATTCATCCTGGCAATTGACGGGTGCCGGAAAACACAGTTTCCGGTTTCAGAAAAGCGGTCTGGCCATGGTGCAGAGCCCGACTCTTCAAACCGTCCACTACGGCCAGGCCTTCCGAAAGCTGGCTGAGCGCAACAACATTTCCCGACTGCGCCGTACGATGCTGAACATCGAGGCTCGCGGGATGGACGAAATCCGTCTGAAGTATCCAGACAAGGCCAGGATGCTGGTAAACGCCATCGACCTTGCGCGGCGCTACGCCTTCTACTGCCTGCACAATCTGACACCGCTCAGTCACGGCACTGACAATCCCCGGGTGAGCCGTTTCCTGGAGAGTTTTTTTGATGTGCCTCACGTCACCACGACGACTCTCGCCAAGATCAGCACCACGATCCTGCCGATCTGCCGGGCACTGGTGGATCCTGCAGATGAATTGCTCAATACCGATCGCTTCATCGTCGGCTCGAACCGGTTCATGCATGATGTGATTGCATTCGTATTGGACGGCGACGAGAAAAAACTGGTGCATTTCACCGAGCACTTTTTCGACCAGCAGCTGGGGCAGTTCAAAAACCATCTGCTGGAGGCGTTCGATGTCGATGGCCATGCGCAGGCCTCGACGCTCATTCACGAGTTTTCCCACCAGTACAGCAAGGCGCTGGATATTGTCTCGTTAAGAGCCCGGGAGCCATTCGCCGACCTGATCTCGACCATCACCCCCGCCGGTGCGCTGCTGTTTCAGGAGCTGGAGTTCGATCAGACGTCTGCATTGTCACTAAGCACTCCCCGAGCACAACTGTTCGCGGAATGGAATACGACACTCAAGTCCTGGGTCAGTATCGACAACATCCCGGACATGCAGCTCATCAGTGAGGAGGTTCTCAAGCTGACGGGAAGCGACACCATGCAGGAAGCTCGCAACGCCTTTCTCGATCAGCAGAATCCGGACGTGCGAATCGACGTCATTCTGCGCAATGCGGACTCCATCGCCCGCCTGATCTGCGAAATCGGCCGACAGCTGGATCCGGTTCAGTCCCCTTGAAATGGAAAGGCGCGGACCCGATGCCCGCGCATTCCTTGAGAACAGCCTCTGGCCACTGCAAATGCGAACTGTGCGCTTTTGATCATTTTTTCACTCGGTTTATGAATACTGCACTCAATAAATCCTGTTTTCGGGAGGTATGGCGGGGGAAACCGGCTCCATTGATAGGAAATCGCCATGACGGCGGTTCTCGCCACCTTCCCGTCAAGGTTAGAATGCAGCAAATCAGGACGAGTCAATGACCCAGAACACCCTCTCCGAAGCCGAATACGATGCGATCACCGATGCCGCTGCGCATTGGTGCATGCGCCTGCACGCCGTCGATTGCACCGCCGAGGAACGGCTGGCATTCGAGCAATGGCGCGACGCGCATCCGCTGCACGCGTTCGAATACGAGGCCATGCTGGAAATCTGGGATGTCGCCGAACACCTGCCGCGCCCGGAGCCAGCGGTGATCGTACCGATCCACCCAGCGGCCCGGACCTGGCGTCAATATGCGGTAGCCGCCTCCGTTTGCGCGCTGGCGCTGCCACTGGCGGCCTGGACCGGATGGAACCTTGGCTGGCTACCCAACAGTTATCAGCATTTCGCGGCCACCGACAACGTCCGCCACGTCACCTTGAGCGATGGCAGCCAGGTCGAGCTGAACCTCAATACCGATCTGACCTTCAGCAATTACAAGGACGAGCGCCGCGTCACCCTGAAAAAGGGCGAGGCGTTCTTTGAAGTCAGCCACGACCTGAGCCACCCGTTCATCGTGAAGGCGGCTGAAGGCAGAATTCGCGTCACCGGTACCCGGTTCAACGTCTGGATGTATGAAGATCAGGTGAAGGTCAATCTGGTCGAGGGTTCCGTGCTGGTCACCAGCAACACTCAGTTGTCCGGTGACGGCCTGCGTCTGGGGCCTTCGATGCAGGCTCGCTACAAGCACGGCGACTACATGCCGCAAATCAGCCAGACCTACGCCAGCGATACCTCGCTGGCCTGGCGCAGCGGCAAGCTGATCCTCGACAACCTGGCGTTGAACGAAGCCCTGCCACTGATCAACCGTTACCTGGACAAACCGCTGATGCTGGCCGACAGCGCCACGGGGTCGATCCGGGTCGGCGGCATCTACAACATCAAGGAGCTGAACAGCTTCGCCGGCTCGATGCCCAAAGTCCTGCCGGTGTTCATCACCCGCAACCAGGACGGCAACCCGGTGATCAATCCGATACCGCAGCAACCGCCAAAAAGCTGAAGGCCGCCCCTTTGCGGGAGCGGCCTTCAGTGCGTGTTGCGACATCGTGACGACTGATTACTGCGCTGCTACCTTCCCTGTCTTGTCCAGTTCTTCACGCACGCTTTGCACCTGATACTGCGGATCGGCCTTGATCTGCTGTTCGGTGAAAGGCAGTGCACTCCACTGTTTCTTCGAGAAGGCTTCGGTCTGATCCCGCGAGTACTTCGACGCCGGATCGCTGGACAGCGAGAACGCAAGCAGGCCCTGAGCGTGCGGCCCCTTGTCGTCGAACGTTACCACCTGCAGATAACTCGTCCCGCTGACCACTTCGAGTTTGCCGTCCTCACGCGGCACGCTCTGGATCGCGTTGTAGATACCCAGCGTACCCGGGCCGCCATGGATCGGCGTCTGCTGACCACCACTGCTGACCACCTGAACATCGCCCCAACGGGTTTGTGCAGTCAGGCCCATCTTGCCGACCGACTCGGCTGACGCCAGCATCGCTTCGCGCAAAGCCTTTGCCACTTCGGGCTTTTCAGTCGCCAGTTCGCGCGGGGTGTGCTGCGCGTCCTTCGGATCGAACGCCACACGCCAGATTGCCGGCGATTTCTGCAAGGCCTGCATGATGTTCTGGAAATGCACCAGGCCCATGCCCGAATCCAGGTTCGCCCGACCGTCCCAGGCCTTGAGAACGCTGCACACCGATTTCAATGCGGCGTCACCGCCGGTTGGCGATGCGCAGAATTTCAGCAGGTCCGGCAGCACCTGACCGGCGAGAAACACCTGATCATCCATCACCATGTGCTGCAGGTCCTGCACCGACACCGAACCTTTTTTGCTCAGGGTCGCCAGACGATCCAGCGCAAAACGCGAGCGCAGCCCCAGTGGCTGGCCTTCCTGACTGATCAGCGGCGAGAAACCGGTCAGCGGTTGCGCCGGGTTGGCCAGCCAGGCCGAATCGTTGGAGTGCTGGACGAAATCCTTGCGCAGCAATTGCGGCAACTGGCTCGACGCGTAAATGCCCTGCTGCGCCGCCTGCGGATCGATGTCCCAGGCGCAGGCGCTGTTGGAGCCGTCGAGGACGATCATTTGCAGGCCGATACGCGGATCGCTGCACTTGGCCAGTTTGTCGGCGCTGACGTTCGGCACCACCGACAGGTTCATGTACAGCGTCTGCCCCTGGGCATCCACCGCCAGGGTGTTGACCCACGGAATGCCCTGGATCTTGTGCACCGAATCCTGCAGGTCCTTGAGATTGGCGGCGCGGTTCATCGAGTACCACTGCGTCAGCACACGATCATTGTCGAGATTGGCATCGCGCAGGCTGTAGGCGTACTGGTTGTCCCAGTCGAGCTTGCCCGGCCACTGCACGATCGGGCCGAACTGCGAGCTGTAGATATCCCGCGATACCGATGTGACCTGTCCGTCCGCCTGTTTGACCTGCACTGTCACCGTCTGCTTGTTCAACGGCAACGATTGGCCATCGAGCAGGTAACGGGTCGGGTCCTTCGGATCGAGTTGCAGGCGATACAGGGTGAAGTGCTTGGACGAGTCAACAGTGTGGGTCCAGGCCAGGTGCTGGTTGAAACCGATGTTGATCATCGGCAGACCCGGCAGCGCCGCGCCCATCACGTCCAGTTTGCCGGGAATGGTCAGGTGCATCTGATAGAAACGCATGCCACCGACCCACGGAAAATGCGGGTTCGCCAGCAACATTCCACGTCCGTTGAAGGAACGTTCGCTGCCCACGGCCACCGCGTTGCTGCCGCGGTCCAGGGCAAAACGTTGCAGGCGCGTGGCAGCCAGGTCATAGGCGCGAGCGTGACTTGGGTTTTGCGCAGTGGCTTGCGGCGGTGTGGCGCCGGCCAGTGCCTCGGCGAACTGACCGACACCGCCCTCGACCAGTAACCGGCGCGTCAGCTTCACCAGATCCTCGGCTGCGATATCGCGCACCCATTCGCCCTGGCACTGCTGCGGCAGCCCTTGCTGGCGACGCTCGGACAGATATCGGTTGTAGCCGGCGGCATAACCTTCCACCAGATCACGCACTTCGACCGGCTGCGCCTGCCAGAAGGCGCTGACTGCTTGAGGGGTATTGAGCCATTGAAAGAAAACGTCACTGACGCGGTTCTCGCGCTCTTCGACCGTCAACTGATCCGGCCCGAAGTAGCGCGACCGCTCACCATTGACCGTGACGATCTCGTTGGCCAGCAGGCACAGATTGTCCTGCGCATAGGCGTAACCGATGCCGAATCCGAGTCCGCGTTCGTTTTCAGCGCGGATATGCGGCACGCCAAATCCCGTGCGACGAATGTCTGCCCCGGCCTGGGTGGAAGGACTGAACGCCTGAGCCGACAGACTCAGCCCGAGAAACATGCCGGCAAGGGTCAGCTTGGTTAACTGCCTGGAAATAATCACGCTCGCTCCTGATCGAAATGCCTGAGAGCGGAGTGCGCCGTGATCGAAAAGCCATGCGCTGCAGCTCCGCCCTGAAATCACCCACGCGTCCACGCGCAATGAGCCTGACCGGGAAACGAAACCGATGAAAAAAAATTTAGGGGATTACCAGACCGTTTAAAGCCCGGATCACGGAGAAAAGACGAATCATCGACAAATTTTCTACATTTTTCGCTTCATGATTTGTCGGGCTGATACGTCTTGTTTAGAGAGAGCACCCATAACCCTTCCTGATCAGGCTCTGAAAAGGAGAAATCGCATGTACATCCCGCAACTACCATCGGACGGTAGCCAGGCACCACAAGGAGCTTCCATGGGTTCGCACGCCGGCGTATTCGGACCACGAGTCGAGCGCCACGGCAATGAACGTATTCGCCTGCTGCTCAAGAGCTTCGGCCTGCGCACCAGCCTGATTCGCCTGAAAGTCATCGATGCCCTGCTGGTCGCCGCCCAGAGCGAGCGCAGCCTGGGTGTGCGCGGTGTCCACAGCCAATTGCTGGAACTGGGCATTCCGCTGTCCTTTCTCAGCGTACGCGAAGTCTTGAAGCGCCTGTGCGCCGAAGGTGTGATCACCTTCAATGCCGACAAGAGCTACAGCCTGCATCCACAGGCTGCCGCCGTCCTCAACAGCGATTGACTCCCTTCTGGAGCGCCGTCAGGGTTTGACCTTGCGGCGCATCACACCGTTGATCACCACCACGACCACCGCCACGCCAATGGCGATGTACTGGAACACTTTTTGGCT
Source organism: Pseudomonas sp. IzPS59 (assembly GCF_014863505.1). NCBI lineage: Bacteria > Pseudomonadati > Pseudomonadota > Gammaproteobacteria > Pseudomonadales > Pseudomonadaceae > Pseudomonas > Pseudomonas sp. IzPS59. The sequence goes on along the minus strand of NZ_CP062251.1, from coordinate 2,943,810 downwards.
GATCATCCCGGCATTCTGCAACCAGGACAGACCGAACATGATCGCCAGTACGGTAAGGGCGATCAGAATCGAGTATTTCAAACGTTGCGACTGAGTCATTGCGAATTCCTGAAACTTTGAAATGTATCGGGTTTGTATCGGCTTTCATGCCATGGGCATACCGTGTCACGGGGATGCGCCGCTGCAAACGAGGTCACATGTTACAGCCGATGAAGAGTTTTGACTCCATACGGCGTTAACCATGAGGACTTTTGAAATGCTGCGTCGAATCACCTGGCTGATTCCAGTTCTGGCACTGCTCACACTGAGCGGCTGCATCATTTTCCCCCACGGCGGCTGGCATGGCGATCATCGCTACTACGGCGGAGGCCCTGGTTACTACCAACATCGGTAAATCCGACATCGCAAGAGCACTGACAATCGTCTCTTCAAATGCAACATTTGATTAAATACCTGTGAAAAATGCCCACGAGGATGTGGGCATTTTCCGTAGATCCCGCCCTCAAAATGTCGGAATTTTCGCCAGCATCAGCAAGTAATCTGCCTTCGGCAATATCCTGCAAACCTGCGACATACAACGTCGCAGCAATGACCTAGGAACACGTCACCCCTCGCCCCTACCCTTTGCGCTCTCCCCTTTGAAGGCCATGGAAGCGCATGCAAAGAACGCTCATCGATATCCCCCCGCTACAGACCCTTGGCTTTTGCCTGGCCATTTCACTGTTCGAAGCATTGACTTATATGGCCAGTGACCTGGTGATGCCGGCCATGCTCATCGTCATTGAGGACCTCGGTGCCGATCCTCGCCACATCCCCAACGCCTTCAATCTTTATCTGATCGGAGGCGTCTGCCTGCAGTGGCTGATCGGGCCACTGTCCGACCGGTTTGGCCGTCGCCCTGTGTTGCTCGTCGGCTGCGCGCTCTTCGCAGTGACCTGCGCTGCAGCGATCGTCACCCCGCGCATTGAAGTCTTCAACGTGTTACGGCTGCTGCAAGGCATGGGCCTGGGGTTCGTGGTGGCTGTCAGTTATCCCGTGCTCCAGGAAGTCTTCTCTGAAGCCGATGCCGTGCGGCTTATGGCGTTACTCGGCAATATCGCACTGCTGTCACCGTTGCTGGGGCCGCTGCTCGGCAGCCTGTTGCTGGAGTGGATGAACTGGCGCGATCTGTTTCTTGCCCTGGGGCTGGCTGCTGCCACCGCGTGGATCGGGCTCTATACCTGCCTGCCGGAAACCATCGGAGTGGTTCGCCGCGATGGCGGCCAACAGGCTCCCGTTCCGCTGTCCTGGCGAGAGACCCGTCGTCGCTACCTGGCGCTGCTGCGCAACCCAGAGTTCCTTGGAGCGAGCCTTGCGCTCGGGTTGATGAGCCTGCCGTTGATCGCCTGGATCGGCCTCGCGCCACTGTTGCTGATCGAGTGGCTCGGCTTGTCGACGCGAGAGTACGCGTTGTGGCAGATCCCCATCTTTTCGGCAGTCATCGTCGGCAATCTGCTCCTTGACCGGTTGCTGGCCTCGCGCAAGCTGCCGCAATTGATTCGCCTCGCGCTCTGGCCGTTTTGCCTCGGGTTGCTGATCTTGCTGGCTGGCGCGCTGATCGGCGTATCCCTCGGTGTGCTGATTGCCGGCCTCGTGCTCTATGCCGTCGGCCTGGGCATGAGCAATGCCGTGCTGTATCGACTGGCGCTGTTTTCCAGCGATGACAGCAAGGGGCTGGTCTCGGCAGCCGTGGGCATGATCTCGATTGCCATGATGGGCACCGGCGGTTCACTCATCGCGGCCATCGGCGGCGGTGCCCGCCTCGAATCCTTCGCCCTCTGGGCGGCCGTAGGCGGGCTGCTGAGTCTGCCCCTCCTCTACCGGTTTCTACGAATCGCCTCGGCAGAAACCGCTTCCTCGCCACAACAATAACAAGGACGCCTGATGTTCGACTTCCCCCATAGCGACGCACTCTGTGCGTTGACGCAACCCTATTGTCCGGAGTCGGTGCCGGCAGGGCTTTTCGATCGGGCCATGGCCGAAATCAGCCGGTTTCACAGTGAACACACCCCCGGGTATGAACACTGGTTGAACACCAACGGACTGACCGTGGCAGAGCTGGACAGCCTCGACGACTGGTCGCGACTGCCGCCGATCTTCGCCAGTTTTTTCAAACAGCAACAACTGCTCAGCCCGACCGGCGCAGACGCACTGGAACTGACATCGTCCGGCACCAGCGGCCAGAAAAGCCGAATGCGCTATGACGAGCGCAGCCTGGGGGCCGCGCAATATATGGTCGAACGAATTTTCCACCACTACGGCTGGGACAGTCCGCAGACGCCGTGCAACTACTTGCTGCTGAGCTACGAGCCCGAAGCCAGCATCACCCTGGGTACGTCGTTCACCGATCAGTTCCTGTGCCGTTTCGCGCCGGTCAACCGCGTGGCCTACGCATTGCGACGAACCGGAGGCGGCCACGAGTTCGACGGCTTCGGCGTCATCTCGGCCTTTCAGTCATTTGCCGAAGAAGGCCTGCCGGTGCGGATCATCGGTTTCCCGGCGTTTCTCTGGCAGACCCTGCAACGCATGCAGGCCACCGGAGTGGCGAACCTGCAATTGGCAGCGAATTCGCTGGTGCTGTTTGGCGGCGGCTGGAAAACCAGTGCGGCGCAGGAAATCCCTCGCCAGCATTTGTACGCGCGTATCCATCGCCAACTCGGGATCGATCTGTCCCGATGCCGCGACGGCTACGGCGCGGTCGAACATCCAGTGCCTTACCTCGAATGCGCTCACCATCATTTCCATGTCCCCGTCTATTCAAAGGTGTTTGTGCGCAACCCTTCCGATTTCTCCGTTCTGCCTTACGGCCGGCCGGGGCTGCTGAGTGCGGTCTCGCCCTACATTTCTTCAAGCCCGGCCCATGCCGTCGTCATGAGCGACCTCGTCACCCTGCACCCCGGCGCGAGCTGCGGCTGCAGTCTGGACAGCGACTGGTTCGAACTGCATGGCCGTGCCGCCACTACCGCCGGCAGAAGCTGCGCCATGGCGGCTTCCGAACTGCTGGGGAGGCACTGATATGTACTTGATCAATGGACACCTTCACGATGAATTCAGCCTTGATGCCGCGCTGGATCAACTGCGTCAGACGCTGCCATTACACCTGAACCGGCCCCTGCACAGCGAGACGGTCATTCATGCGGCGGCCACGTTTGCCGCCCGGCTGGGCGACAGCACTCTGGCTCTGCCACTCGACGCCGCACAACGCCAGTCGCTGATCGAGTTCTGCCAGCCGCAAGGGCTATTGCGCAAACTCGAACGTGAGCTGGGCGATCAACCCGCTGCGCTGCGCCGCCCCGATTATCGCCAACCGCGCTTCGAGCGCTGGAGCCCCTTGGGCCTGGTGGTTCACATCACTCCCGGCAACGCGGCACTGCTGGCGTTCTGCGCGGTGATCGAGAGCCTGCTGGCCGGCAACGTCAACTGGCTGCGCCCCAGCAGCAGCGACGACGGCCTGACCGCGCAATTGCTCCATGCGCTGACGCAATGCGACCCCAGCGGCCAACTGGCCGGGCACGTCGCTGTCGTTCCAGCAACCACCGCGCAAATCGGCCAGTTGTGCCGATGGGCCAACGGCGTCTCGGCCTGGGGTGGTGAATCGGCGCTGCAAGCGATCCGTGAGCAGATTCCCGCCGGGTGCCGCTGGATCGATTGGGGGCATCGCATCAGCTTCGTTTATCTGACCCCGGACGCCGTCTCGCCACAGATACTGGATGACGTGGTGGATGAAGTCTGCCGACTCGATCAGCAAGCCTGCTCCAGCCCGCAATGGTTGCTGGTGGATAGCGACGACCCGGCCGTACTGCGCGAAATCGGTTTACGCCTGTGCGAAGCATTCGAACGCCGTGCGGGGCAATGGCCGCCATTGCCGCCAACCCTTCAGGAAGCCTCGCAAATCACCACCGATACGGCCATGGCCCGGCTCACACACAGTTTTACCGAGGTGGCTGGCGAGGTCTGGGCAACACCGGGCTGGCGGGTGATCTGGACCCACGACCCGCAATTGCAGCCTTCACCGTTGTTTCGCAGCCTGCTGCTCAAGCCCCTGCCGCACGCACGGTTGGTCGAGACGTTACTGCCATGGCGAAACGTGCTGCAAAGCTGCGCCCTGATCTGCCCGGAACAGCGGATTGCAGCGCTTTCACGGAACCTTATCGCCGCCGGTGTCACCCGGATTACCCCCATTGCGGCAATTCACGATGGCTACGAAGGCGAACCCCATGACGGTGTCTATGCCTTGCAGCGCCTGAGCCGGCGAGTCTCGGTAAGCCTGTCGCCGACACAACTGCCCTCCCGTGCTTCGCTCGACGACTTAGCCATTGCGCCCTGTGTGACGAACCTGCCGATCATGAGCAAGGAAGATTTCATTGCACGGCCGATCAACCCTTCAGCCCAGCTGTATTTCCGCTCCGGTGGCAGCAGCGGTGTACCAGCGCTCTCGGGTTTCAGTTATCGCGACTTCCACCGGCAGATGCGCGCTACGGCCGACGGTCTGTTCGCCGCCGGTCTGGATCCGAGTCGGGACCGGGTGATGAACCTGTTTTTCAGCGGCGGTCTGTATGGCGGCTTTTTCAGCTTCTCCAAAGTACTGGAGCAACTGGACGTCACGCACCTGCCGATGGGCGCCCCGGCCGATGATGATTACCGGGAGATTTCGCAATTGATCGTCGATCAGCAGGTCAACACGCTGATCGGCATGCCGAGCACCTTGCATCGCTTGTTCCTCAACGAACAAACGTGCCTGCGCGCCTATGGCGGGGTCGAAAAAATATTTCTGGGCGGCGAGCACCTCGGCGAACAGAGCCGCCAGTTGCTGCAGGATTGCGGTGTCAGCCTGATCCGCTCGGCGATCTTCGGCAGTGTCGATGCCGGCCCGCTCGGCCATGCGTGCGCAGCCACACACGACGGTGTGTTTCATCTTTTGAGCGATATCCAGCACCTGGAAATTGTCGCGTTCGAGGCCGATCGTCCTGTCCATGACACCGAGACCGGCCGCCTGGTGTTCACGTCCATCGAACGGCAAGGTCAGAACGTGCAGCGTTATGACGTCGGCGACAGCGGCCGCTGGGTGCCCGGACAGTGTGGCTGCGGCCTGACGACACCTCGTTTCGAACTGCTTCAGCGCCACGGCAGGCTGGTGCGCATCGGCACCGATTTCATCTGTCTGTCGCAGCTGGCGCAGCACCTGCAGAGCGAATTCCAGGTGATCCTCGAACATGCCCCCGACGGGCTCGAATGCATGAAAGTCCGAAGTGCGCTCGACCCCCACGAGGTACATGAACGATTGCTGGGCTACCCGACGCTTGCCACCCTCGTGCAGACCGGGCTGCTGACGGTAGAGGCACAAATGTGCGCCATCGACGGTTTCACCCGAAACAAACACAGCGGCAAGACGCCGCTGCTGATCGATAACCGGAGAGTTCGCGCGTCCTCCGTTCTGCAAGGAGCACATCATGAATCCAGTAACTGATTGGCAAGAGCTGGTGGCTTTTGCGCGTCAGCATTCAAGTTTTTACGCCAGCCACTTCAGCGAGGTGCCCGAGCAGATAACGTCGCTCTCCGAACTGCCGGTCATTGAGCCTGCGCACTACTGGAAAGGCAGCCACGACCTCGACCACTGGCCGGTGCTGACCGCAGGCCTGGATAACGCATTGGTCTTCAAGACCGGCGGGACGACCGGCGATGGCAAATTGTCGGTTTTCGAGCGCCGTGAATGGCAAACGCTGGTGGAAGATTTCGCAGGCAGCCTCAAGGGTCGGTTGAACAAGGGCGACCGGGTCGCCAACCTGTTTTTCGTCGGTGATCTGTACGCCAGTTTCATCTTCACACACGACGCCCTGGCCCATGTACAGCCGGGCATCGTGGAGTTTCCTTTCACCGGCCACGTCGATCCGGCCGTCCTGGCAGAGGCGATTTTCCGGCACCGGATCAATGCGCTGGCAGGTTTACCCGCGCATTTGCTGTCCTTTGCCGCATGGCTGGAGCGCCAGGAACGGCGGCTGGAATGCGTCGAATCCCTGCTCTACGCAGGTGAAAGCCTGTTCCCGGCGCAGTTGCAACTGCTCGGTCGGGTGTTCCCCAACGTACTCGTTGCCTCCATGGGTTACGCCAGTGTCGACGCCGGCTTCATCGGCGCCAGTCATCCCGACTGTGCATTGGGTGAACATCGAATGCCCCAGGGCCACAGCGTGCTGGAAATCCTCGACGAGCAGACCGGCGAAGTGATCGAGGAATGCGATCGCACCGGACGCCTGGTGATGACCAATCTCACCCGGCGGTTGATGCCGTTGATTCGCTACCCGGTCGGCGACCGCGCCTGCTGGCGAGAGGTTGAGCAAACCCCCGCACGCAAATTCGCATTGATGGGCCGCTGCTCCGACAGCCAGCGAGTCCGGGTGGGGATTCTGACGTTACTGCCTGATGAAATTGGCAATGCCGTGCAACGCATCACTGGCAGTGACGACTGGCAACTGGTGATCGAGCAGACCGGGACTAAAGACATCCTGACCCTGAGATGGGCTCCGGATGCCGTGCGACCCGCTTCGGCGGAATCAGAGCGGATGCTGCGCAGCGCGTTGATCGAGCGCTATCCGTTGATCTCGCAATTGAACGCCGATCATCTGCTGGATTTACGGATCGACTGTTGCACGGTTCAAGACCTGTCACGCCACCCACGCTCCGGAAAGCGCCAGCGCGTCCTGGACCAGCGGGTCTACGACAATCACCGTGGAGAGCTTCGCTGATGGAAAGCGTAACGCTGCGAAACTACCGCAACTGCGACGCGAAAGCCGTGAGTAAGCTGTTTCGCGAGATCTATGGCGACCTCTACGCCCAGGCCCACGTCTATCTGCCCTGCATGATTGACCGCAACCATGCGCAAGGTCATTGGCATTCACGGGTGGCGGTGACCGGAGATCAAGTGTTGGGGAACGCGACATTGCTTCGCGCCAACGATTCGCCTGTCGCCGAACTGGCGCTCAGCGTGGTTGCCTCCGAAACCCGTGGCCAGAATGTTGCCACCCGGCTGGGGCGCCAGCTGTTGATCGATGCCCGGACGCTGGGATGCCGGGGCGTGACGATCAGACAGGTGACCTGTCACCCCTACACCCAGCGCATGGCAGCCGGCCTCGGCTTTCACAATACGGGATGGCTGCCCGACGGTGTCCCGTCTCCGCATGACGCCTCGGCACGGGAGTCGCTCGTCATCGGTTACCTGCCCATTGATGGACACCGGCGGCCGCTACCGGCACTGGCATGGCCCGACAGCTGTCGGGACTTCATGCTGCAGATGTGCAGTGTGTTCGGGACACAGGAAAAGGCTGCGCCATGGGTGGGCGATCCGGTACATCTTGAACAGCGGTGGGGTCGTTATGAAGGGACTTTCAGGGCACTGGATGGCTGTTTGCTCAAGCAGTTGCAGGAACTGCCGGCGCATTGGCTCATTTCAATCCGGCTGAGGCTGGCGAAGGGGTTTGATAGCGCGTTGCACGCGCTGACGACGGCAGGCTTCGTGTTCACCGGACTGGCGCCGGATGAACGAGGAGCAGGATGGCTGGCGTTGTTTCATCGCGGCGCAAAACCTCCCTCGCTGACATTGATTTGCCCGCACATGCAGCGGCTGCACGATGACCTGCAAGGGAAAACAGCGAGCGTGGCGCAATAACGACAAGCCCCCTTGTCGGGGGCTTGTCGCTGCAGGGTCATGCCTTGGCGCTGACACCTTTGTCGGTCGGCGGTGGCGGACGGTCGCCACCCTGTCCATAGACCTTCAGGCTTTGCAGCACGTAAATGGCTTTCTTGTACTCGGGAATCAGCCCGTTGGCGTACTTGTTGCCCTTCAGATTGTTGTTCTGGATCGTGTCCAGTTGCGTGGCGAAATACTCCAGCGCGTTGAACTTGGTGTCCGGGTCTTTCTGAATGCCGAAACGATCGAACTTGTCACCGGCATTGAGCAATGTCATCGCCGTGATATCCGTAATGAGTCCCCGACTGCGCAGGAAGTCAGTCAGTTTACCCAGTTGCTTGGGTGTCACGTTTTCCGGGTCGAAACCCTTGACGCTCTTGTGGATCCCCTGCTTATCCATCTCCCGGGTGTTGAGTACGGTCGGATCGTTGCCGACTTTCGCCAGCATCTGCTTGACCTTCACACTTTGCGAAACCGGTTTGCTCGATGGCGAATTATCGCGGACCAACAAACCTGCCTTGGGCTGCCAGGCGCCGGTATAACCAACGGTCATGAGCGTGCTCCTTGCGGAAAGAACATGAAAATATCCTTGTGAAACGTCTTGAATTGCCCGGAGTATCGGCCGGCAAACCGATGGCACCAATCTGTTTTTCACTTTTTTACAAATTTCGTACATTCTCGATACAAACACACAGAAGTACCGCTGCCATGGGCCTTCAGGCATTTATACAGCCCGTTATAAATCGAATTTTTACTCTAACGAACGGGCTGGTTAGTTTGAATGTGTCGGGTCTGTTACTTGCCGATTTTCGCTTCAGCACTTTTTAGTACGTGAGTACCTAAAGCTTCCTCCCGCAGCGACGATATGTAAGGGATCCCCCTACTGCTTTACTCCTCGCCCCTAACAAGAAACGAAGGACCGGTCTCCATGCCCGCATTCCGTACCATTCAGGCTCGCTATACGCTGTTTCTGGTTCTGTTCATCCTGTTGCTGTCGGTCCTGACCGTGGTGGGTATCAGCCAACTCGTCGCCCCCAAGCTGCGGCATACCGAAGAGCAAGTGGTGCTCAACCGCATCGCCGAAGTCGCCGAACAGATCCAGGGCGAACTGAACAAGGTTCAATCCCAGCAGCGCAGCATCACCCAGACCATCCCGCTACTCGACAGCGCCGCCATCGATACAGTGCTGCCTGGGCTGGTGGATCAGTACGGTGAACTGAAGGTGTTCGGCGGCGGTATCTGGCCGCTGCCCGGCCAGCGTGAGGCGGGTCGCAACAAGTTCAGCACGTTCTGGCACCGCGACAGCTCCGGCAAGCTCGCCGTGAATACTTTCTGGAACAGCGACGCGGCACCCAACTACTACGACCAGAGCTGGTACAAGGGCGGTATGCAGACCCCGCGCGGCCAATGCGCCTGGGCCGCTGCCTATAAAGATGATGCGAGCGCCGAACCGCGCACCAACTGCGCCATGGCCATCCAGAAAAACGGCAGCGCCTGGGGCGTATCGACCATCGACGTGACCCTGGGCTTCTTCAACGACCTGGTGGCCCGCAAGGAAAAAGACCTCAACGCCGAAATGCTGATCGTCGAGGCCGACGGCAAGATCATCAGCAACAGCTCGCGCATCAACGGCCCGATCGTGCTGAAAAACATCAGCGAGCTGGCCGCCGGTTCGCCATTCGCCAGCCAAGTAAAGGCTGGGCTGCAACAACGTGATCAGGCCCAGCGTGTCGAATTCGACAACAACGGCGTAGCCAGCACTTTCTTCATGCGCCCGATCGAAGGCACGCCATGGTTCCTCGCCACCGCCCTGCCGACCAAAATGCTTACCGCACAACGTGACGACGTACTCAGCAGCCTGAGCCTGTTGCAGATTCCGCTGGTAATCCTGCTGGTGCTGCTGCAGGTCTACGCGATTCGCCAACTGGTTGCGCGCATGAAAGCGCTCAAGGCCAACATCGATTCGCTGTCCAGCGGCGACGCCGACCTGACCCGCCGCATCACCATCCGCGCCGAAGACGAGCTCGGCGCGATCGGTCATTCGGTCAACACCTTCATCGCCTACCTGCAGAACATGATCGGCGAAGTCACCCAGGCCACCGGCGCCATGGCTTCCAGCCTCGACAACCTGCAACGCACCTCGGCACATACCAGCCAGATCCTGCTGCGCCATGCCTCGGAAACCGACCAGACCGTCACTGCCATCAACGAGATGAGTTCGACCGCCGAAAGCGTTGCGCAGAACGCTGCCGAAACCGCTGCGTTTACCCAGCGTGCCAACGAAAACGCCGACCGTTCTCGGGTCGTGGTGGGCGAAGCCACCAGCAGCGTCGTGGCGCTGATTGATGAAGTGGCCAGCGCCACCCACAAAGTCGAAAACATGCAGCAGGACGCCCAGCGCATTACCGAAATCCTCGGTGTGATCGGCGCCATCGCCGGCCAGACCAACCTACTGGCACTGAACGCCGCCATCGAAGCCGCCCGGGCCGGTGAACAGGGTCGCGGTTTCGCGGTGGTGGCCGACGAAGTACGCGCCCTCGCCGCCCGGACCCAGGCCAGCACCTCGGAAATCAACGAAATGCTGACCCGCCTGACTCAGGGCGTGAGTTCCTCGGTCAGCGCCATGGAGAACACTCAGGCCAGTTGCCAGTCGGCTGCCGATGCCACCGCACGCGTTACCACCGGACTCGATGACATGGCCGGTTCCGTCAGCCATATCAACAGCCTCAGCGCCCAGATCGCCACCGCCGCTGAACAGCAGAGCGCCGTCACCGAGGAGATCAACCGCAGCATGGTGCAGATCCGCCACATGGTGGATGAGCTGGTACAAAGCGGTCAGGCCAGTGAAACCAATACCCGCCAGCTCCTGGAGGCCAACGGTCGGGTGAGCGCAATCATGGGTCGGTTCAAGGTCAGCTGACGAACTTGTCATCTCGCACTCAGGCGGCTGTCAGCTTTGATCTACGATCATGCTGGCGGCCTGCCTTGTATCAACTGGAAACACTCCGTTGATGCCCGGTCGGAAAAACCGGTCAAAATGCGTTCTTTTTGACCGTCACCCGAGTCGAGAACCCTGCATGAAAAACCCTCTGCGTCTGGCCGCCCTGAGCGCCCTGCTCCTTTCCTCCCTGGCGCAAGCCGCCGACCTCATTCCGATCGAAGTCCATCGCGACGCGAACTGCGGTTGCTGCAAAAAGTGGATCAGCCATCTGGAAGCCAACGGCTTCAAGGTCGAAGATCACGTCGAAAGCGACATGAGCAGCTTCAAGCAACAACACGGTGTGCCACCTCGTCTGGCGTCTTGCCACACCGCAATCATCAACGGCAAATTCGTCGAAGGCCATGTGCCTGCTGAACAGGTGCTGGCGCTGAGCAAGCGTGACGATCTGCTTGGCGTGGCTGCTCCGGGCATGCCGATGGGCTCGCCGGGCATGGAAATGGATGGCATGAGCGATGCCTATCAAGTGATCGGCCTCAAGAAGGACGGTGCCGATGTGGTGGTGGCGGATTACCCGGCCCATTGATGACGGCGGGTTATCTCGGGCTGTTCCTGGCCGCGTTTGGCGCGGCGACGCTGTTGCCGCTGCAATCGGAGGCGGTGCTGGTCGGGTTGCTGGTCAGCGATCGTTATTGGCTGTGGGGGCTGCTGGCGGTGGCGACGCTGGGCAACGTCCTTGGCTCGCTGGTGAACTGGTGGCTGGGACGCGGACTGGAGCGGTTTCAGGATCGGCGCTGGTTTCCGGTCAGCCCCAAGCACATGGACCGCGCCCGCGCTCACTATCAGCGTTATGGGCATTGGTCGCTGCTGCTCAGCTGGCTGCCGGTCATCGGTGATCCACTGACGCTGATTGCCGGGGTCATGCGCGAACCGCTCGGGCGATTCCTGTTGATCGTCACCCTCGCCAAAGGCGCCCGTTACGGCGTGCTGGCCATGCTCACCCTGGGCTGGCTCGGTTGAACGATCGGGCGCCGGCATTGCCTGTGTTTAACGTCGCCCTAATCCGGCCGTTCCAGCATCGGCCGATTTCCTGTGGAGTTGTCCCATGTCTGTGTCGCTGACCCGCTGGCTGCCCGGCCTGCTGTTGACCGCTGCCCTGCCCCTGCTGGCTCACGCCGAAGGCCCGCAATACGGCCCGGAACTGCAGGGTTTCGATTATCCCTACACCCTCAAGCACTTTGCCTTTCAGTCCCAGGGCCAGTCTCTGCAGATGGGTTACATGGACGTCGCCGCCCATGGCAAGGCCAACGGGCGCACCGTGGTGCTGATGCACGGCAAGAATTTTTGCGGCGCGACTTGGGACAGTTCGATCCAGGCCCTGAGCGAGGCCGGTTACCGGGTCGTCGCCCCGGATCAGATCGGTTTCTGTACCTCCAGCAAACCCGATCATTACCAGTACACGTTCCAGCAACTGGCGGCCAACACCCAGCAATTGCTCAAGGCGCTGGGCATCCAGAAAGCCACCCTGCTCGGTCATTCCACCGGCGGCATGCTGGCCACACGCTACGCCCTGCAATACCCGGATCAGGTCGAGCAACTGGCACTGGTCAATCCGATCGGCCTGGAAGACTGGAAAGCCCTCGGCGTGCCGTATCGCAGCGTTGACCAGTGGTATCAGCGCGAACTGAAAGTCACCGCCCAGGGTATCCGCGACTACGAGCGCAGCACCTATTACGACGGCCGCTGGAAACCTGAATTCGACCGCTGGGTGGACATGCTCGCCGGCCTGAGCAATGGCCCAGGCAAGACTCAGGTCGCATGGAACTCGGCGCTGATCTACGACATGATCTTCACCCAGCCGGTGTACTACGAGTTCAAGGACCTGAAGATGCCGACCCTGTTGCTGATCGGCACGTCCGACACCACGGCCATCGGCAAGGACATTGCGCCGCCAGAAGTGAAAGCGAAAATCGGTCACTACGAGGTGCTGGGCAAGCAGGTCGCCAAGCTGATTCCGCAATCCACACTGGTGGAATTCCCCGGCCTGGGCCATGCCCCGCAGATGGAAGAACCGGCGCAGTTCCATCAGGCGCTGCTCGGCTGGCTGAACAAAACCAATCCCGTTCGTTGAGGAGTCAAGGCTGATGGCGGTGCAGATTGCAGTGATCGATGACTGGCAGGACGTGGCGCGAAACGTGGTCGACTGGTCGGTGCTGAATAATCTAGGCGAAGTGACCTTCGTCCATGAATACCCGGCGGACAACGCCACGCTGGCCGAACGACTGGGCCGGTTCGAGGTGATTTGCGTGATGCGCGAACGCACGCGCTTCGATGAAGACTTGCTCAAGCGGTTGCCGAACCTCAAATTGCTGGTCACTGGCGGCATGCGCAACGCAGCGCTGGACATGCCCGCCGCCGCCCGCCTCGGGATCAAGGTCTGCGGCACCGACAGCTACAAACATGCCGCACCGGAACTGACCTGGGCGCTGATCATGGCCGCCACCCGCAATCTGGTGAGCGAAGCCAACGCCTTGCGCGCCGGCCAGTGGCAGCAAGGCCTTGGCGGCGACCTGCATGGCAAGACCCTTGGCATTCTCGGGCTCGGCAGCATCGGCCAACGGGTCGCGCAATTCGGTCAGGTATTCGGCATGCGCGTCATTGCGTGGAGTGAAAACCTTACCGCCGAGCGCGCCGGACAGGCCAGTGTCACCTATGTCAGCAAGCAGCAATTGTTCGAACAGGCCGATGTGCTGTCGGTGCACCTGGTGCTCAGCGACCGCAGCCGTGGATTGGTCGATGCCCAGGCGCTGGACTGGATGAAACCCACCGCCCTGCTGGTCAACACGGCGCGCGGGCCGATTGTCGACGAAGCGGCGCTGATCAAGGCTTTGCAGAAACAGCGCATCGGTGGTGCGGCGCTGGATGTGTTTGATGAAGAACCGCTGCCGGCGCTGCACCCGTTTCGCACGCTGGACAATGTGCTGGCCACGCCTCATGTCGGGTATGTCAGCCGACAGAACTACGAACAATTCTTTTCGCAGATGATCGAGGACATTCAGGCCTGGTCGACGGGAGAACCGATACGCCTGCTCAATTGACCCACGCCTGCTTCACGGACATCCGATGCCCGTGAAGCAGCACCCGCTGCCCGCCTCCCACCACAACTGTCCGCACCGCAACAGTGCATCCGCACGATCCTTGCGCCCGAAAACGTGACCGACCGGTCACCGTTTTGCACCGTCCGCCCCTTCAAACATGCACTTCGTCGGTGCGATGCCCCGCTCAAAGCCACGGTTTCCGCGGCCCTGCAACACATTGTCGAACAATTCGTCCGATTGCCCTGGCCCGCTCTAGGATCTGGCCTAGACTGGTTTTCGCGAGGCGAAACCGACCGGTCACAACAGGGAAATTTTGTCGAAACTTTTGCTGATCGCGACGGGTCATCTGAAAGACAGGGCCAAAGCGACTGGTTCATTCCTTGCAACGGCCTCTTCACCCATTCTGCTTGCGCGTGTTGGGTAGCGTTTGCTCACCGATGCGTGGCGCGTTTGCGCCCGGCCACAGGATTTGGCCATGGACATCGCTTGTTCAAGACAAGAATCAGATCAACAAAACGGGAGATTCATATGATCAGTGCGGCATTGGATATTCAGGGAGAGCGCGCTCACCAGCCGGTCGGCGAGTCGAGCAACGCTAGCGTTCCCGGCAGCCGGTCGATCAACGTCCCGGGCACCAGGACGCTGGCACCGGTAGCCAGTCAGAATCCCAACAAGAAGAAAGTGTTGTTCGTGACCTCGGAAATCGCCGATCTGGTGAAGACCGGCGGTCTTGGTGACGTTTCTGCCGCCCTGCCCCGCGCGATGGCGCATCTGCATGATGTCCGGGTGCTGATCCCCGGTTACCCGCAAGTGATGAACAGCGAAAATCCGATCCATATCATCGGTGAACTGGGCGGCCATGCCGCGCTGCCTCCCTGCAAGATCGGGCGCATGGACATGCCTGACGGTCTGGTCATTTATGTGTTGATCTGCCCTGAACTCTACGCCCGCGACGGCGGCCCTTACGGTGCCAACAACGGTCGTGACTGGCCGGACAACCACATCCGTTTCGCCCGCCTGGGTCTGGCCGCCGCCGATATCGCCGCCAACCTCGCCCAGATCCACTGGTGCCCGGATCTGGTGCACGCCCACGACTGGCCGGCCGGGCTGGCACCTGCCTACATGCACTGGCGCGGGCAACGCACGCCGACCCTGTTCACCATTCACAACCTCGCCTATCAAGGCGTGACCAGCCTTGGTTCGTGCCCGGAACTCGGAATTCCCGCCCATGCCCTGCAACAGGAAGGCATGGAGTTCTACGGCAAGATGTCGTTCCTCAAGGCCGGCATGGCCTATTCGAGCCACATCACCACGGTCAGCGCCACCTACGCGCAGGAAATCACCACCCCGGATTTCGGCTGCGGTCTCGACGGTTTTCTCGCCGCCAAGACCCAGCAAGGCTTGCTCAGCGGCATCCCCAACGGCATCGACGAGAGCTGGGACGCCGCCACCGACCCGCACCTGTTCGCGCCGTTTGCCATCGGCGACTGGGAAGGCAAAGCGATCAACGCCGCCCATGTGCGCGAACTGTTCGGTTTGAAAGACTCCGAAGGCCCGCTGTTTGCCGTGGTGTCGCGACTGGTCTATCAAAAAGGCCTGGACCTGACCGAAGCGGTCTCCGAGTACATCGTGCAGAACGGTGGCCAGATCGCCATCATCGGTCGCGGCGAACCCGAAGAAGAACAGGCCATGCGCGAACTGGCCCTGCGCTTCCCCGGCCAAATCGGCGTGCGCATCGGCTTCAATGAAACCGACGCCCGGCGGATGTTCGCCGGCAGCGATTTCCTGCTGATGCCTTCGCGTTACGAACCTTGTGGATTGAGCCAGATGTACGCCCAGCGTTTCGGCTCGCTGCCGGTGGCGCGCAACACCGGCGGGCTGGCCGACACCATCGAAAACGGCGTCACCGGGTTCCTGTTCAACGAGTCCACGGCGGACAGCTACCGCGAAGCCTTGAGCCGCGCCTTCAAGGTGTTTGCCTTTCCGGACCTGCTGCACGCCATGCGTTGCCGGGCGATGGCGGCACCGTTCAACTGGTGCCAGGCCGTCGAACCCTACGCCGAACTCTACGAACAACTGGTGGCCAAGGCGCTGGGTAAAACGCACCACAAATAACCAGGGAGGTTTTCAACGATGCCGTCACGGTCCCCTGAAACCTGGCCCCACGGCGCGATCATGCTGGATGCCGACCACACGCAATTCGCGTTGTGGGCGCCTGATGCGTTTTACGTCAGCGTCGAGCTGGACAATGGCCAGTCCCTGCCGATGCTGCCGCAGGGCGATGGCTGGTTCGTGATCAAAAGTCACTGCCCCGCCGGTCGTCGCTACCGCTATAACATCGACGGCGAACTGGAGGTGCCCGACCCGGCCTCCAGGGCGCAGGACGGCGGCCTCGACCGTCACAGCGTGGTGGTCGATCCGCACGCCTATCACTGGCGGCACAGTACATGGCAAGGCCGGCCATGGAACGAAGCGGTGATCTACGAACTGCACGTCGGCGCTCTCGGCGGTTTTGCCGAAGTCGAACAACATCTGGCGCGACTGGCCGGGCTGGGCATCACCGCCATCGAACTGATGCCGATCGCGCAGTTTCCCGGCGCTCGCAACTGGGGTTACGACGGCGTGCTGCACTTCGCGCCGCAAGCTTCCTATGGCACGCCGGAACAGCTCAAACACCTGATCGACAGTGCTCACGGTTATGGCCTGGCGGTGATTCTCGATGTGGTCTACAACCACTTCGGCCCCGACGGCAACTATCTGCATCGCTACGCCAAGGGCTTTTTTCGCGAAGACAAACACACGCCCTGGGGCGCGGCCATCGATTTCCGTCGCCGCGAAGTGCGGGACTTCTTCGTCGAAAATGCGTTGATGTGGCTGCTGGAATACCGTTTCGACGGCCTGCGCCTGGACGCGGTGCATGCCATCGAAGACCCGGATTTCCTGCAAGAACTGGCGCAGCGCATCCGCCAGCAGATCGACCCTGCGCGGCATGTCTGGCTGACCGTGGAGAACGAACACAATCAGGCCAGCCTGCTGGAAGACGCCTACGATGCCCAGTGGAACGACGACGGCCACAATGCCCTGCACGTGCTGCTGACCGGCGAAACCGATGCGTATTACGCCGACTATGCCGAACATCCCACCGAACAACTGGCCCGCTGCCTGAGCCAGGGTTTTGTGTTTCAGGGCCATCTGACCCGCCACGGCACGCCCCGTGGCGAGCCAAGCGAACATCTGCCATCCACCGCATTCGTGCTGTTCCTGCAGAACCACGACCAGATCGGCAACCGCGCCTTCGGCGAACGCCTGCATCAACTGGCCGATCCCCGTGCCCTGCAAGCCGCCACCGTGTTGTTGCTGTTGTCACCGATGATTCCGTTGATGTTCATGGGCGACGAGCACGCCGCCGAGCAACCGTTCCAGTTTTTCACCAGCCACCACGGCGAACTCGCCAAATTGGTGCGCGAAGGTCGGCGCAACGAGTTCGCCGCGTTCAGTGCGTTTGCCGATCCACAGCGCCGCGAGCAGATTCCCGACCCCAACGCCGAGCAGACGTTCCACGCCTCGCAACCGCGACTGATCGGCAGCGGCACGCCGAAACAGCAGGCCACCCTGGCGCTGTATCGACAGCTGTTGCAGTTGCGCCACCAACACATCATTGCGCATTTGCCCGGTACCCAGGCGCTCGGCGCTCAAGTGCTGGGGCCTGGCGCCGTCAGCGCGCGCTGGCGTCTGGGGAATGGCAGCGAGCTGCGAATCGACCTGAACCTCGGCGACAGCCCGGTGGTCAACCCACCACAGGCCGAATCGGTGTGGCTGTTCCGTCAGCCACCCGCTACCGGCCTGACGGATGAAGGGCAACTGCCCCCGTATTGCGCGCTCGTCAGCCTCACGGCCGCAACCCCTTTGCCACCCCTGGATGGAGAGCGCCTATGAGCGATGCGCAACTGGAAATTCTCGCCAGCCGAGCCGGTCTTGCGGTCGACTGGATCGACGCCAATGGCCGTCAGCAAAAAGTCGCCCCGGCGGTGCTGCGCAATGTCCTCACCGGGCTCGGTCACCCGGCCGGCTCGGCCCAGGAAATCGACGCCAGCCTGCTGGAACTGCAACAAGTGCAACAGGACCGCCAATTGCCGCCGCTGCTGACCGCCGATGTCGGCTTGGGCCTGGATCTGGCACGTTACTTCGAACCCGGAAGCCCCTGTGAGATTCATCTGGAGGACGGCACGCGGCTGTCGCTCAAACTCGATGCCGATGCGGTGCTGCCCGGTGAAATTCCGGTCGGGTATCAGCAAGTCCATATCGCCGATCAACATTTCACCCTGGCCGTAGCCCCCGAGCGTTGCTACAGCGTGGGTGATGCCGTGGGCAGCCCGATTCCCCGCGCCTGGGGTCTGAGCGTGCAGCTTTACAGCCTGCGCCGCCCCGGCGACGGCGGTTTCGGCGACACCCAAGCGTTAGAGGAGCTGGCCCGCAGCGCCGGCGAACGCGGGGCCGACGCTTTGGCGATCAGTCCACTGCACGCAATGTTCAGCGCCGATACCGGACGCTACAGCCCTTATTCACCGTCCAGCCGCCTGTTTCTCAATTCCTTGTATGCCGCGCCGGGGACCATTCTCGGCGAGCGCGCCCTGCGTGATGCAATCGACGCTGCCGGGCTGGCCGATCAGTTCGAGCAACTGGAAAACCTGAAACTGATCGACTGGCCCAGCGCCGCCGACGCCAAGCAAAAACTCCTGCAAGCGCTGTACGAAGGTTTCATCCGTGGCGAGCATCCGTTGCAGGCGGATTTCTCCAGCTACCGCGACGCGGGCGGCGAAGCGCTGGAGAATCACTGCCGCTTCGAAGCCATCCAGGAAATGCGTGCCGCCCGTGGCGAAAACCTCGACTGGCGCGAATGGCCCGAACATTGGCACGACCCGCGCGGCGCTGCTCTCAGTGCGTTTGCCGAGGAATACGCCGAACGCATCGGCTACTTCGCGTTTTGCCAGTGGTTGATTCACCGCTGTCTTGAGCGCGCGCAAAACGCCGCCCGCAGCGCCGGCATGGGCATCGGCCTGATCGCCGATCTGGCGGTGGGTGCCGACGGTGCCGGCAGTCAGGCCTGGAGTTTTCAGGACGAATTGCTGGCGTCACTGACGGTCGGTGCGCCACCGGACATTCTCAATCGTTCCGGTCAGGGCTGGGGCATCTCGGCGTTCTCCCCGGAAGGTCTGGTACGCAATGGCTTTCGGGCGTTCATCGACATGCTGCGCGCCAATTTCGCCCACGCCGGCGGTCTGCGTATTGACCATGTCATGGGCCTGCAACGGCTGTGGGTGATTCCCAACGGCGCAGCGCCGGCGGACGGCGCGTACCTGTATTACCCGGTGGACGACCTGCTGCGTCTGCTGACCCTCGAATCCCACCGCCATCAAGCGATCGTGCTGGGCGAAGACCTCGGCACCGTGCCCGACGGGCTGCGGGAAAAACTGGTCGCCCGGGCCATGCTCGGGATGCGCGTGCTGTTGTTCGAACAGGACAACACCTGGTTCAAGCCGATCCTCGACTGGCCGGACAACGCTTTGGCCACCACCAGCACCCACGATCTGCCGACCCTCAACGGCTGGTGGCATGGCCGGGATATCGACTGGAATGCGCGACTCGGGCTGATCGACGCCAACGGCGAAATCGATTGGCGCCGCTATCGCGAGCGTGAGCGCGACGGTTTGCGCAATGCCCTGAGCCAGGATCCGCAGAACTTTCGCGAGGAATCCCACGAGGCCGATCAGGTGGTCGACGCCAGCGTCCGTTTCCTTGGCCACACCCGCGCGCCGCTGGTGTTGCTGCCGCTGGAGGACGCGCTGGGCCTGGACGAACAGGCCAACCTGCCCGGCACCATCGACACCCATCCGAACTGGTCGCGGCGACTGCCGGGCACCAGTGACACATTGCTGGATGGCGTCGATGCCGCGCGGCGTCTGGAACTGCTCGCCTGCGCCCGCCTTCAGGCCGCCGAGCGTGACCAATGAGTGCAGTGCAAAACCTGACCTTGCGCGCCACGGTGCGTCTGCAGTTTCACAAGGGTTTCACCCTCGATGAGGCAGTGCCGTTGGTGGCGTACTTTGTCCGGCTCGGTATCAGCCATGTTTATGCCTCTCCGCTGCTCGCCGCCCGCGCCGGCTCCATGCACGGCTACGACGTGGTCGACCCGACCCGGGTCAACCCGGAACTCGGTGGCGAACCAGCCTTGCGCCGGCTGGTCGCGGCTCTGCGCGAACACGGCATGGGGCTGATCCTCGACATCGTCTCCAACCATATGGCGGTCGGCGGTGGTGACAACCCGTGGTGGCTCGACCTGCTGGAATGGGGCCGGCTCAGTCCTTATGGCGAGTTTTTCGACATTCAATGGCACTCGCCCGATCCGTTGATGGAAGGCCAGTTGTTGCTGCCCTTTCTTGGCAGCGATTACGGCATTGCATTGCAGGACGGCACGCTGCCGCTGGTGTTCAACGCCGGGGCCGGCACCTTCCACGTCGAGCATTACGAGCATCACTTCCCGATCTGCCCCGGGGATTACGGCGAACTGCTGAAAGCCGACGAGCCGGTGAACGAAGCACTCAAATCACTGGCCGATCGCTTCAGCAGCCTCAGCTACCAGACCGACGCCCGCTCGCTGGCGATCCCGCTCAAGGAAGAACTGCAACAACTGGCAAGCGACCCGCACATCCTGCAAACCATCCAGCGCAACCTGACGCACTACGACTCGAAGACTGAAGACGGCTTCCAGCGCCTGCATCAACTGCTGGAACGGCAAAGCTATCGCCTGGCCAGTTGGCGCACCGCAGCGGACGACATCAACTGGCGACGCTTCTTCGACATCAACGAACTCGGCGGTCTACGGGTCGAGCGGCCAGCGGTGTTCGAAGCGACCCACGGCAAGATTTTCCAGTTGATCGAAGAAGGCCTGATCGACGGCTTGCGCATCGACCACATCGACGGCCTCGCCGACCCACGGGGTTACTGCCGCAAGCTGCGGCGGCGCCTCGACTTTCTGGCACCGGGGCGACACTTGCCGATCTACGTCGAGAAGATTCTCGGCGAAGGCGAAACCCTGCGCACCGACTGGGCGGTGGATGGCAGCACCGGTTACGAGTTCATGAATCAGCTGTCGCTGCTGCAACACGACCCGGCCGGCGAGCATGTGCTCGGCGACTTGTGGCAACGCCGCACCGAGCGCCCCGCCGCGTTTATCGAAGAGGCACGGCTGGCGCGTCAGCAGATTCTCAACGGTTCGCTGGCCAGCGATTGCGAAAGCGTTGCACAGGCGTTGCTGCAAGTGGCGCGGGACGACCTGATGACCCGCGACCTCACGCTCGGCTCGATCCGCCGGGTGTTGCAGGCGTTGATCGTGCACTTCCCGGTTTATCGAACCTACATCAGCGCGATGGGCCGCTCGGCGCAGGACGAGGTGTTTTTCCAGCAGGCCATGGAAGGTGCGCGGCAGACACTGAGCGAAAGCGACTGGCCGGTGCTCGAGTCCGTGGCCGGCTGGCTCGGCGGCCAGCCCTGGCGGCGCAAACCTCGTGGGCGTTCGCGCAAGATCCTGCGCCACGCCTGCGTACGCTTTCAGCAACTCACCTCGCCGGCCGCCGCCAAAGCCGTGGAAGACACAGCGCTGTATCGCTCGGCGGTGCTGCTGTCGCGCAATGACGTGGGCTACAACACCGAACAGTTCAGCGCCCCGGTCAGCGATTTTCATGCGGCAAACCAGCAACGTCTGGCGACATTCCCCGACAACCTGCTGGCCACCGCCACACACGATCACAAACGCGGCGAAGACACCCGTGCGCGGCTGGCCGTGCTCAGCGAGCGCAGCCACTGGTACGCCGAACAGGTCGAGCTGTGGCGTGCCCTCGCCCGGCCGCTGCGCCATGACGACCAGTTGCCGTCGTCAGCGGACGAATTGATCCTCTATCAAGCGTTGCTCGGCAGTTGGCCGCTGGAGTTGCACAACGACGATCAGGCCGGATTCGCCGACTACGCCAGACGCATCTGGCAATGGCAGCAGAAAGCCCTGCGCGAAGCCAAGTTGCAAAGCAGTTGGGGTGCGCCAAACGAAACCTATGAAAACGCCGCGCAATCATTCACCGAGCAACTGTTGCTGGCGCCCGAAGGTGAACTGCTGCGCGGGGCGCTGGCCAAAAGCGTCAACAGCATCGCTGCTGCCGGCGCCCTCAACAGTCTGGCGCAAACCTTGCTGCACATGACGGTGCCGGGGGTGCCGGATCTGTATCAGGGCAACGAGTACTGGGATTTCAGCCTGGTGGATCCGGACAACCGCCGGCCGGTGGACTACGACTTGCGAGAGCAATCCGTGAAACCCGCGCCCGTAGCGGAACTGCTGTCGAACTGGCGCGACGGGCGCATCAAGCAGGCGTTGCTCACGCAGGTACTGAACCTGCGCGCCGAGCACACCGAGCTGTTCCGCCGAGGTTCGTACCAGGCCTTGGAGGTGCTGGGCAGCCAGGCACACAACGTACTCGCGTTTGTCCGCGAGCACGAGGGGAAACGGGCCATCGTCATCGTGCCGATCCGTTGCGCGATCCTGCTGGAAAACGGTGCCGTCCCGCAGGTCGATGCGCTGCGCTGGGGCGATACACGGGTGGAATTACCGTTCGCCGCCTCCGACGAAAATCTGAAGGGACTTTTTTCAAGCACCGCAGTCACAAAAAACAGGGAGCTGAAAGTCAGCGCTGCGCTGGGGGATTTCCCGGTCAATCTGTTTATCCAACACTTCTAGAAGCATGAGTTCAGTTCAGGAGCATTGCGATGAGTACCGACGATAAACGCATCCGCGAATTCGCCTATCAGATCTGGGAATCGGAAGGTAAGCCCGAGGGTCAGGAATCACGCCACTGGGAGATGGCGCGCAAACTGGCCGAAGCCGAGGCACTGGCTCCGAAGAAATCGCCGAAGGCGGCCGCTGGCAAAACGGCGAGCCCCAAGGCCTCTGCCCCCAAGGCAACGGCGGCCAAGCCCAAAGCCACAACGGCAAAAGCCAAGCCAGCCAGCGCTGCCAAAGTGATTCCCCCGGGCGAAAAAGCCGCCGAGAAAAAGCCCCGCGCGCCGCGCAAGCCCCCGGCCATCTGAGGCTTTTCCAACCATTGAACTGAATGACCGTGTGGCGGGTTCGCTCGCCACAACGGGTTCACTCGCCCTTTAAAAATGCCCACCCCGATTTGCAGGAGCAATCATGACCCGTCCAAAGAAAGCCGAGCCCGCCGCACACGCCGAACCCACGCGAATCCGCGAGGGTCTGCCCTTTCCGCTCGGTGCCACCTGGGATGGGTTGGGGGTGAACTTTGCGCTGTTTTCCGCCAACGCAACCCGCGTCGAACTGTGCATCTTCGACGATGGCGGCGAAGTCGAACTCGAACGCATCGAACTGCCGGAATATACCGACGAGATTTTCCACGGCTATTTGCCCGACGCCCATCCGGGGCTGATTTATGGCTACCGGGTCTACGGTCCCTACGATCCGGCCAACGGCCACCGATTCAACCACAACAAACTGCTGATTGACCCCTACGCCAAGCAATTGGTCGGCCAGTTGAAATGGTCCGAGGCGCTGTTCGGCTACACCATCGGCCACCCGGATGCCGACCTCAGTTTCGATGAGCGCGACAGCGCGCCCTTCGTACCCAAATGCAAGGTCATCGACCCGGCGCACACCTGGGGCAACGACCACCGTGTCAGCGTGCCGTGGGACAAAACCATCATTTATGAAACCCACGTGCGCGGGATCAGCATGCGTCACCCCGCCGTGCCGGATAACGTGCGCGGCACGTTTGCCGGGCTGATGGTCGACGATGTGCTGGAACACATCCGCAAATTGGGTGTGTCGACCGTGGAGCTGCTGCCGATCCATGCCTTCGTCAACGACCAGCACCTGCTGCACAAGGGCATGACCAATTACTGGGGCTACAACAGCATCGCCTTCTTCGCCCCGGACCCGCGTTACCTGGCCAGCGGCAAGATCGCCGAGTTCAAGGAGATGGTCGCGCACCTGCACGAAGCCAATCTCGAAGTGATCCTCGACGTGGTCTACAACCACACCGCCGAAGGCAACGAACAAGGCCCGACCCTGTCGATGCGCGGGATCGACAACGCCTCGTACTATCGACTGATGCCGGACGACAAGCGCTTCTACATCAACGATTCCGGCACCGGCAACACCCTGGATCTGAGTCACCCGTGCGTGTTGCAGATGGTCACCGACTCGTTGCGCTACTGGGCCAGCGAAATGCACGTCGACGGTTTCCGCTTCGATCTGGCGACCATCCTCGGGCGCTATCACGACGGTTTCGACGAACGCCACAGCTTCCTTGTCGCCTGCCGTCAGGACCCGGTGCTGCGTCAGGTAAAACTGATCGCCGAACCCTGGGACTGCGGGCCCGGTGGTTATCAGGTCGGTAACTTTCCGCCGGGCTGGGTCGAATGGAACGACAAGTTCCGCGACACCGTGCGTGCGTTCTGGAAAGGCGATGACGGCCAGCTCGCCGACTTCGCCAGCCGCATGACCGCTTCCGGCGAGATGTTCAACCAGCGTGGCCGACGCCCTTATTCGTCGGTGAACTTCGTCACCGCCCACGACGGTTTCACCCTCAACGATCTGGTGTCCTACAACGACAAGCACAACGAGGCCAACGACGAAAACAATCAGGACGGCAGCAACAACAACCTGTCGTGGAACCACGGCGTAGAAGGCCCCACCGACGATCCGGAAATCAATGCGCTGCGTCATCGGCAGATGCGTAACTTCTTCGCCACCCTGCTGCTGGCCCAGGGCACGCCGATGCTGGTGGCCGGTGACGAGTTCGCCCGCACCCAGGACGGCAACAACAACGCCTATTGCCAGGACAGCGAGATCGGCTGGGTCAACTGGGACCTGAGCGAGGACGGCAAGGCGCTGCTGAAATTCGTCAAACGCCTGATCAAGCTGCGGCTGACCTATCCGATCCTGCGTCGCGGGCGGTTTCTGGTGGGCGAATACAACGAAGACATCGGGGTCAAGGACGTGACCTGGCTGGCACCGGACGCCACAGAGATGACCACCGAGCACTGGCACGATGCGCACAATCGCTGCCTGGGCATGCTGCTCGACGGCCGCGCCCAGGAAACCGGCATCCGCCGCAAGGGCGCCGACGCGACGTTGCTGCTGGTGGTCAACGCCCATCACGACATCGTCAACTTCACACTGCCGGAAGTGCCTGAAGGCAGTTTCTGGACCTGCATGGTCGACACCAACCAACCGTCGATCCGGGGTCAGGAGCGCTTCGATTTCGGCCATCAATATTCGGTCACCGGACGCTCGCTGCTGTTGTTCGAGCTGCAACGCGACGAGGAAGACTGAGATGGATCTTTCGGACTATTTCTCGCGTCACACGCCGGACTACCGGGATAGCGCAGCGCTGGGGCGGTGCCTGCGGGAAATGGTCGAGGCGGGCCTGGATCGTCTGCCGTTGCCCGGCAGCGGTCGCACGCTGGAGCGCTGGCAACGACTGTCCGAAGTCGGCGGCCATGATCTGGGTTTGTGCAAACTCTACGAAGGTCATACCGATGCCTTGGCGATCATCGAGCAGCTCGGCGGCACACCGACACCCGACAGTACGTGGGGCATGTGGGCGGCCGAACCACCGCAGGCGCGGGTCCGGGTCAGCCGTTCGGGGCAACTGGTGCGACTGAACGGGCGCAAGGCCTGGTGCTCCGGGGCTGCGGTGCTTACTCATGCCCTGCTCACGGCGTGGGATGAAGAGGACCGCCAGCAACTGGTGGCCGTGGCGCTCGATCAACCGGGGGTGAGCGTGACCGATCAGGGCTGGCAAGCCGTCGGCATGGCCACCACCGGCAGCGTCGAGGTGCTGTTCGATGATGTGGAGGCTCAGGCGATCGGCGACCCTGGCGACTACCTGCAACGTCCGGGTTTCTGGCACGGCGGGATCGGGATCGCCGCGTGCTGGTACGGCGCCGCGAAAGAGATCGCCGAGCGCTTGCGCCAGCAGTGTGCACGACATGAAGAGCCTCACGCTCTGGCCAGTCTCGGCGCCGTCGACAGCGCCTTGCACGCGGCCGCTCAAGTGCTGCGTGTCAGCGCTCTGGACATCGACAGCGATCCCGGAGCCGACGCCGAACTGCTGGCCCGCCGCGTTCGCGCCGTGGTCGAGGATGCAGCCGAGCAGGTCATCCGCGAGACCGGACGGGCACTCGGGGCCGGGCCGTTCTGCAAGGATCCGCACTTTGCCCGTCTGGCGGCCGACCTGCCGGTTTACCTGCGCCAGAGCCACGCCGAACGGGATCTGGCGGCACTGGGCCAACTGATTGCACAACAACCACCGGGGTGCTGGGCGCTATGAAACGCAACCCGATTGTCGGCGAGGGAACCTCCTTGCATGAATGGCAGGGTTCACGTCATCTGGCGGCGGTGGACAGCATCGACATCCTCGACCTGGTTCCGCCGGGATCGAGGGCCGTTGTGATAGCCCCTCACCCGGACGACGAGGTACTGGGAAGCGGCGGATTGCTGCAGTTGCTCGCTGCGGCGGGGCGCACACTTCAACTGATTTCGGTCACGGATGGCAGCGCCAGTCACCCAGGCTCGGATCGCTGGCCGGTGGAGCGGCTGAGCGTGGTGCGCCCGCAGGAATCCGCAGAAGCCCTGCGTCGCCTCGGCCTGCCCATGCACCAGTTGCAATGGTTGCGCGGCGGCTTCCCCGACACGCAAGTCGCCGCGCGTGAGTCAATGCTGTGCGAATACCTGATCCACTACCTGCAACCCGACGACGTTATCTTCACCACCTGGCGCGAGGACGGCCACAGCGACCACGAAGCCGTCGGCCGCGCCAGCATCGAAGCGGCCCGGCGCGTCGGTGCGATTTGCCACGAACTGCCGGTCTGGACCTGGCACTGGGCAACCCCGGAAGACGCCATCGTGCCTTGGGAGCGGGCGCGCAAGATTCTGCTCAGCCCGGCGCAGGTCGCGCGCAAGCGTCATGCGGTGCATGCGTTTGCCAGCCAGCTGGAAGGCGATCCCGACGCGGGCCTGCCACCGGTGCTCGCGCCCTATGTCATCGATCGACTGCTGCAACCGTTCGAGGTGGTCTTCCTGTGAGTGTCGAGAATCGCTACTTCGAAGGCCTGTTCGCGGGCAATAACGACCCCTGGGGATTCCGCCAGCGCTGGTACGAGCAGCGCAAGCGCCTCGTGACCCTGGCGGCCCTGCCCCGCCCGCACTACCGGGCAATCTTCGAACCCGGATGCGCCAACGGTGAACTGAGTGCGGCACTGGCCGAGCGCTGCGATCGACTGGTGTGCTGCGACACGTCTACCGCTGCGGTCAATCTGGCGCGTACCCGACTGAGCCTGTTCGACCACACCGAGGTGCGTCACGGACGTCTGCCTGGCGACTGGCCTGAGGAAAAATTCGACCTGATCGTCTTCAGCGAAATCGGCTACTACATCGATCGACAGGATCTGACAGAGGTCATCCACCGCATCAGCGATTCACTGACGGCAGACGGGCAATTTCTTGCCTGTCACTGGCGGCCGCCAATCGAAGGTTGCCCGCTCAATGCCCGTCAGGTTCACGACCTGATCCATGAGAACTTGCACCTGCCGCGACTGGTTCTGCATCAGGAAGCGGATTTCCTGCTCGAAGTCTGGAGTCGCGAGCCCCGCTCGGTGGCCGCACTGGAGGGTTTGCGATGATTGGCATCCTGATTCCAGCCCACAACGAAGAAGACTGGCTCGATGACTGTCTGCACGCTGCATTGCGGGCTGGCGGGCATCCGATGCTGGCCGGTGAGCCGGTGGAAATCCTGGTGGTGCTCGACAGTTGCACCGATCGTTCGGCGCACATCGTCAGCCAGTATCCGGTGCAGGTTTTGAGCATCGAAGCGCGCAACGTCGGCCAGGCACGGGCCATCGGTGCGCAGCAACTGCTTGAGCGAGGTGCACGCTGGATTTCCTGCTCGGACGCCGACAGCCGCGTCGCCGAAGACTGGCTGGTGGCACAACTGGGGCTGGGCATGGATGCCGTGTGCGGCACGGTGACGGTCGAACGCTGGCATGAGTCGTTCGATGAAGCGGCGCAGATTCGCTATCACCGTGATTACCAGGCCTGCGAAGGTCACCGGCACATCCATGGCGCCAATCTGGGTGTCAGTGCGCAAGCCTACGTCCGCGCCGGCGGGTTCGAGCCGTTGCCCTGTGATGAGGATGTGCAACTGGTCCGGCAACTGGAGCGATGCGGCGCCAGCATCGCCTGGAGCCATCGCCCGCAGGTCATTACCAGCGCACGCCTGGACAGTCGCGCGCGCGGTGGTTTTGGCGACTATCTGCGACACTTGGCACAGACTGAATAAAAAAAAGCGGAGCAGATTGATCTGTAACGCGACGAACTGTCCTTCTTGAGCAATACTCTGCATCGCGGCAATCCAGGGTTCGGAGCGCTGCCGGGTAATCAACCAGTCTTCAGGGGTCAATCACGCGTGGTCGTGTGCGACTGAAGGCCAGACACAACAAGGACGTCCTGCCTCATGAAACCGTTATCTCTCAACGAAAGCGGCCTGCCGGCGCAAATATGGAACAGCGCCGCGCAACTCGACAATATTCCGGTCATCAACACCCACAGTCTCGTGCCGCCCGGCGCCCGTGCGGTGGTCATTGCGCCCCATCCCGGGGATGAAGTGGTGACCTGCGGCGGCCTGCTGCAGCTGTTGTCGGCCCTCGGCCATCCCCTGCAATTGCTCTCGATCACCGATGGCAGTGCCAGTCACCCCGGCTCCCGCCAGTGGTCAGAAAAACGCCTGAGCGTGTTCCGCCCCCAGGAAAGCGTTGAGGCCCTGCGCCGTCTGGGCCTGCCGATGCACAGCCTGAAATGGGTGCGCGGCGGTTTCACCGACAATGCCCTGCTCGATCAGGAAACCCAGCTGACGGAATTCATTTCCCGCTACCTGCGCCCCGGTGACGTGGTGTTCAGCACCTGGAGCGAGGACGGCAGCGCCGATCATGAAGTGGTCGGCCGGGCCAGCGCCAAAGCCGCCCGACAGGCCGGCGCCACGTACCACGATGTGCCGGTCTGGGCCTGGCACTGGCCGGAACGTGATCAGGCACAGATCCCGTGGCACCGCGCCCGCAAACTGCGCCTCGACACCTGGACCGTCGCACGCAAGAGCCACGCCACGCACGCCTACGCCAGCCAGTTGAACGGCGAGCCGGCCATCGGCATTGCACCGCTGTTGCCCAAGGCTATTCTGGAGCGCATGCGTCTGCCTTATGAAATTGTCTTCGTTGACTGATGGGCGGGCGCGGGCAGTCACTCAATGTGAACTGCCCGCGCCCGGATCAGTCGCAAGAAGAGGCAGTCATGATTCATAGGAGCGACCGTGTCCAGCGATCCCAAGCGTCATGCCATCGACGTGTCCGCCATTCATCGCCTGCGGGTGTTGACGGTCAATACACACAAGGGTTTCACCGCACTCAATCGGCGTTTCATCCTCCCGGAGCTGCGTGAAGCGGTACGCAGCACCAGCGCCGATCTGGTGTTTCTTCAGGAAGTGGTGGGCGAACACGAACGGCACTCGAACCGCTACAACGAGTGGCCGCAAACCTCGCAATACGAGTTTCTCGCCGACAGCATGTGGAGCGATTTCGCCTACGGGCGCAACGCCGTCTACCCCGACGGCCACCACGGCAATGCGCTGCTGTCGAAGTACCCGATCCGCGAGTTCCGCAACCTCGACGTCTCGATCACCGGCCCCGAACGACGGGGCCTGCTGCATTGTGTACTGGATGTGCCGGGGCATGCCGAGGTGCACGCGATCTGCGTGCACCTGAGCCTGCTGGAAAGCCACCGGCAATTGCAGTTGCAGCTGCTCTGCCAGTTGCTTGAATCCCTGCCGGACGATGCGCCGGTGATCATCGCCGGGGACTTCAATGACTGGCAGATGCAAGGCAACCTCGCCCTCGCCCGTCGCGACTACCTGCACGAAGCGTTCGAGCGCCATCACGGGCGGCCTGCCAAGACCTACCCTGCTCGCTTTCCGCTGCTGCGGCTGGACCGGGTCTACCTGCGCAATGCCAGCAGTCATGACCCGCAGATTCTTGGCAGCAAACCCTGGACCCATCTGTCGGATCATCTGCCGTTGGCGGTCGAAGTGCATTTGTAGTTCGACTGCGCAGTGAGTGTTTACGCCAGCGCCGACCGCAGTAGCAATATTGACAGTAATGAGCTACGTGGCCTGGCAGGAAACAGAGGCAATCGCATCAGTTGGCAGGCCGATAGCAGGCTAAGCAAACGCTCTGTCTCGCGGTTAAAGGCGTGTTTACCCCTGCAAACAACAACTTAGATATGTGCAGAAAAACAAACGCTTGTGATCTCTGATTTAGCCATACCGCTCATCGTCCAATTTCTTGACGCAATGTCAGCGGTCTTCTTAGCTCTACCTTACTACCCCCGGAATCACTACTCGGGGCGCGCCTTCGGACACTCGTGAAACGGGCTGCCCCAGGTTCGCCTCGCTCCATTCGGTCGCCCCTCGTTCGGGGTAGGAGAGACGCCAAGGCGAGATACCGCATGCGATAGCAAGGTAGACCTTCATGAAAACCTCACTCACCCCCCACGAGATCAAAATCACCTTTTGCACCGTTTCAAGTTCTATCTTGCTCTGCTCATCCATGGAGGCGCAGGCGGGTCCTGTGGCGGATGAGACTACGCCCTGGTATCGCCAGGACGTGCCGATCATGACGCTGCCCGCGACCGTCATCACGCCCGATCCGCAACGCCTGAGCCCGCGTCCGGACCTGCGCGGCACGCATTTGCTCACCGAGGATCTCGCCCCCTCGGACTGGGATCAGCTTTACGGGCAGCCCTCTCGCCTGGCACAGAGCGACATCCTTGGCACCGGGTTTGCGGTGCCCGGCTCGGGGGAAGTCAAAGGGCCGGCCGTGCTGACCTTGCATGGCAGCGGCGGCCAGACCCAACGCATCGGCCTGATCGGCGGCCTGAATCAGATCCAGGGCAACGGCAGCGGCCTGATCGTAAACCGCGCGCTCGCCGACCCGACCAGCGACACCCTCAATCTGCAGGGCCAGAGCCTTGGCGCCTATTACAGCCTCACGGGTTCCGCAGGCTGGCACGTGGATCTGTCGGCCAGCGGCGGCCGGGTCAGTGGTTTCAGCCGCAATGAACAGGGCGCGCGCCTGGCCACGGAAGGCAGCGCTATGACCCTCTCGGTGGAAGGCGGCTTCCCGATCGGCCTGAGCGAAAACTGGGTAGTCGAGCCTCAGGCACAATTGATCAATCAGCGCATCACCCTCGACACGCCTTATGCAGGCTCGGGCAATGCTTCATCGACCGACATTTCGTCCTGGAGCGGCCGGGTCGGTGCCCGACTCAAAGGCAGTTACGACCTGAGCGGTCTGCCGGTCGAGCCCTACGTACGCACCAACCTGTGGCACACGGTGTACACCGGCAACGCGGTGACGCTCGATCAGGTGGACAAGATCAGCAGCAGCCGCAAGTCGTCGACGGTGGAACTCGGTCTGGGTCTGGTGGCGAAGGTCACGCCGTCAGTGAGCCTGTACGTGAGCGCCGACTACAGCAGTGATGTGGATGACAATGATCTGAACGGGTTGATCGGCAGTCTCGGGGTGCGGATGCGCTGGTAAGCACGCTCCTGCGGGAGCAAGCCGTTTGCTCCCGCAGGTTTATCATCAACCCTCGGGCTTGAGGACCAACACCGCCAGCGGCGGCAGATTCAGCTCCAGCGACAACGCCTGACCGTGACTGGCCACGTCTTCGGTGAACGCCCCGCCGCCGTTGCCATAGTTGGAACCGGCATAGGTGTCGGCATCACTGTTGAGCAGCTCCTTCCAGCGTCCGGCAAACGGCACGCCCACCCGGTACGACTGACGCGGCACAGGTGTGAAGTTGGCCACCACCAGCACCGGCGCCCCCTCCTTGCTCCAGCGCAGCCACGCATAGACGCTGTTGATCGCATCGTCACCGATCAACCACTGGAACCCCTGCGGTGCATCGTCCTGCTCGTGCAGCGCCGGCTCTTCGCGGTACAACCGATTCAGATCGCCAACCAGTTTCTGTACGCCTTTGTGCTCGGAATACTGCAGCAGATACCAGTCCAGTTGCTGATCGTGATTCCACTCGCGCCACTGGCCGAACTCGCAGCCCATGAACAGCAGCTTCTTGCCCGGATGGGTCCACATGAAGCTCAGATAGGCCCGCAGGTTGGCGAACTTCTGCCAGCGGTCGCCGGGCATCTTGTCGATCAGCGAATGCTTGCCGTGCACCACTTCGTCGTGGGAAATCGGCAGGATGAAGCGCTCGGACCAAGCGTACACCAGGCCAAAGCTCAACTCGTTGTGATGATGGGCGCGGTACACCGGATCCTGCTGGATGTAATGCAGCGAATCGTGCATCCAGCCCATGTTCCATTTGTAGGCAAAGCCGAGGCCACCCTGCTGGGTGCTTTGACTGACGCCCGGCCACGCCGTGGATTCCTCGGCGATCACCAGCGCGCCCGGTGCTTCCAGCGCCACCACATCATTCAGGTGACGAAGAAAGTCGATGGCCTCCAGATTCTCCCGTCCGCCATGGCGATTGGGCACCCACTCCCCGGCCTTGCGCGAATAGTCGCGATAGAGCATCGACGCCACCGCATCGACCCGCAGCCCGTCAACATGGAAATGCTTCAACCAGTGCAACGCCGACGCCAGCATGTAGCCGTGCACTTCGGTGCGTCCCAAGTTGTAGATCAGCGTGTCCCAGTCCTGATGGAAGCCTTCCAGCGGGTTGCCGTATTCGTACAGCGCCGTACCGTCGAATTGCGCCAAGCCATGGGTATCGGTTGGAAAGTGCGCCGGCACCCAGTCGAGAATCACCCCGATATCGGCCTGATGGCAGGCGTTGACGAACGCCGCGAATTCATTCGGCGTGCCATAACGCGCACTCGGAGCAAACTGCGACAGCAACTGGTAACCCCAGGAGCCACCGAACGGGTGCTCCATGATCGGCATCAGTTCGATGTGGGTGAAGCCCAGCTCCTTGACGTAGGGAATCAGTCGCTCGGCCAATTCCGGCCAGGTGTACTGACGGGCCACTTCACCGAGATCGTCCAATTCGCATTGCCAGGAGCCGGCATGCAGCTCATAGATCGACAGCGGCACATTGTGTTGCTGGCGCTCGCGGCGGCCGGTCATCCAGTCCTGATCCTGCCAGTCGATCTGCAACGGTGAGGCGACTTTGGACGCAGTGTCCGGCGGCAGGCTGGTGGCCAGGGCCATCGGGTCGGCCTTGAGCGGCAGGATGCCGTGGGCGCCGAGGATTTCGTATTTGTACAGATCGCCCGCCTGCAGGCGCGGAATGAACAGCTCCCAGACCCCGGACGGATGGCGCAGCCGCATCGGATGCCGGCGCCCGTCCCAGACGTTGAAATCGCCCACCACCGACACCCGCCGGGCATTCGGCGCCCACACGGCGAAACGTACGCCGTCGACGCCATCGACGGTTTTCAGCTGCGCACCGAGGCAGCTGCTGAGGTCGCGGTGATTGCCTTCGGCGAACAGATACAGATCCATTTCACCGAGCAACTGGCCAAAGCTGTAGGGATCTTCCGCGACCTGCTCGCCACCGGCCCAACGCGTACGCAACAGATAAGGCCGCGCCGATTCGAAATGCCCGACAAACAGCCCCGGCGTCTCGGTCGCCTCCAGCGGGCCGCGCTCTTCGCCGCTGTCCTTGTCCAGCACCGAGACGCTCAATGCGCCGGGCAGATACGCCCGGATGAACTGCCCGCCGGCACCATCGCCGTGGGGCCCGAGAATGGAAAACGGGTCCTGATGTTCTGCGCGCACCAGGGCATCGATGTCCCTGGCCCCGGGCAGCAAACGCTCTTTGACCTGACCCTGTTCCTTGTTCGAGAAACTCATGACTACTCTCCACCAAAATCGGAAAAGGGTTCCAGCCCCGTCAATAACCCATACAGACCGTGCAACGGCACGGGCAGCCAGGTGGGGCGATTTTCGGCTTCATAGGCCACTTCGTAGGCCGCTTTCTCCAGACCGAACAACGCCAGTGCGGCGTCGGCACCTTCAGGATCCTGCCAGGCATGATCAAGACTAGCTGCCGCTCGCTGATATGCCTCGACAAATGCCTCGCGGGCCTCACGCAGATAACGCTCGGCCACTCGCCGACGCGCCGCTTCGGCCTCGGGACTGTTGTCGACGTTGTGCACGTTAATGGTCATCGCCGCGGCGTAATCGAAGGAACGCAGCACACCGCTGACATCCTTGTACGGGCTGTGCTTGCCACGACGCTCGGACAGTGGCCGCGCCGGTTCGCCTTCGAAATCGATCAGGTACGCATCGCCCTTGATCACCAGCACCTGCCCCAGATGCAGGTCGCCGTGCACCCGAATGCGCAAGCCACCGGCGGATTTCTTCGCCAGTTCCTGCACATGGGCGAGGATGGTTTTCTTGTGGTCGAGCAGACGACTCACAAGCTTCTGATCCGCCGCATCGAGTTCGCCCTGATGCTGTTTGAGCAGCTTCAGCGCATGCTCGACCTGAGCGCCCACGTCCTTGCCGGTGGCCTGCGCATCCTTGGCCGAGCTGACCTGTGGCGCGAAGTCCGGGTTGTCGGTGGGCGTTGCCAGCACCTGATGCATTTCCCCCAGTCGCTGCCCCAGCATGCCGGCAAAATCCTTCAGTTCGCCGAGGGCGTTGTAGTGCTGCGACTGTTCGGACACGGCGTCCGCCAGCTCATCGCGCAACGCCCGCTCAAGGTTGTTTTGCGTCCATTCCCAAGCGTCGCCCTGGTTGCTCAAATAGCCCTGGGCAATCATCAGCAGATTGTCTTCGCCCTGCCCGTCGCGGCGAATCACCAAACCGAGCAGCGGGGAGATATTGGCAAATCCGGCGGCGGTCAGGTAAGCGCTCATCTCCAGTTCCGGGTGTACGCCGGACGCGACTTTACGGATCAGCTTAAGCACCAGACTGTTGCCGATCACCACCGAACTGTTGGATTGCTCGGCCGACAGATAACGCACTTCCGACTCGCTACCGAGTCCCAGGCTTTCCAGCTGCGGCGTGGCCTCGAAACGGATTTCGCCATCGCTGGAGTCCAGCACCGTGCCACTTTGCATGCCTTGTAAAACCGCACGGATAAACGCTTCGAGGCTGAACGCATCGGTAATCAGACCGACCTGACGGACCCGACGCACACGGGACAACGCCAGTTGCTGCGGCAACGCGGGCCCGACCTGATCTTCCGAGATAAACCCGAACGGCAATTGATAACGACTGGTCTGCCCACCGCTGCTGACTTCGATCTCGCTGAGCAACACCGGATGCTGCGCGTCGCCAAAACGCACGCCATAGGCCAGTCGAACGTGCTCGATGGCCGCATCCTTGCCGGCGAACCAGCGGCGGTTCTGCAGCCAGTTCGGCAGGATGCCCTGTTCGAGGGTGGCCCGGGACGGCGCTTCGAGCAGTTCTTCCATGCGTTTTTTCAACACCAGCGTGGTGAAATCCGGCAGGCTCTGCGCCGGCTCGACATGCCAGCTCGGCATCTGGTTTTCCGCCGCGAGGCCGAACCAGTAAAAGCCGTAAGGCGCCAGCGTCAGCAGAAAGTTGAGCTGACCAATGGGCGGAAAGGCATTACCGCCGAGCATCTCCACCGGCACCATGCCGACGTAGGCCGACAGGTCCAGTTCCACCGCCTGGGCACTGCGCGAAACGTTGGCCACACAGAGGATGATTTCGTGCTTGCCGTCCGGCCCGGTGTATTCGCGGGTGTAGGCCAGCACGCGGCGGTTGGCCGGCGAAAGCATTTTCAGGGTGCCGCGACCGAACGCCTTGGATTGCTTGCGCACAGTCAGCAGGCGACGGGTCCAGTTCAGCAGCGAATGCGGATCGCCGGCCTGGGTTTCGACGTTGACCGACTGAAAGCCGTACTGCGGGTCCATGATCGGCGGCAGCACCAGACTGGCCGGATCGGCCCGGGAGAAGCCGCCGTTACGGTCGATCGACCATTGCATCGGCGTGCGCACGCCATCGCGGTCGCCCAGATAGATGTTGTCGCCCATGCCGATTTCATCGCCGTAATACAGGGTCGGCGTGCCGGGCATAGACAGCAGCAGACTGTTGAGCAGTTCGATGCGCCGGCGGTCGCGCTCCATCAGCGGCGCCAGACGCCGGCGGATGCCAAGGTTGATCCGCGCGCGACGGTCGGCGGCGTAGTAATTCCAGAGATAGTCGCGCTCCTTGTCGGTGACCATCTCCAGCGTCAATTCATCGTGGTTGCGCAGGAAGATCGCCCATTGGCAATTGGCCGGAATCTCCGGGGTCTGGCGCAGGATGTCAGTGATCGGGAAGCGATCTTCCTGGGCCAGCGCCATGTACATGCGCGGCATCAGCGGGAAGTGGAACGCCATGTGACATTCGTCGCCATTGACGCCCTCGGCGTCGGTGTCACCGAAGTACAACTGGGTGTCTTCCGGCCATTGGTTGGCCTCGGCCAGCAGCATGCGATCCGGGTAGTTGGCGTCGATTTCGGCGCGGATCTGCTTGAGGACGTCGTGGGTCTCCGGCAGGTTTTCGTTGTTGGTGCCGTCGCGCTCGATCAGGTACGGAATGGCATCCAGCCGCAGGCCGTCAATGCCCATGTCCAGCCAGTAGCGCATCACCGACAGCACGGCTTTCATGACTTGCGGGTTATCGAAATTCAGGTCCGGCTGGTGCGAATAGAAACGGTGCCAGAAGTACTGACCGGCCACCGGGTCCCAGGTCCAGTTGGACTTTTCGGTGTCGAGGAAAATGATCCGCGTACCGTCGTATTTCTGGTCGTCATCCGACCACACATAAAAGTCGCGGGCCGCCGAACCGGGCTTGGCCTTGCGTGCCCGCTGGAACCACGGGTGCTGATCCGAGGTGTGGTTGATGACCAACTCGGTAATGACCCGCAAACCGCGCTTGTGCGCTTCGGCGATGAAGCGTTTGGCGTCGGCCATGGTCCCGTAATCGCTGTGTACGCCACGGTACTCGGCGATGTCATAACCGTCATCGCGCCGTGGCGACGGGTAGAACGGCAGCAGCCAGATGGTGTTGACGCCCAGTTCGGCGATGTAATCGAGCTTGGCGATCAGGCCGGGAAAGTCGCCGATCCCGTCGTTGTTGGAATCGAAAAAGGATTTGACGTGAACCTGATAGATCACCGCGTCCTTGTACCAGAGCGGGTCCTTGATGAAGGTGGCTGACTTGGGTTTCTTCGCCATGTGAAACTCCTGTTCAATGCATGAATGCGTCGGCCCGTATCAGGCAGCGGTGATCCGCCAGATCCCGAACGGCTGATAAGCCGGGTCGATCCGCATGAACTGGTACTTGCCGTGCCAGTCCCAGCGATGGCCGTTCATCAGGTCTTCGCCGTGGGTGGTGGCGTCGTCCGGCAGGCCCATTTCCCACAGCGGCAGTTCGAAATTCGCCTCCTGCGGGTGATGCGGATCGAGGCTGACGGCCACCAGAATGAAATTGCTGCCATCGGCGCTGCGCTTGCCGAAGTACAGAATGTTGTCGTTCCAGGCGTTGTAGATTTTCAGGCCCAGATGACTGTGCAGCGCCGGGTTCTGCCGGCGAATGCGGTTGAGCTGGGCGATCTCGGCAATGATGTTGCCGGGCTGGTTGAAGTCGCGGACGCGGATCTCGTACTTCTCGGAATCGAGGTATTCCTCCTTGCCCGGCACCGGCGCCGATTCGCACAGCTCGAACCCCGAATACATGCCCCACAGGCCCGAGCCCATGGTCGCCAGCGCCGCCCGGATGAGAAATCCCGGGCGCCCCGATTGATGCAGGAACGCCGGGTTGATGTCCGGCGTGTTGACGAAGAAATTCGGCCGGTAGCACTCGCGCCAGGGCGATTCGTTGAGTTCGCTGAAGTAGCTCGCCAGTTCAGCCTTGGTGTTGCGCCAGGTGAAATAGGTGTAGCTCTGGGTGTAACCGACCTTGCCCAGCCGCGCCATCATCGCCGGGGTGGTGAACGCCTCGGCGAGGAAGATCACCTCTGGGTGCAACGTGCGCACATCGGCAATCAGCCATTGCCAGAACGGCAGCGGTTTGGTGTGCGGGTTGTCGACACGGAAGATCTTCACACCCTCTTCGACCCAGCCGACGACGATGTCACGCAGTTCGACCCACAGGCTCGGAATCGCTTCCGGCGCATAGAAGTCGACGTTGACGATGTCCTGGTATTTCTTCGGCGGGTTTTCCGCGTATTTGATCGTGCCGTCCGGCCGCCAGTTGAACCAGCCCGGATGCTGCTTGAGCCATGGATGATCCTGGGAACACTGGATGGCAAAATCGAGGGCGATCTCCAGTCCATGGTCAGCGGCTGCCGCCACCAGCCGACGAAAATCCTCGCGGGTGCCGAGCTGCGAATGAATCGCTTCGTGCCCGCCCTCCTCGCTGCCAATTGCGTAAGGGCTGCCAGGATCGTCCGGCCCTGCAGTCAGGGAATTATTGCGGCCCTTGCGATGGCTGCGGCCAATCGGGTGGATCGGCGTGAAATACAACACGTCGAAGCCCATGTCCTGAATCATCGGCAACCGCGAGTGCACATCGTTGAAGGTGCCGTGACGGGCGGGATCGTCGGTGATCGAGCGGGGAAACAGCTCGTACCAACTGGCGAACTCCGCCAGTTCCCGTTCAACATCCAGCGGAAATTCCGGGCTGATGCTCAGATACGGGCGGTGATCGGCCTCGGCCATCAACTGCGCACTTTGCGGGTGCAGAAACAACGCGACCTGCTCGGTTTCGAGCAGGCCGGACAATTCATGGTGCAACGCCGCCAGCCGTTCGCTGAGTTGGCCTTCGCTGCGTTCGGCCGCTTGTTGCACCATCGTGCGGCCTTCTTGCAGCTCAAGGCTGATGGGGACGGCGGCCAAGTGTTTTTTCTCCAGTTCGTACTGAAAACTGGCGAACTGGTCGATCCAGGCTTCGATCAGGTACAGATAGCGGCCCATGCGCTGGGGCCGGAACCGGCCTTCCCAGCCATTGTTGCCCTGATCGGTCATGACTTCGCTTCGCCAGACTT
Organism: Pseudomonas sp. IzPS59; assembly: GCF_014863505.1. Taxonomy (NCBI): domain Bacteria; kingdom Pseudomonadati; phylum Pseudomonadota; class Gammaproteobacteria; order Pseudomonadales; family Pseudomonadaceae; genus Pseudomonas; species Pseudomonas sp. IzPS59. The sequence goes on along the minus strand of NZ_CP062251.1, from coordinate 2,904,913 downwards.
CCTCGCCCTCTTCGCGCCAGCGGATGCGTACCGCCAGTTTGTCGTGGCCGTCGGCGAAGATCTTGCTGGTGACCACGATCTCGCGCCCGACCACCGCCTTGACGGCAAACTGCCCGCCATCAAGGGTCGGCCGGGTGTTTTCAATGACGATGCGCGGCAACAGCAACGCCTGCGACAGCGGGATGTGCGGGTTGTAGCTCTGTTCGGAGGGTTTTTCAGCAGTCATTGAGCATCTCTCCTTAACGCCCCAAGGACGCTCGTTTGCCTGTTCGATACTCACGGCCAGACCTGTGCCCGACCATGAACGCTCTCAGGTTCCGAGCGAACCTCGGCGACAAAAGTTCACAGGGATTTGCCCCGCCACAAAATCGGATCGATTTCGCGCAGAAGTGGTCAACCCACTTAAGCACTTCTCACGCCATGTGCCACACGGAGGTTCATCTGATGACGATTCCGATCCCCGCTGAAACGCCCGATCCGAACATCGACAAACCGGTGCTGCCCGAAACCGAGCCGCAACCGATCCCGGAACAGGAGCCACCGGGCACCACGCCGCCGCCCAAGGAAGAGCCACCGTCGACCATGCCGCCGGTGATTGTCTGATCAATGAGGTTCGTCGTGATCTTTCTCGAAGAGCCTCACGATCCTTGGCATCACACTGAATATGCCCAGTGCCAGTAACGTGCTGAGCAACGCCGTCGCTTCGCGGCCCAGACCGGCCGCGACGCCGATGGCGGCAGTCATCCACAGACCGGCAGCGGTGGTCAGGCCTTTGACGTGACCTTCGTCACCTTCGTGATTCTTGAGAATGGTGCCGGCGCCAAGAAAACCGATACCGGCGATCACCCCCTGCACCACCCGGCTCATCGCGTCGGCCTGTGATCCGGACAACTGCGGCACCAGCACGAACAGCGCCGCGCCGAGGGCCACCAGCATGTGCGTTCGCACCCCGGCAGCCTTGCCCTTGTGCTCACGCTCGAATCCCAGAATCCCGCCCAGTACCGCCGCCATCAACAGGCGCACGGTGATCCGCGTCAGCTGCGATGCATCGCCGATATCGGCGAATTCCGCTTGCAGGGTTTCCCACACTTCATGCCACCAGGCGTTCATCGTGCAGTCCTTGTGAAGGGGTCATGGACGGTGGACAGCAGCGACCATTAATCGGTTGCACAGAACGATCCCCCGGGGCCGCGCCCTAACCTTTCAACACCCCTTGGAAAAAAGGACAGCCCCATGACCGTGCGCATCGAAAACCAGACCTGTTTTTTCGCCACCGAAAACGGTGAACAGATTCGCCTGTGCGGCGACCTGACGGTCATCACCGACAGCGAGAAATCGATGTCGGCCGTGGAAATCGAAGGTCGGCGCATTTACATCACCGAGGCCGAAGCCGATGCCCTGACCGTCGCAGGCGCCACCGACGGACGCAAACACCTCAAGGCCACCGACAGTGATTCGGTGATTTGACTGACCCCGGTCAATATCCCGCGCAGCCGTCCGGGATAGGCGTCTGCGCCCCGCTCCGCCAACTGCTTCAAGTTGTCGCAGGGCCGGGCGCAAAACCCATCTGATACGCTTTTTATTGAAATACCTGAGTCTGTTATGCAAACAGATCGGCGCTCATAGTTCACTGGCCTGATGGAGGCTGATGAGCGAACGACCATGAGCGAACGAATCCCCGTCCGAACCGTAGAAGCATCTCCCCAGATAAAAAAAGTACCGGCGCGCCCAATGAAGGCGAAACACGCCACCAGCGACAACCAGATTTTCACCCGCAGCTTCACCGGCCTGTTCCGCACCTTGCGCATGAGCGGCGCGGGGTTTCTGTTCCTGCTGTTTTTCGGCACGGTGTGGCTGAACTGGGGCGGGCGTCAGGCGGTGCTGTGGGACCTTTCCGAAAGCAAATTCCACATCTTTGGCGCGACCTTCTGGCCGCAGGATTTCATTCTGCTGTCGGCGCTGCTGATCATTGCCGCGTTCGGCCTGTTCGCCATTACCGTGTTCGCCGGTCGGGTCTGGTGCGGCTACACCTGCCCACAGAGTTCTTGGACGTGGATCTTCATGTGGTGCGAGAAGATCACCGAGGGTGAACGCAACCAGCGGATCAAACTGCAAGCGGCGCCGTGGAGCCTGAACAAACTGGCCCGGCGTGCGGCCAAGCACACGTTGTGGCTGGCTATCAGCGTGCTGACCGGCCTGACCTTCGTCGGCTACTTCACCCCGATCCGCCCGCTGGCTGAAGAACTGCTGACCCTGCAGATCGGCGGCGTCAGCCTGTTCTGGGTGCTGTTCTTCACCGCCGCCACCTACATCAATGCCGGCTGGCTGCGCGAAGCCGTGTGCATGCACATGTGCCCGTATGCGCGGTTCCAGAGTGTGATGTTCGATAAGGACACCCTGGCCATTTCCTACGACGCGGCCCGAGGCGAAAACCGTGGCCCGCGCAAACGCGAGGTAAAACCCGCCGAAGCCGGCCTCGGCGATTGCATCGACTGCCAGTTGTGCGTGCAGGTCTGCCCGACCGGCATCGACATCCGCGACGGCCTGCAAATGGAATGCATCGGCTGCGCGGCGTGCATCGACGCCTGCGATTCAATCATGGACAAGATGAACTATGCGCGGGGCCTGATCCGTTACACCTCCGAGCGCGAATTGCAGGGTGGCAAGACGCATCTGCTGCGTCCGAGGTTGATTGGTTACGTCGCGGTACTGGTGGTGATGATCGGCGCTCTCGCCCTGGCGTTGGTCGAGCGGCCGATGGTGTCGCTGGACGTGACCAAGGACCGTGGCCTGTTCCGCGAGAACGGACAGGGCCAGATCGAAAACATCTACACCCTCAAAGTCATCAACAAGACCCAGCAGCGCCAGGACTACAACCTGACGCTGGTGGACGGCGACGGCTTCCAGCTGCAAGGCAAGACCGAGCTGAGCCTGGCCCCGGGCGAGATCGTCGATGTGCCGGTGTCGGTGGCCATGACCACGGAACGCCCGGCCAGCAGCTCGCAAACCTTGAGCTTCAAGATTGCCGACAGTGATGAGCCAGAGATTTATAGCGTGGCGAAGAGCCGGTTTGTTGCGCCGATGAATCGGTGAGGCTTTAAGATGGCGGCGGTTTCGGAGGTTGTGGTGTGTTAGCGCGATTGCCCCTCACCCTAACCCTCTCCCGGAGGGAGAGGGAACCGACCGCGATGTCTGGCGTTATACATCGACCTGAAAAACCGAGTCGATTATGGATTCACTGCAACACGTTCAGGTCGATGTAACTCTGAAGCATCCCGCAATCAGTCCCCTCTCCCTCCGGGAGAGGGATAGGCGGGCGGCGCTCCGATGAGGGGCTGATGTCACTGACCCACCACACAAATACCAAACACCACGCACCAAGGCCCCCGATGAAACGCTACGAAAAATTCGCCGACGACATCGCTGAACTGATTCGCTCCGGCGTCCTCGGCCCCGGCCAGCGGGTGCCGTCGGTGCGCTACGCGAGCCAGACCTATGGCGTCAGCCCGTCCACGGTGTTCCAGGCCTATTACCTGCTGGAACGTCGCGGCCTGATCCGCGCCCGGCCGCGCTCCGGTTACTTCGTCAACACCCACGCCCCGAGCCCGTTCTCGGAGCCGGTGATCAGCAGTCAGGTCAATGAGTCCACCAAGGTCGACGTCAGCGAACTGGTGTTCTCGGTGCTGGAATCGATCAAGGACCCGAGCACCGTGCCGTTCGGCTCGGCATTCCCCAGCCCGGAACTGTTCCCGCTGCAACGCCTGTCACGCTCGCTGGCCAGCGCCGCCCGGGAGATGGACCCGCGCATGGTGGTCACCGACATGTCGCCGGGCAACCCGCAACTGCGTCGCCAGATCGCCCTGCGCTACATGGTCGGCGGGCTGATGCTGCCGATGGAAGAACTGCTGATCACCAACGGCGCCCTCGAAGCGCTGAACCTGTGCCTGCAAGCGGTGACCGAACCCGGCGACCTGGTGGCCATCGAGGCCCCGGCGTTCTACGCCAGCCTGCAGGTACTGGAGCGGCTGAAGCTCAAGGCTGTGGAAATTCCGGTGCATCCACGCGACGGCATCGACCTCGGCGTGCTCGCCCAGACCCTGGAGCGGCACCCGATCAAGGCCTGCTGGTGCATGACCAGTTTCCAGAACCCGATGGGCGCGACCATGCCCGAAACCAAGAAACAGGAACTGGTGGAATTGCTCAAACGCCATCAGGTGCCGCTGATCGAGGACGACGTCTACGCCGAACTCTATTACGGCCAGCAGGCGCCGAAACCGGCCAAGGCCTTCGACACTGAAGGTCTGGTGATGCATTGCGGTTCGTTCGCCAAAAGCCTAGCCCCCGGCTACCGCATCGGCTGGGTCGCCGCCGGGCGCTACGCGCAGAAGATCGAACGCCTCAAACTGATGACCTCGCTGTGCGCCTCGATGCCGGCCCAGGCGGCCATTGCCGATTACCTGCAGCACGGCGGCTACGACCGTCACCTGCGCAAACTGCGCTACGCCCTCGAAGAACAGCAAAGCGCGATGCTCGCGGCCATCGCCCGCTACTTCCCGGCGCAGACCCGCGTGAGCCAACCGGCGGGCGGCTATTTCCTGTGGCTGGAACTGCCACCGCAGATGGATTCGTTGAAGTTGTTTCAGATGGCGCTGGCGCAGGGCATCAGCATTGCGCCGGGGCCGATCTTCTCACCGACCCAGCGTTTCAGGAATTGCATCCGTTTGAACTACGGCAGCCCGTGGACCGAGGCTTCGGAAAAGGCGATGGAGACGTTGGGGCGGATTGTGCGGTCGTTTTGATGCGATCGTTCCCACGCAACGCGTGGGAACGAACCTTGACTAACGCCCGCCGCCAAGATCGACAAAAGTCCCGGTCGCATACGAAGCCTTGTCCGACAGCAACCACACAATCGCTTCCGCCACTTCATCCGGTCGCCCGCCACGGGCCATCGGAATCGCCGACTCAAGCTTGCTGACCCGGTCCGGATCGCCGCTCAGGGCGTGAAAATCGGTGTAGATGTACCCCGGACGCACCGCGTTGACCCGGATCCCCTCGCCCGCCACTTCCTTGGACAGACCGATGGTGAACGTATCGAGGGCACCCTTGGACGCGGCGTAGTCGACGTACTCGTTCGGCGAGCCAAGACGCGCGGCGACCGAAGACACGTTGACGATGCTGCCACCCTGCCCGCCGTGCTTGGGCGACATGCGCAGGATCGCGTGCTTGGCGCAGAGGATCGGCGCCAGGACGTTGGTTTTCATGATTTTGAGGATACGGAATTCGGACATTTCGTCGACCCGCGATTTGTGCCCGACGGTGCCGGCGTTGTTCACCAGTGCGGTGACCCGGCCCAGTTCGGTGTCGACCCGGTGAAACAGGCCGATCACTTCGTCTTCAATGCTGACGTCGGCGCGAACGGCAATGGCGGTGGCGCCGCGCTCACGTACCTGGTCGAGTACGTGATGGGCCGCCTGTTCGTCAGACTGATAATTGATGCAGATCCGATAGCCTTGCTCGGCAGCCAACAACGCAGTCGCGGCCCCGATTCCGCGCCCGCCGCCGGTGATCACAATGACTTTGTCCATGCTGGCCTTCCCCCAATGCACACGTAACAGTCGGGGCAAGAATAACCGTCATTGCGGGGTTTTGCATGGCCTGCGTCAGCCGTTCAGCTCGCCGCCAATTGTTTGCCGCGCTCGATATCCTGCAGGAAGCGATCGGCCGGCATCGGATGGCCCAGCAGATAACCTTGCAGCGAATCGCAGCCCAGTTGCGTCAGGAAGTCCTGCTGCACGCCGGTCTCCACGCCTTCGGCGACAATGCGCAGGCCCAGTGCCTGACCCAGCGCGACAATCGCCGAGACAATCGCCGCGTCATCGCTGTCGTGTTCCAGATCACGGACGAAACCGCGATCGATCTTCAGCTCGTTGGCCGGCAGGCGCTTGAGGTACATCAGGCTCGAATAGCCGGTGCCGAAGTCGTCGATGGACAGGTCGACGCCCATGTCGGACAGTTCCTGCAGCACCGTCATGCTTGCGTCGGCGTCGCTCATGGCGGTGGTTTCGGTGATTTCCAGGGTCAGGCTGTTGGCCGGCAAGTGGTGCGTGGCCAAGGCCTTGGCCACGCTGCGCACCAGACCGGTGTGACAGAACTGCAACGCCGAGAGGTTCACCGCGATGCGCCAGTCGGTGTAACCCAACACATACCATTCGCGCATCTGCCGGCAGGCTTCGTTGAGCACCCATTCGCCGATCGGAATGATCAGACCGGTTTTCTCCGCCAGGTCGATGAACTTGTCCGGCATCAGCATGCCGTGGAGCGGGTGCTCCCAGCGCAGCAGCGCTTCGGCACCGACCGGACGACCATCGGCGGCATGGAATTTGGGCTGGTAATGCAGGCTGAACTGATTGTGTTCGAGCGCCGCGCGCAGGTCCTGCAACAGTTGCAGTTGCTTGCGGGCGTTGCTGTTCATCGAGGCGTCGAAGAAGCTGTAGCCGTTCTTGCCGCCGCCCTTGGCGTGGTACATCGCCGCATCGGCATTCATCAGCAGTTCCTGGGCGTTCTGGCCGTTGCCCGGATATACCGCGATGCCGACGCTGGCAGAGATCTGCAGCTCATGCTCAGCCACCCGGAACGACTGCGCGATCAAACCGACCTGACGCGCCGCCAGGCCCAGCGCATCGTCGGGCTCGCTCAAACGCACCAGCAGCACGAATTCATCGCCGCCAATCCGCGCCAACGTGTCGAGGCTGCGTAGATCTTCGCGCAGACGCACCGCCACTTCACGCAGCAACTGATCACCCATGTGGTGACCGAACGCATCGTTGACCGGTTTGAAGCCGTCCAGATCGATGAACATCAGCGCAAAACAGCCGCCCTGCTCGTTGACCTTTTTCATCGCCTGATTGATCCGGTCGTCCAGCAACATGCGGTTCGGCAGGCCGGTCAACGTGTCATGCAGGGCCAGTTGGGTGAGTTCACGGTTGGCCACGGTCAGTGAATGGGCCAGATCGGCGGTTCGCGCTTCGAGGCGGGCATCGAGAATCGAAGTCAGCAGCGCAATGGTCAGCACCGCCAGCGTGGTGATCAGCACCAGGTTGTCCAGGCCATTGCCGTTCAGACCGCTGAGTGCCGCACCGCAGAAACTGCCGTCGGGAAACCGCGCCGCCGCCATGCCGGTGTAGTGCATGCCGACAATCGCGATCCCCATGACGATGGCAGCGCCGGCACGGAACAGGCGCACATAAGGCGATTGCTGACGCAGGCGAAAAGCGATCCACAATGCCGCCGCCGAAGCGCCAACCGCGATCAACAGCGAAGCGCCAAACAGGGTCGGGTCGTAATCGATGCCCGGCTGCATGCGCATCGCGGCCATGCCGGTGTAATGCATGGCGCTGATGCCGGCGCCCATGATCAAGGCACCGAAGGCCAGTTGCCAGGCCGGCAGTTTCGGCTGGCTGACCAGCCACAGGGCAAAACCGCAGGACAGCACAGCGATCAGCAATGAGAGCGCCGTGATTGAAATGTCGTAACCGAGGCTGATCGGCAGTTTGAAGGCCAGCATGCCGATGAAGTGCATCGACCAGACGCCAACCCCCATGGCAAAGGCGCCGCCGGCCGTCCATAAATGCACGGCACGACCCTTGGCGGTGGCGATGCGCCCGGTGAGGTCGAGCGCGGTGTAAGACGCGAGGATCGCCACACACAGCGAAATGAAAACCAGCGTGAAGGAATAACTACCGATGAGCATGGGAATTCTCGTGACCACCCCGCCGTACTGCTTCCGTTCTCGGTGGGGCCAAATGCGCCGATTGTACTGATTGCACAGAAGAACGCACTGACAAAGTAATCAAATGGCCATCAAGCCGATGAAACGCTTGTTTGATCGTTCGACAAGGCTCTAGACCGGCAGTCACGCCACTGATCGTTCCCACGCTTTGCGTGGGAATTCAGCGTCAGGGATTCTGGCTGGTTTCCAGTTGCCCGCCCCAGCCACCGCCCAGCGCCGCAATCAATTGCACGCTGGCAATCAATCGACTTTGCAGGATGTTGAGCACGGTGCGCTCGTTGCTCAGCGCTGTCGCCTGCACCACTACCACGTCGATGTAGGCAATCAGCCCGGCCTTGTACTGGTTCTGGGTCAGACGCAGGGAGTCCCGCGCCGCATCCAGCGCTTCCTGACGCACCGCCGCTTCGTCCTCGTACACCTTCAACTGCACCAGGTAGTTTTCCACCTCGCGGAAGCCGTCGAGTACGGTCTGCCGGTACTTGGCCACGGTTTCGTCGTACTTCGCTTCGGTGCGATCGACCTCCGCCGAGCGACGGCCGCCGTCGAACAGCGGCAGGCTCATTTTCGGCCCCACCGACCAGAAACGGTTCGGCAGGCTGATCAGATCCCGCGAAGTACTGCTGCTGTAGCCGCCGCTCATGCTCAGGCTGAAATCCGGGTAATACGCAGCCTTGGCAACGCCGATGTTGGCGTTCGCTGCGATGACCGAGCGTTCTGCCGAGGCGATGTCCGGGCGCCGTTCCAGCAGTTGCGATGGCAGGCTCAACGGTATTTGCGGCAGCTTCGGGATGTCCTGGGTTTCAGCAATCTTGAACTGTGCCGGCGGCTGGCCGGTGAGCACCGCGATGGCGTTTTCGAACTGTGCCCGCTGCCAGATCAGGTCCACCAGATCGCCCTGGGTGGATTTGAGCTGCGTCTGTGCCTGCGCCACCGCATCACGCCCGGAAATCCCGGCGTTGTACTGGTTCTGGGTCATTTTCAGCGAACGCTCGTAAGCCTCCACCGTCGACTCGAGCAAACGCTTCTGCTGATCGATCACGCGCAATTGCAGGTAGTTCTGCACCAGCTCCGATTGCTGGCTCAGGCGCATTGCCGCCAGATCGGCGAAACTGGCCTGGGCGCTGGCCTCGTTGGCTTCCAGGCCACGACGCAGTTTGCCCCAGACATCGGCTTCCCAGCTCACACCCAACTGGGCGTTGTAGGTGTCACGAATACCGCTGGAAGAACTGCTCAGGCTCGAACTGCTGCTGCCGGTGCCCTGGCTGGAGCGGGTCTTGCCCAGGCTCAGGTCGAGCGTCGGGTAAAACGCTCCACGGGCATCGCGCACCAAAGCCTGGGCCTGACGATACTGCGCCTCGGACTGGGCGACGGTCTGGTTGGAACTGTTTAGTTTCTCGATTAACTCGTTGAGCTGACGGTCGCCGTACAGTTCCCACCAGGCGCCACGGGCCAGAGAGTCGGCCGGACTGGCCTGACGCCAGCCTTCGGCCTCCTTGTATTGGGCGACTTCGGCGGTCTGCGGGCGCTGGTAGTCCGGGCCGACGGCGCACGCACTGAGCATCGCCACACACAGCGACAGGCTCAGCAGACGCGAGCCGCGAACACTGGCCAGTTGGATAAGCGAACGGTCATTCATAGCGGAGTTTCCAGTGCGGCATCGGTACGTACGCCACGCCATTTGTTGAAGCGATGGCGGGCCTTGTCGAGATAGAGGTAAACCACAGGTGTGGTGTAAAGGGTCAGGATCTGGCTGAAGATCAGCCCGCCGATGATGGTCAGGCCCAGCGGCTGGCGCATTTCCGCGCCTTCGGCCCGGCTCAGCAACAACGGCAAGGCGCCGAGGATCGCTGCCAGCGTGGTCATCAGGATCGGCCGCAGACGTTGCAGGCAGGCACTGCGAATCGACTCCAGCGGCGCCATGCCCTGATGACGCTCCAGTTGCAGCGCGAGGTCGATCATCAGGATCGCGTTCTTCTTCACCACACCGATCAACAGGAACAGCCCGAGCAGCGAGATCAGGCTGAATTCGCCGCCCAGCACATAGATCGACAGCAACGCACCGACCCCGGCCGACGGCAGTGTCGACAGAATCGTCAGCGGGTGAATGTAGCTTTCATACAGCACGCCCAGCACCAGATACACCGCCAGCAGCGCGCCGAGGATCATGAACGGCTGGCTCTTCTGGGTGGCCGCGAAGGCGTCGGCGGTGCCGGCCATTTTCGCGATCACGTCTTCCGGCAGGCCGACCTTGGCAATCGCCCGCTCGATGGCCGCGCTGCCCTTCTCCACCGTCACGCCTTCGGCCATGTCAAAGGAAATGCTTTCGGAAGCGAACTGGCCTTCGTGGCTGACCCGGTCGTCTTCCAGGCTGCTTTCATAGTGAGCGATGGTCGACAGCGGAATTCGCGCACCATCGGCCGTGATCACCTGCACCTGATTGAGAGTGACCGGGTCCTGGGCGTATTTCGGATTGACCTCCATCACCACCTGATACTGGTTGAGGCTGTCGTAGATCGTCGAAATCTGCCGCTGGCTGTAGGCGTTGTTAAGCACGGCGGTGACCATGTTCATGTCCACGCCCAGGCGCTTGGCCTGATCGCGGTCGACGATCAGCGTCACCTGCTGCGCACCCCGCCCTTCACGGGCGTCGATGGCCGTCAGTTCCGGTAAGGCCCGCAATGCGGTGACCACTTTCGGGTACCACTCGCGCAAGGCACCCAGGTCACCGCTTTGCAGGATGTAGCTGTACTGCGAGGTGGTCTGCTCACGACCGCCGCCGAATTGCAGGTCCTGGTCGGCCATCAGCATCAATTGCGCGCCGGGCACCTTGGGCATTTCCTTGCGCAGACGCTCGATGACTTTCTGCGCCGAGATATTGCGCTCCTTGATCGGCTTCAGGCGCACCAGCATGAAGGCGTTGTTGGTGCCGTTGTTACCGCCAATGAACCCGGCGACACTCTCGACCGCCTCGTCCTTGAGCACGGCACGGCGGAAAGTTTCCATCTTTGGCTGCATCACGCTGAACGACAGACCGTCGTCACCGCGCACGAAACCGATCAACTGGCCGGTGTCCTGTTGCGGCATGAACGTCTTCGGCACCACCACGTACAGCGCGACGTTGACACCGACCGTGATGATCAGGCTCAGCAATGTCAGGCGTCTGTGACGCAACACCCAATCAAGGCTGGTGGCGTACTTGCCGACCATCCAGTCGTTGGTGCGACGGCTCCAGCGTTGCAGGCGGTTTTCCTGGCCCGGCGTGTGCGGCTTGAGCCAGCGGGCGCAGAGCATCGGCGTCAGGGTCAGGGAAACCACCAGCGACACCACGATGGCTGCGGCCAGGGTGATGGAGAATTCACGGAACAGGCTCTCGATGATCCCGCCCATGAACAGGATCGACAGGAACACCGCCACCAGCGACACGTTCATCGAGAGCAAGGTGAATCCGACTTCCTTGGCCCCGAGATACGCGGCCTTCATCGGTTTGACACCTTCGTCGATGTGCCGGGAAATGTTCTCCAGCACCACGATGGCGTCATCCACCACCAGCCCGGTGGCCAGAATCAGCGCCATCAGCGACAGATTGTTCAGCGAGAAGCCGTAGAGGTACATCACCGCAAAGGTGCCGACCAGTGACACAGGCACCGCCAGGGTAGGGATCAGCGAAGCACGGAAATTGCCGAGGAACAGGAACACCACCAGGATCACCAGCGCCACGGCGATCAGCAGGGTCATCTCTGCTTCGTGCAGCGTGGCCTTGATCACCGGCGAACGATCCATCGCCAGATTCAGCTTCACGCTGGCCGGGAGCACCGCCTGCAACGCCGGCAACTGCGCCTTGATCTCGTTGACCGTCTCGATGATGTTGGCGCCGGCCTGACGGTTGATCACCAGCAGCACCGCCGCGTCGTCATTGAAGAAACCGCTGTTGTAACGGTCTTCCACGCCGTCGGTGACCTTGGCCACGTCCTTCAGACGCAGGGCTGCACCGCCGTTGTAATGGATGATCAGCGATTCATAGTCCTTGGCTTTCTCCAGCTGGTCGTTGGCCTGGATCTGCCACAGACGCTGATCGTCCTCGACCGAGCCTTTCGGTCGGCGCACGTTGGCGCCGGCAATGGTCTTGCGCACATCGTCCAGCGCCACGCCGTACTGGTTCAGCGCCTGGGGTTCGAGTTCGATGCGCACCGCCGGCAGGGAGCTGCCGCCGATCTGCACTTCGCCCACGCCCTGCACCTGGGACAGGCTCTGGGACAGGATGGTCGAGGCCAGATCGTAGAGCTGGCCTTTTTCCAGCACATCCGAGGTCAGCGACAACACCATGATCGGCGCTTGCGACGGGTTGACCTTCTTGTAGGTCGGCATGCTGCGCATCCCGCTCGGCAACAGGTTGCGCGAAGCGTTGATCGCTGCCTGCACTTCCCGCGCCGCACCGTTGATGTCGCGGTCGAGGTCGAATTGCAGAATGACCCGGGTCGAACCCTGGCTGGAGCGGCTGCTCATGGTGTTGACGCCGGCGATGGCGCCGAACGAGCGCTCCAGCGGCGTCGCGACGGTCGAGGCCATGACTTCCGGACTGGCACCGGGCAGGCTCGCCTGGACCACGATCACCGGGAAATCCATTTGTGGCAGCGGCGACACCGGCAGCAGGCCGAAGCTCACACCGCCCAGCAGCATGATCGCCAGGCTTAGGAGCATGGTCGCCACCGGGCGCTTGATGAAAGGACCGGACAGGTTCATGGCTGCTCTACCGGCTCCACGGCCGAAGGCGCACGGCCCCAGCGCCGACCGAGGCGGTCGAAGTACAGGTAGATCACCGGCGTGGTGAACAGCGTCAGGATCTGGCTCAGCAGCAATCCGCCGACCATCACCAGACCCAGAGGCTGACGCAACTCAGCACCGGAACCGGTGGCCAGCATCAGCGGCACCGCACCGAACAGCGCGGCCAGCGTGGTCATCAGGATCGGCCGGAAGCGCAACAACGCTGCCTGATAGATCGCCTGTTCCGGCGCCATGCCCTGGTTGCGCTCGGCGTCAAGGGCGAAGTCGATCATCATGATCGCGTTCTTCTTGACGATACCGATCAGCAGGATGATGCCGATGATCGCGATCATGCCCAGGTCATTGCCGCTGAGCAGCAGCGCCAGCAAGGCGCCGACCGCCGCCGACGGCAGGGTCGAGAGAATGGTGATCGGATGGATGTAGCTCTCGTAAAGCACGCCGAGCACGATGTACATGGTCACCACCGCCGCCAGGATCAGCAGCAAGGTGCTCGAAAGCGAAGCCTGGAAGGCTTCGGCCGCACCCTGGAACTGGGTCTGCACACCGATCGGCATGCCGATGTCCTTCTGCACCTGCTCGATGATGTCCACCGCATGCCCCAGCGCCACGCCGTGGGCCAGGTTGAAGGACATCATCACCGCCGGGAACTGGCCGATGTGGGTGATCGCCAGTTGCGCCTGACGCTCCTCGACATGGGCAAGGCTCGACAACCGCACCTGACCGCCATCGGTGGTCTTGACGTGAATCTGATCCAGCGCCTGCGGGCCAATCTTCTCCCCGGCCTGTGCCTGCAGCACCACGCGGTACTGGCTGGCCTGGGTGTAGATAGTCGAGATCTGCCGCTGGCCAAAGGCGTCGTACAGCGCATCGGTAATGTTCGCCACCGACACACCAAGGCGTGAAGCCGCGTCACGGTCGATCACCAGGAACACCTGCAGGCCCTTGTCCTGCAAATCACTGGCAACGTCGGTCAGCTCGGGACGCTGGGCCAGTGCCTCGACCAGACGTCCGCTCCACAGGCTGAGCAGTTCGGCGTCCGGGGACGACATGCTGAACTGGTACTGGGTGCGGCTGACACGGTCTTCGATAGTCAGGTCCTGCACCGGCTGCATGAACAGACGGATGCCCACCAGTTTGTCCAGTTGCGGTTGCAGACGAGTGATTACCTCGGCGGCCGTCAGATCACGCTGACCGTGAGGCTTGAGGTTGATCAGCAGGCGACCGCTGTTGAGCGTGGCGTTGTCGCCGTCGACGCCGATGTAGGACGACAGGCTTTCCACCGCCGGGTCTTCGAGAATCACCTTGGCCAACGCCTGCTGACGCTCGCCCATGGCGGCAAAGGAAATCGACTGCGGCGCTTCGGAAATGCCCTGGATCACCCCGGTGTCCTGTACCGGGAAGAAGCCCTTGGGCACCACCATATAAAGGAACACGGTCAGCGCCAGGGTACCGATGGCCACCAGCAGGGTCAGCGGCTGGTGCTTGAGCACCCACTGCAACTTGCGCCCGTAGGCAGCGATCATCCAGTCGATGAACGCGCCACTGGCCCGGTAGAAACGGCCCTGTTCATGTTCTTCTGGCTCACGTTTGAGCAGACGCGCGCACATCATCGGCGTCAGGGTCAGCGAGACCACCAGGGAAATCAGGATCGCCACCGCCAGGGTGATGGCGAACTCGCGGAACAGCCGCCCCACCACATCGGCCATGAACAGCAGCGGAATCAGTACCGCAATCAGCGACAAGGTCAGGGAAATCAGGGTAAAGCCGATCTGCTTCGCGCCCTTGAGCGCAGCCTGCATCGGGCTGTCGCCTTCCTCGATGAAACGGGCAATGTTCTCCAGCATCACGATCGCATCGTCGACCACGAAACCGGTGGCGATGGTCAGTGCCATCAGTGTCAGGTTGTTGACCGAGAACCCGGCCAGGTACATCACGCCGAACGTACCGATCAGCGACAGCGGCACGGCCACGGATGGAATGATGGTCGCACTGGCCCGACGCAGGAACAGGAACGTCACCATCACCACCAGCGCGATGGCGATCAGCAGTTCGTGCTGCACGTCAGTGACCGAGGCGCGGATGGTCTGGGTGCGGTCGGTCAGCACGGTCACTTCAAGGCCGGCCGGCAGGTTGTCGGTGATGCTCGGCAGCAGCGCCTTGATCCGGTCGACCACCTCGATCACGTTGGCGCCCGGCTGACGCTGGATGTTCAGCAACACTGCCTGATTCTGGTTGGCCCACGCCGCCAGACGCTCGTTCTCGGCGCCGTCGACGATCTGCGCGACATCCTTGAGCCGCAGCGGCGCGCCGTTCTTGTAGGCCAGGATCAGGTTAGCGTAGTCCTTGGGCGACGTCAGCTGGTCGTTGGCATCGAGCATCGACACCCGCGTCGGGCCGTCGAAGTTACCCTTGGGCTGGTTGACGTTGGACGCACCGATCAGCGTGCGCACATCCGACAGGTTCAGGCCGTTGGCCGCCAGTGCCTCCGGGTTGACCTTGATCCGCACCGCCTGACGCTGACCGCCGGCGATGCTGACCATGCCGACGCCGCTGATCTGGGCGATTTTCTGCGCCATGCGCGTATCGACCAGATCGTTGAGCTTGGGCAGCAGCATGGTTTTGGAGGTGATGGCCAGGGTCAGCACCGGGGTGTCCGCCGGGTTGACCTTGTTATACACCGGCGGCGCCGGCAAATCGGTCGGCAGCAGGTTGGTCGCGGCGTTGATCGCGGCCTGCACTTGCTGCTCGGCGACGTCCATGTTGATGTCGAGGCTGAAACGCAGGGTCAGCACCGAGGCCCCGCCGGAACTGGTCGAAGCCATTTGCGTCAGGCCCGGCATCTGCCCGAACTGGCGTTCGAGCGGCGCGGTGACGGCGCTGGTCATTACGTCCGGACTGGCGCCCGGGTACAAGGTCATGACGCGGATGGTCGGGTAATCAACCTGCGGCAAGGCCGAAACCGGCAGCAGGCGATAGGCAATCAGGCCGGCCAGCACGATGGCCAGCATGCTCAGCGTGGTGGCGACCGGGCGGAGGATGAACAGACGCGAAATGTTCATGCGCCCTTCTTGGCCTTGTCGGTGACGGCAGCGTCAGGTGCGCTGGCGGCGGACTTGCCTTGCAGGTGCCCGGTCGGCGTGGTCGGTACATCCTGACTGTCGTTGACCACTTCCACTTCACTGCCTTCCTTCAAGCGGTCGGTGCCTTCCAGCACCACGCGGTCGCCGGCGGCCAGGCCTTCGGTGATCACGGTGTTCTGGCCGTCGCTGGCGCCGATCTTCAACTGGCGGATGGTGACTTTCTTGTCGCCGTCCAGCGCGTAGACGAAGGTGCCGTTGGTGCCGAACTGAATCGCTGCCGACGGCGCCAGCACCACACCCTTGAGGGTGTCGGCCAGCAAGTGGACGTTGACGAACTGGTTGGGGAACAGCGACTGATCGCGGTTTTCGTAGCGCGCCTTGAACTTCAGGGTGCCGGTGGTCACGTCGATCTGGTTGTCGAGGCTTTGCAGCACGCCCGTGGCTTGAATTTTCGTGTCGCCACGGTCCCAGGCTTCGGCCGGCAGCCTGGCGCCGCTGTGGTAGCGGGCCAGTACGGTTTCAAGGGTGTTTTCCGGCAGCGTGAAGACCACGCTGATCGGTTGGGTCTGGGTGATGACGGCGAGGAAGGTGGTGTCGTTCGCGGCTACAAGGTTGCCGACGTCGAGCTGACGCAGACCAACGCGACCGGCAATCGGTGCGCGGATCTTGGTGAATTCAAGGTTGAGCTTGGCGTCGTTGACCGCCGCCTGGTTGGTCTTCACGGTGCCGAGAAACTGACCGACCTGTGCTTCGGCGGTGTCCAGGGTCTGCTTGGCGATGCTGTCCTCTTTATACAGACCGCGATAGCGCTCGACATCGACCTGAGCATTTTTCAGCTGTGCCTGATTCTGCAGCAAGGTGCCTTCAGCCTGAAGCAAGGCGTTCTGGTACGGGCGCGGGTCGATCTCCGCCAGCAGGTCGCCGGCCTTGACCATCTGCCCTTCTTCAAAATAGATCTTCACCAGTTCGCCGCCGACCCGGCTGCGCACGTTGATCGTGTTGAGCGCCGTCACCGTGCCGAGCGCCTTGTAGTACAGCGGGAAGTCACCCGTCACCGCCGGCGCCACGCGCACCGGGATCGGACCTGCCGCCCCGCCGAAGCCCGGACGCATCATCCCCGAACGACCGGTATGACCGGCCGCGGCTTTCTCGCCGCCCTCCTTGTGGGTCGATCCGGCAGGCCAGAATTTCCAGCACAGGCCGGCGATGACCAGCAGGACAAGCAGGCTCAGCAGCCAGCGACGGGAGTTTCGGGAAGACGATTGCATGGATTGATTAACCATTGGGCGCGTGGGCTTCTTTTACGGGAGGCTGAACGATAAGCACTGGTGGGGGTAAAGCAAAGCAGCTTTACCGGCAATTTACCTTCAACTTACGTTTCAAGGTGTGAGCCAAAACACTGATACACAAATGAAAACGGCCTGGACAGGGCCAGGCCGTTAACAATTGTAAAAGCGCTTATTTCAGAACGGACAATGCCGCTTCATAGTTAGGCTCTTCTGCAATTTCCTTGACCAGTTCGCTGTGCAGGACGTTGTCGTTTTCGTCCAGAACAACCACCGCACGGGCAGTCAGGCCTTTCAGCGGGCCGTCAGCGATGGCCACGCCGTAGTTCTGAATGAATTCGGCGCCACGCAGGGTCGACAGGTTCTGTACGTTTTCCAGGCCTTCAGCGCCGCAGAAACGGGCCTGGGCGAATGGCAGGTCAGCCGAGATGCACAGCACTACGGTGTTGGCCAGTTCGTTGGCCTGAGCGTTGAACTTGCGCACGGAAGTGGCGCAGGTCGGGGTGTCGACGCTTGGGAAGATGTTCAGCACTTTGCGCTTGCCGGCGAAGTCTTTCAGGGTGACGTCGGACAGATTGCCGGCTACCAGGGAAAAGGCTGGCGCCTTGGAACCGGCTTGTGGCAGTTGGCCGTTGACTTGAACCGGGTTGCCTTTGAGAGTGACTTGAGCCATGAACGGAGTCCTTCTTAACGTTGTTGGGAAAGCATGCAAGAGGCGGAAGTTAACCACGAAATTGTCCGACGACCTATGCCTGAACTGAAATTGTCATGTGCCATCGTTCAAGATTGGATACAACCTTGAGCATTACTTCAGCAATTGCAGCATGTTGCGATGCCGGGCCTCGAAGATGCGGCGCATGTAACCGTTCACCAGCAGTCCTTCGCTGAACGCCCCGCCAATCGCCGAATACGTCACGCGGTCGGTGTACAGCGTACCGCCCTCGCCCGCTGCCACCCGATGTTCATGACGAAAGGCACGCAACGGCCCCTTGAGCATTTCATCGACAAAATGGGTGTCGCCGACTTCGCGGATCGTCACCGTCCAGTTCGACGGAATCAGGTTGAACATCCAGTGCCGGAAACGAAATTGCCGGCCGGCTTCGATGCGCAGGTTGTTCAGATCGATATCCCCCAGTGGCGTCACGCGTTCGGGAAAGATCTTCGGGAAATTGACGCCCTCCAGACAGAAATCGAGCACTTCTTTCGGGGTGCGATCAGGGATCAGCGTGGTAAGTTCCAGGGTGGGCATGGCGGACACATTCCGTATGAAGGCGATGCTTGTTAAAACGCGGTTCTGCATCTTTTCTTTAACGAGCTGTCGATTCAAGCCCTGGCCGTTCGACAAAGCAGTGAATCCCCCCATTTCCCACGGAGAAACACCATGCGCTTCATGATCATTGTCAAAGCCAGCCAGGATTCCGAAGCCGGCGTGATGCCCAGCGAACAGTTGCTGACCGACATGGGCAACTACAACGAAGAACTGTCCAGGGCCGGCATCCTGGTGTCCGCCGATGGCCTGCACCCGAGCAGCAAAGGCGCCCGGGTACGTTTCAGCGGCGAAAAACGCAGCGTGATCGACGGCCCGTTCGCCGAAACCAAGGAACTGATCGCCGGTTACTGGATCTGGGACGTGAAGTCGAAGGAAGAAGCCATCGAGTGGGTCAAGCGCTGCCCCAATCCAATGCCGGGCACCGAGGCCGAGATCGAGATTCGTCAGATATTCTGCCCGGAAGACTTTGGCGCCGAGTTCACCCCGGAACTGCGCGAACAGGAAGAGCGGATTCGCGAACAGGCCAAAAAGCACTGACAGCCCCGTTCTCGCAAACCGGCCTCCACGACTCACGCCGTGGAGGCCATCAGGCTCACCTTATTTTGACTTCATTTTCAGATAAGACTGGTGCATGTCCGACGCCCAACCATCGATCACGGCTTTCACGTCATCGGCCTTCATGACCTGAGAGTCGTTTTCCAGAGGTTTCCCGGTGCCCTTGCGCACGACCTGCGCCACCACCTTGTTGTTGCCGCCATCGAGGAACACCGCTTCGGTGGCCAGGGTGGTTTCCTGATCGCGACTGCCGCTGGCGGTCGTGACCGCTGCCGCCACCAGGGCAATCGGGATCACTTCATAGGCATGCAGGCCTTCGGTCTTGCTGCTGACGGCGGTGATGGCCGCGCGCACGACGATCACGCCCGGGCCGGGCCCGGCGGCCAACGGCAGGGATTTGCCCACTTCACGCTTGAGCGCCTGATCATAGTAAGCCGTGATGCCGTTGAGGGTCTGTTGCGGGATTTTTACCGTTGGCTGAGGCTTGGGATACAACTGGGTCGGTTCGATATAGACGCTGGTGAACTTGTTGATATCGAGTTTGGGATCGACCCAGCGCATCACCTCGGCACCGGACGGTGACTTGGCCTCCTTGAGTTGGCTGTAGTCCTTGAGGAAACCTGAATACTCATCCGGAGCGACGGTCTTGCTGGAGCAACCCACCACGCCAAGCGTGGCAATGCACAGGGTGCTCATCATTAGGGCTAGCTTCATGCTGTAACTCCTGTCAGAAGGCCTGATTTATTGCATCGGGGAGTTACAGGTATAGCTAAAACCACAGGCTTTGCGCTTGCCGGACGGGAAATGAACCCCGCCCCGGACTGAAGCACGATAGAACCCGATTCAGATCATATTCACCAGGTCGACGTCTCCCCGCTGCGCAGCGCCATCTCCCGCCGACTGTGAAGCCGCATCGCCTTGATCAGCGACACCGTGCCCACCAGCAGCAGCGCCGCGCCAAACAGGAAGTCGATGTTGTACAGCTGGAAATCCTGCACCGGCCCCACCAGCACCGTGCGCACCACTCCGATCCCCACCAGGGTAGCGAGGAAGTCGATCCCCGGCTCGTCGCGGTAGAACACCAGCAGCAATGGCAGGCACAGCACCAGCAACATCAACAGCACCACAACCTTGAACGCGCCTTTGCGCTCGACGCTGAACGCGCACTCGTGGTGGCCGTAGGCTTTGTAGTCCTCGTCGCGGACCTTCACGTTTTTCTCGTTGATGTAGTCGGCGCGGTTGTACTTCTGGATCGGCGTGAAGGTGTTGGACATTTCCATCAGCGTGGTGATGTTCTTGAAGCGCAGGTCGACGCGCTCGTTGCCCTTGACGTAATACAGCACCGGTTTGTAGCCGTAGCGATAGGTGTCGAAAGGGAACTCGGTGACGCGGCCCTGAACGCCAATCGGGCGCGATTCGAGCTGGGCAAAGGCGCTTTTGTCGGTCGAGGCGAGGTTGCGGCTCAAGGGCAGAACCTTCACCTGCTCAAGAAAGATCGGCGTGACGCCGTAGGACCACTGCAACGGTTCCAGGCGCAGACGCAGTTCGTTGCGGCCCAGATCATAGCGGTTGAAGGTGCGCTCGGAGACCACCACCGCACCGCTGAGCATGAACTCGCCGCGCAGGTTGTTGGTGATGCGCAAGGTCAGTTGATCCTTGCCCAGCAGCGCCGCATCCGAGGACGGCGGCGTGCCGCACCACGCGGTGCTTTCGCCGACTCCACCGAGCTGACCGCCACGGTTTTCGTTGAATACGTAGATGTAACCGGCCCACAGCGTCAGCATCAAAAGCAACGCGGTGAGGCCCAGAATCTTTTTGCCCGGACCCACTGATCAGACTCCCTTCTTCGTTCCGTCGTCCAGCCGAAAACCCGCTGGCGACGGGGACTCTACCAAAAGGCCAGCATCGACCCAAGGAAAAATCCCCGATTCATCAGGGTTCTAAGGGTTTCCCCTGCATCACCTGCGCCGAAACAATGGCCGCGGCTCGATCACCGAGCGCCCGTACAACACGCTCATCCCGGCCAGCCCCTTGAGCGCATCCTCGGCGGATTTGTCCTCGCGCACAGCGAAGCTGTCGAAACCGCACTGGCGCATGTGGCTGAGCTGGTCGCGCAGCACATCGCCAATGGCCCGTAATTCGCCTTTCCAGCCGAAGCGGCTGCGCAGCAGATAGGCCTGGCTGTAGGCGCGGCCATCGCGAAAGCTCGGAAAGTCGAGGGCGATCAACGGCAGCGAGGTCAGCCATGGCAGCAGGCTTTCGACGCTATCATCCGGGCCCAACCAGACTGCGTGGGTAGAGGGTGATTCGAGCCAGTGGGCCAGCGGCAGAATCAGCATCCCGGAACCGGGCGCTGTTTCAGGTGAACGGATCAACGTCCACGGATCGTCGAGCACAATCTGCGCCCCGCTCTCCTCCATCCGCAGCAGATTATTCATGCCGGCACCTCCAGCACTTTCGGGTAGACCCGTTCCTTGAACGGCTCCAGGCCGATGCGTGCCACGGTATCGACGAACAGTTCTTCAGCCTCGCGATAGCGCACGAAGGTGCCGATGATTCGCTCGATCACCTGCGGAACCTCGGCGGCGCTGAACGACGGGCCGATGACTTTGCCCAGCGCGCTGTTTTTGCCCTGCGCCCCGCCGAGGGTGATCTGGTACCACTCGCTGCCGTTTTTATCGACGCCGAGGATCCCGATGTTGCCGATGTGGTGATGGCCGCAGGCGTTCATGCAGCCGGAGATGTTCAGGCTGATGTCGCCCAGATCATGCAGGTAATCGAGGTTGTCGAAACGCGCCTGAATCGCCTGGGCAATCGGGATCGACTTGGCGTTGGCCAGCGCACAGAAATCACCGCCGGGGCAGGCAATGATGTCGGTCAGCAGGCCGACGTTGGCGGCGCCCAGGCCTTGCTCTTTCGCCAGTTGCCACAACGCATAAAGCTCGGATTTGGGCACGTCCGGCAGGACGATGTTCTGCTCATGGGCGATGCGGATTTCGCCGAAACCGAAACGCTCGGACCAGTCGGCCACCGCCAGCATCTGCAAACCGGTGACATCCCCCGGTGCCGCCGCAACGCCCGGTTTGGTCGATAACACCGCGCTGGTGTAGCCCGGCACCTTGTGCGGCTGCACGTTGCGCGCGACCCAGCGGGCGAACGCCGGGTTGTCGGCCAGGTGCGTGCCGAAATCCAGATCGGTGCCGGCCAGCGTGCGGTAGCTCGGCGGCACAAAGGCGTTGGCGACCCGCAGGTATTCATCCTCGGTCAGTTGCGCCGGCCCGTCCTTGATGTGCTGCCATTCCTCTTCGACTTCCTTGGCGAACGCTTCGATGCCCAGCGCCTTGACCAGAATCTTGATCCGCGCCTTGTACTTGTTGTCCCGCCGACCGTGGCGATTGTAGACCCGCAGCACCGCCTCAACGTAGGACAGCAAATGCTGCCACGGCAAGCCGTCGCGGATCTGCAGACCAAGGATCGGCGTGCGCCCCAGACCGCCGCCGACGATCACTCGCAGCAGCATTTGCCCGTCACGACCGGGGTAAAGGTAGAGGCCGATGTCGTGCATCATGATCGCCGCGCGATCCTGCTTCGCCGAGCAGATGGCGATCTTGAACTTGCGCGGCAGGAACAGGAATTCCGGGTTGATCGTCGACCATTGCCGCAGGATCTCCGCCAGCGGACGCGGGTCGATCAACTCGTCCGCCGCGACTCCGGCGAAGGCTTCGGTGGTGATGTTGCGCACGCAGTTGCCCGAGGTCTGGATCGCATGCATGTTGACCTGCGCCAGACGTTCGAGGATGTCCGGCACTTCACGCAGTTCGATCCAGTTGAACTGCATGTTCTGCCGCGTGGTGAAGTGGCCGTAGCCACGGTCATAGTCACTGGCGATGCTCGCCAGTGTGCGCATTTGTTCGGCGCTCAATGTGCCGTAGGGAATCGCCACCCGAAGCATGTAGGCGTGCTTTTGCATGTACAGGCCGTTCTGCAGGCGCAGCGGCAGAAACTCTTCTTCGCTCAACTCCCCGCCCATGAAGCGCTCGACCTGATCGCGAAACTGCGCAACGCGCTCGAACACCAGCGCCCGGTCGTAATCGTCGTATTGATACATCGGCTACCTCATCAGCACTCAGCACAACTCCTGTGGGAACGAGGCATCTAGAGATTGCGCCAGATCGCGCAATCTCTAGATGCCTCGTTCCCACAGATTCCTGAAGGCACTATGACGTTGCAGCGCAGCCCGTTACAGATTCACCTGAACGCATAAAAACCGTATCAGGGCGCGGCAGATGGCCGCAGGCAGCGCTTCGATCTGATCCGCATAAATGAACAATTCCTGAGCCTGTTTTGTTTCTGGCGGGGTTTCTACAGTGCAGCTCGTGCCAGACCGGGTGGCCTGGCAAGACTTTGACCGTGGAAGAATTGACCATGAGCACAGCAACAATCGGACAGGCTTATAACTACAAGGTCGTCCGCCAATTCGTCATCGCGACTGTTTTCTGGGGTGTCGTGGGCATGGCGATGGGGGTATGGATCGCCTCGCAACTGGTATGGCCGGACATGAATCTGGACTTGCCATGGACCACCTTCGGCCGCTTGCGACCGTTACACACCAGCCTGGTGATTTTCGGTTTCGCCGGCAGCGCGCAGTTCGCCGCCAGCTACTACGCGGTGCAGCGGACCTGCCAGGTGCGGCTGTACTCGGACAAACTCGCCGCGTTCACTTTCTGGGGCTGGCAATCGGTGATCGTGATCATGCTGGTCACCCTGCCGATGGGCTACACCACCACCAAGGAATATGCCGAGATCGAATTCTCCGGCGCGGTGTGGATGGCGGTGGTCTGGGTCGCGTACGCCATCGTGTTCTTCACCACGGTGGTGCAACGCAAGACCAAACATATCTACGTCGGCAACTGGTTCTTCGGCGCGTTCATCCTGGTGATCGCCATGCTGCACGTGGTCAATCACCTGTCGATCCCGGTGGACTGGTTCAAGTCCTACCCGGTGTATTCCGGCGCAACCGACGCCATGGTGCAGTGGTGGTACGGGCATAACGCAGTGGGGTTCTTTCTGACTACCGGCTTCCTCGGGATGATGTATTACTTCGTGCCCAAGCAGGTCAATCGGCCGGTGTATTCGTACCGGTTGTCGATCGTGCACTTCTGGGCGCTGATCACCCTGTACATCTGGGCCGGTCCGCACCACTTGCACTACACCGCACTGCCGGACTGGGCGCAGTCGCTGGGCATGGCGATGTCGCTGATCCTGCTGGCGCCGAGCTGGGGCGGGATGATCAACGGGATGATGACGCTGTCGGGTGCCTGGCATCAGTTGCGCACCGACCCGATTCTGCGCTTCCTCGTTCTGTCGCTGGCGTTCTACGGCATGTCGACCTTCGAAGGCCCGATGATGGCAATCAAGACCGTCAACGCCCTCTCCCACTACACCGACTGGACCATCGGCCACGTACATGCCGGCGCCCTCGGCTGGGTGGCGATGATCACCTTCGGCGCGACCTATCACATGGTGCCCAAAGTCTTCGGACGCGAACGGATGCACAGCACGCCGCTGATCAACCTGCACTTCTGGCTGGCAACCATCGGCACCGTGCTGTACATCGCTTCGATGTGGGTCAACGGGATTACCCAGGGCCTGATGTGGCGGGCGATCAACGAGGACGGCACGCTGACTTATTCGTTTGTCGAAGCGCTGCAGGCCAGTCATCCGGGGTTTGTCGTACGGTTTGCCGGCGGGGTGTTTTTCCTGACGGGCATGTTGCTGATGGCCTACAACGTATGGCGCACGGTGCGGGTCGCGGACGTTGCGATTGCCCATCGTGAAGCGCAGATCGCCTGATCAAGGGAGCCGATCATGTTCGAGTTTTTTTTGAATGTGTTGGGCGTGCTGTTTTTGTGGCTGTCGGTGGAGTATTGCTTGCGCCATGAAACGGCTGAAAGCCTGGATGATGCGAGCCTGACGCCGTTTGCGGATGATCCGGAGGTGGCGCGGCGGGTTGAGTTGGCTACCGGCAAGACTGTGAAAGCGGTGGCGCCGGAGGTGGCGAAGTCGGGGTGGGTCAATCTCGAAATGTAATTGCACCCGATGATCGATCCCACACTGGGTGTGGGATCGATTTGGCCCTAGGTGCGATCGCGCGGGATCAGGCTCTGCAGTTGCTGAGCCAGAAAATTCGCATCAAACACAAACGTATCCGGATCCTTTAACCCATTAGTCTTACGCCACTGCCAATCACCAGTGGGCAACCCCACCAACGAAACACTCCCGTACCGCGCCGCCGTCAACCCCATCACCGCCAGCGAAATCTGCCCGCCACTGCCCATCACATCCGGCACAAACTCCACCGGTTTGCCGGCAATCACGATGCTCAGCTTCTCAGTCTTGAAGGTTGACGTCTCAACCGGAATGCTCGGCCCGAACGCCACATACGCCTCGCGATTCACCTCCAGCAAACCCGGCGCCTGCACCGGCTCCAGCCATTGCTGGATCTGCCCGAACAACTCAGTGATCCGTGTGGCCCAGGTCGCTGACTGCGTCTCGAACAATTGCTTCTTGTGCGCTTCGCTGTCGGCATAGTGGCGAAGCATTTCGCCCAACTGCTGTACGTCGTCCATTGCGGTGTTCCTTCAAGGAGCGGTGCTGCGGACTTTGAGCATGGCAGATGCCGAAGACGACCGTGCAAGTCATTTGCCTGCACGCTCGCCACTTCGGCCATGGACTGACTAAAGGTCAGCGTTTGCGCAGACGCGCCATGCTCAGGGTGTCGACCCATTGCCCGTCACGCACGGCGTAATCACGGAACAGGCCTTCGGTTTCGAAGCCGAACTTGCGGTAGAGACCGATGGCCGCCTCGTTGTCGGCGTACACCGAAAGCTCGACCCGGTGCAGGCTCATCCAGTTGTCCGCCACGTCCAGCGCCGCCGCCAACAGCTTCGAACCGACGCCCTTGCCCTGCCACGCCACCGCAACGGCCATGCCGACGCTGCCGGCATGGCTGCGACGAATCCGCGCAAAAGCCTCCAGCCCGAGATGCCCAATCACCGCACCCTGATGCAGCGCCACCAGTTTCACCATCCGTTCGTTTTCGGGCATTAGCCGCTGGCGCCAGATCTCGGCAGACTGAAACGGCATCTGCAACACCTGCCGGGTCACGGCCGGGTCGTTGTAAAGCGCGGTGACGCCTTCAACGTGGGGTTCGCTGAAGCGTTCGAGGTGAATGGCGGGGTTGTGCTCAGGCATGAACGATCCCTCCTGGATCAGTGCGTGGCCGGTCACTGTAAACCGCTTCTTCACGGATTCGCCATGACTGTTTAAAACCGTTGACCGAAACTTCCGGCAAGCCACAACGCCTTGCGCCATTGCCTACGCATCCGCCAGAATCCGCCGGCTTGTGTGCCTTGGGGGCGGGCTCTATCGTTTTCGGATCGCTGATGAATCAGCGATCGGGTCTCGCAGCCCGCGATCTCTGGACGCACAACACCCTCCAGTTTTATGGCGGCTGTACGTGGGAGACCCTCGGGTCTGCCGGTTCTAGAGTCCCGGTCTGCGACCCGCGTATAGCTGCCACCCCTTCGTATCGCAGCGAATCGTGGCGGCTCCATGACTCTGGAGATTCAATCATGATCAAACCAACGCCAAACCCACCCGAAACCGACCCGACCTCGCCCTACGAAACCCTCGATTCCAAGAAATTCCACAAAGCCGCCGACCGCGCCCTCGATCACTACCTCAATCCGTTCCACCCCAGAAAACCGCTGCTCAAACCCAACGCCCGCTATCTCATCGCCCCCGGCATCCCCAATGAAGAACTGCTGGCCGATGCCTGCGAAACCCTGACCTCGGCCAAAACCATGGCCAGCGATTTCGCCGGGATGATCGATGCGCCGCAGCGGCATGTGCTGCTGGGCATCGGGCAACTGATCATGCTGGCGGAACTGGCGGTAAATCGGGTGCTGGATAATCTGGATGTGGCAGCAGAGCCCCGGCCCTGAATGCTGAAACTGAAACGGCCCCTTTACGGGGCCGTTTTGCGTCTGCAGGAAAACCGTTCGCCGATGACCATTCGTCATGAAACCCAACTCACCTGTCAGATCTGACAGGTGACGATGCTCTGCTTTCGCGGTGTCATGAACCTCACCCCGAAGATGGCTTCCCACCGTACGCCAGGAGAGCAACATGAGCATCAACGTCAATTCGACACAAATCAGCGCCTTGCTCCAGCTGTATCCGATGGCCATCCCGGGCGCTGAAGAAAACCTGCAACCGCCAGGGGCCTACCATCTCGGCATTTCCGAAAGCATTTATTCGCCATCAACCCAACTCTCCATGGTGATCGACCCGTTCATGTTGTTTTCCACTCCCTCTCAAGCAGGTGACTCCGTAAGGCTGTGGGTCAACAGCCAGGCGACATCTGTGATCAAGCCTATCAATCCGGGCGAAGAGAACGACCGCATTTTTTTGAAGTTGCCTTGGGGGGTGTTGAAGAATGGCCTCAATACCCTGTACTACGAAGTCACCCGGGTCGGCAGCGGTAATAAAGATAAATCCGATCCGATACTGAACGTGCTGTTCAATAACCCGGTCTCCGGTATCACGGTCAGCCATCCGCCCAGCATTGGCCCGGGGCAGCCGGCCACGTTCACTTTAACGCGCAGCTATCCGCGCGAATATGACGAGGGGACGCTGACCATGGGGACGTGGAGCAAAACCATTTCCTATGTCCATCCTGCCAACCCGATCAGCTATACCCTGACCACCACTGACCTTCAGCAGATCGGTGATGGCACTCATCCGGTGAGTGCCAGGGTGATCGATCAACTGACCAACAGCAATGTGTCGGCGACGAGTTCTATCGTCATCACTGCCAACCGGCCGCTTATCGTTCCGAAGCTAAATTTCGTCCTTGATGAGAACGGCAACGATGTTCCGCAAGGAGGCACTACAAACAGCACCTCGCTGACACTCCAAGGCGAGGCAAGTCCTGGGCGGCAGGTCGAAATCTATGATGGCAGCGGCCCAAGTGCAGTGCCGAAGGGCAAGGCAACGGCTGACCCGACGACACGAAAATGGGTACTGTCGATCACGGTACCGTCGGGCGCACGACGCCTGTATGCCAAATCGCTGTATCACCCGAACAATACCTATTCGAATGTGCGTAATCTGACGGTGACACCACGACTGACCATTGATAAATCCTTAATGCTTCTCGCTGGAAACAGGATCATCCAAAACTATGGGTGGCCCCAGAGGGAGATTGGAACATCAATTCGAACAGCTACAGGCGGGGTTCCTCCTTTTAACTATATATCAAGCAATTCAAGTATCGTTTCCGTCACTGAGAGCGGGAAGGTTACAGCGCACAAACCTGGCGTTGTCACAATTACAGTTACCGATAAAAACAAAGACTCAGCCTCCTATTCCATTGATTCACAAGTAATGACGTTTCGTCATCTGGTCAACAACTCACCACTTACTCCCTCCGAGGCTAGAGTATGGATCAGTGGTGTTGGTGGTATGGTGGCGTCGGAGTTTTACCGACTAAACTTGCATGGAATATTTGAGAAAAACTATACGAATATATTAACCATATTCGACAATGCCTCGGGCCTAAGCACTGGGCGCTATGTCTTCCACAACGACATGCAGGCTGGAGGGGTTTATATAGCTCATTTCAGCCTGCTTCCCAGCTTAGTTGTAGGCAGCACAAGCATCGGCTATGGCCGAAGTGACAAATACAAAGCGTTTGCCTTGGTGCGTGTATGAAAAAAGAAAAATGAGAAAACACCCATTAGCCGGTTTCAAGTCAAAATAAACAATGGGAACTAAACAATGGGGACGGATTTATTTAATCACAGGCATGAACGATCCCTCCTGGATCAGTGCGTGGCCAGTCACTGTAAACCGCTTCTTCACGGATTCGCCATGACTGTTTAAAACCGTTGACCGAAACTTCCGGCAAGCCACAACGCCTTGCGCCATTGCCTACGCATCCGCCAGAATCCGCCGGCTTGTGTGCCTTGGGGGCCGGCTCTATCGTTTCCGGGTCGCTGATGAATCAGCGATCGGGTTTAGCAGCCCGGTTAATTTTCAAGGCACGCTGGTTTCGCCATTTCTGTTTTATGGCGGCTTGCGTGGGGCACTTCGGTGCGCCGGGATCCTTGAGCCTGGTCTGCTAACCCGCGTACAGCCGCCACCTCATTCGTTTAGCAGCGATGGATGACGGCTCCATCTCTCAAGGAGCTTCACCATGATCAAACCAACGCCAAACCCACCCGAAACCGACCCGACCTCGCCCTACGAAACCCTCGATTCCAAGAAATTCCACGAAGCCGCCGACCGCGCCCTCGATCACTACCTCAATCCGTTCCACCCCAGAAAACCGCTGCTCAAACCCAACACCCGCTACCTCATCGCCCCCGGCATCCCCAATGAAGAACTGCTGGCCGACGCATGCGAAACCCTGACCTCGGCCAAAACCATGGCCAGCGACTTTGCCGGAATGATCGATGCGCCGCAGCGGCATGTGCTGCTGGGCATCGGGCAACTGATCATGCTGGCGGAACTGGCGGTAAATCGGGTGCTGGATAACCAGGATGTGGCGGCAGAGCCGCGGCCCTGAGTGCTGAAACCGAAACGGCCCCTTCGCGGGGCCGTTTTTGTTTCTGCAGGAAAACCGTTCGCCGATGACCATTCGTCATGAAACCCAACTCACCTGTCAGATCTGACAGGTGACGATGCTCTGCTTTCGCGGTGTCATGAACCTCACCCCGAAGATGGCTTCCCACCGTACGCCAGGAGAGCAACATGAGCATCAACGTCAATTCGACACAAATCAGCGCCTTGCTCCAGCTGTATCCGATGGCCATCCCGGGCGCTGAAGAAAACCTGCAACCGCCAGGGGCCTACCATCTCGGCATTTCCGAAAGCATTTATTCGCCATCAACCCAACTCTCCATGGTGATCGACCCGTTCATGTTGTTTTCCACTCCCTCTCAAGCAGGTGACTCCGTAAGGCTGTGGGTCAACAGCCAGGCGACATCTGTGATCAAGCCTATCAATCCGGGCGAAGAGAACGACCGCATTTTTTTGAAGTTGCCTTGGGGGGTGTTGAAGAATGGCCTCAATACCCTGTACTACGAAGTCACCCGGGTCGGCAGCGGTAATAAAGATAAATCCGATCCGATACTGAACGTGCTGTTCAATAACCCGGTCTCCGGTATCACGGTCAGCCATCCGCCCAGCATTGGCCCGGGGCAGCCGGCCACGTTCACTTTAACGCGCAGCTATCCGCGCGAATATGACGAGGGGACGCTGACCATGGGGACGTGGAGCAAAACCATTCCCTATGTCCATCCTGCCAACCCGATCAGCTATACCCTGACCACCACTGACCTTCAGCAGATCGGTGATGGCACTCATCCGGTGAGTGCCAGGGTGATCGATCAACTGACCAACAGCAATGTGTCGCCGACGACTTCCATCACCATTACCGCCAATCAGAAAGTGTATAACCCGCCGATCATCGTGCAGGGGGAACCGGGCAAGATTCTCGACGTTCCAGCACTGAACGGAAAAGACGCCACGATTCAAGGCCTGATATGGACGGCAATCGCGGTGGGGCAGCAGGTCTGGCTCAAACTGACCGGACAGAAACCCGACGGCTCGACCGTCACCTTGCAGATCTGGAATGGCGGTGCCAGTCAGGTCAATGCGACCTGGGTCAGCCAGGGCTTCTGGCCCAAACCTCTGCCGGCCAGTTTTCTGTCCCAACTGGCCGATGGCTCCAGTTTGCGGATGGAGTTCTGGGTATCGGAGGACAAGAGCAACAACTTTGCGACGGCGACGAAGTTTGCGGATCAGGTTTACACCGTCATTACTGCGGCGTCAGTCGTACTGGCGTTTCTCAATGCCCCTTACACCGCGCCGGCAGGTGGACAGGTAACGGGGATTGAATTGCTTGTCACTCAAGCGGGACAACCGGCTGCTGGACACACAGTGACCATCACGTTGCCACAGGGGACTACGTTTACCGATGGGACGAGTAGGAAGGATTTCACCACGGGGGCTGACGGGAAGGTCACGGTCAGTGGGGTAACGGCGGGATCTGTGCAAGGGGTGTTTTCAATGACGGCCTCCAGTGGCAGGGAAGAGGTTAGTGCGCGACTAGATATTACAGAGAAGGAAGAAGAAGGAATTATTCCAATAAACGACCATCTGGCAGATGTAAAGATCAGCCCAGACGGAAAAACTGTATATGTATTAGCTTTCTCTCATTTTTACGCCATCGAAACTTCAACGCTAAAAATAATCAGTAGTGTCGATCTAGGAGTTAGAACTCGCAGAATGGAAATGGGCATTAGTCATGATGGGGTGTATTTGTATTTTGTGGGCCTGGCCACTGGAGGTAAATCCGTAAACATTATCGAAGTATTTGATCCGATCACTGGGAAGGTAGTATCTAGCAGTAGCGCTTTCCCAAGTAATACCAGCCCCTCCCAAATGTTAATCAGCAGTGACACGAAATTTATTTACATCGGCACTTTCGAACACACCCCTCCTCCAAATACCGTCTATCACGGTAAAATCTGGAAATTCAATACCACAACAATGAGGATTGAGAAGTCCTTAGCGATTCCAAACGTGGCAAAAACAACAAACATTTCTAAAATATCGACAATCTCTAAGGACAATAGTCTTATCTACGCATTCAACAACCAATACCAACGTTCTGTCTCAGCTTGGGTGATAAGCACTGCTAATTTATCGATTATAAAAACCATATCGACTTCATACGGCATCCGCTCAGTGATACTTGACCCCGATGAAAAAAATATTTTCGTAGCCGGGGCCGGTTCAAACATAGATGTATACGACGCGAAGAGCTATTCAAAAAAACGGACCATAAATATCGCACCGCTAACTTTTGTAGTTCAGCTTCGCTTCGACCCTTCAGGCCGATATCTTTACATTCTTGGCATGAGAGAAATTTCCACACTTGAAATGTCGACTGAAAAAATCATATACCAAACAACTTTTCCATGGAAAACCCCCATCGGCTTCGTCATTACTTCCAACGGCAAGAGAGCCTTTGTAGCTTCCTATCTTGGTGCAGTGCAAGCTGTACGCTTATCATAAAAACGAAAGTTCGACGGATTTATTTAACGATTACAGAAAAAGGGAAAAGGAAAGGAGCAAAAGGGGACGGATTTATTAAATTAAGTCCGTCCTTTTTAAGCGGTTATTCAAACCACTCCTGTCGTTCATTGAACGTCCGCTGAATCAACTCAACCAACGTCTGCACTTCAGCCACATCCCACGATGCGGAATTAACCGCCAACCACGCCTGCAACCGCATCGCCTCGTCAAACAACCCCGGCAACGCCACCAACCCGCGATCAAATCGGCTCATATACATCGGCAGCAAACCAATGCACGCGCTGCACCGGATCATCTCCAGCATCAGCTCATAAGACTGCATCTGCACCACCCCGGCCAAGCGCTGTTCGACGAGATTGTTCCAGGGCCGGAAGCTGTCGATCTGCCGATCATGCTGCCATTGCACCAGCATGAAATCGGCGAGGTCGTCCGGGCTTTCCGGTCGTGCAGTCACGCGCGAATAGCGTTTGGCGATGTGCGGCTGATATTCCAGTTGCGCCAGACGTTGCGGTTCGCTGGTGGCGAAGGTCGGGCCGGGATGCGGGGTGTCGCCGTGGGCGAGCCACAGCACGATGTCGGCACTGACCGCGCGCAGGGCCAGTTCGCTGTCGAGGGCGATGATCTCGAGGCGCACGCTGGCGTTGCGACGCAGCAGTGCAATGAGGTCGCGGCCGAGGATGTCGTGCAGGATCGATTCGGCGACGGCCAGCCTGATCAAGGGTTGTTCGATCACCGGGAGTTTGCGTTCGTGGGCCAGGGCCACCAGTTGCGCCTGCAATTGCTGGCCTTCGCGGGTCAGCGTCAGGGCACTGCCCTGAAAGCTGAACAGCGCGCATTGCAGTTGCTGTTCAAGCTGCGCCAGTTGTTTGCGCAGCAGGGTCGAGCGCACGTTGAGGCTGCGGGCGGCCTGCATGAAGCAGCCGCAACGGGCGCTGACCAGAAAGTATTGCGCGATTTCGCCCTCGATCTTCGCAACCTGCGCCAGCCAGGGTTCGGCCTTTTCCTGCGGCCAGCGAAAATCGGGGCTGCCCTGTCGTCCTGCGGGTTCGGTGAATGACATCGATGACTCCCTGTCGATCTTTGTTGTTTGCCTTTGCACACATCTCTTGTGGGAGCTGCGGTGAGTCTGAATTACAGTTTTTCCTCCAGCACCTTGTTAAGTTCGGCCCCGTCGATGCTCAGCGTCGCGGTAATGAGCATGCCGTCCAGATACGCCTGTGCGATCTGTTCCTGGCGCTGGGCCCGCAAGGCCTGGGTTAGTTGGTCACGCAGTTCGTCGAGGGTCGCAGTGCGGGCCGGTTGTTGTTCGGTGAGTTTGATCACGTGGAAACCTGCGCTGCTTTGCACGGGATCGGACACCGCGCCGACCTTGAGTCGCGCCACCGCGCCACGCACTTCCGGCACCAATTGCTGCAAGGGTTGCAGGCCAGTGTCGCCGCCGCGTTCAGCAGTCAGGCGATCCTGGGAAAACTCCTTGGCCATTGCCGCAAACTCCGCCGGTGTTGCCTGGGCTTTCTTGCTCAGATCCACCGCCTGCTTGCGCACCGCCTCAAGATTCTGCGGTTCATTCACCCCGAGGAAAATCTGGCTCACCCGATACAACGCCGGCGTCTGCCAGTTGGCCTTGCCCGCGTCATAGGCCTGCTGCAACTCGGCGGCGCTCGGGTAATCCACCGGCACTTTGCTCACCGACTGCAAATAGTCGCGGAACACGATCTGCTCAGTGGCGGCGCGGGTTTGCCGCACCACGTCCGGACGCTGCGCCCAGCCTTGGGCATCGGCCTGTTCCAGCACGGCTTTTTCGGCCAGGCGTGAACGAATCCAGCGCTCCAGCGCCTCTCGATTACCACGCAGTTGCTCGCGGGTCTGCGGCGGAACAGCCGCCAGCAACGCCTGCAACTCCTCCGGCGAGACCTGCTGATTGCCCAGCCGCGCCACCGCCGGCCCGGCACTGGCGCCCACAACCGGCGCCGGTTGCTGGGCGGCGACCGGGTCATTGCCCGGCCGCACCACCAGCGCCACGGCCACCACCAACAGCGCCACCGCAGCGGCGCTGATCACCATGGCAGGTTTCGTCACAGCGCGACTTCCTCTTGCTCAACCTTTGGAGTCTGGGCGGCAGCGGTGTTCTGGGTGAAATCACGCAGGTACACGATGAACTCCTGCAACAGGCGATCCCACAGTTCCAGATTGCCGCGCAGGTAATCGCCGCTGACGCCAGCGGCCACCACCACATCCATTTCCATCACCAGAAACTCGCCCTGCAACGACAACCGGGCAAACCGACGGGTCGCGTTCCACTGCTCGGCCACACCCGCCGGCAGCTCACCCTGTACGCGCAGTGCGCAACTGAAGGTGAAGTCGACGTAGCTGCCCTGCTCCACTACCGCCGGGTTGCCGAAACGCACCGCGTAACCGATGCCCTGACTGGCGCTGAGCAACTGGACGATACCGTTCTGTTCGGTCTGGTTGACGCGATAACCGGCGGCTTGCAGCACTTCGGTCAGGGATTTCGGGGATACGTGGGAGATCAATTGAGTCATTACTTCTTCCTTGTCTATGAGTCTTTTAATCAGTGCGCGATCGCGGCTTGCGGCGCATCGAATTGTGTCTTGTACAGGTCATCGCCGAAGCCCTGAGCCAGTTCATCGAACTTGACCCGGGCGCTGCCGGCGAAGGGCTGGCGGATCTTCATCACCTCGGCCACATCGATGTTTTCGTAGGCGGTGAGGATCTGCTTGGCCACGCCGTACATTTGCTGATTCTTGACCGAACATTGCTGCACTTGTGTGTCACGTTCGGCCAATTGCGCTTGAAGCTTAGACCGTTCTGCCTCTTTGGCACGGGCCATGACCAACAGCTCGTCATAGGCCTTCTTGAATTTGCCGGTCTGCTCGTTGCTGGCCGCCACCTGCGCCTGGGCCTGGCTGTGCAGGCTCTGCTGCTGCCCGGCCAGTTGCTCGGCGAGGCCTTTGGCCTTGGCCAGCTCGGCAGTCAATTGCTTGATTTGCGCCTGCGCTGCCTTGGCTTCGTTCTGCGCCGCCAGTTGCGCGGCGCTGGCCTGGGCCTGTTGGCTTTGCAGGGTTTGCAACTGCTGGGTGGTGCTGCGCAATTGCGTGCGCAGGCGTTCCTCCATGCCTTCGGCGCTGGCCCCGCTGGCGACTATCAAGCCCAGACCCAACACTAAAAATCGCGCGTTCATAACCCTCTCCCGGCGCCTTAGAAGCGCGTGTTGATCTCGAGCTGCAAGACGTCGATGTCGAACGGCGCGCCATACACCGCTTCGGTGCTCATCCAGCGGCCGGTGGCGTAGACGTTCTTCGCCAGACCGTAGTTGCCCCCGAGGATGTAACCCTTGGCGTTGGTGCCGCCGAGGTGGAACGACGAGTCGTTGAAGCCGTCCGGCAAGGCATCCGGCTGGATGTACTTGTAGCCGGCGAACAGGTTCCAGTCGCCCTGCTTCTTCAGGTCCAGCGCGTTGCCGAGGGTGAACTGCACCATCCACGCATTGGCGCCGCTTTCGATGTTGCCGCTGCTGTCGAGGTTGTTGACCAGTTGCCCGGCCGCACGCTTGCGCATGTCGCCTTCGTCATAGCCGAGGTTGTGGATGTAGTTGCCCTGGCTGCGCAGTTTGAAGTCGGCAGGCAGGTCGGCGTCCCAGACCAGGTTCAGGTCCAGCAGGTTGAACTCCGAAGCCAGGCCGACGAATTGCGGCTGTGGCGTGGTGCTCGGGTTGAGCGGGTTCGGCGTGATGTCGCGCAGCAGGAATACGCTGTTGCCCTTCTGCATGAACGCCGCGCGGGTGCCGTCGCTGTCGCAACCCGGCGCGCCGGCCCATGGCTCGCAAGGGCTGGAGCGCTGGCCCTGAATGTCTTCGAAGCGGTAGTAAGCCAGCGCACCTTTCAAGCGGTTGTTGCTGTTGATCGCCCACTTGGCGCCGACCTGCGCGCCGTACAGCCATTTGTTGTCGCTTTCTTCCTTGTCGAAGCCATTGCTGGTGGTGGTGTCGCTGGTGTAATCCACCGGGAACGCGCCGACGGTGCCGAACACGCCCCAGTCGCGGCTGAGCTTGTGGTCGAAGATCGCCGCCACACCGTCGAAGTTCAGGTCGTTGGAATACAGCATGTCGGTGGACATGAACGGGTTGGCGAAGCGGCCACCGGTCAGGGTCAATTCATCCGACGGCTTCCAGGTCAGGTAACCCTGATCGAGCCAGATGTCCTTTTTGGCAAAACCGCCGCCAAGGCTCTGGGTGGTCGACACCGGGTTGTTGTCCGAGCCGGTGCCGATGCGGATACCGGCAGTCCATTCCGGCGAAATCACCGCTTTCATGCCCAGCCGGGCGCGCAGGCGGAACAGGTTGGTGCGGTCTTCACGGGTGTTGAGCAGCGGCGGCAACGCGGTGCTGCTGTTGGGGTTCACGTCGTACGGGCCGTTGTTGTTGAGCCGGGCGAAGTCGACGATCTCGTTGCTGTTGCTTCCCGAGTAGTAGCGCGATTCGTCGCGCAGGCGAATATCGCCGTCGAAGCTGATGCGCGACGCCCAGTCCGGGAAGGTGTTGGGCGCGGCCCAGTTTTCCTGCTTGGCGGTGGCCATGACCTCGGCCTTGACCTGATCACGGATCTGGTCGCGCACCGCGGCCGGCACGTATTGCACCCGCACATCGCCCGGTGCTGCGACCGGCCCGGCTGCCACAGCGGTAGACGCCGCAGCCTGCTTGGCCTGGGCCGCTTCGTTCTGGGCCTGGGCGATCAGTGCGTCAGCCTTGTCCTGTTTCAGAATGCCCTGCTCGACCAGCAAGCGGATCAGATTGATCGTGGCGTTCTCCGAGGGCGCAGGCGCTGCCGCGGCCTGACCGACCAGGGTCGCGATGACCATGCCGACCGCCAGGGACAATCGATTCACGTTGGAAATCATCTGCACACAACTCCTTTTCATACAGCTTTATGAATTCGGTTAACCCGGACGCCGCCCTTGCAGGGACATGCGCACAGGCAAGGTGATGGAGGCCGGTGGCCGTTCGCTCAGATGGGGCGCGTTACGCAACGCGGCCAACACCTGCGTATCGATCTCGGGGTTGCCGCTGGACTTGACCAGTTCGACCCGGGTGATCTCGCCGACGCCGCTAAGCCACACATCGGCCTGCAGCGAAAACGCAAGGTTGCGCAGGTCCGGGTTCTCCCTCAGCAGCTTCTGGAAGGTGAACGCGAGGAACTGGCTGTAGGTGCCGTTGCCCACGCGCCCACCACCGGCGCCGGCCATGCCGCCGCCCTTGCCCGCGCCGATGTTGAAGGCGTCGTTGCCGCTCTGGGCGTCGCCGTCCATTTGCATCGGGTTGGCCAGGTCGTCCGCCGGCGATGGCGGCGCTTCTTCCTCGGGTTTCACTTCCTGTGGCTCGGGCGTCGGCTCCGGCTCGACGACTTTTTCTTCCACCGGGGTTTCCGGCTCCGGCGGTTTTTCCGGCGGCGGAGGTGGCGGTGGCGGCAACGGAATGATCGTCGGCACCTTCGGCGCTTCCCGGCGAATGCCGCTCATGTCGTTGGCCCACTGCCACAGGAACCACGCGGCGAGTACGCCGAGGATCAGCCCGGCACCCCACTTCACGTAGCGCACTGGCGACTTCTTCACCGGCAGCGGTTCGATTGGCATCTGTGCAGTCATGACTCAGCCCTGCGTCGGTTTGCCGGTGACGAGACCGACCTGGGACAGTTCGAGCCGGCGCAACAGATCCAGCACTTCGATGACCTTCTGGTACTGCACCGTGGCGTCGCCGCGCACAATCACCGGGAAGTCCGGGTTCTGCGCTTTCTCGATGCGCAGGCGTTCTTCCAGCTCCGGCAGAGTCACCGGGTAGGCGTCGAGGAACACCTGGCCGCCGTCGTTGACCGAAATCGCCTTGGTCTTGGCCTCGGACAGCGACACCGCGGCGCTGGCCTTGGGCAGGTTGATCTGGATCCCGGAGACCTGCGCGGTGGCGGTGAGGATGAACATCACCAGCACCACCATCAGCACGTCCACCAGTGGCGTGATGTTGATGCTGTCTACTGCGGCATCTTCATCATCGTCGTGGGAGGCATTTACGGACGCCATGTCAGTGCTCCTCAGGCCGGTACGGAGTGGTTGGCGTGATGACCGCGCTGATGCGCCGCTTCACTGGACTGACCTTCGCCGTGCATCTCCGCCAGACGGGTGATGAACTCGTCGACGAACACGCGCATGTCGGCACTGACTTCCTTGTTGCGGGTGATCAGGCGGTTGTAGCCAAACAGCGCCGGGATCGCGACGAACAGGCCCATGGCGGTGGCGAGCAAGGCTGCAGCCATACCCGGCGCGATGGCGTTGATGTTGACGTCACCGGCCATGGCGGTGCCGAGGAACACCACCATGATCCCCAGCACAGTGCCGAGCAGACCGATGTACGGGCCTCCGGCGATGGCGTTGGACAGGGTCGAGAGTTTCGAACTCAGTTGCTGGTTTTCCCGGGTGCGCACGCCGTCCATGGAGCAGCGGATGGCCTCGATGGTTGCAGCGGAGACGGACGAGGTATCGGCGCCCTGCTCGCGGCGGGTGCGAATCTCTTTCACCGCCACCTGGTACAGGCGCCACAGCGGCGAATGCTGCAGACGCTGGGCGAGTTGTGCGTCGTCGGCGAACATTTCCAGGCGAGTGCCGACCTTGGCGAATTGCACGCGGAAGTCTTCGTTGGCGGCGGTGACGCGGCTCAGGGTGCGGTTCTTGCGCAGCATGATGATCCACGACTGGAACATCATCAGCACCAGCACCGCGATGATCACCCAGGCGTCTACCGGCACGGCGTTGAGCAGGAAACCGAGGCTGCCGAAACCGAAGCCGGACTGTTCTTCATCGACGCCGTAAGCCACCAGTTTCGACTCGGCGCCCTGGGAAGTAGCGTCGGCCAGCAACAGCGGTGCAGGACGGGCGACTTTCGACAGACGCAGTTCGTCGATGGCGCCTACGAACGGCTGGAAAGGACCTTCGTGCAGGTCGGCGCCGATGGCCATGACCGAGTTGAACGCCGGCATCGCTTGAGCCAGCGTCGCACCTTCGCGACCGTTGATGTACAGCGTCACTTTCGAACCTTCCGCGGTCAGTGCGACGTGTTGCCATTGACCCGGATTCAGCGGTTGCGTGGCCACGGCGCGCTGGCCATCGATTTCCACGAACGGTACGCCTTGGTTCACACCGACCAGCAGGCTGTTGGTGCCTTCGCGGCGAGCGAGGATCAGTTGCTCGCCATTGGCCTGATCCAGTCGCAGCCAGGCGCTGAAGGTGAACGCGCTGCCGGCGTTGTGCTGCAACGACGGACTGGCCGGCAGCAGCAATGGCTGACCGCTGAACTGCAAGGCCCGCCCTACTACGCCGTCAATCGCGGCGCCGGTGGCGCTCTGCGCGGTGTTGCCGTAGGCGGTGGTGTCTTTCGCCGGAGTGCCGGTGGCGCCGTCGAAATGATAGAGCGCGGTGTAATTCGGATCGAAGGTCAGTTGGCCGTTGCCGGTGGCCGGGGCCTTCTGATTGCCGTAGTACATCCAGATGTCCTGACGTTGGCCGCCCTCGACATTCGGCACATCGACCCAGATCAGCGCCATGCCCATCAGTGCGTCGAAGCTTTCGATCTGGTGGTTGAGCACGGTCTTGTCATCGGCCGCGACAAAGCGCAGGTCCGAGCCATCCTCTTTCACGCCGTCAAAGGTGAAGTTGCCGGTGTGCAGGCGCACCAGCAGCGCGGTGCGGCCGAGGGCCTGATTGATCCCGGCGCCTTGTGGCGTGGTATCGACGGCGATCTGTTTGCGGTAGTGCCAGTCGTCCTGCCACCAGGCCTGAGCCGTGGCCGGGAGCACGAAGCCCAGGCAGATCAACAACGAAAGGAATAGGCGCTGCATGGAAAGTGCTCCTTGTTAGAAAGTGGCCTGTAGGTTGAAGTGCAGGCGCGATTCCTGTTTCGAGGTGTTCGGCCCTTCGAGTAGCGGGTAGCCCCAGTCGACGCTGCCGGACAGCCATTTGCTCAGGCTGGCGCGGGTGCCTAGGCCGACACTGGCCAGGGCGTAACTGGCGTCCTGGTCCGGCAGTTCGTCGCGCAGGTACAGTTGCGCGCCTTCGGCGAAGGCGTAGAAACGCCAGTCCTGCATCCAGGTGCCGGCGTACCTGGCCAGGGACGGTGTGCGGACTTCCTGGCTGAGCAATACGCCGTCATCGCCGGTGCGCTCGGCGGCCAGATAACCGCGTACCGAAGTCGCGCCGCCGGCAGAGAATTGTTCGTTGGAAACCAGTGGCCCCGATGCCAGTTGGAACGCGGCTTTGCTCGCGCTCTGCCAGTCGTTGTCGAAGGTCCAGGTGAAACTGGTATCGCCCTTCAGCACGGCGAAACTCGGCTTGGCGCGGTAGCGCTTGTAGTCGAATTCTTCGTCGGAGCTGCCGTAGCCGAAAATGCTGCGGGTGGCGGCGACCAGGCTCAGGCCGAGGCCGAGCTGGCTCTTTTCGGTGTAGCGATAGCCGTTGTAGGCGAAGGTGAACGGCGCGTATTTCAGCGGCACCTTGTCGCTCTCGCCGGACAGGGTCAGGCGTTCGTCGAAGTCCTTGAAGTCGATGCCGGCCGACAGCGAGTTCGACCAACTGCCACTGGACGGGATGGTGTAAATCGCCGACACGCCGTAGGAATGGCCCTTGCCGAGCACATTGCTGCCGCCGATGGTGGCGACGTTGCTGTCGGACTGGTAACCGGAGAACTGCACGCTCCAGCGGTCGGTCAGCGGCGCGGTGTAGGAGCCGGACCAGACCTTGGCGTTGTCGGTGTCCTGCGGTGCGGTGAAGTAGGTCAGGTTGATGCTGTGGCCGAGCTGCCAGAGGTTGTTGTAACCGAGGCTGGTGACGGCGCGCA
The DNA here is from genome assembly GCF_014863505.1 of Pseudomonas sp. IzPS59. Lineage (NCBI taxonomy): Bacteria > Pseudomonadati > Pseudomonadota > Gammaproteobacteria > Pseudomonadales > Pseudomonadaceae > Pseudomonas > Pseudomonas sp. IzPS59. The sequence continues at coordinate 2,864,085 of NZ_CP062251.1, read as the reverse complement.
GCTTTTCGGTGTCGGCGCTGTAGTCGTTGTTCAGACCCACGCTGGCGGTCCACGGATTCTGGTCCTCGACCTGCAAATCCACGTCCATGGTGCCCGGGCGCTGACCTTCGCGCACCAGCGGCATCACCTGGCGGCCCGGGGTCTTGTTGAGTTGCGCCAGTTCGCCCTGGACCTTGGCGAAGTCCGGCACCTCGCCTTCCTTCAGCGCCGGGACGTTGTCGCGGATGTCCAGCGGCGAATAGTGTTTGGCGCCGACCACCCGCACCCGGCCAACCTTGGTTTCGCTGACTTGCAGGTAGACGATGCCGTCGGCCACCGCTTGCTCCGGCAGCTCGACGAACACCGATTGGTAGCCACGCTCCTGATAGACCTTCTGCAAGGCGTCCCGCGCACCTTCGATGTCGCTCAGGGCTTTTTGCGGGCCGAGGAACGGGTACACCGCTTCTTCGATGGCCCGGGCATCGAGCACGGTGTTGCCGCGCACGAAGTATTCGTTGACGTCCACCAGACGCTGCGCACCTGCGTTTGCGGCCTCCTCGGCGAACGCCGGCTGCACGCCGGCCGTCACCAGCAGCCAGCCCCACAGCGCCAGCCGTGACGTGAAAATCTGCTCCACACTACCCCCTGAAATTCGCGATGACCTGTTGGCGTCTCGGCGCCCTGTGTATTGCGTCGGTTGCTGGCCGCCGTCAGTTGCTGACGTGCGGGGCGCAGGCGTGCTTGCCGAGCCAGGTGTGCAGCAGCGCGAAGTTCAAGGAGAACTCGGGCATTTGCAGCAAGGCACCGCAGAACACTTCGCCAATGATTTTCTGAATGAGCAGCACCGCACGGGGCTCATTGAGCAGCGTGGCGATGTCGCGACTGAGGACGTTGTAGCTCCAGACTTTCTGGTTCAGGCCCAGGCCGACGAACCAGCGGAACAGCAGGTTGTAATTGAGTTGTTCGAACAACTGCTGCTCGCTCGGCACCGAATACAACAGTTGCAGGAGCAGGATATGCATGACCGTTTGCGCCGGGATCAGCATGCCGGGCTGGGCATTGAGCTCGTGCAGGAGATCGGCGTGGGCGTCGAACAGGTCGTCGATCTGCGGGCGCAGCAGCACCAGCGAATGACCCGGCGGAATGTAGCTGGAGACCTCTTTCAAGGCACCCTGCCAGTCATCCTGCGACACGATCCAGACCCACGGCGCACCGTAGCGATACACCGAAACCGGCTTCTTGCGCGCGGCTTCGACGATCTTCGACAGGCGTTGATCGAGTTCCTGCATGCCCACTTTCGAGTAGCGTTCCATAGTCCCCATTGCCTCACTCCCGGCGTCCCGCCTCGGCTTGTGAAAAGCGCCCTGTTGGGCCCCTCAAGCGCGTTACATAGGCATGACCGGACTGGCGATGTGCTACCGAACTTTTGTCATAAAAGCTTCATTACAGAATTTGCTGAAGGTTTTGCAAACACCACAAATACTGTGGGAGCTGGCTTGCCAGCGATTGCGGTCTGTCAGCAAATAAATGGATTGCTGACCCGACGCAATCGCTGGCAAGCCAGCTCCCACAGGGTTTTAGGGTGATTGATGGAAATCTGAATTCAGGAATAAACCGGCCAGGCATCGACGATCTTGCCGCCACGCACCGCCAGCAAATCACCAAACTGCAGCAACACCGCTTCGGTCTGCGTCGGCCGCAGAAAGACTTGATCCTCCACGGTCAATCCCACGGCATTCGAGCCATTGACCATCTCCTGATTCGAACTACGCCCGTAAACACCATTGCTCTGCAGCCCCGGCGGCGACTCGAACTCGGCCATCCAGTTGCCGCCGTAGATGAAGAAAGTCTGGCGCTGGTTGGCGTCCCACCACGAAAACAGTTTCGACTTGTCGTCCAGCGCCGGGATGTTCACCGCCCCGGTGCTTTTCAACACCGGGGTGGCGATGTACGTGGCAGGTACATGCTCCACCAAAGACGGCAGATCGTAGTGCGTCGGCTTGAGCATCGCCGTGCCGACCGAGACTTCACTGCTCAGGCTTTCGTTTTCGTGCATGCGATAACTTGGACTTCCGGCAGTGTTCAGGCACAAGCCGTCATGCCACAGGGCCGGGTATTGCTGACGGGTGAAGTCGACGCAGCGCTGATAAATCACCATCACTTTGGCGAACAATTCCTCGGGTGAACCGAGAATCCCCGGCACGCCCATGCCCACGAACGGGTCGTAACCCATGAAGCCGGCGAATTCCAGGTGCTGCGGGTTGGCGGCGATCAGCGCGAGCATCTGCCCGAGCACGTTCAGATCACTGACGCCGCCCCGGTGCAGGCCGACGTCCAGTTCGATGTTGATCCGCATCCGCGTACCCAAGCCTTGGGCCAGCGCGAGGTATTGCTGCAAACGTTCGGGGTTGTCGATCAGCCATTGCAGTTGCTTCGCCGGGTCGAACGGGCCTTTGTGGGTCTGGTAGAACAGGTCCGCCGAGCGCACCGGCAAGGGCTTGCCGAGCAGAATGTCGGACTGCGGATAGACCTGCGCATCGTGATTGAGAAACGGCTGATGAAACGACATCAGTCGCTGCGTCCCGGCCCGTTGGCCGATGTAGCTGAGCAGCCCCGGCGACGGCAGCGATTTCTCCACCAGGCGCAGGTGTTTGCCGCTGCGTTTCACCGACCCCATCACCACGTCGATGTTGTGGTCGAGGCGATCCAGATCGATCAACAACACCGGGCGCATCGGTCCTTTGGTCTTGAGCTCGTTATTCAGCGCCCGGAAATATTCACTGTAGGGCCCGCCGCGATCCCCCGGTCTGAGCCACGCCCCAACTCCCACCAGCAAGGCGCCGACACCCAAGGTGCCAAGCACAAAATTGCGTCGATTGACGGCCATCAGCTCACCCCCAGAATCGACGACAGATGCCCGTTGAGAAACTTGCCGCTCGGGTCCAGCGCCTGGCGTACCTGAATGAATTCCTGCCAGCGCGGGTACAACGTCTGCAAGGTCCGGGCATTGAGCGTGTGCAACTTGCCCCAGTGCGGGCGGCCGTTGTACTTCCAGAAAATCGGCTCGACGGCTGCGAAGAAGTTGTGATGGTCCATTTGGTAATGCTGGTGGACCGAGATCGAACAGCTGTCGCGACCTTCGAACATGCTCAAAGGAATGTCGTCGGCCTTCACGTAGCGATATTCGATGGGAAACCAGGTGCGCAGGTCCTTGTCGCGGATCAGCTTGAGAATCTCGCGCAGGCACGCCGGGCCATGTTCGGCGGGCACCGAATATTCCATTTCGTTGAAACGCACGGTGCGCACGTTGGCGTAGATGTCGAACGAGTCACCCACCCGGTCATCGAAACTCGCCAGATGCCGCAGGCTGTTGAGCAGCGAACTGCGCAGACCCGGGAAATCGCTGCCGTATTTGTCGATCTTCTCGATCAGGGTCACGAACTCATTGCCGCCCTCCTCTTCAGGCGGAATCGGCGGCGTGGCCGGGTCGGTGGTCTCGTTGAGGGCGATCGACAGGGCGTAGTCGGAATGGGTGACGACGAGCATTTCCCAGTGCTGGTTTTCCGATGTGTTCTTGTCGATGTCTTCCAGCAGTTCTTCGGTCTTGGCGATCCACTGGCGTTCGCGCAGGCGATAGGCCGGGCGGTTTTGCAGGCGGATTTTGGTCGCTACACCCAGTGCACCCAAGGAAACGCGGGCAGCGTTGAACACGTCGGGATGACGCTGGCTGTCGCAGTCCAGCACCTCACCGCTGGCGGTCACCAGTTGCATGCCGCAGACGTGGGCGGAATAGGATTGGAAGGTTTTGCCGGTACCGTGGGTGGATGTGGAAATCGCCCCGGCGAGGGTCTGGTAGTCGATGTCGGCCATGTTTTGCAGGGCTTGGCCGATGTCTTTGAGCGGTGTGCCCATACGTGACATCGGCGTGCCGGCGGCGAACTCCGCTTGCAGGGTTTTCGGGTCGTGATCGAGCAGGCCATTGAAGTAGCTGAGCGACAGCAACGTGCCGTCGGTGGGCACCAGTGCGCTGAAGGAATGCGCCGAGCCGACCGGACGGATCTTGCCCGGTGCCTCCTGGATCACTGCCGTCAGTTCATCCAGGTTCTTTGGCGCCACTCGCGCCGCCGGCAGGCAACTCTGGCCGCCTGACCAGTTGCGCCACGGGATCAACCGGGGTGCGCGCATCAATTGGCCCAAGGCCGGATTCGTCGCCAGCGCACTGAAAGCGCCGACGATGCTTGCCCGTTGCAACAGCTGACGTCGAGTCAGATCCATCGTCATGCGCGCACCCTTATTGTGGCAGCGGCTGATCGGCCATGAAGCCGATCAACTGGAGGAATTGTTCTTCCGAGCATTCGACGCACTGGCCCATCGGCGGCATACCGTTGTAGCCGTTGATGGCGTGGTCGAGCAGCGTGTCCGCGCCCTGCTGGATGCGCGGTTCCCAGGCCTTGCGGTCACCGGTCAGCGGCGCATTCGCGGCGGGGTTGGCGTGGCAGAGTTGGCAACTGTTGGCGTAGATCTGCGCCAGCGCCGGGTCTTTGGGAATAGTGTTGTTGGTGCTGGCCGGGGGTTTGGGGTCTTCGCCACAGCCGGCCAGTGCAGCGGCCAGCATCAGCGGCAACATGATTCGGGATGCCCGCATAACGATCCTCGCGTGGGGTGCCAGTTATTGTTGTGATCACACCTTAAGGCAGCGATGCCAGCGCGTTGAGGGCATTGCGGGCCAGCGAAGGGGGCATCCGGGGACAGCCAGGACGCAGTTCGACATCGGCTAAACGGCGGATATTTTGCTGAGCCCTCTGCCCTGCGCCTTTGCGTGACATTCGCGTGACATTTGCGGGTTTAAATTGCAGCGCGTTCAGGCGTATAACCTGTACAGACTTTTCAATTGGCAAGCAGGGTAGCGACATGACCACAGCAAACATCCTTGGCAATCTGTTCCCTTCTGTCAGCGACATCCCGGAAAAATACCGCCTCGACGGTCAGGTCGAACAACGCGAATACCTGGTTGATGGCCAGTTGCGCCGCTGGGACGGCCCCCTCGCCACCGTGCGCAGCCCGGTCTATCTGCATGGCGAAAACGGCGATGAACAAGTGATCCTCGGCAGCACGCCGCTGCTGGACGCCGACACCGCCCTCACCGCCCTCGACGCCGCCGTGCGCGCCTATGACCGCGGCCAGGGCCTGTGGCCGACCATGCGCGTGGCCGAACGTATCCAGCACGTCGAAGCCTTCCTCGGGCGCATGCGCCAGCAGCGCGACGCCGTGGTGAAACTGCTGATGTGGGAGATCGGCAAGAACCTCAAGGACTCGGAAAAAGAGTTCGACCGCACCTGCGACTACATCGTCGACACCATCAACGCGCTGAAAGAACTCGACCGCCGCTCCAGCCGCTTCGAACTGGAACAGGACACCCTCGGCCAGATCCGTCGCGTACCACTTGGCGTGGCGCTGTGCATGGGCCCTTACAACTATCCGCTGAATGAGACGTTCACCACGCTGATTCCAGCGTTGATCATGGGCAACACCGTGGTGTTCAAACCGGCCAAACTCGGTGTGCTGCTGATCCGGCCGCTGCTCGAAGCGTTCCGCGACAGCTTCCCGACCGGCGTCATCAACGTGATCTACGGCAGCGGCCGCGAGACCGTCAGTGCGCTGATGGCCAGCGGCAAGATCGACATCTTCGCCTTCATCGGCACCAACAAGGCCGCCAGCGACCTGAAGAAACTGCACCCGAAACCACACCGTTTGCGCGCCGCACTGGGGCTGGATGCGAAGAACCCCGGCATCGTTCTGCCGGAGGTGGATCTGGACAATGCCGTCAGCGAAGCCGTCACCGGCTCCCTGTCGTTCAACGGCCAGCGCTGCACTGCGTTGAAAATCCTGTTCGTGCATGAAGACGTGGTCGAAAGCTTCATCGAGAAATTCAACGCCAAACTGGCCAGCCTCAAACCGGGCATGCCGTGGGACAGCGGCGTGTCGCTGACGCCGCTGCCGGAGTCGGGCAAAGTCGATTACTTGCACGGCCTGGTGGCCGATGCGCAAAGCAAGGGCGCCCAGGTGGTCAACCCGAATGGCGGCGAGTCGCGGGAATCGTTCTTCTATCCGGCGGTGCTGTACCCGGTGACGCCGCAGATGCGCGTGTATCAGGAAGAGCAATTCGGCCCGGTAGTGCCAATCGTGCCGTACCGTCACCTTGATACCGTGATCGACTACGTGCTGGAGTCGGACTTCGGCCAGCAACTGAGCATCTTCGGCACCAACCCGGTGGCGGTCGGCCGATTGGTCGATACCTTCGCCAACCAGGTCGGGCGGATCAACCTCAATGCCCAGTGCCAGCGCGGCCCGGACACCTACCCGTTCAACGGTCGCAAGAACTCCGCCGAGGGCACGCTGTCGGTACACGATGCGCTGCGGGTGTTTTCGATCCGTACGCTGGTGGCGACCAAGTTCCAGGAACCCAACAAGGATCTGATCAGCGAAATCATTCGCGGGCGCGATTCGAATTTCATCGCCACCGACTACATCTTCTGAGGAGGAATCACCGCTGAGCACTTTCAGCCCTCACCGCTGGCCGCCGCTGTTGCGGCGGATCCTGCGGCCGCTGCTGGACCCGTACCGTCGCTACCGGCATGCGCGGCTGATTCATGCGATGCGGGTAGCACTGGGACTGCTCGCGACAATCCTGCTGACCACCGGCATCAACCTGCCCCACGGCGAGTGGGCGTCGGTGACCATGCTGGTGGTGATCGGCGGTTTGCAGCACCACGGCAACATCGGCAAGAAAGCCGCCGAGCGCGCCACCGGCACCTTGATCGGTGCCGGCGTCGGTCTGTTGCTGGTGGCGCAACAGGCCTGGCTCGGCCTGCCGTGGCTGACCTATTTTGCAATGGCGGTGGTGTGCGGATTCTTCTCGTATCACGCCATCGGCAAGGGTGGCTATACCGCCCTGCTCTCCGCCATCACGGTTTTCATCGTCGCCGGACATGGCGACAACCCGATCACCGACGGGCTGTGGCGCGGGGTCGATATCCTGATCGGTATCGCCCTGGCCCTGGCCTTTTCCTTCGCCCTGCCGCTGTATGCGGTGTACTCGTGGCGCTACAACCTGGCCGATGCGCTGCGCGATTGCGCCACGGTGTATGGGCGGATCATCGGCGGCCAGCCAGTGACTGCCGACGAACACTTGAAGTTGATGAGCCGGCTGAACGCGGTGATGGTGCAATTGCGTTCGCTGATGCCGTCGGTGTCCAAGGAAGTCAAAGTCTCGATGACCGAACTGGACGCCATTCAGCGCAACCTGCGCATGTGCATCAGCACCCTGGAAATTCTCGGCAACATCCGCCCGGACGCCAACGACCCCGACGCGATGGCGCACCTGCAAGCGGCGCTCAAGGCCGAGCACCGGCATATTCGCGTGCAATTGATCGGCATGGCCCGGGCGTTGAAAACCGGTGCGTCCGGTCGATTGGGACGCCCGGTGGAGTTGCCGGACGCCAGCCTCGACACGCCGGTCTACAGCCCGTTGGACGGCTACCGTTTGTTGACCCGGCAACTGGCGGCCAATATCGGCGAGATGCGCCAGCGCCTGGCGAAGACTGCGCCGCGCTGGAACATCTGAGGTTTACTGCGCGGCCAGACGCCGCGACTTGAAGCCCCAGCCCTGTTGCATGCCGGCGGCGGCCAGCAGGATTGCCGCCACACCGATCCATTGCAGGGTCTGCAGTTGATGGCCGAAGGCAAACCAGTCGACGAAAATCGCAGCAATCGGGTAGATGAACGACAGTGCGCCGGTCAGTGCCGTCGGCAGTTTCTGGATCGCGCCGTAGAGCAACACGTACATCAGACCGGTGTGGACGATGCCCAGCGTCACCAGGCTGGCCCAGGCACTCGGCGCCTGTGGCAGCGCGTTCAAGTGGGCGAACGGTGCCAGCAGCAACACACCAGTGCAGACCTGGATCAGCGCGATCAGGTGTGGCGGCGTGCCAGTCAGTCGCTTGATGATCAACGCGGCGATGGCGTACAGAAATGCCGCCCCCAGTGCCAGTGCGATGCCCATCAGGTAATCATTGCCGCCCTCGCCCTGCCCACCGTGGGCACTGACGATGGCCAACATTCCCATAAACGAAATCGCCAGCCAGAACAGCTTTTGCAAGGTGATCTTCTCGCCCAGAAACAGCGCCGCCAATCCCACCAGCATGAACGGCTGCACGTTGTACACCGCCGTACCGATGGCAATCGAGGCCCGTGAATAGGAGGCGAACAGCAGCACCCAGTTGCCGACAATCGCCACACCGCTGAGCACGGCCAGCAGGAACGTGGTGCGGGTCAGAATGCCCGGACGCAAGAAGCCGAAAGCGGCGCAAATCAGCAATAACGTCCCGGCGCCGAATACGCAGCGCCAGAACACCACGTCCAGCACCGGTTGCCCGGACACCAGCACAAACCAGCCGATCGTCCCGGATATCAGCATGGCAGCGGTCATTTCGAATGAGCCGCGACGGATTGTTTTGTCCATCATCAATCTCCTTAATGTGTGGCAAAAGTATGCCAAGCGAGACCGGGGCTTCTCCAGCGCAAAAAGCAGGCTAAACTCGATTTCCGCCTTTTTTATCAAGGGTGGTTTGCGTTGTTCGCCTAATGCGGGAGTTATTTGTATGACCGACGATATCGACCAGATCCTGATCGGGGCCTTGATGGAAGACTCCCGACGTTCGCTCAAGGCCCTGGCGCAGATCAGCGGGTTGTCTTCACCCAGCGTGGCTGAGCGCTTGCGCCGACTGGAAGAACGCGGCGTGCTCAAGGGCTATACCGTGGAGATCGACCCGAAGTGCTTCGGCTACCAGTTGCAGGCCATCGTCCGCGTGCGGCCATTGCCGGGTCAGTTGCAGGAAGTAGAACGGCAGATCCTGTCGATTCCCGAGTTCACCGAGTGTGACAAGGTCACCGGCGAGGACTGTTTCATCGCTCGCTTGCATGTGCGGTCGATGGAGCAGCTCGACACCCTGCTCGACCGTCTCAATACCCTGGCCGAGACCAATACGGCTATCGTCAAGAAAACCCCGGTCAAACGACGATTGCCGCCGATGGCGTGAGCGGCGTAGATTGAGTTTTTTCGAGCGAAGGATTCGCGGCATGAAAATTCAGGCAGTGATACTGGCGGCATCGATGCTGGCGGGTTGCGGGACCATACAGACCGTGGCGCTCAGCGATAAAACGAACGTCGATCAGTTGAAGGCAAACAAAACCTACTGCGGCGCCGTACCGCGCATCTACAGCGGCGTGACGTACGACTTCTGCATGCTGCACGCCGAAAAACCGGATGACGTCGATGCGTTCAACTACAAGAACCCGTCCCTTGGGCTGGTGGTTGACGGAGCTGTTTCCGGAGTGCTGGATACGCTTCTGCTGCCCTACACGATTTACAAGCAGCACGCCGATGGCAGCATGGTCATCAACTGATCACGTTTTTGCAGACAACAAAAAACCCGCTCTCGCGGGTTTCTTGTTTATAGCGGTGTAGCAATCAGTCGTCGCGGCTCATGATGCCGAAGATCTGCAACAGGCTGATGAACAGGTTGTAGATCGATACATACAGGCTGATGGTCGCCATGATGTAGTTGCGCTCGCCGCCGTGGATGATGGCGCTGGTCTGGAACAGGATGCAGACCGACGAGAACAGTACGAAACCTGCGCTGATCGCCAGTTGCAGGCCGCTGATCTGGAAGAACATGCTCGCCAGCGTCGCACCCAGCAACACGAAGAAACCGGCGGTGATGAAGCCACCGAGGAAGCTCATGTCCTTGCGGGTGATCAGCACGTAGGCCGACAGGCCACCGAACACCAGAGCAGTCATCGCGAACGCGGAGCTGACCACTTCAGCACCGCCCTGCATGCCCAGGTAACGGTTGAGGATAGGGCCGAGCAGGAAACCCATGAAACCGGTCAGGGCAAACGCGGACACCAGGCCCCAGGCCGAATCACGGAGTTTGTTGGTGAGGAAGAACAAGCCGTAGAAACCGATCAGCACCACGAAAATATTCGGGTAGCCGACGCGCATCTGCTGGGCCACGAAAGCCATCACACCGCTGAAAGCGAGGGTGAGCGCCAGCAAGCCGTATGTGTTGCGCAGGACGCGGCTAACCTCTAGCTGCTCAGCCTGCACGCTGTTGTGAACTGCGTAATCCTGTTCGCGCATGGCGACACTCCTGTTGGTTTGAAACGTTCAGTCGCAAAGATGATAACAGACGCTCTGTAACAAGCCATGCACAGAGTTTGACAGTGTGTTTCATTCAGGTATTATGGCGCCCGCAACGCAACGGAGGTGTGGCCGAGTGGTTTAAGGCAACGGTCTTGAAAACCGTCGACTGTAACAGGTCCATGAGTTCGAATCCCATCGCCTCCGCCATATTTAGTACTTCAAAGCCCTGATTATTCAGGGCTTTGTCGTTTCTGGCGTACCAGAAATTCTGCGGACATCTGGATGTGTTCCATAACTATTCTGGACGCGTTCCATAGCTGGCAGCCTTCCCCCTTCACCAACGTCCTGCCAACCGAAAAATTCCCCTGCTGCTCTGATTTCGCCCACGGTCCGGCTCTGAGCCCAGTCGACACTGAATCAGGCGCTGTCGAAGTGGCGTAAACGGTCAGTTGCTGTAGAAGCAGTCGATGGCTGCTTCTACTGCCGTTTACCAAAACCAATACGGCAAGAACTTCGGCGTGGGCTCGATCATCAGTTCCAGGTGATAAGTGATGGGATTGAAGAAAAACATATCCAGAATCAAGAACGCCCCTACCCCAAACGACAGCGTCATGAACTCGCGATAAGGATGTTCGGAGAAGTACTCGCGTCTGGTGTGGTAGAAGCTCAACAGCGCAAACAACCCCAGGCCAGCGCCCAGGTAGTTAGGCTGCAACGGAATTTCGGAAAAGTTGTTGTAGACCAGCACCGACATCAGCATCCCCAACCCCAGCATTGGCAACTTCAGGCAGAACTTCAGCAGGCCGTTTTTGGCGCGTACGAAGGCGGCTTCCTTGCTGACAAAGAGGTACGCGGCCAGCAGTGAAATAGCCGGGGTAATTGCCAGGATGTAACGTGCTTTCTTGGAGCTCGGGATTGTGAACAGCACCAGCAGCACCAACAGCCAACCGGTTAGATAAAGCAGCAGGTCTATGTCTTTATCCCGGGTCGAGCGGAAGAACAGTTTGTACTTCTTCAGAATCACGTTGATGGCGTAAAACACCGTGAAGCCGTAGGTAAACAGGCCTGCGGAGAAATAGAAGTAATAGCGCGGCGCGTGATCGGAGCCGAAGCGTCCAATGCCCTGCATGTTCAACACTTCTTCCAGAAACGGTTGTCCCCCTTGCAGATAGGCTGCCCATGCCAGCAGCACGACCCCGGCGGCCAGAATCAGGCCCGAGAGAAATGAAAACAGCAGCAAGATGCGCCATTGCCGGCTCAGGAAGTAGTAAGCCCCGATGACACAGGCGGGCCCGATCAATCCGATAGGCCCACGAAACGCAAAGCCCAGCGCCAACGCGACGAACAGGAACACCAGGCGACGCGGGTCCTTTTTCAACTCGGCCGAATAGGCCACATAGAAGCAGATCAACGTAAAGAGGGCCGGATAGATATCCAGTGCCAGTGAGTTCACACCGTCCAGAAAGGCCCAGGTCAACAAGCTGAAAAGTACGCCGTATGCGCCCCACTTCTTACTGTGCAAGGCCCCGAGCCTATAGATGAACACCAGCATCAGGGACGCGGCAATGCAGGAAGGCAGGCCCATTGAAAGTATGGAAACACGGCCGAACGGCAAGGAAACCAGATAGACCAACAAGGTATTGAGGACCGTGTAGTCGGGATAAGGCTTGAGGTCGTCGGCAATGGGAAACAGCGTGACGCCGTGCAGCAACATGTACTCGGCAAAGTCGACAAAGCGTGTTGTGTAGTTGAGGACAGCAGGTTTGTACTGCAACACCATGAACACGGCCAGTGTCATGAAGAAAATGCTCAGGCATGGATTTCTTGCAATCAATCCTTTCAACATGCCTGCCCGCCAAGTGCGCTCTACAACAAGCGGGGCATCAAATCGATCCATCGGTAACCCTTTAGTGAAGTTGTTCTTTTTGGCCAGAATCTGAATCTCCGGTAACGCTGGAGTTGGGTTCCTGCATCCCGGGAAGTTGAATTTGAGCCTAGCCCACGGCGGGGACTATTCAAGCATTACGCGCCCCAACATTCCCTGAACGAGACTGACGAAAGTCAATGAAAAAGCCCGGTCAGAACCCTTCGTCACTGACGAAGAGTATCTGGCCGGGCTTTTGGTTGTTCAGTTATTGGTTATTGACGGTGATGTAGGGGTCCCAAGTGTTGTCCGAGCCGATCTGGTTCATGTCGCGGTCGTACAGCGCGAAGGTGATTTTGTACCAGAGTTTCCCTGGATTCTGAGCGGTGGCTTGCCACAGAGTGTAGATCACGTCGGTTTTCGAAATACCGCCGACACCGGCGTTGTTCAAATAGAGCACCACACCGGGGACGTTGAAGTGTATCGGTTTCGTCATGGTGCCCTTGTAATCGCCGCCTTGGTGAGGGTCGCCGCTCTCGATGTCCTTGATCACAGCAATGCGGTCGAAGTTGCGCGACAGTGTGGTGGCGCGCCAGCGGATGTTGTCGCCGGGCCTGACGTCGATCCACAATTCGCTGCCGCCTTCACCGGTGTCGCCGCTGGCGTGGCTGTCGACGGCATCGCGCGTCACCAGCATGGAAATGGCGCCACCTACGTTCTTGGGATGAGCGAGCAGATAATCCACATCGATGTTGACTAGCACATCAATGGTTTGGGTCGCACTGGACATATTGATGCTCCTTGTAGTTGAGATCGCATTAACGACCGCGCCCACAAAGGCTGTCCGGCTCATCCGGTCCCTGGATGCGGTCTGCGAAGAACGATAGGAGATGGCTTTATAGTGTCAACGTGCGATCAGTTGACGCGGGATAAACGCGGTGTGATGCGGCGCGAACAAGGCTTTGATTTGTTTCTCTGCAGGCCAATCTCGTCATTGTTTTTGGATGTTTGCTGACTGTTTGAGTTGGCAAAAGCGCACACTCAACGTCGGCAAATGCTGGGGAAGCAGCCTCGACAGATAACGACAGCGGCTAAAAACATGGGTAGCATTTCGGCTTTTTCCACCAGCATTCAACTTGGACGAAAGCTAATCCAGACATGAAAAAACCACCCGCCTTTCTTGCGCTCATTATCACGTTATATGTCGCATATTCTGTATGGCCATTCCTGTTTGGGCCTGCACCTGACAACCTGGGTCATGTCGCATTTTCATTGACTGTTTCGCTTTTTGCTTTTTACGGAAGTGTGGTTGCTTGCAATATTCTGGCGATCGTATGCGTCATTGCCGCTCAGAGCTCTCTCGGCACTGCCATAGAAATCGTGGAGAGCAATATCTACTTGAGCGCATTCTTGATTGCTGCTGCGGTATTTCTGGCGTGCGGCGCTCACTATTTGCTCTTCAACAAAAGGGTTCACCAGTTTCAAGGAAAGTATGCCCAGGCACCCGATGGATGTTCCGGTCTTTCACAAAACCGCAAGCTACGTTAGCGTGCACGTTTTCAGGCTGGGAAAGCTTCAATGAAAGCAGTGATGGAACGACTTGAAAGATGGTTGGAAGCCAATATTCCTGAAATACGTGAAGATTTGGCTCCGGGATGTTCGGATGCCGCAATCAGCGAGTTCGAGAACCTGGTTGGCAGGCCTTTTCCAGAAAGCCTGAAGGATCTCTACAGGTGGCATGACGGGCAACGCGGTGCTACGAATTCAGGCCTTTTCTATGGTCTTGAGTTTCTGTCGCTGGCAAAGGCCAGAGAGAATTGGGAGTCCTGGAAAGACATTATCGATGGGTGGTCGCCTGAAGAAATGACTGAGACGAGCGCGTTCTGCACTTCAGGAACTCCCGACGCTGTCCAGGCGCTGTACGCCAACCGATACTGGATTCCTTTCGCCTACGACTACGGTGGCAACCATCTCGGAGTGGATCTGGACCCAGGCGTGCGTGGAACCGTGGGTCAGGTCATCAACTTTGGCAGTGACGAAGACGATAAATACGTTGTGGCCAGCTCCGTTGCTGCGTTTATGGAATGGCTGGTTGATCAGCTCGAAAGTGGCAACTTCGCAATCAGTGAGGAAGATGATGGTTCGCGAAGCTTGAACACCAAGGTGCCCGAGTTGTTTCATTTTCTGGATGCGGTTCCCGTTCTGTTCGGGGTGCAACGTGCTGAGTGAGTCGGAATAAACGCATCAAAGGGGACTGATTTTCAGATAATAAATCAGTCCCCTTTTTGCGCTGATAATAAATCAGTCCCCTTTTTGCGCTCATTCATTACAGCGTCGGGTAGCTGTCCGTCACTCGCATCATCTTCAGAAGCGCACGATGCGTTTCATCGTCAAAATTCATCAATATCGACCTATAAAAATGAAAACATCGTTCACGGCTTTACTGGCCACTTTGTTCATCACTCAAACAGCACCCGCCTTCGCCGATAACAGCAACGGAAAAAACCTCTACGTTCAACGATGCGCCGTGTGCCACGGGCCCGATATCAAAGGAACCGGCCCGCTGGCCAATAAAAGCACTCCTCCGACACCAGACCTCACAACAGTCGCCTTCAAGAAACGACTGAGTGATTACCCGGGCGTGATCGTGTCTTCGATCATCCTTCGCCCGAACGGCGACCTGATTCCAAAAACCTTGCGCGAAAATGGTGTAAAGATCCCGCCACACGCCTGGAGCGTCAGCGATTTTCGCGATTTGAATCAGTACATGAGCGATGTCATTTCAAAAAAACAGCACTGAGCCGGGTGCTAGCCTCCATCAGCCTTTTTGTCGGAACCTTTTATGTTTTCAATCAGGTCAACGACGTAGTCCTGATTGAAGCCTGCCACGAATGACCAGAACAGCAACTTGGCGTAGGCCGCATATCCCTCCGCATGCTGGCAAAAAATATCGTTGAAGATTTGCTTCAAGCATTGGGGATCGTCGTCCGGCACGATCACCGGAAACAAATCGCCTCGGATAACGCCGGAAAGGAACAAGAGATACAACAGCCCCGCCAGAATCCCGCCGATGAACGAAGGCAGGATCAGAGCGAACCATGATCGGGAAAGGTTTTCGATTTCGTCTTCAGTGAGTATTGAAAGTCGTCGGTGAAACCCTACATAGCCCCCGATATTCCCGGCGATACAAACGATAAAGGGTACTTTGTAGTCGGGCAGACTGTAAGTGACGGCAATCGCCAGCACTAACAGCGCTATGAAAATCCAGAATATTCGCTTCCAGATGATGTTGAGGTCTTCCTGACGATTCATGATCAGCTCCCTGATCCTGGCCATGTGTTGATTTTTTAGACGATAGACGAATCCTGTCGCGCGCATGGGGGATCACACCGGAAAATGCCTCCAGATCACTACAGAAAGAACACATCTGGGCTACGACACATAAGCACAACATCGGCTCTGGCAGCATCGTCAAATGAAGCTAAAACTACTCCTCATCAGCCTACTCTGCTGCATCAGTCCCCTATCCCGTTCGGCCGACGTTCCGATCAAAGAACACATACCCTTTGTAAACGCCCGAAAGGCCTTGATCAAAAATGGCTGGATACCGAACCCGACCTACACAGGTGAATACGGGGTCGAAAACATCCTTCAGAGAAAAGGCTTCACTGAAGTCGAGTCATGCACGGTTGGTCTTCAATTCTGCACTTTCAACTACGTCAGGAATGGCGTCTGCCTGGGCGTGGCGACTGTCGGGGAAGAGGTCAAAGACATGAAGGTCTATTCCTGGAGTTTCAAATGTCCTGAGCAGTAGCGCACGTCATCCGAGCAGCGAGCCCATTTCTTCCTCCACGTGAATGAAAGGCCGCAGGTCGCTCAGGTTTTGCCGGGTAGTTCGCTTTTTTTCAAAACGACTCACCATCGTCCAATTGGTTAAGCAACCACTCGCCGCGTTGCCAAAGCGCCTGTTGTTTGGATTCAGGCATGCGGTCGAGGTTTTTGTAGATCATGCTCATGCGTTGATTGCCACGCAGTCGGTCACCGTGACGCATTAGAAAGTGCCAGTAAAGCGAGTTGAAAGGGCAAGCATCGTCTGTAGTGCTTTCGCTCACTTTATAGGCGCAGCCACGGCAATAGTCGGACATGCGCTTGATGTATTGGCCGCTCGCACAATAGGGTTTGGAACCTAGATAGCCGCCATCGGCGTGCATGACCATGCCCAGCGTATTGGGTAGTTCCACCCAGTCGAAGGCGTCCATGTAGATAGCCAGATACCACTCACATATTTCACTCGGTGCGATACCGGCGAGCAGTGCGAAGTTGCCGGTCACCATCAGTCGCTGGATGTGGTGAGCATAGGCATGTTCCAGGCTTTGGCCGATAGCCTGGCGCATGCAGTTCATCTGCGTTTTGCCTGTCCAGTAGAACTCTGGAAGCGCTCGCGTATTACCGAAGGCATTTCCATGGGCATAGTCAGGCATCTTCAGCCAGTAGACACCTCGGACATACTCACGCCAGCCGATCAGTTGTCGAATGAAGCCTTCGGCGGCGTTGAGTGCAATGCTGCCGGACCAATACGCAGATTCCACATCGCTGCAAAGCTGGCGAAGATCCAGTAAGCCGATATTAAGTGCCGCGCTTATACGAGCATGAAACAGAAACGGCTCATCGCTGGCCATGGCGTCTTGATAGTCGCCGAAGGCTGCCAAGCCCCAATCGAGAAAGTAATCCCACAGGCTCTGAGCCTCGGCGTGGGTTACCGGATAGTCGAACGTGTCGAGGGCGCCATAGTGACTGGAGAAGTGTTTGGCAACTAACGCAAGCACATCCTCGGTGATTGCGTCTGGTGTAAAACGGGCTGGCGCAGGCGGCCTGACACCTTTGGGCAAGGCTTTGCGGTTTTCCGCATCAAAGTTCCAGGCTCCTCCGACCGGGCTGCCGTCGCCATTGAGTAACAATCTGTTCCTGCGGCGCATCTCTCGATAAAAGAACTCCATGCGCAGCTGTTTTTTGCCCTGCGCCCAGTGGGAGAAATCGGCACGTGTGCAAAGAAAACGACGATCGGAATGCCACTTGATTGCCAAGCCGCAGTCCCTGATTGAATGCTCCAATCGCCAGTCACCGCACTCCGTGATGTGCAGTTCATCCGGCTTTAGGCGTGAGTGCCAGCGGTGTAATTCGCTCGGCACGGATCCAGTGTTCTCCGGATCATTGAGCGTTACGTACTGCACCCTGATTCCCCTCTGCTGCAACGCTTCTGCGAAGTGACGCATAGCGCTGAAAATCAGGACGATCTTTTGCGGATGATGAGGAACATGACTGGCCTCTTCCATCACCTCGACCAAGAGCACCATATCGCGCTCTTGATCCAGCGCCTGCAAAGAGGCAAGGTCGAAGGATAATTGGTCGCCCAGGACGAGGCACAATCGGCGAGTCGTATTCATCAATCAAGTTCCAGTTGATGGGGGCGAAAAAGCCCGATGACTGCGTAGATTTGATCCACAGAACGGCTTTCAAAAAGAGAGGGGATGAATTCTTGTACAAGAATACGAAAATGTACAATTTTATTGCAGGATGTTGGCTGGGACACACCACGGCATTCTGATTGGCACTTGAGCCTGGCCCACGACGAGGACTATCGAGGAGTACGCTCCCGCACTCCCCGTCAGAAAGTGTTGGCCATTTACCAAGTTCACTCGTCGTCAAAATGATGAGTATGAGCCCGCAAGGAATCGGGTATTCCTACATGGATCAATCCGCCTGCCTCAATCCACGCCTGGGTTGATTGATATGCCCGTTGCAGAAGTTGATCCGTCTGATTGAAGTCGAACACTGAAGCGTCCAGCGGACATAACGGCGGCACAACATGGATAGCCGCGCGCACGCTATACAGTTCAATGTCGCGCACCAGTTGACGCATGCTCATCAAGTTGAGCGTGTGCAAGGCTAATGCGACCAGCCCGCTCGGTGGACACGGGCAAGCACAACCAAATCCGGTGGGCAGAACGACAACTCGCGATGCGCCCAATGCAACTGCACTGGCGATCGGCGTGTTACTGGAGACTCCGCCATCAACCAGGAACTTCGCGCCGACTTGTACGTTGGGAAACACCAGCGGAATCGCAGCGCTGGCCATTAATGCCTGTTCAGCATTACCGCTGGATAAAAGCTCTTCAGCACCGTTCAGTAGATTGGTGGTGACGATATAAAGCGGCAGTTCGGTCTCTTCGATCAAATCGACCGGCAGTGATCGGCGCACTAAACGGTGCAGCGCAGAAGCACTCAGCAAGTGCCCACGACGATTGAGGATGCCCTTCAGCGTGTCGAGTACCGAGAACGGAAACACATCGGACTGGCGCAAGCCGCGCCAGAAGCCCGCAAGCTCGGCCACGCCTTTGGCGTTGGGTCTGGCGGCAAAGTAGGCGCCGTTGATGGCGCCGACTGAAGCGCCAATCACCAGGTCGAAAGCGACCTCGGCCTCTAACAGCGCCTGCAACATCCCGACCTGAACCGCGCCCAGACTCCCGCCCCCGGCAAGCACAAGCGCAGTTTTGACTGTTGGCATGGCATACCTGACCGAAATGCTGCCCAGACCTGAAAAGCATAGCTGGCCGACGACCGCGCCCGGCGGAATGTTTTGAGCGCTGAATGGGGGGGCTACACTTGATCTTGGGTTACGACGTTATTCGAACCCGGAGCTCTCTATGCCAACTGCACCTGAAGCGACTCATACCGTCCACCTGCGTCCCAGGAACAGCCATCCCCGGTGGTTGAGGCTGACGCATTGGCTGAATGCTTTGGCGGTGCTGGTCATGGTCACCAGCGGCTGGCGCATCTACAACGCTTCCCCGCTTTATGGTTTCAACTTTCCTGATTCGATCACCTTGGGCGGCTGGCTGGGCGGCGCGTTGCAATGGCACTTCGCGGCCATGTGGATGCTGGTTGTGGTCGGCCTTCTCTACTTGATGACCAATGTATTGAGTGGTCGTCTGTCGCGACGTTTTTTCCCGTTATCCATCAAAGGTTTTTTTCAGGATCTGTGGTCTGCGCTGCGGGGACGGTTGGGGCATGCCGAAGTCAGCCATTACAACCAGGTACAGCGCGTCGCTTACTTGTTCGTGATGCTCGACATTACCGTGCTGGTGATTTCCGGACTGGTGTTGTGGAAGTCCGTTCAGTTTCCGCTACTGCGTGAACTGTTGGGCGGCTACGACAGTGCCCGGCATGTGCATTTCATTGCGATGTCTTTGTTGGTGACGTTCTTCGTGGTGCATCTGGTGATGGTCGCGCTCGTTCCCAAAACGCTGTGGGCGATGATTGTCGGCCACAAGGAGCGCCTATGAGCAAGCGAGTGCAAAGGCCTGAGCTGGATGAGTCGTCCATCCTGAAGGACGCCCGCAAAGTGCTTGCCTCTCGGATAGAAGACAGCTCTCGCCGCACTTTCCTGTTGCGCAGCCTGACGTTGGGCGCAGTGGCCATGCTGTCCGGCTGCAATATCTCGGATAACGAAAGCGTTGATACAGCGCTGTCCTCCATGTCGCGCTTCAACGACAGGGTGCAGGGCTGGCTGTTCAACCCGAACGCCATGGCTCCCACCTACTCCGAATCGATGATTACCCGGCCGTTTCCCTTCAATGCTTATTACGGCATCGACGAAGCGCCCGCCGTAGATGAAGACAGCTACCGACTGGAAGTCACCGGCATGGTGGCCGACAAGCGCAGCTGGAAACTGGAAGAACTGCGGGCCATGGCCCAGATCGATCAGATCACCCGGCACATTTGCGTCGAGGGCTGGAGCGCCATCGGCCGTTGGGGTGGCATACGTTTCAGTGACTTCCTCAAGCGCGTAGGCGCCGACACAGACGCCAAGTACGTCGGTTTCAAATGCGCCGACGATTACTACACCAGCATCGACATGGCCACGGCGTTGCACGCGCAGACGCTGCTAACCCTGACCTACGACGGCACCGTCCTGCCGCGTGAATATGGCTTCCCGATGAAGCTGCGCATGCCCACCAAACTGGGCTACAAGAACCCGAAACACATTCAGGCGATTTTCGTCACCAATACTTATCCCGGGGGTTATTGGGAAGACCAGGGCTATAACTGGTTTGGTGGTAGCTGACGCCCGCCACGATATTCGCTTCCAGATGATGTTGAGGTCTTCCTGACGATTCAGTTCCCTGATCCTGGCCATGTGTTGATCTTCAAGACGATAGACGAATCCTGTCGCGCGCATGGGGATCACACCCGAAAATGCCTCGAAGGTCCGCTTCCGAAGCAAAACGCACCCTCGCAGCCTATCGGGAGTCGCCAACAGCGACCGTCCTCAAGCCAACCGCATCGACACTTCAATGTCATCGGCGAATGGCACGCTGAGATAACCATTCTGCGGCGAACGCACATGCGCCAGATATTCCGGGCAGTAATCGGTGTTGTCGGCGATCACCAACGCACCGGGCCGCAGGCGCTTTTCCACCAGTTTCAGCACGTCGCCATATAACGCTTTGGCGCCATCGAGCAGCAACAGATCGACCGTTTCCGGCAGATTGCTCGCCAAGGTCATCAGCGCATCACCTTCGCGGATTTCAATCAGATCACTGACGCCCCCTTCAACGAAGTGATGTCGCGCCAGTTCGATTTTCGACGGTTCGAATTCACTGCCGATCAGCACACCGCCGCCGTTGTCCCGCAGGGCCGCGGCCAGATGCAAAGTGGACAGGCCGAAAGAAGTGCCGAATTCGATGATGGCTTTGGCCTTGCTGCTGCGTGCAAGCATGTACAGCAGTTTTCCGGTGTCGCGGGAGACAGGCAGCCACAGGTCCTTGAGCATGCCATATAGCTCGCGGTACTCGGTTTTGCTGTGCATCAGGCGTTCGCGTTCTTCATTGGATACGCAATCCAAAACCGGACTGGTGGCGGCGCTGGCCTGGGTGTAGAGGCGTTCGATCAGGGTTGCAAGAGGTTCTGTGGTCAATGCTGTCATGATGGTTATCCGTCAGTTG
Organism: Pseudomonas sp. IzPS59; assembly: GCF_014863505.1. Taxonomy (NCBI): domain Bacteria; kingdom Pseudomonadati; phylum Pseudomonadota; class Gammaproteobacteria; order Pseudomonadales; family Pseudomonadaceae; genus Pseudomonas; species Pseudomonas sp. IzPS59. The sequence goes on along the minus strand of NZ_CP062251.1, from coordinate 2,843,033 downwards.
AGGGCTAGAATGCGAATGATTCGTCGCGTTTAAATGATGCGAGCGAATGGCCCGCTTCGCTATTCGCATTCCCTTTTCACGCCTGAGCCGACCATGACCGACCGCCAGATTGCCCGTATTTCCTCACGCAAACAGCCGCAGCAGGCACGCTCCGCCGAATTGGTTTCGGCGATTCTGCAGGCGGCTATTCAGGTTTTGGCCAAGGAAGGCGCGGCCCGATTCACCACGGCGCGAGTTGCCGAGAAGGCTGGGGTGAGCGTGGGCTCGCTGTATCAGTACTTCCCGAACAAGGCTGCGATCCTGTTCCGGTTGCAGAGTGATGAGTGGGTGCAGACCACGACAATGCTGCAGCGGATTCTGGAAAATCAGGAAACACCGCCACTGGATCGTCTACGCACGCTGATGCATGCGTTTATCCGTTCGGAGTGCGAGGAAGCGCAGATGCGTGGCGCGTTGAACGACGCGGCACCGCTGTATCGCGATGCACCGGAGGCCCATGAAGTACGAGCGGCGGGCAAGCGTACCTTTGAGGTATTCATGGCTGAGTTGCTGCCACAGGCCAGTGAATCCAGTCGCACACAAGCCTGCGATCTGATCCTGGCTACGCTCAGTTCGGTCGGGAAGGACTTTTCACTGAGCCCGCGCACCGACGAGGAAATCACGGCACGTGCGGAGGCGATGGCGGACATGTTTCGCGCTTACCTGGTTTCGCTGGATGCCATATAAAGCTGCCGATACGCTGTCACCAGTTGGTCCTGATTGAACGCCAGATTGCGACCGCTGGGGTTGGGCAGAATCCACACGTTTGCCCCGCCGAATGTCGTGTCCTGTGCGCCCCATTCAAGCGTTTTTTTCCCTGACAATCCGGCATAGGCAGCCTTGCCGAGAAACGCCACATAGCGCGGCGCATAGCGTTTGATCTTGCGCTCGAAGTCCCCCGCCGCTGCGGTGAATTCCTGCGCCGTCAGTTGATCCGCCCGTGCCGTCGGCCTTTCCACCACGGCAGTCAGCCCGCAGTGGTAATGCAGGATCGAGCGATCGTTTTCCGGACTGACCTCATGGGTTGTGAATCCGGCCAGATGCAACGTGCGCCAGAACCGATTGCTCCGCCCGGCAAAGTGATGTCCCTGCTCCGCCGCCAACAGACCGGGATTGATCCCGCAGAACACTACGGACAGACCTTCGGTCAGGATGTCTTCAAGTTTTTCGCCCGCCATAAAAGCCTCTGCCACCCATGTTGTCGACAGTTATAGCCGTAGCGTACGCATCATCAAACGACTTTTTATTGGACTACTTGAACACCGGCACCGCCCCCACCCCATCCGCCTGCTTGAGATACTCGCGCAACCGCGCGCCGATTTCCGCGATCTTCGCTTCGCCCTCTCGCAGGGCCTGCGGGTTGGTGTGCACGGAGTAGTTTCCCAGCGCCAGCTCATGAGGATGAGGTTGCGCCGAGCCGATCACGAATACCGTGCCATCGCGCAAGGCCTTCAGAGTAACGGCACCGTTACCCGGTTCGAAGACCGCCATTTCGCCCGCGCTGACCAGATCCGGTGTCGCCAGCAATCCACGGCTGACGCTCAGCCATAATGACTCATGCCCTTCTGGTGGAGTGTAAGTCCAGGTTTCACCGGCATTCAGCGTGACCAGCAGATAATTGATACCGGCAGGCGCCCGAACCGGGCTTTGCACGCCTTGATGGACACCGAGAATCACCCGCGCCGGCCCCACTTCGGGCATCGCGGCGGACTCCAGATACTGGCTGTCGACACTGGCGTTCTCCAGCTCCGGCGGCAAAGCCACCCACAGTTGAAAGCCCTGAATCCGCTGCGATGTGCCCACCGACATTTCCTTGCCGTGCCACACCCCGCCGCCCGCGCGCATCCACTCGACACCGCCGTAATCGATCATGCCCTTGCCCGATCCGCCATCCTCGAACCGCAGGTTGCCTTCGGTAATCACCGTCACGGTGGCGATCCCCGAATGCGGGTGCATCGGCATGTTGTGAATGAACGAGGCCTCGCCTTCGAACAGGTCGAGGAACACGAAGGGTTTGATCAACTGGCCCAGATCCGAAGGGCTCATCAGCCGCACGATCGAGCCGTGTCCGCTGCCGCTGGTGCGGTAGCGCAGAATGCGGTGAGTGACAGGTTCGCGGGTGTAGCCGGAGAGGTGTTGCTGAACGGTCATGATGATTACTCGATTCTGATGCGGGGAGCGGCCAACAAACGGCAAAGCGCCGCGAGGGAACCTGTCCCTCGCGGCGCTCGGATTTCAGCGGCGACGGGCGTCGAGGCTGAAGCGACCGGCACCGAAGGCCACGACTTGCAGCAGGCCGCCGGCCATGGCGATGTTCTTGAAGAAGTGGATGAACTGGTTCTGGTCAGCCAGCGCATTGTGGAAGGCCAGTGCGGTGACCACGCTGAATGCGGCCAGCACAGCGGCGACGGTGCGGGTGCGGTAGCCGGCGATCAGCGCCAGGCCGCCACCGATTTCGACGATGATTGCCAGCGCCAACGCCACTTGCGGCAGCGGCAGCCCTACCGAGCCGATGTAGCCGATCATCATGGCCGGCGCGGCGAGTTTGGAGAAACCGGAGAGGATGAAAATCACGCTGAGCAAGACGCGACCGATCAAGGCGGCCGAGGCTTGTTTGGTGTCGGAAGCGTTCTGTACAGAAGTTGCTTGAGCGATGTTTGCAGAAGTAGCCATGGGAGAATTTCCTTCAATGGGGTCCGGTTCGACTTGAACCGTCCGGATGAAGAAATGTTGCGCCTCGACAGCTCATCTGAATAGCCGACTAATTTAGATCGTTACGTTCGAAAAAATAGGTAAGCTGTTCGCCCAGTAAAGGCCTCCATGGCGACTCGAGGACACCGACATGATCTCCGACCCAGGCACACCGACACTCGATCAATTGCGGGTCTTTCTGACCGTCGTGGAAGTCGGCAGCTTTGCCGCGGCAGCGCGCAAGCTTCACCGGGCGACTTCGGTGATCAGCTACTCGATTGCCAATCTTGAGATGCAACTGGGCGTCACCCTCTTCGACCGTGAAACCACCCGCAAGCCGCAACTCACCGACGCCGGCCGCACCGTGTTGGCAGAGGCCCGGACCATCGCCAACGGCGTGCATGGCTTGCGCGCCAAGGTAAAAGGCCTGCTGCAGGGACTGGAGGCCGAAGTGCATGTGGTACTCGACGTAATGCTACCGGCCGAGCGCGTGGTGGATGCGCTGAAATCCTTTCGCGAAGAATTCCCCACCGTTGCCCTGCATCTGCACATGGAAGCGCTTGGCGCCGTGACTGAACGGGTGATCAATCGCGGCGCGGTGGTTGGCGTCAGCGGGCCGATGAACGACGGCATCAACGGCATCGAAAGAATCGGCATCGGCAGCGTCGAGCTGATTCCGGTGGCGGCGCCGAATCATCCTTTGGCGATCGCCGAAGGCAATGTTCCGGGTGCCGGGCGCGAGCATACGCAACTGGTACTGTCGGATCGCTCGGTGCTGACCAAGGACAAGGATTTCGCCGTACTCAGCAACCGCACCTGGCGCCTGGCGGACCTGGGCGCCAAGCACATGCTGCTGCGCGAAGGCATCGGCTGGGGCAACATGCCCCGGCCGATGATCCAGGAAGACCTGGACAGCGGCCGACTGGTGCAACTGGACCTGCCGGAATACACCAGCGGGCAATACACCTTCGACGCCATCTACCGCACCGATGTGCCACCAGGCCCTGCGGCGCGGTGGTTGATCGAGCGTTTCGTTCAACAGAACACGCAAGAGGCTTGATCCGGCAAGTTGACGATCGCCCATCCGAGTGTTCAGATGCCGCCCTGTTTCAGGTGTCCCATGCCGCCGTGCATGGGGTGAAACGGGAAACCGGTGCGTTCGTTTCGAACCAGTCCGGTGCTGCCCCCGCAACGGTAGGCGCGTGATGCTTTCGACACACCACTGTGGCCAGACGGCCATGGGAAGGTGAAAGCGTCCAGACGCGCGAGCCCGGAGACCGGCCTGAAATGCTGTTTGGCAAACTCCTGCGGTGGGCGGGCATGGGCCGGTGTCGGCGTGTGCGCGATGCCTTCTCCTGCATGCTCTTCTGCGAAGATCCTTTCGAGAAGACGATGATCAAACCTTTCAACACTCCGGCTCCATCCCTGTTGCTTGGCTGTCTGTTCAGCCCCCTGCTGCTGGCGGACGACACGCCGCTTGAACTCACTCAGCAAATCGTTTCCGCGCCGTCCGTGGAGTCCACCACCGTCGCCGACATGGCGCAGTTCGGCAGCAAGGTCGAGATCGTCACCCGCGAGCAGATCGAACGCGCCGGCCCCAGCGCCGATGTCAGCCGCGTGATGCAGATGTTCATTCCCGGCCTGTACGTCGCGCCGAAAAACGGCCCGTTCGACTACGGCACCTATTCCCTGCTGGGCGGACGCAACGATGACACGCTGATCCTGCTCGACGGTGTGCGCCTGAACAATCGCCTATACGGCGGCCTGTACCTGGACACCCTGCCGGCCAACGCCATCGAACGCATCGAAGTGCTCAAGGGCGGGCAGAGTCTGCTGTTCGGCACCCAGGCCGTGTCCGGCGTGATCAACATCGTCACCCGCAGCCCGCAGAGCCGCAAAGCCTCCGGCGAAGTGAACATGGGCGTGGATACGTTCGGCGGCACCACCGAGGATGCGCGGGTCGAAAACATCTTCACCAACGGCTTCGGCGACCTGGGCCTGCTGGCCTACGTCAGCCATAACGTTTCGGACGGCTATCAGCCGTTTCGCAATCGCGACATCAAGAACGACAGCGAAAAGAAGCGCGCCTACGAAGTCACCACCTTCGGCGCCAAGGCGATTCAGTCCTTTGCCGATGACGCGCGCCTGGAACTGTTCTACCAATACGCCGACGCCAACCTCGACTTCGCTCGCCCGGTGGACAACCACAAGACCACCAACGACCGCATCCAGCAGATCGCCACGGCCACCTTCGAACAGAACGTCAACGAACGCCTTAGCTACTTCGTCAAAGGCCACATCAACGACTGGGACACCCGCTACACGCGCATCAACAACACCGCCGATGGCGGCACCCGAACCATCAACCACAACGACTACTGGGGCTTCACCGACTGGGGCGTGCAGGCCGAAGGCAAGGCCGAGTTGCCCGGCGGCCATGTGCTGGTGTTCGGCACGGACAACCAGTGGTTCAAGGGCCAGGACGATGTGTTGATCATCGACAATGACAAGGCTGAAGCCCACGCGTTCTACACCCAGTTGCGTCCGAAGATCGATGCCCTGCCCGACTGGCACCCGAGCATCGGTATCCGCCACGAAGCCATGAGCGGCGGCGACAGCGCCACGGTCGGCATGCTCACTTCGCTGTACGACCTCAATGAAAACTGGTCTGTTCGTGGCCAGTACGGCACGGCCTACAAACTGCCGAATGCCGAGCAACTGTTCGTCAACGAACCGGGCGATGAACTGGGCAACCGTAACCTGAAACCGGAGAAAAGCCGCAACGCCGAACTCGGCCTCGATTACAAAGGCTTGCTGATCGACCGTGAGTTCAGTGCCAGCGTCACCCTGTTCAAACGCAAGATCGATGACCTGATTACCCTTGATGACATCCACTGGGTCAACGGTCAGGGGCGGATCCAGATGCGTGGTTTCGAGGCGGACGCGAAACTGGCACTCAACGAGCAATGGAGCCTGCAGGCGGACATGACCCGTAACCTGACCGAATCCCGCGCGGGAGTGACGATCAACGACGTACCGAGCTTCTTCGCCCGTTCGCGCATCGGTTACGAGTCGGTTGACCGGATGTGGGGCGCCGGCGGTGCGATCCGCTATATCCGCGATGTGATCAGCTCGAAACAGGTCGAGTACGGCCACTACTCGGTGGTGGACGCCGACGCTTATCGCTATCTCGACGGTGCCCACCAACACCGGTTGAGCCTGCTGGTGGAAAACCTGTTCGACCGCGATTACGTCACCAGCCGCTCGAACAACGTCGACAACCTCGGACGGCCGTTCACCTCCGAAGTGCGCTACACGTACCGTTTCTGATGGCTGACATCATCACCACCGACGGCGTCGATTCGCACCCGGACTGGTCGCACGTTCCCGAGCATGCGCGCCACGTGTTCCTCTGCACCGGCCCGCGCTGCACCCAGCGCGGCGCCTTGCAGCTATGGAAAACCCTGCGCCGGCACTTGCTGGCCCATGACCGGATCGAGACACCGGGCGGGGTTTTGCTGACCCGCACGCACTGTCAGTTCCCGTGCAATCTGGGGCCGGTCATGACGGTGTATCCGGAGACCTGCTGGTATGGCGTACGCAGCCACGCCGATGCGCAGCGACTGGTCGAAGTGCATCTGGTGGGCGGTGAAGTGGTCGAGGATCTGCTGATCAAGGAGCGCTTGTGAGAAGGCTGTTCTTTCTGGCCGGTGCCCTGCTTTGCGCTTCTCCGGCTATGGCAGATGACTACCGCAATTGTGGCGAGACCTGGCACCTGCCGGCATCGCCACCGTCGCGGATTGTTGCGCTCAATCAGCATGCAGCCGATCTGGTCTTGGCGTTGGGCGCAGGCTCGGCGCTGGCGGGTGTGGCCTATCTGGATGATACCGGCGTGCCTCAGACCGAGTACTTCGGAGCGCCAGTGATTTCACACCTCTATCCTTCCAGCGAAGTGTTGTATGCGCAGAAACCGGATCTGGTGGTCGGTGGATTTGCGACGGCGTTCGGCAATGGCGTGACGTCACGCAGCGGACTGGGGCGCAACGGCGTGGCTTCGTATCTGCTGGAGTCGGCCTGCAACGGGCACTCGCGGGATTACTTTGAACACATTCGCAACGACCTCTTGACCCTCGGCGCCTTGCTGCACAAACAGCAACGCGCCACAGAGTTACGCAACGCATTGGACGCCGACCTGAACACTGCCAAGGCCTTAACGGGCTCGGGAAAACCGCGGTCCGTGTTCTATCTCGACAGCGAAGTCATAGGCCTGGACAGCGAAGGCGGACGCGGATTCGTCACCACATTGCTCGCCGCCGCCGGCGCGCGAAACCTGTTCGCCGACATCGACCAATACCGTGTGACCGTCAGCCGCGAAACCCTGCTCGCCAGTGACCCCGACGTGATCCTGCTGGCCGATGCGCAATGGTCGCCAGCCAGTCGCAAGCGTCAGTTGCTGATGCAGGATCCGGTGCTGTCGACCCTGCGAGCCGTGCGCGAGGGCCGGATGATCGATATTCCGTTTACGCATCTGTTGCCAACGCCAGGCAGTGGCCGGGTGGTGCTGGAGTTGGCACAGCAGCTCAGTGCCTCGGGATTTTAAATGGGGACAGATTTATTTTTTCTGCCTCCGGCAGAAAGGCGTTTGAGGAGATCCTGGTGAGAACCCCAACCGCCTGCCAATGATGGCGGCTTATGACGATTTTCAATGCGCGCAGCTTTCGGTACTCCCGATTCGCGTTTACCATACGCCCAACTCGTATTACCGCGGCTGCTGAACCCGGTATTCACGAGGAAAGAACATGAACAGAACCCGCGCCTGGAGACGTAGCCAGGCCCGTAAACACGGCAGTGACAAAGCGGTTCGCCCGCAAACTTTCAAGCCGGAAAAGAACTGGAAGTTGATGTACATCCGGTCCACCAAGCTGGTCAGGGCTCGCCAACTCGGCATGAGCTATCCCATTCGCTCCACCCGCCAACTGCTGGATCAAGAGTGATGAATCTACTGTTCATTTGCAGTCGTAACCAATGGCGCAGCCCGACGGCTGAAGAAGTTTGGCGCCGTCGTCCCGGCTTCAATGTTCGTTCAGCGGGCACCAGCCCCAATGCACGCAAAACCATCGGCCCGGCGGATATTCGCTGGGCCGATTTCATTTTTGTGATGGAAACCAAACACCTGAATCGTCTGCGGGCCGAATACGCCCGGCTGCTGGAGCACAAGCGGATTCACTCGCTGGATATTCCGGATGACTATCAGTACATGAATCCTGAGCTGGTAGAGCTTCTTGAGGAATCGGTGAAACCCTACCTCGCCACTTGACCCTCTGTGCCTCCCACAATTGCTTGTTCTGTTCAAGGAAGACAAAACAATGAAAAAGACCTTCGGAATACTGCTATTGATCTGTTTTTCGGCCAGCGCAAACGCTGACGAAAACCCCATCGGCTTCCGGACCTCTACACTGCCGGACGCGCACAACGACCGTCCGCTGGAAATGGTCGTCTGGTATCCCGCCAAAACCACCGCCACCCCGCAATTGATTGCCGACGATATCGTGTTCGTCGGGACGTCCGCCGTGCGCGATGCGCCACCGACTGCCGGTGAGCACCCATTACTAGTGCTCTCCCATGGTTATCGAGGGAACTGGAGCAACCAGGCGTGGCTGGCCACCGCTTTGGCCCGGCAGGGTTACATCGTGGCGGCGGTCAACCATCCCGGCACCACGACGCATGACCGCAGTCCCCAAGCCGCTGCACAGTTGTGGCAACGACCTGTCGACATCAGCCGCGTCATTGATGCGGTCACCGCTAAGCCCGAGCAACTGGGTGCCGTTTCGATGCGTCGAATTGCGGTAGCCGGCCATTCACTCGGCGGCTGGACTGCCCTCGAAATCGCTGGTTCACGGTTCGATCCCGAACGCTTCGCGAAGGACTGCGCAGACCATCAAAAACTGGCCAGCTGCTCCGTCTACAAGACAATCAACGTCGCCGACACGCCAGAATCAAAAAGCCGGATGAGCGCGGACTTGAGCGACAAACGCGTCAGCGCCATCGTGTCACTGGACCTGGGCCTGTCACGGGGGATGACCGATGCAAGCCTCGCTGCGTTGCCGGTTCCGACACTGGTGATTGGCGCTGGCGTGCCGTCCGAGGAGCTGCCCGCTCAACTGGAGTCGGCCAATCTCGCCCAGCGCCTGCCTTCGGCATCGTCGCAGTATGTCGAGATCAGCGACGCCAGCCATTTCAGCTTCGTGGCATCTTGCAAATCCGGCACCGTGGAGTTGCTTGAAGAAGACTCGCCAGGCGACGGCATCATTTGCGGGGATGGTGGCGGCCGTTCGCGTGAGGCGATCCAGCAACAGGTTGTGGCATTGATCGACGGGTTTCTGAACCGGTCACTGCCCAACTGATGACGCTGTTGCCTGTGCATTCGTGATACGTCAGGATTCCTCCCTTTTGACCATCAGGAGCAATCGTGGAACGTCTCTTCGTTTATGGAACTCTGGGGCCTGGCCGTCCGAACGAGCATGTGATGCTCAACATCGGCGGCACCTGGCAGGCCGCTTCGTTGAAGGGGCGTCTGTCGCACGCCGGCTGGGGTGCGGCGATGGGATTTCCCGGGCTGGTGATTGCTGAAGATGGCGACGTCATTGAAGGCTTTGTGTTCTCCTCCGAAAACTTCCAGCAGCACTGGGCGGCACTTGATGAGTTTGAAGGGGCCGAGTATCAGCGGGTTCTGACCAAGGTGACTCTGGATGACGGGACGGCAATGGATGCCTGGGTCTACGCCCTGCGCTAGGCAACTTCACCAAAACGGTTATGCCCTGCTGCGCCAGGCAATCCCGGCTGCATGGCTGAGCGGGCTTCGGAACACCTTCGACGCCGGCGTAAAGCCCTCAAGCGAATGGCCCGTGCCTCGTGGCATCGATTGGCGCCATTCGCTGCTGGACACTGACCCGACCGTTCAGGCTGTGTGCCGGTTGCCACCATTGCTGGCCGTAGCAGGCGAATTGATCGGCGAACGCTTCTTTCTTTCACAGGTAGAGGGCCGTGAACCGCTTGCCGGTGGCGGCCACCAGCAGTTGCACCGCGACTTGTCGGCGCAACGCCCCGGCGACACCGCTGTCGCGCTGGTATATCTCGACGATTACGGCCCGGAGAACGGCGCCACCCGCATCGTCCCCGGCAGCCATCGCCCTGCACTCGGCGAGCCGCCATTCGATTTCACTGACGAGTCCCGATCCGTGCAACTGACGGGCAATGCAAGCGATATCCTGATTTTCGATGCCGATCTCATTCACGCCGGCAGCCTGAACGCCACCGGAGCCCGCCGTCGCACGCTGCTGATCACTTATTTTTCGGAAACGCTCTACGCATCACACTCGGAAACGGTGGTTCTCAGAAACATTCGAATGGACACCAGCGAACGGTTCGACCCGGCAGAGTTTGCCCTGAGGAACGCTGGACAATTCATTTGACTTGATTGCCTACGGCAACTATATAGTTGCTCAAGGCAACTATTCGAGCACATGCCATGTCCGCGACCCCACTGATCGATCGAGCCGACATCGTCCGGCAATTCAACCGCTTCTACACCCACCAGATCGGCGTTCTGCAGGAACACCTGCTGCAAAGCGACTACTCGCTGACCGAGCTGCGTATCCTCTACGAACTGGCCTCCGGCGGCGATCTGACCAGCGCCGACCTGCGCCAGATGCTGAGCCTGGACGCGGGTTACATGAGCCGGATCATCAGCGGCTTCGACAAAAAAGGCCTGATCCAGAAGGTCCCTTCCGCCACCGACGCCCGCGCCAGTCTGTTGCACATCACCGACCTCGGCCGCGAAATCCTCGCCCCGCTGGAACAGGCCTCCCGGCAGGAAGTCATCACCCTGCTCGAACGCATGGCCGAGCCGCAGCAGCTGCAATTGATCGAGTCCATGAAGCAGATCCAGACCCTGCTCGAGGGCGGCAAGCAACCCGCCTACCTGCTGCGAGACCCACAACCCGGCGACATGGGCCTGGTGGTGCAGCAACAAACCGTCATCTACACCCGCGAATACGGCTGGAACCGGGAGTTCGAAGCGCTGGTCGCCGAAATCGTCGCCAAATACCTGCGCGAGTTCGACCCTGCCAGCGAACGCTGCTGGATTGCGGAAAAGGACGGCAAGGTTGTCGGGTCAGTATTTGTCATCCGGCACGACGCAACCACGGCAAAACTGCGCATGCTGTTTGTGGACGCCAGCGCTCGGGGGCTGGGGATCGGCAATCGACTCGTCGAGGAATGCCTGAGGTTTGCCCGGGATGTCGGGTACAAAAAGATGATTCTGTGGACGACCAGCAATCTGGTTGATGCCCGCAAGTTGTATCAGCGGGCGGGGTTTGAGTTGGTGGAGGAGGAGCCGATATTCAGCTTTGGGAAGGAGCTGGTGAGTCAGACGTGGGCGATTGAGCTTTGATGCTCTGTTTCGCCCTTTCGCCCTAGTTGTAGTCTACGCTCGACACATTGGCTGAGTAGGGGGGCCCGGAAAATGGAAGCCAACATTGATGCGACGCTTTTCATCACAGAGACCCGCTTTGACAGGCAAATTCTATTGCTTTCCAAACTCTCGAATCAGACGCGACTTGAACTGGTGATTTGGCTTTATCCAGAGTCAAGGGTCGATAATGTAATTGGCTATCGCGTCAACTCCCCCACCTCTGTCAATGCTATACCGGTAACAACTTATGCCGGTCATATTGCCGGCAGATGCACTCAGCGACTGCCAATAACCGATGATTTGATTAGAGCTATTGCCCTTAATGAAGTCGACTTTATCGACGAGTGCGACAGCTTGTGCGTTTATCACCCCTCACAAGCCGAGTGGGTTGCAAGCGTCATATCGCACGAAGGCGTTATTTTGATTAAGGATGGCTCTCTACTCGTTGGCCTGGAGGTCCTTGATTTCAAGGTAACACCGCACGCTCCATCTTGGTGGTGAACCGTCACTCGCTCCGAAACGTTCCCAAAAAGGGGGCTGATATATTTTTCAAATAATAATTCAGTCTCTTCCCTCAATAAAAACATCCTTGAGCGAGTATGTCATGACTCTTCCCCCAGCCATCTACGGCGCCCACGCTCTCACTGAATAAATAATTCCAATTGTAACTTATCGAGAACATCAACAACTGAATGAGCAATTGCCACTTCTGACCGACCTTTAAGACCGCCCACATGAAGCCCAACAAGGTTACGTGTTGCGGGGTTTATCCAAACACTCCCTGAATCGCCTTGACCACTAATTCTCTGCTCGCCACCGGGTACGGGTGTAATGCAAAAAGCCTTGAGAAAGTAAGTTTGATTGTTCAGATCTGGATATACCATTGGAAGATCCTTGCTTGGATAGGCCTCAATAACTCCACGCGTTTCTTTTGTTGCAGCACCATATTTAACAACCAGTATTCCAGCCTTTGGTTGTTCAACACCGACAATAGAAAACCCAAGATTTAATATTTCACTAGAGCATGAGATTCCGTCATCCAGTACAGCAAATCCAAAATCGTAACCGGTCACTGGCTCTAGCATTGACACGGTAGTTGCAACATTTCTGGCACTTCTTGGTTGCTGAATTGTCTCATTCTTCCAAGCTAAGCTGCCCTCCAAGACATGCCAATTGCTAACCAAGCCTATGCGGCCTAAGTTATCCTTGGCAAAAAAGCCAAGGGTACCAGAGGTTTGCCTAAGCAAGTTACCTATTAGTGCTCCAGACAGTAATGGATTCAGAACATCATAGCTGTTGCCGTGCGGGTAATATATGCGCTCTATAACGTCACACCTGACGCCGTTTATACTCCTTGGCAAGACGTGATCCTTTAACAACCTGTCTGATGATATTTTATTTGGTACATGGAAGCGAATTCCAAATTTTTTTAATCTTTTCCCTTTCTTATAGACGTACCCATAATCTACGCCAATAGAGGCTGGATAACTCCTTGCTAGTGCAGACGCAATTTCCAGGCAGTTTTGGGTGTGCTTACTGACCATGAGCCCTCCTAGAAAACACCTTGACGTAAAGGCACATTGATACTATAGGTTAGTCAATATTATAAAAATCGCAAGGAGCAAGAGATTGGAAATATTCAGATAGTTGGTATGCCAGTTGAATAAAGCCTATCAATAGGGGACGACCTATGAATCACTCTATATCAATCAGCACTACTTTTTTTATTGCCTTGTCGCTTGCTAATACCTGTCTAGGTGCAGAGCCGGCGCAGACCGTGGCGACGTGGGATGAGTCATGCCCTGCTGAAGAAAAAGAAGGCACTGCTCAATCCTTTGGTGTAGCTGTAGCCGCTATACTCATACCAAAGGCGGCAGAGGCTGCCGTAGATGCAGTTGGCGCGGCTATAAAGGCATCCGCCGACACAAGTACCGTCATCAGAGCATCACAGCCTGTTTACTCTAAATTTTACAAAGTTACTCCGCTCGGGGAAATTGTCTCAAATAAAAACTGCCTTATAATTCGTAAAGGTATCTATAGTGCAAGTGATTTCAGCATTCTGGATGGAGCCCGAAGTCTTGGAGCTATGAAGCCAAACGATCAAATGTATTTCGAGCTGAAGCTTGAACAAGACCCAATTGACAAAAAATTTCTCCGCTTTAGACCAGTATATGCAAATATCAAGGAGTTTGAGGACTCCAGCTTTTGGACAAAAAACAGGCGTGTAGACCTACAAATAACATTGAAGTCAAAGTATGCGGAACAAAATTTTGGCTCAGTCACTATATCTTTTGCAGACGTTACGAAAGGGTATGAGTTAAAAGCCAATGACCCGCGGCTAACCTTCCTCACTAGCGATTCATTTGCCGCTCCTCAGCTAAACGATGTCAGTGCAATACAGACTGCACAAGCGAAGAAAGGAAAAGATCGTGCCGAGGCCATTTCATACATTAACAATGGAGGCATCACAAACGATTTCGAATACAAAAAAGATGTAGTAAGCGTGTACTCGGTGAACGGCGCTCGAGACAACTTAATAAGCTACTGCAAGTCACTTAAAGCATCAAGCGCAGATCCACTTTGCTCTGGATGGGAATTACAGCGACCTGAGAGGGACAAGCTTATCGAAACTTTGTCGACTGCAGAAAAAAGCGATGATTTGAAAACCAGAAGAATTATATGGGCCAAAGACATTTGCAAAGAATACACTTCTAAAAACGGACCGCGATCTTGCTTTGGTGACGATCAGAAAGCGGACTATCCTCAAGCAGGATATATCTCTACGGTAGGCAGCATTAGCCATACCAGAGAAGCAAATAAATTTGGAGTCGCTCTGGCAAAAGTAATTAGTACCTCCGCAGGAGATCTAGGTAAAACCGTGGAAGATCAATTGCCCGAGGCCAGAAAAAAAACCGCAGACGCTGCTGAATCGGCCAAGAGGGGGCAGACTCAAGAGATAATAACTTCAAGTGCCCAGCTAGAAATATCTCAAAGCATTTTGGACAAGGAGCTTAAAAAGAGCCCCCTTCCCTCCGACGATAACATTCTCCAGTTCCGCTTAGATATTCTAAAAGCAAAGATAAAAGTCAACAACGCATACTACGCTGCGGGGTTGACTCCGCCATATTCGGAATATGAGTAATTTCATGCTTCCTCATAATTATCAGTCGCACACTAATTGATATATTTTTCTAATAAAAGGGGACAAAAAAAAAGGAAAACGAAAAAGAAACGAAAAAGGGGACAACGAAAAAGGGGACTGATATATTTATTCAAATAATAAATCAGTCCCCTTCCACTCCTGCCGCGTCCGCAGGGCGTTCCTGACTCACTCAGGTGCCCCGTAAAATACCGCCCCCAATCAGATCAAGCCCGCCCTTCCTGAATCTTGAATGAATCATCAAGGGGCGCATACCCAATAGCTTTTCTGGTCTGATCAATTGAAAGCCGTTTGTAGCGGTTATCCGAAACACCATGAACAACATGGAACCCGCTCAGATCGGCCTCGACGCATCGTTCCAGTAACGCTACAACATCCCTGTAGCTGATAAACGCGGCCACGTCCCGCGGGCTGTGGGTTTCTCCGGCGTGAAATCTGGCTACGTTCGCAATACAGACCGCGATCGTTGTCATTTGCCCATCGTTTGCATACATCGAGGCCAGCGCTTCGCCAAACGCTTTGCTGACCCCGTAAAGGTTGCCCGGTTTAGGTGCTATCCATTCATGGATCTGGACGTCTTTCGGATACCCCTCAATCGCCTGGGCACTGCTCGCGAATATGAAGCGCTTGCAGCCTTGCGCTTTGGCGGCGAACAGCATGTTGTAAGTGCCGATAATATTCACAGGCAGCAGGGAAGATGTGAAGTCGGCGTCCGGGTTCGGATCGGCAGCGAGATGGATCACGGTGTCAATGCCTTCGCAGGCCTCGAGACAACTGGCCTGATCCCTGATGTCGAGAGAGAAACGTTGTGCCGAGTCCGGAAGTGTTGTTACGTCTATATCGGCCAGACGCAAATCGGATTTATCTTCTCGTGCGGTCCAGAAAGCCCTGCCGATCTGGCCCGAAGCCCCCGTGATCAAGATTTTTGGCGTGCTCATGTCCGTATGTCCTTTTGGTAAGCGTCACGCCAGCGTCTCAGGCTTGTGACCGGTTCACAACGTCCAGAATGAGTGAAAAGTGTGAACGTCGAATGTTGCCTGTGGACGTGAACAGGCCAGAGCCAGCAATACTGGACAGTACGAAGTGCCCCCCCGACCTGACGGGGGGAACCAGCATCCTGCTGCCCACCCGGAGTTCCGCATGAAGATCGGCCTCATCTCCGACACCCACAACCTCCTGCGCCCTGGAGCCCTCGCCGCGCTGCAAGGTTGCGATCAGATCATCCACGCCGGCGACATCGGTAACCCGGACATACTCGCCCGGCTCGCCGAAATCGCCCCCGTCCATGCCGTGCGCGGCAACAATGATCTGAACAGCTCCTGGGCCAACGAGATCCCCGACCTGCTGACGTTCACCCTCAACGGCTGGCAAACCCTGCTCGTCCACGACATCACCGACGTTCCCGGCGATCTCGACCCGGGCGTAAAACTCATCATTACCGGCCACTCCCACAAACCGCTTATCGAATGGCGTAGTGACCGTCTCTACGTCAACCCGGGCAGCGCAGGCCCTCGTCGCTTCAAACTGCCGGTCACGCTGGCGATCCTGGAGATACAGCCAGACGCTATCGAGCCCCGCCTCGTTTCACTGCTGGATCCTCCCACCTGAAACCGCTACCGTTCCCCCATCCAGAACAGGGAACCCTCGCGCCATGTCCATCGCCGACAACCTCCTCGCTTTCACCCTCGCCGCCACGCTGCTGACCCTGACCCCCGGCCTCGACACCGCGCTGGTCCTGCGCACCGCCACCGTCGAAGGCAAGCAACAGGCCTTGCGTGCTGCGTTGGGCATCAACGCCGGTTGCCTGCTGTGGGGCGCGGCGGTGGCGTTTGGGCTAGGGGCGTTGATTGCGCTGTCGGAGCTGGCCTACAACCTGTTGAAGTATTGCGGCGCGGCGTATCTGGCGTGGCTCGGGTTGAACATGCTGCTGCGCCCTCGCCGCTCGCTGGCAGCCGCCGAAGCCAACGGCAAGCCGGGAGGCAACTGGTTCTTGAAAGGCATGCTGGGCAATGTGCTCAATCCCAAGGTGGGGATTTTCTATGTATCATTCCTGCCCCAGTTCATACCGCAAGGGCAGCCGCTGGTGCCGTGGACATTCGGGCTGGTGAGCATTCATGTGGTGCTGGGATTGATCTGGTCGCTGGTGCTGATCGGCGCGACGCAGCCGCTGTCGGGATTTCTGCGCCGGGAGAAGGTGATTCGCTGGATGGATCGCACCACCGGGGTGATTTTCGTGCTGTTTGCCGCGCGGCTGGCCTTCAGCAAGCGGTAAGCCGCCCAACGCCTTCTATCGACGCGTGCAGTTTCCTCGACTCAAGCGCTTGCCCTATACATATGGATATCCGTATATTCGAAACCCCATATGTATCAAGGGCACGTTCATGCTCACCCCCGCCACCGTTTTCAAATGCCTCGCCGACGAAACCCGCGCCCGGGCCACGCTGCTGATCACCCGTGAAGGCGAGTTGTGCGTCTGCGAGCTGGTCTGCGCCCTCGACGACAGCCAGCCGAAAATCTCCCGTCATCTGGCGCAGTTACGCACCTGCGGCCTGCTGCTGGATCGCCGTCAGGGCCAGTGGGTGTATTACCGACTGAATCCGCAGTTACCGGAATGGGTACGCGAGATGTTGCAGACCACCCTGAATGCCAACACCGCCTGGCTGGAAGAAAACAGCGCGCGACTCGCCGCCATGGGCGATCGCCCGCTCAATACATCCGCCTGCTGCTGAGGACCGATCATGCGCGTTCTATTCATGTGCACCGCCAACAGTTGCCGCAGCATTCTGTCCGAAGCGATGTTCAATCACCTGGCGCCGCAAGGTTTCGAGGCGGTCAGTGCCGGCAGCTTCCCCAAAGGCCAGGTGCTGCCGCGCAGCCTGACCACGTTGCAGGAGGCCGGCATTTCCATCGCCGGCTTGAGCAGCAAGGGCAACGACGCCTTCGAAGACACTCCGCCGGACATTGTCATCACCGTGTGCGACAAGGCCGCCGGCGAAGCCTGCCCGGTGTACTTCGGCCCGGCCCTGAAAGCCCATTGGGGACTGGAGGATCCGTCGGAAGTGCATGGCGATGAGACCGCTATCAATGCAGCCTTCCACGCCACCCTGGCCCGGATCGAAACCCGCTGCCGGGCCTTTCTCGCCCTGCCCTTCGCCCAACTTGATCGCGATGCCCTCAAGCGCGAGCTCGACCGCATCAGCCTGCTTTGACCGGAGCCGTCATGACCGACTTGCCCAATCTCGACCCTTCACTGATTCAAAAAATCGCCCGTAACGATGGCCTCCACAAGCCACGAATCCTGCTGCTCTACGGCTCGACCCGCCCACGCTCGTTCAGCCGCTTGCTGGTGGAAGAAGCCGCCCGACTGCTGGAGCACTTCGGTGCCGAAACGCGGATCTTCAATCCGTCGGGCCTGCCGTTACCGGACGATGCGCCTGGTGATCACCCGAAAGTCCAGGAACTGCTTGCGCTGATGCAATGGTCCGAAGGCCAGGTCTGGTGCTCGCCCGAACGTCACGGTGCGATGTCAGCGGTGTTCAAGGCGCAGATCGACTGGGTGCCGCTGGCGCTTGGCGCCGTGCGCCCGACCCAGGGCAAGACCCTTGCAGTGATGCAGGTCTGCGGCGGTTCGCAATCGTTCAACGTGGTCAATCAACTGCGCGTTCTGGGCCGCTGGATGCGCATGTTCACCATCCCCAATCAGTCCTCGGTGCCGAAGGCCTATCTCGAATTCGATGAAGGCAACCGCATGAAACCTTCGGCGCTGTACGATCGGGTGGTGGATGTGATGGAGGAACTGGTGAAGTTCACGCTGTTGCTGCGTGATCGTCCGGATCTGGTGGATCGCTACTCGGAGCGCAAGGAGTCGGCGGAGGAATTGATGCAACGGGTCAAGCAGCGCTCGATCTGAAAACCCGAATAAAAAGCCGGCGCGATGGTTCGCGCCGGCTTTTTACGTCACACGCTTACTTGTTGATCGACACGATGGTCGCCTTGCTGCCCTCCATCCGGAACGAAAACTTAACCTGGTCACCCACCGCCAACCCGGCCAGTTGTTCCTGAGTCGCGGCGAAGCCCATGGTCATCGGCGGCCACTGCAACGACGCTACGGCGC
This sequence comes from Pseudomonas sp. IzPS59, assembly GCF_014863505.1. Classification (NCBI taxonomy): domain Bacteria; kingdom Pseudomonadati; phylum Pseudomonadota; class Gammaproteobacteria; order Pseudomonadales; family Pseudomonadaceae; genus Pseudomonas; species Pseudomonas sp. IzPS59. The sequence goes on along the minus strand of NZ_CP062251.1, from coordinate 2,824,556 downwards.
CATGTGCGATGGTCACGGTGTGCTTCGCTGCATCGATGGCCTTGATCGTGCCCTCGGCATTCGCGGCCGTTTTCTGTTGCGTGGCGGCCTGCATCTGCATGCCCTGCATGTCGTCCATCTTCATGCCGGGCATGTCTTCTGCCTGCACAGTAAAAGCGAACGCAACCAGCGTGCCGGCAACAGAGATCGGGATCAGTTTCATGAGGTTTTTCCTTCAGGTGGGAGGGTTTCAACGGACAAGTGACGACTGCGCATCAGTCGATACGCCGCCGGAATGACAAACAGGGACAACAACGGCGCCGTGACCATGCCGCCGACCATGGGCGCGGCGATGCGGCTCATGACTTCGCTACCGGTGCCGCTGCCCAGCAGGATTGGCAACAGGCCGGCGATGATCACGGCCACGGTCATGGCTTTGGGGCGTACGCGCTGCACGGCGCCTTCGCGAATCGCCGCGACCAGCCCGCGCTCGGTGCGGTCGCCGCCGTCTTCGCGTTCGGCCCAGGCATTTTTCAGGTAGAGCAGCATGATCACGCCGAACTCGGCGGACACCCCGGCCAGTGCAATGAACCCGACCCCGGTGGCCACCGACAGGTTGTAGCCCAGCAGGTAGAGAAACCACGCGCCGCCACTCAGGGCGAACGGAAGCGTGGCCATGATCAGCAGCGCTTCGTCGAAACGGGCGAAGGTCAGGTAGAGCAGCACGAAGATGATCAGCAGCGTGGCCGGAACCACGAGTTTCAGGCGAGCGTTGGCCCGTTCGAGAAACTCGAACTGCCCCGAGTAACTCAGGCTCATGCCCGGCTGCAGTTTCACCTGCTCGCTGACCGCTCGACGCAAGTCACCCACCACCGACGCGATGTCGCGACCGCGCACGTCGATGTACACCCAGCCGGACGGTCGGGCGTTTTCACTCTTGAGCATCGGCGGGCCGTCCGTGACACGGATTTTCGCCAGCATGCCGAGGGTGACCTGACTGCCCGAAGGCGTGTAGATCGGCAGTTGCTCCAGGGCGCCGGGCGAATCGCGCCACTCTCGCGGGTAACGGATGTTGATCGGGAAACGTGCCAGTCCCTCAATGGTTTCCCCGACATTCTCGCCGCCGATGGCCCCCGCGACGATGGATTGCACATCACTGATGTTCAGCCCGTAGCGGCCCGCCGCGTTCCGATCGATATCGACGTCGATGTAGCGGCCACCGGTCAGGCGCTCGGCCAGCGCCGAACTGACGCCGGGCACGTCTTTGGCAACACGCTCGACGGCCTGGGTCACCGCATCGATCTGGGCCAGGTCGTTGCCGGCGACCTTTACGCCGATGGGACTTTTGATCCCGGTGGCGAGCATGTCGATGCGGTTGCGGATCGGTGGAATCCAGATGTTGGTCAGGCCAGGCACCTTCACCACGCGATCCAGTTCTTCCACGAGTTTTTCCGGGGTCATTCCCGGACGCCATTGCTCGTGGGGCTTGAACTGGATCGTGGTTTCGAACATCTCCAGCGGTGCCGGATCGGTGGCGGTTTCGGCGCGACCGGCCTTGCCGAACACATGCTCGACCTCGGGTACGGTCTTGATCAGGAGGTCGGTCTGCTGCAGCAATTGCGCGGCTTTTTGCGCTGACAAACCCGGCAGGGCCGACGGCATGTACAGCAGATCGCCCTCGTCCAGCGGCGGCAGAAACTCGCCACCGAGCCGCGAGACCGGCCACGCTGCACTGATGAACACCAGCAGCGCCATCACCAGCGTGAACTTCGGTCGACGCAACACCGCATCCAGCGCCGGCTGGTAGATCCGGATCAGCCAACGGTTGAGCGGATTGTGGCGCTCATCCGGAATCCGCCCGCGAATCCAGTAGCCCATCAACACCGGCACCAGCGTCACCGACAACCCCGCTGCCGCCGCCATGGCGTAGGTCTTGGTGAACGCCAACGGGCCGAACAACCGTCCTTCCTGAGCCTGCAAGGTAAACACCGGGATGAACGACAGCGTGATGATCAACAGGCAGAAGAACAGCGCCGGCCCGACCTCCGCCGCCGCGTCGGTCATCACCTGCCAGTGACGTTCGCCCTTGAGCTCCTGCCCCGGGTTGGCGGCGTGCCACGCTTCGATTTTCTTGTGCGCGTTCTCGATCATTACCACGGCGGCATCGACCATCGCACCAATGGCGATGGCAATCCCGCCCAGTGACATGATGTTGGCGTTCAGCCCCTGATGGCGCATGACGATGAACGCAATCAGCACACCCACCGGCAACGAGATGATCGCCACCAGCGACGAGCGCAGATGCCAGAGGAAGATCCCGCACACCAGCGCCACAACGATGAACTCTTCGAGCAGTTTGTGGCTGAGGTTGTCCACGGCGCGATCGATGAGTTTGCTGCGGTCGTAGGTGGTGACGATTTCAACACCGGGCGGCAGGCTGCTTTTCATGTCTTCGAGCTTGGCCTTGACCGCCGCGATGGTCTCCCGGGCGTTCTTGCCGCTGCGCAAGACCACCACGCCACCGACGGTCTCGCCCTGGCCGTCCAGTTCGGTAATGCCCCGGCGCATGTCCGGTCCGGTCTGGACTGTGGCGACATCGCCCAGGGTCACCGGCACCCCGCCAGCGCCGAGTTTGAGCGGGATCGCGCGGAAATCATCGAGGGTTTTCAGGTAGCCGGACGCGCGCACGATGAACTCGGTCTCGGCCATTTCCAGCACCGCGCCACCCGTCTCCTGATTGGCATTGCCGATGGCTTCGCGCACTTGCCCCAGGGTGATGCCGAGGCTGGCCAGTTTTACCGGATCGGGCTGCACCTGATACTGCTTGACCATGCCGCCGAGGGTGGCGACTTCGGCGACGTTGGGCAGGGTCTTGAGCTCGAACTTGAGGAACCAGTCCTGCAACGCGCGCAACTGCGCCAGATCATGCTGGCCGCTGCGGTCCACCAGCGCGTACTGATAGATCCAGCCGACCCCGGTGGCATCCGGGCCCAACGCCGGCTTGGCACTGGCCGGCAGACGACTCTGGATCTGGCTCAGGTATTCCAGCACCCGCGAGCGCGCCCAGTATTGATCGGTGCCGTCCTCGAACAGCACGTACACGAAGCTGTCACCGAAAAACGAATAACCGCGCACGGTTTTCGCCCCCGGCACCGAGAGCATGGTGGTGGTCAGCGGGTAGGTCACCTGGTTCTCGACAATCTGCGGCGCCTGTCCGGGGTACGGCGTGCGGATGATCACCTGCACATCGGACAAATCCGGCAGTGCATCGATCGGCGTGCTTTGCACCGACCACACACCCCAACCGGTGATGAACAGCGTCGCCAACAGCACCAGAAAACGGTTGGCCACGGACCAGCGAATCAGCGCGGCAATCATGGCTGACTCCCCGAGGCTTGCTCGTCCGTCTCAAGCGGCGCAGCGACGATGCCCTTCAGACTGGCCTCGGAATCGAGCAGGAACTGGCCGGAAGTCACGACCTTCTGGCCTTCTTCCAGGCCTTTGAGAATCACCGTTTTGCCGTCGCTCTCCTGACCGAGCCGCACCTCCACCGGGCGATAGTGTCCCGTGTCCTCGGCCAGCATGACCAAGGCCCGCTTGCCGGTGCGGATCACCGCTTCGCTCGGCACCCACAGGCTGTCCTGCCCGGTCGAATGGTTCAACCGGACCTGCGCCGTCATCCCCGGACGCAAGCGCCCCTCGGCGTTGGCCAGTTCGACCCGCACGCGCAAGGTGCGGCTGTCTGAATTGGTGTCCGGCAGGATTGCACTGACCTTGCCGTTGAACACGGTGCCGGGAAATGCCGGCAACCGAGCTTCGATGGATTGGCCTTCGGCGATGGAGCCGGTCTGCGCTTCCGGCACCGCCACGGCGAGCCAGACACTGCCCAGCCCGTTGACCCGCGCCAGCGTCTCGCCGCTCGCCACGGTCATGCCGGTGCGCACGTTGAGCTCCTGCACCACGCCGGCCACCGGGCTGGTGACGGTGAGGTTCGGCTGAACCTTGCCGCTGCGATCCACCTGGGCAATCAGGCTCGATGGCATGCCGGTCAGTTGCAAACGCTGGCGCGCCGCTGCGATCAGTTCGCGGTCACCGCTGCGCTTGAGGGCCAGAAACTCGGTCTGCGCTGCCGCCCAGTCCGGTACGAGAATGTCCGCCAACGGCGCCCCCGCCGCCAGCACATCCCCCGGTGCCCGGGCGTAGACCCGTTCGACAAAACCGCTGGTGCGGGTCTGGATCACCGCCACGTCGCGCTCGTTGAAGGCCAGCACACCGGTCACGTCGAGGCTGGAGGAAAACCGCCCGCGCGCAACCGTTGCCGTGCGCAGCCCCAGATTCTGGGTCAGGCCCGGATCAATGCTGACCGTCGCATTGCCTGCGCCTTCGCTGGCGTATCGCGGCACCAGTTGCATGTCCATGAAGGGCGACTTGCCCGGTTTGTCGAACTTCTGCTGCGGGTACATCGGGTCGTACCAGTACAGGGCCTTGGGTTCGGCGCCCTGCTCCGCTGGCACGTCGGTTACGCCAGACATGTGCTGATAAGCCACGCCGTAACCAGCAGCCACACCCACAGCAAGTACGAGGCCGGCCAGACACAGGCCATGAAAATTTGGTCCGTTCACAGGCTGCTCTCCCCGTAAGCGAAATGCAGACGCGCAACGGTCAGTGCGCGCTGTTCTTCCACGTCGATCTGTTTGAGGCGCGCCTCGATGAGTTCGCGGCGGGCGCTGACCACGGCGTTCAGATCGCCCTTGCCGGCGCGATAACTGGCCAGGCTCAACTCGACCTTTTCTTTGGCCAGCGGCACCAGGCTTTGCTGGTTGCGCAGCACCGCCCGGTCGAGGCGCGCGTAGTCGGCCAGCTCGTTTTCCAGTTGTTCGGTGTGCTCCCGGGACAGGGCTTCGCGCTCAGCCTCGATCTGGCTGAGCTCGGCCTGGCGGGCAGCGATCTTCGGGTTCTGCCGCGATTCGGGAAACAGCGGCAGATCCCAGGAAAACTGCACGCTGACCATGTCGCCGAACTCGCGGCCACGGTGCTGGTAATCCACTTCCCAGCTCCAGTCGGACTTTTTCTCGGACACCGCTTCCTGCACCTTCGCCTGCGCTTCGCGGGCCATGGGCGCAAACGCGGCCAGTTCGGGATGGTGTTGCAGTTGATGATTGAAGGTGGCGGGTTCGACCGACCATTGCGGCAGGCTGCCTTCGGGCTTGTCGTTGGCAGCGGTGCCGATCCAGCGCTTGAGCGCCGCGCGAGCCTGGGCGCGTTCCAGCGTCAGGTTGTCTTCTTGCTCGGCCAGTCGGGCGGCTTCCTGCTTCGGCGTCACGGCGTCCGCAGGTTGCGCCCGGTCACCGGCAATCTGCGCCCGCACGGTATCGCTCAGCAGGCGGTTTTCCTTGTAGAAGTCCTGAAGCAGCGCCTGTTTGCGCTCCACCGAATAGCTGCCGATCCACGCCAGCGCGGTGGCCTGACGGACTTTCAGACGTTCGACGCGACGTTCCGCCGCCGCGCGCTCGATGCCCGCCTCGGCGACTTCGATACGCGCCTTGCGCTTGTCGCCGTTGGGCATGTCCTGGCGCCAGCCGACCATTTGCATGGTCATGAAGTCCTTGTCGAGGCTGTAGCGGTCCGGGCCACCCACGGGATAGCTCTGCACGCCCAGCACCAGTTTCGGATCGGGCAACTCCCCCGCCGGGATGGCGGCGCTGCTGGCGGCCTGAATTTTTGCATCTTGAGCGTTCAGCGACGGCGCATTGGTTTCCGCCAGCCGCAGCGCTTCATCGAGTGTCAGCGCGGCGGCGAAACCCGGCCACGCGAGCACGCTTGCTGCGAGGCCGACCACGACGGGCCAACCTGTGCACTTGAATGTCATGTTTACGATTCCTGTGATCGTCCGCTGTGCGCGGCGTAAAACACGCGCACAGCCAATCCACTCCGCCGGGGCGGAATGAGTTTTCAAGGGAGACAGGAATCAGACGCGGGGCGGTCGCCAGACCCCGGTCGGGGTCGCTACGGGCAGGGAATCACTGAAGAAAGAATGCGCAACGGGGCTGAACACGGTGACGGGCGGCTTGAGGATCGCGACTTGCAGCAGGCCGCCAGTCTTGCACTCCTGGCCCGGCTTGCAAGGCGCGCCGTGATCGGTGGGGCTTTTCATGTCCTTGCAGCAATCCATGCCCATGCCGTCCATCATCGCCATACCCATGGCTTGCATCGGGCAGGGTTCTGTCGGTGCCTGCACGCCCGCCATCCCGCTGAGGGGAAGCGCCAGGCTGATCAGGAAGACGAGACAAAACCGCAGGTAGCGTTTCATGGCCGGAAGTCTAGTTGCGAGAAACGGGATTCACAATCGGATGCCGGCGATATCAGCGGATGAGCATTAAGCCAGGATTAGCAACGGAAATTCATGCAGCGCTCGAACGATCACCTAACCTCATTGATTGTGTGTTCAACCGGAATCGCCAGTCCCATGCGCAACGCATTGAAGTCATTGATGTTCGTCGCCCTGATCCTGCTTGTCCCGGGGCTGGCCATGGTGTCGGCCGCAGATTTGTCGCCCTCGACCGACAGCGGTGCCCCGCTCCCCGGTGTCACCCAGAATGATCTGCAAGCCCTGCAACAACGCCTCGATGGCCTGAAGCAGCAGATCTCGTCCGCCAACAATTACAACCAGCTCGAAGGCCCCCAGGATCGGGTGCAGACGTTCATTCTGGACATCGATCGGCTATCGGCTTCGCTGCTGCCGCAGCAGGCACAACTGACCGTACAACTGGGCGTGCTGGGCGCGGCACCGACGGAAGCGGTGGCCGCCGAACAGGCCGATATCGCCGCGCAGCGAGCAGCGCTGATCGAGCAGAAGAACAAAGTCGATACTGCGCTGAAGAATCTGGCCACGCTCAAGCAGAACGCCACCGACCTGATCACCCAGATCGCCGGCATTCGCCGCACGTTGCTGGAAAGCGAACTCACCCTGCGCACCGACAGCGTGCTCAGCCCTGATTTCTGGTCACCGATAGTCGATCCCGATCCTGCCGATCGCCAACGCCTGCAGATGTTCGTCGACCAGATCAAGGAAACCGGCACCGAGGCCTGGCAACCGGGGCAACGGCTCTACACCAGCGTGCTGGTGGTGTTGTCGTTCCTGGTCTGGACCCTGGGTCGACGGCTTGCCGACCGCTGGCTGGCGTGGGTATGCATTCATCGCATGCCCGAAGGCCGCTTGCGCCGCAGTTCGCTGGCTTTCGCCTCGGCGCTGGCGACACTGGCGACCACTGCGATTGCCCTGGAACTGCTGTATTACGCCTGCACCCGGCATGTGCCGCTGCCGCCAATGCTGGCGACGTTTTCCGACGAATTCCAGAAAGTCGTGTACGCCTGCGTGATGATCACCAGCCTGAGCCGCGCCTTGCTGTCCACCGAGCACCCGTCGTGGCGGTTGCCGGCGATTGCCGAACCGGTGGCGCTCACGCTCAAGCCTTTCGCGAGAGTCCTCGCCGCGACGCTGCTGGTGCTGGTAACGGCGGTGCAGGTCGGCAACTCGTCCGGCATGAGCAGCCAGATCGTGATCACCGGCCGCGGCGTCATCGCGCTGGTGGTATTGGCCATCGTCACCGTGCTGCTGATGCGCGTCGGCAAGGTGCGCAAGGCGCTGGCGGCGGCCGGGGATGCGCAGGTGACGGGCAACACCCTGGCCGGGGTGATTTACACCGTGACCACGCTGGCGATGGTCATTTCCCTCGGTGCGTTGCTGACAGGCTACGTATCGCTGGCGCGGTTCATCACCTATGAACTGGTGTGGGCGTTTATCGTGCTGTCCGGTTTCTACCTGTTGATGCAGTTGCTCAAGGACAGCTGCGAATACGTCTTCTCGCCCCGCCATTCCAGCGGCAAGGCCTTGAAGCAACTGCTGGGCGTCGGCGACCGACGCCTCGAACAGGCCTCGACCCTGCTGGCCGGCGTGGGCCGGGCGGCGTTGCTGTTGCTGGCAGTGATCACGCTGTTCGTGGGCGGCATCGGCACCACGCTGGGTCAATTGGCCAACAGCATCGGCACCATTCTCGGCGGTGCCGGCCTGCGCAAACTGAACATCGTTCCCGGGCATTTGCTCAACGCCATACTCGCCCTGCTGATCGGTATATACCTGATCCGTGCCCTGCGCCGCTGGCTCGACAACGAGTTCCTGCCCAAGACCGACATGGACCCGGGCATGTGCGCGTCGCTCAGCACGCTGTTTTCCAACATCGGCTACGCGGTGGTGATTCTGCTGACGCTGTCGTCGCTGGGCGTGCAGTGGACCAATCTGGCGTGGATCGTCAGCGCGCTGTCGGTGGGCATCGGTTTCGGTCTGCAGGAGATCGTGAAGAACTTCGTCTCGGGGCTGATCCTGCTCACCGAACGCCCGGTCAAAGTGGGCGACCTGATCAGCATCAGCGGCGTCGAGGGCGACATCCGCCGGATCAACGTGCGCGCCACCGAGATCCAGCTCAGCGACCGCTCCATCGTGATCGTGCCCAACTCGCAACTGATCTCGCAGAACCTGCGCAATGTCACCCTCGGCGGCAGCGCCCAGGGCGTGGCGACGCTGGAGCTGATGTTCCCGCTGGACATCGACCCTGAACAGGTCAAAGGCCTGCTGCTCGACACCTACAAAGAGCACGAAACCATCCTCGGCAAACCGGCGCCTTTCGTGCGGTTCAGCAAACTTTCACCCGATGGCATCACGTTGACCGTGACCGGTTACGTCGACAGCCCGAGGATTGTCGGCAAGACCAAGAGTGATCTGTTGTTCGAGATTCTCAAGCGGCTGGGGGCGGCGGGGATTGAGTTGGCGAAGCCGCCGAGTACCTGATGGAAAGGCGGCTCGTCGTCCCGATGGTTTTAGAAGTCAGTCACGGTTGTTCCTGCAATGCTCCGGGCAAACTCGATGCCGAATACCCGAGCCGGTGTTTCAAAACCTGGCCGTCGTTCCCCCGCCAACACTCGACGAGCAGCCTCCACGGCCACCAACGGTGTGTAGGTATAGCCGTTGACCGTTTCAATGACCGACCGCGCGGCACTGCCGTTGACGCCAGAGACTTCGGCCACCGCACGGGCGCGATGAGCCTCACGCTGTTCGGCGCTGGGGCCGTCCGGCAACAGCGACAGATCGCCCTCGGGAAACGCGTCGCCACTGATGTGCACATACATGGCGATGTCGGGAATGCCGGTGGAGTGCCAACCGGTGACCAGGTCGCCGAACGATAGCGGTACGCAGACCACCGGCCCGTCGCCGAAATCGAATTGGCGGGGCTCGGCATCGGGCGTGGCGACCAGTTGTCCGTCGACACTGGCCAGCAGGCCCGCACCAACGATTTCACCGACACTCAAAGCCGACCCGCGAGACATGGAGCCGGCCACTTGCAGGGCGATCTTCAGTGAACGCGGTTCCTGTACGCGTCGAGCGACATGCATCGCCAGGCAATCGGTCGGCACCACATCCCAGCCGACGCCAGGCAGCAACATGACACCGGCCTTCGCGGCTTCGGCGCCTAGTTGCTCGGCCCGCCGATAGACATTGATCTCTGCGGTGATATCCAGATAGTCCACCCCGGCCTTGATACACGCCTGCATGAAAATGTCCGCCGTCTGCGCGAACGGCCCTGCAAAGTTCAACAGTACTGCAATGCCCCCCAGTGACTCTGCTGCGACGGCATCCGCAGCGAACACTCGATAAGGCACGTCCAGCTGCGCCGCGAGGGATTGGAGTTTTTCTGCTGTCCGGCCGGCGATGACGACATCGAGGCCCAACGACCGAGCGTGCTCGGCCGCCATGCGCCCGGTGTAACCCGTCGCGCCGTAGATCATTAACTTACTCATTGGGCGTGCTGCCATTTTTTGTAGACGAATTCCAGGCTGTAACCGTCCGGATCGAGGACGTTGGCCGCGTAATAGTCGGGGTCGTAATGCAAGCGTGCGCCCGGCGGGCCGTTGTCGACAGCACCCCGTTCAATGGCCACCGCGTAAGCCGCGTCAACCTCGGCCTTGCTGCTGGCGACAAAACCTACATGCACTGCCCGCCCCTCTACCACACCTGCGCGCAACCAGAAAAACATCCGGCCATGGGCACCGAAACCTTTCAGGTCGGGATGCCCCGGCGGGCCATCCTTGCCGTCGTAATCGAGCCTGGCGGTGATGCCAAGCGGGGTCAATACAGCCGTATAGAAATCAATGGAGCGCTGGATATCGCTGACTGACAGAAAAATATGATCAAGCATGGTGCTGCCTCGCGTTCAATGATCGGTTCAGATGAAATAGCCGCCCGCGACTTCAATGGACTGAGCGTTGATCCAGCCGCTCTCTTCGCTCAGCAACAGGGAAATGACGCGAGCGACGTCCTGCGGCTCGCCCACCCGGCCGAGCGCCGTTTGCGAGGCCAGCAAGGCCTCGAACTCATCATTCAAGCCACCGCCCAATTCAGTGCGTATCGCGCCTGGCGAAACCGCGTTGGCCCGAATCCGGCGATCCGCGAACTCCTTGGCCATGTAACGCGTCAGGACCTCAAGCCCGCCCTTGGCGGCGGCATATGGCGCCACGCCCGCTGTTGCGACACGGGTGGTCGCACTGGTCAGATTGACGATACTGGCGCCCTCCTCCATTAGCGGCAGCAGGGTTTGTGTGAGAAAAAACGGGCCCTTGAGGTGGGTGTTCAATAAACCGTCGAACTGCGCCTCGGTCACCGTTTCCAGCGAATTGAACAAGCCGTGGCCGGCGTTGTTGACCAGCCCGGACAGTCTTTCCACACCCCAGGTGGCCTGTAGTGCGTGCGCTACCTTCTGGCGGAAATCGTCGAACTGGCTGACGTCGGCAACGTCCAGTTGAATCGCCACGACGGTGCCGCCCGAGGCCTGGATACCCCGGACAACAGAGGCTGCCGCGTCGGCATTGCGTTGGTAAGTCAGGATGACGCCCATACCGCGCCGAGCACACTGCTCGGCCGCACTGGCGCCGATGCCACGGCTGCCGCCGGTAATAACGATAACGCTCATGCGCTACTCCAATGTCGTTTGAGGTGAGTCACCACAGTAGCCATCGGGCGGGCGGCGAGCGCAGCCATTCCTCTTCGAAACCTGCCTGTTTCTGCTTTTTGCTTGCGTGGATGTATTCGCGTGGGGTCAGATGCTCGGCATGAACAGCCAACTGACAGAACTTCGTACCCTGGCCCGACACGCCGAAAACCGCCGCACGGAAACGGGTATTCCGCGTGTCGCCATGGTTCAGGGCGAAATCCCCGAGCATTTGCTGGCGGCGGTTTACCAACCGATGATCAACCTGATTCTGCAAGGCAGCAAAACCATGACCATCGCCGACCGTACGCTGCATTACGACCCGGCGACCTACTTTGTCATGTCCATCGACCTGCCGGCGGTCGGCCAGGTCCACCCCTCTCCTGCCGGTGAGCCGTACCTGGCGGTCAGTCTGACGCTTGATCCGGTTGTCTTGACGACGCTGCTGGCTGATCTGCCCAAACCAGTCGGCCAACATGAACAGGACACCGGTTTTTCGGTGGCGGCTGTCACCCCGCCCTTGATGGATGCCTGGGTGCGCATGCTACGCCTGATGGGAAAACCTGAAGAAATCGCGGCACTGGCACCGGTCTACGAGCGGGAGATTCTGTACCGTGTCCTGCAAGGCCCCCATGGCTGGATGCTGCGTGACATCGCCGCCCCCGACAGCGCAATGGCACGCGTCAATCTTGCCATTGCGCACATACGACAGGACTTTGCCGAACCGATCCGGGTGGACGATCTGGCTCGGCTTGCGTCAATGAGCGTGTCAGCCTTCCACCGACACTTCAAAGCCGTTACGGCGCTGAGCCCATTGCAATATCAAAAGCGGGTTCGACTGCTGCAAGCCCGAACGCTGATGGTGGCAAGTACCAGGAATGTCACCCAGGCGGCGTTCGAAGTCGGGTATGAAAGCGCTACACAGTTCAGCCGTGACTACGCACGGGTATTCGGCTTGCCCCCCTCGCGGGACGCAGCCCGGATACTCGGGGAAACCCGAAGCGGTTGAACCTGTTCAATGCATCCCCCCCAAAAGGGGACACCCAAAAGGGGACGACACCCAAAAGGGGACAGATTTATTTTCTGAAAATAGATCTGTCCCCTTTTGGGGGGCAGTTGAGGCCCTTCAGCCCAATGGCCCGATACCATCTATAGTCACATCGTTCACCTCATGGGGATTCGTCAGAAGTTTGCTGTTGGCCGTGTTCGATCAGAACTCCAGTTCCCCTGACAACCCAAGTGAAAATGGAGAAAGTCATGGCCTTGGTCGATCCGCGGAACAACGAATACGACGTGAATAAACTTGGCACTGCCAGCGTCGTCGGTCATGTGAGCACTGACAGTGCCCGAATCTGGATTCGCGTCTATATGGCGGGAGAATGGACGCTGGTCTGGTCCGAAAAGGCGTTGGTCGGGGACCTGTTTACGCTTGATGGCAAAACCATTGAGTTGTTTCTCAAAGGTCAGGGGTGCGACCCGAAAAACATAATGTCGTACAAGTTCAGTGAAGACTCAGACCTGACCAACACCTTCGACATAGCCAATCTGAAACCGAACACCACCTACTACTATTACTTGATGAGTCAGAAGCCAGCGTCCAAAAGTATGTGGCGCAGAACAGAGATCGGGTATCAAAAGGTCTACTCCTTTACCACCATGGCGCAATCCATGCCCGATTTCAGCTTCGGATTCTATAGCTGCCATGACCCGTTCAACGCCAATAACAGCAATGGTGCGTGGCCATTGTTTCTCAGCCGGGCCAATAACGCGAAAGTCAGATTCGTCATTGGCGGTGGCGATCAAGTCTATGTGGACTGCCAGGAAAACAAATACTTTCCGGACATCTGGGAATGGCTGCAGAACAACAAGGACGATCTGATCGCGGCTTTTACAAAAGACGGAAAACTGCTCACTGCGGGCCTTGATGCTTACCTTCTGAGCCTCTACCGCTGGTATTACCGTGTGTACTGGAATTTCCCTCAGATGCAGGAGATCTTTTCGAAAACGCCTCAATACATGATTTGGGATGACCATGAAATCATGGATGGCTGGGGATCGCGAACCAACAAGGAACGTCTGGAAATTCTTTCAAGGTACTTCAAGAAAGACGACCCCGACATTGACCAGCAACTTATAGACTCAATGTGGAATGCAGCAAGAACAGCCTATTTTGAATATGGCCACAGTCACAATCCTCCTACCAACATTGTCAGGTCGTTATTGAAAACGCCCGAAAAATGCGTCTGGGACTATAACTTCACAAAGGGAACAACCCCATTCTATGTACTCGACCTGCGTGGGCATCATGATGTTGAAAGAGCCCAGAACAGACTTCTTGGAGATGATCAGGTTGCCCGCTTTCTAGGTTGGCTGGATACGCCCCCCGTCAAAAAATCAAAAATCGTGTTTGTGGTCAGTTCCGTTCCAGTCGTTCACTGGCGATCCATCGTATTGACGGCAGGGTCCTTGATTAACAGCCTCAAGGACGACTTCATGGATGAATGGGATCATCCCTCCAACCATGTTGAAAGAAACCTTCTGCTGGAAAAAATATTTGCCGCCTTCGATGCCGAGGGCCGGACCCTGGTGTTTTTAAGCGGCGATGTTCATTGTGCTGCCGCCTTCAGGTTGCAACACAAAATCTATCGCCAGGCCAACGTTTACCAGATCACCTCAAGTGCGATTTCGCGAATGCCCGCCGGGCAGGCTGTCTCTGCCGGAATAGCCAAATCCGGTACGCTCAGTGGTAATGATAATGTCCAGTTCGAGCACCTGTTCAGCCATTCGGAAGACAAGAATTTCGCGATTTTCCATGTGAAGAACAGTGATTCGATCACCGTCGATCTTTGCTGGCCGGGCGGCACCGAAGGCGAAGCCGTCATCAAGACCCTCGAGTTGGAATAGCGCACACAAAAGCACATCAAACAAAAGGGGACAGATTTATTTTCTGAAAATAGATCTGTCCCCTTTTGCGCTGCTTTTGCGCTGCCTCAAACCGCCTCGTGCTGATGATGCCTACGTGAACCCTGGACAGGGTGCGTAGGTGTGTCTGCTCCCCTGTCCCCCCACTCCAGGACAGGATCATGATTCCCGATATTCAATCCGCTGTTTTTTGCTATTCCCTACCGCAACCTGTTTGGCCGCAACGGTCTGAAGAGGTGGGCCCGACATGGTGAAATCACTGCTGGTCATTGCCGTGGGTGCATCACTGGGCGCCTGGTTGCGCTGGCTTCTGGGCATGAAACTCAACGCGCTGTTCCCCGCGATTCCTCCGGGCACCGTGGTCGCCAACATGGTCGGTGGCTACATCATCGGCCTGGCTATCGCATTCCTTGCTGCCTCCCCTTCGCTGAGCCCCGAGTGGCGGCTGCTGATCATCACGGGTTTCTGTGGCGGGCTGACGACCTTTTCTACATTCTCGGCCGAAACGGTTGCTTTGATTCAGGAAGGACGGCTGCTCTGGGCACTCGGCTCGATTTCGGTACACGTCGTCGGCTCGCTCGCAATGACTGCGGCGGGGCTGTTGTCCTATCAATTGATTGGCACGCGTTAAGGAGACCGAAATGAAAGGTTTTCTGGTGATTTTCTTCACTCAACAAAACCGCCGCCATCAAGGAAAGATGCTCGGTGACTGGATTGTTGATCTGGCAAAGGAACTGGGCCTGCGCGGCGCGACCCTTTCCACCGGCATCGAGGGATTCGGCCACACCGGCCGGCTGCATTCGTCGCATTTTTTCGAATTGGCGGATCAGCCGACCGAGATTCGCATGGCGATTACCGAGGAGGAGACTGAGCGATTGTTCAAACAGCTTGAGGCGGAAGACATCTCGGTGTTTTACATAAAGACGCCGATTGAAATGGGCTTTGTCGGTAAAAAGGCCGGTAACCCTCCGCCATAGTGCTTTAAAGGGGACAGATTTATATTCTGAAAATAAATCTGTCCCCTTTTAGCCTGATTTATATTCTGAAAATAAATCTGTCCCCTTTTAGCCTGCTTTTAGCCAATGCGGGTTATATCTGCCGGGTGAACCTGCATCACTCTTCAGTGGAAAGGCTTGGCTGCTGGCTGGCTTCAGCTTCCATCTTCAAGCGGTCAGCCTTGCTGATGTACTTGGGCTTGTTGCTTTTCGGTGCCAGTTTGGCGTTGGCCTTTCTGGATTTTTCCTTGAAGAGTTGTTGCAGTTTCTTTTGGCGGTTCATGGTGTCTTGCCCTGCTTGAAAGTTGTTGAATGATATCAGCCCTGAGTCGGGTTCAAGCGAGCACTTCGGTGATCCACCGCACCTGCCGGGTCAGGTCCTGCACCTTCTCTTCGGGCACCGCATGTCGCGCGCGACCGAAGTGCGTCAGAGTCTGCTGCTTGTGCCGCAACCGGTGCCGCCATTTGCTGACAAACGCCGGGCTGCGTTCCTGCAATTGCAGCGGCCCGAAGTACAGTTCTTCGGCGGAGTAAATCACCGGCTCACCACGCTCGGCTACGATGATTTCGTAGTCGAAGCGATTTTCCCGCAGGACTTCTTCGCAATGGATCCGGTAGTCGTTGTCCATCAGCCATTGGCGCAGCGGTTGCTCGCCGCCGTTGGGTTGCAGGATCAGGCGTTCGCGGCCGCTGAGACGTGCCTTGCCGGCTTCGAGAATGTCGCGGATGGTCTCACCGCCCATGCCACACATCGTAATCGCATTGATCCCGTCGGTCGGTTCGACAGCCATCAAGCCATTGGCAAGGCGCACGGTGATCTGCTCACCCAGATCGTTCTCACGCACAGTGCGCTCGGCTGAACGAAACGGCGTCAACGCCATCTCCCCCGCCACCGCAGCCTCGATTGCACCACGGCGCATCAACGCCACCGGCAGGTAGCCGTGATCCGAGCCGATATCGGCCAGGCGCGCACCAGCGGGTACGTGCGCAGCGACACGCTCCAGGCGCATGGACAATGTCTGTTCGTTCAACCGCAACCCCTTTTACGTCGAGCGTCCGGCACCACTGGCCGGATCGGGGCGCGATTCTGGAGGGCAACGTCGTGTATTTCAAATTTAAATGACCAAGCGCGACGATCACACCAACACCGTCAACCACGCCGACAGCAACAACAAAAACGCCAGCCCTGCATTCATGCGCCTGAATGCCCGTGGCGATCCAAAGAACCGCGCGCTGCCCACACCCAGCACCGCCCACGCCGTCATGCACGGCAGGCAGACCAGCAGAAACACAAAGGCCAGCAACAGCATTCGCATCTGTTCATCGCCATTTCCGCCAAACACGCTCACCACCGCCACCGCCATCATCCACACCTTGGGATTGATCAGTTGCAGGCCGGCGGCGCCATAAACACCAATTCCCTCTTCACCCGCCGTTGCCGGGTCAAGGGACGGCGGCGTACTGCGGAAGATCTGCCACGCCAGCCAGCTCAGCCACAGCACCCCGGCCCAGGCCATCGCCTGCTGCACACGGGGATAACGCAGCAGCGTTTCGCCAACACCGAGCCCGACCACCAGCACCACCAGTGCCGCCGACACGCAGGCGCCGAAGATGATCGGCAGCGTAGCCACCATCCCGCGCCGTGAACTGTGACTCATCACCAGAATATTGGTCGGCCCCGGGGTGATCGAGGCGACGAAGGAAAACAGCAGAAAGGGCAACAACGATTCCATGGGATGGACTCCGGATCAGAACAGGAGTCCATGGTCGCGGTTGCGAGACGTTCAGTCTGGAAGGTTTGAGCAGTAATTGAGGGAGTCTTCGGCGCGAAATAGAACCTAATCCAGCAGCTCACGTATGAGCAGGAAAAACTCCTTCGCCAACCTCTCTGCGATCTCTTCCGCACGCTCGATGCTGTCTACATATAACAAAACCGGATATTCGGAAAACTCCTCTTCCACTGCCTCGCCGTCGAAAGGGTCAATATTGTTTTTCAGCGTGAGGTGCTCTGACTCTTTATTTCCAAAGAAATAATATTCACCGCCGTGATAGGTGCTTTCGCGTCTTTCAAGGGAAAGTTTGAGACTTTCCTCAACTTTCAACCTGGCGGCTGAAACACTCAAATTTTTGACACCGTACAAATCGTAAGCAGCCATTAATGCACCCTTTGCAAACATGATGCCGGAGTACTCCAGCCTTGAACCTTGCGTCTTGCGCCACCTCCGCTAGATGCCAAGGAAGATCAGATAATTCTCAAACGTCCTCACAACTAATATCGAACCCACTTCCCCGTAGATATCAATTTCGGATTATCAGGGTCAACCAGATATACCCATTCCGGATCATGCCCCAATGAACCCACTAAAACACCTAACGCATTTGGGTTCTCGGGCGTCGTTGTGTGGTGCACTGCCCCTATATAGCTTCCGATACCATGAGAGCGCAGTTGAAAACGCAAAGAGCCATCAGCATTGTAGATGGCCGCATTATCAGGATAGTTAAAAAACCAGGGAAACTCAGGCGTGCTAAATTTTGAAGGCTCTTCATTGAAAACCACCAAAACCCCTGTTCTATCTTCAAGAAAATAGGGTGTCTCACTGATTGGAAGGCGTACTTCAACGCCATGTTCAAGAACTAGGTATTGCTCAAAACGTACGACTGGGTGTTCTAGTGCATATAGCATATTTTTTTTTGTATCTTCGAAGCTGGTAGAGGTCCCGTCCCAGCGGCAAAAACTCTCAAAGAGCAGACCATCATCGAATTCCCACTTCGTTCTGATTTCACTGATCAACTGACTCACTGCAACAACCTCACTGCCCCCCCATGAACTTCATACAACGTTGAATGGGTTCGGGGCGTTTTATCCATGGAACTCCCCTGATGTCCGTCACCAGGCAAGCGAGCTTCCTTCATAGCATCCCACATATCGCCCACGTCTCCATTAGGAATTCCGACGTTACACGGGGTTCAGTCTGGAAGGTTTGAGCAACGCTTGCGGTAGTCCGCCGGCGTGAGGTGATAGGCGCGGCGAAACCAGCGACCTAAGTGACTTTGATCGGCAAACCCCAGCGCACTGGCAACATCGGCAGGCGTTTCGCCTCGTGCCAGCAATTGCCGGGCCCGAGCCAGTCGCAACTGGATCAAGTAACCGTGTGGCGCCAGCCCGAAGGCCGACTTGAAGGCCCGGGTCAGCCGAAAGCGGTCAACCCCGCAGGCCCGGGCCAGATCATCCAGCCCGATGTCTTCGAAGGCATGGGCATGCAGGTAGTCCCGCGCCACCTGCGCCACGCGCGGCAAGCGTGGATCGAACGCCTGACGCTTGCGCCAGTCGAGGTGGGACGTCAAAGCCCCCAGCAAGTGGTCGACAGCACTCTGCCGGACGATGCGCAGGTCGCCGTGATGCAGGGCCTGAAAGGCTTGATTGATGGAAGTGGCCAGACGCGGGTCCTGGCTCAGGGTGTCGGCGAATCCGAGCTGACTGTTGTCCGGCGCCTGCTCGAACAGCGCCAGCAACTCTCGCTCCAGCCAGTGCGGATCGAGATAGAGCATGGAGTAGGTAAAGCCTTCCTCGGTGGGCGCATGCCCGTCGTGGATCTCCCCCGGCTCCAGCATGAAGATCTTGCCCGGCGTACTGAAATGCCGCACCCGTCGACAATCGAACTGCTGAACCCCTTGCTCGGTGACGCCCACCAGAAAACTGTCATGCCAGTGCGGATCGTAAGCATGGCCCTGGAAATGGGCACGGATCGACTCGATGCCGGTTTCGGCATCCTGGGACAGGTCGATCCAGTTGCGTTTATCCACGCAAAGGCTCCGGAAAATGGGTTCAGCCGCTACGTTACCGCGCTTCACGTCGATGCGTTTAGAAGATTTGTGCAGGTTGACCGGCGCAGGCCTGGCGCAAATTAAATGAACCCTCGGTTTCACCGCCCGCCTAACCGAATGACCATCAGGAGGTAGCTCATGCAAATCGAAACCACGTGGATCGTGCTGGCCATCATTCTTTTGCTCGTGGAACTGTGGGCAATCAACCGGGTACGCAAGAGCGAAGGAAAATCGAGCAACAAGGGCGTCTGGATCGTACTGATCGTGTTTGTACCGTTACTGGGACTGATCGCCTGGGCCCTGGCCGGACCGAAGCACGTAACCCAGGCCTGAATCTGCCAAAAGCGCGACACAACAGGCCCCGATCATTCGGGGCTTTTTAATGGACGGCGGATTTGTATCGCACTGTGTACGCAATGCCTGCGGATACACACGCCCTTAACTCGGGAGCAAAACCGAAACAGCACGGATACACCTGCAGGTTTTACTGGGCTCCAGTTCAGAAGGGTTCACCCAGAACCCCGTCCCCGTCGATTGCAAAGGAGCCTGACCATGAAGCATGCACTGCACACCACCGCTACCGGCAACATCCGTCGTCGCCTGCTGGGCCTGTCGATCCTCGCCACCGCCCTGATGCAATTCGGCACGTTCGCCAACGCTCAGTCGGCGGCGCCCGAACCGGTCAAGACCGTAGCCGCCAGCGTGAAGGCCGACCTGCCCTTCGGCCCGTTGAAACATGTGAAGGCCGGTGTGCTGGACGTGGCCTACGCCGAAACCGGCCCGGCCGATGGCCCGGCGGTGATTCTGCTGCACGGCTGGCCCTACGACATTCACAGCTACGATGAAGTCGCACCGATTCTGGCGGCCAAGGGTTATCGCGTGCTGATGCCGTACGCCCGGGGTTATGGCGATACGCATTTCCTTTCCGATAAGACCGTACGCAACGGTCAGCCAGCGGCGCTCGCCAGTGACGTGATTGATTTCATGGATGCGCTGAAGATCAAAACTGCCGTGCTCGGCGGCTACGATTGGGGCGCGCGTTCGGCGGACATCGTCTCGGCGCTGTGGCCGGAGCGAGTGAAAGCCCTGGTGTCGGTCAGCGGTTACCTGATCGGCAATCAGGCCGCCGGCAAGAACCCGCTGCCGCCCAAGGCCGAGCTGCAATGGTGGTATCAGTTCTACTTCGCCACCGACCGTGGTGCCGCCGGTTACGCCAAGAACACCCATGATTTCGCCAAGCTGATCTGGCAGACGGCCTCACCGAAATGGGCGCTGGACGACGCCACGTTTGACCGCAGCGCCAAGGCCCTGGAAAACCCCGATCACGTCGCCATCACCGTGTTCAACTACCGCTGGCGCCTGGGCCTGGTGCAGGGTGAAAGTCAGTACGAGGCGCTGGAGCAGAAACTCGCCACCGCACCGTCGATCAGCGTCCCGACCATCACCCTGGAAGGCGATGCCAACGGCGCGCCACACCCGGCACCCGAGGATTACGCCAAACGCTTCACCGGCAAGTACGAGTTCCGTCTGATCAACGGCGGCATCGGCCACAACCTGCCACAGGAAAGTCCGCAAACCTTCGCCAAGGCGATCATCGACGCCGATCACCTCTGAAGATGTACCTGAAAACGGCTCGTCATTTGACGAGCCGTTTTTCCTTGGACGGCCGATAACCGAAATAGGCGCTGTAGCACTTGCTGAAATGGCTCGGCGAGACGAATCCGCAAGCCACCAGCACATCCACCTGGGACAGCTCGGTGTGTTGCAGCAGACGCCGGGCCTCGGTGATGCGCAGTTCCATGTAATAACGCTGCGGTGTGGTGCCCAGTTGTTCCTTGAACAGCCGCTCCAGCTGACGCCGGGAACGCCCGGCGTACACCGCCAGTTGTTCCAGTTCCAGCGGCTCTTCGAGGTTGGCGTCCATCAGCTTCACCACTTCGCGCAACGGCGCGCTGACACTGATGTTTTCGGTGGGTTTGATCCGCCGGTAGCGCGACTCCTCGAACGCCAGAATGTCTTCGATGCCCTCGACCAGCGCCTTGTCGTGCAGCCCCTTGATCCAGTCCAGCGCCATGTGGAATGCCCCGGAAGGACTCGACGCCGTCAACCGGTCGCGATCAATCACGTAAGGCTCGCTGCTGACCTGGGTGGCCTTGGAGATTTCCGCCAGCGCCGGCCGATGCTCCGGGTGAATCGCACAGCGATACCCTTCCAGCACCCCTGCCCGCCCCAGAAACCATGAACCGTTCCACAATCCGGCCAACAGCACGCCAGCCTCGGCGGCCATTTTCAGCAGGCCGATGAACTCGTCGCTGGCCTTCAATTCCGTGCGGTAACCGCCGCAGATCACCAGCAAGTCCAGTTCCTGCAACACGCTCGCCTCAAGCCGTGAATCCGGGCGGATCACCAGCCCCAGATCGCTGATCACTTCGCCGTCGCTCAAGCCGAAGGTGCGTGTAGAGAACAGACCGGGGCGCAGCAGATTGGCAGTGACAAGGGTGTCCAGTGCCTGGGTAAAGGCTGGCAGGGAAAAATGCTCCAGCAGCACGAACCCCGTGCGGGTCATGCGCCCCGCCCCGGAGGAAGGCTCGTTCAGGTAGCGAAGGTTCTTGCCCTTCATGCCACCGCTGAATTGACGTCGTTCGATCAAGATGCGGTCCATCAGTTACTTGTTATGCCGCCATGCTAACCGCCGGGGCGGCAAAATACTCGGGAATGAATGCAATTCGCCCCGACCGGTACAAACGTGCCGGTCGGGGCGAAAGTGACCTGCAAAAAACCGCGATGAATCAGGACGCGTCGATCCAGATGGTTTTCAGCTCGGTGTACTGGTCATGGGCCCAGATCGACTTGTCACGCCCACCGAAACCCGATTCCTTGTAGCCGCCGAAAGGCGTCGAAGCATCGCCCTCGCCGAAGCAGTTCACGGTGACGATACCGGCGCGGATCCCCCGCGAGAGTTTCAGCGCATGGCGCAGGCTGCCGGTGTAGGCCGAGGCCGCCAGACCATAAGCCGTGTCGTTGGCCAGGCTGATCGCTTCGTCAACCGAAGTGAACGTGGTCACGCTCAGCACCGGGCCGAAGATTTCTTCCTGGAACAGACGACTGTCACGGCTGACGCCATCGACGATGGTCGGCTCGACGAAAATGTTGTCGGCCGTGTTGCCCCCCGCCAGCATCGACAGGTTTTCCTCCCGGGCATGGTCGAGGTACGAACGGACCTTCTCGAAATGCGCCTTGCTGATCATCGAGCCCAGACGGTTTTCCGGGTCCAGTGGATCGCCCATTTTCCAGTCGGCCAAATGCACCTGCACGCGCTGGAGCAATTGGTCCTTGATGTCGGTGTGCACGATCAGCCGCGACGAAGCCGAGCAGTTTTCCCCCATGTTCCAGAACGCGCCGTTGACCACGTGTTGGGCGACCAGATCGACGTCTTCGACGTCGTTCATCACCACCGCCGGGTTCTTGCCGCCGCATTCCAGCACGATGCGTTTCAGGTTGGACTCACTGGAGTACTTGAGGAACAACCGCCCGGTGTCGGTGGACCCGGTGAAGCTGACCATCGCGACGTCCGGATGACGGCCCAGCGGTTCGCCCGCCTCCTTGCCACCGCCGGGCACCACGTTGAACACACCGGCCGGAATCCCGGCCTGATGCGCCAGTTCGGCCACGCGCAGGGTGCTCAGGGTGGTTTCCTTGGCCGGTTTGACCACAATCGAGCAACCAGCGGCCAGCGACGGGCCGATCTTCCATGCGAGCATCAGCAGCGGGAAATTCCACGGCAACACCAGGCCGACCACGCCGATCGGCTCGCGCACCACCATGGTCACCGCGCCGTTACCGGTCGGTGCGGTCGAGTCGTAGATCTTGTCGATCAGTTCGGCGTGCCAGCGCAGGGTATGGATCGTCTCAGGCACGTCGATGTTCTGGCATTCGCGGATCGGTTTGCCGCTGTCCAGGCTTTCCAGCACCGCCAGTTCATGGGCATGGTCTTCCAGCAATTGAGCGAACCGCAGCAACACCGATTTACGCGCCGACGGCGCCAGCCCTTGCCAGCGCCCGTCCTCGAACGCAGCCTTGGCGGCGGCGACAGCGACGTCCACGTCCTGTGCACCGCACGCTGCGATTTCGGTCAACACCGCTTCAGTCGCCGGGTTGGTCGTGGTGAACGTCTTGCCGGACAGCGCGCTGCGAAACTCGCCGTTGATGAACGCCTGATTGCGAAATTCAAGCTTCGCCGCCAGTTCGCGGTATTGCGCTTGACTCAGAAGATCGGCCATTTCAAACCTCCGCGACGATGCGCGCCACATTCTGCTTCAGGGTTTTGATCACGCTTTCCAGCACTTCCTTCTCGGACGCTTCCAGCGGCTGCATCGGCTTGCGCACGCCGCCGGCACGCAGGCCGACCAGGTCGCTGCCGTGCTTGATCGACTGAACGAACTTGCCGCTCTCCAGCACATCCATCAGCGGTAACAGCGCCGACATGATCCGCCGGCCCTTGTCGAAGTTCTTCTCCAGAACGCAGGCTTCGTACAGCGCGATGTGCTCGGCCGGAATGAAGTTCGAACCGGCACAGACCCAGCTGCGCGCACCCCAGGCGAAGAACTCCAGGGCCATGTCGTCCCAGCCGCAGGACAGCTGGATCGAAGGATGCGAATGCGCCAGACGATGCAACTGGGCGGTGTCGCCGGAGCTTTCCTTGATCGCGACGATGTTCTTGCAGCCGGCAATCGCCTCGAAGAATTCAGGGCCCATCGCTACGCCCATCCGCGCCGGGTAGTTGTAGAGCATGATCGGCAGGCCGGCGGCCTTGTCCACGGCCAGCACGTGGGCGGCGATCTCCTTTTGCGTCGGCAAGGCATACGGCGGCGAGCCCACCAGAATCGCGTCGGCTTCAATCGACTTGGCATGCTCGGCGAAGGCCACCGCATCTTCGGTGCGAATCCCGCCCGTGCCGATCACCAGCGGAATGCGGCCATTGATCACCTCCCTGGCGCGCTCGGCCACTTTCAGCCTCTCAGCGGTGGTGTGGGCGTAGTACTCGCCGGTCGAACCACCGATGACGATGCCGTGAACCCGCGACTCGATCAGATACTCGAGCACCTCGTCGAAGGCCGAGTAATCGATCTGGCCATTGGCGGACAAAGGCGTAATGGCAGGGGTAAAGATGCCGTCAAAGTTCATAGGGTTTTCTCCAGTGATTACAGTGTTCGATTCGTTGGCCCGACGCCGCTACGGCCCGGGCAAGGTTCAATTCAGCGAGGCTGCCTGTTGCAGGTTGAGCGAGCGGGTTTCCGGTGCGAGCACCCACGACAGCACCAGGCCGACCAGGGTGACGGCCGCCGCGATGTACATGGTCTGGGCGATGCCCAGCGTGCTCAGGGAAACCGGCACCAGATAGGTCCCCGCCGCCGCGCCGATACGCGACAGTGAGGTGCCGACGCCGACCGCGAAGGCGCGGATTTCCGTGGGAAACAGTTCATTGGGGTACACCAGCGTCAGCACCTGGGCGCCGCCGATGAACAAGGCGTAAACGGCAAAGAACGCGAGCACCAGCGCATTGGGCCCGGCGTGTCCGACCGCCAGCCCCAGCAGCGCAAGGCCGGAGCAGAGAAAGCTGTAGATCAGCAGATTGCGTCGGCCGACACGGTTGATGATCCGGGTCGAAATCACGCAGCCGATGACAAAGAACAAGGTAATCGTCACCGAGCCCAGGGAGGACCAGTCGCCCTGCAGGTTCAGCGCGGCCAGCACCTTCGGCGCAAAGGCATACACGGCGAACAGCGGCACCACCGAGCAGGTCCAGAACACCACGACAAACAGCATGCGTTTGCCGTAGCCGGAGTGAAGCAGGTTGAAGATCGTCAGCTTCTCGCCCACCCGGTGCTCGGGAAGATTGGCCAGGGAGAAGTCGTTGCCGTAGACCTGTTTGATGATCGCCTCGGCTTCTGCGGCGCGGCCCTTGCTCAACAGCCAGCGCGGCGATTCGGGTGTGCCGATGCGCACCAGAAACAGCATCGCGCCGATGACCGCCGCGCTGGCCAGCACCAGCCGCCAGGCATCGGAGCCCCACAGCTTGAACATCAGCTCGCCCACCACATACGCCATCGCCGCCCCGGCGAACCACATGATGGTCAGCGTCGCCAGACGCGGGCCGCGATACTTGCGCGGCATGAACTCGACCAGCAGCGAGGTTGCCACCGGGTACTCGATGCCGACCGCCACTCCCAGCAGCAGCCGCAGCACAAACAGCGCCAACGCCGAATCGACCCACAGTTGCGCCAGCGACGCCACGATGAACAGGGTCGGCCCGACAAACAGCAGACGCTTGCGCCCCAACACATCGGTCAGCCAGCCGCCGAGAAAACCGCCGAAGAAAATGCCGATCAGCGCCGAGGCGGCGATCATGCCTTCCCAGAAATCGTCCAGCGCCAGAGACCTGGACATGTGCACCAGCGCCACGCCGATGATGCTCAGAACATACCCGTCGACAAAGGAGCCACCGGCCGAACGGATCGTCAACAGACGATGAAAACCATTGAGCGGTACGTCCTCGATTGATACAGCAACGTTGTTCATTTCTTGTCCTTGTATTCAGTGCATCGTTACTTCAGCTCATCGCGCAGGTCGGGCGATGAGCGTTCAACTTTCGCGGCCGGCGCGGTATTGCCCCCACTTCAGGTTCATGTTCACGCCCAGCGACAGAAACGGTTCGGGTGGGTTGCCCGTCGGCCCCGGGGCCTGCAACAGGAAATCGATCAAGCCGTCGCGCTGCCCGGCCAGCCAGTCGGCCAACAACTTGCCGGTGACCGTGCCACGGGTGACACCCAAGCCATTGCAGCCGAGCGCGCCGTAAACGTTCGGCGCCAGTTCGCCGAAGAAGCCGTTGTGGTTCCTCGACATGGCCAGCGCCCCGCCCCAGGTGTATTCGAACTGCACCCCCGGCAGCATCGGGAAGCGCTGATCGAACGAAGCGCGGTGCCGGTGCACGAAGCGCTCGTTGTATTTGCTGTTGCTGCGGCCATCGGGGTTGAAGCTGAAACTGTTGCGGATCAGCAATCGGTTGTCGGGGGTGCGCCGCACCGTGGTGCCGAACGGATCGGCGGGAATCGCGCCCCAGAACGGTTTGCCGCCCAGACGCGCCTGCTCTTCATCGGTCAACGAGCGGGTGATGCTGGCGTAGGTGTAGATCGGCAACATGCGGCCCTGCAGAAAACCGAAGCGCATGCCGAACGAGTTGTTGGCGAGGATCAGTTTGTCGGCGGTGATGCTGCCGTGAGCGTGCTTGAGCAAGGTTTTGGCGCCGTATTCCACTTCCAGAATCGGCGTGCGTTCGTACAGGGTGACATTCGCCGGCAGACTGTCCGCCAGGCCCTTCACCAGCGCCGACGGCTGAACCAGCACCGCACCGGGGGTGAACAACGCCTTGCGATAGAAACGGGTGCCCAGATGCTCGGGCAGTTCTTCGGCCTCGATCATCTGATACGGCTGACCGAGCTTGTCGAGCCCCCGGCGATAAGCTTCCAGCACCGCGATCCCGCGTTCTTCCACGGCGGCCTGATACTTGCCGCAGGCTTTCATCTGGCAATCGATACCGAACTGATCGACCAGATTGCGCAGGATCGACTGGCCTTCCAGGTTCAGCTTCAGACTGATCCTGGCCAGGTCGATATCACCGATATAGTCCTCGGCCCCGATGTCGTGGGGCAGATCTATCGCGAAACCGGCATTGCGACCGGACGGCCCCAATCCCACCTCCTGCGCCTCGATCAGCACCACTTCATCGTCGGGGAAGTTCAGCGCGAGCTGGCGTGCCGCCGCCAGCCCGGTGAAGCCGGCGCCGACGACCACCCAACGCGCCGAACGGTGGCCGCGATGGCCAGGCTCGGGGCTGCGCGGCCGGCTCAGGTGGAACCAGCCACAGCTGTCATCATCGGCGGGCAGCGAACTGACTTTCATAGTGTTGAACCGTTTATTGTTGAAATGACAAATCGAACCCGACACGAAGCGAACGCGCGGAATCGCGTTGAATGAAAACAGCCATCAAAGTTGCGTAAATGAATGCGTTTGAATGACGGCTTTACGCCACGGAATAACCGCCACTCGAACTAACGAACAACCGCTTACTTGGCCGCCGCCCGCGCATCGCTCAGCCAGCCGTCGTAACTTTGCTGGTGGGCCTTGATCCACTCGGCAGCGTGGCGCTTGATGTCGGCCAGGGACTTTTCGCCGTTCTGCATCTTCAGGTTCTGCGCACTTTCGTCGGCGGTGCTGATGCTGACTTCGGAGAGGAACTTGCGGGCCACCGGGTTCTTCTCGGCGAACTCCTTGTTCATGACGGCATTGATCGTGTCCACCGGGAAACCGAGGTTCTTGCCTTCGTAGAAGGTGTCCTTGCTTTCCTTGCCGTCAGGCAGATCGGTGTAAGGCACCGGCAGCCAGACCACGTCGCGCCCTTCGACCAGCACGCTGGAAATCCACTGCGGTACCCAGGTGAAGAACAGCACCGGTTTGCCTTGCTGGTAGCGGGCGATGGTGTCGGCCATCAAGGCGAAATACGAGCCGCGATTGTCGACGACGGTCGGTTCCAGACCGTAAGCCTTCATGTGGTGTTCGACCATCACTTCGCAGCCCCAGCCCGGGTTGCAACCGGTCAGATCGGCCTTGCCGTCGCCGTTGCTGTCGAACAGCTTGGCGATCTCCGGTTTCTTCAGGTCCGACAGATCCTTGATGTGATAGGCGTCTGCGGTTTTCTTGTCGATCAGGTAACCCTGCAGCACGCCCTTCATGATCTGCCCGACCTTGACCATCACGTCATCGCCGCCGGCCTTTTCATAAAACGCTTCGTGCAGGTGCTCCCACTCATGCACGGTGAAATCCGCATCGCCGTAGGACAGCGCGAGGAACATCGCCGGGTAGTCGGTTTCCTTCGGCTGTTTGACGTCGTAGCCCAGCTCCTTGAGCCCGGCGATCACCACTTCGCCGCGAAAGCGCTCTTCGGCGATGGTCGGGAAAATCGGCGTGATCGACACACCGGCGCCGGGCTTGTTGGCATCGGCCGCATAGGCCGCCGAACACAGCACCGTGCCCAATACGCAAGCAACCACACCCGCCACGACGCTTTTCTTGAGATTTGCCAGTTTCATGTTTCACCACGCTTTGGAGTTTTAATCGGTGAGCAGAAAGGTTCAGTTAATGACCGCACGAGCAACGTTCTTCTTTTTCTTCAACTTCATGACCAGGCCGACCGGCCCGCTCTCATACCAGCGCTGTCCGGTGGCCAGATCGCTGCTGCGTTCACCCATGGCCTGGGTCAGGCGATCGAGGAACACCGCCAGCAACACCAGCCCTGCTCCGCCGACGCTGGCCAGGCCCATGTCGAGGCGACCGATGCCGCTGAGCACCATCAGCCCCAGCCCGCCGACCGAAATCATCGAAGCGACCACCACCATCGACAGCGACAACATCAGCGTCTGGTTCAAGCCGGCCATCATGGTCGGGGCGGCCAGCGGCAGTTGAACCTTCATCAGCATCTGCATCGGTGTGCAGCCAAAAGCCCGCGCCGCCTCGACCTTGTCCGCCGGCACCTGACGGATGCCGAGGTTGGTCAGACGCACCAGCGGCGCGACGGAGAAGATGATCGTGACGATCACACCGGGCACATTGCCGATGCCGAACAGCATCACCACCGGCACCAGGTACACGAACGCCGGCAGGGTCTGCATGGCGTCCAGCACCGGGCGGATGATCATTTCCGTGCGGTCGCTGCGGGCACAGAGGATGCCCAGCGGAATGCCGATCACCGCGCAGAACAACAGCGAGGTCAGCACCAGCGCCAGGGTGACCATCGCGTCGTTCCACACGCCGATCAGCCCGAGCCCGGTCAGGGTCGCCACACTGAAGATCGCGATGCGTTTGCCGCCGATCTGCCAGCTGACCAGCCCGGCAATGATGATGAACACCGTCGGCGGCAGCGAAAGCAGCCCCCACTGGACGCCGTCGAGCACCTGATCGACCGGCCAGCGAATCGAGCGGAAGACATCCCGGAAGTTATGCACCAGATATTTAAGGGCGGTTTCAACCCACGATCCCAGAGGAATATTCAAACTCTGGAAGGGATCCAGAAAGTTAAAGTCGGACATGACACTACCTCGCACTTGCGGACTGCGTGACCATTCTTTTTTTTTAAATCAGGATCTCAGCTATTGCCCAGGCAACTTAATAGATGCCCTTGCGAGATCGACCCTTTATAAAGTCCAACTTCATCAACTACCGGCATTGGCGTAGATGAAGCGGCAACCAGATGAAAGATCTCGCGCAAGGAAGCGTCAGCCTTTATCGGAGTTTGACGACCCGGCTCATAAACAATGCCGGAATCGGCTTGTGCGATATCGCCGGCGCGCAATATCCGGCTGGTATCGAAACCGTTGAAGAAGTCCCGGACATATTGGTTCACCGGGTTGCACAGCAGCTCGCGGGGCGTGCCGATCTGCACCACGCGCCCGCCCTCCATGATCGCGATGCGATGGCCGATGCGCACGGCTTCTTCAATGTCGTGGGAGATGAAAATGATGGTGCGATCCTGCTCGGCCTGAAGCTTGATCAACTCGCCCTGCATCTCGCTGCGGATCATCGGATCGAGCGCGGAGAACGCTTCGTCCATCAGCAGGATGGCCGGGTCGTTGGCCAGCGCCCGGGCCAGGCCGACCCGCTGTTGCATGCCGCCGGAAAGCTGGTGAGGGAAGCACATTTCCTGACCGGAAAGCCCGACCTGCTCAAGGGCGCCCATGGCCCGGCAGTAGCGTTCCTTTTCGCTGACACCGCTGATTTCCAGGCCGAAGCTGACGTTGTCGATGACGCTCATGTGCGGCATCAGGGCAAAGGACTGGAAGACCATGCCCATGTCTTTGCGGCGCACCTGCAACAGGTCCTTGTCGCCCAGGCCGGTGATTTCCCGGCCATTCAGAAAGATGCTGCCGGAGGTCGGTTCGATCAGGCGATTGAACAGTCGGACCATGGTCGACTTGCCCGAGCCGGACAACCCCATGATGACAAAGATCTCGCCGCGCTTGACCGAGAAGTTGGCATCGAACACACCGATGGCCTGGCCGGTCTTTTTGAAGACTTCGGCTTTAGAGGCGCCCTCTTCGATCAACTTCATGGCCAGTGCTGGCTGAGTGCCGAAGACTTTATAAACATTCTTGACGCAGATTATTTCGTCGGAGCGAGTCATACCTTGCCTCCATCGCGTTGTGCATATTCGAATTCAAACAATATGCAATCGAGCGAAACGGTTTTAGAGCGGCAGCGGTAATAGTTATAAGTCGTCACGACGGGTTTCCTTTTATTATTTTTGGGACCCCAGGAACGAGGGACGTTTCAAATTTATTAGCATCCCCCTGCTTAATCCAACGACATTTACAGGGGCATGTTGATAACGTCGGGTTATCGATCACGCCGGCATCCGCCGCTGGCAGCCGGCATCGCCTGCCAGCGACCGCGACTATCCTTGCAGCGACGCCGGCGTATCCCTGCGCGCAGGCTTGGGCTACCCTCGTCGCGCTTCGCCCGGGAGCCGTATCGTGAGGAGGCCGTACAAATGACCAAGCATGTCGACCCAGACACCATCTTGCTGAAGATGCCGTCCTTGCGGGCCGTAAAGGCATTTGTCGCCGCCGCCAAGTACCAGAGTTTCACCCGTGCCGCCGAAGCATTGTGCGTTTCCCAGGCCGCCATCAGCCGGCAGATCCGCGAACTGGAAAGCTACCTTGGCGCGCAGTTGTTCACCCGCGTCGGGCGTGCCGTTGAACTCACGTCGGCGGGTGCGCTATTTTTCGACGCCGCCCAGCTGTCGTTCGTGAACATCGCCCAGGCCGCCGAGCGCATCCGCAGCAGTCAGTCGGTCAAGAAGGTGCTGACCATCTGCTGCTCCCCGGCGTTCTCGGCGCTGTGGCTGTCGAATCACCTGCCGGAGTTCTTCGCCCAGAGCGAAGGCATCGAGCTGAACCTGATTACCACCCAGAACTTCCTGACCATGGAACCGGGCGTGCAGCCCGACGTGTTCATCACCAAGATTTCGCGCATCCGCGAAGGCTATCGCAGCTATCCGCTGTGCCATGACCTGATCTACCCGGTGTGCACGCCGCAGTATCTGGAGCAGCACCCGGAAATCGCCACCATCGAAGGCGTGCGTGATTCGGCCCTGCTCAACCTCAGCCCCTATGGTCGCTCGCAAGTCGCCGAGCATGTCGACTGGGGCGTGTGGCTGGCGTTTCAGTCCATCGACATCGACGACCGCCCGGCGACCAGTCCGCAGATCTTCAACGCCAACGACTACAACCTGCTGATCAGCATGGTGCTGACCCATCAGGGCATCGCGCTGGGCTGGAATCACCTGGTTGCGCCGCTGTTGCAGCGCGGCTTGCTGGTGCGCCCGATCGAACAGGAAGTGCAACTGCGCAACAGCTGGCACTACCTGAGCTGCCGCGAGAACGCCGACAACGAAGACGCACTACGGCGGTTTCGCGAGTGGATCCTGTCGAAGTTTCCCCGGCGCTAGCCATCGATTTGGTTATCAATTGCCCGACGAAAATGTCGTTGGAGCCGCACAACCTTCCTGACTCATTGTGGAGCGGCGCCGGCCGGGATCTGGCCGGCTCCCCTCACAGGAAGGAATTGTTGAATGTCACTCTACGAATTCTGCCGCGATTTTGATTTCCTCCAGGCCCCGGCCAAGACCCGGGAGATCCTGCAGAACAGCCTGCTGGATATCGTCGGCGTCATGGCCGGTGCCGCGTCCAACGGCACCAGTGTGGCGCTGCGCCGTTTTGCCGTTGCCCACTACCCCGCCGGCGAGTACGGCAGTCGTCTGCTGTTCGACGGTCAGCGTGTGAGCCTGCTGGGCGCGGGTTGGGCCGGCGGCTTTTCCGCCGACAGCCTCGATGCCCATGAAGGCCATTTCCGATCCAAGGGGCACGCCGGCGCGACCGTGGTGCCGGCCCTCCTCGCCCTCGCCGACGCGCTGCATCACCAAGGCAAGCACGTCAGCGGGCATGAGCTGTTGAGCGCGCTGTGCCTCGGTTATGAAACCGGGCTGCGCGCCGGAACGGCGCTGATGGCGACTTCCCCGACCTATCACGCGTCCGGCGGCTTTTCGGCGATTGGCGTGGTCTGCGCCGGCGCCCGGTTGCTGGGTTTTGACGAGCCGACCTTTCGCCACGCCCTGGGCATCGCCGAGTACTTCAGCGCCCGTTGCCCGATGATGCGCCTGATCGCGTTTCCGACCATGTTGCGCGACGCCCACGGCAGCGGCGCTTTTGTCGGATTGAATGCACTGTTGATGGCCAGGGAAGGCGTGACCGGCGCGCCGGCGGAAACCGTCGAGGACGCTTCGGTGGCCGAACACTGGCTCGACCTCGGACAGCGCTGGGAAATCGACAGCCAGTATTTCAAACCCTGGCCGGTGTGCCGCTGGGCACAACCGGCGCTGACCGCGATGCTTCAACTGCAACAGGATCATCCTGGGCTCGACGCCGAGGTGATCGAGACCATCCGCGTCGAGACCTTCTACGAGTCGATGTGCCTGCAAGGCCACACCCCGGCGGACGCCGATCAGGCGCAATACGCTCTGGCGTTCCCGCTGGCGGCGCTGATCGTCAGGGGCAAACTCGGGCCGGACGAAGTCACCGGAGAATCCATCCACGCCGCCGACATTCGCGCCTTGAGCGCACGCATCGAGATCGTCGAAGCCGCCGATATTTCCGCACGGTTTCCCAATGAAATCCTCTCGCGGGTTTCCGTCACGCTGAAAAACGGCAACGTGCTCGTCAGCCCGATCACCGCCGCACGGGGCGATCCCGAAACGGCCCTGAGCCGGGAAGAACTGGAGCAGAAGTTCGACCTGTTCGCTTCAAGCCTCGGCCACGAACGCAGCCTCGCGGTGAAACAGGCGATTCGCAATCTGGGCCAGTCTGCGTCGGCCATCGCCACGCTTGAGCCGATCTTCGAACGGGCTCACCCATAACCTCAACGCATCGATTGCCCGCAGGAAATGTCGTTTGTGACGGCTTTCCTGGCACAGATAGGCTGGAACCCGTTCCGGCCCTACGCGCATGACGAGGATAACAATGAACAATAAAGACACCGTGGCTGACCTGATCGCCCAGCGCAAACCCTGGCACTCGTTGCCGGGCGCCCTCTACCAGGATGAAAACGTCTACCGCCAGGACCTTGAACAGATCTGGCACAGGGACTGGATCTTCGCCGGGCACACCTTCGAAATTTCCAAACCCGGCCAGTACTTCACCCTGCAGATCGGCGATTACCCGGTCGCCGTGGTGCGTGGCAAGGACGGTGAAGTCCGCGCGTTTCACAACGCCTGCCGCCATCGCGGCGCCAAGATCTGCGAACACGAGCACGGCAAGGTCGCGAAGATGGTCTGCCCCTATCACAAGTGGACCTACGAGCTGGACGGCAACCTGCTGTTCGCCGGCAACATGGGCCAGGATTTCGACAAGACCCAATACAACCTCAAGTCCGTGCATTGCGAGATCGTGCACAGCTACATCTATATCTGTGTCGCCACCCGGGCACCGGACTTCGAAGGCTTTCGCAAGGCCGTCAGCCCGTTCATTGCCCCGCATTATCTGGACCACTGCAAAGTGGCGTTCGAGTCGACCATCATCGAAAACGGTAACTGGAAACTCGTATTCGAGAACAACCGCGAGTGCTACCACTGCGACGGCTCCCACCCCGAACTGCTGAAATCCTACGTCGACAACCCGTCCGTGGGCGGCGCCGGCGGCGAGGATGATCCGCACCTGACGGCCTACTGGAACACCTGCGAGAAGGCCGGGTTGCCAAGCCGTCTGGTGATGGACATCAACGGCCAGTACCGCATGACCCGCATTCCGCTGTCGTCCGGGGCCGTCAGCTACACCATGGACGGCAAGCCTGCGGTGAACGGGCGTCTGGACAAGACCGCCGAGCCGGACATCGGCGCCCTGCTCTATTTCCACTACCCGTCCACCTGGAACCACTTCCTCGGCGACCACGCGCTGAGCTTCCGGGTGTTGCCGATCAGCGCCACGCAAACCATGGTCACCACCAAATGGCTGGTGCCCGACACCGCAGTGGAAGGCGTGGACTACGACCTCGATCGCCTGACCAGAGTCTGGGTCGCCACCAACGATCAGGACCGCACACTGGTCGAAGGCACCCAGCGCGGCGTGACGTCCCCGTCCTATGAACCGGGGCCGTACTCGGAAACGGCGGAAACCGGCGTCTGCCAGTTCGATGACTGGTACTGCGCCACGATGATGGACCGGCTCAAGGGGCCGGTTCCGTTGAAGTCCGTAGGCTGATTGGCATTCGCGGCAGCGCCGGTTTTTTTCAGGAGATCTGGCGTTGCCGCGTCGCCTGCCAACAGATCAACGACCCCACGGTCACCAGCACCGCGCCCTGCCAGAACTGCATCTGCAAACTGACCCCCAGCCACAGCGCGGCGAACGCCGACGACAGGACCGGTGCGCCGTAGGACGCGGTGGCCAGCAAGGTCAGATTGCCGCGCAGGATGCCGATGTTCCACAGCGCATAACCGCCGGCCATGGCGATGCCGGTAGCGATCAGTTCCAGGGAGTTGCCCAGGGTGAAGGTGGAAATATGTTCATTGCTGAAGCCCCACTTCACCCACAGCACAATGGCCGTCAGCACGAAAAACAGCACCACCAGACTCTGCCCGTTGGCGTAGCGGCGCGTGACGTTGCAATACAGCGCAAACGTGATCGCACAAGCCAGCGCCAGGCTGTAACTCAGCGGGTTGGAATTGACGTTGGCGATGATCCCCGGCAGCGACAGGCCCTGGCCGCTGACCACCCAGAGAATGCCAAACAGCGCGAGCGCACTGCCGGGAACGATGAACCAGCGGGTCTTCTGCCCGTTCATGAAGATCGCCAGCACCACGGTCAGACACGGCCACAGGTAATTGACCACGCCCAGTTCGATGGACTGTTGCCGGTCACTGGCAAAACCCAGCGCCAAAGACAGGCACACCTCATAGGCAACGAACAACCCACTGCCGAGCAGGAGATAGAGTGTTGACGTGGAACGAAGACGCGGCCGCCCGAGAAACATCACCAGCAGGATCGCCCCCAGGGTGTAAATCATCGCCGCCCCGCCCAGAGGGCCGAAATGTTCACTGACGCCCCTGATCAACCCGGCGGCGGTGCTCCACAACACAATCGCCAACAACCCGCACGCCGTGGCGGCACGCTCGCCTCTTATCCGCATCATTGCCTCTGGATCAATATCGCGATTCGACCGCACAGGCTAACGAGGGAAACCGGATCGATACAGCAACTTTTCATCCGGGCAATGAATGCGCTGGGGTTATCGATTCGGCCTGCGTCCCAACGTCGCAGGCCCGGCACCTTGGCAAACGCCGCACAAGGCTTAAAATCGCGCCTCCTCTTGCAGTCGCCCGACCGGCGCCTGCCCGCAGCCATGACAACCCTCAGGTTTGAACAGCCGGCGACTTTCACGAAGTCAGCCTGGCTCAATCGTCCTGCCCGTTCGGCGGTCGTTTGTCTTCAACACACTTCGGCTTGGCACTCGCATGCGCAGAGGCGCACGTTCCGCTGTTCGATCACTTGAGGTTTTTATGACACCGCGTTTGCTGGCCATGGCGCTGGCGCCCCTGCTCGGGCTATTCATTGTTGCCTTGGGCAACGGCTTTCTGTCTTCTTTGACCACCTTGCGCCTGGGCGCGGCCGGCGAATCGGCGACGATGATCGGCATCGTGTCCTCGGCCTATTTCATCGGCCTGACCCTGGGCGCGATCTTCAACGACCGGCTGATCCTGCGCATCGGCCATATCCGTGCCTACAGCAGCTTCGCCTCGCTGATCGCCGCGACCATCCTGCTGCAAGGGTTGTTTTATGACACCTGGGGCTGGGTCGTACTGCGGCTGATCAACGGCTGGGCCACGGTCGGTGTGTTTCTGGTGATCGAGAGCTGGCTGCTGCTGGCCGGTGACGCGAAGATTCGCGGGCGTCTGCTGGCGCTGTACATGATCGTTCTCTATGGTGCCGGCGTGCTGGGTCAGGCATTTTTGGGGAAAATCACCGGGCTCGGCGACACCGCGCCGTTCATGGTCGCCGGCATGCTCGCGACCCTGTCGGTGCTGCCGATCGTGATCCTGCCGCGCGTTTCGCCGTTGCTGGAACAGGTCGAACCGCTAAAGCCTAGGGCATTGCTAGGCGTATCGCCCACCGGTCTGGTCGGCTGCTTCGGCTCCGGCGTCACCATCGCCGCGATCTACACCCTGCTGCCGCTGTACCTGCAACGCATCGGCCTGAACGTCGGCGAAGTCGGCAGCATGATGGCCTGGACAGTCCTCGGCGCGATGCTGCTGCAATACCCGGTCGGGCGCTGGTCCGACCGCAAGGATCGTCTGCAAGTGCTGACCGTGCTGTGCGCCGCGTGCACCGTGCTGTCGCTGGTGATCGTGCTGGTGCCGTTGTCCTCGGCCATGCTCGCGGCAATGCTGTTCCTGCTGGGCGGCGGCGTGTTCGCGCTGTACCCGGTCGCCGTCAGCCACGCTGCCGACCGTGCGCCGGTTGAAACCCTGGTGCCGATGATTCAGGGCATGCTGCTGATCAACTCGCTGGGCTCGGCGATGAGCCCGCTGCTGATCTCGCCGGCGATGAACGCCCATGGCGAAACCGGCTTGTTCTGGGCTTTCGCCCTGGTCAACCTGGCCATGGTGACGTTCTTCTTCTGGCGTCGCGGTAAACGTCCGGTGCCGGCCAACCCGGCGCCGTTTGCGGCGGCAGCGACGTTCTCGCCGACCGGCGCAGAGCTGCGGGTGACCGAAGATTTGCGTCAGGCCGCGCAGGAGCACCCGCCGATGGTCGATGCGTTGAGTGGCGAAGCGGCGCCGCCAACGGCATCGCGCTACGAAGCCAGTTGAGTTTCTGGCAGGCATAAAAAAACCGGTGACTTTCGTCACCGGTTTTTTATTGCCTGCTAATCAGTGCGGCGCGCGCGGGATCGTTTTCATCAGATCCTCAGGGCTGATATGCCCCACCACACTGCCCGGCTGCGGCAGATTCAGGATGTGGCCCTTCATCTTGCCGATCACGTGCATTTCGCACGGTTTGCAGTCGAACTTCAGGGTCAGCACTTCATCGCCGTGGATCAGCTGCATCGGCGCGACTTTGGTCTTCACGCCGGTCACGCCTTTGGCCTGTTTCGGGCACAGGTTGAAGGAGAACCGCAGGCAGTGCTTGGTGATCATCACCGGCACTTCGCCCGCCTCTTCGTGGGCCTCGTACGCCGCGTCGATCAGCTTCACGCCGTGACGGTGGTAGAAGTCGCGGGCCTTCTGGTTGTACACGTTGGCCAGGAACGACAGGTGAGCTTCCGGGTACACCGGCGGTGGCGTGGTCTCGGCCTTGCGCGAACCCCGCGGGTGGGCGGCAACACGGGCGGCGGTCAGCGCTTCGATCACTTCACGGCGCAACGACTTGAGCTGCGAGTTCGGAATGAAGAACGCTTGCGGCGCATCCAGTTTGATCGAGGTCGCGTGGTACTCGGTGGTGCCGAGCTGGCCGAGCAGGTCGTGCAAGGTCTCCAGCGCCTGTTCCGGTTTGTTGGCGACGCCGAACGGGCCGTCCAGCGCAACGCTGGCGCTGATGCCCTCTTCGCTGGTCACGGTCAGTTCCAGACGCTCTTCACGCAGCTTCGCCAGCCAGCTCACACCGATACGACGCTCGGCAGAAGTCTTGAGCAAGGCCTGCTGCCAGTTGTGGTCGAGGTTGCGGTTCAGCGGGTGGTTCGGGCGCAGCTTGTACAGGCCTTCCGGCATTTCGTTCGGCTCGACGCGGTAGCGGTAGCGCTTCTCGCCTTCTTCCTCGAACTCGCCCTTGGCTTCGGCGATGTTGGCGCGGAAACCCACCACTTCGCGCTTGACCAGCACGTTGAGGCCGTCGCCGTTGGACAGCGGCTCGTGGGTGATGACCTGCATGTCACGCTTGCCGACTTTCTCGACCGTGCCCACCGCCAGACCGGTGAAGGTCGGCGAATCGAACGCGCCGATGTCGATCTTGCGCTCGCTGACGAAGTAGTCGGTGCTGCCACGGTGGAAGGTCTTTTCCGGGTCCGGCATGAAGAAATGCGCGGTGCGGCCGCTGGAGGCGCGGGCCAGGTCCGGGCGGTCATTGAGCACGTCGTCGAGGCGCTGGCGGTAATAGGCGGTGATGTTCTTCACATAGCCCATGTCCTTGTAGCGACCTTCGATCTTGAACGAACGCACACCGGCCTCGACCAGTGCGCGGATGTTGGCGCTCTGGTTGTTGTCCTTCATCGACAGCAGGTGTTTTTCGTAGGCGATCACGCCACCCTTTTCGTCTTTCAGGGTGTACGGCAGACGGCAGGCCTGGGAGCAGTCGCCCCGGTTGGCGCTGCGCCCGGTCTGCGCGTGGGAAATGTTGCACTGACCGGAAAACGCCACGCACAACGCGCCGTGGATGAAGAACTCGATGGCGGCATCGGTTTCATCGGCGATCGCGCGGATTTCCTTGAGGTTCAGTTCACGGGCCAGTACCAGTTGCGAGAAACCGGCCTGATCGAGGAACTTGGCCCGCTCAAGGGTGCGGATGTCGGTCTGGGTGCTGGCGTGCAGCTCGATGGGTGGAATGTCCAGCTCCATCACGCCCAGGTCCTGGACGATCAGCGCATCGACGCCGGCGTCGTACAACTGATGGATCAGCTTGCGCGCCGGCTCCAGTTCGTTGTCGTGCAGGATGGTGTTGATGGTGGTGAAGATGCGCGCGTGATAGCGACGGGCAAATTCCACCAGTTCGGCGATTTCGCTCACCTCGTTGCACGCGTTGTGGCGCGCACCGAAGCTCGGGCCGCCGATGTACACCGCGTCGGCGCCATGCAGGATGGCCTCGCGGGCGATGGCCACGTCACGGGCGGGGCTGAGCAGTTCCAGGTGATGTTTGGGCAAGGACATATGTTTTTTTAGTCAGGCTGTCACGGTCGAGGCGCGCATTGTAGCCGCGAAACGCGTGGCCGGCACGCCTGTGCTGCCGGGTGGCAGCTGCCGACAATTGCGGGAGCATCGCAATCCCTGTGGGAGCTGGCTTGCCAGCGATAGCGGTATATCAGCTAGAGGTGTATTGGCTGACACGACGCCATCGCGGGCAAGCCCGCTCCCACAGGGTTTTCAGCAGGGCTGAAGTCAGGCCTTGGCGGCCATCGCAGTCACTTCCACCTTCATCCCTTCAACCGCCAGCGCCGCCACGCCCACCGCCGCGCGCACCGGCCAAGGTTTGGCGAAGAAGCGCTTGTACACCTCGTTGAACGCAGCGCGATCAGCCATGTCGGTCAGGTAAATGGTCAGGTGCAACACGCGGTCCATCGAGCTGCCGGCCTTTTCCAGCGCCACTTTCAGCGCCTGCAACGTGCATTCGCTTTGCGCGCTGACGTCGCCCAGTTCCAGGCTGCCGTCGGCGCGGGTCGGAATCTGGGTCGACATCAGGATGCCGTTGAATTCGGTCACGTCCGAAGAGATCGAGTCTGCATCCGGATCCGGGGTGTAGGTGATGTCCTGGTTGGCCATGGGAAAGTCCTTCGCTGGCAGTGAGGACGGCGCCATCGCGCGCCGTTTCGGGCGGCCAGTTTACAGACACGGCGGCGGGTTTGAAGCCATGGCGGTTTTCGGGGTGGATTCTGACGGATATTTCAGTGTGTGCTGTGGGCCGATAAACAGGTTTCGATACGTGTGTTTAGAGACACCTGGAGTTACGCGCAATTGCCCACAAATCCTTGCGCCAGAGCCTACGGCTACGCCAGAATCCGCCGGCTTGTGCGCCCTGGTGTCGGCCGGTAACTTGGATCGGGTCACTGATTCGCAGTGATCGGGTTTAGTAGCCCGGCTTAGAAGACTTACGGTTTGCACAAGCGTATTCAATCAGGCGTCCGCCTGGTCTTGATGGTGGCTGTGCGCATGGCATCTTCGGATGCGCCGGGTTTGAGTCTTCTGCCGGTCTACTAACTTGCGCACAGCTGCCACCCCCTTCGTTTAGTAGCGAGATGGTTGCAGCTCTACTGATAGAAGGAAGACTCAATGTTCAAAGCAACTCCAAATCCCCCGGTCACCGAACCGGCCAGCATCACCGATCCAACGTCCCCCTACGAATGCCCTGACTCCAAGAGATTCAACGAAGCCGCCAACCGCGCCCTCGACTACCACCTCGGCCCGATGACAGCCCACATGATGGCCGCACCCTATACCCCCAACCGCCTCTACCAGACCAACCCGGCCAGCAACAACGAATCCCTGCTGGTCGACGCCGTCGAAACCCTCGGTTCGGCCAACGTCATGCTGCACAACTTCGCAGACCTGCTCCAGGGTCCTCACCGCAAGACTGCGCAGGGTATTGCGCAGGTGGTGATGCTGGCGGAACTGGCGGTGAATCGGGTGTTGGATAAAGTCGTTCCGACGGAATAAATCACACTGGCGAGGTTAGTCGCCGCTACCACTCAAAATCAAAAGGGGACGATTAAATAAATCTGTCCCCTTTTGGTTTTTCGTTTTTTTGATTATTGACCACCATGATCAAATAAAACCGAGGTCGGCTCCAAAAAATCCGACGAGACTACTTCATCCTCGGTATATCCCAAAATCCCCTTTAGCGGTTCGGTATTATTCACGTAAACCAAGGCCTTTGATTTTGATCTATCAATCTGAATAGCATCAAATTTAATACCAATCCCTCTTAATTTGGCTTGAAGATGAGAATCTGTTAGCAATGTTTCTGGCGGGAGATTTATCAATAATAGTTTTTTCACGACCTCGACCTCCAACAGACAACAAAAAAAAGAATAAAAATCAAAAAACCAAATAGGACACGGAACAAAAGGGGACCGGAACAAAAGGGGACAGATTTATTTTCTGCGCACCCACAAGCAAAGTATCAACACAAACACCAAAAACCACACCTGATAGAAATGACAGTTTTTAATATTTATTCAGAACAACAAAAATTCTAAATAACCATAAGAGGCAACGGACACAGTCTTATTTAATCCCCTCAACCCGAGCGGATACATTCTCTGACACATTCTGCCTGCCTCAACCTCGCCACCTTCTAATCTTCATCCGTCAACACAAGGACGTAGGAAGACCCATGCCCAGAACGGGACGCATCGTGCTACCCCACTACCCGCACCACATCGTGCAGCGCGGCCACAACAGGCAGGTCGTTTTCGCAGAGCCAGCGGATTTCGAGCGCTATCTCTCTGACCTGCGCGAGCTCAAGGAAGCATTGGGTATAAAAGTTTATGCCTACTGCCTGATGACCAATCATGTGCACTTGCTGCTCGCCCCAGGGGAGTCAACATCCAGCCTTGGACAACTCATGAAAGCCCTCGCCGGGCGGATGACGCGGTATCGCAACAAGGTTGAGGGGAGGACCGGGACGCTGTGGGAAAGTCGCTACAAATCCAGCGTTGTTCAATCCGACACTTATCTATTGGCTTGCAGTCGCTACATCGAGTTGAACCCCGTGCGAGCCCACATGGTGGCGCGTGCAGAAGACTATCACTGGTCGAGTTTCGCCCTGCGCCTGAGCGATTTCTCTGAATCCACATGGCTGGACAAAGATCCCTGCTTTCTGGAGTTAGGACCTACGGATGCCAAACGGCGTGAACGCTATAAATCGTTTATTGAGATGGCGACACCCACCAATGAATTGCAACTCATAAGGGGTGCACTTCAGCGGAGCCAACTGACTGGAAACACGAGATTCGTCGACGAAATCGAGAAAATCACCGGGAGACGCATTCAATTCAGAGAGCGAGGACGGCCAGAAAAAAGTGCCTAACATCAAAAGGGGACGATTAAATGATTAAATAAATCTGTCCCCTTTTGATTCAATGCAAAAAAATCAGTAAAAAATCGGCTCTATATTAGATGGATTTTCTCGAAGCACTTTTTCTATAACGTCGTCAATCTTTATTTCTTTGGTGCGACCTGCGCCAACAGCCACTTCTACCTCTTGCAGTACATAACCTGCAAGTTTAATTGTGTTTCTGGCTCTTGGGATCTGCAACTTATCCTCCTCACTTAGCTCGTCCATTCCTAATATTGCAATAATATCTTGAAGGGTTTTATAGTTTTGCTGAATTTTTTCAACTCCTATCATGATGGTAAACAGCTCTCCGCTAGGATCTTCAAAATAAACCGCAAAATCATCCGGACCTTTAGCTTTTACTATCTCCGCAGGCACCTGCGGATAGTTTCTCGATAAATATTCTTCAAGCTCTTGCTGGCTTTTATAACCAGAAAAAATGCATTTTGAATATCTTTTTCCTTCTTCACGCGCCATGATCATTCTCCTCACGCCATACGATGTAAAAATCAAAAGATCAAAAAAATCAAAGGAAAAATCAAAGGGGACAGATTTATTTTCTGCGGAATAATCGAATTAAATAAATTCGCCTCTTAAATCCAGGTTCCTGATTAATCTTTGTCGTCAATGATTACTCCATCAGAGTCTTCATCCTCCGTTAATTGCTCTTGTTCTACTCGCAAATGCGCTCCAGCGTTCCATTGCAGTTATTCATGTATTTTAGTGTGTCAGGCAGTATGTTTCTGATGCTATCTTTTTTCTCTTTAATTTCACGGGATTTCAAATTATCTGGGTCCATCGGAACTGTATTGCCTGTTAGGCATTTTACGTTGACGACACAGTAAATATCACCACGACTAGGGTCCGCTGGCTGGGCAGTGGTTATTGGAGTATTCAGGTAGCAAGAATTGTGGGCCGAGCTAGCATTCCAGGCATCTTCACATTTATCTCCGTAGGAAAGTTCGCCAAATAGTAGAAGACTAGCAATGCAGTATGCTTTCAATAGAATGGGTGTTGAAAAAAAATTGGAAAATTTGGAGGTTTCTCTATGTAGTGAGGTCGCCATGATAAAGTCCTTGAGTAGTTATGTGCGGCATTCAATGTGACTTTGTAGTTTTCATTTCCAAAAAATCAAAGGGGACAATCAAAGGGCAATCAAAGGGGACAGATTTATTTTCTGCGCACCCACAAGCAAAGTATCAACACAAAAATCCACAACCACACCTGATAGAAATTACAGTTTTTAATACATATTCAGAACAACCAAAGTTCTGAATAACTATAAAAACCACGGACGCAGACTCATTTAACTCACCCCCTCCCCGAACCAACCAATCCATCTCCGTCACTGTCCCCCACCCACCGCCACCACTGGATATCCCCCCAATCCCAATTATGCTCAAAGAAACCCCGCCCTCCCGCGAGGTCGAGAGTCTGTGCACGCTCCACGAACCACCTGCACCAGCACCAGCCAAAGGCCTCGGGTACGCGACGTTCATGAAGTGCTCCGGCCTATAACAACAAGCACGACGGAGAACCCCCATGGCCGTACTCGACAGCATGTCCACCGGCAGTGCGCCGCACCCGCACCACAGTGTCAGCAAGGAGGAGCGCAAGGTCATCTTCGCTTCGTCCCTCGGCACGGTCTTCGAGTGGTACGACTTTTACCTCTACGGCTCGCTCGCCGCGATCATCGCCAAGCACTTCTTTGCCGGGGTCAACGAGACCACCTCCTTCATCTTCGCCCTGCTCGCCTTCGCCGCCGGTTTTGCAGTGCGGCCGTTTGGGGCGGTGGTGTTCGGGCGGTTGGGTGACATGATC
Organism: Pseudomonas sp. IzPS59; assembly: GCF_014863505.1. Classification (NCBI taxonomy): domain Bacteria; kingdom Pseudomonadati; phylum Pseudomonadota; class Gammaproteobacteria; order Pseudomonadales; family Pseudomonadaceae; genus Pseudomonas; species Pseudomonas sp. IzPS59. The sequence continues at coordinate 2,781,056 of NZ_CP062251.1, read as the reverse complement.
GGGCGCAAGCACACGTTTCTGATCACGATTGTGATCATGGGTGTGTCGACGGCGATTGTGGGGTTCCTGCCCGGTTACGCGACCATCGGGGTCGCGGCGCCGATCATTCTGATTACCCTGCGACTGCTGCAAGGTCTGGCGCTGGGCGGTGAATACGGCGGCGCGGCGACTTATGTGGCCGAGCATGCACCGAAGGGCAAACGCGGGTATTTCACTTCGTGGATTCAGACCACGGCGACGCTGGGGCTGTTTCTGTCGCTGCTGGTGATTCTGGCCTGCCGCACCGCGCTGGGTACCGAGGCGTTCGAGGCCTGGGGCTGGCGGATTCCGTTCCTGCTGTCGATCCTGCTGCTGGCGGTGTCGGTGTACATCCGTCTACAACTGAACGAGTCACCGGTGTTCATGAAGATGAAGGCCGAAGGCAAGGCGTCGAAAGCGCCGCTGACCGAATCCTTCGCCCGTTGGGACAACCTGAAAATCGTGATCATGGCCCTGCTCGGCGGCACCGCCGGGCAAGCGGTGGTCTGGTACACCGGGCAGTTCTATGCGCTGTTTTTCCTGCTGCAAACCTTGAAGATCGACCCGCAGACTGCCAACCTGCTGATCGCCGGCTCGCTGCTGATCGGCACGCCGTTCTTCGTGATTTTCGGCAGCCTGTCCGACCGCATCGGGCGCAAGGGCATCATCATGGCCGGGTGCATTCTGGCGGCGGTGACCTACTTCCCGATCTTCCACGCGCTGACCCAGTACGGTAACCCCGACGTGTTCATCGCCCAGGAAAAGAACCCGGTCAAAGTGGTCGCCAGCCCTGATCAGTGTTCGTTCCAGTTCGACCCGGTGGGCAAGGCCAAATTCACCAGTTCGTGCGATCTGGCGAAAACCATCCTGGCCAAACGGGCGATCCCTTACGAAAACGTGGTGGCGGAACCGGGCACCGTGGCCCAGGTGCGCATTGGCGACAAGGTCATCGAAAGTTTCGAAGGCACCGCCCTGCCGGCCGCCGACTTCAAGACCCGCAACGACGCCTTCACCGCCAGCCTCGGCACCGCGCTGAAAGAAGCCGGTTACCCGGAAAAAGCCGACCCGGCCAAGACCAATTACCCGATGGTGCTGCTCCTGCTGACCGTGCTGGTGATCTACGTGACCATGGTCTACGGCCCGATTGCGGCGTGGCTGGTCGAGCTGTTCCCGGCGCGCATCCGCTACACCTCGATGTCGCTGCCCTACCACATCGGCAACGGCTGGTTCGGCGGGTTCCTGCCGACCGTGGCGTTTGCGATGGTCGCGGCCACCGGGGATATCTACTACGGCTTGTGGTACCCGATTGTCATCGCGGTGATGACGGCGATTCTCGGTATTTTCTTCATGCCGGAAACCAAGGATCGCGACATCCACCACACCTGAAACCGTGGCGGCCCTCTTTCATCGAGAGAGGGCCGTCAACGCACGTTGCGATACAGCATCAGCCGTGCGCTTTCGTGCAGTCCCCGCGTCAGCTCGACCAGTCGTTGAAACTCCTCGGGATGCGCCTCGGCGACGTTTTCCAGCGGTGTCGCCGATTTCAGGTCATGCAACGTCGGTGCACTGCCGTCGTGTTGCATCTGCAGCAAGTGATCCTTGGTCACCCCGCCGATCAGCGGAAATGTCCCCTCGCGCAACACCAGCGGCACCACCCGCTCGCCTTCGGGCGCCGGTTGCTGCAGGTCGCGGCCCATGGCGCGGTTGTCGAAAGCCACGCCGGCCATGCCCGCCACCGTCGGCAGCAGATCTGCGAGCCCCACCGCCTCTTCAATCACCTTGGGTTTGAGCAGCCCCGGCGCATGAATCAGCATCGGCACATGGTTGCTTTCCAGCCCCAGTTGTTCGAAGGCCGGCGGCATGTGCGGGATGCGGCTGATACGCGTGTTGTGGTCGCCGAAGAACACGAAAATCGTGTTGTCGTAGTAGCCGCCGGCCTTGGCCAGTTCCATCAGGCGACCGATGTTGAAGTCCAGCAGCCGCACCGCGTTGTATTGCTCGACGCTGCGTGAGCCGGCGTTTTGCACCTGCTCCAGCGACAGGTTGCTGACCTCGAATCCGTCGTTGTCTTTCGGGATCGTGAACGGCCGGTGATTGCCGGAGGTTTGCACGTAGGCGAAGAACGGTTTGTCCCTGGGCAGTGCGCGCAGAATCTCATCGCCTTCCTTGAACAGGTCCAGATCGGAAATCCCCCACACATCCACCCGTGGCGAACGCCAGTCGCGCTCTTCGTAGAGGCGCACACCGTCGATGCTTTGCTGGATCAGCGCATTGATGTTGGCCCAACCGGCGTTGCCGCCAATCATGTAGAGCTTCTGGTAGTCGGTGAAGGCGTTGATCAGCGTGTGCTGGTTGGTGATTAGCGGATGGCGGGTAGCGGTCTCCTGCCGGGTGACGTCCGGAACGCCGGTGATGCTTGCCCACACGGTTTTCGCGGTGCCCGTGACCGGGACGTAGAAGTGTTTGAAGAACCAGCTCTCGTTCGCCAAGCGGTCAAGGTTAGGCGTCGGGTTCAACGGGTTGCCGTAGGCGCCCACAGCGCTGGTGCCCAGGGATTCGAGCATGACGAACATCACGTTCGGCGCCCGCTCACCCGCAACGCTATAAGGCTGCACGGATTGCCGGCGTTCGAACGCCAGGCTTTGCACATCCGGCCGATCCACACCCAGATATCTGGAAATCACCGGGTAATGCGCCCGCACCTGCGCCTCGTCGAACTGCGCCTGCCCGGCCTTCAGCGTGTCATAGAGGAACAGCACCGGATTCAGGCCCACGGCGGCGATCTGCCCGTTGCCGGAGAAGAACGCATCACTCCAGCGCAATGGCACCGGGTTTTCCAGGTTGAGCTTGTCGACCCGGCCCAACAACGCCAGCAGCACGACCACCAACCCGAGTCCCGCGCCTATGGCGACTGACCTGCGGCGAATAACCCGTGGCTCGCGGGCCAGCGTCAATCGTTCAAGGCGCACAAAACCGTAGAACCACAGCGCCAGAACCGCGAGCCAGCCCAACGCAATCCAGAATACCGGATAGGTTTCCCAAACCATCTGCTGCGAGATCTGCGCATCCTCCAGATAACGCAGCACCGTGGCGTTGATCCGCACGCCGAGGTAGGCGTAATGGCCGAAGTCGATGATGTACACCAGACCGATCAGCCCCAATGCCAGCAACAGATAAACCCGGGCCACGCCGCGCAATAGCGGCACCGTGGTCAGATTCCAGCGCGGCAGCCACGCCAGCACCGCCAATGGCAGCACCAGCAACAGCGCCAGCCTCAGGTCGAAACGAAAGCCGATGCCCAGGGTTTGCAGCCATTGCGGGTCGGCAAAGAACTGCGCGGTATCCACCCCGGAGAACCCGATCAAGAACACCAGCCGCAGCAAGGCAAACTGCAGAAACGCCAAACCTGTCGCGCCCACGCCATAGCGCAGGCGACGCGATTGCAACCACCCCATCGTTTACCTCTGTGTTGTTCGTTGAGATGGCAGAAATTGCCACGCGGCCTTAATGCAAAGTCCAAATCCGGCGATCAGGCAATAACCCGCCAGCAAAGGGTCGATCAGGTAATCCCAATAGTTTTCGGAAGGCTTGAGGCGCAGCGCGAATGCCAACGTGGCCAGTGCCAGCATCGCGACGCCGAGCATGTTGCGCAGCCAAAGCAGCGCCAAAGTCGCCAGCCCGATAAGCACAATCATCGGCCGCGGATTGAAGCCCCACCGGTAAGGATCGACATAGGTCAGGCCCATCGTCGCCGGGTACAACAGCGCCGTCAGCACCACGAACAGCCCCAGAATCTGGCCCCGTGTCAGCGGTTTCAGTTGAGGAACCACACCAAGGCGCAACAACGCGGCCCAGCCCAGAAACACCAGCGTGGTAATCGCCAGGTCATCGGTGAAGCTGCGCACATACGCCGCCAGCGGCAGGCCGCCCAGCGGAATGAAGCTGACCAGCGCCAGCGCCGGCAACAGCCACGGACGCCAGCGCTGGGTAAATTGAAAGGAACCCAGCGTAACAAAACCGAGCAGGATGAAACTCAAATGGGCTTGCCAGAGAAACAGCATCACAGACGCTCCGCCAGCCAGGCATCGTTGAAGCTGATATGTTTGATGAAGGTGTTGTTCCAGGAATAAACCAGGTGATACAGGCCATCGCTGCCACGGCTGAAGTAAGGGTATTCGTACTCGAATTCACAGCCTTCGGGCTTGCACACGCGGTAGTCGAGGTTGCTCAGGAAGCGTTGCTCCAGCGGCAAACGCTGCGCGCCGCTCGATGCCCGAAAGCCTTCGCCGATGATTGCCTTGTAGGCCTCGGGCGAAAACGGCTGGCCGAGGGGATCGGGGGACTGGTCGAGTTCGATCACGTTGCGCCAGTCGTTGAGATTGGCATCGGTGCCGTACAGGCTGAGCTTGAAGCGACCGTCGCGCAGGTCATTGAGCGCCACCAGCAAACCGTCATCGGCGGTGCCCACCGCCGCCAGCGACGAGTTGGGGTTGGCCGGTTCCAGCGGATAGGGTTCGCTCCAGGTCTGCCCGGCGTCCACGGTGCGACTGGCCAGCACCTTGTGATGGGTTTCACCGGCATAACGCAACATCGCCACGGCGCGGCGCTCGTCCTGCGGCACGATGGTCGGTTGCAGCGAATGCTTGCCCCGGCTGATGCGGAATTTGTCGATCACCGCGCCGTCCGCGCTCAGGTACAGGTACTCGGCGAACTTGCCCATGAACTCGTGGTACACCGGCAGGCCAATCGAACCATCGGCATGGAACACCGGCGCGGCGCGCACCAGGGTGCTGATGTTGAAGAACGGCGAGGTGATCAGCTGTCGCGGCGCCGTCCAGTTGCGCCCCAGGTCATCGGAAACCATCACGTTGATCGCGCTGGTGGCCCAGCCGCCGACGGACACCGACACGTAGAACATCCACAAACGCTGGTCCGGCGCGAGGGCGATCACCGGGTTGCCGAGTTTGCGGATGTAGCGCTGCGTGCCGGCGACGGTGGATTCGCGGGTGGCCAGCACCTGTTCGGCGCCCCACTCCGCCGTTTTGGCGTTGTAGCGCGCGGTGCGGATCTGCACGTCGGCGGCGCCTTCGCGGGAGCCGGCGAACCACACGGCCATCAGGTCGCCGCCGGGCAACGCGGTGACCGAAGACGAATGCACAAAATCATCCAGTTCCGAGGACACGAAACGGCTGCTGTACATCGGCTCGGCCGCATTCGCCGAAGCCTGGGCAACAGGCGTTTCAACCGCGAACGGCGCCAGCACATGCTCCGGGTGACTGCGCCAGGCCGCGATAAAAACCAGGCTCACCGCAAGCGCGGCGACGATGAATTTCAAACGAAAGGACAAGGCACGCATAGGCAGCTCATGGCAGTTACGAGATGGCAAACCATCGAAAGGACATCCCTGTCACGGGCCCGGATCGTCCGGCAGACGACGCCGGCGCCCGGTGAGCATCGACAACGGCAGGTTGTCGCGCACTTGAACACTCTCAAACAGCGCCGCCGCGATGTGCACGATAACCAGCGCCAGCAAGGCGTCGGCGGCGGTTTCGTGGACTTGCAGCGGCCAGTCGGCGCCCCACAGGGCATCGATTTCTTCCATGGCCCAGCCGCTCAGGCCGATGGTCAGCATCGCCAGCAGCATCAAGATCATCACCAGCGCGCCAATCGGCGAATGCCCGAGACGATGCTCGGGCCGCCCGGCGATCAGCGACCGGGCATGGGCCGCCAACCGTGACGGCGTCGGCCAGAAGTCCGACCAGCGCGCACTGCGCGGCCCGACGAATCCCCACACCAGACGCACCAGCAGCCAGCCCATGGCGTAATAACCGAGCCAGACATGCCAGTCGTCACCGGCTTCATTGAAGAAGTAGTTGGCGGCAAAGACCCCGGCGATGGACAGGTGAAACACCCGCACCACCGGGTCCCACAGGCGCAGGGAGTCCCGTGGCATCAGCCCTTGATCTCGGTTTTCACCGCTTTGCCGCTGACCGGGTCGTGGTAGATCTCGACCTTGCGCTTGTCTTTGTCGAAGCCGTAGATCTCGTAGCAGTTGCCGTCGGTGACCTTGAACTTGCTGATTTCGTAGCCCTGGGATTTCAGCTGTTCCTGAAACGCTTTCTGGTCCTGCCACTGCGAACGTTCGGCCGTGGTGCATTGCGGGCCGGCGACGGCCAGGGGGCTGGCGACAATCAGGGACAACAGCACAAGTTTGCGCATGGAAGCACTCTCGCTGGATGGGAAAGGCCTCACTGTGCAAAACCAAGCTTAACGAAAGCTTAGTTGGCAACGAGTCGTAACATCTTCGCCGGTTCAGGGGCTGCCACGGCAGCAAGGCGAGCGGCATGATGCCGCCGGACACGCGCCCGATTTCCCACAGAGAAAATGCCATGCGCCTACTTCTGGTCGAAGATGACCGCGCCCTCGGCCAGGGCATCCGCGTCGCCCTGAGCAACGAGGGCTACACCCTCGACTGGTTGCAGGATGGCGTCAGTGCGCTGCACGCATTGCGCAGCGAAAGCTTCGATCTGTTGCTGCTCGACCTCGGCCTGCCAAGGCTCGATGGCCTGGCGCTGCTGCAACAATTGCGCGCCAGCCAGCATGATTTGCCGGTGCTGATCCTCACCGCCCGCGACGGCACCGCCGAACGCATCGCCGGGCTGGACGCTGGCGCTGACGATTATCTGGTCAAGCCATTCGATGTCGACGAGCTCAAGGCACGCATCCGTGCCTTGCTGCGGCGCAGTCAGGGCCGTGCGCAACCGGTGCTGGAACACGCCGGCGTCTGCCTCGACCCGATCAGCCAGCAAGTCACCTGGCGCGGCAGCACGGTGGTGGTGACGCCGATGGAGTATCAACTGTTGCATCAACTGATGGCCCGCCCCGGCAAAGTCGTCACCCGCGAACGCCTGTCGCGCACCTTGTACGGCTGGCAGGAACGGGTCGAAAGCAATACCCTGGAAGTGCTGATCCACAACCTGCGCAAGAAGCTTTCCGCCGAGCTGATCCGCACCGTGCGCGGTGTGGGTTACGTCGTGGAGCTCAAGCCATGAACTCGATTCGCGCGCGGATTCTGCTGCCGGTGCTGTTTCTGGTTCTACTCGGCGATGTGCTGATCAGCTGGGCGGTGTTGCGCTACAGCCACCACGAGATCGAAGAAATCTACGACGCCCAACTGGCGCAAAGCGCCCGCCTGCTGCAAGGCGTGCTGGCCCAGCGCGCACCCGGCGACAACGATTGGGAGCGCCTGCATCAGGCCTTCGACGAGGCGATGAGCCGAGACGGTGACGGCGATGGCGAAGCTGCTCACCCTTACGAAACACGCCTGACCTTTCAGGTCTGGCGCAACGACGGCCAGTTGCTGATGCGCTCCGCCGAAGCGCCGATTCTGGATGCACCACCCGCCACCCTCGGCGCCCATGACCTGATGGAAAACGGTCGCGACTGGTGCGCCTTCCTGCTCCAGGACCCGCGACAAGGCTTGCTGATCTGGGTCGGCGAGCGCGATGACATCCGCCAGGACCTGATCACCCGCATCGTCGGACATACCCTGTGGCCAAGCCTGATCGGCGTGCCGCTGCTGACCATCCTGATCTGGCTGGCCATCGGCTGGGGCTTGCAGCCATTGCGCGCCATGGCCCAATCGATTCGCGGCCGCGACACCGACACCCTGAAACCGCTGCACCTGAGCCCCCTGCCCCAGGATCTGGAGCCGATGCAGACCGCGCTCAACCGCCTGCTGCAACAGATCGACAACCTGCTGGCCCGGGAACGACGCTTTATCGCCGACGCCGCCCATGAGTTGCGCACGCCGCTGGCGATCCTGCGGATTCATGCGCAGAACGCGCAATTGGCCAACACCCCGCAACAACGCGAGGAAGCGCTGGAGTTTCTGGTCAGCGCCGTGGACCGCGCCACGCGCATCGCCAGCCAATTGCTGACCATGGCGCGCATCGAACCGCGTCTGGCATCTCCGCAAAACGCCCGCGTCGAACTGACCGCGCTGGTGCGCGAGGAACTGGCTGAACTGACGCCGCTGGCCCTGGAAAAAGACGTCGAACTGATCCTCGACAGCGATCATCACTGCCCGGTCGATACCGATCCGGTGGCGTTGGCCATCGCTCTGCAAAATCTGGTAACCAATGCGCTGAACTTCGCCCCGCCCGGCAGCGAGGTGCGGGTTCAGGTGCAGCCACAGGCCTGCGGTTCGGTGTCGATCAGCGTCGAAGATGCCGGCCCCGGCATCGATGAGCAGCAATATGCGCGGTTGTTCGAACGCTTCTACAGCGAGGGTCACGCCAATGGCGCGGGTCTCGGACTGGCCATCGTGCAAATGATCGTGAGCAAGATCGGCAGCACCTTGCAGCTGTACAACCGGCCTCAGGGCGGGCTGTGCGCCGAGCTGCGAATCCCTGCGGGGTCAACCGAACCTGCGCCGGGCATTTAACGAAATTTTCATGTTTGCCTGCCTATGATCCGGGCCTTCGTTGGGGAGTAACCTGCTTCCGAGCCCCTCGGAAGCGTTCGTATCAACATATTCGGCAACATGCCGTGGTGCGAACACCTTCGGGTTGGTGAGACCGACGACACATCCATGCCGAAAGTCGGGCGTGTGGTTGTGTCGTTGACTCATGGCCCGACTGGAAGTATTGCCCGTGAATCCTGTTTCCCTGATCTTCCTCGCACTCGCCATGTCCACGGATGCCTTCGCGGCCGCCATCGGCAAAGGCTCCAGCCTGCACAAACCTCGCATCACCGAAGCCCTGCGCACCGGTCTGATCTTTGGTGTCATCGAAGCGATCACCCCGGTCATCGGCTGGTTCATCGGCCAGGCCGCCACCCGCTGGGTGGAAAGCTGGGACCACTGGATCGCCTTCACCCTGCTGGTCGCACTCGGTTTGCACATGATCTACAACGGCCTCAAGCACGAGGAAGCCGAAGAGGAAAAACCGGGGCAGCACTCGTTCTTCATCCTCGCCGTTACCGCCGTGGCCACCAGCATCGACGCCCTGGCCGTCGGCGTCGGCCTGGCGTTTGTCGATGTGAACATCTGGGTGGCCGCAGCCGCCATTGGCCTGGCGACCATGACCATGGTCACCCTTGGCGTGATGCTCGGTCGGGTGCTGGGTACCGTGGTCGGCAAACGTGCGGAAATCGTCGGTGGCGTGGTGTTGATGATCGTCGGCGCGACGATCCTCTACGAACACCTTTCGGCTTGATCCCAAATGCCGGTGTCAGGGTGTCTGCAGACGCCCCGGCACTGGTGCAGAGGTCGGCGCGCTGCCCGATGGCGCGTCGATTTGTTCCAGACTCAAGTGCGCGGTTTCCCTGAGGAAGAACGAGCACACCGCCACGATCCCCAACGCCACCGCCCCGTACACCGCAACGCCAAACGCGTCGTGATTGTTGGCAATGAGAATGGCCGTGGCCGCACTCGATGCCGTCCCGCCTCCCAGCGCGGCACCGATCTGGTACGCCGCCGACATCCCCGAATAACGCATGTCCCGTGGAAACTGCTCGGCGAGAAACGCCGGGATCGGCCCCTGCGTCGCGCCCATGAACGCCCCGATCACGATGTAGGCGAACGTCGACACCAACAGGCTTTTCAGCCCCACCAACGGGAAGAACACGAAGAACCCGGCCGCCATGATGAACGCGCCGAGAATCATCACCTTGCGCCGGCCTATACGGTCGGAGAGCAAGGCAAACAAAGGCGCAGTGATGACGATGGCAACCGATAAGGCGATGTCGAAAATCAGTGCATCGGTGCTGCCGTAGCCCAGTTGCGTGGCGTAGGACAGAAAGAACGTGCTGCCGATGTAGGCGATGGTCACGTAGCCAAACGCGATGCCGGTGCACAGCAGCATGGCCCGAGGTCGTGCACGCAACGCTTCAATCAGCGGCATGCGCCCGTGTCCCTTTGACTCGCCCAGCGACTGCGCCGGTTTCTGCAACCGCGCATACAGCCCGACCAGCACCAGCACGCCACCCAGCCAGAACGGAATGCGCCAGGCAAACCCGGCAAGGTCATCGTTCGCCGCCACGCTGACCACGGCAAACACGGCCGAGCCGAGAATCCCGCCAATGCCGATACCCATGCTGGTGAAGCTGCCCCACAACCCTCGACGCCCCACGGGCGCCGATTCGATGCCGAACAACGCGGCCCCGCCCCACTCGCCCCCGGCGGCAAATCCCTGCACCAGCCGCAACAGCACCAGCAACGCCGGCGCACCCGCGCCGATTGTTGCGTAACCCGGCAGGCAGCCGATCAGAAAGGTACTAAGCCCCATCAACAGCAGCGTGATCACCAGCATTTTCTGCCGACCGAGTTTGTCGCCGTAATGCCCGAACACCATGCCGCCCAACGGCCGGGCGAAGAACCCCGCGCCGAACGCACCGAAGGCTACGAGCGTCGCGGTGAGCGGGTCCATCTGCGGGAAAAACACCTTGGGGAATACCAGCGCGGCGGCGGTGCCGTAGATCACGAAGTCATAGAACTCCAGGGCGGTGCCCATGCCGGAGACGAAGAAGGTTCTCAGCGCCGACGGTGAACCCGCCGTGCGTGCAGGGTGACTGGCCATGTGGGGTGCTCCTCTTGTTGTTGTTTTTCGGGGCGTTGCTGCAAGGGTTTCAGAAGCGCTGGTAACCGTTGCACGCCAGCTGCTTCGGGTTGCCGGCGGCAAATTCGAGCACGCATTGTTCAGTGTCGATGCCGATGGTCAGCAAGGTTTCCCAGCGCTCGGTGGCCGGCATGCTCAGGTCGGGATGGAAGCAGATCGGTGCTTCCTCGCCGGCCGCGCCGCACATGGCATCGGCCCGGCGCACGAGGTCGCCTTCGGCCATGCCGGTCAGCAAGGCGTTGACGTGATCGATGCGCGCGTAGGTGGTCGAGGCGTCCGGCGTGCGTTCGCCAGCACTCAGCTCCGGGTCGAGGAAATGGTTGGTATGAGTGATCCAGCCTTCGGCGTCCGGCAGCACCACGGCGGTGGCGGCAGGTGACATCTCGATGCTGCAGGCGCGGATTTTCGAGTCTTCGCGAGCGAACACCGTCAGCACTGTGGACGCACTGACCCGCGCCGAACGCGCCAGTTCGACGGCCTCATCGACACTGCGGGCCTGCTCCAGAATCCGCCGCGCAATCGCGTGCACCGGCACCCCGCCGCTGCCATTGTCGCTGGCATGGTGAAGGATGTTGAAGTGCAGCCCGAGCCCGGCGCTGTTTACGCCGATCTTGCCGAGCATGCCGAATTCGGTGAACAGCTTGACGGTCATCCCGGCGTCGGTGGTCAGCTGCAGGATCAGGCCGTTGGGCACCAGCGTGTCGTGCCAGTCCCAGGTCTGGATGGTTTTCGGCGCCTGAGGGCCATGGGGCGCGAAGACCGCCGTCGAGCATTCGCCTTCATTCGAGGGCATGACCGCAAGGATTTCGGTGCGGGCATTCAGGGCCGCGAGTTGCCACAGCGGCAGATCCGCGCCTTCGGCCATGGCGACGATTTCCTCGGCCAGTGCCGGGCTCCAGTCTTCCAGGGCTTTCAGGCTGGCTTCGCCGATGGCGCGCACTTGCTGCGGCGGAATGTCGAGTTGATTGAAGAAGTCGAGGTACAGCGCAACAGTCTGGCGAATCTGCGCGCTGAACCCGTCACCGATCTGGTGCCCACGGGTTTGCGGGTTACGGGTGTCGGTGACGAAGCAATGAAGGTTCACGAAAGGTTTTCCTTTTTGGCGTTGTAATCGGAGTGCGGCTTACGGCTGACGGCGATAGATTTCGCGGCCGGCGAAGAAGGTGTTGAGCACCTGGGTGTCGCGCAGGGCTTCGGGGGCGACCGTGAACACATCGCGGTCGAGCACGATCAGGTCGGCCTGTTTGCCGGGTTTGAGTGAGCCGATGCTGTCTTCCAGGCGCAGGACCTTGGCGGCATTGAGGGTGTAGGCCTGGAACATGACCTGGCGGTCGATGTCTTCGGCGGCGTTGAGCACGCCTTTCGGGCCCTTGCGGCTGACGGCCTGGTAAATGGCTTTCCACGGTTCCGGTGTGGTGATCGGCCAGTCGCTGGCGCCGGCGATGATGGCGCCCTGCTTGAGCAGCGAGCGCGCCGGATAGGTGTACATGAAGGCCATGGCGCTGACGTAGGGCTTGACCAGATCCATGCTCGATTCATCGGCGCTGGCCCAGTACATCTGCATCGAGGCGATGACGTTCAATGCCTTGAACCGGGCGAATTCTTTCGGGTTGACCATCTGCAAATGGGTGATCGAATGGGCAATGCCGCTCTGGCGATCCTTGCGCGCCTGTTCGATGCCGTTGAGGGATTCGCGCACCGCGCGGTCGCCGATGGCGTGGATGTGCACCAGCCAGCCACGGGCGTCGGCGGCGCTGACCAGTTCGCCAAAGTGCGCCGGATCGATCAGCAGCTCGCCGGACTTCTTCGAGTTTTTGTAAGGCTCCAGCATCGCCGCACTCTGCGCGGGCGATTCGGCCACGCCGTCGGCGAACACTTTGATGCCCGGCAGCGTCAGGTTGTGCACGCCGAGGAACTGCTGGCGGACTTTGTCCAGTTCATCGAGATCCGCTGGCGTAGCCTTCGAATCCGCCATCAACAGTGCCGCGACGTGGGCAGTAAGCTCGCCGTTTTCCGAAAGCGTCTTGTACGTCGGCAGCACACCCAGCGAGTCGTTTTTCACGTCGGCGCCGGGCAGTTCGTTGGCCAGCGGGTCCATCCACCCGGTAATCCCGAGGCTTTTGTAGTAATCCAGTGCGGCGCGACCGCCCGCCAGCAGCGCTTCATCGGTCGGCGGCGGCAACAGGGCCTGAACGGGATAAAGCCCGGCATCCACCATAAAGCCGTTTGGTTGCCCGTCCGGGTGATGACCGAGGGTGTCTTTCTCTTCGGGTTTGAGCGCCTGGATGCGCGCCGCATCGATGCCGGCGCGTTTGAGCATCGCCTGATTGGCCCAGCCGGTGTGCAGGTCCCAACCCAGCAGCAACAACGGCTGACCGGCCCACTCGCCCTGATTGAAACGCTGCTCCAGCGCGTCGGTCTGGTTCCAGTAAGTCGAGGGCAATCCGCCGACACTGAGGAATTCGCCGCGCCGGGCCTTGCCGTCCTCACGCCATTGGCGCAAGCGCGATTCCAGTTCATCGAGCGGCAACATCTGCCCGTCGAGATTGGCCTGCAGCATCTGCAAGCCGCCCTTGAGGGTGTGCGAGTGAGAGTCGATGAAACCGGGCATCACCACTTTGCCGCCCAGATCGATCAGCCGGGTGTCGGCGGTCTTGAGGCGCAGCACCTGCGCATCCGAACCGACCGCGACGACCTTGTCACCTTCGATGGCGACGGCCTGCTGCAACGGCTGGCCGGGTTCGGCGGTGTAGATTTTCGCGTTGTGCAGAATCAGGTCGGTGGCCGCCAGACTTTCCAGCGAGGCACAGGCCAGTGCGGACGACACCATCAGGGTCAGGAGCTGCTTCATGAGCGTTCTCGTTATTTTTGTTAGGCTGAGGCCAGATTAGCCAAGCCCGCCGGATAACTGAATGCCGTCTCACGCACAACTTCTGTGCCCATCAGGAATAGATCAATGGACAAAATGAGCGCCCTGACCATGTTCGTCGCCACCGCCGAGCACGGTAATTTCAGCCGTGCCGCCGAGGTGCTCGGCAACACGCCGTCGGCCCTGACCAAGGCCGTGGCGCAACTGGAGGAGGAACTCGGCAGCCGCTTGTTCGACCGCACCACTCGACGCATGGCGCTGACCGAGGCCGGGCGGATCTATCTGGAAGGCGCGCGTCAGGCGCTGTTGCAACTGCAACTGGCCAGCGAAGGCGTCGAACAGCTCAAACACGAATTGCGCGGTGAGTTACGCATCATCGCCCCGCCCTCCTTCGCCCCGGCCTTTCTCAATCAGGTGTGCTGCCGCTTTCTGAACGAGCACCCGCAGGTGAATCTGGAAGTGGATCTGAGCGACAACTACGACGACCCGGTGGATGGCAGCTATGACCTGGCGCTGCGTGACGGGCCGATCGACCTGCCGGGAGTGATCGCCCAGCCACTGGTGGAAAACCGCGTGCAGCTCTGCGCCAGCCCGACCTATCTGGCGCGCAAGGGCAGCGATGTGTCACTGGACAACTATCACCAGCACGACTGGCTGATCTTCCGTCACCCGCTGCTCAACCGGCATTTCTGGTGGGTCAAACAGGGCGAGCGACGCGTGCGCATGACCCAGCCCACCCCGCGCATCGCCAGTGACAATTACGATTTCCTGCTGGCCTGCCTGCTCGACGGCCAGGGCCTGCAATTTCTCCCGCAGTGGAGCGCCGCGCCGTATCTCGCCCGGGGCGAACTGGTGGAATTGATGCCCGAATACTGGCGTGAACCCAGCGCCTTCGGGCCTTGGATCTACGTGCTGTATCAGGCCCATAGGCGCAATACACGCAAGGTGAAGGTGTTCATCGATTTCCTGAAGGCGCACTGGCAAGCGGCGTAATCCGTTTGTGTCATGTCGCTGTCATTCTCGGTTGCTAACGTCCTCGCGCCTCTTTGCCCCGACTGCCAAGGTGACCTTCCCGGTGTACTCAAGCCCGACGCGCCAGACCATCATCCTCAGATCCGCCGATATGTCCTGCGACGACTTCGGCGCGTTGTTCTCCCGCATGTTCGGCAATCGTTATGGCGATACACCGCCGCCGCCCAAGAACATCATCATCGGCGGCGTCTACGGACGGCACGACGGGGTCAGTTTCCGCCGCATGCATTACCGGGGTGATTTCACCGTGGCGTTCCCCGAGCCCTACGATGAAATCACCTTCGTGATCCCCACCGCCGGCAAGATCATTTTCAACGACTCGACCGAATCGCTCGGCATGCCGCACATCGGGCTGGCCATCGACAAAGCGGATCTGCGCTCGATGCGTTTCGTCGACAATCACGCCCAGCACGGCATGTCGATCAGCCGCGCGGCGCTCACCGAACGGCTGTCGTCACTGCTGGGTCGACCGATCGTGCACAAGCTGCATTTCGAGCCGAGGGTGGATCTGAATAGCCCGGCGTTTCAGGGCATTCGCGCATTGATCGATCTGGCCACCGGCACCGAATTCGACCTGTTGCTGAACGCCGGTTCGCTGATGCCATCGCGCCTGCGGGAGATGCTGGTGGACGCGGTGCTGGAAGCCTGGCCGCATAACTTCAGCGAAGCCTTGCGTCGACCCGAGGCGCAGATTGCCCCTCGGCATGTGAAACAGGCCATCGAGTACATTCAGGCGCATCCCGAACAACTGGTCAGCGGGACGGATCTGGCGGGGCTGGTGAACGTCAGCCTGCGGGCCTTGCAGGAAGGCTTCCGGCGGTTCGTCGGGACTTCGATTGTGGCGTACCAGCGCCAGGTCAGGCTGGAGCGTGCCTGCGAAGCGCTGAAGCGAGGCCCATCGTCATCGGTGACCGACGTGGCCCTGCAATACGGATTCAGCAACGTCGGCCGGTTCTGCCAATACTTTCAGGATGCCTACGGCGTGAGCCCCGCAGAAATGCGAAAAGGACTGCGCTGAGGCAGTCCTTTTTCTTCACCTTCAAATTGATCAGAACTGATAACTGGCCTTGAGCCCGCCACTGAAACCGTGGCTGTCGCCGCCACCGCTGGCACCGACTTCGGCACCCAGGCTCAGCGCGCCGAGGTTGGCCATCAGGTTGACGCCGCCGCTGAACTGATCGCGGTTGTCGAACGCCGCGCGTTGTTCGATATCCAGCCCCAGCAGATGCCCTTCGCTGTCGACCTGATGATCGCCGAGCACACGTTCGTAGCCGACCCGCACACCCGGCACCAGTTGCCACGCGCCCATGGGCATCGGGGCGAACGAGACGTCGAGATTGGCCACCGCGCTGCGACGGGTTTGCTGGATGTCGTCGACGTCGAGGGCCAGTTCGCTGCCCTTTTCCTGGAACCCCGACAAGTCGAGACGGCTGACGCGCACGCCGAGGCTCGGCTCCAGAACCATCTCGTTCATCGGCAGGCGATAACCCAGTGCCAGCGTGGCGCCGCTGAGGTTGCCGTGGGTGTCGCCCTTCGCCGAACCGAGACCGCCGCCGAGATCGCGCTTGCTGTCGTAATCGACGTAACCGGCGCTGAGGCTGGCATCGGCAAACAAACCACGCTCCATACTGGTAAAGCCATAACGGGCGCCAAGGTTGAGGAAGGTGAAGTCGGTATCAGCCTCGCCGCCCGCCCCGCCGACGGTGCCTTTGCTGTAACCGATTCCGCCGCGCGCACTGAGTTGCTCGGAGAAACGCTGGGTGACGCCGACCATCAGGCCCTGGCTGTGTTCGTTGCTGCTTTGCGCATGGGCCGAACCGTCGGTGCCGAGGTAACCGGCGAGCGCGGTGCTCCACAAGCGGTATTGACCGACTTTGAGGTCAGTGCCGCTTGCAAACGGCGCGGCAGCCTGCTCGATCATCGCGTTCTGACGCAGCAGGTAACTGGCCGCATCGGCGTGCACCTGACCGCCGACCGTGGACTCGACACCGCCAAGGGTGCCGGCATCGATAGCCGATTGCAGGTAGTAGTTGTAGGCGCTGTAGGTGCCCGAGAGTTTGCTGTTCTGCAGTTCCTGCAACAGTTGCGCGCCGGCGGCGGCGTTGCCGATCAGCCCGGCCTGACCCGGCAGGCTGTTGTACTCGACCATTTTGCCGCGCAGCACGTAGATGGTTTCCTGGGACAGACCCAGGCCCTGTTTGAGGTAGTTGTCCATGCTGCCGTATTGCGCGGTCACCTGATCCAGGCCCGCCTGCAGGTAACTCGCTTCCACGCCCAACAGCGGCGCGTAGACCGCGGCCATGCTCGGCGGCATCATCGCCAGGGTCTTGGCCACACGGGCGGCGGTGTAGTCGTTGGTCGCCAGGTAGTTGCTCATGATCGTCGCGTTGTCGACCCCGGCGATGCTTTGCAGCACGGCGGCGGTCCAGCCGGTGCGGTCCTTGCCGGCGGTGCAATGGAACAGTGCGGCGCCGTCGACGCCGGCCAGTTCGTTGAACAGCACGCCCAGCTGACCGCGCATGCCGGCGTCGCTGACAAAGGCACGGTTGGTCTCCTGCATCATCGCAATCGCATCGGCCGCGCTCTTGAACGAGACCGTGGTGATGTTCGCACCCGAGGTGGTGGCGCCGATGATGTCGATGTTCTGGTAGGTCGCGCCGCTGATCATGGTGTCTGGCGTGGCCGCGATTTCGCTGGGGGTGCGCAGGTCAAAAACGGCCTTGATCCCCAGACCGTTGAGGGTCGCAAGATCCGACGCCGTCGGCGTCAGCGCATTGGAGCGGTAGAACACACCGGCGCGCATCGTGCCGTCATGGGTCGTCGAGTAGGCCGTGGTGATACCGGCGACATCGCGGAAGTTGTCGATGCCCTGCAGGCGCGGGGTATCAAGGTCGGCCGCGTGGGCGGCGGCAATGGACAGACTCAACACGGACAGCGAACACAGAAGACGTGGAAACACGATGCAGCCTCATTGGAAACCGGTTGGGCTGCCCACTATCTACAACGAAATGTGACTGAATATGGCAAATCTGCGAAAAGCGTAAATGGCGGCGCGATCTGTCCGGCGGGCGCGCATTCTGTCCGTCAGGCAGGCTAAATCCCTGTCGAACTTTGACGTTTTTTTTGCAAGAGGCAGGGTAAAGTGCCCTCTCCGGCCATCCTGGAAGCAGTCAATGAACCTCCAAAGCCCTCAAGACGCCGACGATGAAATCCTCAATCAGGCGGCGCACTGGTGCCTGCGTCTGCAAGACGAAACCTGCACGCCTGACGAACGCCAGGCCTTCCAGCAATGGATTCAGAGCAGCCCGCGCCACGCCTTCGAGTACGCAAAGATGCTTGAGGTCTGGGAGTTGAGCGATCAATTGCCCGACGAGCACGACAAGTCGAAAAAACGCAAAGCCACGACGCTGCCGTGCAGCTTCGAAGAGTTTCAACGCAACCTGGCGCAGCGCAACTAGTGCGCCGCGCCCGGGCCGCTCACTCCAGCGGCCTGCCTGCGGTCTCCCGCACCATCGCCAGCCCCGCCAGGGTCAGGCACAGACACGTCATCACATACAGCGCAGGCGCGTTGTTGTTGCCGGTCAGACCGATCAGCCCGGTGGCGAAAAACTGGGCGAAGCCACCAAACACCGACACACCCAGGCAATAGATGATCGACAGTCCCGACGCGCGAATCTTGCGGGGGAACATCTCCGTCACCAGCACCAGCGTCGGCACGGTGATCAGCACCAGAAACAACGTGGTGACCATCGAAACACCCAACAACGTGCCCAGGGTCGGAAAGCGGTTCATCAACATGAACGCCGGATAGATCAGCAACAGCATCGGGATGCAGCCAAGCGCGATGGTGCGGCGACGGCCGATGCGGTCACTCAAACGACCGGCCCAGATCGACAGACTGATCTGCACCAGCGCACCCAGACACGCAGCCGTGGTGCCCATGGTCATCGGCAGGTGCAGCACGCTGACGGTGTAGTTGGTCATGTAATCGAGCACGATGTAGCTGGACGCCGTGCTGCCGATCACCAGCAATACGCCGGTCAGCAGGACTTTGCGATAGTCCCGGAAAATCAGGCGCAGGCCGGAGGTGGCGCCATCACCCGGTGGTTCCTGCTCGGCGGTTTCATCGAGGTGACGACGGATATACAGCCCCACTGGAATCACCAGCATCCCCAGCACGAACGGCAGTCGCCAGCCCCAGCTTTCGAGGGATTCGGCCGACAACGTCGAACTCAACCCCAGCGCCACCAGTGCGCCGAACATGAAGCTCAAGCCCTGGCTGAACAGCTGCCAGCTCCCGTAGAAACCACGGTTTTTGTCGTCGGCGTATTCCATCAGCATCGCCGTGGAGGCCCCCACTTCACCGCCCATCGCAAACCCTTGAATCAGTCGCGCCAGCACAATCAGCACCGGCGCGGCGAGGCCGATCTGCGCATAGGTGGGGGCGATGGCAAACAGCAGCGAACCGAGCGCCATCAGCCACAGCGTGAGCATCATCGCCGGTTTGCGCCCGACCCGGTCGGCGTAGGCACCGAGCACGATCCCGCCGATCGGACGCATGCCGAAGCCGACGCCGAACGTGGCCAGTGACAGCAGCAATTGCCCCAGCGTGCTCTCTACCGGGAAAAACTGCCGGCCGATGAGTGTGGCGAAAAAGCTGTAGACGGAAAAATCATAGAACTCGAGGCCGGAGCCAATGGTGATCGCGGCAATCGCCCGCGCACCGATGGGTTTGCGCGTTGCGTTTGCGGCGGTAGCCGCGCTGGAAATGGCAGTGGACATGGGGCGAACTCCTGAAATTGTCGAAGCGGATCAGGCCAAAAAGGCTTCCACCAGTCGCACCCAGTAGCTGGCGCCGGTCGCCAGGCAGTCGTCGTTGAAGTCGTAACCGGGGTTATGCACCATGCAGCCGCCCTCCCCGTCGCCATTGCCGATCAGCAGATAACAGCCGGGGCAGCGTTGCAGCATGACCGCGAAATCTTCGCTGCCGGTCAGCGGTTTCATGTTCGGGATCAACCCTTCCTCGCCCACCCAATCGATCGCCACCTGCCGCGCAAAAACAGTCTTGGCCTCATCATTGAACAGCGCCGGGAAGCGTTGCGCTTCGTCTACATCCACCGTCGCCCGCGCCCCGAAACCGCTGGCCTGGGCCTGGGCGATGCGGGTGATGCGCTCGATCAATTCGTCACGCACCGAAGCCTTGAGCGCACGCACGCTCAACTGCAACTCGGCGTGATCGGGAATCACGTTGGCGGCGATCCCGGCATGAAAGGCCCCCACCGTCACCACCGCCGTGTCGAGCGGATCGACAGTGCGCGAGACGATGCTCTGTAACGCCATGACGATTGCGGATCCCGCCAGCACCGGATCCACCGCCCTGTGCGGCATCGCGCCGTGGCCGCCCACACCGTCAACGCGAATCGTCACCGTGTCGGTGGAGGCCATGAACGGGCCTTCGAGGAAACCCAGCTTGCCCACCGGCAACCCCGGCATGTTGTGCATGGCGAACACCGCGTCGCACGGGAACAGCTCGAACAAGCCGTCATCGAGCATGCGTTGCGCACCGCCGTCACCCTCTTCTGCGGGCTGGAAGATCACCACCAGCGAACCGTCGAAGTCGCGGCTTTCGGCCAGATAACGCGCCGCCGCCAGCAGCATCGCCGTGTGCCCGTCATGTCCGCAGGCGTGCATTACGCCTTCGTGGCGACTCGAATACGGCAGCCCGGTCTGCTCGATGATCGGCAGCGCGTCCATGTCGGCGCGCAGGCCGATCATCTTGCCGCCACTGCCCTGGCGCAGCAGGCCGACCACGCCTGTTCCGCCCAGCCCGCGATGCACCTCATAGCCCCACTCGCTCAGCTTGCCCGCCACCAGATCGCCGGTGGCGAACTCTTCGAAGCTCAGTTCCGGGTAGGCGTGAATGTGTTGGCGCAGCGCGATCATTTCTTCTTCGAGCGCACGGATACCGGGCAGTGCAGGCAGGTCGGTCATCAGCAGGTTCCTTGTTTTTATGGGGGCGTTTTCGGGTGTTCGACTGATACCCTGCGATCCTAATGACTTGCCGAATGCCGCGGCAGTCGCAAAAAACGGGGGCTGAAAACCGTGGGTTTACACCGTCACAACGGGAGAAAGGGATGAAGCTGCATCAACTGCGGGCGTTGGTGATGATTGCCGACTGCGGCAGCATTCGTGCGGCAGCGCGGCAACTGGGGGTTTCGCAGACCGCCGTGGCCAAGGCCCTGCGTGAACTGGAAGAACACCTGCAATTGCCGCTGCTGGTGCGCAATGCCAGCGGCGTGGTGCTGACCGCTTACGGTCAATCGCTGCTGCAGCATGCGCGGCAGATGCTCAGTCAGCTCGAACGCGCACAACTGGAGCTCACGCACCTGAGCGATCAGGCCCAGGGCCAGTTGCGCCTGGGCATCTCGCCGTGGATGGGCATGACCCTGTTGCCGGAAGTCGTCACCCTGTTCCGCCAGCGCATGCCGCAAGTGCGCCTGGAAATCTTCGAAGGCTTGATGGCCGTGGCCCTGCCAAAACTGCGCGACGGCACCATGGAGTTCGCGGTGGGCCTGGTCTCGTCGCTGCTGCCGCGCCCGGAGTTCGTCAGCGAACCGATCTTTTCCTACCGCATGGCAGTGGTCGCCCGTCACGATCATCCGCTGCGCAAGGCCAGTTCCATTCACCAACTGCTCGATCAGGACTGGGTGGTCAATTACCCCGACGCCAGCCACGAAGGCTTGATGACCGAGCTGTTCTGGCAACACGGTGCGCAGATCGACCTGCAACACATCCACCGCGCCCACTCGCCACAACTGACGCTGTCGCTGATCGAGCAGACCGACATGCTCAGCTACTTTCCCGAACCGATGCTGACAGTGCCCGGCTACCGCGAACGCGTGGCCCGGCTCGATCTGGCCGAGACCTTCGCCAACGATGTCATCGGCATCGTCACCCCGCGCAACGCCCCGCTGGGCGCGGCGGCGCAGTGTTTTGTCGATTGCCTGCTGCAAGTGATCCGCCGTCGTGCACGCTCGGCGAGGCCGGAGGATGTCGAGTTGTTCGATACGTTGGGGTTGTTGATCTGACGTCGTTCAAGGTTAAGATTCGGCCCGGTTCGGCTAACAGTTTAAGGATGACCCCGGCATGTCCCCTCTCGACACCTCCCTGCAAGACACCGCCGCCCCCGACGGCGTCTGCTTCGGCTGCGGCAGCAGCAACCCGCACGGTTTGCACATCAAGAGCTTCTGGCACGAGGACGGCGTACACGTCATGGCCGAGCATGTGCCCGAGGCCAAATACTGCGGCTGGCCGGAGCTGGTCTACGGCGGTTTGATCGCGATGCTGGTGGACTGCCATTCCAACTGGACGGCGATGGCTTACCACTACCGCGCCGAAGGGCGTGAAGCCGAGAGCCTGCCGCGCATCAACTGCGTCACCGGCAACCTCGGCATCAAATTCATCAAGCCGACGCCGATGGGCGTGCCGCTGACGTTGAAGGCAAAAGTCGAAGGAGAAGTCGGGCGCAAGAGCCGGGTGATCTGTGAGGTGTACGCCGGGGATGTGCTGACGGCGGTGGGTGATTCGGTGTTTGTGCGGGTGGATACCGAACAGTTGGCGGCGAATGCCCACGGCCGCTGAAATGCAACGCTGAAGGAAAACACCATGCCTGATCGCAAAATCATCATCCCCGAATCCATGAAGCCCATCGTCGAACGCGCCGGTTACGCTCCGGCGGTGCTGGTCGGCGACACGCTTTATTGCGCCGGTCAGGTCGGCCGCACGGCAGATCTGACAGTCATCGAAGACCCCGAGCAGCAATTCATCCGTGCCTGGGAAAACCTCGATGAAGTGCTGAAGGCCGGCGGCTGCACCTTCGACGATGTGGTGGAGATGACCACTTATCACGTCGACATGAGCCAGCACATGCCGGTGTTTCGCGAAGTGAAGAACCGCCTGTTCCCCAAAGGCTTCTGCGCCTGGACCTGCATCGGCGTCAGCGAACTGGCCCATCCGGGGCTGCTGGTGGAAATCAAATGCGTGGCCGTGCGCAGGCGGGCTATACCTGTGTAATGCCTACAACCACCAACGCGAGGCGTTGAACCATGGACTTGACCCTCTACTACCATCCGTTGTCGTCCTACTGCCACAAAGCCCTGATTGCCCTGTACGAACACGGCGTCGCCTTCGAAAAACGCCTGATCGACCTGTCCAGCGAAGCCGAACGGGCCGAGTTGCGGGCGCTGTGGCCACTGGTCAAATTCCCGGTGCTGCAGGACCGTGCCCGCCAGCGCAACGTGCCGGAGTCGAGCGTGATCATCGAATATCTGGACCGCTATCACGCTGGAGCGGGCCGCTTGATCCCCGAGGATTGGGACACAGCATTGCAGGTTCGCCTCTGGGACCGGGTTTTCGACAACTACGTGATGACGCCGATGTCGCAAATCGTCGCCGACCGCATCCACAGCACAAACGCCGACCTGAGCAGCCAGCGCACCTTGCTGAACACCGCCTACGACATGCTGGAGAACCAGTTGGCGACCCACCCGTGGATCGCCAGCCCGGACTACAGCATGGCCGATTGCTCCGCCAGCCCGGCCCTGTTCTACGCCAGTACGCTGGTGCCGTTTGGCGCCGACCGCCCTCGCCTCAGCGCTTATTTCGAGCGGCTGGTGCAGCGCCCGTCTTTCAGCCAGGTGATCGACGAAGCCAGACCCTGGTTTGACTTCTATCCCTTTGCCGAAGCGCTTCCCCAACGGTTTCGCTGACGAACGGCCTCACGCCGGCTGGTGGCTGGTCACGCAGTGAATTCCGCCACCACCGGCCGCAATGGCGTCGATGTTGATCTGCACCACGTCGCGGTTCGGGTAGAGCTGTTTGAGCAGGTCGAAGGCCTTCTTGTCGGCGTCCTTGTCGCCAAACTCCGGGGCGATGACCGCGCCGTTGATGACGAAGTAGTTGATGTAACCGGCCGCGAAGTCGTCGTTGTTCTTGTTGAACTTGGTCTTGCGCGGTTTCAGCGGTGGCGACACGGTGTGGATCTGCAACGGACGACCGTCGGCATCGGTGACCTTCTTCAGGATTTCCAGATGCGCCAGCGTGACCTTGTGATCGTAGGATTGCGGGTCGGTGTCGAGGTTGGCGATCACTACGCCGGGCTTGACGAAGCGCGCGTAGAAATCGACGTGGGCATCGGTGATGTCCTTGCCCTTGATGCCCGGCAGCCAGATGATCTTGCGCAGGCCCAGGCGTGCCTTCAGTTCCGCCTCGACGTCGGCCTTGCTCCAGCCGGGGTTGCGGTTGGCGTTGACCCAGCAGCTTTCGGTCATGATCCCGGTGCCGTGGCCATCGACTTCGATGCCGCCGCCCTCGCCCACCAGTTCGCTGCGGATGTAGGTCGCTTGTGCGTCTTGCGCCACTCGTTGGGCGATTTTCGCGTCTTTGGAGTGCTGTTGCTTGTTGCCCCAGCCACTGAAATTGAAGTCAACCGCACCGAGGCCGCTTTTGTCATCGATGACGAAGTTGGCGCTGATGTCACGCATCCAGATGTCGTCGAGGTTGGTGATCTGGTAGGTGATGTTGGACGTGCCGCAAATCTCTTCGGCCAGGCTGCGTTCGCCGCTGCGGCAGTAGATGGTCAGCGGTTCATAGCGGGAGATGGCGCGGGCGATGCGGCCCAGGGCTTCCTGGACGTCTTCGGTGAAGTCTTCCCAGATCGCGTCCTGCGCGCCGAACGCCATGTAGGCACGTTCGTGTTTGTCGCCCTCGTCGGGCATGAACCAGCGACCTTCGCTGGCCGCCAGAACCCGCGCCGGGGACAGGCCGAGGCCCATGACGGCAGCGCCTACGCCGGCGGCGACTGAAACCTGTTTGATGAACTCGCGACGAGTGGGCATGTGTACGTTCCTGATGTGTAAGGGGCCGCCGAGGCGGCCCGGAAAAATCACTTTGCAGTGGCGGTCTTGAACTTGGTCCAGGTGCGCATGCGGGCGCGCATGTCGGCCTGGGGAATATCCTTGCCCGGTATCAGACGAGCATAGGTCGCTTCGTCGAGGTAGATGTCCGGGTTGTTGCGCATGGCCTCATCCACGTTTGGCCGGGCCTTGGCGTTGGAGGTCGGGTAACCGGTGAAATTGCTGATCGCGGCCATGTTCTCCGGGCGCATCACGAAGTTGATGAAGTCATAGGCGTATTCCGGATGTTTGGCATCCACCGGAATGGCCATGGTGTCCATCCACACCGTGGTGCCTTCGCGAGGCACGCGGTACTGGAAGCGGGTCTTCTTGCCGGCGCTGTCCGAGGTGCGCTGGGCCTGGGTCATGTCGCCGCTGTAGCCGAGGGACAGGCACAGGTTGCCGTTGACCAGATCGGTCACCGGTTGCGACTGGAACTTGCGTATGTACGGCCGAAGCTTCATCAGCAAGTCACTGGCTGCCGCCAGGTCCGCAGGCTTGGCGCTGCGCGGATCACGGCCCAGATAATTGAGCACCACCGCCAGCACTTCGTCCGGCGAGTCAATCATCGAAATCCCGCAATCGGCGAACTTCGCGGCCAGTTCCGGTTTGAACAACATGTCGAGGCTGTTGACCGGGGCGTCGGACATGCGTTGTTTGACCTGCTCGGCGTTGTAAGTCAGGCCGATGGTGCCCCAGGTATAAGGCACCGTGGCCTTGTTCGAATGCTCGTAATGGCTGCGCAGTTTTTGCAGGCCCGGTTCGATGTCATTCATCGCCGTGACTTTCGAAGGGTCCAGCGGCAACAGGCTGCCGGCGCGCATCAGACGTTCGGCCACGGTGTCGCCGGGGAAGATCAGGTCGTAGCCGCTGCCGCCGGAGAGCATTTTGGCCTCCAGGGTTTCGCTGCCGTCCATCACGTCGTAGATCACCTTGATCCCGGTTTCGGCGGTGAACTTGCTCAGAGTGTCTTCGGCGAAATAATCCGCCCAGTTGTACAACCGCAGTGTCTTGTCTTCGGCGTGCACGGCCGGCATCAAACCGGCCAGCGCCAGGCCCAGGGCGCCCAGCAACCACTTGTGTGAGGTGTGCATATCAGACTCCTTGAGGATTCCAGCGGGCGTGAAGGTGACGGCCGTCCTGACTCAACAACGCGCCGTACATTTCCGGACGGCGGTCGCGGTAGATGCCCCAGCTCAGGCGCTCTTCACGCATGGCTGCCAGATCCAGGCTTTGCACCAGCACGCCGGTGCTGGCGCGGTCGGCCTCGGCGAGCATTTTTCCCTTGTGGTTGCAGATGAACGACGAGCCGTAGAAATTCATTTGCAGCGTCGCATCGGTACCCGCCACTTCGCGGCCAACACGGTTGGAAGCGATCACCGGCAGCAGGTTGGCAGCGGCGTGGCCGCGCATGGTCATCTGCCAGTGGTCCCGCGAGTCCAGATCCGCGCAGCCCGGTTCCGAGCCGATGGCGGTCGGGTACAACAACACTTCGGCGCCCATCAACGCCAGGCAGCGGGCGGTTTCCGGGAACCACTGATCCCAGCAGATGCCCACGCCGAGGCGGCCGAAGGCGGTGTCCCAGACTTTGAAACCGGTGTCGCCGGGGCTGAAATATTCCTTCTCCTGATAGCCGATGGCGTTGGGGATGTGGGTCTTGCGATACACGCCCAGCAGGCGCCCGTCGGCATCGGCCACGCTCAGGGAATTGAAGTAGGCATTGCCGGCCTTTTCGTACCAGCTCAGCGGCAGCACCACGCCAAGTTCACGGGCCAGTGCGGCGAAGCGCGACAGCACCTGACTGTCGCGGTATTCCTCGGCCAGCCCCATGTGATGGTGGCTCTGCTCGATGCAGAAATACGGCGTGGCGAACAGCTCCTGCAACAGGATTACTTGCGCGCCCTGCGCCGCCGCTTCACGCACCAGTTGCTCGGCGCGGTCGAGGTTGCTTTTAAGATCCCAGGTGCACGGCATCTGGGTGGTGGCGACTTTGAGCATCGTCATCGATCAACCCTCCACCGGCCAGGCTGGCTGTTGCTGGGTGATGCAGTGCACACCGCCGCCGCCATGGGCCAGGTGGTTGATCTGCACCGGCACCACTTCGCGGCCCGGGAACGCCTTGGCCAGGGTTTCTGCCGCGACATGGTCGGCCTCGATGCCGTACGCCGGCATGATGATCGCGCCGTTGGCGATGTAGAAATTGGTGTACGAGGCGCAGAACACTTCGGCTTCGGTGTCCACGGCGTCGGTGGCTTCATACAGCTCGATCAGCTCGAATTGGCGGCCCCGGGCGTCGGTGGCCAGTTCCAGTGCGCGGCGGTTTTCCCGCACGACTTCGGCGTACACGGAGCTGCGATCGTGAGTGGCATCCACCAGCAACACGCCGGGACGGGCGAAGGCGCAGACGCCATCGACGTGCCCATCGGTCATGTCGCCGGTGACGTAATCCGGATCCCCCGGCAGCCAGATGGTTTTCTTCACGCCGAGCAGGCGACTGAAGATTTCTTCCATCTCGGCCTTGCTCACGCCGGGGTTGCGGTTAGGGTTGAGCAGCACCGATTCGGTGGTGATCAGTGTACCCTCGCCGTCCACATGGATTGCGCCGCCCTCGTTGCTCAGCGCCGTGCCGAAGCACTCGCCGCCCAGGTGATTGAGCACGCGGCGGGCCAGGCTTTCGTCCAGATCGTGGGCCGACTTGCCGCCCCAGGCGTTGAAGCGCCAGCTCACCCCGGCCAGACCTTGCTCGGGATGAACCACGAAGCTCGGGCCGGAGTCGCGGCACCAGCTGTCGTTGACCGCCAGCGGAATCAGTTCGATGTTCGGCCCGCACAAGGCTTTGGCGCTGGCGATGGCCGACGGATCGACGACCATTTTCACCGGTTCGAACCGGGCGATGGCGTTGGCGACGCGAGCGAAATCTTCCTGCACCAGCGGCAGGGTCACGCGCCAGCCCGACTCCCACAGGGCCTTGTTGTGGGGCCAGACCATCCAGGTCGCGGCGTGCGTCACCCACTCTGCCGGCATCATCCAACCGCTGTTGTTGTTTTTGTTCTGCTGCATGGTAAAAAGCCCTTTGAGTTAAGCCATTGTGTTCAATGAAAACAGCCTTGGCGGCGTTGACGTGCATGCTAATGGCGGCCTGAAGGGCAAACAAACGATGGATTTAGCGGAAAACTGATTAGAGGAACTTATCGATCATGCTGAAACACTGGCCACCCCTCAGCTCGTTGCGCGGCTTCGAAGCCGCCGCAAGGCTGGGCAGTTTTCACAAGGCCGCCGAGGAACTGAGCCTTACGCAGTCGGCCATCAGCCAGCAAATCCGCAGCCTTGAGGCGTACCTGGAGCAGCCGCTGTTTTTCCGCAGCGGACGTAGCGTCGCCCTGACCGACGCCGGCCACGATCTGCTCAGCACCACTCAGGCGATGTTGCAGCAACTGTCGGTGGGCATCCGCCGGCTGGGGCAATACCAGAAACCCAATCAACTGGTGCTCAACACCACGCCGGCGTTTGCCCGGCACTGGTTGCTGCCGCGTCTGGGGGATTTCCGACAACAGTACCCGCAGGTCGATCTGTGGATTTACAGCACCGATGAAGTGCCGGACATGGCGACACAAACCATTGATATCGCGGTGCGCGACGACATCAGTTCTCAGGCTGAGTGCAGCTTCAAGGTTCTGCATGCCGACCGCCTCTATCCCGCGTGCCATCCGAGCGTGTTGGCGCAACCTGCCGCGCAGCGCACGACACTGCACGGCGAGCGGGAAATGGACTGGAGCCATTGGGCGGTGGAAGCTGGAATCGATATAGGGCAGCAGGATCAGGGCTTGAACTTCTCTGATCCCGGCCTGCTGCTGGACGCGGCGTGTTCAGGTCTCGGGATTGCGCTGGTCAGCCGATTGCTCAGCCGCCAGTCACTGGAAAACGGACTGTTGCAGCCACTGGTGGAGCAAACCATTCGCGGCCCGAACTGGGCGATGCTGACCCATCGCGACAGCGAGAACGACCCGATGGCGCGATGCTTC
The DNA here is from genome assembly GCF_014863505.1 of Pseudomonas sp. IzPS59. Taxonomy (NCBI): domain Bacteria; kingdom Pseudomonadati; phylum Pseudomonadota; class Gammaproteobacteria; order Pseudomonadales; family Pseudomonadaceae; genus Pseudomonas; species Pseudomonas sp. IzPS59. The sequence continues at coordinate 2,752,543 of NZ_CP062251.1, read as the reverse complement.
AGTCAGTGGCTGTCAGCTCAACTGGCAGAACCCGACCTGCAGGCTCAGACCGTCGTGAAATGACCTGCGCCGAGCCGGCCTTCCAGCCGACCGAACAGGACGTAATGCTGATAACCGCTGGTGAACGCCCCGGTGGAAATCGCGTTTTTGACGTCCTGGTTCATATGCAGGTATTGCGCTTCGTCGAAGTTCTCGGCACTGACTTCGCCATTGCGCCCCAACTTGTCGCTGTCGGTTGGCACGCCCATGATCGTGCGTCGCTGGAAATCGATAATCCGGTTGACGGCGTGACTCTCCAGCGGGCCCCGATTGGAGTGCGCCGAGTAGATGTGCAATCCGTTGTTCGCGCAGCGATTGCACATGTCGATGCAGTTCGACTGAGTGGACTTGCGTTCGGTCAATTGCGCCAGCGGCATGTCGAGATATTTGCCGACCTGATATTCGGTCTGATTGAAAATGGAACAACACAGGATGGTGTTGCCATTGCAGTCGAGCACCAGCCAGTCATCCTTGAGCGTGCAGGCCTGTTGCGGGTACTGGCGGACCAGATTGACCAGGTCGTCGTAGGGCGGCAGCGCGAGTCGTTGCAGCGTCTCGCGATCGGTATCGGTCACCGACGGATCGCGCTCGATCAGCGCCAGTGTTTTCTCCAGCGGCATCATCACTGAGTAGCCGGTCGAGAACTCGAAGCCCAGACGCTGGCTGAATTCGCGCATCAGCCCTTCTTCTTCCATGTTGTCCAGGTAGCGGTGGTAATAGACCTCGATCCGCGTGTTCAAGCCATGTTGCTGCTTGAGTTCATGCAGTTTGATCATGTTGGCCTTGACGACTTCGATGTCACCGCCCACGTGTCCCTGTTCGTACGTCTGCTGATAAAACCCGGACAGCGAGATACGGAAGAACCATGGATTGGCGAGCATCGCCGTCTCCATGTTTTTGGCCAGATTCAAATTGGAACTAATACCGCTCTGTAAACCGGCGGCGTTGATGATTTCGACAAACTCGCCGATTCGCGGGTGGATCAACGGCTCGGTCCAGTTATAAAGAAAAATCGACTCGACCCCTTCGCTTCGGGCCTTCTCGACGATCTTCCTGAACATGTCAACTTGCATGGCTTTCTTGAAGTTGACGTTTTCCGAGTTACCCATCGGACACGAAGGGCAGCTCAAATTGCACGCGCCGACAATATCGATGTACATATTCATTGCGGGTGACGCTCCATGTGTGAATAGCGGTGCATCCAGACTGTCGACTGTTGTGATTGCCGTTATTCGCTATTTATTTGACAGTCCGGGAGCGCGGCGAGCAAGTTCCGGGCCATTGGCATGCTCGGCCATCAAGTCCACGATCCAATCGATAAATACCCGCAGCTTTTGGCTGATATGCCGGTTCGGCGGATACGCGACGTACAGCGGCATCGGCTCAAGATCCCAATCTTTGAACAGCGCCACCAGCTCGCCTCGGGCCTCATGTTCAGCCGACATGTAGCGAGGCAGCCAAAGCACGCCCAGACCGGCCAGGCCCGCCGCCAGATAGGCGTTGCCATCATCGACCGCCAGCACGTGCCGGCCCTTGATCAGGAGAGACTCATTGGCGTTGCGCAGGGCGTAAGGCACCGGTTTGCCGGTGCGCGCCCAGAGAAATCCCACCACCCGATGCTGCGTGTCTTCCAGTTCCCCGGGATGCTCAGGCGTTCCGGCGCGCGCCAGATAGCTCGGCGCGGCAAATACTCCCAATTGCAGATCGGCAACCCGACGGGCCATCAGCGACTGATCCAGCAACTCGCCGCCGCGCACCACGCAGTCCACGTTTTCATCGATGATGTCGACGATGCGATCACTGACGCCCATGTCGATCTGAATGTCCGGATAACGCCGGTGAAAATCCGGCAACGCCGGTATCAGGATCAGGCGCGCCAGCGGGCTCGGCACATCCACCCGCAGCCGCCCGCGGGGTGCAGCCGAAGCCTGGCTAATGCCGGTTTCAGCATCGTCCAGGTCCGCCAGCAACCTGACCACCCGCCCATAGTAAATCGCACCGTCAGCGGTGACGTTGACCTTGCGCGTGGTGCGGTTGAGCAACTTGACCCGCAGGCGCGCCTCCAGTTGCTGCACCAGATGAGTCACGGTGGTCTTGCTCATGTGCAGGGTTTCGGCGGCCTTGGTGAAACTGCCCGCCTCCACCACCCGGGCGAAGGCCTGCATCGCGTCAAAACGGTCCATATCCAACCTCTAATGGCGGCTCGATTGTTTGGCTATCCCAAACAGTGAACGCCAAGGTTGCGCGTTTATCGTGTCGGCGCAAGCCCCTAAAGTTTCTCCATCGCAGGTTTTCAACCCATTGAAGGAGACACCCCATGACCCACGCCCAGCCAAAACGCGACGTGGTTTTTCCGCCCGGACGTCATGCCTTGTACGAGCGCAATCGCTATTCGCCGGCCGTTCGATCCAACGGTTTTCTGTTTGTCTCAGGGCAAGTCGGCAGCCTTGAGGACGGCTCGCCGGAACCGGATCTCAAGCAACAGGTGCGACGGGCTTTCACCAACCTCAACGCGATTCTCGGCGCAGCCGGCGGCAGTTTCGATGATGTTGTGGACGTGACGGTGTTCATGGTCGACCCGCAATCGACCTTCGAAACCATCTGGGAAGTGGTGCCGGAGTTCTGGGGCGAGGCGCCGCATCCGACCATTACGGCGGTCGGCGTGACGTGGCTGTATGGCTTTCAGTTCGAGATCAAGGTGATTGCCAGGGTGCCGGAATGACCTGATATCGCGTCGATTTGCAGCACGGGCCGTCAGTCTTCAGACTGTCGGCCCGCATTCCTTTTGCGATCCTTCGCCATGCCCGACACCTTGCTCAAGCCCAGTCTCCCCGGCATCGCCCTGCGCCGCTGGCGTGTGCTGCACCGCGTCAAGCAGAGCCATGCCGCCGAGTTGTTCAAGGTGACCCAGTCGACGATTTCCCGCTGGGAAAGCGGCGTGCAGGCGATGGACCCGGACGCACACCGACAACTCGAAACGTTGCTCGCGGCGCGCCTCGACAGCGCCGCCGATCAGGCCCTCGCACGACTGGTGACGGAAAGTGCGCGGCCGGTTCATCTTGTCTGCGACCTGACCCATCGCCTGCTGGCCTGCTCCCGGGCCCGCGCCGCGCAGTTCAGCAGTCCACTGAGCGATCTGCTGGGGCAATCGCTGTGGCGCTTTGCGACGGCGGAAATCCAGCACAAGGAATCCCTGCTGGATGACACCGGATGGCGAGAAGTCCAGGCGCCGGCAGCATTGGAATTTCTGACGGGCAGCAATGACTCCGCCCTCGTGCCGATCCAGCCGAGTCTCTGCCGCTGGACGCGGATCGCCCTCTCCGACGGCACCGCCGCACGGCTGGTGGAAACGCTGTAGGCCACCCGCCGCATATTTTATGCGTGGACGATGATCGAGGCCGGGCCTAGGCTTTGAGCCCTGCTCTCTTTACTTCGGCCACCGTATGAACCTCGAAAAAATCAAGGGACGCCTCGACTTCCTGCGCGAAGCGGAACGGCTCAAGGACGTCCTCAGAAGCGCGCACACGTCCTCCGGTCGCAGCGAAAGCACCGCCGAACACAGCTGGCGTCTGTGCCTGATGGCGATCGTGTTCGCCGACGACCTCGCCGGGCTCGACATGCTGAAAGTCCTGAAGATGTGCGTCATCCACGACCTCGGCGAGGCCATCAACGGTGACATTCCGGCGGTCGATCAAGCCGGTTTTCCCGACAAGGGCGAACAGGAGCGCAATGACTTGCTGCTGCTCACCCGCTCTCTGGACGACGCGCTGAGAAGCGAAATCCTCGCGCTCTGGGACGACTACGAAAACGCCGGTTCTCCCGAAGCCAAAGCCGTGAAGGCACTGGACAAGCTGGAAACACTTTTACAACACACTCAAGGGAAGAATCCGCCAGACTTCGACTATGGCTTCAACCTGGCCTACGGCAAGCAATACACCAACGCCGATCCGCTGTTCGAAACCCTTCGGACCCTGATCGACCGGGATACCCGAGAACGCATGAATACAAACATCACCGTCCGCAACGAACGCCCCGAAGACATCGACGCCATCGCCCGAATCACCGAGGCCGCGTTCCAGCACGAAGAACACTCCAGCCACACCGAACAATTCATCGTCAACGCCTTGCGCCGCGCCGGTCAGCTAAGCGTTTCGCTGGTGGCCGTCGAGAACGACACGGTGGTTGGCCATGTGGCCATTTCACCTGTAACGATTTCCTCCGGCACTCAAGGCTGGTATGGCCTGGGCCCGATCTCCGTGTGCCCGACCCGCCAGCAGCAAGGCATCGGCTCGGCGCTGATGAAAGACTCGCTGGCGGAGTTGCAGCGCATCGGCGGCGTTGGCTGCGTGGTGCTTGGCGATCCGGGCTATTACGGTCGTTTCGGCTTCAAGGCCCATGCGGGTCTGGAGTTGCCGGGGATTCCGGCGGAGTACTTTCAGGCGTTGGCGTTTGGTGGGGAGTTGCCAATCGGTGTCGTCAGCTACCACAAGGCCTTTGACGCCACCGAGTAACCGTTCTCTGTCGTTCAAAGCGGTAGCGAACGATCCTGAATCACCCGTTTCATCACCAGCGTAGAAGTCAGTCGCTGGACATTGGGCAAGGTCGACAAGCGCTCGTCATAGAGCTGCTGAAAGGCCGGCAGATCCCGCGCGACGATATGCAGCAAGTAGTCGGGCTCACCGAACAGTCGTTGCGCTTCGACGATTTGCGGGATCTGCGTCACTGCGTCTTCAAACGCCTCAACCGCCTGGCGATTGCCCTCGCGCAGCGTCACAAACACCATCGCCGAAAAGTTCAGCCCCAGCGCGCCCGGCGCCAGTTGCGCGCGATAGCCGATGATCACCCCGCTCTCTTCGAGCGCCCGAACCCGACGATGGCAAGGAGACAGGCTGAGCCCGACCCGATCAGCCAGTTCTGTGATCGACAGACGACCGTCGGCTTGCAGCTCGGCAAGAATCTTCTGATCAATTCTGTCCATTAACGCTTTTCTCCCACATCACACTGCCACTGCTGGAATATTTGGGAAAAGATTCTAGCCCGATTCCAATATTCTTTTTCGTGAACGTTGCACGCCAAAAGCCCACTGTTTACGAGATAAAAGATGTCCCTGAGTCTGTTCGCCGCCTTCTGGGCGGTTTCGTTTCTGTTCGTAATCACCCCCGGTGCAGACTGGGCATACGCCATTTCGGCGGGTCTGGTTGGCCGTGTCGTGCTGCCCGCCGTGGCGGGATTACTGATCGGGCATTTGCTTGCAACGCTGGTAGTGGCGGCCGGTGTCGGAGGGCTGGTGGCGAGCAATCCCCTCGCCCTCTCGATACTGACGATCGCCGGCAGCCTTTATCTGCTGTGGCTGGGCATCAACATGTTGCGCAATCCTTCCACGCCCGAAGCGGCAGAGAATCAGACGTCGGGTTCCTGGTCACGCTGGACGATCAAGGGTGCCTGCGTCAGCGGCCTCAATCCCAAGGTCTTTCTTTTGTTCCTGGCCCTGCTGCCGCAATTTACCGACCCGACAGCGGCATGGCCGGTGCCGATACAGATCATGGCGCTGGGGCTTTTACACGCTTTCAGCTGTGGGGTGATTTACCTGTTGGTCGGATTCGGCTCGCGTTCTGTTCTACAGGCACGTCCCGTGGCTGCGCGATTCGTCAGTCGCCTTTCTGGCGCAATCATGGTGTTGATCGCAGCGTTTCTGCTGGCAGAACAGATACCCACCTGAAAATGACGCTCACAAAAGGCACAACCATGAGTGACACAACCTCGCCCTATGGCAACAACCAGAACCTGCACTCACGCGTTCGCATTCCTCATCTTCAGCAAATGAAGGTGCTCGGCCAGAAATGGGCGATGCTCACGGCCTACGACATGTACGCCGCGAGCATCTTCGAAGAGGCCGCAATTCCCGTTTTGCTGGTGGGTGACTCGGCCTCCAACAACGTCTTCGGCCATGAGTCGACATTGCCTATGACGGTTGATGAGTTGCTCCCTCTGGTGCGTGCCGTCAGCCGGACGACGCGCAGACCTCTGGTGATCGCCGACCTCCCGTTCGGTTCATATCAGGCCACGCCGAAACAATGTTTCCATACCGCCGTTGGCATCGGCGCTGGCGTGGGCTGCGATGCTCAAGTGTTGGTCTGGCAGGACATGGCGGGGTTGAGAACCGGGCACCTGCCCAGATTCGTCAAGCAATACGCCGATCTTCGCGGTGTGCTGCTCGGCGCGGCCCGCGACTTCGCCGACGATGTGCAAACGGGGAGGTTTCCGGGGCCCGAGCATGCATTTCCTCTTGATCGTGCACAGGATAAAAACCATCGATGAAAAGTTTCAGGCAACACTCGGCCGACGGTCTGAAAATCGGCGACCGGTTCACCCTCTCCCGCTGCTTCTCGGTCGAAGACATCCTGCGTTTTGCGCAGATTTCCCGCGACTACAATCCCGTGCATTTCGACCAGCGCTTCGCTCAGGCTCGTCACTTCAAGGCGCCCGTCTCGCATGGGTTGCTGACGGCCAGCCTGGTTACTGAAATTGGTGGTCAGATCGGCTGGCTGGCGGCGTCGATGACTTTTAATTTCAAGCGTCCGGTTTATCCGGGAGACACGGTGACATGCGTTTGGCTGATCACGGAATTAGATAGCAAAGGACGCGCGACGGCAGTCGTCACCTTGACCAACGAGGATGGTGTTGTCGTTCTGGAGGGCGAAACCCGAGGGGTGGTTCCAAGTGCAGACGAGCGAGAACTACTGAAGCGTTTGCTGATTGCAGGAGATAGCGGCGATGCTGCTCGCACGCCAAAGCAGTAATTTCAATCGCCGCTGATGCTTTGACTGTTCACATTTCGTGTCCTATGGCATCACCGAAGCGCTCTTGATGCCGTTTCGGCGATCAATGACTCTGTCCGTACGTTGTTTTTGCACTGACAGAAAAGAGCCAACACCATGCCCAGCCCGAGAACCCTGTACCAGAAACACATCGACAGCCACACCGTCTGCGATCTCGACGATCAGGGCCACGTGCTGCTTTACATCGACCGCCAGGTCGCCAACGAATACACCAGCCCCCAGGCTTTCAGCGGATTGCGCGACGCAGGACGCGAGGTCTGGCGCCCGGCGGCCACGTTGGCGGTGGTCGATCATGTGAACCCCACGGCGCCGATGCGCATCGCGACCATGCCCGACGCCGGCGGTGCGCGGCAGGTGTCGTATTTCGAAGAGAATTGCCGCGACTTCGGCATCGAGCTGTTCGATGTGCTGGACAAGCGCCAGGGCATCGAACACGTCGTGGCGCCGGAACAGGGTTTCATTTTGCCGGGCATGGTGGTGGCGGCCGGTGACAGCCACACCACCACTTACGGTGCGCTGGGCGCCTTCGGTTTCGGCATCGGCACCTCGGAAATCGAGCACCTGCTGGCGACGCAGACCCTGGTCTATAAGCGCCTGAAAACCATGCGGGTGACGGTGAACGGGGAGCTTGGTGCGGGCGTCACGTCGAAAGACATCATCATGGCGCTGATCGAGCAGATCGGTGCTTCGGGAGCCACCGGTTATGCCATCGAATTCACCGGCCCGGCGATCAGCGACCTCAGCGTCGAAGCACGCATGACCATCTGCAACATGGCCGTGGAGGCCGGCGCCCGTGGGGCGTTCATGGCGCCGGACGACAAGGTCTTCGCCTATCTGCAACTCAAGCCGCGTGCGCCGAAAGGCGAACTCTGGGAGCAAGCGGTCGAGCGCTGGAAAGGCCTGCACAGCGACCATGGCGCGGTGTTCGACAGTGAAGTCAGCCTTGATATCTCGGCTGTGGAACCGATGGTCACCTGGGGCACCAGCCCGGATCAGGCCGCTCCGGTCGGCGGACGAGTGCCGGACCCGGCCAGCCAGCCCGACCCGATTCTGCGTCAGGGTCTGCAACGCGCCCTCGATTACATGGGCCTGACACCCGGCACGCCGCTGAGCGAAGTGGTGATCAGTCACGCCTTCATCGGCTCCTGCACCAATGCGCGGATCGAAGACTTGCGTGACGTTGCCCGCGTGGTGCGCGGCAAGCACGTGGCGCCCCACGTGCGGGCGATGATCGTGCCCGGCTCGACGCAGGTGCGCGATCAGGCGGAAGACGAAGGGCTGGCGCAGATCTTTCGCGACGCCGGTTTCGAATGGCGGCAATCGGGCTGCTCGATGTGCCTGGCGATGAACGACGACGTGCTCGCGCCGGGGGATCGCTGCGCGTCCAGCACCAATCGCAACTTCGAAGGTCGTCAAGGCGCCGGTGCGCGCACTCATCTGATGAGCCCGGCGATGGTCGCCGCAGCCGCCATCACCGGACATTTGACTGACGTTCGCGCCTTCGCGCCGGGAGTTTGAGCCATGCAACCGTTCACCACCATCAGCGGCAGCGCCGCGCCGTTTCTGGCGGCCAACATCGACACCGACGTGATCATGCCCAAGCAGTTCCTCAAGGGCATCGATCGTCAGGGGCTGGATCGGGGGCTGTTCTTCGATCTGCGTTTTCTGGCCTCGGGTGCGCCCAATCCCGAGTTCGTGCTCAATCAGCCCGCCTGGCAGGACGCGGCGTTTCTGGTGACTGGACCGAATTTCGGCTGCGGTTCCAGCCGTGAGCATGCGGTTTGGGGCTTGAAGCAGGTCGGGATCCGGGCGCTGATCGGCACCACGTTTGCCGGGATCTTCTACGACAACTGTCAGCGCAACGGCGTGTTGGCGATTCAGCTCGATGCCGGACAGCTCAAGCAAATCGCCGAAGTCATCAGCGTTCCGGCGACCGCGCATATCCGCGTGAACTTGCCCGAGCAGACCATCGAACTGGCAGACGGAACACGGATCGCTTTCGAGATTGATGAGTTGCGCAAACAGTCACTGTTGCTGGGGCTGGACGCCATCGGCACGACGCTGCAACGGGCCGAACAAATTCGTGCGTTTGAAGCGCGACATCTGGCAGAAAATCCCTGGCTGGGCTGAACACAAAAAACCGGGTGGCTCACTGAATCACCCGGTTTTTTCATTCGACGGACAAGTCGCGGAAATACTCTTCGAGAAACTCCACGCAGACCCGCAGCTTGGCCGACTCGCTGAGCCGCGTCGGGTACACCGCCCAGACGTTGGCACTCTGGGTGTAATCCGCCAGCACCTGCACCAACCGCCCCTGTTCGAGCATCGGTTTGACGTCCCACATCGAGCGCAACAGAATCCCGCCGCCGCTCAAGGCCCACTCCATGACGATTTCGCCACTGTTGGAGGACAGCGGGCCGCTGACCCGCACCGATTCCTGCTGCCCGTCCTTGGTGAGTTCCCAGATGCCGAACGCATTGTTGCGTTCCTTCAGCACCAGGCAATCGTGGTCTTGCAGGTCGTCAAGGGTTTGCGGCGTGCCCCGGCGCTCAAGGTAGTCCGGCGTGGCGCAGAGCACCCGCCGGTTGCTGACCAGTTTGCGCGCCAGGTGCTGGCCCGGCAGGTCATCGCCGACGAGGATTTCCAGGTCGAAGCCCTCGCCCACCAGGTCGACAACGCGGTCAAATACGTCCAGGCGGATGTCGAGCTTCGGGCAGGTACGGGCCAGTTGGCTGATCGCCGGTGCGACGTGATTGCGGCCGAAACCGAAGCTGCTGCAAATGTGCAGCGACCCGGCTGGCTGGTGCCGGGCCTGGGCCATCTCGCCGAGGAAATCATCGAAGTCCCCCAGCAGCTTTTCCGCCCAGACCCGTACCCGCTCGCCATCGTCGGTCAGGGCGATGCGCCGGGTGGTACGGTGCAACAGTTTTGTCGAGAGCGTCCTTTCGAGCACCGCGATGCGTTTGCTGACGTAGGCCGGCGAATAGCCCAACTCATCGGCGGCGCTGGCAAAGCTGTTCTTGCGGATGACCGTCAGGAATACCTTGAGGTCTTCGGGCAAGGGAAACTGGTCACGATTCGTGTTCATACAGCGCGCTCATCCACTGCCTGCTTCATGATTCGCGCAGGATAGCAGCGGCCATGACCGTTCGGCGCTTTTTCTGGCAGCCCCCCACAAACAGGGCTAGGGTTGCGTGGCTGGCGATATGCTGGCCACTTGGCAAACGTCTCTCGACGAACGCCATCAGCAGCACTGGAAGAAAAATCAGGGATGGTTTTTGTGCTTGCGGGTTAATGCACTCTTGATGAGTGAACAACCTATCCCTGTGTTTCGTTGCTTTCTATCAAGGACAGAAAGATGACCAACGTACAGGCGAACTTCTCTTGCCCTCTGCCACGGCAGACGCGCCTCCCGACTCAGAACAGCAGGCCGGACAGCAGACCGGACGGTTTCGGCTGACGCCCGCGGCGTCGCATCGGCGCCCCTTCAGTCACCACGATTTGACGGATCCGGACGGATCAGGCCTTCACCTCGCCAGGCACCACTGTCGCCAGTGATTCCTGCCGCTGGCTGTCGCCTGCCTGTCAGGAAAGACGCCCCTCGCCTGAAGGGGATGTTCGGCAACCACCACGAGGAAACCCTCGATATGACTGGCTCAAAACACAACATGCCGCCTTACGGCGTCGCCATCCAGAGCGCCATCACGGGCGGCGATCTGCAACAGATGAAGACTTTGTTGAAGCAGCGCGATTCAACGAAGCCGGAAGCGAAGGAGCTGCAAACCGCGTACGAAAAACTGGCCAAAGAAGTTTCCCGTCTGGAAAAACACTAAGGCCATCAACCACATTGCAATGGAGGCAATTCACATGTCTGGTTCTGTTTCGCAACAAAACGTCGGTCTGTTTCCGGTGAGCTACCGGATCAGCACCGGGCTGCCTGGCGCACCAAGCCTGGTACTCAACCTCCTGGTTTCAACGCCTCAGGAGCAAGTCAACGGCAATGCCACCATCACCCAAGCCGTCAATCCGCCGCTCGACCTGCATTCCGATGTATGGGGTGAGTACACCTATCTCACAGTCATGTCTCCTGGTGTCAGCAAGATCCTGATCACCGCCCAGGGCAATCATGGTGGTCCAGGCTCCAACTCCATCGTCAACTTCAAGATCCGGCTGGTAGTCGGTACTGACTGGAGAGAAGGTGTCGCCAATTACGAGTACTACAACGGTTCTCAATGGATCGAAGTCACCAATGCCCCGGCACATCTGGTCGAGTCGGTGCCATCTAAAGCCTTTCAGCCTTTCCATCCCGGCCCCGTGATCCAGCCACACCGTCCGATCATGCCGCTGTACGCCGCCCCCATCCAGAGCGCCATCGCCGCCGGCGACCTGGCCCAGATGAAAAGCCTGGCCGCACTGGCCAAGCAACAACTGGAGCAGCTACCGCAATTGCGGATCGCGCTGGATACCGCAAAAAACGAACTCAGCCGCCTGCAAAGTCGCTGATCGGCCACTGGACTCCATCATCATTCAAGGAAGCAGCATCATGTCGATCGGACTTTTCCATACCCGCCTCATTGTCAGAAACGATTTACTCGGCGCACCTGTCTTGACCCTGGATCTGCTGGTCAACACCGTCAGCAAGAAAGTCAGCGGCGTGGCCAGTGTATTTCAGGCTACCTGGCCTACCGTCAATTTTCGGGCTCAGGTCTGGGGCGACTACAGCCAGGTCAAGCTAACCTCGGCGGTCGAGAACCACATCATCCTCAACCTGGCCGGCAGCCCGAGCGGCCCGCTCAGCCAGATCGCCCAGACCTTCCATCTCAAAGGCATTCTCGGCGGTGACTGGGCCAGCGGTTTTGCCGACTACCGCTACGAAGAGCAAGGCCAATGGCACGTCGTAAAACACGTCGCGGTGCATCAGGCTCAAACCGTGGAGCCGCAACCGGTGCCGCATCCACATGTGCCGCTGTACGCCGTTGCCGTGCAACAGGCCCAGACCAGCGGGGATCTGGCACAGCTCAAGACCGCCGTGCAACAGGGTGAGCAGCAATTGGCCCACGAAGGCGCATTGCGCAGTGCCCTTGAGCAACTGAACGCGGAGATTGCCCGACTGGAAGCACGCTAAACCGCATACGCCGGGCGCGATCCTTCGCGCCCGGCGTCTTGCCGGATTTCAAGGTCAGTCCAATCGTGCCGCGCACAGGACCGTGCGCAAGGATCTCCCATGACAGACATCCGCCCTGCCCGCTACCTCAGTGACACCGATCTCAAACGCTACGTGCCGGTGCACGTGGTCTGGGAAATCACCCTGGCCTGCGACCTCAAATGCCTGCATTGCGGCTCGCGCGCGGGGCATCGACGCCCCGATGAACTGAACACCCGTGAATGCCTCGACGTGATCGATTCCCTCGCTGCCCTCGGCACCCGCGAGATCACCCTGATCGGCGGCGAAGCCTATTTGCGCAAGGACTGGACGCAACTGATCCAGGCCATCCACGACCACGGCATGTACTGCGCGATCCAGACCGGCGGACGCAACCTGACGCCGGCGAAGATGCAGGCTGCGGTCGATGCAGGACTCAACGGAGTCGGGATTTCTCTGGATGGGCTCGCGCCGTTGCACGACAAGGTGCGCAACGTGCCCGGTTCGTTCGACAAGGCGGTCGATACCCTGCGCCGGGCCAAGGCGTCCGGGCTGGCGGTGAGCGTCAATACCCAGATCGGCGCAGCCACATTGCCAGACTTGCCAGAGTTGATGGACACCATCATCGAACTCGGCGCCACCCACTGGCAGATCCAGATCACAGTGGCCATGGGCAATGCCGTGGATCACCCGGAACTGCTGTTGCAACCCTATCAATTGCTGGAAGTGATGCCGCTGCTCGCACGGCTGTACCGCGAGGGCGTGGATCGCGGCCTGCTGATGAACGTCGGCAACAACATCGGCTATTACGGCCCTTACGAACATTTGTGGCGCGGCTTCGGTGACGAGCGCGTGCACTGGAGCGGCTGCGCGGCCGGTCAGACCGTGCTGGCGCTCGAAGCCGACGGCACGGTGAAAGGCTGCCCGTCACTGGCGACCGTCGGCTTCTCCGGCGGCAACGTGCGCAACATGAGCCTGCACGACATCTGGCACTACAGCGAAGGCATCCACTTCGGCCGTCTGCGCTCGGTCGACGATCTGTGGGGCTACTGCCGCAGCTGCTACTACAACGATGTCTGCCGGGGCGGTTGCACCTGGACATCCCACTCATTGCTGGGCAAACCCGGCAACAATCCTTACTGCCATTACCGCACCCTGGAACTGCAAAAGCGCGGACTGCGCGAGCGCATCGTCAAGCTCGAAGACGCCGCGCAACGCTCCTTCGCCGTCGGCCGTTTCGACCTGATCACCGAACGTATCGACACCGGCGAGCCAGTCAGCAGCGTCAGCGACAGCGGCCAGGTGATCAAACTGGCGTGGATCAATCAGGGCCAGAAATCGCCGGAGGAAGGACGCATTCCGGTGCAACTCGCGTTATGCCGCAGTTGCCTGCAATACATCCATCCACATGAATCGATCTGCCCGCACTGCCACGCCGACGTCGCCGCCGCCGAGGCCAGACACCAGACGGACCGGGCCCGTCAGCAGGCGATCATGAACACGTTGACAGGGTTGCTGGGGGTGGCGCCGAGTACGTTGAGCTGAGCCGGTTACCGTCCGACCGCTCACCGCGAAAAATCCCGAACTCACGCCATGGCGCTGCATCCAACGTTTAAGCCAACGGAGGTCAGCGCCATGAACAACGACAGCAAAGCCCCGCCCACTGATACGTCCGGCAAACCGGTCAATGTGGTGAAACGCGATCTTGAGGACCAGGACGACGATACCCGCGGCGTGGATGAGGTCATCACGCCCTCGTCGACCCGCACCAAGGAGCAGGACGCCGAGGAGTTGCAACGCAAGGTCGACGAAATTGAACGCAAGGTTGCAGACGGCAACTGATCGGTTCGTCGAGGCAGGTCTTTGCCAGGTTTTCGGGCTACAGCGGTCGCGCCGGCTTTGACCGCGTTCGCTGAAAAGCCCGAAAAACCTGACCGGCGACACCGTCCGGGAAATAAGTAGCTGTTTTCCATGAAATTTATTTGCTTCAGGGGTTCCCAGATCGCAAGAGCGCTGGTAAAGTGCCGCCCACTGTTGCAGAGGTCCTCCCGGGACTGAACACAATAGCTACAGGGGCGTCGCCAAGCGGTAAGGCAGCAGGTTTTGATCCTGCCATGCGTTGGTTCGAATCCAGCCGCCCCTGCCATTTTTTCCTCGTTTCACCCTCCTCCGCTTCATCTCTGCCTCAACGGCAAATCATTTTTTCGAATTCAACGTAATCGCCGAACGCACCAGCGCTTTCAGTGCCGTTGCATCTATTTTGTCGTCTTCGTGAACGTCAATCGCCCGCCGGGTATTGCCTTCGAGACTGGCGTTGAACAGTCCCGACGGATCCTCCAGCGCTGCGCCCTTGGCGAAGGTCATTTTCACCACGGCCTTGTAGGTCTCTCCGGTGCAGATGATGCCGTTGTGTGACCAGACCGGAACGCCCCGCCACTTCCACTCCTCGACGACCTCAGGATCCGCCTTGTGAATGATCGCGCGGATCTCGGCCAGTTTCTGGCCGCGCCAGTCGTTCAGTTCATTGATTCTGGCGTCGATCAGCGCCGAGGGATTCTCGGTCGCCGCGCCACCGCTGTCCTTCTTCATATCCTTGTTCTCCCGAAAACCCTGCCCGCTATCCAGCGTAGCGTCTGCTGCGTCAAACGACGGGCAAAAAAAGCCCCGCCAGATGCGGGGCAAAGGAATTGGTTGGTTGCGGCCAACCAAAGGAGCATCGTCAAAAGCGCTGACCGTCAGGCGTTACAGGCACTCCTGGGCAGCCCGTTCAAAACTCGACGGCATGAAACTCGACGCCAACAGGTGGCGCTCGTACAAGAACACCTTGCCGCCGTCCTGCGCCTTGTAGGCTTCCAGCACGTTGTCCGCCGACACTTTGCTCGGCACCACGATCCGGTAGCTGCGCTGGGTCTGGGAGACGGTCGGGTTCATCGCACTGTTCTGCAGTTTCGGCACGACGCATTCGGCGTACTGGGCCGGTGTCTTGTGAGTCTGCAAAGTCAGCGTCGGGTCATTCGGCGCGGAGGCGCAAGCGGTCAGCAGCAAACTGGCAGAAGCCATGGCAGGGATAAAAAAGGCACGCATGGATAAAATCCTGAAAATAAACGATTCGGTTCTCAAGCAACGTTCAGCGTCACAGGCGCTGCCTTTGCGATTTTTGATTTGGGTGTTCAGCCAGCACTCACCAGGGCCTTGAGCGAGTCATCGAACTGCTTCAGGGCGCTGAATTGCAGATCCCGTTGCTGTTCAATCTGCGCTGCAATCTCGGGCGCTGCCTTGTTGTGGACCCACACCGAAGACATCTGCTTTTCCACCGCACCTTCGGCCTTGCCGATGTATTGCAGGTTGGCGTCGTAGAAGCGTGCGGCGAAGCGCGCTTCGACCTGGCTGTTGCGCTGGGTCAGCAGACGGTTGTGGGTGTCGAGCATCACCACCACGTCGGGATGGGCCTGCACCAGTTGATCCAGGCTGTCGTAGACCGTCACCGAGAGAAACTGCTGTTGCAGCGAGCTCATCAACCAGTCGATGGCCAGTTCCGGATCGGAGCTGTTGACGAAGGCCTCACGGATTCGCGCATCGAGCGCATCCTTGGCACCGTTCACCGCCACGTCGTGGTAGCGCTCCAGGTATTGCTGGTTCTCCAGCGTATTTTCGCTGTACAGCACACCCACGGTTTGCGAGTGCTGCAGTCCGCTGCTGGCGCCGCCGATGGGAAGAAAATGGCACGTACCGGCGTCGGCTGCGTAAGTCGGTGCAGTGGTGGCTACCCCGCCCATCAGCAGGGCGACCAAAGCCAGTCGGGTCAGAGTCTTCATCGCGCAAATTCCTTGAGCTGCGTTTCGATGGAGGCGATTTTCCGCCTGTCGGCCGCAAAGCAGAACTTGCGTTTCTTGATGGTCACTATTACTTGAACCAATAGTTGCGCAGCGTGCAGACTGCTGCACACTCGATCACAACGAAAACAAATGAGGATTTTCCGTGCGAACCTTTGATTTGATCCGCGATGCCGTCCTGCCCGAATTCCGCGACCGGGTGGCCGAATACCTCGTCGAATACGAAACCGTGCTGGGCCAGCCGGCGGACGATTCGGAGTCGGTGCGGGCCGTGGCCAATCAGTTGCGTGGTTATCTGCGCGGCCT
This sequence comes from Pseudomonas sp. IzPS59, assembly GCF_014863505.1. Lineage (NCBI taxonomy): Bacteria > Pseudomonadati > Pseudomonadota > Gammaproteobacteria > Pseudomonadales > Pseudomonadaceae > Pseudomonas > Pseudomonas sp. IzPS59. The sequence continues at coordinate 2,736,383 of NZ_CP062251.1, read as the reverse complement.
CAACACCACGCGGGTGCTGGGCATGGCGGACTGGGAAGAACTCGACCGGCGCGTGCTGGACACCTGGCTCGCGCATACGCGATGACCCGCTAGACTCTTCAGGCTGCGCCCGCAGCGCCAGACCTGGAGGTGTCCTGTGAGCAATAACACCGAACCGACGACGTTTACCGGATGGGCCGCCACCTCGGCCGGCGCTCCGCTGGAGCGTTACAGTTACGATCCCGGCCCGCTCGGGGATGAAGAAGTCGAAGTCGCCGTGGAATATTGCGGCGTCTGTCACTCCGACCAGTCGCTGATCGACAACGATTGGGGCATCAGCCAATACCCGTTCATCCCCGGCCACGAAGTGGTTGGCCGCATCGTCCGCGCGGGCCCGCAGGTTCGGGGTTTGGAAGTCGGCCAGCGGGTGGGCATCGGCTGGTACAAGGGCAGCTGCATGCATTGCTCTTCCTGTATCGGCGGCTCCCATCACCTTTGCGCCACCGCCAAACCCACGATCATCGGCAGCCACGGTGGTTTCGCCGATCGGCTGCGCACTCACTGGGCCTGGGCGCTGAAACTCCCGGACAACCTCGACCCCGCCCTCGCCGGCCCGTTGTTCTGCGCCGGTTCCACGGTGTTCAACCCGCTGGTGGAGTTCGACATCAAGCCGACCGACCGGGTCGGCGTGGTGGGCATCGGCGGCCTCGGTCACCTGGCGCTGCGCTTTCTCAATGCGTGGGGCTGCGACGTCACGGCGTTCACCTCGTCACTGAGCAAACAGGACGAAGCCAAACGCCTGGGCGCGCACAAGGTCGTCGCTTCCACCGACAGCGATGCGCTGAAGGCGATTGCCGGGACTCTGGATTTCCTGCTGATCACCGCCAACGCCAATCTCGACTGGACGGCCATGCTCGCCACCCTGCGCGGCAAAGGCCGGCTGCACTTCGTCGGCATCGTGCCCGATGCGATTCCGGTGCATGTGTTCAATCTCATCCCTCAGCAAAAGTCCCTGTCCGCCTCACCGGTAGGTTCGCCTGCCACGGCGGCGACCATGCTGGAGTTCTGCGCGCGGCATCAGATCCTGCCGCAGGTCGAGGAATTTCCGATGAGCAAGGTCAATGAAGCCGTCGATCATCTGCGCAGTGGCAAGGCGCGGTATCGGATTGTGTTGAACGCCAGCAAATGAATGAAAGGCGCATGAGTTAATCGCTCATGCGCCTTTTTTGTGCCCGGAGAAAACGCAGTTTCATGGTTTTCTCGCTGATCTCCTTATTCCGTAAATCAAGCAGACGGCCATTTTTTAATCTTTTATCGCTATTACTGATGCCCCTTATGATGGCTCTCGTCTGCACTCAACTCATAAAAAAGGACGTTCCATGCAAAAAAGCCTGTTGGTGGCTGCACTGTTTCTGGCAATCAGCGGTTGTGCCACGCCTCCTCCTTCCTCCGTACATACCAAAGATCCCGCCAGTTCAACTCTGCAAGGCGATGCCACGCGCCCGGCCCAGGCGCAGTGGGTGCGCACCGAGTTGTATTTCTCGGTGGGGTCGATCGAAGGCAAGGAAGGTGTGGTGAGCCCGGCGCGCTGGCGCGAGTTTCTCGATCAGGAAGTGACGTCGCGGTTCCCGGACGGTTTCACCGTGCTGGACGCCTACGGGCAGTGGAAGGACCATGACGCGAAAGTGCCTGAGCGACTGGCGACCAAGGTGATTGTGATCCTGCACGAAGGCAGCCCGAAACGTGAGCGCGACATTGAGGCGATTCGTCTGGCTTACAAGCGGGTTACGGGGGATTTGTCGGTGTTGCGTTTGTCGCAACCAGCCCAGGTATCGTTCTAATCCGCTGTCTGCTGCAGAGCTTGCCGAGGTGTCGACACCAGGCGGCTCAACCCCGCCAGCACCAGCGCCCCGACCAGCAAAACCCCGATCCCCAAAAAAGCCCCTAACCCCACCACCGTCACGCTGGAATACAACATGTACACACACAACCCGAAAAACAGCAGCGGCAAAATCGGATAAAGCGGCACCCTGACCGGCCGCGGCACTTCGGGAAATCGCCGCCGCAGAATAATCAACGCCAGACTGCTCAAACTCAGGAACAACCAGTACACCGGCGTCAGATACTCAACCATCGTGTTGAAGCCACTCTGGGTAAAACTGCCGAACAACACCAGCAGCAACGCCACGGCGCCTTCGGCCAGCAAGGCCTTGCGCGGGACGCCATCGCGCTCGTCCCACTCGCCGAAGCGACGCAGTTGCGGCACGTCCCGAGCGGCGGCGTAGGTCGTGCGGGCGCCGACCAGCAGCGTGGAATTGATGGTGGCGATGGCGGCGATGCCGACCATCAGCAGGATCAGCATCACCCCCGGCGCACCGAAAGCGCGATTCAATAACTCCACGGCGGGCGCATTGCTCGCCGCCAGCCCTTCGAACCCCAGCCCTCGGACGAACGCCCAGTTCAGCGCCAGATAGATCGCCATCAACACCGTCAGCGCGCCGAGCATGGCGATGAAGATTCCCCGTCGGCCATCGCGCACTTCGGCGGACAACGTCGCCGCATCGCTCCAGCCGCCGAAGGCCAGAAACACGAAGATCATCGCGGCGGAAAATCCTGCCGCTCCCGTATGTTCAGGCGTGACCGGCGCACTCGGCGCAAGCGGCTCGACGCCTTGCCACACTAGCCACACGCCAGCGCAGGCAATGCTCAGGAAGCCCACGGCAAGCAGCCCGACCAGCACGGTCTGGGTGATGAAGCCGATGTGCTTGCCCGTCAGATTCAGCAGCACCAATGCCGCAATGATCGCGCCGGCAAACAACCCCGAGCCGTACTGTCCCAGCGGAAAAACCGCGTTGAAGTAATCGGCAAACATGAACGCTGACAACGCGATCCACCCGGTGTGCATCACTGAAAAACGCGACCAGGCGAACAAGAAACCCATGCGCTCGCCATACGCTGTGCGCAGGAAATGATAGTCACCGCCCGGGTGCGGAAACGCGGTGGCCATTTCGGCAAAGCACAAGGCCCCGGCCATCGACGCCAATCCGCCGAGGACCCAGACCCAATAGAAATGTTCCGGCCCGACGTTCAAGGCAACGGTCGGCGCGGTTTTGAGAATATCGGTGGTGATGACCATGCCCAATGTGATCAGCAACGCCTGGAATACCGGCAAATGGCGTTGAGGGCCGTTGGTTTTACTCATGCGTGATCCTGCAGAGGGTCCGCCATCCATGGCGGCAAATCTCAGAAGCCGTAAGTGGCGCGAGCGTAGTAGTAAGCGCCGTTGGTGCCGATCGGCGAAAGCACGTCGTACGGCAGATTGCCGCCGTAGTTGATGGCCGAGCCGGAGCGCTCCGGGTAGTTGTCGGTCAAGTTGTTGCCGCCCAGGGCAATGTTGAATTTCGGGGTGAATTTGTAGGTCACCTCGGCATCCAGCTGCCACACCGCGCCATAGGTTTGCTCGGGCTGCGAATCGCCGAAATCGAACACCCGGGTGGTCTCGCCCTGACGGGTCAGACGGCCGAGCAAACCCCAGTGTTCGCTGACCCAGTTGGCGGAAAACACAAAACGATCCTTGGGTGCCGCATCGGTCAGGGTGTTGGTTTCCTCGACGCCCACCAGCGCATCGTTGCCGATCCCCAGCGCAGTCAGCTGCGACGGCGTGCCCTTGGTGCTGGTGACCTTGGTGTGGTTGTAAGTGTACGCGGTGGTCAGGCCCAGTTGCCCTTCGTAGAACGGCTGATGGTAGTTGAGCACCAGTTCCGCACCGTGGGTGCTGGTGTCGGCGGCATTGGTGAAGAAGTTGACGTCGTGCACGCCCGGCACGCCGAAGTTGTCGTTGATATAGCTTTCCAGGGCATCGCTGCCGATGCGCTGGGACAGCGTGATGCGATCCTTGACGTCGATGCGGAACACATCGAGCGACGCATCGAAGCGATCGTTCAGCTGGAAGGTCAGGCCGAGGCTGTAGTTGTTCGAGGTTTCCGGATCGAGCTTCTGCGCCCCCAGTGCCCGGGCAATCGGATCATTGACCGACAGCACACGAATGTCGGTGAGCGTGCCGCCCTCGCCGAAGTTGCTGGTGGTGTTCTGGAAACCGCTCTGCGCCAGCGAAGGTGCACGGAAGTTGTTCGATACCGCGCCCCGCACCGCCCACTGCTCGGTCAATTTGTAGCGACCACTGAGCTTGCCGGTGAGTTTGCTGCCGGCATCGTCGTAATGCTCCCAGCGGGTGGCGGCGTCGACGAAGAAACGGTCGGTGAGATCACCGGACAATTCGGCGTAAGTGCCGAACACGTTGCGATCCAGATCCGATTCTTCGCTCGGGCGCAAACCGTTGGCGCCGTCAGCCCCGGAGCCTATGTAAGAAGCCTCGTCACCGGCGAACGTCAGGTAATTTTCGTAGCGATATTCGCCGCCCAGCGCCAGCACGAACGAGCGGCCGCCGAGGCGCAGTTCGCGACTGAAATCCAGGTTGGCCGTGGTCTGGCGCAGCTCGTAATCGCCGGTGTCAAAACGGGTCGGCGAGTCCGCACCGAGGCTGACGTTGAGGGTGCGGCGGGTAGCCGATTCGAAGCGGTTACGGCCATGGGTCAGGCTGCTGTCGAAATCCCAGTCGTCGCCGATCAGGCCTTTGAAACCGGCAGTGGCGGATATGTCGGTGTTGTCGCCCAGGGATTGCGGCAGGTAGCCGTTGGGATAGAACTGCGGCTGCTCCGACGGATAACGGTAGAACTCGGCGCCGGTTGTATGGCGCTGGTTGTAGGTACCGAAGCTGTAGGCCTTGCCGCCGGCGAGCGGCAACTCACTGTTGAACCACAGGTTCACGTCCCGCGCCAGGCCATCGCCCATCACGTAGTTACGCTGGCCCGGCGTGTCGGCAAAACCGTCGAAGCCGGCGCGGTTGGTCGGATTGCGATTCTTGTACTCGGTACCGCCACGAATGAACCCGCCCTCCTCGCCCAGCCGGGTGCCGATCTTGGCGGTGGTCACACTGTTCTGGCCATCGGTGGTGGTGCGGTCGATGGCGTCCTGATGGGTGTGGTAGGCGCCATAACTGGTGGAGATTTCACCGCCCTCCAGGGCATCGTCGAGGATGATGTTGATCACCCCGGCAATCGCGTCGGAACCGTACTGCGCACCGGCGCCGTCACGCAGCACTTCGATGCGTTTGATGGCGCTGATCGGGATCGAGTTGAAGTCCACCGGTGCCGTGCCGCGACCGATTTTCGACGAGTCGTTGACCACCGCCGAGGTGTGCCGGCGCTTGCCGTTGACCAACACCAGCACCTGGTCCGGGCTCATACCCCGCAGTTGCGCGGCACGCACATGGTCGGCGCCGCCGGAGTTGGACTGGCGTGGCAGGCTGAACGACGGCAACAGCGTCTGCAACGCCGCCCCCAGTTCGCCGTCGGCGGCACCGGCGGACTTGAGGTCTTCGGCGGTCAGCACATCCACCGGCACTGGCGAATCCAGTACTGTGCGCGCCGTGCCTCGGGTGCCGGTGACCAGCACGGTGCCCAGCCGTGTGTCATCGTCAACGTGGGTGGAAGTGCCCTCGGCCTGCGCAGGAAGTTGCCAGATCGCACTGACAACAGCGACAGCCAGTAATGAACGGGAACGGTGAACCATGTGACAGCTCCTTTTATCGCAGCTAATACCCGTCCGCTGCCGACAAAAAAGGAGTCGTCAGTCAGTGCACGGCATATGTCTGCTGTAGTTTTTTGGGGGTTGGGATTTTCAGTTCGCCACAGGAATCCACGGCGCCCGCGCGACGTTGGCGGTATCACCGAAGGACGGCAGTTTCTGTCCCAGATCGCGGACGTTTTTCACATCCAGATCCAGCAACTGCTGGCGGGTAATCAGGGTCGGCGGCACCAGCACCTTGTGCCCCGGATTCTCGCCGGCGATCAGCAGCGCCAGGCTGCGCACGCTGATCGCGCCGGCCACTTGCGGATTGACCGCCGCCGTCGCCGCCCAGGCGCTGTCGGGTTCCTTCATGATTTGAATGTCGGCGGTGGAAATGTCGGCGCTGTAGATCTTCACCTTGCTGCTCAGGCCCGCCTCATCGACGGCGATCTTCGCGCCTTTGGCGAACTCGTCGAACGGCGCGAAGATCACGCTGATCCCCGGATTGGCCCGCAGCACGGCGCTGGCCTGATCGGCCACGGAGTTGGCAATTGGCGGATTGAGCGTGCCGAACCGCGCCTTCTCGATGATCCCCGGATTACTCTTTTTGACCTGGCTCCAGATCTCGTCGCGACGCTCCATCGGTGTGAAACCGCTGATGTAAACGTACCCGGCGTCGAAGCGGGTGCCGTTGTCCTTCACCGCTTGATCGAGTGCCAGACGCGCCAGTGCGTGGTGGTCCTGCTCGACTTGAGTCACCTGCGGCGTGTTCAGATCGACGTCGAACGCGACGACCTTGATGCCTTTGGCAAGAGCCCGGTCAATCGGCCCCTTGAGGGTTTCGGCCAGACCCAGTTGCACGATGATCCCGTCAACGCCAAGGTCGGCCGCCTGATCGATCATCTCGCCCTGGCTGGCCGCCTGTTGCCGGGCATCGAATACCCGCAGGTTGGCGCCCAGCGCTTCGGTCTGTTTCTCGACGCCGCGCAGGTAGGCTTCAGGGAAATCCCCGGAAAACAGATACCCCACCAGCGCAATTTGTACCTGACCTTTATCGAACGGTGCCGGCGCCCCCGGCAAGGCTTTGGCCTGGGCATTCAGCGCCAGTGCCGATAGCAAGGCACCGGTGAGGCAATGACGTGCGAACTGCTTGATTGAACCGTGCATGGATCTTTCCTTGAAGCATCAATGAACCGGCTCAGCGCGCCCGATGCGCGAGGCCGAAGGTGAACATCAGGGCCAGCACCAGCACCAGTCCCTTGACGAAATCCTGTGCGTAATACGGTGCGTTGAGCATGGTCAGGCCGTTGAGCAACGACGCCACCAGCAGCGCACCGACCAGCGTGCCGAACGCGTTGGGCTTCTTCGCCCCGAGCACGGCAAAACCGATCAGCGCAGCGCCGAGCGCATCCAGCACCAGACCGTTGCCGGAGCTGACATCGCCGCGCCCCAACCGCGCCGCCAGCAACACTCCACCGAGCGAGGCCAGCAGCGCCGAAAACACGTAAGCGAGCAACTTGAAGCGCTGCACCGGCGCACCGGCCAGGCGCGCCGCCTGCTCGTTGCCGCCAATCGCATAGAACAACCGGCCGATGCGCGTACGTTCGAGAAACAGCCACACCGCCAGCGCGACAACCGCCGTGATCAACACCGGAACCGGCACCACGTCCCACAGCCGTCCACGTCCAAGCGCAAGAAACAGCGCACTGAACGAGCCTTCGGTTTCATCGCCATTGGGCAGGGTCATGCCCACCGCAATCGAGCGCCCGCCCGTGGGAATCAGTTGCACGCCGATCACCAGAAACATGCTGCCCAGCGTCGCGAGAATGTCCGGCACGCGCATCTTCACGATCAGCCAGCCGTTGAGCAGCCCGACCAACGCGCCGCCCGCCAGACTGATCAGCACCGCCGGCAGCGCGCCCCAACCGAGCACCACCATCACGTAACTGGCGATCATCAGGCTCATGGCGGCCACCGCGCCGATCGACAGATCCAACCCGCCGACAGCCATGGTCAGGGTCACGCCCAACGCCAACAACGCGACAATCGACACCGACTGCAAGATGCTGAACAGGTTGCCGACCCGCAGAAACGCCGGCTCCGCCACACTGAAAAACACCACGATCAATGCCAGCACCCACAGCAGGCCGTAGCGAATCAGCGCCTGCACGAAGCGCTCGGACGTCGCCGGCGCGGATGACAACAGGGAACTCGAATCAGGCACTCGCTCTACTCCTTGGCGCGGCTTGAACAAAAGAATTCTGCGGATCGACACCGGCCAGCGCAGCGACCAGAACGGCGCGATCCAGACCGGCACGCGGGTACTCGGCGACCACCGCGTGATCGCGTACCAGCAGTATCCGGTCGGCGATCTCCAGGGCTTCATCGACATCCGCACAGATCACCAGCGTGGCGCGGCCATCGGCGCTGTTGCGCAACAGCTGGCCGATCTCGCGTCGGGCACGTACGTCTACGCCCTGAAACGGCTCGTCGAGGATCAGCACCCTGCCCTCGCCAAGCAGCCAGCGACCGAGCACGACTTTCTGTTGATTGCCGCCGGACAGCGCGCTCATCGGCACATCGATGCCGGCAGTCTTGATCCCCAGCGCCGCGACCTGCGCCTCCACCGCTGCCGCTTCGGCACGATTGCGGATGAAACCACCACGGGTGAAGCGTTCGAGAAACGGCAGGGTCAGGGTTCGGCGCAATGAAAAATCCGGCACCAGCGATTGGCTGGCCCGGTCTTCGGCGGCGAAGAACACGCCGCTCTGGATCGCCTGACGCGGCGAGCCCGGCTGCCAGTCGGCGCCGTCCAGTTGCAATGACCCGGACAAGGGTTTGCGCAGACCGAACAGCACTTCGGCGATCTCGCTCTTGCCGGCGCCGAGCAATCCGGTCAGCACCACCACTTCACCTTCGTGCAGGGTCAGGTCAAACGCTTGCGTGCGTGGCAGCAGTTTCACTTCGCGCAGCTTCAGCACTTCGCGCCCTGCGGCTCGCGGCGTGTAGACATGCGCCTTCAGCGCCTGGCCGAGCATGGCTTCCAGCGCTTGAGGCAGTTGCCGCGAACTGAATTCGCCGGCCAGTTGCCCGTCACGCAGGACGATGGCGCGATCCGCCACTCGTTGCAGATCCGACAGACGATGGGAGATATAAATGATCGCCACGCCCCGGCTGCGCAGCGTGTCGATCAGACCGAACAAGCGTTGTGCTTCGGCGTCCGACAGCGCCGCCGTGGGCTCATCGAGAATCAGCAACCGTGGCTGCAGAGCGAAGGCGCGGGCCAGCACCACCAGTTGCCGTTCGGCCTGGCCCAAATGTTCGATTGGTTGCTCCAGCGGCAACTCCAGCCCGAGGCCGGCGGCAATGCTCGCGGCACGTTCCAGCAGGCGTTTGCGGTTGAGCCAGAAGTCGCCGTCCGGGCGGCACAACTCGTCGAGCAGCAGGTTTTCCGCCACGCTCAAACCGGGTGCGATGCCCTCGTTGATCTGCTGATGAACCGCGACGATCCCGACCCGCCGAGCGGACAGCGGCGAGTTGAATTGCCGAGGCTGACCGTCCACCTGAATCTCGCCGCTGTCGGCCGACTGGCTACCGGCGAGGATCTTAACCAACGTTGACTTGCCCGCGCCGTTGGCGCCGAGCAACGCCACCACTTCGGCGGGAAAAATCTCCAGGCTGACCCGATCCAGCGCACGGTTCGAGCCGAAGGTCTTGCTCAGCTCACGGACACGAATCAGCGGCTCGGAGGCCACGGCGACAGGTGCACTCATAAGATTCCTTAACGTCGGTGAGCCAGCGAACGAACCAGCCGATCACCCAGGCTCTGCACACCCTGGACGAGAATGACCAGCACCACCACAGTGGCGACCATCACTTCATTGTTGAACCGCTGATAGCCATAACGGATGGCCAGATCGCCCAGTCCGCCGCCACCGATAACCCCGGCCATGGAGGAAAAACCGATCAGCATCACCAGCGTCAGGGTGACGCCCGCCAACAAGGCCGGCAGCGCTTCGGGCAGCAGCACTTTGAAAATCACGTGGCGGATGTCACCGCCCATGGCGAGGATCGCTTCGATCCGGCCCTTTTCCACTTCGTCCAGGGCGTTCTCGACGATCCGCGCAAAAAACGGAAAGGCGCCGATGGTGATCGGCACCACGGCGGCGGTACTGCCCAATGTGGTGCCCACCACCAGACGGGTCAGCGGGATCAGGGCAATCAGCATCACCACGAACGGCAGCGAGCGACCAAGGTTGATGATCGCGCCCAGTGCCTGATTGATCCGGGGCAACGGGTACAAACCCTGACGGCGGCTGATGAACAGCAACACCCCCAGCGGCAGGCCGATCAACAGTGTGAACAGCCCGGCGAGCAGCACCATGTACAGGGTTTCGCCGGTGGCGTTGAGCACCAGTTGCAGGATTTCATTCCAGTCGATCACGCGGTTCATGAGTGGGCCGCCCGTACGCCGTATTGCCGTAGAAAACTCAAACCGGGCGCGTCGTGCCCCAGCGGCAATCCGCAACTGGGCCGCAGAGAGGCACCGAGCGCGGAATCCGGAGTTGCCAGTAATCTGGCGACCGGGCCCGCCTCCACCAGCCTTCCGTTGGCCATGGACGCGGCGTGATCGCAGATCGAATGCACCACGTCCAGTTCATGAGTGATCAGCACGATGGTCAGTCCGAGCTGACGATTGATGTCGCGCAGCAGCTCCAGAATCGAAGCGGTGGTTTCCGGATCGAGCGCGCTGGTGGCTTCATCCGACAACAGATACGCCGGCCGCGCCGCCAGGGCCCGGGCAATCCCGACCCGCTGCTTTTGTCCACCCGAAAGTTGCGAAGGAAAGGCTTCAGCCTTGTCGCTCAGGCCCACCAGATCCAGCAGTTCCCGAACCCGTTCATGACGCTGTGGTCTGGCAACTTTGGCGATTTCCAGCGGCACCGCGACGTTGTCGAACACGTTGCGCGAATGCAGCAGATTGAAGCCCTGAAAGATCATGCCGATGCGCTGGCGCTGCCGACGCAGTTCCTGATCGGACAGTGCCGTGAGGTCTTCGCCGTCCAGCAGAATCCGCCCGGCGTCCGGACGTTCGAGCAGATTGAGGCAGCGCAGCAGCGTCGACTTGCCCGCGCCGCTGCGCCCGAGAATCCCGTAGATCGCGCCATCGGGAATGCTCAGCGATACCCGGTCCAGCGCCGGGGTCGATGCTGACGGATAGGTCTTGCTCAACCGCTCGACGACGATCATGGCTTGGCATCCGCCACCGGGATCACCGAGCCCTTGAAGCTCTCGGCGATGTACTTGGCCACTTGCGGCGAAGTCAGGTCCCTGGCCAGTTGCTGGATGCGCGGATCGTTCTCCAGTTTCGGCGTGGTCACCAGAATATTGGCGTACGGGTTGTGTTCGGCCTTCTCCAGACCGAGCGCATCCCTGGCCGGTACCAGCCCGGCTTCCAGCGCATAGTTGCCGTTGATCACCGCCAGGTCGACGTCGTCCAGCGCGCGGGGCAGTTGCGGCGATTCGATTTCGAGGATCTTCAAGTGTTTCGGGTTTTCGGCGATGTCCTTGGGCGTTGCCTGATCGGCTGCCGGGTCATTGAAACCGGGCTTGAGCTTGATCAGGCCGTTGTCCTGCAACAGGTACAGCGCACGGCTGAGGTTGGTGACGTTGTTCGGTACGGCGACGGTGCCTTTGTCCGGCATCTGGGCGAAGGTTTTGTGGCGATGGGAGTAAATGCCCAACGGCTCGATATGCACCGTCGCGGCCACCGCAAGTTTCTCGCCGAGGGCCTTTTCCTGGGATTGCAGGTACGGCAGATGCTGGAAGTAGTTGGCGTCCACATCGCCGTGTACCAGCAGCTCGTTGGAGTTCACGCCTTGAGGGATTTCGATCACCTTGAGGTTCAGTTGCGGATCAAGCTTCTGGATGTACGCGAGGATCTGCGCGTGGGGCACCGGGTCGGCCGCAACGCGCAATGGCTCCAGCGCTTGAGCGCCAAATGAAGTCACCAGTGCGCCGAGGACGGCCAGGGTCAAACCTGCTGTTTTCAACATGAGGAGAATCCTTTAGCGAGTGATGGATCAGGCGTTGGCGGTCTTGCGAGCCGCTGTTTCGGGCAGCAAGGCGTCGGCATAGAAGCGACGCGCCACATCAGGGTGCGAACGCAGCCGGCCCTTGAGGTAATTCCAGCCGACATCGCGGAACAGCGGATTGAGCGGATCGCTCGCCGGACCTCGCGCTTCGCGCAGCAACACCGCCGGCAGCGGGTACAGCGGCACCACCGCGTCGAGTTGCGCGCCAAGGAAAAACGCGATGGACAAGCGCTCACTCCCCGCCGGCGGCGAGACCACCCGATGTACCGTGGCGCGCAGGTAACCGTTGGTTGCCAGTTCCAGCAACTCGCCGATGTTGACCACCAGGGTGTTGTCCCGTGGCAAGGCGTCGATCCAGCGCCCCTCTTCGATCTCCACTTGCAGGCCGGCGTGCCGGTCTTGCAGCAGGAAACTGAGGAAACCCGAATCCTTGTGCGCGCCGACGCCCTGATTACTCGCCGTCGAGGACTGCCCCGGATAGCGCATCAGCTTGATGTGTTCGTTGGGTTTGTCACCGTACAACCGGTCGAAGGCGTTCTCCGGCAGCGCGAGTGCCTGGGCAAAAGCACGCAGCAGACGCAGCGACATATGGGTCATCGCTTGCTGCCAGTCGAGCAGCAACGGTTTGAGTTGCGGCAACGCCTGCGGCCATTGATTCGGACCTTGCAGACGCGCCCACAGCGGACTGTCGGCCGTCAGCGGCAAGACCTCACGCTCGGCGCCCAGATCAAACTGTTCACGTTGATCCGGCTGGCCGCGAGTGATCTCGGAAGCGGCGCGGTTGTAACCGCGAAAATGCGGCGAATTGATCATGCCGACGGCGGTTTTCTCGCTATCGGGCAAAGCGAAGAATTGGCGTGCGTGGTCTTGAACTTGATTGAGCAGGTTGGCGTCGATGCCATGGCCGGTCAGATAGAAAAAACCCACATCTCGGGCGGCGTGGCGCAGGTCATCGAGAAAAGCCTGGCGCTGCTGCGAGGTACCGTCGAGCTGCGACAGATCAAGGGTTGGTAATGCGGTGATGTCCAAGGTATGCGGCATGATTCACTCCCGTGTGAATCAAACCTGAAGAGCCTGTGATCGATTCAGCGTGTGCCGTCATGGCAATCGGGGGTCTGTCGGTTTGATGCTTTTGATTCGTCTGTGAAACAAAACTAAACGATATATAAAACTCCGAACAAATATCTTTTTTGCATTAGCTTAGGCCTGTCTATCGGGGGCTCAACTGACCTGAAGACCGACTGCGGCAATCGACTTGCCGTTGCAGTCGGTCCTGAATCGGCTGACGGCTACAGACCGACGCGCTTCAGCCCTTCGCGCATGCCCTGATCCGCTTGTTCGCACCATTGTTTGAGCGTGAGGTTCGGCGGCAGGTTGCTTTCCAGGCTCTTGTATTCCCCATCCGTGAACACTTCGCCTTTACGGCCAGACTGTTCGTTCTTGTCGCCGTCACGCTTGTCGAAATCACCCGGCATGTTGCCAACGAATGCAGCCATCTTGTTGGCGTTCTCGGTGCTGTCCGCTTTCAGGAATCCCTTGTCGACACAGCTTTTGATCAGGCCTGACATGTTGCGACCGTTGTCGTAAATCCCTTTCAGGGTGGCGGCGTCTTGCCCTTCGGCGTGGGCGAGCGAGTGGGTGCCAAACGCGGCTGCCATGGCGAGAATCAAAGAAGCGGTTTTCATATTTATTCCTTTAAATGGTGGAGAGTTTTGAGCTCTTTTTGAGGTGAAGCTTGTTTTGGTTGAAGCGTGTTTTGTTCAAACGACGCGCCGAAAAGGCCGCTTCATGGGAGATGGCAATCAATGCACAGATATGGATTCAACTGACCACGGCCCCTTTGGGTCCACTGGCGATCAACGCTGCACCGCAGGCGGTTTTCATGCCGTCGAGCGCGATGGGCACGCCATCGACGGTGTAGGTGCTGCTGCCCTCGGCAATCGGGAAAACCCCTTTGCACAATGGGCAACTGACCATGTGGCCGACCCCGGCAATCGGCTTGCCGTTGAGATCGGTCCGGGAGAAGGCTTCGAGCACCTTGCCACCGTGGGTGGTGTAGTCGCCGAGGCGGATTGCGTCTTTCATGTTGTCATTCCTTTGACCATGGCCTGTCTATTTGCACTGACGCACAATTCAGAAACTCAAGCGTTCTTCAAGCATTGCCCTTGATGCGAAATGCTTCCTTGAGCGGCACCTCTTCATCGTCATCACCATCCTCAAGACATCTATAGTCGCTGTCGCCCAACGCCGAGAGCATGGTTTGGTACAGGCTCAATGATTTGAAATTGACCTGAAGCCACAGAACGCTCTCACTTTCATAGATCACTCGAGCGTCATAATCAGCACTGCTGTTGAGCGACTGATCTTTCAGGTAGAGGTCGCCAGGCTGTTGCGCGCGAACGCATGCATCGCTGTCCTCTATTTCCTTCATTACCTTGCTGGCAGAGGTGGTGTCGTCGAACACCACCTTGTATTCATAACTCATGATCCGTGGGGCCTGTGTCGAACAGTCGGTAGGTCGGCAGGGTTGCGCATGCCGATGTGTGTTTTGTTTGGGTCGGTGGATACCGACCCACGATCGTCCAGCTGATTGCCGGAGGGGTCTTCTTTATGTATATGCGCGTTATTGCCTGACTTGTAAGGGCAAGGATTCTGGTTCCCGTATTTATGAACCCTGACCTCTGACCCATCGGGATGCTTCCACTTCTGATTGATGCCATTATCGTTGGTTTTTGTGAAACCGGCATTGGTCAATGTACTTCCTGCGCGACGGGTGCTCGTTCCCTTCATGCGAGGTAGATCCGAAGAGGCCGAGAGACCCAGCGGATCAACCCAAGTCAATGGATTGAGCACGTATTGATACAGGTTCAAGCCACCGGCGAGGCCAATAGGATCCTTACTGATGAAGCGTCCTGTTTCGGGTTCATAATATCGATAGCGATTTAAATGCAGACCGGTCTCATGATCATGATACTGACCCTGGAATCTTATCGGGTTCTTGATCCCATGTTGTCGGGCCCATTCTGAACGCTGTTCCGTGGCAACGCCCCAAACCTTGTACTGCGCACTCCAGGCAATCTGTCCCTGAGCATCCGTCAGCTCCTGTGGTGTTCCTAAATGATCGCATTGGTACCAGGCCAACGTATCAAACGGTGTCGCGATGGATTCGTTGTTCCAGACCGGGTCATTTTCCAGACTGTATTCACCATTGAACTCAGGCACTTCAGACAGGTTTATCGATACATGACGTACTGCCTGCGCCAGAGGAACATAGGATTGGGGTTCAAAAACGTAGTGAATCGTCCGACCGGGTGTTCCATCCATTTCATCCGGGCTGCTCTCCCAGGCCAAATTATCACCGTCCCAGCCATAGAGCGTAAAACCGCAACCCTGTTCACGCTGTACGCGACAATATTCATTGCGATTCCACTGAGAACCCGCCTCCGGCCGGCGTTTGAAGTGTGCAACGGATTTTTTGTAAAGGCGCCTGCCCAGCGCGTCATAAGCAAAGTCCACCGCAAGGCGGTTATCTTCGAAATGCACGAGGCGATCAAACAGGTCCCATTTCATCTGGCTGCGATTGTCGCTTTTCCAGCGCTGAATCATGTTGCCACGATTGTCATACTCGAAATGAGTGCCGGCGTACTCCTGCAACACATTGTCGGCCAGTTTGTTGTGCTGTGGGGTCAGATCCAGCGGCCCGCGCATTTCTGTGGCTTTGTTCTCCAACAGATTGCCCGCCGGATCGAACGCGAAAGTTTCCTCACCATGGCGAGTCATCGCGCTGAGCAACCGCCCGACAGGATCGTAGAGATAGGTGTGAGCACCGCGACGCGAATCATTGATGCCGGAAAGTTGCGCCGCAGCGTCATAATGATAATCACGTTTGAGCAGGGTCGCTTTGTCATCGCTCCGACCGATCAACTGCTCCTGCAGGCGCCCCAACGGATCCCACTTTTGCGATTGCACCAGGCGGTTGCCCTGATGGCGAGCCACCTCTCGATGCATGTCGTCGCGCTCATAGTTGACCAGCTCGTGATCATCAAGCCGCATACCCAACAGGTGACCACTGCCATAAGTCAGCCAGCTGACACGATGCCCGTCGGGACGAAGGGTCGCAACACGTTGATTCAACGCATCGTAGTCGTGCCGCCAGACGGCGACGGCTGGTTTTTCCAATGTAAGATAGTGATGGTGCTCGCGCTGAAGATTGCCGGCTGGGTCATGAAAGAACTGCAGGCGGCTATCGGCGTTTTCGGCCAACACCATCTTGCCGTTACCATCGTAGGCGAATGCCTCACTTTGTACCTGGTCCCCCTGGCTGGCTTGACGCCCTGTCACTCGCCCCATCGGGTCATAGCTGAATGAAACTATTCGCTCGCCGTCGATGATGCGTGCCAGACGCCCGGTTTCGAGATCGTACTGATAGTGAGAGGTACGACCATCGACGCCTGTTTCAGCCAACAGACGTCCAAGCGAATCATATCGAAATACCGTGGAGCGACCATTCTCGTTTTCCAGCCCGGTCAACCGACCCAACGTGTCCCAGCTGTAACGCAGGATCTGTTCAGTTGCGTCAACTCGTTCAATCACCAGACCTGCGGTGCTGTAACGCCAGGTAGTGCAATGGGCGAGGCCATCGGTATGCGCAAGTAACCGGCCTTCTGCGTCACGATCGAATCGCTCTTCGGTACCGTCTGGATGTCTGATCAGTACCAACTGGCCTGCACGGTATTCGTATTCAGTGCTTTCACCGCAGGCGTCCGTGAAACAAACCATCTGCCCACGCGAGTTGTATTCCCAGGCACTCTTCTTGCCAGAGCAGTCGGTGTATTTGACCAATTGTCCAAGGTCATTATATTCAAGGGTTTTTTCGTTTCCGTTGGCATCTTTGATAGCGACTGGTACGCCCGCCGCGTTGTAGGCGTACTCGGTCTTGTTCCCTAGCGGGTCGGTGGTCTCGACGAGATTGCCTTGATCATCAAAGCCGTGTTGCCATTGTCCGCCCTCGGCATCACTGATCTTGGTCAACAGGTCTTGATCGTCGTAAGCGAAATGCACTTCGCTGTTGTCGGCTCGAATATGTTCGAGGAGATTACCTCGCTCATCGTAGCTATAACGATCTGTGCTGCCATTGGCATGCACGTGCCTGATCAGGTTTTTTGCGTCATCCCGGAACAGCCACTCGGAACGCTCATCGGGGTGACGAATACGATAGGTGTAGCCAAGGATGTCGTAGTAGTGCCAGGTCTCGTTTCCGTGGGCATCGGTCACGTAAGTCAGACGAATGTTTTCGTCCCATTCCAGTCGGGTGTCGAAGCTGCCATCATCCGCCCATTCCCGAATGGCCTTGGCATCGGGTCCCTGGCCAAGCCACTCGATGTTCATGCCTCGTTCGGTTCGATCCGTATAGCGTGTGATCAGATGGTGTTGATACTGATAATTCCAGACTGCGCCATTCTCATCTTGAGCCAAAATGAGGTCACCGTTGGTGTCGTATTGATACGCACACAGTTGACGCTCTGGTTGACCCTCGCAAATTTCCCAGAACCCCGCAAGGCGCCCGTGCTCATCCATCATTGTGCCGATATGCGTGAGGACATTCGTAACATCGCCCTGATATGTCATCAGGTCGGACAGCACAGGCGTGTCCCCATGGCGGTGCTCATAATGCAGTTTGATACCCGCACCGCTACGCAAGACAACGCCACTCAACAGATAACGCTGTCCACTTCGAACATAGGACTCTCGTCGCTCGAAGCCACGGCATATCAGCAGCTCAGTTTCATCTACTCGAACCAGCGTGATGTTTTCTATCGCGTCGTAATGAAACTGTCCGACTTTCGGTAAAGGGAAGAAATGACTACGGCCGTCTATATCGTGGAACTGCAACCCCTCGTCGACACAGTCCAGACGCGTCGTAAATTCAGTGATCCACCGAGCGCCCATTTCACCTTGATCGTAAGCGTCGAGTCGTGAACTATAGGTACGCACCCACTCGATCGAAAACGGTCCAGGCAAACGAAAGTCAACATGGCTGAGGCTTTCTGACCCCAAAGCGAAGCTGATACTGTTTCCGGTACCTGCCTTGACGCCGTTTTTGCAGCTGTTGCAATTCGCTGATGCCGGTGCCTGACGACTGCTGGCTTCAAGACGACCTTCGCCGGCCTTATGCTTGGCTTGGGTGGTTGCATTTGGCTTGAGGACTGCACTTTGCCCGTGTCCACGACGTTTGCGAAAACTGGTGACAGCGCCGCTCAATACCTGAATCAACCAACCGATTGAATGCCGTGTGCCAGGGTCGGCCAATTTACTCAGCTGGCTTCGCAACTCTGGACCCAGCGCTTTTAACGAAGTGGTGTGTTTGATCACTAACTGCCTGGCTTGCTCCGGAAGAAGGTTCTTCGCCGCACTATTGGCTACGCCTTTTCCAGCTGCTTTATAGGCACTGAATGCTGCACCAAAAATATTACTGATCGCAGCTTTCGGATCATTGAGCAACTGATCGCCTGCGGCGCTCAACTTTTGTCTGGCTGCCTGAACATCACCCTTAGCGTTGAGATTGCCATTGACCGTTGTCTCCAGACCTTTGGCGATTTCGGTAATTGCACTCTGACCCAGTTCGCCCGCATCGTTGAGAATACCCGCAAGCTTGGGTTGGGCCTGCTTTACAAAGTCATCGATGGTACCAACAATTGTGGCGTTCAAATGCCCGACCAACACCTCGATCATCGAATCACCCAACAGCATTTTGGCGCTATTGCGTAACTCCTGACGTACAAGGAACAGCGTCGGGCGCAAACTCATACGAGCTGCAGCCATTGTCGGCGGTGCCGGCAGCACACCGATCAAGTTGATGCCCAGACTGACCCAGTCGAGCACTTCACGTTGCTTGCTTTTGGCCAGAGTTACAATGTCACCCAAGGCATCGACCAGTGCCATGATGTTACCGATGACAGGCAAGGCCCCCGCGACATTCTTGATGCGATCCAAAGTAACCACACCACCACTGATCGATTGCAGCCATGCGTCAAAAACCGCAGCGCCACGTCCTACATCCTTGATGTCAACGGTATTGAGTGGAACGATCGCAACTTGAGGTTCACGTTTCACAACAGCAGTTTCAGTGGTCATGACAGCATCTCACCCGCCGGCAGGCCCGGGGTTTTAATAGAAGTTTTTGGCAGGGCTGGAGCCGGAAGCGTTGGCAACTTGCCCGCCTTGCTCGCCGCCCCGAGAATCCCCGACGCACTCGGCATCGCCGCACTCGCCAGCTTCGGCAACCCTGCCGCCCCGCCCTGCATCACACCTTTCACCTGCTGCGCCGTTTGCATCGCACCCATCCCTGTCTGTGCCAATTCCTTGCCCTTCTCCAACATGTCCCAGTTCTTGCTCGGCAACGCCTGCGCCACCATCGCCTGCACCTGACTCGGCACGTCTTCGGCACCCGGCGGATTCAACGGCCATTCCGGCTTGCCGATGTAGCTGCCTTCACTCCAGGTGTCCGCCGGATCCTTGCCGAACAGCACGCGCGCCGGCCCCGGTGCGGCGCCGGCAACACTGGCGAAGCCCTTCGCATCGAGCTTGCCCTTGATGCTCTTGCCCAAGGCATCGATGACTTCGTAATCGCCGTCCTTGATGCCCTGACGCCCGGCGTACTGGTTGAACAATTCGAGGTTGCCCTTGCCCGGTTTCGGCGGTTCCGGGAACACACCGGCCAGACTTTTGGCGCCGGTGTAGGCGAAGTTCGCCGCATGCGCGGTGTACGGGCCGCTAGTGGCGTGGGTGATGCCGCCGGCGTTGTAGGTCGTGGCGCTGCCGCCGCCCTGGATCACCAGTTCGGTCTTGGCGGTGATGGTGATCCGGTCGGCGTTGGCGGTGATGTTGAGTTTGGCCAGCAGGTTGATGCTGTCCTTCAGCGCCTTGACGTCGATGTCGCCGGAGGCCGCCACCAGTCGCCAGCCCATGCTCTGCACGAACAGGCGCATGCCGCGACTGGCACTGGCCAGCAGGCGTTTGCCGATGGAAAAACTGGTGTGCCCGGTGCTGCTCAGCGCCAGGTGTTCGCCGGTGGCGATGTGGCTGGAGCGCGGTGTGGTCAGGGCGATGCCGGCCGGACTGGCGAGCACCAGATGCGGCTCGGTGAATTCGGGAAATTCGTTGGCGGTGAGGTTTGCAGGTCCCGAGCCGAGTACGCCTTGGTGCTGGGCGTGCAAGGCCTTGGCCACGTCGTCCTGATCACCGGCCTCTTGAGCCTGAAGCTCTTTGGCCTGCGTGGCGAAACCGTCCTGTTGATCACTGGCCGTGGCCAGGCGTTCGGCGGTTTCCGGCAGGTCCTTGTGGTGTTTGGATTCGTTCGGGCGCGGTTCGGTGGTGATCAACAGGCCGGCACCGGCACGCACCGCGCCGTGGCGGTCGGTTCTTAACTCAAAACCTTCACCCCGAGGCTGGCCGCCGCTCGGGCGCGGGTGGGTCAGGTAACCGAGGTTGATCGCACTCGCACCGTGGTCACTGCGCAGCGCGATGCTGATTTCGCTGGTGGTGTCGTCGATGCGCAGTTCGTTGGCGCGGCTGCCCTTGTACTCCTTGCTCTTGACCGTGGCCAGGGTCTTGAAGTCCGGCAGTTTGTACGGCGGCAGGTTGGCGCCGTGGTACAGGCAACCGGTGATCAGCGGCTGGTCGGGATCGCCTTCGAGGAAGGTGATCAGCACTTCCATGCCGACCCGCGGAATGTTGATTGAGCCAAAGGTTTCGGCGGCCCAACTGGAGGCCACGCGCATCCAGCAGGTGGTCTTGTCGTCGTGCTGGCCTTCGCGGTCCCAGAAGAACTGCACCTTCACCCGGCCGTACTGGTCGCAGAAGATTTCTTCGCCCTCGGGACCTGTGACCACGGCGCTTTGCGAGCCAAGGACCTTGGGCTTCGGGTGATCCAGCGGCGGACGGTACGGCACGTCCCAGGGGATGGCGTTGAAGCGGTTGCGATAGCCCTGATGGAAATCGTCCTTGTCGTCGGTGGTGTCACTGGTGACCGACTCTTCCAGCACTTGCGGCTGCTTGCCTTCGTGGAAGATTTCGGTGAGCAGCCACAGGTCGTTCCACGTCGGGTTGGCGTGGTCGGTCAGGGCCAGAAAATGGCCCGTGACCAGAATCGGCTGGTCGCTGTTGCCCTCGGCCAGGCGATAGTCGCTGCGGTGGCGTTCGAGGTTGCGGTTGGCCAGGTGCTTGCCACGTTCGCGGTCCACGAATCGGCCCGGGTAATCGTAGTCTTCCAGGTCCGGTTGGGCACTGCTTTTGGCGTCGCTTTCCAGTTCGATCTTCGGTTTGACGAAGTCGTAATCGCGCCGCGTGGTGCGGCTGGTGCGCGTGGCCAGGCGCAGGCCGAAACGCTTGACCACCGGTTTGTCCGCCACCAGCCCGGAGTCCTGCTGGTAGGCCACGGGCGCGAGTTTCGGGAACACCGTCTGATCATCGCCGAAGGTCAGTTTGTGGCCGCTGGACGTGTGCTGGAAGTGGTAGTGAATCCCCTCCTCTTCGCACAGGCGCTGGACGAAGTGCAGGTCCGATTCGTCGTACTGCGTGCAGTAGATGCGCTCGGGATAGATCGCGCTCAGCTGGAAGTGGTAATCGCTGGCGAGGATGCCGTGTTCTTCCAGCACCTTGCTAATGATTTGCTGCACGGTCATCTGCTGGAAGATGCGCTGATTGAAGCGGTGCGCGAGGTAGGAAAGCTGCGGGCGCAGGGAGATCTTGTAGCGGGTCAGGCGTTTGCCCGCTTCGCCTTGGGCGATGCTGTAGATCAGCCCGTGAATCCCGGTGCCGCTCGGCGACAGCTGAAGAAACGCCAGTTTGTGCAGCAGGCTTTCGAGGTTGATCGAGGCCTTTTCGCTGACCAGTTCCAGCTCGAATTCGAAGGGCGTGTTGAGGGCTTCCCGGCCGGTGAACGACAGCACCTGGAAATCGCTGTCCGCGCCATCGATGGTCAGGTTGAAATGAGGCTGGTTGGCAGGTGAGAACATTCCCTTGTCCCTCGCGCAGTGCTGCAACACACGCCAGATCGGTAAGGATCTGACGTCGAAAAATCATTGAGTTGTAAAGGTACCTCGACCGAAAAAACCGGCCGAGGCGATACAAACATCAGTCGCGATTAAACGACTGGAGCACGCCAGTCATCGGAACCCGAAGTACCGGATACTTCGTGGGTCCAGGTGATTTTGCGGTAGGTGAACTGCACTTCTTCCAGGTGGGTGAAGTGCGCGTTGCCTGGATCCTGGCAGTTGTGCATTTTGTTGTTGATGGCGACGATGATCGCGTCTTCCAGTTTGGTGGTGTAGTAGTGCTCTTGGGTACCTTGAGCCGAAGTGCGGTACCACTGGATAACGATTTCGCTCATGCGCTCGCCGGAGGTCAGAGCCGCTTGCAGCAGCGGCGAAGCCTTGTCGTAGACCTTGGTGATCACAACTGGCTTGTGCACGCGCTGACCGGTTGGCTGACCGGATTGCGGGTCACGCGGGATGATCACGTCGTGGGTGAAAGCCTGAACCATGACCTGGTCTTCGTGGCCTTCCTGAAAGGTGTTGCCAACGGAGTCGGCAGTGAAGGCGCCGGCAGTGATCAGGCCTTGTTTTTCGCCGGTAACCGACATGTACGCGGGTGTTGCCATGGGGTGTGCTCCTTGCTCAAAAGACAGGACCGGACGGCGTGATTGCCTGTCCAGGCGACAAAGGAGGAATCAAAAGTCATGCCAGCCATTACATGGCCATTACCCATCAAGGGCTTACGAATCTCGCGTGAGAATTTTCCATTCTTTGCTGTAGGAAACAGCGAAAAAGTGCGCAAGAAGTTGCGCAGTACTGTGCAACTTCTTGCGCACTTGGCTGGAGGCCTTGATCGGCAAGGCCTGCCGGGGTTTTGACCGTGGTTTTATTACGGACAACTGCGCAACTTTTTGCGCAGCTCAGTAATTTCGATCGGCTCCACTGAAACAGGGAAACCGTACATAGATAACGGTCCGATCAATCCCCAAAACGACAAAACCACCTGCTGCTAAACAGATGGTCTTGATCTGGCTGAACACAACCGAATGTCACCGGCCAGCATGCTGCTCGAGCAGCGAGAACGCTTCACCGGTAAACCGATAACTCTTGTCCGGCTGAAACACGATAACGCCCTCCTCGCACAAACGCTTGAGCACTTCCCTCACGCTGACGAACTGAATACCGCTGACAAACGCCTGCAGATATCCGTGCACTCCCCGCCCGCCAACGGCGCGTCCTTCCCGTGCGGCAACCAGCAAGGCATCGATCACCTTGATCCGGATCAGGCTGGTGCGCAGCCCGTAATAATGCAGCAGTTCACGGATGTGCTCATTGGTGCTGCGCTCGAAATCGAAGGCCCGCTGACCTTTCGCCAATGAGAACTGCGATTGCTTGCCAGAGGACGTCGATGCCGGGCTGGTTAACATTCGAATGCTCCTTTTTATGATCAGCCGCTGTGCGTAGCTATATATAGAAGAAGACGCACTCGACAGCCCCGCCATCAAGTGCACCCCCCGATCAGAAGTCGACGGTCGCCGACAACTGCAACGTGCGTGGATAACCCGGGGAGAACGCGCCGTAGGACGCAACGCCCGACCAGTACTCACGATCAAACACGTTCTGCACCGTGGCGCGGAATGTCGTTGGCCGACCTTCGATTTTGGTGGCGTAACGGGCGCCGGCGTCGATGCGGGTCCAGGATGGCAGCTCCTGAGTGTTGGCCTGATTGACGTATTGGCTGTCGGTGTAGATCGCGCCGCCGGTCAGGGTGAAACCTTCGACCCACGGGGTATCCCACTCGGCCCAGAGGTTGGCCTGCACATCCGGCACGCCCACCGGTTTGTTGCCACGGTTGGCGGCGGTGGCCGAATCCGTCAGTTCGCCGTCGAGCAAGGTCACGCCGCCCATCAGGCGAGTGCCCGGCGCCACTTCGCCGAACATGCTCAACTCGACGCCACGGTTACGCTGCTCGGCCTGCACCGAGAACACGTTGCCGGCGCCGATTTCGCCGCTCGGTTTCTCAATCTGGAACAGCGCCAGGGTAGTCATGAAAGTGCCGTGCTCGTACTTCACACCGATTTCATGCTGCTTGGATTTGTAGGGTGCGAAGGTTTCACCGGAGTTGGCTGCCGTGCCGGGAGCGATGTCGCCTTTGCTCAGACCTTCGACATAGTTGTAATACAGCGAGACGTCTTCCCACGGTTTGACCACCACGCCCGCCAGCGGTGTGGTGGCGCTGTCGTCGTAACGGGAACTGACCGAACCGGATGCGCTGTAGTTACGCGACTCAATGTCCTGACGGCGCACGCCGAGGGTCAGTTGAATCCGGTCATCGAGAAAACCCAGGGTGTCGGTCAGCGCGACGCCGGACAGTTCCGATTCGGAAATGCGCAGCACCTTCGGCGAGTTGATGTACTGCTTGGGCACGTCCACCGGGTGGTAGATGTTCGAGCGGATTTCCGTGCCGTTGTTGATGCCACGGGACAGCTCGTCCTGATAACGGGTCGCCATGATCGTGGTGGTGTGAGTGACCGGACCGGTGGCGAACAGCGCGCGCATCCCCACATCAGCCGTTGAACGATCGACGTTGAACTTGTAGTAGCCGGGAATATTGCTGGTGTCGCCGGCGTCGTTGAGGATTCGCGGCACCTGGTCGGACATGCGCTTGACGTCGGAGCGACCGCCGCCGGCGTGGGCGAACACGGTCAGGTTGTCGTTGAGGTCGTACTCGCCGCCGAGCAATGCCGACTGCTCCTTGGTGTCCGACCAGCCCCAGTCCTGCGGCAGGTTGGTGCGGCCGTTCGGCGCCGATGGAACCTTCACGCCCGGCGCGATGGTGAACGGTCGCGAGGCCGCGTCGAAGCTCTCTTTCTGGCTGATGTAATCCAGGTTCAGGCGCAGCCGTTCGCCCTTGTAATCGAGGGCGATGGCACCGATGTCCAGCGCACGCTCCTGATTGTCGATCGCGGTATCGCCGCCCTGGGTGCTGCCGTTGAAACGGATGCCGAACTGGTTCTCGCTGCCGAAACGCCGGCTGACGTCCAGATGCCCGCCAACTTGCGAGTCGGACGCGTAAGTGCCGGTGAAGCGGGTCAGATCTTCGTCCAGCGGCCGTTTGGGCACGATGTTGATCACGCCGCCGACGCCGCTGTTTGGCGAAATCCCGTACATCAGCGCGCCCGGCCCTTTGAGCACTTCAACGCGTTCGGCGTATTCGGTGAATACCCGGTAGTTGGGGGCCACGCCGTACACACCGTCGTAGGCCAGTTCGCCGAGGTTGCCCTCGCCGATCGCAAATCCGCGAATGAAAAACGAGTCGACGATCCCGCCGGTCTGCCCGGTGGAACGCACCGAAGGGTCGCGCTCCAGTGCGTCGGCCACGGTCACCGTTTGCAGGTCGGCGAGGGTTTTGGCGGTGTAGCTGGTCACGCTGAACGGTGTGTCCATCACGTCCTTGTTGCCCATCATCCCCAGCCGCGCGCCCCGGGCGACCTGGCCACCGGCGAGCACTTCCGGCAAGGCGGTCGCGCCGTTGTAACTGGCGTTGACGTTGGTGGTGTCCAGCGTCAGGCCTTCCGTGGTAACGGTGTCCTGTTGCTCGGGTTGCTTGGGGTCTGCTGCCCAGACAGTGGCGCTTCCTGCGGCCAGAATAGAACTCAGCATGGCGGTGCGAATAGCCAGGGTTAACGCGCGTTCACTGCAAGGTCGACGTGCAACAGACATGACGATGGGGTCCTTCTCGAATGGCTGAAAATGGTAATGACTCCTATTTGCCAGCCAGCAATCGAAAAAGTATCAGCGCCGTCGGAATTTTTTTGGCGATCGGTTTGCGCGGAGGATGGGCGGGAGAAGCCCACCCTCCGACACAGGTCAGTCGTACAGGCATTGCAGCGGAATGGAGACCACCGGCAGCGCGGGATCGAACGCGTGCCGGGTAGTCTTGTACGGGAACAGTTCGCCGCGCTCGATGGTGGTGAAAATCCGCGCCACCTCGAACGCCTGCCCGGTTTGCCAATGCCGTACACAGACACGCGGATCGGCGTAATCGAGCTGGATGCACGGCACCCGTTTCAACCCCAATGCCCGCGCTGCGTTGAACCGGTGATTGCCGTCCATCACGATGCCCCGGGAGCGCTCGACGATGATCGGCTCCAGCCAGTGCCCGGCCTGGATGATCGCCTCGCGCAGCCGTTGCACGTTGAGCGGATCGACCTGTTCGGATTGCCGCACGTCGCACAGTGGACGCAGGGCAATCTGGTAACCATGTCCCATGATTCGTCCCCCGTTTCAGCAGGCATCCGCATTGGCGACCAGCGCGTACTGGCTGGCCATGTCCCGCAAGCGTTGCGCCTGTTCGATGAGCGGCAGATCGACCATTTCGCCGTCCACCTGCACCGCATGACTGCCCCCGGCCACGGCGGTCAGGACCCGATCAGCCCACGCCAGTTGGCGGGCGCTGGGCAGGTAGGCTTTCTGCACCGTGGCGATTTGCGACGGATGGATACACAACTTGGCGCCGAACCCCAGCGACCGGGCATAACGCGAGTCGCGCTCGACCAGTGCCATGTCGCTGATGGCCGGGGTGACACCATCGATCGGCGCCGGCAATCCGGCAACCCGCGACGCCAGCACGATGCGATTGCGGGCGAACAGAAACGCTTCGGGAATCTGGCTGCAGTCGATGTCCAGGGAGAAATCCAGCGAGCCGAATGCCAGCCGCGCCAGGCCGGGAATCGCGGCAATCGCCTCGACCTGATGCAAGCCCTTGGCGGTCTCGATGATGGCGACGATTTGCAGGTCGGGGTTCCACTCCAGCAGACGCTCGACCACGCGGGACAGGCTCTCGGGGCACTCGGCCTTGGGCAGGAAAATCCCTGCGCAGCGCTCGGGGTAGCGCATGTCGCCCAGCCAGGTCATGTCCTGGCGAAACAGCGAACTGCCGACGCTGTTCAGGCGGATGTAACGCTGGCAAACGGTTTCGGGCGTGCTCTGCTGCCAGGCCCAGATCGACGCCCGGGCCACGGCTTTGCTGTTCGGATGAACGGCGTCTTCGAGGTCGAGAATGATCGCGTCCGGCCCGGCCTCGACCGCTTTGGAAAAGCGCTCCGGCCGGTTACCGGGAACGAACAGGTAGCTGATGGGAAGCGTGGCGTTGGTGCTGTGACGAACAGTCATCGGGACTCTCCTGAGCGTGCTTCAGTCGTGGGTTTTCAAAAAAATTCGAACACCTGTTACAGAGGAAAAAACGGGTTGAATCCCGGTGTCTTGAATCAACCGTCAACACCTTGAATAACAAGGCGTTGACGGTTTTTAAAATCAACACGCGAGCGCTTACTTGAGCATGCGAACAAACGGCTTCGCACTCCCCTGTTGTGTGTGTTCATTCAAAAATATTTGAAAACCTTACTTGATAATCGTTCCTGTTCGCAATATTGTTCGAGCCGCTGACAGGGTCAGAATTCAAATCGAGACCTGAAATTTTGTTCACGAAAAGTTCGGCGCAATGATGTCATTTACATGTCAGGTAATGGCACTTCAAAAGAGACAAGGCCACCACTCATTGGCCTTCTCCTTGCCTGCCTGAACCTTAAGGAGTGGGGTTCTCATGAAACAGTTTTGTGAAAATTTTATGAAAGAACATACCCCGTGTTTATTTGCAGAGTGGATCTGTCATCCGCCTCCACCTCTTTAAACACTCGTATCTGACGAACAGCAAGAACACAAAAATCGATAACGATTAGTTGTCGACCTGCATATGGCGATTATCGACGCCAGAGGTTTTCTATGCCTGAATTAATTGCGCCGCCAACTAAAGAAACAACAGAAGCTCAATATCCAAAAGTGCTGAAACCGTTAATCGACCCTGTTATCGACAATCTACTTAAACATTCTCCGGAAAAACTTGTTGAACTCGTTAACCAACATGGTTCCCCGCTGAATCTGGTATGGCCACATGCATTTGAGGCCAACGTTCAGGCGCTGCAATCGGTGTTGAAACGACACGACGTTGACTACGCGATTTTCTACGGAGCAAAAGCCAACAAGTCGCAATGCCTGCTTGCTGCCGCATCGGCTTCGGGCATCGGCACCGACGTGTCGAGCCTGTTTGAGCTGCAAGCTGCACTGCGCGCCGGAACGCCGGCGGAACATTTGTGTGCGACCGGGCCGGCCAAAACGGCAGCGTTTCATAGCGCACTGTTGCAAGGCGGATCGCTGATTTGTGTGGACTCACTGGAAGAGTTCAGCCATCTCAAGGCGTTGCTCGACACTTCGCAACCACCGGCCAAAGCCCGGATTCTGCTGCGTTACAGACCGACAAGTTGCCCGGCGAGCCGCTTCGGAATGGGCGCCGAGGGTTTGTTTCAGTGCCTTCAATACCTGGTCGAACAGCGTGAGTCGTTCCACTTCGAAGGCTTCCATTTCCACCTCGGCGGCTACGGCTACGAAACCCGGGTACAGGCTTTCCGTGAAGTCACCGGCTTCATCGATGCAGCAAGGGAAATGGGCCTCGACCCGGTCATGATCGACATCGGTGGAGGCCTGCCGATGCGCTATGTCGACCCGCAGGATTACAACAGTTTTCTGCAGAACGACAACAATCCGGGTCATTATCAGAACCGTCGAGTTCCCGACGCTTATTACCCTTACGGAAGCAGTTTGACCGCTTGCCAGTGGCTGGAGTTATTCCTGGAGTCGGATCACTCCTCGGAAAAAACCATTGCCGGTTACTTGAAGAGCCAGAATATAAAACTGGCACTGGAGCCGGGCCGAAGCCTGGTGGATCAAGCAGCCATTTCAGTATTCCGCATCACCCGAACCAAACAACTGGCGGACAACAAAGTTGTGATCTTTGCCGAAGGCAGCAGTTTCAGCGCGTGTGAAACCTGGTTCTCCTCTGAATATCTTGTCGATCCAATCCTTATTACATCGAAAGAATCAAAACCTGTTCCGATGCAAGCCTACATCGCCGGCCATAGTTGCCTGGACGATGATGTGATCACTCACCGCCTTATCAACTTCGATACATCGCCAAAAACCGGCGATTTATTGATCTACGCCAACACCGCCGGCTATCAGATGGACTTGCTGGAAAATGAATTTCATCGCCACCCGCTGCCACGGCGACTGATGGCGACATGTTGTACGGAAGGTAACTACGCATTCACACCTGACTATTAAGGGAAGACGTCCAGATGATACTGAATAAAGTTTCGGATCTTATTGGCAATACACCAATGTTGGGCATCGATGTTCCGGATACCAACGCCCGGCTTTTGCTCAAGATAGAGAAGAACAACCCCGGCGGCAGTATTAAAGACCGTATGGCGCGAAACATGGTTTTAGCGGCGCTCAAGTCCGGAAAGTTGAAACCCGGTGGCGTAGTCGTTGAATCATCCTCCGGCAATACCGGCATCGGCCTGGCCATGGCGGCTGTGGAGTTCGATCTGCATTTCATTGCCGTGGTCGATCACCATGCGGCGCAAGACAAGATTGCGGTGATGAAGGCACTCGGTGCCGAGATTCGCTTTGTCGCCGGAACCTATCGGGAAGACGAAGTGGCTGTGGTCGAGCGTCAGCGGCTGGCTGCCGAACTGGCCTCGCAGATCCCCGGCGCAGTGTTCATGAACCAGTCCGACAACGCGGCCAACGCCGGCGGCTACAGCGATTTCGTCCGTGAAACCATCGCCCAGGCCGGTGGCCACATTGGCGCGTACGTCGGTTGCGTCGGCACCGGCGGCTCGATGACCGGCATCGCACGGGGCCTGAAACTGCACAACCCGGACATCGTCACCGTCGCCGTCGAGCCGGCCGGCTCCATTGTCTTCGGTCATCCCGGCTATCCGTATTACCAGTCGGGAACCGGTACTCCCGCCGGCGACACCGTCGGCCTGGTGCTCGACTACAGCTGTATCGATCTGGGCTTGCAAGTCACCGATTCCCAAGCCTTCGAAACCGCCCGCTACATCGCGCGCAATCTGGCCCTGCTGGTCGGCGGCTCGACCGGCGGTGCGATCTACAAGGCGCTGGAGCTGATTCACAAAGGCACGTTGACCGGCAATGTCGTGGTGCCGATTGCCGACGGCGGCGAAAAATACCTGCACACCGTGTTCGACGACAAATGGCTGGAAGAGCGGGACCTGCTGGACCCGGGCGTAGCACCACAACTGGATAACTGGCTGGGCAAGACCCGCTGGCTCGAATCCGACGCCACTCCCCTGCAATTGAGCGTCGCCTGACACGTCTCCCACACAGGAAAGTCTCTGTATGAAACCGCTGAAAGTCGCTATCTGCGGCGCAGGCCGGACTGGGCATCTGAACGCCATCCTGTTCAAGCAGTTGCCTAACGTTCAGGTCTCGATGCTCACCAACAATAAGGAGGTGGTCGATAGACACCTCGCCAACCTGCCGATGCAGGCGCTGATGCCGGACGGCTCGACGCTGAGCGCGCGACCGGACCTGGTCAGCACCGACGCCAGCGTCGTGGTGGCCGACGCCGACATCGTGATCATCACCGTACCGGCCCACGCTCGACCGCAAACCCTGCAAGCCATCGCGCCGCATTTGAGCGCGAGCAAACCGGTGTACGTCGGCGCGATTCCGGGATTCTGCGGCTTCGACTGGCTGGCGGAAGCCACGCTGGGTGACCATTCGAACGTAGTGATCTGGGGCATGAAGGATGTGCCACACACCGCGTTCGATCTGAAGCCGGGCGTGTCGGTGAAGATGGGCGGCGGCAAGAGCCAGCTGTATGTCGCGATGCACGACCGGGAATCAGCGCAATCACGGCAGCACCTGGAGGACATCCTCACGACGCTGTACGGCCCCTGCGTGACGATGCTCGACCACTACCTGGAGATCACCCTGACACCGGGCAATCCGATCATGCACAGCTCGGTGATTTACGGGTTGATCGGTCCCTACGGCCAGTGGCATCGCAAGATCTTCCCGCAGCGCATGTGCTGGTGGACCGAGTGCCCCGAACTGGGCGCCTATTTTCTGGAACGCATGGATCAGGAAAGCCAGGAACTGTGCAACGTGATCAGCCAGCGCATGGGCATCGATCTGTCGTCGGTCAAATCCCTCAAGCAGGAAATCGTCGAGGCCTACGGCGAGCAGATCCGCGATCAGAGCAGCATGTTGTCGATCCTGCGCACCAACCAGGCCTACAACGACATCCTCGCCCCGATGATTCCGGCCGACGACAACCGCGCCGGCTACGTGATCGAGCGCGAAAGCCGTGCCTTCAACGAAGACGTCGCCTACGGCCTGGTGCTGCTGGTGGAAATGGCCCGGCGTTTCGAACTGAAAGTCCCCTACATCGAAGAAGTCCTGCAATGGAGCGTTTCCTACATGCAGGGTTTGCGCGACTCGGCGCTCGACTACTTCCCCCGCCATTGGCCGCGCACGGCGTGAGCGGATTCAACATTTCATTAATTTCTCGACGAGCAGATAGCTGATATGGATGATTTCAAGACACTCATCGCCTACTCCCGCAAGAACGCCCTGCGACGGATGATCCGTTGCCTGTTTGCCGAAAACATTCTGGATCGCTCGGGGCTGCGTTTCTCCGAGGCCGGCAACGAAGCCACCTACGCGCTGAAAGACGGCCGCTCCCATGTGTTCTTTTCCAACATCGCCAAGGGCCCGGCCGACACTGTGGTCAATGACGGCGATGTGGTTCTGGTGACCGATGAAGGCGTACGCCAGGTGATTCACACCCATCACGATTTGCTGGATGTGCTGCGCGACAGCTTCGATTTCGAGCCCACCGATGAAGGCATCGCCGGGCTCAAGTCGGACATGGAAAACAGCCTGATGAACGACGCCCACGCCCGTCAGCATCGTCAGCAATGGAACGCACGCCTGGCCGCCGCCGCCCGGGAACAAGGCCTCGACAGCCTGACCGATTACCTGCGCCAGCACGCCAGCACCAAGGACGCCGCAATCCTCCTCGACCAGTGGGGTTCGCTGGAAGGTCACCCGTACTATCCGACCTGGAAAGCCCGCCCGGGCCTGAGCGACGAAGAAGTCGAGCAACTGTCGCCGGAATTCAACGCCCAGGTGCCGCTGCGCATTGCCGCGCTGCGGGCCGACATGGCGAAAAGCGAAAGCATGCCCCACGTCACCGACTACCACACCTGGTTCGCCAGCAACTTCCCGACTCAATGGGAGCAATGGAAAGCGTCGCTCAACGACAAGGGCCTCGACGAATCCGAGTGGTTGCCACTGCCGATACACTCCTGGCATTTGCAGGCTTACGTGCTGAAAAATTTCGCGGCGGAAATCGCAGAAGGCATCCTGATCACCGACGGCCCGGACATCCAGACCCTGCCGACCATGTCGTACCGCACGATGATGCCGGTGCTCAAGGAGAGCGCGCCGCTGATCAAGTTGCCGATTGCCGTGTGGATGACCAGCGAGCTGCGCAGCCTGCAGGCCAAGTCGATCCACATGGGGCCACGTATCAGCACGGTCATCACGAAAATCCTCGAGGTCGAAAACGGTTTCGGGCAGCGCCTGGAAATCTTCCCGGAAGAAATCGGTGTGCGCTACAAGAACGCGATCACCCAGGATGACCACCCCGGCCGGCATCTGTCGGTGGTGTTCCGTGCCAGTCAGCAAGCGTTCGAGCGTACCGATGAGTGTCTGCCGATCACCGTGGCGTCGCTGTTCACTCGCTTGCCGGGCAGTGGTCGCCCGCTGTTCACCGAGTTGATCGAGCGCGATGGCGTTCGGGCCAATACCGCTCAGATTGAAGAGTGGTTCCGCCAGTACGCCAAAGTGGTCACCCACCCGGTGGTGGCGATCTACTTGATGTACGGCATCGGTCTCGAGGCGCATCAGCAGAACACGATGGTGCTGTTTTCCCCGGATGGCAAAGCACGTAGTCTGCTGATCCGTGATTTCGGCGACGGCAGGACCTACGCTCCATTGCTGGAGGGACGCGGCTACACCCTGCAACCCCACGTGCAGCCGGGCATTCTGCCAACGGTGTTCGAAGGCGATATCGAGCCGGTGCGCATGTTCGTGCTGGACGCGGCGTTCCTCACGCACCTGCATGAAATGGCGCTGTGGCTGACCAAGGAGTACGCGCTGGACAACAACCGGATGTGGGAGATTCTGCGTGAAGAGACCGAGCAGGCTTTTACCGCGGTGCGCGAGCGTGTCGCGCCGGATCTGTGGGAAGTCGAACGCAAGGCCTTCCTCAATGATCCGTGGCCGACCCGTTCGTTGTTGCGCATGCACATGATGCAGTACTCCAACTACCGGATTCAGCACACGCTGACCAACCCGCTCAATGTCGTTCAATAACCGAGGCTGACCCATGACCCATGCAGGTGCCATCGCGGGTTCGCGCGTAAGAGTCCTGATTTATCTTCTGTTCGCGATCCAGCTCATTTCGATGGGTGCGATGGAAATGAGCGGGCCGTTCTGGCCCGTCCACCTGCGTGGGCTGACCTCGTCAGACTCGCTCTTCAGCTTCGCCAGCATCGCCGTGTACGTCGGGCCGATGCTGGGCATTATTCTGACCAGTGCATTCTGGGGCCGTATCGGTGACCGTTACGGCCACAAGTTGATGATGATCCGCGCCCTCGCCGGCCTGTCATTGACCCAGCTTGGGCTGGCCCTGTGCAGTGACATCTGGGTGATCCTGATCCTGCGCTTCCTGCAAGGCGCCTTCGCCGGCTACATCGCCCCGGCCCAGGCGTACGGCGTGAGCATCGAAGCGCCTTCGCGACGGGCGCGGCTGTTCGCGATCCTGCAGATTTCCACCAATGTCGGCTCGTTGCTCGGTGCGGTGGTCGGTGGGTTGATCCTCGATTACGCGACGTTCTTCTGGATCAACATGATCGCGGCGGTGTTGTGCGCGATCTGCACCGTGGTCGCGGCCGTGACATTGCCGGACGTGCCGCCAGTTAAGAAAGCACCGGTTGCCGATAAAGAAGCACCAGTCAGCCACAAAACCAGCGTCTGGCAAGGCACGCCCCTGCTGTCGCTGCTGGGTGTCATGGGTATCTTGCTGCTGGCACGGATGCTGCCGCAGACGTCGTTCTCGCTGTATGTCAGCTCGGTGTTCGAGGTCAGCAATTCGGTGGTCGGGCTGTGTTATGGCTTGCTGGCGCTGGGCTTCATTCTGTCGGCAACCGCGTGGTCGCGTTACTTCGAGCACCGTAGCCAGCAGGACACCTTGCAACGCATCACTTACGTTGTCATTGGTTGCATTGCGCTCACGGCACTGGCCGGCATCACGCGCAATCCGATCGTGTTCGTCGGCGTCTACTTCATCTGGGGCGTCTTGCTGGGCGCCACGACGCCGGTGCTGATGGCCCTGATCTCCAAGACTGCCGACAGCTCGCGTCAGGGCTACGTGCTGGGCATTGCCCAAAGCACTGCACAATTTGCGTCCATCGCCGGCATCTCGGCCGGCGGGCTGCTGAGCCAGGTCTATGGTTTGCAGTACACCTACCTGTTTGTCTGCCTCGCCTACATCCTCGCGCTGATTCCCATCGTTGCGTTGCGCTATCGGCCCATGGTCATGCAACCGAGCCAGATCCCGCCGGGCGACTGATCAAGGAGTTTGCATTGAACATTGAACAACTGCGCGCCGACACATCGGGTGTCGGGCAACTGATTCACTTCAACAATGCCGGTGCGGCGCTGATGCCTGACCCGGTGATCGAGGTGATGACCCGTCATCTGCAACTTGAAGCCCGGATCGGTGGATACGAGGCCGCCGGGCAGCAATCCGTTGAAGTGGAAAATGTCTATGAAGACATCGGCCGACTGATCAACGCCCGCCCCGAAGAAATCGCGGTGATCGAGAATGCGACCCGCGCCTGGGACATGGCTT
This sequence comes from Pseudomonas sp. IzPS59, assembly GCF_014863505.1. NCBI lineage: Bacteria > Pseudomonadati > Pseudomonadota > Gammaproteobacteria > Pseudomonadales > Pseudomonadaceae > Pseudomonas > Pseudomonas sp. IzPS59. The sequence continues at coordinate 2,701,794 of NZ_CP062251.1, read as the reverse complement.
TCTATTCATTGCCGCTGCGGCCCGGCGATGTGGTGCTGACATCGACCACCGAATACGCCGGCAACTACATTCCCTATCTGCAACTCAAGCAGCAGCGCGGGATCGAGATCAGGGTCATTCCCAACGATGAACAGGGCCAGGTGTCATTGCCAGCGCTGCGGGACATGCTCGGCGATGATCGGGTTGCCCTGGTGTCGCTGCCGGTGATCGCTACCAATGGCGGCCCGGTGCAGCCCATCGAACAGATCGGCGCCCTCGCCCGTGCCGCCGGAGTTCTGTTTCTGCTGGATGCCTGTCAGGGCGTCGGACAGATGCCGATCGATGTACAGAAAATCGGCTGCCATATGCTCGCTGCCACCAGCCGAAAATACCTTCGCGGCCCACGGGGCATGGGGTTTCTCTATGTCGAGAAAACTTTGTGCGAAAACCTTGAGCCGGCGTTTCTCGACCTGCACTCGGCTTCATTGCTGACCCCGGACACCTTCAAAATTCGCGGCGATGCCCGACGCTTCGAAAACTGGGAATGCAACGTCGCGGCGAAACTGGGCATGGGCGCGGCGACCCGTTACGCCATGGCGCAAGGCATCGAGCCCATGTGGCAGCGCATTCAACAATTGTCGGCGCACCTGCGCAATCGTCTGGCCGATGTGCCCGGAGTTACGCCGCAGGACATGGGCGCCATCAAGTCGGGCATCGTCACCTTCACCTGCCAGAACGCCAGCGCGGCGCACGTCAAGGAGTGGCTGGCCGGCCAGGAAAAACGCATCAACGTCACCACCTCGACCTTCCGCTCGACGATGCTCGACATGCAGCAGCGGGACCTGCTGGAAGTCAGCCGCGCATCGCTGCACGCCTACAACACCGAGGCCGAAATCGACGCCATGGTAAACGCGTTGTTGAGAATGCCCCGCAGCTGAAAACGGATGCTGATTCGCGCTTGCGTCACGGGCTCTTTGTACACTAGCATTGGGAATACTTCTCAATTGCAAAACACTGCAGCCATGAGCGAAACCCTTCCCGCGAACAACGACAACCATCTGCGCGTGATCGAAGCGCTGTACAGCGGCCATCACGGCTGGCTGTACAACACGCTGAAGAAAAAACTGGGTAACGCCATGGATGCGGCGGATCTGGCGCAGGACACCTTCACCCGGATCCTCGCCTCCCAGGTCACGGCCATCGAACAACCCCGGGCTTACCTGAGCTGCGTGGCCAAAGGCATTCTGATCAACTGGTATCAGCGCAAGGCACTGGAACGCGCCTACCTCGATGCCCTCGCGCATTTGCCGGCGCCGGAAGTGCCCTCGCCCGAGCTGCGCTTCGTGGTGCTGGAAACCCTGCACGAAATCGACGCCATGCTCGACACCCTCCCGCCGCTGGTCAAACGCGCGTTCCTGCTGTCGCAGATCGGCGGCTTGAAATACGCCGACATCGCCGAGCAGCTGGACGTCTCGCTGATCACCGTCAAGCGCTACATGAAACAGGCTTTCGTGCAGTGCCTGATGCTGGTGGAATGAATGCTCACGCGTCGCAATGAACCGCCGCTCGATCCGAAAATCCTCGAAGAAGCCGCCGAGTGGCTGATGCGCCTGAGCGAAAACGACCTCAGTGAAACCGAGCGTGCGGAATGGGAATACTGGAAAGTCAGCAGCCCCGAGCGCAATCGGGCGTGGGCTCGCGCCCAATTGCTGCAAAGCAAGTTTGGCGGCCTGCCACCGGCGCTGGCGATGTCGGCGCTGGATCGCCCGAGCAACCCGGAACGCCGCGCAGCCCTCGGCAAACTGGCCTTGCTGCTCGCAGCGGTGCCCGCCGGTTGGGGCAGCTGGAAACTGGCGCAATCGCAGCAATGGTCCGCCGATTACCACACCGCCGTCGGCCAGCGCCGCGAACTGACCCTGGCCGACGGCTCGCACATCACCCTGAACACCGACACGGCCATCGACGTCCTGTTCGACACCCGGCAGCGACTCATCAATCTGCGCGAAGGCGAAATCCTCGTGCAGACCGCGCCGGACACCGCCGCGCAGCCTCGGCCCTTTCTGGTCAGCACCCGGCAGGGCCGGATGCAGGCGCTGGGCACGCGCTTCACCGTTCGTGAATGGCAGCCGCGCACCCAGCTCGCGGTCCTCGAAGGCGCCGTCCAGGTCGAATTGGCCGACAACCCTCAGCACGCGCCGATCATCGTCAACGCAGGGCAACGCACCGACTTTTCATCACAGGCCTTTGGCTCACTGAACCCGACCGATCGCAACGTCGGCGCCTGGACCCAGGGCATGCTGATGGCCGACAAGATGCGCCTGGCGGATTTCGTCGTCGAACTGGCGCGCTATCGCCGGGGTTTCGTGCGTTGTGACCCGGCCATTGCCGACTTGCGCATTTCCGGAGCCTTTCCCATCAGCGATACCCAGCGCTCGCTGAACATGCTGGCGCAGACCTATCCCGTGCACGTTTCCGGACACTTGAGCGGTTACTGGGTGACGCTCTCACCCGCCTGAGCAAAAAAATCACCGCACAGGTGATACTTTTTTTGATCTCGGCTGGCAATGAAAGGAACAACCATTCCACCTCGTCCATAGGGTCATCCCTTCATGCTCGTTGCACGACCCTTGTCTCCGGATCGTCTGCCACTAAAGCCCGTTATCCGCAGTGTGTTGCTGAGCGTTGCGCTGGGCCTGGCTGGCGGTGCGTTCGCTTTGGCTGCCGAGCCGGCGCAACTGGACGCGGTCACCGTTCGAGCCTACAACATCGCTCCGGGGCCGCTTGGCGTGACGCTGTCGAGTTTTGCCGTCGACGCCGGGATTGCCCTGTCGTTTCAGCCGTCGATCACCGAAGGGCTTGTCAGCCCGGGATTATCCGGCAGCTACTCGATTCAGGAAGCGGTGTCCCGGCTGCTGGAAGGCAGCGGGCTGGAAATGGTCGCCCGCAGCGACGGCACCTGGACGCTGGTGGTGCGCCGGGTCACGTTGTCGGACACCACGGTCGAAGGCGTCGACCAGCGCACCGACAGCTTGCCATCGGTGCTCCCGGGCGGTCAGGCCGCTCGGGGCGGACGCCTCGGTATTCTGGGCAACCGCGATGCGATGGACGCCCCGTTCAGCGTCAGCAGCTACACCTCGACGCTGATCAAGGACCAACAGGCGGTCACAGTCGGAGACTTGCTCGAGCGCGACTCTTCGGTGCGCTCCACGGGACAGGCCGGCGGCATTGTCGATTCGTTCTTCATCCGTGGTTTTCCCGTCGGCGAAGGCAACCTCGGTGAACTGGCGTTCGACGGTGTGTACGGCGTGGCCTCCAACTACCGGGTGTTCACCGAATACGCCGAACGCATCGAACTGGTCAAAGGCCCCGCCGCCCTGCTCTACGGCATGTCGCCCAACAGTGGCGTCGGCGGCGTGATCAATGTGGTGCCCAAACGTTCGCTGGACGAAGACCTGACCCGCTTTACCGCCAATTACGCCTTGAACACACAAGTAGGCAGCCACCTCGATGTCAGCCGCCGATTTGGCGAAGAGCGCCGGTTCGGCGTGCGAATCAATGGCAGCGTCCAGCAAGGTGAAACGGCCATCGACAAGCAATCGAGAGAAGTCGGCATCGGCGCGATTTCCCTCGACTATCAGGGCGAGCGCCTGCGCACCACCCTGGACCTGATCAACCAGAAAGAATCATTCGACGCCGCTTCCCGACCATTTCTGATCGCCCCCGGTGTGGACATTCCTTCGGCGGCCAACGGACGCACCAGCGTCAGTCAGGAATGGGGCTGGTCGGATACCCGGGACAAATCGGCGTTGCTCGGAGGCGAGTACGACCTCAACGACAACCTGACGCTGTTCGCCCACGCCGGTGGTGGACGGTCGGATGTCGCGCGCATGTCCGACCAGACACCGACCATCATCAACGGCGCGGGCGACACCTCTTCGATCCCCGGTTATTACAAGTTCGAAGTCCAGCGCTACACCGTCGATGCCGGAGCGCGGCTGCGGTTCAACACCGGGCCGATCAGCCACAGCACGGCCCTGCAAGTCACCCGCTATCGCGATGAGCTGGCGCGGGGCATCATTTCCGGCCCGGCGATCCTGTCCAACATCTACCACCCGATCGACCGCCCGAAACCTGCAATCGCCAAACCCGATACACCCAAAGTCTCGCAAAGCGAACTGTCGGGCGTGGCCCTTGCCGACACCCTGTCGGTGCTCGACGAACGCGTGCAAGTCACGGTCGGGTTGCGCCAGCAGAACATCAAATCGGACAACTACAACGCGGCCGGCTTCGTCACCACCTCCTACGACAAGAGCAGATCCACGCCGCTGTACGGGGTTGTGGTCAAACCCTGGGATCACGTCGCGTTCTACTACAACTACGTCGAGGGCCTGAGCAAGGGTGACATCGCGCCTTCCGCCGCTTCGAATGCCGGCGAGATCTTTTCTCCCTACGTTTCCCGGCAGCGGGAGCTTGGGGTCAAGCTCGACTACGGCAGCTTCATGTCCACCCTGGCCCTGTTCCAGTTACAGAAACCCAGCGGTGAACTGGCCTCGGGCGTGTTTTCGGTCCAGGGCGAGCAACGCAACCGCGGGGTGGAGCTGAACATGGCAGGCGAAGTCACTCCGGGCACTCGCCTGCTCGGTGGCGTGACGCTGCTCGACGGAGAGCTGACCCGAACCAGCGTTGCCGCCAATCGCGGCAACAAGCCCGTGGGGGTGCCAGAGGTGCAGGCCAACCTCTGGGCCGAATGGGACGTCCCTCAAGTCGAAGGCCTGACATTGACCAGCGGCGCCATCTACACCGGCAGCCAGTACGTCGACCAGGCCAACACGCAGAAACTGGATGACTGGACCCGCTTCGATGTCGGCGCCCGCTACGCCACGCGCATCGCCGAACGGCCGACCACTTTCCGGGCCACCGTGCAGAACGTGTTCGACCGCGAATACTGGTCGGGCGTCGCGTCTTACGGCGCATTCTCTCAAGGTGCACCTCGGACCTTGTTGCTCTCGGCCACTGTCGATTTCTGAAACGTCCGGCCCGGTGCGGCGCCTGGCGTCGTGGCCCGATCCGGCTTTTGCAAAGGCATACACCATGGTTAATGTTTTTCGCCGCCACCAGACCTTCACCGCCCTGTTGTTCGCCGGGCTGCTGGGTCTGTCGATTTTTTCTCTGATGCCAGGCAGCGCACAGGCTGCCGAACCGGATCCGGCACTGGGCACCGTGACTGATTTGCAGGGCCGCACGGTCAAGGTTCACCTGCCGGTCCGTCGAGTGATCCTGGGTGAAGGTCGCCAGTTGTATCTGGTGGCCGCGCTGGACACGCAGAACCCCATCGAACGCATCGTCGGCTGGCGCAAGGACCTGATCCAGTCCGACCCGGACACCTATAACGCCTACCTGCGCAAATTCCCCGACATCGCGAAAGTCCCGACCTTCGGCGGGTTCGAGAGCGGCACCTTCGACATCGAGCAGGCAATTTCGCAAAAGCCTGACGTGATCATCCTCAACATCGAAGCCCAGCACGCGACCGAAGATGCACGCTACATCGAGAAACTCGACGCCCTCGGTATCCCGGTGGTGTACGTCGATTTTCGCAACAACCCCATGCAGAACACCGAGCCGACCATGCGCCTGTTCGGCAAGCTGTTCGGCAAGGAAGAACGCGCCGAAGCCTTCATCGACTTTCGTAATCAGCAGATCCACCGCGTCACCGACGTGATCGAGAAGCACCACCCGGCCCGCCCCAGCGTGTTCATCGAACGCATCGGTGGCTACACCGATGACTGCTGCCTGAGTTTCGGCAACGAGAACTTCGGCCTGTTCGTCGACATGGCCGGCGGCAACAACATCGCCCGTCGGATCATTCCGAGTACGTTCGGGCAACTGAACCCCGAGCAAGTGATCGTCGCCAACCCCGACCACGTCGTGGTGACCAGCGCCGACTGGGAAGCCTTTGCACCGGGCGGTCATTGGGTCGGTGTCGGCCCGGGCGCGGACCTGGCCGAAGCCCGACGTAAACTGGCCTGGTACACCCAGCGCCCGGCCTACGCCGGCATCAAAGCGCAGAACACTCAGGCGTTTCATGCGATCTGGCATCAGTTCTACAACAGCCCTTATCAGTTCGTGGCCATTCAGCAATTGGCCAAATGGTTCCACCCGGAACTGTTCGCCGATCTTGATCCGGATGCCGCGTTTCGCGAGTTGCATGAGCGGTTTCTGCCAGTGCCCTATGAGCCGGGCTATTTCGTCAGTCTGCAAAAAAACGAGGCCAAACCATGAGTTCGCTGGGCGAAGCACCGATCGTGCAGAGCGTCACCTACCGGCGGCTGGTGCTGCGTAAACGGCTGATCCTGCTCGGGCTGGCCGTGCTGCTGATCTTCAGCGTCCTGCTCGACCTGGCCCTCGGCCCGGCAAAATACAGCCTTGGTGAAGTGCTCGAAGCGCTGTTCTCGCCGGATACAGCTTCGGCGCAGGTTCGGGTGGTGATGTGGGACATCCGTCTGCCGGTGGCGTTGATGGCGGTCGCTGTCGGCGCAGCGCTTTCACTGGCCGGGGCGCAGATGCAGACCATCCTCAACAACCCGCTCGCCAGCCCTTTCACCCTGGGCATTTCTGCAGCGGCCGGTTTCGGCGCGGCGCTGGGGCTGGCCTTCGGCGTGGCGCTGTTTCCTCTGGCGGCGCAATACATGGTGCCGCTCAACGCGTTCATCATGGCGATGCTTTCAGCACTGTTGATCCACTTCATGAGCATGCGTCGCGGCGTCACGGCCGAAACCATCGTGCTGCTCGGCATCGCCCTGGTGTTTACCTTCAATGCGCTGCTGGCGCTGGTGCAGTTCTTCGCCACCGAACAGGCCGTGGCGGCCGTGGTGTTCTGGACCATGGGCAGCCTGACCAAAGCCACCTGGCCCAAGCTCGGGGTGATCTGCGTGGTGATCCTCATCACCCTGCCGATCTTCGCCAAACGCGCGTGGGCAATGACAGCCCTGCGCCTGGGGGATGACAAGGCTGCCAGCTTCGGCATCAACGTGCGCAGCCTGCGTTTTCAGACGCTGATCATGGTCAGCCTGCTCGCTTCGTTTCCGGTGGCGTTTGTCGGCACCATCGGTTTTATCGGGCTGGTCGGGCCGCACATCGCGCGAATGCTGATCGGCGAGGATCAGCGGTTTTTCCTGCCGGCCTCGTTGTTGACCGGTGCGCTGATCCTGTCCGCCAGTTCGGTGGTCAGCAAGACCCTGATCCCGGGGGCGATATTCCCTATTGGCGTCGTCACGTCGCTGATCGGCGTGCCGTTCTTCATTTCTCTGATTCTCAACGGGAAGAAAAACTCATGGTGAAGCTGCGGCTCGAAAACCTCGGGGCCGGTTACGGCCAGCGCGAGATCATTTCCGGTGTGAACACCGCGACGTTTACCGGCGGCCAGGTCGTGGCGGTGGTCGGACCCAATGCGGCGGGCAAATCGACGTTGTTCAAACGCATGGCCGGGCTGATCGACGGTCCGGGCGAAGTGATTCTGGAAGGCTCGAAAAAAGGCACCCAAGGCATCAGTTACATGCCGCAAGGCCTGAACGCCAGCGCGCGGCTGACGGTGTACGAATCGGTGCTGCTGGCGCGCAAGCAACTGACGCCAAACTGGTCGGTTCACGACGATGAGTTGCAACTGGTGGACGAGATTCTCGATGCGCTCGGGATCACCGGACTGTCATTCCGAAACCTGGGTGAACTGAGCGGCGGCCAGCAACAGTTGGTGTCAATCGCCCAGACCCTGGTGCGCGAGCCGGAAATCCTGCTGATGGACGAACCCACCAGCGCACTCGACATGCACCGGCAGGTGCAGGTGTTGAACTTCATGAAAGCCCTGGCGCGCCGACGAGAAGTGATCGTGTTCATCGCCATCCACGACCTGAACCAGGCGCTGCGCTTTGCCGATCAGGTGCTGGTGATTGCCGGCGGTACGGCCCATGGCAGCGGGCCGAGCCATGAGGTGATCACCGAGCCGATGCTGCGCACGGTCTACAAGGTCGAGGCGCGGATCGAGCAATGCAGTCGCGGGCAGCGCCATATTCTGATCGATGACATTGTTTGAGGGTTGCCCCGTCAGATCGCAAAGGCAGGGATGCCGAAGCTGGTGGGTGACGGGTCAAAACCTCAGGCAAGCGAAACCAGTTTTGATACGCAATTGCCGGATGGACTGGGCGCTTTCCTGATCGCCGGCCAGGCTCAAATGTCCAGCTCTCGTGTCGCCTCTTTATCGGGTGGCAACACAATAAAATCCCGCCATGCCATCAAGGCTTTTTCAAAGGCTTCCAGACTTAGAAATTCACAATAATCGTCTTCCATCAGGAAATAGATTTTTACGCAGTCCTTTGAAAACTCTGATCCCCAATCTTCACGCCCCCAGCGATCGAATTCGACCTTTGACTCCTTCACCGATTTGATCCGTGCCAAACCCACGTCTATCCACTCCAGCGAGTGTATGTGCCCGCAGCCCCCATCATCGGTCAGGATGCAAGACAAAGGGCTCCCACCATCGTCCTTCACGACGTTTGAACTACAGTGCGGAAACAAGTCGTCGAATGCTTCTTCCCACGAGAATCGCAATTTCATTTTTTGGTTCCATGCACCAGAGATAACTGATCGATAGGGTTTGACACTCAAGCACCAGCCTCAGAGCAGATTCCACGACACCCCGACATACATCGCCATGCCTTCGCCCGGCGTGGAACGTGCGGCGTCCAGCCCTTTATCGTCGTAGCCCGGCGTAACGGTAGCGGCGTAATGTTTGTCGGTCAGGTTGCGCATGTCCAGCCAGGTCTGCCAGTCGCCCTTGGGTGCGTTGTAACCCAGGGTCGCGCCGAAGGTGGCGTAAGGGTCGGCGTAGTAGCTGTTGGCGTAATCCACCGCGACTTTCGACACCAGTTGCGTGTTGACGGCGGCGAAGAAGCCCTGCGGGAAGTCGTAGCGCAGTTCGCCCTGGTAGTAATGCATCGGCAGGCCCGGCAGGCGGTTGTCGCCGAAGCGGTCGTCATCGCGGTAGTGGAAGTCGCTGAATGTGTAAGCCTGACGCAGGCTCAACCTGCCGCCGTCGTTCGCTGACCACAGATGGCTGTTGAGGCTGGCTTCAATACCTTGGTGCACGGTCGGGCTGGCGTTGAGTTCGTACGGCGTAGTCGCGTTGGCATCCGGCAACACCGAAAGCAATTCGTGGCGCACCTGGGCGTAATACCACGCGAGGCTCCATTCGCCGAGCGCGCTGTCGCCACGGCCGCCGAGCTCCAGCGTGGTTGCGGTCTGGTTCTGCAGTTTGACCGGATCACGCTGGGTGCCGGTGGCCGCGCCGCTACCGGCCGGGAACCGTACGTTGGAGCTGTAGATCAATGACCACGGATGCGGCGCTTCGACCGAGCGGCTGAGGTTGCCGAACAGTTGCAGGTCCGGCGTCACCTGATAACGCAGGCCCAGACGTGGCGCGTAGTCCCAATCGCCGAGGCTGGTCTTGCCGCCTCCGTCGGGGTAAGTCACGGCACTTTCGCGGCGGGTGTAGATCGCGGCAAGGCCCGTGGTCAGCCACAGGTCGTTGGCGATCTCCAGATCATTGCCAAAGTGCAGAACGGTGTCCGAGCCTTGATAAGTGAAGTTGCGCATGTGCGTGCCCGGCGCGTAACCGGCGGTGTTGCCGCTTGGAATCCGAACCAACTCAGTGGCGCCGTCGTTAGGCAGGTGTTTGGTCACCCGCAGGCCAACGGTGCTGCGGCTTTCGAGACCCCAGAGGGTGTCGCGGCGCTTGTAGTCGAACGTGCCGCTGACATCGGTGTACGCGACCTTCAAGCGGTTCGGGCCTTCACGCAGATCCATCGGGTAGTCGTGATAAACCAGACCGGTCTGAATGCTCGAATCGTCGTCGATGTAATACGTGGTCTTGTTGCCGATGAAAGTGCTGCCGGGTTGATCGCGGCTGTCGTTGCGCGTCACGTAGGCCGGGTTGGCCGCGCGCGGATCATGTTCGATGGAGTGTTTGGTCACCCGCCCGGCGAGATCGTTGTCGGTCTCGCGGTGACGGATGTAGAAACGGGTTTCCAGATTCGGACTGAAGCGATAACCGAAATTGGCGATCACGCCCTGGCTCTTGCTCGCGGTGTGATCCTGATAACCGTCGGAGTGCGCGTCGGTCATCGACAGGTAGTAATCGAAATCGCCGAGCACCTGGCCCGAGCTGACTTGCCGTTGCGCATAACCGTGGCTGCCCATGACGTAGCGCACATTCAACCGAGGCGCGTTGTAGCCCGTGTGGCTGACGTAATCGACCGCTCCGCCGAGGGCCAGCGCGCCGCGGTCGAAACCGTTGGCACCGCGCAGCACTTCAACATGGTCAAGCCACAGTGGTTCCAGCAATTCATAAGGCGTACCGCCGGGACCGGTCAGCGGCAGACCGTCGAGCATCGTGTATAGCCCCGACGCGTGAGCACCGGGAGCCCGATTGATGCCCGAGCCGCGAATCGAGATTTTCACCCCTTCGTTGCCCGCTGACTGGGCATACACCCCAGGCTGATAAGCGAGTACATCCTGATTGCTCGCCACCCGCCCCTGCAACGGAGCGCGCATATCGACCACGTTGGTACCACCGGGTACCTGCGCCAACCGGGACTTGGCCTCCTCCAGCGAAAGGTCTTCGCCACTCTGATCTTCAGCCCCGATCAACACCTGCCCCAACTCCATGCCCTGAGACTCGGCTTCGACCGGACAGGCAAGGGCCAGCCCCAGCAGTGCAGCGGGCAGGGTTTTAAGCGAAGGCATCGAGAGAACTCCAGACAGACAGTTACGGGCAGTGAGAACTGCGACGTATGAATGAACGAAGTAAACACATGGCGATTTTGTTTTTTGTCAGGTAAACAGGCGGCTGAGTTTCTGGACTGTAATCAAACAAAGGAGATGCAGGGATGGCCGAAACAGTATTGAAGTCGAAGATGGCCAATTTTCTGGTGACCGACGCCGAAGTGAACTATGAGGATGTGGGCGAGTTCTACGAGGTCGTCGGCAGCGGCAATGTCGGCGTGCTGGCCGGCGTGCTCGAAGGGTTCAGAAATCACTATGGCGGGTTGTGGGTAGGCGGAAAAGTGACCGTGACCCAGAACGCTGTTCACTTGAACGCCAATGCCATGAACCGTATGGCTCAGGACGGGACACTGGACGTCGAACTGCCCATGACATCGATCCGCAAGGTCACCGTCGAGGGTGGTTTCGTGACGAAGATCGTCCGTCTCGACACCGACGCGTACAGCGTCAAATTTCGCTGCTACGGTGCCAAGGACGTTGCCTCACTGATCGCCAAACAGGCCCTTTCGCAGTCATTGAAGCGCGCCCGGTAAGCGGGTCTTCACCCTCTAGAGCCCGCGATCCTGACTCACCGGCATCAAGGGCTCGGAGGCAATCGCCCTGGCGGCGGCCAATACTACACTGCGCAGCCACTTCGACGCTTGCGAACGATGTTTGCGCGCATGCCACAACTGGTAGTAGCGCAAGGGCTGCGCCGGTACCGGAAACGGCTCGATCCGCAGCGGCAGCAATTCGGTGTAGTGCTTGGCAAACGAACGTGTGGTGGTGAACACCAGGTTCGATTTGACCAGCACGTAAGGCGCAATGCAGAAGTACGGCAAGGTCGTTTTCACGCGCCGGACCAGGCCGCTTTTCGCCAGTTCGGCGCCAATCGTGCCCTGCCCGGACGCATTGTGTGTCATCACTGCCAGGTGATCCGCTTCCGCGTAGGCTTCCGGGGTCAGCCCACCCCGTGAAATCGGATGCTCCTCGCGTATCAGACAAACCAGGTCGTCGTCGCACAAGGGTTGCAGATGAAGATGCTCGGCCGGCGTTCGCCAATTGCCGATCACCAGATCGAGAAAACCGTCCTCCAGCCCACGGGAGTAGCCGCCCTCGGCTTGCAGGTGCTTGAGCTCCAGCGTGGCGAACGGCGCCTGCGCATAAAAACGCTCGATGATGGCCGGCACGAAAAACACACTCAGGTAATCCGGCGTGCTGATGCGAAAGGTCTGTCGGGTGGTGGCGGGATCGAACAGGTCGACCGGGTGCAGTATCTGCTCGATACCGTTCAGCGCTTGCGAAACGGGCTCGATCAAGGTGAGACCGTGCGCGGTCAGCACCATCCGGCTGCCGCTGCGCACCAGCAACTGATCGCCGGTCAACTCGCGCAGCCTGCGCAACGCGACACTGATTGCCGGTTGGGTCTGCCCGAGCAGCTCGGCCGTGCGCGACACGCTGCACTCTGTCAGCAGCGTGTAGAGCGTGCGGATCAGTTGGACATCGCAGTTGGGCAAAGCGTTGGACACAGCAACCTCTTTTCCGATGGTCAGTTTTACATAGCGCTATATATCAGATGATATAGCGCTATTCATTTTCGCGTCCATGCGAGGGTTCCAGGCTGTGCTACCGCCAGTCCGGCAACCTTTTCAGAAGCTCGGCTTTTTCATGGGTCGCACCGCCCATCAGGACAAATCCCTGTATCTGGCTCTGCTGATCCAGGTAAATGGATTTCACGTGAGCAATGCCCTTGTCGCAGCGTCCCACCCACTCGGTCGACCACTCTCCCTCGGGGTTCATCGGCGACGCCACAATGGTCGGCAAGACACTGGTCTTGATCGTCACCGGCATGGCGGGATAGGCGACCGGCGTAGGCTGCCCTGCCAGGGTCTGGGCCAGTGCCCGGGCTTGCAACATGATCGGCATCACATAGGGCAGCACCAGATCATGGACTTGCGCGCAATCACCCAAGGCATACACGTTGTCGGCGCTTGCACGCAGAAAAGCGTCAGTGACAATACCGCCGGCAACCCGAATACCCGCCGCCCGCGCCAGATCGACACGGGGTTCGAGGCCAATGGCACTCAACACATAATCCGCTTCCAGCACGCGGCCATCGGCCAGTTGCAACGCATACCCTTTACCCGCGCGGTTAACCGCAACGGGCGCATTGCCAAGCGCCAGGCGTACGCCGATCGACGCCAGCGCATTGGCCATTTCCTCTCCGGCCTCTGCAGGCAGCAGGCGACTCAACGGCCAGGTGGCCCGGTCGACAACCCACACTTCATGACTCGCATGCCGCAAATCATTGGCGAACTCGCAGCCGATCAGCCCGCCGCCCAGAATGGCGATCCGGCTATCAGCGCTGATCTGCTGACGCAGGCGCCGGTAATCTTCCAGATCGTTCACCGTGATGATCGCGTCCACCCCGTCACCCTCCAGCGCGGGGCGACGCGCATCGGCCCCGAGCGCCAGCACCAGTGCGCGGTAGCGAAGTGGCTGGCCGTCGATGTAGATCGACCGGGCATCGGTGTCGATCCGTTCAATCGAAGTACGTGTCCTGATCTGCGCTTGCAGTTGCGCCGCCATCTGCTCGGCGCTGAAGGTCACCAGTTGCTCCGGCAGGCGTCCGGTCTGGAAAGCGTTGGACAGCGCCGGTTTCGAGTAAAACTCGCCGCCGTCGCGGGTGACGATCAGGATTGGCATGTCGCTATCCAGCTTGCGCAGCTCGCGCGCCACGGTGTAGCCGGCCAGCCCCGAACCCAGAATGATCACCGGGTCGGATTGCTCCGGCACGGAGTTCGGCTCTGCACTCTGCCCAACCTGAATCATCTGAAAGTCAGCCTTCCCTACCCCGCACTCCGGGCAATACCAGCTCTCCGGCACGTCCTCCCAGCGGGTTCCCGCCGGGATATCGTGCTCAGGCATTCCCACGGCTTCGTCGTAAATGAAGCCGCACACAAGACATTCCCACTTGAACATGGTCGATCCTCCAGTCAATCGATACGCAGCGGTTGAATCAGCTGGTGAAGGCGCGCCCCAGGCCGAGCGCACTCAAGGCGCGACGGTAGGCAGTGGACGAACGGTCGGCGGGAATGTGGATTTCCAGCGAAAGATCCAGCGGTAAGTCTTCCGGGCGGCACAGTTCGACGATGTCGCGATCTTCTTCGAAGACTTGCTGGTTGAACGCGTAGACGTCCTCCAGCGGCATCTCCTTGTCGAAGTTGCGGGTAATGGCGCAAAACATGCGGGTCTTGCGCGCCGAGATCGGGCTGGCCGCATTCAGAATCACTAACCGGTGTTCCGGCTCGGGAAAGTTGACAGTCAGGCGTGCAGTGAACGGCGCGAAGACATCGAAGGTGCGGTTCCACAGAAAGCCCTCCGGCGCGCGATGTTGCAGGCTCTTGGGGAAATTGCTGACGTTGCTGATGTACTCGGCATGAACCCCGTACGGCGTGACCTCGGCCTTGTAGGTCGGCACCACCGGGTTGTCGCGCTCGGCAAAAGCCTCGTGGTGAATCCACGCAAAGTGCGCGACATCGATAAAACCTTCCACCTGCCGGCCGGCAGAAGCCGCAATGTCGATGGACGGCGGCAGGATGCGCTGGAAGCTGTCATCGGCCCAGGACGGCATTTCAGCGAACGGCGCATTCGTTCCCGACATCAGCACCCAGATCATCCCGAAGTCCTCGCGGGTCGAGTACATCTGGATGCGATGGCGCTCGGTGAGGTTGGCATTGGGCTCCGACGGGATGCGCGTACAGCGACCATCAGTGCCGAAGTGCAGGCCGTGATACGGGCAGATGATGTTTTCGCCCTTCACCCAACCCTTGCTCAGTGGCGCACCGCGATGACTGCAGATGTCCCGGGCGGCGTTCAGTTTCCCGCCGGCGCGGTAGAGCACGACCGGCTCATCCAGCAGCGTGACGGCATAGGGTTTGTCGGTCACGTCTGCCGAAAATGCGACGGGGTGCCAGTGCTTGCTGAGCGTCTCGCGGTCTTGTGCGGTGAAGGTGCTGCTCTTGGTGATCGGATTCCAGGTAACGGACTGGCAGGCTATTGCGGCCGTGGACATGTGAGTTCTCCTTGACGTGGAAAAGGCACCGAAGGGGTGCGCATCCGCAGGCTGTTGGATGTGTTGTTGGCCTGCGGACGACGAGTGCGAAATCCATGCTAGAGATTCGCGCCGGCCTCGCCCATGTCGTGAGAAGCATGTTGCTTATGTGAAATCAGATATACCGGTATGACTGGGTATTCACTTGCACTTGGCCAACACCACCTGGCAGGTACCGGGCGTACCGCCGGAGCGGCCGGCGTAGCGCATGCAGTTATCCATGGATTTTTTCTGTGCCTGGCCCAGGGTCTGTCCCCAGGCCAGGCCACCCTCGCCCATCGTCGGCACCGCTTTGGCGTAGCAGCGATCGCCCACGGTCGCATAACGAGCCTTGCTGGAGCAGCCTGTCGTCGACGTCAGCATGATCGCGCAAAGAAAATACGCGCAATGGCGTATCTGTATCCGGTTCATCTCGTTTTACCTGCGCAACTTGGGACTGACGGGCTCAGTTTATCCGCAATGACCCGGGAACCGTTCATTGCTCCGTCGCCTGCCGGTACTGACGCGGCGTGAAACCGGTCGAGGCCTTGAATTGGCGAGTGAAGGCGCTGTGGTCGGTGTAGCCGCACTGCAGGGCGACTTCGGTGATCGGCAGGTCGGTGTGCAGCAAGCGATGGGCATGTTCCAGCCGTACCTTCTGGATCATCTGCCGGGGCGTCAGGTGGAACACGCGCTTGCAGTAACGCTCCAGTTGCGCCACGGAAATACCGGCGATCCGCGTCAGCTCGCCCAGCGTCACCCGGCGATTGAAATGCGTTCGAATGTGCTCGTCGACGGCAGCCAGACGCTCGAACGCCGGGTGCGTCTCGCTGGCCGATTGCAGATCCACCGAAATCCCAGCCAGACCAATGATCGCGCCATCGCGGTTGTACAACGGTCGCTTGTGGGTCAGGCACCAGCCCGGTTCGCGACTGCCGTACAGATGCAATTCCAGCTGATCCTCCAGCACCCATCCCTCTTCCAGCACCCGGCGATCCTGCTCGGTGTAGCCCGGTCCCAGTTGCGCCGGGAATACCTGCGCGCTGGTTTTTCCGAGCAACGGTTTCAGGTCTTTCAACCCGCAGCGCTGCACCAGTGTGCGGTTGGCCAGGACGTAACGCGCGTCCGGATCCTTGATGAAAATCACTGCATTCGGGATCACGTCCAGCATCGGCAACAGCGCGGCAACGCCTGCCACCAAGGCTTCGAGGGTCTGGGGGCGATTGTGTTCATCGCCCTCGCACAGGCGCGCAAATGCGTTCTGCATCGTCGGTGTCTTCCTTCGCGGCTGAATCGGCCAACGGCCCGCCATACGGCGTTCGCGTGCAGAGTGCAGCAACGCCCACGGCCTGTCGAGGCCTGCCGTCGTTCGGCGCAATTGTGCTGATTTCGTCATCCAGGCTTGCGCAAAACATCAATCACGCGGCGGCCGATGAGTTCAATGTTGGCCCGTCCCAGTGACATACACCTGCCTATCCAATAACTCACAAGAAGGCGACGCCATGTCAGGCCAAGGCAAGTTCAAAAAACAGCTTTCATTGATCGACCTCACGTTTATCGGGCTCGGAGCGATCTTCGGTTCGGGATGGCTTTTCGCAGCCAGTCACGTCTCCGCGATTGCCGGGCCGGCGGGGATTTTTTCCTGGCTGCTGGGCGGTTTCGCCGTGTTGTTGCTGGGCATCGTTTACTGCGAACTCGGCGCTGCGCTGCCCCGGGCCGGCGGTGTGGTGCGCTACCCGGTCTACAGCCACGGGCCGTTGCTCGGTTATCTGATGGGCTTTATCACGCTGATCGCGTTTTCCAGTCTGGTGGCGATCGAAGTGGTTGCCTCGCGCCAATATGCGGCGGCGTGGTTTCCCGGCCTGACCAAAGCCGGCAGCGGTGATCCGACGGTGCTGGGCTGGCTGGTGCAGTTCGGTCTGCTCTGCGTGTTCTTCCTGCTCAACTACCGCAGCGTGAAGACCTTCGCCAAGGCCAACAACCTGGTGAGCGTGTTCAAGTTCATCGTGCCGCTGCTGGTGATCGGTGTGCTGTTCACCTTCTTCAAACCGGAGAACTTTCAGGTTCAGGGCTTCGCACCCTTCGGGCTCTCGGGCATCGAGATGGCCGTTTCCGCTGGCGGCGTGATCTTCGCCTACCTCGGCCTGACCCCGATCATCTCGGTGGCCAGCGAAGTGAAAAATCCGCAGCGCACCATCCCGATCGCACTGATCCTGTCGGTGCTGCTGTCCACCGCAATCTACGTGCTGTTGCAAACGGCGTTCCTCGGCGGCATCCCGACTGAACTGCTCGCCAATGGCTGGGCCGGGGTTTCCAAGGAGTTCGCCCTGCCATATCGCGACATCGCTCTGGCGCTCGGCGTGGGCTGGCTGGCCTATCTGGTGGTGGCCGACGCGGTGATCTCGCCCAGCGGTTGCGGCAACATCTACATGAACGCCACGCCTCGGGTGATCTACGGCTGGGCGCAGACCGGCACCTTCTTCAAGGTGTTCACCCGCATCGATGAGAAATCCGGCATCCCGCGCCCGGCACTGTGGTTGACCTTTGCCCTGTCGGTGTTCTGGACCCTGCCGTTCCCGTCCTGGGAAGCGTTGATCAACGTGGTGTCCGCCGCACTGGTGTTGAGCTACGCCGTAGCCCCGGTGACCGTCGCCGCGCTGCGTCGCAATGCACCCGACATGCCGCGCCCGTTCCGGGTCAAGTGCATGGGCGTGCTGGGGCCGGTGTCGTTCATCATCGCCGCACTGATCGTCTACTGGTCCGGGTGGGACACCGTCTCCTGGCTGCTCGGCCTGCAAATCCTGATGTTTGTCGTGTACCTGCTGTGTGGTCGTTTCGTACCGACCCGCCACCTGAGCCTTGCCCATCAAGTGCGCTCATCCGCGTGGCTGATCGCCTTCTACGCCGTGACCATCGTCCTGTCGAAACTCGGCACCTTCGGTGGTCTGGGCATCCTCGCCCACCCTTTCGACACGCTGGTCGTCGCCGCTTTCGCCACCGGCATTTATTACTGGGGCGCCGCCACTGGCGTACCGGCGCATCTGCTGCGCCTGGAGTCCGAAGACGATGAAAGCGAGGTCGCTTCGACATCCCCGGCCTCCGCTGCCAACCCGCGCGCTGCCGGCGCTTATTGAAACCTCTTGAAGGGACACGAACATGAAACGCGTACACGTCATTGATTCCCACACCGGCGGTGAACCCACGCGCCTGGTGATGAAGGGTTTCCCCGATCTGCCCGGCAACACCATGGCCGAAAAGCGCGATGCCTTGCGCACCCAGCACGACCGCTGGCGCCGGGCCTGCCTGCTGGAACCGCGCGGCAACGATGTGCTGGTGGGCGCGCTGTATTGCGAGCCGGTGTCGCCGGACGCCACCTGCGGGGTGATCTTCTTCAACAACGCCGGCTATCTCGGCATGTGCGGCCACGGCACCATCGGCCTGATCGCCTCCTTGCAGCATCTGGGGTTGATCGCCCCGGGCGTGCACAAGATCGACACGCCGGTCGGTCCGGTCAGCGCGACGTTGCATGAGGACGGCGCCGTGACCCTGGGCAACGTGCCGGCTTATCGATTGCGCAAAAAAGTGGCCGTGGAAGTGCCTGGGTATGGCCGCTTTCTCGGCGACATCGCCTACGGCGGCAACTGGTTTTTCCTGGTGTCGGAGCACGGCCAGACGTTGACGATGGACAACGTCGAAACCCTGACCGACTTCACCTGGAAAATGCTCAAGGCCCTCGAAGACCAAGGCATACATGGCGAGGACGGCGCGATCATCGACCACGTCGAACTGTTCGCCGATGACGATCATGCCGACAGCCGCAACTTCGTCATGTGCCCCGGCAAAGCCTACGACCGCTCGCCGTGCGGCACCGGCACCAGCGCCAAACTCGCTTGCCTCGCCGCCGACGAAAAACTCGCGCCCGGCGAGCGCTGGGTGCAGGCCAGCATCACCGGCAGCCAGTTCGAAGGCCGCTTCGAACGGGAAGGTGAACGCGTGCGCCCGTTCATCACCGGCCGTGCCTACATGACCGCCGACAGCACGCTGCTGATCGACGAAGACGATCCCTTCGCGTGGGGCATCTGAGCCGCTGCGCTGATTTTCAAACCTATCTGAATGACCGTTCCAAGGAGAACAATAATGAGCGACAACATCTTCACCGGCTGCATGCCCGCCCTGATGACCCCGTGCACCGCCGCACGCAAACCGGACTTCGATGCGTTGGTGGCCAAGGGTCGCGAGCTGATCGATATCGGCATGAGCGCTGTCGTGTATTGCGGCTCCATGGGTGACTGGCCGCTGCTCACCGAAGCCGAGCGTCAGGACGGCGTGGCGCGACTGGTGGCTGCCGGGATTCCGACCATCGTCGGTACTGGCGCCATCAACACCCGTGAAGCGGTGTCCCATGCGGCCCATGCGGCCAAAGTCGGCGCTCAGGGTTTGATGGTGATTCCACGGGTGCTGTCCCGTGGCTCTTCGCTCGCCGCGCAGAAGGCGCACTTCGCCGCGATTCTGCAGGCCGCGCCGAACCTGCCGGCAGTGATCTACAACAGCCCTTACTACGGTTTCGCGACCCGCGCCGACCTGTTCTTCGAACTGCGCCGCGAGTACCCGAACCTGATCGGCTTCAAGGAATTCGGCGGCGGTGCGGACCTGCGCTACGCCGCTGAAAATATCACCTCCAAGGACGATGACGTGACCTTGATGGTCGGTGTCGACACTCAAGTGGTGCACGGTTTCGTCAACTGCAACGCCACCGGCGCGATCACCGGCATCGGCAACGCCCTGCCCCGCGAAGTGCTGCAACTGGTAGCCCTGAGCAAGCAAGCGGCCAAGGGGGATGCCAAGGCCCGACGTCAGGCCCGGGAACTGGAATCGGCGCTGGCGGTGCTGTCGTCCTTCGATGAAGGCACGGATCTGGTGCTGTATTACAAACACCTGATGGTGCTCAACGGCGACAAGGAATACACCCTGCATTTCAACGAGACCGACGTCCTCAGCGACTCGCAACGTCGCTACGCGGAAGCCCAGTACGCGCTGTTCCGTCACTGGTACGAAAACTGGTCGGCGGAACAGAACTTCGCCTGACCCGCAGCCTCGTTTCAGCCCGCCGTGATTACCGGCGGCGGGCCTTCTTTCTTTTCAGGAACATGCCATGTCTCTTACGGGCAAACTGCTGATCGGTCAGCAAAACCTCTCGGGCAATCGCGAGGTCATTCAGGGGATCAACCCGGCCACCGACGCGCTGCTGGAGCCCGCTTACGCTGGCGGCTCCGCCGAGCACGTCGAACAGGCTTGCGCGCTGGCCTGGGCCGCGTTCGACCGCTACCGCGAAACCGCGCTGGACGCACGCGCCGAATTCATCGAAACCATCGCCCACGAGATTGAAGCCCTCGGCGATGAGTTGATCGACCGCGCCATGGCCGAAACCGGCCTGCCGCGCCCTCGTCTGCTGGGCGAGCGTGGACGTACCTGCCAACAATTGCGATTGTTCGCTCGTACCGTACGCGCCGGCGAATGGCTGGATGTGCGGATCGACAGCGCCCAACCTCAGCGCCAGCCGCTGCCGCGCTCGGACCTGCGTCAGCGCCAGATTGCGCTGGGGCCGGTGGCGGTGTTCGGTGCAAGCAATTTCCCCCTCGCTTTCTCCGTCGCCGGCGGCGATACCGCTTCGGCACTGGCCGCCGGTTGCCCGGTAATCGTCAAGGCCCACGGCGCCCATCCCGGCACCAGCGAACTGGTTGGCCGCGCGGTAGCGCGGGCCGTCAAGGCGTGCGGGATGCCTGAGGGCGTGTTCTCGTTGCTGTACGGTTCCGGGCGTGAAGTCGGCATTGCCTTGGTCAGCGATCCACGCATCAAAGCCGTCGGTTTCACTGGTTCGCGCAGCGGCGGACTCGCGTTGATCAAAGCGGCTCAGGCTCGCTCCGAACCGATTCCGGTGTATGCGGAAATGAGCTCGATCAACCCGGTGCTGCTGTTTCCCGCTGCGCTGCGCAATCGCTCGCAAGCGCTGGCCGAAGGATTTGTTACCTCGCTCACGCTGGGCGCCGGGCAGTTCTGCACCAATCCCGGCCTGGTGATCGCCCTCAAGGGACCGGCGCTGGACACTTTCATTGGCGCCGCCGCCGAGCTCATCCAGCGCAGCCCGGCCCAGACCATGCTCACGCCCGGCATCTTCAATGTCTACGAATCCAGCGTGAATGCACTGGCGGAAAATCCGCGTGCACGCCTTGCCGCAGTCGGGCAGAGAGGAACAGCTTCGAACCAGGGGCAGGCCCATGTCTTTGTCGCCGATGCTGCGGATTTTCTTGCCGATCACGCACTGCAAGCCGAAGCCTTTGGCGCGGCGTCGCTGATCGTGCAGTGTGCCGGCCACGAAGAGGTCCGTCAGGTGCTCGAACAGCTGGAAGGTCAACTGACCGTCACCCTGCATCTGGATGACGCGGATCTGGATCAGGCCCGTTCACTGCTGCCGACCCTGGAACGCAAGGCCGGACGCTTGCTGGTCAACGGCTGGCCGACCGGTGTGGAAGTCTGTGATGCGATGGTGCATGGCGGGCCGTTTCCGGCCACGTCCGATCCGCGCACCACGTCGGTCGGCACGGCGGCGATCCTGCGTTTCCTGCGCCCGGTCTGCTATCAGGATTTCCCCGACGCATTGCTGCCCACCGCGCTCAAACAGGCCAATCCACTGGCACTGCGACGTCTGCTCGATGGCCAGAGGGAAGCCTGAAACCATGTCGAACATCACCCATGACATCGCCGTGGTCGGCGCCGGCATCATCGGCGTTGCCTGCGCCCTGCGTCTGGCGCGACAGGGTTTGCAGGTGGTCGTGATCGACCCGCAGGAACCCGGCCACGGCGCATCGTTCGGCAATGCCGGGCACCTGGCCACCGAGCAGGTGTTTCCGATTGCCGACCTGTCGATCCTCAAGCGCTTGCCGGCCATGCTCATGGACCCGATGGGGCCACTGCGCCTGGACTGGAAATACCTGCCCTGCGCCCTGCCCTGGTTCACTCGCCTGTTGCTGAATCTGCGCTCGGCGCCGTTCCAGCGCACCGTGGCAGGTCTGCGAGCGCTCAATGAGAGTTCGCTGGAGGCCTGGCACCGGTTGCTCGGTGACATCCAGCGACCTGATCTGCTGAAGGTGGAAGGTTCGCTGCTGGTGTTCGAACGGCCCGACTCGCGTCCGGCCATTGAAGCGTTGCAGGCGCGCTTGCATCAGCAACAGGTCCCGGTCGACTTCTGGCAGGCAGCTGCGGTGCGTGACAGCGCGCCGCAACTGAGCGAACACCTGCAGGGCGGATTGTTTTTCCCGAGCACCGGGCACTTCATCGATCCGTACCGGGTAGTGTGCGAACTGGTCAGCGCCGCCAAGGCCAGCGGTGTGCAGTTTGTGAGGCAACGGGTCGAGGGCGGGCAACTGAATGCACAGGGCGTTTCGCTCAACACCGGAACCGGCAGCCTGAATGCCCGTCGAGTACTGATCGCCTGCGGTGCTCACTCGGCCAGGCTGACGACAGCGTTGACCGGCAGGAAAGTACCGCTGGACACCGAGCGTGGTTATCACCTGATGCTGCCGCAGGAACACAACCGGCTGCCCTTCCCTGTCACGTCACTGGAACGCAAGTTCATCATGACGCCGATGTCCGAAGGCCTGCGCCTGGCGGGCACCGTCGAGTTCGCCGGACTTGAAGCACCGCCGACCATGGCGCGGGCCTGGCAGTTACATCGGTTGAGCAAGGGGTTGTTCCGTGAGGAGTTGAGTGTTGAGGCGGCCACACCGTGGATGGGGTTTCGGCCTTCGCTGCCGGACTCGTTGCCGGTCATTGATCAGACAAACGACGGCAAGGTGCTGCTCGCGTTCGGGCATCAGCATTTGGGGCTGACGCAGGCGGCGGTGACGGCGGAGATGGTTGAGCGGATGGTTTCGCCGCTGGCTGCGACTCGGGGTGAGGAGCTGCCGAGTGTCGAGCCTTACAGGCTGGATCGTTTCTGAAAAAGCGAAAGGCCTGCTTTTGAGGGCAGGCCTTTCGCTTGGCGAAAAATTTTCAGGAAGGCATTAGCCAGTGTCGTTCAGTGGTCCATCCGAGAAACACCTTCCCGCCTTCGCGCTTCTGGCGACTCTCAGTCAACGGATGCCCGGACGCTGCTATACGCAACCCGATCATGGCCGGTAGAAACCTTTCCCGAAACTCACTGGATTGGGCCGCAAAATGCATTTCAATTATCTTGAGTGCACCCTGCAACTGAACCGGATCCAGCATCGACAAATAGAACATCATCTGACGCCAGGCATATGCCGTATTTTTCAACATGACCAAACGTCCGTGATAAAACTGAATCTGAATTTGCTGGCGACGGCAAACCCATTCGAAGCATGACTGAGCCATTGCACTTAGGCGATCATGTAACACCTCTCTCAGTCCCAACACACCAAACAACGTTGCCAGGTTCTGTGTTGTCACGATCTGTTGCTGCTCGATAATGGTGCCGTTGGTTGCAGGATGCCGAGTACCGATATCGACATTTGCACGCTGCGCGCACAGTCGGGCCAGCGCATCGCTGTTCTTTGTCGAACGTTGCCAATACGATTTGGTGCGCCTCGATTTCGGCGGGTCGGGAAGGTTTGCCAACTGATCCGTATCGATATCGTAATATCGGGCGTAAAGCGATCCAGTCAACATACAGGCTGATTGTCTGGCGGACTTCACGAATTTACTTGAGAAAGCGCCCATGAAAATGTCTGCCGCGACTTCCTCCACGATTGGAAGATCCAGCTTCGCCGCTTCAACCAGGGACGAAAATTCTTGAAGCAGTTTGTTTGGAATAATGGCTTGTGGAAACGCCCATAGCGTCAGTGCTGACGCTTCGATCAGGGTCTGTTTGGCGCCTTCGACCGCAGATGCGTTCGCTTCATACTCACTTTCAAGCGCAGACACCCACGGAATATCTCCGATTTTCACCTGACGTTGCATATCCAATAGCAACAAAGAGCGTCGACGCCTGAAAGCACGGTAAGTAGCGACAGACAATGTCCTCAGCGTTGCGTCTCGATATCCCGCACTACAGATTTCCGCCGTCATGGCCGGCAGTACTCGCGCCACCGTATCTCCGGATGTAATCACTCTCTGGTCAATCAACTCCGCGACGGTTCCCTTGCGACAGCGTTCGAGGCGTCGACGAACCGAGGGAGGAACGGCGTCTCCAGCCATTAATGCATGCAGGTTCGCTTCCTCATTGGTGATGGGTTCCAACAGAGGGGAAAAATCAGAGATACCTTCAGAGTCTGGATAATTCGCCAGACGCGCGGAGACAGCCTTGGCAATCAGATGATGTGCCGACGCTTTCACGTGATCACGTTGCCTTGCTCGCTTTTTGGAGTGTGCTTCGGATTCTGGATGGCCATGCTTGGCCAGAAAGTCATCGACAATCTTCCGGATACGTCCCACTTGACGCCCCGTCAGCGATGCCGGATCAGAAGAGCACTGTTTGAGCAATGCATGCAACTCCACCACCCGGTTCATGGAGGAGCCAGCACTGCGGGAATCAGACTTAAATGTCTTATCAAACTGTGCGCCAAGCGCAATTGCACGTTCGAACCAACCCTCAGGGTAATACCTGCAAGGCCAGCTTTCCTGGTAGGTCAGAAGGAAAAGCGAGATGGCTGCGTCGTAGAGAGGCAAACTGTTTTCGACAACGTGCTTTTGAACGGCCAGAAGCGGTTGCGCAGTTGATTTGGAAAGGCGCGGCCTGATGTAACCGACATTGAAAACCTCAACTTCGGCCATCGAGAGCGGCTGATTGTCAGTGACTGTCGGAAAGAAACGCAGCCGCTCGAAAAAAGGTGCAATCCGCTCGATCAGCGTTCGTGCTTCCTCGATGCGCTGGTGCTTCAGAAACCAGACAACTGTCAGCAGCGCAGCCTCTTCCGGCACATCGATTTGATAATTCCCTTTCGCCAGACACGCTTGAAGCGACCCAATGCCCTCATCTGAAAGGTGCCAGGTATTCAAATCAAGTCGTTCAAACCCGACGCGAATGCCGGGGATCAATGCAGCCAACCGGCGCTCATAAAGCGTTAACTCGCCACCGGCCAGAAGCTTGCCAGTGGCAAAGCCGCCAGTGGCCACCTCCAACGTGACCCATTCGGGTAAATCCGCAAACGGTGTGCGTGAACCATACAGCGCGCTGCCCTGCACGAGATGCCCGACCACCTGTCGCCAACGTTCGATCCGATCAAGCTTTTGTGGGTCAGCGTCGTTTTCTCGTGCGGCGGTCAGCGCTCGAGATAGTTGAAAGTGCGCATAACCGTCGTTTATCCCGACAAACGCATCCGATTCACTATCGTGCCTGGACATACTTCCTTGCGACCCTGCGTTGTATTGGGTCCGGGGGCTGGATTCGAACCAGCGCCCACCCGGTTAAGAGCCGAGTGTTCTACCGCTGAACTACCCCGGAACAGAGCGCGCATTGTCGGCTAGCAATGAAAAGATGTGAAGCTCGGTCTCAAGGATTTTGTTGCCGCAAGATACCACTCGTTCATCCATACAAATATGGAGAAGGAGCAGTCTTGTTTTGTTCAGCCAGATAGGACACTCGCTGCTCGGCTCGGGACATCAATTGAGAGAAATATTGCGCTGGCTGGCCTCATCCACATTGATATGGCTCAAGCGGCCCTGGCGGTCGAAGAGCAACCAGTCGGCTCCTAGGCGACGCACTTGCAGGCTTTGCGCCGGCCATTGCAACGTCGCGCAGATGCGATCGCTTTGCCGGTGATTGAATTGCCAGTGAGTTGAGTCGCCTGCAGCTCCATAACCGATCAACAGCCAACGCTCGCAGAGATAAACACTCAGGACGGGGTCATAAGCAAACGCATCCACATAACCTGGCAGCCGGTAGTTTTTACGACTGTTGCGCTGTTCCAGAACGAGTACCGGATCTTCTTCCACCTTGTGCTGAAGCATGAATTCCGTGACTTCACCGCTGGCATCAACCAGCTGGAAGCCATTCTGATAAATCATCGCCGGCATTGGCTCCCGACTCAGCAGACGTCGTGCGGGCAGGCGGTAACACCAAAGCTGGCTACCCTGTTCCGGATCGGACAGCCACAGACATTCGTTCTGTTCATCCGTTTCAAGGCGCACGATATGACCCGGCAAATCACTGACCTGCCAGAGGGTTTCAAACCCGCGATCAACGTCAACCACTCGCAACTGCTGGCCTCGACCGATGGTCCACGCCGT
Organism: Pseudomonas sp. IzPS59; assembly: GCF_014863505.1. Classification (NCBI taxonomy): domain Bacteria; kingdom Pseudomonadati; phylum Pseudomonadota; class Gammaproteobacteria; order Pseudomonadales; family Pseudomonadaceae; genus Pseudomonas; species Pseudomonas sp. IzPS59. The sequence goes on along the minus strand of NZ_CP062251.1, from coordinate 2,675,666 downwards.
ACCATCGAATGATCGGGCAAAAACGTCGAGCATCAATACACCCAGGTCCTTGACGGTGCCGTTCACCAGATCCAGTTTGCTGATGCGCCAGACGTTATCGCGCCGCGCCAGTGCAAGCGCTACCTGCCGACCATGGGCCAGGACGATCGCCTGCGCCGGTATCGGGAAATGGAAAAGGGTTTTGCCGGCAGCATCGATGACCAGCGCTCCGGCCTCCCCGAGGGCCACCAGATAACGTGCATCCTCCAGCGGCACCGCATCGAAAATGGGCAAATTGCCCCGATCCGGCGCCTCCCACTCCAGAGCCGAGGCAACACGCTCCAGCGGCACACGGGCGGCACGCGGCAGCGCTTGCTCCGGCAGGTCGGCTTGCAGCAGTTTGTCCTTGCTCATTTTGATCAGCGCCTTCAACTGATCCCGGGTCAACCGCCCGTGGTCACAGGCCTGATCGGCGATGATGGCGTGCACCGTGGCGCCGGCGAGCCATGCCAGTGCATTGGTCTCCGACTTCTGCTGCAACAACGCCTCGGCCAGCGCGGCACGCTCGGCGGAGCGCTGAGGATCGTCCCGCAATTGCTCGATCCATGCCCCGTACGCCACCAGGGTGTCGGGCAGCAACACGGCCCGCTTGACCAGTGCACCCATCGCCAGCCGTCCTCCGGCAGCTTCGGCATTGAGCAACCATTGCGTGGCCTGCTCACGCTCGGCAGGCAGACTCCAGATAACCTCCACGGCTTGCAGCCACAGACCCTTTTCGACCAAGGCCTTGGCCCACTCCAGGCGCAAGGCATCGGCATTTGCCGGCCATTTTTCCTGAAGCATCAGCACGGCATCAGCGAAGGCATCGTCGCGACGGGCGACCTGTAATGCTCGCTCCCAGTTGCCTGCCAGACTCAGCAGACGCACGATCATGGCCGCCGGCATATCCCATGCGAGTGCAAGATCGGCGGCCTGCTGCTGACGACCGTGTTTTTCCAGATAATCGAGGGCTTCCTGACGATCCTTCAGCAGTTCGGCGAGGACAAACACCGCCTCTTCGATTCGCAACTCGCGATCCAGACGCTCAAACGTCTGTCGGTAGATTTTCCGCAGGTGGGACTCCAGGTCCTCTTCGAACAGCATCGAACGACTCGGTCCCTGGTTCTGACTGATTGCCAGCTCCTGACGACGCTGCGGGGTGCCGAACGCCTGCTCGACGCTGTCTTGCCCGCCGCCCAATGGAATGGCGTGGCGCAGCGCTTCCTCCAGATCGCCATTCTCGAACATCGCGAGCATCCGGCGCATATAGTCGGCCTGACGTCGGCCATACAGCGCCGACAGACGCGAGTGTTGCGTCAGGCGGGTCAGCAAGCGACGCCAGACTGCGGTTTTGTGCCTGACGGGTCTGGCGCGCGGTGCGATCGGTGGTTTCGTCGGTGGCGGCGTCGATGCTCGAGAAGAACGCGCAGCCCCCGGCAATATGGGCTCCACCGGCCGCAGAAGTTTGCGTACGCCCATCAACAACAGGGTGAACAGTACCGAGCCGATCACCGTTCCCAGCACCACTGCGCCGATATCAGAGGGTGCCGAGTGCTCCGGGGCCACCGGCGTCGGAGGCAAGCCATTGCTCTGGCCCTGCGTCGCCATCCAGAACAACGCCACCAGCACCAGAAAGGTCACGCCGAGCTTCAGCCACGGCCATGACGGCACTTCAGTACTTTTCCAGGCACTGTTCGAGGGTTTTACGGGTTGGTCGGGCTGGCTTTTGGCGGCCGTGCGCGGGCGTTCCAGCAGCGCTCGCATCACCCCTTCGCGCTCGGGGCTGACCGGCCCCAGCGCGCCTCCAAGAATTTCCCGTACATCGGTAGGAACCGCACGAGGTTCAGGTGCCGGCTCCGGCAATGCGCTGCTGCAATCAAATGTGTCCAGCAGGGTGTAAGTACCGACGTCGATCCACTCACCCGGTGCGAGCGTTATTGCATCGCGCAATTGCAGAGCGCTGACGTGGCTGCCGCGCACCAGCCAGACATCGGCGGCAGGCAGACGGGCCACCTCTTGCGGGGTCAGTGGCGCAGAACACAAGGTGTGGCCCTGACGGATCAGCGGCCATCCGACCAGCGCATCACACTGGACCGATACCGGCTGACGAAAACGCAACAAGTCGCCATCGTCGAAGCGGCAGGCTCGTGCACCGGTCTGCCAGTGATCGAGTATCTGGCGCGCACGCTCGGATTCGTCAAAGCGTTCGGCAGGAAACCAAAGCCCTTCAATCTGTTGATGCCCGGTCAACACCGGACGGCGGATCAATGCTGCGTCATGCTCAAGCATCGGCGCCTTCCTTGTGTTTTGCCGCCACCTGGTTGCAGAAAATCTGCAGGCGCAGGGTACGCTGGGGAACCGAGTAGACCAGCAACTCACGTGCGCTGGTCAGTGCTGCAACCAGGCCACTCATGGGGCAGAAGCTGATTTTGACAATGTCACTGGCAGCGGTGAACAGGACACGCTGCTGTCCTTCGCTATGCAGAGCAACGGTTTGCTGATCAGGGCCGATCAAGACCAGCGAGTACGGGTCCCCCCTGTACTGACGCAACAATCCAAGACCCTTCCAGCCATGGGCCAGATCGACTCGTTCGGATGGCATCGAGCAACCTGTCGCCGAAATGATCTGCCAACGCTGTTTGCCATTATCGACCGAGAGCAACGCACAACCACCGAAGGACCGGTGCCACAGTCGACTGGCGGCAAACAGCACCTGGCTCACGCCTTCGGCATTGCCGATCACATGGCCGCACGATGCAGCGCCTTCGGTGCCAACCGAATGGGCATACAACCGACCGCCGTCACTCCGTACATACGCCATCGTCTCATTGGCGACCTTGGCCAGACCCAGCACGTTGTCGGCCCAGCGCCGGGTTTTCGCGGGTGGCGACCGGGGCGCAGACTCTCCGCTGGCGGCCTCCCAATACGCCAGATGTCCTTGGGTATCCAGCAAGAACAGGCGGCCGGTTCGACCACCGTTCAGCCAGACGACAGGCAGCAGTCTGGCGGTACCAGGCGGTAATTGCAGTTGCTCGCGAGGGGGCTTCTCCACAGCTCTCAAGCCGGGCACTTTCCAGAACCAGAGCCAGTCGTGCTGGCTCAACACCGCGCCGAGGTTGCGGCCCGAAAAGGTTGCAACCAGCGGCACACGCCCGGAGCTCCAAAGGTTGCGGCGCACTTGCAGCGATTTTTTCTGGTGCTCTGTCGGCAGCTTTATCACCACCATGCCATCTTCATCGAGCAACTTGAGCGCTACATGGGTACCGGCACTGGAGATGACCGGCGGCAGGTTGAGGGCGACCCGGGGAACTGTGCCCTTGACTGCCGGTGCTGCTGCCACCACTTCAGCTTCGAACTGACCGCTGAGCAGCCGCACGGCCGAACCTTCTTCGGGAATCGGCAGCGACACCCGTCGGGTTGTCACACCCTGTAATTCGAAGGACAGGCTCTGCCCTTCGAGGCTGCGATGTATCTGAACCCGGTGAGTACAAGACTGACTGTCGGTCCTGGGTAGACGCTGGCCGACGACCCAGCATTCACCGGCCTGATCCGGCTGCTCGGCGAGCCACGCGCACCAGGCCTGCCAATGCGCGTCACTCACCGTGTGATAGGTGCGAGCACTGAGCAGACGCTTGAGTTGCGCCGAAGTGTCGAGTTCATGGAGACGAGGCGCCTCTTGCAGGATTCCCCAGCGTAACTCTGCACCGGCCTCTTGGGCGCGGCGTGCCAGCAGGATCAGCAAGGCAAGATGCACCAGGCGCGCGGCCCCCAACTGCAAGGGGCCGGCGTCAAACAAAACGACAATCAGCCGATTGGCCTGCCGGGAGCGGTATTGCGGGGCGAGAAACAGGTGCTCCCCAACAGCCACGCGACGCATGAATTCTTCAGGCACTTCGTCTGCCAGCAGCCACTCGCTGGACAACAGACGCTCATAAGGACCACGGCGTTGCAAATCACCCAGGCCATCAGGCTCGGGCACACCGCCCTGATGCTGACCGCGCAATGGGCCAAGGATCGGGTCGAGACGACCCAGCAGGTCGCCGAACAGTGGCATCTGCTCCGGGGCAAACCATTCCAGCCATTGGCGCCAAGGGTGCAAGGAATCGGGTAACTGCATCAGCGTCCTGCCCAATAAGCATCGATTTTCTGCAGATGCTGCGCCGTCACCGGCAGTTGTCGATCAAGGGGAATCACCACCGTTGGATCGCGCCAGAGCAACAGCGGCGCACGTGAAAAAGCGTTGAACAACGCCTGTCCCAACAGATCGATTGGCACCTCGGGCTCCCAACGCGTGGGAAGCCAGAGTCCCGGTGCACGGGCATCCGTTGCGGCATATGCCACGCCGTCGACCCAGGGCAGATCATCGGCCGCTCCCGAAACCATCAGCATGTCGCGATTGGCGGTGGCTTGCAGGCGTGATGCCTGCTCGACAGGCATCAACCGCAATCGGGCATGCAGGTGTCGCGCGGCATCACCCCAGGCCACAGCAGCTTGCGGTTCGACAGGCGACGACCGTGGACGCCAGGCCCAGGCCCTGGCCGAGACACTCATACGGCGGTCGTCATCAGGCGGGTCATTTGCCCACGGACGTCCTGCAATTGTGCCGGCATGGTCTGGCTGTCGAAATTGGCGTCGATCTCGCGCAGCAATCCTTCAAGCAGAGGGCTCGATGGCGGCTCGGCGCGCGTCAGATAGTCCTGCGCCGTTTCCAGCAGGCGATTGAGCCGCGACATCGGCTGCAAGGTCGCCTCCTCCACGGCACTGAACAGATGACTGTTGCTGGACTGCGCGAAGATCTCCCGCAAAACCTCACGGCCATGCTGCTGGGTTTCTTTGGTCGGCAGCACATACAACAAAGGCCACAGGTCCGCTTCGCTGGCTTGCAGACGTCCACCGAGCAAAGCGGCGGCGGCAATCAACCGCTGGGATTTGACGATACGGCGGTCCGACAACTGAATGCCGGCCTCACGCAAACGGCGAATGGCCTGGGCCAATGCGGGGCGAACCTGGGTGAGATCAACATTTTTGAGCGCCTGACCGAGGGTGTCCAACTGGCTCAAACCCAGTAGTTGCTGAACCGGTCGCTGCTCGGACTGCCAACCACCGGCCAGCATGGCCTCCAGTTGATTGTCCGGTACTGACTCGACAAACAGGTGCAGCAGGAATCGGTCACCGAACGCAGCCAGCGCTTCGTCATCCGGCAGTCCGTTCGCGGCGCCGACACAGACTCGCAGCGGGCACTGAATCTGGGTGTGGCCGCGACGAAAGCGTCGTTCGTTGAGCACGCCCAGCAGCGTATTGAGAATGGCTGTGGAACCCAGAAAAACTTCGTCCAGAAACACGATGTCGGCCTCGGGAAGCATGCCGGTCACGTCGGTTTCTACCGTGCCTTCGCGCAGCTTTTTCAGGTCCACCGCACCGAACAGCTCCGAGGGCTCGGTGAAGCGGCCCAACAGGTATTCGAAATAGCGCCCCCCCATCGATTGCGCCACTCGCCGCACCACCGCACTCTTGGCTGTGCCCGGCGGCCCGACCACCAGAATGTGCTCCTGGGCGACAGCGGCGAGGACAATCAGCTCGGCCAACTGTTCACGCCCCACCAGGCCCTCGGTGGCCACACGAACGGCCTGGCGAATTTGCGCAGCTGCGCTCTGCAATGAAGCAATCATGGGGGTCTTCCCTGAAACTGAAGCCGCGGATTCTGCCTGAGCGCAAGGCTCTGTCACAAGACAATCAGCGAGATAAATGGCGCAATGCCATCATTTTCTGACGAACTGGGCACTGACGCCTTTTTGATTGCGATATGAACGACGAAAGCCTGCTTTTCAGGGCAGGCTTTCTCTTGTCCGCGAAGGATTATTTCTGGTGTGCCGTGAGCGCCGCATACCCATTCATCAAATTGCGATAGTTGGGAATCCGCTGCGACAGCAGATTGCCCAGCCCTTCAATATCGTTGCGCCAGTCGCGGTGCAGCTCACAGGCCACGGAGAACCAGTTCATCATCTGTGCACCGGCCTGGGTCATGCGGTTCCATGCGGCCTGTTGCACGGTGGTGTTGAAAGTGCCGGAAGCATCGGTCACCACGAACACGTCAAACCCTTCCGCCAGTGCCGACAAGGTCGGGAACGCCACGCACACGTCGGTCACGACACCGGCAATGATGATCTGCTTGCGGCCGGTGGCCTTGATGGCCTTGACGAAGTCTTCGTTGTCCCAGGCGTTGATCTGGCCCGGGCGGGCAATGTACGGCGCATCCGGGAACATTTCCTTGAGTTCCGGCACCAGCGGGCCGTTCGGGCCTTGCTCGAAACTGGTGGTGAGAATGGTCGGCAGCTCGAAGAATTTGGCTAGGTCGGCCAGTGCCAGCACGTTGTTCTTGAACTCGTTCGGCGAGAAGTCCTGGACCAGCGAAATCAGACCGGTCTGGTGATCGACCAGCAGAACCACGGCGTCGTCTTTGTTCAGGCGGTTGTAGGTTGCAGTGCTCATGTTGAATCCCTTTTTAGTTGTGGAAGTTCGCTTGCGTTCAAGATGGGCACAGATTAATGACTCGCCTGAAAGCGATAAATCACCTGCAAAGCGTTTTACCGTCAACCCAAACGAGACAATCCACTCAATCCGGGGCTCAATCGCACAGCGGTCCCGACCTTCCCGCCGATCCTTGTCATAATGTTCGCCAGCAATACGTTCAGAACGACATCCAGGGAAAAGTTGATGCTCGGACGCAACACACAAGCGCCCACGGCGAACGACACGCGACGCCCCGCCGGCAAAGCGATGAAGGCCGGTTCGACCTTTCGGCTGACCGTCAGCTTCATGCTGGTGGTGGTCGTGGCGTTTCTGGCGGTCGAGAGCTGGCGGACGTGGCGTGACTATCGCTCGGTCTTTGCATCCGCGCGCGATTCGGTGACCAACCTGGCCCGCGCCACGGCCCAGCACGCCGAGGACACGATTCGGCAGGTCGATGTGGTCACCGCCGGGCTGGCCGAGCGCGTCGAAGGTGACGGTCTGCAGAACCTCGATGTCCCGCGCATTCACAAGCTGCTGGTGCAGCAATCGAAAATCATGCCGCAGTTGCACGGCCTGTTCATCTACGGCCCGGACGGCCACTGGATCGTGACCGACAAAGAAGTCACCCCGGAAATGGCCAACAATGCCGACCGCGATTATTTCGAGTACCACCGCACCCATGAGGATCGGCAAGTGCGCATCGGCCAGGTGGTCGAGAGCCGCTCCACCCATGACCTGATCATTCCCATCTCCCGCCGCTTGAACAACCCCGATGGCTCGTTCGCCGGCGTGCTGCTGGGGACGGTCAAGGTCAGTTACTTCGTCGACTATTACGGCGATTTCCGGATCGATGACAAAGGCGCGCTGGTGCTGGCCATGCGTGACGGCACGATTCTGGTTCGCCGCCCTTTCATCGCCTCCGTGGTGGGCAAAAGCCTGGCGAACAGCGAAATCTTCAAGACCTACCTGCCCGCCTCCAACGAAGGCATTGCCCAGATCCGGGCGGTGGTCGATGACACCGAGCGCCTGTATGGCTATCGCGCCCTGACCACCTATCCGCTGGTGGTCGAAGCCGGCCTGTCGAAGGACTCCATCACTGCACCCTGGCGTCGGGACTTGCTGAAAAACGGCTTCGTGCTGATTTTCCTGATTCTGGTCCTCGCCGGTTTCGGACTGATCGTACTGAGCCAGTTGCGCCAGCGGATTGCGATGGAACGGGAAATCCGTTCCGCCCACCAGGCCATGCGCGACATGGCACTGACCGACAGCCTCACCGGCCTTGGCAACCGTCGGCGCCTGGACAATGCGCTGGCGGACGAGATTCGCCTGGCCCGGCGCCAGGGTTCGTCGCTGTCGTTGATCATGCTCGATGTCGACCACTTCAAACGCTACAACGACCGCTACGGCCACGCCGCCGGCGACGACTGCCTCAACGCCGTCGGACGCGCGATCCAGCAAGCGGTCAAACGCCCCGGTGACCTCGCCGTGCGCTACGGTGGCGAAGAATTCACCGTGCTGCTGCCCAACACCGAAAACGCCGGCGCCATCCAGGTCGCCGAGGACATCCTGCAAGCCATCCGCTCGCTGGAACTGGAACACTCCGGGCATCCCCTCGGGTACGTCACGGCCAGCGCCGGCATTGCGACCCGTCACCCGGTTGACGACGCGGTGACGCCAGCCATGCTGCTGAAGTCGGCGGATACCTGCCTGTATCAGGCGAAGCGGCTGGGGCGCAATCGTTGGTGCTCGGCGGATGAGTCTGCGTGATAGAGATATCGGTCAGTCTTCGCGAACAGGTTTCGGAGCCTCCGCGATCAACGTCTTCGGCTCCAGATACGCACTCATCCCCCACTTGCCCATTTCGCGCCCCAGCCCCGAGTGTTTGAATCCACCAAAAGGAGCGCGCGGTTCGTGGGCCAGAGTGTTGATGAGCACGCGTCCCGAATCGATCTGACGGGCGACGTTCACACAACGTTCGGAGTTCTGGCCCAGCACCAGGGCGCTCAGCCCATAGTCCGTATCGTTGGCAATGCGGATCGCATCGGCGTCGTCTTCGTAAGGGATGATCGTCAGCACTGGCCCGAAGATTTCTTCTCGCGCGATACGCATCTGATTGTTGGCATCGGTGAAGATCGTGGGTTTGACGAACCATCCGGCGTGCAGGCCTTCAGGTCGACCTTCGCCACCCGCCAGCAACCTAGCGCCCTCCTCCTGGCCGATACGGATATAACGCTGCACCCGCTCCCATTGTTTCTGGCTGACCATCGGGCCGATATCGGTGTCGGCGTTGCGTGGATCGCCCGATTGAAACTGTGCGACGCCCTCCTTCGCGACCTGCTCGAACTCCGCGAGCCGTGAACGCGGGACAAGAATGCGAGTGCCCGCGATGCAGGCCTGGCCGCTGTTGAGAAATCCGGCGTGCAGTGCCAGCGGCATGACCGCCTCGAAATCCGCATCATCGAGTACTACGGTCGGTGACTTGCCGCCGAGTTCCAGGGTCACGCGCTTTAGAGTATCGGCACCGGTTCTGACCAGATGCTGACCGACCGCGGACGACCCCGTGAACGAGATCTTGGCCACGTCTGGATGCCGGGCGATCTCCTCCCCAACCACGTCACCCCGCCCGTTGACGATGTTGAAGACCCCCGGTGGCAGCCCTGCTTCGTGCAACGCCCGGATCACGACCTGCGTCTGCAACGCGCTCATCTCGCTGGGCTTGATGACGGCAGTGCAACCTGCCGCCAGTGCGGTAGCCAGTTTGTTGCAGATGAAGCCGGCATTGCTGTTCCACGGCGTGATCAGCCCGGTCACGCCCACGGGCGTCAGAATGACCTTGGCCATGCCGGCCTGCTCTTCGAAGTCAAACGCCTCCAGCGCCTCGATCGCTTGCGCAATCACATCTGCCGGGTACGTCGCCATCCAGCGCCCGCGAACCGCAGGCGAGCCGTACTCCTCAAGGATGGCTTCCAGCAATTCTTCCTCTCTGGCCGCCACGGCCTTGTGCATGCGTTGCAGGGCGGCAATACGCTCCTCGCGCGTGGTACGGGACCAGGCCGGGAACGCAGCCTTGGCGGCGGCGATGGCGCGCTGGGCGTCAAGTGCATCGCCCAGTCGAACCTGACCGATGACTTCTTCGGTGCTCGGGTTATGGAGGTCGAACCACTCCTGACCATGTGGGAGAACGTACTCGCCGTTGATGTAGATGTGTTCAATGCGCTGCATGGCAACTCCTCGCTGAGATTGACCCGCTTGAAGCGAGCCTCGATGAAGCGAAGTCTAAGAAGGGTTGATTGTTCCGATAAGCTATCCTTTGACTGATGAAGCATCCCTATTTTCAGGACAATCCATGCACAGAACTGGAATGACCGAACTGGAAGTGGTACTGGCCGTCGCCCGGCGCAACAGTTTTCGTGGCGCGGCACAGGAACTGGGCATGTCCACCACGGCGGTGAGCAGCGCGGTGGCCGGCCTCGAAGCGCGCCTGAAGGTGCGTCTGTTCAATCGCTCCACACGCAGCGTTGCCCTCACCGATATCGGGCAGCGCTATGTGGAGCGCATCGCCCCGGCCCTGGCGCAGATCAAGAGTGCCGGCGAAGAGGCCAGCGTCGGTCTCGACGAACCCAGCGGCACACTGCGCATCAACGCACCGCACGGCGCGGCGTATCTGCTGCTGGAGCCGCTGCTCAATCAGTACGCCCGACGATATCCCGACGTGCGCATCGACGTCGTCAGTGAGGCCAGCATGGTCGACATCGTCGCCGGGGGCTTCGACGCCGGGATCCGCCTGGCAGAGTCCGTGCCGCAAGACATGATTGCGGTGGCGCTGTCAGGCGACATCCGGATGCTCATGGTGGCAACGCCGGAGTACCTCGAACGCCACGGCGTGCCCGAACACCCACGGGATCTGCTCACCCACCAGAGCATCGGCATGCGCATGGCCCACGGCGGTCTCTATCACTGGGAGCTGGAACGCGACGGCGAGAAATTGCAGATGGATCTGCCGACGCGCTTCGTGTTCAACGAATTGCTGGCGATCAAACAGGCCGTGGTGCTGGGCCTGGGCATCGGTTTCATTTCCGAGTGGTTCATCCAGGAAGAGCTGGCCAGCGGCGCACTGGTGCCGGTGCTGATGCCGTGGTGTCCGTCGTTTGGCGGATTAAGGCTTTACTACTCGGGCCATCGCTTCGTGCCGGCTCGGTTGCGTGCGCTGATTGATCTGGTGCACGAACTGCGGCCGAGTCCGGTTTGATTCTTGCGATCAATCGAGATGTGCATTGCAAATGTACGGCGGTCTGGCTTCAAGGCAGAATGGCGCCTCGTTTTTTCAAGGAACAGATGAGTGATCAGCAATACATTGAAATCATGGATCGATTGTCGGCTGATCTCGCCGCTGCTTTTCCTGACAGGCCTGGCTTCCCTTTCTGGCTGTCACCAACTGACCACTGACCAGCGAATCAATGCCTGGATGGACAGTGGTGGCAAGTCCGCTCCAACGTATATGACTTCAAAAGAAATCAACGCGATGGAGGCAAGGCGCTATATCAGGGTTTTACGTAACACCTTGGCCGAGAAAGTGTTTCTGGCGAATAGCGAAGGCCTGCGAGGCAGCGTTAAGTTGCGGATGAAGCTCAGCCGGCAAGGTGACGTATTGCTCTGCGAGGCGCGGTCAACTGAGCCGGATTCCCCAGCCGACTTCGCCAATCTGGTCACCGATGTGTGCTGGAGCAAGATCTGGTCAACCATCCCGGAAGGTCTCCAGAGCCCGGTCGATGGCTCCCTTGAGATCATCGCGCCATTGATCGCCCAGGACGATGTTTCATCCATTTCCGATTACGACCTGGGACACCGGAAGGCTGGTCTTGCAAGCCGCTTTTTCTGGGACAACTTGCTGGCCGGGCACTCAATCAACGCGTTCGGCATAGCCCGTTTTGAATTCACGGCTAACGCGAAAGGCCAGATTGCGCGTTGCGATGTGACGCTTGAGAAAAGCTATTCCCGTCCAGAGTCCTTTCACCCGGATCCCGCGTTACAAAAGGCACTTGCGGATCAGTGCCTGCAACTCGACCTGCAACAAATGGCCGGGTTTCAGGTGGGTGAATCCGGGGAAGTCAATCGCACGGTTTTTGTAGAGTACTTCCCATGGAAAAACCACGTGGGGAAACATCAGGAAAAAGCTGCAGCTAGCGATAAGAAAGGGGCCGCCCCATCAGCGCTAACAAGGAACGCACATGAAGCTGCTTGAGCTCACACCGGCAACCTATCACTTGAACGACAGCTACTGGGACCTTCTGCGGGCTAAAGACGGATCGCTGTATCTGCTCGTCAATTGCGAAGCGTCTTTTGTGAGTTATGACGCTCTGATCAAACTCAACGACGATGAGTTGCGCGATCACCACGGCCTGGGTTGGCTGTCCATTCAGTACCTGGCCAATCGAATCAATTATTTCGTCAGCGATTACAAGGCACGGCTGATCACGGGGCCTTTGCTTGAAGCAGCGATTCAAGCGTCGAAACCGTAGATATCAAGATTGAGCGCGATGGCTCCATCAATATCAGGCGCATTGGATCTTTTCTTGAGGATCCGTGACTCTAGACTGGTTCCCTTCCCACGATTCAACTGGAAAGGAACCCATTCAAGTGCGCGACTTCGACTGCCAACCCGTTTTATGCGGGAGCACGCTGAGGCTCAGGCCTCTGACCGAAAACGATTTTGAAGGCCTGTTTCTGGCGGCCTCGGACCCGCAAATCTGGGCAGGCCACCCCGCCAGCGACCGCCATGAGCGGCCGGTATTCGAAACGTACTTCGCCGCGCGGCTGGCCACCAGCAAAACCCTGGTCGTCATTGATATCGATACGGGGCTGATCTTGGGCATGTCGAGTTACTACACACCACCCGACCTGCCGGACAGTATCGCCATCGGGTATACCTTCCTGGTCCGAGCGAAATGGGGTGGCGAGACCAATCGCGAACTGAAGCAACTGATGCTGGAACACGCCTTCAAGGCGTACGACACGGTCTATCTCCATATCGCCCCGTCGAACATCCGCTCGCAGAAAGCCGCCATGAAGATCGGTGCAGTGCACTTGTATGATGCCGAGCTGACGCTGTCCACGACACCGGCCTGGTGCAAGTGTTACGGGTTGACCAGGGAGCAATGGGTTGCGTCGCAACAACACGCCTGAAGTTGGGGATGGATCTGCATCGTACCCATCATTTGCCTGTTAAACACTCTGACCCTACGCCTGAACATTTGAGAACCGCATGACAGTTTCTGCATCCGATGTGCCCTTGAGCGAACAAGTCGCCTACCTGAAGCTCGCGTTGGAACTCCGTACACTTGACGTCCCGGACATCGTGCAGTGGGCGGATGCGCAGATCCGGGACCAGACGAACCCTGCCTATGAGCTGATAGAGCTCGCACTGATGGGCGAATCAAATCGTTTCGACACCGCGAATCAATTATTACGAATCGCACGTCCCGCCAGGACCACCGCAGAGCTACTGCCTTACATTCTGGCCGACGCGCACAAAATGCTTCTCGACAATCCTGGCTTCGCCAGAGCGCTGGCTGAAGGGATGTATCAAGTCTGGGCGAGGGACAATGACAGTTTTACGGAGGCTCTTGCCCTGTGCGGCTACTTCGATGATGCCTACGATCTGGCCCAAGCCGGGATAAATGCAACCGTCGACCAGATCGATCAGGAACTGCTGGCGTTCACCGGAGGTTTTCTGAACTGGGACTGGATGACAAGGTGCGGTGCGGCAGACAAATCAAATCCGGATTGACCAGTGTCCCGACACGTTCAAACCCGCCAATTCAGGAAATCGCAGTCATCAAATCACGTTATGCAAAAGGCCAGGGCCAGGCACCCTTTCATCTCGCACTCATCCATTCGACAGCGGACGAGTCGGGCTATCTGCAAATGACGGATAACGCAGGCGCAGAGCATCGAGTTCCCTTCAATTCCCACGCCGAGCGACTGTGCCTGCTCACCCGTCTGATAGGCGAACGCGTGCCCATGGCCGTCGGTGGCATGTGCCCGGGCCCGGCCGATGAGATCGCGCTGTTGATTGCAAGCAAGGCGCTCAGCGGCCCTTACATCGAACTCTCGTGGACCGCGCCACAGCAGTGGATCGTGCGCGAAATCGCAGGTGACACCGTGGAATGGGAAGCTGAACCCGACGTGGCAACGATCGCCAATACTTCGTTCGATCCGGGTTTGCTGACAGGCTCGGAATGAATTGAACGATGGAAGCTGATCACGCTTCGCTGCCCTTTCACGCACCCGCCCCAAACACAGCCCTCGCAAAATCCACGAAGCTTCGCAGCTTGGGCGTCAACCGAGGGTCCGGTGCGTACAGAAGATTCATCGGGGAGACCGGGACGCTGTAACCCGGCAGCAGTCCGACCAGCGTTCCACTTCTCAGCGCATCCTTGACCAGCTCCAACGGCAACAGCACCACACCCAGCCCGGCCACCGCTGCCGACAGCAACGGGTCGGCCTGATTGATCGTCAATCTGCTTTTAATCGGCACGTCGATGCAACCGTCCGGCCCTTCGAGGCGAATGTGGGAACGACCGTCGGAATAGGCGAACGCCAGGCATTCATGTTCCTGCAAATCCAGCGGAGTCGTAATCGGTGGACGCCTGGCCAGATAGGCAGGCGCTGCACACAAAACCATTTGATAGGGTTTGAGCGGTAATGCCTTAAGACCGCTGTCAGACAGTTCACCGATTCGAAACACCACGTCATACCCGCCCTCCAGCAGGTCAACGAGTTCATTGGACAAGGTCAGATCCACCGACACCTGCGGATACCTGACCATGTACTCCAGCAGTCGAGGCGCCAGCGTGCTGACGCCAAAGGTGACCGGTGCGTTGATTCTGAGTCGGCCACTGGGCACGCCTCGGGTCATCGCGGCCATTTCTTCGGCGGCGTCCATGTCGGCCAGGATCAGCTTCGCCCGTTGATAGAACGTGCGGCCGAAGTCGGTCAGGCTCTGTTTGCGGGTCGTGCGATTGAGCAGCGAGACACCCAGATGCTGCTCGAGCATCTTGACCTGTTTGCCGACCAGTTGCGGGGACAGATTAAGCTCATCGGCCACCGCGCTGAAGGAGCCAAGTTCCACCGCTTTGACGAAGACGGCCATCAATGTGAGGCGATCCATTGGAAACCCTGCGTTTCTAGTGTTGCGCTATCGTAGGTCTTTATCCGACCGGGGCCAAAGCCTAAATTGGCGGCCATGGAAACGACGCGCACAACGGCAACAGGCGCGTTTTTTTTACTCGAACTAAGGCCGGCCACACCGGCCTCATTGATCACAGAAGAGGTAACCATGGCACGCATTGTCAGGATTCATGAATACGGCGACGCAAGCGTTTTGAAACTGGAATCGGTCGATGTACCGGCGCCGGCATCCGGCGAGGTGCAAATCGAGGTCAAGGCCTTCGGACTGAATCGGGCCGAGGTCATGTTCCGCAATCACGCCTATCTGCAGGAAGCGCAATTTCCCAGCCGCCTCGGTTATGAAGCGGCCGGGGTGGTGGCTGCCGTCGGTGCCGGCGTCAGCGAGTTCAAGGTCGGCGATGCGGTCAGCCTGATTCCGCCGCTGGACATCGCCAAATGGGGCACCTACGGCGAACTGGCCAACGTACCCGCCGAGCTGACGGTAAAACACCCGTCGAACCTGTCCTTCGAACAGGCCGCCGCTTCCTGGATGCAATACGTCACCGCGTGGGGCGCGCTCGTCGAACAGGCCAAACTGACGAAGAATGATTTTGTGCTGGTCACTGCCGCCTCCAGCAGCGTCGGCCTGGCGGCCTTCCAGATTGCCCGAATGGTCGGCGCGACTTCGATTGCCGTGACCCGCACCCGCACCAAGAAGCAAGCCTTGCTGGATGCCGGCGCCGCGCACGTCATCGTCAGCGATGAAGAGGATATCGTCGCCGCCGTCATGGCCCTGACCGATGGCCGGGGCGCACGCGTGGTGTTCGATCCGATCGGCGGCCCCGGGTTCGAACAGCTCACCCAGAGCATGGCCAGAGGCGGCATTCTGCTTGAGTACGGTGCCTTGAGCCCAGAGCCTACGCCGTTCCCGCTGTTCACCGTGCTGGGCAAATGCCTGACCCTCAAGGGCTACCTCTACGCGGAGGTCGTCGCGGATCCAGCGGCTCTGGCCCGAGCCAAGACCTTCATTTCCGACGGTCTCGCATCGGGAGCGTTGCAACCGATCATCGCGAAGACGTTCGCCCTCGAGGACATTCAAGAGGCGCATCGCTTTCTTGAAGCCAACCAGCAGGTCGGAAAGATTGTCGTGACTGTTTAAGGATATGATCCGGGAAACCAGGCCTCTATGGACCGATGTCTATGCCCGTTTCCCGGATTCGCCCGTCACCGGCTCCCCTGCTGAAACCCGGCGAGACGGTGGTGTTGTTCGATGGCGTCTGCAAGTTGTGCAATGGCTGGGCGAAATTCCTGATTCGCCATGACCGCCATCAGCGAGTCCGGCTGGCAGCGGTGCAGTCTCCCGAAGGGCAGGCGCTGCTCGCCTGGGCAGATTTACCCCTCGATCAGTTCGACACCATGGCGGTCATCCGCGACCGACACTATTGGGAGCGCTCCGACGCCTTTTTCGAAGTAGTTGCCCAACTGCCCGCCCGCTGGCGTCCATTGCAATGCTTGCGTATTTTTCCGCGCGGGCTTCGGAACTGGGCCTACGATCGTATTGCACGGAATCGTTATCGGCTGTTTGGACAATATGACACCTGTCTTCTGCCTGACCCCGATCATGAACAACGCTTTCTGAAGGCTTCGCTACAGCAAGAGGCCTAGCACCTGCACGGGCGTCATCTTCGTCACCATCATCAAGACGATCACGAACATCCCCAGAAAACCGGCCACCCCCATCCAGAACCATTTCTGGTACACCGACCGGAACTCGTCCGCGAGCCCTCCTCCGGTCTCGTTCGCACTCGAAGCCATCACGTACAGGCGCTTCTGAAGCACCAGCACCGGCAGCCAGAGCGATCCCACACAAAGAAAGATGATCAACGACGTCAGCACCCATTCCGTGGTCAACGGCAGGCCGGCCAGCTTGATCAGCCCATAGCCCGATGCGATCTGAATGAAGCCTGCCGGGGTAGTGATCCAGGCGTCGAAGCGCACGACCATTTTCGCCACGAGAGCGATCACCTGAGGGTTGGCGGTGCGGCTGGCGGCGATCAGGTAAAGGTAAGACCCCATGCCGAACCCGAACAGGAAAACCGCGGCGATCACATGAATGTACTTGAGATACAGGTAAAGCATGGTCAGCGCTGCCCGTCAGAGAAACGCACGGACAGGCTCAGATTTTCAGGGTCGTTGATCGCGGCCATGTATTCGTCGACGGTGATTTCGCCCACGCAAGGCCGGGCGCCGGGTTCAGGCACATAGCCTTGGGCCATTTTGGTGGCCAGGGCAACAGCGGCGCAGCTCGGGATTTCCGGGCCCTTGTCGTTCCACGCCGTCAGCTGAGCGGTCATGGACAGCGGTTGTCCTTCAACCCCGAGACCTTGCACGTCGATGTACATCGCGCTTTTGCCGTCGCCGAGTCGCTCGAACCAGGTGCCAAGGCGATGCAGTCGCGCAGCCCAGGGCGCATGATCCCGAATCAGCCCGATCTTCTGGGCCTGGGCGAACAAGGCATTTGCGACACCACCAAGTTTCAAACCTGCACCCGCCTTGAAGCTCAAGGTCCGGGCACCGTAACGACCGGCGAAAATGTCCATGTCCGGCACGTCGACGTTGGCCAGCAAGCGGGTGCCCAGGTGCGGCATCTTGCGCAGCGTCAAATCCTGCCAGCCCGGCACCTCGTGAACCCGGCCATCCTTGAGCTGCTTGATCGGCTTGCCCGCGTAGGCAAGCACACCTTCGACAGTAGACAGCCCCGGCATCTTCGCGGAAGAGGAAATGCCATGCTCGATCGAGTCGATACGCTGGAAGCGATACCGCTGCTGATCGATGATGGCCGAAGACAGGGTCGGCACTGAACTGCAACCACTGAGAATCGCCACGCCCGCCGCTTTCGCGCGCGCATCGAGTACAGCAATACCGTTGACGAAGGTTCGGCAGTCGGACAGATCGCAATAGCTCACACCGGCCTCGATGCAGCTTTCGGCAACAGCATAGGACTGCCCCTGAAACGGGCCTCCGGTGTGGATGACCAGCTCAATGCCCATCGAGTCCAATGCAGACTGAAACCCTGGCCCCATGGCATCGCCGCACCAACTGACGCAGGTTTTTCCTGAAGCGGCTTGCAACGCCTCGACCTTGCGCAGCAACTTGTGCGGATCACGACCCGAGATCGCCAGATCAACATCGGGCATCGACGCCAGATGCCGGCAGACGATGCTGCCGAAGTTTCCATACCCACCGACCACCAACACCTTGAACGCCATGCAACGCTTCCCTAACGATTCGATCGTCCAGCCGACTTCCCGAGACAGATTCGCGGGAGCTTCCCTGATATCGACGGGTCAGGCAAGAAATACGACTGAATCCGCTTTGATTGAACACCCGGAGCCTGCACAATTGCCGGCTTTTTTCGACAGGACGTCCCCATGCAACGGATTGTGATTCTGGGCAACGCCGGCAGCGGCAAATCCACCCTCGCCCGCGCCCTAGGCCGGCGCCTGAACCTTCCCGTGGTTCACCTGGACACCTTGTTCTGGGAACCAGGCTGGGTCGAGCCCGACGCGGAGCAGTTCCGCACACGGGTCCGCGAAGCAATCAAAGCAGATTCATGGGTGTGTGAAGGCAACTATGCCCGGCGAACCTTCGACCTGCGCCTGCCCCGTGCCGACCTGATTATCTGGCTCGATACGCCGCGACTCACCTGCTTCGCCCGCGTAATTCGGCGCAGCATCATGAACCGCCCTCGCCCGGATCTCGCGACAGGCTGCAGAGAGAAAATCGACAGAAAATTCCTGACGTTTCTGAAGTTCGTATGGACCTTTGACCGGGATTACCGCCCGGGTATCGATAACGTACGTCAATCAATCGAGCCAGACATCCCGGTAGTGCATCTGCGTGGCAAACGGCAGGTTTCGACCTTTCTCGACAGGCTTTGCACCACACCTCAAGTCAGCCAGAGGCAAACTCCCGTGCAAAACACTCAACGCTAAAAGGCGGGGTTCTAAAAGCGGTCTACGCTCCATCCACTACCTCCTCTGGAGTCTCCGTAATGATCCGAGCCTTGCTGACCGCTTCCTTGCTGGTGGCCCTGAGTGCTCCGGCACATGCTGACGTAAAACCGTTCCCCGCGTCCTTCCGCACCCAAGACATTCCCGTGGACGGCGCGGAGATCCACACGCGTATCGGCGGCAAGGGCCCGGCCGTGGTGCTGTTGCATGGTTTTGGTGATACCGGGGACATGTGGGTGCCACTCGCCACCGATCTGGCGAAGGATCACACCGTGGTGATTCCTGATCTGCGCGGCATGGGGCTGTCGTCGATTCCCGACAGTGGCTATGACAAGAAGACCCAGGCGGGAGACGTCCGCGCCGTACTCGCCTCGCTGGGCATCGAACATTCGGTCGTCATCGGTCACGACATCGGCACCATGGTCGCGTTCGCGTATGCCTCGCGGTATCCGCAACAGACCGACCGCTTGGTGGTGATGGATGCGCCTGTTCCGGGCATTGCGCCGTGGAATGACATCGTGCGTTCGCCGATGCTCTGGCACTTCGATTTTGGAGGCCCGGACATGGAGCGACTGGTCGCCGGCCGTGAGCGCATCTACCTGGACCGGTTCTGGAACGAGTTCGCCGGCAATCCGAAAAAAGTCGACGAAGCCACCCGCCAGCACTACGCAAAACTCTACGCCCGCCCCGGTGCGATGCACGCGGCCTTCGCCCAGTTCCGCGCCATTCGCCAGGACGCGGTGGACAACGAAGCGTCGTCAAAGAACAGGCTGACGATGCCGGTCCTGGCCGTCGGTGGCGAGAAATCCTTCGGCAACAACGAAGCCATCGTGATGCGCAACGCCGCCGACAACGTCACCGAAGTGGTGATCGCCGGCGCGGGCCATTGGCTGATGGAAGAAGCGCCGGTGGAAACCACTCAGGCGATTCGTAGCTTTATGACCCGCTGACGTTGGAGATAGAAGCTGCCTCTCGAAATAAATCTGTCCCCATTGAATCTCAAGCGTAGAGCGTCAGGACACCTATCCATTCAGCCTCTTGTTATTGATCTTGTCCAGCGCTTCAAGGATGGCTGGTTCACGCTCCTTCAACAGAGCCTGGAAGGTATTTTCGACGGTGTCTTCAGCGTCGAAAATCTTGTCCAGAAAGGCGCGGCCCTCAGGCGTGTTATTCAAAATATCTTTGCTCTGCGCGGGGTTATCGTGGGCACGAATCGCCGCATTGAGTTCATCCGGCTGCAATTGAGCCGCCAGGGTATCGATCCGCAGGTTTCTGATCTCGTCGAAGGGAACCTTGTCTTCCACAACCTCGCGGATTTCTTCGTCCATCACCGCCATGTAACGTGGCGAGTAATCTCGCATTGTGGTTTCCACCACCTCATCGTAATGCTCCTTGAAGGCGCCACTGATATCGACCAGTTCCCTGGCCTTGTCCTTGCTTCCTCCACAGGCGGTCAGTGACGTTGCAAGCAACAAAACCAACGCAGCCGTTCTCATACCCATGAGCCTTTGTCCTTGTTCAATTTGTGGAAGCCGATTGTCTGGTGCAGGTTCGTCAGGCTGCTTTCCATGGCAAACCTGCAGAACTGCAGGCGGCGCAATTCTAAACAAAATGGGGACAGATTTATTTTTTGATAATAAATCTGTCCCCATTGAATCAGTCCCCATTGAATCACTGCCGATCGCCATACTCCGGCAATTCGATAGCTTCTGCCTTCGGCGAAAGGATCTTCCGGAACAGGCGCTTGAGCCCCGGCGCACTCGCCAGTCTCAACACCGCGTGGCCAAGGGTGATGCCAAGGCGCGAATGCGGCGAGGCCAGTCTGGGGGCGAAGCCGGGCACGCTTTGCGCTTGGGCGACGAAGGGCCGCATCCGTTTTTCATACGCCGCGAACGCCTGGGTATGGTCGGCATGACGCCCCAGTTCACCGGCCAGCACATAGGCGCCGCACAGGCCCAGGCTGGTGCCCATGCCGCTGATGGGCGATGCGCAGTAAGCCGCGTCCCCGACCAGCGCGATGCGCCCCTTGGACCAACGAGGCATTTTGACCTGCCCCACCGCGTCCAGATAAAGGTCGGTGGCATCTTCCAGTGCTGCCAGCACGCGGGGTGTCTCCCAACCGGCGTCGGCGAATATTTGCCTGAGCAAGGATTTCTGTTCGTCCTGCGCGAGTTTTTCGTATCCACACGGCGCCTGCTGAAAAGACAGAAACGCGCGGGTGGTGCCCAGATTGTCCGGCCGCAAGCAGACACAGCGACCACCCGGAAGGTTGTGCCAGCGCATGACCTGGCCATCGTTCGGCTGTCGAGGCACGGTGAAGTAAGCCGTATACAGATTGAGAGGACGACGCTGGACCTCGTTGCCGAACACCCGGTTGCGGGTCGTCGAACCAATCCCTTCCGCCACGATCACCAGATCGTAAACCTGCTCGCTACCCTGTTCGAAGCGAACGTGAACCTGCTCGCCATCGTCCTCCATGGCTTCAACACTATCGCCGAATCGGTACAGGACACGGTCCTGGCTGTGCTGGATGAGCAGTTTGGCGAGCTCACCCCGCAGGATCTCCAGTTCGGCAATCGGCCCCTCACCGTCGAACGCATCGACGCCCAGAAACGCCTTGGTCCGGTTGTTCCGGTCAACGAAGGCGATGCCCTGTTCCTGGGTCGTGTGCGCCCGAATCAAATCTTCCAGGCCCATGCGCCGGACGACCTCACGCCCGGCGCCCCGCACGTCAATCGTCTGTCCGCCATCACGAAACGCAGGCGCCCTCTCCACCACCGTGACGTCCATACCCTGCCGGGACAGCCAATAGGCCAACGCAGGTCCGGCAATGCTTGCGCCGGTCACCAGTACTTTTTTGGGATTCATCACGCGTCCCGGTTTTCAGAGGTGGCCACAGCGCTGCCCGGCAACGTGGTGCGATAGACCTCGATCACTTGCCCCAGGAAGGCTTCAACCACGGCGCGATCCTCGCCATCGAGGGCTCCGAGCACGGCGCTCAGGCCATTGAGCATCGGCGCGATATGCCGATAGGCCTGCGCCACCGATTCCGGAACCGGACACACCAGCACCCGGCGCTTGTCATTGAGCTGCCGCTCGCGGACCACATGCCCGGCGCGTTCCAGTCGATCGATGACCTGCGTGATGCCTGCTGTGGTTACGGAAAGGCGCACAGCAAGCTCGGTCGGCGGCAGAGGTCCATCCGCGATCAGATGCTCCAGCGCCGCGACATCGGTCTGATTGATGCCCAGAACCGCGCCCAAATCACTGGCGGCCTTGCGCGTGAGGATGGCGATCTGTTGCAACTGCTGGCCGACGACATCACTGGCGATCTGCAGGTTGCGGGGATCTTCGGACGGATCGGACGGTGATGAAGGCGATGTCATGTGTAGGGTCAGTCCCGGCGGGTTGTGGTGAGGACGCGAAACTAACATATAGCTAATTTGCTTAGCTACCTTTCTGGACTGAAGGCAAAAAAAGGGGGAACCGGTCCGTTTTTCAGAGAACAGACCGGCTCCCCTCTTTCACACTGGCGCTACGGAACCTCAGGCGCGCTTCGGAAGCTTCCAGTTCGGGCGAATGAAGTGGCAGGTGTAGCCATTCGGAATACGCTCCAGGTAATCCTGGTGCTCCGGCTCCGCTTCCCAGAACGGCCCGGCCGGTTCGATTTCGGTCACCACTCGACCAGGCCACAGGCGTGAAGCGTCGACATCGGCAGCGGTGTCTTCGGCGACGTCGCGTTGCTGTTCGCTGAGGTAATAGATCGCCGAGCGATAGCTGGGACCAAGATCATTGCCCTGACGGTTGGGCGTGGTCGGGTCGTGTATCTGAAAGAAGAACTCGAGGATCTGCCGATAGCTGATAACAGCGGGGTCGAACACGATCTCGATGGCCTCGGCGTGGTTGCCATGATTACGGTAGGTCGCATTCGGCACATCGCCGCCGGTGTAACCGACGCGCGTCTTGAGGACACCGGGGTAGCGCCGCAGCAGGTCCTGCATACCCCAGAAGCAGCCGCCGGCGAGGATGGCAGTTTCGGTTTGGCTGGTCATGGTCTGTCCTTCCCTTCGGGGATGTTGGAGGTAACCCTTGTTATGAGGGCACACTGGCCAATTCCAAGACCTCAAATGGGGACAGATTTATTCTAAAAATAAATCTGTCCCCATTAAAGAATCAGGCAAACGCAGACGCGATGAACGCCTCAAGCGTCTGCTCTTCCAGAATCTCGATAGAAAAATGCCCGAAGCGCTTGGGCAGCCAGATGATGCGCCCTCCAGAAGGTGACTGCAGGTTGGCGCGTTCCAGTGGCTGGCCGTTTTCGTCTTCTGGCTGCACGCCGGCGATCACCAGTTCGTCGTAGGCTTTCTCGATGTCCGGTGTCGAATAGCAGTGACGGTAGATCATCCCCTCCCCCGAGGAATCCAGCAGTTCCTTGAGATTGCCCGCCAATGGCTGGACCAGCATGAAACGCTCCTGGCCGATCAGCGCAACCGCGTAGCGAACGTGCAGGCCACCCCGCTCCCAGACGAGGGTTCTGGAGATTCTGGCTTGCAGGATCTGCGCATAGTAGGCGCAGGCTTCCTCGAGGTTGTTGACCAGAACATCGACGTGACTGAACTTCAGATCCATTGCAGCGCTCCTTCTAACAGGCCTCCATCTTAAAAACAAAAAAGCACCCGAAGGTGCTTTTCTGTTGGCGAAAATGTGAAAATGGGGACAGATTTATTTAAAAAATAAATCTGTCCCCATTAAAAAGACTACTTCGGCATCAGCACCGTATCCACTACATGAATCACACCGTTGGACTGCATCACGTCCGCAATGGTGATCGCAGCCTTTCCGCCTTTGGCGTCCACCACCCACAATTTGCCGTCGTGCAGCAGGACGGTCAGGGATTCGCCTTGAACGGTTTTGAGCATGACTTTGCCGCCGTGCATTTTGGCGTCATCCATCAGCTGTTTTGCCGTGTGAGTGCCAGCTACGACGTGATAGGTGAGGATCGTCGTCAGGTCGGCCTTGTGCTCCGGTTTGACGAGCGTATCGACGGTGCCGGCGGGCAATTTGGCGAAGGCCTCATTGGTCGGCGCGAAGACTGTGAACGGCCCCTTGCTGTTGAGGGTATCGACCAGCCCCGCCGCCTTGACCGCTGCAACGAGGGTGGTGTGGTCCTTCGAGTTGACGGCGTTTTCGACGATGGTCTTGTTCGGGTACATGGCCGCACCGCCGACCATCACGGTATCGGCGGCAAAACTCGATCCCGTACCAAGACAGAGCAATGTGAAGCAGGCGATGGCGATGCGTTTGATGAGCGAGTGCATGGTGTGTCTCCTGAATTCTTCGACCCTTCGAATGAGGGTGATGAATTTACGGAGCAGTCGCGCAAATGGATGCATCACGGTGCAAGTATTTTCAAAAGGGGACAGATTTATTTAAAAAATAAATCTGTCCCCATTAAAAAATCCCGGTGGCCGCCGCTTCCACTTCATTGATCCGGATGGTTATGAACTGGCCGTCTGGACGAACCAGGAACCCACTCGCGCGTAACAGAGCCAGCGACCGCCCCACCACCCGACAACAAAAAAGCACCCGAAGGTGCTTTTTTTGTCGCTGCTGTCAGCGTTACGAAGTCTTCACGCTGGCCCGGGCCGCGTGCAGCTTCTTGTAGCTGTCGATCAGTCGCAGATGGCGATCGAGGCCTTCGAGCTTCATGCTGGTCGGCGTCAAGCCATAGAAGCGTACGCTGCCGTCCACCGAGCCGATCGCCGCGTCCATCCGTTCGTTGCCGAACATGCGGCGGAAGTTGGCTTCGTAGTCGGCCAGCTCCAGGTCTTCGTCCAGCTGCATCTCCAGCACCCCGTTGACGGCCTGATAGAACAGACCGCGCTCGACGGTGTTGTCGTTGTACTGGAGGAACATTTCCACTGCTTCTTTCGCTTCTTCGATTTGTCCCAGGGCGAGCCAGATCAGCAGTTTCAGTTCCAGGATCGTCAGTTGACCCCACACGGTGTTGTCATCGAACTCGATGCCGATCAGCGTGGTGATGTCGGTGTAGTCGTCCAGTTCGCTTTCGACCAGACGCTCGACCAGCGACTGGAGTTCGTCTTCGTTCAAGCGATGCAGGTTGAGGATGTCTTCGCGGAAGAACAGCGCCTTGTTGGTGTTGTCCCAGATAAGGTCGTCCACCGGGTAGATTTCCGAGTAGTCCGGCACCAGGATGCGGCAAGCGGTGGCGCCGATGTGCTCGTAGACCGCCATGTACGCTTCCTTGCCCATGCCCTTGAGGATGCCGAACAGGGTTTCGGCCTCTTCGACGTTGGAATTTTCACCCTGGCCGGTGAAGTCCCACTCCACAAATTCGTATTCCGCCTGGGCGCTGAAGAAGCGCCACGACACCACGCCGCTGGAGTCGATGAAGTGCTCGACGAAGTTGTTCGGTTCGGTGACCGCCTGAGCTTCGAAGGTCGGCTGCGGCAGATCGTTCAGGCCTTCGAAGCTGCGGCCCTGCAGCAGTTCGGTCAGGCTGCGCTCCAGCGCCACTTCGAAGCTCGGGTGTGCGCCAAACGAGGCGAACACACCGCCGGTCCGCGGGTTCATCAGCGTGACGCACATCACCGGGAATTCACCGCCCAGCGACGCATCCTTCACCAGCACCGGGAAGCCCTGGGCTTCCAGGCCTTGAATGCCGGCCATGATCGCCGGGTATTTGGCCAGCACTTCCTGCGGCACGTCCGGCAAAGCAAATTCGCCTTCGATGATTTCGCGTTTCACCGCACGCTCGAAGATTTCCGACAGGCACTGCACCTGGGCTTCGGCCAGGGTGTTGCCGGCGCTCATGCCGTTGCTCAGGTACAGGTTTTCGATCAGGTTCGACGGGAAGTACACAACCTCGCCGTCCGACTGACGCACGAACGGCAGCGATACGATGCCGCGCTCTTCGTTGCCGGAGTTGGTGTCGATCAGGTGCGAACCGCGCAGCTCGCCGTCGCGGTTGTAGATCTTCAGGCAGTACGGATCAAGGATCTCGTTCGGCAGCTCGTCATTGCTGCCCGGCTTGAACCAGCGCTCGTCCGGGTAGTGCACGAACGGCGCATCGGCCAGGTCCAGGCCCCAGAACTGATCGTTGTAGAAGAAGTTGCAGTTCAGGCGCTCGATGAACTCGCCCAGCGCCGACGCCAGCGCGCCTTCCTTGGTCGAGCCCTTGCCGTTGGTGAAGCACATCGGCGAGTGCGCATCGCGAATGTGCAGCGACCACACGTTCGGCACGATGTTGCGCCACGAAGCGATTTCGATCTTCATGCCGAGGTCGGCGAGGATGCCCGACATGTTGGCGATGGTCTGCTCCAGCGGCAGGTCCTTACCCGGAATGTAGGTGCTGGCGCTGGAGTTCGCGCCCGGCATCAACAGTGCCTGGGCGTCGGCGTCGAGGTTTTCCACCTCTTCGATCACGAACTCGGGACCGGCCTGCACCACCTTCTTCACGGTGCAGCGGTCGATGGAGCGCAGGATGCCCTGGCGGTCCTTGTCGGAGATGTCTGCCGGCAGCTCGACCTGAATCTTGAAGATCTGGTTGTAGCGGTTCTCCGGGTCAACGATGTTGTTCTGCGACAGGCGGATGTTATCGGTCGGGATATTGCGGGTTTCGCAATACAGCTTCACGAAGTACGCCGCACACAGCGCCGACGAAGCCAGGAAGTAGTCGAACGGACCCGGTGCCGAACCATCGCCCTTGTAGCGGATCGGTTGGTCGGCCACCACCGTGAAGTCGTCGAACTTGGCTTCAAGTCGAAGGTTGTCGAGAAAGTTGACCTTGATTTCCATGGGGGACTACCAGAATAGCGAGCTGAACAGAATGGCCGCCATTATCCGGTTTTTGAGCGGGAAGTCTTGTGCTTTGGCGTTTTGGCCGCCGACCGGGGCGCCGCTCAGGTCGAGACGTTGCGCTGCGCCATCTCGTCGACGATGGCGTCGATCACGCAGCGAGCGGTCGGTGACAGGCTTCTGTTGGGCAGGCTGACGACACCGATTTCGGAATGCAATCCGGGCCGGTCCACGACCTGCAATTCGATCAGGTTGCCGCTGCGCAGGTCTTCCGCCACGGCGCCGTGGATCACGCCGAGGATGGTATCGGTCGAACAGGCCACCGTCCTCAGCAACGCCACATCGTCGCACTCCAGCGCGAGCGGCAAGGTCTGGCGAGCGGAAATGCCCAAGGTATGCGCAGTCTCTTCCTTCACCACGGCCGGCAGGCGCGTCGTGGCGATGCCGTACTTTTCCAGGTCTCTCATCGTCACCGCGCGTCCGGCCAACGGGTGTTGTGGCCGGACGAAGAACCCCGCCGAGGCCTGACCCAGCGAGCGGATCAGCAGATCGGTGTCGGCCGAGAAATTGCGAATGTCCGCGACAAAGAACTCGATCGCTTCATCCCGCAAACGGGCTTCAAGAATCTGCCAGTTGTTGATCTCTACCCGCAGGGTGACTTGCGGATATTCCCGGCGCAACCGAGGCACCACCTGATGCATCAACATCGCCGCCGGAAACGGCCCGACGCCGAACGCGAGGCTGCCGAGCCGGCCATCGCCGTAAAGCGCCAGATCCCGCTCCAGCGAGCGTGCGTCGAACAGCAGACGCCGCGCCCGCTCGATCAGAAACTCCCCCGCCGGCGTCGGGCGCACATCGCCGCTGTCCCGGTCGAACAGGCGCTGACCGGTTTCGCTTTCAAGCGCCTGGATGCTGCGGCTCAGGGCCGGCTGGCTGAGGTGCACGCGCTCGGCAGCGCGGCCGAAATGGCGTTCATCGGCAAGGGCCAGCAGGTGTGTCAGTCGTTTAAGATCCATTTGGCCGATGCTAGCCGCGCATTACCTGGATGTAAACAATGCATTGGATACATCGCGCCCGCGTCCCTACTCTCTGATGAATCGATCCTCGGAGAACAACAAGAATGAGACCGACCTTTCACACACTGATCGCCCTGACACTGGTTTCCCTCGCCGGCTGTGACAAACCGCCCAGCGTTGCCAGCGGCGAAGCGACGTCCGCCACTGCGGCGGTGATAGAAGCCTCAATCAAGGGCCTGGACCTCAACGACACTCGGGACATGGAGGACGCCCAGCGCGGTCTCATCGCCCGGCCGACCGGCCAGATCCTCGGCTCCGACGGTTCTGTGCTGATCGATTTCGATGCGTTCAGATTCGTCGAAGGCAAGGCCCCCGCTACCGTCAATCCGAGCCTGTGGCGCCATGCGATGCTCAACGCCCAGATCGGTTTGTTCAAAGTCACCGACGGCATTTACCAGTTGCGCGGCTTCGACATCGCCAACATGACGCTGATCGAAGGCCAGGCCGGGTGGATTGTGGTCGACCCGTTGACCTCAAAGGAAACCGCCGCCGCTGCCCTGGCCTTTGCTCGCGAGCAACTGGGCGACAAACCCGTGACCGCCATCATTTTCACCCATGACCACGCCGACCACTTCGGCGGCGTACTGGGCATTACCTCGGTCGCGGAAGTGGCCGAGCGCAAGATTCCCGTGGTGGCTCCTGTCGGTTTCATGGAGGAAGCCACCAGCGAAAACGTCTTGGCCGGGCCGGCGATGTCGCGCCGTTCGATGTATCAGTTCGGCAAGAACCTGGCGCCGGGCGCAACCGGCATGGTGGATACCGGGCTGGGCAAAAACGTCGCCTACGGCAGCATCGGCATTCTGCCGCCGACGCAGATCATCGATCAGCCGACGCAGAAACTGGTAATCGACGGCGTGACCTTCGTGTTCCACAACATTCCCGGCGCTGAGGCCCCGGCCGAGCTGACTTTCTCCATCCCCGAACGCAAGGCCTACGGCGGTGCCGAGCTGCTGGCGCAGACCATGCACAATCTGTTGCCGATCCGTGGCGCCAAGGTCCGCGACGCGTTGCTCTGGTCCGACTACGCCCAGGCCGCACTCGATGAACTGGGCGACACCGAAGTCTATTTCGGCCAGCACAACTGGCCGGTCTGGGGCAACGACCGCATCCGCGAATTCATCACCAAGCACCGCGACGTCTACAAGTACATGCACGACCAGACCGTGCGCCTGATGAATGCCGGCTACACGCCCGACGAGATCGCCGAGAAGATCCAGTTGCCCGACTCGCTGGCCTCGTATTTCGGCACCCGCGGCTATTACGGCGACGTGCGACACAACGTCAAGGCGATCTACCAGATGTACCTCGGCGCCTACGATGGCAACCCGGCACATCTGAATCCGCTGCCTCCCAGAGAGTCCGCCAGACGCTACGTCGAGTTGATGGGCGGCAGCGCCAAAGTGCTCGAAGCCGCACGCGTGGCCTATGACAAAGGTGAATACCGCTGGGTCGCCGAGTTGCTGGATCAAGCCGTCCTCGACCAGCCCAATGACAAGGCCACCAAGGAACTGCTGGCCCGAGCCTATGAACAGCTGGGCTATCAGTCGGAATCGGCGACCTGGCGCAACAGCTACCTGACCGCCGCCCAGGAACTGCGCAACGGCCCGCCGGAAAAAGGCGTGCGCCGCTCGGACCTGATCGAGCTGATGAAGCAGACACCCACCGAACGCTTCCTCGAAGCCATGGCCGCGAGCCTCGACGGACCGGCGGCGGACGGCAAGAACTGGACTTTCAACCTGCAACTGACCGATACGAAGGAATCGTTCGTACTGTGGATCGAGAACGCCGTGCTGCACTATCGCCGGGGCGCACCGGCCAGCAATGCCAACGCCACGTTGAGCGTCACCAAGGATCTTTTCGTGCAACTGCTGGGCGGCACGGCGGGGTTCAAGGACGCGCTCACATCCAAAGACTTGAAAGTCGATGGCAGCACGGTGGATCTGGTGAGATTCCTTGGGTTGCTTGAGAAAGCCCCGGGCAACTTTGCAATCGTCGCTCAGGCGCGCGATTGATTCGTGCAGGGTCGTTCGGATGTAATGCCTGAAGAGGTCAAACCCTGAGCAAGTCCGGCTAGGTATCTGTACGCCGCTTTCGACGATTCTAGGGCCGACCGTTACTCCAGGAGCTTCACTCCGTGCCAGACGCACCGACGCAAACTGCCTACGCGAAGCGCTTTACCGTCGTACTCGCCTACATCGACGCCAATCTTGAGGGCGATCTGTCGGTGAAAACGCTGAGCCAGGTGGCGAACTTTTCCGAGTTCCACTTTCACCGGCAGTTTACGGGATACGTCGGTGTGCCCGTCTCGCGCTATGTGCAGTTGATGCGTCTGCGCCGTGCCGCGCACCGTTTGAGCACCCTGCCCGACCATTCGGTGATGGAAGCCACGCTCGACGCGGGGTTCGAAAGTCCCGAAGCGTTTTCCAGGGCATTCAAGCGAGCCTTCGGCACTTCGCCGGGGGCATTTCGCAAGGCTCCGGACTGGAGCGTCTGGCACACGGTCTTCGCCATACCTCACTTTTCAAGGAGCATTACCATGCAGGTACGAATCGTCGACTTCCCCGGAGTCCAGGTCGCTGCGCTCGATCACCGTGGGCCACCAGGCCTTGTCAATCAAAGCGTGCAACGCTTCATCCAGTGGCGCCAACAGAGCGGTCAGTCGCCGGTGACATCGAGCCGCACCTTCGGGATTCCTTACGGCAACCCTGACACGACGCCGCCGGAGGACTTTCATTTCGCGATCTGCGGCGAAATCCGTGAAGCGGTGGCACCGAATGAATTCAACGTCCGCGAGCTGAGCATTCCTGCCGGCCGCTGTGCCGTGGTGCGTCACACAGGCTCCACCGATCACATCGGCGAAACCATCTACCCGGTCTACCGCGACTGGCTGCCCGCCAGCGGCGAAGAATTGCGCGATCACCCGCTGTTTTTCGAGTACTTGAGCATCAGTCCCGAGACCCCGCAGGAGCAGTGGCAAACGGATATTTACGTGCCGCTGCGCTGACAATCGCCTGCCCCTCAGGCTCAGCTAAGTTTCACTGGATACCTTCTCTCCTGCGCACATTCAGCGCTGCTCAGGAGAGGCCATCCACCCATGAAACCCGCCATAGCCGACTGGCTCAACAAAGTGCCCGAAGTGACGCTGTCCTTCTGGGTGATCAAGATCCTGTCCACGACCGTGGGTGAAACCGGGGCCGACTTTCTGGCCGTAGACGCCGGTTTCGGCGCCGGCCCGACCAGCCTCGGCATGGCCGCGCTGCTGGCCATCGCGCTGTTCACCCAAATGCGTACCAAGGCCTACACCCCGTGGATCTACTGGCTGACCGTGGTGCTGGTGAGCATCGTCGGCACGCAGATCACCGACATCCTGACCGACATGCTGGACGTCAGCCTCTACACCAGCACGGCGGTGTTCTCTGTGTTGCTGGTGGTGAATTTCCTGATCTGGTACCGGACCGAGCGCAGCCTGTCGATCCGCGAAATCGTCACCCCGCGCCGGGAGCTGTTCTATTGGGCCACGGTGCTCTGCACCTTTGCCCTCGGCACCGCCGCCGGCGACCTGGCCACTGAAGCGCTGGGCCTGGGCTTCACCGTCGGCGCAGTGATCTTCGGCGCGTTGATCGCGGCCACCCTGATCGCCTGGCGTCTGGGTGCCAACACCGTGCTGACGTTCTGGATCGCCTACATCCTGACCCGCCCCTTCGGCGCCTCCCTCGGCGACCTGCTGACCCAGGCCAAGACCTACGGCGGCCTCGGCATGGGCGCGACCTGGACCAGCGCGATCTTCCTGTGCGTCATCGTCCTGCTGGTCACCGTCGCGCAGATCAGCGTCGGCAATCGCAAAGCAATCACTCAGTAAACCTTCAGACTTTCATCAAGGAATCATCATGCGCCAGATTCAAAACATCATTCGTCACGTCGCCATCGTCTCGTCCATCTGCCTGCTGAGCATCGCTGCCGGCTGCTCGAAACCGGCGGACAAGCCTGCTGCAAACGCCGCTGCAGGTGCCGTCAGCACACAAGGCCAGGCCGCCTCCAAACTGGGGGATCTGTCCGAGTTCCGCAACATCGCGGCCGACGTCGCTGCCCTCGTAGACAAAAACGACCTGCCCGGTGCCAAGGCCCGGATCAAGGATCTGGAAACCGCCTGGGACTCGGCCGAGGCCGGGATCAAACCCCGTGCCGCCGGCGACTGGCACATGCTGGACAAGGCCATCGACCGCTCGCTCGATACCTTGCGCGCCAGCGCCCCGCAACAGAAAGACTGCAAGGCGCGGATGGACGAGTTGCTCAAAGCCTTCGACTCGCTGAAGGGCAACGCCTGATCCGGGGCCGGACAAACCTTTGCACAGATGCTTCAATACAAGCGCGACGGCCCTGCCCGTCGCGCTATTTTTTTGGAGAGCGGGTCATGCGGATATTACTGGTGGAAGACGATCCGATGATCGGCGATGCCATCCAGGGTGCGCTGAACGACGCCAGCTACGCCACCGACTGGGTGAAAAACGGCCTCACCGCGCTGGCCACCCTGGACACCCAGCACTACGACCTGGTGCTGCTGGACCTCGGCCTGCCCGGCAAGGACGGACTGGACGTGCTCGACAGCATTCGTGCTCGCAACAACCCGGTGCCGCTGCTGATCATCACCGCCCGGGACGGCCTCGACGATCGCCTGCGCGGCCTCGATGGCGGCGCCGACGATTACCTGCTCAAGCCCTTCGACATGGCCGAGCTGCTGGCGCGGATGCGCGCGGTGCTGCGGCGCAAGGGCGGGACTGCGTTGTCCTTGCTCGACAACGGCGTGGTATCCCTCGATCTGGTCTCCAAGCAAGCCACGACCGCCGACAACCCGGACGTGCAATTGTCCAGCCGCGAATTCGCCCTGTTGCAGGCTCTGTTGATCCGGCCGGGGGCGATTCTCTCGCGCAGCGAACTGGAAGACCGGCTCTACGGCTGGGGCAATGAAGTGGAAAGCAACGCGGTGGAGTTTCTGATTCACGCCCTGCGACGCAAACTGGGCAGTCACGTCATCAAGAACGTCAGGGGAATGGGATGGATGGTTTCAAAAGGCGCCTGAGGGATTCGGTGCAACTGCGGCTGTCGGTCACCCTGTCGCTGGCGATTCTGCTCGTTGCACTGCTGGCCGCGGCGTTTGCGTTCGTCTCGGCGCTGGACGAAGCCCACGAAATGCAGGACGAAACCCTGCGCCAGGTGGCGGCCCTGTACGACCGCCAGCAAATGACCCTGCACTACCCCGCCGCTCAGGCCGTGGACGACGACAACGAAGAGTCCCGGGTCATCGTGCAGTACCTGGCCGACGGCAGCCAAGCGGTCGGCAACGACGACGCCCTGCTGCCGCTGCCCTTCCCCACTACACTGCCCGACGGCCTGTCGACCCTGAAGGTGACCGGCG
The DNA here is from genome assembly GCF_014863505.1 of Pseudomonas sp. IzPS59. Taxonomy (NCBI): domain Bacteria; kingdom Pseudomonadati; phylum Pseudomonadota; class Gammaproteobacteria; order Pseudomonadales; family Pseudomonadaceae; genus Pseudomonas; species Pseudomonas sp. IzPS59. The sequence goes on along the minus strand of NZ_CP062251.1, from coordinate 2,642,649 downwards.
AAGACTTTCGCGTGCTGGTCAGAACCACCGCCCGTGGCGAGCGCATCGTCGTCGCCCAGGAAACCGGCGTGCGCGACAAGGAGGCCCGCGAAAGCGCCTGGCGCAGTCTGCTGCCGTTCCTGATTCTGTTTCCGGTGCTGTTGCTGGTGGTGGGCGATCTGGTACGCAAAATGTTCCGCCCGATTGCCACGCTCTCGGCCGACATCGATCAGCGCGACGAACAGGCCCTGCACCCGGTGGACGAAAGCCATGTGCCAAGCGAGATCCGGCCGTTTGTGGTGGCCATCAATCGCTTACTCGGTCGCGTCGCCCAGTCCGTGGACAACCAGCGGCGTTTCGTCGCCGATGCCGCCCATGAACTGCGCTCGCCGATGACCGCCCTGTCCCTGCAGGCCGAACGACTGGCCGCCACGGAAATGCCGGCCGCCGCCCGCGAACGTCTGTTGCCGTTGTCCCGGGGCATAGAACGCAGCCGGAACCTGATCGATCAATTGCTGAGCCTGGCTGCCGCGCAGTCGAGCTCAAATGCAGAACCAACCAGTGTTTCAGTCCTGCACATTTACCGACGGATTCTGGAAGACCTGTTGCCACTGGCGGACCGCAAGAATATCGATATCGGCGTCGAGAGCAGCGAGGACGTGCAGGTCAGCATCAACGAAACCGACCTGCTGATCCTGATCCGCAACCTGGTGGACAACGCCATCCGCTACACCCCGTCCGGCGGACGCATCGACCTCTCGGTCAAGCGGGAGCAAGCGGCGGTCGTCTTGCAAGTCAGCGACACGGGCCCCGGGATTGCCGTGGAAGAACAGGCGCGGGTTTTCGATCCGTTCTACCGCAGCCTGGGCACCGATGAGTCGGGCTCGGGGCTGGGGCTGTCCATCGTCAAGGCGATTGCCGATCGCACGGGGCTCAAGGTTGATCTGGGGTTTACCGACGTCATCGAGCGCAGCGGTCTGTGTGTCACCGTCAGCATCGGGCAGCCCTGAGCCGCTTCCCGTTCCCTACATTTCGACCTGCGTCCCCAGTTCGATCACCCGGTTCAACGGCAACTTGAAGTACTTCAGGTTGCTGTTGGCATTCTTGAGCAGGAACGCGAACAGGTACTCGCGCCACTTGGCCATGCCGATGCGTTTGGTCGGGATCACCGTTTCACGACTCAGGAAGTACGTGGTGCGCATCGGGCTGAAATCCAGTTCGGCCAAGTGACAAAGACTCAGCGCCAACGGCACATCCGGTTCCTCGGTAAAACCGAAATGCAGGTTGACCCGGAAGAAGCCGTCGCCATAGGACTCGACTTCAAAGCGACGATCCACCGGCACTCGCGGGCTGTCTTCGGACACCACGGTCAACAGCACCACCTGCTCATGCAGCACCTGGTTATGCAACAGGTTGTGCAGCAGCGCGTGGGGAACCGCGTCGGCCCGTGCGGTCAGGAACACTGCCGTGCCCTGCACGCGATGAGGTGGTTGCGCACGGATGCTGCTGATGAACAACGGCAGCGGCAACGCGGTTTCATCCAGTCGCTCGACGATGATCTTGCGCCCGCGCTTCCAGGTGGTCATCAGGATGAACAGACCGATACCGGCGATCACCGGGAACGCACCGCCCTGCAGGATCTTCGGCGCGTTGGCCGCGAAGTACAGGCTGTCCACCAACAGAAAACCGAACAGCATCGGAATCGCCAGCCAGCGCGGCGTCTTCCACAGCAACAACACCACGGCGGCGGACAGCAGCGTGGTAATCAACATGGTGCCCGTCACCGCCACGCCATACGCGGCAGCCAGGGCGCTGGAGGATTCGAAACCGATCACCAGCAGCACCACGCCGACCATCAACGCCCAGTTGACCGTGCCGATGTAGATCTGGCCCTGCTCCTGGCTCGAGGTGTGCTGGATGAACATGCGCGGGACGTAGCCCAGCTGGATGGCCTGGCGCGTCAGGGAGAACGCACCGGAAATCACCGCTTGCGAAGCAATGATCGTCGCCAGCGTCGACAGCGCGACCATCGGCAGCAGCGCCCATTCGGGAGCCAGCAAATAGAACGGGTTACGCACCGCTTCCGGGTTGCCGAGGATCAACGCGCCCTGGCCAAAGTAATTCATGACCAGACCGGGCAGGACCAGCATGAACCAGGCACGGGCAATCGGTTTGCGACCGAAATGGCCCATGTCGGCGTACAAGGCTTCTGCACCGGTCAACGACAGGACGACCGCGCCGAGAATCGCCACGCCCATGCCCGGATGGGCCGTAAAGAAGCGCACCGCCCAGATCGGGTTCAGCGCCTGCAACACCTCGGGGCGCTGCACAATGCCGTAGACCCCGAGCGCGCCCAGCACCACGAACCACAGCACCATGACCGGGCCGAACAGGATGCCGATCCGCGCCGTGCCGTGTTTCTGGATCAGAAACAGCGCCACCAGCACCAGCACCGACAGCGGCACCACCCAGTGCTCGATGCCGTCAAACGCCAGCTCCAGCCCTTCTACCGCCGAGAGCACCGAGATCGCCGGGGTGATCATGCTGTCGCCGTAGAACAGCGCCGCACCGAACAGTCCGAGCAATACCAGCACCTTGCTCAAGTGCGGGTAAGGCGCCGACGCACGACGGGCCAGTGCCGTCAGCGCCATGATGCCGCCTTCACCCTGGTTGTTGGCCCGCAGGATGAACAGCACGTACTTGATCGAGACCACCCAGATCAGCGACCAGAAAACCAGCGACAGAATGCCCAGCACACCGTCGTGATTGAGCTGCACGCCGTAGTGGCCGGAAAACACTTCTTTGAGGGTGTAGAGGGGGCTGGTGCCGATATCCCCGTAAACCACACCGACAGCGGCCACCAACATGGCTGCGCCCGAGGTTTTGGTTGGGGAGTTTTCGTTGGTTTTACTCACGGGTCGCGGCTCTCGAACGGCGGGAAGTAGTGGCATGCCATCCTTGGGCAATACGCGGACCGTGGCCTTCAGGAATACAAGGCTCAGGTGCGGTCAAAAAAACGCGGCCAGTATCGATGCGAACCCAATCCTCTACCGTAAAGAATGCGTAAAAAATCCACCTGACCCGAGCCGTCGCGCAGTTTTTTAGAGTCGGCCGATTGTTATGGCTGATGGCATAATCGCCAGCAGTTCATAACAGGAGCGCATCAATGTCCGTTGAAAGCTACGACCTGCTTGCGATCTTTTCGGCGGTGGCGCAAGAGCGCAGCTTCACCCGTGCGGCGGCGAAACTGGGCATGTCGCAACCGGCCCTGAGCCGGGCGATGCGCCAACTGGAGGAGCGTCTGGGCGTGCGCTTGCTCGCGCGCACCACGCGCAGTGTTTCCCCGACCCAGGCTGGCGAGCATCTGTTGCGCGTGATCGCGCCGCGGTTCGAGGAGATCGATCACGAACTGGCCTTGCTCAGCGAGTTTCGCGACAAACCGGCCGGCAAACTGCGCATCACCGCTGGCGAGCATTCGGCGATCACCATTCTGCAACCCGCCCTCGCCCGGCTGATGCCCGACAACCCAGACCTGAATATCGAGATCATCGTCGACTACGGCCTGACCGACATCGTCGCCGAAGGCTTCGACGCCGGTGTGCGACTGGGCGAACAGGTGGCCAAGGACATGATCGCCATGCGCATCGGGCCGGACATGCGCATGGCGGTAGTCGGCTCCCCGGCCTACTTCGCCCGCCACCGCAAACCGCTGGTTCCACCCGACCTCATGGAACACAACTGCATCACCCTGCGCATGCCGACCCATGGCAGCCTGCTGCTCTGGGAGTTCGAGAAGAACGGGCAAACCCTGAATGTGCGAGTCGAGGGGCAACTGGTGTTCAACAACATCGCGATGCGCCTGCAGTCCGTGCTTCAGGGGCTGGGGCTGGCGTACATGCCGGAGGACCTGGTGCAGGAGCATGTCGCGCAGGGCGGGTTGATCCGGGTGCTCGCCGACTGGTGCGAACCGTTTTCCGGCTATCACCTCTACTACCCCAGCCGGCGCCAGAGCTCCCCCGCCTTCACTTTGCTGCGCGATGCGTTGCGCTATGGCGGTTGACGCTGCTCAGGGCTGGGACAGGTGTTTTTCCAGTGCTTCGCTGGCACGCGCCGCCGCTTCGACTTCTCCGTGCCGGGTCAGCAACTGCGTCAACTGACGCAATTGTGCAGCACTCAAGCCCACCCGCAGGCTGGCCGCGACATGCGAACGCAACTGCGATTCCGCCCCGGGCGTAGCGGCCAGGGCTGAAACCGTGGCCAGTTCGCGGCTTTGCCAGTCCAGGTTGTCGCGTTCGAAAATGTCGCCGAACAGGTGCGTCTGCAAAAACTGGTTGATCACCGGCGCAAAGTCGAACAACGGGCCCTGAACCGGCGCTCCGGCGATACGGGTCTGATTGACCTTGCCCACAGCCAGCAAGGCGTCGCCTGTCGCCACGGCGTGACCGGGTTCGCGCCCCAACTCATCGCGAATACCCCGTTGCTTGCGCGCTTCGACCACTTTCATCAACTCGCCCAGCGCATTGAGGCTGCGTGGAAAACCGGCGTAGGCATACAACTGCACCAGGATTTCCTTTGCCTCGCTGACGGTCAGCCCGGCATCCAGTCCTTCGTTCAAAGCGCTGTTGAGACGCGGCATATTGCTGCTGGCCATGGCCGCGCCAATTGGCACAATCGCCTGCTGCCTCGCGGACAACACGTCGGAAACGGTGGCTTCTGCCGGTGCTGCCGGCAGCAGCGGCCGGTCATCGGCAACTTTTTCCAGCCACTCCACATTCTTGCCGTTCACCGAGCCGGTCACCGCCAGATGGGTCATGGTGCTGTTCGGTGCGGCACCGTGCCAATGCTTGACGCCCGGCGGGCAGACGATCACATCGCCGGGATGAATGTCCTGCACAGGCTTGCCCCATTCCTGGGTCTGCCCGACACCGGAAATCACTACCAGCCGCTGTCCGGCGGGATGGGTGTGCCACGCTGACCGGGCGCCCGATTCGAACGTCACGTAGGCGCCGGACGCATTGATTTCGCCCGTGTCGTTGAACAGCGGATCAACGCGCACCCGACCGGAGAAATAATCTTCCGGCCCCACGAATGAAGCCTGAGACCCCGCACGACGGATCTGCTGCGCGCTCGACGGCTCACTGCCGCCGCCCGCGACTTCGGCAGCGCTGGCAAAAGGGGTGGCCGCGCACATGGCGAGGCCCAACAAGGTTTTGTTCATGGTGATGGCTTCCTTCGAATCAGAGAGTTCGGGCGTAGAACGCCGTCAGCTGTTGCATGGCGACGTCCACGTAGGCCGGCACCCAATAAGTTTCGATGTGGGTGGCGCCGTCGATCTTGAACAGCGTCTTGTCCTGCGTCCCGGTGGCCTTGGCGAAGGCTTGCTCCGACATGTACAGGCTGTCGGCCTTGCTGCCGGCGATCATCAGCAATGGCTTGTCGATTAGTTCGATCTGGTCGGTGGCGTCAAAACTCATCAGGTCCAGCAGGCTGCTGAGGGTGTAACGGAAAGTCGAGTTGGGATGCGCGTGGGTTTTGCCGTAATACTCGAAACCCTGGCGGTACAGGTCGAACGGCAATTTGGCGATCTGCTCGTCGGTCAGTTTGGCATCGCCGATGTATTGGATTTCCCCGCCGGCAGCTTCTTGGGCACGGGCGGCCGAGGCTTGCTGCAAGCGCTGCTGGATGGTGTCGAGTTGCGAATCCTGATACCCGTTGCGGCGCACCAGGCCGGAATTGAACATGCTCACCGTGGCAATCGAGCGGAAGCGCTTGTCGGTCTGCGCGGCCTTCAACGAATAGCCGCCACCGCCGCAGATGCCGAGCAAGCCGAGATGGGCGCTGTCGACGCCCGGGTAGCTGGCGATGAAGTCGGCCATGCCGTGAATGTCTTCGACGCGGTTGGCCGGTTTGTCGATGTTGCGCGGCTCGCCACCGCTTGCGCCCTGATAGGCCGCGTCCGCCGTGATCGTGATGTAGCCCTGATCGGCCAGACGCTGAGCATAAAGACCTGCGACCTGCTCTTTCACCCCGCCATTGGGGTGCGCGACGACAACGGCTGGATAGTGCCGGGCCGGATCGTAGTTCGCGGGGGTGTAGACGTTGGCGGAAATGGCCAGGCCATTGAGCGTGTAGGTCACCGGGTAAATATTGACCTTGCCCGGCTCGTTGCGGGTGATCGCGCCACCGTAGGTCAAGGTGAACGGGTTCTGCCGGTAATCCGCCGCCTCGACTTCAGCGCCCGACATTCCGATCATCGCGGCCAGCACGCCGGCCTTCATCGTGGTTCGCATCGTTTGCACCCTCCTTTCCATCAATACGGTATGGAGATGCAAACTACCCTTCGACGATTGATTGATAAACGGCACTAATTGGATAGCACTGATATCAGAATCACATAAGTATGAACTCGCGACGCTGGCCCGCAGTCAAGCGGGCCAACGCCGATCCTCTCAACTTGCCCTCTGCCCTACCCACCGATGCCGACAGGCAAGCCCGGCCTGCAAGCCGAACGCGAGCACCACCGTCGCCGGTGCAGAAAAACTGCCGGGAACACCGCCCGTCCACATCAGCAACAACCCCAGTGCCGTGGCGGCGAACCACGCCATCAGGCCGACCGGATTGAACGCCGGACTGCGTTCAAGTGCACCTTTGTCATTGCTGCCATAGACAATCTGCGCCAATGCCACACCGACCCAGGCGACCACAAAAATGCCCTGATACGCCAATGCCTTGAGCAAGTAGGAAAACACGTCAGCGAGCATCAAACCGTACACGATTACCCCGACCACCAATGCCCACCGCAGGTAAGAACCGCGTACACCGAAACGACCGAAGAATGCCTGCATGTTGAGGGTCGCCAGATAGTAGTTGGCGGTGTTGATCCGGGTTTGCGTGGCCCAGACGAACAGCAGACCCCACAGCCCCATCAACTGCAGAATTGCCATCACCACAGAGACTTCGTTCAACGCGCCTTCATGCGGAATACTGCTGACCAGATAGATGCCTGCCGCGCCGTTGAGCAGAAAAGTCACGGCATAAAACGGCATGCCGAAGTTCCAGCGCCCGTGATACTCAGCGTCCTGCGGCTTGCCGAAACGGGCGTAGTCGAAGGTGAACAGCATCAGGATCCAGACACCCATGTAAGCCACAAAGCAATCCCACCAGCCGAAGGTCGCGGGGGTTGCCGGGCCGAAATCGAACCATTGCGGCTGGTAACCATAACGGCTGATCGACAGCCCGACCGCCACCAGCAAACCGCCCAGGTACACCGGCAACAACACACCGTTGAGCTTGTCCAGCCAGTGCTGCACGCTACCCAGAATCATCGGCACGCTGTACAGCACCACCAGCAGGGCAGCCAGTGGATAGACCAGCTCCGGGTACAGGTGATTGAGCGCCACGGCGATCACCGATCCTTCGAACACGGCGTAGTAAATCGCCGTCGAAAAGAAAATCAACGTGGCCAGGCATGCCCCGGCCCGGCCGAACAACACGCTTGAAAACAACGCGACCGACCAGCCGCTGCGCATGGCGAAACGGCTGAGAACGCTGTTGATCAGCCCATAACTGATCACCGACAACACCATCCCGATCAGCGCATTGCGTGCGCCGAAAGACAAGGCCAGCGAAGCGCCGACCACGATGTAGAACATGGCGCTGCACACGGCCCACCAGGCCATGGTCAGAGACAGTCGGCCCATGCGGGCTTCGGCGGATACGGGATGATGGGCCGGATCTTGCCCGGTTTGACTCGATTGCGATAAAGCAGCCATATGCGTGTACTCCAGAACCAGTCAAAGGTTGAAGCGCGGGCAGCCTTCACCGCACCGAAGTGCGGCGTTGGCCTGGCGTGTGGCAGGGCCCGCGCGGTGCGGCGGGCAGAGTCAGGAAGGGAAAAGCTTGCTCAGGCAGCTGAGTTTTTTCTTGTAGGAACGCCGTGCGTCCAGGGCCTCGTCGAGGCTGACCGCTACAAAGCGAGCCTTCTGGTTGGGCTGCATCTGGCCGATCAGATCCAGGTCGGCACTGATGACGGTGCCGATCATGGCGTAACCGCCACCCGATACGGCATCGCGATGCAGCACGATGGGTTCGAGGCCGGCAGGTACCTGAATCGAGCCGATCGGGTAGCAGCTGTCAACGATGTTCGACGGGTCGGAGCCTGCACCAAAGGGTTGCTCTCGCGGCTGGAAGTCCAGCGCACTGCCGCCCTTGAAGCGATAGCCGATGCGGTCCGCTTCCGATCCGACGGTCCACGGCTCGGCGAAAAAGCTCTTCGCTGCCGCGTCGGTCAGGCGATCGTAATAAAGCCCCGCCACCACGCGCAGGGTGATCTCCCCGCCCAGTGACTGGCGCAGCGCCATGGGCAGACTGGCCCCGGCACGCCCCCTACCGCTGGCTTTGCCCACCGGCAATTCGTCTCCGGCGATCAAGCGGCGTCCGGCAAAACCGCCCAACGCCCCGAGCGCATAAGTCGATCGACTGCCCAGCACCAGCGGCACATCGATTCCGCCTGCCACCGCCAGATAAGCCCGGGCACCGGCCTTGGGAAAATCGAAACGCAGAACCTGGCCGGCCTTCACCGCGAACGCGGTGGCGTGATGCATTTCCACACCATCGAGCCGAGGTGCCATGTGCGCGCCGCACACCGCGACCAGTGCGTCTTGCTGAAACGCCAGCTCAGGGCCCAGCAACGTACACTCCAGTGCGGCGCAATCCGCCGTGTTGCCGACCAGATGATTGGCCGCTCTCAGCGCATATTGATCGAGCGCGCCGGACGGCGGGATGCCGAGGTGGTAGTAACCTTCGCGGCCCAGATCCTGAACCGACGTGGCGAGACCGGGTTTGAGTACCTTGATCATGCCAGCACCTCCTGCAGCGACACGGGATAGCCGACCGGGTCGGCGAGAAACGCATCCAGTGAAAACTCCACCGGCCGGATCCGTAAATCGAAATGCCCGGCCTCCACCTCTGCAACGGCCTGGTCATACGCTGCACGATCCATTGGTTTGAACTGCACAATGTCGCCCGGACGGAAAAACACCATGTGGTCTTTCAGGTACGCCAGCGATTGCTGCGGGTCGTAGATGGGGGCCGGTGTGACACCGAACATCTGATAGCCCCCGGCGCCGCGCACCGAGTAGATACAACCGAAGCAACCACCGTGACCGAGTGTCAGTTTCGGTGTGTCGGTACGTGGACGCAGGTACTTGGGCACCTGCAACTGACGTTCGCGTTCGACCATCTGGAACATGAAGGGCAAACCGGCGACGAACCCCACCATCGAGACAAACCATGGCGCCCCGCTATGAGCCGCAATGAACGCATCGACATCCGCCAGGCCATTGATGCGCGCGGCGTATTCCAGATCCGTAGCGCTCGGGTCCTGGTGCCGGTCGCGAAAACGCATCAGCGTTTCGTGGGTCCACGGATCGTTGTACAGCACCGGAATGTCAATGATCCGGGTCTGCAATGTGCGCTCGGCAACGGCTTCTGCCTCGGCGCCCTGCACCGCCTCGAGCAAGGCCTGCGGCGCAATTCGATCCGGATCGAAGCGGATCTGGAAGGATGCGTTGGCCAGACACACATCGAGTACGCCATCGAGTTTCAACCGCTCCACGGCGCGGGTAACCGCCATGCCCTTGAAAAACGCCTCGAGGGACATGCTTTCACTGACTTCGGCAAACAGATGCTCATCGGCACCAAAGCTGTAGCGGATCGGACGACTCATGCTTCACCTCCGCTGCGGCGTGCGGACAGCCAGTTCTCCAGCGTCCCGGTATGAAAGTCGGCGGTTTGCAACCACGGTTGCTGCAACAGTTCAGCGTGCAGCGACAAGGTGCTGGCCATGCCGGTCAGCACGGTTTGCGCCACCGCTGTCCGGGCACGCGCCAGGGCTGTGGAGCGATCCGGCCCATGCACAATGAGCTTGGCCAACAGCGAGTCATAGTACGGTGGCACCCGATAGCCTTCATACAGGTGGGTGTCCACACGAACGCCTTCGCCTTGCGGCCAGGCCAAGGACTCGACCAGACCGGGGCTTGGGAAAAAATCCCGGGCCGGGTCTTCGGCATTCAAGCGCATTTGCAGGGCCGCGCCATTCAGACGGATGTCACTCTGTTTCAGGCCCAGTGGTTCACCACCGGCAATTCGCAGCATCGCCTGCACCAGATCGATGCCGGTGACCAGTTCGGTGACCGGGTGCTCCACCTGGATTCGGGTGTTCATCTCGATAAAAAAGAACTCGCCGGTGACGTCGTCATACAGGTACTCCAGCGTGCCCGCTCCCTTGTAGCCGAGGGATTCGGTCAAGCGTACGGCGCTGGCGCAGAGTGCCACCCGCTGCTGCGCGTTCAGTACGGGCGACGGTGCTTCTTCAAAGATTTTCTGACGCCGGCGCTGTAGCGAACACTCGCGCTCGAACAGGTGCACGGCGTTTTTCCCGTCGCCCAGAACCTGTACTTCGATGTGCCGGGCCTTGCCGATAAAGCGCTCCAGATACACCGCACCATTACCGAAAGCGGCCTGCGCCTCGCGCTGCGAACGGGGAAATTCTTCACTCAATTGCGCGGCATTTTCTGCCAGACGAATACCCCGCCCGCCACCGCCCGCCGAGGCTTTGATCAGCAACGGGTAACCGACCGATTCCGCCGCCCGAAGCGCCGACTCGACATCAAACAGCTCGCCCGGCGAACCCGGCACCACTGGAACACCTGCCGCCTGGGCGGTGCGCCGCGCTTCGGCCTTGTCGCCCATGCGCCGGATCGTGTCCGGGTCCGGCCCGACGAAAATCGCGCCGCTGGCAATCACGGCTTCGGCAAACCCGGCGTTCTCGGACAGAAAACCATATCCAGGGTGAACCGCATTGGCACCCGTCGCTTGCAGGGCACCCAGCAACGCCTCGATGTTCAGGTAGCTTTTATCGGCACGGGCCGGCCCCAGTAGATGCACTTCATCGGCCAGGCGTGCGGCCTGAGAGTCGATATCGGCCTCGCTGCACGCGGCAACGGTGGGAATGCCCAGGGCCTTGGCCGCACGGATGATGCGCACGGCGATTTCGCCACGGTTGGCGACCAGCAATTTACGAATAGGTTGAGTCATGTTCACGCCCTCACTCGCTATCAAGCGTAGCGACGACCTGACCCGGCTCCACCGGATCACCGTCTTCAACCTGAAAGGCACTGAGGCGCCCCGCCGTCCCGGCGGTCAGTTCGGAAAACTGCTTCATGACTTCGATCAGGCCAATCACCGTGTCGACGCTGACAGGATCGCCGACCTCGACGTAATTCGCCGAATCCGGCGTGGCCTTTCGGTAGAAAGTCCCGGGTAACGGGGTGATGACAGTGTGTTCGGCCATGTCTGTTCCTCTTGGAATAGTTGTAGAAAGGCAGGCAAAAAATGTTTGAACCCCGGCGTCTGTGTGCCGGGTGTTTCGTTTTTATTCAGCGGGGTCGGCGCACCTCGATCCCGGCGGCATCGAGCGCATTGCGGGTAGCCTCGACCAGCGCCAAAGCCCCCGGCGTATCGCTGTGCAGACAGATGGAATCGAACTCGATCGGCAGATCCTCACCCTCGACGGTGCGCACGACGCCCTCCTGGCAAGCGCGCAACACACGGGCGGCGACAAATTCCGGATCGTAGGCGCGAACATTGCGGGTGAAGACGATGGAGCCGCTCAAGTCGTATTCGCGGTCTGCATAGAATTCGCGAACGACCGGTTGGCCGAGTTCTTTGGCGACACGCCAGATGACCGAATCGGGCATGCAATACAGCAACAGATCGGGTTCCAGCCGTTGCAGGTTTTCCACCAGCAGACGCGCGGCTTCTTCGTCCCGGGCCAGATGCATGTACAGCGCGCCGTGAGGCTTGATGTGTTGCAGCGTCACGCCCTGCACCCGTGCCAGTTCGCGCAGTGCGCCCAGTTGATAAAGGATGTCGTCGACCAGTTCCTGAGCCGGTGCATTGATGTGTCGGCGCCCGAACCCCACCAGATCGCGAAACCCCGGATGAGCGCCGATGCCGACCTTCAGACGCTTGGCCAGCTCGACGGTGCGACGCATGGTGCCGGGATCGCCGGCATGGAAACCGGTGGCGATGTTGGCGGAACTGATGAACGCCATCAGTTCGATGTCGACGCCATCGCCAATGGTCCACGGGCCGAAGCCTTCGCCCATGTCCGAGTTGAAATCTACTGCCTGCATAACCCTTGCTCCTGACCCTTGTGACTTCATGCAGGCCACGTTAAATTCCCGCCAACCCCTTGGGAAGATCTATTAACAGATAGGGTATCTTCTGAAAAACAGATACCTGAAAAAACAGGAACACCCATGTCGTTGACCTTGCGTCAGGTTCGCTACTTCGTTGCTACCGCCGAGATCGGGCAGATATCCCAGGCAGCGATTCATTTGAATATTTCCCAGTCGGCGGTGACCACGGCGATCAAGGAACTGGAAGGCATGCTCGGCACGTTGCTGTTCCAGCGCTCGGCACAAGGCATGAGCCTGACGGATGCGGGTCGGCACTTCCTGAACCGCGCCTACGTGATTTTGCGCAGCGTCGACGACGCGCTGAACAGCCCGCTACCCGACATCCGCGCCAGCGGCCTGATTCGCCTGGCCGCGAGCTACACGGTGATCGGCTATTTTCTGCCGCATCATCTGCAACGGCTGGAGCACTGGCACCCGGACGTCGCCATCGAAGTCCACGAGCAGGAGCGGCAGGCCATCGAACAGGGATTGCTGGAAGGCAAATTCGATATGGCGGTGGTGCTTACCGCGAACCTGACGCACCCCGATATCGTTTCGGAAACCCTGTTCAACTCCGAACGCCGTCTGTGGCTGCCCAGCCACCATCCACTCTGTGAGCGCTCGGCCGTGAGCCTTGCGGATGTCGCACTGGAACCCTACATCCTGCTGACCGTGGATGAAGCGGAACAAAGTGCCATGCGCTATTGGGAAAACGCCCGCCAGCAACCCAACGTGCGGGTGCGTACCAGTTCTGTAGAAGCCGTGCGCAGCATGGTCGCCAATGGCAGCGGCGTGGCGATTCTCTCGGACCTGGTGCACCGCCCCTGGTCGCTGGAAGGCAAGCGCATCGAGACCCTGACCATCACCGACAAGGTGACCCCGATGAGCGTTGGCCTGGCCTGGCACCGCGAGCGCGAATTCAGCCCGGCGATGCAGGCCTTGCGCAATTACTTCCACGATGCGTTCCTGGCACCGCAGCAGCTTTCTGCACGGCGCTGACGCACAGGATCAGGCAAGAATTCAGTAGAAATGTACTAACGGAATGCGGGCTCGGAGCGGGAGGATGACTGTCCGACAGATCCATCGAGGACGTTCCCATGCTTGTACAAGCCTACGGTGCCCACGCGGGCGACAAACCCCTTGAGCCTATCCAGATCAATCGCCGCGCCCCTGCGGCCCATGACGTCCAGATCGACATCGCCTTCTGCGGCATCTGCCATTCCGACCTGCACCAGGTGCGCTCCGAGTGGGCCGGCACCCAGTTCCCGTGCGTCCCGGGACACGAAATCGTCGGCCGCGTTTCGGCGGTCGGCGCTCACGTTTCCGAATACAAGGTTGGCGATCTGGTCGGCGTCGGTTGCATCGTCGACAGCTGCAAGCACTGTGAAGACTGCGAAACCGGCCTGGAAAACTACTGCGACAGCATGATCGGCACCTACAACTTCCCGACCCCGGACGCCCCCGGCTGGACGCTCGGCGGCTACTCGCAAAACATCGTGGTGCATGAGCGTTACGTGCTGCGCATCCGCCACCCCGAAGCACAACTGGCCGCCGTCGCACCACTGCTGTGCGCGGGCATCACCACGTACTCGCCGCTGCGTCAGTGGAACGCCGGGCCTGGCAAGAAAATCGGCGTGGTCGGCATCGGTGGCCTGGGCCACATGGGCATCAAACTGGCCCATGCGATGGGCGCGCATGTGGTGGCGTTCACCACTTCCGAATCCAAACGCGAAGCAGCGAAAGCACTGGGCGCCGATGAGGTCGTGGTTTCGCGCAATCCCGAAGAAATGGCCGCGCACACCAAGAGCTTCGACTTCATCCTCAACACCGTCGCCGCCCCTCACGATCTCGACGCGTTCCTGGTGCTGCTCAAGCGTGACGGCGCACTGACTCTCGTGGGCGCGCCCGCCTCGCCCCATCCATCGCCGAACGTGTTCAACCTGATCATGAAACGCCGCACCATCGCCGGCTCGATGATCGGCGGCATTCCAGAGACTCAGGAGATGCTGGATTTCTGTGCTGAACACGGCATCGTTTCCGACATCGAACTGATTCGCGCGGATCAGATCAATGAGTCTTATGAGCGGATGCTCAAGGGGGATGTGAAGTATCGGTTCGTGATCGATAACGCGACGTTGGCGGGCTGAACCTGTCAGGTATTCCTTTCCAAGATCACCTCGTATGAAGTAGCCTTTTTGATATCAAAAGGATATCAATCATCTTCGAAGGTCTTCAGGCCCGAGTTTTTTGCGGAAAGGAATTTCATGAACAAAGCGATTTACGTAAAAGCCTTCTTTTGCCCGATCGGCGAAAACGTGGAGGTCAAAGTCCCGACAGGCCGGATGAAAAAAGGGCTTTTTGGCGAAAAAGAGGAGATGGAGAAGGTCATCGAGTGGCGGCAGACTGGCTGGTCCGACTCACAGATCGATGGCCAGCGTTTGAACGAGGACATCAATCAAGCGGTGAGTCGACTCAACGAAGAAGGCTACGAAGTTCAATCCATCCTCCCGATCCTTTCCGGTGCATACAACTACGAATTCAAATACAAAGAAGCACACAACTCAGGAAACCTGGCCGAGGGCGGCGGTTGGGGGTACGGCTATGGCTACGGTTACAGCTATACCGAAGGCGTCACGATCATCGCTAAAAAAATGAATGCCCAGGCTCAGTAAAACCATTGAGCCGCCAAGCGTTTCAGCTCATTGATCTTTCCCCCCACACCAAGTAAAAAACGCTCTCCCTTTTCCATCTTTGCAAGGAGCAGCGGATGCTCGAGCTCACCACGCAACGACTGGACCTGCGCACGATGGTCGAGTCGGACTGGCCTCTGTTTCTCAGGCTGCATTCCGAGCCACAAACCATGCAGTACGTGTTCGGCGAGATTGCCGAGGAACAGGTCCGCAAAGGCTTCGAGCACCGGCTTCCGGCGTGGGGGCCGCAGTCGGAGCACTGGCTGTGCCTGGTGGTGAGCGACAGGGCCAGCGGGCACGAACTGGGCGTGACCGGTTTTCGCATTCTGTCGCCGGGGCATGCCGAGGTGGGATGCCTGCTGTTGCCGGAGCATCAGGGCAAAGGCTTTGGCACCGAGTCGCGAAAGGCGATCATCGACTACGCCGCGGCCATCGGGCTGAACTCGCTGGAATCGACCGTGACCGACGGCAATATCGCGTCCTGCAAGGTGCTGGAGAAATGCGGCTTTGTGTTCGCACGTCGTGTGCCGCAGGCCTACCAGATCGGTGATCGGTGGTTCGACGATCTGATCTACCACTATCAAATCCGCTGAGCCTTGCGCTCAACGACTCGCCAAGGAGGCCTCTCGTCGTGAATCCCTATCAATGCCTGCCACCCCGCGCTTTCTGGCGTACGGCCGTCGCCGACAAGTCCGCGCCGGACATCGGTGAGCTGTGGACCCCGCAATTCGAGATCGGCAACAAGGATGCCATCGTCACCGCCGGCTCCTGTTTCGCCCAGCACATCGGCCGCGCGCTGGTTGAGCGCGGCATGCACTGGCTGGACGCGGAACCCGCCCCGGACGCGTTGCCCGAGGCCGACTGGAAAGCCCACAACTACGGGGTGTTTTCGTTCCGCACCGGCAATCTGTATACCCCGGCGATGTTGTGCCAATGGCTTGAATGGGCGCTGGGCGTGAGCGCTCCGCCGGATGAGACCTGGGTGCATGACGGGCGTTTCTTCGATCCGTTCCGCCCCGCCGTGGAGCCCGACGGATTTGCCAGCGAGCAGGCGTTGTTCGACTCGCGCGAGGCCACCCTGGACGCCATCCGTGAAGCGCTGCGCCGGGCCAAGGTGTTTGTGTTCACCCTCGGTTTGACCGAAGCCTGGCAACATCGCGAGACCGGTCTGGTCTATCCCGTGTGCCCCGGCACCGTGCGCGGCACTTTCGATCCGCTGCTCCACCGGTTCTGCAACTTCGGCTTCATGGACACTTACGGCGACATGGTCCGGGCGCTGGAACTGATGCGTTCGATCAACCCGCAACTGCGTCTGCTGCTCACCGTTTCACCGGTGCCCCTGACGGCGACCGCCACCGGGCAACACGTGCTGAGCGCCACGACCTACTCCAAATCGGTGCTGCGCGCCGTCGCCGGGCAATTGTGTGAAGACCTGCCCGACGTCGACTATTTCCCGTCCTACGAAATCATCACCGGCACCCCGTTCAAGGGCGCGTTCTACCAGCCCAACCAGCGCGAAGTCACGCCAGAAGGTGTGGCGTTCGTGATGCAGCAATTCTTTGCCGGACTTGAAGCCGTCCAGTCGGTGCAGGCGCCGACCACCTCCACCAGCGTGTCCAGCGAGGATCTTGTCTGTGAAGACGCCGTACTCGATTACTACGCCTAGGTTTCTGCTGCTGGGCGACTCCCATGCCGGCGTCATCGGCAAGGCGGCGCAGGCCCGTGAGCTGCCTTTCGGTGGCGGCCCGCTGGGAACCGGTCGGGACTTCGCCGTCGACTTCTTCCAGTTGACCCGTCATGACGTGGCCTTTCGGGATGCGGAAATGGATCGACTGTACCGCCAGGCCCTCGACACGCTCGAAGTGCCGCAACTGGCGAAGGTCGGCGTGCCGCTGGTGAGCACGATCGGCCTGAGCCTGCACTATCTGGCCACCGCGCCAAACTGGAGCTGCTACCAGAATGCGCACGGTGAGTTCGACGACGGTTTTCTCGCCGGGCCGTTGTTCGAGGCGGTCATCGACACCCTGTCCCGCCCCGCCCTGGCCTTCTATGAACAGGCTCTGGCGCTGAACCTCAAGGTGTTCGCCGTGCTGCCGCCGCAACGGGTGCCGGAGCTGTCCGACCCGCGCGTGTTCATGGCCGCGCAGTCATTGCTGATCGAACGCCTGCAAGGGCTTGGCGTCGAGTTGATCGACGTGCGCGAGGCAGCGAACGATGAGCAGGGTTTTCAGCGTGAGGCGTTCTGCGAAGTGGATGATCCGCTGCACGGCAATCTGGCGTTCGGTGAGTTGATCGTCGAGCAACTGATTCGTCGCGGCATTTAGAAAAAGAGGGAGCGCATGGCTCCCTCTGATGTTTTCAAGCCTTGGGCTGCGTGCCGAGAATCGTCACCCGCTCGCCATAACGCGAATGCGGGAAATAATCCCAGATCGCATGATGCTGGGTGCAGCGGTTGTCCCAGAACACCAGCGTGTTCGGCGCCCAGCGAACCCGGCAACTGAGGGACGGCTCCCGGGCCACCAGGTCGAACAGCATGTTCAACAGCACCTGACTTTCGCCCCCGGACAACTGCACGATGTGCGACGTGAACCCGGAATTGACGAACAGCGACTTGCGCCCGTTTTCCGGATGACGCACCACCACCGGGTGTTCGGTTTTTGGCAGGTTGGCGGGCGCCTCATAACCCTTCCACGGAATTGCACCGTCGTGAATCGCGGTCAGTTCGCCGAGAAACTGCTGCATCGTCGGCGAGAGCATTTCGATCGCCAGGTGCATGTTGGCGAACAGCGTATCGCCGCCCGTGCCGATGGCCGGGGTTTCCTTGACGTACAGCATCGACCCCATGGACGGCGCCAGGTCAGCCGTGCCGTCGGTGTGCCAGGTTTCGCCGGCCACATAGCGCGATTGCGCATTGGCGCGGATCACCACCAGTTCCGGGTCATCGCCATCGATGTCTTCCACCGGCAACGCCCGCAATTCGCCGAACAGCCGACCAAACGCCTTGTGCTCCTCGACCGTCAGATGCTGATCGCGGAACACCAGCACGTGGTTTTCCAGAAAGGCCCGACGGATTTCCGCGAGCTGATCGTCCTCCAGCGGCTGCGAAAGATCGACGCCACCGATTTCGGCACCGATGATCGGCGTGATCCGGTCGACCGTGATGCGCTGATACGGTGCGCGCTTTTCTGCGGCGATGCGCTCGATTGCCTTGAGTGCCAACTGATCCATGTTCCCTCACCTTTCTTATTGAAACGACACCGATGACTGCTCGCGCAGAGAACGCGGGCGCATGTCGATCCAGTGCTCATTGATGTAATTCAGACAGATCTGACGTTCGCCACGCATCCCCGCCGCGCTCCAGCCGCTGGCCATCGGCTTGCCCGCCGGCCACAGGGAATACTGACCCTGAGCGTTGATCACCACATCGAATTGCTGCTGTGCATCGTTCATGTCGTTTCTCCTGTTGGATGGGACTGCAGGTGCCGGACCAGCCCTTCTGCAAGATGGTTGAACAGCACACGCCGTTGTTCGTCGGTCGGGGCAGAGGCCCAGACATAAACCCGCGCCGACGCTGCGCAAACCTGCGCATACGCATCCGCGTCGTCAGCCGCGAAGGCCCGGGACGAGATTTCAACATTGGCGGCGGCATGGGCCTGAGCGAACGCCGAGGCGCTGGCTTCGGTATTCAGTTGCGCGTAATACACCGCGAACGCCTCGGCATCGCCGAAGTGCTCGGCGATCATCGCGGTGTTGGTCGGCGCGAGGCCGTAAGTCATCGCACTGGCATGGGCCTGGGCGTACGCCGCGTCGTAGGCATAGGCCTGACGATACAGCGCCAGCAACACCGGTTTGAGGGTGGCCCGCCACTCGCCCTGACGCCCGGACAAACCGAGGGCTGCCCGTTGATGCAGGCTTTGCAGCGCGAGCAGCGCCTGTCGATGTTTCGGCAATGCCTCGCACAACATCGGCACGACAACATCGGCTTGCCAACGATGAATCGGACGAAGCGACAGCGTGTCCTCGAACCCGTGAATCCGCTGATGCAAGACTTCGGGCTGGTCTTCACACAGCACCTGCGTCAATGTCGGCAACCACCGAGGCATCAAGATCGGCTCATTCATCTCGACGGCCCCTCCGTGCCAATGACCTCGGCCAGCATCCGCGCCCAAGGGCCCGCCACGATGCCGTAGTGGTCGGTGTCCAGTCGCTGCCAGCTCTGCAACTGCGGCAGCAAGGCCTGCCAGTTGCGTTGCAAGTCATTCATGTTCCAGGCGTTGCCCAGTCCATAAGGGTTGGCGTGCCCGGCGATGAACATCCACACAGGTGTGGCGACCAACGCAGGGGGCTGGAAATCGACCATGCTGGCCATGTTATTGCGACAGCACACCGTCAGCCGTTGCAAATAAGCCTGACGTTCCTCGGACAGCGCCTGCCCTTCGACGTCAGGCCAGAGCTGGGCGAACTCTCGCTGGAACACCTGTTCGATGGTCCGCTCGTCGATGCCGGCCAGTTCCGCACCGGCATCCGGCGCGGGCGGGTCGATCAGGTACAACTGCGGTTGCCTGAATCCGTCAGCCTGGGCTTGCAGACACAGCGCCTGCGCCACCCAGGCCCCGAACGACCAACCCGCCAGACGCCAGGCGCAACCGTCCGGGAGGTGGGCTTTGATCGCCTGCAGATACCACCGGGCCCGCTCGACGATGCTGATGTTCGGCAACGCCGGCACACGCAAAGCAGGATCTGCGATCACGCAGACACCCAGATCCGCTGGCAAAGTTGAAACCAGTTCCCGATAGGCCTGAACATCGCCGCCCACCGGATGGATCAGATACAGCCATTCACGACCGGCGCCGGCATGCCACTGATCGATCCGCACCGCGTCGTTCCAGCTGTGCGGCGCGTCATCTGAAGCCTCTGCCGTAGAATCGGCCACCAGCCCCAGCACTTCGCGCAGGCTGACCTTGTGGCTGAACTGCGACAGCTGGAACACCTCGCCGGTGGCCGCTTGCAGTTCATCGATCAGGTCCAGCAGGGTCAGCGAATCCGCCCCCAGGTCGTACAGCGAATCGTCGTCCTCAAGCTCAGCCACGCCGAGCCATTTGCACAGGCATTCACGCAGGCGCTCGGAAAGATCCACACCCTTGGGCATTTCGACCTGCGCGACAACGGCGCCATGGCGAACCGGATAGAAACGCCGCGCCGTGTCGATACCGGTGGTGGAAACCAGCAATTGCGGCAACTGCGCCGCCATCGCCAGATCGAACACCCGACACCCCTCTTCAGCCGACAAGCCGACCGTCAGATGCTCTTGATGCGCAGCATCCCCGCCGTTGCTGGTCCTGGCCATGCCGACGTCACGCCAGATGTCCCAGTTGATCCCCAGACGCAGGCAAGCATTGGCCGTGGCTGGACGATAATGCGCGAAACCGTCGAGCACACCGCTGGCTGCCGAATAGTCCAGATGCCCCGCGCCGCCGAACAACGCCGACATCGACGAGCAATACAGGACGAAACCCGGAGAAAGCCGTTCAATCAGACTTTCGACCGCCAGCATGCCGCGAGTCTTGGCGGCCATCGCCTCGGCCATCTGCCGGGCATCCCGATGGCGAATCAGACTGCCGGCACCGACACCCGCCGCATGAATCACCCCGGTCAGTTGACCGTAGCGTCGGGCCAGTTGATCGAGTACCTGCGGCCAGCGCGACAGGTCCGCGATGTCCGCCTGAAGGCAATCGATTCGCGAGGCGTAGGCCGCGAGTTCTGCAGGCAATTCACCTTGACGAGAGAGCAGCACCACACGCCGCGCAGGTGCCTGCAACAGGTGTTCGCAAAGAGTTCGACCGATCCCGCCGGTGCCACCCAGCACCAGAAACGTACCGTCCTCCGGCAGCAGGCTGGAAGTCGTGGTCGGACCCGGCAATGGCTGAGCGATCAACCGTGGCTGCCACAGGTAACCGTCGCGCACCGCCATCCGCCGAGGCAACGCGGCCGGATCGCCGAGCAGCGCCGCCAGCTCTGCGGCCTGCGCATCAAGGTGCGACGACGGCCAGTCCAGCCAGTGGCATCGCACCGGGTACTCCTGGGGCACCACTTCGCTGATCCCGGCCAGTGCCGCCAACTCGGGACGTCGGACCTCGCCGTCCACCGGACACGCCTGCCACGACATCAGCCACAGGCGCAGACGAGTCGTCCGTGCGATTTGCCCCCAGGCCTGCATCAGCGCACTGATCGTGTCCAGACAGGCCCACTGCGCCAGATCCAGCGATTGCTCGTTGACCACGCCTGACACCGCCAGCGGCAAGGTGTGCAGCCAGTCGAGTTCGCCGGTTTCAGATTCTGTGACCTCGGTGAGCAAACGATTCAGGGCTTCGGTGTCCAGCGGATCCAGTTCGTAACGATCTGCGCCGAGATGCTTGAAGCCATTGCCGGTGCGGACTTGAACCACGCGTCGATAAACCGTTCGCAGATGTTCCAGCAATGCCGCACCGGGTGCTTCATGGCTGCAAAGGATCAGCGTTTCTCGTTTGGCATCAGATGCCTTCACACTCAGGCGCTGTACACGCCCCCACTGCCGCTGATGAAACCACTGCGCCAGAGGTTGCCGCTCGATGCCGGCCGAAACGGGGGCAACGATTTCGCCAGCAGGTTGAAACCGATAGGTCTGGAGATCAAAAGACGACGGCTGCAAATTCCACGGCGGCGGTGCCGAGTGCTGCGGCCACTGGATATGGGCGCCTTCGTACCAGGCCTCAAGCAATACCTGCGCTGAATGATCACGGGCGATCAGTTGTGCACCCGACGGGGAGATTTCCTTGATCGCTGTCGGCTGCAAGGGAATTTCATCACCCGGCTGGCAGACCATCGCAAAGCGCCAGCGCAGTTGGCGGCGACCTGACTGCAAGTGCCGCAGCAATGCGGTCTGCTGTTCCGGGTGCGTTTGCATGTATTCGCGGATCACCGCGATATCGCGCAGCAGTTCCGCTCGGATGTGGGCCGAGATCATCAGCAGTGGCAGCGTTTCCTCGGCCACTTCCTGCGCCTTGGGTGCTGCACCGACAATCACATGAGCGTTGGTGCCACCGATCCCGAAACTGCTGATACCCGCCAGGCGCCGCCGCCCTTCCGGCCATGGTCGGGACGTGGTCGGCACGTAGAACGGTGAATGCTCCAGATCGATCTGCGGATTGATCCGCCCAAACCCGAGGTTCGGCGGTAGCACGCCATGGAATACCGCGAGACTGGCGCGAATCAGTCCGACCACCCCCGCCGCCGCGCCGAGATGGCCGATCTGGCTCTTCACCGAGGCCAGCGCGCAACTGCCGGCTGGCGCCTCGCCGAAGGCCTTGGTCAATGCCGCGACCTCGATCGGATCCCCCAGCAAAGTGCCGGTGCCATGGGCTTCGATGTAGCCGATGTCGGCACCAGTCAGTCCGGCGCGATTCAAGGCGTCGCTGATGACCGCGCTCTGCCCGGCCACCGACGGCGCGGTGTAGCTCATCTTGGCCCGGCCATCGTTGTTCAGTGCGGAGCCTTCGAGTAACGCGTAGATCCGGTCGCCATCCGCCCGCGCCCTGACCAGTGGCTTGAGCACCACCACGCCATAACCGCTGGCGCCGATGGTCCCGCTGGCGTCGTCGCTGAACGGGCGGCACAGGCCATCGGCGGAAAAGATGTGCTGCGAGCGATGACGATAGCCATCGGTCAGGGTCGGGTCGATGAGCACACCGGCAGCCAGCATCACGTCGCTGTCGCCCTGACGCAACATCGAACTGGCCATGTGCACGGCGATCAGCGAGCTGCCGCACGCCGCCTGCACGCTCAGGGCCGGGCCATTGAGGTCCAGGTGATACGCAGCTTTGGTCGCCAGAAAGTCTTTGTCGTGATGCAGCGCCATCTGGAAGCCGTCCGGCAGATCGCCTTCTGCGGTGTCGCGCAGCATCTGCTGGAAGTACGTGGTTTCACCGCAACTGGCGATCAGGCCGATGCGCGGACCGTCCGCTGACGGGACGATGGCCGCGTGTTGCAGAGCCTGCACACAGCCCATCAGCAGATGCCGCTGTTGCGGGTCCATCAGGCGCGCTTCCTGGCGGCTGATGCCGAAATACTCGGGATCGAAATCGAGCATGCCGGCCAGTTGGCTGCGGGCGCCGACCAGACCTTCTTCGGCGGCAAAGCGTTCGATGCCCAGCTCGTTACCCTGCACCATCGCCCAGAACTCGGACAGGTTCCGCGCCCCGGCCACATTGACCGACATGCCGATGATCGCCATCGGCTGGTGACCTGCATCGGTTTGCCGGACACGCTCCACTGCTGCCACCGAAGCCGTCGACAGATGCGCCGCCAGACGCCGAATCGTGACGTGTTCGAACAGGTCGGCCATCGTCACTTTGTGCGGCAGCGCTTCGGCGTAACGTCCATGCAAACGCATCAGGCCGAGGCTGGTGGCGCCGGCCTCGAAGAAGGTCTGTTCCGGTTCGATGTCACGGCCGATCACATCCCGGAACAGCTCGCTCAGTTGCCGCTCCAGTGCGGTCAATTGCACAACCGGTTGCGGCGTACTGCGACGCTCCAGCGCCTCGCCCAGAGCCGGCAAAGCCTTGCGGTCGATCTTGCCGCTGGGAGTCCGTGGCCAGACGTCGATCCGGCGATATTCATCGATCCGCACATGGGCCGGCAGCCGTTGCGCGACCTGACGATCCAGCTGTTGCGACGTCGCGGGCTCGCCGTCGAGTTGCAGCCAGGCGATCAGGCGCGGCGGATCAGCCTGAACCGCCACCACCGCGTTGACCACTTCCGGCACCTGCATCAGCGCCGCTTCGATCTGCCCCAGCTCCAGACGATGGCCGCTGAGTTTGATCTGCTGGTCGTCACGTCCAAGGTAATGCAGGCAGCCTTTAGCATCGGCCCACGCCAGATCGCCGGTGCGGTAGAACAAGCGGCCCTCTGGCAACTCTACAAACCGCTTGGCATTCAGATCAGCATCAGCCAGATAGCATCGGGCAACCATCGGCCCGGCCACCAGCAGATAGCCGCGACTGCCAATTGGCACCGGGCGATCAAACTCATCGACCAACAGCAACCGGGCATTGCCGACGGCGTGACCGATCGGTGCACGCAACGGCCAGTCACGGGGCACCGCAGGCAATCGCAAGGCACTGACCACATGGGTTTCGGTCGGGCCGTAGTGATTGAACAACGAAGCCTGCGGCATGCCGCCGAACCAGTTGCGCAGCGCGTCCGTGCAGAGCAATTGCTCCCCGGCGGTGATCACTTCGCGCAATGCCGACGGGTAGATTCCCCGAGCCACAGCGGTTTGCGCCAGATGCTGCAACGCCACGTACGGCAGGAACAACCGTTCGATCCGCGCCTCGACCATGTAATCCAGCAACGCCTCGGCATCCTGACGCCAGCGCGGCGTGATCAGGTGATAGCAGCCGCCCCCGCACAGGGTGCTGAAAATCTCCTGAAACGACACGTCGAACGACAGCATGGAGAACTGCAAGGTCAACGCTTTCGCAGGCAACTGCCCTTCCGTGCGCTGCCATTGCAGCAGGTTGCACAGGGTGCATTCCGACACTTGCACACCTTTGGGCGTGCCGGTCGAGCCGGAGGTGAACAGCGTGTACAGCGGTCGCTCACCGGCGTGGCGTGGACGCTCGAACGCTTCGGCATCGACGTGCAGATCGACCCGATGCGTGGCGAATCGTCCGGCATTCAGATCATCGAGCGCGGCCGCCGTCGTATCGCTGAACAGCACACAATGAGGTTGTGCCTGTTCCAATACCTGACGCTGGATCGCCACCGGATAAGCGGGATCCAGCGGCACGGCAGTCAGGTTGAGTTTGGCCAGGGCCAGCAGCGCGACGATGTGTTCAACCGAGGCATCGAGAAACAGCACGACATGCAGCGGCGCGCTACCGAGAGGCAATGGATGATGCTCGATCAAATCAGCAGCCAGAGCGTCAGCCAGTCCATTCAGCTCGCCATAAGTGAGGCGGCGCTGACCTTGAACCAACGCAATCGCATCCGGCGTGCAATGCACCTGATGCTCGAACCAGTCCGCCAGGGTGTTGAACGGCAGTTCACCCTTCGGCCCTTCACTGGCCGGGGCCAGACCCTGTCGATAAGGCCCCAGCAGACTGTCGAGCGTCGCCGCCGGGCTTTCCAGCAACAGGTCCAGACCACGGCGGAACAATGCATTCACCGTGCTTATCTGTCCGGCATCGAAATAGCTGCACTGATATTCCCACCAACACTCCAGCTGCGAGCCGCTGCCCACCATCAACAAGGTCAGCGGGCACTTGGCTTGCAGGTGTTCGTTGAACTCAAGGGTCGCGCGCAGGTACGAGTCGGCCAATGCGGCGTAATCGGTGTTTTCCAGCACGAACATGAAATCGAACAGCGCGGTACTCGACGACAGCCGCAGGTCTTCGACCAGATCCGCCAGTGCCACATCTTGCAGCGCCAGCACCTCGCGCACGGTGGCGGTCTGTTGATGCAGCTGTTCGCTCAGGGTCGCTGCGTGGTTTACGGCGGCGGGAATCAGCACGGTGTTGGCAAACATGCCGACGCTGTCTTCGAACTCCGCCAATGGCCGGTTGGCCACCGGACTGGCGATCCGGGGTCGCTCGCATCCGGTCAGAGCGTAAAGACTCCAGGCGAAGACACTGAACAGCACTTCGAAACGGGTCAGTCGCTGTTGCGTGCAGAACCGTTCAAGGGCTGCACTGCGCACCGCGCCCAGGGGTTCGCGGTGCAACCTCGCGTCCGGGCTGACCGGGCGCATCGGCATCAACGCGGATGACGGTTCTTCCTGCCGACGATGCAACTCGGCCAGGGCTCGCCGTTGGTCACGGTAATGCGGATCGACGCTCCATTGGCGCTGCCACTGGCCAAATTCCAATGTCGTCAGATGGGCTACCGATTCCGGGATTTCGCGACCTTGCACAACGTCGGTGTAAAGCTGCCTCAGGTCGTCGAACAGCAGGTTCACCGACCAGCCATCGACGATGATGTGATGCAGATTCAGCAGCAGCCGGCAGCTGCCATCGGCGAACGGCAACAGCCACGCCTGAAACAGGCTCGGCGTGCTCAGGTCGAACGGCGTGGCGAACACCAGCTCCGCGAAGGCCTGCCAGTTGTCCTCGGTAAAGTGCCCGACGGCGAAGGTGCGGCAGGCCGAACCTTGCTCGGCGATCACCTGATCAAGACCCTCGGCACCCGATGCGAATGCCGTGCGCAAACCGGGATGTCGCGTCACCAGACGGTCCACGGCCTCGCCCAGTGCCGCGACCTCGACACCGGCCGCCAGATGCAGAATCAGCGGCACGTTGTAAGCGGTCGAGGTCGGCGTACGTTGCTGCAACAACCACAGGCGGCGCTGTTCGGCAGTGGCTTGCAAGCGTGCGGCGCGACTGATCCCGGGCGCAGGTGGATAGATCGAATCGCCACGCTCGCCCAGCAGTTGTCCGGCCAATGATGCGAAGGACTCGTTGAGCAACGTGTCGAGGGGGATCTCGCGCTGCCAACGGTTACGAATCGCCGAACGCAGACGCATGGCCTTGAGCGAATCGCCGCCACTGCCCAGCCAGTCGTCCTGCGCACTCAGGCCCGGTTGGCCGAGCAGCGAACGGGCCTGACTCAGCAACCAGTCCAGCGCCGGTGAAGCGTTGTCGTTTTCCATGGCCACGGAAGCTGGATGCCATGGACTCAGCGGTTGCCCCAGCAAGCTGTCGCGATCGATCTTGCCATTGGCCGTCAGCGGCAGGCGCTCCAGCAGGAACAACTGATGCGGTCGCATGTATGGCGCCAGTTGCGCCCGCAAATGGGCTTCGAAGGCGTGATAGTCCAGCTCCCCGCGCGGAACGACGAACGCCAGCAGCTGATGGTCCTCCGCCGCCTGACGCCGGGTGCAGACGTACACCTGCGTCACGCCCGGATGCTCCAGGATCCGTTGCTCCACCTCCCCCGGTTCGATGCGGAAGCCGCGAATCTTCACCTGACGGTCGACCCGACCCAGACACTCAATCAAGCCTTCGGCGTTGCAGCGCACCAGATCGCCGGTGCGGTAATGGACGTGCGCGCCACCGTCGAGGTCGGGCAAACGGACGAACTGGCGGGCGGTTTCTTCGGGCCGGTTACGGTAGCCACGGGCAACACCGCTGCCACTCAGATACAGCTCGCCTACCTCTCCCGCCGGCACCGGCCGTTGCTGTTCATCCAGCACCTGCACGCCGGTATCCGGCAGCGCCCGGCCAATGGGCGCCAGGTCACCGGCAAAGTCGCGGCTGATCGGCCAGCACAGGGCAAACGTGGTGCATTCGGTGGGGCCGTAGACGTTATGAATCCGGCACAGGCTCTCTGGATTGGCCCGATACCATGCACGAACCACCGCTGCGCTGATCTGCTCGCCGCCGATCAGCACCTGCCGCACGCTGGAAAAGCACGACGGCCACTCGGCAATCAAGGTGTTGAACAGCGACACCGTCATGAACAGGTTGTCGACCTGCGTCCACCCCAGCACCTCGGCCAGTCGGCGCGCATCCAGCACGTCCTCGTCGGCGATCATCACGCAGCAGCCGCCGTTGAGCAGCGGCGCCCACAGTTCGAAACTGCACGCGTCGAACGCCGGGTTGGACAGGCAGGCGAACCGGTCGGTCGGGCGAATTTCGATATAGCCGTCGGTGTGCGCCAGACGCAACAAGCCACGCTCGCCGACTTCCACGGCTTTCGGAATGCCGGTGGTGCCCGAGGTGTAGAACAGGAACATCACTTCGGCGAACTCTGCGGTCAGCGCTTGCGGCGGAGTGTCCGGCTGGTCGAGCAAGGCCTCGACGCTGGACTGCCACAATGAAGGCGACCACTGAGATTCTTCGTCCAGGGTAATCAGTCCCACGCACGCTGCATCCACCAGCATCAACTCCCGACGCTTGAGCGGACTGGCACGGTCCAGCGGCACAACCACGGCGCCGATTTTCAACGCGCCAAGCATCGCCGCCAACCATTGCCAGCAACGTGGCATGCACAACGCCAGCGACTGGCCGGGCTCGACGCCGCGTGCCAGCAGCCCTCGGGCGATGCGCTCGCTGGCGCTGGCCAGTTCGGCGTAAGTCAGGGTTACCGAGCCGTCGATGACGGCCGGGTCTTTCGGATTGCGCTGCACTTGCCCCGCAAAGCGTGCGAGCAACGTCAGGTCATTGGATGCCCTCATCATTTCGCCTCCTGCGCGGCGAAGCGTTGCAGCTCCTGCCGGATGACCTGCGAGACCCGATGGATTTCCGCGCTTTCAAGCATGTCCCAGTGCCCGCCGCTGACCAGTTTCGCCAGATAGCCGGTGCCGGCGCGGTGACGCCAGAAGCCGCGCAGTTCATGCAACTGATGGCGGCTGAAATCCTCCCGCGCCTGGATCAGCACCACACGCCCGGCGCGCGGCGCACATTCATAGGCGGCCATGGCCAGACGGTTGTGGTTGTAGATGTGGAAATAGCGCTCGACTTGCGCGTCTTCGATGCCGGGGTACATGCCGTTGAAGCGCACCAGTTTGTCGCGGAACTCGGCCATGTCCACGGTGCCGATCTGCTCGCGGAAACCCGGATCATCGCTGCCCTGGGTATCGAGCAACACCACCGTCACCTGACGATGCCCGGCCGCCGTCAGCAACCGAGCCATTTCATAAGCCACCAGACCACCGAACGACAGCCCGGTGAGAATCAGCGGTTGCGTCGTCAGCGGTTCGATCAATCGCAGATACGCTTCGGCCATCGCTTCAACCGTCGGTTCGGTGCTCTCCCCCGGATTCAGCCCCGGCGATTGCACCCCGTAAACACCGGCCTCGTCCGGCAACACCTTGGCCAGCGACAGGTAACAGAACGCCGTGCCGCCCGCCGGGTGAATGCACACCACGTTGCGCTGCCCTGTGCCGCGACGGAACTCGATCAGATTGCCCTGCGCCACCGCCGGGTTCGCCCCGACCCGCAGCCAGCCGCCCAGCGCCTCGATGGTCGGGTAGCTGAGCACCACGCGCACCGGCATCTCAACCGCGAACACCTGGCTGATTTCATGGGCCATTTTGATCGCGGCGATGGAGGTGCCGCCGACGTTGAAGAAGTTGTCGCGGATGCCGATCTGCGGCACCAGCAGCAGACGTTTCCAGATTTGATACAGCGTCAGTTCAATGTGGTCGCGCGGGCTGCTCAGGTTGACCTGACGATTGACCATTTCCTCGTCCGCCATTGCTGTCAGCGCAGCACGGTCGACCTTACCATTGGCGGTCAGGGGCAAGGCGTCGAGCCACAGATAACTGCCGGGGACCACCGCACGTGGCAGCGTCGTCGCCAGATGGGCCTGAACCGCCGCTTCATCCATCGACTCGGCGACCACGCAACACGCCACCAGCCGCTGATCCTGTGCCGCGTCGCCGACCATCAGCACAACGGCGCTGCGAATGCCGGGAAACGCTTCGAGCCGGGCTTCGATCTCGCCCAGTTCCAGACGCACGCCGCGCAACTTGACCTGGAAGTCGTTGCGCCCGAGAAACTCCAGTTGGCCGTCCGGGCGATAGCGCGCCAGATCGCCGCTGCGATAGAGGCGATCGCCTGCCACGAACGGATTGTCGATAAAGCGCTCGGCACTGAGCTGCGCCAGCCCCAGATACCCCCGGGCCACGCCGACGCCGCCAATGTGCAATTGCCCGGTGACACCCACCGGCACCGGCTCGTCGCGGTCATCGAGTACGTAAAAACGATTGTTGGAAATCGGCCGGCCGATCGGCAGTTGCCGGGCCGGTACCTCGACGCCCGGCTCCAGGGTCCAGACGCTGTTGATCACCGTGGTTTCGGTCGGGCCGTAGACGTTGTGCAGCCGCGCATGGGGCAAGCGTTCCTGAAAGCGCCGGGCCAGGGCTGGCGGCAATTCACCGCCGCCGCTGAATACATCGGTCAGCGACGCACACTGGCTGACCTCGTCGACTTCCAGAAACAGCTGCAACATCGCTGGCACGAACACCAGCGCCGTGACCTGCTGTTCCCGTACTTCGCGGGCCAGATACGCCGGTTCGTAATGCCCACCGGGCTTCGCAATGATCAGACGCCCGCCGGTTGCCAGCGGCCAGAACGTCTCCCACGCCGACGCATCGAAACCGAACGGGATTTTGTGCAGCATCGCCCCCGCTTCGCCGCAGACCTGCAAACACCACAGCAACAGATTGCTCAGGCCACGGTGGGCGACCATCGCGCCCTTGGGCAACCCGGTGGTGCCCGAGGTGTAGATCACGTAGGCGAGATGGTCAGGGGTGACGCCGACATTGCGTGGATCGAGATTGTCGGCGGGCAACGACGCCCAGCTCGCGGCATCTTTTTCGAGATCAAGAATCGGCGCTTCCCAGGTCGAACCTTGTATGGCCTGACGCAAAATCCCGTGCGCCGAGCCGAGGGTCAGCAGCACCGCCGGCGTGCTGTCGCCAAGCATATGGCTCAGGCGTCCCAGCGGATAATCGGGGTCCAGCGGCACATACGCGCCACCGGCCTTGAGCACTGCCAGCAACGCCACCGGCAGTTCCAGCGAACGCTCGATGCACACCGCCACGCGCACGTCCGGGCCGACGCCCAAGGTGCGCAAGTGCCTCGCCAGTCGGTTGGCCCGGGCATTGAGTTCGGCGTAGCTCAGCGACTCCCCTTCAAACACCACTGCGCAGGCCTGAGGGTTGCTAGCGACCTGAGCTTCGACCAGTTGATGCACGCAGGACGCCGGTTGCGTCAGCGGCATTGTGCGGTTGAAGTCGACCAGCACCCGCTGACGCTCAGCCTCGTTCATCAACTGCATTGCATTGATCGGTTGCTTGGCGTCGGCGGCGATCTGCTCAAGTAGATGACGGTAATGCCCGCTCAGGCGTTCGATGGTCGCGATGTCATAAAGATCGGTGTTGTATTCCACCAACAGGTCCAGCCGCCCTTCCCGCTCGACCCATTCAAACGCCAGGTCAAACTTGGCCGTGGCGCTGCTGGTGCCGTACGGCGTCAGTTCCAGATCGGGCATCTGTACGCCGCTGCCCGGAGTGTTCTGCAGCACCAGCATCACCTGGAACAGCGGCGAATGACCCGGATCGCGTTGCGGGTTGACGGCTTCGACCACGCGGTCGAACGGCACGTCCTGATGAGCGTGGACGTCGAGCATCTGGCCACGCACGTCGCGCAGCAGTTCGGCGAAGGTCTGCTGCGGATTGAGGCGCTGACGCAGCACCAGCGTGTTGACGAAGTGACCGATCAGCGGCTCGACTTCCGGGCGATTGCGGTTGGCGAACGGCGTGCCGATGCACAGATCCTGCTGGCCGCTGTGGCGCCACAACAGCACCGCCAAGGCGCCCAGCAGCACGTTGAACAGCGTGCCCTGGGTCTGCCGGGCCAGCGCCGTGAGTTCGCGTAGGGTGCTGCCATCGACAGAGGAACTGAACGTGGCTCCGACATAACGCTGCACCAACGGTCGCGGCCGGTCGGCAGGCAGGGTCGACAACAGCGGCGCGTCGTCCAGGGTGCGACGCCAGTAATCGAGCTGCGCGTCCAGCGCCGCACCGCCGACGCGCTGTTGCTGCCAGCAGGCGTAGTCGGCGTATTGCACTGGCAACGGCGCGAGAGTCGAGGCCTCACCACGCTGATAATCGCCGTACAGCGTCGCGACTTCCTGCAGAATCACGCCCATCGACCAACCGTCGGCGATGATGTGATGCACGCTGTACAGCCACAGGTATTCGTCGTCCGCCACACGCAACAAAGACGCGCGCAGCAACGGCCCGGTGGCCAGATCGAACGGCGCCCGTGCGTCCTGTTCGACGGCAAATCGCACTTGCTGCTCGCGCTCTGAGGCAGGCAACTGGCGCAGATCCGTCACCGACAACGACAGCGGCATCGACGGATGCACCACCTGACGCGGCTCACCCTCGACGCTGCAAAACGTCGTGCGCAGGACTTCGTGGCGGGCAACCAGCTCGTTCAACGCCCGCTCCAGCAGCGCCACGTCCAGCCGCCCCTTCAGCGTCACCGCCGTGGGCACGTTGTAGAACGGGTTGCCGGGTTCCAGCTGATCGAGAAACCACAGCTGCCGCTGCGAGAACGACAACGGCCAGTTCGTTTTCCCGTCGGCACGCCGGGGAATCGCCGTGTCATCCTGGCCGCCGAGCAAGGCAATCAGCTCCTGCTTGTGGAGCTTGAGCGCCGCGGTCAGTTCTTCGGTGAGAAACCCGCGCGGCGCCTTGCAGCGCAGCCTGTCACCGTCCACCTCGAGCACCACGCCATGGCGAGCGAACAACGCCAGCAATTGATCGGCATTCATACTTCGAACTCCTCCATGTTTTCGTCGTCCAGGCTTGCGGTCACAGGCTCGATGGCAAACGCCTCGACCGGCGCGCGGTGTTGTTCATCGGCCGTGCGCAGGCCGCCGATCATCGAGTAGATCAATTCATGATTCGGCCCGAGGTCGAACAGCGCCGTCAGTTGCTGCTCCTCGACCGAGCCGATGCCGCACAGACCCAGGCCCTGTTCGACGGCGGTCATGCTCAGCAACTGGGCCATTGCGCCGCTTTCGATATGGCAGAAGTCACGGCTGCGCTCGCCATACAGCGGGCGGATCGCGGCCATGTCGGCGATAAAGAACAGCGAGAACGCGGCGTTCTCGTACACCGGACGATTGACGAAATAGTCGTAGGTGTCCGGGTCGAGCAGTCCGCTCTGAAGTGCCAGCAAGCGATGCTGGCGAGGATCGTAGTAATACGCGCCACCGGGCACGCCGAGCACGCGATCCGGCTTGACGTAGAGGTAGGCCTGAATCGGGTACAGCCCGCCCGCCGAAGGGAACTGGTATTTCACTTCACCGTCGAGCTGCCCTTGGGCCAGAGCCGCCAATACATGCGCGAAGGCTTGAGTGGCAATTGGCTGCTCGCCGAACTGGCGCACCGAGCGGTAATCACTCAAACGCCTTGCGAAGGCCGGGTCTTGCGGCAAGTCCAGTGCCACTGCCGGAAGGGTTTGAGCAAACTCACGGCGACCACGTTGTTCAGCCTTGAACTGCGCCCGTTGCTGCGGATCTTCGATGATGTCCTGCGGGGTCTCCGACGTCTGCTGCACGTTGCCGAGCAATTCCTGACGCGCCCGGTTCTGGCGGTACATGCCCAGCAGATGCAGCAACGTCGGCTGGGCCAGCAACTGGGCCACATGCGGGCGGAACTGCAAGGCGCCGGACAAGGCGTTGCTGATCCTGACGATATCGATTGACGTTGCGCCGAGGTTCAGCAGGTTGGCATTGGCGGCAATGGATTCGCGCTTGAGCACGCCCTGCACGATTTCCACCAGCCGCTGTTCCTGCGGGCCCTCTACTTCCAGCGCCGGCCCTTGTTCCTCGATTTGCTCTGGTTCCGGCAGGCGCTTCTTGTCGACCTTGCCGTTGGACGACAACGGCCAGGCTTCGACGAAGGAGAAAGACGTCGGAATCATGTACGCCGGCAGCTTGTCCGTCAGGTAGTCGGTGAAATCACTGGCCTGCAACGCCGGATCGGCCTTGAGCACATAACCCGCCAGACGTTTCTCACCCAGCGTGCTGCCAAGAATCCGCACCACCGCGCTCTGCACGCCGGGATGGCGATTGAGCGCGGCTTCGATTTCGCCCAGCTCAATGCGATAGCCCTGGACCTTGACCTGATTGTCTTCGCGACCGAGGAACTCGATGTTGCCGTCGGGCAGCAAGCGCCCCAGGTCACCGGTGCGATACAGCCGTTCGCCAGTCAGTGGATGGTCGAAAAAACTGCCCGCGCTGAGTTTTTCATCGCGCCAGTAACCCTTGGCCAGACCTATGCCGCCGATGTACAGCTGACCCGCAACCCAGGTCGGACGGACCTGCAGCGCTTCGTCCAGCACATAGAAGCGCTGATGGTCGAGAGCCTTGCCGTAGGGAATGCTGCGCCAGTCCGGATCGACGTGCGTCACCGGATAATAGATCGACCAGATCGACGCTTCGGTGGCGCCGCCGAGGCTGATCAGTTGCAAGTCCGGCTGCAACGCCCAGACCCGCTCAGGCAAGGTCAGAGGAATCCAGTCGCCCGACAACATCGCCACCCGCAGGCTCGCGGGCAACGCGCCGCCCTCGCCCTCCACGTACTCGACCAGCATGCCGAGCAGCGCCGGCACCGAGTTCCACAGACTGACCTGATGACGCTTGATCAATGCAAGCCAGTGCGCCGGATCGAGGGTCAGTTGCGGGTCGAGGATGACCACCGCCGCGCCCACCGCCAGCGTGCCGAAGAAGTCATAGACCGACAGGTCGAAACTCAGCGAGGAGATCGCCAACACCCGATCATTCGGCCCGACGGCAAAACGGCGGTTGATGTCGAGCAAGGTGTTGACCGCACCGCGATGGTCGATCACCACGCCCTTCGGCTGACCGGTGGAGCCGGAGGTGTAGATCACGTAAGCGAGGTCGTTTTCGTTTACCTGCACCGGTTGCAGTGGCAAGGCGTCGTTTGAGACTGCATCGGTCACGGCGATGGGCGTGACCTGCGCCGGCCATTCGATTTTGTCGAGCAGCGCCGGTTGGGTCAGGGCCAGACTCGCCTCGGCCCGCTCCAGAATATGCCGCAGCCGTTCCGCCGGCTGAGTCGGTTCGATGGGCAGATAAGCGCCGCCGGCGTACAGAATCGCCAACGTTGCGACCACTTGCTCCCAGCCGCGCTCCATCACCACCGCCACCAAGCGGTTCGGCAGCACGCCCTGCGCTTGCAGGCGGGCGCCGAGTTGTCGGGCCTCAAAACGCAACTGGGCGTAAGTCAGTTGTCGCGCGCCGATGACCGCCATTGCATCCGGTGTGGCGAGGGCCTGACGCTCGAACAGTTCGTGCATCAATGGCAGCGTTTGCTGAATGTCGACCGGTGCCGGCAACCGCGCCTGCGGCAGCAATTGTGGCGTGTTGGCGCCCCAGGCCGCCGGCTCGCAGAGGCTGTCGAGCAACGTGTTATAGGCGACAAACATCTGCTCGATCATGCCTTGAGGGAACAGTTCGTCGATGCTGTCCCAGTTGAACAACAGCCGTCCTTCCAGCTCCAGCAAGGTGTGATCGAGCCACACCTGCGGGGTCTGGGTGATGCTGTGCATGTGTCTGGCGTTCAATGCATCGGCCAGGTTGAATTCGGCCAGCTCCGGCGCCGCTTCCGACAGCGTGCTGTTGAACACGATCGGCATCGCCGTCTGCTGCACGCCCCGGGCCTGGGACAATTCGCGCAGCACCCGTACGCCGCTGACCACCGAATGGTCGATGTCGCGCCACAGCTGCGCCTGCACGGCGCGGGCCTTGTCGGTGAAGCTCAGTGCCCCGTCGATGCCGACTTCCAGCAGCACCAGCGAGGTGAAGTCACCGATGATTTCATCGACATCCGGGTGCAACGGCATGCGATTGAACAGCGGCAGGCTCAGGGTGAAACGCGGGGTGCGGCTCCACAGCGCCAACACTTCGCTGAAGGCGGTCAGGAGCATCACCGACGGTGTCACCGCAAACTGCTTGGCCAAGGCTTTGAGTTGCGTCCACTGCGCCGCCGACATGTCGCGGTCACGGCGGGTGAAGTGCGGGTTGGCGATGCTCTCGGGTTGGCGCACCAGCGGCAGGTCTGGCGCCGGGGCCAGAGTAGTCACTCGTTCGCGCCAGTAGCCCAGCGCCTGCTCGTAGCGGCGACCGTTGCGCAGTTGCTGTTCGGCCAATAAGTAGTCGCGGAAAGTCAGGCCCGGTTCGGCCAGTTCCAGCGCCGGATCGACGTAGAATGCCATGAGTTCGCGCGCGAGAATCTGCGTGCTCGCCGCATCGACAATCAGCGCATCGAGGCTGATGTGCAAATGGGTGATGCCGTCATCGAGCAGCGACAGGCTGAACTCGAACAGCGGCCAGCGACTGGCGTCCAGCACCTGATGGGACTGGCGTTCGCGGGTTGCTTCCAGCGTCCGTTGCGCCACGTCAGCGGGCAAACCGCGCAGATCACTGCGGGGCATGCGGTAGGTCGGCACCTGCGCCAGCACCTGTTGCGTGCCGTCGCTGAGGAAGATCACACGCAGCATGTCGTGGCGCAGGATCATGCGATTCAGGGCTTGCTCGAAACGCTCGGCGTCGAACCCGGGAATGCGCAGTTCTTCGTAGCCGTGGGCACTGACGCCGCCGAGGCTGACCGTTGCCTCGCGACCGAACCAGTAGGCCTGCTGGATATCGGTCAGCGGGAAAGGTTCATGTCGATTGCCGCGATCCGGCTCGATCTGGATGAACGCCGGTTCAACGCTCTGCTCTTCACGCGAAACCTGCGCTGCCAGATCCTTCAACACCGGAGTCTGGAACAGACTGCTCAGGGACAGTTGCGCGCCCATGCGCTGGTTGATCGCGTAGATCATCCGCGTCGCCAGCAGCGAATGGCCGCCAAGGTCGAAGAAGTTGTCGTGGATGCCGACCCGCTCGCACTTGAGCACTTCAGCCCAGATCTCGGCCATTTGCCGTTCGATGTCGTTGCGCGGCGCCTCGTAGGTCGCCCCGGCGCTGCGCTCCGGTGCCGGCAGCGCCTGTCGGTCGAGCTTGCCGTTGCGGGTCAGCGGCAGTTGCGAGAGCCGGACCCAGGCACTCGGGATCATGTGTTCGGGCAACTGGCGTTGCAGTTCGGCACGCAAGGATTCGCTGGTCGCGGAGCCGACCACATAGGCCACCAGACGCTTGTCCCCGGCCACGTCTTCACGCAGCAACACGGCGGCTTCCTGCACACCGGGTTGTTGCTGCAACAGGCTGTCGATCTCGCCGAGCTCGATGCGGAAGCCGCGCAGTTTCACCTGTTGGTCGATGCGTCCCAGGTACTGCACGTTGCCGTCGGCCTGGAACTTCGCGAGGTCGCCGCTGCGGTACATCCGCGCGCCCGGCTCGTCACTGAACGGGTCCGGCAGGAAGCGTTCGGCCGTCAGGTCCGGGCGGTTCAGATAGCCACGAGCCAGACACGCGCCAGCGATGTACAACTCGCCCGCTACGCCGACCGGCACCGGATTCAAGTGTTCATCCAGCACGTAAAGCCGCGCGTTGGCGATGGGACGGCCAATGGGCGGCGCGTCCGGCCAGGACTCGGCCTCGTTGCAGTCAAGGCTGAACTGGCTGACCACATGGGTTTCGGTCGGCCCGTATTGATTGTGCAACTGCGCGCCGCCCAGTCCACGGACAAAACCGCGCAGCTCGTCATTGATTTGCAGGGCTTCACCGGCGGTGATGATTTCGCAACCGCCGGCCGGCATCGGGGCATCGGCCTCGGTCAGGCCGGCGAGTTGCTGCAACACGGCGAACGGCAGGAACGCCCGCTGCACGCCTTCGGCCACCAGGGTCGGGCGCAGCGCGGCAAGGTCCTTGCGGCTGTCTTCGGTCATCAGCAGCAGGCTGCCGCCCTGGCAGAGGGTGCTGCAGATTTCCTGGAACGAAACGTCGAAGTTCAGCGAGGCGAATTGCAGCACGCGCTGCGGTGCCGCCGCTTGATCGAGTTGCCAGTTGATCAGGTTGTCCAGCGCGCGGCGGTTGTGGGCGACGCCTTTCGGGCGGCCGGTGGAGCCGGAGGTGTAGAGCACGTAACCGAGGTGTTCCGGGGTCACCGTGACTTGCGGATCATCCGTCGGGTGCTGAGCCCATTGCGATGCGTCAGTGTCCAGGCAGCAGATCTTCGCCTCGTTGGCCGGCAGCCCGGCCATCAGGCTCGACTGCGTCAACAGCAAGGTCGGCGTGGCGTCGCTGAACATGAACGCCAGACGTTCGCTCGGGTAAGCCGGGTCGAACGGCACATACGCCGCGCCGGCCTTGAGGATTGCCAGCAGGCCAATGACCATTTTCGGTGAGCGTTCCAGACACAGGCCGACGCGATGTTCGGGGCCGACGCCCTGTTCGATCAGGTAATGCGCGAGACGGTTGGCGGCGTGATTCAGTTCACCGTAGCTCAGTTGCTCACGGTCGGCGAGCAGCGCCACGGCATCGGGCGCCTGCCGGGCGAGGGTTTCGAAACGTGCCACGCAACCGGGCAGCGACGCGGTGTCCCGCGCGGTGCGGTTCCAGTCGTGAACGATCTGCTGGTGTTGTTCGGCGCTCAGCAGCTTGATCCCCGCCAGCGACTGCTCACTGTCCTCGACCATCTGCGTCAGCACCCGGCGCAGGTACTCGCCGAACTGCTCGACGGTGCCACGCTCGAACAGGCCCGAGGCGAACTCCAGGCCACCGACGATCTGCCCGTCACGCTCGTGGAGCGACAGTTGCAGATCGAACTTGGCTACGTGATGACTGGTTTCGACCGGCGTGACGTCGAGTCCGGTCAGCAGCAGATCGGAATCCTGATCCTGCTCCCAGGCAAACAGCACCTGGAACAGCGGACTGTGGGCCAGACTGCGCGGCGGGTTGAGCAACTCCACCACCTGCTCGAACGGCAGGTCCTGATGCTCCTGAGCCCCCAGCGCCACCCGCCGCGCCTGTTGCAGCCATTGCGCCACCGACGGCGAACCCGACCGGGTCATGCGCAGGGCCAGGGTGTTGACGAAGAAACCGATCAGCCCTTCCAGTTCCTGCTGCGGACGGTTGGCCGACGGCACGCCGATCACCACATCGTCCTGCCCCGACAGGCGCGACAACAGCAGCGAAAAACCGGCCAGCAAAGTCATGAACAGCGTGGTGCCTTGTTGCATGCCCAGGGCTTTCAGGCGCGTGGTCAAAGCTTCGTCGAAGACCAGCGGGATAAAACCGCCGAGATAATCCTGCACGGGGGGACGCTTGTGATCCGTCGGCAATTCCAGCAGCACCGGCGCGCCCGTGAGGGTTTCGCGCCAATAGCGGTTTTGCTGTTCCAGCACGTCGCCGGTCAGCCATTGTTTCTGCCACACGGCGTAATCCACGTACTGCACGGGCAATGCCGGCAGCGGATCGTCGCGATCCTGTAGCGCGGCTTCGTAGAGTTGCCCCAGTTCGCGGGTGAGCACGCCCATCGACCAGCCATCGGAGATGATGTGGTGCTGGGTCAGTATCAGCACATGGTCGTCCGCTGCCAGTCGAACCAGACTTACGCGCATCAGCGGGCCACGGCTCAGGTCGAACGGCCGGGCGCCCTCCTCGTCGATCAACCGGGTGAGGCGCTCTTGAGCATTAGGCCCTTGCAGATCGGTGACGGTCAGTCGAAGGCTGTGCGCGGGCGGTGAAACCTGCTGCCGCCCTTCCCCTTCAACGGCAATGAAAGTGGTACGCAGCGCAGCATGGCGCGCCACCAGTTGATTGAAGCTGCGTTCGAGCGCCGGAACGTCCAGTGAGCCACGCAAGCGCAGGTTCAGCGGCATGTGATACGCCGCGTTGCCACCCTCCATTTGTGCCAGGAACCACAGACGCTGCTGGGCAGACGACAACGTTTGCGCGCCCGAGCGTTCAAGGGCCGTGATGGCTGGACGAGCCGCAGCCTGACTGGCTTGCAGCCGTTCGGCGAACTGCTTCAAAACGGGGGCGGCGAACAACGTCGAAGGCGCGACTTCCAGCCCCAGCGCATGGCGAACCTGCGCCAGCACACGCATCACCAGCAGCGAGTGACCGCCGAGAGCAAAGAACTGATCCTCACGCCCCACTCGCTCGACGCCGAGCACCTCGGCCCAGATTGCGGCGAGCGCGGCTTCCAAAGAACCCTGCGGCGCCTGGTAGTCCTGCTGATCAAATGCCTCGACGTCCGGTGCAGGCAAACCGGGCCGATCGACCTTGCCGTTGGCAGTCAGCGGCAGCGCATCCAGACGCACAAATGCCGTCGGCACCATGTAGTCCGGCAGGCTGATTTGCAGCTGTTCACGCAGTGAACGCGGACTCAGCGTTGTGCCCGGTTTTTCGCAGTAATACGCGACCAGTCGAGGTTCACCGAGTCCGTCCTGGCGCAGCAACACCACGCTTTCACGTACGCCTGCAATGTCTGCCAGTCGGGTTTCTATTTCCC
This sequence comes from Pseudomonas sp. IzPS59, assembly GCF_014863505.1. Lineage (NCBI taxonomy): Bacteria > Pseudomonadati > Pseudomonadota > Gammaproteobacteria > Pseudomonadales > Pseudomonadaceae > Pseudomonas > Pseudomonas sp. IzPS59. Next base: position 2,602,759 of record NZ_CP062251.1, on the reverse strand, counting down.
CCAGCTCCAGACGCAGCCCGCGCAACTTGGCCTGGGAGTCGTTGCGGCCGAGGAATTCCAGTTGGCCGTCGACCCGATAACGCGCCAGATCTCCGGTTCGGTACAAGCGCTCACCCGCCACGAACGGGTTGTCGATGAAGCGCTCGGCAGTCAATTGCGGCAGGTTCAGATAACCCCGCGCCACGCCGACGCCACCGATGTACAACTCACCCGCGACACTCTCGGCAACGGGCTCGCCTTGTTCGTCGAGCAGGTAAATCCGGGTATTGGGCAGTGCACGGCCGATGGGCAACACCGCGTCGACCTGACTGCCTTCGGTGAACTCGAAACAGGTACTGTCGATGCTCGCTTCGGTCACGCCATAGGCCTGGACGATCTGCACCCGCTCACCACACAGCCTGCGCAATTGCCGGGCGCTGTGGGCAGTCCAGATGTCCGAGCCGCAGACCACGGTGCGCAGGAACGACAAGTCATGACCGGTCTCTTCGACCCACGCCAGCAAGGGATTGAGCAGCGCCGGGACGAAGTCGGCAAAACCGATCTGCGCATCGCGCATCAGGCGATACAGGGCCGGCGGATCCATCAAGGTGTCGCGGGGGCACAGCACCAGCGTGCCGCCAAACCCCAATGCTCGAATCAGATCGGCGCTGAACACGTCGAAGGAAAAACCGGCCATTTGCAGGTGATTGAGCGGCTCACCCAAGGCATAGAGTTGCGCCCAGGCAGCGCTCACGGCGATCAACCCGCGATGCTCGACCATCACGCCTTTCGGGGTGCCGGTCGAGCCGGAGGTGTAGATCACGTAGGCGAGGTGTCGGGGTGTCAGGCCTGTCGCGGAAGGATCGGGGTTCTCCGGAGATTGCGAAGCCCAATGTGTTGAATCGCTCAGATCGAGCACCGTGGTCGATTGTTCGAGCGCAGTCATCAGGACATGCCGCGCCTGACCGTGGGTCAGCACCACCGCTGGCGCGCTATCGGCCAGCATGTGCGCCAGCCGCGCCTGCGGATACGCCGGGTCCAGCGGCACGTAGGCACCTCCGGCCTTGAGCACCGCGAGCACACCCACCAGCATTTCCAGCGAACGCTCAAGACAAATCCCTACCCGCACATCCGGCCCGACGCCGAGGCTACGCAGGTGATGGGCCAGTCGATTGGCGCGGATATTGAGATCGCGGTAGCTGAGCGCCTCTGCTTGCCAACGCACGGCAATGGCCTCGGGGTTGCGCAGCACCTGCGCTTCGAACAGACCGTGCACACACAGATCGGTGTCGAACGGAATCGAGGATGAAACGTCGGGCTGCGCGGGATTCGTCCCACGCAAGGAAGTGTTGTCGAGCATCGGAGGCTACCGTCCATGACTGCATTATTTTTGTGATCAGGCAGAGACAGCACGCGCCCCGCCAGTCAGGCCCCGGTATCAGGTACCGGTTCGGTCATTCGAATTCAGGAAGATGGCGCGGCACGCGCATGCAGACTCGCGTCGCACGCAGGCACACACAGGAAACCGGGGGGAGAAAGGCTGGCGAAGAACACCGCGGCGCGGTCCGCGCAGGCAGCTGGGGAGATGACAGAATCGTTGACGACATCCGTCGCCCTGCTCATTGCATCGTCGATTGCAAACCGCGTGATCAATTGAAACCTCGACTTCCATTTGAGGGTCAACGACGAGGAACAACCTGCGCGGTGGGTGACAGCGCCAGGGTGGTCCCGATCGGCTGCGATTGCCGGGTCTGTAGACACACGGCAATCTTCTGGCGCCGGGTTTGTGACCCGTAGCGCCGCCGGATAATAACCACGTTTTTTGCTGGAGAGGCAAACAAAATGTAGGAAAAGTGCGAAATAAATATCGGGTGTTTCCTACGCCATCGGAATGATGGCCAAGCGATCGGGTTGTCATAAATGCGCCCGCGCAAACCTGCCCGTCCTTCAGGCATCCGCCGCCTGAAAACCACGCCAAGACCCCGGCCTGACAGCCAGGCAGTCATCACTTCAAACACATCATTCAGGCATCGCTAACAAGCGCTAACAACGCATAACTGGCAGTCGATCAGGTCCTGGGGGCAGGATTGACGCTCACCGCTGAACGTCAGGCAACCTGCAGACATCATGGGTTGTCGCGGTCGGTCGAACGATGGTTTTGCGAGGGATCCGATCATGGCTGAAGGTTATCGCCAACATTGCCTGTGCGAGGCTGACCGACTCGGCAACGACGAACTGTATGCCTTGGTCACGGGCGCCGTCAGGCATGACAGGGCTGAATCCCAACAACTGTTCGCGACGGTGACACCGTTGCTCATCGCCTATTTCGAAGGCCAGGTACAGGCCGGAAGGATCAGTCGCGAGGACACCGGCCGCCTCGTCCAGCAAGCCTTCAAGACCCTTTATCTCGAGCAGGCCCGGCATGACCCCGGCTTTCCGTTTCGGGCATGGCTCATCGAGATTGCACGATCCACGTTGCTCGACAACCTGGGCCATCGGGGCATCACAGCGCCGGACCACCCCACGCCGCTAGCGGGTGCGTCTGCCGCAGAACGTCACGACACCCCACGCTCAGCCTGCATCGATCTTTCGACGCAGTGAAATCTTCACCAGGGAATGCCCATGATCAACATCGAAAAAACGCTCTATACCGCACAGACCCGCACCACGGGAGGCCGTGAGGGGACCGCACGCAGTCACGATGGTCGACTTGATCTCAGGCTCTCCCCTCCGGGCGCACCGGGGACGGGAACCAATCCCGAGCAGTTGTTCGCGGTGTGCTGGTCGGCTTGTTTTCTCGGCTCCCTGCGCCACGCCTGCAACGCTCGCAGGATCGGCTTCCCGGCAAACGCCGAGGTGGAGGCTCAAGTCGACCTCGTACACGCAGAGCACGGGTTCTTCCTGCAGGCCCGCCTGGCCGTGTCATTGCCGGAGATCGAGCCGGAAGTGGCACGCCAACTGATCGAAGCCGCGCACCAGAATTGCCCCTACTCCAAAGCCACACGCAGCAACATCAACGTCAGCATCACCCTCGCCTGATCCCCCATCTGCCGCTCCCGAACCGGCCAGCCGCCGACACGCCAGACACGCCTGCCCTGCCTGGCGGCCATGCAGCGACACCATGGTGCAATAGAGGGCTCCCAAGGCTTTTGATGTGATGGCGGCAAACCGACAAAAGCCAGGAGTAGCGCATGAAAAAGCTGACGACCGCCGCCGGCGCACCAGTGGTGGACAACAACAACTCGCAGACCGCCGGCCCGCGAGGCCCGGTGCTGTTGCAAGACGTATGGCTGCTGGAAAAGCTGGCGCATTTCGATCGTGAGGTCATTCCCGAACGGCGCATGCACGCCAAGGGTTCGGGGGCGTTCGGCACCTTCACCGTCACCCGTGACATCAGCCGCTATACCAAGGCCAGACTGTTTTCGAGCGTGGGCAAGACCACCGATATCTTCGTCCGGTTTTCCACCGTGGCCGGCGAGCGTGGTGCCGCCGATGCCGAACGTGACATTCGCGGGTTTGCCATCAAGTTCTATACCGAGCAAGGCAACTGGGATCTGGTGGGCAACAACACGCCGGTGTTCTTTCTGCGCGATCCGCTGAAATTCCCCGACCTCAACCATGCGGTCAAACGCGACCCGCGCACCAACCTGCGCAGCGCCCGCAACAACTGGGATTTCTGGACGTTGCTGCCCGAGGCGCTGCATCAGGTGACGATCGTCATGAGTGATCGCGGGTTGCCGCGCACCTACCGCCACATGCATGGTTTCGGCAGCCATACGTTCAGTTTCATCAGCCCGGCGAACGAGCGATTCTGGGTGAAATTCACCTGGAAGACCGAGCAAGGCATCGAGAACCTGACCGATCAGCAAGCCGCGACACTGATCGGCGATGATCGCGAAAGTGCCCAGCGCGACCTGTACACCAGCATCGAGGAAGGCCGCTTCCCGCAATGGAAGCTCTACGTGCAAGTGATGCCGGAGCTGGACGCCGAGACGTACCCGATCAATCCCTTCGACCTGACCAAGGTCTGGCCCCACAAGGATTACCCGTTGATCGAAGTCGGTGTACTTGAACTTAACCGCAACCCCGACAACTACTTCGCCGACGTCGAACAGGCAGCCTTCAACCCGGCCAACGTCGTGCCCGGCATCAGTTTCTCACCGGACAAGATGCTTCAGGCCCGCCTGTTCTCCTACGGCGATGCACAGCGCTATCGCGTGGGCGTCAATCATCATCAAATCCCGGTGAACGCCCCACGCTGCCCGGTCCACAGCTATCACCGGGACGGCCAGATGCGCACCGATTCCAACGCAGGCAGCACCCTCGGCTACGAGCCCAACAGCCATGGCCAATGGGTCGAACAACCGGATTTCAGCGAGCCACCGCTGGCCCTCAAAGGTAGCGCCGGGCACTGGGATCACCGCGAGGACGACGACTGTTTTTCGCAACCCGGCGCGCTGTTCCGGGCCATGACCATGGCCCAGAAACAGGCCCTGTTCGATAACACCGCGCACTCGATTCATGGCGCCAGCGCTGAGTCGAAACAACGACACATCGACCACTGCACCCGGGCAGATCCGGCGTACGGCGCAGGAGTCGCGCAAGCCATCGAGGCACTGGGCTGATCTGCAAAGACGCTGGCAGGCAGCCGAAACAACAACGCCCGGATTATCCGGGCGTTGTTGTTTGTACGGGTCAGTCAGGCAATGATTCGCGGCTGAAGGCCTGCACCTCCTGCACCAGACCGCGAGCCGCCATCTCCACCAGTTGCCGGCCCTTTTCCGGCGAAGCCTGGGCCGGGTCCGAGCCCATGCGGCCATCGGGGTGACGGGCACGGAAGTCCGCGGCTTCGCGGATCGGGCCCCAGTTGGCGATCTGCGGCGAGTAGTCGGCCGACTTGATGGAATCGGGATAGGCCCACTGAGTCACGGCGATTTCCGAAGGCGTCGCATGAATGCCGTGGCCGGTCGGGAACTGCTCACGGGCCAGCTCATTCACGCCTTCCAGATCCCACCAGTTGCACAGTTTCAGGGCGAACCCGGCCTTGCGCCGGGCAAAACTCGCCTCGGCGTACAGCTCCGAAAACGCCGCTTCGATCGAGGCGATGTTGCCGCCGTGGCCATTGAGGAAAAAGATCTTTTCAAAGCCGTGGGCGGCCAGCGAACGGGTCCAGTCCGCGATGGCGGCGATGAAAGTCGAGGGCCTGAGCGAAATGGTGCCAGGGAAACCGAGGTGATGTTGCGCCATGCCGATATTGAAAGTCGGGGCGATCAGGATGTCTGCACTTTTCTGCGCTTCATGGGCGATGATCTCCGGGCACATCCAGTCGGTGCCCAGCAGGCCGGTCGGCCCGTGCTGCTCGTTGGAGCCGATCGGGATGACGATGGTGCGGCTGCGTTCGAGGAATTGGGCGATTTCGGACCAGGTCGATAGGTATAAAAGCATCAGGATTCTCACTCTTCGAAGGTTCCTCGCGGAACGAGGGTTGGCGTTCAATGCACCTGCAACAGCAGCGTCATTGATAACACCCGCCTCCCTTCGACGACAGAATACGAAGGTATCGGAATCGCCGAAACGCCCTAATCGCGAACGAGAAACTCACGGGGCGATTCGCCCATCATCCGTCTGAACATTGCGCTGAAGGCGCTTTGGCTGGCATAGCCCAGGTCCCGGGCAATCACCCCGACGGACTGCCCTTTGTCGAGCCGGTCGATGGCGGTCGCCAGCCGCACCTGCTGCAGCCAGTGCCGGAAATTCAGGCCGGTTTCATTGACGAACAGGCGAATCAGCGTGCGCGAACTGGCGCCGACCCGGTCTGCCCAATAGCCGATCGAATGGTCTTGTCCGGGGTCCTGCAGAATCGCCTCGCACACCGTGACCAGTCGCCTGTCGACCGGCCACGGCACTTCGATCGGCAACGTCCGCGCCGCCTGCAGTTCACTGAGTATCAACGCCACGATGTGCGCGTTGCGCCCTTCCTGCGGGTATTCGATCGGCTGGTCGGCCAGGGCCAGAATCAACTCGCGCAACAGTCCGGGGATCTCCAGCACTTTGCAGTGATCGCCCAGCCCTGCGCAGACCTGCGGCTCGATGTAGATCGAGCGCATCCTGACCGCGCTCAGCATCAACTGATCATGGATCACCCCGGGTGGAATCCATAATGCCCGCTTCGGCGGCAGGATCCACAACCCGCGTTCGGTGGCCACCCGCATCACGCCGTTCGAGGCATACAGCAACTGCCCGTGCCGATGCACGTGCGGTTCGTTGTATTCGCCGGTGGCCTGATCGCGCACCAGCACGGTCATCACCCGCGGCACATCCTGATAGTCGGGATAACGTTCGCTGCGCGGCGCGGACTCACGCCTGGCGACGACCTTGCGCACCTCTTGTCTCATCGCGTGGAGTCTCCTGAAATCAGCCCTTGATCGTCGTAAGGCCAGGATTGTCACTTTGACGACAAACCCTGGCATTTGCCATGGCCGGCCCATTGTTAGCCTTGCGCTCATTGTTCATCAATGAGGCTTTTCCCATGGCAATCACCCGCAATCTCTCCAGCAGCCAGCAGGCCATTACGGCGGTGATCGGCCTGCTGATCCTGTCCATCGCCCTGCGGCCGCCGATCATTTCGGTGGGACCGATTCTGCTGTTGATCCAGCAGCACTTCCAGTTGAGCTACACCCAGGCCGCGCTGCTGACCTCGATCCCCGACATCTGCATGGGCGTGTTCGCGCTGGTGGTTCCGAGCCTGGCCAGGCGCTTCGGGATCGACCGCAGCGTAGTTGTCGCACTGACGCTGTTGGGGGCCTCGACCTTGCTGCGGGCGCTCTCGCCGAATGCGTTTTTCCTGCTCGGCAGTACATTTTTTGCCAGTGTCGGCATTGCGGTCGCCGGTGCAATGACCGGCGCGTGGATCAAGACTCACTTTGCGCAACGGCCGGCACTGTTCATGGGCATCTATGCCGGCGGACTGAGCCTGGGCGCGACCCTCGCCGCAGTGTGCAGCGCGCCGATTGCCGAGCTGGCGCAGGACTGGCGGGTCGGCGCCGGGATCTGGAGCGTGCTGTGTGTCACCGCCATCGCCAGTTGGGTGTGGATGGCGCGGCGTTTTGCGACACCGGCGCCAGTGGTGAAATCGCCGTCGCACCAGAGCAAGCGCCTGCCGTGGGGCAATCCGCAGGCGTGGCTGATCGCGTTGAATTTCGGTGCCGGTCAATTCGTGGTTTACGCCCTCTTCGCCTGGATGGCGCCTGCGTCGGTGGAAGCGGCCACGTCGAGTGTTTCCCCGGGCATTCTGCTGGGCATTTTTACGGCGGTGTTCGCTGTTGCCAGCGTGGGTGCGGGGCTGATTCCGGGCAAGGCCCACGACCGGCGCGGCCTGCTCGGGTTGTCGGCGTTGCTGGCCCTGCTGGGGCTGGGTGGCATGGCGTTCCTGCCGGGGTACTGGCCGATGCTGTATGTGGTGCTCGCAGCCATCGGGCTGGGCATGGGCTTCACCGTGGCCATGACCTTGCCGCTGGATCACGCCAGCACCAGCGAACAGGCCGGATTGTGGACGGTGTTCATGCTGTTCATCGGTTACCTGATCGCCGCGCTCGGCCCGTTGTTTTTTGGTGCCCTGCGCGAATACACCGGACACTATGGCCCGGCGTACACCTTGCTGTTCGCGGTTCTGCTGTTGATGCTCGGCATCACCCCGCTGCTCAGACTGGCACCGGCGGCATCGCCACAGGTGTCCGCTGCCTGAGCAGGAGGTGACAGACCTGCGACGCGCCTCGGCACGTCGCAGGCTTTCAGTTGGCCGCAGCGGCTTTTTCAATCAATCGGGCCACCGGTGCCGGGTTCGACACCATCACCACGTGAGAGCCGCCCTTCACCACCTCGACTGCCTTGGCATCGGCACGTTTGGCCATGAACGCCATCGCCTGAGGCGGGATGTTCTTGTCCTTGTCGCCATAGATGTACCACGACGGAATGTGCTTCCAGGCAGGCGTGCCGGCCTGCTCGTTCAGCGCCGCTTCGGTGACCGGGCGTTGGGTCGCGGCCATCAGTGCCGCTTGTGCAGCCGGGACATCGGCGGCGAACTGATCGTGAAACCTGCTCTGCTGGATGTACAAGTCCTTGCCGCCGTCGGTCAGCGCAACGGGTGGCGCCAGTGTCGGGCCGAGGGTACTGCCGGGAAACTTGCCGGCGAGTCCGGCAACGGTTTCACCGGCTTCGGGCGCAAAGGCACTGACATAAACCAGCGCTTTGACATTGGCATGATCGTTGGCCGCCTCACTGATGACGTTGCCGCCATAGGAGTGACCGACCAGCACCACTGGCGACTGAATGCTGCTCAGCAACGCAGATACCGCCGCACCATCGCTCTTGACGCCGCGCAGCGGATTGGCGGCGGCGATCACTGTGTAGCCATCCTTCTCGAGAATTTTCGCCACGCCGTTCCAGCTCGATGCGTCGGCAAACGCGCCGTGCACGAGTACCACGGTCGGTTTGGCGGGTTGAGCGAAAGCACTCACGCCCAGGCACAGGCCGGCAGCGAGGGTCAATGCAGTCAATGTTCTTTTCATGTGACAACTCCTTGTATGACGGGATCAGGGGGCGTATCGGGTAAAGACAAAATCGTGGTTCTGCACCCGCGCCTGATGGCAGGCGAAACAGGTCTGGTGCTGGGCTTCATCGGCGGGTTTGCCGTTGATGAAGCGGCCGAATCCCCAGCCACCGGTCGCGGCGTATTTGCGCGAATCCTTGACCATCACCTGAACGGTGGTGGCCGCCCCCGGAATCGAGGCGGGTTCGAACTCCGGGGACTGCACGCGTTTCCACGCCAGCTTGACCAGCACCGTGCCGTCGGGAAACGGCAGCGTCTTGCTCTGGTAAGCCTTGATCGCCCGTTCATTGCCTAGCACCGCTCGCAATTCATCCAGCGGTGCGGCTTCCTGGGCCGGGGCAATCAGCGCCCACTGACGATAGTTTTTCGGCAGCTTCACGCCGTAGATCGGCGAGGCGTCGCCGTCATCGGCCTCGCCCAACGCGACACCGGTGGCGGCCAGCGCAGCGAGCGCAATGGCCGCCGGCAACACGGCCCAATGGTTGAGTTTCATCGTCGGATCCCCTCAGGCCGGCAATCAGAGATGATCGGCATCGATCACCGCCTGAGCGAACGCCTGCGGTGCTTCTTGCGGCAAGTTATGACCGATACCGCCGCTGACAAGGCGGTATTCGTACTTGCCGGTGAAGCGTTTGGCGTAGGCCTCGGCCGGTGGATGCGGTGCGCCATTGGCGTCGCCTTCCAGGGTGATGGTCGGCACGCCGATCGAGGGGAATGCCGCCAGTTTTTTCTCCAGCGGATCGTATTGCGGTTCCCCTTTGATCAGCCCCAGACGCCAGCGGTAGTTGAAGATCGACACGGCGACGTGATCCGGGTTCTGCAACGCGGCGGCGCTGCGGTCGTAGGTCGCATCGTCGAAGTTCCATTTCGGCGACGCCAATTGCCAGATCAGTTTCGCGAAGTCATGGGTGTTTTTCTCGTACCCCAGACGGCCGCGCTCGGTCGCAAAGTAGAACTGATACCACCACTGCAACTCCGCCGCCGGCGGCAACGGGGTCTTGCCGGCGTCCTGGCTGCCGATCAGGTAACCGCTCACTGCCACCAGCGCTTTCACCCGTTCCGGCCAGAGCGCGGCGACGATGTCGGCGGTGCGTGCACCCCAGTCGTACCCGCCGAGCACAGCCTGCTTGATGTTCAAGGCGTCCATGAAATCGATCAGATCCTTCGCCAGCGCCGAGGGCTGGCCGTTGCGCACGGTTTTGGCCGACAGAAAGCGCGTATCGCCATAACCGCGCGCATAGGGGATCAGCACCCGATAGCCCTTCTGCGCCAGTGCCGGGGCCACGTCGGTGTAGCTGTGAATGTCGTAGGGCCAGCCGTGCAGCAGGATCACCACCGGCCCATCGGCGGGGCCGGTTTCCGCGTACGACACGTCCAGCAGTCCGGCCTTGACGTGTTTCAGCGCGCCGAATGAAACGTTGCTGCCGGCGGTAATTGCGTCGATCTTGCCGGCGGGCACTTCGGCGGCGCTGGCGTACGCCGAGGCGATGCCCAGCGCAATCGCCAGCATCGAAACGGCGAGCACGCGCCGGGATTGAGTTACAGCGTTATGGTCAGTCATACCGAGTCTCCCTCGTGAACCGCCGGGCGGCGGTTCCGGGCTTTGGTTGAAGGGCTTGCGTTGAAGGGCTTAGCGTTGAAGGAATTGCCGATTGAAGGGCTAGCGCGCTGCCTGAGCCGCGGTTTTCTGCGCAGCCGCGCGCAGTGGCCGGAAGGCTTCGCGCAGTTCTTCGCTGAACAATTGCGGTTGCTCCCATGCCGCGAAGTGACCGCCCTTGCCGACTTCGCTGAAGTAGGCGAGCGATGGATAGGCACGCTGCGACCAGACCTTGGGGGCACGATAGATTTCGTGAGGGAACACGGTGATCGCCACCGGCACCTTGATGTCCGCGGTCTTCTGCGCGGCGGCACTGAAGTTATTGTTGTTGTTCTCCCAGTAGAAACGAGAGGACGAGGCGCCGCTGTCGGTCAGCCAGTACAGGCTGATGTCATCAAGCATTTCATCGCGGCTCAGCACCTTCTCGGGCTGACCGTCGCTGTCGGTCCAGGCGGCGAATTTTTCATACATCCACGCCGCCGTACCGGCAGGCGAATCCGCCAGCAGATAACCGATGGTCTGTGGTCGAGTCACCATCATTGCGCCATAGGCCGCGTTGCGTCCGAAGAATTTGCTGAGCGAGTTGAACGCCGTCAGTTCCGGGCCGCTCAGCCCTGCCGGAGCGGGGTCTCCGCCATTGATCGGCTTGACCAGTTCCGGTGGCACGGTGGCGGGCATGTTCAAGTGAATGCCCAGCAAACCGGGCGGTGCCAGACGGCCCAGCGCATCAGAGATCACTGAACCGTGGTCGCCCCCCTGAGACACATAGTGGGTGTAACCCAGGCGTTTCATCAGCACATCCCAGGCCTTCGCCACCCGGTCCGGGCCCCAGCCGAGTTCGGTCGGCTTGCCGGAAAAGCCGTGACCGGGAATCGACGGAATCACCACGTCGAACGAATCCTCCGCCTTGCCGCCATAGGCCACGGGATCGGTCAGCGGGCCGATGGTCTTGAGGAACTCGAATTGCGAACCCGGCCAGCCATGGGTGAGGATCAGCGGCATCGCGTTGGGGTTGCGTGAGCGCACGTGGATGAACTGGATGTCGACGCCATCGATCGTGGTCACGAACTCCGGCAAGGCGTTGAGTTTCGCCTCTGCCTTGCGCCAGTCATAACCGCTGCCCCAGTACTTCACCAGGGCCTCGACCTGGGCCAGTTGCACGCCCTGGGACACGTCGTTGACCGTTTCCTTGTCGGGCCAACGGGTGTCGGCGATGCGTTTGCGCAGATCAGTCAATTTCGCTTCATCCACATGAACGTGGTACGGGCGAATGGCTTGCGACTGATCGGTTGTCGGGCCGGTGGCCCAGGCGCCGCCGCTGCCTGCCAGCACGGCAAGGCCCAGGGCCCCTCTTCTGATGGCTGACGCCAGGCAATGGCGCCATGTGGAACCGCACGTAACCGCAACCATGTTGGATCTCCTTGTAGTCATTATTCGAAAGGCATCGCCAATCGGATCAGACCACCCCGCCACCCTCGCAGCGATTACACGATGGTGTCGGTCGATACCTTGGTATGAGGCGCAAAATCGCGCTCGAATTCAGCAGCGGTTAACGGGCAAAATGCGGCGGGGATACGGCTCGGCGAGCCGGCCCATTCGAATGACCTGGCAGAACAAGGATTGCGGATGCGTGGGGAAACAGCGCTCGAACGCCCGTGCGGCACGTCATCGACCACTTCGCAGTGGTGGGTGATCGGGCTGTGCATGCTGTTCAACGTGATCGACGGGCTGGACGTGATGGCCATGGCCTTCACCGCCAGCCGGGTATCAGCGGAGTGGACGTTGAACGGTGCGCAAACGGGCCTGTTGTTGAGCGCCAGCCTGGTCGGGATGGCGCTCGGTTCGCTGCTGGCCGCGCCCAGGGCCGACCGCTTCGGGCGCAGGCCGTTATTGCTCGCCGGCCTGCTGCTCGGCGGCCTGAGCATGTTGCTGTCGTTCTGGAGCCAGAATCATCACGTATTGATGCTTTTGCGACTGTTGACCGGCATCGGCACGGGGGCGGTGCTGGTGGGGGCGAACGTGCTGACGTTCGAGCACGCCAGCGCGCAGCGGCGCAACCTGGCCATCGCGTTGCAATCCCTCGCCTTCGCCATGGGCGCCAGCCTGGGCGGGGTGCTGGCTCACGTATTGAATGATTTCATGGGCTGGCGGTATGTCTTTCTCGCGGGGGGTTGTATCACGCTGGCGGCGGCGTTGGCGGGCGTCTTCTGGCTGCGAGAATCGCCGTCATTTCTGGCACTTGAACGCCGCGGGCCTGTCACGCCAACGTCGCCAGACAATGCCGGCCGACCGTTTTCGCCGGGGCAGTGGCAACAGACCACGTCGCTGGCGCTGGCACTCTTTCTGTTGATGTTCTGCTTTTATTTCGTGATGAGCTGGACCCCGAGTCTTCTGGTGCACAACGGTTTTACCGATCGGCAAGGCGCCCGGATCGGCGTTCTGCTGGCGTCGGGGGGCATGCTCGGCGCCCTGTTGCTGGGACTGGCGGCCAATCGGTATGGCTGCCGGCGATTGTCGTCGGGTTTCCTGCTGCTCAACGCCGCCCTGCTGCCACTGATGGTGCCGGCCTCGCACGTGCCCGGTCTGGCCGCGCTCGTGGCCGTCACGCTTGGCCTGATGCTCAACGGTGCGGTCGCCGCCCTGTATGTCCTGGCCCCTCAGGCGTTCTGCACGTCAGTCCGTACGACCGGCGTCGGCGTGGTGCTGGCGATGGGGCGCCTGGGGGCGATCATTTCGCCGATAGTCGCCGGTTTTCTGCTGGATGCCCGATGGACCGCGCAAGAGCTATTCACGTTCTTCGCCGGCAGCCAGCTGTTGGCAGCGCTGCTGATCTGGCGTGGCACTAAGGAACAATGATCAGCTTGCCCGTCGTATTGCGCGACTCGATATCGCGATGGGCCTGCTGCGCGCCGTCCAGTGAATAACGCTGGCCGATGAAGGTTTTCAGTTTTCCGGTGCTGACCCACGCAAACAGTTGCCGGGACTTTTCCAGCAGGAGCTCGCGGTTGCGCACGTAGTGCATGACCGAGGGATACGTCAGCTTGATACTGCGCGGCACGCTGAAGATATCGATCGGCGGGATCGGGTCCATGAACAGCCCGTACAAGGCCAGGGTGCCGAAATGGTCCAGCAGGCTCAACGATTCGGCGAAGCCCTCCGCACCGGTGCCGTCGTACACCACATTCACTCGCTGCCCCTCCGTCAGGCGCATGACCTGTCCGGCAATGTTGTGCGCGCGCCCGATCACTACGTAGTCAGCCCCGGCCGCGAGCACCGCCTCCAACTTGTCGGCCTGGGACACCCGGCCAATGACCTTGCCGCCCCGCAGTTTGATCAACTGGGTCAACATCAGCCCCACGCCCCCCGCCGCCGCGTGCACGAATGCCACATCGCCCGGCTGGATCGCATGCACCTTGTCCACCAGATTGCTGGCGGTCAGGCCCTGCATCATCAGGCTGGCGGCGGTGGCGAAGTCGATCTCGTCCGGCAACGGCACCAACTGGCTGACCGGGGCGATCACCTGTTCGGCGTAGCTGCCCGGCACGTAATGCCAGGCCACGCGGTCACCGACAGCGAATTCCTTCACCTGCGGACCGGTGGCCAGAACGACACCGGCGCCTTCCGCCCCCGGCGTCAGCGGCAGCCCCCAGGCAGCGCCGAGGCCGCGACGAACACCGGTGTCCATGAAATTGATACCCGCCGCCATGACCTTGACCAGGACTTGTCCGGGTCCCGGTTCAGCCAGTTGAATGTCTTGCACCGTCAAGACTTCGGGCCCGCCAAAGGCCTGGATCACGACTGCTTTCATTAGTGTTCTGCCCTGCCACAGGGACGACCTGCCCTGCTGCCGTTCGGGTGGCAGGAGCGCGGACGTCACGTTGTCTGCATTCAATCGTCGGAAGACGTTGAAACCAGCGCCAAGGGTGGCCGGGTGGTGTATCCGCGCAGTTTCGCGAACAGGCTCATTTGCATGCTTGTGTGGCTTGAGGGGCCGTAGATACAGTGGCTTACAAAAGCCCCGGGCGGTCTGTGATGCGCATCGCAATGCGTGACGGCGGCCGATATTCGCGGAAAGCGACACCAAAGTATGATGGGCGAGTGCCATCAGAAGGCGCATCTTTGTTCAACGGTGACTGCACAATGAGAATCGACATGGCGAACGAGCGGGAGCGCGTCATCGAAGACGGTCCAGGCCACGTCAATGACAGGGGCCTGCCAATGCCTGAGGCCGACTCGATCATCGACAGCATTCCGGCCATGGTCGCCTTCATGACACCGTCCGGTGAGCTGGAGCAGGTCAACCGGCAAATCCTGGACTACATCGGCATCCCCCTCGATGAACTGAAAAACTGGCAGGCCAGCGACACCCTGCACCCGGACGATCTGCCATCGGTCAGCGCGGCGTGGATGCATTCGGTCAGCACCGGCACACCCTACGATATCGAGCATCGGATTCGGCGCGCCGATGGTGTCTATCGCTGGTTTCATGTGCGCGGCCTGCCGGTCAGGAACAGCGAAGGCACCATCACTCGCTGGTGCGTGTTGCAGGTCGATATCGATGAGCGCCGGCGGGACAAGGTCTTGATCGCCAAAGCTCTCGCGGAGGTCAGCAGCTCGGAGGAACGCCTGCGCGGCATCATCGATGCCGTCCCCGGGTTCGTCTGGAGCGCTTCGCCCGAAGGCAGTGTCGGATTCGTCAACCGGCGGTGGTGCGATTACACCGGCATGTCGCTTGAAGAGGCGTGCGGCGATGGCTGGGTGGCATCGATCCATCCCGACGACGCTCCCGGACTGGGCGGTTACTGGCAGGCGCTTCTGCACTCGGGCGATGCCGGTGAGTACGAGGCCCGCCTGAAGCGCTTCGACGGCATTTATCGCTGGTTTCTGATCCGCGCCGTGCCCCAGCGCGACGAGGCGGGCCGGATCGTGCGCTGGTATGGCGAAAACACCGACATCGAAGACCGCAAACAGGCGGAAGCCTTTCTGGCCAAGGCCCGTTCCGAACTGACGCATCTGGCCAGAGTCGCCAGCCTGGGCGCAGTCACCGCGTCCATTGCCCATGAGGTCAATCAGCCGCTGGCCGGCATCATCACCAACGCCAGCACCTGCCTGCGGATGCTCGGAGCTGATCCGCCGAATGTCGACGGAGCCCTGGAAACCGCACGCCGCACCATTCGCGACGGCAATCGGGCCGCCGATGTGATCAACCGCTTGCGAGCGTTGTTCTCGAAAAAAAGCATCACGATTGAAAACGTCGACCTCAATGACGCCGCACGGGAAGTCATCGCCATGCTGCTGGGCGAGCTGCAACGCAACGGCGTGGTGCTTCATCCTCGATTCGCCGAGGCCCTGCCGCCGGTCAGGGGCGACCGGGTCCAGCTTCAACAGGTGATCCTCAACCTGATCATGAACGCCGTCGAGGCCATGAGCAGCATCACCGATCGCTCCAGAGACTTGATCGTCAGCACCGGCCAGGAGCAAGACCGGAGCGTTTATCTGGCGGTGAAGGACAGCGGAACCGGGGTCGATCCACAGGACATGGAACGGATTTTCAATGCCTTCTACACCACCAAAAGCTCGGGCATGGGGGTCGGTCTGTCGATCAGTCGCTCCATTATCGAACACCACGACGGGCAACTCCGGGCCTCTGCCAACGACGGCCCGGGTGCGACGTTCGCCTTTTCAATCCCGTATGCCGACAACCGCGAGGCCTGTGATCGCGTCATGGAGAATCACTGATGGGTAAGTACTTGCTCGTATCGGTTGTCGATGATGACGAGTCGGTTCGTGAATCGTTGCCTGACCTGATCAGGGAGTTCGGATTCGCTGTCCAGGCGTTCGCATCGGCGCAGGCGTTTCTGGCGTCGCCTTATCTCGGCCTGACCGATTGCCTGATTCTCGATGTGGCCATGCCAAGTATGTCCGGGCCGGATCTGCACAAGGAACTGCTGCGGCGCGGCTATCGCATCCCGGTGATTTTCATCACCGCTCACGCCGACGCCAGCCAACAGGCAAAGCTGTTGAACACCGGCGCGGTGGAGTGCCTGTTCAAGCCTTTCAGTGAAGCGCAACTGATCAAGGCCCTGAGCGCTGCCCTGCCCCTCGACTGAACGCGAAGCGGTAAAGAAAAGGAATCGACATGTTGAACTCGAATCACACAGTGTCCCCCGGCCACGGAGCATTGCCGATGAGTGATGTCACGCCTGTGGTATTCGTTGTGGATGACGACGTCTCCGTGCGCGAGTCGCTGGAGCTGATGATCCGATGCGCCGGCTGGCAGCCACGACTCTTCGAATCCGCGCAGGATTTTCTCGCCGAGCCCCGCGCGCGGGTACCCAGTTGTCTGGTGCTGGATATCAACCTGCCGGACTTGAACGGCCTGGATCTGCAGACGTCACTGGCTGACGAGCGCTACAACATGCCGATCATCTTCATCACCGGGTACGGAGACATTCCGCGCACGGTGCGAGCCTTGAAAGCCGGTGCGGTGGAGTTTCTGACCAAACCGTTCAACGATGATGAGCTCCTGACCGCCATGGGCGATGCGCTCGAAGGCAGCCGTGCGGCTCTGGAAGGTGAAAAAGCCCTGCGTTCCGTGCTTGAGGCCTACAAGACCCTGACGCCCCGCGAACAGGAAATCATGGCCGCAGTGGTCAGCGGTCGTCTGAACAAACTGATCGCCGCAGACCTCGAGATCAGCGAGATCACGGTCAAGGCCCACCGAGGCAAGGTCATGCGCAAGATGAAAGCCCGCTCGCTGGCAGATCTGGTGAAAATGGCGGCGCTGATCACCCCCGCGTGACGCGAAGGCTTTGCCAGAGGTTTTCCAGCCGGCGCAGGTCAAGGGTGTCGAAGCCCTCGGAAACCTGCTCGCGACACGCGCCGAGCAACGCCTTGGCCTGCTCCGCCCTTCCCTGTTCCAGCCAGAGCCTGGCCAAATCCATCGAAGTCCTCAGCTCCCATGCCCAGGCCCCCTGATCGCGGCTCAGCGCGATGGACGCCTCAAGCAGGGTCGTGATGGCCTGGATATTTTCGCCATTGATTTCCTTGAGAATTCCGGCCTTGATCCGCAGCAGTTCCGGTAACGCAAAGGCGTCGCCGCTCTGACGACAGTGATCGATGGTGCCGTCGACCAGCACCAGCGCCTTCGCATGTTGCCCGCCCAGAATCAGGCCCTCGGCCAGCGCGATTTCAAACGATGTCGTAAGCAGTTCGTAGCGCATGCCACGCAGCCGCGCCAGGCTTTCCTCCAGCAGCGGCACCGCATCGCCGGGCTGTTCGGCGCGGATCGCAATCGCCGCCCGCAAGCCTTGGGCGGCGGCAATATAGGGGCCCAAAGCATTGGTCTCGGCCACGGCACTGAACCGATCAAGGCTGGCGGCCGCCTTCTCCAGATCGCCGGTCCAGATGTAGATGCACAGAATCCAGACCATGGCGATGCAGTACGTGACCGGATGCTGCAGCGCCGACGCTTCGGCTTCTATCAGCTCGGCCCAGTGTCGGGCCTGATCGGGAAAGCCCTGCAACCACAGCGAACGGGCCAGTGCCAGCCCGGTGCGATTGCGGTGATCGAAGCCGTAGTAGATGGTGTGGCTGGGATGGGACGGCAAGCTGTTGCGCAGCGAGCGCTCCAGCTCCTGCCGCGCCAGACGCTGATCGCCCAGCAAATGATGGGAGATGCCGGTCAGCGATGAAGCAATTGCGATGGCCGCCGGCTGATTCAGGAGGTTGCCGACCACGGCTGCCTGCTCCGCCCACGCCAGCGACGAAGGGAAATCACCAATGCGTTCGTAGAAAATCTGCAAGCGGCCAAGCAGCCTCAACTGCGAGCCGTGGTCAGCCAGCGCAACGGCGATGTCCAGCGCCCGGAGCAAGGCCTTCTCGGCCGCTTCGCTGTTGCCCTGAGTGAACATCAGCACCAGCCCGAGCGCCGCCTGCAGTTCCATTTCGGTCGACGTGCCGTAGTACCCCAGTTCGAGCAGTTCCACGGCCCGGGCACACCAGGTCCGGCACTCGACCAGCAAGGAAAAATGCAGGAACAGAGGTGCACTCGCCGCTGCCAGGGGCAACGCCAGGCCCGGATCGCCATGGGGCCCGAAGCTCCACTCCAGCGCACTGCGTACGTTGCCCAACTGACTGGCAAGGCGTGCAAAGTTGCGGAAAAACTCATCGGGCGAGGTGCCGGGATGGCCCAGCAGATCCATGTAATACGCCGCATGCCTGAAGGCCAGCGAGTTCACTTCGGCGTCACCCCGGGTCGCCAGTTTTTCCCGGGCATAGGCGCGTGTCATCTCGAGCAGCCGATAGGAATCCGTCGAATCACTGTGATCGACCGTGACCAGCCCCTTGCACACCAGATCATCGAGGATCGCCGCCACCGCAGGGCCTTCGGACTGGGACTCGGCAACCACCTGGGACGCCGCCTCTTGAGAGAACGGCCCGACAAACACCGACAACCGCTCCAGCGCCAGACGCTCCGGCGCCGATAACAAGTCGTAACTCCAGTCGAGCATGGAACGCAGCGTCTGATGCCGCGGTACTGCCGTCCGGCGCCCCGACCAGCCCAGTGAAAACCGCTCGCCGAGCAAGGCGTGCGTGGCTTTCAGGCCGTGGCTGGCGACCCGCATCGCCGCCAGTTCGATCGGCAGGGCCATGCCTTCCAGGCGCTGGCAGATGTCCGCGATCATTTGCCCGCCACCCGCCTCCAGCAGCAACGCCGCGTTGCTCGACGACGCGCGCTCGACAAACAGTTTGATCGCTGCGAATGCCAGCAGCTCCTGAGTGGACAGGTGCCGGGACTCGCGAGGAAACTCCAGCGGATTGAGCCAATGCACGTATTCGCCACGCACCCGCAACGGCTCGCGACTGGTGGCCAGAATGCCCACGTCGGGCGCGCTGTCGCTGATCTGTTCCAGAAGGGTCGAAACGGCGTCGATCAGGTGTTCGCAATTGTCGATGACCAGCATCAGCCGCTGTTCGCGCAAATGCGCCAGCAACACGAACATCGGATCTTCGGCCTGTACGGCGATTTCCAGCGACCGGGCCAGTGCTGAAGGCACCAGCGTGCTGTCTTCCACCTGGGCCAGGTCGACGAAGCAGACGCGTTCGTAACCCTGGGCGGCGATGCGATGCGCCACCTCGATGGCGAGGCTGGTCTTGCCGACACCACCGGGACCGACGAGGCTGAACAACCTGGGCTGCTGCAGGTGATCGACGACCAGTTGCAGGTCGGTTTCACGACCGATCAACTTCGCCCGCGGCGGCAGGCTGCAAGCGGCCCTGAGATGCCCGGTCTCCATGGGCGTCGGCTGAACCCCGGACAGTTGCCTTTCCAGCGGCGCCACAAAGGCATAACCCACACCCACCTGGGTCGCGATATAACGCGCGTGCTCCTCGCCATCCCCGAGAATCCGCCGCAGGCCCGTCATGTGAAAGCGCAGACTGCCTTCGGCGACCACGCTGTCGGGCCACACCTTTTCGATCAAATCGTATTTGGACAGCACCCGCCCCGGCTGCTCGAGCAGGGCAATCAGCAGATCCAGCGCCCGACCGCCGATCTCCACCGGCACCTCGTTTCTGGTCAGCAGCCTTTTACCTGGAACGACGCAAAACGGCCCGAACACGAACCGGGTCATGAGTGATTCATGCAAAGCGTCTGGAATAGACTCCACGAGGGGCGATCTCACTGGGAAACGAAGGGGGCCTCGCCGGTTGCAAGCCACAGGCGCAGGCCCTTTGCATCATAGGAGTTTTGCACGGTCGTTCAAGCCTGACGCGTGCGGAGTGAGAACTTCAGCCGGTAATTTCGGCGCCTATGTTCGTAGCCCCCTTCGTTCGCAAATCGATGCCTGCGTCGAACGTCAGTCGCGATAGCGAGCAGCCGACTCACTGCGCGACAGATCAGGCATCAGCTTCTGGCGCGCCGCCTCGTAGGCATTCCAGTCGGCGATTTCAGGAAGAGCCGGAATGGTAACGAACTCGCCTTGGTCGAGGCCGGACAGCGAAGCGTCCACCATATCGTCCGCTCGCATCACAATCGCCTCCGGAAGATGCTCCAGCGGTGTCCCGGCCACGCTCCAGAATTCGGTGGCCGTCGCGCCGGGCAGCACCACCTGGACCCGGACATTTTTGTCCGCCAGTTCGTGACGCAAGGATTGGCTGAACGCCAGAACGAAAGCCTTGGAGCCGCCATAAACACCGTTCAACACCTCCGGGGCGATGGCCACGATCGAGGCGATGTTGATCAGCGTGCCGCCGCCACGGGCGACAAAGCCTGGAACGGCCGCGTAAGTCAGGCGCATCAGCACATTCACATTGAGTGTGAGCAAGTCGTCGAGCTTGTCGACGTACGATTCCAGCAAGGGCTGAGTCGCGCCAACCCCGGCATTGTTCACCAGCAGAGAAATATTGGCGTCCGTTTTGAGGCGATCTTCGACCCTTGCCAGATCGGCCCGATCGGACAGGTCGGCAGCCAGAACTTCAACGTGGCGGCCGGTTTCTTCATTCAGGCGCTTGGCCAGGACATTCAGGCGATCGCGATTTCGCGCGACCAGGATCAGGTCATGGCCACGGAGGGCCAGGCGTTCAGCGTAAATGGCACCGATGCCGGACGAAGCGCCGGTGATCAGGGCGGTGCCGAGGCGGGATTGAGTCATGTCGAGTCTCCAGGGTTGTGGGAAGTACTGGAGAACAGGATGCGACGGCTTGGCCATATCTCAAATGACGTATATGGTATGGATTCAGGACATCCGAGAAATCACCATGCATCGCATCGGCTACTTGCTCACCGACGGTTTTCAGGTGCTCTCCCTGGCGACTCAAGCCGTTTTCGAGTTCGCCAATCAGATCGCCGAAGCGCCCTTCTACAGCATCGAAAACTTCTCGCCGGACGGCGGCATGGTGCGCTCCTCACTGGGGCTGGCCATGGAAACCCGCCCGCTCGAGGCGCCCGGACTGGCCGACACCTGGATCGTTGTCGGGGTCAACGATCCGGAAAAAACCGACACAGCCTCCGCTGTGCTCGACTTCGTGCGTCTGGCCGGCAACCAGGCACGGCGCACCGTCGGCATCTGCACCGGCGGCTTCATCCTCGCCGAAGCCGGCCTGCTGACCGGACGCCGCGCCACAACCCACTGGGCCTACGCGCAGGCCTTGCAGAAACGTCATCCCGAAATCAGCGTCGACGTCGACCGCATCTATATCGTCGACGGCTCCTTCTGGACTTCGGCGGGCATGACCGCCGGCCTCGACCTCGCCGTCGGCATGGTGGAAAAGGACCTGGGCGCCGACGTCGCCCGCTCGGTGGCGCACAAACTGGTGATGCACCAGCACCGATCCGGCGGCCAGTCGCAGCACTCGGAAATGCTCGACCTCGCACCCAAATCCGACCGCATCCAAAGCGCACTGAACTATGCACGACAGCATTTGAGCCGACCGCTCAGTGTCGAAGAACTGGCCAGCGTGGCACACCTGAGCCCTCGCCAGTTCACCCGCATATTCAGCGCAGAAACCGGACAGTCCCCCGCCAAAGCCATCGAAGGCCTGCGCCTGGAGGCCGCTCGATTGATGATCGAACAAAGCCGACACTCCCTCGATGTGGTCGCCAGCGAATCCGGTTTTCGCGATCGGCGCCATATGCGGGAAGCGTTCATTCGAGGATTCGGCGTGCCTCCGCAGGCGGTGCGGCGGGATGCGCGGCAAGTGGTGGGGAAAGTGTAGATATCGCGGACTGACGAGACCTCCCCTTTGCTAGAACGTTGAGAGGTGCAGGAAAAAAGAAAAATGGCCGAGGTCGTCAGTGACACCTGACAACCTCGGCCATTTTCTTTTCGACTATTGAGCGACAGCCATCAACCGATCACGTCTTCACCTCGACATGATCCAACGCCTGATTCACCGCCAGCCCCGCGACCATCACCACTTGCGCAATGCCCAGCGCCGTTTTGCGGTGGCCGGGCTCCAGGATCGCGGCGAAGTTGCTGAGCATTTCACTGGCGGAATCGAGGGATTCGCTGGCGTTGGCCAGGAGGGACTCGCTGTTGTAGGCCGGGTTGGCCAGGAACATGGGATCGTGCTTTGAGTGACTGCCCATGATGCGTTGTTGCGGGGTGAGGTAATGGTCGAGTGCGCGCTCGGCGGCTTCGTTGAGGGTTCGGGAATCGGGGAATTGGTAGGGGGAAACCGGGTCGGTTTCGGGTGGGTTGGGTGTTGGTTTGATCATTGATGTAACTCCAGGGTGAGAAAGTGGAGCCATCAACCTCGCTACCAAACGAGGGTGGTGGCCATACGGAGGTTGGTAGACCGGTCACCTGGATACCCGGCGCGCCCGAAGACGCCCTACGCATGGCCACCATAAAACAGAGGACGAAAGAGTCCCTGCAAACTGGTGTTGCGATGCGACAGGTAAACCGGGCTACCAAACCCGATCACTGTTTTTCAGTGACCCGGAAACGATAAAACCCGCGCCCCAGACGCACAAGCCGGCGGATTCTGGCGTAGTCGTAGGCAATGACGCAAGGTTGTGTAGCCTTGAGGGCGTTACGGATGGTGTCTTTTAAACGGGTATTTTAGGAGGGTTAAACGGGTGGAAAAAAATGAGGGCGGATTCCGAAATAAACTCGCCCCCCTTTTCTTGCTGCGGTGCAAACTGGAAGAACTTCAGATACGCGATTGCGACCAATTGAGTCCACTGGTTGAATCCACAACCCTGAGCAATCGTTCGATCTGAGCGAGAACAGCCTGAGCGCGTTGAGCAGCCCCGTTGCAGACCGTTCGACTGGATTGGTTTTCTGGAGTTTGATGATGGGTTTTTCAACGACATTGTGGGAGTGGTACGGTCAGGATGAGTACAAACGAGTGCTAGCCGTGTGCGAGGTAATCCCGGCCCTGCAATTTCTGGCACTGCCTGCGGATTCACAGCGGAACGCAATCCCGTACTGTCCGGCATGCGAAGCCTGGTCTGAAATGATACTGCCGTTAAACGACGCTCTTTCAAACTGCGGCAGCGCGTTGCCAACAGAGATCAAAACACGGCTACAGGCGACCTGGGAACTATGCAATGACCTGAGCGGGGCTGCATTTCACTGCGATGACTGGTTCATATTTGATCACGACGATTGGTCGCCGATCAGAACGGCTGCTGAAGAGCTAGGGGGCCTCATGGAATTGCGGGAAATCACTCCCTTTCTGGATGACTTGTTAATGGATTGCCGGAATGCAGTGCGTGGAATAAAGCGTTGATCTCTTTGATAAGGCCTGTCGCGGTATGAGGTATTGAGCGTGTAGTCGATGGGCGCTCTATTACCTAGCCGTTTCTGGGCGGTTATGGTTGTTCGTCAGCGACCGCTTTCGGCCAAAAGCAGACGCAGAACATTTCTGGGGAACGAAAGCGTCCCGCAAGTAGAACAAACAGGGAATTAGGCGCTGTCAGATTAAATGCTTGCGTCAATGAGTATTTTACTCCCTGCGCTCTTCGATCGACTTTATCGCGTTCAAGGCAGTAAGTGCGGATTGCGAATCGTCAACTAACGACCGAAGACGTACTAGGTCATCTACAGAGCCATATTTACCTATGACGTTGATGGCAAATCTCAGTGCCTCGGCGTGATCCGCAAAGAATGCCCCATCGAAATAGCCCGGCTGGATGCTAGGGCTCTGGAGCGCGGCACGACACATCTCTAATGTTTGATCGGGGAATGCACGTACCAATTCAACCGAGCGTCCCTTGAAATCGGAGATAGACCGGGAGATGGTGTAAAGAACGCCTACTGCTACATCAGGGCTTGACTGAAGTACCTCAAGTGCCAATGCCGCCTGATACTCCTCCAGCACAAAGCTAGCGTCTCGCCGCTGAAGCCAATGGTAAAGAACGCCACATGCGAGAAGCGCATCCTCACGAGGCTCCCCTCCGAATCGAAGGTTTTCGGCGGGTAGGTCATTCGCAAGAGCGCCAAGCGCCACGAACGCAGCGATGAACGTTTCAATAGCTTGTTGAGGTAGCTTCGACTGCTGCGATGGCAGTTGAGTCCAGCGCATGATGTAGGGAATAGCAAGGCGATCTCCCTGCCGTGCAAGCTCATCAATAAGGGAGCTAAGAAAGAAATCGTCACCTTCAGCTCCTTCGCATGCGAGACGCAGCAATGATAGCTGCTCTTGGGCTGGCAATTCCTCAAATACCTGTATGTAGGCGCTGCTGAAGGGGTGGTCGAATTGAGCGTTGTAGAAACCCCACGCTGCGCCGGGAGCTTCTGCGGACTCCGAAGACAGAATTTCGCGTATTTGTAGACGAACACTCTCTACGTGCTGATCTTCCTCTTCTTGCAAAGCGCCCAGCCCGCTGAGTGCCTCAATGGCTGTCTGGGCTAACCATGGATGCAGATCAGGCAGGAGATATTGGAGTGCTTCGACGTACCCTTGTTGGATATGGTCCGGGACTTCACGAAGGGTGTGTGCGTAATCGAGAAGGTCGAGGTGAACATGATAGGTAAGAGATTTCCAGCGCTCTTGCTGAAGATACGGCAACACATACTGGGCGAAGGTATCCCGAACCTCATATGCCAGGCGTGATAGCGCTAAAATAAAGTAAAGCTGCCCGGGTGATGCGACGTCGCGCCATGCAAGTTCCAGTGATGCGGCCAAAGTTGAAGTGCTAGCTCTGCGCAAAGTGAGAGCGCCACTATGGAGGTCCGAGGCTATACGGGTGAGCCCCACACGCTCTGAGACGAACACGTACGTGACCGCGAACAGGCCACTGCGAATGTTGATCTTTTTCTCCGCTGCTTCCGAATGCAGCCTCCGGAATTCTGCGGCGAGAGTGGTATCCATCCTCTTCACAGCGCCGAGTACCTCCTTGATCCAGCGTCCTTCTGCCATCCCGGCCGCAAGCACTGAAAGAAGCGCAAAGTCGCGATCTGACCAAGTGGTTAGGCTGTCAGGGTTGATCGCCACCTTCCACAAACGTTCTGCAGAGATATCAAACCTCAGCCGCGATGCCTCCTCAGTGAGTCGCGCCGGAAGAGCAGCTACCACATCTGTGATGAGAAGGCGCGCCGCACTGCCACATTCACCAAGTAAACATGCTTCCAATAACTTGCTGTCAGACACCTTGCTGAGGATCGTCGCTAGCAGCGATTCGTCTTCAATAGCACCAATGAGAAATGTACGTAAGTCATCGTATTTCGGCACTGTAAGGGCGGCCAGGATCGCACCATCATCGAAACCTGCCTGACGAACGAGAGCTTCGGTAGCAAAAACGCTACGGTACATCTCGTGGCACAGGCTCACACGATCGCCCCGCAGGTTTAGAACGCCTGATCTATGAACCTGCCGCAGCGTAGAGGCCGGTAGGTCGAGTTCTGCTAGGAGCCGATCCACCTCTCTGATCGACAAGCTGTATGTCATGCGATCCACCAGTCGCTTCGCTATTGCGCAAAGAAGGCGTATGCCTTCGGTGGCTGAGTCACCTAACTTACGTCGCACGAAATAGTCGAAGAGCGCGAACCTGCTCGAAGATTGCGGAATCTCGCGCCCTATCTGGCCAACGAGGTCCGCCTCGATACCAGTGGTGGCCGCCTCAAGGAGCGGAATTAGGGATGCATCTGAGGACGGGTTGATACTCGCAATTTTCGCCTTCAGCTCATTCCCAGGCCGCCCGACGCTGACATGTCGAAGCTGCAGGAGATCGGGTCGCTCAATGTCGATCTGGGATGTGATTACAATCAGCGCGTTGTATTTGACTGATGCAGCGCGAAGAGCCCTTGTGAGTTGAACCCTACTAGTTTCCTGACACTCGTTGTAGCCATCGACAAACACCGCAATCGGCCGGGACATACGCCGAGCAGCAGCAATCAGGGCAGCAGCGGATCGTAGGTCGAGCAGTGCGGCTTCGCTGTCTAGCGATGCAGCCAACTGTCCGTTGAAGGACTTGCAGTCAATTAAGACAGGGACAATACCTCCAGCAACAACGCGATTGGCAATGCACAGGGAAAGCAACGTCTTTCCACAACCTGAAGGGCCGCGAATCAGTAGGTCCGACCGCTCGCGCAATAGCGCGACCTCAATGTCACCGAGCTCGCAGCCCTGTCCGTCCTGATCGTAGATGTCCGACACATACCGTGCGGCCATCGGCCCATAGGTGGCCGCAAACGCGCTCGTATAACGATGCAGAGATCGTTCCGCGTCGAGCAAATGCGTGTCGAACGCGCTCTCTGCATTGGTTATCCGCTGAAGGCCATGCATTTCAGCAAAATGATGCCAGCGGTCAGGACTCCACCGGAGCGTGGAATTCTGGTCGATCAGCGCTGAGAGTTCGTCAAGATCATTGAGGCTTACTTTGTGATTGCTTGCAGGAAGATCAGAGCCGTTAGGCAGTGAGGGCGTGAACATCACGCAGGCATCGGGGTACCCAGACAACAAGGGATCGTGTGCTCGCATGGCATCGCGTAATACGTTCTTAGCCTGAAGTGCCTGAAGATAGGCGTTTCGATAGGGCTTCCATCGCCCAAGCCGTGTCAATGCGGTCCAGTCACTGTTGTAACCTCCACGAAGTGGGTGCAAGACCCCTTTCGCCTCAAGGACCAAGGTGAGCTGATCGGTACCTATAACGAAGTCGAGTTGGCGACCACCTATGTGCAGGTTTGCAAACACCGTTGCAGGAACCGCACGCTCCTCCAGTATTGCCAGGAGAGCTCGAAGCACTACTCGTTCAGATTCTTCCTCTATGGGTGCACCGATGTAGAGGGCGATAGTGCTCAAAAGCATGTGTGCCTCAGGTAAATGTTTGTCTCGGCCTCAAAAATGCGGAAGTGGTCAGCGCTAACTTTTCAACCAACATCGCCATTCGCACCGGATGATTCGGGCTCTCTGCATATAGCGGTCCAAAATCGCCTAGGACCTTTCGGTACATCTTCGCACTCATAGCTAAACGATACTATGCGTTCGCCTCCTGGCCCCCTAATTCCCGAGGCCCAATTTAAGCTATAAGTCGTGAGCGGAAGAAGTCGAACGTCCTCTTTTGGCCGAAAGCTGGCGCTCATCGAGGTCTGCCTAACCAGAGTCGATTCAAAGCGGTTGCCGATAGCCAACCAGAGCAATGCCTTGAGCCACTGTTCGACGCAACTCTGATACAGTCGCCCTTGGAAAAATCGTAGACAGGAAGTCATACATGGCAAAGCCAGCTGCACGCATAACTGACCCCACCAGTTGCCCTATGCCTGGGCACGGGCCCAAAGCCATTGCGTCCGGATCTTCCGATGTGTTTTTCGACGGCCTCGCAGCTGCGACGAAAGGCGACACTTGCACCTGCGGCAGCGCTTTGGATTCGGCAGTGTCTACGACGGTGTTCATCAATGGCAAGAATGCCGCTCTGGTGGGAACCGTCGGCACACACGGCGACGTAGTTATTGGTGGCTCGGGTACGGTGATCATCGGCGACTCCCATACTCCTGCACCGTTCACGCCTCCACTCCCGCTTCTACTGCAGAAAACCTATGGGCATACTTTCAGCATCGTTGATAGCGAGACTGGCCAACCTCTAGTCGGAAGAAATTTCACTGCCACTGTAAATGGTCAAAAGATCACAGGTGTTACCGATAGCGCTGGGATAGCCAAGATCAAAACTCCAGTCAAAGATGCCAATATTTCTATGAGCATTGATTTCACTTCTCCAGCTCGGATGCTTAACGAATTAACGGACTGACTCAGAATGGCTGAACAATTTACTACTGAAGCAAAAGCGACTGAAGTCAAACCAGGTGTGCCAGTTGCTCCCACGACTATCACCGTCAACGATAGAGCTGCCACTAGAGAAGCGATCATCAGATTACTCAGCAAAAACAAGTGCGAATTTGTAGAGCGGTCATCATGGGGAGCGCATAAAGCAAAAGGTGAAATGGTGGATGATTGGGACTACTCGATGATCGCCCTTCACCACGCAGGACGAAGTGTAGGCTGCGGTGCTGGTGCAGGACAAATGCGGGCGATTCAGAGTGAGCATCAGGCTAAGTTTGATGATATCGGCTATCACTATGGCATCGATTGTACGGGTAAGGTCTTTGAAGGACGTGACATACGATTCAAGGGATCAAGCGTACATAACTACAACACAGGTGTGATTGGTATCGTTTTGCTAGAAAACCTGACAACCGCCGAAGAGGGTGGCGATATGGTCGCTTTTGCTCGCCAAGCCCTCGAAAGCATCAACGGCAACATGGACCAGAAAATTCCTGCCATACAAATTGATACCCTTCTGACGTTGATTCAGGCCCTGACCAGCGTTTTCAGGGTGACAACATTAGGTGGGCACCGTGAATTCCCCATGCAAGCCGGCGAAGGAAAAATTTGCCCTGGTAATATTGGCATGGAGCTTGTTAGAAACCTTCGGATTAAAACCAAACTTTTGCGACCGCCTTCATCATGAAATCGCTGCTAATCATATTATCAACCACGATTGTCGCCATACTTTATATAGGTTTTTACGAAAAAATGGAGGACGCTTATCCGGAAAAAGTATTCTTTATTAAAAAGAGCCCCACATTTCAGATAAAATTTGAAAATATTTTCGCGTACGAATCAGACGACAAAAAATTGAGTGAGCTAAGCGAGGCGGAGCGAAGTCTGGTTATTAATTATTGCAAGTATCGACTTGGCTTGGATACGACATTGAAAAGTCAAAGCGAGCTTGAAAAATGCAAACAAAGGTAAATCGCAAGTCGTCCCTGTAAACCGTAGAAGTCTCTGAAACGCATCTGGCGACTATACCGATTACGACAAAGGGGTCGCCTCTTTCGCCGGAGAAACAATGCTAACCGATCAGCAAGCTCTAATAGCACTCAAAGAGCTAATAGATAAATACCTCAAAGGGGGGTAGCCCCTGATTATTAAAAAATTGGGACAACAAATGGCGCAACAAATGGGGACGGATTTATTTTCCGAAAATAAATCCGCCCCCATTTCTTTGATCCATTGTTCCCAAACCTTTCGATTTTCGATTAAATCCGCGTGCTCTCCTCGCCGCCGCAGGATCACGATCCGTTACACAGGCCACCCCTCGTTTATCTCACTCAGACCTTGACGTAGAAATAAAAATAATACTTATTAAGCAGGTACAGATTGTTTTGACGCACCCAGGCCAAAAAATTAGCTGAGAGGAATACAGTTAATGTTAACGTCTTGTTCAGATATAGAATCAGGATCAGAATGTAATTCAAAAGGTGAAGACACTTACTCGGGAGATTCCACTTTCTTATGTTCATCGAAAGTTCATGATGAAGTAAATGTCGCAGGTACCTGTGAGTTACTTGTCGCATCTAAACTTTGTAGTTTCGCCCTAGATAGCCAAGATCGGATTTATTTCAAAGAAAACGGCAGGCTTAGATCGCATTTGCTGGGCGTCGAAACTACAATCTCTGGGCTAGGTATGACAGTGCGCGGGCATAATGATTTTGTGAGCGCCAATCCTGGAGACTCAAATATTTACTCGTTGCTTAGTGCGTTTAATCTGCTCCTGTCAGACAAAAAATTGTTTAATACTGCTTTCGGCTTTCCGACCGAAAGTGCGCGAATTTTCATGCGCCCACTAGCAATCAGATTCGAAGATGATGAAGAATACGAAATATTTATTCCTTACATACGAGTTTATGCCGGAGGAATTCTAAGCATATCTCTTAGCTCGATATTGGGGTTTCAGGATGCAACCACGAATGAAGTGATATATAAGGAGGTTAACAAATCGCAGCGCAACATAAATTCTGCTTTGTGCGAGAGGGAATTATTTTTAGCTAGCACCGAAACTCAAATTTCACAAATGCCCACACGAGAGCGAATTTCACAGCGGCGGACATTCGAGGACATGATAAAAAAATCATTGGATGCTCCCGAAAAATTAGAGTTTCTTGATGAGAGTCTAGAGGTATATGAGCTAGTCCATACCGATCAGCTCACACTCACGGATGTAGCAAGAAATCTGTTGTCAGTAGTGGCTCGAGCCTTAAAGAATGGAATAGTTAAAACTCATATAAATTGGCTGGGGAGCCAATACCACGAGGACTCTATCGGTGCTCACTGGATAGGAAAGCCCATTATTTATATTGGCTCACACTCCAGGCAAAAAAATAGCTCGTCAGAGAACTGGGCTTTGCATAAGCATCTAGTGAATAGTGTCATGAGTCGAGTGTATCTTGCGGAGTCTTCGCTGTACACAGCCTTAGATTACAGCGATATGCGAAATTTCGATGACTATAACAGCTTCTACTCCGAGGCGGTTTCACTGATGCTGTCCTCAGCGGCAGTAGAGTCATCAATTGAAAATAGCAGGTCCTATACCTTTAATAATTTAACCTCAGACATACAAGTATTAAACGAGACATCACACTACATTCGAATATATTATTCGTATGCCTCGCTTGGTTTGGAGAGGTGCAAATCCGCAATTGATGTGGCGCGACTAGAGCTAAAGATCCTAAGTTTTGAAGAATCTCTTCTTTCTGCGCACAAGTACGGCGAGATAGCCCAATATTTGGAAGAGGTCAAGCGCGGCGATCACTTGGTGTCAGTTTGTAGGCTTCTACATAAAAAAATTGATACTATCCGAAAGGCACTTGAACTAGATGAGAAAATCGCATCGGAGTCTTATACGCGCCGAATTACCATTATCTTTGGAATCATTGCGTCTGCCACGCTGTCGCCAGAGTTGATGCAGCCACTAGCAAAGTATTATGGCCTAACCTTCGCTGAAGATCATGTTGGAAAAATATTTGGAATCGGAGTATCGGTCGCAGTTGTAATTGGATTTCTGATGATTACCCACTACGTCTTTCGGCTTTATACTTGCATTGTTCAAAAAATTAAAACATAGGAAAACTTATTACAATATACATTTTGAACCTCCACTGCGTAATGCGCGTTATGATCGCCTGCTTTTTCCTTTAGCTGCCGGGAGCGGGCTTACTGTTTTGAATGGAAGCTGACATGTGATCAGCGTCCGCTTCTGGCCGATAGCGGACATTCATAAGCAACCGAAATCGACCCGCCCCCCAACCCACTCCCGACCATACCCAACCACCCTCCCCGCCAACCCCAACGGAAAATGAATCACCCCATGCGCCGTTTCCGGCAACAGATGCACCTCCACGTCCGCCGCCCTACCCCAACGCTCAGCCAACTCAAGCGTGTCATCCCTTAGCGGATCCAGCTCCGCCGCAAACATCAACGCAGGCGGAAACCCGGTGAAGTCGCCGTACAACGGAGACAACGGCGGCTGCCGACGTTCTACATCGCTCAATCCCGGCGTGAGCATTTGCAGCGCCTCGACCATCCCCGGCCCATCCAGCAGCAAGGTCTCGGGCCCGGCGTTGCGTACGCTGGGCGTTCCGGTCAGGTCGTAGACGCCGTAGTACAGCAGCGCCCCGCTCACCCGTTTAAACAAGTCCGGCCATTGTTTGAGTTGCAGCAGGGTCGCGACGGCTAGGTGACCGCCGGCGGACTCGCCCACGATGATGACGGGCAGGTTCGCAAACTCGTGGCAGTCATCGCTCAGCAGCCAGCGGGCCGCTGTGAGGCAGTCTTGCATGACGCCTTCAATCGGGGTCGAGACCACCAGCCGATAATCGACCGAGACCACGGCCACGTCGCAGGCTTTCACCATGCCGATGTTGAGGTGATCGTTCATTTGCGCATTGCCGATGACCCAGCCGCCGCCATGAAAATCCAGCACCACGCCTTTAGGTTTTGTCTTGGGTCGGATGATCCGCACCGGCACTGATGCGCCGTCGACGCCCACCATTTTGCGTTCGGCCTCGAGCCCGTGCTTGCGCAACTTTCTCGCGCCGCCCAGTTGGCTGAGGCGCAGCAGCAACTGGATCACCCGTGGCGTGATGCGATTGCGGATGCGAAAGCGCGGCAGCCGGGCGAGTTTCTTGTTGAAGGCGCGCAATTGCGCCAAATCGTTTTCGTCGGCGGGCCAGTCCTTTGATGTCTTCATTGCGTCCTTTTTATTTGCGGTTGTTGCGCAGGATGGAGAAATTCAACGCCGCCGCGACGCACAGCCATGCCAGGTAAGGGAACAGGATCAATCCGGTAATCACGTCCAGGCGCAAGGCCAACACCACCATCGCGGCGACCACCAGCCACAGCAGCGTGATGATCAGCATGCCGGCGAAGAGTCGATGGGCGCCGAAGAATACCGGCGTCCACAAGGTGTTCAACGCAATTTGCGCCGCCCACAGTGCAAGGACCGTTTCGCTGCCGGGTGTCAGGGTCAGGCGATAACCGACCCACGCAAGCAACAGGTAAATCGTTGTCCAGGCAACGGGAAACACCCAGTTGGGCGGTGTAAAGCGTGGTTTGACCAGCGATTGGTACCATGGGCCCGGCTGGAAAATCATCCCGGTGCTCGCTGCCGCACCGCAGGCCAACAGAAAAATTAGAAAGGTCATCGTCTGTCCTTGGCTGTTATCAGCGCGTTGGGTCTGTTCCTGCTTGGATGCCCGGAGCCATGCAAAAAGTTCATCGGGCGTTATCTCGCATCGCTGATAGGAATAGGCAATGCTCAAAGACAAACCGACATAGGTGGGCGTTTCCTCGATGGATACCATGAGCTGAAACCCCATTTACCGGAGCCCGTCATGAACACCACCAAGACCCTTTTCATTACCGGCGTCAGCAGCGGCTTCGGCCATGCGCTGGCCAGGGAAGCGCTCGCAGCCGGCCACCGTGTCATCGGAACCGTGCGCAAGGAAACCGACTTGCACGCCTTTCAATCACTCTCCATGGATAACGCTTACGGGGTGATGCTGGATGTCACGGACTTCGACCGGATCGACGGCGTCATTGCCGAAGTTGAGGCGACTCATGGCCCGGTCGATGTGTTGATCAACAACGCCGGTTACGGTCACGAAGGCATTTTCGAAGAGTCGCCGCTGGAAGACATGCGCCGCCAGTTCGACGTGAACGTGTTCGGCTCGGTTGCCGTGATCAAGGCGTTTCTGCCGTTCTTTCGCAAGCGGCGTGCGGGCCACATCATCAATATCACCTCGATGGGCGGCACAATCACGATGCCGGGCATCGCGTACTACTGCGGCAGCAAGTTTGCGCTCGAAGGCATCTCCGATACGCTGAGCAAGGAGCTGGCGCCCTTCAATATCTTCGTGACCGCTGTCGCGCCGGGTTCATTTCGAACCGACTGGGCCGGTCGCTCGATGCAGCGCACACCGCGCAGCATTGCCGACTATGACGCCAGTTTCGATCCGGTGCGCAAGGCCCGCGAAGAAAAGAGCGGCAAGCAGCTCGGCGACCCGCAAAAAGCGGCTCAAGCGATGTTGCAGATCATCGCCAGCCCGTCACCGCCGGCGCACCTGCTCCTGGGCAGTGACGCGTTGCGCCTGGTGCGTGAAAAGCTCGAACACGCCGCCAGCGAGATCGATCAGTGGGAAGCGTTGACTCGCTCCACCGACCATTGAGCGGCCAATAGAGAGAACGCAATGAAGCAGGCCGACGCAGGCACCTCGCGCATGGTGCAGCTCATGGAAACCCTCGCACCGGTTGAGGGTTACAACCTCAGTGCGCTTGAAGGCGTGCGTTTCCTGCGCTCGAACCGGCCGCTGACCCGCACACCGGTGCTGTACGACCCGGGCATCGTGATTCTTTGTCAGGGTCGGAAACGTGGCTATCTGGGCGATGACGTCTACGTTTACGACGCCCAGCATTATCTGGTGGTGTCCGTGCCCATCCCCTTCACCATGGAAACCGATGCCACCGAGGCCGAGCCCATGCTCGCGATCTACATGCACCTCGACTTCCAGTTGGCCAGCGAGTTGATGCAGCAAGTGGATGACCTGCACGGCCCGAGCGATGCGTTACCCAAGGGCATGTACGCTTCGCCGATGGACGACAAACTCCGTGCTTCGACGTTGCGTTTTCTCGAAGCGATGAGCATTCCGGGGGACGCGCAGATTCTGGGGCCATCGCTGCTGCGGGAAATCTACTACCGCATTCTGACGGGCGAACAAGGCGGATCGATGCGTGCCGCGCTCAATCGACAGGGGCATTTCGGCAAGGTGACCCGGGCGATCCGCAAGATCCACAGTTGCTATCAGGAGCGCCTGGACGTCGAGCAACTCGCCCACGAAGCCAGCATGAGCGTGCCGAATTTTCACCTGCACTTTCGCGGCGTGACGGACACCTCACCCATGCAATATCTGAAGTCAACACGCTTGCATCAGGCGCGGCTGTTGATGCTGCGCAACGCCATGACCGCTTCGGCAGCGGCGTTCAACGTGGGTTATGAAAGCGCCTCACAATTCAGTCGCGAGTTCAAACGCTTCTTTGGCAGAACGCCGCAGGCGGAGATCGAGTGGATGAAGGCGACGTACGCCTTGCCTGCGCCGACTACGCCCTCGGAGTATGTTTCGTCGCATTAACGGGCAGGAAGGCGCCAGAAACTCAGGTGTCCAACAATCGTTTGGTGGTCGCCATCGCCGTGTCCAGCGACTGCCCCGTCCTTTGCAACTTGTTCAACAGACTGGCCCCCAGCCACAGCTGATACAGGGTTTCCGCCAGTTGCCGGGCATCGCCATCGGGCAGGCATTGATCGGCCTGGCCCTGCTCGATGCAAGTGGTGATGCGTGCCACCACGCGCTCAGCGCCATCACGCAAGGTCAGGCGCATGGCTTCGGACAGATCGGCCACCTCGGCACTGAGCTTCACCACCAGACACTCGTCGCCGTGCCCTTCCAGCGTGCAGCGATCCTGCCAGCCCTGCCAGTAATCCATCAGCCGCTCGCGGGCATTCAGGTCGGGCAGCGTCAGGCGCCGCTCCATGTCGGCCAGGTAACAGACAAAGTAATCCTCAAGCAGCGCCTGACCGTACAGTTCCTTGGATTTGAAGTAGTGATAGAACGAGCCCTTGGGCACACCGGCGGTTTGCAGGATCTCGTTCAGGCCGACACTGGTGAAGCCTTTCTCGGCCATCATCCGGTGGCCGGTGTCGAGCAGGTGTTGGCGGGTGTCGTCGTAGGTCGGTTTCATCGGGGCGCAAATTACCAGGCAATAGACCAGTCGTTTAACTCGAAGGAACGGGAGTTTGCCACACCGGTCCATGAAAAACATGCGGATAAAAAATTACTAGACGACTGGTCTAATTGGAATCTATGCTGCGCCCCGACAAACCCTTTCCCCGGTGTCGATCGTGTGCGAATCCCTCGCACAGCCACGACACCCGACCCAACCAAGGTGCTCTATGAAAATCTTGATGGTTCTGACTTCCCACGATCAGCTCGGCAACACCGGCAAGAAAACCGGTTTCTGGCTCGAAGAATTCGCCGCGCCCTACTACGCCTTCAAGGACGCCGGCGCCGACATCACGCTGGTCTCGCCCGCCGGCGGCCAGCCACCGCTTGATCCGAAAAGCGACGAACCCGATGCCCAGACCGCGGAAACCGACCGCTTCCGCAAGGATTCGGCAGCGCAACAGGCGCTGGCGAACACCGGACGCCTGGCCGATGTCAGCGCCGAGGATTTCGATGCCGTGTTTTATCCAGGTGGCCACGGTCCGCTCTGGGATCTGGCCGAGGACAAGCATTCGATTGCCCTGATCGAAGCGTTCGCCCGCAGCAACAAGCCTCATGGTTTCGTCTGCCACGCCCCCGGCGTGCTGCGGCATGTGCTCGGCGCCGACGGCAAAGCCTTGGTCAAGGATCGTGACGTCACCGGCTTCACTAATTCCGAAGAAGCGGCGGTCGGTCTGACGGATGTGGTGCCGTTCCTGGTCGAAGACGAGTTCCAGCGCCTCGGCGCCCGTTATTCCAAAGTCGCCGACTGGCAGGTGCACGTGGTGACTGACGGGAAACTGGTCACCGGCCAGAACCCTGCCAGTTCCGCCGCTGTCGCCGAGAAACTGTTGAACCTGCTCGGCTGACCTTTTCAGCCGTCATCCACCCGGACGCCGTGCGCGTATTGCACGGCGTCTTTTTTTGGCTCGACTACTAGTCGACTGGTCTAATAAACACCAATTCAAGGCACATCCATGAATCACAGCAGTTTCTTCAAACCCGGCACTTTGGGTCGTCACACCCTGAAAAACCGCATCGTGCTGCCGCCCCTCACCCGCCAGCGCAGCACACAACCGGGCAACATCGCCAACGCGTTGATGGCCGAGTATTACCAGCAGCGCGCCGGCGCCGGTCTGCTGGTGACGGAAGGCACGCAGATCGAGCCGCGCGGCCAGGGTTATGCGTGGACGCCGGGCATTCATACCCCGGAGCAGATCGCCGGATGGCGCAAGGTTACCGAGGCTGTCCATGCCCGGGACGGCGTGATCTTCGCCCAGCTCTGGCATGTGGGGCGCGTGTCCCACACGGCCCTGCAACCCGACGGTGCCGCACCGGTTTCGGCCTCTGCGGTGGCCACTGACCGGGTCAGCGTGTTCATCGAAACCGCGCCCGGCGCCGGCGCCCTGGTACCGCCGTCCGCCCCTCGTGCACTGACTACCGATGAAGTGCAGGAACTGGTTCAGCTGTACATCCAGGCCGCACGCAATGCCATGGAGGCAGGTTTCGACGGGATCGAACTGCACTGCGCCAATGGTTATCTGGTGAACCAGTTCATCTCGGCCCACAGCAATCTGCGCACCGATCAGTACGGCGGCTCGCTGCACAATCGCCTGCGCTTTTTGCGTGAAGTGGTGGCCGGTGTTGCCGAGTGCATCGGGCGTGAAAAAGTCGGTGTGCGTTTCGCCCCGCTGTTCACCACCACCGACGAGGCGCGCACCTACCTGGGCATGGTCGAGGAAGATCCGCACACCACTTACATCGAAGCAATCAAGGTGCTGCAAGACGTGGGCATCGCCTACCTGTCCATCGCCGAAGCCGACTGGGACGATGCGCCGGCGATGCCGCTCACGTTCCGTCAGGCAGTGCGCGACACCTTCAGCGGCGCGATCATTTACGCCGGGCGTTACACCGCAGCATCCGGTGCGCAGTTGCTTGATTCGGGGCTGGCGGATTTCGTGGCTTTCGGTCGTCCGTTCATGGCCAACCCGGACTTGCCGGCGCGCATCGCCAATGACTGGCCGCTGAATTCACTGAATCCGGCCACGGTCTACGGTGGCAATGCCGAAGGGTATGTGGACTACCCCGAGTACGCGTGATGACTGCCGATTCTCGGTAAGGCGCGACACCCGCTCCTTCAGCACCGCTCACACTGGCTGTGCTGAAGGAATGCTGTCGCCGGGAGCTTTCCTTGCCATGCGGTTTCGCCCTGTGGTCTTCGCCTGGTACAGCGCCTGATCTGCCGTCTCGATCAGCGCTTGCACCACGGCCAGTTGCGGCCCGGCCGCCGCGGTGACGCCGATACTGACCGTCACCCGACCGAACGGGCTCGCCGGATGAGCAATGTGCTCCTGCGTCAGCCGCTCCAGAATCAGTTGTGCCACGACTGCCGCCCCCTCGCCATCGGTGTCGGGCATGATGATCGCCACCTCTTCCCCGCCATAGCGCGCCACCAGATCCGACGGTCGCCGCACACAGGCCTCAAGCACCTTCCCCACCCGTTGCAGGCAGGCGTCGCCGGCAACATGCCCCTGGGAATCGTTGAACAGCTTGAAGTAGTCGATATCGATCATCAGCAAGGCCAGCGAAGCCCCGTCCCGCTGAGCCCGGCGCGCTTCCATGGCCAGTGTTTCATCGAAACAGCGGCGATTGGCCAGGCCCGTCAGCGCATCCTTCATCGCCAGCAATTCCAGCTGCCGGTTTGATCCGAGCAACTGCTGTTGAGTGAGCCGCAACTCCCCTTCCACCTGGGTCCGCCGACGTATATCACGAATGAGAAACCAGCCGATCACGCCAGTGAGCCCCAGCAACGATGCGACCACCACGATCGACAGCAGCGCCTCCAGTCGCCACGCCGCCAATGCTTCGCGCTTGCCGAGCGCGACCGTGGTGATCAGCGGCAGCTTTTCACTCTTGCGAAACGCGTAGAGCCGTTCCACCCCGTCGAGACTGGACGTGAAGGACGCGGTGCCCACCGACTGATCCACCAGGTACTTCGCATAAATGGGCGACTTGGAGAAATTGCGCCCCATGTCCTGTTCGCGAAAGGGATATCGCACCAGCAGCGTACCGTCGGTATAGGACAGACCGATGGCGCCTTCCTGCCCCACGTCGAGCTTGCCGAACAGTCGCAGAAAGTTCTCGACCCCCAGGGTGACCGCCACCACACCGGCGAACTCACCGTGCGCGTCATTGAAGCGGCGGCTGACGGTAATCACCCACTCCTGATTCGAGCGGCTACGGATCGGCGGGCCGATGAAGGGCTCGCGGGATGGATCGTCACGGTGATGGATGAAATAGTCCCGGTCACTGCTGTTGACCCCGGCCGGAATCGGTCGGTTGGAGGACATCAGCCAGTGGCCGCGATTATCGTAGACGGTGATGCCACTGAGCTGCGGCATCAGTGGCTGCTGACGGTTGACCAGCGCATTCAACCGTTCGATCTGCGCGGGGCCGCTGCCCTCGGTTTCCAGACGTTCGACGAGCCCGAGCAAGAGCAGCGAGCTCTGCCGGACGATGCCTTCAGAATAGGTCGCGAGCGCCTGGGTCAGGTTCAACCCGTGGACGTTCACCTCGTCCAGCGCCCGCTCCCGAGAGCCCAGCACCTTCCAGATGGTCAGCGACGCCAGGGAGCAGCCGATCACCAACAGCAACAACATCACGAGGTGGGTATCACGCTTCACATCAGTACCTTTTGGAAAGTCCGTTTTCCGTCACGGCCGTTGTCGGACCGGGGCCACAACAGCGACCGTATGTCCCGGGCCGCGCAGGATACAAGCAGTCCATCGAAGGCGCAGCAACGGCGTGTCTGGCCCTCGATGAAGTGTTCGCTGATCGGCCGGTTCGATGAAAAAACCGGACCCCAAAAGACTTTTGCCGCTAGGCGATTTTCAGGGCCTTGAGAACGACCAGCGACTGCCCGGCAAACGCCTCGGCCTGTTCGGTCAGCTCGGCAATGTTTTCTTCGGCGGTGGTCAGCGCTTTGCCGTTTTTCAGCAGACCTTCACCCTGACCACCAATGATGCCCCACGCCAGCAATGCCCACTCGGCCGGACGGGTCTTGCCTTGTTTGATCGATATCAGGAACAACTGCTGGAAGCGGCTGACCGTTACGCCCCCGCCGGTGACCGGGCTGGCCAGCACCTGGATCTTGTGGTCGAACAACGAGCGTCTGCACAGTTGCAGGTTGAGGGTGTTACAGCGCGCCTGTGCCAGTTTCTCGGCAGCTTCGCTCTGGCATGGTGCAACGGCGCCCATACCGATCAGAACGTTGATGGCCTGCTCCACATCGCCATAGCCCAATGCAGGCGAGGCTTCCAGCAAGTGGCGCAAGGTCTTCGGTACGTAGGCATCATCCGCCAGCGCGTCGAGTACCGGGCCATAAATATCCGCCTGCAACGTCGCGGAGCCTGCCGGTCCGGTGACGCTGCCCGCTACGCTGTCTGCCAGTTGCATCAAAACGAATCGGGTACTGAGCATGCGCTCGCGGTGTTCACTGGCGGACAACCGGTTGGCGCCGCGCACGTAAAGGTCCCGGCGGAAGTTCTGGTTGACGAAGTAATCGCGCGCCTGCTCGCGCATGACCGGATGCTCGATGCCTTCCAGGAAGTCCATGCCTTCGGCGCTCAGGTTGAGCGGGTCCACCGTGTCCAGCGGCACGGCGGTGGTGGCGTAGTCGAGTTTGGCAGGTGCCAGGGCATCGACCACGTCGGTGAAGTACATGCAGTTCCAGTCGCGGTTGAAGTATTCATGGGCGACGTACTGACGATTCTGACCCTTGATGCTCTGGAGCTTGGCGTCCAGCCCCGGCACCGAATTGGCGTAATTGGGATTGGCCGCCAGCAGCGCCTCGGAGAATTGCAGCGCGGCGTCGATCCGCTGGTCCGGGCGTGCCGAAGTCTGTGTGGCAAAGCGGTCATGCAGGCTGAACAACTGGCGCAACGGCGCCATGGGCGACCAGCCCGGGAAGCAGTTGTAGCTGATGTACACATGACCGCCCGGCTTCAGATGACGACGGACGAACTCGACGATCAGCTTGTGATTGTCACGGCTGACCCAGGTCCAGATGCCGTGCAGGCTGATGCTGTCGAACTGCGGCAGGTCATGGCGGGCCAACAGTTGCTCGAAGCTGTCGTCATACAGCCGCGCATCGCTGCCCCAATCGTTCGCCAGCCCGATGGCATGCGCGGCCTGGCCCGGATGGAAATCCGTACCGACGTAGGTGCCCGGATTACCCGCCGCATGAATATTGATCGAAACGCCCTGACCAAAACCCAGCTCGCAGTGATGGCCGTCGGTGCTCTCCAGCGTGGCGAAACCCCGCAACAACAAACAATAGCGCTGGAAAACCGGATTGATCTCGCGGCTATACCCGTAGGTGTAGCCTTCGTCCGTGAAATAACCTTCGTTCCAGGCATTGCTCATGCGTGACACCCTTTTTATATCGAAAGTGAAAGCCGATCTTATAAGGGGTAGTCAGGACGAATCACAAGCGGAAAAGCGGCGCCCCGCCGCCAGCCGTCGTCTATCAGCCAATCACCCGCGCATACACCGCCCGGTCGATGTTACCTCCAGACAGAATCACCCCCACCCTTTTGCCCTGCATCCTGTCCCGTTCCTGCATCAACGCCGCGAGTGCCGCTGCTCCGGCACCTTCGGCGAGGTTGTGGGTGTCGGTGTAATACACGCGCATGGCTTCGGCGATTTCGTCCTCGCTGACGGACACGATTCGTGCAGCGCCGACCCCATAGACATCGAACGCTTCGGCAATCGGTTTGCGCACGGCCAGACCGTCGGCAAAGGTATTGGCCGAAGCGGTCTCGCAGATCGTTTTCGCCTCGAAGGACAGCTTTGCGGCGGCCGCTTCGGTCGAGACGACTCCCACCACCTGAGTAGCCAGACCCAGCGCATCACGGGCGGCGATCACGCCACAAATGCCCGAGCCGCAACCGATCGGCACATAGACGGTGTGCAGATCCGGCGCCGCACTGAACAGTTCCAGCGCATAGGTCGCCACGCCCTTGACCAGTTCGGTGTGGAATGGCGGTACCAGATAGAGCCCATGTTCCAGCGCCAGACGTGCCGCTTCCTCACGGGCCTCGTCGAAATCACGCCCGTACTCGACCACTTCGCCGCCAAAGCCGCGCATGGCGTTGTTCTTTTCCAGCGAATTGCCCTCCGGCACCACGATCAATGCCCTCAATCCGACGGCACTGGCTGCCAGTGCCAGGCTCTGCCCGTGATTGCCACGCGTCGCGGAGACAATGCCTTTGACGTTGGGATGTTCGCGGCGCAGCCAGTGCATGAAGGTAATGCCGCCGCGTACCTTGAACGCACCGGTCGGTGTGTGGTTTTCGTGCTTGACCCACACCGTGCAGCCCAGCCGCTCGGCCAGCAACGGCCAGCGATATTGAGCGGTGGCCGGCATGACCTGGTAAACCTGGCGGGCAGCCTGTTCGATGTCTTCGCGAGTGAGTGAATGCATGGGAATCTCCTTGTGCCTGGCCCCAGTCTAGGCACAGGCACATCACGTCGGCTTTCAAAAAACTGACCTGACTTTTGTCTGCGCGCTTCACTACTATGGCGTTCATGAGCCATCGAAACCGCCAACAGCCAGCCGTCGACCCGGAACCGGTCCGTCGTATCGAGGCCGGCCCGTGGGCGATCGAATTGCTGCCCGGCGCCGCCTACGCAACCCGTTATGTGGCGAGCCAGTCGGCGATCGGCTTCGCCTTCGACAGCCAGCGCGGCGTGCACGCCATCGGCAGCGACCGGGTGCGCCCTTTCGATGCCATGCCCAATGGCCTGGCGTTTGTGCCTGCCGGCTGTGACGTGATGTCCGAATCGCCCATGGGCGGTGAATATTTGCGCGTGATCCGCACCGACGGCATCGCACTGGCAGGTGAGCACGCGTTCAACAATCGCATCGACCCACAGGCCATTCGTCTTGCCTCGCAAATGCGCAACGCGATGCTGATGGCCTCGGTGGACGATGACTGGGAAATCTGGGCCCTGGAACTGGCGGAACGCGCCGAAGGCAAAGACATTCTCTTGCCTCAAGGCACTATCACCGGACGTCGCCTGCGCCTGCTCGATGAGTTCATCGACGCCGGCCTCAACGGTCCGCTCGGTATCCAGTCCATGGCGCAATTGCTGGAACTGTCCGAAGGCTATTTCATCCGTGCCTTCAAGCAGGCGACCGGCAAAAGCCCCCACAGTTACCTGATCGACCGCCGCCTGGCCCGGGCCCGGGCACTGATGCGTGACTCGAAGGCCAGCCTGGCAGAAATCGCCCTCGCCTGCGGCTTCAACTCCCAGGCGCACATGACCAGTACATTCAAGCAGCGACTTGGCGTGAGTCCGGCGCAATTGCGCGCAGGATCGCGTCACATTCCGGCCATTGGCAAAAAACCAAATCAGTGGTGAATTTTTTCGTGTCCACTTGTATCTGATCAGGAAGAAGCCGTGCCATCACAGAGATGGCATCGGTCACGGCAAACCGCTCTGACTCGCGGTTTGCACAAAGACAGATCAGATGCAGAGTGAATCCCATGGAATCAAAGGAAAGCGTCAGCCCGATCGGACTGAAAGACATCACCATTGTCGACGACGCCAAGATGCGCAAAGCCATTACGGCCGCCGCGCTGGGCAATGCGATGGAGTGGTTCGACTTCGGCGTCTACGGCTTCGTCGCCTATGTGCTGGGCAAGGTATTTTTCCCCGGTGCCGATCCCGGCGTACAGATGATCGCGGCACTGGCGACCTTCTCGGTGCCGTTCCTGATCCGGCCGCTGGGCGGACTGTTCTTCGGTGCGCTGGGTGACAAATACGGAAGACAGAAAGTCCTCGCGGCGACCATCGTGATCATGTCGCTCAGCACCTTTGCCATCGGGTTGATCCCGTCCTATGCCTCGATCGGCATCTGGGCGCCGATCCTTCTGCTGCTGGCGAAAATGGCCCAAGGGTTTTCGGTGGGCGGTGAATACACCGGCGCCTCGATCTTCGTCGCTGAGTACGCGCCGGATCGCAAACGCGGTTTCCTTGGCAGTTGGCTGGACTTCGGTTCCATCGCCGGTTTCGTTCTCGGCGCCGGTGTGGTGGTACTGA
This sequence comes from Pseudomonas sp. IzPS59, assembly GCF_014863505.1. Taxonomy (NCBI): domain Bacteria; kingdom Pseudomonadati; phylum Pseudomonadota; class Gammaproteobacteria; order Pseudomonadales; family Pseudomonadaceae; genus Pseudomonas; species Pseudomonas sp. IzPS59. Next base: position 2,559,429 of record NZ_CP062251.1, on the reverse strand, counting down.
TTTCCGCGATCATCGGCGAAGAAAAGTTCCAGGAATGGGGCTGGCGCCTGCCGTTCTTCCTCGCCCTGCCGCTGGGCATGATCGGGCTTTACCTGCGCCATGCGCTCGAAGAGACCCCGGCGTTCCAGCAGCATGTCGAGAAGCTTGAACAAGGTGACCGCGAAGGCCTGGCCGGCGGCCCGAAAGTGTCGTTCAAGGAAGTCGCGACCAAACACTGGCGCAGCCTGATGACCTGCATCGGCGTGGTGGCTGCCACCAACGTCACCTACTACATGCTGCTCACCTACATGCCGAGTTACCTGTCGCACAACCTGCACTACAGCGAAAATCGCGGGGTGCTGATCATCATCGCGATCATGGTCGGCATGTTGTTCGTGCAGCCTGCCATCGGTTTCATCAGCGACAAGATCGGCCGTCGTCCCTTCATCATCTTCGGCAGCATCGGTCTGTTCATCCTCGCCATTCCCGCGTTCATGCTGATCAACAGCGGCAAGATCGGCCTGATCTTTTCCGGCCTGCTGATACTGGCCGTGGTGCTCAACTTCTTCATTGGGGTCATGGCCTCTACGCTGCCGGCGATGTTTCCGACTCACATCCGCTACAGCGCACTGGCCAGTGCCTTCAACGTCTCGGTGCTGATCGCCGGGGTGACGCCGACCGTCGTCGCCTGGCTGGTGGAAAGCACCCAGAACCTGTACATGCCGGCCTATTACCTGATGGTGACCGCCGTCATCGGGCTGATTACCGGTGTGACCATGAAAGAAACCGCCAACAAACCGCTGCGCGGCGCAGCCCCTGCGGCTTCCGATATCGAGGAAGCCAAGGAGCTGCTGCAGGAACATCACGACAACATCGAACAGAAGATCGAAGACATCGACGCCGAAATCGCCGAGCTGGAAGCCAAACGCGAGCACCTCGTGCAGCAGCACCCGCGAATCGAATAACGATATAAAGAGTTGATGGGACAACAGGGTGGAATTCAAACGCCCTTCTGTGGTGTTCTGTTCGTCAGGAGCCGGTGGTTTTTTCCGCCGGCTCACGCCCATTCAGCAGCTGACGATGAGGTTCGTTTCATGAGCAAAACGCCTTACGTACCACCCAAGGTCTGGAAACACAGCGCTCCGTCCGGCGGCCAGTTCGCCAACATCAACCGCCCGATTGCCGGGCCGACCCATGATAAGACCCTGCCTGTCGGCAAGCATCCGTTGCAGCTGTACTCGCTGGCCACGCCCAACGGCGTGAAGGTCACGATCCTGCTCGAAGAGTTGCTGGCACTGGGTCACGCCGGCGCCGAATACGACGCGTGGCTGATCCGCATCGGCGAAGGGGATCAGTTTTCCAGCGGTTTTGTCGAGATCAATCCGAACTCCAAGATTCCGGCACTGCTGGACCGCAGCGTGGAGCCGGCGATCCGGGTTTTCGAGTCGGGCTCGATCCTGCTTTACCTTGCCGAAAAATTTGGCGCCTTCCTGCCCACTGACCTCGCCGGCCGCACCGAAACCCTGAACTGGCTGTTCTGGCAGATGGGCTCGGCGCCTTACCTCGGCGGCGGTTTCGGGCATTTTTATGCCTATGCGCCGGAGAAACTCGAATACCCGATCGACCGTTTCACCATGGAGGCCAAGCGTCAGCTGGATGTGCTCGACCGACGCCTCGCCGAAAGCCCTTATCTTGCCGGCGACCGCTACACCATTGCCGATATCGCGGTCTGGCCTTGGTACGGGCAACTGGTGCGCAACAACGTGTACGGCGCGGCCGAATTTCTCTCGGCGCACGAATACACCCATGTGCAACGCTGGGCCGAGGACATCGCCAAACGGCCGGCGGTCATTCGTGGGCAGCGCGTCAACCGGACCTGGGGCGATGAGGCGAGCCAGGTGCCGGAACGACATGAGGCGGCCGATCTGGACTGATAGTTCGCACCCGATAACAAAAACCAAGGGGCGCCCGCATGAACATTCTCTACGACGAACAGATCGACGGCGCCCTGCCGGACATCGATAAAGCCGCGCTGTTGCAGGCGCTGCAAACCCGGTGGCCGGCACTGGAAATCCTGCATCAGCACGAGGATCTCGCCCCGTACGAATGCGACGGTTTGTCCGCCTATCGCACCACGCCGCTACTGGTGGTTCTGCCCCGGCATCTGGATGAGGTGCAGGGCATCCTGCGCACCTGTCATGAGATGAACGTGCCGGTGGTGGCCCGGGGTGCCGGCACCGGGTTGTCCGGCGGCGCGTTGCCGCTGGAAAAGGGCGTGCTGCTGGTGATGGCGCGCTTCAACAATATTCTGCACATCGACCCGGCCGCCCGCACCGCGCGGGTTCAGCCCGGGGTGCGCAATCTGGCGATTTCCCAGGCTGCCGCTCCGTTCGGCCTGTATTACGCGCCGGATCCTTCCTCGCAGATCGCCTGTTCCATCGGCGGCAATGTCGCGGAAAACGCCGGCGGCGTGCATTGCCTCAAGTACGGCCTGACCGTGCACAACCTGCTCAAGGTCGAGATCCTGACCGTCGAGGGCGAACACCTCACGCTCGGCTCCGATGCGCTCGATTCACCCGGCTTCGACTTGCTGGCGCTGTTCACCGGTTCCGAGGGCCTGCTGGGCGTGATCACCGAAGTCACGGTCAAACTGCTGCCCAAGCCGCAGACCGCCAAAGTCTTGCTGGCCGCATTCGATTCCGTGGAAAACGCCGGCCGCGCCGTGGCCGACATCATCGCCGCTGGCATCATTCCCGGTGGCCTCGAAATGATGGACAACCTGGCGATACGCGCCGCCGAGGATTTCATCCACGCCGGTTACCCGGTGGACGCCGAAGCCATTTTGCTTTGTGAGCTCGATGGCGTCGAAGCCGACGTTCACGATGACTGCATCCGCGTGCGCCAGGTGCTTGAGAACGCCGGCGCCAGCGAAGTGCGCCAGGCCAGGGACGAAGCCGAGCGCGTGCGCTTCTGGGCCGGTCGCAAGAATGCCTTTCCGGCCGTAGGCCGCTTGTCACCGGACTATTACTGCATGGACGGCACCATCCCGCGCCGCGAACTGCCCGGCGTGCTGCAAGCCATTGCGCAGTTGTCCGCCGAACATGGCCTGCGGGTGGCGAACGTGTTCCATGCCGGCGACGGCAACATGCACCCGTTGATCCTGTTCGACGCCAATCAGCCCGGCGAGCTGGAACGCGCCGAAGCTCTGGGAGGAAAAATCCTCGAATTGTGCGTGAGGGTCGGCGGCAGCATCACCGGCGAGCACGGCGTGGGGCGGGAGAAAATCAACCAGATGTGCGCGCAGTTCAACAACGATGAGCTGACCCTGTTTCACGCCGTCAAAGCGGCGTTCGATCCCGGCGGCCTGCTCAATCCGGGCAAGAACATCCCGACGTTGCACCGCTGCGCCGAATTCGGTGCCATGCATGTTCACGCCGGGCAATTGCCCTTCCCCGAGCTGGAGCGTTTCTGATGGTCCGAGAAAAGGATGTCGACGACAGCGTCGCGCTGCTCGATCAGGTCAATCAGGCGTTACAGGACGCCACGCCCCTGCGGATTCAGGGCGCCAACAGCAAGGCATTTCTGGGACGGATCGTTGCCGGGGAAATCCTCGACACTCGCACTCATCGCGGCATCGTCAGCTACGATCCGACGGAACTGGTGATCACCGCACGCTGCGGTACGCCACTGGCCGAACTGCTGGCGGTGCTGGATGCTTCACAACAGATGTTGCCGTGCGAACCACCGGCCTTTGCCGACGACGCGACGGTGGGCGGGATGATCGCCAGCGGACTGTCCGGCCCGCGGCGCCCGTGGTCGGGCTCGGTGCGGGATTTCGTGCTGGGTACGCGGATCATCACGGGTCATGGCAAACACCTGCGTTTTGGCGGTGAAGTCATGAAAAACGTCGCCGGTTATGACCTGTCGCGGCTGATGACCGGCAGTTACGGTTCGCTGGGAGTGATTACCGAAGTCTCGCTTAAAGTCCTGCCCAAACCCCGTGAGTGCCTGAGCATCAGCCTGGAAATGGACAGCGAGCGTGCCTTGCAGCGCCTGGCGGAATGGGGCCAGCAGCCGTTGCCGATCAGCGCCGCCTGCCACGATGGGCAGCGTCTGCACTTGCGTCTGGAAGGTGGCGAAGGCTCGGTGGCGGCGGCCCGTGATCGTCTCGGTGGCGAAATGCTCGATGGGACTTATTGGGCAGATCTGAATGAACAGCGCCTGGATTTTTTTGATGAGGACCAGCCCCTGTGGCGCCTGTCGGTGCCGAACAACACCCCGCCGCTGGCCTTGGCCGGTGTACAAATGCTTGACTGGGGCGGCGCACAGCGGTGGCTCAAATCAGGGGCCGAGGCGGCACTGATTCGCCAGGTGGTTTCGGCTGTTGGCGGCCATGCTACCTGCTACAGCCATGGCTTGATCGACGCGCCGTTTCATCCGCTGCCATCTGCCCTCCTTCACTATCACCGTCGCCTCAAGCAGCAACTCGACCCTCAGGGCATCTTCAACCCCGGTCGCCTGTACGCGGAGCTTTGAGCCATGCAAACCACTCTCAGCGAAAAGGCCCGACAACTGCCCCGCGCCGAAGAAGCCGAAAGCATCCTGCGCACCTGCGTGCACTGCGGCTTCTGCAACGCGACCTGCCCGACCTATCAGTTGCTCGGCAACGAACTCGACGGCCCACGGGGTCGCATCTACCTGATCAAGCAAGTGCTGGAAGGCAACGAGGTCACCCGCAAAACCCAACTGCATCTGGATCGTTGCCTGTCCTGCCGCAATTGCGAAACCACCTGCCCCTCGGGGGTGGATTACCACAACCTGCTCGATATCGGCCGCGCCGTGGTGGATGCCGCCGTACCGCGCCCCATCGGCCAACGCTTGTTGCGCGGAGGTTTGCGCGCAGTGGCGCCCGATGCCTCTCTGTTCAAGGGACTGCTCGGTGCTGGCCGGATCTTCCGCGCGCTGTTGCCCGAGACTTTGCAAGCAAAACTGCCGCGCAGCACCTCTGCAATCGCACCCCGTCCGGTAGCGCGGCATGCCCGCAAGGTGCTGATGCTCGAAGGCTGCGTGCAACCGGGTCTGTCGCCCAACACCAACGCGGCGGCAGCAAGGGTGCTGGATCGATTGGGGATCAGCATTACTCCGGCGCTGAATGCCGGCTGCTGCGGCGCCGTGGACTATCACCTCGATGCCCAGGCCAAAGGACTTGAGCGGGCCCGCAAAAACATCGACGCCTGGTGGCCGGCCATCGAGCACGGCGCCGAAGCGATCGTGCAGACCGCCAGCGGCTGTGGTGCGTTCATCAAGGATTATGGGCACCTGCTGTGCACCGACCCGGCCTATGCCGAGAAGGCGAAAACAGTGAGTGCGCTGGCAAAGGACCTGGTGGAAGTGTTGCGTGAAGAACCGCTTGAGTCCCTGGGAATTCATGCCGATCAGCGCCTGGCTTTCCACTGCCCTTGCACCTTGCAACATGCACAGAAACTCGGCGGCGCGGTGGAGTCGGTGCTGACCCGACTGGGCTTCAACCTCACGACGGTGCCGGACGCCCATCTGTGCTGCGGCTCGGCGGGCACCTATTCGATAACCCAACCGGCGCTGGCCCGGCAATTGCGCGACCAAAAACTCAATGCACTGGAAAGCGGTCATCCGGATGTCATCGCTACCGCCAATATCGGCTGCCAGGCCCACCTCGACGGCGCGGGGCGCACGCCGGTCAGGCACTGGATCGAGCTGGTGGATGCTGCATTGCTCTTGGTGAGCGAGGCATAGGATTGCTGGCGGTAGTCAAATGATGGGCGAAAAAAAAACCACCTTTGCGGGGCGGTTTTTCGGTAGGCCTCAGTTTGCGGCTGGGGCCTGGTGTCTCACGGACAACACTGACGTGCGGGAATACTATTAATCTTTGGTTTTCGTTGCAACGTTATTTTGAGTGTGTTGAATGACGTCATGCCATGACGAGGTCAGCCCTGACGAGGTTTTAACAGACCGAGAGAATACTGACAGAAACAACGAATTACAAAACTCATTGAGGCTTTATCCACGCCCCTCAGAATCACGTCACAAGACAGGTTAATATGCCGACGCTCACTCGTCAGTGCGTCCATGAGGTTTGGCTGGAGCCATAACGGTTTCATGCCCTTCGACACGGTTTTGCACCCGTGCCGGAAGATGGCTCGGAGGGATCTCAACCGGCCGCCTCATGGACAACATTGACGTGCATGTCCGAAGGCAAACATGGTCCGGTAAGTGCGCTGGAGGTCTGGCCCCCGACCTGGAGGCCAAAACGTATGAAGCTTTTGCTGCGTACGCTGAGCCTCGTATGGAGATCGTTTCAAGCGTTTCGCTTTTACGAGTTCCTGCGAGACCACTTTGACAACCTGAAGTAACGGTTGTCGATGCGGGAAAAGCCCGTTTTGGCTTCGGCTGAAACGGGCTTTTTTGTTCTTAAAAACTGTCACTTGTAGGATTTTTTATAAAATTGATCCTGTTCAGCTGTAAGGCATTTCTCTGACATCTGTCGTCCCGACATCCTCCTCACCGTCAGTTATGAGCTAATAGCGCCTTCATTAAACCGTCGCTGAAACGTTGTACTAGGATAGGATCCAATTTCCTGATTCGCTGTCGCCGGGCATGGAGCTGTTTTCCGGTGGTTCAGGAACACGAGTACCACACTGCAACTCATGGATGAACGACATGAACTCACAGCTGTTTCCTCACATTGGCAAGGTCATCGCGAGCACTGGCAGCCGACATTTCCCACGGATGCTGCATGACTTGATCCTGACCCAACTGGCGGTGGACGCCACGCATATCCGGCAGATGCGCGTGGAACCGGTCGGACGCACGCAACCGCGCGGCGAACCCGAATGCATCAAGGAAGCGCCACTGCCGGCTGAAACGGTGTATTCCGAACTGAGCACCCTGCCGAGTGCCAATGATTTGCCCACTCCCGAACCCTCGACGGTCACCGACGCCTCGCAATTGCACCTGACCCGGCGCAAGGACGGCTATCGCTATGTGATCTCGGTCTACCGTTGCGGCCCGGCAAAACGCTTCTCCGCTCACGAGCGCAGCTTGTTGCAGGACATTTCCCCAGTGCTGCTGCCGATGGTGGAAAAACACATCAACGCCTTGCAGCCGGCGAACACAGACGCCCAAGGACAAACCCAGGAACAATCGGATTCCACCCTGCTGGGCCTGGAAACCCTGCGCCTGCGCTTTTGCGAACGGGTGGAGCAATTGGGGCTGAGCCTGTCGAACCGCGAAATGGAAGTGTGTGTCGGTCTGCTGGCCGGGCGCACCGCGCCTGAACTGGCCGAACAGTTGCAGCTTAAGGTCAATACCGTGGAAAGCTACCTCAAACGCGCAGCCATCAAACTGGGCATCAGCGGACGTCACTCGCTGATGCGCTGGATGTATTCGCCGAAGGACTGTTCGGCAGCCTGCGGCCCTTCGAACGCCGCCTGAAGGCTCACACACCTCTGATGAAACCGCCCTCCTGCAAAGGACGGCGGTTTTTTCGTGCCCTCATCAATCCCGGGCCAGCGCCTCGATCGGATCGAGCCGCGACGCATTGCGTGCCGGCACAAAGCCGAACACGATGCCGATCAGGGTCGAGCAAATCACGGCAGTCAGCACTGAAGTCAGCGAGAACACCATTTCCCATTCCTTGATGAACAGCGAGAACAGGTGACCGATGGCGTAGGACAGGGAAATACCGATAGCGCCACCGAGCAGGCAGACCATCACCGCCTCCACCAGAAACTGCTGGCGGATGTCCGACTGCCGCGCCCCGACTGCCATGCGGATGCCGATCTCACGGGTACGCTCAGTGACCGACACCAGCATGATGTTCATCACACCGATACCACCCACCACCAGCGAAATCACTGCAATCAGGGACAGCAGCAAGGCCAGTGAGCGGCTGGTTTTCTGCACGGTCTGCATCACACTGTCGAGGTTGTTGGTGAAGAAGTCCTTGGTGCCGTGGCGCTGCAGCATCAGTTTGTTGACGTTGTCTTCCACCACCTTGCTCGGCTGACCGTCCTTGATCCGCACACTGATGCTGTCCAGATAACGCTGGCCCAACAGCCGGCCGGCGGCGGTTTCATAAGGCACCCAGACGTTGAGCGACTTGCTTGACGAGAAGATGTTCTTGTTCTCCGCCGCCACACCGATCACGGTGCACGGCAGATTGCCGATCAGGATCACCTGCCCCAATGGATCGACGCCCTCGCCGAACAAACGATGGCGGGTGTTGTGATCGATCACCACCACCTGCGCCTGACGCCGGGCATCGCTTTCACTGAACGGGATGCCTGACTCCATCTTGATACCGCGCACCTGGAAATACAGATCGCTGACGCCGTTGACCTGCGCATCGAGGTCGATGTTGCGGTAACGCAGCAACAGATTGCGCCCGACCACCGGCGTGGCGCTGTCCACGTAGTAGAGCTGATTGAGTGCCGTCACGTCGGCGGGCACCAGGGTTTCAATGGCCGCCGAGCGACTGTCGCCGAAACTGGTGCCGGAATAGATATCGATGGTGTTGCTGCCGATGGCCTGAATGTCCTTGAGTACATAGCGTTTGGCCCCCTCGCCGATGGCCGAGATCGACACCACCGAGGTGATACCGATAACGATCCCGAGCATGGTCAGCAAGGTGCGCATCCGATGGGAGATCAGCGCGACCCAGGCCATGTTGAACGCTTCCTTGAACAGGCCGAAGCTGGCCACCAGACGTCGTGCCGCACTGGATTTACGCGACACGGCGTCTTCGTTGGCCAGTGCCGTGGTGTCGCGCTCGTTGCGGCGGTCGCTGAGGATTTCGCCGTCGCTGACTTCGATGATGCGTTCAGCGTTGGCGGCGACCTTGGGGTCGTGGGTCACCAGGATCACCGTGTGCCCGGCGGCGTGCAGCTCCAGCAGAATGCGCATCACCTCCTTGCCGCTGGTGGTGTCGAGGGCACCGGTGGGCTCGTCGGCGAGGATCACTTCACCGCCGTTCATCAAGGCCCGGGCGATACTCACCCGCTGCTGCTGGCCACCCGACAGCTGGCTGGGGCGGTGCGTCAGGTGCCCTTCCAGCCCCAGGCGCGCCAAAAGCTCACGGGCCCGGGCGTGGCGCTGCGGTTCTGGCGTTCCGGCGTAGATCGCCGGCATTTCGACGTTGTGCATCGCGCTCAGATGCGGCAGCAAGTGATAGCGCTGGAAGATGAAGCCGAAATAGTCGCGACGCAGTTCCGCCAGCGCCTGATTGTCCAGATCCCGGGTTTCCCGGCCGTTGATCTTGTAGCTGCCGGCCGTGGCGTAGTCGAGGCAGCCGAGGATGTTCATCAGGGTCGATTTGCCGGAGCCCGAAGCGCCGATGATCGCCACCATTTCCCCGGCATGGATCGTCAGGTCGATATTCTTCAGCGCCAGAAATTCACGGTCGCCAGCGGTGAAACTGCGGCTGATGCCGCTCAGTTGCAGCAGAGGTTCGGTCATGCTCATGCCCCTGCCACTTTCGCCACCGGATCACCGATCACCACCCGGTCGCCTTCGGCCAGACCGTCGTTGACCTGCACCTTGACGTTGTTGTTGATCCCGGTCTGCACATTGCGTGACTGCGCCTGGCCCTTGGCGTCCAGCACCCGCACCGGGAAGCTGCCGTCGTTGTTGCGCGGACCGAGTGCCGCCACCGGAATCGTCAGCACCGACTTGGCGGTGTCGAGCACCACGCGTACCTGCGCCGTCATGGAAATACGCAGGCGATGATCCGGGTTCGGCACCTCGAACAGCGCGTTGTAGAACACCGCCGTGTTCTGTTTCGGCGTGCCGGCAGGCGGCGCTTCAAGGAAGTTCTGCGGCGCAGGGTCAGTGCCGCGCAGCTTGCCGTAGTAACGCTTGTCTTCACCCAGAATGGTGAAATACACCTCCTGCCCCGGTGCGATATGAATGACATCGGCCTCCGACACCTGAGCCTTGACGGTCATGGTGTCCAGGTCCGCCAGTTTCAGCAGGATCGGCGCCAGTTGGTTGGCGATCACGGTCTGGCCTTCCTGGGTGACGATACCCACCACGTCGCCGTCGATGGGCGCGACGATCCGCGTGTAGGCCAGATTGACCTTGGCGGTGTCGATCTGGATATGCGCGCTCTTGATTTGCGCATCCAGCGACAACAGGTTGGCCTGCTGCACCTCGTAGTTGGATTGCGCGGTTTCGAAATCCTGCCGCGAGATCGAGGCGTCTTCCTGCAGATTCTGATAGCGCTCGTAGATTGCCTTGGTCTGGCGCAACTGAGCCTGAGTCGCCCGGCGCTGGGCCTGCAGGTTTTCCTCGTCGACCTGCGCCTGACGCAAGGTGTTCTGCAGCACCAGCGGGTCGATTTCCGCCAGCCACTGGCCCTTCTTGACCTTGTCGCCGACCTTGACCTTCAGCGACTTCAGCTGCCCCGAGACCTGGGCACCGACGTCCACCTGCTTGATGCCTTCCAGCAATCCGGTGGCCAGCACCGCATTTTCAATGTCACCGCGTTCAACCGTGGCGGTCAGGTACTGCGGTGCTTCGGCCGGTGCCTGCACCGTGTAGAGCACCAACCCGGCCACCAGCGTCAACGCGATTCCCAGACCGACTTTGCGCAACTTCGACTGTTCCATAAATGACCACAATTCCGTTCAGGGTTGAGCCCGGCCAGCGGCCGGGTTCCAGGATAAAAACTTCAATCAGGACAACACTTGACCCGCCGCCACCGTCAGCCCGTCATGCCACCACGCCGCGAGACTGAAGACGTTGGGCGCCTTGAGGATCGTGAAGTGGTTGCCGGGGCCGTACCACACCGCCAGATCCCGGGCCTCGCGCTGCCAGCCTTCGAGCATCGCTGCCTGTTCGCGCTGGTTGCCCGAGGCGTCCAGTGTCGGATCGTCCACCAGCGCCAGACGCACCGGCCCGGTGTAGGCCAGAGCCGGTCGATAGACCGTGCGCAGCGCCGTGGCGAAGGTGCGCACCGGGCCCTGCATCGCGTCAGCTGACGAGCGTTCGGACAGGACGCCGGCATGCACCATGCCGTCATGCAGCAAGCGCATTTGCGTAGCGTCATCAGCCTCAGCGAAGGCCAGTGCATCGATGCCCAAAGACTTGCCGCTGGACAGTTGCAGCGACTCGATCAGCCGCAACAACGCCGCCGTCGTGGTGTAAGGCTTGCCCACGACGCTGTTGCCGCCCGGCGATTCGCTGTCGATCAGGGTCAGGGACGCCACCTCGCGCCCCGCCGCCTGCAACTGCGCCGCCATGGCGTAGGCCACCCAGCCACCGAACGAGTGCCCGATCAGATGCACCGGTCCTTGCGGATACAACTGCTCAAGTGCCCGCAGGTAAAACGTGGCGGCACTCTCGACCCGGCTGTGCGGCACGGTGGCGCCGTCGAGGCCCCGGGGTTGCAGCCCGTAAATCGGCCACTCCGGCCCCAACGCCTCGGTCAGATGGATGAACCCGGTGACACTGTCGCCGGCCCCCGGCACACAGAAAATCGGCGCGTGCCCGGCGTGACCGGTCTGGATCGTCAACAGCGGCTGATACGCCCGGGATTCGATCACTGCCGAGGCCTGAACTGCCTGACCGAGCGCCTGACCAAGCACCTGCACATGCGGCGCCTGCATCATGCTCTGGTGATCGCCCGGCACATCGATGCAGTGCAACAGCGTGGCCGGCACTTCATCCGACCAGCCCAGGGTCGGGTGACGACGAGACAGCTCCGTCGGATGCTCCTGCGCCCGGAACAGGTAAAGCGGCAAGCCCAATGGATTGATTCGGTAATGCGCCAGCGCATGCCCGTGGGCGACCTCGCGGTCGAGGTAATGCCAGAGGTCTTGCGGCGCGGCGGCGGCCATCTCCGGATGCAGCAATTGCTCGTCCCGGCAGCGTTGCACCAGCGGCTGGAAGTCGATCTGTTCCAGTTCGGTCTGCAACAGCGCCAGATGCGCCAGTGCGGCTTGCCCCGCGTCACCAAGAGAGGCCCGGTACATCGTGCAGTGCTGCAGCAACTGGCGCTTGTGCGCATGCTCGTCGCTCCAGCGCGCCTTGCCCTGATCGGTCAGGCGCGGCACGAAACTATCGATCAGGCCGACGAACGCCACCGTCTCATCCATGCCGAGCAACTGCATCGCCACTTCATAAGCCAGCACCCCGCCGAACGACCAGCCGGCCAGACGATAAGGCCCGTGCGGCTGCACCGTACGGATGATCTCCACCATGCGCGCCGCCAGGCATTCCATGGTGCGCAGCGATGCCTGGCCGAACGGGATGCCCGGCAGGCCGTAGATCGGGAAATCTCCCTCGATGTGCAAGCCCAGCGCCGGGAAGTACGCGTCCATCCCGCTGAACTCATGCATCAGGAACAGCGGCGAGCCTGCCCCACCGGCCCGCACCAAGACCAGCCCGTCATCCTGTTGTTCTGCGCCAGTACGCTGGCTGAGCAACGTGCCGAGCGACTCGATGCTGGCGTGCTGGAACAGCTCGGCCAGCGTCACCTCCAGGCCGTTCTGTTGCATCAGGTTGACCAGACGAATCGCCAGCAACGAGTGCCCGCCCAGTTCGAAGAAGTTGTCGTGACGACCCACCTGCTCGACCTGCAACACCTCGGCCCACAACTGAGCCAAAGTCTCTTCCAGCGGATTGGCCGGGGCCTCATAGGCGCGGCTGAGCAGCGCGTCCTGCGCCGGGACCGGCAACGCCTTGCGATCCACCTTGCCGTTGTTGTTCAGCGGCAACGCATCGAGCTGCACCCAGGCCGAGGGCACCATGTATTCCGGCAGGCGTGCCTGCAATTGGCTGCGTAAAGCAGTGCTGTCGACGCCCTCATCGGCTGTGAAATACGCCACCAGACGCAGCGGTTCCTGGCCGTCCTGACGGGCCAGCACGATGGCTTCCCTGACCCCTTCGCAGTTCAGCAGGCGGTTTTCGATTTCCCCCAGTTCGATACGGAAACCACGGATTTTCACCTGATCGTCGTTGCGGCCGATGCATTCCAGTTGCCCCGGTGCGAGCCAGCGTGCGAGGTCGCCGGTGCGGTACAGCAACGCGCCCGGTTGATCGCCGAACGGGTCTTGCAGGAATTTTTCGGCGGTCAGGTCCGGGCGATTCAAATAGCCCAGCGCCACGCCCTGGCCGCCGATGTACAGCTCGCCGGTTACACCCATCGGCACCGGTTGCTGACGGGCGTCGAGCACGTAGACCTGGGTGTTGGAAATCGGACCGCCAATCGGCACGCTGTCGGCATCCTCTGCCACTTCGCGCACTTCGAACGTCGTGGCGTAAGTGGTGGTTTCGGTCGGGCCGTAGCAGTGGACGATGCGCAGGTCCGGCGCCTCGGCCAGCAAGCGGCGGAACGCGGCCGGATCGGCACGTTCGCCACCGCACAGCACGATGCGCAAGCCTTTGAGGGCTTCGGGGATCAACTGCACGTACTGGTTGAACAGCGCGGTGGTGACAAACAGTATCGTGGCACCGGTGTTGGCCAGTTCGCGTCCGAAGGCTTGCGGATCAAGCAAGGTCGCGTGATCGATGACTACCACTCGACCGCCATTGAGCAGCGGCCCCCAGACGTCCATGGTGCTGGCGTCGAACGCCGGGTTGGAAGCGAACGCCACACGATCCTGCGGGTTGAAATCCGCATAGCCGTTGTTGATCACCAACCGGCCAATCGCCCGGTGCGGCACCATCACACCCTTCGGTGTGCCGGTGGAACCGGAGGTGTACATGATGTAGGCCAGGGACTCGGAAGACTGCGGCAAATCCGGGTTGTGAACCGGTTGTGCGTCCAACGACAGCAAATCCAGATCAATCCGGCGCACAGCGTAATCAGTCGTTTCAGTGCTCAAGGTCAGCAGCGCTTTCGCCCCGCAATCCTCAACCATGAACGCCTGACGTTCAGCCGGCGCATTGATGTCCAGCGGCACATAAGCCGCCGCACATTTGCCGATGGCCAGTTGTGCGACCAGCAGATCCAGCGAACGCGGCAACAGGATCGCCACATGGTCGCCCGGTTGCACGCCATGTCCGATCAAGTAATGGGCCAGGAGATTGGCCCGTTGATTCAACTCTTCATAAGTCAACGCCGCGCGGCCATGCACCACCGCCACCGCTTGCGCATGCTTCGTCACCTGCTGTTCGAACAGACGATGAACCGTCAACGTCGCCGGGTAGTCCCGCTGCGTGGCGTTGAACTCGACCAGCAATTGCCGCCGCTCATCCCGCGGCAGGATCGACAACTGGTCGATGGCCAGTTGCGGCGTGCGCTCCAGCGCCTGCAACAGGCTCTCGACCGCAAGATCCATGTAGTCGCAGATCCGACCGGCGTCGATCCCGGCCATGGTCAACGCGGTCAGGCTGAAGTCTTCGCCCAGGTCATCGACGCTCAGGCTCAGGCGATAGTTGCTGTGTTCTTCGGCATCGAGCAACTGCATGCCCTGCCATGCCGCCACGACTTCGTCGGACGGCGTGCCCCCGCCACCACTGTGACGGTAATTGAACAAGGCATTGAACAGCGGCACACCCGGCGCCATGGTGCTGCAGCGTTGCACCAGCGCCAGCGGCGCGTGTTCGTGATGCAGCAAGCGGTTCAAGCGCTGATGGGTCGCCAACGCGGCTTCTTTCACCGTTTGCCCGTCCAGATCGATGCGCAGCGGCAGCGTGTTGATGAACACGCCCAGCGCCCGTTCGGCACCTTCACCACCGTGCAAGCGGCCGAGCATCACGGTGCCGAACACCACGTTTTCACGCCCCGACAATTGCCCCAGCACGCTGGCCCAGGCCAGGTGCATCAGGCTGGCGGCGCTGATGCCCAGACGCCTGGCCTTGGCCCTGACCCGCTGACTCAACGCGGTGTTCAGCAGACGCTGCGCATGCCCGTTGCCACCGTCGGCGACATTGCCCTGGCCATACGGCAGGGTCGGCTCGTCGATATCGCCGAGCATTTCACGGAAGAACGTCTCATGCTCCTCCTCGCTCAGCCCCGAGCGAGTGCGGGCGACATAGGTGCGATACGGCACCGGTTCGGCCAGCTGCCGCACCTGGCCGAGCAGGACCGACTGCATCTCGTGGCGCAGCACCTCCAGCGCAATGTGGTCCATGACCAGATGATGGAACAGCAGCAGCGCCACTACGCGCCGATTGACCGCGTCCCAGCTGTGCACTACGCGCATCAGCGGCGCCTGAGTGACGGCCATGCGGTAGTGCCGGGTATCGAACCGGCTGCGCAACTGGCTCAATGCATCCGTTTCACTCTCGTCCAGCTCCACCGTTTCACACACCAGCGACGCCTGACGCCAGACCACTTGCACCGGTTCTTCCAGCCCGTCCCAGAACAGCGACGTGCGCAGGATGTCGTGGCGCTCGATCACGGCCTGCAAGGCTTCGGCGAACACCCGCAGACGGGATTCATCGGCAAACGCGAACTGCGCCTGCAACACATACGGATCGCCCTGAGGTGCCGACAAGTGATGGAACAGGATGCCGGCCTGCAACGGCGCCAGCGGGTAAATGTCCTGCACGTTCGCGGCGCCACCGGGGATGCTGGCGACGATGCGGTCGATGGCGGGCTGATCCAGTGCAACCAGTGGCAGCATGTCAGGGGTGATGTGTTTGCAGTCCGGCGCAATCCGGTTGGCCGGGATTTCGGCCTCCGTCTCATCGCCGACCGTAGCGGCCAGAGCGGCGAGCGTCGGCTGGCTGAACAGCACACGCACATCGGCCGTCAGCCCGACATGGCGCATCCGCGCCACCAGATTGACTGCCATCAGCGAATGTCCGCCCAGCTCGAAGAAGTTGTCGTGGCGCCCTACCCGCTCCACGTTGAGCAGTTCGGCCCAGAGTCCGGCCAGCAGGATTTCCACCTCGCCGACCGGCGCTTCGTACTCGCGAGTGATGACCGAAGCCTGATCCGGCACCGGCAAGGCCTTGCGGTCGAGCTTGCCGTTCGGACTCAGCGGCAGCGCATCGAGGTGCACGAACACCGCCGGCACCATGTAATCCGGCAGGTGCTCCAGCAGGTGACCGCGCAGCACGTCGATTTCCAGTCGGACGCCGGTGTAATAGGCCACCAGACGTTTGTCCCCCGGCACATCCTCGCGAGCCAGCACCGCCGCTTCCTGCACGCCGCCGATGTCGGTCAGGCGTGACTGGATTTCCCCGAGTTCGATGCGCAGGCCACGGATCTTCACCTGATCGTCGTTACGGCCCAGGTATTCGATGTTGCCGTCGGCGAGATAGCGGGCGACGTCGCCGGTGCGGTACATGCGTCCGCTTGGCTGGAATGGATCCTTGAGGAAACGCTCGGCGCTGAGTTCAGGGCGGTTCAGGTAACCGCGAGCAACCTGCACGCCGCCGATGTACAACTCGCCGACCACACCTTGCGGCACCGGTTGTTGCTGGGCGTCGAGGATGTACATGCGGGTGTTGGCGATCGGTTTGCCGATCGGTGTGTTGTCAGGCGTTTGCTCCAGCGGACCAGAGCAATCCCACGCGGTAACGTCCACGGCCGCTTCGGTCGGGCCGTAGAGGTTATGCAATCCGCTGCCCGGCAATTGCTGCTTGAAGCGCCGCACCAGACTGCCCGGCAACGCTTCACCGCTGCACATCACCTGGCGCAAACCGTGGCAACGTGCGCTGTCGCCATGGGCCAGGAACACGTCGAGCATCGACGGCACGAAGTGCAATGTGGTGATGCGTTCGCGTTCGATTACTTCGCTGAGGTACAGCGGATCCTTGTGACCGCCGGGACGGGCCATGACCAAGCGGGCGCCAGTCATCAGTGGCCAGAAGAATTCCCACACCGACACGTCGAAGCTGAACGGGGTTTTCTGCAGCACTGAATCTTCAGCCGTCAGGCGATAGGCGTCCTGCATCCACAGCAGTCGGTTGACCACTCCGGAATGCTCGTTGATCACACCTTTCGGCTGCCCGGTGGAGCCGGAGGTGTAGATCACGTAAGCCGTGTGTTGTGGGGTCAGTCCATCGACCGACAAGTTATCGGCCGACAACGCTTGCCAAGTGTCGTGATCCAGATCGACCACCGGCACCGCGACTTCACCCAGCAACGAGCGGGTCGAACCCTGCACCAGCACCGCCGACGGCGCGCTGTCCTCCAGCATGTAGGCCAGCCGTTCCAGCGGATACGCCGGATCCAGCGGCACATAACCGCCGCCGGCCTTCAGAATCGCCAGCAGCCCGACCACCATCTCCAGCCCGCGCTCGACGCAGATCCCCACTCGTGCATCCGGGCCAACACCCAAATCGCGCAAGTGATGGGCCAAGCGATTGGCCCGAGCATTCAGCTCGGCATAGCTCAGTCGCTGCTCACCGGAAAGCACCGCCACAGCCTGCGGCGACCGCAAGACCTGCGCCTCGAACAGACCGTGAATGCTTTGCTGAAGATTGTAATCAACGTCAGTGGCATTGAAGCCGTGCAGCAGATGCCGACGCTCATCCTCCGCCAGCACATCGACCTGCTCCAGCAACGCCTGATCATTGCCGACCATGGCCTGCAACAGCTGCTGCAAGTAACCGGCGTAACGCTGGATCGTCGATTCATCGAACAGCGCCGTGGCGTATTCCAGTGAGCCCCGGATCACGCCCTGGGTCTCGCCCAACGTCAGCGACAGGTCGAACTTGGCAAAGTGACTCGGCTCTGCCACGCCTTCCAGTGTCAGGTCACCAAGAGCCAGGGTCGCACCGCTGCCGCTGTCCCAGCTCAACAGTGTCTGGAACAACGGGCTGTGGGACAGGCTGCGCACCGGCCGGGTGATTTCCACCACTTGTTCGAACGGCAGATCCTGATGGGCCTGCGCCTCAAGGGTGCGGGCCTTGACCCGGGCGAGCAACGCCTCGACGGTGAGCGCGCCCGAAGTGTCGATGCGCACGGCCAGCGTGTTGACGAACAACCCGATCAACCCTTCGATTTCCGCCCGGTTACGGTTGGCGACCGGCGAGCCGATCACTACATCCGACTGCCCGGACAAGCGACCGAGCAACATCGCCCAGGCGCTCATCACCGCCATGTACGGCGTCACGCCGTGGCGTTGGCACAGCGCCTTGAGGCCTGCGCTCAAACGCTCATCCAACCGGATGTCGACACTGCTGCCAGCGTAATCCTGCAAAACCGGACGTGGACGATCGGTCGGCAGCATCAGCAAGGCCGGCGCACCGGCCAGGGTCTGCTGCCAGTAGTCGCTCTGTCGCTGCAAGACTTCGCCGCTCAACCAGCGACGCTGCCACACGGCGTAGTCGCTGTACTGCAACGCCAGTGGCGGCAGCGGATCGGCCTCGCCGTGGCTGAACGCCTGGTACAGCGCCATCAGCTCGCGGGTCAACACGCCCATCGACCAGCCATCGGAGACGATGTGGTGCAGGGTCAGCAACAACACATGATGATCATCGGCCAGTCGCACCAGACGCCCGCGAATCAGCGGATCATCCTGCAAATCGAACGGCCCCGAGGCTTCACCCTGAATCAGCGCGAGCAAGGCGTCATCGGCCTGCGGGTGCCGGCGCAAGTCTTCGACCCGCAGCAGCACAGCGCTGTCGGGCGGCGCGATCAGCACCTGGGCTTCATCGTTGAACTGGGCGAAGCGGCTGCGCAGGGTTTCGTGACGTTCGACGATCCGCGCCAATGCCCGTTGCAGGGCCGCTTCGTCGAGGCGACCGCGCAGGCGCAGGCCGAGGGGAATGTTGTAGGCGGTGTTGGCGCCTTCCAGTTGCGCCATGAACCACAACCGTTGCTGGGCAAACGACAACGGCAGCGTGCCGTCACGCGGCGCCGGCATGATCGCCGGTTGCGTGCAGCGTCCGGCCTGGGCCAGCACCTCGGCCACAGCGGCGAGCTCGGCATTGGCGAACAGCTCGGCGAGGGTCAGTTCCACCCCCAGCCGCTGGCGAACCTGAGACAGCATGCGCATCGCCAGCAACGAGTGGCCGCCCAGTTCAAAGAAATGATCCTGACGTCCGACCTGCTCGACCTGCAGCACCTCGGCCCAGATCTGCGCCAGGGTGGTTTCCAGTTCACCTTGCGGTGCCTGATAGTCGCGGGTGAACAAGGCGCTGCGATCCGGCGCCGGCAAAGCCTTGCGGTCGACCTTGCCGTTGGCGGTCAGCGGCAGCGCGTCGAGTCTGACGAAGGCCGCCGGCACCATGTATTCCGGCAGTTGACCGAGCAGATGCGCCCTCAGGTCGGACACCGCCAGCGCTTCGCCCTGCATCTGTTCAGTGAAATACGCCACCAATCGCACCTGCCCGGGTTCGTCTTCACGGGCCACCAGCACAGCCTCCTGGATACCCGGCAACTGGTTCAGGCGAGTTTCGATTTCCCCCAGCTCGACGCGCACGCCACGGATTTTCACTTGATCGTCGTTGCGCCCCAGGTACTCGATGGAGCCGTCGGCGCGCCAGCGCGCCAGATCGCCGGTGCGATACATCCGGCCGTGGTTGAACGGGTCGCGCAGGAAGCGCTCTTCAGTCAAATCCGGACGATTCAGGTAACCCCGAGCCACACCGGCGCCACCCACATACAGCTCTCCGGCCACGCCAACCGGCACCGGGCGCTGCTGTTCATCGAGCAGGTACACCGTCGCGTTGGCGATCGGTTTACCGATGTGCAGCGCCTGCCCCGCCTCGACGATGCCCGAGGTGGCCACCACCGTGGCCTCGGTCGGGCCGTAGTTATTGACCACATCGAACGACTGCTGACGATTGAACTGACGCAGACGGTCGCCGCCGATCAGCAGTGTGCGCAGGGTCGGGTGTGCGAGGTTCTGGCTGAACGCGTATTCGGCCACCGGAGTCGGCAGGAAGCTCACGTCCAGCGGTTGCGCGCGCCACCAGTCGAGCAAGGCGTCCACGTCTTCGCTACCGTCGCGGGCCGGCGCCAGATGTAGGGTCGCGCCGGTGCACAGGGCCGGCCAGACTTCCCAGGCCATGGCGTCGAAACCGAATCCGGCGAGGCTCGACGTGTGGCGACCGGCGCACAGATCGAATGCCTTGCAGTGCCAGTCGACGAGGTTGCTCAAGGTGTGGTGTTCGACCATCACGCCCTTGGGCAAACCGGTGGAGCCCGAGGTATAGATGACGTAAGCCAGGTGTTCGCTGGTCAGGCCCGGCACCTGCGGATTGTCTGTCTCGGTGTCCGGCCAGGCCTGCAAATCGAGGTCGATCACCGGCACGTCCAGCGCCGGCAGTCGTTCACGCAAATCACTCAGACAGAGCACCGCCATCGGCGCACTGTCGCTCAGCAGATAGTTCAGACGCTCCGCCGGGTGCGCCGGATCCACCGGCACATAACCGGCCCCGGCCTTGAGAATGGCCACCAGCCCCACCAGCGTATCCAGCCCGCGTCGGGCGACGATGGCCACGCGATCATCAGGACGAACGCCCAGCCCGATCAGGTGATGAGCCAAGGTGTTGGCCTGCCGGTTCAGCTCGGCAAAGGTCAACGCCTGCCCCTGACAGACCGCCGCGACCGCTGCGGGCCGCTCGATCACTTGCGCTTCGAATCGCTGCGCAATGGTCAGCCCAGTTACAAACTCCGCGTGCGTGTCGTTGAACGCAACCAGCAACTGTTCACGCTCGTGGGCCTGAACCATCTCGAGCTGTTCCAGCTGCGCCTGATCGTTGGCGACCATCGCGTGCAGCAACTGCTTGAAGTAGCCGACATAACGCTGGATCGTCGATTCATCGAACAACGCCGTGGCGTATTCCAGCACGCCGCGAATGCCGTCGCGGGTTTCGCCCAACGTCAGCGACAGGTCGAACTTGGAAAACCGCGCCGGACCGCCCACGCTTTCCAGCACCATCTCCCCCAGTTCCAGCGCCGGCCCTGAGCTGCTTTCCCAGCTCAGGGTGGTCTGGAACAACGGACTGTGGGACAGGCTGCGCGCCGGCCGGGTGACTTCCACCACCTGCTCGAACGGCAGGTCCTGATGGGCCTGGGCCTGCAATGTCAGCGACTTCACCCGGGCCAGCAGCGCCTCGACGCTGAGCCCGCCGGACGTATCGATGCGCAAAGCTAGGGTATTGATGAACAGGCCGATCAGCCCTTCGACTTCCGCGCGACCACGGTTGGCAACCGGCGAGCCGATCACAACGTCCGACTGGCCGGACAAGCGACTGAGCAACAACGCCCAGGCGCTCACCATCGTCATGTACATCGTCACGCCGTGGTGCTGGCTGAGTGCCTTGAGGCCGGCGCTCAGTGGTTCGTCCAACCGGAACTCGACGCTGTTGCCAGTGTAATCCTGCTGCGCCGGACGCGGACGGTCGGTCGGCAGCACCAGCAAGGTCGGGGCCCCAGCCAGATTCTGCTGCCAGTAATCGCTCTGCCGCTGCAGCACTTCGCCGCTCAACCAGCGGCGTTGCCAGATCGCGTAGTCGGCATATTGCAGCGCCAGTGGCGGCAGCGGATCGGCCTCACCCTGGCTGAACGCTTGATACAGCGCCATCAGTTCACGGGTCAGCACGCCCATCGACCAGCCATCGGAAATGATGTGGTGCAGGGTCAACAGCAACACATGGTGATCATCAGCCAGCCGCAGCAGACATCCGCGAATCAACGGATCGTGCTGCAAGTCGAACGGGGTCGAAGCCTGTTCACGGATCAACGCCTGCATGGCTTCGTCGGCGTGTGGATGCTGACGCAGATCCTCGACTCGCAGCAGCACGCCGCTGTCGACCGGCGCAATCATCACCTGCACGTCTTCGTCGTGCGGGACAAAACGGCTGCGCAGGGTTTCGTGGCGGTCGATGATTCGCGCCAATGACCGTTGCAGCGCCGCCTCGTCGAGATGACCGCGCAACCGCAGGCCCAGCGGGATGTTGTAGGCGGTGTTGACCCCTTCCATCCGCGCCAGGAACCACAGCCGCTGCTGGGCGAACGACAGCGGCAGCGCGCCGTCCCGTGGCACCGGCAACATGGCCGGCTGCGAGCTGCGTCCGGCCTGGGCCAGCACTTCGGCGACCGCGGCCAGTTCGGCATTGGCAAACAGTTCACTGAGCGCCAGCTCGACGCCCAGACGTTGGCGCACCTGGGACACCATGCGCATCGCCAGCAACGAGTGGCCACCCAGCTCGAAGAAGTGATCCCGGCGCCCGACCTGCCCGACCTGCAGCACTTCGCCCCAGATCCGCGCCAGCGCGATTTCCAGCTCGCCGTGCGGTGCTTCGTATTGGCGAGTGAACAACGCCGCGCGATCCGGCGCCGGCAAGGCCTTGCGGTCGACCTTGCCGTTGGCGGTCAGCGGCAATGCGTCCAGTCGCACGAAGGCCGCTGGCACCATGTACTCTGGCAACTGCGCCAGCAGGCAAGCACGCAGCTCGGCCACCGGTTGCGGTTCGACCTGAGCCTGCTCGGTGTAATAGGCCACCAGACGTGGCTGGCCGGGTTCGTCTTCACGGGCCAGCAACACCGCTTCCTGAATGCCGGGGAGCTGGTTGAGACGGGTTTCAATCTCGCCCAGTTCGATGCGCACGCCGCGAATCTTCACCTGATCGTCGTTGCGTCCCAGGTATTCGAGGGTGCCGTCGTCCTGCCAGCGCGCCAGGTCACCGGTGCGGTACATGCGCCCGCCGTTGAACGGATCGTCGAGAAAGCGCTCGGCCGTCAGGTCCGGACGATTCAGATAACCCCGGGCAACCCCGGCGCCCCCGACATACAACTCCCCCGCTACGCCGATGGGCACCGGACGTTGCTGCTCATCCAGCAGATACACCGTGGCATTGCTCACCGGCCGACCGATGTGCAACGCCTGCCCGGCTTCGACCTTGCCCGAGGTCGCCACCACCGTGGTTTCGGTCGGGCCGTAATTGTTGATCACATCGAAATGCCGGTGACGGCTGAACTGCCGCAGGCGATCCCCGCCGATCAGCAGTGTGCGCAAGGTCGGGTGTTCGAGGTTCTGACTGAAGGCGTATTCGGCCACCGGGGTCGGCAGGAAGCTCACATCCAGCGGTTGCGCGCGCCACCAGTCGAGCAAGGCGTCGATGTCTTCGTTGCCGTCGCGGGTCGGGGCCAGGTGCAGCGTCGCGCCGGCACACAGGGCCGGCCAGACTTCCCAGGCCATGGCGTCGAAGCCGAACCCGGCAAGGCTTGAGGTGTGGCGGCCGGCGCACAGGTCGAACGCGCCGCAATGCCAGTCGACGAGGTTGGACAGGGTGCGGTGTTCGACCATCACGCCCTTGGGCAGACCGGTGGAGCCCGAGGTGTAGATCACGTAGGCCAGATGCCCGGTGGTCAGGCCCGGCACCTGCGGATCGAGGGCCAGGCTCAATGGCCAGGTGCGGCGGTCGAGGTCGATCACCGGGACATCGAGCGTCGGCAACCGGTCACGCAGATCACTCTGGGTCAGTACCACCGCAGGGGCACTGTCGCTGAGCAGGTAGCTCAGGCGTTCGGGCGGATGCGCCGGGTCAACCGGCACATAACCGGCCCCGGCCTTGAGAATCGCCAGCAGCCCCGCCAGTGTATCGAGCCCGCGGCGGGCGACGATGGCCACGCGATCATCAGGGCGAACACCCAGGCTGATCAGATGATGGGCCAGTGCGTTGGCGTGCAGGTTCAGCTCGGCGTAGGTCACTTGCTCACCGAGGAACACCGCCGCCACCGCTTCCGGTCGTTCGATGACTTGCGCCTCGAAACGCTGATGAATCGTCAGCCCTTGCGGATAATCGGCCCGGGTGGCGTTGAAGCCGCGCAGGATCTGCTCGCGCTCCGTGTCCGGGAGGATCGGCACCTGGCTGACCGGTGAATCCGGCGCCTGTTCCAGCGCAGACACCAGACCGTTCAGGGCGCCGAGCATGTAATCGCATACCCGTTGCGGATCGACTTCAGTGGTGGCGAGCAAGGTCAGGCTGAAGGCGTCGCCCAGGTCGTCGATACTCAGGGTCAGCGGATAGTTGGTGCGTTCTTCCGAGTGCAGGGTAGTGATGCCTTCCCATGCCGACAGGGTTTGTGCGCTGGCCGAAGCGGCGCCATGGCTGTGGCGATAATTGAGCAAGGCGCTGAACAGCGGCGTCGGTGCGGCCACGCTGCTGCAGCGCTGGGCCAGCGCCAGCGGCGCGTGTTCATGGCGCATCAAGGTGGTCAGGCGTGCGTGGGTCGCCTGCACGGCGCTGCGCACGCTCTGAGCATTGACGTCTACTCGCACCGGCAAGGTGTTGATGAAAATGCCCAGCGCCCGGTCGGTAGCCTCGGCACCTTGCAGACGGCCCATCAGCACCGTGCCGAACACCACGCGTTGCTTGCCGGCAAGCGTGGCCAGCACCTGCGCCCAGGCCAGGTGGAACAGACTGGCCGCACTCACCCCGAGCTGCCGCGCCTGCCCCCGCAGGCGTTGGCCCAAGGCCGGTTCAACCGGCACACTCAGTTCAGTGATGCCGTGGCCGTCACCCTGCACATCCTGCAAACCGAACGGCAAGGTCGGCTCGTCGATGTCACCGAGCATGTCGCGGAAGAACGATTCGTGCTCGGTTTCGCTGACACCCAGCCGTGCCTGCGCCACGTAATCCCGAAACGCGACCGGCCGCCCCAGCAGATTGCCCTGCCCCGTGAGGAACGCACGCATCTCGTGACGCACCACGTCGAGCGCCGAGTGATCCAGCGCCATGTGGTGAAACAGCAAAGTCGCGACCACCCGCTGCCCGGCTTCATCCCAGGCATGGGCCAGGCGCATCATCGGCGCCCGGGTTACATCCATGCGGAATTCCCGGGCATCGAAACGTTCGTGTAAATACGCCAGCGCATCGCCTTCGGCATCGATCTCTTCCACCGGCAATCCGGCCTCCCGCCAGACCACTTGCTGCGGCGTATCCAGCCCCTCCCAGACCACCGCCGTACGGAGGATGTCGTGGCGATCAATGACGGCCTGCAAGGCCTCAACGAACGCGTTCAAACGCCCGCGATCGGCAAAGGCGAAATGCGCCTGCATCACATACGGATCACCCTGCGTTGCGCTGACATGGTGGTAAAGAATGCCTTCCTGCAACGGCGCCAGCGGGTAGATGTCTTGCACGTTGGCCGCGCCGCCCGGCACGTCGTCCACCAGACGGTCGATGGTCGCCTGATCGAGTTCGGCCAGGGTCAGCATCGCCGGTGTGATGCGCGTGGCGCCGGGTGCAATGCCATTGGCCGGCACGTCGACCTGACCGCTCTTGGTCGCTGAATATTGCCCGGCCTTGATCAGCTCGATCAGCGCCGGTTTGTGCTCGCGCAACAGCGCCAGCACCGCCGGATCGCTCAGCGCCTGTTTGTTGCCCTGAACGCGCAACTGGTCGTCGGTGACCGCCAACTGGATGTCTTTCGCTTTAAGTGTTGCCAACAGTTCGATCACGTTCACAGGACGATCTCCATTCTTTCCGTAATTGCGGCGTATCCGGCCAGGGTCGGTTGTTCGAACAACGCCCTGACCTCGGCTTCCATGCCTTCCTGACGTAACCGGCCGATCAGACTGACCGCCAGCAATGAGTGCCCGCCCAGTTCAAAAAAGTTGTCGTGGCGCCCTACCCGTTCCACGTTGAGCAGTTCGGCCCAGAGTCCGGCCAGCAGGATTTCCACCTCGCCGACCGGGGCTTCATATTCGCGAGTGATGACCGAAGCCTGATCCGGCACCGGCAGGGCCTTGCGGTCGAGCTTGCCGTTCGGACTCAGCGGCAATGCATCAAGGTGCACGAACACCGCCGGCACCATGTAATCCGGCAGGTGTTCCAGCAGGTGACCGCGCAGCACGTCGATTTCCAGCCGGGCGCCGGTGTAATAGGCCACCAGTCGTTTGTCCCCCGGCACGTCCTCGCGAGCCAGCACCGCCGCCTCCTGCACGCCGCCGATGTCGGTCAGGCGGGACTGGATTTCACCCAGTTCGATACGCAGGCCACGGATCTTCACCTGATCGTCGTTACGGCCCAGGTATTCGATGTTGCCGTCGGCCAGATAACGGGCGACGTCGCCGGTGCGGTACATCCTTCCGTTTGGCTGGAATGGATCCTGAAGGAAACGCTCGGCGCTGAGTTCAGGACGGTTCAGGTAACCGCGAGCAACCTGCACGCCGCCGATGTACAACTCGCCGACCACGCCTTGCGGCACCGGTTGTTGCTGGGCATCGAGGATGTACATGCGGGTGTTGGCGATTGGTTTGCCGATCGGCGTGTTGTCCGGGGTTTGCTCCAGCGGACCAGAGCAATCCCAGGCCGTGACGTCCACCGCCGCTTCGGTCGGGCCGTAGAGGTTGTGCAATCCGCTGCCCGGCAATTGCTGCTTGAAGCGCCGCACCAGACTGCCCGGCAAGGCCTCGCCGCTGCACATCACCTGACGCAAACCGTTGCAACGCGCGGTGTCGCCATGGGCAAGGAACACGTCGAGCATCGACGGTACGAAGTGCAGCGTGGTGATGCGTTCTTGCTCGATCACTTCGCTCAGGTACAGCGGATCCTTGTGACCGCCGGGACGGGCCATGACCAATCGGGCGCCAGTCATCAGTGGCCAGAAGAATTCCCACACCGAGACGTCGAAGCTGAATGGCGTTTTTTGCAGCACTGAATCTTCAGCCGTCAGGCGATAAGCGTCCTGCATCCACAGCAAGCGGTTGACCACACCTGAATGCTCGTTGATCACGCCTTTTGGCTGACCGGTGGAGCCCGAGGTGTAGATCACGTAGGCCGTATGTTGCGGGGTCAGTCCATCGACGGAAAGGTTATCCGCCGACAACGATTGCCAGGTGTCGTGATCCAGATCGACCACCGGCACCGCCACCTCACCCAACAACCCGCGAGTCGAACCCTGCACCAGCACCGCCGACGGCGCACTGTCTTCCAGCATGTAAGCCAGACGCTCCAACGGATAGGCCGGATCCAGCGGTACATAACCGCCGCCGGCCTTCAGAATCGCCAGCAGCCCGACCACCATCTCCAGCCCCCGCTCGACGCAGATCGCTACCCGCGCATCAGGACCAACGCCCAAGCTGCGCAAGTGATGGGCCAAACGGTTGGCCCGCTGATTCAACTCGGCATAACTCAGTCGCTGCTCACCGGAAAGCACCGCCACAGCCTGTGGCGACCGCAAGACCTGCGCCTCGAACAAGCCATGGATGCTCTGCTGAAGGTCATAACCGACATCGGTCGCGTTGAAGTCGAACAACAGCCGCTGCCGCTCCGCCCCCTCAAGAACCGGCAAGCGATTCATCGCCTGCGTCGGTGCCTGTTCCAGCGCCTCCACCAACGCCAACAACGCCGTCTGCATGTAGCCGCAAATCCGCTGCGCGCCAATGTCCGCCGGCACCATGGCAATCAGCGAGAAACCGTTGCCCAGGTCATCGACGTTCAGGCTCAGCGGGTAGTTGGTGCGTTCTTCACTGCTCAGGGTCTCGATGCCTTGCCAGGCCTGAATCACGCTGTCCGAATGCTCGGCGCCGTGGCTGTGTCGATAGTTAAGCATCGCGCTGAACAACGGCGACGGCGCCGCGATCCCGCTGCAACGCTGGGCCAGTGCCAGCGAAGCATGCTCATGCCCCAGCAACGCAGTGAGACGCTGATGCGTCGCCTTGACCGCTTCACGCACCGGGGTCTCGCCCAGATCGACCCGCAACGGCAAGGTGTTGATGAACATGCCCAGTGCGCGGTCGGCGCCCTGGCCCCCCTGCATCCGGCCCATCAGTACAGTGCCGAACACCACGTTGTCCTGCCCGGAGGTCGCCGCCAGTACCTGGGCCCAGGCAAGGTGGAACAGGCTGGCCACGCTGATGCCCAGCTGCCGCGCCTGACTGCGCAGACGCAGGTTCAGGCCGCTGTCGAGTACCTGCTGCACTTCCTCGATGCCGCGTCCGTCGCCGCGCACATCGCGCAGACTGAACGGCAGGGTCGGCTCGTCGATGTCGCCGAGCATGTCGCGGAAAAACGCTTCGTGCTCCGATTCCGTGACACCCAGACGCGCCTGTGCCACGTAATTGCGATACGGCACCGCCGCCGGCAACGGTTCGTCGGCCCCGCGCAGGTACGCCTGCATTTCGTGGCGCACCACTTCCAGCGCGGTGTGGTCGAGCACAATGTGATGGAACAACAGCATCGCCACCACCCGGCCACGGGCCGGATCCCGGGCATACACCAGACGCAGCAACGGCGCCTGGGCGATGTCGAGGCGGTAATGCCGCGCATCGAATCGGGCATGCAGCTGCTCAAGAATGTCGCCAGACGCAGGATCGAGCATGACCTCCTGCACCACCAGTTCAGCCTGACGCCACACGACCTGCACCGGCACGCCCAAGCCTTCCCACACCACGCCCGTGCGCAGCACGTCATGGCGGTCGATGACCTGTTGCAACGCCGCGCTGAAACGCTGCACACGTTCAGGACTGTCGAACGCGATACGCGATTGCAGCAGGTAGGGATCGCCCTCTCCCGCGCTCAAGTGATGGTAAAGAATGCCTTCCTGCAACGGTGCCAGCGGATAGATGTCCTGCACGTTGGCGGCGCCACCCGGCACGCTGGACACCACGCGGTCGATGGCGGCTTGATCCAGCGAAACCAGCGTCAGCATCTGCGGAGTGATGCGGGTGCAACCGGCGGCGATGCGATTGGCCGGCACTTCGATTTCGCGACCGCTGCCCACGGCCGCAGCCAGCGCGGCCAGGGTCGGTTGACTGAACAGCACCCGCACATCGGTGCTCAGGCCGATCTGGCGCATGCGTTCGATCAGGCTCACCGCCAGCAGCGAGTGTCCGCCCAGTTCGAAGAAGTGATCGTGGCGCCCGACCCGCTCGACGTTCAACACCTCACCCCACAATCGGGCCAGGGCGATTTCGGTCTCGCCGAGCGGAGCCTCGTACTCGCGCACCAGCACCGACTCGGCACCGGGAGCCGGCAACGCCTTGCGATCCACCTTGCCGTTGGGGCTCAGTGGCAGGCTGTCGAGCGCGACGAAGGCCGACGGCACCATGTAGTCCGGCAGGCGTGCGAGCAAGTGTTCGCGCAACGCCTCGATCCCCGGCTGCCCGGCCTCGGCGTGCCAGGTGAAGTACGCCACCAGACGTTCTTCACGCACCAGCACCACGGTTTCACGCAGGGCTGGATGGCTGAGCAGTTGCGCTTCGATTTCACCCGGTTCAAGGCGCAGGCCACGCAGTTTGACCTGGAAGTCGTTGCGCCCGATGAATTCGAGCTGACCATCGGCGCGGTAGCGCACCAGGTCGCCCGTGGCGTACAGCCGATCGCCGGCCACGAACGGGCTCGGGATAAACCGTTCGGCCATCAACTGCGGCAGGCCCAGATAGCCCCGCGCAACCCCGGCACCACCAATGAACAACTGACCGATGACGCCCATCGGCACCGGCTGTTCGGCGGCATCGAGTACGTACAGACGGGTGTTGTTGATCGGCCGCCCGATCGGCAAGGCGTTGTCCGGCACCGGCATCGACGGTTCCAACGTCCACACCGTGCTGTCGACCGTGGCTTCAGTCGGGCCGTAAACGTTGTGCAAGCGCACCTGCGGCAAACGCTCACGCACAAGGCGCGCCAGCGCCGGTGTCAGGTCGCCGCCGCCACAGAACACATCGGTGAGACTGCTGCACTGGCTGACGTCGTCCTGCTCGAGGAACTGTTGCAACAGCACCGGCACGAACTGGATCACGCTGATCCGCTGCTCGCGAATCACCTGCGCCAGATACGCCGGCTCGCGGTGCCCGTCAGGACGCGCCAGCACCAGCCGCAGCCCGGCGCTCAAAGGCCAGAACAGTTCCCAGACCGAGGCATCGAAACTGAACGGAGTCTTCTGCAACAGCGCGCCGTCCGTCGCGACAGGACACAGCAGCGAACTCCAGTGCAGCAGGTTGCCGACGCCACGATGCTCGACCATCACGCCTTTCGGCGCACCGGTCGAGCCGGAGGTGTAGATCACGTAGGCCAGGTTCGAAGCGCTCAGGTTCGGTACTTGCGGATTGTCCTGCGGGTTGAATGTCCAGTGGTCCTGATCCAGATCGATCACCAGCGCGGAGCTCTCGTCGAGCAATGCGCGAGTCGCCCCATGCACCAGCACCGCCACCGGGGCGCTGTCCTTGAGCATGTAATCCAGACGTTCCGCCGGGTACGCCGGGTCCAGCGGCACATAGGCACCGCCCGCCTTGAGGATGCCGAGCAGACCGACCATCAGTTCCAGCCCGCGCTCGACGCAGATCGCTACACGCGAATCCGGCTCCACTCCCAGTTCGCGCAGGTGATGGGCCAGACGGTTGGCTTGAGCGTTGAGTTCGGCGTAGGTCAGCCGCTGCTCACCGGCCTGCAACGCAATGGCTTGCGGCGTGCGTTGTACTCGCGCTTCGAACAGCCCGTGAACGGTTTGCTCCAGATTGTCTGCGGTGCCGGTGGCGTTAAGGTCGTACAGCACCTGCTGACGTTCTGCACCGTCGAGGATCGGCAAGCGATTCAGCGGCTGATCCGGTGCCTGTTCCAGGGCATCCGCCAGTTTCTCCAGCGCGGTCTGCATGTAGTCGCAGATGCGCTGTGAACCGATGTTCGCCGGGGTCATGGCGGTGAGCACAAAACCGTTGCCCAGATCATCGACGCCCAGGCTCAGCGGATAGTTGGTGCGTTCTTCGCTGCTCAGGGTTTCGATGCCTTGCCAGGCCTGACGGACGCTTTGTTGTTGCGCCTCGTCGGCGCTGTGCCGGTAGTTGAGCATTGAACTGAACAGCGGCGACGGCGCGGCCACGCCACTGCAACGCTGGGCCAGCGCCAGCGAAGCGTGCTCATGACCGAGCAATGCGCTCAGACGTGCATGCGTCGCCCGAGCCCCTTCGCGCACGGGGGTTCCACCGAGATCGACCCGCAGCGGCAAGGTGTTGATGAACATCCCCAACGCCCGGTCGGCACCCTCGCCGCCCTGCATCCGGCCCATCAGCACCGTGCCGAATACCACACGATCCTGCCCGGACGTCGCTGCCAGCACCTGACCCCACGCAAGGTGGAACAGGCTGGCCACGCTGATGCCCAGTTGCCGGGCCAGGCTGCGCAGACGCTGGCCGGTTGCAGCCGTCAGGGCCTGTTGCGTTTCCTCGATGTCGCGACCGTCGCCTTGCACATCCTGCAAGCCGAACGGCAAGGTCGACTCGTCGATGTCGCCGAGCATGTCGCGGAAGAATGCTTCGTGGTCCTGCTCGCTGACACCCAGCCGCGCCTGCGCCACGTAATTACGATAAGGCACCGCCGCGCCCAGCGAGGCTTCGCGCCCTTGCAGGCAGGCGAGCATTTCGTGCTGCACCACATCCAGCGCGGTGTGATCCATCACGACATGGTGGAACAGCAACATCGCGACCACCCGATCGTGAGCCGGATCACGGGCATACACCAGCCGCAGCAACGGTGCCTGACTGATGTCGAGGCGGTAGTGACGGGCATCGAAACGCCCGTGCAATTGCTCGAGAATGTCGCCCTGTGCAGGGTCGAGCACGACTTCCTGCACCGCCAGTCCGGCATGACGCCACACCACCTGCATCGGCGCGGCCAGTTCCTGCCAGATCACCGCCGTGCGCAGGATGTCGTGGCGGGCAATGACCTGACGCAGCGCCGCCGCGAACGCTTCCACACGTTCGACGCTGTCGAAGGCCAGCCGCGATTGCAGCAGGTACGGGTCGCCCTGTTCGGCGCTCAAGTGGTGATAAAGGATGCCTTCCTGCAACGGTGCCAGCGGATAAATGTCCTGCACATTCACGGCGCCGCCGGGCACCGTGGCAACGATGCGGTCGATGCTCGGCTGATCCAGTTCGGCCAGGCTCAGCAGGTCCGGGGTGATATGGGTGCAATCAGCAGGAATGCGGTTGGCCGGTACTTCGATCTCACGACCGCTGCCCACCGCAGCGGCCAGTGCAGCCAGGGTTGGCTGGCTGAACAGCACGCGAACGTCGGTGTTCAGGCCGATCTGGCGCAGGCGTTCGATCAGGCTGACGGCCAGCAGCGAATGGCCGCCCAGTTCGAAGAAGTTGTCGTGACGACCGACCTTTTCCAGCTTCAGGACATCCGCCCAGATCTGCGCCAGTGCGGTTTCCACCGGGCCTTGCGGGGCTTCGTATTCGCGGCTGAGCCAGGCGTTCTGATCCGGCTCCGGCAAGGCCTTGCGGTCGAGTTTGCCGTTGGCGGTCAGCGGCAAGGCGTCGAGTCGCACGTAAGCTGCCGGGATCAAGGCTTGCGGCAGAAGCCCTTGCAGATGATTGCGCAGGGCTTCGATATCGGCCGGTGCACGCTCGGTGAACCACGCCAGCAACTGCCCGTCGCGCACCAGCGCCACGGCGTCCTGCACCGTCGGATGGCTGGCCAGCGCGGCTTCGATTTCCCCCAGTTCGACCCGCACGCCACGCAGTTTCACCTGATCGTCGTTGCGGCCCAGGTATTCGATGTTGCCGTCCGCCAGCCAGCGCGCGAGGTCACCGGTGCGGTACATCCGCGCCTGCGGCTGGTCGCTGAACGGGTCGGCGAGGAAGCGTTCGGCGGTCATTTCTGGACGATTCAGGTAACCCCGGGCCACGCCGGTGCCTGCGACGTACAACTCGCCCGTGACACCTACCGGCACAGGGCGCTGCTGATCGTCGAGCAGATAGATGCGGGCGTTGGCCATCGGCCGGCCAATGTGCAGCGGCTGACCGACTTCCACCGGGCCGGACGTCGCGACCACCGTTGCTTCGGTCGGGCCGTAGTTATTGATCACCGCGAAGCTTTGCGCACGGCTGAACTGACGTAGTTTGTCGCCACCGATCAGCAAGGTGCGCAGGGTCGGGTGTTGCAGCTCGCGGCTGAAGGCATATTCGGCCACCGGCGTCGGCAGGAAACTCACCTGCAACGGCTGCGCCCGCCACCAGTCGAGCAATTCGTCCAGGTGTTCATTGCTCACCGATTCCGGCGGCAGATGCAGGGTCGCGCCGACGCACAGTGCCGGCCAGACTTCCCAGGCCATCGCATCAAAACCGAACCCGGCAACGCTGGCGGTGTGGCTGCCGGCGTGCAGGTCGAAGGCTTCAGCGTGCCAGTGCACGAGGTTTTCCAAAGTCGCGTGTTCGACCATCACGCCTTTCGGCTGGCCGGTGGAGCCCGAGGTGTAGATCACGTACGCAAGATTTGCCGGGGTCAGGTACGGCAGTTGCGGGTCGCTGTCGGGCAGGTGTTGCCAGGCGTCGCTGTCCAGATCGATCACCGGCATCATGCCCGGCAGATCCCGGGTCGAGGCCTGGACCAGCACGGCCACCGGATCGCTGTCCTGCAACAGGTAGGCAATGCGCTCCGCCGGGTGCGCCGGATCCACCGGCACATAACCGGCGCCAGCCTTGAGAATCGCCAGCAGCCCCACCAGCATCTGCGGGCCGCGACGCACGCAAATGGCGACGCGGTCGTCCGGCTGCACACCGAGGCCGATCAAATGATGGGCCAGTTGGTTGGCGCGCTGATTGAGCTGCCCGTAGGTCAGCTGTTGCGCGCCCTGAATCACGGCGAGGGCATTCGGATTGCGCTCGGCCTGCGCCTCGACCATTGCGTGAATCGTTGCGCCACGGGGATAGGCCGTGACCGGGGGATTGAAGCCCTCGACCAGACGCTCCAGTTCTGCGGTCGAAAGGATCGGCAAGCGGTTCAACGGTTTTTGCGGCGTCTGTTCCAGCGCCTGCACCAGTTGTTCCAGCGCGGTGTGCATGTAACTGCAAATCCGTTGCGCACCGATCTGGCTCACCGCCAGAACCGACAAGGCAAACCCTTCACCCAGATCGTCCACGCTCAGGGTCAGCGGGTAGTTGGTGCGTTCTTCGCCACCGAGTTTCTGCACGCCCTCCCAGATACCCTGGCCGTTCTGCGACTGTTGCGCGGGTGCGCTGTGACGGTAGTTGAACAAGGCACTGAACAGCGGCGACGACGCCGCAACACCACTGCAACGCTGGGCCAGCGCCAATGAGGCATGTTCATGTCCAAGCAACGCGGTCAGTCGTGCGTGAGTTGCCTTGACCCCGTCCCGCGCGCCGGCGCCGACATCGATGCGCAGCGGCAAGGTGTTGATGAACACCCCCAGCGCCCGGTCGGCACCATCGCCGCCCTGCATCCGTCCCATCATCACCGTGCCGAACACCACATCGCGGCGGTTCGACAGCACGCCCAGCACTTGCGCCCAGGCCAGGTGCATCAGGCTGGCGGCACTCACGCCCAGTTGCCGCGCCTGTTCACGCAGACGCACATTGAGCTCGGCCGCTACCGGTTGCAGCGCTTCCTCGATGCCGTGACCGTCGCCCTGCACATCCCGCAGCCCCAACGGCAGGGTCGGCTCGTCGATGTCGCCAAGCATTTCGCGGAAAAACGCTTCGTGTTCCTGCTCGCTGAGCCCCAGGCGTGCCTGGGCCACGTAGTTGCGATAGGGAATCGGCGCGGAAAGGTGGTCGATCTCACCGAACATCACACCGCGCATTTCATCGACGATCACTTCCAGTGCGGTGTGATCGAGAATCAGGTGATGAGACAGCAGGATCGCCACCACACGCTGCTGCTTCGGATCTTCGGCATATACCATGCGCAGCAGCGGCCCCTGGCTGATGTCGAGGCGGTAGTGACGGGCGTCGAAGCGCTCGTGCAATTGCTCGAGGATGTCGCCGTTTGCCGCGTCCAGCGCGACATGCTGTACCACCAGTTCGGCGTGGCGCCACACCACTTGATGAGGCGTCGCCAGGCCTTCGTGGACAACGCTGGTACGCAGGATGTCGTGGCGTGCGATGACCTGCTGCAAGGTATCGGTGAAGGTGCGCAGACGCTCGACACTGTCGAAGGCCAGCCTCGATTGCAGCAGGTACGGGTCGCCCTGCTCCGCGCTCAAGTGGTGATAAAGGATGCCTTCCTGCAACGGCGCCAGCGGATAGATGTCCTGCACGTTGGCGGCGCCGCCCGGCACCGTGGCGACGATCCGGTCGATGCCGGCCTGGTCCAGTGCGGTCAGGCTCAGCAGGTCCGGGGTGATGCGCGTGCAATCAGCAGGAATGCGGTTGACCGGCACTTCGATTTCGCGTCCGCTACCCACCGCCGCAGCCAGTGCAGCCAGGGTTGGTTGACTGAACAGTACCCGCACGTCGGTGCTCAGGCCGATCCGGCGCAGGCGTTCGATCAGGCTCACGGCCAGCAATGAATGCCCGCCCAGTTCGAAGAAGTTGTCGTGACGACCGACCTTTTCCAGCTTCAGAACATCGGCCCAGATCTGCGCCAGCGCGGTTTCCACCGGGCCTTGCGGGGCTTCGTATGCCTGGCTGAGCCAGGCGCCCGGATCCGGCATTGGCAAGGCTTTGCGGTCGACCTTGCCGTTGTTGTTCAGCGGCAACGCATCGAGCTGCACCCAGGCCGAGGGCACCATGTATTCAGGCAGGCGCGCCTGCAATTGTTCGCGCAGGCTGGCGCTGTCCACGCCCTCTTCGGCGGTGAAATACGCCACCAGACGCAGCGGCTCCTGGCCGTCCTGACGCGCCAGCACGATGGCTTCCCTGACCCCTTCGCAGTTCAGCAGACGGTTTTCGATTTCTCCCAGTTCGATACGGAAACCACGGATTTTCACCTGATCGTCGTTGCGACCGATGCACTCCAGTTGTCCCGGTGCCAGCCAGCGTGCGAGGTCGCCGGTGCGGTACAGCAACGCACCCGGTTGATCGCCGAACGGGTCTTGCAGGAATTTTTCGGCGGTCAGGTCCGGGCGATTGAGATAACCCAGCGCCACGCCCTGGCCACCGATGTACAGCTCGCCGGTGACGCCCATCGGCACCGGTTGCTGGCGGGCGTCGAGTACGTAGACCTGGGTGTTGGAGATCGGGCCGCCAATCGGCACGCTGTCGGCATCTTCTGCCACTTCGCGCACTTCGAAGGTTGTGGCGTAGGTGGTGGTTTCGGTCGGGCCGTAGCAGTGGACGATGCGCAGGCTTGGCGCCTCGGCCAGCAAGCGGCGGAAAGCCGCAGGATCGGCGCGTTCGCCGCCACACAGCACGATGCGCAAGCCTTTGAGGGCTTCGGGAATCAGCTGCACGTAC
The DNA here is from genome assembly GCF_014863505.1 of Pseudomonas sp. IzPS59. Taxonomy (NCBI): domain Bacteria; kingdom Pseudomonadati; phylum Pseudomonadota; class Gammaproteobacteria; order Pseudomonadales; family Pseudomonadaceae; genus Pseudomonas; species Pseudomonas sp. IzPS59. The sequence goes on along the minus strand of NZ_CP062251.1, from coordinate 2,523,421 downwards.
TGGTTGAACAGCGCGGTGGTGACGAACAGGATCGTGACGCCTGAAGCCGCCAGGACCTGCCCGAACACGTTTGGATCAAGCAAGGTGTCGTGATCGATCACAACCACTCGCCCGCCGTTGAGCAGCGGCCCCCAGACATCCATGGTGCTGGCGTCGAATGCCGGGTTGGAGGCGAACGCCACCCGATCCTGTGGGTTGAAATCGGCGTAGCCGTTGTTGATCACCAGTCGCCCGATGGCCCGATGCGGCACCATCACACCCTTCGGCGTACCGGTGGAGCCGGAGGTGTACATGATGTAGGCCACGGATTCCGAAGACTGCGGCAGGTCCGGATTGTGCGTCGGTTGCGCGTCGAGTTTCAGCGCATCGAGGTCGATCCGACGCACGCTGTAGCCGACTGACTCGGTGCTCAAGGTCAGCAGCGCTTTCGCCCGACAATCCTCAACCATGAACGCCTGACGCTCGGCCGGCGCGTTGATGTCCAGCGGCACATAAGCCGCCGCACATTTGCCGATGCCCAGTTGCGCGACCAGCAGATCCAGCGACCGCGGCAGCAGGATCGCCACGTGGTCGCCCGGTTGCACGCCCTGCCCGATCAGGTGATGGGCCAGGCGATTGGCCCGTTGATCTAGTTCTTCATAGGTCAACACGGTGTTGCCATGCACCGCCGCCACGGCTTGCGGATGCCGTTTCACTTGCTGCTCGAACAGGCCATGAACCGTCGAACCCGACGGGTAATCCCGGTGGGTGGCATTGAACCCGGCCAGCAATTCCCGCCGTTCCTCCGGCGGCAAAATCGATAACTGATCGACGCCTCGTAGCGGCGTCTGCTCCAGCGCCTGCACCAGACTGTCGAAGGCAATATTGATGTACTCGCAGACCCGCGCCCCATCGATGCCCGGTACCGCTTGCACACTCAGACGCAAACCTTCGCCAAGGTCATCGACGCTGACCACCAGCGGATAGTTGCTGCGCTCGCGGGAGCTGAGCAGTTCAATGCCATCCAGCGTCAGCCCCGCCGCCTGCGGTGCGCTGTGGCGATAGTTGAGCAACGTGCCGAACAGCGGCAACGAGCCGGAAACCCCGCTGCAACGCTGGGCCAGCGCCAGTGACGCCTGTTCATGGGAGAGCAATTGCGCCAGCCGTTCATGGGTGGCGAGCACGCTGTCGCGCACCGCCGTAGCGGTCACGCTGACCCGCAGCGGCAAGGTGTTGATGAACAGGCCCAGCGCCCGGTCGGCGCCCTCGCCGCCCTGCATCCGGCCCAGCAGCACCGTGCCGAACACCACTTCGTCCCGGCCGCTGATCTGCGCCAGGACCTGCGCCCAGGCCTGGTGCGCCAGACTCGCCACGCTGATGCCGAGCCGCCGTGCCTGCTCGCGCAGACGCAAGGCCAGCGCGGTGTCCAGCGTAAGTTGGCTGTCGAGCACCGCGCTGCCGTCGCCGTGCACGTCCTGCACACCGAACGCCAGGGTCGGCTCGTCGATGTCGCCGAGCATGTCGCGGAAAAATTCTTCATGCGCCTCGGCATCCGCGCCAAGCCGTGCCTGCGCGACGTAGTTGCGATACTGCACCGGGGTCGCCAGCTCGGCGGCGTGACCGTGCAGCACGCTGTTCATCTCGCTCACCAGCACTTCCAGCGCGGTGTGGTCGAGCATCAGGTGATGCATCAGCAGGATGCCGACCCAACGTTGTTGCTGCGAATCCTCGGTGTAGGCGAAGCGCATCATCGGTGCGCGGCCCAGGTTCAGACGGTAGTGACGCGGGTCGAAACGCGCCTGCATCTGTTGCAGCACGTCGCCTTCCAGTGCTTCGTCATCCACCCGTTCAAGCGCCAGCGGCGCCGCCCGCCAGACCACTTGCACCGGCTCTTCGAGGCCTTCCCAGACCACGCTGGAACGCAGGATGTCGTGGCGCGCGATCACCACGTTGACGGCGCGGACGAACGCTTTGATCGACTTGATCCCGTCAAACACGAACTGCGCCTGCAACACATAAGGATCACCGGCAGTCGCGGCCATGTGGTGATACAGAATCCCCGCCTGCAACGGCGCCAGGGCGTAGATGTCCTGCACGTTGGCGACGCCACCGGGGACGCTTTCCACGATCCGGTCGATGCCGACCTGATCAAGTGAGGCCAGGGGCAACATGTCTGGCGTGATGTATTGGCAGTCAGGGGTGATGCGATTGACCGGTACTTGAACGCCGGACGACGCGCCCAGGGTTGCCGCCAGTCCTGCCACGGTAGGCCGACCGAACAGGACCCGGACATCGCAGCTCATTTCCTGTTGGCGCATGCGCTCGACCAGTTTCACCGCCAGCAAGGAATGGCCGCCCAGCTCGAAGAAATTGTCATGGCGCCCGACCTGCTCGACGTTCAGCAGGGTCTGCCAGATTTCGGCGATACGACATTCCACCTCGCCGACCGGCGCCTCGTACCCACGCAGCAACTGGCCGCTTTGATCCGGGGCCGGCAAGGCCTTGCGATCAAGTTTGCCGTTGGGGCTCAGGGGCATGGCGTCGAGATGGACGAATGCCGTCGGCACCATGTAATCCGGCAACTGCTCCAGCAGATGGCTGCGCAGTACACCAATGTCCAGCGGCTCACCGCTGTAGTACGCCACCAGCCGTGGATCGCCGGCCACGTCTTCGCGCACCAGCACTTCGACGGCGAGCACGGTGTCGAGTTGAATCAGCCGCGCCTGGATTTCCCCGAGCTCGATACGCAAGCCGCGAATCTTCACCTGATCGTCGTTGCGACCGAGGTATTCGAGGTTGCCGTCGACCCGATAGCGGCACAGGTCACCGGTGCGGTACAGCCGCGCATTGGGCTGATCGCTGAACGGATCATCGAGGAAACGCTCGGCGGTGAGCGACGCAAGATTCAGGTATCCACGCGCCACCTGCACGCCACCGATGTACAGCTCGCCGGCCACGCCCAGCGGCAACGGTTGCAACTGCTCATCGAGAATGTACAAACGGGTGTTGCTGACGGGCCGGCCGATGGGCAACAGCGCCTCCGGCACCGGCATCGACGGATCCAGCGTCCACACCGTGCTGTCGACCGTGGTTTCGGTCGGGCCGTAGACGTTGTGCAAGCGCACCTGCGGCAGACGCTCGCGTACCTGACGGGCCAACGCCGGCGTCAGCTCGCCGCCGCCACAGAACACATCCGTGAGGCTGGTGCACTGGCTGACGTCTTCCACGTCGAGGAACTGTTGCAACAGCGCCGGAACGAACTGGATCACGCTGATGCGCTGCTCGCGCACCACGTGCGTCAAGTACGCCGGTTCGAAGTGCGCATCGGGGCGCGCCAGTACCAGACGCAGACCCGATGTCAGCGGCCAGAACAGCTCCCAGACCGAAGCGTCGAAACTGTAAGGGGTTTTCTGCAACAGGGCGCCGTCCGACACGGGCGGGCAAACCTGCGAGCCCCAGTGCAGCAGATTGCCCAGGCCACGATGCTCGACCATCACCCCTTTCGGCGTGCCGGTGGAGCCCGAGGTGTAGATCACGTAGGCCAGGTTCGAAGCGTTCAGGCCCGGCACCTGAGGATTCTGATCGGGGTAGTCCTGCCAGTGATCCTGATCGAAATCGAGCAACGGCACGCCGCCCGCCTCGAACAGCGCCCGGGTCGCGCCGTGCGCCAGCAGCGCCACCGGGGCGCTGTCCTTGAGCATGTAGTTCAGACGTTCCGCCGGGTACGCCGGGTCCAGCGGCACATAAGCGCCGCCGGCCTTGAGGATGCCCAGCAGGCCGATCACCAGTTCAGGCCCGCGTTCGACGCAGATCGCCACCGGCGTATCCGGCCCGACACCCAGCTCACGCAAGCGGTGAGCCAGGCGATTGGCCCGGGCATTAAGCTCAAAGTACGTCAGTGACAGCTCATCGGCCTGCAACGCGATGGCTTGCGGCGTGCGCTGAACCTGAGCCTCGAACAGGCCATGAACTGTCTGTTGCAGATCGATCTCGACGCGACTGTCATTGAAGTCCACCAGCAATTGCTGCCGCTCCTGCTCCGGCAAAACCGGCAACTGGTTGATCAGCGTCTCGGGCGAGTGCTCCAGGGCATCGAGCAAGGCGTCGAGTGCAGTTTGCACATAGGCGCAGACCCGTTCGGCACCGATGCCGCTCGGCGCGATGGCGGACAGCCGGAAACCACTGCCCAGGTCATCGACGCTCAGGGTCAGCGGATAGTTGGTCGGTTCCTTGCCACTCAGGACCTGGACGCCGGGGGCCAGTTCGATCACTGCGGCAACATCACCGACAGCGCTGTGGCGATAGTTGAGCATGGCGCTGAACAACGGCGTCTGCGCATTCAACGCGCTGCAACGCTGGGCCAGTGCCAGCGAGGCCTGCTCATGGGCGAGCAAGGCGCTCAATCGACGATGCGTGGCGAGCACGCCGTCGTGAACGCTTTGCGCGCCGACATCGACCCGCAACGGCAAGGTGTTGATGAACATGCCCAGTGCCTGCTCGCCGCCGTCGCCCGCCTCCATGCGCCCCAGCAACACGGTGCCGAACACCACCGAGGTGCGCCCGGACAACTGGCCCAACACCCGCGCCAGCGCCAGGTGCATCAGGCTCGCCACGCTCACGCCGAGTTGCCGCGCCTGCGTGCGCAGTCGCAGGTTCAGTGCGTCGCTGAGCGTCAGTTGCGAGTCTTCGAAATCCTGCCCGCCGCCCTGAACATCCTGCAACCCCCACGGCAGTGTCGGCTCGTCGATATCGCCGAGCATCTCGCGGAAGAACGTTTCGTGGGCCTGCTCATCGAGCGCCATGCGCGCCCGAGCCAGGTGATTGCGAAACGGCACCGCCGGCGCGACGTGTTCGCTTTGCCCTTGCAGCCAGGCCTGGATTTCCCGGCGCACCACGTCCAGCGCCACGTGGTCGATGATCATGTGATGGAACAGCAGCAGCGCGACGATCCGCCCCTGCGCCGGATCCCGCGCATACACCAGCCGCAGCAGCGGCGCCTGCTGCAGATCAAGGCGCAAGTGACGGGCGTCGTAACGCGCCTGCAACTGACTGAACACATCGGTGGACGTGTCGAGCTGCACCTCTTCGCAGGCCAGCGGCGCCTGGCGCCAGACCACTTGCACCGGTTCGTCCAGGCGCTCCCAGACAAACGAGGTGCGCAGAATGTCGTGACGGTCGATCACCCATTGCAAGGCCTGGGCAAACGCGTCGAGGCGCTCGTGACTGTCGAACGTGAACTGCGCCTGTTGCACATACAGATCGCCTTCGCCGGCGGCGAGGTGCAGATACAACATGCCCTCCTGCAACGGCGCCAGCGGATAGATGTCCTGCACATTCGCCACGCCGCCCGGCACGGTGGCGACGATACGGTCGATGGCCGGCTGATCCAGTTGCACCAGCGGCAGCATGTCCGGGGTGATGCGCAGCGCCGGACTCGACCAGTCGCCGCCATGGCTCGCCACCAGCTCCAGCAACTGCGCCTTGTGCTTGGCGAGGCTGTCCCAAAGCGCGTCGTCCAGCGCATCGTCGTCGCCCAGAATGACCAGGTCTTCATCGTCCTGTTGAAGGCGGATCGCATGGGTGGAAATAACAGCCATCAGCTCGCGAAATTGCATGGGGGTAACCTGCTGTAAATTCGGGAAAAAAGGAGCGCGCAGCGGCGAATCCGTGCGGCCACGCGCAGCCCGGAAAAGCTAAAACATCGGGGCTTGGGTGTCTGACATGGGAAGCGGGGACAAGCCCCGTGACCGGCCAGTCATGGCGTCGATCCGCGGGAACCGCGAATCGACGCCGATGTCGGCTCAGAGCCGGCGTTTGCGGTTGAGCGTCGGTATGGTGGTTTGCGGGACTTCCACCTGCCTGGCCTGCGCCGAAGTCTGGGCCGCCAGCGCCGCCAGGGTCGGCTGGCTGAACAGCGTGCGGGCATCGACGTGCAGCCCGGCCTGACGCATGCGCGCCACCAGACTGACCGCCAGCAACGAATGCCCGCCGAGTTCGAAGAAGTGATCGTTGCGCCCGACCTGCTCCAGTTGCAGCACCTCGGCCCAGATCTGCGCCAGCCGGATTTCGACTTCGCCTTCGGGTGCCTCGTAGCGACGACTGAGCACTGCCTCCGCCCCCGGTGCCGGCAAGGCCTTGCGGTCGACCTTGTCGTTGGGGGTCAGGGGCAACGCATCGAGCCTCACGTAGGCACCCGGCGCCATGTACTCCGGCAAACGCTCCAGCACGTGGGCACGCAAGCTTTCGATACGTGGCGCGTCGAAGCCATCGCGCACGGTGAAATACGCCACCAGTCGCTCGTCGCGCACCAGCACCACGGCTTCACGCACGGCCGGATGCTCGATCAGCCGCGCCTCGATTTCCCCCGGCTCCAGACGCAGGCCACGCAGCTTGACCTGGAAGTCGTTGCGCCCGAGGAACTCGAGGTTGCCGTCCGCCCGGTAGCACACCAGATCGCCGGTGCGATACAGGCGATCACCGGCCACGAACGGGCTGTCGATGAAGCGCTCGGCCTGCATGTCCGGCAGTCCCAGATAACCCCGCGCGACCCCGACGCCGCCGATGTGCAGGTGACCGCTGACGCCGAATGGCACCGGTTGGTCGTGGGCATCCAGCACATAGAGCCGGGTGTTGCTCAGGGCCTTGCCGATTGGCACTACGGCCTCTGGCACCGATTGATCGGGTTCAAGCGTCCAGCCGGTGCTGTCGACCGTGGTTTCGGTCGGCCCGTAGACGTTATGCAGACGCACCCATGGCAGGCGCTCGCGGACGCGCCGGGCCAGTGCGGCAGTCAGTTCACCGCCACCGTTGAGCACGTCGGTCAGGCTGGTGCACTGGCTGACATCGTCCTGCTCGATGAACTGTTGCAGCAGCGCCGGTACGAACTTGACCACGGTGATCTGCCGTTCTCGAATCACCTGGGTCACATAGGCCGAATCGCGGTTGCCGTCGGGACGCGCCAGCACCAGCCGCAGGCCTGAACACAGCGGCCAGAAGATCTCCCACACCGAACTGTCGAAGCTGAACGGCGCCTTCTGCAACAGCGCACCGTGCCCGGTCGGCGGGCTGATCTGCGAACCCCAGTGCACCATGTTGCAGGCACTTCGGTGCTCGATCATCACGCCCTTCGGCGTGCCGGTAGAGCCGGAGGTGTAGATCATGTAGGCCAGATTCGCGGCACTCAAACCCGATACGTGCGGGTTGTCGGCGGAAGCGTGCTGCCAGGTGCAATGGTCGAAATCGATGACCGGCACACCCGGATCAGCCAGCAGATTGCGGGTGGCTTCGTGCACCAGCACCGCCACTGGCGCGCTGTCTTGCAACATGTAGTGCAGGCGTTCCAGCGGATAGTCGGGATCCAGCGGCACATACGCGCCGCCCGCCTTGAGAATGCCGAGCAGGCCGACTATCAGGTCCAGGCTGCGTTCGACGCAGATCGCCACCCGGGAATCGGGCTGCACGCCGTGCTCGCGTAAATGATGCGCCAAGCGGTTGGCCTGCTCATTCAACTGGCGATACGTCAGCTGTTGTTCACCAGCCTGCAAGGCGATGGCGTCGGGTCGGCGTTGCGCTTGCTGCTCGAACAACACCTGAAGCGGCTGATCGACCGGGCAATCGACTTCGCTGGCATTGAACTCGACCAGCAGTTGTTCAAGCTCCGCTGCCGGCAGGATCGACAAGCGATTCAACGGCTGTTGCGGTGTCTGCTCCAGCGCATCGACCAGCGCCTGCAACGCGGTTTGCACGTAGTCGCCGATGCGCCGGGCGCCGATGCTGACCAGGGTTCGCGTGGTGATCTGCAAGGCGCTGCCCAGGTCATCGACGCTCAAGGTCAGTGGGTAGTTGGTGCGTTCTTCGTTCTCCAGCGTCTGGATGCCTTGCCAGGCCGGATCCGCCGTCGATTCCTGCACCTCAAGGTCGGTGTGCCGATAGTTGAGCAACGCACTGAACAGCGGTGCCGGCGACGCGACGCCGCTGCAACGCTGGGCCAGCGCCAGCGATGCATGCTCGTGCCCGAGCAGGTCGGTCAGTCGGGCGTGGGTAAGCAACACGGCATCACGCGCGCCCCGGTCCATGTCCACCCGCAATGGCAGGGTGTTGATGAACACCCCGAGCGCCCGGTCCGCGCCCTCGCCGCCCTGCATGCGGCCCATGAACACGCTGCCGAATACCACACGTTCCTGCCCCGAGGTCGCTGCCAGCACCTGCGCCCAGGCCAGGTGAATCAGGCTGGCCACGCTGACGCCTGCCTGCCGCGCTTGCAGGCGCAAGCGGCGGTCCAGTTCAGGCGCAAGGGTTCGCACGGCTTCGTCGATGCCGCGACCATCGCCCTGCACGTCCTGCAAACCGAACGGCAGGGTCGGCTCGTCGATGTCGGCGAGCATTTCGCGGAAAAACGCTTCGTGTTCCTGCTCGCTGACACCGAGCCGGGTCTGGGCCACGTAATTGCGATACGGCACCGCCGGCGGCAACGGCTCGCCCTGTCCCAGCAGGTTGGCGCGCATTTCATGGCGCAAGACTTCCAGGGCGATGTGATCCAGCGCCAGGTGATGGAACAACAGAATCGCCACGATCCGCCCATGGGCCGGATCGCGGGCATACATCAGCCGGATCAGCGGCGCCTGACTGACGTCGATGCGATAACGCCGGGCATCGAAGCGCTCGTGCAATTGCGCGAGGACATCGCCCTCGGCCGGGTCGAGCATGATTTCCTGCACCGGCAATTCAGCCTGGCGCCAGACCACCTGCACTGGCGTGGTCAACCCTTCCCAGACCACTGCAGTGCGCAGGATATCGTGCCGCGCCATGACCTGACGCAACGCCGCCGCATAGGCCTCGACCCGCTCGACGCTGTCGAACGCCAGCTGCGATTGCAGCAGGTACGGATCACCCTGGGCGGCGGTGATGTGGTGATAGAGGATGCCTTCCTGCAACGGCGCCAGCGGATAAATGTCCTGCACGTTGGCCGCCCCGCCCGGCACCGTGGCGATGATTCTGTCGAGGGTGGCCTGATCCAGCTCGACCAACGGCAACAGCTCCGGGGTGATCTGCGTGCAACCCGGCGGAATGCGATTGGCCGGCACTTCAACTTCGCGACCACTGCCCACCGACGCGGCAAGTGCCGCCAGGGTCGGCTGGCCGAACAGCACGCGCACGTCGCTGCTCATGCCGAGCTGGCGCATGCGTTCGATCAGGTTGACCGCCAGCAACGAATGCCCGCCCAGTTCGAAGAAGTGATCGTGACGCCCGACCTTTTCGACTTGCAGCACCTCGGCCCAGATCTGCGCCAGGAGGATTTCGACGTCGCCTTGCGGGGCCTCGTACTCGCGGCGGATCAACGCCTCCGGCCCCGGAGCCGGCAACGCCTGACGATCCAGCTTGCCGTTGGCGGTCAGGGGCAACGCCGTCAAGCGCACGTAGGCCGATGGCAGCATCGCGCTGGGCAGACGGGTTTGCAGATGGGCATGCAATTGCGTGATGTCCAGCGGCTGGTGTTCGGTGAACCAGGCCAGCAACTGCCCGTCGCGCACCTGCACCACCGCATCACGCACGGACTCATGACTGCTCAACGCCGCTTCGATTTCGCCGGGCTCGATGCGCACACCACGGATTTTCACCTGATCGTCGTTGCGGCCCAGGTATTCGATAGTGCCGTCAGGGCGCCAGCGTGCGAGGTCGCCGGTGCGGTACATCCGCGCGTTGGGCTGGCGGCTGAACGGATCGTCGAGAAAGCGTTCGGCGGTCAGTTCCGGCCGGTTGAAGTAACCCCGCGCCACCCCGGCACCACCGACGTAGAGCTCACCGGCCACGCCAATCGGCACCGGTCGCTGTCGGTCATCCAGCAGATAGGTCGTGGCGTTGCTGACGGGTTTGCCGATGTGCAGCGTCCGGCCCGGTTCGATGCGACCCGAGGTGGCGACCACCGTCGCTTCGGTCGGGCCGTAGTTGTTGATCACCGCGAAGGTCTGCTCGCGATTGAACTGACGCAGGCGATCACCGCCGATCAGCAGCGTGCGCAGGGTCGGGTGTTCGAGGTGGCGACTGAAGGCGTACTCGGCAATCGGCGTTGGCAGGAAACTCACGTCCAGCGGTTGTGCGCGCCACCAGTCGAGCAGCGCGTCGATGTCTTCGCCACCGTCGCGGGACGGCGCCAGGTGCAGGGTCGCGCCGGCACACAGTGCGGGCCAGACTTCCCAGGCCATGGCGTCAAAGCCGAAGCCGGCCAGGCTCGAGGTGTGGCCACCCGCGCCCAGGTCGAAAGCCGTGCAATGCCAGTCCACCAGATTCGACAGGGTCCGATGTTCGACCATCACGCCTTTGGGCTGGCCGGTAGAACCGGAGGTGTAGATCACGTAGGCCAGATGCCCGGTGGTCAGGCCCGAGACGTCGGGGTTGAGATCGTTGACCGGCCAGGAACGCGAGTCGATGTCGATCAGCGGCACGTTCAGCACCGGCAGACGTTCACGCAGATTGCGCTGGGTCAGGACCACGACCGGCGCGCTGTCGCTCAATAAATAGCTCAAACGTTCCGCAGGATGGGCCGGATCGACCGGCACATAACCGGCGCCGGACTTGAGGATTGCCAGCAACGCGACCAAGGTGTCCAGCCCTCGGCGGGCGACCAGCGCCACGCGGTCATCGGGCCGCACACCGAGCCCGATCAAATGATGGGCCAGGGCGTTGGCCTTTCGGTTCAGTTCGGCATAGGTCAGCCGTTGCCCCTGGGATTCTGCCGCCACCGCATCCGGCCGCATCGCCGCTTGCGCTTCGATTCGCTGATGAATGGTCAGCCCGTCGGGGTAATCAGTGCGGGTGTCATTCCACTCTTGCAGCAACGCCGACTCGGCCGGCAGGTTCAGGCTGAAATCGCCCACCGCCAGCGAAGTATCTTCAAGCCCCTGCTCCAGCACCCACAGCAATCGGCCGCACAGCGCCGCGATTTCTTCCGCGTCAAAGTAGGCCTCGTTGTACACCATGTACAAACTGTCCTCTTCGTCGCCACGGCTGCTCAACAGGTGCACGGACAGCGGCGTGCCCTCTTCATGGTTGGACACTTTGACCACCCGCCCCCGGGCTTCTCCGTACCGGTATTCATGGGCGTCCCGCTCGTAGGAGACGGTCACTTCGAACAGCTGTGATCGATCCTCGCGCAGCAGACCCAGCGCACGGTTCATCTCACTCAGGGGAAAACGCTGATGGCGGAAATCCTGTTTCAGCTCATCGCGAACGGCCTTGACCAGCGCACCAAACGCCAGCTCGCGCCCGAACCCCATGCGCACGGCGCTGACCTGGGTGAACAGCCCCAGGGTCGACTTGAAACGGGCCCCGGAACGATTGAGCAACGGCAAGCCCACCACCCATTCATCACGCTGGCCAATGCGGCTGAAGTACGCATGCATCGCCGCCAGCAGAAAGTGCAACGCCGAAGCCCCGTACTCTGCGGCCACCTGCTTCATGCGGTCGTGAAGGCGGGCCGGAAAGACCTGCGAGAAAATCCGCGTCGGTGCCGTCGCGCCGGCAAAGCGTTCCTGATAGCGCGGCAACAACAGCGGTTCGGGAAGATGCCGGTATTTGTCCAGCCAGTACGCACGGTCACGCGCATAGCGGGCGGACTCGTAATACCGTGCGTCGTCATGAATGAAGTCGATATAGGACGGCGCCGAATCCGGCGGCTGTTGCCCGAGCGCCAGGGCGTTGTAGATCTCGTCGAGGGACTTGAGCATTTCGCCAAAGCCCCAGCCATCGACAATCAGGTGATGGGCCTGGAGCGAAAACCAATGGCAGCGATCATCGAGACGGATCAGGCAGAAACGGAACAGCGGCCCGCCGTCCAGCGTGAACGGCTGTTCGATGCGCTCCTGAGTCAACCGGCGCGCCGCCGCCTCCGGCTCTGGATGGGCACTGAAGTCATGGAACGGCATCGGCACCGGCATCGAGGTTGCAAAACGCTGCAACGGCAGACCGTGCTCACCGGCACCCAGCAGCAGACTGGTGCGCAGGGCGTCATGCCGGGCCACGAGGCCTTCAAGGGACGCGTGCATCAATTCAGGATCAAGGGCGCCGGTCATCTCGACATAACCACCGATGTTGTACACCGGCGAATCCCCCTGACGCAGTTGATCGAGCCAGATGTCACGCTGGGCAGCGGTCAGCGGGAAGGCTTCGGAAATCGCGGACAGACCGTCCGCCGCATCGGCAGCAAATTGGTTCATAAGATCCGTCTCATGTGATTTGGCGCGTATTCAAGCATCGGCCCCGAAACCCGCATGACACGTGAAACCCGGACAACTCCCCCCTCTTTACCCCGCCCCGAGGGGCGCCAGCCCCGGACAAGTCAGTTATTCCCCCGAAAGTTCGGAAAGAAATGGCTGAAAATCCTGTAGGACAATCGCCACACGCTGCTACCGACCAGCGCCTCGCAAATGTGGGACGCGGCGGTCCGAGCCCCGGATTTCGGGGTTCCCACTAGACCGTACAGTCACGAACTACGAGCCCTTACACATTGATCTGACAGAAACGTGACGCCATTTTTTCGGAATTAGTGGCACTTTGTGTCCCCGTTTTCCCCTACAGACGTAGGACAAATGCATAGGCTTAAATCCCGCTCCAGATCGATTTCAAGGAGAAACGCTGGGTTGGCGGCTTCACAGGTGCATGCACGGCAGATGATTCGGCAATGGCTTTAAATCAGGGATGACAAGGATATGAATCTGACCGGCAGTCTTCGCAACATGGAAAACCCGCACTTCTACTGGCAACTGGGCGAGTTGATCGCCAGTACGGGGAACGAACGATTCGCCTCCAACATGTTTCAGTTGGTCGACACCCTGGTGCCGGTCAACCGGGTCGATCTCAGCGAATGGACACTCGACGAGCGCGAGGCCAGCGTGGTCGAGATCAAGGCCCTGGGCAGCGCCGGTTTGCCGGATACCTTCCCGCCCCCGGACCCGCTGCAATGTCAGGACGATCATCCGCTGTTGCAGAAGATGATCGAGATGAATGACTCGCTGCTGATTCAACTCAAGGCCTCGCTGCAGCAACGACACCCGCACCACAGCGTCCACCAGTGCAATCTGGTGTCACGCACCTCCAACCGCCGCTGTGTCATCTCGTTCTGCCGCCCTCACACGCACCGGGTGTTTTCCCTGCCGGAGCTGTCGTTTCTCAAAAGCCTGTCCGATACCCTGCTGCCGTTGATCGAGCGTCACGCGCAGATCCGTCGGCAAATCATCGCCAGACAGCCGCGCCCACTCCAGGCCGATCAGGAGCAGACACCGTTGCAGCAGGTGTTCGACGAGCGCCTGGCACTGGGCGACATCACCCTGTCCGTGCGCGAGAAGGAAGTCTGCCTGGGCCTGCTGACCGGCGGCACCGTGCCGCAGATGGCCGAGCGGTTGCGGGTCAAGAACAGCTCGATCGAGACCTACCTCAAGCGCGCGGCGGCCAAGCTCGGGGTCAGTGGGCGTCACGGTCTGGCGAAATGGATGGCCGGGGCCTGATCCGGCGTTTTCTCATCACGGGCCTTCGCGCCCACTCCTATTTGTGAACGAGGCTGTTTGATGTCCAGGTTGCCGATCTCCCTGCTGTCCATGGCGTTGCTGATGGGCGGCTGCTCGCTGATTCCCGATTACCAGCGTCCGGCGTCACCCAACGCGGCGCAGTATCCAAACGGCCCCGCCTACCCTGCGTCAACCCAGACCACGACCGCTGTCGAGGACTGGCGCGGGCTGTTCAATGACCCGGCGTTGCAGCAATTGATTGAAAGCGCACTGGTCAACAACCGTGACTTGCGGGTTGCCGCGCTGAACGTCGAAGCATTCCAGGCGCAATACCGCATTCAACGCGCCGATCTGTTGCCGGCGGTTTCAGCCAATGCCAATGAGTTGCGGCAACGGGTGCCGGCCAGCGTGACCAAAACCAAAGCGGCGATCACCTCGACCTACTCGGCGAACCTTGGCATCAGCGCCTACGAACTGGATTTCTTTGGCCGGGTCCGCAGCCTCAGCGAGCAGGCCTTGATGAGCTGGCTGGCCACCGAAGAAGCCCGCCGCAGCGCGCAACTGAGCCTGGTGGCCAACGTTGCCAATGCCTACCTGACCTGGCGCGCCGATCAGGAATTGCTGGCCCTGGCCCAGGAAACCCTGGCCGCCGACGAGCAAAGCCTGCGCCTGACCACCCGCAATCGCGAGGCCGGCAAATCTTCGGCGCTGGACCAGATCCAGGCGCAGACCAGTGTCGACAGCACCCGTGCCAGTCTTGCCCGCTATCAACGCCAGGTGGCCCAGGACTTGAACAGCCTGACCTTGCTGGTCGGTGCGCCGGTTCCGGAGACTCTGCCGGCACGACCACTGGCCAGTGATCTGGTGGCGCAAGTACCGGCCGGGTTGCCGTCGGATCTGCTGCAACGCCGGCCGGACATTCTCCAGGCCGAATACAAGCTGAAAGCTGCCAACGCCAATATCGGCGCAGCCCGGGCGGCGTTTTTTCCCAGTGTCAGCCTGACGGCCAATGCCGGCACATCGAGTCGGGACCTGTCGGGATTGTTCAAGGGCGGCTCCGGCGCCTGGACCTTCCAGCCGCAGATCAACCTGCCGATCTTCAACGCCGGCAGCCTGCGCGCCAGCCTCGATTACGCGAAGCTGCAGAAGGACATCACGGTCGCCGAATACGAAAAGACCATTCAGACCGCCTTTCAGGAAGTGTCCGACGGTCTCGCCGCGCGGGAAACCTATCAGCAACAGCTACAGGCCCAGCGCGATCTGGTGCAGGCGACTCAGGACTACTACAACATGGCGCAGCACCGCTACCGGACCGGTGTCGACAGCAGCCTGACGTTTCTCGATGCCCAGCGTTCGCTGTTCAGTTCGCAGCAAGGTCTGATCTCCGACCGGTTGGCGCAACTGGTGGCGCAAGTGAACCTGTACACCGCACTGGGCGGTAGCTGGAGCCCGGTCGAACCGTCGCCGCAATAACCGCAGGTCATGTTTTCTTACACCTTTTGTCGCCAGATCTGACATCCGTCGGTGATCAAAAACCGACCTGCCGGTTCATTTTGGTATCATGCGCCGCTTTTACGGTTAACCCCCCGCCTGTCTTGCTGACCGGCGGGCTGCAAAAGGCGGTATTAGATGACGGCTTTGTTGACTCGCCGCAAGGTGCTTGCGGGAATGGGCGTGCTCGGCCTGGGCCTGCTCGCCGGCTGCGACACCCGTGGCCAACTGTCGTACAAGTACGGCAAGGATCTGAGCGACAAGATCCTCGGACGCACCTTCAAGCTCAAGGACACCGAAGGCAACACCGTGACGCTGTCGAGCTTTCGTGGCTTGATGCCGATGATTTTCTTCGGTTTCACCCAGTGCCCGGCCGTCTGCCCGACGACCCTGGCCCGCGCGGCGAAAATCAAGAAGCTGATGGGCAAGGATGGCGACATCCTGCAGGTGGTGTTCATCACCCTCGACCCGGAACGCGACACGCCCGAAATCCTCGACGCCTACGTCAAGACCTTCGACCCGAGCTTCGTCGCCCTCTACGGCACCCTCGAGGAAACCAAGGCCACCGCCAAGGAATTCGACGTTTTCTACGAGAAAGTCCCTGCCGGCGACACTTACACCCTGTCGCACACGTCTACCAGTTATGTCTATGACACCCGCGGCAACCTGCGCGTGGGTCTGTCCCAATCGCTTTCTGCACAAGAGTGTACGGAAGATTTGCAAACCGTCATGGAGGTCTGCTGATGAACCCTTTCCTGAACAACATCAAACGTGCCGCACTGGGCCTGTCCCTGCTGGGCCTGGCCTTCCAGGTTTCCGCGCAGACCAGGGTCGATGACGCCTGGGTCCGTGCAACCGTGCCAAACCAGTCGGCCAGCGGCGCGTTCATGACCGTCACCGCCGACAGCGACAGCAAGCTGCTCAGTGTTGCCTCGCCGGTGGCCAAGAACGTGCAGATTCATGAAATGACCATGAAGAACGACGTGATGAGCATGGGCCCGGTCAACTCGGTCGACCTGCCGGCCGGCAAGGCTGTGAAGCTCGATCCGAACGGCTACCACGTGATGCTGATGGGCCTGAACGGTCAACTGAAGGAAGGCGACACCGTGCCGCTAACCCTGACCGTGGAAAACGCCAAGGGCGAAAAACAGGCCATCGAAGTCCAGGCGCCGGTGCGCTCGCTGACCAACATGGAAGGCCACGATCACAGCAAGATGCATTGATCGCTGGCTGACCGCGTTACGGCTTCAAAAAACAAACGGGGCGGCATGATCGACGATCATGCCGCCCCGTTTGCGTCTGGGTGTCAGGCCAGTTTCAATTCGACATGGTGGCGAAAGGCATCCGGATTTTCGGTAATGGACAGTACATCAGACAATCGAACTCAGCGATGGCGCGCCAACGCATCCCGCACGTTCTGCCTGGATAGCTTTGAAGGATTGGCTTGAGCGCGATCTTGCGAATGAATGGAGGCTGACTGCATTGACGGCCCATTCGCCAGAAGCTTCTTGCGCTTGGCCACCTGCCGCCACTGGTAACCGAAATAACCCGCGGCCACGAAGAATCCCAGCGCGCCTGAAAACAAACCCACAAAAACCCACAGGAAAAAGGTGATCAGCAACGTCTTCCAGTTGAACACCGACAAGGACTTGCCGGCAGGCGTCTGTTTGTCTTCGATCGGTTCAGGTTCAATATTTGGCACTTGCTGAACGCCATCCAGATCAAAACGCAAGGCGACATCCATACCCGGCATTTGCACCTGGATCTGGTTGCCTTCCACAGACTGGACCCGAATCTCGCCATTGATGATCGAAGCCGAGCTGAAGCTGATGTGGGTTTCGCGGCGGATTTCACCGTTCACCAGCGTCACCACTGTGGGATTGTCACCATTGGCACTTTTACGCATGTCGATTCCTTGAGGATTCACGCCGGACCACGTGAATAAAGCAGATCCCGAAGGCGCGAATGCTACTGAGTGGCCATCACCCTGTCCATAAAGAGCGGCCTTCATCATGGCGTTCGATGACCAGCGCTTAGCCGTTTCCACCAGACTTCATAGCGTCAGGTAACACGTGTCAAAGGCGCAATAAACAGCCTGAAACAATTAATCCCCTGTTTCGCCGGGGCCGAAAACCACCTCCCTCCCCGCTGATACGAACGCAGGTCAAGGCTTCAGGCAATTCGACCAAATCGCACACGCGTTCGACAACGGATCAGCCATGCGTTTAAAAAGGCGATCAGACAGCCCACCCTTGGTATCATCGCGCACACTTTTATGACGGTTTGATGGCTGGAAGGTCTTTTTTGTGAGCGCTCTTTTTCAACGGCTTCGGCACCCCGACGCCCGTCTTCTTTCTCTGGTTTTTCTGGTACTGATCGTGCCGGTGTGCCTGCGTGCGGCACTCGGCTGGTCGAGCCTGTTCGGCTACTTGTCGGACCTGGCCATCGGCAGCCTGCTGGTGGTTCTGTTGCATCGTCGGCCGTGGTGGCTGGCCCTGCCGGTGCTGGTGTTCTGGGGTTTGCTGGCGGTGGCGACGGCGGAACTGGTCAGCGCGGTCGGGCGCCTGCCCAATCCCCAGGATCTGCATTACCTGATCGACCCGCAATTCGTCGAGAACTCCACCGGCGGCGGTTTCGCCCATCCGGGAGTGGCCGGTGCATTGCTGCTGGGCCTGTTGCTGTGGCTGGCGACGCAGTGGGCAAACCGAGGAACGCTGGCGCCGGCCCTGCCCCGCGCCGTGTGGTCGGCACCGGTGTTGCTGTTTGCCGCCCATTGGGGCGCACAGAATCTTTCGCCGAGCGACGCCGACCCATGGCGCCTGTACAACCTGCCTCACCAATTGCTCGCCGCCCAGGTCGCCGACGCGCAGATGCAGGCCGAAGAATGGCTGGAAGGCGGCAGCGAAATACCTCCCCCCTCGATGGCCGGGCTCACTGACCTCGACTTGAACGGCCACTCGTTACTGGCAGCAAAAGGCCAGGCACGCAACGTACTGATCGTTGCCGTAGAAGGCATTCCCGGCGCCTACATCCGCGCCAATCGCGAGGCCATCGGCAGTCATTATCAGGAAGACCTGATGCCCAAGCTCAGCCGTTGGGCCGAGCGCGGCATGAACACGCCGGATTACGTATTGCACACGCACCAGACCATTCGCGGCCTGTACGCCATGCTTTGCGGCGATTACGACAAGTTGAACAACGGCACGCCCAAAGGCGTGGAAATGCTGACCCAGAACGAACGCAACCAGGCCTGCCTGCCGGCCCAATTGCGCCAGCACGGTTTCACCACGCATTACCTGCAAGGCGCCGGCCTGCGCTTCATGGCCAAAGACAAGATCATGCCGCACATCGGCTTCGATGCGACCCATGGCCTGGAGTGGTTCACCAACGCCAACTACCTGGAATTCCCGTGGGGCAAGGACGACAAGGCCTTCTTCGAAGGCGCACTGGGTTACGTCGGCCAACTGAAAAAACAGAAAAAACCGTGGATGCTGACCCTGCTGACCGTCGGCACCCATCAGCCCTACTCCGCGCCGGAAGACTACCTGCAACGCTACGACACACCGAAACAGGCCGCCGTCGGTTATCTGGACGACGCTTTGGACCAGTTCCTCAGCGGCCTCGAGCGTCAGGGCGTGCTGAAAGACACGCTGGTGGTGATCACCTCGGACGAATCCCATGGCATCGATGGCGTGCGGCTCGCCTCGTCCTGGGGTTTCAACCTGACCCTCGCACCGGAGCAGGCCCAGTTGCCGCACCTGAACGCCGGGGTCTACGGACATGTCGATTTGAGCGCATCGATCCTCGACTACTTTGACCTGCCGGTGCCCGCCGCACTCAGCGGCCGCTCGCTGTTTCGTGACTACGACACCGGGCGCGAAATCATGTCGTTCACCAACGGCAAACTGCGCTACCACGACGGCCACGGCATCCTCACCGAATGCGACATGCCGCGACGCTGCCGCGCCTACGCCAGTGAAGGCTTCATCGCCGAAAGCGCCACGTTCAAGGGCAATGCCAGCGGCCAGAATGCCCGGCAGATTGCGGCCCGCGCCGACGCACTGGACCTGTCGCTGCTGCGCACTCCGCTGAACCAGCGCTATCAGTTCGGCAGCGACAACGTCATCCCGCTGCAAGCGCAGATCAAGGATGACTGGGCCGACAACCTGATCGGCGCGCAATACCTGGAAATGCCCAAGGGCTCACACACTCGCGTGCGCCTGACCGTGCGCTCGATGGACCCACAACAGGCGGCGTACATCCAGCTCAAGGCCAAGGAGTTCGAACAGGACGTGCAACTGGGCCTGCCATCGGAAATGGTCGCCACGGCGGAGCAGCCGCTGGAAATGGATTTCAGCTTCGACAACCCGCAACCGCGCAAGGCCTTCTCGTTCCACTTGCTGGGATATGGACTGGGTGCGGTTGAGGTCACGGATTTCAGCGTGATCACTGAACTGCCGGGGCAACAGGATCTGCGGGAAGAACTCCCGGAAGACGACACCGCTCAATCGAGCTGATGCCGACGCCAGCGTCACGCGGTTCGCGGGACGCTGGCGCGGGGACGATCAGAAGGTAGTGCGCAGGCCGACCTGAATGCTTCGCCCTTCTGCCGGCGCAATGTCGCGCAGGATCGAGCTGGCGTAGCGCACGGTCTGGTTGGTCAGGTTCTCGGCATTGACGAAGGCCAGCCATTTGCTCTGGCCGACGTCGAAGTGATACCCCACATTCGCACCCAGCGTGGTGTAGCCATCGGTGCTGCTTTCATTGTCCGGCACCCGATGCTGGGAACTGGCGTGCTCCACATCGATCCGCGCCTGCCAGCGATCCAGCTCCCACAACAAACCGGTATTCAAGCGCAGCGGCGCGATGCGCGGCAGATCCTGGCCGTTGTCGAGGTTCTTGGCACGGGTGTAATCGCCCGACAATTCCAGCGCGAACTTGCCGTAGGCGCTCTCGCCGAGCTGCCAGCGATCCTGGGCTTCGATGCCGCTGAAGCGTGCGCGAACACCGGAATAGGCGTATTCGGGAATGCCGCCTGCGTCCTCTTCACCTTCATCATTAAGCGTGCGACCAGTGCCGAGCAGACCGATGTAATTGGAGAAGTGGCTGTAGAACACGCCGACGCTGCCCTTGTGCGTGCCATTGTCGAAACGCAATGCCAGATCGCTGGAGACGGCTTTCTCTTTCGACAGACCCGCATCCCCGACTTCGAAAGTGCCGGTGGCGACGTGGGCGCCGTTGGCGTACAGCTCGTAGAACGTCGGTGCCCGCTCGGTGTAGCCCAGCGTGGCGGCGACCGACCAGACCGGCGTCAGCGTATACACCGCACCGGACGACAGACTGCCGGCGGTGAAACTGCTGGAGCGGTCGGCATTGGCGAAGCGCTCGTTGCCTTTGGCATCCGGGTCGACCGTGGTGTGTTCCAGGCGACCGCCGAGGGTGAACAGCAGGCGATCCGTGGCTTGCAGCTCTTCCAGAATGAACAGTGCTCCAGCATTGGTATCGGTGTGCGGCACGAAGGCTTCTTCGCCCAGCGCCGAAAATTCATTGCGACTGACCTGCGCGCCGATCACCCCGTTGAACGGCCCCAACGGCTGGTGTCGAGCCTCGATCCGCGCTTCATAGCCTTTGTTCTTGAACGTGGTGCCGACCTCGCCATCCTCGATTTCACGGTGCTGGTAATCGGTGTAACCGGCGTCGAACTTGACCGAGCTGAACGGCCCTTGGAGGTTGCGGATTTCCGAGGCGAACGCGTAGTGCTCCTGCTGCATGCGAATCCGCACGTCGTCTTCGGCTGGTGAGCCGTAGTTGGAGTCGTAGTTGCTGTACGACAGCCCCGCGTAACCGTCATCCCAGGTGTACGACCCGCCCACCGCGCCGCCGTCCTGACGACCGTCGCTGTTGGCCAGTCGATGCTTGCTGGAATCGCCATCATCCCCCGCCCGTTCGCGGCTGCTTTTGGCATAGCCGGGGATTTTCAGGTCGTTGAACTCGCGAGCGCTGGCGTCCAGGTGCAAGGCGAACTGACCGTTGCCGGCTTCGAGCTTGCCCGCGCTGCTGCGGGTGGTGTCGGCGCCGCCATAGCGCAACTCGCCGGCGCCGTGGATGCCGTCGATGGCTTCGGTCGGGATGCGGTTGTCGAAGGTATTCACGACTCCGCCGATAGCACTGCCGCCATACAGCAACGCGGCCGGGCCACGGACGATTTCGATGCGGTCAACGTTGATCGGGTCCAGCGGCACCGCGTGGTCGTAGGACAGCGACGAGGCATCGAGCGCACCGACGCCGTTGCGCAGGATGCGGATGCGATCGCCGTCCTGTCCGCGAATGATCGGGCGACTGGCACCCGGCCCGAAGTAGGACGACGACACGCCCGGCTGCTTGTTCAGGGTTTCGCCGAGGCTGCCCTTTTGCTGCAGCGTCAAGTCATCGCCGCTCAATACGGTCGAGGGCGAAGCCAGGGTCTGGCTGCCCAGTGGATTGGCAGTGATGACTTGAGGTTGCAGCTCGAGAGGTTCGGCAGCGAACGCGGGGGATGCGATCAGCAGCGCAGAGGCCAGCAGACTTGGCGGGAAGGAGGGAAAACGGGCTGACATTTCTAGTATTCCGTAAGGCAGAAAGGAAGGGATCGATGCCACTGCCACACGGACATGTCAGTGATATCGATCAGATGAAATCATTTTTATGTTATACAATAACATTTCCAATGGCCATCATGATTCTTGCCCGATGTTTACAACAACCGCTCAAGGACGGGTCTTTCAGCACGCGGCATCGCCGCTTGCGCAAGCACGTCCTGCGTTTCTTCGAAAAAATCCTGAACAGACAGCGGTAAAAGACTTTGCCTATCAGCCACCAATAGTCGGCCTATTAGCTGACCTGCCCAGTCGGGTCTAGCCTTACTAATCCGAAGTCGGCACGAGCCGGCCGCAGAAGACCTGATAAGGACCCGAACATGGCAAATGAATCGAAATGCCCGTTCAATCACGCCGCCGGCGGTGGCACGACGAACCGCGATTGGTGGCCGAATCAACTGAACCTGAAAATCCTGAGCCAGCACTCGCCCGCCTCCGATCCGCTGGGCAAGGACTTCGACTACGCCAAGGCCTTCAAGAGCCTGGATTTCCAGGCCCTGAAACGCGATCTGACGGCGCTGATGACCGACTCCCAGGACTGGTGGCCCGCCGACTTCGGCCACTACGGCCCGCTCTTCATCCGCATGGCCTGGCACAGCGCCGGCACCTATCGCACCGCTGACGGCCGTGGCGGCGCCGGTTCCGGCCAGCAACGCTTCGCCCCGCTCAACAGCTGGCCGGACAACGTCAGCCTCGACAAGGCCCGGCGCCTGCTGTGGCCGATCAAACAGAAATATGGCCGCAACATTTCCTGGGCCGACCTGATCGTCCTCACCGGCAACGTCGCGCTGGAATCCATGGGCTTCAAGACTTTCGGATTCTCCGGCGGACGGCCCGACGTGTGGGAGCCGGACGAAGACGTCTACTGGGGTTCGGAAAACACCTGGCTGGGTGGCGACACCCGTTACGGTAAACACCCCGAAGCCATGCAGGAACCGGGCGACGGCACCCTGGTCGCCGAACCTGCCGAGCACGGCCATGAACAGAGCCGCACCAATCAGGGTGAACGCAATCTGGAAAACCCGCTCGCCGCCGTGCAGATGGGCCTGATCTACGTGAACCCGGAAGGCCCCGAGGGCAATCCCGACCCGGTGGCCTCGGCCCGGGACATTCGTGAAACCTTCGGCCGCATGGCCATGAACGACGAAGAAACCGTCGCCCTGATCGCTGGCGGCCACGCCTTCGGCAAGACCCACGGTGCCGGCCCGGCCGATAACGTCGGCCCGGAACCGGAAGCTGCCGGCCTCGAGCTTCAGGGCCTGGGCTGGAAAAACAGCTTCGGTAGTGGCAAAGGTGCGGACACCATCACCAGCGGTCTGGAAGTGACCTGGACCACCACCCCGACCAAATGGAGCAACAATTACCTGGAAAACCTGTTCGGCTTCGAGTGGGAACTGACCAAGAGCCCGGCCGGCGCCCACCAGTGGAAACCGAAAAACGGCGCCGGAGCCGGCACCATTCCCCATGCTCACGACCCGAACAAACGCATCGACCCGACGATGCTCACCTCTGACCTGGCCCTGCGTTTCGACCCGGCCTACGAGAAGATCTCGCGGCGCTTCCTGGCCAATCCCGATCAACTGGCCGATGCCTTCGCCCGGGCCTGGTACAAACTGATCCATCGGGACATGGGCCCGCTATCGCGCTATCTCGGTCCGGAAATGCCCCAGGAAGAACTGCTGTGGCAAGACCCGATTCCCGAGGCCAGCCATCCGCTGATCGACGACAGCGATATCAGGGCGTTGAAAGGCAAAGTGCTGGCGTCGGGGCTGTCCGTTTCGGAGCTGGTCTCCACCGCCTGGGCGGCCGCTTCGACTTTCCGTGGCTCAGACAAACGCGGCGGCGCCAACGGCGGACGCCTGCGCCTGGCACCGCAACGGTTCTGGCAGGCCAACCAGCCGGAACAACTGGACAAGGTGCTCAAAGCCCTCGAAAGCATTCAGAGCGAGTTCAACGCCGGGGCGTCGGGCAAGAAAGTCTCGCTGGCGGATCTGATCGTGCTGGCCGGTAATGCCGGGGTCGAACAGGCTGCGAAAAATGCCGGACATTCGGTCACGGTGCCCTTCTCGCCTGGCCGTACCGATGCGACTCAGGAGCAGACCGACGTCGAATCGTTCGGTTTCCTTGAACCGCACACCGATGGCTTCCGCAACTACGCTGCCAGCACCTATCGCGTGCCGGCCGAAGCGTTGCTGATCGACAAGGCGCAACTGCTGACGCTTTCGGCACCCGAGCTCACCGTGCTGGTCGGTGGTCTGCGTGTACTGGACACCAACGTCGGTAAAACGAAGCACGGGGTGTTCACCGACAAGCCCGGCACCCTGACCAACGACTTCTTCCGCAACCTGCTGGACATGGGCGTGGAATGGAAACCGACGTCCAAGGCGGCGGACGAGTTCGAAGGTCACGACCGCAAGACCGGCAATGTGAAATGGACAGGAACGCGGGTCGATCTGGTGTTCGGTTCCAACGCGATACTGCGGGCGCTGGCGGAGGTGTATGCCAGTTCTGATGCCAAGGAGCAGTTCGTCAACGACTTCGTTGCTGCGTGGGCGAAGGTGATGGATCTGGACCGGTTTGATTTGCGCCAATAGTTTTTCATCCACCCACAAAAACGCCGCTCATCGAGCGGCGTTTTTTATTGCCCTGAAACAGCTTCAGGCAAGGCTTTTGCTGACCACTTCATACACATCACTGGACAACTGACCGGACGCGAGGATCCGCTCCAGCTCCGCCTTCATCAGCGCCTGACGAGCACCGTCATACTTGCGCCAGCGAGTCAGCGGTGCCAGTTGGCGCGAAGCGATCTGCGGGTTGAAGCCGTTCAGTTCGATCACCAGGTCCGCGAGGAAGCGATAGCCCGAACCGTCCGCCGCGTGGAAGTTGATCAGGTTCTGCCCGGCAAATGCGCCGACCAGCGCACGCACCTTGTTCGGGTTCTTGATGTTGAACGCCGGATGCTGCATCAGGGCTTTGACCCGTGCCAGACCGCCCGGCAAAGTGCTGCCGGCCTGCACGCTGAACCACTGATCCATGACCAGCGGATTGTCCTTGAAGTGCTCGGCGAAACTGGCCAGGGCCTTGGCCTTCTCGTCTTCGAACGGCGAGTTGACCAGCACCGCCAGCGCGGTGAGGCGCTCGGTCATGTTGTCGCAGGCGTCGAACTGCTCCAGCGTTGCCGCCAGCACTTCAGGCTTGCCGCTGAGCATCAGGTACGACAGCGCGATGTTCTGCAACGCGCGACGGGCGAAATGCTCGGCTTCGGCCACGTACGGGGTCTTTTTCGACAGCTCGCGGTTGGCCTGATAACGCTGCCACAGGGCCTCGAACAGGTTGTCCGCCAGTTGCTGACGGGCGAATTCGCGAGCGGAGTGGATCGCGTCCACGTCGGCGGTTTCGCTGATTTCGGTCAGGTAGGCTTCGCTCGGCAGCGAGAGCATTTCCGCGACCATCGCCTGATCCAGCGTCTGGTCAGCCAGCACAGTGCGCAGAGCGGAAATCAGACGTGGATCGAGCACCAGGCTTTCGCCCTTCTGCTGTTGGCCGATCAACTCTTGCAGCACCTGCACCGACAGTTGCTGGCCGGCATCCCAGCGGTTGAAACCGTCGCTGTCGTGCTGCATCAGGAACATCAACTGATCGCGGTTGTACGGGAAGCTCAGTTTCACCGGCGCCGAGAAGCCACGCAGAAGGGACGGCAGCGGTTGTTCGGCGATGTCGACGAAGGTGAAGGTCTGTTCGGCTTCGGTCACCGAGATCACTCGGGTAGTGCCTTGCGCAGCGGCTTCGCCGGCCAGACGCAGGGCGATCTCGTTGCCTTGGCTGTCGAGCAGGCCCAGCTCCACCGGGATCACGAACGGCAGCTTTTCAACCTTGTCCGGGGTTTCCGGGCAGCTCTGGCGGAAGGTCAGGCTGTAGGTTTTTGCGGCGGAATCGTAAGACTCACTCACCGCCAGACGCGGTGTGCCTGCCTGGCTGTACCAGCGTTTGAACTGGGTCAGATCGACGCCGTTGGCATCTTCCATGGCCTTGATGAAGTCATCGCAGGTCACGGCCTGGCCGTCGTGGCGTTCGAAGTACAGGTCGCTGCCCTTGCGGAAGCCTTCGGCGCCCAGCAGGGTGTGGATCATGCCGACCACTTCCGAGCCCTTTTCGTACACGGTCAGAGTGTAGAAGTTGGAAATCTCGATGAAGCTGTCCGGGCGCACGGCGTGGGCCATCGGGCCGGCATCTTCGGCGAACTGGTGGGTACGCAGGTACGCCACGTCCTGAATGCGCTTGACCGTGGCCGAGTTCATGTCGGAAGAGAACCCGGCGTCGCGGAACACGGTAAAGCCTTCCTTGAGCGACAGCTGGAACCAGTCGCGGCAGGTCACGCGGTTGCCCGACCAGTTGTGGAAGTATTCGTGGGCGACAATCGCCTCGACCCGCTGGTGCGCGGCGTCGGTGGCGGTTTCGGCGCGGGCCAGCACGGCGCTGGAGTTGAAGATGTTGAGGCCCTTGTTCTCCATCGCACCCATGTTGAAGTCGTTCACGGCGACGATCATGAAGATGTCCAGATCGTACTCGCGACCGTAGACCTCTTCGTCCCAGCGCATCGACTTCTTCAGGCTGTTCATGGCGTGCTGGCACTTGTCGATGTTTTCCGGCTCGACATAAATGCGCAGCGCCACGTTGCGGTTGGTCATGGTGGTGAAAGAGTCTTCAACGCACCACAAGTCACCGGCCACCAGCGCAAACAGGTACGCCGGTTTCATGAACGGGTCTTCCCAGGTCGCCCAGTGCCGGCCGTCTTCGCCGGGACCGCTGGCGATCGGGTTGCCGTTGGACAACAGCACCGGATATCTGTGCTGCTCGGCGACCACGGTGGTGGTGAACTTGCTCATCACGTCCGGGCGGTCGAGGTAATAGGTGATCTTGCGGAAACCTTCGGCCTCGCACTGGGTGCAGAACATCGTGCCGGACTTGTACAGGCCTTCCAGTGCGGTGTTGGTTTCCGGGTGGATCCTGACGCTGGTGTCGACCGTGAAGGTTTCGCTCTTCGGCTGCAGGGTCAGGTGATTCTCGGTCAACTGGTAGTCGGCGGCGCTCAGTTCCTGGTCGGCCAGGGTCACCGAGAGCAGTTCCAGCTGCTGGCCATCGAGCACCAGCGGCGGCAGGCCGGGGCCACGGGCCGGGTTGCGGCGCATCACCAGTTGCGCGTGGACCAGACTGTGGTCCTCGAACAACTCGAAGGTCAGGTGTGTTTCATCGATCAGGTACTCGGGCGCCTGATAGTCCTTCAGGTAAATCATCTTCGGTTGTTCGGTGCGCATGCTGAAGTCCTTATTGATGCACGGCGAGCTGATAGGCCGTGTACTTGCGAATGTTGATCACGCCGGTGTCGAAGATCAGGTACTGGCCCTTGATCCCCAGCAGCGTGCCTTCGGCAATCGGGTTTTTGTCCAGGTTGAAGCTGACGATCTTGGCCGGGTACTGCTCGACCGGGTAACGGATTTCCAGCGGCTCGACGTCGGTGACCGGCTGAATCGCCTGCAGACCGAAGCGTTCCTGCAAGCCCTGCAAACCTTCGGCGCAGCTGTCGAACAACTGATCGCGCACCTGGGCCAGATCCACCGCCGCCGCATCGCCCTTGAGCAGTGCGCGCCAGTTGGTCTTGTCCGCCACCTGACTGCGGAACAGGTCTTCGACGAAACCGGACTGCTGCCGCGTGGAAACGCGCATGATCGGCAACGCCTGACTGGCGCCCTGGTCGAGCCAGCGGGTCGGCAGTTGAGTCGCACGGGTGATGCCGACCTTGATCCCCGACGAATTGGCCAGGTACACGACGTGGTCGGTCATGCAGAACTTCTCGCCCCACTCCGGTTCCCGGCAGGTGCCGGCGTCGAAGTGGCAGCGCTCCGGACTCATGATGCACACGTCGCACTGGGCCAGTTTGGTCATGCACGGGTAGCAGTAACCCTGACTGAAACTGGTCTTGGTCTTGCGTCCGCAATGGGTGCAATGAATCGCCCCCAGGTATTCCAGACGCACCGTCGTGCCGATCAACGGGTTGACAGGCACCTCGACGTCATCCAGACGAAACGCGTATTGCACGTTCGGCCCGTCCAGGCGCGCCGACATTTTGCTGATTGCACCGCGGCCAATCTCGATCAATGGATGGCGTCCGACTTGAACAGGATGTTCGGCACTTCGATCGACTTCGACGCACACTCCTGCGGGCCCATGTAACCGGTGCGCTCTTCTTCGGGCAGGTTCTGGATTTCCCAGGCGATCATCGCCTGCAGCGACAGCTCGCGCTGTTCGGCGGTGAGCTTGCCACCGTCGGACCATTTGCCGATTTCCACGGCCAGTTTCAGGCTCTGGTAAATGTCGGGGGTAATGTTTTTGATCAGTTCGGAAAAAGACGACATGTTGAACACTCTCCAAAAAATGTCGCTAGTTTAACGGTGCCGATGCCCCGGCACACTGCCGGGCATCAGATGGGCGAGCGGATCGACGGGCGTCACGCCCGTCGTCCTAGAACTCCCTTGAAAGTTTTACCTGAGTCAGTTCCTTCTCCAGCGCCCGCCGGAAGATCTGCGGCGCAGTGAAGGTATAGAGGGCAAAGCCCAGCCAGACCCAGTCGATGACCTCGGCGGCAGCGGGATAACCCTGTGCCGTGACGGTGATGACCGTGACCCGGTAGACCACGAACATGGCCAGTAACAGAACAATGGCTCGGGTGTTGCTGCGCTCGGTCATCCAGCTGTTGAAGCGCCACCACAGCCCCATGAACGGGTTGCTGCGCGCTTTTACGGCAGTCAACAGGCCCAGCGCCGCGACGTTGTTGGCGTTTTCCTGCAAGGCCCAGATCGCGTGTTCGCGCGCACCGTTGATATTGCCCTGGCGCAACAGCAAATGGCCCAGCACCACCACGGCTGCTGTATGCCCGGGATCGGCCTGCAACGCCTGTCGGGCAAAACCTTCGGCCTGTTCCCAGTGACCGCAGGCCTTGTGGTATTCGGCCATGGCCACCAGGTTGGCTGCACCATCCGGGTCGAGTTCGAGAGCCTTTTCCAGCAGCGCCTGGCTCTGGCTCAAGCGCCCGGTGATCTGGAACAGATCAGCGAGGCTGCGGTAATAACTCGGCTCGTCCGGCTCCAGTTCGAGCAGTTGCAACAGGTGCTGTTCGGCGCTCTTGAACCGCCGGGCACCCATGTCGGCCATTGCGGCAGCGTAATGCGCCAGCGGCAGCAACGCATCCAGTGCCAGCGCCATCGAGGCTTCATGCCGCGCCGCATGCAGTCGCCGCAGGCTGATCAGGCACAGCGCCAGCAACGCGTGCGCTTCCGCACATTCGGGGTCGTCGGCGAGCAATTGGCGCAGGCTGTCGACGGCGCCGTCATAGTGATGGGCATGCAGACGCTGGTAAGCCAGTTCCAACAGTTGGGACGTATTCATCAGCTCACCACCAGATACCAAAGGGTTGCAGGCACCAGTTTGACCACCACGCCCTTGAGCACAAAGGCGCCACCGAGGGCGACCAGGGGTGCAAAGCGGTTGAGCTCGCCACCGTAGTACTGATACAGCTCAATCGTGGAGTTCTGCAGGGTGTACAGCACGTAACCGATGGTGAGTTTCCACACCACCAGGACCAGTAGCGCGTATTGAATCTCGGCCTGGGTCGTCAGGTAGCCATTGTTCAGCAGGCTGATCAACAGCAGGCCGATGATCACGCTGCCGGCCGTGCCGACGCCGACCCAGGTCCATTCACGGATTCGCGTCGGGCTGCCCACCGCAATCGAATTCAGCACAAACCACGGCAGTCCCAGCCACAGGCCGCCCATCATCAGGGCCAGCAGCGGCCAGAACGGCGCCACGGCAAACCTGGCGAGGCCACCCGGACGGGGTTCGTCCTCGATCCGGTACACACTCTTGGTTCCCATCAGCGCCCCTTGCCGTGCTTGTCGAGAAAGGCCAGCACTTCGTCGTACTGATTGCCTTCGTTGGCGTAGCGCGCGTAATTGCGCGCCGTGGTCAGCCATTCCAGCGTTGTCGCGCGCACATCTTTCAAGGCCTGCTTGAAATGGCGGTCACAGATCGGCTGTTCAGCGCCTTCACTGATCGACTCTTCGATGGCTTCATCGGCGGCGGTATCCACCAGTTCGCCGAGATCGGCCCCGGAGAACCCCGAGGTGTGTTTGGCCAGGAATGCGAAGTCAATATCCGCTGCAAGCGGACGGCCCTTGACCATCAGTTGCAGCATGTTTTCCCGGGCCGCGCGATCCGGTGGCGGCACAAACAGCACCCGGTCAAACCGGCCGGGCCGGCGGAACGCCGAATCCACCGACCACGGCACGTTGGTCGCGGCCAGGATCAGCACGCCATGGTTGTTTTTGGCGAAGCCGTCCATTTCCGAGAGGAACGTGCTGACCAGTTTCGACGAGGTCGATTCGCGGGTATTGGAACGTTTGCCACCCAGCGCCTCGACTTCATCGAAGAACATTACCGCCGGCGCCTGGGCCCGCGCCTGCTCGAACAGGGCGTGGAGCTTGCGCTCGGACTCGCCGATGTACATGTCCAGCACATCGGAAATCGCCACGTTGAAAAACTTGGCCTTGCACTCTCCGGCCGTGGCCCGGGCCAGCAAGGTCTTGCCGCAGCCTGGTGGCCCGTACAACAGCACACCACCGCCGACACGCTTGCGAAAACGCTCGAACAGCCCGGGTTTCTGGTACGGCAGGATGATTTTCTTGTGGATGGTCTTTTTCAGATCATCAAGACCGCCGATATCGTTGAACGTGACGGTCTTGTCCTCGGGAACCAGCAGGCGCCGGACTTCTGTCTGGTCAGTGTCGTCGTTGGAAATCACCCGAAGTTTCGGGCGCCCTTCCCCGGCCCTGAAATCGGTGACGGAGACGTTCAAGCGGCGCCACAACGCCATGTCTTCCAGCGACGGATTGGCGTTGATGGCCGCCCGGTATTCGACCTGGGCTTCCTTGGGACGATCCAGATCCGCCAGGGCCCGCGCCCGCAACAATTGCGCTGCAGGATCATCGCCCGTGACCAGGGACAGGGCTTTCTGCGCCTGCCCGGCCGCCAGATACAGTTGCGCGGCCACCGGCTTGAGCGACTCGAAGTCGGCCCGTTGTTCGAGTTCTTCGGGAATCAGCTTGAGCCCGCGCTCGACTTCACCGCGCTCCAGGCACGCCTTGAGCAACAACGTGATCAGCGCGACGTTTCCCGGTGAGGCGCTTAACGCGGCCTCCAGTTGATCCAGCGTCGTGTCATCCATGGTGAATCCTTGTGACAGCCAGTTGCGGGTTGAAAAAGCAAAGTGTGCGGGCCGAGGTCATCGCAGCACCTCCGGCCGCTCGACATCGACCCAGACAAATTTATGCGGATCCAGGCGGGTTTCCTGATCCAGACGATAAGCCACCAGTTTGCCGTAGAGCACGGCGCTGTAATCCAGGCACGCGAGGTTCGGGCGGATCGGCGCCGGTTTGCCGCTGCGCCAGTAGTGGCCAACGAACAGCAACGGCTCATCGACGCCGTAGCGCAGCAGGGAATTCTTTTCGCTGGAGGTCAGCGGCTTCTGCGCCACCGGCTCCGGCAGTGCATCGGGCTGGAACACGATGTCGCCGTAGGTCTGCGGGTCGTCTTCCCAGAACTTGGTGCGGAAGAACGAACGCACCAGACCGTCGCCGCTGGTCATGGTCAGGCCATCCGGCAGGCGCATGTCGGTGCCGCGCAGCAGGCGATCGAAGACGGTGCAGGCGAAGCTGCCCGGTACGGCAGACGCCTGAAGGAAGTGCTCATCGATGCAGCCATCGGGGAACAGCGCGCGCAACGGTTCGATCAGTCCGGCATCCCAGCAGGCATGCACGACCCGGAAGCGTCCGGCGTCGACAAACAGCGGCAGTTCATAGAACCAGCGCTGGAAGTCGTGCCAGTCACCGGGATGGTCTTCGAACTGGGTCAGGGTTTCATGCAGCAAACGGGCATGACGCGGCGTGTGCTCGCGCACGAACTGCTTGCCGCTGCCAGGTGGCGCCGGCGTGCTCCAGCCCAGTGCGTTGAATTCGTGGTTGCCCATGATGCACAAGGCCTGGCCGGCCTCGACCATGTCGTGGACGATGTGCAGCGCCTCGCGGATCCGCGGGCCACGGTCGATGATGTCGCCGACGAACACGGCCATGCGCGAAGGATGCCGCCAGACCCCGCCCTGCTTGTGATAACCGAGACGGTCCAGCAGGTGTTCCAGGGTCAGGGCGCATCCGTGCACGTCACCGATCAGGTCATAACTGCGCGCGGGATCGAGCATCAGTCGCCTCCACCACCCAGCTTGCTGCCCCAGCCGAGTTTGGTGCGGCAGACCTCGTAGTAGTTGTGGTCGAGCGGATGGATCAACCGCAGTTTCTGCGCTTTCTTGCTGACGGTGATGGTGTCGCCCGGCGCGCAGGTAAAGTGGTTCTGCCCGTCGCAGGAGACCTGCGGGTAGATCTGCATATCTTTGGACACGACGATTTTCAGCTCACTGTTGCCATCGACCACGATCGGTCTGCCCGACAAGGTATGGGGGTACATCGGCACAATCACAATAGCGTCGAGCTTGGGATGCATGATCGGGCCGCCGGCGGACAGTGCGTACGCGGTGGAGCCGGTCGGCGTGGCGACGATCAGGCCGTCGGCCTTCTGGCTGCAGACGAACTGGCCGTCGATGTACAGCTCGAACTCGATCATCCGCGTCGATTTGCCCGGGTGCAGCACCACATCGTTCAGCGCATCGCCCTGGCCGATGGCCTCGGCGTGGCGGCGGACTTCGGCCTGCAGCAGGAAGCGGTTTTCCACTAGATAGTGGCCGTCGAGCACTTCGGCGACCTTGATTTCCAGCTCGTCCGGGCGGATGTCGGTGAGAAAGCCGAGGCTGCCACGGTTGATCCCGAGCACCGGAATGTTGTGCTTGGCCAGCGCCCGGGCCGCACCGAGCAGGCTGCCGTCACCGCCGACGACGATGACCATGTCGCAGACTTCGCCGAGCATCTTGCGCGACGAGGTTTGCAGGCCATGGCCGGGCAGGACTTCGGCGATGGTGTCTTCGAGGATCACATGCAGGTGACGATCGAGCAGAAAGCGTTTCAGTCGGCGGACGGTATCCAGCACCTGGGAACTGCCCAGGCGACCGATGATGCCGATATTACGAAATTGCTCCATGGGACTCCTGCTGGGGCTGCGACGGCGAAAACGACGATTATGGGCGAAAGCGCCGGATAGACAAAACCCTTTCAGCCCGAGAGTGCGCCTGCGTTTAAGGCTATGCTCGCAAGATGATCCTATTTCCCGATTTGCTCCAGTTGCCCCATCAGTTGCGCCACCCGGAAGTGCGCGATCTGGCGTGGGTGATCCTCGCCCCGCCGATGCTCGCCGCCACGCCGTGGCCGCAACGTCATCCGCTGGCCGGCAGCGACTGGGTGCATGACCCTGAGCGGCTGGCGCACTGGCTGCACCGGCTCGACCGGGACAGTTACGGTCTGCTGCAATGGCTGTCCCAGGCTCGCACCCGGCGCCTGGGCCTGTATTACGAGCGGCTGTGGCAGTTTGCCGTGGAGCATGCGCCGGGGATCGAACTGATCGCCGCCAACCTGCCGATCCGCCGCGAAGGCCACACCCTTGGCGAACTCGACATGCTGCTGCGCGACCGTGACGGCGTGCATCACCTGGAACTGGCGATCAAGCTTTACCTCGGCCCGCAGAACGGTGACGGCCATGATCCGGCGTCGTGGCTCGGCCCCGGTTGTCATGATCGACTGGACCGCAAACTGGCCCATCTGAGCGAACACCAGTTACCGATTTCCGCCCGCCCGGAAAGCCGCGAGGCCCTGGCGGCGCTGGATATCGAGTCGTTCAGTGCACAGTTGTGGCTGGGCGGTTATCTGCTGTATCCATGGCCCGGGCAATCGGAATCACCGAGCGGTGCCCATCCACAGCATTTGCGCGGCAGCTGGCTGCATCAAAAGGACTGGCCGGCGTTTATCGCCCAGCGCCCGGCCGGACGCTGGCAACCCCTGCCCCGCCACGCATGGCTGGCCCCGGCGCACTACCCGGCAGATCAGGCCTGGAGCCACGAGCAGTTGCGGGCCTGGCTCGATGAACTCGAACCGCTGGCCCCGGCGCAGTTGATGGTGCGCCTGACCGAAAATGCCCGGGGCGAATGGGAAGAAGCCGAGCGGCTGTTTCTGGTTTCGGATCTGTGGCCGAACGTGCCCGGGCAGAGTTAGACGCTCAATCGCAGCGCCAGAGCCGCCAATGTCACCAGCAACACCGGCACCGTCAGCACAATCCCGACCTTGAAGTAATACCCCCAGCCGATCCGGATGTCCTTGCGCTCCAGCACATGCAGCCAGAGCAGAGTCGCCAGACTGCCGATCGGGGTGATCTTCGGCCCCAGGTCGCTGCCGATCACGTTGGCGTAGATCATCGCCTCTTTCACCACACCGGTCGCCTGACTGGCATCGATCGACAGCAGCCCGATCAGCACCGTCGGCAGATTGTTCATGATCGACGACAACAACGCCGTCAACACGCCGGTGCCCATGGCCGCGCCCCAAACGCCATACCCGGCAAAGGCATCCAGCCAGCCGGCCAGATGATCCGTGAGCCCGGCATTGCGCAGTCCGTAGACCACCAGATACATGCCCAGGGAGAAAATCACGATCTGCCACGGCGCCTCTTTCATCACTTTGCGCGTGGAGATTTTGTGCCCACGGGCGGCGATGCCCAGCAACAACGCCGCGCAAACGGCCGAGATCGCACTGATCGGAATGCCCAGCGGCTCCAGGGCGAAACAGCCCACCAGCAGGATCACCAACACCGCCCAGCCGGCGTAGAACGTGGCTTTGTCGTGGATCGCCGTCTCCGGGTGTTCAAGCTGTTCAGGGTCGTAGTCTTTCGGAATGTCGCGGCGAAAGAACCACAACAACACCGCCAGCGTGGCCGCGACGCTGACGAAGTTGACCGGCACCATCACCGCCGCATAACGATTGAAACCAATGTGAAAGAAGTCGGCCGAAACGATGTTGACCAGGTTCGACACCACCAGCGGCAGGCTCGCGGTATCGGCGATGAACCCCGCGCCCATGACGAACGCCAGGGTCGCCGCCGGCGAAAAACGCAGGGCCAGCAGCATGGAAATCACGATGGGCGTGAGGATCAGCGCTGCGCCGTCATTGGCGAACAACGCCGACACCAGCGCACCGAGCAACACCATGAAGGCGAACAGCTTGCGCCCGCTGCCACGCCCCCACCGCGCCACATGCAATGCGGCCCAGGCAAAGAAACCGGCCTCGTCGAGCAACAGACTGATGATGATCAGCGCCACAAAAGTGCCGGTGGCGTTCCAGATAATCTGCCACACCAGCGGAATATCACTCAGGTGCACCACGCCAAAAAGCAGCGCGACAATGGCGCCGAGCGTTGCACTCCAGCCGACCCCGAGGCCTTTGGGTTGCCAGATCACCAGGGTAATGGTCAGCAGGAAAATCAGTGACGCAGCGAGCATTCGCGACAGCCTTCAATAAAAGGGGAAAGAATCAGACCACAAAAAAACCTGTGGGAGTCAGCTCCCACAGGTTCGTTATGTTGTCAGAAAAATCAGTGGATCACTTCTTGTGCTGCGCTACCCACTCGCCATAGGCATTGATAAAGCTCTGCAGGAACGGCTTGACCGACTCGTTCAGCTTGCCCGACTCATCGAACGCCGTACCGGCGCCGCCAAGATAGGCCTCCGGCTGCTGCATGCACGGCACGTTGAGGAAAACGAAGGACTGGCGCAAATGCTGGTTGGCGCCGAAACCGCCGATGGCACCCGGTGAAACGCTGATCACTGCGCCCGGTTTGCCACCCCAGACACTCTTGCCATAAGGCCGCGAGCCGACGTCAATCGCATTCTTCAAGGGTGCCGGTACCGAGCGGTTGTACTCCGGGGTGACAAACAGCACCGCGTCGGATGACGCCACTTTTTGCCGAAAAGTGCTGTAGGCTGCCGGCGGTGAATCGCCGTCGATGTCTTCGTTATAGAGTGGCAGATCGCCAATTTCCACAATGTTCAGCTTGAGGTTGGCCGGTGCCAGTTCCGCCAGCGCCAGTGCGACCTTGCGATTGATCGATGCTTTACGCAGGCTGCCGACCACTACCGCGACGTTATAGACATTGCTCATGGGAAGACTCTCGACTGTCCGTGGGAGGAGCCTGTAGTTATAGATGATCCAACGACGATTCCACCAGACGACGAGGGATATTTCCCGCGTCCGGATTATTTTTTTCCTGTAGGAAAACTTACCAAGCTCGATAGCGGTCTACCAAGCCGCAAATCAAGCGTTTTATCTCCAGAGGTTCTAAGCAGATGGCAGCAGTACTCGTCGGTCAGTTCCATGCAAGAGATGCGGAAGGCCGCGTTTATTCCGTGCATGAGTTCCAGGAATCCAACCCGTCGGCAGACGGTTTCACCGGCATGGAGCCTGTTACAACCTACAAACTGGCGATTGGCGATCGGGTCAATAAAATCGACGACAACGAATTCCTGCTGGTTCAGTCGGGCATCACGTTGATTCGCGAACCCGAGCCGACTGTCGCTTCATAACCGATCGTTATGAGCAGAAGTCATCCGCGCCGAGTTGGGGTAGGATTCAGCCACTGACCCCAACGGCCGGACATGGACTTCACGCATGCGTTTACGTCATATCGAGGTGATACAGGCGCTTTTACAGACGGGTCACGTGGGCACCGCCGCCGAATGGCTGCAATTGCCGGCGGACGATGTCGAGGAGCGACTGCGCGAAGCCGAGAGTCAGTTGGGTTTCATGCTGTTCGCCAGCGTGCGCGGGCGGCTTCAGGCCACGGCCGAAGCCCGTGCGCTGCAAGTTGAAATCGCCCACATCTATGACGCGCTGGAACCGGTGCAACGGTTGGCCAGCAGTCTCAAGCAATACCTCGCCCCACCCCTTCGAATCATCGGCACCCCGCCGCTGGCCCAGCAGCTGCTGCCGCAAAGCCTCGCCGCATTGCGCCGACGCCTGCCGGACGTGCCCTGCACGCTGCTCAGTGAACCCACCCGCCACATCGTTCGCAGTCTGTTGCTGCGCGAGAGCGATCTGGGACTGAGCCTGCACGATCCCGAACATCCCGATATCCATTGCCAGCCGCTGGCCCAAGGCAAGCTGCAATTGCTCGCGCCTCACGGCTGGCTGCAACCGAAGCAGAAGTACATTTCGCTGCAGGACCTGGCCGGTCAGGCAATGGTCGGCCTCGAAGGCCAGGACCCGTTGAGTCCGGCGCTGGAGCACAAACTCCAGGCCTTGCGCCCGGCACCGAGCATCCACACCCGGGTGCAGACCCATCAGATGATGCGCAGCATGGTCGAGGCCGGTGAAGGCCTAGCCATCGTCGACCCGTTCACTGCTCTGGGTGCCCGGGCCAGTGGGATCGATACTTGTCCGTTGTCACCGGCAGTGCCGGTCAGCCTCTATGCACTGACCTTCAAGCACGCGCCGCCGACATCGGCAGTCCAGACATTGCTGGGTATCGTCACGGAACAAGCCGAGGCGATGCTGGCGAGCTGATCGGATTTTCCAGCGGATTATCGAACAATCGATACCAGAACAACGCCACCTCGGCGGTGTTCGGGTCGATACCGCGATAACGCAGATGGTCGATGCCACCGATCACATAACCGCAACGCTCATACAGGCGACAGGCACCGAGGTTGTTGTTCTGGGTCTCGAGCATGATCCCCGGCAGCTTTTTCTTGCGGCTCCAGAACTGCGCAACATCGAGCAAAGCCTTGGCCACACCATGGCGCCGCGCCGGCGCATGCACCGCCAGCTCATCGATATGGGCAAAACCATTCCAGTTGGTACTGATCACCAGATGCCCTACCGGCTGGTCCTCCAGATACGCCATGAAAATCGCACTGTCGGCGGCATCGCGAAAACTGCTGAACTCTTCCGGGTCGATGCCGTAGCACTTGCGGTACGGCACGATCGGCGTCACGCCCCACTGCGCGACGGGTTTGCCGATTTCGGCCGCGCCATAGGCGGCGACCTCAAAACTGAAATCGCTGCCCCAGATATAGGCGGCAAAGCCGTCGTCGGCAACGCGCACCGACAGCCCGGGGTATTTTGGATTCATGACCGGTTGCATACTGGGAAACGCCCTCATTCCTTGACGCAATCGACGGTGTAGTGCCGTCCATTGCCCTCGTCTTCGTGTTGCAGTCCGTGCACATCGACCACGAAACCCGGAAAACTCGCATCGAACGTGCGGGCAAACTTCAGGTAATCGATGATCGATCGAGTGGATTCGGTAAAACGCTCGCCGGGCATGATTAACGGAATTCCCGGCGGGTAAGGCACCAGCATCACCGCGGCGACCCGCCCCTCCAGCTCATCGATCGGTACCGCCTCGACTTCGCCGCGCACCAGTTGATCGTAGGCGTGGGCCGGTTTCATGGCGATTTCCGGCAGCACGGTGTACATGCGTTTGAGGTGTCTTGCGGTGGCGTTGCTGCGGTAACAGGCATGGAGCTGGTCGCACAGATCGCGCAGGCCCATGCCGCGATAACGCGCCGGGTCTTCCTGGGCGACACACTTCAGGCAGGTGTCGAGGCTGACGTTGGCGTCGTAGCTGCGCTTGAACTCCAAAAGCTCGGTCAGCAGCGTGCTCCACTTGCCCTTGGTGATGCCCATGGAGAACAGCACCAGAAACGAATAGAGCCCGGTTTTCTCCACCACCAGTCCGCGCTCCCAGAGAAACCGACTGACCACCGCCGCCGGAATGCCCTTGTCGCTCAGCGCGCCGCCAGCGGTCAGGCCGGGCATCACCAGGGTGACCTTGATCGGATCGAGCAGCACGTAGTCGTCGCTGACCTCGCCGAAGCCATGCCAGTCCGCCTCGGGCTTCAGCAGCCAGTCTTCGGTCTGCACCCGGTCAATGCCCTCGACACCCGGCGGCTGCCAGATCGAAAACCACCAGTCATTGGCGTCGATGTGTTGCCGCAGATTGGCCAGCGCCCGGCGAAAGCTCAGGGCTTCATCGAAGGTTTCCTGCAACAGCGAACGCCCGGCCGGGCCTTCCATCATGGCCGAGGCCACGTCCAGCGAAGCGATGATGCTGTACTGCGGCGACGTCGAGATATGCATCATGAACGCTTCGTTAAAACGGTCGCGATCCAGTTGCCGTGCGCCGCCGTCCTGCACATGAATCATCGAAGCCTGACTGAATGCCGCCAATAATTTATGGGTGGAATGGGTGGTGAACACCAGCGGGCTGTCGGCACTGCGCGAGGTGGCCATGCCGTAGCGTCCGGCAAAGAATTCGTGAAACGCCGCGTAGGCGTACCAGGCTTCGTCGAAATGCAGGACCTCGACGCTGTTGCCCAGGCTCTGCTTGATCAGTTCGGCGTTGTAGCAGAGGCCGTCGTAAGTGGAGTTGGTGACCACGGCGAGTTTGACTTTCGGCTCCCGACCCTTGGTCAGCGGACTCGCATCGATCTTGGCCTGGATCGATTCGCGGCTGAACTCACTCAACGGAATCGGGCCGATGATCCCCAGCTCGTTGCGCTCCGGGCACAGGTACAGCGGAATCGCGCCGGTCATGATGATCGCGTGCAACACCGACTTGTGGCAGTTGCGATCCACCAGCACCAGATCATCGCGCCCGACCATCGAATGCCAGACGATCTTGTTGGCGGTCGAAGTGCCATTGATCACGAAAAAGGTGTGATCGGCGCCGAAATTGCGCGCTGCCCGCGCTTCCGCTTCGGCCAGCGGCCCGGTGTGATCGAGCAGCGAGCCCAGCTCCGGCACCGACACCGACAAGTCCGAACGCAGGGTGTTTTCGCCGAAAAACTGGTGAAACGCCTGCCCCACCGGGCTCTTGTGATACGCCACCCCGCCGCCATGCCCCGGGGTGTGCCAGGAATAATTGGAGTCAGCGGTGTGCTGCACCAAGGCCTTGAAGAACGGCGGCAACAACCCGTCCAGATACTTGCGCGCCGCCCGTGCAACCTGTCGGGCCAGAAACGGTACGGTGTCTTCGAACAGGTAGAGAATGCCGCGCAACTGATTCAGTTCGGCCATGGCATCGGCCGGGGCGTTTTCCAGGGTGACCTGCTCGCCGAGGGCGAAAATCGGCAGATCCGGCGCCCGAACCCGGGCCAGACCGATCAGTTCGGCCATGTTCTGTAACAAATGGGAATTGGTGCTGGCGTCTTCGGCGGCAATCAACATGCACGCCAGACCATGGTGGGTCGACGCCACCAGCCGGCCCTCGGTGTAGTCCGTGGCCGAAACGATGCTGAAACCTTCCTGCTCAAGCTCATGGGCAATGCCGCGAATGCGCTCGCCGGCAACCGTGTCGGCCTTGATGTCGCGGTGGACGATCAACACCGGGAACTTCAGATCTTTGTACATGAGACTCAGTGTCCTGAGGCGGCGGAGAGTGATCTGCCAATGTCCTCAGGGTAGAGGGTCGGAGCGGATGTGGCGAGGGTGGCCAGTTGTCAGTACTGCCAAAAACAAAGGATCGTCCGGACGCGGCCAGCGCCTTCGGACGATCCTTTGCGTTTTACGCCTGGGCTTCGGCTTCCAGCAACTGCGTCCACAGCGCCGGTGCGCCAGCGGATTTGGCGATGATCTCCAGTCGTACCTGGTGCTCGGCCAGTTCGGCTTCGGTGGCACGAATGATCCGCCCCGGCTTGCGATCCGCCGGCAGACGGCGGATTTCGGTGGCGGAGTTGTCAGCGCCCTCGCCCGTGCCGTTACCGTCGGAGGCGTTACCGGCCAGGGACAGGCTGGTCTGGCCACCGGTCATGGTCAGGTAGACGTCGGCGAGAATCTCCGAGTCGAGCAATGCGCCGTGCAGCTCACGGCCGGAGTTGTCGACGCCGTAGCGTTTGCACAAGGCATCGAGGCTGTTGCGCTGACCCGGGTGACGCTCCCGGGCCATCATCAGGGTGTCGAGGATCGTGCAGTGCTGCGTGATGTCCGCGCGATCCTGCTGACCCATCAGGGCGAATTCGTTGTTGATGAAGCCAACGTCGAACGCCGCGTTATGGATGATCAGCTGCGCGCCGTTGATGAACTCGAAGAACTCATCGGCCACTTCGGCGAAACGCGGCTTGCCGACCAGGAATTCGTTGGTGATGCCGTGGACGCCGATCGCGCCTTCGTCGCTTTCGCGATCCGGCTGCAGGTAGACGTGAAAGTGCCGCCCCGTCAGGCGCCGACCGATCAGCTCAACGCAACCGATTTCAATGATCCGGTGACCATCGGTCACCGGCATGCCGGTGGTTTCGGTATCGAGTACAACGGATCTGGTGGCCATCAGTGTTCAGCTCTCAACGGGTCAATCGTGCAAAAGCGGCGATGTTAACACGCTGGTGGCGCGAGTCGCGCACCGCCGGGTGATCGGCGCTCATGCAGTTTTTAACAATCATTAGCAATGTTCATAAAGTCTGGGGCAAACCGGCTTGTTAGCGTGCGCGGCCTGTTTCTCACGGACTCGAACACCTCATGAAGACCGCACGGTTTCTATTGCTCGGCGCCTGCCTTCTAACGGCTGAAGCGCACGCCACCAGTTTTGTCATCAGCACCGACATCACCCTGAGCCTGACGCTCAGCTCCAGCAAAGGCACCAGCGGGTCGTTCAAGGACGACAAGATCGTGCTGGCTGCCAAGGACGATGCGGCGGCCTTCGTGGCCAGCGATGGAGACATTCGTGGCGCGCAGATGGAGGCGGCATTCCAGCGGATTCGCAGCCTGGTGCCAGAGCTGCACGCCACGGATCTGCAACTGGCAAGCGCCATTCTGATGCTCTGATCAGTCCTGCTTGTAGCCGCGCACTTCATCCACCCCACGGTTGGCCAACTGGTCGGCCCGTTCGTTGCCGTGGTGGCCGATGTGGCCGCGAACCCATTTCCAGGTGACCTTGTGGCGGTTGACCTGCTCGTCCAGTTCCTTCCATAGATCGGCGTTCTTGACCGGCTCTTTGGCCGCAGTTTTCCAGCCGCGCTTCTTCCAGTTGGCCATCCACTCGTTGATGCCTTTCATCACGTATTGCGAGTCGGTCACCAGCAGCACTTCGCAAGGACGCTTGAGGGCTTCGAGGCCGCGAATCGCGCCGAGCAGCTCCATGCGGTTGTTGGTGGTGTTGGCTTCGCCGCCCCACAGTTCCTTTTCGACGCCCTTGCACACCAGCAAGGCGCCCCAGCCGCCCGGGCCGGGGTTGCCCTTGCAGGCGCCGTCAGTGAACAGTTCTACGCTATCGACGCTTTCGCTCATGCCAATCTATCCAGAAAAATGCCTGGCCCCGCCGATCACGGATCGACAACGGCCCGGGCCGGGACAGACCCGGCCACAATAAAAGAAGGTTTACGGTTCGATGCGGCGCCGGTTGACCTTGGCCATCGGCAGCGGAATCAGCTTGCCCATCGGCTCGCGGCGCTCCTGGCGCACCGGACGCAGGCCGACCACGATCTTGCGCGCGACCAACAGATAGAAACCGCCGCCCGCCAGTTGCCAGTCGCCGGCCTTGCGTTCCCAGCCGGCCAGACGGGCCTGCCACTTGGGTGACGCGAGCGGCGGACGATAGCACCCGAAGCGGCGTTTCTCCAGCGCGAAGCCCAGCAGGTTGAGCCAGTCGGCGACCCGCGACGGCGAGATGCAGCGGGCCTGGTGCAATGCGTCATGGGCGAACACATGGCGCAGGCCCCAGGTGCTCCAGGGATTGATGCCGACGATCAGCAGGTGCCCGCCGGGGCGCACGCTGCTGGCCGCTTCACGCAGCAGGCCATGGGGCGACAGGCAGAAATCCAGACCGTGCTGCAACACCACCACGTCGGCGGCGTGCTCGCTCAACGGCCAGGCCTGCTCTTCGCAGACGATCTCGACACCGGGCAACGGCGCACCGAGCCGCACGTTGCGCTGAACCTGCGG
Organism: Pseudomonas sp. IzPS59; assembly: GCF_014863505.1. Classification (NCBI taxonomy): domain Bacteria; kingdom Pseudomonadati; phylum Pseudomonadota; class Gammaproteobacteria; order Pseudomonadales; family Pseudomonadaceae; genus Pseudomonas; species Pseudomonas sp. IzPS59. The sequence continues at coordinate 2,480,845 of NZ_CP062251.1, read as the reverse complement.
TGCCGACGGCGGTGTTTCCGCAGAAGGGCCGTAATGCACCAGATAGCCGCCGAAGAACCGGCCAAGCTCGTCTTCGAGCATGCGCCGCTCTTCGTCCAGCAGAAATTGTCCGAGGGGACCGGACAGCCATTCACGGGCCGCCCCGATCAGGGCAAGCCAGTCAGGATCGGCCTGAGCGAACGCTTTATCGATCATTGCATTCTCCAACACGCCAGGAACCTCTAAGATGCGCCAATGTTACCCGCTTGGCGAATCCGAAGATGATACAGATCAGTGCCCTGCCCGCCTTCACCGACAACTACATCTGGTTGTTACAGGATCATGCCACCCAGCGTTGCGCGGTGGTCGACCCGGGCGATGCCGCCCCCGTGCAGGCGTGGCTTGCCGCGCATCCGGGCTGGGTGCTGGGCGACATTCTGATCACTCATCATCACCATGATCATGTCGGCGGTGTCGAGACGCTTAAAAAGGCTACGGGCGCTACTGTCTACGGTCCGGCCAGCGAAAGCATTCCGGGGCGGGACGTCGCGCTCAAGGACAACGACAAGGTTCGCGTGCTCGGCTGGGATTTCGATGTCTACGCCGTTCCCGGCCACACCCTGGGGCATATCGCCTATTACCACCACGGCCTGCTGTTCTGCGGCGACACCCTGTTCGCCGCCGGTTGCGGCCGGTTGTTCGAAGGCACGCCGGAGCAGATGCACCACTCGCTCGGTCGTCTGGCGGCCCTGCCGGAAGACACGCTGGTCTACTGCACCCACGAATACACCCTGAGCAACCTGAAATTCGCCGCTGCGGTGGAGCCGGGCAACCCGGACATTGCCACCCGTCTGGAAAAAGTCAGCCAGCAACGGCAAAACGGGGTCATGACCCTGCCCTCGACCATCGCACTGGAAAAGCTCACAAACCCGTTTCTGCGTACCAGTGAAACATTAGTTACACAAAAAGTGGACGAACGGAATGGCGCTCAAAACCGGGCGCCGAGTGAGGTTTTTGCGGCTCTGCGGGCTTGGAAAGATAAGTTCTAAGCCGTTCACCACTTGGTACAAAAACGCTGAATGGTTGACCGCAGGGGGTGCGCTTTCTAGAATCGCCCGACATTTTTGCCCGGAACTTACTTCCAGCCAATGTCGTCATCCATACGTAAGTCCGTCAATTCAGACGCATTGACCCGCCTGGCGCAAGCCATCGCGGTGGCTGTGTCCGCCACACTGGCGGGCTGTTCCAGCCATGCTCCGCAGACTGAAGCGACCCATACGCCGAACATTGCTGCGCGAGCCAAGCAGAAGCCGATCTGGTTGTCCGAGAAGCCCAGCCCGCAGGTGCCCCAGGACATCTGGGAACGCATGCGCGGTGGTTTTCAGCTTCAGGAAGGCCTGGGCGTGAACCCGCGCATCGAGCAACAGCGCCTGTGGTTCGCCAGTAACCCTTCCTTTCTCGAGAACGCCGGCGAACGCGGCAGCCTCTACATTCATTACATCGTCGAGCGCCTCGAAGAACGCAACATGCCGCTGGAACTGGCCCTGCTGCCAGTGATTGAAAGCGCCTACAACCCGATGGCCTATTCCCGGGCCGACGCGGTGGGGCTCTGGCAATTCATCCCTTCCACCGGGCGTTACTACAACCTGCGCCAGACCCGTTTCTACGATGGCCGTCGCGACATCACCGCCTCGACCACGGCAGCGATGGACTACCTGACCCGCCTGCACGACATGTTCAACGGCGACTGGCTGCTGGCCCTGGCGGCCTACAATGCCGGCGAAGGCACGGTCAGCCGTGCCATCGAACGCAACGAAAAGCTCGGCCTGCCGACCGACTACTGGAACCTGCCACTGCCGGCAGAAACCCAGGCCTACGTGCCGAAACTGCTGGCACTGTCGCAAGTGGTACTGTCGCCGGAAGCCTACGGGGTCAACCTCAACCCGATCGCCAACGAACCTTACTTCCAGGTCGTCGAAATCAACCAGCGCATGGACCTGTCCAAGGTCGCCGCCGTGGCCAACATCGACGAAGACGAGCTGTTCCAGCTCAACCCGGCGTTCAAGCAGCGCACCACCATCGACGGCCCGCAGCACCTGCTGGTGCCGACCTCGAAGGCGCAATTGCTGACCGCCAGCCTGCAGACCATGCGTCCTGAAGAACTGATCAGCCCTCGTTCGCTGAAGCCGGTCTTCGAAGGCGCCGACCCGACCGAAGTCGCGAAGCTCAAGCGTGCGTACCGGGTCAAGCGCGGCGACAACCTCGGCTCCATCGCCAAGGCCAACAAGGTCGACGTCAAGGACCTGCAACGCTGGAACAAGCTGACCGGCAAGAACCTCAAGGTCGGCCAGACCCTGGTCATGCAGGACACCACCAAACGCACCCCGGCCGGCAAGTCCGGCGGGCGCATCAACACCGTGATCGCGGCCAACACCAAGAGCAAAGCCAAGGACGACAGCAAGCAGCAGACCCAGTACAAGGTCCAGCGCGGCGACACGCTGTATGTTGTTGCCAAGCGTTTCAACGTCGAGATGCAGCATCTCAAGCGCTGGAACCCGGGCGCCGGCAAGGCGCTCAAGCCTGGGCAGATGCTCACGGTCTACCAGCCGCACTGACAAAGAGCCCCTGAATTTCAGGGGCTTTTTTTTGCCTGTCATTTTTTGCTGGCAATGCAGACCACTGCCGCAATTAACCGCGCATTAAGCCCCTGTCTTTTTCCTGTCCATACAAGCTGTTACTGTACGGCCCACAAAGCCCAAGCCGCCTGGATCGGATCTGACTTGAAGCGTCCCCTCCTCCTGCTCCTGATCAGCCTGGCCTTGAGCTCCCCCGTCAGCGCGACGATCACCGAAAGTCACGGTTATGCGCAGTTCGGCACGCTCAAGTACCCGGCCAGATTTACCCACTTCGACTGGGTCAACCCGCAAGCGCCCAAGGGCGGCACCTTGCGGGTGATGGCGTTTGGCACCTTCGATACGCTCAATCCTTACACCTTCAAGGGCACCAGCCCGGTCACCACTCCGAATTTCCTGCAGTACGGCATCAACGAGCTGAACGAGCCGCTGATGGTCGGCACCGGCCAGTATTCGCCGTCCGGCGACGAGCCGGCCTCCAGCTATGGCCTGATCGCCCAGTCGGTGGAGTACAGCGAGGACCGCAGCTGGGTGGTGTTCAACCTGCGCCCGGAAGCGCGCTTCCACGATGGCACACCGATCACCGCCTACGACGTGGCGTTCTCCTATCGGACGCTGCTCAAGGAAGGTCATCCGCTGTACCGCACGGCGCTTCAGGAAGTGTCGCGGGTCGACATCCTCAACCCGCAGCGCATTCGCTTCATCATGAAGCGCTCGGGCAATCCGCTGCTGATCCTGCGCCTGGGCGAGTTGCCGGTGCTGCCCCAGCATTACTGGAAGGGCCGTGACTTCAAGGCCACCACCTTCGAGCCGCCATTGGGCAGCGGGCCTTATCGCATCACCTCGGTGACGCCGGGGCGACAGCTGATTTTCGAACGGGTCAAGGATTACTGGGGCAAGGACTTGCCGGTCAATCGCGGCAAATACAACTTCGATCGCATGGAAGTCGAGTTCTATCGCGACAGCGACGTGGCCTTCGAAGCGTTCAAGGCCGGCGAGTTCGACATCTATATCGAGCATCAGGCGAAGAACTGGGCCAATGGCTACAACTTCCCGGCCGTGCGTCGTGGCGACGTGATCAAGGCGCAGATCCCGCACCAGATCCCGACCCAGAGCCAGGGCCTGTTCATGAACACCCGGCGAGCCACCTTCGCGGACGTCAAGACCCGCGAAGCCCTGGGCCTGATGTTCGACTTCGAGTGGACCAACCGCGCGCTGTTCAGCGACGCCTACCAACGCACCACCAGCTACTACCCGAACAGCGAATTCAGCGCCAGCGGTCTGCCCGTCGGTCACGAATGGCTGATGCTCAAGCCCTACAAGGATCAACTGCCCGCCCGGCTGTTCACCGAGCCGTTCACGCTACCAAAGACTGACGGGCGCGGCATTCCCCGGGAAACCATGCGCAAGGCCCTGGCACTGCTGGCCGAGGCCGGCTGGAAGCTCAATGGCCAGCGCTTGCAGAACACTTCCGGCCAACCGCTGAGCTTCGAACTGCTGCTGGTCAACCCGAACCTTGAGCGGATCCTCCAGCCGTACATTGAAAACCTCAACAGCATCGGCATCGACGCGCGCCTGCGCACGGTGGATCGCGCGCAATACAAGCAGCGCCTGGATCAGTTCGACTTCGACATGATCCTCATGACCCTCAACCAGACCCTCAGCCCGGGGCTGGAACAGTGGCAGTACTTCCACTCCAGCCAGGTCGGGGTCAAAGGCAGCAAGAATTACGCGGGCATCGCCAACCCGGTGGTCGACCATCTGCTCGAGCAATTGCTCGCCGCCCGCACCCGCGATGAACAGGTCGCCGCCGGCAAGGCGCTGGACCGTGTGTTGCTCTGGCAGCACTACAGCATTCCCAACTGGTACCTCAATTATCACCGTCTGGCGTACCGCAACCGGTTCGCCTTCGTCACCACGCCGCCCTACACCCTGGGCCTGAGCGCGTGGTGGCTGAAATCTTCGGAGAAAGGTCAATGAACGCCGTTCGCACCCTGCTCGTGCAGGCTTGCGGCCTGTTGTTCGCCGGGCTGGCCTGCGCCGCCCCGCAACACGCCGTGACCCTGTACAACGAGCCGCCGAAATACCCCGCCGATTTCAAGCATTTCGATTACGTCGACCCCAATGCGCCCAAGGGCGGGGTTTTCCGTCAGGCCGGTTTCGGCGGCTTCGACAGCCTGAACCCGTTCATCAGCAAAGGCGTGCCGGCGGACGATGTCGGGCAGATCTACGACACCCTGACCCGGCACAGCCTCGACGAGCCGTTCACCGAGTACGGCCTGATCGCCGGCAAGATCGAAAAGGCCCCGGACAACAGCTGGGTGCGTTTCTACCTGCGCCCCGAAGCACGCTTCCATGACGGTCACCCGGTGCGCGCCGAAGACGTGGTGTTCAGCTTCGAGACCCTGACGAAGGAAGGCTCGCCGATGTTTCGCGGTTACTACAGCGACGTCGAAGAGGCCGTCGCCGAAGACCCGCTGACGGTGCTGTTCAAGTTCAAGCACAACAACAATCGCGAGCTGCCGCTGATCCTCGGCCAGTTGCCGGTGCTGCCGAAACACTGGTGGGCCACTCGCGATTTCAACAAGGGCAATCTGGAAATCCCGCTGGGCAGCGGCCCGTACAAGGTCGCCGAAGTGAAGGCCGGGCGCTCGGTACGTTACGAGCGGGTCAAGGATTACTGGGGCAAGGACCTGCCGGTCAATCGCGGCTTCTACAATTTCGATGTGATGACCACCGACTACTACCGCGACAACACCGTCGCCCTGGAAGCGCTGAAGGCCGGCCAGTTCGACTACTGGCTGGAAATGACCGCGAAGAACTGGGCCAACGCCTACAACATCCCCGCGGTCACCGAAGGCCGACTGGTCAAGGAACTGATCCCCAACGGCAACCCGACCGGCATGCAGGGTTTCGTCTTCAACCTGCGCCGCCCGGTGTTCCAGGACGTTCGTGTGCGTCAGGCGCTGGGTCTGCTGCTCGACTTCGAATGGACCAACAAGCAGCTGTTCAACAGCGCCTACGTGCGTACGCGCAGCTACTTCGAAAACTCGGAAATGGCCGCCACCGGCCTGCCGGACGCCGATCAACTGGCGATTCTCGACCCGTTCCGCCGCCAGCTCCCGGCGCAGGTGTTCAGCGAAGCCTTCGAAAACCCGAAAACCGATGCCAGCGGCATGATCCGCCTGCAGCAACGCGAAGCCTATCAACTGCTGCAAGAGGCCGGCTGGAAGATCGTCGACGACAAAATGGTCGACACCACCGGCAAACCGGTGGTCATCGAGTTCCTGCTGGCCCAGACCGAATTCGAGCGGGTGCTGCTGCCGTTCAAGCGCAACCTCGCCGACCTTGGCATCGATCTGGTGATCCGCCGCGTCGACGTCTCGCAATACGTCAACCGCGTGCGTTCGCGGGATTTCGACATGATCGTCGGCAGCTTCCCGCAATCCAACTCACCGGGCAACGAACAACGGGAGTTCTGGATGAGTGCCGCCGCCGACAAACCGAGCAGCCGCAACTCCATGGGCCTGAAAGACCCGATCGTCGATCATCTGGTCGAGAGCCTGATCAACGCCGACTCGCGCAAAAGCCTGGTGGCCCACGCCCGGGCACTGGACCGCGTGCTGCAATGGGGTTACTACGTGATCCCCAACTGGCACATCAAGACCTGGCGCGTGGCTTACTGGAACCACATCGGCCATCCGAAAGTCTCCCCCAAGTACGACATCGGCATTAATACCTGGTGGGTCAAGCCCGACACGAAACCTGCGGTAGAAGTGCAAACCCAACTGCAAGCCGACCCTGTGGGCACGGAGTAATCAGATGCTGGCGTATATTTTTCGGCGACTGTTGCTGATCATCCCGACCCTGTTCGGCATTCTGCTGATCAACTTCGTGATCATCCAGGCCGCGCCCGGCGGGCCGGTGGAGCAGATGATCGCCAAGCTCGAGGGCTTCGAAGGCGCCACCAGCCGCATCGCCGGCGGCGGCGCCGAAGTGTCGGTGGCCGGCTCCGCCTATCGCGGCGCGCAAGGTCTGGACCCGGCGCTGATCAAGGAAATCGAGCATATGTACGGTTTCGACAAGTCGGCGCCGGAACGGCTGTGGATCATGGTCAAGAACTATGCGCGGCTGGACTTCGGCGACAGCTTCTTCCGCGACGCCAAGGTCATCGACCTGATCAAGGAAAAGATGCCGGTGTCGATCTCGCTGGGGCTGTGGAGCACGCTGATCATGTACCTGGTGTCGATCCCGCTGGGGATCGCCAAGGCCACGCGGCATGGCAGTCACTTCGACGTCTGGACCAGTTCGGCGATCATCGTCGGTTATGCGATCCCGGCGTTCCTCTTTGCGATTCTGCTGATCGTTGTGTTTGCCGGCGGCAGTTATCTGGACTGGTTTCCGCTACGCGGCCTGACCTCGAACAACTTTGACGAGTTGAGCCTGGGCGGCAAGGTCCTCGACTACTTCTGGCACCTGGCGCTGCCGGTGACGGCACTGGTGATAGGCAACTTTGCGACCATGACCCTGCTGACCAAGAACAGCTTTCTCGACGAGATCAACAAGCAGTACGTGGTCACGGCCAAAGCCAAGGGCCTGACCCGCCATCGCGTGCTTTACGGTCACGTATTCCGCAACGCCATGCTGCTGGTGATCGCCGGATTCCCGTCGGCGTTCATCGGGATCTTCTTCACCGGCTCGTTACTGGTGGAAGTGATCTTCTCCCTCGACGGCCTCGGCCTGATGAGTTTCGAAGCGGCGATCAACCGCGATTACCCGGTGGTGTTCGGCACCCTGTTCATCTTCACCCTGCTGGGGCTGGTGGTGAAACTGATCGGCGACCTCACCTACACCCTGGTCGATCCGCGCATCGACTTCGCCAGCCGGGAGCATTGAGATGAACCTGTCCCCGCTCAACCGCCGGCGCTTCGAACTGTTCAAGGCCAACAAGCGTGGCTGGTGGTCGTTGTGGCTGTTCCTGATCCTGTTCGGCCTGAGCCTCGGCGCCGAACTGATCGCCAACGACAAGCCGCTGGTGGTGCACTACGACAACAACTGGTACTTCCCGGCGATCAAGCGCTATCCGGAAACCACCTTCGGCGGCGAATTCCCGCTGGAGGCCAACTACAAGAGCCCGTACATCCAGGAACTGCTCAAGGCCAAGGACGCGTGGGTGCTGTGGGCGCCGATCCCGTTCAGTTACCAGAGCATCAACTACGACCTGAAAGTCCCGGCCCCTGCCCCACCGTCGACGGTCAACCTGCTGGGCACTGACGATCAGGGCCGCGATGTGCTGGCGCGGGTGATCTACGGCTTCCGGATTTCCGTGCTGTTCGCCCTGACGTTGACCGTGCTCAGCTCGATCATCGGCGTGATCGCCGGCGCGTTGCAGGGCTTCTATGGCGGCTGGGTCGACCTGGCCGGCCAACGCTTTCTGGAGATCTGGTCGGGTTTGCCGGTGCTGTACCTGCTGATCATCCTCGCCAGTTTCGTCCAGCCGAATTTCTGGTGGCTGCTGGGGATCATGCTGCTGTTCTCGTGGATGAGCCTGGTGGACGTGGTGCGCGCCGAGTTCCTGCGCGGGCGCAACCTCGAATACGTGCGTGCGGCCCGGGCGCTGGGGATGCAGAACGGCGCGATCATGTTCCGCCACATCCTGCCCAACGCCATGGTCTCGACCATGACCTTCATGCCGTTCATCCTGACTGGCGCCATCGGCACCCTCACCGCACTGGACTTCCTCGGCTTCGGCTTGCCGGCCGGCAGTCCGTCGCTGGGTGAACTGGTGGCCCAGGGCAAATCCAACCTGCAGGCGCCGTGGCTGGGCATGAGCGCGTTTGCGGTGCTGGCGCTGATGTTGAGCCTGCTGGTGTTTATCGGCGAGTCCGCTCGCGATGCCTTCGACCCGAGGAAGTGAAATGAATCAGGACAATCTGATCGAAATCCGCGACCTCGCCGTCGAGTTTGGCACGGGCGATCGCGCCCATCGGGTGGTCGAAGGTGTGAGTTTCGACATCAAGCGTGGCGAGACCCTGGCGCTGGTGGGCGAATCCGGCTCGGGCAAGTCGGTGACGGCGCACTCGATCCTGCGCCTGCTGCCCTACCCGCTGGCCCGGCATCCGGCCGGCAGCATCACCTATTCCGGGCAGAACCTGCTGGAACTGAGCGAAAAGACCATCCGTCACATCCGTGGCAACCGGATCGCGATGATCTTCCAGGAGCCGATGACCTCGCTTAACCCGCTGCACTCCATCGAAAAACAGATCAACGAGATCCTCGGCATCCACAAAGGCCTGACCGGCAAGGTCGCGACCAAGCGCACGCTGGAGCTGCTGGAAATGGTCGGCATTCCCGAGCCGCACAAGCGCCTCAAGGCCCTGCCCCACGAGTTGTCCGGCGGCCAGCGCCAGCGGGTGATGATCGCCATGGCCTTGGCCAACGAGCCGGAACTGCTGATTGCCGACGAGCCGACCACCGCACTGGACGTGACCGTTCAGCTGAAAATCCTCGACCTGCTCAAGGAATTGCAGGCTCGATTGGGCATGGCGCTGCTACTGATCAGTCACGATTTGAACCTGGTGCGAAGAATTGCGCATCGCGTATGTGTCATGCAGCGCGGTTGCATCGTCGAACAGGCATCGTGCGCAGAGCTGTTCCGTTCTCCGCAGCATCCGTACACTCGGGAGCTGCTGGCGGCGGAGCCCAGCGGAGGCCCGGCGAGCAATAAAATCGGCGCGCCGCTGTTGCAGGTCGAGGACTTGAAAGTCTGGTTCCCGATCAAGAAAGGCCTGCTCAAGCGCACGGTGGATCACGTCAAGGCAGTGGACGGCATCAATTTCAGCCTGCCTCAGGGTCAGACTCTGGGGATCGTGGGGGAAAGCGGTTCCGGCAAATCCACCCTGGGCCTGGCGATTTTGCGGTTGATCGGCAGCAAAGGCGCGATCCGTTTTGAGGGCAAGCAGCTAGACTGCCTGACGCAGAACGAGGTTCGCCCGTTGCGTCGGGAGATGCAGGTGGTGTTCCAGGACCCGTTCGGCAGCCTGAGCCCGCGGATGTGCGTGAGCGACATCGTTGGCGAAGGCCTGCGGATTCACAAGATGGGCACCGCCGCCGAGCAGGAAGCGGCGATCATTGCGGCATTGAAGGAGGTAGGTCTGGATCCGGAAACCCGGCACCGCTACCCCCACGAATTTTCCGGTGGGCAGCGGCAGCGTATCGCCATTGCCCGGGCTTTGGTGCTCAAACCGGCGCTGATCCTGCTGGACGAGCCGACTTCGGCCCTCGACCGGACGGTGCAGCGGCAAGTGGTGGAGCTGTTGCGTTCACTGCAAGCCAAGTACAACCTGACGTATTTGTTCATCAGCCATGATCTGGCTGTTGTGAAAGCGCTGAGCCACCAGTTGATGGTGGTCAAGCATGGCCAAGTGGTCGAACAGGGAGACGCGCAAAGTATTTTTGCCGCCCCCCAACATCCGTATACACAGCAGTTGCTGGAAGCCGCTTTTCTGGCACCAGCCACTGCGCAATAACCTGAAAGAGGAGCAACACATGGGTTTTCTCGCCGGTAAGCGCGTACTGATCGTCGGTGTCGCCAGCAAGCTGTCCATCGCATCCGGCATCGCTGCCGCCATGCATCGCGAGGGCGCTGAGCTTGCCTTCACTTATCAGAACGAAAAACTGAAAGGTCGCGTCGAAGAGTTCGCACAGGGCTGGGGTTCGAGCCCTGAGCTGTGCTTCCCGTGCGACGTGGCCAGCGATGAAGAAATCGCCAAGGTCTTCGAAGAACTGAGCAAGAAGTGGGACGGCCTGGACTGCATCGTGCACTCCGTAGGCTTCGCACCAGGCGACCAGCTGGACGGCGACTTCACCGAAGTCACCACCCGTGAAGGCTACCGCATCTCTCACGACATCAGCGCCTACAGCTTCGTCGCCCTGGCCAAGGCCGGTCGCGAAATGATGAAAGGCCGCAACGGCAGCCTGCTGACCCTGTCCTACCTGGGCGCCGAGCGCACCATGCCGAACTACAACGTCATGGGCATGGCCAAGGCTTCGCTGGAAGCCGGCGTACGTTACCTGGCCGGTTCTCTGGGCCCGGAAGGCACTCGTGTCAACTGCGTATCGGCCGGCCCGATCCGCACTCTGGCCGCTTCCGGCATCAAGAGCTTCCGCAAGATGCTGGCCGCCAACGAAGCGCAAACCCCGCTGCGTCGCAACGTCACCATCGAAGAAGTCGGCAACGTCGGCGCCTTCCTGTGCTCGGACCTGGCGTCCGGCATCAGCGGTGAAATCACCTACGTGGACGGCGGCTTCAACACCACCGCCATGGGCAACATCGAAGAGTAATCTTCGCGCTGCCGATAAAAAGCCCGCCAATTGGCGGGCTTTTTTATGCCCGAGATTTCGTTAACAACGAGTTTTTCTGTGGAAGTCAGCCTGCTGATGGATAGTGTTGTATCAATCCACGCCCCCGGTGCGCCTGATACCGTCATCGCGAGCAGGCTCGCTCCCACAAATGAAAAACACAGCGCTAGACTCAGGTCACCCAACCGTCGATCGAGGCCTTCCCATGCAGCTCAGCCCTTTCCATCTGGCCATTCCCGTATACGACCTCGCCGCTGCCCGGCATTTTTACCGTGAAGTGTTCGGTCTCGAAGAAGGTCGTTCAAGCGAGCACTGGGTCGATTTCAACTTCTTCGGCCATCAACTGGTGATTCACTTGGCGCCGAAGAACGCTTCGCAGGAAGCGGCGCACACTAACGCGGTGGACGGCCATGACGTGCCGGTGCCGCATTTCGGTGTGGTGCTCGGAATGGAGGAATGGCACGCCTTGGCCGAGCGTCTGAAATCGCTGGGCACGCGATTTGTGATCGAGCCGGGGATTCGTTTTCAGGGTCAGGTGGGCGAACAGGCGACGATGTTTCTGTTCGACCCGTGCGGCAATGCGCTGGAGTTCAAGGCGTTCAAGGATATTGGGCAGTTGTTTGCCAAATAAGCGTCAGATTCGCTTCAAGGCCTGCTTATGGGCATACATCGCCCCATCCGCATCGGCCAGCAGCTTGTCCACGGTCTCATGCCGTCGCGGGTCGTATTCGATCTGACCGACACTGAAGCGAATCGCATAACCCCGATGCAACGTGGCATTGCGCTCCTCGAGGATCTCCTTGAGCCGCGCCATGATCGCCGTGGTTTCGATGTGGCTGGAGCCGGTCAGCAGCGCCACGAATTCATCGCCGCCCAAGCGCCCGACCACGTCGCTTTCGCGAAAGGCAATGCGCAACACATCGGCGAAGGTCTTGAGCGCACTGTCACCCTCGGCATGCCCGTAAAGGTCGTTGATCTGCTTGAAATCGTTGAGGTCGAAAAACAGCAGCGTCGCCGGTTTGTCCATCCGTGCGCAGGCGTCCAGCGCATGTTGGGCCAGCATCTTGAAGCCCCGGCGGTTGGACAGCAGCGTCAGCTCGTCCATGCTCGCCATCTGCACGGCCATCAGTTCCTGCTCGGCCATGCCGGCGAGATCGCGCAGCAACTCGCGTTCTTCGTCGTCGAGTTCCCGGGGTTTGGTGTCGATCAGGCACAAAGTGCCCATCTTGTTGCCATTGGGCACGGTCAGCGGGTACCCGGCGTAGAAGCGGATGTTCGGATCGCCGGTCACCAACGGATTGTCGTGAAAACGCTCGTCCTCGCGGGCATCGGGCACCAGCAGCAGTTCATCCTTGAGGATCGCGTGGCCGCAAAACGAAACAGAACGTGGCGTTTCGGTAGTGTCCAGCCCCACGCAGGACTTGAACCATTGCCGCTCCTTGTCCACCAGCGTGACCAGGGCAATCGGTACATTGAACAGGCGCCTGGCCAGACGGGTCAGGCGGTCGAAGCGTTCTTCGGGGGCGGAATCGAGGAGGTTCAATCCATACAGCGCCTGAACCCGAGCCGCCTCATTGGCGGGTTTGCCTGGAACCAGCATCAGTACACTCCATTGTCATCAGTGGTCTTTAGCGTAGACCGATTCGGCGATGACTCAACTTCTCAGCCACCGGCCACCGGGCACGGCCCACCCGCATCCGCCCACAGCTTGAACTGACTGACGAAGATGTCGTGGGGCACCGGCACCGGTTGCCGCCCTGCTCCGGGATTCCAGCCCCAGAGCACCAGTTTGTCATCGCTGACGTGCTTGATCAGCGCAGCGAAATCCCGGTCGCCGTTGCTGCTACGGTCCTTGATCATCGCGCACAGACGATCCGGTGGCAGGCCGATCCAGGCCATCTTGTGCGAGGCCGGTGGCAGGCTCCAGTGCGGCGCACCCGGTGGCGCGTGGGGGCCGTAACTGGCCGGCGGATTGCTCTCGGCGTGGCAGGTGGCGCAAGGCAAACCGGCGGCGCCCTTGCCATCCATGCCGCGCACCACATTCATTGCGTGGGGCGTGCCGGCGTCGAACTGCAACGGCGAATCGCCGGGAATGTGGCAGTTCTGGCAACGCGGACTCTGGAACACTTTCTGCACCGTGCCAAAGGCCTTCAGGGCTTCCTGATCGTCAGCGAACAGATCCGATGCGTAACCGCCCAGACCGACCAGAATCACCGTGCCCAACAACAGATGTCGTTTCATCTCACACCCCCGACAGTTGCAGCGGCAGTTCCCGCAGACGCTGCCCGGTCAGGGCGAACACCGCGTTGGCCACCGCCGGCGCCGTTGGCGGCACACCGGCCTCGCCGATGCCGCCGGGCTTGTCGGTGCTCGGCACGATATGCACCTCGACCACCGGCATCTCGTTCAGCCGCAGCACTTGATAGTCGTGATAGTTGGACTGCACGACCTGACCGTCCTTGAGCGTCAGCTTGCTGTGCAGCGCCATGCCCAGGCCGAACGTGATGCACGACTCCATCTGCGCCGCGATGCTCTGCGGGTTGACCGCAATTCCGCAATCCACCGCACAGACCACCCGGTGCACGCGGATCTTCAGGTTGTCCTGAGACACCTCGGCAACTTGCGCCACATAGCTGCCGAATGACTCGTGCACCGCCACACCCAGCGCATGACCGTCGGGCAGCGGCGCTTTCCAGTTGGCCTTCTCCACCGCCAGATTCAGCACACCAAGGTGACGGGCGTGATCCTTGAGCAGCGTTCGCCGGTACTCCACCGGGTCCTTGCCCGCCGCCGTGGCCATTTCATCGATCAGCGACTCCATGACAAACGCGGTGTGGCTGTGGCCCACCGAGCGCAGCCACAGCACGTTGATCCCCGTGGCCGGCGAATGCAGATCGACCTGATGATCCGCCAGCCCCTGGATGTACGGACTGTCCGCCACGCCCTCGACCGAGGTCTGGTCGACGCCGTTCTTGACCATGGTTTTTTCCAGCATGGTGCCGGCCATGATCGACTGGCCGACCAGCACATGCTGCCACGCTTGCGGCATGCCGTCGGCGCCGAGGCCGATCCGCGCCTGATGCAGGAACATCGAGCGGTAATACCCGCCGCGAATGTCATCCTCCCGCGACCACACGGTTTTCACCGGCATCGCAGCAGCCTTCGCCACCTGCACCGCTTCGGCGACAAAGTCCGACGTCGGGTTGGCCCGGCGACCGAAACCGCCACCGAGGAATTCGGTGTGGATTTCCACCTGCTCGGGTTTGAGTCCGGTGATCTTGCCGGCGATCATTTGGTCCAGCGTCTGAAACTGGGTGCCGGTCCAGATCTCGCATTTCTCGGCGCTGATTTTCACCGTGCAATTGAGCGGCTCCATCGGCGCATGGGCCAGATACGGCACGCTGTACTCGACATCGATTTTCTTCGCAGCCTTGCCAAAGCCGCCCTTGGCATCCCCGGCCTGACTGGCGGAAATGCCCGGTGTAGCAGCGAGTTTGCGAAAACTCTCCAGCAGCTTTTCGCTACTCAAATCCGCGTGCGGGCCAAGATCCCAATCGACTTTCAATGCATCACGACCGAGCTTCGCCGCCCAGTAATGATCGGCAATCACCGCCACGCCTGTGGGCACCTGCACCACTTTGCGCACGCCGGGAACGGCCAGCGCCTGCGCGCCTTCGAAGGATTTCACCGTGGCGCCGAACACCGGGGCGCGCGCGACCATCGCCGTCATCAGTCCGTCGAACTGCACGTCCATGCCGAACTTCGCGCGGCCGGTGATTTTCTCCGGGGTATCGAGGCGCCTGGTGGGTTTGCCGATGACTTTCCAGTCCTTGGCTTCCTTGAAGGTGATCGACTTCGGATCCGGCACCGGCAGCTGTCCGGCGACATCCGCCAGTTCGCCGTAGGTGGCGCGATTGTCACCGGCAATCACCACGCCGGATTCGGTGCGGATCGTCGAGGGTGCCACGTTGAAACGCTTGGCTGCTGCCTCAATCAACATCTGCCGCGCGGTGGCGCCCGCGAGCCGGTAACGGTCGAACTCCATCCAGGTAGAGGTCGAACCGCCGGTGATCTGCATCCCGCCAAACGCCGGCATGCCGTAATCGGCAGCCGAGGCCGGCGAGTGCTCGACGCGGATTTTCGACCAGTCGGCGTCCAGCTCTTCGGCGATCAACATCGTCAGGCCGGTCCAGATGCCCTGGCCCATTTCCGAATGGCCGAGCAGCACGGTGACGCTGTTGTCCGGCGCAATCCGCAGGAACGCGTTCGGCGCAAAGGCCTTGCCTTCATTTTCCGCCGCCGTGGCAAACCGGTTGCCACCGGGCACCACGAACGCCACCACCAGACCACCGCCAAGTACCGCACTGCCCTTGAGAAATCCGCGACGGGATACAGGACTGTTCATCGCTCACCTCCCTTGGCTCAACCGATGTCGGCAGCACGTTTGACCGCGGCGCGGATTCTTGGATAGGTGCCGCAGCGGCAGATATTGCCGGAGAGCGCCTGATCGATGTCGCTGTCCGTGGGTTTGGGGATTTTCGCCAGCAACGCGGCGGCGGACATGATCTGCCCGGACTGGCAGTAGCCGCACTGCACCACGTCCAGCTCGGCCCAGGCCTGTTGCACCGGGTGCGAACCATCAGTCGAAAGACCTTCGATGGTGAGGATTTTCTGGCCGTGGGCGACGGCGGTGGCCGGCGTGATGCAGGATCGCAGCGGCGCGCCATCGACGTGCACGGTGCAGGCCCCGCACTGGGCCATGCCACAACCGAACTTGGTGCCGGTCAGGTGCGCGACATCGCGCAGAACCCAGAGCAACGGCATGTCCGCGGGGACATCGAGCTCCTGATCCTTGCCATTGATGTTCAAGGTCAGCATCGGGGATTTCCTCAGACTCACGGTGTTCTGAAGGGGCGTTGCGACAGCATTCGATGCCGTGCACGCCTCGGCTTATCCCTTTCAGCTAAGCGCATTTTGCCCCGACGACCAGCCGCCGCGACCACCGGTCATGGCTGTGCCGTCAGCGGCACCGGCAGGTTGAGCATGATCTGGGCGTCCTTGATCACGTCCAGGCGCAGCATCCGCGAAGCCCCGAGGCCGTCGAGCAACTGGCTCAGCGGGCCGCCGTTGCGATCCAGCTGCACATCGCGCGGAAACAGGCGTTGGGCAAAGGATAGTGTGTTGCTCTGCACCACGCTCTGATGCCACAGACCATCAACCTGATGAATCATGGTGGCGGTGCTCATGCGCGATTGCGGCGTAACGTTTTTCAGGGTTGGCAGCGGCGCTTTCAGGACCAGGTCCGGCAGGCCCTTGGGCCCGTCGATGCGAGCGCTGACGCTGGTGCCGATGTTCACGTTGATGTCGGCGCGCCACTTGGGCAGTTGATAGCCGTGCACGCCGCGCACCCGGGCGATTTCGGTGTTCACCGGCAGCGCCAGCACATGGGCGGTGAAGCTGCGACGGCGCATGGCGTCCATCAGTTCCAGCACGTGGGAGCCACGGGCGCCGGGGCGACGCACGACAATCGCCACGGAGACTTCGTCGTACGGGTCGTTGTCGCAGACCGAGTAGGAGAAAAACGTCAGCGCCACCAGCCCGTAGCCGGGAAACGCCCGCAGCGGCTCAAGCGGCGCCGGCAACGTGGCGCGCAGACGGTCGAGCGGCGCCAGGAACAGCAACTGCACGCTACTGGATCGGTAATAGAAGTTTGGTGCCCAGGTCGGCCCGACTCTGGACGCGACCTGCTGCTTGGGAATGCGCCGGAAGAAGTCGATGTTGCCGGCAGCCTTGTCCCGGGCCACTTCGTCGAGGTTGGGGTTCATGCGGAAACGGTCGTAGTAGCCGCCCTCCAGCACCTCGACCTTGTGCGATCCAAATTCGACTTCTGTAAAGCGCTTGCTCATGTTCGCTGACCTTTCTCGATGAGTGGCCCGGCAGGTGGCCGGTCAGCGCCACTCTAAGGTTCAACCAAACTTTAAGGTCAAGCGCACAACGGCTATGGCCCACCATTCACGCCAGCGATGACCGTTCGGAACTTGCTTGACCTTGAAGTGCACTTCAATCCTAGAGTTCATAGCGCTTGTCTTCACCCCTTCACGTTTCCGTTCCGCATTTTCAGGAGTAGCGAACATGGGCTATGTCACAACGAAAGACGGCGTCGAAATCTTCTACAAGGACTGGGGTCCGAAAGACGCCCCGGTGATCCACTTCCACCACGGCTGGCCGCTGAGCTCGGACGACTGGGATGCGCAGATGCTGTTCTTCCTCGCTCAGGGCTTCCGGGTGGTGGCCCACGACCGACGGGGTCACGGTCGCTCGAGCCAGGTCTGGGACGGCCACGACATGGATCACTACGCTGACGACGTGGCAGCGGTGGTCAATCATCTGGGAACGCAGAAAGCCGTGCATGTCGGCCACTCCACCGGAGGCGGCGAAGTCATCCATTACATTGCCCGGCATGGCGAGGATCGGGTAAGCAAAGCGGCGATCATCAGCGCCGTGCCGCCGTTGATGGTGAAAACCGAAAGCAATCCGGGTGGTCTGCCGAAGTCGGTGTTCGACGATCTTCAGGCCCAATTGGCGGCCAATCGCGCGCAGTTCTATCACGATGTGCCGGCCGGTCCGTTTTATGGCTACAACCGGCCGGGGGCCAAGCCCTCGGAACCCGTCGTCCTCAACTGGTGGCGTCAGGGCATGATGGGCGGCGCCAAGGCTCACTACGACGGCATCGTTGCGTTCTCACAGACCGACTTCACCGAAGACCTGAAAGGCATCTCGATCCCGGTGCTGGTGATGCACGGCGATGACGACCAGATCGTTCCGTATGAAGACTCCGGTGTGCTCTCCGCCAAACTGCTGAAAAACAGCACGCTGAAGATTTATCCGGGCTTCCCCCACGGCATGCCGACCACCGAGGCGCCGACGATCAACGCGGATTTGCTGGCCTTTATTCGCGGCTGATTTTATTGGCCGGGGTCAGGTGCGATACCTGCCCCCGGCTACTCTTCGGTTCTCCCGGCCCCCTCGCGATTACCCACATAGTGTCTGGCCAATGGAAACGCCGGCAGCCACGACTCGCGACGCACCGTCCAGAGTTCATAAGTCGGCTGCAATTGATCGGGCGCATCCAGCGCACCCAGACTGACCTCGATTTCATCACCACTGCGCCCGAACACCGACGATCCACAGCGCGGACAGAAAAACCGCCCGTCGTAGTCCCGGGTCTCGCCCGTGATGGTCACCGCCTCCGCCGGAAAGATCGCCGCCGACGCAAACAGCGCGCCGTGATGTTTGCGGCAATCCAGACAATGGCAAACCCCAACCCGCCAGGGTCGGCCCGTCGTTTCGATCCGCACTGCGCCGCACAGACAACCGCCCGTCAGTCGATCCATGGCACACCTCCCGCAAATGGAATATCCGGTGAGTGAAAATAGCAGCGCACTGGGGGAACGCTTACAATCGTGGCCCATTACCACCATTCAGACAGACCACTCCCTTCATGGCGCTCGACCCCCTTACGATGTTGACCATTTCCACCGCCCTGGCAGCGGCGGCCGCCCTTTACCTGGCGGTCGAATGGCGCAGCATCCGCGAATCCTCGTTGCTGTTCTGGAGCGCCGGTTTCGCCACCATCACCGTCGGCTCGAGCCTTGCCCTGCTGCGCGCCAACGGTTATCCGTTGATCGGCATCTGGTTCGCCAACGGTTTGCTGGTCGTTGCGCACTGGCTGTTCCTGCTGGGCGTCGCGCGGTTTACCCAACGGTCGTTGTCGCGAGCCTGGTACTTGATGTTCCTCGTTTGGCTGGGGTTGCTGCTGTTACCGGAAGATCCGTCGTGGTCGAAGATCATGCTGGTGGCCAACTCGCTGCTGGTGGCCGTGCTGATGCTGCGGGCCAGTCTGCTGCTGCGCCCTCACGGCAAATCATTGAGCATTGGCGCCGTGCAACTGCGTTATGTGCTGTTGATTCACGGGCTGTTTTATTTCGCCAAGGCAATTACGGCGGTGCTCCCGGGCACGCTGATCGACCTGGCGGCGTTTCGCGGCACGATCATCCAGATTTCCCTGGTCGAAGGCGCGATGGCAATCATGCTGATCGCACTGTCGATGACCGGCACCGAGCGCTACCGCCGGGAAAAACAGATCGCCGAACTGGCCGCCCGGGATCCGCTGACCGCGCTGTACAACCGCCGCGCCCTCGAAGTCCGCGCGCCGCGCCTGCTCGATCAAGTCTCCAGCGCCCGCCCCGGCGCGCTGCTGCTGATCGACATCGACAACTTCAAACTGGTCAACGATCTGTATGGCCACACCGCCGGCGACCGCCTGCTGATCTCGCTCAGCGAAATGATCCGCTCGCAGCTGCCTCAGGGCGCGCTGGCGGCAAGGCTGGGCGGTGATGAATTCGTCATGTTGCTGGGCGATGCTTCCCATGAACAGATCATGGTGCTGGGCAGCGAGCTGCGCGAGCAGTTTCAGCAGATGACTTCTCAATCCTACGTCACCCCGGAAGCGGTAACGCTGAGCATCGGCGCCAAGGTCTTCGACCAGCCACCGGCCAGCCTCGCGGCATTGATCGAACAGGGTGACAGCGCGCTCTACGAATCCAAGCGCGGCGGACGCAACCGGATTCGTCTGGCGGACTGCACCTGACCTATCCTTGCCTGCACCCGCTTTCTTGGAGTTTGTCATGTCCTCGCCTGAATCCACCCTCCTCCAGAGCTGGCACCACAACGCCCAAGCCTGGACCGAAGCCATCCGCAGCGGCGCCATCGAAAGCCGCCAACAAGTCACCGATCAGGCGATTCTGTTGGCGGTGATGGGGCGCCAGCCGGAGCGCGTGCTCGATCTGGGATGCGGCGAAGGCTGGCTGTTGCGGGCATTGGCCGAACGCGGGATCGAAGTGGTCGGCGTGGACGGTGATGCCACGCTGGTCGAGGCCGCACAAGCGGCGGGATCGTCTCCCGTGTACGTCGCCAGTTATGAAGAGCTGGTGGAAGCGAAAGTCGACATCGGCCATGGCTACGACCTGATCTGCGCCAACTTTTCCCTGCTGCATCAGGACATCATCCCGCTGCTCGCCGCCATGAACGCGCTGCTCGTGCCCGGCGGTGCGCTGGTGATCCAGACGCTGCATCCATGGTCGGTGGCAGCGGGTGATTATCAGGATGGCTGGCGGGAAGAAACCTTCAACGGATTCAAAGGCCAGTGGCAGCCGATGCCGTGGTATTTCCGCACCTTGTCCAGTTGGCTGAATGCGCTGGATATGGCCGGGTTTCAGTTGACCAGCCTGCGGGAGCCGCAACATCCGCAAAGCCCCGTGCCGCAGTCGTTGCTGATGATTGCCGAGGGTCGTGGCTGAAAAAGCTACAGCCTCGGTTTGAGCAGGATCCCGGTGTAATGCCGTAAAAACAGAGCAAACGCAGCGCACCAGAGCACCACGGACAGCCCGAGCCCCAGACTGGAAAACGGCACCAGCAACACCCGACAACCCGCCGCGATCAACACCAGTGCAAACCCCAGCACCACGGCTTTCGGCGGTTGCAACAACCGCCCGGTGTGACCGAGGCTGACCCGCGCAATCATCGCCAGAATCAAGCCGCCGACACCGCCAACGGCCAGCGCATGGGTCGCCAGGCTTTGCTGGCCGATCAGCCCCAGATGCCACGCCGCCATGGCCCAGATCGCCAGCGCCATCCAGGCGTAAGCCAGGTACAACGACCAGAGCAGCGGCACCCGCCACATCCCGCGATCATGCCAGCGGATCAGACGCAGCATTTGCAAACTGCCGGTGAGCGCAAACAGTGCTGCCAGCCACGGCCGGGGTGAATCGTTGAGACCCGCCGCAAACGTGATCGCCGTCAGCAGACTGCCGATCAACAGCAATTGCGTGGGCAATGGATGAGCTGCCGGTACGGGTGGACGGTTCAAGCCACGCTGGATGAAGAACGGAATCACCCGCCCGCCAATCACGGTCATCAGCGCCGCAATCAGCCACAACGCGCCCAGCACGCCTTGGCGCTGCAAACCGGCGTCATCGTTGAACAGGCCAATCAAGGTCAGTGCCTGACAACCGGCCATCAGCGCGAGCACCAGCACAATCGGGTAGTTATCGCGCTTGCCCGCAGCGATCAGATCCCGTGCCAGCATCACCGCCAGCAGGGGCAGAAAGGCCCATTGCAGCGCGAGGATCAATGCCACGGGCAACGGCATCCACCACGCCACTCGACCGAGCAACCAGACGATCACCAACGCAATCAACGCCCCGCCGCGCACGCCGGGAATTCCGGTCCAGTTGGGCACCGCCGTCAGCAGAAACCCGGCAACGATCGCCGCCGCGAAACCGAACGGCATTTCATGCCGATGCCAGGCCACCATGCCGCCCGCCGGTTGCAGGTCGAACCAATGGCCATAAAGCCACAAACCCCAGACCAGGATCGCCATTGCGGCGAATCCGGCACCTGCCAGAAACAGCGGCCGAAAACCCAGGCTGAACACGGGCGCTGCAGCGAGTCTGCGCATTTCAGGCCACCGCCATGACAGGGAATCGAGCCAGTCGATACTGCGACAACAGACGCATGACGTAACCGATCTTGATCAGCGTCGGGCCGACGATGGTCATGGCATGCATCCCCACCAGCAACGCAATCGGCATGTGGCCCTGATACAGATAAGCGCCATAGATCCCGGCCAGCAACATGACCAGGCCGGCGACGAGCACTTTGCTCGACAGGTGCAGAACGTTCAGCGGACTCTCGAAGAAAGTGAACATGTTTTCGTACTCCTGAGCGGATCAGTTTGTACGCAAGACACTTCAACTTGCGTGCCAGATTATTCGCCCAGCAATATCAGCCGGTTGCGAAACCACGAGTCAATTTGACACAAACACAAAAGAGTCATTTTGACAACTTACAACGTCAATACGACTACACTGCATCTTCATTGCATCCAACCATCGATCCGCGGCACCGCCAGCCGAGCACAGACTGGCTACGCTATTAATCCAGCGTGTCCAACCTGCCGAGGATGACTGCCATGCAACGCTTTCAAAAGCTGACCCCGTGCCTGTGGTTCGACGATCAGGCCGAGGCGGCGGCGAAGTTTTACTGCTCGATCTTCGATCACTCGAAAATCACCGCCGTCACCCACTACGGCAAGGCCGGCCAGGAGTTTCACGGCCGCCCGGAAGGCTCGGTGATGACCGTCAGTTTTGAACTCGACGGTCACACCTTCACCGGCCTCAATGGTGGGCCGATGTTCAAGTTCAATGAGGCGATCTCGTTTCAGGTCAATTGCCAGAACCAGGAAGAGGTCGACCATTTCTGGGGCAACCTAAGTGCGGGCGGGCCGGTGGAGGCGCAGCAATGCGGCTGGCTCAAGGACAAGTTCGGCGTGTCGTGGCAGATCGTGCCGGTGGCGTTCATGCACATGATGACCGACGCCGACCAGACCAAGGCCCAACGGGCGATGCAGGCCATGCTCGGGATGAAAAAACTCGACATCGCCGAACTCGAGCGAGCCTTCGCCGGCCAGAGCTAATACACTCGGGCACTGGCCTGCCGAGAACCCCGACAATGAAAGCCGCCACCAGGAACCCCGAACAAGCCCCGCGCTTCTGGCGCGACGATGCCCTGCCCTTCATCGAAGCCCGGGCCATCGCCGACGGGCGCGAGGTCTGCTATTCACGGCACTCCCACGCGCACTTTTCCATCGGCGCCATCACCGCCGGGCGCAGCACCTATGTGCACGAGCAATCATCGTTCGAAGTGGCGGCCGGCACGGTGGTGCTGATGAATCCGGGGGATGTGCACGCGTGCAACCCGATCGACGATCAGCCGTGGTCATACTTGATGTTGTATGTGGAAACGCCGTGGTTGACGGATCTGCAGCATCAGCTGAGTTTCAGTGCGGAGCTTGAGTTTCGGCGGTTTTCCGATACCCATTTGAATGACGCTCGCCTGTTTCGCGACCTGAATGCGTTGTACGCGATATTGGTCGACGAGCAGCAAGACGTGCTGCGCAAACAAAGCGCAGCGGTGGAGTTCTTCAGCGACCTGCAACTGCGCCTGAACCCCATCGAACAACCGTTGCGCGAACCCAACTTCAAACTCGAACGCGCCGCCGACTTCATCCGCCGGCACTGCACCGACCTGCTCAGCCTCGACGACATCTGCGCCGCTGCCGAGCTGTCACCGTCGTACCTGATCCGCGCCTTCAAACAACACTTCGGCATGACGCCCCACGCGTTTTTGGTCAATCAGCGAATTCAGTTTGCGCGTGAGTGTCTGCGGCGCGGGCAGTTGATTGCGGATGTGGCGCTGGAGGCAGGGTTTGCCGATCAGGCGCATTTTCAGCGAGCGTTCAAGCAGCATCTGGCGGCGACGCCGGGGCAGTATCGAGGTTAAAAGCAAAAACGGCCCGCATTGCTGCGGGCCGTTAGGGTAATTGGCGAAGCCATTCACCATGACTTTGCCGCCGGTATATAAATGCGTCCCCTTTTGCCTTATACCTTTGTCCGTAAAAAAGGAAGGACTTAATTTAACAAGTCCGCCACCTTTGTTATAAATAGATTCGCCCCCCTTTGCTCTATTTGTTCTTTTTAGTTGTCCGTAGGAGAAACTATTTAAAGGCGTTGAACATAAATATATGAGATTCGGAAATCATTTCCTCCGTTAGCTCCCCCGTACCCGCCTCGATCTTCGTGATTGAAAAAAATAATGGTGTAATTACCATCAGCGCCGACCTTGAAATTAGCCGTTTGTTGGTAATAGGCGTTGGTTTTCGGTACAGAAAATGGATTGAGAATTTGCGAGCCGTTACTGAGTTTAACGCTGATTACAGGTGGAACATTTAGAAGATCAACAACCAGGTTAACTATGCTGTAGCTGAGCCGATAAGTTCTAGCTGCTTCTAATTGGAACGTTTTAGTTAATATATTCCCACTGTTGCCTGAAACTGGGTAAGTCAAATTTTCGTAATAACCGTTCATGAACCTTGCAGTGCTCGAAGCGGGCCCCATCACCCAGCCTCCAGGATTGCCACCGTTGAAATCCACGATTGAGTCGCGCCAGGTATCGACTTTGACTGTCAAAGACCAGGGGGCCGAAACCGGCGACGTTCCATACAACCCCTTGACCGTATAACTGCGCGCACCCTGCGTCGCATCCGCGTGGGTATACGAGAAAGTACCTGTTGGACTGGTCGTGACCGTGCCCACCAGCGCCCCACCTTTGAGCACCTGAACCTGATGGCCTGCACTCGCCGCACCACTGATCACCAGTCTGGTCGCGTAGGTCGCTCCTCTGTTCGGAACGAGTGGACCGGTGGCGGTATTTTCGTTCACCTTGGTGATGGTTGCGTTGACGAGAGCAACAACAGTCAACGTCCAAACATTGGAGTACACAGCCCCGGGGTGATACAGCGACAGAACAGAGAATTGATGGGCGCCCAGCGCGACCATGATGGTGATCAAATAGTCGCCCTCCGCATCGGCGGTCACCTTGCCCAACGGCTGCGCGCTCGCGCCGCTGCCATCGTATAACTCGCCCTGTTGACCGGGGCTCAACTTGCCGCTGATCACCAGCGTGGTCGCCGTGGTGAATCCTGCGTTCGCAACAGATTTACCGGTTTCGGTGTTTTCGGTCACGTTGACGAGGGTCGGTACAACGAGAGGCACAGCCTTGATCGTGTACACCTGATCCGGAAACTTCGTCGCCGTCGCAAAGTTGTTGCTCTTGTCCATCGACACCCAGAACTGCACCGTCAATGGTTTACCATCTCCCAGTTGCGCCAGATAGCTGTTGAGCACCTTCTGCACATACTTGCCTGTACTGATCCACGTCGGGTTGGTTCTCGCTGGCAAACCGTTCCAGATTTGCAGGTCATGTGCACTACCGTCAGCCTTGAACCCCAGCATCTTCAGCCAGCATGGTTGGCCATCTTCCATGCCGCTCCAGGTCAGTGCATGCAATGTTGCGTCCTTGCCTGCCAATGCTGCAACGTCCAGCACCCCGCCATTGACCTCGGCTTCCAGAATAATGGGCCGGTGGAGCACCCGCCGGCTGACGGTATACACCTGATCCGGGAACTTCGTCGCCGTCGCAAAGTTGTTGCTCTTGTCCATCGACACCCAGAACTGCACCGTCAACGACTTACCGTCACCCAGTTGCGCCAGATAGCTGTTGAGCACCTTCTGCACATACTTGCCTGTACTGATCCACGTCGGGTTGGTTCTCGCTGGCAAACCATTCCAGATTTGCAGGTCATGTGCGCTGCCGTCAGCCTTGAACCCCAGTAGCTTCAGCCAGCATGGTTGACCATCTACCATCCCGCTCCAGGTCAGTGCATGCAGTGTTGCGTCTTTGCCATTCAACGCCGTTACGTCCAGCACTTTTTTGTTTGTCTCGGCTTCCACGATGATCGGGGAATTCAACACCTGTTGCACAGCCTTGATCGTATACACCTGATCCGCAAACTTCGTCGCCGTCGCAAAGTTGTTGCTCTTGTCCTCCGATACCCAGAACTCCATCCGCAAACTGGAGCCATCGGCCAGTTGGGACAGAAAACTGGCCGGCAACGGTTTGGGCCAGAACCCCTGGCTGACCCAGGTCGCATTGACCTGACTGGCCCCGCCATTCCAGATCTGCAAGGTGACGGTCGAGCCGTCGGGTTTCTGTCCGGTCAGTTTCAGCCAGACCTGCTGCCCCGCCGCGATTCCTGTCCAAATCAGACCGTGAATCGTGGCGTCTTTTCCGTTCAGTGATGGAACGTCGAGAATCTTGCCCGGTTCCCCCTGCACGATGATCGGCGGGTTATACACTTTCTGATTGGCGGTAATGGTGATGGAAGTCGTCGGCGACACATTGCTGTTGGTCAGCTGATCGACCACCGTGGCGTACACCTGATGGGTGCCGTCACCGATCTGCTGAAGGTCAGTGGCCGTCAGGGTGTAGGTGACCGGGTTGGCAGGATGGACGTAGGGGATAATTTTGGTCCACCTCCTAATGAACAGTTCCATCACGTCAAATTCGCGGGGGTTGCTGCGCGTTAAAGTGAACTTGGCCGGTTGCCCCGGGCCGATGCTGGCCGGATGGCTGACCGTGATACCGGAGACCGGGTTATTGAACAGCACGTTCAGTATCGGATCGGACTTATCTTTATTACCGCTGACCCGGGTGACTTCGTAGTACAGCGTATTGAGACCATCCTTCAACCATCCCCAAGGCAACTCCATAAAAATGCGGTCGTTCTCTTCGCCCGGCTTGATAGGCTTGATCACGGATGTCGCCTGGCTGTTGACCCACAGCCTTACGGAGTCACCTGCCTCGAAGGGAGTAGAAAACAACGTGACCGGGTCGATCACCATGAAGAGTTTGGTGGATGGCGAATGAATGCTTTCGGGAATGCCGAGATGGTAAACCCCTGGCGGTTGCAGGTTTTCTTCTGCGCCCGGGATGGCCATCGGATACAGCTGGAGCAAGGCGCTGATCTGTGTCGAATTGATGTTGATGCTCATGTTGCTCTCCTGCGTGCGGTGGGAAGCCATCTTCGGGGCGAGGTTCATGACACCGCGAAAGGAGAGAACCGTCACCTGTCAGATCTGACAGGCGAGCCTGACTTCAAGACGAATGGTCATCGGTGAACGGTTTTCCTGCAGAAACAAAAACGGCCCCGCAAAGGGGCCGTTTCAGTTTCAGCATTCAGGGCCGGGGCTCTGCTGCCACATCCAGATTATCCAGCACCCGATTTACCGCCAGTTCCGCCAGCATGATCAGTTGCCCGATGCCCAGCAGCACATGCCGCTGCGGCGCATCGATCATCCCGGCGAAGTCGCTGGCCATGGTTTTGGCCGAGGTCAGGGTCTCGCAGGCGTCGGCCAGCAGTTCTTCATTCGGGATGCCGGGGGCGATGAGGTAGCGGGTGTTGGGTTTGAGCAGGGGCTTTCTGGGATGGAACGGATTGAGGTAGTGATCGAGGGCGCGGTCGGCGGCTTCGTGGAATTTCTTGGAGTCGAGGGTTTCGTAGGGCGAGGTCGGGTCGGTTTCGGGCGGGTTTGGCGTAGGTTTGATCATGGTGAAGCTCCTTGATAGGCGGAGCTGCAACCGTTCGCGGTCAATCGAAACAGGTGGCAGCTGTACGCGGGTTGACCGACCGGGAATCAAGGAACCCGGCATACCCGAAGGTATCCCGCGCACAACCGCCATAAAACGAACAGCCACGAGAGCTGAACGGAAACGGCACGCTGGCGCCTTGATTGAGTCGGACGGTCAAGTCCGGTCGCTGATTCGTCAGCGACCGACACACGATAGAACCCGGCCCCAAGGCCCACAAGCCGGCGGATTCTGGCGGATGCGTAGGCAATGGCGCAAGGTGTCGTAGCTTGCCGGAAGCATCCTTAAACACCTTTAAACCCAAGGCCCGCCCCGCTCACGGCAGCAACAAATACCCCGCACTAATCGCCAATAACGCTGCCATCACCCGATTGAACAACCGCATCCCCGCCGGGTTGCCCAGATAGCCGCGCAGAAACGTCCCGGCATACACCCAACACCCCAGCGACAGATAACAGATCACCAGATACACCGCCGCAAACTGCCACACCAACCGCGCCTCGCCATCGGCGACAAACGCGCCCATGCCCGCCACGCAGGCCAGCCAGGCCTTGGGGTTGAGCCATTGCATGACTGCACCATAGAGCATCGACGGCGCCCTGCCCGATTCTCCCGTATTCAATTGCCCGTCATCGGTGGCCAGTTTCCAGGCCATGAACAGCAGAAACGCCACCCCGGCGAGTTGCACCACACGGGTCAGCGCCGGCCACAGTTTCAACACTTCGTGAAGACCGAGTCCCATCAACACCAGCAACAACACAAACCCCAGCGTCGCCCCGGCCACATGCCGTTGGCTGGCACGAAAACCGAACTGCGCCCCCGAACTCAACGCCACGATATTCACCGGCCCCGGGGTAATGGACGCGGCCAGGGCAAACGCCGCCATCGACACAATCAGACTCATCGCACACCTGCTTCAGATCGAGGAACAAGGCGCTCACGGTAACCAGCGTCCAGCCCTGAGTATTGAACGAAATTACCCCCGCGCCCGCAGACCCACTACGCTCTACCTCAGTGACCACTCTCGACCAGGAAGTCGCCCGCGATGATTCTGATTCTGTTGCCAGCCGCCGATTACGACCCCACCGAAAGCAGCGTGCCCTGGCAGGCCATGCGCGATGCGGGCATCGAAGTACGTTTTGCCACCCCGCAAGGCTTGCCCGCCCACGCCGACTCACGACTGGTGGACATCGGTTTCGGCCTGCTGAGTTCGATGCTGATGACGCGCAAGGCCGATCTGGACAGTTACACGCGGATGATCGAGTCCGAAGCGTTCAAAAATCCGCTCGCGTATGCCGATGTCGACCCGAGCCAGTTCGATGGCCTGCTGATTCCCGGTGGTCATGCCAAGGGGATGCGCACACTGCTGGAATCCAAACAGGCCCAGCAGATCGCCCTGCAATTTTTCAAGGCCGAAAAGCCCGTGGCAGCGGTGTGTCATGGCGTGTTGTTGCTGGCGCGTACGCTCGATCCCGACACCGGACGTTCGGTGTTGTTCGGGCGCAAGGTCACGGCGTTGCTGGCGGCAACCATGGAATTGCCGGCGTGGCTGATGACCGCTGCGTGGCTGGGGCGCTACTACCGCACCTACAAGCAAACCGTCGAGGCAGAAGTGAAAACCGCATTGGCCAACAAGGCCGACTTCATACGCGGGCCGCTCATTGCCAAACGCGATCAGGCAGAGAACCCGCAAAGCGGTTTTGTGGTGCGCGACGGCCAATTGCTGACGGCCCGATGGCCCGGTGACTGCCATCGATTCGCCGCCGAATGGGTGGCCCTGTTGCAGGCCACCCGCCGCGAGCCGCTGCTCAGTCCAGACGTGGCACGGTGAAGCGGAATTCGCTGCCCTGCCCCGGCTCGCTCTCGGCCACGATCCGCCCGCCGTGGGCTTCGACGATGCCCTGCGTGATGTACAAGCCCAGCCCGGTGCCGTTCGGGTTGCCTTCCTTCACCGTCCAGTAGCGGTCGAATACATGCGGCAAGTGATCCTTGGGAATGCCTTCGCCGCTGTCGCGCACCGTGAAAACGATATCGTCGCCAACTGATTTGGCAAACACATCGACCGTGCCCAGACGCGGTGTGAACTTGATCGCATTGCCGACCAGATTCGACAGCACCTGGAACAGCCGCTCCGGGTCGGCATGAATGCTCAGATCGGGATCGGCCTCGAACGAGATGCTGATGTCCTTGTCCAGCGCCAGCGGCGCGAGCAGTGACTGCGCCTCTTCGAACATCTGCGCGACATCGAGTTTCTGCGGCGCGATGGTGTAGCGCCCGGCGTCGATTTTCGAGGTGTCGAGCAAGTCTTCCAGCAACGTGTTCATGCGCCCGGCGGCTTGCTGCATGGTGTCGATGGCGGTGGAGATGCGCCGCGAAGTGTGCGGCCCGTCGGAGCTGAAGGCCTTTTGCATCATGCCGCACAGCATCGAAATGACCGTCATCGGATTGCGCAGATCGTGGGATACCACCGCCACCAGTTCATCACGGGCGCGCACCGCTTCCTGCTCGCGGCGCACCTGGCGGGCCAGGTCGTTTTCCAGTGCCGAGCGGCGCAGGTCGTTGGCCGCAAACAGATCGCCGTGGCTCCACTTGGTGGAAATCCCGGCCATTTCGACCTTCCAGATTTCGAACGAAGTACGCGGCCGCAGACGCAGTCCGGCGTCGGAGTTTTCCAGGTCCAGCGGCTTGCGCGGATCGCCACTCCAGTTGATGTTCTCTTTGACTTCCGGGCGGAACCACAGCACGCCGTTGTCCACCGGTTTGGGCAGACTCATGGCGAGCACGCCGCTGGCGACCTGCTGATACTGCGCTGCCGGCGGATAGACGCTGGCCAGGTGATGACTGGCAAACACCGGCTCGCCACGCTCCTGCAACCATTTGTGCAAGGCGCGAATCTCTTCCGGCTCCGGGCAGTTGCCGTAACGGTGCAATTGCTTGTCTTCAATGATCGCGATGCCGCCGGCATTGGCCAGCGCCATCAGGACCTGCGGCTGGTTGGCCAAGCCATCGAAGACGTTCTGCGGCGAATCGATCATCGCCTGATTGAGCAACGCCAGCGCCTCGACCTTTTCTTCCCGTTGACGGCTGACTTCCAGCGCTTCCATCGCGCTGATCTGCAACGACAGCACCTGGCCGATGGTCTGGCACGCCGTGCGCAATTCGTGCGGAACATGCAGCGGCTGACGGTTGCCGCAACTGATCAGGCCCCAGAGCCGGTCGCCCTTGAGCAGGGAAATGCTCATTGAGGACAGCACGCCCATGTTCTTCATGTACTGGCAGTGGATCGGCGACACGCTGCGCAATGTGGCGAAGCTCAGGTCCAGCGGGGTCTGGGTGTCCGGGCGCAGCTTGGGTACCAGTGGCACCGGTTGGTAGTCGGCATTCGGGATGATCCGCAGCCAGTTGGTGCGGTACAGCTCCCGGGCCTGCTCGGGGATGTCCGAGGCCGGGAAGAACAAACCGTTGAAGACTTCCATCGATGGATCGGACGCTTCGGCGATGACCTGGCCGTGGCCCTCCTCTTCGAAGCGATAGATCAGCACCCGGTCGTAACCGGTCATGGCCTGGATTTCCTTGACGCTGATGTCGTACAGCGCCTGCAGGCTCTGGGCCTTTTGCAGGCGCGCGAGCATCCGCCCGAGGTGGGTTTCGGTGCCGGCGACGTTGCGCGGCTGGAAGTTTTCGACGTGGATTTCCAGCTCCAGGATCAGCACATCCTGATGCCGGTGCAGCAAGCCTTCGAATGCCGTGCCGTTGAGGCGAAAGTGCAGCGGCGGCGCGTCGGACAGGGTCGGCTGTTGCAAGGCCTCGCGAACCTGCGCGGCATGGGCATCGCCAATCAGGCTTTGCAGCGGCTGGCCGATCAGTTCCTGTGCCGGGCGCGCGAGCAAGGTCTCAACGTTGGCGCTGATCTGGATGATCGAAAGGTCGGGCTCGCTCAGGGTCAGCAGCAGACCGTGTGGCTGGATCGCACCGGGAAAGCGGATCGGCTCGTCGGCACAGTTGGCCAGCAATTCTTCAAAGGCTTCTTTGTCTTGCGGGGTCATACCAGAACCTCCTGGCTTTCGAGCCAGCGCTCGAAACAGCTGAATGTGGTGTGAGCGGCCGCCACGACGGCTTCACGCTCGTCGGCGTCCATCGGGCGGCTGCCCAGGTATTCGATGAAATCGCGCCAGCGCCGGCCGGTGGCGGCGCCATAGATATCCAGAAACGCCGCGCCGTTGTCCGCGCCCAGACTCAGTCGTGTGGCGATTTCCCGGCGCAGGATCTGCCCGCCGAGGGTCGCGCCTTCCAGCACGTACAGCACGCCCAGGCATGCGGCGGCTGAATCAATGGCGGGCAACTGGCGGCAGATTGAGGAAACCTCCGGATTTGCGCCCAACGCGTGCAGATCCCGTTGCAAGGTCGGCGCCTTGAGGCGTGAAGCCAGATCGAAATCGGCAGGGATGGCGCCGCTGTCCTGCATTGCGGCTTCCAGTGGCTGATAGAAGCCGTAATAGGCGCGCATCAATCGCTCGAAAGCGTGCAGATCAAGGGTGTCGGAGAAAAAAGGAAGGCGTTTTTCCAGTGCGATGTGCAGTTCGGCGGTGCCGGCGCGCAAGTCCTGCAACACCGGTGGCACATGAACCTCGCGGGCCTTTGCTTGCATGTAGTCGCTCGTACAGTGGGCCGCCTGGGGCCATTGGGGAATGAAAACGCATGGCGCGAAAGCTTACACGGCAATTGTCCTTTCTGACCCGGCAGATAATTTTTTCTGGCGGATTCATCACCCTGTGACGGTTTCAGAGTTGACGGGGCAGAAGAAAGTTCGAACGGATTCACGCCCGACAATTGCTGTACCGCGACTCCGCAGCCTGACTGTACGGTTCCGGCCTGCCGCCGGCGTGATAAAAATAGCCGTCCCGCCACCGGAGCCCGCGCCATGGATCTCGCCACCCTTTCCCTGTTTCTGCCCGCCTGTTTCGCCTTGAACATGGCGCCCGGCCCGAACAACCTGCTGTCGGTCAGCAACGCCACCCGTTATGGTTATCGTCGCGCCTGCGTGGCCGGTATCGGCCGGTTGCTGGCATTTGCGGGGATGATCGCCCTCGCAGCGGCAGGGCTGGCGGTGGTGCTGCAGACGTCCGAGTTGTTGTTCTACGGGATCAAGATCGTAGGCGCAGGGTATCTGTTGTATCTGGCGTGGCAGCTGTGGCGGGCCAATCCGACTGCCGAAGACGCCGTTGCGGCGCCGGCGAGTGGGCTGCTGGCCTTGGCACGTCAGGAGTTTTTAGTGGCCGCAGGCAATCCGAAGGCAATTCTCATCTTCACCGCATTCCTGCCGCAGTTCGTCGACCCGAACCGCGCCATCACCCCGCAGTTCATGCTGCTGGGCGTGCTGTTCCTGTTGCTGGAATGGATCGCCATCAGCGCCTACGCCTACATGGGCCTGCACATGCGCCGCTGGTTCGCCGAGCCGCGCGGCAAACGGATTTTCAATCGCTGCTGCGCGGGGCTGTTGTCGGCGGCGGCTTCGGTGTTGCTGATGGCCAAACGGGCCTAAGCTTCGGACGGACCTTTGAGCTCGACCTGATTGCCGTCCGGATCGAAGCAGTACAGCGACAGGCCGTTGCCCTCGGCGCCGAAACGGGTGGCGGCCTTGTCGACGGTCAGGCCGCAGGATTGCAAATGGCTGATCAGCGCCGCTTCATCGAACGGCTCGATGCGCAGGCAGAAGTGATCGACATTGCGCCGTTCGCTGCCGGCAGCGGCGCCGCCCTTGCGGCCGATTTCGCCGTCGAGGTCGACCAGATCGATCATCGACGTGCCGGCGCGCAGGTGCACCAGACCGAACTTTTCGTTGCGCTTGACCACTTCGGCACCGAAGACCCGGTCGTAGAAATCGATGCTGCGCTGCAGATCGGCGACGCGCAGCACGATGTGATCGATGTGGTGAATCGTGAACGGTGGCATACCTTCATTTCCCGAGTTGTAGCGACCCGATCACTGTAGTGCAGCGGCCCGAAAATTCACTGTCGATTTTTCGGTGGAGCCATCGAATAACTGGTTTTATCCTCGGCCCATGAACATACAGACCGCTGTCCTGCCCCCTCACGCCGAAATGGTTCGCGCCATGCTCGCAAGCGACACTGCCTATGAAGGCGTGTTCTTCACGGCGGTGAAAACCACCGGGATCTTCTGCCGCCCGACCTGCACGGCGCGCAAGCCGAAACCGGAAAACGTCGAGTTCTTCGCCCACGCTGACGACTGCCTGTCCGCCGGTTACCGCGCCTGTTTGCGCTGCAAGCCGCTGGACGCTGCCGCCATCGCCCCGGACTGGGTACAACGGCTATTGAAAGCCGTCGACGCCGATCCGGAACTGCGCTGGAGCGATGCACAATTGCTCGCCGAAGGCATCGAACCGCTGAAACTGCGGCGCTGGTTCAAGCAGCATTTCGGCATGACCTTCCATGCGTGGCTGCGCACCCGTCGACTCGGTGTGGCACTGGGCGGGATCAAACAAGGCACGTCCATCGACCACGCGGCGTTCGACTCCGGCTATGAATCCCTCAGCGGTTTTCGCGATGCATTTCAGAAGTCGTTCCACATTACGCCGGGCCGTGCGGCGGCCAGCGAGCCGCTGCTGTTCACTCGCCTGACCACACCGCTGGGGCCGATGATCGCCATGGCCGAGCGACGTGGGCTGGTGCTGCTGGAGTTTCTCGACCGCCCGGCGCTGACCCGCGAAGTCGAAGAACTGCAAAACCGCTACGGCTACGTGGTCGCACCGGGGCACAACGCGCACTTGCAGCAGATCGAAAACGAGCTGGCGCTGTACTTCGCCGGCAAACTGAGCGAATTCAGTGTGCCGTTGCACCTGCCCGGCAGCGAGTTTGCCCGCCAGGTCTGGGCCGAACTGCGGCAAATCCCCTACGGCCACACCAGCACTTACGGCACCATCGCCGCACGGCTGGGCAAACCCGGCGCCAGTCGCGCGGTGGGTCTGGCCAACGGGCACAATCGGCTGTCGATCGTGGTGCCGTGCCATCGGGTGATCGGTGCGGACGGCTCGCTGACCGGCTATGGTGGTGGGCAACCGCGCAAGGCGTTTCTGCTCAGGCTGGAAAACGCTGCCGTGCAACTGACGCAATCGCTGGCTTTCTGAACGACGACAAGAAGGGATTTCGATGAACGCGCTCGATAAACAATTTCACCAGTTGCACCACGATGGCCTGCTGATCCTGACCAACGTCGCCGACGCCACCGGCGCGCGACTGGTCGAGCAGCTCGGCGGCAAAGCGGTGGCCAGCAGCAGCGCCGCCGTGGCCTGGGCCCATGGTTACCCGGATGGCAACACCCTGCCGCTGGAGCGTTTGATCAGCACCGTGGAGTCGATTGCCCGTGTCATCAAGGTGCCGTTGAGCGTGGACATCGAGGCCGGTTATTCCGATGACCTCGACCGGGTCGCCGAAGTGATCGATGCGGTTGTCGCCGCCGGCGCGGTCGGGATCAATATCGAAGACGGCAGCGGCACGCCGGAACTGCTGGCGCGCAAGATCGAAGTGGCGCGCAAGGTTGCCGACAAACGCGATGTGAAGTTGTTCATCAATGCCCGCACCGACGTTTACCTCAAAGGGCTGGTGCCGGCCGAGGATCGCGTTGCCGAAACCTTGCACCGCGCCGCGCTGTATCAAGCAGCCGGGGCCGATGGCCTGTTCGCCGCCGGGGTGACTTCCGCCTATGAAATCGAAGCCATCTGCAAAGGTACGATGTTGCCGGTCAACGTCCTGGGCTTCGCCGGCCTGCCCTCCCCCGACGAACTGAAAACCCTCGGCGTGCGCCGCTTGAGCGCCGGCTCCGGCATCGCCGAGTTCATGTACGGCGCCATGGGCTCTTTGGTGAAAAGCTTCCTCGCCAGCGGCAAGCTCGACACTCATGACCTCAAGGCTTTCACCTATGGCGAAGTCAACGGTTTGCTGAAGTAAGCCATGCCCGATCCTTATCAA
Organism: Pseudomonas sp. IzPS59; assembly: GCF_014863505.1. Lineage (NCBI taxonomy): Bacteria > Pseudomonadati > Pseudomonadota > Gammaproteobacteria > Pseudomonadales > Pseudomonadaceae > Pseudomonas > Pseudomonas sp. IzPS59. The sequence continues at coordinate 2,445,780 of NZ_CP062251.1, read as the reverse complement.
CCGGCCAGCGAGTTTCTGGCCAGCCTCGACGCCGACTGGCAGCGCCACATTGCTGCGGTCGGCCCCTGCCTGCATCAGCCGCATCCGGCGCGCGATCCTTATGAATCGCTGGTACGGGCGATTGCCTATCAGCAACTGCATGCCAAGGCTGGCGACGCGATTGTCGGGCGGCTGGTGGGGTTGTTTCCCGGGCAGACGTTTCCGCGTCCGGAGCAGATCCTTGCCACGGACTTTGATCGACTGCGCGGTTGCGGGTTTTCGGCGGGCAAGATTGCGACGATTCAGGGGATCGCCCGGGCGACTCTGGACGGCGTGGTGCCGGATTACTCGACTGCGCTGGCGATGGAGGATGAAGCGCTGATCGAGCGGTTGGTCAGTTTGCGCGGGGTTGGGCGCTGGACTGTCGAAATGTTGCTGATTTATAGCCTGGAGCGGCCGGATATTCTGCCGGCGGATGACTTTGGCGTGCGCGAAGGGTATCGGCGGTTGAAGGGGCTGGAGGTGCAGCCGACGCGTAAGCAGATAATTGAGATCGGGTTGGATTGGAAGCCGTTTCGGACGGTGGCGGCTTGGTATTTGTGGCGGGTGCCAAAAGCGCCCTCACCGTAAGTGAGGGCGGCTTTCAAAGGCCTGACTTCAACCGACTGAACGCCCGAATCAAAGCCCGGTTGAACGCCTTGCCATTGTCATTCTTGCTATACAACGAAGCCCTCACCGCCTCCGGCGGATAAGTCCCCGGATCATTACGAATCGCCGGATCAATCAACCCGTCCGCCGCCGTGATCGCATTGGCGTAGTGAATCGTATCGGTGATCGGCGCAATCACCTCAGGCGTCATCAAATAATCCATCAATGCCAGGCCAGCCTCGGGATGCGGTGCATCCTTGGGAATGACCATGGCGTCGAACCAGATCAGCGTGCCCTCCTTCGGAATCCGGTAATTCAACTTGAACGATTTTTTCGCCGCCTCTGCCTGACCCGCCGCAATGGCAACGTTGCCGTTCCACGACATCGCCACGCAGGTGTTGCCGTTGGCCAGGTCGCTGATGTTCAGGTCGTTGTCGAAGTAGCGGATGTACGGGCGGATCTTCGCCAATTGTTGCTCGGCGAGCTTCAGGTCATCGAGGCTCTGGCGATTGATGTCCAGGCCCATGTACTTCATGACTGCCGCGAACACTTCGTTCGGATCGTTGAGCAGGCTCACCCCGCAATCGGCGAATTTCGACACCACCGCCGGATCGAACAACATCGCCCAGCTGTCCCGTGGTGCCTCCGGCAGGCGCTGCTTCACGGCCTCCTCCTGATAGCCGACGCCGGTGGTGCCCCAGGCGTAAATCCCGGCATAGCGGTTGCCCGGATCAAACACCGCCATGTGCTGACGGAACTCTTCACCGACTCCGGCAAAGTGCGGGAGCTGCTGCTTGTTCAGGGTCTGGATCGCACCGCTCTCGATGGCCCGCGACAGGTGCTGGCCGGCGGTCAGCACCAGGTCGTAGCCGCTGCGGCCGGTGAGCAGTTTGGTTTCGACGGTCTCCAGTGAATCGAAGTGATCGGCGACCACCTGAATCCCGGTTTTCGCCTCGAAATTCTTCAGGGTATCCGGGGCCAGGTACTCGCCCCAGATATACAGATTGACCACCGGTTTCGCCGGTTCGGCGGCCTGCACACACAGGGGTGCAAGCACCAGCAATAACGCTTTACTCAGTTTGTGCAGGCCCATGCTCAGGCTCCTTTTTTCTGGCCGGCGTATTGCGGCATGGTGATGCACGCGACGTTGCCGCCACCGAGCAGGATTTCCCGGGAGTTTTCGATGCCGACGATCTTGTGCTGCGGGAACAGTTCGGCGAGGGTCGCCAGCGCCACCTGATCGTTGCGATCACCGAACAGCGGCACCACGATCGAGCTGTTGCCGGCGTAGTAGTTGATGTACGAGGCGCAGATTTTGGTGCCGGCCTGGCGGGTGTGGGTGCTGTCCTGCTGATCGAGTCCTTCGGCTTCTTCGGCGGTCCACTCCAGCACGTCCGGTTGCGGCAATTTGTGCACGATCAGTTCGCGGCCACGGCTGTCGCGGGTACTGCGCAGAATGTCGTAGGCCTCCTGATAAATTTCCCACTGCGGGTCATCGCGGTTGTCGGTCCATTGCAGCACCACTTCGCCGGGGCGCACGAAGCACGCGAGGTCGTCGACATGGCCGTCGGTTTCGTCGAACTTGCAGCCGCGCGGCAGCCAGATCACTTGCTCGGCGCCGAGGTAATCGGTCAGCCGGCGGGTCACTTCGTCCTTGCCCAGATGCTGGTTGCGATTGCGGTTGAGCAGGCATTGTTCGGTGGTGAGGATGCTGCCCTGGCCGTCGCTCTGAATGCCGCCGAGTTCGGCGATCAACGGTGCGCGATAGCGGTCGAAGCGTTCGATTTCGAGGATCTTGCTGGCGATCTGGTCGTCCTTGTCCCACGGATAGTAGAGCCCGCCATCGAGGCCGCCGTAGGCGTTGAATTCAAAGTCGACACCACGCACTTCACCGCTCTGGTCGTTGACCACGAAGCACGGGCCGCTGTCGCGAAACCAGGTGTCGTTGCAGGTCATCTCGACTACCCGCACTTGCGGCGGCAACTGGCGACGGGCAGTGGCGAACTGGGAGGCCGAGGCGCAGACCGTCACCGGTTCGCTGTGGGAGATCTCGGTGACAATCTGCACCCAGACTTTCTGTGCTGGCTTGGCGCCGTTGCGCCAGACATCGGTGCGTTCCGGCCAGCCGAGCCAGCAGCCGGACTTGGCTTCGAATTCGCCGGGCAGACGGAAGCCGTCCTGTTTCGGGGTGGTGTCGAGCAAACGTGCCATGGTCAAACCTCGTCATCGGGATGGGAATGACCTCAGGCTACGGTCGCGAGCGGTCGGCTCGCCAACGATGATTATTTCGGAACAGTTGAATTCAACTCATCAATCCGCCAGTTGATCGTTGAACCATTCCAGCATCTGCGCCACCGCCGGACGCTCCAGCCGCACCCGCTCGCAGACCAGCGCATATTGACCCAGCGCGGTCATGCTGGAGGTGAATGGCCGCACCAGACGCCCGTTCTGTAAATCCTCCTGCGCGGTGAGGTTGTCGCCCATCGCCACGCCCTGCCCTTGCGCAGCGGCTTCCAGCGCCAGCCCGGCATGGGCGAAATACAACTGGCGCTCCGGGCGCAGGTCGCCGGCATGGCTGGTGAGCCACGCGGTCCAGGTCTTGCCGTCCTGATCATCGTGCAGCAGGCAATGCCGGGCCAGGTCCTTCGGGGCTTTCAGGGTGCCCTGGTTGAACAGGCCGGGGCTGCACACCGGGAAGAACTGCAGCGCCGGCAACGGGCGGACGAAGTACGCGCTGCTGTCCACCGGGCCGGTGCCGTAGGTGATCGCCAGATCGATGTCTTCGCCGGGTGCTGTGGCGTCGATCGGCTGTTCGTAGAGGTGCAAGGTGATGTGCGGATAACGCGCGTAGAAATCGGTGAGGCGGTTCATCAGCCACTTCTGCGCCAGCTCCGCCGTCACCGCCAGCCGCAACACGGCGAGCGAGGATGGATCGCGTAATTCATCGCAGGCATCGCCGATCAGTTCGAAAGCCTGTTGCAGGCTCTGCATCAGGCGTCCGGCGGCGATGGTCGGGCGAATCTGCCGGCCCTCGCGGATGAACAGCGACACGCCCAGTTGCTCTTCGAGTTGGCGGATCTGATGGCTGACGGCGCTGTCGGTGACGCACAGCTCGGCGGCGGCCCGGCCGAAATGCGCGTGGCGGGCGGCGCATTCGAAGGTTCGCAGGGCGGCCAGGGAAGGTAGTCGGCGCATGGGTTGAGTCCCTTTTTTTGCGGACATGCTGACGGGGCTTTTCGTGGGCGTCCAGTTGTGCCGCGAATGCAGCGGCACAGGCGCGACATATCTTCTAGGCTGAACCGCATCGACAACGCCAGACCGGAGGCCACCATGCACCTCGAAGGCTCCTGCCACTGCGGCGCGGTTTCATTCACCCTCGACAGCGCCCACCCCTACCCTTATCAACGCTGCTACTGCTCGATCTGCCGCAAGACCCAGGGCGGTGGCGGCTATGCGATCAACCTCGGCGGCGACGCGGCCAGCCTCAAGGTGCGCGGTCGCAAAAACATCACGATCTACCACGCGAAAATGAAAGACGATGGCGAAAAACGCGCCCATCGCAGCACCGCCGAACGACACTTCTGCTCGCTGTGCGGCAGCGGACTGTGGCTGTTCAGCCCGGAGTGGCCGGAGCTGATCCACCCGTTCGCCTCGGCCATCGACACACCGTTGCCGGTGCCGCCGGAACACACCCACCTGATGCTCGGCTCGAAAGCGCCGTGGGTCGAAGTGCAGGCGAGCGCGAAGGACCGGCAATTCGAGGTCTACCCCGAAGAGTCCATCGCCCAATGGCACGAACGGCTGGGATTGACCCGTTAGCTGCCTTCACAGTCTTTGACAGTTTCCCGACAAAGCTGCCAAAGATTGCCGGTGGGCACCCGCCTAGCATGGCGCATCTACATTCCCCATCGGGTGCCCCATGCCGGTTTCGTTGCGTACGTTCTCGCTGTCCCTGACCTCCCTTTGCCTGCTGCTGGCCGGCGACTCGCTGCGCGCCGAAGACTGGCACACCACCCTGCGCGCCGGGGCCGCCAGTGCGCCGCGTTACAGCGGCAGTGATGAACGGGTGGTGGCGCCGTTGGTGGGCGTTGAAATCGTCAGCCCCTACGGCGTGTTCCTCGACACTAGCCGAGGTCTGGGCTGGGGTTTCGATGAAGAGGATTTCGGCCTCAGCGTCTACATCGGCGCCAGCGACGTGCGCAAGGATCGCAAGACCGGCTACAAGGGCTCGGACGAACTCAACGGCATGGGTTCGATCAAGTCGCGCCCGGTGATCGGCCTCGACGGGACGTACCACCTCGGCCCGCTCATTCTCGGCGCGAGTTTCGAACATGCGCTGGAAAAGGACGACGATGACCACGACACCGGCTCGGCCTGGAACCGCCTCAAGCTGAGTATCAGCGCGCCGCTCTACGAAGGACGGTTCGGCAAGGTGACCGGCGGCCTCAACAGCCAGTTCGGCGACAGCAACTACATGCGCACCTGGTACGGCGTCAGCGATGCCCAGGCCTCGCGCAGCCAGTTCCGCGCGTACAAGGCCCGGGCCGGGTTGATCAGTCGCGGTGCAGACCTGACGTGGTCATTGTCGCTGGACAAACAGTGGAGCGTATCGACGGTGTTGGCGGTGCAGTACCTGAATCACGAAGCCGCCGACAGCCCGATTGTCGAGCGTCGGCTGCAGACGTCCCTTGCCGGGCAAGTGATCTACACCTTCTGATCGTCCTCAGAACAGCTCGCTGAACGGAATGAAGCGCAGTGGATCGCCCATTCGCAACGTGCTGTTCTCCGGGATTTCCACCAGCCCGTCGGCCCAGGTCGCGCCGAGCAGAACCCCGGAGCTCTGGTTCGGATACAGCGCCGCCTGCCCGCCTTCCAGACGCACCCGCAGGTACTCGCGGCGGCTGCCGGGTTTCGGCCAGTCGAACCCGGCGTTGACCGTGAAGCTCAACGGCATCACCTCTTCCACACCTTGAACACGCAGCAGGTACGGGCGCGCCAGCAGGCCGAAGGTCACCAGCGCCGAGGTCGGATTGCCCGGCAGACCGATCACCGGCACCGTGCCGAAATGCCCGACCGTCAGCGGTTTGCCGGGTTTGATCGCAAGCTTCCACAACAGCGGTTTGCCGTTGTCACGCAGCACCTGGCCGAGGCAGTCGGCATCACCGGCAGACACGCCGCCGGTGGTCAGAATCAGATCGGCCGCCACTTGCAACTGCTCAAGTTTGAGCCGGGTCTGCGCCGGGCGATCGGGAAGAATACCGGCGTCGATCACCTCGCAACCCAGTTCGCGCAACCAGTGGTCGAGCAACGTGCGGTTGCTGTTGTAGATGCTGCCGGGACGCAACGGCTGGCCCGGTTCCACCAGTTCGTCACCGGTCGACAGCAATGCCACACGCGGACGACGGACCACCGGCAAATGGGTCATGCCCTGCCCCGCCGCCACCGCCAGTTCGAACGGGCCGAGGCGTTTGCCGGCGCGAAGCAGAGTGTCGCCGACACGGTTTTCCTGACCCTGGGCGCGGATGTTCTGGCCGACTTTCAGCGGTTGCAGGAAACGTATGCGACCGTCCTCCAGTACCTCGGTGTTTTCCTGCATTTCCACGCAATTGGCACCGGGAGGCAACGGCGCGCCAGTGAAGATCCGCGCGCAGGTGCCGGGCAGCAAGGCGTCCGGCGCCAGCCCGGCATAGACCCGTTGCGAGACGCTCAATGGCTGGCGGTGCAGATCGGCGAGGTTCAAGGCGTAACCGTCCATGGCACTGTTCGGCCATGGCGGCAGATCGAGGGTGGCGACCAGATCGCTGGCCAATACTCGACCGCGCGCCTCAGTGAGCGGCACCGGTTCGCTGTCCGGCAGGCGCTGTTCGTTGGCCATCGCCAGCAACTGGTCGAGTGCATCCTCGACCGGCATCAATCCAGGCTTGCTCATCCCCGTGGCCCGCAGGCTTGCACCGGTTTGAGGTGCGGGACGAAGTTGCACGGGCGGTGACGGTTATCCAGTTGTTCGGAAAGGATGCCTTCCCACGCAGTGCGGCACGCGCCGGTGGAACCCGGCAGGCAGCACACCAGCGTACCGTTGGACAGGCCCGCCAGTGCGCGGCTTTGTACGGTCGAGGTGCCGATGTCGAGAATCGAAATGGCGCGGAACAGCTCGCCAAAGCCGTCGATCTGCTTGTCCAGCAGGCAAGCCACCGCTTCCGGGGTGCTGTCGCGGCCAGTGAAACCGGTGCCGCCGGTGATCAGTACCACTTGGATGTTGTCGTCGGCGATCCACTGCGCGACCTGGGCGCGGATCTTGTACAGGTCGTCCTTGAGCAGGTTGCGTTCACTCAAGGTATGGCCGGCTTCGAGCAAGCGGCTGACCAGCAACTGGCCGGAGGTATCGCTGGCGTAATCGCGGGTATCGCTGACCGTCAGCACGGCAATATTCAAGGGAACAAACAGGGCATCCGCTTTAACACTCATGGCACTCTCCGGCCTTCGTCAATTCAATTGGGCCAGAGCCTAAGTGCCACTTATGAAGACTGTCTAATCACTCTAACCAACCACATTATCGACCCGCTCTATCGGCTGTTTTTTATCGGGCGGCGCTCACTGATCCAGCCAATGAAACCGGCCATGATTGAATCCCTCGATAGCCTCTTCAACGCTTCCGATTGGACGTAAAACGCGATCAGTGGGATCGTCGCCACCTGCGCTTTTCGTGCGCCGTACGCATCTGCGTCAATACTCAATCCAAATTTCCCTTCGAGCAGGTGCCATCGTGGACATCAAACAACTCAAGTTCCTGATTGCGCTGGACGAAACCCGCCACTTCGGCCAGGCCGCCGCGCGCTGCCACATCACCCAGCCGACCCTGTCGATGCGCCTGCGCAATCTGGAAGACGAGCTGGATCTGGTGCTGGTCAATCGCGGCCAGCGCTTCGAAGGTTTCACCCAGGCCGGCGAACGCGTACTGGCCTGGGCCCGCACCCTGCTGGCCGCCCACGACGGGTTGTTCGCCGAAGCCGCTGCCTGTCGCGGGCAACTGGTCGGCAGCCTGCGTCTGGGGCTGGTGCCGCTGAGCAACTTCAATCCGGTCAATTACATTCAGGGGTTGTCCGGGATATTTCCCGAGCTGAAATACAGCCTGTCGTCCCTGAGTTCGGACGAGATCATCGAGGGTCTGGGCAACAACCAGCTGGACCTGGGCGTGTGTTATCTCGACCACGTCAACCCGAACTATTTCGAGTTTTTCGAGATCGGCGAGACCCGCGTCGGCCTGCTTTACGACACCCGTCACTTCCATTTCGAAGGCCCGGAGATGAGCTGGGAAGACGCCGCCGAACTGCCGCTGGGGATGATCACCACCGGCATGCATTACCGCAAATCCATCGACCTGAGTTTCCGCAGTCGCGGGTTGAATCCGCAGCCGATCATGGAAAGCGATTCGACCTATCAACTGCTGCAGGCGATTCACCAGGGTTTCTGCTGCTCGATCATGCCGCTGGACAGCGGTCTGGAAGAACCGATCGAACATCTGGCTTTCATCAACCTGCCGGATGCCAGCGTGCTCGCGCCGTTGGGGCTGGTGATGCGCAAGACTGAACCGCGCTCGGCGATTGCCGAGAAGTGTTTTGCCGAGGCGCGGAAGATGTTCGGGATCGAGGCGCCTGCCGTTTAACGCCTTCAGTGATCGACCAATCCAATCACTGCATCGGAACAAGCGATTGGACGCACTTTTCCCTGCCCCGTAGCCTGAACCCACTTCAGCGCTTCGGGGATTTTCAAGATGCTGTGCCAGGTTGAACCAACCATCGAAACGGGCGACGCCAACGCCCCCGCGCCACAACCGGCGCAGGTCGCTTATCGCGAATACCTCGGCGACGCGCCGCTGTCCCACGCGGCGCTGGCGGCGGAAATCGCACTGGCCATCAGCTACAACGGCTTGAACCAGGCGGTGATGATGGTCTCGCCCGGCAACATCGAAGACTTCATTCGCGGCTTCAGCCTGAGCAACGCCATCGTCGACAGCCTCGATGATATCCACGACATCCGTCTAACTCACTTTGACCAGGCCTGTCAGGCCGACGTGCAGATTTCCAGCCGCGCATTCTGGGCGCTGAAGGATCATCGCCGGCAAATGGCGGGCACCAGCGGTTGCGGGCTCTGCGGCGTAGAGGCCCTTGAACAGGCGCTGCCGCAACTGGAAATCCTGACGCCGACACCGTTGCCACCGGCAGCGCATTTCGACGGCATCCGCCAGCGCATCGAACAGGCTCAGCAACTGGCGCGCAGCAGCGGCGCCCTGCACGCGGCGTTGTACTTCGACGCCGCTGGCGAAGCGCTGCTGTGCCGCGAAGACATCGGCCGGCACAACGCCCTCGACAAGCTGATCGGCGCCCTGCAATTCGAAGGCCTTGATGCACGTCAGGGCTTCGTCGTGGTCACCAGCCGTTGCAGCCTCGAATTGATCCACAAAGCCGTGCGCGCCCGTCTTGGCACCCTCGTTAGCCTGTCCGCCCCCACCGCGCTGACCGTGCGCTGGGCACTCAAGCACCGCTTGAACCTGATCCACGTCCCACACCGCAACGCCCCCCGAATCTACAGCCCGATCCAGGAGCCAACCGCATGAGCAACACCCTCACTCACCTCGACGATCAGGGCCGCGCCAACATGGTCGACGTCAGCGACAAGGCCGCGACCCGCCGCGAAGCCACCGCGCAAGCCTGGGTGCAGATGCGTCCTGAAACCCTGCAAATGATCCAGTCCAACGGCCACCCCAAGGGCGACGTGTTCGCCGTGGCGCGGATCGCCGGGATTCAGGCGGCCAAGCGCACCCACGAGTTGATTCCGCTGTGTCATGCGCTGTTGCTCAGTTCGATCCACGTCGAACTCAAGGCCTGCGAACCGGACCGCGTGCAGATCACCAGCACTTGCCGCCTCACCGGCCAGACCGGCGTCGAACTCGAAGCCCTGACCGCCGCCAGCGTCGCCGCGCTGACGATCTACGACATGTGCAAAGCGGTGGACCGGGCGATGGTCATCGGCGACATCCGCCTGCTGAGTAAACAGGGCGGCCGCTCAGGGCACTTTCAATGGGAGAACCCGCAATGATCCTGATCAACTACTTCGCCAGCTACCGTGACCGGCTCAATCTGGGCGGTGAAAAGATTCCCGCCAGCAGCGCCCTTGCCTGTGTCGAGGATGTGCGGCAGATGCTGATGCAGCGCGGCGATATCTGGCGTGAAGTACTCGGTGCCGGCAACCTGATGTGTGCGGTGAACCAGGAGTTGTGTCAGCCGGATCAGGCCATCGAGGATTTCGACGAGATTGCGTTTTTCCCGCCGGTCACGGGAGGTTGAACCATGGGGGTTCGAGTCCAGCGTAAAGGCTTCGATGCCGGTCAATTGATTGCGGATCTGCATGCGCGCAATCCACGGGTGGGCGCGGTGGTGAATTTCATTGGTTATGTGCGGGATCTGAACGTCGGGCAGTCGGTGACGGAGCTGTTTCTGGAGCACTATCCGGGCATGACCGAGAAGGCTCTGGAGCAGATCGCCGAACAGGCCCGCGAACGCTGGCCGCTACTGGCGGTGGAGATCGTGCATCGGGTCGGCGCGCTGTCGGTAACCGAGCCGATCGTGTTTGTCGGCGTCAGCAGCAAGCACCGGCATGCGGCGTTCGAGGCCTGTGCGTTCATCATGGATGTGCTCAAGACCCGTGCGCCGTTCTGGAAGCGTGAGACCACGCCTGATGGTTCGCATTGGGTCGAGGCACGGGAGAGTGATCAGAATGCGGCGTTTCGCTGGAGTCTGGCGCATGCCTGACGGGGCACTGTCGGCTGCAACAAAAGCCTGATTAGATAGCGGCTCGCACCGATTGGACCGTGGAGCCGCACTTGAGCACAACGCCCCCCGAGGACTTGCCCCGCCCCCAGCCTGTCAGCCTGCGTCAGGCCTGGCCCTTTTGGCTCAAACTCGGCTGCATCGGCTTCGGCGGCCCCGCCGGGCAGATCGCGATCATGCATCAGGAACTGGTGGAGCGCCGGCGCTGGATTTCCGAGCGGCGCTTTCTGCATGCGCTCAACTACTGCATGTTGCTGCCCGGCCCCGAGGCCCAGCAACTGGCGACCTACATCGGCTGGCTGCTGCACCGAACCCGTGGCGGTGTGTTGGCGGGCGCATTGTTTGTGCTGCCTTCGCTGCTGATCCTGATTGCCCTGTCCTGGGTGTACATCGCGTTTGGCGACGTACCGGTGGTGGCCGGGGTGTTTTACGGGATCAAACCGGCGGTGACCGCGATTGTGTTGCACGCGGCCCATCGCATCGGCTCGCGAGCCTTGAAAAATGGGTGGTTGTGGGCAATTGCCGGAGCGGCATTCGTGGCGATCTTCGCCTTCAACGTGCCGTTTCCGCTGATCGTGCTCGGTGCGACAGTGATCGGCTATTTCGGCGGACGCTGGTCCCCACAGCGATTCAACAATGGCGGTCATCGTGGCAGCGAAAAGTCTTTCGGCCCGGCGCTGATCGATGACGACACCCCACCACCCGAACATGCGCGATTCAGTCTGCCGAGGCTGTGGCGTCTGGTACTGATCGGCGCGTTGCTGTGGTGCCTGCCGATGGCGCTGCTGACAGCATTGTTCGGCTGGGACGGCACCTTCACCCAGATGGGCTGGTTCTTCACCAAAGCGGCGCTGCTGACGTTCGGCGGCGCTTACGCCGTGCTGCCTTACGTGTATCAAGGCGCGGTCGGGCATTACGGCTGGCTGACCCCGACGCAGATGATCGACGGACTGGCCCTGGGCGAAACCACGCCGGGGCCACTGATCATGGTCGTGGCATTCGTCGGGTTCGTCGGCGCTTACGTGCAACCGACGTTCGGCCCGGAACATGCGTTTGCCGCCGGCGCACTGGCGGCGACGCTGGTGACCTGGTTCACCTTCCTGCCCTCGTTCCTGTTCATCCTTGCCGGCGGGCCGTTGGTGGAGTCGACGCACAACGAACTGAAGTTCACCGCACCGCTGACGGCGATCACCGCAGCCGTGGTCGGGGTAATCCTCAATCTCGCATGTTTCTTTGCTTACCACGTGTTCTGGCCCAAAGGTTTTGCCGCACAGCCAGATTTTTTTGCGCTGCTGCTCGCCCTCGCCGCCACCCTCGGGTTGTTTGTTTTCAAGCGTGGCGTGATCGAGGTGTTGATCGTTTGCGCCCTCGTCGGGCTGGGGTTTCATCTGTTGCGCTGAGCCGGTGGCTTGCCGCGCGCATCGGAATCAGGCGTTTACTTATCCCGGACTTCCCCCTTACTATCCAACCACACCGGCATGGCGGGACACTCCCGCCGCCGACGTTTTCCGCCAACGGAAACACGCGTCATGAGCACGTCACTACAACAATCAGAATCGTTGAACGTCTCTGCACTGTGCGCCCTCCTTCACAGGGGCTGCGCATGAATCGCATCGTCAATCTCCCCATGGCCCTGAGCCGTTCCAAGCTGCGCCACTCCGCACGCCCGCCGGATATCTGCCTGCCCGTCTGATCGCGCCGTTAAAAACCGCGACAGCTCCCCCCTCTTTTTCGATATCCCTGCCAGGACGCCCGCGCCTTTTGCCGAGCTGCGTCCGGACCGAATCTGCGCGCCTGTGCGGCGCCATCGTGAGTGATTGATTATGAAATTCGCAGCCATTGAAGACGCACGCAATTTTCTGGATCAGAACCCCGACATCGACATGATCGAGCTGTTCATCCTCGACGCCAACGGCGTGCCGCGCGGCAAACTGTTGCACCGCGAAGAACTGCTCGCCGTGTACGAAAGCGGTCGCCCGCTGCCGAGCACCATCCTCGGCCTGACCGTGCACGGCGAGGACGTGGAAAACTCCGGTCTGGTGTGGGACGTCGGCGACATCGACTGCCGCGCCTACCCGCTGGAAGGCAGTCTGGTGCGCCTGCCGTGGCGGCAGATTCCCACCGCTGCGGTGCAGGTCAGCATGCACCCGGAACAAGGCATGCCGGCGAGCATTGCCGATCCGCGTCACCTGCTGATCAAGGTCATCGACGCCCTCAAGGCCGAGGGTTATCACCCGGTGATGGCCTGCGAGCTGGAGTTCTATCTGCTCGACGCCAAACGCGATCACAACGGTCGCCCGCAACCGGCGCTGGATGCCGACGGCGGTCGACCGAGGCACACGCAGGTCTACGGTTTGCGTGAGCTGGAGCAGATCGAACCGTTCCTCGCCGACCTCTACAGCGCCTGCAAACTGCACGGTATTCCGTCGCGCACGGCGATCTCGGAATACGCGCCGGGCCAGGTGGAAATCACCCTCGAACACGGCGATGCGCTGGAGGCGATGGACCAGGCCGTGCGCTACAAACGGCTGGTCAAAGCCGTGGCGCACAAGCACGGCATGCAGGCAACGTTCATGGCCAAACCCTTCGATGATCTGGCGGGCACCGGCATGCACATGCACGTCAGCCTCGCCGATGCCGAGGGCCGCAATCTGTTTGCCTCCGAGGATCCGGCCGGCACGCCGCTGCTGCGTACCGCGATTGGCGGGATGCTCGCCTCGTTGCTCGATTCGCTGCTGCTGTTCTGCCCCAACGCTAACTCCTACCGTCGCTTCCAGGCCAACAGTTACGCGCCACTGGCGCCGACCTGGGGCGTCGACAACCGCACCGTCAGCCTGCGCGTGCCCGGCGGCCCGGCCAACACCCGGCACATCGAACACCGCATCTGCGGCGCTGATGCCAACCCGTATCTGGCGGCTGCGGCGATCCTCGCGGGCATTCATCGCGGCATAAAAGAAGACATCGATCCGGGCGAACCGGTGCAAGGCAATGGCTATGCGCAGGCGAAGGAATTGCTGCCGACCGACTGGCTGACTTCGCTCACGGCGCTGGAAAAATCGGCCTGGGCACGGGATGCGCTGGGGCAGGAATTTCTCGGTGTATATCTGGCAGTGAAACGTGCGGAATACCGGCAGTTCATGGCCGAAGTGGGTGAGCAGGACTGGCGCTGGTATTTGACCGAAGCCTGAACATTCCCCTCGGTCCACTGTGGGAGCTGGCTTGCCAGCGATGGGGTTGGCACATTCCACATCTCTGGTGACTGACACTCCGCTATCGCTGGCAAGCCAGCTCCCACAGGGATCGCGCTTGGCCTCCCGAATTTTGTGTGGAACTTAAAATGACTGAACGCAGCAATTCCTACTACACCGCCACCCTCAACCGCGACACCGACTACCCGACCCTGCAAGGCCGGCACAAGGTCGATGTGGTGATCATCGGCGGCGGTTTCACCGGCGTCGCCACCGCCGTCGAACTGGCCGAAAAAGGCCTGAAAGTCGCCATCGTCGAAAGCCACAAGATCGGCTGGGGCGCCACCGGGCGCAATGGCGGACAGGTGACCGGCAGCCTGTCCGGCGACGGCGCGATGCGCAAACAGATGCGCAACACCTTGGGCGATGAGGTCGACGACTTCATCTGGCACCTGCGCTGGCGCGGCCACGAAATCATCAAGCAGCGCGTCGAGAAATACGGCATCGAGTGCGACCTCAAGCACGGTCACCTGCACGCCGCCTACAAGCCGAGCCACATGGCCGGTTTACGCAGCGACTACGACGAAGCCGTACGCCGAGGCATGGGCGATGAAGTCAGCCTGCTCGACCGCAGCCAGGTGCGCGACCTGCTGCAAAGTGATCTTTATCACGGCGCGATCAAGAACACCCGCAACATGCATCTGCACCCGCTCAACCTGTGCATCGGTGAAGCACGGGCGGCGGAAAGCCTTGGCGCGCTGATCTTCGAAAACAGCGAAGTGCTGGAGATCATCCACGGCGACAGTCCGGGCGTTCGCACGGCCCATGGCCGGATCGACGCCAATCAGGTGCTGCTGGCCGGCGATGTCTACCACAAGCTCGAACCTGGCCAGCTCAAGGGCAAGATTTTCCCGGCCATGGGCGGCATCGTCACCACTGAACCGCTGGGGGATCTGGCCCGGCAGATCAACCCCGAAGACCTCGCCGTTTACGACTGCCGCTTCGTCCTCGACTACTACCGCCTCACCGCCGACGGCCGCCTGCTGTTCGGCGGCGGCGCCAACTACAGCGGCAAGGACTCACGGGACATCGCCGGCGAACTGCGGCCGTGCATCGAGCAGACCTTCCCGGCGCTCAAAGGGGTGAAGATCGACTACCAGTGGAGCTGCGCGATGGGCATCGTCATCAACCGCATTCCGCAACTGGGCAAGCTCTCGGACAACGTCTGGTATTGCCAGGGCTACTCCGGCCATGGCATCGCCACGACCCACATCATGGGCGAAATCATGAGCCGGGCGATCACCGGGCAAATGCAGCAGTTCGACACGTTTGCCGCGTGTTCGCACATTCGCGTGCCTATGGGAGATCTGCTGGGGAATCCGATGCTGGCGGCGGGCATGTGGTACTACCAGATGCTGGAAAAATTGCGCTGATCGCCTTTTGACTGCATGCCGGTTTATGCATTGAGTCGACTGGCCTCATCGCTGGCAAGCCAGCTCCCACAGGTTCGGAGTTGTACATAGATATCGCGTACATGGCGGACTTTGTGGGAGCTGGCTTGCCAGCGATGGGGCCATCAGCATCACCACAAAATCTCAATCCTGCAGTTGTTCGACCTCAATCCCCAACCGCCGATAATCCTCGGCACTGCCCGACGCCAGATGCCGCTCGGTAATCAACGTCTGCACCCGGCTGCACGGCGCCACCACAAACGGCTCCACTGCCCCCAACTTGTCGGCGGTGGTCACGGCAATCACCTGCGCCGCACTGTCGAACAACGCCTGTTTAACCGGCACCTCATCGAAATACAGCGAACTCAACCCCACCTCCGGATGAATCGCGCAAACCCCGGTAAACAACAGGTCAGCCTTGATGCTTTGCAGCAGTCGCACCGTCTCGTGGCCACTGACCGACATCGTCGCAAGATTCAGCTGTCCGCCCGCCAGAATCACCTTGATCCCCTTGTATTCAGCCAGAGTGATCGCCGTCATCGGTGACGTGGTCACGGCGGTGATCGAAATATCCGAGGGCAACGAACGGGCGATCTGCAACGTGGTGGTGCCGGAATCGAACAGCACGATCTGACCGTCCTTCACCCTTCCCGCCGCCAGCTGCGCAAGGCTGGTTTTCACCTCGTCGGTTTCACTGATCCGCGTGAAGTAATCCTTGCCGGTATCCTTCGGTCGCGGCAGCGCCCCGCCGTGCACCCGCTGCACCAGTCCGGCATTGTCCAGTTCCGCCAGATCGCGGCGGATCGTGTCTTCGGACACCGCAAAATGCTGGCTCAACTCGGACGCCATGACCTTGCCGTCACGTTCGAGGATCAGCAGGATTTTCTGCCGACGCAGGGAGGGAAGCTCGGAAGCGGAATGATCATGCATGGTTTTGCCTGTTTGTGCTTGTAGTTGCAGGTTTGGCGAGCCTAACCAATGCCTCTGCCAAACACAAACCGGCTGATATCAATTGTTTCGATCTTTGAAATCATGAAGCCGAATTTTTTCTTTGCTTTCAGCCTGTTCACAATGGCCCCACTTCAATAAGGCTCAGGATGAACAGCTCATGAATCTCAATTTTGCGTTTGCGTGCATGATCGTTGTGTCGTTTGCGATTGCGTTGGGGCACGCGTGATTTACGCGGACGTCGCCATCACGTAGTGAAGGATTTGCGGCGCACCTCTAATTGCCTTATCTAGAGTTTTCCTGTCGGCTGCCAGGCAGCCCAGGCTCACAATCACGTCACAACAGATCAATCTTCTTCGGGCGCGAAGAACTTGACGACAAACTCCCCGCCCCGCTCGTTCAACAAAATGATCCGAGAGCAATTCCAGCATCTGAGAAGCATGTCGGACTCTGCAAACAGCTTGTCGACGAGTTGATTGGCGGTCATTTGATTTCCATCCGGCAGATCAAGCGCATCCTCTGAAGCCACGAGAGATACACCCGTCCCACAAAACCAGTTTTTGTGAACCAGCTCATCACATTTGCACCGAACCCATGACCCCATGACCTACCTCAAGACACAAATAAGTGAACGACGCACAAATCAAACCTCTTCCCGCGCTCTACGCACCTGAACTAGCAACGCCGGTGCAAAGTGCAGCAGCACCATCCGCACCAGATGGTGAGTCAGGATAAACACCACGTTCAACCCGCCACCAAACGCCACGATGGCAATGGTCTCGATCGCCCCCGGCATGTAGGCCAGCCACAGCGACAACGCATCACTGCCCAGCAACCGCGCCGCCACTTCGGCAAACCCCGCCGCAATCAGGATCATCAAACCAACCGAGACCAGTGCCGTGCGGCCATGACGTCCCAGTTCCGCGAGTCCGAGGCCCTGGAAGCGTGAGCCGATCCGCACACCGAGAATCAACGCCGCCAGATTCAGGCTCCAGTCCGGCATGTGAAAACCGTGCAGCCATCCCGATTTCAGGAACACAGCGGTGAGGATGATTGCAGTCAACATGAACGGCGCCGGTACACCAATCGCCAGCAGCAATCGCCCGACCACGATGCTCGAAATAATCAGCGAGAACACGGTCAACGCCATGCCCGTGGACAGCGGATCGACCTCGGCCACCGCGACCGTTGCCTGACCGGGAATCAGCAAACTCACCAGCACCGTGATCAGCAGCAAACGCATCAGGTGCACGATGATGACTTTGCTCGAGGCCTGATGCGATTCCAGCAAATCAAACACCGCCGCCAACGCTCCCGGATAGACCGCCAGCAAGGCGTCGGTGCGATTCCACCCTGCACCGCGCGCCAGCCACCAGGCGGACAGCGCCACTTGTACTGTCAGGCACAGCAGCAACAGTCCAAGGCTTGGCAACATCGTCGAAACGGTCGCACTGTCCCAGGCCTCGAACATCAAGCCTGTGGCAATGCCGAGGGTGACCTGGATGTAACCCAGGCCATAGGGGGTTCTGGGTGCGAAGCCAAATTTGGTAGCAGCCAGTGCGGTGACAAGGATCGAGCCCAACAGCAACCCGTGGGGCACGCCCTCGAACTGCAACAGCGCGCCGAATCCGGCAGCAATTAACAAACACAGAATGGATTTCATGGTCGCCTTCCTGGCTATTCAAATGACGTCAGGCGCGCAACCGTCCAATCGCCCGCCGATACTTTTCGATCCGCTCCAGATCCTCCCAGCTCGGCGAGGCAATCCGCGACAGGTCGCTGTTCTCTTCCAGATCCGCCAGTTTCACCACCCGCCCGATCGGGTTCTGCGCCGCACGCTCGACGAAGTCCTCGTAGGATTCGCCCGGCACTTTGGTCACCGATTCGATAGCCGACAAAACCTCTTCGCTGAAGCCTTCCTTGCGCAAATCATCCAGGCTGATGCCGCAATCCTCGACCACATCGTGCAGCACCGCGACGATGCGTTCTTCCAGGCTGCTCATGCGCAGCATGACTTTCAGCGGATGCAAAATGTACGGCGCACCACCCTTGTCCACCTGCCCGGCGTGGGCCGTGGCGGCAATGGCGATGGCGCGTTCCAGAGTCTGAGTCATGGGCGTTTCCTCGGGTCAGACGCCATACCGGCCGCCAATATAGAAATGACGCTTGAACCAGCGCCCGATCGCCTGCAAACGCCCGGTCGGCTGCGCCGGCTCGGCGTAGCGCTGGAGAATCAGCGAGACCAGATCAGCCTGACTCTCCCCCGGATGCGCATCCAGCAACTCGGCCACCCAGGCACAATTGGCCTTCTTCAGATGCTCGCGCCACTCCCCGGGCCAGCCATCCAGCTCATCCAGCGCCAGCCACCGCGCACCGCCCTGCTCCACATGCCCGCCGCCAATCGATTGCTCGAAACAGAACGGCGTCGCCGGTCGTGACAGGTCGATGCTGAAGATGTAGATGTCCTGGCTTTTGTGCTGCGGCGTGGGGGCGTTGTTGCGATGGCCGATCTGAATCATGCGCGGTTCCGTCCGTGGGAGAGGCGTTACAACTTGTTTCGCAGTCTACGACGTGGTGCGGATGGGGGGAACCTTTGGTGATGAACCGGGTTGTGGCAAGTGAAAAGATTGACTGGGTGGTCCGGGGATTCCGTTTCAGGCGTCCACGAAAAAGGGACACCGTTGGGTGTCCCTTTTTGCGTATGGCGTTTGGTCAATCGATCAACGCTTCATGGCTTCGCACTGACGGCGCAGATCCTGATCACCGATGCCACTGCAATTGCCGTTTCCGGTTTTGGCCTCACAGAACCGGCGCTGGTCCTGATTATCGATACCGCTGCAATTGCCATGGCCGGTTTCTGCCTCGCACATCCTGCGTAAATCCTGACTGCCAATCCCGCTGCAATTACCACTGCCGGACTTGGCTTCGCAATAGCGGCGCTGATCCTGATCAGAGATCCCACTGCAGTTGCCGTGGCCGGTTTCTGCCTCGCACATCCTGCGCAAATCCTGATTGCCGATCCCGCTGCAATTGCCGCTGCCAGTCTTGGCTTCGCAATATCTGCGCTGATCCTGATCGTTGATACCGATGCAGCCAGCAAAAGCATGGCCAGCGAAGGCAAACATGAACAACATCGCAAGTATTTTCTTCATCACACGCTTCCTTGGCTTACCAGTGAGCAGACTGGCACTGGTTGACGCAATCACACCCAATCAACGCTTCATCGCTTCGCACTGATTACGCAGGTCCTGGCTGCCGATGCTGTTGCAACTGCCACCTCGGGTTTTCGCCTCACAGAAAAGACGCTGGTCGGTATCATTGATCGAGTTGCAGCTACCGCCTCCTGTTTCTGCATCGCACATCCTGCGCAGATTCGTATCGTTGATGCTGTTGCAACTGCCGCCACGGGTTTTGGCCTCGCAGTAACGACGTTGATCGCCGTCATTGATCGAGTTGCAGCTACCACTGCCTTTTTCCGCATCGCACATCCTGCGCAGGTCCGTATTGTTGATGTCGTTACAGCTGCCACTGCCGGACTTGGCCTCGCAATATCTGCGCTGATCCGGATCGTTGATATTCATGCAGCTCGCAAAGGCATGGCCGGCGAAGGCAAACATCAACAGCATCGCCAGTATTTTCTTCATCACACACTTCCTTGATCGACCAGGAAACAGCCTGGCACTGCTTGACGCAATCAAAACCAGATCAGCGCTTCATGGCCTCACACCGCGCTCGCAAATCATGATTGTCGATATTCCCGCAACTGCTGCCACCCGTCGTGGCATTGCAGTAGGCACGCTGGTCGTGGTCATCGATGTTGCCGCAGGAACTGCCACCCTGCTCCGCGTTGCACCGTGCACGCAGGTCATGATCATCGATGTTGCCGCAGCTGCTGCCGCTCTTTTTGGCATTGCAGTAGGCGCGCTGGTCATGGTCGTCGATGTTGCCGCAGGAACTGCCGCCCATCTCCGCGTTACACGCCGCCCGCAGATCGTGATTATCGATATTGCCGCAACTGCTACCGCTCTCCCTCGCATTGCAATAGGCGCGCTGATCGTGGTCATCAATGTTGCCGCAACTGGCAAAGCTGTAGCCGCTGAACATCAACAACATTGCGAGTAATAGTCTCATCACACACTTCCATGGTTGACCAGGAACCAGCCTGGCACTGCTTGAGCCGATGAATGAACGTCGCGACACGCCATCAAATTGACATCGGTTTTGTGGAAAGTTCCGGGGGTGGAATGTGTGGGGAATTTTTTGATCTGAAAACGCCGTAGGAAATTGCTCCGCGTGGTGAGGGGGCTTGTTCTTACGCGGCTGCGAAGCGGTTCCAAACCCGGCGAGTCATTTTCCCTTCGTAATCTGCAGCCCTTGAATTACGCCGGTTGCGCCGCCGAGCGAGAGCAAAACCTTTGGCCGCACGTGGTGATTTCCCGTCCTACAGGCTGATTGCGACGGTGGGGAGCGGTGCCTAGAGTGGGTCTGTCGCTGAACGAATTTGGCGATAGGGTTTCGCAGCCCTTAAGATTGACACCCTATTCCGTCTGGCACGGCCGACTCCCGGCTGCGCAAATTTTATGGCGGTTGTGCGTGGGAGACCTTCGGGTCTGCCGGGTCTTGGTGTTAATCCTCCGGTCTGCGAACCCGCGCATAGCTGCCACCCATTTTGTTTCGCAGCAGAACGGTGGCAATTCTTCTCAACAAAGGATTAACACCATGACAACACCGAAACTTATGCGCCATTGCGCGAACATGTCCCACCCGGCCACCGACCACCCGGTGCTGCTCATCGACGCCGACACCCCACTGCGCGACTTACACGCCTGCCTCAGCGAACGCCTGAATGCCGTCCTCAAATTTCTGGATCTCATGGCCTGCATTCACTTACCTGACCACGCCGAACACGACATCAACACCGTCACCACCATCGCCAGAATCATGGTGCAAGACGTAAGTGATGTGTTCCGAGTTATAGAGCAACGAGGGTTTGATGTTCCTGGGTAGAACATTTGAAGGTGACAGATTCACATAAATAAATCTGTCACCTTTTCTGTCACCTTTTCTCTCCAAATACCTGGATCTGATGGCCTGCATCCGCCTCCACGACCATGCCGAGCACGACATCTACACAGTAACCAACATCGCCAGAATCATGGTGCAAGATGTGAGTGATTTATTTAGGGTGATTGAGCGAAAGAAGCTTGAATAATTAAGGCAGCATTCTCCGGAGTATTGTTTTTGAGCCAATCCAAAATCTATTCGAAACCGTAATAAAGCCTATAACCACAAAACCTAAAAAACTGTCAATTCTGACAGGTGATTAGAATCTTGCACTTACTTATGCTTCTACACGACTCAAGCCGACAACAAGAGGCGTTAAAGATGGATTATTTCGCGACTCACACCGAAGTACACGGCTCCAGCTTATTGCTGGTCAGCTCCGTCATTGACGAAACCCAGCTCCCCACCGGAGTTGCAGCAATGTATGACAAGAGTCATATTGTATGCCCTGAAAATGTCAAACCTGGATGGTACTTCGACCCACAAAGCGGTCAGTATTTTTCTCCAGAGAAATATGAGGAGGTTAAAGACAACTACAAAGTCCCAACAATAGAACCAGGGTCTACAGGAATTAAGATAACGATTCCACCGTATCCTGACCCAAAGTAAGAGAACGTTGAAAGGAAATGGTTTAACACGCCATTTCCTATCTAATGGACTCTCGGCAAACAACGCCCTCAAAAATTCGCCGGCGTATTCGCACTGATAATCTCCGCCTCATCCGCCCCGATATTCCGGAACTTGTGCGGTAGCGTCGTCGGGAAGTAATACCCATCCCCCGCACTCAACACGCTCACCTGCCCGTCCACCGTCAACTCCACGGTGCCGCGTGTCACCAACCCACACTCTTCACCTTCCGCGTGAACGATCGGCTCTTCCCCGGAACTCGCGCCCGGCGCGTATTGCTCGCGCAGCAGGCGCATCTGGCGGCTGGGGACCGAGGCGCCGATGAGCAGCAGGCGCAGGCCGTGGCGGCCGAGGTCGGGTTGTTCGTTGGCGCGGAAGACGTATTGGTGTTCGCGGGGGGGCTGGTCGAAGGTGAAGAAGTCGGCCAGGGACATCGGGATGCCTTCGAGCAGCTTTTTCAGTGAGCTGACGGAAGGACTGACACGATTCTGTTCGATCAGGGAGATGGTGGCATTGGTCACGCCGCTACGCCGGGCCAGCTCGCGCTGGGAGAGTTTGTAGCTTTCGCGTACTAGTTTGAGTCGAGAACCCGTATCCATGACAGCCTTATGTGAGAACGACTTAAGGGTAATGGGGGTGGGTGGCGGGTGCCGCGCAAGGCGCGCGGATCACGTTGCTCCCGTGTCCCGGAACCGTGAAAGGCGGCTATTAAATCACGTTTGTCGGTGTTGCTCAGCAGGTTCGATGGACGGCACATGAAAAAGCCGGCAGCGCCCTTTTCGGGGGCGCTGCCGGCGAGGTAAATCAGATGCCGAAACGGTCGCGCAGCGAGTAATACACCGCGCCGAGGGCGGTCAGCGGGGCCGAGAAGGTACGGCCGCCGATCATCGGCATGTGTGGCAGCGAGGCGAAGGCATCGAAGCGTTCGGCGTCGCCACGGATCATTTCCGAGATCAGTTTGCCGGCCAGGTGCGAGCACGTGACGCCGTGGCCGCTGTAGCCCTGCATGTAGTAGGCGTTTTTCTCGATGCGGCCGAATTGCGGCATGCGGGACATGGTCAGCAGGAAGTTGCCGGTCCAGCGGTAGTCGATTTTAACGTCCTTGAGCTGCGGGAAGGTCTTGAGGATCTTCGGGCGGATCAGGGTTTCGATGTCGTCCGGTTCACGGGCGCCGTAGACCACGCCGCCGCCGTAGAGCAGACGGTTGTCGGCGGTGAGGCGGTAGTAGTCGAGCAGATAGTTGCAGTCTTCGACGCAATAGTTATTGGTGATCAGGCTGCGGGCCTGTTTCTCGGTCAACGGTTCGGTGACGCAAATCTGCGAGCCGCACGGCATGCTCTTGGCGGTCACGCGGTTGTCGAGGCCTTGCGGCAGGTAGGCGTTGCCGGCGATCAGCAGGTACTTGGCGCGGACCTGGCCTTTGGCGGTGCGCACGACGTTCGGCTCGCCGTACTTGATTTCCACCGCAGCGGACTGCTCGTAGATCTTGCCACCCAGACGCACGATGGCCGCAGCTTCACCGAGGGCCAGGTTCAGCGGATGGATGTGACCGCCCTGCATGTCCAGCAGGCCGCCGACGTAGGCGTCGGAGCCGACTTCGCGGCGGATGTCCGCAGCGTCGAGCATCTTCAGGTTTTTATTGCCGTAACGTTCCCAGCTGCGCTTTTGCTCGGCGAGGCCCTTGAGCTGCTTGTTGTTCATCGCCGCGAAAATGCCGCCCGGGCGGTAGTCGCACTTGATGTCGTATTCCTTGATGCGCGAACGGATGATGTCGGCGCCTTCGAAGATCATGCTGCCGAGGATTTCGGCGGTCTTGTCGCCGTAGCGCTCTTCGATCACGTCGACGTCGCGGCTGTAGGAGTTGACCAGTTGACCGCCGTTGCGACCGCTGGCGCCATAGCCGACTTTCGCCGCTTCCAGCACCGTCACCTTGTAGCCGGCTTCGCTCAGGAACAGCGCCGAGGACAGGCCGGTGTAGCCGGCGCCGATGATGCAGACATCGCACTCCACCGACTCTTCGAGGACCGGAAAATCGATCA
Organism: Pseudomonas sp. IzPS59; assembly: GCF_014863505.1. Taxonomy (NCBI): domain Bacteria; kingdom Pseudomonadati; phylum Pseudomonadota; class Gammaproteobacteria; order Pseudomonadales; family Pseudomonadaceae; genus Pseudomonas; species Pseudomonas sp. IzPS59. Next base: position 2,422,009 of record NZ_CP062251.1, on the reverse strand, counting down.
CTTCGTTGCGGGTGGCGGCGTAGTAGCTGTTCACGTGTTGTTGTTTCATTTTTTTATTCTCCGAGGGTCGCCGGTTGCAGGCGACCACCGCTGTAAAAGAGTCAGAGCTTGATCCAGGTCGCTTTCAGCTCGGTGTACTTGTCGAATGCGTGCAGCGATTTGTCGCGACCGTTGCCCGACTGTTTGAAGCCACCGAACGGCGCGGTCATGTCGCCGCCGTCGTACTGGTTGACCCAGACGCTGCCGGCGCGCAGGCCACGGGCGAAGGTGTGGGCCTTGCTCAGGTTGCTGGTCCAGACCCCGGCGGCGAGACCGAAGATGCTGTCGTTGGCGATCTGCAGTGCTTCTTCAACGGTGTCGAAGGTGATCAGCGACAGCACCGGGCCGAAGATTTCTTCCTTGGCAATGGTCATGGCGTTGGTCACGCCGTCGAAAATCGTTGGCTCGACATAGGTGCCGCCGGTTTCTTCGAGAGTGCGGCGGCCGCCGGCGATCAGCTCGGCGCCCTGCTCCCGGCCGATGCTGATATAGCGCAGCACGTTGTCCAGTTGCCGCTGATCGACCACGGCGCCGACGGTGGTCGATGGGTCGAGGGCGTGGCCCGGTTTCCATGCCTGCAACGCTTCCACCAGCAGCGGGATGAATTGCTCGCGGATCGAGCGCTCCACCAGCAGGCGCGAGCCGGCGGTGCAGACTTCGCCCTGGTTGAACGCAATGGCGCCGGCCGCCGCTTGTGCTGCCGCGCGCAAGTCCGGTGCGTCGGCAAACACCACGTTCGGGCTTTTGCCCCCTGCTTCGAGCCAGACGCGTTTCATGTTGCTTTGGCCGGCATAAATCATCAGTTGCTTGGCAATCGCCGTGGAGCCGGTGAAGGCCAGCACGTCGACGTCCATGTGCAGCGCCAGCGCCTTGCCGACGGTGTGGCCGAAGCCTGGCAGGACGTTGAACACGCCTTTCGGAATGCCCGCGTCCAATGCGAGTTGCGCGATGCGGATCGCGGTCAGCGGGGATTTTTCCGAAGGCTTGAGGATGAACGAGTTACCCGCCGCCAGCGCCGGGGCGAATTTCCAGCTGGCCATGATCAGCGGGAAGTTCCACGGCACGATGGCCGCGACTACGCCCGCTGGCTCGCGAGTGACCAGACCCAGTTGATCGTGCGGGGTGGCGGCGACTTCGTCGTAGATCTTGTCGATGGCCTCGGCGCTCCAGCGGATCGCGTTGGCGGTCGCCGGGATGTCGATGCTCATCGAGTCGCTGATCGGTTTGCCCATGTCGAGGGTTTCGAGCAGCGCCAGTTCTTCCTGGTGTTGCAGGATCAGGTCGGCGAAGCGGATCAGGATGCGCTTGCGCTCCGCCGGGGCCTTGTTCGCCCACACGCCGGAATTGAAGGATTGGCGCGCGACTTCGACGGCGAGGTTGGCGTCAGCTTCATCGGTGCTGGCGACGGAGGCCAGGAAACGGCCGTCGACGGGGCTCAGGCATTCGAAGGTATCGCCGCTGATGGCCGGGCGGTATTCGCCGTTGATGAAGGCGCGGGATTCGAGGGTCAGGGACTGGAAGCGTTGTTCCCAGTCGTTGCGGGTCATGGTCATGGGGGTGACTCACACAGAGAAAGAGGTGACCGCCGCTCCCTCGGGAGCAGCGGTGCTTGCGGGGTGAGCGCTCGAGCGTCAGACGGTATGCAGATACCAGTTGTACTCAAGGTCAGAGATCGAGTTTTCGAACTCGGCCAGCTCGCTTTCCTTGCACGCGACGAACACGTCGATGTACATCGGGTCGATGTAGCGGGCCATGACTTCGCTGTCGTCCAGCTCACGCAGGGCGTCGCGCAGGTTGTTCGGCAGGCTCTGTTCGTTCTGCTCGTAGCTGTTGCCTTCGACCGGGGCGCCCGGCTCGATCTGGTTGGTCAGGCCGTGGTGAATACCGGCCAGAACGGAAGCCATCAGCAGGTACGGGTTAGCGTCGGCACCGGCGACACGGTGTTCAATGCGCACGGCGTCCGCCGAGCCGGTCGGTACGCGGACGGCCACGGTGCGGTTGTCGATGCCCCAGCTCGGCGAGTTCGGCACGTAGAACTGCGCGCCAAAGCGGCGGTACGAGTTGACGTTCGGGCACAGGAAGGCCATTTGCGCAGGCAGGGTCTCCAGCACACCGCCGATCGCGTGGCGCAGCGCGGCGTTCTGCTCGGGATCCTCGCTGGCGAAGATGTTGTTGCCTTCTTTGTCCAGAATCGAAATGTGCACGTGCAGACCGTTGCCCGCCTGGCCCGGATACGGCTTGGCCATGAAGGTGGTGTCCATTTCGTGGTCGTAGGCGATGTTTTTCACCAGACGCTTGAGCAGGACGGCGTAGTCGCACGCCTTAACAGGATCGGAAACATGGTGCAGGTTGACTTCGAACTGCGCCGGGGCGCTTTCCTTGACGATGGCGTCGGCAGGAATGCCCTGCTCTTTCGCGCCTTCGAGGATGTCTTGCAGGCAGTCGACGTATTCGTCGAGATCGTCGATCAGATAAACCTGAGTCGATACCGGACGCTTGCCCGACACCGGTGAACGCGGCGATTGCGGACGGCCGTTCACGTTGTCCTGGTCGATCAGGTAGAACTCGAGTTCGAACGCGGCGCAGATGGTCAGGCCCAATTCGTCGAATTTGCGTACCACGTTGGCCAGCACTTCACGCGGGTCGGCGAAGAACGGCTCGCCTTCCAGTTCGTGCATGGTCATCAGCAGTTGGGCGGTCGGACGCTTCTGCCAAGGCTCGATGCTCAGGGTGCCCGGGATCGGGTAGCAGATACGGTCGGCGTCGCCGATGTCCAGGCCCAGACCGGTGCTTTCCACCGTGGAGCCATTGATGTCGAGGGCGAAAAGCGAGGCCGGCAGGTTGATGCCTTTTTCGTACACCTTATGAAGACTGGTGCGCTCGATGCGCTTGCCGCGCACCACACCGTTCATGTCTGCAATCAGAAGGTCGACGTACAAAACCTCAGGATGTTTCTTAAGGAATGCGTTTGCTTCGTTGAGTTGAACGGCACGCAGAGGGACCGACATGATGCACCTATTTAGCTGTTAATTATTATGTTCACTGCTGTTTCGCGGAGCCAGTCAACCCGAACGGCAAAGTGAAGTCAATAGCGAACACATGGCCGTTCAGCGTTTATTTTTCGGGCTTTTTTTAACAATCTCGTGCCAACGCAGGCGCCAGAGCCCCGGTCTTGATGAAGATTTGATGAACGGCGTTTAGAATTTTTTACATGGGAGTTGTTAATTAAAATCAACGAGGCTAAGCTCCGGAAAAGCTCGTTCAAGTGTCAAACTTCGAGGTGAATAAAAATGGCATTCAAGCCATTGATCGGCGTTACTGCGTGCGTCAAACAGATTGGCCTGCACCCCTATCACATCAGCGGCGACAAGTACGTTCGCGCTGTCAGCGTTGCGGCGCTGGGGTTGCCCGTCGTCATTCCTTCACTTGGCAAACTGACTGAAATCGAAGACCTGCTGGGTCAGCTCGACGGTCTGTTGCTGACCGGCTCGCCGTCCAATGTGGAACCCTTCCACTATCAGGGCCCGGCCAGCGCTCCCGGCACGGATCACGATCCGGCGCGGGATGCCACTACCCTTCCTCTATTACGTGCAGCCATCGCGGCGGGCGTTCCGCTACTCGGCATCTGCCGCGGTTTCCAGGAAATGAACGTGGCGTTCGGCGGCAGCCTGCACCAGAAGGTGCATGAGCTGCCGGGCATGCTCGATCACCGCGAAGCCGACAGCCCGGATGTCGCCGTGCAATACGCCCCGGCTCATGCCGTGTCGGTACTGCCCGGTGGCGTGTTCGAAGCGCTGGAGCTGCCGGGTGAATTCCAGGTCAACTCGATTCACAGTCAGGGCATCGACCGCATCGCTCCCGGCCTGCGCGCCGAAGCCGTGGCGCCGGATGGCCTGATCGAGGCGGTCTCGGTGGAGCACAGCCCGACCTTTGCCCTCGGCGTGCAATGGCACCCGGAATGGCAGGTGCTGGACAACCCGAACTACCTGCGAATTTTCCAGGCGTTCGGCGAGGCCTGCCGCCAGCGTGCGGCGCGACGCAACCAGCGCTGACGCCACCCAACGATTGCAAAACCATTTACTGCCCCCGCGGGGTCGGCGGCTGCGCGTTTGCGCATCCGTCATCCGTGAAAACAACAAACCGTAATAACAACAAGTACTACCCAGGCAGCCAGGACGGCGGCGCCGACCAAGACGGATCGGCAAGAGCAGTGCCATTCGGATCAATGCAAAACCCTGTGGGAGCTGGCTTGCCAGCGATGAGGCCGTCACTTTCGACATAGAGGTGACTGACCCGCCGCCATCGCGGGCAAGCCCGCTCCCACAGGGGATGTGGTCCGACTGGAAATGCTCTTGCAAGTCTGCAATCCACTCTTAAGCCAGGCCGCGTTGGCCCGGCGACTGAAACCTGTTGGGAGTTTCACATGGCAAACGCCTCCAGCACTTACAGGAAGGCTCTTGAAGGTCATCAGCAACCGAAAAAGGTTCTGGTGAAAGTCGATCGAGTCACCAAGAAGTTCGACGAAACCACTGCGGTGGACGATGTGTCCCTGGAGATCCATCAGGGCGAAATCTTCGCCCTGCTCGGCGGCTCCGGCTCGGGCAAATCGACCCTGCTGCGCATGCTCGCCGGTTTCGAGCGGCCGACTGAAGGACGCATTCTGCTCGACGGTGTCGACATCACCGACATGCCGCCCTACGAGCGGCCGATCAACATGATGTTCCAGTCCTACGCCCTGTTCCCGCACATGACTGTCGCGCAGAACATCGCCTTCGGCCTCAAGCAGGACCGTTTGCCGGCCAGCGAAATCGACGCCCGCGTCGAAGAAATGCTGCGCCTCGTCCACATGACCCAATACGCCAAGCGCCGCCCGCATCAACTGTCCGGCGGCCAGCGTCAGCGCGTGGCCCTCGCCCGCTCCCTGGCCAAGCGTCCGAAGCTGTTGCTGCTCGACGAACCGATGGGCGCACTGGATAAAAAGCTGCGCTCGCAAATGCAGCTTGAGCTGGTTGAGATCATCGAGCGCGTCGGCGTGACTTGCGTGATGGTGACCCACGACCAGGAAGAGGCCATGACCATGGCCGAGCGCATCGCGATCATGCACCTGGGCTGGATCGCCCAGATCGGCAGCCCGGTCGACATCTATGAAGCGCCGGTCAGCCGCATGGTCTGCGAATTCATCGGCAACGTGAACGCCTTCGACGGCACCGTGGTCGAGGACCTCGAAGGTCACGCGATCATTCACAGCCCGGACTTGCAGCAAAAGATCTACGTCGGTCATGGCGTCAGCACGTCGGTGCAGGACAAGTCGATCACCTACGCGATCCGCCCGGAAAAAATGCTCGTCAGCACGATCAAGCCGGAGACCCGCTACAACTGGTCCGAAGGCAAGGTGCATGACATCGCCTACCTCGGCGGCCACTCGGTGTTCTACGTCGAATTGCCGAGCGGCAAGATCGTCCAGTCGTTCATGGCCAACGCCGAACGCCGTGGCGCGCGTCCGACCTGGGACGACAAGGTCTACGTCTGGTGGGAAGACGACAGCGGCGTGGTACTGCGCTCATGAGAACCTTCAATCAGCAATTCCTGCGCCTGGTGCCCAGCGGGCGAAAGTTCGTCATCGGCATCCCGTTCATCTGGTTGTTCCTGTTCTTCATGCTGCCGTTCTTCCTGGTGATGAAGATCAGCTTCTCGGAAGCCGCGCTGTCGATCCCTCCGTACTCGGAGATCTACACCTACGCCGAACAGAAATTCCAGCTGTTCCTGAACATCGGCAACTACACCATGCTCGGCGAAGACGAGCTGTATCTGTCGGCGTACCTCGGTTCGCTGAAGGTCGCGGCGCTGAGCACGATGATGTGCCTGGTGATCGGTTTCCCGATGGCTTACGCGATCACCAAGGCCAGCAAGGAAGCGCAAAACGTCCTGCTGCTGTTGATCATGATGCCGACCTGGACCGCGATCCTGATCCGCGTGTATGCGTGGATGGGCATCCTCAGCAACAACGGCCTGCTCAACGCGTTCCTGATGTGGACCGGGCTTACCGATCACCCGATCGAGATCCTCAACACCAACACGGCGGTGTATATCGGCGTGGTCTATGCGTACCTGCCATTCATGGTGCTGCCGCTCTACGCCAACCTGGTGAAACACGACGGCAGCCTGCTGGAAGCCGCGCAGGATCTGGGTTCGAGCAACTTCAACAACTTCTGGAAAATCACCGTGCCGCTGGCCAAGAACGGCATCATCGCCGGCTGCATGCTGGTGTTTATTCCGGTGGTGGGCGAGTTCGTGATTCCGGAACTGCTGGGTGGCCCGGAGACCCTGATGATCGGTCGCGTGCTGTGGCAAGAGTTCTTCAATAACCGCGACTGGCCGGTGGCATCTGCTCTGGCGGTGGTGATGCTGTTGATCCTGATTGTGCCGATCCTGCTGTTCAACCGCAGCCAGGCCAAAGAGATGGAGGGACGGGGATGAAACGCTTCGGATTTTCAAAGTTCATGCTGATCTTCGGCCTGATGTTCATCTATCTGCCGATGCTGATTCTGGTGATCTACTCGTTCAACGCCTCCAAACTGGTGACGGTCTGGGGCGGCTGGTCGGTGAAGTGGTACGTCGGTTTGCTCGACAACACTCAGTTGATGGGCTCGGTGGTGCGTTCGCTGGAAATCGCCTGCTACACCGCTGTCGCAGCGGTGGCGCTGGGCACCCTCGCCGCGTTCGTGCTGACCCGCGTGACGCGCTTCAAGGGCCGTACGCTGTTCGGTGGTCTCGTCACCGCACCGCTGGTTATGCCTGAGGTGATCACCGGTCTGTCGCTGTTGCTGCTGTTCGTGGCGATGGCGCAATTGATCGGCTGGCCCCAGGAGCGTGGCATCGTCACCATCTGGATCGCCCACACCACGTTTTGTGCCGCTTATGTGGCGGTGGTAGTCTCCGCCCGCTTGCGCGAGCTGGACCTGTCGATCGAAGAAGCGGCGATGGATCTGGGCGCGAAACCGTTCAAGGTGTTTTTCCTGATCACCATCCCGATGATCGCGCCGTCGCTGGCAGCGGGCGGCATGATGTCGTTCGCCCTGTCGCTGGATGACCTGGTATTGGCGAGCTTCGTCTCCGGCCCGGGTTCGACGACCCTGCCGATGGAAGTGTTCTCGGCGGTGCGTCTGGGCGTGAAACCCGAGATCAACGCCGTGGCCAGCCTGATTCTGCTGGCGGTGTCGCTGGTGACCTTCCTGGTCTGGTACTTCGGTCGCAAGGCAGAAGCCAACCGCAAGCGTGCGATTCAGGAAGCGATGGATCAGACCGCCAACGAATCGTGGCAGCAACCGCAACCTCAACGAGTGGCAGCGACAGCCTGAGTACCGGGTGGCGAGGGAGGCTCTCCCCCGCCACCGATTCACTGAAATTCCGCTTTGTGTTTTTGAATAAAGCTTTTGAATAAAAAGAATGGAGTTGTACCGATGAAAATGTTTGGCAGGACTCTGCTGACACTGTCCTTATTGGGCGCAATCGCCACGGGTGCCCAGGCCAACGACAAGGTGCTGCGCGTTTACAACTGGTCGGACTACATCGCCCCGGACACCGTCAAGAAGTTCGAGGACGAGACCGGCATCCGCGTGACCTACGATGTGTTCGACAGCAATGAAACCCTCGAAGCGCGTCTGCTCGCGGGCAAATCCGGCTACGACATCGTGGTGCCGTCCAACAGTTTCCTGGCCAAGCAGATCAAGGCCGGGGTTTATCAGACCCTGGACAAATCGAAGCTGCCGAACTGGAAGAATCTCAACCCGGTGCTGCTGAAAAACGCCTCCGCCAGTGATCCGGGCAACGCCCATGCGTTCCCGTACATGTGGGGCTCGATCGGCATCGGTTTCAACCCGGCCAAGGTCAAGGAAGTGCTCGGCAAGAACGCGCCGACCAATTCCTGGGACCTGTTGTTCAAACCGGAGAACGCCGAAAAGCTCAAGGCTTGCGGCATCAGTTTCCTCGACTCGCCGACCGAAATGATCCCGGCTGCCCTGCACTACCTGGGCTATCCGGTGAACGACAAGGACACCGCGCACATCAAGGAAGCCGAGGCACTGTTCATGAAGATTCGCCCGAACGTGGCGTACTTCCACTCGTCGAAATACATCTCGGACCTGGCCAACGGCAACATCTGCGTGGCGGTCGGTTACTCCGGTGACGTGCTGCAGGCCAAGGCCCGCGCGGTGGAATCGGGCAACAACGTGGTGATCGACTACAGCATTCCCAAGGAAGGTGCCGGCAGCTTCTACGACATGGTCGCCATCCCGCGCGATGCGGCGAACGTCGAGAACGCGTACCTGTTCATGGACTTCCTGATGCGTCCGGACATCATCGCCGAAATCACCAACAGCAACGGCTACAGCAACGCCAACGCCGCCGCCACGCCACTGGTGGACGAAGCGATCCGCAACGACCCGGGCTCGTACCCGTCGCAGGAAGTGATGGCCACGCTGTACGCGGTGCCGGATCAACCGATTGCCACGCAACGGATCATGACCCGGGGCTGGACCCGCGTGAAACTTGGCAAGTAAACACACATCAATTTCCGTTCACGCAGCGCCTTACCACCGCTGCACCCTCGCTCTGAACGGCCTCACCTGGCCTCCCTCGGTTCAGGTGAATTCAGGCGCCCTCGGGCGCCTTTTTTTGTGGGCTCAGGTCAGCGGCCAATCGGCCAACGATCGGTAGCGGCCCTTGTGGGATTCGAACAGCGCAAAGCGTTCAGCCCGCAGGAAGAACTCCGGTGGCGTGGCGGATTCCGGCTCCGGAGCGCGATAGTCCCGGGCCAGCGTCAGGTGCGGACGATACTCACGCGTCGCCTCCTCAAACCCGAACGGCAACATTGCCTGCTCCAGCGCGTAGACCAATCGCAGCAATCCCTGTGGTGCCTGCTCCGGCGCCAGCGACAACACCCCGGCGCGATGCCAGACCTGCAACCGGTCCAGCGAAATCCTCAGCGCCTCGCCCGGCGTGCGCACTTTCGCTGCCGCCTCACAGACTTCACCAATCTGCGCCAACGGCACCGCGCCGAGAAACAGTAGCGTCAGGTGAAAGTTGTCCGCCGGCACCGGTTTGCCGGTGCGCAGCCCCAGTTCGCTGCGCCACTGGGCAATCGCCTTGCGCTGCGTCGGCGGGCAGTCCAAGGCAAAGAACAGCCGCTTGAACGGTTGATCCCCGCGTGTTTCGTCCGTCATGGCCACGCTCCTTCGTTCGTCGAGATCCCTGGATTCTACACGCCCGTTTCTGGCGACTCTCGGCCTGGGGTTTATAGTTCAACGATTGCCATCAACCGGAGGACGTCATGCGCGAGATCCTCAGCAAAGAACCCTGGTGGGCCCGACCGCCGAATCCCGGGCAGGATGAAAGCGAACTGGAGTGGGGCTGGCTGGTGCATTACAACGAGGGAGAACCGCGTTTCGAATTCGTGCGCGAGCGGCCGACGGACGAGCAGATTCGCAACCGCAAAGGCTGCCGGATCACCCCGTCGGCGGAGTGATCCGGCTGTTCTGCCTCAAGACTCGAGAATGTTCTTGAAGCCGCCGAAAATCATTCGCATCCCATCGAATGGCATCGGATTGACGTCCGGCTGCATGCGCGGATCTTCCATCATTTTGCCCATGCCGGCGTCGCGGGTAGCCTTGTCCGGCCAGACCAGCCAACCTGCCGACACGGTTTCGCCCTCCTTGAGTTTCACCGCCATCGGAAATGAGGTGGCCTTGCCGTCCGGCACGTCATCGCCCCAGCCTTGAACCACCTCCAGGGCGCCGTATTCCTTGAACAACTTCTCGGCGATTTCGCAGTGTTTTTTGTACTGTTCGCGATTGGCGTTCGGAACGGGTGCGACAAAAACATCGATGTAAGCCATGGTCGTGCTCCTGCGGGTTTAGGGATTGATCTGCTGACTAGTCGACTCAGGCGGATGCCATTCGACAGGTGTGGTGCCCAATCCGACCGACGGTTGCTCTGCTCCCCCGAGATTACCCTCGACCTGCGCCGCCATGTGTAGCGTACCGGCCATCACGCCGGTCGTCGGGTTCTGCACCAGTTTCAGCCAGGCCTTGTCGAACGTGTTGCCCAGGCTGCTGCGGATCAGCGCTTCGCTGTCCGGACGATCATTGGCCTGAAGGATGGCGCGGATGCCCGCCACGCCGACCGAGATCACCCCGCCGACAAGTTTGCCGGCCGCCGCCGCCACCGCACTGGCCGCGCCCCGGGGCGCCATCTCCGCCTCCATGCGCTGGCTGGCACGCTTGGCCACCGGGGCCATGCCGGCATCGGTCGAGGCGATGCCCTTGGCCCCGCCTTCGGTGTGAATCTTGTCGATCAGCGCGGCATAGGCCGGCAAGGTGTTCAACGGCTCGGTGCTGACGACCTGATACAGCGAGGCATCCCGGGCCGGCGGTGGCCCGAGGGCGATGGCGGGAATTTTCTGCAAATGCCCGTTGAGCTGGGCGACGGGCACGCCATAGCGCTGGGCGATGACCGGCATCTGCTGTGCCATCAGCTGCGCGTAAAACGCGGTGGACTGGGCGAGGATCGCGTCCGGATCGATCTCCTGAGCCACCGGGGCCAGCACCCGCTCCTGATATTGCTCCAGCAAATAGGCGGCCAGACGCTTGGATGAGGCGTCCTGCTCGCCACCGGCGCTGAGGGTGTACCAGCTGACCTTCATCGACAGCCATTCCTGGGTCCAGTAGCTGCTGAACCACGGGATGAATTTTTCTTCAGTTTGCTCGTAGACGCGAATGCGCCAATGTTCCATCGAACCGCGGGCAAAAGCCTTGACCTGTTCGGTGGACTGCCGGGAAGCCACAACGATATCCCGGTCGATCTGTTGCCAGGTGCCCGGCGAAACCACCACCGCCGGCGCGCTCGCCGGGCCCCGCGCCGAACTCGCGCAACCGGCCAGCAACATCAGTGCGGCGACGAGCAGCGCACGCAGGTTCACGGTGGCGGTGTCCTTTGGTGGGTCAGATCTGGAGGTAACGACTTGAGTATAGGTGCGGGTTTCAGCCGTTTGTCCGGTTGTATCAATCCTCGATTCCGGGCGCGGGATTTCAGCTTTTGTTCCAACCATCACTGACGTCGATGATCACCATTACGACGATTGCCTTCCGCATCAGACGCGTCCGGCGCAGGATTCACCCATCCGAGACACACACCACGAGGAGTTCACATCATGAGTCATACCGTCACCCTCGCCGTGAGCTTCCCGGTCTTCGGCAACAACTATTACGACCAGCATCCGGTGTCGCTGAAGACACAGGCGCTGGTGTTCAACGAAGATTTCGAAGATCTGCTGATGCCCGCCGCGAGTAATCACTTCAGCAATGAAGTGGTGGGCCTCAACGATCAGTTCCGCTTTCTGAGCGACATACTCGCCACCCATTTGCTGGACATCGAGGCCTCCGTGCCTGCGCGATCCAGCGTCCGGGCGAACGCTCATTTTTAATGCCAAGGGGCGTTCCCGTGAGGGAACGCCCCTTTTTGCCCATTACTGGTCGTCGTTATCGCCGCGATGGTAGCGACGCCCGTCGCGACGGTCATAGTCGCGATCATCCCAGCGCCGGTCATGATCGTAATAACGGCCATGATCACGGTCGTAATGCCGGCCATGGCGGTAGTCATCATCAAAGTCCGCCACACAACCGCCCAGCAGTACGGCGGCAGAAACTGTCAGCAACAGGCTTGTTGCACGCATCATTCAGAATTTCCCTAAAACCAAGGTCTTGACGACGGAAGTGGTCAGCGCGGTGCGCGCAGCCGCGGTTTCGACCGGGGAAAACACCGATGATTCACTGACGACCCGTGACCGTTGATCGCCTCGTTTGCCTCTGCGTGGCGGGCCTGATACCCGAACAAAAATCCGACAAAACCTTTTCCTCTCCCTGGCGGTCACTCCTAGAACAGACCAAGACTGGCAACCACGCCGGCATGCGTGCGGGTCATTCGCGACCCGCCGACCTGATCAGAGGAAGCCCAGCCATGAACGATCATCCGCCATCGGGGATGTCCCGACGCCGGTTCCTGATTCTCGGCGCCGTGACAGCGACAGCCTTTGCGCTACCGCCTTTCATCAGCCTCAAGGCCTACGCGGCCAGTCTGGAGCAACCGGCCATGAGCAAAGTGACGCTTGAAGTCAACGGCACGCCGCAGGCCCTTGATATCGATACCCGCACCACGCTGCTGGATGCTCTTCGCGAGCACCTGCACCTGACCGGCAGCAAAAAAGGCTGCGACCACGGCCAGTGCGGCGCCTGCACGGTGATCGTCGATGGCCGGCGGATCAATTCGTGCCTGACCCTGGCGGTGATGCAGGACGGCGCCAAGGTCACCACCATCGAAGGCCTCGGCATGCCGGACCACCTGCATCCGATGCAAGCGGCGTTCATCAAGCATGACGGTTATCAGTGCGGCTATTGCACGCCGGGGCAGATCTGCTCGGCGGTGGCCGTGCTCAAGGAAATCCGCGACGGCATTCCCAGTCACGCCAGCCCCAACCTGACCGAGCCGCCGCAACTGATCGCCAGCGAATTGCAGGAACGCATGAGCGGCAACATTTGCCGTTGCGGCGCCTACTCCAACATCATCGAAGCCATCAGCGAAGTCGCGGAGGTCTCGGCATGAGAGCGTTCAATTACAGTCGCGCCGACTCCCCCGCCGCAGCCGCTGCCCAAGCGGCGCAGGTGGCAGGCGCGCGGTTCATCGCCGGCGGCACCAACCTGCTGGATTTGATGAAGCTCGACATCGAAACGCCGCCGCACCTGATCGACGTCAATCACTTGGGGCTCGACCAGATCGAAGCCATCCCCGAGGGCGGTTTGCGCATCGGTGCGCTGGTGCGCAACACCGATCTGGCCGCCGACCCGCGTGTGCGCAAAGACTACGCCCTGCTTTCGCGGGCCTTGCTGGCCGGGGCCTCGGGGCAATTGCGCAACATGGCAACCACCGCCGGCAACCTGCTGCAACGCACTCGTTGCCCGTACTTCTACGACACCAACCAGGCCTGCAACAAACGCAATCCCGGCAGTGGTTGCGCGGCGATTGGCGGGGTCACCCGGCAACTGGGGATCATCGGTGTCAGCGACGCGTGCATCGCCACGCACCCCAGCGACATGGCGATTGCCCTGCGGGCGCTGGATGCGCAGATCGAAACCCTCAAACCCGATGGCAGCACCCGACGCATCGCCATGGCTGATTTCCACGCTTTGCCCGGCAGCACACCGCACATCGAAACCGCGCTCACACCCGGGGAATTAATTACCGGCGTCACCCTGCCCGCTCCGGTGGGCGGCACCCACGTCTATCACAAAGTGCGGGACCGTTCATCCTATGCCTTCGCGCTGGTGTCTGTCGGGTTGATCCTGCAAAAGGACGGCAGCGGCCGCATTGCCGTCGGCGGCATCGCGCCGAAACCCTGGCGGGTCGAGGCGGCAGAAGCGCTGCTGCCTCAAGGCGCGAAAGCCGTCAGCGCACGTCTGCTCGACGGCGCCACGCCCACCCATGACAACCAGTTCAAGGTAACGCTGGTGGAGCGCACGCTCGCCTCGGTGCTGGCCCAAGCGAGGGACGAAGCATGAAATTCGACACGCCCGCCGCGACCAATCCGATTGACCAGTTGAAGGTCATCGGCAAACCCACCGACCGCATCGAAGGTCCGCTGAAGACCAGCGGTACGGCCCCTTACGCCTACGAACAACATGAAGCAGTGAAAAATCAGGCTTACGGCGTCATGGTCGGTGCGGCCATCGCCAAGGGTCGCATCACGCGCATGGATCTGGATGAGGCCCACGCCGCCCCCGGCGTGCTGGCCATCGTCACCGCCGCCAATGCCGGCAAACTCGGCAAGGGCAAATACAACGCCGCGCGCCTGCTGGCCGGGCCCGAGGTGCAGCACTATCACCAGGCAGTGGCGCTGGTTGTCGCCGAAACCTTCGAACAGGCACGGGCCGCCGCGCAGCTTGTGCATGTCGAGTACGCGACAGACAAAGGCCAGTTCGATCTGGCCGCGGTACGCGATCAGGGCAAGGAGCCGAAGGAAGAACTGCCGGACGTCAAACACGGCGACTTCGCCACGGCCTTCGCCGCCGCCCCGGTGCAGTTCGACCAGACCTACAGCACCCCGGACCAGTCCCACGCAATGATGGAACCCCACGCGACACTCGCCGCGTGGCAAGGCGATCAGCTGACCCTGTGGACCTCGAACCAGATGATCGCCTGGAGCGTCGGCGACGTCGCCACCACCCTAGGCCTGCCCAAAGAAAAAGTGCGATTGATTTCGCCCTACATCGGCGGCGGTTTCGGCGGCAAGCTGTTCATCCGCGCAGACTCGATCCTCGCCGCCCTCGGCGCACGCCTGGCCAACCGCCCGGTGAAAGTCGCTCTCGCCCGCCCGCAGATCGCCAACAACACCACCCACCGCCCGGCCACCCTCCAGCGCATCCGCATGGGCGCCACGGCGGACGGCAAACTCACCGCCATCGCCCACGAAGGCTGGTCGGGCAACCTGGCCGAGGGCAAGGTCGAAGTCGCCGCGCAGCCGAGTCAGTTGCTCTATGCCGGGGAAAATCGTCTGGTAAGCATGCGCCTCGCACCGCTGGATCTTCCGGAAGGCAACGCCATGCGCGCGCCCGGCGAAACACCGGGTTTGATGGTACTGGAAATCGCCATGGACGAGATGGCGGAAAAGCTCAAGCTTGACCCGATCCAGTTCCGTATCCTCAACGACACCCAGGTCGATCCAGTAAAAACCGAGCGGCCGTTCTCGCAACGACGCCTGATCGAATGCCTGCAAACCGGCGCCAAACACTTCGGCTGGGACAAGCGCAATGCAACGCCCGGCACCCGTCGCGAAGGTCGCTGGCTGATCGGCATGGGCGTGGCGGCGGCGATTCGCAACAACCTGCTGGTGAAATCCGGCGCAAGAGTTCGGCTGGAGCGCGACGGCAAGATCACCGTGGAAACCGACATGACCGATATCGGCACCGGCAGCTACACGATCATCGCCCAGACTGCCGCCGAAATGATGGGCGTGGGCCTGGATGATGTGGTGGTGCATCTGGGGGATTCGAGTTTTCCGGTGTCGTCCGGCTCCGGTGGCCAGTTCGGCGCCAATTGCTCGACCGCGGGGGTCTACGCCGCGTGCATGAAACTGCGCGAAGCGGTGACGACAAAACTGGGCATGACCGACGGTGACGCAGTGTTCGCCGATGGCCAGGTGCAGCTCGGCAACAAACACATCCCGTTGCGCAACGCTGCGCAAAACGGTGTGATCGAAGCCGAGGACAGCATCGAATTCGCCGACCTCGCCAAGCAGTATCAGCAATCGACCTTCGGCGCGCATTTCGTCGAAGTCGCGGTCGATGCCGCCACCGGCGAAGTACGGGTGCGACGCATGCTCGCGGTCTGCGCTGCGGGGCGGATACTCAACCCGAAATCCGCCCGCAGCCAGGTGATCGGCGCGATGACCATGGGCGTAGGGGCAGCGCTGATGGAAGAGCTGTCGGTGGACAAACGCCTGGGCTTTTTCGTCAACCATGATCTGGCCGGCTACGAGGTGCCGGTACACGCCGACATCCCGCACCAGGAGGTGATCTTCCTCGATGAAACCGACCCGATCTCTTCGCCGATGAAGGCCAAGGGCGTGGGCGAACTGGGGATCTGCGGGGTCAGCGCGGCGGTGGCGAATGCGATCTACAACGCCACTGGTGCGCGGGTGCGGGAGTATCCGATTACCCTGGACAAGATTCTCGACTCGCTGCCGCCGATGATCTGAATCTGCTGGCGCACCAGCATGGAGTGCAGGTGCGCTATTCATTCCTCCGATAGAAATTACCCGACCAACGCAATCAACTGCTGTCGCTGCGCATCCGTCAGCATCGGCCCGAACCCGGCGCCGGCGTTGTCGGCCATGTAGCGTGGATTGCCGGTGCCGGGGATTACGCAAGTCACCGCCGTGTTCGAGAGCAAAAACTTCAGCGCCAGTTGCGGCCAGCTGTTGACCTGCACGTCCGACACCCAGCCCGGCAGGGGTTTGCCCTTGAGCCGGGCCAACAGCCCGCCACCGCCAAACGGCCGATTGCAGATCACCGCCACACCCCGTTCACGGCACAACGGCAGGATTCTTTTTTCCACGCCACGGTCATCGAGGGCGTAATTGATTTGCAGGAAGTCGAGCGGTTCGGCCTTCAACACAGCTTCCACTTCGTCGTAGGCCGAGGGCGTGTAATGGGTGATGCCGATGTAGCGGATGCGACCCTGTTCCTTCCATTCGCGCAGGGTCGGAAGATGAGTTTGCCAGTCCAGCAGGTTGTGGATCTGCATCAGGTCGATGCGGTCGGTGCGCAGCAGGCGAAAGGAGTTTTCCATCTGCGCGATGCCCTCCTCGCGCCCGCGGGTCCACACCTTGGTCGCCAGAAACGCCGGTGAACGGGGTTCGTGGATCGACAACAGCTCGCCGGTGGTTTCTTCGGCACGTCCATACATCGGTGAACTGTCGATCAGCGTGCCGCCCTTTCTGAACAGCTCGTCGAGCACCGCCGGCAATTGTTTATAGGCCGGTTCGCCGGGCGCGACGTCGAAGCCGCGATAGGTGCCCAGTCCTACCAACGGCAGCAGCTCGGAGCTGGAAGGGATGGCGCGGGTCTGCATGGTCTGGCCTCCTGGGGCACTCGACGACGTGGCGGCAGCCAACGCCCGGTCAAACGTGAAAACGGTCGTTATCCCCGCTGCCAGCTCGAGCAGACGGCGGCGGGAATAGCCCTCAGTGTGGCTCATGCTGGCTTCTCTGTCGGGTGGATCTGTTGCACCTTGTGTGCAGCGGCGGTCACCGGGGAAGGCTCAACTACACTGCATGGGCAAACCCTCACGCCCCGTTAAAGTTAGCCGAATGTCCAGAATCCTGATGTCACTCGTCGTTTTGCTGCTGGCCCTGTACCTGATCCTGTGTGCAGCGCTGTTCGTGTTCCAGCGCTCGCTGATCTATTTTCCGCAGGCGGGCTCAGTGGATTCGGCGGAATCGCGGATGACTCTGACCTTGGCCGATGCGGACATACGGGTCAGTGTCCGCGAGCATTCCGGGGCGCGGGCGTTGATCTATTTCGGTGGCAATGCCGAAGACGTCTCGCGCAATCTGCCGGCCTTTGCCGAGGCGTTTCCCGACTACGCGATCTACCTGCTGCACTATCGCGGTTTTGGCGGCAGCGGCGGTTCGCCGTCCGAAGAGGCGATTGCCCGGGACGCCCTGGGGTTGTTCGATCAGGTGTTTTCCAGGCATCCGCAGATTGCGCTGATCGGGCGCAGCCTCGGTTCCGGCGTCGCGGTGCGGCTGGCCAGTCAGCGGCCGGTGACACGGCTGATTCTGGTCACACCCTACAACAGCCTCCAGGAACTCGCCGTCCGGCATTACCCGTGGGTGCCGGTGAAATGGCTGCTCAAGGAGCGTTACGAATCCGGCAAATACGCCGAGCATATCCGTGCGCCGACCCTGCTGATGGCAGCGAGCGATGACGAGGTGGTGCCACGGGGCAGCAGCGAACGCCTGCTGCGCAATTTCCCGGATGGCGTGGCGACCCTGAAAGTGGTGCCGGAGGCGACGCACAATTCGATTTCCGAGCGCCCGCAATACCTGCAATGGATGAAGGAAGTGTTGAACCGGTGAGCGGCCACTGCGCAGTTCGTCGGCGTCCGGACAAAGCCACGGGTGCCCCGTGAACCAAGTGCAGAAAGGCCAGTCCTACTCGCGCCGCATTCGCGGTTAACTCCCTGTCAGCGCTGTCTTTTTTCAGAGTCCTGCGTCCCATGCGCCACGCCGTTCGTTCGTCTCGCTTCGTATCGCTGTGCCTGTTGATCCTCTCTCCTCTGCTCGCTCCCTCCGCCCATGCCGGCGCGGAACGACAACTGGCGGCCGCCATCAATGACCTGCGCGCCCATCCGCAACGCTGTGACCGGCGTGCAGCACAACGCCTGGCGCCACTGGCGCTGAAGCAGAATATTGCGTTGCCCATCGGTTATGGCTACGGCGGCGGGTTGCGCGAGCAGTTGAAGTCTTCCGGTTATGCGGCGGTGGCCGTGCGCAGCATCCGCATTGTCGGGGCCGAGGATGCCGAAGAGGCGTTCGATCAATTGCAGGACGAACATTGCAGCGCACTGATCGACGCGCAGTACGCCGACATCGGCATCAGCCGCGCCCGCAGTGAATGGCAAGTAGTGTTGGCCCGACCGGTGATCGACAGTCGCATGGGCGACAACCGCAGCGTTGGCAAGGCCCTGCTGGCGCAAGTCAACGCTGCCCGCGCCCGGCCCCGGATGTGCGGACGACAGCGTTTCGCCGCCGCCCGCCCCTTGAGCTGGAACCCGTCCCTCGGCGCCGCTGCCCAGGGTCACAGCAAGGCTATGGCCTACGGCAACTACTTCGCTCACCAGGACCCGGACGGTGACATGCCTGCAGACCGTGCCCGATCCGCCGGCTACCGTGGCCGGCAGATCGGCGAGAACATCGCCGCCGGGCAAAGCTCTCCCGGCAGCGCGATGGCCGGCTGGCTCGCCAGCCCCGGTCACTGCGCCAACCTGATGAACCCGATGTTTACCCAGGTCGGCGCCGGTTTTGCCAGTGATGCCCGCAGTGACAACGGTGTGTACTGGACGATGCTGTTCGGCGCGCCTTGACTCACTTCGGCCGGCGCACCGCCCGTACGCTGCTGGTATCCCCGCCGCCACAGTAGAAGCGTTCACCGCCATCGGCCTCCAGTCCCGAGACGCCGATGCCGCTGGGCAACGCGAGACTTTCGAGCACCTCGCCGTTGCCCGGATCAATACGGCGGATCTCGCTTTCATCGCCCTCCCACGTCCCATGCCACAGCGCACCGTCAACCCAGGTCACGCCGGTGACAAAACGGTTTGACTCCAGCGTGCGGAGGATCTTGCCGGTTTCCGGGTCGATCTGATGGATCTTGCGCTCGCGATACTGTCCGACCCACAACGTGCCCTCGGCCCAGGCCATGCCCGAGTCGCCACCGCCGCCGGGAGCCGCGATGGTATGGAGCACCTTGCCGGTGGCCGGATCGATCTTGTGAATACGCCGGTCGGCAATCTGATACAGATGCTTGCCGTCGAATGCCGTGCCGCCATCGGCCCCGATCTTGATCGTGCGCACGGTTTCGCCGCTGGCCGGGTCCAGCGCATTGAGCTGGCCGTCGCTGGCGAACCAGACCTGCTGGCCGTCGAAGGTCACACCATGGACGCCGTGGATGCCTTCGAACGGGCCGTATTCACGAAGGATTTCTGCATTTGCCTGTTTCATTTCGGTTGCCTCGTTGAGTGGTGAGTCCAGCCTAGCCATTGCCCAACGACACCGGGAGTAACAAGATCGTCGCGAAACCCGGCACGGGCGGGGTCAGCCAGCGACGTGCACGGCCAACACCGAATGCCTGGACCTTGCCTTGCGCGGCCAGGGTTTCCAGCGCCCGTTGTATCTGGCGCTGACTGCTGCCCAGCGCAAGCGCCAGTGCCGAACTCGACCACGCCTCGCCGTCGGCGAGCAGGGCCAGCAGCGCGGCGTGCTTGTCTTCGAGGGGTAACGTCAGCAGCGCCACGTCTTGCGCGACCAACGCATAGCCACGGGACGTCGCAGTGATTCCGGCCAGTGGTTGCAGTGCGGCGCGCAGCCGGCCGATCTCGACCCGCAATCGGACGCGGTGGGATTCATCATCGAGTTTCAAACGAAAAGCCCTGGCGATCAGCGTCTCTCGCGGAACATCCCCCGGCCATGCTTCGGCGAGCAGTTGCAGCAGATTGAACAACACCGGCCGGGTTGCCAGCGCCACCGTCATGCCGGCACCGCGCACGCTGTAGCGACAGGCATCCACCACCAGCGTCGCAGACGCAAACAAGGCTTCGACTTGTGCGAGCGTGACCGTTTTCACGTCACCGGCAATGCGCAAACGGGCGGCGGGAGCGGCGAGGGTTTGCCGGGCGTGTTCGATCTCCGCCAGCAGCGCCGGAATATCGGCCAGTTGCGCCGCCCGTTGCGCACGCTCCAGCGCCGATTGCGCCTTGTGCGCCTGCACTCGCCGCAGCGCGATCCCGGCTGACATCAGTTCATGGGCGGCGCGCAAGGCCGGGGGTAACGGTGCAGGGTCCTGTTCATCGAGCAACTTGTCAGCCTCATTCAACTGCCCGATCAACAACAACCGACGAATCTGCAGATAGCGTGCGTGCGCCGCATTGAGCCGGTCACCGTGATCGTGCAAGACCTGACGCGCCGCCTCCAGCGCCTTCATCGGCCAGCCCAGATCCCGCGCCGCCAGCGCCACTTCGGCCTCGGCCACCACGCAGCGCGCCCGAGACAACGGCTCGTTGGCACCGAACGCTTTCACCGCCCGTTGCAACAGTGCCTTGGCCCGCGCCATATCGCCGAGCTGGGCCATGGCGATTCCGCGCAAGGCCAGGGCGGGAGGGTCTTCACGCAGAGCCACAAAATTCAGCGCCGCCAAGGGGGCACCCGCCGCCAGGGCGCGGCCGGCGGCGTTGATCAGCGAGTCCATGACACAGGCGCCACGGTGGGTACTCCAGTGAAGGGATACCCCGGTTTAGTTCAAATCCTGTGCAGGCACCAGTCCTGGCCTGCGGAAAACCGACTGACGCGGGACGGTTCAGACCGGTGAAATCGTCGCCAGAACGCCGATCATGATGGTCAACACGAGAAAGCCGCCGAGGAAAAACGCCATCTTAGCCATGAAGGCCTCCTGAATACTGAATGTCCGGCGCACCGGGTGCTTCGGAATGAAGCGCGTCGCGTATGGCCGAACGGCAAGGGTATTTTGGGCCTATGGCTGAGACGGTTACAGATGCAGATTCAACCGGAAAAAGCGGATCAGATGGATTCGGCCCGCGCATGTATCGATATTCAGACCGGTACAGAGGGTTTCCATTGCGCCGCTTTGATCTAGAGTCATGGGCGCCGCGCCAGGAACAACAAAAAATACAGGAGTGAAACCATGTCCGAGCTGAACCTGCACCGCAACGCCGCCGAGTCCCTGAACCGCTGGCACGACATGATCCGTACCGGCGACCTGAAGGCCCTGCCCGACTTGCTCGATCCGCAAGCCGTGTTCCGCTCGCCGATGGCCCACACGCCTTACCCCGGCGCACCGGTGGTCTCGATGATCCTCAACACCGTGTTCAACGTATTTGAAGACTTCAAATACCACCGTGAGCTGGCGACAGCGGATGGCTTGAACGTGGTGCTGGAATTCAGCGCGAAGGTCGGGGCGAAAGAGCTGAAAGGCATCGACATGATCCGCTTCGATGAACAGGGGAAGATTGTTGAATTCGAGGTGATGGTGCGGCCGTTGAGCGGGTTGCAGGCATTGGGGGAAGAGATGGGACGGCGGTTGGGGGCGTATCTGGCCAACGCCAAAGCCTGAAATCCGGACACAAAAAAGCCCACTGACCGTCACCGGTTCAGTGGGCTTTGTGTGTCAGGCGTCTAAATTACAGAGCCATGTCACGTGCAGCGCTTTCTTTCGGAGCCTGTGGCTTTTCAGCCGAAGCAGGTGCCGCCGCAGGTGCAGCCTGGCCAATCGCCGGAGGCGTTGGCAGTTGCAGGATCTTGGCGGTGTAAGCCCACTCTTCAGCCACTTTGGCCGGATCGTTGTTCAGCTGGGTGCCGTAGCTTGGAACGATCTGGTGCAGCTTGGCTTGCCACTCAGGGGTAGCGACCTTGTCCTTGAAGACTTTCTGCAGCACGCTCAGCATGATCGGTGCAGCGGTCGATGCGCCTGGGGATGCGCCCAGCAGACCGGCGATGGAGCCGTCTTTCGAAGCAACGATTTCGGTGCCCAGTTTCAGCACGCCGCCAGCGGCTTCATCACGCTTGATGATCTGCACGCGCTGACCGGCTTGCCACAGGCGCCAGTCTTCGGCTTTCGCGTTCGGGAAGTATTCCTTCAGCGCGTTCATGCGGTCTTCATCCGACAGCATCAGTTGACCGGCCAGGTACTCGACCAGCGGGTATTCCTTGATGCCGACCTTGGTCATAGGCCAGATGTTGTGGGTGGTGGTGCTGGTCAGCAGGTCCAGGTACGAACCTTCTTTCAGGAACTTGGTGCTGAAAGTCGCGAACGGGCCAAACAGGATGACGCGCTTGCCGTCCAGGACACGGGTGTCCAGGTGCGGAACGGACATCGGAGGCGCGCCAACCGAAGCCTTACCGTAGGCCTTGGCCAGGTGCTGCTCGGCGATGGCCGGGTTATCGGTCACCAGGAACGAGCCGCCTACCGGGAAGCCAGCGTATTCCTTGGCTTCTTCGATACCGGACTTCTGCAGCAGGTGCAGGGCACCGCCACCGGCGCCGATGAACACGAACTTGGCGTCGGTTTCAGTCTTGGTGCCGTCTTTCAGGTTCTTGTAGCTGACGCGCCAGGTGCCATCGGCGTTCTTGGTGATGTCCTGTACTTCGCTCGACAGTTTCAGATCGAAGTTAGGCTTGGTCTGCAGGTAACCGGCGAACTGGCGGGTGATTTCGCCGAAGTTCATGTCGGTACCCAGCGGGCTCCAGGTGGCCGCGATTTTCTGGTTCGGGTCACGCCCTTCCATCATCAGCGGGACCCACTTCTTGATCACAGCCGGGTCTTCGGAGTACTGCATGCCGGCGAACAGCGGGCTCGCCTGCAGGGCTTCGTAGCGCTTTTTCAGGAACTTGATGTTGTCATCGCCCCACACGAAGCTCATGTGCGGAGTGGTGTTGATGAACGAGCGAGGGTTCTTCAGAACGCCTTGCTGAACCTGCCAGGCCCAGAACTGACGGGAAACCTGGAACGCTTCGTTGATCTCGACGGCTTTCGGGATCGTTACGTTGCCCTTGTCGTCTTCCGGGGTGTAGTTCAGCTCGGCCAGGGCGGAGTGACCGGTACCGGCGTTGTTCCAGCCGTTGGAGCTTTCCAGGGCGACGCCGTCGAGGCGCTCGACCATTTCCATCGACCAGCTCGGTTCCAGCTCATTGATCCACACACCCAGAGTGGTGCTCATGATGCCGCCGCCGATCAGCAGGACGTCGACTTTCTTTGCTTCTGCGGCATTGGCGGACGACATCCCCATCGCCAAAGCCAGCCCCAGCAAGGCTGTGTTCACTTTTTTAAACATCTGTTGCACCTATGATAAAACGCCTTCCGCCCGCCGCTGTTGTGCGTATGCGTTCCCCTTTTTTCGCGACACTCAGGCCAGCGTCGCGGGTTCCGGCACACTTCAATTTTGACGGGTGGGCACA
Source organism: Pseudomonas sp. IzPS59 (assembly GCF_014863505.1). Classification (NCBI taxonomy): domain Bacteria; kingdom Pseudomonadati; phylum Pseudomonadota; class Gammaproteobacteria; order Pseudomonadales; family Pseudomonadaceae; genus Pseudomonas; species Pseudomonas sp. IzPS59. The sequence continues at coordinate 2,398,677 of NZ_CP062251.1, read as the reverse complement.
CAAGGCCGACAGGCTGCGTCGACCTCAGTTATATGTCCCTTCTGAACTGACTTTTTATCATTATTGGCTTCAGCTACTTGAGCGACAGGGGTTCGGTCGGCTCGCCAAAAAGCGCGCCAGACTGAATTAGGTCAAACCAAGTGGCGCGAAGAATATCACGTCAGGGCAAACCCGCGCGTCTGTTCCCGACTTGATGGTCTTTATCCGCCCAGAGACTTATCGGCGGCCAATCGCCGAACATGACCCCGGCAATGCCTCTGGCTGAAGCCTTTCAGCGATTTGACCGTCCTTTCCCCGCTCGTCTGCAGCCTTGCGGTTGTTACAAATGGGTTGACGGCGCCAGCCTCACAACCGGAATCGATCCACCGACTGCGCCAGCCGCCCCGCCAGATTCGACAACTCGTCCGTCGTATTCGCTGTCTCGCCGATCACCTTGCTGTTGCCTTCCGACATGCCGGCGATCATCTCCACCTGATGGGCGATTTCGTTGCTGGCCTGGCTTTGTTCGCCAATAGTGCGGGTGATGTCGTTGACCAGTTGCGTGGTGTTCAACGTGGCGTCGAGGATTTCGCGGATGGCCCGTTCGACGTCAGCGGTGACGGCCATGCCCTTGTCGACCTGGGCCACGCCCGCCTCCATGCTGCTGACCGCCTCGCGGGTGCTGTTCTGGATGCGCGCGACCATCGCGGCGATTTCCTGGGTCGAGGCGCTGGTGCGGGCAGCCAAACTGCGCACTTCATCGGCAACCACCGCAAACCCTCTGCCCTGCTCACCGGCCCGGGCCGCTTCGATGGCCGCATTGAGCGCCAGCAGATTGGTCTGGTCGGCGATGCTCTTGATCACCTGGATGATGTTGTAGATGCCTTCGGACTCATGGTCCAGAGTGCGGATCACCTGTGCCGACTGTTGGGCGGAGCGGGCGATGTCGTCCATGTCGCTGACCACTTGATGAATCACCTGCCCGCCATTCTTGGCCAGTGACTCGGCCTGATTCGCCATGCTCAGGGCCCGCTCGGCGTGGCGGGTGATTTCCTCGATGCTGGTGGTCATCTGGCTCGCGGCAGCGGCCATGGTGCCGGCAGCGGTGCTTTGTTGCTGGCTGCTGTCGGCCACCCGATGGCAGCCGTGACTTAGTTGTTCGCTCATGCCGCTGACACCATGGGCATTGCGCCGCACCACGTCGATCATGTCCCGCAGATCCCGCTGCATGGTCGCCAGTGTGCGGATCAGCGTACTGGCTTCGTCCTTGCCGGAAGGCTCGGCGATCGGTTCGCTGAGGTTGCCATGAGCAATGCTTTCGGCGATGCGACTGGCGGTTTTAAGCGGGCCGGTGATGCTCAGGATCACCCAGCGCCCCTGCACCAACAGCAGCAACAGGCTGGCGATCAGCACAATGCCCAGGGCGATGTTGGCATTGCGGATCGCCGCTTCGGTGCCTTGGCTGGTCTGCCGGGTGTTGGTTTCAATCAGTTCGCTCAGAGACGCCATCTGTTCTTCGAGCTGGCTGAACGCAGCGCTGAAGGTGCCGAGTTCCTGTTGTGCCGTGTCGGGGTTGTCCAGCGCCAGCCCGACAATCCGCTCGCCCGCGTTGATGTAAGTGTCGAGGCTTGGCTTGATCTGCTCCAGCGCGGCCCGGATCGTGGTGTCGAGCGGCAGTTTCAGGTTTTCGCCCAGCACCTCGCGAAAATGCCCGGCGTGCTCTTCGACAGAACTGCGCACTTCGTCCGCCGTACCCGTACTTTTGCCCAGCCCCACCAGCATGGCCGAGTAGACATCGGCGCGCAGGGCGTCGTGCATCATGTCGGCTTCCATGTGATTGCGCAGCGCGCTCATGCTCACCGCGTTGGCACTGACTGCCGAAGCCATGCGCTGATTGCCGACATAGCTGACCAGGCTCACGATCAGCGCCGTCAGCAGGCTGGTCGCGATCAGCAGCACCAAACGCAGTTTGATCGACACGGTGATTTCCTCCCTGGTCGCGCCGCACAGCGCTTTCAGCGCTTCAGTTAAGCCTATTTCCACGAACCCGCCGGGTTAGAGCGTCTCAAGGTATGTCGTCACATCCGGTAAAAAAGAATTCTGTGCGGCAGTTATCGGTTTGCAGCCCCGAGAACTTGTTCCGGCGCATGGAACTCCCGAGCCACGCCGCACCTCTCACATTATGTGGTACTTCCTTTTCGCTTTACGCTGCTGGAGGAACACCGTCATGCGTCGTTTATTACTCGTTTCGTCTCTTGTGCTCTGCCTGCCTTTTGGCTCGGCCTTCGCCCGCGTGGATGCGGGGGATGTCGCCACTTCGGCCGGTGTTTCAGCGTCGCTGTATTCCACCTTCAAGGATCACAAAATGGTGATTCCGGCCCGTGACGACCTGTCCGCATTCGTCGCCAGCGGCGGTGCCATCCGTGGCGCGTATCTGGAATCGGCGCTGCAACAGGTTCGTCAGGAAAACCCGGGCTTGAACGCCAGCGATGAAGAGCTGGCCAATGCGATCCTGGTCCACTACGAAGGCCTGTCGCAATAACAGCCGCACGCTCGACGACGGTGGCTGACGGATTTGCCACCTCTGCGTTCTGCCGATGGACGGCAGCCGGGCGACCATGGGCAAAACCGTCGAACGGCCTCTATGATGGAGGCCATGACGATTGCCGCCCCGCTTCGCTCCCCCTGCCCGCCCGGCGCCTGCATCTGCGGGCGCGATCCGTTGCTGGAAATGCCCGGTGCGGATCTGCGCATACTCTTGCTCACAAGGCAGGAGGAAAAGCGCCTGCTCGAACGCCTTGAAAACCTGCAAAGCCTGGCTGACCTCGAACGCCTGCAACAGCGGATGTTCGAACAGTTGGGAATTGGCATGGCCATCGCCCCAGGCTACAACGAAGTACGGACCATGCGCGGCATCGCCATCGAAATCGATGAACTGCCGGGGATGTGCCGCAAGACTCGTCAGGCGATCCCGGCCGCCATTCGCCGCGGGCTGGAAAAACACCCCGAGATCGCTTTCGAACTGCTCAACGCCCACGACTTGCTGCGCGACGCCTGATCACTCTTACAGGCCGACCCGTTTGCGCATCTCGGCGGTGATGCTCTGGCGGGTTTTCTTCATGTCCGCCCAGGGTTCATCGCCGACGTCCGCCAGCCGTTCGTGGACATTATGAATATTCCACTGATTGCCGCCCTTGATCGCCTTCACCTCATCGACAAACAGCGGCACCGATACCGGCAGCCCTTCCCGAGTCCGCGCCGCGTAAGCACAAATCGTGGTGGCGCCGAGCCCGTTGCGCAGGTAATCGATGAAAATCCGCCCCACGCGGTTCTTCGGTCCGGACACCGCCGAAAACCGCTCCGGCAACTGTTTGGCCATGTGACTGACGATCGCATGGCTGAAATCCTTGACCTCGTCCCAACCGTGCTTGCGAATCAGCGGCACCACCAGATGAATGCCCTTGCCGCCGCTGGTCTTGAGGAATGCCCGCAAACCGAGTTCATCCAGCACTGTCAGGGTCAGGGCGGTGGCTTCGACCATGCTTTTCCAGGGCAGCGCCGGATCCGGATCGAGGTCGAGAACGAAGCGGTCAGGTTTTTCCAGATCCACCGTGGTGGCGTTCCAGGTGTGCAGTTCGACGGTGCTCATCTGCACCGCACCAATCAGCGACTCGGCGTTGTTGATCAGCATCATCGGTTGGCCGGTCAGTTCCTTGTCCAGCGTGCGGATGCCGGGGATCGCCAGGTGTTCGGCGTTCTTCTGGAAGAACAGTTCGCCAGCGATGCCGTCCGGTGCCCGCACCAGCGCCACGGGGCGATCCTTGAGTTGCGGCAGGATCCACTCGGCGACACTGGCGTAATACTCGGCCAGTTGCCTCTTGGTGGTGCCGCTGCTGGCGTCAATCACACGGTCGGGATGAGTGATGCGCACCTTGCCGTCGGCCAGGCCGGCTTGGGACGGCGCGGCAGCTTGAGCCTTTGAAGTCTTCATGGGTTTGGCGCGCTCCTCGGTGATGTCCTTGGCCGGTTTGCCATCGCGCAGACCATGGAACACGGCATGGCGAACCGAACCCTCGCGAGTCATTTCGGCAAACGCCACCTCGGCCAGCAAACTCGGTTTAAGCCAGTGCACACCCTTGGCCTCGAAACCACTGGGCGGGTTGGCCAGCGCAGGCTTCTTCGCCCGTAACGGTTTCAGCCGGGCAAGTACTGTTTTCAAGGTAGCCTCGTTGAATCCGGTGCCGACCTTGCCGGCATAACGCAACTCTCCACTGTCTCGATCGTGCAGACCCAGCAACAAAGCACCAAAGGCGCTGCGCGAACCTTTCGGATCGGTGTAACCGACGATCACGAATTCCTGGCGATGCTTGCACTTGAGCTTGATCCAGTCGCTGCTGCGCCGTGACACATAGGGCGAGCCAAGACGCTTGCCGATCAAGCCCTCCATCTGCATCTGGCAGGCGCTGTTGAGCAAGGCCTCCGGGGTTTCGTCGAAGGCTTCGGAGAAACGCAGCAACGGACTCTTGTGCGCCTTCAATATCGTGGCCAGCGCCGCGCGCCGCTCTTCCACCGGGACTTCGCGCAGGTCGACACCGTTGAGGTAAGGCAGGTCGAACAGGTAATAAAGGATGTCGCTGCTGCGACTGTCGTCGAAGGCGTTCTGCAGCGCCTGAAAGTCCGGAATGCCGTTTTCGTTGGCGACCACCACTTCACCGTCAAGCCACGCCGACTCCAGCCCCAGCGCCGCAATTGCCTGGGCCTGCTCGGGCAGTTTGTGCGTCCAGTCATGGCCGTTACGAGTGAACAACTGCACGTCGTCATGACTGATGCGCGCCATGATCCGGTAGCCATCGAATTTGATTTCGTAGCTCCAGTCACCGGCCGGAGCGCTGTCTACCAACGTCGCCAATTGCGGTTTCAACTGTGCGGGGATTCGCGCCTTGTGCGCCCCGACGAGCTTGCCCGAGACGGGTTTGCGCGTTGGCTGTTTCAGCGGTTTGACCTGTCTGGCGTCGAGCTTCGGTTTGTCGACGAGGGTGCGCTCGCTGAGCACGCTGTCCGGCTCGGCGACCAGCACGTCGTAATCGCTTTGCGGCCGGGCGGCGCTGTCCTGATGCTTGATCAGAAACCACTGTTCCTGCTTGCCCGGCATGTGGGTACGCACCAGATTCCACACCCCGCCAAGCTTCTCGCCCTGCAGCTCGAACTTGAGCTTGCCCTTGGCGTAGGCCTTATGCGGATCCTCCAGCGGAATCCACACGCCGCGATCCCAGACGATGACATCTCCTGCGCCGTAATGCCCCTCGGGGATGTGGCCTTCGAAGGTGGCGTAATCCAGCGGGTGATCTTCGACATGCACCGCCAGGCGCTTGACCTTGGGATCCAGCGACGGGCCCTTGGGCACCGCCCAGCTCTTGAGCGCGCCGTCCAACTCCAGGCGAAAGTCGTAATGCAGGTGCGAGGCGTCATGCTTCTGGATGCAGAACTGCAACGCGTGATCGGCGCCAGTCTTTTTGCCCCGGCGCTTGACCGCTGCCGGTTCCGAGGTCGCCGAGAAGTCGCGCATGCGGTTGTAGTCGTCGAGGTTCCTGTTCATGGCGGCTCCGGCTGCAGTCTGGTGCTGTTATGCAGAAGAGCGACGCCTGCGCAGAAAAATTCAATCGACGTAAAAAAGCCCCGGACGGATGGAAACGTCCGGGGCCCGGGTGTTGAGGTGTTTCAGGCGGTGCCCTTGGCCTGTTGCTCCAGATGCACCTGCAATTCGGGATCGATCTGCAAGGCCGCCGCCAGTTCATCCAGGTAATTGCGCTCGGCGTCCTGCTGGTCATCCACCAGCATCACGCTGGCGATATACATTTCGGCGGCCACCGCCGGATCGTTGTTCGCCGCTTGCGCGACTTCGCGGGCATCGAGGGGTTTGGCGACTTCGGCGTCCAGCCATTGCTGCAGGCCCGGGTCATCGGTATGGCGGCCGATTTCGCTGCTGATCAACTGTTTCTCCGACTCGTCGATCCGCCCGTCGGCCTTGGCCGCCGCGATCAGTGCGCGCAATACCGCGTGGCTGTGTTCCTCGACCTGCGGGCCGGCCAGCAGGTCCGCGGTCTGCGGTGTCTGCTGCGGCGCGGCCGACGCCTGACTGCGTTGCCAGGCCTGATAGGCCTGGAACGCCATCATGCCCAGCGAGGCCAGAGCCGCGTAGTTGGTGCCGCCGGAACGACTTTGCGTCCCACCGCCCAGCGCCCCGCCACCCAAACCGCCGCCACCGAGCAATCCGCCGAGCAGCCCGCCCAGACCACCGAGTCCGCCGGCAGGCGCACCGCCGCCGCTGGTGCCACCGCCACCGAGCAGGCCACCCAGCAAACCACCGAGCCCGCCCAGGCCATCACCAGCCGAGGCGCCACTTTGTTGTCCCGCCGAGGCCTGGCCTCGCAGCAGTTGTTCGAGCAAATCACTGGTGTTCATGACGTCATCCTCAGGCAAAAGCGTAACGGCGTCAGGCAACGATAGACCTGCGCACGGGTTGCGCCAGCACCGTTTGGCTGACGCTGCTGCGGTGAAGCGATATCGGCGTCGAAAAATTTTCCCGGCCAGCTAAGATTCATGAAGGATGAACCTTATCCCGGCCCGACCGGTCGATAGCTGCAAACCCGACCCGGTTGGCCGCCACCCTTGTTGCTCAAGTGTGATTCCCGGCTTGCTTCACTTTCTGGAGAACGCCCCTGTGATATCGACCGTCCACATTGCCAGGCTCAAGGCCTGGGGCGCCCATGGTTTCACCGCGACCGGCGTGGTCACCGCCTTCCTCGCCACCCTCGCACTGCTGGAAAACCAGCCGACCCATTGCCTGATGTGGCTGGGCGTCGCGCTGATCGTCGACGGCCTCGACGGGGCGCTGGCGCGCAAGGTCAACGTGCAGTCGGTGCTGCCGAGTTTCGACGGCTCGATCCTCGATCTGGTGATCGATTACCTGACCTACGTGTTCATTCCGGCGCTGTTCATCTATCGCTATATTCCCCTGCCCGACTACACCCTGCTGCTGACGGTGTCGCTGATTCTGGTGTCGTCGCTGTTCTGCTTCTGCAACGTCAACATGAAGAGCAAGGACAACTACTTCGTCGGTTTCCCCGCCGCGTGGAACGTGGTCGCGCTGTGCCTGTACATCATCGCTCCGGGGCCGTGGATTACCTTCCTGACCGTGATCGGCCTGGCGCTGCTGACCATCACCCGGATGAAATTCCTGCACCCGTTCCGCGTGCGCCGGTTCATGCCGATCAATATTGCGGTGACGGCGATCTGGCTGTTGTGCAGCCTGTCGCTGGTGCTCAATCACCCGGTCATCAACCCGCTGGTGATGGGTTTGTGGCTGCTGGCGTCGGCGTATTTTCTCGGCATCTGCATCTGGCGTACGGCGCTGGAGTGGTTTGATGCTTCGCACCTGAAATAGAAATCCCGTGGGAGCGAGCCGGCTCGCTCCCACATGGGTTTGCGCTCAGCGTTTGGTCATCACCACCTCCAGATACTCACTGGGCACCACCATCGAACCCGGCCCAGCCCGGTTCAGCCCGTCGATCAGTTGCGTCAGATCCCCTTCCAGCGCCTGCCCGCTCTCCGGCGGCAACGCCGCGAACGCCTTGTGCACCGGCCCGTACCAGTGGCGGAAGATGTCGATGAAGTGCGCCGCCGAGCGATAGCGGAAGTTGAAGTGACGACGAGTCACCTGCACCTGGAACTGGCGTTCATCGAACTGCGAATGCAGCCAGGCTTCCGCGCCCCAGTTCGACGGTGGTTGCGCGCCGGCGGGCGGTGGCAGATGGCGACCGAGGGTCTTGAACATCTGGCCGACGAAGCCTTCCGGCGTCCAGTTGGCCAGGCCGATCCGCCCGCCCCGGCGGCAGACCCGGGCCAGCTCCTGCGCAGCCTTGGCCTGATCCGGGGCGAACATCACCCCGAAAGTCGACAGCACCGCGTCGAAACTGGCGTCGGCAAACGGCAGCGCTTCGGCATCGGCCACCTGGAAGGTCACATCCAGATGTTCGGCCCGCGCCCGGTCCTGACCGCGTTCCAGCAGCGCCGCGACATAATCGCTGGACAGCACCCGACAACCTCGACGCGCCGCCGCCAGCGTGGCATTGCCATTGCCGGCGGCGACATCCAGCACTTCTTCATCGCAGCGTAGATCGCAGGCTTCGGCGAGGTTTTCCCCGACGATCTGCAAGGTGGTGCCGATCACGGCATAGTCGCCACTGGCCCACGCGACTTTCTGGCGTTCCTTGAGGGCATTGAGATCGATGGGGGTGCTCATCAACAGGTGCTCCAAGACAGGCTGGGTCGGGCGTCACTCGGCGGTGGTCGGGTCGATGACACTCATCACCCGGGACACGCTGTTGGCCGGGAATCCACCCAGCCGCGCATGCTCGCGCACCAGTTCCTCATCAGGGGCGATGTACACGCAGTAGATCTTGTCGGCAGTGACGTAACTCTGCAGCCACTGCACCTGCGGCCCGAGTTCACGCAACACCTGACAGGACGTTTGCGATACCGCCTTGAGTTCTTGCTCCGACAGGTTTCCGGCCCCTGGAATCTCGCGTTCAATCACGAATTTCGGCATGGCAACCTCGCTTTCTTTTTATCAGTGACAGGGCGGATACAGCCCTGCTCTTTCACTATCGTCCCGAGACTGTGCGCCGTCCTTGCCAATCGTCTGGAGAGCCCCGTAAACCGGGACTTCGCCGATGAGTGGCGGGATTTTGTAAAGCGCTCGAAACAGATTCCCGGCAAACGAAAACGGCCCGGAGCATTCACCTCCGGGCCGTCGTCGATCAGGCTCATGCAGAAGGTGTCTTGGCCTCCTTGAGCAATTGCTGAATCATCTGCTCCTGCGCCTCATAACGACCCTCGCCAAAGTGGGTGTAACGCACCTGCCCCTTGGCATCGATCAGGTAGTGCGCCGGCCAGTACTGGTTGTCGAAGTTACGCCAGATCGCGTAGTTGTTGTCGATGGCCACCGGATAGGTGATGTCGAGTTTCTTCACCTGATCCTTGACGTTGTCGATGATCCGCTCGTAACCGTATTCCGGGGTGTGCACGCCGATCACCACCAGGCCGTCCTTGCCGTACTTTTTCTCCCAATCCTTCACATACGGCAGCGTGTGCTGGCAGTTGATGCAGTCGTAGGTCCAGAAGTCCACCAGCACCACTTTGCCGCGCAGGGATTCGGCGTTCAGCTCCGGTGAGTTCAGCCATTGCACCGCGCCGGCCAGCGACGGCATCGCGCCTTTGCCCTGCTCGTCCGAAGTCGAATCCGCCCGCACTTTGCTGATGAAGTAATCGATCACTTTCGGCGCGTTTTCCAACACGTTTTTCTCGACACTGGCGACGCCCTCGGACGATGTACCGGCCAGCAGGGTGCGATCGGCCCCGGTGGAAATCACCACCGCCGCCGCCAGCACGGCGACACCTGCGCCACGACGGAACCAGCCAGTGAACGGGATCGACGGTTTCAGCCGGTTGACCAGGCCGCGACCGGCGAAAATCAGCGTCCCCAGCGACAGCGCACTGCCCGCACCGTAGGCCAGCAGCAACAAGCTGGTCTGAGCGCTGGCGCCTTGCAGCATGGCACCGGTGAGGATCACACCGAGAATCGGACCGGCGCACGGTGCCCACAGCAGACCGGTGGCCACGCCGATCATCACCGACCCCATAGGGCCAGCCTTCTTGCGAGTGTCCGGATCCAGGCGATTGCCGAGCAACACGAACGGCCGCGCCAGCCAGTCACCGATGCGTGCGGAAATCAGCGACAGCGCAAACAGCACCATCACGATCAGCGCGATGTGTCGGCCGGTGTTGTTGGCCTGGATCACCCACTCGCTGCTGACCACCGCGAGACTGGAGATCAGGGCGAAAGTCAGGGCCATGCCGCCGAGGGTCAGCAGGATCGAAGAGCGCGTGCGGTCGGCGCCGGCAAACAGAAACGGCACCACCGGCAGGATGCAGGGACTGAGGACAGTCAACAGACCGCCCAGAAACGCGATAAGGAACATGAGGTTCACCTCTTGAAGGATGGGCGGTCTGCCGATAAAAGAGGTGTCTGCCGTTCACCGGCAGACACACACGGGGACTCAAGCGTTCTGGCTGTCCAGCCATTGGCTTTGCGGTGTGCGGCTGGCGCCGTTTTCGGCGACCATCTGCCCTTGCGGCGTATGGCTGGAGCCGTCTGCCGCGACCATCTGCCCTTGTGGCGTGTGGCTGGCGCCGTCGGCGGCGATCAAGGCATCGCTGCCCTGTTTCGCGACCGGGCTCAGTTGAAAGCAGGTGCTGCCGGCGCAGCTGCTCTGCTCGATGGCGCTGTTGGCGTGAGCCGCGACACCGGCAAAAGAAAAGGCAATGGCGGTCAAGAAACGCGATACGTTGTTCATGGCAATCTTCCTTTCAGTCAGTGGGTGGCGGATCAGTTCTGGTTGTCGCAGCCGTCGGCGAATTTGCTGTAGTCGAGCACGCGGGTCTGACCGGCCGAATCGAGGTAGGTCATGCGGGCGTCGACGATCCCGCAGGTCATCGATTTGTCTTCTTTCATCGAGATCACTTTCTGGATATCCAGATGGGTGCCGTAGGTGTAGGTTTGCGGGGCAACGGCTTCGGCGCGGGCCGACAGGGTGCAGATGTTCAGGGCAGCGAACAGGCAAGCGGCGATTACGGATTTGTTGGTCATGGCGTTTTCCTCAGGGCTTCAATGGGTAGATCGGTTGATTGAGCCGAGGCGCTGTGGTGTGCCTCGATGGAGCTCATTTAAAGCTCGCGAGGTATCCCGTCTGTGTCGGAAAACGGCCGGTATAAATCGCTACGTATCTCGCCCGCCGGGGGATACACAGCGATACAAAACCCTGAAAAAATCCTGATTTTGCGTCCACATGTATCCGTCGTTGCGGCAGATACACTGCAATACAAAGGCAGGCAGGCGAGCCCGCGCGGGCTCTATAGACTGCGAGACATTCCCCCACTTGATAGAGGTTTGGCTCCATGGATCATGTCGATCACATTCTCATCGTCGATGACGACCGCGAGATTCGCGAACTGGTTGGCAATTACCTGAAAAAGAACGGCCTGCGCACCACCGTGGTCGCCGATGGCCGGCAGATGCGCAGTTTTCTGGAAGCCAACACCGTCGACCTGATCGTGCTCGACATCATGATGCCCGGCGATGACGGCCTGCTGCTGTGCCGCGAATTGCGCGCCGGCAAACACAAGGCCACGCCGGTCTTGATGCTCACCGCACGCAATGATGAGACCGACCGCATCATCGGCCTGGAAATGGGCGCCGACGACTACCTGACCAAACCCTTCGCCGCCCGCGAGCTGCTGGCGCGAATCAATGCCGTGCTGCGCCGCACGCGGATGCTGCCGCCCAATCTGGTGGTGACTGAAAGCGGCCGCTTGCTGGCCTTCGGTCGCTGGCAGCTCGACACTTCGGCCCGGCATCTGCTGGACACCGACGGCACCATGGTTGCCCTGAGCGGCGCGGAATATCGCTTGCTGCGAGTGTTCCTCGATCATCCGCAGCGGGTGCTGAGCCGCGATCAACTGCTCAACCTGACCCAGGGCCGTGACGCCGATCTGTTCGACCGATCCATCGACCTGCTGGTCAGTCGCCTGCGCCAGCGTCTGCTCGACGACGCCCGGGAACCGGCCTACATCAAGACCGTGCGCAGCGAGGGTTATGTGTTCTCGCTGCCGGTGGAAATCCTCGGAGCCCCGGCATGAAGGTTGCGCTGCACTGGCCGCGCACCCTCGCCTCGCGGTTGTCGCTGATTTTTCTGATCGGCCTGATCCTCGCCCAAGCCCTGTCGTTCGGTGCGCAGTATTACGAGCGCTACGAAAGCGCGAAGAACACCATGCTCGGCAACCTGGAAACCGACGTCTCGACCTCGATCGCGATCCTCGACCGCCTGCCGGCCGACGAGCGCCCGCAATGGCTCGAACGTCTGGCCCGGCCCAACTACGGCTACCTGCTCAGCGAGGGCGAACCGGGTACACCGATCGGTGCCGGCGAAGTACCGATCGCGGTCACCTCGATCACCGACGCCATCGGCGAAGCCTATCCGCTGACTTTCACCGACATTCCGGGGCCGAAAAAACACTTTCAGGGCCACCTGCGCCTGAGCGACGGCAGCCCGGTGACTATCGACGTGCGACCGTCGATGGTGCCGCTGTCGCCGTGGCTTCCGGTGGTGCTGCTCGGGCAACTGGCGCTGATGATTGCCTGCACCTGGCTGGCGGTGCGCATCGCCATCCGTCCCCTGACCCGTCTGGCCAACGCGGTGGAAACCCTTGATCCCAACGCCCATCCGATCAATCTGGATGAACAGGGTCCGAACGAAGTGGCCTACGCCGCCCGTGCGTTCAACACCATGCAGGCGCGCATTGCCGCGTACCTGAAAGAGCGCATGCAGTTGCTGGCAGCGATTTCCCACGATCTGCAAACCCCGATCACGCGAATGAAACTGCGGGCGGAGTTCATGGACGATTCGGCGGAAAAGGACAAACTGTGGAACGACCTCGGCGAGATGGAGCACCTGGTGCGTGAAGGCGTGGCCTATGCGCGCAGCATCCACGGTTCGACCGAAGAAAGCCGCCGCACCAATCTCGATTCGTTCCTCGACAGCCTGGTCTTCGACTACCAGGACATGGGCAAAGAGGTGCAGTTGAGCGGCAAGAGCGAAGCGGTCATCGACACCCGCCCCCACGCCCTGCGCCGGGTGCTGGTCAACCTGACCGATAACGCGCTGAAGTTTGCCGGCGCTGCCGAGCTGTTGATTCAACGGGACAAGACCGGCCTGTCGATCAAGGTCATGGATCGCGGACCGGGCATCGCCGAAGAGGAACTGGCTCAGGTGATGGAGCCGTTCTATCGCGTGGAAAACTCGCGCAACCGCAGCACCGGTGGCACCGGCCTGGGTCTGGCGATTGCCCAGCAACTGGCGATGGCGCTGGGTGGTTCGCTGAATCTGAGCAACCGTGAAGGTGGCGGGTTGTGTGCGGAGTTGAAGCTGCCGCTTCAGGCCTGAGACAAACAAAAAGACCCGGGGAGCCATCGTGCTCCCCGGGTCTTTTTGTTGGTGGGATCAGTTGATCCCGATCACACCGTCCTCATGCATCTGCTGCAACAACGCCAGTCCGCTGTCCATGAACGACGCAGCTCCCGGCAAACCCGCCTCCATCGCCAGACCCTCCAGTTGCTCACGACCGCTCAGCAACGGAAACTCCCCAACCCGCTGCAGCAACCGCCACGCCAACGGACTCAGCTCGGAAAACTTCACACTGAAATCCACCGCGCGCCGCACCAGCAACAACGTTGGCTGGGCCGGTGGCGTGGACGGCTGATATTCAGGACTAAGGATCTGCACCGGCCACGCATACGCCAATGGCCAGGCCAGCGCCGAAACCTGCAATGGCTGCTCCAGCAGCGACGCGGGATCACTTGCCGGCAGCGGATCGGCATCGGATTGCTGCAACACCATCTCCACCCACTCGTAATGCGCCAGCTCCACCAGAAACGCCGGCCACTCACCCGCGTTCAACACGGCGGGCTCCGAGGCGAGGAAACCGACAAACTCCTCGGCGATCTCACCGAATTTCGGCGTCTGTGCCCGGTAGTCCCGCAGGAAGCCGCGAATCAGGGCGCGCCAGCGCTCCTGGCCGATGATCCGGATCAGCACCGGAAAGGTCCCGCCCAACAGTTGCGAGATATTGTTGAACACCAGGTCGCGATAGACGTTGACCCGCGCCGCATTCATGTCGACCGGGGGCGTCTGGTTCTCGGGGTCGCGCAGGTAGCGCGTCAGGGCCTGTTGTTGCTGCTCAAGGTTATCCACGCTGGCCTCCTTGATGCTGCAAGCGGCGAATGGTCTGCAACTCCGCCACCAACTCGGAGAACGCCGGGAAGTTGAAGTCGCGTTCGAGCAAGGTCGGCTGCGCGCCAAAACGTGCGTAGGCCTCCGCCAGCAACGACCAGACCACCGGTTTCACCGAGGCGCCGTGGGTATCGATCTTCAGCGTGTCGGACTCGTCGAAATGCCCCGCCACATGCATCCCGACCACCCGGCCCGGTTCGATCCCGGCCAGAAACGTCTGTGGGTCGAAACTATGGTTGATCGAGTTGACGTACACGTTGTTAACGTCCAGCAGCAGGTCGCAATCTGCCTCGCGCAGCACGGCGTTGGTGAAGGTCACCTCGTCCATGTCCTGCCGGGGGGCGGCGTAATAGGAAACGTTTTCCACCGCCAGGCGCCGGCCGAGGATGTCCTGGGCCTGACGGATCCGCGCGGCGACGTGGTGCACCGCCTCTTCGGTGAATGGCAGCGGCAGCAGGTCATAGAGGTGACCGTCGTCGCTGCAATAGCTCAAGTGCTCGCTGTACAGCGGCACGTTGTAATGATCGAGAAACACCCGGACTTCCCGAAGGAAATCGACGTCCAGCGGCACCGACCCGCCGAGCGACAACGACAAACCGTGGCAGGACAACGGATAACGCTCGGCCAGTTCGCGCAGCGCGGCACCGTGGGCACCGCCGACGCCGATCCAGTTTTCCGGGGCGACCTCAAGAAAGTCGAAATCGCCGGTGCGGGCGGCTTGAAGATCTTTCATCAGGCCGCGACGCAGGCCGAGCCCGACGCTGGCCTGCAAGGTGGTGTGGGGAATCTGCATGGGCAAGACCTCTGCAATAGAGCCGCCGACAGTGGCGGCCGAGAGGCCCAGTTAAACCGGAGGGTGTATCGCTGCTGTGTAGGTGATGCGCGGGAAATGGCGGGTTTTGTATCGGCGGCGGGCCCGTACACAATGGGATACAGACTCGCTGCCCTCTTCCTGAACGACGAGTTACGAATTCATTGACGTATCCGCCAGTTTTCGTTAGTTTTGCCCATCGAAGCGACTGACCAGATGAGATTGAGCGCTTCCCGGCAGCGAGAGCTGTAACCGCGCAAGGCGGTTCGCAAGTGGTGTCTGGATCTGCTTTACCGAATCGAAAAAGGCGCCTCTGGCGCCTTTTTTCGTTTCTGGCATCAGCGTTTGGTGGAGGTCGGTTGCCGAAGGTAGACCTTACCGCATAGCAGCATAAATCCCATTTTCCCGAACAGCCTGGGCGGCTTTTCAGTCTGGTGTTAGGCGCTTTCCACGACTAGGTTGAGATCTTGCGGCTTCCCTTCTGCAGCGCGGCGCAACTCAAAAAAGACATGGTAGGGCCCGCTCGGATCCTCAATCATGATGGAGTACGCCCAGTTTCGCATCGCCGCCGTTTCGCTGACTTTCGCCTGGGGATGATTCAATCCCTTGATCACTGGCGGCAGTGACAGCGAAAGGCGGTAGCGGGTCATGCAAAAGCTACGCTGCCGCTGGGCATGGTCGAGCAGGATGGGCTCCCCGGCCGGATGTAAAGCTTGATCGTACCCCGTGCTGAAACAATGATTCGAAAAAGTGACATGCACGCGCAAATCACGCCTCGCCAATTGACTCTGAATCGTGAACGTAAAGGGTTCTAGATGAGAAAGGTTGTACGTCAATCCGCCTATGCACAGCGGTGGAAAGTAGGCGGTCAATTCGCTCTCCGTTGCATCCAATGCATCACTTTATTTCTGCGCTTTGGCTCCCGAGCTCCATCGATGAGTAACCCGGCAAGACGACAGAGTTCATGGCTTTTAGCGGGGATGATTTCTCGGCGGACTCGATCAATCTGTGCGAGGAAGTGGCTTCGGACTTCACAGATAAACAATGACTTCAGCACTCAAAAGTCCTTGCCTCGACCGAGTCGATTCAGAATATGGGATAGAGCCACTTCGAAGTTGTAGGCAAAATCTGCGTGTTGCGTAAGGAAGTGCGCCTCTCGTGCTTTCGCCAGCACCAACACCGACTAGACTCAATCAGTACCCAGTCGAGGGGGACGCAGGACAGCAGTGTCGCCCTGCCCGTTTCCACGACCACCGCCCGGTGGTGAATGCCTCGACCCCCATCACCACCGGACTGTGATCCTTGACAGGAGCACATGACATGGACGAGGCCAGACTCAACGAATTCATGGGCAAACTGGTCAATGACATGGGCGGCGCGGCGATGCTGGCCAATGTCATCGTCGGCGAAGAACTTGGCTTGTATAAGGCCATGGCCGACAGCCAGCCGATCTCCCCGGAAACCCTCGCCGAAAAAACCGCCTGCAACACCCGACTGGTCCGCGAATGGCTCAGCGCACACGCGGCGTCCGGCTACATGGAACACCTTGACGGCAAATTCCGTCTGCCGGAAGAACAGGCCATGGCCCTGGCCAAGGAAGATTCGCCGGTCTATGTCGCCGGCGGCCTCGGCGTGGTGGCGTCGTTTTTCCACGACAAGGACAAACTGGTCAAAGCCATGCGCGGCAATGGTGCCTTGCCCTGGGGCGATCACCATCCGTGCATGTTCACCGGCACCGAACGTTTCTTCCGCCCCGGTTACAAAGGGCATTTGATCGCCGAATGGCTGCCGGCGCTGGAGGGCGTGGTGGCCAAACTCGAAGACGGCGCCAAGGTCGCCGATGTCGGCTGCGGTCATGGCGCGTCCACGGTGATCATGGCCCAGGCCTATCCCAACTCGCGTTTCGTCGGTTTCGACTATCACGCGCCTTCGGTAAGTGTCGCTACCCAGCGAGCCGAAGAAGGCGGAGTGAGCAGCCGGGCGCGGTTTTTCCAGGGCACGGCGAAAAGCTTTCCCGGCGATGACTACGACCTGATCTGCTATTTCGACTGCCTGCACGACATGGGCGACCCGGTCGGCGCGGCGCGGCATGCCTACGATTGCCTGAAGGACGACGGCACGGTGTTGCTGGTTGAGCCCTTTGCCAACGATACGCTGGACGACAACATCAACCCGGTCGGGCGGCTGTTCTATGCAGCATCGACGTTCATCTGCACGCCGAACTCGCTGTCCCAGGAAGTGGGCCTGGGGCTCGGTGCGCAGGCCGGCGAGATGCGTTTGCGCAAAGTGTTCAATGAAGCCGGGTTCAAGCAGTTCCGGCGGGCGACGCAGACGCCGTTCAACCTGATACTGGAGGCACGCAAGTAAAGGTCGATACCGGGCGCCTCCATAAGAGGCGCCCGGCAGTGCTAACCTGCAAGGCACTCACAGCCTGCGGAGCGCTGAACATGCTCGACCGCCCCCTCCATGAACATCTCGATTACCTGCAACAGGCCATGGCCGACGGCGATTTCGTGGTGCTGACCGGCGCCGGTATCAGCACGCCCTCCGGCATCCCGGATTACCGCGACACCAACGGCGTGCGCCGGGGCCGGCAGCCAATGATGTATCAGGAATTTCTGTCGGCGCCCGAGTCACGCCGTCGCTACTGGGCCCGGGCGATGCTCGGCTGGCCACGCGTACGCCAGGCGCAGCCGAATGCAGCTCACGAGGCACTGGCCAGCCTGCAAAGCCAGGGCCGGATCGGCGGCCTGATCACCCAGAATGTCGACACCCTGCACGATCAGGCCGGCAGCCACGATGTCATCGAACTGCACGGCAGTCTGCATCGGGTGCTGTGTCTGGATTGCGGTTTGCGCAGCGAGCGGGATTCGATTCAGCAACTGATGGAGACGCAGAATCCGTATCTGGCAGGTGTCGATGCGGTGCAGGCGCCGGACGGCGATACCCTGCTCGACCCGGCTTTTGAAGCACGATTTCAGGTGCCGCATTGTCCGCATTGCGAAGGCGAACGGATGAAACCGGATGTGGTGTTTTTTGGCGAGAACGTGGCGCAACCGACGGCGGCCCGGGCCATGGCGGCAGCGGAGAATGCTGCCGGGATGCTGGTGGTCGGGTCGTCGTTGATGGCGTATTCGGCGTTTCGCCTGTGCCGGGTGATTGCAGATCGGGGCAAGCCGCTGATTGCGATAAACCTGGGGAAGACCCGGGCGGATGAGTTGCTGGATTTGAAGATCGAGGCGTCTTGCGAACAGCTGTTGCCGCTACTGACACAACGCCTCAATGCTCAGCCTTAAGGATGTCGAACAACGCCTGCGCCGCCGCCGACAGTTCATTCCCGGAATCAGTCAACACGCCAATCGCCCGCTCCACCACCGGCTCATGCAGGGTCAGACACCGCGCCCCCAGTTCGCGCATCTGCTCGGCACACAACGCCGGCACCGCGCTGACGCCCAGGCCACTGGCAACCATCCGTCCGACCGTCGCCAGTTGATGGCTTTCAAATTCCACCGGCAGTTTCATGCCCCGGGCCTGCAGGTGTTCTTCCAGCATCACCCGCACCGTGGACGGGCGTTGCAGGGTGATGAACGGTTCCTGCAGCAAGGTCTGCCAGTCGATATCGGTGCGCCGGGCCAGCGGTGAGTCCTGTGGCACCACCGCGACGAAGCGATCCTTATAAAGAGGTGTGAAGGTCAGCGAAGTGTTCTGCAACGGCTCGAACGCCACGCCGAGTTCGACCTGACGATCGCGGACCATTTCCAGCACTTGCTCGTTGATCACGTCGTTGACCGTCACGTTGACGTTCGGATAACGCGCGCGGAAGGTCTTGAGGATCGGCGGCAGCAGATTGCCGGCAAACGACGGCATCGCCGCCAGCGTCACGCGCCCCCGTTGCAGGCTGAAGCGCTGGCGCATTTCGTCTTCGGCGTTGTCCCAGTCAGCGATCAGGCGCCGGGCCAGCGGCAGCAGGGACTCCCCTTCCGGGGTCAGCGCCACGTTGCGCGTGTTGCGGCTGAACAGGCGCCCGCCCAGTCCCTCCTCCAGCGCCTTGATGGTCAGGCTCAGCGCCGATTGCGACAGGTGCAGACGCTCGCAGGCCACGGCGAAACTCAGGCTCTGGGCCACGGCGAGGAAGGCGCGGATCTGCTTGATGGTCATGGTCGTGTCGCTCCAACGGCTAAGCTGAACATCCGCCCGACGACGACGGCGAGCATTTCTTGATTGCTCCCTCGCTCCCGCGTGGGAGCAGAGAACCAAACCAACTATTGAGCTTTATCAATCAATCAACCTTAAAAATCAACTTAACAAATATATCCCCCAGCGAGACACTCCAGTCATTCGGCTAGCCAGCCGCCCGACAAACAATAAAAGAGGTGCATATGGCAGGTTTCGACAAGCGCGTGTATTCCTACGAGGAAGCCATGGCAGGCCTTGAAAACGGCATGACCGTGATCGCCGGCGGCTTCGGCCTGTGCGGCATTCCGGAAAACCTGATCGCCGAGATCAAACGCAAAGGCACCCGCGACCTCACCGTCGTCTCCAACAACTGCGGTGTTGATGGCTTCGGCCTCGGCGTGCTGCTGACCGATCGCCAGATCCGCAAGGTGGTCGCCTCCTACGTCGGCGAAAACAAACTGTTCGAAGAGCAACTGCTCAAGGGCGACATCGAAGTCGTCCTGACCCCGCAAGGCACCCTCGCCGAAAAAATGCGTGCAGGCGGCGCTGGCATTCCGGCGTTCTTCACCGCAACCGGCGTCGGTACCCCGGTCGCCGAAGGCAAGGAAGTGCGTGAATTCCACGGTCGCAAGTACCTGATGGAAGAGTCCATCACCGGCGACTTCGCCATCGTCAAAGGCTGGAAAGCCGACCATTTCGGCAACGTCATCTACCGTCACACCGCGCAGAACTTCAACCCGCTGGCCGCCACCGCCGGCAAGATCACCGTGGTCGAAGTCGAAGAAATCGTCGAACCCGGCGAGCTGGATCCGTCGCAGATCCATACCCCCGGCATCTACGTCGACCGGGTCATTTGCGGCACGTTCGAAAAACGCATCGAACAACGCACCATCCGCAAATAATCCAGGCTGACGGAGAACAAGAACATGGCACTTTCCCGCGAACAAATGGCTCAACGCGTCGCCCGCGAAATGCAGGACGGCTACTACGTGAACCTCGGCATCGGTATCCCGACCCTGGTCGCCAACTACATCCCCGAAGGCATGGAAGTCATGCTGCAATCGGAAAACGGCCTGCTAGGCATGGGCCCGTTTCCGACTGAAGACACCATCGACGCCGACATGATCAACGCCGGCAAACAGACCGTGACGGCGCGCATCGGCGCTTCGATCTTCAACTCTGCCGAGTCCTTCGCGATGATACGTGGCGGTCATGTCGACCTGACCGTGCTCGGCGCCTTCGAAGTGGACGTACAGGGCAACATCGCCTCGTGGATGATCCCCGGCAAACTGGTCAAGGGCATGGGCGGCGCGATGGACCTGGTGGCCGGTGCCGACAACATCATCGTCATCATGACCCACGCGTCCAAGGACGGTGAGTCCAAACTGCTGAGCCAGTGCAGCCTGCCGCTGACCGGCGCCGGTTGCATCAAGCGTGTGCTGACTGACCTGGCGTACCTGGAAATCGAAAATGGCGCTTTTGTCCTCAAGGAACGCGCACCTGGCGTCAGCGTCGAGGAAATCGTCGCCAAAACCGCTGGTAAACTGATCGTCCCGGATCACGTACCGGAAATGCAGTTCGCTGCCGAGTGAGGAATTCGAAAATGCAAGACGTCGTCATTGTTGCCGCCACGCGTACCGCGATCGGCAGTTTCCAGGGATCGCTGGCCACCGTTTCCGCCGTGGATCTGGGCGCAGCGGTCATCCGCCAGTTGCTTGAGCAGACCGGTCTGGACGGTGCCCAGGTCGATGAAGTGATCATGGGCCAGGTGCTGACCGCCGGCGCCGGCCAGAACCCGGCGCGCCAGTCGGCAATCAAGGCCGGCCTGCCCCACGCCGTACCCGCCATGACCCTGAACAAAGTCTGCGGCTCGGGCCTCAAGGCCCTGCACCTCGGCGCGCAGGCGATCCGTTGCGGCGACGCGGACGTGATCATTGCCGGCGGCCAGGAAAACATGAGCCTGGCCAACTACGTCATGCCGGGCGCGCGCACCGGTCTGCGCATGGGTCACGCACAAATCGTCGACACCATGATCAGCGATGGCCTATGGGACGCGTTCAACGATTACCACATGGGCATCACCGCCGAGAACCTGGTCGAGAAGTACGAGATCAGCCGCGAGCAGCAGGACGCCTTCGCTGCCGCCTCGCAACAGAAAGCCGCTGCCGCCATCGAGGCCGGTCGATTTGTCGATGAAATCACCCCGATCCTGATTCCGCAGCGCAAAGGCGATCCAGTAGCGTTCAAGGTCGACGAGCAGCCACGGGGCGACACCACCGCCGAATCCCTGGCCAAACTGCGCCCGGCCTTCAAGAAGGACGGCAGCGTCACCGCCGGCAACGCTTCGTCGCTGAACGACGGCGCCGCCGCCGTGATCCTGATGAGCGCCGAAAAAGCCAAAGCCTTGGGCCTGCCAGTGCTGGCGAAAATCGCCGCCTACGCCAACGCCGGCGTTGATCCGGCGATCATGGGCATCGGC
Source organism: Pseudomonas sp. IzPS59 (assembly GCF_014863505.1). NCBI lineage: Bacteria > Pseudomonadati > Pseudomonadota > Gammaproteobacteria > Pseudomonadales > Pseudomonadaceae > Pseudomonas > Pseudomonas sp. IzPS59. The sequence goes on along the minus strand of NZ_CP062251.1, from coordinate 2,377,325 downwards.
CCGGTATCGGCCACTCGCCGCTGCCTGGACAAGGCCGGCTGGAACATCGGCCAACTGGACCTGATCGAAGCCAACGAAGCCTTCGCCGCGCAATCCCTGGCGGTGGCCAAGGATCTGCAATGGGATCTGGACAAGGTCAACGTCAACGGCGGCGCCATCGCCCTCGGTCACCCGATCGGTGCATCGGGCTGCCGCGTGCTGGTGACCCTGCTGCACGAAATGATCAAGCGTGATGCGAAAAAGGGTCTGGCGACCCTGTGCATCGGCGGCGGTCAAGGCGTGGCCCTGGCGCTGGAACGCGCGTAAGCGCAAAAGAGGTTCAACAGCGGGCGGCAGATCCACGACATCCACTGCCCGTTGGCAACAAACCCGGTACGACTCACGTCGCACCGGGTATTTTTTTGCCTGAGCGTCAGGCGAACTTCACCAGATTCAGCACCGGCAACGGCCCACCCGGGAACTGCACCAGGCGCGCACCCACGCTCAACTCGCCCAGGTCGATCCCGAAGAAGCCGATCTGATCGATCAGCGCACCCACTTCAGCCTTGGCCTGCACATCATCTCCGGACAGGAACAGCACACGCTTGCCGCCCTCCGACGCCGGATCCGCTTCCAGCAAACGCGCCAGCAAGTGGTTGAACGCCTTGACCACCCGCGCACCCGGCACCCATTCAGCGAACACTTCGCTGGACGGCCGCCCCTGCAAGTCCACCGGTTTGAACGATGGCGCTTCAATCGAGTTGTTGGCGTCGATGACGATCCGACCGCCGAAGTCCGGCAGCCCGGCCAGCGCCGTCGGCAGTTTCGACCAGTTCACCGCGACCAGCACGATGTCCTGGGCGGCGGCTTCTTCACGGGTGACGGCGCGAGCGGTCGGGCCGAGTTCTGCGACCAGATCGGCCAAGGTCTCCGGCCCGCGACTGTTGGCGATGACCAACGGGATACCCTGACGCGACAAGGCTTTGGCAAACGCTGAACCGATGGCGCCAGCGCCGATGATTCCGATAGTGCTCATGGTGTTCTCCAGAAGGTTTGGTAAGACTCGAAACGAATCTTGCGCTTGCCATTCCCACTTGATTAGCCGGTAATGCCTTGAATGATCTTCAAGCATCGCTATCAGGCCGGAATCATGGAAACCCTCGCCAATCTCGAATCCTTCGTCCGCAGCGCCGAGACCGGCAGCTTTTCTGCCGCAGCACGGTTGCTGGCACTGACCCCGGCGGCGGTCAGCCGCAACGTGGCGATCCTTGAACGCAACCTCGGCGTACGGCTGTTTCAGCGCTCGACCCGCAAGCTGTCGCTGACCGAAGCCGGTGAAGGTTTTCTGGCGAGTATCGGCGGCAACCTTGATGCCTTGCAGGCCGCGATTGCGACGGTGACGACCGAGCGCGGCGAGCCGGCGGGTGTGCTCAAGATCAGCCTGCCGCCGACGTTCGGCATCGATCACATGCTGCCGCTGCTGCCGGAGTTTCTGGCGCGCTATCCGTTGATCCGCCCGGAATGGCATTTCGAAAATCGCCAGGTGGATTTGATCGCCGAGGGCTACGACGTGGCGATTGGCGGCGGGTTCGAGCTGACGCCCGGGGTGGTTTCCCGGCGACTGGCATCCGCTGAAATACTGGCAGTGGCGTCACCGGCGTATTTGGCCGGACGCACCCTGCCCCGGCATCCGACAGACCTCGCCGATCATCAGGGCATTGTCATGCGTGGCCTGCGCACAGGACGCATCCGCCAATGGCAAATGCACAACGACGCTGGCGAACAGACCAGCGCCCTGCTCAATCCGAATATTGTGCTGAACGATCCGATGGCCATGCGCAAGGCTGCGCTGCTGGGCCTCGGCGTGACGATGCTGGTGTTGCCCGATGTCAGCGTGCAGATCGAGCGTGGTGAACTGGTGCGGCTGTTGCCGGACTGGCAATGCGATGCCGGGGCGATTTCGCTGTACTACCCGAGCCGCACCTTGATGCCGGCCAAGACCCGGGTGTTCATTGATTTTGTGGTGGATGCCTTCGGCCGTTAGGCGGCCAGTTGAAGAATCAGCCAGGCATTGGCGCCGCTGATCACCACAAACAGTCCCCAAGCCAGTATCCGGGTCGGCAAGCGGTTCACAAACGGCCCCATCAGCTGTTTGTCGTTGGTCATGCGAATCAGCGGATACAGGGCAAACGGCAATTGCAGGCTCAACACCACCTGACTCAGCACCAGCAACTTGCCCACCGCGCCGTCGCCCATCAGCCACACGCCGATGAACGCCGGAATCAGCGCCAGCCCACGGGTGATCAGGCGCCGCTGCCAGCAGGGAATCCGCAGGTTCAGGTAGCCTTCCATGATCACTTGGCCAGCAATGGTGCCGGTGAACGTTGAACTCTGCCCCGACGCCAGCAGCGCTACGCCGAACAGCACACTGGCCAGCGCGCCGCCCACCAGCGGATCGAGCAAGTGGTAGGCGTCCTGGATATCCACCACATCGGAGTGCCCGGTTTGATGGAACGCAGCAGCGGCGAGAATCAGGATCGCCGCGTTGACCAGCAACGCCAGCGCCAGCGAGCCGATGGTGTCGATGCGCGCCAGATTCACCGCGTCCTGCTTGCTCGCCAGATCCTGGCCGATCAGCCGCGTTTGTACGATCGAGGTGTGCAGGTACAAGTTGTGTGGCATCACCGTGGCGCCGAGGATGCCGATGGCCAGGTACAGCGGCGCCGCATCGCTGATGGCCGCCAGTGACGGTTTGAAGCCTTGGGCGACGTCCGGCCAGTACGGTTTGATCAGCAATAACTCGACGAAGAAGCACACGCCGATGGTGCCCACCAGTACCAGCATGATCGCTTCCAGCCTGCGGAAGCCACGGTTTTGCAGAGCCAGCACCAGCAATGTATCGAACGCCGTGAGGGCGATGCCGAAGGTCAGCGAACAGCCCAGCAACAAGTGAAACGCCAGTGCGCAGCCGAGCACTTCCGCAAGGTCAGTGGCAATGATCGAAATTTCCGCCAGCACCCATTGCAACCGCGCCGTCGGGGTGCTGTAGCGTTCGCGGGACAACTGCGCCAGATCGCGTCCTGTGGCGATGCCCAATCGCGAACACAGGCATTGCACGACCATGCCCGCCAGACTCGCCAGCAACACCACAAACAACAGGCTGTAACCGAAACGCGAACCGGCCTCGATGGCAGTGGCCCAGTTGCCCGGGTCCATGTAGCCGATCGACACCAGCAAACCCGGGCCGGCAAAACGCAGCACGCGTTTGAAGAACGAGGCATTCGGATCAACCGGGACGCTGCCGGCCACTTCCGGCGGACAGAACGGCGCGGTGGCGATTTTGGGCAAGCTGAATTTCACGCACACATCCAGAAACAAGTCGAAAGGCGCAGCTTAGACGTTTCAGTCGACGCGCCCAAGAGCAGATGTGCTGCGCTCAGGGTTTGGCAGTGCCGAGCAATTGCTGACGCAGTTCGGGATTGCGCGTGCGTGGATCGAGCCAGATGTTGAAAAATGCCCGGGCGAACAGCGGGTCATCAATCTCATGCTGCAATTGTTGGCCGACAAAGAACCGCGCGCCCTGCCCCGGCAGATACACCCCGGTAATCCGCGTGCCGGCCTGCACATCGACGAACGATTGCTGCATCTGCGCTTGCCACACGGCCAGTTGCGCCGGGCTGATGGAGGAACCCGCCAGGCGTTTGATCTCATCGACGCTGGCCTTGACCAGATCTTCACGGGACACATTGCGCCGGTAGATCAATTCCAGAGCGAAGGGCTGGCCGTCGGCCAGCGGACGCGCGGCACTCCACAGCCGAGCGTTGTAGACGTCGAAACCGAACACACTGAAATCCCCGGTGCCAATGATCTGCGCGCCGGGCACCGCGTCCTGCCAACTGGCCCAGGTCGGCGTCAGCAACAGCGCCCACAAGCCGATTCCGCAGCATCCACGTAACACCTTCGGTGTTCTGCTCATCGCGGCATCGACTCCGGTAAACCCTGATAGTCAGAGCATAGTCGGCGATCACGCCCGGCACTTTGTATACATGTTCTGCATGCACTTGCAGCAATCCATTCACGACAATGCTAACGTGGCCCTCATTGACCCGATGGAGAGACCTGCGTGCTGATCCTCAAACTGCTGCTGATTCCCGGTTTCCTGCTGCTGATTTCCCTGGCCGGCAAGCGCTGGGGGCCCAGCGTCGCCGGGTGGCTGTCGGGGTTGCCGGTGGTGGTCGGGCCGATTCTGTTTTTCCTCGCAATCGAGCAAGGGCCGGCGTTTGCCGCGCAATCGGCGGTCGCGGCGCTGTCGGCCATGTTTGCGATGATCGCGTTTTGCGTCACCTATGCGCAGGTGGCGCAGCGGGCGAACTGGCCGCTGGCGTTGCTGGTTTCCTTATCGGTCTGGGCCGTGCTGGCGTTGATCCTGTCGCTGATTCCGGCGTCGTTGCCCTTCTCCATCGCTGCCGCTGCGACCGCCCTCCTTGCCGCGCCGTACCTGTTTCCCAAGGTGCAACCGGTGGTTGGTGGGCCGGCGCCGAAGTCGGACAAACTGGTCTGGCGGATGATTGCCGGCGCGGCGTTGACGCTGGTGGTGACGATGCTGGCCAGCACCGTCGGCGAGCGCTGGAGCGGATTGCTCGCGGTGTTCCCGGTGCTCGGCAGCGTGATGGCGGTGTTTTCCCAGCAGACGCGGGGGCCGGCGTTTACCGCTGCATTGTTACGGGCGACAGCCACGGGGATGTATTCGTTTTCGGCGTTTTGTCTGGTGTTGGCGCTGACTGTTCCAAGTCTCGGTTTCGGCGGCTTCGTGGTGGCGGTGGCCGTTTCGGTGGCGATGCTGGGCGTCACCCGGCAGTTGCTGGCCAAACCGGCGCCTGCGCCGTCGACGAACTGAACCCGCCCGGACAAACCGCTCTGGAGTGCCAGGTGTGCTCCGTGGGATGATCGCCGCCCAAGCGCGACCATCCCTCGGAGATTCGAATGTCATTGCTTAGCAAGAAAGCCGTCGTCCTGTTGCTGGCGGCGGTGGCCGGTTTCGGCGCCCTCGATGCTCAGGCAGCCAAGGCCAAAGAGAAGGCTGTCACCGAGAAAGTCTCGATGCTCGACGGCAAGTTCAGTTTTGTCCTGCCCAAAGGCTTTGTCGGCGACCCGCTGCCGGCCGGCCCGACCGGTGCCAAGGGCACGATGTTCACCAACGACGCGACCAAGACGGTGGTCATCACCGCCGAAAACCAGATTCCCGAAGGCAACAACGTCAAGGACAACGACAGTGCGTTCCTCGACGGCACCGTGTCCGATTTCATCGACGCCCAGCGCAAGGCCCTGCCGGACTTCAACAAGCTCAGCGAGAAAAGCCTGACCCAGAAAGGCAACGGCCTCGGCCTGCGCCAGGTGGACAGCACCGCGACCCAGGGCGGCGGCCAGACCCTCAACACCACGCTGATCGCAGGCTCCGGCACGCACATGGCGCTGGTCCAGGTGATTTCCCGGGCCAGCGACAAGAGCGGTCACGATGCGCTGGTGAAAACCATCCTCAGCGAAAAATGATCTTCACGGATTGAGTCGCTGCAACCAGTCGTTCAAATCCCGAAGCTCGGCCGCGCTGATGCTGTGGCCGACGCCGGGATAGGCATGAAATTGCGGTTTGTAATCCAGCTTCTCCAGCAGATCTTTGGCGGCCGTGGCGCCACTGTAAGGCACGCGGTCATCCGCCGTGCCATGGCCGATGAAAATCGCCAGCGGCGGATGCTGTTGCGCTGACTTCAGCTCACCCTTGAGCACCGGCAACACCCGCCCGCTCAACGCGGCAATGCCACCGACCGCCGCCGGCTGCCGCAATCCAACCTCGTAGGTCATCATCGCGCCCTGGCTGAAACCGATCAGGTACACCTTGTCCGGTTGCGCGTGATATTTCTGCGCCGCCGCAGCGATAAAGGCCCGCAGCTTCTGGCTGGCATCCTTCAGATCATCGGTCTCGCCGTTGTAGGCACCGTCACCCTTCTTGCGAAACCACTGGAAACGCCCTTCCCCCAACGCCATCGGCGCCTGCACCGACAGGTAGTTGTACTGCTTGGGCAGCTGAAATTTCATGCCGATCAGATCGGCTTCGTTACTGCCATAGCCATGCAGGAACACCACCAGCGGACGCTGTTCGGCGTCCGGGTGAACCTGAGCCAGGTAGTTGAACGGCAGATCGGTTTGCAGCGAGGTTTGAGCATGGACGGCGCTGGACGCCAGCAGGGTCAGCAGAGCAAACACCTTCAACATAAGCCTTCCTTCACACAGTGCAGGGTTCGTGGCAGAGCCTAACACTGTGATCCGGAAGTTGGGGTCATCAGTCGTTGATCAGCTTGCCCGCGCGAATCGGCTCGCGCCCCGCCACTTTCGCCTGCCAGGTGCCCGGCTGGGTGTAGCGTCCACGGTCGATGGCAAACAGCACGCCGCTGGTGCCGGCGCGTACGGTGGTCACGCGATCCTTCAATGGATCGACCACTTCGAACAGCGCATCACCGCGCTCCACCCATTCGCCGGCATTGCGCAGGAAACTCACCACGCCATGGTGCGGGGCGAACAGGTATTCGGTGCCTTCGAACGGCATGCCTTCGCAGCATTCGTCCGGCGCTTTCGGCCATTCGCCGCTGATGAAGCCCTGTTCGGCAAGGAAACCCAGAATCGCCTCGCAATTGGCCTGGGCCTGATCGACCCGGGTGTCGCCCATGCTGCCCAGTTCTAGGGTGGTGGCGAGGTTGGCCGGTGGAATCGCCGCCGCCGGGAACATCCGCGCCAGACGCAACCATGGAGTGGAACACGATTCATCGAACGAACTGCCGCCAGAGTCTTCACACAACAGCGCCACGCCAGCCTTCAGGCGCGCGGCCAGGGACTGCCACTGCGGCCAGTGTTGCGGCAACGCATAGATGTGAATCGCCGCGTCGAAATCACAGTGCAGATCCAGCGTGACGTCGGCATCACAGGCGTGGCGCAGCAACAGGCGATGCAGCGCTTCCAGTTGCGAAGCCGGGGCCGGCAGTTCGTCAAGTACCTGGCCCATGGTCTGGCGGATCAGGCGGATGTTGGCCTCGGCGTCGTTACCCAACTGATTGCCGATGCGCGCGGCCACCGGGGCGCTGAGTTCGACGAAGGAGCGGTTGAAGTTCTTGCCGCTCGCCAGTTCGAAACGGCCCATGTGACTGCCTTGCAGATGTTGATCGAGACCGATCGGGTTGGCCACCGGCACCAGTTCGATCACGCCTTGCAACTGGCCGTTGTTTTCCAGCTCGCTCAGGCGTTTTTTCAGTTCCCACGCGGTGCGCATGCCCGGCAGCTCATCGGCGTGCAGGCTGGCCTGGATGTAGACCTTGCGCGGGCCGGCGCCGTAACGGAAGACGCTGAGGGAACGTTCGCTGCCCAGGTGGCTCCAGGGCAGAACATGATCGATGCGTTGCATGGGGAACTCCGGATATTCTGTAGTCGCTGCCAGACAGCGACTGCATTGAAAATGTGCTGACAGGATAAATCACAGGCGAAAAAAAAGTGGCCACCGCGTCAACGGGGCCACTTTTTTCTACGGCGTATTAATGGCCGTACACGTCAAAGTCGAAGTACTTGTCCTGCACTTGCTTGTACTTGCCGTTGGCGCGGATTTCGTTGATGGCAGTGTTGAATTTCTCTGCCAGCTCGGTATCGCCTTTACGCACGGCAATACCGGCGCCACCGCCGAAGTACTTGGCGTCTTCATAGGTCGGGCCGACGAATTCGAAGCCTTTGCCAGCGTCGGTCTTCAGGAAACCGTCGCTCAGGTTGACCGAGTCGGCCAGCATCGCGTCGATACGACCGGACACCATGTCCAGGTTGGCTTCCTGCTGCGAGCCGTAACGCACCAGCTCGATCCCGGCCGGTACCAGCACTTCGGTGGCGTAGCGGTCGTGGGTACTGGCACGCAGCACGCCGACTTTCTTGCCTTTGAGTTCGACCAGCGGGTCCTTCACGCCGGAGCCTGCCTTCATCACGAAGCGCGCCGGGGTGTGGTAGTACTTGATGGTGAAATCGACGTTTTTCTTGCGATCGTCAGTGATGGTCATCGAGGACAGGATCGCGTCGATCTTCTTCACTTTCAGCGCCGGGATCAGGCCGTCGAATTCCTGCTCGACCCAGGTGCATTTGACTTTCATCTGCTCACACAGCGCATCACCGATGTCCACGTCGAAACCGGCCAGTTTGCCGTCAGGGGTTTTCATCGAGAATGGCGGGTAACCGGCTTCGATACCGATACGGATCGGTTTGGCGTCTTCGGCCACGGCGGTCAGGGACAACATCGACAGTGCCAAGGCACCGAACATAACCAGCTTTTTCATTTATTACTCCCGTGTGCGGAGGCTTTTATTGGCAGCTTTCGATTGTCAGGTTCGGCCTTGGGCTATGGAGCGCAAAGAAACCGAAGTGGCCGGCAGTCTATGGCGGCGCGCACGGGGCAAATTGTGTTTAAGCGACAAATACTTACAGAAAATCGGCGAGTGCCATCACGTAGGAATAGTGTGCGCCAGAGCGGTGCAAGGGTTGTAGGACAAAGCCATTAAAAGTTGCCGCCGAGGGCGGCAACTCACTGAATATCAGCAATCGCAGGCAATCGGGTTAGTGGCGGCTCGCGGTGCAGCAACACTCAATTCGAAGCCCTCATCGAGCCAGCCGGTCACCCCGCCGATCATCTCCTTGACCGGGTAACCCAGCACCGCCAGTTTCACCGCGGCCTTGTTGGCGCCGTTGCAGTGCGGCCCCGCGCAATAGACCACGAAAAGGGTGTTTTTCGAGTAGTCCGCCAGCCCTTCCGCCGTCAGCAAACGCCCGGGAATGTTAATTGCCCCTGGCACATGGCCGTGCTCGAAGGCCAGCGGCCCGCGCACATCCACCAGCACGAAATCGACCTCGCCGGCCTCCTGGCTGTTGAAGACGTCGGAACAATCGGTTTCGAAAGTCAGACGGTTGCTGAAGTGCATCAGGGCAATCGCCGAAGGGGCGGCAGGAATTTCGCGAACCAGGCTGGGCATGTTGTGTTGCTCCTACGTCTGTGAAGGGATAAACAGACTTTATCGAGCCGCCGCTTGCCGCTACAGTGGCGCACAAGACACTCACCGGGAATTTTCCGCCAAATGCCTGATTCACCTGGACTGGTCGCGATTCTGGCCTACGACGGCCTCTGCACATTCGAGTTCGGCATCGCCGTCGAGATCTTCGGCCTCGCCCGGCCGGAGTTCGAATTCCCGTGGTACGAGCACCGCATCGCCGCTGTCGATCAAGGCCCGATGCGCGCCATGGGCGGGATTCAGGTGCTGGCCGATGGCGGTCTGGAACTGTTGGCGCAGGCGCGCACCATCATCATTCCCGGCTGGCGCGACCGCAGCGCGCCGGTGCCGGAGGCATTGCTCGAAGCATTGCGTGATGCCCATTCGCGTGGCGCCCGGTTGCTGTCGATCTGTTCGGGCGTCTTTGTTTTGGCCGCCAGCGGCCTGCTCGACGGGCATGGCGCCACCACCCACTGGCGCTACACATCAGAACTGGCCGAGCGCTTTCCCGCCATCGATGTCGATCCTGATGTGCTTTACGTCGATTCAGGTCAGTTGATCACTTCAGCCGGCAGTGCGGCCGGGATCGACGCCTGCCTGCATCTGGTGGCGCGGGATTTCGGTACTCAGGTGGCTAACTCGGTGGCGCGGCGGCTGGTGATGTCGCCGCAACGCACCGGCGGTCAGGCGCAATTCATTCCGACACCGGTCAGCCCGACCCCGCGCAGCGACTTGTCGCGCGTGATGCAGTGGGCCCGCGAGCGCCTGCACGAACCGCTGGAAGTGCGCGACCTGGCCAGCGAAGCGGCGATGAGCGAACGCACCTTCCTGCGCAAATTTACCGAAGCCAGCGGCCAGTCACCCAAGGCCTGGCTGCAACACGAGCGTCTGGCCCGGGCCCGGGAGTTGCTGGAAAGCACACCGCAGAACACCGAGCAGATCGCCCAGCGCTGCGGTTATCGTTCGGTGGAAAGCTTTCGCGTGGCGTTTCGCAGCGTGATCGGGGTACCGCCGTCGGTGTATCGCGAGCGCTTTGGTCGTGAGATCAAGGCTTGCGCAACAGATAAGTGTCCATGATCCAGCCATGCTCGGCCCGGGCAGCCTTGCGCACCCGTTCGATCTCATCGGCAACATCACTGAGCTTGCCACTGATGAGGATTTCATCCGGCGTGCCGAGGTAGGCACCCCAGTAAATCTCTGTCTCCTGATCCGCCACCCGATGGTAGGAATCTTCGGCGTCGAGCATCACCACCAGGCTGTCGGTATCACTCACCTGCCCCGCCGCCAGACGCCGGCCGGTGGTGATTTCAATCGAGCGGCCGATGGTATTCAGCGGCACCTTGTGCTGCGCCGCCAAAGCTTGAACGCTGGTAATCCCCGGAATGACTTCGAATTCAAACGCACATAGCCCCGAAGCCAGAATCGCCTGGAGGATGCGAATGGTGCTGTCGTACAGCGCCGGATCGCCCCACACCAGAAAACCGCCGCACTGCCCGTCGGCCAATTCGTCATTGATCAAGCGTTCGAAGGTTTGCTGCTTGGCGCGGTTCAGATCATCGACGCTGGCGCTGTAGTCCACATCGCCGCGCTCGCGCTCCGGGCTGTGGGCTTCGGCGAAACGGTACGCAGGATCGGTGATGTAGCGCTCGCAGATTTCGCGACGCAGGTCGATCAGCTTGTCCTTGCTCTGGCCCTTGTCCATCAGGAAGAACACGTCTACCTGATTCAGCGCTTTCACCGCCTGCATCGTGATGTAGTCCGGGTTGCCGGCGCCAATGCCGATGACCAGCAAGCGTTTCATGTACGGTCTCCTTCAAGGTCGATACCGGGCAAGCGTAGCCGCCAGCGTCCGAAGAAACTCAACTCGACCACCGCCAACGGCTCGACATCGATGCTGTGGAAGGCCTGGCCCTGCAGGACCTGCATCAGCGCCGCACGAATAATGAACGGATGCGTGACGGCCACGACATGACCCGGCGTGGTTTGCAGGGTTGCCAGCCATGCGGCCACTCGCTCACCGAGTTGTGCCACCGACTCTCCGCCATGGGGCACAGCGGCGGGATCTTCGAGCCAGGCTTGCAGCGCTTCGGGCTCTTTGCGCTGCAGGTCCTTGATCGACTGCCCGTGCCAACGCCCCCAGTCGCAATCGCGCAAGGCCTCATCAACCTGCGCATCATCACCGAACCATTGAGCCGTCTGACGCGTGCGCAATTCCGGGCCACAAATCAAACGGCGTGACATCTCGAACCGAGCGGCCAGCGAGTCAGACGCTACTGCGCTTTCTTCAACAGCTTCGTTCGTAGGAAAACGCGCCAATTTCTGTGAGACGGTTCTGGCATGGCAAATCAAGGTCAAACGGGTGGCTTGCACAATGAGTCACTCGGTCAGAAGGTAAAAAAACACCCGGCGAAGTGCCGACAGGGCAGCAATTGTGCCGTAAACCGGAGGGCTCAGGGCAACACCATTCAATTGACCACCCTCAACAAAGCGGCAATGTCTGACACGGCCATGGGCGATGGACTACACGAATGATCGACAGACGTGTAGCCCTTGCTACACGGGCATCTCGCCCCATTTTGGGGCTTCACGGACGCTGCGGAAAATTCACTAGACATGTAACGTCAGTTACATAAATACTGTTTTAACGGATTGTGAAGCGAATTCAACACACCCATCCAGCAGGAGCCCGGATGCCCCCTCTCAGAGACCTGATTACTGATCCCGGCCTGGACCTTACGCCGTCAGAGCGCAAAGTCGTCCGGGCCTTGCTCGATCAGTACCCGCGCAATGGCCTCGGGCCCATGGCGCGGCTGGCCGAACACGCCGGCGTCAGCGATCCGACCATCGTGCGTCTGGTAAAAAAACTCGGTTTTGGCGGTTACGCCGAATTCCAGGACGCCCTGCTCAGCGACATGGACCATCGCCTGAGCTCGCCGCGCACGCTGTTGCAACCCCGTTCGAACCTGAACCAGGACGATGCCTGGAGCCACTATCTGGCCCATAGCCACAATCTGCTGGCGGAAACCCAGGCCCTGACCCAACCCGAAGACGTGCGGATTCTCGCGCAATGGCTGCTCGATACGCGCCATCAGGTCTACTGCTTCGGCGGGCGTTTCAGCAGCCTGATGGCGACTTACCTGCTCAATCATTTGCGCCTGCTGCGCCCCGGTTGCTTTGCGCTGGAGGACAACGCGCAACTGCCCGATCGCCTGTTCGACCTGCAACGCCAGGACGTGGTGCTGGTGTTCGACTATCGCCGCTACCAGACCCAGGCCCTGCGCGTGGCCACTGCGGCCAAGAACAACAATGCTCGCGTCGTGCTGTTCACCGACATCTACGCCTCGCCGCTGCGCGAATTGGCCGACATGATCATCAGCGCCCCGGTGGAATCGGCTTCGCCGTTCGACACCATGGTTCCGGCGCTGGCCCAGGTCGAAGCGCTGATCGCTTGCCTGACCCTGCGCAGCCCGGATCTGGCCGATCGCCTGGAAGGCATCGATGCCCTGCGCAACGACTTCGACACCCACTTGCTGGAGGATAAATAAGGATGTTCAGCCTTCCCCACCGCTCGCCGCGGGACCTGCCGTTTGTCACCGACCACACCGCGCTGTTGCTGGTGGACATGCAGCGTGCCTGGCTCGAACCGCAGTTCGACCCGCACCTCGAAGGCCCGGACGCCGCGTACTTCCTCAATCGCACACGCTCGCAAGTGGTGCCCAATCAGGTGCGTCTGCTCAACGCCTTTCGCGATGCACGGCAGAACGTGCTGCACACCCTGATCGAAAGCCTGACCGCCGACGGCCGCGACCGCTCGCTGGACCACAAACTGTCGGACATGCACCTGCCCAAGGGCAGCCCGCAGGCACAGGTCATCGCCGAGCTGACCCCGGCAGAAAACGAAATCGTGCTGCCCAAGACCTCCTCCGGGGTCTTCAACTCGACCAACATCGACTACGTGCTGCGCAACCTTGAAACCCGTCACCTGATCATCGCCGGCATCGTCACCGACCAGTGCGTGGACATGGCCGTGCGCGACGCCGCCGACCGTGGCTATCTGGTCACCCTGGTGGCGGACGCCTGCGCGACCTACACCGAGGCACGCCACGACGCCTGCCTGAACGCGATCAAGGGCTACTGCTGGATCACCGATACCGACACCGTCCTCGGTCGTCTGCGGGAGATGCAGCCATGAGCGAGCGCCTGTCGCCGTTGCCGATGACCACCATCGTCACCACCGACCTGATCGGTATCACCCGTGGCCGCTCGTTTCCCAGCGATGAGCTGGAGCACTATCAGGCCGCCGGCTGCGGCTGGGTGCCGGCCAACAGTGCGCTGACGCCGCAGGACATCATCGCCTCGACCAACCCGTGGGGCGCTTATGGCGATCTGCGGCTGATTCCCGACCTCGCCAGCCGCGTCACGGTCGGCAACGGGCCGGACGCCGTCGCCCCGGCGCTGGATTTTATCCACGGTGATATCCGCGAGACTGACGGTCGCCCTTGGGGCGCCTGCCCGCGCACACTGCTGAGCGATGAAATCGAGCGTTATCGCGATCAGCTCGGGTTGCAGGTCAACGCCGCGTTCGAACACGAATTCAACCTGCACGCCGGGTTTGCCGAACACCTTGCCTTCTCCCTCGAGTCCCAGCGCCAGGGCGCGGAATTCGGTGGCTGGCTGCTCAGCGCTCTGCGCGCCGGCGGGGTCGAGCCGGAAATGTTCTTGCCCGAATACGGCAAGCATCAATACGAAATCACCTGCCGCCCGACCCTCGGCGTGGCGGCGGCAGATCGCGCCGTAAACGTGCGCGAGATCACCCGCGAAATCGCCCGGCAGATGGGCCTGGATCTGAGCTTCGCGCCGAAAACCGCCGCCGATGCGGTGTGCAACGGCGTGCATCTGCACGTCAGCCTGCTGGATCTGGCCGGCCAACCGATGCTCTACGACGCCGGCACCAGCAATGGTTTGTCCACGCTTGGCCAGCACTGGGCGGCGGGCGTGCTGCATTACTTGCCGGCGCTGTGTGCGTTCACCGCACCGACCCCGGTGTCGTACGAACGTTTGCAGCCGCACCACTGGAGCGCGTCCTACGCCTGCCTCGGCCAGCAGAACCGCGAAGCGGCGCTGCGCATCTGCCCGACCGTGAGCCTGGGCAACAAACCCGTGGCGAAGCAGTACAACCTGGAATTCCGCGCCATGGACGCCACCGCCTCGCCGCACCTGGCGATGGCTGCGTTGCTGATCGCCGGACGCCTGGGCATCGAACAGCGTCTGGCGCTGAACGCAATCACCGATGAAATCCCCGATGCACTCAACGACGAACAACGCGAGGCGCGGGGCATCGTTGCCCTGCCCGCCTCTCTGGCTCAGGCACTGGATTGCCTGCGTCGCAGCGAAGCGCTGATGGCAGCGCTGCCGGCACCGTTGCTCGACACGTATTTCGCCCTTAAAACCGAGGAACTGGCGCTGACGGAACAGCTCTCGCCCGCTGACCTGTGTGAGCACTATGCACGCCTGTACTGAATCCGCCGAGCTTGGGTTGTACACCCGACCGGTCTACAACCTGACCCGTGAAGATTCGACGCACCCGCTGATTCTGGTGTGCGAGCACGCCAGCCGTTACATCCCCGACGCTCTGAACAACCTGGGCCTGGATGACACGGCTGCACGTGAACATATTGCCTGGGACATCGGTGCGCTGGAGCTGGCCGAGCAACTCTCGGAAAAAATCGGCGCCACACTGCTGAGCGCCAATTATTCGCGACTGTTGATCGACCTCAACCGGCCCCGCCACGCCCCGGACAGCATCCCGGCGCAGAGCGAAATCTATCAGGTGCCGGGCAATCGCGAGCTCGACGAAGCCACCCGCGAATACCGTCGCCAGTGCCTGTTCAAGCCGTTTCATACACGGCTGCAACATCTGATCGACGAGCGTCTGGCCGAAGGCCGGCCGGTGCGGGTGGTGGGGATTCACAGTTTCACCCCGATTTATTACGGCCAGCCGCGTGAGCTGGAAGTCGGCGTGCTGTTCGGCCAGGCCAAGGCATACGCCCAGCGCCTGCTCGACGGCCTCGGTCAGCATCCGCTGAAAGTCGCCGGCAACCAGCCGTACAAAATCGACCCGCTGGGCGATATGACCGTGCCGGTGCACGGCGATGCCCGAGGCCTCGAATCGGTATTGATCGAGGTGCGCAACGACCTGCTGCGCAGCCCGGAAGCGGTTTCTCGCTGGGCAAATTATCTGGCTCCACTGCTTTGAACATTGCTGTAAACACCGCTGACGCTGTAAACGACGGACCGACATAACAACTAAAACGAACGATTGGCTGACAAGGAGTTGCGCTTCATGGAAATAGAAGAGTTCGGCTACAAACAGGAGTTGAAACGTAGCCTGACACTGACCGACCTGGTGGTGTACGGGATGATCTTCATGATCCCCATCGCCCCGTTCGGCGTGTATGGCTACGTCAACGCCGAGGCACCGGGGATGGTGCCCTTGGCGTACATCATCGGCATGGTGGCAATGGTGTTCACCGCGTTGAGCTACGGCAGCATGGCCCGGGCCTTTCCGATTGCCGGCTCGGTGTACTCCTACGCACAACGGGGCCTGAATCAACACGTCGGCTTCCTCGCCGGCTGGCTGATGCTGCTCGACTACCTGCTGATTCCGCCGCTGCTTTACGTCTATGCGGCGATGGCGCTCAACCATTTGTACCCGGACATCCCGAAAGTCGGATTCATCCTGGCATTCCTCGTCAGCGCGACCTTCGTCAACCTGCGCGGCATCACCTTCACCGCCCGCATGAACATCCTGTTCCTGCTGGCGCAGCTCGTTGTGTTGGGGATTTTCCTGTTCTACGCCTGGAACGCACTGCACAACGGTGGCGGCAACGGCCAGTTGACCCTGGCGCCGCTGTACCACCCGGAAACCTTCAACTTCGCCCTGCTGATGCAAGCGGTGTCGATTGCGGTGCTGTCGTTCCTCGGCTTCGATGCGATCTCCACGCTTGCCGAAGAGATCAAGGGCGATCCGGGCCGCAGCGTCGGCAAAGCAGCGTTGATCACCCTGGTGGTGATGGGTGCGATCTTCGTCGTACAGACCTGGATCGCCACCGATCTGGCCGCCGGCATGGGCTTCAAGTCCGCCGATACCGCGTTTTATGAAATCGCCGAAATCGCCGCCGGCAGCTGGCTCGCGACGCTGACCGGCGTAGCCACAGCCCTGGCCTGGGGTGTGGCGGTGGCGATCACTTCGCAAGCGGCGGTCTCGCGCCTGCTGTTCGGCATGGCCCGCGACGGCAAGCTGCCGAAAGTGCTGGCCAAGGTCCACCCGAAACACAACACGCCTTACCTGAGCATTTATCTGGTGGCCGTGCTGTCGCTGGTGATCTGTTACCTGTTCATCAACTCGGTGGACACCCTGACCTCGCTGGTCAACTTCGGCGCCCTGAGCGGCTTCATGCTGCTGCACCTGACCGTGATCAATTACTACTGGCGCCGACAGAAGTCCGGCCAGGTGATCCGTCACCTGATCTGCCCGGTGATCGGCTTCGGCATCGTCGCGGCCATCATGTACAACATGGGCGTCGATGCGCAGAAGCTCGGCCTGATCTGGATCGCCTTGGGTCTGGTGTACCTGTTCTTCCTGAACAAGCTCGGCGCCAGTACCGCGCTGCCTGACCCGAGCAATGGCTGACAAGAAAAAGGGCGGCGTCTGACAAGAATTCAGGCGACCGCCGCTTTAACGCGTGGAAACCGACAGTGATAGTCAGGTTCGGCGAATGGGCCGAACCTTTTGATACAGGAGTGCATCCATGCTGGTCTTACGTCCAGTCGAGCCAAACGACCTGCCTCAATTGCAACAACTGGCTCGCGACAGCCTGGTGGGCGTCACGTCCCTGCCGGATGACAGCCAGCACCTGGGCGAAAAGATCGCCGCGTCCTGCGCCTCGTTCGACACGAATGTCGCGGCCCAAGGCCCGGAGAATTACTTTTTCGTGCTGGAAGATCTGGACAGCCGTCGCCTGGTCGGCTGCTCGGAAATTCTCGCCACTGCCGGATTCAACGAACCGTTCTACAGCCTGCGCAATCGCCATTTCACCAGCGCTTCGCGGGAACTGAACATCGAACACGGCGTGCCGGCGCTGTCGCTGTGCCACGACCTCAGCGGTCACACCCTGCTGCGCGGCTTTCACATCGACGCAGCACTGGTACGCACACCGTATTCCGAGTTGCTGTCACGGGCGCGCCTGCTGTTCATCGCTGCCCACGCGCAACGATTTGCCGAAGCCGTCATCACCGAAATCGTTGGCTACAGCGACGCTCAAGGCCACTCGCCGTTCTGGGATGCTCTGGGCAAACACTTCTTCGACCTGCCCTACGTCGAGGCCGAGCGCCTGTGCGGCTTGCAGAGCCGTACGTTTCTCGCCGAACTGATGCCGCAATACCCGATCTACGTGCCGATGCTGCCGCTGGCGGCGCAGGAGTGCATCGGTCGTATTCACCCGGACGGCCAGGAAGCCTTCGACATCCTTGAGCGCGAGGGCTTTGAAACCAACAGCTACATCGATTTGTTCGATGCCGGGCCAACCTTGTACGCGCGCACGGCCAACATCCGCTCGATCGTGCAAAGCCAGATCGCAACGGTTCAAGAGGAACCTCTGATCGACGCCCGCGGTCGTTATCTCGTGAGCAACGATGCACTGCACGGCTTCAGGGCGGTGGTCGCCGAGCTGGATTACCAGCCTGGTCAACCCCTGGCACTTACGCCGGCGATATGTGCGGCGCTGAATGTCGGCGCTGGCGACACGATCCGGGTGATTGCCCTGTGAATCGCGCCCTCACCCAACGACAGTGCCCGAGCAGGCGCGCAAAAGGAGTTGCAGCATGATTGTCCGTCCGGTCCAAGTCAGCGACCTGCCAGCGTTGATGACGCTGGTGCAACAGGCCGGGCCGGGGTTCACCACCCTGCCTGCCAACGAAGATCGCCTGGCCCACCGGGTGCGCTGGGCGCAGCGCGCCTTCGCCGAGCAGGTCGAGCGGGCCGATGCCGATTATCTGTTCGTGCTTGAAGACGACGAGCAGCGGGTGGTCGGGGTCAGTGCCCTGGCCGGCGCCGTCGGCCTGCGCGAGCCCTGGTACAACTACCGGGTCGGGCTGACCGTCAGTTCGGCACCGGATCTGGGTATCCAGCGACAGATTCCGACCCTGTTCCTCAACAATGAACTGACCGGCCAATCGGAACTGTGCTCACTGTTCCTGCGCCACGACCAGCGTCACGGCAGCAATGGACGTCTGCTGTCGCTGGGGCGTTTGCTGTTCGTTGCCGAATTCCCGCACCTGTTCGGCGAAAAGATGATCGCCGAGCTGCGCGGCAGTGCCGACGAGCAAGGCTGTTCGCCGTTCTGGGACAGTCTGGGCCGACACTTCTTCCAGATGGACTTCAGCCACGCTGACCACCTGTCCGGGTTGGGCAACAAGGCGTTCATCGCCGAACTGATGCCGCGCCAGCCGCTTTACACCTGCCTGCTTACCGAACAGGCCCAGGCCGTGATCGGTCAGGCCCACCCCAACACCGAACCGGCATTGAAAATCCTCCAGTCCGAGGGTTTCGCCCACAAAGGCTACATCGACATCTTTGACGGTGGCCCGGTGATCGAAGCACCGATCCGCAGCATCCGTACCGTGCGCGACAGCCTGGAACTGACCCTGAGCATCGGCACGCCGGACGAACAGGCGCCGCTGTGGCTGATCCACAACCGCCGTCTGGAAAACTGCCGCATCACCGTCGCTGCGGGCCGCCGGGTCGGCAGCAGTCTGGTGGTCGACCGCCTCACCGCCAAACGCCTGCAATTGCAGCCGGGCAACTCGGTACGGGCCGTGCCGCTGCCCAATCAACAGCAGCAGGCAGTGGCGGCCTGAGCGCCTCTGCCTGCTGCTAGAAAGCCTGAACAGGTTTTTCCTGGTTAACTTCCTCGTTAATTCGTCATGATCCTTGACCCATTGGCGTGATAGCCTTTTCACCTTCGGCGTTGACACCTTTGCTCAAGCCTTTCCATTCCTTTGTATTGGTGGAACTCGTATGACCAGGCTTTCTCATCAAGATTTGCGCCGTAACTTCCGTCAGCTGCTGGCTTCCGACACCTGCTATCACACCGCCTCGGTGTTCGATCCGATGTCCGCCCGCATCGCCGCTGACCTGGGTTTTGAAGTAGGGATTCTCGGCGGCTCGGTCGCCTCGTTGCAGGTGCTGGGCGCCCCGGACTTTGCCCTGATCACCCTCAGCGAATTCGCCGAGCAGGCCACCCGCATCGGCCGCGTCGCCCAGTTGCCGGTGATCGCTGACGCCGACCACGGCTACGGCAACGCCCTGAACGTGATGCGCACTATCGTCGAACTGGAACGCGCCGGCGTCGCCGCGCTGACCATCGAAGACACCCTGCTGCCAGCCCAGTTTGGCCGTAAATCCACCGACCTGATCACCGTCGCCGAAGGCGTCGGCAAGATCCGCGCGGCACTGGAAGCCCGGGTCGATTCGGAAATGGCGATCATCGCCCGGACCAACGCCGGCATCCTGCCGAACCAGGAAATCATCAGCCGCACCAAGCATTACCAGGCCGCCGGCGCTGATGGTATCTGCATGGTCGGCATTCAGGATTTCGATCAGCTCGAGCAGATCGCCGAACACCTGACCGTCCCGCTGATGCTGGTGACCTATGGCAACCCGGCGCTGCGCGACGACAAACGCCTGGCCGAACTGGGTGTGCGCGTGACCATCGACGGCCACGGTGCTTACTTCGCGGCGATCAAGGCGACTTACGACAGCCTGCGCGAACAACGGCAGATCTTCACCCAGGCCTCGGACCTGAGCGCCACCGAACTGACTCACACCTACACCCAGCCTGAGGAATACATCCTCTGGGCCAAGGAATACATGAGCGTCAAAGAGTAACTTCGCACCACGCGACAAAGAGGCAGCGCGGCCCGACGCCATTACGAGTCCACTCGCATGGCGCCCGCCGCGAAACCGCTAGACCGCTGCCTTGAAGCCCTCCTCCCGCTGCAATGCCCGCGTCTGAATCACGTTCAGAATGGCGCAGCCCTCTCGCATCAGCAGATGCACTGCGCTGGTAATGCGCGTCAGATCACAATCGGAAATACCCTTGAGGTCGAGACTGGAAAACGTATCCGCCAGATCGCGCACGACCACAAAACGGTGCATCGCACACGCGGCCATGTCGCTGAGTTCTTTTTGAGTATTGATGAAGAGCACCGGGGATTCGGCGTCGTAGGTGTCGATGGGGAGGTAGCGGGGGATTACTTGTTCTGACATTGGTGTGACTCCAGGTGAGACAACCACCGTTCGCGGCCAAGCGAATAAAGGTGGCAGCTGTGAGCGGGTTGGCCGACCAGATACCTGAAAGATCCGGCACACCCTAAGGTGTCCCGCGCACAGCCGCCATAACACGTTGCCCAGAAACTGCTCTGAGCGATGGCGCTGTTACGTTTCAGGTTATCGACCGGCCAAGATCGTTCGCGGAGTTTTTCCGCGAGCCCAGACTATAGGGGTCGGCACCGAAACGCGGCAACAGGGTACGTTGTAGGAAAGGTCTTGGAAAGTTGTGCGCCGCTCGACGATCGTTCCCACGCTCTGCGTGGGAACGATCAACACCACTGCCCCGCTCACCGCCCCTTCGCCAACTCCATAATCATCCGCGACAACAGATAAATCCGCGGCGCCACGCTCTCCACTTCCGCATATTCCTCCGGCGTATGAATATTGCCGCCAACAATCCCGAACCCGTCCAGCGTCGGCGTCCCTACCCCGGCCGACAAACTCGCATCCGCCGCCCCGCCGCTACCTTCTTCAGTCAACTTGCGGCCAATCTCGCCATAAATCCCCTGAGCCATCGCCATCAAACGATCCGACTCCGCCGTCTGCGGCATCGGCGGCAAGCCGCGCTGCAATGACGTTTTCACTTCGGTATCGGGAATCAGCTTGTCCTGGGACACCCGCGTCAGATCCTTCTCGATCCGGTCGAACTCTTCCGGCACCGCCGCCCGTACGTCAGCCTTGGCCATGGCTTGATCCGGGATCACGTTGGTGCGGTCGCCCGCCTTGAGCACGGTGAAGTTGATGGTGGTTTTCTTCGCTTCGTCGCCGAGCTTGCCCAGTTGCAGGATCTGATGCGCCGCCTCCATCGCCGCGTTGCGCCCCAGTTCCGGCGCGACGCCGGCGTGAGCAGCCTTGCCCTTGACCTCGACCAGCGCGGTGGCGCTGCCCTTGCGCCACACCACCAGGCCATCCGCCGGACGACCCGGTTCGAGGTTGAGTGTCACGTCGTGAAGTTTGGCGGTTTTCTTGATCAGGTCGGTGGCGACGTCCGAGCCGGTTTCTTCGCTGGCATCGAGCAGGAAGGTAATTTGCGCGTAGTCCTTGAAGTCGAGGTTCTTCAGAATTTTCAGCGCGTAGATGCCGGCGACGATCCCGCCCTTGTCGTCCATCACCCCCGGCCCGTAAGCGCGGCCGTCCTTGATGTGGAACGGACGCTCGGCGGCGGAGCCTTCCTTGAACACCGTGTCCATGTGCGCCATCAGCAGGATTCTGGCCTTGCCGGTGCCTTTGAGCGTGGCGAGCACGTGGTTGGTTTTTTCCGGCGTGTTGGGCACCAGTTCGATGGTGGCGCCGAGTTTTTTCAGCTCGTCGATGGCGATTTCGCTGACTTGTTTGAGACCTTTTTCATCGCCGGAGCCGGAGTCGATGTTGACCAGCCGCTCCAGCAATTTCAGGGCTTCAGGTTTGTATTGCTCGGCGTCGGCCAGCACTTGTTTGTGCGGTTCGGCGAAGGCGTCAGCGGCTGCGAAAGAGAGGGTCAGGCCGAGACCGGCGGCCAGCAGGGAACGAGGGAATTTGAACGTCATGAATCAATCCTTGTTTCGTGTCGGGTACTGAACCGTACCTGACATCGCCGCAAGGCTCTATCCCGGATGCGACACCCCATCCGTTCAAACCGAACCCAGCACCTCGCGCCGTGGCTTGTCGTCATTGCAACAGATCACCCGGTTGCGCCCGGTCGCCTTGGCTTCGTAAAGCGCCTGGTCAGCGTCATTGAGCCAGCGTGTCGCATCGCCGTGAGCCGGATCGAGTGCGGCCAGGCCGATGCTCAGGCTGACTTTCAGCGCCGGATTCTGCTCGTAGACCAGAAAGGAAAATCGCTCACGCAAGGCTTCCATCACCTGCGCCGCATTGAACAGCGGCAAGTCCGGCAGGATCACGCAGAACTCGTCGCCGCCGTAGCGTCCGGCCACGTCCGCCATGCGCAGGTTCTGCTTGAGCATCTTGCTCAACTGGCGCAGGACGATATCGCCGGCCACGTGGCCGTAGGTGTCGTTGATCGCCTTGAAGTGGTCGATGTCGATCAGCGCAATCGCCGCGCCTTTTTGCTGGCCCTTGCAGCGCAGGAATTCGATTTCCAGTTGATCCTTCCAGGCGCCGTGATTGAGCAGACCGGTGAGGCTGTCGGTACGGCTCAGCGCCAGCAATTCACGTTTCTGCACGCCCAGAGTGTAGGCCTGACGAAAGCAGATCCAGCCCAGCGCCAACGGGTACAACATCAACAATGGCAGACAGGCATACATCTGCGCCGGTGTGGTCGCCGGGATGAAGGCCGGGGCGAACACCACCAGCCCGACACCGACGCCAAGCAACTGCGCCGCCGACCCTGCCAGCAGAAAGCGCAGACCGCCGATGGCAACGTTATTCATCGCCATCATCGAAATGGTCGTGGCACTGGGCAGCGGGTTGAATTGCATGGCAGCGACCCAGAGACCGCCGAGGAAGGCATCGATCAGCAAGTTGCGGTGTTCGGCGTGGTAAGGGACTTTCGAGCGTCGTGCCCACTGATACGCCAGGTGTGGCCAGACCAGGCCGTTGAACAACATCAGCGCCCAGACCCAGGCCGGGGGATCGAGCGGATACATCGCGACGCTCACGCACAAAAGCCCCAGGACCAGCCCCAGGGTTCGCGATGTGTAAAGCCTCCTGGCCAGTGAAAGTCCCTTTCCTCCCGTTCTTCCCATAAGGGCCTCGAGTACACCGCAAAAGGATGTGCTCGGAGTCTAACAGGGCAACGTTAAATAGCCATCACCGGCCAGCGGCCGGCAGTCTCCGACCCCGCGGCCCGCCAATTCCGGCACACGGCAGGCAAATGATTGGCTATACATGAAAGGTAGAAAATGGAAAAAAGACTCTAAGAAGGAGGCCCATGCAGACCTATCAGGTGTTAATCATCGGCAGCGGGTTTGGCGGCCAGTGCGCGGCGGTCAACTTGCTCAAGGCCGGCATCGACGATTTTCGCTTGCTGGAGCGGCGGGACTTTTTCGGCGGCACCTGGTGCCAGAACACCTACCCCGGCGCGGCGGTGGACGTGCCGTCGCCCCTGTATTCACTGTCGTTCGCGCCCTACCCGTGGACGCAGATGTTCGCCGGGCAGGCCGAACTGCATCGCTACACCGAACACGTCATCGAGCGTTTCGGCCTGCGCGAGCGGGTGGAGCTGCAAGCCGATGTCGAGCAGATCGAGTGGGATGAAAACGAAAAACGCTGGGCCGTACACACCGGCGCCAAGGGCACTTATTACGCGCAGTTCGTGATCAATGCCACCGGGCCGCTGAGTCAGCCAGTCGTGCCGCCCTTCCCCGGTCAGGATCGCTTTCAGGGCAAGACCTTTCATACAAACAATTGGGATCACAGCTACGACTATCGCGGTAAACGCGTGGCGATCGTCGGCAGCGGCGCCAGTGCCGTGCAGGTGATTCCGACCATTGCGCCGGATGTCGCGCACTTGCATGTCTTTCAGCGCACACCCCATTGGGTGCTGCCGCGCCCCGACCGAAAGTTCGGACGTTTCCAGCGCTGGCTGCTGGGGCTGAAACCGGCCTGGAAGCTGCTGCGCTGGCTGATCTATTGGCAGTTCGAAACCCGGATCATCGCCTTCAAATATTCGAAACCGGCGATTCACATGGTGCAGAACCAGGCGCTGAAATTTCTCAAACGCCAGGTGACTGATCCCGAGTTGCGGAAAAAACTGACGCCGGACTTCACCATCGGCTGCAAACGGGTATTGCTCTCCAACACCTATTATCCGACGCTGACCCGGCCCAACGTCACCTTGCACAGCCGCGAACAAGGTATCGCCGCCCTCGACGAAACCGGCATCCTCACCACGGATGGCCAGCACATCGACGTTGATCTGATTGTCTGGTCGACCGGCTACGACGCCACCGATGGCGTGATTTCCTATCCGGTCAGCGGAAAAAACGGCGTAAAACTGCGTGATGTCTGGGCGCAATACCCGCGCGCCTACCTCGGCACCAGCCTGCCGGACTTTCCCAACCTGTTTATCGTCACCGGGCCGAACACTGGCATCGGGCATACCTCGGCACTATTCATCATCGAATCGCAGATGAACTACATCCTCGACTGCATCCGCACCGTACAGGCCAAGGGTCTGCGCAGCATCGAAGTTCGCCCCGAAGCAGAACGTACCTACACTCAGATGATTCATCGGGAAATGGAACGCACGGTCTGGAAAACCGGCGGCTGCCACAGTTGGTATCAAAGCAGGAGCGGTCACGTGATCGCGATGTTCCCCGGCTTCAGTTTCAGCTATCACCGCTTGACCCGAGCGCTGAAACCGGCCGACCACATTCTGTCTTGAACAAGGAAGACCCACGATGCTTTTGCTGTTTGTCGCCCTCGCAGTTTTCGTGGCCTGGAGCTGGTTGAGCTACCCGGCGGTCGGTCACTGGCTCTACGACCTGAGCGCGGCCCTGGAGGCCAGGCTGTATCGGCTGCACAAGATTGAAGTGCCGATCGCGGAAATGACGGTGTCGACCTGGCAAGGCGGGCCGTATGAAGCGTCGAGCAGCATTCTGATGCTGCATGGCTACAGCGCGGAAAAGAACCTGTGGCTGCGCTTTGCCCGGCATTTCGTCAGCCAGTATCGAGTGATAATCCCGGACCTGGCCGGCCACGGCGAAACCGGCTTCAAGGCCGGTGGCGGCTACGACATTCCGGTTCAGGCCAAACGCATGATCCAGCTGCTCGACGTCTGCGGCGTCGAGAAGGTCCACGTGATCGGCAACTCCATGGGCGGTTACATCGCCGCGTGGCTGGCGGCGACCTACCCTGATCGTATCGCTTCGGTGGCGCTGATCGACCCGGCCGGCGTCACCGCGCCCGAGGCCAGCGACATGGAGCGTCACCTGGCCCGTGGGCACAATCCGTTCCTGATCAATTCCCGGGAAGAATTCCGACACTTCTATGCGATGACCATGGCCTCGCCGCCCTGGGTACCCGGTCTGGTGCTCGACGCCATCGCCCAGCGCTACGAGCAACAACGTGACGAACTGGAAGAGATCTTCCGGGACTTTCGCGCGAGTCCGCCGATGGAACCGAAACTTGCAGACATCAAATGCCCGGCGCTGTTGCTCTGGGGTCGCAAGGACCGGTTGATCGATGTCAGCAGTGTGCCGGTGTGGAGCAAGGGCATCGCCAATCTGCGTGTGGATGTGTGGGACGGCGTCGGGCACATGCCGATGGTCGAGCAGCCGTCGAACACGGCGCGTTTGTATCGGGAGTTCCTGGGGGAAAACTCACGCGCAGACAGGTAAACGGTCAGTCGTTGGCAGAATGAAGTTCGTAGGATTCTTCGTTTGCCCGCGTCGGCGAAGGCTGCGATCTTTTCCTCCATCCTTTACGTGACCGTGCCAGGAATTTTTTTCATGACCGTGCAGCCGTTCGTCAGCCCCGACCTGATCCGCCAACGCTTCTCCAAAGCGATGTCCGACATGTACCGCGAAGAAGTGCCGCTGTACGGCGCACTGATGGAACTGGTGGAGCAGACCAACCGCGAAGTGCTGGCCCGCGAGCCGCAGATCGCCAGTCAGTTGCACAGCACCGGCGAAATCGAACGGCTGGACATGGAGCGCCATGGCGCGATCCGCGTCGGCACCGCCGCCGAACTGGCCACCCTCGCCCGTCTGTTTGCGGTGATGGGCATGCAACCGGTGGGTTATTACGACCTGACCCCCGCCGGGGTGCCGGTGCATTCCACGGCGTTTCGAGCAGTGCATGAAGATGCACTGCAGGTCAGTCCGTTCCGGGTGTTCACTTCGTTGTTGCGACTGGAGTTGATCGAAGATCCCGAGCTGCGTGCTTTTGCGCAATCGGTGCTGGATCAGCGTTCGATCTTCACCCCGGCCGCGCTGCGCCTCATCGAGCAGGCCGAAGCCGCTGGCGGACTGAATGAATCCGAGGCCGGGGAATTTGTCCTGCAGGCACTGGAGACTTTTCGCTGGCACCACAGCGCCACCGTCACCGCTGCGCAATACCAGACCCTCAGCGCCCAGCATCGTCTGATCGCCGATGTGGTTGCGTTCAAAGGCCCGCACATCAACCACCTGACTCCGCGCACCCTGGACATCGACATCGTTCAGGCGCAGATGCCGCTGCGTGGCATCACGCCAAAAGCGGTGATAGAAGGGCCACCGCGCCGGCAGCATCCGATCCTCCTGCGCCAGACCAGTTTCAAGGCGCTGGACGAGCCGATCGCCTTCACCGACCAGACGCAAACCCGCGGCAGCCACAGCGCCCGGTTTGGCGAAATCGAGCAACGCGGTGCGGCGCTGACACCCAAGGGCCGGTCGTTGTACGACCGACTGCTGAATGCGGCGCGGGATGAATTGGGTGATTTCCCCAACGAAGGCAATGCCTCACGCTACAACGCGCTGATGACCCGGCACTTCAGCGAATTTCCTGACAGCCTCGATGGCATGCGCGAGCAGGAATTGGCGTATTTCCGGTATTTCCTGACAGACAAAGGGCTGGCGGCGGGTCGTCCCGCTGAGGTTTCGCTGCAAGCTTTGTTGCGCGACGACTATGTGAAAGCCGAACCGCTGGTGTACGAAGATTTCCTGCCGGTGAGTGCGGCGGGGATTTTTCAGTCGAACCTGGGGGACGCCGCGCAGACGCACTATGGCGAGCACTCCAATCGGCAGTCATTCGAACTGTCGCTGGGACGTTCGACCATCGATGAACTGGGCTTGTATGCAGAGACTCAACAGCGTTCGATCGAGGAATGTTTGAAGGCGCTTGCCCGATAACGCGACGAAGCGGCGCTTTGCCATACTGCGCAAGAAGTTGCGCAGTTCCCCGTAATAAAAACCCCATCGGAATCGCTGCAGCCCTTGCACATCAAGGGCTGCAGCCAAGTGCGCAAGAAGTTGCGCAGTACTGCGCAACTTCTTGCGCACTTTTTGCCTGAAACCCTGCCTTTTTTCGACGCATTCAATGCCGCTCCGTGCCAACCCCTTGGTTTATATGGCTTCGAAAATGTTGGCACGCTCCTTGATATAGCTTTGGCACCCACCGGGCGATTTCGCCTCCCGGGCACCCTAACTTTATCCGCAAGGAGCACCTCCCATGGCAACACCAGCGTACATGTCGGTTACCGGCGAAAAACAAGGCCTGATCACTGCCGGCGCCTTCACCGCCGACTCCGTTGGCAACACCTACCAGGAAGGCCACGAAGACCAGGTCATGGTTCAGGCTTTCACCCACGACGTGATCATCCCGCGTGACCCGCAATCCGGTCAGCCAACCGGTCAGCGCGTGCACAAGCCAGTTGTGATCACCAAGGTCTACGACAAGGCTTCGCCTCTGCTGCAAGCCGCTCTGACCTCCGGCGAGCGCATGAGCGAAATCGTTATCCAGTGGTACCGCACTTCGGCTCAAGGTACCCAAGAGCACTACTACACCACCAAACTGGAAGACGCGATCATCGTCGCCATCAACAACAAAATGCACAACTGCCAGGATCCAGGCAACGCGCACTTCACCCACCTGGAAGAAGTGCAGTTCACCTACCGCAAAATCACCTGGACCCACGAAGTATCCGGTACTTCGGGTTCCGATGACTGGCGTGCTCCAGTCGTTTAATTACGGCTGATTGTTTCAAGCATCGGCCAGCTCTGCTGGTCGATGTTGTTTACGCCCCTCCAGAATTTCGCGCGCGTTGACCGCTCTTGCGGTCGACGGGCGCCGCTGTACAGCACGAGGAACAAGGGATGTTCGCGCCGGCCAATGAAACCCACTTTGCCCTGACCATCGAAGGGCTTTCCGCCGATTTCCAGGTGTTTACCCTCACCGGTCGGGAAGCCATCAGCCAGCCGTTTGCCTTCGAGGTGGAGCTGGTCAGTGAGCAGCCGTCGCTGGACCTCGAAACACTGCTGCACAAACCGGCCTTTCTGCAGCTGTCGCCCGACGGCAGCGGCATCCATGGCCTGATCGACCGCGCCGCGCAGGGCGATTCCGGCAAGCGCCTGACGCGCTACTCCGTGACCCTGCGCCCGCAGCTTTCGTACCTCGCGCACCGGATCAACCAGCGGATCTTCCAGAACCTCAGCGTGCCGAAGATCATCGGCAAGGTCCTCGAAGAACATGGCATCCAGGGCAACGCCTATGAATTCCAGACCGGTTCGATCTACCCCGAGCGCCTCTACTGCGTGCAGTACGACGAATCGGACCTGCATTTCATCCAGCGCCTGTGCGAAGAAGAAGGCATTCACTACCACTTCCAGCACAGCGCCACGGCGCACAAACTGGTGTTCGGCGATGACCAGACGGTGTTCCACAAACTGGCGCCGGTGGCCTACCAGCAGGACTCCGGCATGGTCGCCAGCGACCCGGTGATCAAGCGCTTCGACCTGCGCCTGGAAACCCGCACCAGCCGCACCACTCGCCGCGATTACGACTTCGAAAAACCGCGGATCACCCTCGAAAGCGAAAACCGCGGCGACGCCCTGCCCGACCTCGAGAACTACGACTACCCGGGCCGTTTCGTCGACCGCGAGCGCGGCAAACACCTGGCCAAACGCGCCCTCGAACGCCATCGCAGCGACTTCCAGCTCGCCGAAGGCAAGAGCGACCAGCCGTTGCTGGTCAGCGGCCATTTCCTCGCGCTGAAAGAACACCCGAAGGCCAAGTGGAATGACCTGTGGCTGCTCACCGAAGTCCACCACGAAGGCAAGCAGCCGCAAGTGCTGGAAGAGTCGGTGACCAGCGACACCACCGCGCTGAAGGACGATTTCCATCAGGGCTACCGTAACCGCTTCCAGGGCACCCCGTGGGACGTGCCGAACCGCCCGCCCCTGCGCCACCCGAAACCGCGCATCCTCGGCAGCCAGAGCGCCGTGGTCACCGGCCCGCAAGGCCAGGAAATCCACTGCGACGAATACGGCCGGGTGAAAGTGCAGTTCCACTGGGACCGCGACGGCCAGGCCGACGACAAGACCAGCTGCTGGCTGCGCGTCTCCAGCGCCTGGGCCGGCGCCCAGTACGGCGGCATCGCCATCCCGCGCATCGGCATGGAAGTGCTGGTCACCTTCCTCGAAGGCGATCCCGACCAGCCGCTGATCAGTGGCTGCCTGTACCACAAGGAAAACACCGTCCCCTACGCCCTGCCGGCGAACAAGACGCGCACCACCTTCAAGACCCTGAGCTCGATGGGCGGCGGCGGCTTCAACGAACTGCGCATCGAAGACAAGAAAGGCCAGGAACAGATCTTCCTCCACGCCCAGCGCGACTGGGACGAGAACATCGAACACGACCAGAAAATCCGCGTCGGCAACGAACGCCACGACGTCGTGGAAAAGAACAGCTACACGGAATTCAAGGCCGAAGAACACCACACCGTCTACGAAGACCGCAAAGTCGAAGCCCGCGCCAACGACCACCTGACCGTGGGCGTGAACCAGCACATCAAGATCGGCACCGGGCAATTCATCGACGCGGGGCAGGAAATTCACCTGAGCAGCGGGATGAAAGTGGTGCTGGAAGCTGGCGCTGAACTGACGCTGGTCGGTGGCGGCAGCTTCATCAAGATCGATGGCGGCGGCGTGACCATGAGCGGGCCGGCGATCAATATCAACTCGGGTGGTGGACCGGGGAGCGGAACGGGTGCGGCGCCGTTGATGCCGGGGCCGTTGAAGCAGGCGGATGCCGATAAGGCGGGGGCTGTGCTGACACCGGCGCAGATCAACACGCTCAAGCGTAATGCGCCGTTTTGTGAAGAGTGTGAGAAGTGTAAGGCAGGTGCCTGTGCCATCTAATCGACTGACACCCAAGGATTGGCTGGCACAACAGCCGTTGCAGAAAGACGAGCGCTTGTACTTGATCGTCAGTGCTGCCAGCGATGCAGAGCCACTCAAGCCCTTTTATCAGCATGATACGGCTCCGCAACTTCTACCTATCTGGAGCGGAACGCCATACGCCGATTGGAAACCGGTGATGCCGTACCTCGCAGAAATCAACCCGAACGCTGGATTCTTGTCTTGGATAGCTGAAACCGACGCATTGGATTGGGGGTGGCTCGCCGTGTCTACCTGCGATCCAGACCTGGTAATGGAACATTTACGTAGCCTGACCCAAGTGCGTATGCCGGATGCAACGGAAGTATTTTTTCGATTTTGGGATGGTCGGCATATCTACCCGATCATAGAGGCCCTTGGCCCTGCTACCGGCGAAGTTTTACCGGTATTCGAGCGATATTTGATCAATGGCAAAAGCGTTGAAGTGGGCCGAAGGGCAGTGCCGCCTGCGAAAGAGTGGCCTTGGTGGGAAGTGCCTCAAACGCTGTTGGATCTCCTCGCGAAAAAGGATCACACCACCGTCGTCGAGAACCTGATGCAGTGGCTATCAGAGGATTGTCCGGAGCTGTACTTCGAGTTTCCCGTAGCCAACCTGCGTAGAAAGGTTGAGCGCTTCGTACGCCAAAATCCAAATACAGAAGAAATGGCAGAGCGTCTTGCTGCTGAGCTGACAAAGGAAGTCACGTCATGAATACCCCGATTGGTACATTGGTCCTGCGTGTGCTGGACGCCAAAACGCCTGACGTGAGCCTGATTCTCAAAGACTTCAAAAACTGCCTGAGCGATTACAAGGAATGGGCTGACGGTTTCTGGACAGGCTGGGCACTGGATGTCGACCAGACCTTCAAGGTCGGCAATGAAGTCAGCGTCACGAAACGCAAGACCAAAACCGGTGCCGTGGAAACCTATGCGACTTGCCCGTTGGTAGGTGATTTCACGCTGATCCATATGTTCGAGTCAGCGCGATTCGTCCCTATCGGCAACACTCCAGTGAAACTGGAGCCAGTGACCAAAGGAACCTTCTACGACGACGTTACGGGACCGGTCATCGAAACCATGATCGGCCCAAGCGGCATCAAGGTGGTTGAAGGCTGCAAGAAGGGGCAGACCTATCGCATCACGTTCTTTCCGAATGTCTCGCAGAGCGACGTCAAAGCGCTCTATGACTCCTATCAAGGCGTTATCGGCAAGCTTGAAGGTTGGCTGCAAAGCGAATGGTCGAGCAAGTTTCAGCCGCAATGGGCGAGCTACTCGGCGGCAGATCGTGCCGGGCGTTCGGTCATTTTGCTTAAACGGGCACTGGATGGTTTTGAGAAAGCTCTTCTTCGCCTATGGGACGACATCAAAAGCCTGTTCGAGCTGCTCGCTAATCCGCGAAAAAACTACGCAAAACTCAAAAAGTATCTGTCGGACATCGAAATCGACAAGCTCTATGCCGCGTCGAAAGAGTCCATCGCCTCAGGGTTGCTGATCCTCAGCGACGAGCCGCTGATGTACATCTATGTTTCGGCGATTGTGGCGTGGGTCGGCATGCTTCCGCCGCAGGTCATCGTCGACGTTATGATGGCGATTGCTTCGGAGTTTCTGATCAACGTACTGGTAGGCATCTGCCTGACAGGGGGTGCCGGACTGGCTGTAAGAGCAGGGACAAAAGTCCTGTCCACCGTCAAATCGGGAGAAGCAGTCAAATACCTGGAAGATCTTGCCTCCACTCTGATGACGCTCAGCAACAAACACGCCCTGCCCGCTCACGCGGAAGTGTCGAAGCCAATCATCGCCAGCGCTAAAAATGTGCCGATGAAGCCCGCAAAAACC
The DNA here is from genome assembly GCF_014863505.1 of Pseudomonas sp. IzPS59. Classification (NCBI taxonomy): domain Bacteria; kingdom Pseudomonadati; phylum Pseudomonadota; class Gammaproteobacteria; order Pseudomonadales; family Pseudomonadaceae; genus Pseudomonas; species Pseudomonas sp. IzPS59. The sequence goes on along the minus strand of NZ_CP062251.1, from coordinate 2,345,262 downwards.
GCAGCGTTGAAGATTGATGAAGCCGCCACTGAAGCGCCCAAGCCTAAACCCCAGCCACCGCAGGCCGCACCGAAAAGCCAGGTAGCGGAGCAACCAGCCAAAGGCCCGCTGCCGAAAACTTCAGATACACCGAAACAAGAGGTCAAGGACGCCTCCTCATTTCCACGGGACAAAAAGCAGAAACAAACCTCGCTTCAGCCAAAGGAAAAGATCGACGACGCTCCTGATCAGTCCAAGACACCTGACGACAAAAGCGCTACCTGTGCCAAGAAAACCTGCACCAATGGCTGCCCGGTTTCAATGGTGACGGGTGAAGAACTGTTGACTATTACCGACGGCGAACTCGGCGGTTTGCTGCCATTCACCTGGACGCGTCTCTATCGCACCAGTGCGGCGGAAATGGATTGCGGCCTCGGCTTTGGCTGGAGCCATGCCCTCGCCCAACGGGTGGAGATCAATGGCGATGAAGTCGTATGGACCGACCACGAAAACCGTGTCACGACTTTTCCTATGCCGAGCGAGCAGCGTCCGGCAATCACCAACAGCCTTTCGGAAGCCGCGATCTTCATCGGCAACGACCCTTCCGAACTTATCCTCACACAGGCTGGCGAACGTCCGCAGTTCTATCACTTCCGCTTCAACACCAAAGGCGCGACGCTGATCGCCATCAGCGACAACTACGACAATCGCCTGCACATAACCCGTGACATCCACGGTCGAATCAAGCGCGTGGATAACGGGGCTGGTCGAGCACTTCTGGTTCGGTACGACCGCAAACACATTGTCTCCATCGACTATCAGCAATTCGTCCCGGCAGACAATCTGGAAGATGCATGGAGCACCGTCCAGACGCTGGTCACCTACACATACGATGCTCAACAACGCCTGATCAAAGCCACGAACGCTGCCGGTGAATCCGAGCGTTACACCTACAACGAACAGAACGTCATTCTCGAGCGGCAACTCGCCGGTGGCGCCAGCTTTTACTGGGAATGGGAAAAGGAAGGCAAGTCAGCGCGTTGCATCCATCACTGGGCCAGCTTCTCGCAGATGGACGCGCACTACGCCTGGGATGACAAAGGTAGTGTCACGGTTACCAACGCCGATGGCAGTGAAGAGGTCTACACCCACGACGACAAGGCTCGACTCGTCGCCAAGGTCGATCCGGATGGCGCGGAACACCTGAAAGCTTACGACGATCAAGGCCGGTTGATCGCCGAAAAGGATCCACTGGGTGCGGTCACTGAATACCAATACAACGAGGCCGGTCGGCTGGTCGCGGTCATCCCGCCGGAAGACATGCCGACCTCCTACGAGTACTACCACGGCTACGTCCGTGTGGTTAACCGTGGTCCGGCCAAATGGATCTACTGGCGCAACGACCAGGGCGATATCACCGAAAAAATTGATCCAGATGGAAACTCGACGCACTACAGCTACGATCGTCAGGGACGCTTGCTGGAAATCAGACACCCTGATGGCAGCCGTCATCAACTGGGCTGGAATAACCTCGGCCAGTTGCTGGAGGAGCGACTGCCCGACGGCGGTCAACGCAAATATCGCTACGACGCACTCGGTCGGCAGATCACACGTCAGGCTGAAACCGGTGCAATCACCCACTACCAGTGGGATGCTGCAAACCGTCTGGCACAGATCACCCTGCCCGGTGGTGCCACCCGCGCGTTTACCTACAACCCGTACGGTCGCGTCACGGCTGAACGCGACGAACTGGGCCGCGTAACCCGTTACGAGTATGCCGATAACCTGCACCTGGTCAGCCGTCGAATCAACCCGGACGGCAGTCAACTGCGTTATCGCTATGACAACGCACGCCTGCTGCTCACCGACATCGAAAACGAACGCGGCGAACACTATCAGCTGGATTACTACTCGAACGGGCTGATCCAGCAGGAAACCGGTTTCGACGGACGCCGCACTACCTACGAGTACGACCTCAACGGCAAGCTGCTGAAGAAAACCGAATTCGGTGACGACGGCAGTGAACTGGTCATCGAGTATCAACGCGACGCTGCCGGCCGACTGCTGGTGAAGACCCTGCCTGACGGCGAGGAAATTCACTACAGCTACGATGCACTTGGCCGCTTGGTCAACGTGGACGATGGTCATTGGCCACTTGCTTATGAATATGATGTACAGGATCGGCTGATCACAGAGCATCAGGGCTGGGGCACCACGCGTTACGAATACGACAGCGTCGGACAGCTCAGTCACTGCCGCCTGCCGGATGGCAGCACGCTCGATTATCGCCACCAACCCGGCGGGCATCTGAGCAGCATCGACCTCAACGGCACACGCCTGACTTCCCACCAATTCAGCGCGGGTCGTGAACAGCAACGCCAGCAAGGTCTGCTGCTCAGCCAATACCAATACGATGAACAAGGTCGCCTGCAAGCGCACAGCGTCAGCCAGCGTGAAAAAAACCTGTTCCAGCGTCGCTATAACTACGACGCCAACGGCAACCTCGCCGGCATCGACGACAGCCGCAAAGGCAATCGCAGCTACCACTACGATCCTCTGGATCGTCTAATCAGCGTACGTGGCGCGACACCCGAAAGCTTCGCCCATGACCCGGCGGGTAACCTGCTCGGTCAGACTGACATGCCCGTTGCCAACCTGGCCAACGTCAAAGGCAACCGCCTGCTGATGCAAGGCGACCGCCACTACGACTACGACGCCTACGGCAACCTGATCCGCGAGCGGCGCGGCGCCAACCAGAAACTCGTCACTGAATACCGGTATGACTGCCAACATCGTCTGATCGGCGTAAGCCTGCCGGGAGGCAGTACGGCGTCGTACAAATACGATGCCTTCGGCCGCCGCATCGAAAAGACCGTCGACAGCCATACCACCGAATTCCTGTGGCAAGGCGAACGTCTGATCGCCGAGAGCGCCGACAACCGCTATCGCACCTACATCTACGAACCCGGCAGCTTCCGCCCCTTGGCGATGCTCGACGGCGAGGGTCCAATAAAGGCCACGCCGTTCTACTATCAACTCGACCACCTCGGCACACCGCAGGAACTCACCGACTACAGCGGCGAAATCATGTGGTCGGCAAAATACCGTGCCTATGGCAACCTTGCGGCACTGGATGTCAGTGAAGTCGACAACCCGCTGCGATTCCAGGGTCAGTACTTCGACGCCGAGACGGGGTTACATTACAACCGGCACCGCTACTACAATCCGAACACAGCGCGGTATCTGACGCCGGATCCGATCAAGCTTGCGGGTGGGTTGAATAACTACCAGTACGTGCCTAATCCTACTGGGTGGGTGGATCCACTTGGTCTGGAATGTGTGCCCGGACAATGTCCTGAGACGGACGCGGCAAGTATTCGAGCTAGGGTTGAATCAAACGTAGCTGAAAGTGCCAATGCGCGGGCTTCTTCAAACTTCAATGATCGGCAAAATGGACTAACTGCTCGTGAGTGGCCTCCCTATCCTGGCACGGTAGGTCAAGTAGAAGCTGACTTTACTCTGTTACCGGGTACCTATATTGACCGATTTGGTTCGCCGAGAGGTTCTTTTTTATCTCCTACAGGAACGGGATACTCTGAAAGGGCTCTGAAGCCAGGAACTCAACGAGAAGACTATTATGTGTACGAGGTCCAGAAACCTTTGACCGTTAAAGCAGGGGAAGTTCTTCCCTGGTTCAGTGAATCGGGTGGAGGAATTCAATACCGTCTTGACTCGATAGATGGTGTAAGGCGTTCGCCGGCGACTCTCACCCAAGGTGACGATCCATTCTTGAAAGAGGTATACCGTGGAAAACACAGTGACTACAAACCTGAATAGGCTGGCAAAAGATCTAGAGCTCTTGGGAGTTCCGAAGAGCAATTACTCTCTTGGAAAAAACCAAAACGAACGAACATGCATAGTCTTTGATAATGCGATTTGGAGTGTTTATTACGCCGAACGAGGAAGAATGGAAGATCTTCGACAGTTTTCAGACTTTTCGAGTGCAAAAATTGAATTCTTAAAACAAGTTACCGAAGGCATGAACATCACAAAGGAAAATCCTTAGCGCTAAATTCTGAATACCCCCGGATTTTATAGGCGCTTCCGAGAATCAGTTTTGAAACTAAAGAAACTAAAGGGAACAGATTTATTTTTCGTTAAAGACAATAAAAAATAAATCTGTCACCTTTTCACACTCAGGAACTCACCGACTACAGCGGCGAAATCATGTGGTCGGCAAAATACCGTGCCTATGGCAACCTTGCGGCACTGGATGTCAGTGAAGTCGACAACCCGCTGCGATTCCAGGGTCAGTACTTCGACGCCGAGACGGGGTTACATTACAACCGGCACCGCTACTACAATCCGAACACAGCGCGGTATCTGACGCCGGATCCGATCAAGCTTGCGGGTGGGTTGAATAACTACCAGTACGTGCCTAATCCTACTGGGTGGGTGGATCCGCTGGGGTTGAATACTTGCCCAAACCCTAACTGCTCTCCCGGAGATTTGACGCCCGCTGTACTAGATGATGGAAATACTCCCCCATCGATAACGGAAGGCAGACCAGACTTTTATGTAGGGCCATCCGGTCCCGATTCCACATTGCCGGGCACCGGCTATAGTTATGTGAGGTACATGAATGATGACGGTACGCTTAATCAATACGGACAAGACACTATTCGCATGAAGGAGGCGCCTGTGACCTATGCTGGTTTCGAAAAACACGAGACTGGTAAAAGCGCTAGGGAAGCTTATCAAGTTAAGGGGCCAGAGGTTGGACCCGACGCTAACGGTCCAGGATCTTGGAGTGACTCACGCATAAGGGCAGAATTCGACACCTTACAACTTTATGTTGATGGGAAACCGCAAGCTCGAGTTCCTTTCTGGAAGGGTGATACTGATAAAACAAAGCTTGAACCAATAACCGAAGCTTACAAAGAGTACGGTGACGGCGGTGCTCAACAGATACACCTCGACAGGAAAACAGTAAAGTTCGATAAAGTCGATATTCTCCCGGAGGAATAATGCAAAATTTTTACGTGATTGGCAAAAAGGATTTCGAACCTGAGATACCAAACAGCCCTGAGTGGCCCAAAATTATTGGATATTGTTACGAGACCAATTCATTCCTTTTCATTGAAGGCAACGGCTATGGATTCAATGGAATTGTCTTACCCGAAGCAATTGCTAGAGAACCACGCTGGGATAGACTATTTGAAATACTCGACGCAAACTGGTTTCTACAACTAATAGACAACAAACCAAGACCAGACAAAGCGCTAATGGAAACCAATATAAAATCAAAAACCGGCATCATTGAAATAATACAGTCATAGAAATCCAAAAGACAGCCAACAATGGGGAGATTTTTTTGTGAAGAAAATAAATCTATCTCCTTTTCAGAGGCTTGAACTGCAATATTAAAAATTCAGAAAGGGTTATTGTAAAGAACGAGCCAAAGACTTTGAGTGACGATACAAATGTATAATTATCAAAATCTAATGAAAAAACTCGAAAACTCCGACGAAGAAATTTTTTGGTTTGGAGCATGCGACGCGGAGCAGATCGAAAAACTTGAAAAAAATTTGGGGTTAAAATTTCCGCTAGATTTTTCTGAGTTCCTCAAAATTTGCGGCGGCCGCGGCGCAGTAGACTCAGAAATATGTGGCATTGAGGATAATGACGCCACTATAGAGTCAGGCTCAACAATAAACCACAGTACTACATATTGCAGATCAGAATTGAACCACCTACACATTTAGCTGCCATCTACTTCAAAGATGACGAAGTCTGCTGGGCAATAGATTGCAGCCCATCCGGAAGCGGAAGGGTTATAAGTTACGACTTATTCAACAAGAAACCCTCCAAAACAATTGCAGAAAATTTTTATGCTTTTTTTGAAGAGTATGTAGAATTAAGATCCTAAAAACTGCGACCATATTCGAACTCAAAAGCATCCAAAGAAAAAACTTCTTAGTCGGTCTCAAGGAAAAAAGGGGACGGATTTGTTTTTCGAGAAAATAAATCCGTCCCCTTTTCAGTCCCCTTTTCACATGCTAGTAGCCAAACTGTAATCCGCCTTTTTTATTAACCCTTTACTATTCCCCAAATCAGTTTAAAGAAAAAATGAGTATTCAAAAGACAATCCCTAGAAAAATCTGGTGGGGTTTTGAGGCAAAATCATATACAGAAATTGCTCAAGAACTACCATCACAGGATGTGTCACTTCGAAAATGGATCGCAATCTACGCTGCTTATCATTTAAACTTCGAAAATAGATCCCCAGGAGAGCGTTATTACAAGTTCCTAGAAAATGCAAAAAATTCTAAATACGTCATTATAGAATTCACTCTCGCAATCCACCTTCTCGAAACAAAAGACAGCATTGGCACCAACGACACGACAATAACAAAATGCAAAACCTTCGAAACAGAGGAAGAAATCAACTCTTTTCTTTACGAAAACAACATAAACCCAGAGCTATTTACGCCACCATGGACTTGCGAGTACCCGCTAGACTGAATTCAACAAAAGAGACCACAGAGGACACACTAACATGAGAACCAAGCTTAAATACGAACTCCATCCCCTTCGAGTCCCAAGCGGATGGACTATTACAATCAACAACCTTTTCGAGGTTGATTTCACACCAGAGACTGTCGAGTGGTTTAGTAACTCAGTTTTACTGGGTGGTGTCCGACGAACTACTGGTCATTGCTTTGACTCAAGACTTGAGCCAGAGGGAGATCCTGACGGGGACTTTATCATTGAATTCCTGACAATCAAGTACGACAACAAAGGAAAACCGATCAAAAACTCTGAGCTACCATTAGGACAATACAGAACAAAAAGCAAAGAAGATTTTATCGAACAGATTGAACGCTTCATGCTCGAAGCTTGAAAATGCTGCCCTCCCAACCAAATGGAACTGATCTATTTTCTTCTATAAAACAATAGGAATACCTCGATGGGCTACTTGGAAAAAGAAATCACATTAGCACTCGAAACAAACCATCTAAAAAACCAGAAACTCAAGAAAGATGAATTAGAAAAAATAATTTCAGACGTAAAAACCCGCTTCTTTTACTCCAACACAGATACCCTTGACCCCTTCAATCTAAAATTCGTAACAAAACAACACGACTCAGATTTTTGGAAAAAGGTCGATCTCCTATACCCTTCTGAGAAACCAACATTAATCGTCCTCGACAACCAAATCCATGCCTGGACGCTTCAGTCATCATCCGATTTGAAAATATTGCTTTCAGAAACGACTGGCTTTCCATTCTGGATAACTAATACAGCCCTTAGCTTCTTAATTTATGTAGACGACCACGACTGCGTACATACAGCAGCGCCTTTGCCCCCTCCAGCGATTAAACAATCATGATCTTCAAATCTGAAAACGACATCATTGACCCAACCTCTGTAACCTACCGCAGCCTTGGCTTCGGTGAACCTCTCTTCAACAATGCCAAAAAATATACTTTATCAATAAAAATTCACGAACTGCCCGAGCAATTCCACGAGCTGACAAATGCATTCATCGCCCAATGCATACAAGACGATAACAAACAAGGCTACGCCGACATCCCCGAATTACGAGATTGCAATTACCCACCACTTGCAACCCTGATAAGAAACCACCCAGACGTAGCGGTAATCCTCATCAAGGACTATTTATTCTTTGAGCTGCTCTATTTGCTATTCCCATCAAAGGAAAAGCTAGAAGTGGTAATAAACTCGATTTCCGGAGTTTATTATTTGGACGATACGTTTCACCTATGCGGCGAAACATATCCCTACAGAAACCTGTAATTGCGTTATTTCCATCGTACGCTGGAAACCCTAAGGTAAAAACGCAACCTACTGCTGCCTTTCAATGGCTTGTTCCCCCACCTCATACTTAACCACCACCCGATTCCCATACAACTTCTCCCTCTCCACCAACGCCCCCACCTGCCCCTTCTCCCTCACCTCCCGCCAAATCTCATTCTCCCGAAACACCCTTCCCCCCTCCCGCACAAACTTATGCCCCAACTCAAACACGTGATACCGAAACTCCCGCTCCCGATCACACAACAACTCCCCTTCCAGTTGCGTCTCCCCCACCTTCAACTTCAACTGAAAGCTGCGATCCGTCGGGTTGTGCAGTACCAGGTCGATGTAGTTGTAGAAGATCGCGGCGCCGGAGCCGAATGGCAGGACGCGGCCGTCGTCCGGGAAGGGGTCGAAGCTGTGGTTGGCGCGTTCGATGACGACCAGGGGTGAGTGAATGGCCATCCAGTGGATGAGGTTGCTGAGTTGGCAGATGCCGCCGCCGATGCCGGTGCGGGCCTGGCCGAAGGACAGTTCCATGCCTTCGACGTAGCCGCGTTGGCGGGTCGGGCGGCCGACGAGGCGGCAGAAGGAGAAATACTCGCCGGGGGCGATGGTGACGCCGTCGATGGCGGCGACGGCGAGTTTGAGGTTGATGACCTTGTTGTGTTGCAGCGCAAGGTCTGAGTCGCCGAGTTTGCGGATCAGTTTGGAGGTGTGTTTGAGGTAGCGATACGGCAAGCGCTCAGGCGTCGCGGCAGGTCGTGCGTAGCGTTTGCTCGAGCAGTGCCAGGCGATGTGGCGGAACAGTCTTTTTTGCCACACGCGCAGCCAGTATAGGGCCGGGTGGTAGAGGGAAAGTGGTTTCATCCGTGGCGAACGGCGCGGGCCGTTGTCTTCCTTGATCTGAAAAGGGCGGCGCATCTTACCGTGGAATATCGCCGTGTGCGCTGCTCGCGCAGGCGTCGCAAGCCGTTACAAGTCGGCCGACGCCGAGCGTTTCGAAATTAAGTTTGAACTAAGGTTGCGTCCCTACCATCCGGGCCACGAAGCAGCGGGTGCGAGCGTTGATTGCCGCACACAAAGCCATTCCATTCGATGTGAGCCTGGATCATGAGAGAGTTTGATTTCCCCTCGGCACAACAGCCCGCGTTCAGTCTTGTATTGGTCAATTACAAAACCCCGGAAATAACCCGGATGTGCCTGGAGTTTCTTCAGGAATACGTCAAGGAACAGCAGATTCCGGTGTGGGTGGTGGACAACGATTCTGCCGACGAAAGCCTGGCTTACTTGCGCTCTCTGGACTGGATCAACTTGATCGAGCGCCCTTCCCCTTGCAAAGAAGCCGGGCATATTGCTCACGGCAAGGCACTCGATCTGGCACTTGAAAAGGTTGAAACCGATTACCTGTTTTTACTGCACACCGATACTTTCGTTTTCGACAGCACTGTCTTTTCAATGATGATGAAAGAGTGCATGCAATCTTTGGATACAGCAGCCGTCGGTTGTGTCGAACAGCTTGACCGGGGTGTTTTAAGAGACACTTGGCGCTTGTCTTCGCGTTACTTCAAACACTATTTCCGGCGGGCAAAACTGCAGTTGGGCCTGCGCTCCCGGGAGCCAAAACCCTACCGGGAAACCCACCTGAAAAGCTTCTGCACCTTGTGGAATGCACGGTTGATCAAGGCCCATGGCCTGCATTTTTCGCTGGACGACCGGGTCCCGGGATACACGCTGCAGGATCGATTAAGCAGCCTTGGCTACGGCATCAGATTTCTTTCGCCGCGGACGATCTTCCGCTACCTGGATCACATCCAGGCCGGCACCGTGGCGGCTGCCGGTGGCTACGCGAAAAACCACCGCCGCACCACCATGTACCAGCAAACACTCAAACGTATTCAGATGCAGCAAGGCATGCGGCCTGCCAAATCCTGAGAACAATAAAAAAGGGCGACTTCACAGTCGCCCTTTTTTATCCGAATTCTTTAGTCCTCTCTCCGGAGGAGGTGTCCGCCCAGTGTAATGGCCTGGCAATCCATGCACCGGTAAAGAGCCCTGACACTGGGCGAACGGAAAGGATTTTAATGGAAGTTGGCGGATATGTCGTGCTAATTGAGGATGAATTTTATGTACTAAAACGTTAACGGATATTGATCACCGATATTTCCCGAGAAACTTTCAGAATTATCGGATCCGATCATTTTATATGACTGTTCTCATACCACTACTTGTACAAGAACAGTCACGCTGTAGAGTTAATACTCAGCTTTCATGTTCACTGGTCACTTTTAATACATCGGTGTAAGTGACCACGACACTCTGCCCGATTTTCAGATCTTTGAGTTTGGCTTGGATTTCAGGCTTTTCGACATTGAGGGTTTTCGACTGGCCCGAAGGGTTTTCCAGGGTGACCTGGTTTTTCTTCAAATCAATTTTGGTGATTTTCAGTTGTACCTGAATCTGGCGGAATGCCTCGCCGCCAGGGTTGCTGCTGCCCACGGCGTTGCGCAGCTCGCCGGTACGTTCGGTGGAGCCAGGCAGACCTTTATCCACGTCGGTGTCCAGGAAAGCCGCCACGGAACGGGTGACTTGAATGTCGACCTTGTCGCCAACCTTCAGGTTGGCGAGGTTTTTCGCCTTGTCGCTGAGCTGAACATGCACCTGGCGACCTTCTTCGCCTTCAAGAACAACCTGATGATTGGCCGGATCAACCGCCAGTACTTTGGTGGTGACCTGATCCTTCTCGACAGTCGCCGACAAAGGAATATCGGCCGCAAACGCCGTGGAGGCGGACAGGACAGTGGCGAGTGCAATGGCGTGCGACAGTGATTGAAGCTTCATAAGCGGTACGTTCCCTGTGATGGATGGCAGCACACGGCGCATTCGGCGCCGTGCGTGCCAAGGAGCATAGACGCTGATCCGCCGTCGCTCTTGGCACAGGGTGAATCAGTACCCGGTCATCTCCAGATAACCGCGCCCGCCCTGACTGCCGCTCAACCGCACCGGGCCTTCCCAGTAAGGGATGCGCAGCCCCATCCAGGCGTCGGGATTGATTGCATCGAGGGTGATCTGCAGGTTCTTTTCCGCAATCCCGATCGACCAGCGCACCGGCATCGAACGACCCGCAACCTTCGCAGTGTCCTGCGGCGTCAGTTTGATCTGGTCAGAGTGCAGCGTTTCAGTCTGGCCATCGGCGCCAATCCAGGTGCCGGTCAAGTAAGGCGCCCCTTCCTTCTGGCGCATGCGATAAAGCATCACGTGCGCGCCGTCATCAAGGTGGAGGGAGAACCAGTCCCAACCCGTCTGATTAGCGGTCAGCGGCTGGCTGCTCCATTCGCGGTCGAGCCAGGCCGGGCCGTTGACGGTGTAAGTCTTGCCGTCGATTTGCAGGGTGCCGCTGGCCTGGAAAAACGGCTGGCTGTAGTAGTACGAGGCCTGACCCTGTTCGGATTTCTGACTGAAACCGTGATCACCTTGCAGCACCAGCGGACGGCTGGAAGTCAGGCGCAGTTGGTAGCTGAAGTTTTTGTCCTTCGCGCTGAGCTGCATGTCGCCCAGCGGATCGCTCGCCTGACTGACGAAGCGCCAGTCATCAATCCACGCTTCGAACGGCACCGCACTCACCCCCGCCTGCCCGACGCCGCCACGGGCATACCGCTCGGCGGCGTGATGAACGCTGGCCGAGGTCACCGCCGCATGCCCGAGCCAGATCGTTTGATTGGCCCAGCCCGGTTGCTCCGGCGAGGCGTTCAATGCGCTGCGAAACAACGTCCACTGCACACCGAAATCATTGCCCTGGGCATCCTTGAGGTTGGCCGTGACGTACCACCACTCGATGCGAAAACCGTCATGGGCGCCGTGATCCGCCGGAAAGCTGAACACCCGCCCCGGCACCACCGGCGCGAAGGCCTGCGCCTGAGCGCCCATCCCGGCGAAACCTTTCTGATCCGGCGCCGGGTTGTCGCAGCCACCGAGCAACAGCGCCAGACACACCACGGCGAAGTTAATCCTCATGGGCAAACGTCCTCAGCAAGTCCGCCGGTTGCGTGCGGTACAGCGAATACAGCGGCCACGCCGAGGCCAGCAGGGTTGCCAGCAACGCCAGCCCGGTCAGTTGCAGCAACTGCAACGGAAACACCCGCAACGGCAGGCGCCAGCCGAAGGCCTGCACGTTGATCACCGCATCCAGACACCACGCCAGCCCGATGCCCAACGGCAAGGCCAACACCAGGGTCAGCACCGCCAGCAACCAGGTCTGGCCAAGGTTGAGCAGCATCAGTTGCCGTCGCGTCACACCCAACGCCCACAACGGCGCCAATTGGTCGAGACGGCTCTGACTCTGGGTCAGCAGACTGATGAACAGCGCCACACCGGCAACCGCCAGCGTCAGGCTGTTGAGCGCTGCCGTCGCGGCAAAGGTCCGCTCAAAAACCTGCACCGACCAGCCCTTGAGCCGCGCCTGATCGACGATGCGGCTGTCGTCGAGCTGAAAGCGTGCCTGCAAGGCGCTGAGCAATGCCGGAATCTTTGCCGGCTCGATCCGCAGGTTGAAGCGATTCGGCGTCAACTGCGGCCAACTGCGCAGCAGATGATTGCTGTTGACCAGCACATGCCCCTTCGGATTGCCGTAGTCGGCGTAGATCCCGACGATGCGCGGCGACCATGACAGGCCCGGCGTCGGAATCGTCAGGTGATCCCCCGGCCGCACCTTGAGCCGGCGCGCGAGTTGCTCGCTGAGCATCACCGCATCATCCGTGGCCAGCAACGCCCACGGGTCGTTGCCCCGGGCTTCGAGCAGCGGCCAGTGCTGACGATAGTGCGGATGGTCGATGATGCCGAACACCTCGGTCGGCCAGCCTTGCAGCGTCACCGAAACCTGCCAGTTGGGCAGGATCGCCGTGACACTCGGCTGTTGCTTGAGCCAGCTGTACAGCTCGCGGGCCTGAGCCGGATTGCTCGGGTTCAGATACAGCTCGGCGGTGAGCCGTTGTTCGAGCCAGTCGTTGAAGGTCTGGCGGAAACCGGCGGTCATGCTGCCGGCGCCGATGTTGGCCGCCATCGCCAGCAGCAGCGCCATCAACGCCAGACTCAGTGCCGGCAATTGCTGTCGGCAATCGGCGAGAAACCACTGCCCCAGCACCGAACGACTGCGCCCGAGCAAACCGTTCAACAGCGCACTGAGCACCACCGGCAGCGCCAGCGCGGCGCCGAGCAACAACCCGGCCATCAACACGAAACCACTGGCGAGACTGTCGCCCAACACCAGCGCTATCAACGCAATCGCCGCAAACACTCCGGCCACCCAGCCCTGCCGCTGCAACCAGCGCGCATGCTGTTCATGCCAGGCTTGCGGATCAGCCACCGCCAGCAATGGCAGGCGCGCCGCCCGCAGCAGACTGTTGGCCCCGGCCAGCAACGCGCCGAGCAGGCTCAAGCCGATACCGCTGAACCACCACCAGGGACTCAACCGCAACTGCCCCGCCACCTCCGCGCCGTACAACCCGCGCAGGCTGGCGGCGACATCCGGCAGCAGCACACTGGCCAGCCAGTAGCCGCTGACAACACCGAACAGTCCGCCGATCAACGCCAGCGCTCCGAGTTCGACGATCAGGCAAGCGATCAGCATTCGCGCACTGACACCGCAGGCGCGCAACGTGCGCAGCAGTCCGCGTCGCTGTTCCAGTGCGAGGCCGATGGCGGCGTGCACGATGAACAGGCCAACGACAAACGAGAGAAATCCCAGGGCATCAAGGTTGAGGTGAAAGCTTTCGGTCAGCCGCGCCAGATTGTTTTCTTCGCCGCTGCTCTTGAGCTGCAACTGGCCTTTGAACGCCGCCGGCATGTCGGCGTGAAAATCCTTGGGCAACAGCAGCCGCGACAGTTGATCGGGTTGTTCGAGCACGCGTTGAGCGACACCGATGTCCACCAGCAGCACGCCGGGGGCCATGTCCTTTTGCGCCAACAGCGGCGGCAACGTCTGACCGGTTTCGGTTTGTGGCGTGGCGCCTTCGGACAGATTCAGCGCTTGCAAGGTGTCGGGGGAAATCCAGGTGCTGCCCGGCGGGGTGAAAAATTCGACGATGCGCTCGATCGGCATCGCCTGCCCGGCCACCGCGCTGTCGGCCGGCAGCGACACCGGCTCGATGCCCATCAATTGCAGGCGCTGGGATTCATGGCCCTTGAGGATCAAACGCCCTTGCAGCACCGGCGAAACCGGCCAGCCTTGCCGGCGCAGATCGACAAACCACTGCTGGGAAAACGTCGCGCCATTCGGCGCGCTGAGGCTGGCCTGGGGTTCGCCGCCGATCATCTGGCTGGCGCGGGCGTAACTGTCCCGCGCCTGACTGTTGAGCGCCTCGACACCGGTCAACAGACTGGTAGCCAGCCACAACCCGGTGAGCACGCTGAAGAACTGCACCGGATGTCGCCGCCAGTGGCTGAGCAAGGCGATCAGCGTTTGCCGAAAAACCCTCACGTCAAACGACCGCTGGACAGCACCACCCGCTCTGCCAGTCGCGCGGCCACGCGTTGACTGTGGGTGACCATCAGCAAGGTGGTCGGCGTGTCGTCGAGCAATTCCAGCAACAGCCGCAGCACCTCGTCGCTGGTCGTCTCGTCGAGGCTGCCGGTGGGTTCGTCAGCCAGCAACAATTTGGGCCGCGACGCCAACGCCCGTCCGAGCGCAACCCGCTGCTGCTGGCCGCCGGAGAGTTGTTCGGGATAACGCTTGAGCAGATCACTCAGGCCCAGTCGCTGTATCAGATGGTTCTGCCAGCGCGGATCATGGCGCCCGGCAAGTCGCGCCTGAAACGCCAGGTTGTCTTCGATGCGCAGGCTGCCGATCAGGTTGTATTGCTGGAACACCAGACCGATTTCCGTGCGCCGCCAGTTGGCCAGTTGCGCTTCGCTCATTTCGTCGAGTCGATGTTCGCCGCTGCGAATGCTGCCGCTGTCGACTTTATCCAGCCCGGCGATCAGGTGCAGCAACGTGCTTTTGCCGCTGCCCGACTCGCCCATCAGCGCCAGACTGCTGCCGGGGTTGAGCGTCAGGTCGATGCCTTGCAACACAGACAACGGCCCTTGCGGGGTGAGATAGCTCTTGAAGACGTTTTGAACCTGCAGCATGCCGCCATCCGATCGTTGCGTGTGGGGCAAGGATAGCGGATCGCGACGGCTTACTGCCCCGCCGCCACACTCGTCGGCGCCTCACCCGGCGTGACGATGCTGTTCAGGTCGATGTGCTTCCACTCGGGCTTGGCCCCCAACCGCGCATTGAAGCGGTAGTTGAAGGTGAAGTCGTCCGTCGTCGGCACGCTCAGTGGTTTGCCGTAGACCGACTCGATCCCCGCCAGGTCGTAGCCCATCAACTGCAGCAGGGTCGGGAAGATGTTGTAGTGACTGGAGCGATCCTTGTTCGCCGCCAGTTGGGCCGACCAGTCGAGGGTGTGCAACTGATCGCCCTGAATCACCACCAACGGCACCAGTCCCTCCTCTTCCACCGGGTCGCCGCCGCAGTGGGTGTTGAGCCCCGGGTTGCCACGCTCATGCAGGTCCTGGCCGTGGTCCGAGGTGTAGATCAGCAGCGCGTTGTTCAGATTGGCCTGGGCAAATACCCGCGAGAAGAACTCGCCGACATTCCACAACACGGTGTTCTTGTAGGCGTTGCGGTACAGCACCCAGTCATCCGGCTGGCCGTTGAAGCCGTCGCGCTTGCCGGTGTCGGCGATTTCGGTGAACTGGCCCCGTGGCAAGGTCGGGCGGTAGGCCATGAAGGCGTCCGGGTATTTGTCATGCACCGGGAAATGCGCGCCGACCTTGTTGATCACCACCAGCTCGGGCTTGTCGTCGTTGAGCAGCTCGATCAGCTTGGCAGCGGCGGCCATGTCGCGGTCGCGGACGCTGGTCTGGTCGAATTGCACGAATTCGTCGATGTCCTTTTTCTCGGTGTCGGTCATCAGGTTCTGCAGGTTGCCACCGGTGCGCTGGGCGTCGATGTATACGGTGCGCAGGCCGGCCTTCTTCGCGTACTGCCAGATCGACGGCAGCGTGCTGTTGATGCGCATGTAATCGGCGCGGGTGCCGCCGTAGCGCAGGGTGACGTTGGTGTCGGCGCTGCAATTGGCGATGGACGCCGCATAGCCGTAATTGAAGATCTCGACACCCGGATGCGCCTGCTTGAGGTTGCTGTGCACACCGAACGGCGCGTTGATGTCCAGGTAATTGCCGGAAATGCTTTCGTCGATGATCAGCACGATGTCGTGGCTCACTGCCGGGCCGTTGCGCGCCAGGGTCACCGGCTCACGGGGGCCGACAGTGTTGTGCAGCGCCTCGTAGCCAAACAGATTGAGGTAGGCCAGCGGCGTGTACATGATCGGCAACCCGCGCGCGCCCTCTCCGGCCCGCACGAACAGCACCGCGCTGAGCAGCAACACCCCCAGCACCGGCGCCGCGACTCGCAGCGCATTGGGAACCGGAATCGAATGACGCGGCCGCAGGCCGATGCCGATCAACAGCAAGAGCCCGTTGAGCACCCCGTGGACGATCGCATCCCGGTACTGATAGGCCGCCTCCTGGATGAAACCGCCGGAATACACCAGCGAGACAAAACTGCTGTAGGTCAGGTAGTCGGCAGTAACCCGCGTATAGCCATCAAAGAACACCGCCGAAATAAACATCGCCAATGCGAACAAGTGCCGAATGAAAGTCTGCCTTATATACGCCGTTAGTAGTAATGCGAAAGTCAGCGCCAAAAACATCGCGCCAAAAAGCAGTACTGCCGGACCGATACCCATGGCGTTTAAACGTTCAAGGTAATAATCGGAATAAAGCAATAGATAAATAACTAAAAGCAGTTCTTTCAAATATCGAAACATGGCGGTTCCGGGGCGCTGCCGACGGGGCACGGTCAATGAATTGTCGGTCAATTTCTGACACTAGCACCGCGCTATCAAAGCGCAAGAATTGTCGGACTTTTGCCAAAAGCGTCAAAAAAACATTGACTCATTACTGACACACCCAAGTCTCTACAGCCCTTGAATTTTGCGGCCTACGACCGTTTATCGTTTTCTTTGAATTGTGAAAAACATGTCAAGGACGGGACAAATCCAGATGCAGCAAGTACTTGATGGCTAATAGCCCCCAAAAACGGGGGTGTTATACACATGCAACATGTCATTTTGCTGACACGCTTTCCCCACCCTGCGCTATACCCCTTTTGACAGTTCCAATTCGATCTTCCTCCACCGTCTTACGAGGCACGCCAATATGGACGTGAGCGTATTTGGTACGGGCTATGTTGGCCTGATACAAGCTGCGGCACTTGCCGATGTCGGACATCGAGTACTGTGTGTCGATATAGATCCGAACAAGATTAAACAACTGCAACAGGCAGTTCCGCCTATCAGTGAACCGGGTCTGTCGGCAACTTTGGAAGAAAACATCAAGGCCGGGCGTTTGCTGTTCACCACCCAGGCCAGCGATGCCGTTGAACACGCCGAGCTGATCTTCATTGCCGTGGGCACCCCGGCTGACGAAGACGGTTCCGCCGACCTCAGCCACGTGCTCAACGTGGCACGGCAGATCGCAAGCTTCATGGAGGCCGATCGCACCCTGATCATCAAGTCCACGGTGCCGGTCGGCACGGCGGATCAGGTACTCGACACCGCCAACAACGAATTGCGCCGGCGCGGCAAAAGCGGCTTGAACGTGCGGATCGTGTCCAACCCCGAATTCCTCAAGGAGGGCAGCGCCCTCGCCGACTGCATGCGCCCGGACCGGATCATCGTCGGCACCCTGGACCCTGAAGCACGGGAGCAGCTGAGCGAACTCTACGCGCCGTTCTGCCGCAACCACGAAAAACTGATGTTCATGGACAACCGCAGCGCCGAGCTGACCAAGTACGCAGCGAACGCGATGCTCGCCACCCGCATCAGCTTCATGAACGAACTGGCCAACCTCACCGAACTGTTGGGCGCCGACATCGAAGCCGTGCGCAAGGGCATCGGCTCCGATCCGCGCATCGGTTATCACTTCATCTACCCCGGCTGCGGCTTCGGTGGCTCGTGCTTTCCCAAGGATCTGCGCGCCCTGCTGCACACCGCCGAGCACAACGGCATGCCGCTGAAATTGCTGCGCAGTGTCACCGACGTCAACGATACGCAGCGGCACATCCTGTTCAGCAAACTCAAGGCGCAGTTCCCGCAGGGCCTGGCCGGCAAATCCATCGCCGTCTGGGGCCTGGCGTTCAAACCCAACACCGATGACATGCGCGAAGCCCCCAGCCGTTATCTGATGGATGCATTGTGGGCCGAAGGCGCCAGCGTGCAGGCCTACGATCCGGAAGCCATGTCCGAGTGCCGGCGCATTTACGGTTACCGCGATGACCTGCACCTGTGCGCCACCCGCGACGACACCCTGGAAGACGCCGACGCACTGGTGATCTGCACCGAGTGGAAGAACTTTCGCGTGGTGGACTTCGAGCTGCTGGCCGACAAACTGCGCTCCAAAGTCATCATCGATGGACGCAATCTCTACAACCCGGAACAAGTGGCGGCCGCCGGCCTGCACTACAGCGGCATCGGCCTGCGGCATATCGCGCCTGACGGGTTGCGGTCATGAAAATCCTCGTCACCGGTGCGGCCGGGTTCATTGGCGCTCATTGCGTGTTGCGGCTGATGCGTGACGGGCATCAGGTCATCGGCCTGGACAATTTCAACGCCTATTACGACCCGCAACTCAAGCATGACCGCGTGCGCTGGGTGCGCGGTCAGGTCGGCGACTTCCAGATCGCCAGAGTCGATCTGGCCGACGCCGCCGCGGTCGATGCGCTGTTTGTCCGCGAGTGCCCGCAAGTGGTGATCCATCTGGCGGCGCAGGCCGGGGTGCGTTATTCGCTGGAGAATCCACAGGCCTATCTGAACAGCAATTTGAGTGGTTTCCTGAACATTCTGGAAAGCTGCCGGCACCACCCGGTCGAGCATCTGATCTATGCCTCGTCGAGTTCGGTATACGGCGCGAATCAGCACACGCCGTACACAGTGCATGACGACGTCAATCACCCACTGTCGCTGTACGCCGCGACCAAAAAAGCCAATGAGCTGATGGCCCACAGCTACAGCTACCTGTTCGGCATTCCCTGCACCGGACTGCGCTTTTTCACGGTGTACGGGCCCTGGGGCCGGCCGGACATGTCGCCTATCCAGTTCGCCCGGGCCATCACCGAAGGCCTGCCATTGAAGCTGTTCAACTACGGCCTGCACCAGCGCGATTTCACCTACATCGACGACATCGTCGAAAGCATCGCCCGCCTCACGGTCCACCCGCCGCATACCCATCCGGAATGGGACCGCGAGCACCCCGACGCGGGCAGCAGCATGGCGCCGTGGTGCCTGTTCAACATCGGCGGCCACCATCCGGTGGAGCTGAAAACCTACCTGGCCCTGATGGAAAAACACCTCGGCCAGAAAGCCATTGTCGAGCTGCTGCCCCTGCAACCGGGCGACGTGCTCAACACCTGTGCCGACACCGACGATCTGGCCCAGGCCACCGGGTTCCAGCCCCGGATAGAGCTGGATGAAGGCCTCGGGCGTTTCATCGCCTGGTATCGCGATTACTACCCGACTGCCTGTCGCCCACGCGCCGTTCGCGGCTGAACACCAGCGGAGGACTCCATGACTGGACATGAGAAAGGTGTACCGATCCAACATCTGGTTCGTGACAAACGCATGGATCCGGAACATCGAATGCGCCTCGACGCAGCCATCCACCGCCAGGGGCAAGGCTGGGTGACCGGGCGCGAGGGTGGCCGGCCATGGCAGCTGTCGCGCACCAACCGGGTGCTGGCCTGCTTCGGCGCGCTGGTCATTCTGGTGATGATTTCGCCGCTGCTGATCGGTCTGGCACTCGCCATCAAGTTCACCAGCAAAGGCCCGGTGATGTTCGTGCAGAAACGCACCGGCTACCGCGGGCGCAAGTTCGGCATGTACAAATTTCGCACCATGGTCGCCAACGCCGAAGAACTGAAAGAGTCGCTGCGCCACCTCAACAAACACGGCGCCGACGCGATCGATTTCAAGATCGACCAGGACCCGCGCATCACCCGGATCGGCGGTTTCCTGCGGCGCACCAGCCTCGACGAACTGCCCAACCTGATCAATGTGGTGACCGGCGACATGCGCCTGGTAGGGCCTCGTCCGACTTCGTTCAACGCCTATCGCTACAAGGACAAGCACCTCGCCCGTCTGGCGATCTACCCCGGCATGACCGGCCTGTGGCAGATCTCCGGGCGCAGCAATATCGACTTCGACCAGCGCGTTGAGTTGGACCTCAGCTACATCGCCGAGCAGAGCCTGTTGCTTGATTTGAAGATCCTCTTGAAAACCCCTTTCAAAGTATTCAGCGGCCACGGAGCAAGCTAATGGACGGTTCAACCAACAAAAGCCTGAGCATTGCCAGCCCCAGCGAGTCGAACCTGACCTCGACCGTGCTGGACCTGGATCTGCGGATCCTGTTCCTGACCGCTGCCAACCCCGGCGCCGGCACCACCACCAGCGCCCTGGCCATGGCCAGTCAACTGGCACAGATGAGCAGCGGACTGGTGCTGTACGTCGATGCCAGCCAGTCGGCGAACAACCTCACCCAGCAACTGAACCTGGGCAAGGAGCGCGGTCTGCGCGACCTGTTGTTCAACCCGGACAACCCGCCGCTGTTGCAGGACTGCGTGGTGCAGGTTTCGAGCCTGCCCTTCCATGTACTGCCCAACGGCCGGCCGATCCGCACCATGGACATGCTCACCGCCGAGCGCCTCAGCCCGCTGCTCGATCAGTTGGGCAGCCAGTACCGCTTCGTGGTGATCGACGGCGATGCCGTGTACTCCGCCGCCGACACCCTGGTGCTCAGCACCCAGGCCGACGGCGTGGTGTTCGTGGTCCGGGCCGAAGACACCCGCTGGGAAGTCGCCCAGGCCGCGGTGCAACGGCTGACCCAGGCCGGGGCGAAAGTGGTCGGCAGCGTATTCAACCGGCGCAAGTACTACATGCCCAAATGGCTGTACAAAAACCTGTAAGCAACGCGAGGGATGACGCAATGAACGCCAAGATACTGGTTCTGCTGATGCTGCCGCTTGCAGGTTGCTCCAGCAACTCCGAAACCCAGACCATGCCGGTGAATATCCTCACCGCCACCCCGGCCAACGCCCAGGCCACCGACATGCCAAAGGTCGAGCAGACTCTGCGCCCGCAGGATGTGCTGGACGTGATCTTCCACATCAGCACCAGCGGCTCGGACGCTTATCGCGTGCAGTCGGGTGACCAGATCGGCCTGAACTTCACCGCTGCCAGCCAGCTCAACGGCAATCAACTGGTGCTGCCGGACGGCACCATCAATCTGCCGGGGGCCAACACTTCGGTGAAAATCGCCGGGCTGACCAGCGATGAGGCCCGGGATGAAATCCAGCGCGCCTATCAGCGCAAACAGTTGTTCCAGCCCAACCGCAATCAGCTGACCGTGCAGATCATCAGTCCGCTGACCAACGAGCAGAACCTGAAAAGCGCCCTCAACCACCCGGCCACCGGCATGAGCCGCGAGATCACCGTGGGCACTGACGGCTATGCGAGCTTCCCGGAAATCGGCGCCGTGCCGCTGCAAGGCATGACCGTCAATCAACTGGAAACCTTCCTCAACAAACGCTATGCGCAACTGCCGGGAAGGATGACCGTGGACGTGCTGCTCAAGTCCACCGCCGGCAACGAGATCTATGTGCTGGGTGAAGTCGGTCAGCCAGGTTCCTATCCGATCCGCCGGCCGGTTTCGGTGCTCGAAGCACTGACCCTGGCCCGAGGCACCAACGTCAAGGCGCGTCTGGACTCGGTGATGATCATGCGGCGCAACGGCAATCAGGTGCAGGCCGTGCGCTACGACGTCGAGAAAGCGCTGGCCGGCGACGCCTCGCAAATCGCCTACCTGCAACCGGACGACATGCTCTACGTGCCGAAGACCAAACTGGCGAGTGCCGGTGATCTGGCACGGCAACTGGCCGACGTGGTGCTGTTCCAGGGCGTGGGGTTCAGCTTCGGCTACCGCGTCGACAACAAGGGCAGCAACAACAACTGACTCTCGGGTGACCTGACATGAATCCAAAGGAAAACTACCTGCATGAGTTCTTCAGGATCTTCTTCGCCAACAAACGGCTGGTGAAGCGTGTCTTCCTGATCTTTGCAGTGATCGCGCTGGTGCTGCCGATGGTGCTCAAACAGAGCTTCGATATCACCGCCCAGGTGATCGTGCAGTCGAAAAAACTCTCCCAGGGCGACGCCACCACGTCGCTGACCGTGGACAACGCCACCTTCATTCCGCCGTCATTGGCAGACATGGAAACCGAGAGCAACATCCTGCGTTCGCCGGCACTGATCCGCCAGACCATCAGCGAACTGCGGGACAAGGGTGAATACACCCCGCCACCCGGAATGTTCGCCAAACTGATCGGCGATCCGTTCCGGCGCTACATCACCTCGCCCCTGC
Organism: Pseudomonas sp. IzPS59; assembly: GCF_014863505.1. Classification (NCBI taxonomy): domain Bacteria; kingdom Pseudomonadati; phylum Pseudomonadota; class Gammaproteobacteria; order Pseudomonadales; family Pseudomonadaceae; genus Pseudomonas; species Pseudomonas sp. IzPS59. The sequence goes on along the minus strand of NZ_CP062251.1, from coordinate 2,322,945 downwards.
GCCAATACCTGATCAACCCGCTGCGCAACGTGCTGGGGCTGGAAACCGATCCGGTGCGTGACACCGTGCTCGACGGGCTGACGCAACAGGCCATCGACAGCCTGAAGATCGAGACCCTGCCAGGCTCCAACGTGATCTCGATCGTCTACAGCTTCCCGGATCCGCATCAGGGCACGACCTTCGTCGCCGCTCTGCTGCAGAACTATCTGGTCAGCCGTCAGGCGCTGCAATCGATCGACCTGCCGCAGTCCTTCTACGAGACCAAGAAGCACCTGTATCAAGTGCGCCTCGACGGTCTGGAAGCCAATCGCCAGGCCTTGCTGGAGCGTGTCGGCGCGGCAGATCCGAAAGAAGAAATCACCTTCCGCCTGAACGCGATCAACACTGAAGAACAGGCGCTGAACCTGTATCAGGATCGCCTGCTGCAAAGCCAGCGTTGGCTGGAATACCTGAAAACCAGCCTGGCCGCCGCCAGCAACAACAAGCTCAATGACTACACCTTCCCCTACACCTTCACCACCACCGTCGACAACGTGGCGTTCGAAGACCGGGAGATCAAACAGCTGGGCGAGCAACTGACCACCCAGGTCAGCCGCTACATGAATGATCTGGCAGTGTTCCAGCCCGGCAGCGAGCCGATGTTGCTGACCCGCGAACAGATCGCCCGCACCCGCCAGCAGTTCCTCAAAGTGGTGAGCAACCGCATTCAGGAACGCACCAACGATCTGGCGGTGGTGCAACAGGTGATCGATCAGAAGACGGCGCGCATCGCCGAGTTCAAGTCGCGCATCCATGACCTGCAGCAGACCCAAAGCAAACTGCGGCAGATGGACACCGAAATCGATGCCCTGCACGCCGCGTTCTCGACCTACGCCCAGCGCTTTGCCGAAAGCAGCACCACCCGCGCGCTGAACGACGACCTGTCGAACGCCCGGGTCCTGAGCCCGCCGTTCGAACCGACCGAAGCGGCGTTCCCCAAACCGCTGCTGATCATTCCGTTCGGTCTGTTCACCGGCCTGCTGCTGGCGATTGCCCTGGTCTACGTGCGTGAGTTCTTCGATCATCGCTTCAAACACCCGGCGCAAATCAGCCACGAGTTGGGTGTACCGGTGCTGCTGGTGATCAACGATCAGAGCACCCAACCGGGCAATCCGCACAAGAACTGGACCGTGCCAAGCTTCGTGCACTGGGTGCGCAATTGAACACGCCGTCCTCCCCGAACGCCGCGCTGCCGATCATTCATTTGCTCAGCAGCGGCGGCTTCTATGGGGCCGAGCGGATGTTGCTGGATCATTGCCTGGCGACACCGGGACAGCATCAGGTGCTGTTTCTCGATGCGCCAGCGCAGCTGATCGAGCGCTTTCGCGAGGCCGGCGTCGATGCGCAAGGGTGCGCCGGGCTCGGCGCGCTGCTCGGGCATCTGCGTCAGCGCCGGGCGGAGCGTCCGTTGATCAACACCCACAATTTCAAGGGCCTGTTGTTCGGCTGGGTGGGCGCTTCGCTGTTGCGTCTGCCGCTGGTGATCACGCAACACGGCTTCACCCCGCGCAGCCGCAAGCAGAAGTTCTACACCTGGCTCAGCCTGCAACTGTGCCGCACTGCCTCGGTGGACCGGGTGGTGTGCGTGGCCGAAAGCATCGCGGTGCTGCACCGCCAGGCCAGCGTGCGGGCGGAGAAGCTGCAAGTGATCCCCAACGGCCTGCCGGCAGCGGTCGCCCCGCAAACGCTGCAAGCCGAAAATCCGCGCTGGCTCGCCGGTTACGTCGGCCGCTTGAGCAGCGAAAAAGGCCCGGACCTGTTCCTCGACGCCCTGATCCCGCTGTGTCATCAGCACCCGCAGCTCGACGCGGTGATGCTCGGTGACGGCCCGGAACGCGAGGCGTTGCAGGCACGGATCGACGCCGCCGGGTTGCAGCAGCGCATTCGTCTGCCGGGTTATCAGAACGACATGCGCCACTGGTGGCAGCGACTCGACGCGCTGGTAATCAGCTCGCGCACCGAAGGCACACCGATGATTTTGCTGGAGGCCATGCAGACCGGCGTGCCGGTGGTGGCCTTTGCGGTCGGCGGGATTCCCGATGTGCTGGAACACCGGCACAACGGCCTGCTCGCCGCACCGACCGACAGCAACGCACTGGGCCGTCAGCTCGACACGCTGCTGAGCGACAGCGGGTTGGCGCGCCGGCTGCGGGACAACGCAAAACGCACGCAACAGGACCGCTACGACCTCAAGGCCCTCGCCGAACGCTGGTCGCAGCTGTACATCCGCACGGCACGGGAGGCACGCGCATGATTTTCCCGCTCTCGATCGTCAGCTTGCTGGGTCTGGTCTGCATCGCCTTGCTGGCCAGCCCCTGGCCCTATCTTGCGCCGGGCGCGGTGCTCGGTCTGGTGGGGTTCGCCGTGCTCTACCGCAAGCCGACCTGGGGCCTGCTCGGCATTGCCGCGCTGGTGCCGTTCGAGGGTTTCTTCAAGGACAGTTCGCTGTCGGGCAGCAAGCTGATCGGTGCGTCGCTGGCCGTGATCCTGATGCTGCAACTGGCGATGCATCAGATCCCGGCGGAACGCCTGCGCAGCAATATCTGGCGTTACCTGATCTGGTTCATGGTTCTGTACTTTCTGAGCCTGCTCAACACCGATGACATGGGCATGTCTCTGGGTCATCTGCGCGAACTCAGCGTCGGTCTGATCCTGTTCGTCATCACCTTGCTGATCGGTCGCGAGTTGAACCTCGACCTGTTCGCCCGACTGGTGACGCTGGCCGTCAGCGCCACCTGCGCGATGGCGATGTTCTCGACCAAATTCCAGGATCAGGGCCGCGCCGCCGGTCTGCTCGAAGACCCGAACGCCTTCGCCATGCTGATCGCCTTCGCCGTACCGCTGGGCCTGCTGTTGATCATTCGCAGCCCGAACCTGTTGCACCGGTTGTTCTGGGGCGGTTGCTGCCTGCTGCTGCTCGGCGGCATGACCAAGACCGAATCCCGCTCCGGGCTGGTGGTGCTGGCGTTGAGTCTGGTGATCGGTTGCTGGCACTACCGCGCGCAACTGACACGCATCCGTCCACGGCACCTTGGTTTCGCCATGCTCGGCCTGGCGATCGTGATTCCGCTGGCGATCTATGCGATGCCCGCCGGCTATCTGGCGCGTATCCAGTCGCTGAGCGTGCTCAGTGCCGGTGCCCGTGGCCACGATGACGAATCCCTGGGCCGCCGCGCTTCGTACATCGTGGTCGGCAGCCAGATGATCCGCGAGAACCCGCTGCTCGGTTCCGGCCCCGGCACCTTCCCGCTGCACTACGCCACCACCGGGTACGCCAAGGCGTTTTCCGCCAACCGCAAGATCGGTGACCTGTACCGCCGGGCGCACAACACCTACCTGGAAATCTTCAGCGAGCTGGGGATTCCTGCCGGGCTGCTGTTCGTCGGCATGCTCGCCCTGGGCCTGTACAACCTGATTCGCGCGCGCCGCGCCTGGATGCAGCGCCGCGACTGGGAACAGGCCGACATGATGACCCACCTGGGGGTGGGTTTCCTGTCGCTGACCCTGTTTCTGATGTTCCTCAGTGCACCGAACCAGAAGTACGTGTGGATCATGCTCGCGCTCACCAGCGTCCTGCGCCTGAAGGCCGAGCAAGCACCATTGGTGGAGACCAGGGCATGAGCCGGATCAGTGTCGTCATCCCGATGTACAACGAGGGCCGTCACATCGGCCGCACCCTGCTGGCGGCGCAGAAAGCCGCCCATGCGGCGAATGTCGAGTGCGAACTGATCGTGGTCGATAACGGCTCCAGCGATGAGGGCCCGCAGATCGCCCGCCAGTTCGGCGCGCAAGTGCTGGTGGTGCCGGGCGTGTTGATCGGCGCCCTGCGCAATCGCGGCACTGCCGTCGCCACCGGTGACTGGCTGGCGTTCATCGATGCCGACATCGAAATGCCCGAAGACTGGCTCACCGGGCTGTTCGCCCTCGAAGCCGAGGGCCACGCCGATGTGTTCGGGCTGGACCTGCACACCCCCGCCTCTGCACCGTGGTACGCCGTGGCCTGGCAACGCCGCACCCTGCGCCCGACCAGCCACACCGCCCATGCCGTGGACTGGTTGCCCAGCTCCAACCTGCTGATGCATCGGCGCTGGTTCGACAAGGTCGGCGGGTTCAACGAATCCCTGCGCACCGGCGAAGACAAGGAGTTCACCCTGCGCCAGAGCGAACAGGGTGCGCGGCTGCTGTCGGTCAACGAATCCGTGGCCCTGCACTGGGGCTACGAAATGAACTGGCGCGAATGGATGGGAAAGGAAATGTGGCGCCAGGGCAGTCATCTGCAACTGCTGCGCACCCACGGTTTCAGTTTGCGCCTGCTGCGTTTTCCGCTGTTGTCGCTGGCGGCGTGGCTGCTGGATCTGCTGGCGATCTCCGCGCTGCTCAACGGCTTTCCCCATCACGCCGCAGTCATGGTGTTCATGACCACGATCCCGGCGCTGGTCCTCAGCATCCGTCAGAGTCGCCGCCAGCACGATATCGGCCTGACCCTGCAACTGTGGGGGCTGCATTGGGTGCGCCTGCACCTGGCCGGCGCGGCGTTCATTCTCAGTCTGTGTCATTGGAACGCCAGGAGGCCTGCCCGTGGCTGAGTTCATTTTCTGGATGTGCCTGTTGCTGCCGGTGTACGCCTACGTCGGCTACCCGCTGCTGCTGACGCTGCTGGCGCCGCTGTTTCCGGCGTGGCGCCACAGCCCGACGCCACCGCTGAACATCAGCATTGTGATCGCCGCGCACAACGAGGCGCGGCATATCGAACACAAGCTGCGCTCGCTGCTGTCCCAGGATTATCAGCCGGCCACCCTGCAAATCATTCTGGCCAGCGACGGTTCCAGCGACGACACCGTGGCTTGCGCGCACAAGGTGGTCGATCCACGAATCACCGTGCTCGACCTGCCGCGCCAAGGCAAGGCGGCGACCCTCAATGCCGGTGTGGCCCTGGCCACCGGCGACATTCTGGTGTTCACCGATGCCGACAACCAATGGTCGCGGGAAACCCTCGGCTACCTGCTCGCGCCCCTGAGCGATCCGCAGGTCGGCGCCTGTGCCGGGCACATGGTGATCCCGGTCACCGGCGGCGGTTTGAGTGTCGGCGACAGCCTCTATCGGCATTACGAAGGCTGGCTGCGCCGGGTCGAGAATCGCACCGGCTGCATGGTCTCCGCCGACGGCGCCCTGCTCGCCCTGCGCCGTGAGTTGTTCGAAGACGTGCCAGCGGAAGTCAACGACGACTTCTTCATCAGCACCTGCGCTCCGGTGAAATTCAAACGCATCGTCTACGTGCCTGAAGCGCAAGTGATCGACCACGGTGTCGATGAAGCGGACAAACAATTCCGCCGCCGTCAGCGGGTCACCGTCGGCGGCCTGCAAAGCCTGGCCCAGCGCAGCGAGCTGCTCAACCCGCTCAAGCACGGGCTGTATTCGATCGCGCTGATCAGCCACAAATTGATCCGGCGGCTGGCGCCGATCCTGTTGCTGCCGTTGCTGCTGAGCAATTTCTGGCTGTGGGACGACCACGGTTTCTATCGTCTGAGCCTGATCGCGCAACTGATCGGCTACGCCATCGCGATTGCCGGTCTGCTCGATTCGCAACACCGCTTACCCAAACCGTTCCGCCTTGCGGCATTCCTGCTGGTGACATTGGCGGGCATGAGCATCGGCCTGTGGCAGTTCCTGCGCGGCCAGCGTTACGCCCAGTGGAACCCTGACCAAAACCGTTGAGAGGGCTCAAGCCATGGCGATCAAACAACTGATAAAACGCACCAGTGGCTGGCTCTATCTCAACTCGCCCGTGGGACGAAACCAGTTGCACGGCGCCGGGGTGATCCTGATGTTGCACCGGGTGCTGTCCAACGACCGGGCCGCCGACCTGCCGCATCGCAACGAACTGTGCGTCGGCCCGAAAGCCTTCGAGCATTTGCTGGTGTGGCTGCGCCGGCACTTCGACTGCGTGCCGCTGATGGAAATCCTCCAGCCCAACGCCCTGCGCCGCGAACGCCCGCAAGTGGCGCTGACCTTCGATGACGGCTGGCGCGACAACGCCGCCAACGCCTTCCCGCTGCTGCAAAAGCATCAGGTGCCGGCGAGCATTTTCCTCTCCACGGATTTCATCGGCAGCCGCCAGCGCTTCTGGTGGGAAAGCATCGGTGAAACCCTGTGGGGCAGCCACGGCGAAAAACCGCGCATGCACCTGATCGACTGCCTGCAGGCGCTCCACCACCCCTTGCCGGTGCTGATGGACGACATCGATGTGGATCGTCGCAGCCTGACGTTGCTGCACTATCTGCAAAGCTTGAAGGGCACCGACCCTTCGATCCTCGAACGCCTGACCAACGAATGCCCGCCAGAGTCACTGCCCCAGGCGCTGGACTGGCATCAGGTGCGGGCGATGGAGGCTTCGGGGCTGGTGCGTTTCGGCCCCCACGGTGCCAGCCACGCGATCCTCACCGGTCTCGACGATGTGCGTCTGAGCGAAGAAATCAGCCGCAGCCGTGACGCCCTGAACAACGGCTGCAACCGGCCATTGCCGGTGTACTGCTACCCCAACGGCGACAACGACGCGCGAGTCCGCGAACAGATTGCCGGCCACGATTATCCGTTCGCCCTCGGTACCGGCACCGGCATCTATCGCGGCGCGGGGGATCCGCTGAACCTGCCGCGTTTCGGCGTCAGCCAGCGCACCGCGCGTAACCCTGAACTGCTGTCGTGGCGGATCTTTCGCGGGGCGCGACCATGAGTCGAAGCAGTTACCTCAAGCACCTGGCGCTGAGCATGGGCACCAAACTGGCGATGATCGCCCTGCGTCTGCTGAGGAACGTGTTGCTGGCGCGGATCCTCGGCCCCAGCGAGCGCGGCTTGTTTGCCCTGCTCAGCACCCTGCCCGACCTGATCAGCGCGGCCACCAGCGGTGGCTTGAATTCCGCCGTCGGTTACCAGGCTGCCAAGCAACGGCCGATGGGGTTGCTGCTGGCTCAGGTACTGGTGTTCGGTTGCTTGCTGGCGGGGTTGTTGACCTTGCTGGTGGTGGCGCTGGTGCGCGAGTTCGGCAGTGAGCTGGACGTGACCGTGCAACTCGGCCTGCTGGCGTGGCTGTTGCTGCTGGCGGTGCCGTTGACCGTGCTCAAGAGCGGCCTGCTCACGTTGCACAATGCATCCGGCGGCGTGGTCGCGTTCAACGCCTTGCGCCTGGTGGAATCCCTGGCGCCGCTGTTGTTGTTTCTCGCGCTGTTCTGGATGTGGAAAGAAGCGGCACTGGAAGCGGCGCTGATCAGTTGGCTCGCCGGAATCAGCCTGGTGGTGCTGACCGGTTGGGTCTGGCTCAAGCGCGCGCAGCCGTTGCAGCTGCAATGGGATCGCGCCAGCCAGAACGAACTGCTGCGCTACAGCGCCCGCAGTCATCCGGATCTGTTGTTCCAGCAAGTCATCCTGCGCTCCGATTACCTGTTCATCGGCGCCCTGCTCGGCAGTACCGCGCTGGGTCATTACGCCATGGCCAGCGCCGCCGCCGAACTGCTGTTGATCGTCCCCGAAGCCGTGACCACACCACTGATGAAACGCCTGCTGCAACAGGACGAAGGCATGGACAAGGTCACCCCGCTGGCCCTGCGCCTGACCGCCACGGTGATGCTCGGCGCCTGCCTGACCATGGCGGTGATCGGCGAATGGCTGATCGTCACCCTGTTTGGCGTCGCCTACCAACCGGCGTATCCGGCGCTGCTGGCGTTGCTGCCGGGTCTGCTGGGTCTGTGCTACGCGAGCATTCTGCGGCTGGACCTGCTGGGCAAGAATCGCCCCGGCACCGTATCGCTGCTGATGGGCCTCGGTGCCCTGCTCAACCTGGCACTGAACGTGGTGCTGATTCCGGCTTACGGGATTGTCGGCGCCGCAGCGGCATCGTCGATTGCCTATCTGGCGGTGACCGTGGCGATGCTGGTGCTGTATTGCCGACTGAGCGGCGTGCCGTTCTGGCAAACCCTGATCATCCTGCCCGCCGACTTCGCGCCGATGTGGCTGATGTTGCAGCGTAGGAAGGCAGCATGAAAAGTCTGGCCCTGCTGCTCGGTCTCGGCCTGTCGCTGGACGCCTTCGCGGCGTCGATGCGCTGGGGCGACATTCGTGACGGCAGCCTGTACCTGCAAGCGGATCGCCCCGACACCGTGACCGTGCGCTGGGCGCCGGCGTGGCAGGCGGACGCCAACGAAGAGCACCTGTACCTGCTCGACGGTCAGGGCAAATTGCAGGGCGAACGCTTCATCAAGGCCAGCGAAACCCGTGGCAGCCAGAGCTGGCCGTTGGCGCCGGGCGCCGCGAGTTATCAGCTGGAAATCCCCGGCTACAGCTTTCGCAATTACCGGGTCGAGCACGACGAAAATACGGTCGCGCTGTTCGCCCCGGCCAAGGTGCATTTCAGCGCGGAAACCCGGGACGGCGATGAGCTGTATTTCAGGATTGCACCGGGTGAACACGCGGTGCTCGCAGGCAAATTCCACGGTGGCGTCAGCGCCCTGCAAGCGCAGCGGGTCGGCGACGGCCAACAGCTGTCACTGGCACTGAAACCTTATCGCGCCTATTGGCAATTCGATCAGGTCGCGCTGCCGGTCAGCGATCGCGAACAAGTCTGGCGCCTGCGCCTGCAAGGCAGCGGCAAAGCGGCGTTCTGGCTCGATGGCACGGCCAATCTGTTCGCGCAAAACCCGCAGCAGCTCAAACCGCTGCGCGAAGACGACGGCCAGATCCGCCTGACCCTGCACGACAAAGTCCTCGGCCGCACGCCGGACCTGGGCATCGCCCTGCCCTATGTGATGCCGCCGCCCGCCAGCCATGCCGCCCTCGATGCGCTGAAACCGACGGCCGCCAGTTACTACAGCTTCGTCGATGTGACGGCGAAAAAACCGCAGTTCGAAGATGCGTTTCGCCAGGTCTATCAGGACCGTTTCGGCATTCGTCAGGACATCACTTTGCTCGCCGGCAGTCAGCGTCAGGCCGACCTGCGCGCCGACGTGCAAAGCAACGGCGGCCTCGACGCCTGGCTCGCGAGCACTCGGCTGCTTGGCGGCAAAGGCACGCACTACATCGGCTTTGCCGACGAACCCAACCTCAATTATTCGAGCTACGAGCAATACCGCTCGATCTTCACCAGCATGGCCCGCCAGGTGCGCAGCGATCCGGCCAACGCCAGGGCCGGTGTGCGCATCGCGATGCCGGCCAGTTCGCGGCTGGTCAACGGCCCGTTCGCCGATAACGCGGCGAACAAGCGCGGCATCGACTGGGCCCGGCGTCTGCTGGGTGAGTCTGCCGATCAAGTGGATGCGCTGGCCTGGCACGAATGGATGATCCGCGACCTGCTCGCCACTCGCGTCTACCGCGACAGCGTGCGCCGCGCCGCCGATCTGGTGGGCCTCGACGCCAAGGGCCAGCCGCGCAAGGCCTTGCTGCTGGATCAGACCAATCTCTCCAGTGGCTCAAGCCTGAGCCCCTACGATCAGGAAACCCATTACACCTCGCTGTGGTGGGCCTCGGTGGTGATCAGCGCCTCCCAGGACGGCTTGCTGACCATGCTCAACTGGTTCCAGGCCGCCGATGAGCCGGAATATCCCAAAGGCATGTTGCGCGTCTCGGCGGATGAACAGCACTTCGAACTCAAACCCGTGGGCCTGGCCCAGCAGTTCATCCAGCAACACTGGCTGCACAAGGTGCTGTGGCTGGAAAACGATGCCTTCGAAGTCGATGTGCTGGCGATGGCCGGCGACGATCAGCGCGGCCTGCTGGGTGTGAACAAGGGCACGCGGTTGCAGCGTGTCGATCTGGCGGGCGCCAAGTGCCCGTTGCACAACGGCGCCCTGCGCTACTTCGGCGCCGACAACCGCAGCCGCGACGCACCGTACCGTTGCCAGGACGGGCGCGTGCGCTTCGAGCTGCCGGGGCAGACCCTGTTTTCCCTGAGCTGGCGCACTTGATGAACCGCCCGTTGATGTCCTGCCGCGCAGGCCACTTGCCGCGCGATGCCACGTCATCAGGAGTAACGACCATGAACGTTGTGACAAAAATCAGCGAACACATCAAACAAAAAGGCCTGCGTGCCACGCTGGCCAAGGTGTGGAAGCACTACGTCTTTTCCCATCAGGAACTGCTGTGGATGGAGCGCGACCTCGTCAGCCCGGTGCCGCCCCATAGCCTCAAACCGTATCCGCCGCTGCGGGTGGTGAAGATCACCCCGGACAACGCCAGCGCCTTCGCCCGCTACTTCGGCGACCGCGTCGGCACCATGGCAGAGCTGGCCAACGAAGGTCATACAGGGCACATGCACCTCGACGATCACGGCGATGCAGTGGCCTTCATCTGGGGCAGCGCCCGGGACTATTTCGACCGCCATTACTACGGCTGCATGTTCCCGGTGAAACCCGGTGAGTTCTTTGAGTTCGGCGGTGAGCTGACCCGTTCCTATTGGGGCACCGAGCTGTCGGTGGACCTGCAACTGGAACTGTGGAAAGCCATGGCCGCCCAGGGCTGCGACAAGGTGGTGGACGTCTGCGAATTCCACAACATCCCGGCGCTCAAGTTGCACCTGCGCATGGGTTACACCGAACAGGGCCGGATCATGAACGTGTACACCCTGTTCGCCCGCTGGCGTTTCTACCGCGAAACCCGCTACAGCGGCTCGCGGCTGGATGCGTTGCGCAAACCGTCCCGTCCCTCCGTCACAGCAACGGCGACCTGAGCCTATGGCGCGATTCGAATGGCGCACTTCATTGTGCGCACCTGACTTCCCGGCAGCGGCTTATGAAGCGCTGCGCCTGCGGGTGACGGATCACACGCCGTTCAACAGCCTCAGCTGGTTGATCGCGGCAGAGCAGACACTCGACACGAACGAGCATCTGCACATTCTGCTGGGCTGGGAAGCGGACGAATTGCGCCTGTGCCTGCCGCTGGTGGCCGGCCGTGAACGCTTTGGCGGGCTACCGTTTGCCGTGGTGCATCACCTCGGCTATCCGCTGGCGGATCGTCTGGCACTGCTGTCTGTGCTGACGGCCGACGAGATGCGCCAGGCGCTGCTGCTGATCCGCCTGCGCATGCCCCACGCCTTGCTGCAACTCAACGAACTGTCGGAGCCTGCGGGCGAGGAAAGTGTCCTCACGCAATGGATGGCCCGCAGCTCCAACGCCGAGCGACGCCTGAGCTGTCGGGTGCCGGTGCACCTGATCAGCGAGGCCGATCATCAGGAAGTCTCCGGCGACCCGCGCTACAAGCTGCGCCGCGCGCGCAAACGAATTGCCGCCTGTGGCGCGACGGTGCGACGAATCACGCCCGATGCCCTGACGATGGGGCCACTGTTGCAAGCCATCCGCGAAGTCGAAGCGGTGAGCTGGAAAGGCGACGAAGGCGTCGGCATCTTCGCCACCGAACGCAGCCGCCGCTGCATCGAAAACGCTTTCACCGCCCTCGCCGCCCAGGGTCTGGTGCGGGTGGTCACCCTGGAGCTGGACGGCCGCTGCATCAGCTACCGGCTCGGCCTGCTCGAACAGGGCCGGCTCTACGATTACAACCTCGCCTTCCTGCCGCAGTACGCGGATCTGGGCAGCGGCCGGGTGTTGCTGGAGGAATGGATACGCTGGGGGCTGGATGACCATTGGAGCTGGATCGATGCCTCGCGGGTCAGCCTGGAAAACTCCAGTCACCAACTGCACGAACGCATGACCGGACAACTGGAGCACTGGCGCTGGAGCTTCTACTCCTGGCGGCCGAGCGGTGTTTTGCTGGGGCTGGGATTACGCCTCTGGCAGCGGCTAAAACCGAAGCTACAGCAGTGGCGCGCACGGCAGGCAACGACAAAACCGGTGGCCCTCGTAAAACCGGCAACCCACCCCACCACGGAGGGCGAACATGCCTCGCCAAGTCATAGTCAACGCTGACGATTTCGGCCTGAGCCCGAACGAAAACGCGGTGATCTTCAGCGCCTTCCAGGCCGGGGTCATCAGTTCCGCCACGGCCATGGCCAACATGCCGGCCTTCGAAGCGGCCTGCGCGATGGCTCGTCATCACATGCTGGAGGGTCGGGTCGGCTTGCACTTCAACCTGACGTACGGCCGGCCATTGAGCCAGAGGATTCTCGCCCGCCCCACCTTCTGCGACAGCCACGGGGTGTTCGATCTGAACCTGGCCCGGCACAGCCTGTGGCTGGGCCGCGAAGATCGTGAAGCGGTGCAGGAAGAATTGCAGGCTCAGTGGCAACGTTGCGTGGATCACGGCATGCGCCCGAGCCACATCGATTCACATCAGCACGTGCACAACATCTGGCCGATCGGCGAGATCGTCGCGCGCTTCGCCGCACATCAGGGTGTACCGGTGCGACTGGCGCGCAATCTGGGACAGAACCTCAGCCTGCCGAAGCGCCTGTTCAAGGGTTTGCTCAACCGTCGTCTGCAAGGGCTGGCCGGTGCGACGGCGGACTATGTCTGCACCCCGGTGGACCTGCGCAACGAGCCTGCGCCGACCGACGGTGTGCTGGAAATCGTCGCCCATCCGAATCAGCTCGGGGCCGATTTCGGTGATGCCTATCTAAAACCCGGAGAGTCCCTGAGTCGCGTGCTAGAGCGCCGGCTGCCGGGGGTTCCACGGGTTTCCTACGCCGACTTGAACAAGGACTTTCTACGCGGTGCCGCGGCACTCGACTGAGTTACACAACTGGCAACACTTTCGAAGATGGCACTTTGAAATGTACTTGCCAGCTTGATCTATACCCACAAAAGCCAACTACAAAAACACCCGGGCTTCGGCCACGGAGGGCATCATGAGCGTCATCGAAAAGCTGCGCGAACGCATCAAGCAAAAAGGCCTGGGCCGCACGTTTTCCACCTTGTGGAAACGCTACGTGTTCTTCCACTGGGAATTGCTGTGGATGGAGCGCGACCTGATCAGCCCGGTGCCGCCGCACAAGCTGCGCCCTTACGAAGGCCTGCGCAAAGTCGACATCACCCCACAGAATGCCGGCGCGTTCGGCAAACATTTCGGTGACCGTGTGCAGACCATGGCCGAACTCGCCAGCGAAGGCCACACCGGGCACATGTACCTGGACGCCGACGGCCACGCCGTGGCCTTCATCTGGGGCAGCACCCGGGACTATCACGACCGTCACTACTACGGCTGCAACTTCCCGGTCCAGCCTGGCGAGTTCTTCGAATTCGGCGGCGAAATGACCCGCGCCTACTTTGGCAGCAGCCTGTCGGTGGACGTACAAGTCACCCTCTGGCAAGCCATGGCCGCCCAGGGTTGCCACAAGGTGGTGGACGTCTGCGAAACCCACAACATCCCGGCGCTGAAGCTGCACATTCGTATGGGTTATCACGAACAGGGCCGCGTCACCCACGTCTATGGATTGTTTGGAAAGTGGCGGTTCTTCCGCGAGACTCGTTATGAAGGTTCGAGACTGGAACCGCTGCGTAAACCGGGGCGGCCGGTGGTGACCGCGGCTGCGCAGGCTTGATCCGTTCATTGAATCTGCGGCGTTAATGGACGCTGCAGATTCTTCCTACTCTCGTATAAGAAACAGCGCCATTCAGTTTCGGCTCCCACTGACTGCTTTCCGCCATGTGAATGAATACATTCGGGCAGAAACACAGGGACAGACCGATGAATCAAAACACATCCGATTTTGATATGAAGGCATTGCTGATTGATTTGAATGCTATCCGTGAATACCTCTCTCAGGTACTGGCAGAGGGTGACGACGAAGAGTTACTTCGAGCAATCGGATATGTGACCGAAGCCCGTATCCGACTTGCCCCAAAAGAGAGAGTGGCTTTCAACCCACCCTTCTGTACCTGCCTCAGTTTTTCACCCCCACCCACGTAAAACACATCGGCATCTGCGCCTCGCGGTTCAAATACTGGTCATACGCCTCTTCACGGTTCGAATGCGGGTACTCCTTGAAATGCGCGATGTTCAGCCCGGCGTCAAGGGCGGCGGTGAAGATGGCGCCGAGGTTGTGCACGAACCAGTACGACGGCGCGACCTGCTGCTCGACCTTGCCGACGTAGACGATCGGTTCCTGCTGCACGAACGGCTCTTGGCGAAAGTACGAGGTCGCGAGGCGAAATGGATCTTCGGCGTCGGGATCGACCATTTCCAGGAACGGGTGAGTCTCGTAGATCACCAGTTTCCCGCCCGGTTTCAGGGTCGAGGCGACATGGCGGAAGAATTCGCCGATGTCGGGCATCCAGTTGAGGACGCCGATGGTGATCAGCGCCACATCGAAGCGATTGCGCAGTGATTCGGGCAGGCGGTGAATATCGGCTTCGATGAATTCGGCCGTGTGCGGCGAATGGCCGTTCAGCACACGGGCCTGTTCAAGAAACGCCGCCGACTGATCGACCCCGACGACACTTCGCGCACCCAGCGCAAACAGCGAGAGGCTCTCGCGGCCGTTGTTGCAGCACAGTTGCACGACGTCTTTTCCGTCGATGCCAACCTGTTCCAGCAACCCGCGCAGGGTTTCGTCGAGGCAGGAAAAACCGGTCTGGGTGACCTCGCTCAGCAAGGCCTGCCACTCGGGCGATTCCTGATGGTGACGGGCCGAATCGTTCCACGCCTGACGATTGCTCTCGATGGCGTTCTTGTTGTCTGGCACTTCCATGGCGCACTCCGCACGATGCTCTTGATTGAGCGGCCCGAGTCTAGTTGAGCGCGATGATCCAGGTTGTTGCGAACTTGTAAGCCAACGGGCGGCTATAGTTAATAGCCTTGGGGAAAACCGCTTCCACAGGTGCCGCCATGCAAACGTTCAATCGGCTGCTGTTATCCGTCTGTCTGCTCGCAGCCCCTCAGGCGCAAGCCCTCGACAGCAATTTCAATTACTACGGGGCCGACCAGCCCTTCGCCCACCCTGCTCCGCCGTCGCTGAATGCGCAGCCGCCGCGAGCGTTCGATGACACGCCGCCGCAGGATTTCATCGTTATCCCGGATCGCCGCGTATTCCATGACTCACAGCTGCCGACCGTGGCCGATGCGACGGTGCGGGTGTTTATCCGCACCTACGATGCCGAGCGCGGCATCTACGTCAATGACGAGGTGCTGGACCCGACGTGCCTGCTGGAGTGTCTGAGCCCGCCGAACCCACGAACCAACGCGGTTTACCACTGACGCTTGTCCGGTCGCGCCAGGCCAAGCTTCTCGATGCGATAGCGCAGCATGTCGCGGCTCAAGCCCAGCAAGCGGGCGGACTTGGTGACGTTCCAGTCGGTCTTGTCGAGCATCTTGCGCACCATGTCGCGCTCGACCTCCGGCAGGTTCATCGACTCGGTGTTGCTCGCCGGGCGCGGCTCGAAGTGCGGCACCTCGTGATGCTGGTGCAGCGACGGTTCGTCCACCAGGCTCATGCACACGTTCAACTGGTGCGCGGCGATGGTGTCGCTCGGCGCCAGCAGCACGGTCTGTTCGAGCATGTTGCGCAGTTCGCGCACGTTGCCCGGCCAGGTGTAATTGAGCAGCAACTCTTCGGCCTGCTGGCTGAAATGCAGGTTCGGCTTGCCGTAGCGCTTGCCGTGGCTGGCGAGAAAATGCCGGGCCAGCAGCAACGCATCGTCGCCCCGGGCATACAGGCGCGGCACCTTGATCGAGATGATCCGCAGGCGGAAGAACAGGTCGCGGCGGAACTTGCCCTGCTGGACCATTTGTTCGAGGTTGCAGTTGGTGGCGCTGATCACCCGCAGATTGACCTTGCGCTCCTTCACCGAGCCGACCCGGCGAATGGTGCGGTCCTCCAGCAACTTCAGCAGTTTGGCCTGCAGCACCAGGTCCATCTCGCCGATTTCATCGAGGAACAGCGTGCCGCCGTCCGCCGCTTCCACCAGACCGACACGGCGATCCTTGGCATCGGTAAACGCACCTTTCTCATGGCCAAACAGCTCCGATTCCACCAGGTTGGCGGGGATCGAAGCGCAGTTGAATTCAATGAACGGACCTTTGCTGCGTACACCATCGAAATGCAGCGCACGGGCCACCAGTTCCTTGCCGGTACCGGTCTCGCCTTCCACCAGCACCGGCGGCAGGTCGCCACCGGTCATGCGCCGCTCGGCTTCGAGCAACTGGCCGATAGTGTTCTTCAGATGCAGCATCGGCTCTGATTCGCCGATCAGCGCCTGCACCCCGGACTTTTGCGCCTCGCGCTCCTGATAAAACGACAGCGTGCGCTCCATCCGCTCAGTGGCCAGGGCCTTGTCCAGCAGCAGTTTGAGCTCCGGCAATGCGACCGGTTTGGTGACGTAATGAAAGGCGCCCTCCTTCATCGCGACCACCGCGTCTTCGACATTGCCGTAACCGGTCATCATGATCACTTTCAGATCCGGCGCGCTGATGCGCAGCTTCTGGATCAGATCGTGACCGCTCATGCCCGGCAGCGAGTTGTCGGTCAGCACGATGTCCGGCATGAAGCTTTCCAGTTGCCCCAGCGCGTCTTCAGCCGAGTGGCAAACCGTCACCTCGAAGTCTTTGCGCTCCAGGTAGGTCTGAATATTGTCGGCCAACAGTTCGTCATCCTCGACCAGCAGAATGCTGTGTTCCATATTCCCCTCCCGATGCCACTTTAAAGTTGAGACTGACGCGGGTTCCTTCCTGCTCGCGGCTGGTCAGCACGACCGAGCCCTGAAAGCGCTCCATGATTCTTTTGACCAGTGCCAGGCCAACCCCGAGGCCGCCCTGCTTGGTGGTGAAAAACGGTTTGAACACCAATTGTTGTTGCTGCGCGTTCATGCCTTTGCCGGTGTCACCCACCGTCATGCAGACTTGGCCGGCGTGGGGGGCTTCAATCTCGACACTCAGCACGCCGCCCTTCGGCATGGCTTCCAGTGCGTTGGCAAACAGGCTATTGAGAATCTGCGTCAGCAGCACCTTGTGGCTGACCACCGGCGGGCAGTCCTGCAGGTTGAATCGCACCTCGACACCGTTGCGCCGGATCAGCGCCTCGAACGCGCCGAGGGAATCTTCCACGGCGGCGCGCAGCTCCAGCGCCTCGCCGTCGTCACTCATTGGCCGCAGTGAAACCAGCAACTCCCGGACCCAGCGCGACATGCGGTCCACCTGACTGATGATGTCGCCGATATTGCGCTGGGCGCTCTGGCTGGCCACTTCCTGAGCCAGTTCGGCACTGGAGCGAATGGTTGCCAGCGGATTGCGCAGGCTGTGGGCCACCGCCGAGGACATCTCCCCCAGCGCGACAAAGGTTTCGTTGCTGATCAGTTGCTGTTGCTGACTGTGCAGCAGGGTCGAGGCACGCCGCACGATCCAGAACAGGCCCAGGTAAATCGCCGCCCCGCCGAGGATCGTCGCCGCCCAGATCGAGGCAAATCCGCGGTCGATGCGGTCCACCAGGTCCGCAGGCTCCTTGTAGATCTCGACCATGGCGATGACTTTGCTTTTATCGGCGTTGAACATCGGGATGTAGTTCTCGATGAACAGGTATTTGGGTTCGCGGGAGAGTTTCTGTTCGGGCTTCTCGTCGTCGATCTTGTGATAGCTGGAAGACACCGGCACTTTCATTTCGAACGACTCGTCCAGCTCGTCATCGTCCTCGAACTTGACGCCGATGAGTTCCGGGTTGGTCGACCAGATCACCGAGCGATCCAGGGCGTAGACCGTCGCCAGCAGCACATCCGGCAGGTGTTCGACGTGATCGAGAAACTCGGCCCGGGCCGCGCCATGGGCCAGCGGATCGACGTCGGGAAAGTTTTCGTCCTGACGCGGGTCGAGCATTTCACCCATGGTGCGCAGCGGCGTGATGCCGGCATGGCGCATTTCCGCATCGCCGATGGCCTGGACGAATTGCGCGGTGAGCAGCGCATCGCGCTCGACGCTTTCGGTGACTACGAAACGCGTGGAGATATAACCCAGCCCCAGCGCCACGGCGGCAATGATGAAAAAACTCGCCAGCGAGAACCAGCGCAGCAGATTGAACTGCGCGCCCCATCCCTTGATGGCGGCCGCCGCGACGTTTGGCGCCGGTGTTTGTTGTTCTTCCAGTCGTTGCATGGGGGTGCCCTGGCGTTTTTTTGTATCGAACCGGTTACAGCCACCTCACGAGTGAGTGTAGGTGGCTATCACCGCAATACAGGACTCAAAGTCGCTATTTGGCCGCTAGCGCATACGGCTCACCGTTTCGCTGCTCGCGGCCGCACTGGTTGGCGCCAACGCCCCGTCAGCCAAGGGCTGCGTGGTCGGGTGCTGGCGCTCGGTTTCATCGCGCAGGAAGTCGATGATCGACTGCGCCGACTGTTCGTCGAGGCGCAGGTTGGGCATCGGAATGCGCTCGTATTGCTCGAACAGTTGCAGCGCAATCGGGTCTTTTTCTGCCAGTACCCGATCCGGCTCGCGAATCCAGCGGTTGAGCCAGGCCGGATCACGCTGGCGGGTCACGCCGATCAGGTCCGGGCCGATGTTGCGCATGCCGATGCCTTCACCGTCCTGCGGGCCGAGGCTGTGGCAGGAGGCGCACCGAGTGCGGAACAGTTCTTCACCGTTGCTCGGCGGGCGAATTTCCGGCGCATTGGCGTAGCTTTGCTCGATGCTCGGCTGCTTCCAGTTCTGCAGGGTGTTGGCCAGTTGATCGGCGAGGATCCACGGGTTCTCGAACGGCGAGGCCTTCATCCAGCGCCCGGTGCTCTGGTTGCCGACGATCAGGCTCAGGTTGTGATCTTTGGTGCGGCCGTTGTCGACGCCTTCGATGAACAGCCCGAGTTTCTTGCGCAGGTCGGTGACATCTTCGAATTCGCCGGTGAGGAATTTCCAGCCGGGGCCGACCTTGAAGCGTTGCGCGTAGGCCTTGAGCACGTCGGGGGTGTCACTGAGCGGGTCGATGCTGATCGAGTAGAAAAAGATGTCCTGGCCGACCCGGTCCCCCAGCAGTTTCTGCACCTGGCGCAGGCGTGCGGTTTCCAGCGGGCAGGAGTCGCTGCAGGAGGTGAAGATGAAGTTGATCACCACCACTTTGTCTTTGATCAGGTCATCGAAAAAACGCACCTGCCGGCCGTCCTGATCGGTCAGCAGGGTGTTGGGAAAATAGTCGCCACCCCACGGGGTGGCGGATTCGCTGGCACCTTCGGGCAGCGCTTGATGGGCGATGAGCACCTGACTGCCGAGCAGGCAGGTGACCAGCACCAGGATCAAGTGCATGCCGAGGGCGCGGGAGCGCGGCGTTGGCTGGGTCATGTCGGCTCCCTCCCTTTTCATTTCTTCACGGTCACTTGCGGGCCGAAGCCATCGCCGGTGCGGAAGGTTGGCAGCGCGGCGGAGTTGACGTAGCGCACGCCATCCCAGCTCGGCAGCGGTGTCGGCATCAACTGCAGTTGCCCGGGTTTCTCGAGGTCCCAACGCAGCAGCATCGAGTTGTCCTCATGCTGGGTGTTGTGACAGTGCTCCATGTAGGTCCCGGCAAACTCGCGGAAGTTGATCGCCATTTCCACGCTGTCCAGCCCGTCGGCTTCGGAGCCGATGCGATAGACATCCTTGCGTGCCCATTTTTCCCATTCAGGCGGGGCCTTGCCGCCACGGCTGAGGATGATCCCCTCCTCGAAGTGCACGTGCACCGGATGGCTCCAGCCCTTGCCGCCGAGCTTGATGTTCCACACCTCCAGGGTGCCGAACCCGGCGGTGCCGGCATCGGTCGGGCCGCTGGCCAATTTGGTCGAGGCGTTCAACCGACGCGGGTCCATGTGGAAGCCGAAGCCGCCATCGGTCTTGACCGTCCACGGTGCTTCATCGGTGCCGTCGCTGCGGCCGAAGGTGAAGGTGCGGTGACGGGCGTTGGCCAGCAGCGCCTTGTCGGCGGCGTTGTCGCGATGGATCTTCAGCGGAATCATCACCATGCCTTCAGCCTTGCCCGGTTTGGCCGGTTCGTAGGCCGCCGGGTCCATGGCCAGGTCCTGGCCGGTGAAAGGCTTGACGTTGAGCTGCAAGACCTTGCCCACCGCCGGATCACCCTTGTCCCATTGCGGGCCTTTGCTGGTCTGCTTGATCACCGCCAGGTACTTCTCGGAGAGCACGTCGGACAGCGAGATCGTCTCTTTCGGGCCTTTACCGTCGTCCTGGGCCTGGAGGTTGACGAAAAACAGCTTGTCGCCGGGCTTGATGCCGTTTTTCGAAAAGTTGACGATGATGTCGAACCGCTCGGCAATGCCCTGGGTCGGCAGGATCGCGTTGTGGTTCTGTTTGTCGCCGTCGGCATCCAGATCCATCGAGCCGTCGAACGGCACGCTGTGCTCCATGATGTTGCCGTCGTTGGCAATCATGTGGAACGGCACGCGGCTGTAGGAAACGCCGGAGTTCTTCGGCCCCTGGAATTCACCGCCGGTGCCTTTGATTTCCCGTACCAGCGCGAGCTTGAAGTAGCGCGACACCGAGCCGTTGAGGATGCGGAACCGGTAGCTGCGGGCGCGCACGTCGAGGGTCGGTTTCCATTGCCAGTTGACCAGCACCTGATCGCCGATGAAGCCATCGGTGTTGAACGGGTTGAACCACAACTGGCCTTCCTGATCCCAGGCCTTGTCGGCGAACACCAGGTTGACGTCGTAGTCGCGGTTACCCCACGGCAAGGCGCTGCCGCTGGGGAAACGCAGGTTGACCCCGTCGTTCACCGATTCGTTGCCGCGATCCAGGGCGCTGTAGTAGTTCATCATCGCCGCGTTGCCCTTGTAGACGTTCTGGGCGGTGAAATCGAGCATGTGGTCGTGGAACCAGTGAGTGCTCATGGTTTCGCGCCAGTCACCGCGGATCTTGATGGTGCCGTGGTCGCAGGTCTTCTTCGCAGGCTGCATGTCGTTGACCCACAGGGTTTCCCCCGGTGCACACGGGAACGCTGCACGCGGATCTTCAGCCTTGGTGTTGATGCTGTCGTAACCGGCGAGCTGGATCGGCCAGCGATAGTCGTAGTACTGGCCGGGGAAGAAAAACGCGTTGGCATAGCCGTCGCTTTCCGCCGGTGCGTGGCCGTTGTGTTCGTGGGTGGTGATGGTGTGCAGGCCGAAACCACGGTTGGCCGAAGGATCGATCGGTAAGCCGTTGTAGTGACGCATCATCACCGGTTGGCCGTAGCGAACCATCAACAGTTTCGGCGGCAGCGTGCCGTCGAAGGTCCACACCGAGTTGTGGTTCTGCACCGGCATCGCCGGGTGGAAACGTGCATCGACACCTTTGGCCGTGCCATCCGTCGCCGGCACGCCGGCAACGTTGTGGTACAGACCGCCGGGGCCGAATTCGCCGACGGCATAACCGTGCATCTGCCGACTGTCACGCAGGCCGCCGTTCAGACGCGCACCGGTCTGCACGGTCTTGTAGGCGACTTGCGGGTAGAACTCGTTCCAGCGCTGGTGGGCCCAGCCTTTTCCCGGTGGCCGGCCTTCGGCGGACGAGCCGATGTGACGGTTGAGGAACAGCTCGATCTGCGACTGCCACGGGTTGCGGTCGACGACGTTGGAGAACTGGCTCGGGAACGGTGTCAGCCCCGGTTGCCGCAGGAACGCGTCCAGCGCGGTGCCCGGTGGCGCACTGCGGGCGACACTGCTCGGGTCCTGGGCCGGCGCCGGGCCGATGGCCGCAGGCGGAAAACCCAACGGCGCGGCCGGAGTGGTCGGGTCGAGCTTTTCCGGGCCGAACTCTTCGAACAGGACGATTTGCTGGGTAAACGGCTGAGCGCCAAACAGCGGGCTCGGCTTGCCGTTGGTGGGGTAATTGAAACTGGTCTGCACGGTCGGCGGCAGGATGTTTTCCGAACGCGTGGTGTTGCGCGTGCCCTTCACCCCGTCGGGCAGATCGAAGGAATCTTCGTTGGCCTCGGGCATGGTCAGGATGGCGTTGAGGGCCGCCGGTTCATCCGCCGGCTCGTCGTAATACGCTGACGGGTCGGAGGCTTCCGGCTGGTTTTCATCGTCGATCGGGCTCGCTCGGACCCCGGCCATATTGCCCAGAGCCAGCATTAGAAAGACGCTCAAAGGCGTCAGCAGGAATAGCTTTTTGTGATCACGCGTTGTTCTGTCCATCACCAGCCGCCTCATCTAAGGAAGGGGTGATGGTGTTTTGCAATTAGCTCGCCAAAGTATTAATACCCGTTGAAACAAGCTGTTACAGGCGCTGTTGGATTCCCCACTCCCCGGTGACCGGGGCCTGACACCCGCTCCTGGGGGAAAGTTCACCCCATTTACTGGATGAGCTGAAACGCCAGACGAACGGTGGTGCCCTCGCCTTCGCGGCTGTCCAGGGTCACGCCGCCGCCGAAACGCTCCATGATCCGCTTGACCAGCACCAGCCCTACGCCGAGCCCGCCCTGCTTGGTGGTGAAGAACGGCCGGAACGCCATGCTGCGCTGCTCTTCGTTCATGCCTTTGCCGGTGTCACTGAGCATGACGCTGACGCCGCCGTTGTTTGTGGGTTCGAGGGTTATGGTCAGCGTGCCGCCCTTGTCCATGGCTTCCAGTGCGTTGGCCAGGAGGCTGTTGAGGATTTGCGTCAGTTGCACCGGTTGGCTCAGCACCATCGGCGTTTGTTGCGGATGAAACACCACGTGCACCGCGTTTTTGGCGATCTGTTGTTCGAACGCCACCAGACTTTCGTGCAACGCCGCCACCAGGTTCACTGGCTCCGGTTCGTCGTTGAGCGGTCGCAGCGACTGCAGCAATTCGCGCACCCACTTCGACATGCGATCGACCTGACCGATGATGTCCTTGATGTTCTTCTGCGCCGGCCCCGCGTCGAACTCCAGGGCCAGCTCGGCGCTGGAACGGATGGTCGCCAACGGGTTGCGCAGGCTGTGCGCCACCGCCGAGGACATCTCGCCCAGCGCGACAAAGGTTTCATTGGCAATCAGTTGCTTCTGCTGCACCGCCAGCAGGATCGCCGCCCGCCTCACGATCCAGTACAGCCCAAGATAAATCAGCCCGCCGCCCAGCGCGGTAGCCAGCCATATCAGGGTCAAGCCACGCTCCATGCGGGCGATCAGGTCCTTGGGTTCCTTGTAGATCTCGACCATCGCGGTGACGTTCTTGCCGTCGGCGTCGAACAGCGGAATGTAGTTCTCGATGAAGATGTAATCCGGCGGCACCACGAACTTCTGTTCTTCACGGCCCTTGTCGACGTTGTGATAACTGGCCGACACCGGAATCTTCTCGTTGAACGCGCGATCGAGGTCTTCGTCGGCATGGATGCGAGTGTTGACCAGTGCGGAGTTGGTCGACCAGATCACCAGGCGATCCGGCGCGTAAACGTTGGCGAGGATCACGTCCGGCAGATGCTCGATGTGATCGAGGAATTCGCCCCGGGCGCTGGCCCGGGCCGCCGGGTCGACGTCGGGAAAGTCCCGGTCCTGGCGCGGGTCCAGCAAGTCGCCCATGGTGCGGATATTGGGAATCGAAACGTGGCGCACCTCAGCCGAAGCGATGGCCTGAATGAACTGTGCCGTGAGCAAGGCATCGCGCTGAACGCTTTCCTCGATCACGAAACGCGTCGACACCGTGCCGAGCGCCACCGCCACCGTGCCGATCACCGCCATGCTGATCAATGAAAACCAGCGCAAGAGATTGAACGGCTGCTTGCGCGAGCCCAGCCGCAGACTGCTCTCCTCGACCGGTAGCGTTTTTGACTGCATGTTCATGGCGGCGACTTCCCGATACGTCCCTATAGGGTTATAGCCCACGGTTGGGTGATTGCCCGGATGCGGGGGGTGAACGGCCCCACGATCACAAATCCGCAAATCCGCTTTGCCGATGGATCCCCACAATCCCCAATGCTGGGGACTGTCGCCCGATGGCAGCGCTGCAATAAATCCCCACCTTCTCTCGCCAACCTTTGCACCACGGGCCTTTGCGGCCCGTTGCCCGGCCGTTGGTATGGAAGTTGTAAAGCCCCTCTGCAACTGACCCACCCCCAAGGGGCAGGCACTTCGATAGAGGGATTAACTCATGCACCCTTTACTGTCCAAAACCGCGACCGTCCTGGTCGTGAGCGCCCTGGCCCAGGGCATTGCCCAGGCCGCTCTGTTCGCCGTCGATCCCGGACCCTATGCCCCGGCGACCGGCGGATTTGCCAGCTGGTATCAGGACACCCACGGTCGTACGCTGGATCTGTGCCTGTCCAAAGCGCTCAGCTCGCGGGTGCCGAGCACGCCCGGCGCGCCTTCTTACATGTGCTCGCTGATTCCCGCGCCTGGCGTGTTCGACGACACCCAGCCGATCGTCTTCCCGGGCAATTTTCCCGACGAAGCGTTCTGGTTCACCGCCGACGGCACCGTTGTCGATGCGGCCCGGGGCATCAACCTGTCCTACGGCTCGGCCGTCGAAGCGGCGTTCAGTGGCGGTGATCCGGTAGAAGGCGACCAGATCAGCTTCGCCCGCATCCGCATCCGGGTCGATGTGCCCACCGCCGGCACCTACGTGATCACTCACCCGTACGGCGTCGAAGTGTTCAACGTGGACACCCCCGGTCGTCGCGCGATCAACATGACCCGCGACATCGGCATCGGCAGCCCGAAAACCTACGACGGCGCGCTCAAGGGTGACGTCGGGCCGTTCCTGCGCAGCGTCAACGGGCCCTACACCGAAACCAATCCGGTGAGCGGCGGCGCCGAACAGTTCGTCGGCGACCCGAACCTTGAAGAAGCGGTGACCGGCAGCCCGTTCAACACCAACTACCTGCGCATCGAAGGCCCCGGCGGCATCGACCTGCGCACCACGGTGTTTGCGGTTTCCGGCAAGTTGTCGACGGTGGTTCGACCCACGCCGCTGATCACCGAACGCAGCACCTACTCGCGCAAACCCGGCGAGAGCGCCCCGGTGGCCCAGCAGGACGTGTTCGTCAAAGCCCCGCCCGCCCCGGCCAACGTCGCGGTCACCAGCAGCACGCCAGTGCTCAACCTCAAAGAGGCCGACAGCACCGGCAGCTGGTATGCGCAATCACAGGTCAATCCGACCCTGCCGACCACGCTGCAAGTGACCGCCGACAACCACCTGGCCATCGCCACCAGTTCGCCGACCACCCTGCCCATGGCCCTGACTGACCTGGTGGTGATCCAGCGCGCCGAGTACAGCCTGAGTTCCGGGCAACTGACCGTGGTGGCCTCGACCAGTGACGAAACCTCGCCGCCGGTGCTCACCACCACCTCCGGCACCGGCGCCGCCATTGGAGCCCTCGGCGGTGACGGCGCAGTGAAAACCCTGGCCACCGGGATCTCGCCGATTCCGCCGGCCAGGGTCCGGGTAACGTCGTCCAACGGCGGCAGCGATACCGAAGAAGTGGTCATCGTGCAATGAACGCTCACATGCCCAGATCCGCATCAGGAGGCATCATGAACAAGTGGCCACGTTTCGCGCTCAACGCGCTCGGGCTGACAATCTCGCTGACCAGCAGTGCGTTCGCGCAACTGGCCGCCGTCGATCCCGGCCCTTATACCTACGCCACCGGGAAATTCCCGATCTGGTACCAGGACAACAACCTGCTGTCGATGGAGCTGTGCCAGTCGCGGGCCACCAGCTCCCGCGTCGCGGCAGCCACACCGCCGGCGTACATGTGCACCCTGCTGCCGGAACCGGGGATTTTCGACGACACACTGCCGATGGTCTTCCCCGACAACTGGCCGCCGGAAGCCTTCTGGTTTCTCGCCGAGACCAACATTGCCAACAACGGTGCCGGTTATGGCATGGACGCTTACGTCGCCGGGATCGAAGCGGCATTTGCCTCGGGCAATCCGGTGGATGGCCAGCAGCAAAGCTTTGCGCGGATCCGCATCCGGGTGAACGTGCCTGTCGCCGGCACCTACACCATCACCCACCCGTTCGGTGTGGAGACCGTCAACGTCACCACACCGGGCCGGCGGGCGATCAACATCACCAAGGACGTCGGCATCGGTGCGCCGGGCAACTTCAGCGGTGCGCTCAACGGCGCCATCGGGCCGTTCCTGCGCAGCATCAACGGGCCCTACACCGAGGTGAACCCGGACACCGGCAACATCGAAACCTTCGTCGGCGACCCGAACCTCACCGAAGCGGTGACCGGCAGTCCGTTCAACACCAACTTCGTGCGGATCGTCGGCCCCTCGGCTGCCGGCACGATTCAGACCAACCTGTTCACCGTCGCCGGCAAGGTCCTCGACAACCGCCAGCAGACCCACGTGGAAATCGACCGTGCCACCTACCGCCGCACGTCGGCCGGTGTGCGTGCCGAAGTGTTCGCCAAGGCCGACAACAGCTCGACGCTGTGCTTTCGTGAAAGCCTGGCGCTGCTGCCCGGCCCACCGCCGACGCCTTGCCAGACCAGCCTGCTGAGCGACAACAACGGCTTGTTTTTCGGCCAGCGCCTGGGCAACGGAACCCTGCCATCAGTGGTGGTCGTGACGGCTACCAACCCCGCCGGTACGACGCGTCCGACCGCCGTGTCGAGCAAGCTCACCGACGTAGTGAAAATCCAGACCGCCCGCTACAGTTGGGCCAATCACAGCCTGCTGATCGAAGCCACGTCGACCGATGAAGTCGCCGTGCCGGACATGGTCGCCCAGGGCTACGGACGCCTGTCGAAGACCGGTACCCTGCAAAAAATCACCGTCGCCGACCTGACCCAGCCACCCGCCACCGTCACGGTCAAATCCGCCGCCGGCGGCAGCGACACCGAGCCGGTCGTGGTCGTCGGCAACGCACCGGACACTGGAGAAAACCAGGCCCCGTTGTCCGTCGCCGACACCGGCAGCACCAGCTTCGGCGTGCCGATCACCCTCAACGTCCTGGCCAATGACAACGATCCCGATGGCAACGTACCGCTGACCATCACCGCGCTGACCCAACCGCCCGCCGGCCAAGGCACCGTTGCCCTGAACGGCACCACCTCGGTGGTCTACACCCCGCCGGCCGTGGTCAACGCACCGCTGACCACGACCTTCACCTACAAGGCCCAGGACAGCAAAGGCCTGGCCTCGGTGAACCCGGCCACGGTGACCATCAGCGTCGCGCCGAACCGGCCACCGACCGCCGTCGCCGACAGCGTCGCCACATTGGGTGTCGCGATCCCGATCAACGTCCTGGCCAACGACACCGATCCGGAAGGCAACGTGCCGCTGGGCGTCGCCAGCCTGACCCAACCGCCGGCAGGACGCGGCACGGTCAGCACCGACGGCACGGTGATCACCTACACCCCACCGGCCACCGTGACCACCGCGTTCACCACGACCTTCACCTACATCGCCCGGGACAGCTTCGGCGCCCTGTCGACGCCGGCCACGGTCACCGTGCAAGTGTCGCCACGGCCAGCGGCGGAAACCTTCACGATCACCACCTCGACCGTGCAGGCCCGCTCCGGCAACCGCTTCAACTGGGACTTTGCCGGCACCTCGTCGGTGACCACCGGCAACACCATCACCGTGCAGGTCACCACCCCGACCGGGCTGGTCACCCTCGGCACGACGACGGTACCGGTCACCGGACGCTGGCGGCTGACGTTGAACAACACGACAGTCGTGCCATCGGCCAACCCGACCGCCACCATCCGCTCGTCCCAGGGCACCGTGCGCACCATCTCGGTGACCACCCTCTGAGCCCACGCCCCACCTGCTTTCGGGCAGGTGGGGCAACCCGACAGGATTTTCACCATGAACACGCCGACCGCCGCCCTGCTTTGCCTGCTCGCCCTGTGCGGCAGTGCGGGCGTGCGCGCCGACGACCTGATGGACAACGACGACCTGGCGCCCTCCGCCGACCTGGGTGAACTGCCGCCCCCCGTAGGCCAGCAAGCCCTGATCGACCAGAACGGCCAGGCCAACCTCGCCCTGCTCTCGCAGAACGGTCAGTCGCTGCTCGGGCGGATCGTGCAGTCGGGCAGCAATCAGGAAGCGTACATCCTGCAGCAAGGCAGCGACCTGATGGCGTTGATCACGCAAAACGGCTCCGGCAACGCCGCATCCATCACCCAGAACGGCAGCCACAACCGCGCGCAGATTTCGCAAAACGGCAACAACAACGACGCCAGCATCGAGCAGGCCGGCACGGGGCTGCAAAGCGCCGTGACCCAGTCGGGCAACGGTATGAGCGTTTCGGTCAAGCAATACCGCTAAGCACTGCAATCATCGGAGAGTTCATCATGTTCAAACTGACGCCCCTCACCGCCGCCATCCTGGTCATGATCAGTGCCCAGGCCATGGCCGACGACAGCCTGTCCACCCAGAGCCAGGTCGGTACTGCCAACATCGCCGATGTGAAGCAGACCCAGGCCCCGTTCAGCAGCGCCACCCAGACCCAACTGGGCCAGGGCAACGACGCCGCCGCCGTGCAAGACACCGCCAGCAGCGTCATCACCCAGGACGCGGTCGGCGACTACAACGCCGCCTATGCCGAACAACTTTACGAAGACAACGGCACCATCACCCAGCAACAGACCGGCGCCTTCAACACCACCCACGCCAGCCAGTCGCTGGGCTTTGGCGCCCCCAACACCGCCCTGCAACAGCAGCAAGGCACCGGCAACTTCTCGTTCGTCTACCAGGACTCGCAGAACGGCAGCGAAGGCAAGACCTTCCAGTTCGGCGACAGCAACGAAGCCAACATCGAGCAACTGTACGAAGGCAGCGGCAACAGCTCGGTGATCACCCAATACGGCACCGCCAACTACGGCACCGCCGAACAGGTCACTCACAACGGCGGGCAGATCGGCATCAACCAGGCCGGCGAAAACAACTACGCCTACGGCGACCAGCGCAACGGCACCGGCGGCAACATCACCATCAACCAGTTCGGCAACCTCAACGGCACCGAAATCTGGCAGGACTCGCAACTGGCCAGCCAGGCCACCGTCAACCAGTACGGCGACAGCAACGAAACCGTGGTCGACCAGAGCTATGGCGAAAACAACACCGCCGCCGTCACCCAGGTCGGCAACACCAACGCCATCTATGCCGACCAGTTCGAATCGGTCAACTCGGCGCTGGCGCTGTATCAAGTCGGCAACGGCAACGTGCACTACACCTACCAGAGCGGCGACGGTCACACGCTCAACGCCACGTCCGTGGGCAACGACAACAAGGTCTACGCCAGCAACTGGAAAGGCCCGCAACACGGCGGCCAGTTCGGCAGCAACCAGCGCGCCACCGTCAATCAGGCCGGCAACGGCAACATCGCCAGCTTCACCCAGGACGGCGTCGGCCACACCATGACCACCCACCAGACCGGGACCGGCAACAAGACCACGGTCAGCCAGGCCGATTCCTACAACGAGCTGTACTTCGACCAGAACGGCAGCGACAACATCCTGATCTCCGATCAACGCGGCACCACCAACCTGGCCCAGGGCACCTCGAACGGCTCGGGCAACAGCACCGAATTCGACCAGTCCGGCACCGGCAACCAGGCGTACACCGCGCAGCTGTATGGCAGTGACAACATGATCACGGTCAAGCAGGCTGACACCATGAACGTGGCGTACGTGACCCAGGGCGGGACGGGGAACATTGCCAATGTGGATCAGAGCGGAATGACGCAGACGGCGAATATTCAGCAGTTCGGGTCGGCTAACCAGGCGACGGTTTTGCAGCAGTAAGGGTTGGGTGTTGGAAAACCGCGATCTTGAGGGTCGCGGTTTTTTTTGCGCTGACGCTTGAGTGGCGTCCTACGGAAAACGGAACGTTTTCCGAAATTCGGGGACTTTTCTGACGAATTCTGGCGGTTGGCCGTCGGAAGTGCAGGCTCTAGGATTTGCCGGGACAACTTGATCCCCACGGAGCTTGGCCAACATGCAATTCA
This sequence comes from Pseudomonas sp. IzPS59, assembly GCF_014863505.1. NCBI lineage: Bacteria > Pseudomonadati > Pseudomonadota > Gammaproteobacteria > Pseudomonadales > Pseudomonadaceae > Pseudomonas > Pseudomonas sp. IzPS59. The sequence continues at coordinate 2,293,165 of NZ_CP062251.1, read as the reverse complement.
TCCAGACAGCGACGACAGCAATACCGTTACCGAATAGACTTCCTGGCACCAAACCCGGAGGTTCCATGATCGACCCGTCTTTGATCGACCCACTGTGCCCGGTTGTTTCGGATCTTGGTCCCGAGGAGCAGGCTGCGAGTTATGACCGTTGGTTGATCGCCAAAATACAAGCTTCCATGAATGACCCACGCCCGAGCATTCCTAATGACCAGGTGATGGCCGAAATGCATGCCCTGATGGAAGCAAAGCGTAAAAAATACGATGCAGGTTGAGTGGCAGCCCGAAGCTCGGGCTGAACTCCTGCACATTCTTGACTACATCAGTGACCGTAATTTCAAAGCGGCTAACAAGCTCTCAAACGCTATCGAAGCCGCCACGGTTACCCTTACCAAACATCCACACCTCTATCGAGTGGGGCGAACTCCCGGCACTCGTGAGATGGTCGTACATCCCAACTACCTGCTCATTTACCAAGCGGTGGGCCGGATAAATATTCTGGGCGTTGTGCACGCACGTCAGGAATATCCGTCATGTGGCGCTCGGTCACAGAATGAATGACCCCACTGAAGCAAAAAATGCGCTCCCTTTTGGGGGCGTTTTTTTTCGCTGGTGCTTGAGTCATTGATCGTTCCAACGTCGAACCGACTCAGTGGGAAATGCCTCGAGGGACGCGCCGCGTTCCAGCTCGCGAATTTGACGCAGAGCGCCCGGGGCTGCATTCCCACGCAGAGCGTGGGAACGATCAATCTAGTGCTGCGGTGCAGTTCTTGTTCGACGCCTCAAGTGCCTCGTACTTGCGTTGTGCCTCTTCCATCAATGCCTGCATTTCAGCCATCACTTGCTCATGCGGGATATTTGGACGCGGGTCATCGATTGACGCTTGGACTTCGGCACGGAACCAGCGGTCGTAGCTGGCGGCCTGCTCTTCGCTTTCGAAGTCTGAAACGACTGTGGAGATCAGGGAATCCATGGTGACTCCAATTTGAATGTGAAAAACGCGACCCCATTGCCGGGTCGCGTTTTTTTATTGGGGACGGTGCTTGATCAGTCCTTCAGCTCGACGTGATCCAAAGCCTGATTTACGGCCAGCTCACTCAGCATGAGGATCTGTGCGATACCCAGCGCGGTCTTGCGGTGGCCGGGGTCGAGGGCGGCGGCGAAGTTGTTGAGCATTTCGCTGGCGGAGCCCAGGGACTCGCAGGCGTTGGCGAGCAGGGATTCGGTGTTGTAGGCCGGGTTGGCGAGGTACATCGGGGCGGGTTCGTTGACGCTGCCCATGATGTGGGCGCCGGGGCAAAGGTAATGATCGAGGGCGCGCTCGGCGGCTTCGTGGAGTTTTCTAGATTGGGTGGAGGTGTATGGGGAGGTTGGGTCGGTTTCGAGGTTGGCTTCGTTTTCGGGTGGGTTTGGTGTTGGTTTGAACATAGTGAATCTCCGATCCTGAAATGAAGCTGGCCCATTCGGTTTCCGAACGAATGGGTGGCAGCTGTACGCAGGCTGGAAACCCGGGGAACGGAGAACCCGGTTGACCCGAAGGTCTCCCGCGCACAGCCGCCATAACGGAGTGCACACTTTTCAAGGTGCGCAAGCATACGTTATGAAAAGCGCTTGTGCGCTCGGTTCTAGTCGGGGTTTCCAATCCCGATCGCTGAATTGGCAGCGACCGAAACAGGCTAGAGCCCGCGCTTCCGACGGACAACCTGAAAACCTTGTGGGAAGGTTCGGTGTATTCAGACACGTTTTTAAACAGACTTTAGGACGCAGGCCCTCACCCCAGCCCTCTCCCGGGGGGAGAGGGAGCCGACCGAGTTGTTCATTCGAGTTACATCGACCTGAACCATCGAGTTGAACTCAAGCTTTCAAAACAAAAAAATCAAAACCAAACCCATCTACACATTTTCGCACCCTCACCAAACCAAACCAAACCAAACCAAACCAAACAATGAAACCCAGCCTTGCACCCTCACCAAACCAAACAATGAGCGTTAGCTCGAGTACCGCTTTTGATCTTCGGGCGACGTCGGAAGGCTGAGTGGAGGGATTCATCCGGGGTGGGCGCGAAGCGACCGTTTGGCGAAGCCAAACACATCGAGAGGAGGTGCAGCGAAGCAAACCGTAGGCGATGCCCCCCGGATGAATCCCGGAGCGAAGGAACCCCGAGCTTTAGCGAGCGGGCCGGACGTAGGAGCAAGCGTTTTTGGTTACTTTTTAGGCGTTTGTAAAAAGTGACCCGCCGTAAGGGCGGAACCCTAGGTGGTCGTTACCGCAGAAATGGATATGTACCCAGCCAGAAAGCCCCCCATCGACTGACCGGGCGCCATCGCTGGCAAGCCAGCTCCCACAAGGTTCCGGGTACATTCGCAATAACGCCCGCGTCTGAAAAATAGCCATCGCCAGCAGGCTGGCTCCCACAATTTGAACCGGATACATCAGCCAGAACCTGGTCGGCCCAAAGGCCGCCAAGTTCACTCAGCCTCAGGATCAACTTTGTTCTGGGTGAGATACCGATTCAAAGTCTCATCCCCCGCAGGCGAAGAATTATCCCCCGCGACCTGCCACAACCGCCGCTCAATCCCCTGCGCCAGCAAATGCCCCACCGCCGCCTCGATAGCCGACAACACACAAAGCTGAGCCGGCTCATTGGTCGTGTACCCAGCCTCCGCCTCGAGCAACTTCTTGAACTCGATAAACTTGAACACCCCGGCACTGCGCGCCACCGAATAAATCGTCTTGCTGGTCATCACATTCGCCAGCACCTGCCCGCTGCGCACATCCACCGCGCGCAAGTTGACGGTCACCTGATCCACCCGGTACTCCCGGGACAGATCGATCCCCAGATACCGCGCCCCTTCCCCGCCGCTGCGCACGTTGGTGTCATAAGCGATGATCCCGCCCTCAAGCATCATGTTCGCCGCCTGCAACGGCGGCAGCTCGGCCTGGATGTTCACCGGCGTATTAGGCTTCTTCTGCGACGCACGAATGATCTTGCGTTCAGTCAGCAGGTTCTGCAGCCCTTCCCGCTCCAGCACCACAAACCAGCCGCTGGCCTGCAAGGCGTCCATCAACATCGACGCCGCGCCCTGGGTGACGCTGGTGGAAAACGAGCTGGCCGGCGTCGGTTTGTACTGCCCGGTCTGGTCACGGAAGCCGTACACCACCGCCATCAGCCGGCCCTTGGGTCGCGGCATTTTCAGCAAGTCGTAATAGGTCGAGGCCCTGGGGGTCAGGGTCGGAGTGTCGGTGTCCTGCTCGGCCGGCATCGGCTCGCGCAGACCACACCCTTGTAATGCCGCCAACATCAGCCCTAGCGCTATTATTTTTTTCATGTCCTGCACTCCCCGAAACCGTCATCCCGTCATGGGTTGAGGCCGTTCACCTGAATTTCCGAAACCTGCCCGCTCGCTCGGTCAGTCACTTCAATGGTCAGTGCCCCCGAGTCGTCGACCACGTTGACGATGAAGGCATCGGTGGACAGGCTCCCCGTGTTGCCGGTGGAGATGTTGTCCAGCAGTTGCCCCAGCAGCCGCGACTGCAATTGACTGGTGAAGCGTTCAAGGGCCGAGGTGCCGGCCACCGTCGAACGTTTCTTCAAATCGGGATCGTCGAAATCGTTTTGCGCCTGGGCGTTGTTGAGCAGCCAGGTGCCGTTGAGCGGGTTGCCGCCGAACGACGGGTTGACCGGCGTGTACACCAGTTCGGTGGCCTGGACGGCGGCAGCGCCGGCGAGCCCGATCAACAACCCCGGGATCCACAATCCGCAGTGCCGTGAGAACGTTGTCGTGTTCATAGTTCGTCCTTCTCAAGGTCGGTGGTGTCCTGCAACAAGGCTTCCAGCTTGCGCCGGACGACCTCCAGTCGAACCGAGTCGGCGGCCTCGTAGGCCTCGTCCTTCAGTTCTACGGTGTTCGGCGGCAGGAAGCGCCGATACACCAGGCGTTGCTGATATTCCACGGTCACAAGGCTCCCCCAGCGCGCGTCGGGGCGCTCGCGCACCACCAGGTTGAAATCCATCGGGCTGGTGTCGCGCAGGCGTTCGCTGAACGAGTAGTAAAAGTCGTGGCCGATGTGCGAGATCGTGTCGTCGACGATGAAGCCCATCATTTCGTCTTCCTCGCCGGCGCACGCGCAGCACGCCACCAACGACAAGATCAACGCGCACCACCACTGGCGGCTCATGGCTGCAACGCCTGTGGCAGCGCCGACTGGCCTTTGACCGGGGACCCGTTGCCAGGGCCGGTGCCATCGAGAAAGGCTTTCTCGGCCACGAACTGCCAGTCCGAATAACGCTGCATGCCTTCGAAATCCGACCATTGCGACGGGAAGTCCGCCTGCTTCAACGGCACCTCGGTGGACGGGCTGTTGATGCCAGTGATACGTCCATCGAAGCCCCGTTGCAGCGCCCATTCACCGCCGCCAATCGGGTCCGGATAGAGCTGGCGCAGGTGGTGCCGGGGCTCAGGAAAACGTTCGTCCTGCAGCAGGTCGGCCAGGTCTTTCGGGTACTGCGCCAACCCCGGCGAACTGCGGTAGTAGCTGCGCAGCGCCTGGGCGTATTGAGTGCCGACCCACAGCAATTGCTTCTCGCGATCGCGGCGCGACACCGTCGACCACAACTCGCCGGCACTGGCCAGGCCCATGCCCATGATCACGATCAGGAACAGCACGCCCAGGTAGGTGAACCCGCCCTGCTCCGCGTGCTTACCACTCGGAATACTGGCTGCCATCACGCGCCCTCCCGGTAGCACCGCTCTTGATGTCGGCCACGCCACCCGCCACGCCGTCCGGCGGCGCAATCAGCACCCACTGGTCTTTGCGCTCGGTGATCGGGTCCAGCGGCGCGTTGCGCAGGTAGCGCAGCTCCACCAGTTGCTCGATGGAGTCGGGATAGCGCCCGGTGTCGCCGTAGTAGTGATCCAGTGCCTCGCGCATGGCCGACAGGCTCTGGCGCAGGGTGGTTTCCTTCGACGCTTCCAGGCTGTTGAAGTAGCGCGGCAGTGCGATGGTCATCAGGGTCGCGATGATCGCCATCACCACCATCAGTTCGAGCAAGGTAAAACCCTTTTGCCGGCCCATGAGAGTCACCACTCGCGGTAAGCGATGCCGTTGAGGCCACGGCCCCTGGCGTGGGAGTAGACGTCGAACACGTCCTCGCCATCGCGCGGGTTCTGGGCCGAACTGTCGTAGGCCCGCAGGCCCCAACCGCCGTTGTCGTCACGCTTGGCCGGCACCAGCGGGTCGTGGGGTATCCGGCGCAGAAAGTAGAACTTGGCACCCTTGGCACTGCGCACGTCGCGCACGCCTTCGACCAGCACCTTGAGGTTCGGCGGATAACCACTGCTGTTCAGCGACTTCTCGATGTAGCCGGCATCGAAGGCCCGCTTGTAGGCGTCGATGCCATCGCGGATCTGATACAGCGCGGTGCGCAGTTCCTGCTCCTTGCCACGCCGCACCAGGGTCTCGGTCAGCGGCGCGGCCATGCCGGCCAGCAGGCCGATCAGGGCCAGCGTCACCACGACTTCGATCAAGGTAAAACCGCGCTGGGAGGCGTTCATGATCAAGGCTTCTCGACAGTAACGTGAGTCGTTGCCACAGCGGCCTCACCGATGGCACGAGGTTGCGCGGCAGGCGTTGGCATCGCGTAGTTCTGCGAGCGATCCGGCGCCTGGATGTGCATGCTGGTTTCGGTGCCGGTGGGGAACTCCATGTCCGACGGGCTCTGGTACGGCAGGTTGCGCACGATCCGTGGGGTGATCGACAGCACCAGTTCCGACTTGCTGACGTCGTCGCGGTTGCTGCCGAACAAGCGGCCCAGACCGGGAATGTCGCCCAGCCCGGGAATCTTGTTGCCGGTGCTGCCATGGTCGTTGCGCACCAGCCCGGCGAGGATCTGGGTTTCACCATCGTGCAGACGCAACGTGGTCTGGGCGTTGCGCGTGTCGACCTGAACCGGAATGGTGCCCTGGCGGGTCGGCTCCAGCGACGTGGCGTTGCTGACTTCCAGCGCCACCTTGATCGCCACTTCGTTGTTCAGGTGCACGGTCGGCTGCACTTCCAGCTTCAGACCGACATCGAGATAGGTCACGCTTTCAGTGATCACCGGGCCTTGGGTCGACGGCACCGAAGTGGCACTGATGATCGGCACGCGCTGACCGATGTGAATGCGCGCCTGTTCACGGTTGCTGACGCGGATCACCGGACTGGCCAGGGTGTTGATGTCCTTGTCGGCGGCGTTGATCTTGGCCTGGGGCGCCGGCGAAATGGAGATACGGCTGGAGTTGATGCCCTTCAGTTGATCAAGCACTGACGCCGGCTGACCGTTGCTGTTGAGCACGCCGAAGGTGTTCGGCCACTGCAGCCCGAGGTCGAGAATGCGCTGGCGGGCGACCTCCATCACTTCCACTTCCAGCACCACTTCGGGGTTGGACTGGTCCTGGGATTGCAGGAGTTTTTCCGCCATGCGAATCGCGTCTTCGGTGTCGCGCATGGTCAGGGTGTTCAGGCGTTCGTCGACGAACACGTCGCGGGTCTTGAGCATGGTCTTGATCATGTTCAGCGCGGTGTTGGCGTCGATGCTGGTCAGGTAGAAGGTGCGCATCACCAGCTCTTGATAATCCTTGAGCTTCTGCGGCGAGTCCGGGTAGATCAGCAAAGTGTTTTCGTTCACCACTTTCTGGTGCAACTGGTTCTGTTGCAGCAGCAAGGCCACCGCATCTTCGATACGCACGTCACGCACGAAGATCGTGGCTTTCATGTCCGGGCGCAGGTCCTTGTCGAAGATGAAATTCAACCCGGCGACCTGGGACAGCACTTCGAAAATGGTCTTGAGATTGGCGTCGCGAAACTCCAGGGTCACCGGACGATCGAGCCGGGTGCGCAGCTGCGGGTACTGGACTACGTTGCGGCTCTGCACCAGACGAATGTTGCCTTGCAGCTCGGCGGCGCCTTCGTTGGTCGGGTCGAGTTCGAGGATCTGCTTGACCTGACGGTCGGCGCCGTAGATGTCGCCCCGGCGCAGGTCGCCTCGGGCCAGTTCAAGCTTCTCGTCCATGCTGCGCAGGTAGTCGATCTGACGCAGTGCATCCTGGGCGCGGCGGTTGTTCGGCTCGATGGTCAGCACCCGGGCGTAGGCAATGCGCGCCGAGGCAAAATCCCGCCGCGAACGGTCGGTGTCCGCCGCCGTCAGCAAGGCCGTGATGGCCTTGGCACGGCCCTGATTGAGCGCCAGATGCAGCTCGGTATCCCGTGGATTTTCCCGCAGGCCTTCTTCGATCCGGGCCAGGCCCGCCTCGTACTGACCCTGTTCGATCAGGTCGGCGGCCTCTTTGTTGGCGACCTGCGCGGAGCTGCACGCGGCCAGCCCGGCAACCAAGCCGAGGCTCATCAGCAAACGGGATCTGTTCATTGCGTACTCCCCACAGACAAGGTCTGCGACAAATGCAGAGGCAGGTAGACCAGGCTCAGTTCCGCGTCGGAAATCGCCGCGATCTTCCAGGTGTCGTCGATCACATCCCCGTTGCGCACGACGTAGATTTTTTCGCCGTCCTGCAAAAACACCTGCAGGTCGCTGCGGTCATGCAGACGGCCGACGAACTGGAATGGCACCGGTGGCAGGCTCGGGGCTTGCACCACCGGGGTCAGGTTGACGGGTTGTTCGGTGACGCTGGCCAGGGTCGGCGCGGCCTTCCAGGACTTGGCGGCGAACAGGTCGCCGGCCGGGCTCAGGTCCTTGATCGGCGCTGCGCCAGCCTTGGCATTGCTGGCCGGCAAGGCGCCACGGGCGGTGGCTTTGGTCGGGGTAGAGACGGCGACATCAGTGGCGTCCGCGTCGTCGCTCGGCGAAAAATATTCGGGCAACCAGGCCAGTGCCGCCGCCACGCCGAAGAACGCCACCCACCCTGTTACGCGCTTGGTGTTCATCACGACCTCGACAGGTAAAGGGTCATACGGATCCGGCCGCTGAGGTCGGTGTCGGCGATCTTCTTGCGTTGAAACTCGACGTCTTCCACCACCACCGCCGGCAACTGGCCGAGCAAGGCGTGCAGGAAGCGCCGCAGTTGCGGGTAGCTGCCGCGCACTGGCAGCAGGATCTGATAACGCGCCAGATGAGTCTTGGGATCGACGCCGAGGGCATATTCGCCGCGCGCCAGGGTGATGTGCTCCTGCGCGGCTAGGGCGTAGATGCGGTCGATAGCGACGGTGGCTTGCGGCTGGGCCGGCAGCTTGTTGCGAAAATCATCGAGTTGACGTTGCGGCACCACCGGCGGGGCGATGCTGCCATCCTCGACCTTGGCCAGATACTCGGTAGCTTCCTGGGTCTGCTGGCTGAGCTGTTGGAGCGACTGCCAGCCCGGCAGCAAACCACCAAGCGCCCAGGCGACGCTGATCAGCAGCAGCGCCGACCCGGCCAGGCCTGGAACGCCAAGGCCCTGCAGGTATTCGTGGACGATCAGTCTAGGGATTCGCATCGCCCATCTCCCAGGTTGCCGACAGGTTGAACTGCACCGGTTGCTCCGGCGATTTGACGACGATTTCGTGGCTCAGCAGCGACACGTCGGACAGCTCGTCGCTGGCCTCCAGGCGCTTGTGGAAATCCAGCATCGCTTGCAGGTCCCGCGCCTCGGCGCTGATCCGCACCTGGCCCTTGCGGGCATCCGGGGTCAGGGTCAGCAACGCGATGTCGTCGCGCGGCATGGCTTCGAGCATGGCGAACAGGCGTTCCCAGGGGCGGCGCAACTGCTGCGAGACCTTGCGCATTTCGGCGAGGTTCTGCGCCTGCTCGCGGGTTTCCGCCGGGCTCAATGTTGTTTTGGCGCCGCTGTCGCCGGTGAGCTGGCGCCGGGTGTGTTGCAAGTGACCTTGCTGCTGTTCGGCCTGATTGCCGAGGTGCTGCTGCACGCCGAAGCACACCAGCGCAAGGAACACACCGCCGCCGAGCAGGCTCCAGCCCAACGGGCCGGAACGCGGACGGGGCTGGAAGTCGAGGTTCAGGGCGCGCATCTCAGGCCACCGCCCGGGACATGACGTACAAGGCGTCTCGCACGGTCATCGAGTCGTCTTCGAGGGTGCGCAGGTGCACCCCCGCTACATCCGGTTGTGCATCGAGGCGCGCCGGGGCATGCAGGTAAACGTTGAACGCGCGTTCACTGGTGGAGGCTTGCAGTTGCCGTTCGCGACCGATCAAGGCACTCAGTGCCGAGTCACTGTCGCTGCCGCCCACCGATCGCACCGACGCCCAGCGCCCTTCCCTTGCCAGCAGCAACACGCTGCGTTGCGGCTCGGCGACCACGAACAGGAAGTCGCCAGCGTCGAGGCTTTTGTCGAAGCGGTTGAAGGCGCTCATCAGGTACGGCTGCACCGAGCGCAGACGCAGGCTGCGACCGCTGACCAGGGTGCGCAGACGTTCGAGCAGATCCTGCGGCAAGGCGCTGGCGATCCGGTCGTGACCAGCCGGCTCGGCGGACAACACCAGACTCCAGGGTTGGGTCGGTACACCGAACAGGTCTTCGAAGCACAGTTGGGCAAAACCGCGCAGTTCTTCAGGGCTGCTGATCTGCTCGCTCCACGGCACCAGGCAGAAACGGCTGAAATGCCCCGAGATCACCACGCTCAACTCCGAACCTGCGCGGGAGTGTTCGCCGAGCAACCGGTCGAGGGTATCCAGTGCCACCGCGTAGCTGTGGAAGCCTTCGTCGATGTAGCCGACGCTGCCCAGCCACAGGGTGTCGCTGCCCCGGCGCTGGCCGAGGCCGACACCGCTGGCGCCGAGCACGGCGACAAATTGATCACGCGATAAAAGTGACACGATTGATCTCCTCCAGCGTGGTCCGACCGTGCTCCACCAGTTCCAGCGCCGATTCGCGCAACAGGCGCAAACCACGGGAACAGGCCAGGGCCTTGATTCGGGTGATGGGTTGACGCTCGACGATCATCTGCCGCAGTTCGTCGTCCAGGTGCAGCAGTTCGGCAATCGCGGTACGCCCGCGATAACCACTGCCCCGGCAGTGGCCGCAGCCCTTGCCGTGGACGAAGTGGTAGTGGCCGACCTTGAGCGGGTCGAGGCCGGAAGTGCGCAGTTCTTCATCGCTCGGGGTGGCCGGTGCGCTGCAGTGGCTGCACACCAGGCGGATCAGGCGCTGGGCGAGAATCGCGTTGAGCGCCGAGACCAGGCTGTAGGGGTCGATTTCCATTTGAGTGAAACGACCGATCACGTCGAACACGTTGTTGGCGTGAATGGTGGTGAAGACGAGGTGCCCGGTGAGCGCCGATTGCACGGCGATCTGCGCGGTGTCCGGGTCGCGGATCTCGCCGACCATGATCTTGTCCGGGTCGTGGCGCAGGATCGAACGCAGACCACGGGCGAAGGTCAGGCCTTTTTTCTCGTTGACCGGAATTTGCAGCACGCCCGGCAACTGATATTCCACCGGGTCTTCGATGGTGATGATCTTGTCCACGCCGTGGTTGATCTCGGTGATCATCGCGTACAGCGTGGTGGTCTTGCCGCTGCCGGTGGGGCCGGTCACCAGCACCATGCCGTAGGGTTCGGCGGCCAGACGCCGCAGCTGGCGCAGGGTTTCGTCTTCAAAGCCGAGCGCCTGCAGCTGCACGCCGCAGACCTTGTCAGCCAGGTCCTGTTTGTCCAGTACCCGCAGCACCGCGTCTTCGCCGAAGATGCTCGGCATGATCGACACCCGGAAGTCGATCTGCCGGCCACTGATGCCGATCTTGAAGCGACCGTCCTGGGGCACGCGTTTTTCGCCGATATCCAGTTCGGCCATGACCTTCACCCGCGAGATCACCTGCTCGGCGAACTCGCTGCCCTGGATCTTGCTGATGTTGTTGAGCACGCCGTCGATCCGGTACTTGATCACCAGACCATTGCCGGTGGTGCCGAGGTGGATGTCGCTGGCGTGCATTTTCAGCGCGTCGTAGAGGGTCGAGTTGACCAGTTTCACCACTACGCTCGAGTCTTCGCTGATGCTGGTCAGCGACAGGCTTTGCAGGGTGTCGACCTCGCTGCCGGCGTCGGCCTGGGCGTTGAGCGATTCGACGGCGTGGAAGCTTTCTTCATGGCGGGCCAGATAGGCCTTGAGGTCGTCGGCGTGCACCAGATAGAGCGGCGCGCCGTGCAGGCATTCGTCGATCCAGGCCAGGCGTGCGGTGTCGAAGGGGTCGGCGAACACGCCGATGACTTCGTCGTTGTGCCGCAGCAGGATGAATTCACGTTTGAGGCATTGCGCGAGGGTGACCCGGTCGAACACCGGGGTCGCTTGGAACAGGGTGTCGGTGTCGAGCACCGGGTAATGCAGAGTGGCGCCGAGGCTGGCAATGAACGGCATCGGCGCCAGTTCGCAAAGGACATTGAGGGCGTCGAGTACCCGTTCCCCGCAAGTGCCGGCCCGCGCCCGGGCCTGGGCCAGTTGTTCACTGGAGAAGCGTGTCGGGGCACACGCAGGCTGCAACGCATCGACGACAACGGACAGACGTTCCATGGCTTGCTCTCCAACACCCGGGGCTTGAGGCCCTGACGGCGCGGGAGGCGAGTTCGGCGAGTGCCGGAACGTCTATCGCGCCATTACTCCCCGGTGAGCATTTGATCGTCGTCCGGTGCCATGACCTCCGACCGGTTTCGTCGGCGGTCCGCCAGCACCCAACTGCCATCGTACAACTGCAACGGGAAGCTCTCGGTCCTGCTCTGGCGTCGTTCGACGAAGCCTTCGGATTGGCTCGCACCGGGTTTCGCTTCGCGCTGGATCCCCAGAAGGTCGCAGACAGCTCGGGCCAGTTCCGCCAAGGGAAACGGTTTGAACAGGATGTGACTGACCCCCAGTTGCCGCGCCCGCTCACAGACTTCAGCGGTCGGGTGACCCGTTATCAGCACGAAATGGCACGTCCTGTTCTGGCGGACCGCGTCGAGCACCTCGAACCCTTCCATATCGGGCAAGCGGTAATCGAACACCAGCACGTCGGGAGCGAAGGTCTCGGCCTGGCCGATTCCGTCTGCGCCGTCATGTGCAATCCGGACGTCCAGCCCTTGCGCCGACAGATAATCCTGAAGGTTCTGTGCAAGCAGCAGTTCGTCTTCGACAACCAGTACTTTGTTAACCAAGGTGAACTCCTTGCAGCTACAAATCCGGCCTCTTCACATCAACTGCCCGAACCTGCTGGAGTGCGCCTCACAAGAGGTAACGCACACTTCATGCCAGGCCGAGTGCCGGTAAATTTTGGTCTTCATGTCCTTGAATTTGATGACAATGCCCGCTCGTCCCGGTACCCCGTTCCCCAGAAACGGGGAAGCACCTGAATGGGCATCGAAGCCATTCCCCACTATTGGGGGGGAACCTTCAATCGTCGTCAATTCGTTCGATCCTGTTCTGCGCCCGCAATTGCGCGAGCACCTGGCGACGAGCCAGGGCCTGTTGCTGTCGGGCACGCTGTACCCGGACTGTTGCAAGCCCCTGCACCTCTGGGACATCGGCTGCCTCCAAGTGGTTCGGCAAATAAATCAAATGCCAGCCGAATGGCGAGCGAACAGCATCGCTGGCGAACGTTGCGCCCTCGACCACGGAGGCGCGCATCTGCATCAAGCGTAGACGCGCCGCTGCGTCTGTGGCGGCATCTGCACCCGGTGCCACCCGAACCAGCAGATGCCGAGCCTGCAAGGTGTTGGCGCGGATCAACGTGGCGAACATCTGCTGCGCCGCCAGTTCGCGACGGGTGTACTCGCTGAACGAGGCCTCGTCGAACCCCGCGTCCTGCAAGCGCCGCAAGAAGTTATCGCGGCCGCCGATAGCCACGCGAATCTGCTCGACCTGTTGCTGCACTGCCTGATCGTCAATTTTCAAGCCACGTTTTTGCGCCTCCTGCCACAGCAGCTCCTTGTCGATCAGCGTGTCCAGCGCGGCCTGACGCAGCTGTTTATAGGCCTTGGGACTGCGGATGCTCGCGACGGCGCGGCCCCGGTCTTCCAGGTATTCGGCGAAAAACCGTTCCAGACGAAACTCGGAAATTACCTCGCCATTGACCCGCGCCGCCACCGGCTCCGTACTGGCGAACGCCATCGGCAACCAGCACGCCAGCAGCCACAACACGCTTATGAGCTTCATGATCAAGGCCTCCGTTCAGGGGCTCGCGAGAATCGGTTTGTAGGGCGCGACCAGATAGAAACGCTGATCGGGCAAATCCACGGTGACCACATGCGCCCCGCTCAAGCCCGATCGTCGTCCGGGGCCGAAGCTGAGGCGCGGGGTCAGACCCGTGTCGAAGTCGTGCAGGCCTTCGAGAGCCGTCACCATTTTTTCGCGGCTGGCGTCGCGCCCGGCCTGCTTCATGGCTTCACTGAACAGCAGCATCGAGGCGTAGGCGCCGACTTGCAGCACCGCATGCTGCGCGCCAAGGCCCTGATGTTCACGCAGCAGGGTCAGGGCCATGCGCCCGGCCTGGGTCCAGTCGCTGGGCACAAAGGGATAGGCCAGAAACACGCGCCGGGAAAAGCCCTCGGGCACTTGCAGCAGGTCGCCCGCCACCTGGCCCGACGTCGCGAACAGATACGGCACTTGCCCGGCATGCTGCAGCCCCGCCGCCAGTTGACTGAAACCGCTGCCGCTGCCCAGGTAGAACACTGAGCGCGAGCCCAGCGGCAAGCTGTCCGCCGCCGGGTCGTAGGCCTGCAACCGGACCTTTTTCCAGCCGTGATCCTGCAAGTATTGCCCCAGCGCCTGTGCGGCCTGCACCTGAGCCGGGTCGTCGGGATAGGCGATCAGCGTCGGTCCTTGCAGCACTTTCAGGCTGGCGGCGGCGTAATCGGCCAGGGCGATCAACTGCTCGCGCAATCCCGGCAGCGGTTCGAAAATCTGCGCACTGGCCTGCACCGAGCCCATCAAGGACAACGGCCCGATCAGGGGCAGACCGGCCTGCTCCAGACGCGGTGCCAATTCGTTGTCCAGCGCCGGAGCCAACGGAGCAATGAGCGCAAAGACCTTTTCCTCGTCGATCAGCCGTTGCAGGGCCAGCTCAGCACTGATGCGGTCCGGGCCGGGATCGACCACGGTCAGGCGCAACTGTCGGCCATGAATGCCACCGGCCTGATTGATCCGCGCCACGCTGCCGTTGAGCACAGCCGCGACGGTGGCGCCCTCCTCGGCCAGCGGTCCCTGGCTCGGCAGCAAGGTGCCCAGGTGCAAGGTCTGGTCATCGAGCCCCGGATCGCGATCATCAGCCAGGCGTTTGAGATAAGCGGTGAGGTTGCGCTGATCCTTCATCGACAGCAGAAAGCGCGGCATGCTCGGGTCGAGCCGATTGTTGCCGGGGTCACGCCCCTCCTGAATCACCCGCACCAGACTGCTGTCGTTGTACGCCGGGTAGCTACGCCCGTTGACCCGCTGCTGACCGTGAATGCTGGTCAGCCGCGACCAGTTCAGCTCCGGCGGCCGTACCCCGCCTTCAGGCCGGCCGAGGCCGTCGGCGCCGTGGCAGTTGGCGCACGGCAGACTCGTGGCCGGCAGCAACACGTCCGCTGCACCGACCCGCGCCATGATCGCCTCGCCGCTGGCCGACAGGCCTTCGCGATACAGGCGCTTGCCGGCGCTTTCTTCATCGGTCAGCGGCAACGCAGCCGCGCCGAGGCTGGCGCCAGCGAGCAGGATCAGGGCGAAGACGCGGCGCAGGCTCATGGCGCGGACTCAGCGGCCGGCCACGGGCATTGTCAGCAGTTGCAAGCGCTGGGCAATAGCAGCCGCCGGGGCGTCGGGACGGATCTTGCTCCAGCGTTTGTTGGCGACATCGCCGACGATCAACTGGGTCGAATGCTGCTCCGGCGTCGGCACGATCTGGCCGATGCGACCGAGCACCAGATCCATCTGCGCCTTGTCGCCGGTAAGGAAAAGCCAGTGAGGATCATCGGCACCCTGCTTCAAGGTGTAAGCCTTGAGCACCGCCGGCGTGTCGCGCAGCGGATCACTGGTAAGGGAAATGAAAGTGACGCCGTCGGCCTTGTCGCCCAGCAGCGCGCGGACTTCCTTGAGCTTACGGGTAATCAACGGGCAGGCATCGTTGCAGCTGGTGAAGATCACGTTGAGCAGCACCACGCGGTTTTGCAGGGCGTCGCTGTAGAAGCGTTGAGTATTGCCGTGCTGATCCAGCAACGGCGTGTCGGTGAACCAGGTCTTTGCGTCGTGGGTGCCTTTGGCCGGCGCGGCGGCAACCGGTGCCGGAGCCTCGGGTACATGGCCTTCGTGGGCAAACGCCACGTTGCCGAGAATCAGGAAACAGATTGTCAGAGAGATCCAGTCGAGCATTCTCATGGCTGTTGCTCCATGGCAATCGCGGTGTGTCTGGCGTGGGTGCGCAGGCCGCTGAGTTTTTCCACTTCCTTGGCCAGCAGCGCCGGGTCGGTGAAGCCGTAGTAGCGCATCCAGTGGCGGCTGTTGCCGTCACCGACGAGGATCAACGGCTGGTGGTTCTTGAAGTCGCCGCTAAAACTGCCGAGGCCCTTTAGGGTGGCGTTGATAGACTGCGGCGAACCGGTCAGCCAGCTCCAGCCCGGCCCGCGCTGGAAAGAGCGGGCGTAATCCTGCAGGCGTTTCGGGTCGTCGCGCTGCGGGTCGATACTGATCGACACCAGTTGCACTTCGCCGCCGACCCGCGAACCCAGCTGTTTCTGCACCTTGCCCATGATCGACGAGACCACCGGGCAAACCGTGGTGCAACTGGTGTAGATGAAGCTCATGACGACGATTTTGTTGTGCACCAGATCCTGTTCCAGGTGCACGGTCTTGCCGTTCTGATCGAGCAGCGGCACGTCGATGAATTTGACCTGAGTGTGTTCCTGCGTGCTGGCGGCCGGTGCCTTGTGCCCCGCGTGTTCGTCCGCCGAATGGGCCTGGGCCTGATGAATGCCGGCGACCAACAGACACAAGGCCAGCAGGCCGGATGATGCGAATCGGTTCATGGCGTTGTCCTCGTCACTGAGTCTGGCCGGGCAACACCCGGACACTGGCAAATGTCTTGTCATCGAAACCGGCGCCCAGCGATGCCGCGCGCACATGCAGGTACCAGGCGCCGCTGCGGTCGAGGGTCAGCGGGGCTTCGTACACACCGTCGGCGACTTCCAGCGCCGCCACTTCTCGGGGCCGGGATGTGGGTGCGAGGAAGTAGCGCAACTGCACGTCTTTCACGCCTGTGCGCTGCACCTTCTGTTTGCCTTGGACGATGCGGAACCGCACCACGTACGGGTCGTTGAGCGCCACGACAGTCTTGCCCGGCACGAACTCGACTTGCGGCGGGCCGACGTGTTTTTCAGCCGCGCCGTCGGATTCCACCTGGGCGCTGAAGCAATGAATGATGTTCGGCTGATTGAGCAGGAACGCCACGTCGAAACGCCCCGCCGCCGGCAGTTTCACCCGGGCGCTGTACAGCCCCGGCGATACCTCGCGCAGGCTGCGGTCGACGACCATGGCCGCACGCGCCACCTGCCCCCGATTGGGGTAACCGGACATCGGCGCGTTCATGCCTTCGGCGTAGAAATAGGTGGTGTTGTCCACCGGGTTGACCACGAACACCGCGTTGTCGTCCCGCGAAACGGCGAGGCTCGATGCCAGCGGCAGATCCCCGGCCAGCCGTGGCGGTTGCGGACCGGCTTCGAAGCCTTGAGTAATCGGCTGACGCCCTTCGCCAAGCGACGCCAGATTGATCATCGTGACCTTCGGCGACGCCAGCCCGCGCACGTAGGCGTAGGCCTTGGTGAACACCACTTGCCAGGGTTCGGCCGAGACGTCCAGATCATGGATCGCTGAATCGTTGGCCGCATCGATGACCGTGGCGCGGTTCTCCATCGTGTTCAACACCACGCCGAAGCGACCATCAGCGCTGAAGCCCATTGGCCCGAGGCCCTGTTTCAGCCTGATTACCCGCCGCACGGCACGGCTGTTGGCGTCGATCACGGTGACAGTGCCGTCCTTGCCATCGGCTACATACACCGCGCCGGACAGCGGCGAGTACGCCACCGACAACGGGCTGGAACCGGTTTTGACCTGTTGCAACAGGCTCAGACTGGCGATGTCGATGACGCTCAACGTACCGTCGTCGCGGTTGCTGACGAAGGCGAAGCGGCTGTCCTTGCTGAAGGCGATTTCGTGGTGGCCGCGACCGGTCGCCAGATGTTTGAGCGGTTTGAGGCTCTGGGTGTCAATCACCGTGACCCCGGACTCTTCAGCCTTGTTCGCGTTGTTGCCGACCCACAGCAGACGTTCGTCCGGTTGCAGCGCGACCCGTACCGGTTGGCTGCCGGCGGCCACCGAGTCGAGGACCTTGAATTGTTCGCTGTCGATCACCGCCACTGCGCCTGCTGCCGGCATCGACACAAACACCCGTTTATTGTCCCTGGGCGTGACCCAGTCCATCGGCGGTTGCTTGAGTTCGATCCGCGCCAGGGTACTGGTGATGCCGCCGACCGACACCGAAGGATCAATCACCGAAACGCTGGCATCGCGGTTCATCACCAGCAAAAAATAGCTGTTGAGATCGAGCAACGGCCGCGCGCCGATGTTGGATTTGAGGAACGTCCCGACCCGGGATTTGCAGCTTTTTTCCCGGCCCTGAGCCTGGTCGGCGGCAACGGTTTCCGGATCGATCCAGGCCCCCGGCGCCACCCCGGACAGCGGCTGGCCGGAGGCGCCATCGGTGACGCGGAACTGCACGTCGGCGAACTCGCCTTCACGCAATTTGCCGTCGCGGGCCAGCGGTTGCAGGTTGAACTTGATGGACACGCCATCACGGGTCAGCGTCTGCGCCAGGGCAAGCTCGCCGAGCGTGAGCAGCGCACCTGCGATGGTCAGCAGACACACGCCGATGATGTTGATGATCCTGTTCATGTCGCTCTCCCCTGCAAATCCATTCCCGTCCGGCTACTGAGCGGGCGGTGCCGGCTCGGCCTCATTGGTCACCCGCAGCAACCCCCACAACCCCGCCGTGTTGCCGAACGGGGCGTTGTCGCGGAACAGGTAGTCCCCCGCTATCGCATTGGCCCCGCCGGCGCTCGGCAACATGAAGCTGAAGTGCGCCGCCGGCAGCACGCTCTCGCGGGCGCCGATGTACATCGACATCGGGTTGTAGCCAAACTTCACCGAACCCACGCCGGGGGTGTTCATCGGGTAGCCGCCGACATCGCTCTTCTCCGACTGGAACGGATTGACCGACCACAGATGCCCGTCGAGCTGGAAGGTCGAGCCACGGCTGCCGCCGGTCGGCATCAGGATGTGGGTGCGGAACGGCTGACCCGGTCTGGCGTAGAACACCGGGGTCTGCGGATCGCCGCCGACCAGCGCATTGCTGTAGGCCATGTGCGCGTTCGGCACGTCGCCGTAGCCATGGCCGTCGGCGCGGCCGAACGGTGCATCCGGCGCGAGACCAAAGCGGTACCACAGCGGTTCGGCCTTGTAGTTGATGGCCATGCCGGCGTTGTCCTTCGGATCGTTCGGCACGCCCATGCCTTCGGAGGCGATGCCTTCCACTGGCCGGCCATTGGCCCAGCGCAGGTTCAGGGCGCGCTGCCAGACCATCGCAAAGTCGCGATAAGCCGTCTGCCCGGCCGCAGTCACCGTGGCGCTGACTTTGCGCACGTCATCCACCCAGGTCGCGCCGACTGGCAGGATGCTCATCGCCCCGCCCAAGCCTTTTTGCGGTTGCTTGATCACGTCCGCCGGGGTGAAGTTGAGGCCGCCGAACTCCACCGCCGTGGCGTTGATGTTGTCGACGCTGCGTCCCAGTTGGGTGACCGGTTTGCCTTCGCGCTCCAGGTGCCCGGCGTAGTACTGATAGGTACGGCTCGGGTAAGCACCGGTGCTGCCGACACGCGGCGGCACGGTCTGGATCGGGTTGGCACCGACGTTCACGCCATCGGATTTGGTGATGTCGTAGGCCAGCAGTTGCGCGTGCAGTCCGACGTGGCTGGACGGCCGCAGCAGGTTGTTGTTGAAGGTCGTCGAGCCGTCGCCACCGTTGCGATCACGTTTGACCAGGCCCTGCATGATTGCGGTCTGCGCCAGGTCGGGCATCACGCTCGGCAGGCGGTTTTCCAGGGTGATGTTGATGCAGTCGCCGGCAGCGGCGCGCAGCACCAGCGGCTCGACCGGAATGCCGGGTTTGAGCTTGCCGCTGGCCGGATCGAGATCCGCCTTGCGCACGTACAGGATCGCGGTCGGGTCATGGATCGGCCCGCTCTGACCGCCAACGGTGAGGGTCTCGCCATCCTCGGGGTCGGTCACTGTCACCTGCGGAATGCTCACCGACCGCGAGTTGAACACCAGCGTGCCGCCGACCGGATTCAACGGCCCGCCGACGTGCTGGCCAAGTCCGGCCGAATCGCCGATGGTCAGCCCCAGCGGGTTGCGCAGGATGTCGTTGGCCAGCGCCGCGACCACTTCATAGTTGCGCTGCACGGTGGGCCGGGTGCCGATGCCGTTGGGGTTGGCGCTGATCCGTGGGCAACTGCCTTCGAATGCCACGGTGTTGCGCATGCCAGTGGGTTTCGGGTTGTTCGGCAGCGCGAACAGGTCGTTGCGTTGCGCGGTGTAGTTGCGCATCACGCCCCAGATGCCGTTCCAGTAGCCTTCGATCGAGGCGTCCATCGAGTACAGATAATCCCCGGTGGTCGCCGCCGAACTCGACAGCATCGACACCGGCGCGATGAAGCCCATCTGCTCGGAGATCCCGACCATCTGCGAAGCGCGCCAGCCGGAGTTGGAACTGTTGCCGAACCCGGAACCGCTCTGCAGCCACTTCACGCCGTGCAGGGTGACGTTGTGCTCTTCTTCATGACCACCGGCATGCACCCGCAGCCGCACGTTGTCACCAGTGTAGGTGCGCAGCATCGGTGTGAACGGATCACCGGGTTCGGCGCCGCCCTTGTTGATGTGCGGCGGAAATTGCGTGGTGCCGCCGGTAGGCCCGTTGGCCGAGCTGATCTGGTTAGGTGCCAGGTTGAGCGCCGGGATCGCCCGGTCGGTGCGGCTCTGCATGGCGTACGCCAGGTCACCGCCGAGGCCGTCGGCCTGCATGCCGCGCTTGCCGTCCGGGCCGACCTTGTTCGGGTCGAACACCCGCAGGCCCAGCGGTTCGTTGCGGTAGTTGACGACGAACATGCCGGGGTCATCCACGGAAATCGCCTGCGGACACGGCCGGCTCGGGCAGCCCGGTTTGATCCCGCCGCGCGCCTCGACCACCGCTTCGAGCAGGTTGCCGGCGTTGTTGCGCACCGGCGGGTTGATCGCAAAGCGGAAGCTGTCGGCCGTGGCCGGGAACGCTTGCGCATTCGGGATGCCGTTCGGGCCGGCGCCCACATACACCCCGGCTTCATAGGCGTGCTGGAAGTCGCTGTACTCGAGGAAGAACTCGCGGAAGCTGTCGTTCAAACCGTCGCCGTCGAGGTCGCCGGTGTTGATCACCGCTTGCCACGACGTCGGCCCGCCGTCCTGCCGCGCGCCGCTGTACAGAGGCTCGCCGGTTTCGGCGTGGAACCAGGTGGAACCGGCCGGTTCAGCCAGCACCGTGGCGTAGAGGCCGATCTGTTGGTGCGTCGAAGGGCCGAGGTGGTCGTGGGTGAAGATCGTGCCGAGGCCGCGATCCACGCCTTTGCTGTTGATCACCGGGTCGACGAACCAGCGCTGCATCGCCGTGCGCGCCCCCATCCAGTCACTGCGACCGTACTGGCCGAAGAACGGATGCGCCTTGGCTTTCGGGCAGGCCGGAGTGCCGTCGCGCGGGTCGGTGCCGGCGCACTGGTTGAACTCGCGAATGGCGTGCACGCGCTCCTGCACGGCGCCGGGAGAAAGCACGCCGTCCTCGTAGTTCCAGCCGTTGGAGGAACCGTCGGCCGCCGTCAGGTCCCACTTCGGCAAATGAATGTGCTGGCCGATTACGTCGGTCGGGGTGCGCACCTGATAGTCGTCCATCTCGTAGACGGCCGGCACCAGGTTGGTTTGCTGGTATTGCACGCAATCGAAGGTGTTCATGCGCATCACCAGCGGCTCTGGCGGACGCTGCTTGGTGATCACCGGCCAGGCGTCTTCCCAGAGCGCCAGAATCCGGGCTTGCGGGAAGTGATAACCGACCTTGTTGTACACCGCGTCGAACTGGATGTTGGCCGCTTTGTAGACCCGTGGTCGGTCGGCGGTGAAGGCCGAGGCGCCGACGAAGGACATGCCATCGATACGCTCGCCGCTGTTGAATTCGCCGCTGCCGGCGCTGCTGGTCAGGCGCTTTTGCCGGTCGTCCATGCACGGTTCGTAGTACGGCGCGCCGGCAATCGGCAGAGCGCCATTGGTGCGGAAGGCCTTGGCCACAATTTGATTACCGGGCAGCAAGGCAAAGCTTGGGTGATCCTTTTTCGCGTGGAAGGCCATGGCAGCCTGTTCGACTTCGGTGCCTTCCTCGGGCAGATAGATCGGTTTGGCGCGGGTGACTTCCTTGGAGAAATCCAGCGACGTGGTCACGGTGTGCGCTTCGCCGCCGGCGGATTTGCCGTCCAGTGCATGACGCGGCAACCCCCCGTCCCAGCCGCCGGATTGCAACGGATCAAGGTTGGCCCACAGCGCCTTGCCACTGGCTTTGAGCGTTTGCGCGGTAGCGGCGTCGAGCATGTCCAGCGGTGGTGTCGGCGGACGTTGCCCGACCGAACTTTCCATGCCGCCGATCCAGAACGGATAACCGGGGTTTTTCAGGCTGCCGTCAGCGTTGCGGTTGGCTTCGCTGCGATCCACCAGGGCTAGAGAACCAACAGCCTGAGCGCCAGCGTTGCCGCCGTGGTGATCATCGTCGCCCTCTTCTTCCTCATCGTCGTCATCGTTGCCGGCGACCAGGGTTTCGCCGATTTTCGGCACCACGACAACCTTGCCCGGCATCGGCGCCATGGCTTTGCCCGGCAGCGGCACGATGGCGGGGATTGGCGTGCCGGCAATGATTTCGCCATCGGGCAAGGCGCGGGCACCGGCGGCGGGTTTACCACTGCGCAGCGCATAGGGTTCGCTGTGGAAACCATCGGCACCCTGCTGGGAAACCTCCAGTTGGGTGCCTTCTTCAAACACATCGTGCACCCGCCACATGGCCCACATGCCCTGGGCGAAGTGCGGATAGAAGTGGCAATGGTAAATCGCATCGCCGGCCACGCGGTTGCGGTTGCCCGAGCCGCCATTGGCGATTTCATAGGTGTAACCGGCGCCCGGCCCGATGCCCTGAGCGTCGACGTAATCGGAGTTGTCGTCGTTGGGGTTGAACAGCCACTGGTGGCCGTGCAAGTGGAAGATGTGGTGCTCGTAACCATTATGGGTGTTGCGGAATTTGACGAAGTCACCGATGTAGCTGTGAGCGACGTTCGACGGCTCCGACGGATACAGGGCCATCGTCGCTTTGACGCCGACCTGATCGGCGCGCGGGGTCTGGCCGGGGGCGATGTTCTCAAGCCCGGTGTTGGCCGGCACATCCACCAGCATCGCCACGTCGCCGACGGTGTGCGAGCTGAGGAAAAATTCTTCGTAGGCGCAGGACAGGCAATCGTGCATCGGCCCCACGCCCAGACGGTTGGCAATCACTTCGGCGCCCATGCCACCAGCGCCGTAGTTGATCATGAAGGAATCGCGGGTCGGCTCCAGCACATGGCCCATCACCGGGTCGGCGAAGTACGCCGGGAACGCCTGGGTGACGGCGGTTTCATCCTGGAACTGCGCGGCGAAATCGCGGAACGGTTCGAGCCGGTTGGGCAGAGCCGGGTTGCGTTTGCCCACCGATTCCAGCGGATAGGTGATCGGCGGAAAGCTGCCGTCGGGGTTGCTGCCCATGACAATGGCGTCGCTTTCGCTGGAGATGATTTCGCTGCCGTCGACCATGCTGATGATCGGCGAGCCGGCCTTGCCTTCGCGCAGCCACGGCTCGCGCTGCGGATAGCGGGCCTGGTAATCGACGATGGGGTGTCCGGCGGGAGTACGGCCAGTGCTGGCCAGGCGCATTTCTTCTTCGGTGAGGGTGTTGCGGTAAGTGCGGCCGCCCTTGGGCACGACCACCACCTGGGCAAACAGGCCATTGGCATTGTTGCCGGCCGCGCCCTCCCCGCCGAACGTCGCGCCACGGCTGCTGACATCGAACGCCCCTTCGCGCTCGGCGTACAACAGATAGGAACGGCTGGCACCGGGCGCAACCAGACTGTTGGCGTTGCGCCCGGTGAACGAGGCGATGTCATCGATGCTGTTCACTGCTTGCAGGCCGTTGACCTGGAAACCGACATGCCGGTCGGCGACTTGCTCGTCGGCCTTGAAGGCTTCGCCGACGTTGGCGTTTTCCGCTTCGCCCTCGGGCTCGGCGTGATGATGGGGGTTGGCCTGATACGCCAGAAGATTCTGCAAATTGATGGTCAGACAATCTCCCGCTGCCACGCGCAGCACCAGCGGCCGTGGACGCTTGTCCGGGCGCAGCGACACTTTGCCCGGCACTGCCGAACCGCCCTGGGCCAGTGACCGGTCATGGTCATCGACCACATCGCGGCGCAAGGCGAACATCATGCCGTTGACGTTCTGCGCGCCGAGGCGGTTGAACATCAGCGGCTGATCGAAGGCCACGACGTTGGCCACCAGATTGCGTTCGCAGCGCACGGTGGCGCTGGCCAGTTCGACGCTGAGCATCGAGGCCAGCAACAGCAGCCAGTTCAACAGGGACGGTGCGTGGTGAATGCCAACCATGATCGGAAACCTCGTAGTGGGTGCTCACAGGGAATGATTCTCGACAAACCCGCTGGAGCAATCCGCATGCCACAAAAAATCATGTTTCTGTTCAATCAGTTACAGAAATCATTTGAGAGTCCGGGGGATATTCCCCACCCGATTCCCCGTTTTTCCGACCCGGCGGATTTGCCCCGAAGTTGGGGAAAACCGGGTTGAAGGTTTACAAGGGCGCGTCCGCCGCCAGCCCCTGCAAACGCCGGTACTGGCGCAGGACGCTGGGCACATAACGCTGGGTTTCGGCAAACGGCGGGATCATCCGGCCACGGCTGAGCACCGCGTCGGGGCCGGCGTTATAGGCCGCCACGGCGAGCGCGATATCGTTGTCGAACAGGGTCATCAGGCGCTTGAGATACCGGGCCCCGCCCTGGATGTTGGCCTTGGGGTCATAGACATCGGTCACCCCCAGTTCCCGGGCGGTGTCGGGCATCAGTTGCATCAGCCCGCCGGCGCCTTTGGGCGAGGTGGCGCCGGGGTTGTAGTTCGACTCGGCGTTGATCACCGCGTGCAGCAGTGCCTCGGGCAAGTGATTGGCCGTGGCCGCCGCCGACACCAGTTCCGCGTAGGGCTGGTTGGCGATCAATTGCGGTTGCCGGTCAAGGCTGACCACGGGCATTTGCGCCTCGTGAATCACCCGTTCGTAGGTGCGTCCGGGGCGGTGAACGTTGGACAGCACATAGCTGCCCTTGGCGTCCACGGAGACAAACACATCGGCTTCGGCGATGCCGGTCAGCAGCATGCAGCCAAGCAGTCCTGCGCAGATTGGATTGAGCATTGGGCCTCCCCTGACAGGCCCGAAAAATTGGGGGAAATGCCCCACTGACCTGTCGTGATTCAGCCGTACGCAAGCACTGTGCCGACTCTTCAGAGGCCCGTATTACAAGGGCTTCAGCCCACATGCTGGATTTATCGGGGGCTGAGCATGGCAATTGCATAGGCCCTGGGGCGACTCGGCTGCCACTCACCGGAGGTCATCATGAAGCTGCATGTTCGTCCGCGCGCCCAACGGGGTTTCACCCTGCTCGAATTGCTCGTGGTGCTGGTGGTGCTCGGCCTGCTGGCCGGGATCGTCGCGCCCAAATATTTCGCCCAGCTGGGGCGCTCCGAAGTGAAAGTCGCCAAGGCGCAGATCGAAGGCCTGAGCAAGGCGCTGGACTTGTATCGGCTGGAAGTCGGCCACTACCCGTCCACCGAACAAGGCTTGCAGGCACTGGTGACCGCACCGAGCGATGAAGCGAAATGGACCGGCCCGTACTTGCAGAAAAAACTCCCGCAGGACCCGTGGGGTCGCAACTACACCTACCGCTACCCCGGCGAAAACGCCGAGTACGACTTGCTGTCGATGGGCAAGGACGGCCAGCCCGGCGGCGAAGGCGAAAACGCCGAAATCACCAACTGGCAATAAGCGGAGCACCGGGCATGCGTTTTCATCTGAAGGCAGTGGGCAAGGCCGGCGTGGTGTCGCTGAACATCGAGGCACCCGGTCACAGCGAAGCGCGGCGCATCGCCGAGGATCAGGGCCTGCGCGTGGTCAGCCTGCACGCCGAACGGCACTGGCGTTCGTTGCGCCTGGGCCAGCGCGAGACCTTCAACCTGGTGCTGTTCAGCCAGGAGCTGACCACGTTGCTCAATGCCGGTCTGCCGTTGATCGATGCACTGGAAAGTCTGGCGGAAAAGGAAACCGCCCCCGCTGCGCGCAAAACCCTGAGCGAGCTGGTACGGTTGCTGTACGAGGGCAAGTCGTTCTCCCAGGCACTGGCCCAGTTGTCGGCGGTCTTCCCGCCGCTGTACGTGGCGCTGGTACAGTCCAGCGAGAAAACCGGCGCGGTCGGCGATGCGCTGGGGCGTTATGTCAGCTATCGCCAGCGCATGGACGAGGTGCGGCAGAAGATCGTCAGCGCCTCGATCTACCCGTTGCTGCTACTGGTGGTCGGCGGCGGCGTGGTGCTTTTTCTGATGGGTTACGTGGTGCCGCGCTTCAGTCTGGTATTCGAAGGGCTGGGCTCGAACCTGCCGTGGCTGTCGCAGATGCTGATGAGCAGCGGGATGTTTTTGCACGCGCATCAGGCTGAGTTTTTCGGGATTCTGGCGGCGATCATCACCGCCCTCGCCGTGTTGCAGAAACAACCGGCGTTTCGCCGTGGGCTGGACCGGCTGGTGGAAAAACTGCCGGCCGTGCACCAGCGAATCTTCATGTATGAGCTGGCGCGGTTTTATCGCTCGCTGGGCATTCTGCTGCAAGGCGGGATTCCGCTGGTGACGGCCATGGGCATGGTGCGCGGCCTGCTCACCGTGGCCTCGCGGGCGCGACTGGATCAGGCCTGCGAGCGAGTGCGCGAGGGGCAATCGCTGTCCACCGCGCTGGAGCTCAATCGACTGGTGACGCCCGTTTCCCTGCGCCTGCTGCGCGCCGGCGAGCAGTCCGGCAACCTCGGGCAAATGATGGAGCGCAGCGCCGACTTCTACGACGAGGAAATCAGCCGCTGGATCGAGTGGTTCGTGCGGCTGTTCGAACCGCTGCTGATGACCTTCATCGGCCTGTTGATCGGGGTCATCGTGATCCTGATGTACATCCCGATCTTCGAACTCGCTTCGAGTATCCACTGACCTCGGGAACGGGTCGGATCACACGCAAACAAGGCACATCCACGTTCCCAACCAAGACAACAAAGACGGAGAACGATATGCACATTCAAAAGCTCATGCTCGCAATGGCCATCGGCGCAGTCCTGTCGGCGTCTACCGTATTGATCCCGGACAACCTGTCCGGGGTGTCCAGCGTTCAGGCCAAGGAAGGTGGCAGTGGAGGTGGAGGAAGCGGTGGCGGCGGCGGAGGTAGTGGCGGTGGTGGAGGCGGAAATGGCGGTGGCGGTGGTGGCAACGGAGGGGGCGGCGGCAACGGTGGTAGTGGCGGTGGCGGCAATGGCGGTAGCCACGGTGGCAGCGGCAGTGGCGGCAACAGTGGTAGCGGCGGCGGTGGAAGCAGTGGCCACAGCGGCAGCGACCATGGTTCGGGCCATTCCGGCGACAGCGCCTCATCAGGACGCAACGGCACCCACGCCGAAGCTGGCGATGATCATGGTGTTCATCGTGCAGGCGAAGTAGGTGATGAACATGGGGCCCATCGGGCCGGAGAAGTCGGTGATGATCGCGGCGTGCATGTCGGCGGC
Source organism: Pseudomonas sp. IzPS59 (assembly GCF_014863505.1). NCBI lineage: Bacteria > Pseudomonadati > Pseudomonadota > Gammaproteobacteria > Pseudomonadales > Pseudomonadaceae > Pseudomonas > Pseudomonas sp. IzPS59. The sequence goes on along the minus strand of NZ_CP062251.1, from coordinate 2,266,236 downwards.
GAGCCGGGCGATGACAGGCGCGCCAACTGACTCACGATCCCTGTGGGAGCTGGCTTGCCAGCGATAGGGCCCGGTCAGATAAAGCATCGCTGCCTGACCCACCGCTATCGCGGGCAAGCCCGCTCCCACAGTGTTTTGTAGCGCCTACAAAACGCCTTTTGTCTGATCCAGCCGCTCACGCAAAAACTCGATCAACGCCTGCACCGGCCGCGATGCCTGGCGGTGCTGCGGGTACACCGCCGACAGAATCAACGGCTCCGGGCGCAAATCATCCAGCACCGGCACCAACCGTCCGTCCTTCAGCGCGGCCCCGACAATGAACGTCGGCAGGTAGGTAATCCCCATCCCCGCCACCGCTGCATCCCGCAGCAACTCACCGTTGTTGACCCGCATCCGCCCGGTGACATTCACCAGTTGCGGCTTGCCCTGCCCTGCATTGAACCGCCACTGTACCGAACGCCCGTGACCGTAAGGCAGGCAGTCATGACTGAGCAGATCTTCCGGTTTGACCGGTGTGCCGCGCTCGGCCAGATACGCGGGACTGGCGCAGTACACCCGCTCGATGGCCGCGATGCGTCGGGCGATCAGGGTCGAGTCTTCCAGTACGCCGATGCGCAGCGCCAGGTCATAGCCTTCGCCGAGCAAGTCCACCGGGCGGTCACTCAGATCGACCTCCACCGTCACCTCGCGATAACGCTGCAGGAACAGCGGCAGCAGACACCCCAGATGCGCCACCGCAAACGACAGCGGCGCGCTCACACGAATCGTTCCGCGCGGCTCGGCGGTCTGCCCGGCGATGCCCTGCTCCACCTGTTCGACTTCGCTTAATAGCCGCAGCGCCGATTCGTAATAGCTCTGGCCCAGCGGTGTCACGTCCAGGCGCCGGGTCGAGCGATTGAGCAGACGTACGCCGAGGCGCTCCTCCAGTTGCATCAACCGACGGCTGACGAACTGCTTGGACAGGCCCAATTGATCGGCCGCCGCCGTGAAGCTGCCGGAGTCCATCACCTGGCAAAAAATACGCATGTCTTCGAACGGGTTCATTGTCACTCCCTGGTTGACAGTTAAACGCTTTATAGCCGCTTTTTCACTTTCCGGCACCTCATTAATCTGTGCTCACGGTGTTGCTGAGGCATGAAGCCCAGCGCCACAGCAGCCCGATCCCAAGGCATACAAAAACTCAAACGACTTAAAAAGGAATTGCACATGAACATCAAGAAAACCCTCGCCGCTTCCCTCCTCGCCCTGTCCATCGGCAACGCATTCGCCGCCGAAGGCACTGGCGTCGAACACAACACCCAGGCCTTCCTCGATGCCCTCGCCGCCGGCGGTGGCAAACCGCTCGAGCAACTGAGCCCGAAAGACGCCCGTGCGGTGCTGACCGGCGCCCAGGCTTCGGTGAAGGTTGACCTGTCCGGTGTTGAAGTCAGCGACAAGGTGATCAAGGTCGATGGCCAGACGATCAACCTGAAAGTGGTGCGCCCGGCCAAGGTCAAGGGCGAGCTGCCGGTGTTCATGTTCTTCCACGGTGGCGGCTGGGTGCTGGGCGATTTCCCGACACACCAACGCCTGATTCGTGATCTGGTGGTGGGCTCCGGCGCGGTCGCGGTGTATGTCGATTACATCCCGTCGCCGGAAGCGCAGTACCCGACCGCGATCAATCAGGCCTACGCCGCAACGAAATGGGTGGCCGAACACGGCAAGGACATCGGTGTCGACGGCAAGCGTCTGGCGGTGGCCGGCAACAGCGTCGGCGGCAACATGGCAGCGGTCGTGGCACTGATGGCCAAGGAACAGAAAACCCCGGCCCTGCGCTTCCAGTTGCTGATGTGGCCGGTGACCAATGCCGGGTTCGATAACGGCTCGTACCAGCAATTCGCCGAGGGCCACTTCCTGACCAAAGGCATGATGCAGTGGTTCTGGGACAACTACACCACCAACCCGGCCGAACGTGCGCAGATCCATGCCTCGCCGCTCAATGCCAGTGCCGAACAGCTCAAGGGCCTGCCCGCCGCGCTGGTGCAGACCGCCGAGTTCGACGTGCTGCGTGACGAAGGCGAAGGCTACGCCCGCCACCTCGACGCCGCCGGTGTACCGGTGACCTCGGTGCGCTACAACGGGATGATTCACGACTTCGGTCTGCTCAACCCGCTGAACGGGATTCCAGAAGTGAAGGCCGCCGTGCGCCAGGCCGCGGCAGAACTCAAGACCCATCTGAACTGAGTGCAACCCCTCGCCACACCTTCGGGTGTGGCGTTTTCTTTTGTGCCCGCCGGAGTTCATCCCATGAGCCTTTTTTCTGCCCATCTGCTGTCCTGGAGCGCCCTGCTGCTGGTGCTCGATGCCCTGCTCTGGCATCTCGTCCCGTTCAAGCATCGCGCGCAACGGGTCGGTGTGCGGTTGGTGCTGTTCCTGGCCTTCAGCGCGCTGATCATCAATGCCGGCGTCAGCCCGTTGCAGGCGCCAGTCTTTGCCGATGATCAGGTGGCGCAACTGGGCGCGACGGCGCTGGGGATTTTCTGGTGGCTGTACGCCGCGCGGGCATTGACCGAAGTGATCGGTCTGATCCTGATGCGTCGCATCGGCCACAGCGGTCGTTTGTTGCAGGACGTGATCGGTGCGCTGGTGTTTCTGGCGGCCATCGTCGCGGCGGCCGGTTACGTGCTTGAGCTGCCGGTCAAAGGCCTGCTCGCCACCTCCGGGGTATTCGCCATCGTGGTCGGTCTGGCGCTGCAAAGCACCTTGGCCGACGTGTTCTCGGGCATCGTGCTCAACACCACCAAGCCGTATCAGGTGGACGATTTCGTGGTGATCGACGGCGTCGAAGGCAAGGTGCTCGACATCGACTGGCGCGCCACGCACCTGCTGACCAGCGCCGGGACCCTGGCCGTGGTGCCGAACTCGGTGGCGGCCAAGGCCAAGATCGTCAACCTCAGCCGCCCGAACAACCTGCACGGCGTGTCGATCAGCATCAAGGTGCCGAACCACATCCGCCCGCGCCGGGTACTCGACGCCCTCGACCGCACGCTGCAAGGCAGCAGCAGTCTGTTGCTGTCGCCTGCGCCGAAAGCGCTGCTGAAAGAGGCCGGCGAAGAAATGTCGGAATACGTGGCCAGCGGCTTCATCGCTGAACTGGGCAAGAAAGGCGAAGTGCGCAATCAACTGTTCGACCTCGCCCACCGCCATCTCGAAGCGGCCGGCATTTCGCGGCATCCGGACGGCGTGATAGAGCCTTCGACCCGCGCCCGTGCCTTGCTCGATGAAGTGAAAATCTTCCGCTCGCTGAGCCATGAAGAGCGCGATCGCCTCGCTGAATCGATGGTCGCGCAGCAGTACAGCGCCGGGCAGGTGGTGCTCGGTCTGGAGGAAGTCCCCGACAGCCTGTTCGTGATCGCCACCGGTGTGGTCAGCGCCAGCGTGCCGGACGGCAATGGTTTCACCGAAGCCGGGCGCATGGGCCCGAGCGAAGTCATGGGCGAGCAGAGCATTCTTGCGGATACACCTTCGCAGGCAACGTTCACGGCGCTGACGTCTTCGATCATTTATCGGCTCGACAAGAACCTGACCCGCCAGTGCATGGAACAGCGCAGTGAAGTCGGCCAGGCGTTGAACAAGCTGCAGGCGGTACGGCAGCAGAACAGTCGGCTGGCGTTGATGGCCAAGCCTGTGCCGGTTCGCAAGGGTGGGTTTTTGGGGTGGTTGCAAAAGCGTTGAGCCCTTTTCGGCAGACAAAAAAATGCCCGCTCTTCAGCGGGCATTTTTTTCTTCTACCAATTACTTGGCAGTGAACTTGGTGTAGCTGTTGATCAGGTTGCGATAGTTCGGCAGGCGTTCCGACAGCAGATTCGCCAGGCCTTCCATATCGTTGCGCCAGTCAACCTGCAGCTCGCACGCCACCGCAAACCAGTTCAGCAGGTGCGCACCGGCAGCCGACATACGCGCCCAGGCAGCTTGCTGCACGGTGGTGTTGAAAGTGCCGGAAGCGTCAGTTACCACGAACACTTCAAAACCTTCAGCGATGGCCGACAGGGTCGGGAACGCCACGCACACGTCAGTCACCACACCGGCGATGATCAGTTGCTTGCGGCCGGTGGCCTTGATCGCCTTGACGAAGTCTTCGTTGTCCCAGGCATTGATCTGGCCAGGGCGGGCAATGAACGGCGCGTCCGGGAATTGTGCTTTCAGCTCAGGCACGATCGGGCCGTTCGGGCCGCTGTCGAAGCTGGTGGTGAGGATGGTTGGCAGCTTGAAGAACTTGGCGATGTCGCCCAGGGCCAGCACGTTGTTCTTGAACTCGTTCGGCGAGAAATCCTGCACCAGCGAGATCAGACCGGTCTGGTGGTCGACCAGCAGCACCACGGCGTCGTCTTTGTTCAGGCGTTTGTAAGGAACGTTGCTCATGTGAAACTCCTCGGGGATGGGTGATGCGGCAAGCGCCGGCCACGAAGACCGGCGCCGTTTACGGGATCAGAAAGCGAAACAGGAACAACCGAACGCGCCCCAGAAACCGGCGAAGTCGCTGACCGGCGCATTCGACATCCGGGCTTTTTCATGGCTGTGGGTATGCACCGCGCACGGGCCGCTGCACTGGTGCACCTGGGCCTGCAATGGCGAATTCGGGCGCCAGTGGCCAGGAACCTTGACCACCGGCGACCAGTCCGGCAGTACCGGCAAGGCACGCGGCCCGAGGTCTTCGAAGTCGCCGGCGGAATAAACGATCTTGCCGCCGACCACGGTCAGCACCGACTCGATCCACTTGATCGCTTCTTCTTCGACATGGAAGAAGTCCGCGCTCAGTGCCGCCAGATCCGCCAGTTGCCCGACCTTGATCTGGCCCTTCTTGCCCTGCTCGGACGAGAACCAGGCGCTGCCGTGGGTGAACAGTTCCAGCGCAGTGGTGCGTGGCAAGCCCTCTTCGTACAGCGCCAGACCGCCAACGGTGCGACCGCTGACCATCCAGTACAGCGAAGTCCACGGGTTGTAGCTCGACACTCGGGTGGCATCGGTACCCGCGCCGACCGGCACGCCTTCGGCGAGCATGCGTTTGATCGGTGGCGTGGCTTCGGCGGCTTGCTTGCCGTAGCGATCGACGAAGTATTCGCCCTGGAACGCCATGCGATCCTGAATCGCGATGCCGCCGCCCAGCGCCCTCACCCGCTCGATGTTCTGCGGGGTGATGGTCTCGGCGTGGTCGAAGAACCATGGCAAGCCGTTGAACGGAATGTCGCGGTTGACCTTCTCGAACACATCCAGCATGCGGCTGATGGATTCGTTGTAGGTGGCGTGCAGACGGAACGGCCAGCGCTGTTCGACCAGGTGGCGCACCACCGGCTCCAGCTCCTGTTCCATGGTCTGCGGCAGGTCCGGGCGCGGTTCGAGGAAGTCTTCGAAGTCCGCCGCCGAGAACACCAGCATTTCCCCGGCGCCGTTGTGGCGCAGGAAGTCATCGCCCTGATGCAACTTGACGCTGCCGGTCCAGTTCTGGAAATCGGTCAGCTCTTCTTTCGGCTTCTGGGTGAACAGGTTGTAGGCGATACGCACGGTCAACTGGTCGTCTTTTGCCAGTTGTTCGATCACCTGATAATCGTCCGGGTAGTTCTGGAAACCGCCGCCGGCATCGATGGCGCTGGTCAGGCCAAGACGATTGAGCTCGCGCATGAACTGACGGGTCGAGTTGACCTGATATTCCAGCGGCAGCTTCGGCCCCTTGGCCAGGGTCGAGTACAGAATCATCGCGTTCGGTCGCGCTACCAGCATGCCAGTCGGGTTGCCGTTGGCATCGCGCACGATCTCGCCGCCCGGCGGGTTCGGCGTGTCGCGGGTGTAACCGGCAACGCGCAACGCGGCGCGGTTGAGCAACGCACGGTCGTACAGGTGCAGGATGAACACCGGGGTGTCCGGCGCCGCCTGGTTGATCTCTTCGAGGGTCGGCATGCGCTTTTCAGCAAACTGGAATTCGTTCCAGCCACCGACCACACGCACCCATTGCGGAGTCGGCGTGCGGTCAGCCTGATCCTTGAGCATGCGCAGCGCATCGGCCAGCGACGGCACGCCTTCCCAGCGCAGTTCGAGGTTGTAGTTCAGGCCGCCACGGATCAGGTGCAAGTGCGAGTCGTTGAGGCCGGGAATCACGCAGCGGCCCTTGAGGTCGACCACCTGGGTGCCGGCACCGCGCAGGGCCATGGCCTGCGTATCGTTACCGACGACGACAAAACGTCCGTCCTTGATCGCCACGGCACTGGCGAGAGGTTTTTCGCGGTCTACCGTATGAAATTGGCCATTGAACAGAATCAGATCGGCGTTCATCGCAGTTCCTTCGAGATAAGTGAAACGAAGCCCATACCCGCCGGCTCAGCGCGGCGGATTGGCATTGGATTCCAGGTGTTCATGGGACTGACTGGCCGCCAGCCATGGCGCGAACAGACGAGTCGCGGCCGGCATGCAGACGTAAACCACTGACACCACGATGGTCAGGGTGATCAGAAACGTCGCGACCACATAGTTGGAAAGAAATCCGTTGAGCTTGAGCAACGGTCCCCATATCAACGGCACCAGCAAGGTGTGTGGCAGGATCACGAAAAGTGAGACCACCGCCTGCTTCCAGCGTGGTGGTGGCGTGGCGGCGTCGGCCAGCGGGGTGAACCAGAATTCGTTGGCCGCATTGACCTCGGTCTGGTCGCCGTCGGCGAGCATCGGCGCGGCTTCTTCGATCAGCGTCTGACGCTGCGGCGAGTCGAGCCAGCGCTGCATCGCTTCGGTCGAGCAATAACGCAGCACGCAGGTGAACAGCGCGAGGCCACCCTGTTTGCTGCGCATCACGTCCACGCCCAGGTGCCCTTCTTCACGCCCCGCCACGCTGACGATATTGCGCAGCCAGGCTTCGTACGGCTGTTCAAAACCGGCTTTGACCCGGTGCTTGACGATCAGCGTCACGATTTCATCGGTTCCCGGTTTTCTCAGGGACTGGGTATCAGGCATAGCGAAGTACTCCGGGCAAACGGGCATTGAGCGCCAGCCGTCCGGGCCCGGCGATCAGAACAGTGGTGAAGAGGATCAACAGCAACCAGCCGAACTGCCCTTCGGCCACACTCCATTGCGGATGCACGATCAGCAGCGCCACTAGCAGCACAAACAGAATAGGCAAGCACGCCAATCTCACCAGTAACCCGGCGACGATCAGCAGTGGGCAGAGGACTTCGGCGAAGATCGCCAGAATCAACGTGAGGTGGGCACCGAGGTGAAACGGGTCTTCAATCAGCTGCAGCTGTGCAGTGAAGTCCAGCAGCTTGGGCAAGCCGTGGACAAACAGCAGAAACAACCCGCCGGAGACCCGCAGGAACAGCAGGCCGAGGTCTTGCGCCTGATCATTGCGTTGTACAGCGTTCATGGGCCCATCCTTGATCAATCATTGCAGGCAATGGTGCAACGATTGATCGGGGGGAAATTGGATGGGTGTGCTCTCTTTGCTAGAACACACAGAACGCACGAGCGGTACAAATTATTGTGGGAGCAAGCAAGCTCGCTCCCACAGGGTTATGAGGCGATGAACTAATTGCGACTCAGGTCGTGTCAGGCCGGAATATCCAGCGACACCGACATGAACTGACTGATCCGCGAGCGCAGCCATTTCTCTGCCGGATCGTTGTCATGTACCCCGCTCCACGCCATCGACAATTGCGCCGCATCAATCGGAAATGGCGGATCCTCGGCCCGCAACGCACACCCTTCGACCAACGCACACGCGGCGTAATCCGGCACGGTTGCGATCATCTCGGTGCCCGCCAGCAGTGCGCGCAACCCACTGAACTGCGGCACGCCGAGCACCACACGGCGGCTGCGGCCGACCTTGGCCAGGTCCACATCGATGTTGCCGCTCAGGTCACCTGAAAAGGACACCATCGCGTGGGGTCGCTCGCAGTATTCGTCGAGGGTCAGCGGGCCCGGGCGGTCATCGCCGCGCAGGACTTTGCAGGGAATGTCGCGCAGCTTCTTGCGCTTGGCGTTGGCCGGCAGATCGGTGGTGTAGCTCACGCCGACGGAGATTTCCCCGGACGCCAGCAATGTCGGCATCAACAGGTAGTTGGCGCGCCGCACCACAACCACGATCCCCGGTGCCTCTTCCTGCAACTGGCGCAATAGCGGTGGAAACAGACCGAACTCGGCGTCATCCGACAGACCGATGCGGAACACGTCGCAACTGGTGGCCGGATCGAATTCCTTGGCCCGGCTGACCGCGCCGGAAATCACGTCCATCGCCGGTTGCAGCTCCTGAAGAATTGCCAGCGCCCGTGCCGTCGGTTCCATGCCGCGACCGTTGCGCAGCAGCAGAGGATCGTCGAACAGATCGCGCAGGCGGCCCAGCGCCGCGCTCACCGCCGGTTGGCCCATGAACAGTTTTTCGGCGACGCGGGTCAGGTTCTTTTCGAACATCAGGGCTTCGAAAATCACCAGCAGGTTCATGTCGACGCGGCGCAGATCGTTTCGGTTCATGGGCGTGTTTTCCTTTTTGGCCAGGCGCAAGTGCTACGCACTTTACTTGATCGGCGGCCATTCGAAATCAGCTTTGGCGGCGGAATTAACAACGTTTAACTCGTCAGCCTTCGCCCCTCGCCAAACAATGAATCCCTCTGCGCAGCGTTGTTTTATTGACCTGAGGGAAAGCGCTGACCGTGCCTTCCCCCCTCGACACGGACATTGGCCATGGCTCACTCACAGCAAACCGTCGCCCTCGCCCCTGCCAGCGAACCCCGCAAAACCAGTACCGGCGGCCTCAGCCCGCAGCGCGAGCGGCTGGTGAAACAACTCATCCTCGAACGCCTGGGCGACAGCCTTGAAGTGACCGAACTGGCGAGCGCCTGCTCACTCTCTCGCAGTCACTTTTCCCGGGCATTCAAGTGCAGCACCGGGCTCTCGCCACAAGACTGGATTCGCACCCAGCGGATCGCCCGGGCCAAGCTGTTGATCCAGCACACCAACCACAGCCTGACGCAGATCAGCCTGGAATGCGGTTTCTGCGATCAGGCGCACTTCTGCCACATCTTCACCCGCAGCGAAGGGATCAATCCGTTTGCGTGGCGGTGTCAGGTCATGAAAAACCGCTGAGGCGGTTTCAGCCCCGAGCCATCCGCTGAGCCAGTCGCGCTACCCGTTCACCCAAGTGTGCGGCGGTCAACTGGTCTTCCAGCGGAGGTGCCTGTTCGGGCGGTTGTTCGACCGAGGATTGGGACATGGCGCCGAGGGAGCTGCCGAGGCGATTCAACTGGCCGTCGAAAACACCTTCGCGTGCACGCGCCGGCAGCAGATCGAGCCCGACCCAGATCATCGAATGCTGGGCGGCGAACACCGCCATTTGCAGCAGGGTATTGAGCTTGTCGCCACACAGGCTGCCGGAGTTGGTGAAGCCCGCCGCGAGTTTGTTGCGCCACGGTCGGGCGAGGTAGAACGAGGCCGTGGATTCCATGAACTGCTTGAACGCCGCCGAAGCGCTGCCCATGTAGGTCGGCGCGCCGAAGATGATGGCGTCGGCGCGGTGCAGGTCATCCCAGTGGGTTTCCACGTCTTCCACCGCCAGCAACAGGCAGGTGCTACCCACGTGGCGCTCCACACCCTGGGCCACTGCCTGGGCAATGACGCGGGTGTGCCCGTAGCCACTGTGATAGACCACCACTACCTTGCTCATCGCAGCGTCCTCCGGACGTATGCATTCCATTGCCCCGGAGTTTTGGCTCTGACGCGGGCGCGGACGAGTTAATCGTTGTTAATTTTTCCCGGCTGTCGGGCGGGCCGGCACAGGTTTCGGCCTTTGAATACAGTGGTTATTGCAGCAGGCGACACCCCGTGTGCAAGCGCTTGCCCTTTGTACACGTTGCTTCGACGACCGATCATGGGGAATATGCCCGGATACTGCGGATCAGACGGCTTGCGTGCCCCTCAAGTTGTTGACCGCCCTGCCCGTCACGGATTCTTCACCCCGACGGACCAGGATCATAAAAAACGTCGAAGGAGTGAGCGGTTGAGTCTTTCCCCGAATCAGGCCATCGGTTTCGGCCCCTATCGGATCCACCCCGGCCAGCGGCTGGTGCTTGAAGGCGACCAGCCTTTGCGCCTGGGCCGCCGTGCCATGGACATTCTGCTGATCCTGCTGGCCAACGCCGGCGAGGTCGTGAGCAAGCAGCAATTGATCGCCGGGGTCTGGCCGGACAGCGTGGTGGAAGACATCAATCTGCGGGTGCACATGGCAGCGCTGCGCAAGGCCCTCGGCGACGGTCAGGCCGGGCAGCGTTACATCGTCACGGTGGCGCAACGCGGATACAGCTTCGTCGCGCCGGTCCTGCTGCAATCCATCGAACAACGCCCCGCTGCCGATAACTTCGGCCGGCATAACCTGCCGCTGCGCCGCACGCGGATGATCGGGCGCCAGTCGGTGGTCGACAGCCTGATGATGCAACTGCCGCGCCAGCGCTGCATCACCCTGGTCGGCCCCGGCGGCATCGGCAAGACCACCGTGGCCCTGCGTGTCGCCGAACAGTTGATCGGCCGCTATCGCGACGGCATCCGTCTGCTGGATCTGGCGCCGCTCAACGATCCGGGCTCGATCTGCTCGCACCTCGCCGCCCTGCTGGACCTTTCGCTGCATGACAATGAACCAATGGCCTGTCTGATCAACAGCCTGCGCGAGCGGCAATTGCTGTTGGTGATCGATAACTGCGAGCACTTGATCGACGCCGTGGCGCTGCTCGGCGAAAGCATTCTGCGCGGCGCACCGCAGGTGCACATCCTGGCCACCAGCCGCGAAAGCCTGCGTGCCGAGGGCGAGTACGTGCAGCGCCTGGAATCCCTCGACTGCCCGCCGCCGATTGCGGTGCTCGACCGTGATCAGGCGATGGGGTTTTCCGCGCTGCAACTGTTCGTCGAACGGGCGATGGCCGCCCACGAACACTTCGAGCCGGACAATGCCGACCTGCCCTTGATCATCGAAATCTGTCGGCGGCTGGATGGCATCCCGCTGGCGCTGGAACTGGCGGCCGCGCAGGTGGCGAGCCTGGGGCTGGACGGTTTGCTGAGTCAGCTTCAGGGGCGCTTGCCGACCGGCAATCAGACTCATCTCGGTCGGCATGAAACCCTGCGGGCCACGCTGGACTGGAGCTTCAACCTGCTCAACGGCTGCGAACAGACCGGCCTGCGCCGACTGGGTGTGTTTCGTGGTGCGTTCACGCTGGAATCCGCGGCGGCAGTCATCGTTGGCCAGCATATCGAGCCGGGCGAAGTGTTCGCCTCGATCACGCAACTGGTCGCCAAGTCGCTGCTCAACGTCGAGGTCGGCGATGAGGAGGTGTTCTATCGCCTGCTCGATACCACCCGCCGCTATGCCCTGGAAAAACTCGATCAGGCCACCGAGCTCGGCGAAACCCGCGAACGTCATGCCGAACGCTGTCTGGCGCTGATGCATCAGGCCCAGGCCGATTGGGAGAACACGCCGACCGCCGTCTGGATCGAGCGCTACGCCCGAGGCCTCGAAGACCTTCGAGCGGCTCTGGAGTGGACACTGAACGATGAAGGCTCGCGTCCTCTTGGCGTGCGGCTGACGGCGACGTCGGCGCCGTTGTGGCAGGAATTGTCCCTGCTCAAGGAATACGGAGTACATGTGCGCCGGGCACTTGAATTGCTGGAGTCCTCCGTAGAATCTTGCCCACGGCTGGAAATCGCCTTGAAACTGGCCCTCGGCAGCGCCTGCTATCACACCTGGGGCGGCACACCGGAAACCATCGAAGCCTTCGTCAGCGCCCGACGGCTGGCGCAACAGCACGATGACATGGCTGGCCAATTGCGCGCCGTGTCGGGACACATGGCGGTCAACCTCAGTTGCGGCCATTACCGGATGGCGCTGGAGCAAAGCGAACAATTCGAAAGCCTCGGCCTGCATGGCGATGCGCAGTTGTCCTTGAGTACCCATCGTTTGCGGGTGCTGGCGTTGCATTACGCCGGCGATCAGCATCAGGCGCGGATCCACGCCGAACAGGTGATCCAGCGCATGGCCCACAGCGGCCACCTCAACCGTTTCACCCACGGCTTCGGCGTGCAATACGATCAGAGCGTCGCCTCGTTGACTGTCCTCGCCCGGGTGTTATGGCTGCAAGGTTTTCCCGAGCAGGCCTGGCGCACCGCACGGCAGGCACTGGATATCGCGGTGCAGATCAACCATGGCACCTCGATCTGCTACACCCTGGCCCTCGCCTCGTGCCTGATCGCCCATTACAACGGCGATGTGCAAAACGCCCGCGCACTGCTGCAACTGTTGCTGGAACAGGCGCAGAAGCATTCGGTGCTGCTGTTCTACACGTGGGCGCGACACTATGCGCAGGTGATCGATGCCGATAGAGCCCCCGCAATTCCGCCTGCCGATAGCGGTCTGGTCAGGGAAATCATGGTCACGCTGGATCCGGGTTTCGTTGATGACGCCTTGCTTGAACGGGCACAGAGCGGCGCGGCCGGCTGGAGCACGGCGGAGATTTTGCGGGCCCGGGCCGAGCGATTGCTGGCCGCTGAATCGCCCTGCCATCACACGGTCGAAAGCGCTTTGCAGCAGTCCCTTGCGATTGCGCGGACACAAGGCGCCCTGGCCTGGGAACTGCGCAGCGCAACGTCGCTGGCCCGGTTGTGGCAACGCCAGTCGCGCTATCGTGAGGCGCTTGAATTGCTCACTCCGATCTACCAGCGCTTCACCGAAGGCTACGCTACCCCGGACTTGCGCAAAGTGCGTTTACTGCTCGACGAATTGCGCGGTCAGTCTGCTGCTTGAGGCTGGCCGGGTGCGGCCCAGGTAGCGCGCGTGCCGACGCTCGACATCATTCAGTTCGCCGCCCTGCTCCAGCCGTTCGCGGGCATAACGGCGCGTGGTGTTGAGCATGCGATAGCGCAGCGTCCCGCTGGATCGATCCACCGTCAGCAACGACTTGGCCGCCAACTGTTCAACCACTGCCACCAGCATCGAAGGTGGCAGCTGCGCGCAACTGATCACGCCGATGGCAGCATCCAGGGTGAATGCCATCTTGAACACCGACAAGCGTTGTAGCACACGCTGTTCCTGCTCGCTCAAGCGCTGATAGCTCCAGTCCAGCGCGGCACACATCGACTGATGGCGTGGCACGGCGGTCCGGCGGCCGTGACTCAAGACTTGCAGACTGTGGTCCAGTTGCGCCTGCATGCCGACCAACGCCAGTGCATCGATCTGCGCCGCTGCCAGTTCGATCGCCAGCGGCAGGCCGTCGAGCCGGCGACAGATATCGCGCACGGTTTCCAGATCCTGTTCACGCAAATGGAAGCCGTGCTGACGCGCACGGGCACGACTGACAAACAGTTGCACCGCCGAATAGCCCATGACCTCGTCGACGCTGTTGAGCGCCGAAGTTTTAGGAGAGATGAGAGGCGGCAGTGGCTGCAGGACTTCCAGACCGAGACGCAACGGCTCGCGGCTGGTGGCCAGGATCGAAAGTCGGGGCGCGGCATCGAGCAGTGTTTGCAGCAGGCTCCGGCAGGCTCCGTGCAAGTGCTCGCAGTTGTCCAGCACCAGCAAGGCGTGGCGCGCTGCCAGTGTGGGGAAATCGATGTCGAGGGTTTTCAGCAGGTGATCGAGAAGCGGAATGTCTTTGTCGATCAGCGACAGGTCCACCTGCCACACGCCATCACGAAAATGTTGCAGCAGCAGTTCCGCTGCGCGCAGTGCCACGGTGCTTTTGCCGACGCCGGCAGGCCCCGTCACCGTAATCAGTCGGGACAGCGGCAGTTGCCGCACCAGACCGCCGACCAGTGAATCACGCCCCGTAACAGGGGTCAGCCGTGCGGGCAGATTATGCTGTGGCACTTGCAGGCTTTCGAACACCACTTGCGCGACGCTGTCACCCTGCACCGGCGCAACGAAGCTGTACCCGCATTGCGGCACGTTGACGATGTAGCGCTGCCCGCTTTCGCCATCGCCGAGGGCCCGACGCAACGCCGCGATGTGCACCCGCAGATTGATCTCTTCGACCACCGAATTCGGCCACACCAGCGCGATCAATTGCTCTTTGCTCACCACTCGCCCGGCGCGTTCGACCAGCACTTGCAGAATGTCCAGCGCACGACCGCCCATGCGCAGTTGCCGATCCCCTTCGAGGATCAGCCGTTGGCGCAAGTGGAACGCGTACGGTCCGAAACGCAGGACCGACGCCGAGCTCAATTCGTCGAGGCTGTTCATGTCCGTTATCTTGGCAGGCCTCAATGACGGTACAACCACCACACGGGGCCCGGCACGGACATCCGGATGCCCGTAACGGACAAAACCGCTCTAGCTGAACTGTTCGCGGTACTGGGCCGGGGTCAGCCCGAGTTTTTCGCCGAACAGAAAACGCATATGCCGCACACTGCCGAAACCGCTTTTGTAGGCCACGGTCTTCAACGGCAGATCGCTGGTTTCCAGCAGATTGCGCGCGCAATCGATGCGCGCACTTTGCAGAAACTCCATGGGCGTCATGTTGACCTCGCGGGCAAACACCCGGGCGAAATGGCGAGCGCTCATGTTCGCAAGGCTTGCCATGCGCTCGATGGTGAAGCTTTCTTCAAGGTGTTCCAGAACGTGATTCTGTACCCGGGTGATGGGGGTTTCCTGGGGCGAAACCGCCGCCATCAACGGACTGAATTGCGCCTGCCCGCCCTGACGCTTCATCACCACCAACAGCACTTTGGCCACGTCCTGGGCGAGTTTCTTGCCGTGATCGCGGGCTACCACCGCCAGCGCCAGATCGATACCGGCGGTGACGCCGCCAGAGGTGATCAGGTTGCGGTCCTCGACAAAGATCTGGTCGGTGGCGACATCCGCCTTCGGAAAACCCTTGATCAAGCGTTCGGTGTAATTCCAGTGCGTGGTCACGCGATAACCGTCGAGCAATCCAGCGTAACCCAGTACAAAAGCCCCCGTGCAAATCGAGCCGTAGCGCTCGGCACGCCCCACCGCGCCTTGCAGCCAGGCCAGCAGCGGCGGACATTTTTCGTTGTAGGCCCCGGGGCCGCCCGGCACCAGCAGCAGGTCATAGCGATCGCCGGTTTCGTCGATATGCCGGTCGGTATGCACCAGCACACCGTTGGAAGCACGCAGCGGCCCGCGTTCAGTCCCCAGGAGCGTCAGTTGATAGTGGTCTTCCGGCTTCAGATATCGGTTGGCAACCGAAAACACTTCCAGCGGCCCGGCCATATCGAGAAGTAGAAACTCGGGAAACAACACCATTGCCACGGTTTTCATGAGCAGACATCACTGAAATCAATGAACGGTTATAAGTTGCCGCATTATGGCCAAGTACAGCGCCAACGTTGAAAAAGAATGCGTGAACTGACGCACACTACTGTCAACTCTGAAGGGACAGTATTTCAATTTTCACCTACTTATTGCACATCAGAGTAACCAGTAACCTTCTCCTCACTAGGACGAATCAACGTCCTGAAAGGAGATTTCATCATGCTGACCCTTCGCAAAGCTTCCGACCGTGGTCTGGCCAATCATGGCTGGTTGAAGTCGTTCCACACCTTTTCTTTCGCCAGTTATCGCGACCCGCGCGAGCAGGGTTTCTCCGACCTGCTGGTGATCAATGATGACCGCGTCGCCGCCGGCAAAGGCTTCGGCCAGCACCCGCACCGCGACATGGAGATTTTCTCCTATGTGCTCGAAGGTGCGCTGGAACACAAGGACACCCTCGGTACCGGTTCGGTCATCCGCCCTGGAGACGTGCAACTGATGAGCGCCGGCAGTGGCGTGGCCCACAGCGAGTTCAACCATTCGGCGACCAAGCCTGTGCACTTCCTGCAGATCTGGATCGTGCCGGACGTGAGCGGCGCAAAACCGCGTTATCAACAAGAGCACTTCAGCGAACAGAAAAAACGCGGTCGCCTGCAATTGATCATCTCGCCCGAAGGCAGCCACGGCTCGCTCAAAGTTCGCCAGAATGCACGGGTGTATGCCGGGCTGTTCGATGGCCAGGAAAGCGCCACACTCGAGCTGCCTGCAAACCGCTATGCCTATGTGCACGTTGCTCGCGGCAGTGTTGAACTGAACGGTGTGCAGTTGAAGGAAGGTGACGGTGTCCGGGTTCGCGAAGAACAGGCGCTGACCCTGAGCAATGGCCAGGATGCCGAAGTACTGGTGTTTGATCTGCGGCCACAGGAGTTGCCGGAAATGCCATGAAGCATTCTGGTTTTCATCGAGCACAAAAAACGGCCTTCGTTGAAGGCCGTTTTTCATTCTGCGGATAAGGTTGTCGAAACCGCCGGTACGGGATTTCCAGCCTCCTTCACTGACTGGACCATTGCCAGGGTGGTCTGCATCGTCACAAGCACATTTGACTGATTCGCGTAGTAGGAGCCTACAAGAATGGCAACCATCCCCAGAAAATGAACGGTAGTCGCCGCCCAGTAGTTCGCCTTGATTGTCGAGACCATTCTCATTGACTCGTCCAATCGCTCCATAGCCCGATCCGAGCGAGCCGCCATGGACGCATAACGTGCATCACGCTCAAGGTGAGCCTTTTCCTGCTCCAGACGGAGTTTCTCCTGTGACTTCTCGCGTTCCTGCCAGGCCTTTCTGGATTCTTCTTCCCTTTCCAGTCGAGCTTTTTCCCTCTCCTGCCGAATCTCCTCCAGATGCCGCTCCCTGGCCAGACGCACTTCTTCCTGAGCCTTGTCTCGCTTCAGCCAATCGTCTTGCCGAACCTTCTCTTCCTTCAGCCAATCGGCTTGCCGAGCCTTCTCTTCCTTCAGCCAATCGGCTTGCCGAGCCTTCTCGTCCTTCCGCCAATCCTCTTGCCGAGCCTTTTCTCGCTCCAGCCGCACATTTTCCTGGATGCACTCCTGCTCCAGTCGTGCCCTGTCTCGCTCGGCCTGCTCGATGAGAAACCCATCGATTTTCGCGGACATCGATTCGATCCGTGCATCGATTCTGGTCTCGATGATCTCGACTCTGGCGCTGAATTCGTCTCGCGTTATGTAGTTCATAGATTCCGCACTGTCCGTTTGCCCGACCATGCCACCTGTTTGAAATTGGCTGAATTCCCTTGCAATCAACTCCACACCTCTGACGTTTATCAATACTTCCCTGATTGATGACCTTGGAGCGCTTTGCCTGCTCGCTCAAGGTTTGAGAAACGATAGAACTCGGGCAAAAAACTGACAAGACAGCGGATTCTGGCGCGGATGTAGGCAATGTCGCCGGGTTACGTAGCCGTCCTACACGGTCTGAATGAGCTATTCATTTTCCAGCGCAAACGCCTCGACAATCTGCTCGATCACCGCCCTCACCCGCGCCGTATGGCGAAAATCCGCATGGGTCACCAGCCACACCTCATAGGGAAGCAGTCGCGTACGCCCCGGCCAGAGCCTGACCAGGCCATCGCGTTCTCCCATGTATATCGGAATTTCTCCTACACCGAGACCGGCCGCAATCGAGCGTCGTATCAACAGGCTGGAATTCAGGCTTGCGACGATACGCCCGCAATTCACCGGCTCGCCTGCCAGGGTGATCTCCTTGTTGCCTTGCAGGTACGGTTGGTAGACCACCAGATCGTGGCCCTCGAACGCGGTGCCTGGCGTTGGCACGCCATGGACATCCACATAGCCCCGGGATGCGAACAACCCCACAGGCCAGCGTGCCAGGCGTCGGGCGATCAGGTCAGGGTTTTCCGGTCGGGCGTTGCGTACGGCAATGTCAGCCTCGCGCTTGGCCAGGTTGAGCATCTGCGTGGAGGCGTCCAGTTGCACACGCACGTCAGGGTGTTGCCCATGCAAGCGCGCGATGGCCGGGATCAGGAAGTCGATGGCCAGCGAATCGGTGGTGCTGACCCTCACGTTTCCGGTCAGGCGATCATCCAGGCCCTGGATCTGCCGCTCCAGCTCCAGCGCCGAATGCTCCATATTCTCGACTGCCTTGAGGGCGGCTTCGCCCATTGCAGTCAGTGCATACCCCTCGGAAGTCCGCAGGAACAACGTGGCATTCAGCGACTTTTCCAGTGCCGCAATACGCCGCCCGACCGTGGCCTGGTCTACCCTCAATACTCGCGCAGCACCGCGTAATGTCGACTCGCGGCAGACCGCCAGAAACACCCGTGCATCATCCCAGTTCATGCTGTCCTCTCACGATGCAAAATCGCATCACCAGCAAGCAAAATCGCTGCATTTATGCAGCCACGATAGCCGATATGCTGGACGTCATGAACCTTTCACGGGGCCAAACGCCCCAAAGCACGACAGGAACCGACATGACCTTGCCCACCGAAATGACCCGAATCGAAATAACCGAACCTGGTGCTCCCGACGTTCTGCAACCTCGGCGCGTGCCGCTGCCGGTCGTCGCGCAGGGCGAGCTGCTGATCCGCGTGCACGCTGCCGGCATCAATCGGCCGGACGCCTTGCAACGCGCGGGCAAGTATCCGATGAGACCCGGCATGAACCCGATCCCCGGTCTGGAGGTGGCTGGAGAAGTCGTGGCGCTGGGTGCGGGTGTCAGCACTTTTGCCATAGGCGACAGGGTTTGCGCGCTGACCAATGGTGGTGGTTATGCCGAATACTGCACCGTTCCGGCGGGCCAGACTCTGCCGATCCCGGATGGAATGGATTGGGTCAAGGCCGCGGCGATCCCCGAAACCTTTTTCACGGTATGGGCAAACCTGTTCGGTCTCGGTGGTGCCAGCCGTGGCCAGCGTGTGTTGATTCACGGTGGCACCAGTGGCATCGGCACCACCGCACTGATGCTGTGCCGCGAGTTCGGCATCGAAGCCTTCGCCACCGCCGGCAGCGCCGACAAATGTGAGGCTATCCGTGCTTTGGGCGGTGAGCCGATCAACTATCGGGAGCAGGATTTCGCTGCCGTGATCGCCGAGAAAACCAACGGCCAGGGCGTCAATGTAATCCTCGACATCATGGGCGGCTCGTATCTGAACGCCAACCTCGGCGCCCTGGCAATGGATGGCCGTGTGGTGATGTTGGGTTTCCTTGGCGGTGCCCGTGCCAACGATGTCGACCTGCTGACCATTCTCGGCAAACGGGCCGTGGTCACCGGTTCCTTGTTGCGCGCTCGCACTTCCGCGGAAAAAGCGGCCATCGCCGATCAATTACGCGAGCATGTCTGGCCGGTATTGGCCGCCGGGCGTTGCCTGCCGATCATCGACAAGATTTACCCGCTCACCGACGCGGCCCGGGCCCACGCGCACATGGAGGCAGGCGATCACATCGGCAAGATTGTGCTCAACGTGGCATGAGTCACAGCATCGTTTTGTAAAGATTGCTGGTGGGCGACGGTCGAAATTGTCACGCGGGAATCAAGGCATCTGGTAAAAAGCCTTCTTTGTCCGTGCTGTGGTGAAACCGTCCATGTTCCTTGCCTTCATGACCCGACTCCGACGCCGTCGACTGGCGTTCGCTTGCATGGCCGCCCTGATCATCGGCCTGCCGACGAGTTGCGCCGTACTGGAGCACACCGAACGCAAGCTGCTGTTTCGCATCGAACCGGGCACCGCAGGTTGGTATCACGGCTTGCCCGGCAGTGTTCAGGAACTTGATCTGCAACCGAAGCGTTTCAAGGCCGGGCAGAATATTCACGCCTGGTGGTGGCCGGCGGAGCGGGCCAATGCTCCGGCCATTCTCTATCTGCATGGCGTGCGCTGGAACCTGACCGGGCAGCTGTTTCGCATCGAGCAGCTACGCGCGGCGGGCTATTCGGTTCTGGCCATCGACTATCGTGGTTTTGGCCAGAGTCATGGCGATCTGCCGTCGGAAAGCACGGTCTATGAGGACGCTCGGGTAGCATGGGGACGTTTCCAGCAGTTGCAGCCCGACCCGAACAAACGCCTTATTTACGGACACTCCCTGGGCGGGGCAGTTGCCATTGACCTGGCCGCTGAACTGGGCCGGGACGCCAACCGAAACCACACGCCACTGCCGGTTCGTGGCCTGGTCATCGAATCGACCTTTACATCATTGGCGGATGTGGCTGCTGCCGTGGCCAATACTTCCCTCCCCGTTCGCTGGCTGCTGTCGCAGAAATTCGACTCCATAGACAAGATTGCCGACATCCATATGCCGTTGCTGGTAGTGCACGGTCTGGCGGATACATTTGTGCCGTCGCGATTCAGCGAGCAGCTGTTCGCAGCCGCCAGCCAACCGAAACGTCTGTTGCTGATTCCCGGCGCAACCCACAACAACAGCATGGCACTGGGTGGGCAGAATTATCGCAAGGCCATAGACGCCTTGATGCAGACACGACCTGCCGCACGCGTGGCGGGCGCGACGCTCAATCACGGTCCAGGCGATTCCTGAGAACGGAGGCCGTCGGTCATTTCGAGGAAAATAATTGCAGTAATCGCTGGCAATTCCTTGATCTGACGCTTTGCTGGATGGGGTCAAACCCTCGTGGCCACGACACACCCGGTCGCGCCACGCTTCACTGCCTGTTCGGGAGCACTTTCATGAAAATCAATCCGTACCTTATTTTCAACGGCGATTGTCGCGCGGCCTTCACGTTCTACGAGCAAGCCTTGCAAGGCAAGCTCGAAGCGATGATGACCTTTGGCGAAACACCGGCCGCAGAACATGTACCGAAAGAGCATCACAACCTGATCATCCATACCTGCCTGAAAGTCGGCGACCAGATGTTGATGGCCTCGGACACCACACCTGACCGTCCGACCCAGGGCATGAGCGGTTGCTCAATCTCCTTGAATGTCGACAACATCGCCGAAGCTGAAAGAGTGTTCAACGCTCTGGCCAGAGACGGGCGCGTCGATATGCCGCTGGAAGCCACATTCTGGGCCGCTCGCTTTGGCATGCTGGTGGATCGGTTCGGAGTGTCATGGATGGTCAACTGCGAAAGCGACAAGTAATGCGTGGAATGTCCAGTACATGAAAAAGCCCGACCTCTTGAGGTCGGGCTTTTTGTTTATCGCTGAGCCAGTTCATGCCTCACGCACTGCTCGTAATAGGTTTGCTTGACGGCTGCGGGCTTGAGCCTTGAGGTGCTGTTGTAGGTTTGTTCGGTGATGCCCATCGCAGTCATGCGCATCCACGGTTGTTGAAACCTGCGTACCTGCAGGCGCTTGCGGGCGCCATACAGGGAAATCCCCGACAGCTTCGATTGCTGCGCACCGGCCGCGATGTCCGATCCCCAGGTACAAGCAAAACGATGACTCTTGCTTAACTCCCTCGCTTCGGCTCCGAAGGTGAACAGAGCCAGGGAAAGCGTCGCAACGGTGATGACAGTCGTCCGCATATAGCCAGCCTAACCTTTTGAAAAAAAGCGAGTTTGCCGTCACTGAAAACATTAGGGGGCCAGCAATTTGCCGCCTGATGGTTCATTTCGAGCCCATCGCCGGCCTCTCTGTCGTCGAGCTCAGTCCGTCAGATCGATGGCGGGCAATCATTCAATGCAGCCGAAACAACCAAAACGAATGGTGTAGAATCATTTCGGAAAATAAATGAGAGGGCTGTGAAACTCATGGAGAGGACTGAACTGCTCAGCGCAGGGCATTTGATTGGCGTGATTACTCTCTTTATCCGCATATTGGAAACCAGTTGAAAACGGCAAAAACTTCCATTAACACCGTATAAAAATACTTACAAACAGTAACCCAAACAGCCCACCATCAAATCTTACAAGCACACGGTATTATATGACCCAAATGGAATACAGCCTGGCCACAAAGGAAAGCAGTATCGCCAACCTGCTCCATCGGCATCAAAAACTGGCAGCTTTCATTGTAACTACACTGTTCTTCATAGCCTTGCACAAGGTAAAGGGTGTTTCAGTATTTCCTTGGGACGCGGGCACCTATTGGAAGCTTAGTGCCGCTGACTTTCTTTTCGACTTCCCAAAGGATATAAGAGGTTATTTTTACCCTGCCCTATTGACGCCAGCAAGATTTCTCTCCGACACATTCAACGTCTTGGGCTATTTCCCCTATAGAATTATGTCTTCGGTGATATACGCCTATTTTTTCACCGTATTGCTTCCGGAATTCTATTTGCATCTATTCGGGGGGAAGGCTACCTTCCAGCGCCGTCTGATTACACCGATTCTGGTGTCACTATTGTTCCCCGGGATCATCATTTACACACTGAGCGACCTGCCGGCCTTGGCCTTGATGGTTAGCGCGTCGGTTTGCGTTATTTCATCCGCCAACAAGGCGACGGGTTTTAAACAGTGCGCATTACTTGCATTCGCCGGCCTGATGGCTTACGGCGCCTATAACACCAGAACCATTTATCTTTTTCCGGCGATCCTGCTAACGCTCGCCATATCGCTGGTTGTTTATAACAAACACTCGAAGCGTATCAGACTACTCGCAACCGTTATCTTTCTCTGCGGAGCCTCCATCGCAAGCATACCGCAAGTGATTGCCAATCATAAAAACCATGATTCATTTTCTCCGCTAGTCATCACCACATCCCCCTACAACCGATCGTTATTCGCCAGTCAGCTCCTCTGGGGAATAACAATGCAGCGCTATGAAACGTCCATCGACGAAACATCACCCGGACCTGCTGTGTTTTACATGGACAAAGCCGGAGAGCAGCTTTTCATCGATAACAAAATCGGTTCCGGACCTTTTGAAGTCAGTACATACTTCACGTTGCTTTTGCAAAACCCAGTGGATTTTGCAGGGATTTATGGCAGGCATATCGTAAGCGGTCTGGATCTGCGTGATGGCGAAGTTTATACCGTAGGGCATCCGGGAAAACGAACATCGCTGGCACTGTTCAACTATTTGGTTCTGTTCTCAGGCTTACTCGTAATGACACTGGCCATTGCCACTCAGCGGGTAAAAGCCGAGCAGAAATTCAAGAGCGCTTTTTGGGCCTTACTAATTTTGCTGCCGGTCCTTGCCATTATTCCTGGTGCTATCGAAACTCGCTTCTTCCTTGCTCTGCATCTTGCAATCTATTGCTGCCTGGCCTTTACCACCGAACCTGAATCAATAAAAGCCCTGCTCCGCCGGCACTGGCTGTTGATTATTATGGCGCTGGTAGTGTCTGCAACTCTGTTCTTTTCCATATCGACGACCACGATGGCAAGCCCGCAATACACCTACTCCAGCCTCTACCTGGGGCAGTGGTAGTCATCAACCAGGATAAAGAACAATGCGTGAAAACTACCTCCCTGAGGAGGTAGTTCCACCAGCAAGCGGGAGCTTTTTAGGGCTATCACTGTAGGCATGGCAAATGCCCTTGGTGAACACTGACGGGAAAAGGAACACGAGTCACCCGTCCATTCCAGGGTTCAGCCCTTAAGAGTTCACCCTCTCAAGCCCCTATGGCAGTAGGCATCGTGCAGCGAACCAGGCACTACCTGGCGGCATACGAGCCACTGTACTCTCTAGAAACGTTGTTTAAGGCGGCAAACAACATGTCGGCAATTGAGGAGAGGGTCTGCTCTGACCATCGTGAGGAGAACACAGGGGTGTCCCTCCGCAAAAATCACACGCATGAAAAAGCCCAACTCGCTAAAGTTGGGCTAAGTCATTGAAAAATATGGTCGGGACGGAGTGATTCGAACACTCGACCCCTAGCACCCCATGCTAGTGCGCTACCGGACTGCGCTACGCCCCGACTAGGCGTGAAATTCGCTCCTCATCTCGAGGAGCGCTCAAGAATATATCGCAAGCTTTTGAAAACTGGAAGTATTTAAAAGCAGGAAATTATTTCTTGAGGACCACCAGAACGTCTTCGAGCTCGGCGATCATCTGGCGGATCATTTGCTTGTATTGGGTTGTATCGTCTTTGGCTTCATCACCGGACAGGCGCAGACGCGCGCCACCGATAGTGAAACCCTGATCGTAGAGGAGCGCGCGGATCTGCCGGATCATCAGCACGTCCTGGCGCTGATAATACCGGCGGTTTCCGCGGCGTTTGACGGGGTTGAGCTGAGGAAACTCCTGCTCCCAGTAGCGCAGCACGTGCGGTTTTACCGCACACAGCTCGCTGACTTCACCAATGGTGAAGTAGCGTTTGCCCGGGATGACGGGTAGTTCGTCGTTATGACTTGGTTCCAGCATAAGCCTCAACTCGGGCCTTCAACTTCTGCCCTGGACGAAAGGTGACCACACGGCGAGCCGTGATCGGGATTTCTTCCCCCGTTTTCGGGTTGCGGCCAGGCCGCTGGCGTTTGTCCCGAAGGTCGAAATTGCCGAAACCCGACAATTTGACCTGCTCGTTGTCTTCAAGAGCGTGCCTGATTTCCTCGAAAAACAGTTCGACCAATTCCTTGGCTTCCCGCTTGTTCAGGCCCAGCTCTTCATACAGACGTTCCGCCATCTCAGCTTTCGTCAAAGCCCCCATACGTCACTTCCTTAACGTGGCGTTCAACCTTTGTTCGAGCGAGGTGAGGATATTTTGCGTCGTCGAATTCACCTCATCGTCATTAAGAGTGCGCGATGGATGCTGCCAGGTCAAGCCGACTGCAAGGCTTTTTCTATCAGGATCAATACCTTTACCCTGATACACGTCAAATAGCCTGAGGTCTGTCAGCCATTCGCCTGCATTTTCACGGATTACGTCCAGTACAGCCGAGGCTGCAACGTCTTTGTGCGCAATCAGTGCAAGGTCACGACGCACTTCAGGAAAGCGCGACAACTCGTGGAATTTCGGCATTTTACCCAGCGCGACTTCAGCCAGAACCAGCTCGAAGACGAAGACCGGACGGTCGAGCCCCAAGGATTTCGACAGTTCAGGGTGAATCGCACCGATAAAGCCGACTTCACGCCCTTCACGCTCGATGCGCGCGGTTTGACCCGGGTGCAGCGCCGGGTGCTTGCCCGGAGTGAAAGCGAACGAATCCAGCGCACCGGCAAAACCCAGCACCGCTTCCACGTCAGCCTTGACGTCGAAGAAGTCGACGGTATCGCGACCTTGCGCCCAGCCTTCCGGCAGGCGGCTGCCGCAAACCACACCAGCGATCATTGGCTCTTGCTTCAGACCTTCCAGTTGGCCGACGAAACGCAGACCACTCTCGAACAGACGAACGCGATCCTGCTGACGATTCAGGTTGTGCTGCAGCGCCTTGACCAGACCCGGCCACAGCGACGAACGCATGGCCGCCATGTCATTGGAGATCGGGTTCGCCAGCAGCAGTGGCTCGACACCTGGATTGAACAGCTCAAATTGCTTTGGATCGATGAAGCTATAGGTGATCGCTTCCTGATAACCACGAGCGACCAGCAGACGACGCAGTTCCGGCAGATCGCTGCGCGCTTCAGCCTTGGCTTGCGGCGCCAGACGAGCTTGCGGGTAACGAACCGGCAGGCGGTTGTAACCGTACAGACGTGCCAGCTCTTCGATCAGATCGACTTCCAGGCTGATATCGAAGCGATGGCTCGGCACTTCTACGCGCCATTGCCCTGCCCCGTCGGCGGAAACCTTCAGACCCAAAGCGTTGAGCAGACGCTCGACTTCGGCCGAATCCATTTCCATGCCCAGCATCTGGGTGATGCGCTGAGCACGCAGAGTGATCGGCGCGATCGACGGCAGGTGCTGCTCGCTGACGGTTTCGATGATCGGACCGGCTTCGCCACCGGTGATTTCCAGCAGCAGGCCAGTGGCGCGCTCCATGGCTTCACGGGCCAGTTGCCAGTCCACGCCACGCTCGTAGCGGTGCGAAGCATCAGTGTGCAGACCGTAGGAGCGAGCCTTGCCCGCCACAGCGATCTGGTCGAAGAACGCACTCTCCAGGAACACGTCGCGAGTGGTCGCGGAAACACCGCTGTGCTCGTCACCCATCACGCCGGCAATGGCCAGAGCGCGAGTGTGGTCGGCAATCACCAGCGTATCGCTACGCAGGCTGACTTCCTGACCGTCGAGCAGAACGAGCTTCTCGCCCTCTTCCGCCATGCGCACACGGATGCCACCGTTGATCTCGGCAAGATCGAAAGCGTGCAGCGGCTGACCCAGTTCAAGCATCACGTAGTTGGTGATGTCGACGGCGGCGTCGATGCTGCGGACTTCGGCGCGACGCAGGCGCTCAACCATCCACAGCGGCGTAGGCTTGGACAGGTCAACGTTGCGGACGACACGACCCAGGTAACGCGGGCACGCAGCAGGCGCCAGCACTTCAACCGAGCGCACTTCGTCGTGTACAGCCGGAACAGTCATCACCACCGGACGAGTGACTGGAGCGTCGTACAACGCGCCCACTTCACGTGCCAGACCCGCCAGGGATAGGCAGTCGCCGCGGTTCGGGGTCAGGTCGACCTCGATGCTGGCGTCTTCCAGATCCAGATAAACGCGGAAATCTTCGCCCACCGGCGCATCGGCCGGCAGCTCCATCAGACCGTCATTGCCTTCACCGACCTGCAGCTCGGTTTGCGAGCACAGCATGCCGTTGGACTCGACACCACGCAGCTTGGCTTTCTTGATCTTGAAGTCGCCCGGCAGCTCGGCACCGATCATGGCGAACGGAATCTTCAGGCCCGGACGCACATTTGGCGCACCGCACACGACCTGGAAGGTTTCCGCACCATTGCTCACCTGGCACACACGCAACTTGTCGGCGTCGGGGTGTTGCTCGGTACTCAGAACCTCGCCCACCACTACACCACTGAATGCACCGGCGGCCGGCGTAACGCTATCGACCTCAAGACCGGCCATCGACAGACGGGCAACCAGCTCGTCGCGATTTACCTGCGGGCTAACCCAGCCACGCAGCCATTGTTCACTGAATTTCATCCTGCTCTCCTAAGAATTCGTTACGACTAGCGAAATTGCGCGAGGAACCGCAAGTCGTTGTCGAAGAACAGACGCAAGTCGTTCACGCCGTAACGCAGCATGGCCAGACGCTCGACGCCCATGCCGAAGGCGAAGCCCGAGAACTCTTCCGGGTCGATCCCGGACATGCGCAGCACATTCGGGTGAACCATGCCGCAGCCCATGACTTCCAGCCAGCCGGTCTGCTTGCAGACGCGGCAGCCTTTACCGCTGCACATCACGCATTCCATGTCGACTTCAGCGGATGGCTCGGTGAACGGGAAGTAGGAAGGACGGAAACGCACCGCCAGTTCTTTTTCGAAGAACACCCGCAGGAACTCTTCGATAGTCCCTTTCAGGTCGGCGAAATTGATGTCGCGATCAACCAGCAGGCCTTCTACCTGGTGGAACATCGGCGAGTGGGTGATATCGGAGTCGCTGCGATACACACGGCCTGGGCAGACGATGCGGATCGGCGGCTGCTGCGATTCCATGGTGCGGACCTGTACCGGCGAGGTATGGGTGCGCAACAGCATGTTCGCATTGAAATAGAAGGTGTCGTGCATCGACCGGGCCGGGTGATGGCCTGGGATGTTGAGCGCCTCGAAGTTGTGATAATCGTCTTCGACCTCAGGGCCTTCGGCAATGCCGTAGCCGATGCGGGTGAAGAACTGCTCGATACGTTCCAGAGTCCGGGTTACCGGATGCAGACCACCGGAGGTCTGGCCACGGCCCGGCAGGGTTACGTCAATGGATTCGGCGGACAGTTTGGCAGCCAGTTCGGCCTCTTCAAACAGCGCCATGCGCGCATTGAGAACGCCTGTGACACGTTCCTTGGCAACGTTGATCAGGGCGCCGACCTGCGGACGCTCCTCTGCCGGCAAATTCCCCAGGGTCTTCATCACCTGAGTCAATTCACCCTTTTTGCCAAGGTATTGAACCCGGATTTGCTCCAGGGCATTGATATCTTCAGCGCTTTGCACAGCCTCTAGTGCTTGAGAGACCAGCGCATCCAGGTTTTCCATGTACAGACTCCAGATACAAAATAGGGGAAGAGCTTGAAGGCTCTTCCCCTATTTATGACGTTTACCACCTGACCCCACAGAGGTGAGGCCGGGTGACTGTCGGGGGTACTTAAGCCAAGGTGGCTTTAGCTTTCTCGACAATCGCGGCAAACACCGCTTTTTCGTTCACTGCCAGATCAGCCAGAACCTTACGGTCGATCTCGATGGACGCTTTTTTCAGGCCAGCGATGAAACGGCTGTAGGACAGACCGTTAACACGAGCACCAGCGTTGATACGAGCGATCCACAGAGCGCGGAACTGACGCTTTTTCTGACGACGGTCACGGTAGGCGTATTGGCCTGCCTTGATTACCGCTTGCTTGGCAACACGGAATACGCGCGAGCGAGCGCCGTAGTAGCCTTTAGCAAGTTTCAGAATTTTTTTGTGACGTTTACGGGCAATGACGCCACGCTTTACACGAGCCATGAGTTACTTCCTCTATTCTTGATCCAAAAATTAACGAAGGCGCAGCATGCGCTCGACTTTTGCCACGTCAGACGGATGCAGCAAGCTGCTACCGCGCAGTTGACGCTTACGCTTGGTCGACATTTTGGTCAGGATGTGGCTCTTGAAAGCGTGCTTGTGCTTGATACCGTTAGCAGTTTTCAGAAACCGCTTAGCAGCACCACTTTTGGTTTTCATCTTTGGCATGTTCGGATACTCCGCATTCAGTTGATAAACATAATCAGAAGGCCTGCCGTGCCCTGTTGATTACTTCTTCTTTTTCGGGGCGATGACCATGATCAGCTGGCGTCCTTCCATCTTAGGATGCTGTTCGACCGAACCGTACTCGAGCAGGTCTTGTTCAACCCGCTTGAGGAGTTCCATCCCCAGCTCCTGGTGGGCCATCTCACGGCCGCGGAATCGCAAGGATACCTTGGCCCTGTCCCCGTCACTCAGGAAACGTACCAGGTTGCGCAGTTTTACCTGGTAATCCCCTTCCTCCGTCCCTGGACGAAACTTGATTTCTTTTACCTGAATCTGCTTCTGGTTCTTCTTCGCCGCAGCAATCTGCTTCTTCTTTTCGAAGATCGACTTGCCGTAGTCCATCACACGGCAAACCGGTGGGACTGCGTCTGCAGAGATTTCTACCAGATCAAGCTTTGCTTCTTCAGCGATACGAAGCGCTTCATCAATCGAGACGATGCCAATCTGCTCGCCGTCAGCGCCAATTAACCGAACCTCGCGTGCCGAGATATTCTCGTTGATCGGGGCTTTCGGTGCAGTTCGTTTATCTTGTCTCATTTCACGCTTAATAATAATTACTCCGAATCTGGGCGACCACGCCGGGAAACCGCTTGCGCGAGAAACTCAGCGAACTGGGCGACGGGCATCGAGCCCAGGTCAGCACCTTCACGAGTACGCACAGCGACAGTCTGCATCTCGACTTCCTTATCCCCAATAACCAAGAGATATGGAACCTTGAGCAAAGTATGCTCGCGGATTTTAAAGCCGATCTTTTCATTTCTCAAGTCAGACTTGGCACGAAACCCGCTTTCGTTGAGAGTTTTTTCGACCTGAGCAACAAAATCTGCCTGTTTATCAGTGATATTCATGATCACTGCCTGGGTTGGCGCCAGCCACGCAGGGAATGCACCTTCATAATGCTCGATCAGAATCCCGACGAAACGCTCGAACGAACCGAGGATCGCACGGTGCAACATGACCGGATGCTTGCGACTGTTGTCTTCGGAGACGTATTCGGCACCGAGACGCACTGGCAGGTTGAAATCGAGCTGCAAAGTACCACATTGCCACACGCGACCGAGGCAATCTTTCAGCGAGAATTCAATCTTCGGACCATAGAAAGCGCCCTCACCCGGCTGCAGATCGTACGGAAGACCCGCGCTATCAAGGGCCGCGGCCAAGGCCGCTTCGGCGCGATCCCACAGCTCGTCGGAACCAACGCGTTTTTCCGGACGAGTGGACAGTTTCATTTCGACGTCGGTGAAGCCGAAATCGCGGTAAACATCCATGGTCAGCTTGATGAACGCGGCGGATTCGGCCTGCATCTGCTCTTCGGTGCAGAAAATGTGGGCGTCGTCCTGAGTGAATGCACGCACGCGCATGATGCCGTGCAACGCACCCGACGGCTCGTTACGGTGGCAGGCACCGAACTCGGCCAGACGCATCGGCAGCTCGCGATAGCTCTTCAGACCCTGGTTGAACACTTGCACGTGGCAAGGGCAGTTCATCGGCTTGATCGCGTAGTCGCGGCTTTCCGACTCGGTGGTGAACATGTTGTCGGCGTAGTTGGCCCAGTGCCCGGACTTTTCCCACAGGCTACGGTCAACGACTTGCGGCGTCTTGATCTCGAGATAGCCGTTGTCACGCTGCACCTTGCGCATGTACTGCTCGAGTACCTGGTACAGAGTCCAGCCATTGGGGTGCCAGAACACCATGCCCGGCGCTTCTTCCTGGGTGTGGAACAGGCCCAGGCGCTTGCCGATCTTGCGGTGGTCGCGCTTTTCAGCTTCTTCGATTCGCTGGATGTACGCTGCCAGCTGCTTCTTGTCAGCCCATGCGGTGCCATAAACGCGCTGCAATTGCTCGTTCTTGGCATCACCGCGCCAGTAGGCGCCGGACAGCTTGGTCAACTTGAAGGATTTCAGGAAGCGAGTGTTCGGCACGTGCGGACCGCGACACATGTCGACGTATTCTTCGTGATAGTACAGGCCCATGGCCTGCTCGTTCGGCATGTCCTCGACCAGGCGCAGCTTGTAATCTTCGCCACGGGCCTTGAACACTTCGATCACTTCGGCGCGCGGAGTGACTTTCTTGATGACGTCGTATTCGGTATCGATCAGCTGTTGCATGCGCTGCTCGATGGCAGTCATGTCGTCCGGAGTGAAAGGACGCTCGAAGGCGATGTCGTAATAGAAGCCTTCGTCAATGACCGGACCGATGACCATTTTGGCCGTCGGGTACAACTGCTTGACCGCGTGGCCAACCAGGTGGGCGCAAGAGTGGCGAATGATCTCCAGCCCCTCTTCATCCTTTGGCGTAATGATTTGCAGCGTTGCGTCGCTGTCGATGATGTCGCTGGCGTCGACCAGCTTGCCGTTCACCTTGCCGGCCAGGGTGGCCTTGGCCAGGCCTGCACCGATGGATGCGGCGACCTCGGCTACGGAAACCGGGTGATCGAATGAACGTTGACTGCCGTCGGGAAGAGTAATAGTTGGCATGGCGCCTCCTCTCCTAGTGGTGACCCCTACCAAAGGTCACGTGGGTTGGGATGAGCCAGTACAAGATCCGATCCAGGCCATTCAATGACGAACGCCTGCCTTACAGCGGCAGGAGCCTTGCGGCCAACCGGAAAACCGAACCAGAGTGACTGGGATTCAAATCAGAGTATTCGCACGTCGCCGCTGCCGGGACTGAAGGTCATCCGGAGCCTGCGAACGCCCGAGTCGGCCATGCTAGCACAGATGAACGGTCACACACGCACTCTGGTTTTACCGGCAGGCAAATCGTCAGTTTTATGCCAGAGTGATGAACTTGATCGGCCACTCAGCCATCAGATAACAAGACATCGACCCACAAGGAGCATCCTCGCATGCGTCTGAACACCCTATTCGCCGCAGTCGTCCCTTTAGTTCTGCTGTTGCCGCTGAGCGCGCAGGCTGCCTGGCCGAAAGGCGTCAAAGAGCAATACATGAACGACTGCACCAAAGCGGCCAGCCAAAGCGTCAACCCGACCGTAGCCAAACAACACTGCACCTGTGGCGCTGATGTCCTGGAGAAGAAATTCACCACCCAGGAAATCTCTCAGCTGATGGACAAGAACACCCCGCCGAGCGGTGAGCTGGGTCAGCGCGCACTGAAGGAAATCTCGGTTTGCCGAGTGCAGAAATAATCCCTGACAAACGGATTTACGGGCATTCGGCGAGCAAAAAACGGCCAGAATGCCCCCGAATCCGATATTTTATGCAGGTTTTATAGCTTTTTTTACACCCCGCCGAATTGGCTGAAAGCCTCTGAAACCGGGGGTTACAGACATTCAAACTGTCGAAGCGTCTGCAATATGAAAGCAAACAGCACGTTCGGGGGGCTACCAAAGCGAACATTTCGACTATGATACCCCGGTGTGCCCAGTTGGCCTGAGCAGCACAGTACTACTGAAAATATATGTTTCTTGGAGATACACCATGTCTAATCGCCAAACCGGCACCGTTAAATGGTTCAACGATGAAAAAGGCTTCGGCTTCATCACTCCTCAAGGTGGCGGTGACGACCTGTTCGTACACTTCAAAGCTATCGAATCCGACGGTTTCAAAAGCCTGAAAGAAGGCCAGACCGTTTCCTTCGTGGCTGAGAAAGGCCAAAAGGGTATGCAAGCTGCACAAGTTCGCCCAGAGTAATTTCCCGGCGCACTAAAAAAACCCCGTCCATGTGACGGGGTTTTTTATGCGCGTGACAAAAGTCTGTACAACTCAGCCACAGCTGGCCCGGGTGACCACCAGATTATTGTCGGTATTGAGATTCAGCCGGTCAGACCGGTATTCAAGGGTGATCATGTCGTCAGGCTTGAGGAATCGGGCATTCTGCGCTCCGGCCTTTTTGCGCGCCTGCTCCAGCAATTCCGGCGAAGCCTTTTTGCCGACGGCGAACTCCGCAGCGGTTGCCTCGCAACGACTGTGACCGGTTTCGGTCGCCACAGGATCCTTCTGCGACTCGCTGGACGTGGTAGTGCAGCCAGCCAGCATGGCAACTGCCATCAGAGTACCCAGTGACGCGAGCTTCCAAGGCATGAAGCCTCCTTTTTTCAATAGTTGAGCGAACATTGTGCGACCGCCAATACAGCGTTTGGTTTCATGACCTGCGCCACTCCCCTGCCCCACGATCAGAAAAACGGCGAGTTTGCCTCAGCAACGCCTGATACTTCTTCACACAATCGTCACTGAATATGACCAGTGCTCAGTAGACATCGATGTAGTCAAAGGGCGGATTCGGCCAGTTTTCCTTGAGCGCATTGAAAATCTGCATCACCCAGACCTCATCGCTGGCCGCAACGTTGCCCACATAACCCGAGCCCTTGGCCCAGGTCTCCAGGCGAAACGACAAGCCTTCGATATCCTGGCCACCCGTGACACCCGAAGAGATATACGCAATGCCGCCCTTGGTCACGCGTAACTGGGTGTGCTCATCGTCGCTGGCCGAAGCCAGCATCAGACGCACGGCGTCCAGCGTCAGGCCGCCGGGGGAATTCAAATCGATTTGCACAGCGCAGGTCCTTGGTTATTTCGAAGACGACCAAGTGTCGCATAGCCCTGCGCTCATGCCTAAGTCGCAGTGCCAAACACCGGACAAAGTGGTTAACTCAAGACTCCAGTCCCGAACCTTCCGAGCCCATCATGACGACCGTAAGCATCTCAGCCGACATCAAGGCCCACTGGCCACAAGGCCATAGTTCTTACAGTCCGGGCAGCCCGGAGGAATTGGCATTGATCAGCATCGACCTGCTGGTCAAGACGCTGGGAACACAAGCCGCGCAATCATTTATTGCCCAGCTGTTCGAGAAGTATCCGGATGACTTCAAAGGCACATCGGACATCGAGAAAGAATAATAAAGGCCCGCAGGCTGGCACCTGCGGGCCTGTTGATTACTTCAGACGCTTCAGGCGTTCGGTCAACAGATCGAAGAAGCCCTGAGCATCACCGTTTTCCACCCAGAAGGCATTTTTCGGGGCTTTCAGGCCGTCATACCAGTCGACGATGGTCTGCCCGAAGGTCGGACCTTCACGACTGTCGACTACCACGTTCACCGAACGACCGGTGAACAGTTCCGGCTTGAGCAGGTAAGCGATAACCGTGGCGTCATGCACCGGGCCACCCGGAATACCGTAGTGCTCCATATCGCCCTTGATGTACTCATTGAGGATGTCGCCGACAATCTTGCTCGCATTGTTGTTCAGCGCCGCGATCTGCTTCAGGCGTGCATCGCTGGTGAGAATCTTGTGGGTGACATCCAGCGGCAGGTAAGTCAGTTTCACGCCGCTCTTGAGCACGACTTCAGCCGCTTGCGGATCGGCGTACAGGTTGAATTCGGCCACTGGTGTGATGTTGCCACCATTGAAGTGCGCGCCACCCATGATGACCACTTCCTTGATGCCCTGAACGATTTCCGGCTCCTGGATCAGCGCCAATGCCAGGTTGGTTTGCGGCCCAAGCATGGCAATGGTGATGCTGTGCGGCTTGGCTTTTTTCAGGGTGTCGATCAGGTAGTTGACCGCGTTGCCTTCAGCCAGGCCTTTTTTCGGTTCATGCACGGTGACACCCGACAGGCCTTCCTTGCCATGGATGTTCTCGGCGTAGATCGGTGTGCGCATCAACGGCTTCGGTGCACCGGCATAAACCGGCACCTCTTCACGCCCGGCCCACTCGCGGGCCAGTCGCGCATTGCGTGATGTCTTGTCGAGACGCACGTTGCCAGCCACGGTGGTCAGCGCGCGAATGTTCAGCTCCTCCGGCGATGCCAGAGCAAACAACAGGGCCACCACATCATCGGCACCTGGATCGGTATCGATGATCAGATCGATCTTTTCCGCCGCCTGGGCGCCGGTCGCGGTTATCACAGACAAAAGCAGCAGGCTCCGGATCAGTTGGTGAATTTTTTGAGCATAGCGGTGCATGGCGCATTCCTTGTGCATTTGAAATCGGAAAAGGGACTGAGCCCCGTTAAAACGTTACCCCGGCCACCAGCACGATGTTGCAGTACGGCTGACATTCGCCTGTACGGACAACCGCTCGCGCCTGTCGGCTGAGAACCTTGAATTGCTCATGACTGAGCAGATCGCGCCGCCCCAGCGCACCTTCTTCATTCAATACGTCCAGCGAAGCCAGCGCAGTGGGTTGCTTGTCGAAGATTTCCTGGGCGAGCACATGACTTTCCACCTGCATTTCGCTGAGCACGACCTTCAGGGTGCTGACGAAATCCGGAACACCGTGGGTCAGCGCGAGGTCGATCAACTCGACACCCGGTGGCACGGGCAAGCCGGCATCACCGATCACGACGATGTCTCCATGACCGAGGGAGGCAATCAGCCGAGACAGCGCGATATTGAGCAATGGAGTCTTTTTCATGCGGGTTTGAACGCCTGTACGTCGGATGAAGTGGGAATGGACGGCTGGGCACCCGCACGAGTAACAGACAGCGCCGCGGCTATCTGACCAAAGCGAATGGCCTCGACCTCGGTTTCGCCGGCGGCCAGCGCCGCTGCGAAACCGCCGACGAAGGTGTCCCCGGCAGCCGTGGTATCGACCGCTTTCACTTTGGGCGCAGGAAAATGCTGGTAACCCGAGCCGTTGGCGAACAACGCACCCTGAGCACCCAGCGTGACGATCACGTTGCCGGCGCCCATGGAAATGAGTCGTGCAGCTGCTTTTTCAGCGCTTTCCAGCGAGTCCACCGGCAAGCCGCTGAGGGCTGCGGCTTCGCTTTCATTGGGAATCAGGTAGTCGATGGAAGCAAACCAGTCCGCCGGCAATGGACGGCTGGCCGGGGCCGGATTCAGGATGACCGTCTTGCCCAGTTCACGACCGCGCCTGAGCGCATGACCGACGGTGGCATCGGGAATTTCCAGCTGACAAATGATCACATCCGCTGCCTGCAAGACCGCGTCGAACTGGTCGATCACCGCAGGCGTCATCGAACCGTTGGCTCCGGCAACGATGACGATAGCGTTCTGACTGTTGTCATCGACCACAATCAGCGCTACGCCACTGGAGTCCTCGACCACGCTGACCGCCTGGCAATCGATCTGCTCGACCAGCAATGCCTCGCGCAATTGCACGCCATAGTCGTCATTGCCGACACAGCCGACCATCGACACCTGAGCGCCCAGCCGGGCGGCGGCCACCGCCTGGTTGGCACCCTTGCCACCTGACACAGTCGCGAACGAATGTCCGATCAGTGTCTCGCCACCCCGGGGCAAACGAGGCGCCCGAGTGACCAGGTCCATGTTCAGACTGCCTATTACCACTACATTTGCAGGCATACACCACTACTCATCAATTCGGTTTCAGCGATATTCGGTAAACACGCCAGCCAGCGGCGCAGTCGACTCTCGCAAGACAATACTCGGGGTCACGATCCGCTGATCCGTAGCCAGATCCGGGGTGGCAATTCTTCGCAGCAACACTTCCGCCGCCATCTCGCCCAACTGCAGGATCGACTGCCCCACAGTGGTCAGCGCCGGGTACACGTAACGGCTCATCTGGATATCGTCGAAACCGATCACCGACAACTGCGCAGGTACGCGCACATTGCGCTCGGCGGCGGCGCGCAGCACACCGATACCAATCATGTCGTTGCCGGCAAAGATTGCACTGGGGGGATTGCTTTCAAGCAGAACCGCCGCTGCGTTGTAACCGCCCGTGCTGGTGAAATCGCTTTCGAGCATCCGCGATGACGGCACTTCAATACCGGCCTCTTTCAAGGCGCGGCAAAATCCTGCCCGACGCATTTGCGCAACACTGGTACTCGCCGGACCGCCAATCGTGGCGATATCGCGATGGCCGAGTTCGATCAGGTGCCTCGTTGCCAGATAGGCGCCATATTCATGGTCGATGCGCACAAGATCGGCGTCCACACCTTCCAGCCCCCGGTCAACGATCACCATCGGCGTCTTGACTCCGGCCAGACCTTGTACCAGGCCACTGTCACCGCCAGCGGAAGCGACAATCAAGCCATCGATGCGTTTCTCCAGCAGCACCCGAAGGTAGCTGCGCTGCTTTTCCGGATTGTCGTCGGAGTTGCAGAGAATTACGCAGTAGCCATTACGCTCACAATAATCCTCGATCCCCCGGGCCAGTTCGGCGAAGTACGGGTTAAGACTGTTGGGCACCAGCAAGCCGATGGTGGCAGTGGTCTTGGCCTTCAGCGATCGGGCAACGGCACTCGGCACGTAGTCGAGGCTCTTGATCGCCGCCTCGACTTTCAGCCGCACTTCCTGGCTCACTGGCCGGGTGTTGTTCACAACATGGGAGACGGTCGTGTAGGAAATTCCCGCAAGCGCCGCCACATCCTTGATTGTCGCCATGTCTCAGCCCCGCCGGCTTGCGCGCTGGCTGCGATACGTATCGAGCACTACCGCGATGACGATCACTGCACCGGTGATGATGCGCTTGGTCGGCTCGGTTGCGCCGATCTGCGCCAGACCGGCCGCCAGAACGGAGATGATCAAGACCCCGAAGAACGTACTGATGACCGAACCACGGCCACCCATCAGGCTGGTACCGCCGATGACCACCGCAGCGATCACCTGCAGCTCAAGGCCTGAACCGGCATTCGGGTCGGCCGCTTCCAGGCGGGAAATCTGGAACAGCGCCGCGATGCCGGCCAGCAGCCCCATCAGGCTGAACACCAGAATCTTGTACGGTTTTGGGTTGATGCCCGCCAACCGCACCGCTTCCTCATTGGTACCGATACCGATCAGGTAGCGACCGAACACGGTCCGGGTCAACACCGCTTGAGCAATGAAGATCACCAGCAAGGCAATGATGAACGACGGCGAAATGCCGAAAGCGATCGGGTTCGACAGCCACGCGAACGAGTCACCGATGTAGGCCGTGCGCGAACCGGTCATCTGATACGCCAGGCCCCGGGCCATCTCCAGCACGCCGAGCGAAACGATGAACGACGGAATTCGCCACGCAACCGTGATCGAGCCGGTCACCGTGCCGGCCAATGCCGCCACTGCCATGCCAAGCAACGCAGCCGGAAGGACACTCCAGCCCCAGCCCAGGATCGCCACGCTGACGGTCGATGCCGCAAGTGCCAGCACCGAGCCCACCGACAGGTCGATCCCGCCGATGATCAGCACGAAGGTCATGCCCACCGCCAACACCATCAGGTCGGGGATCTGGTTGGCCAGGGTGCTGAAGGTGTTGTACGACAGGAAGTGGCTGCTCATGACCGAGAACAGCGCAACCATCGCCAGCAGGGCACCGGCCAGGCCCAGGTAAGTGCCCAGACCGTAGAAGTTGCCACTACGTTTACCGGCAGAAGATGCAGTTTTCATGGGAGATCCCTAGGCGCTGCTTCATTGAGCAACGCATCACGTTTTTGGTAGCCGGCGAACGCGGCGGCAAGCAAGTCATCCTGGGTCCAGCTGTCGCGTTCGAACGTGTCGATCAGACGCCCCGCCGACAACACCCCGATGCGGTCGCAGATCAGCATCAGCTCTCGCAGGTCGCTGGAGACCACCACCAGCGCCTTGCCCTGCCGGGTCAGTTCACCCAGCAGGTTATAAATGTCGAACTTGGCGCCGACGTCGATACCGCGAGTTGGCTCATCGAACAGCAACACCGAACAGTCGCGCTCCAGCCAGCGGCCGATCACCACTTTTTGCTGGTTGCCGCCGGACAGCTCGGAGACCAGTTGAGTCGGACTCGAACTGCGGATGCGCATGGCATCGATCTGCCGTTTGGCCAGAGAAATTTCATCACCATTGTTGACGAAACCACCGCTTGAAATTTCCGGCATATTGCCCAGGGCAATGTTGGCGCTGATCGACTGGCTCAGCAGCAGGCCCTCACCCTTTCGGTCTTCAGTGATCAGGGCGATGCCGTTACGCACAGCGTCGACCGGCGAGCGGATACTCACCACCTGCGCCGGTGAACCGAGAGCAACGCTGCCGCTGTCGGCGAGATCGGCGCCGAAGATCAGGCGCAGCAGTTCCGTGCGCCCTGCCCCGATCAATCCGGAAATGCCAAAAATCTCACCGGCACGCACTTCGAAGGACACGTCGCGAACCTTGTCGGAACGAGTGAGGCCTTTCACCGTCAACGCAGGAGCACCGATATTGCGCGGGCCCATGTCCATGTGTTCGCCCAGCTCGCGACCGACCATCAGGGTGACCAGTTGCTCGCTGTTGTAATTGGCCATCGGCTCGACGCAAACAAGATTGCCGTCACGCAGCACAGCAATGCGCTGTGCGACTCGGGCCAGCTCTTCGAGACGGTGGGAGATATAAATGATCGCAACGCCTCGCGCCTGCAACCGGGTGATCTGCTCGAAGAGCATTTCAACTTCGCGAGCGGTGAGCATTGCGGTCGGCTCGTCGAGGATCAGCACATGGCAATCGCCGATCAGGTTACGCGCGATCTCGACCATTTGCTGGTGACCGATACCCAGCTCGCCAACCAGCGTGTCGGGATCGATGGCATCCAGGCCGACCTGGGCCATGGCTTCGATGGCAGCCTTGCGCAGCTGTTTGCGACTGATCCAGCCACCGTTGCTTGGCAGGTTGTCCAGAAACAGGTTTTCCGCTACCGAAAGAGTCGGCAACAGATTGAGTTCTTGCATGACCATGCGCACGCCAAGCTCTTCGGCCTGGGTACGGCTGCCAGGGCGGTATTCCTTGCCCTGGAACTGCATCTGCCCGGTGGTCGGGGTCACCAGACCACCGATAATTTTCGACAGTGTACTCTTACCGGCACCATTCTCGCCGGTCAGTGCCAGCACTTCACCGCGCATCAGCGTCAAGTCGATGCCGGTGAGCACCGGCTGCGCATAGGTCTTACCGATACCGCTGACCGAGAGGACAGCGTTCGGGGCGGAAACTGACATAAAAAACTCTCCATGCGCTCGCCCGGACGGACGAGCGCCGTTGTGTCGCCGAAGGACTACTTTTTGGTGACCAGCTCGACCGGGGTTTCGATGACGCCGGTGGCGCCACTGTCGACTTTCTCGCCCTTGATGATTTTCAGCGCGGTTTCGATACCGAACACGGCCTGTTTGGCAGCGAACTGGTCAGCCGTTGCGAGTACGCGACCATCCTGCAGCATCGGTTTAATGGCGTTGATGTTGTCATAACCGACCACTTGTACCTGCCCGGCCTTGCCGGCCGCACGTACAGCGGAAACAGCACCGACCGCCATGCTGTCGTTACCGGCCAGCAACGCCTTGACGTCCGGGTATTCACTGAGGATCGAAGCGGCAACCTTGTTGCCCTTGTCGATTTCCCAGTCGCCGGACTGCAGGGAAACCACCTTGATCTGTGCAGCTTCCATCGCATCCTTGAAGCCAGCGGTACGCTGCTGGGCGTTGGTCGTTGTGGAAACGCCCTCGATGATGCCGACTTCGTCACCGGCCTTCAGTTGCTTGGCCAGGTACTCGCCCACCAGACGTGCACCCTTGCGGTTGTCCGGGCCTACGAACGGTACGGAGATATTCTTGCTTTTGATGACGGCGGGATCGAGCTGGTTGTCGATGTTGATCACGGTGATACCGGCGTCGACGGCTTTCTTGATCACCGGCACCATGGCCTTGGAGTCAGAAGGCGCGATGACCAGTGCATTGACCTTCGCGAGAATCATCTGCTCGACAATGCGGGTCTGGCCTGCCGTGTCGGTTTCGTCCTTGATGCCGTTGGAGATCAGGTCGAAATCGGCGGAGTGTTCTTTCTGGTAAGCCTTGGCGCCGTCTTCCATGGTGAGGAAGAATTCGTTGGCCAAAGACTTCATGACCAGTGCGACCTTGGGTTTTTCGGGGGACTCGGCGAAAGCCGAAGAGACAGGCAGTGCGGCGGACGCGGCAGCCAGCATGGCGACAGCGAGAAGACGTCCAGCGAATGGCAGCTTCATGGGTTCACTCCGATCTTATGATTATTGTGAGCAACGCTTGCGCTGGCATAAGCTTCGTCGGCATCTTCCAGACAACAGGGTCTCGGGAAAGCCGCGCAAACGTTTGCGTAGACCGAACTATGCGAATCCTGCCTACGTTTGTCAACAATCAGAAATCGGTATTGATTGTAGGGCGAATCTGCAGATTCGCCCCTTGAGTGCT
This sequence comes from Pseudomonas sp. IzPS59, assembly GCF_014863505.1. Classification (NCBI taxonomy): domain Bacteria; kingdom Pseudomonadati; phylum Pseudomonadota; class Gammaproteobacteria; order Pseudomonadales; family Pseudomonadaceae; genus Pseudomonas; species Pseudomonas sp. IzPS59. The sequence continues at coordinate 2,225,636 of NZ_CP062251.1, read as the reverse complement.
CAAGCCGTGGTGTTGACCACGTTACCGGCGGAAGAACCTTTCGACATTTCCTTGACCAGCGCGGCCGAGACTTCCAGCAGCGCGCCGCTGGTTTCGGCGATCTCGCCCTGTACGGCCATGACCGCCTGCGACTTCGCTTCCGGAGTCGGATAGCTCGCAGCTTGTGCCGCAGCCAATCGTTGCTGCTGCTCCTGCAATTGTTTCTGTAATTCCTGCATCCGCTTCAGCAGCATCTTGACGGTGACACTCAGGTTATCGCCACCTCCTTCAGTCTTGCTGTCTTCTTGCGCGGGACCGCCGGTCCTGACCTGATTGCTCTCCGGTTTTTCTGCGCCCAGCGCTTCGGTAGAAGCGTCCGCTTGCGCATCACTCATCGCGTTGATCGTAGCTGCGGTTTTGCCGCCGATGGTGACAGCACCGGGGTTGGAAAAACCGATCGTCAGTGACATGTGAACTCCCTCAATTCCAGTTTCCTTCATCACCCATCGGCCTGCTGGAAGCTTTCTTTAGCAGAGAATGCAAATCCGGCAACCTCACTTGTCCTGCAAAAGACGTAGTCCTTTTCGGAGAGCCGAACACGAAAGCCTCCAATGTTCGGAATACCGGATCAGCAATTCGGCCCGGGACTCACCAATCCATAAAATGTTGATATAAATCATCAGGTTAAACATTTCTCTAACGCAAAGTACGGCTGGTACAGATCCTGCTCCCTCCCTGCACCCCTGGCATTCAGATCGGCCCGGGGTGCATCTAGATGAACCTGCACCAGCACCGTCTCACTACTAGAGAGAAAAATAATGAAATCTGCTTTCAAGACATTGGTTCCGGGCGCTTTGGCCCTAATGCTGCTCCTGCCCTCCGCTCTTCAGGCAAAAGAAGTCGAAACCCAGACTAAACTGGCCAACGTGGTGGTTCTCGCTACGGGCGGCACCATTGCCGGCGCCGGCGCCAGTGCGGCCAACAGCGCTACCTATCAGGCCGCCAAGGTCGGCATCGAGCAATTGATTGCCGGCATTCCCGAGCTGAGCAAACTGGCCAACGTGCGTGGCGAGCAAGTCATGCAGATCGCGTCGGAAAGCATCACCAATGAAAACCTGCTGCAACTGGGCCGCCGCGTATCCGAGCTGGCCGACAGCAAAGACGTCGATGGCATCGTCATCACCCACGGCACCGACACCCTGGAAGAAACCGCTTACTTCCTGAACCTGGTGGAAAAAACCGACAAGCCGATCATCGTTGTCGGCTCCATGCGCCCAGGTACTGCCATGTCGGCGGACGGCATGCTCAACCTGTACAACGCCGTCGCCGTCGCCAGCAGCAAAGAGGCCCACGGCAAAGGCGTGCTGGTGACCATGAATGATGAAATCCAGTCCGGCCGCGATGTCAGCAAAATGATCAACATCAAGACCGAAGCGTTCAAGAGCCCATGGGGCCCGCTGGGCATGGTGGTCGAAGGCAAGTCCTACTGGTTCCGCTTGCCAGCCAAGCGCCATACCATGGATTCGGAATTTGATATCAAGAACATCAAGAGCCTTCCTGACGTAGAAATCGCCTATTCCTACGGTAATGTCGGCGACACCGCCTACAAAGCCCTGGCCCAGTCCGGCGCCAAAGCCATTATTCACGCTGGCACCGGCAATGGTTCGGTGTCTTCTCGCGTCGTCCCGGCCCTGCAGGCTCTGCGCAAGGATGGCGTTCAGATCATTCGCTCTTCCCATGTCAATGCCGGCGGCTTCGTTCTGCGTAACGCCGAACAGCCTGACGACAAGTACGACTGGGTCGTGGCTCACGACCTGAACCCGCAAAAGGCCCGCATCCTGGCGATGGTCGCCTTGACCAAAACCAATGACAGCAAAGAGCTGCAACGGATGTTCTGGGAGTACTGATTCACCCTCGCCCGGCCGGATCTCGGCCGGGCACTTGCCTCACCACTCGCCGCCCTGGTGGGTGGTGCAATTACCTACACCGCCCCTGCTTCTTTCCTGCACAAAAAATTCGGATGAGCCACATCAAAACCGGAAAACCGCTGTCAGAGGATTTTCTTGATTTTTAAGCAGTTGCGAAAATGCCTACAGTTAAATACTGTATGCACGTACAGCTTAATAAGGATAACCTCGTGGCCACTTCCTCTGATGCTCCCGATGCCTACGAACGCATGGGCATGCGCGTTCAAAAGATCATCAACTCCCCCACCGCACAAAAAGCCAAAGCCGCTCTGATCTTCCGTCTTCAGGATGAGCCGATCGATGAGTGGGAGCGCCTGCTGGAAGAGATCGACGAGAACGACAACGTCACCCTCGCCTACCGAGACGATGGTGGCGTGCAGATTTTCTGGGTTGTACCGAAGGAAGATTGACTCAATGATTGTCCGTTTTTTTGCTTTGCTTTTACTGTTCATTTCCCTGGGCGCCCAGGCTGGCGCGCCCCGTACATTCACCGAAGCCAAGAAGGTCGCCTGGAAGCTGTACGCACCACAATCCACCGAGTTTTATTGCGGGTGCAAATACACGGGAAACAAGGTCGACCTGGCGGCTTGCGGTTATGTACCGCGTAAAAATGCCAAGCGCGCCGCCCGAATTGAATGGGAGCACATTGTCCCGGCCTGGGAGTTCGGCCATCAGCGCCAGTGCTGGCAGGAAGGCGGACGCAAGAATTGCACGCGTTATGACCCGAGCTACCAGAAAGCCGAAGCCGACCTGCACAACCTGGTACCGAGCATCGGCGAGGTCAACGGTGATCGCAGTAACTTCAGCTATGGCTGGCTACCGGTCGAAAAGGGTCAATATGGCTCCTGCCTGACCCAGGTCGACTTCAAGGCGAAGAAGGTCATGCCCCGCCCTTCGATTCGCGGCATGATCGCTCGCACCTATTTCTACATGAGCAAGCAATACGGTTTGCGCCTGTCGAAGCAGGATCGCCAACTGTATGAAGCGTGGGACAAGACGTACCCGGTGCAAGACTGGGAGCGTCAGCGCAATCAAAGCGTGGCGTGCGTGATGGGGCGCGGCAATGAGTTTGTCGGGCCGGTGAACATGAAAGCCTGCGGCTGATCGACCGCACAAAAGAAAAGGCCTCGCGCTTCAAGCTCGAGGCCTTTTTTGTGGTCAGCCGCCGGGCTTGTTGTATCGCCAGTAGCCCATCAGATTGAGCGCATCTCGCGGGATACCGCGCTCCTTGATCAGGTATCGGCGCAAATTCATGACCGCCGCAGACTCACCGGCAATCCAGCCATAAAAACCGTCAGTGGCGGTTTCGGCGATTTCCCAGAGGATCTCCTGATCGATATCGACGTCGGCCAGTTCTACCGCCTGATTGACCGTCGATGCGTCGACAGGTAGCACAGCCTTTCGCACTGCCTCTACCATCAGCGTCCCGGCAACCGCCGCTCCCTCCCGCTCTCGAATCAACCACTGTACCGATAATCCGGGCCAGTCCGGGACTGCGAGCATGTCCTGCGCACTGTCGACCTCGAAGAACACTTGAGTCTGGGGTGGTTCTGCAAGCGCGGCCAGTTCATCGAGTATTCCCATTGCAGCGGGCAATGCCGTTGAGTCGGCGACCAGCAAGAGTTGTTGGAGGGTTCGCGGCGGCTTCCACTCAAAGCCACCCGCTTCCTCGGCCGAGAACCGCTTATCGGGCGCCAGAATCTGCAACGACTCGCCCGGCTGCGATCGAAGAGCCCAACGAGAAGCCGGCCCGGTTTCGCCATGCAGTACAAAGTCGAGGTCGACTTCGCCCCGATCGGCACGCAAGTGGCGAATGGTGTAGGTGCGCATCGCCGGGCGTCGATCCGCCAGCATTGAGCGAAAACGAGCGTACCAACCCTCACCCTGAGAGAGCCGGGCTGGCGAACCGTCCGCGGCCGGGAAAAACAGTTTGACGCGCTGATCAGGCGCCCAGGTCGCCATTTCGGCTACGGCCGGACTGGCGAGCGTAATCCGCATGAGGTGCGGACTCAGCTGATGTTTGTGCCGCAAAACAACGTCGAACAACTTGTAGGGACTGGCGGAGGCCATGCGGAGCTCCTTCTGGGAATCTTTGGTGACTCCTGTAAAAACGAATCACACCGGACGCCCTTTAGTCAGCTCCGCTGAAAGGAATGTTTACTGTGCTGCTGTACGCTCGATCACAAGCGTCTCGATGTTCTGTTTTTTCGCCTTGATCAGCGCCGCACTCACATCGGCCTGCTTCGCTTCGGCTTCGGCTTTGGAATTGAATGGCCCCAGCAGGATCCGGGTCTTTCCATTGGCATCCTTGATGACATTGGCAATAAACGCATGCTCGATCAACCAGCCGCTCAGATCACTGACGGCTTGAGGTGTTTCGCCGCGCACCTCCAGATCCCACTGCGGCCCGGACACGACTGCCGGCGCTGCCACCGCTACCGATTTTGGCTTTTGAACATCCACACTCTTGCCTTCACCACATCCCGCCAATGCCAGTGCTGCGACCAACCAGACCAATTTGCGCACAACGCTTCCCTCTGAATTCTCGAAAGGGGGATCTTAACATTCGCGAATACTTTCAGAGCCCAGCAAAATGGGCACAAAACTACGAGATTGATGATTGCCGCACCTGTATAGTTACGCGCTGGGAATTAATGCCACATCTGCGCGTCAGAAAGAGGCACCCAAACCGTGAGACTTCGCACTAATCTATACGTACCACCGACCTCTGCACTGTCTGAATCAGGTGCCCTACAAAGCAATCAAGGAGAAGACCATGCTGATACTCACCCGCAAAGTCGGTGAAAGCATAAACATTGGTGATGACATTACGATCACCATCCTCGGCGTAAGCGGCCAACAGGTTCGCATCGGCATCAACGCTCCAAAGAACGTTGCCGTACACCGCGAAGAGATTTACCAGCGCATTCAGGCTGGCCTGACCGCACCGGACAAGCCACAAACCCCCTGAGCCCTTTCGCAGTCAGTAGCCAGTCTGTTCACCTTCGCGTAATGACTGGCTAAAGATCCGAGCGCCGTATTGCCATCCCCCCACCTCATTGGTGACGGCGCAGGCTATTTCTCCTCCTGCTGCAATTCCCTCCCCCTTCTTCGCCATCGATACTAACCATCATTTCAATGGCTGGCTGTCGGACGTTTCCGAATCAAAGCCGGGAATTGCGCCCACCTAGCCGAACGTCACCCCACGCGCCATCCCGGTGGCCGCTATCACCATCAGAACCAGCAACAACGCCTCAGCATGGCTGATTCGTGCAAACACCTTTGCTCGCCCTGTCTCGAGAGGATTTCCCCGCGCCAGACCTATACGCCACTTGATCAATGTAATCATCGGCGCAAGCTCCAGAAGCAGAATCAGCACAAACAGCGTCATCTTCAAATGGAACAGCGGCTGATGCAGATAGTAATCGGTGCCCTTTTCGTAACCGCCAAAAGCTCGCATACCGCCCGTCACCAGCAGCACCAGCGCAGATATCCCCCATAGATTGTCAGCGAGCAAAACCCGCCTAACCTCACCCGTCCCGACAGCCAGGCGGCTGAACGCCGTTCCGCGCGTCAGCACGGCCCAGAAACCCAAGGCAAATGCCAGCAAGTGAACCGCAGCCAGAAACCAATGAACCAGCATTGATGAACTCCCGTCAGACTGAGATGAAAATCGGCCAGACAGTAGTAGTCGAAAAAATATGGACTTGCCCGATGCCCACCTGAAAGGCAGCGCTGGCTGAGAAAGTCGACGGGGCGAATGCGTGAGGAGAGGTAAATCGCAGGCAAAAAAAATCCCAAGCAGCTGATGGAAGCTTGGGATTTAAAAATGCATAAACCGTGGTGGTGAACGCGGGGTGGATATTACTGATTTTCTCAGTGTGTAACAACGTATTTTTGATAACCGGCCAGTTAAAAAAAACCGTAACCACTTGAATATCCACACTTTTTAAATGGACGCCAAGGCTTTCGGCGACGAACGGCGGCACGCGTTTAACTCAAGAATTTCACGAAAACGAGCTCAGGATCGCCCGGATCCAGATTCTCCACCCTTCCGCTGTGTTGATAACCAAGCCCCTCCAAAAGCCGTCGCATCGGCAAGTTGGACACATTGGTCGAGGTAAAGATCTTTTCTGCCGAAGAGTGGCACTCCATATAGCTCAGGATTTGCCGACCTGCGCCGGAACGCCTGACCTCACTGGAGACAACCACAAGCGGAATAAACCATTCCCCAAAAAAACTTCGATCCAGGCACCCGTAGCCGACAGGAGCACCAGGATCGTTCCGCTCGCAGACAACCCAACACTCCCCCGCCTGGACAGCCCTCGCAATGTATTTTCGGCGGCTGTCATCTCTTCCGGCGACAGGATCAATCTGCAACAGGCTTTCGATATCGCCCCGAATGGCTTGTCTGACTTGGCGACTCACGCACTCACTCCCTCACAGCTGACGCTCGCCGGAGTGTAGCCGTCATGAACCGAGTTGACGCTTCAAGGCCGGGCCTTAGAAATCGCAGACAACAAAAAAGGGCTCACCTTTCGGTGAGCCCTTCCAGACCGCCCAGCAGAGCGGATTTTGTTTGGTAGGCGCGATTGGACTCGAACCAACGACCCCCACCATGTCAAGGTGGTGCTCTAACCAACTGAGCTACGTGCCTGCTGTGAGGCGGCATTCTACGGAATTCCGGAGGGGTGTCAACACCTTTTTTTCACCTAACCCTATGAATATGCAAAATATTTAATTTCAGCCCTCCGCAAGAAGATTTCCCGGTGGCTGGCGGAGGTTTTTCAACTCGGGTAGGATCGTCGCACTCGTAAAATATATTAAACAGAGGCTGCAGGATGGCGAACACCCCTTACCCAGAGTCTTATTACGCTGCGTCGGCCAACGCCGTACCACCACGCCCTGCCCTGCAGGATGACGTGGAGACGGATGTCTGTGTGATCGGCGCTGGTTATACGGGACTTTCCTCGGCCCTGTTCCTGCTGGAGAACGGCTTTCGCGTGACCGTGCTGGAAGCCGCCAAAGTCGGCTTCGGCGCTTCGGGACGCAATGGCGGGCAAATCGTCAACAGCTACAGCCGTGACATCGACGTGATCGAACGCAGCGTCGGCCCGAAGCAGGCTCAGTTGCTCGGGCAGATGGCGTTCGAGGGCGGCCGGATCATTCGTGAGCGAGTCGCCAAATATGATATCCAGTGCGATTTGAAGGACGGCGGCGTATTCGCAGCCCTGTCGGCCAAGCAGATGGGCCACCTGGAATCTCAGAAGCGCCTGTGGGAACGCTTCGGCCACACTCAACTTGAACTGCTCGATCAGCGCCGCATCCGCGAAGTGGTCGCCTGCGATCAATATGTCGGCGGCATGCTCGACATGAGCGGCGGTCACATCCACCCGCTGAATCTGGCACTTGGCGAAGCCGCTGCCGTGGAATCCCTGGGTGGCACTATCTATGAACAGTCACCGGCCGTGCGCATCGAACGCGGCGCCAATCCGGTCGTACATACGCCGCAGGGCAAGGTCAGGGCCAAATTCATTATCGTTGCCGGCAACGCCTACTTGGGCAATCTGGTGCCGGAACTGGCAGCCAAGTCGATGCCGTGCGGCACTCAGGTCATCACCACCGAACCGCTCGGCGATGAACTGGCGAAATCCCTGCTGCCACAGGACTACTGCGTCGAGGACTGTAACTACTTGCTCGACTACTACCGCCTCACCGGCGACAAACGCCTGATCTTCGGCGGCGGCGTGGTGTACGGCGCGCGCGATCCGGCGAACATTGAAGCGATCATCCGCCCGAAAATGCTCAAGGCTTTCCCGCAGCTCAAGGACGTGAAGATCGACTACGCCTGGACCGGCAATTTCCTGCTGACCCTGTCGCGCCTGCCTCAGGTCGGGCGTCTGGGCGACAACATCTATTACTCTCAGGGCTGCAGCGGCCATGGTGTGACCTACACGCACCTGGCCGGCAAGGTATTGGCCGAAGCGCTGCGAGGCCAGGCCGAGCGCTTCGATGCCTTTGCTGATCTGCCGCACTACCCGTTCCCCGGCGGGCAACTCCTACGCACGCCATTTGCCGCACTAGGCGCGTGGTACTACGGACTGCGCGACAAGCTCGGTTTCTGACGCGCAAAAAAAGGGGCCGCTGAAAAGCGGCCCCTTTTACATCCAGCACGGCTTACAGCTGATCTCGCGTAATCCCGCTGCGAATCCGCAGAATATCCGCGAGCACGGCCAAAGCGATTTCCGACGGTGTCTTGCTGCCAAGGTTAAGACCGATCGGCGCATGAATCCGCGCCAGCTCGCCCTCCCCCAGACCGCCAATCCGGCGCAAACGCTCGAAGCGTTTCTGTGATGTCTGCAACGAGCCCATCACGCCGATGTAGAACGCCTCAGTGCGAACAGCCTCCATCATCGCCAGATCGTCGATGCGTGGATCGTGGGTCAATGCCACCACTGCGGTATCACGGTGGCAACCACCATCGGCAATGAACACCGACGGCAGTTGCCGGCGAATCTCCACGCCATTGAGCACCACGCCTTCCAACACTTCATCACGCGGATCGCAGAGAATCACTTCGAAGCCGAGACCTACCGCGAACTCCGCACAGGCCTGCGCCACACTGGAATACCCCGCCAGCAGCAAACGCTGGGCGGCACCAATGCGAATCCGCACGCGATCGATTTCACGCTCGATCCGCGCACCCTGCTCACGATCCGCAAACAGGCTGCGCGCCCCCGTGGTCAGATCGACCTCGCGAATCAACCGGCGTTGCCCCAGCAATGCCGATTCGAGTTCGCGCAGGTGCGCCTGCACATCGCAACCGGCGTCAAATTTTTCTACCAGCACATCGAGAATGCCGCCGCAGGGCAGGCTGACCCGCGAGCGCGGATCGTCACCTTCGCCATAACGCACGACGTTGATTGCATCGAGAAACGCACCTTCGGCGACGCGTTCGAGAAAATCTTCCTCGACACAACCACCGGACAGCGACCCGATCCACTGCCCGCCGTCGTTCACCGCCAGCAGCGAACCCGGCGCACGAGGCGCCGAACCGTAGGTGGTCAGCACGGTGCAAAGCCAGATGCGCTGCCCCGCCGTCGACCATTCCAGCGCCCGACGCACAACCTGCAGATCGAGATGCTGCATGATCAGTGCGCCTTGTGCTCGATGGACGGCGCGTCAGCCTGAAGCTTCTGCACATCGCCCACCGCCAGTTCAGCAGATTGACCGCCCCAACCCTGACGCAGGTAGTTCAGCAGATCGGTCAGTTGTTCGGCACTGAGCTTGTCGGCAAAACCCGGCATCGGCTGCATGTGTTCGAATCCGGCGAATTTCTGCTCGCCGATACCGTCCTCGATCACTCGAACCAGATTGCGCGGATCTTCCAGGCGCAGCGTGGTATTGCCGCGCATGGCCACCGCAATGTGCGGTTTGCCTTCGCCACCGGCCGCGTGACAACCGGCGCAGACGTTCAAGTATTCCTGACGGCCGCGTTGGGCACTGGCACTGAGTTTCTCCACCGGAACGTCGGTCAGCTCTTTCGCTGCCGGCGGCTTGTCACCGAGCAGGAAGGTTGCCATCGCTGCCAGATCCGGATCATTCAGGCCCTGGGTGCTGTTGTGAAACACCGGGAACATCTCGTTGAACATCGTGCCCTGGGCACTCATGCCGTGCTTGAGGAACGTGCTCAGGTCCTGTTGATTCCAGCCGCGGGCCGCCAGATCCGTTGCCAGCAGGCTCGGTGCCAGGTAACCGTTGAGGATGCCGCCGGTCAGGCGCTTGTCCAGCTGCATCGCGCCCGGCAAGCCGCGTGGCGTGTGGCATTCGCCGCAGTGACCCAGCACTTCGACCATGTACTGGCCGCGCTTCCAGGCGTCACTTTTGCCTTCGGCCGGCTCCAGCTTCAAGGCTTTGCCGTACATCATGTTCCAGCCGATCAGGCCCGGACGCACGTTGAACGGGAAGCTCAGGCTCGTGACTGGCGCGGCGCGCTCGATCGGCTCGATGGTTTTCAGATACGCATGAATCGCATCCGAATCCGCACGCGGCATCAAGTGATACGAGGTGTATGGCATCGCCGGGTAAAGATTGGCGCCGTCACGACGCTTGCCCTCGGTGAGCGCAGCGAAGAATTCGTCATCGCTGTACAGGCCGATGCCGTGCTCTTTGCTCGGGGTGATGTTGGTGCCGTAGATTGTGCCGAATGGCGACACGATCGGCAGGCCACCGGCAAACGGTGCGCCGCCCGGCGCTGTGTGGCAAGCCATGCAGTCGGCGGCGCGGGCGAGGTATTCGCCGCGCTTGACCTGATCATCCGCATGAGCCGCCAGAACAGGCACGGCAAACCCGACCGCCAGGGCCAGGCGGGTCAATAAACGCTTCATGCTTAACCCTCCTTGACTAGGCCGAGATCGGTCAGCACGTTGCGGGTGGCGTTGTAGTAACGCACGTACCCGGTGCAACGGCAGATGTGATGGCCGAGGCTGTCCTCGATGACTTGCTCCAGTTTGCTTTTGACGATCGGCTGGCGTTGCAGCTTTTCCACCAGCACGGTCGCGGCGTTGACGAAGCCCGGTGCGCAGTAGCTGCACTGGAACGCAAACTCATCGACGAAACGCTGCTGGATCGAGTTCAGCTCGGTGACCTGACCTTGCTCGTCGCGTTTGGCGTGGCTTTCGATGGTGCGGACTTTCTTGCCCTCGAAGTAATGCGCGCCGGTGATGCAGGTGCGCACTTCTTCGCTGGTGCCGTCCGGGTTGTCGACGATCACCACACAGGCGTGGCAGATGCCCTGGCCGCAGCCCAGGCGCGAACCGGTGAGGTTCTTGTATTCGTGCAGATAATCGATCATCGGCAGGTCATCAGGGATGTCCACCGGGCCGACGGATTGACCGTTGAGGGTCAGTTGAAGCGGACGGTTAGCCATTGAGGGCCTCCTTGATGCGCGCAGCAGTGATTGGAAGATCGCGGACACGTTTGCCGATGGCGTGAGCCACGGCATTACCGATGGCGCCGACCACCGGGATCATCACCACTTCGGCGATGCCTTTGGACGGGTCGCTAGGCGACAGCGGCGGCAGGATTTCCGACGTCTGCTTCCACACCGCCACATGGCGCGCCATCGGCAGGCGATAACGGTTGAAGTTCCAGTCCCCCTCCCCCGGCCCGCCTTCGTACAGCGGCATCTCTTCCATCAAGGCGTGACCGATGCCCATGGCGATCCCGCCTTCGAGCTGGCCACGAACCAGTTCTTCGACCAGCACCCGACCGCATTCCAGCCACGAGTGATGGTTGAGCACTTCAACTTCTGCCGAACCTTTGTTGACCTTCAACTCGACCAGCGTCGCTACCGGGCTGTAATAGGTCACAGCAGCGTTGTTCAGCTGAACCACCGGATAGGCGATGTTCTGCCGATCCAGCAGGTGGAAACCGTCGCTGGTCATTTGCGCTTTCTTGGCTTTCGGGGCGCCGTCACCGTACTTCACGGCCAGACCGTCGAGCGGCAGACGCTCGCGCACGCCGTCGATGCTGTATTCGGCTTCTGCCCAGCTCCAGCGGTTGAAGCCGTGAACCGTGGCAGCCGTGACCAGACCGCGCTCGTGAGCACGTTTGGCCAGTTCTTCGAAAGTCAGCGGCTGCATGCCGTTGGCCGTCAGTTTGCCGTCGACCCAATGCGCATCTTCGCGACGCACGACGTAAGGATTGGCCTGGCCGCCGTACGGGCCCTGACGCCAGATCTCCAGCGCTGCCGGCCACAGACCGTGGTTGAACAGCACGCGTGCCGCTTCACGGGTGGCGTGGCTGAAGTAGTAGGCGGAGTTGGTTGCGGACGAGGCCGACGCCAATTTGCCGACCCAGCGCGGATTGCGCAGGAAGTTGTCCTGCTCGGCCTGGCTCATGATGTAAGGGTTGCCGGCGGTGACCAGCTGCATTTCCTTCCATTCGGTTTCGCCGGTCTTCACGTCGTGCGCCGGACTGCCGAGGAAATCGGCGACCACCAGGGCTTGCGAAGTGGACATGCCAGTGCCGATCTCGATGCCGATGTGACGCAGGGAAATGCGCCCTTCAGCGGTGAATTCGATGCTGGCCATCGGCGCTTCGGAACCGGTGCCAAAGTCTTTCTGGCAAATGGCGAAACCGACGCCGTACCAGTTGTCCGGATCCGCCGCTTCGCGCTGTTTCTTGATCGCGTCGCGGTTCTTCCAGACTTCGTGCAGCGAAGCCTTGTCGAGAATCTCGTGCAGGCGCAGTGCACCGGCCGGGATCGCGCCCTGGGTGTTTTTCATCCCAGAACGCAACGCGTTCTTGCGACGCAGATCAATGGCGTCGACACCAAGCCGATCGGCGATTTCATCGACCATCATTTCGGTGGAAGCCATGCTCTGCAGCGTACCGTAGCCACGCATCGAACCGGCTTCAACACCACGGGAGTGGTAAGCGGTGACTTGCAGATCGTTTTGCGGCATGTAGTAGATCGACTGAGCCGCCGTTGCGCCAACCGCAGCCACCGACGGGCTGTAGTTGATACGACCGCCGCCATCGACGCTCATTTCGGCGCGGAAAATCTTGAAGCTGTGGTCGGTCTTGTCCACCGCCAGCTGGTAGCGGATGTCGAACGGGTGGCGCTTGATGCCGCTCTGGAACTGCTCGTAGCGGTCGTTGGCCAGGCGAATCGGCACACCTGCGCCGTACAACGCTGCCAGGGCCGCGTAGTAGACGAAAATGTTGTGGTCCTTGGAACCGTAACCGACGGTGTAGCCCGGGTGCATGTTCAGGTTGGCCAGGCCGAAACGCGACGGCGAGATCATCTTCGCGGTCTCGGTGGCGGCTTCCAGCGGGCACTGGGTGGCGACGACGAAATGCAGAGTCTTGGTGGCCGGGTCGTACCAGCCGTTGCCGTTGTCCGGCTCCATCGCGGCAGGTTCGATCGACGGGGTCTTGTAGCGCTCGTCGAACACCAGCCAGTTGTCCGGCGGCGTGTCGATCTCTTTCTTCATGCGGTCGGCGTAGAACAGACCGCGCTCGGTCAGGTTGCCGTGCAGGTTCGGCTGGGAATTCCACACCGGGCGACGGTTTTTCAGCATCGGAAACAGGATCGAGTCCTTGAGGCTGGCGAATTCGTCTTCGTCCGCCGACGTCGGGCCACCGACGCGCACGTAGCGGAAACTGCCATAGGGATCGCCTTCGTAGAACGGCACTTTTGCACCGTAACGAATCGCTTTGTCATTGAATTTGAGTTTGTTCTTGGCCTGACGGAAACGCTCGAAATCGTTCCAGATCAGGATGGCCACCGGGTGACCAATGAACATCGGCACCTTGCCTTCCGGCAGCAATGGATCCGGCGCGTGCTCTTCAGGGAACACGATGCCGTCCTTGTCCAGGTCGGCCGCGGTGACAATGCGGTCAGGCTGCAGGTCGGCGCCGAGCCACGACAGGTCATAGCCGTCGTAGATGCGGTCGGCCTTGATGGTTTTCAGCAACATGGCATGGCCTTGCTGCTGGGGCCAGCCCGGCATGTCCTTGGAACGGATGTCGCGGGCAAAAACCTTGCTGCCGCAGACCTTGGACAAGGCATCGTTACGCTGGCGCGCCTTGCCGTTGTTGCCGAGCCACTGCTCGGACGGCACGGTCACGCTGTTTTCCATCAAGGCAGCCAGCGCCTGACTGCTGAGCGGCGTGAGCGTAACGCTCACACCCGCCACCAGCCCGCCCTGAAGGAACGAGCGCCGGGATATTTCACGGTTGGACATGGATCATCCTCTGGGCGGTTATGGATCCGCCCTTCTGGTTATCTACTGGGAATCTCGAGTCTTGCAGAAGCCCTTTTTGGCTAAACAAAGGGCGTGATGACAGTGCAAAGCTGACCGAAAGGTTAACTTTAAAGGTTTCTGCGCTCGCAGCAAACAACCAGTTACAAAAATCTGACTAAAGAATCAAAAATCAATGTGGCAATGCATCGCAGCGACCGGATGACGCAGAGGATATTGCCGCGCGGACAACGTGCAGTCGTCGCGAGGCAACTGGAGGAGGAATTTTGGAAAGGTCAAATTTCAGACACAAAAAACCCCGGTCTTTCGACCAGGGTCTTTGCTATCGATTCCGAATCAACCAACGGTTGCTTTCGGTGTTTCAAGGTGTTCAGTGGTCCTTGAAACAGATATGGCGCAGCGGACGGGACTCGAACCCGCGACCCCCGGCGTGACAGGCCGGTATTCTAACCGACTGAACTACCGCTGCGTATCGCTTTGAGCTGATGCTCAAGTAACTCGTTTGACTGAAAGCTTCGGTGCTTTTCAATCGCGAACCAGACAGTGCCTGACTCGTTGAATATGGCGCAGCGGACGGGACTCGAACCCGCGACCCCCGGCGTGACAGGCCGGTATTCTAACCGACTGAACTACCGCTGCGCGTCGGTGGAGGCACTTTCAGCCTACCTCTTGCTTTCGCAAGTCTCTCGGGAGTGGTGGGTGATGACGGGATCGAACCGCCGACATTCTGCTTGTAAGGCAGACGCTCTCCCAGCTGAGCTAATCACCCGTTTGCATCTCCGAGGCCGCGAAATTTACGCAGGTAGCGAACCTAAGTCAATAGCAGGATTGAAGTTTTTCTCAAAAAGACAAAAACATGTCATTCCGAGTAGATCATCTTCTTGGTCATACCGCCGTCGACCACGAATTCCTGCCCCGTCACAAACCCGGCATTCTTCGACAGCAGCCACGCCACCATCGCTGCCACATCCTCGACCGTCCCTACCCTGCCCGCCGGATGCTGGGCATGATCGGTATCGGTCAGCGGTTCGGCGCGCCGTGTAGAAGGATCCCGCGCGTCGATCCAGCCCGGACTGACCGCATTGACACGAATCTCCGGCCCGAGGCTGATTGCCAACGCATGAGTCAACGCCAGCAAACCGCCCTTGCTCGCTGCATAGGCTTCGGTATCGGGTTCTGACTGCGCCGCACGGGTCGAGGCCAGATTGACGATCGCCCCGTTGTGCGCCCGCAGATACGGCGCACAGTGCTTGGCCAGCAACATCGGCCCGCTGAGATTCACCGCCAGCACCCGGTTCCAGTAGGCCAGATCCAGGCTTTCCAGAGTGATGTTGTGCGGATCGGCCACCGCCGCGTTACACACCAACGCATCCAGACGACCGAACTGCCCCAGCACTTCCGCGACGCCGAGCGCCACCTGGCTTTCATCCGCCACGTCCATGGCAATGAACCAGGCGTTTTCACCCAGCACCTTCGCCACTTTCGAGCCTCGCGCCCGATCCAGGTCCGTCAGCACCACTTGCCAGCCTTCGCTGATCAGCCACGCTGCGATCCCCAGACCAATGCCGCGAGCGGCACCCGTGACCAGCGCAACGCGGCCATGGGTGCCCGTATTTGGCGTGGACAACTCGATCACAACGCCGCCAGACCGCGCGCCAGGTCGGCTTGCAGGTCAGCGACGTCTTCCAGACCGACCGCGATGCGGATCAGGCTGTCACGAATCCCCGCCGCTTCACGCTCCTGCGGCGCCAGACGGCCGTGGGACGTGGTGCTCGGGTGAGTGATGGTGGTTTTGCTGTCACCCAGGTTGGCAGTGATCGAAATCAAACGGGTCGCGTCGATAAAGCGCCAGGCGCCCTCTTTGCCACCCTTGACCTCGAAGCTGACGACCGCGCCAAAGCCCTTCTGCTGACGCTGGGCCAACTCATGCTGCGGATGGCTCTTGAGACCGGCGTAATGCACTTTCTCGATGCCGTCCTGCTGCTCCAGCCATTCAGCCAGTTGCTGGGCGTTGGCACAGTGCGCCTTCATCCGCAGATTCAGGGTTTCCAGGCCTTTGAGAAAGATCCAGGCATTGAACGGACTCAGGGTCGGGCCGGCAGTGCGCAGGAAGCCGACGATTTCTTTCATCTGCTCGCCGCGACCGGCCACCACGCCGCCCATGCAACGGCCCTGGCCATCGATGAACTTGGTGGCCGAGTGCACAACGATGTCCGCACCGAGCTTCAACGGCTGCTGCAAGGCAGGCGTGCAGAAGCAGTTGTCGACCACCAGCATCGCGCCCTTGGCGTGTGCGATTTCCGACAGCGCGGTGATATCCACCAGCTCAGCCAACGGATTGGACGGCGACTCGACAAACAGCAATTTGGTGCTGGACTTGATCGCCGCATCCCAGGCCGACAGATCCGCCAGCGGAACGTAATCGACTTCCACGCCAAAGCGCTTGAAGTACTTCTCGAACAGACTGATGGTCGAACCGAACACGCTGCGCGACACCAGCACATGATCGCCAGCGCTGCACAGGCTCATCACCACCGCCATGATCGCGGCCATGCCCGTCGCCGTGGCTACGGCCTGCTCGGCGCCTTCCAGCGCAGCAATGCGCTCTTCGAACGAGCGCACGGTCGGGTTGGTGTAACGCGAGTAAACGTTGCCCGGCACTTCCCCGGCAAACCGTGCGGCGGCGTCGGCGGCGGTACGGAACACGTAGCTGGAAGTGAAAAACATCGGATCACCGTGCTCGCCTTCCGGCGTACGGTGCTGACCGGCACGTACGGCCAGGGTATCGAACGCTACGCCTTCGAGGTCGCTGTCCAGCCGACCGGCATCCCATTCCTGACTCATGCTGTCACTCCTTGCCCTGTTCTCGATAAATAAAAGTCTTTTGCCAGATACAAAACCGGCCCCTAAGGGCCGGTTGAAACTCAGTTGTTGTACAGATCGATGATCGCACTGACCGCCTGGGTCTTGACCTTCGAGGCATCGTTGCGTGCCTGTTCGATCTTGTTCAGGTAAGCCTCGTCGACGTCGCCGGTGACGTACTTGCCGTCGAACACCGCGCAATCGAAGTTTTCGATCTTGATCTTGCCGCCGCCGACCGCTTCGATCAAGTCAGGCAGGTCCTGATAGATCAGCCAGTCAGCGCCGATCAGGTCAGCGACATCCTGAGTCGAACGATTGTGCGCGATCAGCTCGTGAGCGCTCGGCATGTCGATGCCATACACGTTCGGGAAGCGCACAGCCGGAGCGGCCGAGCAGAAGTAGACGTTTTTCGCGCCGGCTTCGCGGGCCATCTGGATGATCTGCTTGCAGGTGGTGCCGCGAACGATCGAGTCGTCCACCAGCATCACGTTCTTGCCGCGGAACTCCAGCTCGATGGCGTTGAGCTTCTGGCGTACCGATTTCTTGCGCGCGGCCTGGCCGGGCATGATGAAGGTACGGCCGATGTAACGATTCTTGACGAAGCCTTCGCGGAATTTCACGCCCAGGTGGTTCGCCAGCTCCAGTGCAGCAGTACGGCTGGTATCCGGAATCGGGATGACCACGTCGATGTCGTGCTCTGGACGCTCGCGCAGGATCTTCTCGGCCAGCTTCTCGCCCATACGCAGACGGGCCTTGTAGACCGAAACGCCGTCGATGATCGAATCCGGACGCGCCAGGTAGACGTGTTCGAAGATGCATGGGGTCAGGGAGGGGTTGGTCGCGCACTGACGGGTGTGCAGCTTGCCGTCTTCGGTGATGTAGACCGCTTCGCCCGGCGCCAGGTCGCGAATCAGGGTGAAGCCGAGCACGTCCAGCGAAACGCTTTCGGACGCGATCATGTACTCGACGCCTTCGTCGGTGTGACGCTGGCCGAACACGATCGGACGGATGCCGTGCGGGTCACGGAAGCCGACGATGCCGTAGCCGGTCACCATCGCCACGACGGCATAGCCGCCAACACAGCGGTTGTGCACGTCGGTCACGGCAGCAAACACGTCTTCTTCGGTCGGTTGCAACTTGCCGCGCTGGGCCAGTTCGTGGGCGAACACGTTGAGCAACACTTCCGAGTCGGAACTGGTATTGACGTGACGCAGATCGGATTCGTAGATCTCTTTGGCCAACTGTTCAACGTTGGTCAGGTTGCCGTTGTGCGCCAGGGTGATGCCGTACGGCGAGTTGACGTAGAACGGCTGGGCCTCGGCCGAGGTCGAGCTGCCGGCAGTCGGGTAACGGACGTGACCGATACCCATGTGGCCGACCAGGCGCTGCATGTGACGCTGCTGGAACACGTCACGCACCAGGCCATTGTCCTTGCGCAAGAACAACCGGCCATCATGGCTGGTCACGATACCGGCAGCGTCCTGGCCGCGGTGCTGGAGCACGGTTAGCGCGTCATACAGCGCCTGATTGACGTTCGACTTACCGACGATACCGACGATGCCACACATGCGACGCAACCCCTACTTAATGGATCTGAACTGAACAACACTCACTGAGGCGTTTTGGCCGACGGCAAGAGTTGCTCCTTGAACGGAATATCAGCGGGTACGCTGATTCCGCTGGCAAGCCACTGACTGCTCCACCCGAGAATCAGGTTCTTGGACCAGTCGGCGACCAATAGAAACTTTGGCACGAGCTGTGATTCTTTCCACCACCCGTCCTGCTGTACCGGCCCCAGGCTCAACAGCCCGACCGCCACGACCACCAGCAACACGCCACGCGCAGCGCCGAAGGCCATGCCGAGGAATCGATCGGTCCCGGACAACCCGGTGACGCGAACCAACTCGCCGATAAGATAATTGATCATTGCGCCCACGATCAGTGTGGCGACAAACATGATGGCACAGCCCGTGATCACACGAGCCGATGGAGTTTGAATGTATCCGGCGAGGTACTCGGACAGTGAGCCACCGAACATCCAGGCAACCGCTCCTGCGATGATCCAGGTCACCAGCGATAGTGCTTCCTTGACGAAGCCGCGGCTCAAACTGATCAAAGCGGAGATGGCGATGATTGCAACGATCGCCCAGTCAACCCAGGTAAATGGCACAGTGCAGCCTACAGACGGATAAGGCGGCGCATTTTAGCAGAGCGCATGGCTGTCGGTAAGCTGCGATTGTCAGTGCATTTCAATCGAGGTGATAGTTTTCAGCCACGCTCGGGCTGGAAGCGCACCACAAAACCCTTGAGGTTCTGCTGGCGACTCAACAGATCGCGCAATCGATCGGCTTCGGCACGCTCGATCAGCGGACCGACAAACACCCGATTCTTGCCATCGGCGGAGCGGATGTAAGCGTTGTAGCCCTGACTGCGCAGGGTTTTCTGCAGGCTTTCGGCGCTGGCGCGGCTCGACAGGCTCGCCAGTTGTACCGACCAACTTACCGACAGGCCATTGGCATCGACGCGGCTCTGGGTGGTATCCGGCTTGGCAGACAGTGCAGCGATCGGCTGGGCCGGGGCTGCAGCAGGCTTGGTCACGGGTGCAGGCGCCGGAGCGACTGCGACTGGCTTGGCTACCGGCGCAGGAGCTGGAGCCGCTGGCGCAATCGGTGCCGCTGGCGCCGTTTGCTCGGCAACTTCGTAATCGCTCGGCACTGGTTCCTGAGGCAGAACCTGTGGCTCAGGCACCGCGACCGTCTCCATCTGGATCTGCGCCACGGCAGGTGCCTTCGGAGCAGCCGGCGCATCGACGGTCACCTGACGCTGTTCGTCCTGACGGGAAAACAGCATCGGCAGGAAAATCACCGCCAGCGCCACCAGCACCAGGGCACCGACCATGCGCTGTTTGTACGCTTTATCCAGCAAAGCCATTTGCCGCTTCCTCCGTGGAGCGCCGGGCCAGCCATTCAAGGGCCTCGGCGACACAATAAAATGATCCGAACAGCAAGATCTCGTCGTCGCTGGTGGCCACTGCACACTGCCCTTCCAGAGCGGCCGCCACGCTGTCATAAGACGTGACCGACGCACCAAGGTTCTGCAATGCAACATTCAATTCAGCCACCGGACGCGCTCGCGGCGAATCCAGTGGCGCCACCGCCCAATGCTGGACGCTGGCATTCAGCTCACCGACCACACCGTCCAGATCCTTGTCCGCAAGCAGGCCGAACACCGCCAGGCGCTTGCCGACCGGCGGGCGAGCCGCCAGACGCCGGGCCAGATACTCCGCCGCGTGCGGGTTATGCCCGACATCCAGCAACAGGTTCAGGCGCTTGCCGTCCCATTCGAACGAGCGACGATCCAGACGACCAACCACGCGAGTCGCCTGCAAGGCCGCAACAATTTGTTGAGCATCCCAAGGCAGACCCAGCAGCAGATAAGCCTGCAACGCCAGCGCGGCGTTTTCCATCGGCAGATCGAGCAGCGGCAAATCCCGCAGCTCGACGACCTGACCATCGGCATCGGTGCCGCGCCACTGCCAGAATTGATCAGTGATGCCCAGATCGAAATCCCGCCCGCGCAGGAAGAACGGGCAAGCAAGCTCGCGCGCCTTGTCCAGCAAAGGTTGTGGAGGATTCAGATCGCCGCACAGCGCAGGTTTGCCCTGACGAAAAATCCCGGCCTTCTCGAAAGCCACGGACTCGCGGGTGTTGCCCAGGTAATCGGCATGATCGACACCAATGCTGGTGACCAGCGCGATGTCGGCATCGACCACGTTGACCGTGTCCAGACGCCCGCCCAGACCGACTTCCAGCACCACCGCATCAAGCCCGGCCTGCTGAAACAGCCAGAACGCCGCCAGGGTGCCCATTTCGAAGTAAGTCAGGGAAGTCTCGCCACGCCCGGCCTCGACCGCCGCGAAGGCTTCGCACAGCTGTGCGTCAGTGGCTTCGACGCCATTGAGCTGCACCCGCTCGTTGTAACGCAGCAGGTGCGGGGAATTGTAGACACCAACGCTCAGGCCCTGCGCCCGCAGCAGCGAAGCCACGAAAGCGCAGGTCGAACCCTTGCCGTTGGTGCCGGTGACCGTAATCACCCGAGGCGCCGGCTGGCCCAGCCCCATGCGGGACGCTACCTGTTGCGAACGCTCCAGCCCCATGTCGATGGCCGAGGGATGCAACTGCTCAAGGTAGGCGAGCCACTCGCCAAGGGTGCGCTCGGTCATACGTTGGCAGGCACCGGCGGAACGACGATCGGCTCGATCGGCGCAGCAACGAAGGTCGGCGTCGGCTTGCCGGTCAGTTGCGCCAGCAGATTGCCCAGGCGTGGACGCAGCTCGCGACGGTCGATGATCAGATCGATTGCGCCGTGTTCCAGCAGGAACTCGCTGCGCTGGAAGCCTTCCGGCAGTTTTTCACGAACGGTCTGCTCGATCACGCGCGGACCGGCGAAGCCGATCAGGGCTTTCGGCTCGCCGACGATCACGTCGCCGAGCATTGCCAGACTGGCGGAAACGCCGCCGTAGACCGGGTCGGTCAGTACGGAGATGAACGGAATGCCTTCTTCACGCAGACGTGCCAGCACGGCCGATGTCTTGGCCATCTGCATCAGCGAGATCAGGGCTTCCTGCATCCGCGCGCCACCGGAGGCGGAGAAGCAGACCATCGGGCAACGGTTTTCCAGGGCGTAGTTGGCGGCGCGCACAAAGCGCTCACCGACGATGGCGCCCATGGAGCCGCCCATGAAGCTGAATTCGAACGCCGAAACCACGACAGGCATGCCCAGCAGGGTGCCGCTCATGGAAACCAGTGCGTCTTTCTCGCCGGTCTGCTTCTGGGCAGCCACCAGGCGATCCTTGTACTTCTTGCCGTCACGGAATTTCAGACGGTCAACCGGCTCCAGGTCGGCGCCCAGCTCAACACGGCCTTCGGCATCCAGGAAGATGTCGATGCGCGCACGTGCGCCAATACGCATGTGATGATTGCATTTAGGGCAAACGTCCAGGGTCTTTTCCAGCTCCGGACGATACAGCACGGCCTCGCAGGACGGGCATTTGTGCCACAGGCCTTCAGGCACCGAGCTCTTCTTGACCTCCGAACGCATGATCGAAGGGATCAGCTTGTCTACCAACCAGTTGCTCATGCTTTCTTTCTCCAGTACCGGCGGCCCGAACGCTCTGGTTCGCGGCCCCGCGTATGCCCTTCAGCTAAATTCATGTGTGGCGATGATCGATGGATTGCCGGGTCAGCGGAACTGACCTGCGTACAACCCGAAAAGACCCTCAGCCTCTTTTCTACAGAGCTGTGGACGGCGGCAGTCTGCCAGCCGTCACATCAACGTACGGCGCTGATGAACGCCCGAATCTTTGCGTGATCCTTGATGCCCTTGCTCGCTTCTACCCCACCACTGACGTCCACGGCATATGGCCGCACCCGGGCAATGGCGTCAGCGACGTTCTCCGGGGTCAGGCCGCCGGCCAGAATCAGCGGCTTGCTCAAACCCTGCGGAATCAATGACCAGTCGAACGCCTCACCGGTTCCACCGGGCACGCCTTCGACGTAGGTATCGAGCAGCACGCCGCTGGCGCTCGGGTAGGCATTGCAGGCGGCGGCGATGTCATCGCCAGCCTTGACCCGCAGGGCCTTGATATATGGCCGGTGCCAGCCTTCGCACTCGGCAGCGGTCTCGTCGCCGTGAAATTGCAGCAGATCCAGCGGCACGGCATCGAGAATTTCGCCAAGCTCGCAACGGCTGGCATTGACGAACAGTCCCACCGTGGTCACGAACGGCGGCAGCGCGGCGATGATCGCCCGCGCCTGCTGCACAGTCACCGCGCGCGGGCTTTTAGCGTAGAACACGAACCCGATGGCATCGGCCCCGGCCTCGACGGCTGCCAACGCATCTTCCATGCGGGTAATCCCGCAAATCTTGCTGCGAACGGCCGACATGTCGATAAAAACCTCAAGGCAAATCCGGGAAAGTCCCGGATGGTAACAAATGCATTCGAGGGCGTCAGCCGTCAAGTTCCGAGAAACCCGTAAGGAAATGTGGCCCGATGAAACGCTCGGGCAACGGGAACTCGTCGTGGTACTCGACCTGCACCAGATACAGCCCGAACGGATGCGCCGTGACCCCACCGGAGCGCCGCTCGCGGCTTTCCAGCACTTCTTTCATCCACTCCGGCGGCCGCTCGCCAGCACCGATCGTCATCAGCACCCCGGCGATATTGCGCACCATGTGATGCAGGAAGGCATTGGCGCGGATGTCCAGCACGATCATTTTGCCGTGACGGGTCACACGCAGATGATGCATCTGCTTGATCGGCGACTTGGCCTGGCACTGGCCGGCACGGAACGCACTGAAATCATGAGTACCGATCAGGTACTGCGCGGCTTCAGCCATGCGTTCCACGTCCAGCGGACGGTGATTCCAGGTGATTTCTTCATTGAGATGTGCCGGACGGATCTGATCGTTGTAGATCACGTAGCGATAGCGCCGGGCAATAGCCTTGAACCGCGCATGAAAGTGCGCAGGCATGACCTTCGCCCAGCTGACACTGATGTCGTGGGGCAAGTTGATATTGGCACCCATGACCCAGGCTTTCAGCGAGCGGTCGACCTGGGTGTCGAAATGCACGACCTGCCCGCAGGCATGCACACCGGCATCGGTGCGCCCGGCGCATTGCAGCGAGATCGGCGAATTGGCGACCTTCGACAAGGCTTTTTCCAGGGTTTCCTGCACGGTGAGCACACCCGTGGACTGGCGCTGCCAGCCGCTGTAGCGCGAACCCTTGTACTCAACGCCCAGGGCGACGCGAAAAAAGCCTTCGGGGGCCATTTCGGCGGCCGGATTATCTATGTTTGCCAAGTCGGTACAGCCTGCTGATCTACAAAGGCGGGCATTATAAGGCGGCTATCCGGGGATACCAGAGAGTTCTCTATCGACCGACCCGACCTCATCGCTGGCAAGCCAGCTCCCACAATTTCTGCGGCGCGCAAAGACCTGTGGGAGCTGGCTTGCCAGCGATGGCATTAGTTCAAGCACTATAGAGTCCAGCACAAACAAAAACGGCAGCCTTAAATGGGCTGCCGCTTTTGGATTAGCTCAATATCAAGCCAGGTGCGAAAGCATTTCCTTCGCTTCGCTCTTCTGCTTGTCGTCACCCTCGCTGAGCACTTCGTTGAGGATGTCGCGTGCGCCGTCGTTGTCGCCCATATCGATGTAGGCCTGGGCCAGATCGAGCTTGGTGGCGGCTTCATCGGTACCGGCGAGGAAGTCGAAGTCCTCGTCGTTCAGATCACCGCCCAACGCTGCGTCGGCTTCGGTGAAGCTCGGCTCGTTGATGCTGCTTGACAGGCGATCCAGCTCGGCATTGACGTCGTCCAGCTCGGCGGCGAAGGCATCCGGTTCGGCCGGGGCCGCATCCATTTCGTCGGCCAGGGACAGGTCGAAATCGGCTGGCAGCTCCAGATCATCCAGAGGGGCTTCAGCCACCACTGGCGGCTCGACCGGCGGCAGATCCTTTACGCTCTCGTCGAGATCCAGCAGGAAATCGTCGTCAGCCAGTTCAACCGGCACAGGCGCAGGATCGGCGCCGAGATCCAGGTCCAGATCGAAGTCAGACAGATCGTCGAGGTTTTCCTTGATTTCGGTCTGTTGCTGCAGCACCGACTCGAAGCTCAGGTCGTCATCGGCCGGGAATTCGTCCAGCTCGACCGGCGCTTCAGGTTCGACAGCAGCCACAGGAGCGACAGGCTCCACCGGTTTGATGTTGTCGAGATCATCCAGGCTCAGGTCAAAAGCGCTGTCCAGATCGTCGTCCGCCTTGGCGGCAGGCACTTCCGGCTCATCAAGCAGCAGTTCCTTGACGTAATCCTCGTCCAGCTCGGCCGCAATGGCCGCTGCCGCCAGACCGGCAGCTGCAACGACCGCCATGGCCGGGAAGCGTTTTTTCAGCTCTTCGACCTTGGCGAAGTTGTCGCCATTGGCAACCAGTTGGCGCTCCTGACCGACGAAGGCATCGCGATCACCCTGGCGACCGTAGACTTCCATCAGCTTCAGACGCAGGTCACTGCGCTGCGGCTCCAGGCTGACGCCCTCCTCCAGCAACGCTGCTGCCTGATTCAGGCGACCGCCATCGATGTGCGACTGCGCCTTGTCCAGCACGTCGTCGGAACGCTCGGCTGCCGGGGCTACCAGCGGCGCGGCGATCGGCTCGGCCATCACCACCGGAGCCACCACAGGGGCAGGTGCCGGGGTTGGGGCCGGGGCCGGAGCGGGCGTGAGCTTGACGCTTGCCGCCGGCACTTCCAGGCCTTCGAAGCTGTCTTCCGGCAGATCGAGCTCTGGCGAGAACGACTGCTCTTCCAGGGCGCGGGCCATGCGCAGGTGTTTCTCGGCTTCCTGTTGCGCCTTGCGGCGACGGGCCAGCAGCAACAGCAGAAGCAGGAACACCACCGCACCACCACCGACCAGACCCAGCAGGATCGGGTTGGTCAGCAGTTCGTTGAAGGTCTTGTCTTCGTCGGCAGCAGGCTTCGGCTCGACCACTGGCTCAACCGGTGCCGGTGCGGCGACGTCGGGCGCAGGTGCGGCAGGTGCCGCCTCGGCCGGAGTCGCCGGTGGAGTCGCAGCCAGTTCCGCAGTAATGGCCGGAACCGGCGCAACGGCTGGCGCAGCCGCGTCAGCTGCCGGCGCCGGGGTTGTGCCCGGACCTTCAGCCTGCATTTTCGCCAGTTGATTGTTCTTCAGCTCGATCAGGCGTTGCAGCTTGTCGAGCTGGCTTTGCAGATCGGCCATGCGGCTTTTCAGCTCTGCATTGTCACGACGGGTGGTGTCGAGGCTTTCCTGGGTCACCGCCAGCTTGTTGCTCAGAGCCTTGGCATCGCCAGCCGGGCCCTTGCCACGAGCCTTGCCGCTTTCGGCGGAAACGAGGCTCAGGTTGTCCTTGGCATTCTGTGCAGCACCGGCATTGGCGCGGCCACGCTTGGTGGCATCGAGCTGTTGCTGACCGGTGCCTGGCTTGGCCACGTAACGACGACCCTGACGCCAGGCCTCGTTCTGCGCGGCCACTTCGGCAATCGCCTTCGACTGCGGCAGCGCAGTGCTTTGCACCTGATCCGGCAGACGCAGCACTTGGCCGGTTTTCAGGCGGTTGATGTTGCCGTCGATGAATGCGTCAGGGTTCAGAGCCTGAATGGCCAGCATGGTCTGCTGGATCGAACCGCCAGTGCGCGCCTTGGCTGCGATTTCCCACAGGGTGTCGCGCGGCGTGGTGGTGTGGCTCGAATGCGTTGCACCCGTGGTCGGCGCGGTGATGGTTTGTGCCGGCGCTGGCTGAGCAGCGGCATCAGCGGTCTGCGGCGAGAACTTCGACGGATCCAGCAGCACGCTGTAATCGCGCAGCAGGCGACCGTTCGGCCACATCACCTGCACGAGGAATTTCACCATCGGTTCCGACAGCGGCTTGCTCGAGGTTACGCGCAGCACGCTTTTGCCGCTGGCGTTGAGCACCGGGGTGAAGGTCAGATCATTGAGGAAGGCCTGGCGATCGACGCCGGCCTTGGCGAAATCTTCGGGCGAGGCCAGGCTCGGCACCACTTCGGCAGCGGTGAGTTCCTTGACATCGAGCAGCTCGATTTCCGCCACCAGCGGCTGGTTCAGGGTCGACTTCAGGGTCAGCTCCCCGAGCCCGAGGGCATGCGCCATACCGGAGGACAGCGCCGAGGCGGCCGCTATTGCTAACACCAGTTTGCGAACTTGAACCATAGCCTCTTCCTTTGTTTGAACGTTCCTCGGCCAGCGAGAAGATGTTGATTGTCGCTGCCGTAAGGCATTGCGCGCGACGACGACAGCATGCCGCGCGCGATCATTTCTTTGATGCCCCGGAAAGTCCCGGAGGGTATTACGTTATCAAGCGGTCTGGCCAAGCATAGCGCCCGGCTAGAATCAGTCGACAAATTGTTGCCAAGTATCTTTTACAGCAGGTCTTTTATCAACAACTCGGCCACTTGCACCGCGTTGAGCGCCGCGCCTTTGCGTACGTTATCTGACGTCAGCCACAGATTAAGTTCCGACGGCTCGTCGACACCGGCGCGAACCCGCCCGACATAGACCACGTCCTGCCCCACCGCGTCACCGACGGCGGTCGGATAATCGCCGGCCTCGACCAGCTCGATCCCCTCGGCGTCTTCAAGCGCGGCATTGACCTTTTCCAGGTCGACGGCATTCGTTGACTGCAAGGTCACGCTAAAGCTATCGCCAAAAAACACCGGGGCTTGAACGCAAGTTGCGGAAATCTTTAATGAAGGTTTGGCCAGCACCTGGCGCAGCTCGCGCACCAGACGTTTTTCCAGCAGCGTATGGCCGTGCGCGTCCGGCGTGCCGACCTGAGCCAACAGGTTGAAGGCCATTTGCCGATCGAAGAATGTCGGCTCCAGCGGACGCATGTTCAGCAGCTCCGTCGTCTGACGGGCCAGCTCGGCAACCGCTTCGCGGCCCTGGGCGGAAACGGCCAGATTGGCGGTGACATGCACGTATTGCAGATCGACCAGATCGAGCAACGGCGCCAGCACCACGGCCAGCGTAGTGGCCGACGGGCTCGGGCTGCTGACCTGGAACGGCACTTTCAAACCGGCCAGTACATCGGCATTGGCCTCCGGCACCACTTGCGGCGCCTGATCCGCCGGCAAGGCGCCGGACAGATCGACCAGCGAGCAACCCGCCGCATGGGCGCGAGCCGCGTAGCTCAGGGTGATGGCCGGACCGGCAGCAAAGAACGCCAGTTTGACCTTGCTGAAATCGAACTCGTCGACTTCGCGCACGCGCACGTTCTTGTTGCGAAACAGCACCGAGCTGCCGGCGGATTCGCTGCTGGCCAGCAGATGCAGGTTGCCGACCGGAAAGTCGCGCTCCTCGAGAATCTGCACAAGGGTTTCGCCGACAATACCGGTGGCGCCGATCACGGCAATATCAATGGGCTGGCTCATGGTGCGACCTCTGGTGGAACGGGGGGAGCGGCACTTTACCGGGTGGCCGCCAGACAGGCAAAAAAAACCCGCGCCTCTTGCAAGGCACGGGTTCGTTCATTGCTTCAAGCGATCAACGCTCCAGCAGGATCCGCAGCATGCGACGCAGCGGCTCGGCCGCGCCCCACAACAGCTGGTCGCCGACGGTGAACGCGCCAACGAACTGCGAGCCCATGTTCAGTTTGCGCAGACGACCGACCGGTACATTCAGGGTGCCGGTGACTTTCGTCGGGCTCAGCTCCTGCATGCTGATCTCGCGCTGGTTCGGCACCAGTTTGACCCAAGGGTTGTGCTGACTGATCAGCCCTTCGATGTCGGCGATCGGCACGTCTTTGTTCAGCTTGATGGTCAGCGCCTGGCTGTGGCAACGCATGGCGCCGATGCGCACGCAGATGCCGTCGACCGGGATCGGGCTCTTGAAGCGGCCGAGGATCTTGTTGGTCTCGGCCTGGGCCTTCCACTCTTCGCGGCTCTGGCCGTTCGGCAGTTCCTTGTCGATCCACGGGATCAGGCTGCCGGCCAGCGGTACGCCGAAGTTTTCGGTCGGGTACGCGTCGCTGCGCATGGCTTCGGCCACACGGCGGTCGATGTCGAGGATCGCGCTGGCCGGGTCGGCCAGTTGATCGGCAACAGCGGCGTGAGTCGCGCCCATCTGCTTGATCAGTTCACGCATGTTCTGCGCGCCGGCACCGGAGGCCGCCTGATAGGTCATCGCGCTCATCCACTCGACCAGACCGGCCTCGAACAGACCGCCCAGGCCCATCAGCATCAGGCTGACGGTGCAGTTGCCGCCGATGTAGTTCTTGGTGCCCGCGTCCAGTTGCTGGTCGATGACCTTGCGGTTGACCGGGTCGAGGATGATGACGGCGTCGTCGTTCATCCGCAGGCTCGAGGCCGCGTCGATCCAGTAACCCTGCCAGCCGGCTTCGCGCAGCTTCGGGAACACTTCGCTGGTGTAGTCGCCGCCCTGGCAGGTCAGGATCACGTCGAGGGTCTTCAGCTCTTCAATGCTGTAAGCGTCCTTGAGCGGAGCAATGTCCTTGCCCACGGACGGGCCTTGGCCACCGACATTGGAAGTGGTGAAAAACACCGGCTCGATAAGATCGAAATCCTGCTCTTCCAGCATCCGCTGCATGAGCACGGAACCGACCATACCGCGCCAACCGATCAGACCTACACGTTTCATCGCAACTACACCTTCTTGAAAAGTGGGCCGCTGCTTTGTATTGAATTTCGCAGCGGGCCCGAGAGATTACAGATTCCGCAGCGCGGCGACTACTGCGTCACCCATTTCCTGCGTACCGACTTTAGTGCAACCGGTCGAAAAGATGTCGCCGGTGCGCAGGCCTTGATCCAGCACCACGCTGACCGCTTTCTCGATGGCATCCGCCGCTTCGTGCAGATTGAAGCTGTAACGCAGCATCATCGACACCGACAGAATGGTCGCCAGCGGGTTGGCGATGCCTTTGCCCGCGATGTCCGGCGCCGAGCCGTGGCAAGGCTCGTACATGCCCTTGTTGTTGGCATCCAGCGAGGCCGACGGCAGCATGCCGATGGAGCCGGTGAGCATCGACGCTTCGTCGGACAGGATGTCGCCGAACATGTTGTCGGTGACGATCACGTCGAACTGCTTCGGCGCACGCACCAGTTGCATGGCGGCGTTGTCGACGTACATGTGGCTCAGTTCGACCGCAGGGTAATCCTTGGCCACCTGCTCGACCACTTCACGCCACAACTGGCTGGACGCCAGCACGTTGGCCTTGTCCACCGAGCACAGCTTCTTGCCACGAACCATGGCCATGTCGAAACCGACACGGGCGATGCGGCGGATTTCGCTTTCGCTGTACGGCAG
Source organism: Pseudomonas sp. IzPS59 (assembly GCF_014863505.1). Classification (NCBI taxonomy): domain Bacteria; kingdom Pseudomonadati; phylum Pseudomonadota; class Gammaproteobacteria; order Pseudomonadales; family Pseudomonadaceae; genus Pseudomonas; species Pseudomonas sp. IzPS59. The sequence continues at coordinate 2,196,181 of NZ_CP062251.1, read as the reverse complement.
CGTGTCGTAGGACTGACGCTCGCCGTTTTCCAGGGTGCGAGTGCCACGCGGCGCGCCGAAATAGATGCCACCGGTCAGCTCACGGACGATCAGGATGTCCAGGCCGGAAACGATTTCCGGCTTCAGGCTCGAGGCATCGGCCAGTTGCGGATACAGGATTGCCGGACGCAGGTTGCCGAACAGGCCCAGTTGCGCACGGATTTTCAGCAGGCCGCGCTCAGGGCGGATGTCACGCTCGATGGTGTCCCATTTCGGGCCGCCCACGGCGCCCAGCAGCACAGCGTCGGCGGCGCGGGCACGGTCGAGGGTTTCGTCGGCCAGCGGCACGCCGTGTTTGTCGATGGCGGCGCCACCGATCACGTCATGGCTCAGCTCGAAGCCCAGGCTGTACTTGTCGTTGGCCAGCTCCAGCACCTTGACCGCTTCGGCCATGATTTCCGGACCAATACCGTCGCCTGGGAGAATCAGAATCTGCTTGCTCATGCTTTCCTCGTGTCTTCAGTCGGTGCGCCATCGACTGGCGCGCCCGGAAAAATGCTTGTCGTTCTAAAGTTATTTCTCGGCCCAGAGCACCAGTACATCTGTACTGAACGAACCATCGGCCTCAATCTCAAAATATTCGCGCACTTCGTTGCCCATCGATTGCTGCAACTGGCGGATCGCGGCGCGCATCACCTCGGGCGTGCGCATGCGCTCGACCCAGCTGTTGTACTCCAGACGCAGGCGCTGACGCGTGGTGCTGCGGGTGTGCAGTCCGGCCTCGCTGACCTGACGCAGCCACTCACCGGCAGAATAATCGCGCACATGGCTGGTGTCGCGCAGCACCTCGACGCTCTGCAAATAGGTGTCGAACAGCGGACTGCCCGGCGACAGCACATCGATGAACGCCGCCACCCCACCCGGTTTCAGCACCCGACGCACTTCACGCAGGGCCACGCCGAGGTCGCTCCAATGGTGCGCCGAATAACGGCTGAACACGAAGTCGAACTCGCCATCGGCGAACGGCAGGCGTTCGGCGGCACCGTTGACCGTGGACACATTGTTCAACCCGCGATCAACCGCAGCGGCGGCCACCACATCGAGCATCTGCTGCGACAGGTCGTAGGCCACCACTTCCTTCACCAGCGGGGCGACGTGAAAACTCACGTGCCCGGCGCCGCACCCCAGGTCCAGCACCCGAGCCTCGCCCTGCCCCGCCAGCTCAGCCTGCAGCAGCGCAAATTCAGTGCCTTGAGCGTGAACGGCGCTGCTCAGGTAGGCGGCGGCCTGTTCACCGAATTGCTTCTGTACAACCTGACTGTGCTGGGCGGTGCTGGTCATGGGGACTTCCTTTTTTGGGGTTTCAACCTTTCAAATTCACGCGTCGCGGAACAACCACGGCTGGCTCGCACGATGCTTGGCTTCGAACGCCGCAATCGCATCGCCGTCCTGCAAGGTCAGGCCGATGTCGTCCAGGCCGTTGAGCAGGCAGTGTTTGCGGAACGCGTCGATCTCGAAGCGGTACACCTTGCCGCTCGGGCTGGTCACGGTCTGCTCGTGCAGATCAATCTGCAACTGATAGCCCGGCGCGGCCTCGACCTGCTTGAACAGTTCGTCGACTTCCGCGTCGCTCAAGATGATCGGCAGCAAGCCGTTCTTGAAGCTGTTGTTGAAGAAGATGTCTGCGTAGCTCGGCGCGATGATGCTGCGGAAACCGTATTCTTCCAACGCCCACGGCGCGTGTTCACGGCTGGAACCGCAACCGAAGTTTTCGCGGGCCAGCAACACGCTGGCGCCTTGATAACGCTCGGCGTTGAGCACGAATTCCTTGTTCAGCGGACGCTTGGAGTTGTCCTGATACGGCTGGCCGACATCCAGGTAACGCCACTCATCGAACAGGTTCGGGCCGAAACCGGTGCGCTTGATCGACTTCAAGAATTGCTTCGGGATGATCTGGTCGGTGTCAACGTTGGCACGATCCAGAGGCGCGACAAGACCAGTGTGCTGGGTAAAAGCTTTCATGCTGCGCTCCTTAGATCAATTCACGAACGTCGATGAAACGACCGTTCACCGCCGCCGCAGCGGCCATGGCCGGGCTGACGAGGTGGGTACGGCCACCGGCGCCCTGACGGCCTTCGAAGTTACGGTTGGACGTCGAGGCGCAATGCTCGCCGGACTCCAAACGGTCCGGGTTCATCGCCAGGCACATCGAGCAACCCGGCTCACGCCATTCGAAACCGGCTTCGAGGAAGATCTTGTCCAGACCTTCGGCCTCGGCCTGCGCCTTCACCAGACCCGAGCCCGGCACCACGATGGCCTGCTTGATGGTCGACGCGACCTTGCGGCCCTTGGCGATCACCGCAGCAGCGCGCAAGTCTTCGATGCGCGAGTTGGTGCAGGAACCGATGAATACGCGGTCGAGCTGGATGTCGGTGATCGCCTGATTGGCGGTCAGACCCATGTATTTCAAGGCGCGGACGATCGAGTCGCGCTTGACCAGATCCATCTCCTTGGCCGGGTCCGGCACGTTCTGATCAACGGCCAACACCATTTCCGGGGAAGTGCCCCAGCTGACTTGCGGCTTGATCTGCGCAGCGTCGAGTTCAACCACAGTGTCGAAATGCGCGTCGGCATCGGACACCAGGTCTTTCCAGGATTCGACCGCCAGATCCCACTCGGCGCCTTTCGGTGCGAATGGACGACCCTTGACGTAATCCACAGTCTTCTGGTCCGCCGCCACCAGGCCCACACGGGCGCCGGCTTCGATGGACATGTTGCAGATGGTCATGCGGCCTTCGATGGACAGATCGCGAATCGCGCTGCCGGCAAATTCGATGGCATGGCCGTTACCGCCGGCGGTGCCGATCTTGCCGATCACCGCGAGGACGATGTCCTTGGCGGTCACGCCGAACGACAACTGGCCTTCGACGCGCACCAGCATGTTCTTCATTTTCTTGGCGACCAGGCACTGGGTGGCGAGCACGTGCTCGACTTCGGAGGTGCCAATGCCGTGGGCCAATGCACCGAATGCGCCGTGGGTCGAGGTGTGCGAGTCGCCGCAAACTACGGTCATGCCCGGCAAGGTCGCGCCCTGCTCCGGGCTGATCACGTGGACGATGCCCTGGCGCACGTCGTTCATCTTGAATTCGACGATGCCGTATTCGTCGCAGTTGTCGTCGAGGGTCTGAACCTGCAAACGCGAGACCTGGTCGGCAATGGCGCTGATGCCGCCCTTGCGCTCCGGGGTGGTCGGTACGTTGTGGTCCGGGGTCGCGATGTTGGCATCGATGCGCCACGGCTTGCGCCCGGCCAGACGCAGGCCTTCAAACGCTTGCGGCGAGGTCACTTCGTGGATGATGTGACGATCGATATAGATCAGCGCCGAACCATCGTCGCGCTGCTTGACCAAATGCGAATCCCAGAGCTTGTCGTAGAGCGTTTTGCCGGCCATCAGACGTTTCCTCATCAGCTTGTTTCTATGCCCTGGGCTTATCAATAACCCTTTGGCTTGTGAGGCCGATCCTATGGGGTTAGATTGAATAACTCAAATTCATATTTTTTATGCTTTGGATAACCAACTGGAATACGAACATGGATCTGGCCAACCTCAATGCTTTTATCGCGATTGCCGAGTCCGGAAGCTTCTCCGGCGCCGGTGAACGCCTGCACCTGACGCAACCGGCGATCAGCAAACGCATCGCCGGGCTGGAGCAGCAATTGAATGTGCGGCTGTTCGACCGGCTGGGCCGTGAAGTGGGCCTGACCGAGGCCGGCCGGGCCCTGCTGCCACGGGCCTATCAGATTCTCAACGTGCTCGATGACACCCGCCGCGCCCTGACCAACCTCACCGGCGAAGTCACCGGCCGCCTGACCCTGGCCACCAGTCACCACATCGGCCTGCACCGTTTGCCGCCTCTACTGCGGGAATACACCCGCCGTTACCCACAGGTGGCGCTGGATATTCAGTTCCTCGATTCGGAAGTGGCCTACGAGGAGATTCTCCATGGCCGCGCAGAGCTGGCGGTCATCACCCTGGCGCCGGAGCCGCACACACTGGTCAAGGCCACGCCGGTCTGGGATGACCCGCTGGATTTCGTGGTCGCCCCGGAACACACATTGATCAGCAACGGCGCTGTCACATTGGCGGATATTGCCGGTCATCCGGCGGTTTTCCCCGGCGGCAACACCTTTACCCACCATATTGTCCAACGCCTGTTCGAGGCTCAGGGCCTGACGCCGAACATCGCCATGAGCACTAACTATCTGGAAACCATCAAAATGATGGTCTCGATCGGCCTGGCCTGGAGCGTTTTGCCGCGCACCATGCTCGATGAACAGGTGGCGCGCATACCTTTGCCGGGCATACAGCTCAGTCGCCAGCTAGGCTATATCCTGCACACCGAACGGACGCTGTCGAATGCTGCACGGGCTTTTATGGCCCTGCTGGACGCGCAAATCGATCTGCCAGGGACTCTCGGCTGACTTGTGCTACTCCTATAGAGCTGCCGTCCCCTGTGCCTAACGCCCAAATCAGCTCAAGGCCCCTTAACAATGCCGAAATCTGTTGACCGTATTCCGCCGATGCCGCGTATTCAGGCCATTGATCCACGGCGTTCAGAACAGAGCTGGGAGAGCGCGCCGCAATTGCTCGCGGCGCTCAACGGCGCCCGCCTCGGCGCCTGGTATTGGGATATCGAGCGCGGGCAGATCAGTTGGTCTCGAGGCACTCAGGCCCTGTTCGGCTTCGATCCACGGCAACCACTGCCCGAAGACCTGGAATACCTTGACCTGCTGCCGCCGGAAGACCGGGCGAAAACCATTCGTGCCTTCCACGCGGTGATTGCCGGCGCGCCGCTGGAACAGGCGATGCACCACCGCATTCGCTGGCCCGATGGCAGCCTGCACTGGCTGGAGATCAACGGCAGCCTGCTGCCGGACAAGCATGGCCGCCCCCGAATGATCGGGGTGATCCGTGAAATCACCCACCAGCGGCAACGGGAACAGGCGCTCAGCAGCTCGGAGAAACGTTTCGCCACACTGTTTCATCTGTGCCCGAACATGGTGCTGCTGACCCGCCAGGAAGACGGCCTGATCAGCGAGGCCAACCAGTATTTCGAAAGCCTGTTCGGCTGGCCGGTGCAGAGCGCCATCGGTCGCACCACCCTGGAACTTGGCCTGTGGGTGCATCCCGAGCAACGGGCGGAGCTGGTCAAGAAGACCAAGGCCAAGGGCGAACTGATCAGCATGGAAGTGCAGTTCCGCGCCAGCAATGGCCAGGTCCACGACGGCATTCTCAGCGCACAGAAAGTCGAACTCGAAGGCCAGCCTTATCTGCTGAGCACCTTTCTCGACACCACCGAACGCAAAGCCGCCGAACATGCGCTCAAGGACAGCCAGGAACGCCTCGATCTGGCATTGGACTCGGCGCAACTCGGCACCTGGGACTGGCACATTCCCAGCGGCATGCTCTACGGCTCGGCCCGGGCCGCGCAATTGCACGGGCTGGAGCCGATTCCATTCCACGAATCGTTCGACGAATTCTTCGAAGGCGTACCCGGCGAGGAGCGCGACAGCATGCGCGACGCCTACCGCAGCCTGCGCGAAGGCCCGGCGGGCAACTATCAATTGACGTATCGCGTGCAACTGCCGGACGGCAGCTCGCGCTACCTGGAAAGCCGCGCCCGCCTCTATCGCGATGAAAACGGCGCGCCGCTGCGCATGGCCGGTACCCTGTTCGATATCACCGATCAGGTCGAACGCGAACAACGGCTGGTGGCCTCGGAAGAAAAATTCGCCACGCTGTTCCAGGTCAGCCCCGACCCGATCTGCGTGACCCGCCAGGAAACCGGGGAGTTCATCGAGATCAACTCCAGCTTCACCCAGACTTTCGGCTGGAGCGCCACTGACGTCATCGGTCATACCGCTGAAGAAATCGGCCTGTGGGACGCCTCGGCGAAAAGCCTGCAACGCATCGAGCGGGTGATCCGCGAACAGGGCCTGAGCAATGTCGCGATCATCGTCCAGCACAAGGACGGCCAATCGCTGACCTGTGTGATTTCCAGCCGCCAGATCAGCGTCGGCAACCAGCCGTGCATCGTCACCACGCTGCGTGACATCACCCAGCAACAGCGCTCGGAAGCAGCGCTCAAGGCCAGTGAAGAGAAGTTCGCCAAGGCATTTCACTCCAGCCCCGACGCGATCACCATCACCGAGCGCGACACCGGGCGTTATCTGGAGGTCAACGACGGTTTCTGTCGCCTGACCGGCTACCGCGCCGACGAAGTGGTGGGCAAAACCGTGTATCAGGTCGGCATCTGGGCCGAGGAAAAACAGCGCTCGGGGTTACTCGCCGAGCTACAGATCAAGGGCCGCGTGCATCATCAGGAAATGCTCGGGCGCAACAAGCGCGGGGAATTGCTGACGGTGGAAGTTTCGGTCGAGCCGATCACCCTCAACGAAATCGCCTGCCTGCTGATGACCGCCCGGGACGTCAGCCTGCTGAAGAACGCCGAAGCGCAGATCCGCCATCTGGCCTATCACGATCCGCTGACCAACCTGCCCAACCGCGCACTGCTGATGGATCGCCTGAGCCAGCAGATCGCCCTGCTCAAACGCCACAATTTGCGCGGCGCGCTGCTGTTTCTCGATCTCGACCACTTCAAACACATCAACGACTCGCTCGGCCATCCGGTCGGCGACACGGTGTTGAAGATCATCACCGCACGTCTCGAAGCCAGTGTGCGCATGGAAGACACCGTGGCGCGGCTTGGTGGCGATGAATTTGTGGTGTTGCTCAGCGGCCTGGAAGGCACGCGCAACGAGGTCAGCGTTCAGGTGCGGGAGCTGGCCGACACCATCCGCGAACTGCTGTCGGAGCCGATGTTCCTCGATGGCCAGCGCCTGCAAGTGACGCCGAGCATCGGCGTGGCGCTGATTCCCGATCACGGCTCGACCCCGACCGACCTGCTCAAACGCGCGGACATCGCGCTGTATCGGGCCAAGGACTCCGGGCGCAACACCACGCAGATGTATCACAACACCATGCAGAAAGCGGCCAGCGAACGGCTGCGCATGGAGACCGATTTGCGACTGGCGCTGTCCCGTGGCGAATTCAACGTGCATTTCCAGCCGCAAGTGGATGCCCGGGACAACCGCATCATCGGTGCAGAAGCACTGGTGCGCTGGAATCACCCGGAACTCGGTGCACAATCGCCCACAGAATTCATCAAGGTCCTGGAGGACAGCGGGCTGATCCTCGAGGTCGGCACCTGGATTCTCGATGAGGCCTGCGATGCCTTCAAACAACTGATCGCCGAAGGCCTGATCGATCCTCTGGCGTTCAGCCTGTGCGTGAACATCAGTCCCCGGCAGTTCCGCCAGAACGACTTCGTAGAACGCATCGAACACAGCATGACCAGTCATGGCCTGCCTTGCTCGCTGCTGAAACTGGAAATAACCGAAGGCATCGTGATCCAGAACCTGGAAGACACCATCAGCAAGATGCGCCGTCTGAAAAAGCTCGGCGTGAGCTTCGCCATGGACGATTTCGGCACCGGTTATTCATCGCTGACCTACCTCAAGCGCCTGCCGGTGGACACCCTGAAGATCGATCAGTCCTTCATCCGCGACGCCACCAGCGACCCCAACGACGCCGAGATCATCCGCGCCATCGTCGCCATGGCCCGCAGCCTGGAACTGGAGGTGATCGCCGAGGGTGTGGAAACTCCGGAGCAGTTGGCGTTTCTGCAGGGGCTGGGTTGCCATTTGTATCAGGGTTATCTGCACAGTCGGCCGGTGGCGCTGGAGGTGTTGAAAGGCTTGCTGGAGTAAGCAGACACCTGCAGTTGCATACCGCCGGTGTTGACGCAGGACCGGGAATTGCCAGTGTTGCCGGCAACCTGTAGGGTCGCGTTTTTTCGCGCTGTTTCGAGATCGATCATGCAGGATGCAACCCTCCCCCGCCCGGCCCTGCTGGGCATTGACCTTGGCACCACCAACAGTCTGATCGCCGTCTGGCAGGACGGTCAGGCCCGGTTGATTCCCAACGCCCTCGGCGACGTGCTCACACCTTCCGTCGTCAGTCTCGATGAAGACGACAGCATTCTGGTAGGCAAAGCGGCACGCGCCCGGTTGACTACCCACCCGGAACGCACAACGGCGGCGTTCAAGCGCTTCATGGGCAGTGACAAGCGTCTGGAACTCGGCGGGCGCTCATTCAGCCCGGAAGAACTCTCGGCACTGGTGCTCGGCTCACTCAAGCAGGACGCCGAAGCCTTTCTCGGCCACCCGGTATCTGAAGCGGTGATTTCCGTGCCGGCGTATTTCAGTGACGAGCAGCGTAAACGCACGCTGTTCGCTGCCGAACTGGCGGGCCTGAAAGTCTCCCGACTGATCAACGAACCGACCGCTGCCGCCATGGCCTACGGGCTGCATGAACAGAAATTCGAACGCACACTGATCTTCGATCTGGGCGGCGGGACCTTCGATGTCACGGTGCTGGAATATGCTTTGCCGCTGATCGAGGTGCATGCGTCCACTGGTGACAACTTTCTGGGTGGCGAAGACTTTACCGCCGCACTGTTGAACGCCTGTCTGAAAAACTGGCAACTGACCCCGTCGATGATTGATCCGCAAGGCATGGCCAGCCTGGGCGATGCTCTGGAACAACTCAAATGCAAACTCGGCGAAGGCACTCAATCGTTGAGCTGGCGCCATGCCGACAAACTGTATGAATGGTCGCTGGATGAAGCCGCTGCCGTGAAAATCTGGGAACCGCTACTGACCCGATTGCGCGCGCCGATCGAACAGGCTCTGCGCGATGCGCGCCTGAAACCACGGGATCTCGACAGTCTGGTGCTGGTGGGCGGCGCAACGCGGATGCCTGCGGTGCAACAGTTGGTCGCCACACTGTTCGGACGCCTGCCTTATCGACATCTTGATCCGGACACGATTGTCGCGCTCGGTGCTGCCACGCAAGCGGCGTGCAAGGCGCGTGATAGCGCAATTGAAGAATTGATCCTGACCGATGTCTGCCCGTATACGCTGGGCATCGAGACCATGCGTGGCAAAGGCATCGACGGGGCTTTTTCGCCGATCATCGAACGCAATACCATCATTCCAACGTCACGGGTGGAGCGCTACCACACAACCCATCCCCGGCAGGAGCTGCTGCGCATTGCCGTTTACCAGGGTGAGCGGCCATGGGTACGTGACAACATCCTCATCGACGCTTTCGATGTCACCTTGACGCCGAGCGATAACATCCAGGAGCTGGACGTACGCTTCAGTTACGACATCAACGGTTTGCTCGAAGTCGACGTCACGTTGCTCGAGACCGGCGAACGGCACAGCCACAGCATCGATCGCAGCCCCACCGGACTGGATGAACAAGCGCGCAGAGACAGCCATAACCGACTGTCAACGCTGAAGGTCCATCCGCGTGATGCATTGCCCAACCGCACCCTGCTGGCCCGCCTGGAGCGGGCATGGATGCAGAGTCTGGGCACGCAGCGAGAACACATTGCCGAGTGGCTGCACCACTTCACTACGGTACTCAGCGGACAGCAGCCGGCAGAGATCGCCAGCCATCGCTCGGAAATCAACAAGGCTCTGGATCAACTGCGCCTTTAACCGTTGAGTCGCCGCAGCGCAGCCTGCAGGCCGCCGGAGAGCATCTCGTCACTGCCGCTGTCCGGCGGCACGCCATATCGGTTGGGCAGCTTGTCACCGGGAAAACCGAATAGCAGCAGCGGCAGGAACGGCAAGACCGGTGACAGCGCCATGAATATCAGCAGCGTGGGCAGGCCTCGCCCCATGTCGTGCAATCGGCGCAGAGTGGCGCCGAATAACAACAGAATACCGAGCAACAGGATCAGAATCCCAAAGAGCGTGGTACCACTGATCAGACCTGCCACCGGCGCAATCACCACGCACCCCAGGACCTGAGCGATAAAAGCCTTGCGTCCCAGCCGCGACCCCAGGCGCCAGATCGCCCCCGCCGGTACCGGTTGAATATCACTTTTGGCCAGCAGCAAACGCTCCGACCAGGACAGCAGGGCACACAGCGCCAGGCGCAAACCGACACTGTTCTGCATATCATCCTTGCCCTGCTGCAATTGGCGCAACACCCGGGTTTTCGGCACACCGGCAGCGCCATGGCGAACCATGCCCTTGAGCGCATCCAGCGCCTCGTACGCCAACAGTTTGTCGACACCAAAATCCGTCAACACCTTGCGCGGTGGCCACACCGGTTCACCCTTGATCAAGGCGTCGCGAAAACCCTCGAACCAGTCGTCTTCGCAACTGACCGACGCAATCGATTGCAGCAAGACACGATGCTGCTCGGCGCTCAGGCTCGGGTCGTGATAAAGCACGCCCCAGAACATCAACAAACCCAGAAGATCGTCGCCACATGCAGCGCGGTCGCTTTCGATACAGGTGTAAAGCAGGGTATTGGATGGCAATCGGGCGCTGTCGAGTGCCTGTTGCACACTGAACAATTGCTGCACCAACAAGCCGTGTACCGGGTCATTGCCTTGCAGCCAGCCCAGCAGTCCGTCGCAATTACCTTGCTCACGTTGCAAACGCCGCAACAGTGGCTGCAATCGACTCAAAGGATGAGCCGGATTGAAAGGCAGACGCTCCAGACACTGCGCATCGATCAGTTGCAGCCAGCGCTCCGGCTGATCCAGCAACGCCAGTAAAAACAGGGTCTGCGCGTGCCACTCCCCGGCTGCCTCACCCAGCCCGACCGGCGGCAACCCTGTCCCGCGACGACTCAACTGAAGAAGCAGATCGAGCTCGGACAAGTCACAGTCGTCTTTGACGGCACCCAACCTGAATGCTTCGGCGATTCGCTCCAGCGCGGCATCACTGTAGGGCCGCGAGCGACGCAGCCACAGGCGACAGACCTTGTGCTGCTCGCCTTTTGTCAGTTCCTGCGGCAATTGTCGCGGTGTTGAATCCGCTTCGCTGAAGGCATTCATCGCCTGCGCAATCGGCGCATCGCTCAACCAGCGCAGGTGCTGCCCGGCCTGAGCCTTGAACCCGCTCAACACCAGGCATTCGAGCGCATCGACCGGAAGCGGCTGGTCCAGAATCCTCTGCAGCAAGATCGCATCACCCCGATGCAGCGCCCACGCATGTCGGTACAGATGCAGCAGTCGGCTGTCGGCATTTTCACCCAGCAATTGCGCCAGCAACGGGAGCTCATCGCCCGTCATGCGCCACCCGACAAAACTCTGCGCCAGGCTATCAAGCTTCAACCGCCCGACACCCAACCAACGGTTTAGCGTCTCGGGGCGTTGTGAGGGACTGCCATACACCTGGGCGTCATCCCCAAGATCCGCAGGCCAGTCAGAAAAATCGCCCAGACAATCGAACGCCTGAATCAGCAGAGGCAGAAAAGTCGGTTGCCGCTTGGTACACAGTTCCAGCAGACGACTTTCGGCCATCGGATGGCGATGTTCATTCCACAACCGGATCCAGTACGGCAATGCCTGATCGTCATACCCCAGCAGACTGCTCTGACAGGCCACCAGGTACAGCCAGTCCACATCATCGGGTGATTCAAGTTGCCGTTCGACACAGCACTGCAAGAATGTCGGCGCACCGATGCTCGCCTGCGTGAATTGCACCAGCAAACGCTTGATGAACGCAGCATCATCCGGCAAGGGCAGACAGGTGTGCTGGCTGGCGAAATCGGCGAACTCATGGAAAGGACGCTTGGTGAAGATGAAGTCGAGACTGCGTGCGTACCAGAGTGATTCGGTCTGCGCGGCTTCTGACCAGGTGCTCATCAGATCGGTATCAAACGGATCAGGCGTTTCGATTCGCCGCAGAAAGGCTTCCACCCGATGAGCGTCATTGAATTCCAGATCCAGTAACTGCTGGTCCCAGGCCATACGCCTGGCCAACAGATTCGCGCAACGATAGGACAGCGGACCGGCGTCGGCCATCCGGTGGTAGAGCCCCCAACTGAGTTCATCAAGGTGCTCCAGCGACAGCTCATCCAGCGCCCGGACAAACGCCTGCCACGCCTGGACATTGAACCGTCGCGCGGGATCATCAAGCAACTCGCAGAAATCCATGAACGCCTGCGGGACCTCGACAAGCTCCTGCTCTGACTCTTCAATGCCTTCTTCTGGCCCGTCTTCCTCGTCTTCACGCGCCAGGCGTAAGGCGTTTTCGTAGGCCATGCGCAGCGCCTGAAATCCTTCAGGATCGGTTTCCGGATGATGCGACGGCAGACGTGCGCGGTAGGCATCGCGAATCAGGGTTTCGTCGGAAGTGGGCTCGATGCCCAGGCGAATCCAGCAACTCATGACCAGTCGAACTCCTTGAGCGATGCCGGACGGGGTAACGAATCAATCTCCATGTGCCAAGGCAAGTCCGCCAGAAAGTGCGGGATGTTCTGGGCGAGGCCACGGACGATTCGCAGGTTATGAGCGCTGTCCCCTTGCCGCTCCAGCTCGAAAGCCAGTTCGTCGTCGCTTTTGCTCAAGCAGCACCAAAAGGTGCGCCCCACAACAAAGCCATTGAAGTAGGACATCCAGTTACCGTAGTGAAATTGCGCCCTGACAGCCAAACGGCTGTGCAGCCAGTTGCTTTCGACCAGATCTATCCACTGATTGCGCACCGCGCAACGCAAGAGAAAGCCCATCCGCCCATAGTCCCAGGACAAAATCCCTCCTGGGCCGCAACTGCCGAAAGTGCGACTGGCAAACTCATGCAGGACACGCTCGCGAGGACTCAGATCTTCAAGCAAGGCGTGCCATTGACTCGGCAAACAACGCTGCCACGCCAGATAGGCTCCACTCAGGTTTTTGGCATGACCGTCGTCCGTCATCCATTGAAGCATGTCGAACAACTGCCGCCGGTCATCGATGCCCCAGCTGTCTTTCAGATCGATGTAATGGTCATCGCAGAACGCGGGGTCGTCGTACCCGGCGCCGGTGTTGAGCGCTGCCATAGGCGCAGAGAGGGCGCACAGCCAGCGCTGTTGAATATCGTCCATGAGAAAAGGCTCCAGGCCGACCGGTAAGGATGGGGGTCGACAAAACTGCGGCGGATTGTAGAGAAACCGCCGCGGGTGGCAAAGCTGAACCGCAGTTTTCCTGCGCCCACAAAAAAGGCCCCGACGTATCGGGGCCTTCATTCAGCGGCTTATCGCCCGTTCAGGCGATTTGTTTCTGCAAGTGAATCAGTGTTGCAGAGCCGGCTTCTGCGTCCCGTTGATCGGGATGCGTTTGGCTTTTGCTTCTTCCGGGATCACGCGCAACAGATCAATGCTCAGCAGGCCGTTGCTCAGGCCGGCGGCCTTGATCTCGATGTGATCGGCCAGGCGGAAGGACAGCTTGAATGCACGCTGGGCGATGCCCTGGTGCAGGAAAGTGACGCCTTCGTTCGCGTCACGCTTGCCACCACTGATGGTCAGCACGCCTTTCTCGACTTGCAGCTCCAGGTCTTCTTCCTGGAAACCGGCCGCCGCCACGACGATGCGATATTGATCGTCACCGTGTTTTTCGACGTTGTAAGGAGGATAGCTGCTGCCTGGCTCGTTGCGCAGGGCGGTTTCGAACAGGTCGTTGAAACGATCGAAACCTACCGAGGAACGGAACAGTGGAGCAAGGGAAAATGCAGTACTCATGATTCAAATCTCCTGAAAACAATCAGCAAGGTTTTTTGTCTCCGCGACCCGAATTCGGCATCGCGTAACCCTTAGATAGGGACCTGCATTTTGTTTTCAAGAGATTATTCGAAGATTTTTTCAGGCGGCTTCGGCGACCGGCAAGCCCAGCAAACGCGAGACCTGGTCCGGCTCGGTTTCGCGGCGAAGCACGGTAAACAGCTCGGTGGCCTCGGGATAATTGCGGGTCAGCATCGCCAGCCATTGCTTCAGGCGGCCCGGGGATTGGCGCGCTGTCATCTGCGCTTTGGCTTGCAGCCAGAAGTCCTGGATCAGTGGCATCAGTTCGGCCCAGGTCATCTCGACGACTTCCTCGCCAGCACGGGCGGCAGCGATCTGCTTGGCCAGATCGGGACGCGAAACCAGACCACGACCGAGCATGATGTCTTCGACACCGCTGATTTCCCGGCAACGACGCCAGTCTTCAACGCTCCAGATGTCGCCGTTGGCGAACACCGGCACCTTGACCACATCCTGTACGCGCGGAATCCACTCCCAATGGGCCGGCGGCTTGTAGCCGTCCATCTTCGTCCGGGCGTGAACCACGATATGCTCGGCGCCACCCTCGGCCAGCGCCGTGGCGCACACCAGCGAGCCGTCCGGGCTGTCGAAACCGAGGCGCATCTTGGCGGTGACCGGGATGTGCGCCGGTACGGCACGTCGCACGTGTTCGACGATCTGGTTGAGCAGTTCCGGTTCCTTGAGCAAAACCGCGCCACCACGGGATTTGTTGACGGTTTTCGCTGGGCAGCCGAAGTTCAGATCGATCACTTCAGAACCCAGCTCGCAGGCCAGCGCAGCGTTTTCCGCCAGGCACACCGGGTCGGAACCCAGCAATTGCACGCGCAGCGGTACGCCGGAAGCAGTACGGGCACCGTTGAGCAGTTCAGGGCCGAACTTGTGGAAATAGGCCGGGGTCAGCAACTGGTCGTTGACGCGGATGAACTCGGTCACGCACCAGTCAATACCGCCGACACGGGTCAGGACATCGCGCAGGATGTCGTCGACCAACCCTTCCATCGGCGCCAGAGCAATTTGCATGGGAAACACACACTCAAGGAAAAACGTGCGGCAGTTTACTGGGTTTCGCGGGTTAAACCCATGTCCGCTGTCTGGATGGCCGGGCCGTAACCTTCAATGAACTCGGCGGGCATACGCTTGGGCTTGCCGGTGGACAGCTCAATGCAGACGAAGGTGGTCTGGGCGCGCAGCAGCGTGGTGTTGTCGCTGGGGCGGATCAACTGGAAGTGTCGGGTCATTTTCAGGCGCTGATCCCAATCGACGATCCAGGTCGCCAGTTGCAGTTCGTCACCTTCGTAGGCGGCCGCCAGGTAGTCGATTTCGTGTCGCACCACCGCCATCGCCCGATCCAGACGACGATACTCGACCAGATCCAGACCCAGCCGCTGCGAGTGACGCCAGGCGCAACGTTCGAGCCAGGAGACGTAAACCGCGTTGTTCGCGTGTCCCAGCCCGTCGATGTCCTCGGCGCCCACTTGCAGATCAATGGTAAACGGCGTTGCCCGATCCCAGCCCATGCCCTACTCCCGGTCAAATGATTCAACCGAGGCAGTGTAACGGATGACTAGGCCGATTGCCGCGCCTGAAGGCTGCGCCCGGCGAGCAGTGATAACACGCCATCAATGACTAGAGGGTCGGCCAGCACGCGCTGATGACCGCCGGCTTCCAGACGCAGCAGTCGGCTGTCAAACCAGGACTCGTGGATCAGTTGGGATTCCTTGACCGAGACGAACGTGTCGTCTTCGGCATGCACGATCAGGCCAGGCATATCCAGTTGATAGTGAGCGACATCGAGGGTCGCGGCGCGCATGCCGACGTCCTGTTCGACCTGGCGGATGAAGGCAGAGCGAGCTCTGGGCGGCATGCCGACGTAGCGGGCAAACCCGCGCAATACGCCCAGAATCCTGGCGGGCGCGGCAATGCTGACCAGGGTTTCGGTGCGCAGGCCCAGTTGCACGGCGAGCATGGCGCTGGCGCCACCCATGGAGTGACCGATGACGGCTTGCAGGGGAGGCAATTCAGCGGCGGCTTCGAGCATGGCCCGGGCAAACAGCACGACGTTGGCTTCGCGCCCCGGTGATCGCCCGTGGGCCGGGCCGTCGAGAGAGACGACGGTGTAACCTGATTCGACCAGCGCGGTAATCAACGCGGCAAACTGGGTCGGCCGCCCTTCCCAACCGTGCATCAGCAGAACCGTCGGCCCTTGCCCCCAGCGCAGAGCAGAGAGGCCGAAACGCAAAGTGATCCGCTCGGATTTAGCCAACAGCGGCAATTCCCAATCCCGTGGCGAGTTTGCGCGGGGTGTCATGAATGCCAGCCGCATTTTGCTTGCCACCAGTTTCGGTGCAAACCAGCCCAAGGTGCCATTAACGCCGCGAACCCACTTCAACGTGCTCATCGCTCTCTCCTCAGGCTTGCTGCCTTCAGGTCAACGCACCGCCGACTTGGCAGCGCGCAGCAATCGATCGGACAAATCACCAGGCCCCAACGCCCTTGCGAGCGCCAGACCACCTACCATCAGGGCCACGTCGGCCAACGCTTTATCGATGTCTTCAGGGCTTGAAGCCAACTGCGCAATCATCAGTTCCAGGTGCTCGTTCAGCGCTATGCGGAATTCTTCCGGCAGCCGTCCCAGCTCGCCGATGGAGGCCGGAATCGGACAGGCCGAGTCACTGGAATCACGGTGCTTGCGCGACAGGTAGAACGCGGCCACCAGGGCGCGACGTTCTTCGCCGGTCAATTCGGAGTCCATGTCAGCAATCAGGTCGCGACGGCGACCCAGCAACTGCTTGAACGCCTCAAGCATCATCGCGTCCTTGCTTTCGAAGTGCGCATAGAAGCCACCGACAGTCAGGCCGGCGGCGCCCATCACTTCACCAACGCTCGGCTCGGCCGGGCCACGCTGGATCAGAGCGGCGCTGGCAGCCTTGAGGATGCGTTCGCGGGTTTGAGCTTTTTTGTCGTTCATCGTTGCCTCCGAATATTACGATTGGAATATTATTCTCATAATAATATTCTGCAAGTCGAAAATATGACCGCTGGTCTGAAGCACAGTTTAAGGAAAAAGGAGATTTGGCCAAACGCCAGACAAACAAAAGGGTCATTCAATAATTGAATGACCCTTATAAATCCCGCAAGGCGGGTAATCGTGGCGTCCCCTAGGGGACTCGAACCCCTGTTACCGCCGTGAAAGGGCGGTGTCCTAGGCCACTAGACGAAGGGGACACAAACCTTCTATACAACTGATCAGTGCTGAGATCTGATCGATTCAAGGCCGGTGTGGCCAGACCTTGAACTGTAAATTGGTGGAGCTAAGCGGGATCGAACCGCTGACCTCCTGCATGCCATGCAGGCGCTCTCCCAGCTGAGCTATAGCCCCGGATTTTTCGCCTCGCGGCGGAGCGACTACTTGTAACATCGCTTCTGTAAAACTGGCGTCCCCTAGGGGACTCGAACCCCTGTTACCGCCGTGAAAGGGCGGTGTCCTAGGCCACTAGACGAAGGGGACGCAAACCCTTCTATACAACTGATCAACGCTGAGTGTTGATCGCTTCGAAGCCGGTGTGGCCAGGCTTCGAAGTGTAAATTGGTGGAGCTAGACGGGATCGAACCGTCGACCTCTTGCATGCCATGCAAGCGCTCTCCCAGCTGAGCTATAGCCCCTCATCGTTGATGTCATCGCTGAGGACGGGGCGAATCTTAAGGGCGTATCGAAAGCCTGTCAAACTTATTTTTGAAAAATTTCAAAATTTTTTGTCGGCATAACAATCACTTACCGCCCTCCCCCCGTAAATTCGGGGGAAAACGCCGAAGGACGGGATCAAAAGATCCTGGCCTGCGGCGCGTCCTGCTGAGTCAAACGCAATCAGGCGATAGCGCCCAACAGCTTTTCCCACTCTTTGTTTTCTTTCTTCGACACGCCGCCCAGCAGGTCAATCGCCTGACGCAGGCGGAAACGGGTCAGGTCCGGCCCGAGGATTTCCATCGCATCGAGCACCGACACCGAGCTCGCCTGACCGGTGATCGCCGCAAACATCAACGGCATCGCATCACGCAGCTTCAGCTCGAGAGATTCGACCACCGCCTGAATCGTCGCGGTGATGCTGTCCTTCTCCCACTGACGCAGGCTTTCCAGTTTCCACAGGATCAACTGCATCAGTTGACGAACCTGATCACCCGAGAGCTTTTTCGATTCGAACAGCTTGGCATCCGGATTCACGCCACCGGCGAAGAAGAAACCGGCCAGCGGTGCGACCTGACTGAAAGTTTCGACGCGGCCCTGGACGTGCGGCGCGATCTTCATCATATATTCGGAGTTGAACGCCCACTTCTGTACGCGAGCGGCAAACTCTTCCACCGGCAGGTCACGCAGCCACTGGCCGTTGAGCCACGACAGCTTCTCGATGTCGAAAATCGGCCCGCCCAGCGACACGCGCTTGAGGTCGAAGTTGTCGACCATTTCCTGCAGCGAGAACTTCTCGCGCTCGTCCGGCATCGACCAGCCCATGCGGCCGAGGTAGTTGAGCATCGCTTCCGGCATGAAGCCCATGCGCTCGTAGAACGTCACCGACGTCGGGTTCTTGCGCTTGGACAGCTTGCTCTTGTCCGGGTTACGCAGCAGCGGCATGTAGCACAGCTCCGGTTGTTCCCAGCCGAAGTATTCGTAGAGCAGGATCAGTTTCGGCGCCGATGGCAGCCATTCTTCACCGCGCAGAACGTGAGTGATGCCCATCAGATGGTCGTCGACCACGTTGGCCAGGAAGTACGTCGGCAGGCCGTCGGTCTTCATCAGCACTTGCATGTCCATGCGATCCCACGGGATCTCGACATCGCCCCGCAGCATGTCCGGCACCACGCAGACGCCTTCGGTCGGCACTTTCATGCGGATCACATGGGGTTCGCCGGCAGCCAGGCGGCGCGCGACTTCTTCCTTGGACAGCAACAGCGCACGGCCGTCGTAGCGCGGGGTTTCGCCGCGCGCCATTTGCTCGGCGCGCATCTGATCCAGCTCTTCAGCGGTGCAGAAGCACGGGAAAGCGTGGCCCATGTCGACCAGTTGCTGGCAGTATTTCTGATAGATATCGCCGCGTTCGCTCTGACGATAAGGACCGTGCGGGCCGCCGACGTCCGGGCCTTCGCTCCAGTCGATGCCGAGCCAGCGCAGAGCGTCGAAAATCTGCTGTTCGGACTCGCGGGTCGAACGCAGTTGATCGGTGTCTTCAATGCGCAGGATGAACTCACCGCCGTGCTGCTTGGCAAAGCAGTAGTTGAACAATGCGATGTAAGCGGTACCTACGTGGGGATCCCCGGTAGGCGATGGCGCGATGCGAGTGCGGACGGTGGTCATGGCATGTCTCGAAAAGAATGAAAAGCAAAGAACAATCAAGCGGCGAATGGTAACAGGCGACACCCGCCCCGCTCCAGCGGGCAGGGCATTTAAGCCAATTTTGCGTCTGTAACGCCCGTAGGCCGTGGTGAATGGCTGAATATCAGCAGACGGCATTTACCGTTCATCGGCTGTATGCCAGATTCGCCTGCTGATAACTTTCCTTACAATTCCTCGACTACAGTTTGCCCATGCCTGCCCAACTCAAGCGTCGCCTGTTCATTTTCCTATTGCTCGTCCTGCTGATTGCCGGGGGCTTTTTCGCTCATTGGTTTTTCAAGGGACGCTTTTATGAAAGCACCGACAACGCTTATGTCCAGGGCGAGATCACCCGCGTGTCGAGCCAGTTGAGCGCGCGCATCGACGAAGTCCTGGTGCAGGACAACCAGCACGTGGAAAAAGGCCAATTGCTGGTGCGTCTCGAAGGCGACGACTTCCGCCTCGCCGTCGATCGCGCCAATGCCGCCCTCGCCACCCGTGAAGCCGAGCGCCTGCAGGCTCAGAGCAAACTGACTCAACAATCCAGCCTGATCGCTGCCAGCGAAGCGCAAGTGGCAACCACGCAAGCGACACTGGGCCGCTCGCAGATTGACCTGTCCCGCGCAGAAGCCCTGCGCAAACCCGGTTTCGTTTCCGAGGAGCGGGTCACCACCCTCTCCGCCGACAATCACATTGCCCGCTCGCAAGTGGCCAAGGCCCAGGCCGATGCGCAGAGCCAACGCCAGCAGGTCAGCGCACTGAATGCCGAGATCAAGCGCCTTGATGCGCAGATCGCCAACGCCCGCGCCGACCTCGCCCAGGCCGAACTGAACCTGACCCGCAGCGAAATCCACGCACCGATCAGCGGCCTCGTCGGCCAGCGTGCTGCACGCAATGGCCAGATTGTTCAGGCCGGCGCGTACCTGCTGTCGATCGTCCCGGACGAAGACATCTGGGTGCAGGCCAACTTCAAGGAAACCCAGATCGGCCACATGCAGCCGGGCCAGAAGGCCGAACTGGTCTTCGACGCTTATGGCGATACGCCGATCGAAGCGCGGGTCGACAGCCTGTTCGCGGCTTCCGGCGCGCAGTTCAGCCTGTTGCCGCCGGACAATGCCACCGGCAACTTCACCAAGGTCGTACAACGGATTCCGGTCAAACTGACCTTCAAGGCTGACAACCCGCTGCATGGCAAAATCCGTCCGGGCATGTCGGTCACCGCCACCGTGAATATCAAAGACGCCCCAGACAATGGCCGGTGATCAACTGATCCGCCCGGTCGGCGAACCGACCCGGCGGGACTGGATCGCGGTGATGAGTGTCATGCTCGGCGCCTTCATGGCGGTGCTCGATATCCAGATCACTAACTCCTCACTCAAAGACATTCAGGGCGCCCTGTCGGCAACCCTGGAAGAAGGCTCGTGGATTTCCACCTCGTATCTGGTGGCGGAAATCATCATGATCCCGCTGACCGCGTGGCTGGTGCAGTTGCTTTCGGCGCGACGGCTGGCGGTGTGGGTCTCGCTGGGGTTTCTGATTTCGTCCTTGCTGTGCTCGATGGCCTGGAGCCTCGACAGCATGATCGTGTTTCGCGCCATGCAGGGTTTTACCGGTGGCGCGCTGATTCCGCTGGCCTTCACCCTGACCCTGATCAAACTCCCCGAACATCACCGCGCCAAAGGCATGGCAATGTTCGCCATGACCGCCACTTTCGCCCCTTCCATCGGTCCGACCCTGGGCGGTTGGCTCACGGAAAACTGGGGCTGGGAGTACATCTTCTATATCAACATCCCGCCGGGGCTGATCATGATCGCCGGGCTGATGTACGGCCTGGAGAAGAAAGAAGCCCATTGGGAACTGCTGAAAAGCACCGATTACACCGGCATTCTCACGCTGGGCATCGGCCTTGGTTGCCTGCAGGTGTTTCTTGAAGAAGGTCATCGCAAGGACTGGCTGGAATCGAGCCTGATCGTGACGCTGGGCAGCATCGCGCTGTTGAGCCTGATCACCTTCGTGATCGTGCAGATTTCCAAGCCCAACCCGCTGATCAATCTCGGCATCCTGCGCAATCGCAACTTTGGCTTGTCGAGCATCTCCAGCCTCGGCATGGGCGTCGGGTTGTACGGCTCGATCTATCTGCTGCCGCTGTATCTGGCGCAGATCCAGAATTACAACGCCTTGCAGATCGGCGAAGTGATCATGTGGATGGGCGTGCCGCAGCTGTTCCTGATTCCGCTGGTGCCGAAGCTGATGAAATTCGTGTCGCCCAAATGGCTGTGTACTTTGGGGTTCGGGCTGTTCGGGCTGGCGAGTTTCTCATCCGGCGTGCTCAACCCGGACTTTGCCGGGCCGCAGTTCAACCAGATCCAGATCATCCGCGCCCTCGGCCAGCCGCTGATCATGGTGACCATTTCGCTGATCGCCACGGCTTATATCCTGCCGCAGGATGCGGGTTCGGCGTCGAGCCTGTTCAACATCCTGCGCAACCTCGGCGGCGCCATCGGCATCGCCCTCCTAGCAACGTTGCTGGATGCACGCACCAAGACCTACTTCGATTACCTGCGTGAAGCAGTGGTGCCGACCAACCCGCAGGTGGCCGAACGCCTGGCGTCGATGACCGATCGCTTTGGCAGTGACACGGCGGCGCTGGGAAAATTGAGTGACATCGTCCATCAGCAGGCGCTGATCATGGCCTACAACGATGCGTTTCATTTTGTCGGGATTGCGCTGGGGATCAGCATGTTGGCGATCTTGCTGACCAAGAAGCTGCCCGCCGGCCTGAAGGCCGGCGAGGCACACTGACTCGAATCAGACTGCCAAAAGCCGCTCGCGCATTTTCGCAATCTCGTCGCGCATCTGCGCCGCCGCTTCGAATTCCAGATCGCGGGCCAACTGGTACATCTTCTCTTCCAGTTGGCGGATGCGCTTGGTGATCTCGCTTGGCGAGCGCAATTCGGCTTCGTACTTGGCGTTTTCTTCGGCGGCCTTGGCCATGCCCTTGCGCTTCTTGCTGCGCGAACCGGGCACGGTGGCGCCTTCCATGATGTCGGCGACATCCTTGAACACGCCCTTCGGCGTGATGCCGTTGGCCAGGTTGAAGGCGATCTGTTTGTCACGACGGCGCTCGGTCTCGCCGATGGCGCGCTCCATCGAACCGGTGATGCGATCCGCATAGAGAATCGCCCGGCCATTGAGGTTACGTGCCGCGCGACCGATGGTCTGGATCAGCGAACGTTCGGAACGCAGGAAGCCTTCCTTGTCCGCATCGAGAATCGCCACCAGCGACACTTCCGGCATGTCCAGACCTTCACGCAGCAGGTTGATCCCCACCAGTACATCGAAGGTGCCGAGGCGCAGGTCGCGGATGATTTCCACCCGTTCGACGGTGTCGATGTCCGAGTGCAGATACCGCACGCGCACGCCGTGATCGGCGAGGTAATCGGTCAGGTCCTCGGCCATGCGCTTGGTCAGCGTAGTGACCAGCACCCGCTCCTCCAGCGCCACACGCTTGGTGATTTCCGAAAGCAGATCGTCAACCTGGGTCAACGCCGGACGCACTTCCACCTGTGGGTCGACCAGACCGGTCGGGCGTACGACTTGCTCGATCACTCGTCCGGCGTGTTCGGCTTCGTAGTTGCCGGGCGTAGCGGAGACGAAAATCGTCTGCGGGCTTACCCCTTCCCACTCGTCGAAACGCATTGGCCGGTTGTCCAGCGCCGATGGCAGACGGAAACCGTATTCCACCAGCGTTTCTTTACGCGAACGGTCGCCCTTATACATCGCGCCGACCTGCGGCACGCTGACGTGGGACTCGTCGATTACCAGCAAGGCGTCGGCCGGCAGGTAGTCGTAGAGGGTTGGCGGCGCCGCACCGGCCGGGCGTCCGGACAGGTAGCGCGAGTAGTTTTCGATGCCGTTGCAGTAGCCGAGTTCGAGGATCATTTCCAGGTCGAACCGGGTACGTTGCTCCAGACGCTGGGCTTCGACCAGTTTGTTGTTGCTGCGCAGGTATTCCAGGCGCTCCTGCAACTCGACCTTGATCCCCTCGATGGCATCGAGCAGGGTTTCCCGGGGCGTCACGTAGTGGCTTTTCGGGTAGAAGGTGAAGCGCGGAAGCTTGCGGATGACTTCGCCGGTCAACGGATCGAACGCGGAAATGCTCTCCACTTCATCATCGAACAACTCGATGCGGATCGCTTCGAGGTCGGACTCGGCCGGATAGATGTCGATCACGTCGCCGCGCACCCGGAACGTCGCACGGGCGAAATCCATGTCGTTGCGGGTGTATTGCAGGTCGGCCAGTCGCCGCACCAGCGCACGCTGATCGAGCTTGTCGCCGCGATCGACGTGCAACACCATTTTCAAATAGGTTTCCGGGCTGCCCAGACCGTAGATGCACGACACCGTGGTGACGATGATCGCGTCCTTGCGCTCCAGCAATGCCTTGGTCGCAGACAGGCGCATCTGCTCGATGTGGTCGTTGATCGATGCATCCTTCTCGATGAAGGTGTCGGACGACGGCACATAGGCTTCGGGCTGGTAGTAGTCGTAGTAGGAGACGAAGTACTCGACGGCGTTGTTCGGGAAGAACGACTTGAACTCGCCGTAAAGCTGCGCAGCCAGGGTCTTGTTCGGCGCCAGCACCAGGGTCGGACGCTGCACCTGGGCAATCACGTTGGCGATGCTGAAGGTCTTGCCCGAACCGGTCACACCGAGCAGGGTCTGGTGCGCCAGCCCTGCTTCAATGCCCTCGACCATCTGGCGAATGGCTTCAGGCTGATCGCCGGCAGGGTCGAATCGGGTGACGAGCTGGAATTCAGACATAAACACCTCTGGAATCGCGACGCTGGCGGCAAACCGCAGCACCACGAGAAAGACCGCAAACGACCGATGTCGCGCAAGGAAAAACGAAGATTGTGCTGAATGTGGAGCCGATTGCCTCGCCTTTCAAGGCAAACGTCCTACATCCGGTAAAGTCTCCGACAAGTCCATTCGACTAACGGTCGAGAAATAATCGGAAAAACTTACCTGAAAACCCGATTCGCCTGTCGCCATTGATCGATGATGGCCTCTATACTAGCTCCCCGTTTGTGCACCGCTCTAGTGCATTCGGCTGGAGCGCCACACGTCCCTCCACTCTCCATTAGAGCTGCCGTAAAAATGAGCCTGTTCTCCGCTGTCGAAATGGCACCCCGCGATCCAATCCTGGGCCTCAACGAAGCATTCAACGCCGATACCCGGACCAATAAGGTCAACCTCGGGGTGGGTGTGTACTGCAACGAAGAGGGGCGAATTCCACTCCTGCGCGCCGTTATCGAAGCCGAAACCATTCGCGCTGCTCAGCACGCCTCCCGTGGCTACCTGCCGATCGACGGCATCGCTGCCTACGACCAGGCCGTGCAAAAGTTGCTGTTCGGTAATGATTCGCCATTGCTGGCCGCGGGCCGCGTGGTCACCACTCAGGCCGTCGGCGGGACCGGCGCACTGAAAATCGGTGCCGACTTCCTCAAGCAACTGCTGCCGAACGCCGTTGTGGCGATCAGCGACCCGAGCTGGGAAAACCACCGCGCGCTGTTCGAAACCGCCGGTTTCCCGGTGCAGAACTACCGTTACTACGACGCGGCCACACACGACGTGAACCGTGCCGGCCTGCTCGAAGACCTCAACGCCCTGCCGAACGGCTCGGTCATCGTGCTGCACGCTTGCTGCCACAACCCGACCGGCGTCGACCTGAGCCCGGCGGACTGGAACAACGTGCTGGAAGCGGTCAAGGCCAAAGGTCACGTGCCGTTCCTCGACATGGCTTACCAGGGTTTCGGTGACGGCATCGCCGAAGACGCCGCTGCCGTGCGTCTGTTCGCCGAGTCCGGCCTGACCTTCTTCGTCTCGAGCTCGTTCTCCAAGTCGTTCTCACTGTATGGCGAGCGCGTCGGTGCGCTGTCGATCGTCAGCGAATCGAAAGAAGAAAGCGCCCGCGTTCTGTCGCAGGTCAAGCGTGTAATCCGCACCAACTACTCCAACCCGCCGACTCACGGTGCAAGCGTTGTCGCCGCTGTGTTGAACAGCCCGGAACTGCGCGCCCAGTGGGAAGCCGAACTGGCCGAAATGCGCCTGCGCATTCGCGGCATGCGCGAGCAGATGGTTGCTCTGCTGGCGAAGAAAGCCCCGCAGCGTGACTTCAGCTTCGTCGGTCGTCAGCGTGGCATGTTCTCCTACTCCGGCCTGACCACCGAGCAGGTTCACCGCCTGCGCAACGAGTTCGGCATCTACGCCCTGGACACCGGCCGCATCTGCGTCGCCGCGCTGAACCAGAGCAACATCGAAGCCGTGACGGACGCCATCGTTCAGGTCATCTGATCCGGCGCAACACTGAAAACGGGAAGCTTTCGGGCTTCCCGTTTTTTATTTGTCTGAAGTAAAGCCGCAACACCCTCTAGACTGCACACAGACGATATTTCAGAGAGCCGACATGAAAAACGATGACCTGCGCGCCGACCGCGATGAGCTGGACTACTATCCACCCCGCACCTCAGGCAAACGCGAAAAGAGCCTGGTGCTGCAAGTGGCGGCCGGCGTGTTTCTCGGCGGACTGGCCCTTTGGCTGGTGCAACTGGCGGCCACAGCGCTGTACGCCAAACTGCTGATGGGCACCTTCACATTCGGCGGCTGAAAACCGTTCAGCAAAAAAATATCCGGCAAAGCTTGACTAGTCTTTTTAAATCAGTAACATACGCACCAATTCCGCAATAGCTCAGTTGGTAGAGCAAGTGACTGTTAATCACTGGGTCCCTGGTTCGAGTCCAGGTTGTGGAGCCAAATACAGAGCCCCTGAATCGAAAGATTCAGGGGCTTTTTTGTGGGCGTTGAAAAAATGCGTGCCATAAAAAGGGCCGATCAGTTTCTCAACTGATCGGCCCTTTTCTGTTTCAGAAACAGCGGTCAGACGTGCTCGCTGCTCTTGGCATGCACTTTCGGTGCGCCATGACCGTGATCCGAATCCGGATCGATCACCGGCACTTCATTGCCGTCGCAGTCATGCAGTTTGCCGTCGCTGAAGTAGTCGCCCTCGCGCAGCGCCGCCAGATCCCGATAACGCAGGGTCCGCTCTTCTGCCGCCGCGAACACCGACTGCTGATCCGAGTTACCCGCCGTGAAGTGGTTGAACGCCAGGTTCAGCAGGATCGCCATGATCGCCGACGAACTGATGCCCGAATGGAAAATGGTCGCAAACCAGCTCGGGAAGTGATCGTAGAAGTTCGGCGCGGCAATCGGGATCATGCCGAAGCCGATCGACGTGGCAACGATGATCAGGTTGACGTTGTTGCGGTAATCCACCTTGGACAGCGTGCGGATGCCACTCGCCGCCACGGTGCCGAACAGCACGATACCGGCGCCGCCCAGTACCGAAGTCGGCACTGCTGCGATGACCCGGCCCATGAACGGCAGCAAGCCGAGAATCACCAGGAAGATGCCGCCGGTCGCCACCACATAACGGCTCTTGATTCCGGTCACGGCCACCAGGCCAACGTTCTGGGCGAAGGCGCTCTGGGTGAACGAACCGAAGATCGGCGCAAACATGCTCGACAGCATGTCCGCCCGCAAACCATTACCCAGGCGCTTGGAGTCGACCTTGGTGCCGATGATTTCACCGACCGCCAGGATGTCCGCCGAAGTTTCCACCAGGGTCACCATGACTACGATGCACATCGACAGAATCGCAGCGAAGTGGAAGGTCGGCATGCCGAAATGGAACGGTGTCGGGAAGCCGAACATCGGCCCTTGGGTGACGCTGGAGAAGTCCGCCATGCCGAGGAACACCGCCAGCACCGTGCCGATCACCATGGCCAACAGGATCGACAGACGCGAGATAGTGGAGCTGCCGACCTTGCTCAGCAGCAGCACCAGCACCAGCGTGACCGCCGCCAGACCGATGTTCTGCATGCTGCCGAAGTCCGGAGCGTGGCTGTTGCCACCCATGGCCCAGCGTGCGGCCACCGGCATCAGCGTCAGGCCGATGGTGGTGATCACGATGCCCGTGACCAGCGGCGGGAAGAATTTGGTGATGCGCGAGAACACCGGCGTGATCAGCAAACCGATCAACGACGCGGCAATCACCGCCCCGAGCACCGACTGGAAGCCGCCCTCCCCGCCACTGCTGACAATCGCCACCATCGTGGCAACACCGGAGAACGACACGCCCTGCACCAGCGGCAGCTGACATCCGAAAAACGGTAGACCCAGGGTTTGCAGCAACGTGGCCAGCCCCCCCGCAAACAATGAAGCAGCAATCAACAGACCAATGTCCGCCGGCGACAACCCGGCAGCCTGACCGATGATCAGTGGCACCGCGACGATACCGCCATACATGGTCAGAACATGTTGCAGGCCGTAAGCCATATTCGCGCCGACCCCGAGGTTTTCGTCCTCGGGCCGTTGGTGTGAAACATGGGGCGTTTTCATGGTGGGGGGTTCCCTGGTTTTTGTTATGCGCACACTGTATTCAATAGTCGTGACAAATGTCCATAGAGTTGTATACAACTTATCAGTCACATTATGGATAGGTAGCCATCCAACCTTCTATCCCGCCGCTTCCATCCCCCACAAATCCGGCAACACATCGTTAACTGGCCCGCGTTTTATCCAACTAGGCTGAAGTGTTCATGGCGACCGACGGTGCGGCCGTGCTCTTTTTTATACATATAAAGTATGCATAATGAAGTCATTCAAGATTCAGTTCGACAAAAGCAAGAATGCTGCCAACAAACTCAAGCACAGAGGGATCAGCCTCGCCGAGGCCGAACCGGTCTTTCACGATGAGCGAGCACTGACGATTGAGGATAACGACCATGACGAACAACGCTGGATCACACTCGGCACCGACGCCAAGGGACGTTTGCTGGTCGTTGTGTACAGCTATCGGGAGCCGAATATTGTTCGAATCATTTCCGCGCGCACCGCAACGCCCAGCGAGCGACGCCAATACTTTCCGGAGACTTGATCAATGAAGGATGAGTACGATTTCAGCCAAGGTAAACGCGGCGCCATCGCCTCCAACAAGGGCAAGACCCGCATCACCATCATGCTCGATGACGCGGTCATCGAGGCCGCGCGCGGGGTCGCTGAAAGCGAGGGCTATGGCTATCAGACCGTAATCAACAACACCCTGCGCCATGCCTTGCTCGACGGCCATGCCACAGCCGATGAACTCGAGCATTCCATCGGGCAATTCAAGAAAGGCATCACCGCCACCGACCTCAAGAGCCTTGAGAAAAAACTGTCGGCGGCCGTGAATGAAATCCGGCGGGTACTGGAGCCGGATGTAAAACCATAGGTTTCAGTTCGGCTGGATCAAGCGCGCCAGCGCCAGACGCGCACCAGGCTGGTGCGGCAAGCGCAGGCCGAACTCCCGCTCCAGCAATTCGATCAGCTCGTCGACATCCGTCACTTCGCGCCGCTCGCTCTCGGCACCGATGCGGTGAATCGCGAAACTGCCGTTGTTCAACGTACGCCGCCAGCCGTCGCCCGTACGCGCGACCATCAGGCGCTGGGCGAACGGTGATTCCGGATGGGTCGAGACGTACCAGTTGCCAAGGGTGTAATCGATGTCTTCCTGGCGTTGCAGGTCGAACAGGTACATCGGCCGCCATTCGCCGGCGACCCTGGCCCGCAGCATGTAGCCATCGGCCTGCACTTCGATGCGATACGGCTCGTGCGGCGTGGATTGCTCGGCTTCAGTGTCCAGAATCAGCGGCGCGGTCGGCACCATGCCGCCAAAACCGACATCGGTGATGTAGCGCACGCCGTCGAGGGTCACCAGGCTCAAGCGGTGAGTGCGCGCCGTCCAGCTGCCTTCGGGCTGATTCATGACCACTCGGCCGCTGATGCCCCGCGCATCGAAACCCAGTTCCAGCAACAAGGCCAGAAACAGATTATTGAGTTCGTAGCAGTAACCGCCACGGGCATCCTCCAGAACCTTGCGCTGTATTGACGGCAGATCGATCAGTACAGGTTCGCCGCTGAGCGTCGAAAGGTTCTCGAAGGGAAAGGCACCGGTATGACGCAACTGCAACAAACGCAGGGTCTCAAGGGTCGGTACCGGGGGCGTGTCGAACCCCAACCGTTGCAGATACTGTTTCAGATTCGTCAGGCGTGGCTCGCTCATTGCTCGGTCCTTATGCATGGAGACGCGGATCGTTCCGCCGATGGTCGCCATGTATACGGGATCCGGGCATTGAATCGACAATTGATTTCACCAATCAGCCTTGGTGCCTGAACCGGCGGTTGCAACGACGCTGCCCGATGCGGCGTAATAAGACCTCGCCCGAACTACCGAGAGCCACGCCCCATGCACATCACACTGCAAGGCCAGGGCATCGTCCTGCGCCCCCTGCAATATTCCGATGCCGACGCCCTGCTCCACGCCGCCGCAGATGGCGAGCTGTGGAATCTCACCGTCACCGTGGTGCCGTCGGCGAGCACTGTCGACAGCTATCTGAAAAAGGCCCTCGACGGGCGTGAGGCCGGCACAGTCATGCCATTTGCGATCGTGTTGAAGGAAACCGGCGAGGTGATCGGCTCGACCCGTTTCTGGAAGATAGATCCGCTCAATCGCAAACTGGAGATCGGCAGCAGCTGGATCTCGGCGCGCTTCCAGAAAACCTTCGTCAACACCGAAGCCAAGTACCTGATGCTGCGCCACGCCTTCGAAGTGCTCGATTGCGTGCGCGTGCAATTCACCACCGACGAAAACAACCAGAAATCACGCGATGCGATCCTGCGTCTGGGCGCACAGCAGGAAGGCATCGTGCGACACGAGCGGATCATGCCCGACGGCCGCAAGCGCAACTCGGTGCGCTTCAGCATCATCGATGACGAATGGCCGCAGGTGCGCCAGAACCTCGAACAGAAACTCGTCGGATACGAACGCCGCTGATCCCGCTCAGGCGCGATGGCGCAGCCACTGCAGGAAACCTCTTTTCGGCACGGCTACCGGCGCTTCCTGAGTCAGCGCCTGCGCCTTGAGCAGGCGGAAATCGAGCAGCGCCTTCATTGCATCGTTGATGTCATGGCGAGCATCCAGGCAAGGCTTGAGATAAGACTTCTCGATGCGATACAGGGCGCAGAACGTCTTGGCGGAAAAGTCGGCCGGCAACGAGGTGTCGGAAAGGATCCCGGCCTCGCCGATCACTTCCCCCGGCCCCATGCGCCCTGATTCGAACGGTACGCCGTGCCGGTTCAACGTCACCGAAACCACGCCGGACTCGATGATGAACAGGTGATCACTGACCTCGCCGCCCGCCAGAATGATCTCGCCGGCACGGAAGGTTTGCAGGGCCATGTTCTGGCTGAAGGTCTCTTTCTCTTCCTGACGCAGGGTGGAGAAAATCGGCGAGCTGTCGAGCAGCGCCCGTGGCCGTGAGAGGTGGGCCGGGGCGGCGGGTTCATCGCTCGACAGCAGATTGACTCCGGACGCTTGCAGATGCCGGTAAGCCAGATCGAACAACTGATTGCGCACCGCACGCTTCTCGCTCATCGACGCCACGAAACCACTGATTTCATATTCCGCACCGGCACTGCTCGAACTCTTCAACGCGACGCTCGGCGCCGGGTTGTCCAGTAATGGGCGACAACCCTGCATCGCCCGCTCCAGGGCGTCGATCACTGAGTTCGGCCGCGCATGGGGGCTGACCTGCACGCTGACGGCAACACCGAACATGTTGCTTGGCCGACTGAAGTTGATGATCTTGGCCTTGGCCGCCAGCGAGTTGGGAATCACCGCCATGCTGCCCTGAGAGGTTTGCAGGCGCGTGGCGCGCCAGTCGATGTCGGTGACCCGCCCTTCCGTGCCGTCGATGGAAATCCAGTCATCGAGTTGATAGGGCTTGGTGGTGTTCAGGACGATCCCGGAGAACACATCGCTCAGGGTGCTCTGCAACGCCAGACCGACGATGATCGCCAGTGCTCCGGACGTGGCCAGCACGCCCTTGACCGGCAGGTCCAGCACATAGGCCAGCGCCGCAATGATGGAGATCAGGAAAATCACCGCGCCGAGCAGATCCTGCAACAGCCGCCCGGTGTGGCCGACCCGCTGCATCATCACCGCGCCGATCAACACCGTCAGCGTGCGTGCGCCGAACAGCCACCAGCCGATCTGCAACCCGGTCGCCGCCAGATGCAGCGGCACGTTGTCGGCCCACGGCGCCGGCTCCATCGGATTGAGGCCTTCGTTGAACAGCAGCACGCTGAACAGGCTGAAAATCAGCACCCGCACCAGCAGCTTCCATTCGCTGCCGTGGGAGCTGATCAGGCGCCACAGGCCCAGGTCGAGCAGGATCAGGATCAACGCGCAGAACAACGGATGTTCAGTCAGCAGTGACAGCATCAAACGACTCCGACAGAGGTCAATCGCGAGAAGATCGCACAGATTGGGCTTAGTGTAGGAGCAATTGATTTGGCGGGATAAGGGCTATTGAAAGCCCCTAAGAAAAAAAGCTGTGGGAGCCAGCACGCTGGCTCCCACAATGTCGATCTACGCGGGCATCCGTCCGAACCGGCCAGACTGGAAATCAACGAACGCCTGGTGAATTTCCTGCTCGGTATTCATCACGAACGGACCGTGACCGACGATCGGCTCATCGATCGGCTCACCACTGAGCAGCAACACCATCGCGTCCTCGCTGGCCTCAAGCGTCAGGCGGTCACCTTCACGCTCGAACAACGCCAGTTGCCCAACGCCCGCCGACTCCTCGCCGTTGATCCGGACCGAGCCACGCAGCACCACCAGCGCAGTGTTGCGGCCTTCGTGCAGCTCCAGCGTCAGCAACTTGCCGGCATTGAGGCGCAGATCCCAGACATCGATGGGCGTGAAGGTCCGGGAAGGTCCTTTGTGACCGTCGAAATCACCCGCGATCAGTCGCAGGTTGCCGGCACCGTCCCGGAGGGCGACGTTCGGGATATCGCTGTCGAGAATCGTCTGGTAACCCGGTTCAGCCATTTTGTCTTTGGCCGGCAGATTGACCCACAGCTGCACCATTTCCAGGTTGCCACCCGTTCTGGCGAAATCTGCGGAGTGAAACTCCTCGTGCAGGATTCCGGAAGCAGCGGTCATCCATTGCACATCGCCCGGACCAATCTTGCCGCCGCTGCCCGTGGAATCGCGATGCTCCACTTCGCCGTCATAAACGATGGTCACGGTTTCGAAACCACGGTGCGGGTGCTGCCCTACCCCACGTCGTTCAGTGGTCGGGGTGAAATGCGCGGGACCCGCGTGATCGAGCAGCAGGAACGGGCTGATGTGCTTGCCCAGGTTGTCGTAGGAAAACAGTGTACGAACCGGAAACCCATCGCCGACCCAGTGGCCGCGAGGGCTGGTGTAGATACCGATGAGGTTTTTCATGGCGGGCTCCGAATTGAGATTGATCATGGACTGATCTTAAATTCGCCACGTATTTAGCACTAGTCAGCCAAAACCGTCCTCATCGTTCTACTGATGGAACGATACCGCATCACAGCGATTCGTGACTTTCAGTCAACAGTACTTTGCCCCGACAGCGGTTTTTCTCAAGGAAGCAGCAGCGGATACTCCGTCCATTCCCACTGCAACCCTGGAGTTCTAGATGTCTGTTCCCGCTTTCGGTCTTGGTACGTTTCGCCTGCAAGGTCAGGTGGTCATCGATTCGGTGAGCACCGCCCTCGAGCTGGGCTACCGGGTCATCGACACCGCGCAAATCTACGAGAACGAAGCCGAGGTCGGCCAGGCCATCGCCGCCAGCGGCATCCCTCGCGACGAATTGTTCATCACCAGCAAGATCTGGATCGCCAACTTCGCCGGTGACCGTCTGATCGAGAGCCTCAAGGAAAGCCTGCAAAAGCTGCAGACCGACTACCTCGACCTGACACTGATCCACTGGCCGTCGCCGGAAGATCAGGTGCCGGTGGAAGAATTCATGGGCGCCCTGCTGGAAGCCAAACGCCTGGGCCTGACCCGGCAGATCGGTGTGTCCAACTTCACCATCGACCTGATGAAACAAGCCATCGCAGCGGTTGGCGCAGAAAACATCGCCACCAACCAGATCGAATTGCACCCGTACCTGCAAAACCGCAAGGTCGTGGAATTTGCCCGGAGCCAGGGCATCCAGATCACGTCCTACATGACCTTGGCCTATGGCGAAGTGCTGAAGGATCCGCTGATCGTGCAGATTGCCGAGCGCCTGCAAGCGACTCCGGCGCAGGTCACGCTGGCGTGGGCGATGCAATCGGGTTACGCGGTAATTCCATCGTCGACCAAGCGCGCCAACCTGCAAGGCAACCTCGGCGCCACCGCGCTGACGCTGAGCGACGCGGACATGGCGCTGATTGCGACTCTGGATCGCGGCCATCGCCTGACCAGCCCCCAAGGTATCGCGCCGCTGTGGGACTGACCGCTCAGGCCTGAAGTTGCTGCGCGAGGTCGTACATGGCCACGCGCAGCAATTCGATTGCAACGTTCAATGCGGCCTCGGGCTCACCGTCCCCGCAGGCCTGTTCAAGTACCCGGCACGCCGAAACCACACGCTCGGCCCCGATCACATGCGCCCCGCCTGTGATGTGATGTGCCAGATCCTTCAGACCTGCACGATCACCTTCCCGCCCTGATTCCTCCAGACGCTCCAGATCGCTGCGCAGACTACTCAGCACTTCCTCACGCAACTGCCCGATAAGCGGGTTATCCGCTCCCGCCAGTTGCAACAGCGAACTCAGATCGAAACCGGGCAATACCTGCTCCTTCACATCTGCGACCTGTATTTCGTCAGGCTCTGCGGCCATCAGCGCCAGGCTCAGTTCCCGCAGCAAAACCGGTTTGAACAGGCAATCATCCATTCCGGCTGCCAGGCATCGCTGCTTTTCCTCCAGCTGTGCATTGGCGGTATACCCCAGAATCAGACAAGGCACCCTGCCCGCTGCCGTCTCTTCTTCGCGAATCGCTCGCGCCAGGTCATAACCGTTGAGCCCGGGCAGGTTGATGTCGGTGATCAGCGCATCGAAAGTTTGACCGCGCCACAGAGCCAGCGCCTGTTCACCACTCCCGATGTCGACAACGCGATGCCCGAGCTCGCTCAACTGCCGACACAGCAGCAGACGATTCACCGGGTGGTCGTCCACCACCAGTACATCCAGCGGCTTTGCCGCCGTCACTGTCGGCGTCACAACGTCCTCCTGACCGGGTGACTCCAGCACGGGCAGTTCCAGGCGCAGCATGACTCGTGTACCTCGTCCGGGTTCGCTGGTCATCCACAAGTCGCCGCCCATCATCCGGCACAGGCTGCGGCTGATCACCAGCCCCAGACCAGAACCGCTGCGGACCGACAACGGCTGACTGCCGACCTGCACAAAGGGGCTGAACAGGCGTTGCTGATCTTCGGCGCTGATGCCCCGTCCGCTGTCCTCGATGACAACGCCGATTTCCAGCAGCCCGTCCCGCTCGGCGAACACTCGCAATCGCAGGCTCACGTCGCCTTCATCGGTAAACTTGATCGCATTGCTCAGCAGATTCGACAACACCTGTTTGAAACGCAAGGCGTCGAGCACCACCTCGACATTGCTGCGCTCATCCAGCTCGACATGCCACGACAACTGCTTCTGGCGCGCCACTCCTTCGAAAATCCGACACACCGACAACACCGAATCACGCAGATTGACGCGTTCGGGTGCCAGCGACAGATGACCGGATTCGATGCGGGCGATATCGAGAATATCGCCGATCAATGCCAGCAGTTGCTGCCCCGCCGTGGACGCCACCTGGATGGCCCCACGGTCGGTCACGCCTTCATCGGCATGCTTGAGCGCCAGTTCCAGCATGCCCAGCAGGGCATTCATCGGCGTACGGATTTCGTGACTCATGACCGCCAGAAAGGTGCTCTTGGCCCGGTTTGCTTCATCCGCCGCGTCCTTGGCTTCCTGCAGTTGAAGCAGCCATTGCTGGCGCTGGCGAATCTGCCAGCGCTGAAAGCCGATCCAGCCCAACGCCAGCAGCAACAGCCCGGACGCAACGGTGAATCCAAGCAGGATCTCTCGTCGGTGGCGCTGCCAGTAACTGTCATCGGCAACCGCGTCACGGCCCCAGCGCTCGACCAGATCGTCGAGTTCCTTGGGGGCGATGCTCAACAGTGCCTTGTTCAGAATCGAATGCAGCACCAATGCATCCGGTGCGGTGGCCAGGGCAATCCGGGCGGGCTGGTCCCCCACCGTACCGACTATCCGGGTACGCCCCCGGTACTGACGGGAAATCAGATAGCGCGCCACCATCAACGAGCTCAGTGTGGCATCGGCTTGCCCGCTGACAATCGCTTCCATCCCGGCTGCCGGGCTTGGTACTTCGACCAATCTGAGCTGCTGTACTCGCTCCAGCAGATAATCGCGCAATGGATGACCGCGATAGATCGCCAGCCGTTTGCCGGCCATGTCATCCAGGGTTCTCACACTCGACGCCGATACCCCGCTGACCAGTACGAACGGATTGTTCAGATAGGCCCGGGAGAAGCGCATTTCGAGTTCACGCTCGCTGCTGGGTGTCACCACGGGCAGCAGATCAAGTTCCCCGGCCTTCAATTGTTCGATCTGTCGGTCCAGTGACTGCCCCCGCACGATCTCGAACTTCAGGCCGCTGCGCTGACTGATCAGGCTCAACAACTGCGCCGCAAGCCCCTGCACTTTTCCCTCGGCATCAAAGAACGTCAACGGGGCGAAATCTTCGATCGCACCGACACGTACGCTCGGATGCCGGTCGAGCCACGCCTGTTCACTGCCACTGAGACTTACCCGCGCCTGTCCCGACATGTCCGCCCGTCCGGCACTCCAGCGCAGTTCCATGGCCAGGCGCTGCTCCATGGGAATGGCCAGCAAGGCCTTGTCGACCAGTCGTTTCAAGCGTGTGTTGCTGCGAGTCAGGGCAAAGGCGAACGGGTTGGCGTCGAGGCCCGAAGGGCCGGCCAGTTGCAAGTCGTTGTGGAAGTTAATGTTGATCAGATAGCTGGCGCTGATGAAATCGCCGAGGTACAGGTCATCTCGCCCGAATGCCACGGCGCCGAGGGCATCGAGAATCGAGCGATAACGCTGCAAAGTGGCTTGCGGGTAAGCCTTCTCGATGGTCGAAGCCGGCAGGTAGTCATCCACCATGGCGATGCGCTTGCCTGCCAGATCATCGGGCAACGGTTCGTCGAGCCGGGTCACCCACATCGGCTGATCTTCGGCATAGGCGCGAGACAGCATCAGCTCGGGATCGGCAATCTCATAGTTGTTCGAGGTGCCCAGCAAATCCAGTTCCCCGGCCTTGAGCGCAGCCATGGCGCTTTCGCGGTCGGGGTAGCACCAGACCTCGATCCGGACATTCAGCACCTGTGCGATCGCGTCGGCGTACTCGGCCGTGAGGCCTTCCAGTTCATACCTGTTGCGGGTCAATTCAAAGGGAGGATAGTCCGGCCCGGAAGCGCCGATGCGCAATACCGGGTGTGCCCGAAGCCACTGCCGATCCTGCTCGTCGAGGCGTACCTGCACGCCCTCCAGCCGGGTGCGAGAGATGATTTCCAGTTTTTGCACAGCCCCGAATGCCTGCACAGCGTTTGCCAAAAGGAAGATCATCAGAAGAATGCATCGCAGCGGCCTCATCATCGGACAGGCTCTCAAAGCAGATGGTTGCGTCTGGCGAACTCACGCAACACCACCTGTGAGCTGACCCCGAGCTTGAGCATCAGGCGAGTCTTGTAGGTACTGATGGTTTTGTGGCTCAGGTTCATCTCCCGAGCGATGTCCTTGTTGGGCTTGCCATGCGCCAATTGCACGAGAATGTGTAACTCGCGATTGGACAATCCTTCGATCTGCTGTCGCTCGTCACTGTGCACACCGGATTGCCCTGCGTTGACCTCAGGCAATTCCTGAAAATAGCTGTAACCCGAGCGGACTGCCTTGATCGCACTCTGCAACTGCTGCAACTCGGCAGACTTGGCCACAAAAGCCATTGCACCCGCACGTCGGCAACGCACCAGGTAGCTGTGCGGGTCGGCCGATGAAAAAATCACGATTTTGCAGACCAGCCCGAGGGCATTGATCCGGTCCAGCACTTCAAGACCGCCCATGCCCTTGAGCTTCAAATCGAGCACGATCAGTGTCGGCGCGTGGGCACGGATCATCGGCACGACGTCGACGCCACTCGAAGCGACATGAATCGGTTTATAGCCCAGTGACTCCAGAACCATTCTGACGGCACCGACAACCACCGGGTGATCGTCGACGATCAATGCTGAATCCATGATCACTCCCGGGCGAATACATGACGATGACGCCACCGATCCTGCATGAACGGGACGACGGGTAGCTGCGCTACAACTGTTGCACGGGACGCATGGCGAAACACCTGTCAGACCTGACAGTTGCGCCATCGGCCGATCTGTGAACCGGCGCTCCATCACGCGAGGGATTTTGCCGGGCACATACACAAGGAACGCTCACGTGAAGCATCGACTGATGTCATCAATTGCGAGATGGCGCTCATTGAGGGCAGCGCTTCGTTACAGGTGGTGATCTTTGCCCGAAAGTATCCGGGAACAGCCGATGAGTTCAGCGCTTCGCCATAGACCAGTGCATGCCGGTCCTGCGCCAGATCGAACAGGAATCCGTGCAGATCCGGCATTCCACCTGCCAGTTGAGAATCGGTCACCAGTACGTCGAACGGCTCGCAGCCGAAATCGATCAGTGACAACAGTTCGATGAAGTTCTGCACCGGTGCAATGCGGTAGTAATCGAGGGTATTGAACATCCACTCGATCTTCATCCGGTGAAAGTGCCGGGTGTCGGCGATCAAAATACGCAAGGTTTTGTCGGCCATCGTGGAAGTCCCGCCAGTCGCTTCAAGTGGCGGCAAGACTACCCAAGCATCGAGGCATGCTCTGTAGGACTATTCCGAAAATAACCGTCACTCATCCGGATTGACGGCCACCCATGCCATTGCCGGACGATGGGCTTTCGCCAGGTTACTCCGTGGTACTCGGACTCCAGAACGCCTGAACCACCAGGTTCGACGTGGAAATCCGCTTCACCAGTGCGTCCAGTTCATCGCCGTCCACCGAGGTCGTTGCAAGCGTGGCTTCGATCTCGATTTCGTCGGCACCGAAGGCGTGCACATCGACGTCACTGGCCGGGTAGTTGCTGCGTTCGAGCTCGGCTTCAAGCAAGGCGAACACAGCCGTCTGTTGCGAGCGCCGGGCGATGACGTAGACGATGTTGGTGACTTCCGCCGAAACCACATCCAGCGGCTGGCGGTTGATGTTGTTGACGATCGGCCGCAGCAAGGTATTCGCGGCGAGCACGAACAAGGTGCCGAGCACGGCTTCGGCCAGCAAGTCGGCGCCGGCACAGGCGCCGACCGCAGCCGAGGTCCAGAGTGTGGCGGCGGTATTGAGGCCGCGTACATTGCCCTCTTCGCGCATGATCACACCGGCGCCGAGAAAACCGATCCCGGACACCACGTAGGCGACCACCCGCACCGCGCCTTCGGCCCCGCCGAGCCGGTTGGCCATATCGACGAAAATCGCCGCACCGACCGCCACCAGCACGTTGGTGCGCAGGCCTGCCGTGCGTTGCCGGTACTGGCGCTCGAAACCGATCAGCCCGCCAAGGATGAAGGCCGCGCTGAGGCTGACCAGGGTATCGAGCAGCGAATCGAGGTTGATGTTGTTGATGGCTTGCATGTTGAACTCCTTGAAACCGCCCCCCTTGCTCCCACAAGGGGGGAATCTTTCCTGTTACTGCCAGCCGAACCGGCGGATGTAGAAGCCTTTCACGGCCTGGGTCAGTGCCATGTACGCCAGCAGGATCACCGGCAGGAACACGAAGTACATCGACGGCAGCGCTTGCAGTTTGAAGTAGTGCGCCAGCGGCCCCATCGGCAGGAAGATGCCCACGGCCATGATGATTCCGGTCATCACCAGCAACGGCATGGCCGCGCGGCTTTGCAGGAACGGAATCTTCGGCGTGCGGATCATGTGCACGATCAGCGTCTGGGTCAGCAGCCCCACCACGAACCAGCCGGACTGGAACAGGGTCTGGTGATCCGGGGTGTTGGCATCGAACACGTACCACATCAAGGCGAACGTTGTGATGTCGAAGATCGAACTGATCGGGCCGAAGAACAGCATGAAGCGTCCGACATCCCCTGGCTGCCAGCGCTGTGGCTGTTTCAGCATTTCGTCGTCGACGTTGTCGAACGGGATCGCGATCTGCGAAATGTCATACAGCAGGTTCTGCACCAGCAGGTGCATCGGCAGCATCGGCAGGAACGGAATGAACGCACTGGCCACCAGTACCGAGAACACGTTGCCGAAGTTCGAGCTGGCAGTCATCTTGATGTACTTGAGCATGTTGGCGAAGGTCCGGCGCCCTTCCAGCACGCCCTCCTCCAATACCATCAGGCTCTTTTCCAGCAGGATGATGTCGGCCGCTTCCTTGGCGATGTCCACCGCGCTGTCCACGGAAATACCGATGTCCGCGGTGCGCAATGCCGGTGCGTCGTTGATGCCGTCGCCCATGAACCCGACCACATGACCGTTGCCCTTGAGGATGCGCACGATGCGTTCCTTGTGGGTCGGCGTCAGCTTGGCGAACACGTTGGTGGTCTCCACCGCCTTGGCCAGCTCCGCGTCACTCATGCGCTCGATGTCGTTGCCCATCAACAGGCCTTGCTGCGCCAGGCCTACTTCGCGGCAGATCTTGGCAGTCACCAGCTCGTTGTCGCCGGTCAGTACTTTCACGGCCACGCCGTGTTCGGCCAGCGCCTTGAGTGCCGGCGCGGTGCTTTCCTTCGGTGGATCGAGGAATGCCACGTAACCGATCAGCGTCAGCTCCTGCTCGTCGCCCAGGCTGTAAGTGTCGCGACCTTCCGGCATCGACCGTGCCGCCACCGCTACCACGCGCAAGCCTTCAGCGTTGAATGCTGCTGTTACCTGACGAATTCTCGCCAGCAATTCATCGCTCAAGGCTTCGTCGACTTCACCGTGACGAACCCGGGTGCACACCGACAACACTTCTTCCACCGCGCCTTTGCAGATCAGCTGATGCGGTTGGCCGTGTCCTTCGACCACCACCGACATGCGCCGGCGATTGAAGTCGAACGGAATCTCGTCGACCTTGCGATACGCCGTACCGACCTTCAGCTCACGGTGGACTTCCACGTGTTCCAGTACCGCCACGTCGAGCAGGTTTTTCAGACCGGTCTGGTAGTAGCTGTTCAGATAGGCCATTTCCAGCACGTCGTCGGAGTCCTCGCCCCAGACGTCGACATTGCGCGCCAGGAAGATCTTGTCCTGGGTCAACGTGCCGGTCTTGTCGGTGCACAGCACGTCCATGGCGCCGAAGTTCTGGATCGCGTCCAGGCGTTTGACGATGACTTTCTTGCGCGACAGGAACACCGCGCCCTTGGCCAGGGTCGAGGTGACGATCATCGGCAGCATTTCCGGGGTCAGGCCCACGGCGATCGACAGTGCGAACAGCAGCGCTTCGGTCCAGTCACCCTTGGTGAAACCGTTGATGAACAACACCAGCGGCGCCATGACGAACATGAAACGGATCAACAGCCAGCTGACTTTGTTCACCCCTTGCTGGAACGAAGTCACCGCCCGATCGGTTGCCCCGACCCGCAGCGCCAGCGCACCGAAATAGGTGCTGTTGCCGGTGGTGAGAATCACCGCCACCGCAGTCCCGGACACCACGTTGGTGCCCATGAACAGGATGTTTTCCAACTCCAGCGGGTTGCGCGTATCGCGATCCGCCTGACGGGGGAATTTCTCCACCGGCATCGATTCACCGGTCATCGCGGCCTGGCTGACGAACAGATC
Organism: Pseudomonas sp. IzPS59; assembly: GCF_014863505.1. Classification (NCBI taxonomy): domain Bacteria; kingdom Pseudomonadati; phylum Pseudomonadota; class Gammaproteobacteria; order Pseudomonadales; family Pseudomonadaceae; genus Pseudomonas; species Pseudomonas sp. IzPS59. The sequence continues at coordinate 2,155,266 of NZ_CP062251.1, read as the reverse complement.
CTTGGCGCTCAGCACCCGGCAATCGGCGGGAATCATGTCGCCGGCCGAAAGCACGATCAGATCGCCCGGCACCAGTTGCTTGATCGGCAGCTCAGTGCGCGGCGCATCCCGGCGCAGCACGGTGGCGGTGTTGCTGACCATCGCCTTGAGCGCGTCGGCCGCCTGGTTGGATTTGCTTTCCTGCCAGAAGCGCAGCAGGGTCGAGAGCACCACCATCGAGAAGATCACCGTGGCGGCTTTCAAGTCATCGGTCAGCCACGAGATCACCGCCAACAGGGTCAGCAGCAGGTTGAACGGGTTTTTGTAGCAGTGCCACAGGTGGGTCCACCACGGCAGCGGTTGCTCATGCTCGACTTCGTTGAGGCCATGCTGTGCACGCAGCACATCGACTTCGAAATCGGTGAGGCCGTCGGTGTGCGTGCCGAGGTTCGACAGCAGCACGCCGCTGTCGCAATGGGCGGCGTCCACCAGCGTGTTGGCCAGGGTGGGCGGCACTTCACGGCTGACCGTGGTGTCGCGAAGACTTTCCAGCACGGCCAGACGACGGAAGTGCCGGGCGATGTGACGGGTCCGCAGGAAGCCTGCGAAAAATTCCTTGAGCGTAAGTTTCATGGCTGTTGCCCCTATGGTCAGCCGGGAAACCGTCAAGCAGGTACGTCCAGCCCTCTTGCACCGAAAATTCGGCACGGCAAGGGTTGGCGCGCCAGTCAAAAAAGACAGGCGTGTCGATAGGGCTGCGATTGCGACAATGAAGTCGAAACCACGCTCTTTTCAGCGTCGATGAGAAGGACGTCGGGACATGGTCTCAGCTGACCATGATCGGGATGCCGCTGCTCGCTGTTCGGCGAGACAACGGCACAAAGGAATGCGCGTTATCTTGCCGAGAATCTGCCGGTTACAAGGACCGGCCGACAACTGTCACTCGAACAAGTACCCACTGTGGGTCTCCGCTATTGATGAAAACGCGCGAAGCTTACGCCCCGATGTCTGGAGAGTAAACCCGCAAAAGGAAGTGAGTCGGCGAATGTGGCGGGTGTTCAGGAAGGGTTCAGGATTGGCCTCGAAACGACTCCCGCGCTCGGCGCGGGAGTCATCAGGAAGTCATCAGCTGGCAGTCGCCAGCAACAAATCCATCACCGAACGGCTGTGCCCGCGGTTCTTGCCATGTTCATACAGCGAGCCGGCAATCTCGTCCGCACGGATCGGCAGGATCGACAGCAGCGTATCGCTCAGACCGTGGCTGGCCTGGCAGAAGCCCTGCATGTACAGACCGGCCTTGCAGCGCTCGTCGGTAATCAGTTTGTAGTTGCGATCGACCTCGAAGTCGCCCAGGTACTCTTCCAGCGGCGCCAGCAGTTTGCGGTGCATCTGACGCTCGTAACCGGTGGCCAGCACCACGGCGTCGTAGACGCGGACGGTAACTTCACCCGTGGCGTTGTTGCGCACTGCCAGTTCGATGCCGCGCTCGGTAGCGGTGGCTTTCTCGACGGTGGTCAGAGTGCGGAACGCGTGGCGCGCAACGCCGGAGACTTTCTGGCGATAGAAGATGCCGTAGATGCGCTCGATCAGGTCGATGTCCACCACCGAGTAGTTGGTGTTGTGGTACTCGTTGACCAGACGCTCACGCTCGCTGCTCTGCTGCTGGAAGATCAGGTCGGTGAATTCCGGCGAGAACACTTCGTTGACGAACGGGCTGTCGTCCGCCGGCTTCAGCGCCGAACCGCGCAGGATCATGTCGACCTGCACCGACGGGAACGAATCGTTCAGGTCGATGAAGGCTTCCGCCGCGCTCTGGCCGCCGCCGATGATCGCGATGCTCATCGGCTGGTTGTTGACGCACGGTTGCTTGGCCATCTCGGCCAGGTATTGCGAGTGGTGGAACACTCGGGCATCGCCCTTGAGCGCCTTGAACGATTCGGGAATGCGTGGGGTGCCACCGGCGCTGACCACAACGGAACGCGCGGTGCGCACGAATTGCTGGCCGTCGGTGCCACGGGAAATCACTCGCAACGCTTCAACCTGATGGTTGTGCAGCACCGGTTCGATGGTCAGCACCTCTTCGCCATAACGGCTCTGTTCGGTGAACTGCGCGGCGACCCAGCGCAGGTAATCGTTGTACTCCATGCGGCACGGGTAGAAGGTGCCGAGGTTGATGAAGTCCACCAGACGACCGTGGTGCTTGAGGTAATTGACGAACGAGTACGGGCTGGTCGGGTTGCGCAGGGTCACCAGATCCTTGAGGAAGGAAATCTGCAATTCGCTCTGGGTCGACAGGGTGTTGCCGTGCCAGCTGTAGGTCGGTTGTTTGTCGAGAAACAGCACATCCAGCTCGCCGAGGGTCGGGGCACGCTCCTGCAGAGCGATGGCCAGCGCCAGGTTCGAAGGGCCGAAACCGACGCCGATCAGATCGTGAACGATGGGCGATGCAATTGCCTGTGTCATTTCCAGTGTCCTCTGGATGAACCCCCGAACAGCGCGGAGGAAGAGCTTGGGTGACCGGCCGGCCCGGGACAGGACAACAGGTCGTCTGTTGAGTAGGAACGAGGACAGTGAAATAAAATTTAACGCAGGGGCTTCAGTGGGCATCCCATTGCTTGATTCGCTGGCGGCAATGCTTCATGGCATTGACGATGTGCTTTTCCACCAGGGCCTTGGAAATGCCAAGGTGTTCGGCTATCTCGGGATGGGACATGCCTTCGATCTTGCGCAGCAGAAAACTGTCGCGGCACAGCGGCGCGAGCTCGGCCAATGCGCGTTGCAACATGTCCAGGCGCTGGCCATGGTCGAGGGTGCTGTGGGGCGACGGGGTGAAGTAGCGCTCTTCGCTGTCGAGCACTTCCAGCGATTCGACCTGACGCAGGGCATTGCGTCGATGATCGTCGATCACCAGATTCAGTGCGGTGCGATAGAGGAAGGCCCGGGGTTGTTCGATCGGCGTATCACTGGAACGCTCCAGTACCCGCACATAGGCGTCATGCACCACATCTTCGGCCACCTGTCGGTTGCCGAGCTTGGCGTTCAGGAAACACACCAGCTCGCGATAGTAGTTTTCCAACATGACTCCCGGCCGCTTGAGTGCGGGTTCTGTCCTTGAGCACACCGTTTTTCCGGGCCCCGCGAGGCGGTAGCAGGATGGTGGCAACGTGAGGCGCGTAATTTATAGTAATTCTCATATAGATTTAAAGTGGTGATTCTCCTTCGCTGACAAATAGCCCGTTCCGGCAACCTGTAACTTCGTGTGTGAACACTTAAATTCCCTTGCGCATGCATCGTTTACAGGACAGCTCCCCCGTGTCTGTCGTGCCTTGCGACAGCGTTCAGCGACCGACCGAACCTGCTCACCTGCTGAACGACGGGCCGAATTCCACTGGCCGGAACCCTGCATGAAACGTCCCCTCCCCGCCCGCCGTGCCCTGTTCGTTGCCCTTTGCCTGATCCCCGTCATCGCGGTTGCCGCGTGGCAAGTACTGCCGCCCGGACGTGAAACGCTTGCCACCGTTCAAGTGACCCGTGGCGACATCGAAAACAGCGTGACCGCCCTGGGCACCCTGCAACCACGCCGCTATGTGGATGTCGGTGCGCAGGCGTCCGGGCAGATCCAGAAAATTCATGTGGAGGCCGGTGATGTGGTCAAGGAGGGCCAGTTGCTTGTGGAAATCGACCCCTCCACGCAAAAGGCCAAGCTCGACGCTGGCCGGTTTTCCATCGAGAACCTGAAGGCGCAATTGCAGGAACAACGCGCCCAGCATGAGCTGGCGCAGCAGAAATACCAGCGTCAGCAGAAACTCGCTGCCGGGGGCGCCACCCGCGAGGAAGACGTCCAGACCGCCCGGGCCGAAGTACGCGCCACCCAGGCCCGGATCGACATGTTCCAGGCACAGATCCGTCAGGCCCAGGCCAGTCTGCGCAGTGACGAGGCCGAGCTTGGCTACACACGCATCTACGCGCCGATGTCCGGCACCGTGGTGGCCGTGGGTGCCCGGGAAGGCCAGACACTTAACGCGCAACAACAGACCCCGTTGATCCTGCGGATCGCACGGCTTTCACCGATGACCGTGTGGGCCGAGGTTTCCGAAGCCGACATCGGTCACGTCAAGCCAGGCATGACGGCGTACTTCACAACCCTCAGTGGCGGCACCCGGCGCTGGAGCAGCACCGTGCGGCAGATCCTGCCGGTGCCGCCGCGTCCGCTCGAGCAAAGTCAGGGCGCCAGTCCCACCAGCGGTCGCAGCGGCAGCGAACGGGTGGTGCTTTACACGGTGTTGCTGGATGTCGAAAACACCGACAACAGCCTGATGACCGACATGACGGCCCAGGTGTTCTTCGTTTCACAGCAGGCGCAAAACACCCTGACCGTGCCCACCGCCGCCCTGCAGCGCAGCAGCCGTGCAGACTGGCAATCGGCGCAGGTCGTCGCCGCCAATGGCGAGATTCAATCCCGGGAAGTCCGGATCGGCATCCGCGACCGCTTGCGCACGCAAATCCTCGAAGGGCTTGCCGAAGGCGATCACGTCCTGAGCAGTCCGGCCACCGGCAACGGAGGCTGAATGCAAACGCCCCTGATTGACCTGCGGCAGATCCGCAAAGCCTACGGCGGCGGCGACAGCCCGCTGGTGGAAGTGCTGCGCGGCATTGATCTGTCGATTCATGCCGGCGAATTCGTGGCGATCGTCGGCGCCTCCGGCTCCGGCAAATCGACACTGATGAACATCCTCGGCTGCCTCGACCGTCCCAGCAGCGGCGAGTACCTGTTTGCCGGGGAAAATGTCGCCCGGCTGGACACCGACGCCCTGGCCTGGCTGCGCCGCGAAGCGTTCGGATTCGTGTTCCAGGGCTATCACCTGATTCCGTCCGGTTCAGCCCAGGAAAACGTCGAGATGCCGGCAATCTATGCCGGCACACCGGCCGCCGAACGTCACGCCCGGGCCCACGCCCTGCTCACCCGCCTGGGCCTCGCCAGCCGCACCGCCAACCGCCCGCACCAGCTTTCCGGCGGACAACAGCAACGGGTGTCGATTGCCCGCGCACTGATGAATGGCGGCCATATTATTCTTGCCGACGAACCCACTGGTGCGCTGGACAGCCACAGTGGCGCCGAGGTCATGACCCTGCTCGACGAACTGGCGGATCAGGGCCACGTGGTGATTCTCATCACCCACGACCGCGAAGTCGCGCAACGCGCCAAGCGCATCATCGAAATCCGTGACGGCCTGATCATCAGCGATACCGCCGCCCCACAATCGCCTGCCACAACCGCCTCCGGCTCCGGCACATTGCAAGCCGTGGACCTGCGCGAGCGCCTGACCACCGGCAGCACCCAGAGCGGCGCCTGGAAAGGCGAACTGGTGGATTCCGTGCAAGCGGCCTGGCGCGTCATGTGGGTCAACCGCTTCCGCACCGCGCTGACCCTGCTGGGGATCGTCATCGGCGTCGCGTCCGTTGTGGTCATGCTGGCGGTGGGCGAAGGCAGCAAGCGCCAGGTGATGGCGCAGATGGGGGCATTCGGCTCCAACATCATCTATCTCAGCGGCGCGGCGCCCAACCCGCGCACACCGCCGGGCATCATCACCCTCGATGACGTCGCCGAACTGGCCGCCCTGCCTCAGGTTGAACGCATCATGCCGGTCAACGGCGCCACCGCCGGCGTGCGTTTCGGCAATGCCGACCACACCAGTTACGTGGGTGGCAACGACACCAACTTCCCGACCATCTTCAACTGGCCGGTGATCCAGGGCAGTTATTTCACCCAGGCCGATGAAGACAGCGCCGCGGCCGTTGCGGTGATCGGGACCAAGGTGCGCGACAAACTGCTCAAGGACGTCGCCGACCCTGTCGGTCAGTACATCCTGATCGAAAACGTGCCGTTCCAGGTCCTCGGTGTACTCGCGGAAAAAGGCTCCAGCTCCGGCGATTCGGACAGTGACAACCGGATCGCCGTGCCCTACTCCGCCGCCAGCATGCGCCTGTTCGGCAGCCGCAATCCGGAATACGTGGTGATTGCCGCGCGGGATGCGCGCCGGGTCAAGGAAGCCGAGCACGCCATCGAACAAGCGATGCTGCGCCGGCACAACGGGAAGAAGGATTTCGAGCTGACCAACAATGCCGCGATGATCCAGGCCGAGGCTCGCACCCAGGGCACACTGTCGCTGATGCTCGGGGCGATTGCCGCCATTTCCCTGTTGGTGGGCGGTATCGGCGTGATGAACATCATGCTCATGACCGTGCGCGAGCGCACCCGGGAAATCGGCATCCGCATGGCCACCGGCGCCCGTCAGCGCGACATCCTGCGCCAGTTCCTGACCGAAGCCGTGATGCTCTCGGTGGTCGGCGGCATTGCCGGCATCAGCCTGGCGATGCTGGTCGGCGGCGTGCTGCAACTCAGCGGTGTGGCCATGGCGTTCCAGTGGATCGCCGTGACCGGCGCCTTCGGTTGCGCGCTGGCCACCGGCGTCATCTTCGGCTTCATGCCGGCCCGCAAGGCCGCCCGGCTCGACCCGGTCAAGGCCCTCACCAGTGAATGATCGACCTATGAAAGCCCACCTGACACTTCTCGCCGCCAGCGTTTTGCTGGCGGCCTGCGGCAGCCCCGTGCCGCGCCCCGACAGCGGCCTGCAACCACCGCCAACCTGGCAATCGCCGCAACATCCCGGCGCCAGCCAGAGCGATCGGCAATGGTGGACGCACTTCGGCAGCTCGGAGCTCGATCAACTGATTGATCAGGCAAGACTGGGCAGCCATGACCTGGCCGCCGCCGTCGCCCGGGTCCGCCAGGCCCAGGCCGGTGCGACCATCGCCGGCGCCCCGCTGCTGCCGGAAATCAAGGCCGGTCTGAATGCCAACCGGCAGAAACTCCTGCACGGTAAAGGCTATAGCCAGCTCGATGTGAACCCGAACAAACGCTCGCTGGATTATTACGATGCCGAGTTGAGCGCCAGTTACGAAATCGATTTCTGGGGTGGTAAACGCGCCGCACGGGACAGCGCGGTGTTCGCCGTGCAGGCCAGTGAGTTTGATCGCTCGACGGTGGAACTGACCCTGCAAAGCGCCGTTGCCAACAGCTACACCCAGGCCTTGGCGCTGCGTGAGCAGGCGCGAATTGCCGAGCTCAACCTGGCCAATGCGCAGAGCGTGCTGCATCTGGTGCAGACCCGTTACGACGCCGGTGGCGCCACGGCGCTGGAGCTGGCTCAGCAAAAAAGCCTGGTCGCCGAGCAACAACGCAAATTGCCGTTGACTCAGCAACAAGCGCGTGAGGCCCTGATCACCCTGGCGGCACTGCTCGGCCAACCCGTGCAGGAATTGCCGTCGCCCAAGCAGTCGTTCGCCCAATTGCAATGGCCGGACATTGCCAGCGGCGTACCCAGCGACCTGCTGCAACGACGCCCGGACATCGCCGCCGCCGAAGCAAAACTGGCCGCCGCCCAGGCGGATGTCACCGTTGCCCGCGCCGCCATGCTGCCCAAGCTGACACTGACCGCCAGCCTGGGCACCGGCGCCGACCTCGCGGCGGATTTGCTGCGTACCACCTTCTACAATTTGTCGTCGGGCCTGGTGGCGCCGATCTTCAACAATGGCCGCCTCGGCGCCGAGCGCGACAAGGCCACGGCGCGTCAGGAAGAGCTGCTGGAGACCTATCGCGGCGCGATCATCAATGGTTTTGCGGACGTCGAGAAAGCCCTGACAAGCATTCGCGGCCTCGATGAGCAACGTCAGTGGCAAAGCGAAGAACTGCGCCAGGCACAGACCGCGTTCGACATTGCCCAGAGTCGCTATCAGGCGGGCGCCGAGGATCTGCTGACGGTGCTGCAAACTCAGCGCACGCTGTACGCCGCCCAGGACTTGAACGTGCAACTGCGGCTGTCACGCCTGCAGGCCAGCATTGCGCTGTACAAGGCACTGGGCGGGGGCTGGCAAGTGATCTGAAAACAGCCCGGTTCAAGGCAAAAAAAATCGCAGCCCGAGAGCTGCGATTTTTTTGTCTTCAGAGCTGTCGCCCTTTGACCTTCAGGTGCCTGGCGTACCACGGCCGCTGCGGAATCCGGCGAAACAGATCGGCCATGTTGTTTTCATCGCCGAAGGTGATGCGCAGCGCCAGTTTCATGGTTTCCGGGTCCATCTCCACCGAGCGCCCCACCTGCAGGCCGGGAACGGTGCTGCAACCATGGGTGTCCGGGCCGAGCCACGGGTCATCGACCTCGACCCATCGCCCCGGCGCAAACCATGGTACGCCATTGACCTGCATGCGGCTCACTTCACCCGGATGGAAGCGTTCGTGAGCGCGATACCAGTCCTCGATGCGGTCGTCGATCCAGCCATGGAAACGCCAGAACACCGGGTTCACATGGGAGGAAAACGGGTCGCCGAGGAAGTCGTTTTCGGCGGCGTACCAACGGGCCGCGAAGTCCGCCTGGTCCCGGGCCATCGGCAGCGGAATATCGTTGGAAGGATCGCGCGCCACTGACGCCCAGCGCATGTGCAGCCAGTCGTGCAGGCCCAGTTCGACTTCCGAGCCGAACTGGCCGAGGGTCAGTTTCGAGAGATAGCGCGGATCGGTGTACTGCGACTCCCAGACCTGGAAGTTGCTGTGATAGGTCTCGGCGGCCTTGATGTCGCTGACCCACTTTGTGTATTCGTCATCGCCCTCCGCCAGCCAGGTCGGTGGCAAGGCGTTGCCGTCGTGGTTGTCGAAGTAGCGGGCAAAACCCTGACGGTCACGTTCCAGCTCCGGTTGCGGCGCGGGGAATCTCGACCACGACGGCAGATCCTGCATCGAACGGGCGACGCCCAGCATGTGGCGATGCATGAAGAAAAAGTCGACGCCCGAACCGTTGCGATCCTTGCGCGGGCCACGCGCGTCGCGCTCCTTGTCCCGGGGGCCGGGTTGCCAGCCGATACCGCGCAACGCGTCGCGTTTTTTCTCCGACAGTTTGTGCCACTTGTCCCGCGAGGCATGCCAGAGCTGGTGAAACAGGCGATGCTCGGGCGACACCAGCCACGCCAGCAATGTCGGGTTCAGGCCGGTCCGCTCGCGGGCCTCGGGGAAGCGGCGCTTGATGGCGATGAAACGATTGTCGAGTTCCGGCAGAGCCAGCGGCCGGTCCAGCCGCAGCACCTGCCCGGTAAACGTGCCGCTGCCGGCATTGCCGAAGGCCGCCCAGACTTCGTCCAGCTTGACCCTGAACTCATAGACTGCCGGCGCTTGCGGCATGTCCGTACGCATCAGGCGCCAGTAAAGCTCCGCGCCATTGCCCGGAGCCAGATCTCCAATGACCTCATAGTGCGGCGAGCCGTCGCTACGCAAGCGAGGGCCGGTATCGAGACACCCGCGCAAACCGCGCCCGCGCTGGGCAATATCGAGAAACAACTCCAGGCCTTCACGGGGCAAGCCGTCGAGTCCGGCATTGGCCCCCGTGAAGCGGATGTCCCAGATTCCGCGCAGGTTGTCGGCCAGTTGCTGCCCGGCGGTGTCCGCAAGATCGACCGTGGCCTCGCCCGGCGTGATCGGCTCCTCCTCGCGGGTCAGCTCACGATGTGCATAAAAAGCGGCAGGCAGCGCAGCGCCCGTGAGTGCCATGCCCGCCATGAACCAGCGTCGAGAGATCGTCATTGCCCTACCTGTGTCAGCCATGAAGCAGGCTTTATCCAAGCTAGAACGTTTGCTGGATCGGTAAATTTATCGCTGTCCGAAAAGAACCTCTTCATGCCCGGCTGTCTTCGCCCGTTGTTTTGCCGCCACGCTAAATTCTTTGTCGCCTCAGTCGTTCCTCCCAGATAGCAAAGGCCCCTGCGCCTGTAACTCGACGGCGAACCTGAATGAGATGGCAATGACAAAACCGCGTTCGAAAAAGGCTCTATACATTGGCCTGCCGCTGGCCATGGCAATCAGTGCCGGCGCAGGCTTCCTGGCCTGGGATTACTGGTTCAGGGACAACCCCGGCTACCCGGTCAAGGTGATGAAACAGGCCACCGAACTGCAGGACCGGATCCTGTCGTTCGACAGCCACATCACCGTGCCCCTGAGTTTCGGCGCTCACGGCAATGAAGCCGACAAGGATGGCTCCGGGCAGTTCGACCTGATCAAGGCCAATCGTGGGCGGTTGTCCGGCGCGGCACTGACCGTGTTCGGCTGGCCGGAAATGTGGAACGGCCCGAACGCGCCGCACCGCCCTACCGACGGTTTCGTCGAAGAAGCGCGCAATCAGCAGGAGGTGCGTTACAAGATCATTTCCGGACTGGTGCGCGACTTTCCCAATCAGGTCGGCATCGCCTACACCCCTGACGATTTCCGCCGACTGCACGGCGAAGGCAAGTTTGCGATCTTCATCAGCATGCTCAACGCCTACCCGCTGGGCAACGACCTGAGCAAACTGGACCTGTGGGCCGGTCGCGGCATGCGCATGTTCGGCTTCAGCTACATCGGCAACAACAGCTGGGCGGACTCTTCGCGCCCGCTGCCGTTTTTCAATGATTCCCCGGATGCGCTCGACGGTCTCTCCGACATCGGCAAACAGGCCGTGCACCGCCTCAATGACCTGGGCGTGATCATCGATGTCTCGCAGATGTCGACCAAGGGCCTGGAACAGGTCGCGCAACTGAGCCGCACCCCGCTGGTGGCTTCGCACTCGGCGCCGAGAGCGGCCGTGGACATTCCGCGCAACCTCAGCGACAAGGAATTGCAACTGATCAAGAACAGCGGCGGCGTGGTGCAGGTGGTCGGCTTTTCGCAATATCTCAAGCCACTGACCCAGGGCACTCAGGACAAGCTCAACGCGCTGCGTGCACGTTTCGAGCTGCCGCCGCTGCCGAACCTGGCCATGGCCCTGATGCCGGGCGACCCGATCATCACCGCCTGGTCGGAACAGAAACTCGGCCAGTACGCCAGCGGCCTGTACGGGATACTCGAAGAAGAACCGAAAGCCACCCTCAAGGATCTTGGCGACGCCATCGACTACACCGTGCGCAAGATCGGCATCGACCACGTCGGCATCGCTTCCGACTTCAACGACGGCGGCGGCATCAAGGGTTGGGAGAACGTCGGCGAGATCCGCAACGTCACCGCCGAACTGATCCAGCGCGGTTACTCCGAAGCGGACATCGCCAAGCTGTGGGGCGGCAACTTCCTGCGGGTCTGGGAACAGGTACAGAAAGCCGCCAAACCTGCGCTGCTCTCCCGCCAGGACACGACCCGACCATGACCGACCGCCGCACTTTCCTGAAACAGGCCGGCGTACTGGCGGCCACCCTGCCGCTGGGCGTCAGCCTGGCTGCACCGGCCCGGGCGGCCGATCCGCAGGCCTCGCCGCAAGACAAATGGGCGACCCTGCGCGGGATGTTCGAACAGGATCCGCAGTCGATCCACTTCGCCAACTTCCTCGTCACCTCCCATCCAAGACCCGTGCGCGAAGCCATCGCTCGCTACCGTGCGGACATCGACCGCAATCCGGGTCTGGCCATGGATTGGGATCTGGGCGTCACCGAAAAACGCGAGGAGAACGTGCGAGTCTGGGCCGGTAAATACCTGCAGGCCAGGCCGAGCCAGATCGCCCTCACCGGCAGCACCACCGAAGGCCTGGCAATGATCTACGGCAGTGTGCAGGTGCGCCCGGACCAGGAAATCCTGACCACGGTTCACGAGCATTACTCGACCCGCAACATCCTCGATTTCCGCACCGCCCGCGACGGCACCCGGGTGCGCAAACTCAAGTTGTTCGAGAACCCGCAAGACGTGTCGATGGATCAGGTGCTCGACACTATCAATCGCAATATCCGCCCCGAAACCCGCGTCCTCGGCATGACCTGGGTGCATTCGGGCAGCGGCGTGAAGCTGCCGATCGGCGACATCGCCCGCCTCGTCGACGAACACAACCGGAATCGGGACGACAAGGACCGGATCATTTACGTGGTCGACGGCGTGCACGGTTTCGGCGTCGAAGACCTGGATTTCCCACAGATGAATTGCGACTTCTTCATCGCCGGCACGCACAAATGGATGTTCGGCCCGCGCGGCACCGGCATCGTCTGCAGTCGCAGCGACGAAGTGAAATATGTCAGCCCCAGCGTGCCGACCTTTTCCGAAGCCACGACTTTCGCCAACACCATGACGCCGGGCGGCTATCACGCCTTCGAACACCGCTGGGCGGTGGACGAAGCGTTCAAGCTGCACCTGCAACTGGGCAAGGCCGACGTGCAGGCCCGCATCCATCAGCTCAACAGTTACCTGAAGCTGCGCTTGCAGGAGCAGCCAGGAATCGAACTGGTAACGCCGGTCGATCCGAAGTTCTCCGCCGGTTTCAGTTTCTTCCGGGTCAAGGGTCGCGACAGCGATGACATCGCCGCCCGCCTGATGAAAAACCGCGTGGTCTGCGATGCCGTCAGCCGCGACGTCGGCCCGGTGATCCGTACCGCGCCCGGCCTGCTCAACACTGAAGCCGAAGTAGACCGTTTCCTCGATTTGCTGGGCAAGACGCTGCGCGCCTGAACCCTGCGCCCCGGTTTCCTTTACACAGAGACGACCCATGAAAAAGCCTCATGCCTCAACCGCCTTCAAGGCGTTGCCCGCCCTGGCCCTGACCGCACTGTGCGCGGCCCTTCTGCCCGGCACTGCCTCGGCCGCCACCCCGCCGGCCCCCGGCAAGGTGTTCAAGGACTGCAAGGACTGCCCGGAAATGGTGGTCCTGCCGACCGGCAGTTTCACCATGGGCACACCGGACGACGAAGTCGGCCGCGAACCCGACGAAGGCCCGCGCCATCAAGTGACCTTCACCCGACCATTCGCCATCAGCCGCTTTCAAGTGCTGGTCGGCGAGTGGGACGCCTACGTCCGCGAGACCGGCGCCAAGCCCTATGACTTCGATGATCGTCCGGGCCGTCGCTGCACCGCCGGCAAGCCAGAGTTCAAGCAGACAAAACGCGATCCGGCCGTGTGCATGAACGTCGCCGAAGCCCAGGGCTACATCGACTGGCTGTCGAAAAAGACCGGCCACAGCTATCGCCTGCCGAGCGAGTCGATCCGCGAATACGCGGCCCGTGGCGGCAGCACCGGCCCGTTCCCCTTCCCGTTCGATGAAGGCAGCGATTACCAGATCTCCAAACATGCCAACACTTACGGCGCCGCCGACGGTTACAACTTCACCTCCCCGGCCGGCACCTTCCCGGCCAACGCCTTTGGCGTGTACGACGCCCACGGCAACGTCTACGAGTGGACCGCCGACTGCTATCACAAGGATTACTCCGGCGTGCCCGACGACGGCCGTCCATGGACCCAGGAGAACTGCGAACGCCAGGTCATGCGCGGCAACGACTGGGGCGAAGCACCGGTGTTTTCCCGCTCGGGCAACCGCAACAGCAGCTGGCCGACCAGCAAGGGCGACTGGCTCGGTTTTCGCGTAGTGCGCGACCTCTGATCCGGCCTGTCGGCGACCGCAGCCCGTCTGCGGTCGTTGTTAAAGAAACCCCGTGACCATTCGTTTTCCTTACATACCGGCACTCCCTCCGCACCGAAGCAGGAATCCTCCATGACCAAGCCAACGCGTGGGGCGATCAACGAATTGTTCGCCCTGCTCAAGCCCTTCCGCCTGATTGTCTGCGTGTCCATCGTGCTCGGCATGATCGGCGGCCTGAGCGTCACCGTGCTGCTGGCGACCATCAACAACGCCTTGCACTCGTCCGACGGACTGACCCGCACCGTGGTGATGATTTTCGCCGGGCTGTGCGCCCTGGCCTTGCTGACCACGATCCTGTCCGACATCGGCACCAACTATGTCGGTCAACACATCATCGCCCGCCTGCGCAAGGAGCTGGGGGAGAAGGTGCTGTCGGCACCGATCGACCAGATCGAGCGCTACCGCAGCCATCGCCTGATCCCCGTGCTGACCCATGACGTGGACACCATCAGCGACTTCGCCTTTGCGTTCGCGCCGCTGGCCATTTCCATGACGGTGACCCTGGGCTGCCTCGGCTACCTGGCCATGCTGTCCTGGCCGATGTTCCTGATGATGCTGGTGGCGATTGCCATCGGCACCACCATCCAGGCGATTGCCCGGGCCAAGGGCATGCGCGGTTTCTACGCCGCGCGCGACTCCGAGGACGAACTGCAAAAGCACTACAACGCGATTGCCGAAGGCGCCAAGGAACTGCGCATCCACCGTCCGCGCCGCCAGCGCATGTTTGTCTCGGGCATCCAGAAAACCGCGGAAAAGATCTGCGATACCCAGATCCGCTCCATCAACACCTTCGTGATCGCCAAGTCGTTCGGCTCGATGCTGTTCTTCGTGGTGATCGGCATGGCGCTGGCCCTGCAATCGTTCTGGCCGAGCGGTGACCAGGCGGTGATGAGCGGTTTCGTGCTGGTGCTGCTGTACATGAAAGGCCCGCTGGAACATCTGGTCGGCACGCTGCCGATCATCAGCCGCGCACAGATCGCGTTCCGCCGAATTGCCGAACTGAGCGAGCAGTTCTCCTCGCCCGAGCCCCACCTGTTGCTGGAGGATCACGGCAGCAAACCCGGTGTGGTCAGCCACCTGGAACTGAACAACGTACGCTACGCCTTCCCGCCCGTACCCGGCAGCGAGCCGTTCCGCCTCGGGCCGGTCAACCTGCGCATCGAACAAGGCGACATCGTGTTCATCGTCGGTGAGAACGGTTGTGGCAAGACCACCCTGATCAAACTCCTGCTGGGCCTGTATGCGCCCACCGAAGGTGAAATCCGGGTCAACGGCCAGCCGATCACCGCCCTGAACCGCGACGACTATCGACAGAACTTCACCACGATCTTTGCCGACTACTACCTGTTCGACGATCTGATCCAGGGTGACCGCGAAGTGCCGCAGGACGCCACCCGCTACCTCGAACGGCTGGAAATCGCGCACAAGGTCAGCGTGCGTGACGGCGCCTTCAGCACCACCGACCTGTCTACCGGCCAACGCAAGCGCCTGGCGCTGGTCAATGCCTGGCTCGAAGAGCGTCCGGTGCTGGTGTTCGACGAATGGGCGGCCGACCAGGACCCGACATTCCGGCGGATTTTCTACACCGAACTGCTGCCCGACCTGAAACGGCTGGGCAAGACCATCATCGTGATTTCCCACGATGACCGTTACTTCGACGTCGCCGATCAACTGGTGCGCATGGAGGCCGGGAAGGTCAAAAGCGAACTGCAAACCGCTTGATCGATGAAGCCGCGGCCAGACCGGAAAAAATATTTCCGGTTTACCGCGGCTTCCTCGTCTCAATCAGACAAATAAGAACCATTAACAACTATACCTGCCAAGGTCTTAATCACATGTCCGCATCCCGCTTCATGCTTCGACCACTGACCCGAGCCCTGCTCATGCACGGTGCCACCCGTTCTCGCCTGGCCACCACCGGCCTGGGACTGGCAATGACGCTGGCCGTCACCCCGTATGTCCAGGCCCAGGAATGGACCCTGAACATCCCGGCGCAGCCACTGGCCCAGGCCCTGCAATCGCTCGGTCAGCAGACCAGCCTGCAGATCATCTACAGCCCGGAAAGCCTGCAAGGCCTGCGTTCCACCGCCCTCAGCGGCCGATACGCAGACGACAGCGCAATCGCGGCCATGCTCAAGGGCACCGGCATCCGTCATCAGCGTGACGGCAACACCGTGACCCTGCTGGCACCCGCCACCGGCAGCGCGATGGAACTGGCACCGACCAACATCAACGGCCAGCGCCTGACAGAGACCACCGAAGGCAGCAACTCCTACACCACCGGCGGCGTGACCATCGGCAAGGGCGTGCACTCGCTGAAGGAGACCCCGCAGTCGGTCACGGTCATGACCCGCAAGATGCTGGATGACCAGAACCTCAACACCATCGAACAAGTGATGGAAAAGACCCCGGGCATCACCGTTTACGATTCGCCCATGGGCGGCAAGTATTTCTACTCCCGCGGTTTCCGCATGAGCGGCCAGTACCAGTACGACGGCGTGCCGCTGGACATCGGCAGCAGCTACGTACAGGCCGACAGCTTCAACAGCGACATGGCCATCTATGACCGCGTCGAAGTGCTGCGCGGTGCCGCCGGCATGATGAAAGGCGCAGGCGGTACGGCCGGTGGCGTCAACTTCGTGCGCAAGCGCGGCCAGGACACCCCGCACACCCAACTGTCGCTTTCGGCAGGCTCGTGGGACAACTATCGCGGTCAGGTCGACACCGGCGGCCCGCTGAACGACGCCGGCACCATCCGTGGCCGCGCCGTGGTCACCCAGCAGACCCGTCAGTACTTTTATGACGTGGCCAGCCGCAAGGACCAGATCTACTACGGCGCCCTGGACTTCGACCTCAACCCCGACACCACGCTGGGCCTGGGCATGGCCTATGAAGACGTCGACGCCACACCTTGCTGGGGCGGTCTGCCGCGCTACGCCGACGGCTCCGACCTGCACCTCAAGCGCTCCACCTGCCTGAACACCTCGTGGAACAACCAGCGCAGCAAACGCGCCACCTACTTCGGCGACGTGAAGCACCAGTTCAACGACGACTGGTCCCTGAAGGTGGCCGGGGTCTTCTCGCGCAACACCCAGGACATGGAATACGCGTTCCCGAGCGGCGCGGTGCCGGTCGGCGCCACCAGCTCCAACACGCTGATGCTGGGGAGCATCTACGACTACGAGCAGACCGACTACGGCTTCGATGCCTACGTGGACGGCAAATTCGACGCGTTCGGCCAGCAGCACGAAATCACCGTCGGAGCCAACGCCAGCCGCTCCCGCAAGGATGACTTCTACGCCGTGGCGGCCCTGCCACAGCGCCAGAACGTGCTGGACCCGAACCATCACCTGCCCAAGCCTGACGAAAGCTACTACCTGGCCAATGCCTCCCGGGGCGGTCCGGTAGACATCAGCATCAAGCAATACGGCGTTTACTCCACCGCCCGCCTGAAACTGGCCGACCCACTGACCTTCGTACTGGGCAGCCGTGTCAGCTGGTACAAGTCCGACTCCGACTCCGTGCAGTACTTCCGCGGCGAAGGCACCCCGGTCAATACCAAGTCCACCGAAACCGGACAGGTCACCCCCTTTGCCGGGCTGTTGTTCGATCTCAACGACAACCTGACCGCGTATGCCAGCTACACCGATATCTTCACCCCGCAGGGCGGCTACAAGACCATCGACGGCGGCACCCTCAAACCGCTGATCGGCCAGAGCTACGAGCTGGGGATCAAGGGCGAGTGGTTCGACGGTCGCCTGAACAGCTCCTTCAACCTGTTCCGCACCATTCAGAAAGATGCGGCCCAGGATGACCCGCGCTGCGAAGACAGTTCCTGCTCGCTGAACTCCGGCAAGGTCCGCGCCCAGGGCTTCGAAGCGGAAGTCAGCGGTGAAGTGATCGATCGCCTGCAACTGCTGGCCGGCTACACCTACACCCAGACCAAAGTGCTGGAAGATGCCGACGCCACCCAGGACGGCGTGGTCTACAACTCCTACGTGCCGCGCCACTTGCTGCGCGTCTGGGGTGACTACAGCCTGAGCGGCCCTCTGGATCGCGTCACCATCGGTGCCGGCGTCAACGCCCAGAGCGGCAACTACCGCACCTCGCCACTGGGCGGTGACAACATCACCCAGTCGGGTTACGCGGTCTGGAACGGTCGCATCGGCTACCGCATCGATGACACCTGGTCCGTCGCCCTCAATGGCAACAACCTGTTCGACAAACGCTACTACGCCACTGTGGGCACCGAAGGTTTCGGTAACTTCTACGGCGATCCGCGCAACTTCGTGATGTCGGTCAAAGCCGACTTCTGATTGCAGCGATCATGAAAAAACCCCGCATTGCGGGGTTTTTTTTTGGCCTGCGATCTGGTCTGTGGCTCAGTTCAAGGCGCGATGCAGCGCCCGGCTCAGGGTTTCGTGTACCTGCAGGACATCGGGCATCACCGACGCCAACCTGAGCAAGTCGTGCGTCAGCCCCGGGCAGTGTTCGAGCTCGACGCTCACACCGTGCTCACGCAACTTGTCGACATACGCCTGCCCCTCATCGAGCAGCGGATCGAACCCGGCCAGCACCACAATGGCCGGGGCGACACCCCGCAGATCGTCGGCCAGCAACGGCGAGAAACGCCAGTCCAGATAATCTTCCGGGGTGCGCGCGTAATGCCCATAAAACCAGTCCAGTGTCTCGTCTTCCAGCAGATAGCCTTCGCTGAACAAGGCCCGCGAATCATGGGCACGCGAGGCGTCGGTAACCGGATAGCACAACAACTGAGCCTTGGGCGCGATGGCCACGGTGTGCGGCTGGACCACCGCTTGCACCGCCAGTACCGTGGCCAGCGTGGCCCCGGCGCTGTCACCGCCGAACGCGACCCGGCCCGGGTCCAGGCCCAACGACGCTGCGTGTTCGGCCAGCCACGACAAGGCGTCCTCACCGTCTTCCAGCGCCGTCGGGAAACGGTGTTCCGGCGCCAGTCGATAGCCTACCGAAAGCACCGCGCACGGCGTGCGCCGGCAGAACTCGCGGCACACGCCGTCATGGGAATCCAGGCTCCCGACCACAAACCCGCCACCGTGGAAATACACCAGCACCGGCATTGGCGCTGACTCACCGTGCGGGCGATACAGGCGCAGCGCCAAAGGCGCGCCGTCCCGAGCAGTCGCACTGATGGCTTGCACGTCCAGGTCTTCGGGCGCCGTCCATCGCAACTGCGCGGTGGTCTGTTCGAAGGTGTCCCGGGCCTGAGCCGGGGTCATTTGGTGCAGCGCCGGCAGACCGGCCTCCTGGCTGTCTTGAGCCAGGTCGAGAAAGGCTTCCAGATCAGGGTGTAACGACATCGCGAAGATCCTTGTATCAGCAAAAAAGGGGCGCGCCTCGGCAACGCCCCCCAAAAATGATCCAGCGTGCGAGGGTCAGCCCACACGCGCCATGCAATGCTCGATCAGCGCTTCCAGTTCACGCTGGTAATCCTGCATCAAGGCGTCCATGGTGCCGGCCCGGTAACGCTGGCTGCTGTAGATGCAGCGCAACGCCAACTGGCCGTCATACACCTGGCCGACAATTTCCAGCCAGTTGCCCAGGTTCGCCTTCAGGCTGTAGTTGTCACCGGTTTCTTCCAGCGCCGGCACCAGCAGGGCCTGCTCGTCGAAGCTCTGGTCGAACTGCCCCAGGTAGTTGAACGTCACCCGCGCCTGCGGCAGGTCCGCCAGTTGCCGGGACACCTCGGCGCCCGCCAGATGACGCAGCACGCCATAACCGATGCCTTTCTGCGGCACCGCCGCCAGTTGCGCCTGTACGTCGATGATCGAACGTCCGATATCGTCGCTGTCCGGACGCAACCGTACCGGGAACATGCTGGTGAACCAGCCAAGGCTGCGGCTCAGGTCGATGGACTCGAACAGATCCTCGCGGCCGTGCCCTTCCAGCAGAATCAGCGCCGATGGCTGGCCGCTCCAGCGGCACAGGGCCCGACCGAGTGCCGACAGCAGCAGGTCGTTGATTTGCGTGCGATAGACCGCCGGCGCCTGCTTGAGCAATTGCTCGGTGTGCTCGCGGGACAACTTGAGCCGCGCCTGCGCCTGCTGGCGCACCTGGTTCTTGCCACGGTAGTTGTCGCACGGCAGATCGACGCCCGGCTGATCCAGTTGCTCCAGCCAGTACGCCAGTTCCTGCTCGGCAATCGCCGGGGCCCGGGCCTGCAAGGCTTCGGCAAACGAACGATAACTGCTGGTACGAATCGGCAGTTGCGGCGCCAGACCCTGCACACACGCTTCATAAGCGGTTTTCAGGTCATCGAGCAGGATCCGCCAGGACACGGTGTCGACCACCAGGTGATGAATCACCACCAGCAGTCGCGCCTGGCCGTCAGGCAGGGCGACATGCATCACTCGCCAGACCGGCCCGTCGTCCAGCTTCAAACTGCGCTGGGCGAGGTTGGCCAGCGCTTCGACCTGTTCGCTGTTTTCGGCTTCACGGCGCCAGAGCACCGCATCGCCCTGTTCTCTGGCGGTACAGTAACGTTGCAGCCAGCGCCCGCCCTCCTGAGTGAAGCGCAGGCGCAGCGAGTCGTGGTGTTGCTCGATCCAGCCCAGGGCCTGTTCGAGCGCATCCAGATCCAGTGGCTGACGCGCACTCAACAGCAGTGACTGGTTGTAGTGATGGGCTTCGGGCATGCCCTCGGCGAAGAACCACTCCTGGATCGGCAACAGATTGAACAACCCCTCGCCCGCCACTTGCGTGACGTCCACCAGCGGCTGTCCGGCGCCCTCCTTCGTCACGTTCTGTTCGACGATGCCGGCGATGGTCTGATAGCGCATCAGATCGCGCAGCTTCAGTTCCATCTGCAAGGTCGGGTGGTTCCTGACCCGGGAAATGACCTGCAGACTGAGGATCGAGTCGCCGCCCAGTTCGAAGAAGTTATCCGTGATGCCCACCTGCTCGACTTGCAGCACCTGGGCCCAGATCTCGGCCAGCAGTGTTTCCTGCTCGTTGCGCGGGGCGACATATTCCTCGCTCTTGAAGTCCGGCTCCGGCAGCGCCTTGCGGTCGAGTTTGCCGTTGGGCGTGACCGGGAAAGCACTCAGGCAGACAATCTGCGCCGGCACCATGTACTCCGGCAGCGAGGCGCGCAGCCCGGCCTTCAGCTCATCGCCCACATCTTCTCCGGTTGGCGTCACGACATAACCGATCAGTTGCTTGCCGGACGCATTGTCTCGGGCAATCACCAGCGCATCGGTCACCCCCTCCAGTTGACGCAGGCTGGCCTCGACTTCACCCAGCTCGATGCGGAAACCGCGCACCTTGACCTGATGGTCGATGCGCCCGACGTAATCGACCACGCCGTCCTGACGCAAACGCACCAGGTCGCCGCTGCGATACAGGCGCTCGCCGGCCGCGAACGGATTGGGTACGAAGCGCTCGCCGGTCAGATCCGCACGGCCATGGTAACCACGGGCAACCCCGTAACCGCCGATATACAGCTCACCGGCAAAACCTGGCGGCAGCGGGTTCAGATCTTCGTCCAGCACGTACAGCGAACGCGCGCCGACGGCACGCCCGATCGGTGCATAGGCCGCTTCACAATGCTGGCTGACCGGCACCTTCCAGAGCATCGGCGTGACCACAGTTTCCGTCGGGCCATAACCGTTGGTGAAGTACTCGGGACGCAGGGCCGCTTTCACCTGTTCGAAAGTCTGGTCCGGCACCGCATCGCCGCCGAAGCAGTAGATGCGTACCGGTGGCGGCGCGATGCCGCTGGCCGCCGCGTACTCCGCCAACTGTTTGAGATAGGCCGGCGGGAAGCAGGCGATGGTGACGCCATACTCGTGCAGGGCGGCGTAGGTCTGTTCCGGTGTCCACAGGCAACCGTCGCGAATCACCAGACGGCCACCGCTGTAGAGCGTGCTCAACCAGCGCTCATGGGCACCGTCGAAGGCGAATGACATGAAGTGCAGCTCGCAACTGCTGGCGTCCATTTCATACAGTTCGGCGATGGCCTGGCAGTGCATGCTCAACGGCCCTTGCGTGACCGCAACGCCCTTTGGCCGACCGGTGGAACCGGAGGTGTAGACCAGATACGCCAGCCCTTGCTCCTGGACGCGGCAGACCGGTGCGTGATCGGGGTAACGGGTCTCGTCGAGATGATCGATCTCCAGGCGCAGCAGTCCCTCGGGCGCCGGCAAGGTAGCGCGCAGGCTGCTCTGGGTCAGCAACAGGGCCATGCCCGAATCCTCGATCATGTACGCCAGTCGCTCAGGCGGATAATCGATGTCCAGCGGCACGTACGCCGCACCGCTCTTGAGCACGGCGAGGAAGCTGACGACCATCTCCAGCGAGCGCGGCAGCGCCACGCCGATCACCACTTCCGGACCTGCCCCGTGTTCGGTCAGGCAGTGGGCCAGACGATTGGCCCGCTGTTCGAGTTCGGCATAGCTCAGGCTCAATCCGGCGCACTGCAGGGCGATAGCCTCTGGCTGCTGCTGCGCATGCCGGCTGATCAGCTGCGGCAGCAACACCGGCTCGTGGCTGGAGACCGGTTCGGCACTCCAGGCCTGGATCGCCTGCCACTGCTCGTGCGACAGGCGCTGCAGATTGCCCAGTCGCTCGTAAGGCGCACGCATCATCGCTTCGAGGGTGTTTTCCAGCGTCAGGCGAATGCCTTCCACGGCCTCGGCGCTGAAGTGGCTGCGCAGGTACAGGTACTCGATCGACAGCTCGTCACCGAGCATCACCGCCAGGTCCATCGGTACGTTGGTCACGCCGTGGCCGATGGATTTGCCGAAGGTCAGGTCGGTGTCGTTTTCCTCTTGCAGGCGATCATCGATCGGGAAGTTCTCGAACACGATGATGCTGTCGAACAGCGCCTGGCCACCGAGGTTGGACCAGCGCTGCACATCGGCCAGCGGCGCCTGGGAATAGTCACGGATGTCCAGGTTGTAGGCCTGTACGTCGCCCAGCCAGTCCGCCAGACGCTGATCGGCCTGCGGCGTCTGGATGATCGGCAAGGTGTTGATGAACAGACCCAGCATGTTGCCAACATTCGCCAGCCCTTCGGGACGTCCCGAAACCGTGGCACCGAACGTGACCGTGCGCTGCCCGGTGTAGCGCTGCAACAGCAGCAGCCAGGCACCCTGAATCAAGGTGTTGGGGGTGATGCGCAGGTCGCGGCAGAACTGCAGCAGGCGCGCGGTTTGCGCCTGATCCCAGTTCGAGTAGATCGCGTCGTGGCCGGAGACATCGGCCGAATGCCGCGGATGGATCGCCTGGCTCAACGCCGTCGGCTCGTTGACCGCCGCCAGACGCGCTTTCCAGAACAGCTCCTGCGCGTCCTGGTCCTGTGCCTGCAACCAGGCGATGAAGTCACGGTAACGACCGTTCTCACCGCTGACCTTGCCCTTGGAGTAGTACTGCAGGACTTCGCCGAACAGACGCGAACTGCTCCAGCCGTCCATCAGGATGTGGTGGCTGGTCCAGATCATCTGATAGCGGTCATCGCTCAGGCGCAACAGCGTCACTCGCTGCAGGCGTGCCTGGGACAGGTCGAAGCCGAGGGCACGATCATCGCTGGCGAACCCGGCGATCAACTCATCGCTGACCTCACGGTCGCGCCAGTCGAGCACCTGCATTTGCAGCGGGGCCTGGCGATGGACCACTTGCAACGGCTTGGCCAGCCCGTCCTGCCAGTGGAAACTGGTCCGCAGGATCGCCTGGCGCTCGATCACAAACTCCCAGGCGCCCCGGAAACGCTCCACATCCAGGCCCTGGATCGGCAGGCTGACCTGGTTGACGTACAGGCTGCTGCCATTGTCCGAGAGCGTGTGAAACAGCATGCCCTCCTGCATCGGCGACAGCGGATAAACGTCCTCGATCAGATCCGCCGGCACCGGCAACGCATCGAGCTGCGCCTGCTCCAGTCGCGCCAGCGGGTAGTTGTCTGGCGTGCCGTCGGCCTGCTGCGCGGACTCCAGCGACGCCACCATCGCCAGTTTCTGCACGGTCTGCTGCTGGAACAGATCCTTGGGAGTAAAGCGGATGCCCTGCTGGCGCGCACGGCTGACCAGCTGGATGGAGATGATCGAATCGCCGCCCAGGCTGAAGAAGTTATCGGTCACACCGACCCGGTCAATCTTCAGGATGTCTTGCCAGACCACGACCAGTTGCTGCTCGAGTGCCGTGGACGGGGCGACATAGTCCCGGGCCGACTGATTGACGTCCGGTGCCGGCAGGGCCTTGCGGTCCAGTTTGCCGTTGGGGGTCAGCGGCAGCGCGTCGAGGTACAGCCACTGCGCAGGCACCATGTAATCCGGCAGGTGCGCCTTGAGAGCGGACTGCAGCGATTCGCTCAGTTCATCCTGTTCCTGAAGGCTGAGGCCGGAATGGGCCGGCACCACATACGCCACCAGCTGTTGGCCGCTGAGGCCGTCCACCGCCAGCACCACGCCTTCGCGCACGCTGTCATGGGCCAGCAGGCGCGCTTCGATTTCACCCAGTTCGATGCGGAAACCACGCACCTTGACCTGATGGTCGATGCGCCCCACGTATTCGATCCGGCCGTCGTCGCCCAGGCGCGTCAGGTCGCCGGTGCGGTACATCCGCTCGCCGGTTGTCGAGGCCGGGTTCGGCACGAAACGCTCGGCGGTCAGGCCCGGACGGAACAGGTAACCGCGGGTGATGCCGTCGCCGGCCAGATACAGCTCGGCCGCCACCCCGATCGGCGCCGCTTGCAGTTGCCCGTCCAGCAGGTACGCCGTGGTGTTGACCAGCGGGCGGCCGATGTTCGCCTGGCCGCCGGCTTCGCGGCGGGTCCAGGTCGAATACGTGGTGTCTTCCGACGGCCCGTACAGGTCATAGACGTGCTCGACCGACGTCTCGCGGTACAGGCTGTCGACCACACTTTGCTTGAGCGGCTCGCCGGCCAGATTGATGATGCGCACGCCATCTGGAATATGTCCGGCGCGGTGCAAGGCCGCGATGGCCGACGGCACGGTGTTGATCAGGCGCACCTGATCGCGCTCCGGCAGGTCCGGCAGTTCCAGGGCATTGCGCGCCATGACGATCGAACCGCCGCGCGCGAGGGTGACGAAAATCTCCCACACCGACAGGTCGAAGCACACCGAGGTCGAGGCCAGCACGCCTTGCAGGTCAGCCTCGCTGTAGACGTCGGCAGACCAGTGGATCAATGCCTGGACGTTACGGTGGGCAATCGCCACGCCTTTGGGCTTGCCGGTGGAGCCGGAGGTGTAAATCACGTAGGCCAGACTCGCCGAGTCATTGCGCACTTCAAGGTTGTCGCTTGCGATGTCGGCAAAGGCCGCGCCGCCCACCTCTACCAACACCACCTGAGCGTCGGTCTGCGGCAGTTGCGCCAGCAGCGATTGTTGCGTCAGCAGGACCTTCGCCTGACTGTCTTCCAGCATGTACGCCACGCGGTCGGCCGGGTAGTCCGGATCCAGCGGCACGTAGGTGCCACCGGCCTTGAACACCGCCATCAAGGCAATCACCAGCTCCGCCGAGCGCGGCATCGCCACACCCACCCGAACCTCGGCGCCGACGCCCAGCGTCGACAGATGACGGGCCAACTGGTTGGCCCGGCGATTGAGTTCGGCGTAACTCAGGGCCACACCGCCATGGCTCAGGGCCACAGCCTGCGGACGGGCCTGGACCTGCGCCTCGAAGCTTTGATGAATCAGGCGTTGCGACGGATACGCGGCGTGGTTGTCGTTCCACTGCGCCAGCGTGGTGTGCTCCGCACTCGACAGCATTGCGACTTCACCCAGCAACCGCTGCGGTGCGTCGAGGAACTGCTGCAGAACAGTTTCCAGGTGCGTGGCCAGTCCGACCACGCCGCGCTCGGAAAACTGCTCGGTCAGGTAGTTGAAGTCCAGACTCAGGACCTCGGCGGCACCGGCGATCAGGGTCAGGCCGTAGTTGGTCTGCTCGCGGTGTTCCAGACCACCGAAGCGCAGGCCGCCCGGGTTGGCTTCCAGCGTCTCCGAAACCGGGTAGTTTTCAAACACCAGCAAGGTGTCGAACAGCGCTTCGCCATTGAGTTCGGCCAGACGCTGAATGTCCTGCAGCGGCGTCTGTTCGAAGTCGCGCAGCAACAGGTTCTTGTCCTGCACGCTGCGCACCCAGTCGCGCACGCTGATGCCCGGCTGCGGGCTGGCGATCACCGGCAAGGTGTTGATGAACAGCCCCAGTTGCTGCTCGATGCCCGGCAAGTCCACCGGACGCCCGGACACCGTGGCGCCGAAAGCGACCGTGGCCTGACCGGTGTAGCGTTGCAGAATCAGCAGCCACGCCGCCTGCACCAGGCTGTTGAGGGTGACTTGCTGCTGCCGGGAGAAGCTGTTCAAGCGACGGGTGAACGCGGCGTCGAAGGTCAGGCGATGCACGCCCTTGCCCGCGCCCGGCTGAACCTTGCCCGGACACGCCGAGGCCAGTCGCGTCGGCTCGTCCAGTTCGGCCAGTTGCCCGCGCCAGAAATCCTGCGCGGCGGTTTTGTCCTGGCCTTGCAGCCAGGCCAGGAAGTCGCGATAACGCCCCTGCGCGCCCGGCACCGGATGGCCGGCGTAATCCTGCAGCACTTCACCGAACATCCGCGAGTTGCTCCAGCCATCCATCAGGATGTGGTGGCAGGTGAAGATCAGACGATGGCGATCATCCGCCGTGCGCAACAGGCACAGACGCAGCAGTGGCGGGTTCTGCAAATCGAACCCGCGCTCCAGGTCGGCCCGTGCGCGGGATTCCATGGCCACGACCTGGTCCGGCTCGTGGCGCAGGTCCACTTCCGGCATTTCCAGGGTCAACTGGCGATGGATGACTTGCAGCGGCGTATCGAGGCCGTCGCGGCCCCAGATGAAGCCGGCACGCAGCACTTCGTGACGGTCGACGACCCGCTGCCAGGCTTGCTGGAAACGCGCCACGTCGAGCCCTTCGATGTCCAGCAGCATCTGATAGACATAAGCGCTGGCATCGGCGTCGTAGAGACTGTGGAACAGAATCCCCTGCTGCATCGGCGCCAGTGGATAGATGTCTTCGATCCGCTGGGCAGTGATCGGCAGGCTGTCCAGATGCGTCTGGGACAACCCGGCCAGCGGTACGTCGGACGGTGTGAGGCCGCCGCTCGAAGGACTCAGGCAATGCTCGATCAGTTCGGCCAGCGCCTCTTCGTAAGCCCGTGCCAGGGCATGAATCGTCGAGTCTTCGAACACGTCGCCGCTGTAGGTCCAGGTCAGACTCAGTTGCCCCTGGTAAACCCGGCCGTCGATGCTCAGGGTGTTGGCCATCGGCGCGTGTTCGTCCTGCCCCGCGCCCTTGTCTTCGGTGGACGGCACCCACAGCGCGCCCTCATCGAAGTTGTTGTCGAACTGGCCGAGGTAGTTGAACGTGACTTTCGGCTGCGCTGCGCCCCCCAGTGCGGCTTGTGCTTCGGCGCTACCCAGATAACGCAACAGACCATAGCCGATGCCCTTGTCGGGGATCGCGCGCAGTTGTTCCTTGATGCCTTTGATCGAGGCTTCGAAACCGGCGCCCGGAGTCAGGCGCACCGGGAACATGCTGGTGAACCAGCCCACCGTGCGACTCAGGTCGATATCGTCGAACAGGTCCTCACGGCCGTGGCCTTCGAGTTGCACCAGGGCACTCTCGGCGCCGGTCCACTCGCACAACACCTTGGCCAAGGCGGTCAGCAACAGGTCGTTGACCTGGGTGCGATAGACCGCCGGCGCCTGTTGCAGCAACTGCCGGGTGCGCTCGGTATCCAGACGGGTATCGACGCTGCGCTCGAAACGGTTGCTCGACTGACCTTGCGGGTTGTCCAGCGGCAGCTCGATAGCGGCCCCTTCCAGTTGCCCGCGCCAGTAATCCAGCTCGGCTTCCAGCCCGGCGCTGTGCGCATGTTTTTGCAGGCGCTCGGCCCAGTCCTTGTACGCCGTGGTCTTGGCCGGCAGGCGCACGGCCTGGCCCGATGTCAGTTGTTGATAAACGGTTTGCAGGTCTTCCAGCACGATCCGCCAGGACACCCCGTCGACCACCAGGTGATGGATCACCAGCAACAGGCGCTGACTGGCGTCCGGCAGATCCACCAGCGCCGCACGGATCAACGGACCATCGTGCAGATCGAGGCTGCGTTGCAATTCCTGGCACAACGCGGGCAACGCCGCACCGTCCTGCAAGGTGACAGTGCGCAGCAGTTCCGCGCTCGGTTCGACTGCAGCGTGGGTCTGTTGCCAGCCGTCCCCGGTGTCGCGATAACGCAGACGCAACGCGTCATGGTGCCGTTGCAAATGCTGCAACGCCTGCTCCAGCGGTGCAGCTGCCAGCGGCGAGGCCGGGGTCAGCAGGATCGACTGGTTCCAGTGATGACGCGCCGGAATATCGTTGTGGAAAAAATACTGCTGGATCGGCGTCAGCACCGCCTCGCCCAGCACATCGCCCTGGGTCGCGAGCACGCCATCGCTCTGCTGCGCGACCGTGGCCAGACGCTGCACGGTCTGATGCTGGAAGATGTCCTTGGGCGTGAAGCGAATGCCCGCCTGACGCGCGCGGCTGACCACCTGAATCGAAATGATCGAATCGCCGCCCAGTTCGAAGAAGTTGTCGTTGAGGCCGACACGCTCGACCTTCAGCACGTCCTGCCAGATCGCCGCCAGTTGCTGCTCCAGCTCATTGCGTGGGGCCGCGTAGGCTTCCTGGGATTGAACGACCTGCGGCTGCGGCAGTTGCTTGCGATCCAGCTTGCCGTTGGCGGTCAGCGGCAGGCGTTCAAGAAATGCCCAGCTCACCGGCACCATGTAATCCGGCAAGTCATCGCGCAACCGGGCCTTGATCGACTCGCGCAACGTCGCCTCGGCATCGGCGTCCAGCGTCTCGTTCGCTACGATCCAGGTCGCCAGTTGCTGCCCGCTCGGGCCGTCCACCGCGAGCACCACCGCTTCGCGCACGGCCGGGTGCTTGAGCAGTTGGGTTTCGATTTCCCCCAGCTCGATACGGAATCCACGGATCTTCACCTGGTGGTCGATACGACCGATGTACTCGATCACCCCGTCGCCCCGCAGGCGCGCCAGGTCGCCGGTGCGATACAGACGCTCGCCGGCCTGCGGGTTGAACGGGTCCGGAACAAAACGCGTGGCGCTCATGCCCGGCTGATTCAGGTAACCCCGGGCCAGGCCGGCCCCGGCAATGTACAACTCACCGATGCAGCCTTGCGGCACCAGGTTCAGCGCGTTGTCGAGCAAGTACCACGACAGGTCGACAATCGGCTCGCCGATCGGGCTGCTGTGGCTTTGCTCAAGGTCGGCCATGGACAGCGGACGGTAAGTCACGTGCACCGTGGTTTCGGTGATGCCGTACATGTTCACCAGCGTCGGTGCGCGGTCACCGAAGCGCTCGAACCACGGGCGCAGGTTCTGCACTTCCAGGGCTTCGCCGCCGAACACCACATAACGCAATGCGTTGTCGCGCGAGGACTCGCTGGCCAGTTGCATCAACGGTTTGAATGCCGACGGCGTCTGGTTCAGGACCGTGACGTTTTCATCGCACAGCAGCGTGTAGAAATCTTCCGGCGAGCGGGTGATGTCGTGCGGCACGACCACCAGTTTGCCGCCGTACAGCAGCGCACCGAAAATCTCCCACACCGAGAAGTCGAATGCGTAGGAATGGAACAGCGTCCAGCTGTCGTCCGGGCCGAAACCGAACCAGTGGTCGGTGGCGCTGAACAGGCGGATGACGTTGCTGTGCGGCAGCAATGCGCCTTTGGGTTTGCCGGTGGAGCCGGAGGTGTAGATCACATACGCCAGGTTGTCCGGCGTGGTCCGGCAGACCGGGTTTTCGCTGTTGCCCTGCTCCGGCGGCTGGCTCAGGTCCAGGCAGGCAAGTCCCGGCGGAATCGGCAGTTGTGCCTGCAAGTGCCCCTGGGTCAGCAGCAGCGCGATGCCACTGTCTTCGATCATGTAGCTCAGACGATCCTGCGGGTAGCTCGGGTCCAGCGGCACGTAGGCACCACCGGCCTTCAGCACGGCGACGATGGCAACGATCATGTCCAGCGAACGCTCGACGGCGACACCGACCCGCACATCCGGACCGACTCCGTTTGCAATCAAGCGATGGGCCCACTGGTTGGCCCGGCGGTTGAGTTCGGCGTAGGTCAGTCGTTGCCCGGCACAGGTCACGGCGACCGCCTCGGGATGCCGCTCGGCCTGAACCTCGATCACCTGATGGATGCACTGCTCGACCGGATGCTCGACCCGGGTCGGGTTCCATTGGGTCAACAACTGCTGCTGACGCGCGTCATCGAGCATCGGCAACTGGCCGATGCAACGCGACGGATCTTCGACGATGGCCTGCAACAGCGCGTTCCAGTGCTGGGCCAGGCGCTCGATGGTGCTGGCGTCGAACAGGTCGGTGGCGTACTTGAGCACCGCTTCGATGCCGTGGGCCTGTTCGGTGGTGTTGAGGGTCAGGTCGAACTGGGCGGTCTGGCTCTGCCATTCCAGCGGCTCGATGCTCAGGCCGTTGAGGCGTGTTTCGACACTGCTGCGGCGCTCCGCCTGATGGTTGAACATGACCTGGAACAGCGGACTGTGGCTCAGGCTGCGGCCCGGCTCCAGCGCCTCCACCAGCTGCTCGAACGGCAAGTCCTGATGGGCCTGGGCTTCCTGCGCGGTCTGTTTGACCTGACGCAGCAACTCGACGAACGGGGTCTGGCTGTCAATGTCGGCCTTGAGCACCTGGGTGTTGACGAAGAAGCCGATCAGACGCTCGATTTCCACCCGGCCACGGTTGGCCACCGGCACGCCGACACGGATGTCCGACTGGCCGCTGTAACGGTGCAAAAGCGCCTGGAACGACGCCAGCAGCAAGACGAACAGGGTGACGTTTTCCTGCCGCGCGAAGGCTTTCAGGCCTTGGGTCATTTGCGCATCGAGAATCAGGTTGTGGCTGGCCCCGGCAAAGCTCTGATCGACACTGCGGGCGCGGTCGAGCGGCAGTTCCAGCACCGGCTGTTCGCCACCGAGTTTTTCCTGCCAATACGCCAGTTGCCGCGCCTGCTCACCGGCCTCCATCCACTGGCGCTGCCACAAGGCGTAGTCGGCGTATTGAATCGGCAGGGCCGGCAGGCCGGCGTCGTGACCGAGGCTGAAACCGGCATACAGCTGCACCAGTTCTTCGATCATCACTTGCAGCGACCAGCCGTCGGAGACGATGTGGTGCAAGGTCAGGACCAGCACATGGTCGTTCGGGTTGACCTGCAGCAGGGCCGCGCGCAACAGCGGGCCTTGCTGCAGATCGAAAGTCTTCTGGCTCTGGGTCTGGACGAACGCCTGGATCGAGGCATCCGGGTCGCTCGCCAGCTCAGGGCTCAGCGGGTAAGTCTCCAGTGCAAACGACCCTGCCGGCAGGATCGTTTGCAGCGGTTGCTCAGATTCCTGGGAGAACACCGTGCGCAAGGTTTCGTGTCGTTCAATCAGCGCCTGAAGGCTGCGCTCCAGCGCGGACACATCCAGCGGGCCCTGCAAGCGCAGGGCCGTGGGAATGTTGTAGGCCGCGCTGTGCGGCGCCCATTGCCAGAGAAACCACTGGCGCTGCTGGGCGTAGGACAGCAGCAGCGGCTCTTCGGCCGTGCGCTTGAAAACCGGGGCAATGTCAAAGAGGTTGACGCCTTTCTGCTTGAGCAGAACCGCCAGAGCCTTTCTTTGCTTAGCCGAAAGTTGTCCTACCGACTCGATTAACTCTTGCACGCGTTTTTCCCTCTCAAGAAATCAGTTTTTCCAGATCATCGAGGGATAGACGTTTGAGGGCCTCCAGGGATTTAGCCAATTCATCCTGAACCGGCGACATTTCGACGCGCAGCGCCTCTATCCGGTTGCAGAACGCTTTCAGCGTATCGGCTTCGAACAGTTCCTTGAGCGGCACCTTGTCGCCCAGACGCTCCTTGATCCGGGTCACCACCAGCGTCGCCAGCAACGAATGGCCGCCGAGCTGGAAGAAGTTGTCCGCCAGGCCAATGCGTTCGACTTCCAGCACCTCCTGCCAGACCGTCGCCACTTCCCGTTGCAGGTCCGTCTGCGGCGCTTCGTATTGCTGCTGCGCCGGACTGGTACCCAGGGCCATCAGCGCCTTGCGGTCGAGCTTGCCGTTCGGGGTCAACGGCACCGCCTCGATCACATGCAGGTGCCCGGGCACCATGTGCGCCGGCAAACGACTGGCCAATGCCCCGCGCAGTCGTTCGATCAGCGCCGCCGGATCGCTCACCGCTTGCGCCGCCACGACATAACCGTGCAGGAGCTTGCCCGCTGCGCCGTCCTGGGCCAGCACCACCGCTTCGCGAACCTCGTCCTGCTCCAGCAACCGCGCTTCGACCTCGCTGAGTTCGATACGGAAGCCACGGATCTTCACCTGATGGTCGGCACGTCCGAGGTACTCGATGTTGTCATCCGCGCCCTCGCGCACCAGATCCCCCGTGCGGTAAAGCCGCTCGCCGTTGCCGGCATACGGGTTGGGCACAAAGCGCTCGGCGGTCAGGCCCGGTCGCATCAGATAGCCCCGGGTCACGCCGGCACCGCCCAGGTACAGCTCGGCGGCCACGCCGGCCGGCAATACGTTCAGCTGAGTGTCGAGCAGGTACGCCACGGTGTTGACCAGCGGCCGGCCGATATTGGCCTGACCTTGCGCGGTGCGCAGGGTGAACGTCGAATAGGTCGTGTCTTCCGAAGGCCCGTACAGGTCGTAGACCTGCCGGACCGCCGTGGTCGCATACAGGATGTCCACCAGACTCTGCTTCAGCGGTTCACCGGCCAGGTTGATGGTCGTGACCGACGCCGGAATCTGCCCCGCCCGTTGCAGCGCGGCAATCGCCGACGGCACCGTGTTGATCAGCGTGACCCGTTCCCGGGCCGGCAAGTCCGCCAGGGCCAGCGCGTTGTCCGCCAGCACCATGCAGCCGCCGCTGGCCAGGGTGACAAAGATCTCCCACACCGACAGGTCGAAGCAGATCGACGTCGACGCCAGCACGCCGCGCAATTGTTCCTCGCGGTAGACCCCTTGCGACCACTGGATCAACGCCGAGAGGTTGGCGTGGCTGATGGCGACGCCTTTCGGCTTGCCGGTGGAACCCGAGGTGTAGATGACATAGGCCAGGTTCTGCCCGGTGATACCGGCCACCGGCGCGGTGGAGGGATAACCGGCCAGCCACTGCTCGCCCGCCTCCACCAGCACCACCCGGGCACTCAATGTCTCGGGCAGCATCGCCTGCGCTGCCGGTTCGGTCAGCAGCACCGCTGCACGGCTGTCGTCGAGCATGTGCAGCAAACGTTCCTGCGGGTAGTCCGGGTCCAGTGGCACATAGGCGCCACCAGCCTTGAGAATCGCCAGCAGCGCCACCAGCATGTCCGGGGTGCGGCGCATGCACACGCCAACCCGCACTTCCGGCCCCACGCCCAGCGTTTGCAGCTTGTGCGCCAGACGATTGGCCCGCTGGTCGAGCGCGCGATAGTCGATCTGCTGTTCGGCATACACCACCGCCGGTGCGTCGGGTCGTTGCGCGACGCGTTCTTCGATGAACTCCAGCACCGTGCGCGGCGTCAGCGCCGTGACTTCCGCATTGCCCCAGGCGATCGCTTGCTCGCGCTGCGAGTCGTCGAGCAATTGCAACGCGCCCAGTGCCTGGGTGGCGTTGTCGAGGAACTGGCGCAGCAGACGTTCGAGCTGTCGGCTCAGATCGAAAATGGTCGAGGCCGAGAAACAGGCCTGATCGTAACTGACGCCCAGGCTCAACTCACGACCGGTGACCGCCACCAGCGTCAACGGGTAGTTGGTCTGCTCCTGCCGGCGGATCGCCGAGAACACCAGACCCGTGTCCGGGCCCTGTTGCAGGGCTTCGGCCATCGGATAGTTCTCGAACACCAGAATGCTGTCGAACAACGCCCCGGCGCCAAGTCCGGCCCAGCGCTGAATGTCATACAACGGCGTGTGCTCGTGTTCACGCAGCGCCAGGTTGAGGCCCTGCACCTGCTGCAACCACTGTTCCACCGACAGGTCGGCGGACGGCGCGGCCACCACCGGCAAGGTATTGATGAACAGGCCGATCTGCTGCTCGACGCCGGGCAAGTCGGTCGGGCGACCGGCGACCGTGGCCCCGAAGGCCACGTGATCCTGACCGGTATAACGCTGCAACAGCACCAGCCACGCCGCTTGCACCAGGGTATTGAAGGTAACTTTCTGCTCCCGTGCGAAGCGATTCAGATCTGCCGTCAGTTGCTCGCTGAACACATGCTGGTGATCGGCATAACCGCTGGCGCCGGCCAGCGGCGCAGGCACGGCACTGGCCAGTCGCGTCGGCTCTTCAAGCTCGGCCAGCGCCTGTTTCCAGAACGCCTGACTGGCCGGCTGATCACGCTGGCCCAGCCATTCGATGTAATCGCGGTAACGCCCCTGAGCGATGGCCGGGGTCATGCCCGCGTAACGCTGCAACACCTCGCCGAACAACTGCGAAGTACTCCAGCCGTCCATCAGGATGTGGTGACAGGTGTAGATCAGGTGATGCGTCGACTCGTCCGTACGCACCAGGGCAACCCGCAACAGCGGCGCACCGGTCAGCTCGAAACCGTTGGCCAGATCGTCGCCGGCCAGTTGCTCCAGAGCGCTGTCGAGGTCGTTGCGGCCACGCCAGTCCTGCACGCTCCATGGCATCTGCACGTTCTGGCGAACCACTTGCACCGCCGCAGCGGCATCGCCCGGCCAGACAAACGCCGTGCGCAGAATGTCGTGGGCGTCGAGGGTCTGCTGCCAGGCCTGACGGAAACGCTCGATCTGCAGATGCTGCACGTCGACCCGCAACTGATTGGTGTACGCCGGGCTGTCGGGATCGTTGAGGCTGTGGAACAGAATGCCTTGCTGCATCGGCGACAACGGATAGAGGTCGCTGATTTCCCGGGCCGGGATCGGCAGTGCCGAGAGTTGCGCCTGAGTCAGGGTCGCCAGACTGAAATCCGACGGTGTGACGCCAGCATGGCCGCTGTCACAGCAGTGCTCGATCAGGCGCTCCAGCTCGACCCGGTAAGCGTCGGCCAGCGCCTGCATCGTTTCGACACGGTACATCTGCGCACCGAACGTCCAGGTCAGTTCCAGCTCGCCGCCATACACCTGACCATCAATGCTCAGCCAGTTGCCCAATGGCGCCGCAGCGTCCTGATTGGCCCCGGTGCTGTCACCGGACGGCACGAACAGCGCACCCTCGGCGGCGCTGAAATCGCCGTCGAACTGCCCCAGGTAGTTGAACGTCACCCGTGGCGGGGCCAGCGAACGCAGCTCGGCCGCGTCACTCAAGTAACGCAGCACGCCGTAGCCGATGCCTTTGCCCGGCACGGCGCGCAGTTGCTCCTTGATCGCGCACAAGGATTCGCCCGGCGTCGCCTGTGGCGTCAGGCGTACCGGGAACAGGCTGCTGAACCAGCCCACGGTACGGCTCAGATCGAGGTCGTCGAACAGATCCTCGCGACCATGCCCCTCCAGCTGGATCAGCACCGACGGCTGCCGGCTCCAGTCGCACAACACCCGCGCCAGCGCAGTGAGCAACAGATCATTGATCTGCGTGCGATAGGCCGCCGGTGCCACCTTGAGCAATTTTTGAGTCAGCGCCTGGCTCAGGCGTGAACTGACGCGTTGTGCCTGTTGCTGAGTCTGCATATCTTGCGCAAAGTCCCGTGGCAACTCGGCGTCGCCGTCGCTCAGGGTTTTCAGCCAATACGCGCGCTCCGCGTTCAGCGCTTCACTCTGCCCATAACGATGCAGATGCTCGGCCCAACTCTGCAGCGAGCTGCTCTTGCCCGGCCACACCAGCGGTTGGCCGGCGGCCAGCGCGGTGTAAGCGGATTGCAGATCTTCCAGCAGGATGCGCCAGGACACGCCATCGACCACCAGGTGATGGATCACCAGCAACAAGCGTTGCTCACCGCCCGGCAGATTCGCCAGCACCGCACGCAGCAATCGACCTTGCTGCAGATCCAGGCTGCGCTGCGCCAGATCCGCCAGCTCGGTCAGTTGCTCCAGGTTGTCCAGCTCGCGCACCCACAACAGTTCGGGATCGCGTTGCGTCTGGAAAGTGGCCTGCCACCCATCGCCCGTCGCCTGGAAATTCAAGGTCAGCGCATCATGCTGCTCGACCATGGCCGCCAGGGCGGCTTGCAAATGTCCGGCATCGAGCGGCACCTGCGGTTGCAGCATCAGCGACTGGTTCCAGTGCTCGCGCCGGGCAATCGGGGTTTCAAAGAAGCGTGCCTGAATCGGCAACAAGGCCAGTTGCCCGCCGACCTTCTGCGGCGCTGCCGCCACGGGTTTGGCTTCGATCAGCTTGGCCACCGCCGCCAGTTGGCCGACGGTCTGTTTCTCGAACAATTGCTTGGGGCTCAGCTTGATGCCCTGACGTTTGGCCCGGGCAATGATTTGCAGGCTGAGGATCGAGTCCCCGCCCAGCTCGAAGAAGTTGTCGGTGCTGCCCACACGCTCCAGCTTGAGCACATCGGCCCAGATCGTCGCGAGCTTTTCCTCCACCTCGCCTACCGGCGCAACATAACGCTGCGTCACCACACCCGGCACCGGCAAGGCGCGCTTGTCCAGTTTGCCGTTGGCCGTCAGCGGCAATTGCTCCAGCACGACAATCTGCGCCGGCACCATGTAATCCGGCAGACAGGCTTGCAGTTGTTCGCGCAGGTTTTCGGGCTTCAACGTTGCACCCGCCGCCGGCACGCACCAGGCCACCAGTTGCAGGCGCGTCGCGTCGTCATCCAGCGCCAGTGCAAGCACCGCCGCTTCGCTGACACCGTCCAGACCCAGCAGCACCCGGGCGACTTCCGCCGGCTCCACCCGATAGCCGCGCACCTTGACCTGATCGTCGGCGCGACCGATGAATTCCACCGCCTGCCGGCGATTGCGGCGCACCCGGTCGCCGCTGCGATACACCCGCGCACCGGCCGGCCCGAACGGATCAGGCACGAAACGTTCGGCCGTCAGCCCCGGTTGACCGAGATAGCCGAGGGCGACACTGTCACCGCCGATGTACAGCTCACCCGCAACCTGATCGGCCACGCTGTTGAGCACATCGTCGAGCACATACACATGGGCCCCGGCCAGCGCCGTGCCGACCGGAACGCTGCGCACACCGGTTTCCAGCGAGCCGACTTCATGGGCCAACACGCCCACGGTGGTTTCACTCGGGCCGTAGTGGTTGATGACCCGGCAGCCCGGCTTGAGTTGCCGCACACGCTCCACCAGCGCCGGCGAACAGGCTTCGCCGCCGACGATCAGCGCCTGCTCCGGCAGCACGTCTGCCGCGCGGGATGCCTGCAGCAACGCGGCCAGATGCCCCGGAACAATCTTCAGCATGCCCACCCGATGGCTGGCCATGTACTCGGCGAAACGGTCCGGATCGAAGCCCAGCTCTTCCGGCAACACGTGCAGCAAGCGGCCGGAACACAACGCGCCGAACAGCACGGTGAAACCCAGGTCCGCCGCAATGGTGGAGACCAGCGCCATGCTGGTGTCCGGTGCCGGTTCGAGACGCTCCAGTACCCCGCGCACATAGCTGGCCAACGCACCGTGGCTGACCAGAACCCCCTTGGGCTGACCGGTGGAGCCGGAGGTGTGAATCACATAGGCCGGGGACTGTGCCGACAACGCGCAGACAGGCGCCGAATCCGGCTGTTGCTGCCATTGCTGCGCCTCGAATACCAGGCCCCGGCAATCGGCAACCGCCAGTTCCGTCACCCGCGAATCACCTTCAGCGCACACCAGCACCCGCGCCTTGGCAGCGCCGAGCATCAGTTGCAAGCGCGACGTCGGTGCCTTGACGTCCAGCGGCATGTACACCGCGCCGGCCTTGAAAATCGCCAGCACGCAGGTCAGCCAGTCGAGCGAGCGCTCCAGCAGCACGGCGACCGGTTGACCGGCGACCGCGCCCTCGGCCAGCAGATGATGCGCAAGACGATTGGACGCTTGATCCAGTGCCTGAAAGCTCAGCCCGCCGTTCAGGTCACGGGCAGCCATTGCCAGCGGCTGGCGCGCGACTTCGCGAGCCCAGTGCTGCAGCACCGACGGTGCCGGTTCACGCGGTGCCGCCAGAGCGGTTGGCGTAACCGTTGCCACCGTATGCAACGGCGCCGTTGGTGCTTTCAGCAGCGCACCGAACAACCTGAGCAACGCCGGGACGAAACCTTCGACGGTCGCATGCTGATAGAGGTCGCTGGCGTAGGTCATCTGCCCGTGGATCAGCGTGCCGTCGTCGGTGATGTCCAGCGCCAGATCGAAGTGGGTGCCGTCCTTGTCCAGCGGGTATTCCGCCACGCTCAGGCCCGGCAGCGCCATCGAGCGTTGTTTCTGCATGCCGACGTTCTGGTTGAACTTGGCCTGGAACAACGGGTTATGTCCCAGGGTGCGTTCGGCGATCAGTTCGTCCACCAGTTGTTCGAACGGCAGCTCCTGATGGGCCTGGGCGCCAAACGAGGCCTCGCGCACCCGCGCCAGCAGGTCCTCGAAACTGCCCCGCTCGTCCACCTCGCAGCGCAGCACCTGGGTGTTGACGAAGAAACCGATCAGCCCCTCGACTTCGGCGCGGCTGCGGTTGGCGTTGGGTACGCCGACGCGAATGTCACGCTCCCCGGCCTGACGCGACAGGAACAGCGAGAAACCGGCGAGTACCAGCATGAACAGACTGATGCCTTGCGCACGGGCAAAGCCGTTGAGCTGACGCGACAGATCCGCGCCGAAATCGAAGCTCAGGGTCCGGCCTTCAAAACTTTGAGTCAGCGGCCGGGCAAAGTCCGGGGCGACTTCCAGCAGCGGATGTTCCTCGCCCAGTTGCCGGCGCCAGTAATCGAGCTGACGTTCGCCCTCGCCGGCTTCCAGCCAGCGCCGCTGCCAGATGGCGTAGTCGGCGTATTGCAAGGCCAGTTCCGGCAATTGCGGCTCACGTTCCAGGCTGAACGCCTGGTAGCACTGCACGAACTCCTTGACCATCACGTCCATCGACCAGCCGTCGGAGACGATGTGATGCATGCTCACCACCAGCACGAACTCGTCGTCGGCCAGGCAAAACAGACTGGCGCGCAACAGCGGACCATGACGCAGATCGAACGGCTGCGCCGTCACCTCCTGCACCTGCTCGGCCAGTACCTGCTCACGTTCCTGCGCGGCAACACCGGTCAAGTCGATGCGTTCCAGTGCGACGCCCTGCGATTCGAGAATCACCTGATGCGGTTGGTCGCCGTCGGTGCGAAACACCGTGCGCAGCACTTCATGACGCGCCATCAGGTGATCCAGCGAGCGGGTCAGCGCCGACTCGTCCAAACGCCCTTTCAGGCGCAGGCCGGCGGCCATGTTGTATGCGGCGCTCTGCGGTTCGAGCTGCCAGAGAAACAGCAGACGCTGCTGGGCGAACGACAACGGGATCTGCGCACAGTCGTGACGACTGACCGGCAGCGGCAACAGACTGAAGTCCTTGCCATCTTCGCGCAGCTTCGCCAGAAACTGCCGGCGCTGCTCAAGCGGCAAACCGACGAACCTTTTAGCGATGCGTTCCGCCATGCTGCCGCTCATACTTCTTCTCCTTCCAATTCATTCATGAACAGGTCCATGTCGGACCAGTCGTTATCCGTTGCACCCTCGGCCAGCTGTGCCACCGCCTGAGCCAGATCACCGAGCAACGGTTGTTCGAACAGGTTGCGCAGCGGCAACACCACGTTCAGTTGTTTCTTGATGCGGCCGATCACCTGGGCCGCCAGCAGCGAATGGCCGCCGAGTTCGAAGAAGTGATCGTCCAGCCCGACCCGGGGCACTTGCAGGACATCCGCCCAGATCTTCGCCAGGGCTTGTTCGATCTCCGATTGCGGGGCCCGGTAGTCGACCTGCAATTGGTTCACGTCCGGTGCCGGCAAGGCCTTGCGGTCGAGCTTGCCGCTCGGGGTCAGCGGCAATTGCGCCAACAGCAGCAGATGACCCGGCACCATGTAGTCCGGCAGCCTGGCCTGCAGCGCCGTCCTGATCTGCTGACGGAACGCCGACTGCCCCGCCACGCCCTCCAGCACGTCCTGATCGACCACCAGATACGCCACCAATTGCTGGCTGCCGTTCAGCGGCAAGGCCAGGACCACCGCTTCGCGGATGCCCGGGCATTGCTGCAGGCGCGACTCGATCTCGCCCAGCTCGATGCGGAAGCCACGGATCTTCACCTGATGATCGACCCGACCGATGTATTCCACGGCACCGTCGGCGCGCAAACGGGCACGATCCCCGGTGCGATACAGGCGTTCGCCACAGGCAAACGGATCGGCGATGAAACGTTCGGCGCTCAGCATCGGCTGGCGGTGATAACCCCGCGCCAGGCCCGGGCCGCCGATGTACAGCTCGCCCACCGCGCCTTGCGGCAGCAGGTTCAAATCATCGTCCAGCACGTACAGGCGACGGCCAGCCAGGCCATGACCAATCGGAATGCCACGCCATGACACGGCGTCTGCAGTCAGCGTCGAGCAGTCATGGATGGTCGACACCACCGTGGCCTCGGTCGGCCCGTAAGTGTTGAGCAGGCGCACATGACCCAGCCCGGCCTGTTGCCACAGACGCAGACCGTCCACCGCCATGGCCTCGCCACCCACGTGAATCTGGCGCAGCGCACCGAAGTGCGGCGGCGGATTGGCCGCGTATTCCTGCACCAGCCAGTACCAGTACGCCGCCGGCAAGTCGGCCAGGGTGATGCCGTGTTCGAGGATGGCTTGATGCAACGTCGCGCTGTCCCACAGACGCCCGTCGCGCAGCACCACACCGGCGCCGTGGCACAGCGGCGGGAAGAACTGCTCGACGAAGCCGTCGAAACTGCTGGTCGCGAACTGCAGCACCCGGTCGCCTTCGCGCAGGTCGCTGTAGTCGATGGCGCGCTCGATGAACTCGCTCAGGGCGGCGTGACTGATCGCCACGCCTTTTGGCCGGCCGGTCGAACCGGAGGTGTAGATCACGTACGCCAGGTTTTGCGGCGCGACGGTCACCGGCAGATTGTCGCTGGCACCGCTGTCCGGCAGCGTGTCCAGGCACAGGCTTTCCACGCCGTCGAGGGTTGGCAGAGCGGACAGCGTCTGGCGGTCGGTCAGCAACAGTTTCAGTCCGCTGTCGTCGAGCACGTGACGCAGGCGCTCGGGCGGGGTTTGCGGATCCAGCGGCACATAGGCGCCGCCGGCCTTGAGCACGGCGAGCAAGGCGACCGCCAGTTCCAGCGAACGCCCCAGCGCCACGCCGACCAGCACGTCCGGGCCAACACCCCGGGCGCGCAGTTGGTGGGCCAGACGATTGCTGCGTTGATTCAGTTCGGCATAGCTGATTGAAGGCGCCGACTCGTTCGCCAGAACCACCGCCAATGCCTCGGGCGTACGCGCCACCTGGGCTTCGAACAGGGCCTGAATGCTGGCCTGTGGAGGGCTGGTTTCGGCGACCTGAATCAGGCCTTCGCGCTCGGCAGCGGCCAGCATCGAAACCTCGCCGATCAACTGCTGCGGATCGCGGCAGACCGACACCAGCACGTTGCGCCAGTGCCCGGCCAGCGCGGCAATGGTGGAGGCGTCGAAAATGTCGGTGGCGTAGGTGAACGCGGCGAACAATTGCTCGCCCTCTTCCCGGGTATCGAGCATCAGGTCGCTGGTGGCCGCATGCTCGCGGCCGCTGCCGGTCAGTTGTTCTTCGGTCAGGTAACCGACCTGCAAGCCGGCCGTCAGTTGCGCCTGCTGCAAATCCGTCACCAGCGGCTGATGGTTGAACATCACCTGGAACAGCGGGTTGTGACTCTGGCTGCGAGCCGGTTGCAAGGCTTCAATCAGAGCGTCGAACGGCAGGTCCTGATGGGACTG
Organism: Pseudomonas sp. IzPS59; assembly: GCF_014863505.1. Lineage (NCBI taxonomy): Bacteria > Pseudomonadati > Pseudomonadota > Gammaproteobacteria > Pseudomonadales > Pseudomonadaceae > Pseudomonas > Pseudomonas sp. IzPS59. The sequence continues at coordinate 2,113,940 of NZ_CP062251.1, read as the reverse complement.
CGCGCCGGCGGCGGCCTGGCGCACGCTCTGCAACAGATCGGCAAAGCGGGTATTGGCAGTGACCACGCTGCGCAGGATCTGCGTATTGACGAAGAAGCCGATCAGGCCTTCGGTTTCGCTGCGGGTACGGTTGGCGATCAGGCCACCGACGCGGATGTCGGTCTGGCCACTGTAGCGATGCAACAACGTCTTGAACGCCGCCAGCAAGACCACGAACAGGGTCACCCCCTGACGTTGTGCGAGGTTTTTCAGTTCCTGCCGCAGGCCCGCGTCGATGACCGTTTCCAGACGTGCACCACGGTGACTGGCCTGGGCCGGGTAGGCGCGATCGGTCGGCAGTTCAAGCACCGGGTGTTCGTCACCCAGTTGCGTACGCCAGTAATCGAGCTGACGCTCGCCCTCGCCCGCCTCCAGCCAACTGCGTTGCCACAGCGCGTAGTCGCGGTAGTGCACGGTGATCGGCGGCAATTGCGGCTCCGCTCCCGCCACCAGTGCCGCGTAGGTGCGCATGAATTCATCGATGAGAATGTTCATCGACCAGCCGTCGGCGATGATGTGATGCAGCGTCAGCAACAGCACGTGTTCCTGCGCGTCCAGCCGCAGCAGGCGCAGGCTCAGCAACGGCCCGTTCTCCAGATCGAAGGCTTGCGTGGCCTCGGCCATCATGTGCTGCCGGGCCAGCGGCCAGCGCTGGTCCTCGGGCAACGCGCTCAGGTCAGTGAGGGTCAGCTTGACGGGCTGCGGTTCGGCGACTTTCTGGAAAGCCTGTTCGCCTTCCTGACCGAACGTCGTGCGCAGGCACTCATGCCGCGCCACCAACCGACTGAACGCCTGCTCCAGCGCCTCGGGCTGCAACTCACCGCTCAGGCGCACGGCCATCGGCAGGTTGTAGGCGGCACTTTGCGGGTCCATCTGCCAGAGAAACCACATCCGCTGCTGGGCATAGGACAGGCCGTCGCGCTCGGCGACCCCGATGCAGGCGGTCATGGGCAGCTGCGCAAAATTGATCCCTTCACGGGCCATGCCGGCGAGGAACAAACGGCGTTTGTCCTGAGGCAATTCGATAAAGCGGCGGGCTAGTTTCTGTGCGTCTGCGGCATTCATGCATTGGGTCCTTGCTGATCGGCGGCGTGACCAGGAGGCCCGGTCGTATCAACAAGAACGAATGACAAACGCAATGATTTAGCGGGGCCGGGCAATCCCCGGGCGATAACCAAAGGGATCGACACGCAAATGCCGAAGCCGGTACAGAACCGGCTTCGACACCCTGTCACTCAAGCGGCGCGACCGTTCAGAGCGCGTCCTGTGAATGCCCCTCGGCCATGGCGACGATGACCTTGCGCGGGCCTTCGAACGGCGAGCGGGCATGGGCCGACAACATGTTGTCGAGCATCAGCACATCGCCCTCCTGCCACGGGAAACTGATGGCGCAGTCGTCGAGCACCGCACGGATCTGGCTCAGGACCTCATCCTCGATGGGCGAGCCATCGCCGTAGTAGACATTACGCGGCAAGTCCTCTTCATCGACGATGTCCAGCAGGCTCTCGCGCACCTCCGGTTGCAGGTTGGAAATGTGGAACAGGTGCGCCTGATTGAACCAGACCATGTCCCCGGTGACCGGATGCTGCGCCACGGCCTGACAGGTCTGGCGGGTGCGCAGTTCTCCGTCGTCCTTCCACTCGCAAACGATGCCGTGGGCCTGGCAATAGGCTTCGACTTCAGCCTGATCGTCGGTGTTGAACACATCCTCCCAGGCCACATCCAGCCCGTTGCCGAAATTGCGCACGTACATCAGGCCCTTGCTGACGAAACGTTCGCGGATCGCCTGGGGAATCCGCCGATACACTTCGCGACTGTCGGCAATCGGCGTTTCGCCACCGGATCTGGCCGCGATCATGCTGTAGAACCAGATCTTCATCGGCCAGTCCCGGGAGTAGGCCTGCTCGTTGTGCAGCGGAATACTCTGGTGCGCCGGGTATTCGGTGGAGGTGTAGACCCCCTGGGTCACGTTGGTGCGTGGCGTGGAGCCAAACTCGTAGTTCAGCAGCGGATGGCCGAAGCTCGCCGCGAATTCGCGAAAGCGCTCTGCACCGTCCAGACGGAACCCGCGAAACAGCAGGCCGCCATCGCGCAGCAAATGCTCATCCACCAGCTCTTTCAGCTCATCGAACACCGCCAGCAGATCCGTATCGGCATCGCTCGCCTCCACCAGCAACGGCAGGCGACCGCGCTGCGGCAACAACGGACGGACGGAAAATCCCTCAGCAACAGCCATGACTGGCCTCCTCAAAACACTCGATAGGTGAACCGCGCCTCACAGCGCCGGTGCCGCCGACAGCGCATGGCGCCGGTGATGGACTTCCAGGTGACTCTTGAGCGTGCGGATGACCCGGGCTTCATGTTCATGAATGAAGAAGTGCCCACCGGTCATCATGTCCACCGAGAAGCTGCCAAGGGTCTCTTTGCTCCAGCCGATCAATTGTTCGGTGGTCGCCCGGTCTTCCTTGCCGCCCAGCACATGCACCGGGCAATTGAGCAGTGGCCGTTCTACAGGCGTGAAGCGGCCGCACATCATGAAATCGGCACGCAGCACCGGCAGCGTCAGGCTCATCAGCTCCTGGTTGGCCAGCACTTCTTCGCTGGTGCCCTGAAAGGTGCGCAACTGGTCGATCAATTCCTCGTCACTGCGCGCCTCGGCAAAACCGCGGTCGTAATCGCTGCGCATGCTCGGGGCCGCCGTGCCGGACGCGAACAGCGCCACCGCTTCGGGCGCGCCAAGATCGCGAAAGGCATGGGCCAGCTCGCACGCCAGCAACGCGCCCAGGCTATGCCCGAACAACGCATACGGTGTTTGCAATGTGGGTTTGAGCTCACGGGCCAGTTGCCGGGCCAGCGCCCGCATGTCGATTTGCAGGGGTTCGTCGTAGCGCGCGCCGCGCCCGGGCAACTCCACCGGTTGCAGTTGCATCCACGACGGCAGTTGGCGCCGCCAGCGGCTGTAGACCATGGCGCTGGCGCCCGAATAGGGCAGGCACAGCAGTGTCAGCTTTGTCACCGCGTTTACCTCAATGGGTTATCTGTAAAAGAGAACGGATGAGGTACGACGGGAATTAGTCCACTGCGACGATCACTTCAAGTGACGGAAACTCTGCACCGCCGACGCCAGCACCACCGCCCCGGCCACTATCGCCAGCCAGAATCCGCTGCGGGCGCCGAACGCATCCACCAGCGCGCCGGAACCGGCAGCGCCGATGGCCACGCCGATGCTCAGGCCGGTCACCAGCCAGGTCAGGCCTTCGGTGAGTTTGGCCGGCGGCACGATGCGTTCGATCAACGCCATCGCCACGATCAGGGTCGGCGAGAAGAACAGTCCGGCAATGAACACCGCCAGGGCCAAACCGAAGATGTTGGTCGCCAGCAACAGCGGCAGCGTGGTCACTGCGGTCGCCAATCCACCGTAGAGAAACAGGCGCGGCAACGGCAGCTTCGAGCGCATCGCTCCGAACGCGATGCCGGCCAGACAGGAACCGATGGCATACACCGACAACACGATGCTCGCCGCCGCCGGCTGCCCCTGCTGCTGGGCAAACGCGACGCTGACCACATCGACCACGCCGACGATCATGCCCATGGCGACCATCAACAGCAGCAGCCATTGCACGTCGGTGGAACGAATGATCGAACCCTGATGATGCGATTCATGCGGATGCACCGGCGGCTCGGTGCCGCGCTGTGCAACGAATGCCGTCACGCCGATGGCCAGCATTATCAGCGCTGCCAGTGGCCCGGCCTCGGGAAACACGCCGACGCACAGCCCCACCGACAGCGGTGGCCCGACAATGAAGCAGACTTCATCGAGCACCGATTCCAGCGCATAAGCGGTCTGCAATTGCGGTTGGCCGCGATAGATTTCCGTCCAGCGCGCCCGCACCATCGCCGACATGCTCGGCATGCAACCGGCCAGCGCGGCGCAGACGAACAGCGTCCAGTTCGGCGCCTGCAAACGGGTGCACAGCAACAACATCAGCAACGCCCCGCCACCGATCAACGCCGACACCGGCAAGATCCGCCCCTGACCGTAACGGTCCACCAGCCGCGACACCTGCGGCGCACAGAATGCCGTGGCCAAGGCAAAGGTCGCCGCCACGCCACCGGCCAGCGCATAGCCGCCGGTCAACTGCGAAAGCATGGTGATCACGCCGATGCCGGTCATGGAAATCGGCATGCGCGCGATCATCCCGGCCATCACAAAGGCCCGGGCGCCGGGGGCGTTGAACAGTTCGCGGTAAGGGTTTGCCATCGGTTGTTGCCTCATCAGGGGCGGCCAACTTGCCACAAAGCCTGAAGGGCGGGAAAGCGAGGAATTGTTGGTGGAATGTGAAGTCCCTGTGGTGTGCAGGGCCAATCGCTGTGGCACGAAGCTGTCGATCTTTTCATGTCTGCGGATGAACTCTCGTCGCCAGCCATCAGTCAGCTAAGTAAGCCCTCAACCCAAGGCGCGACCCTGCATGCAGATTTCCCTCGCTCGTCAGGTGGCACTGGTCACCGGCGCAAGTTCCGGCATCGGCCATGGCGCTGCCAAAGCCCTGGCCGCCGCCGGTGCCGCCGTGGTCATCAACTACAACCGCCAGGCTGAACCCGCCGAAGCGCTGGCCCGAGAGATCGTCGCCGACGGTGGCCAGGCCATCGCCATCGGTGCGGATGTTTCGAAGGAAGAGGACGTGGAGCGACTGTTCCGGCAGACCCTCGACGCCTTCGGCACGCTGGACATTTTGGTGGCCAATTCCGGCCTGCAAAAGGACGCGGCCGCTGTGGATATGTCGCTGGCCGACTGGAACACGGTGATCGGCGTCAACCTCACCGGCCAGTTCCTCTGCGCCCGCGCCGCGCTGCGGATCTTCAATCGCCAGGGTATTCGCGAAGGCGTGTCCCGGGCTGCCGGCAAGATCATCCACATGAGTTCGGTGCACCAGCGCATTCCCTGGGCCGGGCATGTGAACTACGCGGCGTCCAAGGGCGGGGTCGATCAATTGATGCAGACCCTGGCCCAGGAAGTCAGCCACCAGCGCATCCGCATCAACGGTATCGCGCCGGGGGCGATTCGTACGGCGATCAATAAGGAAGCCACCGAAGGCGACGCCGGCCAGGCCCTGCTCAAACTCATTCCTTACGGGCGCATCGGCGATGTCGAGGACGTGGCCAACGCGGTGGTATTCCTCGCCTCCGATGCCTCTGACTACATCGTCGGCACCACCCTGTTCATCGACGGCGGCATGAGCCTCTATCCGGAGTTCCGTGGCAATGGCTGAGCATCCTTCCGAACGACAAAGCCCCATAGACGCCCACGGCATCATTGGCGACATGCGCAGCGCGGCGCTGGTCAATGACAAGGGCAGCGTGGACTTCTTCTGCTGGCCGGAGTTCGACAGCCCGTCGATCTTCTGTTCGCTGCTGGACACGCCCGACGCGGGGATTTTCCAGTTGGCCCCGGACCTGCCCGATGCCCGCCGCGAACAGATTTACCTACCGGACACCAACGTCCTGCAGACCCGCTGGCTTAGCGATCACGCCGTGGTGGAAATCACCGATCTGCTGCCCATTGGCGACAATGATGAGGCATTACCGGTTTTGATCCGCCGGGTTCGAGTGGTCAGCGGGCAGGCAACGTTTCACCTGCGTTGCGCCGTCCGGCATGACTATGCCCGCGCTGAAACGCACGCAGTACTCGATAAAAAGGATGTGCTGTTCAGCGCCAGCGGGCAGCCGACACTGCGGCTGGCCTCGGATCAAGCCTTGAGCGTCGATCACGATGCGGCAGTCGGGCAATTCACCCTCAAGCAGGATGAAACGGCAGCGTTCATGCTCGGCGCCAGCGACGATCCGCGTTTTGCCGAAGGGGCCGCCAAGCTGTGCATCGAACGCACGCTGAAGTTCTGGCGCGACTGGATCGGCCAGTCCAACTATCGCGGGCGCTGGCGGGAAATGGTCAACCGCTCGGCCCTCGCCCTGAAGCTGCTGACCTCACGCCAGCACGGCGCAATCCTCGCCGCCGCCACCTTCGGCCTGCCGGAAACACCCGGCGGCGAACGCAACTGGGACTACCGCTACACCTGGATCCGCGACGCCTCGTTCACCGTTTACGCCTTCATGCGCCTGGGTTTTGTCGATGAAGCCAACGGCTACATGCGCTGGCTGCGCGGGCGGGTCAGCGATTGCAGCGGACAACCGATGAAACTGAACATCCTCTACGCCATCGACGGCCGCCAGGAACTGCCGGAAACCGAACTCACGCACTTGTCAGGCCACGGCGGCGCGAAACCGGTGCGCATCGGCAATGGCGCCTACGACCAGATTCAACTGGATATCTTCGGCGAACTGATGGACGCCGTTTATCTGGTCAACAAATACGGCGACGCGATTTCCCACGAAGGCTGGAAACACGTGATGGAAGTGGTCGATCAGGTCTGTGAGACCTGGCAGACCAAGGACGTAGGCATCTGGGAAATGCGCGGTGAGCAACATCACTTCCTGCATTCGCGGCTGATGTGCTGGGTGGCACTGGACCGGGCGATCCGCCTCGCCTCGAAACGCTCGCTGCCGGCGCCCTTCGCCCGCTGGGACCAGACCCGCCAGGCGATCCACGCCGACATCTGGGACAACTTCTGGAACGAAGAGCGCGGGCATTTCGTGCAATACCAGGGCGGCACCGCGCTGGACGGTTCGATGCTGCTGATGCCGCTGGTGCGTTTTGTCAGTGCCAAGGACCCGCGCTGGTTGGCGACGCTGGAAGCCATCGAAAAACATCTGGTGCGGGACGGCATGGTTTACCGCTATCGCAATGATGATTCGGGGATCGACGGTTTGTCCGGCACCGAAGGCGCCTTCGCCGCGTGCTCGTTCTGGTACGTCGAATGTCTGGCAAGGGCCGGGCAACTGGAAAAGGCCCACCTGGAGTTCGAGCAACTGCTGCGATACGCCAATCCATTGGGGTTGTACGCGGAGGAATTCGACAACCGTGGCCGGCATCTGGGTAATACGCCACAGGCATTGACACACCTGGCGCTGATCAGCGCGGCGAGTTTCCTGGATCGCAAGTTGAGTGGGGAGAAGAATTACTGGCAGCCGTAGTCATCCTTATTCGCCAGAGCCTGTAAGAAAGATCTCAATCCCAATCGCCGCTTGTAGGATTGCCACCTACGAGCGGCAAACACTCCCGAGCCTTGTCGTTGCAGGGCTGGCCCACACAATCGATTCCTTTCGATACAACTGGTTGATGGCAAGGCCTACAAAAACCTGCCAACCCCGTTTAACGCTTGGCTTGCAACTCGCACTTACACCCCGAAATACCTTGTTGCCAGCTGTTACATCCCCCCCTACCATCCACCGCAACGGGCACAGCGGAGCTGTCCAATAAAAACCCGATTCAAGGAACCAGAATGAGCCAACGCATCCACCGCCCCATCGATTCCCCATTGAGGTCTGGCCTGACCCGCGACGAACTGTGGGAAGGCGCCGACAAGGGCCTGATCAAATGCTGGGAAATCGGCCGCCAGCGCGCCGCCCGCTTCCCCGACCTCGCACAACGCTGCAGTGCCGATGAACTGCCGGTACTGGGCTGGAAAGGTGGCGTGAGTCGCAGCCTGAAGAAGAATGAAAAGTACGGATCGTTGAAATACCTCGCCCAATGGCAGGGGTTGCGTGGGGAAGATCTGGATATCGATCTGGGTGCAGAGCGGGTCATGACCTGCTCGCGGACGAAAATGGTGGTGACGTTTACGCCGGATCGCAGCAAGTATTTCAATCAGGTGGCGGAAGCCGAAACTTGAGGAATCTCGTATGACCCAAGCCGTGATGCAGTGTTGCAAGACCGAAAGTCTGACCATCGCCTATGAGCATCACGGCCCGGAAAGCGGCACGCCGGTCATCCTGCTCCACGGTTTCCCCTACTCCCCCCGCGCCTACGACGAAATCGCCCCGCCTCTCGCCGCCAAGGGTTACCGGGTGATCGTGCCGTACTTGCGCGGCTACGGACCGACCCGTTTCAACAACCCGGACACGCTGCGCTCCGGCCAGCAAGCGGCGCTGGCTCAGGATCTGCTGGATCTGATGGACGCACTGGGTATCGAGCAGGCGACGCTTTGCGGTTACGACTGGGGTGGTCGGGCGGCGTGCATTGTGGCGGCGTTGTTTCCCGAGCGGGTGCGCGGGTTGGTGACGGGCGATGGCTACAATCTGCAAGACATTCCGCATTCGATCCAGCCGCTGGATCCCGAGACCGAGCATCGTTTCTGGTATCAGTATTACTTCCACACGCCCCGTGGCGTTGCAGGGCTGACGCAGAATCGTCGGGAACTGTGCGAGCTGCTGTGGCAATTGTGGTCGCCGACCTGGGCGCGGAACGCCGAGCGTTTTCCGCTGAGCGCACCGGCGTTCGACAACCCGGATTTTGTTGACGTGGTGATTCACTCTTATCGCCATCGCTTCATGTATGCGCCGGGCGATCCGGCGCTGGAGTGGATGGAGCAGGTGCTGGAGAAACAACCGGCGATCAGCGTTCCGACGATTTCGCTGTGCGGTACCGATGATGGTGTCGGCCCGGCACCCGAAGACGATGAAGATGCGCACCACTTCACCGGGATTTACGAGCGGCGGGTGCTGGCCGGTGTCGGGCATAACATTCCCGAGGAAGCGCCGGGCCAGACGCTCAAGGCATTACTGGATCTGCTCCAGCGCTGACCGAAAACCGCTCCCGATACGCCTGCGGCGTCACACCCATGGCCCGCAGGAAACTGCGTCTTAACGTCTCTTCACTGCCAAATCCACAATTGGCCGCGACCCGTTTGATCGGCAATCCGGTATCGCTCAGCAACCGACGCGCGGTTTCGACGCGGATCAGTTCGATGGCCCGGGCCGGGGTCTGGCCGGTGTCGGCGCGGTAGTGGCGCACGAAGCTGCGTTCGCTCATGCCGGCCTGTTCGGCGAGGGTCGGGATGCCCAGATCGCAAGTCAGGTGTTCGGCGATCCACGCGTGCAGATCATCGAAGCGGTTGCCCTGTTTTTGCAGTGACAGCGTCACGCTGAACTGCGACTGCCCGCCCGGGCGCTTGAGGAACACCACCAGTTGCCGGGCGACGTCCAGGGCCATGTCGCGGCCGAGGTCGTCTTCGACCATGGCCAGCGCCAGGTCGATGCCGGCGGTGACGCCCGCCGAGGTCCAGACGGGGCCGTCGTTGATGAAGATCGGATTGGGCTCGACCTGCAAGCGTGGGTGTTGCTGTGCCAGTTGCTCGCAGCGGGTCCAGTGGGTGACGACGCGGCGGCCGTCGAGCCAGCCGCTGGCCGCCAGCAGAAATGCCCCGGTGCAGACCGAGGCCACGCGCCGGCAGCCGCTGGCATGTTCGCGCACCCAACTCACCAACTCGACATCTTCGGAAGCCGCATACACGCCCCAGCCTCCGGCGATGATCAGCGTATCGCTTGGCTGTTTCGGCAACGGCTCGGCCAACATCGCCAACCCGGCCGAAGAGTTCACCGCCCCACCGCCACTGGCGATGACCGTTGGCGCGTACGGCGCGGGCAAACCCTGCTGGCGGGCGATGTCGTTGGCCGAGGCGAAGACTTGCAACGGCCCGGTGACATCAAGCAATTGCACATTAGCGAACGCGAGGACGTGGATGGTTTTCGGCATTTGGCGTAATTCGAGGGCTGATTGGCGTATGCGCCAAAACCTACGCGCCTACAGTGAAGCCGTCCACCCCCCTTTTCACGGAGATGAATCATGGCATTGCAGATCGGTTTTCTGTTGTTTCCCCAGGTGCAGCAACTCGACCTGACCGGCCCGTATGACGTACTGGCCTCGTTGCCGGACGTGGAGGTGCATCTGGTCTGGAAGGATCTGGTGCCGGTCACCGCCAGCACCGGGCTGCTGCTGAAACCGACCACCACCTTCGAGGATTGCCCGGATCTGGACGTGATCTGCGTGCCCGGCGGCGCCGGGGTCGGACCGTTGATGGAGGATGAGCAGACGCTGGACTTCATCAGGTCGCAAGCGGCACAGGCTCGGTACGTTACGTCGGTTTGCACCGGTTCGCTGGTGCTCGGCGCGGCGGGACTGTTGCAGGGCAAACGGGCTACCACGCACTGGGCTTATCACGATCTGTTGCCGACACTGGGCGCAATTGCGGTGAAGGATCGGGTGGTGCGTGACGGCAATCTGTTTACCGGGGGTGGCATCACGGCCGGGATCGATTTTGCGTTGACGCTGGCGCAAGAACTGGTCGGCCTCGACACGGCGCAACTGGTGCAGTTGCAGCTGGAATATGCACCGGCGCCGCCGTTTGATTCGGGCAGCCCGGAGACGGCGCCGAGCGGGATTGTCGATGAGGCGCGCAAGCGTGCGGCGCCTTCGCTGAAAATACGCCGGGAAATCACCGAGCGCGCGGCGGCGAAGCTCAATCTGCGCTGATTCGTGCGCAGCACAGGCCCTGTGGGGATCAACCCACAGGGCCCGCGTCCCGGTTTTCCCCTGCACCTTCACTTGTCCCCTAGCCCCCACCCGTGTAGAAAGCCTGTCCACAAATCGTGCACAAGGACTTTCCATGACAGCTCTGCCATGGCTCTATCTCGGGCTTCTCAGCCTTGGTTACGGATTGGCGCTGAGTTTCGGCCAGCTCGGCTGGCTGGCGCTGATCTCCATTGCACTGCTGGTTTTCGCCGGTTACGCCGTGCGCCAGCAAACCGTGCCGGTCGGGCGTTTTCTCGGTCATGGCCTGTTTATCGTGCTGGCCGTGGCGCTGGCCCTGCACTGGCTACCGGGCTTCTATAACGGCCGGGCCATCCCGGCGCAGCGCTTCACCGACAACGCCGTGCCGTTCTCGATGTTCGTGAATCTCGATAAACCGCTGATCGGCTTCTGGCTGTTGCTGGTCTGCCCGTGGATCGTCGCGCGGCGCTCGTTGCGCCTGACCGTTTATGCCACCGCGCTGGCACTGACGTTAAGCGTGATACTGGCCCTCGGCAGCGCGGTGTTGCTGGGCATGATCACCTGGGCGCCGAAATGGCCGGATCAGGCGTGGTTGTGGGTGTTGAACAACCTGCTGCTGGTGACGCTGGTCGAAGAAGCGCTGTTTCGCGGCTATATACAGGGCGGCCTGAGCCGGCACTTCAAACACCTGCCCTACGGCGACAACCTCGCGCTGCTGCTGGCGTCCCTGCTGTTCGGCCTGGTGCATGTGGGCGCCGGCTGGCAGTGGGTGTTGCTGGCGGGCCTGGCGGGTGTCGGCTATGGTCTGGCCTACCGGTTTGGCGGGCTTGCTGCCGCGATCGCCACGCACTTTGGTCTGAACCTGCTGCATTTCGGCCTGTTCACCTATCCGATGCTTGCGGGCTGAGGCAAGCCCCGTTTTGCGACGCCGTACTTATAAATGAAAAAAAACTTCAACAAATCGCCGACCCCGCCGACAACCTTTCAAAGCCTTGCGGATTGAAAAACCATGCGTAATAACCAGCCCATTACACAACGCGAACGGACTTTCCCGGCTCAGCAACGGTTGATTTCCACAACCGACGCCAAAGGCGTGATCACCTACTGCAACGACGCTTTCGTCGAAATCAGCGGGTTTTCGCGTGAGGAACTGATCCGTGCGCCGCACAACCTGGTTCGTCACCCCGACGTCCCGGCTGCGGTGTTTTCGCACATGTGGGGCACACTGAAACAAGGCTTGCCATGGATGGGCATTGTCAAGAATCGCTGCAAGACCGGTGATCATTACTGGGTGAACGCCTATGTAACGCCGGTGTTCGATGGCAGTCAGGTGGTCGGTTACGAGTCGGTGCGGGTCAAGCCGTCCGCCGAACAGATCCGCCGTGCCGAAGCGCTCTACCAACGCATCAACCAGGGCAAGTCGGCGATTCCTTCGAGCGACAAATGGCTGCCGATCGTGCAGGACTGGCTGCCGTTCATTCTGGTCAGCCAGTTGAGCTTCATGATCGGCGCCACCCTGAACTCGCAGTGGGGCTTCGCCCTCGCCGCCGGTCTGTCGGTGCCGCTGGGCCTGCTGGGCCTGCAATGGCAGCAACGCGGGCTCAAGCGCCTGCTGCGTCTGGCCGAGCAGACCACGTCCGACCCGTTGATCGCGCAGATGTACACCGACAGCCGTGGCGCCCAGGCGCGTCTGGAAATGTCGATCCTCAGCCAGGAAGCCCGCCTGAAAACCTGCCTGACCCGTCTGCAGGACACCGCCGAGCACCTGACCGATCAGGCCAAACAGTCCGACGCCCTGGCGCACAACAGCTCCAGCGGCCTGGAACGTCAGCGCGTGGAAACCGAACAGGTCGCCACCGCCGTCAACCAGATGGCCGCCACCACGCAAGAAGTGGCCAGCCACGTCCAACGCACCGCCGACGCCACCCAGGAAGCCAACCGCCTGACCGGCCGCGGCCGCGACATCGCCGGCGAAACCCGCGAAGCCATCCAGCGCCTGTCGGTTGTCGTCGGTGAAACCGGCCTGACCGTCACCCAACTGGCCAAGGACAGCGACGAAATCGGCGGCGTGGTCGACGTGATCAAAGGCATCGCCGACCAGACCAACCTGCTCGCGCTCAACGCTGCGATTGAAGCAGCGCGGGCCGGCGAGATGGGCCGGGGTTTTGCCGTAGTCGCCGACGAAGTCCGCCAACTGGCACAACGCACCAGCGAATCCACCGGCCAGATCCACGCCCTGATCGCCAAGCTGCAACAGACTGCATCCAGCGCCGTACAAACCATGGAAGCCGGCCATCGCCAGGCGGAAGAAGGTGTCGCGCGGGTACTGGAAGCGGATCAGGCCCTAGTGGGCATCAGCGAAGCGGTGGCCAACATCACCGACATGACCACCCAGATCGCCGCCGCGACCGAAGAGCAAAGTGCCGTGGCTGAAGAAATCAGCCGCAACATCAGCAACATCTCGGAACTGGCGGACCAGACCTCGGAACAGGCGCATAACTCGGCGTTGCTGAGTGAAGAGCTGACCAAGACTGCCAACACGCAATACTCGTTGGTGGAGCGGTTTAACCGCTGATTGTTCTGCCAATAAAGAAACCCCGGACAGCGAAAGCTTCCGGGGTTTTTATTGCCTGTCTGCAAGGGCAAGCCCACTCCCAAAGGGTTAACGGCGTTCACAGATTTTGTGTCCACCACCTATCCCTGTGGGAGCGGACTTGCCCGCGAAGAGGCCCTGCCTGCTGGCAAGCGCGGACAGTGCCTACAACTGAATCAGACCCAACTGACTGGCGCGCGTTGAAGCCCGGCTCTACTTTGTCGTTCAAACCTATTCACACGGGCTAGCCAGCATGAAACCACCTCCTACGCAGAATCCGATGGTCAGGACCGACAAACCGGAGAGAAAGGAAGTCCGGGGTGATCTGACACTCCTCGATGTGCGGCGAGCTGCGCGTGATGGGCAGAAGACGTTCGATGAATTTGTGATCTCTGGCAGCCTACCCGCTACCAAGTAAATCAAAAAGATCGCAGCGTGCGGCAGCTCACAAGATCACCTACGGGCGAGATTGAATTGGAGGATATTTGGTTATGAGACAGGTCAGGCTGATCCACCATGGAGAAAGCGCTGCCAACGCCGGCGAAGCCAACCTGGCTCAAGCGAGAACGCCTCTTACGCCGAAAGGGGTTGAGCAAGCGTTCTTGGTGGCCTGCTCCTTTCGCAGTGTTCCCGATCTGACCGTTGCCTCTCTGTTCTCTCGCGCTGTGAAAACGACCGTTGCCGAGAGGCGAAGTTGGGGCGAAGTGTACTTGTCTAGATCGGATCCTACGATCGTGGACAATGCCGGTACGGAGTCTTTTCTAGATTTCAAAGCCTGGGCTCGGGCTTTTCTAGGTAGGCTTTCGGATCGCCCTGAACAAAACATCGCTGTATATTCACATGGGCAGGTCATCAATGCAGTTGCTTGGCTGATTGAGCGCAAACCGCAGCAGGTAGATGACCGAACTATGGCTGATTGGCATGAACTCGAAATCTGAGCCACGCCCCCCCACTGTGGCGGTTACACGATGACTAAGCCGGCTGAAGACACCCACCATCTCAATGCCTGAAGAAAGAGGCGAGGCGCGCCTGGAGCTGTGATGCCAACCTCGTTGCAAACCGAGTTGGCATTCATAGACTGAGCAGCGGCTTCGCCAACTTCTACAAGATGTTACCCAGCACCTCTTGCAGCCTCTCACCCTCACTTTTCTCAAAAAAGCCGGCTTCACCGAACAGCATCTGGATGTTAGCTTGGGCGAAGAATTCGGCTGCCGCGAAGTCACATGGATTGCTCGCCGGAAGCACCAGGAATCGCTTGGTTTCGGCACTACCGAAGCAATGCCGGTTATACGCAAGCTGATTCGAGATTACGTGACTTTACGAGGGCCATCAGATACACGATGATAGCGTTTTGACTACCAGCCTGGATTCATCATGGACGAATTTTGGAAAAGCGCCGTCAAGTATTGTGGCAGTGCGGCGCTAGCCGGCCTGTTGGGGTACACGGTTTATCCGCAAATCATCTCCTCGCCTTACCTCAAAAATCTGACGCATACCGAACTGTTCGCTCTGATGTGCCTTCTGGTAGTTGTGACCTTCGCATTATGCGCGGCATTGATTAATGCAGGCACAAAAGGACGCCCTGGAAGCAATACCGTGAACATCAAGGGCTCCACAGTTCATGGTTCAGTACGGGCCGGCAACGACACAAAAAACTCGCCCAAATGAATAAAGCAAGCATTTGGGGCTCCAACATCCAGGGCGGCGTGCGTGTGGGTGATGAAACCAACTACGTCATCAACCTACCCCCTGCAGATCCGACTGCAATTACTCGCGCACTTGCAAGAATCCAGGAGTTGAGTGAGCACGATGAAGATTTTATGTACTTCATCGAACGTCTGGATTTTTTTACCAACCAGAAAACTCAGTCTCCGATGATCGGTCTGGAGCAAAAACTCAAAAACGGAGGGCGTGAGGATTTGCTAGAGGTAGCAATCGAGCGCAAAGATGCCTTTGCGAAGAGATTGATGAAGTCCCAGCTCAATCGAAGACGACAGGCTATCTTTCTCTACATTCTCCAAAAAATTAGTTTTGGCTTCGAAGAATCTATTCGACCGCTAATAAAACAAGGTGCCCCGAACGATGTTATCGATGGGGTAATCCTCAACGGAATTGTCGATACCATTTACCGGGAGGTTATGGCGGAAGACTTCACAATAGATCAGTACATAATTTCAGGGATGTTATATTTTCTCACTGGGAAGTGCCACTTGATCTGGGAGAAGCCAAAATGCTGATGTACCACCCAGCCTTCGATGCGAACCACTGTCTTTACAGAATAGTATCAATTCTCAATGCAACTGGTAGCACGCCGATTAGTTGGCCCCTGTTTCGCATGCTTGATTTTTATTATTTGTTCCCTAGCCAGCTTAAGGCTATAAAACCGTGGCCCAGGGAAATCGGCAAGTACAAATCAAAAACCACTAACATTCAAGATCAGTTTGAAGATTTGACAAATCCCGCTCGCACATTCTTTGACCTCCAAAGTTTCCAAAAGGCAGCAACACTTGAACTCATTGCGAAAGGTTGTTTATCGAAATCCGAATTCGATAAAGGCTTCATGCAGTTAGAGCCAGACGCTTTGCCGCCCGGTTATATTGCACTCCTTGAAACCGATGAGTTTTTGAGGAGCGACGCATTCATAGTCATTACAAAAGGCCTGCCAGAAACACCTTTTTACGGATCGAACGGACTCAAATCTCGCTCCGGCCTAATGGAATTCATTTATGACCTCTAAGCCTTCAACATTATTTGTGAACCGATTCATAATTACCCGTTCGAGGAAAGCGGTGTATGACGCAGTGTTCCACAAGGGCGTCAATATAATCCGAGGCGCGAACAGTGTTGGAAAGTCAACAATCATGGACTTTCTGTTTAGCTGCTTGGGTGGGGATATTGCTGAAGATCGGTGGAATGAAGAAGCACAAACCTGTGATGGGGTTTTCGCTGAAATTGAAATTAACGGTCATGTGATGACCATACACAGGACAGTAGAGCCTGGAAAGAAGCCACCCATGAGCTTTTTCGGAGGGTCATACAATGAACTCTGCGAAGCAGGTACATCAGCCGTATGGCAAAAATATGGGTTGGTTCGAACCGATGAAAAATTAAGCTTTTCTCAACAAATTTTTGAATTACTAGATTGGCCTCACGACCAAACTGATGACTTTTCCAACTTGACTATTCATCAGGTCTTACGACTGATTTATGTCGACCAAGGCACCGCAGTAAACAAGATCTTGAGAGCTGAGCACACAACCTTTGACAAGCCTAGCATGCGCCAAGCGATAGGTGACTTCCTACTCGGCCTTGATGATCTCGGGATTTACTCGCTGAAGCAAAAGCTCGCAAAAGCCGAATCAGAATTCGCCAAAATTGACGGGCAATTGGACTCAATCTACAGATACGTGTCGCCATCCGAAGGCACGTTGCGTGAGACCTCACTCAATACTGCCATCAAGAATGCCAATATCGAACTACAGGAGCTTCTTGCGGAACGCGAGCGCCTGATTGTCCAGCCTGAAGAGACCTCTGACACGGCGCTTAATGTAGAGGCTGAGAAGGCAGCCAAAGCCATTGGTGAACTCTCCAAGGAGATCGACATTCGAACTGCTAAGCAGGCGGAGATGGTGAATGAAATAGTAGAATCCGAGCTTTTTATTTCTGCAATAGACTCAAGAATCAAATCCCTTAAAGAGTCGAAGACTGCCTATGACTTTTTTGGCGAAGTAAGATTTAAGTTTTGCCCAAGCTGTCTTTCCGCCATTACTAATCATGAGAGAGATCAGTGCCACCTGTGCAAAACCGAAATTGATACAAACTCTAGAGAGGCTTCTTATTTAGCAGCTTTGAACGAACTCATCTTCCAAAAAAAGGAAAGCACTCAAGTATTACTTGAAATGAGGACAAAGTTTAGTGAGCACTCCCACTATCTGGAATCCAACCAGCTAGCACTCCAAGCATTAAGAGCCAAGCACGTCACGACTCTACGTATAAGCTCCGACCGAACTCTGCAACTTAATGAGGTCTCTGCAAAAATCGGGAGCGTTGAGGAGCGTATCAAAAATTACGACACCAAAGCCAAGCTGGTTGCTGCGATAGAGGGTCTCATCGAGAAGAAACGGATTCTTAACGAGGCGATTCTACATCTGGGAGAAGATATTAAGATTAAGAGAAGTCAAACAAGCACGCGTCGGGAAACCGTAGAAAGCCGCATTTCCGAAAAGACAGTGGAGTTGCTGAAGCAGGATGGTGGTTTCGAGCCGGCCTTTAACGACGCCGGAGCTGTCATGTTTGATTTCGGTAAAGACTTTATGCTGGTTGACGGTCGTTCAAAATTCTCCGCAAGTTCGGAAACTATCCTTAAGAACAGCTTTCATCTTGCGATCCTGCTGGAGTCTTTGGAAGATCAGACTATGCGTTATCCTAGACTTTTGTTGCTGGACAACACAGAAGACAAGGGAATGAACTCCGAACGCAGTCAAAATTTTCAGCGTGTCTTGGTAGAGTCGCTATCGCAGCACGATTCAACGCCTTATCAGGTCATCATGACGACCTCCATGGTTGACCCAGAGCTAGACAAAACTGCACTTTGCGTAGGGCCGCATTATGCGAAGGGTATGCACACGCTAAATCTTTAGCCAACCTGCGCCGCCCCACGACGCCCAGTGTTCAATCTGGGCGCGTGGGTGGGACATCAGAAGCTGGGAATTACGATTTAGACCTCATCGTCTGGCAGCCACGGGATAACCCCCTTCGGGCCAACGTCCCAATTGTGGTAAAGAATTTCGCCGCTCACGAACGCCCCCTTGGCCCCGGTAAATATGCACTGGTTGATATTTGCATTGCGTAGATCAGCTCCGTCCAGTTTAGCCCCCAAAAAGCAGGCTCCTCGAAGATAGGCTCCACGAAGATCAACACCTCTCAAATCTGCTTGGCTGAAGTCTGTCTCCCAGCCATAGGCGCCAGGTTGAACTACAGGATCTGCAGAAATCGAGTAAAACTTTGCATTGCTGAAGTTCGAGTGACTCGCCTTCTGAACATCCTGAAACCAGTGATAGTGCACTAAGCTCCCAGGCGCTTGAAGATAGCTGAAATCAGGGACTTTCTTGCGTTTGAGGACGCACCCAATTCTGCTAAATAGCAACGAACTAAAATGAAAACCACTGAAATCCACGCCCCGTTTGTCCGCAGCTACTGCGAGAGGAACTTGGTCACGTAGGCACTCAACAAGCGCATCAAACTGCAGTAAAAAACGGGCTCGACGAAACACTCCGCTATAGGGCTGCCGCCAAAAGCCCTGGGAAAAACAATGGGCCACGTATCGCGAAATCATCCGATCTCTAGCGACAATTTTTGTGTAGGTCACACCGTATTCTTTAGCAAGAATACGAAGACAGATATCTCTGTTAGCAGGGCCCGAACTGATCAACTGAGCACGGATTGCTCTGTCTAATGCAGAGCGACAGCCACTACGTAGTTCATGAAGCAGAACAGTAGCATCCGACTTGAAAGCAGCAAGCGAAGGGGTATCAGGGAAATTCATAGCCTAGCCTCTCACGGTCAACGCTAAGCCCTAGTATCAGCTGACCATTCAAGGTGGCGGGAGAGGAAGTTGAAACGACGGTGCAGAGGCTTTTCCAAGCTAGGGCTGAACGCCACCGTCAATGGCGCTAATGCATAATGGAAAAAAAGCGAGCCACCGTCAAGCCTCGCTTCCCCTCAAAAGGTTTGGGCGAGATACAAGACTCCCCCCTTGCGTAGCCGAAACTCCATGGGCGTTTTCGCAACAAAAACCGACTATGATGTCTCGGTGCATCGCCTAACAGGACGTCAAAAAAGCACATGAATCTCCAGGCCCTTGGCAACAAGCTTGAACGCTACCGTATTCAGCTTCAGCGATCCGTTGACGAAGTCGCAGCCTTCACTGCTATCAACGCTGAGCGCCTGAGTAGTATCGAGAAAGGTGAGTTGGAACCTACCGGAGACGAGGTGCTCATCCTCGCAGACTACTATCGATGCGATTTCAAATTCTTCATCTCAAACGAACAAGTCGCTCCGTTCGAACAAACTGAAACGCTCTATCGGGCGCATGGCCGAGAGTTCTCAAAAGAGGATCGCTCTGCCATTCAAGAGTTTCTATACCTCTGCGAAACCGAAGAATTTTTAACCCAAGAGCTACGTGGTACTGCCAGCACATTTGTCTACACGCCACGAGGTACTTACCTCCTCGCTCATGCCGAAGGTGCGGCGAAGGCATTTCGTCAGCAAATGGGTCATACCGACAGAGAGGTGCCTCGCGACATCTACTCCGAGTTTCGCTCAGTAGGCGTGCATGTTTTCAGACGAAAGCTATCCAACTCCAAAATCTCAGGCCTGTTTGTAATGCACCCTGTCGCTGGCAAATGCATTTTAGTCAACTACACCGAGGACGTTTACCGACAACGATTCAGTGCAGCACACGAAATGGCTCACTGTATTTTTGACAGCGACGAAGGGGCAAGCGTGACCATCCCAGGAGATAAAGACATGAGAGAGGTGCGGGCAAACAGGTTTGCCTCCTGCTATCTCATGCCTCCGGAAACACTCCGCTTGCTTTCCGACCCAGCTACCTGGTCTGAAGAGGTCGCTCTAGAGTGGGCGAATAAGTTTCGAGTTAGCTGTGAAGCCTTAGGAATCGCCTTGAAAATCTCAAAGCGCGCTGACCTTGAAACCAGTCGACGTATCCGAGGTTACCGTGTTACTCGTCAAGCCAAGATAGATCCCGAACTACCAGAGAGCCTCACCCCCCAACAACGCGCCAGGAAAGCTGCGCTACTCGAACGCGGGTTGTCCGATCACTACGTGAAGCTATGTTTGGATGCGCATAGCCAAGGCATCATCAGCCTCGGTAGGCTCGCCGAAGCTCTCCTTTGCGGCTACGGCGAACTGACGGCGCTTGCTTCCCTGTATGGCAGGACAATACATGGCTATTGATCCATCGAAATTCCACAAGATCAATGTGGCCGACACCTGCTCGGTGTGGAACATTTTGTCTTCGCGCCGACTGTACGCGGCGGCTCAAGAAGCCAAATGCGAGTTCTGCATGACGGGTTTCGTTCTTTACGAATGCTTGGTCAAGCCTCGCACAGCCCCTACCGAAGCCGACCTAGAGTTGAGAGAGCGCCTCCAGCAAGAGCAAACCAAGGGTCAATTTGCTTCTCACTCCTGCAGCATTGACGATCTCCAAGCCATTGCAAGCCTTGAAAGCCGAAAAAAACTAGGTAAGGGCGAGCTATCATCAATCGCTTTTGCAAGCAGGATTCGTCAAGCCTTCATCACTGATGATCGCAAAGCCAAAGCGCTTTCAGAAAGCGTTGCTCAAGCGATAACGCAGACAACTCCTCACATGCATTCTTGGCTCATTTTCACCAATGTCCTTACGGATGCGGATCACCAGTTGGTTATTTCTCAACATATCGCAATGGGGGGCTCGCTAGCCACGCATTTGGGGACGGCCTATGGCATGGCGCTACAGTGCCGGCTGAACATCCAGGCGCCCAGTAAGGCCACTGATTTCGACGCTGGGCTTTGAAAAGACGTATCGGGCCCTGCGGCCCACTGAGCCCGTCGGGCGAATCGCTAAGACTCGCCTGACTACCCTTATAGAGCGCCTATGACCCAGCTGCAATTGGACTTTGACCTCAAACGCGTCTCGCACCAGCATTACATACCCCCCAGTGTCCGGGCTTTTTGTTTTGAGCTGGAATTCGTGGAGTCTGGCAAGCCGTCACCGCGAGCAGGCTCACTCCTATATTGGATCGGCGGTGATCACGGATTAGGCGCCAGAAACCAATCCCCTGTGGGAGCGAGCCTGCTCGCGAAGAGACCATAACAGCCAGCGAAACTATTTTGGCAACTTCAGCTTATCCAGCAATCGATTCACCAGCAGCTCGTTCAACATGATCAGCTGTTGCAGCGCCAGCAGCGGTTTGCGCTCCGGGCCTTTCACCGAGTTGGCGATATTGCCGGCCATGGCGTTGGCTGACGACAGCGATTCACAGGCTTCGACGAGCAGCGTTTCGTCATCGAGCGTGGGATCGACCATGTAGATGGGGCGGGCCTTGGGTGGGAAGTACTTCGGGATTTCGGGGCCGAGGTAAAAGTCGAGTGCGCGGTCGGCGGCTTCTTTTGTCTTTTGGGATTCGAGCGCGGGGTCGTTGGAGGTTGGATCGGTTTCTGGTGGGTTAGGTGTGGCTTTGAACATATATGAAGCTCCGTATCGAAAAATAGGAGCCATCACCCACGCTACCAAACGATGGGTGGCGGCCATGCGCGGGTTGGTAGACCGGTCGAGTACGGAACCCGGCGCTCACGAATGAGCCCCACGCATGTCCACCATATAAAACTGAGCCGCAAAAAAGAGGCTGCATAAGGTGATGCCATACGACCGTAAACGAAGCGGGCTACCAAACCCGATCACTGTTTTTCAGTGACAGGGAAACGATATAGCCCTCTCCAAGCCGCGTAAGCCGGCGGATTCTGGCGTACGCGTAGGCAACGACGCAAGGTGTTGTAGCCCTTATGGCGTAACGGTTCGTGTACTTTAAACATGGTTGCTGGATTACGTTTATGTGCAAAAAACGGCCGGGCATTACCCTGCTCTTTTGATGTGTTCTGACAGACCGCTTTCGTCGGATCGCCGCCCGGACCAAGCTCGCTCCCACAGGGATTGCGTGAAGTCTGCAAGAAACTGGTCGGCTGTCAGGCCGCCATCGCCAGCAGGCTGGCTCCCACAGAAAACAAAAGCAGCCCGCATCCGCTTCTCACCACTCAAAACGATGAGCGTTAGCTCGAGTACCGCTTTTGATCTTGATCCACGGGCGACGTCGGAAGGCTGAGTGGAGGGATTTATCCGGGGGCGGGAGCGCAGCGACCGTTTGGCGAAGCCAAACACATCGAGAGGAGGTGCAGCGAAGCAAACCGTAGGCGATGCCCCCCGGATGAATCCCGGAGCGAAGGAACCCCGAGCTTTAGCGAGCGGGCCGAACGTAGGAGCAAGACCTTTTGGTTACTTTTGGGGCGTTTGCCAAAAGTGACCCGCCGTAAGGGCGGAACCCTAAGCAGCCATAACCGCAGCAACGGATATACACCCCAAAACCAAACCTCAACGAAGAAACCCGGCAACCTTCTCCGCAGCCGAAGCCAAATGCTGCTCATGCGTAAACCCGGAAACCTTGAGCGGCTTCAAATCATGATCCCCCGCCGCCAGCCAAAACACTTCAATTTCCGGCGATAACGAATAACCTTCGACCGCCTCGCGATTGCCAAGCGCATCCCGCTCCCCCTGAACAATCAACGTCCGAGTCCGCAAAGAACCCAAATGCTCAACCCGAGGCCTCTCCGGTTTCCCAACCGCATAAAACGGATACCCCAGACAAACCAATGCATCAGCGCCAAGCTCATCGGCAAGCAAACTGGCCATCCGCCCCCCCATCGACTTCCCGCCAACCGCCAAAACCCCAGCGACATGAAGTCGCACCAAGCCATAAACCTCACGCCAACATTCGAGCAACTTAGGCGCCGGATTCGGCGGACGTTTGCTGCCATCAACCCGCCGCTGCGCCATATAAGGAAACTCAAACCGCAACACATTCACCCCAAGCCCGGCAAGGCGCCCAGCCATATCGTTCATCCAGTCGCTATCCATCGGCGCCCCCGCCCCATGGGCAAGAATGAGCGTCGCCGAAGCCTCACCACTGGCCGCATCCCAAAGCCACCCATGATCCCGCAGGCACTGCGCCCATTGATCCCCGTCAATACTGGCCTTGTGCTGTTTGTCCATGCTTGCCTCGCTTTTAGTCTGCCTATAACTCCAGGCGAAGGATTCGCGGCGTTTTCTGCGCGCGCTCACTTCGGCTGAACCGTGGATGGGGAACCATGAACACTTCTATCAGTACCGCCTACAACTACAAGGTGGTCCGCCAATTCGCCATTATGACGGTGGTGTGGGGCATCGTCGGCATGGGGCTCGGGGTTTTTCTCGCGGCTCAATTGGTCTGGCCCGAACTCAACTTCAACCTGCCGTGGACCAGCTTCGGACGCTTGCGCCCGCTGCACACCAACGCGGTGATCTTCGCGTTCGGCGGCTGTGCCTTGTTCGCCAGTTCGTTCTACTCGGTGCAGCGCACCTGCCAGACGCAATTGTTTGCGCCGAAAATCGCCGCCTTCTGCTTCTGGGGCTGGCAGCTTGTGATCCTCCTGGCAGCCATCAGCCTGCCACTGGGTTACACCAGTTCCAAGGAGTACGCCGAGCTGGAATGGCCGATCGACATCCTGATCACCATCGTCTGGGTCGCCTACGCCATCGTGTTCTTCGGCACGATCATGCAGCGCAAGACCAAGCACATTTATGTGGGCAACTGGTTCTTCGGCGCGTTCATCATCACCGTGGCGATCCTGCACATCGTCAACAACCTCGAGTTGCCGGTGAGCTTCACCAAGTCCTACTCGGTGTACGCCGGCGCGACCGACGCGATGGTGCAATGGTGGTACGGTCACAACGCCGTAGGCTTTTTCCTCACCGCCGGTTTCCTCGGGATGATGTATTACTTCGTGCCGAAACAGGCCGAACGTCCGGTGTATTCGTATCGCCTGTCGATCGTGCACTTCTGGGCGCTGATCACCCTGTACATCTGGGCCGGTCCGCACCACTTGCACTACACCGCGCTGCCGGACTGGGCGCAGTCGCTGGGCATGGTGATGTCGCTGGTTCTGCTGGCACCGAGCTGGGGCGGCATGATCAACGGCATGATGACCCTCTCGGGCGCCTGGCATAAGTTGCGCAGCGACCCGATCCTGCGCTTCCTCGTGGTGTCGCTGGCGTTCTACGGCATGTCGACCTTCGAAGGTCCGATGATGGCGATCAAGACCGTGAACGCCCTCTCCCACTACACCGACTGGACCATCGGCCACGTACACGCCGGCGCCCTCGGCTGGGTGGCGATGATTTCCATCGGCGCGCTGTATCACATGATCCCGAAAGTCTTCGGCAAAGAGCAGATGCACAGCATCGGCCTGATCAACGCGCACTTCTGGCTCGCGACCATCGGCACCGTGCTCTACATCGCTTCGATGTGGGTCAACGGCATCGCCCAGGGCCTGATGTGGCGTGCAGTGAACGAGGACGGCACGCTGACCTACTCCTTCGTCGAAACCCTGGTGGCCAGCCACCCAGGCTTCGTCGTGCGGCTGATTGGCGGGGCGATCTTCCTCAGCGGCATGTTCCTGATGGCTTACAACACCTGGCGCACCGTGCGGGCCTCGCAGCCTGCTGACGTCGTTGCTGCCGCGCAGATGGCCTGAGGAGTCCGCCATGAAACACGAAACGATTGAAAAGAACGTCGGCCTGCTGATGCTGCTGATGGTGTTCGCCGTGAGCATCGGCGGCCTGACCCAGATCGTCCCGCTGTTCTTCCAGGACGTGACCAACAAACCGGTGGAAGGCATGAAGCCCTACACCGCGCTGCAACTGGAAGGCCGCGACATCTACATCCGCGAAGGCTGCGTCGGCTGCCACTCGCAGATGATCCGTCCGTTCCGCGCCGAAACCGAACGCTACGGCCACTACTCGGTGGCTGGCGAGAGCGTGTGGGATCACCCGTTCCTGTGGGGCTCGAAACGTACCGGTCCGGACCTGGCCCGTGTCGGTTCGCGCTACTCCGATGACTGGCACCGCGCGCACTTGTACAACCCGCGCAACGTCGTACCGGAATCGAAAATGCCGGCCTACCCATGGCTGGTCACCCAACCGGTCGACAGCAGCCACACCGAAACCAAGCTCAAGGTCATGCGCACCCTCGGCGTGCCGTACACCGACGACGACATCAGCGGCGCGGTGGCCAGCCTCAAGGGCAAGACCGAAATGGACGCCCTCGTCTCCTACCTGCAAGTGCTTGGCACTGCGATCAAGAGCAAGAGGTGATTGAGATGGCCTTTGAAATGAGCGCGGGGCTGATACGCGGCCTCGGCACGGTCGTGGTGTTCGTGGCCTTCGTCGGCCTGACCCTCTGGGTGTTCAACCGCAAGCGCACACCGGAATTCGCCGAAGCGCGCCTGCTGCCGTTTGCCGACGAGCCGCAACCCGACACTACCCAAGCTAATGAAACAAGGAGTACCCGGCCATGACCACCTTCTGGAGTACGTGGATCTGCGTACTGACCATCGGCAGCCTGATCGGCCTGACCTGGCTGCTGGTCGGCACCCGTCGGGGCGAGACCAAGGGCAGCGTCGACCAGACCATGGGCCACAGCTTCGACGGCATCGAGGAGTACGACAACCCGCTGCCGCAGTGGTGGTTCATGCTGTTCGCCGGCACGCTGGTGTTTTCCGTGGGCTATCTGATCCTCTACCCGGGCCTGGGCAACTGGAAAGGTATCCTGCCCGGCTACGAGAACGGCTGGACCGGCGTCCACGAGTGGGAAAAGGAAATGAGCAAGGCCGACGCCAAGTTCGGGCCGATCTTCGCCAAATTCGCCGCCATGCCGGTGGAAGAAGTGGCGAAGGATCCGCAGGCACTGAAAATGGGTGGCCGCCTGTTCGCCTCCAACTGCTCGGTGTGCCACGGCTCGGACGCCAAGGGTGCCTTCGGCTTCCCTAACCTGGCCGACCAGGACTGGCGTTGGGGCGGCAGTGCCGAGACGATCAAGACCACCATCATGGGTGGCCGGATCGCGGCGATGCCGGCCTGGGGCGAGTCACTCGGTGAGGTGGGCGTGAAAAACGTCGCCGCTTACGTGCGTCACGAACTGGCCGGGCTGCCACTGCCGGCGGACAACAAGGCCGACCTGCAAGCCGGACAGCAGACGTTCAGCACCATGTGCGTAGCCTGTCATGGGGCAACCGGCCAGGGCACTGAAGCCATGGGTGCGCCGAATCTGACGCACCCGGCCGGATTTATCTATGGCACCAGCCTGACCCAGCTTGAACAGACCATTCGCCATGGTCGTCAGGGCCACATGCCGGCTCAGAACGAGCTGCTGGGCAACGATAAAGTGCAATTGCTGGCCGCTTATGTGTACAGCCTTAGCCATGGATTGAATACAGAAAAACTGATTACTGAAGACAACAAACAGTAATCATTGAGCACAACACTGCCGCACGTTTCCAGTGCGGCAGTTTCCAGCCTCTTTGCGACGCATTGTCGCACCCCTTCTTGCCCTCTCCTTTCGGTTCCCCGGATTCGGGTCTACGCTTGCTCGATGCGGACTGGCCCGTGCCGGTTCCAGGTCGACCCCGAGCGAGGCGTTGAACGAATCGGCTGACTGACATGGCCGCAAAGGCCGGTAGATACCGGCTGTCGTGCCGATTACCGTCCGTCACCCGAACCGAGCGTTCGAACACACCCCGTTACATCCGACTGGGACCCCTCGCTTTTTTCGTCCGCTGCGACATTTTGCCCGAGGGCAATTTTGTCCTTACGCGGCGCATGGAAAGGCCGCAGAATCAGCGTTGGAAAGCATTGACCCAGGTCATGGCGCGTTGCATTGACCCCCTGCTTTCTACATACTTGCGGCCGATTTTAATCCTAATAAAACACCCAAACCGTGGAACCTTAGAATGAGCACAGCAATCAGTCCGACTGCTTATAACTATAAGGTAGTCCGCCAGTTCGCCATCATGACGGTGGTCTGGGGGATCCTTGGCATGGGGCTCGGTGTCTTCATTGCCTCGCAACTGGTCTGGCCGGAGTTGAACTTCGGTCTGCCGTGGACGAGCTTTGGACGCCTGCGCCCGTTGCACACAAACCTGGTGATTTTCGCCTTCGGTGGTTGTGCACTGTTTGCCACTTCCTACTATGTCGTGCAGCGAACCTGCCAGACGCGACTGATTTCCGACAGCCTCGCGGCCTTCACCTTCTGGGGATGGCAAGCGGTGATCGTCGGCGCGATCATTACCTTGCCGCTGGGTTACACCACCACCAAGGAATACGCGGAACTGGAATGGCCCCTCGCCATTTTGCTGGCCATTGTCTGGGTCACCTACGGTCTGGTGTTCTTCGGCACCATCACCAAGCGCAAGACCAAACACATCTACGTCGGTAACTGGTTCTACGGCGCGTTCATCGTCGTGACCGCGATGCTGCACATCGTCAACCACGCCTCGCTGCCGGTCAGTTTCTTCAAGTCCTACTCGGCCTACGCCGGTGCGACCGACGCGATGATCCAGTGGTGGTACGGCCACAACGCCGTGGGTTTCTTCCTGACCACCGGCTTCCTGGGGATGATGTACTACTTCGTGCCGAAACAGGCCGAACGCCCGATCTACTCCTATCGCCTGTCGATCGTGCACTTCTGGGCACTGATCACCCTGTACATCTGGGCCGGCCCGCACCACCTGCACTACACCGCACTGCCGGATTGGGCACAATCGCTGGGCATGGCGATGTCGATCATCCTGCTGGCACCAAGCTGGGGCGGCATGATCAACGGCATGATGACCCTCTCGGGCGCCTGGCATAAGCTGCGCACCGACCCGATCCTGCGCTTCCTCGTGGTATCGCTGGCGTTCTACGGCATGTCGACCTTCGAAGGTCCGATGATGGCGATCAAGACCGTCAACTCGCTCTCGCACTACACCGACTGGACCATCGGCCACGTACACGCCGGCGCGCTCGGCTGGGTAGCGATGATCTCGATCGGCGCGATCTACCACATGATCCCGAAACTGTTCGGCCGCGCGCAGATGCACAGCGTCGGTCTGATCAACGCGCACTTCTGGCTCGCGACCATCGGTACCGTGCTGTACATCGCTTCGATGTGGGTCAACGGCATCACCCAAGGCCTGATGTGGCGTGCAATCAACGACGACGGCACCCTCACCTACTCGTTCGTCGAAGCGCTGCAGGCCAGCCACCCTGGCTACATCGTTCGTGCCCTGGGCGGTGCATTCTTCGCCAGCGGCATGTTCCTGATGGCCTACAACGTGTGGCGCACCGTTCGCGCCTCGGACCCGGCTGAAGCTGAAGCCGCCGCCAAGATCGCCGTAGTTGGAGCTCACTGATGAAGCATGAAGCTGTCGAGAAGAATATTGGCCTGCTGGCCTTCTTCATGGTCATCGCCGTCAGCGTCGGTGGCCTGACCCAAATCGTTCCGCTGTTTTTCCAGGACGTCACCAACAAGCCGGTCGAAGGCATGAAGCCGCGCACCGCCCTTGAACTGGAAGGCCGCGACGTTTACATCGCCAACGGCTGTGTCGGCTGCCACTCGCAGATGATCCGTCCGTTCCGTGCCGAAACCGAACGCTACGGCCACTACTCGGTCGCCGGTGAAAGCGTCTGGGATCACCCGTTCCTGTGGGGTTCCAAGCGTACCGGCCCGGACCTGGCCCGTGTCGGCGGTCGTTACTCCGATGACTGGCAACGTGCGCACTTGTACAACCCGCGCAACGTCGTGCCTGAGTCGAAAATGCCGGCTTACCCGTTCCTCGTGGAAAACAAGCTCGACGGCAAAGACACGGCCAAGAAAATGGAAGTGTTGCGCACGCTCGGCGTCCCTTACACCGACGAAGACATTGCCGGTGCAAAAGACGCTGTGAAGGGTAAAACCGAAATGGACGCGCTGGTGGCCTATCTGCAAGGCCTGGGCACCATCATCAAAAGCAAACGGTGATTCTTAATGGATATCGGGATGATTCGAGGCCTGGGCACCGTTGTCGTGATGGTTGCCTTCATCGGCCTGGCGTTGTGGGTGTTCAGCCCCAAGCGCAAGTCGGAGTTTGAAGACGCGACCTTGCTGCCCTTCGCGGATGATCCCGAAGCCATCAAGCACGTCGAGCAAGCTTCTAGGAGTAACAAAGAATGACTACATTCTGGAGTCTGTACGTCACAGTCCTCAGTCTCGGTACGATCTTTTCCCTGACCTGGCTGTTGCTGTCGACCCGCAAGGGCCAGCGCACCGAGCAGACCGACGAGACGGTCGGCCACTCCTTCGACGGGATCGAGGAGTACGACAACCCGCTGCCGAAATGGTGGTTCATGCTGTTCGTGGGCACCATCGTCTTCGCTCTGGGTTATCTGGTGCTGTACCCGGGCCTGGGCAGCTGGAAAGGTCTGCTGCCGGGCTACAACTACCTCGATAACGAAAAGCAGACCCCGTTCGCCAACGGCCAGACCGGCTGGACCGGCGTTCACGAGTGGGAAAAGGAAATGGCTCGCTCGGACGCCAAGTTCGGTCCGATCTTCGCCAAGTTCGCGGCCATGCCGATCGAAGAAGTCGCGAAGGATCCGCAAGCCCTGAAAATGGGTGGCCGTCTGTTCGCCTCCAACTGCTCGGTCTGCCACGGTTCCGACGCCAAGGGCGCTTATGGCTTCCCTAACCTGACCGACGCCGACTGGCGCTGGGGCGGCGAGCCGGAAACCATCAAGACCACCATCATGGGCGGCCGTCACGCGGTAATGCCGGCCTGGGCTGAAGTGATCGGTGAACAAGGCGTGGCCGACGTGGCGGCATTCGTGCTGACCAACCTCGATGGTCGCAAGCTGCCGGAAGGCACCAAGGCAGATCCGGCCAACGGCCAGAAACTGTTCGCCGCCAACTGCGTGGCCTGCCACGGTCCGGAAGGCAAAGGCACCCCGGCAATGGGCGCCCCTAACCTGACCCACCCGGCCGCGTTCATCTACGGTTCGAGCTTCGCGCAGCTGCAGCAGACCATCCGTTACGGCCGTCAGGGCCAGATGCCTGCCCAGGAACAACTGCAAGGCAACGACAAGGTTCACCTGCTGGCGGCTTATGTTTACAGCCTGTCCCATGGTGAAAAAGCACCGGAAGCAGAGGCGCAGTAAGGCCGACGCTTGAAGCAAAAAAAGGCCCCGCCGGTGAGAACTGGCGGGGCCTTTTTGTTTCTGCCCTTGAATGGCCGACCAGCGGTCAGGCTCGTCAGGCCTTCCCGGTTGTGAGACACCAGAAGCGGTAGTAACGTTGCTACATTCCTTCTTCAGGAGAGGTCGCAATGATGGCCATCACCACCATTTCCAGCCGCGAATTCAATCAGGACACAAGCAGTGCCAAAAAAGCCACGCGCAACGGGCCTGTAATCATCACCGACCGTGGCAAGCCCGCCCACGTACTGCTAAGCATTGAGGAGTACGAAAAACTCACCGGCCTCAACGCGAGCATCGTCGATCTGCTGGTCATGCCTGAAGCGGCAGACATCGAGTTCGAAACCGAGCGTGCCGTGATCACTCACCGCCCCGTGGATCTGTCCTGAATGTACTTGCTCGACACCAATGTGATTTCCGAACTGCGCAAACCCCAGGCCGACAAGAACGTTGTCGCCTGGGCCAGAACAGTCATTGCCCCTCGCATGTTCATCTCGGCCATTACCTTGAAGGAGCTGGAGACCGGCGTCCTTCGCATGGAGCGCCGCGACCCGGCTCAGGGCAAGGTACTGCGCACCTGGCTCAAGCGCCACGTGATGCCGGCCTTCGACGCGAGAATCCTGCCGGTCAATGCTGCTGTCGCCTTGCGATGTGCGCGCCTTCATGTGCCAGATCGGGCCAATGAAAGTGATGCGTTGATTGCTGCAACGGCATTGGTGCATGGCCTGACGGTGGTCACTCGCAATATCGCCGACTTTGAATCCAGTGGCGTTGCATTGATCAATCCCTGGGACAGCAGAAATGCCGATACCTTTTGATTTCGTCTCAACGTCGGCCAGGAATGCGGGACCAGCGAACGACGCCGCTCGCAAACCCGTCCATACTTAGCAAGTCAATTGATCTGCATCATGCTTTGTTACATTCGCTACACCATTCAGGTTTTTTCCCCAACGCGACCAAAGGTCGCACCCGTTCGTCGGCATCACAGGCGTATCATTGCGCCACTGCAACACCCTTTCTGACCCCGGCCGGCACGTATCGACCGAGGCATTTTTCCACTGCCGTGGGATGCAATGATGAGTAATCAGATTCCGGTACACGACGTCACGCCCCCCAACAAGAACGCGAACAACAGCGTCGACCTTTACGCCTCTCGAGAAAAAATCTACACCCGTGCTTTCACCGGCCTGTTCCGCAATTTGCGGATGATGGGCGGCACGGCGCTGTTCCTGCTGTATTTCGGTACGGTGTGGCTGAACTGGGGCGGCCACCAGGCCGTGTGGTGGAACCTGCCGGAGCGCAAGTTCTTCATCTTCGGCGCCACCTTCTGGCCTCAGGATTTCATCCTGCTTTCGGGCCTGCTGATCATTGCCGCGTTCGGCCTGTTCTTCATCACGGTGTACGCCGGCCGGGTCTGGTGTGGCTACACCTGTCCGCAAAGCGTGTGGACGTGGATTTTCATGTGGTGCGAAAAGGTCACCGAAGGCGACCGCAACCAGCGCATCAAGCTCGACAAGGCGCCGATGAGCGCCAACAAATTCCTGCGCAAATTCGCCAAGCACGCCATGTGGCTGCTGATCGGCTTCGTCACCGGCATGACCTTCGTCGGCTATTTCTCGCCGATCCGCGAACTGGTGTTCGACTTTTTCACAGGCCAGGCCGATGGCTGGTCGTATTTCTGGGTCGGCTTCTTCACCCTCGCCACCTACGGCAACGCCGGCTGGCTGCGTGAGCAGGTGTGCATCTACATGTGCCCGTATGCGCGCTTCCAGAGCGTGATGTTCGACAAGGACACGCTGATCGTTTCCTATGATCCGCGTCGCGGCGAAAGCCGTGGCCCGCGCAAGAAAGGCGTCGATTACAAGGCCCAGGGCCTGGGCGATTGCATCGATTGCACCATGTGCGTCCAGGTCTGCCCAACCGGCATCGACATCCGCGACGGTTTGCAGATCGAGTGCATCGGCTGCGCCGCGTGCATCGATGCCTGCGACAGCATCATGGACAAGATGGACTACCCCCGCGGGCTGATCAGCTACACCACTGAACACAACCTGTCCGGTCAGAAAACCCATAAACTGCGTCCGCGCCTGATCGGTTATGCCGTGGTGCTGCTGGCGATGATCAGCCTGCTGGTGACGGCCTTCTTCATGCGCTCGCTGGTGGGTTTCGACGTCAGCAAGGACCGCGTGCTGTATCGCGAGAACGCCGAAGGCCGGATCGAAAACGTCTACAGCCTGAAGATCATGAACAAGGATCAGCGCGACCACACCTATGTGCTGGAAGCCGCCGGTCTGCCGGATCTGCGCCTGCAAGGCAGACGCGAGATCAAGGTGCCCGCCGGGGAAATCTTCAGCATGCCGGTCGAGCTGTCGAGCGCGCCCGAACAACTGCCGTCGAGCACCAACGAGGTGAAATTCATCCTCAAGGATGCCGATGACGACAGCGTCCACGTAGAAGCCAAGAGCCGGTTCATCGGCCCACAAAATCGTTGAGAGAACTGAACATGCCCGCAGCAAACGCCGCAAGCCCCTGGTACAAGCATCTCTGGCCGTGGATCATCATCGGGATTCTGGCCTGCTCGGTGACCCTGACGCTGTCCATGGTGACCATTGCGGTGAACAACCCGGACAACCTGGTCAACGACAACTACTACGAGGCCGGCAAGGGCATCAACCGTTCGCTGGACCGTGAAATGCTCGCGCAAAACCTGAAAATGCGCGCCAACGTTCATCTGGACGACGTGACCGGGGAAGTCGATCTACGCCTGAGTGGCGACAGCCAGCCGAAAACCCTGGAACTGAACCTGATCTCGCCGACCCAGCCGGACAAGGATCGCAAGATTGTCCTGACCCGCAGCGAAACCGAGCAGGGTCGTTACATTGGCCAGGTGAACGACAAGGTCGAAGGCCGTCGTTTTGTCGAGTTGCTCGGATCGCAAGGTGACCAGGTGTGGCGCATGTTCGAGGAAGAAGTGGTCAGCCATGACAAGGATCTGTTGCTCGGTGACGAACCGCTGCAAGGCGCGGAAGACCTGGACAAGTAAGCAACTCTCCTGATGACCACCCCACTCCCCTGTTACCACTGCGCCCTGCCCGTTCCGACGGGCAGCCGCTTCACCGCTGTCGTGCTCGGGGAGTCCCGCGAGTTCTGCTGCCCGGGCTGCCAGGCCGTGGCCGAAGCCATTGTCGCCGGCGGGCTGGAAAGTTATTACCAGCACCGTAGCGAAGCCTCGGCCAACCCCGAGGCGCTGCCGGTGCAACTGGTGGACGAGCTGGCGCTGTATGACCGCGCCGACGTGCAGCAACCTTTCGTCCGCCACGAAGGTGAACTGGCCGAAACCACGCTGTTGATGGAAGGCATCAGTTGCGCCGCGTGCGGCTGGCTGATCGAGAAACACCTGCGCACGCTGCCCGCCGTGGCCGAGGCGCGGCTGAACCTGTCCAACCATCGCCTGCACGTACGCTGGGCCGACGGACAATTGCCGCTGAGCCAGATCCTCGGCGAACTGCGCCACATCGGCTACGCCGCGCACCCGTATCAGGCCGACCGCGCCAGCGAACAACTGGCCAGCGAAAACCGCCTCGCCCTGCGCCAACTCGGGGTCGCCGGGCTGCTGTGGTTTCAGGCGATGATGGCGACCATGGCCACCTGGCCGGAATTCAACATCGACCTCAGCCCCGAGCTGCACACCATCCTGCGCTGGGTCGCGCTGTTCCTGACCACGCCGATTGTGTTCTACAGCTGCGCGCCGTTTTTTAAAGGCGCCATGCGCGACCTGCGCACCCGTCATCTGACCATGGACGTCTCGGTATCGCTGGCGATCGGCGCGGCATACGTCGCCGGGATCTGGACGTCGATCACCGGGGTCGGCGAGCTGTATTTCGACGCAGTCGGGATGTTCGCGCTGTTCCTGCTGGCCGGGCGCTATCTGGAACGCCGCGCCCGGGAACGCACTGCCGCCGCCACTGCACAACTGGTCAATCTGTTGCCGGCCTCATGTCTGCGCCTCGATGACGCCGGCCAAAGTGAACGCATTCTGCTCAGCGAGCTGCGCCTTGGCGACCGGGTGCTGGTTCAACCGGGTTCTGTGCTTCCGGCGGACGGCAAGATCCTCGACGGCCAGTCGAGTATCGATGAATCGCTGCTGACCGGCGAATACCTGCCGCAACCGCGCACACTGGGCGATGCTGTCACCGCCGGCACGCTGAATGTGGAAGGTGCGCTGACCGTCGAAGTGCAGGCGCTGGGTCAGGACACGCGGTTGTCGGCCATCGTCCGCCTGCTGGATCGCGCCCAGGCGGAAAAACCTCGGCTGGCGGAAATCGCCGACCGCGCCGCGCAGTGGTTCCTGTTGCTGTCGTTGATCGCGGCGGCGGCCATCGGTCTGCTGTGGTGGGAGCTGGATTCATCGCGGGCGTTCTGGATTGTCTTGGCGATGCTGGTCGCCACTTGTCCGTGCGCACTGTCACTGGCGACGCCGACCGCCCTCACCGCCGCCACCGGCACCCTGCACAAACTTGGCCTGTTGCTCACGCGCGGCCATGTGCTGGAAGGCCTGAACCAGATCGACACGGTGATTTTCGACAAGACCGGCACCCTCACCGAGGGGCGTCTGGTATTGCGTTCGATCCGCCCGCTCGGCGCCCTCGACAGCGATCAGTGCCTGAGTCTGGCTGCTGCGCTGGAGAACCGTTCGGAACACCCGATTGCCCGCGCCTTTGGCCGGGCGCCGCTGGCCGCCGAAGAGGTGCACAGCACACCGGGGCTGGGGCTAGAGGGATTGGTCGGCGAACAGCGTTTACGCATTGGCCAGGCGGAGTTTGTCTGTGACCTCAGCGCCGCGCCTGTGCCGACGATGCCCGACGAACCGGGCCAATGGCTATTGCTCGGTGACGCTCAGGGACCGCTGGCCTGGTTCGTCCTCGATGATCGCCTGCGCGCCGACGCCCCAGCCCTGCTCGCCGCGTGCAAGGCGCGCGGCTGGCACACGCTGCTGCTGTCGGGCGACAGTTCGCCGATGGTCGCCAGTGTCGCCGCCGAACTGGGCATCGACGAAGCCCGGGGCGGTCTGCGTCCGGACGACAAACTGCAAGTGCTGCAACAACTGCACAAGGCCGGCCGCAAGGTGTTGATGCTGGGCGACGGGGTCAACGATGTGCCGGTGCTGGCTGCCGCCGACATCAGCGTGGCCATGGGTTCAGCCACGGATCTGGCGAAAACCAGTGCCGACGCGGTGCTGCTGTCCAACCGTCTCGACGCCTTGATGCAAGCCTTCACGCTCGCCCGCCGCACGCGCCGGGTGATCATCGAGAACCTGTTGTGGGCCGCGCTGTACAATGGCCTCATGTTGCCGTTCGCCGCCCTCGGCTGGATCACTCCGGTGTGGGCCGCCGTCGGCATGTCGATCAGTTCCCTGACCGTGGTGCTCAACGCCCTGCGCCTGACTCGCCTGCCGAGTGCGCCGGCCGTCAACGCCTCGTCAGAAACCCGCCCGCTGCCGGCCTGAGCCGCGCGGGCATGGAGTACAGATGCCAGCTCTCTACGTGATGATTCCGGCCGCGCTGCTGATCGTGGCCATCGCCGTCTACATCTTCTTCTGGGCGGTGGACAGCGGCCAGTACGACGACCTCGACGGCCCGGCCCACAGCATCCTGTTCGACGACCAGGACCCGAAGCACACCGCCGCCGTGGACGAAGCCAACCCGACCAGACCGGACGACAAGGCGCCACCCCATGCTTGAACTGGCGCCGCTGCTGGTGTCTGCGCTGATTCTCGGCCTGCTCGGCGGCGGGCATTGCCTGGGCATGTGCGGCGGCTTGATGGGCGCGCTGACCCTGGCGATTCCCAAGGAACAACGCAGCCGACGCTTTCGATTGCTGCTGGCGTACAACCTCGGGCGAATCCTCAGCTATGCCACGGCCGGATTGCTGATCGGGCTGGCGGGATGGGCAGTGGCCAACAGTCCTGCGGCATTGTTCATGCGCGTAATCGCGGGTTTGCTGTTGATCGCCATGGGCTTGTACCTGGCCGGATGGTGGAGCGGCCTGACCCGCATCGAAAGCCTCGGTCGCGGACTGTGGCGCTACATTCAACCAGTGGCCAACCGCTTGCTACCGGTGTCGAGCCTGCCCCGGGCCCTGCTGCTCGGCGCGCTGTGGGGCTGGCTGCCGTGCGGGCTGGTTTACAGCACGTTGCTGTGGTCGGCCAGTCAGGGCAATGCGCTGGACAGCGCCTTGCTGATGCTCGCCTTCGGGCTCGGCACCTGGCCGGTTTTACTCGCGACAGGCCTCGCTGCCGAGCGGGTCACGGCGCTGTTGCGCAAGCGCAGCGTGCGCATGGCCGGCGGTCTGCTGGTGATCCTGTTCGGTATCTGGACCCTGCCGGGGCCGCACCAGCACTGGCTGATGGGCCACTGACCCAGGCTTGATGCAAATCAAGATGCCCCGCCGCGCCCTCCCCTAGACTCGCTCACACTGCCAGCCTATCCGGGGGAATGCCCGCATGCTCGACGCCATTCGTTGGGACACCGATTTGATCCGCCGCTACGACCTGGCGGGGCCGCGCTACACCTCGTATCCGACGGCCGTGCAATTCAACAGTCAGGTCGGCACCTTCGACCTGTTCCACGCCCTGCGCGACAGCCGCAAGGCCTTGCGCCCGCTGTCGCTGTACGTGCACGTGCCGTTCTGCGCGAACATCTGCTACTACTGCGCCTGCAACA
Organism: Pseudomonas sp. IzPS59; assembly: GCF_014863505.1. Taxonomy (NCBI): domain Bacteria; kingdom Pseudomonadati; phylum Pseudomonadota; class Gammaproteobacteria; order Pseudomonadales; family Pseudomonadaceae; genus Pseudomonas; species Pseudomonas sp. IzPS59. Next base: position 2,077,287 of record NZ_CP062251.1, on the reverse strand, counting down.
AGGTCATCACCAAGGATCGCGGCCGCGCCTTGCCGTACCTGCAACGGCTCGAGCAGGAGATCCAGTTGATCGCCTGCCACCTCGACCCGGCGCAGAAAGTCGAACAACTGCACTTCGGCGGCGGCACCCCGACCTTTCTCAGCCACGATGAATTGCGGCAGTTGATGGCGCACCTGCGCAAGCATTTCAATCTGCTGGATGACGACTCCGGCGATTACGGCATCGAGATCGACCCGCGCGAAGCCGACTGGTCGACCATGGGCCTGCTGCGGGAACTGGGCTTCAACCGGGTCAGCATCGGCCTGCAAGACCTCGACCCGGCGGTGCAACGGGCGGTCAATCGCCTGCAAAGCCTGGAAGAAACCCGTGCGGTGATCGACGCGGCGCGCACCCTGCAATTTCGCTCGATCAACATCGATTTGATCTACGGCCTGCCCAAGCAGACCCCGGACAACTTCGCCCGCACCGTCGAAGAAGTCATCAGTTTGCAACCGGACCGGCTCTCGGTGTTCAACTACGCGCACCTGCCGGAACGCTTCATGCCGCAGCGGCGGATCAACGGCAACGAACTGCCGAGCCCGACGCAAAAACTGGAAATGCTGCAACGCACCATCGAACAACTGACCGCCGCCGGCTACCGCTACATCGGCATGGACCACTTCGCCCTGCCCGACGATGAACTGGCGATTGCCCAGGAAGAGTCAACCCTGCAACGCAACTTCCAGGGCTATACCACCCACGGTCATTGCGACCTGATCGGTCTGGGCGTGTCGGCCATCAGCCAGATTGGCGATCTGTACTGCCAGAACAGCAGCGACCTCAATCACTACCAGAACACCCTGGCCGGCGCGCAACTGGCCACCAGTCGTGGCCTGGTGTGCAATGCTGACGACCGCTTGCGTCGCGCGGTGATTCAGCAACTGATCTGCAACTTCAGCCTGGATTTCGCCGAGATCGAGCGCAGTTTCAACATCGATTTTCAGGGCTACTTCGGCGCGCTCTGGCCGCAGTTGCAAGGCATGGCAAAGGACGGCTTGATCGAACTGGATCGCGAACGAATCAATGTGCTGCCGGCCGGGCGCCTGCTGGTGCGTTCGGTGTGCATGGTGTTCGATGCGTATCTGGAACAGCAGAACCGCCAGCGTTTTTCGCGGGTGATCTAGCTCTTCATCAGCAAGGTATTGGTTTTCAGGTTCTGGTCCGCGGTCAGGCCCGATTGGTCGATGACCTTGGCCAGGGACAGGTTGGCGGTAATCAGACCGTTGTTGAGGGCGGAAATGGCGCCTTTGAGAGCCGCGATCTTGGCGAATCGCTCTTCGTTGGAAAGGGTCTTGTTAGCCATCAGCGCGTTGATCTGGGCGTTCTTTTCGGCGATCTGCTGGCGCAACTTGCGAATCATCTTCAGCAATTGCTGGACGTTTTCCGGCAAGCCGCTTTCATCGATATCGCTGTTTTTCCCGCCGACACCGGCGGATTTTGCAATGGCGGCACCGGACAGCGACACTTTGACGCCCTCGACCAAGGTCGGGGTTCCCAACGATGCCGCGTCTGTGCCGGACTCATCGTCAACGGAGGTTTCAGCACTTTCCAGCAACGACGCAACGCCACTGTTACCGGGGGTCAGCGTGCCAATAGCAGTCATCGAAGCGGTTCCTTGCATGCCGTCAGATACCTGGTTATCGGCCGTCATTCCTGCGGCTTTATGCCGTTGGGGCAATCTCGCCACAGGCTGGCCTGAATGTCCTCCCCTGGGTTACCCTTACGCCTTATGTGTGTTTTCCCACAAGGATTTAAGAAATGTCCGAGCCAGTTAAACTGCGCGCTCATAACCAGGCTAATTGCAAGGATTGCAGCCTGGCCCCTCTCTGCCTGCCACTTTCGCTGAATCTGGAAGACATGGATGCGCTGGACGAAATCGTTAAACGTGGCCGCCCGTTGAAAAAGGGTGAGTTCCTGTTCCGCCAGGGCGACACCTTCGATTCCGTTTATGCAGTACGCTCCGGCGCCCTGAAGACCTTCAGCCTGAGCGACACCGGCGAAGAACAATTGACCGGTTTCCACCTGCCGAGCGAACTGGTCGGTCTGTCCGGCATGGACACCGAAAAACACCCGGTTTCTGCCCAGGCCCTGGAAACCACTTCGGTCTGCGAGATTCCGTTCGAACGCCTCGACGAACTGGCCCTGCAACTGCCGCAGCTGCGCCGTCAGTTGATGCGCGTGATGAGCCGGGAAATTCGCGACGACCAGCAAATGATGTTGCTGTTGTCGAAGAAAACCGCTGACGAGCGCATCGCCACCTTCCTGGTCAACCTGTCGGCGCGTTTCCGCGCTCGCGGCTTTTCGGCCAATCAGTTCCGCCTGAGCATGTCGCGCAATGAAATCGGCAACTATCTGGGGCTGGCGGTGGAAACCGTGTCCCGGGTCTTCACCCGCTTCCAGCAGAACGAGCTGATCGCCGCCGAGGGCAAGGAAATCCATATCCTCGACCCGATCCAGCTCTGCGCCCTGGCTGGCGGCTCGCTCGAAGTCTGATCTCGACCCGCGGCCGAGCGTATCGTTTCAGCCGCGGGTATACTGCGCCGTTTGCAGCCCTGCCAGGACACCTCGACGATGGTCTTCGACTCCTTCGACATCAAATCCCTGATCCGCCCTGTGATCGATTTCCCGAAACCGGGCGTGATCTTTCGCGACATCACCCCGCTGTTCCAGTCACCCAAGGCCCTGCGCCTGGTGATGGACAGCTTCGCCCACCGTTATGTGGAAGCCGATTTCACCCACATCGGCGCGATGGACGCGCGTGGTTTCCTGATCGGTTCGGTGCTGGCCTATCAGCTGAACAAGCCGCTGGTGCTGTTCCGCAAGCAAGGCAAACTGCCGGCGGACGTGCTGGCTGAAGGCTACGCGACCGAGTACGGCGAAGCGTTCCTCGAAGTGCACGCCGACAGCCTGTGCGAAGGCGATTCGGTGGTGATGTTCGATGACCTGATCGCCACCGGCGGCACGCTGATCGCGGCGGCCAACCTGATCCGCCGCATGGGCGCCCGCGTTCATGAAGCGGCTGCGATCATCGATCTGCCGGAGCTGGGTGGTTCGCAGCGTCTGGAGGACATGGGGATTCCTACGTTCTGCCTGACGCAGTTTGCGTTGACTGATAAGTAATTCTGCGCCTGAACTGACGCCATCGCTGGCAAGCCAGCTCCCACAGTTTTTTGGGGGTACACAATATTTGTGAACGACCGAGATAACTGTGGGAGCGGGCTTGCCCGCGATGGGGCCAGCCGCAACACCCAGGATCAAAGCCCCATCTGCTTGCTGATGATCTCGTTCATCACTTCCCGCGTCCCGCCGCCAATCGACAGGATGCGATTATCCCGATACAGCCGCTCCACCAGGCTTTCGCGCATGTAACCCAGCCCGCCGAGAATCTGCACCGCTTCGGTGGTGATGCGGTCCGAGGTGTCCGTGGCGAAGTTCTTGGCCATGGAGATTTCCTTGATCACGCTCTGCCCCGCCGCCATCTTCGCCGCCTGCCGGTAGGTGAACTCCCGGGAGACTTCCAGCGCCGTGGCCATTTCCGCGAGACGATGCTTGATCACCTGGAACTTGCCAATGGGCTTGCCGAACGCCTGCCGCTCCTTCGCCCACTTCAGGCTCTCTTCCAGCGCCAGTTGCGCGGTCATGTTGGCCATCAGCGCCAACGCCAGACGCTCGCTCTGGAAGTTGCCCATGATGCAGGCGAACCCCATGTTCTCCGCGCCGATCAGGTTTCCCACAGGCACCCGGCAATCGTCGAAGAACAATTCAGCCGTGTCCGACGCCCACCAGCCCATTTTCTTCAACTGCCGGCCGACGGTGAAACCCGGCGTGCCCTTCTCGATCAGCAGCAGGCTGATGCCGCCAAAACCCGGCGCGCCGGTACGCACCGCGACGGTGTAGTAATCCGCGCGTACGCCACTGGTGATGAAGGTTTTGCTGCCGCTGACCCGATAGTGATCGCCATCTCGTACGGCGCGGGTCTGCAGGTTGGCGACGTCGGAGCCGCCGCCCGGCTCGGTCACCGCCAGCGCGCTGATCTTCTCGCCGCTGAGTACCAGAGGTACGACGCGATCACGCACTTCGGGGCGGGCCCATTTGACGATGGGCGGCAAGCCGATATCCAGTGAGCCGAGCCCGGCCACCAGGCCGCCAGAGCCGCAACGCATCAGTTCTTCGCTGGCGGCGATCTTGGCGAACAGGTCACCTTCGTGACTGCCGCCCAGCGCTTCGGGATAACCGATGCCGAGGATGCCGGCCGCACCGGCCTTGAAGTACAGCTCACGGGGGAAACTTTCGGCTTCTTCCCACACATCGATGTCCGGCAGGATCTCGCGCTCGACGAAACGTCTGACGCTGTCGCGGACCATTTGGTGGCTGGGGTCGAAGTATTCCTGGAAGGCGGGCATCGGCGAACTCCATGGAAGGGTTCGCCGAACTTAACCGAGCGCTTGCTTGGTTTTCAACAGGATTGTGTGGCTCAGAGAGAAATCGGCTTGCGCCCGGCAAACGAGTGCGCCAGCGTGCCGCCGTCCACCAGTTCCAGTTCGCCACCCAGCGGTACGCCGTGAGCAATGCGCGAGGCGATCAGGCCTTTGTTGTTGAGCAATTGCGCGATGTAGTGCGCGGTCGCTTCACCTTCCACGGTCGGGTTGGTGGCAAGGATGACTTCGGTGAAGGTGCCCGCCTCTTCGATCCGCGCCATCAACTGCGGAATGCCGATGGCCTCCGGACCCAAACCATCCAGCGGCGACAGGTGCCCCTTGAGCACGAAGTAGCGCCCGCGGAATCCGGTCTGCTCGACCGCATAGACGTCCATCGGCCCTTCCACCACGCACAGCAGCGTGTCGTCACGGCGCGTGTCGGCGCATTGCGGGCACAGATCGTCTTCGGTCAGCGTGCGGCACTGACGGCAGTGTCCGACCCCTTCCATGGCCTGGCTCAAGGCCTGGGCCAGGCGCGTACCGCCGCTGCGGTCACGTTCGAGCAACTGCAACGCCATACGCTGGGCAGTTTTCTGACCCACGCCCGGCAGAATTCGCAGGGCGTCGATCAGTTGGCGAATCAAAGGGCTGAAGCTCATGGGGAAAAAGTCCGACAAAACAACGAGACGCGGTTTATACCCGCGCCTCCGGCCAGCGTCAAATCCTCAGTCCTGGGCGACCCGCACCACCAGTTTGCCGAAGTTGCGCCCCTCCAGTAGACCGATAAACGCCTGCGGCGCCTGCTCCAGGCCATTGACCACGTCTTCGCGGAATTTCACCTTGCCATCGCGCACCCACGGCACCATGGCGCTGATGAATTCCGGCTGACGGTCGCCGTAGTCGTCGAACACGATGAAGCCCTGAATGCGTACACGCTTGGTCAGCAGGGTGCGTTGCAAGGCAGGCAAGCGATCCGGGCCTTTCGGCGCTTCCGTGGCGTTGTAGCCGGCAATCAGGCCGCACAACGGGATCCGCGCCTTGGGATTGAGCAACGGGACGACCGCATCAAAGACATGACCGCCGACGTTCTCGTAATAGATGTCGATGCCTTTCGGGCAGGCCTTGGCCAGTTGTTCGGCAAAGTCAGGCGCCTTGTGATCGATACAGGCGTCGAAACCCAACTCCTCGACCACGTACTTGCACTTCTCGGCCCCTCCGGCCACGCCGACGGCGCGCAGGCCTTTGATCTTGGCGACCTGACCCACCACCGAGCCGACCGCGCCCGACGCAGCAGCGACTACCAGGGTCTCCCCTGCTTTCGGCTGGCCAATATCCATCAGCCCCATGTAAGCGGTCATGCCCGGCATGCCCAGCACACCGAGGGCCATCGACGGGCTCGGCAGCCCGGACGGGATCGGGATGATATTGCGCCCGTCGCTGAGGCTGTGGCTTTGCCAGCCCGTAGCGCCGACCACCAGATCGCCGACCTGGAATTTCGGATGACGCGATTGTTCGACCCGGCTGACAGCCCCGCCGGTCATCACCTCGCCGATTTGTACCGGCGCCGCGTAGGACGGAGCGTCGCTCATACGCCCGCGCATGTAGGGATCGAGCGACAGGTAAAGGGTCTTGAGCAACAACTGGCCGTCTTCAAGATCCGGCAACGCCTCGCGCTCCAGACGGAAGTTCTCGGGCGTCGGCGCGCCCACCGGCCGCGAGGCCAGCACGAAGCGTTGGTTGAGAGTGAGAGGGTCGGACATGTCAGCGTCTCCTGTGAATAGTGAATTCGGTGGTATAGGGAGCAGACCGTTGCAGCTATTGCGCGTTCGATGTTTCGTCAGCCGGAAACAAAAATGCCAGGCGCGATGCCTGGCATTTTTTGTAGCTCATCCAACCCGCCAAGGCGAATCAGAACGGCAGTTTCATACCGGCCGGCAGGTTCATGCCAGCGGTCATGCTGCCCATTTTCGCCTGGCTGTTGGCTTCGATCTGACGCACGGCGGCGTTGACGGCAGCGGCCACCAGATCTTCGACCACTTCACGGTCGTCTTCGTCCAGGCCCGGCAGCACGCTTGGATCGATGCTGACTTTTTTCACGTCATGACGGCCGGTCATCACCACGGTGACCAGATCGCCGCCGGCCTTGCCGGTGACTTCTGCGTTGGCCAGCTCTTCCTGCATCTTGGCCATTTTTTCCTGCATCTGCTGCGCCTGCTTCATCAGGCCGGCCATGCCACCTTTCATCATGGTAATCACCTCAAAAGTACTTGGATCAATACAGCGCCCGGCCATTTCAGCCGAACGCCTTCAGTTATTAGCCCTGACTGACCAGGGCGTCGACAGGTTCAATAGTATCGTGTCGCACGACCGCACCGAACTGCTGGACCATCTGCTGGATGAACGGATCGCCGTGGATCGATTCCTCCGCCTCGCGCTGACGGTTGGCACGGCGCCGGGATGCGGCCTGGGCCGGGGTTTCCTGCTCGGGCTTGATCAGCTCCATGCTCAGGTTCAGCGTACGACCGTGATACTGATTCAAGGCATCGTTCAGACGGCGCTGCTGAGTGGCGTTGAACAAGGCGCTGTGGGCCGGGTCCAGGTGCATCAGCCAGTTGTCGCCATCGACCGCGATCAGCGTGCAGTTGGCGGCGATGCTGCCGGTCATGCCGGAAATCGGCAGTTTTGGGAACAGCTCCAGCCATTGCAGGGCCAGACCGGTGGCCGGCGCGGCGGCGGGTTCCGGCTCGGGCTCCGGAACCGGATCAGCCGCGTGTTCACTGGCCAGATCGTCGAGGTAGCTGTAGGCCGAATCCATGTCCGGCTCGATGTAGTCCTCGTCCAGCGGCGGCTCGTCGTCCATGTCCATGCCTGGCGTAAAGGCATCGACTTCGGCCACGGACGGCTCAGGGATCGGCGCAGCGGCCCATTCAGGGGCATCCGGCACGACGCTGTCCGGGGTCGGCAGCGGCATCGGTGGCAGCTCTGGCTGCTCGGCGGCCGTTTCCAGCACCGGCTCGACCGCTGGCTGCTGCACAGGCGCCGGTTCTACCGGGTCATTCCACGGCAGATCGACGACTTCCTCGACAGCGACCGGTTCGGGCTCTGGTTCAGGCACGGGCTCAGGCGCAATCACCGGGGCAACCGGCGCGGGCTCAGGAACAGGTGCAGGTGCAGGTGCAACCACCGGAGCCGGCGCAACAGCCGCAGCAACTACCGGCGCAGGTTTCGGCGCGGCAGCCACTGAGTTTGCGGAATCAACTGTGGCCTGGCTGATCCCCACTGGCTTTAGCGGTTGCCTCGGGGCATCCGCCGTGTCCGCCGGCCGGAAGGCCAGCATCCGCAGCAGGACCATTTCGAAACCGCCGCGCGGGTCCGGCGCCAGCGGCAAGTCGCGGCGGCCGATCAGGCCCATCTGGTAGTAGAACTGCACGTCTTCGGCCGGCAAGGCCTGGGCCAGTGCCAACACCCGGTCACGGTCGCCGTGGCCGTTGTCGACACCTTCCGGCAAGGCCTGGGCGATGGCGACGCGGTGCAGCACGTTGAGAATTTCCGAGAGCACGCCGTTCCAGTCCGGCCCTTGTTCGGCCAGGTGGCGCACGGCTTCGAGCAACGCCTTGGCGTCACCTTCGATCAAGGAATGCAGAACGTCATAGACCTGGCCGTGATCCAGCGTGCCGAGCATCGCCCGTACGTCGGTGGCCAGAACCTTGCCTTCACCGAAGGCAATGGCCTGGTCGGTCAGGCTCATGGCGTCGCGCATGGAACCGTCGGCCGCACGGCCGAGCAGCCACAGGGCGTCGTCTTCGAACGGTACGTTTTCGGCGGTGAGGACGTGGGTCAGATGCTCGACCACACGCTCGGGCGTCATGTTCTTCAGGGAGAACTGCAGGCATCGCGACAGAATCGTTGCCGGAAGTTTCTGCGGGTCGGTGGTCGCCAGGATGAACTTGACGTAGGGCGGCGGCTCTTCGAGGGTTTTCAGCAGCGCATTGAAGGAATGGCTGGAGAGCATGTGCACTTCGTCGATCAGGTAGACCTTGAAGCGCCCGCGGCTCGGGGCGTACTGCACGTTGTCGAGCAGCTCGCGGGTGTCCTCGACCTTGGTCCGGCTCGCGGCGTCGATCTCGATCAGGTCGACGAAGCGCCCTTCATCGATCTCGCGGCACACCGAACACTCGCCACAAGGGCTTGAAGTGATACCTGTTTCACAGTTCAGACATTTGGCGATGATCCGCGCAATCGTCGTCTTGCCGACGCCCCGCGTCCCGGTGAACAGGTAGGCGTGGTGCAGGCGCTGGCTGTCCAAGGCATTGATCAGAGCCTTGAGCACATGGGTCTGGCCGACCATTTCGCGGAACGAGCGCGGACGCCATTTACGTGCAAGAACCTGATAACTCATCGAAAACCGTCGCGGCAAAGGAAGCAGAAGCGGCTAATGCTAGCGGAGCAAGGGCAAAATTGCATCCGGTGCGCTCTTCTATTCTGGCTAAGCTGCATGGGCGGAGGCATTTGTCGGCACGGGAACGGGAATTACCGGAGCATTTATGCGGTGGGCCGTGGGGGCAATACTGGGAATCAGCCTGAACGCGATGGCCGCACAGCCGCCGCTGCGTTTTGCCATGGCCGACAGCTGGGCGATGCCGCTGGTGCAATACGAACGTGGCCGACCGACCCAGGGCATTCTTTACGACATGATGCTCAGCCTCGCGACCCAGGTCGGCGTACCGGCAGAATTTCACGTCCTGCCCCGCACCCGGGTGCAGAACGCCATGGAACACGGTGAAGTCGACGTGCGCTGTTACGCCGCACAATCCTGGCTGCCGAACCAGTCCGGCGATTACATCTGGAGCATTCCGCTTTTTTCCAGCGCGACCTGCTGATCAGCCACCAGGATCAACCCTCCAGCGTCGATCCGGCCCACCTGCCCCGCCAGTCGATCGGCACCGTGCTCGGCTACAGCTACCCCACGCTGCAACCGCTGTTCGACGCCGACCGGTTATGGCGCGAAGACGCACGCAATCAGGAACAGGTACTGGACAAACTCCTGGCCGGTCGCTACCGCTACGCCGTGAGCAATCAATGGACCCTGGACTGGTTCAACCAGCGCCTGCTGCCGGGGCAACAACTGCAAGGGGTGGCTGTGTTGCAGGAGCAGCAGGTCGGCTGTTACGTGAGCAACGATCCGAAAGTGCCGGTGCAGAGGATATTACGGACGCTGCTGCAGATGAAAATGTCGGGGGAGATTGATGACATTATCCGGTTGTATACCGGTACCCCCGAAAGCGCCCCATGAGCTTTTGAATCGCTCGATCAATGCCCCGCCGTATCACGGAATTTCTGGTACTCGTGATACTCGACCCAAGCAACCACATCGTACGGAACGTAGAGCTTCAGCCTGGCGCGGGAGATGGCGATGTACACGGCGCAGATCCGTTGATCGAACGCGTAGGCATCCTTGAATTTCTCGTTGGTCAGCAGCCCCGGCGTCAGCAGCACCTTGTCAAATTCCATGCCTCCCGCCTCTTCCGCCAGCATCAGCATGCAGCCGTTTCCAGTGCTGTCGATCATTCGGTTCAGACGCGTCAGGTCGGCGATCATGAAGCCGTTTTCCAGCTTGGCCCTGACCTGCAGAAACGACTCGTCGAACCGGTTGGCGTCGCACACCGCTTGCCAGTCAGGCAGGTCGCTGAAGTACGGATGCACGCCGTTTTCGCTGAATTCGGAACGGTAGAAATCCGGCTTGAACAACTCGATTGCCGTGGCCATGAAATGCTTCAGATCATCCTGGGTGCGCTTGTCCGGGAATCTGAACTTGCAGTTGGAATCGTGCAGGTGGATGGCCCAGATCATGGTGTCCCACGGCGATGCCGTCAGCACCACGCAACCTTCGGAAGGCACGAAGCCTTCCGGGTACTCCTTGATGACGACGTCGGCGTCACTGGCGCCTTCGAACGGAATTTTGCCCTTCTGCGAGTGCCGGGCGATCAGCGGGTTGACCAGCCGTTCGACGTTGCGGCCCGAGCGCACGGAATAGCTGATATCACTTTGGCGAACCTCACGGTGGCGCTTGACCGGCACGCCGCTGGCCTGTTGATACTCGTCGCCGAGGGTGATCAGCACCTGGCGGCCGCGTTCGATGATCTGCAACAGCGAGCCGGGAATGTCCTGGCTCTCGTCGATCAGCACGTGCGTGTAGCGCGCCGGCACCACGCAACCGGCAATGCACGCGCGCTTGATCATCAGCAGCGCTTCGAAACCGGTCTGGCTGCCCCACGCCGGATTGAGCTCGAGGTAGCCCCACAGCCGGCTCGAATACTCCAGCAACACTTGCGCGTCCACGCTGGAGAGCGGCTGGTTGAAATGCGGCAGATGCTTCGCGGAAAAGGTGTGATCTCGGAAGCGGCAGTAGCGTTCGATCACCTTCAGGCAAAGTTCAAGGGTCGCCTGCCCGTCGTGGTGGCGAAAACCGTAGATGTTCAGTTCCTGCGCCAGCGCCTGCCGGCTCGGGATTCGCGTCCCCTCCGCCTGAGGCCTGCGACCGAGCATCAGCGACTGGGCAAACGCCAGGAAGGTCTTGCCGGCCTTTTTCTCGCCCGGCCCCACCATGCGCTGGCGAAGCACTTCCAGCTTGGCCGGGGTGCGCGCCAGCAACAGGGTCTTTTCCGGCCGCAGGTGTTCCAGCAACGCTACCAATAAATGGCTTTTGCCGATCCCCGCGTAACCTTGAACGTGGAGGTCTTCGTCCAGGTTGGCGCGGAAGGTCCTGACCAGTTTGTCCTGTGCCGGGCTCAACCAGCGCTCGCGCTGCCGGGGCGTCACGATCGGCTGACTGAACGGGTCATGGCTGCGATGGCGCCGGACTTTGTATTCGAAATCCCACTGACCATCGGGCAATAAATAGTCGCGTGCGGACACTTCTTCGGCCAGTAGAAAACGCAGGTTCAGCGGTTGGAGGACCTTGAGGCCGAAATACAGTTTGCGCGGGTCGAACAGTCGCTGTGCTTCCGACAGCAGGCCCGCCGTCGTTGACTGTCGCTTTTCGGCAGCCCAGGACAAGAGCTTGGCCAGAATCTTTTCTGCCGCCACGGCACCGAGATCCTGCTCTGTCGTCTGCACCAGATTCTGGATGACCAGCACTGCCGCCAACTCCGGATCGGTCAGGGCTTCGAGGGCTTTGGTGCCACTCGCCTGCAACAGGTTTGCGCAGGTTTCATCCGTGACGGGCAAGAACACGGGGCTGGATAGATCGGAATGTTCCGGGAGCATAAAACCTCGCGGCCAGGGCACAAACCTACTTGGTCGATCCTGGCCAGACTCTTCATTTATTTCGGTGGCTGCGAGTATGCGGGATTGGAGAGCAAATGATTACCCCGTGTCGGCGCCCGCGCGAGCAGGGGTTTGGGAACGAACCGCCAAATCGCAGGCATAAAAAAACCGCAGTGGGCGAAACCCATGCAGTTCGGCGTTGATTCGTTCGATGTTCGTTAAGGTGGTAACCCTACCAGCCACACCCCGGCACACAATGTTCCCGCTGTGGCTGCTGCCTTCCGGCTCTGACCAGGTTCACGGGTAATCGTTGCGGGGGGACCGATAGGGTCACCATAACGACGCTCACCTGTCGGCGAGCCGCGCCATTGTACCTATCTGAGACGAAGTTACAACCGCTGGTTGTAGATAAAAAATATGAAGGGCTTCAAGCACTTGCTATTGCGCCTGAAGCACCTCGTCCGCGCGACCGCCCTCTTGCTGGATCACCAGATGAATGAAGTGCAGCTTGGCGATTGCCGCCGGCGGCAACACGAACGGATAGAAATCCGGCTGGCCCATGCTGCGCGACAGCTCATTGAGCATGCCGGCCAGTTCGATCCACGCGTTGACGAAGGACAGGAACGCCGCGCCGCCGGGATGTTCGGGGTCGTACAACGTGCTCGACGGAAACGGCTGGTAATCGAGGTCCATCTCCCGGGCGCTCATGCCGAAACCCAGCGCAGTGTCCACCGCATCCATCATGTGCAGGTAATGGGCCCAGGTTTCCGCCCAGTCTTCCCACGGGTGCATGGTGGCGTAGGCGCTGACGTAATGCTGCGACCAGTCCGCCGGCGCACCCTGTTGATAGTGCCGCTCCAGCGCCTCGGCATAACTGGCGCGTTCGTCGCCGAACAGGTTGCGGAACGAACCGAGCCACGGGCCGTTGGCGATCAGTCGATCCCAGTAGTAATGCCCGACCTCATGGCGAAAATGCCCGAGCAATGTGCGATAGGGTTCATGCATCTGCGCCCGGACCTGTTCGCGGTGGGCGTCGTCGGCTTCTGCGATGTCGAGGGTGATCAGGCCGTTGGCGTGGCCGGTCATTGGTGCATTACCTTCCAGATCGACGCCGATGAAATCGAAGGCTAGGCCGGTGTCTTCATCGACCGTTTTCGGGACGACCGGCAGACCAAGGCTGATCAGTTGCGCCACCAGTCGCCGCTTGGCGATTTCCACCTTGCGCCAGCGTTCGGAGTTTTCCGGGAGGGACAGATCGGGAATGGTGCGATTCAGATCGCAGGCCGCGCACAGGGTGTCGTGATCGTTGGCGGGCAGCAGCCAGTTGCAGGCCGCCGGGGTATCGAGATTGGCACAACGCCGGAACAGGCCGGCCTCGGGGGCGGCATCCAGCGTCCAGGTGCCCTCTTGCGGCCCCGGTTGCAGCGAGGTCAGCCGACTGTGCTCCGGTTGATAACCCAACGCCGCATTGCAGGCCAGGCACTGACTGTTGCGAAAGAACAGCGACTGGCCGCAGCGGCACGGCCAGACTTTGCTGTTGCGCGAGGATTCGCACATGAACGGCGCGACGATGCGGGAACTCAACTGCTCGAAAAAGCGGTACATGGCGATCTCTCCCTGGGGCTTGCCAAGACTAGATCATTCCCGCGAGTCGATCGTTCCCGCGTGTTGCGTCAGGCGGAAATGCCGTGTCCTTTCAGGAACGCGATAAACGCCTCTTCGTCCATGACCTTCACGCCCAGCTCGTTAGCCTTGGTCAGCTTCGACCCGGCGCCCGGCCCCGCGACCACGCAGTGGGTCTTGGCCGACACGGAGCCGGCGACCTTGGCGCCGAGGCTTTCCAGGTGTTCCTTGGCGACGTCGCGACTCATCAGCTCGACCTTGCCGGTCAGTACCCAGGTTTCTCCGGCCAGCGGCAGGCCTTCGACGACTTTCTTTTCGCTCTGCCAGTGCATGCCGAAATCGCGCAGTTGCTTCTCGGCACTTTCCGCCAATTGCCGATGCTCGGGCAGTTCGAAAAACTCACGCACCGAGTTCGCCTGCTTCTCCGGCAATGCCTGGCGCATGTCCAGCCAGTCAGCGTTCATCACCCCTTCCAGCGTTTCGAACTTGTCTGCCAGTTTCTGCGCCCCGCCCGGCCCCACCGAAGGAATGTGCATCTTGTCGAGGAAGCCACCCAACGTGGTGCTGGCGGCAAACTCTGCGCCCAGTTCGCCCTGATCCTGAATCTGCAAACCATGGCCCAGCAATTCGGTAATCACCTGCTGGTTGTGCGCATCTTCAAAGAAGCTGTGGATTTCATGCGCCACTTCCAGGCCGATGTCCGGCAGGTACGTCAGCACTTGCGGCAAGGCTTGCTTGACGCGCTCCAGCGACCCCAGCGAGCGGGCCAGCACCTTGGCGGTCTCTTCGCCGACATCCGGGATGCCCAACGCGTAGATGAAGCGCGCCAGGCCCGGTTTCTTGCTGTCTTCGATGGCGGCCAGCAGCTTGTTGCTCGACACCTCGGCAAAGCCTTCCAGGTCGACGATGTCGTCGAACTTCAGCGCGTAGAGATCGGCTGGCGAACTGACCAGGCCTTCGTCCACCAACTGCTCGACGCTCTTGTCACCGAGGCCTTCGATATCCATCGCCCGACGGGAAACGAAGTGAATGATCGCCTGCTTGAGCTGCGCACCGCAGGCCAGTCGGCCGACGCAGCGATACACCGCGCCCTCGCTGATGGTTTCCTTGCCCTTGCTGCGCTTGACCAGTTGCGTGCGCTCGACGTGGGAGCCGCAGACCGGGCAGCTCTCGGGGATCTGCACCGGCCGCGCATCTTCCGGGCGACGATCGATGACCACTTGCACCACTTGCGGGATCACGTCACCGGCGCGACGAATGATCACCGTGTCGCCGATCATCAGGCCCAGCCGCGCGACTTCGTCCATGTTGTGCAGTGTGGCGTTGGCCACGGTGACGCCGGCAACCTTCACTGGTTTCAAGCGCGCCACCGGTGTGACGGCGCCGGTACGGCCGACCTGGAATTCCACGTCGAGCAGTTCGGTGAGTTCTTCCATGGCCGGGAATTTGTGGGCGATGGCCCAGCGCGGTTCGCGGGCGCGGAAGCCCAGTTCGCGCTGGTCGGCAATGCTGTTGACCTTGAACACCACGCCGTCGATTTCATAGGCCAGCGAGTTGCGGCGCTCACCGATATCGCGGTAGTAATCCAGGCATTCGCCAATGCCTTTGGCCAGTTTCAGTTCATGGCTGATCGGCATGCCCCAGGCTTGCAGTTGCTTGAGATTGCCGATGTGTGTGTCGGAGATGTCGTGGGACACCTGGCCGATGCCGTAGCAGCAGAATTCCAGCGGGCGGTTGGCGGTGATCTTCGAATCCAGCTGACGCAAGCTGCCGGCCGCCGCGTTGCGCGGGTTGGCGAAGGTCTTGCCGCCGACCTCCAGTTGCGAAGCGTTGAGGCGTTCGAAACCGGCCTTGGACATGAACACTTCGCCGCGCACTTCCAGGGTCGCCGGCCAGCCTTCGCCGTGCAGCTTCAGCGGGATGTTGCGCACCGTGCGCACGTTGACGCTGATGTCTTCGCCGGTGGTGCCGTCGCCGCGCGTGGCGCCGCGCACCAGCACGCCGTCCTGATACAGCAGGCTGACCGCCAGGCCATCGAGTTTCGGCTCGCAACTGTATTCCACCGCCGCGCCACCACCGAACAGATCACCGGCCGGCAGGTCCAGACCTTCGGTCACCCGGCGGTCGAACTCGCGCATGTCGGTTTCTTCGAAGGCGTTGCCGAGGCTGAGCATCGGTACTTCGTGACGCACCTGAGTGAATGCGGTCAGCGCCACGCTGCCGACGCGCTGGGTCGGCGAGTCGCTGGTGATCAGTTCCGGGTTGGCCGCTTCCAGCGCCTTGAGCTCGTGGAACAACCGGTCGTACTCGGCATCCGGAATGCTCGGCTCATCGAGGACGTGGTAACGGTAGTTGTGCTGATCGAGTTCAGCGCGCAGCTCTAGAATGCGGTCTTTGGCGGCAGTCATGGGTGTTCTCTCATAAAGCAAAAGAGCAGCCGAGGCTGCTCAATCTATTTTGCCGATTGCCCCTTTATTGCGAGGCAACCTTTTCAATCAACGCTTCTGGGTCAGGGCGCGACGTTCGAATTCGACGATGCGCTGACGGTAGTGCTCGATGGTCTGCGCGGTCAGGACGCTGCGCTGGTCATCTTTCAACTCGCCGTTCAGTTCCTGGGACAGCTTGCGGGCTGCCGCGACCATCACGTCGAAGGCCTGCTTCGGATGACGCGGACCCGGCAGGCCAAGGAAGAAGCTCACTGCCGGGGTGCTGAAATGGTCGATGTCGTCCAGATCAAAGATGCCCGGCTTGACCGCGTTGGCCATGGAGAACAGCACTTCGCCGTTGCCGGCCATGCTTTCGTGACGGTGGAAAATGTCCATCTCGCCGAAACGCAGACCGCTTTCCAGAATGTTCTGCAGCAGTGCCGGGCCCTTGAAGCCGGCCGGATCGCGGCAGATCACGCTGATCACCAGTACTTCTTCGGCTTGCGGCTGATCCTTGTCGGCAACGGTCGGCGACGACTTGGCGACCGGCTCGATGAAGTCATCGTCACGGCTGCTGAAGCTCGGGCCGCCGTCCAGGTCCAGATCGAGGTTCAGGTCACCTTGCGCCGGACCGTTGTTGCCACGCTTGCCGCGCTTGGAACCGGATTCGCGAGGCTCGCGTGGTTCGCGGGCCGGCATGCTCACCGATGGCAGATCATGTTCGTCCAGTTGCGGCTCTTTATGGGTATCCAGCACGCGGGCCGGGCCCAACAGCTCGGCGCTGGTGTCCTCGTCCGGCAGGTTGGACAGACTTCGGTCAAGACGGAATTTCAGTTTTCCCTTGCCGCCGCGCATACGGCGCCAGCCATCGAAAAGAATACCGGCTATCACAATGATGCCGATGACGATCAGCCACTCGCGCAGACCGATTTCCATGTAATCCCGTGCCTCTATAAAAAATGCTGAAAAATAAGGGGTTTACACTGTGCAAACCGCTTTAAAACGTGGCGCCAACTCTATGTTCTGACAGGCGTTTTGCCCACGTATACGAAAAATTGACATTAAACTAGCACGACCAAAGACAACTTTACACCGTCTGTCTCATTGGCTTGCGCGATTATGTCGATTGGCCAGCAAGTCGAAGCCGGTAAATATGTCCTACAGACTGCAAATACCTTTTCCGACAGCGCCGGCTCAGGCATCCACCATCGCCATCGCCTCCTCGACATCCACGGCTACCAGTCGCGAACATCCCGGCTCGTGCATCGTCACGCCCATCAACTGCTCGGCCATTTCCATGGCGATCTTGTTGTGGGTGATATAGATGAACTGCACGGTCTGCGACATCTCTTTGACCAAGCGTGCGTAGCGTCCAACGTTAGCGTCATCCAGTGGCGCGTCAACCTCATCGAGCATGCAGAACGGCGCCGGATTCAACTTGAAGATCGCAAAAACCAGTGCCAGTGCGGTCAGGGCTTTTTCGCCGCCGGACAGCAAATGGATGGTGCTGTTCTTCTTTCCGGGCGGCTGCGCCATGATCGTCACCCCTGTATCGAGTAGATCTTCGCCCGTCAGTTCCAAATACGCGCGTCCTCCACCGAAAACTTTCGGGAAAAGCGCCTGTAAACCGCCATTGATCTGATCAAAGGTATCTTTGAAACGGTTACGGGTTTCCTTGTCGATCTTGCGGATGACGTTTTCCAGCGTCTCCAGGGCTTCCACCAGATCGGCGTCCTGGGCATCCAGATAACGTTTACGCTCGGATTGTTGCGTGTATTCGTCGATCGCCGCGAGGTTGATCGCGCCCAGGCGCTGAATACGTGCGGCGATGCGTTCCAGTTCTTCTTCGGCCTCCTTCTCGCTGGCCTCGGCGTTCAAGGTATCGAGCACGCCGTGCAAATCGTAGCCGTCTTCCAGCAGTTGATCCTGCAGGGCCTTGCGGCGCACGGTCAGGGCCTGCCATTCCATGCGTTGCTGTTCGAGCTGGCCACGGATCAATTGCGATTGCTGCTCGGCCTGGGTCCGGCGCTTTTCCGCGTCGCGCAGTTCGCGGTCGGCGTCTTCCAGGGCGATTTGAGCAGTCTTGAGTTCGTCGTCGACGCTCATGCGCTTGTCGAGCAACTCTTCAAGTTTGAGGCGCAGCTCTTCCAGCGGCGCCTCGCCCTCCTCCAGATTCAGGCTGAGCTGTTCACGTTTTTCAGTGAGGCGCTCGGCCTGCATTTCCAGACGCTCAAGGGCCTGGCGGGTCGAATCGTGTTGTGCGCGCAGCGAGCCAAGACGCACGGCCAATTGATGGGCGTGGTCCTTGTGCTGACGAGCCTCCTGACGCACGCGGTCGAGGCGTTCGCGCAGGCTGTCGCGCTGGGCCAGCAGCAACTCGCGCTGCTCGGTGTCGAGGGCCATGGCGTCGAGGGCGTCCTGTAACTGGATCCGCGCTTCGCCGATGTTTTCGTGTTCCAGTTCGCGCTGCTCGGCGAGCTCGACCAGTTCTTCGTCGAGACGAGTACGACGCAGCGTCAACTGCTCGGCCTTGGCTTTGCCGGCGGACAGTTGAGCTTTCAATTCACCTTGCTGACGAGCTTCGTCCTGCAGCAAACGACGCAGATGTTCGCGACCGTTTTCCTGCTGACGCTGTTGCGCGCGCAGGGTTTGCAGACGGGTTTCCATGGCTTCGACCGTGGCTTCGCGCTCTTCGCGTTCCGCATGCAACGATTCGATTTCCTGGCCGCGCGCAAGCATGCCGCTTTCGGCTTCGCTGGCGCGGCGTACCCGCAGGAAGTGCCGACCGACCCAGTAACCGTCGCGACTGATCAGGCTCTGGCCGGCAGCCAATTGGCCGCGCAAAGCCAGTGCCTGCTCAAGGCTGTCGACCGGATTGACCTGACCCAGCCATGGCGACAGATCCACCTGTGCCTCGACCTTGTCCAGCAGGCTGCCGGCCACGCGCACGCCGTCATTGCCGGGGCTGAGCAAACGCAGATCGCCCTGGGCAAAACCGGACAAATCGAAACCAGCGAAATCATCCACCAACACCGCTTGCAGGTCGGCACCGAGCACGGTTTCCACCGCCAGCTCCCAACCGGCCTCGACCTTCAGGCCTTCGGCCAGACGCGGGCGTTCGGCGAGGTTGTGTTCCTTCAGCCATTCGGCGGTGCCGGTGCCCGGATCGAGCGCGGCCTGCTGCAAGGCTTCAAGCGATGCGAGGCGACCGTTGAGCCGCTGCAAATCACCCTGCGCCTGTTGCTGTGCGGTCAGCGCTTGCTGCAATTCCTGGCGCAGTTGCTCGAGTTTTTCGACCTGGGCTTCTTCACTGGTCTGCAGATCTTCAAGGGTGGCTTCGGACTCGGCGAGCTGCTCGCTGAGTTCCATGATCGCCGCGTCTTCCGGATCGGCCGAGAGCAGCGCGCGCTCTTCGCCCAGACGTTTTTGCCGATCCGCCAGACGCTCCATGCTGGTTTCCAGCTGCTGGATGCGCGACTGCTGCACTTCGGCCTGACGGCGCGGTTCGGCGGCGGTCAGGTTGAAGGCGTCCCACTGCTCCTGCCAACCGTGCATGACGGTTTCGGAATCTTCCAGCGCTGCGGCGGCTTCTTCGGCGGCGGCGTTGGTGATTTCCTGCTCGGGGGTCAGTTGATCGAGCTCTTCGCCGAGGGTCAGCAGCAAGGTGCGGTCGTGGCCCAAATGCGATTCGGTTTCGAGGCGCGCACGCTCGGCTTCTTTCAGGTCGTCCTGCAATTGGCGCAAGCGCTGTTGGCCGTGCTGGATGCTCTGCTCGACCCGGGCGATGTCGCCGCCGACCGAATAGAAGCGCCCTTGCACCAGATTGAAGCGCTCGGACAGGTCATGGTGACCGTCGCGCAGGCGTTCAATGGCAGCGTCGGCGTTGCGTTGCTCGGCGACCAGCGCTTCGAAGCTGATTTCCTGGTTACCGATGATCGATTCGCGCTGGCCGACCTGATCGTTCAGATCCTGCCAGCGCAGGGCCGACAGTTGCGCCTTGAGCTGACGCTCTTCGGCCTTGAATTCCTGATACTTCCTCGCGGCCTCGGCCTGGCGGTGCAAGCGTTCGAGCTGACGTTCGAGCTCTTCGCGCAGGTCGGTCAGACGGGCAAGGTTTTCGTGGGTGCGGCGGATGCGGTTTTCGGTCTCGCGCCGGCGCTCCTTGTACTTGGAAATACCCGCGGCTTCTTCGATGAAGTTACGCAGATCTTCCGGTTTGGACTCGATCAGCTTGGAGATCATCCCCTGCTCGATGATCGAGTAGCTGCGCGGGCCGAGGCCGGTGCCGAGGAAGATGTCGGTGATGTCGCGACGACGGCATTTGGCGCCGTTGAGGTAATAAGTGGTCTGGCTGTCGCGGGTCACTTTGCGGCGGATCGAAATTTCCGCGTACGCCGCCCACTCGCCCAGCAGCGTGCCGTCGGAGTTGTCGAACACCAGCTCGATGCTCGCCTGGCTCACCGGTTTGCGGCTGGTCGAGCCGTTGAAGATGACGTCGGTCATCGACTCGCCGCGCAGGTTCTTCGCCGAGCTTTCGCCCATCACCCAGCGTACGGCGTCGATGATGTTCGACTTGCCGCAACCGTTCGGCCCGACGACCGCCGCCATGTTGCTGGGGAAGTTCACCGTGGTCGGGTCGACGAAGGATTTGAACCCCGCCAGCTTGATGCACTTGAGGCGCAAGGTCAGGCAACCGTCAGGGCGGACACCACCAGATCGCAGCTGCGCTGGGCGTAAGCCGTCAGCACGATGCGGATCTGCGGCAGGTCACGGGCGAGGACGGCGGCCAGCAAGCGCTCGAACAGTTCGAGGAACTCGCTCATTTCGGCCTTGCGCTGTTCCAGCGCGAGGAAGTACGCACGGCTCATGGCCGGTTGCAGGTTTTCGACGGTTTCCTGCAGGTACGGGTTGTTGGCGAACGGGTACGCGGCGCGCATCACGTTGAAGCTGTCGTCGACGAAGGTGCGGATGTCCTGACGCTCGTAGCTGGCGGTCAGGCGCTGCTGGATCTGCACGAACGGCGCCATGTCGGACTGGACTTGCCAGCCATTGGCCACTGCGTTGCCGAGCAGGATGTACAGCTCGCTCATCAACGTGCACAGGCTTTGCACCTTGTGCGCCGTCAGCTCAGTGACGTGGGCGCCGCGGCGCGGCAGGATCGCGATCAGATGACGGCGCTCGAGGATCAGCAAGGCTTCGCGGACCGAGCCGCGGCTGACGTTCAGCGCCAGCGTGACCTTCTGTTCCTGGATACGCTCTCCCGGCTTCATTTCGCCGCGAATGATCCGTTCGGCGAGGTGGTGAGCGATTTGCTCGGCGAGGCTGTCCGGCGCCTTGAACGTCATGGTTGTCCTTCAAACTCTTCGATCTGCACAAGCGGCGCAGTGTAGCGCAATGCGCGTTCATGGCGGAGTGCCCGCACAGCGGTTTTTGGCACGAATCCCGCAAAAAAGCGCTTGATCCAATGAGGGTCAATACTGAAGAGACACGTTGCAAAGCGACAAAACGGCTTTTCCTGACCTTTAAGTCAGAAAACCATTGACCGAAAAGTCAGACCTGCTAAATTCGGCTCAAGTCGCTTAACAACAATAATGAGTCTGCGAGGCCTTCCGTGATCCAGTTTTTACTCAACCAGGAACTCCGTAGCGAGCACGCCCTGGACCCGAACCTGACTGTGCTCAACTACCTGCGTGAACACGTGGGCAAATCCGGCACCAAAGAAGGCTGCGCCAGCGGTGACTGCGGCGCGTGCACGGTGGTGGTCGGCGAGTTGCAGACGGATGACGACGGCCGCGAGCACATTCGCTATCGCAGCCTCAACTCGTGCCTGACGTTCGTTTCGTCGCTGCACGGCAAACAACTCATCAGCGTCGAAGACCTCAAGCACCAGGGCGAACTGCACAGCGTGCAGAAAGCCATGGTCGAGTGCCATGGCTCCCAGTGCGGCTTCTGCACCCCAGGGTTCGTGATGTCGCTGTTCGCCCTGCAAAAGAACAGCGATGCACCGGACCATGCCAAGGCCCACGAAGCACTGGCCGGCAACCTTTGCCGCTGCACCGGCTACCGGCCGATCCTGGCCGCCGCCGAACAATCCTGCTGCGGCAAGCAGCCGGACCAGTTCGACGCCCGTGAAGCGGAAACCATCGCCCGCCTCAAAGCCATTGCCCCAACATCGATCGGCGAACTCAACAGCGGCGACAAACGCTGCCTGGTGCCGCTGACCGTGGCCGATCTGGCTGATCTCTACGACGCTTATCCACAGGCCCGGTTGCTGGCCGGCGGCACCGATCTGGCGCTGGAAGTCACCCAGTTCCACCGCACCCTGCCGGTGATGATCTACGTCGGCAACGTCGCCGAAATGAAGCGCATCGAGCACTTCGAAGACCGCATCGAAATCGGCGCCGCCACCGCCCTCTCCGACTGCTACGAAGCGCTGAATGCCGAGTACCCGGACTTCGGCGAACTGCTGCACCGCTTCGCCTCGCTGCAAATCCGCAACCAGGGCACCCTGGGCGGCAACATCGGCAACGCCTCGCCGATCGGTGACTCGCCACCGCTGCTGATCGCCCTCGGCGCGCAGATCGTGCTGTGCAAGGGCGAGACCCGCCGTACGCTGAACCTGGAAGATTACTTCATCGATTACCGGGTCACCGCGCGTCAGGAAAGCGAGTTCATCGAGAAAATCATCGTCCCTCGCGCCACAGCCGAGCAGCGCTTCCGCGCCTACAAAGTCTCCAAGCGTCTGGACGATGACATTTCTGCCGTCTGCGCCGCGTTCAACCTGCGCGTCGAAAACGGTGTGATCACCGACGCCCGCGTCGCCTTCGGCGGCATGGCCGCGATCCCGAAACGCGCCGCTCATTGCGAAGCCGTGCTGCTCGGTCAGCCGTTCAACAATGCGGTGGTGGAACGCGCCTGCACCGCACTGGGCGAGGATTTCACCCCGCTCTCGGACTTCCGCGCCAGCAAGGAATACCGCCTGCTCAGCGCGCAGAACCTGCTGCGCAAATACTTCATCGAACTGCAAACACCGCACATCGAGACTCGGGTGACCGCTTATGTCTAACCATCACGGCGTAGAGAAAACTCAAGCTGAACTGGCTGAACTGTTCGCCAAAGACCTGACCACCGGTGTCGGCCGCAGCGTCAAGCACGACAGCGCCGCCAAGCATGTGTCCGGTGAAGCGCAGTACATCGATGACCGCCTGGAATTTCCCAACCAGTTGCACGTTTACGCACGGCTGTCGGATCGCGCCCACGCAAAAATCATCAGCATCGACACCAAGCCCTGCTACGCCTTCGAAGGCGTGCGCATCGCCATCACCCACGAAGACGTGCCGGGCCTGAAAGACATCGGCCCGCTGCTGCCGGGCGATCCGCTGCTGGCCATCGATGACGTGCAGTTCGTCGGTCAGCCGGTGCTGGCCGTGGCCGCCAAGGATCTGGAAACCGCACGCAAGGCCGCCATGGCCGCGATCATCGAATACGAAGATCTGGAACCGGTGCTGGACGTGGTCGAAGCCCTGCGCAAACGCCACTTCGTGCTCGACAGCCACACCCATCAGCGTGGCGATTCGGCCAACGCTCTGGCCACGGCCGAGCATCGTATTCAGGGCACGCTGCACATCGGCGGTCAGGAGCACTTTTATCTGGAGACGCAGATCTCCTCGGTAATGCCGACCGAAGACGGCGGCATGATCGTCTACTGCTCGACCCAGAACCCCACCGAAGTGCAGAAGCTGGTGGCCGAAGTCCTCGACGTTTCGATGAACAAAATCGTCGTCGACATGCGCCGCATGGGCGGTGGTTTCGGCGGCAAGGAAACCCAGGCCGCGAGCCCGGCCTGCCTGTGCGCCGTGGTCGCACACCTCACCGGCCAGCCGACCAAGATGCGCCTGCCACGGGTCGAAGACATGCTGATGACCGGCAAGCGCCACCCGTTCTACGTCGAGTACGACGTCGGCTTCGACAGCACCGGCCGCCTGCACGGGATCGCCATGGATCTGGCCGGTAACTGCGGCTGCTCGCCTGACCTCTCGGCCTCGATCGTTGACCGGGCGATGTTCCACTCGGACAACTCGTACTACCTCGGCGATGCGACCATCAACGGTCACCGCTGCAAGACCAACACCGCGTCGAACACTGCGTACCGTGGTTTCGGCGGCCCGCAGGGGATGGTCGCGATCGAAGAAGTGATGGATGCCATCGCCCGTCACCTGAACCTCGATCCGCTGGCCGTGCGCAAGGCCAACTACTACGGCAAGACCGAGCGCAACGTCACTCATTACTACCAGACCGTCGAGCACAACATGCTCGAAGAGATGACCGCCGAACTGGAAGAAAGCAGCCAGTACGCCGAGCGCCGCGAAGCGATCCGTCGCTACAACGCCAACAGCCCGATCCTGAAAAAAGGCCTGGCGCTGACCCCGGTGAAGTTCGGTATTTCCTTCACCGCCAGCTTCCTCAACCAGGCAGGCGCCCTGGTGCACGTCTACACCGACGGCAGCATCCACTTGAACCACGGCGGTACGGAAATGGGTCAGGGTCTGAACACCAAAGTCGCGCAGGTCGTGGCCGAAGTGTTCCAGGTGGAAATGGACCGCGTGCAGATCACCGCGACCAACACCGACAAGGTGCCAAACACCTCGCCGACGGCGGCGTCCAGCGGTGCCGACCTCAACGGCAAAGCTGCACAGAATGCCGCCGAGATCATCAAGCAGCGCCTCGTCGAGTTCGCTGCGCGGCATTACAAGGTCAGCGAAGAAGACGTGGAATTCCACAACGGCCACGTCCGTGTGCGCGACCACATCATGACCTTCGAAGCGCTGATTCAATTGGCGTATTTCAATCAGGTGTCGCTGTCGAGCACCGGGTTCTACAAGACCCCGAAAATCTACTACGACCGCAGCCAGGCCCGTGGTCGTCCGTTCTACTACTTCGCCTTCGGCGCGGCGTGCTGCGAAGTGATCGTCGACACCCTGACCGGCGAGTACAAGATGCTGCGTACCGACATCCTCCACGACGTCGGCGCCTCGCTGAACCCGGCCATCGACATCGGTCAGGTCGAGGGCGGTTTCGTCCAGGGCATGGGCTGGCTGACCATGGAAGAGCTGGTGTGGAACAACAAGGGCAAGCTGATGACCAACGGCCCGGCCAGCTACAAGATCCCGGCCGTGGCGGACATGCCGCTGGACCTGCGGGTGAAGCTGGTGGAAAACCGCAAGAACCCGGAAGACACCGTATTCCACTCCAAGGCTGTGGGTGAGCCGCCGTTCATGCTCGGCATCGCCGCGTGGTGTGCGATCAAGGATGCGGTGGCCAGCCTGGGCGACTACAAGCATCAGCCGAAAATCGACGCGCCGGCGACCCCGGAGCGGGTGTTGTGGGGTTGCGAGCAGATGCGTCAGCTCAAGGCGGTGAAGGCCGTCGAAGCTGAAACCGAGTTGGCTCCGCTCTAGGAACGAGGCGCGGCCATCGCGGGCAAGCCCGCTCCCACAGGGTTTTGTGGTGAATACCCGAAATGCGTTACACCGCAAATCCTGTGGGAGCGGGCTTGCCAGCGATGGGGCCCGAACAGACAACGAAGATGTCGAGGTGAACATGTACAACTGGATCGACGCCCTCGCCGACCTGCAGAACCAGGGCGAACCCTGCGTTCTGGTGACGATCATCGAAGAGCTCGGCTCGACGCCGCGCAATGCCGGCTCGAAAATGGTCGTCAGCGCCCGCCAGACATTCGACACCATCGGTGGCGGGCACCTGGAATACAAAGCCATGCAGATCGCCCGCGAAATGCTCGCCAGCGGCAGGCAGGACACTCACCTCGAGCGCTTCAGCCTCGGCGCCAGCCTCGGCCAGTGCTGCGGCGGCGCCACGGTATTGCTGTTCGAGCCGATGGGCCAGGTACAGGCGCAAATCGCCGTGTTCGGCGCCGGTCATGTGGGCCGCGCCTTGGTGCCGCTGCTCGCCAGCCTGCCCTGCCGGGTGCGCTGGATCGATTCCCGGGAAGAGGAATTTCCCGAACAGATTCCCCACGGCGTGCGTAAAATCGTCGCCGAAGAGCCTGTGGATGAAATCGACGACTTGCCCGCCGGCAGCTACTGCATCGTCATGACCCACAACCATCAGCTGGATCTGGAACTCACCGCCGCGATCCTCAAGCGCAACGACTTCACCTGGTTCGGCCTGATCGGTTCGAAGACCAAACGGGCCAAGTTCGAACATCGCCTGCGTGACCGTGGTTTCGACGCCAGTGTCGTGCAACGCATGCGCTGCCCGATGGGCATCAGCGAAGTCAAAGGCAAGTTGCCTGTGGAAATCGCCATCTCCATCGCCGGCGAAATCATCGCCACCTATAACGCCAATTTCGGCCAGCACACCGCCAGCGCCGAACCGATTGCCAAACTGCTGCCGGTTTCGCGCCGCAGTCAGGCCGCCACACTCAAAGCCTCAAACTGATTAGAGAACCCTCATGCCTCTGACTCGCAAAGCCTACCGCGCCGCCATCCTGCACAGCATCGCCGACCCTGCCGAGGTCGGCATCGAAGCCTCCTACGAGTATTTCGAAGACGGCCTGCTGGTGGTCGATGGCGGCAAGATCAGCGCCCTCGGCCACGCCAGCGAATTGCTGCCGACCCTGCCGGCGGACATCGAGATCACACATCACAAGGATTCGCTGATCACCGCGGGTTTCATCGACACCCACATCCACCTGCCACAGACCGGCATGGTCGGCGCCTACGGCGAGCAATTGCTGGACTGGCTCAACACTTACACTTTCCCGTGCGAAAGCCAGTTCGGCGACAAGGCCCACGCCGATGAAGTGGCGGACATTTTCATCAAGGAACTGCTACGCAACGGCACCACCACCGCGCTGGTGTTCGGCAGCGTGCACCCGCAGTCGGTGAACTCGTTCTTCGAAGCGGCCGAGAAGCTTGATCTGCGGATGATCGCCGGCAAGGTGATGATGGACCGCAATGCCCCGGACTACCTGACCGACACTGCTGAATCCAGCTACGTCGACAGCAAGGCGCTGATCGAGCGCTGGCACGGCAAGGGTCGTCTGCACTATGCGGTCACCCCACGCTTCGCCCCGACCAGCACCCCGGAACAACTGACCCTCGCCGGCCAGTTGCTGACCGAATACCCGGATCTGTACATGCAGACCCACATCAGCGAAAACCTCAAGGAAATCGAGTGGGTCAAGGAGCTGTTCCCGGAGCGCAAGGGTTACCTCGACGTCTACGATCACTACCAGTTGCTCGGCGAGCGCTCGGTGTTCGCCCACGGCGTGCACCTGTGCGACGACGAATGTGCGCGTCTGGCGGAAACCGGTTCGGCGATTTCGTTCTGCCCGACCTCGAACTTCTTCCTCGGCAGCGGCCTGTTCAACCTGCCGATGGCCGAGAAGCACAAACTGAACGTCGGCCTCGGCACTGACGTGGGCGGCGGCACCAGTTTCTCGCTGCTGCAGACCCTGAACGAAGCCTACAAAGTGATGCAGCTTCAAGGTGCGCGCCTGAGCCCGTTCAAGTCGCTGTACCTCGCTACTCTCGGCGGTGCGCGGGCGCTGCGCCTGGAAGACAAGATCGGCAACCTGCAACCGGGCTCCGACGCCGACTTCCTGGTGCTGGATTACAACGCCACGCCGCTGCTGAGCTACCGCCTGAAGCAGTCCAACAACATTGCCGAAACGTTGTTCGTGCTGATGACCCTGGGCGATGACCGCACCGTGGCCCAGACCTACGCGGCGGGTGCGCTGGTGCACCAGCGCTAGTTTTCCGCAGACAAAAAAATCCCCCGGCGGTGTTCACCCCGGGGGATTTTTATTGCCTGTCGAATTGCTATCGCTGGCAAGCCAGCTCCCACAGGGTTTTATGGTGTTCACCAGAATTGCGCCACGCCGCGAATCCTGTGGGAGCTGGCTTGCCAGCGATTGGGGCCAACTCGGTCTGACTTAGAGCTTGGCCGCCGGCCGCCCCGGCTTCTTGGTCTGCAACAGATGCGAGAACACTGCATGCAGATCGTCGGACGCGCTTTCCTCGTCGAGGTTGAGCTTGCTGTCGATGTGATCCATGTGATGCATCATCAGGTCCACCGCCAGCTCGCCGTTGCGCGCTTCGATGGCGTCGATCAACTGGGTGTGTTCGTCGTAGGAACAGTGCGACCGGTTGCCGCTTTCATATTGCGCAATGATCAGCGAAGTCTGCGAAACCAGGCTGCGCTGGAAGCTGATCAACGGCGCGTTCTTCGCCGCTTCGGCCAGTTTCAGGTGGAATTCGCCGGAGAGACGGATGCCGGCGCCGCGATCGCCACGGGAGAAACTGTCGCGTTCGTCGTTGACCATCTGCCGCAGCTCGGCGATCTGCTCGGCGGTGGCGTGCTGCACCGCCAGCTCGGTGATCGCGCGCTCCACCAGACGCCGGGCGAGGAACACCTGACGCGCCTCTTCGACGCTCGGGCTCGCCACCACCGCGCCACGGTTCGGCCGCAACAGCACCACACCTTCATGGGCCAGACGCGAGAGCGCGCGGCGAATGATGGTGCGGCTGACCCCGAAAATTTCCCCCAGCGCTTCTTCGCTCAACTTTGTACCGGGCGCCAGGCGCTGTTCGAGGATGGCCTCGAAGATATGCGCATAGACAATATCGTCCTGGGTTCCGCTGCGGCCGGCTTTGCCTGCTCGCGGTTGTTTCTTGAGGGGTTGCAACTGTTCGTTCATGGGCACTCGAGTCGGGAAGAGCGGCGGCGAATTGACCGTGACTGTAATACGGCACAGTGGGTCGCTGGCAAGTATCGCGTAAAAAACAGCGCGATTGTACACAATGGAAGGTGGCAACACGACTGTACGGCTATTTGTGACTTCGGCTGTATTGCAACGCATCGTTACGTTTGAGTTTAGGCTTAAACCCGAAATCCGTGGCTTGAACAAGGAACGCCGCTGTCATGAACGAAATCACCCACACCCGACTGCGCCCCTTCGCGGACACATCGCCCTCCGCCATCGTCGCCGGATTCATCGCGATGATGACCGGTTACACCAGTTCGCTGGTACTGATGTTCCAGGCCGGGCAAGCTGCGGGCCTGACCAGCGGGCAGATTTCCTCGTGGATCTGGGCGATTTCCATCGGCATGGCGGTGTGTTCGATCGGCCTGTCGCTGCGCTATCGCACACCGATCACCATTGCCTGGTCGACCCCCGGCGCA
Source organism: Pseudomonas sp. IzPS59 (assembly GCF_014863505.1). Lineage (NCBI taxonomy): Bacteria > Pseudomonadati > Pseudomonadota > Gammaproteobacteria > Pseudomonadales > Pseudomonadaceae > Pseudomonas > Pseudomonas sp. IzPS59. The sequence continues at coordinate 2,048,309 of NZ_CP062251.1, read as the reverse complement.
GCGCTGCTGATCACCAGCCTTGGCGGCGTTACCTACGGCGAAGCCATCGGCGCCTACATTACCTGCGCGTTGCTGGTGACGATCTGCGGTTTGACCGGCAGCTTCGAACGCCTGGTGAAAAAGATCCCGGCATCGCTGGCGGCCGCGCTGCTGGCGGGGATTCTGTTCAAGATCGGCAGCGAAATCTTCGTCGCCGCGCAGCACCGCACCGGGCTGGTACTGGGGATGTTCTTCACTTATCTGCTGGTCAAACGCCTGACGCCGCGTTATGCGGTACTCGCCGCGCTGCTGATCGGCACCGCGCTTTCGGGCTTCATGGGGCTGCTGGATTTCAGCGGTTTTCACCTGGAAGTGGCGACGCCGGTCTGGACCACGCCGCATTTTTCTCTCGCGGCAACCATCAGCATCGGCATTCCGCTGTTTGTCGTAGCGATGACCTCGCAGAACATGCCTGGCGTCGCCGTGTTGCGCGCCGATGGCTACAACGTCCCGGCTTCGCCGGTGATCACCACCACAGGCATTGCCTCGCTGCTTTTGGCGCCGTTCGGTTCCCATGGCATCAACCTCGCAGCGATCAGCGCCGCGATCTGCACCGGCCCCCACGCCCATGAGGATCGCAACAAACGCTACACCGCCGCCGTGTGGTGCGGGATCTTCTACGGGATTGCCGGGGTGTTCGGCGCCACGCTGGCGGCGCTGTTTGCCGCGCTGCCCAAGGAGCTGGTGCTGTCGATTGCCGCGCTGGCGCTGTTTGGTTCGATCATCAACGGCTTGAGCATCGCCATGACCGAGGTGAAGGAACGGGAAGCGGCGCTGATCACCTTCATGGTCACGGCGTCGGGGCTGACGCTGTTTTCCATCGGCTCGGCGTTCTGGGGGATTGTTGCGGGGGTGCTGACCTTGCTGATCCTCAACTGGCGCAAGGCATGATTCGTTAAAAAGCAGGCATAAAAAAACGGCGACCCTCAGGTCGCCGTTTTTTTCAGTATCACTTGGCCGCGTTGATCGGCTTTTCCGGATACCAGACGTCCAGCAGCGGGCTGATTTCAGTGGTGGTCAGCTCGGAGCGGGTTTTCAGCCAGGCTTCAACGGCAGCGCGCTGTTCTTCGGACACCGAGCCACGCTTCTGCAGGCAAACCAGACCGAAGTCTTCGCCGCCGACATAGCCCAGACCGTTGGCTTCCATGGCTTCTTTGATGAATGCTTCGAGGAAAGCGTCAATGGCTTCTTCGGACAGGTCTTCTTTGAAGCCCAGGTTCAGTTCGAAACCCAGCTCTTGAAATTCATCGACGCACAGTTTTTTGCGCAGACGCTGGGAACGGTTAGTCGCCATTGGAACAATCCTCTTAAGTAATAACGGCCGGCACTTTACCAGTTTAAGGCGGCGATTGCCCGCCTATCCGGGACGTGCGTACGACCGCCCGTAAAAAAATAACCGATTGGGCCCCTTGGGAAAGGCACAAGCTGTTACACCTTGGGGCATAATGCCGACACTTTCATGACCACTGAGGGCCTTTTCATCCATGTCCTCGTCTTTTTCCCCTCGGCTGTAGGGTTTTATTTCATATGATCAAATCGTTGCGTCCTCTGCTCCTGGCCGGCCTTCTTCTTCCCCTGGCCCTGCCCGTCTCCGCTGCCACCATCAACACGTCCCTGACCCCCAACGTCGAAAAAGCCCTCAAGGCCAGCAAGCTGCAGCCCACTGCCCTGTCGCTGGTGATGGTACCGCTGGACGGCCCGGGCACACCGACCGTGTACAACGCCGATGTGTCGGTCAACCCGGCCTCGACCATGAAACTGGTCACCACCTACGCGGCGCTGGAAATGCTCGGCCCCAACCATCAGTGGAAAACCGAGTTCTACACCGACGGCGACCTGAGCGGCGGCATCCTCAACGGCAACCTCTACCTCAAGGGTGGCGGTGATCCGAAGCTGAACATGGAAAAACTCTGGCTGCTGATGCGCGACCTGCGCGCCAACGGCGTAACCCAGATCACCGGCGACCTGGTGCTGGACCGCAGCTTCTTCATTCAGCCGCAACTGCCGGAATTCAACGATGACGGCAATGACGAGAACAAGCCGTTCCTGGTCAAGCCCGACTCGCTGCTGGTCAACCTCAAGGCCCTGCGTTTCGTGGCCCGCAATGACGGCGGCCGGGTACTGATTTCAGTAGAACCGCCGATTGCCAGCATCAAGATCGAGAACACCGTCAAGGCGCTCAACTCCAAGCAATGCACCGGCGGCGTGCGCTACAACCCGGTAACGCAGGCCGATGGCAGCGTGACGGTGACCGTTGCCGGTCAGTTGGGTGAAGGCTGCAGCTCGCAGACTTATCTGTCGCTGCTCGACCACGCGACCTACACCGCCGGCGCCGTGCGGGCGATCTGGAAGGAACTGGGCGGCAGCATCCAGGGCAAGGACCGTCTGGCGCCGACGCCGAGCAACGCCAAGGTGCTGGCCCGTGCCTTCTCGCCGGACCTGGCGGAAATCATCCGCGACATCAACAAATACAGTAACAACACCATGGCCCAGCAGCTGTTCCTGAGCCTTGGCCAGAAATTCCGCAACGAAGCCGACGGCGATGACGCCAAGGCCGGGCAGCGCGTGGTCCGCCAGTGGCTGGCGAGAAAAGGCATCACCGCGCCGCACCTGGTGATGGAGAACGGTTCCGGCCTGTCCCGTGCCGAGCGGGTCAGCGCCCGGGAAATGGCGGCGATGCTGCAAGCCGCGTGGCACAGCCCTTACGCGGCCGAGTACATCAGCTCGCTGCCGATCGCCGGCATGGACGGCACCATGCGTAAACGCCTGAAGACCACCGCGATGCGCGGCGAAGCCCACGTCAAGACCGGCACCCTGAACACCGTGCGCGCCATCGCCGGCTTCAGCCGCGACGTCAACGGCAACACCTGGGCGGTGGTGGCGATCCTCAACGACAAGGCACCGTTCGGCGCGTCGTCGGTTCTGGATCAGGTGCTGCTGGATCTCTACAAACAGCCGCGAGCGCCGCAGACGGCTTCGGTTTTGTAAGCACACCAAAAAACATTGTGGGAGCGAGTTTGCTCGCTCCCACAGGTATTCAGCGGCAAACCGGATCAGTGCATCTGCCGCTCGACCCGGTCCCGCCCGCCCTGCTTCGCCGCGTAAACCCCCGAATCCGCCCGCAACAACAGCGAGTCGGCGCCCTCTCCCGGCCGCCAGCTGGCAATCCCGAAACTCGCGGTCACCACACCGACCACATCCACCGGCGCCCCGCGCAAGCCTTGCCACAACTCCACGGCCAGCATATACGCATGATCGCCGTCGATGTCCGGGCACAGCACCATGAACTCTTCGCCACCGAGACGACAGAACACGTCGGTACGCCGCAGCCGATGGCCGATGCGCTCGCACACCGCCTGCAACACCCGGTCGCCGACCGCGTGGCCGTACTGATCGTTGATCCGTTTGAAGTGGTCGATATCGAGCATGATCACCGACAATTCGCCGCCCCCGCGCTCGACCCGGGCCATTTCGGTGGTCAGGCGCTCCTGGAAATAGCGCCGGTTGTGAATGCCGGTCAGTGCATCGGTCACCGACAGTGCGCGCAGTTCTTCCTCCACGCGCTTCAGGTCGGAGATGTCCGAAATGTAGCCATGCCAGAGCACACCACCGCCCGGCAGTTCCTCGGGCGTCGCTTCGCCGCGCACCCAGCGCAGGCCGCGCTCGGGCAATTGCACGCGGTACTCTTCACGCCACGGACTGAGATTGTCCGCCGAGGCACGGATCGACTTGCGCACGCGGCTGACGTCCTGTGGGTGAATCCGGGTAAAAATTGATTCGGCATTGAGCAGCAACACGTCGGGTTCCAGCTCGTAGATCTCGCGAATGCCGTCACTGGCGTAAATCACGCTGAAGCGCCCGTCGAATTCCATCTTGAACTGATAGATGCCGCCGGGAACATGGGCGCTGAGTTTCTTCAGCAGCACGTCCCGCGCCGCAAGGGCCTCGTGTACGCGCTTGCGTTCGGTGATATCGATGCAGATCGCCAGGTGCCCGACCCACAGCCCCTGCTCATCCAGCACCGGGGTGGCGAGCATGTTCACCGGCAGATGGCTGCCATCCTTGCGCACCAGCGTCCACTCCCGCGCCTCATGCCCGCCGACTTCGCCGCCCTCCACCAGCATCGCCTGGCAGGTCGGGATAGCCTTGCCATAGCGGGCGCTCAGTTCCGCCGCACGGGTGATCAGCTCCCGGGGGAAATGCAGGTTTTCCAGGGTCATATGGCCGACCACCTCGGCGCTGCGATAGCCGAGCATCTGCTCCGCGCCGGGATTGAAGGTGTTGATCACGCCGCGCAGGTCGGTGGCGATGATCGCCACTTGAGTCGCCGCGTTGAGCACCCCGCGCAACTGGCCATGGGTGCCCCGCAGTTCCTGTTCACGCTCATGCAGTTCCTGAGTTCGCAGCTCGACCATCCGCAAGGCTCGCTGGCGCTGGCTGACCAACACATACAGCAGCGCGCTGAGCAGCAGGCTGAGCAAACCGCCGAGGACCACCACGCTGCCAACCGACGAATGGTTGGCCTGCAGGAAGGACTCGCTGGGCGAGATATCGACCTGATAGTCGTGGTCGGCCATGCGCACCAGCCGCGTGGTCGACAGATCGCTGGGCGCCGGATCATTGGTCGACTCGAACAGCACCTCGTGCTGATCATTGGTCGACAGGTCGAGGATGCGCACCGAGAGGTAATCATGCAGCGCGTCAGGCAGCCCGTCGGCAAGCAACTGGCGCATGCTGATCACCGCCATCACATAACCGAAGGACTTGGGCTCACCCTCGCGCCGCACCGGCGCCACCAGCAGCACGCCCCGCGCATAGGCCGGTTCGATACTGACCAGATGCATCGGCTGCGACACCGCCAGGCCGCCGAGCTGGTCGGCACGCTCCAGGGTCGAACGACGCAGCGGCTGGGCCAGCAAGTCGTAACCCAGTGGGGAACCCAGGCGGCTCTGGGTCTGGCTGTACACCACGACGACGTATTCATCCCGGGCGGCGGCCAGTTGCAGTTCGCCGCGGGTATTGAGTTCGCGCACGCTGAAGGTGGTAATGCCTTCCTCACGCACCTGTTGCTCGAACGCGGCGCGCTCGGCACCGCTCACCCGCAAGGCGAACGAATAGGCCTGGGTGCGCAGTAATAAAGGTTGGGTGTAGCCGTCGAATTCGGCGCGGGACACCGATTCGGAGTTGGCGAAGAACCGGCGCAGGCCGTCGAGGCGTTGTTCCTGATCCTGAAAGCGTTCTTCGATACGGCTGTAACGCTCGTTGGCCAGCAGTTGAAAACGCTGGCGCAACTGGCTGTGAAACTGATTGAGGGTGGCCCAGGCCAGCAACCCCGTGAGAATCCCGCCGGCGAGCAATACCAGCAGCGCGACCAGCCAGGCCGAGACTTCTTCGCTGATGAAACCCAGGATCTTGGGGCGCACGGGGTGCAACGACATATGGGCCACTCACTACGCCAGTACTTACGGGATAACCCCATTGGCCGTGAGTGAGTTATAGCTATTAGCCATTAATTTGGCTAGCTCTGATCGGATCCAAGAACCTTTAAAATCAAGGCTCTGTGGATCCAATTATGCAGAGCGTCAACGAGCCGTGATTTTCCAGGCGCGGTGGATCTTGCCGTTGCGGGCGAAATCCGGATCGATGGTGCTGGCGGTGATTTCCTCGACCGCATAACGCTCGGCCAGGTTGTCTTCCAGCTGGAACTTGCGGAAGTTGTTGGAGAAGTACAACACCCCGCCGGCTGCCAGACGCGCCATGGCCAGGTCGATCAACTGTACCTGGTCACGCTGCACGTCGAAGATTCCTTCCATGCGCTTGGAGTTGGAGAAGGTCGGCGGGTCGATGAAGATCAGGTCGTACTCGTCCCGGCTGCTTTCCAGCCACGCCATCACGTCGCCCTGCTCCAGACGGTTCTTGTCGGAGAAACCGTTGAGCGACAGGTTGCGGCGCGCCCAGTCGAGATAGGTTTTCGACAGGTCGACGCTGGTGGTACTGCGCGCACCGCCCTTGGCCGCGTGCACACTGGCGGTCGCGGTGTAGCAGAACAGGTTGAGGAAGCGCTTGCCGGCCGCCTCTTTCTGGATCCGCATGCGCATCGGCCGGTGATCGAGGAACAGCCCCGTGTCGAGGTAGTCGGTGAGGTTCACCAGCAACTTCACCCCACCTTCTGTGACCTCGTTGAACTTGCCCTGGGCCGCCTGACGTTCGTACTGCTTGGTGCCGCTCTGACGCTCGCGGCGCTTGACCACCACGCGACTCTTGTCGATGTTCAGTGCCTGCGGGATGGCCGCCAGCGCATCGAACATGCGGATCGAGGCCTTTTCCGGGTCGATCGACTTCGGCGCGGCGTATTCCTGAACGTGCACCCAGTCGTGATACAGGTCGATGGCCATGGCGTATTCCGGCATGTCCGCATCGTAGACGCGGTAGCAGTCGATGCCTTCGCGCTTGACCCACTTGCCCATGGCCTTGAGGTTCTTCTGCAGGCGGTTGGCAAACATCTGCCCGCCTTCGCTCAGGCGTGGTTGCTCGATCACCGGAGCCGGGGCCGGCGTCGGTTTGATCGGGTTACCGTTCTTGTTGTACTTGCGCTCTTGCGGCTCGTTCGGCGCCTGATCGTATTCGGCTTGCTCGCGCTCGGCCTGGCGTTGCTCCGGAGTACGACGCTCGCCGGTGACGAACTGATCCGGCAACACTTTGATCAACAGCAGCTTGCACGGCAGCGCGCCGTTCCAGAACGAATACTGTTTGTGGCTGCGGATACCCATGCGCTTGCCCAGGTCCGGCGCGCCGGTGAACACCGCGGCTTCCCAGTTCAGGCAGGCCTGACGCAGGCGCTCGCCAAGGTTCTGATAGAGGTACAACAGGCTGGCTTCGTCACCCAGACGCTCACCATACGGCGGGTTGCAGATGACCAGGCCTTTCTGGTTCTGGTCTGGACGCGGTTCGAAGGTCGCCACTTCGCCCTGATAGATCTTGATCCATTCGCTCAGGCCGGCACGCTCGACGTTGTTGCGGCCCGGCTGAATCAGTCGTGGGTCGGCTTCATAACCACGGATCCACAGCGGCGGCTTGGCCAGACCGGCAGCGGCGCGCTCGACGGCTTCTTCGTGCAGTTTCTTCCACAGCGCCGGGACGTGACCGAGCCACGCGGTGAAACCCCACTGCTCGCGGCGCAGGTTCGGCGCCATATCGGCAGCGATCATGCCGGCTTCCACCAGGAACGTGCCGACACCGCACATCGGGTCAGCCAGCGCGCCACCTTCGGCGGCAATGCGCGGCCAGCCGGAACGGATCAGGATCGCGGCTGCCAGGTTTTCCTTCAGCGGTGCAGCGCCCTGCTGCAAGCGGTAGCCGCGCTGGTGCAGGCTGTGGCCGGAGAGGTCGAGGGACAGAATCGCTTCACCGCGATCCAGTCGCAGGTGAATGCGCAGGTCCGGGTTGAGCTTGTCGATGCTCGGGCGATCACCCTGTGGGGTGCGCAGTTTGTCGACGATGGCGTCCTTGACCTTCAAGGCGCCGAAATGGGTGTTATCGATGCCCGAGCCGTGGCCGCTGAATTCAACAGCCAGGGTGCCGTCGGCCAGCATGTGATCCTGCCAGTCGACGTCGAGTACGCCGTGGTACAGGTCTTCGGCGTTTTTCATCGGGAAGCGCTTGAGCACCAGCAACACGCGGTTGGCCAGACGCGACCAGAGGCACAGGCGATAAGCGGTTTCCATGGTCGCCATGCCACGCACGGCGGAGGTGTGCTCGCGGGCTTCTTCAAGGCCAAGCCCGACGGCTTCCTCGATGAGCAGGCCTTCAAGGCCTTTAGGGCAAGTGAGGAAGAGTTCGAAACGGTCGGACATGGTTTTTCCAGAGCCTTTGGCTAATGAACCGGCAACGCATTGCCGATCCGGTTTTCAATCAGGCGCTTTTCTACAAGAGCGCCCGCGTGGCACGAAGGTGTGCCGTTCCATCCCCGCTGCTCGGGTTAAAAGAGCTTAGATGCCGGGACAGATAAAAAAGTTGATGCAACAAAATGACTCAAAGCAACCCTTCGTCGAAAAGTACCCGACGGTAAACGTGGGTCATTCTCACTAAGGCATTAAACCTGTCATACAGCGCAGGGCCGATCATACCGGGGTTTGGTGAATAAACATTCATGAAACCTGGCGTTACTTATCGCCATAGCACCCTTTTCGTTACGTCCTTATGACAAAACGGTCATTCCCTCGATGTGACTCATTGGTTAGAACTGGACACAGGTTGACGTCGCAACGGCGTCAACACCTTGGCTCGCCACGCCGGCAGCGAGCCGCCAACGGCAGAGTTTTTCTGCCAGACCTCAATTGAGGTCGACGCGACAAAAACAGTCAACAAGTGAGGGAAACACCCTATGAGAAGACTTAAGCGTGATCCGTTGGAAAGAGCATTTTTGCGCGGATATCAATATGGCGTTGGTGGCAAATCCCGTGAGCTTTGCCCATTTACTCTACCGTCGGTACGTCAAGCCTGGATCAACGGCTGGCGAGAAGGACGCGGCGACAACTGGGACGGTATGACCGGCACTGCGGGAATCCACAGACTCAACGAACTTCACGCCGTCGGCTGACACAGGGCATTTATTCCGACACGACAATCTGATTTCGCAACACCCTGATCACCATGCACGTCCTTCCCGGACGGCGGGCTACGGCCCAGGGGCTCCTTCGAGGAGCCCTTTTTTATGCCTGCCGTTTATGTCCGACGATCAGCGCTTGGCGGCGATGGCGTCCACGGACTCGCGGATCAGCGCCGGGCCCTTGTAGATGAAGCCGGAGTAGATCTGCACCAGGCTCGCGCCGGCAGCGATCTTCTCGGCCGCATGCTTGCCTTCGGTGATGCCGCCGGCTGCGATGATCGGCAGCTTGCCGCCCAGCTCGGACGCCAGCACTTTCACGGTGTGAGTGCTCTTCTCACGCACCGGTGCACCGGACAAACCTCCCGCCTCGTCACCGTGTTCCATGCCTTCGACGCCCACGCGGCTGAGGGTGGTGTTGGTGGCGATCACCGCGTCCATCCCGGTTTCGATCAGCGCTTGCGCGACTTGCGCGGTTTCTTCGTCGGTCATGTCCGGCGCGATCTTGATCGCCAGCGGTACATGTTTGCCGTGACGCAGGGCCAGTTCGGCGCGACGTGTGGCCAGATCCGCCAGCAACTGCTTGAGCGAATCGCCGAATTGCAGGCTGCGCAGGCCCGGGGTGTTCGGCGAACTGACGTTGACCGTGACGTAACTGGCGTGGGCGTAAACCTTGTCCAGGCAGATCAGGTAGTCATCCACCGCCCGCTCGACCGGGGTGTCGAAGTTCTTGCCGATGTTGATCCCCAGCACGCCCTTGTATTTGGCCGCCGCCACCCGCGCCAGCAGGTTATCCACACCGAGGTTGTTGAAACCCATGCGGTTGATGATCGCCTCGGCTTCCGGCAGGCGGAAAATCCGCGGTTTCGGGTTGCCCGGCTGCGGGCGCGGGGTCACGGTGCCGATTTCGACAAAACCGAAACCCAGCTGCGCGAAGCCGTCGATGGCCGCGCCGTTCTTGTCCAGACCGGCCGCCAGACCCACCGGGTTCGGGAACTGCAGGCCCATGACGTTCACCGGCAGCGACGCCGGCGCCTTGCACAGCAAGCCGTTGAGGCCCAAACGCCCGCCCGCGCCGATCAGATCCAGCGACAGATCGTGGGAGGTTTCCGGGGAAAGTTTGAACAACAGCTGACGGGCCAGGGTGTACATGGGCGGCTATGACTCGGGCGGCGAAAAGAGGCGGCGATTATAGCCGGGCATCGCCCTGCCGCGCGAGGCGCATGCGCAAATCCGCTGCGCTGGCATATGCCTTGCACCTGCTCCTGCATCAGCCCGCAGGCCAATGGTGGTGTGCAGGCAAGGACAATGGCGTCGTCTCTCGGTTTTGCGCGGGCAAAGCCTCGGACGGCGTTTTTTTTGAGGGTGGTTTTTCATGACTCAAACCTCCGTCGGGCCACTGGCCTGGGTCAACGGCAGCGATGCCCCGGAAAAAAGCGCGATCAACCTCGGCTTCATGGCCCTGAGCGACTGCGCCTCGGTGGTGGTCGCCGCCACCCAGGGCTTTGCCCAGCCTTACGGCCTGACCCTGAACCTCAAGCGCCAGAGCTCATGGGCAAACCTGCGGGACAATCTGGTCAGCGGCGAACTCGATGCCGCCCACAGCCTCTACGGCCTGATCTACGCGGTGCACCTGGGCATCGGCGGCGTTGCTTCCACCGACATGGCGGTGCTGATGGGTCTGAACCAGAACGGCCAGAGCCTTAACCTGTCCCACGGCTTGCAAGGGCTGGGCGTGACCGGTCCTGAGGCGCTGGACCGTCATGTGCACCAAACCCGCGCAAGGCTGACCTTCGCCCAGACCTTCCCCACCGGCACCCATGCCATGTGGCTCTATTACTGGCTGGCGAGCCAGGGCATCCATCCGTTGCAGGATGTCGACAGCGTGGTGGTGCCGCCGCCGCAAATGGTCGCGCACCTGCAGGCCGGTCGCATCGATGGTTTCTGCGTGGGCGAGCCGTGGGCCGCCAGCGCCGTGCAGCAGGATCTCGGTTTCACCCTGGCGACCAGCCAGACCATCTGGCCCGACCATCCGGAAAAAGTCCTCGGCTGCACCCGCGCCTTTGTCGAGCAATACCCCAACACGGCCCGGGCGCTGGTGATGGCGATCCTCGAAGCCAGCCGTTTCATCGAAGAAAGCCCGGAAAACCGCCGCAGCACCGCGCAACTGCTCAGCGCTGCCGAGTACCTCGACGCCCCGGATTCCTGCATCGAGCCGCGTTTTCTCGGTGCCTACGACGACGGTCTGGGCAACCGCTGGCAGGATCCGCACGCCCTGCGCTTTCACGGCGATGGTGCGGTGAATCTGCCGTATCTGTCGGACGGCATGTGGTTCATGACCCAGTTTCGCCGTTGGGGTTTGCTGCGTGACGACCCGGATTACCTCGCCGTCGCCCGCCAGGTGCAACAACTGGCGCTGTACCGCGACGCCGCCAGCGCAGTTGGTGTGCCAGTCGGCACGGAGGACATCCGCAGCAGCCAGTTGATCGACGGCAAGGTCTGGGATGGCAGCGACCCGGCTGCCTACGCGCAAAGCTTCAAGCTGCACGCGCTAAGCAACACCGCCCCTCTTCTCGCCCGTCGCTGACAGGAGACCGCAAACATGCTGCGCATTCTGCTGATCAACGACACGGCGAAAAAAGTCGGGCGCCTGAAAGCTGCGCTGACCGAGGCCGGTTTCGAGGTGATCGACGAGTCCGGCCTGACCATCGACCTGCCGGCGCGCGTCGAAACGGTGCGCCCGGACGTGATCCTGATCGATACCGAGTCACCGGGCCGCGATGTGATGGAACAAGTGGTACTGGTCAGCCGCGACCAGCCCCGGCCGATCGTGATGTTCACCGACGAGCACGACCCCGGTGTGATGCGTCAGGCGATCAAGTCCGGGGTCAGTGCCTACATTGTCGAGGGCATTCACGCACAACGTTTGCAGCCGATTCTCGACGTGGCCATGGCCCGCTTCGAAAGCGACCAGGCCCTGCGCGCCCAGCTTCAGGCCCGCGACCAGCAACTGGCCGAGCGCAAACGCATCGAACTGGCCAAAGGGCTGTTGATGAAAATGAAGGACTGCAACGAAGAAGAGGCCTACACCCTGATGCGCCGCCAGGCCATGAGCCGCCAGCAGAAACTGATACAGGTCGCGGAGCAGATCATTGCCATGAGCGAGTTGCTTGGCTGAGCTGGCACAAATCTCGCTAAGCAATCCCTACAGGTAACCAACGGCGGTTGCCCCACCCACGACAAAGACGTCGCTCACCTTCTTCGCCCCTTTCGGCGATCCGGGTAGCGGCGTTTTTGCGTTTTGGCCCCATTGACCGGGGCCGGTGGTGCGGCCGTGGCGGCGCCCCACTGTGCTGGTTCTGACTCCTTCTCGAGATTCTCTACCGCTGAGGTGCGCGATGAATAAAAGCTTCTGGAAATCCGGCCACACCCCGACCCTGTTCGCGGCCTTCCTGTATTTCGACCTGAGCTTCATGGTCTGGTATCTGCTCGGCCCGCTGGCGGTGCAGATCGCCGCCGACCTGCACCTGACCACCCAACAGCGCGGCCTCGTAGTGGCCACGCCGATCCTGGCCGGCGCCGTGCTGCGCTTTGCGATGGGCATGCTTGCCGATCGCCTGTCGCCGAAAACCGCCGGGCTGATCGGCCAGGTGATCGTGATCTGCGCGCTGTTCGGCGCCTGGAAGCTGGGCATTCACAGTTACGAACAGGCCCTGCTGCTTGGCCTGTTCCTCGGCATGGCCGGCGCTTCGTTTGCCGTGGCGCTGCCGCTGGCCTCGCAGTGGTATCCGCCGGAGCATCAGGGCAAGGCGATGGGCATCGCAGGCGCCGGCAACTCCGGCACCGTGTTCGCCGCGCTGATCGCCCCGGTGCTGGCCGCGTCGTTCGGCTGGAGCAACGTGTTCGGTTTCGCCCTGATTCCGCTGATCCTGACCCTGGTGCTGTTCGCCTGGCTGGCGAAAAACGCGCCGGAGCGACCAAAAGCCAAATCCATGGCCGACTACTTCAAGGCTCTGGGCGACCGCGACAGTTGGTGGTTCATGTTTTTCTACAGCGTCACCTTCGGCGGCTTCATCGGCCTGGCCAGCGCCCTGCCCGGCTACTTCAACGATCAATACGGTTTGAGCCCGGTCACCGCCGGTTACTACACCGCCGCCTGCGTGTTCGGCGGCAGCCTGATGCGACCGCTGGGCGGTGCGCTGGCTGACCGTTTCGGCGGGATTCGCACGCTGCTGGCGATGTACACGGTGGCGGCGATCTGCATCGCGGCCGTCGGTTTCAACCTGCCCAGTTCCTACGCGGCGCTGGCACTGTTCGTCTGCACCATGCTCGGTCTCGGCGCGGGTAATGGCGCGGTGTTCCAACTGGTGCCGCAACGCTTTCGCCGCGAGATCGGCGTGATGACCGGGCTGATCGGCATGGCCGGTGGCATCGGCGGTTTTGCCCTGGCGGCCGGCATGGGCGCAATCAAACAGAGCACCGGCAGTTATCAACTGGCGCTGTGGTTGTTCGCTAGCCTTGGCGTGTTGGCATGGTTCGGCCTGCACGGCGTCAAACGTCGCTGGAGAACCACCTGGGGTTCGGCGGCCGTGACCGCTGCCCGGGTCTGAGGCCCGCATGGCCCTGCAACTGAGCTTCGCCGAAGCCAGCGCCACCGGCCCGCGCGCGGAGAATCAGGACGCCTTGCGCCTGGTCACGCCGGCCCCGGCGCTGGCCGCCAGCAAAGGGTTTCTGTTCGCCATCGCCGACGGCGTCAGCCAGTGCGCCGATGGCGGTCTGGCTGCGCGCTCGACCTTGCAGGCACTGGCGCTGGACTACTACGCCACCCCGCAGACCTGGAGCGTGGCCCAGGCACTGGATCGCCTGTTGCTCGCGCAAAATCGCTGGTTGCAGGCCAATGGCGGTGGCCAGCCATTGCTCACCACCGTCAGCGCGCTGGTCCTGCGCGGCAGACGCTTCACACTGGCGCATGTGGGGGATTGCCGGGTCTATCGCTGGCATACCGACAGCCTGCAGCGGATCACCGAGGATCACGTCTGGGAGCAACCGGGCATGCAGCACGTGCTCAAGCGTGCACTAGGCCTGGACCAACATCTGGTACTGGATTTTCTCGACGGCGAGCTGCGTGAGGGCGAGAACTTCGTGCTGCTCAGCGACGGTGTCTGGGCCGCGCTCGGCGACACGGCCATCGCCGGGATTCTGCGTGATCAACCGGATCTGCACAGTGCGGCACAAACACTGGTCAACGCCGCGCATCTGGCCGGCAGCCAGGACAACGCCAGCGCCTTGCTGGTGCGGGTCGATGCCGTGGGGGAAGCGAGCATCGGCGATGCGCTGATCCAGTTGCAGCAATGGCCGCTGCCCCCATTGCTCAAACCGGGCCAGACCTTCGAGGGCTGGCAGGTGCAAGGCATCGTTGGTCAGAGCCAGCAATCGCTGCTGTATCGCGTCCTCGATAACCAAGGCCAGACGTGGCTGTTGAAAACCTTGCCCACACGGCTGGCGGACGATGCCCACGCAGGTCAGGCCTTGCTGGCGGAAGAATGGTTTCTCAAACGCGTGGCCGGGCGACATTTCCCTGAAGTCCATAGCGCCAGTCAGCGTCAGCATTTGTACTACGTGATGCGTGAATATTCGGGGATCACACTGGCGCGTCTGTTCGAGCAAAGCGGTCCGCTGCCCCTGCCTCAGTGGCAGGACGTGGCCGAACGCCTGTTGCGGGCCGTCGGCCTGCTGCATCGGCGGCAGATTCTGCACCGCGACATCAAACCGGAGAACCTGCTGCTGGGGGACGACGGCGAGTTGCGCTTGCTGGATTTCGGTCTGGCGTATTGCCCCGGCCTTTCGCAAGACACGCCGTCGACACTGCCGGGAACCCCGAGTTATATCGCCCCGGAGTCTTTTCGTGGCGATGCACCCGAGGCTCGTCAGGATCTGTACGCGGTGGGCGTGACCTTGTATTTCCTGCTCACCGGACACTTCCCCTACGGAGAAATCGAAGCCTTCCAGCGTCCGCGTTTCGGGGTGCCGGTGAGTGCGGCTCGATATCGGCCGGATCTGCCGGAATGGCTGGCGCAGAGTCTGGAACGTGGCGTCTCGGCCGATCCGTTGCAACGCTATGAAACCGCCGAGGAATGGTTGTTCACGCTGGAGCAGGGTGAACGCCGCAGCCTGAATGTACGCCCTCGTCCTTTGCTCGAACGGGAACCGCTGAAGGTCTGGCGGACATTGGCGTTACTGGCGCTGCTGGGCAATCTGGTGCTGCTGTTTCTGTTGTTTCACGGCTGATGCGGCGCTCCATTAACGGGCGTGCCGCTTCCATTCAGTGCAAAAACCACAATGAACATCTGGCCAATTCCAGCACTAACCCAATGAATTCGCGGCTCACCGCGACTTGGCACAACCACTGCATTAACGTGCTCAACTGACATAAAGCCCGACCTTCAACGACGAAGGCCAGGCTTCCCGAGAGAACGGGACAAGGACAAAGGCGTCCTCGCTAGGTAACTGGCGGGACGCCTTTTTTGTTTGCGCCATTTTTGTCGAGCAAGGCCTGACTGCCCACAAGAGGCAAGCCCGAAGCTCCCCGGAGAACCTGATGAAAAAACTCAAACTGGTGATGATCGGCAATGGCATGGCCGGGGTCCGTACCCTGGAAGAACTGCTCAAGCTGAGCAACGAGCTGTACGACATCACGGTCTTCGGCGCCGAGCCCCACACCAACTACAACCGCATCCTGTTGTCGCCGGTATTGGCCGGCGAACAGACCTTCGAAGAGATCGTGCTCAACGACCTCGACTGGTACCTGGAAAACGGCATCAAATTGCTGCTCAACCGCAAAGTGGTGGAGATCGACCGGGTCAAGCGCCGGGTGATCGCCGAGGACGGCACCGAGGCCGAATACGATCGCCTGCTGATCGCCACCGGCTCGACCCCGTTCATCCTGCCGATCCCCGGCAACACCTTGCAGGGCGTGATCGGTTACCGCGACATCGCCGACACCCAGGCGATGATCGACACCGCCAGGACCCACAAGCACGCCGTGGTGATCGGCGGCGGCCTGCTCGGCCTCGAAGCGGCCAACGGCCTGATGCTGCGCGGCATGCACGTCACGGTGGTGCACCTCGGTGAATGGCTGCTGGAGCGGCAACTGGACAAGACCAGCGGCCAGCTCCTGCAAACCGCGCTCGAATCCCGTGGCCTGCACTTTCGCCTGTGCGAACAGACCCAGGTCCTGCACGACGCCGGCAACGGCCGCGTCGGCTCGGTGCAATTCAAGAACGGCGACATCATTCCTGCCGATCTGGTGGTGATGGCCGCCGGCATTCGCCCCAATACCGAACTGGCGGAAAAGGCCGGCATCCCCTGCAACCGCGGGATTCTGGTCAACGACACCCTGCAGACCTACGACCCGCGCATCTATGCCATCGGCGAATGCGCCAGCCACCGTGGCATCGCCTACGGTCTGGTCGCGCCACTGTTCGAACAGGCCAAGGTCTGCGCCAACCATCTGGCGCAACTGGGTTTCGCCCGCTATCAGGGTTCGGTGACGTCGACCAAATTGAAAGTCACCGGCATCGACCTGTTTTCCGCCGGCGACTTCATGGGCGGCGAAGGCACCGAGACCATCACCCTCTCCGACCCGATCGGCGGGGTGTACAAAAAACTGGTGATCAAGGATGACGTGCTGGTCGGTGCCTGTCTGTACGGCGATACGGCAGATGGCGGTTGGTATTTCCGACAGATTCGTGAGAATCACGCCATCGGCGAGATCCGCGATCACCTGATGTTTGGCGAAAATGCTTTAGGCGACGTAGGACATCAGGGCCAGGACAAAGCCATGAGCATGGCCGACAACGCCGAAGTCTGCGGCTGCAACGGTGTGTGCAAGGGCACCATCGTCAAGGCGATTCAGGAACACGGGCTGTTCAGCGTCGACGAGGTGAAAAAACACACCAAGGCCGCCAGTTCCTGCGGTTCCTGCGCCGGGCTGGTCGAGCAGATCCTGATCAACACCGTCGGCGGTGCGGCGGACGTCAAACCGAAAAGCGAAAAAGCCATCTGCGGTTGTAGCGATCTCAACCACGGCCAGATCCGCCAGGCCATTCGCGAGCAGCACCTGCTGACCATCGCCGACACCATGAGTTACCTCAACTGGCGCACCCCGAACGGCTGCGCCACCTGCCGCCCGGCCCTCAACTACTACCTGATTTCCACCTGGCCCGGCGAAGCCAAGGACGATCCGCAGTCGCGCCTGATCAACGAGCGGGCCCACGCCAACATCCAGAAGGACGGCACCTACTCGGTGGTGCCGAGGATGTGGGGCGGCGTGACCAACCCGTCGGAACTGCGGCGGATCGCCGACGTGGCGGACAAATATCAGGTGCCGATGGTCAAGGTCACCGGCGGCCAGCGCATCGACCTGCTGGGGATCAAGAAGCAGGACCTGCCCGGCGTGTGGAAAGACCTCGACATGCCGTCCGGCCACGCCTACGGCAAGTCGATCCGCACCGTGAAAACCTGCGTCGGCAGCGAGTTCTGCCGCTTCGGCACACAGAATTCAACTCAGTTGGGCATCGACCTCGAACATGACCTGTTCAACATGTGGTCGCCGCACAAAGTGAAGCTGGCGGTCTCCGGATGCCCGCGCAACTGCTCGGAAGCAGGGATCAAGGACGTAGGAATTATCGGCGTCGATTCCGGCTGGGAGATGTACATCGGTGGCAACGGCGGGATCAAGACCGAAGTCGCCGAGTTCTTCGTCAAGCTCAAGACCGCCGAGGAAGTACGCGAATACAACGGCGCGTTCCTGCAGCTGTACCGCGAAGAAGCCTTCTACCTCGAACGCACCGTGCACTACCTGCAACGGGTCGGCATGGAGCACATCAAGAAAGCCGTGCTGGAAGATCCCGAGCGCCGCAAGGCCCTGAACGAGCGCCTGCAATTCTCCCTGTCGTTCGAACAGGACCCGTGGAAAGAACGCCTCGCCCAGCCGCAACTGAAGAAAGAGTTCGACGTGATCCCCGTGAAAAACCTGGAGGTGCCGGCATGAACTGGCTCGATATCTGTGCCCTGGAAGAGATCAATGCCCTCGGTTCGCGGATCATTGCCGGGCCCAAAGGTGACATCGCGATCTTTCGCACAAGCGACGACGAAGTTTTCGCACTCGATGACCGCTGCCCGCACAAGGGTGGCCCGCTGTCTCAGGGCCTGATCTACGGCAAGCGAGTGGCCTGCCCGCTGCATAACTGGCAGATCGACCTGCAGTCCGGCGAAGCCCAGGCACCGGACGTCGGTTGCGCGCACCATCATCCGGCCCGGGTCGAAAACGGCCGCGTGCAACTGGCCCTGCGGGACGCCGTCTGATGAACCGCCAGACGACCGCCTCGACCTGCTGTTATTGCGGGGTCGGCTGCGGCGTGCTGATCGAGCATGACGGCGAGCGCATTCTCGGCGTCAGCGGCGATCCGGCGCACCCGGCCAACTTCGGCAAATTGTGCAGCAAAGGCTCGACCCTGCACCTGACCGGCGATCTGGCGGCGCGGGCGCTGTACCCGGAATTGCGCCTGGGCAAAGGACTTGCGCGCAGCCGCTGCGACTGGGACACCGCGCTGGAACACGCCGCCAACGTGTTCGCCGAAACCATCGCCGAACACGGCCCCGACAGCGTAGCGTTCTACATCTCCGGACAGCTGCTGACCGAGGACTACTACGCCTTCAACAAGCTGGCGCGGGCGCTGGTCGGCACCAACAACATCGACAGCAACTCGCGACTTTGCATGTCTTCGGCCGTGGTCGGCTACAAACGCAGCCTCGGCGCCGACGCACCACCGTGCAGCTACGAGGACCTGGAGCTGAGCGATTGCGTGATGATCGTCGGCAGTAACATGGCCTACGCCCACCCGGTACTGTTTCGTCGGCTCGAAGAGGCCAAATCCCGCCGCCCGCAGATGAAAGTCATCGTCATCGACCCACGGCGCACCGATACCTGTGATTTGGCAGATCTGCATCTGGCGATTCTGCCGGGCACCGATGTCGCTTTGTTCCATGGGATTTTGCATTTGTTGTTGTGGGAAGACCGGATCGACCGCGACTTTATCAAGGCCCATACCGAAGGCCTTGCCGAGCTGAAAAGCCTGGTGCGCGATTACACCCCGGCCATGGTTTCGCAGTTGTGCGGGATCAGCGTCGAGCAGTTGCAGCAATGCGCCGAGTGGATCGGTACCGCGCCGAGTTTCCTGTCGCTGTGGTGCATGGGGTTGAACCAGTCCACCGCCGGTAGCGCGAAGAACAGTGCGCTAATCAATCTGCACCTGGCCACCGGCCAAATCGGCCGGCCGGGTGCAGGACCTTTCTCCCTGACCGGTCAGCCGAATGCCATGGGCGGGCGGGAAACCGGCAGCCTTTCCAACCTGTTGCCAGGCCATCGTGAAGTAGCCAATCCGGAGCATCGCGCCGAAGTGGCGGCGTATTGGGGTGTGGATAAGCTGCCGGAAAATACCGGGCTCAGCGCCATCGAACTGTTTGAACAGGTGCGCAACGGCAAGATCAAGGCGCTGTGGATTGCCTGCACCAACCCGGCGCAATCGATGCCGGACCAGAATACTGTGCGGGCTGCGCTGCAGGCTTGTCCGTTCGTGGTGTTGCAGGAAGCGTTTCGCACCACCGAAACCGCAGCGTTTGCCGACGTGCTGTTGCCGGCGGCCAGCTGGGGCGAGAAAGAAGGCTCGGTGACCAACTCCGAACGGCGGATTTCCCACGTCCGCAAAGCCATTGCCGCACCGGGTGAAGCACGGCCGGACTGGGCGATCACGGTAAATTTCGCACAACGACTGGAGAAACGGCTGCGTCCGCAACAGCCGAGCCTGTTTGCGTTTGACCGCCCCGCGCAGTTGTTCGATGAATTCAAGGCACTGACCCGTGGCCGCGATCTGGACCTGTCCGGCATCAGCCACGAGTTGATCGATGAAATCGGTCCGCAACAATGGCCGTTTCCTCAGGGCGCCCGGCAAGGCACTCCACGCCTGTACTGCGACGGCGTATTTCCTACGGCCAGCGGTCGCGCGCAGTTCGTTGCCGACCCCTACCGCGCTGCCAAGGAGCAACGGGACGCGCGCTTTCCACTGACCCTGATCACCGGCCGTCTGCGCGATCAATGGCACGGTATGAGCCGCACCGGCACAGCAGCGCAGTTGTTCGGGCATGTCAGCGAAGCCGTGCTGAGTCTGCACCCGGACGAATTGCGCCGGCACCGTTTGCAGCCGGGGGATCTGGTGAATCTGAAGAGCCGCCGGGGAGCGGTGATCGTGGCGGTCGCCAGCGATGACAGTGTTCGTCCGGGCCAGGCCTTTCTGCCGATGCACTGGGGCGACCGTTTTCTCAAAGGCGGCGTGAATTGCCTGACCCTGCCCGCCTTCGATCCCTTGTCGAAACAACCGGAACTCAAGCACAGCGGTGTACGCCTGGAGCCGGTGGATCTGCCCTGGCAGCTTTTCGCACTGATCGAGGGCGATGTTCAACGGCACTTTGAGGCGCTTCGACCGCTGTGTGAGGCGTTTTCCTACGTCAGCCTCAGCCTTGTCGGTCGCGAGCGTCCGGCGTTGCTGATACGCGCTGCCAGCGCCGCCGCGCCCGATCCGCAATTGCTGCGCGAAATCGATCAGTGCCTGGCCCTGATCGAGGGCCCGGTGCTGGCCTATGAAGATCCGCGCCGGGCCATCGGCAAACGGGTACGTATCGAGAGCGGGCGAATCACGGCGATCCGCCTCGCCGGTGAAACCCTCGCCCAGCATTGGCTGCAAGGCCTGTGGCTGGAGGGCCGCGCGGACGAACAACTGCGGCGCTGGCTGCTGGCGCCGATGAGCGCGCCGCCGGGCAATGCCGGTGTGCAAAGCGTTACCGACAAGACCTTGTGCAATTGCAGGAACGTCAGCCATAGCGCGGTCTGCGCCGGGATTCGTGAAGGTCTGGATTTGCAGGGTTTGAAAAACACACTGGGCTGCGGCACGCAATGCGGTTCCTGCGTCCCGGAAATCAAGCGTTTGCTGGCCGCCGAAGCACGGCCGGTCGCCGTTATCTGAAGAGGAAAACACCATGAACGCAAAAGTCTGGCTAGTGGGCGCAGGTCCTGGCGATCCTGAATTGCTGACGCTCAAAGCCGTGCGTGCCTTGCACGAAGCGGAGGTGGTGCTGATCGACGATCTGGTCAATGACGCCGTGCTGGAGCACTGCCCTGACGCGCGGATCATTCCGGTCGGCAAGCGCGGCGGCTGCCGCTCGACGCCTCAGGCATTCATTCATCGGCTGATGCTGCGTTATGCACGTCAGGGCAAATGCGTGGTTCGTCTCAAGGGTGGCGATCCCTGCATCTTCGGCCGTGGCGGCGAGGAAGCGCAGTGGCTGCGTGAGCGCGGGGTTGAAGTGGAGTTGGTCAATGGCATTACTGCCGGACTGGCCGGGGCGACGCAGTGTGATATTCCGCTGACTTTGCGCGGCGTGGCGCGGGGTGTGACGCTGGTTACCGCGCACACTCAGGATGACAGTCAGGTGAACTGGCAAGCGCTGGCGCAGGGTGGAACGACTTTGGTGATCTACATGGGAGTCGCCAGGCTCAGCGAGATTCGTGAGCAATTGCTGGCAGGCGGGATGGCGATGGAGACGCCGGTGGCGATGATCGAGAACGCCTCCCTGCCGCAGCAGCGGGAATGCCGGAGCGATCTGACGGGGATGGAGGAAGCGGCCAGCAGATTCCAGCTCAAGAGTCCGGCCATTCTGGTGATTGGTGCAGTGGCAGCCTCTGCGGCCCGACCCGGCTTGCTCGCCTGGCCAGCCGATCAGTCAGCCTGATCATCTGGTTTTTACCAAATTGCAGACAAAGAAAAGCCCGGCATAAGCCGGGCTTTTCTCAAAGCAGCGAGCTAATTACTTAGCTTGAGCTTCAACCTGAGCTTCTACGCGACGGTTCACGGCGCGGCCAGCTTCGGTTTTGTTGTCAGCAACTGGACGGGTTTCGCCGTAGCCAATCGACTGAACGCGGGACGATTCAACACCGTACTGGTTAACCAGAACTTGCTTAACGGCGTTTGCACGACGCTCGGACAGTTTCTGGTTGTAAGCGTCAGGACCGACGGAGTCAGTGTGACCTTCAACAGTGGTGTGAGTCGATGGGTACTGCTTCATGAAGTCAGCCAGGTTCTTGATGTCAGCGTAGCTGTTTGGCTTGACGACCGACTTGTCGAAGTCGAACTTCACGTCCAGCTCTACACGAACAACTTCAGCAACTGCCGGGCAGCCATCAGCGTCAACAGTTACGTTGGCCGGGGTGTTCGGGCACTTGTCAACGTTGTCGCAAACGCCATCGTTGTCGCTGTCGGAGCAGACTTCAGCTGGTGCTGGAACTGGAGCAGCAGCAGGCTTGTTGCCGCCACCGAAGTTCACGCCCAGACCGATTACTGGAGCGTAGTTCCAGCGACCGTTGTCCAGTTTGTAGTCAGCGTCTACACCAGCACGGGCGTAGAAGTTTTCAGCGAAGTAGTACTTAACGCCAGCGCCAGCGTTCAGGTAGGTCGACTGGTCGCGACCGGTGTGGCCGTCAGCGGCTACGTTGGTCAGGCTGCCGTGCTTCACACCGCCAGCAACGTAAGGACGCAGAGCGTCACCAGCGTTGTTGAAGTGGTACTGAGCGATCAGGCCGAAGTTGTCGCCATCCAGCTTCTGGCTGCCAGTGCCGTCGTTCGAACGGGTGTGGTTGTTCTTGTCGTAGGTGAAGTTCAACGACACGTCGTCGGTCAAGAAGTAACCGATAGAGGCGCCTGGGTTGAAGCCGTCTTCGACATGGTTAACGCTGTCGTTGTACTGCTTCTTGTAGAACAGTTCGCCTTCAACTGCGCCTTGGCCTTGTGCCAGTGCGCCGAACGAAGTAGCGGCAATCAAAGAACCAATGGCCAAGCCCAAGGTGTTTTTCAGTTTCATCCGTTAAATCCCCATCTGGTGATTGTGAAGCAGTCCCGCAAACCGGGGGACAACTCGGCGGCAAGTCTATCAGAACTTGCCTACACGTAAGAGATATTTGCGCCGAACTAAGTTTCAGCAATGCCTGCAAATTTCTCACGCAATTTATCAAGAGCACGTTTGTACCGCATTTTTGTCGCACTCAAACCCATGTGCATGATGTCTGCGATCTCCTGAAATTCCAGCTCTGCGACAAAACGTAGCACCAGAATTTCACGGTCAATCGGGTTCACATACACCAGCCAGCGATCAAGTCCGCCCTTCTCCTCGGGTTTCGGCGCCTTTTCTTCGGACGCTTCCTCGAGGGGGTCAAGACTCAGTGCGTCCATCAAGCGACGCTTTCGCCGTTCCTTCCGATACTGCGTGATGCATTCGTTGTAAGTGATGCTATATAGCCATGTCTTGAACTTCGATTTCCCCTCGAAGTTCTTCAGGCCGTACAGCACCTTCAACATCACTTCCTGACAGACATCGTCTGCGTCGCGATCGTTCCCAAGATACCGCGCACAAACGTTAAATAGTGTTCGCTGGTAACGCCGCATCAGTTCTTCATAGGCGCGCGTCACGTGAAACAGCTCGGTATGCGAGCGCGCGACCAACTCCTCGTCAGAGAGCTCGCGGGGGTCGTAGCGCGTGGATAGCGTTTGGGCTTTATTCAAAACAAGTCGTGCCGACAGTCAGGTCAATGTCCACCGCTGCCAGCATCAGCTGGCATTTTGCGGCGGCATACATTAGCAGGGTTTGCCGGATTAGCGGCTACTCACATGCTGTTCCAGCAGGATCCGATTGGAGAGAGAGACTAGCTCACCCTCATCGGTCAGCAATGTGGTCTTAACCGTGCCGATCTCTTCGATCTGGCCTTCGACCTCGCCAACACGCACTTGTTGCCCAACCTGATACAACTCACGCACATAGATTCCCGCAAGAATCTGACCGGCAATTTCCCGGCTTCCCAAACCCATGGCCAGCGCAACCGCCAGACCAACGGTAATCAATACGATGACGATCACATGGTTCAGCAGGTCGGTCTTGACCTCGAGCTGACTGATCGCGACCGAGATACTGATGATGATCACCAGGCCCTGGGCAATTCGCCCAAGTCCTGAAGCGTAGTCCAGTCCGACGCCTTCTGCCGCACCGCGCACCAGACCGTTGGCCAGTTGTGCCAGCAATACACCCACCAGCAGCACCAGCGCAGCACCGAAAACTTTCGGTACATACAGCGCCAACATGTCCAGCGTAGCTGAAACTCGCTCAAGCCCAAGGGATTCTGCCGCAGAAACCAGGAAAATCAGCAGAACGAACCAATAGACGATTTTTCCGATCAGGGTCGAAATCGGCACTTGCAGTCCCGCACGGGACATCAATTTGGTCAGGCCGGTGCCGCCCATCAGGCGATCCAGACCGAGCTTGGCCAGCAGTTTGGACAGCAGGGTGTCCAGCAACTTGGCCACGACGAAGCCCAACAGCAGCACCACCAGTGCGCCGAACAGGTTCGGGATGAAATTAGCGACTTTGGTCCACAACGCAGTCATTGCCGTGACGAGGCTCTGAGTCCAGAGATCAAGTTCCATATTCAATCAGCCTTATCAGCAGTGCGAGCGTTAGGTTTACGGAGACGGGAAACCGGCGCGACATGAGCCGAGCCGTTGTTCAGGGCGATCATCAGCGCGGGCAGCCAGCGGCCCAGCAGGCTGAACAGATCACCGGCGCCGACCTGGCGGTTGGCGGTTTTGAGTACGCGGCCCAGGCAGGCATCGTCGTCGCGGCCGGACGGCGAGGCGTTGAGCATGTCGCGCAAAGACTGTTCAAACGGATCGTGCATACGCACCTCTCGTGATGTCTGTGAAAGACGCGGGCAGATTTGGTCGGGTCACATGATGCATCGTCATACCCAGCGCAATCGGCGGAACAACCACCATTGTCCGAGGGCCACCAGAACCATCAGCAGGCACGCCACCAGGAAGCCGTAAGGGTTTCCGGAAAGCGGAATTCCGCCGACATTGATCCCCAGAAGGCCGGTGAGAAAACTCATCGGCAAGAAGATCCCGGTGATGATCCCGAAGCGGTACATGGTGCGATTCATGCGCACGCTCAAACGCCGGTCTTCGGTGTCCAGCACAAGCCCCACGCGCTCTCGGGTCAATTCGAGCTCTTCGAGATAGCGGGTCAGGCTGTTGTTCAATTCGTTCCAGTAGTCCGCGTCGTCATCGACGAACCATGGCAGTTTTATCCGCGTCAGCTGTCCGAAAATATCCCGCTGCGGTGCGAGAAAACGCTTCAGTCCGGCCGCCCGGCGACGGATGTGCAAAACCGCTCCGTGCTCGGGGGTATACCGTTCGTCGGCATCCAGCTTTTCTTCCTCATCATCGACCACTTCCGAGAGGCAAGTGACCAGATCCTGCACCTTGTTGGTGAGGTATTGCGCGAGATAGAGAATGAGTTCGGACGAGGTTTTCGGGCCCTTGCCCTCCCCCAGCATCGCCAGCAGTTCATCGGTGGCGCGCAAGGGGCGCAAACGCAGGGAAATCACACGCTGGGCCGACGCGAAAATCCGCACCGAGACCATATCTTCCGGCTCGGCACCGGGATTGAGGTTGACCCCGCGCAAAAACAGCAGCAATTCGGAATCGGGCAACGGCAACAGCCGCGGGCGGGTGTTCTCTTCCAGCAGCAGATCGCAGGTGAATTCGTTGAGCCCGCTGGATTTACGCAGCCATGTCTGGGTCTGCGGATGACTGCGATCCCAGTGCAGCCACAGGCTTTCATGGGCCTGCAGCTGCAGATCGTCGAGTTCAGTCCGGGCTATCGAACGCGCACCGCCTTTACCGTCCAGCACCAGGGCATGCACCAGCCCCCATTGCGCGTTTTCTTCCTCGAACATCCTCACTCCGGTTCTTGCCGCGATTTATTCAGGCATTTTCAGCGGGCTCGGCGAGATGATCACGCCGTTGTTGTCCGCATAAATGTATTGGCCCGGTTGAAAGGTGACACCCGCGAAAGTCACCGGCACGTTGAGGTCGCCGATACCGCGTTTGTCGGTCTTCATCGGGTGGCTGGCCAATGCCTGCACGCCGAGATCGGTCTGGGCAATGACATCCACGTCACGGATGCAACCGTAGATCACCAGCCCTTCCCAACCGTTTTTCGAGGCCTTGTCGGCCAGCATGTCGCCCAGCAGCGCACGCCGCAGGGAACCGCCGCCATCGACCACCAGCACCTTGCCGTTGCCCTTGAGTTCGACCTGTTCCTTGACCAGCGAGTTGTCTTCGAAGCACTTGATGGTCACGATTTCGCCGCCGAAGGAATCACGGCCGCCGAAATTGCTGAACATCGGTTCCAGCACCTGCACCAGCTCCGGATAGGCGTCACACAGGTCAGGCGTAAGGTAATGGTTCATCGAATAACTCCTGTAACAAGGAAGACGATCAAGGATGTCGCACTCTTTTGAAACGAGATCCGGCGGTCGCTGTTTACCTTAGTTCATGCAATGGTCGCTGAGCGAACCTGAACACAAGCTGAAACGTAATAGCGAAACAGTCACCAAATGTGACCGGAACCGTCCAATGCGTCATATCTTAGCCGCAAGCCGACTCGAACGAAATGCCATTTTCAGAGCCTTCCACTCATCCTGCCGCCGCCAGATCCACCTTTTCGCCGAGTAATGGCGTGTGCTGGTCAGTCAACCAGCGCGCCACCAGCGGCCAGACTTCAGCCTGGGCGGCCTTGCTCACCAGCATCTCGACATGGCCGAAATTTTCGCTGAAGCCCTGCTCACGTCCCAGATTGATGAATTGCTTGTGCTCGGAGCCGATTTGCTCGAACAGCTTGCGGCAGGCCCAGGCCGGATCCTGATGATCGCCCGCCGCTGTCACCGCCAAAACCGGCACCTGAACGTCGGCTAGCCCCGCCCACCAATCCTTGTCCTTGTCGCCGAAACGCCCGAACAGGCCGTACCAGCGCATGCTTTCCAGCGCGAGACCGATCGGCTCGTCCTCCGGGCCACGCTTGAGCCGCGAGCCGGACAACTGGGCAAAGCGCTTGAGGATGAAGCGCCCGCTCCACTCCACCGGCGGAATTTTCAGCGGCCAGTAGGTACGACTGACCTGCGTGCCGAAAAACGCCGCCGACGCCACGGCCGGCTCACCGAGGTATTCGCCGCCCAGCGCGGCCGCGAGCGTAATACCGCCCAGCGAATGACCGATCCAGTGCGGAATCTGCCCGCTCTGTTCACGCACGAACGCGGCGATGGCCGGCAGATCGTAACGGGCGTAGTCGGCGACACGGTTGCGGCGGTAGTCCTCGTTACGCTGGGACATGCCGTGGCCGCGCATCTCCGGGATCCATACATCGAACCCCAGGCGCGTGAGGTAAGCGCCCAGCCCCAGGCCTTTCGGGGAGAACCAGAAACGTCGGTTGGAGAAGCTGCCATGCAGCAAGATCACCGGCACACCGCGTGTCGCCGGTTCATCGGCCATGCCGAGACGGGTTACCGCGATTTCCACGGACCAGTCGGGGCTGTTGCCCGGTTTCAAACGGTAGATGTCTTCGCTCAGATCACCGCGGCGTTCGGCGCTGATCAAAGCGACAGGAAAAAGGTTGCTGCTGCTTTGCATAATGCTCTTGCACAAAAAAGGGCGGCATCCGGAGAGCTCGCCCTACTTCAATCTTAAAGCCCCGGCCCGGTTCATCAGGCTGGGGCTTCATTCACGGCTTATTCCGCCTGACCTTCGGCCAGGAAGAACCAGGTTTCCAGCACGGTGTCCGGGTTCAGGGACACGCTTTCGATGCCCTGTTCCATCAGCCACTTGGCCAGGTCCGGGTGGTCCGAAGGGCCTTGACCGCAGATGCCGATGTACTTGCCGGCCTTGTTGCACGCGGCAATCGCGTTGGCCAACAGCTTCTTGACCGCCGGATTACGCTCGTCGAACAGATGCGCGATGATCCCGGAGTCACGGTCCAGGCCCAGTGTCAGCTGGGTCAGGTCGTTGGAACCGATCGAGAAACCGTCGAAGAATTCGAGGAATTCTTCAGCCAGGATCGCGTTGGACGGCAGTTCGCACATCATGATCACGCGCAGGCCGTTGTCGCCGCGCTTCAGGCCGTTTTCGGCCAGCAGATCGACCACTTGGCTGGCTTCGCCCAAGGTACGGACGAACGGCACCATGATTTCGACGTTGGTCAGGCCCATCTCGTTGCGCACTCGTTTCAGCGCACGGCACTCGAGTTCGAAGCAGTCACGGAACGATTCGCTGATGTAACGCGAAGCGCCACGGAAGCCCAGCATCGGGTTTTCTTCTTCCGGTTCGTACAGTTTGCCGCCGATCAGGTTGGCGTATTCGTTGGACTTGAAGTCCGACAGACGCACGATGACCTTCTTCGGTGCGAATGCAGCCGCCAGGGTGCTGATGCCTTCGACCAGTTTCTCGACGTAGAAGCCGACCGGATCGTCGTAACCGGCGATGCGCTTGTCGACGCTTTCCTTGATTTCCTGCGGCAGGCCGTCGTAGTTCAACAGCGCTTTCGGGTGGACGCCGATCATGCGGTTGATGATGAATTCCAGACGGGCCAGGCCCACACCGGCGTTCGGCAGCTGCGCGAAGTCGAAGGCGCGGTCAGGGTTGCCGACGTTCATCATGATCTTGAACGGCAGCTCCGGCATGGCGTCCACGGAGTTCTTCTTGATGTCGAAGCCCAGTTCGCCTTCGAAGATGTAACCGGTGTCGCCTTCGGCGCAGGACACAGTCACGCCCTGGCCATCCTTCAGCAGTTGGGTGGCATTGCCGCAACCGACGACTGCAGGAATACCCAGCTCACGGGCGATGATCGCTGCGTGGCAGGTACGGCCGCCACGGTTGGTGACGATGGCGCTGGCGCGCTTCATCACCGGTTCCCAGTCCGGGTCGGTCATGTCGGAGACCAGCACGTCGCCCGGCTGCACTTTGTCCATTTCCGACACGTCGCGGATGATCCGCACCTTGCCCGCGCCGATGCGCTGACCGATGGCACGGCCTTCCACCAGCACGGTGCCGGTTTCCTTCAGCAGGTAACGTTCCATGACGTTGGCCTGGGTGCGGCTCTTCACGGTTTCCGGACGGGCCTGCACGATGTACAGCTTGCCGTCGTCACCGTCCTTGGCCCATTCGATGTCCATCGGGCAGCCGTAGTGCTTCTCGATGATCATCGCCTGCTTGGCCAGTTCGCTGACTTCGGCGTCGGTCAGGCAGAAACGTGCGCGGTCGGCCTTGTCGACATCGACGGTCTTCACGGAACGACCGGCCTTGGCCTCGTCGCCGTAGATCATCTTGATGGCCTTGCTGCCCAGGTTGCGGCGCAGGATCGCCGGACGACCGGCCTCCAGCGTGCCCTTGTGGACATAGAATTCGTCCGGGTTCACCGCGCCTTGTACGACGGTTTCGCCCAGGCCGTAGGCGCCGGTGATGAACACCACGTCACGGAAGCCGGATTCGGTATCAAGGGTGAACATCACGCCGGCAGTGCCGGTTTCCGAACGCACCATGCGCTGCACGCCGGCAGACAGGGCGACCAGTTTGTGGTCGAAGCCCTGGTGCACGCGGTAGGAAATGGCACGGTCGTTGAACAGGGAAGCGAATACTTCCTTGGCCGCGCGGATGACGTTTTCCACACCGCGGATGTTCAGGAAGGTTTCCTGCTGACCGGCGAACGAAGCGTCCGGCAGGTCTTCGGCGGTGGCGGAGGAACGCACGGCCACGGCCACATCGGGATTACCGGCCGACAGCGCGGCGAATGCGGTGCGGATCTCGGTGTTCAGTTTTTCAGGGAATTCGGCTTCCATGATCCATTGGCGGATCTGGGCGCCGGTCTTGGCCAGCGCGTTGACGTCATCGACGTCCAGGGCGTCGAGAGCCTTGTGGATCTGGTCGTTGAGGCCGCTCAGCTCGAGAAAGTCGCGATAGGCCTGCGCGGTGGTGGCGAAGCCGCCGGGGACCGACACACCGGCACCGGCCAGGTTGCTGATCATCTCGCCCAGGGATGCGTTCTTGCCCCCCACATGCTCAACATCGTGTTTGCCGAGCTTATCGAGGGAAACTACGTACTCTACCAAGGTGATCTCTCCACTAACTGTGTTGGAAAAGCTCAGAAACCGGCGGCTCGGGGGAGCATCGGCCGGTTGTATGGCCTGGACCTGGAAAATAAGTGAGAATGCGGGCCATTGGCGGCCGACAAATCGCGCCTATCATATCCAGAAATACTCATTAGCTTAAGGCCCAAGGTGCAAATGAAACGATCTGCTTTCTTTATCTCCGATGGCACCGGCATTACTGCCGAAACCCTGGGTCAAAGCCTTCTGGCGCAGTTCGAAAACATTACGTTCACCAAACTCACGCGGCCCTACATCGACAACGCGGACAAAGCGCGGGCCATGGTACAACAAATCAACAAAGCCGCTGAAACCGATGGTTTCCGGCCGATTATCTTCGACACCATCGTCAATCAGGACATTCGTGAGATTCTCGCAACCTCCAATGGTTTCATGATCGACATTTTCTCGACGTTCCTCGCCCCGCTCGAACAGGAACTGACCGAGCATTCTTCCTACACCGTCGGCAAATCCCACTCGATCGGCCACAACTCCAACTACATGGAGCGGATCGAGGCGGTGAACTTCGCCCTCGACAACGACGACGGCGCGCGCACCCACTATTACGACAAGGCCGACCTGATACTAGTGGGGGTGTCGCGTTGTGGTAAGACACCGACGTGTCTGTACATGGCGATGCAGTTCGGCATCCGCGCGGCCAACTACCCGCTGACCGAAGACGACATGGAGCGCCTGCAACTGCCGGCCGCCCTGCGCGCCCACCAGCACAAGCTGTTCGGCCTGACCATCGATCCGGACCGCCTCACCGCGATCCGCAACGAACGCAAACCCAACAGCCGCTATTCGAGCTACGCCCAGTGCGAATTCGAAGTGCGCGAAGTGGAGAACCTGTTCCGCCGCGAAAACATCCCGCACATCAACTCCACGCATTTTTCCGTGGAAGAGATTTCGGCCAAGATCCTGGTGGAAAAAGGCGTGGAACGGCGGTTCAAGTAACCCCGACGCTCCCAACCTGTCCGCAGGCTGAATGAAGTATCACAAGCCCGGCCCCGGGCCGTGTTTTTTACGCCTCTGTAACATTCCGAAATATACAATCCGCGCAAGTTGCGTATCCGGCCACAAACCGGATGCGCCAACCCTCTCGGCCCGCTGAATTCAACGGGCCCGCAGCATCCAGCCTCCCTATTGAAGTCAAGGAATGAGCGTCCGTTCATTCCCGGGTGCGCCGTGCAGACTGAAGCTACGCTCAGACTGCCGCGCCTCCATTCAGAGCACTGCAGGAATCACTGCTTATGAATAAAGTGTTCCGTCACTACATACCGGCCTCGACCCGACGCCTGCTGCCCAATCGCTGGGACTTGATCGCCATGCCGCTGGTGATCGGCTTCCTGCTGTTTTTCTCGATCGGCGCCCGGGAAACCTGGGCGCCGATCGGCACGCTGCAAAGTGAAGTGGTTTCACTCGACCCGGCCAATTTGCCGGAATACGCCATGCGCACCACTTTGCGCATGCTTGCGGCGATGGTCGCGGCACTGGTGTTCACCCTGCTCTACGGCACGCTGGCCGCGAAAAGCCGCCGAGCCGAAAAACTGCTGGTGCCGGTGCTGGACATCCTGCAATCGGTGCCGGTGCTGGGTTACATCTCCTTCACCGTAACCTTTTTTCTGTTGCTGTTTCCCGGCCGGGTTCTGGGCGCGGAATTCGCTGCGATTTTTGCCATTTTCACCAGTCAGGCGTGGAACATGACGTTCAGCTTCTACCAGTCGCTGCGCATGCTGCCGGGGGATCTGGTGGAGGTGTCGACCAACCTGCAACTGTCCGGCTGGCAGAAATTCTGGAAGCTCGACGTGCCCTTCGCGATGCCCGGGCTGGTCTGGAACATGATGATGAGCATGTCCGGCGGCTGGTTTTTCGTGGTGGCCTCGGAAGCGATCACCGTCGGCGACCAGACCATCACCCTGCCGGGGATCGGCTCGTTCCTGGCCTTGGCCATCGCGCAAAAAGACATGCACGCCGTGGGCTACGTCATCCTGACGATGATCGTGGTCATCCTGATCTATGACCAGTTCCTGTTCCGCCCGCTGGTGGCCTGGGCCGACAAGTTCCGCATGGAGAACACCGCCTCGCAGACCGCTGCGCCGGAATCCTGGGTCCTGAATCTGATCCAGCGCACCCGGATGATCCAGCGCATTCTGCGTCCGATCAGCCGCGCCATCAGCCGACTCGGCAACATGCGCCTGAACCTGCCGCGCACGGCGCGCAAGGTCATGGCCTCGGAAAGCCCCGCCACCACCAAGGCCATCGACTGGATCTGGGGCACGTTTATCGCGCTGCTGACCGCGTATGCGCTGTACCACATCGTGCTGTATGTCGGCACGGAAGTGACATTCGCCGAGGTCGGGCATGTGTTGCTGCTGGGGCTGTACACCCTGTTGCGGGTCGCCGGGTTGATCTTTATCGCCTCGCTGATCTGGGTGCCGCTGGGCGTGATGATCGGGCTGCGTCCGGCCCTGGCGGAAAAGATCCAGCCGCTGGCGCAGTTCCTCGCGGCGTTCCCGGCGAACCTGCTGTTCCCGGTGTTTGTCATCGTGATCCTGCGTTACCAGTTGAACCCGGATATCTGGCTGAGCCCGCTGATCGTGCTCGGGACGCAGTGGTACATCCTGTTCAACGTGATCGCCGGGGCCAGCGCCTTCCCCAATGACTTCAAGGAAGCCGCCGCCAACTTCCGCATTCGCGGCTGGCTGTGGTGGCGCAAGGTGATGCTGCCGGGGATCTTCCCGTACTACGTGACCGGCGCCATCACCGCCTCGGGCGGGGCGTGGAACGCCAGCATCGTTTCCGAATTCGTTTCCTGGGGACAGGACAAGGTCGTCGCCCATGGCCTCGGCGCCTATATCGCGCAAACCACGGCCGCCGGCGACTTCCCGAAAATCACTCTCGGCGTGGTGGTCATGGCGTTTTTTGTCGTGGCCTTCAATCGCCTGGTCTGGCGGCCGATGTACGCCATGGCCGAAAACAAACTTCGCCTGAACTGACGGGATTCGATGTGATGAATACCTATACCGAACACACTGGCGCCACACCCGAAATCTACTCGCTCACCGACGTGAACCGGGTATTTGGCAAGGGCAAGGACGAGCTGCAAGTGCTCAGCGGGGTCAACCTGGCCCTGCACGAAGGCGAAATCGTCGGCATGCTCGGCCGCTCCGGCTCGGGCAAGTCGACCCTGCTGCGGATCATCGCCGGCCTGATCGAACCGTCGTCGGGCGAGGTCCTGTACAACGGCAAACCGCTGGATGGCCCGGCCGAAGGCGTGGCCATGGTGTTCCAGACATTTGCCCTTTTCCCGTGGCTGACGGTGCTGGAAAACGTCGAGGCCGGCCTGCAAGCCCTGCAGGTCGAACGCAAGGAAGCGCGCAAGCGTGCGCTGGCGGCCATCGACCTGATCGGCCTGGACGGATTCGAAAACGCCTACCCTCGGGAGCTGTCCGGCGGCATGCGCCAGCGCGTGGGTTTCGCTCGCGGGCTGGTGGTCAACCCGACGCTGCTGTTGATGGACGAACCCTTTTCGGCGCTGGACGTGTTGACTGCCGAAACCTTGAGAAACGATCTGCTGGACCTGTGGAGCGGCAAGCAACTGCCGATCAAATCGATCCTGATCGTCACCCACAACATCGAAGAAGCGGTGCTGATGTGCGACCGCATTATGGTGCTGTCGTCCAATCCGGGGCGGCTGGTGGCGGAAATCAAGGTGCCCTTCGCCCACCCGCGCAATCGCCTGGATCCGGCCTTCCGGCAGATGGTCGATGACATCTACGCGCAGATGACCGACCGCCGCAGCGCCGACGCCAGCATTGGCAAACCCGAACTGAAGATCAGCAGCCCGCTGCAGGAAGTGTCCACCAACCTGATGGCGGGTCTGATCGAAACCCTGGCGGCCGAGCCCTACAACGGCCACGCCGGCCTGCCCACCGTGGCCGAGCGGCGTTTGCTGGAAGTGGACGACCTGTTCCCGGTGGCCGAGATGCTCGAATTCCTGGGCTTCGCCGAACTCAAGGGCGCGGACATCACCCTGACCGACGCCGGCAAACTGTTCGCTGACTACGGCACGCAAGAGCGCAAGACTCTGTTCGCCGAACACCTGATCCGCTACATACCGCTGGCCGCGCGGATCCGCCAGGTCCTGCTGGAACGCAACGGCCACCGGGCGCCACGGGTGCGTTTCGAGCAGGAACTGGAAGACTCGCTGACCGAAGCCTTCGTCGAGAAAAACCTGGAAATCGTGATCGCCTGGGGTCGTTATGCGGAGATTTTCTCCTACGACGACCACACCGAAACGTTCAGCCTGGAGGATGTCGAGGGCAGCCTGTAGCCCTCGACAATTCCGGCGTTCAGATCACGAACAAGTCGACAAAACGGTGCACCGGCGTCGCCGCAAGTCGCGCCTGATCCTTGCACAGCGCAAGGATCTCGGCGCTGCGCTGGCCGGTGAAACGCGTGGCCAGGTTCGCCCTGAACTTGTCCTCCAGCAACGGAATGCCCTCGGCCCGGCGCCGACGGTGACCGATCGGGTATTCCACCACCACGTTTTCGGTGCTGGAACCGTCCTTGAAAAACACCTGCACCGCGTTGGCAATCGAGCGTTTGTCGGCTTCGAGGTATTCGCGGGTGAAACGCGGCTCTTCGACGATGACCATTTTTTCGCGCAACACATCGATGATCGGATGCGCCATGTGGAAATCGTCTTCGTACTGCTCGGCCACCAGATTGCCGAACGCCAGCGGCACGGCGGTCATGTACTGGATGCAGTGATCGCGATCGGCGGCGTTGGCCAACGGGCCGACCTTGGAAATGATGCGGATCGCCGATTCGTGGGTGGTGATGACGATCCGGTCGATCTCATGCAGACGATTGCGCACCTGCGGGTGCAGGGTCACGGCGGCTTCGCAGGCGGTTTGCGCGTGGAACTCGGCGGGGAAGCTGATCTTGAACAGCACGTTTTCCATCACGTAACTGCCGAAAGGACGCGAGAAGCTGAAGGCGCGTTTGCCTTCGGGCTTGAGCGCCAGATCGTTGTTGGTGTGGCTGAACAGCACGTCGTAGAAGCCCCACTGCTTGGCCGTCAACACGCCGGGAATGCCCATCTCGCCGCGCATCGCGATATCCGCCAGACGCACCCCGCGACTCGAAGCATCCCCCGCTGCCCAGGATTTGCGCGAACCGGCATTCGGCGCATGGCGGTACGTGCGCAACGCCTGACCATCGGCAAACGCATGGGACAACGCCGACAGCAGTTGCTCGCGATTGGCGCCCATGAGCTTGGCGACAACGGCTGTCGAGGCCACTTTCACCAGAATCACGTGGTCGAGACCTACGCGATTGAAGGAGTTTTCCAGGGCGATCACGCCTTGAATCTCGTGGGCCATGATCATCGCTTCAAGCACATCACGCACCGTCAGCGGCGCTTCGCCATTGGCCAGACGCTTTTGCGAAAGGTGATCGGCCACCGCGAGAATCCCGCCGAGGTTATCCGACGGATGCCCCCATTCGGCGGCGAGCCAGGTGTCGTTGTAATCGAGCCAGCGCACGATGCAGCCGATGTCCCACGCGGCTTTTACCGGATCGAGCCGATAGGAAGTGCCCGGCACGCGGGCACCGAACGGGACAACGGTGCCCTCGACGATGGGCCCGAGGTGTTTGGTGCATTCGGGGAAACGCAGGGCCAGCAGGCCGCAGCCCAAAGTGTCCATCAGGCAGTTGCGGGCGGTGTCGAGGGCTTCGGTGGATTCGATCTTGTAGGTGAGGACGTAATCGGCGATGTCCTGCAGGACATGGTCGTAGTCGGGGCGGTTGTTCAGGTCGACGTTGGCGCTCATGTTCGATTCACTCTTGAAAGTGGTTCGTTGATGGGACCTCGGTTCAGGGCTAATTTTTCTTGTTATTGAAATACGCAAAGCGCCGAGAGCGATCAGGCTCGCTCTCGGCGACTGTTCGTCAGAACGAATCTCCAGGCACGCGGACGAAGCCTTCCATCAGTACCCGCGCACTACGGCTCATGATCGCTTTCTTCACGACCCATTCACCATTTTCCAGACTGGCCTCGGCCCCGACGCGCAACGTCCCGGACGGATGTCCGAAGCGTACGGCATTGCGCTCAACGCCGCCGGCCGCCAGATTCACCAAGGTGCCGGAAATGGCCGCTGCGGTACCAATCGCCACCGCCGCCGTGCCCATCATCGCGTGGTGCAACTTGCCCATCGACAACGCCCGCACCAGCAGATCCACATCCCCGGCCGCAACCGCCTTGCCACTGGACGCCACGTAATCCGCAGGCCGAGCCACGAAAGCCACTTTCGGCGTGTGCTGACGCTTGGCCGCTTCGTCAATGTTGGAAATCAGCCCCATGCGCAACGCACCGTAAGCACGGATGGTCTCGAACATCTGCAAGGCTTTCGGATCGCTGTTGATCGCGCTCTGCAGTTCGGTGCCGGTGTAGCCGATGTCTTCGGCGTTGACGAAGATCGTCGGGATACCCGCGTTGATCATGGTCGCCTTGAACGTGCCGACGCCCGGCACTTCCAGCTCATCGATCAGGTTGCCGGTGGGGAACATCGAACCACCGCCGCCCTCTTCTTCCGCCGCCGGGTCCATGAATTCGACCTGCACTTCGGCGGCCGGGAAGGTCACGCCATCGAGTTCGAAATCACCGGTTTCCTGGACTTCGCCGTTGGTGATCGGCACATGGGCGATGATGGTCTTGCCGATGTTGGCCTGCCACACGCGAACCACCGCCACACCGTTGTGCGGAATGCGGCTGGCATCCACCAGGCCGTTGCTGATGGCGAACGAACCGACCGCCGCCGACAGGTTGCCGCAGTTGCCGCTCCAGTCCACGAACGGCTTGTCGATGGACACCTGACCGAACAGGTAATCGACGTCGTGATCGGCCTTGATGCTCTTCGACAGGATCACGGTTTTGCTGGTGCTCGACGTGGCACCGCCCATGCCGTCGATCTGCTTGTCGTAGGGGTCGGGACTGCCGATTACCCGCAGCAGCAGTGCATCGCGGGTCGGGCCGGGAATCTGCGCCGCTTCGGGCAGATCCTTGAGGCTGAAAAACACGCCTTTGCTGGTGCCGCCGCGCATGTAGGTGGCGGGGATCTTGATCTGCGGTGCGAACTTAGCTGCGTGAGCCATGGTGCTCCTTAACGAAGGCATGGGACTTAAAATCCCATGCCCACATCGATTGATTTAAACGGCAACCGCCGACTCTTCGAGGAAGTCCTGGGCGAAGCGTTGCAGCACGCCGCCGGCCTCGTAGATCGACACTTCTTCGGCGGTGTCGAGGCGACAGGTCACCGGCACGTCGACGCGTTCGCCGTTCTTGCGATGGATCACCAGCGTCAGGTCGGCGCGTGGCGTGCGGGCGCCGATCACGTCGTAGGTTTCGCTGCCGTCGATGCCCAGGGTCTTGCGGTCGGTGCCCGGTTTGAACTCCAGCGGCAACACGCCCATGCCCACCAGGTTGGTGCGGTGAATGCGCTCGAAACCTTCGGCGGCAATCGCTTCCACACCCGCCAGTCGCACGCCTTTGGCCGCCCAGTCCCGGGACGAACCCTGGCCGTAGTCGGCGCCGGCGATGATGATCAGCGGCTGCTTGCGTTCCATGTAGGTTTCGATGGCTTCCCACATGCGCATCACTTTGCCTTCCGGCTCGACACGGGCCAGCGAGCCCTGCTTGACCTTGCCGTTTTCCACGACCATTTCGTTGAACAGTTTCGGGTTCGCAAACGTCGCGCGCTGTGCGGTCAGGTGGTCGCCACGGTGGGTCGCGTAAGAGTTGAAGTCCTCTTCCGGCAGGCCCATTTTCGCCAGGTATTCGCCGGCGGCGCTGTCGAGCATGATCGCGTTCGACGGCGACAGGTGATCGGTGGTGATGTTGTCCGGCAGCACCGCCAGCGGGCGCATGCCCTTGAGCGGACGCGCTCCGGCCAGTGCGCCTTCCCAGTACGGCGGACGGCGGATGTAGGTGCTCATTTCGCGCCAGTCGTACAGCGGCGTGACTTTCGGGCCGGTGTCTTCATGGATGGCGAACATCGGGATGTAGACCTGACGGAACTGCTCCGGCTTGACCGAGGATTTCACCACCGCATCGATTTCTTCGTCGCTCGGCCAGATGTCCTTCAGGCGGATTTCCTTGCCGTCGACCACGCCGAGCACGTCTTTTTCGATGTCGAAACGGATGGTGCCGGCAATCGCGTAGGCCACCACCAGCGGCGGCGAAGCGAGGAATGCCTGCTTGGCGTAAGGGTGAATCCGGCCGTCGAAGTTGCGGTTGCCGGACAGCACGGCGGTGGCGTACAGATCACGGTCGATGATCTCTTGCTGGATCACCGGATCCAGCGCGCCGGACATGCCGTTGCAAGTGGTGCAGGCAAACGCGACGACGCCGAAACCGAGTTGCTCCAGCTCCGTGGTCAGCCCCGCTTCATCGAGGTACAGCGCCACGGTTTTCGAGCCCGGCGCCAGCGACGACTTGACCCAAGGCTTGCGGGTCAGGCCGAGCTTGTTGGCATTGCGCGCCAGCAGTCCGGCAGCGATCACGTTGCGCGGGTTGCTGGTGTTGGTGCAACTGGTGATGGCGGCGATGATCACCGCGCCGTCGGGCATCTGGCCGGGCACGTCTTCCCATTTCCCGGAAATGCCTTTGGCCGCCAGATCCGATACCGCCACGCGAGCGTGCGGGTTGCTCGGGCCGGCCATGTTGCGCACCACCGAAGACAGGTCGAAGGTCAGGCCACGCTCGTATTGCGCACCTTTCAGGCTGTCGGCCCACAGGCCGATCTGTTTGGCGTACTGCTCGACCAGTTGCACTTGCTGGTCTTCACGACCGGTGAGTTTCAGGTAATCGATGGTCTGCTGGTCGATGTAGAACATCGCGGCAGTAGCGCCGTATTCCGGAGCCATGTTGGAGATGGTCGCGCGGTCGCCGAGGGTCAGCGCGGAAGCACCTTCGCCGAAGAACTCCAGCCACGCGCCCACCACTTTCTGTTTGCGCAGGTATTCGGTCAGCGCCAGCACCATGTCGGTGGCGGTGATGCCCGGTTGCAGCTTGCCGGTCAGTTCGACGCCGACGCTTTCCGGCAGACGCATCCAGGACGCACGGCCGAGCATCACGCTCTCGGCTTCAAGCCCACCGACGCCGATGGCGATCACGCCCAGTGCATCGACGTGCGGGGTGTGGCTATCGGTGCCGACGCAGGTATCCGGGAATGCAACGCCGTCGCGCACCTGGATCACCGGAGACATTTTCTCCAGGTTGATCTGGTGCATGATGCCGTTGCCCGGCGGGATCACGTCGACGTTCTTGAACGCCTTCTTGGTCCAGTTGATGAAGTGGAAACGGTCTTCGTTGCGACGGTCTTCGATGGCGCGGTTCTTCTCGAACGCCTGCTTGTCAAAACCGCCCGCCTCGACCGCCAGCGAGTGGTCGACGATCAGTTGCGTCGGCACCACCGGGTTGACCTGCGCCGGGTCGCCACCCTGCTGGGCAATCGCGTCGCGCAGGCCGGCGAGGTCCACCAGCGCGGTCTGGCCGAGAATGTCGTGGCACACCACGCGAGCAGGGAACCACGGGAAGTCGAGGTCGCGTTTGCGCTCGATCAGTTGTTTCAGGGAATCGGTGAGCGTGGCCGGGTCGCAGCGACGCACGAGGTTTTCCGCCAGCACGCGAGAGGTGTACGGCAGGGTGTCGTAGCTGCCCGGCTGGATCGCATCGACAGCCGCGCGGACGTCGAAAAAGTCCAGCGGCGTGCCGGGCAGGTTCTTGCGAAATTCTGTGTTCATCGGTCAGGACTCGGTCACGGTAGTTTCAAAGAGGGGGCGCCTGTACCGGCGCCCTCCCCGGTCAGCGCTGTTCGATCGGCACGAACTTGCGCTGTTCGACGCCGACGTACTCGGCGCTTGGACGGATGATGCGGTTGTTGGCGCGCTGTTCGAACACGTGCGCTGCCCAGCCGGTCAGGCGCGAGCAGACGAAGATCGGGGTGAACAGCTTGGTCGGGATGCCCATGAAGTGGTACGCCGAGGCATGGTAGAAGTCGGCGTTGGGGAACAGTTTCTTCTGCTCCCACATGGTCTTGTCGATGGCTTCCGATACCGCGAACAACACCTTGTCGCCCACTTCGTCGGCGAGTTTTTTCGACCAGCCCTTGATCACCTCATTGCGCGGATCGCTGTCCTTATAGATCGCGTGGCCGAAGCCCATGATCTTGTCCTTGCGCTCGAGCATGCCGAGGGTGCCCTTGATCGCCTCTTCCGGCGACGAGAAGCGCTCGATCATTTCCATCGCCGCTTCGTTGGCGCCGCCGTGCAGCGGGCCGCGCAGCGAGCCGATGGCTGCGGTGACGCAGGAATACAGGTCGGACAGGGTCGAAGCACAGACGCGAGCGGTGAAGGTCGAGGCGTTGAATTCGTGCTCGGCGTAGAGAATCAGCGAGACGTTCATCACCTTAACGTGCAGTTCGCTCGGCTTCTTGTCGTGCAGCAGGTGCAGGAAATGGCCACCGATGGACGGCTCGTCGCTCACGCAATTGATGCGTTTGCCGTCGTGGCTGAAGCGATACCAGTAGCACATGATCGCCGGGAACGCGGCCAGCAGGCGGTCGGTCTTGTCGCGTTGCTCGGAGAAATCCTTCTCCGGCTCGATGTTGCCCAGGAACGAGCAACCGGTGCGCATCACGTCCATCGGGTGGGCGTCGGCAGGGATGCGTTCCAGCACTTCTTTCAGCGCTTGCGGCAAATCGCGCAGCTTGCTCAGTTTGCCTTGATATTCGGCGAGCTGGGCCTTGGTCGGCAGCTCCCCGTAGAGCAGCAGGTACGCCACTTCTTCAAATTGTGCGTCTGCTGCCAGTTCGCGCACGTCGTAGCCGCGATAGGTCAGCCCGGCACCGGCCTGGCCCACGGTGGACAGTGCGGTTTGCCCGGCAACCTGGCCCCGGAGCCCGGCGCCACTGAGTACTTTTGCTTCGGCCATTGTTGTCTCCAATCTTGAATTTGTTAGGGAGTACGGTTGCGGCTTACTTCTTCGCCGCAAACAACGCGTCGAGCTTCTGCTCGAAGGTGTGGTAATCGATGCGATCGTAGAGCTCCATGCGAGTCTGCATGGTGTCGATGACATTCTGCTGGGTGCCGTCGCGACGGATCGCGGTGTAGACGTTTTCTGCCGCCTTGTTCATCGCGCGGAACGCCGACAGCGGGTACAGCACCAGCGACACATCCGCTCCGGCAAGCTGCTCGGTGGTGTACAACGGCGTCGAGCCGAACTCGGTGATGTTGGCCAGGATCGGCGCTTTCACGCGGTTGGCGAACAGCTTGTACATCTCAAGTTCGGTGATGGCTTCCGGGAAGATCATGTCGGCACCGGCCTCGATGCACGCGGCGGCGCGATCCAGTGCCGACTCCAGGCCTTCAACGGCCAGCGCGTCGGTGCGGGCCATGATCACGAAGCTGTCGTCGGTACGGGCATCGACGGCGGCCTTGATGCGGTCGACCATTTCCTGCTGAGTCACGATCTCTTTGTTCGGGCGGTGGCCGCAGCGTTTGGCGCCGACCTGGTCTTCGATGTGGATCGCAGCGGCGCCGAACTTGATCATCGACTTCACGGTACGCGCCACGTTGAACGCCGAGGCGCCGAAACCGGTGTCGACGTCCACCAGCAGCGGCAGATCGCAGACGTCGGTAATGCGGCGCACGTCGGTCAGCACATCATCCAGGCCGGTGATGCCCAGGTCCGGCACGCCGAGGGAGCCGGCGGCTACCCCGCCACCCGAGAGGTAAATCGCCTTGAAACCGGCGCGCTTGGCCAGCAGCGCGTGGTTGGCGTTGATCGCGCCGACCACTTGCAACGGATGTTCGCTGGCGACCGCATCGCGGAAACGCTGGCCTGGAGTGCTCTTGTTGGAACTCATGACTCACCTCGTTCAGTGGCTGTCTTATTGTCGGCGCCGTCCTGGTAATGACGGGCGATGTTGCGTTTCGAGGCGCCGATGTGGCGGCGCATCAACAATTCCGCGAGCTCGCCGTCACGGTCGGCGATGGCATCGAGAATCCGGTGGTGTTCGGCAAAGGCCTGGCGCGGGCGGTTGGGCGTGGTGGAAAACTGGATGCGGTACATGCGCACCAGTTGATACAGCTCGCCGCAGAGCATCTGGGTCAGGGTGCGGTTGCCGCTGCCCTGGATGATCCGGTAGTGAAAGTCGAAATCGCCTTCCTGCTGGTAGTAGCCGACGCCGGCCTGAAACGCCGCATCGCGCTCGTGGGTTTCCAGCACCCGGCGCAGTTCGTCGATTTCTTCGACGCTCATGCGTTCGGCCGCCAGACGGCAGGCCATGCCTTCGAGGGATTCGCGGATTTCGTAGAGTTCGAGCAGTTCGGCGTGGCTCAACGAGACCACCCGCGCGCCGACGTGCGGCACGCGCACCAGCAGACGCTGACCTTCCAGTCGATGAATCGCCTCGCGCAATGGCCCGCGGCTGATGCCATAAGTGCGCGCCAGTTCCGGCTCGGAGATCTTGCTGCCCGGGGCGATTTCGCCTTTGACGATGGCGGCCTGGATACGCCGGAAGACGTTTTCGGACAGGGTTTCCGAATCGTCGCCGCTGATGACCGGGGGATCGAGTTGATCCAACATATTGTCGACACCTTTAAATCCAATGCGGCAAAAACTAGCGAATCAGCCGGCACCAGTCAAAGGATAAATGGATATTGTCGACAATCGTCTAATAACGCCCGATATCAGCCCCAAGGGTTATAGACCCGCTCGGGCGCTGGCGCCATAAAACCACCGTGCTAGAATGCCGCCCGCATTTGCGAGTCATTTGCACGGCTTGTCATAAAAAGCTGATAGGCACACGAAGGCGCGCGCAGGCAGGATCTCCTGATGCCGTGGCCCTGAACCGAGAACGGAACGCTGCTCGCCAGGATTTATGAGACTCAAGCCCTTCCCCACCTTTTTCTATCTGTTTTGCCTGCCCGGCCTGGCTGTGGCGGGGGAAAAGACTGTGTACGGCCTCAACGAGTACGCCGCCCTCGACGGGATCAACCTGGAAGTGGCGGCGAAACTCGATACCGGGGCGAAAACCGCCTCCCTGAGCGCCCGCGACATCAAACGCTTCAAGCGCAACGGCGAGTCCTGGGTGCGTTTCTACCTGGCCATCGACGCTGCGCATTCGCACCCGATCGAACGGCCGCTGGCCCGGGTCAGCAAGATCAAGCGCCGCGCCGGCGACTACGACCCGGAAGAAGGCAAGAAGTACACCGCGCGCCCGGTGATCGAGCTGGATATCTGCATGGGTTCGGCGATGCGCAGCATCGAAGTGAACCTGACCGACCGCAGTGCGTTCCAATACCCGCTTTTGATCGGCTCCGAGGCGCTGAAACGCTTCGATGCGCTGGTCGATCCCAGTCTTAAATACGCTGCCGGCAAACCCGCCTGCGCCATCGCCGCTCATACCGCCGAGTAATTTCCATGCGTTCTCTAACCTTCCACCTGAAAATCCTGATCACCATCCTGGTGCTCCTGGGCGTTTCGGTTACGGCCTATCAGATTTTCGTGCTCGGCATCCCGGTGACCGAAGACGCCACCGACGACTTGTGGAACATCGACGCCAAGGTCGAGTTCGTCGCCAGCACCAAGGATCCGGTGAAGATCCAGATGTTCGTGCCGCCCCT
This sequence comes from Pseudomonas sp. IzPS59, assembly GCF_014863505.1. Lineage (NCBI taxonomy): Bacteria > Pseudomonadati > Pseudomonadota > Gammaproteobacteria > Pseudomonadales > Pseudomonadaceae > Pseudomonas > Pseudomonas sp. IzPS59. The sequence continues at coordinate 2,004,837 of NZ_CP062251.1, read as the reverse complement.
GAGCCGCGATTACGTCAGTCTCAATGAAAGCTTTATCTCCAATAACTATGGCGTGGCGGTCAACCGCGTCGACGGCAACCGCAAGGTCACCTGGTCGGCCCGCCGGGCCAAGGGCAACCAGACCCTTTATTACCGTCTGGTGCTGACCAAGCGTTACACCGCCGAGAAAACCAAGGTCAAAGGCCCGACCTTCCGCGACAGCATGGCCATCGAAGGCCCGGAAAAAATCGCCGCCGAAGCCCTGCTCGCGCCGATCCGCCAGCACTCGGCGGACGTCGAGACCTTCATTGGCGAAGCGATCAAACGTGTCAACAACACCAACGACGACAATGTGAAACTGCTGCTGGCCGGTGATCCGTCGACCGCCCACAAGGCAAAAATCGTTGAACTGCTGCTGTCCATCGCCCACGTTCCTGTCGAGAAGGTCCACACCATTCGCCTCGTCGCCGATCAGCCGCAAACCCCTGAACTGTGGCTGCGCAGCTTCAACGGCAATGACTGGCTCTACTTCAACCCGGAAACCGGCGAACAAGGCCTGCCGACCGACCGCCTGCTGTGGTGGACCGGCGATGAAAACCTGATCACCGTCGACGGTGCGAAGAAAGCCAACGTGACGTTCAGCCTGAACAACAGCGAGATGAACGCGATTCGTCTGGCCAAGCTGACCGACGAAAACACCGACGCCAACTTCCTCGAATATTCGCTGTACGGCCTGCCGCTGCAGACCCAGCAGACGTTCATGATCATGGTGATGATCCCGATCGGCGTGCTGGTGATCCTGATCCTGCGCAATCTGGTCGGCCTGCAGACCCTCGGCACATTCACTCCGGTGCTGATCGCCCTGGCCTTCCGCGAGACGCAGCTGGGCTTCGGCATCCTGCTGTTTACCGTGATCACCGCGCTTGGGCTGTCACTGCGCTCGTATCTGGAACACCTGAAGCTGCAAATGCTGCCGCGACTCTCTGTGGTGCTGACCTTCGTGGTGGTGCTGATCGCGGCGATCAGCCTGTTCAGCCACAAGCTCGGTCTGGAGCGTGGCTTGTCGGTGGCGCTGTTCCCGATGGTGATTCTGACCATGACCATCGAACGCCTGTCGATCACCTGGGAAGAACGCGGCGCCAGCCATGCCTTGAAAGTGGCGATCGGCACGCTGTTCGCGGCGTCCCTCGCGCATCTGATCATGACCGTTCCGGAACTGGTGTACTTCGTGTTCACTTTCCCGGCGATCCTGCTGATTCTGGTGGGCTTCATGCTGGCCATGGGTCGCTATCGCGGTTATCGCCTGACCGAACTGGTGCGCTTCAAGGCTTTCCTGAAGAAGGCTGACGCCTGATGTTCGGTTTCTGGAAGACCTGGAAGGCCCTGGAAGCCCGGGGCATCATGGGCATCAATCGGCGTAACGCGGACTACGTGCTCAAGTACAACAAGCGCAGTCTGTACCCGATCGTCGATGACAAGATCATCACCAAGGAGCGCGCGATCAAGGCCGGCATCCATGTGCCGGAACTGTATGGCGTGATTTCCACGGAGAAGGAAATCGACAAGCTCGACGAGATCATCGGCGGGCGCAACGACTTCGTGATCAAGCCGGCCCAGGGCGCCGGCGGTGACGGCATCATCGTCATCGCCGACCGTTTTGAAGGTCGCTATCGCACGGTGTCGGGCAAGATCCTCACTCACGAAGAGCTGGAGCACCATATCTCCAGCATCCTCACCGGCCTGTATTCGCTCGGTGGCCACCGTGATCGGGCGCTGATCGAATATCGCGTGACTCCGGACCAGATCTTCAAGAGCATCAGCTACGAAGGCGTGCCGGACATCCGCATCATCGTGCTGATGGGCTACCCAGTGATGGCCATGCTGCGCCTGCCGACCCGGCAGTCCGGCGGCAAGGCCAACCTGCACCAGGGCGCCATCGGCGTCGGTGTCGACCTGGCGACCGGCCTGACCCTGCGCGGCACCTGGCTGAACAACATCATCGCCAAACACCCGGACACCACCAACGCTGTGGATGGTGTGCAACTGCCCTACTGGGACGGCTTCATGAGGCTCGCCGCCGGTTGCTATGAGCTGTGCGGCCTGGGCTACATCGGCGTGGACATGGTGCTGGACCAGGAGAAAGGCCCGCTGATTCTGGAACTGAATGCGCGGCCGGGGCTGAATATCCAGATTGCCAATGACTGCGGGCTGACGGCACGGACCCATGCGGTGGAAGCGCATCTGGAGGATCTCAAGACCCGCGGTGTGACTGAAACGGTTGAAGAGCGGGTGGCGTTTGCTCAGGAACTGTTCGGGCATATTCCGGTGGTCGAGGGCTGAGTCGCGTTACCGGCCCCCGATCTGCCAATCCCCGACATCCCCTCTAGGAGCAATTCCCCGAGGGGACTACAATCCCCACCCCGCCTCGATGGCCGATCTGCCCCGCCCATGTTGACCTGTTCCGTACACCCACTGCCCTACCGCGCCAACCCCGCCGACTATTTCGCGGCAATCCGCCATGCGCCCGGCGCCGTGCTGCTCGACAGCGGCCGGCCGAGTGCCGACCGTGGCCGTTATGATTTGCTCAGCGCCTGGCCGCTGGAACAACTGGCGGTGATGCCCGACGAGCGCGGTGACGATTTCCTGCAACGCCTGCGGGACAATCTGGCGCACCTCGGCGAGGCACAGTTGCCTTCGGAATACGAGCTGCCATTCGCCGGCGGCCTGATCGGTTACCTGAGTTACGACTTCGGTCGGCATCTGGAAAATCTGCCAAGTCAGGCGCTGGATGATCTGCAACTGCCGGATGCGCGTTTTGGCCTGTATGACTGGGCGTTGATCAGCGATCACCAGAAAGCCACCAGCCAACTGGTGTTTCACCCATCGGTAAGCGACAGCGAGAAACAACGGTTGATCGATCTGTGCAGCCAACCGGTAGCCGCCAAGCTGACGCCGTTCAAGCTGAACACGGCAATGACCGCCGACCTGTCGGCCGACGACTATCGCCAGGCGCTCGAACGCATTCATCAATACATCCAGGCCGGCGACTGCTATCAGGTGAACTTCGCCCAGCGTTTCCGCGCGCCGTGCGCAGGCGACCCATGGCTGGCTTACTGTGCGTTGCGCGAGGCCTGCCCGACGCCGTTTTCCGGGTTCCAGAGCCTGCCTGACGGCAATGCGGTGCTGAGCCTTTCGCCCGAGCGCTTTGTCAAAGTCAGCCAGCGCCAGGTGGAAACCCGCCCGATCAAAGGCACCCGCCCCCGTGGCGCGACCCCGGCCGAAGACGCGGCCAACGCCGCCGAATTGCTGGCCAGCCCCAAGGACCGCGCGGAAAACCTGATGATCGTCGACCTGCTGCGCAACGATCTCGGCCGCACTTGCCGCATCGGCTCCGTGCGGGTGCCGGAGCTGTTCAGCCTGGAAAGCTATCCGAACGTGCATCACCTGGTCAGCAGCGTGACCGGTGAGCTGGCGGAGGATCGCGATGCCCTGGACCTGATCGCCGGCAGCTTCCCCGGTGGCTCGATCACCGGCGCGCCGAAGATTCGTGCGATGCAGATCATTGATGAACTGGAGCCGACCCGACGTGGCTTGTATTGCGGTTCGTTGCTGTACCTGGACGTGCGCGGCGAGATGGACAGCTCCATCGCCATTCGCAGTCTGCTGGTGAAGGATGGGCAGGTGTGCTGCTGGGGTGGCGGCGGGATCGTCGCCGATTCGGATTGGGAGGCGGAGTATCAGGAATCGATTACCAAGGTCAGGGTTCTGCTCGAAACGCTGCAAAACCTCTGACGAGTGTGGCGAGGGCGGTTGCGCCCTCGCCACAGCATGACTTACAGACTCAGATCGCGGTTCGAAGCCTTGAGAAACTCCTGCTTCAACTCGGCAAAGCTGTGCACCGCCGGAAACTGCGGGAACTCGCGGATCACGTTATCCGGCGCATGGAACAGAATCCCCGCATCCGCCTCGCCCAGCATGCTGGTGTCGTTGTAGGAATCCCCCGCCGCAATCACCCGGTAATACAGGCTCTTGAAAGCCAGGACCGACTGACGTTTCGGATCTTTCTGACGCAACTGGTAGCCGGTAACCCGCCCGCTTTCGTCAGTAATCAGTCGGTGACAGAGCAAGGTCGGGAAACCCAGCTGACGCATCAGCGGCTGGGAAAACTCATAGAACGTATCCGACAGAATCACCACCTGAAACCGCTCGCGCAGCCAATTGACGAACTCCACCGCGCCGTCCAGCGGCTTGAGGGTGGCGATCACTTCCTGAATGTCCGAAAGCTTCAGGCCATGTTCGTCGAGGATGCGCAGGCGCTGCTTCATCAGCACGTCGTAGTCGGGAATGTCCCGGGTGGTGGCCTTGAGCGATTCGATTCCGGTTTTTTCGGCGAAGGCGATCCAGATTTCCGGTACCAGCACTCCTTCAAGGTCAAGACAGGCAATTTCCACAGGACACTCCGTTTGTAATGTTTATTGAGTCGAGCGAGCCCGAACTCTAGCGGCTCGACCTGGACCGTGCAACGCAGAGGCCGCCCCGGCGGGCGTTGCTTTTTGTTAACATCGCCGCCATATAGAGCGCCCAGCGCCACCGACCTGTAGGAAGCCGCCCTGATGAGCCCAACGTTCGACGTCGTGGAACTCGCCACGACCTATGCCAACAAATCCGCCCAGGACATCCTCAAACTCGCATTCGCCGAGTTCGGCGATGACCTGTGGATATCTTTCAGCGGCGCCGAGGATGTGGTGCTGGTGGACATGGCCTGGAAGCTGAACAAGAACGTCAAGGTGTTCAGTCTCGACACCGGTCGTCTGCACCCGGAAACCTACCGTTTCATCGATCAGGTGCGCGAGCACTACAAGATCGACATCGAGCTGGTGTCGCCGGACTACACGAAACTTGAACCGTTCGTGAAGGAAAAAGGCCTGTTCAGTTTCTACAAGGACGGCCATGGCGAGTGCTGCGGGATCCGCAAGATCGAGCCGCTGCGCCGCAAACTGTCCGGCGTCAAAGCCTGGGCCACCGGCCAGCGCCGCGACCAGAGCCCCGGTACCCGCAGTGCCGTCGCAGTGATGGAAATCGACAGCGCGTTCTCCACCCCGGAGCGGACGCTGTACAAGTTCAACCCGCTGGCGCAGATGACCAGCGAGGAAATCTGGGGCTACATCCGCATGCTGGAGCTGCCGTACAACAGCCTGCATGAGCGCGGTTTCATCAGCATCGGCTGCGAACCGTGCACCCGCCCTGTCCTGCCGAACCAGCACGAGCGCGAAGGCCGCTGGTGGTGGGAAGAAGCGACGCAGAAAGAATGCGGCTTGCACGCCGGGAATATCATCAGCAAGGCGTAAACCGCTCGCCCCACAGTTGTCTCTGACAGACATGAAAAATGTGTACACACGAATGTCACCATCGGTGCCATTTATGTGTGCACTTTTCATTTCTACGCCCTGAAAAGTTACATTCCGCTGCCAAAGCGATCACTTCCGGCGTCCGCCAAAATCCCTTCCGAAAAATAAATACCTGTTCGAACGGTCAATTTATATCGCCTGAATTTCAGTGACTTGGCGCTATTCAATAACTTTTCGAAATCAGTGGTGGTTTTCATAGATCGCTGACTGGCACAGATCTGGCTTAAGTGCATACATGTTTTGTATACAAAACCACAAAACATGAACCCACACTTTCGATCCGCAAGCCTGAAGCGCCCTATCCCGTACAGGCTGCAGATGCCCCGTAACCAGTGATGTTTCAGCGTCGCGACGAAGATCTGCCGAGCCCGAGCGCTCATGCACAGTCATCGCGGCCCGAACATCAGGAGCCTGCCGGAATGCGTACGAGTCTTTCGAACAACAACATCGCGCTGAATCTGCCCTCCTCCTCAACCCTCGATCACACCGTGCCCGGTGACGGCATCGCCGAACCGCTGCAACTGAGCCCGCGCCTGCATAACAGCGACCTCGCACCGACCAAGGTCGAAGGACGGCGCTGGGGCAAATACAGCATCTTCGCCCTGTGGACCAACGATGTGCACAACATCGCCAACTACTCGTTTGCCATCGGTCTGTACGCCCTGGGCCTGGGCGGCTGGCAGATTCTGCTGTCGCTGGGGATCGGCGCGGCGCTGGTGTATTTCTTCATGAACCTGTCCGGCTACATGGGACAGAAAACCGGGGTACCGTTTCCGGTGATCAGCCGGATCAGTTTCGGCATCCACGGGGCGCAGATTCCTGCGTTGATCCGGGCGGTGATTGCCATCGCCTGGTTCGGGATTCAGACGTACCTGGCGTCGGTGGTATTTCGCGTGTTACTCACGGCGATCCATCCCGGTTTCGCCGACTACGACCACAACTCGATCCTCGGCCTGTCGAGCCTGGGCTGGGTGTGTTTCGTGGCGATCTGGTTCGTGCAACTGGGAATTCTGGCCTACGGCATGGAAATGGTCCGCCGCTACGAAGCCTTCGCCGGTCCGGTGATTCTGCTGACCGTCGCCTGCCTCGCCGCGTGGATGTACACCCAGGCCAACGCGACCATTGCCTGGTCGATCCGCGAACCGCTGACCGGCGGCGAGATGTGGCGCAACATCTTTGCCGGCGGCGCCTTGTGGCTGGCGATCTACGGCACGCTGATCCTCAACTTCTGCGACTTCGCCCGCTCCTCGCCGTGCCGCAAAACCATCAAGATCGGAAACTTCTGGGGCCTGCCGGTGAATATTCTGGTGTTCGCCGGGATCACCGTCCTGCTGTGCGGCGCGCAATTTCAGATCAACGGGCGGATCATCGAGAGCCCGACCGAAATCATCGCGTCGATCCCCAACACGTTCTTTCTGGTGCTCGGCTGCCTGGCGTTCCTGATCGTCACCGTGGCGGTGAACATCATGGCCAACTTCGTTGCCCCGGCCTTCGTGCTGAGCAACCTGGCGCCGAAGTACCTGACCTTCCGCCGGGCCGGGCTGATCAGCGCAACGATTGCGGTGCTGATCCTGCCGTGGAACCTCTACAACAGCCCGCTGGTGATCGTGTATTTCCTGTCCGGCCTCGGTGCCCTGCTCGGCCCGTTGTACGGCGTGATCATGGTCGACTACTGGCTGATCCGCAAAGGCCGGATCCACGTGCCGCAGCTGTACAGCGAAGACCCGAACGGCGCGTATTTCTACAGCCGCGGGGTCAATCTGCGAGCCGTGGCGGCGTTCATTCCGGCCGCGCTGATCGCCATCGTCCTGGCACTGGTGCCGGGCTTCCACAGCGTTTCGCCCTTCTCCTGGCTGATCGGTGCCGGCATCGCCGGGATGCTTTATCTGATCGTCGCCAAACGCCAGCCGCACTACGCCGACGTGGACGGCGAAGCCATCGCCGTCGACAACGTCAGCCACTGAATCTTTTGGCGGCCCTTCGCGGGGCCGCAGAACCAACCGTAATAAGGACTTCCCATGCGAATTCTCGTGGTCAACGTCAACACCACCGAATCCATCACCCAAGCCATCGCCCGCTCGGCGCAGGCTGTGGCCTCCCCCGGCACCGAGATCGTCGGCCTGACGCCGTACTTCGGCGCCGATTCAGTCGAAGGCAATTTCGAAAGTTATCTGGCGGCCATCGCCGTGATGGATCGGGTGATGTCCTACGACCAGCCGTTCGACGCGGTGATTCAGGCCGGCTACGGCGAACACGGTCGCGAAGGTTTGCAGGAATTGCTCAATGTGCCGGTGGTGGACATCACCGATGCGGCGGCCAGCACCGCGATGTTTCTGGGCCACGCCTATTCGGTGGTCACCACACTGGATCGCACCGTGCCGTTGATCGAGGATCGCCTGAAACTCTCGGGCCTGTGGGATCGCTGCGCCTCAGTGCGGGCCAGCGGCCTGGCGGTTCTGGAGCTGGAGCACGAACCGCAGCGGGCGCTGGAAGCGATCGTGCATCAGGCCGAACTGGCGGTGACTCAGGATAAAGCCGAAGTGATCTGCCTCGGTTGCGGCGGCATGGCCGGGCTCGATGAAAAAATTCGTCAGCGTACCGGCGTACCGGTGATCGATGGCGTCACCGCTGCCGTCACCATCGCCGAGTCGCTGGTGCGCCTGGGTCTGTCGACGTCCAAGGTGCGGACCTATGCGACGCCGCGGCCAAAAACCATCATCGGCTGGCCAGCACGTTTTGCGCGTTGAACCGCTCGGCGAGACCCTGGGTTGAAAATTGCTCGATGATGAAATCGACGAACGCCCGGGTCTTGCCCGGCAGCAGTTTGTGCTCGGCGTAATAGATGGAGATGTTGCCGTCATCGACGTACCAGTCGGGCAAGACCCGTTGTAACGTGCCTGCCTCCAGATAGCCGACAGCAAACGGCATGCTCACCAACGCAATCCCCAGCCCCTGCGCCGCCGTGGCGCAGGCGGCTTCGGAATCGCTCATGGTCATTCGCGCCGTGAGGGTCAACGGGCTGTGTTGCTGCGTGCGATGGGTCAACTGCCAGGAACGCACGCGACCGGTCTGCGGTGAGCGGATCAGGATGCCCTCGTGCAGCTTGAGATCGTCCGGCTCGCTGATCGGCGCGTGCCGATCCAGATAATCCGCCGAAGCCACCAACACCCGATGCGCCGGCGTCAGCCTGCGCGCCACCACGCCTTGGGGCAGCTCGAAGCCACCGCCAATCGCCGCATCGAAACCCTGGCCGATCAGATCGACCTGTCGGTTATCGAAATGCCAGTCCGGGTTGATCGCCGGGAACCTTGTCAGGAACTCCCCCAGCAACGGCACGATGTACAAGCGGCCGAACACCGTGCCCATGCTGACTTTCAACGTACCCGCCGGTTGACCGCCGGCGCTGGCCAGATTGCTCACAGCATTCTGGATGGTGGTCAGGCTGCCGCTGACCTCACTCAGAAACAATTGCCCCGCTTCCGTCAGGGTCAATCTTCGGGTGCTACGCTGGAACAGCCTCACGCCGAGGCGCGCTTCCAGCTTCGCCACGCTTTTCCCCACGGCGGCCGGTGTAAGGCTCAGGCGACGCGCGGCTTCGGCAAAGCTGCCGACTTCGGCGCTGCGAACGAAGCATTCGATACTGCTGAAGGTTTCCATGGCCGCCATTCCAAACTTTTGGTTTACACAGACTATAGCAACCACGGTCTACTCGCCCGGTGGCGAGGGGCAGATACTCGACACCACACCAAGGCAGCCTGCCTTGAAACTTCTGGAGATCGAACATGACCACTCAACACCTCAGCGGTAAAGTCGCTCTGATTCAAGGCGGCTCTCGCGGCATCGGTGCCGCCATCGTCAAGCGCCTGGCCGCCGAAGGCGCCGCGGTTGCCTTCACCTACGTCAGCTCCGCCGCCAAGGCTGAAGAACTGCAAAACAGCATCACCGCCACCGGCGGCAAAGCCCTGGCGATCAAGGCCGACAGCGCTGATGCCGGTGCCATCCGCAACGCCGTGAATGCGACCGTCGAAACCTTTGGCCGCCTCGACATTCTGGTCAACAACGCCGGCGTACTGGCCGTCGCCCCGCTGGAAGACTTCAAACTGGAAGACTTCGACCAGACCCTGGCGATCAACGTGCGCAGCGTGTTCATCGCCAGCCAGGAAGCCGCCAAACATATGGGCGAAGGCTCGCGCATCATCAACATCGGCAGCACCAACGCCGACCGCATGCCCTTCGCCGGCGGTGGCGTGTATGCGATGAGCAAATCCGCCCTGGTGGGCCTGACCAAAGGCCTGGCCCGCGACCTCGGCCCACGGGGCATCACCATCAACAACGTGCAGCCCGGCCCGGTGGACACCGACATGAACCCGGCCCACGGCGACTTTGCCGAAAGCCTGATTCCGCTGATGGCGGTCGGTCGTTACGGCAAAGCCGAGGAAATCGCCAGCTTCGTCGCCTACCTCGCAGGCCCGGAAGCCGGTTACATCACCGGTGCGAGCCTGAGTATCGACGGTGGTTTCGGCGCCTGATTGTTTCGAGTGATCGAAAAACGCCGCCCCTCTTTTAATAGAGGGGCGGCGTTTTTATCTGCGGTCTGGTCAGGCCCAATCGAGCGCCGGCAATCCGCATGCACTCGGCGTGAACGCTTTCAACGTACGAAGAATCCCGTCGGCGTGTGCGTATTTTTCATCGGCCATGGCGGCATCGGGAATGGCGATGGCGGTCATGCCGGCTGCTTTCGCGGCTGTCACGCCGAACGGCGAATCCTCGAACACCAGACAATCTTCCGGCGCCACACCGAGGCGGCGAGCGGCGGTGAGGAAAATGTCCGGCGCCGGTTTGGCCGCGCCGACTTCCGGGTCGTCGGCGGTGACGATGAAGTCGAACAACGCAAACCAGTCGCGGTGCAACGTGGTTTTCTGACCGAACGACTGGCGCGACGAACTGGTACCGACGGCAATCGGAATGTTGTGCGCCTTGAGGTGACGGATCAGTTCCTCGGCACCCGGCATCGCTTGCGCGGTGGGAAAACGCTCGCGCATCAGCGGCTCGCGAATCACCAGGAACTCTTCGGCGGTGATCGGCAGATCCAGCGCTTCAACCACATAGCGCGCCAGATCTCCGGCACCGCGACCAATGATGTTCTGCTTGATGCTCCAGTCGAAGGTACGCCCGTAACGCTCGGCAATCAGCGAGGTGACCTCGGTGTAGATGCCCTCGGTGTCCAGCAGCAAGCCGTCCATATCGAAAATCACGGCCTTGATCGGGCCGAACGCCTTCATCGGTGCATTCATCATCGGATCCGTTATCAAAAACATCCCAGGCGGCATCGGGTACCGCTGCTCGGATCTGATTAAAGGGTTCAGCAGCATAGCGAGCGCGGCCGAGGTTGAGCAACGGGCAATGTCGGTTGTCCGCCGAACGTCCCCTGACACATTTAGAGAATTGCCCTACAGACATCGCCTACTCGGCTGACTTCTTTCCTGTTTGATCCCCCGCAAAGTTTCGCGCCATCCCCTTGATGCGCGCGAGTGACTGCGAATGCTTCCATCCGATCGACTCCTGAAACTGAACAACAGCATTGGTTTGCTGGTGGTCGCTGCGCTGAACCCTGATCAGCCCGACGCCGAGAAGCTGTTTCAGGAGTTCCGCCTCTGCCTCAACAACTATGAAAGCTGGGCCGAGCAGTTCTGGACGGGAACCGCGCTGGATGTCGACCAGGTGTTCAAGGTCGGCAACGATGTCCAGCTCAGTGCTCCGATTGCCAGCCGAAAACCCATCAGCTCCTCAGTGGCCATGTGTTCTGCCACTGGCTCCCTGACGCTGGTGCACATGTTCGAAGCCGCGCGCTTCGTGCCGATCGGCGATACGCCGGTGACCCTGGAACCGGTCATTTCCGATGTCGGCGGTGTCCTGTCATTCGGCGAACCGCAGCATTACACCATCGGCCCCAGCGGCATTCTCGAGGTCGACAACTGCGACCGGGGCCAGCGTTATCGCATCACCTTCTTTCCCGATGTTTCCACCGCGCATGTCCAGACGCTGTATGCCTCGTATCAGGGGCTTATCGATGGCCTGGAAAAATGGTTGCGTGAGGAATGGGTCGGGTTTCAACCGCAATGGGCGGAGTTTTCCAGCGCGGGTTTCCTGGAGCGTTACGGTCAATTGCAGCAGGCCGACTGGCGCGGTTTCGAAACGGCGCTGAATGGCGTCTGGGATGACGTGAAACAGCTGTTCGCCCTGCTCGCCGACCTGCAGGCCAACAGCGAAAAACTGCTGCAATACCTGTCCGGCGTCGAGCTGGAAGCCTTGCTTGAGGCCTCCTCCGAAGCCATCGCCAATGGCTTGCTGATGCTCAGCGACGAGCCGTTGCTGTTCATTCATCTGGCAGCTTTTACCAGTTGGCTGAAGATGCTGCCGCCGCAGTACCTCGCCGAGGTGGTGGCTGAAGTTCGGGCGGAGTTGCTGGTCAGTTTTCTGCTGATGTGCGTGTCGGGCGGCATGGGTGTACCGATGCGGTTGAGCGCCAAGGTACTCGGCAAGGTCAAGTCGCCGCGCGCCCGGGAATGGCTGGCGGCATCAGCGTTGCGGTTGGCGGAACTGACTTCGGCGCCCGATCTGACCCGGCATGCGGGCGCTTTGAAACCGCTGATGATCAATGCACGTCCGGCACCATTGCGGCCGACACCTGCGGTTCCGCTGGAGATTCGCACGGCGGATGCGCGGGTGTTGACGGTGCCCAACCCGGCGGCCATTGCACGTAACAAGTCCCACGGCTCGACCCGAATGGAGCGGCATGAGCCTCGCGATGATGCGTCGGCTCAGGCGAAAAACCCTAACGGTGACAGCGCCGACTGTGTGCCCCGGACCTGCACCAACGGTTGTCCGGTGTCGATGGTCACTGGCGAAGAGCTGCTGACGCTGACCGATGGCGTGCTGGATGGATTGCTGCCGTTCGAGTTCAGCCGCTTGTATCGCACCAGTGCGGTTGAGATTGATGTCGGACTGGGGTTTGGCTGGAGCCATTCGCTGGCGCATCGGCTGGAGGTCGAGGGTGCTTCGGTGGTCTGGGTTGACCATGAGAACCGGCGGACGCGGTTTCCAATCCCAAGCGTTGAGCGGCCGGCGATTCACAACAGTCTGTCGCGGGCGGCGATCTTTCTTGGGGATGAGCCGGAGGAGTTGATCGTTGCGCTGGCGGGGGACGCGGCGCGGTTTTATCACTTTCGGGCTGGGCGTCTTACTGCCGTCAGCGATGCGTACAGCAACCGGTTGCGTATTACGCGTGATCGTCTGGATCGCGTTGAGCGCCTCGATAACGGGGCCGGTCGTTGTTTGTTGCTGCGCTACGAGCGGGCGCATCTGGTCGCGGTCGATTATCAGGTTTTTTCTGAGTCTGCCTGGCGCACCGAGCAGACGCTGGTCAGCTACCGCTTCGATGCCCGTCATCGGTTGATCGAAGCGACCAATGCCGTTGGCGAAAGCGAGCGTTACGACTACGACGACCAGCACGTCATCCTGCAACGGCAGTTAACGGGCGGCGCGAGCTTCTTCTGGGAGTGGGAGCGTTCCGGCAAGGCGGCACGTTGCGTGCGGCACTGGGCGTCGTTTTCGCAGATGGACACGCGTTACGTCTGGGATGATGCCGGCTCTGTTCGGGTGCAGTACGTCGATGGCCGTGAAGAGGTTTACGTCCACGACGACACGGCGCGGCTGGTGCGTCAGGTCGCCGCCGACGGGGGTGAACAGCTCAAGGCCTACGATTCGGCGGGCCGACTGGTCGCCGAGCAGGATGCGCTGGGGGCGGTCACCGAGTACCGCTACGACGACGTCGGACGGCTGGTCGCGCTGATTCCGCCGGACGATGCACCGACATCCTACGAGTACCGCAATGGTTTCCTGCACAGCCGTAGCCGGGGCGAGGCGGAGTGGACCTACCGGCGCAATACCCAGGGCGATATCACCGAGGCGGTCGATCCCGACGGTCATGTCACCCATTACCACTACGACCTGCAGGGACGGCTGCTGTCGATCCGTTATCCGGACAGTGGTCGCCATGTGTTTGTGTGGAACGACCTTGGCCAGTTGGTCGAGGAAAGCCTGCCAGACGGCGGGGTGCGGAAATTCTCCTACGACGCGTTGGGGCGGCGGATTACTGCGCAGGACGAACACGGTGCGGTCACCCGTCATGCGTGGGACGCCGTTGGCCGCCTGATCCAGACCACCTCGCCAAATGGTGCCACTCGCGCCTGGTCCTATAGCACCTACGGCCAGATCACCGCCGAACGCGATGAACTGGGGCGCATCACCCGCTACGAGTATGACGACGACCTGCACCTGGTCAGCCGGCGGATCAACCCCGACGGCACGTGGCTGCAGTACCGCTACGACCACGCGCAGCTGCTGCTCACAGAGATCGAGAACGAATCCGGCGAAAAGTACCTGCTGGACTACACGTCCACCGGATTGATCCGACAGGAAACCGGCTTCGATGGGCGGCGCACTGCTTACGCCTACGACCGCAACGGCCATCTGCTGGAAAAAACCGAGTTCGGTGACGACGGCTCGACGCTGGTCACCGCTTACCAACGCGACCGTGACGGACGCCTGCTGCTCAAGACCCTGCCGGACGGGGTTGAGGTCAGCTACCGCTACGACCGCCTCGGTCGGCTGGTCGGTGTGGACGACGGCCAGGATCATCCGCTGGCCTTCGAATACGACCTGCAGGACCGCCTGGTGCGCGAGCATCAGGGCTGGGGCACCTTGCGTTACACCTACGACGCCTGCGGCCAGCTCAGCCGGATGCGTCTGCCGGACAATAGCAAACTCGATTACCACTACGCCAAGGGTGGCGCGCTGACCGCGATCGACCTTAATGGCGCCTTGCTGACCCGCCACGTCTACCAGAACGGCCGTGAACAGCAGCGCCAGCAAGGCCTGTTGCTCAGCGAATATGCCTACGACGAGCAGGGCCGCTTGCGAGTGCATTCGGTTCATCAACATGACCGAGCCCTGTACTTGCGTCACTACAGCTACGCGGTCAACGGCAACCTGGCGTCTATCGCCGACAGCCGTCACGGTCAACGCAGTTACTATTACGACGCTCTCGACCGTCTGGCCAGCGTGCGTCACACCCGCGACGACGTGCCGGAAAACTTCGCCCACGACCCGGCCGGCAACCTGTTGCTGCAGAACCGTCCAGGCCCGACCAGCATCAAGGGCAATCGCCTGCTGATGCAGGGTGATCGCCATTACGACTACGACGCCTTCGGCAACCTGATCCGCGAACGCCGCGGCCGCGCCCAACAACTCGTCACTGCATACCGCTACGACAGCCAGCACCGCCTGATCGGCCTGACCCGCCCGGACGGCACCAGCGCCACCTATCACTACGACGCCTTCGGCCGCCGTATCCGCAAAACCGTCAACGGCCAGACCACCGAGTACTTCTGGCAAGGCGACCACCTGATCGCCGAAAGCAGCCAGGAACAGCATCGCAGCTTCATCTACGAACCCGGCACCTTCCGCCCCCTGGCCCTGCTTGACGGCCAAGGCCCGAAACGCGCCTGCCCGTTCTACTACCAGCTCGACCACCTCGGCACTCCGCAAGAGCTGACCGACTACAGCGGCGAGATCGTCTGGTCAGCCAAATACAGCGCCTACGGCAAGGTCACCTCGCTGGAACTGGCGACCGACGATTACCTCGACCAGCCGCTGCGCTTTCAAGGCCAGTACTTCGATGCGGAAAGCGGGCTGCATTACAACCGGCACCGCTACTACGACCCGGACGTTGGACGGTACCTGACGCCGGATCCGGTGAAGCTGGCGGGTGGGTTGAATCAGTACCGGTACGTGCCGAATCCGACGGGGTGGGTGGATCCGTTGGGGTTGAGTTGCAATCCGTGCCCGGGATCGAAGACAGCCGATGGGCCTTACAGTGAGATTGTTCCTGGCGGGGGTTTGGCGACTCATGAAGCACAAGGAGGCCACCTCATTCTCAAACACGTGGGTAGAACAGATACTCAGCTAGCTCAAAGATTGCTAGCCGAGCCGAACATTCCGGCAGCATCAACCTTTCGTGATCGAGCATCTGCAGAGGCTGCTGTATCGGAAGCTATATCGGCGAACTCAGTGAAAATAAGAGACTTCTTGGCTAGTAACAAAGGGAAAACAACTATCACACATCAGTTGCAGATACCGGTGGGTGTAAGCATGCCCAATGGGCACCCTCACTCCTTACCTGCAACAAAATTACTTTTGGTGCTAAAACGGGATGCCCAGTTACCTTTGGGATATTTCTTACTAACCGGGTTCCCAGAGTTATGAACAAAGACCTTCCCGAACTGCACGATTTTTTTGGGGCGTATTTCCATCAGGACTGGATGATGGAGCACGATAGTGCCGACCTTGTATTGACAAGCTTTCTTGATGAGGCAGGTGAAGCAGAATTGATACTAATCAGGAACGAACTGCAGACGTTGATTAACTGGGGAAAGAATGAGGCAGCTCTCAGGAGCTATCTGCTATCCGAGCTCAGTTGCTACTACTGCTATTGGAATGATTGGAGGTCTGGTGAAATATGGCTACTGCACATCATGAGCAAGCTGAACGAAAAAATAAAACCGTCAGGTAATGCTGTCTAACAGCTCTCCATCGGCCTCTAAAATAACTGGGTTGCGAATCAATAATCCAAGGAAGACTTTCCAGACCTCGACTCTCAAAGGGCCTGTAACAAAGGCCCGCTCAAAGCTCGAAATCACACATTCAAAGCCCATCACTCATCATCATCAAAATCCTCATACTCAAGCTCTTCCCCCTCACCCTCCCAAAGCGGAACCGTCGCATCATCCATCAACGACCCCGGATCTTCATTCCCCGGATCATTGATAAACGGCAACCCGCTCGGGCCTTTTTCTTCCTTGCCTTCGGTTTCGGGAGTCATGATGCACCTCGGAAGCTCAGCGTGTAGACGTTCGAAAAGTATGGTCGCTAAACGTTCCGGCGCATTACGTGCGAACACAAAAAACCCGGCACAAGGCCGGGTTTCAGTAACTCCGCTTGCTCAGCGGTGACGATATTTGTGTTTGTGCTTGTGGCCACCACCGGAATGCGATTTTCCGCCATCGCCTCCCAGGCTGTTGCCCACTGCACCACCTGCCGCGCCGCCGAGTCCGGCACCGACAGCCGAGCCGGTAGATCCACCGACGCTGTTGCCCAGCACTGAACCACCCGCCGCGCCAAGACCGCCACCAATCGCGGCCTCCGTACGATTACGCTTGTTCGCTCCGACGGCACTGCCGGCTGCACCGCCAACGCCCGCGCCCACTGCGGCGCCGGTGCTGCCGCCGAGTTGTCCGCCGACCACGTTACCCAGCACACCCCCCAGACCACCACCGACCGCCGCGGAACCATCGCCGGCAGCCATGGCGCCTTGCGCCACGAGCAATCCTAAAACCAACGCAGTTAAAGTCGATCGCATACAGACCTCGCAGGTCCCGGATCGGGACGGTACGCCCGGAAGGGGCTATACGGAATTGGAGGCGAATTCCGGAAAAACGTTCAGCAACGAAAAGGCCCGGCATAAAGCCGGGCCTTTTCAGACATGCATTCGCAATCAGTGACGCTTGTGGCCCTTGGACAGGTTGCTGCCCACCGCGCCGCCCGCTGCGCCGCCCAGGCCGGCGCCGATGGTCGCGCCGTTCTTGCCACCCAGGCTGTTGCCGATGATCGAACCACCTGCCGCGCCTACACCGCCGCCAATGGCCGCTTTGGTGCGAGCACCTTTCTTCGCTGCCAAAGCACCGCCAGCCGCGCCGGCCAGGCCAGCGCCGATGGCCGCGCCGCTGCTGCCGCCCATTTTCTGGCCGACCACATTACCCAGCGCGCCACCCAGGCCACCACCCAGTGCGGCGGTACCATCACCGGCCATTGCACCTTGAGCGACCAGAAGCCCCAGAACCAGAGCAGGCAGAGTTAAACGCATGACGAAAACCTCAAAAGAAGGAAGAAAAAGGGCGCAGATTGAATGCTGTTACCGCGGCAATGTCCAGTGCCACAGCGCACTTGGCGCCGATTGGACAGCGATTTTGGAAAAGGTTTTATCGCAGGCAAAAAAAAGCCCGCTGGGGAGACGGGCTGGAGACTTGCTTTCTAACGGATGGCTTCACCCTACGTAGACCGGTGTGAAAAGTTTGTGAAAGAAACCGGACGGTTCCGCAATTTCCGTAGGACGCTTCTCTATAAAATCAGCAATCAAAAACCCCGCTCAATGGCGGGGTTCTGTGGCATCCGGATTACTTCCTGGAACGTGTCGTCACCTTGGGCAGAAATTTTGCTTTCGGCCCCTTGGGTGCTGTCGACTTGATCTTGCCGGTCTGCACCGGATCTTCGCCAAAGCCCGCCTGATACTCGGTCTGGCCACAGCGCACGCAATTGTTGAATGGAAATTCAGCCCCGTCGTCTTCGATGTACGGATCAGTCATCTCTTCACCCCTTTCAAAAGCGGGCCGATACCGGCAAGACCCTTTTGCCTGAAAAAATATCGACCTCCAAGGCTTTTGAGACTAGCCGGTCATTCCTGGACTTGTGATTCAGATCACCCGAAGCCCGACGAATGGCCTACAGAAATTAAACACAATGTTCAGACCACTGGTCCTACGGAGCTAAAGATTCCCAACCACAGGCCGTTGCCCTTTTTCCTACGCAATGAATCTCAAGGAGAGAACATGGAAATCAAAGGATTCCCACCGATGCCTGTTGTAAAGCTCACGGACGAGCAGATCGCCGCTGGTAAAGCCGGGGCGGAAAAATTCAAGGAGAAGCTTGCCTCAGGCGAGATCGTCATCAAGCCGCTCGACGGACCTAGTCCTGTACAGCCTGGTAAACCTGGCGTCATCTACCATCCAGACCCGGTCCAGCCTGGCGGTACGCCGATGGTTGCAATCGATACCCCCCTGACCTACGACTCTAAAGGCACTGTCGTACTCAAACCACAGGGCTGATTGTCAGCAACGAGCCCATTCCGTTGAATGGGCTCACACACGCTAAACCAACGATCAACGCAGCTTGACCGCCGTACCGGTCGCAAACACCACAACCATACCGCCCTTCCCCGCCGGCATGCTGATCTCGAAGTCCACTCCGACCACCGCATCCGCCTGCAACGCCCGCGCCCGTTCCTTGATTTCGTCGGTCGCCTGAACACGCGCCTCCTTCAACGCCCGCTCCAGCGTCTGCGAACGTCCACCGAAAAAGTCCCGCATCCCGGCGAACATATCGCGAATCACATTCACGCCCTGCACCGACTCGGCACTGACAATGTCCAGATACGCCGTGATCTGCCGGCCTTCGATGGAGTGAGTGGTGGAAATGATCATGGAAGTCGTCCTTTTACATACAGATAAAACCGCGATTGTACTGCCCCGGCCAAAAGACGCCGAACCCAACTCTGTGAGCAAAAAAATCCGGACGCCTGAATGCACAAAACCCCTGGTTTCTTGCGAAACCAGGGGTTTTGTTTACATCGAATTTGGCGGTGAAGGAGAGATTCGAACTCTCGATACAGTTTCCTGTATACACACTTTCCAGGCGTGCTCCTTAAGCCACTCGGACACTTCACCGTATCTCTTCAAACATGTTCTGTCTGTCGAGGCGCGCTAATGTAGTCGAAAGCTTTTCTGATGGCAAACTTTTTTTCAGAATTTTCATGCGGTTAAGAGAAAAAGTCGTTTCCGTCATCGATAGGCCATGGCGATCCGGCCAATCTCGGGTGGGCGCGGCCCTTCTATATAGGTGCGCAGGCGTTTGTCGTGGGGCACGTTGCGGCGGATCAGCCGCTCAAGGGTGACCGGCGGGTCAGTCACAGTGCTTTACCTGACCGGCGACGGTGGGTAACGTCTGCCCATCTTTCTTATAAGGAATTGCGCCATGAGCGACCTGATTGCCTACCACCTCGAAGACGGTATCGCGACCCTGACCCTGAGCAACGGCAAGGTCAACGCCATTTCCCCGGACGTGATCGCGGCCTTCAACGCGGCGCTGGATCAGGCGGTGGCGGATCGTGCAATCGTGATCATTACTGGCCAGCCGGGCATTCTGTCCGGCGGCTACGATTTGAAAGTGATGACCGCCGGCCCTAAAGAAGCCGTGTCCCTGGTAACCGCTGGTTCGACCCTCGCCCGTCGTCTGCTGTCGCACCCGTTCCCTGTGATCGTTGCCTGCCCAGGTCATGCCGTGGCCAAAGGCGCTTTCATTCTGTTGTCCGCCGATTACCGGATCGGTGTCGATGGCCCGTTCAGCATTGGTCTGAACGAAGTGCAGATCGGCATGACCATGCACCACGCCGGCATCGAGCTGGCTCGTGATCGTCTGCGTCGCTCGGCTTTCCACCGTTCGGTGATCAACGGCGAAATGTTCGATCCGCAAAGCGCTGTGGATGCCGGTTTCCTCGACAAGGTGGTTTCTGCCGAAGAACTGCAAGGTGCCGCCCTCGCCGCCGCGCGTCAGTTGAAGAAGATCAACATGACCGCGCACAAGAACACCAAGCTCAAAGTGCGCAAGGCGCTGCTGGAAACCCTGGATAACGCGATCATTCAGGATCAGGAACACCTGGGCTGATCCCCTTTGCTCATCTAAAGAAAAGCCCGACCGTCGTGTCGGGCTTTTTCTTACATGCGCGGTTTAAAACTCTTCGGCAGCTCTAGGACGCCTCTGACCGACAAGTCGGAAACATGCGCTTAAACATCGCCCATCTCCTGACTCTATAGCGGCAATTGCCGAAAACAGTGCACATCCGTACACTGCGCCACCTTTTGTCCCGGTGGGCCTGAAAATGCTGTTCGTGTTTCGTATGTTATTGATGGGCCTGCACTTTATGCTGGCGGGTGTACTCGGGGTGATTCTCGGGCTGTGCCGGCCATTCAATCCGGACAACAGTCGCCTGTGCGCCCGTCTCTATGCCCTGCCGGCAATGTGCATTCTGCGCCTGCGAGTGAAGGCCGACGTCGGTCAATTGATGAACAAGCCCGACAGCTGCGTGATCATCGCCAACCACCAGTCCAACTATGACCTGTTCGTGTTCGGCAACGTGGTGCCGCGTCGTACCGTGTGCATCGGCAAAAAAAGCCTGAAATGGGTGCCGCTGTTTGGCCAGTTGTTCTGGCTGGCCGGCAACGTGTTGATCGATCGTGGGAACGCGCACAAGGCGCGCCAGTCGATGCTGACGACCACAGACACCTTGCAGCACAAAGACACCTCGATCTGGGTGTTCCCGGAAGGTACGCGCAACCTGGGCGAAGAACTGCTGCCGTTCAAGAAAGGCGCGTTTCAGATGGCCATCGCCGCCGGTGTGCCGATCGTTCCAGTGTGTGTCAGCAGCTACATCAAGCACATGCGCCTGAACCGCTGGCGCAGCGGGAAAATTCTCATACGCTCGCTGCCGGCGATCCCTACCGCAGGCCTGACCATGGACGACATGCCCATGCTCATCAGCCAGTGCCGCGAACAGATGCGCGAGTGCATCGATGCGATGGATCGGCAGCTTCAAGCTGCGTGAAAAAGAAACCCGCCCTGTGCGGGTTTTCTTTTGCCCGGTGAACTGTGCAGATTTCACTGACTCTCAAGCAACGACACGGCTAAGCTGAAGCCATGCCTCCCCTGCCATCTGCCAAGAAGAAGTGAACCACCACCATGGGTCGAGTTGTTGCTGCTGCGGTTTACAGCGCCGGTAAGAAAGTCACTAATATTTCCCTCGATGAAGGCGCCGCCTGGGCCGCCAAGACCGGGCACTTTGTCTGGATCGGCCTCGAAGAGCCGAACGCCCAGGAGCTGGCCAACCTGCAACGCCAGTTCAACCTGCACGAACTGGCCATCGAGGACGCCCTGGAAAAACACAGCCGTCCAAAACTGGAAACCTTCGGCGACGCCTTGTTCATCGTCACCTACTCGCCCGTGCGCGAACACGGCATTCTGCAGTTCATCGAAACTCATATCTTCGCCGGCAAGGGCTACATCATCACCGCCCGCAATGGCCATTCGGCGTCCTACGCTCATGTCCGCCAACGCTGTGAGGCGCGGCCGCTGTTGCTGGAACACGGGGAAGATTTCGTACTGTATGCGCTGCTGGATTTCGTGATCGAAAACTACCAGCCGGTGGGTGAAGCGATCCACGCCGAGATCGATGAACTGGAGCGCAACGTGTTGTGCAGCGCGCTGAATGAGCACGACATCCAGAAGCTTCATGGCCTGCGCCGCGATGTGCTGCGCTTGCGTCGGTACGCGGCGCCAATGGTGGAAATCGGCGAAGAGTTGCAGAAGCTGAGCTTCCCCTTCATCGACAAGAACATGCGCCCTTACTTCCGCGATGTGCAGATCCATGTCACGCGGCAGATGGAAGACCTGACCACCCTGGCTGACATTGCGAGTCAGACCATCGAGATCGGTGTACTGCTGGAGGCGTCACGGCAAAGCGTGGTGCAGCGCAAGTTCGCGGCATGGGCGGCGATTCTGGCGTTCCCGACGGCGGTCGCCGGGATCTACGGGATGAACTTCCAGAACATGCCGGAGCTGAGCTGGCACTACGGCTATTTCGCCGTGCTGGGCTTTATCACCGTGGGTTGCGTTGGGTTGTGGGCGAGCTTCAAGAAATCAGGCTGGCTGTAAGGGAAAAAGCCCCCGTGCAGGACACGGGGGCTTTCGGACTCAAGCGGCGTCTGGCTTGTGCGCCACGAAACGCATCATCCATTCCGCCACCGTGGTGCCGTGGTGATCGCTCTCAAGGCTGGCCACGCCCTTGCTATAGATCTGTTCGCCCAGCGCTTCCTGACGCAGATCCAGCAGCGCCCGCGAATAATCGTGAATGAATTCCGGATGCCCCTGGAAGCACAGCACCTGATCATTGATGTGGTACGCGGCAAACGGGCAGAAATCGCTGGAAGCAATCACCGTGGCGTTCTCCGGCAGCGCCGTGACCTGGTCCTGGTGGCTAATCAGCAAGGTCAGCTCTTCACGCACCGGACTCATCCACGGAGCCTTGGCCGCCAGTTTGTAGTTGTGAGTACCGACGCCCCAGCCCTGGGTCGCACGCTCGCTCTTGCCACCCAGCAACAGCGCCAGCAGTTGATGGCCGAAGCACACGCCCAGCAGTTTGTCGCCGCGCTCATAGCGGGTCAGCAGGTATTGCTTGAGGGTCTGGATCCACGGGTCGGTGCCGAACGAGTCAGCCTTGCTGCCCGTGATCAGGTACGCATCGAAGGTCAGGTCATCACTTGGATAGTCGCCCTGCATCACGTTGTACACCGTGAACTCGGCGGCAATCGGCTGTTGCGAGAACAGGCGCTGGAACATCTGCCCGTATCCCTGATATTCATCGACCAGTTCCGGACGCAGGATGTCGGTTTCCAGAATGCAGATGCGTAGCGACATAAAAAATTCCTGACACGTGATGGGAATAATGCACACCCCAGAGCCTGCCCTGAAACCACCCGGCAAGGCAAGCCCCGGAATGCTTCCCCGACCCGCTAGAACAGCTCGCCGCTGGCAGCCTTTTGCAGCAGCAGCGCTGGCGGTGCGAAACGCTCGCCGTACTGTTCAGCCAGGTACTGCGCCCGCGCGACAAAGTCCTTCACGCCATATTGATTGATGAACTGCAACGCGCCGCCCGTCCACGCCGCGAAACCGATGCCGAAGATCGAGCCGACGTTGGCGTCCGCCGTCGACGTCAGCACGCCCTCCTCCACACAGCGCACGGTTTCGATGGCCTGTACGAACAGCAACCGGTCACGCACATCCTTCGGCGAAATCTGCCCGTCGGCTTTCTCGAAACGGGTTTTCAGCTCCGACCACAAGTGTTTCTGGCCGCCCGCCGGGTACTCGTAAAAACCGCCTCCTGCCGCCTTGCCCGGCCGCTTGTATTCGTTGAGCAGCAAGTCAATCACGGCGAACGCCGGGTGCTCAATCAGCGGTTTCCCTTCTGCTTGCAGGTCTTTGGCCGTTTGTTGACGGATATGGCTCATCAGGCTGAGGGAAACTTCGTCGGAGATCGCCAGAGGCCCGATGGGCATGCCGGCCTTGCGTGCTTCAGTCTCGATCATTGGCGCGCTGACGCCTTCCCCGAGCATGGCAATGCCTTCGTTAGTGAAAGTGCCGAACACCCGCGAGGTGAAGAAGCCGCGACTGTCGTTGACCACGATCGGAGTTTTCTTGATTTGCAGTACGAAATCGAACCCCCGTGCGAGGGTTTCGTCGCTGGTTTGCGCGCCTTTGATGATTTCCACCAGTGGCATCTTTTCCACCGGACTGAAGAAGTGCAGGCCGATGAACTTGCTCTGATCCGGCACCGCAGCCGCCAGCCCGGTGATTGGCAGGGTCGAAGTATTGGAGGCAATCACCGCGTCGGCGCCAACCACCTGTTGCGCTGCTGCCGAGACCTTGGCCTTGAGTTCACGATCCTCAAACACCGCCTCGATGATCAGATCGCAACCCGCCAGATCGGCGTCATTTTCAGTGGTCCTGATACGCGCCAGCACCGCTTCACGCTGCTGGGCAGTCATCTGCCCCCGGCCGACTTTCTTGTCCAGCAACGCCGCCGAATGCGCCTTGCCCTTTTCGGCAGCCGCGAGGTTGATGTCCTTGAGCACCACGTCGATTCCGGCCACCGCGCTGACGTAGGCGATTCCCGCGCCCATCATCCCGGCGCCGAGGACGCCCACGCGCTTCGTCACATAAGGCGCAAAGCCCTGCGGACGCGAACCGCCGGCATTGATTTCATTGAGCTGGAACCAGAACGTGCCAATCAGGTTTTTCGAGATCTGGCCGGTGGTCAATTCCGTGAAATAACGGGTTTCGATCAGGTGCGCGGTATCGAAATCGACCTGTGCGCCCTCCACCGCCGCGCAGAGAATCTTCTCCGGCGCCGGCAACGTGCCCTGAGTCTTGGTGCGCAGGATCGACGGCGCAATCGCCAGCATCTGTGCGACTTTCGGGTTCGACGGCGTGCCGCCGGGAATCTGATAGCCCTTCACATCCCAGCGCTGCACCGCCGCAGGATTGGCCAGAATCCAGGCACGGGCCTTGGCCAGCAGCTCATCTCGATCCGCCGCCAGCTCATCGATCAGACCCGCCTGCAACGCCTGCTGCGGACGGACTTTCTTGCCTTCGAGCAGATACGGCAGGGCCTTTTCGATGCCGAGCATGCGCACCATGCGCACCACTCCGCCGCCACCCGGCAACAGGCCGAGGGTCACTTCCGGCAGGCCGAGTTGCACCGAAGCATCGTCCAGCGCCACGCGGTGGTGGCAGGCCAGGCAGATTTCCCAGCCGCCACCGAGCGCCGCGCCGTTGATCGCCGCGACCACCGGTTTGCCGAGGGTTTCCAGGGTGCGCAACTGGCCCTTGAGGGTCAGCACCATGTCGTAGAAGGCCTTGGCTTCGGGCTTGCCGACCTTGATCAGTTCATTCAGGTCGCCACCGGCGAAGAAGGTTTTCTTGGCCGAAGTGATGATCACCCCGGCGATGTCATCTTTTTCCGCGAGCAGTCGGGCGACGCTTTCGGCCATGGCTTCGCGGTACACCGCGTTCATGGTGTTGGCGCTCTGGCCCGGCATGTCGATGGTCAGGAGGACGATGCCGTCCTGGCCTTTTTCGTAACGAATGGCTTGGGTCATGACAGGTTTCCTTGGAATCAGAGGCGTTCGATGATGGTGGCGATGCCCATGCCGCCGCCGACGCACAGCGTCGCCAGGCCATAGCGCAGGCGACGGGCTTCCAGTTCATCGAGCAAGGTGCCGAGAATCGCGCAACCGGTGGCGCCCAGCGGATGGCCCATCGCAATCGAACCGCCATTGACGTTGACCTTGTCCGGGTCGACAGCCATGTCCTTGATGAATTTCAGCACCACCGAGGCAAACGCCTCGTTGACTTCGAACAGGTCAATGTCTTCGACCCGCAGCCCGGCCTTGGCCAGTGCCTTGCGGGTGGCCGGCGCCGGGCCGGTGAGCATGATGGTCGGGTCGGTACTGGTGACCGCCGTGGCAACGATTCGCGCCCGGGGTTGCAGGCCCAACTCGCGCCCCTTGGCTTCGGAGCCGATCAGCATCAGCGCCGCACCATCAACGATTCCCGAACTGTTGCCCGGTGTGTGCACATGGTTGATGCGCTCGACATGGCTGTAGACCCGCAGCGCCGTGGCGTCGAAGCCCATCTGGCCGATCATTTCGAAACTCGGCTTGAGTTTGCCCAGGCCTTCGAGGGTCGATTCGGCGCGAATGAACTCATCGTGATCGAGCAGAATGATGCCGTTCTGATCCTGCACCGGTACCAACGATTTGTTGAACGAACCGTCGGCCCGGGCCCGGGCGGCCTTCTGTTGCGAATGCAGCGCGTAGGCATCGACGTCCTGACGGCTGAAGCCTTCAAGGGTGGCGATCAGGTCGGCACCGACGCCTTGAGGGGTGAAATGGCTGTGCAGGTTGGTTTGCGGATCCAGCGCCCAGGCGCCGCCGTCGCTACCCATCGGCACGCGGGACATGGATTCGACGCCGCCTACGACCACCAGCTCTTCGAACCCGGAACGCACTTTCATCGCTCCCAGGTTCACCGCTTCCAGCCCCGAGGCGCAGAAGCGGTTGATCTGCACGCCAGCGACGCTGACGTCCCAATCGGCCACCTGCACGGAGGTCTTGGCGATGTCCGAGCCTTGATCGCCAATCGGCGTGACACAACCGAGCACCACGTCATCGACCTGGCTGGTGTCCAGCGCCGTGCGCGCCTGCAGCGCGGTCAGCAACCCGGCCACCAGGTTCACCGGTTTGACGCTGTGCAGCGAACCGTCGGCCTTGCCTCTGCCACGGGGCGTGCGTAATGCGTCGAAAATCAAAGCTTGGGTCATGGCGTTCTCGAACCTGTGCGGTGAGTGAAATTCGTGCCTCCACTCTTGGCCGGGACGGTCACGGATTCAATGACCACAGCGCTCAATGACGTTGACGTGCACGCTCAGACGGACGGTCATTCCCGGCCAGGTTAACCGGTTCAGGTCACCGAGCTGTCTAGCAAAAGGGCGGCAAAGAAGCTGGCAATGGGCCTCATGCCTTTTTAATCGCGACTGGTAGCAAATACATATGAAATGGATCTAAGCCAAGCGTGACGCGGGCCCTAAGGTGAACATGTACGTCGTTGTCGTCGGGTTTTGCCGAGGCAGGCGTTCTTCAACAGGAAGTGCAGCGCTTGCCGTCATGGATATGCAGGCAGGCATCAGGAAATAACAAAAAAGGCGGTAAAGCCATGTTCAAACAACCGAAAGTTCGTCAAGCAGGGCTCATTCTTTTCGCCACGACGCTGTTGTTGATTTTGCCGAATCTGACCAAGGTCATCGGCTGATTCAAGCGGCAGGTATTGTTCATCGCCACTGAAAATGTGACTGGCCCGCTACCCGGGCCAGCGTGGCTGTGCCAATCTCTGCGCACTTCCACGACATGGACGGCGATCACTTGAAAGCGCTCATTCTGTTCGGGGCCATGCTGCTGAGCCTGCCCCTGTCTGCCGCACAGCTGAACCTGGAGCTGGGCGAGAACAGCCGCACCTGGCAGACCGAGGAACTGCTCAAGCATCCTCAGGTGCAAACCCTCACGATCAAGAATGATGTGTCCTACAAGCAGGACATGACTTATCGCGCCGTGCCGATTGCCGCGCTGCTGACCGGCATCAAACCCGAAGATCACCTGCAAGCCGTAGCGCTGGACGGTTTTGCCGCAGAGCTGTCCGCCGCGCCGCTACTGAACAACAAAGGCTCACGCGCCTGGCTGGCCATTGAAGACCCGGCCCACCCCTGGCCGCCGCTGTCGGAGGGCAAGCACAGCGCCGGGCCGTTCTATCTGGTGTGGACCGATCCGCAGGCCGGCAATATCAGCCCGGAACAATGGCCGTTCGAAGTTGCCAGCATCAAGCGCATGGCGCCGGTGGCCGAGCGTTTCCCTGCCCTGCTGCCGGATCCTGCGTTGAAGGCCGATGACCCGGTGAATCAGGGTTTTGCGCTGTTCCAGAAAAACTGCCTGGCCTGTCACCGCCTGAATGGCGCAGGGGATGCGCAGTTCGGGCCGGACCTGAATATTCCGTACAACCCGACCGAGTACTTCGGCGCGGACTTCCTCAAGCGCTACATCCGCGATCCGCAGAGCCTGCGTCAGTGGCCGCAGGCGAAGATGCCGGGCTTTTCCGCCGAGGTGTTGCCGGACGCGGATCTGCAGAAACTGATCGGATATTTGCAGCACATGGCCGGGCGCAAGGTTAAGCCTTGATCACTTGAGTCTTGCAGTGCTCTCACTGGCCTCTTCGCGGGCAAGCCCGCTCCCACAGGATCAGCGCATAACCTGTGGGAGCTGCGGTGCGACGAATCTTGCCAGCGATACGGTATTCCGGATCTTACTGCTGCTGCACCGAGATGACTGGCGCTGGCGCAGGCGTCGGCGACACCAGCACTTTCGCATGCATCTGCTCTGACCCGCCGCCCCGGCGCATGCCCCGCACCGGGCAGGCGTCGAGGTAATCCAGTCCCACCGCCAATTTCAGGTGCCGCTCCGGCCGCGCCAGCTCATTGGTCACGTCGAAGCTGTACCAGGCGTCATCGATCCAGGCTTCGGCCCAGGCGTGACTGGCCAGGTGTTCGCAATCCTCGCTGTACAGATAACCCGACACATACCGCGACGGCACCCCGAGGCTGCGCGTGCAGGCCAGAAACGCGTGGGTGTGGTCCTGGCAAACACCCGCCCGCCCGGCGAATGCCTCGGCGGCGCTGGTGTCGACTTCGGTGGAGCCCGGCGTGTAGGTCATGTGCTGATTCAGCCCATGCATCAGGTCAATCAAAGCGTTGCGGTCCCGTCGTTGTTTGCAGGACTTCTCGGCAAACGCCCGCAGCGCCTCGTCAGCCTCGGTCAGCCGGGTAAATCGCAGGAACGGCAGCGCCGACTGGCTCTCGTGCTCCGCTTCGCGCAATTCGTCGATATCGACCTGTCCACGGGCACCGATGATGATCGCTTCGTGGGGCTCGTCCATGGTCAGCACATGCAGGATGTTGCCGAACGGATCGAGCTGGGCCCGCACCGGGCGCGGCAGGTCGAGCTGCCAGCTCAGCACGTGCTGACGCTCGCTGTCGTGGGGTGTCAGGCGCAGATACTGGATGCTCGCCCGCACCTGATCTTCATAGTGATAGGTGGTCTCGTGGCTGATGGAAAGTCTCATGCGGCCTCCAGGTAGGAACTGTGAATGGCGTTGCCCAGCTGGCGCACCAGCGGGATGAACTCGGTGAGCCAGGCGTGCAGCCCTTCCTCAAGGATTTCTTGAATGCCGGTGTAGCGCAGGCGTGCGTCCATTTCCGCCGCCAGCCGTTGCGCAGGACGACCGTTGGCCCCCGGCAGTTGCGCCAGGATCTGGTCGATCTCTTCGGTGCAGGCCCGCAGCGAACGCGGCACATCGGCGCGCAACAGCAGCAACTCGGCGACGTGCCGGGCGCCGGGCGCGTCGCGGTAGATTTCGGTGTAAGCCTCGAACGAGGACAAGGCCCGCAACAAGGCGCTCCACTGGTAATAGGCGTGGGCGGTGCCGTCGCTGACCGCTTCGGCCTGATCGCCGGCCATTTCGTAACGGGCGTCAAGCAGGCGCAAAGTGTTGTCCGCCCGTTCGATGAACGTACCCAGGCGAATGAAGCGGAACGCGTCGTTGCGCATGATGGTGCCGTAGGACGCGCCACGGAACAGGTGCGAACGCTCCTTGATCCACTCGCAGAATCGGCTCATGCCATAACGGCTGAGGCCCTGATTGGCGATCCCGCGAATCTCCAGCCAGGTGGCGTTGATGTTCTCCCACATGTCGGCGGTGATCCGCCCACGCACCGCATGGGCACTGGCCCGCGCCGCACCGAGACAGCTGTAGATGCTCGCCGGGTTGGCGGCGTCGAGGGCGAAGAAATGCAGCAATCGCTCGGCATGCAGCTCGCCGTGGCGTTCCAGGTAATCGTCCAGGGTGCCGGTGATCATCAGCGGCATCGCCAGTTCGTGCAGACCGTCGCCACGGCCGTCCTGCGGCATCAGCGACAGCGAATAGCTCACATCCAGCATGCGGGCGAGGTTTTCCGCCCGCTCCAGGTAACGCGACATCCAGTACAGATCCGAGGCAGTTCTACTTAACATGGCAGGCTTCCTTCAATCCTCGACCACCCAGGTGTCCTTGGTTCCGCCGCCCTGGGATGAGTTCACCACCAGAGAGCCTTCACGCAGGGCGACACGGGTCAAACCGCCGGGCACGACCCGGGTTTCGCGACCGGACAATACGAACGGGCGCAGGTCGATATGGCGCGGCGCAATGCCGTTTTCGACAAAGGTCGGACAGGTCGACAGCGACAGCGTCGGTTGCGCGATGTACGCGTGGGGCTTGGCCTTGATCCGCTCGCGGAACACATCGATTTCCGCAGTCGTCGCTGCCGGCCCCACGAGCATTCCGTAACCGCCGGAGCCTTGGGTTTCCTTGACCACCAGATCCGGAAGATTGGCCAGCACATGGGAAAGTTCAGACGGATTGCGGCATTGCCACGTCGGCACGTTCTTCAGGATCGGCTCTTCATCGAGGTAGAAACGGATCATTTCGGTGACGAACGGATACACCGACTTGTCATCCGCCACCCCGGTGCCGATGGCATTGGCCAGCACCACGTTGCCGGAACGATAGGACGACAGCAGCCCCGGCACGCCGAGCATCGAATCCGGGCGGAACGCCAATGGATCAAGAAACGCGTCGTCGAGCCGGCGGTAGATCACGTCCACCGCTTTCGGGCCGTCGGTGGTGCGCATGAAGACCTTGTCGTCGCGCACGAACAGATCGGCGCCCTCGACCAGCTCCACGCCCATTTCCCGCGCCAGAAACGCATGCTCGAAAAACGCGCTGTTGAACCGCCCCGGTGTCAGCACCACCACACTCGGGTCGTCGATCGGACTTGAGCTTTTCAGGGTGTCGAGCAGAAGGTTCGGGTAATGGTCGATCGGAGCGATGCGCTGGGCCGCGAACAGCTCGGGGAACAGGCGCATCATCATCTTGCGGTCTTCGAGCATGTAGCTCACGCCGCTGGGCGTGCGCAGATTGTCCTCGAGCACGTAATAGGTGCCGTCGCCGTCGCGCACCAGATCGACGCCGGAGATGTGCGAATAGATATCGCGGTGCAGATCCAGGCCCTGCATTGCCAACTGGTATTGCTCGTTGGCCAGCACCTGCTCGGCGGGGATGATCCCGGCCTTGATGATTCGTTGCTCGTGGTAAAGGTCGGCGAGGAACATGTTCAACGCCTTGACCCGCTGGATGCAGCCGCACTCGACGATCCGCCATTCGCTGGCGGGAATGCTGCGCGGAATGGTGTCGAAGGGAATCAGGCGTTCTGTCCCTTGCTCGTCCCCGTAGAGCGTGAAAGTGATCCCGGCACGATGGAACAGCAGATCGGCCTCGCGTCGCCGCTGGGCCAGCAGTTCGTCAGGCGTGTCCGCCAGCCAGCGGGCAAACTCCCGGTAATGCGGGCGGACCTGGCCGCCGGCATCGTACATTTCATCAAAATAGGTGCGGATCATGCCGTACTCCTTGTCACCCCGGACCTACAGGCCTTCGCAAGGCCCGTGCCATCGGCATAAACGCTTTGATTTCAATCGGTTGGATATTCACGCCACACGCACCGCACCATTCCTGTGCGGCAAATGCCCCAACCTGATCGCCCCCGCTTCATTGCGACGCAGTCCTGTCGCCTATCACCAGCATAGTCAGAGTTGATTTCACTGCCCGGCGCCGGCTGCGGATAATCCGCACATCCGCTGCAAAACGTCCCTGACGAAGCACGCAGCCCAACTGACATGGCTTGCCCCGGCAGCCCTCCCGGCCGTAACCCTGACCGGTTTCCTCTCCTTCCGGTCTTCCCTTTCAGCCACCTCTCCTGGTGGCTTTTTTTTGCGCCGGATTCTTGTTTCAGGGTTTTGCCGTGCATTGTTCAAGGTGCAGAAACGACAACGGCCGACCCGAAGGTCAGCCGTTGCTCGACGTGTTGCGAGGGTGATCAGTTCAAACGATGACGGTTGCGCACCTCCTGCTTCACGCCCCAGCCTTCGATGATGCCGCCCAGAGGCTCGACCACTGCCGAAAAGCCCTGTTCGAAATCGCCGATGTCGTCGTAGGTTGCGTACATCACCTTGCTCAATTCCAGGGACCACGCGCCGTCGTCGCGCGCACTGACCTGGGCATTGATGGATTCACCGCGAAACTTGCCTGCCGCCCTGCGCGCCCGCTCCTCGTCCGGGAAAATGGCGTAGAACTCGATGGGATGGAATCGGGAAAAATCAAAACCGCCTTCTTTCATGCGGCGCAGCACGTTGCTGCTGATGTCTTCTTGATAGGCTGTGCTCATGAACGTCCCCCTCGCATAGATGGATAGACTTTCCGTATTCCCTGCGCATGGCCGAACGGCTCAGGCGTTACGGCAACCGTGTTGCCGACGGGAAACAAGCATGTAGCTGACAAGACCAGACCTTAGCGATCCGTTCGCTGATCTCGCTTGCAGAGTAGCCCCAAGATAGAGCCGCTGCCAAGGCCTGGTGCGTTACTGACAAGAAGATTTTCAGATGGGTGTGATGCTGCGGATTTCAATGCTGTTCTGGGTTTTCAGGCTTTTGGCGCCTGCATCGGAGGTGCGCCCTTCCAGATCGTTCAGATCCAGTGCGGCGGCGACAGGAAGGAGTCGTTCCTTGATCAGTCGTGCGGCCTCATCATCGCTGGGGCATTCCGCACGCTCGAAGACTTCATCGACAATTTCACCGTGATCATCCACGAAAGTGACTTTCCACTTTTGCATTGGAGCCTCCTCGAACAAACCCGCAAATGGGCTTACATCTATCTCGACTTTTGTCAGGATTGATCGTTCAAAAGCTTTACACCGATGAAACATGAAAAACCTTTCATCTACGGGAGCGAATCGCCCCGCTCCCGCAGATGACGACCGATTGATCAGTCGTTGCTTGGCTTGTTCACCGCTTGCAGCACGTATTGCGGCAAGGCGAAGGCGCCGATGTGGATTTCCGGGTTGTAGTAACGGGTGACGATGCCGCTGCCGATGAAGCGCTGTTGCAGGACTTCACGGCTCAGCTTGCGGTAGGCCGGGTTGGTCGAGCCCCAGGCGAAGGTCATCGAACCGCCGATGTAGGTCGGCACGGCCGCCTGGTAGAAGTGCCAGTCCGGGAACAGGCTGCGCAGGCGACCGGCGGTGGTCTTCACTTCGTCGATCTGCATGAACGGCGTGCCGTTCTGGGTCACGAGGATGCCGCCCTCGTTCAGGCAGCGGTGGCAGGCCTGATAGAAGTTTTCCGAGAACAGCACTTCGCCCGGGCCGATCGGGTCGGTGGAGTCGGAAATGATCACGTCGAATTTTTCAGTGGTGGTGGCGACGAAACGCATGCCGTCGTCGATCACCAGGTTCAGACGTGGATCGTCGTAGGCGCCCTTGGAGTGGTTCGGCAGGAACTCCTTGCACATGTCGACCACGGTGCCGTCGATCTCGACCATGGTGATGTGCTCGACGCTGGCGTGCTTGGTCACTTCGCGCAGCATGCCGCCGTCGCCGCCGCCGATGATCAGCACGCGCTTGGCGGTGCCATGGGCGAGGATCGGCACATGGGTGAGCATTTCGTGATAGATGAATTCATCGGCTTCGGTGGTCTGGATCACGCCGTCCAGCGCCATCACCCGGCCCATGCGCGGGTTCTGGAAGATCACCAGATGCTGGTGCTCGGTGCGCACTTCGTGCAGCAGTTTTTCCATGCGAAAACGCTGGCCGTAGCCTTCGTAGAGGGTTTCCAGGTATTCGCTGGTCTTGGTGACGGTCATGGTGAAGTGCTCCGATGAATGCGCGGGCGCCAATCGTCAGGTTCGATTGCCCGGGAAAGGCGCGCATTCTACGTTGCCGAAGATGACAGGTCGAACCTCAGTTCATCGGCCCCGCGCAATCCATGGTGCGAACGGTCAGATCCGCACATTGCCCCGCGGCCCGGCAATCGCCCAGATGATCAGGCCCAATACCGGCAGGAGGATGATCAACAGCACCCAGAGGATTTTCATCCCGGTCTCGGCGCCGCTTTTCAGCACGTTGATGATTGCCCAGATGTCGAGGGCAAGGATGATCAGGCCGATCAGGCCGTTGAACGTGGAACCCATGGTGTCGCTCCAGAATAGTGGCATGCACTTTTAGGATAGACGGTCGCGCGCAGGGTTCCCTTTTATTGCGTTCAGACGTGAACGGCGACCTTCAAGGCTTCCAGCGACGGCGCGGCGGCGATGCCGACTTCGGCACACAGCTCCAGCACGCGCGGCACGTCGTTGCCGTAGACCAGCACCACTTGCAGTTCGTCGTCGAGCAACTGGCTGAAGTTCATCAGCGTGTAACCGCCGTTTTCCTTGTTCAGGCTGCTCATCTGCACCTGGATGCGGTTGAGCGCGGTCAGCGCTTCGGTCTTGGCCAGTTGCTTGGGCTTGAGGTTGAACTCCACGCCCGGGCCGAACGACGCCACGATCTGCGCGAACAGGTCGACGTAGGTGTCGGCCTGGAACAGCACGGTCTCCGGCAGACTACCTACCACGACCCACTCGCCCAGCGGAATCGGGAAGGTGTCGTCGTAGTTGATGTCCGGATTGGCGGTCAGAAAAGCGTCGGCATCGGCGTAGGCCTGTGCGGCTTCATCGGCGACCTTCTGAATCTCGTCGTCGCCCATGCAGCCGGAGCTGATTTTGCTGATGAGTTCGGCGAGTGCGGCTTTCATGGGGGCAGGTCCTGTGGCTTGGGGAATTTCGAGGGCGCGAAGGATAGCGCATTCTCGCCCTCGCCACAGAGCCGGCTGCGGACCGACGGTGTCAGCCCAGCAGTTTTTCCAGCTGCGCGGTGGTGTCCACAGCGCCCATGGTGCGAGCCGCGTCCAGCGCGGTGACGCCGTTGGCGTCCTTGGCTTTCGGGTCGGCGCCCTGGTCGATCAGGAACTCGACGATTTCAACGCGGTTGAACATCGCTGCCATCATCAGCGCCGTACGGCCATCGAAAGAGGCGCCTTCAATCTGCGCGCCACCGGCCACCAACGCCTTGACTACCGCCAGATCACCCTTGAACGCCGCGCCGGCAATCGGGCTCTGACCGTTGCCATTGCGTTGTTCCGGATCGGCCTTGTGCTTGAGCAGCACTTGCACCGCGTCCACGTGCCCGTAGTAGCTGGCGAGCATCAGCAGGGTGTCGCCCTTGCTGTTGGTCAGGTTCACCGGCAGACCGGCGGTGATCAGGCGGTCCAGCATCACCGCATCGCCTTCGCGCGCCTTGTTGAATACCTGCTCGGTGAATTCGGCAGCTTCTTCAGGGGTCATCTGGCGGCTTTGGTCGGACATGGGGCAACTCCACTTTCGGTCAATCGGAAAGCCGCTAGTTTCCCGAGCGCGGCGATAGCTGTCACCCCCTTTTTTCCAAGGCAGCCGATAGCCAATATCAATAACGGAACTTGCCTGCCTGGATGTCCGCCAGGATTTCATCCGTGACCTGCACGTAGGTTTCGGTGCCCGGCAACCAGGCATAGATCGGGTCATCGCCTGTTTGGCCGGGGTCGAAACCTTCGTTTTTCAGGCGCGTCTTCTGATATTTGAAGGTGCCGGTAGTTTCCATCTTCACCTTGACCCGCAGGAACAGCGGCACCGCATAGGCCGGCATGCGCTGACGGGCGAAGGCCAGCAACTCGGTGAAGTCCAGCATCGCCAGAGACTCGGCCGGGGTGATCGCCGCCATGCCGGCGCGACCGTTGGTGCTGGGGATTTCCACGCCATAGGCCACGGCTTCGGAAATGTGCGGATGCTGGAGCAGCAGGTTCTCGACCTCGGTGGTCGAGACGTTCTCGCCCTTCCAGCGATAGGTGTCGCCGAGGCGATCGACAAACTGCGCATGACCGAAACCGATGTTGCGCAGCAGATCACCGGTATTGAAGAAGCGGTCGCCCTGGGTGAACACATCTTGCAGCACGACTTTCGCGGTTTTCTGCGGGTCGGTGTAGCCGTCCAGCGGCGCTTTGTCGTCGATCCGCGCCAGCAACAGGCCGCGCTCGCCCCGGCCGACTTTGCGCATGAAGCCGTCAGCGCCGCGAATCGGCTCGCCACTGTCCTGGTCATAAGCGACCAGTTCCCAGGCCATCAGCGAGAAGCCGATGGTGTTGTCGAAATTGAGAATGTTGGTGAAGCCGATGTTGCCGTCGCTGGCCGCGTACAGTTCGCAGATGTGGTCCACCGCGAACCGGGTCTTGAACTCGGCCCAGGCACCTGGCCGCAAACCGTTGCCGATCATCTTGCGCACGTCATGGCGGCTGTCATCGCTGCTGACCGGCTGATCCACCAGATAACGGCACAACTCGCCGACGTAGCCGATGGTGGTGGCGCGGTAGCGGCGCACGTCGCTCCAGAACTGGCGGGCGCTGAACTTGCGGCGAATCGCGAAACCCGACGCGCCATTGACCGCCGAACCCCAGCACACGCAAAGCCCGGTGGCGTGATACAGCGGCAAGGTGCAATAGACGATGTCGTCCGGGCGCATGTCGAGGGCGATCATGCCGAAGCTCGCCGAGCTGCGCATCCAGCGTCCGTGCTTGAACACCCCGGCCTTGGGCAAACCGGTGGTGCCGGAGGTGTAGATGTAGAAGCACGGGTCATCGAAGAAGATCTGCCGGCTGCTGGCCGGATTGTCGCCCGATGCATCGGCGCTGGCGCTGATCAGATTGGTGTAACCCTCCGGCGCAATGCCCGGATGGCTGAACGTGTCCTGATCGGCGACGAACCAGACGCGCGCTGCCGGAATCGACACTTGCTCGCGCACCGCCGCGAAGGCTGGCAGCAACTCCTCGCCGACGACAATCGCCACGGGCGCCACCAGATTGATGCTGTGGATCAGCGTGTCGCGGGTCTGTGAGGTATTGAGCAGCGCGCTGACGGCGCCGACCTTGGCCAGCGCCAGAATCGTCACCAGCAGTTCCGGACGGTTCTCGATGAACACAGCCACCACGTCGCCCTTGCCGATGCCCTGCCCGATCAGATAGTGGGCGATGCGGTTGGCCCACTGGTTGACCTGTGAATAACTCAGCACCACCTCGCCCGACAACAGCGCGGGGCCATCCGGATTGCGCAGGGTCGCTTGCTCGAATGTCCAGCCCAGGCCACAGGTTTGGGTCGGATCCTTGACGTTGGCCACCTTCATGCCTTTCACCACCCGAGGGATGGCTTTGGCGATCATCGGCAGTTTGCGGAGCATCATGCCCCAGGTAATCGTGTCGCTAGGCGCGTGACTCATGGCAGCTCCCGTTCGACCTTGACGTGCAGGCCGGATTTTTATTGTCGGGCAATCGGGTGAGGCAACCGGCGCTTCTCGAGCGAGGGTCGAGGCCGAAAATACGTCAGGGCTTCTCGGGCTGTACACGCGGTTTTTGCAATGTTTTGTATCCGCCAGCGCAACAAGGCGACACGTGATTGCGGCTGCAGGGAATGGTTCAATCGGATCGACAGCGATCCCGCAAAATGCAGGATGCACGATGGCCATTCATGCAGAATGCACGACGCGCTGAATTTGCATAATTTATAACTTATTGATTTATAAGGATTTTATAAAAACAAAATACTGGCACAATCGCTGCAACCTCCTCCGCATGCTTGCCATTCAAGTGCATACGGAGCTGAAAGACATGAGCCTGATCCAAGAAAAATTTACCTCCCTGTTCTCCAACTTCGCAGTCACCACCCAACCGCGTCCCGATGGCGGGATCCTGCTGACGCTGAAGAGCGCCGACGGCAAAGTGTTCAAACGTGCGCTCACCTATCAGCAATTGCATGCCGGTGACCAACTGTCGTGGGCGATCAGCGCGATTCGCCGTGACCTGGCGGAACAGGCCAGCGAACTGCCGCAGATCGGCATGCTGCAAAGTCAGCAGCGTTTTGCCCTGCCGACCTATCACTCGATGTAATACGAACACCCCATAAACAAACAGGCCGTGGAGCTTTCGCTTCACGGCCTGTTTTTTTTGCGCATCGATTTTCTGGAGTCAGAACGCTTCCGGTTCGATCCCGGTAAAGCTGTCGACGGTCACATGCCCTTCCAGCTCCCCGCCCTCACGGGCCAGGCCACAGGTTTGCAGGCCGGCGGCCTGGGCGGCATCGAGTTCCTGCACGATGTCGGACAGGAACAGGATTTCCTGCGGTTCAACGCCGATGGCCTGCTGGATATTGCTGTAGGACTGCGCTTCGCGCTTGGGGCCGGACGTGGTGTCGAAGTAACCGCTGAACAGCGGCGTCAGATCCCCGGCTTCCGAGCAGCCGAAGATCAGCTTCTGGGCCTGGATCGAACCGGACGAGTAAACGAACAGTTGATACCCGGCCTCATGCCAGCGCTGGAGCGCTTCGACGGCGTCCGGGTAAACATGCCCCTTCAACTGACCGGCCTGATAGCCCTGCTCCCAGACCATGCCCTGCAACGCTTTCAGTGGCGTGGCTTTGCGATCCTCGGCGATCCAGGCCAGCAGAATGTCCACCACCCGTTCAACGTCTGCCTGCGGTTCGTGGCTGTCGCGGCGCACGGCGTCCAGCTGTTCGGCGACGTCGGCGCGTGTGGCGTTCTGGCGAACAAAGTCCGGCAGATGTTTCGCCGCATACGGGAACAACACGTCGAACACAAAACTCACCGCGCTGGTGGTGCCTTCGATATCGGTGAGGATGACCTTGATCGACATCGGCTCAGTCCTCCAGACGCGGGAAGCGGCCGGCGATGTCTTCGCCGGTGAAGTTGGCGACCCAGCCTTCAGGGTTGTTGAACAGGCGGATCGCCACGAAATGCGGGTTCTCGCCCATGTCGAACCAGTGTTTGGTGCCGGCGGGCACCGAAATCAGGTCGTTCTTCTCGCAGAGCACGGCGTAGACGTAATCGTCGATGTGCAGGGTAAACAGGCCACGGCCGGCAACGAAAAAGCGTACTTCGTCTTCACCATGGCGATGTTCTTCGAGGAACTTGGCGCGCAGTTCGGCTTTTTGCGGGTGATCGCTGTTGAGGCTGACAACATCGACGGTGATGTAACCGCGCTCGGTCATCAGCTTGTCGATCTGCTCTTTATAAGCGCCGATCACTTCTTCCTGGCTGGCACCGGGCTGGATCTTCGCGGCGGCTTGCCAGCGGTCGAAACGCACGCCCTGCTCGGCCAGGGTCGAAGCGATGTCTTCAAAATGGGTCAGCACCTTGTTCGGAATTTCAGGGCTGGAAACGTGATAGACGGACAGGCTGCTCATGGGGCAATTCCTCGGTATCGGCCTTGCCGTCCGGTTCTTCGAGACCGGTCGGGCACTGCATTCATCAGGCAAATGGGCTGGTTCTGGTGAAGTCAGCCTTGGCGGTTCATGACGCTGCGGGTCTTCAACTCGCATTCAAACAGGAATTCAAAGGCCTCGATCTGCCGCAACGCGTCACTCATCTGTGCGCCCCAGGTGTAAAGACCGTGGCCGCGAATCAGATAACCGACGCAATCGGGATGGGCGTCGAGCCAAGGCTGCACCTTGGCGGCGAGGCGCGCAATGTCCTGATCGTTGTCGAAGATCGGCACACGTACCCGGGATTCGTGGGTCGAAATGCCGCTGAAGGCTTTTTGCAATTCGTAGTCTTCGAACTCGATGAAATCTTCCGGCGTCAGACGCGACAGCACCGTGGCGTTCACCGAGTGGGTGTGCAGCACCGCGCCGATCTCCGGGCGCCAGCTATAGAGCTGGGTGTGCAACAGGGTTTCGGCGGACGGCTTTTTGCCCGGTTCCAGGCTGTTGCCGGACAGGTCGGTCGCCAACACATCGTCCAGACCGAGCTGGCCCTTGTGCTTGCCGGACACGGTCAGCAGCGCTTCGCTCGGCGACAGGCGCGTCGAATAGTTGCTGCTGGTGGCCGGCGACCAGCCGCGACCATAAAGAAAACGCCCGGCATCGACGATTTGCCGGGCAAGCTGTTCACGGGTAAGGCTCATGGCCTGTCCTCTTGCATTCGAATGGCAATGATAACGGCAGCGGCGAGCGCTGCGAGACTGGCAATACTAAAGGTCAATGTCGCGCCGAGGGCATTCCAGCTGTAGCCGGAATACAAAGCGCCGAGCGCACCACCGGTGCCGGCCAGTGCTGCGTACAACGCCTGGCCCTGCCCTTGCTGGCGTGCACCGAAGCTACGTTGCACGAACGCGATGGCAGATGCATGAAAGCTGCCGAATGTCGCGGCGTGCAATACCTGGGCAAACAGCAGCACCCAGAGGAATTCGGCGAACGAACCTAGCAGCAACCAGCGCAACGCCGCCAGCAGAAAACTGGCCATCAGCACACGGCGCAGGGAAAACCGCGCAAGGATCCGGCTCATCGCCATGAACATCAGCACTTCCGCCACCACGCCAACGGCCCAGAGCATGCCGATCACGCCACGGCTGTAACCCAGTCGCTCGAGGTGCAAAGTCAGAAACGTGTAATACGGCCCGTGGCTCATCTGCATCAGCGCCACGCAACCGTAGAACGCCAGCACTCCGGGACTGCGCAACTGTTTGAGAAAACCCTCGCCCGTCGGCCGGTTGCCCTGCGGTGGCTGCGCGTTCGGCACCCACAGACTGCTGAGCACAATGCCGGCCATGATCAGCACCAGCGCCGCCGGGTAGATGTCGAGACTCAGCCATTCGAACAGGCGACCGAGCGCGACCACGGTGATGATGAAACCGATGGAG
The DNA here is from genome assembly GCF_014863505.1 of Pseudomonas sp. IzPS59. Lineage (NCBI taxonomy): Bacteria > Pseudomonadati > Pseudomonadota > Gammaproteobacteria > Pseudomonadales > Pseudomonadaceae > Pseudomonas > Pseudomonas sp. IzPS59. The sequence continues at coordinate 1,964,648 of NZ_CP062251.1, read as the reverse complement.
CCCCATAGCCGGATCTGGCTGTAACGGGAGGTCTGGCCCTGCAAATGTGCAAGCGTGATGACTTCGAACTGCGGCAACACCGCGTGCCAGAAGAACGCATGCAGCGCCATGACCATCGCCAGCCAGGCGTAAGTCTTGCTGACGAAAATCAGCGAGAAGGTCAGCAGCGTACACACCGCGCCAAAGCGCACGATGGCCAGGCGTCTGCCGGTGTAGTCGCCGAGCCAGCCCCAGATGTTCGGCGCCACACAGCGCATCAGCATCGGGATCGCCACCAGCTCGCCGATGCGCGCGGCGCTGAATCCGAGGTGATCGAAGTACAGCGCCAGAAACGGCGCCGTCGAGCCGAGCAAGGCGAAATAGAACAGATAGAAACTGGACAGCCGCCAGTACGGGAGCGCCGCCACGGTCAGACCGCAGCGGCTGTGAGTTGACCCATCAGAGCTGGCCCAGAACCGGGGTGTTCACGCGCACGTCGGCGTTCTGGCCACGGTGACGCAGCAGGTGATCCATCAGCACGATGGCCATCATCGCCTCGGCAATCGGCGTGGCGCGGATGCCGACGCACGGATCGTGACGGCCCTTGGTAATCACTTCGACCGGGTTGCCATAGATATCGATAGAACGGCCCGGGGTGGTGATGCTCGACGTCGGCTTCAACGCCAGGTGCGCGACGATCGGCTGACCGGACGAGATGCCACCGAGGATGCCGCCGGCGTTGTTGCTGAGGAAACCTTCCGGGGTCATTTCATCGCGGTGCTCGGTGCCACGCTGGGCGACCGAGGCGAAACCGGCGCCGATTTCCACGCCTTTGACCGCGTTGATGCTCATCAGCGCGTGGGCCAGTTCGGCGTCGAGACGGTCGAAGATCGGCTCGCCCAGACCCGGCATCACACCTTCGGCGACCACGGTGATCTTGGCCCCGACCGAGTCCTGATCGCGGCGCAACTGGTCCATGTAGGCTTCCAGTTCCGGAACCTTGTCCGGGTCCGGGCTGAAGAAAGCGTTCTGCTCGACCGATTCCCAGGTCTTGAACGGGATTTCGATCGGGCCGAGCTGACTCATGTAGCCGCGAATGACGATGCCCTGGGTCGCCAGGTATTTCTTGGCAATCGCACCGGCCGCCACGCGCATGGCGGTTTCCCGCGCGGAGCTGCGGCCGCCGCCGCGGTAATCGCGCTCGCCGTATTTGTGGTGGTAGGTGTAGTCGGCGTGGGCCGGACGGAACAGATCCTTGATCGCCGAGTAGTCCTTGGACTTCTGGTCGGTGTTGCGAATCAGCAGGCCGATGGAGCAGCCGGTGGTGCGGCCCTCGAACACGCCGGAAAGGATTTCGACTTCGTCGGCTTCCTGACGCTGGGTGGTGTGGCGGCTGGTGCCCGGCTTGCGGCGATCGAGGTCGCGCTGCAGGTCCTCAAGGGAGATCTCCAGGCCCGGCGGGCAGCCGTCGACAATGGCGACCAACGCCGGACCATGGCTTTCGCCCGCGGTGGTGACAGTGAACAACTTGCCGTAGGTATTGCCGGACATGCAGGACGCTCCGTGAAATCAAACCCAAATTCATGATGCGCGCCAGTATACGCAGGCTAACCGAGTAGTTCATCCTCGAACCTTGGCGGTGTTGGTGAGTCCAACCGGCACCTTGGCAAATGATGGCGTGATGATGCTGCGAGTTTTGATCTTGAGCCTTACCCTGTTTACTGGCTTCGTCCAGGCAACTGTCCTGCAACGTCCGGTGACTCTGGACACCGGCAGCGGCGAACTTTTCGGCTCGCTGTTGCTGCCAAAGTCTGACAATCCGGTGCCGGTTGTCCTCATTCTTTCTGGCTCGGGTCCTACGGATCGTGACGGAAACAACCCCGACGGCGGGCGCAACGACAGCCTCAAGCGGCTGGCCTGGGTGCTGGCCAAACACAATATCGCCAGCGTGCGTTTCGACAAGCGCGGGGTGGCCGCGAGCCTGGCCGCGACGCCGGATGAGCGCAATCTGTCGGTGGACGCCTATGTCGCGGACGCCGTGGCCTGGGGCCAGAAGCTCAAGGCTGATCCGCGTTTCGGCCCGCTGATCCTGCTGGGTCACAGTGAGGGTGCACTGATCGCCAGCCTGGCCGCACCGAAAGTCGACGCCGCTGCGGTCATTTCGCTGTCCGGCACGGCTCGGCCAATCGATCAGGTGTTGCGCCGGCAACTGGCCCGCAGTCTTCCGCCGCCACTGATGCAACGCAGTAACGAGCTGCTCGACAGCCTCAAGGCCGGCCATACCGACGACAACGTGCCGGCGCCCTTGCAGGCAATTTTCCGCCCGAGCGTGCAGCCGTATCTGATTTCGCTGTTCCGGCAGGATCCGTCCGCCGCCTTCGCCCAACTGAAAATGCCGGCCCTGATCGTCCAGGGCAGCAACGACATTCAGGTGCAGGTCGATGACGCCAACCTGCTCAAGGCGGCAAAACCCGACGCGACCCTGGCATTGATCGAAGGCATGAACCACGTGATGCGCATCGTGCCCAACGACGTGAAGCGGCAAATGGCCTCCTACAAGGACCCGAATTTGCCCCTGGCGGCGGAACTGGGGACCCGGATCCTCGAATTTATTGACGGACTTCGCACCCGTTAAGGTCTTTTCACCCTCCAGTCCTGAAAAAAACGGCCGATAAGCCTTTGTCGCCAGCGTACTGGCTGGCGACAAGCAGCTTGGACAGGATCTCGCCGTTATGACTGATACCCAGACTTCACCCGACACCACCGCTGAAAAAGACACACCGCCAGCGGTCGAGCTGCCATGGGCGGATGTCCACGTCGAGCACCACAAGATGCTCCGCCTGGCGCCGCTGCAGACCGACCGCAACACCGGCGGGCGGCCGTTGCGCTTCGTCGAATTCGGTTACGCCGAGCGCAACAGCAAAGAACACAGCCTGATGCGCATGGCGATCAAGCTGCCCGCGCAGCGTGTGCGCAAGGAACAGAATCAGCTCGACGTGTGGGTCGACCACAAGACCAAACGCGTGCACTTCGGCCCCGACAGCGGCTTGCAGATCGAACCGCTGAACCGTGGCATCGGCCGCTTCATGGCCGCTCAAGGCATCAATTGGGCGAAAAAACGCTGGCCCACCTACACCGTCGACGGCATGGACTTGAACAACAAGGACGCGCTGAACGAAGACACGCGCCTGCGCCGCGATCACTTTCTGCGCGTGCATGGCTTTGATGTGGTGTACGCCGACGCCCAGCATTTGAAGGGCAGCGTCAAGGAAGTTCAGGTCGGTGACTTGCTGGGCGACTGGAACAGCGAAAAGCTGCAGATCGTCGAGATTCTCGAAGCCGCGCAGATGCTGCAGCAGGCCGAGCAGAACCTGGCCGAGCAGGAAGTGAAGCTGAAAAAGCAGGAAGACAAGGTCAGCAAGTTCAAGCGTGAAGATGCGGGTTTGCGCTTCACCATTACGTGTCTGGTGGCGTTTGCGGTGTTCCAGGCCGGTTTGCTGATCTGGATTGCCACGCACCGCTAAGCCAATGATCGTTCCCACCGAGGTGGGAACGATCGGTTCAGGTCAGACGCGGGAAGCGAACAGGGCCTGATGGTCTCGGCACTGTTCGGCGGTCAGCATGAACACGCCATGTCCGCCGCGCTGAAATTCCAGCCAGGCGAAATCGACTTCCGGGTACAACGCTTCGACGTGTACCTGGCTGTTGCCCACCTCGACGATCAGCAAACCTTTCTCGGTCAGGTGATCTGCCGCTTCGGCGAGCATCCGGCGCACCAGGTTCAAACCGTCATCACCGCAGGCCAGACCCAGTTCCGGCTCGTGTTGATATTCGTCCGGCATGTCGGCGAAATCTTCCGCATCGACGTAGGGCGGGTTCGACACGATCAGGTCGAAACGTTGACCCGGCAGGCCATCAAAACCATCGCCCTGCACGGTGAACACGCGCTCATCGACGCCATGGCGTTCGATGTTCTGGTTCGCCACTTCCAGCGCTTCGAACGACAGATCCGCCAGCACCACTTCGGCATTTTGGAACTCGTAGGCGCAGGCGATACCGATGCAACCGGAGCCAGTGCACAGGTCGAGAATTCGCGCAGGCTCGTCGCCGATCCATGGAGCAAAGCGGTTTTCGATCAACTCGCCAATCGGCGAACGCGGGATCAGCACGCGCTCATCGACGATGAACGACATGCCGCAGAACCACGCCTCGCCCAACAGGTAGGCGGTCGGAATGCGTTCTTCGATGCGGCGCTTGAGCAGGCGTTGCAGGTTGACCAGTTCGTCGTCTTCCAACGCGCAGTCCAGATAGCTGTCGGCGATTTCCCATGGCAGGTGCAAGGCACCGAGCACGAGTTGCCGGGCCTCGTCCCAGGCATTGTCGGTGCCATGGCCGAAAAACAGATCCTCCCCATGGAAGCGGCTGACGGCCCAACGGATGTGGTCGCGCAGGGTACGAAGTCGGGAAGTGATCACGGGGCAGAACTCCAGAAAAAACGACTGGCGATTCTACCAGCCAAAACGCGCCACGACGACGCAGGAAAAATCCCGGGCCGACGGTAGGAGTGTTCCGAATTCCTTATCGGCTATTGAACAGAACGTGTAACTTGACGAGGCTGCAGGCCAGTAACGACGGTGCCTACGATGGTAGCGATTCACAGAACCGCTCAGCCAGAGGACAATGTCGCAAAAGCCCCACCCCAAGGAGCCCCAGAATGTCCGTTCCAAAAACGATGTTTCAACTCAGCGGTCGCGGTTACGCAGCGGCCACGTTGAGCCATGCCACCGTGGTCATCATCGATGCCCAGAAAGAGTACCTCAGCGGCCCGCTGGCCCTGAGCGGCATGGACGCGGCTGTCGCGAACATCAAACAACTGGTTGCCGCCGCCCGCGCAGCCGGCCGTCCGATCGTGCACGTACGCCACCTCGGCACCGTCGGCGGTCTGTTCGACCCGCAGGGCGAACGCGGCGAATTCATCCCCGGTCTGGAACCCCAGGGCGATGAAACCATCATCGGCAAACTGCTGCCGAGCGCTTTCCACGGCACCGAACTCTACGATCGCCTGCAAACCATCGGTTCGCTGGACCTGATTGTCTGCGGTTTCATGAGCCACTCCAGCGTCAGCACCACCGTGCGTGCCGCGAAAAACCTGGGTTTCCGTTGCACCCTGGTCGAAGACGCCTGCGCCACCCGCGATCTGCCGTTCAAAGGCCGCGTGCTCAGTGCCGAACAGGTTCAGGAGGCGGAAATGGCGATCATGGCCGACAACTTCGCCACCCTCGCGCTGACCAATGACCTGATCTGATCGACCGCCAATGAGCGGCCCGGCCCGCCGCTCATCCGCAAAAGCCTCGCATTTGCTTCAATTACCCTAGCCTCAGGAACAACCCGGTCAACTCCCGGTCGAAGGGCCGATACCCATTGAGGAAGGTCGGAATGAAGTTATCCGATGGATTTGACGCACGCCGCTTGCGGCCCAAAGGCCAAAGCAACTGGCGTTTTCGATTCGGCGCAGCGATCGCCGCCATTCTGGCGACGTTCGGTGTGCTGTTGGCGATGGCCGGGGCTGCCAGCCTGATCGGGCATCCGCCGGCACTCGGCGACTTGAATGCGACGCCGATGGGCTCGGCGATCATTCTGGCCGTCGGCCTGTTGTTCCTGTATTTCGGCGTGGCCCTGTGGCGTCGTTGCCGGCGTCGCGCACGGCAATCGCGGGAGCTGAACATGTCCCCGCACCTGATGAAAAAACACGACTGAATCAACGGCCTGGCTTTTTGCCGGGCCGTTTTGTGTCTGTTTGGGTAAACTGGCCGCCCTTCGCGGAGGCTGATATGCAAGACGACGATTTTTCCCTGTTCAAAAGTGCGATCCAAGGCGTCAAGCCGATCAAGCACGACCGCGCCGACACCGGCAAACCCAAGACTGACCGCGCACATATCGCCAAGCTGCGCCAGTCCGCGACCATCCGCACCGAAACCACCACCGTTGACGGTCTGTCCGACCAGTTCGTGATCGACGTCGGGCCGGAAGACGAACTGATGTGGGCCCGCGACGGCGTGCAGGAAAGCCAGATGCGCAAGCTCAAGATCGGGCAGATCCCGTTCGAAGGCAGCCTCGACCTGCACGGCATGAGCGTCGAAAAGGCCCGGGAAACCCTCTGGGCGTTTCTGGCCGAAGCGACCAAGTTCGAAATCCGCTGTGTACGCGTCACCCACGGCAAGGCGGTGCGACTGGACGGCAAGCGGCCGATGATCAAGAGCCACGTCAACACCTGGCTGCGCCAGCATGCGCAAGTGCTCGGATTCTGCTCGTGCCAGGCGAAACACGGCGGTGCCGGCGCGGTTTACGTGATGCTCAAACGCACCATGATGGAAGGCCGCGACGAATAATCCCGTCACACCGAACTTGCAGGGTCGTGTCCGCCACCGTACCCTTGCCCTTTGCGAAAATCCCCACAGGTAGTTTCATGTCCCTGGAACAGAATTACACCGCGATTCTCGGCCAACTGGGCGAGGACGTGTCCCGCGAGGGCCTGCTCGACACGCCAAAGCGTGCCGCCAAAGCCATGCAGTACCTCTGCCGCGGTTATGAACAGACGCTCGAAGAGGTCACCAACGGTGCCCTGTTCAGCTCCGACAACAGCGAAATGGTGCTGGTCAAGGACATCGAGCTGTACTCGTTGTGCGAACACCACCTGCTGCCGTTCATCGGCAAGGCCCACGTCGCGTATATCCCGAGCGGCAAAGTGCTGGGCCTGTCTAAGGTCGCACGAATCGTCGACATGTACGCCCGCCGCCTGCAGATCCAGGAAAACCTCAGCCGCCAGATCGCCGATGCGGTCCAGCAGGTTACCGGTGCGCTGGGCGTGGCGGTGGTGATCGAGGCCAAGCACATGTGCATGATGATGCGCGGTGTGGAGAAACAGAATTCGTCGATGATCACCTCGGTGATGCTCGGTGAGTTCCGCGAAAACGCGGCGACCCGCAGCGAGTTTCTCAGCCTGATCAAGTAATTCGTGACACAAAAAAACCGGCGTTGATCGCCGGTTTTTTTTCGTCCGTGAAAAATCGGGTAAGCTGCGCGCCTTCTTCAATGTCCCTGTGAGGCTTGTAACGTGTTCGTCAAAGCGCTTCGTGTCGGCCTCGGCCAACTGATCATCTTCGTTGACTTCCTGACCCGCCCGGGCAAGAAGCAGCGCCCCGCCGCTGCCCAGGCCCAGGTCGACGCCGCCGCGAAGGATCTGACCCTGTACCAGTTCCACGCCTGCCCGTTCTGCGTGAAGACCCGCCGCAGCCTGCGTCGCCTGAATGTGCCGGTGGCCCTGAAGGATGCGAAGAACAACGAGCAGGATCGCCAGACCCTGCTGGAACAGGGTGGCAAGATCAAGGTGCCGTGCCTGCGCATCGAAGAGAACGGACAGACCACCTGGATGTATGAGTCCAACACGATCATCGAATACCTGAACAAGCGGTTCGCCGCGGTCTGAATCAAAAAAACCGGCCTGATGGCCGGTTTTTTATGCGGCCTGTTCGGCCTGTGCCTGGCGCACCACCGCTGCCAGACGTTTGAGGCCTTCGTCCAGGCGGGCCGGGTCAATGTGACTGAAGTTCAGGCGCAAATGACCGTGATTGCGATCCGGCTCGGGGAAAAACGGTTCGCCCGGCATGAACGCCACATCGTTGGCCAGCGCGGTATTGAGCAAGGTGCGCGTGTCCAGCGGCTGTTTAAGGGTCAGCCAGAAAAACAGCCCGCCCTGCGGCGTGTTCCAGTCCGCCAGATCGGCGAAGTGAGTTTCCAGCGCCGCTTGAAAGGCATCACGGCGCTGACGGTAGAAGCCGCGCAATGCACTCAAGTGCTGCTGATACTTTTCGCTGCCGATCCACTGCAAGGCCTGCCATTGACCGATGCGGTTGGTGTGCAGATCCGCTGACTGCTTGAGTTTGAGCAGATGTGGAAACAGATCCGGGCTGGCGATCAGGTAGCCGACGCGCAGGCCCGGCAACAGGGTTTTCGACACGGTGCCGGTGTAGATCCAGCTGGATTTCTTCAAGCGTCCGGCGATTGGTCGGGCGCTGCCGCCGTCGAAGGTCAGTTCGCGGTAAGGCTCGTCTTCGATCAGGGTTACGCCGAACTCGTCGAGCAGCGCCGCGACAGCTTCGCGCTTGGCTTCGCTATAGCGTACGGCGGACGGGTTCTGGAAGGTCGGGATCAGGTAAATGAACGCGGGACGATGTTGCTCCAGACGCTGGCGTAACTGCGCCAGGTTCGGGCCGTCAGCCTCCAGCGGCACGGTCAGGCAATCGGCGCCGAACAGCTGGAAAATCTGCAAGGCTGCCAGATAGGTCGGTGCTTCGAGCAGGATTTCGGTGCCCTTGTCGATGTACAGCTTGGCCGCCAGATCGAGTGTTTGCTGGGAACCACTGACCACCAGCACCTGACTCGCCTCACACGGCAAACCCAACGCCCTCGCCTCTGCTGCCAGCGCTTCGCGCAACGCCGGCTCTCCTTCGCTCATACCGTATTGGCCGAGAGACAGCGGCATGTCGGCCCACTCGACCTTCGGCAACATGACTTCAGCCGGCAGACCGCCAGCGAAGGACATCACTTCCGGGCGCTGGGCCGCAGCAAGGATTTCACGGATCAGAGAACTTTTGAGACGCGAGACACGTTCGGAAAAAGCCATGGAAGTCACCGCTAGCGAGGCATGAGAAAAATGAGTCAAACTTGTTGACTGAAATTACGTCACCCTCACTGGAAGCGTCAATATGCTTGACCTTAAAAACTGCGCCAGCCAACAACAAGCCATGGAAGCGTTCTTCTTCGGTTACCAGGCGTTTACCGCCAAGGCTGACGAAATGCTTGAGCGCCGTGGCCTGTCCCGTGTGCATCAGCGCATCGTGTTTTTTATTGCCCGTTATCCGAATCTGAGCGTCAAGGAGTTGCTCGCGCTGCTCGGCGTGAGCAAACAGGCATTGAACATGCCGTTGCGTCAGTTGCAGGAAATGTATCTGGTGGAAAGCGTGGCGTCCGAAGAAGACAAACGTAAACGGCTTCTGACGTTGACCGTCGAAGGCGCGAAATTTGAGCAGGCATTGCGCCGCGAGCAGGTGAAATTACTGGAACGGGTGTTTGCCGAGGCCGGCGAAACCGCGGTGAATGGCTGGCTGGCGGTGAATATGGCGTTGGGGAAAAACCGCTCGGCCGAGTGATATAGCGCGATCCTCAAAACTTTCGTCTACAAAATCAAAAACAATATTTGCTTTATTTGTACACAAAAGCATAATCCACTGCGTGCGAGTTCCTGACCGCATGGTCAACAAATTCGCGTATGCCTCAAAGGGCCGCTGCCACCCCCTCATAGGATCCGGCCCTGGAAATAACAATAAAACTCTTGAGGAGTACTCGCTGTGGAAAGCCGCAAATCCGAAGCATCGACGCTGGAACTCTCGCCGCCGTTACGCAATGGCCTGCTGGAGCGCCTCTTTAAACTCAGCTTGCATGGCACCACGGTGAAGACCGAGCTGATCGCCGGTCTGACAACCTTCATCACCATGGCCTACATCATTTTCGTCAACCCGAACATCATGGCCGATGCCGGGATCGATCACGGTGCAGCCTTCGTCGCCACCTGCATCGCCGCCGCGCTGGGCTGCCTGCTGATGGGCCTGTACGCCAACTGGCCGGTGGGCCTGGCGCCGGGCATGGGCCTCAACGCGTTTTTCACTTACACCGTGGTCGGCACCATGGGCTACAACTGGGAAACCGCCCTCGGTGCGGTGTTCGTCTCGGGCGTGCTGTTCATGATCCTGACCTTTTCGCGGATTCGCGAATGGCTGCTCAACAGCATCCCGGTCAGCCTGCGCTTTGCGATGGGCGCCGGTGTGGGTCTGTTCCTCGGGCTGATCGGCCTGAAAACCGCCGGCATCGTCGTCGACAGCCCGGCCACGCTGATCAAGCTCGGCTCGCTGCGTGAACCCGGCCCGCTTCTTGCCGCCATCTGCTTCCTGATGATCGCGATCCTCAGCTACCACAGGGTATTCGGCGCAATCCTCATCAGCATCATCACCGTGACCCTGGCAGGCTGGGGCCTGGGCATCGTGCACTACTCAGGCATCATGTCGACTCCGCCAAGCCTGGCGCCGACCTTCATGGCCATGAACGTCGCCGGCGTGTTCAACGTCAGCATGATCAGCGTGGTGCTCGCCTTCCTTTTCGTGCACATGTTCGACACCGCCGGCACCCTGATGGGCGTTGCCCAGCGCGCCAATCTGGTGGGCGCTGACGGCCGCATCGAAAACCTGTCCCGAGCCATGAAAGCCGACTCCGCTTCCAGCGTATTCGGTGCAGTGGTCGGCGTTCCGCCGGTCACCAGCTACGTGGAAAGTGCCGCCGGCGTAGCGGCTGGTGGTCGGACTGGTCTTACCGCAGTGACCGTAGGTGTGCTATTTATAGCCGCGATGTTCTTTGCCCCGCTGGCCGGCATGATTCCCGCCTATGCCACCGCCGGCGCGCTGATTTATGTAGCGATGCTGATGATGGGCGGCATGGCGCACATCGAATGGGACGAGGCGACCGACAGTATTCCGGCCATCGTCACCGCGATCATGATGCCACTGACCTTCTCGGTCGCCGACGGTATCGCGCTGGGCTTCATTACCTATGTCGCGCTGAAGGCCGGCACCGGTAAGTACAAAGAGATTTCGGTCAGCCTGTGGGTGCTCTGCGCGATCTTCATCGCCAAGTTCATCTTCCTGTAAGCAACACGCGGTTCGAGCGTCAAAACAGCCTCACCCTTGCGGGTGGGGCTTTTGCACATTCTTGATAACGATAAAAAGGAGAAAGTGATGAGTCTGGAAACCTGGCTGCTGTTCAGCGGCGCTGCGCTGGTGGTGATCCTGATTCCGGGGCCACTGTCGTTGCTGATGATCAGCAACAGCCTGAATTACGGTTTGCGTCGTTCTTACCCGGCGTTTCTCGGTGGCGTGAGTGCGTCGATCTGTCTGCTCAGCGCTTCGGCACTGGGGTTGGGCGCCCTGCTGCTGGCATCGGAAAAACTCTTCAGCGCGCTGAAGATCGTCGGTGCAATTTACCTGTTCTACCTCGCCTGGCAGAGCTGGCAGCAATCGCGTCAGCCTTCGGTTGGCGCAGAAGTGCCGCAGGCGGCACCGGTTCCACGCTTTCGCGCACTCTTCGGACGTGCATTCATGCTGGGCGCCAGCAATCCGAAAGACATCCTGTTCTTCGCCGCGTTTCTGCCGCAGTTCCTCAGCGCCGAACAGCCATTTCTGCCACAACTGCTGGTGATGATCGCGACCTGGACCGTGCTTGATCTGCTTTGCAAATTGACCTACGGCCTCGGCGCCCACGGTGCTGCTCGCTACCTGCGCAGCGGCAAGGGCCAGAGCTGGTTCAACCGCATCAGTGCTGGACTGTTTGGCGGCGCAGGTGCAGCGTCATTGTTGAGCAGTCACTGAGGCCATCGAGAGCGGGCAATACCCGGAAATTTTTCGCCTGGCGCATAGATATAAGTACCGCACCTCGCAGCGTTGATTCACCGAACATCCGGCCTCTTCTGGCCAGATCAACGTGAATCGACCTTGCGAGTGAAATATCCATGAGCCCCAAACGACCGATAAAACCCGGTGCATCGACCACCTCCCCCGAAACACCTTTCATCCTTCCCGACATCGGGCCTCCGGCACTCCACAGGTTGCCGCTGAACATCGCGCCCCACGGCGAAGACCGAGTATCTGTCGATTACCCGAGGACGTCGGATCAATCAAGCTCCTCCCGGCATGCACCTCTGGAGATCGTCGACCTTCCGGCCGAGACCCATATCACCCCTGTCGTAGTCCATGCGCCGATCGAGCACTTTTTCCTTGCGCCCAATCAGCTATCCAGACTTCCGGAGCCGAATGCGCTTTCCGGCATTCGGGAAATCGGGACGCAGAGGAACTTCGTGGATCTTCAGGAAGGGGGAACCGTGTTGCTGGGCATTGATTCGGAGAACCAATTCCGGGCCAGATTGAACAGCGACTACAGACCTTCCGGTCCACGACTCGAACGGGTGGAAGGCACCCTTACCTGGCGCGTGAAACCCAGCGACGAGGGTGCCGGCGGCAGCGATTCCAGATTGACGCTCAAGCGCCTGCGAAACCCGGATGATGATCCGCAAGAAGTTGTCGCGTCCAAACGTTCTTCCACCTCGACGGGTGAGGAATGGTCCGATCCCTGGAAAAAATGGGACGCGCCTCCCCAGCAGGCATCCATCGGCAGTATTGAAGTCGATGGCATCCGCTTTCTGCTGGTGCCGCGCGGTACCGACCCGGATCACCCGATCGTCTACATCAAGAATCCGGAACACTGGGTGTATGACTTCGACTACATGGAACGCATCCTCGGAACTGACCTGATGCAGCAACCCAGAGGTGCGATCCGCGTTCCGCCTGCCAATCAGTGGGAGATCGATCCGAACCTGCCCTTTCAACACCCGCTGAAGCAGTACATCGCCACTTATTTTCCGCTGTTGTCGGAGACCTCGGTGAAGAAGGTGGCCAGACATCAGTTCGGCCTGGCCAACGATGGGGATATGGCAACCGGCGTGGGCCTGACACGCCTCAGGCAAACGTTCAACGATTGGAAACGCGGTAACAGCACGCCTCATCCGCCACTGGCCGATCCATTGCTGATGCTGCCAACGCTGGCTACATCCAGCGGCGGGCCTGGGCTCAGCCGCACTCTGGAATTGCCAGCCCTGACCCCGGAAGGCCCCCTGCAGCGATTGGACTTCGACCTGACAAGGCAAGAGTGGGATTATTTCAAAACGACGCAGTCAGGCGTTGAGCTCAAGCGGCTCATGGCCAACATCCTGAATCGCCAGGGCTATGATGTTTTCACGCCAACGCCTTCATCTTCCTTTCCGGCCTTGGTGTTTCGCCGGAAGAATCATCCCTTTGTCTTTTTCGTCAGCCTGTATCGCGTCAGGGGCAAGAAAATTCATCAGCCCTTGAATTCCGGTCCCGATACAGCCGACGTCCGGTTGAACACCCAGGTCGGGTACCCGGCACTGCAGGAAATCCTCCAGGCGCACGCTGAAAACAGACTGGTGTGGCTCAAGGGTGGATCTCAGATTCATGCTTCGCAACCGGACAGTATTTTCATCGTCAGGGATGATGAGTCGAGGCTCGCAACCCTTGCCGACCTGTAATCCGCGAGACGAAAAAAAGCCCGCAGTGTGAGCGGGCGAAAGACCAAAGAAGCTATATGCGCAGTCGCTTCCCGGTGGAGGCAGCTGCTTGGGGGTCAGCTGCCCCGGTACGTGGAATAGCTGTAAGGCGAGATCAGCAAAGGTACGTGGTAGTGATCCTGTTCGGCAGAAATGCCGAACCGCAGCACGACCACGTCCAGGAATGCCGGCTCCGGCAACTGGACGCCACGGGCGCGGTAGTAATCGCCGGCGTGGAACTGAACCTGATAGACACCGGTGCGGTAGTCATCGCCTTGCAGCAGCGGCGCATCGACCCGGCCATCGCTGTTGGTAAGCGCACTGGCGACCAATTCCAGGTGCGAACCTTCAACGCGGTACAGCTCGACCTTGATCGAGCTGCCCGGGCAACCGTGTGCAGCGTCCAAAACGTGTGTTGTCAAACGTCCCATTGATTCTGCGCGCCTGCCTGCGTGGAGCAGTCAGACTTCGCGCCTCCCGAAGTCAGTTGAAAAGGAGACCGCACCGTTTCGGAGCACGAAAAGCTGCGGCGAGCGACTGATTAAGACACTTTTCAAAAAAATTGTACACAATAAAAACGACATTTTTCCGCTCAACTCCGCCATCCCGCGTTTTCCCGGGGATCTGCCCGATAACCAGGCATTCATTGAACCCTTGAACCATTAGCTGACTGGTCAGGCAGGTTTCTTGCAGGTTCACGCCATTAACAGCAAAAGATGACAGCCGGTGAAAAATGCGAAAATTCAGGCTTACAAATTGAGAATAAAGTTGTATACAATCAGCCCATCGCTGTGACGCCAGCATGCCATCCAAACTTCAGGGCGCCACACAATCTGTCAACGAATAAGAAGGAAGACTGCAGTGAGCGCTGACTACCCACGCGACCTGATCGGTTACGGCAGTAACCCTCCTCACCCACACTGGCCGGGCAATGCCCGGATCGCCCTGTCGTTCGTACTCAATTACGAAGAAGGCGGCGAACGCAACATTCTGCACGGCGACAAAGAATCCGAAGCCTTCCTCTCTGAAATGGTTGCCGCTCAGCCGCTGCAAGGCGCGCGCAACATGAGCATGGAATCGCTTTACGAGTATGGCAGCCGTGCCGGCGTCTGGCGGATCCTGAAACTGTTCAAGGAATTCGACATTCCGCTGACCATCTTCGCCGTGGCCATGGCCGCCCAGCGTCACCCGGACGTGATCCGCGCGATGGTCGAGGCCGGTCACGAGATCTGCAGCCACGGTTACCGCTGGATCGACTACCAGTACATGGACGAAGCGCAGGAACGCGAGCACATGCTCGAAGCGATCCGCATCCTCACCGAACTCACCGGCGAGCGTCCATTGGGCTGGTACACCGGTCGCACCGGCCCGAACACCCGTCGTCTGGTGATGGAAGAAGGCGGTTTCCTTTACGACTGCGATACCTACGACGACGACCTGCCCTACTGGGAACCGAACAACCCGACCGGCAAGCCGCACCTGGTGATCCCGTACACCCTGGACACCAACGACATGCGCTTCACCCAGGTCCAGGGTTTCAACAAGGGCGACGATTTCTTCGAATACCTCAAGGACGCGTTCGACGTGCTGTACGCCGAAGGCGCCGAAGCACCGAAGATGCTGTCGATCGGTCTGCACTGCCGTCTGGTGGGCCGTCCGGCGCGTCTGGCTTCGCTCAAACGCTTTATCGAATACGCTAAAAGTCATGAGCAGGTGTGGTTCAGCCGTCGCGTTGACATCGCGCGTCACTGGCACGAAACCCACCCGTACCAAGGGGCTGCCAAATGAGCACCTTTCAAACCCTGAAACCGTCGACCCTGAGCCGCGACGCCTTCGTCAAAGCCTTCGCCGACATCTACGAACATTCGCCATGGGTGGCCGAGAAGGCCTTCGACCTGGGCCAGGACGCGTCGATCGACCAGATCGAAACCCTGCACCAGCGCATGAGCGACATCCTGTTGAGCGCCGATCACGCCAGTCAGCTGGCACTGATCAACGCTCACCCGGACCTGGCCGGCAAAGCTGCCGTCCAGGGCCAGTTGACCGAAGCCAGCACCAATGAACAGGCTGGCGCCGGTATTCACCAATGCACGGCCGAAGAGTTTTCTCGCTTCACCGAGCTGAACGACGCCTACAAGGCCAAGTTCAAGTTTCCCTTCATCATGGCGGTAAAAGGCAGCAACCGGCATCAGATCCTCGCGGCGTTCGAAACGCGCATTCACAACCCGGTCGACACCGAGTTCAAATGCGCGCTGGCGGAGATCAACAAGATTGCCCTGTTCCGTTTACTGACTCTTTAGCAAGCCTGGCCCGAGCGTGTCAGACGCGGAGAACGCCCAGGGCCTCGCAAGCATCCCCAGCCACTTATTTAAAGGCAGACAAGAAGAATGAAAGCTTACGCCGTACCTTTCGAGAAGTTCGTCAACCTGGCCGATGCCCGTCTGGGCACCAAAATCATCTCGGTCACCGATGACTGGTTCGCAGACGCCAATCGTCTGTTTCAGCCGACCCCGGCCGTGTGGAAGGAGGGCGTGTTCGACGACAACGGCAAGTGGATGGACGGCTGGGAATCCCGCCGCAAGCGCTTCGAAGGCTACGACAGCGCGGTAATCCGCCTGGGCGTACCGGGTTCGATCAAAGGCGTGGACATCGACACTTCATTCTTCACCGGCAACTTCCCGCCATCGGCCTCGCTGGAAGCCTGCTTCCTGGCCTCGGGCGAGCCGGACGAAAACACCCAGTGGACTGAAGTACTGTCGGCCGTCGAGCTGCAAGGCAACAGCCACCACTACCACGAAATCAGCAACGACAAGGCGTTCAGCCACCTGCGCTTCAACATCTACCCGGACGGCGGTGTTGCCCGTCTGCGCGTGTACGGCATTCCGTTCCGCGACTGGTCGGCAGTTGGCGACAACGAGCAAGTCGACCTGGCAGCAGCCCTCAACGGTGGCCGCGCCCTCGCCTGCTCCGACGAACACTTCGGCCGCATGAGCAACATCCTCAACCCGGGCCGTGGCATCAACATGGGCGACGGCTGGGAAACCGCGCGTCGTCGTACCCCGGGCAATGACTGGGTCATCGTCGCGCTGGGCCACCCGGGCGAGATCGAGAAAATCGTCGTCGACACCCTGCACTTCAAGGGCAACTACCCGGACAGCTGCTCGATCCAGGGCGCGTTCGTAAAAGGCGGCACCGACAGCCAGATCGAAACCCAGTCGTTGTTCTGGCGCGAACTGCTGCCGAGCCAGAAGCTGGAAATGCACGCCGAACACACCTTCGTCGAGCAGATCAAGGCACTGGGCCCGATCACCCACATCCGTCTGAACGTGTTCCCGGATGGTGGTGTGAGCCGCCTGCGCCTGTTCGGCAAGGTCGCTAAATAAGGGTGAACCCAATCGCTGGCAAGCCAGCTCCCACAGGTTTTGTGAACGCCACAGCCCACTGTGGGAGCGGGCTTGCCCGCGATGGCGATAGTTCTAACAACACAGAATTTTGGATAAGAAGAACAGCATGCGCACACTGACGATTGAACCGCTGACCAAAGAAGCCTTTGCCCCCTTCGGTGACGTGATCGAAACCGACGGCAGCGATCACTTCATGATCAACAACGGTTCGACCATGCGCTTCCACAAACTGGCGACGGTCGAAACCGCAACGCCCGAGGACAACGCGATCATCAGCATCTTCCGCGCCGACGCGCAGGACATGCCGCTGACCGTGAGCATGCTGGAACGCCATCCGCTGGGCAGCCAGGCTTTCATTCCGCTGCTCGGCAACCCCTTTCTGATCGTGGTCGCGCCACTTGGCGATGTACCTGTATCAGGCTTGGTCCGCGCCTTCGTCACCAACGGCAGGCAGGGCATCAATTACCATCGCGGCGTCTGGCACCACCCGGTGCTGACGATCGAAAAGCGGGATGACTTCCTGGTGGTTGATCGCAGTGGCACAGGCAATAACTGCGATGAGCATTTTTTCAAAGAGGATGAGCGTTTGATCCTCGCCCCCCACCAATAAGAGAAGGTCCGATCACTCGACAACAAGAGTGACGGGCGAGAGGTAAAGACTGTGGAAGCACATCTGTTGGAATGGCTGAACCTGAGCGTGCGCTGGGTTCACATGATCACTGGCGTGGCCTGGATCGGCGCGTCGTTCTACTTCGTCTGGCTGGAGAACAACCTCAACCGCGTCAACCCGAAAACCGGTCTTGCCGGTGATCTGTGGGCGATCCACGGCGGCGGTATCTATCACCTGGAAAAATACAAACTGGCCCCTCCGTCGATGCCGGAGAACCTGCACTGGTTCAAATGGGAAGCCTATTTCACCTGGATGTCGGGGATCGCGCTGCTCTGCGTGGTGTTCTACTCCAACCCCGTGCTCTACCTCGTGGCACCCGGCAGCGGCCTGACCGGCCCTGAAGGCGTGGCTATCGGCATCGGTTCGCTGATCGCCGGCTGGTTCATCTACGACTTCCTCTGCGATTCGCCCCTCGGCAAAAAACCTGCCCTGCTCGGCTTCATCCTGTTCGTGCTGATCATCGGCGCGGCGTATGGCTTCAGCAAGGTGTTCAGCGGTCGTGGTGCGTACCTGCACGTCGGCGCGATCATCGGCACCATCATGGTCGGCAACGTGTTCCGCATCATCATGCCGGCACAGCGCGCACTGGTGGCTGCGATCGCCGAGAACCGCACGCCGGATCCGGCGCTGCCGGCCAAAGGCCTGTTGCGTTCGCGTCACAACAACTACTTCACCCTGCCGGTGCTGTTCATCATGATCAGCAACCACTTCCCGAGCACTTACGGCAGCCAGTACAACTGGCTGATCCTGGCCGGGATCGCGGTGCTGGCGGTGTTGGTGCGTCACTACTTCAACACCCGTCACGACAGCCACAAGTTTGCCTGGACCCTGCCGGTGGCAGCGGTGGGCATGATCACCCTGGCTTACGTCACCGGCCCTGCGCCGATGCCGACCGCGCCGGAAGTGGCCAAGGCTCCTGCGAAAATCGAGTACCAGCCGCTGCCGGAAACGGCCCTGGGTGGTGGCGCGAAACCGGCTGAAGCGGCACAACCGGCCGCACCTGCTGCACCGGCCGCTGCTCCGGCTCAGGCGTCCAACGCCGGGCCTGCGTTCGACAAGGTGCACAACGTGATCCAGGAACGCTGCGCGGTCTGCCATTCGGCCAAACCGACCAGCCCGCTGTTCAGCGCTGCCCCGGCCGGTGTGATGTTCGACACCCCCGAGCAGATTCGCCAGAACGCGGCGCGGATCCAGGCGCAAGCCATCACCACGCAGATCATGCCACTGGGCAACATCACACAGATGACCCAGCAGGAACGTGACCTGATCGGTGCATGGATCGCCCAGGGAGCCCAGACCAACTAAGCAGTAAAAGCATCGCTGGCAAGCCAGCTCCCACAGGGTTTTGCACTGCCTGTGTGGGAGCTGGCTTGCCGGCGAATTGCCGCAACGCGGTTTACCTGATGCAAAGAAACAGCTGTGAGCAACCCGGCAGCTGTTCAATCACAAGAATAAAAAAGATCCGAGGTGTTGCATGTCCGAGCTGTCCAAAGCGCGCATCCCCGACGCACCCGCCATTCAGCGTTTGCCCCTTTTGCAACTGATCCTGGTCGGTTTGCAACATGTTCTGCTGATGTACGGTGGCGCCATCGCGGTACCGCTGATCATCGGACAGGCCGCTGGCCTGAGTCGTGAAGAAATCGCCTTCCTGATCAACGCCGACCTGCTGGTCGCCGGCATCGCCACCATCGTGCAGTCCCTGGGGATCGGCCCCATGGGCATCCGCATGCCGGTGATGATGGGCGCCAGTTTCGCCGCCGTCGGCAGCATGGTCGCCATGGCTGGCATGCCCGGCATCGGTCTGCAGGGAATCTTCGGCGCGACCATCGCCGCCGGGTTCTTCGGCATGATCATCGCGCCGTTCATGTCCAAGGTCGTGCGCTTCTTTCCTCCTCTGGTGACCGGCACGGTCATCACCTCGATCGGTCTGTCGCTGTTCCCCGTGGCCGTGAACTGGGCCGGTGGCGGCGCTGGCGCCGCACAATTCGGTTCGCCGATTTATCTGGCCATCGCCGCTTTGGTGCTGGCGACCATTCTGCTGATCCACCGCTTCATGCGCGGTTTCTGGGTCAACATTTCCGTGCTGATCGGCATGTGCCTGGGCTACGTGCTCTGCGGTGCCATCGGCATGGTCGATCTGAGCGGCATGGCCAACGCGCCATGGGTTCAGTTCGTCACCCCGCTGCATTTCGGCATGCCGAAGTTCGAACTGGCGCCGATCCTGTCGATGTGTCTGGTGGTGGTGATCATCTTTGTCGAGTCCACCGGGATGTTCCTCGCGCTGGGCAAGATCACCGGCCAGGAAGTCTGCCCGCGCATGCTGCGTCGCGGCTTGTTGTGTGATGCCGGCGCATCGTTCGTTGCCGGTTTCTTCAACACTTTCACCCACTCCTCCTTCGCGCAGAACATCGGCCTGGTGCAAATGACCGGCGTGCGCTGCCGTTCGGTGACCATCGTTGCCGGCGGTCTGCTGATCGTCCTCAGCCTGCTGCCGAAAGCGGCGTTCCTGGTGGCGTCGATTCCACCAGCCGTACTTGGTGGTGCGGCGATTGCGATGTTCGGCATGGTGGCAGCCACCGGTATCAAGATCCTCCAGGAAGCCGACATCGGTGACCGACGCAATCAGTTGCTGGTGGCGGTGAGCATCGGCATGGGCCTGATCCCGGTGGTACGCCCGGAATTCTTCGCCCACCTGCCGTTGTGGATGAGCCCGATCACCCACAGCGGGATCGCCATGGCCACCCTCAGCGCGCTGACGCTGAACCTGTTGTTCAACATCCTGGGCGGCGCCGAGCGCGCGGCCATCAACGACTGTCACGCACACCCGCACTGATCCGAAGAGTAAAAAAGGGGGCTCGCCCAAGCCTGCCCCCTCGCGACAGCTTTGCCTCAAACAATAAAAACAAGAGGGAGCAACAGATGACCCGGACTCAAACCAACGTGTTGTTGAGCGGCGGCCTGCTGGCCGCAACACAAGCCATGGCCGGCGATTTATTGCTGTGGCAGACCAACAGCCTGAGCTACCTGTACGGCAAGAACTTCGCGATCAACCCGTCGATCCAGCAGACGGTGACGTTCGAGCATGCCGACAAGTGGAAGTACGGCGACAACTTCCTGTTCGTCGACAAGATCTTCTACAACGGCAAGGAAGACCGCAACAAAGGCCCGCACACCTACTACGGCGAATTCACCCCGCGCTTCTCCTTCGGCAAGATCTTCGACCAGAAGATCGAATTCGGCCCGATCAAGGACGTGCTGCTGGCGATGACCTACGAGTACGGCGAAGGCGAGAGCGAGGCCTATCTGATCGGCCCCGGTTTCGACCTGAAAGTGCCGGGCTTCAACTACGTCACCCTGAACATCTTCCGCCGCCAGACCGAAGGCCCGCGCCCGGGCGATGGTGTCTGGCAGATCACTCCGGGCTGGTCCTACAGCTTTCCTCTGGGCAATTCCGACGTGCTGATCGACGGCTATCTCGACTGGGTCGTCGACAACGACGAGAACTCCCGCGGCACCTATCACGCCAACCTGCACATCAATCCGCAGATCAAATACGACCTGGGCAAAGCTCTCGGCTGGCGCCAGAAGCAGCTGTATGTCGGCACCGAATACAGCTACTGGAAGAACAAATACGGGGTCGAAAGCAGCCACAACCTCGACACCAATCAGAACACCGCCAGCCTGCTGGTGAAGGTGCACTTCTAAGATGACCCGCAACCGTGCCGCCTACCTGTCGTCGGTGCTCTGTTGCGGGGCACTTGAGGCCTGGCCGTTGAGTCAGTATTCTCCGCGGCCTCCTGAATTCGGTCTAAAAAAAAGCCCGGATTTAATTCCTGACCGACGGGCCAACTTATCCCGGCCCCGGTCAGTACCGAGGCGTCCCGAAAACACGCTCAATCGACTGTTTTTCAGCAGCCGACGGGCGTTTTTTTGCTTTTCGAAAAGCCTTGGCTCAGCTCTTGCTAACAGCATCAAAGCTGACCGAATGGATGATTTTTGCGGTAACGAAAAAAGGCGCCACACCAGAGCGCCGACTCAAAAAAATAAACGTGGAATACCTACTTTGGGAGCAACCGAATGAAACGTATGAGCACCAGCCTGATGCTTGCGGGAACCATGCTGGCGGGGGGCCAGGCCATGGCCGACGGCCTGCTGCAATGGCAGAACAACAGCCTGA
This sequence comes from Pseudomonas sp. IzPS59, assembly GCF_014863505.1. NCBI lineage: Bacteria > Pseudomonadati > Pseudomonadota > Gammaproteobacteria > Pseudomonadales > Pseudomonadaceae > Pseudomonas > Pseudomonas sp. IzPS59. The sequence continues at coordinate 1,943,193 of NZ_CP062251.1, read as the reverse complement.
CCTACCTGTACGGCAAAGACTTCAAGGTCAACCCGGCCATCCAGCAGACCGTCACCTTCGAGCACGCCGATGCGTGGAAGTACGGCGACAACTTCCTGTTCGTCGACAAGATTTTCTACAACGGCAAGCCTGACGGCGGCGTCGGCAACAACACCTATTACGGTGAGTTCCAGCCACGTATCTCGCTGGGCAAGGTGCTCGACCAGAAGATCGAATTCGGCCCGATCAAAGACGTGCTGCTGGCCATGACCTACGAGTTCGGCGAAGGCGACGTCGAGTCCTACCTGATCGGTCCAGGCTTCGACCTGGCGATTCCGGGCTTCGACTACTTCCAGCTGAACTTCTACCAGCGTCACACCGAAGGTTCGCGTCCGGGTGACAACGTCTGGCAGATTACGCCGGTCTGGTCCTACACAATTCCGGTCGGCAACTCGAACGTGCTGATCGACGGCTACATGGACTGGGTGGTCGACAACGACGTCAACAGCAAAGGCGAATACCACGCCAACCTGCACTTCAACCCGCAGGTCAAATACGACCTGGGCAAGGCGCTGAACTTCGGCGAGAAGCAGCTGTACGTCGGTGTGGAATACGACTACTGGAAAGACAAGTACGGGATCGACGACACCCGTGGCTTCACCACCAATCAGAACGTGACCAGCTTCCTGGTGAAGTTCCACTTCTGATCCGGCGGCGTCCTCACGGACGCCATCGCGAGCAAGCTCGCTCCCACAGGGTCATGGGTCGTTCACAGCTGTTGTGTACGCCAAAGAACCTGTGGGAGCTGGCTTGCCAGCGATTGCTGCACCGCAAATTTCAGGCCGGAACCACCGCCTCGCCAATCCCGAGAAACCGGCACAGCTCATCGCGCTTGGCCAGTGCATCGCGCCGCCCCAGATCGATCAACTCGCTGCAATACCCCGCCTCGAACAGCAAGTAACTCAACACCCCGGCCCCGCTCGTTTTAGTCGCCCCCGGCCCGCGCAAGAACAGCCGCAACGCTGCCGGCAGTTCCTGACGATGCCGCGCCGCAATTTCATCGATCGGCTGACTTGGCGAGATCACCAGCACCTCCACCGGCGCCACGCCCAGCGTGCGTATCGGCGTGCCCTCGGGCATCAGATGGCTGAACTGGTTCAGACGCTGGAGCAGCTCGATATCGCTTTCCAGGCTGTCAATGAACGTACTGTTGAGCATGTGCCCGCCGATCTGTGCCAGCGTCGGCTGCTGACCGGTGTAGGTGCGCTCCAGCGGTTGTGCCGGATCGAACCCGCGCGGGTTGCCGCTGACGCCCACCACCAGCACCCGGCTCGCACCCAGGTGCAGCGCCGGGCTGATCGGCGCCGACTGCCGCACCGCGCCATCGCCAAAGTATTCCTCGCCGATTTTCACCGGCGCGAACAACAGCGGAATTGCTGAACTGGCGAGCAAATGCTCCACGGTCAATTGCGTCGGCACACCAATGCGTCGATGGCGCAGCCAGGCATCGATGCTGCCGCCGCCCTGATAGAAGGTCACCGCTTGCCCCGACTCGTAGCCGAATGCAGTCACCGCCACCGCATGCAACTGCTTGCGGGCGATGGATTCGGCGATGCCGGGCATGTGCAGTTTTTCATTGAGCAGATGGCGCAGCGGCGAGCTGTTGAGCAGCGCCACCGGCAATTGCCGGCCCATGCCCAGCAGGCTGTGACTGACGAAACGGCTGGCCTGGCGGATCACCCCGGGCCAGTCGCTGCGCAGCACGCGATGGCTGCGAAAGCCCTGCCAGAACAGGGTCAGGCGTTCGATGGCAGCCCGAAAGTCAGTGGCGCCGCTGGCCAGGCTGACCGCATTGATCGCCCCGGCCGACGTGCCGACGATCACCGGGAACGGATTGTCCGCGCCCAGCGGCAGCAGTTCGGCAATCGCCGCCAGCACCCCCACCTGATACGCCGCCCGAGCCCCGCCGCCGGAAAGAATCAAACCTGTGACCGGTTCAGCTGGGCTCATCGCAACGCTCCGTGGTGCTTATGGGATGGGGTGAATCAACGACGTTTGGCGTACAGCTTCGGCTCGCCCGGCGGACGGCTCTTGAAGCGCCGGTGCGCCCACAGGTATTGCTCGGGGCAATCGCGCAACACGCCTTCCACCCACTGATTGATGCGGATGCAATCGGCTTCTTCGGTCTCCCCCGGGAAACCTTCCAGCGGCGGATGGATCACCAGACGATAGCCGCTGCCGTTCGCCAGACGCTCCTGGGTGAACGGCACCACCAGCGCCTTGCCCAGTCGGGCGAACTTGCTGGTGGCGGTGACCGTTGCGGCCTGAATGCCGAACAGCGGCACGAAGATGCTTTGCTTGGCGCCGTAGTCCTGATCCGGCGCGTACCAGATCGCGCGCCCGGAACGCAGCAGCTTGAGCATGCCACGCACGTCATCGCGCTCCACCGCCAGCGAATCGAGATTGTGCCGCTCGCGACCCTGACGCTGGATGAAATCGAACAACGGGTTCTTGTGCTCGCGGTACATGCCGTCGATGGTGTGCTGCTGGCCGAGCAGCGCCGCGCCGATTTCCAGGGTGGTGAAATGCACCGCCATCAAAATCACACCTTTGCCTTCGCGCTGGGCCTTTTGCAGGTGCTCGAGGCCTTCGACGTGGGCCAGTTTTGCCAGACGCTGACGGGACCACCACCAGCTCATCGCCATTTCAAAGAACGCGATGCCGGTGGAGGCGAAGTTTTCCTTGAGCAGGCGTTTGCGCTCGGCGGCGGACTTTTCCGGGAAACACAGTTCCAGATTGCGCTTGGCAATGCGCCGCCGGTCGCCGGCGAAGCGATACATCAGGGCGCCGAGAAAACGACCGATGGCCAGCAATGCCGGATAGGGCAACTGCACCGTCAGCCACAACAGCCCCAGGCCGCACCAGAGCGGCCAGAAGCGCGGAGCGAGAAATGCTTTTCGAAAACGCGGGCGATCCATTAAAGCTTCCGTAAATAAGTGGCCGCGCATTCTACATCGTTCAGCCCGGCTTGCGGCTGGCGGGCGTTCTCGTTATAAGTCTCGGCACTTTTAGTGACAAGCCGTTGTATGCCGACATGAGCCAAAACGAATCGCCAGACCAAGATCCCGTGTTCCAGTTGAAGGGCAGCATGCTCGCCATCACGGTGCTCGAGCTGTCCCGTAACGACCTGGACAGCCTCGATCGGCAACTGGCCGCCAAAGTCGCCCAGGCACCGAATTTCTTCAGCAACGCGCCGCTGGTCCTGGCGCTGGACAAACTGCCGCCGAGCGAAGGCGCGGTCGATCTGCCGGGCCTGATGCGCGTGTGCCGCCAGCACGGCCTGCGCACCCTGGCGATCCGCGCCAGTCGCATCGAAGACATCGCTGCCGCCATCGCCATCGACATTCCGGTGCTGCCGCCGTCCGGCGCCCGTGAACGGCCGCTGGAAACCGCCGAACCCGTTGCACCGAAGAAGCCGGAAAAGCCGCCGGAGCCGACCGTCAAACCGACCCGCGTCATCACCACGCCAGTACGTGGTGGCCAACAGATATATGCGCAAGGTGGCGATCTGGTGGTGGTGTCCTCGGTCAGTCCGGGGGCGGAACTTCTCGCCGATGGCAACATCCATGTATACGGCCCGATGCGCGGTCGTGCGCTGGCCGGGGTCAAGGGTGACACCAAGGCGCGGATTTTCTGTCAGCAATTGAGCGCTGAACTGATCTCCATCGCAGGCCATTACAAGGTTTCCGAAGACCTGCGTCGCGATCCGATGTGGGGTTCGGGTGTACAGGTCAGCCTGTCGGGCGACGTGTTGAACATCATTCGGCTTTAACGGATACTGCCGCATTTTCCAAGCATCTCTAAAACGTAGCGAAAACGGCTCAAACGAAGTAGGAAAAAGGCCAAAAGCCGAATTCCAGCCAAGGCTGTCCGACTGCAGTAGTTTTCAAGAGATGTTTTTCAGGGGCTGAACAGTCCTTCTTCCTTAGGGGTGAAACACCTTGGCCAAGATTCTCGTGGTTACATCCGGCAAGGGTGGTGTGGGTAAGACCACCACCAGCGCCGCTATCGGTACCGGCCTCGCTCTGCGCGGCCACAAAACAGTAATCGTCGACTTCGACGTGGGCTTGCGTAACCTCGACCTGATCATGGGTTGCGAGCGCCGCGTGGTGTATGACTTCGTCAACGTGGTCAACGGCGAAGCCAACCTGCAACAGGCCCTGATCAAAGACAAGCGCCTGGAAAACCTTTACGTACTGGCCGCCAGCCAGACCCGCGACAAAGACGCGCTGACCCAGGAAGGCGTGGAAAAAGTCCTGATGGAGCTCAAGGAGCAATTCGAGTTCGTGGTCTGCGACTCCCCGGCGGGCATCGAGAAAGGCGCCCACCTGGCCATGTACTTCGCTGACGAAGCGATCGTCGTGACCAACCCCGAAGTGTCCTCGGTACGTGACTCGGACCGCATGCTCGGCCTGCTGGCCAGCAAGTCCCGTCGCGCCGAACGCGGCGAAGAGCCGATCCAGGAACACCTGCTGATCACTCGCTACCACCCGGAGCGCGTCGAAAAAGGCGAAATGCTGGGCGTCGAAGACGTCAAGGAAATCCTCGCCGTGCGCCTGCTGGGTGTCATTCCGGAATCCCAGGCCGTGCTCAAGGCTTCCAACCAGGGCGTCCCGGTTATCCTCGACGACCAGAGCGACGCCGGCCAGGCCTACAGCGATACCGTTGATCGCTTGCTGGGCAAGGAAAAAGAACACCGGTTCCTGAATGTCGAGAAGAAGGGATTCTTCGAGCGTCTGTTTGGAGGTAGGTAATGAACCTTTTTGACTTCTTTCGTGCCAACAAAAAGCCAAGTACCGCCTCGGTCGCGAAAGAGCGTCTACAGATCATCGTGGCGCATGAACGCGGCCAGCGCAGCACCCCTGACTATCTGCCTTCCCTGCAAAAGGAACTGGTGGAAGTGATCCGCAAGTACGTCAACATCGGCAACGACGACGTACACGTGGCACTGGAAAGCCAGGGCAGCTGCTCGATTCTGGAACTCAACATCACCCTGCCCGATCGCTGAGTCGATCCGGCAGGAACGACGGCGGCTCAGGGCCCTTCCGACACCGGAAGGGCCCTGAGCCGCCGTTGGCATTTGTTACGAGGCTGTTTTAATGCCGCTGTCCAACATCCACATCATCCATCAGGACGCCGCCGTACTGGTGGTGAACAAACCGACCCTGTTGCTCTCGGTGCCCGGCCGGGCCGACGACAACAAGGACTGCCTGATCACTCGCCTGCAGGAAAACGGCTACCCGGAAGCGCGTATTGTCCATCGTCTGGACTGGGAAACCTCCGGCATCATCCTGCTGGCCCGCGACGCCGATACCCACCGCGAACTGTCGCGGCAGTTTCACGACCGCGAAACCGAAAAGGCCTACACCGCCCTGGCCTGGGGCCAGCCGGAACTGGACAGCGGCAGCATCGACCTGCCCCTGCGCTACGACCCGCCAACCAAACCACGCCACGTCGTAGACCACGAGTTCGGCAAACACGCCCTGACCTTCTGGCGCGTGCTGGAACGTTGCGGCGACTGGTGCCGCGTCGAGCTGACGCCGATCACCGGCCGTTCGCACCAGTTGCGCGTACACATGCTGTCCATCGGTCATCCGCTGCTCGGTGACGGGCTCTACGCTCACGAACAAGCCCTCGCCGCCTGGCCGCGTCTGTGCCTGCACGCCAGCATGCTCAGCTTCACCCACCCGCAAACCGGTGAGCGCTTGCGCTTCGACTGTCCGGCGCCGTTCTGACCCCACCACAATGTCCCAAGCATCAGGCCGATGCGTTAAACTCCCGCCCATTGCTGTCTGGAGCTTCTTATGCGCGAAGAGTTGAACCAAGGCCTGATCGACTTCCTCAAGGCCTCCCCTACCCCGTTCCACGCCACCGCCAGCCTTGTTCAACGCCTGGAGGCCGCCGGTTATGTGCGCCTCGACGAGCGCGAGACCTGGCACACCGAAGCCAATGGCCGTTACTACGTCACCCGTAACGACTCCTCGATCGTCGCGATCAAGATGGGCCGCAACTCCCCGCTGCACGACGGCATCCGTCTCGTCGGCGCCCACACCGACAGCCCATGCCTGCGGGTCAAGCCGCAACCGGAATTGCAGCGCCAGGGCTTCTGGCAACTGGGCGTTGAAGTCTACGGCGGCGCGCTGCTGGCGCCGTGGTTCGACCGCGATCTGTCGCTGGCCGGCCGCGTCACCTTCCGTCGTGACGGCAAGGTCGAGAGCCAGTTGATCGACTTCAAGGCCCCGATCGCGATCATTCCCAACCTGGCGATTCACCTCAATCGTGAAGCCAACCAGGGCTGGGCCATCAACGCCCAGACCGAACTGCCGCCGATTCTCGCGCAGTTCGCCGGTGACGAACGCGTAGATTTCCGCGCGGTACTGACCGATCAACTGGCCCGCGAACACGGTCTGAATGCCGATGTGGTGCTCGATTACGAGCTGAGCTTCTATGACACCCAGAGCGCTGCGGTCATCGGCCTGAACGGTGACTTCATCGCCGGCGCCCGCCTCGACAATTTGCTGTCGTGCTATGCCGGCCTGCAAGCCCTGCTGACCGCCGACACCGAAGAAACCTGCGTGCTGGTGTGCAACGACCACGAAGAAGTCGGATCCTGCTCGGCCTGCGGCGCCGACGGCCCGATGCTGGAACAGACCCTGCGTCGCCTGTTGCCGGAAGGTGACGAGTTCGTTCGCACCATCCAGAAATCCCTGCTGGTTTCGGCCGACAACGCCCACGGCGTACACCCGAACTACGCCGAGAAGCACGACGCCAACCACGGCCCGAAACTCAACGCCGGCCCGGTGATCAAGGTCAACAGCAACCAGCGCTACGCCACCAACAGCGAAACCGCCGGGTTCTTCCGTCATCTGTGCATGGCCGAAGAAGTCCCGGTACAAAGCTTCGTGGTGCGCAGCGACATGGGCTGCGGCTCGACCATCGGCCCGATCACCGCCAGCCACCTGGGCGTGCGCACCGTCGACATCGGCCTGCCGACGTTCGCCATGCACTCGATCCGCGAACTGTGCGGCAGCCATGACCTGGCGCATCTGGTGAAAGTACTGAGCGCGTTCTACGCCTGCCGCGAACTGCCGTAGAAACCATGGGGATCGCAACTCCGCGTTGCGATCCCCTGCCCTGCGAAACCGGCTCATTTCTGATACACATCACCACCGGTCGGCAAAAAGCGACCTAGACTCAAATCATCCCCTTCGACAAGGCTGTCGCCATGATCTCGATGTCTGCGTTCCACTCCATGCTCATTCCGATCCTGTCCGGAATGATTCTGCTGGCGATCGGCTTCAACTTCCGCGACAAGAACGCCGGCGTGCTCGCCATGTGGATCGGCATGCTGATGATCCTGGCCACCGTGGTCTACAAGATCCTCGCCAAACTCAACGAATAAATCCGCGCCCGGCTCGCATTGATTCTGGCGGGCTCGTACACTCGCCCGATCCGCCCCTTGCGAGGTTGACCGCCTAGTGTTCGCTCGTTTCTTTGCCCTGCCCTGCCTTTTCCTCGTCTGCCTGATGACGCTGTTGCCATCGGCGCCTGCCCACGCGGTGAGCCTGCCCGGCCTGCTCAATGGCTCGAACAAGGCGCAGCCCGAGGCCCAGGAACCGCTCGGCCAGTCTCTCGACGAAGTCATCAAGTCCCTGGAAAACGATCAGCAGCGCACCCAGCTGCTGGGCGACCTGAAAAAACTGCGCGACGCCACGAAAAAAGCCCAGGCCACCCCGGAAGAAGGCGTGCTGGGCCTGATCGGCGGCACCCTGGCCAATTTCGAAAAGCAGTTCACCGGCAGCGACAGCCCGCTCAATCGCTGGTCCGCCGAATTCGAACTGGCCAAGGACGAACTGTCCGCCCTGATAATGCCGGCCAGCGAATGGCTGCCGATCATCTTCGGCTTCGCCATGATCCTGATGGTCTGGAGCCTGCTGGCCGCCGCGCTGATCTGGCTCGGCCACCGGGTGCGCATGCGCTTCGGCCTGACCGAAGAACTGCCGCAACATCCCCAGGCCCTCGACATGCTGCGCTTCGCCCTGCGCAAGCTCGGGCCGTGGATGATCGCGCTGGTCATCACCGTCTACATGAGCTACGCGCTGCCATCGTCCCTGGGCAAAAGCCTGGCGATGGTGCTGGCTTACGCACTGGTGGTCGGCACCTGTTTCTCGGCGATCTGCGTGATTGCCTTTTCCGTACTCGACGGCCCGCACCGCCACCGTGCGCTGTACATCCTGCGGCATCAGGCCTTCCGCCCGTTGTGGCTGATCGGCAGTTTCGCCGCATTCGGTGAAGGGCTGAACGATCCGCGTCTGGTGGCGGGTCTGGGCGTACACCTGGCCCACACCGCCGCCACCGTCACCAATGTGCTGGCGGCGCTCTCGACCGGACTGTTCATCCTGCGCTTCCGCCGCCCCATCGCGCACCTGATCCGCAACCAGCCACTGTCCCGCCGCCTGACCCGCCGCGCCCTCAGCGACACCATCGATATCCTCGGCACCTTCTGGTACGTGCCGGCGCTGGTACTGGTGGGAATTTCCCTGTTCGCCACCTTCGTCTCCGCCGGCGATACCAGCACGGCCTTGCGCCAGTCGCTGATCTGCACCGTGCTGCTGGTGTTGTGCATGGTCATCAACGGCCTCGTCCGCCGCCACGCCCTCAAACCCCAACGCGGGCCGAAACGCCACGCGCTGTATTCCGAACGCCTGAAAAGCTTCTTCTACACTCTCGCGCATCTGCTGGTGTGGCTGGCCTTCATCGAACTCGGCCTGCGGGTCTGGGGCATGTCACTGATCGGCTTCACCGAAGGCGAAGGCCACGACATCAGCGTCAAACTGTTCAGCCTGATCGGTACGCTGATCTTCGCCTGGCTGATCTGGATCCTCAGCGACACCGCCGTCCACCACGCCCTCACCCGCTCCCGCAAAGGCCTGGCCAACGCCCGCGCGCAAACCATGATGCCGCTGATCCGCAACGTGCTGTTCGTGGCGATCTTCATCATCGCCCTGATCGTGGCCCTGGCGAACATGGGCATGAACGTCACGCCACTGCTGGCCGGTGCCGGTGTGATCGGCCTGGCGATCGGCTTCGGCGCGCAGTCACTGGTGGCCGACCTGATCACCGGCCTGTTCATCATCATCGAAGACTCCCTGGCCATTGACGACTACGTCGACGTCGGCGGGCACCTCGGCACCGTCGAAGGCCTGACCATCCGCACCGTACGCCTGCGGGATATCGACGGCATCGTCCACACCATCCCGTTCAGCGAAATCAAAAGCATCAAGAACTACTCCCGGGAATTCGGCTACGCGATCTTCCGCGTGGCGGTGCCGTTCAACATGAACATCGACGAAGCCATCAAACTGATGCGCGAAGTCGGTCAGAAAATGCGCACCGACCCGCTGCAGCGCCGCAATATCTGGTCGCCACTGGAGATTCAGGGGGTGGAAAGCTTCGAATCCGGCAACGCAATATTGCGCGCCCGGTTCAAGACCGCCCCGATCAAACAGTGGGAAGTTTCACGGGCATTCAACCTGTCGCTGAAACGGCATCTGGATGAGGCAGGGCTGGATCTGGCGACACCGAGGATGAATGTGCAGGTGATTACCGCAGGCGGTGGTGGCCAAACTCAGGAATAGCCCAACCTCACCACTCACCACTCACCACGATGAGCGTTAGCTCGAGCACCGCTTTTGACGTGCCGGCCCCATCGGCAGGCTGAGTGGAGGGATTCATCCGGGGGTGGGCGCGTAGCGCCGTTTGGCGAAGCCAAACACATCGAGAGGAGGTGCAGCGAAGCAAACCGTAGGCGATGCCCCCGGATGAATCCCGGAACGAAGGAACCCCGAGCCTCAGCGAGGGGCCGAACGCAGGGGCCCAGCCTTTTGGTTACTTTTTGGCGTTTGAAAAAGTGACCCGCTGTAAGAGCCATCCCTTTCAAGGTCTTTTCGTTTTAGCGGCCTTGATTACCCGGTCCGTTGAAACATGTGCATGCACCGCAGTGCCTTGCACCCATGTTTTGGGTTTAGGCACCTTGGGGCCCCGTGGACTTTTCGCAACTTGTTTGGGTTGGATGTTTCTGGCCAGTTCCAACAAGCGCTGGGCCAGTTTTTCCAGAGGTATGACGGGAAAATATTCCAGGGGCAGCGCGATTTGCAGGCCTTCATAACCACTCCGGACCTGAACCGCCAAGTGATAGGTTGAGGCTTCCCAGCCGTCAGGCTGAGTATCCTGATGGGCTTGCTCGACGCTTCGCTTGAGTACGGCCAGGACGTTGTAGGCCAATACCGCGGTAGCGAACCCGAGCAATGCAGCCTTTGGACTACCAAGGGTTTCGATTTCGCTTTCCAGGATTGCTTCCAGTCGCTGGAACATGCCTTCTATGCTCCAGCGACGGCGATAGAGTTCCGCGATCTGCTGTGCGCTGATGCTTTCAGGCAGGTTGCTCCAGAACATCAAGCTGCTGTCACCCGAGTCCGTTGGCGAGTGAAGCGTCAGTTCAACACGCCGACACTGGTAACCGCCTCTGACCTGAATAATCTGCTCACGCACAGTGCCCGTGTTTACAGGCACTGGTTCTTGCCAATGCCCCTCTTGAATCAGGCGTGGATGCTTGGCTTGTTGACGAATGACAAAGGAGGTTTTGACCTGCTCGCAAGCCTCCATGACCGGGAGCGTGCAATAGAGTCGATCGGCCAGCCACACCTGGCCCGGCTCGGCATCGGCCAAGAGAGGCAACACGCAAACACGCTCGCTTGCGTAGGCATCCTCGCACGCCTGCAGGTCGATGACCTGGTCCAGGTCGGGGTCGTAGACAACCACCGAGAAACCGGGTCGAGCGGCACCACGCTCGTGGCGTAAAGCCCCCAGTCGTTTCTCGGTGGATGCCAAGTGATTACCGTCTACCACCCGGACCTGCCACTCCGGCAGCATCTGCGTGCAACCCAACTCCTTGATGGTTGGAGCCAGGCGCTGCGCACAGCCCGTGACCAGTGCGCGCAACAGAGCTGGCTCGGTACGACTGATCTTGTCGTAGAGCGCCGCCAGACTGACAGGAAGATCTTCCAGTTGCCGCGCGGCGGCGTGCAGGGAAGGCTTCAAGCCCAATGAAACAAGGGACATCAGCTTGATAATGGTCGAGAACAACAGCTCACGAGAATACTGCCGTTGCCGATGTTCTTCGAAGACCTGATCAACCCACTCAGGGGCAATAGCGTGCTCCAGTGCCAATTTGGCCATAACGCTGGCAGGTGCTTTTTTCTCGAACCTCGCTAAAACCTCTGCCCACATCGCTTCGTCGTCCTGACTGAATTTTTGGGGCATTTTAACCAAAGACCTTGAAAGGGATGGCTGTAAGAGCGGAACCGCCAGCCGCAACACCCGAAAAAACGGATATTCACCCAAAACAACCCAAAACCTGGTCGGCCCAAAGGCCGCCAAGGTCAAACAACATCCACACCGACGTGAATCGCATCATGCCGCCAAAACTCCAGATCACAATCAATCAACCGCCCCGACTGATCATAATTGACCCGAGCAATCCGCAACCCCGGACTCCCCACCGACACCCGCAAAGCCGCCGCCGCATCGACCGATAAAGAAGTCGGCACAATCTCGAACCGCACCCGCCCATAGTGCAAATCGTAATGCCGCGCATACAGCTCGGTAATCGACTGATTCAGATCAAACTCCAGAATCCCCGGGAAATATTGCGGATTCAGATAATGCTCCACATACAACACCAGCCGCCCATCGATCCGCCGCGACCGGCAGATCTGAATCACACTCGACAACGCCGGCAACTGCAACCACGCACAGACTGCCGCTGACGCCGGCTGCAAGCGCGCCGAAATCACCTCGGTCGACGGCACCCGCCCCTGCGCACTGACCATCGCGTGAAAGTGACTGCGCTGCATCAGGTTGTAGGCCAGCCGCGGTGGCGACACGAACCAGCCCCGACGCTCCTCGCGATAAATCTGCCCTTGCGCCTCCAGTTGCAACAAGGCTTCACGCACAGTAATGCGCGTAGTGCCGAACAACTCGCTGAGCTTGCGCTCGGCCGGCAACTTGCTGCCCGCCACGAGCAAACCGTGGTCGAGTTGCTCCTGAAGGATCTGCCCAATGGCTGTCACCGCTTTTGTTGCCTCATCGCGCATCAACGTTACCTATCTGGACTAGACCAGCACTGTTTCGGGGCAAAACCGCACGACTATTGCGCCGCTCGGTCGTGTTGCAAGCCTAGGCAGTGCAGATGACCGAGAGATGACAAAACTACCGAGCGGTCGCGCTGACAACTTGCAATACATCGGCCAAGTCCCTTGCCAGCCGGGACTTTGAGGGTGGTCTACGCTTACCGGGCAGCCGTAGATACCGGAGAAAATAATCGCTGGTCAGGCACGCGCCGACATCAAAGTGTCATCCAGCCCCCCTACATTGGCTCAGGTATTGCTGACCTAGACCAACACAAACCGCAATCGCAGCGTTGAACACGACCAAGGAGCTTCGGAATGAAACAGCTTTTCCTGGCAACACTGTTAGGCTCGACCATTGCCATGTGCACCGCCGCCATGGCGGCTGATGATCTGAAAACCCTCGAAGCCGCTGCGAAAGCGGAAGGCGCCGTCAACAGCGTCGGCATGCCCGATGACTGGGCCAACTGGAAAGGCACCTGGGAAGACCTGGCCAAGACCTACGGCCTGAAACACATCGACACCGACATGAGCTCGGCCCAGGAAATCGCCAAGTTCGCTGCCGAGAAAGACAACGCCACCGCCGATATCGGCGACGTCGGCGCGGCCTTCGGCCCGATCGCGGTCAAGCAAGGCGTGGTGCAACCGTACAAGCCGACCACCTGGGATCAGGTGCCTGCATGGGCCAAGGACAAGGACGGCAACTGGGCGCTGGCCTACACCGGCACCATCGCCTTCATCGTCAACAAGAAGCTGCTGCACGGCTCCGAAGTGCCAACCAAATGGGCTGACCTCAAGGGCGGCAAATACAAGGTCTCCATCGGTGACGTGAGCACCGCTGCACAAGCGGCCAACGGCGTACTTGCCGCAGCACTGGCCAACGGTGGCGACGAGAAAAACATCCAGCCTGCCCTGCTGCTGTTCGCAGACATCGCCAAGCAGGGTCGCCTGTCGATGGCCAACCCGACCATCGCCACCATGGAAAAAGGCGAGATCGAAGTCGGCGTGGTCTGGGACTTCAACGGCCTGAGCTACAAGGCCAAGATGGCCAACCCGGATGACTACGTGGTGCTGATCCCGTCCGACGGCTCGGTGATTTCCGGCTACACCACCATCATCAACAAATACGCGAAGAACCCGAACGCCGCCAAGCTGACCCGCGAATACATCTTCAGCGACGCCGGCCAGACCAACCTCGCCCGTGGCAACGCCCGTCCGATCCGCGCCGAGCACCTGACCCTGCCGGAAGACGTGAAAGCCAAGCTGCTGCCGAACGAGCAGTACAAGAAGGTCACCCCGATCAAGGATGCTGATGCGTGGGAAAAAACCTCCAAGGCTCTGCCGCAGAAGTGGAACGAAGAAGTCATCGTAGAGATGAAGTAAGCCGATAGATCCCCACTGGGTCTGGCACAAAACCCTGTGGGAGCGGGCTTGCCCGCGAAGGCGTCATATCATTCAACCCATGTGTTGAATGTGAAATTGCCATCGCGGGCAAGCCCGCTCCCACAGGATCCGTGTCGATTTCGAGTTTCCCGTTTTTATTGTTTCGCGGAGTTTTTGCCCCTATGAAGCACAACGTCATCCTTGTCGTGCTCGACGGCCTCAACTACGAGGTCGCGCGTCACGCCATGGGGCATCTGCAGGCTTACGTTGGCGCAGGACGCGCCGCGCTCTACCAGTTGGAGTGCGAGCTGCCGGCCCTGTCCCGACCGCTTTACGAATGCATCCTCACGGGCGTGCCACCGATCGACAGCGGCATCGTCCACAACAACGTCTCGCGCCTGTCCAACCAGCGCAGCATCTATCACTACGCCCGTGATGCCGGTCTGAAAACCGCCGCCGCGGCGTACCACTGGGTCAGCGAGCTCTACAACCGCTCGCCGTTCGTAGCCGCCCGGGATCGTCACACCGATGACCCGACGCTGCCGATCCAGCACGGCCACTTCTACTGGAACGATCACTACCCGGACTCGCACCTGTTCGCCGACGCCGAAAACCTGCGCCTGCGCCACGCCCCGGACTTTCTGCTGATCCACCCGATGAACATCGACGACGCCGGCCACAAGCACGGCCTCGACACCCCGCAATACCGCAACAGCGCACGCAGCGCCGACATCATCCTCGCCGACTACCTGCAAGGCTGGCTCGACGCCGGTTATCAAGTGCTGGTGACCGCCGACCACGGCATGAACAACGACCGCTCGCACAACGGCCTGCTGCCGGAAGAACGCCAGGTGCCGCTGTTTGTGCTCGGTGATGCCTTCAGCCTGAACGCGGACGCCACACCGAAGCAGACCGACCTCTGCGGCACCGTTTGCGAGTTGCTCGGCGTACCTCACGACAAACCTGTGTGCCGGGAGTTGCTCAAGTGAACTCAATGACTCGCGGCAAATGGCTGGCCGCCCTGTGCCTGGTGCCCTTCGCCCTGTTCTTTATCGTGTTCGAAATCGCCCCGCTGGTCTGGGTGATGATCAACAGCCTGCAATCGGAAGAGTTCGGCTGGGGTTTCGCCAATTTCAGCAAGATCTTCAATTCGAAGTTCTATTTGCAGGCGATCCAGTACAGCCTCGAAATCAGTTTCTGGTCGAGCGTGTTCGGGATCATCATCGCGGTGCTCGGCGCCTACTCCCTGCGTCGGGTCGATTCGAAACTGCGCAATTTCGTCAACGCTTTCGCCAACATGACCAGCAACTTCGCCGGCGTCCCCCTGGCCTTTGCCTTCATCATCCTGCTCGGCTTCAACGGCAGCATCACCATCATGCTGAAACAGGCCGGGATCATTCAGGATTTCAACCTGTACTCGAAAACCGGGCTGATCATCCTCTACACCTACTTCCAGATTCCTCTGGGCGTCCTGCTGCTGTACCCGGCGTTCGATGCCCTGCGTGAAGACTGGCGTGAATCCGCAGCGCTGCTCGGCGCTGACGGCTGGCAGTTCTGGCGTCACATCGGCCTGCCGGTGCTGACCCCGGCCCTGCTCGGCACCTTCGTGATCCTGCTGGCCAACGCCCTCGGTGCCTACGCCACGGTGTACGCGCTGACCACCGGCAACTTCAACGTGCTGCCGATCCGCATTGCGGCGATGGTCTCCGGCGACATTTCCCTCGATCCGAACCTGGCCAGCGCCCTGGCCGTGGTGCTGGTGGCGCTGATGACCCTGGTGACCGTCGTGCATCAACTGCTGCTGAAGAGGAGCTACCATGTCTCGCGCTGAATCCGGCCCGGCCGGCGTCTACCACCGCGTCGTGGTCTACCTGCTGTTCGCCATTCTGCTGCTGCCGCTGCTGGGCACCCTGATCTATTCGATCGCCAGCAGTTGGTCGGCCACCGTGCTGCCCAGCGGCTTCACCTTCAAGTGGTACATCCAGTTGTGGAGTGATCCGCGCTTCCTGCACGCCTTCGGCCAGTCGCTGCTGGTGTGTGTCGGCGCGCTGATTCTGTCGGTGGTGCTGATCCTGCCGCTGCTGTTCGTGGTGCATTACCACTTCCCGAAACTCGATGCGCTGATGAACATCCTGATCCTGCTGCCCTTCGCGGTGCCGCCGGTGGTGTCGTCGGTGGGTCTGTTGCAGCTCTACGGTTCGGGGCCGTTCGCGATGGTCGGCACGCCGTGGATCCTGATCGGTTGCTACTTCACCGTGGCACTGCCGTTCATGTACCGGGCGATCACCAACAACCTGCAAGCGATCAACCTCCGTGACTTGATGGACGCCGCCCAACTGCTCGGTGCCAGCACCTTCCAGGCGGCTTTCCTGGTGGTGCTGCCGAACCTGCGCAAGGGCCTGATGGTCGCTTTGCTGCTGTCGTTCTCGTTCCTGTTCGGTGAGTTCGTGTTCGCCAACATCCTGGTCGGCACCCGCTACGAAACCCTGCAGGTTTATCTGAACAACATGCGCAACAGCAGCGGCCACTTCACCAGTGCGCTGGTGATTTCCTACTTCTTTTTCGTGCTGGTCCTGACCTGGGTCGCCAACATCTTGAACAAGGACAAAAGCGAATGAGCTATGTCAGCGTCCAACACCTGCAAAAAAACTACGCCGGCACCACGGTGTTCAGCGACATCAACTGCGAAATCCAGAAGGGTGAATTCGTCACCCTGCTCGGCCCGTCCGGTTGCGGCAAATCCACCCTGCTGCGCTGCATCGCCGGCCTGACACCAGTGGATGGCGGCAAAATCCTGCTCGACGGCGTCGACATCGTGCCGCTGACGCCACAGAAGCGCGGGATCGGCATGGTGTTCCAAAGCTATGCGCTGTTCCCCAACATGACCGTGGAGCAGAACGTCGCCTTTGGTCTGCGCATGCAAAAGGTCAACCCGGACGACAGCCACAAGCGTGTTACCGAGGCGTTGAAACTGGTTGAACTCAACGACTTCGCCAGTCGTTATCCGCATCAGCTCTCCGGCGGTCAGTGTCAGCGTGTCGCCCTCGCCCGCTCGCTGGTCACCCGTCCGCGCCTGTTATTGCTGGATGAGCCACTGTCGGCTCTTGATGCAAGGATTCGCAAACACCTCCGCGAACAAATCCGTCAGATCCAGCGCGAGCTCGGCCTGACCACGATCTTCGTCACACACGATCAGGAAGAAGCCCTGACCATGTCTGACCGGATTTTCCTGATGAATCAGGGAAAGATCGTACAAAGCGGCGACGCCGAAACCCTCTACACCGCACCGGTCGACGTGTTCGCCGCCGGCTTCATCGGCAACTACAACCTGCTGGATGCCGAGAGTGCGTCGAAGCTGTTGCAGCGGCCGATCAACCACCGCATCGCGATTCGCCCGGAGGCCATCGAGCTGAGCCTGAACGGCGAACTCGATGCACAGATTCGCAGCCACAGCCTGCTGGGCAACGTGATCCGCTACCGCATCGAGGCCCGGGGCGTGGAACTGGTGGTGGATGTGCTCAACCGTTCGGCGGCGGATCTGCACCCCGACGGTCAGCGCCTGGCGCTTTCCATCGATCCGACAGCCCTGTGTGAGGTAGCCTGATGACTTTGCTGACGTTGAAGAGAGAACTGCACTGATGGCCCTGGCAATTTTTGATCTGGACGAAACCCTGATCCACGGCGACTGCGCCACCCTCTGGAGCGAGCAGATGGGCCGCCTGGGCTGGGTCGATCCCGAGTCGTTCATGCGCAAGAACAATGAACTCATGGACGCCTACAGCCATGGCAAGTTGCGCATGGAAGACTACATGGAGTTCAGCCTCGAACCGCTGATCGGTCGCACCCCGGAAGAAGTCGAGCATCTGGTCGGGCCCTGGGTGGAAGACTTCATCGAACCGATCATCTTCAGTGACGCGACCAAAACCATCGCCGCCCACCGCAAGGCCGGTGACCGGATTCTGGTGATCTCGGCCTCGGGCACGCACCTGGTCAAACCGATTGCCGAACGACTGGGCATCGATGAAGTTCTGGGCATCGAACTTGAAGTGGCCCATGGCGTGTACAGCGGCCACACCGTAGGCACCCTGACCTATCGCGAAGGCAAGATCACCCGTCTGCTGGAATGGCTGGACGCCGAAGAGGAAAACCTTGAGGGCGCGAGTTTCTATTCCGACTCACGCAATGACCTGCCGCTGCTGCTGAAGGTGGATTTCCCGCACGTGGTCAATCCGGATCCGGTGTTGCGCGAGCAGGCCGAGAAAGCTGGCTGGCCGATCCATCTCTGGAAGTAAGCGATTGTCTTGTGGGAGCACATTGGCTCCCACAAGCCTCGATGATCAGCTCAGGCTGTCGTCGATCACCAGTACCAGCTTCCCGGCGACCGTGTTGCTCGCCAGCTCGGCGAACGCCGCTTCGGCATCCTTGATCGCAAAAGTCCTGGCCAGTTGCGGTTTCAGGCGCCCTTCGGAAAACAGCGGCCACACGTGCTGGCTCAGATCGCTGAACAGATCCGCCTTGAACTGATCGTCACGGCTGCGCAGGGTCGAGCCCAGCAGTTGCACACGCTTGGCCAGCACCTGGGCCAGATCCAGTTTCGCTTCGCGGCCACCCATCAGGCCGATCAGCACCCAACGCCCGTCCTGAGCCATCAGCTTGAGATTCAATGCGGAATAATTGCCGCCGACCGGATCCAGGATTACATCGAACGGCCCAAAGTCCCGCAGGCTTTCCAGATCGTCAGTGCGCACCACACCGCCCTGGGCGCCCAGCGCTTCACAGTAGGCCAAACGTTCGGCCGATCCGACGCTGACCCAGCACGGATTGCCAAACGCCTTGCACAGTTGAATGGCGGCAGAACCGATGCCACTGGCGCCGGCATGCAGAAGAACTTTCTCACCCGGTTTGAGCGCAGCGAGTTGAAACACATTCAGCCAGACGGTCGCGTACACCTCAGGCAGTGCAGCCGCTTCGATCAGCGACACACCGTCCGGAACCGGCAGCACATGCCGCCCGTCGACGACCACTTCTTCGGCCATCCCGCCCCCGGCCAGCAAGGCGCAGACCCGATCACCGACCTGCCAGGACGAGCCGGCGCCGACTTCGCTGATGACTCCGGAGCATTCAAGCCCCAGCACCTGACTGGCACCCGGCGGCGGTGGATAAAGGCCCGCCTTCTGTAATAAATCCGCGCGATTGAGGCCCGCTGCCGCCACCCGGATGCGAACTTGTCCTACATCACACGTAGGACTTGGTTCATCAACCCATGCCACTTGACCTTCAACGCCTTGCAATGCCTTCACAGTGCCTCCATAGTGAGTCTGGACTGAGCCCGAAGCTGTAGCGCCGGGCTTTTTGCATTATGCGACCGGCCCTGGGGTCTGAACGATCGCTGAACAGCAGTTATCGTACAGAGCGTAGAGGTACCGGCGACTTCAAAGACGGCCTAATATGCGTTATCAATTGTCCCCGCGTCGAATCAGCATGAAGCATCTGCTCCCCAGCACCGCCCTCGCTCTTTTCATCGGTATCGGCCTCTTGCCGGTGTCGGGCAGCACATTCGCAGCCAACAGCTGGGACAAGTTGCAGCCTGATCGCGATGAAGTGATTGCCAGTCTGAACGTCGTCGAGTTGCTCAAGCGCCACCACTACAGCAAGCCGCCGCTCGACGATGCGCGCTCGGCGATCATCTACGACAGCTACATCAAGCTGCTGGACCCGTCGCGCAGCTACTTCATGGCCAGCGACATCGCCGAATTCGACAAGTGGAAGTACCAGTTCGACGACTTCCTCAAGAGCGGCGACCTCAACGCCGGCTTCACCATCTACAAGCGTTATCTGGACCGCGTGAAGGCGCGTCTGGACTTCGCCATCGCCGAGCTGGACAAAGGCGTCGACAAGATGGACTTCACCACGAAGGAAACCTTGCTGATCGATCGCAAGGACGCCCCGTGGCTCAAATCCACCGCCGAACTTGACGACCTGTGGCGCAAACGCGTGAAGGACGAAGTGCTGCGGCAGAAGATCGCCGGCAAAGAGCCGAAGCAGATCCAGGAAACCCTGACCAAGCGCTACAAGAACCAGTTGGCGCGTCTGGACCAGACCCGTGCCGAAGACATCTTCCAGGCGTACATCAACACCTTCGCCATGTCTTACGATCCGCACACCAACTATCTGTCGCCGGATAACGCGGAAAACTTCGACATCAACATGAGCCTGTCCCTCGAGGGCATCGGCGCCGTGTTGCAGAGCGACAACGATCAGGTGAAAGTTGTGCGTCTGGTGCCGGCAGGTCCTGCGGACAAGACCAAACAAGTTGCTCCTGCCGACAAGATCATCGGCGTTGCCCAGGGCAACAAAGAGATGGTCGACGTGGTCGGCTGGCGCCTGGACGAAGTGGTCAAGCTGATCCGTGGTCCGAAAGGCACTGTGGTGCGTCTGGAAGTCATCCCGGCCAGCAATGCGCCGAACGACCAGACCAGCAAGATCGTGCCGATCACCCGTGAAGCGGTGAAGCTCGAAGACCAGGCCGTGAAGAAATCCATCCTGAGCCTCAAACAGGACGGCAAGGACTACAAGCTCGGCGTGATCGAGATTCCGGCCTTCTATCTGGACTTCAAGGCGTTCCGTGCCGGTGATCCGGATTACAAGAGCACCACTCGCGACGTCAAGAAACTGCTGACCGAACTGCAGAAAGAGAAAGTCGACGGCGTGGTCATCGACCTGCGCAACAACGGCGGCGGTTCCCTGCAGGAAGCCACCGAGCTGACCAGCCTGTTCATCGACAAGGGCCCTACCGTGCTCGTGCGTAATGCCGATGGCCGGGTCGATGTGCTCGAAGATGAAAACCCGGGCGCGTTCTACAAAGGCCCGATGGCGCTGCTGGTCAACCGCCTGTCCGCCTCGGCTTCGGAGATCTTCGCCGGCGCCATGCAGGACTACCACCGCGCGCTGATCATCGGTGGCCAGACCTTCGGCAAAGGCACCGTGCAGACCATCCAGCCGCTGAACCATGGCGAACTGAAACTGACCCTGGCCAAGTTCTACCGGGTTTCCGGCCAGAGCACCCAGCATCAGGGCGTACTGCCGGACATCGACTACCCGTCGATCATCGACACCAAGGAAATCGGCGAGAGCGCCCTGCCGGAAGCCATGCCGTGGGACACCATCCGCGCGGCGATCAAACCGGCGGTCGACCCGTTCAAGCCGTATCTGGCCCAGCTCAAGTCCGAGCATGACGCCCGTTCGGCCAAGGACGCGGAGTTCGTGTTCATCCGCGACAAGCTGGCCCTGGCGCAGAAGCTGCTGGAAGAGAAAACCGTCAGCCTCAATGAAGCCGATCGTCGTGCCCAGCACGCCGACATCGACGCCAAGCAACTGGCGATGGAAAACATCCGTCGCAAGGCCAAAGGCGAAGAACCGCTCAAAGAGCTGAAGAAAGAAGACGACGACGCCCTCGCGGCAGCCGAGCCGGACAAGGTCAAACCGGAAGACGACGCCTACCTGAGCGAGACCGGGCGCGTGCTGCTGGATTACCTGAAGCTGAGCAATCAGGTGGCCAAGAAGTAAGGTGATGGCAATTTAATGGTGACGATCCCCGGATCGTCATCAAACAGTCATCATTCTGTCGTGCAATAAAGGACTGGGAGCGGTTCTCTTCATCGAGAGCGCTCCCAGTCCTTTTTTTATCGCCAGAGATTGCCATGACCACGACCGAACAGCTGAGTGCCTTGAGCTCGATCCTGACTCAAAGCGGTTTGCACAGCCTGTTCCAGCCGATCATTTGCCTCTCTGAACGACGCATTCTCGGTTATGAAGCCCTGACTCGCGGCCCGTCCAACAGCCCGCTGCACTCCCCCATTGCCCTGTTCGCCGTGGCTCGTCAGGCCGGGCGTTTAAGCGAACTGGAAATCGCCTGCCGCCAAAGCGCCTGCCGCCGTTTCAACGAACAGCAACTGCCGGGCAAACTGTTTCTCAACGTCTCTCCCGAATCCCTGCTCGAAGCCGCACACCAGCCGGGGCGCACGCTGCAACTGCTACAGGACTTTGGCATTCCACCGAGCCAGGTGGTGATCGAACTCACCGAGCAGACGCCGATCGATGACTTTCAGTTGCTGCAAACGGCGCTGCATCACTACCGGGCGATGGGATTTTCGATTGCACTGGACGATCTTGGCGCGGGTTATTCAAGTCTGCGCCTGTGGTCGGAGTTGCGGCCGGATTACGTGAAAATCGATCGACACTTTATCGACGGCATTCATCAGGACGCGTTGAAGCGCGAATTCGTTGGATCGATCCTGCAAATCGCCAAGGCCTCCCGGGCCCAGGTGATTGCCGAAGGTATCGAATTGCCGGAAGAGCTGGCGGTGCTGACCGAAATGGGTGTCGATCTGGTCCAGGGCTACCTGCTCGGACGCCCGCAAGAACACCCGCCACGCGACGCCCGGGCCTTGATGCCCAAACACGACAGCAGCGCAGTGGCGCTGAATGACGAAGGCAGCGACCTCAGCGCCCTGCTCAACGATCAGCCGGCCGTGAATCGCGACACACCCACCGCCACAGTCCTCGAAGCGTTTCGCCGTCAGGCCAACCTGAACTCGCTGGCAGTGCTCGACGAACAGGGCCAGCCGTGCGGCATCGTGCATCGCCATTCATTGTCCGATGCCTTGCTCAAACCGTTCGCCACCGACCTGTTCGCCCGCAAACCGATCAGCCGCCTGATGAACGACGACTTCCTCGCCGTGGAAATGAGCCAGTCGCTGCAACAAGTCAGCCGCCTGATCACCAGCCGCGCCCGGCAACGCATCGAAGAAGACTTCATCATCACCCTCAACGGCAGCTACCTGGGCCTGGGCCGGGTGATCGATGTGCTTAAACTGATTACCGAACTGAAAATTCAGCAGGCTCGGTATGCCAACCCGCTGACTCTGCTACCCGGCAACGTACCGATCCAGCAATGCCTGACACGGTTGCTGCAACAGGGGCGGGAGTCGGTTATTTGCTATGTCGATATCGATAGCTTCAAACCCTTTAACGATATCTATGGGTATGGGCGGGGGGATGAGGTGTTGTTGTGTCTGGCGCAATGCCTGAACGAACGCGTCGACCCCTCCCGTGATTTCGTCGGGCATATTGGCGGGGATGATTTCCTGTTGGTGCTCGGCCCGGAGGATTGGCGCAAACGGCTGAACCAATTACTTGATGATTTTCAGAGCCAATGCCGACGGTTTTATCGCCCGGAACACCTTGAGGCTGGGTGTTTTGTTGCGCCGAATCGGCAAGGCATTCGGCAGGAGTTTCCGTTGTTGTCACTGTCCATTGGCGTTGTGCATTTGCATCCTGAGGCTTGTGCGCAGCTGGATGCGAGCCAGTTGGCAGAGATGGCTTCACAGGCGAAGCATCATGCGAAGAATGTGCCGGGGTATAGTGTGCATGTGATTGATAGTCTCGCCGCTCCCGAGCTTCATTCTCCGCAACTAATGGGTCAACGCTGAGCCCAGACCACGTCCCCCGCGGAAGCAGGGCTGCACACGAAGGGTAGGTTAACGCAACTAACTAATTAATTACCCAAACACTAACTCAGCAAACAAAGCCAATAACTCCAATTATTTATTTTAATTTTAACAGTCACACTCACCATGTGGATCTATCCTCACTCGCTGCGAGTTCAAGGTCTTCCCTCCAGATATCTCCCGCCAAACGGTAGACCTCTTTAAAAAAACAACGCGAACTGTCTAACGCATACCATTCCCCCCTAGGCCAGCTAGACGTCTCGCACTCATCAATATAAAAGAGACTACTAAAATCATAGCTTGAATCATCTAACGCTACTTTTAAGGCTTCAACCAAAACCAGCTTATGTCTATATGAAAGGTATGGCAGGTTCAGACAATACTTCCTGATGAGAATCTCTCTATCCTCAGGAATATTCGGATTATATACAGCTAGTTCTAGGCCTCGAGTCTCCTCTCGATCATAAACATCGAAAACGCCAATAAACCAGGTGAATCTTGGTTCGAATCGCTCATTCAAATAGGGATCTTTCAGCATTATTTTTTCTCCGACGGGAAGCCTGTAAATGGTTTTTGCGTGTTTATTTCATCAAACTTAACTTCAAACCAGTTCATATTCTCATTCAGTATCGGACTTTGCGGATCTGTCCTATTTGGTTTATACCCCCGCCCTGCTCCAGGCAATTCAAACCTAACTATCGGATTATCATTCTGATCCTTTCCCGTATGCCTGATTAAGCCATTTTCATCCCTAGTCATCGCCTTATTTAATGCACCCAAATGCATTCGCCAGTTATGAAACTGTGAGCTTGGATTTCCTCTGGGTGGTGTTGGGGTGACGCCAGTGTGAGGATCAGTACCATCGATGGCTCGCTGCCTAAGTGCCGGATCAGAAATTTCAGAACTATGTTTTTTGATGGTGTGCATATCATAAAGGTCTTCATATTCAGTTACCCGTCGCTTGGCGTTTTCCTCAGCTACCTCATCAATCCTCGCCCGCCGCTCCTGCGCTGTCATCTTTGGCAGAGGGGGCGCGCCCTCTTCGACGACCACGCGACCCGCTTCGTATCGCATCGGACGGCGCGGGGTCGGCGGCGGGCAAGTACAACTCAACCCCAACGGATCCACCCACCCCGTCGGATTCGGCACGTACCGGTATTGGTTCAACCCACCCGCCAGCTTCACCGGATCCGGCGTCAGGTACCGTCCAACGTCCGGGTCGTAGTACCGGTGCCGGTTGTAGTGCAGTCCGCTTTCCGCATCGAAGTACTGCCCCTGAAAGCGCAGCGGCTGGTCGAGGTAATCGTCGGTCGCCAGTTCCACCGAGGTGACCTTGCCGTAGGCGCTGTATTTGGCTGACCAGACGATGTCGCCGCTGTAGTCGGTCAGTTCCTGCGGGGTGCCGAGGTGGTCGAGCTGGTAGTAGAACGGGCAGGCGCGTTTCGGGCCTTTGCCGTCGAGCAGGGCCAAGGGGCGGAAGGTGCCGGGTTCGTAGATGAAGCTGCGGTGTTGTTCCTTACTGCTCTCGGCGATCAGGTGGTCGCCTTGCCAGAAGAATTCGGTGGTCTGGCCGTCGACGGTTTTGCGGATGCGGCGGCCGAAGGCGTCGTATTGGTAGCTCGCGGTGCTGCCGTCGGGGCGGGTCAGGCCGATCAGGCGGTGCTGGCTGTCGTAGCGGTATGCAGTGACCAGTGTTTGCGCGCGGCCACGGCGTTCGCGGATCAGGTTGCCGAAGGCGTCGTAGTCGTAGTGGCGGTCGCCCTGCATCAGCAGGCGGTTGCCTTTGATCTGTGTCGGGCCCGGGCGTTCCTGCAGCAGCAGGTTGCCGGCCGGGTCGTGGGCGAAGTTTTCCGGCACATCGTCGCGGGTGTGGCGCACGCGGATCAGCCGGTCGAGGGCGTCGTACTGGTAGCTGCGCTGGCCATGGCGGGTGTCGGTGATGTGTTCGAGGTTGCCGTTGGCGCTGTACGCAAAGTCGCGGCGGTACAGCGCACTGCGTTGATGGCCGACAGCGTGGGACAGCAAGCGGCCCTGTTCGTCGTAGGCATATTCGCTGAGCAACAGACCCTGCTGGCGCTGCTCTTCGCGACCGTTCTGGTAGACGTGGCGGGTGAGCAAGGCGCCATTGAGGTCGATCACGGTCAGCGCGCCGCCCTTGGCGTAGTGGTAATCGAGCTTGCTGTTGTCCGGCAGACGCATCCGGGTGAGTTGGCCGCAAGCATCGTAGGTGTAACGCAGCGTGCCCCAGCCCTGGTGCTCACGGACCAGGCGGTCCTGCAGGTCGTATTCGAAGGCCAGCGGATGGTTCTGGCCGTCGTCCACACCGACCAAACGACCGAGACGGTCGTAGCGGTAGCTGACCTCAACTCCGTCCGGCAGGGTCTTGAGCAGCAGACGCCCAGCGGCATCACGTTGATAGCCGGTGACCAGCGTCGAGCCGTCATCGCCGTACTCGGTCTTCTCCAGCAGATGACCGTTGCGGTCATAGGCATACGCGATGCGCCGCC
Organism: Pseudomonas sp. IzPS59; assembly: GCF_014863505.1. Classification (NCBI taxonomy): domain Bacteria; kingdom Pseudomonadati; phylum Pseudomonadota; class Gammaproteobacteria; order Pseudomonadales; family Pseudomonadaceae; genus Pseudomonas; species Pseudomonas sp. IzPS59. The sequence continues at coordinate 1,917,567 of NZ_CP062251.1, read as the reverse complement.
CATCAAAACCGGTTTCCTGTCGGATCAGTCCGGTGGGCGTGTAGTCCAGCAGGTACTTCTCGCCGGACTCGTTCTCGATCTCCGTCAACAGCAACTGCGCATGGTCATAGCGGTACTGCAGCCGCGTGCCATCGGGGTTGATCCGCCGGCTGACCAGGTGCAGATCGTCGTCATACTCGTAGCGGGTGATCCGACCTAGTTCATCGCGTTCGGCGGTGATCTGGCCGTAGGCGCTGTAGGACCAGGCGCGGGTGGCTCCGGTTGGAAGCGTGGTCTGGATCAGGCGGCCAACGGCGTCCCACACATGACGGGTGACGGCGCCGTGTTCATCCTGCGCAGTAATCCGTCGCCCCAACGCGTCGTAGGAAAACTTCCGAACTCCACCGTCGGGCAGGCTTTCCTCGACCAGTTGCCCGAGGTCGTTCCACACGAACACATGCCGGCCGCTGTCCGGATAACGGATCGACAGCAACCGCCCCTGCGGGTCGTGGTGGTAATGGGCGACATGGCCGTCGGGATCGACGACTTCGGTGATGTCGCCCTGGGCATTACGCCGGTAGGTCCACTCCGCCTCGCCCCGGCTACGGCGGTGCAGGAAACCGTTGCGATACTCGTAGGACGTCGGCGCATCGTCCGGCGGAATCAGCGCGATCAGCCGTCCGACATCGTCATAGCGGTATTCGGTGACCGCCCCCAGCGCATCCTGCTCGGCGACCAGCCGGCCCGCCGAATCGTAAGCCTTGAGCTGCTCGCCACCGTCGGCCGCGACCTGACGCACCAGACGCGCCGTGTCGTCGTGGACGTAAACCTCTTCGCGGCCGTCGACGTACTGCACCGTCACGCTGCCGGCGTCATCCCAGACGTAACGCGTGTCCATCTGCGAAAACGACGCCCAGTGCCGCACGCAGCGCGCCGACTTGCCGGAACGCTCCCACTCCCAGAAGAAGCTCGCGCCGCCGGTTAACTGCCGTTGCAGGATGACGTGGGCATCGTCGTAGTCGTAACGCTCGCTCTCGCCGACGGCGTTGGTCGCCTCGATCAACCGATGACGGGCATCGAAGCGGTAGCTGACCAGCGTCTGCTCGGTGCGCCAGGCGGATTCACAAAAAATCTGATAATCGACCGCGACCAGATGCGCCCGCTCGTAACGCATCAACAAACAACGACCGGCCCCGTTGTCGAGGCGCTCAACGCGATCCAGACGATCCCGGGTAATACGCAACCGGTTGCCGTACGCATCGCTGACAACCGTCAGACGCCCAGCCCGAAAGTGATAAAACCGCGCCGCATCCCCCGCCAGCGCAACAATCAGTTCCTCCGGCTCATCCCCGAGAAAGATCGCCGCCCGCGACAGACTGTTGTGAATCGCCGGCCGCTCAATGCTCGGCAGCGGAAACCGCGTCCGCCGGTTCTCGTGGTCAACCCAGACCACGCCATCGCCATCAACTTCCAGCCGATGTGCGAGCGAATGACTCCAGCCAAACCCCAACCCGACATCGATTTCCGCCGCACTGGTGCGATACAACCGGCTGAACTCAAACGGCAACAGCCCATCGAGCACCCCATCGGTCAGCGTCAGCAGTTCCTCGCCGGTGACCATCGACACCGGACAACCGTTGGTGCAGGTGCGGGGGACGCAATCGGCGCTGTCGCCGTTGGGATTCTTCGCCTGATCAGGCTTGTCGTCGTGATGCTCGTCTTTTTTCAGGGAAGCGTTGCGTCTGGCATCCCAACGCAATTGCATGCGGCCCTTCTTCACGCCGGCTGCGATACCTCGTGCAGCGACGGATTTGTAGTGGTTCACGTAGTCGATGACGGCGCCGACGATGCCGAACAACGCCTTCACCAGACGCGTCACCGCCGACAACAACTGAGCGCCACGATCCACCAGGCGCAAGGTCAGATACGCAATCCCCGCCCCGGCGCCCACGAAAGTCAGCACAACGCCGATCAACACATCAATCAGCAGTTGCACCACTACCATCGAGACGGCTTCGGCGGTTTTCCCGGCAAGTTCGCCGGGCGGCAGCATCTCGAGCCACAGACTGGCCGTGCGCAACAACAGACACAGCGCCGCTTCGTCACTGACGAGCAGTTGCAACTGCTCCATTTTCTCCGGCATCGACGCCGCGAATTCGGCCAACGCGGTCGCGCTATCTCCCAGCCGGTCAGCAAACTGAAGAGGATCCTTGAGAATCTCCGACAGCAACCCAATGCTGTCCCACACCCCCTCGATCGCCGCCCAACTCCCGGCCAGCAAGCCGTTGCCCGCCGCCGTCGCCACCGACTGCGACCACTGCGGCTTGAAGCCCTGCCACTCGCTGCGCAGCCAACTGTCCAGTTGCCGAGTCAGGTCATCGTAGGACTCGAAAAGCTCATCACCCTGTTGCTCGCTGGCGCCGCCGTGCACCACCACCCGATAGAACTTGCCCGGCTCACCGGTGAACAAACCCTTGCCCTGAGCATCGAGCGTGATCGACTTGACCTCGCCACCACCCACCGCCACCACATCAACAACGATGTCGCCCAACGGAATGTCGTACACCGACTCGAACTTGCTCTCGATCTCCATCCGCCCGGTTTCCGGGCATTGCACGACGGCCGAAGAGAAATGCTTGTCGTCAATGGCGACCGCTGTGCTGTGTGCGCCGAAACGGATGATCCGCTCCATCCCCATCAGTGACGGCAGATCGGCCGCATGGCTGATGCTGTCTGCCGAGCGGCTCAACCAGTGCCTGAGCTGTTCGCGATAGAGATCGAGGGTGCGGGGAAAGCTGTCGAGCTCCTGCTCGATGCGGGTGATGGCCTCCATCAACGCATTCCCATGCGCATGACGAAATGAAAAACCGGGTCGAACATGGGCGTTCCCTCGCGCAAAAATCAGGCGAAGGACTTTGCGGGGGATCAAACAGAAAAGAAGTCAGGCGAGTAGGCGAAGGATGTAGGAGAAGTCTGTAACTGAACTTTATCGAACAGCGGACGCAAAAACGGGGCGGGAGGTTTCCCTCTCGCCCCGCTCGCGGAACAGATGACTATTTACGAAGAAGAATGCCGGCCGGTCAGCTCTTTCAATTTGAGCTCTGCCAACGGATGTCCGGCCTTGGCGGCCATGGTCCACCAACGAGCCGCTTCCAAAGGGTCCGGAGCCTTGCTCGGTGTACCGGCAAGACTGATGACACCGACTTGATACGCGGCCTTGCCATCCCCGGCCAGCGCCGCCAGCCGCAGCAACCGGACACCCTCCTCACGCGCCCCCAGGCCAACACCGCGAAACGTCAGGATGTGCCCGTAGAAGCTTTGCGCGCCAACATCACCCAGGTTGGCCATGCGCGCAAACTGCCCTTCGAGCCAACGCCAGCCTCGGGGCTGACGGACAAACCACGACCAGTGAAACAGCCTGCGGGCCAGCCAGTAACTTGCCCGCGCCTTGAGTCGTAAAAACACTCAGGCCTCCGCCGATTCCGGGTACTCGTACTCAAAGACCCGCACCACTTCCGAGGCATGCCATGAGGCGGCGGCAACACCATCGGACGGGCCGGAAAATCGCCCCAGACGCTCGACACATTCAAAGAAACCGGTGCGTGGCAGGCGACTGGCGCCCTGGCTGATCACCAGCGAACTGCGCAACGGTTGTTCGGCTTTCGCGTCCAGCGCAGCCAGATGCTCCAGTGCAGCAGTCAGGGTCTGCATCGCCGGCGTCGGCAGTTGCAGACGTTCGAGCAAGGCTCGATAGGTCAGAAGATGGCGCTGCCTGCGCGCCTGGTCCAGCTCCCCCAGCAATCCGTCCCAATGTTGACGACTGATGCGTACGCTCACGATTGTTCCCTCCACCCTGGCACCGTCAACTCCCAGGCCAGGCTGCGGCGAATCGCAGCGTCGGGCAGACGCTCACCGCTTTCGATCATGGCCAGGTAAGACGGGCTGATGCCTACCGTGCGGGCGAGCGCCTCGATGGCGATGCCCTTCCCTTCGCGCAAACTGCGTAACTGATCCAGACCTGGAAGAATCGGGTCCGGTGTGGCCGCAAGCGGCGCTGGAGCCGGTTGCGACGGTGCTTCGTTAATGCCTGCTGCTTTCAGTAGAGCCTGATACTGAGCCCATGGCAGAACCGCATATTCGGGTTCGCCATCGCGTGCAATTATCTGAATATCCATGACTACCCCGTAGGACAACAACGCTTAGCGAGTCGGCACTTTTCCCTAGAAGTGTAATCCTAACAGCGGCCAAGGTCGTGGGGGGTATCTATCTGTATAAGAGGCTGTCGCGATTCAGGACTTTTTCGGACCCTGAAGCTGAAGTTGTTCGGGCGTATCGGGCAGGCGTTCGACAACTCTTAGCTTTTCCGGCGCCTGCCGTTGGCGCCACAAACGGAACGCACTGAGCTCGTCGTCGAGGGTTTTCATCACCCAGGCAAGGACGGCTATGTCATCAAGCATGCCGAAAACGGGAATGAAATCCGGGATCGCATCCACCGGGCTGAGGAAGTACATCAGGCCCGCAACGACCGAAATCATTGCCTTGGGACTGATTGCGCGATACTCGCCACGCCAGTACGCCAGGCACAGGGCCTGGAGCAATCGCAGATCATCCTTCAGTTTGCCGAGACGATTACCCTGGGCGGCGCCTTTGCTGGCCACGGCAAACAACAGCGTCGGCAAGCGGCCACGGGCCAGGAGTCGTCCGGCCAACGGCAGGAATCGGGCGAAATTCCATGGAGCTTTCATCTATTTCTCCCGTTGAAATGTTATCCACACAAATTGTGGATAACCTTGTGAACAGAGCTGCATTTCAACGCTGAGAGCCCCGGTTCATAAGGGCTGCGCTCAGATCGGGCGTTTTTTACTCACATAAAAAACCCCAATATTTCATTGACTTGGCGGCTCAGGGCGTCTAGCGCGGGCAGCTACAAAGTCTAGGACTGTCGTGGCGCCTGTCGGTTCGCTCTGTTTACGCCGGGCGCCGACCAGATGCAACAACGCCCCGCATTAGCGAGGCGTTGTTGTCGAAACCGGGGCCAATTACTTGGCTGCGGCGTCTTCCTTGGATGGATCCTTGATGGCCAGCAGTTCCAGGTCGAAAACCAGGACCGAGTTGGCCGGAATCGCCGGACTTGGCGATTGGGCGCCGTAAGCCAGATCGCTAGGGATGTACAGCTTGTACTTCTCGCCAACGTGCATCAGTTGCAGGCCTTCGACCCAACCCGGGATCACGCCGCTGACCGGCAGATCGATCGGGCTGCCGCGCTCGACGGAGCTGTCGAATACGGTGCCGTTGGTCAGCTTGCCGGTGTAGTGAACGGTCACTACGTCGGTAGGCTTGGGCTGTGGGCCGTCGGCTTTCTTGACCACTTCGTACTGCAGACCGGAAGCGGTGGTGGTCACGCCGGCTTTCTTGCCGTTTTCTTCGAGGAATTTCTTGCCGGCGGCTGCCGACTCTTCACTCATCTTGGCCATGCGCTCTTCGGCACGCTTTTGCAGTGCAGCGAAGGCTTCGACCAGATCTTCATCTTTCAGCTTCTGTTCTTTCTTGCCGACGGCATCTTCAATGCCCTGGGCTACCGCTTTGGAGTCCAGATCATCCATGCCTTCCTGAGCAAGGCTCTTGCCCATGTTCAGGCCGATACCGTAGGAAGCTTTTTGCGCCGGGGTTTTCAGCTCTACGCTGGTCTGCGAATCACAACCCGCGAGGACCAGGCTAACCAGGGCAACCGCCGCCGCCAACCGATGCTGTTTCATGCTATTTCCTTGTTCATGCGCCGAAAGGGCAATCGAGTAAAGCCGCGAGCTTATCAGGCCGCCACGACCAATGGCTACCGGCATGAGAGCAGGAATCTTCCGATAAGTTCAGGGATTAAAAAGCATTTGAGCAAAGCCATGATGAAGCTTCTGTCATCTTGCCCTGACAGTGACCGATGCCCCTTCCCACAACACTTGGCGTAATGGCCACTTGCCGCACACGACTCGGCTCAGGCATAACAGCGCAACAACTCGACAAGGATGTTCATCTTGCGCCTCTTATTCCGTGTGCTGACGCTGATCGTGGTACTGCTGGGACTGGTCCTGGCGGTGGTTCTCTACTATGTCGCCAATCCGAAACTGCCCTTCCCCGCCCCCGTAAAACAGGTGCATTACCTCCAGCAATGGAGCGATGAACAGCGTCAAACCTATTACTTCACGCCGCAAGGCACCCAGGTCAAAGGGCTACGTTATGAGTGGTTCCAGGCCCTGGAACTGCCGTTCTCGCAGCAACGTTTCGCCTCCCCGGAATACCTCGCACGCTTCGGTTTTCTGGTCGATCCGCAGCAAAAAGCCACGCCGAACAACCCGGGGAATCTGCCGGTGGGTTTCACCCGACATCAGAATCCGGGCAGCGCTGAGCAATATCTGGACATCACCTGCGCGGCCTGCCACACCGGTGAACTGCATCTCAATGGCCAGGCGGTGCGCATCGACGGCGGCTCGGCGCAGCACGTGTTGCCTTCCAGCGTTCCTACATTGCGCGGAGGCAGTTTCGGACAGGCCTTGGTTGCCAGTCTGGCTTCCACTTACTACAACCCCTGGAAATTTGAACGCTTCGCCCGGAACGTATTGGGTAACGACTACGACGCGCGGCACGAACAATTGCGCAAAGATTTCAAAAGCTCGCTGAATACATTCCTGAAAGTGGCGTGGAACGACACCCATCGCGGCCTCTACCCCACCGAGGAAGGCCCGGGACGCACCGATGCATTCGGGCGCATCGCCAACGCAACCTTCGGCGATGCAATCTCCCCCACCAACTATCGCGTGGCCAACGCTCCAGTGGATTACCCGCAACTGTGGGACATGTGGACCTTTGACTGGGTGCAATGGAATGGCTCGGCGCAGCAGCCGATGGCGCGCAACATCGGCGAGGCGCTGGGGGTTGGCGCGACCTTGAATTTCTTCGATGCCAACGGCCAGCCGCTGCAGGGCGATGAACGTTATGCCTCGAGCGTGCGCGTACGCGATCTGCACAAGATCGAAGAAACCCTGCAAAAGCTTCAGCCACCCGCATGGCCAGAAGAACTGTTTGGCAAAGTCGACAAACCACTGGCGGCCAAGGGTCGAACACTGTTTGCCGAAAACTGTGCTGGCTGCCATGTGCCTCGGGTGACGCAAGAAGGCGAACGCTGGGTCCAGCATCTGCACATGCTGCCGGTGGACGTCATCGGCACCGATCCGAATGCGGCCAACAACATCGCCAACCACCGTTTCGACCTGACAGCGCTGCAATGGAATCTGGCGGAACTGGAGAAAATGGACGTGAAGTTGCATCCCACGCCCAAAGAACCACTCGATCTCAGCCAGTTATCCGTGGCCAAGGGCCTGGCTTACGTGACGGCGTTCGTTGAAAACCGCGCTTATCGTGAAGCGGGCGTCACAGCGCAGGAAAAACCAGAACTCGACGGTTTCGGCCTGCCCATCGGCGTCCGCGAGAAAGTCGCCTACAAGGCTCGTCCGCTCGCTGGCGTGTGGGCCACCCCGCCATTCCTGCACAACGGCTCGGTGCCGAGCCTGTATCAACTGCTGTCGCCGCAGGATGAACGCTCCACCACTTTCTATAAAGGCACTCTGGAATACGACCCTCGCCATCTGGGTTATCGCACCGAAGCCTTTACCAACGCTTTCCTGTTCGACACGCGCATCACCGGCAACCACAACAGTGGCCATGAATTTCGCGCCGGCGAGCGTGGTAACGGGGTCATCGGACGATTGTTGCAGCCTGAGGAGCGCTGGGCGCTGCTGGAATATCTGAAAGTGCTGGGCGGCCCGCTGGAGGCGCAATTGCCATGATCTTCAATTCGTTCAAGAAACCATCGATGCTGGCGCGATTCTGGTTGTGGCTGGGGCGGTTGCTGGGTAAAACCCTGCTGTTTTTGCTGTTGATCGGACTGATCGGCTGGGCTTTGGCAACCGCCTGGTTTACCTGGGAGCACCGGGGACCGGTATCGGCACTGGAGCAGATTCCGGACGGTGAAGCGGCCATGACGCAGGACGTGATCCAGACCGCTGTGCGAATTGTCGATCAGCACCGGGAAAGTACGCGTTTTCTGCGCGACGCCCATGCCAAGGCTCACGGTTGTGTGAAGGCCGACGTGCAAGTGCTGCCGGATCTGGCTCAGGATCTGCGGCGCGGTGTGTTCAGCGAGCCGGGCAAGATCTGGCAGGCGACGATGCGTCTGTCCAACGGTAACGCCTATCCGCAATTCGACAGCATCCGCGATGCCCGGGGCATGGCGATAAAATTGCTCGATGTGCCGGGCAAACAGTTGCTGGGTGACCGTCAGGGCCTGCACGAGCAGGATTTCGTGATGTTCAGCCATCCGAATTTCTTCGTCAGCGATGTCGCTGAATATCGTCAGAATGTGGCGGCGCAGGCTGACGGCAAAAAGGTCATGGCGTTCTTTCCGGGCTGGGACCCGCGAAACTGGCAGATCAGGCATTTGTTCATTGCGCTGGCAACGCTTTCTCCGCCGCCAGAGAGCCCGACGCGTACGACCTACTTTTCGGTATCGCCTTACAAGTTCGGCGAGGCCAATGCGAAGTTCCGGGTGATGCCGGATCCGGACAACTGCCCGGCGTACACGCTGCCGAAGCAAAACCAGGATCTGCCGAACTTCCTGCGCAGTGCGCTGAATCAGCAACTGTCCACGGATCGGGTGCCCGCCTGTTTTGTGTTGCAGATCCAGCGTCAGGACGCGAACAAGTACATGCCGATCGAAGACACCAGCATCGAATGGCGCGAACAGGACAGTCCGTTCCAAACCGTAGCCAGAATCACCCTGCCCCCGCAGGACTTCGACACCCCGGCCCTGAACCTGCAATGCGACAACCTGTCGTTCAATCCATGGTTCGGCATCGAGGCCCATCGCCCGATTGGCGGGATCAATCGCCTGCGCAAAGCGGTGTATGAAGCAGTGAGTGATTACCGGCACAGTCGCAACGCCAGCCAGTAACAAACCGCAGAAACGAAAAAAGCGACCCGCAGGTCGCTTTTTTTTGCCCGAACGAGCCAAAAGCCAATCACCAGACAGCAAAAAGCCCGCACTGGGCGGGCTTTCCGTGGTGACCTGGCGTTCAGTGTTCCAGGTTACCGAATATGGCGCAGCGGACGGGACTCGAACCCGCGACCCCCGGCGTGACAGGCCGGTATTCTAACCGACTGAACTACCGCTGCGCGAAACGCTTGAAACGAATGGTGGGTGATGACGGGATCGAACCGCCGACATTCTGCTTGTAAGGCAGACGCTCTCCCAGCTGAGCTAATCACCCTTCGCTTCGTTACGGGACGCATTATGCCACAAGTTTTCGTAAAGTGTTGATTTAATTGAAGTTTTTTTCAAATAAATCCGAAAACCGGTGAAACGACACATTCCGCATGTACAACTCGAGGCAGAAAAAAACCCGCCTTGGCGGGTTCTTCCGTGGTGACCTGGCGTTCAGTGTTCCAGATTACCGAATATGGCGCAGCGGACGGGACTCGAACCCGCGACCCCCGGCGTGACAGGCCGGTATTCTAACCGACTGAACTACCGCTGCGCTAAACACTTGAAACGAATGGTGGGTGATGACGGGATCGAACCGCCGACATTCTGCTTGTAAGGCAGACGCTCTCCCAGCTGAGCTAATCACCCTTCGCTTCGGTGTGGCGCGCATTCTACGGAGCGACCCAACCTCTGGCAAGCACTTTTTTAAATAATTTTCTCAGGCCTTCCAAAGGCTTAGAGAAGGGTTGGCCTATGACCCGGCGAAGACAATAATGCCCCCCTTTGTATAAAGGAGAGACTCACCCCATGTGGTTCAAGAACCTGCTTATCTATCGCCTGACCCAAGACCTGCCTGTCGATGCCGAGGCGCTGGAAACTGCACTGGCCACCAAACTGGCGCGTCCATGTGCAAGCCAGGAGTTGACCACCTACGGTTTCGTCGCGCCATTCGGCAAGGGCGAAGATGCGCCACTGGTGCACGTCAGTGGTGACTTCCTGCTGATCTCCGCCCGTAAGGAAGAACGCATTCTGCCAGGCAGCGTCGTGCGTGACGCGGTCAAGGAGAAGGTCGAAGAGATTGAGGCCGAGCAGATGCGCAAGGTCTATAAGAAGGAACGCGATCAGATCAAGGATGAAATCATCCAGGCGTTCCTGCCGCGCGCCTTCATCCGCCGCTCGTCGACCTTCGCTGCCATCGCGCCGAAACAGGGCCTGATCCTGGTCAACTCGGCCAGCCCGAAACGCGCCGAAGACCTGCTCTCCACCCTGCGCGAAGTGATCGGCACCCTGCCGGTTCGCCCGCTGACCGTGAAAACCGCGCCGACCGCCGTGATGACCGAATGGGTCACCACCCAGCAAGCCGCCCCGGACTTCTTCGTGCTGGACGAGTGCGAACTGCGCGACACCCACGAAGACGGCGGCATCGTGCGTTGCAAGCGTCAAGACCTGACCAGCGAAGAGATCCAGCTGCACCTGAGCACCGGCAAAGTGGTGACTCAACTGTCGCTGGCCTGGCAGGACAAACTGTCGTTCATGCTCGACGACAAGATGACCGTCAAACGCCTGAAGTTCGAAGACCTGCTGCAGGATCAGGCGGAACAGGACGGCGGCGACGAAGCCCTCGGCCAACTGGACGCCAGCTTCACCCTGATGATGCTGACGTTCGGCGACTTCCTGCCGGCACTGGTTGAAGCACTGGGTGGTGAAGAGACGCCGCAGGGGATCTAAGCCTCTGCGCAGTCTTTGAGTTATCTTCAAACGCCACCGCTTCGGTGGCGTTTTCACATAATAAGGAACAGGCCATGCGCGCACTGGCTGCACTGAGTCGTTTTGTCGGCAACACCTTCGCTTACTGGGTTCTGATTTTCGCCGTGGTCGCGTTTCTGCAACCGGCGTGGTTCCTCAACCTGAAAGGCGCAATCGTGCCGCTGCTCGGGCTGGTGATGTTCGGCATGGGCCTGACCCTCAAACTCGACGACTTCGCCGCCGTCGCCCGCCATCCGTGGCGAGTGGCTCTGGGCGTGGTTGCGCATTTCGTGATCATGCCGGGTATGGCGTGGTTGCTCTGCCAGATTTTCCATCTACCGCCGGAAATCGCCGTCGGGGTGATTCTGGTCGGTTGCTGTCCGAGCGGCACTTCTTCAAACGTCATGACCTGGCTGGCCCGGGGCGATCTGGCGCTGTCGGTAGCCATCGCCGCCGTCACCACCCTCCTCGCCCCGCTGCTGACGCCGGCGCTGATCTGGCTGCTGGCCTCGGCCTGGTTGCCGGTTTCGTTCATGGAATTGTTCTGGTCGATTCTGCAAGTGGTGCTGCTACCGATCGTACTCGGCGTGGTGGCGCAACGACTGCTCGGTGACAGGGTTCGTCACGCGGTGGAGGTTTTGCCGCTGGTGTCCGTGATCAGCATCGTGATCATCGTCGCCGCCGTGGTGGCTGCCAGTCAGGCGAAAATCGCCGAATCCGGCCTGCTGATTATGGCGGTGGTGATGCTGCACAACAGCTTCGGCTACTTGCTGGGTTACTTCACTGGACGCCTGTTCGGCTTGCCGCTGGCGCAGCGCAAGTCCCTGGCGCTGGAGGTCGGGATGCAGAACTCGGGGCTGGGTGCCGCGCTGGCCAGTGCGCACTTTTCACCATTGGCGGCGGTTCCGAGCGCGCTGTTCAGTGTGTGGCACAACATTTCCGGGGCGCTGCTTTCGACGTATTTCCGCCGGATGAGTGAGAAGGAAGATCGTGAGGCTCTGGCTCAGCAGCCTGCCGACTGACCGGGTCCCCGGCGCACATTATTAGGTACTATGTGCGCCACGCGGGGACGACCCTGCGGCTCAATCGAGTTTTCAATCCGGGGACGGCCCCGTCAATCGATGGAGGTCTTTCATGTCCTGGATCATTCTGTTTTTCGCCGGTCTGTTCGAAGTCGGCTGGGCCGTCGGCCTGAAATACACCGATGGCTTCACTCGCCCACTTCCGACCGTTCTCACCGTCGCAGCCATGGCAGTCAGCCTTGGACTGTTGGGTCTGGCGATGAAGGAACTGCCGCTGGGCACGGCTTACGCGATCTGGACTGGCGTCGGTGCCGTGGGCACGGTGATTGCCGGGATCATACTGTTCGGTGAGTCGATGGCATTGATTCGGCTGGCCAGCGTTGCACTGATCATCACCGGATTGATCGGGCTCAAGGTCAGCGCCTGAACCGTTGCCGCCATCCTTCGGGGATGGCGGCTTCACCCACATCAGCTACCTGACTGCCCCGCGCAACTCTCCGACCAGCGCTTGCAACTCGGCAGGCTGAGCTGACTCGACTGCCACTGGCGAACCCGCCACCAGCGTCACCCGCGACCACAACCGATGAAACAGCCCTTTATTGGGATCGCGACTGAAGAAACTCCCCCACAACCCCTGCAACGCCAGCGGAATCACCGGCACCGGCGTTTCTTCGAGAATCCGTGTCAGCCCGCCTTTGAACTCGTTGATCTCACCGTCAGCGGTCAACTTGCCTTCGGGGAAGATGCACACCAGCTCACCGTCCTTCAGATACCGGGCAATCCGGGTGAAGGCCTTTTCGTAGATCTGAATGTCTTCCTGGCGTCCGGCGATAGGAATCGTCCCCGCCGTACGGAAGATAAAGTTCAGCACCGGCAGGTTGTAGATCTTGTAGTACATGACAAAGCGAATCGGCCGACGCACCGCGCCGCCAATCAGCAAGGCATCGACGAACGAAACGTGGTTGCACACCAGCAACGCCGCGCCCTCGTCGGGAATCGCTTCAAGGTTGCGATGCTCGACGCGGTACATGGAATGGCTGAGCAGCCAGATCATGAAGCGCATGCTGAACTCGGGGACGATCTTGAAGATGTAGGCGTTGACGCCGATGTTCAGCAGCGACACCACCAGGAACAGCTGCGGAATCGACAGCTTGACCACGCTCAGCAACACGATGGAGACGATGGCCGAAATCACCATAAACAGCGCGTTGAGAATGTTGTTGGCAGCGATCACTCGCGCCCGCTCGTTCTCGGCGGTGCGCGACTGGATCAGCGCATACAGCGGCACAATATAGAAACCACCAAAGATGCCGAGGCCGAGGATGTCGACCAGCACAGCCCAGGCGTGACCGAAACCGAGGACTTCAGTCCAGCTGTGGCCAACGGCGCTCTCCGGGATTCCACCGGAATGCCACCACAGCAACAGCCCGAAAACCGTCAGGCCGAACGAGCCGAACGGCACCAGACCGATCTCGACCTTGCGCCCGGAAAGCTTCTCGCAAAGCATCGACCCGAGGGCGATGCCGACCGAAAACACGGTAAGAATCAGGGTGACCACGGTTTCGTCGCCGTGCATCCATTCCTTCGCATAAGCCGGGATCTGCGTCAGATAAATCGCCCCGACGAACCAGAACCACGAGTTGCCGACAATCGAGCGCGACACTGCAGGCGTCTGGCCCAGCCCGAGTTTCAGCGTGGCCCAGGACTGGCTGAAAATATTCCAGTTCAGGCGCATTTCCGGCGAGGCGGCTGCCGCCCGGGGAATGCTGCGGCTGGCGAGGTAACCGAGTACGGCGATGCCGACAATCGCGGTCGATACCAGCGGCGCATAGTGCGACGAGGACATGATTACCCCGGCGCCGATGGTGCCGGCCAGAATCGCCAGAAACGTGCCCATTTCCACCAGACCGTTGCCGCCAACCAGCTCATCCTCGTGCAAGGCCTGCGGCAGGATCGAGTACTTCACCGGCCCGAACAGCGCCGAGTGCGTGCCCATGGCGAACAGTGCCACCAGCATCAACGACAGGTGATCGAACAGGAAGCCGACGGATCCCACGGCCATGATGGCAATTTCCGCCAGTTTGATCAGACGGATCAGCGCATCCTTGGCGAACTTTTCCCCGAACTGCCCCGCCAGTGCCGAAAACAGGAAGAACGGCAGAATAAACAGCAGCGCACACAGGTTGACCCAGATCGAGCGGTCACCTTCGATGGTCAGCCGATAGAGAATGGCGAGGATCAGCGATTGCTTGAACACGTTGTCGTTGAACGCGCCCAGCGACTGGGTGATGAAGAACGGCAGGAAGCGCCGGGTACGCAGCAGGTTGAACTGTGAGGGGTGACTCATCTTCCGTGTGTCCCTGATGTTGGGTAACGAGTGGCCTGGATACGCTTATTGGAATGTCGATCCGCGATCCAGGCCACACCTTACCTAAACTTTTCAGGTTATTTCTTCAAACCTGCAATGCACGGTGAAACAAACAGCTCGCCGCGCCAGGCGCCTTGCAATGTGCGCTTGCCGACGATCAGCCACATCACCGCCAGCAACGTCACCAGCACACAACCGGCCACGCTGAAGAAAGTCAGGTTCAGCGTGCTGCCCAATTTCAGGGTCGCCAGCGAATACACGCCCAACGGGAAGGTAAAACCCCACCAGCCAAGATTGAACGGGATGCCGTCGCGCAGGTAGCGCACGGTGATCAGCAGTGCCATCAACATCCACCACAGACCAAAACCCCACAGCGTGATTCCGGCCACCAGGCCCAGGCCCGAAGCGATTTCACCGATCCCCGGCAGACCGTTGGCCGCGAAGATCGCTGGCGCATCACCGCCCAACAGCAACATGCCCAGGGCACCGGTGCCGATCGGCCCCAAAGCGAGCCAGCTCGAAGCGGCCATGTTTTCGTGAGGCAGTTTGTGCAGGGCCATGCGCAACAGCAGAATGGTCAGAATGCTGAACGCCACCGGCAGGGAAAACGCCCAGAGCACGTAGCTGGTCGTCAGCACTACCAATTGCGAGTGCGCGTCGGCGAGATGCGGCGCGAGCAGTCCACCGCTGGCCGCCGCCACTTCCGCCGCCACCACCGGCAACAACCAGACGGCGGTCATCTGATCGATGCTGTGTTCCTGGCGAGTAAACATCATGTAGGGAATCAGCACACCACAGGCCAGCGACATCGCCACGTCCAGCCACCACAGCACTTCAGCCAGATGAATGACGCCCTCGCCCCAGCGCGGCAGGCCGAACAGCAGAAAACCGTTGATGATGGTCGCCAGGCCCATGGGAATGGTGCCGAAGAACATCGAAACCGTTGAGTGCCCGAAGATCCGCCGCGCCTCATCAAAAAACAGAATCCAGCGTGCGGCGTAGGCAGCGGTAAACAGCACGAACAACAGAATGTTGAACAGCCACAGCCCTTCGGCCACGGCGTGCAGCCCCGGGATGGCGACGGGCAGTTGCGCCAGCGCCAACGCCAGCACACCGGTACCCATGGTCGCGGCGAACCAGTTCGGTGTGAATTGACGGATCACTTCACGCGGGTGCTGAAGCTGACTGAAAGGCTTGATACCGGGTTTGGCACTGTTGGGGCAAATCATCATGAACTCCTGTCCTCAGGTGAGGTTGAGTCCATGGTAGAACTGAATCGAATATCTATATAACGGGTAATTTCTCTAACTGTTATCTATTTTGTAGATAAAGGCCTAAACGCTGCCTTCGGTCTCGATCACCAGAATCCGCGCGACGCCTTGCGGATGGGCAACATGCTCAGTGCCGACGGACGCGTAGAAGATGTCACCGACATCGAGTTGCACCTGCTTTTCTTCGCCCTCTTCGCGGTAGTGCATGAGCACCTGACCGTCGAGCACCACGAACACTTCCTCGCCGTCGTTGACGTGCCATTTGTACGGCTGGTCGGTCCAGTGCAATCGCGTGGTGATGCCGTTCATGTTGGCGATGTCGAGCGCGCCCCAGGCACGCTCGGCGGTGAAGGACTTGCTGCGGATAATCTTCATGAGTCGATCCGTGAGAAGAGTTGGCTGGCCAAGGCTAACCGAATCCGCAGGCTTATGGCGCGCTGCAGGTCTTGGCCGCCTGCGCACGGAAACTCATCAACAGCGCGCCGACCGCCAGTACGATCAGTACCGCGCCATACACATCGGTGGTCGCCAGCAGGCCCAGGCTGTGGGTGAAGTGCCCGGCCAGCAACGCCGGCAGACAGAACGCCAGGTAACTCAGTACATAGAATGCCGACATCAACCCTGCGCGCTCATGGGGCAACGCCAGCGGCACCAGACTGCGTACCGCCCCCAGAAACCCGGAGCCGAATCCACAACCGGCGACCAGCGTACCGAAGAAGAACAACGACAGACTGGCGCTGTGCACGCCCAGCAGCATCAGCACGATGCCGGCCGGCAGCAGGCTTGCGCCGAGTTGCAGCGCCCGGGAGGCTGGTCGATTGCGCAGAGTGAAAATCATCAGGGCACCGGTAACGGTCAATGCCGCCACGGTCGCGCCGCCGATCAGATTGGAAGTGGAACCGGTCGCCGTGCGTACCAGCGATGGAGCGAGCGAGGCATAGAAACCGCCGAGCGCCCAGGTCGCGGTGTTCAGCGGCAACACTCGCCATAGCGTCGAGCGCGCCTGAACCGGCACATGCAGGGTCGGCCGCAGCGAGGCCCATGCTCCGGCTTGCGGCGAGACACTTTCCGGTAAGCGCCAGACATAAATGCCCTGCAACACAAACAGCACAAGCAGCAGCCAATAGGTCAGTTGCAGCGGTGCAGGCGCGAATTCCACCAGCAAACCGCAGCCCATCGAACCTAGCGCCATGCCAAGCAACGGTGCCACGCTGTTGATCAGCGGCCCTTGTTGACGGTCAGTGTCCAGCAGCGTCGCGCTCAACACGGCGGTAGCCATGCCGGTGGCAAATCCCTGCAGCACTCGCGCGCCGATCAGCCAGCCCACGCTGTCGGCGTAGATAAACAGCAACATCGCCAGGACATTCAGGGCAACCGCGGTGAAAATCACCGGCTTGCGTCCCAAATGATCCGACAACGAGCCGACCGTCAGCAGCGCGGCCAGCAGACTCAGCGCGTAGACGCCGAAAATCAGGGTCAGTACCGCTGCCGAAAAATGCAGGTGGTCCTGATACAGGTGATACAACGGCGTCGGCGCGGTGGAAGCGGCGAGAAAACTGAGTAAGGTGATCGCCAGAAACCACAGGCTGGAACGGTGGGAAGCAAGGCTGGTCATGGGCACACTCCGCAAAAGCTAATTTTTTGCTTTTGCGGAGTGTGCTCTTGGCTTGCGCTTAAAGCAAATTCTTTGTGTTAAGGTCTGCCGCATGGCTATTAAAGAAGGTTTACGCCCGGGCGGTCGCAGTGCCCGGGTGCAAGAGTCGATTCACTCGGCAGTCCGCGCACTCCTGCAAGAACAGGAGCGCTCAACGGTGACCGTCCCGCAAATCGCGGCGCGTGCGGGCGTGACGCCGTCGACGATTTATCGACGCTGGGGCGATCTGGCCGCCTTGCTGGCTGACGTCGCCCTCGCCCGCATGCGCCCCGACAGCGAGCCGGCTGAAACCGGCAGCCTGCGCAGCGATATCCGTGCGTGGGCCGAACAATATCTCGACGAAATGAGTTCGGAACCCGGGCGTAACATGATGCGCGACGTGCAGGCGAGCGCGACGCCAGGTTATTGCGTGACGATCATCGGCGCGCAGTTGCAGACCATCATCGAGCGCCACCCCGAAGAACCGGCGCCGAGCGTGGATCGGCTGATCAATCTGGTGGTGTCCCCGGTGGTGTTCCGCATTCTATTTTCGGCAGCGCCGCTGGAAGTCGAAGAACTTCACCGCTTGATCGACATCGCATTCAAGCCGGACTGACCACGGAACCGCCCGGTTCTGTTCCTGCGACACCCCGCCACGCCACGACCTTGGTCGACACTGACTAACCGCCGCGCACATGCGAGACTGTCTGGCCGGGCGCGAGTCCGGTCGTATTCTGTCGGGAGTGCTCCATGTCGTTGTCCACCGGGCTGATCGCCGCCGTCGCCCTGGCCTATATGGCCATCATGTTCGCCATCGCCTTCTACGGCGACCGTCGCAGCGCACCGTTGCCGCCGCGGATGCGCGCCTGGGTGTACAGCCTTTCGCTGGCGGTCTACTGCACCAGCTGGACGTTCTTTGGCGCGGTCGGTCAGGCCGCCGAACAATTGTGGTCATTCCTGCCGATTTACCTCGGGCCGATCCTGCTGTTGCTGGGCGCACCGTGGGTCCTGCAAAAAATGGTGATGATCAGCAAGCAGGAGAACATCACCTCCATTGCCGACTTCATCGCCGCCCGTTACGGCAAATCCCAATCGCTGGCGGTGGTGGTCGCGCTGATCTGTCTGGTCGGCGTTCTGCCTTATATAGCCTTGCAACTCAAAGGCATTGTCCTCGGCGTAAACCTGTTGATCGGCGCCGGCGCCGACGCCATGGGCACCCGCGCTCAGGACACCGCACTGATCGTGTCGCTGGTGCTGGCGCTGTTCACCATCGTCTTCGGCACGCGCAACCTCGACGCCACGGAGCACCACCGGGGCATGGTGCTGGCGATTGCGTTCGAGTCGCTGGTGAAGCTGTTCGCCTTCCTCGCCGTCGGCGCCTTCGTCACCTATGGCCTGTATGACGGCTTCGACGACCTGTTCAATCAGGCGATGCTCGCCCCGCGCCTGGAGGAATACTGGAAAGAAACCATCAACTGGCCGTCGATGGTGGTGCAGACCGGCGTGGCAATGATGGCGATCATCTGCCTGCCCCGTCAGTTCCACGTCACCGTGGTGGAAAACATCGACCCGCAGGATCTGCGCCTGGCCAAGTGGGTGTTTCCGACTTATCTGGCCTTGGCCGCGCTGTTCGTAGTCCCGATCGCCCTGGCCGGTCAGATGATGCTGCCCAGCTCCGTCCTCCCGGATTCTTTCGTCATCAGCCTGCCGCTGGCCCAGGCCCACCCGGCGCTGGCGATGCTGGCGTTTATTGGAGGAGCCTCGGCGGCCACCGGCATGGTGATCGTCGCGAGTGTGGCGCTGTCGACCATGGTCTCCAACGACATGCTGTTGCCGTGGCTGCTGCGCCGCAACAACGCCGAGCGGCCGTTCGAAGTGTTCCGCCAGTGGATGCTCTCGGTGCGTCGGGTCAGCATCGTGGTCATTTTGTTGCTGGCTTACGTCAGCTACCGCCTGCTCGGTTCCACCGCGAGCCTGGCGACCATCGGCCAGATCGCCTTCGCCGCCGTGACCCAACTGGCGCCAGCCATGCTCGGTGCGCTGTACTGGAAACAGGCCAACCGCCGCGGTGTATTCGCCGGCCTCGCCGCTGGCACGTTCCTCTGGTTCTACACTTTGATCCTGCCGATTGCAGCTCGCAGCCTCGGCGTGCCGCTGGAGACGTTCCCGGGACTTGCCTGGCTGCACAGCAATCCGCTGAACCTGCCGATCACTCCGCTGACCCAAGGCGTGGTGCTGTCGCTGGCGGGTAACTTCACGTTGTTTGCCTGGGTCTCGGTACTGTCGCGCACCCGAGTGTCGGAGCACTGGCAGGCCGGGCGCTTCATCGGTCAGGAAATCAGCGCCCGGCCGAGCGCACGCTCGATGCTGGCGGTGCAGATCGACGACTTGCTGCAATTGGCGGCACGGTTTGTCGGTGAAGAGCGCGCACGCCAGAGCTTCATCCGCTTCGCTTATCGCCAAGGCAAAGGCTTCAACCCGAACCAGAACGCCGACGGTGAATGGATCGCCCACACCGAGCGATTGCTGGCCGGTGTCCTCGGCGCTTCTTCGACGCGAGCTGTAGTAAAAGCCGCCATCGAAGGTCGGGAAATGCAGCTGGAGGACGTCGTGCGGATCGCCGACGAAGCCTCGGAAGTGTTGCAGTTCAACCGCGCGCTGCTGCAAGGCGCCATCGAGAACATCACCCAGGGCATCAGCGTGGTCGACCAGTCGCTGAAACTGGTGGCCTGGAACCGGCGCTATCTGGAGTTGTTCAACTACCCGGACGGCTTGATCAGCGTTGGTCGGCCGATTGCCGACATCATTCGCTACAACGCCGAGCGTGGTTTGTGCGGCCCCGGCGAAGCGGAAGTCCACGTCGCCCGGCGCCTGCACTGGATGCGTCAGGGCCGCGCCCACACCTCCGAGCGATTGTTCCCCAATGGCCGGGTGATCGAGCTGATCGGCAACCCGATGCCCGGCGGCGGTTTCGTCATGAGCTTCACTGACATCACCGCGTTCCGCGAGGCTGAGCAGGCACTGACCGAGGCCAACGAAGGGCTGGAACAACGGGTCAGCGAGCGGACTCAGGAACTTTCGCAACTCAACGTCGCGTTGACAGAGGCCAAAGGCAATGCCGAGGCCGCCAACCAATCGAAAACCCGCTTCCTTGCAGCGGTCAGTCACGACTTGATGCAACCCTTGAACGCGGCGCGGCTGTTCTCCGCCGCCCTCTCCCATCAGGACGATGGCTTGAGTGGCGAGGCGCAGAAACTGGTGCAGCATCTGGACAGCTCGCTGCGTTCGGCCGAAGACCTGATCAGCGACCTGCTGGACATTTCCCGCCTGGAAAACGGCAAAATCAACCCGGATCGCAAGCCGTTCGCGGTCAATGAGCTGTTCGACACCCTTGGTGCCGAGTTCAAGGTTCTGGCGCAGGAGCAGGGTTTGAACTTCCGGGTGCGCGGCAGTCACTTGCGCATCGACAGCGACATCAAGCTGCTGCGACGGATTCTGCAGAACTTCCTGACCAATGCCTTCCGCTACGCCAAAGGTCCGGTGTTGCTGGGCGTGCGCCGGCGCCGGGGTGAGGTTTGCCTGGAGGTCTGGGATCGTGGGCCGGGGATTCCGGAAGACAAGCAGCAGGTGATTTTCGAAGAGTTCAAACGCCTCGACAGCCATCAGACCCGCGCCGAGAAAGGCCTGGGCCTGGGGCTGGCGATTGCCGACGGCTTGTGCCGGGTGCTCGGGCACACCTTGCGCGTACGTTCATGGCCGGGGCGCGGCAGCGTGTTCAGTGTGCGGGTGCCGCTGGCGCGGACGCAGACTGCACAGCCGAGCGCTGCGGTCGAACTCAACGGCAAGCTGCACAGCGGCGCGCAGGTGCTGTGCATCGACAATGAAGACAGCATTCTGATCGGCATGAACAGCCTGCTCACGCGTTGGGGTTGTCAGGTGTGGACGGCGCGCAACCGCGAGGAATGCGCGGCGCTGCTCAACGATGGCGTGCGGCCACAACTGGCGCTGGTGGACTTCCACCTCGATCACGGCGAGACCGGCACCGATCTGATGGCCTGGTTGCGTACAAGCCTGGGCGAACCGGTGCCCGGCGTGGTGATCAGCGCCGACGGGCATCCGGAGACCGTGGCGCAGGTGCATGCAGCGGGGCTGGATTACCTGGCCAAACCGGTGAAACCGGCGGCGTTGCGGGCGTTGTTGAGTCGCTATTTGCCGCTCTAGAAGAGCGGCTTATTCAGGCAGTTCGACCAGGCCGTCGGCATCGGTCATTGCACGCTCCAGCAGATCCGCCGGCAGGCTCTTGCTCGCTCGTGCGCCGAGCAGTTTGAGCTGCTCGCTGCGGCTGACCAGGTTGCCGCGCCCTTCTGTCAGTTTGTTTCGCGCTGCGCTGTAGGCTTTGTCCAGTTGCTGCAGGCGATTGCCGACTTCGTCCAGATCCTGAATAAACAGCACGAACTTGTCGTACAGCCATCCGGCACGTTCGGCGATTTCCCGGGCGTTCTGGCTCTGGCGTTCCTGTTTCCACAGACTGTCGATGACCCGCAGGGTGGCGAGCAGCGTGGTCGGGCTGACGATCACGATATTACGGTCGAAGGCTTCCTGGAACAGCGTCGGCTCGGCTTGCAGCGCCGCGGAAAACGCCGCTTCGATGGGCACGAACAGCAAGACGAAATCAAGGCTGTGCAGGCCTTCCAGACGTTTGTAGTCCTTGCCGGCCAGGCCTTTGACGTGGCTGCGCAGCGACAGCACATGCTGCTTCATGGCGATCTGGCCAATCGCATCGTCGTCGGCCGCCACATATTGCTGGTACGCCGTGAGGCTGACCTTGGAGTCGACCACCACCTGCTTGTCGCCCGGCAGGTAAATGATCACGTCCGGCTGGAAGCGCTCGCCGTCCGGCCCCTTGAGGTTGACCTGGGTCTGGTACTCGCGACCCTTCTCCAGCCCGGCATGCTCGAGGACTCGCTCGAGGATCAGTTCGCCCCAGTTGCCCTGGGTTTTCTGGCCTTTCAGGGCGCGGGTCAGGTTGGTGGCTTCATCGCTCAGGCGCAGGTTCAGTTGCTGAAGACGCTCCAGTTCCTTGGCCAGGGAGAAGCGCTCGCGGGCTTCGGCCTGATAGCTTTCTTCGACCCGTTTTTCGAAGGACTGTATGCGTTCTTTCAGGGGATCAAGCAATTGGCCGAGGCGCTGCTGGCTGGTTTCGGCGAAACGCTGTTCACGCTCGTCGAAGATCTTGCCCGCCAGCTCGGCAAACTGGGCGCGCAACTCGTCGCGGGAGCCTTGCAGGTCATCGAGACGTTGTTGATGGCTTTCCTGCTGTTCGCGCAATTCGGCATTCAGGGAAGCGGCCTGAGCATCCAGGCGCCGCAGTTCGGCTTCCTTGCTGGCACGTTCGAGGCTCCAGGCATGGGCAGCGTCACGGGCATCGTCGCGCTCGATCTGCAACAGTTCGACTTCCCGGCGCACGGCCGCAAGATCGGCTTGCTTGGCGGCATTGGCCTGGCCGAGGTCGGCGATTTCGTCGCGACAGGCTTCGAGCTGGGCGTTGAGGCCGTCCTGGGCCATTTGCGCCGTGGCCAGTCGTTCTTCGAGCAATGCAACTTCAGACTCGCCATGACTGGCCCGGCGCTGCAGTTGCCAGGCCAGCGCCAGCAGCGGTAACGCCGCGCCTGCCAAGCCGAGCAAGATGCTGGTCAAGTCCATCGCCATAGTGATTCCCGCCGATCCTATAAAACCTGAAGGTTAACCAAGGCGTCAGGTCTTGGACAGCTCAGTCTTCGATCAGGCCGAGTTCCTGTTGCGCACGCCGATCACCCGCACGGGCGGCCTGACGCAGCAGATCCTGGCCGATACGACGATCCCGCGCGTTGCCACACTCACGGCACATCAACTGGCCAAGGCGGCTTTGCGCCGCGACCACGCCTTCCCGGGCCGGTTGTTTGAGCAGGCGGCCGGCGAGGTGTTTGGCGTTCTGGCTGTCGCCCAGGCGCGGGCTGTCGAGCAGCCATTCGGCCACGCGCACGGAAAATCGCTTGGGAGCGGTAACACGAGGGGGTTGGGAAGTAACAGAATCTGGAGATGAACGAAACTTCATAAAGCACTGTGGGACAGATCGGAGGGCGCGCCACTCTACTCTTTTTTTCGCACAGGTAAAGTCGAAAAAAACCCGGCACGCCCGTGCTAGAGCAAGCGCTCGGGACAATCCACAGAAGCTGTGGATAACTCAGTGGACAACCGCCCCCGACTCGCCGCAAAGCCTTGTGGAATGGGGCCCGCAGTCAAACTGACGATTTTTTCACCAGTAAAAAAAAGCGATGTTTTTCATTGACTTAAACTTTCGTTACAGGCAGCCACCGGGGTCAGGTTCGATGTGACAGCGTCGTTACCGTCCGCGCAACTAATGTGCACAAGTACCTGTTACGCGGTTATATCGGTGCGCTTTTTCGGGTCGTTTTGCCAGTCGGACTGGGGATAAGCCCTTGCGCTGTGCTGATTCGGCTCACCTACCGTGACGACCGACGGTCGGAATGTGAGCCAAATCAGGGCGGGGCCTACACTCAAGGAACAGTCCGCCCGCTGCTTTTTAAAAATCAGGTTTGCCTTCCTCGACGTGTTCCGTTAGTATCCGCGGCGTTAGTACCAAGCTGAAAGTCAATTCCGGTCGAACAACCCCCACGGTCAGCCTTCTCTCAGAGAAGCCTCCACCGACAAAGCGGGCCCGACCCCTCGATGGTTTCCAGGTAAATCTTGCGACGACACAGCCTTTGAATCGAATCAAAGGATGTTGCAAAGACCTCTTACTCTGACCGAACCAACCTGCAAATTGATCAGGATCTTCACCCCGGGCCCAGAACCTCTGCCCTCGATGTGTTGCCTGTCCTCCTAAGTACCTACCTGCCAGCCCAAGCGCGCCAACTTGTCAGCGCTTCAAACTGGCTGCTTTGTTCCAGTCGGGTTCTTCGTTCGACCAATGGTGGTCTGCGTTACTGGAACGTTTTAACGTTGCACGGTTCTTATCCGTGTCATTTGTAGGAACACCTAATAACTATGTCTACTCAAATCCAGACTCAGGATGCCATTCGCACCCTAACCAACGCTTTTGCTCCAATGAACTGCCTGATCATGGCCGCTCGCAAAGGCTGCTTCAGCTTCACCGTGGTCAATGAACACGGGATCGCCCGCCACAGCGAGCGTCTGTACCCTGATCAATACTCCAGCGCCGAACCGCTGCAGGCCGTGATTGATCGCACCCGCCAGGCATTGATCGCCTGAGAGGCTGAAATGGCTGCAAAAGCAAAAGCCCCGCCTGAAAAGCGGGGCTTTTTATTGCCCGATGTTTCTCTTTTTACCCTTCCCGGTTAAGCACCAACCGATATAACGGTTATAACTGCCCGCCGGAAATATTTTAAAAACAGGCCTTTACGTCGCGAAGATGACACTACACTTCAACTCAAGCGGCGTGATCCGCTTCCGGCGGGCCTGATTCGATCCACAGCTGCCAAGCTCCCCTTCAGGTCTCGCCGCCCAATAACAAGATCCGAGGGTTTTATGGGTATCGCTGCCAGCGAACTGTGCCGCTATGTGATCCGTCCCACGCTGATTTATCTGGGACGTCACTGCGCCACCGCCGAATCCCTGCTGCTGGGCATCGCCGCCAGCCAGTCCGCCCTGGGTTCAGCCCTGCATGACCGCCGTGGCCATGGCCTGTACCGGATTGCCGAGCATCGCCACCAGGCGCTGTGGGACCATTACCTGGCGCTCGATCCGGAGCGCGCCAGCCTGGTTCGCGGCCTCGCCAGCCAGCATGCCTTTCTCAGCAGTCCGCACCTCGAACTGACCGTCAACCTGCGTTACGCCACTGCCATTGCCTGGCTGCTGGTGGAAGAACAGACCCCCACCCTCCCCGACCCGGACGACCTGCTCGCAATGGCCCGCATCTGGCGTCAGACCTTTCAACCCCAGGGTCGCCTGCGCGACTTCACCTGTGCATGGCAGACCTGTGTTTCACCGCTGAATCAGGTCGCGTGCTGACTCACCGGTTTCGCAAGATCGGCCAACGGGTCGCGAATCTGGTCGGATTGTCCTACAAAACCGCTCTAACTCAAGCCATACGGACTATAGCGCTGGGACGAAAATGTTGGTAATTTTCGCCCCGGTGATCACCAGGAGTTCTAATAATGAAAAAAGTAATGCTCAAAACCACCATCAGCCTCGCCGTTTCCCTGGCATCCACGCAGATTTTCGCCGCTGGCTTTGCCATCAACGAACACAGCATCAGCGGGATGGGGACCGGGTACGCCGGGCGATCTTCTTCTGCCGACGACGCAAGCACTGTTTACGGCAACCCTGCCGGCATGTCGCGCCTCACTCGCGAACAAGTCACCGGTGGCGTTGCATTCCTCGATGCCAAGACCGATATCAGCGACGCCAGCTCCAGCCCCAACGGCGGCAGCAACAAAGGCGACATGGTGCCCTTCACCTCAGTTCCTATGGGTTTCTACGTCAAGCCGATCGATGAGCATTGGGCATTCGGCCTGGGTGTGTACGTACCCTTCGGCCTGATTACCGACTATGAAAAAGGCTTTGCCGGCCGCTACTTCGGCAGCAAGTCCGAAGTACAGGTCATCACCTTCCAGCCGACTGTCAGCTACAAGTTCAACGACGTGGTGTCGATCGGTTTCGGTCCGACCATCAACCGTATCGACGGCACCCTGGAATCCAACCTGTCGGTCACTCAGGCCGCGCCGGATGGCAAGGTCAAGATCAAGGGTGACGACACCGCGCTGGGCTACAACATCGGTGTTCTGGTACAAGCGACCGACACTACTCGCCTGGGCCTGACTTACCACTCGAAAGTCGACTACAAGCTCGAAGGCAACACCAAGGTCAACTACGGCGCACTGGCCGCAGTCGGTCTGGGCGCCAGCCAGAAGTACGACGCTTCGCTGAAGATCACGACGCCTGAATCCGTGGACTTCTCGGTAACCCAGGCAATCAACGACCGCTGGAACGTCTACGCCGGTACCACCTGGACCCGCTGGAGCCAGCTGGAAAAGATCACCGTCAAGAACTCCGGTGTACAGCCTCTGCTGGCCGGTCAGTTCGGCGAGATCACCGAAGAGCAGAACTGGCATGACAGCTGGGCTTACGCCGTCGGTACTTCCTATCAGCTGAACAAGGAATGGGTACTGCGTACCGGTCTGACCTTCGACCAGTCGCCGACCAACAACGTCGATCGTTCGCCGCGCATCCCGACCGGTGACCGGACCATCTTCAGCATCGGTGCCGGCTGGAGCCCGACCGATGACCTGACCATCGACGTGGCCTACTCCTACCTGAAGGAAGAAGCCGTCAAGATCCGCAACGAAAACGATCGTGGCCAGACCTACGATGCCAAGTATGAAAACTCGGCAAACGGTTTCGGTGTCGGTGCGACCTACCGCTTCTGATGCTGCACGGCGAGGCTGAGCTCTTCATCATTTGAGGCCTCGCTCACAAAAAAGCCCCGCTCTCTTTGCAGAGGCGGGGCTTTTTAGTGGGCGTCGATCAGGGTTTCAGCGGTTTCGACGCAATGGCTTTCTCGATGGCCGCGAGAAATTCCGGATCATCCGGCTTGGTCAGGCTGGAAAAATTGGCGATCACCTTGCCCTGTCGATCGACCACGTATTTATAGAAATTCCACTTCGGCGCGCTGCTTTGCGCGGCAAGTACCTGGAACAGGTGGGTGGCACCGTCACCACGGACTTTCTGCGGCTCGGTCATGGTGAAGGTCACGCCGTAGTTGGCGTAGCAGACCTTGGCGGTCTCGGCGCTGTCCTTGGACTCTTGCTTGAAGTCATTGGAGGGTACGCCGAGCATTTCCAGCCCTTGCGCCTTGTAGCGCTGGTTGAGCGCTTCGAGGCCTTCGAACTGCGGGGCGAAACCACAGAAGCTGGCGGTGTTGATCACCACCAGCGGCTTGTCGGCGTAGCGCTGGCACAGGTCGATGGATTCCTTGGCCCGCAATTTGGGCAGCGAACCTTGCAGCAATTCCGGACAGTCCGCGGCCTGGGCCAGTCCGGTCAACGCCATCAGCAACGCGGGAACAGCACACCAGCGCTTGAGCATGTCGGGCATCCTTGAGCAGTCGTCAGAACCCGACGTTACTCGCCCTCAGAGCCTACAGGCAAGCGCCCATGCCCAACTGCATCAGCGCCAGGCCGCCCTGATGCCAGCCCCACCACACCAGCGCCAGCAAGACAGCGCCGAGTGCGGTGATAGCGATTCGTGGCCAGATTCGCTTCATGCCGCGCTCGTACGGGCCTGCAGACGCTCGACCGGACGCTCGCGCACCGGCCAGTTCAGCGCGGCCGCCAACAGGCTCAAGAGAATCGCCACTTGCCAGATCAAGTCGTAACTCCCGGTCCGGTCATACACCACCCCGCCCAGCCAGCCGCCGAGGAACGAGCCGAGCTGATGGAACAGGAACACGATCCCGCCGAGCATGGACAGGTTTCGTACGCCAAACAAGGTCGCCACCGTACCGTTGGTCAACGGCACGGTCGACAGCCACAGGAACCCCATCGCCATACCGAACAGATACGCCGTAGTCGTCGTCACCGGCAGCCAGAGGAACAGCACGATCACCACCGCCCGCAGCAGGTACAGCCCGGTCAGCAAACGCGGCTTGGACATGCGCCCGCCGAGCCAGCCGGCGGTGTAGGTGCCGAAGATGTTGAACAGCCCGATCAACGCCAGCACCGTGGTGCCGACGGTGGCCGGCAAATGCTGATCGACCAGATAGGCCGGCAGGTGCACACCGATGAACACCACCTGGAAACCGCAGACGAAGAAGCCGAAAGCCAGCAGCCAGAACCCGGAGTGCGAGCAGGCTTCACGCAACGCTTCGGACAGGGTCTGCTCATGCCCAAGCACTGGCAGTGGCTTGTCCTTGAGCATGCTCACCAGCGGCACGATCAGCGCCACCAGCAAACCCAGCACCAGCAACGCGGCCGACCAGCCCAGCCAGCCAATCAGGCCGAGGGTGCCCGGCAGCATCGCGAACTGGCCAAAGGACCCGGCGGCGCTGGCGATACCCATGCCCATGCTGCGTTTTTCCGGCGGAACCGCACGACCGACCACCCCGAGAATCACCGAGAAAGAAGTTCCTGAGAGCCCGATACCGATCAGCAAGCCGGCACTCAGGGACAGACCCAAAGCGGTCTCCGACAGCCCCATGAACACCAGGCCCAAGGCGTAGAGCACGCCACCGATCAGCACCACTTTTGCCGCGCCGAAGCGGTCAGCCAGCGCGCCAGTGAAGGGTTGCGCCAGGCCCCAGATCAGGTTCTGCAATGCGATGGCGAAGGCGAACACCTCACGCCCCCAACCAAACTGGGCGCTCATTGGCGACAGAAACAGCCCGAAGCCGTGCCGCACGCCCAATGACAACGCCAGAATCAGCGCACTCCCCAGCAACACCCAACCGCACGTACGCCACATCGAACTCATTGTTATTCTCCAGTCGCGGGTATATACCCGCTTAAACTCGGAAAAACCGGCCCTCAGGCCAGTTCATCCAACAGCCGCAGCAAGGTTTCACGCTTCTCGGCACCCAGCCGGTCGATCAACCGCTGTTGCGCCGCTTCCCAGGCCGGTAAAGCCGCTGCCAGACGCTGTGCGCCGGTTTCAGTCAGCCGGACGATGCGATTGCGCATGTCTTCGCCCTCGGCCAGCGCCACCAGCCCTTCGCCTTCCAGCACCCGCAGATTGCGCCCGAGGGTGCTGCGATCCAGGCCCATCGCTTCGGCCAGTTCGGAAATGCTCGGTTGATCCAGACGCTGCAGGTTGCACAGCAGAGAATACTGGGCAACGTTGATCCCGAAGCCGTCGAGAGCGCCGTCGTAATGCCTGCTGACGCCACGGGCGGCGCGACGCAGGTTGGTGCACAAACACTGAGAAGGAAGCATGATGCGTGTATATACCCGCGACTGTATTAAATCAAGTTACAGATCAAAGTTACTTATCAAAACAAGGCCAGCCCGACCAGCACTGACATCTCCAATAATTCCAGCAACGCACCCGCCGTATCGCCCGTGGTCCCGCCGAGTCGCCGCACCATCAGATGCCGCAGCCAGATGAACACCACGACCGCCAGCAGCAGCGCCACGACAGCGTTGAACCCGGCGATCAGCGCGCATACCGCCGCACTCACCACCAGCACCTGCCAACCCGTCTTGCGTGGCAGATGATCGGCCAGCGCTTGCCCCAATCCGCCGGCCCGCACATAGGTCGTGGTGAGAAACAGCCCGAGCAGCGCTGCCCGGCCAATCAGCGGCACGATGATCAACGCCATTCCTTGGTGTTTTTCGATCAAAGCCAGCAACGCGGCGTATTTGAGCAACAACACCAGCACCAGTGTCACCACTGCGATCGGCCCACTGCGCGGATCCTTCATGATCGTCAGCGTGCGCTCGCGATCACCGAAGCCGCCAAGCCACGCATCGGCGCTGTCCGCCAGCCCATCGAGGTGTAGCGCGCCGCTGAGCAGCACCCACACCGTCAGCAACAACGCGGCATGCAACAGCAAGGGTGCGCCGGCCAGAGCGATGTTGAGCGCCCAGAGAATCACGCCGAACAGCAACCCCACCAGCGGATAAAACAGCAGCGAGCGCCCGAGCTGTTCAGGCGCCGGCATGCCCGGCAGACGAATCGGCAGGCTGCTGAGAAATTGCAGGGCGATCCACAGGGGCAGCATGTCAGCAAACTTCCTTGAGCGAACCATCGGCCTCGACGATCAGCGAAAACAGCGCGCCGTGAGCGACTTCGACATTGAGCAGTTGTTCACGGGGCAAACCACGGGCACGGGCCAGCAACAGACGCATGACGCCACCATGACTGACCAGCAACACCCGCTCCCCCGCATGTGCCGCGTGCAAACGCATGACCGCCGCCAGCACCCGCGCTGAAAACTCGGTCACCGGCTCACCTTGCGGCGGCGTGAACCCATAAGGATTTGCCCAGAACAGTCCAAGCGCTTCGGCATCGGTCTCCATCAACGCCGCCGCGCTCTGCCCTTCCCAGGCACCGAAATGCAGCTCTTGGAAATCCTTGTCCAGAGACACCGACAGATCCAGTCGCGCGCCCAACTCATCAACGAATCGCGCGCAACGCTGCAACGGCGAACTGACCAGCCGATCCCACGGCCCCTGCCCGATCACCGCTTCGCGCATCTGCGCCCAGCCTTTTTCGGTCAGCGCATCGTCAAGACTGCCGCGCAGGCCACCGCCGAGTTCGGTTTCACCGTGTCGCAGCAGGTCCAGACGCAAGGTCATGCCGGGCGGTCCGCCACCGCCGCTTCGGCGAAGGTCGCCATCTGCCCGTGCAGGTCGCAGGCCAGGCGCAGCAACGGCACCGCCAGCGCCGCACCGCTGCCCTCGCCCAGACGCAGGCCCAGTTCCAGCAGCGGTTCGGCGCCAAGGGTTTCCAGCACATGACGATGGCCCGGCTCGGCGCCGCGATGGCCGAACAGCAGCCATTCACGGCAGGCAGGATTCAGCCGCACCGCCACCAGCGCCGCAACGGTGCAGATAAAACCGTCCACCAGCACCGCCACACCTTCCTGAGCACACGCCAGATACGCGCCGACCAAAGCCGCAATCTCGAAGCCGCCGAGATTGAACAGAGTCTGCAACGCATCCCCACGTTGCGCCGCGTGCAGTGCCAGCGCCCGCTCGATCACCTGCGCCTTGTGGCTGACGCCTTCGGCATTCAACCCGGTGCCGGGGCCGGTCAGGTGGGCTACCGGGCAATCGAGCAGCGCACAGGCCAGCGCACTGGCAGCCGTGGTGTTGCCGATGCCCATTTCGCCGCCGATGAACAATTGCGCACCCGCCGCCTTCGCGCGCAGCACGCTGTCGCGCCCGCCCTGCAAGGCCAGCTCGCCCTGAGCCTGAGTCATCGCCGCACCCTTGGCGAAATTCGCCGTGCCCGGGCCGATGCTCAGATGACGCACACCCGGCAGGTTCAGCGACGGGGTCACGGTGCCCAGATCCACCACTTCCAACTGCGCGCCGAGTTGTCGCGCCAGCACGCTGATCGCCGCGCCGCCACTGACGAAATTCAGCAACATCTGGCCAGTGACTTCCTGTGGGAACGCCGAAACGCCTTCTGCGACAACACCGTGGTCGCCGGCAAAAATCGCGATCCAGACCTGATCGAGTGTCGGCTTGATCCGGCCCTGCAATCCGGCCAGTTGCACCGCCACCGATTCCAGCTGCCCGAGGGAGCCGGCAGGTTTGGTCAATTGCTGCTGACGCGCCGCCGCGTTTTCAACGGCGTGCGTATCCACCGGTTTGCACGGGTTCAGCCACCAGGCTTGGGTCATAACGCAGGTCCTTTCAGAGTCAGGGGCAGGCCGGCGACGGTCAGGACGACTCGCTGACAACGCTCGGCCAGAGCTTGATGCAGCCAACCGGCTTCATCGACATAGCGGCGAGTCAATTCGCCCAGCGGCACGACACCCATTCCGGTCTCGTTGCTGACAAAAATGATTTCACCCGGCAGCGACGCCAGGCATTCGAGCAGGGCTTCGCGTTCGGCGGCGAGACGCTCGGCGTCTTCGAGCATCAGCAGATTGGTCAGCCACAGCGTCAGGCAGTCCACCAGCAGGCAACGCTCGGCGCTGGCGGTTTCGCGCAGCACACGGGCCAGTTCCAGCGGCTCTTCGATCAATGCCCATTCGGCAGGACGTCGCGCCCGGTGATGGGCGACGCGTTCATTCATCTCGCCATCCAGCGGCTGGCTGGTGGCGATGTACGTCACGGCCAGCGCGCTGTCAGTGGCGAGTTTTTCGGCCAGGCGACTTTTGCCGGAGCGGGCGCCGCCTAGGATCAACTGGAGCATGGGAAGATTCCACAGAGTTCACGTAACAGCCCGGTATCCAGGTGCTTCTCGACCAGATCCGCCAGCCGCTCGATATCGCGTTCGCGCAGGCCGTGGTAATCCACCTCCTGCACATCGTTCAAACCGGCCCAGCGCAACAGCGCCGCACTGGCCGCCGGCGATTCGAACAGGCCGTGCAGGTAGGTGCCGAAAATCTGGCCGTCAGAGCTTTGGGCGCCGTCGCAACGGCCATCGTCCAGATGGACAGCGGCGTTTTCCAGCGCAGATCCGGTCGTCACACCCGCATGAATTTCATAACCGCTGACCTCGGCATCTTCCAGCGCCAGACGCCCGCGCACATTGCGCAGCTGCTTCTCGGCTTCGAGCTGCGTTTCGAATGCCAGCAGCCCCAGACCGGCGCTGGAGCCCGGCGCGCCTTCCAGGCCGAGCGGATCGTGCACCTGCTCGCCGAGCATTTGCAGACCGCCGCAGATTCCCAGCAGCTTGCCGCCGTAACGCAGGTGACGATTGATGGCGGTTTCCCAGCCATTGGCGCGCAGATAAGCCAGATCGCTACGGACGCTTTTCGAGCCCGGCAGGATGATCAGGTCAGCCGGCGGGATCGCTTGCCCCGGGCCGATGAATTGCAGGTCAACCTGCGGATGCAGTCGCAGGGGATCGAAATCGGTGTGATTGCTGATGCGCGGCAGCACCGGCACCACCACCTTCAAAACTTGCTCGGCCTTGTCAGTCTGGCGCTGATCGATGCCGTCCTCGGCCTCCAGGTGCAGATCCATCACGTACGGCAACACGCCCACCACCGGTTTGCCGGTGCGCTGTTCCAGCCAGTCGAGGCCGGGCTGCAGCAAGGCGATATCGCCGCGAAAACGGTTGATGATGAAGCCCTTCACCCGGGCCTGCTCGCTCGATGACAGCAGTTCCAGCGTGCCCACCAGATGGGCAAACACGCCGCCACGATTGATGTCGGCGATCAGCAGCACCGGGCAATCCACCGCTTCGGCGAAACCCATGTTGGCGATGTCACCGGCGCGCAGATTGATCTCAGCCGGCGAGCCCGCGCCCTCGACCATCACCAGCGGATACGCGGCGCTCAAGCGCTTGTGAGAGGCGAGTACAGCCTGCATGGCGATGGCTTTGTAGTCGTGATAGGCAACGGCGTTCATGCTGGTGACCGCACGCCCGTGGATGATGACCTGGGCGCCGGTGTCGCTGTTGGGCTTGAGCAGCACCGGGTTCATGTCGGTATGCGGTTCAAGATGCGAGGCCTGCGCCTGCACTGCTTGTGCCCGGCCGATTTCACCGCCGTCAGCAGTCACCGCGCTGTTGAGCGCCATGTTCTGCGGTTTGAATGGCACCACGGCAACACCCTGGCGGGTCGCCCAGCGGCACAGCGCCGTCACCAGCGTACTTTTGCCGGCATCGGAGGTGGTGCCTTGCACCATTAACGTAGTCATGCGGGTTTCTTGTCCATAGAGCGGTCCACGGCGAACGCTTGCAGGGCCTGCTCAAGACGCGCCTCATCGGCGGCATTGGCCGGCAGACCGAAACGCAGGCTGCTGTTGTGCGTAAAGAGACGCAGGAGGATGCCGCGACGGGCCATGAATTCGTGAAGTGCGTGAGCATGCTCGGTGATCAGCCACTGAAACAGCGCGCAGCCACCCTGAGGCTTGAAGCCGTAGCGTTCGAGCAGCGCGGCCAGTCGTTCGCTGGCTTCATCGCTGCGAATTCGCTGACGAGTGTGGCCTTCAGTGTCTTGCAGGCAGGCCTGCCCCAGCACCCGGGTCGGCCCGCTGACAGCCCAGGGCCCCACCTGCTCGGCCAGTAAACGGAGCAACTTGCGCTCGGCCAGCACGAACCCGAGTCGAACACCGGCCAAGCCGAAAAACTTGCCGAACGAACGCAACACGATCAGTCCGACCTGATGGGTATGCGGCGCCAGGCTTAATTGCGGGGTGTTGTCCATGAACGCTTCATCGACCACCAGCCAGCCGCCGCGCTGGGCCAGTCGCGCGTGCCAGTCGAGCAACTTCGCCGGCGTCAGGCTCAGGCCAGTGGGATTGTTCGGGTTGACCACCACCAGCACGTCGAGGCTGTCGAGGAAGAAATCGACTTCCTGCTCCAGCACCTCGCGCACGATGTAACCGCTGCGCCGCCAAGCCTCGGCATGCTCGGCATAACACGGCGACAGCACACCGACCTTGCCGGCCCGGCGCAGGCGCGGCAGCAACTGAATGGCCATCTGCGAACCGGCCACCGGCAGCACCTGCGCGGCACCGTAGTAGTCGCACGCCGCCTGCTCCAGACCGTCATCGATTTCCGGCAAGCGCGCCCAGGCCCGCAGCGGGATCTCCGGGACCGGAAACGGCCACGGCGCCAGCCCGGTGGACAGGTCGAGCCAGTCTTCTTCGGCGATGCCGTATTCCAGCGCCGCCCTGCGCAGCCGGCCACCGTGCTCAAGCATAGAATTCAGCCCCCACGCAGAGAATCAGCAGCCATAACCATACCCCGCGCTGGACCAATTGCCAGCCGCGATCGATGGAATCGGCATCCGCCGGCGCACCTTCGCCCAGTTGCGGACGCTCGTGCAGCTCACCGTGATAGATCGCCGGCCCGCCCAGCTCGACGCCCAAGGCACCTGCGCCGGCAGCCATCACCGGGCCTGCGTTCGGGCTGTCCCATTTCGGCGCCTGGGTGCGCCAGCATTTCAGCGCGAGTCGAGTCTTGCCCAGCAGCGCGTAGGTCAACACCACCAGACGTGCAGGAATGTAGTTGAGGACGTCGTCGATTTTTGCCGCGGCCCAACCGAAACGCTCGAAGCGTTCGTTGCGATAACCCCACATCGCGTCGAGCGTATTGCTCAGGCGATAGAGCACCACGCCCGGCGCACCGGCCACGACAAACCAGAAGATCGCGGCGAACACTGCATCGCTGCCGTTCTCCAGCACCGATTCGGTGGCGGCGCGAGCGACGGCGGTGTTGTCCAGTTCACTGGTCTGGCGGCTGACCAGATACCCCACGCGTTTGCGCGCCTCCTCCAGATCATCGCTGCGCAGGGCCTTGGCCACCGGCTCGACGTGCTCGCCGAGACTGCGCATGCCGAGCGCGCAATACAGCGCGACGATCTCGACGATCCAGCCCACATACGGCGCCCAGGACAATGCCGTGGCAAGTAACGTCAGCGGCAGCACCGCGATCACCCACGCGGTGACACCATGGCTGCGCCAGCCGCGCCCGCCGGTGTTGAATCGTTGCTCGATGCGTCCGGCAAAATTGCCGAACGCCACCAGCGGATGCCAGCGTTTCGGTTCACCCAGCAGCGCGTCCAGCGCAACCGCGGCGACACTCAGCAACGCCACACTCATTGACTCACTCCCCAGAAATTTTCATACAGCAGCTCATTGAGCGGACGCGCCTGCGCCCACCCTTCGAGTACCAGCATCGGCGCCGGATAGAATTCCTTGACCGGCCCCAGACAAAGAACCGCCAGCGGCTTGGCCCCGGCCGGCAGTTGCAGCAGATCCGCCAGCGCCTGCGGTTCGAACAGCGACACCCAGCCCATGCCCAAGCCTTCGGCGCGCGCCGCCAGCCACAGGTTCTGGATCGCGCAGGACAATGAGGCCATGTCCATTTCCGGCAGCGTGCGGCGGCCGAAAATGTGCCGCTCGCGATCGTCCATCAAGGCTGCGACCAACACTTCCGCACAATCGTTGATGCCTTCGACCTTGAGCTTCATGAACTCGTCGCTGCGCTCGCCGAGGGCTTCGGCGGTGCGTACCCGTTCTTCTTCCACAAGATTCTGGATCTGTCCGCGCAAGGCGCGGTCGCTGATGCGGATGAAGCGCCACGGCTGCATCAGGCCGACGCTCGGCGCCTGATGCGCGGCTTCCAGCAAACGGCGCAGCAGTTCCGGCTCGACCGTGCCGCCGCTGAAGTGGCGCATGTCGCGGCGTTCGGCGATGGCGCGGTAGACCGCTGCGCGCTCGGTTTCAGTGAAGGCGTTGTCGGTCATGGCACCAACAGTGCGGCAATCGCCGACGGATTGGACGGAAAGTAAAAGTGCACGTACGAGGCAGTCATCCGCCCTTCCCGATACACCGCTTCGGCGCCGCGCCCGCCATTGGGGCTGTGGCCACGGGCAATCGGCGTCAGTTCGGTGGTGGTCAGGGAATGGTGATAGGTGTGGCCACGCAACAAGCCTTCCGGCAGTTCGACGGATTGCAGTGCCAAGGCTGCCAGACGCTTCTGCATCACCGCATCCCCCTTGAGCAAACCGACCAGTTCGGCGCGGGTGCCTTCGACATCGGTCAGCGAATCCAGCAGATAGAGCATGCCACCACATTCGGCGAGCAGCGGTTTACCGGCGGCGTGATGCGCGCGGATCGCTTTGAGCATGCCGGCGTTCTGCGACAAGGCAACGTGGTGCAATTCCGGATAACCGCCGGGCAGATACAGACTGTCAGCCTCAGGCAATTCAGTGTCGCGAATCGGCGAGAAGAAACTCAGCTCCGCACCCATCGCCCGCAACAGATCGAGACTGGCGCCATAGGTGAAGGCGAAAGCTTCGTCACGGGCGACGGCAATCCGCACGCCTTCGAGCAGCCTTTCGGTCTTCACGCTTTCCGGTGCGGCGAACTCCACGGCCGGTGGCAGCGCTACCTCGCAAGTGCCGGCCAGCGCTTCGGCGGCGGCGTCGAGACGTACATCGAGGTCATTGAGTTCGCTGGCCTGCACCAAGCCGAGATGGCGACTTGGCAGTTCGATCCCGGTTTCCCTGGACAACGCGCCATACCAGCGCAGACCTTCGGTGAGACTGCCTTCGAGCAATTGCGCATGACGCACCGTGCCGACACGATTGGCCAGCACCCCGGCGAACGGCAGATCAGACTGATAGCGCGCCAGGCCCAGCGCCAAGGCGCCAAAGGTCTGAGCCATGGCCGTGCCGTCGATCACGCCGAGTACCGGCACGCCGAAATGCCGCGCCAGATCGGCGCTCGATGGCGTGCCATCGAACAAGCCCATCACGCCTTCGATCAGGATGAGATCCGCTTCGGCAGCGGCTTCCCACAGCAGACGACGACTTTCCTGCTCGCCGACCATCCACATGTCCAGTTGATAGACCGGCGCACCGCTGGCGCGCTCGAGGATCATCGGGTCGAGAAAGTCCGGGCCGCACTTGAATACGCGGACCTTGCGGCCCTGATTGCGATGCAAGCGGGCCAGTGCAGCAGTAACGGTGGTCTTGCCCTGACCGGAAGCCGGCGCGGCGATCAGTACCGCCGGGCAGTGACGTGGTTGATTCAAAGTTCGACGCCTTTCTGCGCTTTGATGCCGGCCTGGAAGGCGTGCTTGATCATGCCCATTTCGGTGACGGTGTCGCCCATCTCGATCATTTCCGGCTTGGCGGCGCGACCGGTGACGATCACGTGCTGCATCGGCGGACGGGCCTGCAGATCGCTGAGCACCTGATCCAGATCGAGGTAACCGTGCTTGAGGGCGATGTTCAGTTCATCGAGCACCACCAGACCGATCGACGGATCACGCAGCAGTTCGCGGGACACTTCCCATGCAGCTTCGGCAGCGGCGATGTCGCGCTGGCGATCCTGGGTTTCCCAAGTGAAGCCCTCGCCCATCACATGAAAGCGTACCTGCTCCGGGAAGCGGCGGAAGAACAGCTCCTCCCCGGTGCTGTTGCGGCCCTTGATGAACTGCACCACGCCACACTGCATGCCGTGGCCCATGGCGCGGGCGAGCATGCCGAATGCCGAGCTGCTTTTGCCTTTGCCATTGCCGGTCAGCACCAGCACCAGGCCGCATTCGTCTGGCGAATTGGCGATGCGCTCGTCGATCACGGCTTTTTTGCGCTGCATGCGCGCCAGGTGGCGCTCGTCGCGTTCGGGGGAATCAGTCATGGGGGAGCTCTCCGTTGAGGCTGAATAACGGCGGGCAGGCACAAGAATAGACGGCAACAAGCCTGGCATCGCCCACCGTGATGCCGCTGGATGGATCAGGCCGGTCTCCGGGCTCATGAGCGGCGTTCGCCTGGCTGCGCGCCTTCCCGCTTTGCAGCAGTGGCATCCGACGCAGCTTTCACTCATTTACCGTTGCGGGGGCAGCGCCGGGATCGTGATGGCTCTTCGCTTGAAGACAATCCTCACCGGCTTCCCTGTTTCACTCTGTCGACAGCGGTCACAGAGCACCTGAAACAAGCCGCGAAGGTTAGAGGGTTGGGGGTGGAGCGTCAAATGAAGAGGGGGTCGTGCGGCAAATAACTGCCGTCGATCAATTATCTGACGCCAATCTTGTGCCACACTGTCAGCAGTGATATCAAAGAGCCATGCTTTTTGACTGCAGAGAGCACATCACAATAACAAGGGAGAGCACCATGCAAGGCATGATCATCAGCAATCCGCGGCTGGAATTCCTGCGCCCGGTGCTGGAGCGATGGTTTGACTGTATCGACCGCTACAACGCCGTGCGCGGCGACAACGACACACCCTACTGGCACGACGAAAAAGCCAACCTCGGCCTGTTGTCCGCCGCCGCATGGATGGCCGAACTGGTCACCCTGCGCGACACCGCCACCCGCAAACAGAACGAGGAAGGCGAGCGTAATGCCCGCGCCGACCTGTTCCTGGCCGGCGCCGAAGATCGCGCCTACATCCAGGCGACCCAGCGCTGGCCGCGCGTCAACAGCCTGAACCTGACTCAGGCCCTGGCCGATATCACCAGCGACGCCAAGCGCATCAGCTACGCCAGCGATCTCAAACTCGGCTGCCTGTTCGTCGCCCCACAGAAAGCCCAGCACAGCGCCAGCCCGGAAGAACTGCAGGACATGGTCGACGACCTGCAAAAGGAACACACCTGCGCCGTCGCCTGGTACTTCCCGTACGCCTACCGCAAATTGCGCAGCGAGGCCGGCAACTATCACCCCGGTATTGCCGTGCTGTTCAAGGAGGCACGCGGCTGAGGGGTTGAACCATCGGGCTCGTGTGCTTCTCTATGATTAGGAATGCATTCATAGGGAAGATCAGTAATGCGCAAGCCCCACCTCGTTTTCGTCATCGCACTCGCCGGAGGGCTCACCGCCTGTGGTGAATCCTCCAGCCTGCAAGTCTCGGACGGCACCGGCCCGTCCCCCAAACTGCCCGAACCGGACAAGACCCTGATCCCGACGGTGAACATCGCCCCGGCGATCGGCTGGCCGGCCGGCGCGAAACCGACGCCAGCGGCAGGCACTCTGGTGGCGGCGTTTGCCGAGAATCTCGATCACCCGCGCTGGCTCTACGTACTGCCCAACGGCGATGTGCTGGTGGCGGAAACCAATGCCCCGCCTAAACCGGACGACGGCAAAGGCATACGCGGCTGGGTGATGAAAAAAGTCATGGGCCGCGCCGGTGCCGGCGTACCAAGCCCGAACCGCATCACTCTGTTGCGTGATGCCGATCACGATGGCGTGGCCGAGACGCGCACAGTGTTTCTACAGAACCTGAATTCGCCGTTCGGCATGACCCTGGTCGGCAACGATCTTTACGTCGCCGACACCGACCGCCTGCTGCGCTTTCACTACGAACCCGGCGCAACGGAAATCAAGAGCCAGCCGATCAAGGTCGTGGATCTGCCGGGTGGCCCGCTCAACCATCACTGGACCAAAAACGTTATCGCCAGCAAGGACGGCAGCAAGCTGTACGTCACCGTCGGTTCGAACAGCAACGTCGGCGAAAACGGCCTGGATCAGGAAGAAGGTCGCGCGGCGATCTGGGAAGTCGATCGGGCGACCGGCAATCACCGGATCTTCGCCTCGGGCATCCGCAACCCCAACGGCCTGGCCTGGGAGCCGAAAAGCGGCGCACTTTGGACTGCGGTAAACGAGCGGGACGAGATCGGCAGCGATCTGGTGCCGGACTACATCACCTCGGTCAAGGATGGCGGTTTCTATGGCTGGCCGTTCAGCTATTACGGCCAGCACGTCGATGTCCGCGTCGAACCACAAAACCTGGACTTGGTGGCCAAGGCCATCGCTCCGGATTACGCCGTCGGCCCGCACACCGCCTCACTGGGCCTGACCTTTGCCGAGGGCAATACACTGCCGGCGCAATTCAAGGAAGGCGCATTCATCGGCCAGCATGGCTCGTGGAACCGTAAGCCACACAGTGGCTACAAGGTGATCTTCGTACCGTTCAGCGCCGGCAAGCCGAGCGGAACGCCTGTAGACGTACTGACAGGATTCCTCGACAAAGACGGAAACGCTTTGGGTCGCCCGGTTGGCGTGGTAATCGACCAGCAAGGTGGATTGCTGGTAGCGGACGATGTGGGGAACAAGGTGTGGCGGGTGTCGGCGGCCAAATAGCCCACGCCCTGAAACAAAAAAACCGTGGGAGCCAATGTGCTCCCACGGTTTTTTTATTGATACGCAGCTTTACGGGTTGTGCGCCAGATGCTCCGGCTGCAGAACGCGCTTGGCACTCAGATAGGCTTTCTGCCAATACGCTTTCGAAAGGCTGTCCAGCTTCACCGTACCGCCAGTGGCCGGAGCGTGAACGAAACGCCCTTCCCCGACATAAATTCCCGCATGACTGACCTGAGAGCCGCCATTGGTGGCGAAGAAGATCAGGTCGCCGGTCTGCAGCCCTTCCTTGCCGACATTCGGCGCCTGCATGACGATCATCTCGCGGGTCGAGCGCGGCAGGCTGATGCCGGCCGCATCACGGTAGACGAAACCGATCAGGCCGCTGCAATCGAAGCCCGAGTCCGGCGTGTTGCCGCCCCAGCGATAAGGCGTACCTACGAGCCCGAGCGCGCGGAACAGCACGTCTTCGGCAGCGGGAGAGAACGCCTGGGAGGATCCGAACACAATCGGCGCGCGAACCACGGGAGCTGGCGGCGGAGTGCGGCTGGCGCAAGCGCTGAGCAGCGCTGCGAAGAACATCAGGGCAAGGCGGGCCGTCATCGTCATAAGCAGAACATCCTGATCTGGCTGCGGCTTTTACTGCCGATTCGACAGAAAACAAAACCGCCTGCGTTGGGACGCAGGCGGTTTGCCATCAATATAGATCAGGATTCTAGCGGCTACGCGGCAAACTTCAAGTAAGACTTTAACTTCACCTTGTAAAGTTTAAGTCTATTGCCTCTGAAGGACCGCCTGTCGCCACGAGCGTGGCGACAAAAGCGTGATTACTTGCGAGCGGTAACCACGGTTGGAGCGTTCGCCAAAGCGCGTTTGGCTTCGATGAAGGTCTTGCTCCAGTAGCTGTCACCCAGGCTGTCGATACGGACACCGCCGCTGCGACGACTGCTGGAGTGAATAAACTGGTTGTCGCCCAGGTAGATCCCGGCGTGACTGACACGACCGCGACGACCATTGGTGGCGAAGAACAGCAGATCGCCCGGCTCGAGGTTGCCGCGCGATACCAGCGGAGCATCCACGTTGATCATTTCGCGAGTGGAGCGCGGCAGGTTCATGCCGGCTTCTTCGCGGAACAGGTAGCCGATGAAACCGCTGCAATCGAACCCGGCTTCAGAGGTACCGCCGAAACGGTAACGGGTACCGATCAGGGACATGCCGCGTTCAAGAATGCTGTCGGCCAGAACCGGAAGCTGGTAAGGCTTCTTGCCGTTGAAAGCGGCCAGTTCCTTTTCGGTGTCCAGCTCTTCCTGGTAAATAACGGAAGACTGGGCGGTGGCAGAATTTTTAGCCTGTTGTTGCTGCTCTTGAACAGGTGAATGAGCAGCGCAACCGAACAACAGGGTGACGAGTGCGAGAGGCACGAGGGGTGCGAAGCGCTTTAGCATGGGCACGACCGTGGCTGATAGTTGTAAAGAAGCCGAGACTATGCCCGCTATCAGCCTCATTTGCAAATTCAATCGATCTTTTTGTGACTTCCCGGTTTCTCGTTTACATCTAAGCGCTTAAGCCTATTTGAATCGAGACGCGGCCTGCGCAGTGCGCAGGAAAGCGGATTTTCTGGCGCCTGAAATATGCCGAAACCCGCTGAAAGCCCCGGTTTTACCAGCCCAGGGTTTCTTTCAGGAAGGGAATGGTCAGCTTGCGTTGAGCCTGCAAAGAGGCCTGATCGAGCTGCTCGAGCAGGTCAAAAAGCGCGCTCATGCTGCGAGTACCGCGAGTCAAAATAAAATGCCCGACTTCGTCGGTCAGATGCAGACCACGACGGGATGCGCGCAATTGCAGGGCACGCAATTTGTCTTCATCGGAGAGAGGACGCATCTGGAAAATCAGCGCCAGGGTCAGGCGCGATTTCAAGTCAGCCAGTTTTACCGGCAACTCACGCGGCGAGGTGGAGGCGGCGATCAGCAATCGACGACCACTGTCGCGCAGACGGTTGAACAGGTGAAACATCGCCTCTTCCCAGTCGGGCTTGCCGGCAATCACCTGCAAGTCATCCAGGCAGACCAGTTCGTACTGTTCGAGGTTGTCGAGGATTTCGATGCCGCGATCCATCAACTCGGCCAGCGGCAGGTACACCGCCGGTTCGCCCATCTGTTCGAAACGCAGGCACGCGGCCTGCAACAGATGCGTACGCCCTACCCCGTGCTTGCCCCACAGATAGATCAGACTTTCGGTCCAGCCGGCGTCGGCTTCGCATAGACGCTCGACATAGCCGAGTGCAGCGGCATTGGCGCCTGGGTAGTAGTTGATGAAGGTAGCGTCGTCACGCAGACGCACACCTAGGGGCAGCTGAATCGGTTTCATGCTGACTGAACAGTTCCCAAGGAACCGTTAGTGGCCTCTGTGTAAAGTGTGCGAAGTTTATACCCGTGAAGCGGAGCGCACAATGCGACAGACCCCAAGCAAAATCAAAGGTTTGCGTTAACACACTGGTTTTATGACAGTTTCTTTGGCGCACAGGCGCCAGCATTGCCTGCACGAGACGGGCCAACCCGGCAATTCACCGGGCGGCCCTACCTCGCCTTACAGCTTCGGATCATCGACTCCGCTATACATTTCGGAGTCCTTGTACAAATCATGGACGTGGCGCACCAACACCATGATCACCGCGGCCACCGGCAAGGCCAGCAGCACACCGGTGAAGCCGAACAGCTCACCGCCGGCAAGGATCGCAAAAATCACCGCTACGGGATGCAGGCCGATTCGATCACCCACCAGCAAAGGCGTCAGCACCATGCCTTCCAGGGCCTGACCGACCATGAACACTGCAACGATCCCGATCATCGGGTACAGGTCACCGCCAAACTGGAACAGCCCGGCAATCAGCGCCGCACCAATCCCGATCACAAACCCCATATAAGGCACGATGGCCGCCAGACCGGCGATCAGGCCGATCAACAGGCCCAGCTCCAGGCCGACAATCATCAGCCCCGCCGCATAGATCACGCCCAGCGCCAGCATCACCAGCAACTGCCCGCGTACGAACGCCCCGAGCACCTCGTGACATTCGCCTGCCAGCGCCACTACGCGCTCTTCACGATCACGCGGCAACAGACTGCGGATCTTGGCCATCATCACGTCCCAGTCACGCAGCAGGTAGAAACTCACCACCGGAATCAGCACCAGATTCGCCAGCCAGCCGATCAGCGCCAGGCTGGAAGCGGTGGCCTGGCTCAGCACCACGCCGACGATGTCGGTGGTCTGGCCCATGTGCTCGGTGATCGCTGCCTTGACCTTGTCGAACTTCCAGAAGCCATCCGACAGCCCCAGCTTCGACTGCGCCCATGGCAACGCCGTGTGCTGCAGCCAGTCGAGCATCTGCGGCGCCAGTTCGTACAGACGCAGCAACTGTTTGGCGAGCATCGGCACCAGCACCAGCAGCAACGTGGTGAAGATCAGGGTGAACAAGGCGAATACCGCTATCACGCCCCAGGTGCGGGACAAGCCGAGCCGCTCAAGACGATCCACCAAAGGGTCGAACAGATAAGCGAGCAACAGCGCCACCAGAAACGGCGTGAGGATCGGATGCAGCAACCAGACAAACGCGCAAAGCAGGAGCACCCCACCGAGCCAGAACCAACGCCGCGTATCGGCCATGTAACACTCCATTGCTTCTATATATGAAAGAAAAACCTACCAGCGGAATCGCAACGACGGCGCCGCAGGTACCGGCGCCGGCGCAACGACAGGCGCCCCGCCTGGCACTGCAGGCTGCGGAGCCACCGGAGCTGGCGCCTCGGCTGGCATTTCCTGCAACTTCGCCAGCGACAATTGCGCCCGCAACTGATCGGCACTGCCGTTGACCCGATACACAATGCGATCAGCATCGACACTCTGCAGCCGCACACCAAAGGGCTCTAGCATCCGCAACAACGTCGCGTAATGCTCCAGATTCATGCCCTGCACTTCCAGCGTCTGCTGCCCCGAAGCACCCGGTTTGGCAACAAAACGCGGCGCCAGCCGCTCGGCCACCGCCAGCATCACGGCATCTGCAACAGCGGCCTGATCCGCCCCCTGCACACTTCCCGCCTCTTTCTGATCACCCAGCCACAAGTGCCATTTGGCTTGCCACT
Source organism: Pseudomonas sp. IzPS59 (assembly GCF_014863505.1). Lineage (NCBI taxonomy): Bacteria > Pseudomonadati > Pseudomonadota > Gammaproteobacteria > Pseudomonadales > Pseudomonadaceae > Pseudomonas > Pseudomonas sp. IzPS59. Next base: position 1,873,160 of record NZ_CP062251.1, on the reverse strand, counting down.
GACCACCCTCCTCACGGGCATGCACGGCGAGCAAGGCGTCAGCGTTGTAGCGTTCAGACGCCGCATGAAGCGGCGCCGGATCGGTGCCTTCGAGCGTCGGCGCGGTCGCGACCAGTTGCTCACTCAGATCCGCCAGCGGCAGACGCAACGGCAACCCTCGGTGCTGGGCGGCACGTCGCAATGGCGCCGCACTGGCCTGACCGTCGCCCACCAGGCTCGAGCCTTCGGTGGAGTCGTTCAGCCACCAGCTCAGAATCGACGGCCGGCTCGCGCCCCACAGCGATAACCCGGCACGGCGCAACGCCTGTTCGGTGGTAGCCGGGTCGAAGTCGACCTTCAACACTTCCGGCGGCCCGGCATCGAAACCGAACTGGCTGATGATCTGTTGCGGATCCTTGCGGATCGGCGCCAGCCCGGGATTCTGCGGTGCCTTCGGATCCCCCGTGAGACGCAGCACCAGCGTATCCAGCGCCGCTTGCGTGGCACGATCACGCTCCTCCGGTGACTGGCCGTTGACCGGCTCGCGCACCTGATAAAGCCCTTTGACGTTTTCGGCCTGGCTAGCCAGGCTGACCAGAGACAAGCAGCCCACTAACAGCAATTTACACAAACGCATGGAGAATTCCCGTCGACAAGAGCGGCTGGAACAGGCCGCGTGAACCGGATTGAGCAAGCCTGTGACCACTGGCCGTTGCAAAACATTCACACGCTGGCGATAAGTTTTTGCACAGCCCTAACGATAGACGGTTCCTTATACAGGCACCCGTGATGTCACCCACAGCTTCATTTGCAAAAAATTTCGGCCGATATGCCCCTGCCCGTCGGCGCGAGGATGGCCGCTGCCCCTCAAGCCTGATAAAATCGCGCGCCTTCGCAGACCGGCAACAGCCGGGCACCTCGAAACTCGCGTGAGGCAATCGCCCCCTCGATTTCGAAGTTCCCGCTGAACTCGGTCGTTACCCCTGAATCCCCTCCCCTAAAGGCCTGGATCATGAGCAAGCAACCCTCCCTGAGCTACAAGGACGCCGGTGTAGACATCGACGCCGGTGAAGCATTGGTCGAACGCATCAAGAGCGTCGCCAAGCGCACTGCGCGCCCGGAAGTCATGGGCGGCCTGGGCGGTTTCGGCGCCCTCTGCGAAATCCCGGCCGGCTACAAGCAGCCAGTACTGGTTTCCGGCACCGACGGCGTCGGCACCAAGCTGCGTCTGGCACTGAACCTGAACAAGCACGACAGCATCGGCCAGGACCTGGTCGCCATGTGCGTCAACGACCTGGTGGTGTGCGGCGCCGAGCCACTGTTCTTCCTTGACTACTACGCCACCGGCAAGCTGAACGTCGACGTAGCTGCCACCGTGGTCACCGGTATCGGTGCAGGCTGCGAACTGGCTGGCTGCTCGCTGGTCGGCGGCGAAACCGCTGAAATGCCTGGCATGTACGAAGGCGAAGACTACGATCTGGCCGGCTTCTGCGTCGGCGTCGTGGAAAAAGCCGAAATCATCGACGGCTCGAAAGTCGCCACCGGTGACGCCCTGATCGCCCTGCCATCGTCCGGCCCGCACTCCAACGGCTACTCGCTGATCCGCAAGATCATCGAAGTGTCCGGCGCCGACATCGAAACCGTTCAGCTCGACGGCAAGCCGCTGACCGATCTGCTGATGGCCCCGACCCGCATCTACGTGAAGCCGCTGCTCAAGCTGATCAAGGACACCGGCGCCGTCAAGGCCATGGCCCACATCACCGGTGGCGGCCTGCTGGACAACATCCCGCGCGTTCTGCCAAAAGGCGCTCAAGCCGTGGTTGACGTGGCCAGCTGGAATCGCCCGGCCGTCTTCGACTGGCTGCAAGAGAAAGGCAACGTCGACGAGACCGAAATGCACCGCGTACTGAACTGCGGCGTGGGCATGGTGATCTGCGTGGCTCAGGAGCACGTTGAAACTGCCCTGAACACCCTGCGTGAAGCTGGTGAACAGCCTTGGGTCATCGGCCAGATTGGTGTCGCCGCCGAAGGCGCTGCCCAGGTCGAGCTGAAAAACCTCAAGGCTCACTAATGCCTAATACCTGTGATGTCGTGGTGCTGCTGTCCGGCACCGGCAGTAACTTGCAGGCCCTGATCGACAGCACGCGGACCGGCGACAGCCCGGTCCGCATCGCTGCGGTGATTTCCAACCGCGCCGACGCCTACGGCCTGCAACGCGCCAGTGACGCGGGTATCGCCACCCGCTCGCTGGATCACAAGGGTTTCGAAGGTCGCGAGGCCTTCGATACCGCCCTGATCGAACTGATCGACGAATTCAATCCGAAACTCGTGGTACTGGCCGGTTTCATGCGCATTCTCAGCGCTGACTTCGTCCGGCACTATCAGGGTCGCCTGCTCAATATCCATCCGTCGCTGCTGCCCAAATACAAAGGGTTACACACTCATCAGCGTGCGCTGGAAGCCGGCGACGCCGAACACGGCTGCTCCGTGCACTTCGTCACCGAGGAACTCGATGGCGGACCACTGGTCGTACAGGCAGTAATACCGGTAGAGTTGCACGATTCGCCGCAGAGTCTGGCGCAACGGGTTCACGTTCAGGAACACCTGATCTACCCGATGGCCGTACGCTGGTTTGCCGAAGGACGGCTGACCCTCGGCGAGCAAGGTGCTTTACTGGATGGCCAGATACTCGGGGCCAGCGGTCACTTGATTCGAAACTAGGAGATTTTATGCGTCGCGCCCTGCTCTTCGCTTGCGCTCTGCTCGCCCTGCCTTTCGCCCAGGCGGCAGACCTTCAACCGTTCTCCGCCAGCTACACCGCCGACTGGAAACAGTTGCCCATGAGCGGTACCGCCGAACGCAGCCTGACCAAGGAAGCCAACGGCGTCTGGAAGCTCAGCTTCAAGGCTTCGATGATGATCGCCAGCCTGTCCGAGGAAAGCACCCTGACCCTGGACAAGGACACCCTGCTTCCGCAGTCCTACCACTTCGAACGTGGTGGCCTGGGCAAGGCGAAAAAGGCTGATCTGGACTTCGACTGGAACAACAAACTGGTCACCGGCACCGACCGTGGCGACGCGGTCAAAGTCCCGCTGAACCGTGGCATGGTCGACAAGTCCACCTACCAGCTGGCGCTGCAGCATGATGTCGCCTCCGGCAAGAAGACCATGAGCTATCAGGTGGTCGACGGTGGCGATGTCGATACCTATGACTTCCGCGTCCTGGGTACCGAGAAAGTCGAGACCAAGGCCGGCAAGATCGACGCGATCAAGGTCGAGCGCGTGCGTGATCCGACACAAAGCAAGCGCACCACTGTCATGTGGTTCGCCAAGGACTGGGATTACCTGCTGGTCCGCTTGCAACAGGTCGAGACCGACGGCAAGGAGTACAACATCATGCTCCAGGACGGCACGGTCAACGGCAAGACAGTCAAAGGCAGCTGATTCAACGAAAAGCCCCGTAAACGCGGGGCTTTTTTTCGCCTTCGATTCGAGACTCAGCGCACCAGAAAGCCCAGGATCACTTCGGTGACGTGGGACAGACGCTCATTGAGCGCCTTGGGCGTCACCAGATCGCGACCATGAATGGTCGACAGCGTGTGCTGATTGGCCAGATAGAAATAGGTCAGCCCCACCAGCGTGAAATACAGCTGAACCGGATCGACCCCTCCGCGAAAAACACCCTCGACACGCCCCTGCTCCAGAATCCGCCCGAGATTGTCCACCAGCGGAGACGCCAGCTCCGGCAAACGACTCGACCCCGCCAGGTGCCGCGCCCGGTGCAGGTTTTCATTGTTTACCAGCGCCATGAATTCCGGATGGTCGTTGTAGAAACGCCACGAGAACTCGATCAACCGGCGAATCGCATCCATCGGCGGCAACGCCTCCAGATCGAGTTCACGCTCGGCCTGACGCAACTGCAGATAACCCTCCTCCAGCACACACAGGAACAGTTCTTCCTTGTTGGCGTAGTAGTAATAGATCAGTCGCTTGTCGACGCCGGCACGCTCGGCGATCTCCTCAAAACGCGCGCCCTCCAGCCCCTGCTCGGCAAATACGCCACGGGCAGCCTCGAGGATGGTTTGCTGGGAGCGCTTGGCATTGCGTGAACGCTTGGTTTGCGTCACTTCATTGATAGAGTCGGTCATGGGCGAGTCGGTGGCCGAAATCCTGTGGAGTGAAGCTTTGGAGAATACCCGAAGTCCGTAGCGGCGGTGGAGGCCAAATCCCTGGCCACCCCTCACAGCCCGGACCGGCCTCAGTCAACGCCTTCCAGAAACACACCCTGTGGTTTCACTTGTGGCTCGTCGCGCGGCGTGTCTCGCCCCAGGTCTTGCATGTCCACATCAAAGGTTTCCCGGGCGCTCCATGTCGCCAGAGCCGCAATTGCACAGGCCAGTAACGTCAGACAGGCCGCCGGCAGCCAGGGGCGCTGGATCGAAGTCATGAACGCCGCCGCAATGATCGGCGCGAATCCCGAGAGCGCAAAACCGACCTGAGTACCGATCGCCATACCCGACAGACGCACGCGGGTACTGAACATCTCACCGAAGAATGCCGGCCAGATGCCGTTCGCCGCACTGAAGCAGATCCCCGACATCAACACACCGAGCACAAACATCAGCGGCAGGTTGTGCTGCTCGATCGACCACAGGTAAGGAAACATCAGCAAACCGCTGGCCAGCACCCCGAACAGATAGACCGGCCGGCGCCCGATCAGGTCGGCGAGCATTGCCCACAACGGAATCGCGAACAGGGCCACGATATTGGTCATGATCGTCAACCAGAGCATGGTGCTGCGCTCGACACCCGCAATGTTCACCGCATACGACAGGGAAAAGATCCCGAACACGGTACTGACCGTGGACACCATGGCTGCCAGCGCCACCCGCACCACATCACTGCGATAGTCGGCAAACAGGGTTTTCAGCGGCATCCGGGCGGTCTGATTGCGCTCACGCTCCTCCTGAAACACCGGGGTCTCCTCGATGTTGCGCCGGATCAGAAAACCCACGACCAACACCACCACGCTCAACCAGAATGGAATACGCCAGCCCCAGGACAGCAACTGTTCTTCCGGCATCGCGGAAATCGGCAGAAACACCAGTGTCGCCAGAATCAGCCCGGCCTGGGTGCCGCTCAAGGTGAAACTGGTGAAGAACGCCCGTTGTCGCGACGGTGCATGTTCGAGGGTCATTGAGTTGGCCCCCGCCTGCTCCCCTGATGCCGAGAAGCCCTGACACAGGCGCAGAATCACCAGCATGATCGGCGCCGCGATCCCGATACTGTCGTAGCTTGGCAGGCACCCGACCAGAAAGGTCGAAATACCCATCAACAGCAGAGTCAGCACCAGCACTCGCTTGCGTCCGAAGCGGTCGCCCAGATGCCCCAGAAACAAGGCACCCACAGGGCGCGCGATGTAACCCACGCCAAAGGTGGCCAAGGCCAGAAGAACGCCGGTGGCCGGCTCCGACGCCGGGAAGAAAACCTTGCCGAACACCAGCGCCGCCGCCGTGCCGTAGATGAAAAAGTCGTAGTACTCCATCGCACTGCCAATCCAACCCGCCAATGCTGCCTTGCCCGGCGTTTTTTTGGTTTTTGTTGCCTGGGTATTCATTGCTACCTCCGCTACCGCTTTATCGACTGCCCGACGGCTGCCGGGAAAAACCGGCGCCGTGGATGCCTTGTTGTTTTTGTTGTTGAGTCTGGTGCGAGCCCGCAAGGCGCACCTGTGCGTCGATCGTCAGGTCAGTGGATGAAACCCTCCCCTTATGATCCGGCGTCTGGCCGTGATCGCATGCATCAGTGACAAACGGCGGGTGCTTCATCCAGATCACCCCAGGCGTCCAGCTCCAGGCTGACGAGCAGTGCCCGCGTCTTCTCCAGCATTCGCCTGGCACGCTCCACTGCCGGCCATTGAGCGGCGAGACTGCGCATGGGCACCTCCAGGCTCAGCGGGATCTGACGCGGCATCGCCCTGAGCAGGCGTTGCAGGTCCAGACCGCCATCTCCGGGCATCAACCGCTCGGCCCGGGCCTGATGCAGCAAGGTGTTCAGATCGACCGGACGCTGTGCCGGCGCATCGCAAAGCTGCATCAACCGGAAGTACTGCGGTGGCAGCCCGGCAAGCACCTCGACGCGATCGCCGGCCCGGTCGAAGTGGATTGGATCGATCAGAATTCCCGCATTGGCACAATCCGCTGCCTCGATCAGACGTGCCGCCGCCGCCACACTGCCGACCGCCACCCAGGGTGTCGGCTCCAGGTTTGCGCTGATGCCATAGCCGGCCGCCATTTCGCAAAAACCGCCGAACAGATCGGTCATCTGCGAAAAATCCGCGACCTGCCCGGACACCACGGCATTTCGCGCACCGAGCAGCGCTCCGGTTTCCAGAGCCGCACGAAAAGTCTTGAGATCCGTGGTCGGCTGCAAGCGGAACAGCTCGATGTCCGACACCACGATCCCGGTGTCGCGCAAACGGCGCGCGGTATCCCGGATCAACGCTGTATCGCCGACCGAATCCCATTGGGGTTCCTGATCCGTCGCCGGGATCAGGCGCAGCCCGACGCAGTCGTAACCGGCCACCGCCGCGCACTCGACCATTTCCACCGGCGACAGCTCGAGGTGCGACAGCGGCGCCAGGCCGATCAGGCGCCCCATGACGTTCCTCCTTCCAGGCGTACGACGGCACCGGTGCGAGCGGCGGCATGCACAGCGAGCGTCGCTTCAAGGGTACGGAAGCCGTCCTCGGCGGAGCACACCGGGCGCTCGTTGCCGGCGATGACCGCGCAAAAATGGCGCATCTGTTCGGCATAAGGACAGCCGATATGCGGAACGGAGCGCTCCATGGTAATCGCGTCATGCCAGCCCTTTTGGCCGTGATAGCGCCACAGTTCCAGTCGCGGCAAGGTGAGCGACCCTTCGGTGCCCGAGAAGAAGTGCGAATTGACATCATCCTGACGCGGAAAACGCTCGGCCTCGCCCGCCGACAGATCCCAGTTCCATGGCGCCGCTGTGGCATCGGAGACCGATACGGTGCCCAGCGCGCCGTTGCGAAAACGCAGCAGCACCGCCGCGGTGTCCTCTACCTCGAAGCGTCGGACTTTGCTGGACGTGATGGCTTGCAGGCTCTCGATCTCGCCGAACAGAAAGCGCAGCAGGTCGATGTCATGAATCAGGTTGATCAGCACCGGCCCACCACCGGCCTGCCGGCGCCACGCCGTCTCGAAGTAGTCGTCCGGTTTGAGCCAGGTGCACAACGCCGTCACGCTGACCGGTCGCCCCAGCAGCCCGGCATCCACGATCGATTTGGCATGCCGCATGATCGGGTTGTAGCGCCGCTGATGGCCGACCAGCGCGGGTACGCCGTGGGCGGCGGAGGCCGCGCAGATGCGCCGGGCGTTTACCAGAGTGTCGGCGATCGGTTTCTCGACCAGCACCGCCACCTTTCGCTCAAGGCAATCAACCGCCACATCGGCATGGGTGACGTTGGGCGTGGCCACCACGACACCACGCGGTTTTGCCACTTGCAGCATGGTGTCGTAATGCTCGAACCATGGCACGCCAAGAGAAGCTGCCAGTGTCTGCGCGGCGGGTGTGGGATCGGCAATGCCGACCAGTTCCACGTTTTCCTGGGCCATGGCACGTTCGATGTGGGTCTTGCCAATCAAGCCTGCGCCAATGACGCCGATCGGGATCTTGTTCACGTTGTTTCCTTCATCGGGGAATGTCATATGCCGCTTTATTCACCAATACGTGAAATAAAGCTGATAACTCATCAACAATTGACGAGAAATGACAGACTATTTCCCTTAAAAAGGAATTTCAAATAATTATCTAGCCAGTTAACAAATGAAAAAATAGATTATTTTCAGTCGTTTGCTGTTTTTTTATTCCTTTAATTTATTGAATAACCGTTTAATAAAATAAAATCGAATAATTTAATTCACCACAAGGTGAAAAAAACGATCTGCCATTCGAAATGAAAAACGCCCGATGCAAGCATCGGGCGTCGGGACAGACAGGCATGAAATCCACAGAAATCGAGCAACAGTCAGACCGAAAACTTGGCCACCATGTTGTTCAGGTCCACCGCCAGCCGCGACAATTCCTGGCTCGCCGCACTGGTCTGATTGGCCCCTGCCGAGGTCTGCATCGCCAGGTCGCGGATATTCATCAGGTTGCGATCCACTTCCCGCGCCACGGCAGCCTGCTCTTCCGAAGCACTGGCGATCACCAGATTGCGTTCGTTGATCAAGGTGAATGCAGAAGCGATTTCCTCCAGCGCCACGCCAGCCGCTTTCGCCAGCTCCAGCGTCGAGCGCGCACGAACATTACTCTGCTGCATCGAACTGACCGCCGAATCGGTGCCCTGCTGAATACCGCCGATCATCTGTTCGATTTCCTGGGTCGACTGCTGGGTCCGATGGGCCAGCGCCCGCACCTCGTCGGCCACCACTGCGAAGCCGCGCCCGGCATCACCGGCACGGGCCGCTTCGATCGCCGCGTTCAACGCAAGGAGATTGGTCTGCTCGGCAATCGAACGGATCACCTCCAGCACTTTGCTGATGCTGTAGACCTTCTGCGCCAGATCCTCCACCTGCGTGGCGTTGGCGGTAACGTCATCCGCCAGCAATTCGATGGACGACACAGTCTGCTGCACTTGCTCGCGACCATGCTGGGCAATGCGGTCCGATTCCCGTGATGCCTCGGAAGTCGCCACGGCGTTGCTGGCGACCTCTTCAACGGCGGCGGTCATCTGATTGACCGCCGTGGCAGCCTGCTCGATTTCCAGGCTCTGTTGATGCAACCCGCGCGTCGCATCTTCGGTGACGCAGCTCAGCTCTTCCGAGGCCGAGGCCAATTGGCTGGACGATTCCGAAATCTGCCGGATGGTGTCGCGCAGGCTGTGTTGCATGCTCTTGAGCGCATGCAGCAGCCGCGCCGGCTCATCTTTGCCGATGATGCTGATATCACCGGTCAGATCGCCGCCGGCCACTACTTCGGCAACCCCCAGCGATTGCGAGAGCGGTACCACGATGCTGCGGGTCAGCAGCAGTGCCAGGCCAATGGTGATCAGCGCCGTGATACCGATCATCACCCCGACCCAGACCCGCGAATTGATGAACACCAGTCGCGCTGCTTCGGTGGCGAGGTTGGCATTGTGTTTGTTCAGTTCCACCAGCTCTTTGAGGGTTGCGGCAATGTCGTCGGCCAGCGGGTTCATCTGGGTATTGAGAATGCTTGCCGCATCTTCCACCTTCCCCTGAGCAGACAACGCCATCACCTGGGCCTGCAATTCAAGGTATTTGTGCTCCGCGACTTTGAAACGGTCGAACAACGCTCGCTCTTCTGGCAGCACGATCAATATGTCGTAACGTTGCTGAGCTTCGCTCAGCACACTGCGCAGCTCATTGAGCTTGGCGACATTCTGGTCCAGGGCCTGGGGATCGCGATTGAGCAACAGACGCATGGTCAGGGCGCGCAGACGCAGCATGTCCTGACTCATTTCGCCCACCGCCATCACGCTGGGCAGCCAGTTCTTGTCGACCTCGTCGGACTGGGCCCGCATGTTCGACATCTGCAGCAGGGCGAACGCCCCGAGGGCAAACACCATCAGCGCCAACAGACCGAAGCCCAGCCCGGCACGGGGGGCAATATTGAGACTGCGGATACTCATTGCTCTGGTTCCTTCCAAAAGCGCTGCATCAACCCTGCAGCTGGCTGCTTTAGAAGGTATCGGCCCGGCGAAAATTTGCGTAAGACCAAAAGGTGATATCAAAAGGCCTTAATACTTCGAACCCGCGGCATTAACGATTCAGCGACGGTTTTGCCGGACTTGAGCGCTGTTCGCCGCAAGATCAACGGCAAGTTACCTGAAAACCTTCAAGCAGATCAGCAGACGAAACACCGGCACAAGTATTCCTCGACTCACCGGCATAACCTGACGCTCTGCCGTACGCCGGCAAGAAAGTGGAACGCGCCTCTGCGGGAATGCTCTATACCTGCAAGGTCTTATTTGATCGAATGACTTTTCCTACTGCTTGCGAGGTTCACATGACCGTTACCGTCAATACCGTGTCCGCCGAAGGTTTCCGTCACACCGTACAGATCGATGAGCACGAACTGTTTACCGATGTCCCGACCACGGCCGGTGGCGAAGGCTCCGCGCCTGAACCCCACGACTATTTCGACGCCGCCCTTGGCGCCTGCAAGGCCCTGACCCTGAAGCTGTATGCGAAGAAAAAAGACATCCCGCTCACAGGCGTCGGTGTAGAGGTTAAACGCGACAACAGCCAGGAACAGAAAGGCAAATACGCCCTGCACGTCACCCTGACACTCAAAGGCGTGCTCACCGATGCCCAGCGTGAAGAACTGCTGCGCGTCGCCGATCGCTGCCCGATTCACAAACTGATGACCACCAGCGAAGTCACCATCGAAACCCACGCCCCACAAGGCTTCGACAGCCAGTAATCACCACGATGACACCGGCGGGTTATGCTCCACGCATCACCCGCCCAGCCTGGAATGGACCATGGACACCCAACCCCTGATCATCCGCCCGCGCGCCGAAGACGTCGAAGGCCAGCCGATCCTGCGCCCGCTGCCGTCAGCCAAATGCCGCAGCGTCGGGCCTTTCGTATTTTTCGATCACATGCTTGAAACGCTTTATCCCGCAGGCAAAGGGATGAACATCCGACAGCATCCGCACATCGGTCTGTCGACGTTGACCTATCTGTTCGAGGGGCAGATCCAGCACAAGGACAGCCTGGGCTCGGACCAGGTGGTCAAGGCCGGCGATGTCAGCTGGATGACCGCGGGCACGGCAATCGCTCACGTCGAGCGCACCCCCGAACCGCTATGGAAACAAAGCTTCAAGATGCACGGGCTGCAGGTCTGGCTCGCCTCGCCCAAGGATCACGAGCAAGGTCCGGGACATTACAGCCATCACCCGGCGTCGACGCTGCCGGTCAGCGATAACCTCGGCGTGCAGATCCGCATGATTGCGGGGTCAGGCTTTTGTCTGGAATCGCCGGTGCCGGTGCTTTCTCCGACGTTGTACGCGGAAGTAAAAATGCAAACGGCGACCACACTGCTGATCCCGACCGAACATGAAGAGCGGGCGCTGTATGTGTTGAGTGGTGATGTGCAATTGAACGGAGAAACCGTGGAGCCCCACGATCTGGTGGTGTTGCCGACCGGGGAAGAGATGAGCCTGTTCGCCGAGAGCGACAGTCACGCCGTGCTGTTCGGCGGCGCGCCACTGGACGGGCCACGGCGGATCAACTGGAATTTCGTCGCGAGCGATCCGGCGGTGATCGACGAGGCCCGGCGCAAATGGGCGGCTGGAGATTGGCCGACGGTGCCGGGGGAAGTCGAGCGGATTGAATTGCCGCGTTAAACCACCTGCCCTCACTGTAGAGACCGGTACATCCTTTACACATCAGACCGGGGACATCGTTTACACCTTTTACAGGCTTGATACGCGCTTGGCACCGCGTTCAAGCCTGCCTAAACAGAAGTTGCAAAGGTACAACTCCCACACGTCATCAGCCACTTCCTTCAGTGCGATGTCCTCGCCGATCAGCGCCTCGCCCAAAAACATTCGTTGCCCCTTCCACTTGAACTCGCCGTTCGAGCGAACCTTGCGTACCTCAACATCAGGGCCATATTCGACCGCAGGCAAGTAGCCCGGGTATGGGCGCAACGAAGGTCTGTAGACGGAAGCCGGCGGCTTCATGCCCAGCGCGGTGTGTGGTCGATCATGGTTGAAGTCCTGTACGAACTCTTCAAAGGCCAGTTGCTGGCGCACGAGATTTTCCGCAGGTGTCCGTAGTACCGCTGCTTTTAGGGTGCGGTGCATCCGTTCGTGTCGACCGTTCTGGTCAGGACGCCCTGGCGTGATTGTCTCGATGTGGATGCCATGCCTGATGAACCAGACGGACAGCTTCGATAGCCGCGCCAAACCGGTCGATGCGAAAGGTGCCCCGTTATCGGTGCGGATTACGTCCGGCAATCCAAACTCCCGGAAAGCCCATTCGAACCCCTGTCGCGTCGGCTCACTGTGCGTGCCGGGCAGCGCCCGGCAGAGCAGCAGATAGCGGCTCATCTGATCGGTAATGGTCAACGGATAGCACCAATTACCGTCCTGCATCCTGAACTGCCCTTTGAAGTCGGCACACCAGGTCTGGTTGGGTTCATCGGCCGGGCGTAAATGCGTCGGGGCACGCGGGCGCAAAGGATAGGGGCGCCGCGCAATGACCAAGCCAGCCTTCTTCAACCACGCCCCAGCAGTGCTCGCGGCCGGCCATGGGATCTGTGGATCGGACTTTCGCAGGCGATCAATGATCTGTTTGGGACCTCGATCCGGATGCTCGTTTTTCTTGGCCAGCAATGTGGCAATGATTTCATCCGGGGTTTGATGAGGGCAGTTCAAAGGCTTGCGGGATTGCTCTTTCAAGCCGTCCACGCCGAGCGCTGCATACCGATCCAGCCATTTATCGATAGTTGGACGGCTGACGCCGTAACGCCGGCTCAATTGACTCTTGGTGTAGCTGCCGCTGAGCCAGTCGCTGACTAATTTCACTCGCTGATCCATCGGGGACTCTTGATTCCAGGGCATGGTCAGTACCTCCTGACCATGATTGATACCTGTAAACCATGTCCCCGGTCTCAAACGTAAAGGATGTACCCGGTCTTTACCCACCCCGGCCCTCTCCCAGGGGGAGAGGGAGCCGACCGAGCTGTCTTGCGTTATACACCGACCTGAAAAATCTTGGCGATTATGGATTCAACACAGCCATTTCAGGTCGGTGTAATACTTGAGCATCCCCCAATCAGTCCCCTCTCCCTTCGGGAGAGGGTTAGGGTGAGGGGCTTTTGCTCTTCAGGCTTCAGCCGTTGAACACTTCTTCCAGCAAATCATGCATCGACTTGAAAGCGCGCTTGGCGGTCTTCGCGTCGTACATCATCTTGCCCGGCACATTGGCGTGCGGATCGGTGAACGAGTGCACCGCGCCGCCGTAGCTCAGCAACTGCCAGTCCACGCCAGCCGCGTTCATTTCGTCTTCGAATGCCGGCAGTTGCTCTTTCGGCACCAGCGGATCGGAAGCACCGTGCAGCACCAGCACCGAGCCCTTGATGTTCTTCGCGTCCGCCGGGTTCGGCGAATCCAGCGTGCCGTGGAACGACACAGCAGCCTTGACCGCTGCACCGGTACGGGCCAGATCCAGCGCACAGCAACCGCCGAAGCAGAAACCGAACACCGCCAGTTTCGAGGTATCGACTGCGGCTTCGCCCTGCTTCTGCAACTGTTCGAAGGCTGCCTGCATACGCTTGCGCAGCAATGCACGGTCATTTTTCAGCGGCATCATCGCCGCACCCGCTTGGTCGCCGTTCTGCGGACGCACGGCCTGGCCGTACACGTCGGCGATCAGCACCACATAACCCTTGGCCGCCACGGATTTGGCGATCTCTTCCGCGCCAGCGCTGACGCCCATCCAGTTCGGTGCCATCAACAGGCCCGGACGTGCGCCTTTGTGCTCGGCGTCGAACGCCAGACGACCTTCATAAGGCTGGCCATCGATCTGATAGACCACGGAACGTACAGTGACTTGGCTCATTTCTGACTCCTGATGGGTTGAATACCAGAATGAAAAAACCCGCCGAAGCGGGTTTTTCTACATTTCGATCAAGCCGACAGCTCAACCAGCAGCTTGTTCAGACGGCTTACGTAAGCAGCCGGGTCTTTCAAGCTGTCGCCCGCCGCCAGGGCGGCCTGGTCGAAGAGGATGTGCGACAGGTCGCCAAAACGCTCTTCGCTGGTCTCGTTGTCGAGTTTCGCGATCAACGGGTGGCTCGGGTTGAATTCGAAGATCGGCTTCGAATCCGGCACCTTCTGCCCGCTGGCCTCGAGGATCTGACGCATCTGCAGACCCAGATCCTGCTCGCCGATGGCCAGAATGGCTGGAGAATCGGTCAGGCGATGGGAAACGCGGACTTCGGCAACGGACTCGCCCAGCGCGGTTTTCAGGCGCTCGACCAGACCTTCCTTCGACTTGGCGACTTCTTCTGCGGCCTTCTTGTCCTCTTCCGAGTCCAGGTTGCCCAGGTCCAGGTCACCGCGCGCGACATCGACAAAGCTCTTGCCGTCGAACTCGCTCAGGTAGCTCATCAGCCACTCGTCGATGCGGTCGGTCAGCAGCAGCACTTCGATGCCTTTCTTGCGGAAGACTTCCAGGTGCGGGCTGTTCTTGACCTGCGCGTAGGTTTCGCCGGTGAGGTAGTAGATCTTGTCCTGACCTTCCTTGGCGCGGGCCAGGTAGTCGGCCAGACCGACGATCTGCTCGCCGTCGCCTTCGGTGGTCGATGCGAAACGCAGCAGACCGGCAATTTTTTCCTTGTTGGCGAAATCTTCAGCCGGGCCTTCTTTCATGACCTGACCAAAGTTTTTCCAGAAGCCCTTGTATTGCTCAGGCTCGTTCTTCGCCAGTTTTTCCAGCATGTCCAGCACGCGCTTGGTCAGCGCCGACTTCATCGAGTCGATGATCGGGTCTTTCTGCAGGATTTCCCGCGACACGTTCAGCGACAGGTCGTTGGAGTCGACCACGCCCTTGATGAAGCGCAGGTACAGCGGCAGGAACGACTCGGCCTGATCCATCACGAACACGCGCTGTACGTACAACTTCAGGCCTTTCGGCGCTTCACGCTGGTACAGATCGAACGGGGCACGGGCCGGCACGTACAGCAGCGAGCTGTACTCGAGCTTGCCTTCGACCTTGTTATGGCTCCACGACAGCGGATTTTCGAAGTCGTGGGCGATGTGTTTGTAGAACTCCTGGTATTCCTCATCCTTCACTTCGGTGCGAGGACGGGTCCACAGGGCGCTGGCGCGGTTGACGGTTTCCCATTCAACTTCAGGTTTCTCTTCGCCTTCGGCAGCGGCCACTTCTTTCGGCAGCTCGATCGGCAGCGCGATGTGGTCGGAGTACTTCTTGATGATGTTGCGCAGGCGCCAGCCATCGGCAAACTCGTCTTCACCGGATTTCAGGTGCAGAACGATACGGGTGCCACGCTCTGGCTTGTCGATGGTGGCGACTTCGAATTCGCCCTCGCCTTTCGACGACCAGTGCACGCCTTCGCTGGCAGCGGAGCCGGCGCGACGGCTGTATACGTCAACCTGGTCGGCAACGATGAAAGCGGAATAGAAACCCACGCCGAACTGACCGATCAGGTGCGAATCCTTCTTCTGGTCGCCCGACAGGTTTTTCATGAAATCGGCGGTGCCGGATTTGGCGATGGTACCCAGGTGGGTGATTACATCGTCGCGGTTCATGCCGATGCCGTTGTCTTCGAGGGTGACGGTCTTGGCGTCCTTGTCGAAGCTCACACGGATTTTCAGTTCAGCGCCACCTTCGAGCAACTCAGGCTTGGCCAGGGCTTCGAAGCGCAACTTGTCGACGGCGTCGGAGGCGTTCGAGATCAATTCGCGAAGGAAGATTTCCTTGTTGGAATACAGCGAATGGATCATGAGGTGCAGCAGTTGCTTCACCTCGGTCTGGAAGCCCAGGGTTTCCTTTTGAGTTTCCACACTCATGGTCATCAAACTCCAATCAGATGGCATTGGCCGCGACCCAGATGGTCTGCGGCGGGTTGTTCACTGAGTTGGGGGCGGTGTTCAGGATTTCAAGGGCTCGTCGATTTTGAAGTGGGCGCGGGCGGTGGCAATCGGTTCACTTTCGGTGCTTTGCCAGGCCGTGACCGCGACGTTGGCCACCCGCCGCCCCTGACGGCAGACCTGACACCGGGCCCAGGTATCGCGGAACTGCCCGGCCCGCAGGTAATCCAGGGAAAAGTCGATGATCTTCGGCACGCCGGGCGCACCGGTGAAAATCAGCAGATGCAGCGCAGCGGACAGCTCCATGAACCCGGCGATCACTCCGCCGTGGATCGCCGGCAATAAAGGGTTACCAATGTTGTCCTTGTTCGCCGGCAACTTGAACAGCAGGTCATCACCGACCCGAGCGCACTCGACGCCGATCAGTCCGGCATAGGGAATCAACGCCAGCAGCGGCGCATAGTCACCCTTCTCGTGGGCTTCTTGCAGTTGCTGCTTGAAATCATCGCTCATGGGTTTTCTCCCTTGATCGCGCCACCAAAGCCTTTCGTACCTTTGAGCCCCTTGCCCATGCGCATGAATGTTCCGACGACATGGGCAATCGGCTGCTCGGGATCGTCC
Organism: Pseudomonas sp. IzPS59; assembly: GCF_014863505.1. Lineage (NCBI taxonomy): Bacteria > Pseudomonadati > Pseudomonadota > Gammaproteobacteria > Pseudomonadales > Pseudomonadaceae > Pseudomonas > Pseudomonas sp. IzPS59. Next base: position 1,856,945 of record NZ_CP062251.1, on the reverse strand, counting down.
TGGTAGGCGAAGCCCCGGGCGAAGATCACGTCGGTGGTGACCCGGTAGCACTGGGCGAAACCGTAGACATCTTTGTGCGGTTCGGCGGCGTGCATGTAGTCGATGCGTAAATCCAGGGTCGGACAGACTTCGAATTCCGGCAGCACGCACAAGGTGGACATGCCGCACGCAGTGTCCATCAGCGACGTGATCGCCCCGCCGTGGACCACGCCGGTCAGCGGGTTGCCAACGATTTGTGCGCTGTACGGCAAGACCACCGTCAGGCCTTCGCTGCTGGCGCTGTGCACTTTCAAACCCAGTACCTGGCAGTGGCGCAGGGCCGAGAGAAAGCGGGTCGCACGCTCAAAAACAGGGTTTTCGGCCATTTGATCATTACTCTTGTTAGTCACTGTTCCCGGTAGTGGAAAGAACAGCAAAAGTTCCATTGCAAAACAAACTTATATATCTGTGAGAAATGAGGAACTTAACCCTTGGGGCTGCGCTCTTAAGGCCAGTAGTTATTTTCCATAAGGAGAAACACCCCATGCGTAAGACTTTAGCTATTGCCTTGATGTTGACCGCTTCCCTCGGTCTCGCTGCCTGCGATAAAAAATCCGAGGACAAAGCTCAAGATGCCAACCAACATGCTGAACAAGCTCAGCAGAAAATGAATGAAGCTCAGGATAAAGTGAACGACGCGGCGAAAGAAAACGCCGAAGCCGCCAAAGATCAGGCCGAATCGAACGCTGCCGCTGCAGATGAAGCTGCCAAGAAGCAATAAGTCGCTTCTCGATGGCAAAAAAGAAAACCCGCCAAGTGCGGGTTTTCTTTTGCCTGTCATTTTCTGGTAATGCCTTGTTAGAGCAATGCGGTTTTAAAAGTCGGACTAATCATCAGCAACAATGAACACACTAAGCCGATCAGCCACACCAGACTGCGCAGTTTGGGAATATCGGCCAGGTAGAACCACAGATAGAGAATCCGTGCGATCACAAAGATGATCGCCAACGTATCGATCAACCATCCCGCCGTTTGCGTGGTATGCGCCATCAGCACACCCACGGCAAACGGGATGAACGCTTCAATGCTGTTCTGATGTGCCGCCAGTGCCCGGGCGCCGTAGCCGGTGAGTTGCGCCTGTTGCTGACGCGGCAAGTGGTTGTTGTAACCGCCCTGCTCTTTCATGGCCTTGCCCACGGGCATGCGCGCCACGTAAATCAACAATGCACTGATAAACACACACCAGAACGGAATACTCATCAAGCAGCCTCTTTGATCGTTTCGGGCAACGGCGCCTCTGTAGGGGTATAGACCATTACATCGAGTACGTCGGAATGAAACTCGCGGCGATACAACACGAGTACCACACCCGCACTCATCAGCATGAACAGCCACGGGCTGACGAACCACGCCAGCATGCTCATGCCGAAGTAATAGGAGCGCAGACCGAAGTTGAACTGGTTCGCCGCCATCGAAATCACCCGCGCCGCCCGGGAAGCAAACGCCTTGCGCTCCTGCTCGGACACCTGACGCTCACCGATCATCGGCGCCGAGCCCACCAGAACCGCCGCAAAGTTGTACTGACGCATGCACCAACTGAACGTGAAGAAGGCATAGACAAACACCAGCGCCAGGCACAGCAGCTTGATCTCCGACATGCCCTGAGAGGCCTGCTGCACCATCGGGATGTCCGCCAGCAACGACACTGCACGCTCCGAGGCGCCGAGCACAGTCAGGATGCCGGCCAGGATGATCAGTGTGCTGGAAGCGAAGAACGAGGCGTTGCGCTCCAGGTTGCCGATCACGCTGGCATCGGCAATGCGGTTGTCACGCAGCAGCATGCGGCGCATCCAGTCTTCGCGGTACAGGTGCAACACGCTGGCCAGGCACGCGGTGTCACGGGCCTTCCAGGTGGCATAACGGGTGTAACCGCCCCAGCAGATGACGAACCAGAGCGCGGCAAGCAGGTGGATCAGGTTGGCTTGGATGAACGACATGCAAATTCCTGTGTGGAAGATTTCGGCTCCCCTTCGACGTTAGCCGAAAGGAAAAGACACTGCCTGACGCCCATAAAAAATGCCCCGTATCGATTGATACGGGGCATTTCTGTTTAATCGCTCAAGCCCGCTTGTGACGGGCCGGCAATCTTAAGCCAGGGCTTCGGCGCGCTTGCCCAGCAGGCGGTCACAAACCACTGCGACCACCAGAGTCATCACGCATGGCACCAGCCACGCCAGGCCCTGCTCGCTCAGCGGCAGGTGGGACAGTTGCGATGGCATCCAGTCGGCCAGGCCGGCACCTTTCAAGGCGTCAATCGTGCCGAACACGAACGAGACCAGCATCACCGGGCCCATGATGCGGCTCTGCTCATGCCAGAACGCGGCACAGAAGCTCAGGGCCACCAGCACGATGCACGGCGGGTAGATCGCGGTCAGCACCGGGATCGAGAACGCGATCAGCTTGGTCAGGCCCAGGTTGGACACCAGCAGCGAAAACGCCGCAAGGATGATGACCAGCGTCTTGTAGGACAGCGGCACGATGCGGCTGAAATATTCGGCGCAGGCACAGGTCAGGCCGACCGCAGTCACCAGACACGCCAGGGAGATCAGCACCGCGAGGAAACCGCTGCCCAGCGAACCGAAGGTATGTTGCACGTAAGCATGCAGCACCGCCGCGCCGTTGGTTGCCCCTGCGGCCACTTCATGGCTGCCGGAACCCAGACGGAACAGGCTGACATACACCAGCGCCAGACCGACGCCGGCGATCAGACCCGCGATGATCGCGTAACGGGTGATCAGTGCCGGCGATTCAACGCCACGGGAGCGGATCGCGTTGACGATGACGATGCCGAACACCAGGGCGCCCAGGGTATCCATGGTCAGGTAACCATTGATGAAGCCTTGGGAGAACGGCGCAGCGACGTATTCCGGAGTGGCCACACCGATGTCACCGGCCGGCAGCGCGAACGCGGCAATGCCGAGTACCGCCAGGGCGATGATCTTCAGCGGCGCGAGGAAACGCCCCACGGTATCCAGCAGACGGCCCGGATAGAGCGAAATGAAGAACACCAGCAGGAAGTACACCGAGCTGTAAAGGAACAGCGCCAGCGGGCTTTCGCCGGTCAGCGGCGCCAGACCCACTTCAAAGGACACGGTCGCGGTACGCGGCGTGGCGAACAACGGGCCGACCGCCAGATAGCACGCGGCTGCCAGCACACCACCGGCAATCTTGCCGATCGGCGTGCTCAGCGCATCCATCGCTCCGCCCACCTTGGCCAGCGCGACAACGGTGATCACTGGCAGACCGACCGCCGTGATCAGGAAGCCCAGCGCCGCCATCCAGACGTTGGGTCCGGACTGCAAACCGACGATAGGCGGGAAGATGATGTTGCCGGCCCCGACGAACAGGGCGAATGTCATAAAGCCAAGTGCCAGGATGTCCTGACCTTTCAAAACTTTCATTAAGGAAATACCACACTACTGAATCGGAATTTAGAGGGGGATTTCCCTGTGGGGTTAGGGAAATGCTGTCAATCCGTATAAGACTGACCCGTTTAGCGCGTTGCATGCCTTGTGGGCGGCAGACGCAAAAATGGCTGCTAGCCTAACGAATTTGTCTGACAAACGCACTGTTTGAGGGCGAACTATCCGATACGCGACGTGTCTGTGTCGCGTTTTTGCATGTAATTGGGCAGGTGCCTATAAATCGCCATCGTCAAACCGAACATCAGAAACGACAAAGGCCACCCGAAGGTGGCCTTTGTTGCTGGAGCTGAAAAGTCAGCCGAAGCTTACTTCTTCACTTCCCAGCCAGTCAGCTCGGCCAGGGCCTTGCCGATGTCTGCCAGCGAACGCACGGTTTTCACGCCTGCGTCTTGCAGAGCAGCGAATTTCTCGTCTGCAGTGCCTTTGCCGCCGGAGATGATTGCGCCAGCATGGCCCATGCGCTTGCCCGGAGGAGCAGTCACACCAGCGATGTAGGAAACAACCGGCTTGGTCACGTTGGCCTTGATGTAGGCAGCCGCTTCTTCTTCAGCCGAACCGCCGATCTCGCCGATCATTACGATCGCTTCGGTCTTCGGGTCTTCCTGGAACAGCTTCAGGATGTCGATGAAGTTCGAACCCGGGATCGGGTCACCGCCGATGCCGACGCAAGTCGACTGACCGAAACCGGCGTCAGTGGTCTGCTTCACAGCTTCGTAGGTCAGGGTGCCGGAACGGGAAACGATACCGACCTTGCCTGGCAAGTGGATGTGACCTGGCATGATGCCGATCTTGCACTCGCCCGGAGTGATCACGCCTGGGCAGTTAGGGCCGATCAGGGTAACACCCAGCTCGTCGCACTTAACTTTCGCGTCCAGCATGTCCAGGGTAGGAATGCCTTCGGTGATGCAGACGATCAGCTTGATGCCGCCGAATGCCGCTTCCAGGATCGAGTCCTTGCAGAAAGGAGCCGGAACGTAGATCACGCTGGCGGTGGCGCCAGTGGCTTCTACGGCTTCTTTCACGGTGTTGAACACAGGCAGGTTCAGGTGAGTGGTGCCACCTTTGCCTGGAGTCACGCCGCCAACCATTTTGGTGCCGTAGGCAATGGCTTGTTCGGAGTGGAAAGTACCCTGCGCGCCGGTGAAGCCCTGGCAGATTACTTTGGTGTCTTTATTGATCAGGACGCTCATTACTTGCCCTCCGCAGCTTTAACGACTTGTTGAGCAGCGTCGGTCAGGCTGGTAGCAGCGATGATGTTCAAACCGCTTTCTGCCAGTACTTTAGCGCCCAGTTCAGCGTTGTTGCCTTCAAGACGAACAACAACCGGGATTTTCACGCCGACTTCTTTCACTGCACCGATGATGCCTTCGGCAATCATGTCGCAACGAACGATGCCGCCGAAGATGTTAACCAGTACTGCAGCGACATTGCTGTCGGACAGAATGATCTTGAAAGCTTCGGTAACGCGTTCTTTGGTAGCACCACCACCTACGTCGAGGAAGTTGGCTGGCTTGCCGCCGTGCAGGTTGACGATGTCCATGGTACCCATGGCCAGGCCGGCACCGTTCACCATGCAGCCGATGTTGCCTTCCAGCGCTACGTAGTTCAGTTCGAACTTGGCAGCGTGCGCTTCGCGCGGATCGTCCTGGGACGGATCGTGGAAAGTCTTCAGCTTAGGCTGACGGTACATTGCGTTGGCGTCGATGTTGATCTTGGCGTCCAGGCAGTGCAGATCGCCGTCAGCCTTGATCACCAGCGGGTTCACTTCCAGCAGAGCCAGGTCGTGATCCTTGAACAGCTTGGCCAGACCTACGAAGATCTTGGCGAACTGAGCAACCTGCTTGCCTTCCAGACCCAGCTGGAATGCCAGCTCGCGACCCTGGAACGGCTGAGCGCCAACCAGTGGATCGATAGTGGCTTTCAGAATTTTTTCTGGAGTGTCGTGAGCGATTTTCTCGATGTCCACGCCACCTTCGGTGGAAGCCATGAACACGATGCGACGGCTCGAACGGTCAACGACAGCGCCCAGGTACAGCTCTTTAGCGATATCAGTGCACGATTCAACCAGGATCTTGGTGACTGGCTGGCCATTGGCATCAGTCTGGTAAGTCACCAGACGCTTGCCCAGCCACTGCTGTGCGAAGGCTTTGGCGTCTTCTTTGCTGCGAACCAGCTTGACGCCGCCCGCTTTACCGCGACCACCGGCGTGAACCTGGGCTTTGACAACCCACTCGTTGCCGCCGATTTTGTCGCAAGCTTCTGCTGCTGCTTCCGGGGTGTCTACTGCGAAACCAGTGGAAACTGGCAGGCCGTATTCAGCGAACAGCTGCTTACCCTGATACTCGTGAAGATTCATGCTTTTTACCGTCTTCGTTAGGTACTGCGCATTCGGCGCTGCGCTCTTGATGAGTGCCGCGCCACCTGTGACTGCTGCTTGCGTAGCCTTTCCGGATACCCGGTGCAGCTACGCAAGGCTGCGTCCAGCGGACATTCCGCGGTGAGTCTTGCACGCAAGGCTCACGACGGGCCGTACCGCCGTGGTTTCTTATTGTGTCTTAACGCTTCTTGCGGTTGGCAATGTGGATGGCGCCGCCATTCACTGCCAGAGCTGCTTCGTGCAAGGCTTCGGACAGGGTCGGATGAGAGAAAACCATCATGCCCAGGTCTTCAGCGCTGGTGCCGAATTCCATACCGATCGCGCCCTGCTGAACCAGTTCTGCAGCGCTCGGGCCAATCACGTGCACGCCCAATACGCGGTCAGTCTTGGCATCGGCGATGACCTTGACGAAACCACCGGTATCGTTGGCGGCCATGGCACGGCCGGATGCTGCGAACGGGAAGGTGCCGACGTTAACTTCAACGCCTTCAGCTTTCAAGGCCTGCTCGGTTTTACCAACCCATGCGATTTCCGGGTGAGTATAAATAACCGAAGGGATCAGGTCATAGTTCATCTGGGCCTTGTGGCCCTTGATGCGCTCGACAACCATGATGCCCTCTTCCGAGGCTTTGTGAGCCAGCATCATGCCGCGAACCACGTCACCGATGGCGTAAACGCCCGGTACAGTGGTGGCGCAGTGATCGTCAACGTGCACGAAACCGCGCTCGTCCAGGGTCACGCCGCTGTCGGCAGCCAGCAGATCAGTGGTCACCGGACGGCGACCAACGGCTACGATCAGCTTGTCGAAAGTGATGGTCTGTTCGCCGTTGGCATCGGTGTAGTTCACAACGACTTCGTCGCCGTTCACTTTCGAACCGGTTACGCGAGCGCCCAGCTTGATATCCAGACCCTGTTTGGTCAGGGTTTTCAGCGCTTCCTTGGAAACAGCGGTGTCCGCTGCCATCAGGAAGGTGTCCAGGGCTTCCAGGACAGTCACTTCTGCACCCAGACGCGACCATACCGAACCCAGCTCCAGACCGATCACGCCAGCGCCGATCACGCCCAGACGCTTAGGTACGGCCTGGAATTCCAGGGCACCAGTCGAATCGACGATGACTTTCTGATCAACCGGAGCCGGTGGAATGTCGATCGGACGCGAACCTGGCGCCAGGATGACGTTTTCGGCTTCGATGACTTCAACCGAGCCGTCCGGCTTGGTGACTTCGACTTTCTTGCCGGCCAGCAGTTTGCCGTGGCCCTGGATCGAAGTAACGCCGTTGGCCTTGAACAGGGTGGCAACGCCGCCGGTCAGGTTCTTGACGATGCCGGCCTTGCGGCCAACCATCGCAGCGACGTCCATTTTGACTTCGCCGGTCGAGATACCGTGAACGTTGAAGCTTTCTTTGGCTTCCTTGTATTTCCAGGAGCTGTCCAGCAGCGCCTTGGACGGAATGCAGCCTACGTTCAGGCAGGTGCCGCCCAGGGCTTGCTTGCCTTCAGCATCGGTGTACTTCTCGATGCAGGCAGTGCTCAGACCGAGTTGCGCGGCCTTGATGGCAGCTACGTAGCCGCCAGGGCCGGCACCGATCACTACTACGTCAAATTTCTGCGACATTCAAAAAATCCTCTTTAGCGAAAAGCTTCAAGCCGCAAGCTGCAAGCCAGACTGCCGTCTCCGGCAGCCTGAAACCTGCAGCTCATGGCTGCTTCTATCAGATATCCAGCAACAGACGAGCCGGATCTTCCAGCAGGTTCTTGATGGTCACCAGGAAAGTCACAGCTTCTTTGCCATCGATCAGACGGTGATCGTAGGACAGTGCCAGGTACATCATCGGACGGATAACGACCTGACCGTTGATGGCCATCGGACGCTGGATGATGTTGTGCATGCCCAGAATCGCTGCCTGCGGCGGGTTGACGATCGGGGTCGACATCATCGAACCGAAGGTACCACCGTTGGTGATGGTGAAGGTACCGCCGGTCATCTCGTCCATCGACAGTTTGCCGTCACGGGCCTTCTTGCCGAAGGTGGCGATGCCGCCTTCGATTTCAGCCAGGCTCATGTGTTCGGCGTTACGCAGAACCGGAACTACCAGGCCACGGTCGCTGGAAACAGCAACGCCGATGTCGGCATAACCGTGGTAAACGATGTCGTTGCCGTCGATCGAAGCGTTGACCGCCGGGAAGCGTTTCAGCGCTTCGGTGGCAGCCTTCACGAAGAACGACATGAAGCCCAGGCGTACGCCGTTGTGGGACTTCTCGAACAGATCCTTGTACTTCGAACGCAGGGCCATGACTTCGGTCATGTCGACTTCGTTGAAAGTGGTCAGCATCGCCATGTTCGACTGGGCTTCAACCAGACGCTTGGCAACGGTGGCGCGAACGCGGGTCATCGGAACGCGCTTCTCGATGCGGTCGCCAGCGGCGAACACAGGAGCGGCAGCGGCCGGAGCAGCAGCTTTCGGTGCAGCAGCCGGAGCGGATTTCTTCGCTTCAACAGCGGCAACCACGTCTTCCTTGGTCACACGGCCGTCTTTGCCGGTGCCTTTTACGGAAGCCAGGTTGATGCCGTTTTCTTCGGCCAGCTTGCGAGCAGCCGGAGCAGCGATCGCGTCTTCGTCAGCGCCGGCAGCAGCCGGGGCAGCGGCAGCAGCGGCCGGAGCAGCAGCGGCAGCCGGAGCAGCGGCAGCAGCGCCGCCTTCAACGATGGAGCCCAGGACTTCGTCGGACAGGACGGTGTCGCCCTCGCCCTTGACGATTGCGCCCAGCACGCCGTCGGCGGTGGCCAGCACTTCCAGTACGACCTTGTCGGTTTCGATGTCGACGATCAGTTCGTCACGCTTGACGGCGTCGCCCGGTTGTTTGTGCCAGGTGGCAACGGTGCCATCGGCAACCGATTCCGGGAAAGTGGGGGCTTTGATCTCGATAGCCATTGTCTGTGGTTCCTTAAATTCGGTTTCAGGTGCGCGAAGGCGTTAAACGGTAAACGCGTCTTGCAGCAGTTTTTCCTGCTGCTCGGCGTGCATCGATGCGTAACCACATGCAGGTGCAGCAGAAGCCTCACGACCCGCGTACTCAAGTACGAGAGATTTGTTGAGGTTGCTGATGCTGCGACGCAGGTGGTGCTGGCTGCAGTACCAGGCGCCCTGGTTCATCGGCTCTTCCTGGCACCAGACAGCCGCTTTGGCGTTGGTGTAAGGAGCCAGGACTTCTTTCAAGTCGTCCTCAGGGAATGGGTACAGCTGCTCGATACGCACGATGGCGATATCTTCGCGGCCTTCGGCACGGCGTTTTTCCAGCAGGTCGTAGTAGACCTTGCCGCTGCACAGAACCACGCGCTCGACCTTTTTCGGGTCCAGTGCATCGATTTCCGGGATAACGGTCTGGAACGAACCTTCGGCCAGATCTTCCAGCGTCGAGATTGCCAGTTTGTGACGCAGCAGCGACTTCGGAGTCAGGACTACCAGCGGCTTGCGCAGCGGGCGGATCACCTGACGACGCAGCAAGTGGTAGATCTGCGCCGGAGTCGTCGGCATGCACACCTGAATGTTGTGCTCGGCGCACAGCTGCAGGTAACGCTCAAGACGTGCCGAGCTGTGCTCAGGGCCCTGGCCTTCGTAGCCGTGCGGCAGCAGCATGGTCAGACCGCAGAGACGGCCCCACTTGTGCTCGCCGCTGGTGATGAACTGGTCGATAACAACCTGTGCACCGTTGGCGAAGTCGCCGAACTGGGCTTCCCAGATCACCAGCGCGTTTGGCGTGGTGGTCGAGTAACCGTATTCGAATGCCAGTACCGCTTCTTCCGACAGGAACGAGTCGTACAGGTCGAAGCGTGGCTGACCTTCGTACAGGTGTTTCAGCGGAATGTAGGTGCCGGCATCTTTCTGGTTGTGCAGAACAGCGTGACGGTGCGAGAACGTACCGCGGCCGATGTCCTGACCGGTCATGCGGATCGGGTGACCTTCGAACGCCAGGGTCGCGTACGCCATGGTTTCGGCGTAACCCCAGTTGATCGGCAGGCCGCCGGCTTGCATCTTCTGACGGTCTTCGTAGATCTTCGCGACCTGACGCTGAACCACGAAGCCTTCCGGAATTTCCAGCAGCTTGGCGGACAGTTCCTGCAGGGTCTTCAGATCGAAGCGAGTGTCGTGACGCGCAGTCCAGGCGTGGCCCAGATACGGACGCCAGTCCACGAACAGCTCTTTGTTCGGCTCTTTGACCAGCGATTTCACTACGTGCAGACCGTTGTCCAGCGCGTTGCGGTATTCGTCGACTTTCGCCTGAACACGCTCTGCGTCCAGCACACCGCCCTGGGTCAGACGATCAGCGTACAGCTCACGGGTGGTGCGCTGCTTGGTGATCTGCTGATACATCAGAGGCTGGGTGCCGCTTGGCTCGTCGGCCTCGTTGTGGCCGCGACGACGGTAGCAGACCAGGTCGATCACTACGTCACGCTTGAACTGCATGCGGTAGTCGATGGCCAGCTGGGTAACGAACAGTACGGCTTCCGGATCATCGCCATTCACATGGAGGATCGGCGCCTGGATCATCTTCGCAACGTCGGTGGCGTACTCGGTGGAACGCGAGTCCAGCGGGTTGCTGATGGTGAAACCGACCTGGTTGTTGATCACGATGTGCACGGTACCGCCGGTCTTGAAACCGCGGGTCTGCGACATCTGGAAGGTTTCCATCACCACGCCCTGACCTGCGAATGCAGCGTCACCGTGGATGGAGATCGGCAGTACTTTTTCGCCGGTCGCGTCGTTGCGACGGTCCTGACGGGCACGTACCGAACCTTCGACCACCGGGGAAACGATTTCCAGGTGGGACGGGTTGAACGCCATGGCCAGGTGAACTTCACCGCCGGCGGTCATCACGTTGGACGAGAAGCCCTGGTGGTATTTAACGTCACCGGAACCCAGCTCGACCTTCTTCTTGCCTTCGAACTCGTCGAACAGCTCGCGCGGGTTCTTGCCGAAGGTGTTGACCAGCACGTTCAGACGGCCACGGTGGGCCATGCCGATGACGACTTCCTTGGTGCCGTACGAGCCGGAACGCTGGATCAGTTCGTCGAGCATCGGAATCAGGCTTTCGCCGCCTTCCAGACCGAAACGCTTGGTGCCCGGGTATTTGGTGCCCAGGTATTTTTCCAGGCCTTCACCGGCAGTCACGCGCTCGAGCAGGTGGCTCTTGATGTCCGCGGAGTATTCCGGACGGCCACGTACGCTTTCCAGACGCTGCTGGAACCACTGGCGCTGCTCGGAATCGGTGATGTGCGTAAATTCAGCGCCGATGGTGCGGCAATATGTCTGCTGCAACGCTTCGTGAATTTCGCGTAGGCTCGCTTCCTCTTTGCCGATGAACAGGTCGCCGGCACGGAAGGTCGTATCAAGATCGGCATTGGTCAAGCCGTAATGATTGATCGACAGGTCTGCAGGTGCAGGACGCTGCCACAGCCCCAGCGGGTCAAGCTGGGCTGCCTGGTGGCCACGCATACGGTAGGCCTGGATCAATCGCAGCACTTCAACTTGCTTCTTCTCGTGCTCACTGCTCACGCTGCCGGCGGAAACCGGTTGGGCGCGGCGCTGGTTCTTCGCCAGCAGCACGAAATGATCGCGAATTGTGGAGTGCGAAACATCGGTGGCAGAGCCGCCGTCGGCGGGCAGCTTCTGAAAGTAGGTGCGCCACTCTTCTGGCACAGCGTTAGGGTCGTGCAGGTAGAGCTCATAAAGCTCTTCCACATAGGCAGCGTTTCCACCTGAAAGGTAGGCGCTGTTCCACATGCGCTGCATCACGCTTTCTTGCATGCTTGGTCACCCTCGGTTAGGGGAACACCATCGGTGTCGACACCGAGCAAACTTGCAGAAGTCCGAATGCAGCGACCAAAACAAGCCACTTAGGATCACACTGATAGTCCGGGTACCAGCCCGGATGCCCCTGCTTGTCTCATTTCTTCAAAATAAGAGCCGCAGCTTATGGCTGTTGCTCTGGTTATAGCCAGGGCGCGGGTTGAAGCCCGCGCCTTGACCTGTACGGTGCAGCGATGCCGCTTTTTACAGCGGCAGTTACAGCTTCTGAATCACACGCCGCTCGAAAGCAGCATGTTACGGATGTGACCGATGGCCTTAGTCGGGTTCAGGCCTTTCGGACATACGTTGACGCAGTTCATGATGCCCCGGCAGCGGAAGACGCTGAACGGGTCATCGAGGGACGCCAGACGCTCGGACGTCTTGGTGTCACGGCTGTCTGCCAGGAAGCGATACGCTTGCAGCAGAGCAGCTGGACCCAGGAATTTGTCCGGGTTCCACCAGAAGGACGGGCAAGAGGTCGAGCAGCAGGCGCACAGGATGCACTCGTACAGACCGTCGAGCTTTTCACGCTCTTCAGGGGACTGCAGACGCTCGATGGCCGGAGCCGGCGTGTCGTTCTGCAGGAATGGCTTAACCTTCTCGTATTGCTTGTAGAAGATGCTCATATCGACGACCAGGTCACGGATAACCGGCAAACCTGGCAGAGGACGGATGACCAACTTGTTACCTTTGACGACAGCGGACAGCGGCGTGATGCACGCCAGGCCGTTCTTGCCGTTGATGTTCATGCCGTCGGAACCGCAAACACCTTCACGGCAGGAGCGACGATAGGAGAAACCCTCGTCCTGCTCTTTGATCAGGGCCAGCACGTCCAGCACCATCAGGTCCTTACCACCGGTATCGACCTGGAATTCCTGCATGAACGGCGCAGCGTCCTGATCAGGGTTGTAACGATAAACACTGACTTTCAACATGGCGGTCACCCTTAATAAGTCCGGACTTTTGGTTCGAAAGTCGGAACAGTCTTCGGCGAGAAGTTCACGGCACGCTTGGCGACACGTTTCTCACCCGGGAAGTACAGGGTGTGGCACAGCCAGTTTTCGTCGTCACGGTCTTCGAAGTCTTCACGGGCGTGAGCGCCGCGGGACTCTTTACGCACTTCGGCAGCAATGGCGGTAGCTTCAGCCACTTCCAGCAGGTTTTGCAGTTCCAGCGCTTCGATACGTGCAGTGTTGAACGCCTGCGACTTATCGTTGATCTTCACGTTGGCGATGCGCTTGCGCAGATCGGCCAGCTGGGCAATACCCTTCTGCATGTATTCGCCGGTACGGAATACACCGAAGTAGTTCTGCATGCAGCTTTGCAGCTCGCGACGCAGGGTAGCGACGTCTTCGCCGTCGGTACGGTTGTTCAGCGCGCTCAGGCGTGCCAGGGCAGCTTCGATGTTGGCTTCGGTGGCGTCATCGTATTCGATGCCGTCAGTCAGAGCCTTCTCGAGGTGCAGGCCGGCAGCGCGACCGAAGACCACCAGGTCGAGCAGCGAGTTGCCGCCCAGACGGTTGGCGCCGTGAACCGATACGCAAGCCACTTCACCTACGGCGAACAGACCAGGAATGATCTGATCCACGCCTTCGGCGTTCTGGGTGATCGCCTGGCCGTGAATGTTGGTGGCAACGCCGCCCATCATGTAGTGGCAGGTCGGAACAACCGGAACCGGAGCAACCACCGGGTCAACGTGAGCGAAAGTCTTCGACAGTTCGCAGATGCCTGGCAGACGGCTGTGCAGCACTTCCTCGCCCAGGTGGTCGAGTTTGAGCATTACGTGGTCGCCATTCGGACCGCAACCGTTGCCAGCGATGATTTCCTTAACCATCGAGCGGGCAACCACGTCACGACCAGCCAGGTCTTTGGCGTTCGGAGCATAACGCTCCATGAAACGCTCGCCGTGCTTGTTGATCAGGTAACCACCTTCACCACGGCAACCTTCGGTAACCAGTACACCGGCGCCGGCGATGCCGGTCGGGTGGAACTGCCACATTTCAATGTCTTGTACCGGTACGCCAGCACGCAGAGCCATGCCGACGCCGTCACCGGTGTTGATCAGGGCGTTGGTGGTGGACGCATAGATACGGCCTGCACCGCCGGTCGCCAGTACGGTGGCCTTGGCGCGGATGTAGGTGGTTTCACCGGTTTCGATGCAGATTGCGATCACACCGACGAAGTCGCCTGCGTCGTTCTTGACCAGATCGACAGCGTAGTACTCGTTCAGGAACGTGGTACCGGCTTTCAGGTTGCCCTGATAAAGGGTGTGCAGCAGCGCGTGACCGGTACGGTCGGAAGCGGCGCAGGTACGGGCAGCCTGCCCGCCTTTACCGTAATCCTTCGACTGACCGCCGAACGGACGCTGGTAGATACGGCCGGTTTCGGTACGCGAGAACGGCAGACCCATGTGGTCCAGCTCGAAAACGGCAGCCGGGCCTTCCTGACACATGTATTCGATAGCGTCCTGGTCACCAATGTAGTCGGAACCCTTGACGGTATCGTACATGTGCCAGCGCCAGTCATCGTTCGGGTCAGCGGACGCGATGGCGCAGGTGATGCCGCCCTGGGCGGATACAGTGTGCGAACGGGTCGGGAAGACCTTGGTGATCACGGCAGTCTTGTGACCGCCCTGTGCCAGCTGCAGCGCAGCGCGCATGCCGGCACCGCCGCCACCAATGATGATGGCGTCGAAAGAAATCGTTGGAATGTTAGCCATGAATCAGATACCCCAGAGAATCTGCACACCCCAGACGAAGTAAGCGAACATCGCGACGCCGCATACTGCCTGGAAAAGGAAACGTACTGCAGTCGCGGACTTGCCCAGCGCCATCGGCGTCAGGTAGTCGGTCGCGATGGTCCACATGCCGACCCAGGCGTGAGCGCCCAGGGCAACCAGTGCCAGCAGACTGAAGATACGCATTCCGTTGTGGGCGAACAGGCCATGCCATTGTTCATAACCGATGCCCGGGTGAGCGGCGAGGTAGCCGATCAGGAAAATGAAATAAGCCGCGAGAACGACCGCAGACACACGCTGTGCCATCCAGTCATAGAGGCCCGAACGCGAAAGGTTTGTAACGCTGGTTACCATATCCAAACTCCTGCCAGAACGATCAGCACCACGGAAACGGCGATGATCAGTTTCGAGCCCAGGCGGCCGCCTTCCAGCGTCTCACCGATGCCCATGTCCATGATCAAGTGGCGCACACCGGCAACCAGGTGATACAGCAGAGCGGACAGGAGGCCCCATGCTACGAACTTGGCCAGCGGGCTGGTCAAGCATGCCTTCACCTCGACATAACCTTCCTCGGAACCCAGGGATTTGCCCAATGCATAAAGCATGATGCCGAGGCCCAGGAAGAGGATGATGCCGGAAACACGGTGAAGAAACGACGTAACGCCGGTGATGGGGAGTTTGATGGTCCTTAGGTCTAGGTTTACAGGTCGTTGGCTTTTCACGGCTTTTTTTTCACACTGAAGAGCCCCTAACAATCAGGGCAAAGTTGTTGGGGAGTGCACTGGTCAGGTAACCACCACCCAGGGATGCGACCCCCAATGAAAGCAAGCCCAAAAGCCCTTGGCGGTCGGTCGCCGAGTATAGACAGTTAGGCTACTAATGACAACGCAATCGCCTACCCCCAATAGCTGATTGCACAAGTTGTATAAAAGGCGTAAATGGCAGGCAATTTCGAGGAAAAAGTGCGGTTAAAGCCTTCTGGAGCAAGACTTTAGGCAAATTGACATTCGAATTTATCTCACTATAGTGGTGCGGGCCCTGCGTGGGGGGTCTGTCTGATGATTTCAAGCATAAATAGGAGGCCACATGGCTGACAAAAAAGCGCAGTTGATCATCGAGGGCGCAGCCCCCGTCGAGCTGCCCATTTTAACCGGCACCGTTGGTCCCGATGTAATCGATGTTCGGGGCCTGACGGCCACGGGCCGCTTCACTTTCGACCCCGGTTTCATGTCGACCGCTTCCTGCGAATCGAAGATCACCTATATCGACGGCGACAACGGCATCCTGTTGCACCGCGGCTACCCGATCGAACAACTGGCTGAAAAGTCGGACTACCTGGAAACCTGCTACCTGCTGCTGAACGGCGAACTGCCGACTGCAGAGCAAAAGGCCCAGTTCGTCGGCACCGTGAAGAACCACACCATGGTTCACGAGCAGCTGAAAACCTTCTTCAACGGCTTCCGCCGTGACGCCCACCCGATGGCCGTCATGTGTGGTGTAGTCGGCGCCCTCTCGGCCTTCTACCACGACTCCCTCGACATCAATAACCCGCAGCATCGCGAAATCTCCGCGATCCGCCTGGTTGCCAAGATGCCGACCCTGGCCGCGATGGTTTACAAGTACTCCATGGGCCAACCCATGATGTACCCGCGCAACGACCTGTCGTACGCGGAAAACTTCCTGCACATGATGTTCAACACCCCGTGCGAGATCAAACCGATCAGCCCGGTACTCGCCAAGGCCATGGACCGGATCTTCATCCTCCACGCCGACCACGAGCAGAACGCTTCGACCTCCACCGTGCGCCTGGCGGGCTCCTCGGGTGCCAACCCGTTCGCCTGTATCGCCGCCGGTATCGCCGCACTGTGGGGCCCTGCCCACGGCGGTGCGAACGAAGCCGTGCTGACCATGCTCGATGAAATCGGCGATGTCTCGAACATCGACAAGTTCATCGCCAAGGCCAAGGACAAGAACGATCCGTTCAAGCTGATGGGCTTCGGTCACCGCGTCTACAAGAACCGCGACCCACGTGCGACCGTGATGAAGCAGACCTGCGACGAAGTGTTGAAGGAACTGGGCATCCAGAACGATCCGCAACTCGAACTGGCCATGCGCCTGGAAGAGATCGCCCTGACCGACCCGTACTTCATCGAGCGCTCGCTGTACCCGAACGTCGACTTCTACTCGGGGATCATCCTCAAGGCGATCGGCATTCCGACCAGCATGTTCACTGTGATCTTCGCCCTGGCACGTACTGTCGGCTGGATCTCGCACTGGAAGGAAATGCTCTCCAGCCCGTACAAGATTGGCCGTCCGCGCCAGCTGTACACTGGTTATGAGTCGCGGGATATCACCAAGCTGGAAGACCGCAAATAAGACTTGTCTTGCGATAACGTCTTAAGTTGTAACGAGAACGGCCTCCATGTGAATGGGGGCCGTTTTTGTTTGGGGTATCTCAGCGGCCTTTGGGCCGACTGTTTTTTGTAGATTGGGTACATATCCGTTTCTTCGGGTGCTGCCGCTGGCGGTTTCGCTCTTACAGCGACTCACTTTTCCAAACGCCGAAAAGTAAGCAAAAGGCTTTGCCCCGGCGTACGGCACTTCGCTTAGGCTCAGTGTTCCCTCGCTACGGCGTCCATCAGGGGGCATCGCCTACGGTTTGCTTCGCTGCACCTCCTCTCGATGTATGCGGCTACGCCGCACGGCGCTGCGCGCCTACCCCCTGATGAACACCTCCGCTCGGCCTGCCGAAGGGGCAAAAAATCAAAAGCCACATCAAGAGCATCCCCCTGCTCACCACTCAACACTCAACACGATGAGCGTTAGCTCAAGTACCGCTTTTGATCTTCGGGCGACGTCGGAAGGCTGAGTGGAGGGATTTATCCGGGGGTGGGAGCGCAGCGACCGTTTGGCGAAGCCAAACACATCGAGAGGAGGTGCAGCGAAGCAAACCGTAGGCGATGCCCCCCGGATGAATTCCGGAGCGAAGGAACCCCGAGCCCCAGCGAGCGGGCCGGACGTAGGAGCAAGCGTTTTTGGTTACTTTTGAGGCGTTTGTCAAAAGTGACCCGCCGTAAGGGCCATCCCTTTCAAGGTCTTTGGTTAAAATGCCCCAAAAATTCAGTCAGGACGACGAAGCGATGTGGGCAGAGGTTTTAGCGAGGTTCGAGAAAAAAGCACCTGCCAGCGTTATGGCCAAATTGGCACTGGAGCACGCTATTGCCCCTGAGTGGGTTGATCAGGTCTTCGAAGAACATCGGCAACGGCAGTATTCTCGTGAGCTGTTGTTCTCGACCATTATCAAGCTGATGTCCCTTGTTTCATTGGGCTTGAAGCCTTCCCTGCACGCCGCCGCGCGGCAACTGGAAGATCTTCCTGTCAGTCTGGCGGCGCTCTACGACAAGATCAGTCGTACCGAGCCAGCTCTGTTGCGCGCACTGGTCACGGGCTGTGCGCAGCGCCTGGCTCCAACCATCAAGGAGTTGGGTTGCACGCAGATGCTGCCGGAGTGGCAGGTCCGGGTGGTAGACGGTAATCACTTGGCATCCACCGAGAAACGACTGGGGGCTTTACGCCACGAGCGTGGTGCCGCTCGACCCGGTTTCTCGGTGGTTGTCTACGACCCCGACCTGGACCAGGTCATCGACCTGCAGGCGTGCGAGGATGCCTACGCAAGCGAGCGTGTTTGCGTGTTGCCTCTCTTGGCCGATGCCGAGCCGGGCCAGGTGTGGCTGGCCGATCGACTCTATTGCACGCTCCCGGTCATGGAGGCTTGCGAGCAGGTCAAAACCTCCTTTGTCATTCGTCAACAAGCCAAGCATCCACGCCTGATTCAAGAGGGGCATTGGCAAGAACCAGTGCCTGTAAACACGGGCACTGTGCGTGAGCAGATTATTCAGGTCAGAGGCGGTTACCAGTGTCGGCGTGTTGAACTGACGCTTCACTCGCCAACGGACTCGGGTGACAGCAGCTTGATGTTCTGGAGCAACCTGCCTGAAAGCATCAGCGCACAGCAGATCGCGGAACTCTATCGCCGTCGCTGGAGCATAGAAGGCATGTTCCAGCGACTGGAAGCAATCCTGGAAAGCGAAATCGAAACCCTTGGTAGTCCAAAGGCTGCATTGCTCGGGTTCGCTACCGCGGTATTGGCCTACAACGTCCTGGCCGTACTCAAGCGAAGCGTCGAGCAAGCCCATCAGGATACTCAGCCTGACGGCTGGGAAGCCTCAACCTATCACTTGGCGGTTCAGGTCCGGAGTGGTTATGAAGGCCTGCAAATCGCGCTGCCCCTGGAATATTTTCCCGTCATACCTCTGGAAAAACTGGCCCAGCGCTTGTTGGAACTGGCCAGAAACATCCAACCCAAACAAGTTGCGAAAAGTCCACGGGGCCCCAAGGTGCCTAAACCCAAAACATGGGTGCAAGGCACTGCGGTGCATGCACATGTTTCAACGGACCGGGTAATCAAGGCCGCTAAAACGAAAAGACCTTGAAAGGGATGGCCGTAAGGGCGGAACCCTAAGAAGCCGTTACCGCAGCAACGGATATACACCCAATCCCCAAGAACATCCGATAACCGCCCATAAAAAATGCCCCAATCTCTCGACCAGGGCATTTCCATTCAACTCAACCTACACAAAAAGCCTCAGTGCGAAACCGCCCCACTAGCCCCCAACCCAGTCTGCGAACGCACAAACTGCGGGAAGAACAGCGCACGCTCGTTCTCTGCCGCCGCCGACTTATCAGTGATCGAGAAGAACCAGATCCCGATAAACGCAATGATCATCGAGAACAGCGCCGGATACTCGTAAGGGAAGATCGCCTTCTCATGATGCAGAATCTGCACCCAGATGGTCGGGCCAAGGATCATCAGCCCCACCGCACTCACCAGACCCAGCCAGCCGCCAATCATGGCGCCACGGGTGGTCAGTTTCTTCCAGTACATCGAAAGCAGCAGGACCGGGAAGTTGCAGCTCGCCGCAATGGAGAACGCCAGGCCGACCATGAACGCGATGTTCTGGCTTTCGAACAGGATGCCCAGGCCGATGGCCAGCACGCCCAGTGCGACGGTAGTGATCTTCGAAACACGGATCTCATCCTTCTCGTTGGCCTTGCCCTTCTTGATCACGCTGGCATAGAGGTCGTGGGACACCGCCGAAGCACCGGCCAGGGTCAGACCGGCCACTACCGCCAGAATGGTTGCGAACGCCACCGCCGAGATGAAGCCGAGGAAGATGCTGCCGCCCACGGCGTTGGCCAGGTGCACCGCCGCCATGTTGTTGCCGCCGAGCAGAGCGCCCGCCGCATCTTTAAAGGCCGGGTTGGTGCTGACCAGTAGGATCGCGCCGAAGCCGATGATGAAGGTCAGGATGTAGAAGTAGCCGATGAAACCGGTCGCATACAGCACGCTCTTGCGAGCTTCCTTCGCATCGCTCACGGTGAAGAAGCGCATCAGGATGTGCGGCAGGCCAGCGGTACCGAACATCAGCGCCAGGCCGAGGGAGAACGCCGAGATCGGGTCTTTCACCAGACCGCCGGGGCTCATGATCGCTTCGCCCTTGGCGTGAACCTTGATGGATTCGGAGAACAGGGTGTTGAAGTCGAAGTTGACGTGCTTCATCACCATCAGCGCCATGAACGAAGCACCGGACAGCAACAGCACGGCCTTGATGATCTGCACCCAGGTGGTCGCCAGCATGCCGCCGAACAGCACGTACAGGCACATCAGGATACCCACCAGAATCACCGCGACGTGGTAGTCGAGACCGAACAGCAGCTGGATCAGCTTGCCGGCACCGACCATTTGCGCGATCAGGTAGAACGCCACCACCACCAGCGAACCGCAGGCCGACAGCGTGCGGATCTGGGTTTGCCCGAGACGGTAGGACGCCACGTCGGCAAAGGTGTATTTACCCAGGTTGCGCAGACGCTCGGCGATCAGGAACAGAATGATCGGCCAGCCCACCAGGAAGCCGATCGAGTAGATCAGGCCGTCGTAGCCGGAGGTGAACACCAGCGCGGAAATCCCCAGGAAGGACGCCGCCGACATGTAGTCACCGGCAATTGCCAGACCGTTCTGGAAACCGGTGATTTTGCCGCCCGCCGCATAGTAGTCGGCAGCCGACTTGTTGCGCTTGGAGGCCCAGTAGGTGATGCACAGGGTCGCGCCGACGAACACCACGAACATGACGATCGCGGAAACGTTGAGCGGTTGTTTATGGACTTCGCCGGTCAGGGCGTCAGCGGCCCACGCGGCCGGAGCGAACGCTGCAATGCTCAAAAGAGCCAGTAGACGCCGGATCATTGCTGAGCCTCCTTGAGAATCGCATTGTTCAGGTCGTCGAACTCGCCATTGGCGCGGCGCACGTAGATACCGGTCAGGATGAAGGCCGAGACAATCAGCCCGACACCGATGGGGATGCCCCAGGTGATGGATGAGCCGGCGCTGATCTTGGTCCCGAGCACTTGTGGCCCGTACGCGATCAGCAGGATGAATCCGGAGTAGAGCCCTAGCATGATCGCCGAGAGTATCCAGGCGAACCTTTCCCTTTTTTTCACCAGCTCCTTGAAGCGCGGGCTGTTCTGAATAGAGAGGTAAATGCTGTCGTTCATTGTTTTTATCCTCGCAGCACAGATTTTTATTTTTGGAACGTATCCACTGTATGCGGCTGCGAGCCGGCTTCCAGACGACCTTAGTAGTAGAACGCCATGGCGTTTTTGCCAATTTCCAGACGGCCCGAAAAAGGTGCGCATCCGCCATTAAAGGAAGGGCCATAAAAAAGGCCGCCCGACGTAAATGCCGGGCGGCCCTGGGAAGCGCAGACTAGACGCTTCGACTTATATTACTTGGTCCATTCAGCCACGCGGTCCGGGTGTTTGGCGACCCAGTCCTTGGCGGCGGCTTCAGGTTTGGCACCGTCCTGAATCGCCAGCATGACCTGACCGATTTCGTCTTTGGAGGCCCACTGGAAGTTCTTCAGGAACTTCGCCACTTCCGGCGCCTTGGCATCCAGCTCTTTGCTGCCGATGCTGTTCACGGTTTCAGCCGCGCCATACACGCCTTTCGGGTCGTCGAGGAAGCGCAGTTTCCACTTGGCGAACATCCAGTGCGGCACCCAGCCGGTCACGGCGATGGATTCGTTCTTTTTCTCGGCACGGGTCAGCTCGGCGATCATGCCGGCGCCGGAACTGGCCTTGAGGGTGTAACCGGTCAGGCCGTAATCCTTGATCGCCTGGTCGGTCTTGAGCATCACACCTGAGCCGGCGTCGATGCCGACGATGCGATTTTTGAAGCTGTCGTCGGTTTTCAGGTCTTCGATGGATTTGGCTTTGACGTACTCGGGCACGATCAGGCCGATTTTCGCGTCCTTGAAGTTCGGGCCGTAATCGACGACCAGATCCTTGTTCTTCGCCCAGTATTCGCCGTGGGTCACTGGCAGCCAGGCCGACAGCATGGCGTCGAGTTTGCCGGTGGCAACGCCCTGCCACATGATCCCGGTGGCGACGGCCTGGAGCTTCACGTCGTAGCCGAGTTTCTGTTTGATCACTTCGGCCGCCACGTGGGTGGTCGCGACGCTGTCGGACCAGCCGTCAACGTAACCGATGTTCAGGGTCTGTTTTTCAGCGCTGGCGAAAGTGGAGCTCATCGCAAGCACCAGAGCGGCACCTGCGCCTAAAAGTCGTCGCATCTTCATCGTTACTTCCCCGAAATGCTGCGCCCGACGGATGCCGGGCATCGTCAACGTATTGTTATGGTGCACAGCGCCCCCATCACGCCTGACCGCAAACTCGTTCGAACATCAGCGGAGTACTGATGGCTTTGATCATCAACCTGACGCACACAGCGACCTGCTCTGCCAGCGACCTCGAAGCAACGAGAAACGACATCAGAAAGCCATTAACTGCGTCTGAATATTTGACGCCAGACAATCCGCCCGAACTTTGCATGTCAAAAACATGCAGGCCACCAACCCCTCTATAAATGCAGGTAACATGCGTCGCTTTGCAGCCACTCGGCCTGACCATGTCCGCATCCTCCCGCTTCCCTTTTCTTCCTTATCTGTTCGCCTGCCTGCTCGGCCTGTTTGCGCTTTGCGGCTTCTGGTACGGCCTCGGCAAACCGGTGATTCTGCCGGACGTCGCCACCCCGACCCACAAGTTGCAATGCGCCTCCTACACGCCGTTCGACAAGGATCAGTCGCCGTTCGACGTGCCGTTCAAACTGCGCCCGGAGCGCATGGACGCCGACCTCGCCCTGCTCGCCACCCGCTTCGAATGCATCCGCACCTATTCCATGACCGGCCTCGAAGCCCTGCCGGAACTGGCGCGCAAGCATGGTTTGAAGCTGATGATCGGCGCCTGGGTCAACAGCAACCCGGTGGACACCGAGAAAGAAGTCGATCTGCTGATCGCCTCGGCCAACGCCAACCCGGACGTGGTCAGCGCGGTGATCGTCGGCAACGAAGCCTTGCTGCGCAAGGAAGTCACCGGGGCGCAACTGGCGAAGCTGATCAACAAGGTCAAAAGCCATATCAAGCAACCGGTGACGTACGCCGATGTCTGGGAGTTCTGGCTCAAGCACCCGGAAGTCGCGCCGGCGGTGGACTTCCTGACCATTCATTTGCTGCCGTACTGGGAAGATGATCCTTCGAACATCGACGCTGCCCTGCAACACGTGGCCGATGTGCGCCAGGTGTTCGGCAACAAGTTCGCGCCCAAGGACGTGATGATCGGCGAAACCGGTTGGCCGAGCGAAGGTCGCCAGCGTGAGACTGCGCTGCCGAGCCGGGTCAACGAAGCCAGGTTCATTCGTGGTTTTGTCACCCTGGCCGAACAGCAAGGCTGGCATTACAACCTGATCGAAGCCTTCGACCAGCCGTGGAAACGCGGCAGTGAAGGCGCGGTCGGTGGCTACTGGGGGCTGTTCGATGCGGATCGCCAGGACAAAGGCGTGCTGGCCGGGCCAGTATCCAACGTACCTGACTGGTCGCGCTGGCTGGCGCTCGGCAGTTTGATCTTCCTCGGCACGCTGGTTCTTGGCGGTCGGGTTCGCACCACGGGCTCAGCGCTGGTGCTGCCATTGCTCGGCGCCCTCGCCGCTTGCTCAATCGGCGCCTGGGGCAATCTGGCATGGCTGACCACGCGCTTCGCCAGCGAATGGGTGTGGGTCGGCTTGCTGACCGCGTTGAATCTGCTGGTGCTGGCGCACGCCGCGCTGACCTTGAGCGCCCGCAGCGGCTGGCGTGACCGCGCCTTCAATGCGTTCGAACGACAAGCCGGCTGGCTGGTTGCAGCGGCCGGTTTTGCGGCAGCGGTGATGGCGCTGGAGATGGTGTTCGATCCACGCTATCGCAGCTTTGCGAGTGCGGCGTTCATTCTGCCGGCGCTGGTTTATCTGTGCCGCCCGGTGCCGGTGGCCCGCCGGGAGATTGCCCTGCTGACCTTCAGCATCGGCGCGTGCATTGCGCCGCAGTTGTTCCGTGAAGGCCTGCAGAATCAGCAGGCCTGGGGCTGGGCGCTGGTCAGCGGGTTGATGGTGGCCGCGTTGTGGCGCTGCCTGCGAGTTCGCAACCGCTGATCTTCAGAGGCTGAACCGGCCTCTTCGCTGGCAAGCCAGCTCCCACAGTGACCGAGTCAAGCTCGGGTTTTGTGTGCGCCACGCACCCCTGTGGGAGCGGGCTTGCCCGCGATGACTGACTGTCAGACGCTGCGCGATTCCCGCACCAACCGCAACCCCGCAATCACCACCGCAAACACCGCCAGCGTGGTGTTGTACAACGCCAGCGCCGGAAACCCGAACACCAGCGCCAGCACCGCCAGCCACCACCCTGCCCGTCCCGGCACGACAAAACCGATCACGGCAGCCGCGACCGCCGCCCAGCCGAGCATCTGGAAATGAATCATCAGGCCCAGGTTCGAGCGCACCGAGCATTCCCAGCGGCTCGCCTCGTCAACGCAGATGCCCACCCATTGCGCGTCCTCCATGAAGCCATAACGCGCGCCATAACTGGCGGCCAGCCATAACGGCAACAGAACGAGCAGCAGAATCACGGGCAAGCGGCGGGACATGGAACACTCCAAACGAGGAAATCGGCGGCCAGCTTAATCGCCTGCCAGCCGTGTGCAAGAACTAACAACTCTTAACTGGTCATTCGATCCGTGCAAAGTGTATCGTCCGGCTACTATTACCCCGAATTCCGTCTGATTGGTGCCGATGCATGGCACTTTGGCGCTAACCCAGTGGTCATAGCCTGCGAACCTCATTCGGCACCTTCCTTTAAGGGATTCACTCATGCTCCGATCCTTGCGCTTCGCCGCCCTGTTTGGCGGCCTTATCCTGAGTGCGTCCGCGCTGGCGGTGGATATCGACGCCGCCAGTTACGGCTATCCACTGACCAACCCGTTTGAAGCAACCATCGCCACCACGCCGCCGGACCTGCGTCCGGAGTTGCCGTCGGACGACGACATCAATCAGACCGACCGCAGCGTCACCCTGCGCCCGGAACGCGAGTTCATCCTGCCGGACAATTTCTGGGCAGTGAAAAAACTCACCTATCGCATCGCCACCCAGGACAAGGCAGCCCCGCTGATCTTCCTGATTGCCGGCACCGGCGCACGTTATGACAGCAGCCTCAACGAGTACCTGAAAAAGCTCTACTACAAGGCCGGCTACCACGTGGTACAGCTGTCCTCCCCGACCAGTTTCGACTTCATGAGCGCCGCCTCGCGCTTCGCCACCCCCGGCGTGACCAAGGAAGACGCCGAAGACATGTACCGGGTGATGCAGGCCGTGCGGGCGCAAAACCCGAAAGTGCCGGTCACCGACTATTACCTCAGCGGCTACAGCCTCGGTGCGCTGGACGCAGCGTTCGTCGCTCACCTGGACGAAACCCGCCGCAGTTTCAACTTCAAGAAAGTCCTGCTGCTGAATCCGCCGGTCAACCTGTACACCTCGATCACCAACCTCGACAAGCTGGTGCAGACCGAGGTCAAGGGCATCAACAACAGCACCACGTTCTATGAACTGGTGCTGGCCAAGCTGACCCGCTACTTCCAGCAGAAAGGCTACATCGACCTTAACGATGCACTGCTCTATGACTTCCAGCAGTCCAAGCAGCACTTGAGCAACGAGCAGATGGCGATGCTGATCGGCACCTCGTTCCGCTTCTCGGCGGCGGACATCGCCTTTACTTCGGACCTGATCAACCGTCGCGGCCTGATCACCCCGCCGAAATTCCCGATCACCGAAGGCACCAGCCTCACGCCGTTCCTCAAGCGTGCGCTGCAATGCGACTTCGACTGCTACCTGACCGAGCAGGTGATCCCGATGTGGCGCGCCCGCACCGACGGCGGCAGCCTGCTGCAACTGATCGATCAGGTCAGCCTGTACGCCCTCAAGGATTACCTGCACGACAGCCCGAAAATCGCCGTGATGCACAACGCCGACGACGTGATCCTCGGCCCCGGCGACCTCGGTTTCCTGCGCAAGACCTTCGGCGATCGCCTGACGGTTTATCCACTGGGCGGCCATTGCGGCAACCTTAACTACCGCGTCAACAGCGACGCCATGCTGGAGTTCTTCCGTGGCTAAATATCTCCTGCTGTTTGCAGCGTTACTCTGTGCAGGCGTGGCCCAGGCCGACAACAGCAAAGCCAACGCACCGGTGGTGGTCGACAGTGACGGCTTCAAGGAGCCACTGTCCAAACTCAAGTTCAACCCGGGCCTGGACCAGCGCGAATTCGAACGCTCGACGCTCAACGCACTGAACGTGTATGACCCGCTGGAGTCGTGGAACCGCCGGGTCTACCACTTCAACTACCGCTTCGACCAATGGGTGTTCCTGCCGGTGGTCGATGGCTATCGCTACGTCACGCCCGGTTTCGTGCGCTCCGGTGTGAGCAACTTCTTCAACAACCTCGGCGACGTGCCGAACCTGGTCAACAGCCTGTTGCAGTTCAAGGGCAAGCGCTCGATGGAAACCACCGCGCGCCTGCTGCTCAACACCACCATCGGCATCGCCGGCCTGTGGGACCCGGCCACCGCCATGGGACTGCCGCGCCAGAACGAAGACTTCGGCCAGACCCTGGGCTTCTACGGCGTACCGGGCGGCGCCTACTTCGTACTGCCGATCCTCGGCCCGTCGAACATCCGCGATACCGCCGGCCTCGCCGTGGACTACACCGCCGAATCGGCGATCAACTACCTGAACGTGTCGAAAGTCAGCGAAAACCACCCGGAAATCTGGGCGCTGCGGGCAGTCGACAAGCGTTATCAGACCCGCTTCCGCTACGGCCAGATGAACTCGCCGTTCGAGTACGAGAAGGTGCGCTACGTGTACACCGAATCGCGCAAGCTGCAGATCGCCGAATAAAACCGGCAGCCACAAAAAAAGGCCATTCGATGCAAATCGAATGGCCTTTTTTATTTCACGGTGATCAATCCTTACAGATTGAACTTTCAAGCATGAACAACCTTTGGCTCCCTTGGGTCCGGGCCGTGACTGTTCTCCCCTTTAGTCCCGCTTGCCGCCAACGTGATCAGAAGAATGAACGGCCCGACCAAAGGAACAGCCGCCCAGAATATATTGAGTCCGCTCTTATTCATGTCGTGATACCTGCGCCAAATCACTGCCAGACGAGGGCTCAAGGTCAACACGCCATAAATTGGCAGTGCCAGCAAATAATAAGGTTCTCTATTCAGTTCCGTAGCGTATCCAATCGCAAGAAATACCGCCTGCAAACAGGTTTCTATCAGAAAAAACATCCAAAACTCTTTTCTGCTGGCTCTCCCCTTGAACGTTGCGTACTTTCTCAATACCTGCAAATACCATTTCATTCCAGAATCCCTTCGCTACCGAAAAATCTGTTCCAACCGTTACTGGAGAAACAGCGGTGCGGAGTCTACGAATGTCCTCAAAACAACAATGTAGGAACAATCTGAAAGAAATGTGGGAAGCGCGAGTTTTTAGCCCTTCAGCGCTTTCCAGATTTTGCCGACGACCGACACAACAGCCAGCACCACCGCCCCCGCCACAACCCCCGCCACGCCATTGAGCAACACCGGCACTGCAAACCCTGCACTGCCCGCCGCTGCGGCAACGCTCTCGATCCAGTGATGCACCACCGGTACGCCGTGAGTCAGGATGCCGCCGCCGACCAGGAACATCGCCGCCGTGCCGATCACCGACAGGCCTTTCATCATGTATGGCGCGGCGCGCAGGATCGCGTTGCCGATGCGTTTCGCCGCAGCGCCGGGCTTCTGGGTCAGCCACAGGCCGAGGTCATCGAGTTTGACGATGCCGGCCACCAGACCATAGACGCCCACGGTCATGACGACCGCGATGCCCGACATCACGATCACTTGCTGGGTCAGTGAAGCCTCGGCCACGGTGCCGAGGGTGATGGCGATGATTTCCGCCGAGAGGATGAAGTCGGTGCGGATCGCGCCTTTGATCTTGTCCTTCTCGTAGGCCACCAGATCGGTCGCAGGATCGGCCACGGCCTCGGTCAGCTGCGCATGTTCGGTCTGATCTTCATCCTTGCCGTGCAGCAGCGGGTGCGCGAGTTTCTCGAAACCCTCGAAGCACAGATAGGCGCCGCCGACCATCAGCAGCGGCGTCACCAGCCACGGCACGAACGCACTGATCGCCAGCGCCGACGGCACCAGAATCAGTTTGTTGACGAACGAGCCCTTGGCCACCGCCCACACCACGGGAATTTCCCGTTCGGCGCGTACGCCGGAGACTTGCTGGGCATTGAGCGCCAGGTCATCGCCGAGTACCCCGGCGGTCTTCTTGGCGGCCATTTTGCTCATCAACGCAACGTCATCCAGAACGGTGGCGATGTCGTCGATCAGCACCAGCAAACTGCTTCCTGCCATGGGTCAGGCTTCCCTACGAAAAAAAAAGTGCGCGCAGCATACCGTGCGCCACTCAAGGGAGCGAGAGGCTACGGCACCTGCCAGCCACCGCCCAGGCTCTGGAACAGCGCGACACTGCCCTGACTGAGCAAGCCCTGGGTATCGCACAGATTCTGCTCGGCCTGCAACAGCACCAATTGCTGGGTCAGCACCGCTTGCTGGCTGACCGTCCCCGCCCGCTGCTGCGCCTGCTGACTGCCGAACAACTGCTGATTGCGCTGGAACATCTGATCAAAGGCTTGCGCCTGAATATGCAGATGATTGATCGCCGACAGATTGTCCTCGACGTTCTGCAACGCCCCGAGCACCGTGCCGCGATACGTGGCCACGTCCTGATCGTAAGTGGCTTCAGCTTCCTGTTTGGCCGCTTGCCGGGCACCGCCGTCGAAAATGGTTTCCGCCAGCGCCGGCCCTAGAGTCCAGATGCGGTTGGGCACAGAGAACAGGCCGCCCAGCGCCGAACCCCGGAAGCCACCTTCGGCGGTCAGGCTCAGAGTCGGAAAGAATGCCGCTTCGGCCACGCCGATCCGCGCGTTGGCCGCTGCTGCCAGACGTTCGGCGGACACCACATCAGGTCGACGCAGCAACAGATTCGACGGCAACACCGGCGGCGGCATGGGCGTCGTGAAGCGATAGTCGGAGACCTTGGGCAAATCGAACTGCGCCGGCGCCATGCCCACCAACACCGCCAGCGCATGCTCGGCCTGCTCCCGCGAACGCTGCGCCGTTTGCAGCGCCGTGATTACCGTACTGAGCTGATCCTGCGCCACCAGCAATTGATCGTTGGTCGCCGTGCCCTGAACGGTTTGCGCCTGAATCATCGTCAGCAGTTGCTGATTGATGGCCTGTTGTTGCTGCAACAGGTCGATGTCGATATCCAGTTGCCGCAGCCCCAGATAATTGGTCGCCACGCTGGCGCCGATGGACAGCCGCACGCCGGCCAGCAATGCGTCAGAGGATTGCAGCGAAGCCTGGCTCGACTCGATACCGCGCCGCACCTGCCCCCACAGGTCCGGCTCCCAACTGGCCGTCAGGGTGGCGCTGACCGTTTGTTCGACGGTACTGCCGCTGCTGCCGGTCAAACCGCTGGTGGTGCTGCCGCTGGCCCCGCCGCCGACACCGCGAGCGCCGGACAATCCCACGCCCACGGTCGGCCACAACCCGGCGCGGCTCGACGCCACTTGCGCCTGCGCCAGCCGATACGCCGCTTCGGCGCCGATGATCGACTGGTTGGCCTTGGCCGAACGCTCGATCAGATCGTTGAGTATCGGGTCCTGATAGACCCGCCACCATTGACTGTTCAACGCGCCCCGCGGATTGGCCTGTGCGCGCTGCCATTGCGTGCCTTCCTTGAACGAAGTCGGCAGTTCAATCGCAGGCTTGTGGTAGTCCGGGCCGACCATGCAACCGCTCAAGAGCAGGCTCAGCACAAGGCAGGCACCCACGGGGAACAGGCGACGTTTCATTTATCGCTCCTTACGCTTCAGGCGCTGCGACGCCCGGTCCAGCCAAAGGTAGATCACCGGCGTGGTGTACAGCGTCAGCAACTGGCTGAACAGCAAGCCGCCAATGATCGAAATCCCCAACGGCCGGCGCAGCTCCGAGCCATAACCGCTGCCCAGCACCAGCGGCAGTGCGCCGAGGATCGCCGCCAGCGTGGTCATCATGATCGGCCGGAAACGAATCAGGCAGGCGCGACGGATCGCGTCCTTGGCGCTCAGGCCAAATTCGCGGCGCTCGGTGATGGCGAAGTCGATCATCATGATCGCGTTCTTCTTGACGATCCCGATCAACAGAATCACCCCCACCAGCGCGATGATCGATAGTTCAGTGCCGGTCAGCAGCAAAGCGATCAGCGCGCCGACACCGGCCGACGGCAAGGTCGAAAGAATCGTCAGCGGGTGCACCAGGCTCTCGTAGAGCATGCCCAGCACCACGTACACCGACAGCAGCGCCGCGACGATCAGCAACGGCTCGCTGGCCACCGAAGACTGGAAAACCTGCGCCGTCCCGGCGAACTGCCCGACCACACTGGCCGGCATGCGCAATTGTTTGACGGCATTGTCCACCAGCGCCGTTGCCTGGCCGATGGAGACGCCCGGCGCGAGGTTGAACGACGCGGTCACTGCCGGAAAAGTCCCTTGATGACTGATCGAAATCGCCGTGCGCCCCACGGAGTAATCCGCCAGCGCCGACAGCGGCACCAGCGTCTGCGAGACCTTGGCATTCAGGTTCGGCGCTGCCGCAGCGCCCTTGGTCGTGACAGCAGCGGTGCCCACCGGCACGTAAACGTTCTTCAGGGTCGCCGGGGATGCCCAGTACGCCGGCGCCACTTCCATCACCACGTGATACTGGTTGGCGGAACGGTAAATGGTCGAAACCTGCCGCTGACCGAAGGCGTCGTAAAACGTCTGGTCGATGGCCGACATGCTGACCCCGAGCCGGGCGGCAGCGTCGCGATTGACCGTCACGCTGGACATCAGGCTGTTGTCCTGCTGATCGGTGTTCACATCGGTCAGTTGCGGCAAGCCGTGCAGCACCGCGACGACTTTCGGCACCCATTCGTCGAGGGTGCTCTGGTCGTCGGCGGTCATCGTGTACTGATACTGCGCCCCGCTCTGCCGGCCGCCGACCGTGATGTCCTGCGCCGATTGCAGATACAGGCGCGTGCCGGGCATGTCGCCAAGGGTGCGGCGAATCTGGCCGATGACCTGATCGGCGCCGTCCTTGCGATCCGCCAGCGGCTTGAGGGTGATGAACAGCTGCGCACTGTTGACCGCCCCGCCGATCCCGCCACCGCCGCCGACAAACCCGCCGACGGTCGCCACGTTCGGATTGCTCAAGACCTTTTTATTAATCTCGCTGAAGTTCGACTGGATCGCGCCGAAGGAAATGCTCTGCGCCGCAATGATGCTGCCGGACATGCGCCCGGTGTCTTCCTGCGGGAAAAAACCCTTGGGCACCAGCACATAGAGCACGCACGCCAGCACGATCACCAGCAGCGTCAGCAGGCCCATCAGGAACGAATGCTCGACCACCCAACCCAGCGTGCGGTCGTAGTACCGGTGAAAGTACGAATCCGGATGATCATCACCCTTGCCGCTCTGCTGTTGAGTGCGCAGCAGCACGCTGGCCAGCATCGGCGTCACCGTCAGCGACACCAGCATCGAAATCACGATGGCCACCGACAGCGAAATCGAAAACTCGCGAAACAGCCGCCCGACCACCCCGCCCATCAGCAGCAACGGAATGAACACCGCCACCAGCGACACGCTGATGGTCATAACCGTGAAACCCACCTCCCGCGCTCCGGCCAGTGCGGCTTGCACACGGCTTTCACCTTTCTCCAGATGTCGCATGATGTTCTCGACCACCACGATCGCATCGTCCACCACAAACCCGGTGGAAATGGTCAGCGCCATCAGCGACAGGTTGTTGAGGCTGTAGCCGAGAAAATACATCGCCCCGAAAGTGCCCAGCAGCGACAGCGGCACGACGATGGCCGGGATCAGCGTGCTGCGCCAATCGCGGAAGAAGCCGAAGGTCACCAGCGTCACCAGCGCGATCGAAATCAGCAGGGTCACTTCCACGTCGTGCAGCGAGGCGCGAATGGTGGTGGTGCGGTCCATCAGGATGTTGATCTTGATCGCCGAGGGGATCGAACTCTGCAGGAACGGCAGGTCGGCCTTCACCGCATCCACCGTGTCGATGACGTTGGCCCCGGGCTGCTTGAACACCACCAGCAACACCGCCGGTTTGCCGTTGGACAGGCCGAAGTTGCGCAGGTCTTCGACGTCTTCGCTGACGTCACCGAGATCGGAAATGCGCACCAGATCGCCGTTGCGCTGCTTGACCACCAACGGCCCGTAATCGCTGCCCTGATAGAGCATGTCGTTGGCCTTCAGGCCATAGGACTGATCGCCGACCGACACCGTGCCTTTGGGCAAATTGACGTTGGACGCCTGAATCACCTGCCGCACTTGCTCCAGGCTGACGCCGTAGCGATTGAGCCGGTCCGGATTGAGCTCGATGCGCACCGCTGGCAGTGCCGCGCCGCCCACCGTGACATCGCCGACACCCGTGGTCTGCAACAGCCGCTGTTCGAGCAGGGTCGAGGCCACGTCGTACATCTGGCCACGGGTCGCCGAATCGGAAGTCAGGCTGAGAATCAGGATCGGCGAATCGGCCGGGTTGACCTTGCGGTAGGTCGGGTTGCCGGACAGATCGCTCGGCAGGCTGCTGCGCGCCGCGTTGATCGCCGCTTGCACGTCCCGCGCCGCGCCATCGATGTCGCGATTGAGGTCGAATTGCAAGGTGATGCGGGTTGCCCCCAGCGAACTGGACGAGGTCATTTCGGTGACCCCGGCGATCTGCCCGAACTGACGTTCCAGCGGCGTCGCCACCGACGACGCCACCGTACTCGGGTCGGCACCGGGCAACGACGCACGCACGCTGATGGTCGGGAAATCCACCTCCGGCAGCGGCGCCACCGGCAGCAGGTTGAACGCCAGCACACCAAACAGCGCCAGCCCGACCGCCAGCAGCGTGGTGGCGATGGGGCGCTGGATAAACGGCGCGCTAAGGTTCATCGCGCAAGGCCTCGGCCGCCACTGGCCGGCGCCGGGTGAAGCGCTGCTCCAGGCCATGCATGGCGAGGAAAATCACCGGGGTCGAAAACAGCGTCAGCAACTGGCTGAGCAACAAGCCGCCGATGATCGCGATCCCCAGCGGATGGCGCAGCTCCGAGCCGATCCCGGTGCCCAATGCCAGCGGCACCGCGCCGAACAGCGAGGCCATGCTGGTCATCAAAATCGGCCGGAATCGCAGCTCGGCAGCCTGACGGATCGCAGCCACCGGATCGAGCCCGCCCTTGCGTTCCAGCTCCAGGGCAAAGTCGACCATCATGATGCCGTTCTTCATCACGATGCCGATCAACAGCACGATGCCGATCAAACCGATGATGTCGAACTGCGTGCCGGTGATCAGCAACGCCAGCAAGGCGCCGAGCGCGGCGGACAACAGGGTCGAGAGAATCGTCACCGGATGCACGAAGCTCTCGTAGAGAATCCCCAGCATCAGGTACACCACGATGATCGCCGCCAGCACCAGAAACACCTGATTGGACAACGACGCCTCGAACGTCGCCGCCGCCCCTTCCAGATTGGCCTGCACCGACAGCGGCAGGCCGGCCCGGGTTTCGATGTCCTTGAGCCGCGTCACCGCCGCGCCGAGGGTCTGGCCGGGGGCGAGGTTGAACGAGACATCGGCGTAGGGAAACTGTCCCAGACGATTGATGGTTACCGGCGCGCGAATCACCTGCATCGTCGCCATGCTCGACAGCGGCGCCACCCCGCCGCCGGGAATGTCGACGTAGAGCCCGGTCAACAGATCCGCCAGATTGTGTGGCGGATGGTCGGTGGCGATCACCACGTGATACTGGTTGAGCTGGGTATAGATGGTCGACACCTGACGCTGGCCGAAAGCGTCGTACAGCACGTCGTCGATGGCTTGCGGCGTGATGCCCAGACGCGACGCCGTGGCGCGGTCGAAGTTGAGCTGGATCTGATTGCCGAACTGCATCGCTTGGCTTTGCACGTCGGTGAACATCGGGTCCTGCTTGATCGCCGTGAGCAGCTTGTTGGTCCAGATTTCCAGTTCGCCCGGGTCAGTGGCTTGCAGGCCGAGACGGTAACTGGTGGTCGAGACGGTGGCGTCCAGCGTCAGGTCCTGCACGCTGTGCAGGTACAGGCGAATCCCGGCGTCGTCGGCATTGGCGTCGGAGAGCCGACGAATCACCGCTGCGCTGCTGTCACGGTCGCCGTGGGGTTTGAGGTTGATCAGCAGATTGCCCTGATTGATCGTCGGGTTGGTCTGGTCGATGCCGACGAACGAAGACAGGCTCGCCACTGCCGGGTCCTTGAGAATCCGCGCCGCCAGCCGCTGCTGTTCGCTCTGCATCTGCTGGAAGGAAATGCCTGGCGAGGCCTGGGAGATGCCCTGGATCAGCCCGGTGTCCTGCTCGGGAAAAAAGCCCTTGGGCATGATCACGATGATCAACAGCGTCAGCAGCCCGGTGAGCACCACCGAGATCAGCGTCAGCCCGCGATGCAGCAGCACCCAGTCCAGGCCTTTGACGTAATAGCCGTTGACCCGGTCGAAGAAATCGACCCGGCGTTCCTCGTGTTTGTGCTTGAGCATCCGCGAACACATCATCGGCGTCAGGGTCAGGGTGATCAGCGCCGAGATGACGATGGTCACCGCCACCGTCATGGCGAATTCGCGAAACAGGCGGCCCACCACATCGCCCATGAACAGCAGCGGAATCATCACTGCGATCAGCGCCACCGACAGCGAAATGATGGTGAAGCCGATCTGCTCCGCGCCCTTGAGCGCGGCCTGCATCGGCGAGTCGCCGGCCTCGATGTAGCGGGTGATGTTTTCGATCATGACGATGGCGTCATCGACCACGAAACCGATGGCGATGGTCAGCGCCATCAGCGTCAGGTTGTTCAGCGAAAACCCCACCGCGTAGGCCACCGCCAGAGTGCCGACCAAGGTCAACGGCACGGTCACCGCCGGGATGATCGTCGCCGCCACGTTGCGCAGGAACAGGAAGATCACGATCACCACCAGCAACACCGCCACCGCCAGTTCGTACTGCACGTCGGTGACCGAGGCGCGGATGGTTTGCGTGCGGTCGGTGAGCACGTTGACCTTCAGCGTCGCCGGCAAACTGGCACGCAGCTTGGGCAGCAGTTGTTGTACGCGGTCGACCACATCAATCACGTTGGCCCCGGGCTGACGCTGGATGTTCAGGACAATCGACGGGGTGCTGTCGGTCCATGCCGCTTGCCGTGGGTTCTCCGGGCCCTGGGTTGATGAAGCGATCTGCGACAGGCGAATCGGCGCGCCGTTCTTGTAGGCGATCACCAGATCGCGGTACTCCTCGGCGGACTGCAACTGGTCGTTGGTGCCGATCGAATACGCCTGATATTTGCCGTCGATATTGCCCTTGGCCTGATTGACGTTGGCCGTGCCCAGCGAGGTGCGCAGGTCATCGAGGGACAGCCCCAGACTGTTCAGCGCCGAGGTGTTGGCCTCGACCCGCACCGCCGGGCGCTGACCGCCACTGAGGGTGACCAGGCCGACGCCGGTGATCTGCGAAATCTTTTGCGCCAGCCGCGTGTCGGCGAGGTCTTCAACCTTGGTCAGCGGCAATACGTCGGAGGTCAGCGACAACGTCAGCACCGGCGCATCGGCCGGATTGACCTTACTGTAGACCGGCGGGTACGGCAGGTTCGCCGGCAGGAAGGTGCCGGCGGCGTTGATCGCGGCCTGCACTTCCTGCTCGGCGACATCCAAAGACAACGACAGATCGAATTGCAGGGTCACCACCGAGGCGCCGTCGGAGCTGGTGGAGTTCATCGACTTGAGCCCCGGCATCTCGCCGAGCTGGCGTTCCAGCGGCGCGGTGATCGACGAACTGATGACCTCGGGACTGGCGCCGGGGTATTGGGTGAACACCTGAATGGTCGGGTAATCCACCTCCGGCAACGCCGACACCGACAACAAGTGATAACCCAGCAGGCCCAGCAACAGTACGGCGACCATTAACAGCGTGGTGGCCACCGGGCGTTCGATGAAGGGGCGCGAGACGTTCATGGGCTACGCCTCCTATTGCGCGACGACTTTCACCGCCGAGCCATCGTCGAGTTTGTCGGCGCCCTCGGTGACGACCTGCTCGCCCTCCTTCACCCCGTTGTCGAGCACCGCCGAAACATCGCCTGTCGCCGGCCCGGTCTTGATGTTGCGCAGGCTGACCTTGTTGCCGGGGTCGACCACGACGAAGACGAAATCGCCCTTGCTGCCGTGCTGGATCGCCCGGGTCGGCACCACGGGGTTCTGACTCAGAGTGTCAGCCTTGAGCCGGGCGTTGACGAACTGATTGGGAAACAGCGCCTTGCCGGAATCGTCGAACTGCGCCTTGACCTTGATCGTGCCGGTGCTGGTATCGACCTGGTTATCCAGCGCCAGCAGATTGCCGGTGGCCAGCAGGTTGTGTTTGTTGCGATCGTAGGCCAGTACCGTCACCGTGCCTTTGGCCATGGCCTGATTGATCGCACCCAAGTCGTCCTCGGGTACGGCGAACACCACGGTGGCCGGGGTCATCTGGGTGATCACGGCAATCCCGGTAGTGCTGGTGGTGGTCACGTAGTTGCCGGGATCGACCTGGCGCAAACCGACCACGCCATCCACCGGCGAAGTGATCGTGCAGTAGCTCAACTGGACTTCGAGGTTCTGCACGCTGCCCTGATCCGAAGCAACCGTGCCTTGCAGTTGTTGCACCAGCGAGGCCTGGGTATCGAGGGTTTGCTGAGTGGTGGAGCCGACCTTGATCAGTTCGCGATAACGCGCCAGATCGCGCACGGCGTTGGCGAGCAGCGCCTGATCGTGCATCAGCGTGCCCTTGGCCACCGCCAGTTGCGCCTTCAGTGCGCGGTCGTCGATGCGGGCGATGACCTGGCCTTTGGCGACGTGCTGGCCTTCCTTGAACTCGACCGAGCTGAGAATGCCGTTGACCTGGGTCACCACGGTCACGCTGCGGGTCGGGGTCACCGTGCCCAAGGCGTCGATGTAGACCGGCACGTCCTGCAACCTGACCGGGACCGTCGCGACCGGCTCGGCGGCCGGCGGGGGTTTGACCCGACGCTGACCGGCGCTCAGGTAGAACCACAGGGCAAGCCCCAGCAACAGCACAATGCCAATGATCAACAGGACTTTGCCGCGCCTGCGTTTCGCCATGACCGCCCGCCTCTTGCCCCCGCGTCTGCCTTGACTCTAGCAGCGTCCCGACAGCCATCGCGGGGCATGGCGAATTTGTTCAGGCAGGCGACAGACTGACGCGACGAGCGCCACCGACGGGCATTGTTGAGCGCCGCGCGAGGCCGGTGCTACCATGCGCAACCGCCAGAACAGGCAAGGAACCACCGGGTTTATGAGCACAATCCGCGAGCGCAACAAAGAACTGATCCTGCGTGCCGCCAGTGAAGAGTTTGCCGACAAGGGCTTCGCTGCGACCAAAACCAGCGACATCGCCGCCAAGGCGGGATTGCCCAAGCCCAACGTCTACTACTACTTCAAGTCCAAGGAAAACCTCTACCGCGAGGTTCTGGAAAGCATCATCGTGCCGATCCTGCAGGCCTCGACCCCGTTCAACCCGGACGGCGTGCCGAGCGAAGTGCTGAGCGGCTACATCCGCTCGAAGATCCGCATCTCCCGCGACCTGCCGTTTGCCTCCAAGGTGTTCGCCAGCGAAATCATGCACGGCGCCCCGCACCTGAGCGCCGACCTGGTCGAGCAACTGAACAGCCAGGCCAAGCACAACATCGACTGCATCCAGAGCTGGATCGACCGCGGCCAGATCGCCCCGATCGACCCCAACCACCTGATGTTCAGCATCTGGGCCGCGACCCAGACCTACGCCGACTTCGACTGGCAGATCTCCGCCGTGACCGGCAAGGAAAAGCTCGACGAAGCGGATTACGAGTCGGCAGCACAAACCATCATCCGGTTGGTGCTCAAGGGCTGCGAGCCGGACTGATAGACCGCGTTGACTGCTTCGCGAGCAAGCCCGCTCCCACAGGGAGCTGTGTCGATCAATAATCTTGTATTCAACACAAATCCCTGTGGGAGCTGGCTTGCCAGCGATGAAGGCAACTCGGTGCACAGTTGTCAAAGCCAAACGGCATCCCACAGCGGATAGTCACCAAGCTTTTCCACCAGTCCAGCCCGCAACGGGTTGGCCACGACATACCGCGCCACTTTCACCAAGTCATCTTCCCGCCTCAACGCCCGGTCATGGTAGCCCTGCTGCCATAGCGGCCCCTTTCTGCCACTGCGCAAATTAACCTCTCGCGTAATCAGGGATTTGGTCTCTCGCATCAGTTTGCGGAGTGAGCAACTTTCCAGCTCGACGAGCCAGTGAAAATGATCGGGCATGACAACCCACGCCAACGATTTAGCCATTCCCTTGTCCTGTGCGCGACGAAGTTGATGAACAACCAGTCAGTCGGCCCAAGGCGAAATCGGCAAAGATTGGTTCTCGATCAAGAGTGTTTGAAGTCAGTAAATAGATTTGATTCGGCTCGGCATAGCGGCCGGTTCGCAGACGATGTGACGCGGGAAGATCAGGCAATCCATTGCCCCTAGCTGATGAGTTCATCAGAAGGCTAGACCTCCATTACCCGTTTGACCGGGCCAGTCTTTTATCTTGATGTGTCAGCAAGATTGCCATCGCTGGCAAGCCAGCTCCCACAGGGTTTTGTGCCGTTCGCAGAATTTGAATTCAACGAACAAGGAGCGGGAGCGAGCCGGCCAGCGATGACTTTCGATCAAACGCCGCAAATCAAGCAGCCACCCCCGCATCCGCCCGCAGGTCCAAAGCCTCCACAGCCTTGATCGCCACCTGCTCATCGACATCCGACAGATCGCCGCTGATGCCGATCGCTCCCAGCACGTTGCCCGCCTGATCACGGATCAACACACCACCCGGTGCCGGGACGACGCTGCCCTGCCCCATGCTGTTGAGCGCGGCGATGAACGCCGGGCGTTGTTGCGCGTCCAGCGCCAGCAGGCGTGAGCCCTTGCCCAGGGCGATGGCACCCCAGGCTTTGCCGATAGCGATGTTCGGGCGCAGCAGGCTGGCGCCGTCTTCGCGTTGCAAGGTGACCAGGTGGCCGCCGGTATCCAGTACTGCAATGGTCAGCGGTGCGGCGGAGATCGCCCGCCCTGCGCTGATGGCTTCGTTGACCAGGTTGACTGCGACTTTCAAGGTTAAAGCGCTCATGGTGCCGTCCTCATTTTGTTATTGGGAAAGCCGTTGGACTGCGCGTTTGTGCCGCAGCCCGACGCAACAAATAGAACACAATGAATTATTTTTTTGTATACAATAATTCTCGAAAAGCGCCCCATGCGACGAAAAGCCACAGTAGATACGGCTTCCGACGAATGAAACAGGCGCTTGAGAAAATGGATTGACCTGCGCCGTCCGCCGTGAATACACTCTGCGCAAAGCCACTTGTATACAATTACAAAACGTAAAGAGGCACAAAACCATGAGCAAAATGAGAGCAATCGAAGCCGCCGTTCTGGTGATGCGCCGTGAAGGGGTTGATACCGCTTTTGGCATTCCGGGTGCTGCGATCAACCCGCTGTATTCCGCCCTGAAGAAAGTCGGTGGCATCGATCACGTCCTCGCTCGCCACGTTGAAGGCGCCTCGCACATGGCCGAGGGCTACACCCGCACCAAGGCCGGCAACATCGGCGTGTGCATCGGTACTTCCGGCCCTGCCGGCACCGACATGGTCACCGGTCTGTACAGCGCCTCCGCAGACTCCATCCCGATTCTCTGCATCACAGGGCAAGCGCCACGTGCCCGTATGCACAAGGAAGACTTCCAGGCCGTCGACATCACCAGCATCGTCAAGCCAGTGACCAAGTGGGCGACCACCGTTCTGGAGCCGGGCCAGGTGCCTTATGCGTTCCAGAAAGCCTTCTATGAAATGCGCTCCGGCCGTCCGGGCCCGGTGCTGATCGACCTGCCGTTCGACGTTCAAATGGCCGAAATCGAATTCGACATCGACGCCTACCAGCCGCTGCCGCTGGCCAAGCCGAGCGCCACTCGCGTGCAGGTTGAAAAGGCTCTGGCGCTGCTCGATCAGGCTGAACGTCCATTGCTGGTGGCCGGTGGCGGCATCATCAACGCCGACGCCAGCGATCTGCTGGTGGAATTCGCCGAGCTGACCGGCATCCCGGTGATCCCGACCCTGATGGGCTGGGGCACCATTCCGGACGATCACCCGCTGATGGTCGGCATGGTCGGTCTGCAGACTTCGCACCGTTACGGCAACGCCACGATGCTGAAATCCGACGTGGTGCTGGGCATCGGTAACCGCTGGGCCAACCGTCACACCGGTTCGGTCGACGTGTACACCGAAGGTCGCAAGTTCATTCACGTCGACATCGAAGGCACCCAGATCGGCCGCGTGTTCACCCCGGACCTGGGCATCGTTTCCGACGCCGCCGCCGCGCTGACCGTGTTCATCGAAGTCGCCCGTGAATGGCAAGCCGCCGGCAAACTGAAAAACCGCAGTGCATGGCTGCAGGACTGCCAGCAGCGCAAGTCCAGCCTGCAACGCAAGACCCACTTCGACAACGTGCCGGTCAAGCCGCAGCGCGTGTATGAAGAAATGAACCAGGTGTTCGGCAAGGACACCTGCTACGTCAGCACCATTGGTCTGTCGCAGATTGCCGGCGCGCAGTTCCTGCACGTCTACAAGCCGCGTCACTGGATCAACTGCGGTCAGGCCGGTCCGTTGGGCTGGACCATTCCGGCAGCGCTGGGCGTGGTGAAGGCCGATCCGAACCGGAAAGTCGTGGCCCTGTCGGGGGACTATGACTTCCAGTTCATGATCGAGGAACTGGCGGTCGGCGCTCAGTTCAATCTGCCGTACATCCACGTCGTGGTGAACAACTCGTACCTGGGTCTGATCCGTCAGGCACAGCGCGGGTTCGAAATGGACTACTGCGTGCAGCTGTCCTTCGATAACCTGAACGCGCCGGAACTCAACGGTTACGGTGTCGACCACGTCGCAGTCGCCGAAGGCCTGGGCTGCAAGGCGCTGCGTGTGTTCGAACCGGCTGACATCGCCCCTGCCCTGCGCAAGGCCGAAGAGCTGATCGAAGAGTTCAAGGTGCCGGTGATCGTCGAGATCATTCTGGAGCGTGTGACCAACATCTCCATGGGTACCGAGATCAACGCCGTCAACGAATTCGAAGACCTGGCGCTGGTCGGCAACGATGCGCCTACCGCGATTTCGCTGCTCGACTGAACGTAACCTGCTCCCTCTCCCTTTGGGAGAGGGTGGCTACAGTCCCTCTCCCCTAGGAGAGGGGACTGATTGCGTTGTGTCAGACATTTTGTTTTAGGAGACCACCATGCCGCGTTTCGCAGCCAACCTGTCCATGCTGTTCACCGAACAGGATTTCCTTGCCCGTTTCGACGCCGCCGCCAAGGCTGGCTTCAGCGGTGTCGAGTACCTGTTCCCGTACGATTTCAGCTCCGCCGAAATCAAGGCCAAACTCGACGCCAACGGCCTGACCCAAGTGCTGTTCAACCTGCCGGCCGGTGACTGGGCCAAGGGCGAGCGCGGTATCGCGTGCCTGCCGGACCGGGTCGAAGAATTCCGTGCCGGTGTCGATCTGGCCATCGCTTACGCCCAGGTTCTGGGCAACACCCAGGTCAACTGCCTGGCCGGTATCCGTCCGCAGGGCGTGGACGATGCCACCGTTGAAAAGACCTTCGTCGCCAACCTCAAGTACGCCGCCGAAAAGCTGCAAGCCGTCGGCATCAAACTGGTGATGGAAGCGATCAACACCCGCGACATCCCGGGTTTCTACCTGAACAACACGGCGCAGGCCCTGTCGATTCGCGAGCAGGTCGGCAGCGCCAATCTGTTCCTGCAATACGACATCTATCACATGCAAATCATGGAAGGCGATCTGGCCCGCACCCTGCAATCGCACCTGGCCGAGATCAACCATGTGCAGTTGGCCGACAACCCGGGCCGCAACGAGCCGGGCACTGGCGAGATCAACTACCGCTTCCTGTTCGAACACCTCGATCGCATCGGTTATCAGGGCTGGGTCGGCTGCGAATACAAACCGCTGACCACCACTGAAGCGGGCCTCGGCTGGCTGAAGACCCACAACGCGATCTGACCCCCTATTTGCTTGAGCAAGACAAAAACAAGAGGAATTTCTCATGGCTAAAATCGGATTTATCGGCACCGGCATCATGGGCCACCCAATGGCTTCGAACCTGCAGAAAGCCGGTCACAGCCTGTTCCTGTCGGCGCACCACGACGCCGCCCCTGCCGATCTGGTCGCCGCTGGCGCCGTCGCCCTGGCCAACCCGCGCGAAGTGG
Source organism: Pseudomonas sp. IzPS59 (assembly GCF_014863505.1). Taxonomy (NCBI): domain Bacteria; kingdom Pseudomonadati; phylum Pseudomonadota; class Gammaproteobacteria; order Pseudomonadales; family Pseudomonadaceae; genus Pseudomonas; species Pseudomonas sp. IzPS59. The sequence continues at coordinate 1,814,615 of NZ_CP062251.1, read as the reverse complement.
CCCAGGAAGCCGAATTCATCATCGTCATGGTGCCGGATACCCCGCAGGTCGACGACGTGCTGTTCCGCGCCGACGGCGTTGCTGCCGGCATCGGCAAAGGCAAAGTCGTGATCGACATGAGCTCGATCTCGCCGACCGCCACCAAGGCTTTCGCCGCAAAGATCAACGAAAAAGGCGCGCAGTACCTCGACGCTCCGGTGTCGGGTGGTGAAGTCGGTGCCAAGGCTGCGACCCTGAGCATCATGGTCGGTGGCGATGCCGATGCCTTCGAACGCGCACTGCCGCTGTTCCAGGCCATGGGCAAGAACATCACCCTGGTCGGCGGCAATGGCGACGGTCAGACCGCCAAGGTGGCGAACCAGATCATCGTTGCCCTGAACATTCAGGCCGTTGCCGAAGCGCTGCTGTTCGCTTCGAAAAACGGTGCCGATCCGGCCAAGGTGCGTGAAGCGCTGATGGGTGGTTTCGCCTCCTCGAAGATCCTCGAAGTGCACGGCGAGCGCATGATCAAGGGCACCTTCGATCCGGGCTTCCGCATCAGCCTGCACCAGAAGGACCTGAACCTGGCCCTGCAAGGCGCCAAGGAGCTGAACATCAACCTGCCGAACACCGCCAACGCCCAGCAAGTGTTCAGCACCTGCGCGGCCATCGGTGGCAGCAACTGGGACCACTCGGCGCTGATCAAGGGCCTGGAACACATGGCCAACTTCTCGATTCGCGACAAGAAGTAAGCCCTGCCCCGCCCCCGGTGTGGAAGCAGCCCTGCTTCCACACCGGACCGAGTTGCCCTTCCAATAACAAGAATTCCGGGAGCCCGCCATGTCGGTCGATCCGCAACAACTGCTGCGCGAGCTGTTTGCCACAGCCATCGACGCGGCCCATCCGAACCAGGTCCTCGAAGCCCATCTGCCTGCCGATCGCACAGGTCGCGTGATCGTCATCGGCGCCGGCAAGGCTGCCGCTGCCATGGCGCAAGTGGTCGAGCGTTGCTGGGAAGGTGAAGTCTCGGGCCTTGTGGTGACCCGCTACGGTCACGGCGCCCCGTGCGAAAAAATCGAAGTGGTCGAAGCCGCGCATCCGGTCCCGGACGCTGCCGGTCTGGCCGTGGCCAAACGCGTGCTGGAACTGGTCAGCAACCTGAGCGAAGACGACCGCGTGATCTTCCTGCTGTCCGGCGGCGGTTCTGCCCTGCTGGCGCTGCCGGCCGAAGGCATCACCCTGGCCGACAAACAGTCGATCAACAAAGCCCTGCTCAAATCCGGCGCGACCATCGGCGAGATGAACTGCGTGCGCAAGCACCTCTCGGCGATCAAGGGCGGACGCCTGGGCAAGGCCTGCTGGCCGGCAACTGTTTATACCTACGCGATTTCCGATGTACCGGGCGACCTCGCCACGGTCATCGCCTCCGGCCCGACCGTGGCCGACCCGAGCACCAGCGCCGAAGCACTGGCAATCATCAAGCGCTACGGCATCGAGATCCCGGCCTCCGTACGCACCTGGCTGCAAAGCCCGGAATCGGAAACCGTCAAACCCGGTGATCCGAGCCTGGCCCGCAGTCATTTCCAATTGATCGCCCGCCCTCAGCAATCGCTGGACGCGGCAGCAGTGAAATGCCGTCAGGCCGGTTTCAGCACGCTGATCCTCGGTGACCTGGAAGGTGAATCCCGCGAAGTGGCGAAAGTCCACGCCGGCATTGCGCGCCAGATCATTCATCACGGCCAGCCGCTGGCAGCACCGTGCGTGATTCTCTCCGGCGGCGAAACCACCGTGACCGTGCGCGGCAATGGCCGTGGCGGACGCAACGCCGAATTTCTCCTCAGCCTCACCGACAGCCTCAAGGGCCAGCCCGGTGTCTATGCGCTGGCAGGTGACACCGACGGCATCGACGGCTCGGAAGACAACGCCGGCGCGATCATGACCCCGGACAGCTACGCCCGCGCCGCCGCCCTCGGCCTGAGCGCCAGCGACGAGCTGGATAACAACAACGGCTACGGCTACTTCGCGGCGCTCGATGCGCTCATCGTCACCGAGCCGACCCGCACCAACGTCAACGACTTCCGCGCCATCCTGATCCTCGAGAGCTCTAAATCATGACGCCTGACAAAAAGGTCAAAATCCTCGCCACCCTCGGGCCTGCCGTCGACGGCATCGAAGACATCCGCGAGCTGGTCGAGGCCGGGGTCAATATCTTCCGCCTCAACTTCAGCCACGGCGATCACGCCGACCACGCCAAACGCTATCAGTGGATCCGCGAAGTCGAGCGCCAGCTCAACTATCCGCTCGGGATCCTGATGGACCTGCAAGGGCCGAAACTGCGGGTCGGCAAGTTCGCAGACGGCAAGGTTCAACTGCATCGTGGTCAGGCCTTCCGCCTCGATCTGGACGCGACACCGGGCGACGAACGCCGGGTGAACCTGCCGCATCCGGAGATCATCGCCGCGCTGGAAGCCGGGATGGATCTGCTGCTCGACGACGGCAAACTGCGTCTGCGGGTCGTGACCAAATACAGCGATGCGATCGACACCACTGTGCTCAACGGTGGCGAACTGTCGGACCGCAAAGGCGTGAACGTGCCGCAAGCGGTACTCGACCTGAGCCCGCTGACCACCAAGGACCGCCGCGACCTGAGCTTCGGCCTGGAGCTGGGTGTGGACTGGGTCGCGCTGTCGTTCGTGCAGCGTCCGCAAGACATCATCGAGGCCCGCGAGCTGATCGGCGACAAGGCGTTCCTGATGGCGAAAATCGAGAAGCCGTCGGCCGTCGAACAACTGCGCGAAATCGCCGAGCTGAGCGACGCGATTATGGTGGCCCGCGGTGACCTGGGCGTGGAAGTGCCGGCCGAAAGCGTGCCGCAGATCCAGAAAAACATCATCACCACCTGCCGCCAGCTCGGCAAACCGGTGGTGGTGGCGACGCAGATGCTCGAGTCGATGCGCTTCTCGCCGGCGCCGACCCGCGCCGAAGTCACGGACGTTGCCAATGCCGTGGCCGAAGGTGCCGATGCGGTGATGCTGTCGGCCGAAACCGCGTCCGGCGAATACCCGCTGGAAGCCGTGCAGATGATGAGCAAGATCATCCGCCAGGTGGAGAACGGTCCGGATTACCAGACCCAACTCGACGTCAGCCGGCCGAAAGCCGAGGCGACCGTGTCCGATGCGATCAGCTGCGCGATCCGCCGGATCAGCAACGTGCTGCCGGTGGCGGTGCTGGTCAACTACAGCGAGTCCGGCGCATCGAGTCTGCGTGCAGCGCGGGAGCGGCCAAAGGCGCCGATCCTCAACCTGACACCGAACCTGCAGACCGCCCGCCGCTTGAGCGTGGCGTGGGGCATTCATTCGGTGGTCAATGATCGCCTGCGTCAGGTGGATGAAGTGTGCTCGACCGCGCTGGAAATCGCTCAGGCTCAAGGAATGGCCGAGCGTGGCGATACGTTGCTGATCACCGCGGGTGTGCCGTTTGGGCAGCCGGGGTCGACTAATTCGCTGCGGATCGAAACATTGATTTAAGCAACACCTGTGTGGCGAGGGAGCGTGCTCCCGTCGCTCGGCATGACGGTTTCCACAAGAGACACCGCATTCACCGGGCATGAGCTCCCTCGCCACAGCTTCAAGCAAGACCTTTTGATTGTCCTACTGCCCAGATTGTCCAGACATGCCTGCCAACCATTTCAACACCCACTGCCCCGACTGGGCCGAAGCCTTGCTCAACGGCTTCAGTCAGATCTTCCTCCAGCGCCACCCTTTGTGTGGCCTGCTGTGCCTTTTGGCCATTTTATTCACCGCGCCGGTGCTGTTCGCCGGCGCGCTGCTCGGCGCGGTCGCCGGGTTGCTCACCGCGCAACGACGCAACTACGCCAAGGCTGATCGCCAGGCCGGACTGTTCAGCTACAACGGCGTGCTGGTCGGCCTGTTGCTGAGCCTGTATTTCCCCTGGTCGCCGATGTTGCCACCGCTGATTCTGGCGGCCGGCGGCCTGAGCGCGATGATCACGCAGCAGTGGCTCAAACGCGCGCGCCTCACTGAATACCTGCCGGCTTACACTGCGCCGTTCGTGTTGCTGAGCTGGGTGTTCCTGTGTTTCGCCGAGCCTTCGACGCCGGCTCCGGCGCTTGAACTGAACACGCTGAACCTGCTCGGCGCCGCGCTGAAGGGGTTGGGCCAGGTGATGTTCCTCGACCACCCGCTGGCCGGTGCATTGATCGCTGCCGGTCTGCTGATCGCCGATCGCCGGGCATTTGCCTGGGCAATGGCGGCATCGGCGATTGGTCTGGGTTCCAGCCTGTTGCACCACGACAGTCAGGTCGCGCTGCTCGGTCTGGGTGGTTACAACGCGGTGCTCGCCGCTCTCGCCTTCAGCACCCAGCGCCAGCAACCGTGGTTGCCGCTGTTCGGCATCGGCCTGGCGCTGCTGGTGACCCCGCTGTTCGGTGCCCTTGGCCTTGCGACCCTCACCGCGCCGTTCATTCTCGCCTGCTGGCTGCTGCGCACCGGCATCCGCCTGATGCGCCAACCCGAGTTGAACGCGGCGCCTTGCGCTGACGGGGAGAATCAACCTAGGCTGCGCTGATTTATGGCCAGGGCGATTCGCATGAACGGCAACAACACGTGGCGTGATCGCCTGTACGTGATCATCTTTCAGACTGACACAGTAGCGGGACGTCGATTCGACAAGACCCTGCTGCTGATCATCCTCGCCAGTCTGGTGACGGTGATCCTCGACAGCATCGATGACATCCACCAGAACTACGCCGATGTGCTGGCGTACATCGAGTGGGGCTTCACGGTCATCTTTCTCGGCGAGTACCTGCTGCGCCTGTATTGCTCGCCCAAGCCGCTGCGCTACGCCTTCAGTTTCTACGGGCTGGTGGACTTGCTGGCGATCGTGCCCGGCATCCTCGCGCTGTATTACAGCGATGCCCAATACCTGCTGATCATCCGGGTGATCCGGATGCTGCGGATCTTCCGTGTACTCAAGCTCGGCCCCTACCTGAAACAGGCGCATTACCTGCTCGACGCCCTGCGCGGCAGCAAGCAGAAAATCCTCGTGTTCCTGCTCAGCGTCTGCACTCTGGTCACGGTGTTCGGCACCCTGATGTACGTGGTCGAAGGCCCGGAGCATGGCTTCACCAGCATTCCCAAAGGCATCTATTGGGCTATCGTGACTCTGACCACCGTGGGTTATGGCGACATCGTGCCGAGGACCATTCTGGGCCAGGTGATTTCGTCGCTGGTGATGATCACCGGTTATTCGATCATCGCCGTGCCCACCGGGATTTTCACCGCCGAACTGGCCACCGCCATGCGTGGCGGTCAGCTGCAGCACGACTGTCCGGTGTGCAAGAAAAACAGCCATGAACACGAAGCCTCGTTCTGCTCCCGTTGCGGCAATGCGCTGTTCAAGAAAATGGAATAAGCAAAGTTCTTTTTAATCTTTAAGCGACTATGCGCGCCCCGCTATAGTCGCTGGCAAATGGCCTCACCATTGTAAAAACACCCCCACAGAACAAGGAATGCGTAGTGAAAAAACTCTTTGGCGCCTCACTTCTCGCCGCTGGTCTTGCCTTCGGCAGCGTGGCTCAGGCCGCACCGACCCTGCTTAACGTTTCCTACGACGTGATGCGCGATTTCTACAAGGACTACAACACTGCGTTCCAGAAACACTGGCAGGCCGAACACAACGAAAACATCACGGTGCAGATGTCTTTCGGCGGTTCGAGCAAGCAAGCCCGCTCCGTGATCGACGGTTTGCCGGCTGATGTCATCACCATGAACATGGCCACCGACATCAACGCCCTGGCGGACAATGGTCAACTGGTGCCGAAGGACTGGGTCACCCGTCTGCCGAACAACAGCGCGCCGTTCACTTCGGCCACCGTGTTCATCGTGCGCAAGGGCAACCCGAAAGCCCTGAAAGACTGGCCGGACCTGCTCAAGGACGGTGTGCAAGTGATCGTGCCGAACCCGAAAACCTCGGGCAACGGCCGCTACACCTACCTGTCGGCCTGGGGCTACGTGCTGAAAAACGGCGGTGACGAGAACAAGGCCAAGGACTTCGTCGGCAAGCTGTTCAAGCAGGCCCCGGTGCTGGACACCGGTGGCCGTGCCGCCACCACCACGTTCATGACCAACCAGATCGGCGACGTGCTGGTGACCTTCGAGAACGAAGCCGAAATGATCGCCCGCGAGTTTGGCCGCGACCAGTTCGAAGTCATCTACCCGAGCGTCTCCGCCGAAGCCGAGCCACCGGTCTCGGTAGTCGACAAAGTCGTCGAGAAGAAAGGCTCCCGCGCCGCCGCCGAGGAATACCTGAAGTACCTGTGGTCGCCGGAAGGTCAGGAAATTGCCGCCGCCAACTACCTGCGTCCGCGTGACCCGGCGGTACTGGCCAAGTACACCGACCGTTTCCCGAAAGTCGACTTCCTGTCGGTCGAGAAAACCTTCGGTGACTGGCGCACCGTGCAGAAGACCCACTTCAACGACGGCGGAACCTTCGACCAGATCTACAACGGCCAGTAAGGCGTGAGCTGACATGAAAAAGGCGACCTGAAGAGGTCGCCTTTTTTGTGGCCGGCTACATGGGCGGCTTGACGCCATCCTTACCGGCCGAGATCGATTGCGCGGTCAATGTGCCGTCCGCGCTCTGGGTCACGAAGGTGACGATCTTCACGCCAACCTTGAGCAAGCTGCGATCCCCCGGCGTCAGGTTGACGATCGGCACGTCTTCCGGCACCAGGATCTTCTGCTGGCCGCCCTTGTAGTTGACGGTCAGCACCCGGCCGTTGCTCACCACCAGATCGCCGACGCTGCCATTGGTCATGCTGCTGCCCTTGGCCAGGTCGAATGGCCGATGACCATCGCCGCTGCCGGCCAGCTCCGGCGGGAAGACGTGAACTTCCAGCGCCTTGAGCGTGCCATCCTCCTGGGGAATGGCTGCCGAACCGATGTAGCTGCCGGGCTTGATGTCTTCGATGTTGGCCAGGGTGACGGCGCGGACCTTGGTGTCCGGGGTCAACTGGACCACCACATTTTCACCCGTGTTGACGTGGACTTTGAGGGAGTCGGGGCTGACCCCGGTGATTTCGCCGCGTATGCCCATGCGCATGCCCGGGGCCTCGCCGGCGCAGACGCTGCCGGCACTGAGTACGCCGATCATCAAAAGAGTCGTGGTGTGGCGAAGCAACTGACGAAACATCGCAATCCTCCCGTTGAGTGCACATGGAAACCAAGGCGCAACATAAGCACGCTATCGAACAAGATGTAAGTGAATGTATCATCGCCCCTCTTCGGTCGGACGCAAGGTTCGCCGATGGACGACGGATTGTTCGACGCGATCTATTCCGCAACGGAATAACTGATATCGATCCAGGGCTTCTACCGCCCGCCCGTTTCGTCCCTTAGCCTCACCGCATTCCTTTTCGCTGGATCGAGAAACCCTATGACCGCCACAACTCACGCAATGACCCGAGGCATGGTGCTGCTGTTCGCTTTCTGCTGCGGCGCCATCGTTGCCAACATCTACTACGCCCAGCCGATCATCGGCCTGATCGCGCCGGACATCGGCCTGACCGACACCATGGCCAGCTTCATCGTGTCGCTGACCCAGATCGGTTATGCGCTGGGGTTGTTCTTCCTGGTGCCGCTGGCGGATCTGCTGGAAAACCGCCGTCTGATGATCATCACCACGGTGGTGGCGATTGCCAGCCTGCTGGGGGCGGCGTTTACCGATCAGCCCAATGTGTTCCTGTTGATTTCGCTGCTGGTGGGCTTCAGCTCGGTGTCGGTGCAGATCCTGATTCCGCTGGCGGCACATCTGGCGCCGGAGGAGTCCCGTGGCCGGGTGGTCGGCGGGATCATGGGCGGTCTGCTGCTGGGGATTCTGCTGGCGCGCCCGGTGTCGAGTGTGGTCGCTGACCATCTCGGCTGGCGGGCGATGTTCATGATCGCGGCGGCGTTGATGGCGGCGATCAGCATCGTGCTGGCCCTGACCGTGCCCAAGCGCCAGCCTGATCACAGCGCCTCCTACGGCCAGTTGATCGGCTCGCTGTGGACGCTGCTGCGCCAGCAACCGGTGCTGCGTCAGCGGGCGTTCTACCAGGCCTGCATGTTCGCCACCTTCAGCCTGTTCTGGACCGCCGTGCCGCTGGAACTGGCGCGCAACCATGGCCTGTCCCAGAGCGAGATCGCGATCTTCGCCCTGGTCGGCGCCATCGGTGCCATCGCCGCCCCGATCAGCGGACGCCTGGCCGACGCCGGCCACACCCGCGTCGCCTCGCTGCTGGCCATGCTGTTCGCCAGCCTGAGCTTTCTGCCGGCCTTCATTCACCCGGCCTACAGCGTGATCGGCCTGGCCGTGACCGGCGTGGTGCTCGACTTCTGCGTGCAGATGAACATGGTGCTCGGCCAGCGCGCGGTCTACTCCCTCGATGCCAAAAGCCGCGGCCGCCTCAACGCGCTGTACATGACCAGCATCTTCATCGGCGGCGCCTTCGGCTCGTCGGTGGCCAGTGCGGTGTACGAACATGGCGGCTGGCTGTGGATCGTGATTGTTGGCAGTGCGTTTCCGCTGCTGGCGCTGGTGCGGTTTTTGAGTGTTTCGCAGAAAGCAGTCATGGCGACTGCTTGAAAGGTGCGAGGCGCTGCCCACCGGCAGCGCCCGACGCTCAATGCCGGACCAGTTTCTCCATGGCAGCATCCGCCAGAAAAGATGAACGGCTTTTCACGTTGTGCTCCCGCACATAGCGGTCGATACGCTGGATGACATAACCGGGCAACGTCACGTTGACCTTTTCGGTCTTGCCCATGTACGGCGAAATATCCAGCTCCAGCATGCCCCAGCCCATGTCGGCAAATTCCGGATTGTTGCGGTGGGTGGCCGCCGAGGTCGGCATCGGAATCGGATCACCATCCGCCGCGATCTCCTGCAGCATGATGTGGGCAATCTCGACAGCTGCGTTGTAGGCATCCTCAAACGTATCACCGGCCGTTACCGCGCCGGGAATATCGGGGATCTGAATACCGATGGCGGTGTTCTCGTCGCCCCACTCGATGCAGATTGGGTATTGCATTGTGAAATTGCCTCGCCCATTAAAGTAACTCTAGAGATACCTTTAGTAGCCTGCGGAAGTCGGTGACACAACGTTGGTTGTTTTGCAGGATGTTTTGACCTCCTCAGCCGTAAGGCAAAACTGGGTACGAAGACTCACAATTTTTTAACAAGACTGCACAGGACCGCCGATGGACCGCCTCGCCGCCATGGAAACCTTCGTCTACGTCGTGGAAACCGGCTCGTTTTCCGCCGCCGCCCGGCGGTTGAATATCGGTCAGCCCGCCGTGTCGAAAACCATCGCCCAACTCGAAACCCGCCTCGGCGTGCGCCTGCTGTTGCGTTCGACCCGAGGCCTGACGCCGACCGAGGCCGGTCTGGCATTTTTCGAACGGGCCAGGCGTGCGCTCGAAGAAGCCGACGAGGCTGACAACGCTGCCCGTGGCGTGGCTGGCGGCCTGAGCGGCAATCTGCGGGTCAGCACGGCCGTGACCTTCGGCCGGATGCATGTGGTGCCACACATGGGGCCATTTCTGGATCAGCACCCGCAACTCAATGTCGATCTGCTGCTCGACGACCAGAACATCAACCTCGTGGAGGAAGGCATCGACGTCGCCCTGCGCCTGGGCCCGCTCAGCGACTCAGGCCTGACCGTGCGCAAGATCGCCGAATGCCGGCGCGTCATCGCTGGCACTCCGACCTACTTCGCCAGTTACGGTGAACCCGCCTGCCCTGCCGATCTGAGCCGACACCGCGCCGTCATCTACCACCGTGGCGGCGGCGCGACCTGGCACTTCAACAGGGATGGCGAAGAGCAGTCCGTGACCGTCAATGGCCGCCTGCGCGTCAGCGCTGCCGAAGGTTTGCGTGAGGCGGTTCTGACCCATCAGGGTCTGGCGCTGGGCTCGGAGTGGATGTTCGCACCGGAACTGGCCAGTGGCGCAGTGAAGGCTGTCATGAGCGATTGGGTTTTGCCGAAGCAGGAGCTATGGGCGGTGTTTCCGACGGGCAGGATGGCCAGCGCCAAGGCGCGGGTGTTTGTTGAATATGTGCAGGGGTTGTTGGCGCGAGCGTTGTAAAACCAGCACTCGTTTCGTTTATTGCGATTTTCGCTTATTTCGAATAACGTTCCCGGCATTACTCATTTCCAAAGCCGGACTCGCCATGTCGACCGTTATTCATCCCTCCATCAGCCTCCCCGTAGAACGTGAAGTCAAAGCCGCCATTGAAGGGCAGCGTGCCCTGGCTGCTTACCTTGCGACCCATTTCGAGACCCAACACATCCAGATTTTCGACGAGCAGAATGAAGCTCATCGCGTCGAACTGCCCACCTCGGCCTTGCGCCTGCTGATCGACATTCTGGCGGAGCTGGCAGCCGGCAACGCGGTCCAGGTCGTGCCGGTGCATGCTGAATTGACGACTCAGGAAGCCGCCGACCTGCTCAACGTCTCACGTCCACACCTCATAAAACTGCTGGAAAGCGGCGAGTTGTCCTACCACAAAACAGGCAAGCACCGACGTGTGCGTTTTGCCGATCTGATGGACTATAAGACCCGGCGCACCACCGCCAGCGAGCAGGCAATGGCGCTTCTCGCAGAGCAAGCTCAGGCGTTAAGGACAGGTTACGAGTGAGGCATTCCTCTTTTACCGCTTTGTACGATGCATGCGTCTTGTACCCCGCCCCCTTGAGAGACTTCCTCATGTGGCTTGCGCTCTCGGGACGATTTCGGGCGCGATGGACCCAGGAGATTCACTGCGAATGGAAACGCAATCTGCTGAAGAACCGCCCGGACCTGACGATGGAGCAGCTGGATCGCACCTCAAACCTTATGGATCAAGCAATACCCGACGCCTGCGTCCATGACTATGAAGACCTGATTGCCGGCCTCACCTTGCCCGACTGCGATGATCGTCACGTTCTGGCAGCGGCCATCCGCTGCGGCGCAAGCGTGATAGTGACGTTCAACCAGAAAGACTTTCCCTGCAGATCGCTGGAGCCTTTCGGCATCGAAGCGCAGCATCCGGACGAGTTCGTCGACAACCTCTTGGGGCTTGATCCGGCAGCAGTGGTTGCAGCGGCCCAAAAGCAGCGTCGGCAGCTGAAAATGCCTGCCATGGACGTCGAACCCTTTCTTGATCTACTGCAACGACAAGGCCTGACTAAATCGGTCCAGGCACTAAGCAGCTATCACTCGATTCTTTGAAAGCTCATGACCCTGGATAGCAAAACGGCGATCCAAAGATCGCCGTTTTTCATTACTCCCCGAACTGCTTGCCCAACCCCGCCGGCACACCGTGGATATTGGTGTCCTCCCACGGTCCGTTCGGGCTGATCGAGCGGCTCCAGCCGTTGTTCCAGCGGTAGTAGGTGCGCTGGCGGTAGAAGGTGTTGGGCTGGTCATCCAGCACGTACACGCCCAGTTTCTGGTCCCAGTGGCTGTTGCCGCCCGGTGGCGGGGCGAAGCTTGCCGAGGTGCGCGGGGCGGGTTTCGAGGGTTTGGCCGGGATGCCCGGTTTGCCCGGCGTCGGACTGGTCGACGGGGTCGGGCTCGGCTGTGACGGCGGGATCGGCGGCAGACGTGTCGTCGGCTCCGGCCGTTGCACCGCACATGCGCTCAAGCCCAGGGCCAGTGTGAGGACTGTGATTCGGGCGATGGCGTTCATGGCGGTGCGTTCCTGTGGGTTCCGGCTATTTGTCCGGTCTGTCGATGGTCAGTTTTTGTGGCGCGGTGGTGCTGCTGGCCAGAGGCCCGCTGCGGCCTACCCACTCACCAGCGGTCGGCTGACCGGCACGGGAGACGCGCGCAACCAGTTGGACTTCAGGAAAGTTCGACAGTTTCAACTGCGGCATCATTGCATCGGCATCACCCAGCTCGACGGTCACCGGCAGGTCGGCAACGGTCAGACGCTTGGCGGCCAGCGGCGCTGGAGGGCCGGAAACGGCGCGGGCGAAGATGAACACGCTGTCGCCCGGTTGCACCTTGCCTTTGAGCTCGCTGGCCAGATCGACGCTGACTTTGAGCCGCGCGATTTTCGCCACCGGCGCCTGAGCCACCTTGCCGCCGCTGGCTTCAAGTTTCTCGGTCGCTCGCGCGATACCGCCCTGCAGGGCTTCGCGGGATTTGTCATTCGCTGGCAGTTGCTCCAGCAAGCGGTTCCAGTAGTCGATAGCTTGCTGATAGCGCTCACCTTCGAACGCGGCGATACCGAGCAGGCCGAGGCTGGTGACTTCTTTCGGATCAGCCTTGAGCGCTTCGTCGGTCAGGGCCTGGATCTTGTCCGACCACTTCTTGCCATCGGCGAAGTACTGCGCCTGCGCCCATTGGCCGAGCAGCTCCGGCTGACGACCGGCCAGGTTGGCGGCGCGTTCGAACATCTTCGCCGCGTCCGCCGGACGATCCTGAGCCATATAGGTACGACCGAGGAAATACAGGCCTTCGGCAGAATCCGGCTGCGCGGCCACGGCGCGCTCCAGCCGCCGGGTCATCTCTTCCATCGACTGCGGTGCCTGGGCGAACTCGCGGGTCAGTTCGACTTTGTCGGCGGCACCGAAATGCAGGTACAAACCGAGGCCCAATACCGGCACCAGCACAGCTGCCAACAACGGCAACGGTTTGCCCAGACGCGAAACCCGCGCCGGCGCCACGCCTTCGGTGTCGGCCAACAATTCCCGCGCCGCTTCGGCACGGCCGCTGTCCATTTGCGCAGAATCGAGAACACCTTCAGCCTGCTGCGCTTGCAGTTCGGCGACGCGCTCCTGATACAGCGCGACGTTCAGGGCAGTCCGATCCTCTTCACGCTGGGCGCGACGTTCGCGCAAAACAGGGATCAGCAGAAAACTCAGGGCGACCAGAAGCAACAGCCCTGCGGCAAGCCAGAAATCAATCATTCTTGGTTTTTATCCAACAGTTGGTCGAGGCGCTGACGCTCTTCGGGGGACAGCGATTGCGGAGTCTCGGCGCGTTGCCCGCGACGGCGGCGGACGATCACGGCGATGACGACAAAACCGCCGAGCAACAATCCCGCCGGGCCGAACCACAGCAGCGCAGTCTTGGCATTCAGCGCCGGTTTGTAGCGGACGAAATCACCGTAGCGGTCGACCATGAAGTCGATGATCTGCTGATTGTCCTTGCCCTCGCCGAGCATGCGGAAAATCTCTTTGCGCAGGTCGGCGGCAATCGGTGCGTTGGAGTCGGCGATGTCCTGGTTCTGGCACTTGGGGCAACGCAGTTCCTTGGTCAGTTCGCGGAAACGCTCGCGATCGCCCTCTTTGGCAAACTCGTAGGTGTCGATGGCGGCGTGGGCCACGCCGGCCAGACTCAGCCCCAGTACCACGGCAGCAATAAAGCGCTTCATGGCTTGGCCTCATCGACCAGCGCCTGATACTTGGCCGCCAGTTTTTCGCGCCAGACCTGCTCGTCGATCACCCCGACGTACTTGTCGCGGATGATGCCCTTGGCGTCGATGAAGAAGGTTTCCGGCGCGCCGTAGACACCGAGGTTCAGGCCCAGGGACCCTTCGTCATCGCGGATATCCAGTTGATACGGATTGTGGAACTCGGCCAGCCACTTCAACGCATCGGCGTTGGTGTCCTTGTAGTTGATGCCGTAGATCACCACACCACGCTCGGCCAGCTTGTTCAGCACCGGATGCTCGACCCGGCAGGAAATGCACCAGGTGCCCCAGACGTTGACCAGCGCCGGTTTGCCGAGGATGTCAGCCTTGGTCAGGGTCTTGTCGCCCTGCACCGCCGGCAGGGAAAACTCCGGGAACGGTTTGCCGATCATCGCCGACGGCAGCTCCGCCGGATCCAGGTACAGACCGCGATAAAGAAATACCGCCACCAGCAGGAAAATCGCCAGCGGCACCAGCATCAACCAACGTCTCATGCAGCGGCTCCTTCCATGCCCAGCGCTTCACGCACCTTGGCTTTGACCTTGACCCGGTAACGCCGGTCCAGCGCCGCCAGCATCCCGCCCAGACCGGTCAGCAGACCGCCGAACCAGATCCAGCGCACAAACGGTTTCACATGCACCCGCACCGCCCAGGCGCCGTCGCCCAGTGGTTCACCCAGAGCAACGTAGAGGTCGCGGGTGAAACCGGCGTCGATCCCGGCTTCGGTCATCATCGAACTCTGCACGGTGTACAGGCGTTTTTCCGGGTGCAGCACGCTGACCTCACGGCCATCGCGGATCACCCGGATGGTGCCTTTGTCAGAGGTGAAGTTCGGGCCTTCGAAGTGTTTGGCACCTTCGAACACGAACTGATAACCGGCCAGTTCCATCGACTCGCCCGGCGCCAGACGCAGGTCGCGCTCGGCACTGTTCTGACTCGACAACACCACGCCCAGCGCACACACGGCGATACCGATGTGGGCCAGTTGCATGCCCCAGTAGCTGCGGGTCAGGGTCGGCAGGCCTTTGATCAGGCCTTTGTGGCGCGTCTTGTCGAAGATGTCGCGCACACCGGCCAGCAACACCCAGGCCGCCAACAGGAAGGTCGCGATCACGGCCCAGTTGAAATCGCCGTAGGCGACACCGGCAACGACTGCCATTGCAACGCTGCCCAGCAGCACCGGGGTCAGCATGTTGGCCAGCCATTTCACCGGCGTGTCTTTCCAGCGCACGATCACACCGACTGCCATCACCACCATCAGCAAGGCCATCAACGGAATGAACAGCGCGTTGAAGTACGGCGGGCCGACCGACAGCTTGGCGCCGCTGATGGCATCCAGAATCAGCGGATACAGCGTTCCAAGCAGGATCATCGACGCCGCCACCACCAGCACCAGGTTGTTGCCCAGCAGCAGGGTTTCCCGCGACCACAGGTTGAAGCCGACCTGGCTCTTGACCACTGGCGCACGCAGCGCAAACAGCGTCAGCGAACCACCGACCACGAACAGCAGGAAGATCAGGATGAACACACCGCGCTCAGGATCCGAGGCGAACGCGTGTACCGACGTCAGCACACCGGAACGTACCAGGAACGTCCCGAGCAGGCTCAGGGAAAACGCAGCAATCGCCAGCAACACCGTCCAGCTCTTGAATACGCCACGTTTCTCGGTGACCGCCAGCGAGTGGATCAGCGCCGTGCCCACCAGCCATGGCATGAACGAGGCGTTTTCCACCGGGTCCCAGAACCACCAGCCGCCCCAGCCGAGTTCGTAGTAAGCCCACCACGAACCGAGGGTGATGCCGATACCGAGAAAGGCCCAGGCGACAATCGTCCACGGACGCGACCAGCGTGCCCACGCCGCATCGAGACGACCGCCGAGCAGTGCGGCGATGGCGAACGCGAAGGCCACGGAGAAACCGACGTAGCCCATGTACAGCATCGGCGGATGGACGATCAGACCGATATCCTGCAGCAACGGATTGAGGTCACGACCGTCCGCCGGGATCTGCGGCAGAATCCGCGAAAACGGGTTGGAGGTGAGGATCAGGAACAACAGGAAACCGGTGCTGATCATGCCCATCACCGCCAGCACGCGGGCGAGCATGACTTGCGGCAACTGTCGGGAGAACACCGACACCGCGAAGGTCCAGCCGCCGAGGATCAAGGCCCACAGCAGCAACGAACCTTCGTGGGCGCCCCACACGGCGCTGAATTTGTAGTACCACGGCAGCGCGCTGTTGGAGTTCATCGCGACGTAGGCCACGGAGAAGTCATCGGTCATGAAGGCATAGGTCAGAACGCCGAAGGCGAACAGCAGAAACGCGAACTGCCCCCACGCTGCCGGCTGGGCGAGCCCCATCCACAGACGATCGCCGCGCCAGGCACCGAGCAACGGCACCACGGCCTGCACCAGCGCGAAACACAGCGCCAGGATCATCGCCAGATGGCCAAGCTCGGGAATGAAAATGGTGGACGTCATCGATCAACCCTCCTTCGCTTGGGTCGGCGCGGATTGACCGCTGTCCTTCAGGGCCTTGGTCACTTCCGGCGGCATGTATTTCTCGTCGTGCTTGGCCAGCACTTCATCGGCCACTACGACGCCGTCGGCGTTGAGCTTGCCGAGAGCAACAATGCCCTGCCCTTCGCGGAACAGGTCCGGCAGGATGCCGCGGTACGTGATTGTCACGGACTTGTTGAAGTCAGTGACCACGAATTTCACGTCCAGGGAGTCCGGGGAGCGTTGCAGCGAACCTTTCTCGACCATGCCGCCGGCGCGGATGCGGGTGTCCTGCGGCGCTTCGCCGTTGGCGATCTGGGTCGGGGTGTAAAACAGATTGATGTTCTGCTGCAGGGCGCTCAGGGCCAGGCCGACGGCAGCGCCGACCCCGACCAGAATCGCCAGAATGATGATCAAGCGTTTTTTGCGCAGCGGATTCACTTGCCGTTCTCCCGGCGCAGACGACGCGCCTCTTGTTGCAGATAACGCTTGCGGGCCGCGATCGGCGCCGCCACGTTGAGGATCAGTACCGCCAGACAGATGCCGTAGGCCGACCAGACGTACAGGCCGTGATGGCCCATGGCGAGGAAGTCGCCGAATGACGCGAAACTCATCGAGCGGCCTCCAGGCTGTTCTGCACTTCTTCTTTCACCCAGCTGGCGCGGGCTTCGCGCTTGAGCACTTCAAGGCGCATGCGCAGCAACAGCACGGCGCCGAAGAAACAGTAGAAACCCAGCACCGTCAGCAGCAGCGGCAGCCACATCTCGGCGGGCATCGCCGGTTTTTCGGTGAGGGTGAAGGTCGCGCCCTGGTGCAGGGTGTTCCACCACTCCACCGAGTATTTGATGATCGGAATGTTGATCACGCCGACGATGGCCAGCACCGCGCAAGCCTTGGCGGCGCTGTCGCGATTGCTGATGGCGTTGCCCAGCGCAATCACCCCGAAATACAGGAACAGCAGAATCAGCATCGAGGTCAGCCGCGCGTCCCAGACCCACCACGAACCCCAGGTCGGTTTGCCCCAGATCGCCCCGGTGACCAGCGCCACGGCGGTCATCCAGGCACCGATCGGTGCGGCGCATTGCAGTGCGACGTCGGCCAGTTTCATCTTCCACACCAGCCCGACCACACCGCACACCGCCAGCATCACGTAGATCGACTGAGCGAGCATCGCGGCGGGAACGTGAATATAGATGATGCGAAAGCTGTTGCCTTGCTGATAGTCCGGCGGCGCGAAGGCCAGGCCCCAGACGACGCCGACAGCGATCAGCAGCAACGCTGCAATGCTCAGCCACGGCAGGAACTTGCTGCTGATGCCGTAGAACCACTTGGGCGAGCCGAGCTTGTGAAACCAGGTCCAGTTCATACTGTTTCCATCACGGGTGCCGCTCATCGGTGTGAGCAGTCTCAGGGTCTTTGCTGGTTAATTTTTAACCAGACCTCATTATTCGCCGACGCTGATCTTCAGGCCAGCAGCTATTGCAAAAGGTGTCAGGGTTATCGCCAGGGCGGTCAGGCTGCCAAGCCACAACAGATAACCCGTCGCCGGCATGCCTTGCAGTGCCGCCTGCAAGGCGCCACTGCCGAGGATCAACACCGGGATGTACAACGGCAGAATCAGCAGCGCCAGCAACAGGCCACCGCGTTTCAGACCGACCGTCAGCGCCGCGCCCACCGCGCCGAGCAAGCTCAGCACCGGTGTACCCAGCAACAACGAAAGCAGCAATACCGGCAGACACGCAGCCGGCAACCCGAGCATCAACGCCAGTAACGGCGAGAGCAAAACCAGTGCCAGCCCGGAAAAAAGCCAGTGTGCCAGCACCTTGGCCAACACCAGAAGTGGCAGGGGGTGCGGCGAAAGGACCCACTGTTCAAGGGATCCGTCTTCGAAATCACTGCGGAAAAGCCCGTCCAGCGAGAGCAGGACCGACAAAAGCGCCGCCACCCAGACTAACCCCG
This sequence comes from Pseudomonas sp. IzPS59, assembly GCF_014863505.1. Classification (NCBI taxonomy): domain Bacteria; kingdom Pseudomonadati; phylum Pseudomonadota; class Gammaproteobacteria; order Pseudomonadales; family Pseudomonadaceae; genus Pseudomonas; species Pseudomonas sp. IzPS59. Next base: position 1,796,722 of record NZ_CP062251.1, on the reverse strand, counting down.
GGGACAAGTTTTGCAATACTTGAGTTTCCGGTCCGACGGCCAGCGGGAACAGCGCGATGACGATGGCAAAGAAAATCAGCGGATTGGCCAGCTCCGCCGGGCGGCGGAACAGCAGTCGGGATTCACGGGCAACCAGCAGGCCGAACACACTCATACTGCCCAGTTCCCAAGATCGATATCGCGATAACCGGCCGGCATCCGGCTCAGCGTGTGGTGAGTGGTCAGCACTACCAGACCGCCCTGCTCGCAGTGATGGGCCAGGTGTTCTTCGAGTTGCGCCACGCCCTGCTTGTCGAGGGCGGTGAACGGTTCATCGAGGATCCACAGCGGCGGGCTGTCCAGATACAACCGTGCCAGCGCCACGCGGCGCTGCTGACCGGCGGACAGGCTATGACAGGGAACATCCTCGAAACCGCGCAATCCAACCGCCGCCAGTGCCTGCCAGATCGCGTCGCGTCCGGCGGGTTGATGCAGGGCGCAGAGCCAGGCGAGATTTTCTTCCGGGGTCAGCAGATCCTTGATCCCGGCGGCATGGCCGATCCACAGCAGGTTGCGCGCCAGTTCGCTGCGTTGCTCGGCCAGGGGTTGACCGTTGAGCAGCACCTGACCGTCGGTCGGTTGCATCAGACCGGCCAGCAGGCGCAAGAGACTGGTCTTGCCGCTGCCGTTGGGACCGCTGATCTGCACCATATCGCCACTGGCCAGTCTCAATTCGAGATTCTCGAAGAGCAGTCTGAGATCGCGCTCACAGGCGAGGCCAACGGTTTGCAGGACAGGGCTGGTCAAGGGTTCACGGGCCTTATACGGTTCAAGTCGGCTCTGGGGCGGCCGTTAAAGAGTTGCAGCATAAATGCAATGACGGCTCAATCCAGAGAGCTGGGTCAAACAATTGCTATGTTTTTTTGAACGAACGGAAGGACGGGCGGCATTATACATGGCGTCCCCTGCTCTCCCGAGTGCATTTTCCTCAGGTTGTGTCCGCGTATGACAGGCGAAATGAACATCCTCCCGCTCCCGCCAACCACCCCGGCGACCGCTCGCCCGCAGGTCGGTGAGCTGCTCAAGTTGCTGACGCCGATGGACGGGCTGATTGCCGCCGGCCAGAGCGCCAAGGCCGAGGTATTGTCGCTGAAACCGGCGGACCAGGCCTTTCAGGTACTGCTCAAGGTCACCCTCGACGGCGGCCGCCAGACTACCGTGCAGGCGACCAGTCCCCTGCCGCTGCCGCAAGGCACCAACTTGGCGGTCACCCAGCCGTCGGCGGGCAATCTGGCGGTCACCGTACAACAGGCCATCGCCACGGCTGTCGCTACCCTCACCCGCATCGATACCGCGCAATTGCCGGTCGGGACGCTGCTGCAAGGCAAGGTGCTGACCAATCAGGCCTTGCCGCAGGTGCCGGGGCAGCCGACGGTGTTCCGCTCGACGGTCAGCCTGCTCAACACGGTGTTGAGCGGCAGCACCCTGAGCATCGACAGCCCGCAGCCGTTGCGCATCGGCACCCTGCTGTCGGCGCTGGTGCAGGATTCCCAGACCCTGAAATTCCTGCCGTTGAGCAATCGTCAGGAACAACTGGTGGTCAGTCAGCAACTGGTCAGCCAGCAAAGCCGCCAGGGTTCGCTGGACGGCTTGCTGAAAATGCTCCAGAGCCTGCCGCCCGCCGACGATCAGACCTCCAGTGATCTGCGCGCGGCCGTGGACCGGCTGCTGGCGAACCTGCCGGACGTCGGCCAACTGAGCACACCCAAAGGCCTGGCCCAGGCGCTGCTCAATAGCGGCGCCTTTCTCGAAGCCAAATTGCTCGCCGGGCAAAACCCGACCCTGACCCCGGACATGAAAGGCGATCTGCTCAAGCTGATCGCGCAACTCACCCCCGGCCTGCCCGGCAATACCAATCTGAATGCGATCATCGCTGCCAACACTCTGGCTCAGGCGATGCCGAGCTTCGTGCGCAATGCCCTCGGCATGCTCGGCCAGGTCAGCGCCAAACCGGTGCCGGGCAGTTTCCCGCTGCCGGATCGGCTGTTGCAAAGCCTGGAAGGTGAAGGCGATCTGGAACACTTGCTGCGCCTGGCCGCCGCCGCGGTCTCGCGCCTGCAAAGCCATCAACTGTCGAGCCTGGAACAGACCGGAGTGACCGACGACGGACGCCTGCTCAGCACCTGGCAACTGGAAATCCCGATGCGCAACCTGCAGGACATCGTGCCGCTGCAGGTCAAATTCCAGCGCGAAGAAGCGCCACAAGACGAAAAACAGAACGAACGCCGTGACAGCGAGCGCGAAACCAAACAGCAACTGTGGCGCGTCGATCTGGCCTTCGACATGGAACCGCTGGGGCCGATGCAGGTTCAGGCGCAACTGATCAACGGCAGCCTGTCGAGCCAGCTATGGGCCGAACGACCGTACACTGCCGACCTGATCGAAACCAATCTGGCCGCACTGCGTCAGCGCCTGCTGGATCGCGGGCTCAACGTCGGCGATCTCGACTGCCACCTCGGCACCCCGCCGCAAGGCATCCAAACCCGTCTCGAACACCGCTGGGTCGACGAAACCGCATGAACGATTCCACTGCTCCACGCCAGGCCATCGCCCTCAAGTACGACGGCAGCCACGCCCCGACCCTTACCGCCAAGGGCGACGATGAACTGGCCGAGGAAATCCTGCGGATTGCCCGCGACTGTGAAGTGCCGATCTACGAGAACGCCGAACTGGTGAAATTGCTGGCGCGCATGGAACTGGGCGACAGCATCCCGCAGGAGCTGTACCTGACGATTGCCGAGATCATCGCGTTTGCCTGGAACCTCAAGGGCAAGTTCCCGCAAGGACATGACCCGGATGCACCGATGGTCGAGAAGGACATCACCGATCGCGGCGACGATTACTGAAGGCAAAAAAAATCGCAGTCATCGACTGCGATTTTTTTGTTCCGCTCGAAACTCTTAACTGCTTCTGTGCAGCTTGCGCATCAACTCCGCCTCAGCCTGGGTCAAGCCGCAAGACTGAGTCAGCTCATCGACACTCGCGCCCATCCCCACCAGTTTCGCCGCCTGGGCGAACGACAGGCTGGAAGGATCACGCTGTTCGAGCTGGGTGATCTTGTCCGGGATCGGACTGACGACCGCGCGCAGCTCGTGCAGGGCTTCGCCCATGCGCACGTTGCCGTTCTGGTAATCGTCGACACGCTTGGCCAGGTCCTTGATGCGCTGGTCACGCAGCGCATCGCCCTGGGCCTGTTGCGCAGCGATCACGCGCTGCGCCTTGATGTACGCCAGAAACATCGCCAGCGTGCCTGCCCAGAACAGGAACAGGACAATGACCGCTACCTCGAGAATCAATCAGATATTCTCCAGTTCCGACCATTCTTCTTCGCTCATCATCTTGTCCAGCTCGACCAGGATAAGCAACTCGTTGTTCTTGTTGCACACGCCCTGGATGAACTTGGCCGACTCTTCGTTACCGACGTTCGGTGCGGTCTCGATTTCCGACTGACGCAGGTAAACCACTTCAGCCACGCTGTCGACCATGATGCCGACCACTTGCTTGTCGGCTTCGATGATGACGATACGGGTGTTGTCGCTGATCTCGCCGCTCATCAGGCCGAAGCGCTGACGGGTGTCGATCACGGTCACCACGTTGCCGCGCAGGTTGATGATACCCAGCACGTAGCTTGGTGCACCCGGAACCGGAGCGATCTCGGTGTAGCGCAGGACTTCCTGAACGCGCATCACGTTGATGCCGTAGGTTTCGTTGTCCAGCTTGAAGGTCACCCATTGCAGGATCGGATCTTCGGAACCCTTTGCCGCCGTAGCCTTGTCGTTCATACCCTAGCCCCTCGAAAAACCGCGCCTGGCGGTGTGTGTTCTGTGCGCCGCCATGCGTATGCCGGTGCTGTCTGTTATGTAAGTGTTATGTCGGTTTGTGGTTCGGCTTACTGCCGGACATGTGCTTTGCCCCACCGCTGGCGATCAGCTCGGCCAGTGCGGAGACGTCGAGCAAGGCGCACATGTGTTCAATCACCGTGCCCGCGAGCCATGGCCGCTGACCCCGGTGACTTCTCCATTTGATTTCATTCGGGTCCAGGCGCAACGAGCGGCTGACCTGATGCACCGCCAGCCCCCACTCGTAACCTTGTACCGAAATCACGTATTGCAGGCCCTGACGGAAGTCATCGCGATAGCGATCCGGCATGACCCAGCGTGCGGTGTCCAGCACCTTCAGGTTGCCGGCCTGGCTTGGCAGGATGCCGAGGAACCACTCCGGCTGACCGAACAGCGGTGTCAGCTCATGGCCGGCCAGCGAATAGATCGAGCCCAGGCACACCAGCGGCACGGCCAGGGTCAACCCGGCCACGTCGAACAACAGGCATTCGAAGGCCTCCGAAGCCCAGGCCGGGCGGCCATCGGTTTCCACCGGTGGCGGCGTATTGCTCGGTGGCAGATGCACCTCGACCAGCGGCGCAACCAGGGTCGGCTCGACCGGGGCTGGCGCAGGCGCTTCAGGCTCGGGCGCTGGCGCCGCCGGAACCGGCGGCGTTTGCAGAAGTTGGGTTTGCAGCAGCGGTGCCAGCGTCGAGATCACGCGCACCGGCTCAGGCTCTTTGATCAAAGTTGCAGGTGCCTTCGCTACCACAGCCGCAGGCGCTGCAACCGGGGCGACCGGCCGGGCGGCTTGCTGCGCATCGCGGGCCTGTTCTTCAAGCACGGCGGCCTGGAATTCATCGAGTACGGCGGTGTTCTCGACCACCTCGACCACCTCGACCGGCGCTGCGACTTCCTGCTCGACCTCGTCCGTCACTTCCTGCAGCAAGCCGTCCAGATAGGACTGCAGCGCCAGTTGCGGCTTCGATGTCAGCTTGATCGGCCGATTCATGCTCAGGCCACCTGCGGAACGAGTTGCTGCGCCAGCAGATGCTTGAGCAGCGCGCGGTAGGCCAGCACGCCACGGCTCTTGCCGTCGAATTGCGAAGGCGTGACACCGGCACGGCTGGCGTCGCGCAGACGGGTATCGACCGGGATGTAACCCTGCCAGATCTCGTCGGGGAATTTGTCGCGCAGCACGCGCAAGGTGCCCATCGAAGCCTGGGTGCGGCGGTCAAACAGGGTTGGAACGATGCTGAACGGCAGCGCCTGTTTGCGCGAACGGTTGATCATCGCCAGGGTATTGACCATGCGTTCCAGGCCTTTGACGGCCAGGTGTTCGGTCTGTACCGGGATCACCAGTTGCTGGCTCGCGGCCAGGGCGTTGACCATCAGCACGCCGAGCAACGGCGGGCTGTCGATGATTGCGTAATCGAAGTCCTGCCACAGCTGCGCCAGACTCTTGGCGATCACCAGGCCCAGGCCACTCTGCCCCGGCGACTGACGCTCGAGGGTGGCCAGCGCGGTGCTCGACGGCAATAGGGAAATGCGTTCATCGCTGGTGGACAGCAGCAACTGGCCCGGCAGGCCCTGCGGCACACTGCCCTTGTGCAGAAACAGGTCGTAGTTGCTGTGTTCCAGGCTGTCGGGGTCGTAACCGAAATAGCTGGTCATCGAGCCGTGCGGGTCGAGATCGACCACGACCACGCGTTTGCCCGCCTCGGCCAGCAAACCGGCTAAAGCGATGGAAGAAGTGGTTTTACCAACACCACCCTTTTGATTGGCGACTGCCCAGACTCTCATTCGGATTGTTCCTCCCGGCCGAGATGCTCGGCCGAGACATGGCTCAGCGTATTAATGCGGGCGACGGAGAATTGACGGCACTCTCGCGTCCCGGCGTCTTGACCGGGGTCGGTGCAGTTTGTGTGCCAGCACGCTTCAACGCGGCGTCCGGTGTTGCATTGGCGGTTCCGGTGCCTGTGAGGCTGCGGCGAACATCGAGATTGCGCGACACCACCAGCACCACGCGACGGTTCTTCGCCCGGCCTTCGGCGGTGGCGTTGTTGGCCACCGGCTGGAATTCGCCGTAACCCACCGAAGCCATGCGGCCAGGGTTGACGCCCTGCATCGCCAGCATGCGCACGATGCTCGCCGAACGCGCCGAAGACAGTTCCCAGTTGGTCGGGTACTGCGCCGTGCGGATCGGCTGGTCGTCAGTGAAGCCTTCGACGTGGATCGGGTTGTCGAACGGTTTGAGGATCGCCGCGACCTTGTCGATGATGTTGAACGCGATGTCGCTCGGCATCGCATCACCGCTGCCGAACAACAGGCTGGAGTTGAGTTCGATCTCGACCCACAGCTCATTGCCGCGCACGGTCATCTGGTTGCTCGCGATCAGGTCGCCAAACGCGGCGCTGATATCGTCGGCGATGCTTTTCAGCGGATCGCTGGCCCCGGCGATGCCGGCATCGACCTGTTCGGAGTCCTTGACCAGCGGCTTGGCCGGGGTCACGGTTTTCGGGCGTTCTTCACCGATCGGGATCGGCTTGAGCGAGCGGTCGGAGTCGGTGAAGACCCCGATCAACGCTTCGGAGATGACCTTGTACTTGCCTTCGTTGATCGACGAGATGGAGTACATCACCACGAAAAAGGCAAAGAGCAAGGTGATGAAGTCGGCGTAGGAAACCAGCCAACGTTCATGGTTTACGTGCTCTTCATGCTGGCGACGACGTGCCATGAGGTTAGTCCCTTAATCCATGAAGCCCTGAAGCTTCAACTCGATGGAGCGTGGGTTTTCACCTTCAGCGATCGACAAAATACCTTCCAACAACATTTCGCGATAACGCGACTGCCGCAACGCAATTGACTTGAGCTTGGCAGCGACCGGCAGCAACACCAGGTTGGCACTGGCCACACCGTAGATGGTGGCGACGAATGCCACGGCAATGCCGTTGCCCAGTTGCGACGGATCGGCCAGGTTGCCCATCACGTGGATCAGGCCCATTACCGCACCGATGATACCGATGGTCGGCGCATAGCCGCCCATACTTTCAAAGACCTTGGCGGCCTCGATGTCGCGGGCTTCCTGGGTGTAGAAATCCACTTCGAGAATGCTGCGGATCGCTTCCGGTTCGGCGCCGTCGACCAGCAGTTGCAGGCCTTTGCGCGAGTAGGCGTCGGGTTCGGCATCCGCCACGCCTTCCAGGCCCAGCAGGCCTTCCTTGCGTGCAGTGAGGCTCCAGTTGACGACACGGTCGATGCCGCCAGCCAGATCCACACGGGGCGGGAAAAAGATCCAGGCGAGGATCTGCATGGCACGCTTGAACGCGCTCATCGGCGATTGCAGCAAGGCGGCACCGATGGTCCCGCCGAGCACGATCAGCGCCGCCGGGCCGTTGGCCAGTGCGCCGAGGTGACCGCCTTCAAGGAAGTTGCCGCCGATGATGGCGACAAACGCCATGATGATCCCGATAAGGCTTAGAACATCCATCAGATACACGCCTCGACGATGTGCTTGCCGATATCGTCCAGACCGTACACCGCATCCGCGAGGTCAGCTTTGACGATCGCCATCGGCATGCCGTAGATCACGCAGCTGGCTTCGTCCTGGGCCCAGACGGTGCTGCCGCCCTGCTTGAGCAGACGCGCGCCTTCGCGACCGTCGGCGCCCATGCCGGTCAGCACGACCGCCAGAACTTTGTCGCTGTAGGATTTCGCCGCGGAACCGAAGGTGATGTCCACGCAAGGCTTGTAGTTCAGACGCTCGTCGCCCGGCAGGATTTTCACCGCGCCACGGCCGTCGATCATCATCTGCTTGCCACCCGGTGCCAGCAGCGCCAGGCCCGGACGCAGGATGTCGCCATCCTCGGCTTCCTTGACGCTGATGCGGCACAGCTTGTCCAGACGCTCGGCGAAGGCCTTGGTGAACGCGGCCGGCATGTGCTGGATCAGCACGATCGGTGCCGGGAAGTTGGCCGGCAACTGGGTCAGAACCCGTTGCAGCGCAACCGGGCCACCGGTCGAGGTGCCGATCGCCACCAGCTTGTAGGCCTTGCGTTTCGGCGCCGGCGACGAAGCGCTGGCTGCCGGAGCGCGAGCCGGTGCAGGCGCAGGTGCCGGACGAGCCGGTGCACTGTGGCTGCCAAAGCTCGACGGCGCCGCAGCCGGAGTCGGCGCAGGTGCCGGTGCAGCGGCTGGCGCCGGCGCACTGTAGGCACTGAAACGACGGTTACTGCGCGAGATGCTGTGCACCTTCTCGCACAGCAGTTGCTTGACCTTCTCCGGATTGCGGGAGATGTCTTCGAAATTCTTCGGCAGGAAATCCACCGCGCCGGCATCCAGCGCATCCAGGGTCACCCGGGCGCCTTCATGGGTCAGCGAGGAGAACATCAACACCGGGGTCGGGCAGCGCTGCATGATGTGCCGCACCGCCGTGATGCCATCCATCATCGGCATCTCGTAGTCCATGGTGATCACGTCCGGCTTGAGGGCCAGGGCCTGATCGATCGCCTCTTTACCGTTGGTTGCCGTACCGACAACCTGGATGCTCGGATCCGCTGAAAGAATTTCCGAGACGCGGCGGCGGAAAAAACCCGAATCGTCCACCACCAGGACTTTGACTGCCATAAACACTCCATTAGGTGCAGCGGGACGTTGTCGCCCCGCTGCCCCGGATTCAAATACGCCGTGCGGCGTAACGCTTGAGCATGCTTGGAACATCGAGAATCAGCGCAATGCGGCCGTCACCGGTAATGGTGGCGCCGGACATGCCCGGGGTTCCCTGCAGCATTTTGCCCAACGGCTTGATGACCACTTCTTCCTGGCCGACCAGTTGATCGACGACGAAGCCGATCCGCTGAGTGCCCACCGAAAGGATCACCACATGGCCTTCGCGCTGCTCTTCGTGAGCGGCGGAGCTGACCAGCCAGCGCTTGAGGTAGAACAATGGCAGCGCCTTGTCCCGCACGATCACCACTTCCTGGCCGTCCACCACGTTGGTGGTCGACAGGTCGAGGTGGAAGATTTCGTTGACGTTCACCAGCGGGAACGCGAACGCCTGGTTGCCGAGCATCACCATCAGGGTCGGCATGATCGCCAGCGTCAGCGGCACCTTGATGACGATCTTCGAGCCGGCGCCCTTGGTCGAGTAGATGTTGATCGAACCGTTGAGCTGGGAAATCTTGGTCTTCACCACGTCCATGCCGACACCACGGCCGGACACGTCGGAGATCTCGGTCTTGGTCGAGAAACCCGGAGCGAAAATCAGGTTGTAGCACTCGGTGTCGCTCAGGCGATCGGCGGCATCCTTGTCCATCACGCCGCGTTTCACGGCGATGGCGCGCAGGACATTCGGGTCCATGCCTTTGCCGTCGTCGGAGATCGACAGCAGGATGTGGTCGCCTTCCTGTTCAGCGGCCAGGATCACCTTGCCGCCACGGGCCTTGCCCGAGGCTTCGCGTTCTTCCGGCGACTCGATGCCGTGGTCGACCGCGTTGCGCACCAAGTGGACCAGCGGGTCGGCCAGTGCCTCGACGAGGTTCTTGTCGAGGTCGGTCTCTTCGCCCACCAGTTCCAGGTTGATTTCTTTCTTGAGCTGACGCGCGAGGTCGCGAACCAGACGCGGGAAGCGGCCGAAGACTTTCTTGATCGGCTGCATCCGGGTCTTCATGACTGCGGTCTGCAAGTCGGCGGTGACCACGTCGAGGTTCGACACGGCCTTCTGCATCGACTCGTCGCCGCTGTTCAGGCCCAGGCGCACCAGACGGTTACGCACCAGCACCAGCTCGCCGACCATGTTCATGATTTCGTCGAGACGTGCGGTGTCCACACGCACGGTGGTCTCGGCTTCGCTCGCCGGTTTTTCCGGTGGCGGAGTCGCCGGAGCACGGGCCGGAGCCGGTGCGGCAGCGGCAGCCGGTTTGGCCGGTTCGGCTTTAGGCTCAGGCGCTTTTGCAGCAGGTTTTGCCGCAGCGGCCGGGGCCTTGGCGGCAGGCGCTGCAACAGCCGAAGCATTGCCGGCCGTCACGACGGCACCGGTGGCGACGTCAGTGAACTTGCCTTTGCCATGCAGATCGTCGAGCAGCGATTCGAACTCGTGGTCGGTGATCAGATCGCTACCGGCTGCAGCCGCTGCCGGAGCAGCATTTGCATTCGAAGGGACGGACGCAATCGCCGACTCCAGCGCATCGACAGCAAAGTTACCCTTGCCGTGCAACTGATCGAGCAAGGCTTCGAATTCGTCGTCGGTGATGTCCGAGCTATCGCCCGCCGCCGGAGCCGCAGGCGCCGCGGCCGCCGGTGCCACGGCGTCGGCCGCGAACTGGCCCTTGCCGTGCAACTGGTCGAGCAGCGACTCGAACTCGGCGTCGGTGATTTCATCGCTGGCCGCTTCATCGGAAGCAGGCGCAGCGGCAGCCGCCGGGGCTTCGGCTTCGGCCTTGACGGCGTTCAGCGAGTCCAGCAGCTGTTCAAATTCGTTATCGGTGATGTCGCCGGAGTCGCCGGTTTCGTTTTCAACGACCAGCTCTTCGATCATCTCGGCCACAGGCGAAGCCGGAGCTTCGTCCGCCGATTGCGGTTCGGCCAGGCGCGCCAGGGCGGCCAGCAGTTCCGGGGTTGCAGCGGTAATCGGGCTGCGATCGCGGACTTCGCTGAACATGCTGTTCACCGCGTCCAGCGCTTCGAGCACCACGTCCATCAGTTCTGCATCTACGCGACGCTCACCCTTGCGCAGGATGTCGAACACGTTTTCGGCGATGTGACAGCACTCCACCAGCTCGTTGAGCTGAAGGAAGCCGGCGCCCCCTTTTACAGTGTGGAAACCGCGAAAAATTGCGTTGAGCAGATCTGCGTCATCCGGGCGGCTTTCCAGCTCGACCAGTTGTTCGGACAGTTGCTCAAGAATCTCGCCGGCCTCAACCAGGAAATCCTGAAGGATCTCTTCATCGGCGCCGAAGCTCATTAATGGGGTGCTCCTACAGGTCTAAAAACCCAGAAAACTAAAATCCAAGGCTGGATAGCAAATCGTCCACATCGTCCTGACCGGACACAACGTCTTCTCGTTTATCGGCATGAATCTGCGGACCTTCACCCTGCGAGAGATGTTTTTGTGGATCTTTTTCAGCGAGCATCGCCGCACGGTCATGTTCGATGCCCGCAAAGCGGTCAACCTGACTGGCCATAAGGACGAGTTTGAGCAGATTGCTTTCGACTTCGGTGACCAGTTGGGTCACGCGCTTGATCACTTGACCGGTGAGGTCCTGGTAATCCTGGGCCAGCAGGATGTCGTTGAGGTTGCTCGACACCGCGCGGTTGTCCGCGCTGCTGCGTGCCAGAAAACCGTCGACCCGACGCGCCAGTTCGCGGAACTCTTCAGCCCCGACTTCGCGGCGCATGAAACGTCCCCAGTCGGCACTCAACGCCTGGGCTTCATCAGCCAGACCATTGACCACCGGCGTGGCGCTTTCCACCAGATCCATGGTGCGGTTGGCCGCAGCTTCGGTCAGCTTGACCACATAGCCCAGGCGCTCGGTCGCATCAGTGATCTGCGACACTTCCTCGGCCTGCGGCATGTGCGGGTCGATCTGGAAGTTGACGATTGCACTGTGCAGTTCGCGCGTGAGCTTGCCGACTTCCTGGTACAGGCCACGGTCACGGGTCTGATTGAGCTCATGGATCAGTTGCACAGCGTCGCCGAACCTGCCTTTTTCAAGGCTTTCGACCAGTTCGACCGCGTGTTTTTTCAGCGTCGACTCGAAGTCGCCCTGTGAAGATTCTTTATGCTCCATAGCTCCCCCGCGCGTCATCAGCCGATGCGTTCGAAAATCTTCTCGATTTTTTCTTTCAGCGCCTGAGCCGTGAAAGGTTTGACCACGTAGCCGTTAACGCCGGCCTGGGCCGCTTCGATGATCTGCTCGCGCTTGGCTTCAGCGGTCACCATCAGCACCGGCAGGTGCTTGAGTTTTTCATCGGCGCGCACGTGACGCAGCAGGTCGATACCGGTCATGCCGGGCATGTTCCAGTCGGTCACCAGAAAGTCGATGCTGCCGCTGTTGAGCACCGGAATGGCGGTGGTGCCATCGTCGGCTTCAACGGTGTTGGTGAACCCGAGGTCACGCAACAGGTTCTTGATGATCCGCCGCATCGTTGAGAAGTCATCAACGATGAGGATTTTCATGTCTTTGTTCAATTCGACCTCCAAGCAGTCTTAAACGCGTCCAGCACCTGAACGCGCCATTTCAATCAATCCGGCAAAGCACTCGATGACTGTCTGGAGCACAACAGAGCAAGACCGGTGCCGTTCACCACCGCACCAGCCTCGTTCGCAGTGTCCCCACACTGCCTTCAGCGCGCTCGCCACTCCCCCAAACGCCCCCGCAAGCGGGCCGCGCACTGGCTGTGTAACTGGCTGACCCGCGATTCACTGACACCAAGGACTTCACCGATTTCCTTGAGGTTCAGCTCTTCGTCGTAGTACAGCGCCAACACCAGTCGCTCACGCTCCGGCAAATTGGCAATCGCGTCCGCCAGCGCCGCCTGGAAGCGTTCATCTTCCAGATCGCGTGACGGCTCAAGATGAGCACTGGCGCCATCCTCGTGCAGCCCTTCGTGTTCGCCGTCCTGCAACAGGTCGTCGAAACTGAACAGTCGGCTGCCCAGGGTGTCGTTCAAAATCCCGTAGTAATCGTCGAGACTCAACTGGAGTTCGGCCGCAACCTCGTGATCTTTAGCGTCACGGCCGGTTTTAGCTTCAATCGAGCGAATCGCGTCGCTGACCATACGGGTATTGCGGTGAACCGAGCGCGGTGCCCAGTCCCCCTTGCGTACTTCATCGAGCATCGCGCCGCGGATCCGGATGCCCGCGTACGTTTCGAAACTGGCACCCTTGCTGGCGTCGTATTTGGTCGAGACTTCGAGCAGGCCGATCATCCCGGCCTGAATCAGGTCTTCGACCTGCACACTGGCCGGCAACCGCGCCAGCAAGTGGTAGGCGATGCGTTTGACCAGTGGCGCGTAACGCTCGATCAGCTCGTACTGCGCGTCACGCGCCGACTTTTTGTAAAGGTTCATACCGCTGGCGGTCATAGCACAGGTCCTGCCGTTTGCTGCACGAGGCGCTCGACGAAAAATTCGAGATGGCCGCGCGGGTTGGCGGGCAGCGGCCAGGTGTCGACCTTTTGCGCGATCGCCTTGAATGCCAGTGCGCACTTGGAACGCGGGAAGGCTTCATAGACCGCACGCTGCTTCTGCACCGCCTTGCGCACGCTTTCGTCGTAAGGCACCGCACCGACGTATTGTAAGGCGACGTCGAGGAAGCGATCCGTGACCTTGGTCAACTTCGCGAACAGGTTGCGACCTTCCTGCGGGCTCTGGGCCATGTTGGCCAGGACGCGGAAGCGGTTCATGCCGTAATCGCGGTTGAGCAGCTTGATCAGTGCGTAGGCGTCGGTGATCGAGGTCGGCTCGTCGCAGACCACCAGCAACACTTCTTGCGCCGCGCGAACGAAACTGACTACCGAGTCACCAATACCCGCAGCGGTGTCGATCACCAGCACGTCGAGGTTGTCGCCGATGTCACTGAATGCCTGAATCAGACCGGCATGCTGGGCCGGGCTCAGGTGAACCATGCTTTGCGTGCCGGAAGCGGCCGGCACGATGCGGATCCCGCCGGGACCTTGCAACAGCACGTCGCGCAGCTCGCAGCGGCCCTCGATCACATCGGCCAAAGTACGTTTGGGCGTCAGGCCCAGCAGAACGTCGACGTTCGCCAGACCCAGGTCGGCATCCAGCAGCATGACCCGACGGCCAAGCTCTGCCAGCGCCAGGGACAAGTTCACTGACACGTTAGTCTTGCCGACGCCACCTTTGCCGCCGGTCACCGCGATCACCTGTACGGGATGCATGCTGCCCATGTTATTTCTTTACCTTGTCTTGCATAGACGGAGGCCACATTACTGGCTGCGCGTTCACAACCGGAACAATGCGTGGCAGACCATCGATGTAGGTACAAAAACTGTTCATTACCTCAGCCAACCTGCTTGGTCGGGCTGTGGTAGATATCAGCGAACATGTCAGCCATGGCTTCTTCGCTGGGTTCTTCCTGCATTTGCACGCTGACGGCGCGGCTGACCAATTGATGACGGCGCGGCAGATGCAGATCATCCGGAATCCGTGGGCCATCGGTCAGGTAGGCGACCGGCAGTTCATGACTGATCGCCAGGCTCAGCACTTCGCCAAGGCTGGCCGTCTCATCCAGTTTAGTCAGGATGCACCCGGCGAGCCCGCAACGCTTGTAACTGTGATAAGCGGCGGTTAGAACCTGTTTCTGGCTGGTGGTTGCCAGTACCAGATAATTTTTCGACCGAATGCCACGACCGGCCAGGCTTTCCAGTTGCATGCGCAGTGCCGGATCGCTGGCCTGCAGGCCGGCGGTGTCGATCAGCACCACGCGTTTGCGCAGCAGAGGATCCAGCGCCTGCACCAGGGACTGGCCCGGGTCGACGTGGGTCACCGACACATTGAGGATCCGGCCCAGGGTTTTCAACTGTTCCTGAGCGCCGATGCGGAAACTGTCCATGCTCACCAGCGCAATGTTCTGCGCGCCGTACTTGAGTACGTAGCGGGCAGCCAGTTTGGCGAGGGTGGTGGTCTTGCCCATGCCGGCCGGGCCGACCATGGCAATCACACCGCCCTCTTCCAGCGGCTCGACTTCCGGTGTGGCGATCATCCGCGCCAGGTGCGCCAGCAACATGCGCCAGGCCTGACGAGGCTCTTCGATATCGCTGGTCAGTGCCAGCAGGTCGCGGGACAACGGACCGGACAAGCCGATGCGCTGCAGACGGCGATACAGATTCGCCTGAGCCGGACGGCTGCCTTGCAGCTGATTCCAGGCCAGGGTGCCGAGCTGAACTTCCATCAGCTCGCGCAGGCTGTTGAGTTCGAAACGCATCGAATCCAGCGCACGCGGATCGACGCCAGCGGCAGCCGGCGCAGGTGCCGGGGCTGGACGGGCCGGTGCGGCGTACGTCGGTTCTGTCAGAGGCTCGGCAGCCGTCAGCGGCAGGCCGGCGGTCAATGGCAGACCGGAGAACAACTGGCGATTGGTGTTGCCGTCGGCCTCACCACGCATGCTCAGCTCGGCCTGGGCGGTGACGATGCGCGACTGAGTCTTGCGCAGCTCGTCTTCGAGTTCCATGTTCGGAACCCGTGGCGCCAGCGCCGACAGTTTGTAATCCAGCGCCGCCGTCAGCTCGACGCCGCCGGCAATGCGGCGGTTGCCAATGATGGCGGCATCAGCGCCCAGCTCATCACGAACCAGCTTCATGGCCTGACGCATATCGGCGGCGAAAAAACGCTTAACTTGCATAAACCACTACCTCAGCCGTTGGGCCCTACTGTCGCAACGATGGTCACTTGCTTGTTGTCCGGAATTTCCTGGTAGGCCAGCACATGCAGTCCGGGAACTGCCAGGCGACCAAAGCGCGAGAGCATCGCGCGAACCGGGCCTGCTACCAACAGGATCACCGGCTGACCTTGCATTTCCTGACGCTGCGCCGCTTCGATGAGCGAACGTTGCAGCTTCTCGGCCATGCTTGGCTCCAGCAGAACGCCCTCTTCCGAGCCTTGTCCTGCCTTCTGCAGACTATTGAGCAATATTTGTTCCAACCTTGGCTCCAGCGTGATGACTGGCAGCTCGGACTCAGTCCCTACAATGCTTTGGACGATTGCACGGGATACGCCAACCCGCACAGCGGCCACCAAAGCGGCGGTATCTTGACTCTTGGCGGCATTGTTGGCGATGGCTTCGGCAATGCTGCGGATGTCGCGCACCGGCACGTGTTCGGCGAGCAGCGCCTGCAACACTTTCAGCAGCTGCGACAACGTGACCACACCCGGCACCAGCTCT
This sequence comes from Pseudomonas sp. IzPS59, assembly GCF_014863505.1. Lineage (NCBI taxonomy): Bacteria > Pseudomonadati > Pseudomonadota > Gammaproteobacteria > Pseudomonadales > Pseudomonadaceae > Pseudomonas > Pseudomonas sp. IzPS59. Next base: position 1,780,960 of record NZ_CP062251.1, on the reverse strand, counting down.
TCCGCCAGTTTCGGCGAGCTCTTGGCCAGCAATTGCATGAGTTGCTGCACTTCCTCGTGGCCGATCAGCTCGCTGGAGTGCTTGTACAGAATCTGGTTCAAGTGGGTGGCGACCACGGTACTGGCGTCCACCACGGTGTAACCGAGCGATTGCGCCTGGGCGCGCTGGCTGACTTCGATCCACACCGCCTCCAGGCCGAAAGCCGGATCTTTGGCGGTGATGCCGTTGAGCGTGCCGTAGACCTGCCCCGGGTTGATCGCCAGTTCGCGATCCGGGTAGATCTCGGCCTCGGCCAGAATCACCCCCATCAGGGTCAGGCGATAGGCGCTCGGTGCCAGATCGAGGTTGTCGCGGATGTGCACGGTCGGCATCAGGAAGCCCAGATCCTGCGAGAGCTTCTTGCGCACGCCCTTGATCCGCGCCAGCAACTGGCCGCCCTGATTGCGGTCCACCAGCGGAATCAGGCGATAGCCGACTTCCAGGCCGATCATGTCGATGGGCGTCACGTCGTCCCAGCCCAGCTCTTTGGTTTCCATGGCGCGGGCTGGCGACGGCAGCAGTTCCTGCTGACGCTTGACCTCTTCCAGCGCCTGCACCTTGGCCACGTTCTGCTTCTTCCAGAACAGGTAAGCACCACCGGCAGCCAGTGCGGCCATGGTCAGGAACGAGAAGTGCGGCATGCCCGGCACCAGGCCCATGACCGCCATCAGACCGGCCGCCACCGCCAGCGCTTTCGGCGAAGCGAACATCTGGCGATTGATCTGCTTACCCATGTCTTCCGAACCGGAAGCACGGGTCACCATGATCGCTGCAGCTGTAGATAACAACAGTGATGGCAATTGCGCCACTAAACCGTCACCGATGGTCAGCAAGGCGTAAACCTTGCCCGCGTCAGCGAAGGACATGTTGTGCTGGAAGATACCGACCGCCATGCCGCCGATCAGGTTGATGAACAGAATCAGCAGACCGGCGATGGCGTCACCGCGCACGAACTTGCTGGCACCGTCCATCGAACCGTAGAACTCTGCTTCCTGGGCCACTTCCTGACGGCGGGCCTTGGCCTGGGTCTGGTCGATCAAACCGGCGTTGAGGTCGGCGTCGATCGCCATTTGCTTGCCGGGCATCGCGTCGAGGGTGAAGCGCGCGCTCACCTCGGAAATCCGCCCGGCACCCTTGGTCACCACGACGAAGTTGATGATCATCAAGATCGCGAAGACCACGATACCGACCACGTAGTTACCGCCGATCACCACCTCACCGAAGGCCTGGATCACCTTACCGGCAGCGGCGTGGCCGTCCTGACCGTGGAGCATCACCACCCGCGTCGACGCCACGTTCAGCGCCAGCCGCAACAGCGTCGCCACCAGCAGGATCGTCGGGAACACCGCAAAATCCAGCGGCCGCAAGGCGTACACGCAGACCAGCAGCACGACGATCGACAGGGCAATGTTGAAGGTGAAGAACACGTCGAGCAGGAACGGCGGCACCGGCAACATCATCATCGCCAGCATGACCAGCAGCAACAGCGGCACACCCAGATTGCCCCGACTGAGGTCGGCAATGTTCGAGCGAGCACTGTTGATTAACTGAGAGCGATCCACCGGTTTTCCCCGTTCCTTTAAAGCAAACTTTTGACGCCCAGAGCGGACGCACGGCGGCTACTGCAAGAAGCCTTCCAACTTTTGCCGATGATTGAAACAGAGGGGTTTGAGTGTGTTTTTTCTGCTGGGCGGGGTGTCGCCTTCGCAGGAAGTCAGCAAAAAGTGCCTTCTAAACTCGGATGTTTAAAAGACACCTTCAGACACGCCTTGAAGGCTACGAATTCTTGCGCCATTGCCTACAGCTACGCCAGAATCCGCCGGCTTGTGCGCTTTGGGGTCGGGTTCTATTGTGGATCGGTCGCTGACGAATCAGCGATCGGGTTTAGCGACTCGAATCATAAATAGGTGCACCAGCGCTCCATGCCTTGTGGCAGATTCAATGTCTGCAACTCCGCTATGGTGGCTGTATGCGGGAGATCTTCGGGTCTGCCGGGTGCCTATAACCGGTTCGCTAACCTGCGTACAGCCGCCACCTTACTGTTTAGCGACAGTTCCGGGCGGCTCCACTTTATAGGAGCTTCACCATGATCAAACCAACACCCAACCCACCCGAAACCGATCCCGCCTCGCCCTACGAATCCCTCGACTCCAGAAAGCTTCACGAAGCCGCCGACCGCGCCCTCGATCACTACCTCTGCCCGCCCGGCTCCACGCCACCACCGCGCAGAACCCGCCGAATGTTTGCCGTCACCGCAGACTTCAAAAACGAAGAGCTGCTGGTCGAGCTCTGCGAAACCCTCGCCTCCGCCAGAACCATCGCCAATGACTTCGCCCACCTCATGCCCGCCTCGCAACGCAGGACGCTGACGGGCATCGGGCAATTGATCATGCTTGGGGAACTGGCAGCGAATCGGGTGCTGAATAATCTGGAACTAACGCCGTCGCAGACCTCCGTGTAAAGGCTTGAGAAATGCGTCGCAGCGACTGACGCCTTCGCGGGCAAGCCCGCTCCCACATTTGGAATGCATTTCCCTGTGGGAGCGGCCTCACAAGCGGCACAGGTCATCAGGCATAAAAAAACCGCCTCCGAATTCAATCGGAAGGCGGTTTTTTTTCATCACCAAAAGTCAGGAATCGCGCCGCAGATCCGGCGGAATCGGCAGGTCGTCCTTGAGCGGCTCCGGGAACTTGCCCTTGCCCGCGCGGTGCTGGCGGATCTGGTAGACGTAGGCCAGTACCTGAGCGACCGCCAGGTACAGGCCGCCGGGAATCTCTTCTTCCAGCTCGGTGGAGTAATAGATCGAACGCGCCAGGGCTGGCGATTCGAGCAGCATGACTTCGTTGGCCACGGCAATTTCGCGGATCTTCAGCGCCAGGAAGTCGCTGCCCTTGGCCAGTAGCACCGGCGCCCCGCCCTTCTCCGAGTCGTATTTGAGCGCCACGGCGTAGTGGGTCGGGTTGGTGATGACCACGTCGGCATCAGGAATGGCCGCCATCATCCGCCGCTGCGACATCTCGCGCTGCACCTGGCGAATCCGCTGCTTGACCTCCGGCCGGCCTTCCTGGTCCTTGTGCTCGTCGCGCACTTCCTGCTTGGTCATCTTGAGCTTTTTGATGCTCTCCCAGAGCTGCACCGGGACGTCGACGGCCGCGATGATGATCAGACCGCAGGCCATCCACAGCGTGCTCCAGCCCACCACTTGCAGGCTGTGAATGATGGCCCGGTCCATCGGCTCATGAGCAATGCGCAGCAGGTCGTCGACATCACCGGACAACACCACCAGCGCCACGGCCAGAATGATCAGGAATTTGGCCAGCGCCTTGAGCAGCTCGATCACCGACTTCGCGGAGAACATGCGCTTGAGGCCGGAGGCGGGATTCATCCGGCTGAACTTGGGCGCCAGGGAGCCGGCGGCGAACAGCCAGCCACCGAGGGCGATCGGCCCGAGAAACGCAGCCAGCAGCAACGTGATCATGATCGGCTGAATCGCCACCAGCGCAGTGAGGCCGGAATTCATCAGGAACTTGCCCATGGCGCCCTGATCCATGATCACTTCCCGCGACAGCGTGAAGTTCATGCGCATCAGCTCCATCAGGTCCTGCGCGAGCATGCCGCCGAACACCAGCAGCGCGCCGGAACCGGCAAGCATGATCGCCAGAGTGTTGAGCTCCTTGGAGCGCGCAATCTCACCCTTTTCCCGGGAGTCCTTCTTGCGCTTCTCCGTGGGGTCTTCTGTCTTGTCCTGACCGCTCTCGCTCTCTGCCATGACTCAGCGCGCCTGTGCCAGTTCGCGTAGCAGCTGCAAGGCTTCGACGGCCAGCGGCTGATACTGGTTGAGAATGTCCGCCAGACCGACCCAGACAATGAACAGGCCGAGCACAAGGGTCAGCGGGAAACCGATGGAGAAGATGTTCAGTTGCGGCGCCGCCCGGGTCATCACGCCGAACGCAATGTTGACCACCAGCAGCGCGGTGACCGCCGGCAGCACCAGCATCAATGCCGCACCGAGCACCCAGCCGAGCTTGCCGGCCAGCTCCCAGTAATGCGCAGTCATCAGACCGGCGCCGACCGGCAGCGTGGTGAAACTTTCAGTCAGCACCTCGAAGACCACGAGATGACCGTTCATGCCGAGAAACAGCAGCGTCACCAGCATGGTGAAGAACTGCCCGATCACCGCCACCGACACGCCGTTGGTGGGGTCGATCATCGAGGCGAAGCCCATGCCCATCTGAATCGCAACGATCTGCCCCGCCACCACGAACGCCTGGAAGAACAACTGCAAGGAGAAGCCCAGCACGGCACCGACCAGGATCTGCTCGGCGATCAACAACAAGCCGCTGAGATCGAGAGGACTGACCGCCGGCATGGGCGGCAGGTTGGGCGAGATCACCACGGTGATCGCCAGTGCGAGGTACAGGCGGATACGCTTGGGAACCAGCGTGGTGCCGAAGACCGGCATCACCATCAGCATCGAGCCGATGCGAAACAGCGGCAACATGAACGTCGCCACCCAGGTACTGATCTGGGTGTCGGTCAACTGAAGCAGCGACTGCATGGCCTAGCCGATGACCAGCGGAATGTTTTTGTACAGCTGGATGATGTATTCCATGAAGGTCTGGATGATCCACGGACCGCCGACGATCAGGGTCACCAGCATCACCAGCAGACGCGGCAGAAAGCTCAGGGTCTGTTCGTTGATCTGCGTCGCCGCCTGGAACATCGACACCAGCAGGCCCACCAGCAGACTCGGGACCACCAGGATCGCGACCATCATCGTGGTCAGCCACAAGGCTTCGCGAAAGATGTCGACCGCTACTTCTGGGGTCATGGCGAAACACCTCCGAAACTGCTGGCCAGGGTGCCGATGATCAGCGCCCATCCGTCAACCAGCACGAACAGCATGATCTTGAACGGCAGGGAAATGATCAGCGGCGACAGCATCATCATACCCATCGCCATCAGCACACTGGCCACGACCAGGTCGATGATCAGGAACGGGATGAAAATCATGAAGCCGATCTGGAACGCGGTTTTCAGCTCGGACGTAACGAACGCCGGCACCAGAATGGTCAGCGGTGCCTGATCCGGCGTCGCGATGTCGGTGCGCTTGGACAGGCGCATGAACAGCTCGAGATCGCTGGAGCGGGTCTGCGCGAGCATGAAGTCCTTGATCGGCACCTGAGCCTTTTCCACCGCTTGCTGGGCGGTGAGTTTCTCCGCCAGATACGGTTGCAGCGCATCGTTGTTCACCCGGTCGAACACCGGCGCCATGATGAACAGGGTCAGGAACAGCGCCATGCCGGTGAGGATCTGGTTCGACGGCGTCTGTTGCAGGCCGAGGGCCTGACGCAGGATCGAGAAGACGATGATGATCCGGGTGAAGCTGGTCATCAGGATGACGGCGGCCGGGATGAAGCTCAGCGCCGTCATGATCAGCAGGATCTGCAGGCTGACCGAATACTCCTGCGCCCCGTTGGCGTTGGTGCCCAGGGTGACCGCCGGGATCGACAACGGATCGGCGGCGAACGCCAGTGGCGCGGCCAACATCAAGGCCAGGGTCAAGACGATGCGCAACGCACCCATTACTTCTTATCCTTCTGATCCTTGCCGAGGATCTTCAACAGATGCTGGGCAAATTCCGGAGTCGCTTTTTCGGAGGTGGCCGGGACGTCCACCGGCTCCTTGAGTACGTGCAGCGCAGTGATGGTGCCGGGACTCAGGCCAAGCAGAATCTGCTCGTTGCCGACCTGCACCAGCATCAAGCGATCACGCGGACCGAGCGCCCGGGAACCGATCAGCTCGATCACCTGCCCCTTGCCCGCCGGCCCTGCGTTCTGCACCCGGCGCAGCAGCCAGGCGAGGAAGAAGATCAACCCCAGCACCAGCAATAGGCCGAACACCAATTGCGTCAATTGCCCGGCGACGCCACTGCTGACCGCCGGAGCAATCGCGGGCGCCGCAGGAGACGCCGCAGCGGCAGTCGCGGCCGCAGGCTCGGCGGCCATGACCGTCAATGGCAGCGCCAGCACCGCGGCCAGCAAGGAACCCAGAACCTTTTTCACTCAGCGCAGCTTCTTGATGCGTTCGCTTGGGCTGATCACGTCGGTCAGGCGGATGCCGAACTTTTCGTTGACCACGACCACTTCGCCGTGGGCGATGAGGGTGCCGTTGACCAGCACGTCCAGCGGCTCACCGGCCAGACGATCGAGCTCGATCACCGAACCCTGGTTGAGTTGCAGCAGGTTGCGGATGTTGATGTCGGTACTGCCCACTTCCATCGAGATCGACACCGGGATGTCGAGAATCACGTCCAGGTTCGGACCGTCCAGACTGACCGGCTCGTTGCTCTTCGGCACGCTGCCGAACTCTTCCATCGGCAGACGGTTGGAGCTCGCAACGCCAGCGTCGGCGGCCAGCAGCGCGTCGATGTCGGCCTGCCCGGCTTCACCGGTTTCTTCCAGGGCGGCAGCCCACTCGTCAGCCAGTGCCTGATCGTCCTGGGCGTTCATTTCGTCGTTCATCATTTGTCCTCGGCGGGCAACAATTCAGTTAAAGGCGTAAGGGGTGTTGCGCCGCTTCAGCGGCGCTCGATCGGCTCGATCACCTGCAACGCGAGGTTGCCTTTGTGCGAGCCCATCTTGACCTTGAAGGCCGGCACGCCGTTGGCGCGCATGATCATGTCTTCCGGCATCTCGACCGGGATCACGTCACCCGGCTGCATGTGCAGGATGTCGCGCAGTTTCAACTGGCGGCGAGCCACGGTCGCGCCGATCGGCACGTCGACATCCAGCACGTCCTGGCGCAGGGCGTTGACCCAGCGCTCGTCCTGGTCGTCGAGGTCCGACTGGAAACCGGCGTCGAGCATTTCGCGCACCGGCTCGATCATCGAGTACGGCATGGTCACGTGCAGGTCGCCGCCACCGCCGTCGAGTTCGATGTGGAACGTGGAGACCACGATCGCTTCGCTCGGGCCGACGATGTTGGCCATGGCCGGGTTCACTTCCGAGTTGATGTACTCGAAGTTGACTTCCATGATCGCCTGCCAGGCTTCTTTCAGGTCGACGAACGCCTGCTCCAGCACCATGCGCACCACGCGCAGTTCGGTCGGGGTGAATTCACGCCCTTCGATCTTCGCGTGACGGCCGTCGCCGCCGAAGAAGTTGTCCACCAGCTTGAACACCAGTTTGGCGTCGAGGATGAACAGCGCGGTGCCGCGCAGGGGTTTGATCTTGACCAGGTTGAGACTGGTCGGTACGTACAGCGAGTGCACGTATTCGCCGAACTTCATCACCTGCACGCCACCGACGGCAACGTCCGCCGAGCGGCGCAGCATGTTGAACATGCTGATGCGGGTGTAGCGGGCAAAACGCTCGTTGATCATCTCCAGAGTCGGCATGCGTCCACGGACGATGCGATCCTGGCTGGTCAGGTCGTAGCTTTTGACACTGCCGGGTTCGGCAGCGTTATCGGTCTGTACCAGACCATCGTCGACGCCGTGCAACAGCGCGTCGATTTCATCCTGGGACAGCAGATCCTGCACGGCCATGTCGTGTTCCTACTGCAGTACGAAATTAGTGAAAAGCAACTGTTCGATCACCACTTTGCCCAGCTCTTTCTGCGCCACTTCCTGGACGCTGGCTGTGGCCTTCTGGCGCAACATCTCTTGACCGACCGGGGTCGCCAAAGTGGCGAAATCCTGACCGGAGAAGAGCATCACCAGGTTGTTGCGGATCACCGGCATGTGCACTTTGAGCGCTTCAAGATCGGCCTGGTTGCGCGCCAGCATGGTGATGCTCACCTGCATGTAGCGCTGACGGCCGTTCTGGTTGTAGTTGGCCACGAAGGCCGGCGCCATCGGCTCGAAAATCGCCGGCTGCTTGCCGACCGGAGCGGTTTCCACGGCAGCCGCAGGTTTGCTCTGGGCGCTGTGCATGAAGAACCAGGTCGCCCCCACAGACGCACCGATGGCCAGCAGCAACCCGAGCACGATCGCAATGATCATCTTGAGTTTGCCTTTGGTTGCGGGGTCTTTTACTGCTGCTGCTTCGCTCTTCGCCATGCCAATAATCCGTCACTAATCGGGTTTTCACAGTCGCACGGCAAGGCAAGAGCAAGTGTTATGCCAGAAGTGTCGGAGGGAAGAAGAGAGGAAATGGTGAACTGATGCAACTCCCTGTGGGAGCTGGCTTGCCAGCGATAGCGATTTGTCTGACACATTGTATTTTGAATGTGCTGCAGCCATCGCTGGCAAGCCAGCTCCCACAGGTTTTGTGAGTGCTTTAAATCAGGCGTAATAGTCGACGGCGCTGGAACCGATCACATGGGTGGTGGCAGCAGCCGCTTCAGCCACGGCCGCAGACGTCAGCTCTTCTTCCGAAGAGTCCAGGCGACCGCCGGCGGTGCTGGTGCGCCCCGTCTGGCCCTGTTGCGCCTGCTCCTGACCCTGCCCTTGCCAGCCACGGTTCTGGTCGGAAACGTTGACATCGACCTGCCCCATGCCCTGCTGGGTGAACATGTCACGCAGGCGATGCATCTGGCCGTCGAGGGCTTCGCGAACGCTCGGGTGAGCACTCATGAAGGTCACCTGGGTCTGCTGGTCCGGCACCATGTTCACCCGGATATCCAGGCGACCCAGTTCAGCCGGTTGCAACTGGATATCGGCAGACTTCAGGTTGTTGCTCGACAGGTACATGACGCGGTTGACCACTTCTTCGGTCCAGCCGTTCTGATGCATGGCAATCGGCTGGTTCACCGGCACCGCGTTGGCGGTTTTCGGTGTGGCCGCCTGGGTCAGTGCCGCCAGACGGTTGGCGAAATCATCGACGCGGGTATCGCTGGTGGCGGATTTCAGGTCTTTCAGACCATCATCGATCAGACCACTGAAGGCTTTTTCGCCGCCCTGACTGGTGCTGTCCTTGTCGGCTTGCACATCCAGCATGCTGGCCATGCCGGCAGCGAAGGTCTGAGCCGAGGTCAGCTCGCCGTCAGCCTGTGTCTGGGCCGGCGTCGCCTTGGGCTGCGACTGGCTGGACGCGGAAATGTGACCACTCTGCTCCATCGCCATGCGCAAGGCCGGCATCGAATCGAGTGGATCAGCCTCCGGATCGAAATCACTTTCGGCGACAGGCGCTGCCGTGGCAGCAGCCGGCAATGCCGCCACTGCCGGCGCCTGGGTCTCAGGCTTCACCGGAGGTGTTTCAACGACCGGCGCAGCAACAACCGGCGGCGTGACGACCGGCTGCACGACCTGCATCAGCGCCGGGTCCAGCGTCGGATCCACAACCGGGGCGGTGTCGGCGACCGGCGTGGTCGGCGTATCGGAGGTATCGTCGCTGGCGACCTTGTCGTCCGCAGCTGTCGATGACGTTTTGTCGGCGGGCAAGGCTTTGCCGCTATCGGCAACCGTCGCGTCCGGAGCGGCAGACTGATCCTTGCCGGCGTCCTTCTTGCCGCTGTTGTCGGCGACCTTGTCGCGTGCGGGTTTTACCGAGTTGTCGACCGTGACGGCAGGCTTGTTCTGCCCCTGATCGGCAAACACCTGAGCGAAGCTCGAAGCCTTGTCCCCGGGGCCTGCGGCCACCACTGACGGTTTGGCAGAGGCGGCTTGCGCCTTGGCCTGGGCGGCAGTCTGAATAAGAATGTTAGGGGTTGCAGGCATGGCACGGTCTCCGCTGCACTGGGATCGTAGGTACAGTTGAACGAGATGACTGCAAGTGCCGGGCCAGTTTCGTCCAGCGCCGGATAAAAACGCCGGACGGTTGACTCAATGGGCGGGAGAGCGCTGTCGCTCGGCTTCATAGACGGGGCGCACATCCGCGAACTCGTCATGGATGTCGGCCACCAGCTTGATGATTTCGGACGGGCTCTTGTCCCTGGCGTGCTGCTCAAGCTCCTGACAAAGTTCAGCAAGACGGGTCGCCCCCATATTGCTGCTACTGCCTTTGAAGCTATGAGCCACCGACGACAAGGCGTCGGCATCGGCGGTTTTTTGCAATTCACGCAGGCGCGCTTCGGAATCTGCCAGGAACGTATCCAGCAATTCCGGATAGCCATCCTCCATGACTTCTTGCAACGCACTCAGTACGTCGCGATCTACACAGGCATCAGTCACTTGTTCACTCCTTGATCAAGAATGCGCGGATTATGCCAGAGCCTCCCAGAAAAACTCCACGCGAGCACTACGACCATCGTCCGACCAGCTTGGATTCCTGCTCAATTGCCGGATCAGACTGACGCCGCGCCCCGACAGGCGGACACCGTCGAGGGGCCGCTCCATCACCCGAGCCACGTCAAAGCCTTTGCCGCTGTCTTCGACACGCACGACCAGACAACCGCCCTCGCCCTCCGGACGAACCTCCAGATGCACGCGCACATATCCATCCTTCAGGGCATCGAGGCGCGCATTGCGTTGCTCATAGTAACGGGCGAAACCCGAAGCGTCGCGCTTGAGGCTGGAATCCAGCCCCAGCACCCCATGCTCCAGCGCATTGGAGTAAAGCTCGGCGAGCACGCTGTACAGTGCGCCACTCTGCGTGCGCAAGCCATGCACTTCGAGCAGCAATTGCAGCAGGTAGGGCAGCGGATTGAAGCGCTTGAGCGTGGCGCCGCGAAATTCGAAACTCACCGACCAGTCCAGCGGGCACGACTGGCCACTGTCGGAGTACACCGGTGCCGACGGATTGACCTGCGCCATTTCCAGCAGGCTGACCTCGACCATGCTCACATCGTCCCGGGCTTCGCCGCGAAAATCCTGCAACGCCTGTTCGATCTCGGCGAACAACCGATCCGGCTGGCGATTGCCGGCAAACACCCGCTGCAAGCGCTCGACACCGAACAACTGATCATTGGCGTCGCAGGTGTCGATCACCCCGTCGGACAACAGGAACACCCGATCACCCACCGCCATCGGCAGCACTTCGGTTTGATCGTCAAAGGCCTGCGGGCTGAGCACACCCAAAGGCAGATGCCGCGCCGCCAGCGGTACCCGTTCGCCCGTGGCGATGCGATGCAGATAACCGTCGGGCATGCCGCCGTTCCAGATCTCCACGCTGCGCCGCTGAAAACTCAGGCAGAGCAGCGTGGCGCAGCAGAACATGTCCACCGGCAGGATGCGTTTGAGCTTGGCGTTCATTTCCCGCAGGGTTTCGGCCAGCCCGTACCCCTTGGCAGTCATGCCGTAAAACACTTCCGCAAGCGGCATGGCCCCGACCGCCGCCGGCAGACCGTGACCGGTGAAGTCACCGAGCAACACATGCATGTCGCCGGCCGGCGTGTAGGCTGCCAGCAGCAGATCGCCGTTGAACAGCGCATAAGGTGATTGCAGGTAGCGGATATTCGGCGCACTCAGGCAACCGGAATGCGCGACCTTGTCGAAAACCGCCTTGGCGACCCGCTGCTCGTTGAGCAGGTAGTCGTGGTGCCGGGCAATCAGGTCGCGCTGCTCCAGCACCGTGGCTTGCAGGCGACGCAAGCGATCCATCGCCTTGATTTTGGCGGACAGGATCACCTGGTTGTACGGCTTCGCCAGAAAGTCGTCACCGCCAGCCTCAAGGCATCGCACCAAGGCTTCACTCTCGGTCAGCGACGTGAGGAATATGATCGGCACCAGATTCTCACCGGCCAGCACCTTGATCTGCCGTGCGGCTTCGAAGCCGTCCATGACCGGCATCATCGCGTCCATCAGCACCAGGTGCGGCTGCTGACGGGAAAACACCTCGACCGCTTCGGCCCCATTGGTGGCCGTCAGTACCGCATGCCCCTGGCGTCGCACGATGGTCGACAACAGCAGCCGGTCAGCGGCGCTGTCCTCGGCGATCAGGATCGTCAGGGGTTCTTGCGGCTGCATGGCCGTCAACTGATGTCGAACAGTTTGTCGAAGTTGGAGATGGCGAGGATCTTGCGCACATCCGAATTGCTGTTGACCACCCGCACGTCCGAGTCGTCGCCGCCGGCATGGTCGCGCAGCAGAAGCAGCATGCCCAGGGCCGAGCTGTCGAGATAGGTGGCATCCTTGAGATCCACCACGATGGAGTCGGGCTTTTTATTGAGTCGCTCGTAGGACTCGCGAAATTCCTGATGGCGACCGAAATCGAACCGCCCCTTGATCGAGATCGTCAGCTTTTGGCCATCCGGAGAAACTTCTGTAACGACTGACATGTACTGGCTTCCTTGTCATTGACGAACCTGTACAAGGTTTAGCACTTGCAAGGGTAAGGGGCAAGGCAGGAAGTCACCGCAAACTGTCAGAGATCAACCCGTCAGTAGGCATCACGGCGCGGCAGGCGCTGGGACAACTCGTCCAGCAGCTTCTGCTCGCGCTTGTCTTCGACTCGCTGGGCTTCATCGCGGTAGCGCTGTACAAGTTTGCGCAAGCCTTCGACCCGGGCAAACGCCTGTTGCCAGGCCTCGCGAGCCTTGTCCAGATTGTTCTGGTGCCACTGCAGGCTTTGCCGTTGCTGGTCGACCGCCGTATCGAGCTGGGTCAGAAACCCCTGGAACCCGAGCAACCACTGCCCGGTCACCCCGGTGCTGCCGCGCACAATCCATTGCTCGGAGTAATCCAGACGAAAGGCATGCAGGTCGGCGAGTTTGCTTTCGGCCACTTTTACCTGCCCCTGGAAATACCCGAGACGCTGCACGGCGGTTTTCTCGGCCTTTTCGGCCATTTCCACCACCGGTGCCAGACGCGCGGCGCGGCTCAGGGCCATGGCCGGTTACCCGCCGGTCGCAGGGGCGAGAATTGTTTCGAGGTAGGCCTCGCTTTCGCCCAGGCTGATGCTGTCGTTCAGACCCTGGCGCAGGTATCTGACCAGTTGTGGCTGCAGATTGATGGCAAGGTCAGTCTCGCGATCACCGCCGGCGACGTAGGCACCGACACTGATCAGGTCGCGACTCTGCTGATATCGCGACCACAGCTGCTTGAAGAATTGCGCCCGGACCATGTGATCGGGCGGCACCACGGCCGGCATGACCCGGCTGATCGACGCTTCGATGTCGATGGCCGGGTAATGCCCTTCTTCGGCCAGACGCCGGGACAACACGATGTGGCCGTCGAGCACGCCTCGCGCCGAGTCGGCGATCGGGTCCTGCTGGTCATCGCCTTCGGACAATACGGTGTAGAACGCGGTGATCGAACCACCGCCCTTCTCCGCGTTACCGGCGCGCTCCACCAGTTTCGGCAGCTTGGCAAAAACAGAAGGCGGATAACCCTTGGTTGCCGGCGGCTCGCCGATGGCCAGGGCGATTTCCCGCTGGGCCTGGGCGAAACGGGTCAGGGAGTCCATCAGCAACAGGACATTCTTGCCCTTGTCGCGGAAATACTCGGCGATCCGCGTGCAGTACATCGCCGCGCGCAGACGCATCAGTGGCGCATCGTCCGCAGGGGACGCAACCACCACGGAACGCTTGAGGCCTTCTTCACCGAGAATGTGCTCGATGAATTCTTTAACTTCTCGACCCCGCTCACCGATCAGGCCGACGACGATGATGTCGGCCTCGGTGAAGCGGGTCATCATGCCCAGCAGCACCGACTTACCGACACCGGTACCGGCAAACAGGCCCAGACGCTGTCCACGACCGACCGTCAACAAACCGTTGATGCATCGGATGCCGACATCCAGCGGTACGCTGATCGGGTCACGGTTGAGCGGGTTGATGGTCGGGCCGTCCATCGGCACCCAGTCTTCGGCCTTCATGCCGCCCTTGCCGTCCAGCGCACGTCCGGCGCCGTCCAGCACACGACCAAGCATGCTCATGCCCATCGGCAAACGACCGGTATCGGCCAGCGGCACCACACGGGCACCCGGCGCAATACCGGCAACACTGCCGACCGGCATCAGGAACACCTTGCTGCCGGAGAAACCCATGACTTCGGCTTCAACCTGCGACGGGTGATAGCTGTCGTCGTTGATCACCATGCAGCGCGTGCCCATGGCGGCGCGCAGGCCTTCGGCTTCGAGGGTCAGACCGACCATGCGCAGCAGGCGCCCTTCGAGGATCGGCGCACCGGGGATTTCGGTGGCCTCCGCATAGGTGCTCAGGCGCTTGGCGAAACTGGTGCGTTCAAGGCGCATCGGGGGCGTCCGCGAGCGGCTCGTCGGTGACAGGGGCCGGTTTCGGCGTTTCCGGCAAGTCGAGGCTCAGATCCGGTTCGGCCGGGTGCAGGGCCTGTTCGTGCAGTTGATCGAACAGCTTGGCCATGACCTGGCCGACACGGGTTTCGATGCTCGCATCGATCCGACTGTGTTCGGTTTCAACGCGGCAACCGCCCGGCAGCAGCGATTCGTCCTCGACGATACGCCAGGTTTCCTCATGGCGTTCGCGCAGGGCTTTGACCTGCTCGAAATCCTGCGGATTGACGTACAGCCGCACATTGCCCACACCCAGCGGCAACAGCTTGAGGGCGTCGCGCATGACGTGTTCGATCTGCGTCGAGTCGATGGCCAGTTCGCGCTGGATCACCTGACGGGCGATATGCTGCACGAGGTCGACCAGCGACTTTTCAATCTGCGTGTCTTGCTCGGCGATGGGCTCGAAGAGGTTCGCCATCAACTGCTCGAGGCTGTTGACCTTGGCGGTGAGAACCACTTCGGCTTCCTGGCGCACCTTGAGGGTGGCGCTGTGGAAACCTTCTTTTTCGCCGATGGCGAAGCCCTCGTTGTAAGCCTCCTGACGGATGCTTTCGAGTTCTTCCAGGGTCAGTGGCTGGACTTCCTCCAGCGGCACTTCTTCCATTTCCGGCGGTTCGGGCTCCGGTTCCGGCTCGGGTTCCGGTGGCGGCGGATCGAAACTCGGGATTGCCCAGGTTTCGAAACCGCGCACGTCCCGGGCACGGATCAGGTCCGTCACATCGTCGTCGTTCTTGCCCATGGTGTTAGATCATTTCCTCGCCGCCCTTGCCACCGAGCACGATTTCTCCGGCTTCGGCCATACGGCGGGCGATGGTGAGGATTTCCTTCTGCGCGGTCTCCACGTCGCTGACGCGCACCGGGCCCTTGGCCTCGAGGTCGTCGCGCAGCAGTTCGGCAGCACGTTTGGACATGTTCTTGAAGATCTTTTCCTTGACGCCTTCGTCCGAACCCTTGAGGGCCAGCACCAGCACATCGGAGGACACTTCGCGCAACAGTGCCTGGATACCGCGGTCGTCGACATCGGCCAGGTTGTTGAACACGAACATGAGGTCTTCGATCTGACCGGACAGGTCTTCGTCGACTTCGCGGATCGAGTCCATGAGCTGGCCTTCGATCGAGCTGTCGAGGAAGTTCATGATGTCCGCCGCCCGCTTGATGCCACCCAGGGTGGTGCGCGAGGCGTTCGAGTTGCCCGAGAACTGCTTCTCGAGGATCTGGTTCAATTCTTTCAGTGCGGCCGGCTGCACGGTGTTCAGCGACGAGACACGCAGGATGATGTCCAGACGCACCTTGTGGTCGAAGTTGCCCAGCACTTCACCGGCCTGGTCCGGATCGAGGTACGCGACCACGATCGCCTGGATCTGCGGGTGCTCGTAGCGGATCACGTCGGCTACGGCGCGCGGCTCCATCCATTTCAGGCTGTCGAGGCCGCTGGTGTTGCCGCCCAGCAGAATGCGGTCGATCAGGCCGTTGGCCTTGTCCTCACCCAGGGCCTGGGTGAGCATTTTGCGCACGTAGTCGTCGGAGCCGACGCCCAGGCTGGTCTGGTCGCCGACGATGTCGACGAACTCGCTCATGACCTGCTCGACCTGCTCACGGTGGACGTTGCCCATCTGGGCCATGGCCACGCCAACTCGCTGAACCTCTTTCGGGCCCATGTGGCGCAGCACTTGTGCAGCATCGGTCGAACCCAGGGACAGCAGCAGAATCGCGGCTTTATCGACCCGGGACAGTTTGGCGACGGCGGCTCGGTTATCACTCATCTGCGTTAATCCACTCTTTCACGACCTGGGCCACACGACCCGGGTCTTCTGCCACCAGACTCTTGATTGCGTTCAACTGAGCGTCATAGCCTTCGCTCGGGCTCGGCAGCAGGATGCTGGTCGGGCCGCCGAGGCTGACGCGATCGTTGGACAGTTCACCGTCCAGACCGCCCATGCCACCCAGTTCCACGTCACCGCCCAGACCGGCCAGTTCCTTGCCTTTGCCGCCACCGGTGATGTTGTTGAGCACCGGACGCAGCACGCCGAACACCAGCACCAGGATGAACAACACACCCAGCACTTGTTTGACGATGTCCCAGAACCATGGCTGGGAGTAGAACGGAATGTCGGCAATCACTTCGCCGCGCTCGGCGGAGAACGGCATGTTGATCACGCTGACGCTGTCGCCACGGCTGGCGTCGAAACCGACGGCGTCCTGCACCAGGCGAGTGAAGCGCGCCAATTCGTCGGCGCTCCACGGCGCACGAGTGGTTTCGCCGTTGGCCGGGTTGATCTTGACCTGATCGTCCACCACCACCGACACCGACAGGCGATTCAGGCGACCCTGCTGCTGTTTGGTGTGGCTGATGGAACGGTCGAGTTCGAAGTTCTTGGTGGATTGTTGACGCTTGTCTGCCGGGTACGGCGCGAGCATCGGCTGGCCGGTGGCCGGGTCCATGATCTGCTGACCGTTGGCATCAACCAGTGGCTGGCCTGGCTGCACCATGCCGGTCGAAGCCTGGGCACCGCCGGTGGTTTGCGGCGCGGAGGCTGGCGACGGCGGCTGGTTGCTCAGGGCACCCGGGACGCCTTGCGGGCCATTGCTGGCGGTACGTTGTTCGTTGACCGACTGCTCGCTGCGCAGCGCCGGCTGATCCGGGTTGAACTGCTCGGCGGTGGATTCGACGGCACTGAAGTCTACGTCGGCCGACACTTCAGCCTTGTAGCGATCGTTGCCCAGTACCGGTTGCAGGATATTGTGCACACGCTGGGTCAGCATGCTTTCCATGCGGCGGCTGTAATCGAACTGCTTGCCGGCCATGGTCATTTCGGAATTTTCCGCCTGATCCGACAGCAGGTTGCCCTTCTGGTCGACGACGGTGATCTGCGACTTGCTCAGCTCGGGAACGGAAGTGGCCACCAGGTTGATGATGGCAACGACCTGGCCCGGCTCCAGCGAACGGCCGGAATACAACTCGACCAGTACCGAAGCACTTGGCTTGCGCTCGTCACGCACGAACACCGAACTTTTCGGGATCGCCAGGTGAACGCGTGCGCCCTTGACGTTGTTCAGGGCGGAGATGGTGCGGGCCAGTTCGCCTTCGAGGCCGCGACGGTAGCGGGTCGCTTCCATGAACTGGCTGGTGCCCAGACCCTGTTCCTTGTCGAGAATCTCGAAACCGATGTTGCCGTCGCTGGGAGTGACACCAGCAGCGGCGAGTTTCAGTCGCGCACGGGACAGGTCATCGGCCTTGACCAGCAAGGCGCCGGAATTCGGTTCGACGGTGTAGGGAATGTCGGCGGAGGCCAGGGTGTCCATGACCTGCTTGGCGTCCATACCGGCAAGGCTGCCGTACAGAGGCCGGTAGTCCGGTTGCTGCGACCACAGCACCACGGCAAAGCCAATCGCCACGCTCGCAGCCAGGCCGACCAACAGGCCCACCTGACGCAGCATGGTCATCTCGGAGAGGTTTTCCAGGAAGGACAGGCCGAACAGCGGCGGTTTGCCGTCTATCGGGGTGGCCTTGGCCGGAACGTTATCGGCGACTGCTTCTGCCATGACTCAATCTCGTCCTTAAACCGGCATCTGCATGATGTCTTGATAAGCCTGAACCAGTTTGTTGCGCACCTGGGTCAGAGCCTGGAACGACACGCTGGCCTTCTGCGAGGAAATCATCACGTCCGTCAAATCGACGCCGCTCTTGCCGATTTCGAACGCGTTGGCCAATTGGCTCGAAGCCTGTTGGGTATCGTTCACTTTGTTGATGGCCTGACCGAGCATGTCGGAAAAGCTGCTGCCCGCCACTTCAGGGACGGCTGCAGTCGATTTCGGCTTCGACATGGCGTCCATTTGCATGGCCTTCATGTCCATCATCAACCGATTAAATTCAATACCTTGGCTCATGGTCTACTCTCTTGGGCGGCCCGCAATTTTTTGACACTCACTCGGCGGGTACTCAGGTGTTAGCAACAACGGTGCCAGCTCACGGGCACCGCTTCGAGAAATGCGTTTTCAAACGTTTGCGCCACCGCTTACGTGGCGAACAGATACCCTTCGACGTCCATTCCGGCATCGCGCATCTGCGCCAGTTTGTAGCGCAATGTACGGGGGCTGATACCGAGTTTTTCGGCGGCTTCCTTGCGTCGACCGCGTTCGGTACGCAGGGTGTCGATGATCATCTGGAACTCGCGACGACGCAGATCATCGCCCAGCGCCCCGGCCGAATCCGCTTCGATCTCGACCTCACGAATGACCGCCGCTGCCGGTACTGCAACTGGCAATGGAGCGAACAACGCAGGCCCGGAGAGACAGAAATCCTGCGGCTGGATCAGCCCGCCCTGCTGGAGAATCAACGCCCGCTGCACCGCGTTATCCAGCTCGCGCACGTTGCCCGGCCATGGATAACCGATCAGGCACGCCTGCGCCTCGGGCGAGAACTTCGCCATCGCATGCTTCATTTTATTGACGTGTTTGGCCAAAAGACGCTCGGCCAGCGGCAGGATGTCGGCGGTCCGCTCACGCAGCGGACGCCAGGCCAGCGGAAACACCGACAGGCGATAGTAGAGGTCTTCACGGAACCGCCCCGCCGCCACTTCGCCCGCCAGATCACGGTTGGTGGTGGCGACGACACGAATGTCGAGGGTGATCGGCTTGCGTGCGCCGACCCGTTCCACTTCACGCTCCTGCAAGACTCGCAGCAACTTGGCCTGCAGCCCCAGGGGCATTTCGGAAATCTCGTCGAGCAGAATGGTGCCGCCGTCGGCCTGTTCGAACTTGCCCGCCTGCGCCGCGATGGCGCCGGTGAACGAACCCTTCTCGTGACCGAACAATGTCGCTTCAAGCATGTTGTCCGGGATCGCCGCGCAGTTGATCGCAATGAACGGCTGACTGGCGCGATGGGATTGCTGGTGAATGTAGCGCGCCAGCACTTCCTTGCCGGTGCCGGACTCGCCGGAAATCAGCACAGTGGAATCGCTGCGGGCGACCCGCGCGGCCAGATCCAGCAACTGCGCACTGGCCGGCTCGACCGCAACCGGCCCTTCTGCGTCAGCTGTGCCGAGGTTGCCCAGGGCATGGCGCGCAACCAGGTCCAGCAGCGCCTTGGGCTCGAATGGCTTGACCAGATAGTCCGCCGCGCCCTGGCGCATGGCATCGACCGCGCGCTCGACGGCGCCGTGAGCCGTCATCAGCAGCACCGGCAATTGCGGCTGGCGGGTGCGCAGCAGGCCGAGCAACTGGTGACCGTCCATGCCCGGCATGTTGACGTCGCTGACCACCAGGCTGAACGCCTCGCACTCCACGGCTTTCAGCGCCTCCTCGGCAGAACCCACGGCGTGATAGTCGTGACCGGCCAGCAGCAGCGTATCGGCCAGCGCCTCGCGCAATGAACGGTCATCCTCGACCAGCAGAACCTTGATGCCCATGACCTTCACTCAGCTCCCTGTACAGCGGAAAACATCGGCAGGACGACCTGCGCGCACGTGCCGCGCCCGACCCGCGAGCGCAGCTGCAATTCTCCCTGATGCGCACGGGCCACGGCCTTGACCACGGTCAGGCCCAGGCCGGTGCCGGTGACCTTGGTGGTGAAAAACGGCTCGCCCAGCCGCGCCAGCACCGCCGGCTCGATACCGCCGCCGTTATCGCTGACGCAAAGGCGCAGGGTGTTGTCGCGGGTGTAGCAATGCACTTTCAGACGCACATCACCGCCACCGGCCTGAATCGCGTTTTCGATCAGATTGAGGATTGCCCCGACCAGCGTGTCGCGATTGCACAGCAACTCGCCCGCATGGCTGTCGCACTGCCAGCGAATTGGCAGATCCTGCACATGGGTCAACGCTGCCGCCTGCAACGACTGCATCAGCGCATTGGGCGTGATGCGGTCGGTCAGCGGCAATTCACCGCGAGCGAACACCAGCATGTCGCGCACCTGATGCTCCAGCTCATGCAGACGCTCCTTGAGGCGCCCGGCAAACCGTTGCTGGGTGGCGACCGGCAGCGCCTGCTCGGTCAAATGGCTGGCATACAGCAGCGCGGCGGAAAGCGGAGTGCGAATCTGATGGGCCAGCGAGGCGACCATGCGTCCCAACGACGACAGGCGCTCGTGGCGTGCGAGCTGATCCTGCAAGTGACGGGTTTCAGTCAGGTCGTTGAGCAGCACCAATTGCCCCGGCTCAGCATCCAGCGAGCGGGTGGCAATCGACAGGCGTCGACCGTTTCTCAGAGAGATTTCATGACCGTCGTCTTCACGGGGCGCGAAGCAACGGGCAATGACATGGCGCCACAGCTCGCCTTCCAGCGGCAGACCCAGGAGATCGATGGCGGCCGGGTTGGCCTCGCACACGATGCCGTGACCGTCGATGACGATGACACCACCGGGCAACAGATCCAGGAGATTTTGCAGACGATTGGCCAGACGTTCTTTTTCCGCCAGTTCCTGCATGCGCTGGGCGCTGACCACGGCCAGTTCGCCCTTGAGCTCGGTGACCCGCGCTTCGAGCATGCTGTAGGAGTCGGTCAATTGACTCGACATCTGGTTGAACAGCGCGAACGCCTGCTCAAGACCCTGCCGACTGGCCTGCTCTACGGACGGCAGTTGCCCCGAGGACTCGGGAACAGAAGACATCTGGGAGGCTTGGGGCATTGTGCTCTCTCGCTTGGCTGACCGTCAGTTAAACGGAACGTTGCGAGGGATGTAGCAATACCCGTGCCTAAAAAAAACCGCTTATAAATGAAGCAGTTGAAAAACAGGCGTCAATCATCCGCCTGTTCATCACCTTCACGCCGGCTCATGCCGTACTTGCGCATTTTCTCCACCAGCGTGGTGCGGCGGATACGCAGGCGTTCGGCGGCCCGGGCCACGATGCCGTTGGCATCATCCAGCGCCTGCTGAATCAGGCCCTGCTCCAGACCACCGAGGTAGTCCTTCAGGTCCAGACCTTCCGGCGGCAGCATGGCGTTGGCGGTGAAGTCCGGCGTGTGGCCGTTGATTGCCACGCGCTCTTCCAGATCGCTGCGCAGGCTGTCGACCATTTGCTCGTCTTCGTCGTCGACGTAGCGGAATTTCTTCGGCAGCTCGACCACACCGATCACCCCATACGGATGCATGATCGCCATGCGCTCCACCAGGTTGGCCAGTTCGCGGACGTTGCCCGGCCAGCCGTGACGACACAGGGACATGATCGCGGCGGAATTGAAACGGATCGAGCCGCGCTTCTCGTGCTCCATCCGCGAAATCAGTTCGTTCATCAGCAGCGGAATGTCTTCGACGCGCTCACGCAGCGGCGCCATCTCGATCGGGAACACGTTCAGGCGATAGTAGAGGTCTTCGCGGAAGGTGCCGATCTCGATCATGCTTTCGAGATTCTTGTGGGTCGCGGCAATGATGCGCACGTCTACGCTTTGGGTCTTGTTGCTGCCCACGCGCTCGAAGGTGCGTTCCTGCAGCACACGCAGCAGCTTGACCTGCATCGGCAGCGGCATGTCGCCGATTTCGTCGAGGAACAGCGTACCGCCGTTGGCCAGCTCGAAGCGGCCGGCACGGCTGGTGATCGCGCCGGTGAAGGCGCCCTTCTCGTGGCCGAACAGTTCGCTTTCCAGCAGCTCTGCCGGGATCGCCCCGCAGTTGACCGGCACGAACGGCGCATCACGACGCTTGGAATGGTAATGCAGGTTACGCGCAACCACTTCCTTGCCGGTGCCGGACTCGCCGAGGATCAGCACGCTGGCGTCGGTGTCGGCCACCTGCTGCATCATCTGGCGCACATGCTGGATCGCCCGGCTGGTGCCGACGAGGCTGCGGAACAGGTTGGGTTCGCGATGACGGCCGCGCTCGCGGGCCTGGTCGTACATTTCGCGATAGACCTGGGCACGGTGCAGGGAGTCCAGCAATTTGCTGTAGCTCGGCGGCATTTCGAGAGTCGAAAGTACCCGGCGGCGTTGGTCTTCGGGCAAGTCCACCGAAGAATTATCGCCCATCAGCAAAACCGGAAGGAACTCATCCCAGGTCGAGAGTGTCTTTAACAGGCCCAAAAGCGCACCAGGAGCATTGACCGTCCCGATCAGTACGCAAATGACCTCACGACTAGACGACAAAGAGCCGACTGCCTGCTGCCAGTCATGGCTTCCGCAGGGTAAATTTTCTTCGCCAAGAAAATTTAAAATCACCGCCAGGTCGCGGCGGCGGACGCTATCGTCATCGATCAGCAGAATTTTGGTTTCACGCCACATGCAATAGCAACTTCCCTAGTCAACTCAATGCCCGAAACGAGGGGCAAGCGAGACGCTTGCAGGACACTTCGTGCCTGTAGACGCCTGAAATCTGAAAACAGCCACTAGTTAAGTCAAAAAACCGTGCACAGTCAAATTTATGGCGCACATGTCTGGATTAACTGAGGGTTAATTAACCAAACAGATGGTAAACCTTTGCCGCGTTCTGCGCTTGGGTGATCTGCGACATCTCGTCGACTATCGCCTGACGCTCACCCATGGCGACCTCGAGAAGCTCTTTGTAGACATGGAGCAGCTCTTCGAGATTGTCACGCAGCGCGACCTCATCCAGCGAAGCCTCACTCAAGACATCTTCCATGCAGGAACGGCAATCGAGGTCCAGTTGACCGATCGCCTCCCAGTTGCGCTCGGCCAGGGCACCGACCAACGCCACTCGGGTTTCTTCGATTCGCTGCAATACAAGACTCATGGTGATCTCCTTAAAACTGAGGAGCAGGCGTAGGAGCAATGGCATCCCAGCCTTCTTTTACCGTGCTCAGCAAGCCGGCGACTTCATCCAGAATACGCGGATCGCTGTTGATGTTGGCCTCGGCAAGACGCTTCATCATGTAGATATACAGCCCGTCCAGATCAGCCAGCGTATCGGCGGAATTCTCCAGATCCAGGCCTTCACGCAAGCCGCTGACGATACCAATGGCCTTGCTGATCGCCGTGCACTTGGCAGGAATGTCCTTGCGTTCGATCGCACCTTTGGCCTGGGCAATACGTGCCAGGCCACCTTCCATCAGCATTTGCACCAGACGGTGAGGGCTCGCTTCGGACGTCTGAGCGTGGGCGCCAACTTTCTGGTATTGCCGAAGGGCTAACATCGGATTCATGTTCTACCTCATTTGCCACAATGACTCGTATGACCAGTGTATCGCCAGCGAGCCGAAAAACTTTAGACCACAAGACAAAAACCCGGCACACGCTCGAAAGCGTAGCCGGGTTTTTGTCGCTCTTGCATGTTACTTCGCGGATTGCTGAGCGTTCAGCGAGCTGAAGAACGACGTGATGTTGCTGGCCGTTGCCTTCATCTGCCCTACCAGCAAGTCCATGGCGTTGTACTTGGCAGTCAGCGTCTTGGTCAGGTTGGCAACACGCAGATCCAGCGCCAGCTGTTGGCTGGTCAGGCTCTTGGTGTTGTTGTTCAGGATGGCCATGCGCTGATCAAGCAAGCCTGTGGCGGTAGGGCTGCTACCGGCCGGGGCCTTCAGATACGGATCCACGGCCTTGCTCATGCGAACCAGCAGACCGTCGGTATCAGTGGTTCCGGTGAACAACTGCTGAACCTGACCGGTCATGCCCGGCGTGGACATGGTCTTGTTGAAAGCAACCGTGTCGAACGTCAGGTTACCGGTGAGCTTGTCGGTCATCACACCCAACTGCGACAGGTAAGCCATCGGGCCTTTGCTATCACCACTCGGAATGGTCAGCTGGCTGCGGATATCGGCAATCAACGAACGCGGCAGGGAGTCACCGGTGAATGCCGCCTGAACGGTCAGCTTGCCATCTTCGTCCGGGGTCGCCTTGGACAAGGTGTCAATAGTGGTCTTCAGGGTGTTGTAGGCATCAACGAACGCCTGAACCGACGTCTGCAGGTTCTTGGTGTTGGCATCGACAGTCACCACGACAGGCGTGCCTGGCGGATTGGGAACCGTCAGCAGGTTCATGGTCAAACCACTGATGGCACCCGTCACGTTGTTGCTCTTGCTGGTCACCTTCAGGCCGTCGATGGTCAGCGAAGCATCTTGTGCGAGCCCGTTGACCGCTCCGGAATCACCCGCCGCCGGCGTGGCACTCATCGGCTTGGTGCCATCGATTTCCAGACCGGCAATACCGCTGACCGTCATGTCCGAGCCAGCGCCCGTCTTGCTCGAACTGATGACCAGACGCGATGCACCGGTGCTGTCCGTCACGATGTTGGCGGAAATACCATTGGCGCCCTGTGCCTTGTTGATGGCATCACGGGTGCTCTGCAAGGTGGAGTTGGCCGGAATGTCGACATTGTAATCAGTGCCATTCTGACTGATTTTCAGGGTACCACTCGGAATGGCACTGGCAGCACCGCCGGCAAAGGACGCACTGGCTATTTTCGAGCCGGTAGCCAGATTATTCACAACAACACTGTAAGTGCCCGAGACCGCGGTGTTATCCGAAGTCGCACCCAGAACGGTAGGCGTGCCCGAAGTCGCCGTGTAACCGGAAAACGCAGGACTGGTCTTGCTGCCCAGGTTGGTCATCGCCGTCTGGAATGCAGTCAATGCACTCTTCAGAGTACCGACACCGGAGATCTTCAGCGTGTTGGTTTTGGTAGCGGAATCGATCTGCGTCTGCTTTGGCGACTTGTCGGCATTGACCAGCGCTGTAACGATCGCACCGATGTCCAGGCCGGAACCCAGGCCCGAACCCGGTAAAATTGGACTTGCCATGTGCATCTCCCTTGGGGTTGTTGCCAGTCTTTTGACCCTTGTGGGGTCTAAAGCACTTCAAACACGATTCATGCCAGCTATCAGACTTTGGCGTCGAACAACACGTGACTCGCGTTGGCCAGGCTGTCTGCCAGCTTGAGAGCTTCTGCGGATGGGATCTGTCGTACGACCTCGCCCGTCTCGCTTGCGATCACCTTGACGATGACCTTTCCGGAATGCTCATCGATCGAGAATTCCAGGTTGCGCTTGATCGACTGAACGAACTTCTCGATCTCCTGCACCGCCAGCTTCAGCTTGGTCTCGTCCGATTCCTGGCTCTTTTTGACGTCAGTAACGGTATCAACGGCCTGAGGCTTGGTTTCCGACGGTTTGTCGGCGACGGTATTGGCTGGCTTTGGCGCCGGATAAGACAGGTTAAGCTTTACGCTCATGTCCATGCTCATCACCTCTTAATGTAAAAAGCGAGAGAGCACGCAAGCGCACTCCCCCGCCAAAACTCATTCCGGAATTACTGAAGCAGCTTCAGTACAGCGGAAGGCAGTTGGTTGGCTTGAGCCAGAACAGAGGTCGAAGCCTGTTGCAGGGTTTGCTGCTTGGTCAGGTTAGCAGTCTCTGCGGCGAAGTCGGTATCTTGTACGCGACCTTGTGCAGCAGTGGTGTTCTCGGTGATGTTCTGCAAGTTCTGGATGGTGCTGGTCAGACGGTTTTGCGAAGCACCCAGGCTGGCACGAGTTGCACCGATTGCAGCGATAGCGGCGTCGATTGCAGTGATCGCGTTGTCGATGTTCTGCGAAGCAGAACCAGCACCAGTACCCGAAGTACCGGTCAGAACTACAGTACCGCTACCTACGGACAGGCTTACGGCGTCGAACTTGGAGCTCAGTACCAGGTCGATGTGGTTAGCCGAACCGGTGTTTGCGCCAACTTGCAGAGTTACAGTACCAGCCGAACCGTCCAGCAGGTTTTTGCCGTTCAGGTTGGTAGCAGCCGAGATACGGGTGATTTCGTCAGACATCTGAGCGAATTCAGCGTTGGTAGCGGTCTGGTCAGCAGTGCCGTTGGTACCGTTACGTGCTTTAACAGCCAGTTCACGCATACGCTGCAGAATGTCGGTCGAAGCTTGCAGAGCGCCTTCAGCGGTCTGGGCAACGGAGATACCGTCGTTGGCGTTCTGGATAGCCTGAGTGTTACCGCGGATCTGGGAAGACATACGGTTGGAGATCTGCAGGCCAGCGGCGTCGTCTTTAGCGCTGTTGATTTTCAGGCCGGAAGACAGGCGCTGCATCGAAGTCGACAGAGCGTCGGAGGCGCGGTTCAGGTTTTTCTGAACGTTCAACGACGTGGTGTTGGTGTTTACTGTTAAAGCCATGACGAATTCCTCGTTGGTTGGGTACTGCGGCTTCCGGCCCTGGCAACCGCCGGGTATGGCCTAGAGAACCTTCGTAATAGTTATCGTCGGGTTTGCAGGTTGCTTGAGGGCTTTTTTGAAAATTTTTGCCATCACCCTGCCACCCCCGAGAAAACAAAGACTTAGCAGCACTTCACCCTCGAAAAAAATGACGCCATAAAACCGTCCGCCGCGCAAAGCTGCGGGCCAGTGCTGTCGGTGCTCTTTTAGGCCAAAGAACTTTCCAGCAACTGGATCAATTCGTACTCCATGAAATCGGCGAGACCGAGCCAGTCCTGACGTTCCTGGCAATCGAGCATTTGCGAGAGCACTTGCGCCCACGACTGCTGGATATCCGGCGAAGCGGACACCAGCAAATGCTGCGCCCCCTCGAATACATCCACCATCTCCAGCGCCGCTTCGACATCCCGCCCCAGGCGAAATAGCCCGGCACAGCGCCGGCACTCGTCGACACAACCCTGCACCGCACTCATTGCACGAACTCCTGATTGAAACGCGTCCCGGCAATCAACGCGCCTGAGCGGCTGCTGTTGAAAAACTCCACCTGCGGCTGACTGGCGATGTATCGCTCAAGCACACACAGATAACCGCGAAAATTGAGCTGCGTACTGACACGCTCACCGAAACCGTCACGCACCCAGTGCCGCGCCTGATTCACCGAGGGGCCCAGGTCACCGTCATTCCAGCCGGCATGGGTCTTGTTCATCGGAAACGCGAAATCGGCGCCGAACAGAGTGATCCGCGCGGCACCCATCTTCACCGCCAGATCCACCGCCGGGTGAATCACGCTGCCGCCCACATGCAGCAGCGCCCTTGGATGTTGCTCACGCAACGCCGCATAGACCGGGCTGAGCGAATAGCCGCCGTAGCGCTTGCCCTTCCAGGCCCGCAGCACCTCGGGGTCGCTCATGGGCAGATACACCAGCGGGATGCCGTCTGATTCTTCGAACGGCAAATGCCGGAAGCTGATGCGCTGGTCGATGCTCACCACCAAATCGGGCACGATCCCGTGCTCACGCAGCGGCCGGTAAGCGGTATCGACGCAAATGAACAGCGGGCGCTCGTCTCGCTCGCGAATGGCGGCCAGTCGCTCGAAATGCTGCTCAAGGGTCGGCCCGGTGCCGATCACGTAGATCTCCCGGCCAGCGCAAGTGCCGAACAATTGCGCCACGTCGTCGTCAGCGAGCAGCACCGGCAGGCAGTCCTGCAGACGCTGTTGAATGAAAGGCGACTGCGGATCGAATTCCCGATTGTTGAAGCTCAGGTGCACTTCACTGACCAGCCGATCACGGATCTTCGCGTTGAAGTCGTCGGCCAGCAGCATCTCCGCCGGCAAGGCAAAAAACGGCGTGCAGATGTCGGGCAAGTCCCCGGCGTACAGAAGCTCCACCCGCGAGTCTTCCAGCCACTGCCGCTGATCGATCAGTTGCAACACCAGGGCGAACAGCGCGCCATTGAGGATGTGCACGTACAGACGCTCAAGCCCGGCACGCTCCAGCAGCAAGGTTGGCAAATCCCCGAGGCCGGTGCCGTAGACGTGCAATTGCGGCTTGTCCTTTGACAGGCTCTCGGCCTGAATCCGGGCTTCATGGATGCGGTCATGGCGACTGGTGAGCTGAATGCCACCGATGCTTAGTGTCGAACCCAGCCCTTGCGTGAGCTCGGCCTGGATCGTCGAACTGTCTTCGCTCATCAACCGTGCGAACAGCGCAGGCCAGCGTCGCTCGATGACTTCAGCGTTGGCGTGGAAAAACTCGCTCATGATGCCCCGCGCTCCATTCAGGCAAAAAAATAGCGTTCAAGGTTACCCCTTGAACGCTATTTTTGTATCCGTCGTTTTTGGCGGGTTCAAGGACGATAGATAATCGCCGAACCCCACGAAAGACCGACGCCGAAACCGCTGAGCGCCACTCGGTTCCAGCTGGAATCCAGCGCGTGCTTCTCCAGCAGCAGCGGAATGCTCGATGACACGGTGTTGCCGGTCTCGACCATGTCTTTGATGAACTTCTCCGGCTCGCCTTCGAAGCGTCGCGCCACGGCATCGACAATCGCCGCGCTGCCCTGGTGAATGCAGAACGCATCGATGTCATCGGCGTTGAGACCGGAGTCGTCGAGCAACTCATGCAAGTGTGCCGGGACTTTCAGCAGCGCAAAGTTGAACACCTGGCGACCGTTCATGAAGAACACGCCATCGGTGACTTTCAGGTGCGGCGCACCCGAACCATCGGTGCCGAACTTGGCCTTGCCCAGCGCCCATACCGGGTCTTCACCCATCCAGGTCGCCGTGGCCGCATCGCCGAACAGCATGGTGGTGTTGCGGTCTTCCGGGTCGACGATTTTCGAATACGGGTCGGCAGTGATCAGCAGGCCGTTCTTCAGGCCGGCGGCTTCCATGAAGCCCTTGATCGCGTAGATGCCATAGACGTAACCGGAGCAGCCCAGGGAAATGTCGAACGCAGCGACATTGGTTGGCAGGCCGAGCTTGTCCTGCACGATTGCTGCCGTATGCGGCAGACCTTCTTCATCACCGTTCTGGGTGACGACGATCAGCGCATCGATGGATTCACGCTTCAGCTCAGGGTTGCTGGCAAACAGCGCATTGGCCGCTTCAACGCACAGATCGGAAGTTTCCTGCTCTGCGTCTTTACGTGGCAGGAAGGCCGAACCGATCTTGCCGAGGATGAATTCTTCATCCTTCTCGAATTTTGCACCTTGTGCGTAATTGTCCACGCCGGCTACAGGAACGTAGCTCGCAATGCTTTTTATGCCAATCATTACGGCTTCCCAATAATAAACAGCCCAATACCACCGCTCGCAAGGATTTCGAGGGGCGCCGACAAACAGAAAACGGCCGCCACAACGGGCAGCCACGGGGAGCGCAAAGGGCTATCACTGGAACCGCTAACGGGCCAGGCGCCATCTCCCCGGTCAATACAATACAGTGAAGATGCGCGTTATGACTCGCAGGTCACGCTATTTTGCCGAATCGGTGCAGATCGGGTTATTCGACCAGCGACCAGTCCAGCGGCGTGCCGCGTTTGATCGGCGCGCGCGCACGGCGGCCGAGGACGGCATCGGTGTGTTTGGGCGGCAGACCGAGACCGGGACGAATGGCGCGCAGATTGGCCGCCGTGAAGGGCTCACCGGCCGCCATGTCGGCCGTGACATACAGCGACCGACGGTAAACCAGAGACTTTTTCTCAGCCTCGGTCACGCCGTAATGTACTTGCCCCATGGCCTGCCAGGCGCGCTCGGTTTCGACCACAAGGCTGGCCATTTCCGCCGGCTCCAGCGAAAAACTAGCGTCCACCCCGCCCGCCGCGCGGTCGAGGGTGAAGTGCTTTTCAACCACCGTAGCCCCGAGCGCCACAGCGGCCACCGACACGCCAACACCCATCGAATGATCGGACAGCCCCACCTGACAACTGAACAACTCACGCAAATGCGGGATGGTGCGCACATTGCTGTTGAGCGGTGTCGCCGGGTAGGTACTGGTGCATTTGAGCAGCACCAGATCCTTGCACCCGGCTTCACGGGCAGCACGCACGGTTTCGTCGAGCTCGGCGATGCTGGCCATGCCGGTGGAAATGATCATTGGCTTGCCAGTCGCCGCGACGCGACGAATCAGCGGCAGATCGGTGTTTTCGAAGCTGGCGATCTTGTAGGCCGGCACGTCGAGGCTTTCGAGAAAATCCACGGCGCTGTCATCGAACGGCGTTGAAAACGCGAGCATGCCCAGCGCTTTGGCCCGGGCAAAGATCGGTGCGTGCCATTCCCACGGCGTGTGGGCCTTTTCGTACAGATCGTACAGCGAGGTGCCGGCCCACAGGCTGTTCGGGTCTTTGATAAAGAACTCACCTTCCGCCAGATCCAGGGTCATGGTGTCGGCGGTGTAGGTCTGCAGCTTCAAGGCGTGGGCACCGGCCTTGGCCGCCGCTTCGACAATCTGCAGGGCGACGTCCAGCGACTGGTTATGGTTGCCGCTCATTTCGGCAATGATGAACGGCGGTGCGTCGGCACCGATCAGGCGATCGCCAATCTTGAAACTGTTCATGAACGGTGTTCCTTCAAATCCCTGGTGAACGCGCAGGCACTTTGGGTGAACCCGGCGTCACGAAATACATTCAATGAGGCCTGATTGGCCGGCAAGACTTGTGCGCTGATCGCGGTCATCTGCGGCCAGTGCGTCGTGACGAATGCCTCGCCCCGCGTCAGCAGCGCCCTGCCCCAGCCGAGACCGAAACGCCCCTCCAGCAGATACAGCGAAACCTCGGCCTCGAAACCGCGCAGATCGTAGCGCAACACCCCGACCGGCCCGTCATCGGCCTCGGCGATCAACAACAGCCGTTGAGGATTACACAGACTGGCGTTCAACCAGTTCAGATGCTGCGACCACTCGATCGCGCCGCTTTCCAGCGACCAGCGACGCACCGCTTCGGCATTGCGCCCGTCAAACAGCAACTGCGCATCGTCCAGTGTTGCCTCACGCATTTTGAGCACTGCACCCGCCAATGCCGCGGCGACCCGCAACGCCCCACGCCCGTCGACCAGTTGTCGTGAACGCTCGGCCAGGCTCTGGCGCAGGTAAAAATTGTCGACGACAAAACCGATGGCATCACGCAGTTGCTCGACGCTCACCCGCTCCCGTGCGCCCATGAACACATGGACCCCGGCCGCCGCCATCACCTCGCCGTTGTTCTGCTGGTTGTTCGACACGGCAATGCAGATCGTCGGCAGCCCCAGCGCCGCGCGCTCCCAACTGGTGCCACCACCGGCACCGATGAACAGGTCGGCTTCGGTCATGCGTCGATGAAAGTCACTGACAAAACTGTACAGGCGCCAGTTCGGGCGCGTCTCGGCCAGTGCCTGCATCTCTGCCCATGCCGGGTTGTCGGCACCCGCGACAAAGTCCACTTCCAACCCGGAAAAATCCGCCAGTGCCAGCATCGCGTGATGGGTCTGGCGGGCAGCGTCGAAGCCGCCGAAGTTCACCAGCACCCGTCGCGCCACGGGTTTGATCTCGATGGCCGGGCCGCTGAACTCTTCGCGCAGCATGGCAAAGCGCGGGCCGAGCAACGTTCGGCAGCCTGTCGGCAGCAGCGGCTGATAGTTTTCACTGAGGCCGGAGAGGTTCTGATTGAGCAGCAGATCTACGCTGTAGCGACGGGTCGCCAGATCGTCGACAGCGGCGATCCGTGGTGCGAAGCGGCGGGCAGCGGTCTGCCAGTGATGATCGAGGCCGTAATGGTCGGCGATGACCCAGTCGAATTCGGCCTGTCCTTCCAGTTGCGTCGCCAGCGCATCGATATCCGCCTGCCACGGCAGCATCGACTCGATGGCCTGCTCCGGGTCTTCACTGGCGTAGCGATCCGGCAACGCAAAAGTCTCGAAACCTTCAGCCTGCAACGCATCGAGACGATGCCCCGGCAAGCGCCGACAGGCAAACGCCACATGACTGCCCTGCGTGCGCAGCACTCGCGCCAGCGTCAGGCATCGGGCGATGTGGCCGCTGCCGATGGTCGGCGAGGCGTCGGCGCGGATCAGTACTCTCATTGCAGCTCCCCGCCGGCCTTGAGTGCGGCATAGAGGTATTCGGCGCGTTTCCAGTCCTCGGCAGTGTCGATGTCCTGCACCAGATGCCGGGGCAGGATCACCGGCAGGCTGGCCGGCGAATACAGCACCTCGCCGCGCAGCCAGGCCTCGCTGTGCCCCCAGTAGAACTGGCCGGCATCCTGAAAGGCGACCGGCAGATCCTGCGAACGGGTATTGCGAAACTCGGGGTACAACGCCGTCACCGCGCCCTCCCCGTCGAGGGTCAAGGCGCGCTGCACCGGAAAGCCGAAATCGGTGACCGAAAAGGCAAAGGACTTGTCGGGATGCTGCTCCAGCAACTCGAGCCCCTGACGCAGGAACCGCGGCTGCAACAACGGCGCCGTGGCGTACACGCAACAGGCGTAATCAAAGTGCGGCAATTGCTGCAAGGCATGCACGATCACCGCTGCGGTGCCGGTGAAGTCATCGGCCAGATCCGCCGGGCGCAAGAACGGCACTTGCGCACCATGAGCCTGCGCCAGCTCGGCGATCTCCTCATCATCGGTGCTGACCACCACCTGGTCGAACAACCCTGAATCCAGTGCCGTGCGAATCGAACGGGCAATCATCGGCACACCGTCGAACGGTTTGAGATTCTTGCGCGGAATGCGTTTGCTTCCGCCGCGGGCCGGGATGATTGCGACGTTGCTCAAGGGCGTTTTTCCAGCAGGAACCAGGTGACGTCATCCAGCGGGAACTGTGGATCACGGTGATAACCGAAGCCGTAATCCAGCAGTTGCAGATCCGGATAGCGATCGAGCATTTCCCCGGCGAAATCGCGCTTGAACAGCTTGCCGCTGTTGCCGCGATAGGACACTTCCACCGGCGACGGATTGTAGTATTCGGCGATCAGAATGTAGCGCTGGCTCAGTTCGTACAACTGCGCATAAGCGGTCGGCAACAGCTCCGGGGCCAGATGAATCAGCACGCCTTTGCTGAGCGTCAGGTCGTATTGGCGTTCACGGGGAAAGTCGAACAGCGAGCCGTGCCAGATCTGCGCGATATTAAGCGTCCGCGCCTGGGCACAGGCGCTGGCATTGATCTCGACACCGAACAGTTCGCAGCGCGGCAACAGCTGACGCAGCGCCTGCAAGTTGTTGCCGGCGTTGGTGCCCAGTTCCAGCAGGCTGTCGATCCGCCCGGCCCGGGTCAGTGCCTTGGCGAACAACGCCAGATTGGCGGCCACCAGCGGCTGCCCGACATTGCGGTCGACATACTGGTTACCGAATTCGCCCTGCCAGAATTGTTCCTGTTCGCTCAGATCACGCATTGCCGTTTTCCATCCACCGCCGCAGCGGCACTCATTCAGTCAACCGACGCAATTGCTCGACCACGAAATCCTGTTGCTGATCACTCAGCAACGGAAACAGCGGCAGGCTGATCGCTTCGGCGTAATAACGCTCGGCTTCGGGAAAGTCTCCCTCGGCGAAACCCAGTTCACGATAGTACGGCTGCAGGTGCACCGGAATGTAGTGCAGGTTCACGCCGATCCCGGCGGCGCGCATGCCTTCGAACACCTGACGGTGGCTGAGGTTGATGCGATCGGTCTGCAAGCGCACCACGTAAAGGTGCCAGGCCGATGCGGCGTCCGGCTGGATGCCCGGCACGGTAACCGGCAAGTACGCCAGCAATCGATCGTAACGTGCGGCCAGCTCCCGGCGACGGGCGATGAAGTCGTCCAGTTTGCTCAACTGTGACAGGCCCAGCGCCGCTTGCAGGTCGGTGATCCGGTAGTTGAAGCCCAACTCGACCTGCTGGTAGTACCACGGCCCGTGGCTGGGTTCGGTCATCTGTTGCGGATCGCGGGTCATACCGTGGCTGCGCAGGCGTTGCAGACGCTCAGCCAGTTCCGGGCGATTGGTCAGCACCATGCCGCCTTCGCCGCTGGTGATGATCTTCACCGGGTGGAAGCTGAACACCGTCATCGCCGCGAACTCACCGCACCCCACCGGACGCCCGGCGTAGCTGGCGCCAACCGCGTGGGAGGCGTCTTCGATCACGGTGAAGTTGTAGCGCTCGGCCAGTTCGGCAATGCGCCGCATGTCGCAGCTCTGCCCGGAGAACGCCACCGCCACCAGCACTTTGGGCAAGGCGCCGTCGCGCTCGGCAGCGTCGAGTTTCGACGCCAGAACCTCGGCATCGAGGTTCCAGGTCAGCGGATCGATGTCCACGAAATCAACGTCGGCGCCGCAGTAACGGCCACAGTTGGCCGACGCGAGAAAGGTGTTCGGCGTGGTCCACAAACGGTCGCCCGCCCCCAGCCCTGCGGCCAGACAGGCAATGTGCAGCGCCGCCGTGGCGTTGCACACCGCGACCGCGAAATCCGCCTGGCAACGCTCGGCCATCGCCTGCTCGAAGCGCTCGATGGTCGGGCCTTGAGTGAGCCAGTCGGACTGCAACACCTCGACGACTGCGTCGATGTCCGCCTGGTCGAGGCTTTGCCGACCGTAGGGAATCATACCGACAGCTTCGCGTGCAGGTCGGCGATCTGCCCCACCGAAAGAAAGTGCGGGTTGGTGTCGGAGCGGTACTCAAAGTCCTCGCCCA
Organism: Pseudomonas sp. IzPS59; assembly: GCF_014863505.1. NCBI lineage: Bacteria > Pseudomonadati > Pseudomonadota > Gammaproteobacteria > Pseudomonadales > Pseudomonadaceae > Pseudomonas > Pseudomonas sp. IzPS59. The sequence goes on along the minus strand of NZ_CP062251.1, from coordinate 1,746,560 downwards.
CCGGCCGCCCGTGCTCGCCGAGTTTATCGACGGCAAAATCGACATCGACGCTGGTGAAGCGGATCGAAGGCTGGATCGTATAGTGATCTTCGAACTCCAGGGTCATCCGCGCATCGTCCAGCGGCACCATCAGTTCGTGCAGCTTCTCGCCCGGACGGATACCGACGTTCTTGTGCGGCAGATGCTCGGCCATGCCGCGGGCCAGATCGACAATGCGGATCGACGGGATCTTCGGCACGAACACTTCTCCGCCGTGCATTCGCGCAAAACTGTCGAGGACGAATTGCACGCCATGATCGAGGGTGATCCAGAAACGGGTCATGCGCTCGTCGGTGATCGGCAGCTCTGTCGCGCCATCGGCAATCAGCTTGCTGAAGAACGGAACCACGGACCCGCGCGAACCCGCCACGTTGCCGTAGCGCACCACGGCAAAACGCGTCTGTTGCTCACCGGCAATGTTGTTGGCCGCGACGAACAACTTGTCCGACAGCAACTTGGTGGCGCCGTACAGGTTGATCGGGCTCGCCGCCTTGTCGGTGGACAGTGCGACGACTTTCTTCACGCCGTTGTCGATGGCCGCGGCGATGATGTTCTCCGCGCCGTTGACGTTGGTACGGATGCACTCGGTCGGGTTGTATTCCGCCGCCGGCACCTGCTTCAAAGCCGCGGCATGCACCACGTAATCGATGCCGCGCATGGCCTGGCGCAGACGCTCGGCGTCGCGCACGTCACCGAGGAAATAACGCATGCACGGCGCGTTGAACGTCTGCTGCATTTCGTATTGCTTGAGTTCATCCCGGGAGAACACCACCACGCGCTTGGGCTGGTATTGCTCGAGCAGGCGGGCAATGAATTTGCGCCCGAACGAGCCGGTGCCACCGGAGATGAAAATCGATTTACCGTTGAACATGTCTTGAGTCCCGTTCCCTGTCGACCTAGGCAATCAACTGCGCCCAATCCAGCGAAGCGCCGTCGTTGAGCGCGAAGCCTTTGCCGCTCAGGCTCAGGTTCGCGTTGTACGCCTGATCCTGGGCGAAAGCCGCTGCCCACTTTTCCCGGAGGGCAAGCAATGCATGGGTTGCCTGGGCAATGTCGCCCTGATGAATGACCTGTACCGACGGCGTCCACACCGTGAGGTAACCGGCCTGGCCAGCCTTGAGACACAGATCGACATCGCTGAAGCCGTCGGCAAACGTAGCTTGGTCCAGACCACCCAGCGCATCGAACAGTTCTTTGCGTACCATCAGGCACACGCTCGAGACGGCCGAGTAGTTCTGATCCACGGACAACCGGTACAAATAGCCTTCGGCGTCGTGCTTTTCACCGATGAATGCCGAGCCGACACCACCGTTCATGCCGAGTATCAGACCGGCCTGACTGATCTTGCCGTCGCGATCCACCAGTTTCGGACCGACTACGCCGACTTCAGGGCGCAGCGCATGGTTGAGCAGGGAATCGAGCCAGTTCGGGTTGACGACTTCCGCGTCAGCGGCCAGCAGCACCAGGAATTCACCCTGCACCTGCTGACTGGCAGCGTTGACCAGCGCCGGCAGGCCGAGGGAACGCTCGGCGCGCAACACGCTGACCTTCGGGTGCTGATAAGTGCCGAGCCAGTCATTGACCTCGGCGGACTCGGCGCCCGAAGTGGCGACCAGAATTTCATAGCGGTGATAGCGCGTGCGCAATTGCACGCCTTCCAGGCAACGTTGCAGGGCCGCAAGGTTATTGCCCGCCGGAACAATGACCGACACCAGAGGGCGATCACTGTGGTGGTAGTCGATCTGGTAGATACCCGGAATAGACGAAGTGACCTTGGCCTTGTAGCCGCGATTGCCCAGATGGCGCAGCAAAGCCAGACGCTCGTCCGGATTCTCTTCCAGCTCTGGCGCCTCAGTGATCAACAGCGGTTCGTCGAGGTGCGCCAGACTGTTCAACCCACCGTGCTCAATGACGCGCAACAGCAGATCAAACTCCAGGGCCTTGCTGAAGTCCGCCGAATAACCGCCCACCTCGACCAGTGTCTCGCGACGGATCAGCCAGTGGCGAGCCATCATGCCCGGCAGGCTCAGCAGCAGATCCAGGTTGAAGCCGGGACGGAACACGTCCACCAGCGCGCCGTTTTCCTTGCGCTGGATCTCATCCGTGGAAACGGCGCTGCAGCCACCGGCGTTCATCAGTTCCAGGCTGGCGCGCAGCAGACCGCTGGCGGTGAACTCGTCACCGGCCTCGGCCAGGAGCACCCAGTCGCAAGGCGACTGACGGGCGCTCTGGTTGAGCTTGTCGACCAGATTGCCCGGCGTGACGCGCACGAAGTGCAGGGTATTTTGCGCCGTGGTCGCTGCCGGTGCTTCACCGGTCGTGAACACGACAATCCTGAATGCCTTGCACTGGCCTTCGAGCAGGCTGTCGAGACTGACCTGCAGCTTGTCGATGTCGTTGTCCAGATCCAGCAGGAAAATACCGAATTGCGGGCCACCGCCATTGACCGCCAGGTGTTCGGCAATCGACTCGCGCTGTGTCGCAACCGGCTGACGCGAATCCAGCCACTTGAGCAAGCGACCGGATTGCATCTTGTCGAACACCGGATGGTGATCGGCGACGGTCAGCGTTTCCAGGCGCGCGATCCAGTCGCGCATTGTCTGCGCTTCCTCGGCCTCGCCGGACAGTTCCAGTTGCGCGGCCAGACGCTTGGCCACCGTGCGGTTGAACGCATTGAGATCGTGGGCCTGCCACAAACGGTCGAGCACGCTTTCCGGAGTGTCGTTGTTGCGCGCCTCGATCAGGTGAGCCTGACGCGTCCATACGCCTTCGAGGCCTTCGAGCTGAATGCGCCCGGCGGGCATGGCGTGCAGCATGAATTCGAACTGCGCCAGGCGATCGAAAAAGACCTGGTTATAGAACGGCATTTCGACGTACTGCAACGGCCCGAAACGGCGATCCGGATGTTTGAGCGCCTGGTTCCAGGTGGACTGGATGATCAGTTCCGCCGTCAGCGCCCGATTGGTTTGCAGGCTGTCGACCATCGCCTCGAAACTTTGCAGGGCGAACGCCTTGCCCTGCTCCGGGTTCAAGTCCTTGATCCCGGTCGGTAAACCCGCCAGGAACCCGGCAAACGCCTCACGCTCGGCCACCGATTTTGGATCGACATAAGTCAGCGAGTGGTAAACCTCTGTGCTGTGTTCGGAGTTGCCGTAGTTGATCTCGCGCACCACGTAGGGAATCGGCAGGATCCGCGCCTTGGCACTGGCCAGCAGGAAGTACACATGGCCGATTTCCTGCCACTGGAAACTGGTGCCCGGCGGCAGCGCCGAGTGCCAGGTCTTCATCAGGTCGGTACGGGTCACCGCATAGAATGGCGGGATGTACTGACTCATGTAGTCGACGACGCGATCCTGCGCCCGCTCGGACGCATAGTCTTCCTGCACTTTCTTGTCGCGGCGGTAGTAGCTCACGCCACCGGCCAGCGTCAGGTACATCATGCAGTAGCCGTGGCACATGCCGTAGTCGGGGTTGGCTTGCAGGAAGCCCACCGACTCGGCGAGCGAATCGTGCAGGATGAAATCATCGTCAGCGGCCAGCACCATGTACGGCGTGGTCAACTGCTCGACGCCATAGGCCAGTTTGGCCTGCATGCCCCAGTAGGCGAACTGTGGCACGTGATGGTAATCGACCGCAGAGAAGTCACCTTCCGGGCGCTCGGGTGTGGAGTCCAGCACCATGATCTTGCAGGGCAGGCTGCTGTAATACTTCACCGCCCGGCGCAGGAACGCCGGACGATTGTGAGTAATCAGCACCACGGTCAACAGCTCATTGAGCGGCAGCGCTTGTTCAGAACTGTACTTGCCTTGCATAACCTCTCCCCACAACCGGCAATTTGCCAAAATGACGCTTTGTTGATTTGCGAATTAACGAACGCGACGCAGATAACCGTCCGGCGCCACGGTGATTAGCAGCTTGTTCTGCAACTGAACGTCGATTTCGAAATCCTTGTTCTCTTCCAGGTATTTCCACACGGCGGTCTTCGGGTTGTCGCCCGGGCCCCATGGACGATCCGGGAAGAAGTCGGCCGGCATGTCTTCAACCACGGTATCCATCACCACGCAGTAGCTGTCGACCGACACCAGTGGTGCGTAGAGACGCAGCTCTTCAAGCACGTGGTCGTGGGTGTGGTTGGAGTCGAGCACCAGAATGACTTTCTTGCCTTCGGCAGCAGCGCGAACCTGAGCGGCGATGGCCGGGTCGATGCTCGAACCTTCGATCATCTTGATGCGCTTGCTCATCGGGTGGCTTTCGATGGCTTCACGGTTGTGGGCACGGATGTCGAGGTCGATGCCCAGCACTTCGCCGTGACCTTGCAGCTCCAGCAGGGATGCGTAGTAGATGATCGAACCGCCGTGGGCGATGCCGCACTCGATGACCAGGTCCGGCTTAACCTGCCAGATGATTTCCTGCATCGCCATCATGTCTTGCGGCAGCTGGATGATCGGACGTCCCATCCACGAGAAGTGGTAGCTGTACTTGTGCTTGGCCGATTCGTTGAAGAAGTCACGGGCCAGGCCGGTGAGTTTCTGGTCGTCACCCTGCTGGGCGATCTGCTCGCGGCATTCGGCTTCGAAAGCTTTGTTGATGCTGTTGTCGGTCATTTTCAAAATCTCAAGGGTCACTGGAACGAAGCGCTGTCGACGGCGTGATAGACGTAACGTCCACCGGTCATCCGCTTGATCTCTTCGAGGTAATTGGAATTCATCACAAACAGGTTGGCGCCCTCGGGCAACGCGTCCATCGCCTCTTGCGGCGAGGACACCCGGGCGCCGCTCAGGGGCAGGTAACGCCCCTGCTTGGCCGGGTTGATATCGACCACGCGATCCACCGCCACGCCGGCCCGTTGCAGGAACAGCGAATAGATCACGCCTTTGGACGACGCGCCCCAGATCGCCGAACCCTGCTCGGGTGCGCTCTGGATGATCTGTACCGCGCGTTCAAGGCTGGCGGTGAAGTCGTCCGGCAACGCCAGGCGCGGCACCGGTTGTTCCGGGGTCAGGCGCAGCGTCGCAAGGTCGGCGACGATGTACAGGTATTGGCCACCGAACAGGTGGCCGGCCTCGTGCACGGTGCCGAACATCCGGCGCAGGTCATCGAGGCGGAAGTAATTGACGTGTTCGTAGAACAGGTCGAACCAGGCGCGGTGTTCGAGGATCCAGTCAAAGCACGGCACCTCGATGTAGATCTGCCCGCCGCCCTGATTGGCCTCGGCGATCACCGCCAGAAAACCCAGCGGATCCTGGATGTGTTCCAACACATGACGCAGCACGATGGCGTCCGCTTCCAGGCCCAGACCACGGCTGAACGGCGCCTTGATCACGTCGGCATTCTCGCCTTCGTAGGCCGGATCGATGCCGGTGATGCGGTAGCCCAGACCTTTGAGCAGCTCGAGGAAATAGCCTTTGCCGCAGCCGACTTCGATCAGTTCCTGACCCTTGAAGTGCCGGGCAATGATGCCTTCGACATCGCTCAGGTGTTTCTGGAACTGGCCGGAATGCGCCTGCTCGTTCTGGTAGTCGGCGTCGTAGCTGAGCTTGTCGGCGTCGAACGCCGCATTGAAGATCAGACCGCTGCGCTCATCCTGCACCAGCAACATGTCGGCGCTGGCTGATGCCTTCGCCGACTCGGGATCGGCAAAGGTTCGGTTCTGCAGCACCGGCAGGTCGGTGACCCGATACAACTCGTGCCTCATTGCGGCTCTCCCAATAACTGTTGCAGACGCTCGGTCACCGCCCAGAACGCCAGCGGTTCGTGGGTCGGATACGGGTAATGGCCGAGGTTCAGGCCGATGGTCGCGCCGCGCTCGCGTACGCGCTGTTCGACCAGCGCCCGCACCGACACCGGCTGGCCGCTGGCGCAATTGATCGTGCCGTCGAAATCGCGGTTGTGCAGGATCGCGGCGAGATGACTGGCAGCGGTTTCAATCGCCAGAAAATCGCGCAGTTGCTCACCGGCCGACATGTTGAACGTCGCATCGCCGGCATCGATTGCCCGGTCCAGCGCCGCCAGCAGACTGTTGGGGTTCTGCCCGGCGCCGTGCAGATAAAACAGTCGCGCCCATTGCAGAGTGAACGGATGTTCCTGCTGCAGATTTTGCAAAAACAGATGCAGCGTGTGCTTGGCCAGACCGTAGGGATTGGCCGGCTGCGCATCGTTATGCTCGCTCAGCGGACCACTCTGCATGCCATATTCGAAGCAGGTACCGGTCACCAGCACCTGCTTCACGCCGGCGTCTACCGCACCCTTGATGAAACGGTAGTCGGCCATCAGGTTGTGCTCGAAATGGAACAGCGCCCGATAGTTCGGCAACCCCGGCCACGCGAGGTGTGCGAGTGCATCGACGCCTTCGGTCAGCGCGCCGATGTTCAGGTCCGCTGCGTGAATATCCGCGCTGACGAACTCGACGTCATTGATCCACGGCATGCCCGCAGCTTTCTGTGCATCACGCGCAACCGCCCGCACCGTGCAGCCACGGTTCAGCAATGCCGCGACCAGATGGCGACCGACGAAGCCGGTGGCTCCGGTGACCAGAACCTTCACAGCACGCTCAACTCAGGCACGGCGATCACGAAGCGGCCGTCCCACTGGCGCACCTGGGCCAGTTGCTGACTGACTTCGTGCAGCAGGTTCCATGGCAGCACCAGCACGTAGTCCGGTTTTTCGATATCGATCTGCGCCGGTGCCACGATCGGAATGCGGCTGCCCGGGAGGAACTTGCCCTGCTTGTGCGGGTTGGCGTCGGCGACCCAGGCCAGCAGATCCGGTTTGACCCCGGCGTAGTTGAGCAAGGTGTTGCCCTTGGCCGCAGCGCCGTAGCCGACCACACGCTTGCCATCGGCCTTAGCCTGCAACAGGAAGCGCAGCAGGTCATGCTTGATGCGTTCGGCGGCAGGCGCCAGCGTGGCGTAGTACTCGGTGGTTTTCACACCTGCGTCGAGTTCGGCCTGCAACTGCTGTTGTACCGCTGGCTGCACGGCGCGGCGTTCGCCGTCCTTGCGCTGCACGAACACCCGCAGCGATCCGCCGTGGGTGCTCAACTGGCTGACGTCGAACACTTCCAGGCCATTGCGCTCGCACAACGTCTGCACAGCGGTCAGGGACAGGTAGGAATAGTGCTCGTGATACAGCGTGTCGAACTGCGCGCCGGCCATCAGCGTCAGCAGTTGCGGGAATTCGAAGGTGGCAACGCCGGTCGGTTTAAGCAGCGCGGCGAAACCACCGAGGAAGTCATTGATGTCCGGCACATGAGCGAGCACGTTGTTGGCGGCCATCAGGTCGGCGGCCCAGCCTTCGCTTTTCAGCTGCGCGGCGGTGTCGCGACCGAAAAACAGCTCACGGATTTCCAGGCCTTTTTCCCGCGCTGCCTGTGCGGTGCTGCGGGTCGGCTCGACGCCCAGGCACGGGATGCCGCGACCGGCAACGTACTGCAGCAGGTAGCCGTCATTGGCCGCGACCTCCACCACGCGACTGTCAGCGGACAGACCGAAGCGCTCGACCATCTCGGCCACATAGCGCTCGGCATGGGCCAGCCAGGTGCTGGAGAACGAACTGAAATAGGCGTACTCGGCGTCGAACAGGCTGTCGGCGCTGGTGTAATCCTCGGTCTGCACCAGCCAGCACTGCTGGCACACGGCGACCTTCAACGGCACCCATTGCTCGGCCTGTTCCAGCCGATCGGCATGCACGTAGGCGTTGGACGGCGGCGAGGTGCCGAGGTCGATCAGCGGCAGGCTCAGCGGTGCGGCGCACCCACGGCAATTCATAGACGCACTCCAGCAAAGTGTTGATCGAGCGCGGGATGGCTGGAATCACGCGCTGACAAATTATTGACAGGCAACGGCCAGGCAATCGCCAGCCGTGGATCGTTCACCGACAGCCCGCCCTCGTGCTCCGGCGCGTAATCGGCACTGTGCAGGTAAAGCAGCTCGGCATCGTCGGTGAGGGTCTGGAAACCGTGGGCGAAACCGGCCGGAATCAGCAGGCTGCGACCGTCGCCGGCCTTCAGGTGCTCGGCGTGCCAGTGCAGGAAGGTTTCCGAGTCCGGACGCAGGTCCACCGCCACGTCCCACACTTCACCGCGCAGGCAGGTGATCAGCTTGGCTTCCGGCGCATTGGCGTTCTGATAATGCAGACCGCGCACGCTGCCCTTCTCGCGAGTGCAGGAATGGTTGATCTGGCGGATGTGGAATTCACTGCCAAACGCCTTCAGGCTGCCCTCGCAGAACAGCCGGGCGAAGTGCCCGCGCTGATCTTCGAAGCGTTTGTGCTGGACGCTGAACAACCCGGCCAGCGGTAACTGTTTCAAGGAAAACTCGCTCACAGCGCGCCCCGGTACAGGTTCAGTTGGCCGAGCGTCACGGTGCGCATGTCGTCACCGTTCTGCCACGCCAGGTGCCAGTCGAGGGTCTGGGTCAGGCATTGCTGCAGCGACCAGCGCGGTTGCCAGCCCAGCACCTGACGGGCGCGACTGCTGTCCAGGCGCAGCAGGCCGGCCTCGTGCAGTTCGCTCGGTTCGATGCGCAGACCACGGGCCTGAGGCCAGCGATTGGCGAGCAATTCGACTACTTCGCCGACGCTGCACATGTCCGTTTCACCCGGGCCGAAGTTCCACGCCCCGGCGTATTCCGGACCTTCTTCATAAAGCCCGGCAGCCAGTTGCAGGTAGCCGGCCAGCGGCTCCAGCGCGTGTTGCCATGGGCGCACGGCTTGCGGATAACGCAGGGTCACCGGCTCGTCTGCAGACCAGGCTTTCAGTACATCGGGAATCAGCCGTTCAGGGGCGAAGTCACCGCCGCCCAACACATTGCCCGCACGCGCCGTAGCCAGGGCCAGACCGTGTTCGGCGTACTTGTCGGCCGGGAAGAACGACGCGGCATAAGACTGCGCCAGCAACTCGCAGCACGCCTTGCTGCTGCTGTAAGGGTCGTGGCCACCGAGGGCTTCATCTTCGCGGTACGGCCACAGCCATTCCTTGTTAGCGTAAACCTTGTCGGTCGTTACCAACACGCAGGCGCGCACACAACCGACCTGACGAATCGCTTCGAGCAGGTTCAGGGTGCCCATGACGTTGCTGGAGTAAGTACCGAGCGGATCGCGATAGCCTTCACGCACCAGTGGCTGGGCCGCCAGGTGCAGGACGATTTCAGGCTCGGTGTCGGCGATGATCTCGAGCAAGGCGCCGAGGTCACGCAGGTCGCCGCGCTGGTCGTTGATGCCTTCGTGCACCCGCGCCAGTTCGAACAGGCTCGGTTCGGTCGACGGATCGAGGGAAAAACCGCTGACTTGCGCGCCGAGGCTTTGCAGCCACAGGGTCAGCCAGCTGCCCTTGAAACCGGTGTGACCGGTGACCAGAACCCGCTTGCCGCGCCAGAATTCCGGACTCAGGCCCATTGCTTCCATGGGGCCTCCCCGCTCTGCCACAGCGCTTCGAGATGGTTTTTGTCGCGCAGGGTGTCCATCGGATGCCAGAAGCCTTCGTGTTCAAAGGCTTTCAGTTGTTCGTCCTGAGCCAGTCGAGCCAAGGGCTCCGCTTCCCAGGTGGTTTCGTCGCCGGCGATGTAGGACAGCACCTTTGGCGACAGCACAAAAAAGCCGCCATTGATCCAGCCGCCGTCGCCACGCGGTTTTTCGGTGAAACCGAGTACCTGATCGCCATGCCGTTCAAGGGCGCCGTAGCGGCCCGGTGGCTGCACGGCAGTGACGGTGGCAAGACGGCCGTGGCCTTTGTGGTAGTCCACCAGTTGCGCAATGTTGATGTCGGAGACGCCGTCGCCGTAGGTGAAGCAGAACGCTTCTTCATCCTTGAGGTAACGCCCGGCACGCAGCAGACGGCCACCGGTCATGGTTTCCTCGCCGGTGTCGATCAGGGTGACGCTCCACGGCTCGCTGTAGTTCTGGTGCACGTCCATGCGGTTGTTGCGCATGTCGAACGTGACGTCGGAGGTGTGCAGGAAGTAGTTGGCGAAGAAGTCCTTGATCGCGTAGCCCTTGTAGCCGAGGCAGATCACGAAGTCGTGGATTCCGTGGGCGGAATACTGCTTCATGATGTGCCAGAGAATTGGCTTGCCGCCGATCTCGATCATCGGCTTGGGCTTGAGGTGCGACTCTTCACTGATGCGCGTGCCGAGGCCACCCGCCAAAATAACTGCCTTCATCGTCTCCCCTCTTCTACGTCACAGGGCTCGGCCTCGCTGTTGCAGGCCTTTGCGGCTGAACCTTTGCCAGTCCGGGCGCAGGTGAATCACCGCGAGCGCTCGTTTTATGGCGATTTGAGGGGGACTTGCAGGAAACGCGCCAGCTCCGCCAGCCCTGCGTCGGCGGCGGCATCCGGGCGCAAAAAAGGGATGAGTCCGTTACCGGACTCATCCCTCCATGTGGCTCACGTCAGCGGATCGAAGTGATCAGCCGAACATGGCAAACCCGTCGACAGTCGCCGGCAGGTCGTAGACTTGACCGTCGGCCGTCTGCAGGTGCTCGACAGTGTTGTAGCCGGCGTACCAGCCCTGGAGTTTTACGCCATTGGCCGGAACGCCGATGCTGCCGTCATTGGCGCCATGCAGGTAGGCGTCATCACCGATGCGAGTGACGTTCAACTGACCGAGATTGGCGACGGTGTTCAGGATCAAGGTGTCGTTGTAGCTGCTGCCCACATCCTGAATCGTTACCAGGCCGGCGGTATTCACCACATAGGTGTCATCACCCTCGCCACCAAACAACGAATCGTTCTGTGGCCCCTCGCCATCCAGACCGGAAGCCAGCCCGCCATAAAGAATGTCCGCACCGGCACCGCCGTGAATGACATCGTCGCCGGCACCGCCTTCCAGAATGTTGTCGCCCGAGTCACCCTCCAGCACATCATTGAAATGACTGCCACGCAGGCCTTCGATGTCGATGAAGGTGTCGTAAAGCGCAATACCGCTCTGCGCGCCCCAGTTGAGGGAAGCGCTCAAACCTTCGGTGCTGTCCTCGTAGCTGACGATGTCGATACCGGCCCCGCCTTCAAAGCGGTCACCGCCCGCGCCACCCAACAGGACGTCATTGCCGGCGCCCGAAACGATGACGTTGTTCCCGTCATTGCCGTAGCCGGTGAAGTCCGCCGTGCCGGTGTAGGTCATGTTTTCAATGAACGGATCCATGTGCATCGACGACAGGCTGGTGTACACGTGGTCGGTACCACCAAAGAGGTCCGTCTCGACGATGCTCACACCGGCGCTGTTGATGATGTATACATCGTCGCCTCTTCCGCCTTCCAGCGTCACGCCCGCGACGTTGGCGGTGAATCGGTCATCGAACGAAGTACCGATGACTTTCTCGACGTTCAGCAACGTGACATCCGGACCTGCCTGCTGACCGATGCCGATACTGACGCCATCAAAGGAGTGACGGTAGCTCACGGTGTCGTAGCCATCGGCGCCATCCACGATCATGGCGTTATCGAGCAGATACACCACGTCATCGAAATTCGACCCCTGAATCGCCTCGATACCGGTGAAGGTGTCGCCAGCGGCGATGGTCAATGCGTCGTAGTTCTCGAAGTCCTGGACTCTCACACCCTCGAGGCTGTCGGAATAGCTGACGGTATCGAAGCCTTCGCCACCCACGAAGTGATCAGCGCCGGCGCCACCCCACAGCCAGTCGTTGCCGGCGCCGCCGATGATCTCGTTGTCACTGGCATTGCCGTAACCCTTGAAATCGCCGGTGCCGGTGAAGGTGAGCTTCTCGATAAACGGGTCCATCTTGATGGTGTTGAGGCTGGTGCGCAGCTCGTCGTAGCCGAGATGGTTTTCCTCGATGATCGTCACGCCCTCGCTGCCGACGATATACACATCGTCACCGGCACTGCCTTCCAGCGTCACGCCGGCCACATTGCTGGTGAAGGTGTCATTTTGAAAAGTGCCGAAGACTTTTTCCACGCCGACCAGCGTATCGACCTTGCCATCAGCGGCAGTGACAGTCGTCGAAGCACTGTTGAACTCGACGTTCACGCCCGAGGACAAGGCATAATAATTCGCCGTATCAAACCCTTCCCCGCCATCCAGCAGATCATTGCCGGCGCTTGCCAGCAACACATCATCCGACTCCAGTCCATAGAGTTGGTCATCACCGTCGGTGCCCAACAGGACATCCGCATCACTCGTTCCATTCACTACTGCCATTTGCTTCTTCCTTGCATGGTTGAAAACAGCGTTCGCCTTTCAGGCGTCAAACACACACCTGCAACCGCGTTGCGCGATTGCAGGTGCTTGATTCAGGGTCAGCCGAACATCGCGAACGCGTCACCGGACATCGGCAGATCATAGGTCTGGCCGTCAGCGGTCCGCAGGTGTTCGATGTTGTTGAAGCCTGCGTACCAGCCTGCCAGCTTCACGCCGTTGTCAGGGACACCGGTGCTGGCATCATTGGCGCTGTGCAGGTAAGCGTCGTCGCCGATGCGGGTCACACTCAATTGGCTGGCGTTGGCGATGGTGTTGAGGATCAGGGTGTCGTGCTGGTCCCAGCCGATATCCTGAATTGTCACCAGGCCGGTGGTGTTGACCACGTAAGTATCTTCGCCATAGCCACCGTAAGCGGTGCCGCCCGCAATCGTCTGGCCCGGGAGGTTGAGGATCAGGATGTCCTGGCCGGAGTCGCCATTGAGTACGTAGCCACTGCCCGTACCGGTCAGCACGTCGTCACCGTCACCGCCGGAAGCCGATCCCTTGTTCAGAGTGATGGTGTCGTTGCCGCTGTCGCCCAAGGCTATCCCCTGCCCCAGCGTGATGATGTCATTGCCTTCGCCACCATCGGCAAAGGTCTGCCGGTCATTGCTCGCTCCGACAATGACATCGTCACCCTTGCCACCATAAAGCGTGTCGGACTGCCCGGCGTCATCAAGACCGGACGCGAGACCACCATAGATGTGGTCGTTGCCATCGCCGCCGGTAATCTGGTCATCGCCAGCCCCGCCCTCGAGGATGTTGTCGAAAAAATCGCCGTCCAGAACGTCATTGAACTGGCTGCCGCGCAGGCCTTCGATGTTCATGTAGCTATCGTAAAGCGCAATACCGCTGCGCGGCCCCCATTGCAGGGAAGCGCTCAACCCTTCGGTACTGTCGTCGTAACTGACGATGTCGATCCCGGCCCCGCCGTCAAAGCTGTCACCGCCGGCGCCACCGTACAGCACGTCATTGCCGGCGCCCGAGATGATGGTGTTGGACTCGTCGTTACCGTAACCGATGAAGTCTGCGCTGCCGGTATAGGTCAGGTTCTCAATGAACGCGCTCAGCCTTATCTCCGACAGGCTGGTGTAGACGTGATCGGTTCCCCCCATGTAACCCTCGACTTCTTCGATGGTTACGCCGGCACTATTGATGGTGTAGACATCGTCACCTCCGCCACCCGCGAAAGTCACACCGCCGATATTGGCTGTGAAGTGATCGCCCATACCGGTGCCAATGATTTTTTCGACATTCAACAACGTGTCGCCCACTGCACTGACGCCATTGCCGATCTCGATGTTGACCGCACCGGCAAAATTGAAATAGCTCACGGTGTCGAAGCCATCGGAACCATCAATGACCATTGATCCTTCGTAGCGATAAATCTGGTCATCGAATTTCGAGCCTTCAATCGCTTCGATGCTGGTGAAGGTATCTCCATAGGCAATGGTCAATCCGTCGTTGGACCAGTCAGAAACCCTCACACCTTCAAGGCTGTCGCCGTAACTCACGGTATCGAAGCCATCGCCACCCACAAAGTGGTCGGCACCGGCGCCGCCCCAAAGCCAGTCGTTGCCGGCGCCACCGATGATTTCGTTGTCGCTGGCATTGCCGTAACCCTTGAAGTCACCGGTGCCGGTGAAGGTCAGCCGGTCGATGAACGGATCCATCTTGCTGGTGTTGAGGCTGGTGCGCAGTTCGTCGTAGCCGAGGCCGAATTCTTCGATGATGGTCACACCTTCGGCGTCGACGACGTACACATCGTCACCACTACTGCCTTCCAGCGTCACGCCGGACACGGAAGCGGAAAACGTGTCGTTGTTATAAGTGCCGAAGACCTTTTCCACCGACAGCAACGTATCGACTTTGCCATCAGCCCCGGTGACCGTTGTCGCACCGGCGCCAAACTCGACGCTGATTCCCGCCCCCATTGCGAAATAGTTCGCCGCATCAAACCCTTCACCGCCGTCCAGTACGTCTGATCCCGCGGTGGCGAGCAACAGATCATCGGACTCCATTCCATAGAGTTCGTCATTGCCGTCGGTGCCCCACAGGACATCCGCATCACTCGTTCCATTCACTACTGACATTTGCGTCTTCCTTGCTTTGTTGTTGAATCCGGATCCTGCCTCCGGGGCACAAGCCGATCGCGCCAGCATCAACCGTCCGAGGTCAGCGAATAGAGAAGTATCGACACGCAAATCCCGATGCTTGAGGCTGTCCGGCGAAAAAAGTATCGAGACTGATACAAATGGGGTGTTCAAGACGCAAAAAAAAACAGGCGACTCGAAAGTCGCCTGTTTTTCAGAGCGTGAAGCGCGGATCGATCAGTCCGCCAGCCAGCCGTTTTCCCAGTGCCGCAGGTTGTCGTCACGCAGTACGTAGTCGCGCAACACCACCTCGCGCAATGCGTCGCCCATGCGGTAGCTGGCGTCCGGATCGGCCAGGTGCATGCGGATTGCCTGCAGCCATTCGTCCGTGGTGTTGCTCTTGACTCGGGTGCATGGCAGGTAGCCGCGATAGGCCTCGGTGTCGGTGCACACCACCGGGTAACCGCAGGCACCGTACTCCAGCAGACGCAGGTTGCTCTTGCAGTCGTTGAAGATGTGGAACTCCAGCGGCGCCAGGGCCAGATCGAGATTGAGGCTGGCCAGTTTTGCCGGGTAGACGTCCAGCGGAATCACGCCATGGAACTCGTGCATGTACGGACGCAGGTCGTCCGGGCACATGCCGAAGAACACCCAGTCGACCTCGTTGGCCAGTTCGCGCACGACATCGGCGATCACCGCCAGGTCACCGTGGTGACTGGTTCCGCCGCCCCAGCCGACCCGTGGTTTTTTCGAGGTTCGACGCTGGCTGCGCAGGCTGGTCCACAAGTGCCGGGACAGCATGTTCGGTACGACGCGAATGTCGTGGTGCATGTCCGACAGCGCGTTGGCCAGCGGCTCGGTCGACACCACGACGCGATCACAGAAGCTGATCGCACGCCGTACCAGTCGCTCCATTTCCTGCTTGTTCGGCATGTTGCGAATGTGCGCGTTGCGGTGTGGAACATCGATGACATAGTCATCGAGTTCGTAGATCCGCCGGGCATTGAAGAAGTTCTTCAGCGGCGGAATTTCCTCGATGGCGCCTTCCGAATATCGCCCTTGCAGCACGATCACGTCAGGGGACTGGCGTTCGATATCGATGATCGACGGCAGTCCGTAACAAATGCGCCCTTCGGCCCGGTTGGCGGCCTCCAGTTCAATCATCGGCTGGCTGATGCGGTAATGGCCGATGGCAGAAGCGTTGATCGGCACCGCCAGCACATTCGGCAACTGTGTACGGGAAAACGGATTCCAGCCGGTGCGCAGGCCCGGCTCCAGGCTGAAGCTGGTGGCACCGACACCCTGCACCGCCAGATTGACGTTGAATGCAGGGTCCCGCGCAATGAGCGGCAGCCAGCGTTTGTAGAACGTTTCGTGCTCTTCAAGCTGTTGTTGCTGCTCGTCTGCCGAGGCCTCGATTGCCGGTCGCGCGCCCAGCGCCAGCAACGCATAAGGCGTCCAGACCACCAGATAACCTTCCTGGCCGATGCGCAGGCACAGATCCGCGACGTTCAGTGACTGCGCCAGATGTTGCTCGTCAAGCCGTCCTGCCGCCTCGTAGGCCGCCTTGCGAATCATCACGCAATCGCTGCCCACGGCACTCAGGTCATGGGCCGCCTGCAAGCGGAACATGTAACCGTCCGCCTGCAGCGACTGGCCATAGAACGGCAGGCCCACCGCCCCTTGCATGCCCAGAATCAGACCGGCGTGCAACACGCAACCGTCAGGGTTATACAACTTGGCACCCACCACCCCGACTTCCGGGCGCTGTGCGTGATTGAGCAGTTCGTCCAGCCAGTCGGCATGGGTGATGACCGCAAACGAATTGAGCATCAGCACGTATTCGCCGCGCGCCTGCCCCACCGCAAAGTTGTGGGTAGCGGCAGCATTGCCCTGTTGTGCAAAACTCAGCACACGCACCCGGTCGCTGCCCAGTTGCGCCATTCCCTCCAGCCATGCGAGTGCTTCGGCGCTGGTACTGCCGTTGTCGACCAGCAGCAGTTCGTATTCGGTGTAGGCGGTCTTTTCCAGCAGCGTTTCGACACAGCGCTGCAAGGCAGCGGTCTGGTCCTTGGTCACAATGACGATCGACACCAGCGGACGTCTGGCATGGTGATAGTCGACACGGTTGAGCAGTTCGGAGCTGCCACGACGAATTTCATGATCAATGCCCAGACGTCGCAGGTGCGCTTCCAGCACGCGCGGGTTCTGCTCGATGACGCCAGGCTCCATCAGCCATCCGGACAAGTCGAAAGACGATTCCAGCAAGACTTCGGCGACGTGCCCGACAACCTGTGTGCCGTCGTTCTCGACCATGCGCCACAACACATCGTGCGGCGCCAGTTGAGCGAACTCCGATGCAAAACCACCCAGTGCCAGGAAGCGCTCACGTTCGAACGCCATGGTCCGCCCGACATAGGGATAGCTGCGCATCAGGTCGAGGTTGAAATCCGGTTTGAATGCAGGCTCCGCCGACTCTCCGTTGCGCAGACTGCCCTCATCGCTGTACAGACACTTGAACGACGGGGAATTGACGATGCGCTCGGCCATGACCAACAGCGCCGGCGCCACCAGACGATCGCCGGCCTGCAGCAGGTAGAACCAGTCGGCCCCTTCCAGTTGCGGCAGCAAGGTGTTGATCTGCGCCAGACCATCGTCCTGCAGCGGCATGCGGAACACGCGCCCGTCCAGTCCGGCTTCGGTGCAGGAGGCGGACAGCACGAGGATCAGCTCTGGCGGATAATCCTGGACGGCAAGCGATTCCAGCGTGCGCTCGACGCTGTCACGGCTGCCCTTGCCGTCGATGACGATCGGCACGATCCGTGGCTGATGCGACCAGCCGGAAAGCGTTTCCGGCAACAACGCACGTTGCCCTTCGGTCAGCACCCGACACTCGAGCCAATGGGCATAGAGTTCGCCGAAGCTCCAGCTGTCGATGCCGACGCTCCACTCCTGGCGACTCTGCTTGGTGCCGAGGGTGCGACTCAGCGGCAGTTCTTCCCAGACCCGGGGCGACTCATCGGCCTTGGCCAACGGAACATATCGCACCCATCCCGGCGCAGGTGCCGATTCGCCGCTGCGCGCCTTGAGCATCTGCAGAATCCACTCGCGCTCGACTTCCAGCGCATCCTTCATCGGCTGTTGCGCGCTCAGACGCTCCGGGTACAGCCGCTCCGCGCTGAGCACATTATTGGAGACCGCCAGATTGCCGCGTCGCAGCAGGCAGACATACAAGGCAAAGTCCAGGGACGCGACGAAGCAATGACCGTCCTGAGTCAGGGCCGGCAACAGCTCTTCGACATCTGCACGGCGGAACAATGCATTGGTAAACCCGCCGAGCACATTGACCGGGAATTTCTCGAAGATCCCCAGCAGATCGTCGCCCTTGAACAGACCGCTGTGCGGCGACAGCGAGGTGTTCTCCAGACGCGCCGGCAGGATGATGTCCTGGGCATCCCAGAACAGACGCTGGGCCAGCACCAGACTGACTTCCTCACGCAGCATTTCCTGTGCCTGCTGCTTGATGCAGTCGGCATACAGATGATCGTCATCACAGAGAAACTTGATGAATTCGCCCCGCGCCTGATCCAGGCAAGCCTTGAGGTTGCCGATCATGCCCAGCGTGCGCGGATTGCGCACGTGACGCACCTCGACCCCGGACTCCGCCACTACGGACGCAACAATGCTTTCGATCTCCGTGCCACGACTGTCATCGCAGACAATGATCTCCAGATGACCATAGGTCTGGCTCACTGCACTGTTCAGAGTCCGTTCGAAAAAACGCGGATTGAAGGCGGGAATGACGAGACTGACAAGGGGGAGTGAATTCACGGCGGACTCGCAAGCGGCGGGAACCCGCCCGGAACAGCGAGCCCTTTGAAACCGCAAAAGAAAACAGAAAATACAGAACGGTCAGAGCAACCGGGCGCTCGCGCGCCCGGCCAGTATCAGATCTTGTTGAACAGGCCCAGCTGGCTGATTTTGCTGAACGCCAGTTGCGAGGCCTGCAGCATGGTCTGCTGCAAGGTCAGGCGCGTCATCACCTCGGCCGGATCCGAATCACGGATCGAACCCTGGGTCGTGGTGTTGGCCTGGATCAGACTCTGGTTGGTGGTGTTCTGGTCGTCGAGCGACTGCCCGCGCGCACCGATCGACGTCACCGCCGTACCAATCTGATTGGACGCGCTCTCGATGTTGCCCAGCGCAGACTCCATCTGGCCCTGGAATTTCTGTTTGGCTACCGGATCGCCATCGATCGGCGCTTTCAGTGCAGTGACCATCTGGCCCAGGGTATCGAGCACGTTCTGGGTCTGGTGGTTGTTGGACTGGATCGAGAACTGATCACCTGCGCCCGGCGTACCGCCTATGGTGAAGGTCACGCCCGCCGCCGTGGCGTTTGCGCCAACCATGGTGCCCGACGAAATCGGCTTGCTGTCAGCGGTGACGGGCGCCGCGTACAGATCGAAGTTGGTGGCGCTGGTGAACTTCAGGATCGCACCGCCGCCCGACGGGAACGTGGCGTCGTAAGCGCCCTGGTTGGTCACGCCGGAGCCGGTGATGACCGCGGTGGACGGGTTGCCCGGGCTGCGCGCCGTGGTGAACGAGTCAGGCGTGGCCGACAGCTGGAAGCTGTGACCGGCGATGACGGCATCCGGGTTGGTGTCGCCGGCCTTGAGGTTGATGTTCAACTTGAGATCGACGCCGCGGAAGCTGACGGTCTGGTTCGCACCGTTGCTGTTGCTGATCAGACCGTTCTGGCTGGCTTCAGTGGTCACGTCGTTGCCCAGGGCATCGGTGATTTTCAACTGGGTGCTGCTGACGAAGCTGACGGTATACGGCTGACCACCGGCAAACTTGGCGTTGTAGGTGGCGCTGGAACCGACGATACCGTCGGTCAATACCACGCGACCGTCATCGACAGCCGGAGCGGTCATGGTGGTCTGAGTGCGGTTGGTATTGATGGTCTGCTGGAAAGCATCCCAACCGGTGGTGTTGGTGCCGACCGACATGCCATCGCCGATGTTCAGGCTGATCTGGGTCTGGTCACCGTTGTAGGTGTAGGTGCCATCGGCGTTCTGCGAGTACGGCGCCGTATCGGTCTTGGAACCGGAAAACAGGTAATTGCCGTTGGCGTCCTTGGAGTTCATCAGACCCAGCACCTGCTGCTGGATCTGGCTCAACTCGTCGGCGTAAGCCTTGCGGTCTGCGTCGGTGGCGATGCCGTTGTTGGCGGCCAGGCCGATTTCCTTGGCGCGCTGCAAAGCCGTGGTGATGGAGCTCAGCGTCGACTCCTGCACGGTCAGCGCGCTCTTGGTGGTGTCGATGTTGCCCTGATACTGCTCCAGCATCGAGGCCTGCTGGCCCAGCTTGAGCAGGCGCCCGGCACCGATCGGATCATCGGCGGCGGTGTTGATGCGCTGCAGGCTGCTCGCCTCGTTCGCGGTGGCAACAGTCTTGCTGTAGTTACGCTGATATTGGGAAGCTTGTGTCGCGTAATACTGAGCGGTGGAAATGCGCATGAATTACGACTCCTTAAAGACTGTTGATCAGCGTGGCGAAGGTTTCCTGCGCAGCCTTGATGATCTGCGAAGACGCTGTGTAGTACTGCTGATACTTGACCAGGTTGCCGGTCTCTTCATCCAGGTTGACCTGAGACAGCGAATCGCGCGCGCCCTTGGCCTGATCGAGGATCGCCGAGGTGGCGTCGTTGTCGGACTTGCTCTGGGCCGCCTTGGTACCGACGTTCGTCACCAGTTTGTTGTAGGCGTCGGTCAGGCTGATGCCCTTGCTGCCGGTGCCGGTGTCCACGGTCTGTTTGGTCTGCAGGCCGACCAGCGCTTGCGCGTTGCGGTTGTCCGAAGAAGCGGCGCCGGTCAGGTTGATCGTGAAGGTTTCGCCTGGCTTCGGCGTCGCGCCCACGGTGGTCTGCACGGTGAAGGTTTTCTGCACGTTCGGCGTGACCGAGGTATCCATCACCGGAGCACCGGTGGAATCGACCATGCCAATCTTCAGGTTCAGGGTGTTGGCCTGGCCCGGCACGATGGTGCCGGTGCCGATGGTGTTGCCCTTGGCATCGACCATGTTGTACGACTGGCTGCCGCTGGTGACCGCACCCATGACCAGTTTGACCGGCGTCGAATACTTGAGCGCGTTCTGCAACTCGGCCTGGGAAGCCGGGTTGGTGATGTCGAGGGTGTCGACCAGCGTCGGCTGGGTGTAGCTGCCGGAGTTGTTGGCACTGGCCACGCCGGTCAACGGTGCCGCCGCCGCGATTTTCTTCGGATCGGTGAGCACGGTCTGAATGTTGGTGGCCGCGTCACGGGTCGGGGTCACCTTGAAGGTGTCACCGGCGTTCATCGCGCCGCCGTTCAAGGCCAGGGTGAAGCCGTCGATCACTGGCGGTGGCGTGGTCGTGGTGCTGAACGAACCCATGTCGGTGCCGTCGGAGCGCTTGACCGAATAGTTGGTGGCGCTGGTGAAGGTGACCTGGTAATCGCTGGTGGTCAGCTTGCCGGTGTCCTTGATGGTGACGTTCAGGTTGCCCGAACCCGCGCTGTTGCCTGCGGAGGCAATGCTGCGCTGGCTGATCAGCGCGGCACTGTTGATGTCATTGAAGATCGGCGCGCCGAAGTCACCGTTCTTGTCGATGCCCTGGGCTTGCTGGCGATTCATCTGGTCGGCAATGACCAGTGCTACACGGCCCAGCTCGTTGAGCGACGGGTTGAGCACCTCATTGCGATAGGTCAGCAGACCGCCGATTTCACCGCCGCTGATCACCGAAGTGATGTCGATGGTGCTTGAGCCACGATCCATCTGGATGCCCATGCGCGACGGGTCGTCCTTGCTCGGAACGGTGCTCAGGGTGTTGGTGGTGTTGCCGACAACCAGCGGCTGACCGCTGCCGACGTAGACGTCGAAGCTGGTGCCGCGCTCGACCACTTGTGCGCCGACCAGTTCGGAGAGCTGACGTACCGCTTCGTTACGGCTGTCGAGCAGATCGTTCGGCTGACCGCCGCTGGTGGAAACTTCACCGATCTTCTGGTTGAGATTGGCAATCGAGGTGGCCAGCTTGTTGACCTGGGCGGCCATGTCACCGAGGTTGCCATTGATCGTGGTGTTCTGATCGTTCAGCTGTTTGGCCAGGGCGTTGAAGCGGCTGGTCAGCGCTTGCGAGCCGGTCAGTACCGACTGACGGGACGTGTCGTCGGTCGCCGAAGTCGCCACACCCTGCATCGAGGTGAAGAACTTCTGCAGCACGCCTGTCAGGCCTGTGTTGGTATCGGACAACGAGTTGTCCAGGGCCGTCGCCTGGCCACCGTAGGCAGCCGCTTCACTGTTGAGCGACGTGGCGGTATGCAGCTGGGTTTCCAGGTAAGAGTTGTACACCCGGCGCACGTCGGCCAGGGTCGTGCCCGTACCGATGAACACATTGCCAGTCTGGATCGATGACTTGGTGCCCTGCACGGTTTGCTGGCGTGAATAACCGGCGGTGTCGACGTTGGCAATGTTGTTACCTGTCACAGCCAGAGAGGACGAACT
The DNA here is from genome assembly GCF_014863505.1 of Pseudomonas sp. IzPS59. NCBI lineage: Bacteria > Pseudomonadati > Pseudomonadota > Gammaproteobacteria > Pseudomonadales > Pseudomonadaceae > Pseudomonas > Pseudomonas sp. IzPS59. The sequence goes on along the minus strand of NZ_CP062251.1, from coordinate 1,724,692 downwards.
CGCGGCCAACCCCGACATCCCGATATTGAGCAAACTCATGATTCAAACCTTACCTTGTGTTTATAAAGGCGTTGTTGAAACGCCGGCCGCAGCGTAGTTCTGATTTACCGTCATCTGCCTGGCAATCTGCGAAATCTTGCTTGCGTAGTTCGGGTCGGTTGCGTAACCGGCCTTTTGCAACTCGCGTACAAACTGTTCTGGGTTATCGGCCGACTTCAGCACATCTTGATAGCGATTATTGCTCTGCAGCAAAGTCACCAGATCGTGGAAGCTGTCCTTGTACGAGGCGTAGGAACGGAATTCGGCCGTCTCCTTGACCATCTGCCCATTGCGGAACTCGCTGGTGATCGCCCGGGCCGAATCGCCCTTCCAGTTGCTGCTGGCCTTGATGCCGAACAGGTTGTGGCTGCTGGTGCCGTCCTGGGCGCGCATGACCGATTTGCCATAACCGGTTTCGAGTGCGGCCTGAGCCACCAGATAACGTGGATCGACACCAATGCGCGCCGCCGCCTCTTTGGCCATCGGCAGCATGGTGTTGACGAATTCGTCGGCGTTGCTGAACGCTTTCTTCGCCGGTGCCAGCGGAATCTGCGCCATGGCCCGACCGTAAATCTGCATCTGCCCGCCGGAGGCTTTGTCCGCCTCGGCGCGGGCAAGCCAGTCGCCGTTGTATAGCGGGCCGGAACCGGTGGCGGCAGCCATCGTGTCGCGCTGCGGCAATTGATTGGCTGCCGAGTTCGTGGCCGAAGGCACCAGACCGGCGAGCAAGCGATCAGCCAGTTTCGGCGGCAGTGCCAGGCGACGCTGGTTGATCATTTCCATGTCATTGCGATGGGCCAGCTGGGTGTTCGGCGCATGTACCGAACGCGAAGCCCATAAAGGACGCTCGCCATTGAGGCGCGACAGCGGACCGTTGGTGGCCACGGTGCCGGCAGCAATCGGCGTTTCCACCGCAGCGGCCTTGGCCAGCACTTCCTGCTGCTTGGCAGCGGAGGCGGCAGCAGCCTCGCCCGGCGCCATCGGTTTGTTCTTCGACATCTGCTTCATCAGCACGTCGGCCAGACCGATACCACCGCCCTCGCGGGACAGGGAAACGGCCAGTTGCTGGTCGTACATTTCCTGATATTGCTTGGCCGCCGGGGTGTTGAGCGGGTTGTCCTGGCCCAGCGCTTCAGTGGCCGAGCGCATCGACTTGAGCATCTCACCGAGGAACAGCGATTCGAATTCCTGCGCAACCTTGCGCATGTTGCCGTCGCTGTTCTTGTCGCCGACCTTGAGCTGGTTCAGACGATTGAGGTCGGAGTACGAACCCGAATCGCTGCTGCTGACCAGACCGCTTTTGCGCATATCCATGGGCGGCGTCCTCAGATCACGATCAGGTCGGCTTGCAACGCGCCAGCCTGCTTCAGTGCTTCGAGAATGGCCATCAGGTCACCCGGTGCCGCGCCGACCTGGTTCACCGCACGGACGATTTCGTCGAGGGTGGTGCCCGGGCCGAACTTGAACATCGGCTTGGCTTCCTGCTGAGCATTCACGCGCGAACGCGGCACCACGGCGGTCTGGCCGTTGGAAAGAGGGCCAGGCTGGCTGACGATCGGGTCTTCGGTGATGGTCACGGTCAGGCTGCCGTGGGTCACGGCGGCCGGCGAAACCTTCACGTTCTGGCCGATGACGATGGTGCCGGTACGGGAGTTGATGATGACTTTCGCCACCGCCTGACCCGGGTCGACTTCGAGGTTTTCCAGGATCGACAGATAGTCGACGCGCTGGCTCGGATCGAGTGGCGCGGTGACGCGGATCGAACCGCCGTCGATGGCCTGGGCCACGCCTGGGCCGAGCATGTCGTTGATCTTGTCGACGATGCGCTTGGCGGTGGTGAAGTCGGAACGGTTGAGGTTCAGCGTCAGGCTGTTGCCCTGGTTGAAACCGCTCGGCACCGAACGCTCGACCGAGGCACCGCCCGGAATGCGACCGGCCGACGGAACGTTGACGGTGATCTTCGAACCGTCACGGCCTTCGGCATCGAAACCACCCACCACCAGGTTGCCCTGAGCGATGGCGTAGACGTTGCCGTCGATACCCTTGAGCGGGGTCAGCAACAGGGTGCCGCCGCGCAGGCTCTTGGAGTTACCGATGGACGAAACGGTGATATCGACCTGCTGACCCGGCTTGGCGAACGCCGGCAGATCGGCACTCACCGACACCGCCGCGACGTTTTTCAACTGCACGTTGCCCGATCCCGGCGGCACCTTGATGCCGAACTGCGAGAGCATGTTGTTGAAGGTCTGCAGGGTGAACGGGGTTTGCGTCGTCTGGTCACCGGTGCCGTTAAGCCCGACCACCAGGCCGTAGCCGATCAACTGGTTGGAACGCACGCCGGAAATGCTGGCGATATCTTTCAGCCGCTCGGCTTGTGCGTTGAAGGCCGCCGACAACAAAACGGCAGCCACCATGAGGCTCTTGAAATTCAACTTGGCCACCTAGAAAGGGAACAGCGGGCTGAGGAAGAAACGGTCGAACCAGCCTGGCTGACTCGCATCGGCGAACGAACCGGTGCCCGAGTAGGTGATGCGCGCATCGGCGACCCGGGTCGACGACACGGTGTTGTCGGTGGCGATGTCATCGGCGCGTACGAGGCCGGCGATCCGCACCAGTTCATCACCGGTGTTGAGAGTCATCCACTTCTCGCCACGCACGGCGATGATGCCGTTCGGCAACACGTCGGCGACGGTCACGGTGATCGAGCCGGTCAGGGTGTTGCCCTGGGCCGCCTTGCTGTCACCCTTGGTCGCGCGGTCGCCGCTGTAGCCGACGTCCAGGCTCAGATCGTTACCGCCCAACGGATTGTTGGTGGTGCCACTGCCGCCGAACAGCGAAGTCAGGCCGATGCCGGTCTTGCTGTTCTTGGCCACTTGCGAGTTGGCGTTCTTGCTGGCCTGGGTCTTCTCGTTCAGGGTGATGGTGATGATGTCACCGACCCGGAACGCCTTGCGGTCGCTGTACAGGTTCTGTTCGAAACCGGCCTGATAGATCGAGCCGTTGTTGGCGGCCGCCGGCAACGGCGTACGCGGCAATACCGGGGCGTAGTAAGGGTCATTGGGCTTGGGCGTCGGAGCGACGCAGCCCGCGAGCGAGACGACCCCACCCAATGCCAGAACAGATACGAAGCGTTTCATGACCCTTACCTCACGGTGTTGCAGGCGGCATCATGGCCGCCTCATAGACTTGATTACAGATTCTGCGTTACGAACGAGAGCATCTGGTCGGCGGTGGAGATCACCTTGGAGTTCATCTCGTAAGCGCGCTGGGTGGTGATCATGTTGACCATCTCTTCCACGGTGCTGACGTTGGAGGTTTCCAGGGTGTTCTGCAGGGTGGTGCCGAAACCGTTCAGGCCCGGAGTACCGACTTGCGGCGCGCCGGAAGCGGCGGTTTCCAGGAACAGGTTGTTGCCCACGGCCTGCAGGCCGGCCGGGTTGATGAAGTCGGCGGTCTGCAGGTTACCGATCACTTGGGACGCGGCGTTGCCGGCAACGGTGATCGACACGGTGCCGTCACGGCCGACAGTGAAGGTCTGGGCGTTGTTCGGGATGACAATCGCCGGCTCCAGCGCGAAACCGCTGGCGTTGACGATCTGGCCATTGGAGTCGAGGTGGAAAGTACCGTCACGGGTGTAGGACGTGGTGCCGTCCGGCTGCAGGATCTGGAAGAAACCACGGCCGTCGATGGCCATGTCCAGCGGCTGCTCGGTGGTTTGCAGGCTGCCGGCGGTGAAGTTTTTCTGGGTGCCGACGATGCGCACACCGGTACCCACTTGCAGACCCGACGGCAGTTCGCTGTCCTGGGTCGACTGGGCGCCTGGCTGACGCTTGATCTGATACAGCAGGTCCTGGAACTCGGCGCGGTCACGTTTGAAACCCGTGGTCGACACGTTGGCCAGGTTGTTGGAAATGGTGGTCAGGTTGGTGTCCTGGGCGGACAGACCGGTTTTGGCAACCCATAGAGCCGGAAGCATTCGATTCTCCTCGTGCGCCTGTTTTACGGCGCGACGTTCTGATAATTAGCTGATCTGCAAGACCCGAGCCATGGCCTGGTCGTCGTCTTTGGCGGTGTTCATCATCTTGACGTGCAACTCGAACTGCTTGGCCAGGGCCAGCACCGAGGTCATCTCTTCCACGGCATTGACGTTGCTCGACTCCAGGAAACCCGACACCAGCTTGACGTTGGCATCGGCCGGCGCAGGTTGGCCGTCCTTGGTGTAGATCGAACCGTCCAGGCCCTTGTTCATGTTCTTGATGTCCGGGTTGACCAGTTTGATCCGGTCGACTTCGGCCATGACGCGCGGGCCTTCGCCCATCGCACGGATACTGATGGTGCCGTCTTCGCCGACTTCCACTTGCTGCTCCGGCGGAATGGCAATCGGACCGCCATTGCCCAGCACCGGCATGCCGTTGCCGGCACGCAGCACGCCAAGGGCGTCGATATTCAGGCTGCCGGTGCGCACGTAGCTTTCGCCGCCGTTGGGGTTCTGCACGGCAATGAAGCCGTTGCCGCTGACGGCCACGTCGAGGTCACGCCCGGTCTGCACCAGGGAGCCCGGAGTGAAATCGGTGGCAGGCCGTTCGCTCATGGCAAACGCACGCGCCGGAAAGCTGTCACCGAACACCGGCATCGAACGCGCCTGCTCCAGGTCGCGCTGAAAACCATTGGTGGAGATGTTCGCCAGGTTGTTGGCATGAGCCTTTTGCGCCAGTGCGTTCTGGCTGGCGCCGGTCATTGCCACATAAAGGTACTTGTCCACACTCTTTCCTCTGCATGCCGGACGTTTGCCGCCCACCGCTGTACTGCTGAGCCACAAGCAATTTGCAGACCAACTTTTTTCTGACAGCCAGGAAGCCGATAAACAAAGGACTTGAGGGGTTTTGCGGGAAAGAAGGAAATGTATCGAAGACGAAAAACCGGCGGTGTCATGCCGCTTCGCGGCAATCAACCAGGCCGGTCGGGATCACTCGGACGCGTCTTTGCCGACTTCGTATTCACGCAACTTGTTGGCAATGGTCGTATGGGAAACCCCAAGCCGCTTACCCAGTTGCCGACTGCTCGGGTGCTCGGAATACAAACGCTCCAGCACCGCTTTCTCGAAGCGCCCGACAATCTCGTCCAGCCCGCCTTCGAGGGAGAAATCGCCAAGCGGCTGACGCACACCATAGTCCGGCAGACGAATATGCTCGGCCTTGACCGTCCCGCCATCGCACAGCGAAACCGCCTGAAACAGCACGTTCTCAAGTTGCCGCACGTTGCCCGGCCAGTGGTAGTGGCTGAGCCGGTCCATCGCCGCTGGTGCCAGTTTCGGCAGCGGGCAACCGATCTGCCGGCTGGCCTGATCGAGGAAGTGCTCCACCAGCGGCGTCAAACCGTCGAGGCATTCGCGCAATGGCGGAATGTGCAGGGAAAGCACGTTGAGGCGGTGATACAAATCCTGGCGGAATTCCCCCCTCGCACACAGCTCCGACAGATCCACCTGAGTGGCGCAGATGACCCGCACATCCAGATAAACCTCTTCATCACTGCCCACCCGCCGGAAGCAACCATCCTGCAGGAAGCGCAGCAATTTCACCTGCAAGCGCGGGCTCATTTCGCCGACACCATCGAGGAACAGCGTGCCGCCCGCCGTCAGTTCCAGCAGCCCGAGCTTGCCTTCCGCCCGCGCACCCTCGAAGGCACCGGGGCCGTAGCCGAACAGCTCGGTCTCGGCCATCGACTCCGGCAGCCCCGCACAGTTGAGCGCCATCAACGGCGACTGGCCGCGCGGGCTCGCCAGGTGACAGGCCCGCGCCAGCAACTCCTTGCCGGTGCCGGTTTCGCCTTCTATCAATAGCGGCGCATCCAGTGGCGCCATGCGCCGGGCTTCGCGCACCACCGCCGCCATCACTTTCGAGCTCTGAAAAATGCTGTCGAAGCCACGCAACTCCTGCTTGCGCACGTTATAGATGCGCTCGCCGACCCGGTCCGCCCGGTGCAGCGTCAATACCGCACCGGCCATGGCCTCGCTGTCATCGTGCTCCGACTGGAGGGGAGCGATGTCGGCCAGAAAGATGTCGCCCTTGACCTTGACCCGCATGCCGTTGATTCGCGACTTGTTGGCGCGCACCAGTTCCGGCAGGTCGAAATCCTCGGCGTAACGCGACAGCGGAATCCCCGGCACCTCGTCCACCCGCACGCCGAGCAACTGCGCCGCCGCCCGGTTCGCCGCAACAATGGAGCCGCCCATGTCAATCGACAGCACCGGAAACTCCAGCGCACCGAGCAATGCATTCAGCTCCATGTGCCGGCGTTCGCTGGGCATCAGCCCTACCCGCTTCACACCAAACACCCCGGCGATGGCTTCGAACTTCGGCCGCAACGCCTGGAACTGCAGGTTGATCAGGTTCGGGCAATGCAGATAGATCGCGTTGCCGTGCTCACCGCCGACCTCGCCGCGGGCGACGTTGATCCCGTACTCCACCAGCAGATTGAGAATGTCGCGCAGGATGCCGATGCGGTTCTGGCAGTGGACTTTGATACGCATATAAAGGACCGAAACAGGTAAAGGGGCGGATTTTTCTGTGCCGCCCACAAGATAGTCGTCAAGATTATGTGACAGACACAGGTCGTTTCAAACCCGCGAATCACCGCAATCACGACTTATCGCACAAAGCGTAACGATAATTTTACGATTTAAAGAGACTTTTCCTACCCGACGGTTCTTCAACCTGCTGCAACACGGCACGCTCTGGGGTATTTCTCAGTCCATAGCAGGACATAACAAGAACGAATTCCCCTCGCAGGAGAGCAGTATGAAGCAGACGCAATACGTGGCCCGCGAGCCCGATGCGCAAGGTTTTATCGACTACCCCGCCGAAGAACACGCGGTGTGGAACACGCTGATCACCCGCCAGCTGAAAGTGATCGAGGGTCGGGCGTGCCAGGAATACCTGGACGGTATCGAAAAACTCGGCCTGCCCCACGACCGCATCCCGCAACTGGGCGAGATCAACAAGGTGCTCGGCGAGACCACCGGTTGGCAGGTCGCCCGCGTCCCGGCGCTGATTCCCTTCCAGACCTTTTTCGAATTGCTCGCCAGCAAGCAGTTTCCGGTGGCCACCTTCATTCGCACCCGTGAAGAACTGGACTACCTGCAAGAACCGGACATTTTCCACGAGATCTTTGGCCACTGCCCGCTGCTGACCAACCCGTGGTTCGCGGAATTCACCCACACCTACGGCAAGCTCGGCCTGCAAGCAACCAAGGAAGAACGCGTTTACCTGGCGCGCCTGTACTGGATGACCATCGAGTTCGGCCTGGTCGACACCCCGCAGGGCAAACGCATCTATGGCGGCGGCATCCTGTCCTCGCCAAAGGAAACCGTTTACTCGCTGTCGGACGAACCTGAACACCAGGCCTTCGATCCGCTGGAAGCGATGCGCACGCCGTACCGCATCGACATCCTGCAACCGCTGTATTTTGTCCTGCCGAACCTCAAGCGCCTGTTCGATCTCGCCCACGAAGACATCATGGGCATGGTCAAGCAAGGCATGCAGCTGGGTCTGCACGCACCGAAATTTCCGCCGAAACCAAAAGCTGCGTGAACCGTGGCTTTTACTTACAAGTGAGTCTGTCAGTCGTCGCGGCTTTGGTTTAGCGTGACGACATTGTCAGCCAATATAAAAAAACACCTCTAGATTTCAGGAAGTACACCATGTCCACCTTGAACCAAGCCCATTGCGAAGCGTGCCGTGCCGATGCTCCACAGGTCAGCGATGAAGAATTGCCGATCCTGATCAAGCAGATCCCTGACTGGAACATCGAAGTACGCGACAGCATCATGCAGCTGGAAAAAGTCTTCCTGTTCAAGAACTTCAAGCACGCCCTGGCCTTCACCAACGCCGTCGGCGAGATCTCCGAGGCCGAAGGTCACCACCCGGGCCTGCTGACCGAGTGGGGCAAAGTCACCGTGACCTGGTGGAGCCACTCGATCAAGGGCCTGCACCGCAACGACTTCATCATGGCCGCGCGCACTGACGAAGTGGCCAAGACTGCAGAAGGACGCAAGTAATGCACTTCGACGCCATCGGCCGGGTGCCCGGCGACCCGATACTCGGCCTGATGGAGGCCTACGCGCAGGATTCCAACCCGCGCAAGTTCGACCTCGGCGTGGGCGTCTACAAGGATGCCCAGGGCCTGACGCCGATTCCCGAAGCGGTGAAAATCGCCGAGGCGCGTCTGGTCGAGAGCCAGGACACCAAGACCTACATCGGTGGCCACGGCAATCCGCTGTTCGGCAAGGTCATCAATGAGCTGGTGCTCGGTGCCGATTCTGCACTGATCGCCCAGCAGCGTGCCGGCGCCACCCAGACGCCGGGCGGCACCGGTGCCCTGCGTCTGGCGGCGGACTTCATCGCGCAATGTCTGCCGGGCAAAGGCGTGTGGCTGAGCAACCCGACCTGGCCAATCCACGAAACGATTTTCGCGGCCGCCGGGGTCAAGATCAGCCATTACCCGTACGTCGGCAGCGACAACCGCCTCGATGTCGATGCGATGCTCGCCGTGCTCAGTGAAGTGCCGAAAGGTGATGTGGTGCTGTTGCACGCGTGCTGCCACAACCCGACCGGTTTCGATCTGAGTCACGACGACTGGCACCGCGTGCTGGACGTGGTGCGCAGCCGTAATCTATTGCCACTGATCGACTTTGCCTACCAGGGTTTCGGCGACGGTCTGGAGCAGGACGCATGGTCAACCCGGCTGTTCGCCGCCGAGTTGCCCGAGCTGCTGATCACCAGTTCCTGCTCGAAGAACTTCGGTCTGTATCGCGACCGCACCGGTGCGCTGATCGTCTGCGCGAAAACCGCCGACAAGCTCATCGACATCCGCAGCCAGCTGGCGCATATCGCCCGCAACCTATGGTCGACACCACCGGATCACGGCGCGGCTGTGGTCGCGACGATCCTCGCCGACCCGGAGCTGAAACGCCGCTGGGCCGACGAAGTGGAAGCCATGCGTCTGCGCATCGCCCAGTTGCGCAGTGGCCTGGTGGAAGCGCTGGAGCCCCACGGTCTGCGCGAGCGTTTTGCGCACATTGGCGTGCAACGCGGGATGTTCTCCTACACCGGCCTCTCGCCGGAACAGGTGAAAAACCTGCGCGAGCATCACAGCGTGTACATGGTCAGCTCGGGCCGGGCCAACGTCGCCGGGATCGATGCGACGCGCCTCGACCTGCTGGCCGAAGCGATCGCCAACGTCTGCAAATAAACAAATGTCAGGGGCGGCGGGCACACCGCCGCTCCCACATTTGCCCTGCGTCACCCTGTCGCACTTGTCTAGACAATCCCGCCCGTCGCAACAAGCGGAATTAAAAATCTGTTTGTCATTTTTACTGCTGTATCCTTCGCAGGCTTTCTGAAAGCGCGGATCTACCAGATCTATCAACAGACTTAGCGAGGAGCGCAACCATGCACGAGATTCCCAATCTCCCCTTCCCAAGCCTGCACGTACCTGAGCAGACGACCACGCAACAAGCCGGCGCCCAACAGCCCGAGCCGAAAGAAGCCGCCGAGAGCCGCCAGGCCGACAGCGAAGAGTAAGTAACACCCGCCGTACAGACCGTGTGGAAAGCGCTAACATGCGCTTTCCACACTGCCTGAAACCGAGCCCGCCATGACCGACGAATCCTTCAACGAACACCAGGCTGAAATCCTCATCGGCGCCACCGAGAAGATGATCGAGATCTGGAGCCGCCTCTCGCCCGAGAAACAGGCCGCCCTGCTCGCCCGCTTCGGCAGCGAAGAAAACGCCCTCGCGGCGCTGGTCACCACGCAACTGGTCGCCCCGGCCAAATAGTTTTACTTTTCCCCGCCGCAGCATCGTCCACGCCGGTATCATGAGCAGCCTATCTATTCTGCTCTCCCCGTGGATCGTTACCCATGTCGTCCTCTATGCCAGAACCCCAGCGCCCCCTGGCGGTCACGCTGCAAGTCGTTTCCATCGTCCTGTTCACCTTCATCGGCTATTTGAATATCGGCATTCCGCTGGCCGTGCTGCCCGGTTACGTCCATAGCGATCTGGGTTTCGGCGCGGTCATTGCCGGTCTGGTGATCAGCGTGCAATACCTCGCCACCCTGCTCAGTCGCCCGTATGCCGGCAAGATCATCGACAACCAGGGCAGCAAACGTGCGGTGATGATTGGTCTGGCCGGTTGCGGCTTGAGCGGTGTGTTCATGCTGATTTCAGCGTGGACGCCCAATCTGCCGATGCTCAGCCTGATCAGCCTGTTCGTCGGGCGACTGGTGCTGGGTAGCGCGGAAAGTCTTGTCGGCTCGGGATCGATCGGCTGGGGCATCGGTCGCGTCGGCGCGGCCAACACGGCCAAAGTCATCTCCTGGAACGGCATCGCCAGTTATGGCGCGCTGGCCATCGGGGCGCCGTTGGGGGTGTGGCTGGTCAGCCATTTCGGTCTGTGGAGCATGGGCGTGAGCATTCTGTTGCTCGCATCGCTGGGCCTGCTGTTGGCCTGGCCGAAGACGGCTGCGCCGATTGTCGCCGGCGAGCGTTTGCCTTTCATGCACGTGCTGGGTCGCGTTTTCCCGCACGGCTGCGGCCTGGCGCTGGGCTCGATCGGTTTCGGCACCATCGCCACCTTCATCACCCTGTATTACGCCACCCAGCATTGGGATAACGCCGTGCTGTGCCTGAGCCTGTTCGGCGCCAGCTTTATCGGTGCGCGACTACTGTTCGGCAACCTGATCAACCGCCTCGGCGGCTTTCGCGTAGCGATTGCCTGCCTGTCGGTAGAAACCCTGGGCTTGTTGCTGCTATGGATCGCACCGGATGCACACTGGGCGCTGGCTGGCGCGGCATTGAGTGGTTTCGGCTTCTCGCTGGTATTCCCGGCGCTGGGCGTGGAAGCGGTGAACCTGGTACCGGCCTCCAGCCGTGGTGCGGCGGTCGGCGCCTATTCGCTGTTCATCGACTTGTCATTGGGGATCACCGGGCCGCTGGCCGGGGCGATCGCGGCGGGCTTCGGTTTTGCCTCGATCTTCCTGTTCGCCGCGATCGCCGCGTTGAGCGGCCTGGCGTTGAGCGTCTATCTGTACCGCCACACGTCGAAGTACCGCGAAGACTAGAAATCCACCTTGCCGCGCCCGGCCTTGATGCTGCCGCGCTTGGTCTTCGACTCCAGCCGACGCTTCTTCGAGCCCAGTGTCGGCTTGGTCGGCCGGCGCTTCTTTTCGACCTTGGTGGCGCTGAGGATCAGCTCGGTGAGGCGCTCCAGCGCATCGGCGCGATTCTGTTCCTGCGTGCGGTACTGCTGCGCCTTGATGATCAACACGCCTTCACTGGTAATGCGACTGTCGCGCAGCGCCAGCAGCCGCTCCTTGTAGAACTCGGGCAAGGACGAGGCCGGAATGTCGAAGCGCAGGTGCACGGCACTGGAGACCTTGTTGACGTTCTGCCCACCGGCGCCCTGGGCGCGGATGTACGTCAGTTCGATTTCGGCATCCGGCAGATGCACGTTGTTGGAAATCACCAGCATGGAAACACTACCTTCAAGTCGCTAAGCGACAGACAAGCCCAGTTCGGACAACAACATCGACGCCTGCGCCCGGGAAATCACCGCCCCTTTAAACAGTTTGGCATCATTGAGCCGAAAACCGCTCAGATCGGCGCCGCGCAGGTCGGCATCGGTAAATCTTGCGCCGTTGATGCGTGCGTGAGCCAGGCTGCATTCGATAAATTCGGCTTTACGAAAATCCGCATCGCTCAAGTCCGCGTCAGAGAAGTCCAACCCGCTCAATGTCGTGCGAGCGAACGACATCCCGGACAGAAACGCGCTGTTGAGCCGGGTCTCAGTGAATGACAGACCCAAACTGGATGTGTGGCTGAAATTGGCACCGGTCAACTTGCATTCCGTAAAAGCGACCTGCGCCAGTTTCGCCCGTTGCCAGCGTGTGTTGTTCAAATCACAACTGCTGAACGAGGCCTCCAGCAACTGGGCCGCTTCGAACACCGCATGAGCACCCCGACAGCCCTTCCATTGGGTAGCCTCCAGGCGAGCGCCGAAAAATTGCGTGCGCAGCAGAATGCAGCGCTGAAACTCGGCGCGATCCAGCGTCAGGCGCGACAGATCCACATCGGTGAAATCCACTCCGACAAACCGCAGCGGCAAGCGCTGAGACTCGATCAACGCCAGCACATCTTCACGCGTCAGCGCGTCTCCCTCGACCTCGCAGTGCGTTTGCACCTGTTCCATGCCCGACTCCTTCGCGATTCAATTGGCGCCGGCAGTCTATCGTCACTTCGCGTAGGACCGGGCACAAAAAAGCCGGCAGACGCCGGCTATTTTGTTGTCATCCATTACTTACTTGATCGCAGAACCGACCAACGCGCGTTGATCGCCGCGCTTGTTCTTGATCACGTAGCAGACCCACATGAACACGACCCACACCGGAATCGCGTACACCGAGATCTGGATGCCCGGGATCAGCAGCATCACGCCGAGGATGAACGCCACGAACGCCAGGCAGATGTAGTTGCCGTACGGGTACCACAGTGCCTTGAACAGCGGCTTCTGGTTGGTCTTGTTCATGTGCTGGCGGAATTTGAAGTGCGAGAAGCTGATCATCGCCCAGTTGATCACCAGCGTTGCAACCACCAGCGACATCAGCAACTCCAGCGCGTGCTGCGGCATCAGGTAGTTGAGCAGCACAGCCACCAGCGTTACCGCTGCCGAAGCCAGGATCGAACGCACCGGTACACCGCGCTTGTCGATCTTCGCCAGGCCTTTCGGTGCATCGCCCTGCTCGGCCATGCCCAGCAACATGCGGCTGTTGCAGTAGGTGCCGCTGTTGTACACCGACAACGCTGCGGTCAGGACCACGAAGTTGAGGATGTGCGCGGCAGTGTTGCTGCCGAGCATCGAGAACACCTGCACGAACGGGCTGCCGCTGTAGGAATCGCCCGACGCGTTGAGGGTTTCCAGCAGGCTGTCCCACGGGGTCAGCGACAGCAGGATGACCAGTGCACCGATGTAGAAAATCAGGATCCGGTAGATCACCTGGTTGATCGCTTTCGGAATCACGGTTTTCGGCTTGTCGGCCTCGGCTGCGGTGAAACCGAGCATTTCCAGACCGCCGAAGGAGAACATGATGATCGCCATGGCCATCACCAGACCGCTGACGCCGTTCGGGAAGAAGCCGCCGTGAGACCACAGGTTGCTCACCGACGCCTGCGGGCCACCGTGACCGCTGACCAGCAGGTAGCTGCCCAGGGCAATCATGCCGACGATCGCCACGACCTTGATGATCGCGAACCAGAATTCGGCCTCACCGAAGACTTTGACGTTGGCCAGGTTGATCGCGTTGATCAGCAGGAAGAACGCCGCAGCGGTGACCCAGCTCGGAATGTCCGGGGCCCAGTAGTGAATGTACTTGCCGACCGCGGTCAGCTCCGACATGCCCACCAGGATGTACAGGATCCAGCAGTTCCAGCCCGACAGGAAACCGGCGAAACCGCCCCAGTATTTGTGCGCGAAGTGACTGAAGGAACCGGCCACCGGCTCCTCGACGATCATCTCGCCGAGCTGGCGCATGATCATGAAAGCGATGAAGCCGCAGATGGCATAGCCGAGGATCATCGACGGGCCGGCGGATTTCAGCACCCCGGCCGAGCCGAGGAACAATCCGGTACCGATCGCGCCACCGAGGGCGATCAGTTGAATATGGCGATTTTTCAGGCCGCGTTTCAGCTCGCCTGATTGCGAGTTTTGTCCACTCATGAAAAAGGTCTCACGCAAGGTTTGATGATGTTCAGTAGACGTTGCTGCAAGGTTGCGATTTCAACCAACCTTGATCAAACCCCAGCGCAGGCACCAGGAATTCAGCTTTCTTACAACGGTCATGCGTCACCTGTTTGTTTTTATCTGTGACGAAATCGAACCCGACACGCTTGTGACGCGGCGGAGTGAACAAGGCGGATAATCCTTGAGGTTTGCGCGATTACGCAGAGGGTCACAGTTAAAACGCGGCGCATTGTACACCGCTAACCCCCTGCTGCCAGACCCCGCTGGATCAGCGTGTCGGTTGCCGGGATTGCGTGTGTCCGCCCCGAGAGGCTCGGGCGGCTGCAAAAATTGAGTCAGGCCTTTGCAGGCCATCGGCGTGGACGATGGAAAATCCGCCCCACGTGGAGAAGTGAAAATGGATATCGGCGTTCATTGCGCCTCCTTCTTGTTATGCACCTGCACGACAGGCATGGGGCGCATCTCACCTCTCAATCGAACCTGAAACAAGCACGCCAGAGCCTTGCGCCAGGCCCGGCGGACGGGGCTTCGGCAGATTTTCCTTACAGCCTGGCAGTGGCACAGGATCCACGGGACTTCGCAGGGTTTTTCGTAAAAATTTGCTGACAGTGCGTAACGTAAAGTTTCCACTCCAGACCCGTCGAAGCCGAGAGCGATGCTTGACGTTAGCTGGCTAACTATCTGAAAGACGTCAATTTTTTTGTTTTAAAACAAGAAAAAAACACCCCCAAAAAAGAAATAAAAAATCCAAAAAAAAACGCCAACCCTGAGGTTGGCGTTTCTGTTTTCAGCTTGAAGCTTGCCGCTCGACGCTTACAACTGCCTTATTCCGGCTTCTTGCGACCGAAACCCGGGCGCTGGCCGGAACCGGCCGGGGCGCCACGACGCTTGCCCGACGGTTTGTCATCGTCAGCCAGTTTGATGCCTGGACGCTTCGGCGCAGGCTTGGCCGGACGCTTGGTCTCGGCAGGACGATCCGCCACCGGCGTACCGCGACCGGCCGGTGCACGACCTTCACCGCGCTCGGTACGGCCGCGCGGAGCGCGTTCGCCATCCGGACGCGCTACCGGCTTGCGACCCGGACGCTCGCCTTCGATCTGCGGCTCACGCACGGTACGCGGGCCGGCAGCCGCCGGTGCGCCGTTGGCCGGACGCAAGGTACGTACGCGCTCGGTACGAGGCATCGGGCGCGACGACTTGCGCTGCATGCGGTCGAGCTTGTCTTTGCTCTTGGCGTTCAGTTGCGGCATGGCCACCGGGGTCAGACCGACTTCGGCGCTCAGCACGTCGACTTCGTACTGGCTCATTTCGCGCCAGCGGCCCATCGGCAGGTCGGAGTTGAGGAACACCGGACCGAAACGCACGCGCTTCAGGCGGCTGACCACCAGGCCCTGGGATTCCCACAGACGACGCACTTCACGGTTGCGACCTTCCATCACCACGCAGTGATACCAGTGGTTGAAGCCTTCGCCGCCCGGTGCCTGTTGAATGTCGGTGAAACGCGCCGGGCCGTCTTCCAGCACAACGCCGGCCTTTAGGCGCTCGATCATCTCGTCATCGACTTCGCCGCGAACACGGACTGCGTACTCACGGTCCATCTCGTAGGACGGGTGCATCAGGCGGTTGGCCAGCTCACCGTCGGTGGTGAACATCAGCAGGCCGGTGGTGTTGATGTCGAGACGGCCGATGTTGATCCAGCGACCTTCTTTCGGACGCGGCAGCTTGTCGAACACGGTCGGACGGCCTTCCGGGTCGTCACGGGTGCAGATCTCGCCGTCTGGCTTGTTGTACATGATCACGCGGCGGACCGATTCGGCGGCCTCTTCGCGCTTGATGACCTTGCCATCGATGGTGATTGCATCGTGCATGTCGACGCGCAGACCGAGGGTCGCCTCTGCGCCGTTGACCTTGATCCGGCCTTGGCTGATCCACGCTTCCACGTCACGGCGCGAGCCGACGCCGATACGGGCGAGGACTTTCTGCAGTTTTTCGCCTGCTGGGCCGATTTCCTGGTCGTCTTTCTGGTTGTCACTCATCTGTGCACCTCCCGGTGTGATCTGTTCAGCGGCTCTGGATCGGGCCTGCCGAAGCATTGAAATCTGGGTTTTCGGGCGAAGGGATCGCCGAAGGGTCGCGAATCATACGCGGATGTGTTCGTTCGCGCATCAGAGACTAGTCTATCGAGGCCAGGTTATTTCTTTTTCCGCCGACCGGCGCTGCCGAGCTTGATCAGGCGCAGCGCGGCTTCGGCGAGCACCGTGCGCTTGTCGTCCTTGTCGAGTTTCTTCCAGGCCCTGATCTCGCGCTTGCTGCGACCGCAGCCGAGGCAGATGTCATCGCTGAACTTGCAGAGGCTGATGCACGGATCTTTGGTCGAGCTCTGGCTCAATCTTCGAACTCGCGGCGTTCGGCCTCGATGGCCTCGGCCAGGGCGCGGGCTTCGGCTTCTTCTTCGCTCAGTTCTGGCTCGGGCTCTGGTGCGGGTTGTTCGAGGCGAGCAACGGCGGCCAGCAGTTTTTCACGGGCTTCGGCCACGCCGAGCGCGTCGTCTTCCTGCTCAGGCTCAGGCTCGGACTCAAACTCCGATTCAGGCTCAAAATCGACCTCAGCCTCTGCTTCGAACTCAACGTCGGCTGGCGGCTCGACCGGATCTGACTCAAACCCGGACGGCATCGGCTCGCCATCCGCGACATCACGCAGCAAATCGTCGAAGTCGGTCTTGATCCCCTCCTCCATGCTGTCCAGTTCCAGCAGCAGCGAGTGGAAACTGGTTTCCTCCTTCGGCTCTTCCGGCTCGGCGCTGGCATCGGCCAGCTCCTGCAAGCCCGCAGGCACGGGGGCGTCGTCGAAGTCGAGTACCGGGTCCGGCTCGATCTCGCGCAACTCCGCCAGCGGTGGCAGTTCATCGAGGCTCTTGAGGTTGAAATGATCGAGGAACAACTTGGTGGTGGCAAACATCGCCGGTTTGCCCGGCACGTCGCGGTAACCGACGACGCGAATCCACTCGCGCTCCATCAGCGTCTTGACGATGTTGGTGTTGACCGCCACGCCCCGCACGTCTTCGATCTCGCCGCGGGTGATCGGCTGGCGATAGGCGATCAGCGCCATGGTTTCCAGCAGGGCCCGGGAATAACGCTGCGGGCGTTCTTCCCATAGGCGGCCGACCCACGGTGCGAACTTCTCGCGGATCTGCAGGCGATAGCCGGACGCGACCTCCACGAGCTCGAACGCCCGCCCCTCGCAGGACTTGCCGAGCAGGGTCAGGGCTTTCTTGAAGACCGGCGGCTCCGGCCGCTCGCCTTCCTCGAACAACTCGTACAGGCGTTCAAGGGTTTGCGGCTTTCCCGAGGCCAACAGAAAGGCTTCAAGCAGGGGCGCCAGCTCGCGGGGTTCACTCAGGTTCATGTTCGGACTCGTTATTCGACTCGGGCTCGCACGTGGATCGCGGCGAACGGCTCATTCTGCACCAGCTCGACCAGCGATTCCTTGACCAGTTCAAGGATCGCCATGAAGGTCACTACCACACCGAGCCGGCCTTCCTCGGCGGTGAACAGCTCGACGAACGGCACAAAGCCGCCGCCCTTGAGCCGCTCCAGCACATCGCTCATGCGTTCGCGGGTGGACAGTGCCTCGCGGCTGACCTGATGGCTTTCGAACATGTCGCCACGGCGCAGCACTTCGGCCATGGACATCAGGATTTCTTCCAACGCCACATCCGGCAGCAACTTGCGCACCGTGACCTGCGGGGCGTCGAGCTTGGGCACGATCACGTCGCGACCGACCCGGCTCAGGCCATCGATGCCTTCGGCCGCAGCCTTGAAGCGTTCGTATTCCTGCAATCGGCGGATCAGTTCGGCCCGCGGGTCTTCCTCTTCTTCCTCGACGGTTTCGGCCCGGGGCAGCAACATCCGCGACTTGATCTCGGCCAGCATCGCGGCCATCACCAGGTATTCGGCGGCCAACTCCAGACGCACCGACTGCATCAGCTCGACATAGCCCATGTACTGGCGGGTGATTTCCGCCACCGGGATGTCAAGGATGTTGATGTTCTGTTTGCGAATCAGGTACAGCAGCAGGTCGAGGGGGCCTTCGAAGGCTTCGAGGAAGACTTCCAGGGCGTCCGGCGGAATGTACAGGTCCAGCGGCATTTCCGTGACGGCCTGGCCATAGACCATGGCAAACGGCAGTTCCTGCTGGGCACCGGCCTGGGGATCAACGGTTTCTACTGCGGACATTCAGGCCTCGACCATGAACGGCGCAGGATCGCCGCAACCGACGCGGACCACTTCCGGATCGTCGCCGGTCAGGTCGATCACGGTCGACGCCTTGATACCGCCGAAACCGCCGTCGATGATCAGGTCCACCTGATGCTCCAGCAACTGACGCATTTCGTACGGATCGCTCAGCGGGTCTTCATCGCCGGGCATGATCAGGGTCACGCTCATCAGCGGTTCGCCCAGTTCGGCAAGCAGCGCGAGCGCGATCGGGTGGCTCGGTACGCGCAGGCCGATGGTGCGCTTCTTCGGATGCAGCAACAGCCGGGGCACTTCGCGGGTGGCGTTGAGAATGAAGGTGTAAGGACCCGGCAGGTGGGCTTTCAGAATACGGAAGGTGCCGGTGTCGATCTTGGCGTAATTGCCCAGTTGCGACAGGTCGCTGCAGATCAGCGCAAAGTTGTGCTTTTCATCGAGCTGACGCAGGCGTCGAACGCGCTCGATGCCGTTCTTGTCGCCGATCTGGCAGCCGATTGCGTAGGAAGAGTCCGTTGGATAGACCACCACCCCGCCCTTGCGGATGATCTCGACGGCCTGTTTGATCAGGCGCGCTTGCGGGTTTTCCGGATGGATCTGGAAAAATTGACTCACATTCTCTACCTGTTCAGACGGCGGCAATAACTGTGTCATGTTTGAACCGACACCACAGGGGTGGAAGGTCCTCAGGGAGCGGCCGGTACTGGCCGATCTCCGACCAGCCTCCAGGGCCATGAAAATCACTGCCGGCGCTGACCAGCAGACCAAACTCACGGGCAAGGATCGCCAGGCTACCCACCTGTTCCGCAGGCTGATGGCCGTTGACCACCTCGAGCGCCTGTCCGCCCGCTTGAATATAGTCGGCAATCAGCTTTCGGCGCTTGCTGCGCGTGAAATCGTAGTGCCAGGGATGCGCCAGGCTGACCCAGGCCCCGGCGGCGCGCAGCGTGCCGACGGTGTCTTCGAGGGTCGGCCAGTGTTGCTTGACGTCCCCCAGCTTGCCGGCGCCGAGCCATTTGCGAAACGCCTCGGCGCGATCCTTGACGAAACCTTCACGCACCATCCAGTCGGCGAAATGCGGGCGGGCCGGTGCATTGCCGCTGTCGCCCAGTTCCTGCTGGATCTGCCGCGCGCCGTCGAGGGCGCCGGGCATGCCTTTGAGAGCGAGCTTGCGGCTTATTTCTTCAGACCGCAGCCAGCGGCCATCGTGCAGACTGGCGATCGCCTCGACCAATGGCGCGGCGTTGACGTCGAAACCGTAGCCCAGCACATGAATGGTCGCGCCGCCCCAGGTGCAGGATAGTTCGACGCCGTTGACCAGTTGCATGCCCAGCGCTTCGGCGGCCGTGCGCGCTTCGGCGAGGCCTTCGAGGGTGTCATGATCGGTCAGGGCCAGGATTCGCACGCCGTTTTCGAACGCACGCGCAACCAGTGCCGCAGGCGCCAGGGCGCCATCGGAGGCCGTGCTGTGGCAGTGCAAATCAACATTCACGGGGATGTGTAACCTCAAATCAGCTGGCGCTATCGCGCGCCCATATGTTTGTTATTATGCCGCCACATCCAGCTTCTGGCTCTCACTGTGAAACAATTCATCGATTTCATCCCGCTTCTGCTGTTTTTCATCGTCTACAAACTCGATCCACGCACCGTCGACGTTGCCGGCCATGAGTTGACCGTAGGCGGTATCTACAGCGCCACCGCCGTGCTGATCATCAGCTCCCTGGTGGTCTATGGCGCGCTCTTCATCAAGCAGCGCAAGCTGGAAAAGAGCCAGTGGCTGACCCTGATCGCCTGCCTCGTGTTCGGCAGCCTGACCCTGGCCTTCCACAGCGAAACCTTCCTGAAGTGGAAAGCCCCGGTGGTCAACTGGCTGTTCGCCCTGGCCTTCATCGGCAGCCACTTCATCGGTGACCGCCTGCTGATCAAGCGCATCATGGGCCACGCGCTGACCCTGCCGGACGCCGTCTGGACCCGACTGAACATCGCCTGGATCGGTTTCTTCCTGTTCTGCGGCGCCGCCAACCTGTTCGTCGCATTCACCTTCCAGGACTACTGGGTGGACTTCAAGGTGTTCGGCAGCCTGGGCCTGACCGTGCTGTTCCTGGTCGCCCAGGGCATCTACCTGTCCCGTCACCTGCACGACGCCGATACCACAACGCCAAAAACCGAGGACTGACATGCTCTACGCAATCATTGCCACCGACGTCGCCAACTCCCTGGACGCGCGCCTCGCCGCCCGCCCGGCCCACCTTGAACGCCTGCAAGTGCTCAAGGGCGAAGGCCGCATCGTCCTGGCCGGCCCGCACCCGGCGGTCGACAGCAATGATCCGGGCGCAGCGGGTTTCACCGGCAGCCTGATCGTTGCCGAATTCGACTCCCTGGCCGCCGCGCAGGCCTGGGCCGACGCCGATCCTTACATCGCCGCTGGCGTCTACGCCAACGTTGTCGTGAAGCCGTTCAAGCAAGTCCTGCCGTAATCCTTCCCCGCGCGATGAACCTTGTCGGTTCATCGCGTTCTCAATCGCTCATTATTCTCGTTTGCCGGCCGACAACCTGCCCAATATCCATTTGGTAACAGGAGTCGCGATGCGCAAGGGTCCGTTGTGTCTGATGCTGGTCACGTTGTCGATCATGGCGCCCGCCCATGGCGAAGAAAGCACCGAAAGCGGCAATTCCACGCCGCTTTCGTTGAGCGCCGGCAGCCAGATCACCGAGTTGCAGCAGCGCCTGAAGGCCAGCGAGCAGCAGCGGGAAGAACTGAGCAAACAACTGCAGAATGCCGATAACACCCGCGAAAGCGCCCAGCTTGCCCGGTTGCGCCAGGAGAACCAGCGCTTGAAGCTGCAACTCAAGGAAGCCCAGGCCAGCCCGCTGCCGCGCCTGCTCACCGAACAGCAGCAATGGTTCGTCACCGGCGCCGGGGTAGCGCTATTGGCCCTGCTCTGCGGTATCTTTGCCAGTGGTGCAAGTCGAAAACGTCGACAATGGCTAAATTGAGTGAGTCATGAGCGAGCTGTTACTGATTGATGATGACCAGGAGCTGTGTGAGCTTCTGAGCAGTTGGCTGAGCCAGGAAGGCTTTCAGGTCCGTGCGTGCCACGACGGCCAGAGCGCCCGCAAGGCTTTGGCCGAATCCGCCCCCGCCGCGGTGGTGCTGGACGTAATGTTGCCCGATGGCAGCGGTCTGGAACTGCTCAAGCAATTGCGCAGCGAACACGCCGATCTGCCGGTGGTGATGCTTTCGGCCCGTGGCGAACCGCTGGACCGGATCCTCGGTCTGGAACTGGGTGCGGACGATTACCTGGCCAAACCCTGCGATCCGCGAGAGCTCACCGCCCGCCTGCGCGCCGTGCTGCGTCGCAGTCATCCGGCCGCCGTGTCGACCCAGCTCGAGCTGGGCGATCTGAGCTTCAGCCCGGTACGCGGCGTGGTCAGCATCGACGAAAAGGAATTCACCCTTACCGTTTCCGAAAGTCGTCTGCTCGAAGCTTTACTCAAGCAGCCGGGCGAGCCGCTGGACAAACAGGAACTGGCGCAGATCGCCCTCGGCCGCAAGCTGACACTGTACGACCGCAGCCTGGACATGCACGTCAGCAACCTGCGCAAGAAGATCGGCCCCCACGCCGACGGCCGCCCGCGCATCGTGGCCCTGCGCAGCCGCGGCTACTATTACAGCCTCTGAATCCTCCGTACGCAGACGCTTTGTCAGTTCGATGACAAAGCGTCTTTACCCAAGCTTTACCCAGCGCTGACCGCCGCTGACCTTGATCTCCGTAATCTGTACTCATCCGGAACGTACCGGGAACGAGACAAGGAGATACACCATGCGCAAGACTCTTATCGCTCTGATGTTCGCTGCCGCTCTGCCAACCGTCGCCATGGCCGTGCCGCAAGATGGTGGCCCGATGGGTGGGCCGGACGGCGGCTGGAGCCACGGCGGTCAGATGCACCGCATGCACGGCAAAGGCCCGTACAGCCAGCTGGACCTCTCCCGTGAACAGCGCGAGCAGATCCGCAAGATCATGGGCGAGCAGATGCACGAACGTAAGCAGACGGTCGAAAAATACCTGGAGAAACTCTCGCCAGCCGACCAGAAAGCCATGAAGGACGAGATGGCGGCCAACCACAAGAAAGCCGAATCCGATGTCCGCGCCGTGCTGAAACCGGATCAACAGAAGAAATTCGACGAGATCCAGAAGAAACAGGCCGAGCGTCGTGCTGAATGGGCCGAGTTCAAGGCCTGGAAAGCGCAACAGCCACAAAAGGCGCAATAATGTAATGACCCGACGGTTCAGACCGTCGGGTCTTTTTATACCCAGTCCAATGTGGGAGCGAGCTTGCTCGCGATAGCGTTATGTCAGACAGCTCAGCTTTGTCTGATACACCGCTATCGCGAGCAAGCTCGCTCCCACAGGGTTTTGTGTTTGTTCTGAGGAATCATTGTGCGTTCATTGTTCTGGCGTATTCTCGCGAGCTTCTGGCTGGCCATCGCTCTGGTTGCGGGGCTTTCCATCCTGCTGGGGCACATGCTCAATCAGGACGCATGGATCCTCAGCCGCCATCCGGGCCTGAACACGCTGGCCGCCGACTGGACGCAAACCTACGAATCCCAGGGCGAGGACGCCGCTCAGGACATCCTCCAGCAGCGCAAACGCCAGTATCACATCGACGTCCAGGTGCTGAACGAAAGCGGCGACCCGGTGGTGCGCGGCACCTTCCCCCGTCGCGCGGCCGCCTTCGAGGCACGGCAGAACAACGATGACCGACGCCTGCCCTGGCGGCGCCTGACCGATGAGTTCACCAGTGAAAAGACCGGTGACACCTACTTGTTCATCTATCGCATCCCGCACCCGGAACTCGACGCCTGGCACCGTGAAAGTCTGCTCTGGCCATTGAGTGCGCTGGGGATCGCGCTGGTGGTGCTGACGCTGTTCAGCCTTTTGGTGACACTCTCCATCACTCGCCCGCTCAACCGCTTGCGCGGCGCAGTGCACGATCTGGGG
Organism: Pseudomonas sp. IzPS59; assembly: GCF_014863505.1. Taxonomy (NCBI): domain Bacteria; kingdom Pseudomonadati; phylum Pseudomonadota; class Gammaproteobacteria; order Pseudomonadales; family Pseudomonadaceae; genus Pseudomonas; species Pseudomonas sp. IzPS59. Next base: position 1,701,605 of record NZ_CP062251.1, on the reverse strand, counting down.
CAGACTACCTATCAGCAGAACAGCCTGGCGAAACTGGCCAACCGCCGCGATGAGTTCGGTGTGCTGGCCAACGACTTCAACCGCATGGGCGCACGTCTGCAAAGCCTGATCGGCAGCCAGCGCCAGTTGCTGCGCGACGTGTCCCACGAATTGCGCTCCCCGCTGGCGCGACTGCGCATCGCGCTGGCACTGGCGGAGCGGGCGAGCCCGGAAGAACGGGAAAAACTCTGGCCACGCCTGACCCGCGAGTGTGACCGGCTGGAAGCGTTGATCAGTGAAATCCTGGTGCTGGCGCGGGTCGATGCCGACAATGCCAGCGCCGAAGCCGTGGATCTGAATGCCCTGCTGGGCACTCTGCAAAAAGACGCGCAACTCGGCTCCCCGGAGCAGACCGTACGCCTGGAAGCCGAACCGCAGCTCAATCTGACCGGCTGGCCGACCATGATCGAACGCGCCGTGGACAACCTGCTGCGCAATGCCCAGCGCTTCAACCCGGTGGGGCAGTCGATCGAAATGCAGGCTTCACGTCAGGGCGAGCGAATCGTGGTCAGCGTGCGCGACCATGGCCCGGGGGTGCAGGCCGAGCATTTGAGCCAGTTGGGCGAACCGTTTTATCGGGCGCCGGGGCAGACCGCTGCCGGGCACGGCCTGGGCCTGGCGATTGCCCGGCGGGCAGCGGAGCGCCATGGCGGGACGCTGGTACTGGCCAATCACCCGCAGGGCGGGTTTGTGGCCAGTCTTGAGTTGCCGCTGGAGCCGGGTGCGATTGTCCAGCCCTGATGGGGTTTTCAGTGTCAGGCTTTACCCGGCCAGGCACTGACAAACTCGGCCAGATCAACCTTCTCCGCCACTCGCGGTTCTTTCTGCGGCGTGCCGAGGTACAGGAAGGCAATCACCTCTTCGTCGTCCGTCAGGCCCAGGCCTTTGGCGACGTGTTTCGAATAAGCCAGATCACCGGTGCGCCACACCGCGCCAATCCCCTGCGCGTAGGCCGCCAGCAGAATCCCGTGGGCGGCGCAGCCTGCGGCCAGCAACTGTTCGGCCTTCGGGTATTTGACGTGATCCTGCAATCTGGCGATGACCACGACCACCAGCGGCGCCCGCAGCGGGCCGTTACGGGCCTTGTCGATCATCGCTTCGGTGACTTCGCCTTCCTGCATCTGCGCCGCTTCAGCCAGCAACTCGCCCATCTGCTCACGCGCCGCGCCTTCGACGGTCAGGAAACGATACGGCTGCAAATGGCCGTGATCCGGTGCACGGGTCGCGGCGGCAAACAGCACTTCGCGCTGTTCGGCGGTGGGGGCCGGGTCGATCAGTCGTGGAACGGAAACACGGTTGAGCAAAGCGTCGAGAGCCTGCATCGGCCACCTCCTGAAAAAAATGTCCGGCTATTCTAGCTGCAAGTGATCCGGCCGCGTCGGTTTACATGCCTTGCCCCGCAGGTAGAATGGCGCCTTTCCCACATCAGCCCGAGCGGACTTCATGGCGTTGCCGACCTTACGGATCATTGGTTTCATCATCGGCATCTTCCTGATCACCCTGGCCATCGCCATGGTCGTGCCCATGGCCACCCTGGTGATTTTCGACCGCACCGGCGACCTGCCGTCGTTCCTCTGGGCGAGCATGATCACCTTCGTCGCCGGCCTGGCGCTGGTGATTCCGGGACGCCCGGAACACATTCACCTGCGCCCCCGCGACATGTACCTGCTGACCGTCACCAGCTGGCTGGTGGTGTGCATTTTCGCCGCGCTGCCGTTTCTGCTGACCCAGCACATCAGCTACACCGACTCGTTCTTCGAAAGCATGTCCGGCATCACCGCTACCGGTTCGACCGTTCTCAGCGGCCTGGACACTATGTCTCCCGGGATCCTGATGTGGCGCTCGCTGCTGCACTGGCTCGGCGGCATCGGCTTCATCGGCATGGCGGTGGCGATTCTGCCGCTGCTGCGCATCGGCGGCATGCGTCTGTTCCAGACCGAGTCCTCGGACCGCTCGGAAAAGGTCATGCCCCGTTCGCACATGGTGGCGCGGCTGATCGTGGTGACCTACATCGGCATCACCATTCTCGGCAGCCTGGCGTTCTGGTGGGCCGGGATGAGCCCGTTCGATGCGATCAACCACGCGATGTCGGCGATTTCCACCGGCGGGTTCTCGACCTCCGACCAGTCCCTGGCCAAGTGGACGCAACCGGCGGTGCACTGGGTCGCGGTGGTGATCATGATCCTCGGCAGCCTGCCGTTCACCCTGTATGTGGCCACGTTGCGTGGCAATCGCCGGGCTCTGATCAAGGATCAACAGGTGCAGGGTTTGCTCGGCATGTTGCTGGTGACCTGGCTGGTACTCGGCACCTGGTACTGGTGGACCACCGACCTGCACTGGCTGGACGCGCTGCGCCATGTGGCGCTGAACGTGACCTCGGTGGTCACCACCACCGGTTTTGCCCTGGGTGACTACAGCATGTGGGGTAACTTCTCGCTGATGCTGTTCTTCTATCTGGGCTTTGTCGGCGGCTGCTCCGGTTCGACGGCGGGCGGGATCAAGATCTTCCGTTTCCAGGTCGCCTATATCCTGCTCAAGGCCAACCTCAATCAGCTGATTCACCCGCGCGCGGTGATCAAGCAGAAGTACAACGGCCATCGCCTCGACGAAGAAATCGTCCGTTCGATCCTGACCTTTTCGTTCTTCTTCGCCATCACCATCTGTGTGATCGCCCTGCTGCTGTCGTTGATCGGTGTGGACTGGATGACGGCGCTGACCGGCGCGGCCAGTACCGTGTCCGGCGTCGGCCCGGGGCTGGGTGAAACCATCGGGCCGGCGGGCAACTTCTCGACCTTGCCGGATGCGGCCAAGTGGATCCTGTCGTTCGGCATGCTGCTCGGCCGACTCGAGATCATTACGGTGTTTGTGCTGTGTATTCCGGCGTTCTGGCGTCACTGATCGCGTTCGGCGCCTCCAGCAGACGCGCCCGGTAATCACCGGGCGTGGTGTCGAACCAGCGGCGGAAGGCGCGGAAGAAATTGCTCGGGTCGGCAAATCCCAACAGATAGGCGATTTCCAGCAAGGTCATGCTTGGCTGCGCCAGGTATTGCTCGGCGAGTTCTCGGCGGGTGTCATCCAGCAATTGCTGAAAACTGGTGCCCTCCTCCTGCAGACGCCGTTGCAGGGTGCGCTGGGACAGGTGCAGGGTCTGCGCCACCGTATCGCGCTTGGGCTCGCCCTGGGGCAGCAAACGACACAACACCTGGCGTGCCTTGTGGGTCACGCGGCTTTCGGAAAACCTTGCCAGATATTCCCCGGCAAACCGGTCGTGCAGCAACGCCATCGCCTCGTTGGCGGTGGGCAGCGGCGCTTCCATGTCGGCGCGTTCGAAGATCAGCGCGTCATACGGCGCGTTGAACACCAGCGGTGCATGAAAGGCCTGTTTGTAGGGTTCAAGATCATCGGGTTCATCGCCCTGCACCAGCACTTTGCGCGGGTGCAACGTGCGCCCGGTCAACCAGCCGCACAGCGCCAGCGCGCAGGCCAGCGAGGCTTCGGCACTTTGCCGGGTCGGCGGCAGATGATCGCCATGCACCGTCAGGATCAGCGCATAACCTTCGTCGAGCAGGCGAAAACTCAAGTCGGCACTTTCGGCAATGATCCGCTGATACCGCACCAGTCGCTGAAAGCCTTCGGCCAGGGTATTGCTGGACATCAGCGCGTAGCCCGCGACATGGAACGAGGCCGGTCGCACCACCTTGCCCATGTTCAGGCCGATCGCCGGGTTGCCGGACAACTCGACCGCCCGTTGCCAGAGTCGGGTCATGGAGTCCTGCGGGAAGCGTGCGTCCGGATCCTCCAGCGCCGCGTAATCAAGCCCCAGTTGCCTGAACAGAACCCGACAATCCAGGCCGTCCATTTCCAGTGCCTTGACAATCCCCATTGCCCAGCTTGCAGATGTCGTACGTTCGCTCATGGCGTTTATTCTTGGATGACATGGTGAGCCGCATACTACGGCCGATTTCCCAAGGATAGTAAAGTGGCGCCGATTGTCACTGGCCGACGCCATTGTTCACTCTAGACTCAAATAAGCTACCCGCCGAACAACTTGCAATCAGAACAATAACCACAGAGATCGCAGTCGTGGAAACCATCAGACATTTCAACAGTTTCGCCGAGTTCTATCCGTACTACCTCAGCGAACACAGCAACAGCACCTGCCGTCGCCTGCATTTCATCGGCACGACACTGGTGATCTTCATTCTCGCCATGACCATCGCCAAGGGCGCCTGGCTGCTGTTGCTGGCCCTGCCGCTGGCCGGTTACAGCTTCGCCTGGGTCGGTCATTTCTTTTTCGAGAAGAACCGGCCGGCGACTTTCCAGCATCCGTTCTACAGCCTGCTGGGCGACTTCGTCATGTACCGCGACATGATCCTGGGCCGCGTGGCGTTCTAGAAACCCTGACCAAGAGAATTGCCGATGAATGTCACTGCCCGTTTCACCCACATGAAGGATGGTACGCAGGAAGACTGGGCGATCATCGCGGCGGATTTCAGCGCCTATGCCCGTCAGTTGCCCGGCCGGATCATGGCGCATCTGAAACTGCTCGAAGGTGATTTCGGCGGGTTCCCGGTGGATCGCCTGACCCATTCGCTGCAGACCGCGACCCGTGCCCATCGCGACGGGCGCGACGAGGAATACGTGGTCTGCGCCCTGCTCCACGACATCGGCGACACGCTGGGCTCCTACAATCACCCGGACATCGCCGCCGCCATTCTCAAGCCGTTCGTCAGCGCCGAGAACCTGTGGATGGTGGAAAAGCACGGGATCTTCCAGGGCTACTACTTCTTCCATCACCTGGGCATGGACCGGCACCTGCGTGAGCAGTTCAGCGGTCATCCGCAGTATCAGGCGACCGCGGAGTTCTGCGCGAAATATGACGCAGCGGCATTCGACCCGGACTACGACACCCTGCCGCTGAGCTACTTCGAACCGATGATGGAACGGCTGTTCGCCCAGCCCAGGAATTCCATCTACAAAGCCGCGATGGAGGAACACTCCCCGGCTTGAGTTGATTTGAAAAACTCAGGCCAGCTCGGCAATCTTGGCCGCTTTCAGCTCTGCCTCCCGCGCCTGCGCATCCGCCAGGCGATACAGCTCGATCGTGCCGTCCCAGTGTTCGATCAGCGCCGTGCACGACTCCACCCAGTCACCGCAATTGAGGTAATCCACCTCGCCGACCTTGCGGATCTCGGCATGGTGAATGTGCCCGCAGACCACCCCGTGCAACTCGCGCTTCACACACTCGTGGGCGATGGCTTCTTCGAAGTCGCTGATGAAGCTCACTGCAGTCTTCACCTTGTGCTTGAGGTAGGCCGACAGCGACCAGTAGCCATAACCGTATTTCGCCCGCCAGTGATTGAGCCAGCGGTTGAGGGTCAGGGTGAATTCGTAGGCCGAATCGCCGAGGAACGCGAGCCAGCGGTGATAACGGGTGATCACGTCGAACTGGTCACCGTGAATCACCAGCAGATGCCGGCCATCGGCGGTGACGTGCACGGCTTCGTCGACCAGCTGGATGTTGCCCAGGATCAGCTTCGAATAGCGCCGCAGGAATTCATCATGGTTGCCGGTGACGTAGATCACCTCGGTGCCGCGCTTGCTCATGGTCAGCAAGCGACGGATCACGTTGGTGTGCGCCTGCGGCCAGTACATGCCGCTGCGCAGTTTCCAGCCGTCGATGATGTCGCCGACCAGGTAGATCTTGTCGGCGTGATAGCCCTTGAGAAATTGCGACAGATGCTCGGCCTGGCAATCCCGCGTGCCCAGGTGCACGTCGGAGATCCACAAGGTGCGAACCCTTTGTTTACGGCTGGGTCTGGCGAGCTCGGCGCTGGTCATGGGCAACCCTCTGCGATGTTTTCGCCACTGTGCGCGAGCCCGGTTAATCGACCATGACAGGTGTGCGTCAGTCTTGTGACAAACGCGGCGCTCTCGCGCCGGTGTAGACTGGCGTCTCGCCCGGAGACCGCCATGCAACCGATCCTGACCCTGCGCCATTACACCCACGACCTGATCGTCCACAGTCACGACCACGCGCAACTGGTGTTCGGCCTGTCCGGTGCGCTGGATTTCGAGGTCGAAGGGCACGGCAGTCAGGTCTTGCAGCAGAGTTTCGTGGTGATTCCTTCCGGTGCGCATCACGCCTGCGGCAGCCCCAAGGGCAGCCGCTGTCTGGTGCTGGATGTGCCCGACGAGCAATGGCTGGCCCGTTCGCTGGGCGATCACGCCGAGGCCAGCCGCCGTCTGCTGGATAACACCGCACGCCTGTCGCTAAATGCCGGCCAGGGCCAACTGGTCAATTGGCTGGCGAACAGCCCGGTGGACGATCCACTGATTGCGCAGCAAGGTGCGGTTCTGTTGCTGGCGAGCCTGAATCACGCGCAACCTGCCGAAGTCTGCGCCCGTCGCCTGCCCTACGCGGCCCTTGATGCGCACATCGAGCAATACGCGGCCTATCCGCTGCAAGTCGCGGATCTGGCGCGCATCGCCGGATTGTCCAGCGCCCGCCTGCATGCCCGGTTCGTCGCCGAATGCGGGCAAACGCCCATGGACTACATTCGCAGTCGACGACTGCACAAGGCCGTCGCGCTGTTGCGGGAAACCACGCTGCCCATCGGTGAAGTGGCCAGCCGCGTCGGTTATGGATCGCAAAGTGCGTTCTCGGCCGCCGTCCTGCGCGAGTTCGGGACCTCTCCTACACAATTGCGACGCGAGGCTGACGACAAAAGTCGATAGTCTGCCGACAGACTTTTCGGCCGCCACAGGCTTCAATGTGTGTCTGAAATGGTGTTTGGAAAAAGGACCGCAATGACTCCCCGTACCGCCCTTGGCGCCCTGCATATTGGCGCATTGATGTTCGGACTCACCGGCGTCTTCGGCAAACTCGCCGCCGCAACCCCGGCGGTCATTGTCTTTGGACGGGCCGCGTTTGCCGTTCTTGCGCTGGCGTTTTTCGCCCGTTTCGCCAGTCAGCACGGCTGGCAAAAACTGCAGGCGGTGGATTGGCGACGCCTGGCCCTGAGCGGGGTATTGCTGGCCGGCCACTGGGTGAGTTTCTTCATTGCGGTGAAAGTGGCCGGCGTCGCGGTGGCCACCCTGGGTTTCGCCAGTTTCCCGGCCTTCACGGTAATTCTTGAAGGGCTGATCTTCCGCGAACGTATCCGCGCCAACGAAATCATTCTGGTGGCACTGGTCAGTGTCGGTCTGGTGCTGGTGACCCCGGCGTTCGACCTGGCCAGCGGTGCGACTACCGGATTGCTCTGGGCGATCCTGTCCGGCCTGCTGTTTTCCCTGCTGTCGCTGACCAACCGCGCCAGTTCCGGGCGCATTCCGGCGGTGCAGGCAGCACTGTGTCAGAACGTGGTGGTGGCGTTGTGTCTGCTGCCGGTGGCGGCGCCGCAGCTGAGCGAAGTCCGCGCCATCGACTGGTTGTGGATCGCCCTGCTCGGGGTGTTCTGCACCGGCGTCGCCCACAGCCTGTTCGTTGCCAGCCTTGCGGTGATCAAGGCGCGCACCGCCGCGGTGGTGTTCGCCATGGAGCCGGTGTACGGCATTACCGTCGCGTGGCTGCTGTTCGATGAAAATCCGACCCTGCGAATGCTGGTCGGTGGCGCGCTGATCATCGTCGCCATCGTGGTGTCGAGCCAGATGTCAGGCAGCGCCAGCAAAAAAACGGTGGAGGCCGAGGCCGCGTCTCACTGAGTGCGGTCGTTGTGGCCGAGGTCGCGGTCAGGGTCGATCTGGTCGCGTACCCGTTGTTTGAGCACCTTGGCCTCGGGGAAACCACCGTCGGCCTTGCGCTCCCAGATCTGCACGCCGTCGCAACTGATGTGAAAGATCCCGCCGGTGCCCGGCACCAGTGACACCTTGCCAAGGTCATCGCCAAAGGTGCTGAGCAGCTCCTGCGCCAGCCATGCGGCGCGCAACAGCCACTGGCATTGCGTGCAATAGGTGATGACGATTTCCGGTTTTGTCGCGGTCATGATCGCTGAAACTCCTGAGCCAGAGGGCGCCGCTATAATAGCCGGCTTTAACGCTCGCCCCGAGACTCACAATGCGTCGTCTGCTGATCTGCCTTTTGCTTGGTTTCCTTCCGCTGTTCGTTCATGCCAGTGAAGCGCCGCGACCGAAAGTCGGCCTCGTGCTGTCCGGTGGCGCGGCCCGTGGGCTGGCACACATCGGCGTGCTCAAGGCGCTGGAAGAGCAAGGTATCAAGATCGATGCAATTGCCGGTACCAGCATGGGCGCGGTGGTCGGTGGGCTGTATGCCTCGGGTTACAAGATCGACGAACTGGAAAAACTCGCCCTGAACATCGACTGGCAGCAGGCCCTGTCCGATGCGCCGCCTCGGGAAGACGTGCCGTTTCGGCGCAAACAGGATGACCGCGACTTTCTGGTGAAGCAGAAACTGAGCTTTCGCGACGACGGCAGTCTCGGTTTACCGCTCGGAGTAATTCAAGGGCAAAACCTGGCACTGTTGCTGGAAAGCCTGCTGGCCCACACCAGCGACACCCGTGATTTCGACAAGCTGCCGATCCCGTTCCGCGCCGTGGCCACCGACATCGCCAACGGCGAAAAAGTGGTGTTTCGCAAAGGCCACCTGCCCCAGGTGATCCGCGCCAGCATGTCGATCCCGGCGGTGTTCGCCCCGGTCGAACTGGATGGCCGACTGCTGGTGGACGGCGGCATGACCGATAACATTCCTCTGGATGTGGCCCGGGAAATGGGCGTCGATGTGGCCATCGTGGTCGACATCGGCACCCCGCTGCGCAACCGCAAGCAACTGGCCACCGTGGTCGATGTGCTGAACCAGTCGATCACCCTGATGACCCGGCGCAATTCCGAAGAACAACTGGCGGCGCTGCACCCGAACGACGTACTGATCCAGCCGCCGCTGGCCAGTTTCGGCGCCACCGATTTCGGTCGCGCCGAGGAAATGATCGATGCCGGTTATCGTGCAGCCAAGGCCCTCGACGCCCGCCTCGCCCGTTTGAAACCCGCAGAATCTCAGGACGCCGAGCTCAACGCTGCCCGCGCACCGGGCCAGCGCACGCCGATCATCACCGCGATCAAGGTCGAGAATGACTCGAAAGTCGGCGACGACGTGATCCGCTACTACATCCGCCAGCCCATCGGAGAGCCGCTGGACCTTGGGCGCCTGCACTCGGACATGGGCACCCTGTACGGCCTGGACTACTTCGAACAGGTGCAATACCGCGTCGTGCACAAGGGCCAGGAACACACACTGGTGATCAGCGCCCGAGGCAAGCGCAGCGGCACCGATTACTTGCGGGTGGGCTTGAACCTGTCGGACGACATGCGCGGCGACAGCGCCTTCAACCTCGGCGCCAGCTACCGCATGAACGGCATCAACCGCCTCGGTGCCGAATGGCTGACCCGGGCGCAGATTGGTGACAAGCAGGAACTCTACACCGAGTTCTACCAGCCGCTGGACGTCGGCTCGCGTTACTTCGTCGCGCCCTATGCGGCGTTCGAAGCGCAGAACGTCGACTCAGTGCTCGACAACGATCCGATCGCCCAATATCGGGTGGAACGCTACGGCTTCGGCCTCAATGTCGGCCGCCAGATCGGCAATAACGGCGAAATCCGCTTTGGCGTCGGCGAGGCCTGGGGCAAGGCTGACGTACGGATCGGCGATCAGAATCTGCCGAGCGAACACTTCAACGAAGGTTTCTATGCGTTGAAATATTCGTTCGACTCACTGGATAACGTGTACTTCCCCCATGACGGCAAGGACGTCAGCCTGACCCTGATGCAATTCGAACCGAGCCTGGGTTCCGACACGCGCTACCGGCAGTGGGAATTCAAACTGGACAAGGCCATGAGCAGCGGCCCGAACACGCTGATTCTAGGCGGGCGTTACGGGCGCACACTGGACGATGCCAATGTGGTGACGTCGAGTTTCCTGCTCGGCGGTGCCCGGCAGCTGTCCGGCTTCCGCGAAGATGCCATCTCCGGGCAGAACGTCAGCCTGATGCGGGCCGTGTACTACCGCCGCCTGACGCCACGCGCCTACCTGCCGCTGGATTTCCCGCTGTATGCCGGCGGCTCGCTGGAGCGCGGCCGGGCCTGGAACAACGACAACGAGTTCGACAGCGGCTACATCAACGCGGCCAGCGTTTTCATCGGCTTTGACACACCGCTGGGGCCGCTGAATTTCAGCTATGGCCTCAACGATGCCAACGAACAGGCGGTTTATCTGAATCTGGGGCAGACCTTCTGAACCGGATCAGCGAATCCCCGCCAACAGGGTGCGGGCGGTTTGCCTGAGCGGCTCGTCGCCCTCTTTCAGCAACTCATTGAGCAAGGCGATCGCACTGTCGAGGTCGCCGTCGTCGATGCAGGTCTGGGCCTGTTCGAGCTTGCCGGCGTTGGCGGCTTCTGTCGGATCCGGTTCGGGCTCCGGCGCCTGCAGGTCCAGCGGTTCCAGGGCCAGTGACTGACCGGGATCGCCAAACTCGTTGAGAAAGTCCTCATCGATAGCCTGAACTTCCGGCTCGGCGATCCACTCCAGCTCTGTCGTTTCAACGTCATCGCTGGCGGTTTGCGGCAATTCGAAATCCTGCGGCAGGACTTGCAGGCTCGAGCCCAGTGCCGATGGCGCCGAGGACTGTGGGTCCATTGCCGGGCGACTGTCTTCCAGATCCCAGCTGGAATCCATCGACAGTTGCTCCAGATTCAGCTCGAAATCATCTTCGGCCAGCGGTGTTGTGGGTGCGGCCTGCTCAACGGGTAACGCGGCAATGACCGGAGCCGCCGCAGCCAACGGTTCAGTCCTGGCCAGTTTCGGATATCGGGCGCGGATCTCGTGCAACCGCTGCTCCTCGACACCGAGCTGGCGCAAGTGGTTTTCCTGTTCGTCATAGGCCGCCTGATCGCCTTGGCGCCCCAGCACCTCGAGCAACTGCACGCCGAGATCAATGCGCTCCGGTTCTTTTTGCAAGGCGTCGCGCAGCAATCCAAGCGCTTCGCCCAGTCGTCCGTAGGCCAGATAAATGCCCACGGCTTCCAACACATCGCCGTTTGTCTGTTCGTCTCGATGCTCGACGGCGCCATGGGCAGCATTCGGATGAACATGCTCGCTGTCATTGAGCTCTGGTTCGCTTCGCTGCGGCAGCACGCGTGCCGGCACGTCCGGGATCACTGCCTGCTGACGTCGGCGGCGAACGATCAGCCCGGCCACCAGCCCACCCAGTAACACCAGCAAGCCACCGAGCAATGGCCAACTGACGGAGTCTTCTTGATTCTCCGCCGGCGCAATGACCGGCGCCGGGATCGAAGCAGGCGCCGCCGGGGCTGCGGGCGCCGGAGGTGCCTGCTGAACCTGTGCGAGATGCGCCTGCAGATCGGCCAGCTGTTTCTTGCCGTCGGCGATTTGCACATCCTGCGCCTGAAGCTTCAGGTTCAGCTCATCGATGGTTTTCTGCAGTTGCTGGTTCAGCAGCACACTGGCCGCCAGCTGTTCCGCTTGCGCGTCGTTGGTCGCGGCCGTTTGAGGCGTCGGCGCGGCCGGTGCTGCAGCAGGTTTGTTCTGGGGGGTGGCGGCAGGCGCCTCGGGCGTCGGAAACTCCGAAGACTGCGCATGCACATCAGGTTCGTCGGTGGCCGGCACGATGCCCGGCGAACCCGGCGGATCGATCAGCACCGTGTATTCGCGCAGCACGTGGCCGTTGGGCTGATTGAGCTGCACCAGGAAATTCAGGAAAGGTTCGTTGACCGGTTTGGTCGAGGTCACCCGGATCAGGTTGCGACTGCCATGCAGGATCGGAGTGAATTTGAGGTCGTTGAGAAAGAACACCCGCTCGACCCCGGCGCGGCCGAACTCGTCCGCCGAGGCCAGGCTGGCCGAAAGCTCGCCGGCACTGAGCCCTGCGGCGTCCACCAGGGCGATGTCGGCCTTGAGCGGCTGATTGAGCGCTGAATGCACGGTGATGTCACCGAGACCCAGCGCCAGTGATGCCGTGGACCAGGTGAATACACCGGCCACCAGCAGCGAATTGGCGCAACGCAGTACTACGTGCCGACTGTCGAGCATGAGCATCCCTTAAATAAGCAAAACCGACTTCTATGGGTTCGCACATCCGGTACGAACACGATATTGCCCAGTAGTTCTTATAGTCTGCCCAGCGCGATCCCTCAAAAAAACGGCACGTCGTTGTGCCTCAAGATTTTTCCAGGTTGGCCAGAATATGCCCGTGAACCCGCATGCACACCTTCATGTCAGCCTCATCGATGCCCTCGAACAACTCCTTGCGCAGTTGCGTGGCGATGGTTTCGATCTGTTCGATCAGCGGGCGGGCCGGAGCACACAGCACAATCTTCTTTGCCCGGCGATCTTCCATCACGGACTGGCGTTGCACCAGGCCCTGGCTTTCCAGGCTGTCGAGCAATCGTGCGAGGGTCGGTCCTTCGACGCCGACGCTTTGCGCCAGCTCCCGTTGGGTCGGCGCCTCTTCGAAGCGAGCCAGATGCAGCAGCACCAGCCAGCGTGCCTGGGACAATCCCAGGCCGGCCAGCCGACGATCCAGTTCGGCACGCCAGCCACGGGACATCTGGGCCAGTTGCATGCCAAAGCGGTGTTGATCGGTTAACGGCATAAAACACTCATGGTTAGTCTGAAGAAATAGAGAAAAACTAATTATTAGTCAGCTAAGCATGACATTTGGCTATAGGCAAGAGCTGCCCTGTACTGAATCGTTACATCCGTATAACGGTTTGTGTAAGCAAATGCTCACATCTCGAATTCAGATTGCAGCGCAGCCCTTACGCAATACAGCACACCTTCCGGTACGCGACCGGCAAACAGCTCCGCCACTTCAGCGACCGACGGCAACTCGCCTTCGCCGTCGAGGAACGCGTCCTGGACTTCGCCCATCAGGTCCTCCGGCAAGTCCAGCGCCTGTTCCAGCGACAATTGCTGCTTGCCGATGGCTTCAGCAAGCATGGTGTAGACGTTCTTTTCCGAGCACTGCAACTGACCGGCAATCTGCAGCGGCGTCATGCCGGCACGAGCCAGGGTAATCAGCTCGTGGCGCACGTCGGCCACCACTTTCGGCGCCTCGGCCTCGCCGCCCAGCACCTCGAGGAAGGCCTCGCCGTAGCGCTCCAGCTTGCGTGCGCCGACGCCGCTGACCCGGGCCATGTCCGCCAGCGAAGTCGGCTGGCTGCGGAGCATTTCCAGCAGGGTCGAATCGGGGAAGATGACGTACGGCGGCACACCATGTTCTTCCGCCAGTTTGCGCCGCAGGGCGCGCAAGGCTTCCCACTGTTCGCGTTCTTCGCCACGCACCAGCTGGCTGGCCTGGCTCTTGCTGCCGCTCTTGGCGGTGATTTGTGGCTTGAGGTCGCGGCGCAGTTCCAGGCTCACCTCGCCCTTGAGCAGCGGCCGGCACGTGTCGCTCAGACGCAGCCCGCCATAGCCTTCATGATCGACGTCCGCCAGACCACGGGCCACCAACTGGCGGAACAGCGAACGCCATTCGCTCTCCCCCAGTGCCTTGCCCACGCCGAACACCGACAGGTGCTGATGGCCGAAGCTGCGAACCTTTTCGTTGTCCTTGCCCAGCAGCACGTCCACCAGATGACCAACACCGTAACGCTGGCCGGTGCGATAGATCGCCGACAGCGCCTGACGCGCAGGCTCGGTGGCGTCCCAGGTCTGCACGCCGTCGATGCAGTTGTCGCAGTGGCCGCAAGGCTCCGGCATGTCTTCGTCGAAATACGCCAGCAGCGCCTGACGGCGGCAGCGGGTTTCTTCGCACAGCGAGAGCATGGCGTCGAGCTTGTGCTGCTCCAGACGCTTGTGGCGTTCGTCGCCTTCGGAGTTCTGCAGCATCTGCTTGAGCATCACCACGTCCTGCAGACCGTAGGCCATCCACGCATCCGCCGGCAGACCGTCACGGCCACCGCGTCCGGTTTCCTGATAATAGGCCTCGAGGGATTTCGGCAGATCGAGGTGAGCGACGAAACGCACGTTGGGTTTGTCGATGCCCATGCCGAACGCCACGGTGGCGACCATGATCAGGCCTTCCTCGTTGAGGAAGCGCTTCTGGTGGTAGGCGCGCAGATCGCTGGGCAGACCGGCGTGGTACGGCAGCGCCGGGAAGCCCTGTTCGGTGAGAAACGCGGCCACCTCTTCCACCTTCTTGCGCGACAGGCAGTAGACGATGCCGGCATCGCTGCGCCGCTCGGCGAGGAACGCCAGCAACTGCTTGCGCGGCTGCTCCTTGGGCACGATGCGGTAGAAGATGTTCGGCCGGTCGAAGCTCGACAGGAAACGCTCGGCGTTCTGCAGGTGCAGACGGGTGACGATTTCTTCCCGGGTGCGCTTGTCGGCGGTGGCCGTCAGGGCGATGCGCGGCACGTCGGGGAACATTTCCGCCAACTGGCCCAGTTGCAGGTATTCCGGGCGGAAGTCATGGCCCCATTGCGATACGCAGTGCGCTTCGTCGATGGCGAACAGGGCGATGTTCAAGCCTTGCAGGAACGACAGCATGCGCGGCTGCACCAGACGCTCCGGCGCCAGGTAGAGCATTTTCACTTCGCCGCGCTTGATCCGGTTGGCGAGGTCGCGCTGTTGCTCGGCACTCAGGGTGGAGTTCAACGCGGCCGCCGCCACGCCCAGCTCTTCGAGGGTGGCGACCTGATCGTCCATCAGTGCGATCAGCGGCGACACCACCACCGCCAGGCCGTCGCGCAGCAGCGCCGGCACCTGGAAGCACAGCGACTTGCCGCCGCCGGTCGGCATCAGGACAAGGGCATCACCGCCACTGGCCACGCGCTCAATGATTGCACCCTGACGGCCACGGAAACTGTCGTAGCCGAAGATGTCCTTGAGGACGCGTTGAGCCTGTTCGAGCATAAAAACTCCAAAAATCCACCGAAACATCCCTGCACAGGCTGGTTCAAGACAGCCGAGGCTGCTTTAAACAAAACGTAAGGGCGCATTGCATGACGCCGTACAGATTCAGCCGCGACACCGGCAGGGATCGCAAAGCGCGGCAGTATACCCGAGCCCTCCCCGGCAAAGGGCACCGCCGATAAGAAGCTTGAGCGGGCAAATCTGCCGTGCGGCTGGCTTGAGGGCTCAAGAAGGCCTAGAATTCCCGCATTGTTTATTCCCCCAAGGTAGCCCTTTAATGTCCTTCGCCGAGCAACTAACCCGCCTGCAAGTCTTCCTCGACGCCGACGAGCTGCATGAAGAGGCGCTGGACTACGTGGCCGCTCACGGTTACCTGACCGCGCTGTCGATCTGCGCCGACGTGGTGCCGGACCGTGAGTGGATCGACGCCCTGTTCGCCGAAGAGCCTCACTACAGCAGCGAAGCTCAGCGCGAAGAGATCGAAGCCACGCTGATCGGCCTCAAGGCCCACATCGCTCGCCAACTGGCCTCCGACGAAGAATTCGAGCTGCCATGCGAGCTGGACCTGGGCGACGAGCCGGACGATTCCGAACTGCGCGGCTGGTGCATCGGCTTCATGGAAGGCGTGTTCCTGCGCGAAGCGGCCTGGTTTGAAACCGCCGAGGAAGAAGTCAGCGAAATGCTCCTGCCGATCATGGTCGGTTCGGGCCTGTTCGACGAACAGCCTGAGTTCGAAGACATCGCCAAGGACGCCAACCTGATGGACGACATGATCGTGCAGATCCCGGAAGCCCTGACCGCGCTGTACCTGCTGTGCCAGGCGCCTGACGAAAAACCGGCGATCCTCAAGCCACGTCACCACTAAGATCCGGCCTATGGACAACCCCATAGGCAACCGCCCCCTGATGTTGCGCTACATCCTGCTGGCCATCGGCTGGCTCAGCGTGGCATTGGGGGTGATCGGGATCTTCCTGCCTGTTCTCCCCACTACTCCCTTCCTTTTGTTGGCAGCCGCCTGCTTCGCGCGCAGCTCCCCGCGTTTTTACCAATGGCTGGTCGAGCATCCCCGGCTCGGGCCATGGATCCGCGATTATTTAGACGGCAACGGCATTCCGCTCAAGGGCAAGGTCTACGCGATCGGGCTGATGTGGGCGAGCATTCTGTTCTCGTGCTACCTGGTGCCGCTGCCGTGGGCGCGGGGGTTCATGTTGACCAGTGCGGTGTTGGTGACGGTTTATATCTTGCGGCAGAAGACGTTGCGCAAGTCCTGACGAGTGGGGCCGGCGGAGTCAAGTTTTATCAATCTGACGGCCTGTTGAACAGTGTTTAAAAGCATGTCCATAAAGCCACGCCACCTTGCGCCTTTGCCTACGCATCCGCCAGAATCCGCCGGCTTGTGCGCCTTGGGGGCGGGTTCTATTGTTTGGCGGTCGCTGAAAATCAGCGATCGGGTTTAGCGATCCGGCTCCAGACAGACGCAACAATGCCCACTCTCAACTGCAGACTCTTTTCTGCACTTGGCGTAATGGTGGCTGTGCGTGGGAGACCTTCGGGTCTACCCGGGGTTTCTGTGACCCGGATCGCTAACCTGCGTACAGCCGCCACCTTTACTTGTTTAGCGATGAGTCGTGGCGGCTCAGTCCAATCACGGAGATTCGCCATGGTCAAACCAACACCAAACCCGCCGGAAGTCGATTCGACTTCCCCCTACGAAACCCTAGATTCCAAGAAATTCCACGAAGCCGCCGAACGCGCCCTTGATCACTACCTCAATCCGTTCCACCCCAGAAAGCCGCTGCTCAAACCCAACACCCGCTACCTCATCGCCCCCGGCATCCCGAGCGAGGAGCTGCTGGCCGACGCCTGCGAAACCCTGACCTCGGCCAAAACCATGGCCAGCGATTTCGCCGGGATGATCGATACGCCGCAGCGGCATGTGCTGTTGGGTATCGGGCAACTGATCATGCTGGCGGAACTGGCGGTGAACCGGGTGCTGGATAATCTGGAACTGAAGACTGAAGCGCCGCTGTAGCCTGAGCAAAGAAAAAACCCGCCGCCCCGTTAGATCGGGCCGGCGGGTTTTGTCGTTTCAGCCCCGGCTCACACCGTATCCACCTTCAACGAATGATCATTCAACATGCCGTTGATGATCGTCGCCGTATCATGTCCGCCGGCAATCACCCCGCCCGCCCCCGGTGTCACGCCGTAGTGGCTGGCGAGGTTGACGCCTGCCAGGTCGATGGTCTGGTTCGGCGTGGCGCCGGCCATGGCGCTGACATCGATGGTGGTGACCACCGAAGCGCCGCTGCCGGTGACGGTGAAGTGCAGGTAGTCATCCAGTGACGCCGCCGTGCCGTTTTCACCTTGCAGCAGTTGCGACAGGTCGAGCTTGTCGGTGCCGGGGGTGAAGTCGGTGACCGTATCGTGGCCGCTGTTGCCCTTGAGCCACTGGAAGGTGTCGGCGCCCGCCCCCCCGGTCAAGGTGTTGTTGCCCATGCCGCCGATCAGCAGGTCATCACCGCCACCGCCGTTGAGGATGTCGTTGCCCAGGCCGCCGTTGATGACGTTGTTATTGTTGTCGCCGGTCAGGGTGTCGTTGAAGTTCGAGCCGACGAGGTTTTCGACGTTGCTGATGGTGTCGATGCCGGCGCCGAGGGTGTTCTGCGCACCGAGCAGGCTCAGGTTGACCGTGACCCCGGCCGTCGCGTGGGCATAGCTGACCGTGTCGATACCGGTGCCGCCATCGAGGATGTCATTGCCCGGGCCGCTGAAGAGCAAGTCGTTGCCGGCGCCGCCGTGCAGTTCGTTGTTGCCGGAACCTGCGGTCAGCACATCGTTGCCGTCGCCACCGTTGAGGATGTTGTCGCCGCTGCCCGCCACCAGCACGTCATCGCCGGACGTCCCGGTGAGGGTGTGGCCGTCCTGATAAGTGATGGTCACGTTGGCGGAGTCGCTGCCGCCGTGGTTGTCGTTGGCGGTGTAGGTGCCATGGAAGTCCGGGGTGACGTCGTGGGCCCCGGCGTAGTTGACCGTCATGGTCAGTTGGTAGTTTTCCGCGGCGTTGGTGTTGCTGCCGCTGGTGTTGGTGATGTTGGTTATGTGGATCTGGTACGTGCCATCGGCGCTGGCGGTGATGGTGCCGCCGTCGGCGATGCTGACGAACGCCCCGCCGTTCACCGAATACTCCATGGTGATGTGCCCGGCCGCCAGGTTGTGATCGAGGTTGAGGGTCTCGCCTTGTTTCAGTTTGACGGTGATCAGGTCTTCATCGTTGGCATTGGCGTTGGTCACCGCGCCCAGGTAGCCACTGACCACCAGCACTGCCGTCATGGCTGCCGTGTTGGCCGCGAAAGAATTGCGTACATCCGCCAGGTTCTGGTTGGCGGCGGTGTTGCTGGTGCCGGTGAAGCTGATCGCGCCGCTGCCGGTGAAGTCCGCGCCCTTGGCGGCCCAGCCGGTGTTGAAGGTGGTTGGCGAAGCACTGAGGGTATCGCCGTCCGGATCAGTGTCGTTGGCCAGCAGCAACTCGCCTGGCACCACAACGTTGCTCGACAGCACGTTGGTGATGATGTGGTCGTCCACAGCGACCGGTGGCGAGTTGGGGATCACTTTCACCGTCAGCGTGGAGCTGGCGAGGTCGCCATCGTTGTCGCTGAGGGTGAAGCCGATGTTCTCGGTGATCACCGTGGTGGTGGTTTTCTGCGAGGTGTAGCTGTAGTCGCCGGTATCGAGGTTGACCACCAGCGTGCCGCTGTTGTTGGTGGCGATGCTCAGGGTGTTGTTCACCGTGTTGAAGGTGCCGTGGTTGGTGCCGCCGCTGGCGGTGAGCGAACCTTGGCCGCCGTTGGCTTTCGGGTCGTAGGTGTAAGTGGTGCCGTCGACCACGATGGACTTGATGAAACCGCCATCGGCGCCGAATGAACCACTGTCCCCCAGCAGCGAACCCGTGACCGGTGCGCCTTCCACGGTGCCGGACAGCACCGAGTTCAGTTGATTGAGATCCGTGACCACCACGGCATTGGTGTTGGTGTGGCTGATGCCGTCGTATGCCAGTGGATCGAGGTTGGCGTTGCTGACACCGTTGCCCAGGCCGATCGCGTAGTTCTTGATGTTGTTGGCATCGAGGAAGGCCTTGAGCGCGGTCTCGTCGGCGGTACCGATTTCCTGACCGGTGGTGGGTTTGCCATCGGAGAAGAAGTAGCCGACGTTCTGCGCCCCGGTCAGCTTGCCCGAGGTGTTGAACGCGGTCTGCATGGTCGCCACGGCCGCATCGTAGTTGGTGCCGCCACCGGCGCTGAGGCCGGCGAGCAGGGTCTTGGCGGTCGCCACATCGACCCACACTGAAGTGCGGTCGGTGGCGTTGCTGCTGAAGGTGACGAGTTGCACTTTCACATCGCCGAGATCGTCGTACTTGTCGAGCAAGGCACTGATCGCCTGCTTGGCCAGGTCCAGCCGCGACAGGCCCGGCACGCCGGAGGCGTCGGCCATGCTGCCGGAGATGTCGAGCACGATCAGGATGTTGGAGTCGATCTCCACCGCCGCCACCGAACGATCCGACGCCACAGCCTTGGGCACGTCGTCGACGATGTTGACCACGATGGTGCTGGTGGTGCTGTTGCCCAGCGCATCGGTGGCTTTGTAGGTGAAGCTTTCGCTTAGCGTGTTCGCACCGTCATTGGCGTTTGGCGTGGTTTTCGGCGCCGAGGTCAGGGTGTAGGTGTAGGTGCCGTCGGGGTTGAGCAGGATCTGTCCGTAGGTGCCGGTGGCGCTGCCGACCAGGGTGTAGGTGATCGCGCCACTGCCGCCGGTGACCGCGCCGACCAGCGTGCCGCTGGCGGTTTCGCCGGTGTTGGTCGGGTCGCTGCCGATGACCGTGCCGGGGGCCAGGTCTTGCCCGTCCTTGGTCAGGTCGAGGGCTTTTTCGTAGACGGTCACGTCCTGATCGACCGAGGCCACGAGTTTGCTGTCGGCGACGTTGACGGTGATGGTGGTGGTGCTTTCGTCGCCGTCACTGTCGCGGATGGTGTAGGTGAACGTGTCGGTAGCACCCGGCGGGCTCACCGAGTTCGGGTTGCTGTGATAGACCGCGTTGCCCGCCCCATCCAGAGTCAGGTAGCCGTAGGTGCCGTTGATGTTGCTGTTGAGGCCGCCAATGGCCGAGGTCGAGGTGTCGCCGCCGGCCCTTACGCCCACCACCGCACCGCCCGCTGCCGGGCCGTCGGCGCCAGTGACGTCGTTGCCCAGCACGCTGATATTGACCGTGCCGCCCTCCACCACCGAGCCGGTGTCGGCCTTGGCGGTCGGCAGGTCATCGACGATGTTGACGTTGATCTGCCCCGACGCGGTGCTGCCATCGCCATCGGTGGCCACCACGTTGAAGTTCTCGGTGATGCTGTTGGCGCCGTTACCGGTCGGGTGCGCATCGTTGTGCACCAGGGTGTAGCTGTAGCTCACGACGCCGGTCGCGGCATTGAACCCGGTGACCGTCAGTGTGCTGCCCAGCGGCGTGGTGACCGATTGCGGGAAGCCTGCGGCCACGCCGTTGGTAACCACCGCGATGCCGCCGACGGTGAGGGTTTGAAGACCGTCGAGTGCAGTGACAGTAAAGGTGCCGCTTTGGGTCAGGGCCGTGACGTCCGGTGCAGTGCCGTTGCCGAGGTTTTTCTCGTAGACGGTGAGCTCGCCGCCGTTGACGTCGAGGCCGCTGAGAATCACCGGATCGTCGTTGTTGTGGATCTGCAGCACGAGGTTGGCGGTACTGGTGTCGCCGTCCGAGTCGGTGATGGTGTAGGTGAAGGTTTCGGTGCCGTTGCCACCGCCGTGCAGGGCTTTGAAGTCGGCGTCATTGGTGTTGAGGGTGTAGGTGTAAGTGCCATTGGCGTTGAGCACCAGCGTGCCGTAGGTCCCGGTGAGAGTACCGGCGGTGATCGGACCGGCGTTGGGGCCGGTCGGGACGCGGTCGGCGCCTTGCACGTCATTGGTCAGGACGTTGCCGGTCAGCGTGAGGTTGGTTTCCGAGGCGGTGCCGGTGTTGGTGTCGTTTACGGCTTTTGGCAGGTCGTCGACGATGTTTACGTCCAGCGATGCATTGGCGGTGGTGCCGTTGTCATCCACCACCGTGACAGCGAATTGCTCACTTAGTGTGTTCGCGCCATTGGCGGTTGGGTGTGCATCGTTGTGATCCAGGGTGTAGCTGTAGCTGACAACGCCGGTTGCGGCGTTGAACCCGGTGATGGTCAGCGTGCTGCCCAATGGCGTAGTCACCGATTGCGGGAAGCCTGCGGCCACACCGTTGGTGACGACAGCAATACCGCCCACGGTCAGTGTGGTCACGCCATCCAAAGCAGTGATGGTGAACGTGCCGTTTTGGGTCAGGGCTGTGGCATCAGGCGCACTGCCGGTGCTGAGGTTTTTCTCGAAAACCGTCAGCTCGCCGCCGTTTACGTCGAGGCCGTTGATGATCACCGGATCGTCGTTGTTGTGGATTTGCAGAACCAGGTTCGCGGTGCTGGTGTCGCCGTCCGAGTCGGTGATGGTGTAGGTGAAGGTTTCGGTGCCGTTGCCGCCGCCGTGCAGGGCTTTGAAGTCGGCATCATTCGGATTGACTGTGTAGGTGTAAGTGCCGTTGGCGTTGAGCACCAGCGTGCCGTAAGTCCCGGTGAAGGTTCCGGCGGTGATCGGACCGGCGTTGGGGCCGGTCGGAACGCGGTCGGCGCCTTGTACGTCGTTGGTCAGGACATTGCCAGTCAGGGTCAGGTTGGTTTCCGAGGCGGTGCCGGTGTTGGTGTCGTTTACGGCTTTTGGCAGGTCGTCGACGATGTTTACATCCAACGAAGCATTCGCAGTGGTGCCGTTATCGTCCACCACGGTGACGGCGAACTGTTCGCTCAAGGTGTTGGCGCCGTTGGCGGTTGGGTGGGCGTCGTTGTGGTCCAGGGTGTAGCTGTAGCTGACGACGCCGGTCGTGGCGTTGAACCCGGTGATGGTCAGCGTGCTGCCCAGCGGAGTCGTGACCGATTGCGGGAAACCGGCGGCCACGCCGTTGGTGACGACGGCGATGCCGCCCACGGTCAGCGTCGCTACGCCGTCCAGCGCAGTGATGGTGAAAGTGCCGCTCTGAGTCAGCGCGGTAGCATCCGGCGCACTGCCGGTGCTTAGGTTTTTCTCGAAGACGGTGAGTTCACCGCCGTTCACATCCAGGCCGCTGATGGTTACCGGATCGTCATTGTTGTGGATCTGCAAAACCAGATTCGCAGTACTGGTGTCACCGTCCGAATCGGTGATGGTGTAGGTGAAAGTTTCGGTGCCGTTGCCGCCGCCGTGCAGGTTTTTGAAGTCGGCATCATTGGTGTTCAGTGTGTAGGTGTAAGTGCCGTTGGCATTGAGCACCAGCGTGCCGTAAGTCCCGGTGAAGGTTCCGGCGGTGATCGGGCCGGAGTTGGGGCCGATCGGAACGCGGTCGGCGCCTTGTACGTCGTTGGTCAATACGTTGCCGGTCAGCGTCAGGTTGGTTTCCGAAGCTGTGCCGGTATTGCTGTCGTCCACACCTTTCGGCAGGTCATCGACGATGTTCACATCCAGCGATGCATTGGCGGTGGTTCCGTTGTCATCCACCACGGTGACCGCGAACTGCTCGCTCAAGGTATTGGCGCCGTTGGCGGTTGGGTGCGCATCGTTGTGATCGAGGGTGTAGCTATAGCTGACGACACCCGTCGTGGCGTTGAAGCCGGTGATGGTCAGCGTACTGCCCAGCGGCGTAGTGACCGATTGCGGGAAACCGGCGGCCACACCGTTGGTGACGACGGCAATGCCGCCCACGGTCAGTGTGGTTACGCCGTCCAAAGCAGTGATCGTGAAAGTACCGCTCTGAGTCAAAGCCGCAGCATCCGGCGCACTACCGGTGCTCAGGTTTTTCTCGAAAACAGTCAGCTCGCCGCCGTTTACGTCCAGGCCGCTGATAACCACAGGATCGTCGTTGTTGTGGATCTGCAGCACGAGGTTCGCGGTGCTGGTGTCACCGTCAGAATCGGTAATCGTGTAGGTGAAGGTTTCCGTGCCGTTTCCGCCGCCATGCAGGTTCTTGAAGTCGGCGTCGTTAGGGTTGACGGTGTAGGTATAAGAACCATCGGCATTCAGCACCAGGGTGCCGTAAGTTCCGGTGAAGGTTCCAGCGGTGACCGGGCCGGTCGGCACACGGTCGGCGCCCTGCACGTCGTTGGTCAGGACGTTGCCGGTCAGCGTGAGATTGGTTTCCGAAGCCGTACCGGTGTTGCTGTCGTCCACGGCTTTTGGCAGGTCATCGACGATGTTCACATCCAGAGAAGCGTTAGCGGTGGTGCCGTTATCGTCCACGACAGTTACGGCGAACTGTTCGCTCAGGGTGTTGGCGCCGTTGGCGGTCGGGTGCGCATCGTTGTGATCGAGGGTGTAGCTGTAACTCACAACTCCGGTGGTGGCATTGAATCCGGTAATGGTCAGAGTACTGCCCAGCGGCGTGGTGACCGATTGCGGGAAACCGGCGGCTACACCATTGGTGACGACCGCGATACCGCCGACAGTCAGCGTGGTCACACCGTCCAGCGCAGTGATGGTGAACGTGCCGCTCTGAGTCAAAGCCGCAGCATCCGGCGCACTACCGGTGCTCAGGTTTTTCTCGAAAACCGTCAGCTCACCACCGTTAACGTCGAGGCCGTTGATGATCACCGGATCGTCGTTGTTGTGGATCTGCAGAACCAGATTCGCGGTGCTGGTGTCGCCGTCGGAATCCGTAATGGTGTAGGTGAAGGTCTCGGTGCCGTTGCCGCCGCCATGCAGATTCTTGAAGTCGGCGTCATTAGGGTTGACGGTGTAGGTGTAGGAACCATCGGCATTCAGCACCAGAGTGCCGTAAGTCCCGGTGAAGGTTCCGGCGGTGACCGGGCCCGTCGGCACACGGTCGGCACCTTGCACGTCATTGGTCAGCACGTTCCCGGTCAGCGTGAGATTGGTTTCCGACGCCGTGCCAGTGTTGCTGTCGTCCACGGCTTTTGGCACGTCATCAACGATGTTCACATCCAGAGAAGCGTTGGCGGTGGTGCCGTTGTCATCCACCACAGTGACCGCGAACTGCTCACTCAAGGTGTTGGCGCCGTTGGCGGTCGGGTGCGCGTCGTTGTGATCCAGGGTGTAGCTGTAGCTGACAACGCCGGTGGCGGCGTTGAACCCGGTGATGGTCAGCGTGCTGCCCAGCGGAGTCGTGACCGATTGCGGAAAGCCTGCGGCCACGCCGTTGGTGACGACCGCGATACCTCCCACGGTCAGCGTGGTCACGCCGTCCAGCGCGGTGATGGTGAAAGTGCCGCTCTGAGTCAAAGCCGCAGCATCCGGCGCGCTGCCGGTGCCAAGGTTTTTCTCGAAAACCGTCAGCTCGCCACCCTCGACGTTCAACCCGTTGATCAGCACCGGATCGTCATTGTTGTGGATCTGCAGAACCAGGTTTGCAGTGCTGGTGTCACCATCGGAATCGCGCAGGGTGTAGGTAAAGGTTTCTGTGCCGTTGCCGCCGCCATGCAACGCCTTGAAATCCGCATCGTTGGTGTTCAGCGTGTAGGTGTAAGTCCCGTTGGCGTTCAGCACCAGCGTGCCGTAGGTCCCGGTGAACGTACCGGCGACCACCGGGCCGCTGTTGGGGCCGACGGGAATGCGGTCGGCGCCCTGGACGTCGTTGGTCAGCACGTTACCGGTCTGGCTCAGGTTGGTTTCCGAAGCCGTACCGGTGTTGCTGTCATCAACAGCTTTGGGCACGTCATCGGTGATGTTCACGTCCAGCGAGCCGGTCGCCGTGTCGCCATTGCTGTCGCCGGCAATCACCGTGAAATGTTCACTGAGGCTGTTCGCGCCATCCCCCGCAGGATGGGCGTCGTTGCCATTGAGGGTGTAGCTGTAGCTGACCGTGCCGTTCGCCGGGTTGTAACCGGTGATGGTCAGGGTGTTGCCCAGTTGCGTGGTGATCGATTGCGGGAAACCGACCGGCACGCCGCCGACGATGATGTTGATACCGCCGATGCTCAGGCTCGTCAGACCGTCAGGCGCGGAGATGCTGAAGCTGCCGGCCTGGGTCAGCGCGCCGGGATTGGCGGTGGAACCGTCCGGCAGATTGGCTTCGTTGAGCGTCAGTTCGCCCCCGGGCACGTCGAGGCCTGTGAGGGTGACCAGGTTGTTGACCGGTGGCGGGATGACCGGCGCCGGCGTGTTGTCGCCGTTGTCGATCACCGCGTAGTGCCGCTCTTGCGGGAACTCGGGAATGCCATTGAAACCGGCAGTGGGGAAACCGACGACCGGATCGACCCGCCCGGCGACTTCCGTCAGCAAGACGAAACTGTGGCCACCGCCCTTGCCTCCATTGGCATCGCCCGGGGCATCGGGGCCTGCCGCAGTGGCTTCAGCGGATTGGGTCGGGTCTTCACCGGCGGCGATGGCTTTCTGGATCTGTGCCACGTCGGTGAGTTGCGCATCGCTCGGGGTCAGTGCTTCCGGGGCATCCACATGGGGCGCGTGGTTGGCCAGCAATTGGCCGGTCAGGGTCATGCTGCTGTCGCGGCCCAGGGTCAGTTCCTGGCCGTTTTGCAGATGGACGGCGACCGCCCCTTCCGCACCGGTGATCAATTGATCCCCCGTAAACAGCCGATCGCCTTCGACCAATGCACGCCGACTTCCGTCAGCGGCTTGAGCGAAAACCTGACCAATGACTTTGGTGACGGTCCCGATGAGCGTTGCCATGTGCATTTCCTCCGCTGCCGACCACCGTCGGCACTGGTTCGCGAAGCAGCCCATGGCTCAAGCGGGTTGTCGGGGCGACGCTCGCACCTCGACAGTTCGTTTCGCAGGTTGTGCAAGTTCAGAAACTCCAGCGCCCTCAGGCACTTGGAATCCCTGATCGATGCAGCACGCCCACTAGCGCTACGTAACGGTGGTGAATCACCCGAGTGACAAAAAACTGTCGCTCATTTGCCGCTACGCGTCCCTCCCCTTTAGCAGTACTTCGCCCGTATGTCGCAAAGTGAGTGGAACTTTCCTCAAGCCTTCATGCACTCCCTAAAGCACATAAAACAAAGGCTTTCGAATGGAACAATGTGCCGGATTCGGCGAAGCGCATAAGTTTTTTTTGGCATAAGCCATATGAAAAATTTTTCTTAGCTACGCTTCAGGATGTTCTTAGCTCTGTTGTAACAGCGATGAGACGCTAAACACTAAAAATATCGTCAATAAATTGGCGACAGCGGAATACCATCAGGACTCAGGGAGATGCACCCATGCGCGTTCTAACCCCCCTCTGCAGTGCGGTTTTGCTGGCCATGGCTTGCACATCCCAAGCTCAGGCCATGAACCTCACCGAAGCCATCCAGAGCACCATTGCGACCCACCCGGATCTCGCTTCGCGCGTCGACGCGAAACTGTCGGCGGATGAACAGGTGAACGTCGCCAAGGGCGGCTACTATCCGTCCGTCGATCTGAATGCTTCCTATGGGCGCGGTTATAGCGACAACACCAACACCCGGGCGCTGACCCCGAGCGGTCACAACACTGAAACCCTCAACTACACCCAGTCCGAGCTGCGCCTGCGCCAGATGCTGTTCGACGGTTTCAACACGTCCAACGAAGTCGCGCGCACCAAAGGCGTATCCAACTCGCGCGCGTATTACGCGCAAGGCACCGCTCAGGATCTGGCCCTGCGCACCATCGAGGTCTATCTCGAAGTGCTCAAGCGCCGCGAACTGGTGACTCTGGCCAGGAACAACCTGCAGGCGCACCTGCGGGTCAACGACCAGATCGGCCTGCGCACCCAGCGCGGCATCGGCAGCACAGCCGACTCCGACCAGTCGGTGGCCCGTAAGGCGTTGGCACAGAACAACCTCGACACCGCTGAGGTCGATCTGGCGGACGCCGAATCGAACTTCTACAGCGTCGTCGGACGCATGCCCGATGAGCTGGAAACCCCGGCCTCGACCCGTGGTGAATTGCCCGCCACCCTGCCCGAAGCCCAGCAGAGCATGGTCGAAAACAACCCGTATCTGAAATCCGCCCAGGCCGACGTGCAATCGGCCGAGAGCCAGTACGAAGTCGCCAAGTCGCCGTTCTATCCACGCTTCGATGCCGAAGCGGCAGTCGGCGCCAACAACAACGTGCAGGGTGACGAGGGCCACGACAACGAATGGCGCGTCGGCGTGGTGATGAACTACAACCTGTTCCGCGGCGGCAGCGACAAGGCGCGGCTGGCCTCCGATGCGCATCAGATCAACCAGGCGATGGACATCCGCAACAACGCCCTGCGCCAGCTCAACGAGAACATTCACCTGGCGTGGAACGCCATGGTCAATGCCAAGAAGCAGACCCCGACCGCCCGCGAATACGCCGAGACCACCAAGCGTGTGCGCGCCGCGTATCAGGATCAGTTCGGCCTCGGCCAACGCACCCTGCTCGACCTGCTCGACAGTGAAAACGAGCTGTACAACGCCAATCGCCGCTACACCGAAATCCGCTACACCGAGGAATTTTCGATGTACCGCGTGCTGGCGAACATGGGTCAGTTACTGAGCAAGCAACGGGTCGTGCTGCCGGCCGACGCGATTGCCGCTGCCGAAGTGAAGAACGAGGCGCGCTTGCCCGAACTGAAGTAGTCCCGATGATGTAGCCAGGGAGCGATCAATATGACCAGCATGGAACCCGGTGTTTCCGGGGTCGATCCGCGGCTGAGCTTCGATGATCCGTTACTCGACGGTCTGTTGATCCTCTGCAAACTCCACGGCGCGACGGTCAGTCGCGCCAGCCTGAGTGCCGGGCTGCCCCTGGACAAACAACGCCTGAGCCTGGACCTGCTGCCCCGTGCGGCGGCCCGGGCCGGTTTGCAGGCGCGGCTGCTGCGCCGCGACCTCAAGGACATTTCCCCGCTCAACCTGCCGGTGCTGTTGCTGCTGGGCAATGGCCGCACCGCGGTGTTGCGACGTTTTGCCGACGACGGCAAGGCCCTGATCCTGCCCAGTGAAGCCGACGGCGGCGAGCAGTGGGTCAGCCGCGAAGAACTCGCCGAACACTACAGCGGCCAAGCCCTGTTCGCCCGGCCCCGGCATGAACTGGAAGACCTGCGTTCACCGTTGGTGCCACGGGTCCAGGCGTGGTTTCGCGACACGTTGAAGCTGTCGAAATGGCTGTACAGCGACGCGATCCTCGCCAGTTTCCTGATCAACCTGCTGGGCTTGATGGTGCCGCTGTTCGTCATGCAGACCTACGACCGCGTAGTGCCGAATCAGGCCACGTCGACCCTGTGGGTGCTTGCCATCGGGTTGCTGATCGGCACCGGTTTCGAACTGGTGCTGCGGGTGGTACGTGCGCACCTGCTGGACACCGCCGGCAAGAAGACCGATGTGATCCTTTCCGCGACATTATTTGAGCGCATCACCGGCATGGCGATGAAGGCCCGGCCGGCGACCATCGGCGGCTTCGCCCAGAGCATTCATGACTTTCAGGGGCTGCGGGAATTTCTCACCGCCGTGACCCTGACCAGCCTGATCGACCTGCCGTTCGTGGTGTTGATGCTGGTGGTGATCGGCCTGCTCGGTGGCTGGCTGGTGGTGATTCCGTTGCTGGCGTTTCCGATCACGATCATGTTCGCGATGATCATTCAGGCGCGCCTGCGTGACACCGTGCAGAAAAGCCTGAGCCTCGGTGCCGAGCGTCAGGCGCTGCTGATCGAAACCCTCGGCGGCCTGGAAACCCTCAAGGCCTGCAGCGCCGAAAGCGAGCGCCAGCACAAATGGGAAAGCACCCACGGCGCCCTCACCCGCCTCGACAGCCATGCGCGCAATCTCTCGGCGCTGGCCACCAACGGCACGCTGTTCATCCAGCAGTTTTCGGGGATGGCAACGATTGTGGCCGGGGTCTATAGCATCATCGCCGGCAACCTCAGCGTCGGCGCGCTGGTGGCCAGTTATATGCTCGGCAGCCGCGTGCTCGCACCACTGGGCCAGATCGCCGGGCTGATCACCCGCTACCAGCAAGCGCAACTGACCATGAAAAGCACCGACGCGCTGATGGCCCTGCCTCAGGAACGCGACGGAAAACAGCGGCCCCTGGAACGCACGCAACTGCAAGGCGCGCTGGACGTCAGCGGTGTGACCTTCCATTACAACGGCCAGAATGCCCCGGCCCTGAGCAATGTCAGTTTCAGCCTCAAACCCGGCGAACGCATCGGCATCATCGGCCGCAGCGGTTCCGGCAAAAGCACCCTGGCGCGGCTGGTGATGGGTTTTTACGAACCGGAAGAAGGCCAGTTGCTGCTCGACGGCCTCGACCTGCGGCAACTGGATGTCGCCGACCTGCGCCAGCAGATCGGTTACGTCGCCCACGACCTGCCGCTGCTGGCCGGCAGCCTGCGTGACAACCTGACCCTCGGCGCCCGTTACGTCAGCGATTCGCGGATGCTCGAAGTCGCCGAACTGACCGGCGTCACCGAACTGGCCCGCCAGCACCCTCAAGGCTTCGACCGGCCGGTGGGAGAACGCGGGCAATTGCTCTCCGGCGGTCAGCGCCAGGCGGTGTTGCTGGCCCGGGCGCTGTTGCTCGATCCGCCGATCATGCTGCTCGACGAACCCACCAGCGCCATGGACAACAGCAGCGAAGACGTCCTGCGCCAGAAGCTCCACGGCTGGGTGCAGGGCAAGACGCTGCTGCTGGTCACCCACCGCACCTCGATGCTGAGCCTGGTGGACCGGTTGCTGGTGCTGGACAACGGCCGGATCGTAGCCGACGGTCCGAAGGATGCGGTCATCGATGCACTGCGCAAGGGCCGGGTCGGCTCGGCGGCAGTCTAGGAGTTGCCCATGTCTGCTTCCTCTTCTTCAAAATCGCGCGGTTACTTCGACAGTTTCGGCAAAAGCGCCGAGGCCGAATTCATGCCGGAAACCGCCGGCGCGTCGTTGCAGGATTCGCCGCGCTGGTCGCGGATCACCGTGTGGCTGGCAGCGGCGCTGCTGATCAGCGCGCTGGTCTGGGCCAAGTTTGCGGTGCTCGAAGAAGTGACCATGGGCGAAGGCAAGGCGATTCCGTCGAGCAAGGTCCAGGTGATCCAGAACCTCGAAGGCGGGATCGTCACCGAGATCTTCGTGCGTGAAGGGCAAATGGTGAACAAGGGCGATACCCTGCTGCGTCTGGATGACACGCGGTTTCTGTCGAACAAGGGCGAGAGCGAGGCTGATCGCTACGCGTTGATGGCGCAGGTCGAGCGTTTGTCGGCGGAGTCCGAAGGCCGGCCGATGAAGCTCTCGGACGAGATCGTCAGCAAGGCGCCGCAAGTGGCCGAAGACGAACGCGCGCTCTACGACCAGCGCCAGCGGCGCCTGGCCAGCGAACAGCGCACCCTCACCGAACAATTGCGGCAGAAGACTCAGGAACTGGCGGAGTTTCGCTCCAAGCAGGGTCAATACAGTTCCAGCCTGGCGCTGTTGCAGCAAGAGATGAACATGTCGTCGCCGCTGGTGGGTACCGGGGCGGTTTCGCCGGTGGAGATCCTGCGGCTCAAACGCAGCGCGGTGGAAATTCGTGGCTCGTTGAACGCCACGACCCTGGCGATTCCACGGGCGGAATCGGCGATCAACGAGATCAAGAGCAAGATCGACGAATCGGAACAGACCTTCCGTTCCGACGCCGCCAAGGACCTCAACCAGAAGCGCACCGACCTGTCGAAAATCACCGCGTCGAGCATCGCCATCGACGACCGCGTCAGCCGCACCACCGTGACCTCGCCGGTACACGGGGTGATCAAGCAATTGAAGGTCAACACCATCGGCGGCGTGGTTCAGCCAGGCAGCGACATGGTGGAAATCGTGCCGCTGGAAGACAACCTGCTGATCGAAGCCAAGGTGCGTCCGCAGGACGTGGCGTTCCTGCACCCGGGCCAGAAAGCCATGGTCAAGTTCAGCGCCTATGACTACACGATCTACGGCGGGCTCAGCGCCAAGCTGGAGCTGATCGGTGCCGACACCATCACCGACGACAAGGGCAACAGCTTCTACCTGATCCAGGTGCGTACCGACAAAAATCATTTGGGCGGGGATGTGAAGCCGTTGCTGATCATCCCGGGGATGGTCGCCACGGTGGACATCATTACCGGGGAAAAAAGCGTGCTGGATTACTTGCTCAAACCGGTGCTGAAGGCCCGGACCGAAGCGATGCGCGAGCGGTAGTGATGATCCGGAGTTTGTAGTGAATAATCTGGCCTCATCGCTGGCAAGCCAGCTCCCACAGTGTTCCTTTCGAGCACAAAGTCTGAGTCCGACGCTAAACCTGTGGGAGCTGGCTTGCCAGCGATGGGGCCAGCAGGAGCAATGATCATTTTTCAGAATGATTGCGCTGAAAGGTCTCCTCCCCCATTGCCGCAATCTGCCCCTCGATCAACGCCTCGAACGGCTTGAGCAACGGATCGAAAGAGGCTGGCGCTTCCAGGGTCTGCAACGCCTGAACAATCGCCTCGATGGTCGACAACGCCCCCGGCCCCGGTGCCTTGCGCAGCCGATACCGTGAAACCCCGCCCTGCGCCAGCGTCACCCGTGGCAACGCCGCCAGCAGCGGATTGAGGTGCAGCATCTTGCGCGCCTTGCGCCACGTGCCGTCCGGCACTACCAGCAACAGCGGTTCATCGGACGCGGTGTAAGCCTGCATCGGCTGTGCATCGTCCGCCGGGAACAGCAACCGCGCCCGATAGCCCGGCCGGTTCAGCAACGCAGGCAGATCCTTGAACACCTCGCCGACGATCAGTTCGGCATTGTTCAAACCGAGCGCTGCCAGCCGTGCGGTGTTGAGCGCGTGATTGACCTCGCTCGGGTGCTGCAACAGCAACACGCGGGTGCGGCTGTCGAGGCTGGGGATCAGCGGGCACAGGCAGTGGGTTTGTGGGCGCAGGCAGCGCGGGCATTGAGGTCTGGACATGTTCTTATGCCTGATTGAGCTGCGCTTTGAGCAGGTCACGGAAAGTCTGGATCAGCGGCTCGCGGCTGCGGCCACGGCGCATGATCATGGAAAACGGCGCCTGATAACCGAAGGTCGCCGGCAACAGAACCCGCAGGTCGCCCTTGTCGGCCCAGGCCTGGGCGTAATGCTCCGGCAGGTAGCCGATGTATGCGCCGGACAGCACCAGAATCAGCTGCGCCTCCATACTTTCCACGGTAGCGGCACTGTGTTTGAAACCGTGGCGTGCCAGTTCCGCCTGGCTCCAGTAGCCGCGCCCGACCATGCGTTGCTGGGTGATGACCTGTTCGGGAATCCGCCGTTCGTTGAATAACGGGTGACGGCTGCTGCAATACAGCCAGTGCTGTTCGCGGTACAGCGGCATGTACACCAGACCGCTCATGCGCGTGGAAAACGCGCCGATGGCCAGATCGAGGCGGTTGTCCTGCACGCCGAGTTGCAATTCGTAGGGACTCATCACCGACAGGTGCAAATGCACCGCCGGGTGTTCCTGGCTGTAGGCGCCGATGGCTTCGGCGAACGGCAGGGCCTTGTCGCTGACGGTGGAGTCGATCACCCCCAGATTGAGCGTGCCGCGCAGTTCGCCCTTGAGCGCGGCGGCGTATTGCTCGAAGCCTTCGAGTTCGGCGAGCAGGCGCAGGGTTTCCTGATGGAACAGCTCGCCCTTGCTGGTCAGGCTGAACCCGCCCCGCCCGCGATGGCACAGCACCAGACCGAGGGCGGCTTCGAGCTGGCTCATGTAGGTACTGATTGCCGAGGTCGACAGGTTGAGTTCCTGCTGCGCGTTGGCAAACCCCTGATGCCGCACGACGCTGACGAAGATGCGCAAAAGTTTCAGGTCGGGTAAAGCGTTGGCCATGGGGACTCCACTGATCGGGCAACGAGCATGGGCGAGAAGTCTATCTCCAGCCTTTCGATTAGTTTAGAAAAATCTGAACTAAGTTTTTGTTCGTAGCGATTCTTCCGCCTCACTACATTTCGCAGAATCGGCCCACAGCGGTGCCCGTGACCTTGCGAATGCGGCGCGCCGACATAAATAAAACAAAGACGATGAGGCCCTACCCGTGGACAAGATTCTTCACCAACCACTGGGCGGCAACGAAATGCCGCGCTTCGGCGGCATCGCCACCATGCTCCGACTCCCCCATGTACCGACCGCTGCCGGCCTGGACGCTGCCTTCGTTGGCGTGCCACTGGACATCGGTACTTCGCTGCGCCCCGGCACCCGCTTCGGGCCGCGCGACATCCGCACCGAATCGGTGATGATCCGCCCGTACAACATGGCCACCGGCGCCGCGCCGTTCGACTCGCTGTCGGTTGCCGACATCGGTGACGTGGCAATCAACACCTTCAACCTGCTCGACGCCGTGCGCATCATCGAAGAAGCCTACGACAACATTCTCGAGCACAACGTGATCCCGATGACCCTGGGTGGCGACCACACCATCACCCTGCCGATCCTGCGTGCCATCCACAAAAAGCACGGCAAGGTCGGTCTGGTGCACATCGACGCTCACGCTGACGTCAACGATCACATGTTCGGCGAGAAGATCGCCCACGGCACGACCTTCCGTCGCGCCGTCGAAGAAGGTCTTCTGGACTGCGACCGCGTGGTGCAGATTGGTCTGCGTGCGCAGGGTTACACCGCTGACGACTTCAACTGGAGCCGCGATCAGGGCTTCCGCGTTGTTCAAGCCGAAGAGTGCTGGCACAAGTCGCTGGAACCACTGATGGCCGAAGTGCGCGAGAAAGTCGGTGGCGGCCCGGTGTACCTGAGCTTCGACATCGACGGCATTGACCCGGCCTGGGCACCGGGCACCGGCACCCCGGAAATCGGTGGTCTGACGACCATTCAGGCGATTGAAATCGTTCGCGGCTGCCAGGGCCTCGACCTGATCGGCTGCGATCTGGTAGAAGTCTCGCCCGCTTATGACACCACCGGCAACACCTCGCTGCTGGCCGCCAACCTGCTGTACGAAATGCTCTGCGTACTGCCGGGCGTGGTCCACCGCTGAGGGTCGGGTCATGAACGAACGTGATCAGGTTCTGAAAGCGGCCGCCGATCTGGTGTCCGCCTTCGCCCGCAACGATCGCGAAGCCTACTTCGGCGCGTTCAGCGCCGATGCGAGCTTCGTGTTCTACACCCTCGAACAGCCACTGCTGTCGCGCGATGCCTATCAGGCGTTGTGGGACAGCTGGCGCGCCGAGGATGGCTTCGAAGTGCTGTCGTGCACTTCGAGCAACGCCTTCGTCAGCCTGCAGGGTGACTTGGCGGTGTTTATCCATGACGTGGCCACCGAGCTGCGCATGCAAGGGGAGCAACACTTCAGCCAGGAGCGCGAGACGATTGTTTTCAGGAAACAAGCGTCGAGCCTAGAACAACAAGGCCATTGGCTGGCCTGCCACGAACATTTGTCCGCAATGCCGGAAGGGCTGCCACCCCCTTAGCCAAGACAGGTGACGCTCACGACACGATGAGCGCGCCTTTATGATCGGAGCAGATCATGAATAACAACAACAAAGACCAAAGCCTTACGCAGATTGAAACCCACGGGGTCGAGCAGATCCCGGACAACGAACGCACCGCCGGTCCCGTGGATTTGTTCCGCATGATCTTTGGCGGCGCGAATACCTTTGCCACCGCCGTGCTCGGCAGTTTCCCGGTGCTGTTCGGCCTGTCCTTTCAGGCGGGCGTCTGGGCGATTGTCTCGGGCGTGCTGCTCGGCTCGCTGATCCTCGCACCGATGGGCCTGTTCGGCCCGCTCAACGGCACCAACAATGCCGTGTCGTCCGGTGCGCACTTCGGCGTGCACGGGCGAATCGTCGGTTCGTTCCTGTCGCTGTTGACCGCCATCGCCTTCTTCTCGCTCTCGGTGTGGAGTTCGGGGGATGCGCTGATCGGTGGTGCGAAACGCCTGATCGACCTGCCGGAAACCGACCTGACCCTGGGCCTGGCCTACGGTCTGTTCGCGGTGCTGGTGCTGACCGTGTGCATCTATGGCTTCCGCTTCCTGCTGTGGGTGAACAAGGTCGCGGTGTGGAGCGCGAGCCTGCTGTTCCTGCTGGGCATCTTCGCTTTCGCCGGTCCTTTCGATTCGCACTACGCCGGCACCGTCAGCCTCGGCCAGCCGGGCTTCTGGGCCGCGTTCATCGGCGCCGCGCTGGTGGCCATGAGCAACCCGATTTCCTTCGGCGCGTTCCTCGGTGACTGGGCCCGTTATATCCCGCGTGAGACTTCGCGCAAGCGGATCATGGCGGCGGTGATTTTCTCGCAGATCGCCACCTTCATTCCGTTCCTGTTCGGCCTGACCACCGCCACCATCGTAGCGATCCAGGCACCGGACTACATCGCGGCCAACAACTACGTCGGCGGTCTGCTGGCGGTATCGCCGAGCTGGTTCTTCCTGCCGGTATGCCTGATTGCGGTGATCGGCGGCATGTCCACCGGCACCACCTCGCTGTATGGCACCGGGCTGGACATGTCCAGCGTGTTCCCGCGCCTGCTGTCGCGGGTCAAGGCGACGCTGCTGATCGGCGTGCTGTCGATTGCCTTCATCTTCATCGGGCGCTTCGCAGCGAACCTGGTGCAGAGCGTGTCGACCTTCGCCGTGCTGATCATCACCTGCACCACGCCATGGATGGTGATCATGATCATCGGCCTGGTGGTGCGTCGCGGCTTCTACTGCCCGGACGACCTGCAAGTGTTCACTCGCGGCGAGCAAGGCGGACGCTACTGGTTCAGCCACGGCTGGAACTGGCGCGGCCTGGGTGCATGGATCCCGAGCGCGGCGGTCGGCCTGTGCTTCGTCAACCTGCCGGGGCAGTTCGTCGGCCCGCTGGGTGAACTGGCTGGAGGCATCGACATCAGCCTGCTGGTGACCCTCGGTCTGGCCTCGGTGATGTACCTGATGCTGCTGAGCCTGTTCCCGGAACCGGCGCTGGTCTACGGGCCGAAGGATCCACGGAGCAAAGGCGCCCATGCGCCGGCTGAAGCGGCGCTGCGTCAGGCCGCCTGAAGAAACGAATCGCCTGTGGGAGTCAGCCTTCTCCCACAGTGTTCCACCCCATAAAAAAGACAATCGGAGACACGCCATCATGGCTTTGGATTTATTCGTCGTCCTCATCTACGCGGCCGGCATGCTCTTGCTCGGCTATTTCGGCATGCGCAAAGCCAAGACCAACGAGGACTTCCTCGTCGCCGGGCGTAACCTCGGCCCGAGCCTGTACATGGGCACCATGGCCGCGACCGTTCTGGGTGGCGCGTCCACCGTCGGCACCGTGCGTCTGGGCTACGTGCACGGCATCTCCGGTTTCTGGCTGTGCGCGGCACTGGGTTGCGGCATCGTCGCGCTGAACCTGTTCCTGGCCAAGCCGCTGCTGAAACTGAAGATCTACACCGTTACCCAGGTCCTGGAAAAACGCTACAACCCGATGGCCCGCTCGGCGAGCGCGGCGATCATGCTGGCCTACGCGCTGATGATCGGCGTGACCTCGATCCTCGCCATCGGCACCGTATTGCAAGTGCTGTTCGGCTTGCCGTTCTGGGTCTCGGTACTGCTCGGCGGTGGCGTGGTGGTGGTGTACTCGGCCATCGGCGGCATGTGGTCGCTGACCCTGACCGACATCGTCCAGTTCATCATCAAGACCGTGGGCCTGATGTTCATCCTGTTGCCAATCTGCCTGTACAAAGTCGGTGGCTGGGACGAACTGGTGCTGAAGCTGCCGGCGGCGGCGTTCAACTTCACCACCATCGGCTGGGACACGATCATCACCTACTTCATGATCTACTTCTTCGGCATCCTGATCGGTCAGGACATCTGGCAACGGGTGTTCACCGTCAAGAATGAAAAAGTGGCTCAGTACGCCGGCAGCTTCGCGGGCATCTACTGCATCCTCTACGGTCTGGCCTGCGCCCTGATCGGCATGGCAGCGCACGTACTGATCCCGGATCTGGATAACGTCAACAACGCCTTCGCCGCCATCGTCAAACTGTCGCTGCCGGACGGCATCCGGGGTCTGGTGATCGCCGCTGCCCTGGCCGCGATGATGTCCACCGCCAGCGCCGGCCTGCTCGCCGCCGCCACCACCCTGACCGAAGACCTGCTGCCGAAACTGCGTGGCGGCAAACAGTCGAGCCTCGGCATCAACCGCCTGTTCACCCTGCTGACCGGTGTTGTGGTGCTGGGTATCGCGCTGATTGTGAATGACGTGATCAGCGCCCTGACCCTGGCCTACAACCTGCTGGTGGGCGGCATGCTGATCCCGCTGATCGGTGCGATTTTCTGGAAACGCGCCACCACCGCCGGCGCCATCGCCAGCATGGGCCTGGGTTTCGCTACCGCCCTGCTGTTCATGGTCAAGGACGGTCTGGACGCCAACACCCCGATCTACTACAGCCTGGCTGTGGGTCTGGTGAGTTTTGTGGTGGTCAGCCTGATGTCCCGCCGCCCAAACGTGGTGGCCAGCGCGATCTAAGCTGAACATAACGACTTGATGCTTTCTTCGACGGGTGTGGCGTCGGTTGCCACACTCGTTTTTTTTCGTCTGGAGAAAATGGCCGATGAAGATTGTTTCCCGGGACCAATGGTTCGAAGTGCAGCACCTGAGCGACGGCATTCGCCTGATCCACGAGCCCTACATCCGCCCGTTCTACCGCTGCAACCTGTGGCATGTTCAGGGTCGGGACAAGGATCTGCTGCTCGACAGTGGTTCCGGACTGGTGAGCCTGCGCGAACAACTGCCGTGGCTGACCGAACGGCCGCTGGTGGCGGTGGCCAGTCATTGCCATTTCGATCACATCGCCGGGCATCACGAATTTGCCGAACGGCTGGTGCATCCCGCCGAGGCGGACATTCTGGCTGCGCCGGATGGCGAGAATGACTTGAGCCGGGCCTTCGTCGGCGACGACATGTTCGAAGCGCACCCGGATTGCCCGTTGTGCTACGCCGAATACCGGGTCAAGGCTGCGCCGGCCACCGGGTTTGTCGAGGACGGTGATGTGCTGGACCTGGGCAACCGCACGTTGCAGGTGCTGCACACGCCGGGGCATTCACCGGGCGGTATCAGCCTCTATGAAGCCGCCACCGAAACCCTGTTCAGCGGCGACATCATCTACGACGGGCCGCTGATCGAAGACGCCTACCACTCCAATCTCGAGGATTACGCCGCCAGCTTGCGACGCTTGCAGGCCCTGAAGATCCGCACGGTGCATGGCGGGCATTTCGGCAGTTTCTCGGGAGAGCATTTACGTTCAATGATTGACGAATGGTTGCGCCGACACGCCTGAGGCCTGCTGTACTCCAGTCAGATCCCGCCACTTTTTGAACATCTGCCATGAGAAGAGCTGCCGTGCGTGCCGCCGTGCACCGATTCATCAAACGCCTGCTGGAACACCGCGACTTCAATGACAACACCAGTCTGGCGGAGCTGGGTCTGGAGAAGGCGGACATCGAGGATCTGATCTTCCACCTGGAAGATGAATTCGGACTGACGGCATTCACCGCAGAAGAGGACCGCATGCTCAAGAGCGCGAAAACCGCGAATGACTTGAGCCGGTTTCTGTTGGAAATCGGGCGACACTGAATAGCAAAAGGTCGCCGTTTCGGGCGGCTCCAGCTTCTTTTCTGCCGGAGCCGCCCGAAACGGCGACCTCTCTAATCTTTAATCCTTGAAGCCGGAAGGCATTACCGCCGACGCTGCTGACGCCGACGCTGTTCGTCGTCAGTACGAATCGGGACCGGTTGCAGAGGCGGTTCGATCAAGCCGAGGGCAACACCCAAATCGTGCAGCCAGTTCTGAATTTTCTCTTTCATCGTCATGCCCCCTTCAGGGTGGTGCTGAGCGGCCGGAATTCTGTAGCCGCTTCGCACTGATAATAGTCCGAAGTCCTACGCAATGCTCGGCGAAATCCGCAATGATCTGTTACTGAATGGATCAGAATCCCTGACCGTTCGTTCAAGCCGTTTCCCGGGTATCTTCGCCAGCCACGGGATAGAGCGCCTGCTGCTGTTCAATCCACGCATTGAGGTTGGCCCCGACCATGCCCCGGCGCCACATGAGCCACGTTGTCGCACTGGCAAAAGGTTCGGCCAGCGGGTGCACTGCGACACTTTCGCGCCCCGGCAGGCTGGCGAGCATCGACTCCGACATCAGCGCCACGCCGCTGCCGGCAATTACGCAAGCCAGCATTCCCTGGTAGGACTCGATCTCCATCGCCCGGCCCATCGCCGCGTGATAGTGGGCGAACCACGACTCCAGCCGCGCGCGGTAGGCGCAGCCATGACGAAAGGTGAACACCGCCCGCCCCTCGACATCCTTGGCACTGCGCACCGGCGGGTGATCGGCCTCGCTGATCAGCACCAGCCGCTCGCTGCACAGCGGCACGCCGTCGATCCCGGCCAGTTGCGGCGGGCCGTCCACCAGCGCGGCGTCGAGCCGCCCGGTGAGCAGCCCTTCGAGCAACTCGCCGCTGGGCCCGGACTGCACCTGAAGATTCACCGCCGGATACTGCTTGTGATAGCGCGCCAGCAACGCCGGC
This sequence comes from Pseudomonas sp. IzPS59, assembly GCF_014863505.1. Lineage (NCBI taxonomy): Bacteria > Pseudomonadati > Pseudomonadota > Gammaproteobacteria > Pseudomonadales > Pseudomonadaceae > Pseudomonas > Pseudomonas sp. IzPS59. The sequence continues at coordinate 1,662,147 of NZ_CP062251.1, read as the reverse complement.
AAATGAATCGCGGCGGTGCTGTACAACGTACCGAGCACGAAATCCCCCGCCGGTTGCCCGCCCATCACCGCCGCACTGGCCTGATCGCGCAGGGCGAACAGTTTGCCGGTGTAGTCCAGCAGGACTTTTCCCGCAGGTGACAACTGCAAACGCTGACGCTCGCGGACGAACAGTTCGACGCCCAGTTGCTCTTCGAGCTGCTTGAGCCGGGTCGACAGGTTCGACGGCACGCGGTGCAGGCGTTCGGCGGCGCGAGTGATCGAGCCCTCCTCCGCCACGGCCTGGAAGATCCGCAATTGGCTGAACTCCACAACCTTTCTCCTGAACAGAACAAGTTACTCACTATTATTCAATTTTAAAGAAAGTCAATCAGTCCTAGCCTGACGGTCATCGAACCTTCCAACGGAATCCAGACCATGTCGCCGCTGATTCGCTTATCCGCCAGTTTCATTGCCCTGATGATGGCCATGGGCATCGGGCGTTTCGCCCTCACACCGCAACTTCCCCACCTGATCAGCGAAGGGCAGATCGACCTGACTGCCGCCGGTCTGATTGCAGCCGCGAACTACCTCGGCTATCTGCTCGGCGCCGTGGACGCGATGTTTTCCCGTCGGCCCGATCAGGTGCAACGGCGCCTGCATGGTGGCTTGTGGCTGTGTGTACTGCTGACACTGGCGTCGTTCTGGGCCAACGGCTTCTGGTCGCACTTGCTGCTGCGCTTCGGCACGGGTGTGGCGAGTGCCTGGGTGCTGGTGATGATTACGGCGCTGAGTCAGCCGCTGGCTGCGGCGGCGGGTCGTCCGCGATTGGGAGCGCTGGTGTTTGCCGGGCCGGGCCTTGGAATCTTTCTGACGGGGTTGCTGGCGCTGTTCTCGCATCTGGCGCAGCAGACTTCCGCCACTTTGTGGCTGATCTATGCCGCCGTGGCGCTGGTGATGTTGCTGGGGATCGTGCGGATCCTGCCGCAACCGGGCGTCGGTGCAAACGTCGCGCCTGCCGCCGTCAATCATTCGAATCGCGGGATTGGGCGATTGGCAGTGGTGTATGCCCTGTACGGCGTGGGCTACATCATTCCGGCCACGTTCCTGTCGCAGATGGCCAACGCGCAGTTTCACGGGCAATGGCAGGCGGATCTGTTCTGGCCATGCTTCGGCCTCGGCGCCGCGATTGGCGTGTTGCTGGTGAGCTTGCGTCGACACGACCCGGACACCACCCGTCACTGGCTGATGGCGACGTTGTGGTTGCAGGCCGCCGGAGTGTTTGCCTGCCTGCTGGGCAGCGGCCTCGGCCTGGCTTTGGGTGTGATCCTGTGCGGCACGCCGTTCCTGGCCTGCATGCAACTGGTGATGCAGCGCTCCCGGGAGCTGGCGCCCCACGCCACCCAGCGCAACGCCGGCCTGCTCACCGCGTGCTTCGCTGTCGGTCAGCTCAGCGGGCCGTTGCTGGCGGCGGTCAGCAGCCACTTCAGCGGTGGCCTGCAACCGGCGCTGGTGATCGCCGGCAGCGGCCTGCTGATTGCCGGTGGCCTGGCGTGGAAGCCGCTTACGACTGGCCGAGCGCTTTGCGCAAACGCCGACGCACCCACTGTTCCGCGCTGACGAAGGTGATGCCGAGCAACACCAGCACGGCACCGATGATGAAGTTCAGGCTCAGTTCTTCGCCGAGCAGCACCACGCCGAACGTGACGCCGAACAACGGCGTCATGAAGGAAAACACCGCCAGATTGGCCGCCAGATAACGGCGCAGCAGCCAGAACCAGGTCAGGTAACTGAAGAACGACACCACCAGGCCCTGGAACAGCACGCTGCCCACCGCCACGGCGGTCAGGCTGACGTGGGTGATCTGGCCGCTGAGCAGTGCGATCAACAGCAAACCGACGAAACCGACGATCAGCTGATAAAACAGCGTCAGCGTCACCGGCGCTTCCGACAGGCGCGAGGCGCGCACCACCACGGTGGTCGCGCCCCAACTGGCCCCGGCCAGTACGCCGAGAGCATCGCCCAGCAGCATGCGGTGATCGAGGTTGTCCCATGACACGCCGCCGGCAAACGCTACCGCGATCCCGACAAATGCCATGAAGATCCCCAGCCATTGCACCGGTCGCAGACGTTCGCTGGGCAACAGGAAATGCACGCCCAGCGCGGTGAAGATCGGCGCGGTGTAGAGGAAAACCGACATGTGCGCCGCAGTGGTCAGTTGCAAACCTTCGGAAATGAACAGGAACTCAAGCCCGAACAAGGCACCGGCCAACAAGCCGCCGCGCCAGGTCGTACCGACCTGATCCCAGCCGCCCTTCCAGCAGATGAGCAGTCCTACAAGCAACGCGGAAATCCCCGACCGCCCAGCCGCCTGCATCACCGGCGCGATATCGCTTGCCGCCCACTTGATCAGCACCTGCTGCACACCCCAGATCAGGCACAGGCCGATCATCACCTGCAGGGCAAAGCCGTCGGCACTGCGCCGACTGACGCTCACCGCAACACCTCGAACACACACGACATGGCAGTTTTCCAATGGTCAAAACAAAGCCCCGGCTCTTCGTCCGGGGCGAAAAATGGTCTAGGGGATTATTAACCAGTTGGCCAGAAAAAGCCGTCTGGAAGAGACATTTGATGCTCCTGCAACGTCAGCAGTGAATGGCTGACGGCTGCGCCGTCAATCGCTGGCAAGCCAGCTCCCACAGTATCAGCGGCGCTTACAGATTTTGTGTACGACTGGGACATTGTGGGAGCTGGCTTGCCAGCGATGGCGTCAGTTCAATCAACCGAAATCAGCTGGCTGATCTGCCCAACCGGCCAACCACGACAAATCCGACCGTACAGGCCAGCGCCGTGGCAAACGTCCCCCATGCCCAATCCAGCAACGTCACCTGCACCGACCAGCCACGTAGCGTCGCCCAGTTGGTCAGGTCATAGGTGCCGTAAGCGACCAGCCCTAGCAGCGCCCCCATGCGGGCGGCGCGTTGCCAGTTCAGCGCCGGCAACACCACAAACGCCACACAACCGAAAACGTACAGGCAATAAAAAACCGCTGCAGGCACCAGCAACGGTTTTTCGAGCATCAGCGGACCGAGCAGTTCGCGATAGGTCGGCGCCATCAACACGCCGAGCCAGAGGCCGTCGAGCAAAAGAAACGTCAGCAGCGTGGCGACGTAGGCAATCAGCGCTTTTTTCATTTGCCCGACCTCAGGTTGGCCCATGCAACATGGGCCACGTCAGGCTCAGGTTAGTTCAATGCGATCGGCATGAATGACGATCTTGCCTTCCTTGTACAACGAACCGATGGCCTTCTTGAAGTTGCCCTTGCTGACACCGAACAGGCTGCTGATCAGCGCCGGATCGCTCTTGTCGCTGACGGCCAGGGTGCCATTGCTTTCGCGCAACTTGGCGAGAATCTTCGAACTCAGGCTGCTGGCCGCTTCCTGCCCCACCGGTTGCAGGCTCAGGCTGATCTTGCCGTCGGCGCGCACTTCCTTGATGAAACCTTTCTCGCGCATGCCGGAACGCATGAACTTGAAGATTTCATTCTTGTGGATCAAACCCCAGTGCTTGTTGTTGATGACGGCCTTGAAACCCATGTCAGTGGCTTCGGCCACCAGCAGATCAACTTCCTGGCCCACGCTGTAGTTGGCCGGGGTCTTGTCGAGGTAGCGATCAAGACGCGCGGTGGCGGTGATGCGGCGGGTGTGTTTGTCGAGGTAGACATGCACCACGCAGTATTCGCCGGCGGTCATCTGGCGTTTTTCTTCGGAGTAAGGCAGCAGCAGATCCTTCGGCAGACCCCAATCGAGGAACACACCGATGCTGTTGACTTCAACAACTTTCAAACTGGCAAACTCACCGACCTGAACTTTTGGTTTTTCAGTGGTGGCAATTAGTTTGTCATCGCTGTCCAGATAAATGAAAACATTGAGCCAGTCTTCATCTTCGCTGGGAATATCTTTGGGGATATAACGGTTGGGCAAAAGAATTTCGCCGTCGGCACCGCCGTCCAGATATAAACCGAAGTTAGTGTGTTTAACCACTTGCAAACTGTTGTAGCGCCCGACTAAAGCCATTTCCAATACCCTCATTGCGTGGGCGGCATTCTACCCGGTTTTGCCGGGTTCGTTGGCCGGCAGATGCTCCCGCAAACTGAAAATTGCGCGAAGCCTTGATTTTCCTTGGCTTGCCGCCGAGCAGACGCCACTCGTCAGACCACCTCGGCGACTTCGCGCCGCGACGCCCCCGCGAAAAAGCCACCGATCTCGATAAATGTTGTTATTTAAAACAGCAGGTTAGCGGGATATTTCTAATAATTAATCGAGAATAATCCACCCGCACGCTGGGTTATTCCGGGGGATATTTACCAAGCAATTGTCAAGTTATTCCTGTACGATGCCTGGCCGAGTTACTTTTCTACAGGTTAATGGCCGCCATGCGCGTAAAAGCATCCACCAGCAAAGCAAAGCCAGCTCCAGCCGTTGAAACCAGCGAATCGATCAACGATCAGATCGCGGCATTCCTCAAGTCCGGCGGCGAGATCCAGCAAATTGCCAAGGGCGTCAGCGGCCAGACGTTCGGCCCGTCCAAGCAGATCAGCCTGGGCAAGAAGTAACACCCCGCAACATCCCAGTCCCAAGGCGCTTTGAGCTTCGAAGCGTCTGGACCGGAACCCTCGCAAGACCTCTCTCGCGTTTAATCAAACCGACAAAACATCAGAAATCGACGAACGGCCCTCGATGCCGATCATTCGCCGGTATCCTTGCACGCGTCTGGATCAAGCGTTTCAGCAGGTACGTCGCCCTGCGCTCGCTGTTCAAGGAGTGACGCATGCTCAAACCTCTCAGTTTAATTCTTGCAGGACTGCTGGCGAGCCCGGTGGCGCACGCGCAGATTTTCCAGCGTGAACTCGGCGACTTCGACCTCAAGCTCGGCACCACGCCCAGCCGCAGCATGGCCCAGGGTCTGGTCAAGCCCTCGGCGGCCGGCTCGTTTCACGGCGGCCTCGATCTGACCCACGACAGCGGCCTCTACGTCGGCCAGTACGCGCCGAGCATGGGACTGACGCCGGGCAAGAATCTGGAGATCGACTCCTACGTCGGTTTCAAACAACCCTTCGATCAAACCCTCGGCTACGAAGTCGGGATGATCCATTACAGCTATCCGAAGGTCGACACCCTCGACAGCCAGGAGCTGTTCGGCGGACTGACCCTGCTCGGCAGCCGTTTCGGCATCGCTCTGAGCAACGACCCGGACAAACAGAACAACACTTTGTTTGCCGATCTGGGCGGCAACCAGCCGTTCGGCATCGGGATCAGCATGAAATACACCACCCATCAGCTCAACACGCCGGTCTCGGTGGACGGCGGTTATGTCAGCAGTTTTACCGACTGGTCGGTGAAGTTTTCCCGGCCGGTGATGGGCATCGACCTGGACCTGATCTACAGCAACTCCAGCCTCAGCGGCAGCGATTGCTCCGCCTATTCCGGGCACAACAGCCAGTGCGACGGACTGGTCACGCTCAAGGCAGAACGCGCGTTCTATTGATTGGCTGAACTGCCGGGAGCATCCTGCGTTCACATAAGAATCAGACGCCAGGCTTTCGCAAGGACTCGCTCATGTCTCGCTGGTTCAAACACTGCGCCACCCTGTTGATCTTCACCCTTGCCCTCGGCGCGTGCAGCCGCGTCGGCCTGGCCTACCGCAATCTCGACGTGATCATTCCATGGACGCTCAGCGACTACCTGGACATGACCGGCGAGCAGAAAGGCTGGTTCAACGAACGCCTGAAGGAACACCTGAGCTGGCACTGCACCACGCAATTGCCGGGTTATCTGGACTGGCTGGATCGCCTGCAGACCATGGTCGAGACCAATCAGGTCACCGACGCCGCGCTCCAGGCCCGCACCGTGGAAGCCAAGCAGGCGATTGCCGAAACCGCCCGGGAGATTACCCCGTCGGCCATCGAGTTGCTGCAAGGGCTGGACGACAAACAGGTCGCCGACATGAACGATGCGTTTGCCAAGGACCTTCGCAAACGTCAGCAGGAGTATGTGAAGCCACCCCTGGCCCAGCAGATTGCCGAACGCGGCGCACGCATGGACAAACGCCTCAACGACTGGCTCGGACCACTGAGTCCCACCCAGGAACAACGCGTGATGGCGTGGTCGACAGCATTGGGCGACCAGAACACCCAATGGATCGCCAACCGTGCGCACTGGCAACAGCAGTTCAGCGCCGCCGTTGCCCAGCGTAAAAGTCCGGATTTCCCACAGCGGATCGAGACACTTCTGGTCTATCGCGAGCGTTTATGGACAGCGGATTACCGCAAGGCCTACGCCGACACCGAGGCTCAGGCGCGCTCGCTGGCGGTGGATCTGATGGCCGAAAGCACACCGCAACAACGCCAGCGCCTGTTGAAGAAAATCGAAGGGGTGCGCAAGGACTTCAATGATTTGAAGTGTCTGAAAGCGGCGAAAGCAGGCTGAGGTTTATTGAACCTGCGGGAGCCGGAAACCCGGCTCCAGAGGGATCGCAGCAGGCGCTCAGGCAATCTGCGCTTTTGACGCTACACGGTCGAATGTCGCCTCATCCAGCGCATCCTCCTGTTCATCCAGCACCTGACGCGGATGATCATTACCAGGAATGCTGCTGTCGATCAGGCTCAACAGGCTAGAGCCACGCGGGGTCAGGCTGAAATTGTTGCCGGTGCTGCCTTCATCGTCGCCACGGGGTTCGATAAAACCGCGCAGCAACAGCTTCTGTTCGTATTCACAGGCGATGGTTTTCAGATGATCCAGATTCTCGATCGGCTCGCCTGCCGCGGCTTTTTCCGCTGCGTAGTCTTCGGCATAGGAACGCGGTGCAAAGCTGTGGCCTGCGCCGTTCTGCACTTCATGCAGCAGGCGTTCAATCAAATCCCAGTTATAAGTCGTCATCCTGATTCAACCTCCGGTGCGCGTGATTAATGGCGCTGTCCTAGGTTGTGACCCGAGCGGGCAAGAGCCGTTCAGCTTGATTTGCGGCGCCGACCGACCGGCGGTCTGTCGATTTCCGACGGCGTTAAGCGACTAGTCTGAGACAGACGGTTTCAACCCCGCAGGAGAAATCATCATGAACGTTGAGAATCATCCGGTGGTGTCGCGCGAAGAATGGCTCGCCGCCCGCAAGCAGCATCTTGCCGATGAAAAGGCCTTCACCAAAGAACGCGACCGCCTCAGCGCCAAACGCCGCGCGCTGCCGTGGGTGAAAGTCGACAAGGACTATCGCTTCATGGGGCCGGACGGCGAATTGAAACTCACCGACCTGTTCGGCCAGCACAGTCAACTCATCGTCTATCACTTCATGTTCGCCAAGGGCTGGGAAGAAGGCTGCCAGGGCTGTTCGTTCCTCGGCGACCACTTCGACGGCGCCAATCTGCACCTGGCCCATCACGACATTGCTTTGGTGGCGGTATCCCACGCGCCATTCGCCGAATTCCAGGCGTTCAAGCGGCGGATGGGCTGGAAGTTCGACTGGGTGTCGTCGGACGGTTCCGATTTCAACTACGACTTCGGCGTGTGCGCCCGTGCTGAAGACGCAGAAGCCGGAAAGGCCACGTACAACTATGAAAAGACTGACAGTGGCGAAGAGGAAATGCCGGGGCTGAGCGTGTTCTATCGCGCCAATAACGGCGAGATATTCCACACCTACTCAACCTACGCCCGGGGTCTGGACATGCTGGTGGGCGCCTACAACTTTCTCGACCTCACGCCCAAGGGGCGGAACGAGGACGAAATCATGGAGTGGGTGCGGCATCATGATCGGTATGACGGAGAGCACAAATCCAGTTGCTGCCACGGCGACTGAGCCGGCAAAGACACTGAACTTTTCACGGGTCACGGCCCTCAACCGGTTAACCCGCCTTAACCGGATCCGAGGCCTGCCCCCATGAAAACCCTGCTCACTCTCACACTCGCCACCACCTTCGCCTGTGCCCTGCCCGTGTGGGCCTGCACGCCCGAAGAAGCCACCGCCAAACGCGAACAACTGGCCCAGGAAGTGGCAAAGCTCACCGAGCAAAACCCGACCAAGGCCAAGGAAATCAATGCCGAGTTGCAGAAGATGGACCTGGGCACCGCCTCTGCCGATCTGCCGGACAAATGCCAGTTGATCGACCAGCGCTTGAAGGAGCTGGATTCGGCCGAGCACAAAACCGAGGGTTAACGGCCTCGGGCTTCAGCCTCCACCACAAAGGACATGCTCAAAGCAGTGTCCTTTCGCCCGTATAATTGCATTTGTGCATTTATTTATTTGCACAAATGCATATTCAGACCTAGGGTTACCTCGAGCCTGCTCGGAACCCGCCGCAGAAGTGGCACCCCTTAACCGCCGACGGCTCGCAAATCTACGCAGGACATTTGTTTTCATTCATGGAGGATTGAAAAATGTTAACCACTGAAACAACGCAATTCACCGGCAACTCCCTGCCCGGGTGCCTGACCGGCCATCTGCTCGACGCGCAACTGGTCGAGGTCGAAGCCGCGCCACAGGCCGAGGCCCTGGCGGCCTCAAGCCTGAACTTCACAATGCAGCAACAGACCCAGACCAACTGGTGCTGGGCCGCGGTTTCCGCTTCGGTCGGCAACTATTACGGCACCGGGTCCTGGACCCAGTGCGGGGTTGCCAGCACCCAATTGAACCGCAACTGCTGCAGCCAGCCGGGGCCGTGCAACGTCTATGGCTATCTGGATTCGGCCCTGCAAACCACCCGCAGCTACAACGGGATGAATCAGGGCTCGTTGCAGATGTCGGCCATCCAGAACCAGATAAACATGGGCCGGCCCGTCGGTCTGCGCTGTGCCTGGTATGGCGGCGGTGCGCACTTCCTGACGATCTACGGCACCAACGGCAACTACGTGCTGGTCGCGGATTCGATCTACGGCTATTCGACCCGCGCACTGAGCTCGTTCCCCGGTTCCTACAACGGTGGCGGCAACTGGACCCACACTTACTTCACGGCGAAAAACTAGGAGGGCGACATCATGCAACTGACTTATCCAAAGGCGCCTTCCAACGGCGTACAGACCTTGCGTCCGGTGCTGCAAGCGGCGCTGCAAACCCAGGGATTTGGCATCAATCGCCAGTTCGCCAGTGCTGTACCGGCGAAAATCAGCCTGAGCGAGGCTTATCGCGGCTACTCGCTCAGCCTGGAGGACCTGAGCCAGGGCAAAGGCCTGAAGGACGCCCGGCTCGGCGACTGGCATTACTTGGTGTTTGCCGACGGCGTGTCGATTGCCGATGCGCAATTGGCCGAAGTCCGCGGTCACGTCGAGTTTGCCTCGTTGAACCACGGCAACCTGGCCACCGCCACGGTCGATGCGCTGAAGCTGGCGGAGCAATCGCCGCAGTTGCAGGGCAAAACCGTCGAGCTGCGAGTCCTGTTCGTTTCGGCGCTGCAGGTCGTAGCCATCTGGCTGCACGCGGCCGGTGAAGATGTGCTGATCCCGATCGAGCCGACGCCCAAGGAGCTGGCCCTGACTGGGCTGTACTCCGAGGCCGCCCTGCTTGCACAGCTCAAACCAAAGGCGGATCAGGCCAAGCAGCGCTTTGATGCCGACACCCGTGGACAGCTGGGCAGCTGATAAACGCTGGCAATAAAAAAACCCGGACAGTGTCCGGGTTTTTTTGCCTGCCTGAAACGCCTTACTCGGCCGCAGGTGCTGCCGGCTTGCGGCGCTTGAGCGGGGCCATGCCGTCGCTGCTCACCAGAGAATCCGGCTTCGGACGGTTGGCGCTCTTGCGCTTGGTCGGGGTCTTGGCGGCGGATTTTTTCTTGTCGCCCTTGGCGTCGGTCTTTTTCTTCTTCACGCCGACGGCTTTGCCCGAGGCCTTGACCTTTTTCGGTCCGCCGTAGGTGCCTTTGACTTCCTTGATGGTGCGGCGCTCGAAGCTCTGCTTCAGATAACGCTCGATGCTCGACATCAGGTTCCAGTCGCCGTGGCAGATCAGCGAGATCGCCAGACCGTCGTTGCCGGCACGGCCGGTACGACCGATGCGGTGAACGTATTCGTCGCCGCTGCGTGGCATGTCGAAGTTGATCACCAGATCCAGGCCGTCAACGTCCAGACCACGGGCCGCCACGTCGGTGGCCACCAGGATCTTCACGCCGCCCTGCTTCAGACGGTCGATCGCCAGTTTGCGATCCTTCTGGTCTTTCTCGCCGTGCAGCACGAACGCCTTGTATTCCTGGGCGACGAGACGACCGTAGATGCGGTCGGCCATGGCCCGGGTGTTGGTGAAGACGATGGCCTTCTGATAGGTCTCGTTGGCCAGCAGCCAGTTGACGATCTGTTCTTTGTGCTGGTTGTGGTCGGCGGTGATGATCTGCTGACGGGTGGTGTCGTTCAGCTGGCTGACCGCGTTGAGCTGCAGGTGCTCAGGGTTGTTCAGCACCTTGGCGATCATCTCGCGCAGGCCGGAACCGCCGGTGGTGGCGGAGAACAGCATGGTCTGCTGACGGTTCGGGCACTCGTCGACCAGACGCTGCACGTCTTCGGCGAAACCCATGTCGAGCATGCGGTCGGCTTCGTCGAGCACCAGCACTTCGACTTCTTTCAAATCGAGGTTGCCGGCGTTCAGTTGCTCGATCATCCGGCCCGGAGTGCCGATCAGGATGTCCGGCACCTTGCGCAGCATGGCGGCCTGGACCTTGAAGTCTTCACCGCCGGTGATCAGGCCGGACTTGATGAAAGTGAACTGCGAAAAGCGCTCGACTTCCTTCAGGGTCTGCTGGGCCAGCTCACGGGTCGGCAGCAGGATCAGGGTCTTGATGCTGACGCGGATCTTGGCCGGGCCGATCAGGCGGTTGAGGATCGGCAGGACAAACGCGGCGGTCTTGCCGCTACCGGTTTGCGCCGTCACCCGCAGGTCACGCCCCTGAAGCGCCAGCGGAATGGCCGCGGCTTGCACAGGCGTTGGCTCGACAAATTTCAGCTCGGCCACGGCTTTGAGCAGGCGTTCGTGCAGGGCGAATTGGGAAAACACGGGTGCTACCTCGAAGATATGCAGAAAAACAGCTGCATAGGTTACCGGTTTCGAGCGCTCAGGCCGAGTTTCTTTATGAAATCAGCCGCAATCAGTGGCTTTTTTGTTGCTCGATTTGTCTCCAACGGTAATACACAGCGTCTTAAATGCTCTAATCGCCCGTCGCGTCCTACAGAAGAATCGTTGCCCTCATGGATTTCAAACAGCTCTGGCTCAACGCCCAAGACCTCTGGGGTGCCCTCGATCAGCACCCGCTCCTGCACGCCGGCCTGGCACTGATCCTGCTGCTGGTGATCGCGCTGGTCCTCGGACGAGTGGCGCGTTACCTGATCCTGCATGCCAGCCGCATGCTCGGACGCCAGCCCGCGCTGCACTGGATCAACGACTTTCGGCATAACAAGGTGTTTCAGCGCCTGGCGCAGATGACGCCGTCGCTGGTGATCCAGTTCGGCCTGCACCTGGTGCCGGAGCTGAGCAAGACCGCCATGGTGTTCCTCGGCAATGTCGCGCTGGCGTTCACCATTCTGTTCCTGCTGCTGTCGGTCAGCGCCCTGCTCAACGCGCTGCTGGACATTTACGCCCGCACCGAACATGCCCGCACCCGCTCGATCAAGGGTTACGTGCAACTGGCGAAAATGGTCTTGTACGTGTTCGGCGCGATCATCATCGTCGCCACTCTGATCGACCGTTCGCCGCTGTTGCTGCTGTCCGGTCTGGGTGCGATGTCGGCGGTGATCCTGTTGGTCTACAAGGACACCCTGCTATCGTTCGTCGCCAGCGTGCAGTTGACCAGCAACGACATGCTGCGGGTCGGCGACTGGATCGAAATGCCGCAAGTCGGCGCCGATGGCGATGTGGTGGACATCACCCTGCACACGGTCAAGGTGCAGAACTTCGACAAGACCATCGTCTCGATCCCGACCTGGCGCCTGATGTCCGAATCCTTCCGAAACTGGCGCGGCATGCAGCAGTCCGGCGGGCGGCGGATCAAGCGCAGTCTGTTCATCGACGCCAGCGGTGTGCGTTTCATCCGCGACGATGAAGAAGAAAAACTGTCCCAGGTGCACCTGCTGACCGCCTACATGGGCCGCAAGAAAGCCGAGCTCAAGGCCTGGAACGAAGCCCAGGGCAACGTCGCAGCGATGTCGGCCAACCGCCGGCGCATGACCAACATCGGCACCTTCCGCGCCTATGCGCTGGCCTACCTGAAGAGCCACCCCGAGATCCAGCCGAACATGACCTGCATGGTTCGCCAGATGCAGACCACGGCCCAGGGTATTCCGCTGGAAATCTACTGCTTTACCACCACCACGGTGTGGGCCGATTACGAGCGGATCCAGGGGGATATTTTCGATTACCTGCTGGCGGTGCTGCCGGAGTTCGGGCTGAGTCTGTATCAGCAGCCGAGTGGTGGGGATTTGCGTTCCGGGATATTGCCGGCAGTCCTCGGCGCGAGCCACATTCCAGAAGCCGAAAAACATGTGATGTAGAGCTTTCTTGAGCGCAACAAAAAAGACGCAACCCAGGTTGCGTCTTTTTTTGTCCGGCTGACTTGTCAGGCCTGACGCTGCGGTGCCTTGTGCACCATGGTGTAGGCGTAGTCGACACCCATGCCGTATGCGCCGCTGTGCTCCAGCACCAGGTCCATCACCGCCTGATAAGTGTCTTTGTGCGCCCAGTCACGCTGGTACTCGAGCAGTACTTGCTGCCAGGTCACCGGTACGGCGCCGGCCTGAATCATCCGCTGCACCGACATGTCGTGGGCTTCTTTGGTGGTGCCGCCGGATGCGTCGGTGACGATGTAAACCTCGTAACCTTCAGCCAGGGCTTCCAGGGCCGGGAAGGTCAGGCAGACCTCGGTCCACAGCGCGGCGATGATCAGCTTCTTGCGACCGGTGGCCTTCACCGCGTCAACCAGCGCCTTGTCTTCCCAGGAGTTCATCGAGGTGCGCTCGATCGGCTTCTGCTCCGGGTGTACTGCCAGCAGTTCCGGCCAGATATAGCCGCTGAAGCTTTCGGTTTCGACCGAGGTGTAGATGGTCGGCACGTTGAAGATCTTGGCGGCCTTGGCCAGGCCGACGGTGTTGTTCTTCAGGGTCTGACGGTCGATCGACTGCACGCCGAAAGCCATTTGCGGCTGGTGGTCGATCAGGATCAGGGCGGAGTTGGTTGGGTTCAGCAGTTCACGGATAGACATGGCGCGTTCCTTTTGATGTCGATTCAGCGTTTCGATTGGGTAATGGGTGAGTCGAGTGGCTTGCCGTCTTCGGCGTTGTTGTCTCGGCTTGGATGTCACTTTAGGGGCTGGCCGATAAAGGGACAATTCCCTAAAATCGAGAATCATTGATTCTAAAAAAGGGACAATCATGGATCGCATCGAATGCATGCGCGCCTTCGTGGTGACGGTCGGCGAGAACGGCTTTGCAGCCGCCGCCCGGGCCATGGACGTGCCCCGCTCGAAAGTCAGCAAACAGATTCAGGCGCTGGAAGAAGCCATCGGCGTGCAACTGTTGCAACGCACCACCCGCAGCCTGCACCTGACCGAGGCTGGCGCGGAGTATTTCGAAGCGGCGCGGGAAGTGATTGCGGCGCTGGACGAGGCCGAGCAGCGAGCCCGGGACGGGGTGGGCGAATTGCGTGGGGTGCTGCGAGTGAACGCGCCGATGTCGTTCGGCCTGCGGCGGCTGGGCAAGCTGATTCCGCTGTTCCACGAGCAGCACCCGAATATCGAGCTGCAACTGGTGCTCAGCGACCAGCAGGTCGATCCGGTGCGCGGCGGGTTCGACGTGACGATCCGCATCGCCAGCCTGCCTGACTCGACCATGATCGCCCGACAATTGGCGCCAGCACCGCGAATCATGGTCGCCTCCCCCGCTTACCTCGAACGCGCGGGCACGCCGCAGACCCCGCAGGATCTGCGCTCGCATCAATGCTTGAATTACGGCTATCTGCAGAGCGGCGTCAGCCTGCAACTGTGCAACGGCAAGGAAACCCAACGAGTCAACGTCACCGGCCCGCTGCACGCCAACAACGGTGACTTGCTGGCGCAAGCGGCCGAGGCCGGCATGGGCATTGCGCTGCTGCCGGACTTCATCGTCGAAGAGGCGCTGGCGGCCGGGCGACTGGTGCCGGTGCTGTGCGAATGGCAAGCCCCGGCGATCACCATCAACGCGGTGTATTCGTCAGCGCGACGGGTGCCGCAGAAAACACGCGCGTTTATCGAGTTTCTGGTGGGGCAACTGGCGCCGGCTTGCGAATCCCCAACCGGCTGATCCACACCGCCGCCAGAATCACGCTGCCACCGAGGAACAACCGCCCCAGTTCCTCATGCTGATTCCAGATCAACAGGTTCAGCAGCAACCCCACCGGCACATGCAGATTGTTCATCACCGCCAGGGTGCCGCCGTTGACCAGGCAGGCGCCCTTGTTCCACCAGTACAGGCCGAGTGCGGTCGAAACCAGACCGAGGAACACCAGCACGCCCCATTGCAGCGGCGCTTCCGGCAGGAAATTCGATTTGCCGAACAGCAGGAACGCCGGCAGTGCCACCGCCAGTGCGCCGAGGTAAAAGAATCCGAAGCGCCGGTAGTGCGGCAGATCGCTCGGGTGCTTCGCCACCAGATGCTTGTACAGCACCTGCCCGGCGGCGTAGGTGAAGTTGGCCAGTTGCAGCAACAGGAAACCCATGAAGAAGTCCGGGTTGATCCGGTCGTAGCGAATTACCGCCGCGCCTGCGACCGCCACCAGTGCGGCGATCAGTGCCCACGGGTTGAAACGGCGGTTCAGCGCGTCTTCGATCAGCGTCACGTGCAGCGGCGTGAGGATGGTGAACAGCAGCACTTCCGGCACCGTCAGCACGCGGAAGCTCAGGTACAGGCAGACGTAGGTCACGCCGAACTGCAAAGCGCCGATCAGCAGCATGCCGCGCATGAACGCCGGCTCCACCGAGCGCCAGCGCGTCAGCGGGATGAACACCAGCCCGGCCAGCACTACACGCACCAGCACCGCGAAGTAGCTGTCGACATGCCCGGCCAGGTATTCGCCGATCAGACTGAAGGAAAACGCCTGGATCAGCGTGACAATAAGTAGATAGCCCATGGTCGCCTCGATTTCGAATGGCGGCGACGATAGCGGTTTTTCCCGGCCAACGCTGAGTCTCAGGAAAAAAAAACGCCCTCCTGTCAAAAACACCGAAAGAAGTTGCACACACGAACATGGTAATCAACACGGACAGCCAATCCTGCGTTGTCTTATCAGACCGGATGTTTCACGCAAACAATGGTGCTGGCAGAGGCTGATATCGCCCAAGTAGTTCCTTGAGCCACTTCGTACCCGTAGCTAATGCCGAATCATCACTTGAGTTCAGAACGTTCCACTCTTTGGTCAAGTAGCACGACCAGGAAGATTTCTCCCTTTCAGCGTCACGTGCCTCAAACTCAATCCTTGCTTGAACGGCTTTTTTCGCCCGATTGCGATCGCTTGGACTTGACTCGATCGAATTCAAAGTTTGCAAGTAACGCCACAAACTGGTCTCCAGCGGGAACTCCAGTTGAGTGGCTGCCTCATAGTTCGAGAGCACATCACTATCCAACTGTTTTTTTGCCAGCGCCTGTCGTAACGCCAGCGGCAGAGGCAGCACGCGATCAATAAATTGCGCATCGTCTGAGTGCAATTCAGCCTCCACACCAGTAGTCAGTGCTGCGCTCCAGGAGCGAATCGACTCGACGAAACCAAGCCAGGCTGGATCAGTTTCAGGCACTACAATTTCATGAGCTTTCGGTTTTTCGTCTTCGATGTACCAAGAAGAGCCCTGCACCAAACGCTTCTGTAATCTCCGAATGTAATTTTCAACAGACTTGTTCGTAGAGTAGCGATTGTTGTAGCGCTGTAATTGTTCAACAGCTGTTTGCAAGTCGCCCTGCTTTCCGCGCCTGGCATAGGCACTGGCCAACAGCAGAGTACATGCAGCGTCGCTTGGATCAATCTGCAAACCTTTCTGACTGAGTTCCAAAGCCTGCGGCCAGTCCTCTCGACGAATGGCCATCTGAGCCAAAGTAGAAAGTGCGTGTAAATTTTCAGAGTCCAGTTGTAGTACTTGCTGCAAGAGATGATGAGCTTGAGGTAAAGCATCATTTGGACTGGACTCCGCAAGCAACCGTGCTAGTTCCAGACGGCAATGCACATTCTCTGGAAAACGCCGTGTCATTTCCCACAAGACCCATTGCGCACGTTGCGGCTGGTCTGTACGCCGCAAGACCAACTCCCACAGCATCCATCGTCTAGGTTCGTCAGGGTCCAGGCGCAAGGCCAGACGAATCCAATGGAACACTCGAGACTGAATCTCAGGATCATTAAGAGGATATTTGTCACTCAGTACACGAATGCCACGATCTAGAACCCGCAGAAAGTGGTAAGCATCCCCCGACTTATGCAGAAAGTCCTCATGAGCACTTATCAAGCGATGAATGGCTTGCCAAGCTTGCAACAGACTTTTGGAGTGCCGAATCGATTCAATAACCTGATCAGTGTCTCCAGGCTGTCCCGGAGGTTTAAGCCCGTAATCGGGTCGGGGGGAAGTACTGGCATATCGTCGAGTCCCCTGTGTGCTTGAGAACCCCAGCAAGCGCAATACCGACTCGGCCTTATCATTGCCCAGCGTAGTGAGAAAAGTTGCCAGAAAGTCTCGATAGTGGGCTGCGCTCAAACTTGGGTTGCGCACCATTACACTATTCAGACAGTGCGCCAACTCCTCTTGAGCAAGTACACCCAGGTTTTTTCGGTGTTGGTAACGACTGACAAGTGCTTGTACTTGCAACCTCAGATTGCGCAGGCTGTCCTCTTCCGACAAAGGGAGTTTGGCCAACGCCAACAAGCCAAGATTGAGATAACGTGTGGAGCGCGTACGTCCGGCCTCGATCGCAAAAGACTGCCAGAAAAACTGCAATTGGTTATCGGCTTGTTGAGCAGCCAGTACCTGCCAGTAATCATATTCAGGATCGCGAAATGCCGAGAGTGTGAGCGATCTCAGCCACTGGAGCCATATGGCTCGATCTGTACGCAACGTTGCCTGGGTTCTCGGCAGCATAAAAAAAAGAGGCCATTGCATGGCTTCACATACTCGGGCGCTATAAGCGCCGAATTTTCGCGCAGATGGTAAAGGGGCATCACGCTCTGACCTCAGCCAGGCCGACAAACCGATATCCAGATAATCGCAAAGGCCAGCACCCTGTTCAGCCTCAATGATGCCTGAATCAGGTTCTCCGAGTAACGTGCGTGACACACTGCGATCTTTTCGTGGCAACACCGCCAGCAGAAATTCGTGCGGAGAAACGCGCTCAAAAGGACCGATATCCGCAGCACCGCGCAACAAATCATTCACGGCCTGCTCCGGTGCGTTACGTAGCTGTTCAGCCCAATGCTGCCAACTCATGCTAATACCTCGCCGAATCTGTCGCAGCCCGACAATTTTTGTAACCCTTGCACGTGACGGTTGCGGGCGTCGAATATGGCTTCATCCTCAAGTAGAGCATGTTCTGAGCTAATGAAACCAAGCGCTTTAATGTGCCGTGGCTGATACTCGATCGGAAAAGTAAGCAGTTCCGGGGTAAAGGTTTCCGGTACTGCTGAATGGTTGGCCAAATCCAGCGTGTAGCCGTAACTTTCACCACCCGGTTGAAGTGGTGCGGGAATAAAAGCGGCCGACATTTCAGCGTCCAGCACCGTGGGGCGGGTAAAACTTGCGACGGCACCTTTCTTGGTTGCCATTGACCGAGCCTGCCGCACATCATCCAATGTGTAGCACATCAAGGCTACAGGAAGCGCCTGGTTTGAAGAACTAGGCCAGTGAGTCAAACCCAGACGATCGCGTAACAGATGCGGCCAGTCATCCTTGATCAACCCGGCCAGATCACCTCCAAAATCGTTCAAAAAAGTTGCAAACAAAGGACGCGCCTGTGTTCGCTGGGTATTCCACTGTGCCATGAATTCAATACGCAATGCCTCATCCGAATCGGACAACGTGTCTTTGCGCAGATCTTTTTGCGAGTTGAAAAAACGCTGCCAGAAGTTGGTGGAAATGCCAGAAATCAACGGATTATCAAATAAAAAGCCCAACGATTCCAAACGCAGCAAATAGGTGTTGTCGAGTTGTTCGCTCAAATGCGCTCGGCTATTGACTGCCATGAAGGTCTCGGCACTTCTCGGCAGGTCCAGAGGAACATGGACAAATGACCCCAGATAACTTTTGTGTTCTGCCTTCCAGTCTGTATGGGTAGTGACATCACCAACATACACACTGTATTCAGATGCGCGCTCATCCGAGACCGCGTCTTCCCAGCGATGGTTTGCGGTAGCACAACGAATAGCAGTGCCAGCGGAGAGAGAGGCTGCATCTGAAGCGAGTGATTGAAGCTGATGGCTAAGCAACATAGGTGCAAAGATCGTCCTGAAAATTTGTTCGCGCTGGCCCGCTTTATTGGCGGTGTGCGCCTGCGTACCTGCAGCTTTCCTTGGGGCTCGAGCCCCATGCATGTGGACGAGTATAAAGCCGGCCGAACACGAGCGCGAGCATGACGGCACAATGGCATTGTCACGCGCGAAGCAGCCGCTCCGTAAAAAATGCAAAAAAAAGCCCGATCTCGCTAAAGCGTTCAATCGGGCTACAGCACTCAGGAGCAACAAGTGCAAAGGGAGGTTCGATGCGCGTAGAGCCTTGAAGGGGTTGCGCCAGGTCACTAGAACAATCGGCGATTATCTGGCGATTAACATATCAAGCGACCTGGGACAGTTTGGCGTTGGCCTGGTTGAGGCCTTTCTCCTGGAAGTCACCGCCCAGGTTCATGCCCTCGGCGTGGATGAAGGTCACGTCGTGGATGCCGATGAAACCCATCACCTGACGCAGGTACGGTTCCTGGTGATCCGCCGGGCCGCCGGCGTAGATGCCGCCGCGAGCAGTCAACACGTAGGCACGCTTGCCGCTGAGCAGGCCTTGCGGACCGGTTTCGGTGTACTTGAAGGTCACGCCGGCACGCAGCACGTGGTCGAGCCAGGCTTTCAGGGTGCTTGGAATCGCGAAGTTGTACATCGGCGCGGCCATCACCAGCACGTCGGCGGCCAGCAGTTCATCGGTCAGTTCGTTGGAGCGGTCCAGCGAGGATTGTTCGTTGGCGTTGCGCTGCTCGGCGGGCTTCATCCAGCCGCCCAGCAGGTTGCTGTCCAGGTGTGGCACCGGGTTCACGGCGAGGTCACGGACGGTGATCTGATCGGCCGGGTGTGCAGCTTTCCACTGACTGATGAAGGTCTGGGTCAGTTGACGGGATACCGAGTCTTGCTGGCGGGCGCTGCTTTCGATGATCAGAACGCGGGACATGGTGTGTAGCCTCCATCCGAGAATGTTGTAAGTCGATGGAGTGAAGGTTAAACAGAGTCGTATCGATGAAAAAGCGCAAATAATTGCTGCAAACCATCGAAATATTCGTTTAGATGCAAGCTACACCTGCAGGAGCGGGCTGACTCGCTCCTACAGAGAGGCAAAACCGCTATTTCGGGTTGCAGGTCAGTTCGACGCGCAGCTTGATGATCTCGCGGGAGAACTTGGCGGTGGCGTTGGTGTGTTTGCCGGCCGGGACTTCGATATTGCGGGTGCGCGGCGCTTCCGGGCCATTGCTGAACACGACTTTACAGACCGCGTCGACCTCGCCGTAGTTGGCGACCCGGATGGAGCCGATGTCTTTATCGGTATCGAAGGACTCGTAATCGATCTTCAGGCCATTGAGATTCTTCTGCACATCGATCGGATACGCAAACGCGGTCAGCGGCAGCAACGCCAGTACCACACAACAGAATTTTTTCATTCGGCAGTCTCCATGAGGGACAGCCAGCTTAGGACAAGAGGAGCTATCGATGAAAGCGCCCCGCGTGACCCTCGATCAATGGCGAACGTTGCAGGCGGTGGTCGACCACGGCGGATTCGCCCAGGCGGCCGAGGCCCTGCACCGTTCGCAATCGTCGGTGAGCTACACCGTCGCCCGCATGCAGGATCAGCTCGGTGTGCCGTTGTTACGCATCGACGGCCGTAAAGCCGTACTGACTGAAGCCGGCGGCGTGTTGCTGCGGCGTTCGCGACAACTGGTGAAACAGGCCAGCCAACTGGAAGACCTCGCTCATCACATGGAGCAAGGCTGGGAAGCCGAAGTGCGGCTGGTGGTCGATGCCGCCTACCCGAGCGCCCGCCTCGTTCGCGCATTGACCGCATTCATGCCGCAGAGCCGAGGCTGCCGCGTGCGTCTGCGTGAAGAAGTGCTGTCGGGTGTCGAGGAGGTGTTGCTCGAAGGCGTGGCCGATCTGGCGATCACCGGCCTGAGCATTCCCGGTTATCTCGGTGCGGAATTGAGCGACGTTGAATTCGTCGCCGTCGCCCACCCCGAACACGCGCTGCATCGGCTGAACCGTGAACTGAATTTCCAGGATCTGGAAACCCAGATGCAAGTGGTGATCCGCGACTCCGGCCGCCAGCAACCCCGGGACGTCGGCTGGCTCGGTGCGGAGCAGCGGTGGACCGTCGGCAGCCTCGCCACCGCCGCCAATTTCGTCTCCAGCGGACTGGGCTTTGCCTGGCTGCCACGGCACATGATCGAACGGGAATTGAAGGAAGGCCTGCTCAAGCTGCTACCGTTGGATCAGGGCGGCAGCCGCAATCCGAGTTTCTATCTGTATTCGAACAAGGACAAACCGCTGGGCCCGGCTTCGCAGATCCTCGTCGAACTGCTGCGCACCTTCGACACCTTGCCGCTGGACGCACCGTTCGCCGCCCCCGAACAAGCCTGACACGGAGTTCACCGATGGCGTATTTCGAGCATGAAGGCTGCAACCTGCACTACGAGGAATATGGCTACGGCGATCCGTTGCTGCTGGTTCACGGTCTCGGCTCCAGCACCCTGGACTGGGAAATGCAGATTCCGGCACTGGCCGCGCAATACCGGGTGATCGTCCCGGACGTGCGGGGCCATGGTCGCTCCGACAAGCCCCGCGAGCGCTACAGCATTGCCGGCTTCAGCGCCGACATCGTCGCCCTGATCGAGCACCTGAAACTCGGCCCGGTGCACTACGCCGGACTGTCCATGGGCGGCATGATCGGCTTCCAGTTTGCTGTCGATCAGCCGCAGATGCTCAAGAGCCTGACCATCGTCAACAGCGCGCCCGAGGTCAAGGTGCGCAGCCGCGACGACTACTGGCAGTGGTTCAAGCGCTGGAGCCTGATGCGCCTGCTGAGCCTCGCCACCATCGGCAAGGCCCTTGGCGCCAGACTGTTCCCCAAACCGGAGCAGGCGGAATTGCGACAGAAGATGGCCGAGCGCTGGGCAAAAAACGACAAACGTGCTTATCTCGCCAGCTTCGATGCGATTGTTGGCTGGGGGGTTCAGGAACGACTTTCGAGGATCTCCTGTCCAACGCTCGTCGTCAGCGCCGACCGGGACTACACCCCCGTCTCGCTGAAAGAAACCTATGTCAGACTGCTGCCCGATGCGCGGCTGGTGGTGATCGCCGATTCGCGCCACGCCACCCCGCTCGATCAACCCGAACGCTTCAATCAAACGCTGCTGGCGTTTCTCGCCACAGCCGATATTCACCCTCAGGATCACTGAACCATGCTGAAAAAACTCGCCCTCGCCGCCGGCACCGTGCTGTTCGCCGCCAACCTGATGGCTGCCACGCCGGCCAAGGCGCCACACGTCGAACTGGTGACCACCAACGGCACCATCGAAATCGAGCTGGACCCGGTCAAGGCGCCGATCAGTACCAAGAACTTCCTTGAGTACGTCGACAGCGGTTTCTACACCAACACCATTTTCCACCGCGTGATTCCGGGCTTCATGGCCCAGGGCGGCGGCTTCACCCAGCAGATGCAACAGAAAGAAACCAAGGCACCGATCAAGAACGAAGCCAGCAACGGTCTGCACAACGTTCGCGGCACCCTGTCGATGGCCCGCACTTCCGATCCGAACTCGGCCACCAGCCAGTTCTTCATCAACGTCGCCGACAACGCGTTCCTCGATCCGGGGCGCGACGCCGGTTACGCGGTGTTCGCCAAAGTGGTCAAGGGCATGGACGTGGTCGACATCATCGTCAACTCCCAGACCACCACCAAACAGGGCATGCAAAACGTGCCTGTCGACCCTGTGATCATCAAGTCGGCCAAGCGCATCGACTAAGCTTTACAGGGCATATCGAGCGGCTGCAGCTTAAAACTGCGCCGCTCACACTGATAAAAGGAGAGCCCGTACTCCGGGCGGTTATCTGATGCTCTATCGCCGTTTCGAACAACTGATCGACATATTCCGTGACGCGCCTACGGCATCCCCGCCGGACCGTGTTCTGCCCTTCTATACCTATTACCTGAAGCAGGTCTGGCCGAGTTTCGCCGCCCTGCTGATCGTCGGCCTGTTCGGTGCCCTGATCGAAGTGGCGCTGTTCAGCTACCTGAGCCGCATCATCGACCTTGCGCAAGGCACGCCGAACGTCGATTTCTTCAAGGTGCATGGCGCCGAACTGGCGTGGATGGCCGTGGTGGCCCTGCTCCTGCGACCGCTGTTCCTGGCGCTGCACGACATGCTGGTGCACCAGACCCTGAGCCCGAGCATGACCAGCCTCATCCGCTGGCAGAACCACAGTTACGTGCTCAAGCAGAGCCTGAATTTCTTCCAGAACGACTTCGCCGGGCGCATCGCCCAGCGCATCATGCAGACCGGCAACTCGCTGCGTGATTCCGCGGTGCAGGCGGTGGATGCGTTGTGGCACGTGCTGATCTATGCGATCAGCTCGCTGGTGCTGTTCGCCGAAGCCGACTGGCGCCTGATGATCCCGCTGCTGACGTGGATCGCTGCCTACATCGGCGCGCTCTACTACTTCGTGCCACGGGTCAAGGACCGCTCCGTCGCCGCTTCCGACGCGCGCTCGAAGCTGATGGGGCGCATCGTCGACGGCTACACCAACATCGCCACCCTGAAGCTGTTCGCCCACACCAACTTCGAACAGCACTACGCTCGCGAAGCGATTCAGGAGCAGACCGAAAAAGCCCAGCTCGCCGGCCGCGTGGTCACCAGCATGGACGTGGCCATCACCACCATGAACGGCCTGCTGATCGTCGGCACTACGGGGCTGGCCCTGTGGCTGTGGACCCAATCGGTGATCAGTGTCGGCGCCATCGCCCTGGCCACCGGCCTGGTGATCCGCATCGTCAACATGTCCGGCTGGATCATGTGGGTGGTCACTGGCATCTTCGAGAACATCGGTATGGTCCAGGACGGCCTGCAGACCATCTCGCAACCGGTCAGCGTCACCGACCGCGAACAGGCCAAACCGCTGGCCGTGGCCCGTGGTGAGGTGCGTTTCGAGCACGTGGATTTTCACTACGGCAAGAAGAAAGGCATCATCGGCGACCTCAACCTGACCATCAAACCCGGCGAGAAAATCGGCCTGATCGGCCCGTCCGGCGCCGGCAAATCGACCCTGGTCAACCTGCTGCTGCGGCTGTACGACGTCGAGGGCGGGCGGATCCTGATCGATGGCCAGAACATCGCCGAAGTCGGCCAGGAAAGCCTGCGTGCGCGGATCGGCATGATCACCCAGGACACGTCGCTGCTGCACCGTTCGATCCGCGACAACTTGCTGTACGGCAAACCCGATGCCACCGACGCTGAACTCTGGGAAGCGGTGCGCAAGGCCCGTGCCGACGAGTTCATCCCGCTGCTGTCGGATGCCGAAGGACGCACCGGATTCGATGCCCATGTCGGGGAGCGCGGGGTGAAGCTGTCCGGCGGCCAGCGCCAGCGGATCGCGATTGCGCGAGTGCTGCTCAAGGACGCGCCGATCCTGATCATGGACGAAGCGACCTCGGCGCTGGACTCGGAAGTTGAAGCGGCAATCCAGGAAAGCCTCGAAACCCTGATGCAGGGCAAGACCGTGATCGCCATCGCTCACCGTCTTTCGACCATCGCCCGCATGGATCGACTGGTGGTGCTGGAGAACGGCAAAATCGCCGAGACCGGCAACCATGCCGAACTGCTGGCCCATGGCGGATTGTACGCACGGCTATGGGCGCACCAGACCGGAGGGTTTGTCGGCATCGACTGATCCGGCACGAAACGCAAAAACCGCCACAGCCCTTCCACCACGGGCTCTGGCGGTTTTTTCATGGCTGCTGGAAATCCCCGCATTCCCTGCTGTACTCAGCGAAGGCTCTGGAGATGAACCTGTCGTAATTGCAAGGAAGCACAACTCGATGCAGTCTCGATAGCGCGTCTATCAAGGACTCTCTCATGTCTCTGTTAAAACGTTCAGCCACGGAGTTGTTGGGTACGTTCTGGTTGGTGCTGGGTGGTTGCGGCAGTGCGGTGATCGCCGCGTCCTCACCGGTGGGGATCGGCGTGCTGGGGGTGGCCCTGGCGTTTGGCCTGACGGTGCTGACCATGGCGTTTGCCATCGGCCACATCAGCGGCTGTCATCTCAACCCGGCCGTGTCGGTCGGTCTGGTTGTCGGTGGTCGGTTCCCGGCCAAAGAACTCCCCGCCTACATCATCGCCCAGGTGATCGGCGGGATTCTGGCAGCGGCGCTGCTGTATCACATCGCCAGCGGCAAGGAGGGTTTCGACATCGCCGCCGGCCTTGCTTCAAACGGTTATGGCGAGCACTCGCCGGGCAAATACTCGATGGCCTCCGGGTTCGTCACCGAACTGGTCATGACCGCCATGTTCGTGGTGATCATCCTCGGCGCCACCGACAAACGCGCCCCGGCAGGACTGGCACCGATTGCCATCGGCCTGGCCCTGACGCTGATCCACCTGATCTCGATTCCGGTGACCAACACCTCGGTCAATCCGGCCCGCAGTACGGGCCCGGCGCTGATGGTCGGCGGCTGGGCAATCGCGCAGTTGTGGATGTTCTGGGTCGCGCCACTGTTGGGCGCGGTGGTCGGCGGCGTGGTCTATCGCTGGCTGGGCAAGGAAGACAGTTGAAGGCAGCGGCGAGGATCAGGCTTGCCGATACGGCAAGGCGTTCCTCGCCTCTTCCGCGTAAGCCAGTACACCGGCGCGTTCCTGCTGAAGAAAATCCTTCACGGCAGCTTTCAGGCCGGGATGGCGCAGGTAATGCCAGGAGTGAGTGATCACCGGTTCAAAGCCGCGAATCAGTTTGTGCTCGCCCTGGGCGCCGGCGTCGAAACGCTGGTAACCCTGGGCAATCGCGTAGTCCATGCCCTGGTAGAAACAGGTTTCGAAATGCAGCCGGTCGTACTCGGCCAGACATCCCCAGTAACGCCCGTAGAAACTGTCGCCGCCCACCAGACTGAACGCCATCGCCACCGGCCTTGAGCCCTGTTTGGCCAATACGACACGAATCGATTCCGGCATGCGCTCGGCCAGCAGACTGAAGAACTCCCGCGTCAGGTACGGTGCCTGACGACGCACCGCATAAGTGTTGGCGTAGCAGGCGTAGACAAAATCCCACTGCGCCTCATCCAGCTCTCGCCCTTCCAGCCATTCGAATTCGAAGCCCTGCCCCGCCACTTGCTCGCGCTCCTTGCGCATCTGCTTGCGCTTGCGCGAACTGAGCACGTCGAGAAAGTCCTGGAAGTCGCGATAACCGCGATTCTGCCAGTGGTACTGACAGCCGATGCGTTGCAGCCAGCCCGGCTGCTCGGCCATTGCGGCATCGGTGAAGGCATCGGTGAAGTTGATGTGGGCACCGGAGAGTTCTTCGATCTCCAGGTAACCCGGCAGGCTCTTGAGCAGTTCGAATCCATCCTCGACGTTCGCCGCCAACAGGCGCGGCCCGGTAACCGGGCTGAACGGCACCGCACTCAAAAACTTGGGGTAGTAATCGATGCCGGCACGGGCGCAGGCATCGGCCCAACCGTGATCGAAGACGTATTCGCCGTAGGAATGCCACTTGCGATAACCGGGCAGCGCCGCAATCAGACGGCCGTCTTCGACATGCAGCAAATGCTCCGCCTGCCAGCCGGTGTGCGGGCCGACACTGCCGCTGTCTTCCAGCGCGCCGAGGAAGGCATGGCGCAGAAACGGCTGGTTGTCCGGCACCAGTGCATCCCAGAGTGCCGGTTCGATTTCCGACAGTTTTTGCAGGCGCTGCAACGGCATTTTCCTCTCCACTTTTGGCCCTGAAAGCCTCGCGAGTATCGCTGATCGGCCCGGTCTTGCCCACGTCCGATTGCGCGACAGCGCTCTAGATCAATAGTTCACGCAAGTTTTGTATCGTCATCAACCTGCCATCACCGTGCCACTGCTCTGTCATAAACCATCGCGATACTGGCGCCTGTTTTTAGAGCGCCGGGTTCTACCCGGACACAGTTTTCCGACGTTCAAATCGTCGGTTGTGCCCAGGATGGTTCAGCCATCCCTCTCATCTTCGGAGATTGCTATGCGTCTTGCTTCCACGAAAACTGCGGCGGCCCTGTGCGGTGGCCTGTTGCTGGCCATGAGTGTTCCGGCCAGTGCCGCAGTCGACGCCAAACTGCTCGACATGCTCAAGGCTAACGGTTCCATCACCCAGGCGCAGTACGTAGAACTGCAAACCGAACTGG
The DNA here is from genome assembly GCF_014863505.1 of Pseudomonas sp. IzPS59. Classification (NCBI taxonomy): domain Bacteria; kingdom Pseudomonadati; phylum Pseudomonadota; class Gammaproteobacteria; order Pseudomonadales; family Pseudomonadaceae; genus Pseudomonas; species Pseudomonas sp. IzPS59. The sequence continues at coordinate 1,635,546 of NZ_CP062251.1, read as the reverse complement.
CCCAGGATCAGAAGGCCCAGCAAATCGCGCAGCAGGCGCAGCAAGAGACCAACGAGCAAATCGCGGCAACCGCGAAGAAAACCAACGAGCTGAGCAGCTTCGACCAGAAGCTGGCCTGGGCTGCCAAGACCCAGTTCAAGGGCGACGTACGTTTCCGTCAGGAAACCGTGAAGAACGATGGCGTACCGAACGCCAAGGACCAGGACCGTCAGCGCATTCGTGCCCGTCTGGGTGCCTACACCGAAATCAACCCGCAGGTTGATACCGGTATCCGTATCGCCACCGGCAGCAGCGATGACGCCCGCTCCACCAACCAGGACCTGAACAACTACTTCGACAAGAAGCAGATCTGGCTCGACCTGGGCTACGTCGACTACCACCCTGACGCGGTCAAGAACCTGCACCTGATCGCCGGTAAAATGAACCAGCCTTGGGTGAGCATGGGCGACATCATCTGGGACAGCGACATCAACCCGGAAGGCCTGGCCGTCACCTACAAGTACCCGCTGAACGGCAGCGCCGAACTGTTCGGTAGCGCCGGTCACTACACCCTCAAGGACAACGTCGACGGCGAAGGCGTGCAGTTCAAGCACGACCTGCGTCTGTACGCTGGCCAGCTGGGCGGTCGCTTCGCGCTGACCGACAGCCTGAAACTGACCCTGGGCGGCAGCATCTACTCCTACGACAACGACAAGGACAGCGCCTGCCCTACCAGCGGCACCGTTACTGCGCCATGCGCCCTGGCCGTCAACGGCAACAGCCCGAACGAAACCTTCAAACTGTACGAAGGCTTCGGTCAGCTGGACATCGCCAACCTGCCGGTTCCGCTGTCGATCTACGGTCAATACGTGAACAACAACGATGCCAGCAACGACCAGGACACTGGCTGGCTGGCCGGCGTGAAGACCAAGGTTTACGGCTTCGGTATCGATTACAACTACCGCGACGTACAGCGTAACGCGGTGGTGGGTGCCTTCACCGACTCCGACTTCGCCAACGGCTACACCGGTTCCCGCGGCAGCAAGCTGAAAGTGAGCTACGAGCTGGACAAGAACTTCACCCTCGGCGCCACCTACTTCATGGCTAACTCGGACTACACCAACGCCAGCCTGAAGAAGACCGACTCCGACATCAACACCCTGCAACTGGATGCTGAAGCCAAGTTCTAAAACAGCAGTCACAAGCGGCAAGCTTCAAGTGAATGCCTCGCTTGAAGCTTGAAGCTTCAAGCTGAAGTTATCCTACAGCCCGGCGCAGCAGCAGCGATCCCCATCATCCGTTCGCTGCTGTTACGCCGGGCTGTTTTTTTGCCTCAGGAATTGTCTTTGCGGCGCTGCGCCGCCAGCCGCTCGGCCAACGCATCCACACCCTCCTCCGGTTTCTCCGGCATCACCCGCAATGTCGCCTGCATCAAACGCATCTGGCGGATGAAGCGCCGGCAATTTCGGCAGAACATCAGGTGATGACGCACCATCAGCTTCTCGCGAAAGCTCAACTGGCCATCGAGATAATCGCTGGAGCGCGCCACTTGTTCTTTACAGGTCAGCATTCGCCGGTCTCCTCGAAATGCTCCACGGTGGCGAAGACTTTCAGCCGCGCACGATGCAGCAGCACACGGACATTGGAGAGCGAGATCTCCAGAAGATTACAGATCTCTTCCAGCTCCAGGCCCTGACGCTCGCGCAGCAACAGCACACTGCTTTGCAGTTCTGACAGGCTGAGCAACGTGTGCTCCAGGCATTCGCGCAGTTCATTTTCGGTCAGCAGCGCTTCGGGCGTGTCCTGATGCCAGGCGAACGGCGCCACCAACCAGTGGCCGTCGCCGGGAGAAAAGCGGTCGTCGTCGATGGTGCCGTGGGGAGCCGGCAGATCATCCATCAGCACTTCGCGGCGATTCTGCTTGTAACGGCCCTTGGCCGAGTTGGCGGTGATGGTCAGCAACCAGGTCTTGAGACTGGAGCGCCCTTCGAAACTGCCGATATGGCGCACCACCGACAGCCAGGCGTCCTGCACCACTTCTTCGACGTGGCGCTGGCCGACAATCGCATAGGCCACCGCGCGCATGGCGCTCTGGTAGGTGGTGACCAGTTCCTTGAAAGCCTTTTGCTCACCGGCCAGCAGGCGTTCGAGCAATTGAGAGTCATCCGTTGCAGCCATCGATACCTCGCGGGCAAAAAAAATCGCAGCCTGCAGCGTTTCCCGAAGGAGCGTGCAGACTGCGATCTTTTAACACGGACTCAGCGCTTGCGCAGAATCACGCTACCAATCGAATAACCGGCACCGAACGAACTCAGCACCGCCAGCGAACCGGCCGCCAGATCGTCCTGATACTTGTGGAACGCGATCACGGAACCGGCGGAGCTGGTGTTGGCGTAGGTGTCGAGAATCACCGGGGCTTCTTCTTCGGTCGCTTCGCGGCCCAGCAGCTTGCGCACGATCAGGTGGTTCATGCTCAGGTTGGCCTGGTGCAGCCAGAAGCGCTTCACGTCACCGACGTTGAGCTTGTTCTCTTCCAGGTGCTCACCGATCAGCTCGGCCACCATCGGGCATACGTCCTTGAACACCTTGCGGCCTTCCTGCACGAACAGTTTGTCGCGGGCACCGATGCCCTCTTCCGCTGCGCGGTTGAGGAAGCCGAAGTTGTTGCGGATGTTGTTGGAGAACTTGGTCAGCAGTTTGGTGCTGACCACGTCGAACTGGTGCTTCGACGTTGCCGTATCGGCCCGTTCGATGACGACGGCGGTGGCGGCGTCACCGAAGATGAAGTGGCTGTCGCGGTCACGGAAGTTCAGGTGACCGGTGCAGACTTCCGGGTTGACCATCAGGATCGCCCGGGCCTGGCCCAGTTGCACGGTGTTGGCGGCTTGCTGGATGCCGAAGGTCGCCGACGAGCAGGCAACGTTCATGTCGAAACCGAAACCCTGGATGCCCAGTGCTTCCTGGACTTCGATGGCGATGGCCGGATAGGCGCGCTGCAGGTTGGAGCAGGCGACGATCACACCGTCGATGTCGGCAGCGGTCTTGCCGGCGCGCTGCAGGGCTTGTTCGGCAGCGCCGATGGCCATCTGGCAGAGCACCGACCATTCGTCGTTGGAACGCTCCGGCAGGCGTGGTGCCATGCGTTGCGGATCCAGGATGCCATCCTTGTCCATGACAAAGCGGCTCTTGATGCCCGAGGCTTTTTCGATGAACGCGGCGCTGGATTCGGTCAGGGCCTGGATCTCGCCGCTGGCGATGGCGTCAGCGTTGTCCGCGTTGAACTGCGCGACGTAGGTATTGAAAGACTGCACCAGCTCTTCGTTGGAGATGCTGTTGGCCGGGGTGTACAGGCCGGTGCCGCTGATGACGACGTTATGCATGGTCGTTTCTCTAATCTGTTCAGGCAGAAAGTGCTGGCACCGACGTGCCAACACGCAAAGGGTCTATTCCCATAGAGGGGACGCAAAAACCTGGCATCGCTTTATTCCGACCTCGCCCGCGGCTGACAAGGCTCAAAACCGCGGGGCCGGCGTTTATAGGCGCGAAGTTTGCCATAAACCTTGGCATTTGGCGCCTTTTGCAGGATCGGAGGTCAGGCCTCGACCTGCGTCCACTGTTTGTTCAGGCGCTTGTCGGAGATCGGCACTTTCGTCCCCAACTGCTGGGCGAACAGCGACACCCGGTACTCCTCCAGCCACCAGCGATACAGCTCAAGCTGCGGATCGCGCTTGCCTTCCTGCGCATGCTTGGCCGCGCGTGTCTGGTATTGCGTCCAGAGCCCGGCGAGCTCGCCGCTCCAGACCCGATCCTTCTGCACCTGCGCGCCAAGCTTCTCGAAACGTTGCTCGACGGCCTTCAGATAGCGCGGCAACTCCTTGAGCCAGAGCATCGGCGTTTCTCGGACGAAACCCGGATACACCAGATGACTGAGCTGCTGCTTGATGTCGTTAAGCGCCACCGCCTGAGCCAGGTCGATCTTGCCCTTGAAGCGTTTTTGCAGACCGTGCCAGAGCTTGAGGATTTCCAGGGTCAGACGCGCCACGCGCTCCGCATGCTCGGTCCAGCTGCCACGCTTGCGCTCGGCCAGTGCCGCCAGCCCTGCGCCGTCGCGAGGCAACGGGTCTTCGCCATCAAGAATGCAGCTGTCGAGGCTCGCCAGCAGAATGTCTTCGACCAGCGCATCGACCCGGCCCAGTTCGCGGTACAGCAGGCCCAGTTCGGTCAGGCCCGGCAGCTTGCCGCGCAGGAATTTGGCCGGTTCGGCCAGTTGCTGCATCAGCAGACGCTGCAAGGCGCGGCGGTGCTGGAACTCGGCTTCGGCCGGGGTCGAGAAGCGCCCTTCCTTGACCGTGCCGCCCTCTTCCACCAGCGCCGGATAGACCGTCATCGACAGCCCGGCAATCTTCTGCTGAGTCTTTTCCGCCACCGGCGCGAAGACCTTGGCCTCCACCGGTTGCTGACTCTTGGCACTTTGCGGCACGGCCAATGCGGCCTGACTGGCTTCGGCGAAACGCGCCGTCAACTCCGCCAGATCCCGCCCTTCGCCGAGGAACTTGCCCTGGCCGTCGACGATTTCCAGGTTCATCCGCAGATGGCTTTCGACTTGCTGCGCCGCTTCAGCCCAGGCCTCATCACTGACCCGCGCACCGGTCATGCGCAGCAGTTCGCGGCCCAGCGCTTGCGGCAACGACCCCTCGGCGAACGTCATGCGTTGCAGGGCAGCCTTGATGAAGTCCGGCACCGGCACAAAGTTCTTGCGCAGGGCCTTCGGCAGGTTGCGCACCAGCGCGATGCACTTGGCCTCGATCAGCCCCGGCACCAGCCATTCCAGGCGCTCCGGCGGCAGCATCGGCAACAGCGGCGCCGGCACACGCAGGGTCACGCCGTCGCGCGGGTGATTGGGTTCGAAGTGGTAACTCAGCGCCAGTTCCAGATCGCCGATGTGCAGGGTGTCCGGGTAATGCTGGGCGGTGACTTCGCTGGCTTCGCGGGCCAGCACGTCTTCCTCGCGCATGATCAGCAGTTGCGGGTCTTTCTGGCTGTTGACCCGATACCAGCTGTCGAACGTCGCGGTCTGGTGGATCTCCGCCGGCAGTCGCGCATCGTAGAACGCGTAGAGGGTTTCCTCGTCGGCCAGAATGTCCCGTCGACGGGCCTTGGCTTCCAGTTCGTCGAGTTGTTCCAGCAGTTGCTTGTTGGCAGTCAGGCACTTGGCCCGGGACTGAATCTCGCCACGCACCAGGCCTTCGCGGATGAACAGTTCCCGCGAAACCACAGGATCAACCGGCCCGTAATGCACCGGTCGACGACCGACCACGATCAGGCCGAACAGGGTGATCTGTTCGAAGGCGACGACTTGGCCGCGCTTCTTCTCCCAGTGCGGTTCGAAGTGGTTCTTCTTGATCAGATGCCCGGCCAGCGGTTCGATCCAGTCGGCGTCGATCTTCGCCACCATCCGCGCGTAGAGCTTGGTGGTTTCCACCAGTTCGGCGGTCATCACCCACTGCGGGCGCTTCTTGCCGATGCCCGACGACGGGTGAATCCAGAACCGCCGCTGACGGGCGCCAAGATAGTCGCCGTCCTCGGTTTTCTGACCGATCTGACTGAGCAGACCGACCAGCACAGCCTTGTGCAGCTTCGGATAATCCGCCGGCTCTTTGTTCAGGCTCAACTGCAAGTCGCGGCAGATCAGGCTCAACTGGCGATGGGAATCACGCCATTCGCGCAAGCGCAGGTAGTTGAGGAAATTCTTGCGGCACCAGTTGCGCAGGGGGTTGGCAGTCAACGCCTGGCGCTGTTCTTCGAAGCCACGCCACAGATTGACCAGCGCCGCGAAGTCCGAATCGGCGTCCTTCCACTGCGCATGGGCCTGATCGGCGGCTTGCTGACGCTCCGGCGGACGCTCGCGCGGATCCTGAATCGACATGGCACTGGCGACAATCAGCACTTCCTGCAAGCTGCCGAGTTTCGCCGCTTCCAGCAGCATGCGGCCCATGCGCGGATCCACCGGCAGGCGCGCCAATTGGCGACCGAGCGGGGTCAGCTGACTGTTGCGATCCACCGCCGACAGCTCTTGCAGCAGATTGAAACCGTCGCTGATCGCCTTGCCGTCCGGCGGCTCGATGAACGGGAACGCGGTGATCTCGCCGAGGCGCAGATGCAGCATCTGCAAAATAACTGCTGCGAGGTTGGTACGCAGGATTTCCGGATCGGTGAATTCCGGGCGACCGAGGAAATCCTCTTCGCTGTAGAGGCGCACGCAGATACCCGGCTCGACCCGGCCGCAGCGACCTTTACGCTGGTTGGCGCTGGCCTGGGAAATCGCTTCGATCGGCAGCCGCTGCACCTTGGCGCGGTAGCTGTAGCGGCTGATGCGCGCAGTGCCGCTGTCGATCACGTAACGAATGCCCGGCACGGTCAGCGAGGTTTCGGCAACGTTGGTCGCCAACACCACACGACGGCCCGGGTGGGACTGGAAAATCCGCTGCTGCTCGGCCGGCGACAGGCGCGCGTACAACGGCAGGATTTCAGTGTGTTTGAGCTGGGCTTTACGCAGCATGTCGGCAGCGTCACGAATCTCACGCTCGCCGGGCAGGAACACCAGCACATCGCCGGGGCTGCGGCGCTCGCTGCGCTCGTAAGCGGCGATTTCATCGAGGGTAGCGAGGATCGCCTGATCCACGGTCAGGTCGTCTTCGACGCGGTTGCCCTCTTCGTCCTGCTCAAGCGTCAGCGGGCGATACCAGGTTTCCACCGGGAAAGTGCGGCCGGACACCTCGACAATCGGCGCATCATCAAAATGCTTGGAGAAACGCTCCAGATCGATGGTCGCCGAGGTGATGATGACTTTCAGGTCCGGACGACGCGGCAGCAGGGTTTTCAGGTAACCCAGCAGGAAGTCGATATTGAGACTGCGTTCGTGGGCTTCGTCGACGATGATCGTGTCGTAGCGTTCGAGGTAGCGGTCGTTCTGGGTTTCCGCCAGCAGGATGCCGTCGGTCATCAGTTTGATCAGGGTGTTGGCATCGCTTTGATCTTCGAAGCGCACCTGATAACCGACAAGCGCGCCCAGCGGCGTACCGAGTTCTTCGGCGACCCGGCTGGCCACACTGCGTGCCGCGATTCGGCGAGGCTGGGTGTGGCCGATCAGACCATGCTGGCCGCGACCGATTTCCAGGCAGATTTTCGGCAACTGCGTGGTTTTACCCGAGCCGGTTTCGCCGGCGATGATCAGCACCTGGTGCTTTTCCAGGGCCTTCTTGATTTCGTCACGCTTGGCCGCAATCGGCAGGCTGTCGTCGTAACGGATCACCGGCAGGCTGGCCTTGCGCGCCAGCACCTGATCGCAGGACGCCTGCATGCGCGCCACCCACTGGGCCAGCTTGGCCTCGTCGGGTTTCTTGCGCAGCTCAAGCAACTGCCGCCGCAGCCGGTGGCGGTCGGCGAGCATGGCGTGATCGAGGTTTTTCAGCAGTTTGTCGATGGAGGGCGATTCGTCGGTCATCGGGTACGCAATTCGGTCGTCTAGTGGCGCAAGGACGCGATTGTCGCAGAAAAGCAGCTACAAGCGCCAAGCTACAAGCCGCAAGTTGAAAGCCGGGCCTGTAGCTTGCTGCTTGTGGTGGCTTTATTCGTTATCGAGGCCCTTGCGCCGATACGGGAAGACATCGATAACCTTTCCGGCCCGAATCGCCTCCTGCAACCCCTTCCAGTAATCGGCGTTGTACAGCTCGCCATGCAACTGATCGAACAGTTTGCGCTGCGCCGCATCGGCAAACAGAAACGGCGGAAATTCCTCGGGGAACACGTCCAGCGGCCCGATCGAATACCAAGGCTCAGAGGCCATTTCATCTTCCGGCGTGCGCGGTGGCGGGATATGGCGGAAGTTGGCCTCGGTGAGAAAGCAGATTTCGTCGTAGTCGTAGAACACCACCCGGCCATGGCGGGTGACGCCGAAGTTCTTCAGCAGCATGTCGCCGGGGAAGATGTTGGCCGCTGCCAGTTGCTTGATCGCCAAACCGTAATCCTCCAGCGCTTCGCGTACCTGGGCTTCGTTGGCGTTGTCCAGATACAGGTTCAGCGGGGTCATCCGGCGTTCGGTCCAGCAGTGGCGGATCAGCACGGTTTCGCCTTCCAGCGACACCGTGGACGGCGCGACTTCCAGCAACTCCGCCAGACACGCCGGATCGAACTTGCTCAGGGGAAAACGGAAATCGGCGAACTCCTGGGTATCGGCCATGCGCCCGACGCGGTCGACGCTTTTTACCAGTCGATACTTCTCGATCACTGTGGCGCGGTCGACGTTTTTCGACGGTGAGAAACGGTCCTTGATGATCTTGAACACGGTGTTGAAGCCCGGCAGCGTGAACACGCTCATGACCATGCCGCGCACGCCCGGGGCCATGATGAACTGGTCGTCGGTATTGGCCAGGTGGTTGATCAGCGCGCGGTAGAACTCGGATTTGCCGTGCTTGTAGAAACCGATCGAGGTGTACAACTCGGCAATGTGCTTGCCCGGCAGGATGCGCTTGAGAAAGCCGATGAATTCCGCCGGCACCGGCACATCCACCATGAAATACGAACGGGTGAACGAGAAGATGATCGACACATCGGCTTCGTCGGTGATCAGCGCGTCGATCTGAATCCCCCGCCCCTCGCGATGCAGCAGCGGAATCACCAGCGGCCACTGATCGTCGTTGGTGTAGATGCGTCCGACAAGATAGGCGCCCTTGTTGCGGTACAGCACCGAGGAAAACAGCTCGACGCTCAGTTCCGGGTCCTTGCACACCCAGTCCGGCAGGTTCTCGCGCAGTTGTGCTTCCAGACGCTGCAGATCCCGGGGCAGATCGGCGTAATCCTCACTGAAACGGTAATCGGCAAAGATGCTCGCGAGCATGCCCGACAACTGTCCTTGCGGCTTGTAGGTACGGGTTTGCGCAGCCCGGGCGCGGCGCAGGCTTGGCCGGGTGGTGTGGATGAACATGCAGCCATCGCTGATCAGATCGTGGCTGAACAGGCCGCAGAAAATCGAGTTGTACCAGGTCTCGGAGAGCTCATCGTCGAAGCGCAGGTCGATGATGCTGATGTAGGCGCTTTTCACCAGCGGCCAGCAACTGACCTCCATCAGCGTGTCCGCCTCGAAATGCTCACGCAGGCGCGCGACGGTTTCGCCGACCTTGTCTTCGTAGAGGTTGATCCGCGCCGCCGACGCGGTTTGCGTGTCCTGCCAGCGCGCCTGTTCGAAACGCTCCCGGGCGCCATCGGTGATCCGCCGGAAATGCTCGCGGTAATCGTCAAAGCCATCGAGGATCATGCGGGCGATGTCGGTGGCAGGCCATTGCTGCGGCATAGATGAGACCTCTGCGGGAATTGAAGAATCTGTGCTCGAAGGCCTGAGCTTAGCCACGGAACCGGGGACAGGAGAAGCGTAATTTCTGCCAAATCCGCGACGGCGTTGTACAGCGACACAGTTTTTATCAAAGTTTTTTTAATCGACCGTTCGGTCAGCAAACACATCAACCGGTCGTTCCCGCCGTTCGGCGCCAGCCCGCGAATTCTCTGGGTTTCGGATCCAATCAAACCGTGACATCTCTATTCCGCGGCTTTGCCCCACCTGCGCATTCCTGTCCATCGTCCGTGACCTTGATTGCTGAGTGACCTTACCAAGGTGATGGCACTTTGATATACAGCCCGCCATCACCCGCCTCACAACAAGATCCTCGGCCCACGAGGACGCCCTCTTTCTCAACGTTCAAGGAGCACATTGATGTCTATCCGGAATCTGCGCATAGGGTTGCGCGCCAGTTTGAGTTTTGCCGTTCTGGCCAGCCTGCTGATGGTGGTGGGCCTGTTCGGTCTGGGCCAGATGAAGGCCCTGCGTGAAAGCGCAGCGGTGATCGAAGAATCGTGGATGCCCAGCATCGAAAGCATCCATGACGCAGCCGCGAACATCGCCAGCATCCGCCTCGAATCCCTGCGCCTGATCACCAGTACCCAGGCCGCTGTGCGCGAACGCAGCAAAGGCATTCTCACGGCGCAGCGTCAGGAGTTGCTCAAGCGCCTTGACGATCACAAAGCCCTGCTCGCCAACGATCAGGAACGGGCGATGCTGGAAGGTCTGGGAGCCGACACCGCCAAGTACCTGAGCATCCTTGACCAGATCATCAAACAGATCGACGCCGGGCAGAACGATCAGGCCTACACGCGGCTGACCACTGAACTGGCGCCTCAGGGCAGCGTGCTCGACAAGACCCTGGAGCAAATGATCACCCTCAATCAGCAAGGCGCCGATGCCGCCGCAAAATCCGCTGCCGCGACCTATCAGCAGTCACTGTGGATCGTCGCGACAATCATCGTCATCGCCCTGATTGCCACCTTGCTGCTGGCCTGGCTGCTGACCCGCAGCATCACCGCGCCGATCAATCAGGCGTTGAACGTGGCCCGGCGGATTGCCTCCGGTGATCTCAGCGGCCGCATCGACAGCGAGGGCCGCGATGAAGCGGCGCAGTTGCTCACGGCACTGGCCGAGATGCAGGGCAATCTGCGCTCGACCATTCGCGGTATCAGCGAGTCGGCCCAGCAACTGGCCTCCGCCGCTGAAGAAATGAGTTCGGTGATGGAGCAAAGCACCCGTGGCCTGCAGCAGCAGAACGACCAGATCGAACAGGCCGCCACGGCCGTCACCGAGATGAGCACGGCGGTGGATGAAGTCGCGGCCAACGCGGTGTCCAGCGCCGAAGCGTCCGAAGCCTCGAACGAGGACAGCAAGCACGGGCATGTGCAGGTCAGCGAGACCATCAGTTCGATTCAGGAACTGGTGAGCGCGGTGCTCGGTGCGTCCGAACAGGCCGAAGGCCTGGCGACCCAGGCCCAGGACATCAGCAAGGTGCTGGAAGTGATTCGCGGCATCGCCGGCCAGACCAACCTGCTGGCGCTCAACGCCGCCATTGAAGCGGCGCGGGCCGGTGAGGCAGGACGTGGCTTTGCAGTCGTTGCCGACGAGGTCCGTTCGCTGGCCCAGCGCACGCAGAACTCCACAGAAGAAATCGAGCTGATGATCAGCAGCATCCAGCAAGGCACCGGTGCCACGGTCGGCGCGTTGCAAAGCAGCGCCGAACAGGCCAGCCAGACCTTGCGCCGGGCCAACAGCGCCGGCCATGCACTGGAGAAAATCACCGCGTCGATTTCGCAGATCAACCAGCGCAATCTGGTGATCGCCAGCGCCGCCGAACAACAGGCGCTGGTGGCCCGGGAAGTCGATGAAAACCTGGTGACCATCCGCGATCTGTCGACCCAGACCGCCGCCGGCGCGACCCAGACCTCTGCCGCCAGTCAGGAACTGTCGCGCCTGGCCGTAGACCTCAACGGTCTGGTGACGCGCTTCGTGCTCTGACGGGGAAATTAAATGCCCGATTAGCGGTTGCCATCGTCAGGGCGCTCGGCAACACTCTCGTCCCCATCAAGGAAGGAGTTACCCGTGAGCCCTGTCGATATTTTCCGCATGTTGTCGCTGGCTGCGATCTGGGGTGCGAGCTTCCTGTTCATGCGCATCATCGCCCCCGCGATCGGCACCGTTCCGACCGGATTTTTCCGGGTCTCGATCGCGGCGGTCGGTTTGCTGGTGATCCTCGGTCTGATGCGTATCAGCTGGGATTTCAAAGGCAAACTCAAGACCGTAATGATGCTGGGGGTGATCAACTCCGGCGTTCCGGCCACCCTGTATTCCGTCGCCGCCCAGGTGCTGCCGGCCGGGTACTCCGCCATCTTCAATGCCACCACGCCGCTGATGGGCGTGTTGATCGGCGGGCTGTTTTTCAGTGAAAGACTCACGGCGGCGAAGCTTGCCGGGGTTTTCCTTGGCCTGCTCGGCGTGGGTGTGCTGACCCGCGCCGGCCCGGTCGCGTTCGACCTGCCGCTGTTGATGGGCGCTGTCGCCTGTCTGCTCGCAACGACCTGCTACGGCTTCGCCGGTTTCCTCGCCCGGCGCTGGCTGGATCAGGCCGGCGGGCTCGACAGTCGACTTTCGGCGCTGGGCAGCATGCTCGGTGCGACGCTGTTCCTGTTGCCGCTGTTCGGCTACAGCGTCATTACCCAGCCACCTGTGAGCTGGGGCGGCTGGAATGTCTGGCTGTCGCTGTTGGGCCTGGGTCTGGGCTGTACCGCGTTTGCCTACATCATCTACTTCCGCCTGCTGAGTTCCATCGGGCCGGTGAAATCGATGACGGTGACCTTCATGATCCCGCCGTTCGGCGTGTTGTGGGGCGCGCTGTTTCTCGACGAACCGCTGTCGATGGCCCATGTGTATGGCGGGGTGTTGATCGCGATTGCGTTGTGGCTGGTATTGAAGCCGGCGGCGGTGAAACCGGCAGAAGTCGCGACTCGCTGATCGGCAGATGCAAAAAGGCCCGGGAGTTTCCTCCCGGGCCTTTTTTATGTGCGGCTGTTATTCCGATTTACGGAACACGAATACCAAACCGATGATGATCAACAGCATCCCCAGCACGCTCAACACGGCCAGGCGGTTGCCGAAGATCAAATAGTCCATCACCGCCGTCACGGCCGGCACCAGATAGAACAGGCTGGTGACATTCACCAGATTGCCCCGGGCGATCAGTCGATACAGCAGCAACGTTGCCAGCACGGAAACCACCAGTCCCATCCACAACACTGGCACGATGAATCCGGCGCTGTGCTCGAAGTGGAACGGCTGGAACGGCACGAAGATCCCGCACAGCAACAGTCCTGCCAGATACTGCACCGGCAGCGTGCCAAGGGGATTGTCGGTGATGCGTTTCTGCATGATCGAGCCGAACGTCATGCTCGCCAGCGCCAGCAGGCCGAACAGCATTCCCGCCAGCGACATCCCGGCCAGGCCGATGCCCTGGTAAACCACCATGATCAGACCGGCCAGCCCCAGCGCCAGACCGAAGATCCGGCTCGCAGAGCGTTGGCGCTCCATGATCACCACGGTGAGGATCGGTTGCACGCCCATGATGGTCGCCATCACCCCGGGGGTGACCTTCAGGTCCAGCGCCAGCAGATAGAAGATCTGATAAGCGCCCAACAGCACCACCCCGGTAGCCATCGCATACAGCATCGGCCGGCCGCCCTTGGGCAGTTTCAGCCTGAGCAACGGCACCAGCAGCACCAGCCCGCACAGGGCAATCACAAAACGGATCAGCAGAAAGGCAAAGGGCGAAGCGTGAGCCAGCCCCCATTTGGAGAAGATCGCCCCGCTACTCCACAGCAGAACGAACAGGCTCGTGGACGCCGCCGCGAGCGCGGACTTTTTCGAAAGGACAAACATGAATACCACCTGTAGTCAGGCAAATAGCCAACTCAGCCGAAGCTGAAATTCAGTAGGTTTTTTCAGGCGGGCACAGGGGTCAGCAGAAGATGCTGATCAGCCCGAAACGCCAACGCCCGGCGGTGATACGACTGCGCACACCGGCGTGCTACTGACAGGTGGAGGGTAATGGCTGATCTGCACAGGCTGCTGATTCCCGCACGGCACGACGCCAGCGTTGACCGCTGAATCGACTACCGCGTTGATGAGGGATGCAGGCATCTGGGCTGATCTTTCTTGAAGGGTTGAAAGGTGAGCCGTAGAACTCACGAGCGCCGACTATAACCAGCCTGCGACATGGATTGCAATGAGTTGGGCAAAGGGCCGCTAGCGACAGGCTGAGAGCAGGCGCATAGGCTCCTAGCAATTGCAACGACCATCGATAGGGGATATGGAATGCGCGAGATCACATGCCAAGGGAACGGAATCATCTGCGGTATCAGTTGTACAAATCGCAAGCCAGGAAGCTTGCCAGCATTGCCACAACTCAACTCCAGATTGACCTGGAGATGGCAGGCCCCACAACTCTTGACCTGTCGAAAGTACGTTTCGAACCTATCGACTCTTTGGCGCTGAGTGCCTTTGAATGTTGGGAGAACCCGCATTTTTCATGGGTAGACGTCATTGGATGGAAAGCACGCGAACCTCTCGCTTTCGACATCGCAATCTGGTTTGAATCTGAACTGTGCGGACTGTGTTTTGCCAACCCGAATAAAAGTCGACGACGCATTCGAATCGTACGTCTTGAGGGACGGCCAAGAGAACCCCATCCGTTGAAGAACCGTGTTGCACCGTTATCCGTTCTGGCTATCGAGCAATACGCCCGCATCATTGGAAGCAGTTTGATCGAAGCTCAAGAGCCATTCCAGGGAGCAATACCCATTTACGAACAACTCGGCTTCGGTTTGGATAGCGAGGGTCGCCTTGTCAAAACAGTAGGGAGGCTAGTATTGTGAAAAGCGCTCAAATATTGATCAACCAAGGTGGGAACATGCGCAAAGAAATAAAAAAATCCCCCAGAAAGAAAAAAGCGCACGCAATGAAGTGTGACTCTGATCCGACGGTACTGACAGCCAGTCAACGGCAGCTCTTACAGATCATTGCAACCGGTACCGATATCGATGAGCCAAGCTTGCTGGCTGGCCGTCCCTGATTCAGAAAGCAAAAAAAACCGCTCAAACGAGCGGTTTTTTATTGCCTGCATCCAGCCTCAACCAAAAAGCCAATACCCCAGCAACGTCAACACCACCACCGCCAGCACTGGCCGCATCACACGGTAGGCCTTTGGATTGCGGCGCTTCCACTGCTTGACCACGCCGCTGAACCGGTCGCTGAAGTTCTTGGTCCAGGCATAGGCCTGGTTGATCCCGCCGACGCGCTCGTCGTCGAGGTTCTGCGGTGCGGTGGCGCGGCCCAGCCAGGCGCTGATGGAGCGGTTGATGCGGGTCATGAGGCGGTTGCTCAGCGGACGCTCGACGTCGCAGAACAGGATGACGCGGGTCTGTTCGGTTTCGTTCTTGACCCAGTGCACGTAAGTCTCGTCGAACATCACGTCTTCACCGTCACGCCAGGCGTAGACCTGACCGTCGACGAAGATCCGGCAATCGTCGGAGTTCGGCGTCGACAGCCCCAGGTGATAACGCAGGGAACCGGCGAACGGATCACGGTGCGGGTTCAAATGGCTGCCACCCGGCAACAGCGCGAACATCGCGCCCTTGACGTTGGGGATGGCACTCACCAGTGCCACGGTTTTCGGGCACAGGGTTTCGGCCGAAGGCAGCGGTTTGTCGTACCACTTGAGGTAGAAACGCTTCCAGCCCTTCTTGAAGAACGAGCCGAAACCGGCGTCGTTGTTCTTCTCGGCAGCGCGAATATAGCCCTCGTCGAACAGGTGCATCGCCTCGTCGCGGATGGTTTCCCAGTTGTCGCGCAGCACGTCCAGTTCCGGAAACTTGCTGCGGTCCAGGTACGGTTTGGACGGCACACCGGAAAACAGGTACATCAAGGCGTTGTACGGAGCGAACAGCGCCGAATGGTTGACGAACTGGCGCAGCACCGGCAAACGCGCCTTGCCGCGCAAATGCACGTAGAGGATGCTGCTCACGAACAGCAGCAACACCAACACCTTGGCGGCCAACGAAAAGGTCATCAACGACTCCTTGAAAAAAGACAACGCCACCCAATGTCATTTACCCGACATGGCGGCCGGCCATGATAAACACTACCGGCTCCGGGAAAAACCCGCCCGACCCAAGATTCAGTGTTAAGAATTGCGCAACAAAGCACTAATTAACATAACGAGCCTGAACCCTGGCTGATCTGAATCAACGGGACGCTTACTGCTGATTCTCCTGATCGGTGAACAGATCGCTGAACAACATGCTCGACAGATAACGCTCACCGGAGTCCGGAAGTACCACCACGATGGTCTTGCCCTGCATTTCCGGGGTTTCCGCCAGGCGCACCGCGACAGCCATCGCCGCACCGCAGGAGATTCCGCACAGAATCCCTTCTTCCTGCATCAGACGCAGCGCCATGACCTTGGACTCCTCGTCGGTTACGCGCTCGACCCGATCCACCATCGACAAATCCAGGTTCTTCGGCACAAAACCGGCGCCAATGCCCTGAATCTTGTGCGGGCTCGGCTTGATCTCTTCACCGGCCAGCGCCTGGGTGATCACCGGCGAAGACACCGGCTCCACCGCCACCGAGATGATCGGTTTGCCCGCCGTATTCTTGATATACCGCGATACGCCGGTGATGGTTCCGCCGGTACCCACGCCCGCCACCAGCACGTCGATGGCGCCGTCGGTGTCATTCCAGATTTCCGGGCCGGTGGTTTTTTCGTGGATGGCCGGGTTGGCCGGGTTGTCGAACTGGGCCGGCATGAAGTATTTGCCCGGGTCGCCGGCAACGATCTCGGCAGCCTTTTCGATTGCGCCTTTCATGCCCTTGGCTGGCTCGGTCAGCACCAGCTCAGCGCCCAATGCCTTGAGCACCTTGCGCCGTTCGATGCTCATCGAGGCAGGCATGGTCAGCATCAGTTTGTAACCACGAGCGGCCGCCACGAAGGCCAGGCCGATGCCGGTATTGCCCGAAGTCGGCTCGACGATGGTCATGCCCGGCTTGAGTTTTCCGCTGCTTTCGGCGTCCCAGATCATGTTCGCGCCGATCCGGCATTTCACCGAGTAACCCGGGTTGCGACCTTCGATCTTGGCCAGAATGGTCACGCCACGGGGCGCAATGCGATTGATCTGTACCAGCGGCGTATTGCCGATGGAATGGGCGTTGTCAGCAAAAATACGGCTCATGGCTGGGTCCTTGTGCAGCGTTGAATTCAGCTCTCCAAGGTAAGCCTGTTGCTCCTGCCAGTCCAGTCGGGTCGAACGTCTGCAACCGCCGGCAGTCAATCGCTTTACATCGTTCGGGAATTTCCGCCATGAAGCGTCGCTACCGCTGGCCGTTGTGGATCCTCGCCACTGTCGTTGTACTGCTGATCGCCCTGCATATCGCCCTGCCCTACGTCGTGCGCGACTACCTGAATGACAAGCTGGCCAACATGGGCGACTACCGTGGCCAGATCACCGATGTCGATCTGGCTCTGTGGCGTGGCGCCTACAAGATCAACGGCTTGAAAATCGTCAAGGTCGACGGCAAGGTCCCGGTGCCGTTCGTCAACGCTCCGTTGATCGACTTGTCCGTCAGTTGGCATTCACTGTGGTACGACCATGCGGTGGTGGCCCAGGTGAAGTTCTTCAAACCTGAAGTCAACTTCGTCGATGGCGGTGCCAACAAGCAGAATTCCCAGACCGGTAAGGGCACCGACTGGCGCGCGCAACTGGGCAAGCTGCTGCCGATCACCCTCGATGAAGTGCAGATCCACGACGGCCGTATCAGCTTCCGCAACTTCAACTCCAAACCGCCCGTGAACATGAATGCCACCAACGTCGAGGCCAGTATTTACAACCTGACCAACGTCGTGGACACCAAGGGCAAACGCGATGCCCGCTTCGAAGGCAAGGCCCTGCTGCTCGGTCAGGCACCACTGGAAACCTCCGCCACATTCGACCCGCTAAGCAACTTCGAAGACTTCGAGTTCCGCCTGCGGGCCCGCGACCTCGAACTCAAGCGCATGAACGACTTCGCCTCGGCCTACGGCAAATTCGACTTCAACGCCGGCCACGGCGACGTGGTCATCGAGGCCCAGGCCAAAAAGGCCCAGCTCACCGGCTATATCAAGCCGTTGCTGCGCGACGTTGAAGTGTTCAACTGGCAGCAGGACGTGGAAAACAAGAACAAAAGCATCTTCCGCTCAGTCTGGGAGGCACTGGTCGGCGGTACTGAAACCGTGCTGAAAAATCAGGCCAAAAACCAGTTCGCAACCAAGGTTGAACTCAGCGGCAGCGTCCATCAGCAAGATATCAGCGCATTCGAAGCGTTTTTACAGATTTTGCGCAATGGATTCATCCAGGCATTCAATGCCCGGTATGAACGGCCGAAGCCGGATGCGGGCTAGGTATTTGCGCGAGCGCATCCAGATACAAGGTATCTGCGCCGAGCTGAATATCCGGATCCAGCCATTCCACGGTCCAACCCTCATCTCCGAGGGTTACTGCGCAGAACACCTCTGGATCAAGTAATGGCTTGAGGCCCGAATACCTTTGAAGATCCTGGCTCAAATCGACACACAACTGCTGACCATCAACAAAGGTCAGCGCCAGACAAAAATCCGCCAAAGGTTCTACAGACGATAAACGAGGGCGTTTCCTGGGTAGCATCGGTTCCGATCCTCTTTCAGAGATGTTCAGCAGGCTACTTCCAAACCGATGATCGCTGAATGCTGGCTTTGCGCCGAAACTGAGTCAACATGTGACGCCCCATTCAGAGACTGAATAAGCCGTCTGCGTTCACAGTCGACCGGGCCGCGCGTTATAGTCGGGCATCCGATTATTTCGCCCCCGCCCTGCCCGTTCAGGTCGGCGTTACCGTTCGAGGATTAGCAGATGAAGTTCGAAGGCACCCAGGCCTACGTCGCCACCGATGACCTGAAGCTGGCGGTCAACGCCGCCATCACCCTGGAGCGGCCGCTGCTGGTCAAGGGCGAACCGGGCACCGGCAAGACCATGCTCGCCGAGCAACTGGCCGAATCGTTCGGCGCCAAGCTGATCACCTGGCACATCAAATCCACCACCAAGGCCCATCAGGGCCTGTACGAGTACGATGCGGTCAGCCGCCTGCGCGATTCGCAACTGGGCAATGAAAAAGTCCACGACGTGCGCAACTACCTGAAGAAGGGCAAGCTCTGGGAAGCGTTCGAGTCCGAAGAACGCGTCATCCTGCTGATCGACGAAATCGACAAGGCCGACATCGAGTTCCCCAACGATCTGCTGCAAGAACTCGACAAGATGGAGTTCTACGTTTACGAGATCGACGAGACGATCAAGGCCAAGAAGCGTCCGATCATCATCATTACCTCCAACAACGAGAAAGAGCTGCCGGACGCCTTCCTGCGCCGCTGCTTCTTCCACTACATCGCCTTCCCCGATCGCAACACCCTGCAGAAAATCGTCGACGTGCACTACCCGGACATCAAGAAAGACCTGGTCAGCGAAGCGCTGGACGTGTTCTTCGACGTGCGCAAGGTGCCGGGCCTGAAGAAGAAGCCATCGACCTCGGAACTGGTGGACTGGCTGAAACTGCTGATGGCCGACAACATCGGCGAAGCGGTGCTGCGCGAACGCGATCCGACCAAGGCCATTCCGCCGCTGGCCGGTGCGCTGGTGAAGAATGAACAGGACGTGCAACTGCTGGAACGTCTGGCGTTCATGAGCCGTCGCGGCACCCGCTAAGAGGCTGACGCCATGTTGCTCAACCTGTTCAATGAAATGCGTGCAGCCAAGGTGCCGGTCTCGGTGCGCGAGCTGCTCGACCTGATCAACGCGCTGAAACAGCGCGTGACCTTCGCCGACATGGACGAGTTCTACTACTTGTCCCGGGCGATCCTGGTGAAGGACGAACGGCATTTCGACAAGTTCGACCGGGCGTTCGGCGCCTACTTCAATGGCCTGGAAAAGCTCGACGATCATTTGCAGGCGCTGATCCCCGAAGACTGGCTGCGCAAGGAATTCGAGCGTTCGCTGACTGATGAGGAACGCGCGCAGATCCAGTCCCTCGGCGGGCTGGACAAGCTGATCGAAGAGTTCAAGAAACGCCTGGAAGAACAGAAGGAACGTCACGCCGGCGGCAACAAGTGGATCGGTACCGGCGGTACCAGCCCGTTCGGCTCCGGCGGCTTCAACCCGGAAGGCATCCGGGTCGGCGACGCCGGCAAGCGCCAGGGCAAAGCGGTGAAAGTCTGGGATCAGCGCGAGTACAAGAACCTCGACGACTCCGTGGAACTGGGCACCCGCAACATCAAGGTCGCCCTGCGCCGCCTGCGCAAATTCGCGCGCCAGGGCGCGGCGGAAGAGCTGGATATCGACGGGACCATCGACCACACCGCCAAGGACGCCGGCCTGCTGAACATCCAGATGCGCCCGGAACGGCGCAACACGGTGAAGCTGTTGCTGCTGTTCGACATCGGCGGCTCGATGGACGCCCACGTGAAGATCTGTGAGGAACTGTTCTCGGCCTGCAAGACCGAGTTCAAGCATCTGGAGTACTTCTACTTCCACAACTTCATTTATGAATCGGTGTGGAAGAACAACATGCGCCGCACTTCCGAGCGCACCTCGACCCAGGATCTGCTGCACAAGTACGGTGCCGACTACAAAGTGATTTTCATCGGTGACGCCGCGATGGCGCCTTATGAAATCACCCAGGCCGGCGGCAGCGTCGAGCACTGGAACGAAGAGCCGGGTTATGTTTGGATGCAGCGCTTCATGGAGAAGTACAAGAAGCTCATCTGGATCAACCCATATCCGAAAGATACGTGGGGCTACACCTCGTCGACCAATATCGTGCGGGATTTGATCGAGGATCAGATGTATCCGCTGACCCTGCGCGGGCTCGAAGAAGGGATGCGGTTTCTTTCCAAGTAATCCGCAATGGTTCCCCCGCCAGCGGCGGGGGAACGATCAAAAGCGCTTCAGATACTCGATATGCTCCCGGTGCGCGACGTCCTGCACCACCGGGCGCAATCTGACCTTCGCCCCCGGAAGACACTGTGCCAGTCGCGCCAGCGCCAACGGCGTCAACGCGCCCAATCGCGGATACCCGCCAATGGTCTGCCGATCATTGAGCAACACGATCGGCTGCCCGTCCGGCGGCACCTGCACCGCGCCCAGCGGAATGCCCTCGGAAATCATCGGCTGGCCCTGATACTGCAACGCAGTCCCCAGCAGCCGAATGCCCATGCGATCGGCGCGACTGTCCAGCGTCCAGGTACTGTTGAAGGCATCGAACAGGCTCTGCCCGCTGAACTGACCAATCTGCGCGCCCAGCACCAGATCCAGCGGCGCGTCGAGGCGCAGATCCGGTCGATGCTGTGCCGGGACCTCACGCACCAACAGGGTTTCGCCCTGATAACTCAGGCTTGCGCCCTTGCTCAATGGCAAGCCGAATCCATCAAGACCGCCAAGCTCCTCGCGTACCACCGTGGCACTGCTACCCAACACTTTCGGCGCGTTGAAACCGCCGGGCGCCGCCAGATAGGCCCGAGCCCCCAGCAATGGCTGGGTGAACCTCAAGGTCTGCCCTTTGCACAACTTGAAACTGCGCCACGGTGCCAACGCCTCACCGTCGATCTGTGCGCCCAGGTCGGCACCGGCCAGCGCCAGCAGACAATCCTCTTGCGCCACCACCGCAAACCCGCCGAGGGTGATTTCGATCACCGGCAAATCCAGGCCATTGCCCAGCAACCAGTTGGCCCAGGCCATCGACCGCCAGTCCGCCGCCCCGCCCTGGGTCACACCCAGATGGCGCACGCCAAACCGCCCGGCGTCCTGCAACAGACACAGCGGCGTGCTCGCTTCAATCGTCAGTCGGCTCATGACAACGCCTCCAGAGGGGTGTCATCACCGCCGAGGTTGATGAATTCTGCATGGTTCACCGCTTCGAAACGCACGGTATCGCCGGGCTGCATGAGGCTGTAGCCATCGCGTTCACGGTCGAACAGTTTTGCCGGCGTGCGGCCGATCAGGTTCCAGCCGCCGGGGGACACCACCGGATACGCTGCAGTTTGCCGTTCTGCGATGCCGACGCTGCCGGCGGCGACTTTCTTGCGTGGTGTATTCAGACGCGGTGCCGCCAGGACCTCTTCCACCAGACCCATGAAAGCGAAACCCGGCGCAAAACCCAAGGCGAATACCTGATATTCCCGGGCACTGTGGCGGCGGATCACGTCTTCCACCGCCAGCCCGCTGCGCTGCGACAACAGGCTCAATTCCGGTCCGACGCTAAGGTCGTACCACACCGGCAGCACATGACACTGGCCGCCGGTTCGCGCATTCGGCGACAGGTCGATCAAGGCTTCGGCAATCAATTCCCGAGCCTGACCCGGACTCAATTCGGTCAGGTCGTAATGCACCATCAACGTGGTGTACGACGGCACCAGATCGATCAGATGCGCGCCAAACACTGTGCGCAACCGCTCGCTGGCGGCGAGCATCCACGGCATGTTGGCTTCGGCGATTTCATCGAACAGGCGCAGCATCAGGCAATCCAGTGCCACCACTTCGACCCGCGGATTCATGGCGCGCTCTGCTCGTTCAAGGCCTGACGAATGCGCTGCACGGCCGCAACCGAACTGGCGTTGTCGCCGTGTACGCACAAGGTGTTGGCTTGCAGGTGCAGCGCGCTGCCGTCGCTGGCGGTGAGGTTGTCACCCCGGGCGATGGTCAGCGCTTGCCCGATGATGGTTTCGGCATCGTGATGCACCGCGCCCGGCAGTTGCCGCGAGACCAGTCGGCCGGCGCTGTCGTAGGCACGGTCGGCGAAGGCTTCGAACCACAGGGTCACGCCGTATTCGTCGCCGAGCTGTTGCGCGGCCGTGTTGTCGCGGGTGGCCATCAGCATCAGCGGCAAGCTGCGGTCGTAGGCCGCGACGGCCTGGATCACTGCCCGCAACTGCGCGGGGTTGGCCATCATGTCGTTGTACATCGCGCCGTGGGGTTTGACGTAACTGACTTTGCCACCCTGGGCACGGCAAATACCGTCGAGGGCGCCGATCTGATAATGCAGGATGTCCTGCAGTTCCTGGGCGGTGTACGCCATGGAGCGCCGGCCGAAACCCACCAGATCCTGATAGGCGGGATGCGCACCTATCTGTACGCCGTGGCTCAGGGCCAGGCTGACGGTCTTGCGCATGATGCTCGGGTCACCAGCGTGGAAACCACAGGCAATGTTGGCGCAATCGATGAAGGGCATGACTTCCGCGTCCAGACCCATGGTCCAGCTGCCGAAGCTCTCGCCGATGTCACAGTTCAATAGCAGGCGGCTCACGGTGAACACTCCTGTAGCTTTTGTCTTTTTTTATCGTAGGGCGTTGTCGCAGGTTATCAGTTACTGCGCGTCCAGTTGCTTGCCACGGGTTTCCGGCAGGCTCAACGCCGCCAGGATCACCACGCCGTAGGACACTGCCGCAAAGGCACCGATGCCTACACTCAGCGGTACTTTCTGGCTGAGCAGCCCGATCAGCAGCGGGAACAATGCCGCCAGCGCCCGGCCGATGTTGTAGCAGAAGCCCTGCCCCGAGCCGCGGATGCGGGTTGGAAACAGTTCAGTCAGAAACGCCCCCATGCCACTGAAAATCCCCGAGGCGAAGAAACCCAACGGGAAGCCCAGCCACAGCATCACGCCATTGCTGACCGGCAATTGGGTGTAGAGCAGAACGATGGTGAACGAGCCGACCGCGAACAGGATGAAGTTCTTCTTGCGCCCCAGCAGGTCGGTCAAATAGGCGCTGATCACATAACCGGCGTAGGAACCGATGATCACCATCGCCAGATAACCGCCGGTGCCGAGTACGCTCAAGCCGCGCTCGTTCTTCAGAAAGGTCGGCAGCCAGGAGGTGATCGCGTAGTAGCCGCCGAGGGCACCGGTGGTCAGCAACGAGGCGCGGAACGTGGTGAAGAGCATGCCGGGGGCGAAGATCTCGTAGAATTTCGACGGACTGTCCGGAGTTTGCTTGGCTTTCGCCTCGCGGTAGATCTCGGGGTCTTTCACCAGACGACGGACGAAAATCACGAACACCGCCGGCACGATGCCGAGGATGAACAGTGCGCGCCAGGCATCTTCCGGTGGCAACACCGAGAACAGCAGCGCATAGAGAATTGCCGTCAGCCCCCAACCGAGCGCCCAGCCGGATTGCACCATGCCCACCGCCTTGCCGCGATCCTTGGCGCGGATCACTTCACCGATCAGCACCGCGCCGGCGGTCCATTCGCCGCCGAAACCGAACCCCATCAGGGTGCGGGCGATCAGCAGTTGCTCGTAGTTCTGGGCGAAACCGCAGAGGAAAGTGAAAAAGGCGAACCACAGCACCGTCAGTTGCAGGGTGCGTACGCGGCCGATGCGGTCGGAGAGAATCCCCGCCACCCAACCGCCGATGGCCGAGGCGATCAGGGTGCTTGTGTGAATCAGCCCGGCTTCTCCGGTGGTGATGCCCCACATCGCGATCAGGGTTGGCACCACGAAGCTGAGCATCTGGGTGTCCATGCCGTCCAGACCGTAGCCGATCTTGCAGCTCCAGAAGGTGCGGCGCTCCTGCTGATTGATATTGCGATACCAGTCGAACGGGCCGGGACGGGCCGTGGTCTTGGGGAGGTCGAGGGTGTCGGGCGCACTCATGGCATGTCTCCGCAGGCTTTTATTGGTCTTGTTCGAAGCTCCGACGACGCCTATCGTGGGAACCGGATGCGTCGATTCTTGGGTGCGTCACCCGGTCGCGTCCAACGAATAAAAACCCGCCCAAGACATAAGAAAAATTTGTTGCCATGAACCTGAAGTTTCTCGAGACCTTCGTCTGGGTCGCCCGGCTGAAGAGTTTTCGCCTGACCGCCGACAAGCTGTTCACCACTCAGGCTTCGATCTCCAGCCGGATCGCGGTGCTCGAAGGCGAGCTTGGGGTGAAGCTGTTTGTGCGGGATTCGCGCGGTGTGAGCCTGACGCCGGAAGGCCTGAAAGTGCTGGACTATGCCGAGCAGATGCTCGACACGATGCAGGCGCTGAAGCAGTCCATCGAAACCCGATCGAGCAAGGTTGGCCGGGTGCGCATCGGGGTGATGGACACGGTGATTCACACCTGGCTCAGCCCGTTGGTGGCGCAGATGACCGATCTGTACCCACGGGTGGAAATCGAGCTGGTGGCGGATACGTCCCTTAACCTCTGCGATCAACTGCAAAAAGGCTTTCTCGACTTGATTCTGCAAACCGATCTGGTGCGCCATGAAAGCGTGCGCAGTCTGGAACTGGCCAGCCATCCCATCGGCTGGATCGTTGCCAGCAATTCGATTTACAACCGCGACTACCAAAGCCTCGCCGACCTGGCGCAGGAGCGGATCATCACCTACTCGAAAAACTCCCGGCCGCATCAGGACATTCTGGCGCTGATGCAGGCCCAAGGCGTGCTGGCGCCACGCTTGAACTGTGTGAATTCGGTGTCGGCGATCACCCGGCTGCTGCGTGACGGCTTCGGTATCGGCGCGCTGCCGCCAGTACTGGTGGCCGAGGAACTGGCGCGGGGCGAATTGACCCTGCTCGACATCGATCAACGACCACCCGCTCTACAAGTGGTGGTGTCGTGGCGGGTGGGTGTGGAATGGGTCGAGGAGATTGTGACGCTGTGTCAGCAGGTGCTGGAGGGGTATGCGCGCAAGGTGGGTACGGATTACATCGTTCTGAGTTGATCGTTCCCACGGCGTGGGAACGATGCATCGAGGTTTACAGCCCGCGCACATCCCGGTCTTCGATCGGCCGGCTCTGGCGCAGGCGCTTGCCGCCCAGCACCACCCAGTCGATCAGTCGGAACAGGCATTCGAGGCCGAACGACAGCAACAGCGCGCCGCTCATGCCCCAGATCATTGCTTCCGGTGTCAGCAGAATCTGGTAGCTGTAGCCGTTCCAGGTTTCCTTGCGGATATCCGGATCGGCGGCCAGCACCACTTGCAGGAAGCGGATGTACCAAGGCCCTTGCATCGCCTGGAATTGCTTGTCCAGCGCCAGCTGACGGTTGAGCAAGGTGCTCAGGCTGTCGGCATCGCTGCGAAACACCGGGTCCTCGCTGGCGCGATAGTGAGCGACCAGCGCCTGCAGATCACCCTTGAAGAACTGCTCGGCCGTGCCCTGGAAGCCACGCAGACCGGTCTGCGCCTCGATCAGATGCGCTTCGACCCGCTTGGCGTAATCGTTGATGAATCCCGGCACCTGGACACCGATCAACAGGCCCGCCGCAAACAACACCAGCCGTAGATAACTGAGCAACATCGAGGAGAGATCCTTTATTCGGTCGTGCCCTGGCTGACGCATTCGCCGCGTCGCCACAGGCTCCATTGGCCCGGTTCGTAGCGGGTCCAGGTTTCGTTTTCGGTCAAGGGTTCGGTGGCAATCACCGTGACCACGTCGTTGGGCGTGGTTTCGGCCTGGAAGTCGACGATCACATCGACGTCCTTGAGCCGCGCCGGGCCGAACGGTGCGCGCCGGGTGATCTGCGCAAGTTTGGTCGAGCAATAGCAGAACAGCCAGTCGCCATCGCTGAGCAGGCAGTTGAACACGCCTTTGCTGCGGTATTCGGCGCACGCGGCGACCAGATCCGGCAGCAGCACTTCTATATCGACCGGTTCCGGAAACGCTGCACGTACGCGGTTGAGCAAATCGCAGAACGCCGCCTCGCTGTCGGTATCGCCGACCGGGCGGTAGAAACTCTTGATCGGGGTGAAATCGGCGAGCTGGCCGTTGTGCGCGAAGCACCAGTTGCGTCCCCACAGTTCGCGGACGAACGGATGGGTGTTGGACAGGCAGACCTTGCCGACGTTGGCCTGACGGATATGACCGATCACCACTTCGCTCTTGATCGGATAACGCTGCACCAGATTGGCGACTTCCGACTCGCAGCTGGCTGCCGGGTCCTGAAACAGCCGCAGCCCGCGACCTTCATAGAAGGCGATGCCCCAGCCATCGCGGTGCGGACCGGTGCGACCGCCGCGCTGCATCAGCCCGGTGAAGCTGAACACGATATCGGTCGGCACGTTGGCGCTCATGCCCAATAGTTCACACATGTGCGGGCTCTCGTGATTACAGACGCGGCTCGACGCGTCCGCGCTGCGGATTGCTCGGCAGCGGTGGACGGCCGTAACGATCATCGCCGGCACCGCCGAACGGTTGATCGCCGTCACGCTCGTCTTCGGCACGGGCGGCTGCGCGGGCGGCCTCGGCCTGTTCCTTGCGCGCTTTCGAAGCGCGTTCGATCGGGAAGCGGATCAACACGAAAATCAGGTACAGGCCGAACGCGATCATCGCGTACATGAGCAATTCGGAAATTGCGCGCCAGGCGTTGTTGCCGACCTTGAACGCCAGGTCCAGCGCCGTGATGGCGACGGCCGGGGCGAATTTTTCCTTCACCGGATCGATGATGGTCGGGCTGAACAGCAACACCGCCATCAGCACACGCAGCGGCTCGCGCAGCCAGCGCCACATCCAGCGGGTCATGCGCATCCATACCAACAGGCAGCCTACGGCAGCAAAGGCGTAGAGGCCCCAGGCGATCAGATAGTCGTTCTCGGTCATGGTGTCCATGGCAAGGCAGGCAAAGAGGCGCTTATAGTAACGACTTTTCGCACATCAGGCTTCCCCGCCGTCCGTGCGGTCCTCATTTGTCATGTTCGAGAGCCCTCCATGCCCGTATCCGCCAACGTCACCAGCGCCCCGATTGCCCGCAAGGATGCCGGTCACGACCCGTACGCCTGGCTGCAGGAACGCGACACCGACGCGGTGCTCGACTACCTCAAGGCCGAAAACGACTACCAGCAGGCGCAGACCGCCGATCAGGCCGAATTGCGCGAAACCCTGTTCGAGGAGATCAAGGGCCGGATCCTCGAAACCGACCTGTCCCTGCCGTCGCCGTGGGGTCCGTATCTGTATTACACCCGCACCACGGCCGGCGACGAATACCCGCGCCACTACCGCTGCCCGCGCCCGACCGACGATAGCCTGACTCTCGACGAAAGCCGCGAGCAACTGCTGCTCGACCCGAACGCCCTGGCCAATGGCGGTTTTTTCTCCCTGGGCGCGTTCAGCATCAGCCCGGATCACCAGCGTCTGGCCTACAGCGTCGATGCCTCGGGGGACGAGATTTACACGCTGTTCGTGAAGGAACTGGCCAGCGAGCGCATCAGCGAACTGGAATTCCAGGACTGCGACGGCAGCATGACCTGGGCCAACGACAGCCTGACGCTGTTCTTCGGCGTGCTCGACGACACCCATCGTCCGCACAAGCTGTTCCGCTACCGCCTCGACGGCACTGCCGCCGAAGAGGTGTTCCACGAGCCGGACGGACGTTTCTTCCTGCATTGCTACCGTGCCAGCTCCGAACAGCAGTTGCTGCTGTCGCTCGGCAGCAAGACCACCAGCGAAGTCTGGGCGCTGGATGCCAACCAGCCGCACCAGCCGTTCACCTGCCTGGCGCCACGGGTCGAAGATCACGAATACGATGTCGACCACGGCAAACTTGATGGCGAATGGACCTGGTTCATCCGCACCAACCGCGACGGCATCAACTTCGCGCTGTATCAGGCGCCGGACACCGGCATCGCGCCGAGCGAAGCCGACTGGCAGAACCTGATTCCCCACAGCGATTCGGTGATGCTCGATGGCGTGACCCTCAACGCCGAAGCCCTGACCCTGAGCCTGCGCGAAGGCGGGCTGCCGATCATCGAAGTGCGCCCACACGGTCTGGCGCCTTATCGTGTGCAATTGCCGGACGCGGCCTACAGCCTCTATGTGCAAAACAGTCTGGAATTCGAAAGCGACCGCATTCGCCTGCGTTACGAGGCGTTGAATCGCCCGGCCCAGGTTCGGCAGTTGATCCTCGCCACCGGCGCACAGGAAGTGCTCAAGGAAACCCCGGTGCTCGGCCCGTTCGACGCCGACGCCTACGTCAGCCAGCGCCTGTGGGCCACGGCCCCGGACGGCACGCTGGTGCCGATCAGTCTGGTGATGAAACGCGAAATGCTCGGCAAACCGGTGCCGCTGTACCTCTACGGTTACGGCGCCTACGGTTCGAGCCTCGACCCGTGGTTCTCCCACGCCCGCCTGAGCCTGCTGGATCGCGGCATGGCGTTCGCCATCGCCCACGTGCGTGGCGGCGGCGAACTGGGTGAAGCCTGGTATCGCGCCGGCAAGCAGGAGCACAAGCAAAACACCTTCAGCGACTTCATTGCCTGCGCCGAATTCCTGATCCTCAACGGCATCACCACCGCGCCGCAACTGGCGATCAGCGGCGGAAGCGCCGGTGGCCTGCTGATCGGCGCGGTGCTTAACCAGCGCCCGGATCTGTTCGGCGTGGCGATTGCCGAAGTGCCGTTCGTCGATGTGCTCAACACCATGCTCGACCCGGATCTGCCGCTAACCGTCACCGAATACGACGAGTGGGGCAATCCGGAAGAGTCTGACGTCTACGAGCGAATCAAGGCCTACGCGCCGTACGAAAACGTCACCGCGCAGGCGTATCCGGCGACGCTGGTGATCGCCGGCTACAACGACAGCCGCGTGCAGTACTGGGAAGCGGCGAAGTGGGTGGCGAAACTGCGCGCGACCAAGACCGACGACAACCCGCTGCTGCTCAAGACCGAACTGGGCGCCGGCCACGGCGGCATGAGCGGGCGTTATCAGGGATTACGTGACGTAGCGCTCGAATATGCATTTGTTTTCAAGGTTCTGGGCATCGCCTGAGGAACTCCGCCGGTCACTTGGGTCTTAATTCCGGGCACCGGAAGCCGATAATCAAGTCGGCTCCCGGTGGCGAGCCTGTAACCCGACACAACAAAAAGACCGCGATGACATGTCAGAACCGACCTTACTGAACAACGAAATCCGTGACTGGCTGATGGACTGCGGCCTTTTCGATCAATTGCAACTGGCGGACTTCGCCGCCGCTTCGGGCTACTTCAGCATCAGCACCGTGGCCGAGGGCGAGGCGATCTTTCGCGAAGGCGATGCCGGCAGTTTCATGTGCATCATCCACACCGGCCAGGTGGCCGTGCAGAAAACCGGCGCTGACGGCCAGGTCATCACCATGGCCACTCTGCGCAGCGGCCGGGCCTTCGGCGAAATGGCCGTACTGGATGGCGAACGCCGCTCGGCGACCTGCGTGGCGGCGAGCAACTGTCAGTTGCTCAACCTGGGCAAGGACTCACTGGAAAAAATGCTCAACGACGCGCCGAAGATCGCCGCCAAGATCATCCGCGCCCTCGCCGTTTCCCTCTCCAAACGTCTGCGCATGGCCGACGGCCAACTGGCGGCACAGCAGATCTAGCCGCCGGGGGATTTGGTTTTACCTTCGGGCTGTTCGATCCCCGGCAGCGGCTGATCCTTGGATGGCGGGCTGGGCATCTCGATCGGCACCAGCGGTGGCCCGCCACTGCCGGAGCCGGCCTTGGGAATCGATACCGGACTGATCTGCGGATATGGTGTCGGCGTTGCGGTGCCGGGCGAACCCGGTTGCGGGGTCGGGCTGGCGGGAATCGCCTGCTGGGCCTGCACTGCAGTAATCGAGAGCGCGGCCAGGGCAATGACCGTTAGAATGGTGCGCTTCATCAAGGGCTCCGTTGCCTGAAGTCTGCTCTCAGGCTACTCCCAACGCGCCTGCTTGCCTTCCCCCCTGTAGAGATTTCCATGAAACGTTTCGTTCTGCTCGACACCACGCCGATCCCTGACAACGGCGGCGCCCTGTGCCTGTTCGAGTATGGCGAGGACTTCGTCATCAAGATCCAGGGCGGCGACGGCGGGCAATTGATGAACACCCGCATGCACGGTTCCGAAGACGCGCTGGCCGAGATTCCGTGCCGCAAGGTTGCCGGCCGACCTGACTCGCGCGTGCTGATCGGCGGGTTGGGCATGGGCTTCACCCTCGCCTCCGCGCTCAAGCATCTGGGTAAAAGTGCCGAAGTGGTGGTCGCCGAGCTGGTGCCCGGCGTCGTTGAATGGAACCGCGGCCCGCTCGGTGAAAAGTCCGGGCGCCCGCTGCTCGACCCACGCACGGTGATCCGCCAGGAAGACGTGGCCAAGGTGCTGCAAAGCGAGCCAAACGGCTTCGACGCGATCATGCTCGACGTCGACAACGGCCCCGAAGGCCTGACCCAGAGGGCCAACAGCTGGCTGTATTCCGCCGCCGGTCTGGCCGCTTGTGCCAGGGCGATGCGGCCCAAAGGCGTGCTGGCGGTGTGGTCCGCCAGCGCCGACCGGCAGTTTTCCGACAAATTGAAGAAGGCCGGTTTCAAGGCCGAGGAAGTGCAGGTCTTCGCCCACGGCAACAAGGGCACCCGCCACACGATCTGGATTGCCGAGAAGCTCAAGGGCTGAGCTAAACTTGCGTCATAACCGTCATTAGTCTTTCTACAAAGGTGAACCCATGAGTTCGTCCACCCCGACCAACACTTCGAAGCTGGATCGCATCCTCGCCGACAACCAGCGCGACAAGGAAATGGGCTACCGCGACAAGGCCCTGAAGATGTATCCGCACGTGTGCGGCCGCTGCACCCGTGAGTTCTCCGGCAAGCGTCTGAGCGAGCTGACCGTGCATCACCGCGATCACAACCACGACAATAACCCGCAGGACGGTTCCAACTGGGAACTGTTGTGCCTGTACTGCCACGACAACGAACACTCGCGCTACACCGACCAGCAGTATTTCGGCGAAGGCTCCCTGAGCACGCCAAAAATCGCCAAGGCTACGCACAACCCGTTTGCGGCGCTGGCCGGCCTGATGAAAAAAGAAGACTGAAAATCTTCATTGGCCACACCGGCCTCTTCGTCGGATCGCCGCCCGGACCAAGCCCGCTCCCACAGGTTTCTCTGGTGTACTCAGAATTTGTGAACGGCCGAGATCACTGTGGGAGCGGGCTTGCCCGCGAATGGGCCGGGACAGACACCGCAAGTCTTGAATCTGCCCGCCCTCCCCCAATCCCCGTATAATCGCCCTCTTTTTCCCGAAGGCACCCCGCTCGTGGCAGACAAACGGTACAGCTGCATTGGTTTGTATAACCCCAAATCACCGGAAAACGTCGGTTCGGTGATGCGCGCCGCAGGCTGCTATGGCGTGTCGACCGTGTTCTACACCGGCAAGCGCTATGAGCGCGCCGCCGATTTCGTCACCGACACCAAGCGCGTGCACTACGACATCCCGCTGATCGGCATCGACGACCTGAAAAAGATCCTGCCGCTCAATTGCGTCCCGGTCGCCGTGGAACTGGTCGACGGCGCCCGTCCGCTGCCGGAATACACCCACCCGGATCGCGCCCTGTACATCTTCGGCCCCGAAGACGGCTCGCTGGATCAGGAAATCCGCGACTGGTGCGAAGACGTCGTGTACATCCCGACCACCGGTTGCATGAACCTCGCCGCCACGGTCAACGTCGTGCTCTACGACCGCATGGCCAAAGGCCTGAACACCCGTTCCGGGCCGAAATTCCGCTGAAACGCCGCACATCCGATGGAACGAGCTGACCGCCAGTGCAGTCAGCTTGTTTATCCATCACTCATTGCCTGGAGAAAGATCATGACCGAGCTCAAACGCGTCGAGCGTATCGAATCCACCCCGTTCCAGACCCGTTCCGAACAGAACGTCGAAGGCTGGGAGCGCATCGGCTCGCTGGCCGGCGGCGTGATCATGGTCGGCAAGGGCCTGCGCCGTGGCGGCGTGTTCGGTCTGATCCAGGTGGCGATTGGCGGCGTGGCCATGGCCCGTGGCATCACCGGCCACAGCTCGGTGAAAAGCCTGCTGGAGAAAAGCCGTCAGGACATGAACAACGTGCGCACGAAGATCGAGCGCGCCGGTGAAGAGCTGAGCAAGCTCAAAGCCAATGCCGAAGCGGCGACCAAGACCGCCACCGTGACCGGCAATGATTCGGTGAAGTCGCCCAAAGCCGGGGTCTGATCGCTACTGAATCAACCCGGTATCAAGCACCTTGGACGACTCGCCGATGACACTCTCGGCGAGTTGTACAAATGCCTTGGTATCGACCGTCCCCAGATGCATCGCCCCGCGCAGCACATCATCCAGCGAGCGTTTGTTGCGGGTCTTCAGACGGATCTCACGATCCAGTTCCTGTAACAGCAAAACCGCTTTGGAGGCCTGCGCCGGGCTGATCTGCTCGCCGCGCAACGTCGTCACTTTCTGGCTGTCCTTCGCCAGTTTCACCTGATACGCCTGATAACGTTCGTCGCTCATGCCACCAGCACGACGCACCAGTTCGACGGCGTAATACTCGGCGAACCCTTCCTTGATCCAGTCACTGCGCTGCTCGTCGTTGATCCGCCCGAACACCTGCGCCAGCTCCCGGACCAAGGGGCTGCTGCCGCTTTCGCTGACCAGCGGCAACCGCGTGTTGAGGTAGATCGACTCCCGCGCTGCGAGGCTGCCGCGCCACATCGGGTCGTTGGCGCCGACGATCAGCAGTTTGCCCGGATGGCGGGGAAACACCGCTTGCACCTGCGGCCAGACGAACGTCAGCAACGTCAGCACATCCATCCGGCGCATGCCCTGCCCTTGCGGCGACGCTACCGTCACTTCCGTCTCACCCAGCCGCGTGCGACGGCTGCCGAGGTGACCGGCGAGCATCCAGCCCGTGGGCCGGTCGAACAGACGGGACGGATTGTCGATGCGGAATTTGTTCTTGCCGATGCGCGGCCAGGCGGTTTCGACGCTTTTCCAGCCGTCGGGTAGTTCGAATTGCAGGCGAGAGATCAGTTCAATGCCATCCTGCTGATCAAGCTTCGCCGGCGGCACCAATTCATCGCCGCGCATCAGCGCCCAGGTCGGGGTCATGCGCGTGTCGAAGCTGCCGTTCTTGCGGCCGTGGCTGATGCGAACGCGGTAGGTCAGGCTGGCCTGGTCCGCCGTCGGGCGCCACACGCCGCGTGCGTGCTGGCCCGGCGTCAGTTGCCATTGGCCGTCGGCCTTGAAGTCGCTGTAGTGGCTACCGTCGCCGAGATCGAAATCCAGACTGCGCACGGCCTCGCCCTTGGCCAGGGTCAGGCGCACTTCCGCCTGATCGCTTTGCGGCAACAGGCGCACGTGGTAATCCAGATCGACCTTCTTTGCCGCCCACACCGGCGCGCTCAGCATCAGCGTTCCGACGATCAGCGTCCGGCGTAATCCCACAGCCATACACACTCCTTGTTGAAACTCGATCCTCGAGGCCTGGATCCTCGAGGGGCTTAGCCGGCGCGGAAAATCAGGTGATCTTCCCAATCGTCTTCCGGCACGCTGCCTTCGGCGAGCATGCGCCCGGACTGGGAAATCCGCTCGTGGTGCACGGCGTCGCGATCACCGCAGACCAGGTGATGCCACAACGGCAGGTCCTTGCCTTCGCTGACCAGTCGATAACCGCAGGTCGGCGGCAGCCATTTGAATTCTTCGGCCTGGCCCGGGGTGAGCTGGATGCAGTCCGGGACAAACTTGATGCGGTTCGGGTAATCGCTGCACTGACAGGTTTTCAGGTCCAGCAGTTTGCAGGCGATGCGCGTGTAATAGACGCTGTTGTCTTCTTCATCCTCGAGCTTCTGCAGGCAGCACAGGCCACATCCGTCGCACAGCGATTCCCATTCCTCGTGATCCAGTTGATCGAGGGTTTTGCGTTTCCAGAACGGTTCGACTTTGGCGGCCATGGCTCAAGCATCAACATCAGGTGGTGAAAAGGCCGCCAGTCTAGTGCCCAGGGCCCCGTGGGCCAAGCGCTGGCGACTGCCGGTTGTGCGGGGCTTGTCAGTTTTTGCGCGGCCAAGTAGCTTTGCCGTTCTCAAGAAGCCCTGGCCGGGTGCCATTAACGCTCGACCGCGTTGCATTCCGGTGAACTGCACGGCTTCGGATTCAACCCCCATCGTTCAGCCCAACTGATCCCGCCGGGTTTTGCTTCAAACCTGTCCTCAAACGTAGCAAGGAATCTCTCGATGAGTGCCAACCCTCGCGTTGCCGAATACGCCATTCACCCGCAGTTCACCGATCGCTGGTCGCCCCGCGCCTTTACCGGCGAAGCGATTTCCGAGGAAACCCTGCTGAGCTTCTTCGAAGCCGCGCGCTGGGCGCCATCGGCGTACAACTCGCAGCCGTGGCGTTTTCTCTACGCCCGTCGCGACACGCCGAACTGGGAGCGTTACCTGGGCCTGCTCAACGAATTCAACCGCAGTTGGGCGCAGCACGCCTCGGCACTGGTGATAGTGATTTCGAAAACCACCTTCACCGCACCGGGCGCCACCGAAGAAACACCGGCGCTGTGGCACACCTTCGACACCGGTTCCGCATGGGGCCATCTGGCACTGCAAGCGAGCCTGAGCGGCTGGCACACCCACGGCATGGCCGGCTTCGATCAGGAGCTGACCCGCAAGGAGCTGAACATTCCGCAAGGTTATGCGCTGCACGCCGCCGTTGCGGTGGGCAAGCTGGGTGACAAGGCAACCCTGGCGGATTACCTGCAAGCGCGGGAAACGCCGAGCCCGCGTCGTCCGTTGAGCGAGCTGGCGGCTGAAGGGGATTTCACCCTGTAAGCCACATCGTTTGATCGTTCCCACGCTCCGCGTGGGAACGATCTCGAAGGAATCAGTAACCGCGTGCGAAATCCACTTCCCCACGCAACGCTTCGCCCGCCTGATACGCCCGCAAATTATCCAGAAACAACTGCACCATCATCGGCGGCGAGGTCGGTGCCGAGCTGTGCCCGGTCAACAGCAAACCCCACGCGGTCCAGAACGGATGGCGTTGCGGCAGCGGTTCCTGACGGCAGACGTCGATCACCGCGCCCGCCAGATGGCCTTCCTTCAGCGCCTCCACCAGATCCGCATCGACCACCGCCACACCGCGCCCGGCGTTGATGAACAACCCGGTCGGCTTGAATTGCTTGAATAGCGCCGCGTCGTAAATGTCGTGAGTGTGCTCGGTGTTGGGCAGCAGATTGACCACGTAATCCACTTCACCCACCAGCCGTGGCAGGTCCGCCATCGAACCGACTTCGACAAACGGCGCCTGCTCCCGGGCGCTGCTGGCGATGCCGTACAACTCGACGCCGAATGGCCGCAGGAACTGCGCGACGCTCTGGCCAATATCACCGGTGCCGACGATCAGCACCTTGCGCCCGACCAGGCTCTGGCCGGTGCGACTGTCCCACTTGCGTTCGACCTGACTGACCAGACGCGCCAGTACTTCACGCTCGTGACCGAGCATGTAGGTCAGCACGTACTCGGCCATCACCTGACCGAAAATGCCGACCGCCCGGGTCAGGCGGTAATCCCGGCGCAAGCCGTCGGCCAGCAGCGGCGTGATGCCGGCCCAGGTCGATTGCAGCCATTGTGGCTGGTGGCCCTGACGCAGCAGGGTCGCCAGCAGATCCGGCTGCCCCAGCCACACCGGGCAATCGACGGCCTGGCGAGCCAGTTCGGCGGAGTCACCGCTGGTCAGCACTTCAAGCTCCGGGGCCACCTGACGCAGCAGCCGGGCGTATATCGCGTGGTCGTGTTCAGCAATCAGAACGCGCATGTTCAAACCTTTCGCAAACCGTGCAGACGGCCGCCCACTTCGTGGCGGTCGTCGCCGTAAAAACAGTTCCAGGGATTACAAGAGGCCCGGGACCGGGCCTCGCAGGTCAGACCGGGTCGTTGCGTCGCAGCAACTCTTCCGGCAAGTGCTCGATGTACTCTTCCTCGGCCGGTGGCATCTGCAGGTGGTAGCCCTGCTTGTCGAGGTTCTCCAGGACGACGGCGATGTCTTCGCTGGCCAGCTTGCGTTCGGGGGTCAGCACCAGATCGAAGGAGTGCTTCGCCTTGCCGAACGCCGCCATCAGGCCTTCCGGCACACGCTCCAGCGCATCACTCTTGAGCACGTAAAGGTACATGCCGCTTTTCTTCGAACTTTGGTAAATGGAGCAAATACGTTTCAAGGCTGTTCTCCGGCAGTGGCCAGGCTGTCGAGCAGCTTCTGGCCCATCAATTCGCGGCGCCAGCCACGCAGCGAATCAGGCAATTGGTAAGGCCCCTCGGGGAAGCCGCTTTTGACCAGGGCTTCGAGGGTTTTCTTGCGCAGCATCAGTTCCGGCGCGATGTCCAGGCGTTCAGCCTCGGCCTGGCCCAGCGCGCGCAGTTGCTTGATCAGCGCGGCGGCTTCGATCGGCAGCGGCTCCGGCACGGCTGGTGGCCACTGATCAGGCCCCACACTGCCAGAGCGCTTGATCAGATCAAGCAGAAACTCGCCGTCCTGACGCACGGTACGCGGGTGCATGTCTTCGATCTTGCCCAGCGCGCTGAGGTTGTCCGGTTGCGTGCGGGCCAGCGGCCACAACGAATGCTCACGGACGATACGGTTGCGCGGCAGGTCGCGGGCACGGGCCTCGCGCTCACGCCAGGCGCATAGCTCGCGCAGAACGGCGAGTTGTGCGCGGGACAGTTTCCACGCCAGTTTCGCCTCGCGATACACCTCGTACGGATCGGTCTCGCGACGCAGGTTGGCGACCAGTTCGGCGCCATCCTCCAGCACCCAGGCGTATTTGTCGTCGGACAGCTTCGGACGCAGTTGTACGAAAACCTCCGCCAGATGCACGGCATCTTCGGCGGCATAGCTGATTTGCGTGTCGGACAACGGACGCTGCAACCAGTCGGAACGGGTTTCGCCCTTCGGCAGTTCGATGCCGAGCACTTCCTGCACCAGACGCGAATACCCCATCGAGAACCCGAGGTTCAGGTAGGCCGCAGCCAGTTGCGTGTCGAACAACGGCGCCGGCAGGCTGCCGGTCAGGCGCAGCAGGACTTCGAGGTCTTCGCTGCAGGCGTGCAGGACTTTGAGCACCGCCGGGTTTTCCAGCAACGCCGCCAACGGTTGCCAGGCGTCAATGGTCA
The DNA here is from genome assembly GCF_014863505.1 of Pseudomonas sp. IzPS59. NCBI lineage: Bacteria > Pseudomonadati > Pseudomonadota > Gammaproteobacteria > Pseudomonadales > Pseudomonadaceae > Pseudomonas > Pseudomonas sp. IzPS59. The sequence goes on along the minus strand of NZ_CP062251.1, from coordinate 1,598,189 downwards.
GCGGGTCGATCAGATAGGCGCGTTTGCCGTCGCCGACCTGCAACAGGCCGGCAATCGGGTAGAAGGTGTCGACCCGCATGAATTCGGTGTCGAGGGCAACGAAAGGCAACTGCTGCCACTCGGCGCAAAACTGCGCGAGGCTATCGTTGTCGCGAATCCAGTGAATATCGATGGCCACACGGCTCTCCCTTCAAGAATGGCGCGCAGTATATATCGCCACCGGCGCTTTCCGCGCCTGTGCAGGGCAAGAGCGTTGATGAAATCTCCTGCCTGCCAGCAAGAATAGTCTTACAGAACAATTCCGACGGATCAGTCCTTGGCCAATACGCCGTCGATGACCGCACCACGGCAACCGGCGAACAGATCCAGATCGTGCTGATAGACCTTGCTCTGCACTTCCAGCAGACCGAGCATCGAATGGAACAGGTTGTCCTGGCTCAACGGTTTGTCGCGGCTCAATTGCAGGCAATGGGTGTCGACCGAGTAGGACTTCTGATAGCTGTCGGAGAACCACGCCAGCATCGCCACATGTTTCTGTTGTTCCGGCGCCAGCATGTACGGCGTGCCATGCAGGAACAGGTTGTACTCGCCCAGGGACTCGCCGTGATCGGAGAGGTACAGCATGGCGGTATCGACTTTCTCCTGATTGCTGCGCAGCACATCGATCAGGCTCGACAGCACATGGTCGGTGTACACCAGCGTGTTGTCGTAACCGTTGACGATGCTTTCGCGGCTGCAATTGTTCAGCGCGTTGCTTTCACACACTGGCGTGAAGTGTTCGTATTCCTCCGGGTAACGCTTGAAGTATTCCGGGCCGTGGCTGCCCATCTGGTGCAGCACCAGCACGGTGTCCTTGTCCAGGTGATCGATGAAACTCTGCAGGCCTTGCAGGAGGATTTCGTCGCGGCATTCGCTGTTGGCGCAAAGCGCCGGGTCTTTCAGATTGCTCACGTCCTGCAGGGTGACGCGATCGCAGGTACCTTTGCAGCCCGACTGGTTGTCGCGCCAGATCACATCGATGCCGGCGCGTTTGAGCACGTCCAGCAGCCCTTCCTGATTCTTCGCCTTGCTGGCGTCGTAATCCTGGCGACTCATGTTGGAGAACATGCACGGCACCGAGACCGCTGTTTCCGTACCGCAGGAATGCACGTCGGTGAACGCGATGAGACCGGCTTCCTTGTCCAGTTTCGGCGTGGTGTCGCGGTTGTAGCCGAGGATGCCGAAGTTCTCCGCCCGGGCACTTTCACCCACCACCAGCACAGTCAGCGACTTGCGCGAACGGTTTTGCAGTGCCGGGTTACGTTGGGCGTCTTCGCCGATCTTGATGAACGGTTGCCGGGCGGAAACCACCTGCTCGCGCAGATAGCCGGCCGATGCGCCGATGTAATTGCTCGGCACCAGCATCAGGCGCAATTCGTGGTGGTTGCGAAACAGCGAGGACAAGCCCTGATAGTTGGCCAGTGCAACGCCGCCAATAACAGCGACCGATGCTGCACACACCACAACTTTGCTTAATAACTCTCGGTGCCAGCGACGATAGTCAACGGGCAACTTCCACAACAACCACGACGGCAATACGCCCAGAAACAATAGATAGGCGAACAACTTCAACGACAGCAGATCACGAACTTCCGTGGCATTGGTTTCAGCGAAGTTGCGAAACATGCCGGCGTCAATCATCACGCCATACTGACTCATGAAATAAGCCACACCGGCACTGATCAGAAACAGCGCCGTCAACACCGGTTTCAATACCGGGCGAAACGCCAGAAAGGTCAGCACGATGTTGTAGGCCGCGAAGATCATCACTCCGAACGCAATGCCCATGGCGATGCCGTCGGCAGCGGTGATCTCGAGGAGATGTTGCCAAAGTACGAAATTGAATCCGATCAAAAGAAAGGCGCTGGCAAACAACGTCACCCATTCCGGGCGCACGGCTTTTAACTTCAACATATGAGGGGGGCTATTTCCTGAAAAGAAGCGCCGTGGCCAATTGTGAAAACTTCATTGACCCGGGCAATGAAAACTCTACGTAGCCCCCCATCAATTTTTTGTGAAAAAGAAGCCAACGATTAGTTGGCTCATGAAATAACCATGAAATCCGGACATTCGTCAGGTGTGATTCAGAAAAAGTACAGCTCGCTCCGGCAAAGCACACGGGACGCGTATCGACTTTTTAAATACCCCTCGGGATTTTCTGATTTGCCGGCGCCGGTAGCGCGCCCGCCTAATCGACGGCCTCTGATTCAAAGGTCTGAAGATGGAAAACGTTCGCGCCACTGCCCGCCCCGCCGTCTGGCTGATGCTCGGTATCGTCCTGGTCGCCCTTAACCTGCGCCCGTCGATGGCCGCCGTCGGGCCTTTGCTGTCGGCGATTCGTGGCGATATTCCGCTGAGCTTCAGCCTCGCCTCGCTGCTGACCATGCTGCCGGTGATGGCCATGGGGCTGGCGATGTTTTTCGGGATCGGCATCAGCCAGCGTCTGGGCGAGCGACGCACGGTGCTGCTGTCATTGCTGATCATTGGTGTGGCGACCCTGTCGCGGCTGTTTCTCGACTCGGCGGCGCAACTGATCGTCAGCGCCGTGCTCGCCGGAATCGGCATCGCGCTGATTCAGGCGTTGATGCCGGCCCTGATCAAATCTCGGTTTCCCGACAACGTGGCGCTGTGCATGGGGCTGTATGTCACGTCGATCATGGGCGGCGCCGCGCTGGCCGCTTCGTTCGCACCTCAGGTGATGCTCGGTACCGGCAGCTGGCGGGCGGGGCTGGCGGTCTGGGCGGCATTGGCGTTGCTCGCGTTGCTGTTCTGGTTGTCACAACGCGATGACGCACCGCCCGTCGCAGCCAGTGCGGTGAGAAAAGAGGCCTTCTTCACCCATTCCCGCGCCTGGCTGCTCGCCATCTTCTTCGGTCTGGGGACAGCGTCCTACACCTGTGTACTCGCGTGGCTGGCGCCGTACTACGTGGAAAACGGCTGGAGCGAACAGAATGCCGGTCTGCTGTTGGGTTTTCTGACGGCCATGGAGGTTCTTTCCGGTCTGGTGGTTCCCGCTATCGCCAACCGCAGCCGTGACCGGCGTCTGGTGCTGGGTGCCCTGTTGGTGCTGATCATTGCCGGGTTCTGCGGCTTGATCCTCAGCCCGCAACACTTGAGCCTGTTGTGGCCGTGCCTGCTGGGTCTGGGAATTGGCGGGCTGTTCCCGATGAGCCTGATCGTCTCCCTCGATCACCTCGACAACCCGCAGCGCGCCGGCGGGCTGACCGCGTTCGTGCAAGGCATCGGCTACCTGATTGCCGGCCTGTCGCCGCTGCTGGCCGGGGTGATCCGCGATCGACTGGGCAGCTTCGAATGGGCCTGGTGGTCGCTGACGGCTGTGATGGTGGTCATGCTGCTGATCGTGCTGCGTTTCGACCCTCGACAATACCCCCGGCACTTTCGCTGATCGGGCGTTGTGCACGGTGCTTCACCCCTCTGGCTAAAGGCTTCTGGCCATCTTTTACAGGATCGTTTTGGCACGTCGTATTACTAAAACTTTCTGTCCCACAACTGTCCGTGAAAAATCCTACAGGGCTTTCTCCTGGCACCATCGTTCCGTTACGATCATGCGCACACGTTTGCGCGGATTCGGCGCAAGGAGCACAGCGAGACAGAACGGATGCTGAACAGTAACTTGCTTAGAAAGCTCGACATGCAGGATCTCATGGTGTTTGTCGCCGTGTATGAGCAAAGCAGCGTCACCGATGTGTCGGAGGCGCTGTTTGTCAGTCAGTCCACCGTCAGTTACTGCCTGAAGAAACTGCGTACCAGTTTTGAAGACGAATTGTTCGTCAACACCCGCACGGGCATGCGCCCGACCTACAAGGCCAGCAGCATGTATGGCCATGTGCAGAAAATCCTCGAAAGCATCAACCTGTGCCACGCCGGCGCCCCGACCTTCGACCCGATGGCGCAACCGGTGACCTTCAACATCTGCGCCCCGGAATACTTCGAACAGCTGATCCTGCCGCGCATGCTGAAACGTTTCGACTTCGACGATCTGCCGGTGATGGTCAACATGCACAAGTTCGAAACCGACGTGCCGGCGCAAGAGTTGCGCGATGGCAGCCTCGATCTGGTGATCTGTTTCGGCCCGCATTTCCACCGCAGCCATACCGACCTGAAATCGCGAATGCTGCTGGAGGATGATCTGGTCTGCGTCTTCGACAAACGTGCGACGCCGCTGGAACCACGCCTCAGCCTGCAGGCCTTCACCGAACGCCGACATGTGTTCCCGACACCGTGGACGTCGACCACCAACATGGTCGATGGCTGGCTGGCGCGGCAGGCGCAGAAACGCCAGATCGTCGCCCGCTCCAACAGTTACAGCGCGGCGTTGAAGATGATCACCGGCACCGATTTCATCCTCACCCTGCCCCGGCGGATCCAGCGCTTGCTGACCAACGACGCGGTGTTCAATCACTGCGAGGCCCCCAATGGCCTGCCGGGGTTCACCCTCGACATGCAGTGGAGCCACAACGTCGATCAGGACAGCGCCAACCTCTGGCTGCGCGAGCAGGTGATCAAGACCTGCGCGGAGCTGGAGGCGGCCTGAGTCTTACACGCCGATGGCGACTTTGCTGTAGGACTCACGGTCGATATCGAGCAGTTCCACGCTCAACTGCACTTCGACACCGGCCGGCCACTCGCACAGGTCCTGCAGCACCGCCAACAGGTTTTGCGAGAGTTGCTTCTTGATCTCCGGGGAACGACCGCTGAGCAGCGCCAGCCTCACCGCCACAAAGGCCCGCTCGCTCATGGCGGTGCCGACCTTGAAGGTTTCGACCTTGACCGCACGGCTCTTGATATCGAACTCCGCCGCGAACTGACCGGAACCCACCAGGGTGTTGTTGAGCCGGATCAACGCCACATCGGCGTTCAGTTGCGGCAGGTTGGCGGTGTATTCCATGTGCAGGTGTGGCATCGCAAGACTCCAGTCGGTCGGCAGAAAGGCCGTACATATAACACAGCTACGCCCTACTCTCCTGCGGCTTTTTCCGACACAGGAACGGGAAGCTCCCGACGCAGTGCCAGGGTTTCCCAGATCGCCACGAGCACCACGACTGCTGTGGTCAACGCACCCAGCGCCAACGCCGAAAACCAGTGATTCAGTGCCGGCGGCAACAACAGCGTGAGCACCACCAGCCCGAATACATGGGACAGGGGTGGAAACGGTCGGTCAGCCATGACCCACTTGAACAGCGCATTGCCGAGCAGAAACAGCCATGGCCCGGCGATGATCACGACGATACCGGCGTCGCTGGCGTGATCCGGATGCACCAGCACCAGTTCGTCGGCCACCGCACTGACGATGACCCCGGCGACAATCAGCACATGCAAGTAGGTGTAGGCGATTCGCGCCTGGCGCCCGGGGTCGGCGGAATGGGCGATACGGTGGTGCGCGCGCTCGGCACCGCTGTCGAAGTACACCCACCACATGGCGATGCTGCCCAGCACCGCCACCAGAAACGCCAGCAGTCCATCGTGGCCCGGAACCAGCTCGGCGAAGGTCGCACCGGTCACCAGCAACGACTCACCCAGAGCGATGATCACGAACAGCGCACAACGCTCGGCCATATGATTGCCTTCGACATTCCAGTCGCTCAGTGACGAGCGTCCCAGCCCCGGCACCCAGAAATACAGCGACGGCGAAATCAGTTCGATCAGCAGCGCCAGCGCCCAGCAAAGCAGTCGCTGCTCGCCTTCGACAAACGCCCCGCCGATCCAGAACACCCCGGACAACGTCAGCCACGCGAGGATGCGCTGGAAGTTGCGCGTCATGTTCAGCGACTCGCCGCGCACCGCCCAGATCGCGAACAGCGTGCGCCCGACCTGCATGAACACGAACGCCGCCGCGAACATCAGGCCGCGCTCGGTGAATGCCTTGGGAATCGAAGACGAAAGCAGCAAACCGGCGATCATCAGACCGAACAGCCCGAGGCGCACCGGCAGTTTTTCCGGGTCGAGCCAGTTGGTGATCCAGGACGTGAAGATCCACACCCACCACACCGCGACCATCATCAGCGTCACCTGCACCGCACCGATAACCGACAAGTGCGCGAGCAAGGTGTGGGACAGTTGAGTCACGGCAAACACGAACACCAGATCGAAGAACAGCTCGACCATGCCGACCTTGCCGCTGTCGAGACTGCCGCGCCCACGCAACAAACCACGGGAAATGCTCATGGGTCGAGGCTCCGCCGAATTCAGATGTTACTCAGCAAAGCAGCCGGACCACAGCTCGGCAAGTCAGAGCGGCGAGTGGGGCCGCTCGCTCATGAATTGCTCCAGCCGCGAGCGCAGCCAGCGCTCGGCCGGGTCGCTGTCGACATGGCTGAGCCAGACCATCGACAGGTCGAGCGTCGGGGTCTTGAACGGAAACGGTTCCTTGAACAGCAGGCCCGAGGCGGCCATGGCTTCGGCGGTGTAGTCCGGCAGGCTGGCGATCAGATCGGTGCCCGCCAGCAGCGCCGGCAGTGCGCTGTATTGCGGCACCGACAACACCACCTGACGGGTTCGACCGAGGTCCGCCAGCCACTCATCGGCATAACCACTGACATTGGCCGTGTGGGAAACCAGCACATGGGGCCGTGCGCAATATTCGTCTAGGGTCAGCGGGGTGGCGGACTTGTCGGCGCGCAGGATGCTCGGCTGGATATGCCGGAGCAGTTTGCGCTTGGCATTGGCCGGCAGGCCACGGGTCTGGCTGATGCCGACGGTGATGTCGCCAGCGGCCAGCAAATCGGGAATTCGCCAGTAATCGACATGTTGCACCACGAACGCCACGTTCGGTGCTTCCTGGCGTAAGGCGCGCAACAGCGGCGGCAACAGACCGAACTCGACGTCGTCCGACAGGCCGATGCGAAAGGTCATGGTGCTGACGGCAGGATCGAAATCACGGGTCAGGCTCAGCGCCACCGACAACGAGTCCAGCGCGGGTTTCAAATGGCGATAGATATCTTCGGCGCGGGCCGTCGGCTCCATGCGATGACCGACGCGAATGAACAGCGGATCGTTGAGCATGGTGCGCAGGCGATTGAGCGCCGAGCTGATGGTCGGCTGTCCGAGAAACAGCTTTTCGGCGGCCCGGGTCACGTTGCGTTCGAGCATCAAGGTCTCGAACACCACCATCAGGTTGATGTCGGCCTTGCGAAGTTCATTGCGGTTCATCCATTGCCCCCTGTCCCCGGAATGCGGGCAGTGTAGAAAGCCCCGCCGATATCGTCTATGCGCCCATGGATCAGTTGACGGTCAGCGTCTTCAATCCCAGGGCCAGTTTTCTCGGGTCCTGCCCCATGCCCAACTGTTGGGGGCTGATCGCGTCGGCGAACTGCAACTGCAATCGCAGCAAACCTTCTTCTTTGATCCGTTGGCGGATTGCCGGGGTCAAGCTCAGTTCGAGCGTGTTGCCATCAGCCTTGTCCAGTGAGGTCGACAGTGCCTCGAGGCCATTGAGCCTGACCACGACACCCTGGCGGACATGGAACGGTGCAAGGAACGCCGTGGTTTCAAGGTGCAGCGTTCGAGCCGATTCCGGGATCCGCATCACGAGTTCAGCGTCCTGGCCACTGGACCATACGCCCCACGGCTCGGGAACCGACCAGCCCTGTGCAAGAAACACATTGCCGGCAGCGCCAAAGCCGAACGGCGTCTTCTGACCGGCCGGAAGTTCAGTGATCAGTTGCTGCGGGGCTTTTCCAGCGGGCAACTGCAAACACTCTCGGCACTGCTTCCAGCCCGGCGCCAGCACGGTGAAGCCATCGATTTCGGTCAAGAGATCGTTTTGGGTATTGACGGTCTGAACCGCCTGCAACAGAGCGCGATCACTGACCAGGTACAACGAGTCGGCATCGTAGTGCCCGGACGCCAATATCTCGGACGTGTGTTGATCGGCGCGAACTCGTTGCCCGGTGCTCATGCGTCCGAGGTAAACCGCATCCGTCGACAAACCATGGCTCGCGGCAAACGCGGCGATATCGAGCCATTGCGGTGAGTAGTTCTGCGGCAGGATCCAGCGAATCTTCGGGTAATGCGCGGCCGCGCTTCTCCAGAACGGATCGACAAAACGACTGGCCCACTGAGCCGACGGCTCGACCATCAGATGCTTGCGTACCACAGACCAGCCGCTACGGGTGTCCGCGACCTGAACCACGAGGGCCAATGCCAGCAGACAGATTGCCGTGCGCGGCTTGTTGGCACGAATCACCAGAAAAATGATCAGCAGGATGATTGCGTAGTAGACCGGCCAGAACATCCGCCCTGAAGCCCGGAAAATATTGGCGATCGCGATGACTTTTTCCGGCAACGGATAAGAGAAATTCAACGGCCCCAGTGCAATGTTGTTGGACACGGCAAAAACAGTCAGTCCGACCATGGCCAGCAGCAAAAAAGGATATCGGCGCAATCTCGTGCCCACGCCTGTCTGCCCCTGCAACCCACCGACTAACCCACAGATGGCCAACAGCAAAAGCCCCAGCCCGAGAAACCCGAAGCCTTCCAGGTCCCCCACGCTGCCCGGTATGTCTTTGAGGGTGTAAGACCATGCATTGGCGCTGAACAGAGTCAGGATATTGGCCCGGTACAAACCAAAACCATCAGACGCTGCATCGGCACCACTCACTGAAAAATACCCGGCTTGCCAGCAACAGACACTGACCAGAGCAAACAGCGCGACCAGCTCGACCGCTGCATTGCGCACCGTCATTCTGCTTTTGAAGCAACGGGCAGCAAGATCCGCCACCCAGATGAGCGCGACCATCGCCAGCAAATAGGCGTGAATCAGCGCCGTACATCCCAGCAATACTCCCCAGGCCAGACGCCGGCGCTCATCGCCTGGACGCAGCGCCAGGTATAGCGCTGCCAGAATCAAGAAATGTCCGGCCAGTGACAGATGTATCGGCATGCGCATGATCATCGGCGGTGCAAACAGAAACAGCGCAGCGCCCAAGGCGCGCAAGGTCACGTTTGGCGTGATCAGCCCCAGCAGTTTCCAGGCGAACCACGATTGCAGCATGAAACAGCCGAGAAACCACAGGCCGAAATACTGGAACGTCTCGGGCAATAACCCGGCGAAAGGCTTGAACAACAATGCCAGCAGCGGATTGGAGTCGGAGAAGATCAGGCCGTTGCCCAGTTCCAGCCCATAGGTAGGGTTCAGGCCCAGCGGAAAGGTCCAGGGTGACTGACGGAAGAACACCCACCCCAGATAATGCGTTGCAGGATCCCCCTGCCCCAGCCAGGCAATGTTCTGCGGGTTGAGCGCGCGCGGGCCGACCACGATGAAAAAGGCCAGGACGCCGATCATCAACGGCAATAGAGTGACAGCCAGGCGCCTTGCCGAGTCCTTCATCGATACGTCCAGAAGTTATGCAATACAAAAGTGAATGCCGGAATGGTCAGCGCGACCGCCACGATTCCCAGCAGATAGTGCAGGCCGGCCATCTGGGCGGCCCAGGCCACGAACATCGCCAGCATGAAGCCTCCTGCCGAGACCATCAGGAATCGCAGCAGGGTCTTGCCATGCAACCTCGCGGAAAAGCTCCAGGTGGTGTTGATCACGTAGGACACCACCGTCGCCACGACAAAAGCCACGCCGTTGGCCAGCGGCGGTTGAGGGCTCACGAAATTGATGAACAACACGGCCACCAGCGCATGCAGGGCCGTGACGAACAGCCCCGTCACGGCAAAGCGCAAGCCGCGCCGGATAAGTTCGGAGCGCTGTGTCGCCATCAGGGTTTGCGCGCCAGCACGAATACACTGAGACCGGCCAGACGGTTCATGCCCATCAACGGCAACTCGAGACGGCACAGGGTTTTCAGCAGCGTATTGACCAGCGGGTGGTGCTTTTTCAACTGCGAACGTGGCGCCGAACCGCGTGAAGCGCCAGGTATCAGGCGTGACGCGACGGCAATCGGGAACACCGCACCGAAGTAGTAGGTGCCCCGCTCGACCATCAGTCCGGCGTTCCTTGTCAGAGACTCGAACTGTCCCAGGGTATAGCGACGTTTGTGCTCGAGGAAATCATCGTGCCCGCTCCACATGAACCGGAACGCCGGCACGGTCATCAGGAAGCGACTGCCGGAGGGCACTTTGTCGACGTAGGACTTGAGCAGGCCGAGGTCGTCATCGACGTGCTCCAGCACATCCATCAGCAACACCAGATCGGCGTCCACGGCGTCGATCGAGCGGCGGTAATGAACCGGTTTGCCGACAGTGGTGGCACTGGAGTCGGCCGGATAGCTGATGTCCACGCACCACGCTTCTCGCGCGGCGGTGTGAGTCAACAGATGATGGGAAAAGAACCCCGAACCGGCGCCGACGTCGAGAATGCGTTTGATCGGTGCCTCACCCAGCAATCGGCGGGTCGCTGCCGCTTTGGAGCAGTAATACCAATGCTCGCCGATGCTGTCGCCGAGGATGTCGGTTTCCTTGAGATCCATGCTTCAGTCCTTCGGGTCATAAATGCGGCGCACCAGGAAAACCGGCCGGCGCTTCGCTTCGATATAAGTGCGGCCCAGATACTCGCCAAGCACACCGATGCCGATCAACTGCAAGCCGCCAAGGAAGGTCACGGCGACCATCAGCGACGCATAACCGGGCAGGTCGATGCCATACATCAGCGTGCGGACCACAATGAACATGGCAAAGGCGAACGATATCAGGGACACCAGCGCTCCCAGATACGTCCAGATCCGCAACGGCTCGGTGCTGAAGCTGGTGATGCCTTCGAGCGCAAAATTCCACAGCCGCCAGCCATTGAACCGGCTCGTTCCGACCGCCCGTTCCGGGCGCTCGTACTCGATCTGGGTGGTGCGAAATCCGACCCACGCAAACAGGCCTTTCATGAACCGTCGGGACTCTGGCAGCGTCAGCAGCGCGTCCACCACACAACGATCCATCAAACGGAAATCGCCGACATTCTCGGGCAGTGACTGATCGGCGATCCGGTTGTGCAGACGATAGAACCAGGTGGCGGAAGTCTGCTTGGCCCAAGAGTCGTTGCGGCGGCTGATGCGATGCCCCAGCACCACTTCATAACCTTCACGCCAGCGCTCGATCATTTGCAGAATGACCTCGGGCGGATCCTGCAGATCGACATCGATCGGCACCACAATCTGCCCGGTGGCCGTCTGCAAACCGGCGGAAAGCGCTGCTTCCTTGCCGAAGTTGCGGCTCAGATCGACGATACGGATCTGCGAATTGCTCTGCTGGCAGAGCAGCAGGCGCTCCAGTGTCGAATCGGTACTGCCGTCGTTGACGAACACCAACTCAAGGCTGATCTGCGCCTCACGCTCGAACACCTGACGAATGCGCAGGAGAAAGCCGTCGAGGCTGTCCTCTTCATTGAATACGGGAACCACCAGCGACAACGTCACCGGGCCCGCATGTTGCGTTCCATGCGAATGGGTCAATGGACTGCTCTTTTCTTATAGTGTTTGTCGGTCGCCGAACAAATTTCGACGCCATGAGCCGCCCCGTATTAAGCAGCACCACTGGTGCTCATGCAAGGGTGAAAAAAGGACGTACTCGCCAATCCGAAGGCTGATCCCGACGCTCTGCCCCGCGCCTTGCAGAAACATTGTCGAACGATTGGAAACAAATCCCCGATAGCCAAATGAGAAAGCTCCGCTAGGCTTGCGAGCATGCGTCAAACAGCTTGTCGCAATATCCCATCGCATGGAGCGAACTGAATGTATTTCGAGATTTACAGGCAATCCAAAGGCACCCCGAGTACCGGCAAAGGCCAGTGGCGCTGGCGGCTACGGGCAGGGAACCATGAGACGGTTGCCAGTGGCGAGTCGTATGTGAACAAGGCGGATTGCCTGCACGTGATCGAGTTGATCAAGGGCGTGCAGGGGGATACGCCGGTGAAGGAGATTTGAGGGCTGGCTGATTACCCTGCAGAAATGAAAAAGCCCCGTGAATTCTCATCTGCGGGGCTTTTTGAATAGCGATGGAAAAACACTCTTCAGAATTTTTCAGGGATGTGCCTGTAGGGATAATCCGATTCCTTGTAACCACCCGGTTTTTGCCGCTTGGGCAGTTCGACCTTCTCGCGCGAAACACTCTTGTACGGAATGCGGCTGAGAAGATCGGAGATGATATTCAGGCGCGCTCGCCGTTTGTCGTTGGAATCGGCCACCAGCCATGGCGCATATTCGGTATCGGTTGCCTTGATCATATCGTCACGCGCCCACGAGTAGTCGTACCAGCGGCTGTACGACTTGAGATCCATGGGCGAGAGCTTCCAGATTTTTCGACCGTCCTTGATACGTTCTTCCAGCCGACGGGTCTGTTCTTCCTGACTGACGTTCAACCAGTATTTGAGCAGAATCACCCCGGAATCGACGATGGCATGCTCCACCAGAGGAACCGTCCTGAGAAATTTTTCGGCCTGATCCTCGGTACAGAACCCCATCACCCGCTCGACGCCGGCGCGGTTGTACCAACTGCGATCAAAGATCACCACCTCACCCGCCGCCGGCAGATAAGGCAGGTAACGCTGCATGTACATCTGGCTCTTCTCACGCTCGCTCGGTGCCGGCAACGCCACCACCCGGAACACCCGAGGGCTGACCCGATCAGTAAGCGCCTTGATCGTCCCCCCCTTCCCCGCCCCGTCACGCCCCTCGAAAATCACACAAACCTTGATGCCCTCGGCCCTCACCCATTCCTGCAGCTTGACGAGCTCAACGTGCAGTCGACGCAACTCCGCCAGATAGTCTTTGCTCGACAGCTTCGGGCGATCTGCGGGGGTGTCTTTGGGTGAGTCTTTCTTCCTTCCCTTTGCCATGACCGAACCTCATGCATTGAAGGGGCTGACCGCCGGATGGCTGGCGGCCCATGAGCTGGAATGCAGGAGTTTAGTCAGTTAATTCGGAGTGTGAGCGGCCTGGATGCGCTGGAGCATTGCGCTCCGTACATTGGTGCAGGGTGGACTGATCAGAAAAAAAGCCCCGTAGATCTTCATCTACGGGGCTTTTTCTATGTATGGCGGAGAGATAGGGATTCGAACCCTAGGTACCGGTGAAGGTACAACGGATTTCGAATCCGTCCCATTCGGCCACTCTGGCATCTCTCCAACGGCGCGCATCATAACAACACTTTTATCGAAAGCAAACCCTCTTTCGAAAATTTCTCCGTGCTATCAGATGCTTGCGTCGATTAAAGCGGTACGCCCAGACGGTTGGCGACTTCTTCGTAGGCTTCGATGACGTCACCGAGGCCCTGACGGAAGCGGTCCTTGTCCATCTTCTTCTTGGTGTCCTTGTCCCACAGACGGCAGCCGTCCGGGCTGAACTCGTCGCCCAGGACGATGGAGCCGTCGCTGAACACGCCGAATTCAAGCTTGAAGTCCACCAGCAAGAGGCCTGCGTCGTCGAACAGCTTGCTCAGGACTTCGTTGACCTTGAGCGACAGTTCTTTCATGCGAACCAGTTGCTCGGCGGTGCCCCAGCCGAATGCCACAACGTGGGATTCGTTGATGAACGGGTCGCCCTTGGCGTCGTCCTTCAGGAACAGTTCGAAGGTGTACGGGTTGAGCTTCATGCCCTCTTCGACGCCCAGGCGCTTGACCAGGCTGCCGGCGGCGTAGTTACGCACGACGCACTCGACCGGGATCATGTCGAGTTTTTTCACCAGTACTTCGTTATCGGCCAGCAGCTTGTCGAACTGGGTCGGAATGCCGGCCGCTTCGAGTTTCTGCATGATGAAGGCGTTGAACTTGTTGTTCACCATGCCCTTGCGGTCGAGCTGCTCGATGCGCTTGCCGTCGAACGCCGAGGTGTCGTTGCGAAACAGCAGGATCAAGCGGTCAGCGTCGTCGGTCTTGTAAACCGATTTGGCTTTGCCGCGGTAGAGTTCTTCACGTTTTTCCATGATGGGCTCCGCTTGCTAAGTAGATGGGCTAGGCGATGTGGCGCCAGTCGAGCCCTGAATCTTGATCGGCCAGTTGCAGCCAGTCCGGGTCGCACCCGAGGGTGTCGACAAAACATTGCCGGGCCAGCTGCGGCAGGTTGTTCTTGCTGCTCAGATGGGCCAGGACCAGGTGTTGCAGGCCTTGCCAGCCCAACTCGGCCACCAGGAATGCCGCCTGATGGTTGTTCAGATGTCCCAGCTCGCCGCCCACCCGCTGCTTGAGAAAGTACGGGTAATGACCACGGGCCAGCATGTCTCGGCAATGATTGGACTCGATCATCAACGCATCGAGGTCCCGATAACCGTCCAGCACCTGCTCACAGTATGAACCCAGATCGGTCAGCAGGCCGAAGCGCCGCTGTTCCTGATCACTGAAGACATACTGGGTCGGTTCCTGTGCATCGTGGGCCACGGCAATGACCCGGATGTCCAGAGCACCGATCTGCAGTTGCTCGCCGCCGGCCACGAAGCCTGCGGGTTCAATCGGTTTGCGCATCCCGCGCAGTGTGCCGCGACTGAGGTAGACCGGCAGATTGTAGCGCCGAGACAGCAAACCCACGCCATGCACGTGGTCGGCATGTTCGTGGGTCACGAGTATCGCGCTCAGTTGCGCCGGGTTCACACCCAGGCGCAACAGGCGTTTTTCGGTTTCCCGCAGGGAAAAACCACAATCCACCAGCACATACGTATCAGCACTGGCGATCAGCGTGCCGTTCCCTTGGCTACCGCTGCCGAGAACGGCAAAACGCATTGGATCAGCCCAGGTTGTCCTGAATCACGCTCAACACTTTGCGGGCCACATCGGCCGGGGCAACGGTGTTGATGTTTTTCTCGACGGTGACCTGAACGCTGTCGCCAACCTTGCTCAGGCGAACCTGATAACGCTCGGCACGGGCTTCAACTTCTTCCTTGGTCGGCGCGCTGCCGAACAGGCTGCTGAAGAAACCAGGCTTCTCGTCTTTCTTCTCGGCCTTTTCGGCCAGGTTGATGTAGTACAGGCCCAGGCTGCGGTTGATGTCTTCAACGCGCCACTGACCTTGCTCCAGCGCACGACCGACGCTCGACCAGGCACGATCCAGATCCGAACCGACGTTCAACACCGGGTTGCCGCTGCCGTCTTCGCTGAGGCTGACGCGGCTCGGGGTATCGAAATCACGGGATGCCAGCATCGACACCGAACCGCCCTTCTCGGAAGTACGGCTCATGCTCGCGAGCATGTCGTCGACCAGGGCAGCGTCCAGGCCAGTGTTGACCGAACGGTTGGTGAAATCGACATTGGCGGTGCTGCCGGCAGGACGCTCGGCGCTGACCACGTAGATTTCACTGGTATTGCGCTGCACGCCCGGCTCGATGCGCACCCGCACGCGGGTTTCGCTGTCGGCACCGACGCCGGCGGCGCTCAGGCGCTTGGCCATGGCGGCGGACAGTTCGTCGGAATGCTGCCAGGTGGTGGTGAACTCACCGGTTTGCGGACGCTGTTCATCCAGACGGAAACCGTTGTCCTGGAAGAACTGCACAGCCACTGGCCAGACTTCGGCCGGTGGATGCTGACCCATGACCCAACGCGAATCACCGCTCTTCTGCAGCGAGTAGTCGCTGGCGTCGGCAATCGCCGACAGCGGCTGAGGACGCGGAACCACGTATTCGCCGGTAGCGGTGTCGTCGGCGACGTTGCGCGGGATCGGCAGCAGCGGATCCAGACGCTTGGAGGTGCTGACACCTTCTGGCAGTTGCATCGGTGCAGTCTGTTTCGCTTCCAGGTAGTCGCTACCACGGTCACGGAAATAACCTTCCGGGCCCCAGATCCATCCGCAGCCACTGGTGCTGGAGATAATCAAGGCAAGTGCGGAAAGTCCGGCCATTCGCTTCATGCGTTGTACTTCCTCAATTAAACCAGGACGCTGCACTGGCGCAGAGCCGAGCGCAACGTTTCATGACAAGGAGCGCTCAGCCAGGTCAGCGGCAGGCGAATGCCTTCGTGCATCAGGCCCATTTCGACCAAAGCCCATTTCACCGGAATCGGGTTGGCTTCGATGAACAGGTCCTTGTGCAGCGGCATCAGTTTTTCATTGATGGCCCGTGCGGTCTCGGCGTCGCCCTTGAGCGCGGCCTCGCACAGGTCGGCCATTTCGCGCGGGGCGACGTTGGCGGTGACGGAGATGTTGCCTTTGCCGCCCAGCAGGATCAGTTCTACGGCGGTCGGATCATCGCCGGACAGCACGATGAAATCCTTGCTCACACCGTCGAGGATTGCCTTGGCGCGTTTCAGGTCGCCAGTGGCTTCCTTGATACCGATGATGTTCGGCACGGTGGACAGGCGGATCACGGTCTCGGCCTGCATGTCGCAGGAGGTGCGGCCGGGAACATTGTAGAGGATCTGCGGAATGTCGACCGCTTCGGCGATGTGTTTGAAGTGCTGGTACAGGCCTTCCTGGGTCGGCTTGTTGTAGTACGGGACGACCAGCAGGCAGGCATCGGCGCCGGCTTCCTTGGCGTTGCGGGTCAGCTCGACGGCTTCGCGGGTCGAGTTGGCGCCGGTACCGGCGATCACCGGAATGCGGCCTGCCACCTGTTTGACCACGGCTTTGATGACGGCAATGTGTTCTTCTACATCAAGGGTTGCCGACTCGCCGGTTGTACCGACCGCGACAATGGCATGGGTGCCGTTCTTGAGATGGAAGTCCACGAGTTTGCTGAGGCTGTCCCAGTCAAGACGCCCTTGTGCATCCATGGGTGTGACCAGTGCCACCATACTGCCCGCAATCATGAAACCGCTCCTGCCGGAAAAAGAGAGCGGTAATGGTACTGGCGCCAAGATGCTTGCACAAGCGAAGTACTGCGCCGCCATTCCCCTTGGCGCCGCTTTTCGCTACCCTTCAGACTTTGATCGGTACTGATCAGCTTGTGCGCCGGGTTCCTGCCCCCCGTTTCGGCCTTCCAGACCCCGTTCCAGCGTCGCCGCCTTACGCTTCCTTTATTGGAGCCGTGGCGACAGGCGAACCGGGTCTTCCGGACAGGTATGTCCCGGCACTCAACGCCCTCACCCTACCGACCGCTCATCGCTTTAGGAATGCTGCATGTCCACCCCCACAGTTCGCGAACAATTCCTTGTCATCAGTGCCCTCGGCGCCAATCCCATGGAGCTGACCAACGTCCTGTGTCGCGCCAGCCATGAAAACCGCTGCGCGGTCGTCACTTCGCGCCTGACCCGCCACGGCGAGTGCAGTGCACTGGTGCTCGAAGTTTCCGGCAGCTGGGACGCCCTGGCCCGCCTGGAAGGCAGCCTGCCGACCCTGGCCAAACGTCACTCGTTCACGGTCAACGTGGTGCGCAGTGCCGCCCTGGAAAACCGTCCGCAAGCCCTGCCGTATGTGGCTTACGTGTCGTCGGCCTACCGCCCGGACATCATCAACGAGCTGTGCCAGTTCTTCATGGATCACAACGTCGAGCTGGAAAACCTGACCTGCGATACCTATCAGGCACCACAGACCGGCGGCACCATGCTCAACGCCACGTTCACCGTGACCTTGCCGGCCGGTACCCAGATCAGCTGGCTGCGCGACCAGTTCCTGGACTTCGCCGATGCCATGAACCTCGACGCGCTGATCGAACCGTGGCGCCCACAGAACCCAATGTAAGGAAGCTTTCATGGCCGTAGCTATCGATCAACCGGTTGCCGACTTCGAAGCGCCCGCCACCAGCGGGCAGACCGTCAGCCTCTCGGCCCTCAAGGGCAAGCAAGTGGTGATCTACTTCTATCCGAAGGACAGCACCCCGGGCTGCACCACCGAAGGCCAGGGTTTTCGCGATCAGTACGCCGCGTTCAAGGCTGCCAACACGGAAATCTTCGGTATCTCCCGCGACAGCCTGAAGTCGCACGAAAACTTCAAGTGCAAGCAGGAGTTTCCGTTCGAGCTGATCAGCGACAAGGACGAAGCCGTCTGCCAGCTGTTCGACGTGATCAAGCTGAAAAAACTCTACGGCAAGGAATACCTGGGCGTAGATCGCAGCACGTTCCTGATCGACAAGAATGGCGTTCTGCGTCAGGAATGGCGCGGCGTGAAAGTGCCGGGTCACGTGGATGCAGTGCTGGCCGCTGCTCAGACGCTGAACAAGGCCTGATCCTTTCGGCGCCCTGGCGGGCGCCGAATTACTTTCAAAGCAATGGCGCCACCACCGGTTCCTTGCGCGGCCACGCATCGAGCACAGCCTTGAACAGCGTCGCCAGCGGAATCGCGAAGAACACACCCCAGAAGCCCCACAATCCGCCGAACAACAGCACCGCGCAGATGATCGCCACCGGGTGCAGGTTGACCGCTTCGGAAAAGAGCAGCGGCACCAATACGTTCCCATCCAGTGTCTGGATGATCCCATAGACCGCCATCAGATAGATGAACTGATCGCTCCAGCCCCACTGGAACAGCGCAATCAGCATTACCGGCACCGTCACCACCACCGCCCCGACATACGGCACCACCACCGACACGCCCACCAGCAACGCCAGCAGTGCCGCGTAGTTGAGCCCGAGGGCGACGAATGCAATGTAGGTCACCCCGCCACAGATCACGATCTCGATGACCTTGCCGCGAATGTAGTTGGCAATCTGCCGGTTCATTTCCTCGGCAACCCGAGTGATCAGCGCTCGCTCACGCGGCAGATACCCGCGTACCCATTCGCCGATCATCACCCGGTCTTTCAAGAAGAAGAACACCAGGATCGGCACCAGGACCAGGTAGATCATGATGTTCACCAGCAGCGGCAGACTCGACAACGAGAACGTCAGCGCCCACTGGCCGAATTTACCGATCTCGCCGCGCGCCGCCTCGATGGCTTGCAGCACCTGCTCGTCGGACACCAGATGCGGATAGCGCTCCGGCAGCAGCAACAGCAGCGATTGCCACTTGGCGAGCATGCCCGGCAGCTCGTTGAACAGCGTGATCAATTGATGCCAGAGCAGCGGCAGCACCACAACGATGAACAACAGCAGCACGCCCATGAACAGCGCAAACACCAGCCCCACCGCCGCGCCACCGGGCATGCGCAGGCGCTCAAGCGTGACCACCAGCCCCTGCATCAGATACGCCAGCACCATCCCGGCCAGCACGGGCGCGAGCATTCCGCCAAGGGTAAGCACGGCGGTGAAGGCGAGAAACAACAACACCGCCAGCACCACCGCCTCTTCATCGGAAAAGTAGCGCTGAATCCAGTCGCGTAACACTTTGAACATCAATAATCCTTAGGTCTTTTACGCTGTCGATTTCAGGCTTTTTTCAACCAGTACCGGTAAACGCCAGCCTCGTCTTCTTCACGCAGCAGCGTATGACCGGCCAACCGGGCAAAGGTGCGAAAGTCGCGCTGCGAGCCAGCGTCAGTGGCGATCACCTTGAGCACTGCGCCACTGGGCAGCTTGTTCAGCTCCATCTTGGCCTTGAGCAACGGCAACGGGCAATTCAGGCCGCTGGCGTCCAGTTCACAGTCGTGGGCTACAGCGTCGGTCATGCGTTACTCCGGTTCAGAGGGTCAGGCTGCCTAGAATATCTGGTCGCAGGCCCGGTGTCCGGCTACAGTAAGGTCTTTGTCGACTAAGGCTTTGTGCATGACATTTTTGCGCCCTACCCTGCTGACGCTCGCTTGCCTGCTCGCCTCACCGGGCTTCGCCGACGACCTGCCGTCACTCGGTGACGCCAGCTCTGCCATCGTCTCGCCACAACAGGAATACCAACTGGGCCGCGCCTGGCTGGCATTGCTGCGCAGCCAGGTTTCACAGCTCAACGATCCGCAACTCAAGGACTACGTCGAGTCCAGCGTCTATAAGCTGGTTGAAACCAGCCAGGTCAATGACCGACGCCTGGAATTCATTCTGATCAACAGCCCGCAGCTCAACGCCTTCGCGGCACCGGGCGGGATTGTCGGGGTCAACGGCGGCCTGTTCCTCAATGCCCAGACCGAAGGTGAATATGCCTCGGTACTGGCGCACGAACTGGCTCACTTGTCCCAACGCCACTTCGCCCGAGGCGTCGAAGCGTCGCAGCGGATGCAGGTGCCAATGATGGCCGCGCTGCTGGCCGGGATCGTCATTGCAGCCGCCGGTGGCGGCGAGGCCGGGATCGCGACTATTGCAGGCACCCAGGCAGCGGCGATCCAGTCGCAACGGACTTTCTCGCGCCAGAACGAACAAGAGGCCGACCGCATCGGCATCCTCAACCTCGAAAAAGCCGGTTACGACCCGCGTTCGATGCCGACCATGTTCGAACGTTTGATGCGCCAGTATCGCTACGACGCCAAGCCTCCCGAATTCCTGCTGACTCACCCGGTGACCGAATCGCGGATCGCCGACACCCGCAACCGTGCAGAACAGGCCAAGCCCGGCGGCATTGAAGACAGCATGCGCTATCAACTGATCCGCGCACGGGTACAGTTGATCTACGAAGAAACCCCGGGAATGGGTGCCAAGCGCTTCCGGGCACAACTGGACGAGAACCCGAAAAACGATGTGGCCCGTTACGGCCTGGCGATTGCCCAGATCAAGGGTGGCCAGTTGAATGAAGCACGGGAAAACCTGAAGCAACTGCTGGAAAAATCCCCGAACGAGATCATCTACAACCTCGCCCAGGTCGATCTGGATATCACCAACAATCGTCTGGCGGATGCGCAGTCGCGCGTCGACCGCATGCTGACTCAATACCCAGGCAACTACCCGCTGAATCAGGTACGCGTCGATCTGTTGCTGAAACAGAACCGTACCGCCGATGCGGAAAAGGCCCTGGAAGGCCTGTTGAAATCGCGCCCGGACGATCCGGACGTCTGGTATCAGGTGGCGGAGACCCGCGGCTTGTCCGGCAACATCATCGGCCTGCATCAGGCCCGCGCCGAGTACTTCGCGCTGGTCGGCGATTACCGCCAGGCCATCCAGCAACTGGACTTCGCCAAACGCAAGGCTGGCAGCAATTTCCCGCTGTCGTCACGGATCGATGCGCGTCAGCGCGAACTGATGGAACAGGAACGCATGATCAAGGACATGATGGGATAAGCCCGATCCAGGAAAAACTCCGGACACAAAAAAAACCGCCTCTTTCGAGGCGGTTTCTTTTTACTCAACCGCTACTGGATCATTCAGCCAGCTTGAATGTAATGAAGCTGGCACGACCCTGACGCAGAACCCGCATCGACACGGAGCGATTCTTCGGCAGCGCCTTCGCGATCTCGGAGAACTCTTTGGCCGAGCTGATGGCCTGGTTGTTCAAGTGAGTAATGATATCGCCTGGCTGCAGGCCGATCAGGGCGGCTGGACCGTCCTGCACGTCCTTGATCACCACACCCCCCTTGAGGTCGTAGGTTTTCTTCTGTTCGGCAGACAGTTCAGCGACCGAAACACCGAGGCGATTGCTGTTGGTCTCGACACCGGATTTCGGCAGGGCATCCAGCTCCTTGTCTTCATCCGGAATCGCGCCGACGGTCAGCTCGATATTCTTGCGCTTGCCTTCACGAATCACTTCCAGATTGGCCTTGGCGCCAGCCTTCAGTGCACCGACCAGATGAGGAAGGTCTGCGGACATGACAATCGGCTGACCATTCATGCTCAGAATCACGTCACCCACTTGCAGACCACCCTTGGCAGCCGGGCCGTCATCCTGGATCTGAGCCACCAGCGCACCGGCCGGTTTTTCCAGACCGAACGACTCGGCCAGATCCTTGTTCACTTCCTGGATGACCACGCCCAGCCAGCCGCGGCTGACCTTGCCACCGCTTTTCAGCTGATTGGATACATCCATGGCAACGTCGATCGGGATGGCGAAGGAGACGCCCATGAAGCCACCGGAGCGGGTGTAGATCTGCGAGTTGATCCCCACCACTTCACCATTCAGGTTGAACAGCGGACCACCGGAGTTACCCGGGTTGATCGGCACGTCGGTCTGGATGAACGGCACGTAGTTTTCGTTTGGCAGGCTGCGGCCAACGGCGCTGACGATGCCCTGGGTCACCGTGTGATCGAAGCCGAACGGCGAGCCGATCGCGACCACCCACTGCCCTGCTTTCAGATCCTGGGATTTGCCGAGTTTGAGTACCGGCAGATCCTTGCCTTCGATTTTCAGCAGGGCCACGTCGGAGCGCGGGTCGGTGCCGATCAGCTTGGCTTTCATTTCACTGCGATCGGCCAGACGAACGAGGATTTCGTCAGCATCGGCAATCACGTGGTTGTTGGTCAGGATGTAGCCGTCGGGCGAGATGATGAAGCCCGACCCCAGCGACTGCGCTTCACGCTGGCGATCACCACGCGGCGAACGCTGTTGCGGCGGCATGCCCCGTTCGAAGAACTCGCGCAGCATCGGTGGCAAGCCTTCCAGATCAGGCATCTGCTGGTTCACTTTGCGATCCGGCAGCTTTTGCGTGGTACTGATGTTCACCACCGCAGGCGAGGCCTGTTCGACCAGCTGGGTGAAATCCGGCAGATTGACCGGACTGGCCGCATCAGCCGCCTGGACTGCAGGAACAGCCTGACCGAGCACCAGCACGGTGGCGACAATGGAGAGATAAGACTTCAAGCTTGGTATCGACATACAGCTCCCGTTACGACGAGCAGGGTTAAGCGATATGGAGCAAGGAACACCGGGAACTACAGGCCGGCATTTTTGTTCCGGGAACAACAAAACAAGGCCAGAGCCGTGAGGCTCTGACCTATAAAAAATTTTCGGATTATTTGCAAATGAAAATGCTCAGCAAACATTTCATGTCTCGAACACGAAGTGGAAACTGCTGAAATCAGCTCACTGCTTGCTGGTTGCAGCGCCATCGTTGCGTATCGACAAGGCAATCCGTTCGGCAGTACCGATTGGAATTTCGCCGACCACCGTCACCATCATCTCGCCCTGGGGCGTCGTCAGACGGCGGGATACGGCAACCGTTGGACCCAATTGAGTGCGGGTATCCGTGACGACGGCACCGTTCAGTGGTTCCAGGAACACCGAGAAACGCGCCAGACCATCGTCATACAGCAGACTGTTGACCTGGGTCTTGGTGTCTGGGTCCTTGTGCGAGGAACTGCTGGTGAGTTCAAAACCCGGCGGCAACCAGTCGGATCGCCAGACCTGTGCGGTCTTGACGGCTGAAGCCTTGTCACTGTCGAGGTTGACAGGCTTGCAGTCGGAGGCTGCCTGAAGATCCTTGTCGGATGGAACCTCGGCAGTATCGAGTCGAGTGAACTGGAACCGCTCGAGCAACTGGCCCTTGTCGTTGAGCAGCAACGACTTGAGTGGCAATCCCGTTTCCTTGTCCAGGTGCAGTTCGAATCCGTAGCGATACTGATCCCGTGGCGTCAGCGATACGATTACCGCGTCACGCCCGGCCACACGCGACTTGCCGATCACGGCAAGCTCATACCAATTCTTCAGCTTCTGTGGATCGAGTGGACGAGCGGCAGAATTTGGAGAATCTCCCAGCCCCGCAATCAGGGTTCCGCTGACGCATTGAGTATGTCCATCAATGCGTACGACTTCCTGTGCCGAACCGTCGAGCTGGAGCAACCGCTCGCGAACCTGCCCGTTCTGGACGCGATGCCAGATGCTGTGGGTAGAAAAACTACCGTTACGCTCGTAAACGAATGTGCCGTGGAAGCTTTGCTGCTGCTCGGCCTGGCCCAGGCGGGTCAGCCAATCCTGGGCCTCATCGGCTTGGGCTGGAACGATGAACCAGCCACTGAGCAGAAGCGAAAGTAGAGGTATGGCGCGCATGATCCTCCTTAACGGTTTTCCAGACTGGCTGCTCGTGCATAAGGCAGTGCGCTTTCAGTACCTTTCAGCGCAGCTTGCTGAGCATGTTGACGCAGGTAACCCGGCAAACGCTGATCGTGCCAGCCTGGCTGGCCTTGCAGCACACCATTGGCCATAGGACCAGTGGCTTCAGAACTCTCATTGTAGCCTGCCAGTACAGCCGGCCCCTTGACCTGAGGAGTCGCCAGCGCTGGCTGATTGGACTGCTGCGCCAGTTCGACACCGGCAATTTCGTCATGGTTATACAGACGAACGCCTGCCAGAACTGCAACGGTCACCGAGGCTGCAACGGCCAGACGACCCAGGCTGCGCCATGGACCGCGGGACACTTTGGCTGGAGTGGCTTCATCTTCCAGCGCAGCAGACACTGCCGCAGCGAGATCCAGGCGTGGGAGCAGCAGATCCTTGTGCATGGCTGCCCGAGCGATCTGGTAACGAGCCCAGGTTTCGCGGGTTTCAACATCATCCAGTGCGTTGAGCACTCGACGCAATTCCAGTTCGTCCGCTTCGTTATCCATCACTGCGGACAGCGATTCCTGCAGGGCTTCCCGACTCATGGCGTTCCTCTCTTGGCTGTCGCCGCTGTCTTTAGTTTTCCTGCAACAACGGCTGCAGGGCTTTATCGATGGCCTCCCGGGCGCGGAAAATCCGGGAGCGCACGGTACCAACCGGACATTGCATGACGCTCGCGATGTCCTCGTAACTTAGACCGTCGAATTCGCGCAAAGTTAATGCCGTGCGCAAATCTTCTGGCAGTTGCTGAATGGTTCGATGGACAGTGCCTTCGATCTCATCCCGCAGCAATGCGCGTTCAGGAGATTCGAGATCCTTCAGGCCGTGATCGCCGTCATAGAACTCTGCATCTTCGGAACTGACATCGCTATCCGGCGGCCGGCGGCCGCGTGAAACCAGATAGTTTTTCGCCGTGTTGATGGCGATGCGGTAAAGCCACGTATAAAACGCACTGTCTCCGCGAAAATTTCCTAGTGCCCGGTAAGCCTTGATAAAGGCTTCTTGAGCAACATCCTGGGCTTCATGGGTGTCGTGCACGAAACGCACGATCAACCCGAGAATTTTGTGTTGATACTTCAACACGAGCAGATCGAAAGCTCGCTTGTCACCGCGCTGAACGCGCTCGACCAGCTGCTGATCCTCTTCCTGGGTTAGCATGAACACTCCTCGATAAACTCGGAGGAAGCTTGCATGACTAAACGACCGGACTTGCAAACATAGACTCGGGCTTTTCGCAAAAGTTCTCCCCCTCCAAGCAAGTTTCCTGCGGGCTCTGATTTGGCACGCACGAAAAACGCAGCGCGGGATAAACCGGCTGCGCGAATAATCTTTTCATCGGCTCACCGGCTAGAACCCAACCGCAGGTTCTGCATTGAAGCCGACACTGTCCCTTGTTTCGGGCAACTGTCTATTGATCTTGGGCCTCTGGCAAAAGTTCCAAATATTTATAGACGGGCCACGCCGACATTGGGCAACCGTGAGCGGAAAAAGCATGTTTCATCTGCGATACAGTCGCTTTTTCCCAAAACCGGCGGAAAAATCTTCCGACAAAGTGTCGGCATTTGACCGTCACAGTAGTTTCACAATGCCATATCCACCCGGCTATTGTGCCGCCCCACCCCTCTATATACTAGTGGGCTGTGTGGCTGTCTCGACTCGCCCATCCGCCTGTCTTGCGCCAACCCCGACCCGGGTCGCATTGAGCGGAATCCTGAAATGAGCCAACAGTTTCAACACGATGTTCTGGTGATTGGCAGCGGCGCTGCCGGTTTGAGTCTCGCGCTGACCCTGCCCGGTCACTTGCGCATCGCCGTACTGAGCAAGGGCGATCTTGCCAACGGTTCGACTTATTGGGCCCAGGGTGGCGTGGCGGCCGTGCTGGACGACACAGACACCGTCGAATCCCACGTCGATGACACCCTCAATGCCGGCGGCGGTCTGTGCCATGAAGATGCGGTGCGTTTCACCGTCGAGCACAGCAAAGAGGCGATCCAGTGGCTGATCGACCAGGGCGTACCCTTCACCCGTGATGAACAGTCCGGGACTGAAGACGGCGGATTCGAATTCCATCTCACCCGCGAAGGCGGCCACAGCCATCGCCGCATCATCCACGCCGCCGATGCCACCGGCGCCGCGATCTTCACAACCTTGCTGAGCCAGGCCAAACAGCGTTCGAACATCGAACTGCTGGAGCAGCGGGTCGCGGTGGACCTGATTACCGAACGCCGCCTGGGCCTGGACGGCGACCGCTGCCTCGGCGCCTACGTGCTCAATCGCAAGACTGGCGAAGTCGATACCTACGGCGCCCGATTCGTGATTCTGGCTTCCGGCGGTGCCGCCAAGGTCTACCTCTATACCAGCAACCCCGATGGCGCCTGCGGTGACGGCATCGCCATGGCCTGGCGTTCGGGTTGCCGGGTAGCGAACCTGGAGTTCAATCAGTTCCACCCCACCTGCCTCTATCACCCGCAGGCCAAGAGTTTCCTGGTGACCGAAGCCCTGCGCGGTGAAGGCGCACATTTGAAGTTGCCCAACGGCGAACGCTTCATGCAGCGTTTCGACCCACGCGCCGAACTGGCGCCACGGGACATCGTCGCCCGGGCCATCGACCATGAGATGAAGCGTCTGGGTGTCGATTGCGTCTATCTCGACATCAGCCACAAGCCCGAAGCCTTCATCAAATCGCACTTTCCGACCGTCTACGAGCGCTGCCTCGGATTCGGCATCGATATCACCAAGCAGCCGATCCCGGTCGTCCCGGCGGCGCACTACACCTGCGGCGGCGTCATGGTTGACCAACAGGGCCGCACCGACGTGCCAGGACTGTACGCCATCGGCGAAACCAGCTTCACCGGCCTGCACGGCGCCAACCGCATGGCCAGCAACTCGCTGCTGGAGTGCTTCGTTTATGCCCGTTCGGCAGCCGCGGATATTCTCGAACAACTGTCCGACGTCGCCATCCCTCGTGCCCTGCCAGCCTGGGATGCGAGCCAGGTAACCGACTCCGACGAAGACGTGATCATCGCGCACAACTGGGATGAGCTGCGGCGTTTCATGTGGGACTACGTCGGCATCGTGCGCACCAACAAACGTCTGCAACGGGCACAACATCGCGTGCGCCTGCTGCTGGACGAAATCGACGAGTTCTACAGCAACTATAAGGTCAGCCGCGACCTGATCGAGTTGCGCAATCTGGCCCAAGTGGCGGAATTGATGATCCGCTCAGCCATGGAGCGCAAGGAGAGCCGAGGCCTGCATTACACCCTCGATTACCCGGATCTGCTGCCCGAGGCCCTCGACACTATTCTGGTGCCGCCCACCTACGCCGGCTGAACTTGAGCCGCACACGCAGGCGTCGGTGCAGATCCGCCGCCTGCGCATCCCGGGGCACGCAGATCGACCTGACCCGACGCTCGCCGCGCAACCGAAAGCGCAGCACCACGATCAGTGGCAGCGCCAGGCTGTCCGGGCGCAACTGCACCGGCTGCCAGCCATCGGCCTGATTCCACAATTGCCAGCCATCGGCGTCGCGGCGCAATCCGCAGAATGCCTTGGGATGACTCAGCAGAATCTGGCGGGGCAACACCCAGGCCGCATGGATCAGGCAAGCGACACCACCGAGCAGACTGACCCAGAAAGGGATGACAAGCAGAAACAGGGCGCACAGGGCGAACGCCTGGGCCAGGAGATACGCCGCCAGCAACTGCCGTGAGGCCTGCCAGCGGCATTCGAACGTGTTACTTGGGCTGGACACGATCCAGAATCATGCGAACCATGCGTTGCAGCTCGGGATCCTCGGATTCGCTGCGCTCCATGAACCAGCCGAACATGTCCTGATCCTCGCATTCCAGCAGGCGGACATACAGCGCGCGGTCCACCTCGTTCAGATTCGAGTAGACCTCTTTCACGAACGGCACCAGCAACACGTCAAGCTCGAGCATGCCGCGGCGGCTGTGCCAAAAGAGGCGATTCAGTTCAACTTGTTCGACCATGGAGCGCTCCTCAAATAGGCCGCAAGTATACAGGCCCGAGACGGGTCGAACAGTCGGCTTTGGTCGGGCACCACCGATCCTTTATGAACTACCCATTTCAACACCACCCCCTTATGATGTGCCCCAGTCTATTTACCCTGCGATGACCCATGGCCGATTCTGCTTTTTTCTGCACCCTTTCTCATGAAGGCGTTCTCGCGGTTCGCGGCGCGGATGCCGGCAAATTCCTGCAAGGCCAGTTGACCTGCAATATCAATTACCTGAGTGACGACCGGGCCAGCCTCGGCGCCCGTTGCACGCAGAAAGGCCGGATGCAGTCGAGTTTCCGCATTGTGCTCGAGAGCGACGGTGTGCTGCTGGCGATGGCCGGCGAGTTGCTGGAGCCGCAACTGGCGGACCTGAAAAAGTACGCGGTGTTTTCCAAATCGAAATTGACCGACGAAAGTGCCTCATGGGTGCGCTTCGGTCTGGAGCATGGGGACGCAGCCCTGAGCAGCCTGGGTCTGGAATTGCCGTCGGACACCGACAGCGTGGTTCGCCACGAAGGGCTGATCGCGATTCGCGTCTCCCCCGACCGTGCCGAACTCTGGGCGCCAGCCGATCAGGCCGACGCCATCAAAGGCAAGCTGTCTGCGCAATTGACCGAAGCCGAACTCAATCAATGGCTGCTGGGCCAGATCCGTGCCGGTATCGGCCAGGTCATGCCGAGCACCCGCGAACTGTTCATCCCGCAGATGCTCAATCTGCAGGCCGTCGGCGGTGTCAGCTTCAAGAAAGGCTGCTACACCGGCCAGGAAATCGTTGCGCGCATGCAGTATCTGGGCAAGCTGAAGCGTCGCCTGTACCGCGTGCAACTGGACGCCAGTGAATTGCCGGAACCGGGCACCCCGCTGTTCGCCCCGAGCCACGGCAGTTCCATCGGCGAAGTGGTACTGGCCGCCCGCGCCGAGAAAAATATTGAACTGCTGGCGGTGTTGCAGGCCGAAGCTGCCGACGCAGGCGATTTGCATCTGGGCACGGCCGAAGGTCCGGCGCTGCACTTGCTCGACCTGCCTTACGAACTGGATCGCGACCGCGAAATCCAGCGTTGATCGCAGCATTTGTTGCAACACCCTAGAGAAATGACATGAGTGATCTGGCGGATAAGGTCCAACAGGATTTGGTTGAGGCCATCGATAACGATGACCTGGTTCTGCCAACGTTACCGGAAGTGGCCCTGCAGATTCGCAAGGCCGCCGAAGACCCGGATATCAGCGTCAGCGACCTGAGCAAAGTGATCGGCCGTGACACGGCGCTGTCGGCGCGCCTGATCAAAGTGGTCAACAGCCCGCTGCTGCGCGCCACCCAGGAAGTCACCGACCTGCACACCGCGATCACCCGGCTGGGCGTCAACTACAGCAGTAACCTGGCGATCGGTCTGGTGATGGAGCAGATCTTCCACGCCCGCTCCGAGGTAGTGGAACAGAAAATGCGCGAAGTCTGGCGCAAGAGTCTGGAAATCGCCGGGGTCAGCTATGCCCTGTGCCGCCGCTATACCCAGCTCAAGCCCGACCAGGCTGCGCTGGGCGGACTGGTGCATCAGATTGGCGTGCTGCCGATCCTGACCTACGCCGAAGACCATTACGAACTGCTGTCGGACCCCGTCAGCCTCAATCATGTGATCGACCACATTCATCCGCTGATCGGCGACAAGTTGCTGCGGGTCTGGGAATTCCCCGAGCGCCTCGTGGAGTTGCCGGGGCTGTATCAGGATCTGAAACGCGAATCGCCCCAGGTCGATTACGTGGATCTGGTGCAAGTGGCCAGCCTGTATTGCCACAAGGACAGCGATCATCCCCTCGCCCGGATCGACCCGCTCAGCGTGCCGGCCTTTCGCAAGCTCGGGATCGACATCGACAACAAGGTGTTGTGCGCGGATCTGGAAGAATCGCGGTCGATGTTCTACTGAGTCTCAACCCGCGATAAAACTCACCCGCACCTTCAACCCCGCCTGCTCGCCATCATGCAGCGTGATCTGCGCCAGATGCGCGCGGCAGATTTCCCCGACAATCGCCAGACCCAGCCCGGAACCGGCGACCTGCTGATTTCGCCGGTAAAAACGCTCGAACACCCGGTCACGCTCATCCTGGGGAATGCCCGGGCCGTCGTCTTCAACCTCCAGCACCGCCGGCGACTTCACTCGCAAAATCACGTTGCCCCCCGACGGCGTGTGGGCCAGCGCGTTGTCCACCAGATTGCTCAGCAACTCGTTGAGCAAGGTCGGCTCGCCGCGCAGCCAGACCGGTTCGTCCGCTTCCAGTGCCAACGCCACGCCGCGCGCATGAGCCAGCGGCGCCATAGCCATGCCCAGCTCCCGCGCCAACTGGCTCAGATCGAGCAACTGCGCGCCACCCTCGGCAATCGCCCGGGCGCCGTTTTCCACCCGGGCCAGCGACAGCAACTGGTTGGCCAGATGGGTCAGGCGATCGGTGCTTTGTGCCGATGATTCCAGCGTGTCGCGCCAGGTCTGCGGCTCGCTCGAGCGCAACCCCAATTCAAGACGCGCCTTGAGCGCCGCCAGCGGCGTGCGCAGTTCGTGGGCCGCATCGGCGATGAATTGCGCCTGCCGCTCGAACTGCCCGCGCAAGCGCTCGGTAAAGTGATTGAGCGCCCGCACCAACGGCCACAATTCGTGCTGCACCTCCACCAACGGCAAGGGCCGCAGATCGTCGGGCTGACGCTCTTCGACCGCGGTGCGCAAACGCTCGATCGGACGCAATGCAGCGCTGACGGCAAACCACACCAGCAGCAATGCGCCGATTGCCAACATGCCCAGCCGCAACAAAGTATCGGCCGCCAGACTGCGGGCCATGCTGACGCGTGCCTCGTCGGTCTCGGCGACACGGATTTCCGCCATGCCGTTCATGTTCGGCTCGGTCACCGCTTTCAACAGACTGACGACGCGCACGTTCTGGCCCTGATACGTGGCGTTGTAAAAGCGCGCGAGTGCCGGATAGCTGTCGGTTCTCGGCGTTCCCGGCGGCGGGCCCGGCAGGTTTTCGTAACCGGAAATCAGCTTCTGGTGAATGTCGTTGACCTGGTAATAGATGCGCCCCGCGCTGTCGTAGGCGAAGGTATCGAGCGCCACGTAAGGCACGTCGGCACTGAGGCTGCCGTCCCGCTGCGAAAGGCCGGCGGCAATGGTCCGTGCCGACGCCAGCAGTGTGCGGTCATAAGCGGTGTCAGCAGCTTCGCGACCGTTCCAGTAAGCGCTCAGGCCGCTGGCCAGCATCAACACCACGAGCAACAGCGCGAGGTTCCACAGTAACCGCCAGCGCAGACTGCTGGGCTTATGCATCGCGGCTTTCCAGCAGGTAGCCCAGGCCTCGGAAGGTCACGATGGCCACTGCATGACCGTCGAGTTTCTTGCGCAAGCGATGCACATAGATTTCGATGGCGTCGGGGCTGGCTTCTTCGTCGAGCCCGAATACTTGCGACGCTAGTTGCTCCTTGCTCATCACCCGCCCCGGACGCGCGATCAAGGCCTCAAGCACCGCCTGTTCGCGGGACGTCAGGGTGAGCAATTCTTCGCCGAGGGTGAAGCGCCGGGTCTCCAGGTCATAGGCCAGCACGCCACAGCGCTGGATGCGTTCACCGCCGAGCACACTGCGACGCAGCAGGGCTTTGACCCGAGCCTCAAGCTCAGTCAGTTCGAACGGTTTGGCCAGATAATCGTCGGCGCCGAGGTTGAGCCCGTGGACCCGATCCTTGACGTCACTACGGGCCGTCAGCATCAGCACCGGCAGATTCTTGCCCCGGGCCCGCAGGCGCGCCAGCACTTCGAATCCGTCCATGCGCGGCAGGCCGACATCGAGGATCGCCATCGCGTATTCCTCGCTGCCCAGCGCGAGGTCGGCGGCCACGCCATCGTGCAGCACGTCCACGGTCAGACCGGTGCTCTTGAGCGCCTGGGCGACGCTTTCGGCCAGTTGCAGATGGTCTTCGACGAGCAGAACACGCATGGATCTCTACCTCATTCAGGGATGGCCGGCGCCATTCTTTGCCGCGGAGTTTACAGCCGCAACCGCCACTGTGAAGCCCGAAAACGCGTTAAAACCCGCTGAAAGGTTAGCGAAAGGTTTGGCCGATAGAGTCGGGTTACGGAATGTTTCGGCTTCCGTCGCTGCTGCCACACAGCGATACGAAAAACGCCTCGAAGCGTTTTCGACCAATAAGAACAATAAACGGAGTACACCCCGCATGCCGTCCTTGCAGACCAAGGCTCCTACGCCTGTCCGTCCTTCCCGTTTCAGCCACACCGCCCTTGCCAGTGCCGCCGCCCTCGCCGGTTTTGCACCGATGAGCTACGCCGATTTCATCGAAGACAGTTCCGCCACCTTCGAAACCCGCAACATGTATTTCAACCGCGACTTCCGCGACGGCACCAGCGCCCAACAGTCCAAGCGCGACGAGTGGGCCCAGGGTTTCATGCTCAATCTGCAATCGGGTTATACCGACGGCACCGTGGGGTTCGGTGTCGATGCGTTGGGCATGTTGGGGGTCAAGCTCGATTCAAGCCCGGACCGCACCGGCACCGGCCTGTTGCCGACCCACGATGACGGGCGCGCGGCAAACGAATACTCCAAGGTCGGCCTGACCGGCAAAGTGAAGATCTCCGCCACCGAACTGAAAATCGGCAGCCTGATTCCCGAACTGCCGATCCTCAAGCCGAACGACGGGCGCATCCTGCCGCAGACTTTCGAAGGTGGTTTGCTGACCTCCAAAGAGATCAAGAACCTGACCTTCACCGGCGGACGCCTGGACAAGGCCAAGGACCGCGACAGCACCGATTTCGAGGACATTGCCCTCAACAACAAGAACGGCCGTTTCGCCGGCACCGTCGCCGGCAAGCACTTCGACTTTGCCGGCGTGGACTACAAGTTCACCGACAAGATCACCGGCAGCTACCACTTCGCCCAGCTCGATGACGTCTACAACCAGCACTTCTTCGGACTGGTCGCGTCGCGGCCGATGGGCCCGGGAACCTTCGCCACCGACCTGCGTTTCGCCGTCAGTGACGATCAAGGCGCAGCCCGTGGCGGCAAGATCGACAACCGCTCCCTCAACGGTCTGGTCAGTTATGCCCTGAGCGGCCACAAGTTCACCGCCGGTTATCAGCACATGTCCGGCGACAGCGCCTTCCCCTATGTCGATGGCAGCGACCCGTACCTGGTCAACTTCGTGCAGATCAACGACTTCGCCGGCGCTGAAGAACGCTCGTGGCAGGCGCGCTACGACTTCGACTTCGCACGCCTTGGCATCCCCGGCCTGAGCTTCATGAGCCGCTACCTGAGCGGTGACAACATCAAGCTCAAGAACGGCGATGAAGGCAAGGAGTGGGAGCGCAACACCGAGATCAAATATGTAGTACAAAGCGGCGCCCTGAAGGACGTTGCCGTGCGTTTGCGTAATGCCACTTACCGTTCCAACTACTCCGCTCGCGATGCCGATGAAGTGCGTCTGCTGGTGAGCTATAGCGTTGCCCTTTGGTAATTCAGTACGTCCATAACAACAACTCCCAAGGAGACATAGATGAACTTATCACTGCGTAAAGTCGCTCTGGCCGCTGGCGTCATGCTGTTCGCCGGTCAACTGATGGCTGAACCGAAACGTCCGGAATGCATCGCCCCGGCCTCCCCCGGCGGCGGTTTCGACCTGACCTGCAAACTGGCGCAAAGCGCGCTGGTCAACGAAAAACTGCTGACCAAACCGATGCGCGTGACCTACATGCCCGGCGGTGTCGGCGCGGTGGCTTACAACGCCGTTGTGGCGCAGCGCCCGGCGGACGCGGGTACGCTGGTGGCCTGGTCCAGCGGCTCGCTGTTGAACCTGGCGCAGGGCAAGTTCGGCCGTTTCGATGAAACCAATGTGCGCTGGCTGGCGGCGGTCGGCACGAGCTACGGTGCCATCGCGGTGAAAAGCGATTCGCCCTACAAAACCCTTGATGATCTCGTTCAGGCACTGAAAAAAGATCCGAGCGCCGTGGTCATCGGTTCCGGCGGCACCGTCGGCAGCCAGGACTGGATGCAGACCGCACTGATCGCCAAAGCCGCCGGGATCAACCCGCGCGACCTGCGTTACGTCGCCCTCGAAGGTGGCGGAGAGATCGCCACCGCCCTGCTCGGCGGCCACATCCAGGTCGGCAGCACCGACATCTCCGACTCCATGCCGCACATCCAGAGCGGTGACATGCGCCTGCTGGCCGTGTTCGCTGAAAACCGTCTGGACGAGCCGGAAATGAAAGGCATCCCGACCGCTCGCGAGCAAGGCTACGACATCGTCTGGCCGGTGGTTCGCGGCTTCTACCTCGGGCCGAAAGTCAGCGATGAAGACTACGCCTGGTGGAAAGGCGCCTTCGACAAACTGCTGGCTTCCGAAGAGTTCGCCAAGCTGCGCGATCAGCGTGAACTGTTCCCGTTCGCCATGACCGGCCCGGAGCTGGACACCTACGTGAAGAAGCAAGTCGCGGATTACAAAGTGCTGGCCAAAGAGTTCGGCCTGATCCAGTGATCGTCTCTGTCTAGCGGCCATGGCCTCGCGCATCGAGGCCATGGCCCAGGAGTTCCTCATGCTGATTCAACGCATTTTTGCCTCGGTGTTGCTGCTGGCCTGTGCCGGCCTGGCACTGATGGCCTGGCCCTATCAGGCTGCGTTTTCCTACGAGCCGGTCGGCCCGCGGGCGTTTCCTCTGCTGATGCTCGGCCTGATGAGCCTGGCGCTGCTGTACATGGTGTTTCGCCCGGCACCGATCAAACACAGCGAAGACGAGCCGCCGCTGGACCGCGAAACCCTGACCAAGATCAGCATCTGCGTGCTGTTGCTGCTGGTGTTCGCCGGTCTGTTCGAGCCGCTGGGTTTCATCCTCAGCAGTTGCCTGATCGGCATCCCGATGGCGCGCCTGTACGGCGGCCGATGGTTGCCCAGCATCGTGGTGACCACGCTGATGGCCATCGGTCTGTACCTGCTGTTCGACCGTCTGATGGACGTACCGCTGCCCCTCGGCCTGCTCGACGTTCTGGAGAACTGATATGGATACGCTCGGATATTTGGGACAGGGCTTCGGCGTCGCGCTGAGCCCGTACAACCTGGTCACGGCGCTGACCGGTACGCTGATCGGCACCGTGGTCGGCCTGTTGCCGGGCCTGGGCCCGATCAATGGTGTGGCGTTGCTGATTCCGATCGCCTTCGCCCTTGGCCTGCCGCCGGAGTCGGCGCTGATCCTGCTCGCGGCGGTGTACCTGGGCTGCGAATACGGCGGCCGGATCAGTTCGATCCTGCTGAACATTCCCGGCGAAGCCTCCACCGTGATGACCACCCTCGACGGCTACCCGATGGCGCGCCAGGGTCTGGCCGGGGTCGCGCTGTCGCTGTCGGCGTGGAGCTCGTTCATCGGTGCGTTCATCGCCACTTGCGGCATGGTGCTGTTCGCCCCGCTGCTGGCGAAATGGGCGATTGCCTTCGGGCCGGCGGAATATTTCGTACTGATGGTGTTCGCGATTGTCTGCCTCGGCGGCATGGCCGGTGACCGACCGCTGAAGACGTTCATTGCAGCGTTGATCGGCCTGTTCCTGTCCAGCGTCGGCATCGACGCCAACAGCGGCGTGTACCGTTTTACCGGCGACAACATCCACCTGACCGACGGCATTCAGTTCGTGGTGCTGGTGCTGGGCCTGTTCTCGATCAGCGAAATCCTTCTGCTGCTGGAGAAAACCCATCGCGGCCAGGAAGCAGTGAAAGCCACCGGGCGGATGATGTTCAACTTCAAGGAAGCGGCGTCGGTGTTCGTGGTGAACATCCGTTGCGGCCTGCTCGGTTTCATCATGGGCGTATTGCCGGGCGCCGGCGCGACTCTGGCCAGTGCCGTGGCCTACATGACCGAGAAACGCATCGCCGGTGCCGACGGTAAATTCGGTGAAGGTGACAAGCGCGGTCTCGCCGCCCCGGAAACCGCCATCGGCGCATCCGCCTGCGGCGCGCTGGTGCCGATGCTGACCCTCGGTGTTCCGGGTTCGGGCACCACGGCGGTGATGATCGGCGCGCTGTCGCTGTACAACATCACTCCGGGCCCGCTGCTGTTCCAGCAACAACCGGACATCGTCTGGGGCCTGATCGCCTCGCTGTTCATCGCCAACATCATGCTGGTGATCCTGAACATCCCGATGATCCGCATCTTCACCCGCATCCTCGCCGTGCCGAACTGGGCGCTGGTGCCGGTGATCGCGATCATTACCGGGATCGGCGTGTACGCCGTGCATGCCACCACGTTCGACCTGTTCCTGATGGTCGGCATCGGCATATTCGGCTACATCCTGCGCAAGCTGGACTTCCCGCTGTCGCCGGTCCTGCTGGGGTTCATCCTCGGTGGCCTGATGGAGCAGAACCTGCGTCGTGCGCTGTCGATCTCCAACGGTGCGCTGGAAATCCTCTGGTCGAGCCCGATCACCTTCGGCGTCTGGGTGCTGACCGCGATCATGTTGCTGATGCCGCTGCTGCGGATCTGGCGCAAACGTTCGGTCGCCCGACGCGCAATCGCCGATGTTTGATCGGTCCTTCAAAACCTGGTGGGGAACCCCGCTGGTCGGTCTGCTTGGCGGTTTCATCGCCAGCCAGATCGGCTGGCCGCTGCCGTGGATGGTCGGCTCGTTGCTGGCGATCATCCTGGTGCGCTGCCTGACCCCGTGGCAACTCACCGAAATCCCTGGCGGCCGCAAGTGCGGCCAGTGGATTGTCGGGATCGGCATCGGCCTGCACTTCACCCCGCTGGTGATGGAGCAGGTGCTGAGCCACTTCGGCCTGATCTTCTTCGGCGCGCTGGTCACCAGCCTGTCGGCGGTAGTCGGCGTGTGGCTGATGCGCCGCACCGGCGAGGATCGCGCCACGGCGTTTTTCTCCAGCATGCCCGGCGGCTCCGGCGAGATGGTCAACCTCGGCGCACGCAACGGCGCGATGCTCAGCCATGTCGCGGCGGGGCAAAGCCTGCGGGTGCTGGTGGTGGTGCTGTGTGTGCCGGCGGCATTCAAATATCTGCTGGGCGATGGCGCCCCGATTTCTCACGCCGGCAGCGTCGATTGGCGCTGGCTGGCGATTCTGTTTCCGGCGGGTGGTTTGCTCGCCTGGCTCTGGCAACGTTTGCGCCAGCCCAATCCATGGCTGTTCGGGCCGTTGCTGGTCAGCGCGGCGGTGAGCATCGGTTGGGATCTGCATATCGGCCTGCCCAACGGCGGCAGCCAGATTGGTCAGTGGCTGATCGGCAGCGGACTGGGCTGTCACTTCAATCGGCAGTTTTTCCGTCGCGCGCCGTCGTTCATGGGGCGTACGTTGATCGGCACGGCGCTGACCATGCTGATCGCAACCCTGGCGGCGTTGGGGTTGAGTGCGATGACCCATCTGGATCTGCGTTCGCTGACCCTGGGCATGATGCCCGGCGGAATCGCCGAGATGAGCCTGACGGCGGAAACCCTGCAACTGTCGGTGCCGCTGGTGACGGCGATGCAGGTGATGCGGCTGTTGTTCGTGTTGTTTCTGGCGGAACCGTTGTTCAAATACTGGAACCGTAATCCCGAAGCCTGATCCGGTTAGTGATCGTTCCCACGCGGAGCGTGGGAACGAGATTAGCCGCCAGCCCTGAATTTCAGACCACCGACGGCAGGCGCCACTCGATCGGCGCTTCACCGTTCTGCTCCAGGAACTTGTTGGTGCGGCTGAAGTGCCCGCAGCCGAGGAAGCCGCGATAGGCCGACAGCGGCGACGGATGCACCGAAGTCAGTACCAGATGCTTGGTGGCGTCGATCAGCTTCTGCTTGCTCTGGGCATGGGCCCCCCAGAGCATGAACACCAGATGCGGCTGCCGCTGGCTGACCACTTCGATGATCCGGTCAGTGAAAAACTGCCAGCCCTTGTCCTTGTGCGCGTTGGCATTGGCGCGCTCGACGGTCATGGTGGTGTTGAGCATCAACACGCCCTGATCGGCCCAGCTCTGCAGATAGCCATGGTTGGGGATGTCGATGTTCAGGTCGCGTTTCAACTCTTTGTAGATGTTGACCAGCGACGGCGGCGCCGGC
Source organism: Pseudomonas sp. IzPS59 (assembly GCF_014863505.1). Lineage (NCBI taxonomy): Bacteria > Pseudomonadati > Pseudomonadota > Gammaproteobacteria > Pseudomonadales > Pseudomonadaceae > Pseudomonas > Pseudomonas sp. IzPS59. The sequence goes on along the minus strand of NZ_CP062251.1, from coordinate 1,560,362 downwards.
ACGCCCGGCTGCACCGAGAAGCACAAGCCGTGGGCCTGGCCCGGACCGTGGTACGGGTCCTGGCCGAGGATGACCACTTTTACCTTGTCCAGCGGGGTGGAATTCAACGCGTTGAAAATCAGCGGGCCCGGCGGATAGATTTCCTTGCCGGCCGCCCGCTCCTGCTGCAGAAAATTGCGCAACTCTGCCATGTAGGGCTGGTCGAATTCGGCACGCAGTGCCTCCTTCCAGCTCGGTTCGAGTTTGATACGGTCGTCAGCAGTCATGGTCATACCCGGCAAAAACAATGGGGCGAACCCTAGGAAAGCCGACCACGCTTGTCAATTGATCTGACGCAGATCCGGCACTTTCCCACACAGCGATCATACTGATCGTTCAAATTCCCGATCGAGGTCACGATGAATCTGCACTTCGAAGAACTGACCGGCACCGACGGCGCGCGTATCGGCATGGCCACTCTGGATGCCGAAAAGTCGCTCAACGCGCTGTCCCTGCCGATGATCCACGCCCTGAGCGACAGACTGAACGCCTGGGCCAAGGATCCGCAAATCGTCTGCGTGCTGCTGCGCGGCAACGGCGCCAAGGCCTTCTGTGCCGGCGGCGAAGTGCGCAGCCTGGTGGAAGCCTGCCGCGCCCATCCCGGCGAAGTACCGCCGCTGGCCGCGCAGTTTTTCAGCGCGGAATACCGTCTCGACTACAGCCTCCACACCTACCCGAAACCGTTGATCTGCTGGGGCCATGGTTATGTGCTCGGCGGCGGCATGGGCCTTTTGCAAGGCGCACACATCCGGATCGTCACGCCAAGCAGTCGACTGGCGATGCCGGAAATCAGCATCGGCCTATACCCGGATGTCGGTGCCAGTTGGTTCCTGTCGCGCCTGCCAGGCAAGCTCGGTTTGTTCCTGGGCCTGACCGGCGCGCACATGAACGGTCGTGACGCGCTGGACCTGGATCTGGCCGACCGCTTCCTGCTCGACGAACAGCAACAGGAACTGATCGATGGCCTGTTGCAATTGAACTGGCAGGAACAGACCGCGATGCAGCTCAACAGCTTGCTGAAGGCTTTGCAGCAGGAAGCTGTGGCGCAAATGCCTGAGGCGCAATGGCTGCCGCGTCGTCAGGCAATCGATGATCTGCTGGATGTCAGCGACGTGACCTGCGCCTGGAAAGCCATCAGCCTGCAACGGGACAGCAACGACCTGTTGATTGCCCGGGCGGCGAAAACCATGAGCGAAGGTTCACCACTGACCGCGCATCTGGTCTGGGAACAGATCGTCCGCGCCCGCCACTTGTCACTGGCCGAAGTCTTTCAGATGGAATACACCCTGAGCCTCAATTGCTGCCGGCATCCGGAGTTCAGCGAAGGGGTTCGCGCGCGACTGATCGACAAGGATCACAAACCGCACTGGCATTGGCCGGACATCACACGGGTGCCGGACGCGGTGGTCGAGGCGCACTTTCACAAGGTCTGGGAGGGGCGGCATCCGTTGGCGGATCTCTCCAGTTACTGAAATCCGGGCATAAAAAAGCGGCGCTCAATGCGCCGCTTTTTTGCGGAGGGTTACCAGCGGTTACCGCGCCAGTGATCGCCACGGTCATGGTTACCACGACCGCGGTGATCGTCCCAGCCACCACGACGGTGGCCATCCCAGCGTCCACGATCATCGCCGTGCCAGCGGCGGCTCTCGTAGTAGCGCGGGGCCGGTTGGTAGTACCGGGGCGCCGAGTAATAACGTGGCGCCGGTTGGTAATAGCGTGGTGCTGGCTGGTAGTAACGCGGGGCCGAGTAATAGGTGCTGCCACCGCTGTAATAAGTGCCGCCACCTGTGTAGTAAGCCGGTGCGGGGGATGTGTAGACCTCTGACCTGTAATAGCTGTCTCCGTAGGAATAAGGGACGCAACCGGCAACGGAAAAAAGCAACGCGGCAAGCAGAAGAATTCGGCGATACATGGCGGCCTCCTGGACCGCGGGTAGCCACACCAGCGACGCTGGCAGGCGTCAGTCTTTCATTCGGCGACTGACGAAATATCTGACAGCGTTTTCGGAATCTGGTGCGTTTCTGTAACAACTTGAAACATGTGATTGATGAAACCTTGTTCACGAAAACGACGCCGCACTCAGCCACCGATCAGTGATGCCAGCCGTGATAGCCGCCGCGATAACCTCGCCCGTAGCCTCGATACCCGTAACCGCCATAGTAGTAACGGGCGCCACCGTAATAGCGCGGGCCGTAGTAGCCACCGTAGTAATAGGGCGAGTAATAGCCTGGATAGTAATAAGGCGCGGAGTAAACGTCGTAGCCGCCACCGTAGTAATAACAGCCGGACAGCCCCAGACCGAGCACTGCTCCCAGCAGCACCCGACGCAGCAATTTTGCAGTTCTCATGACGGCCTCCTGGAAGACCTGTGACAGCAGTCGGCACAGACCGGCTGACAACAGTTTTGACTGGCTGACCGCTGCCGAGTGCCAACTTCCATCGCCCGTCGGATCAGCGGCGCAACAGGCTGCTCATTTCAGGCAAATATGCCGCAACCTTTTCCCCGTCACTGCCACTAGAATGCTGCCATCGGGCCACCGTCAACGGAATTGCCAATGCCGCTCAGATCTGCGTTTTACTCCCAACGTTCGCTGGTATTGACGCTGGTCGCCCTCCTCGGCGCAGGCTTCCTCGCCACCTCGCTGCTCAGCTACTACGCCTCGCGCGCCTCGATCCGCGACAACATCGTCAACACCGAACTGCCGCTGACTTCCGACACCGTCTATTCGGAAATCCAGAAAGACCTTGTCAGACCGATCCTGATTTCCTCGATGATGTCTCGCGACACCTTCATGCGCGACTGGGTGGTGAACGGCGAGAAAGACAGCGATCAGATGATCCGCTACCTCGACGAGGTCATGACCCACTACGGCGCTTACACCGCGTTCTTCGTCTCCAACAGCAGTCACACCTACTACCACGCCAAGGGTGTGCTCAAGCAGGTGAAGATCGACGAGCCGCGCGACGCCTGGTACTTCCGTGTGCGCGACATGAAAGATCCCTACGAGATCAACGTCGACCCGGATCTGGCCAACAAAGACAACATGACCTTCTTCATCAACTACAAGGTCTTCGATTACAACGATCGCTTCATCGGCGCCGCTGGCGTGGGACTGACCGTGGACGCGGTCATCAAGCTGATCGACAAGTACCAGCAGCGTTATCAACGCAGCGTTTACTTCGTCGACACTTTCGGCCGACTGGTACTGACCGGCGCCGAAGGCGGGCCGGAAGGTGCGCGGGTCGGGAAAAGCCTGACGGATCTCGACAGCATGAAAGGTCTGGTCAGCCAGTTACCCAAACCCCACAGCGGCAGCTACGAATATTCCGCCCACGGCCAGGGACATTTCCTCAACGTGCGGTTTATTCCGGAGCTGAACTGGTACCTGTTCGTCGATAAACGCGAAGACGGGGCCCTGAGCGAGATTCGCCAGTCGCTGTACCTCAACCTGCTGATCTGCCTGCTGGTGACGTTGATCGTGCTGGCGCTGGTCAATCGCTTGATCAAACGCTATCAGGACAAGATCCACGCTCAGGCCACCCTCGACAGCCTCACCGAACTGCCCAACCGCCGGGGCTTCGACCTGCTCGCCGGGCAGGCCTTGCAGGAAGCCCATCGCGAGCCGAAACCGCTGACGGCGCTGCTGCTGGATCTCGATCACTTCAAGGTGTTGAACGACACCTACGGGCACATGGCCGGCGATCAGGTGCTGATCGGTTTTGCCCGGGACCTGCAAAGCTGCCTGCGGCATTCCGACATCGTCTGCCGTTGGGGCGGTGAGGAATTTATCGTTCTGCTGAAGGACACCGACGGCGAGACCGGTCAGAAGATTGCCGAAAAGATCCGCCAGCACGTCGAACAGCATGAATATGCCTACAACGGTCACACCCTGAATCTGACGGTCAGCATCGGCGCCACCACTCTGCAACGGGATGACACCTTGCACAGCCTGCTGTCCCGGGCCGATCATGCGATGTACCGGGCCAAACAGACCGGCCGCAACCGCATCTGCGTGGAAATGCATCAATCGACCTATGCCTGAGCCTCATGAACAAACCTGACCTCTGCCCGGCCTGCGGCGCCCGCAACGACTGCGCCCTGGCCGATCCGCGCACCGCCGACCGCGCCTGCTGGTGCTACGGCGTGTCCATTGACCCGGCAGTGCTCGAAGCGCTGCCAGCGGACCTGCGCGACAAGTCCTGCCTGTGCCCGCGTTGCGCCCGGGTCGAGGCGCAACTGCAAGCGGCCAAGCCATCGATCCCGTAAGATGCGCGCCCCGCTTCCTGCCGATTCCTGATCATGCGCGTCGACCGTTTCCTCAGTAACCTGCCCCGCTACAACCGTAAGCAGGTTCGCCTGTTGCTGGTGGAAAAGCGCGTGCGCATTGACGGAAAAGTCGTCAGCGATCCCCACAGCGAAGTCTTGGAATTCAGCCGCGTCGAAGTCGACGACGAAGTGCTGCAAACGGGGAAACCGGCGCGCTACTTCATGCTGCACAAACCCCAGGGCTGCGTCAGCGCGACGCGCGATCCCGAGCATCCGACCGTGCTCGACCTGATCCATGAGCCGGACAAGGATGACCTGCACATTGCCGGGCGCCTGGATTTCAACACCACCGGTCTGATGCTGATCACCAACGATGGCACCTGGTCGCGGCGTCTGACCCAGCCGCAGACCAAAATGCCGAAGGTCTATTACGTCGAGACCGAACAGGAAATCGGCCCGGAATATGCGGTCAAGTTCGCCGAAGGGATCTACTTCGCCTTCGAGGACCTGACCACGCAACCGGCGCAGCTGGAAGTGCTTGGACCGCGAACGGCGCGTCTGAGCATCGTCGAAGGTCGCTACCATCAGGTGAAGCGCATGTTCGGACACTTCAACAACAAAGTGCTGCGCCTGCACCGCGAATCCATGGGCCTGCTGCACCTGGATAACGCGCTAAAACCAGGCGAATACCGCGCCCTGCGCACCGAAGAGATCCATTTGTTCTAAGCCGCCGACCGCTCAGCAGAAGTTGTCGAACAATTTACCAACGGCACTTGCGCGATCCGGATCCCCCTGCTTGAATCAGGACGTCGGCCAAATTGTGACCGATGAGTCACACATAACTTCTAAGAAACCTTTTGCCGGTAGAGAGCCCTCAGGGCTCCGCCTCAGCCGGCAGATTGCCCGCCAATAACAATACCCGTCGACCTGCCGTTCCGGATCGACATGGGCTCCAAAATTCCAGGCGTATGCCTACCTGTCACAAAGCTCGTGCAATCTCTATTTGCGCGCATACCCGCTTGCCAGGAGTCTTATGACATGAGGCCAGAAATCGCTGTGCTGGATATACAGGGTCAGTATCGGGTTTACACGGAGTTCTATCGCGCAGACGCCGCGGAAAAGACCATTATTCTGGTCAACGGCTCGATGGCCACGACTGCGTCGTTTGCACAGACCGTGAAAAATCTGCACCCGCAATTCAACGTGGTTTGCTACGACCAGCCCTACGCGGGCAGGTCGAAAATTCACAATCGCCACGAGAAACATCTGACGAAAGAAGTCGAAGGCCTGATCCTGCTGGAGCTGATCGACCACTTCGCCGCCGAACATGTTTTGTCGTTTTCCTGGGGTGGCGCCGCGACCATGGTCGCCCTCGCGCACCAGCCCCGGCGCATCGAAAAAGCCGTGATCAGCTCGTTCTCTCCGGTGGTCAACGCGCACATGCTCGATTACCTCGAGCGCGGCGTCGAATGCCTCGGCAAACGCGACGGCGACCGGGTCGGCCATCTGGTCAACAACACCATCGGCAAGCACCTGCCGTCGCTGTTCAAGCGCTTCAACTATCGCCACGTCAGCAGCCTCGCCGAACACGAATACGGGCAGATGCACTTTCACATCAGCAACGTGCTGAACAGTGATCGCCAGTGCTATCTGAACGCGGCGAAGAAGATCAACGTGCCGGTGCTGTTCATGAATGGCGAATGGGACGAATACACCGCCGCCGAAGACGCCCGGCTGTTCGGCAACCACGTGGCGCAAAGTACCTTCACCACCCTGCAGGCCACCGGGCACTTCCTCGACATGGAACACAAGTCCGCTTGCCGGGACAGCCAGAACGCCCTGCTCGGCTTCCTGAAACCTGCACAGCAGCCTATCAGCCGAACGCGTCACCCGTTTACTCAGGATCACCATGCATTGGCCGTTTGAAACAGTGTCGTCGCGAGCAAGCCTACGGGTCTGAGATATAGCCGTCCTCCAGCCCGCAACGCTTGCCCGCGATTGACCGATCCGGCTCTGATTCAGGCTTTTCCGCTCGCCACACGCAAAGAAAACTTCAAATCCGTGGCCGAGTCTGGTACAAAGTCAGCCGCTCTGAGCGGGTGTCGTATAATGGCATTACTCCAGCTTCCCAAGCTGATAACGAGGGTTCGATTCCCTTCACCCGCTCCAATCGAATTCATGTCCTGCGTCGTGGTTTGACGGGGAATGCGCAAACAGAAAAAACCGGCCTTGATGGCCGGTTTTTTTGTGTCTGGGGTTTGAGGTCTGCTGCTCGTCCGGCAAAGAACAATTCAGAAACACACCGTTGATTGCAGATACCGTATCCCTCTCTACTCTTCATTCTCTCCAGCGACAAAAAATACAGTTTGCTCAAAGGAATGATCCATGCGCACGGTTTTCCCATCAAGGCTTTGACCGATTGGAAGCCACCACACCGCGGTAAATCCAGAGCGCAAACGGTAAATGACCTTTCAACCGCAGAGGGTTCATATCCAGTGCAGGAAGACAAAAGGCTTGGAATGACGGATGAGGAACAGGCCATCTGGGACGATGCGATCAGGTTCGCAAGATCAAACAAGAAGGCTATTGGCAAGCGACTCACGGATCAGACCCGGTATCCGCCCGAAAAAGAGCCTGTTTCAGTTTTTATGGCTGGATCGCCCGGCGCTGGCAAGACAGAGGCATCATTAGCCCTGCTGAACCTTTTCTCTGATACGCCCATCCTGCGAATTGATCCAGACGAACTCAGAACCGAATTTGAAGCCTACCAAGGGGGCAATGCCTGGCTTTTCCAAGGCGCCGTTTCAATTCTGGTAGGGAAGCTGATTGATCTTGCCCTGGATCGAAACCAATCTTTCCTGCTCGATGGGACGCTTTCGAATATAGAGATCGCAAGGAACAATGTGCGGCGTTGCCTGGACAAGGGGAGATTCGTTCAAATTCTCTATGTCTATCAAGACCCCAGGCTTGCTTGGTCTTTTGTCACGGCTCGTGAGGAAGCCGAAGGACGGAGGATTCGACCGGAGCATTTCGTCGACCAGTATTTTGCAGCACGTGACGTGGTTAACATGCTTAAGCTAGAGTTTGGCAAGGATCTTCATGTCGATCTGCTTGTGAAGCACATTGATAATTCTGGCCGTCTCTACAAGGCTGGTGTTGACAAGATCGACTACCATATCCCGGAGAAGCATACGAAACACGACCTGATGGTCATGCTTGGGATAAATAACGGAGTAACCCCATGTTTTCCATGAAACTCGGATCCCCAAAGGAGTCCACGAGTCCATTCGCAGACTTCATTCGTAATGCGAAATCGGAAGAAAAAAAGCGCGTTTACAGTGAAGTGCTGACCGAAGCCACCAAAAAACAGAATGAAGTGATGCTGGCTGCACGTGAAAAGCAAGCCTGATTACGTTAGTGGATTCCAAAACTGCCCGGCCAAGTGCCGGGCTTTTTCATTCTGCCGTTGACGTGTTTTACGTGCTCTGGTGTACATCTGACATTGTTGGCGGAGGTCTCACATTACTCAGCGGCTTGGGATGTATTCTCTTTGATGAGCGGCTGCACCGACGCCGTCCGCCACGCTTCTTCCGTCCAACGCTCACCTAATGGATGTGCGTAGTTGTGCTTTTTCCGCTCAGTCTCGGGTTGTGAGGCTTTGTGGTTCAGCACGAACCATGGGGCTGCTGCCCTTACTGCTCCATCGTGATCAGCTTATCGCTGCAAATTCCGCATACGTATGATCCTTCTCCGACGGCGAAGTCAGGTTTAAACCCTCATAAGCAACGCTCCGTTTTCAGGCCAAAGAAGCCGGTAACCAACCGGCACAGGGATTGACCATGAACGACACTGCTATTCCCGAGGGCTTCACTCCACTGACTCGCAGCAGCCCGCTGCTCGACTTGCTTGGCCCGATCTATACCAGAGGCACCGGTTTGCAACTTGAAATCGGTCTGCGGACAGACTCACGACATGCCAATGGACGGGGCACGTTGCATGGCGGTGTATTGGCGACATTGGCGGATGTCGGCATGGGTTACGCCATGGCATTCTCCAGCGACCCTCCCCTGCCATTGATCACGGCGAGTATGACCCTGGACTATCTCAGCGCGGTGCAGATCAATGAATGGCTCGAGGTACGCGTTGAGCACTCCAAGAAAGGACGGCAACTTGCGTTTGCCACTGTCGGGTTGCATGTCGGTGATCGAATGGTTGCCCGTGCCAGTGCAGTGTTCGCGGTGCCGCAGTAGTCCCCCCCCCCCCCCCCGAATCCAACTGGTCTTGTACCGGTTTTTGGATATTTTTAGGGTCAGTCCCCTTTAAATCCGTCAACTCTAAGGTCTGTGATCTCTTGGGTCATGCTACAAATATGGCTCGGATTGGCGTAGGTATGCCACTTGATCCTGATCCATTTCCACCATTACTGGATGCCACGCTTGCAGGAACGGCAGTTACCGGATTTGTTCTCAGTGGATCGAATACGTTGATGGCTGTGCCTATGCTCAATCATGGTGGTGTCGCGAAGGGTGATTCCAGTTCTACAAAAAATTCACTCTTCATCAAAAGGGATTTCGGAATGAAGTATGAAAGAACGCTTAAGAAATTGAGTAGATCCCCAAAGCTAACGGAAGAGTTAATAGTTGCAGCTTTCAACAAATACGATGATAAAGATGTTGATGTCTGTACAAAAGATATAGGAAAGCCAGGATTTGAGATCGCGACCGATGTTGGCCTGTGCTTTATCACGGAACGTCCGATAGAGTTTTACAACGAAAGGTGCGGACGGATAACTGGGGCGCAAGAACAAGCCTTGCCTTTGTCTTTTCCAGTACCACTTCATGTTGTAGGTGAAGGAACATTGATTAAGGCAATACATGAAATGAATAGGGCCGAGAATCCAAAAGAAGCAGCAGACACTTGGCTACAAGAATACTTTGCTCCAGAAATTGCAGCTGCGTACTTTAATAAGCTTTTCTCCAAAAGCGATTCGCTGAGTGATTATCGACTTATCGTTTTCGAGGCACTTGAAGCCTACTATATCGGCATGGATCATGTGGCGATCATGTCTCTAATACCAGTGTTCGAGGCTGGACTAAGAAACATTCAAAACTCACGTCTTAAGATTGAACCAAACAATATTAGCGGTGAAAAATTTGAGCGCTACCTCAGAGACTTAATAATTGCTTGGGGGCGGCGAAGGCTGGGGGCGTACGTTTGGTATCCGGGACTTAACTCTAGCCAGATAATGGAAATCGATTTTCTAACGCACATCTGCCCGCAATCGGATGTAATCAATGCGTTCAGACTTTATTTTAAAAATATTTTATACAAGCCAAGTTACGGGGAGGTTGATGGATTTAATCGGCATATCATAATGCACTTGCTCAAGAATGATTTTAAGAGCCCAGCAAACTTTGTCAGAGTATTCATTTGCCTGGTTCATATAATGTTTATTGAAAGTCTTGAAAATCAAAATGTTCCTTTTTTTTGGCCTGGAATCGATCAAAAAGATTTAGAGGTTTCGGCATACTTCTGTGAGATATCGAGGAAGCTTGGAGACCCCCGCAGGTCAATATTGCAGTCTTTAGGGGTAGATGGCTATTAGGTATATGATGGCGGATTTCGCTTGGAGATTAAGCATGCAGATCGTTGAAATCGTGAAAGATTTACTCGAAGCTCTTTTATCTAAAGAAGTTGCTATTGCCCTCATTGCTGCATATATCGGTGCTAGAGCAACAAGTAAAGCTGCCTTGCAATCGCACGAGCTTGCGACTCAGAAGTCTAAAAGAGAAGAAGTTTAGTTAACTCACAACACGCTGCGACTTATAAGGGCCGAACTGACAACGGCATGGGATATTTACATGTTTGAATATGGCAAGGGCTTGATTCTTGTGCCTGAGGATACGCCATATATAATAATGCTGCCAATTGGTGATAACACTTTTCCCATCTATGATTCGGCGCCTCCGTGTTTGGCAAGTGTAGATCCAGCAATATCCGCGAAAATTGTAAGAATTTATATGAGGATTAAGGGCTTAATCACAATGATTAAACTTAATAATGCAGACTGTCAAACTGCCTACAATGCCGGGCGCTACGCGGTTCAGAATCTCATAGGCAAAGCAATTTCTGATGGCCAAGCCATAGATGAAGATGGCGCGAGAAGGATCAATGAATACCACGATTTCTATATTGAACAAGAAGCCAAGCAACTTGGAATGGGTGGAACTGCGAACGGACTCAAGTTTATGACTAGTGAATTGGGAGAGCTTTTGGTGTCAATACAACAAGACATTGACAAACTAACCTCAAGCCCTTACCAAGTTAAAACATTATATCGTCACTGACTTAACCTGAAATTTAGCCGGTGACGCGCTCGCCGTTGTTGACCGTTGCACCTGGTCGCAGTCGCAACCCGGGAAGGGTCGCGATCATCGCGCTCAGATTGCCCTGGTAGCCGTCGAATAGCTCCGTGGAGATTTGCAGCGGCGCCTGGGCGCCAAAGAAGCTATTGGCCCAACTGCCCACAAACACTTCACCCTTTCCCAGCTTCGAAATAAGAATGGGAGCCCCGACCAAAATAAGGTTGCCTGCTGAGTCCTTGCCCTACGCCCCTTACCGCTTAAGATTTTTCAACCGTCTAAAAAAGTGTTTTTGCAGGGTTTCATCAAATACAGAGCGTGATTTGCTCCATTGAATAATTCAGAAACAAAGCGTTGATTGCAGATCCCCTACTCCGCCTTAGGCTTCCACCCGAGACCTAAATCCGTCCTATGAGGCGGAGTCCAATATGTAGAACCATATTCAGGGGCGAATCCGCATGCTTTATCCAATCGCAATATCTTCCAGCGAAGGCGACTCAACATGGGGTGTTGAAGTACCGGACCTCCCCGGTTGTTTCTCCGCCGGAAACGATCAGGACCATGCGTTGGAAATGGCCAAAGAGGCGATAGAAACCCACATCGCGATTCTCGCTGAGAGCGGTGCCGTGATACCTGCCGCCAGCAAGATCAGTAACCATGTTTCCGATCCGAGGTTTGAAAACTGCGTATGGGCGTTGGTGGATGTGGACATCAGTCAGTGCCTGGGGAATACGCAAAAGGTCAACATCACACTCCCAGGCTATTTGTTGAGCCGCATTGACCTTCACGTCAGCCAGCATTCGGAGGAAAAGAGTCGTTCCGCGTTTTTGGCTTCGGCTGCGTTACGTATGTTGAGCTCGTGAATAGTCTATCGACCCCGATGGATCTGATCTGCACGGAGAATCTGCCATGAACAGCGAAACCATCCGTAACCGACAAGACTTGAACATTGCATTTGTACGGATGGAAAAGCTCTGGGGGGCTGAGCCCGGATCGTCCGATGGAAATGAACTGGAAAACCTCGCAGTGCTTATCGAGCAATATGAGAACGAGCACTATCCAATGCCCACTGAAATAAACGACATCCGAACGGCCGACCAGTAATCCTGTAGGAATCGCCGCACATAAACATGGCTTGATGCTTGCCATGTTTTCAGACGTTTCCCAGCGATCAGTTCTTGAGATTCCGCTAGCATTCGCACGCCCAAGAGGACGCTTGGGGTTAACGGACGTACTCAACAAGGACGGCTCATGCTTTCTTCCGCACGCTTGGGCGATAAACACGTTTGCCCGTTGCCAGGACATGGGGAGATGGAGTCAGTGTCCACGAATGCAAGTAAGCGACACCCGCTCTATATCGTTATGCGGTTACTTATTCTGGTGGTGTTGACGTATCTGGTTTGGTACGTCGCAGTGCCACGCGTCGAGATTGATTTCTCGAAAGAAGGCACAGGGGATTTGAGGTTTGTGCTGAATACGCAAAATGAGATCTTTCACGGAAACCTTGCCCCCGGAGAGTCTACGGGCGGACCAGGGCATCTGTTTCCCGATGATGATTTTTTTATGGAATTTGATTGGCGTAATTCCGGGCAGAACCATTGCATCAGGATCACTCCGAAATGGCCCGCGACTAAAATTCATATCGGGAACAATGGCGAGGTTGACCGTAGCGCTGGCAGTGGCACTGATGTCGATCAGCTGGAGCCCTGCTCACCTTGAAGATTTATACGAGACAACCTTCGTAAAGAAAAACCGGCTCAATGAGCCGGTTTTTTTATGCCTGCCAGAACAACTGCAATTCAGCTCTTCACCTCAACATGATCCAGCGCCTGATTCACCGCCAATTCTCCCAGCATCACGACCTGCGCGATCCCCAGTGCCGTCTTACGATGGGACGGTTCGAGCACGGCGGCGAAGTTGCTGAGCATTTCGCTGGCCGAGCCCAGGGATTCGCAGGCGTTGGCGAGCAGGGATTCGGTGTTGTAGGCCGGGTTGGCGAGGAACATCGGTTCAGGCTGATTGGTCGTGCCCATGACATGGGTGCCGGGACAGAGATAGTGATCGAGGGCGCGGTTGGCGGCGTCGTTGAGTTTTCTGGAGTCGATTGAGGTGTAGGGGGACGTCGGGTCGGTTTCGACTTCAGGTGGGTTCGGAGTTGGTTTGAACATGATTTCATCTCTCAAAGTACAAGTTTGAGCTGACCCATTCGGTTCCACGCGAAAGGAGGCAGCTGTACGCAGGTTGGAACCCGGGGAGAGACAACCCGGCAGACCCGAAGGTCTCCCGCGCACAGCCGCCATAACAGAGTGCACACATTCAAGGTGCGCAGCATACGTCATGAATAACGATTGTACGTTCCAACTCTCCGCGGGGTTCCAATCCCGATCGCCGATTCATCAGCGACCTTCACAGGCTAGAGCCCGCACTTCCGACGGACAACCTGAAAACCTTGTGGGAAGGATCAGTAAACAGGACCCATTCTTTAAACATCCCGAATCGAAAAACCGCGTTTACAGATCCCCAACACTCCCTCTGTTCTCACACTCGCCACGACCCGCTAGCATTTCCCCATCACCCACCACCCTCCCCCTGCGCGGCCATCGACGAATACGCGCCATCACGTTTCGAGGGACTTCAAATCGTGGCCGTTGAGCCACCCAAATCAAATTCAGATGAGCATCAAACCATGACCCAGAACATCTACGACGACCCCGAATTCTTCCAGGGCTACAGCCAGATGAACCGCTCCATCGGCGGCCTCGATGCCGCGCCGGAGTGGCCGGCGCTGAAAGCCTTGTTGCCCTCCCTCCACGGTTTGCAGGTAGTGGATCTGGGCTGCGGCTATGGCTGGTTCTGCCGCTGGGCCAGCGAGCAAGGCGCTGCTGAAGTGCTGGGGCTGGATGTCTCGGAGAAAATGCTCGAACGGGCGAAGGAACCCACCTCGGCCGCGAACATCCGCTACGAACGTGCCGACCTGGAACAGCTCGACTTGCCTGCGTGCACTTTCGATCTGGCCTACAGCTCGCTGGCCCTGCACTACATCAAGGATCTCTCGGGGCTGTTCGCCAAGCTGCATGCGGCGCTGAAACCCGGTGCGCATTTCGTGTTTTCCATCGAGCACCCGATCTTCATGGCGCCGCGCAATCCGGGTTGGCTGGTCGACAGCGAAGGCCACAAGCGCTGGCCGCTGGACAGCTATCAGATGGAAGGCGAACGGGTTACGAACTGGCTGGCGGACGGTGTGATCAAGCAACATCGCACGGTCGGGACACTGCTCAACGCGTTGATTGGCGCAGGCTTCACGATTCAACACGTCAACGAATGGGGCCCGAGCGATGCCGAGGTGGCCGCGCAACCGGCGCTCGCCGAAGAACGCGAGCGGCCGATGATGATGCTGGTCGCCGTACAGCGCTGACCGCAAAAAGAAAGGGCCGATCAAATCGGCCCTTTTTCATTTCAACGCGTGGCGACGATGAACAATCGCGGAAACGGCAACAACACCGAACCATCCGCCAGCGCCGGATAAGCCTTCGCAACCTCCGCCAGATAGTGCGCCAGATACTCCGCCCGCTCCGTTTCCGTCAGCGGACTGAGGAACGGAATCAGTCCGCTGCCCTTGAACCACTCGACAACACCTGAAGCACCGCCCGCCAACTGATGGTGATAGGTCGTACGCCACACATCGACCCGCGAGCAATGCGGACGCAGCATCGAGAAATAAGCACTGGCATCCGCCATCTCGGTCCGCTGCCCCGCCGCGCCCGCCAGTTTGCTGGCCCACGGCCCGTTGGCAGCCACTTCACGCATCAGCCTGTGGGACGGCTCGTTGAGGTTGTCCGGCATCTGAATCGCCAGGCTGCCACCCTGCGCCAGCTTGCCCGCCAGTGCCGGCAACAACGTCCCGTGATCCGGCACCCACTGCAATACCGCGTTGGCGAAGATCACATCGAACGGCCCCGCATCCGCCCATTTATCAATGTCCGCCACCTCGAACTGCAACTGCGGCAGACGCTTGCGCGCGGCGTCGATCATGTCCGGCGAACTGTCGAGACCCTGCACTTTCGCCCCCGGAAAACGCTCCACCAGCAGCTCGGTCGAGTTGCCGGGGCCGCAACCGATATCGACCACAGAACGCGCCTCCCGCGTGGGAATCGCCGCCAGCAAGTCACGGGCCGGGCGGGTGCGTTCATCTTCGAAAGCGACGTATTGTTTGGCGGACCAGGTCATTGCGTTCTCCTGTCTTGGACGTTTTGGCGAAACGTGGAAAAAGCGGCTGCCGTCACGATACAACGAACGTGTTTATCTGCCTTCCCCTACCTACGTCCGATATCGCCGGGATTACGGTCTGCGGCGACTTCCATAGAGAACAGAAAACTGTAAGCAGAATTTTCCTCCCTCCCCCGCTGTCTGAATTTCAAGCTCCCCCCACAAGGAACACCGCCATGAAATTCGCAAAGATTTCCCAGACGCTCGCACTCTGGGCCGGCAGTCCGAAGACGTTCATGGGGGCTTTGATTCTGATCGGGTTGTGGGGGTTGAGCGGGCCGATTTTTCATTTCAATGACACCTGGCAGCTGATCATCAACACCTCGACCACGATCATCACGTTCCTGATGGTGTTTCTGATCCAGAACACCCAGAACCGCGATACCGACATCCTGCATTTGAAGATCGACGAGTTGTTGCTGGTAACCAAAGAAGCGCAGAACGCGATGCTCGGGCTTGAAGCGCTGGATCTCAAACAACTTGAAGCGTTGCGCAAACACTACCGGGCATTGGGTGAAGGCGAGGTTTTCAACCTTGACGGGTTGGGTGAAAAGAGCAAACCGAAGCAGGACCTGAATGACTGCTGAGCAAAAAAACGGCGCCTTGAGCGCCGTTTTTGTTCGACCCGGTTTCAGCGACTGGCTTGCAGCGCCCGCGCCATTTCCAGGTGGCTTTGCAGTTTCGGCAGGGTCTCGTCGGCGAAAGCCTTGATCTCCGGCACGTCGGTAGTCTGGGCTTCCTGCTGGATCTGTTCGATGGCTTCTTCCGTGGCTTTGACCTGGCTCGCGGCATAGGCCTGATCGAAAGACGCGCCGTCCTTTACTTCCGGGATCAGCGTCTTGGCCTTGTCGGCGATTTCTTCACGGGGGGCGATGGGCAGGTCCAGTTTTTTGGCGATTTTCGCCAGATGCTGGTTGGCCGTGGTGCGGTCGTTAATGACCACGATGGTGTAATCCTTGACCTCTTTGGACTCGGCCTTGCTGTGGGCCTGGCGGCTGGCCTCGATGTCGGCCATGCCTTTGGCCGAGGCTTCGTTGATGAAGTCGGCGGGCGACTGGGCAAATGCGCTGCCGGCACTCAGGCCCAGCAGGGTGACAAAACTGATGTTGCGTACTCGGGTGGCCATCCGGCTCATGGTCGCGCCCTCCTTCTCGGCAAATTCAAGCGGGAGCTTGCGCCCCCGCCTCTCAATCAAAACAACCTTCGCCGACTACTTCGATTTCTGAGCGGGCTTGCGGCCCATTTCAGTTTTAGGCTCTTTATCGACAGTCGTGGTGGTGGTTTTCCCACCCTTGCGACCGGCTTCAGAGGCCTTCGTTCGATCGTTGGCAAAGTTTCCCGAGTTCGAGTTTCTTGAGTTAGGCATGATTCTCTTCCTCTTGGTATTGATCGTCAGCGAGCAACTGCCCGCCTGGATTGAGAATTCGCCAGCCCCCAAAGGTTTAGAAAAGTTGCCGTTGCCGCGACGAACGGCGACCGCCAGTCAGATATCCCGCGCCCGATGATTTTCCCGTTTGGCGGCGTACATCGCCTGATCGGCGTGACGAAACAGCTGCTGCTCGTGATGGCCATGTTCGGGAAAACGCGCGACACCGATGCTCGGCTCGATGTGCAGGTTGTGCCCATCCAGACGCATGGGTTGCACCAGCACCTGTCGGATCTTTTCCGCCACGCTGTCGGCATCGTCGGGGGCGTGGACGCTGTGCAGCAGCACCACGAACTCGTCGCCGCCGATCCGCGCCACGGTGTCGGTCTCGCGCACGCAGCCCTTGAGGCGGTTGGCCACGGTCTGCAGGAGCATGTCGCCGACGCCGTGGCCGAAGGTGTCGTTGACCTGCTTGAAGCGGTCCAGATCGACATACAGCAGCGCCATGTGCCCCGATGTTTCCCGCGCGCTGGCCAGCGCCGCCTTCAGCCGATCACGCAACAATTCGCGATTGGGCAATTGGGTCAATTGATCGTATTGCGCCATGCGCCGCAGGCGGGCGTGCAACTGCTGGCGTTCGATGGCGGTGGCGACCTGGGCGCAGACGTATTGCAGCAGTTCCTTGTCGCGCTCGGTGTAGCGTTCGCCGCCGGGCAGGCTTTTGACGATCAGGGCGCCGATGGTGCCGTTCTTCGAGTTCAACGGTACGCCGAGCCAGCACGGTGATTGCTGCCCTGCCACCAGCGCTTCGAAGCCTGCCGGGGCCTGCGGGCAATCCGGGGTCAGCAGGATCGGCTGGCCGCTGCGGATGACCTCGGCGCACAGGCGACCGGTCACGGTGCCGGGTTGCTCCGGTTGCAACTCGTCATCGTCGACGTGGTAGGGGAAATTCAGTTTTGCGCAGTGTTCGTCGTACAGCGCCACGGAAAAATTCAGCGCCGGCAGCCACTCGCCGATGATCAGGTGGATGCGTTTGAACAGCGCCAGCAGATCCTCCGCTGCATGGGCCGCTTCGGAGATCGCATACAACGCGGCCTGACGGGACTCGGCCAGTTTGCGCTCGGTGATGTCCCGGGCCACGGCGATGCGCAGTTGATCGACTTCGGACCAGCGTGCGGACCAGAGTATGTGCACAAGGCTGCCGTCCTTGCGCACGTAGCGGTTTTCGAAATTGTGCTTGGGCTCGCCGCCCATGATGTCGCTGGCGGCGGCCAGGGTGCGTTCACGGTCGGCGGGATAGACGTAGTCGATCATCGACTGGCCGACCAGCTCGTCAGGGGTGTAGCCGAGAATCCGCTCGCAGGCTGCGCTGACAAAAACGAAGCGACCTTGTTTGTCGACCGCGCAAACGGCGTCCAGCAACAGATCGATGTAACTCGCCAAGGGCGCAGAATTTCGGCTTTCCATGGTTCAGCGTGGGTGTCCGGGCAATGCAGCACTGATCAACCGTCCCTGACCTCGACCTCGCGTCCCAGCGATTTTCTTCAAGTCTTGCTCGGCATCAGCCCCGGCAACGCGTGCACCAGAGCATTGATGGCGAAACCGATGAACATTACCCCGCACAGCCGGGTGATGGCCAGTTCATGGCGCTGATACAGCGTGCGCACCTGACGGGCGCCGACAACGCCAATGAGAATAGCGTAGGCGAGCAATCCGCCGAGGAAACTCAAGGCGATCAGCATCGGCAGCATCGACCAGTTGAGCAGTTCGGCACGGCTCGACAGCAGCGCGGTGAACGTCGCCACCGCCACCGGGTAGGCCTTGGGGTTGGTCAGGCCGAACAGGATGCCGTGCCAGAACGGCTGACGCGCCGCACCCTGGGGCTGATCGCCGTTGCTGCGTTTGGCCCGCACCGCACGCCAGCCGAGCCAGAACAGGTACAGACCGCTGAGTACGCCAAGCACATCGAACGCAGTGCTGCCGATTTCCCGGGCGCCGACAATCGCGATCAGCGCAGTGCTGCACCAGATCACATCGCCCAGCAGATGCCCGCACAAGAATCCCGCCCCGGCCCGACGACCGCGCGCGGCGCCAATGCCGAACACCGCCAGCACACCCGGCCCCGGCGTGATGCCGTAGATGAAACCCGAGGCCAGCACGGCCATAAGCAACGATGGAGTCATGGAATACCTGCAAGCGCCGGAAAACGTGGCCGCCAGTCTATCCCAGCGGTTTGTGAATATTCACGACTCGTTGAAAAAACGCATCCCCGCGTAGGGCTTTTGCCGACACGCGGCCAGTCGCGAGGCCAGATCGCCGACATGGGCTTCGAGCTTGTGACCGTCCGGGTCGAGGAAGTAGAACGACGCACCTTCGCTGCGGTTGTCGCGCCACTCCTGCACGTTCGCGGCACGAAGCTGCTGCACGAACAGCGGGAAATCCGCAGCGCCGAGGCTGAAGGCGTAGTGGGTGTAGTCGGCGGCGGGCTCGGGTTGGCGTTGCGCATCGAGGGACAGGCACAACCACAGGCCCGGGAGCGACAGGTAGGCACCGGCGTCCCACGTGGCCTCGACTCGCAGCTTGAGGACGTCGCGGTAAAACGCCAGGCTGCGGTCCAGGTCGCTGACGGCGAGGGTCAGGTGGTTGAGGCCCGTGAGCATCGGTCAGTAACCTCGCAGGTCTTCGGGGATGGTGTATTGCTTGCCGTCGTAGGTCAGGGTGATTTGGGTGTTTTTCAGGTCGGTGGTTTTGGAAACGCACTCTTTGCCTGATTGGGTCGAGGTGTACACCACACCACTTGAGGAAACGATCAGATCAGCGAAACCGTTATGGCTGGCCGGGCCGATTTCCACAGTCCTGAGGATTTTCGTGTCCTTGGTATCGCACTCACCAGTGCCCTCGCCAAACTCCTTCCGAATAACCAGACCTTCCAGCACCGGGCGCAACTTGCTGCCTTCGCGCACATACAGCGCCAGATCGGTTTTTGCGTAGGGGTTGGCCCGGGAAAGCTGATCGGCAAACTTTGAGCGCAGGCCAAATGCGCGAACGTCGGACGCCAGGCGGTAGCGAGCCGTGTCGATGGTCAGGTCCTCGAAACGGATGGCATCGGAGTTGTAGGCTCCAGGCTTGGCGTAAGTCGCCAACGGCTTGGCATTCGCGGCGTTGAGGAGCGACAACTCCAGATCGAACACGCCGTCGTGATCACCTTCGGAGTCGGACACGAATGTGGACTTCGCCGAGATCGCCTTGTCCGGGAAGGCCGGCCACACTTTGCAGCGTGACAGGGAATGGCCGTCGAGTTTCTTGACCTCACAGGCGGCGTGGGCCTGAGTGGTGATAGCCAGAAAACCGAGGGCGATGAAAAGTCGGGTTGGGGTGAGCATTGTTCTTCCTTGATAAAAGTCGCGTTGGTTCTGTATCACTCGATGGCCTGGAAACCTTTAGGCAAGACGTAGGATTTTCCGTCGTAGCGAAGGGTTGTCAGTTCAGGGCTGCTGACACTGGTTTTATCTTCGCAGGCATCCCCTTCTCCCACACTGGTCGTATTTGTTTGCTGGGTTTTGACGATCAAATCCGCATAACCATGGGAGCTGGTTTTAGCGATTTCGACTGTCCTCGAAACCTCAAAGCGCTGGCTATCGCAATTGCCATCCCATTCGCCACCATATTCAGAAACAACCAACTGACGCAGGACCGGGCGTAGTTTTTCGCCCTCTTTCACATAGAGCGAGAGTTGAGTTTCATCCACCGGAGTAAGGCGAGATCCGTTTGAAAGCCGCACTCGGACACCAAACGCTCGAAGGTCGGAAGTGAGCTTGTAACGGGCAGTATCAAGAGTCAGCTCATACACCGCCACACCATTCTGCTCAAACGCAGCGGCTTGGTGATAGGTAGCAAGTGGCTCTGTTTTGCCGTCCTGAAAAACTGACAAGTCGAAGTCATAGATGCCGTTCGAGTCGACGCCACCCGGCGTAGGTTTGCGCTTGAACAGAGCCTTGGCGCCAATAGTCAGCCCCGGATACGCCGGCCACTCCTTGCACACGGAGAAATCCAAATCACCGGTCACCGGCGCAGGCACACAATCAGCCAACACCTGCCCCGCCATCAACGCCCCGCAAAGCGCCAGACACCCCATCACCCCAGACTTCACTGTCACGCCCCACTCCTTGATGTTTTTCAGCCGCGCACTATCCCCTCCCCGATCCGCCGATTCAACCAGTTCAACGCCTGATCCCCACCCCGCCGCTTGTGCCACGCCGAGACAAAGGTAAATGGTGCGATCTCGAACGGCGGCGGCACGACGATCAGCGCCTCCTCATCAATATCATTCAACGCCCGCGAAGCCACCGTGAGGATCAGATCCGTGCCACTGATGAACTGCGGCGCGACGCTCCAGTGCGGCAGGCTGACGGCAACTCGGCGGCGCTCGCGCAGGGCGGTCAGGGTACGTTCGATTTCCGGCGTGCCGCTGCCGCGCATTTCCAGCAGAACGTGGGGTCGGGAAAGGTAGGTTGGCAGGTCGAGAACACCTTCGGCGGGAAGGCTCTGGCGATCCAGCAGGCAGACATAACGTTCTTCGAACAGCGACGTGCTGCACAACTCACCGGGCAATTCCGGAAGCACACCGGCAGCCAGGTCGATGTCGCCGTTGAGCAGCCCCTCGACCATCCCTTCGCGACTGGCATGGCTGATTTGCAGATCAATGCCCGGAGCCTCCGCGCGCAACGTGCGAATCAGGCCGGGCAGGATAATTGCCGCTCCGTAATCCGACATCGCAAGCCGAAAGGTCCGACGCGCGCTGGCCGGGTCGAAGGTGTTCGGCGCCAGCAGCGATTGCACCTGGGCCAGGGCTTCGGCCAGAGGTGCAACCAGTTCCAGCGCCCGGGCGGTAGGCACCAGCCCCGAACCGGCCCGCACCAGCAGCGGATCACCAAGCAAATCGCGCAATCGGGCCAGCGCATGGCTGACCGCCGGTTGGCTCAAGTGCAGACGCTCGGCAGCGCGGGTGACGTGCTGCTCGCTGAGCAAAGCGTCGAGGATCACCAGCAGGTTGAGATCGATGCGCCGAAGATCATTCATCTGATGCATGTTCCGCATGAGAAAACAGAATTTAAATCTGCGCGACGAATACCCTAGAGTCCAGCAAAACCTTTGCTGGAGAACGATCATGAGTACGTTGCAGTGGGCCGGTCTGTTGCTACTGGCGGCAGTGGCCGGGGCTGTCGTCCCGTTTCAAAGTGCAATCAATACCAATCTGGCCCGAGGGTTGGGCCATCCCTTGTGGGCGACGTTGGCGTCATTGCTGGTCAGCGTGCTGGTGTTGTTGCCGGTGATTATCGCGCTGCGCTTGCCATTGCCATCGCTGGCATTCATCGGCAAGGCGCCGCTGTGGATGTGGGCCGGTGGCGCGTTCGGAGTGTGCTTTGTGGCACTGGCGGTGATGCTGGTGCCGAAACTCGGGGCATCGGGCTTTGTCGCGCTGGCACTGGCCGGACAGGTGCTGGCTTCGATGGTGCTGGATCACTTCGGGATGTTCGGGCTGCTGGAGAAGCAACTCACGTTGCCCCGGGTATTCGGCGCGGTGTTGCTGATGGCGGGCGTGGTGCTGATCCAGTTTTCCCCGGCGCTGGAAAAGAGCGCCACCGCCGTTGGATAACAGGGCAAAGGTAAGCCCTTCACTACCAGGGTTGTCGGGCATTTCACCGCCTTACAACCCTGCGAGGTATCGCCCTACAAGCAAAACTCCAACAGCCCTCAGCGCTATCGGATATGGCCGATTCTGACCCCGCATCGCTCTCTGTAAAGTCTGGCAACACACACAAATTGAAACACCCCATGGATTGCCATGCTCAAGGAGAGCTGCTTTGAACCATCTGCCCGATACCACCGCCCACACCTTCACCAACTACCGCAAAGTCATCGCGCTGGCCGACCACGACTGGGAGGCCGCCGAAGCCGGAAAAATCGCCGCTCTAAACGTCGAAGTCAAAGGCTGCAACCATTTGCTCGATCAGCACGGGCGCCGGTTCCATCACTTCTGCACTACGTCCTATCTGGGTCTCGATCACCATCCCGCCCTGCTGGAAGGCGCCATCGCGGCGTTACGGGAAACCGGCACACTGCGCGTTGCCAATTCGAAAAACCGCTGCAAACTGGCGCTGCTCGAGCGATACGAAAGCGAGCTGTCGCAATTGTTTGGTGCCGTGTGTCTGAGCACTCTGTCCTGCAGCGCCGCGAGTGCGGGGATCCTGCCGCTGCTGGCCAGCGGTGTGTTTACCCAGGGTCGTCCACCAGTGATGGTGTTCGATCGCCTGGCCCATTATTCGATGAATCACCTGAAGGCCAGTTGCGCCGATGAAACCCGCGTGCTGACCTGCCCCCACAACGACATGGATTTTCTCGAGTCGGTGTGCCAGCGCCACACAACGGTCGCCTACATAGCCGACGGTGCCTACAGCATGGGCGGCGTGGCCAATCTGGACGGTCTGCTGTATCTGAAAGAACGTTACGGACTGTTTCTTTATCTCGATGACTCCCACGCGTTGTCGGCGGTCGGCAGTAACGGCGCCGGTCTGGTACGGCCAAGAATGCCGACGCTGGATGAGGACTGTCTGATCGTCGCGTCACTGGCCAAATCGTTCGGGGCCAGCGGCGGTCTGGTGATGCTCGGCAATGAGCGGCAGCGGAAACTGATCCAGCGTTACGGCGGGCCGAGCAACTGGTCGCAAAGCCTCAATTGCGCGGCCATCGGTGCAGGCCTGGCCTCGATCCAGCTGCATCGCAGTGCAGAGCTGCGCGCGTTGCAGATTCGGCTCCAGGCCAATATTCGCCTGTTCGACAGCCTGTTGTGCACCGAACAGCACGGCAGCCCCATGGCCATCCGTTTGATCAACTGCGGCGAGGCCGCCCTGGCCACTCGAATCGCCGTTGAACTGGCCGAACACGGCTTTTTCACCAGCGCCGTGTTCTTCCCGGTGGTGGCGCAAGGTAAAGCCGCGATCCGCGTGACCCTGCGTGCCGACATGGAATCGACACTGATCCATCACTTCTGTGATTTGATCACCGGACTGTTACTGACTTACGGCGGCCATCGCGACCGCTGAACCTTCACGGACGACTCATGAACCCCGGACTCATCCTGCTCATCACCTGCTCCACTGTGTTCCTCGCTCAACTGGGCATGAGCATTTACCTGCCGGCGTTGCCGCAGATCGCCGGGCATTTGCAGGTCGATGCAACGCAGGTGGCCTGGGGCTTGTCGCTGTACCTGATCGGCATGGCATTGCCGATGTTGCTCTGGGGCAGCCTTGCACAACGCATCGGGCGCAAACCGGTGTTGCTGGCGGCGCTGGGGATTTATGGGTTGGCAAATCTGGCTTTGCCGCTGGGTTCGACGCTGGAGTCGTTCCTTCTGCTGCGACTGCTTCAAGGGATCGGCGCCAGCGGTATTTCAGTGATGGCGCGGGTGCTGATCCGAGACAGTTTCCGGGGCGATCTGCTGGCGAAGGCGTTGTCGTGGATTTCGATTTCGTTCGTTGTCGCGCTCGGGATCGGCCAATACGCCGGCTCGCTGATTCAGGTGACGCTGGGCTGGCAGGCGATCTTCTATCTGCTGGGTGCGGTCAGCCTGTCGATGGCCGCGATTGTCTCGCGCCTGAGCTTTCCGGAGCTCGTCGAAGCCCCGACAACCGCGTCGCCCTGGGCGGTCTACCAAACGATCCTGAGCCATCGGGCGTTTCTTCTGCCTGCGCTCGCGGGCGGTCTGGGTTATGGCGTGATCATCGCGTTCAACAGCGCTGCGCCGTTGATTCTGCAAGGCCCGTTCGGTTGGTCGACAACCGAATACGGACTGCTGGGCTGGCCGATCAGTGCGGCGTATTTTCTGGGGGCGCTGGCGGTCAATCGCTTTGTGCTGCGTACCGGTCAGCATCGGTTGATGGCGTTGGGTGTGGGCCTGGTGATGGCCGGAAGCGGGGTGATGCTGGCTGGCAGCCTGTTGGCCAGCTCCGTTGCCTGGCTGCTTTGGCTGCCTTACTGCGTCGCCGTGTTCGGCCAGTCGCTGAACTATCCGATCAGCCTGTCACGGGCCAACGATGGCGCGCCGATTGCCGGTGCTTACGCGATGGCCCTGAGCGGTTTCATCCACCAATTGATGGCCGCGTTGATCGGCGCGGTGGCCAGCCTGCTGGCCGGTCCACACGCGTGGCCGCTGTCGCTGCTGTGTTGCGTTCTGGCGGCGGGTGCGGTGCTCTGCACGAGGTTCACGCCCGAGCGCCAGTGCGCTTAAAACGCGCTGCGGAAAATTTCCTCGATCTGCCGCTGATCCGCCGCCCGCGGGTTGGTGAAACCGCAGGCGTCTTTCAGGGCATTGGCGGCAAGAACAGGGATGTCGGTGCATTTGGCGCCTAGGTCACGCAAGCCGCCGGGGATGTCGACGTCTTTGGCCAGACAGCGGATTGCGTCAATCGCAGCTTTTGCGCCCTCCTCCGGGCTGAAACCACGGATGTCGGCGCCCATGGCGTGGGCCACATCGGTGAGGCGATCGGCGCAGACCAGCGCGTTGAACGTCTGCACATGGGGCAACAACACCGCGTTGCACACCCCGTGAGGCAGATCGTAAAAACCGCCCAACTGGTGCGCCATCGCATGCACGTAGCCAAGGGACGCATTGTTGAACGCCATACCGGCGAGGAACTGCGCATACGCCATGTTTTCCCGCGCCGCCAGATCGCTGCCGTCGCGTACCGCCAGACGCAGGTTGTTGCTGATCAGGGTCATCGCCTTCAGCGCGCAGGCGTCGGTGATCGGGTTGGCGGCCGTGGACACGTAGGCTTCGATCGCATGGGTCAGTGCGTCCATGCCGGTGGCGGCGGTCAGGCTTTTCGGCATGGCGACCATCAGCGCCGGGTCGTTGACCGACAGCAGCGGCGTGACATTACGGTCGACGATGGCCATTTTTACGTGGCGGGTTTCGTCGGTGATGATGCAGAAGCGGGTCATCTCGCTGGCCGTGCCGGCGGTGGTGTTGATGGCGATCAGCGGCAGTTGCGGCTTGGCCGATTGATCGACTCCTTCGTAGTCGCGAATCTGCCCGCCGTTGGTCGCGCACAGGGCGATGCCCTTGGCGCAGTCATGGGGCGAACCGCCGCCGAGGGACACCACGAAATCACAGCGGCTGTCCTTGAGCAGCGCCAGCCCTGCCTCGACATTGGCGATGCTCGGATTGGGTTTGGCGCCGTCGAAGATCACCGAATCGATGTCCTGCATCGCCAGTTTCTCGGCGATCATCGTCGCCACGCCAGCCTTGGCCAGGCCTGCGTCGGTAACGATCAGCGCCTTGCGAAAACCGTAGTTGCGGATGGCATTCATGGCTTCGTCGAGGCAGCCGCTGCCCATGATGTTTACGGCGGGAATGAAAAAGGTGCTGCTCATGGCGCGTCTCCTGACAGGGGCCGGATCGACTCCTGCGATCCGGCGGATGCATACAGGATCGACCGATCGGTCACGGCGGATGTTGATCTGGCTCAATGCCCGCTCGTGATAAAGTCGCCGCCCATCTGCCCCTTGTTTTGAGACGTGCCCTGCAATGACCGATTTTCTGGATGTCGACGCCACCCTCGAAGACTGGAACGCGTTGCGCGCCACCACCGACTTCAGTGGTCTGCTGGTGGGCAACGGCGCCAGCCGCGCGGTGTGGGACGATTTCGGCTACGACTCGCTGTTCGAAAACGCGCGCACGGTGGAAGAAAAACCCCTGAGCCCGTCGGAACTGAGCGTGTTCGACGCCCTGCAGACGCGCAGTTTCGAGCAGGTGCTCGGCGCGCTGAAAACCACCAGCCGGGTCAACAAGGCACTGGCCGTCAGCTCCGCCGCGCCGCGCAATCGCTATTACGCGATCAAGGAGGCGCTGATCAACGCCGTCCACGATTTGCACATTCCGTGGCGACTGGTCGAAGCGTCGACCCTGACGATCCTGAACCGCGAACTGGCCAGTTATCGCACGGTGTTCACCACCAATTACGACCTGCTCAACTACTGGGCCCTGCAACATCAGGGCGAGGCCATCGACGATCTGTTCAACGGCACCGACGCCAGCTTCGACCTGTGCGAAAGCCACACTGAAAAACCGCGTCTGCTGTACCTGCACGGCGGTCTGCATCTGGTGCGCAACCAGGACGGCAGCGCCCGTAAACTGACCGCGACCGAAGGCACGCTGCTTGGCAGTTTTGCGATCAACAACACCCTCAAGACCCTCGACGATGTGCCGCTGTTCGTCAACGAAGGTCCGAGCGCGGACAAGCTCAAGACCATCCGCAGCTCCGATTATCTGTCGTTCTGCTACGACCAGCTACTCGCGCACGGCGACAGTCTGTGCATCTTCGGCCACGCCCTGGGCGAGCAGGACAGCCACATCGTGCGTGCCCTGCGGCTGGCGAAACCGAAAACCGTGGCGATCTCGATCTACCCGCGCAGCGCGGCGTTCATCCAGCACCAGAAGCGGCATTACGCGAAGGTGTTCGAGGGCACGGGCGCCGAGTTGCGGTTCTTTGATTCCAAGAGCCACGCGCTGGGGAATCCGAAGCTGTCGGTGCCGGTCGAGGTCTGATCACTCTTCGCTGCTGTGCACCACCACCAGCAGTTGTGCCTGCTCCTCGCCCACCGAGCGGATCCGGTGCGGTTTCTGCGCATTGAAGTGCAGCGCGTCGCCCCGCTCCAGCAGTACCCGTTCGTTCATGAAGTCGACTTCGACCCGGCCTTCATGGACGAACAAAAACTCCTCGCCCAAATGCTCCTTGAAGGTCTTGTCGGTGAATTCAGTCGGCGGATAGATGATGAACGGCAGCAGGCTGCGCTCGCTGACCTGATGGGCCAGCACCGCGTAACCGGGGCTGTGATCGTTGGCCGCCAGTGACTGGCGTTCGTGGCTGCGCACCAGGCTGTAGCTGTCAAGGCTGACGTTGTCTTCGGAGAACAGCTCCTCGACCTTCACGTTC
Organism: Pseudomonas sp. IzPS59; assembly: GCF_014863505.1. Lineage (NCBI taxonomy): Bacteria > Pseudomonadati > Pseudomonadota > Gammaproteobacteria > Pseudomonadales > Pseudomonadaceae > Pseudomonas > Pseudomonas sp. IzPS59. The sequence goes on along the minus strand of NZ_CP062251.1, from coordinate 1,533,068 downwards.
AGCGCTTTCGCCAGTTTCAACGCGGCGGCAATCGAAGGCGTGTTCAACCCGCGTTCGACTTTCGACAGATAACTCTTGGTCATGCCGGATTTCTCGGCCAGCGCCTCAAGGGTTACGCCAAGTTTTTTTCTCAATAATTTCAAACGGATAGACATGCGAAGCGATTATTCCAGCAAAGGAAAGACGATTTGTCCTTGCCAATGACACAAAGTGTCATATAGCCTCTTAAGTGTCATCCATGGCAACCACCACAGGACACGGATATGGCGAAGACATTAGCACTACCCAAAGACCAACTGGTCAAGCAAGCGCTGACCCAGATGCAAAAAAGCCTGGCGGATAATACGTGGACGGACCGGCAAAAGCTGGCCCTGACCTGCCGGATCCTCTTCGAAAACGGCCACGATTCGGGCCTCGCCGGACAGATTACCGCCCGTGGCCCGCAGCCGGGCACTTACTACACGCAGCAACTGGGGCTGGGGTTCGATGAAATCACCGCGAGCAACCTGCTGCTGGTCAACGAAGACCTGGAAGTGCTCGAAGGTCACGGCATGGCCAACCCGGCCAACCGTTTCCACAGTTGGGTGTACCGCGCCCGGCCGGATGTGAACTGCATCATCCACACCCACCCGACGCACATTGCCGCGCTGTCGATGCTGGAAGTACCGTTGCAGATTTCCCACATGGACCTGTGCCCGCTGTACGACGACTGCGCGTTCCTTGAAGGCTGGCCAGGCGTTCCGGTGGGTAACGAAGAAGGCGAACTGATTGCCGGGGCGTTGGGCGATAAACGGGCGATCCTGCTTTCCCACCATGGTCAGCTGTCCACCGGCACGACCATCGAGGAAGCCTGTGTCATCGCGCAATTGATCGAGCGCGCCGCCAAACTGCAATTGCTGGCCATGGCCGCCGGGACGATCAAACCGATCATTCCCGAACTGGGTCGCGAGGCCCATGACTGGGTCTCGAAACCCAAACGCCACGCCGCTGCCTTCAACTACTACGCCCGGCAGAACCTGCGCCAGCACGCCGATTGCCTGAACTGAATACCCTATCCTTGCGGAGCACTCTCATGTCCAACATTCACGGCATCATCGGCTACACCATCACCCCGTTCGGCGCCAACGGCAAAGGTCTTGATCTGCCGGCCCTCGGCCGTTCGATCGACCGCCTGATCGCCGGCGGCGTCCACGCCATCGCGCCACTGGGCAGCACCGGCGAAGGCGCCTACCTGAGCGATGCGGAGTGGGATCAGGTCGCCGAATTCAGCATCAAGCACGTGGCCAAACGGGTGCCGACCGTGGTCAGCGTGTCCGACCTGACCACCGCCAACGCCGTGCGTCGCGCACGTTTCGCCGAAGCCCACGGCGCCGACGTGGTGATGGTGCTGCCGGCGTCCTACTGGAAGCTCACCGAAGCAGAAATCCTCGCCCATTACCGCGCCATCGGTGACAGCATCGGCGTACCGATCATGCTCTACAACAACCCGGCCACCAGCGGCACCGACATGTCGGTGGAACTGATTCTGCGCATCGTCAACGGCGTGGAAAACGTGACCATGGTCAAGGAGAGCACCGGCGACATCCAGCGCATGCACAAGCTGCAACTGCTCGGCGAAGGCCGGGTGCCGTTCTACAACGGCTGCAACCCGCTGGCGCTGGAAGCCTTCGCGGCCGGAGCCAAGGGCTGGTGCACGGCGGCACCGAACCTGATTCCGCAACTCAACCTGGATCTGTACGAAGCCACGCTGGCGGGAAATCTGGGCAAGGCGCGGGAGCTGTTCTACCGCCAGTTGCCGCTGCTGGATTTCATCCTCAAGGGTGGTTTGCCGGCGACGATCAAGGCCGGACTGCGTGACACCGGGCTGGAAGTCGGTGATCCACGCCTGCCGGTGTCCCCGTTGAGTGAGGCCGGGCGCACTCAGTTGCAGGCCATTCTCAAAACCCTGCGCTGATTTCACGCAACACAAAAAAACCTGTGGGACCAAGCTCGCTCCCACAGGGTTTTGTGCTGGATTCAAAGTACCGGCAGGGTTTTGTCCTTGATCACCTTGGTCGGTCCATTGGCCTTCACAGCGGCGATGCCTTTGGCGCACGCCGCTTCCGACGAATAGGACTCGCTGCTACCGATGATCTGGTGATTGGCCGCCTTGAGGTTGAAATAGGGATGCCCGTCCTTCGTCGTTTTCTTCTCGTAGCGCTCATCCAGCGGACTGTTGCCCTGCACCGCCGCGATACCGTTTTCGGCGGCACTGTGAGAGGTGTACAACTCGCTGGTCAGAATGGTTTCGGCATTCGCCGCTTTCAGCACGAACCTGAACTGGCCGTTGCTGCTTTTGCTCAATTCATACCATCCGGACATGCTGCGTCTCCTTATCGATGGGTCACAGGGTGATTTTAGTCCCGAGCAAACCCAGGAACCCGGCCAGCCATTTCGGGTGCGCCGGCCACGCTGGAGCGGTGGCCAGATTGCCCTGGACATGGCCGTCCGTGACCGGGATATCGATGTAAGTGCCGCCGGCCAGGCGTACTTCCGGGGCGCAGGCCGGATAGGCGCTGCACTCGCGGCCTTCGAGAATCCCCGCCGCCGCCAGCAGTTGTGCGCCGTGACAGACGGCAGCAATCGGCTTGCCGGCCTTGTCGAAGGCTCGCACCAATTCCAGGACTTTTTCATTCAGCCGCAGGTATTCCGGCGCACGACCACCGGGCACCAGCAGCGCGTCATAGTCCTTGGCGTCGACCTTGGCGAAATCGAAGTTCAGGGCGAACTGGTGACCGGGCTTTTCGCTGTAAGTCTGGTCGCCTTCAAAATCATGAATCGCGGTGCGCACGGTTTTGCCGGCGGCTTTATCGGGGCACACGGCGTGCACGGTGTGCCCGACCATTTGCAGGGCCTGGAACGGCACCATCACTTCGTAGTCTTCGACGTAATCGCCGACCAGCATCAGAATCTTTTTCGCGGCCATGGACAGGACTCCTCTGGTGAATGCACAGGAGTATTCAAAGTAGTCCAAGGACCGCGATGGCGTTCGCAAACTGTATGGATAAGTCTGCGCTCAGCTGTAACAGCCCGGTTGCCATGGTTTGTGGCTAGATGAATGCACCTCCCTGCCACTTTCGAATCTGGTTGCCAAAATGTCTTCGCGCGAAAACACCGGCATGGCCCTCGGCCTGCTCGGCGTGGTGATTTTCAGCCTTACCTTGCCCTTCACCCGCATCGTGGTGCAGGAGCTGCACCCGCTTCTCAACGGTCTGGGCCGCGCATTGTTCGCGGCAATTCCGGCGGCGTTGCTGCTGTTGTGGCGCCGGGAAAAGTGGCCGACCCGGCAGCAGGTCAAAGGCCTGAGCCTGGTGATCGCCGGGGTGATTCTCGGTTTCCCGGTGCTGTCGGCGTGGGCCATGCAGACCTTGCCGGCATCCCACGGCGCGCTGGTCAACGGTTTGCAGCCGCTGTGCGTGGCGCTGTATGCCGCGTGGCTGTCCCATGAACGACCATCAAAAGCCTTCTGGGCCTGCGCCGCGTTGGGCAGTGCGTTGGTGTTGGGTTATGCGTTGTACACCGGCGCCGGCAGCATTCAGGCCGGTGATTTGCTGATGCTGGGTGCGATTGCGGTGGGCGGTCTGGGTTATGCCGAGGGCGGACGCCTGGCACGGGAAATGGGCGGTTGGCAGGTGATCTGCTGGGCGCTGGTGCTGTCGACGCCGTTGCTGATCGGCCCGGTGCTGTACCTGGCGATCCAGCATCAGGGCGCGGTGTCGACGAAGACCTGGTGGGCTTTTGGTTACGTCGCGCTGTTTTCGCAGTTCCTGGGGTTCTTCGCCTGGTACGCCGGGCTGGCCATGGGCGGCATTGCCCGGGTCAGTCAGATCCAGCTGTTGCAGATTTTCTTCACCATCGCCTTTTCCGCGCTGTTCTTCGGCGAACATGTGGAACCGATCACCTGGCTGTTCGCCTGCGGGGTGATCGCGACGGTGATGCTCGGGCGCAAGACCGCAGTGCGCCCGGCTCAACCGGGCACCTTACCGGCCGGGGTTCAGCTCAAGCCTTGAGCGGCAGCAATCCATCGGCGAGCAGCAGGGTTTCCAGGCAGTGCTCGCTGATCTGGTAGAACGCCTTGAGTTCCTGAATCTTCACCAGCAACTGGGCCGGGTCCACCGGCTCGGCGCGCTTCACGGCGAGGATCATCTTGTTCTTGTTGGTGTGCTCCAGCGAGATGAACTCGAACACTTTGGTTTCGTAACCGCAGGCTTCGAGGAACAGCGCACGCAGACTGTCGGTGACCATTTCCGCCTGCTGGCCCAGATGCAGACCGTATTGCAGCATCGGCTTGAGCAGCGCCGGGCTCTGGATCTGCAGGCGAATCTGTTTGTGGCAGCACGGCGAGCACATGATGATCGAGGCGCCAGAACGGATGCCGGTGTGGATCGCGTAGTCGGTGGCGATATCGCAGGCATGCAAAGCGATCATCACTTCCAGCTCGCTCGGCGCCACGCTGCGCACATCACCGCACTTGAACACCAGCCCCGGGTGGTCGAGTTTCTGTGCGGCGGTGTTGCACAGGTTGACCATCTCTTCGCGCAATTCAACGCCGGTGACTTCGCCCTCGGCCTTCAGGGTGTTGCGCAGATAGTCATGAATGGCGAACGTCAGGTAACCCTTGCCCGAACCGAAATCCGCCACCCGCACCGGTTTGTCCAGAGCCAGCGGCGAGGACGTCAGGGCATGGCTGAAGACTTCGATGAACTTGTTGATCTGCTTCCACTTGCGCGACATCGCCGGGATCAGCTCGTGTTGCGCATTGGTCACGCCCAGATCCTTGAGGAACGGACGGCTCAACTCGAGGAAGCGGTTTTTCTCGCGGTTGTGCTCGGCGGACGGCACTTCACGCAATTGCTGGGGCTTGCTCATGAACAGCGAGCTCTTGCCCTTTTTGCTGTATTCGAGCTGGGCTTCGTCGGTCAATGTGAGCAAATGCGCATTTTTGAACGCTGTCGGCAGCAGCTCGGCGATCGTCGCCACCGCCTCGTCCAACGGCAGGTTCTTGGTGATGTCGCGGGTCTTGTAGCGATACACGAACGACAGGTTCGGCTGCGCCTTGACCGTCACCGGTTTGATGGTGATCCGCTGCAGGTCCGCTTCTTCGCCGACGTACTTGGCCAGCACCAGTTTGATGAAGCCGTTCTGTTCGAGGCTGGTTTGCAGCAGCTCGATGAACCGGGTGTGGTGATCGGGGGTGGAAACGGCGGTGGCAGACATGCAGAAAACGGCCTCGGACGGGCAAATCGGGAATGGCCGCTAGTTTAGGGGGGATGGCGTTCGAGGGCACGGCTAATTTCCCGAACGGCTTATCCCAGCACCACCAGGCGATTGGGCAATTCGTTGCGCACCTGCGTCACCGGCACATGCACCTTGAGCAATTCGCCGCACGCCTCGATGCAGGTCACGAACCCCTGCAACGTCTGGCCCTGGCGCACCTGCTCGGTAAACGCCGCGACAATCGCGTCCCAGCTCTTGTCGTCCAGCCGTCTGGATATCCCTTCGTCTACCAGAATCTCCACGTACCGCTCCGCCTCGCAGACAAAGATCAGCATGCCGGTGCTGCCCACCGTGTGATGCAGGTTCTGTTCGAGAAACTGCCGCCGCGCCAGGTTCGAGGCGCGCCAGTGCCGGACGTGACGCGGGATCAGATGGGTGGTGATCCTGGGCAGACGGAACACCAGGCACAGCACGACAAAACTGATCCATTGCACCAGCAACAGGCTATGCATCGTCAGCCAACCGGTCAGGTAATGCAGGACGCCCGGCACCACCAGCGCCAGCAGGCTGGCCCACAGCAACGGAATGTACGCGTAGTCATCGGCGCGGGCCGCGAGCACCGTCACCAGTTCGGCGTCGGTGTCGCGCTCGACCCGGGCGATGGCCTCGGCGACCTTGCGTTGTTCGTGTTCAGTCAGTAATGCCATGTCGTAAAGTGCCTGCTCATTATTGTTATCACCAGCCGCCGGAGGAACCGCCCCCGCCGAAACTGCCACCGCCGCCGCTGAAGCCCCCGCCTCCACCGCCGCCGCCAAAACCACCGCCACCGAAGCCGCCCCCTCCTCCGGAGCCACCACGGCCGGCGGGAAGGATACCGAGCATCTGGCAGACAAAAACAGTCAGGATGAACAACATCACCAGAAATACGAAAATTCCCGGATGCCGCGAGACAAAGTCGTCCGAAGGATCGCCGGACGATTCGTACACCGTGGAAGGCTCGTCCAGCGGATTGCCGCCCAGCACCACCAGCATCGCCGCCACACCGTCGCTGATGCCCTTGCTGTAATTGCCGGCCTTGAACGCCGGTGTGATGACCTGATGGATGATCACCGAACTCTGGGCATCGGTCAGGCGATCCTCCAGCCCATAGCCGACTTCGATGCGCAACTTGCGCTCGTCCCGGGCGACGATCAGCAAGGCGCCGTTGTTCTTGTCCTTCTGGCCGATGCCCCAGTGCCGGCCGAGTTCGACGCCGTAGTCCTCGATGGTGGCGCCTTGCAGGTTCGGCAACGTCACGACCACCATCTGCTCGCCGGTCGCCTGCTCATGGGCCTGCAACTGCTGGCTCAACTGCGCGCGCACCGCCGGCTCGATCATCTGCGCATCGTCCACCACCCGCCCTGTCAGCGCCGGGAAGGTCAACTCGGCCCGGGCGCTGACGGCGAACAGCCACAGCATCAGCACCAGGCCCATCTTCAACACGCGCATGGGCATCACCGGCTCAGAACTTCACTTCCGGGGCCTTGTCCGCGCCGAGGCTGGTGGCTTCGAAGGTCTCGCGGATCGGCAAGTCGCTGTACATCACGCTGTGCCACAGGCGACCGGGGAAGGTGCGGATCTCGGTGTTGTACTTCTGCACCGCCAGAATGAAATCCCGGCGAGCCACGGCGATGCGGTTTTCCGTGCCTTCAAGTTGCGATTGCAGGGCGAGGAAGTTCTGGTTGGCCTTCAGGTCCGGATAACGTTCGGACACCACCATCAACCGGCTCAAGGCACCGGTCAGCTGATCCTGGGCCTGCTGGAACTGCTTGAGCTTTTCCGGGTTGTCGAGGGTGCTGGCATCAACCTGGATCGACGTCGCCTTGGCCCGGGCCTCGACCACCGCCGTCAGCGTGGCCTCTTCATGCTTGGCATAGCCCTTCACGGTTTCCACCAGGTTGGGAATCAGGTCGGCACGCCGTTGGTACTGGTTCTGCACCTGTCCCCAGGCGGCCTTGGCCTGTTCATCCAGGGTGGGAATGTTATTGATGCCGCAAGCGGTCAACAACGCGGCCAGCACCAGCAAGGTGGCGACCTGCAAACGCGAGCGGTAGACAGGACTGACATTCATCGTTCGGGAGCTCCCTTGCACATTTCATGAATGATCACGCGTGAAACCTTCTGGACCGGCTCTTGGGGCATAATCGCCCGCGCCACTGGATTGCAGCGGGCCGATGGGCTAAAAAGAGGCCCTGCGCGATCACGTCGCCGAAACTGTCGACGTACATTCGGCTGTCGTTTTTTGAATCAGCACCCGAACAACAATAGTCGCTCCCTAAATTTTGGCTGGCCGGCGTTGTAACGCCGTTTAGGCCCTTGAGAAAACTATTCATGAAGAAGCTGTGTTTGCTGGGCCTGTTCGTCAGCCTGGCCAGTCATCAGGTACTGGCCGCCACGACCCCGGTACCTCTGGAAAACAAGGACGCGTTCATCAGTAACCTGATGAAACAAATGACCCTCGACGAGAAGATCGGCCAGTTGCGCCTGATCAGCATCGGCCCGGAAATGCCCCGCGAGCTGATCCGCAAAGAGATCGCCGCCGGCAACATCGGTGGCACGTTCAACTCGATCACCCGCCCGGAAAACCGTCCGATGCAGGACGCTGCCATGCGCAGCCGCCTGAAGATCCCGATGTTTTTCGCGTACGACGTGATCCACGGTCACCGTACGATTTTCCCGATTCCCCTGGCCCTGGCATCGAGCTGGGACATGGACGCCATCGGCCAGTCCGGGCGCATCGCCGCCAAAGAGGCGGCGTCCGACAGCCTCGACATCACCTTCGCGCCGATGGTCGACATTTCCCGCGACCCGCGCTGGGGCCGCAGCTCCGAAGGTTTCGGTGAAGACACCTACCTGACCTCGCGCATCGCCAAAGTCATGGTCAAGGCCTATCAGGGCGACACACCGAGCGCGGCCGACAGCATCATGGCCAGCGTCAAGCACTTCGCCCTGTACGGCGCGGTCGAGGGTGGTCGCGACTACAACACCGTGGACATGAGCCCGGTGAAGATGTACCAGGACTACCTGCCGCCGTACCGCGCCGCGATCGATGCCGGCGCCGGTGGCGTGATGGTCGCGCTGAACTCGATCAACGGCATCCCGGCCACCGCCAACACCTGGCTGATGAACGACCTGTTGCGCAAGGAATGGGGCTTCAAGGGTCTGGCAGTCAGCGACCACGGCGCGATCTTCGAGCTGATCAAGCACGGTGTGGCCGCCGACGGTCGCGAAGCGGCGAAGCTGGCGATCAAGGCCGGCATCGACATGAGCATGAACGACACCCTGTACGGCAAAGAGCTGCCGGGGCTGCTCAAGTCCGGCGAAATCGAACAGAAAGACATCGACAACGCCGTACGTGAAGTCCTCGCCGCCAAGTACGACATGGGCCTGTTCAAGGATCCGTACCTGCGCATCGGCAAGGCAGAAGACGATCCGGCGGACACCTACGCCGACAGCCGCCTGCACCGCGCCGAAGCCCGCGAAGTGGCGCGTCGCAGCCTGGTGCTGCTGAAGAACCAGAACGAAACCCTGCCACTGAAGAAGACCGCCAAAGTCGCCCTGGTCGGCCCGCTGGCCAAGGCCCCGATCGACATGATGGGCAGTTGGGCCGCCGCCGGCCGTCCGGCGCAATCGGTGACCCTGTTCGACGGCATGAGCAACGTGATCGGCGACAAGTCGAACCTGATCTACGCCCGTGGCGCTAACATTACCAGCGACAAGAAAGTCCTCGATTACCTGAACTTCCTCAACTTCGATGCGCCGGAAGTGGTCGATGACCCGCGCCCGGCCAATGTGTTGATCGACGAGGCGGTAAAAGCCGCGAAGGACGCCGACATTGTGGTGGCGGCCGTGGGCGAGTCCCGTGGCATGTCCCACGAGTCGTCGAGCCGTACCGACCTGAACATCCCGGAAAACCAGCGTGAGCTGATCCGCGCCCTGAAAGCCACCGGCAAGCCGTTGGTGCTGGTGCTGATGAACGGCCGTCCGCTGACGATCCTTCAGGAAAAAGAACAGGCTGACGCGATCCTGGAAACCTGGTTCAGCGGCACCGAGGGCGGCAACGCCATTGCCGACGTGCTGTTCGGCGACTACAACCCGTCGGGCAAACTGCCGGTGACCTTCCCGCGTTCCGTGGGCCAGATCCCGACCTACTACAACCACCTGAGCATTGGCCGGCCGTTCACGCCTGGCAAACCGGGTAACTACACCTCGCAGTATTTCGATGACACCACCGGGCCGCTGTTCCCGTTCGGTTTCGGCCTGAGCTACACCGATTTCGCCCTGAGCGACATGGCGCTGTCGTCGACCACCCTGAACGCCACCGGCAAGCTCGACGCCAGTGTCACGGTGAAAAACACCGGCAAGCGTGACGGCGAAACTGTGGTGCAGCTGTACATCCAGGACGTCACCGGTTCGATGATCCGTCCGGTCAAGGAGCTGAAGAACTTCCAGAAGATCATGCTCAAGGCCGGCGAGCAGAAGGTCGTGCACTTCACCATCAGCGAAGATGACCTGAAGTTCTACAACGCCCAGCTCAAGTACGCGGCAGAACCTGGCAAGTTCAACGTGCAGATCGGCCTGGACTCCCAGGATGTGACGCAGCAGAGCTTTGAGTTGCTGTAATCCTCTCTCCGCTCCGATCGTTCCCATGCTCCGCGTGGGAACGATCAATCGGGAGTTGGCGACTATCCGCGTCTATCCAGCAGATTGACCACCACCCGATCCACCCAGCCCCACACCCGCTGCTTCACTCGCCGCCACAACGGCCGACGCTGCCATTCCTCCAGACTCACCTGCTGACTCAGGCCGAAGTCCTTCTCGAAACTCGCCACCACCGCTGCCGTCAGTGACGGATCCAGCGCCTCCAGATTCGCCTCAAGATTGAAGCGCAGATTCCAGTGGTCGAAGTTGCACGAACCGATGCTCACCCAATCGTCCACCAGCACCATTTTCAGGTGCAGGAAACACGGCTGGTATTCGAAGATCTTCACCCCGGCTTTGAGCAGGCGCGGATAGTAGCGATGCCCGGCGTAGCGCACCGACGGATGATCGGTGCGCGGCCCGGTCAACAATAGGCGCACGTCGAGGCCACGGGCGGCGGCCTTGCGCAGGGAGCGGCGGATTTTCCAGGTCGGCAGGAAGTACGGCGTGGCCAGCCAGATGCGTTTCTGGCCGCTGTTCAGGGCACGGAACAGCGATTGCAGAATGTCGCGATGCTGGCGGGCATCGGCATAGGCCACGCGGCCCATGCCCTCGCCCGTGTCAGGTACACGCGGCAATCGCGGCAGGCCGAAATTCGCGTGAGGCTTCCAGGCGCGACGATGGCGGTTGGCGATCCATTGGCGGTCAAACAGCAACTGCCAGTCGAGCACCAGGGGGCCGGTGATGTGCACCATCACTTCGTGCCATTCGCTGGTGTCGTGGCCCGGCTGCCAGAACTCGTCGGTGAGCCCGGTGCCGCCGACCACCGCCAGACGCTGGTCGACCAGCAACAGTTTGCGGTGATCGCGATAGAAATTGCCGACCCAGCGCCGCCAGCTCAAGCGATTGTAGAAACGCAGCTCGACCCCGGCGAGGGTCAGGCGCTGACGCAGGGTCAGAGTGAGCGCGAGACTGCCGTAATCATCGAACAGGCAACGCACCCGCACGCCCCGCTCGGCCGCCAGCACCAGCGCCTGAATCACGGTTTCGGCGCAGGCGCCGGCCTCCACCAGATACAGCTCCAGTTCGATCTGCTCACGAGCGGCGGCGATTTCCTCCAGCATGCGCGGGAAAAATTGCGGACCGTCGATCAACAGTTCGAAGCGATTGCCGTCCCGCCACGGGAACACTGCGCCACGCATGTCAGCGCGCCGTGAAGATCAGCACCGCACCCACCGGCACCGACAGACTGATGGCCGACAGGCCGGCCATTTTTCGCAGGTTTTCCAGGCCCGGCAGCAGATCGAAATCCTCAGCGCTGATCACCAGCGGCTCCAGGGTCACCACTTGAAAGCGTCGGTCATCGAGACGCGTGGCGAGCAGTTCGGCAGGGTATTCGTGCTGTTTGCCGTGCAGGTTGACGGTCAGCGGCAGGCGCAATTCAAGCTGCGCGCCGGGGGCCAGGTCATTGATCGGGCGCAGGTCGATTTGCGTGGTGATGGTCGCCTCGGGGAATTGCTCGATCTGGAACAGCTCCTTGCGCATGCGCTCGTCGCGCAGCGGTATGCCGCTGTTGATCGAGTCCAGCTCGACCTCGACTTCGGCGCGGCCATCGGGATCGACCTTGCCGTGCAACACCAGAAAGCGCTGCACCTCGGAAATATTGGCGTTTTTCGTGCTGACGAACGACAGCCGCGATGACTCGCCGTCCAGATACCAGTTGGCCTGGGCCGGCAGCGCAGCGGCGCCCAGCAGCAGGCCGGCGAAGGCGTTGCACAGAGAACGGTTGAACATTGAAGACTCGTGGGGCCGATAAACCTGCACGAACCTTAACTGCCTGAAGCCGGGATGCAAACCGGTAGTTCATTTTCGGATCAGGGCTTGAGGCGACAGCCCTGACGTTCGCCCTGCCATTGGGCGCTGTTGCTACGGCCCATGCCACTGGCGCTGACGAGTTTTTGCGTGCTGTCATCGGTCAATTCGCTGGGCAACCACTGCTTGACGTAGCCTCGGCAATACTCGGCGTCGTTGTTCATCACGTAGCGGCACGAGCAGTATTCCTTGGCGGTATAGGCACTGATGATGTCGGGGAAGGCCCACAGATTTTCCCGTTCATGCCAGCCCCAGCCCAGCAGCACGACCAGCAACACCAGCAGGATGCGTCTGAACAGTTTCATGGTCGCACCGCCGCGAGCACACGCTTGAGCAATTCGTTGTGGCGATAGCTGCCGTCGCGGTCATCGCCGTAGCGCACGATCACCAGTTTTTCGCTCGGGATCACGTACAGCGCCTGGCCCCAATGGCCGAGGGCGGCGAAGGTGTCGGGCGGTGCGTCGGGCCACGGCGAAGCGGCGCCGTCCGCCGGGCGATTGAGCCACCAGTGGCCGCCGGGCACGGCTTCGTCCTGATGGGCCTTGTAGCCGGCGAAGGGTTGTCGATTGAAGGCAACCCAATCCTTGGGCAACAACTGCCGGTCGTTCCAGCGTCCGTCCCGTTCCATCAGCAGGCCGATTCGCGCCAGATCCCGGGCGGTCAGATAGGCATAGGAAGACGCGACAAAAGTGCTCGTGGCATCGGTTTCCCAGGTGGCGTGGCGGATGCCCAGCGGATCGAAAAGCGCTGTCCATGGATAGTCCGGATAGCGCTGCGGGCCGACGATGGTTTTCAGCGCCGCTGCCAACAGATTGCTGTCGCCGCTGGAATAGCGGAACGCCTGACCCGCTGGCGCGTAGCTGTCGTGATCGGCAGTGAAGGCGGCCATGTCGCGATGACCACGGGTGTAGAGCATCGCCACCACCGAGGATTTCAGCGGGGCATATTCGTAGTCTTCCTGCCAGTCGATGCCCGAGGCCCAGTGCAGCAGATCCTGGATTTTGATGGCCGGGTGTTTTTCCAGCACCGGGTAAAACTTCGCCGCCGGATCATCGAGCTTGAACAAGCCTTCGCCGTAGGCCACGCCAAACACCGTGGCCATCAGGCTTTTGCTGATCGACCAGGTCAGGTGTGGGGTGTCGGCGGTGGTTGCAGCGGCGTAGCGTTCGTAGATGAGCTGGCCGTCGCGGATCACCAGCAACGCATCGGTGCGGATGCCTTTGCGGGTGTTGTCATCGCGGGTCGGGAAGGCGTAGGCCTCCAGTGCCTCGACGGCCTGGCCGGCGATTTTCGGACCGGTCGGCCACTGCTCACCCGGCCATTGTTCGGCCTGAACCGTGAAGCTGATCAACAGCAGAAACAGGGACAGGCCTTTGAACATGGTGAGGGCTCTGGGGATGAACCTGCCAAGACTAGCCGGCGTTCATGACAGATGTGTTTTGGCTTGCCGCCAGCGCCTTGGCCAGTCGTTTGGCCCGTGCGCCTGCTGCCAGTTGCATCAGCGCCTGATCACGCTGCCACATCGCCGCCCACTCCGGATGACTGTCGCGCAACGCCTGATCGACTTCCGGTTTAAGCCCGTCGAACTGGGCAAACAAGCCACCGAGCAACACATGCCCCGCCGGATTGTTCGGCGGCTGGCGACTGACTTCCGCACACCCGGCCAACAGCGCCAGCAAGCGCAATTGCAGCGGCTGCGGCCAGCCGCTGTCCTGACCTACGCCGTACAGCCATGCAGTCATTGCGCTCAACACGTAAACATCTTCAAGGGTGCGGAACGGTTTGACGTAAGCGTCCCAACCGTCCCCGGCGAGCAGCTCGCACAGGGCGTCGTCGAGGTGCAAGCGGCCATGGCTGATGTCCGGCATCAACGGCAGTGCCGGGAGTTTTTCCACACGCACACCGGATTCGCCGGGGTACACCACCGCCAGGCTCAGGCGCGGTGATTCGCCGGGTTGTTCACTGCGGGCGGCGATCAGCAGCCAGTCCGCCGCGTCGCCGGCGGTAACGAAATCCTTTTGCCCGGTGAGGCGCAGATCCGTGAGCCGAGTCTGCATGTCCGCCGGGCGCAGGCTGCGCTGTTCGGTCGCACATAACGCGCCCAGGCTCGGCGGTGCGCTCGGCCAAAGCATGCGCAACGCGGCCTGATAGCCCACCAGAAATGCCAGCCCCGGCGTCGCCATCCGCCGCCCTCCCGCCACCGCCAGTTCGAACGGCGTGACGCTGCCCAGTTGATGCAGCAGCGTGGCGAAACCCTCCGCCAGATCGGCAACGGCGGGCAGGCGTTCGCGACATTCAAGCAGGGTCGACCAGGTCATCAGAGGCTCCTCGTGGGCTGTCATATAAGCATCACCAAACATTCATGGCGATGACACCGGGGCTACATAGCCTGACTTTGCACAACACAGCTGCATAAAGAAAGTCGATCGGCTGTAACCCACGACGGGTTAAAGGCCCGTACGGAGATTCAAATGACTCAGATCGCCCGCATCAGCGACACCGGCAATGAACGCCGCCTGCAAGCCGAACGCCTGATCGGCGCCGAGGCCTTGCAGCAAGCCCAGGCCTTGCGTTTCAACGTGTTCAGCGGCGAGTTCAACGCCAAGCTGAAAGGCGCGGAACTGGGTCTGGACATGGATGACTATGATGTTCACTGCAGCCACATCGGCGTGCGTGACCTGAACACCGGCCGCCTGGTGGCGACCACCCGCTTGCTCGATCACACCGCCGCCAGCAGCCTGGGCAAGTTCTACAGTGAAGAAGAATTCAGCCTGCACGGCCTCGCCGGTCTGCAAGGCCCGATCCTGGAAATCGGTCGCACCTGCGTCGACCCGGCCTACCGCAACGGCGGCACCATCGCCGTGCTCTGGGGCGAACTGGCCGAAGTCCTCAATCAGGGCGGCTACAGCTACCTGATGGGTTGTGCGAGCATTCCGATGCAGGACGGCGGCGTACAGGCCCACGCGATCATGCAACGCCTGCGCGAACGTTACCTGTGCACCGAACACCTGCGCGCCGAGCCGAAGAATCCGCTGCCAACGCTGGATCTTCCTTCGAACGTGATCGCCGAAATGCCACCGCTGCTCAAGGCCTACATGCGCCTGGGCGCGAAGATCTGCGGCGAGCCATGCTGGGACGAGGATTTCCAGGTCGCCGACGTGTTCATCCTGCTCAAGCGCGACGAACTCTGCCCGCGCTACGCCAAGCACTTCAAGGCGGCCGTGTGATGAGCCGGCTGCGGGTGTACGCGCGGATCGCGCGGGTGCTGCTGGTGGTGACGCTGGGCCTGAGCATGGCCAGTGTCTTCGGGGTTTTCGAACGTCTGGGGCTGGCCCATTCGATGCAACGCCGGCAGCGCTGGTCGCGTTTTTTCATGGCGCGCCTGAGCAATGCCCTGCCCTTTCGCGTAACCGTCCATGGTGAACTGCCGAAGCAGCCAATGCTGTGGGTCAGCAACCACGTGTCGTGGACTGACATTCCGCTGCTCGGCATGCTCACGCCGCTGTCGTTTCTGTCCAAGGCCGAGGTGCGCACCTGGCCGGTGGCCGGCTGGCTGGCGGCGAAGGCTGGCAGCCTGTTCATTCGTCGCGGTTCGGGCGACAGCCAGTTGATCCGCAAGCAGATGACCCGTCACCTGCAAACCGATCATCCGCTGCTGATGTTCCCGGAAGGCACCACCACCGACGGCCGCTCGCTGCGTACCTTCCATGGTCGCCTGCTGTCGGCGGCGATTGATTCCGAAGTGATGCTGCAACCGGTGGCGATCCGTTATCTGCGCGACGGCGAAATCGATACGCTGGCACCGTTCATTGGTGACGATGATCTGCTGTCGCACCTGATGCGTCTGTTCAGCAACGATTGCGGCGAGGTGGAAGTTCACCTGCTCAAGCCGATTGCCTGTCAGGGTCGGGAACGTGCAGCACTGGCGTACGAAGCCCAGCAAGCGGTGCAGAAAGCGTTGTTCGGCGAGGTGGCCAAACCGGCCGAGCCGCGTCGTACAGGCGAGCTGATCGCTGCCTGATCGTCATCCTCTGCCTACAGCTGCCGGCCGGCGAAGTCCTGCAGCTGTGGGTAGAACAAGCGAAAGTCATCACTGAGCGGTTCATACAGACGCCGCAATTCCTGCATCGCCCCCGTCAGTTCTTCAGGTTTGCTCAGGCGCCGGGAAATCCCGCGCAGCACCTGTTCCAGCACTTCGAATTCCTGATACGAACCCAACCAGTCATTGGCCACCATGTGCGGGGCGATCTTCGCCAGGCGCTCGGGCAATTGCCGCTCGCTGGACAGCACGCGGTAAACGTCCGTGGTGAATTGTCCCAGCGGCCGGTCGGCGTAGAGCGTCCAGTCTCGGGCCAGGCAATGGTCGAAAAACACGTCGAGGACGATGCCGGCGTAACGGCGGCGGGTCATGGAAAACCGCGCCAGCGAAGCGTCGACCAACGGGTGGCGATCGGTGAACACATCGATCTGACGATGCAAGGTAATTGCCGCTTCGATCTCCGGATCGAACTGCCCTTGCAGCCGTCCTTTGACAAAATCGCCATACAGACTGCCGAGCAGTTGACCGGGGCGCTGGCCACCGAGGTGCAAATGTGCGAGATAGTTCATGGGCGCAGCTTAGCACCGCGCCCGCGTTTGTTTACACCTCACATATCGTTATAACCCGATATACCGATTTATGCGGTCGTCAGATCGAATTCATATTGGTATATCGCGAAATACCGATTTAAAGTTCGCCTCATCGCGATATAGCGCTACACACATCACGAGCAACCAGCCATGAACATTGACCTCGACGAAATAATAAAAGCCCTGGCACACCCAGTACGGCGAGACATCCTCAACTGGCTGAAAGACCCGAAAGCCCAGTTTCCGGAACAGATCCACAACCACGAGTACGGCATCTGCGCCGGGCAGATCGATCAACGCTGCGGCCTGTCGCAATCGACCGTCTCCGCCCACCTGGCCACCCTGCAACGGGCCGGGCTGATCAGCAGCCAGAAGGCCGGGCAGTGGCACTTTTTCAAACGCAACGAGGACGTGATCCAGGCGTTCCTCAGCACTCTCAGTAAAGAGCTCTGACCCTTAACGTCAGCCAGCCGAAAAGGACTAAATGATGCCCCTCTCGCTCCTCATACTCGCCCTGAGCGCCTTCGCCATCGGCACCACGGAATTCGTCATCATGGGCCTGTTGCCCGATGTGGCGGCGGATCTCGGCGTGTCGATTCCCGGCGCCGGCTGGCTGGTGACCGGTTACGCTCTGGGCGTGGCCATCGGTGCACCGTTCATGGCGATGGCAACCGCCAAACTGCCGCGCAAGGCTGCACTGGTGGCGTTGATGGGCATCTTCATTATCGGCAACCTGCTCTGCGCCATCGCCACTGACTACGAGGTGCTGATGTTCGCCCGAGTGGTCACCGCCCTCTGCCACGGTGCGTTCTTCGGCATCGGTTCGGTGGTCGCGGCCAACCTGGTGGCGCCTAACAAACGTGCTTCGGCCGTGGCCCTGATGTTCACCGGCCTGACCCTGGCCAACGTCCTTGGCGTACCGCTGGGCACCGCCCTCGGTCAGGAAGCCGGCTGGCGCTCGACCTTCTGGGCAGTGACCGTGATCGGTGTGATCGCGCTGATCGGCCTGATCCGCTTCCTGCCGGCCAAGCGTGACGAAGAAAAACTCGACATGCGCGCCGAACTGGCCGCGCTCAAGGGCGCCGGTATCTGGCTGTCACTGAGCATGACTGCACTGTTCGCTGCGTCGGTATTCACCCTGTTCACCTATGTCGCACCGCTGCTGGGCGATGTCACCGGCGTCTCGCCCCGTGGCGTGACCTGGACCCTGATGTTGATCGGCCTGGGCCTGACCGTCGGCAACATCATCGGCGGCAAGATGGCCGACAAAGGCCTGGCCGCGACGCTGATCGGCGTGTTCATCGCCATGGCCGTGACCTCCACCGTCCTGACCTGGACCAGCGTCGCGCTGATCCCGACCGAAATCACCCTGTTCCTCTGGGCCACCGCGTGTTTCGCCGCCGTGCCGGCCCTGCAAGTGAACGTCGTGACCTACGGCCAGGCCGCACCGAACCTGGTGTCGACCCTGAACATCGGCGCCTTCAACGTCGGCAACGCCCTCGGCGCCTGGGTCGGCGGCAGCGTCATCGCCCACGGCTACGGCCTGACCAGCGTACCTCTCGCCGCTGCGGCGCTGGCGATCCTGGCACTGCTGGTAACCCTGATCACATTCCGCCGGAACGGTAATCCCGAGCTGGCCACCGCTAACTGATTCACTCACTTACTTCACGAGGGTTGTATCTCATGGCAACAATTTTCGATCCGATCAAACTGGGCGACCTCGAGCTGTCCAACCGCATCATCATGGCGCCGCTGACCCGCTGCCGCGCCGACGAAGGCCGCGTGCCGAACGCGCTGATGGCCGAGTACTACGTACAACGCGCCTCCGCCGGCCTGATCCTCAGCGAAGCCACCTCGGTGACCCCGATGGGCGTCGGCTACCCGGACACCCCGGGCATCTGGTCCAACGATCAGGTGCGCGGCTGGACCAACGTGACCAAGGCTGTTCACGCGGCAGGCGGCAAGATAGTCCTGCAACTGTGGCACGTGGGCCGGATTTCCCACCCGTCGTACCTGAACGGCGAAACCCCGGTTGCACCGAGCGCCATCCAGCCTAAAGGCCACGTCAGCCTGGTTCGCCCACTGGCCGATTTCCCGACGCCACGCGCGCTGGAAACCGCTGAAATCGCCGACATCGTCGATGCCTACCGCGTCGGTGCGGAAAACGCCAAGGCTGCCGGTTTCGACGGCGTGGAAATCCACGGCGCCAACGGTTACCTGCTCGACCAGTTCCTGCAAAGCAGCACCAACCAGCGCACCGACAACTACGGCGGTTCCCTGGAAAACCGTGCCCGCCTGCTGCTGGAAGTGACCGACGCCGCCATCGAAGTCTGGGGCGCCGGCCGTGTCGGCGTACACCTGGCACCACGTGCCGACTCCCATGACATGGGCGACGACAACCTGGCAGAGACCTTCACCTACGTTGCCCGCGAACTGGGCAAGCGTGGCATTGCTTTCATCTGCTCCCGCGAGAAAGAAGGCGCCGACAGCCTCGGCCCACAGCTGAAAGAAGCTTTCGGCGGCGCGTACATCGCCAACGAGCGCTTCACCAAGGACAGCGCCAACGCGTGGCTGGCCGAGGGCAAGGCTGACGCCGTGGCGTTCGGCATCCCGTTCATTGCCAACCCGGACCTGCCGGCCCGTCTGAAGGCCGACGCGCCGCTGAACCAACCGCACCCGGAAACCTTCTACGGCAAAGGCGCAGTCGGTTACCTCGACTACCCGACGCTGTAAATCGCACCGCAGAAACGCAAAAAGCCCCCGACTCGTGAGAGCCGGGGGCTTTTTATTGGGCGCGGGGTTCGCGAATCGCTCACAGGTTTGACACAAAATCCCTACAAAATACGTAGTTCGCTACGTATCAACTCGATGGGTTGAGGTATATAAAAGCAATCCACTGCGGCGAGGCGATCGAACAGGGATCTTCATCCGCCTGCTTCATTGACATAACCTGATCCAATTACGCATTTTGTTTCATTTGCGCAGGCTGGGGCTCCAGCGCAGCATGTCCAGCCCTGTATCGACCCAGCGCTCGGCTTCGGCGTACAGCTCGAAACTGTCCGGGGCCAGCAGCCACTGATACAGGATGCCATCGATAAAGGCGTGAATGCTGATGGCAGCGCGGGCGGTGTCGAGGTCCGCCGGCAGTTGCCCACGATTGACCGCATTACTCAATGTCAGCGCGATCCGCACATTGCAATCGAGGCTGGCGGTCCGGCGCTGTTGGCGCAGGTCGCACATTTCATCGGTGAATTCGCACTTATGAAACAGAATTTCGTTGATACGCCGGGTCTTCGGGTCCAGCGCAACTTGATGAAACAAATGAATCAGCAGCTTGCGCATGCAGCCCAGCGGGTCGGGTTCGTCCTCACTTTCGCTGGCCTTGGCCAGCTCATCCAGCGGCTCATGCAGCGTATCGAGCATCGCCTGCAGCAAATCGGCCTTGTTGCTGAAGTGCCAATAGATGGCACCCCGCGTCACGCCGGCCAGGCTCGCGATATCGGAGAGCGTCGTGCGGGCCACTCCCCTCTCGAAGAAAGCTTTTTCGGCGGCTTCCAGAATCTGGCTTCGCGTTTCCTGAGCTTCCTCTTTGGTGCGACGAACCATGGCAGTAAAACCTCAAACAGGATGTTTCAGGGATGGCTGAATATCCGCTGAATAAAAAGGGGTGGATCTCTCGCGGATCGACTCCCCCGGCCTACAATTTCAGACCTTGCCACGACTTTTGTAACCAAGTGGGTACGCAGCCAAGGTGTTTACAAACAACCATGAACGTAAGTATATTCCTTAGCAAGCTACTTATCCACCCGGCACTCATTTTTTACCCTTCCACACTTCTTGTGCGCTTTTCGCGCGCCTGACCCGAGGATCTTCATGCAATTCAAGCCAGCTGTTACCGCTCTGGTCACTGCCGTCGCCCTGGCATCGCTGCTCAGCGGATGTAAAAAGGAAGAGGCGGCTCCCGCCGCACCACCTCCTCAGGTCGGCGTCGTCACCCTGCAACCACAAGCCTTTACCCTCACGTCGGAACTTCCGGGCCGCACCAGTGCGTTCCGCATCGCTGAAGTCCGTCCGCAGGTCAACGGCATCATTCTCAAGCGCCTGTTCAAGGAAGGCGGCGATGTCAAAGCCGGCCAGCAGCTGTATCAGATCGATCCGTCGGTATATGAAGCGACCCTGAAAAGCGCCGAAGCCAACCTGCGTTCGACCAAGTCGATCTCCGATCGCTACAAGCAACTGGTCGACGAGCAGGCCGTAAGCCGTCAGGAATACGACACGGCCGTGTCCAACCGCCTGCAATCGGAAGCTTCGCTGCAGAGCGCGCAGATCAACGTGCGTTACACCAAGGTCTACGCGCCGATCTCCGGGCGTATCGGTCGCTCTTCGGTCACCGAAGGTGCACTGGTCAGCAACGGACAGACCGACGCAATGGCCGTGATCCAGCAATTGGACCCGATCTACGTCGACGTCACCCAGTCCTCGGTCGAGTTGCTGGAACTGCGTCGCGAACTGGAAAGCGGCCGTCTGCAGAAGGCCGGTGACAACGCCGCTGCGGTCAAGCTGACCCTGGAAGACGGCAGCCAGTACAAGCTTGACGGTAAGCTGGAATTCTCCGAAGTGTCGGTCGATCAGACCACCGGTTCCGTGACCCTGCGCGCCGTGTTCCCGAACCCGGATCACACCCTGTTGCCGGGCATGTTCGTCCACGCGCAGTTGCAGGCCGGTGTGAACAGCGCCGCGATCCTCGCACCGCAGCAAGGCGTTACCCGCGACCTCAAAGGCACCCCGACCGCACTGGTCGTCGGCCCGGACAACAAGGTCGAACTGCGTCAGCTCAAGGCCAGCCGCACCGTCGGTAGCCAATGGCTGATCGAAGACGGCCTGAAAGCCGGCGATCGTCTGATCACCGAAGGGCTGCAATTCGTCAAACCGGGTATTGAGGTCAAACCGACCGAAGCGACCAACGTCGGCAAGAAGAACCCGGCCCCCGCTCAGGCAGCTGACAAAGCCGCCGGCGGCAAAGGGGAGTAATCCATGTCAAAATTTTTCATCGACCGTCCGATTTTCGCCTGGGTAATTGCCCTGGTGATCATGCTGGTCGGGGCACTTTCGATCCTGAAACTGCCGATCAACCAGTACCCGAGCATTGCGCCACCGGCCATTGCGATCTCCGTGACCTATCCGGGTGCTTCGGCTCAGACGGTCCAGGACACCGTGGTGCAGGTGATCGAGCAACAGCTCAACGGTATCGACAACCTGCGTTATGTGTCCTCGGAAAGTAACTCCGACGGCAGCATGACCATCACTGCGACCTTCGAGCAAGGCACCAACTCCGACACCGCGCAGGTCCAGGTCCAGAACAAGCTGAACCTGGCCACCCCGCTGTTGCCGCAGGAAGTGCAGCAACAGGGTATCCGCGTGACCAAGGCAGTGAAGAACTTCCTGCTGGTGATCGGCGTGGTGTCGCGTGACGGCAGCATGAGCAAGGACGACCTGTCCAACTACATCGTGTCGAACATGCAGGACCCGATTTCGCGGACCGCCGGTGTCGGTGACTTCCAGGTCTTCGGTGCCCAGTACGCGATGCGGATCTGGCTCGACCCGGCCAAGTTGAACAACTTCAACCTGACGCCGGTCGACGTGAAAACCGCGATTGCAGCGCAGAACGTCCAGGTCTCGTCCGGTCAGCTCGGCGGCCTGCCAGCCGTGCAGGGCCAGCAACTGAACGCCACGATCATCGGCAAGACCCGTCTGCAGACCGCCGAGCAATTCAAAGAGATTCTGCTCAAGGTCAACAAGGACGGCTCGCAGGTTCGCCTCAAAGACGTCGCCGACGTCGGCCTGGGTGGCGAGAACTATGCGATCAGCGCCCAGTTCAACGGCAGCCCGGCCTCCGGTCTGGCGGTAAAACTGGCCAACGGCGCCAACGCCCTCGACACCGCCAAGGCACTGCGCAACACCATCGACAGCCTCAAGCCGTTCTTCCCGCAAGGGATGGAAGTGGTGTTTCCGTACGACACCACCCCCGTGGTGACCGAGTCGATCAAGGGTGTGGTTGAAACCCTGGTCGAAGCGATCGTGCTGGTGTTCCTGGTGATGTTCCTGTTCCTGCAGAACTTCCGCGCCACGGTCATCACCACTATGACCGTGCCGGTGGTATTGCTCGGTACGTTCGGCATCCTCGCGGCCGCCGGTTTCAGCATCAACACCCTGACCATGTTCGGCATGGTGCTGGCCATCGGTTTGCTGGTGGACGACGCCATCGTCGTGGTGGAAAACGTCGAGCGGGTGATGAGCGAAGAAGGCTTGTCACCCAAGGAAGCTACCAAGAAGTCCATGGGGCAAATCCAGGGCGCCCTGGTCGGTATCGCCCTGGTGCTGTCGGCGGTATTGCTGCCTATGGCGTTCTTCGGCGGCTCCACCGGTGTGATCTACAAGCAGTTCTCGATCACCATCGTGTCGGCCATGGCGTTGTCGGTACTGGTTGCGCTGATTTTCACCCCGGCGCTGTGCGCCACCATGCTCAAGGCGATTCCGCACGGCGAACACGGCACCCCGAAAAAAGGCTTCTTTGGCTGGTTCAACCGTGGTTTCGACCGCAGCGTCAAAAGCTATGAGCGTGGCGTTGGCAACATCCTGCGTCACAAGGCCCCGTACCTGCTGGCTTACCTGATCATCGTCGTCGGCATGATCTGGTTGTTCCTGCGTATTCCATCTTCCTTCCTGCCGGAAGAAGACCAGGGCGTGCTGTTCGCCCAGGTGCAGACTCCGGCCGGTTCCAGTGCCCAGCGCACTCAGGTGGTCGTGGATGAAATGCGCGAGTTCCTGCTGCGTCCGACCAAGGATGGCGGTGAAGGCGATGCCGTAGCGTCGGTGTTCACCGTAACCGGCTTCAACTTCGCCGGCCGTGGCCAGAGCTCGGGTATGGCGTTCATCATGCTCAAACCGTGGCACGAACGGAACGCCGACAACAGCGTGTTCAAACTCGCCGCCCGCGCCCAGCAGCACTTCTTTACCTTCCGCGATGCGATGGTGTTTGCCTTCGCCCCGCCAGCGGTACTGGAGCTGGGCAACGCCACCGGTTTCGACGTGTTCCTGCAAGACCGTGCCGGTATCGGTCACGATCAGCTGATGGCCGCGCGCAACCAGTTCCTTGGCATGGCTGCTCAGAGCAAGGTGTTGTCGCAGGTACGTCCGAACGGTCTGAACGACGAGCCGCAGTTCCAGCTGGAAATCGATGACGAGAAGGCCAGTGCACTGGGCATTACCATCGCCGACATCAACAACACCCTGTCGATTGCGTTGGGCAGTAGCTACGTCAACGACTTCATCGACCGCGGTCGGGTGAAGAAGGTGTACGTGCAGGGCCAGCCGGACTCGCGCATGAGCCCGGAGGATCTGAAGAAGTGGTACGTGCGCAACGCCGCCGGCACCATGGTTCCGTTCTCCGCGTTTGCCAAGGGCGAGTGGATCTACGGTTCGCCGAAGCTGTCGCGTTACAACGGTGTGGAAGCAATCGAGATCCTCGGCGCCCCGGCGCCTGGCTACTCCACCGGTGAAGCCATGGCCGAGGTCGAGGCGATTGCCGCCAAGCTGCCGAAAGGTGTCGGTATCTCCTGGACCGGTCTGTCCTATGAAGAACGTCTGGCAGGCTCGCAAGCGCCGGCACTGTTCGCGCTGTCGCTGTTGATGGTGTTCCTGTGCCTGGCCGCCCTCTACGAGAGCTGGTCGATTCCGATTGCAGTCGTGCTCGTCGTACCGCTGGGGATCATCGGGGCATTGCTGGCGACCAGCCTGCGCGGCTTGTCCAACGACGTGTACTTCCTGGTAGGTCTGTTGACGACCATCGGTCTGGCGGCGAAAAACGCCATTCTGATCGTCGAATTCGCCAAGGAACTGCACGAACAGGGCAGCAGCCTGCGCGATGCCGCCATCGAAGCTTGCCGCATGCGTCTGCGTCCGATCATCATGACGTCCCTGGCGTTCATCCTCGGCGTGGTGCCTCTGGCGATTTCCACCGGGGCAGGCTCGGGTAGCCAGCACGCAATCGGCACTGTGGTGATTGGCGGTATGATCACTGCCACGATCCTGGCGATCTTCTGGGTCCCACTGTTCTTCGTCACTGTGTCGTCCATGGGTCAGCGCAAAATCGCTGGCGAGGATGACACCAAAGAAACTCCTAAAGAGGCTGGCCAATGAGCAAGTCGCTACTCTCCATCGCAGTCGCCGCCTTCGTGCTGAGCGGTTGCTCGCTGATACCGGATTATCAGCAGCCTGAAGCACCGGTGGCCGCGCAATTCCCGCAAGGGCCTGCGTACTCGCCGGCCCAGGCACCGGCGCAGGCCGCTGCCGAGCAGGGCTGGAAGCAGTTTTTCCATGACCCTGCCCTGCAACAGCTGATCCAGGTTGCCCTGGAAAACAACCGCGACCTGCGCGTCGCGGCGCTGAACATCGACGCCTACGCGGCTCAATACCGCATCCAGCGTGCCGACCTGTTCCCGGCCGTGTCGGCCAATGCCAGCGGCAGCCGTCAGCGGGTTCCGGCCCGTGCATCGCAGACCGGTGAAGCGAACATCACCAGTTCCTACACCGCCACCGTCGGCATCAGCGCCTACGAACTCGACCTGTTCGGTCGGGTTCGCAGCCTGAGCGAACAAGCGCTGCAACAATACTTCGCCACCGAAGAAGCGCGCCGCAGCACCCAGATCAGCCTGGTGGCCAGCGTGGCCAACGCCTACCTGACCTGGCAGGCCGACAAGGAACTGCTGAAGCTGACTCAAGACACCCTCGGTGCCTTCGAGGAAAGCTACAAGCTGACCAGTCGCAGCAACGAGGTCGGTGTGGCCTCGGCGCTGGACCTGGCGCAGTCGCGTACCTCGGTCGAGAACGCCCGTGCCCAACTGGCGCGTTACACCCGCCAGGTGGCCCAGGACGAAAACAGCCTGACCCTGCTGCTCGGCACCGGCGTGCCGGCCAACCTGCAAGCGGCCAAACCGCTGTCGGATGACCTGCTCAGCGATGTGCCGGCCGGTCTGCCGTCGGATCTGCTGCAGCGTCGTCCGGACATCCTTCAGGCCGAATACAACCTGAAGGCCGCCAACGCCAACATCGGCGCGGCCCGTGCAGCGTTCTTCCCGAGCATCAGCCTGACCGCCAACGCAGGCAGCCTGAGCCCGGACCTGTCCGGCCTGTTCAAGGGCGGTTCGGGCACGTGGCTGTTTCAGCCGCAGATCAACCTGCCGATCTTCAACGCCGGCAGCCTGCGCGCCAGCCTCGACTACGCCAAGATCCAGAAGGACATTGGCGTGGCGAACTACGAGAAGTCCATTCAAACGGCCTTCCAGGAAGTCGCCGACGGCCTGGCCGCGCGCCAGACCTACACCGAGCAGCTGCAGGCCCAGCGTGACTTCGTTCAGGCCAACCAGGATTACTACCGTCTGGCCGAACGTCGCTACCGCATCGGCGTCGACAGCAACCTGACCTTCCTCGATGCCCAGCGTCAGCTGTTCAGCGCCCAACAGGCCCTGATCACCGACCGCCTCGCGCAGCTGACCAGTGCGGTCAACCTGTACAAGGCCCTGGGTGGCGGCTGGAATGCGCAAACCGCGCAGAACGAGCCGCTGAAAGAAGAAGCGCCGAAGATGAAGTTGTTCTGATCGTCTCGCGATAAACAAAAAGCCCACCATCCGGTGGGCTTTTTGTTGTCTGCGCAACGCCTTCAGCCGCCGACACCGTTGAGCAAAAACACCGGTTCTTCCAGATAATCGAGCCCCAGGCGGTTTTCGAACATTTCATCGCGCAGCGCCGCCGTGGTGAAACACCCAAGGTTCAGCGCCGTGGCCATCAGTGAAAACGTCTGGCTCAGGTGCCCGGCATCCATCAACGCCACCCGCAGCGCCCGGCTGAACTCGTACTTCCAGGCCAACCGCTCGACCCGCGCGGTGGACACGAACACCGCGGCCGCGTCCTTCACCCAGGGTTGTCCGCCGCAGGCTTCACTGATCCAGGCCCGAGGATCCTCCCGCGACAGCAATTCCAGTCCATGCCGGCGCACGGAGTAGTGGTAGAGCCCTCGCTCGAAACCCTGCACATTCATCAGCACCGCATACACCTCGGTGGCTTGCAGCGAGCCGCCGGAAGGCGAGGTTTTCTTCAGGAAAAAGTCACCCATACCGTTCGGTTCCATCGCCGTCACGCCCCAGGTGTAATAGAGCAGCAAGGACAACTGCGTCGGGGTCAACGGCTTGCCACTGAATGCCCGAGACGTACGCCGGGCACACAGCGAATCGAGCAGCGTCGTCTCAGCGAGGGTCTCGCCGGGCACCAGCAGCGGATTTTCCAGAGCAATGAAGGGATGAGAGTGATAGTCCTTGAAAGATGACGGCTGACGCTGCTGCGAGGCTTTCTGTTCCAGTTCGGCCTCTAGCTCGACGACGCTGACATAGGGCGTCTGCAAACCGGTGCGGGTGCTGAGGTAAAACTCCAGCGCTGCTTCCCAGCGGGACCAGAGCTGGAGCGGCTGCCTGTGCGCCCCGTCCGTCGGGCCGTCTACCGTTTGCACAATGCCGTAACTCACCAGCGCCTGCAAAAAAGCCAGATGACTGCCCTGCTCCGGGCTGTTCAAAACGCCCGGCAGCATCAGCGCACTTTCCAGCGTGTGCGGAGTCATGAAGTGGTTCAACAGTGGCAACAAAGTCTGGCAGAACTCCAGACTCAGGCCCGACTGCCGATCCCGCATCACAAAGAATGAAGACCCGACACTGAACCACACGCTTTCCCTGAGTTTGAGCAACGAGCCGGGCTCGAGGGCCTGAGTGTCCGGCGCTGGCGGCGGCTCGCGGCCCTGCCAGAACATATCCCTGGGCTTGAGACGCTTGATGTCGCGAATCAAGACCTCCAGTTGCGCATCACCGGCCCTGTCGGCGATGTCCCACTCCAGCGTCACCGCCCGGACGGGAGACACCGCAAACAGCTGCGCCAACAGATCCCAGTCCCGACGCGGATGCCCGGTGTGGATTTCAATCAACCGGTCCAGCGGCAACGAACGCAGATAGTCCTTGAGGTCGTAACCCAGCGCTTTGGCAGTGGTAATGGCACTGTCCAGATCCAGCAGAAACCCCGCACCGCTGCGTTGCACCACGCTGGAAATGAATTCGCCTTCCGGCTGCTCGTGGGCGTCGACCAATGAAAACAGTCGTGGCGCGTTTTCCAGTACCAGCGGCGTCGCGGTCAGTGCTTGCAGTTCCAGGGCGTTGGCGACCACCGTGTCGGCCACTTCCGCTGCCAGGGTGGGCAAAATGAAGTGCTGGGTGTCGCCGCCATGAAACCGCGACCAGGAAATGTGCTCCGCCAGCCAGGGTGAGCGGGTTCTGTCGCACAGCCGCCGGGTCATCTGCAGAAACTCGCGATCCATCGCGATCCCTACACTGCCGAGAGACAGGCTGGAGGAATGCAACAGACTGGGCGTCTGCTCCCCCACTTCAAGCAGGCGTGGTTCGAGGATGCTGTGGGTCGGCTGAAACTCCAGGTAATCGAAATGCGGCAGCCCTTCGGCGAGGATCCGTTCGAGGGCCGGATCGACTGCATGATCCACCACCCGGTGCCGGGGCAAGTGATACTCCAGCCCTACCCCGGCCTCGGGAAACCGCGAAGCATCGAACATCGTCATGATTGCCTCCCGGGCTCAAGCCGTCGCACCCAATACCGGTGGCGTCGTCGGCAGTGGCGCCGCAGCGGCCAGCCGCCCGGCGTATTTGCTCTCCATGGCCCGCACCTCGGCGGCAAGGTTTTCCAGCAACTGGCGCCCATGGGGCGTGAAATCCTCACAGCCCTGAAGGTCGGGCAAGGCCCGGATCAGCCCGCGCAGAATGAACAGCAGACGGTTCTGCGCCCGCTGCAATTCCTCGGCAGAACGCGACCGCACCCGCTCCATGTACTTGACCAGCGCGATGTACACGTAAAACGCATGAAAGTAGCCATACAGGTCACGTTTCTGGCCCGACCACGGCAAGCTGAATGACGCCTCCTGTGAAGCACCAGGGTCGACAATCGCAGACACCTCGACGACGTGATAAAGCAACTGGTGAGTCGCCTCATGCACCAGGGATTCCTCAAGATCGAGAATCGAGTCATCCCGGCTCGCCAGAAGGATGACGCCGGTGTAGCGCGAAGCCGAACAACTGCGAAAGGTTCCGTCCGGCAGGTAACAAATGGATTTGATCAGAGACTTCATCTGTTCACGGCAGGCCGGCCAGGTGTGTTCGATCCGCAACAAGGCAATCTTCACTACGTCAGCGAAGAACCGGCTGGAAACACCGCCGCGCTCCAGACGTTTGCGGGTCGCTTCGTCTTCCGGGAATTCATAACTGGGCGGCGTGGCCTTCATGATCAGCGGATCGGCGTCGAACCGGTACACCGGCGGATCGTTCTGAACCACGACCGACTTGCTTCGGGCCTTGACCCTGTCGAGCATCTCGGGAAACTCGAATAATGTCTTTTCCAGTTCGGCAGCACTCTCTGACTTTCCGACCAGAAAGTGATTGGTTAAACGAAACGCCTGCCCGGTCCATATCTGAAAGACCGGGTCATTGATAATCGACGCCTGCTCACGGGGTGGCAGCAATACAAGTTCCACCGCCTGATCGAAAAACACCGAGAACCGCGACTCCCCGGAAAACAACTTGAATAACTCGGCATATAAAACCATGAAGATGGTGAAACGATTGCGACTGACATGTTCAAGTAATATTTCAAACCTTGAATATCTGGCATCGGCAAGAAATGTGTTCCCTTTAAACAAGTCATCAACCGTCGAATCAAATTCGCCGTGGTTTCCAATATCCATTTTTCAACCATCCTTTCAGGCAGGCGGCAATGGTTTCGCCATGGTCAGACTGGCGATGTCATAGCCCAATTGTTCATAAAGACCGCGCGCCGGCAGGTTGCGGCCAAACACATGCAGACGCATTTCCTCGCAGCCGTTCTGGCGCGCCCAGGTTTCGGCGGCCAGCATCGATTGCCGGGCATGACCCTGACGGCGCTCGCCGGGTTCGATGTAGATATCCAGAATGAAGGCAATCGGCTTTGCACCGACATGCCTGCGGGCAATCCACAACTCACCGATGCGTCGCTGGTTGGCCCTGATCACCCAGAGCTGATGGTTTTCGGTCAGCCTTCCCTTGTCCAGCAACTGTGTGAAAGCCGTGGCGGAACGGTGTGGGGCCTCTGCCTGGCTCCACTCTCCCGAGGCGACCATGCCCTGGGCGTACTCTTCGATCGCCCTTTCGGTGAACGTCACAAAGTCCGCGTCGTCCATGGGAATCAAGGTGACTGACATACGTCGCTCACTCCCTGTGCAAGCACTTTGCAATCGGGCCATTTGGCGCACGCAGAGCCGGATCGCCGCTCCACGACACGCCAAACAGCCCCCCGGGCATCAGTCCATCCGTGCCTGAACCTGTTGTTGCTGGTCAAATATCGCAGCCGCTCCCAGCTTGTCGCGAATACCCGCCCCGGCGGTGCCCAGTTTTGCTACATCAATACTCTTGACGGCGCCCAGTTCGGATGCGCTCAGATGCACACCGATGCCCTTGGCCGCGCCTTCAGCATCCTTGTGCAACTGTTCCGCAAAGTCCTTATCAATAAGGGCACGACCGACCACCGTCGCGAGACGTTCCTGATTCACTTTTGCAGGCATGTTATCTCTCCTTGTTATCAATAATTAATCCTCTCAAAGGGACAATTAACCTCCCTGCCCCTTTCGAGAATTCTGAATATAGCAATGCCTGTTTCCTTTGCCAGTTACAACACAACTTCCCGTTAAACCTTTTCACGATAAGCGATAACGCCAATTATTAAGTTGAACCAGCGATGATTGAGAGAGCCTTTATTGCAACAATTACTGTAGGTAATTTCCTACCACTAAAGAAATAAGCACATCCACAATCGCCATTAATAGAACGCCGCCGGAGCAACTCTTTAATACGAAACATAAACACGGGATTTCATTAAGAATGCGCTGAGAACAAAAAATATAACCCTCTCCGATTAGCGTTCGATAATCGCACAAAACCCTGTTTACCCCGATTGAATCCCCGTGCCGATCCCCCTCACCATTGCCCACACCAACAAAACCAATAAAAACAGGTTCACCCCCATGATCACGCGTCCTCCCCGCTCGGGCTGATCCCGCCCTTCGTTTCATCGACTCCGTTTCCTGTCTGCAACCTCCGGTTGCGGCTGCGAACCGCTTCATCCCAAACAATTAGAGAGACCCGAGCCCATGACACGTTCTACAACACCTTGCGCACTCAGTCTGATCGCCCTGGCACTGACCGGCATCGCTTTGCCGGTGGCCGCCGAAGAGACGGGTTTCATCGACGGGGCCAAGGCCGACCTGAACCTGCGCAACTTCTACATCAACCGCAACTTCACCAACCCGACCAAGGCCCAGGGCCTGGCGCAGGAATGGACGCAGAGTTTCATCCTCGACGCCAGATCCGGTTTCACCCAGGGCACCGTCGGTTTCGGCATGGACGTATTGGGGTTGTACTCGGTGAAACTCGATGGCGGCAAAGGCACGGGGGGCACGCAACTATTGCCGCTGGATCATGACGGTCGCCCGGCGGACAATTTCGGCCGCACCAACGTGGCGTTCAAGACCAGACTGTCGCAGACCGAAATCAAGGTCGGCGAGTGGATGCCGGTATTGCCGATCCTGCGCTCGGACGACGGTCGCTCACTGCCGCAGACCTTTCGCGGCGGGCAGATCACCTCGAAGGAAATCGATGGCCTGACCCTGTACGGCGGCCAGTTCCGCGCCAACAGCCCGCGCGACGACAGCAGCATGAGCGACATGTCGATGTTCGGCAAAGCGGCGTTCACTTCGGATCGCTTCAACTTCCAGGGCGGTGAATACGCGTTCAACGGCAAGCGCACGCAGATCGGCCTGTGGAACGCCGAACTCAAGGACATCTACAGCCAGCAATACATCAACCTGATCCACAGCCAGCCGCTCGGCGACTGGACCCTGGGCGCCAACCTCGGTTTCTTCTACGGCAAGGACGACGGCAGCGCCCGGGCCGGCAAGCTCGACAACAAGACCTGGTCGGGGCTGTTCTCCGCGCGCTACGGCGGCAACACCTTCTATGTCGGCCTGCAGAAACTCACCGGCGACAGCAACTGGATGCGGGTCAATGGCACCAGCGGCGGAACCCTGGCCAACGACAGCTACAACTCAAGCTATGACAACGCTCAGGAGCGCTCCTGGCAAATCCGCCACGACTACAACTTCGCCGCCCTCGGCATTCCCGGGCTGACCCTGATGAACCGCTACATCAGCGGTGACAACGTCCATACAGGCACGATCACCGACGGCAAGGAATGGGGCCGCGAATCGGAACTGGGCTACACCGTGCAGAGCGGCACGCTGAAGAACCTGAATGTGCGGTGGCGCAACTCGACCATGCGCCGTGACTACAGCAATAACGAGTTCGACGAAAACCGGGTGATCGTCAGCTACCCGATCAACCTGCTCTAGAGGGCTGCGCCATCCGTCAGGATTCACGGATCGTCACCCATCGTTGAGTACAGTGGATGCACCTGAAGGACTCAGGCGCTCCACCCTTCCCGCTTCCGTTATCTGTTGATGTTGGTCCCCCGGGACTTGAGCCAGGCTGTCACCGGAAGACACTGCCGATCATCGGAGGACCACCTCATGATCACTCGAGTCAAACCGGCTCCCGATTGGGATGCCAGGGCGTATCAGCAGTTTTCCCGTCTCAGGCAACAACCGGTCGATGAACTGCTCGGTCGCGTCGATCTGCACAATCCTCAACGCATCTACGATCTCGGTTGCGGCACCGGAATTGCCACGAAGGTTCTTGCAGATCGCTGGCCCCGGGCAGATATCAAGGGCATCGACAGTTCGCAAGACATGCTTCAGGTCGCGCGCTGCCTGCCGATCAAGGCGCGCTGGCAACACGCCGAGTTGCAACACTGGAAACCCCGCAAGCCGGCTGACCTGCTGTTCGCCGCAGCCGTGTTGCATTTCATCGATGACCATCAAACGCTGTTGCCGGGATTGCTCCGCCACCTCAACCCCGGCGGCTGCCTGGCCGCCCATATGCCCGACTGGCGTGATGCGCTTTGGTATCGCCTGATGCTCGAGACCCTCGAGGATGCCGGCCCCGGTGGCCAACCGCTGGGCAGCCCGCAACTGCGCCAGCGCATGGCGGCGCGGCCGTTGTTGTCGCTGGAGGATTACTACCGTTTGCTCGCACCGCTGACCCGGTCGCTGGATATCTGGGAAACCGAGCAATTGCAGGTGGTCGACGGCAAGTCGCCGGTTTATGACTGGGTGAAGGTGTCGGCGCTGCGGCCGGTGATGCAGGGACTGACGCCGGAGGAACAGGCACGCTTCATTTATCACTACTTGATGCGTCTGCATGCGTATTATCCGCAGGAGGAAAACGGGCATACGCTGTTTGCGTTCAAGCGGATATTCTTTGTTGCCAAGGTGTGAAATTCAAAGGATCGCAGCCTTCCACAGGCTGCGATCCCTCGAATTCAACGATTACTCGCGTGATTCGGTACCCAGTTCATCCCACACCGATTCGGCCAGATGAAAGGTTGCATTCGCCGCCGGAATCCCGCAGTAAATCGCACTCTGCATGATCACTTCCTTGATCTCGCCACGGCTCACGCCATTGTTGGCCGCCGCCCGCAGGTGCAACTTGAGTTCACCTTCGCGGTTCATGCCGATCAGCATGGCGATGGTGATCAGGCTGCGGATGTGGCGCGGCAGACCCGGACGGGTCCAGATGTCGCCCCAGGCGTGACGGGTGATCATCTCCTGGAACTCCGAGTTGAACTCGGTCAGCGTGGTCAGGCTGCGGTCGACATGGGCATCACCCAGAACCGCACGGCGTACTTGCATGCCGTCGTCATAACGTTGTTTCTCGTCCACAAAAGTCCCCTCAAGCGGCCAGCAGGAATGTCAGCACGCGGTCGCTGAACGCGTCGCCGGCCTGAACGTTGGAAAGATGTGCGGCATAGAACTCGGCGTACTCGGCGCCCCGCACATGCTCCCGAATGAAATGCCCGCCGGACGGTGGCGTCACCGCATCTTCGGTACCGGCGATCACCAGTAACGGAGCCGTGATCGACGCCAGTTGATCGCGGAAATCCGCATCGCGCACCGCGGCGCAGTTGGCGGCGTAACCTTCAGGATTGGTGGCCGCGAGCATGTCGGTGATCTGCTTGGCCGCTGCCGGATTGGCCGCTGAAAAATCGGGCGTGAACCAACGGGCAATCGAAGCATCGCGCAACGCGACCATCGCCGCCGGGCCGTCACGCAACACGGTTTCGATGCGCGGATTCCACACCGACGGATCGCCGATTTTCGCAGCCGTGTTGCACACGATCAGTTTGTTAAGACGCTGGCCGGCATTGATTCCCAGCCACTGCCCGATCAAGCCGCCCATGGACAGACCGCAGAAATGCGCACGTTCGATGTGCAGCGCATCCAGCAGCGCCAGCACGTCGTGGCCCAGTTGCTCGATGCTGTAAGGGCCCGGCGTCACCAGCGACTGGCCGTGACCGCGAGTATCGAAACGCAGCACCCGAAAGTGCTCGGTGAACGCCGGCATCTGGGCGTCCCACATATGCAGGTCGGTGCCCAGCGAGTTGGACAGCACCAGCACCGGCGCATCGACCGGGCCTTCCAATGAGTAATGCAGTTCGCCATCGGCGAGTTGAATGAAAGCCACAGCCCTCTCCTTTCAGTCAGACAATGCGTTGTGTTCGGCCAGCGCCCGCTCGACCCAGACCTGCGCCTGACCGAGGTAACGGGCGGGATCGAGCAGGTGATCCAGTTCGGTTGCGCTGAGTTCGGCGGTCACCTGCGGTTCATCGCCGAGTACCGCACGCAGATGGCGTTGTTCGGCCACCGCCCGTTTGCAGCATTGTTCGAGCAGATGATGCGCGGCGTCGCGGCCAACCCGTTGCACGAGCACAATGCTCACCGCTTCGGCCAGCACCAGGCCTTGGGTCAGTTCCAGGTTGCGGGCCATCCGCGCGGCATCGACCTCCAGACCGTCGGCCAACAGCCGCGCCTGTTGCAGCGCGCCCGACACCAGGCAGCAGATGTCCGGCAGGGTTTCCCATTCGGCGTGCCACAGGCCGAGGCTGCGCTCGTGTTCCTGGGGCATGGCGCTGAACAAGGTCGAGACCAGCCCCGGCACGCGGGTGGCTGCGCCAATCAGCACCGCCGCGCCCACCGGGTTGCGTTTGTGCGGCATGGTCGAGGAGCCGCCCTTGCCCGGCGCCGACGGTTCGAACACTTCCGCCGCTTCGGTCTGCATCAACAGGCTGATGTCGCGGCCGAGCTTGCCGAGGCTGCCGGCGATCAGACCGAGCACTGCGCCGAACTCGACGATGCGATCGCGCTGGGTGTGCCAGGGTTGTTCCGGCAAGGTCAGTTGCAGTTCTTCGGCCAGCGCACGGGCAATCGGCAACGCCTGTTCGCCCAGCGCCGCGAGGGTGCCGGACGCACCGCCGAATTGCAGCACCAGCAGCCGTGGCTTGAGCTCGCGCAGACGCTGACGGCTGCGGGTCACAGCCCCGAGCCAGCCGGCGATCTTCATACCGAGAGTGACCGGCGTTGCGTGTTGCAGCCAGGTGCGTCCGGCCAATGGCGTCGCGGCGTGGCGCTGCGCCTGGGTGGCGAGGGAGTCGGCCAGTTGCGCCAGCTCCGCTTCGATCAGCGCCAGCGCCTGACGCAATTGCAGCACCAGCCCGGAATCCATCACGTCCTGGCTGGTGGCGCCCAGATGTACATAACGTTCGGCTTCAGCATCGGATGCGGCGATCCGCTTGCCCAACGCCTTGACCAGCGGAATCGCCGAGTTGCCCGCCGTGGCGATGGCTTCGCCCAAGGCTGCGAAATCAAACAGCTCGGCGCGACATGCATTCTCGATGGATGCCACAGCACTATCCGGAATCACCCCGACCCGCGCTTCGGCCCGGGCCAGCGCGGCTTCGAAATCGAGCATCGCCTGCACCCGGCCCTGATCGCAGAACACCTCGCGCATTTCGCGGGCAGTGAAGTAGGCATCGAACAATTGATTGCCCGGTCGCTGAGTCATAAACAGTCCTTGCCGGCGCGGGCCATCGCGGCCCGCGCACTTCGGTTTAGAGATCGTGGTGCAAATACGCGGCCTGTTTCGGCAAGCGCAGACTGAACAGGAACGCCACCGCCATCATCACCGTGACGTACCAGTAGAAGGCGTTTTCCATGCCCCCGGCCTTGAGGCTCAGAGCCACATATTCCGCCGAACCGCCGAAGATCGCGTTGGCCACCGCATAGGCCAGGCCGACGCCAAGGGCGCGCACTTCCGGCGGGAACATTTCGGCTTTCACCAGGCCGCTGATCGAGGTGTAGAAGCTGACGATCGCCAGCGCCACGGTGATTAGCACAAAAGCCAGGAACGGGCTGCTGACGCTTTTCAGGCTCAGCAGGATCGGCACGGTGAACAGCGTACCGAGGGCACCGAACCAGAGCATCGAGTTACGCCGGCCGATCTTGTCGGCGAGCATGCCGAACAGCGGCTGCATGCACATATATAAGAAGAGCGCGCCGGTCATGATGAAACTGGCGGTCTTGGCGTGCATGCCAGCGGTGTTCACCAGGTACTTCTGCATGTACGTGGTGAAGGTGTAGAAAATCAGCGAGCCACCGGCGGTGTAACCCAGCACGGTGATGAACGCGGCTTTGTGATCGCGGAACAGCGCAGCGATGCTGCCGGCGTCCTTGTGCTCACGGGTTTCCTTGTTGGTGGTTTCTTTCAGGGTGCGACGCAGGAACAGCGAAATCAGCGCCGCCACCGCCCCGACCACGAACGGAATCCGCCAGCCGTAGGCCCGCAGTTCGTCTTCAGAAAGAAACTGCTGCAGGATCACCACCACCAGCACCGCCAGCAGTTGCCCGCCGATCAGGGTCACGTACTGGAACGAGGCGAAGAATCCGCGCTGGCCCTTGAGCGCGACTTCGCTCATGTAGGTCGCCGTGGCGCCGTACTCGCCCCCCACCGACAAGCCTTGCAGCAGACGCGCGAACAGCAACAGCACGGGCGCCCAGACACCGATGCTGTTGTAGGTCGGCAGACAGGCGATGAGCAACGAGCCGAAGCACATCATCAGAATCGAGATCAGCATCGAATTCTTGCGCCCGTGCTTGTCCGCCACCCGGCCGAAGATCCAGCCGCCGATCGGTCGCATCAGGAATCCGGCGGCGAACACGCCAGCGGTGTTGACCAGCTGCACCGTGGGGTTGTCGGAGGGGAAGAACGCCGGGGCGAAGTAGATCGCGCAGAAGGCGTAGACGTAGAAGTCGAACCATTCGACGAGGTTGCCGGACGAGGCGCCGACAATGGCGAAGATGCGCTTGCTGCGCTCTTCGCCGGTGTAATGAGAGGTGGTGGTTGTCATTGTTTTTCACTCGATAGGGACAGTGAGAGTCTAGACACACTTCGCAACAGTCCCGTTCCACAGATACTCAAGCGCTGCAAATCCCTGTGGGAGCGGGCTTGCCCGCGATGCGGTGTGACATTCAGCACATAGGTCACTGATCTACCGCCATCGCGAGCAAGATCGCTCCCACAGGGTTAAGTGGTGTTCTAGTAATCGAAGAACACGGTTTCCGCATCAGTGCCCTGCAGAATCACATTCCACTGATAGACACCCTCTGCATCCGGCTTCGCCAGCAACGTGCTGCGGCGCTCGGCCGGTACGCATTCGAGCAGCGGATCATTCACGTTCGCCGGATCGCCCTCGAAATAAATCCGCGTCAGCAAGTGCTTCACCAGACCGCGCGCAAACACCAGCACCACCAGATGCGGCGCCTGGGTCGAGCCTTTCAGGCCTTCGACCGTGCCCGGTTTGATGGTGGTGAATCGGAAGCGCCCTTCGGCGTCCACCGGCACCCGGCCGAAACCTTCGAAATTCGGGTCCAGCGGTTTGGCCTGCTCGTCTTCCGGGTGATCGTATTTGCCGGCGGCGTTCGCCTGCCAGACTTCGAGCATGGCGTCGTTGACGACATCGCCGTTGCCGTCCACCACTTGCCCGGTGATCGCCACGCGCTGGCCGAGGGTCAACTCGTTGGCGAGGTGTTCGCGGTTCAGCCAGGTCAGGCCGATGTGGTAATACGGCCCGACGGTGTGGGACGTGGTCGCAGTCAGGGTCATCTCATTTCTCCATCGGCGTGGCTTCGCGGCCGCGCAGCACGATGTCCCAGCGATAAGCGAGGGCGTAGGACGGAATGGTTTTTTCCAGATCGAAAGCGGCGATCAGGCGTTCCTTGGCCGAAGTGTCCGGCACGCAGTTGTAGATCGGGTCGTAGGGCAGCAGCGGGTCGCCGGGGAAATACATTTGCGTGACCAGACGCGTCAGGATGCTCGGCCCGAACAGCGAGAAATGCACGTGGGCCGGGCGCCAGGCGTTATGGTGATTGCCCCACGGATAGGCGCCGGGCTTGATGGTCTGGAACTGATACCAGCCGTCGGCGTCGGTCACGGTGCGGCCGGTGCCGGTGAAATTCGGGTCCAGTGGTGCGTCGTGCAGGTCGCGGGCGTGGTTGTAGCGACCGGCGGCGTTGGCCTGCCAGATTTCCACCAGAATCCCCGGCACCGGCAGACCGTCTTCATCGAGCACACGGCCGTGAATGATGATTCGCTCGCCGAGCGGTTCGCCCTGATGCTGGGCGGTCAGATCGTTGTCGGTGTCGGCCACTCGCTCGGCACCGATGGTCGGGCCGGTGATTTCCGACAGCGAATGCGGCAGAAACACCAACGGCTTGGACGGTGAGCGCAGATTGGTGGATTGATAATTCGGGTGCAGGTACGGCGGCTGGGTGCCTTCCTGTGGGCGGCGGTAACCAGGCTTGTCAGTCATTTCGCTTTCCTCTGTTCTTGTTCGTCACGGCTTGCGTCAGACGCGTTCGATGGCCAGGGCCAGACCCTGGCCGACACCGACGCACATGGTCGCCAGACCTTTCTTGCCACCGGTCTTTTCCAACTGATGCAGGGCAGTCAGCACCAGACGTGCGCCGCTCATGCCCAACGGATGGCCGAGGGCAATCGCCCCGCCGTTCGGGTTGACCTGCGCCGCGTCATCCGCCAGCCCCAGCTCACGCAATACCGCCAGACCCTGGCTGGCAAACGCTTCGTTGAGTTCGATCACATCGAAATCGCTGACCGCCACGCCGAGGCGTTCGGTGAGTTTGCGCACCGCCGGCACCGGGCCGATACCCATCACCCGTGGCGCCACCCCGGCACTGGCCATGCCCAGCACTTTGGCCCGAGCGGTCAAACCGTGTTTTTTTACAGCTTCGGCCGAGGCCAGAATCAGCGCGGCGGCACCGTCATTCACACCCGACGCGTTGCCGGCGGTAACAGTCTTGTCCGGGCCATTGACCGGTTTCAGTTTGGTCAGGGCCTCAATAGTCGTATCGGCGCGAGGATGTTCGTCCTGGCTGACCACGGTTTCACCCTTCTTGTGGGAGATCCGCACTTCGACGATTTCCTCGGCGAAGTAGCCGGCAGCCTGGGCGGCGGCCGTCCGCTGCTGACTGCGCAGGGCGAAAGCGTCCTGATCCTCGCGCGACACTTCATAGTCGTCGGCGACGTTGTCGGCGGTCTGCGGCATTGCGTCGACGCCGTACTGCGCCTTCATCAACGGGTTGATGAAACGCCAGCCGATGGTGGTGTCTTCCAGCTTCATGTTGCGCGAGAACGCCGCGTCAGCCTTGCCCATTACGAACGGCGCGCGGGACATCGACTCGACACCGCCGGCAATCGCCAGCTCCATTTCGCCGCTGGCGATGGCGCGGAACGCCGTGCCGATGGCGTCCATGCCCGACGCGCAAAGGCGATTGAGGGTGACGCCGGGAACGCTCTCCGGTAGACCGGCCAGCAACAACGCCATGCGTGCCACGTTGCGGTTGTCTTCGCCGGCCTGGTTGGCGCAGCCGAGGAATACTTCGTCGAGGGCGCTCCAGTCCACCGACGGATTGCGATCCATCAGGGCCTTGATCGGCACGGCGGCCAGGTCGTCGGCGCGAACAGCCGCCAGACCGCCACCGAAACGACCGATGGGGGTACGAATCGCATCGCAGATATAAACGTCGCGCATCATGCTTCTCCCGGTGCCTGGCCGTGGGCCGCTGCGGTGCGGGCTTCGAGATCGCGCAAAGCGGTCAGCTCGACCTCGGTCGGTTCGGCGGTGGTGGCTACACTGTCGGCAAAACGGATGGCCCAGCCGGTGGCGGCGACCACCTGCTCACGGGTCACGCCCGGGTGCAGTGCGGTGACCACGAATTCGTGAGTGCCCTCTTCCGGTTCCATGATGCACAGGTCAGTGATGATGCCGACGGGACCTGCACCTGGCAGGCCCAGGCGTTTGCGCGAATCGCCGCCCTCGCCATGGCCGACCGAGGTGATGAAATCGAGCTTGTCGACAAACGAACGCGCCGACTGCTTGAGGATGATCAGCACGCTTTTCGCGGAACCGGCGATCTCCGGCGCACCACCGGCACCCGGCAGACGGACTTTCGGCTGATGGTAATCGCCGACCACCGTGGTGTTGATGTTGCCGAAACGGTCGACCTGCGCCGCACCGAGAAAACCGACGTCGATGCGTCCGCCCTGCAGCCAGTAGCGAAAAATCTCACCGGTCGGAACGACGGTATCGGCGGTTTCCGCCAGTTCGCCGTCACCGATCGACAGTGGCAACACACTTGGCTTGGCGCCGATCGGGCCCGACTCGTAGATCAGCACCACGTCCGGCGACGAGGTCAGGCGCGCGAGGTTGGCGGCTTTCGACGGCAGGCCGATGCCGACGAAGCACACCGAGCCGTTCTTCAGGCGACGGGCCGCAGCGACGGTCATCATTTCATTGGTGGTGTAAGTCATTACTTGGCCTCCGAAGCAGCGGCCAACTTGGCCTGGAACTCGCTGAAGTCAGCGCAGCCATGGATGTATTCGTTGATCCACGCGGTAAACGTCTCACGGTCGCGGGCGATCGGGTCCCACGCCTGATAGAAACGATTGTCACGCTCGGTGTAACCGTGGGCGTAGGATGGATGCGCGCCACCGGGTACATGGCAGACTGCGCTCAGGGCCCAGGTCGGCAGCACGCAGGCGTTCATCGGCGCGTTGAGGTTGTCGGCGATCTCTTCGACGGTGACGATGCAACGCTTGGCGGCCAGCGCGGCTTCTTTCTGCACACCGAGGATGCCCCACAGCAGCACGTTGCCCTGACGGTCTGCCTTCTGGGCGTGGATCACGGTCACGTCC
Source organism: Pseudomonas sp. IzPS59 (assembly GCF_014863505.1). Classification (NCBI taxonomy): domain Bacteria; kingdom Pseudomonadati; phylum Pseudomonadota; class Gammaproteobacteria; order Pseudomonadales; family Pseudomonadaceae; genus Pseudomonas; species Pseudomonas sp. IzPS59. The sequence goes on along the minus strand of NZ_CP062251.1, from coordinate 1,492,281 downwards.
GGGCGCACCGACGGCACCGCCGCCAGCACTTCACCGGTGAACGGGCAAGTCACGGACTTGATCAGCGGGTTGACCTTCGGCAGGTCGGAACCGGCGTAGGCCCGCAGCACCGCGAAAGGCAGGCCGGAGGCGCCGGCGACGTAAGCGTTGGCCAGGTCGGCGTGGCTGTGTTCTTCGATTTCCAGCGCGTGTGGCCATTGTTTCTCGACCGCATCGCGCAGTCGGTGCAGCGACCCCACACCCGGGTTGCCGCCCCAGGAGAAGATCAGCTTGCGTGCACAGCCGGCGCCGATCAGTTGGTCGTAGATCAGGTCAGGCGTCATCCGCACCAGGGTCAGATCTTTCTTGCCCTGACGAATGATTTCATGACCCGCCGCCGTAGGGATCAGGTGAGTGAAGCCTTCGAGCGCGACGGTGTCGCCGTCATTGACGAATTGCTTCACCGCGTCGTGCAGCGAAAGGATCTCAGCCATGGAGCGGGCTCCCGTTTTTGTAGTGGATCGCCAGTGATAAAAAGGCGCGAGGTTGTGCGCCGGAGTCACTGAAGATTAAGCCGCTGATTTTCGCCAAACAATCCGATAATCGACTGAGTGTTCGTTTATCGAACAGATTGTTATCAACCTAATGATCACCCCGGTATCAGGTCGCGTCCGCGTGACTGACCAGACCCTTGATCACCACCGCAGCCGTGGCCAGCCCGGCGGGGATCACCAAAGCTGTCAGCACCTGTTCGAAATTCCAGCCCAGGCCCAGCAGGGTCGCGCCCATCCATGCGCCGAGAATCGCACCGAAACGGCCGATCCCGAGCATCCACGACACCCCGGTCGCCCGGCCCTGCGTCGGATAAAACCGCGCCGCCAGCGACGGCATCGCCGATTGCGCACCGTTGACGCACATGCCCGCCACCAGCACCAGCGTCGCCAGCAACGTGATGTTGCCCAGGCTCTGCCCGACCGCGTAGGCAAACACCCCGGCCAGCAGGTAGAAAATGCCGATGACCTTGTGCGGATTGAACCGGTCCATCGCCCAGCCTACGCCGACCGCGCTCAACACCCCGCCGAACTGGAACAATGCGCCGATGAAGGCCGCCTGCTCCATGCTCGCGCCGCTGTCGCGCATCAGGGTCGGCAGCCAGCTGGTCAGCAGATACACGATCACCAGGCCCATGAAGTAGGTTAGCCACAGCAGCAACGTGCCGACGCTGTAGGTGCCGGAGAAAATCACCGCGAACACGTTGCGCGCTTTTACGGTTTTCTGTTCCGGTACGCTGAAACTTGCGGCCTGGGCGACGGTGGCCGGGTCGATCGGCGCGAGGGTCTTGCGCACTTTGTCGGTGCCTCGGTTACGCACCACCAGATAACGCGCCGATTCCGGCAGCCAGAGCAGCAACACCACGGCGAGGATCAGCGGCAGAATCCCGCCGATCAGCAACAGGCTGTGCCAGCCGAACGCCGGAATCAGCTTGGCCGAGATGAATCCTCCACCCGCCATGCCAAGGTTGAAGCCACAGAACATGCTGGTCACCAGTAACGACTTCTTGCGCTCCGGGGTGTATTCCGACAGCAGCGTGGTGGCGTTCGGCATGCCGGCGCCCAGCCCCAGACCGGTGAGAAAACGCAGCACCAGCAATTGCTCGACGTTGGTGGCGTAGGCCGACGCCAGGCTGAAAGCGCCGAACAGAAAGACCGCGCCGACCAGTACGACTTTTCGCCCGAAGCGGTCAGCCAACGGCCCGGAGCCCAGGGCGCCGAAGACCATGCCGATCAGCGCGGCGCTCATTACCGGGCCGAGGCTCGCACGATCGATGCCCCAGTCCTGGGACAGGGCCGGCGCGATGAAACCCATGGCCGCCGTGTCGAGACCATCGAGGAACACAATCAGGAAACACAGAATCACCACCCGCCACTGATAGCGCGAGATCGGTTGGGCATTGATAAAGGACTGCACGTCGAGGCAGTGACCTACAGCGGACTGAGGCTGGTTCATTATTTTTATTCCACGCAAAAAACGCAGTCGAACGGCGACCGGCCAAAGACTGGCACGGACACAAGCATATAAGGAGGAAATCGGGCGTTGCGCTAAAACCGGCAACAGGAACGGGAGCGGCGACAGTCGGGGAACGTGCGCATGGGAAGTTGCCTCTTGTCATTATTATGGGAGTCGACGATCCGGCGGGCTCATTCACAACAGCGCCGGATGACGCTGCCGCGACATTAATGATCCGGGGGTTTTAGCGTCAATTCGATAAACGCAACTCTGTGCGTTTATCGAACAGCTTCATCAGGCGAACAACTGCGCGCTGAGGTCGCGACTTGCGCTCAGCAGACCCGGCAGAAAGCGCTGTTCCAGTTCGGTACGGCTGACGCGACCGGCGTGGGTGCTGACGTTGAGCGCGGCCACCACCTGGCCGGAGGCGTCATACACCGGCACGGCAATCGAACGCAGGCCTTGCTCCAGTTCCTGATCGACGATGCACCAGCCCTGCTGCCGCACTTCCTGCAGACATTCGAGCAAGGACTCGGGGGTGTGCAGCGTGCGACTGGTCTTGGCCACCAGTTCGGCATGGTCGAGGTATTCACGCAGCGACGTGTCGTCCAGCGCCGCCAGCAGAATCCTCCCCATGGACGTGCAATACGCCGGCAGCCGCCCGCCCACCGACAGGTCCACCGAAATCAGGCGCTGGGTGGTGGCCGAGCGAGCGATGTAAAGAATGTCGTCGCCTTCCAGCGTGGCCATGTTGCAGGCCTCGTGGAGCTGCTCACTCATGCGGTCGAGGTACGGCTGGGCGGAGACTGCCAGCGGCGTCGAAGACAGATAGGCGTGACCAAGGGTCAGCACTTTGGGCAGCAACGAATAAGTACGGCCGTCGGTGGTGGCGTAACCGAGTTTGATCAAGGTATGCAGGCAGCGGCGTACGGCAGCGCGGGGGATTTCCGTACGGTGACTGATCTGGGCGATGGTCAGGTGGCGCTTGCGCTCCTGAAACGCCTGGACCACGGCCAGGCCGCGGGCCAGGGAAGTCATGAAGTCCGGATCGCCGGTCAGGGCCTGGATGCGTTTGGCCGGCGAGGCGACGATCGGCGGCGCTACCGAGGTGAAGGAATTGCGCATTTGATCGTTCATGTCAGGTCCTTTTTTCTTGTTCGGATCAACGGCTATACAAGCGGCTCGCAGACAGATGCACAAGCGCCAGATCGCCAACACCGGGCGATTATCGAACCGTCGACCGATAATCGCAAACGCGCCCTCCGACCCGGATGAAGCGACTCTGTAAAGTTTCCAACGCGATATCACTCATGCGCCCGCCCCCTTAGTTGATCGACTAAATGACGCCAGAAACACAACACCCGGCAACAACGACGCAACTACCGGTAAAAGTTGCGAGTCACAAAACAATCACACATCCGGAACCGTTTTTAACTTGGCAAAGATAGTCAATCCCGAATCGGCCGCTATAATGCACCTCAATGGCGTCGCACTTTTATTGGCCGTCGACGTCATTCGCTGAGGCAATGTCCATTGCCTTCAGCCCCGGCCAGCGCCTGATGTTCATTACCCATGCACCGCCAGCGCGCTCGCTGAAACAGGAAACTGATGCTGCGTCAGTTTTAATCTGGTGCCGTAGCCGCCTGCAACATGGAAGTCTTGACCGCCCTGCCGACAACACCGCTGCCTGTTCAGGCCGCGTCTTGTTGGCGAACCGGTTCAATTGATTCGTTGCAGTGCGTTTCACCAGACATTTATCTCAACTCATACAGGTAGCACTGTGACGAAAGACGAACTGCGCGCGGAACTTGAGCGCCAGGAACAACGTTACAAGGAAGTTTACGGCGGGGAAGTCACCACCTACGCCGCTCAACCGGAACCGGAACGCAAAGCCTGGCGTAAACGCCCGACCGTTCAGGATCAGGTCTTCCAGCAAGAACTGAAAAAAATGGAAGAGGAACTCAAAGCCGAAGAGCCTTGATGCCTTCCTTTGAGACTTTCGAGGGTAAGCGTACTCACCGGGTTACAAGCACGGTGGACTGACGATGCCTTGCGCGCCCGCTACCCGCGGGCAGCGGCCAACTCCCCTGTATTGCACAGGTCTGGAGCATGTCAGACACGTTTCTCAGATATTTCATACAAGCTTCTGCCCCCTCCCGCCCCCCGGTCGATCCGCCGGCTATTCGCATTTTTATCAATCGAATCAATGCCTTGCAAAACCCTGTAAAAAGCTTGGGTAATGCACCTTGATACAAATTAATTTGGCGAAGAAGGTTACCGATGAGCAGGTAGGGGATCGATTTCCAGTCTTTTCTGGCATAATCGCGCCCCCTTATGACCGGGTCAGAAAACCTTCATGATCGATTTATTCAGCGGACTGGATGCCTGGGTGCTTGTGAGCCTCCTGCTCGCCCTGACATTTGTCCTCGCCTTCGAGTTCATCAATGGATTTCATGACACCGCTAACGCGGTAGCCACTGTTATCTACACCAAAGCGATGCCGCCTCACCTGGCGGTGTTCTTCTCGGGCGTGTTCAACTTCCTCGGCGTATTGCTGGGCGGCGTCGGCGTGGCGTACGCCATCGTCCACCTGCTGCCAGTAGAACTGTTGATCAACGTGAACACCGGCCATGGTCTGGCAATGGTGTTCTCGCTGCTCGCCGCCGCCATCGCCTGGAACCTGGGCACCTGGTACTTCGGTATCCCGGCTTCCAGTTCCCACACCCTGATCGGTTCGATCCTCGGTGTCGGCCTGGCCAATGCCCTGATCAACGACATTCCGCTGGGTGATGGCGTGAACTGGCAGAAAGCGATCGATATCGGTGCTTCGCTGGTGTTCTCGCCGATGGCTGGCTTCCTGGTAGCCGCACTGGTGCTGATCGGCCTGAAGTGGTGGCGCCCGCTGTCGAAGATGCACAAGACCCCGGAACAACGCCGCAAGATCGACGACAAGAAGCATCCACCGTTCTGGAATCGCCTAGTGCTGGTGATGTCCGCCATGGCCATGAGCTTCGTGCACGGCTCCAACGATGGTCAGAAAGGCATCGGCCTGATCATGCTGGTCCTGATCGGTATCGTGCCTGCGCAGTTCGTGCTCGACCTGAACAGCACCACCTACCAGATCGAACGCACCCGCGACGCGACCCTGCACCTGAGCCAGTTCTACCAGCGCAACGCCGCCACCCTTGGCGAATTCCTGGCCCTGGGCAAAAGCGTAGAAGGCGACCTGCCGGAGAAATTCCGCTGCAACCCGCAGCAGACCGAACCGACCATTTCCGCCCTGCTCCACACCCTCAAAGGTGTATCGGACTACCACTCGCTGCCGGCGGAAAGCCGCATCGAAGTGCGCCGCTACCTGCTCTGCCTGGACGACACCGCGAAGAAAGTCGCCAAACTCCCGGGCCTTGAGGCTCGTGAAAAGGCCGACCTGGACAAGCTGCGCAAAGACCTGACCACCACCACCGAATACGCCCCGTTCTGGGTGATTCTGGCGGTCGCCCTGGCCCTGGGCCTCGGCACCATGATCGGCTGGAAACGCGTAGTGCTGACCATCGGCGAAAAAATCGGCAAGCAAGGCATGACCTATGCCCAGGGCATGTCGGCACAGATCACCGCTGCGAGCATGATCGGCCTGGCCAACATCTTCAGCCTGCCGGTGTCCACCACCCACGTCCTGTCCTCGGGCGTGGCCGGCACCATGGTCGCCAACAAAAGCGGCCTGCAAGGCGGCACGGTGAAAACCATCCTGCTGGCCTGGGTCCTGACCCTGCCGGCCACCGTGGCCCTGTCGGCCGGCTTGTTCTGGCTGGCGTCGAAGGCGCTGGGTAGCTGATAGATCGTGGTAATGAAAAAGGCGTGATTCGAGAGGATCACGCCTTTTTTGTTGGTTTTAGAAAGGGAATACAGAGCGTGGAATGGTTAACATCAAAAGCGCCCTCACCCTAGCCCTCCCGAAACGTCGGACCGCCCGTAGGGAGAGGGGACTGACCGAGGTGTTTTGGAGAAATACGCCGACGTGAGATACCGAGGTGAACTCCGGTCCTCAAAAGCCCACATCCCGCACCTGCTTTGGCTTTGGCTTTGGCTTTGGCTTCCACCACTCAACACGATGAGCGTTAGCTCGAGTAAAGCTTTTGACGTGCCGGCCCCATCGGAAGGCTGAGTGGAGGGATTTATCCGGGGGTGGGCGCGTAGCGCCGTTCGACGAAGTCGAACACATCGAGAGGAGGTGCAGCGAAGCAAACCGGAGGCGATGCCCCCGGATGAATCCCGGAACGAAGGAACGCCGAGCCTCAGCGAGGTGCCGAACGCCGGGGCCAAGCCTTTTGGTTACTTTTTGGCGTTTGAAAAAGTGACTCGCCGTAAGGGCGAAACCGCCAGCCGCAACACCCAAAGAAACGGATATTCACCCAAAACAACCCAAAGCATGGTCGGCCCAAAGGCCGCCAAGACACAAAAAAAAAAGGGCAACCGAAGTTGCCCAAAATGCCTTGCGTGCTCATCAAACCCGGAAGAACTAAGGCTTCTTGCGCTTATTCGCATCCTTCCAGATAAAAAATCCAAACCCTGCAAAAAACAGAACCATGAGCCCCACCGTCAGAACCCCGGCAAACACCACGTTATCGAAAAACATGACTGGCCTCCTGGCCCCTGCTTTGCTGCGATGGAGCTAAGTTAACCAATCAGGCAGGCGCAGGAATTGACCGGGATCAATACCGGTCAAGGTGCGGAGGAAAGGAAGGGAAATAACTGACCTGCATCAACGGATACAGGGGGAGATCAACGCTTTTTCGGTTTGTTTTTCGACTTTTTCTTCGGTTTTCCCAACGGCATGGCCTGTTCGAAGGCCTTGCGCACTTCATTCAGGCGTTTTTCGTTGAGGTCGTGAACCCGCTTGGCGCGTTCGGTGCTGAGGTCGATCAGTTTGTCGTCTTGGCTCATGGCGTTCGATGCATCGCTTGGACTGAATCACAACTGCCGGATCGCCGACAGGACTGCGCCAATAATGCGGCCTCACGCCGGCGCTGACCAGCCATCGACGTACAACAAATCGTGTATTCAAGACGCGGTGGTCGGGCAGCCTCAGATCTCGATGTCGACCCACAGGCCCTGACGCGGCTGGTCTTCCATCAGCGGTACCACCGGCACGGTGTTGTCGGCATTGAGTTCGGTGCCCGGCACGGCGAGGTGTTCTTCCGGATCTTCGTCGGCTTCGCGCTTGCGACGCTCACGCTCCTGCTGGCGCCGCTGCTCCTCGCGCAGCAGATAACCATCCTCTTCCGGATCGCGCTTTTGCAGGTCGATGGTGCTTTCGTTGGAGCTTTCCTGCACCGGCACCACCGGGGGAATGTCCGGCCGCTGTCGGATCGGATCCTGCTGGGATGTGATCGGCACGGCGCTCAAGGGGAGCATCGGTGGCAGCATATGAAGGGTCTCCTGTCAGCAGGCTATCGGCTGCGGCATCGGGGCCTTGAGCCATCGGTCGAAAACTTGTGACCGGGTTGGCACTCAATCGTGCCGCCAGCGCTCCTGGAACCGACGCATGACCTAATCTTCCCTCAGTCGGCCGTCGGCATTTAATGGCCGCAACGACGCCTAATCCTTTGGCCTCAGGGCCTCATTCCGTTAAGATAGCCCGCTTTTTCAAGGTGGGAGTCAGGCAGCATGGCGCAGCAGTATCAACCGGGGCAACGCTGGATCAGTGACAGCGAAGCAGAGCTTGGTTTAGGCACCGTTCTGGCACAGGACGGCCGCTTGTTGACCGTGCTTTACCCGGCCACTGGCGAAACCCGCCAGTACGCGCTAAGGAATGCGCCTTTGACCCGCGTGCGATTCTCGCCGGGCGACTCCATCACTCACTTCGAAGGCTGGAAGATGACCGTGCGCGAAGTCGAGGATGCCGATGGCCTGCTCGTCTACCACGGTCTGAACGCCGAGAACGAAGCCGTCACCCTGCCGGAAACCCAGCTGTCGAACTTCATCCAGTTCCGTCTGGCCAGCGACCGTCTGTTCGCCGGGCAGATCGACCCGCTGTCGTGGTTCTCCCTGCGCTACCACACCCTGGAACACACCAGCCGCCAGTTGCAGTCCTCCCTGTGGGGCCTGGGCGGCGTGCGTGCGCAGCCGATCGCGCACCAGTTGCACATTGCCCGTGAAGTCGCCGACCGCATCGCGCCACGGGTATTGCTGGCGGACGAAGTGGGTCTGGGCAAGACCATCGAAGCCGGTCTGGTGATCCATCGCCAGTTGCTCTCCGGTCGCGCCAATCGCGTGCTGATCCTGGTGCCGGAAAACCTCCAGCACCAATGGCTGGTGGAAATGCGCCGCCGTTTCAACCTGCAGGTTGCGCTGTTCGACGAAGAACGCTTCATCGAAAGCGATGCCTCCAACCCGTTCGAAGACACCCAGCTGGCCCTGGTGGCCCTGGAGTGGCTGGTTGAAGACGAAAAGGCCCAGGACGCGCTGTTCGCCGCCGGCTGGGACCTGATGGTGGTCGACGAAGCGCACCACCTGGTGTGGCACGAAGACAAGGTCAGCCCGGAATACTCCTTGGTCGAGCAGCTTGCCGAGACGATCCCGGGCGTGCTGCTGCTCACCGCCACCCCGGAACAACTCGGCCAGGACAGTCACTTCGCCCGTCTGCGCCTGCTCGACCCGAACCGCTTCCATGACCTGGCCGCCTTCCGCGCCGAAAGCGAGAACTATCGCCCGGTAGCCGAAGCCGTTCAGGAACTGCTGGACAAGGGCCGTCTCTCGGCCGAAGCGCACAAGACCATTCACGGTTTCCTCGGCAACGAAGGCGAAGCCCTGCTGACCGCCGTCAACGATGGCGACACCGAAGCCAGCGCCCGCCTCGTTCGCGAACTGCTCGACCGCCACGGCACCGGCCGCGTGCTGTTCCGCAACACCCGCGCCGCCGTGCAGGGTTTCCCGGAGCGCAAACTGCATCCGTACCCGCTGCCGTGCCCGGACGAATACCTCGAACTGCCACTGGGCGATCACGCCGAACTGTATCCGGAAGTCAGCTTCCAGGCCCAGCCGGACGCCAGCGAAGAAGAACGCTGGTGGAAATTCGACCCGCGCGTCGAGTGGCTGATCGATCAGCTGAAAATGCTCAAGCGCACCAAAGTGCTGGTGATCTGCGCCCACGCCGAGACCGCGATGGACCTGGAAGACGCCCTGCGCGTACGTTCCGGCATCCCGGCCACGGTGTTCCATGAAGGCATGAACATCCTCGAGCGTGACCGCGCCGCCGCCTACTTCGCCGACGAAGAGTTCGGCGCACAGGTGCTGATCTGCTCGGAAATCGGCAGTGAAGGCCGCAACTTCCAGTTCGCTCACCACCTGGTGCTGTTCGATCTGCCGTCGCACCCGGACCTGCTGGAGCAGCGGATCGGTCGTCTGGACCGGATCGGCCAGAAACACATCATCGAACTGCACGTGCCGTACCTGGAAACCAGCCCGCAAGAGCGCCTGTTCCAGTGGTATCACGAGGCGCTGAACGCGTTCCTCAATACTTGCCCGACCGGCAACGCCTTGCAGCACCAGTTCGGCCCGCGCCTGCTGCCGCTGCTGGAAGAGGCTGACGACGGCGAGTGGCAGACGCTGATCGACGAAGCGCGGACCGAGCGCGAGCGTCTGGAAGCCGAGCTGCACACCGGTCGCGACCGTCTGCTTGAGCTGAACTCCGGCGGTGCCGGCGAAGGTGACGCGCTGGTCGAGGACATCCTCGAGCAAGACGATCAGTTCGCCCTGCCGATCTACATGGAAACCCTGTTCGACGCATTCGGCATCGACAGCGAAGACCATTCGGAAAACGCCCTGATCCTCAAGCCGAGCGAGAAGATGCTCGACGCCAGTTTCCCGCTGGGCGACGACGAAGGCGTGACCATCACCTACGACCGCAACCAGGCGCTGTCGCGCGAAGACATGCAGTTCATCACCTGGGAACACCCGATGGTGCAGGGCGGCATGGACCTGGTGCTGTCCGGTTCGATGGGCAACACCGCCGTCGCGCTGATCAAGAACAAGGCGCTCAAGCCGGGCACCGTACTGCTGGAACTGCTGTACGTCAGCGAAGTGGTTGCGCCGCGCTCGCTGCAACTGGGCCGTTACCTGCCGCCGGCCGCCCTGCGCTGCCTGCTCGATGCCAACGGCAACGACCTGTCGGCCCGTGTGGCGTTCGAAACCCTGAACGATCAGCTGGAAAGCGTGCCGCGCGCCAGCGCCAACAAGTTCATCCAGGCTCAGCGCGATCAGTTGACGCCACGGATCAACGCCGGTGAAGACAAGGTCACCCCGCGTCACGCCGAGCGCGTGGCCGAGGCCCGCCGTCGTCTGGCAGCCGATACCGATGAAGAACTGGCACGCTTGACCGCGTTGCAGGCGGTCAACCCGACCGTGCGCGACAGCGAATTGGTGGCCCTGCGCAAACAGCGCGAGCAAGGCCTGGCCATGCTCGACAAGGCTGCGCTGCGACTGGAAGCGATTCGGGTGCTGGTCGCAGGCTAAACCGCCCTGCTCCATCGCCAAAAACGAAAAGGCCCGCAGCGATGCGGGCCTTTTTGTTTGTCTGAGGTTACGCAGTCACCGCTGCGCCATCCGGCTCCACCACTGCCGACAACCCCTCCTTCATCCGCTTCGCATCCCGCACAAAACACCGCGATGCCAGAAACAGAAACACCATCGTAAAGAACAGCGCCACCGGGATCAGGTACATCGCGTCATGCAGGCCGACAGCCTTGAACGCCTCGGTCATCTGCTCGGCCCCCGCCGAAATCATGGCCGACTTGGCGAAATGATCCGACAAACCACCCACCACTACCGGCCCCAGACCGCCGCCGAGCAGATACAGCCCGGCAAAGAACAGCGCCATCGCCGTAGCCCGCAGACGCGGTTCGACCACGTCCTGGATCGCCGTGTAGACGCAGGTGTAGAAGTTATAGGCAAACAGCCAGCCGACACTGAACAGCGCGACAAACACACCGATCTCGATCCGTCCGGCATGCAGCGCCCAGGCGGTGCACACCGTCGAGATGATCAGGCTGAACGCCGCAAACAACAGCCGGCCGCTGGCCACGCGCTGGTGAATCTTGTCGGCGATCCAGCCGCCCAGGGTCAGGCCGATCAAGCCGGTCACCCCGACGATCATCCCGGTGGCCACCGCCGCCTCCTGCAATGGCATCAGGAAATAGCGCTGCAGCATCGGCACCAGAAACGAGTTGCAGGCGTAGGTCGCAAAGTTGAAGCACAACCCCGCCAGCACCAGCCACAGGAACGTCGGCACCGCCAGCACCCGGCGGATCGGCTTGTCGACTTTTTCTTGCGACACCTGCACGGTTTCCGCCGCGCCGCGCTTGGGTTCCTTGATGAAGAACATGAACACCGCCAGCAGCAGCCCCGGCACCGCAGCGATGAAGAACGGCGCACGCCAGCTATCGAACGCCTTGACCATCGCACCGATGGTGAAGAATGCCAGCAACAGCCCCAACGGCAGGCCCAGCATGAAGATGCCCATGGCCCGCGCCCGACGGTGGGCCGGGAACAGGTCACCGATCAGCGAGTTGGCGGCGGGCGCGTAACTGGCCTCACCGATGCCGATGCCCATGCGCACCAGCAGGAAACTCCAGAAACTGCCGACCAGTCCGTTAACTGCGGTCAACGCGCTCCAGGTCGCCAGGCCCCAGCCCATCAGTTTGCTGCGCGAGCCGGTGTCAGCCATGCGCCCCAATGGCAGACCGGCAATGGCGTAGACGATGGTGAACGCGGTGCCGACGATCCCCAGCTGAAAGTCGCTGAGGTGCCACTCCATGCGGATCGGCTCGATGATGATTGCCGGAATGGTGCGATCGAAGAAATTGAACAGGTTGGCGAGGAACAACAGGAACAGAATGCGCCAGGCATTCGCCGCTTGGGTCGAGTTCTGCATGGGTCCGTCTCTTTTATTGTTATAGGGCTTCACTGCCGACGCATCCGAGCCCGGAACCTGCAATCTAGTCACGGCCGTCGGGGCTGTCTGTGATCATTCGCCAGCCTGATAGGGAGCCATGGCACTGTAACGAAACGTAAGCCCTTGAAAAGGCTCGAATCCCCCGAAAACAGGGGGGGTTTACGGAAAAATCCGGCAATGAAAAAATACTTTCGCGCCCCCCTTCCCAACGCCGTGGCAAAGCCTAGAATGGCCGCCGGATCCGTCCGGATCCAGCCGATCAATCCCTTTGATGCCCCTCCCATGTCCGATGTCAGTCCGTGTCTGAATTGCGGTGCCTGCTGTTCCCATTTTCGTGTGTCATTTTTCTGGGGTGAATGCGCATCCTCCGGTGGAACCGTGCCTGATAAACTGGTCACCCAGATCACGCCCAGCCGGGTCGCCATGATCGGTACCGACCGCAAGGCGCCGCGCTGCACCGCGCTGGAAGGCGAAGTCGGAAAAGCCGTGAATTGCACGATCTACGACAAGCGCTCCAGCCCCTGCCGCGAGTTCGAGGCATCGTGGGAAAACGGCGAGCAGAACATTGACTGCGACAAGGCCCGTGCCCGCTTCGGCCTGCCGCCGTTGCAACCGCACTGGAACGAGGTCGCCTGAGCCTTAGCGCCAATCGCTATGGCGCTCATGCCAAAATCATTAGAACCAATGTGCCACCACGGCTTGCGCCCCGAAATCGGCCTCTATACTGCATTCATTCGCCTGCGTTGATGACGCAGTAAGGAAGCACTCAGAGACGGGGCATGCTATGGAGTGGCTTGGTTTGCAGTTTGTTGCCGAGCTGCCGGAGAGCGGGCAGGTCATTCTCAATTGCACACACAACCCCTTGCTGGTGCTGGTCGCCTATCTGGTGGCCTGCGCCGCAAGCTTCGCGACCCTCGACATGGCGGAACGCGTCGGCCATGCCGAAGACCCCGGATCGCGCAGGCTCTGGCGCTGGATCGGCGCCACTTGCCTGGCCGGCGGTATCTGGGCCATGCATTTCATCAGCATGCTGGCGTTCCAGACACCGATCGACATCCAGTACGACCTGGCCATTACCCTGTTCTCCCTGGTGATCGCCGTGCTGGCGTCCTGGCTGGCGATGCACACCCTCAGCGAACCGCAGCCCAGTCTGCTGCAATACTTCAAGACCGCCATCGTCATCGGCCTGGGCATCGCCGGCATGCACTACGTCGGCATGGCCGCCATGCAATCAGCGGCCACGGCCTACTACGAGCCGACCCTGTTCGGACTGTCGATCCTGATTGCCATCGGTGCCAGTTTCGCCGCCCTGTGGGTGGCCGGGAATTTGCGTGAAGGCAGCGGCCTGCATAACCAGATGCTCAAATACGTGGCCACCCTGATTCTTGGGGCCGGCATCATCAGCATGCACTTCACCGGCATGGCGGCTTTGCATCTGGTCCTGCCGGAGGGAAGCATTCCCACACTGAGGGCCGAAACCAGCCACCTGCAGCTGGGGCTCACCGTCGCCTTCATCACCCTGCTGATCCTCGGCAGCGCCATCAGCGCCGCACTCGCCGACAAGAAACTGCAGAACAAGGAGCAAGACCTGCGCCGGGTCAACATGCTGCTGAGCCAGCTCGACCAGGCGCGGATGTCGCTGCAACAGGCCGCCAATTACGACGCCCTGACCAACCTGATCAACCGTCGCGGCTTCAACCAGCTCTTTGCCGAGAAGCTCAGCCAGAAATCCACCGAGGGCGGCATGCTCGCGGTGATGTTTCTCGACATCGACCATTTCAAGCGCATCAATGACAGCCTCGGTCATGACGCCGGCGACGAGTTGCTCAAGGTCATCGCCCAGCACATCAAAGGCTCGGTGCGCGGCCATGAAGATGTAGTCGCGCGTTTTGGCGGCGATGAATTCTGCATCCTCATCGGCCTGCGCGACCGCGAGGAGGCTCGCAACCTGGCCCAGCGCATCATGCTCAAGATGAAGGAGCCGATCGAACTGGCCGGGCGGCGCATGGTGATGACCACCAGCATCGGTATCAGTCTGTTTCCTGAAGACGGCACCACCTGCGATGAACTGCTCAAGCACGCGGACCTGGCGCTGTATCAATCCAAGGGCGCCGGGCGCAACGGCGTGCACTTTTTCGATTCCAACCTGAAAAACCGCGCGAGCCTGGAACTGCAACTGGAGGAAGAACTGCGCCATGCCCTGCGCGAAGAGAACGGGCTGATGCTGTATTACCAGCCGATCTTCGAATTGAAGACCGGCAAGGTCACCAAGCTCGAAGCGCTGATTCGCTGGCAGCATCCGGTACATGGCCTGCTGACCCCGGACCGTTTTATTGCCATCGCCGAAAACAATGGCCTGATCGCCGAACTGGACAATTGGGTGCTGCGCAAGGCCTGTGAAGACCTTGGCGAACTGTCGCGCCACGGCTGCAGCGACCTGAAGATCGCCTGGAACTGCTCACCTCTGAATCTGGCCCGGGAAGAACTGGCCAATGAAATCGAACGCGCCTTGCGCAGCGCTGGGGTTGCCCCTGAACGGCTGGAACTGGAAGTCACCGAAAACGCCCTGATGGGCAACATCGCCAATACGCTGGTGCTGTTGCGGCAGATCCGTGCCCTGGGCGTGTCGCTGTCAATCGATGACTTCGGCACCGGTTACTCGTCGCTGGCCTATCTCAAACGACTGCCGCTCAACACCTTGAAGGTCGACCGCTCCTTCATCCTCGACATTCCCAAGGCCACCGCCGACATGGAAATTGTGCAGGCGATCATCGTCATGGCCCACACCCTGCACTTGCAGGTCGTCACCGAAGGCGTGGAAAGCCTGGAGCAATATGAATTCCTCGAGCGTTCCGGCTGCGACTTCATTCAGGGTTACCTGCTCAGCCGTCCGGTGCCGCTGCACGAACTGCGCCCGGTCCTCGAAGAGATCAATCAGCGCAAACACGCCCACTCGGTCAATCCGCTGACGCTGGCTCGCGGTACATTTTCACCAGTGTCGACGGATCTCTCTCCAAAAAGCCCTGCGCCCCATGCAGGCGCATCAGTTGTGCGGCCAATCCGCTGATCGGCGTGGCCGAGCCGACTTCACGGGAAAACTTCACCGCCGTATCGAGATCCTTGAGCAGCGTGCGCACATGCCATTTCACCGGTTCAAAACGGCTTTCGGCCATTTGCGGGGCGAGGATCTGCAGCGGCTTCGAATCGGCAAAACCACCGGCCAGCGCCTCGGCAATCAGGCTGGCGTCGACGCCGGACTGCTCGGCCAGCGCGACCACTTCGGCGATCACCAGCGCATTGCAGGCAACGATCATCTGGTTGCAGGCCTTGGTCACCTGGCCGGCACCGATGCCGCCCATGTGCGTGACGCGCTGACCGAGGGCGAGCAACACCGGGCGAACCCGATCAAGATCTGCGGCCTCACCACCGACCATGATCGCCAGGCTGCCGGCCTCCGCGCCAACGACACCGCCGGACACCGGTGAGTCGAGCCAGGCCATGCCGGTCTTTTGCGCCAGTTCTGCTGCCATCTCGCGAGTCGCCGTCGGTTCAAGGCTGGAAAAGTCCACCAGCAGCTGACCGTTTCTTGCGCCTTCAGCAACACCGGCCGGGCCAAACACTACTTCGCGTACCACCGCCGTATCGGCCAGGCAGAGCATCACCACGTCGGCCTGCCCGCACAGTTCGGCCGGGGTCGCGACTTGCCGGGCACCCGCCTCGACCAGCGGCGCGCACTTGTCCGGGTTGCGGTTCCACACCGTCAGCGGATAACCCGCCGCCAGCAGACGCCGGCACATCGGGAGCCCCATCAGTCCGATTCCGGCAAACCCCAACGAAGGTAGCGTTGACATCATTTAGCCTCCTTTTGATTAAAGATCGCCGAATAATGGCCGATCCATCATCAATCAGGAAAGGATTCCCCCGTGCGACACACAGGCAAAGCACCTGACGCACGGGCCAAATACGCGCAGCAAAAAGACGCGAGATTCCCATTCCGTGAGGCTCGACGACAGTGGTCGCCGAGCCAACCAGTCCAGGTAAATGGCGCACAATGACTTCTAAAAACAATCCGGCCACTGCGGTATCCGATCTGACCCTGAGCCCTGCGGCGAACAGCCCTGCCCCGATGAAGCCATTGCCTCCTTCGCGCCCTCTGGGCACCCAGCAATACCTGTACTTCACCGAAACCAACACCGACCGCATCCTCGACAACCTCGACGGCCTGCGTGACCTGGTATTCCCGCGCCCACCGCACCTGGAAGGCGACAACGAGCAGCACAACGACCAGGAATTCCCGTCGGTGTGCCTGATCGGCCTCGGTCGTTGCGGCTCCAACATCGCCCTCGACGTGGCGGAGCTGGTGTACAACGCGCGCAAGTTCTACCTCAACGAATTCAACAACGAAGACCGCGTGGCTGACCGTCGCCTGGCCTCCGACAAAGGCTACAGCCCGGCCCAGTGGATCAAGCAGAACCTGCGGATCGGCCCGAACAAGTCGACCAAACCGGTGTTCCTGGTCGAGCCGCTGGTGATGCTCGGCGACCTGGACAAGGACATTGCCGGACGCATCCGTTTCTCGCGCAAGGGCGAAAAGAGCGGCTTCCTGCGCGACTACAGCAAAATGAAGATCATGGACTTGTCCGAAGTCCACGCCGGTGGCGCCGGTAACGCGCCGATTCTCGGCCAGTACCTGGCGAAGATCATCCTGAACAAGGATACCCAGCGCTTCTCCAGCCCCGACTGGAAAATGATCCACTCGTACCTGATCGACAGCTGCGGCATCAAGGCCAACCAGTCGCGCCTGTACTTCTCGATCTTCAGTGCCGGCGGCGGTACCGGTTCGGGCATGGCCTCGGAATTCGGCCTGGCCCAGCAGCACTCGTACATGAACAAGACGTTCGACACCAAGCCGATGGACGAACATGACGGCAAGAGCGGTCATTCGTTCGTGTTCGAGCCGATCTTCACCAGCGGCATCTGCGTGCTGCCGAACATTTCCGACCACCGCAGCGAAATGTCCGAGGCGCTGCACATCAACGCCGGTCGCCTGCTGTGCAAATACCTGTCGGAAGAATGGGATTTCTCGTACAACTTCGCCAACGAAGACAGCAGCGAAGCCAGCGTCATGGGCCGTATCCGTCCATGGAACGCGATGATGCTGATCTCCAACGACATCATGCGTTACGCCGAAGAAAGCGATGACGGCAACATCCAGAACATTGATGTCAATGCGATGGAAAAGCACGCCAACCAGTACATCTCGCAGCAGATCTTCAACATCCTGACGGCCCAGGCCGTCACCACCGACTACGACCAGAACTATTTCCGTCGCGCCGGCATCGACATCGGCGAGACCATTCGCCTGGACGCCAACGACCTGTTCATGAGTCTGGCCGGCCCGGTCGCCATTGCCTACGCCGAATCCGTGGTGCCGGAAACGCCGCCGCCGAGCAGCGACAAGTTCAAGGTGTTCGACAAAGAGCCACAGCGCCTGAACATCGACGACCTGTTCTTCCGCTCGATCGACCTGCCGCACTTCAACAAGGTCACCCAGGCCATCGAAGGCATCAGCCTGCTGCCGATCGAATCCAAGCGTTATCGCGCCTCGCTGGAGCAGTACAAGAATTCCGGCTACGACGCCGCCGCGCTGCATGACCTGCACTTCTTCAAGAATTGCTCGTCGGTGGTCTCGATCGTTTCGCTGCCGAAAGACTACAAGCTGTCGTACATGGACCTGAACCGGTTGAAGACCCACCTCAACAGCCTGTTCCCCAACACCACGCTCAAGCGTTACGCGCTGGTGATCGGCGCTTCGGCCAACCTGTCGCTGACCACCCTGATCGCCAAGAGCCCGTGCCTGTCGGACGATTTCCTGACCCTGATCGTGGCGTTCATCAAGCGTTGCTTCGCGAAGAATCCGTACCGTTTCGACGAGACCCTCGACAACTCGATCCTCGACTTCATCATCAATGAAGAATTCGACGAGGAACGCATCGACGACCTGCTCAACGAGTTCGAGAACCCGGCGAAGATCCTCGATACCAACTGGTACGCGATCAAACCGATGTACGAGAAGAAGTACCGCGAACTGATCAACGACAAAGAGAAGTTTGTCTCGATCAACGACATTCGTCTGTCGCGCGATTGCGTGAAGAAGTCGATCAAGTACCTGCGCGAGATTTATCGCCACCGGATCGGAAAGACCAAGGTTATTTCGCTGAATAACCATACCGGCAAGACTTACTCGGTCTGATCGAAGACCGAGTAGCCTCCATTCGCGAGCAAGCCCGCTCCCACATTTGACCGTATGTCTACTGACACAACGCGGTTGAATGTGGGAGCGGGCTTGCTCGCGAAGAGGCCTTCAAATTCGATGAAAATTTCAGCCTTTCCAACATCCCGAAACAATTAAGCAGCCGTTAGGCTGCTTACTAAACTGTGCCCGTTACGTTTACGTCACCGTTATGCCACCCGCGCTTGTGGCATTTCTCTACGGCAACGTGCCATCACGCTACTCGGCTACACACTTTTCCTCGGCCATCATGCGCACCAACGAGGTGCAACCCCTCAGGCCGACGCCCTTTCCTGGACCAGAATCCACGGCCGGACCACCACCGCCCACATCTCGGGATCACGTTCGAAAATATCCAGCGCCCGCGTTTCAGACAGCTTGGCGACCTTGTCTTCGGCCAGCCAGGCAGCGACTTTCTCGCCCTGATCCGATGCCACGGCCTCGGCCACGGCGATCAAATCCAGGTCAGCGTCGACCCACAATAGGGCACCCTGGGCGTAGAAGCGCTCCAGCTCCTTCCAGGTAATAGATGCGGTTTCACCAAGCAGCTTGGCATAGAGGGTGCTAGGTTCTTGATTCATGGGACTGTCCGGAAAAGAAATCGGCGCGAATGATAACGTCGGTGGTCCGGCAGAAAAACCCGGTAGCAAAAGGCTGTACCGAACGAAAAGCGCAGGAAAGCCAAGGAATGCTGATGATTGGGGCATAAGCCCTCTGAAAGCCCCGCCGCAATTCTGTCTTTTTCTTTCATTAAAGCGACATCTCCAGAATTTGCCCCTGGGCGCCAGCTTCCCAGGCCAACAACCGGCGCTCTACACTGTACCGGTACAGTTGCCGGGGGCATTTCCGGAAGGTATCGCGAAGATATCCAGCCCGGTTCTGCTGCTACGGCGTCAGGACTCTAAAAAAATACAACAGTAAGAGTGGAGCACTATGACTAAGGCTACTAAGCAGATTTCCAAACTGTTTGCCGCTATGGTACTGGCCGGGGTTGCCAGCCATTCGTTCGCAGCTGACACCATCAAGATCGGTATCGCCGGCCCTAAAACCGGCCCGGTAGCCCAGTACGGCGACATGCAGTTCAGTGGCGCCAAAATGGCCATCGAACAGATCAACGCCAAGGGCGGCGTCGACGGCAAGAAGCTCGAAGCCGTTGAATACGATGACGCTTGCGACCCGAAACAAGCGGTAGCCGTTGCGAACAAGGTCGTCAACGACGGCGTCAAGTTCGTGGTCGGTCACCTGTGCTCCAGCTCCACTCAGCCTGCTTCGGACGTTTACGAAGACGAAGGCGTGATCATGATCACCCCGGCTGCCACCAGCCCGGACATCACCAGCCGTGGTTACAAAATGGTGTTCCGCACCATCGGTCTGGACAGCGCCCAGGGCCCTGCCGCCGGTAACTACATTGCCGATCACGTGAAACCGAAAATCGTTGCTGTCCTGCACGACAAACAGCAATACGGTGAAGGCATCGCCACCGCCGTGAAGAAAACCCTGGAAGGCAAAGGCGTCAAGGTTGCCGTGTTCGAAGGCGTCAACGCCGGCGACAAAGACTTCTCCTCGATGATCTCCAAGCTCAAGCAAGCCAACGTCGACTTCGTCTACTACGGCGGCTACCACCCTGAGCTGGGCCTGATCCTGCGTCAGTCCCAGGAAAAAGGCCTGAAAGCCAAGTTCATGGGTCCGGAAGGCGTGGGTAACGACTCCATCTCGCAGATCGCCAAGGATGCGTCCGAAGGCCTGCTGGTGACCCTGCCGAAGTCCTTCGACCAGGATCCGGCCAACCAGAAACTGGCTGAAGACTTCAAGGCGAAGAAAGAAGACCCGAGCGGCCCGTTCGTGTTCCCGTCCTACTCGGCGGTTGAAGTGATTGCACAAGGTATCACCGCTGCCAAATCCGAAGACCCTGCCAAAGTGGCGGCCGCCATTCACGCAGGCACCTTCAAGACCCCGACCGGCGATCTGAGCTTCGACGCCAAGGGCGACCTGAAGGACTTCAAATTCGTGGTCTACGAGTGGCACTTCGGCAAACCTAAAACCGAAGTTTCGCCTCAGTAAGGCGCTGCCTGACTGACTGCCAATAAAGCCCACGGCGTGCCGTGGGCTTTGTTTTACGAATGTATTGGGCCGCGCTGGCGTGATCCGCCAGTCTCCCCACCTGAAAATCTCAAAACCGTCATCAGCGGTTCGCTGGCAAAACCCGGATTCGAAGTGGATAAAGATCCACGGGGCCGGGCGGGAAAATGACTCCACCAGTGAAATGCGTATCAGGTTTTTAGGAGCGCTGTAATGCCTGACATCTATCACTTCTTCCAACAGCTGGTTAATGGCATGACCATTGGCAGCACGTATGCCCTGATCGCCATCGGCTATACGATGGTCTACGGCATCATTGGAATGATCAACTTCGCCCATGGCGAGGTGTACATGATCGGCTCCTACGTGGCATTCATCGCCATCGCCGGGCTGTCCATGATGGGACTCGACAGCGTTCCGCTGTTGATGACCGCCGCTTTTCTCGCAACCATCGTCGTGACCAGTGCCTACGGTTACAGCATCGAACGGGTCGCCTACCGCCCCTTGCGCGGCAGCAACCGTCTGATCCCGCTGATTTCCGCCATCGGTATGTCGATCTTCCTGCAGAACACGGTTCTGCTGGCGCAAGACTCCAAGGACAAATCCATCCCCAACCTGATCCCTGGAAACTTTTCCATCGGGCCAGGTGGCGCACATGAAGTGCTGATTTCCTACATGCAAATCGTGGTGTTCGTGGTGACCCTGGTCGCCATGCTCGGCCTGACGCTGTTCATCTCCCGCTCTCGCCTGGGCCGCGCCTGCCGCGCCTGTGCCGAAGACATCAAGATGGCCAACCTGCTGGGCATCAACACCAACAACATCATCGCCCTGACCTTCGTCATCGGTGCTGCGCTGGCGGCCATCGCGGCCGTGCTGCTGAGCATGCAATACGGCGTGATCAACCCGAACGCCGGTTTCCTCGTCGGCCTCAAGGCCTTCACCGCCGCGGTACTGGGCGGCATCGGCAGCATCCCCGGCGCCATGCTCGGCGGGCTGGTGCTCGGTGTGGCGGAAGCCTTTGGTGCCGATATCTTCGGCGACCAGTACAAGGACGTCGTGGCGTTCGGCCTGCTGGTTCTGGTGCTGTTGTTCCGGCCAACCGGCCTGTTGGGTCGTCCGGAGGTTGAGAAAGTATGACTAGGAATCTTAAACAGGCGCTGTTCAGCGCCCTGCTGGTGTGGGCGGTGGCCTACCCGGTACTCGGTCTGAAGCTGACCATCGTCGGCATCAACCTCGAAGTGCATGGCACAAGTACCTCGACCTTGATCACCATTGCCGTCTGCTCGGTACTGATGTTCCTGCGCGTGCTGTTCGACCAGCAGATCGGCGCGGCGTGGAAATCCTCGCCGAGCCTGCCCAAGATGCCGGCCAAGGCCAGCAGCTTCCTGACCCTGCCGACCACTCAGCGCTGGATCATCATTGCGTTGATCATCGGTGCACTGGTCTGGCCGTTCTTCGGTTCTCGCGGCGCGGTGGATATCGCGACGCTGGTGCTGATCTACGTGATGCTCGGCCTGGGCCTGAACATCGTGGTCGGCCTGGCAGGCCTGCTCGACCTCGGTTACGTCGGCTTCTATGCCGTCGGCGCCTACAGTTATGCGCTGCTGTCGCACTACTACGGCCTGAGCTTCTGGATCTGCCTGCCGATCGCCGGACTGATGGCGGCCACCTTCGGCTTCCTGCTCGGTTTCCCGGTCCTGCGTCTGCGCGGTGACTATCTGGCGATCGTGACGCTGGGCTTCGGTGAAATCATCCGTCTGTTCCTGCGTAACCTCACCGACATCACCGGCGGCCCGAACGGCATCAGCAACATTCCCAAGCCATCGCTGTTCGGGTTGACCTTCGACAAGACGGCCGCAGAGGGGATGCAGACCTTCCACGAGTACTTCGGCCTGACCTACAACCCGGTGAACAAGGTGATCTTCCTTTACCTGATCGCGGTGTTGCTGTCGCTGTTCGCGCTGTTCGTCATCAACCGCTTGCTGCGCATGCCCCTGGGCCGTGCCTGGGAAGCGTTGCGCGAAGACGAGATCGCTTGCCGCGCGCTGGGTCTGAACCCGACGATCATCAAGCTTTCGGCATTCACCCTGGGTGCCTGCTTCGCCGGTTTCGCCGGCAGCTTCTTCGCTGCCCGTCAGGGTCTGGTGACGCCGGAGTCCTTCACCTTCATCGAGTCGGCGACCATTCTCGCCATCGTGGTGCTGGGCGGCATGGGTTCGCAGCTGGGCGTGGTACTGGCCGCGGTCGTGATGATCCTGTTGCCGGAAATGATGCGTGAGTTCAGTGAGTACCGCATGTTGATGTTCGGCGCCCTGATGGTGCTGATGATGATCTGGCGACCTCAAGGTCTGCTGCCCATGCAACGTCCTCACATGGAGCTGCGCAAATGAGCCGCGAGATCCTGAAAGTCGAAAATCTGAGCATGCGCTTCGGCGGCCTGCTGGCGGTCAACGGCGTGGCCCTGACCGTGAAAGAGAAACAAGTGGTGGCGCTGATCGGGCCTAACGGCGCGGGCAAGACCACCGTGTTCAACTGCCTGACCGGTTTCTACAAGCCGAGCGGCGGCAGCATCAAGCTCGATGGCGAACCGATCGAAGGCCTGCCTGGCCACAAGATCGCCCTCAAGGGCGTGGTGCGTACCTTCCAGAACGTGCGGTTGTTCAAGGACATGACGGCGGTCGAGAACCTGCTGATCGCCCAGCACCGTCACCTGAACACCAATTTCCTGTCCGGCCTGTTCAAGACCCCGGCGTTCCGCAAAAGCGAGCGCGAGGCCATGGAATACGCCGAATACTGGCTGGAAAAGGTCAACCTCAAGGAGTTCGCCAACCGTCCGGCCGGCACCCTGGCCTACGGTCAGCAGCGTCGTCTGGAAATCGCTCGCTGCATGATGACCCGTCCACGGATCCTCATGCTCGACGAACCGGCCGCCGGTCTGAACCCGAAGGAAACCGAAGACCTGAAGGCGCTGATCAGCGTGCTGCGTGAAGAGCACAACGTGACCGTGCTGCTGATCGAACACGACATGAAACTGGTCATGAGCATTTCCGACCACATCGTCGTGATCAACCAGGGCACGCCTCTGGCCGACGGCACGCCGGAACAGATCCGCGACAATCCTGAAGTGATCAAAGCCTATCTGGGGGAAGCGTAAATGCTGCAGTTCGAAAACGTTTCCACCTTCTACGGCAAGATCCAGGCCCTGCACAGCGTCAACGTCGAAGTCCGCCAGGGCGAGATCGTGACCCTGATCGGCGCCAACGGTGCCGGCAAGTCCACCCTGCTGATGACGCTCTGCGGTTCGCCGCAGGCCCACAGCGGCAGCATCCGCTACATGGGTGAGGAACTGGTCGGCCAGGACTCGTCGCAGATCATGCGCAAGAGCATCGCCGTGGTGCCGGAAGGCCGCCGGGTGTTTGCCCGACTGACTGTCGAAGAGAACCTGTCCATGGGCGGATTCTTCACCGACAAGGGCGACTATCAGGAACAGATGGACAAGGTTCTCGGACTTTTCCCGCGCCTGAAAGAACGCTTCAACCAGCGCGGCGGCACCATGTCCGGCGGCGAACAACAAATGCTCGCCATCGGCCGGGCGCTGATGAGCAAGCCGAAGCTGCTGCTGCTCGACGAGCCGTCGCTGGGTCTGGCACCGATCATCATCCAGCAGATCTTCGACATCATCGAACAGCTGCGCAAGGACGGTGTGACGGTGTTCCTGGTCGAGCAGAACGCCAACCAGGCGCTGAAAATCGCTGACCGCGCGTACGTTCTGGAGAACGGCCGGGTGGTGATGCAAGGCACCGGCGAAGCGCTGCTGACCGACCCGAAAGTGCGCGAGGCGTACCTCGGCGGTTGATTGATCGCTTCAAACAAAAAAACGGCCTTCGGGCCGTTTTTTTGTATTCGATAAATTATTTTGCCTTTCGCTGTAACGCATCGCCAGGTCGTTTCTCTAGTGGGGTAAGCAAGCGCACATCGCTTGTTCCAACCCAAGCAAAAATCGGAGAAACATCATGACTGCTACCACCCGTACCCTGTCCGCCACCGCCCTGGTTCTGGCCCTTGGTTCCGCCCTGAGCATGGCCGCCGTTTCGACCGTTCAGGCGGCCGACAACAGCAACATGGAAAAATGCTTCGGCGTGGCCATGAAAGGTCATAACGACTGTGCCGCCGGCGCCGGCACCACCTGTGCAGGCACTGCAAAAATGGATTACCAGGCCAACTCCTGGAAGTTCGTTCCGAAAGGCACCTGCACCACCACCGAAAGCAAAACCTCGCCGACCGGTTTCGGTCAGATGGAAGCCTTCAAGGCCAAGTCCTGATCCGGAGGCTGCCCGAGTGTCGATCATGATCACTTCCTGCGACCATGCCTCCCCCCGCACTCGGGCAGCCCTCACCGGGCTCCCGCCCCGTGCCGGACTGGGGCTCAAGACCGGGCACTTCCGTGAAGTGCTCGGTTCTCTACCGGACATCGGTTTCTTCGAAGTCCACGCCGAAAACTACATGGTGGCCGGCGGCCCGTTTCATCACTTTCTGGGTTTGATCCGCGAGGCGTATCCGCTGTCGCTGCATGGCGTCGGCCTGTCCATCGGTGCCGAAGGCCCGCTGGATGTGCAACACCTCAAACGCCTGAGCGCGCTGATCGAGCGTTATCAACCCCACTCCTTTTCCGAACACCTGGCCTGGTCGACTCACGGCCCGGTGTTTCTCAATGATCTATTGCCCCTGGCCTACGACACGCCGACGCTGAATCGCGTCTGCGATCACATCGACCAGGTGCAGAACACCCTCAAGCGTCCGATGCTGCTGGAAAACCCGGCGACCTATCTGGCGTTCGAGCGTTCGACAATCGACGAAGCGGACTTCATCCGTGAAGTCATCCGGCGCAGCGGCTGCGGTCTGTTGCTGGACGTAAACAATGTCTACGTCTCGTGCATCAATCATCAGCGCGATCCCCTGGCCTACCTCGACGCACTGCCGCTGCACGCAGTTGGCGAGATCCACCTGGCGGGGTTTGCCGAAGACTCCGACAGCCTCGGTGATCGCTTGCTGATCGACGATCACGGCGCACCGATCGATCAGGCCGTCTGGTCGCTGTACCGGCAGGCGCTGGAACGCGTCGGCCCGGTGGCGACGCTGATCGAACGGGACAATCAGGTGCCGGCCTTCGACGTGCTGCTGGCCGAAGCGCAACAGGCCGACGAGCTTCTGCTTTGCGCAGGAGGTCGGCCATGAGCACCCAAGCCGTGTTCAGCGCCGCACTGCTCGATATCGGCCTGCCCTGCCCCGACGGATTGTGCAGCACCAACGGGGCCGATCCGGCCAGTCGATTCGCGGTGTACCGCAACAATGTGCAAGGCTCGTTGAGCAATGCACTGGCCGACAGTTATCCCGTGGTGAGGCAGTTGGTGGGAGAAGAATTCTTCCGCGCCATGGCCGGCGTTTTCATTCAAAACCACCCGCCACGAAGCCCGTTGATGAGCGACTACGGCAGTGATCTGGCGGACTTCATCAGCGGATTCGAACCGGCGTCGAGCGTGCCTTATCTGGCCGATGTCGCGCGACTGGAACGCCTGCGCACGCTGGCCTATCACGCCGCCGATATCGCGCCGCTCAGCCAGGACCGGATCGCTGCGGCCTTCGCGGATCAGGAAGGCCTGAGGCGCTTGCAAATCGGCCTGCACCCTTCGTTGCACATACTCGACTCAGTCTTTCCCGTGGTGGATATCTGGGCCGCGCACCAGCACGACGCCACGCTGGCCGGGATCGATCTGAATCAGGCCCAGCACGCGCTGATCCTGCGCAACGGCCTGGAGGTCGAGGTGTTCGCCGTGGATCCCGGCGTCAGCCAGTTCATCGGCCAGCTAAAGGCCGGCCTGTCACTGACCGAGGCGCTGGCATCCGCAGACGCCTTCGATCTCAGCCAGACCCTGGCCCTGTTGATCAGCCGCCAGACCATTACCCATTTACATCACAAGGTTTCGCCATGAACAGCCTCATTGCCCGCGCCATTGCGCTGCTGGAAAAAATCCCGCACAGCCTGATCGCCTTCATCGCCCGTTTTTCCATCGCGGCGGTGTTCTGGAAATCCGGGCAGACCAAGGTCGAGGGCCTGGCCATCGACCTGATCGACGGCACGTTCCAGGTCGGTTGGCCGCACTTGGCCGATTCGACGATTCCGCTGTTCCAGAGCGAATACCACGTGCCGCTGCTGTCACCGGAAATCGCCGCGCACATGGCGGCGTTCGCCGAACACTTTTTCCCGATCCTGATCCTCGTCGGCTTCGCCACAAGGTTTTCAGCGCTGGCACTGCTGGGCATGACGCTGGTCATCGAGCTGTTCGTGTACCCCGACGCCTACCCGACCCACGGAACTTGGGCGGCAGTGTTGCTGTACCTGATGACCACCGGTCCGGGCAAACTGTCGATCGATCATCTGATCGCCCGACGTTACCGCTGAAGCCGGTCCAGGGCCTCGCCGCTGCGCTTGAACCAGTCGATCAAGTAGTCCGCCAGCACTTGAGTGCGCTTCGGCAGCCCGCCCTGATACGGGTGCACCAGGTACATCGGCATGCGCCGGGTCTGAAAATCCCGCAGGAGCCAGCGCAATCGGCCGTCAGCCAATTCCGTCTGCAACAGATAGGACGGCAGGCGAGCGACGCCGGCGCCAGCGAGTGCGGCTTTTTTCAGCAGGCTGTAGTGATTGCTGGCGAACGGCCCCGACACCCGCACTCGCAACAGTTCGTGCTGCTGGTGATAGAGCCATTCTTCGCGACCGCCGTAGTGACTGTTGAGCAGGCAACGATGGTCGGCCAGCGCCTGTGGCGTCGCCGGTTCGCCGAAACGCTCAAGGTAGGCCGGGCTGGCGCAGGTCATTTCCTGCCAGGCCAGCAAAGGCTTGGCCACCAGACGCTCGTCGTTGGCGACGTCGGTGCGGATCGCCAGATCAAAGCCATCGCGGGAGAGATCGCGATAGCTGTTGTTCAGCTCCAGCTCGATCTGCACTTCGGGGTATTTCTGCGAAAACTCCAGCACCAGGCCGTCGAAGAAAGTTTCCCCCAGCGACACCGGAACCGTCATCCGCACCGGGCCTGCCATATCGTCCTTCAAACGCGCCAATGCCTGACGCGCCCTTTCGACCTGGACGACAAGCGCCTGAGCCTGGGGCAACAGCGCCGCACCGGCCGCCGTCAGGCTGAGCCGACGTGTGGTGCGTTGCAGCAGCACCACGGAAAACTGCGCCTCCAGCTGACTGATGCGCTTGGACAGCTGTCCCTTGCTGCACCCCAGTTGCTGCGCCGCCAGGGTAAAACTGCCGGCCTCGATCAATACCGCGAACGCCGCCAGATCATCCATCTCGCTCATGGATTGTTTCCATTTGAAAACCAAAGGTTGCCCATTAGCGCGCTTATCAGCGGAAAAAACCACTCTAGACTGAAAGCTCGTTCAATCACTTGAGGCAAGCACGATGAAAATTCTGTTGATCGGCGCCGGCGGCACCATCGGTTCGGCCGTGGACAAAGAGCTGTCGCAGCGTCACGAAGTCATTCGCATAGGCCGCAGCAGCGGCGATTTCCAGGTGGATATCAGCGACAGCGCATCGATCCGCAAGCTGTTCGAAAAGACCGGCAAGTTCGACGCACTGGTCTGCGCCGCCGGCAACGTGACCTTCGCCCCGCTGGGCGACATGAACGAAGACAGCTTCGCCCTCGGCCTGAAAGACAAACTGATGGGCCAGGTCAATCTGCTGCTGATCGGCCGTGAATTCGCCAACGACGGCGCATCGTTCACCTTCACCACCGGCGTCCTCAGCCACGACCCGATCCGCAGCGGTGCTTCGGCAGCACTGGTCAACGGTGCACTGGACAGCTTCGTCCGTGCCGCCGCCATCGAGCTGCCACGGGGCCTGCGCGTGAACTCGATCAGCCCGACCGTGCTGGTGGAAGCCATGGGCAGCTACGCCCCGTACTTCCGCGGCTACAAGCCGGTTCCTGCGGCGGATGTGGCATTGGCCTACGCCAAAAGTGTCGAAGGCCTGCAGACAGGTCAGACATTTCACGTGGGCTGAAAAGCCTCGGCATGCGGCGCTGGGTTAGCGTCGCATCAAGGTTTCAGTGCTCCAGCAGCGTCGGAAGCAGCTTGCTGGCGACCTCGCGGGGCACGGCTATTCTCAGGCTCGGGCCATTGATCACCGATTGAATCGTTGCGCTCGACACTTGAACGCCGTTGATGGACAACAGCAGGGGCTGGTGCATTCCCTCAATCGTCACCTGCTGCAGGCGACGCTGCGCATCCGGGCTCAACGTAACATTGAGCATGACGGCTTGCGGATTCGGATCATCGATTCGTTTGAGCTCGAGGCTCATTTCGGAGAAATCCGCCTCTGATGAAAAAGCAATTTCTGCCGCCATCGACGGCCATGCAGCCATCATTGCCAGTACCGCCAATAGCACCCTGCCTGATCCTTTCATAAAAACCTCGCGCATCCAAAAGGCGGACAAGGTACGGCCAAATGTCCTTCGTCCCGACTTCCAAAGTTAAGCCAAATGTTTCCGCTACGTGGCAAGTTCAACTCAAGGTTGTGATAAGCGGTCAGCCTGCGTAACGTGACGGCACTTGTCTGGAGAGCCGAAGATGCGTGTTGCCCGTTCCTTGATCGTTGTTGCCCTGCTCCCTCTGTTTGCCGCGTGCCAGTTGTTCGATGGCGCGCGGGAAAGCGCCTCCCACGTCGGCCAGACGCGGATGCAGGGCCAACTGACCGCTGCCGACGGCAAACTGGTGTTTCAGTCGTGCGGCGAGCAGCGCCAGTACGTGGTCAACGACATCGGCGGCACCAGCATTCTGCAAGAGGCCGCCACCCTGGCCGATCAGCAGGGCAAGCTGTTCGCCGACGTGCGCGGGAAGATCGCCGGTGACCGTCTCGACCTGACCCAGCTATACCGCGTCGAACGCTCCGGCACCGCTTGCGATGATCCGAACTTCAAGCAACTGATCCTGCGCGCCGCCGGCCATGGCCCGGAATGGAACGTCAAGGTCAGCGGCAAAGGCATGGTCATCGATCGCGAAGGCCAGCCACCGCTCGCTGTGCCCTATGTCGAAGAGCAACTGGGCGACGGCCGTTTCAACCTCAGCAGTGAAGCCAACAACCAGCGCATCGAGTTGTGGGTGGCGCCGCAGCGCTGCGTCGACAGCAACACCGGCAGCGTGCAGCACATGAGCGCCGAGCTGCGTATCGACGGCAAGGTGCAGCGCGGCTGCGGGTATTTCGGCGGTTCGCGCAACGACTGATCGTTTTACCCTCACGGGATCCGGCCGTTGCGGCTTATAATCGCCGCCTTCAAACGCCCTGGCGCAGTTGTGCGCCCCGCGAACCGGATCCTGTCATGTTACGAATCACTGAACTCAAGCTGCCGATCGACCATCCCGACGAAGACCTGCGCGCTGCAATCGTGCAACGCCTGGGCATCGCCAGCGATGACCTGCTCGATTTCACCTTGTTCAAGCGCAGCTACGATGCGCGCAAAAAGTCCTCCGAACTGTGCTTCATCTACACCATCGACCTCGAAGTGCGCGACGAGGCCAAGGTGCTGGGCAAGTTCGCCGATGACCGCAACGTCAACGTGGCGCCGGATGTCAGCTACAAATTCGTCGGCCAGGCGCCGAGCGACCTGAGCCAGCGCCCGATCGTGGTCGGTTTCGGCCCGTGCGGGATCTTCGCCGGCCTGCTGCTGGCGCAGATGGGCTTCAAGCCGATCATCCTCGAACGCGGCACCGAAGTGCGCCAGCGCACCAAGGACACCTGGGGCCTGTGGCGCAAAAGCGTACTCAACCCCGAGTCCAACGTGCAGTTCGGCGAAGGCGGTGCGGGCACGTTCTCCGACGGCAAGCTGTACAGCCAGATCAAGGATCCGAAATTCCTCGGCCGTAAAGTCCTGCACGAGTTCGTCAAGGCCGGCGCGCCGGAAGAAATCCTCTACGTCAGCAAGCCGCACATCGGTACATTCCGTCTGACCGGCATGGTCGAAACCATGCGTGAAGAGATCCGTGCCCTGGGCGGCGAAGTGCGCTTCCAGGAACGCGTCACCGACGTGCTGATCGAAGACGGCCAACTGGTCGGCGTCGAGCTGGCCAGCGGCGAAACCCTGCATTCGAAACACGTGATCCTGGCGCTGGGCCACAGTGCCCGTGACACGTTCCGTATGCTCCACAGCCGTGGCGTGTTCATGGAAGCCAAGCCGTTTTCGGTGGGTTTCCGCATCGAGCACCCGCAATCACTGATCGACCGTGCGCGACTGGGCAAGTACGCCGGTCACCCGAAACTCGGCGCCGCCGACTACAAACTGGTGCACCACGCCAAGAACGGCCGTTCGGTCTACAGCTTCTGCATGTGCCCGGGCGGCACCGTGGTGGCGGCGACTTCCGAGCCGAACCGCGTGGTCACCAACGGCATGAGCCAGTACTCGCGTAACGAGCGCAACGCCAACTCCGGCATCGTCGTCGGCATTACGCCGGAAGTCGATTATCCGGGCGGTCCGCTGGCCGGGATCGAGTTGCAGGAGCGTCTGGAATCCCACGCCTTCATCCTCGGCGGCAGCGACTACAAGGCGCCGGCGCAACTGGTCGGCGACTTCATCAACGGCACGCCTTCCACCGAGCTGGGCGAAGTTGAGCCTTCGTACAAACCGGGCGTGGCATTGGGCGATCTGGCCCTGGCGTTGCCGGACTTCGCCATCGAGGCGATCCGCGAGGCCCTGCCGGCATTCGAGAAGCAGATTCGCGGTTATTCGCTGCACGATGCGGTGCTGACCGGGATCGAGACGCGGACTTCGTCGCCGCTGCGGATCACCCGCAACGAGTCGCTGCAGAGCATGAACGTCAAAGGTCTGTTCCCGGCCGGTGAAGGCGCGGGTTATGCGGGCGGGATTCTGTCGGCGGGTGTTGACGGGATCCGGATTGCGGAAGCTGTGGCGCGTGACATCCTGGGCCTCGAGGCCTGATACGCCACACCTGAAGCGATACCAAAAACTGTGGGAGCGAATTCGCTCCCACAGTCGTATTCTGCGTCAGATATTGGCACGCAGAACCGAGGCCGGCAGTGCCTCACCCTTCTCGGCACTCGCCGCCACGGCCGCCATCAATCCCTCCAGCTCATAGCCCTGCGCCTTGAGCCACGCCTGATCGTAATAGGTGTCCGCATAGCGCTCGCCACCATCGCACAGGATCGCCACGATCGACCCCGACTCCCCCGCCGCTTTCATCTGCTGCGCCGCCATCAGCGCGCCGATCAGGTTGGTGCCGCTCGACCCGCCCACATGCCGGCCCAGACGCTGCGCCAGGTAATGCATGGCGGCCAGCGACAAGGCATCCGGCACCTTGACCATCGCATCGATTACCTTGGGCAGAAACGACGCCTCCACCCGAGGCCGGCCGATGCCTTCGATCCGCGAACCGTGGTCCAGACGCAGGCTGGCATCACCGGTCTGGTAAAAGTCGAAGAACACCGAACGCTCGGCATCGGCGCACAGCACGCGGGTGCAGTGCTGGCGATAGCGCACGTAACGGCCGAGGGTCGCGGTGGTACCGCCGGTGCCGGGGCTGGAAATCAGCCACGCCGGGCACGGGTGCTGCTCGTAGCGCATCTGCTGGAAGATCGACTCGGCGATGTTGTTGTTCGCCCGCCAGTCGGTGGCGCGCTCGGCGTAGGTGAACTGGTCGATGAAGTGGCCGTCGTGTTCCCGGGCCAGGCGTTCAGACTCGGTGTAAATCTGGGTCGGATCGTCCACCAGGTGACTTTTGCCGCCATAGAAGGCGATCTGGGCGATCTTTTCCTTGGAGGTGGTCGCCGGCATCACCGCAATGAACGGCAGCCCGAGCATCCGCGCGAAGTACGCTTCGGAAATCGCCGTCGAACCGCTGGAGGCCTCGATCACCGGCGCGCCGGGCTTGAGCCAGCCGTTACACAAGGCGTAGAGAAACAGCGAACGGGCCAGGCGATGCTTGAGGCTGCCGGTGGGATGGCTGGATTCGTCCTTGAAGTACAACTCGATACCCGGAAACCCCGGCAGCGGCAATGGGATCAGGTGGGTGTCGGCGCTGCGCTGGAAGTCCGCTTCGATGATCCGGATGGCTTCGCGGGCCCACTGTCGGTTGTCGCTCATGGCTGTCGTTCTCGTTGAATCGGGCAGAAGTGCCTTCACAGGCTTAGCCCCCAAGCTTAGGAAAAATCCCACCGCACTGACAGATACAGCTGAACTTCAATACCGTCGGCAACTGCTAGGCTCTGCTGCAGGTCTGGCATGCGCCTTGTAACCATATATAACAAAAAAGAATATAACTTTTGTTTTAACAACTAACAGTACGGGTTAGGGTGTCCCACCTTTTGACTTTATCGATGGAGAGCGACCTTGCCTCTGCGTAGCACTTTCACGCGTTTCTTTCAGTTGGAAGCTGCCAGCGGTCTGTTACTGATCGCCGCGGCCATCCTGGCTCTAATCATCAACAACTCGCCGCTGTCGTGGCTGTACACCGGCCTGCTCGACACCCCGGTGGTCGCGCAGATCGGCGCATTGAAAATCGCCAAACCCCTGCTGTTGTGGATCAACGACGGCCTGATGGCGCTGTTCTTCCTGCTCATCGGCCTGGAAGTGAAGCGCGAAGTGCTCGACGGCCAGCTGTCGAAACCGTCACAGATCGTCCTGCCCGGTGCGGCGGCCATTGGCGGCATGCTTGTGCCGGCGCTGATCTACTGGTTCCTCAACCGTGACAACCCGGCCGCCCTCGATGGCTGGGCGATTCCGACCGCCACCGACATCGCCTTCGCCCTCGGCGTGCTGGCCTTGCTCGGCAAGCGGGTGCCGGTGTCGCTGAAGCTGTTCCTGATGACCCTGGCGATCATCGACGACCTTGGCGCCATCGTAATCATCGCGATCTTCTATTCCGGCGAACTCTCGACCCTGTCGCTGGGTCTGGCGGCGGCGTGCATTGCGGCGCTGGTGGCGATGAACCGGCTCGGGGTGGTCAAGCTCGGGCCGTACATGATCATCGGCCTGATCCTGTGGGTCTGCGTGCTCAAGAGCGGTGTCCACGCAACGCTGGCCGGCGTGACTCTCGCGTTCTGCATTCCGCTGCGCACGAAAAACGCCGAACCTTCGCCGCTGCTGACTCTGGAACACGCACTGCACCCGTGGGTGGCTTACGGCATCCTGCCGCTGTTCGCCTTCGCCAACGCCGGTTTGTCGCTGACCGGTGTGACCGCCGAAAGCTTCACCCACCACGTACCGATGGGCATCGCCGTCGGCCTGCTGCTGGGCAAGACCATCGGCGTGTTCGGCCTGACCTGGCTCGCCGTGAAAACCGGCATCGCCGCCCTGCCCCAGAACGCCAATTGGGGCCAGGTGCTGGGCGTGGCGATACTCTGCGGGATCGGCTTCACCATGAGCCTGTTTGTCGGCTCCCTCGCCTTCGTGCCGGGTGCCAGTGAATACGCCGGGATGGACCGGATGGGCATTCTCACCGGCTCGGTGTTCGCCGCATTGATCGGTTATGCGGTGACCCTCGCGGCAAGCAGAAAGAACACCGCGCTGCCTTCATGATGCCGTAGCGAACAATCCCCACGTCTTTAGAGACGCGTCCTACAGCCACGCTTTTCCTGCTTCGTTAACGTCGTGCAGCCCCTTTCGAGGGGCTGCCGATGCATGAACGAAAGGACAATCAGTGGCTGGTCAAAAGGACATTCCCCGGGTTCCCAACCCACCGGCAGGCGACGGGCATCACGTCACCTACCGCTACCTGACTGCCACCGAGCTGGCCGATCAGGACGAGCGACAAAACAAGTACGACGCCATGCTGGCACGGCAGGACGCCTTCGAACGCAGCCGTGAGGTCGCGTCAAACAAGCCTGAGCCGGTACGCGCCGGCTGCACGTTTGCCAAGTCCTGCAAGTTGCCGGACGCGATCATCGATTACGCGAATCCTTCGGGGATGGTGCCGACTGACAGCCTGAAAGATTACGGCGATCTGATCCTGCTCGGCGGACGTGAAGCCGATGACAGCGGCGGCGTTGCACTCAAGAAAATCAGCGGCACTGCCATTCCTGCTGGCCTGGGCACCTTTGCTCTCGCCGGTGAGGCGTTCAAGGCATTGCCCGCGATGGCCTCCGCCGCTGTCGTGGCCCCGCTGATCGGGTTGGTGGCGATGTTCATGCCATCGAACCTGGGCGACAGCGCCCTCTACACCGAAGACCAGTTGCTCGCCCTCAAACAGGCCCGAACCCGCGTGCGCTTGCACGTCGAACAGCAGGCCGACGGCGGCCTCAAGGGTTACGGCTTCTACACCGGCAAGAACCGCGACTGGGAAATGGTCGATGTCGTGCAGTTCACCGCACGCGGTAACCGGTTTGTCGCAGACCTCGGCGAAGGCATCGAACTGATCTGGACGCCCGCCGTGGACGGCTCCGACATCCTCGGCATCCCCGCGCTGGAAGCCGCTCCGCAGGCACCGCATATCTGGGTGTATCCGCCGACGAAAGCGGCGGACGGGATTCTGGTGAATCCGGTTTATCCGCCGGAGTATCGGGATTTCATATTGGTTTTTCCGGCAAGTTCGGGGGTAAAACCGTTATACGTTGTACTGAACACATCACGCAAAGGCTTGGCACCCGCAGGCCATAGCTACCATAAACCGCCGAAGACCGACCAAATCACCGCATTTCCAGACCTGAAAAAAGTTAAAGACATGAATCCGGTTCAGGGTGGAGGAGGACTTCGCAAGCGCTGGACTGATGCTAAAGGAAAGACAATTTACGAATGGGACTCAAGACATGGAGAGTTAGAAATGTACCGAAGCGATGGAACTCACCTCGGAGCCTTCGATCCCTACACAGGTGAGCAGCGCGAAGGGCCTATAAAAAAAAGAAGCATCAAAAAAAGATATCTGTGAGGACGAGATGGGACTGGAACTAAGACTGGAGTGGTACGACACAGCAACCCAGCAATTCCAAGGCGAGGAGTCGTCGAAAGATCTGGGGGATGATGAATCAGTACTGAATGCCTTAGGCATTCCTGTGGAGGGCAACATCAATAATGGCAGCTTCAATGTCGTAGAAGAGTGGGTTGCGACCATTCAGCCGTACTTTCAACATCAAATCGCTCTGAGTACCAACGACTATCAAATTTCGTTTGACTACAGTTAACACCGACAGACAGGCTGATAGACCTTAATGCGCTACCTTTCGATCACCGGTTTTTTCCCTGATGAAGTTCAAGACGACTCTTTGCAATTCGAACTGGATATCACGGGTAGTGAGATGAATGAAAAAGTTGCCCAGCTCTCAGAATCCAAACCTCTTAGCGAGGTCGAGCCGGGCGAGTTGTTGTTGAATCAAGATCAGATAGCCGCGCTAGAGAATCTTTTAAACGTCAGTTTCCCAAAGGACTTGGAGTACTTTGTGGGCACCCGTGCCGAATATTGATTCGTCAATTCGGAGGTATACAAAAAACCCCGACCAGTCACCTGATCGGGGTTTTCCTTTACCGCTCGTTCCCGCTTAGTGCGAAACGCGGCTGGTCCCGCCGACAGTCGAAATCCGTACGCGCTCACCGACGCGGAATACTTCGTTCTCCTGCACTTGCTGCACGTAGGCGCGCATGCTGCCGTCGTCTTCGCGCACGGTGATTTCAACACCCTGGGTACGGGTCAGGCCTTCTTCGGTGGCGGAGCCGATCAGGCCGCCGGCCACGGCACCGATAACGGCTGCAACGATGCTGCCTTTACCGCCGCCGATGGCGCTGCCGCCGACACCGCCGACCACTGCACCGGCTGCGCCGCCGATCGGGGTCTTGGTGCCTTCGATTTTCACCGGACGCAGGGATTCGATGGTGCCCATGCGAATCGTCTGCACGCGACGCGCTTCGTCACGGGAGTAGGAGTCACCGGTCAGGCTCGATTGGCAGCCGGTAAGCAACATCGCCATCGTGGAAAAGGAAGCAACCAGCAGAACAGACTTACGCATAGGATCAACTCCAAAGGACAGGTATTCATTAAACTCCGCAGCTTGACGCCTGTCACGGCGCCGCCCGGATAAATTTGGTTTCATTCAGGCCCGGTACAGGGCCTCCACGAACTCACCCAACAGTAGCGCCAAAATACAGAGCTTGCGCCGCCGACCCCAAGGATTTTCATGGATTACTTCATCATTGTCGTCACAACCGTCGCCGGTTTGTACTTCCACTGGTGGTTGTACGTGCGGATCAAACGCTGGATGGACCGCGATCTGGCATTGTCGCTGGCCGGCAAGGATGAAGGCAAACGCGCCTACATGCTCGAACGGCTGGCGCAAGCCCGATCACAGAAGATCAGGCGTCGGGATCTGCCGAAGTGGCTTGAGGCCGCTGCGGCAGGCTATCCCGCTCGGTAGACTGCTTAAGGTGCCAGACGTTCAAGAATCCAGTCGGCGCCCTGCAAACGGTAGTTGAGGCGATCGTGCAGGCGGCTCGCGCGGCCCTGCCAGAATTCGATGCGCTCGGGGAGCAAGCGGTAGCCGCCCCAGTGTTCCGGGCAGTCGGGCTGGGTGTCGGTGAAACGTTGCTCGGTTGCCCTGAGCAAATCTTCCAGTTCACCCCGACCGTTTATCACTCGGCTCTGCGGTGACGCCCAAGCGCCCAGACGACTGCCCAGTGGGCGCACTTGATAGTACGCGTTGGACTCCTCGGGCGTGACCTTCACCACCCGCCCTTCGATACGCACCTGACGCTCCAGGGTCGGCCAGAAGAACGTCATGGCCGCGAACGGATTCGCGGCCAGATGCTGGCCCTTGGCGCTTTCGTAGTTGGTGAAGAAGGTGAAGCCCTGCTCGTCCAGGCCCTTGAGCAGCAGAATGCGGCAGTGCGGACGCCCGTCCGCATCGACCGTGGCCAGGGTCATGGCGTTGGCCTCCACGGGCGCCTGCTCGGTTTTCACCGCGTCGGCGAACCACTGGTGGAACAGCGCAAAAGGCTCGGCCGGGGCTTGCGCCTCGGTCAGGCCATCCCGGGTGTAATCACGACGCATATCTGCCAGAGCCTGGGTCATGGCGCATTCCTTTTCGTTAGCGGATCACTGTTTTGCCGCGTCGGTCGCCGCGACTTTCTTGTCGCTGGCGGCGGCTTTGGCTGGAGCGGTTTTCTTCGCCGGGGCCTTCTTCACTGGAGCCTTGGCAGCAGCCTTCTTGGCCGGTGCCTTTTTGGTGGCCGGGACAGCGGCTTTCTTCGCCGCAGGTGCCGGAGTCACAGGCTTGGCGACTGGCTTGACGTCCTGGGCAGCGACCATGGTCACCGGCTTCGGTGCCGGCATGTTGTACTTGCTCAGCAGCGCAACCATGGTGTTCTGCGGGGTCACCAGCAGCTCGACGCGACGGTTCAGGGCACGGCCTTCAACGCTGTCGTTGGCCGCACGCGGGGCATCGGCGCCCATGCCGCGCAGCATCAGGCGGTCACGCTGCAAGCCGCTGAGGCGGAAGATTGCCGCCACCGACTGGGCACGTTCCTGGCTCAGTT
Organism: Pseudomonas sp. IzPS59; assembly: GCF_014863505.1. NCBI lineage: Bacteria > Pseudomonadati > Pseudomonadota > Gammaproteobacteria > Pseudomonadales > Pseudomonadaceae > Pseudomonas > Pseudomonas sp. IzPS59. The sequence goes on along the minus strand of NZ_CP062251.1, from coordinate 1,454,444 downwards.
TGGTGTTGTCTGCCGCGACACCGGCGTTGTCGCTGTGGCCCAGCACCAGGACCGCGGTTTTCGGGTCGGCTTCGAGGATCTTGGCGATATTGGTGAACGGACTCAGGGTCACCGGCAACAGCATGGCCGGGCGTTTCGGGTTGAACGAGCCTTCAACCGGCGCGGTTACCACGAGGACGTTTTCACGGCGCTCGAATTGCAGGTTGCTGCCCTTGATCGCCTCACGCAGGCGCGGCTCGTAGTCGTCGAGCCAGGCCTGGGTGACTTTCGGGTCGGGCATTGGCACGGCTTTGGCGGTGTCCTGGGACTTGCCGCCGAACGGCCACCACCACTTGGTGCCGGTGTCGGAATCAGCCTTGGCAACGACAGCAGGCGCGGCTTGCGGTTTGACTTCGGGCTTCACGTCGGCCTTGGCCTTGTCGGCCGAATCGTCGGAGCCGAACGGCCAGTACCAGTGGCTGCTGCTCTCGGTCTTGGCGACAGGGGCGGTAGCGGCGGGTTTCACCGGTGCTGACGCTGGAGCCGGCTCCTTGGCCGCGACCTTGTCGGAGGAGCCGAACGGCCACCAGCTGCCGCCATCGGCGTCATTCTTGGGAGTCTGAGCGCAACCGGTGATCGCGAAACACAGGGCCAGAGCGAGAGTTTGTTTGGACGACATTGGAAACCCACAAAAATTAGTAATGGACTATCAGAGGACTTTCGCCCGGATAAACAGACGCTTTGAATCGAAAAATCGTATGAGGTTCCGGCCCTGGATCCTCGGGTAACGCTTTACAGACAAGTGGCAAGTACCCGTGCCAGCTTCTGCGCACGCGGATCCATCAAGACGTACGGCCCCAGGGTATTTGTCACAAATCCGAAGGCCACATCGTGCTCCGGATCAGCAAAACCGATGGAACCGCCCGCGCCTGGATGACCAAACGCCCGTGGGCCGAGGCCATAGGTGGCGTTCGGCACATCAGGTTGATCGAGCATGCAACCGAGACCGAAACGGGTTCGCGTCAGCAAGGTCTTGTCCTCGCCGAGGCTGTGTTCCCGGGTCAGTTCGTCGAGCATTTCGCTTTCCAGCAGGCTGCCGTCGAGCAGACCGGCGTAGAACCCGGCCAGGCTGCGCGCATTGCCGTGGCCGTTGGCCGCCGGTTGCTGCATGCGCCGCCATTCCGGTTTGTTGGTGCTGGTGAGCACCGACGGCGGATTGGTGAAGGCACGGGTGGTCATGGCGGTGGGTTCACGCATGGTCACTTGCAGCAGGCGCTGGGCGGCGGCATCGCCGACATTGCCTTTGCCACGGGCGATATGCGCGACGCGGTAAAACTCTTCGTCGGCCAGACCGACATGGAAATCCAGCCCCAACGGTTTGGCGACCCGCGCCACGATGGATTCTCCCGGCCCACGGCCGTCGGCACGGCGTAGCAACTCGCCGATCAGCCAGCCGTAAGTGATTGCGGCATAACCATGACCGGTGCCCGGCGTCCACCATGGTGCTTCCGCCGCGAGGGCGTCGACCATGGTTTGCCAGTCGTACAGGGCTTCGGGGGCCAACAGTTCGCGCAGGGCCGGCAGGCCGGCCTGATGGCAAAGCAATTGGCGCAGGGTCACGGACTCCTTGCCGGCGGCCGCGAATTCCGGCCAGTAACGGGCGACCGGCGCATCGAGTTGCAACTTGCCTTCGGCCACCAGTTGCAACGCGGTGACGGCGGTGAAGGTCTTGGTGCAGGAGAACAGGTTGGCGATGGTATCGCTGTGCCAGGCTTCGCTGCCGTCCTTGTCGGCGGTGCCGGCCCAGAGGTCGAGGACGGTTTCCCCACCGACCCGGATGCACAACGCGGCGCCACGTTCCTGGGGATCGTCGAACAGTGCCGCGAAGGCTTCGCGCACCGCTTCGAATTGAAGCTCGTAATGTCCCTGAATCTGCACCCGCAACTCCCCCGCGAAAACGCTCTACAAAGTGGCCCGCATTGTTCCAGCCCTTGAGGGTTTTGGGAACAGCGGCGGGCCGGGCGGTCCTGCCTTAATGACCGTTGCCGGAGTGCCCGCCGGTATGGCCGGCGCCCTGCCCCGGGCCTTTGCCGGCCTCGCCCTTGCGGCCGCCTTCGGTCTCGTGACCGGCCTTGTCCGCCGCCGCAGCGGCTTTCTCGGCTTCTTTGCCGAGCTGATCGAGAGTCGCCAGATTGCTCTTGCGCACGGTTTCGACGAAGCCCTGATACGGCAAGTCAGTCACGCCCACCAGACCGAAGTGACCGTTTTCGCCATCGAGCAGACGCCCGGTCACCGGTTGGTCGAGGTACTGGAACCAGTGCACGCCGACAATCGACGGCTCGCTCAGCGCCTGCTTGAGGAAGTTGGCGTAGGCCGGGCCACGATCCTCTTCCTTGTTCAACGGCGTCACGCCGCCCCAGAACGGGCCACGATCGGTCGAACCGAAGTTGAATTCGGTGATCAGCACCGGTTTGTCGAGGCTGCGCAGCGCGGCGAAGTCATAACCGTCCTGCGGTTTCAGGGTGTACATGTTGAAGCTCAGCACGTCGCAATACTGCGCGCAGGAGGCCACGGCTTCCGGGGTGCTGATGGCGAAGCGACCGCCGAGCAGCAGTTGGTTAGGCGCGTGCCATTTCAGCGAATCGGAAATGGTCTTGAAGTAAGTGTCGGCGAAGACCTTCTGGAAGTATTTGAAGTCAGCCTCGATTTCCGGGTGTTCCGGATTCGGCAACGGTGCCTCGAACCCCGGGTCTTCCATCAATTCCCACGCCGGCAGATCGATACCCCAGGCCTTCGATAGCCCCGCCTGATTGCGGTACTTGTCGCGCAACTGCTTGAGGAACGCACGCTTGGCCGGTACGTCGGTGGTCATTTTCAACGTGACGTAGGCCAGCGCGTAACGCGATTTCGGGTCATCACCGGGACCGGCCCAGGCCAGCTCGTTGTCGGCGAAGTAGCCGATCAGCCACGGATCGTCGCGATGATCACGGGCGGCAATCGCCACGGCGCGTTCGGTGGCCATGGCGAAACGCGGATCGAACGGGTCAGGCATGCCGCCCCACCAGTCGTTGCCGGTGCTGATGCTGGTGTAATCGCCGACGATCGACAGCGGCAAGGTGTACGGCACGCGCTCGGCGTCGCCCAGTTGCGGTGCGCTCCAGTTGCCGACGGTGTTGAAGCCCCAAGCCTGCAGGCGGTCGAGGGTATGGCTGGCCCACTTCTGCTCGTCGATGGCGGCCTTGCACGGCGCAGCAGGCGCTTTCTCGGTGGCCGCCGGCGTTGCGCAAGGTTCGCCATAGAGGCGCTGCAGGTTGGCGCCATAGAAGTCATACCAGCGTCCGCTGCCGTAGCCACGGCCCTGATCGGACCCGTTGCCGCCACGGTTGTCGCCTTCACCGAAGTGAACGGCCAGTGGTTCGTCGGGTTTCGGCAGGGACTCGAACATGTACTCGCGCCCGGCCACGTAAGTCTGGTTGACCTCGGGGCTGACGGTGTTTACGCCCAGGGAATAGAACGGATGGCCCTCCGGCGTCACCAGATACCAGCGACCGTCGAGTTTTTCGGTGCGGAAGAAGCCGCTGGCCTTGAACGTCGGGCCTTTGTTCAAGCCGCCGAACTTGTCCAGCGACGACTTCTCGCGTTCAGCCAGCCAGGTTTTCAGCTGTTGCTGTTCCCGGGCGGCGGCTGATTTCAGCTGTTCGTCATTGGCGACTTTCTCTGGCCATTTGCTGCGGGTCGACTGACCGTAGGCATCCACCAGATTGCCGTAGGCGGCTTTGATCACCTCGCCCTCGTCCTGCACGCCGAAGCGCTCCAGCAACAGGCTTTGCGCGGCTTTCGGCTGATCCATCGACAGGCTGACGGATACCACCTGGCTGCGATCCAGCTCGCCGGAACTGCTGGCCAGCAGGATGCGCTGCCCGTCGATGGTCATCGGCATCAACGGCCCGGCCTTCATGCCCTGGCTCAGCGGCGAGGTTGCGGTCAACGGTACGAGCAAGGTCTGCGCCGGTCCGGCCGGCAGATCGACGCGGCTGACCAGAGTCTTACCGTCGTTGCTCTGGATTTGTACGTAAACGGTCACCGCCCAGTTCATCGCGCTCTGGATGCGCAGGCTCATCATCCCGGACTGCGACCAGTCCCAGGCACCGGTCTGCGGAGTCAGGCGCAGGGTCGGGCGCGCCACCGGGTTGAAAGTCACCCGGCGCAACACTTCGCCCTCGGGGGTCTGCTCGGCGTTGGCTTGTGGCAGGTCGGCGTTTTCGGTCGCCACTTTCACCACATCGGCGGGGCGGACAAAGTTGAACAAGGTCTGCTGCCCGGCAGGTGCCGCCAGCAGAGGCGCAGCGAAAACCAGGGCAAAAAGGGCAGGCAACGAACGACGAATCATGAGAACGGATTTCTCCCTAACGACCAGCAATGGCCAATGGAAAAGCGATGGCGTAGAGATAGACAACGCGGCGGGCAAAACTGCCCACCGATGTCTCAGGATATTTCACGACGGAAAGGAGGCAACGCATTGAGGATCGCCTTGCCGTAGCGCTGGGTGACCAGTCGCCGGTCCAGCAAGGTGATGGTGCCGCGGTCTTCTTCGGTACGCAGCAGACGGCCACAGGCCTGAACCAGCTTCAGCGAGGCATCGGGCACCGAGATTTCCATGAACGGATTGCCACCCCGGGCTTCGATCCATTCCGACAGCGCGGCCTCGACCGGATCGTCGGGCACCGAGAACGGAATTTTGGCGATCACCACGTGCTCGCAATAGGCACCCGGCAAGTCCACCCCTTCGGCGAAACTGGCCAGACCGAACAGCACGCTGGAATCACCGCCATCGACCCGCGCCTTGTGCTTGTTCAGGGTTTCCTGTTTCGACAGGTTGCCTTGAATGAACACTTGCTTGCGCCAGTCGCGGTCGAGACCGTCGAACACGTCCTGCATCTGTTTGCGCGAAGAGAACAGCACCAGACTGCCTCGCGAGCCTTCGACCAGCTCCGGCAGATCGCGGATGATCGCAGCGGTGTGGGCGGCGGCATCACGCGGGTCGGCTTTCAGGTCCGGCACTCGCAACACACCGGCATCGGCGTGATGAAACGGGCTCGGTACCACGGCGGTGACGGCTTTTTTCGGCAGGCCGGCACGCATGCGGAAACGGTCGAACGTACCGAGCGCGGTCAATGTCGCCGAGGTCACCAGACAGCCATAGGCCACGTTCCACAGACTGCGGCGCAGGGTTTCGGCAGCGAGGATCGGGCTGGCGTTGACCTCGATGTCGAACAACGAACCGCTTTCGGCCAGGGTCAGCCAGCGGGCCATCGGCGGGCTCTCTTCCGGGTCTTCGGCGGTGAACGCGGTCCACAGCTCCCAGTTGCCGGAGGCACGGGACAACAGGCTGCCGAACAGTGGATACCATTCTTCGGCCTGGTTGCTGGCGATGCCGATGTTGACCTCGCCGTCCATGCCTTCCTTGAGCAGGTCGGTCAGGCGGGTGAACAGGTCATTGAGACGGGCGTAGCCTTTCTTCAACTCGATGCCCATCTCGCGCATGTGCTCGGGAATCACCCCGCCGATGAAACGATGGCGCGGGCGCTCGCGGCCTTCGACATCTTCACCGGGTTTGAAATCAGCGATCTGCTCGCAGGCGGTGAACATGAATTGCTGCTGGGTCTTGATCTCCCGCGCCAGCTCCGGCACCTGCTCGATCAGCTTGCCGAGGTCGCCCGGCAGCGGATGCTGGGCCAGCAGTTTGGTGAGGTTCTTGGCGGTGGTTTCCAGCCAGTCGGCGGTGGAACGCAGGCGCGTGTAGTGGGCGAAGTGGCCGATGGCCTTGTCCGGCAGGTGATGGCCTTCGTCGAACACATAGATGGTGTCGCGCGGATCGGGCAACACTGCCCCGCCGCCCAGTGCCAGGTCGGCCAGCACCATGTCGTGGTTGGTGACGATCACGTCGACCTTGCCCATGCCTTCGCGGGCCTTGTAGAAGGCGCACTGGCCGAAGTTCGGGCAATGACGGTTGGTGCATTGGCTGTGATCGGTGGTCAGGCGCGCCCAGTCGGCGTCTTCCAGCGCGTTCGGCCAGCTGTCGCGATCGCCGTCCCATTTATTGCCGGCGAGCTTTTCGATCATGCTGGTGAACAGCTTCTGGCTGGCCTCATCGACCTCGATCTTGAAGCCTTCTTCCTCGAACAGCTGCGCCGTGGCAGTCTGCGCGTGGCCTTCCTGCAACAGCATGTCGAGCTTGGACAGGCACATGTAGCGGCCACGGCCCTTGGCCAGGGCGAAGCTGAAATTCAGCCCGCTGTTGCGCATCAGGTCGGGCAAATCCTTGTAGACGATCTGCTCTTGCAGAGCGACGGTGGCGGTAGCGATCACCAGGCGTTTGCCGGCCAGTTTCGCGGTCGGGATCGCGGCCAGGCTGTAGGCCACGGTCTTGCCGGTACCGGTGCCGGCTTCCACAGCGACAATCGCGGGGTCGCCACTGCGCCGGCCTTCGTCGTCGGTGTCGATATCCCCGAGGACCTTGGCGACTTCAGCGATCATCAGGCGCTGGCCGTAACGCGGCTTGAGGCTTTTGGCCTCTAGAAAACGCGAGTAGGCGCCCTGGATCGTGGTTTTGAGTTCAGTGCTGATCATTGAGTGTCGGGCGCAAAAACGCTGGATAAATTTTCAGTGGTTCGGTTCGGCGGCTATCATACCCCGCTAATCAGTCCCGCGCAGAACGGAGTACCCCAATGACACCTTTTAGCCTCGTTTACCCCCTTCATGTCCTCGCCGCCCTGGTGTGGGTCGGCGGCATGTTTTTCGCCTGGATGGTGCTGCGCCCCGCGGCTGTGAAGGCTTTGGACGGCCCCGGACGGCTGACCCTGTGGGTGGAAGTGTTTCAAGGTTTTTTCCGCTGGGTATGGGGCGCGGTGATTCTGCTGCCGGTGACCGGAGTCGGCATGTTGCATCTGCAGCACATCGGCTTTGAGACCGCGCCGAAGTACGTGCAGGTGATGATGGGGTTATACGTGGTGATGACCGCGCTGTTCATCCGGGTTCAGGGGCTGATGCTGCCGGAGCTGCGCACAGCGGTTGCAGCGAAGGACTGGCCGACAGGTGCGGCGGTGCTGGGACGGATTCGTCGGGTGGTGGGGATCAATTTGCTGGTCGGCGTGCTGCTGGTGGCAATTGCGGCGGCGCGACCTTCGTTCTGATGGGGTGCTGATCGTTCCCGCAACGCGGGAACGATCATTTAGAAATTCGCTTACAGGCGCTGAACCGTAACCGAACCCGCCGCACCGGCCGGCCCCGGCTGACCGTCAGCCCCCGGCTTGCCGCTCTTGCCGCCATCGGCGCGATACACCAGGCAGCCCTTGGACTTGCCACCGGCTCCCGGTTTGCCACCCGGCCCTGCCGGCCCGCCGGCACCACCGGCCACATCGACCTTGATCAGCTCCGCCGGAAACTCCCGTGGCACTTCCAGCCGCACCAGCGCGCCCGGCGCACCCGGCTGGCCGTTGCTGCCATCACTGCCGTCGAAGCCGTGCCCGGCCTGGCCCCAGGTGCAGCCCGGTTCCTGACCGTTGGCCCCGTCGAGCCCGACAAAGCCCGGCGCACCGGTGCCGCCACGGGCATCGACAATCAGCCGTGGAGCCTCCAGCGCCTTGAATTGCAGGTTCAGGTTACGCCCGGCGCGAGCCGCTTTTTCATAAGTGCCCGGCGCGCCGTGGGCCGTGATGCGGCTCCCGTCGGCAAACCGGGCGCGGATGACCTTCATGTCCAGCGCCTGTTCGCCCGGCACGATGGCAATCCGCGCTTCGTGGCCCAGCTGCAGTTCGCCGACGCTCAGCTCGGTTACGTTCGAGGGCACCAGCAAGGTGCCGTAATCGGCGACCACCAGTTTTTCCAGCTGCAACGTGCTGGCCGTGTTGGGCAGACGCATCAGGGAGTTGGCTTCGACACTGACCACCTGGGCGCAGGCCAGAGGACTGATGAATGCAGCGAGCAGGCAGAGTTTACGCATGGGAAGCCTCCGGAGCGGCCGGGGCCGGGATGGTTTGCAGGTGGAAAACGCCGAACAGCAGGACACGGCCACGATCACGCCACGGGTGCGGCCGACCTTTGAGGCTGGCGTTGCACAGCAGCACTTCAAGGAGGTGGATGGCCAGCAGCAGGACGCCAGCCACATTGACCAGCAGATGCAACGGATGAACAAACGGCACCAGCTGATTGGCCAGTACCACGCAGCAGAACACCAGGGTCAACAATCGCCCCAGCCCACAGAACACCTTCATACGCTCCCCCGTGTTGCGAATTATTCTTTGGGCGCACAGTAACGGCTTCCGTACGGGATAAGCCAGAGGGGCAAATAAAAAAGTTCCGGGCACTCGTCGGATGGCTGCCGGTTCGACGTTGATCGTCGACCGACAGCTCTAGCCTGCGGACTACAGAAGAGTCCTAGCGATTGATGTGCAGTTCCACGCGGCGATTTTGCGCGCGCCCTTCTTCGGTCTCGTTGTCGGCAACCGGTTCGCGCTCGCCACGCCCTTCACTGGTGAGTTTTTCCGGCGCCAGCCCCTGGCTCAGCAGATAGGCCGCCACGCTGCTCGCGCGACGTTCCGACAAAGCCTGGTTGTAGGCATCGGTGCCCTTGCTGTCGGTGTGACCGATGACCTTGATGCTCACCACGTCGGCATTGCGCAACTTGTCCATCAGCGCATCGAGCTGGCTTTTCGCGGCCGGGGTCAGGTCGGACTTGTCGAATGCGAACAGCACGTTGCCGGCATCGCTCAGGGTGATGACTTCGGATTGCGGGGCCGGCTCGGCCGGCTTCTCGGTGACCGGGTATTGCGGCAGCGGACAGCCGCGATGGTCAACCGGGGTGTTGGCCGGGGTGTCAGGGCAACGGTCGCGGCGATCGAATACGCCATCGCCGTCTTCGTCGCCATCCTGGGCATAACAGATCAGCCCGCCGGTGAGGATACCCAGTGCCGCACCGCCTGCGGCCCAGCCACCGTTTTCAATGGCGCCGAGTCCGCCACCGACCAGTCCGCCAATGACGCTGCAGATCGGCCAGGTACGTTGATTGAGGGGGGCAGTGCCATCGCTGTGGGTAGCGCAGCCGGTCAACAGGCTGCCTGCCAGCAGCACCGGTAAGACGGACCGTGAGAGAACACTCATATGAAAGCTCCTGTGTCACCGGCCCATACCGGTTACACAGGAGTAAAGACCCGCATCCGCGACTGCACAAGCCGCGGATGCGAGGGCATCAACGCTCGATTTTGATCTCCGTGCGACGGTTCAGCGCGCGGCCATCGGCGGTTTTGTTGTCCGCCACTGGCTGGCTTTCACCGGCACCGGTCACCGAAACGAAGCTGGAACGTGGCACACCGTCATGGATCAGGTATTCCACCACCGAGTGCGCACGACGATCCGACAGTTTCTTGTTGTAGGCATCACTGCCCACGCTGTCGGTATGACCGGTCACGGTCAGCCGCGCGGTGCTCGATTCCTGTTTCAGGCGCGTGGCGACCTTGTCGAGAACCAGCTTGTCGGAAGGCGTCAGGGTGGCCTTGTCGAACTGGAAGTGCACATCGCGGATGACGATGGTTTCTTCCTTGACCACTACAGCTTCTTCAACCACGGGTGCAGGGGCCGGGAATGGGCAGCCGTCTGCGTCGACCTTGGTGCCGCGAGGCGTGTGCGGGCACTTGTCGCGACTGTCCGGCACACCGTCGCCGTCTTCATCGCCATCACCGTGCACCCAGCAATAGGCTGCCGCCGTACCGCCAACGAGTAATGCGCCATAGCCTGCCCATGCAGAGCTTTCCGTCGCGCCGAGACCCGCACCGACGACACCGCCGACTGCCGCACAGGTCGGCCAGTCGGTTTTCTGCAAACCTGCGCAACCAGTCAACACACTGGTTAGCAGAACCAAGGGTAATGCTGTCCGAACTATGCTCATCTAGTTTTCTCCTGAGGGATCGGCTTAGAACCGATTCAGGGAGTAAAGACCGGAGTTTTAATCTCCGCCAGCAATAGGCCACTGCTGTTTGCGAGCGTGTTCACAGGGCTTCAATGCATTTGCCGCAAACCCGCAGAACAGAGATCTAGGCCTCGACGCTCGGGCAGGCTAGTCTTGGCGATCTGATTGAGGAGCTTCGATGAACGTCGCGATTTCTTCCCGCACGCCACAGCAGGCACTGGCCGCTCTGCTCGACCGCTACGCCCCGGCACGTCTGCTGCTGATCGGCGCCAGCGAATTTCCGGCACTGGCCGCTTTCAAGGATGCACATCCGGACACTTGCGTTGCTCACGCCGCGCCCGGCGCCTTGCCCGCAGACCTCGCCGCACAGCGTTTCGATCTGGCGCTGGTGGTCGATTGCCTGGAGCATTTGCCCAAGCGTGATGGCCTGAATCTGCTCGGCGGGATCCGCAACCTCAACGCCAGCCGCATCGCCGTGCTGGCCGACCTGCCGGCCAGTGGCTGGCAGGAAACCGATTTCTATTCTCTGGCTCTGCAGGCCAGCGAACGCTTCGCCCGGGATGAGCAGGTGCTGACCCTGTTCACCTATGATCTGCTTGACTACAAACAAGTCCCCGACTGGCTCAATTCGCGGTTCTGGGCCAATCCGGAAAACTTCGGGAAATACTGGTGGTAATGCAATGAGTACAGCCATTTGCCCCTGCGGCAGCGGCAACCTGCTGGATGCCTGCTGCGGCCATTATCACGCCGGCCATCCGGCACCGTGCGCCGAAGCCCTGATGCGTTCGCGCTACAGCGCCTATGTGCTGGGCCTGATCGATTATCTGGTGTCGACCACCCTGCCCGCCCAGCAGGCCGGACTTGATCGGCAGTCGATCAGCAACTGGAGCGCATCGAGCACCTGGCTCGGCCTCAACGTGGAAAGTTCGGAAGTCTTCGGCGGCCAGCCGGAACACGCCTTCGTCACCTTCACCGCGCGCTGGCACGACAGCCAGGGTGAGCACAGTCACCGCGAGCGGTCTTCGTTCGTGCAGAACAGTGGACGCTGGTACTTCATCGACCCGACCGTACAGCTCAAGCTCGGGCGCAACGACAGCTGCCCTTGCGCCAGCGGGCAGAAGTTCAAAAAGTGTTGCGCGGGCTATTTCGGCGCGTGAGGTGAGTGGCGACTAGACTGGGCGCAAAAGGGAGTTCTGCGATGGTCGGTCAATGGCACACATTCAAAACCTTCACGCTGCTGCTGTTTCTGGGGCTCGGCGGCTGTGCCTCATGGTTCGCCGACGACACCCTCGACCCCGCCGTGCACCTGGTAAAAGTCGAAGTGGTGCGCGCCAAACTGCTCGAGCAGAAATTCATCCTGCACTTTCGCATCGACAATCCCAATGACAGCGAGCTGACCGTGCGCGGCCTCGAATACAGCGTACATCTGGCGGACATGCTGCTGGCCGAGGGCGAGCACGAGCACTGGATCACCGTCGGTGCCAAAAGCAGTGCTTTCTATAAGGTGCCGATCCGCACCAACCTGTGGCCGAAGGTCAAGGACGTGGTGAAAATGCTGAAGAATCCGCACCAGCAGGTTCCCTACCGGCTGCAAGGCGAGATGGAAACCGGTTTATTCATCGCTCACTACGTGCACCTGGAACGCAATGGCGTGATAATCCCCGCCGATTTGATTACGGAGTGACCCCGATGACCCAGCAACCTCATGTCCATGGCCCAGACTGCAACCACGATCATGACCATCACCATGATCACGACCATGGCCATGTCCACGGCCCGAACTGCGGCCACGCCCACCAGGAACCGGTGCGCAACGCCCTGAAAGACGTCGGCCGCAACGACCCTTGCCCATGCGGCAACGGCAAGAAATTCAAGAAGTGCCACGGCGCTTGATGTTTCGGGCGGACATTCGTTTCGCCCGATAGATCGCTATCGCGGGCCAGCTCGCGATAGCACTCTCCTCCGCAGCTTTCAGCCTGCTGCCAGAATCTGCTCAACCCCGACCACCGTCGCATACTCCCCATCCAGATTCCCCAGCGACATGGCATGCACTTCTTCAGCCGAACGCAGCGTGCCGAAGTAATCTGCCTTGTCGAAGGTAAAGCACGCATCCTCCGCCACCCACGCCTCAAACCCCAGATTGCCCGCCGTGCGCGCCGTGGACTCCACCGAATTGTTCGTGGCCACGCCGACGATGATCAGCTGTCCGATCCCGGCCTCACGCAATTTCACTTCAAGCCCCGTCGCACAAAATGCGTCCGGCACCTGTTTCTGGATCAGCCACTCGCCGTGCTGCGGAAGAAACCTGTCCTGAAATTCCACCCCAGACTGTTCGGGCCAGAATACTGAATCCGGTGAGCGCGACAGGTGCTGCACGTGAATCACTGGCCGCCCGCAGCGCCGCCAAAAGGTCAGCAGTTCGAGGATCCGTTGTTCGGCCAACGGATTATTCCGTCGCCCCAGACGCGGCTCCAGAATGCCCTTTTGCTGGTCGATGATGATCAGTGCAGCGCTGGCCTGAAGCTCCATGGCGATTTTTCTCACGCGGGGTCATTGAATTTCCCGTACTTGAGCATCACCTCCTGTCACTAAGCAAGCTATCGAACGCACACAGGACAACCTGAAGCCGGCGTTTGCTGTCCGTACCTTTCCTGATTTGGAGCTTTCCATGATCGACCTGTACTACTGGACCACGCCCAACGGCCACAAGATTTCCCTGTTCCTCGAAGAGGCCGGCCTGCGCTACAACGTGCACCCGATCAACATCAGCCAGGGCGAGCAGTTCCAGCCGCACTTCCTGAAGATCGCGCCGAACAATCGCATCCCGGCCATCGTCGATCATGAGCCGGCCGATGGCGGCGAGCCGTTGTCGCTGTTCGAGTCCGGCGCCATCCTGCTGTACCTCGCGGAAAAGACCGGGAAGTTCCTGCCCAAGGATCTGCGTGGCCGTCAGGTGGCGCTGCAATGGCTGTTCTGGCAGATGGGCGGGCTGGGGCCGATGGCCGGGCAGAACCATCATTTCAGCCAGTTTGCCCCGGAAAAAATCCCCTACGCGATCAAGCGCTACATCGATGAAACCGCACGTTTGTACGGCGTTCTGGACAAGCAACTGGCCAACCATGAGTTCGTCGCCGGCAGCGAATACAGCATCGCCGACATGGCGATCTACCCGTGGATCGTCTCCCATAAATGGCAGAGCCAGAATCTGGAAGACTTCCCGAATGTGCAGCGCTGGTTCAACCACATCAAGGATCGCCCGGCGACCGTGAAGGCCTACGCGCTGGTGCAGAAGATCAATCCGCCGAAGGCTTGAGTCATCCGGCCTGATCGTTCCCGTTCGCGGGAACGATCAACGGGAAGAAATAACCGCTCGCCCCGCTTGCGCGGCCCCCTCCTGCTCACTAACGTAGCGGCTTTATTGCGCCCCCAGCCTCTACACCCCCGCAGGAGCTTTGCCATGGCCTCGCCAGCCCTTTCACACTTTCTTCCCCGGTTCGGCGTTGCCGCAGCAGTGACCGGTGTCCTGAGCCTCTCCGGTTGCCAGACCTGGAACGCTCAGGACTCCCTCCCGCCGACCTCCGGTGTGCAGCCGCTCAAGGGCCTGGCGCAGAACGTTTCGGTACGCCGCAATGCCATGGGCATGCCACTGATCGAAAGCAACAGCTTCCACGACGCCTTGTTCGCCCTCGGTTATGTGCATGCCAGCGACCGCATCAATCAGATGGTCACCCTGCGCCTGCTGGCCCAGGGGCGTCTGGCGGAAATGTCCGGCGCTTCGATGCTCGACGCCGACCGCTACATGCGCGCCGTCAACCTGAAGAAAAGCGCCGGCGAGCTGTACAAGGCCTCGTCGCCACGGCTCAAGCGCTTCTTCGAAGTCTATGCGCGGGGCGTCAACGCCTACCTGTTCCGCTACGCCGACAAGCTGCCGGGGGATCTGGCCTCCAGCGGCTACAAGCCTGAATACTGGAAACCTGAGGACTCGGCGCTGATTTTCTGCCTGCTGAACTTCAGCCAGTCGGCCAACCTGCCGGAAGAAATCGCTTCGCTGGTACTGGCGCAGACCGTCACCACCGACAAGCTCGCCTGGCTGACCCCGTCCGCCCCCGACGAAAACCTGCCGGTGGCCGAAGCCGACAAGCTGCAAGGCATCAAACTCAACGGGCAGATTCCGGGCCTGAGCGAACTGAGCAACGCCAGCGAACAACTGGCGGCGATGAACCTGCTCGGCGCCAGCACTTCCAACAACTGGGCGATTGCCCCGCAACGCAGCCGCAGCGGCAAGAGCCTGTTGGCCAGCGACAGTCATGGCCCGCTGGCCGCACCGTCGCTGTGGAGTTTCGTGCAGATTCACGCGCCGAAATACCAGGCCGCCGGCGTGACCGTGGCCGGTCTGCCGATGGTGCTCGGTGGTTTCAACGGCAAAGTGGCGTGGAGCGCGACCAGCGTCTTCGGCGACAACCAGGACCTGTTCCTGGAAAAAATCCGACGCCAGGGCAGCAGCCTGACCTACGAGGTCAACGGCAAATGGCAGCCGCTAGGCGTGCGCAACGAAACCTACTTCGTCAAAGGCCAGCGGCCGATTCGCGAGGCGGTATACGAAACCCGCCACGGCGCATTGCTCAACAGCACCCAGGCCGCTGCACAGGGCGCTGGTTTCGGTCTGGCGTTGCAGACGCCGAGCTTCACCGACGACAAATCCCTCGATGCGTTTTTCGATCTGAGCCGCGCGCAAACCGCTGAACGCGCTTCGGACGCCAGCCGGGAAATCCGCGCCATTGCGCTGAACCTGGTGTTTGCCGACGCCAGCAATATCGGCTGGCAGGTCACCGGGCGCTTCCCGAACCGCCGCGAAGGCGAAGGTTTGCTGCCGTCGCCGGGCTGGGACGGTCGCTACGACTGGGACGGTTACGCCGACCCGATGCTGCACCCGTACGATCAGGATCCTGCCCAAGGCTGGCTCGGCACAGCCAACCAGCGGGTCATCCCTCACGGCTACGGCATGCAGTTGTCCAACTCCTGGGCCGCGCCGGAGCGTGGCGAGCGCCTCGCGGAACTGGCCGGCAGCGGTAAACAGGACGGTCGCAGCATGATCGCCATGCAGTACGACCAGACCACCACCTTCGCCGCCAAGCTGAAGAAAATGTTCGAAGCCCCGGGCATGGCGCAGCCGCTGAAACAGGCGATCGACGCCCTGCCGGAAGCCGACCGCAGCAAGGCCCGCGAGGCCTACACCCGCTTGATGGCGTTCGACGGCAAGCTCAGTCCGACCTCTGCAGATGCCGCGATCTACGAGTTGTTCCTGCAGGAAAGCATGAAGCAGATCTTCCTCGACGAACTCGGCCCGCAAAGCAGCCCGGCGTGGAAAGCGTTTATCGCCAACGGCGACTTGTCCTACTCGGCGCAGGCCGATCACTTGCTGGGCCGCGAGGACAGCCCGTTCTGGGACGACGCCCGCACGCCGCAGAAAGAAGACAAACCGACCATCCTCGCCCGCAGTCTGGCAGCGGCGATCAGCGCCGGCGACAGTCAACTGGGTGGCGACCGCAAAGCCTGGCAGTGGGGCAAACTGCACCGCTACGAATGGAAGAATGCCAACGGCCAGACCGTTCGCGGTCCAGTCGCAGCGGGCGGTGACCACACCACTCTGAACACGGCGGCGTTTGCCTGGGGGCAGGACTTCAACACCACCCGGGCGCCGTCGATGCGTTTCATCGTCGACTTCAGCCAGAGCGAACCGCTGATGGGCCAGAACGGCACGGGGCAATCGGGTAACCCGGCCAGCCCGAACTACCTGAACGGCATTGATCCGTGGCTCAAGGGTCAGTACATCGGTTTGCCGATGCAGCCGCAGAACTTTGAGCGGGTGTATGGGAAGACGCGGTTGACGCTGACTCCAGGCAAGTAAATGCGATCCCCGTGTGGGAGCCAGCCCGGCTCCCACACGGGTTTTGCAATGACCCGCAAAATCAATCGAACTTCTGACTTCGCGCAAACCTCATAGCTAACAAGTCCCTCCATTCCGGTAACGCCATGGACCTTGTTATCGCCCGCCCCGAAGGCCTGTACTGCCCCGCCGGGGACTTCTATATCGATCCGTGGCGCCCGGTCGAGCGCGCGGTGATCACCCATGCCCACGGCGATCACGCCCGCACCGGCAACGCACACTATCTGGCTGCCAGCGCCGGCGAAGGGATTCTGCGTGCGCGTCTGGGTCAGGACATCAACCTGCAATCACTTGAGTACGGCCGGCGCCTGACCCACCACGGTGTCACCTTGAGTTTTCACCCTGCCGGACACGTTCTGGGCTCGGCTCAGGTGCGACTCGAATACGGCGGCGAAGTCTGGGTCGCCTCCGGCGACTACAAGATCGAACCCGACGGCACCTGCGCGCCGTTCGAACCGGTGCGCTGTCACACCTTCATCACCGAATCGACCTTCGGCCTGCCGATCTACCGCTGGCAGCCGCAAGCGCAGGTGTTCGCCGAGATCAATCAGTGGTGGCAGGCCAACATTGCGGCGGGCAAAACCAGCGTGCTGTTCTGCTACTCCTTCGGCAAGGCTCAGCGCATCCTCCACGGAATCGACGAAACCCTCGGCCCGATCCTCAGCCACGGCGCGGTGGAACCGCTGAACCGGGTCTACCGCGAGGCCGGGGTGTATCTGCCGCCGACGATCTACGCCGGCGACGTGAAGAAAAACGATCCGCTGATGCGTCAGGCGCTGGTCATCGCCCCGCCTTCAGCCGGCGGCAGCAGCTGGATGCGGCGTTTCGGCGACTACAGCGACAGCTTCGCCAGCGGCTGGATGCGCTTGCGTGGCACCCGTCGGCGGCGCGGCGTGGATCGCGGTTTCGTGCTTTCCGATCACGCCGACTGGCCCGGCCTGTTGTGGGCCATCGAACAGACCGGTGCCGAACGGGTGATGGTTACCCACGGCTCGATCGGTGTGCTGGTCCGCCACCTGCGCGAAAAGGGACTGGATGCCCAAGGCTTCAACACCGAATACGGTGATGATGAACAGGACAATCTCGCCGTCGAACCCGTCGTCGCCGAGGTGCAACCATGAAAGACTTCGCCGGGTTGTACGCCGAACTCGACGCCACCACCTCCAGCAACGCGAAACTGGCGGCCATGCAGGCCTACTTCGCCCAGGCGGAACCACAAGATGCCGCGTGGGCGGTGTACTTTCTGTCCGGCGGCCGACCACGACAACTGGTGCCGGTACGGATCCTGCGCGAACTCGCCGTCGAAGTGTCCGGACTCACACCGTGGCTGTTCGAGGAGAGCTATCAAGCGGTCGGCGATCTGGCGGAAACCATCTCGCTGGTGCTCCCGGAAAACCCGCACACCTCCGAAGCCGGCCTTGCCGAATGGATCGAGCACAAGCTGTTGCCGCTGCGCGGTGAAACCCCGGAATACCTTGCTCGTCAGCTGCCAGCGCTGTGGGCGCAACTGGATCGGCCGAGCCTGATGCTGTGCATCAAACTGATCACCGGCAGTTTCCGGGTCGGCGTCTCCAAATTACTGGTGACTCGCGCTCTGGCCTCGATGGCCAAGCTGGACAGCAAACGCGTGGCACAACGGCTGGTGGGTTACACCGACTTGTCCAACCGGCCGAACGCCGCCAGCTACTTGAAACTGATCGCCCCCGAGTCCAGCGACGAACACGCCCAGCGTGGCGGCCAGCCGTATCCGTTCTTTCTCGCCCACGGCCTGTCGCAACCGGTCGAGCAGTTCGAAGACGTGCTCGGCCCGGCCAGCAACTGGCAGGTGGAGTGGAAGTGGGATGGGATACGCGCGCAGGTGGTCAAGCGTGACGGGCGGTTGTGGATCTGGTCCCGGGGCGAGGAACTGGTGACCGAACGCTTTCCCGAACTCGACTCGCTGGTTGAAGGTTTGCCTGACGGTACGGTGATCGACGGCGAAATCGTGGTCTGGAAAAACACCCGGCCTGACGCCGAAGCCTTTGATCCGGATTCGACGGCGCCACCGGCGGTGCAACCTTTTGCCCTGCTCCAGCAACGGATCGGTCGCAAGACACTCGACCGGAAAATCCTCGAAGACGTACCCGTGGTGGTCCTCGCCTACGACCTTTTGGAGTGGCAGGGCGAAGACTGGCGCAACCAGCCGCAGATCAAACGGCGCGAACAACTGGAACAGGTCATCGCCCGCTGCAACAACCCGGTGCTGCTGCCCTCCCCGGTGCTGACCGGCAGCGACTGGTTCGACCTCGCCCGGCAACGCGAAGCCTCCCGACGACTGGGGGTCGAAGGCATGATGCTCAAGGCCCGCGACGCGATGTACGGCGTCGGGCGCACCAAGGACATGGGCGTGTGGTGGAAATGGAAGGTCGACCCGTTCAGTGTCGACGCCGTGCTGATCTACGCCCAGCGCGGCCATGGCCGGCGCGCCAGCCTCTACAGCGATTACACGTTTGCGGTGTGGGACGGGCCGCCCGGTTCCAGCGCCCGCGCCCTGGTGCCATTCGCCAAGGCCTATTCCGGCCTGACCGACGAGGAAATGCGCGAGGTGGACAGCATCGTGCGCAAGACCACCGTGGAAAAATTCGGCCCGGTCAGCAGCGTGACACCGAGCCTGGTGTTCGAACTGGGTTTCGAAGGCATCGCCCTGTCGCGCCGGCACAAGAGCGGCATCGCCGTGCGCTTTCCGCGCATGCTGCGCTGGCGCCAGGACAAGACCGTGGAGGAAGCCGACAACCTGGCGACGTTGCAGAATCTGCTGGTCTGACTCCTGCCCCGGAAAAGCCCTTCCTGCGCTGAAAGGGTGCACCGGATTTTCCGTGCCCGTTTTCGGGCATTCCTCCCGCTGCGCCCTCCCTTCCTACACCTTTTAAAACACTTGTTCGGGACTCTGGTTCGGAAATTGCTACTTTCTATAAGTCGTAAGCGTTCCAGTAACAATAATTCTGCGCCACAAGCGCTCATATTGGTTCTTAGGGATTGAATAATGAAAAAAGCATTGCTGACCCTTTCTGCACTGGCGTTGTGCATGGCCGCCGGCTCCGCGCTGGCCAAGGAATACAAAGAGCTGCGTTTTGGCGTCGATCCTTCCTACGCACCGTTCGAGTCGAAAGCGGCCGACGGCAGCCTGGTGGGCTTTGACATCGATCTGGGCAACGCGATCTGCGCCGAGCTGAAGGTCAAGTGCAAGTGGGTCGAAAGCGACTTCGACGGCATGATTCCAGGCCTCAACGCCAATAAATTCGACGGCGTGATCTCGTCGATGACGGTAACACCGGCCCGTGAAAAGGCCATCGACTTCTCCAGCGAGCTGTTCTCCGGCCCGACGGCCTACGTGTTCAAGAAGGGTTCCGGCCTGACCGATGACGTTGCTTCGCTGAAGGGCAAATCCGTCGGTTACGAGCAAGGCACCATCCAGGAAGCCTACGCCAAGGCCGTGCTGGAGAAGGCCGGGGTGAAAATCCAGGCTTACGCCAACCAGGATCAGGTCTACGCCGACCTGAAAAACGGCCGTCTCGACGCCTCGATCCAGGACATGCTGCAAGCCGAACTGGGCTTTTTGAAGTCGCCGGACGGTGCCGCATACGAAGTCAGCAAGCCGGTTGACAGCGAATTGCTGCCAGCCAAAACCGCTGTCGGTATTAAGAAAGGTAACAAAGAGCTGAAGGCGCTTTTAGATAAAGGTATCAAAGCGTTACACGACGACGGCAAATACGCCGAGATTCAAAAGAAACACTTTGGCGATCTGAATCTGTACAGCGGCAAATAATGCACCGGCGCCCATCCTTCGATGGGCGCCTTTTTCATCCGCTCAGGTTGCTGATTTATGTTCGAAAACCTCTTACAAAATCTGGGGCTCTCCGCCTTCAGCCTCAAGGGCTTCGGTCCGCTGCTGTTGGAAGGCACCTGGATGACCATCAAATTGTCGGCGTTGTCGCTGCTGGTGGCCGTGTTGCTCGGCCTGCTGGGCGCCAGTGCCAAACTGTCCAAATCAAAACTGCTGCGCCTGCCTGCCCAGCTCTACACCACGCTGATTCGCGGGGTGCCGGACCTGGTGCTGATGCTGTTGATCTTCTACAGCCTGCAAACCTGGCTGACCGCGCTGACCGATGTCATGGAGTGGGATTACATTGAAATCGACTCCTTCACGGCCGGCGTGATCACCTTGGGCTTCATTTATGGCGCGTACTTCACCGAAACCTTCCGCGGCGCGATCCTCGCGGTGCCACGGGGTCAGGTTGAAGCCGCCACGGCTTATGGCCTCAAACGCGGCCAGCGCTTTCGCTTCGTGGTGTTTCCGCAAATGATGCGCTTCGCCCTGCCGGGCATCGGCAACAACTGGATGGTGATGCTCAAGGCCACCGCGCTGGTGTCGATCATCGGCCTGGCGGACCTGGTCAAGGCCGCCCAGGACGCCGGCAAAAGCTCCTATCAACTGTTCTACTTCCTGGTACTCGCCGCCTTGATCTATCTGCTGATCACCAGTGCCTCGAACGTCATCCTGCGCTGGCTCGAACGGCGTTACGCCGCCGGTGCCCGGGAGGCCGTACGATGATCGAACTCCTGCAGGAATACTGGAAACCCTTCCTTTATACCGACGGCAACAACATCACCGGGCTGGCCATGACCCTGTGGTTGCTCAGTGCGTCGATCTTCATCGGTTTCATCGTGTCGATCCCGCTGTCGATTGCCCGGGTTTCCCCGCACTTCTACATTCGCTGGCCGGTGCAGTTCTACACTTACCTGTTCCGCGGCACGCCGCTCTATATCCAGCTGCTGATCTGCTACACCGGGATCTACAGCCTGGCCGCCGTGCGCGCCCAGCCGATGCTCGATGCATTCTTTCGCGATGCGATGAACTGCACGATCCTCGCCTTCGCCCTCAACACCTGCGCCTACACCACGGAGATTTTCGCCGGGGCGATCCGCAGCATGAACCACGGCGAAGTCGAAGCGGCCAAGGCCTACGGCCTGACCGGCTGGAAGCTGTATGCCTACGTGATCATGCCGTCAGCACTGCGTCGCTCGCTGCCGTATTACAGCAACGAAGTGATCCTGATGCTGCACTCGACCACCGTGGCGTTCACCGCAACGATCCCGGACATCCTGAAAGTCGCACGGGACGCCAACTCGGCGACCTACCTGACCTTCCAGTCGTTCGGCATCGCTGCGCTGATCTACCTGACCATCACCTTTGCGCTGGTCGGCCTGTTCCGTCTTGCCGAACGCCGATGGCTGGCCTTCCTCGGGCCGACTCACTAGGACCTCTCTGCAATGCGCCACCAGATACATGACCTGCTGGCCCCGCTGCCGGGGACCGCACGACAGATCCACAGTTTTCACTTCGGCCCGGAAAAGGCCAAAGGCAAAATCTACATCCAGTCCTCGCTGCATGCCGACGAACTGCCCGGCATGCTGGTGGCCTGGCACCTCAAGCAACGCCTGGCGGAGCTGGAAGCCGCCGGCCGCCTGATCAGCGAAATCGTGCTGGTGCCGGTGGCCAACCCGGTCGGCCTCGAACAAGTGCTGATGGACGTGCCGCTGGGCCGCTACGAGCTGGAGAGCGGGCAGAATTTCAACCGCTGGTTCGTCGACCTCAGCGAAGAGATCGGCAACGAAATCGAATCGCAACTGTGCGACGACCCGCAGCGCAACCTCGAACTGATCCGCACCAGCCTGCGCAGCGCCCTTGCCCGCCATACCGCCACGACTCAACTGCAATCCCAGCGCCTGACCCTGCAACGGCTGGCCTGTGACGCGGACATGGTGCTGGACCTGCACTGCGATTTCGAATCCGTGGTTCATCTCTACACCACGCCCGAGGCCTGGCCCCAGGTCGAGCCGCTGGCGCGCTACATCGAGTCGAAGGCGAGCCTGCTGGCCACCGACTCCGGCGGTCAGTCGTTCGACGAATGCTTCACCCTGTTGTGGTGGCAATTGAAGGAACGCTTCGGCGAGCACTTCGAGATCCCCCTCGGCAGTTTCTCGGTCACGGTCGAGCTGCGCGGCCAGGGCGACGTCAGCCATCCGGTGGCCAGCCGTGACTGCCAGGCGCTGCTCGATTACCTGACTCACTTCGGTGCCATCGCCGGCGCTTCGAAACCGCTGCCGGAGCTGTCATTCCCGGCCACTCCGCTGGCCGGTGTCGAACCTGTCACCACTCCGATCGGCGGCCTGCTGGTGTACACCGCCACGCCCGGGCAGCACCTGGAAGCCGGGCAGCAAATCGCCGAAATCATCGACCCGATCAACGATCGGGTCACGCCAGTCCATTGCACCGCTTCCGGTCTGCTCTATGCCCGCTCGCTGCGGCGCATGGCCACCGCCGGCATGGTGATCGCCCACGTCGCGGGCGCCGAAGCCTATCGCAGCGGCTACTTACTTTCGCCTTGAGGATGCCTGTCCCATGTACAAACTGACCGTAGAAGGCCTGCATAAAAGCTATGGCGACCATCAGGTGCTCAAAGGCGTTTCGCTCAAAGCCAAAACCGGTGACGTGATCAGCCTGATCGGCGCCAGCGGCTCGGGCAAAAGCACCTTTTTGCGCTGCATCAACTTCCTCGAACAACCCAACGACGGCGCGATGAGCCTCGACGGCCAGGCGATCCGCATGGTCACCGACCGTCACGGCATGCACGTCGCCGACGCCGAGGAACTGCAGCGTCTGCGCACCCGCCTCGCCATGGTGTTCCAGCATTTCAACCTGTGGAGCCACATGACCGTGCTGGAAAACATCACCATGGCCCCGCGCCGGGTGCTGGGTTGCAGCAAGGCCGAGGCTGACGATCGGGCCCGGCGTTATCTGGACAAGGTCGGCCTGCCGGCCCGGGTCGCCGATCAGTACCCGGCGTTTCTTTCCGGTGGCCAGCAACAACGGGTGGCCATTGCCCGGGCCCTGGCCATGGAGCCGGAAGTCATGCTGTTCGACGAACCGACTTCGGCGCTCGACCCGGAACTGGTCGGCGAAGTGCTCAAGGTGATTCAGGGTCTGGCTGAAGAAGGCCGGACCATGATCATGGTCACCCACGAAATGAGTTTTGCGCGCAAGGTGTCGAGCCAGGTGCTGTTCCTGCACCAAGGGCTGGTGGAAGAAGAAGGCGCGCCGGAAGACGTGCTGGGCAATCCGAAAAGCGAACGCCTGAAGCAATTCCTCAGCGGCAATCTCAAGTAAAACTATTGCCCGGCCGGCGCGGTCACTGAAGGAACACCTTCAGAGCACACGTCGCCGGCATGGGCACTTCCACCGACTTCGCCAAACACTGGTTCAGCGCCCGCGACTGGAAGCCGTTCACCTTTCAGAAGCAGGTGTGGGCGGCGGTCAAGCGAGGCGAGTCGGGACTGCTGCACGCCAGCACCGGCGCCGGTAAAACCTACGCGGTGTGGTTTGCCGCGCTCGATCGATTTGCCCGCTCCGGGCCTGTTGCTGAAACCACCCGCAAACGCCCGCCGCCTGCCGAACCGCTGACTGTCCTGTGGATCACGCCGATGCGGGCGCTGGCCGCCGACACCGCGCGTGCCCTGCAAACGCCGCTGGACGATCTGCACATTCCCTGGAGCGTCGGCCTGCGTACCGGCGACACCGGCAGCAGCGAACGCGCCCGCCAGAACCGACGCCTGCCGACCACGCTGATCACCACCCCGGAAAGCCTGACCCTGATGCTCGCCCGCGCCGACGCGCAAACGGCGCTGTCGACCTTGCGCATGGTCGTGGTGGATGAGTGGCACGAACTGCTCGGCAACAAACGCGGCGTGCAATTGCAACTGGCCCTCGCCCGCCTGCGGCGCTGGCATCCGGGACTGATCGTCTGGGGTGTTTCTGCGACGCTCGGCAATCAGTCCCACGCTGAACAAGTCCTGATCCCACAGGGCAGTGGCGTGAGTATTCAGGGGCAAAGCGAAAAAACGCTGCGGGTCGATACCCTGCTCCCACCGCAGATCGAGCGTTTTCCCTGGGCCGGGCATATAGGTCTGAAAATGTTGCCGCAAGTGGTTGCCGAACTGGACGTGTGCGCCAGCAGCCTGGTGTTCACCAATACTCGGGCGCAGTCGGAAATCTGGTATCAGGCCTTGCTGGAAGCACGACCGGACTGGGCCGGCCTGATTGCCTTGCACCACAGCTCGCTGTCCCGCGATACCCGGGACTGGGTCGAGCAGGCGTTGAAGAATGGTCAGCTCAAAGCGGTGGTCTGCACTTCGAGCCTGGATCTTGGAGTGGACTTCCTACCGGTGGAGCGGGTGCTGCAAATCGGTTCGGCCAAAGGCGTGGCGCGCCTGATGCAGCGTGCCGGACGCTCGGGCCATGCGCCCGGTCGAGCATCGCGGGTCACCCTGGTGCCAACCCACAGTCTGGAACTGATCGAAGCCGCTGCCGCCCGCGATGCGGTGGCACAGCGACGGATCGAACCGCGACTGTCACCGCACAAACCGCTGGATGTGCTGGTACAGCATCTGGTCAGCATCGCCCTGGGCGGTGGCTTTTTACCCGAGGACTTGTACGAAGAAGTCCGGGGAGCCTGGGCTTATCGCGACCTGACGCTGGTGGAATGGGCCTGGGCGCTGGCATTCGTACGCCATGGCGGGATATCGCTGACGGCTTACCCGGATTACCGCCGGGTCGAGCCGGATGAGCACGGGATCTGGCGCGTCCCCGATGCCCGGTTGGCCCGGCGGCACCGGATGAGCATCGGCACCATCGTCAGCGACGCCTCTATCCATTTGAAATTCTGGAGCAAGGGCGGAGGCGGCAAGCAACTGGGCAGCGTCGAGGAAGGCTTCATCGCCCGCCTCAAACCCGGTGACGGTTTCCTGTTCGCCGGACGCTTGCTTGAACTGGTGCGCGTGGAAAACATGACCGCCTACGTCAAACGCAGCGCCGCGAAAAAAGCCGCCGTGCCACGCTGGAATGGCGGACGCATGCCGCTGTCCAGCGAACTGGCTGAAGCGGTGGTCAACCGGTTCAGCGCGGCGGCACACGGTGAGTTTGCCGGCCCGGAAATGCAGGCCTTGCGCCCGCTGCTGGAAACGCAGATGCGTTGGTCGGGTTTGCCGACAGTCAACAATCTGCTTGCCGAAGTGCTGAAATCCCGCGAAGGCTGGCACCTTTTTCTCTATCCGTTTGCCGGACGTCAGGTGCATCTGGGGCTGGCCAGCCTGCTGGCGTGGCGGGTCAGCCAGCGCCTGCCTGTGACCTTCTCGATTGCGGTCAATGATTACGGACTGGAACTGCTCAGCGCCACGCCCGTTGACTGGTCTGTGCAACTGGATGGCGCCCTGCTCAGTCCCGAGGATTTGTTGAAGGATGTGCTTGCCAGCCTCAACGCGGGCGAACTGGCATTGCGGCGTTTCCGGGAAATCGCGAGGATCGCGGGCCTGGTGTTCGCCGGTTACCCCGGCGCGCCAAAAAGTACCCGTCAGGTACAGGCCTCCAGCGGACTGTTTTTCGAAGTATTCAAACAATACGACGCCGACAATCTGTTGCTGGCGCAGGCCGGGGAAGAAGTCTTACGAGAAGAACTGGATATTCGTCGACTGGAACAGACGCTGGAACGGATCAACCGGATGAAACTGGACATGCACCTGATCAAACGTCCTACACCGCTCGGCTTCCCGCTGCTGGTGGAGCGCATGCGCGAAAGCATGAGTTCGGAAAAACTCGCCGATCGCATCCGGCGCATGGTCGGCGATCTGGAGAAATCCGCCGACAAGGGTCAATCCTGATGAATGCGCCCTACCCTGTGCGTCTGGCGGGCGAAGAACTCTGGCTGTTGCCGGAAAAGGCATTGTACTGGCCGGCGCAACAGGCGCTGCTGATTGCCGACGTGCATTTCGGCAAGGCGGCCGCCTACCGGCGCCTGGGACAACCGGTGCCGCAGGGCACCACGGCCAGCAACATTGCGCTGATCGAACAGTTGCTGGCGAAACTGCCGTGTCGGCAACTGATCTTCCTCGGTGATTTTCTGCACGGGCCCGGCTCCCACGCCCCCGGCACCTTGCAGTCACTGGCGCAGTGGCGGGTGCGTCACGCCGATCTGCCGATCACGCTGATTCGCGGGAATCACGATAAACGTGCCGGCGATCCACCAACGGCGCTGAATATTCGTGTGGTGCCGGAGCCCTTGCTGCTCGGGCCCTTCGCCTTGCAGCACGAACCCGATCCGCACCCTGAACGCCACGTCCTCGCAGGACATCTACATCCGGTTTATCGATTGACCGGCAAGGGGCGTCAGCGTCTGCGGCTGGCGTGTTTCAGGCTGGGAGAACGCATCAGCCTGCTACCGGCCTTCGGTGCCTTCACCGGCGGTTATCCGGTGGAGAAAGAAGACAGCTGTCGGATCTTTGTCATTGGCGACAACGAAATATGGCCCGTCGGCTGACGTCCTGTTCAGGAATCAGCCGACGGGCCATACATTCAATCACGCGACGGGCGCGGGTGGCGGTTTGTCCGGCAACGTAGGCTCGCCGGGCTCGGTCGGTTCTTCGTTGGGGGTGTCGGGATCAGGCTGGTGAGGAATTCCGCCAGCCAGGGTGACGGGCGGGTGTGCCAGCAACGACCAGGCCAATACGCCAACCTGATTGGGCTCGAGCCTTGCCAGTTCGGCAGTGATTTGCGGATCGATCTTCATGGAGCACTCCTCGGCGAAGGCCCGCCCCGCTGTTCGCGAAACGGGCAGTACACCCCATAGAGTGTCTACCCGCCGAAGAATTCCCGGTAACTGCCGGATGGACGGCTCAGGTACGTGGCAGGGTCACGCCACGCTGGCCCTGGTACTTGCCCGCACGGTCTTTGTAGGAAACTTCACATTCCTCGTCGGACTCCAGGAACAGCATCTGTGCCACACCTTCGTTGGCGTAGATCTTCGCCGGCAGGTTGGTGGTGTTGGAGAACTCCAGGGTCACCTGACCTTCCCACTCAGGCTCGAGCGGAGTGACGTTGACGATGATGCCGCAACGGGCGTAGGTGCTTTTGCCCAGGCAGATGGTCAGCACGTTGCGTGGAATACGGAAGTATTCAACGGTCGTGGCCAGGGCGAAGGAGTTCGGCGGGATGATGCAAACGTCGCTGTGGACATCGACGAAGCTGCCGGCGTCGAAGTTCTTCGGATCGACGATGGCCGAATTGATGTTGGTGAACACCTTGAAATGGTTGGTGCAACGCACATCGTAGCCGTAGCTCGACACACCGTAGGAGATCACCCGGCTGTCGTCGCTGCCGCGTACCTGGCGCTCGACGAACGGCTCGATCATGCCGTGTTCCTGCGCCATGCGGCGAATCCACTTGTCCGATTTGATGCTCATGGCGGGGTGTCCTGAATAGCGAGGTGGAAAAAATCTGTCCGGCATCTTACCGGGCGCGCCGCCGGGTTCAAAGTCCAGGGTGCAAATCTCGCCGAACATGCAGGAAATACGCGGCTTCGCGACGAACCGTCACACCGCCGATCCTTAAAACGGAGAAACCTTCGCAAGAAGCATTGGCACGTTCCGGAAAAAGGGTTAAGGTGGCGCCACTGTGCTGCTTGTGTCACTGAGAATCTCTACACGATATGTTGAATTTCGATCCAACCATCTACAAGAATTTTTCCTGCTCTTTGCACTCAGTCTCGGCCAGGGTTCTTCCTGAGTCGCAGTTATCTTTGTTCAAGGAGTTACACCATGTCTAATCGCCAAACCGGTACCGTTAAGTGGTTCAACGATGAAAAAGGCTTCGGCTTCATCACTCCACAATCCGGTGACGACCTGTTCGTTCACTTCAAAGCTATCCAGTCCGACGGCTTCAAAAGCCTGAAAGAAGGCCAACAGGTTTCTTTCATCGCTACCCGCGGTCAGAAAGGCATGCAAGCTGAAGAAGTACAAGTTATCTAACTTGTAGCTTCCTGGCTAAGAAGCCCCGCCCTTAAAAGCGGGGCTTTTTTGTGTCCGCCTGTTTTGTACAGGCAAAAAAAAACGCAGCCCGACCAAGGCTGCGTTTTTTGTGTGCGGCGTTACCAGGCCACGCCAAACCCGGCGGTGTAGCGGGTCTTGTTCAGATCCGCATCCTTGGTGCCGCTGATGATGTCACGCTCGGCCTTGAGATTGAGCGAGGCCCAGTCCGTCACCTTGTAGCGCAGGCCCACTTCCGAATCCAGGGCATAGTTGGCAACGTCCGACAGCGGCTTGCCAATCTCGCCGGTGGTGAAGAACTGCACCTTCTTTCCGATCAGGTAGCGGTTGTAGTCCCATTTCATGGCGACGGAATAGAAGTTGTCCGTGCCGCCGTCGCTGTACTCGTAATCGGTGCGGTTGAGCAGCGAGCCGAGGGAGAACGCGCCCAGCTCGTCATCCCAGAACTGATAGCCCGGACCGGTACCGACCACCCGCTGGCGCGACAGCTCTTCGACGTAATCACGTTTGTAGTTCAATCGCCCCTGCCAGAACCACTTGTCGGTCAGGAAGCGGTCCAGTGCATATTCGGCGCGCCAGTTGTTGGTGGTCACCACCTCATCCTGGACTTCACGGTTGTACTCGCCTTCAGCGGTATGACGCCAACGGCCATGGCGCGCCGAAGTCTTGAAGCCGATGTCGTAGTCATTGGTGTCTTTTTCGGCACGCTGATAATCCAGGGCCAGATCGACATTGCCCTTCCAGACCAGATCCTCGACCACCGGCTTGGGCTTGAGAATCTGCTGGATGCTCGCCAGCTCGACGGTTTTCGGTGCCTCGCCGTTGGCCAGGGTGACCTTGCCATCGTCAGCGGCGGTCAGCGACTTGGCTTTCTCGCCGCTGTAGGCGTCCTGCTTGACCAGCAGTTCCTGATCGCTTTCCAGGGTCTTCACCTGTTTCCAGTCGATGGTGACCGCGCCGGCGTACTGGGTCTGGACCAGCAACTTGCCGCCGTCGAACAGGGTGATTTTGCCGCTCAGCTTGTCTCCGTTCTTCAACCAGACGGTATCGGCAAGCAAGGGCGTGGACGCACTGAAGACAGCAAGGCACAACAGGGTTCTGGACAACATAAGCGAATCTGGGGCTCGGGGTTGCGAAAAAAAGGGTCGGCATTATCCGTAGGAATAATCCTCTGACAAGGAGTGACCCGGCTATTTCTGTTGAGTTCATTTCTCAATTGCCCGATCACGGATTAACCTTTAATCCATGAATCGACCCTGTTCAGGAACGGCGCACGTGACAGACCCGATACAAGCCTGCGAAAACGATCCGCAAATCCGACGCACGGCACTCTACTCGACCCTTGCCCAGGTACCTGAGGGCAAGGTGGTCAGCTATGGTCAGTTGGCCGAACTGGCCGGGTTGGGGCGCGCCGCCCGCTGGGTCGGCCGCACCCTGAGCCAGTTGCCGGGCGACACCAAGCTGCCGTGGCACCGCGTACTCGGTGCCGGCGGTCGGATCAGCCTTCCGGCAGGCAGCCCTTCGGGTGATGAGCAGCGGGCACGATTGCGTATGGAGGGCGTTACGATCCTGAACAATCGTGTGGATATTCGGCGCCATGGCTGGCGTCCGGTAGAGCACAGCGGTTAGAGTGCGCGCTTTGTTTTCGCAATCTTGAGGCAGACTTCAGCCCATGCCCCGTAAAACCTGGCGCGCCGCGCTCGCCGCCTATGCCAGTCCTTCGACGCTCGTGCTGTTGTTGCTGGGTTTCGCCGCCGGCCTGCCGTACATGCTGGTGTTCTCGACACTTTCGGTCTGGCTGCGTGAAGCCGGTGTAGCCCGCGAGACGATCGGCTATGCCAGCCTGATCGGTCTGGCCTATGCCTTCAAATGGGTCTGGTCGCCGCTGCTCGACCAGTGGCGCCTGCCGCTGCTCGGCAAACTCGGCCGACGCCGTTCGTGGCTGGTGCTTGCGCAGTCGCTGGTGATCCTCGGCCTGATCGGCATGGGCTTCTGCGACCCGCAGAAACACCTGTCCTGGCTGATAGCCATTGCCGTGATCGTCGCCTTCGCTTCCGCCACCCAGGACATCGCCGTCGACGCCTACCGGCTGGAAATCGCCGAAGACAACCGCCAGGCCGCACTGGCCGCCAGTTACATGTCCGGTTATCGGGTCGCGGCTCTGCTGGCGACAGCCGGCGCATTGTTCTTCGCCGAAGGTTTCGGTTCCACCGGTTTCAACTACCAGCATTCCGCCTGGACCGGCACTTACGCGCTGTTCGGCGCCTTGATGGTGCCTGCGCTGATCACCACCCTGCTGATGCGCGAGCCGCCAGTGCCGCTGCGTACCCAGTTGCAGGCCGGGCGCTACACCTTCATGCACCAGCTGATGTCGGTGTTCGTGCTGATCGTCCTGCTGGTTTCCGTACCAGCCATGTTCACCCAGCTCTACAACACCGATTTCGCCAGCGTGCTGTTCGGCACCATGAGCCCGCTGGACCTGCTGCTGGAAGACCGGGCATTCCTGCGCGCCATTCTCTACACCCTGTTGACCGGCCTGTGCCTGTCGACCATGGGTCGCCGTGGCCTGGCGCCAGTGCTGACGCCGGTCAACGATTTCATCCTGCGCTACCGCTGGCAGGCCCTGCTGCTGCTCGGCCTGATCGCCACCTATCGCATGTCTGACACGGTGATGGGCGTGATGGCCAACGTGTTCTACATCGACCAGGGCTTCACCAAGGACCAGATCGCCAGCGTCAGCAAGATCTTCGGCCTGATCATGACCCTGGTGGGCGCCGGCATGGGCGGCCTGCTGATCGTGCGCTTCGGGATTCTGCCGATCCTGTTCATCGGCGGTGCCGCGTCGGCAGCCACCAACCTGCTGTTCGTGATGCTGGCGGACATGGGCCCGAACCTGCAGATGCTGGTGGTGACCATTTCCCTCGACAACTTCAGCTCGGGCATGGCCACTTCGGCGTTCGTCGCCTATCTGTCGAGCCTGACCAACCTGAAGTTCTCCGCGACCCAGTACGCCCTGCTCAGCTCGATCATGCTGCTGCTTCCGCGCCTCATCGGCGGCTACTCCGGGGTCATGGTGGAGAAGTTCGGCTATCATAACTTCTTCATCATCACAGCGGCGCTCGGCGTGCCGACCCTGGTGCTGATCGCCCTGCACTGGTTCCAGGAGAGTCGCCGCGAAGGGCCGACACCGACACCGGAACCCGTGTCGACGCCCGTCGCCGAAGAGTCGTAAGACATCTCGCACCCGGCGGAAGGGTTTCCGCCGGGCCTGCACTTCTGTACGTCGGCAACTCTCGCCGGTACACTGCTCCGTCATTTCCAGTCATAGCAACCGACAACGGCCAACCATGCGCACCAGTCAATTTTTGCTCGCCACACAGAAAGAAACGCCTTCCGACGCGGTCGTCATCAGCCATCAGCTGATGCTGCGTGCCGGCATGATCCGCAAACTCGCCTCGGGCCTGTACACCTGGCTGCCGATGGGCCTGCGGGTAATGCGCAAGGTGGAAGCCATCGTTCGCGAAGAGATGAACGCCGCCGGCTCTCTGGAAGTGTTGATGCCGAGCACCCAACCGGCCGAGCTGTGGCAGGAATCGGGGCGCTGGGAAGAATACGGCCCTGAGCTGCTGCGCATCAAAGACCGTCACGGTCGCGACTTCTGCGCGGGCCCGACCCACGAAGAAGTGATCACCGATCTGATGCGCAACGAGTTGAGCAGCTACAAGCAGCTGCCAATCAACCTGTACCAGATCCAGACCAAGTTCCGTGACGAAATCCGCCCACGCTTCGGCTTGATGCGCGGCCGTGAATTCATCATGAAGGACGCGTACTCGTTCCACGCCGACCAGGCGTCGCTGCAGGTCACCTATGACCGCATGCACGAGGCGTACTGCAATGTGTTCACGCGTCTGGGCCTGAAGTTCCGTCCGGTGGAAGCCGATAACGGTTCCATCGGCGGTGCCGGCTCCCACGAATTCCACGTGCTGGCCGAGTCCGGCGAAGACGATATCGTCTTCAGCAACGGCTCCGACTACGCCGCGAACATCGAGAAAGCCGAAGCCGTACCGCGTGAAACTTCCCGCGCTGCGCCGGCCGAAGAACTGCGTCTGGTCGACACCCCGGACACCAAGACCATCGCGGCCCTGGTGGAAAAATTCGGTCTGCCGATCGAAAAGACCATCAAGACCCTGATCGTGCACGCCGAGGAAGAAGGCAAGCTGATCGCCCTGGTGATCCGTGGCGACCACGAGCTGAACGAAATCAAGGCTGCCCAGCAACCTGGCGTCGCCAGCCCGCTGGTCATGGCGTCCGACGCCGAACTGCGTGACGCCATCGGCGCCGGCGCCGGTTCCCTCGGCCCGCTGAACCTGCCGCTGCCAATCATCATCGACCGCTCGGTCGAGCTGATGAGCGACTTCGGCATCGGTGCCAACATCGACGACAAGCACTACTTCGGCGTGAACTGGGAGCGTGACCTGCCGGTTCCGACCGTGGCCGACCTGCGCAACGTCGTGGCTGGCGACCCAAGCCCGGACGGCAAGGGCACCCTGGAAATCAAGCGCGGCATCGAAGTCGGACACATCTTCCAGCTGGGCAACAAGTACAGCAAGGCGATGAAGTGCGAAGTGCTGGGCGAGAACGGCAAGCCTGTGACTCTGGAAATGGGTTGCTACGGCATCGGCGTGTCCCGCGTGGTGGCTGCGGCCATCGAGCAGAACAACGACGAGAACGGCATCATCTGGAGCGACGCCCTGGCGCCTTTCCAGATCGCCCTGGTACCGCTGCGCTATGAAACCGAGCAGGTGCGCGAAGCCACCGACAAGCTGTACGCGGAACTGACCGCGGCCGGCTTCGAAGTGCTGCTGGACGATCGCGACAAGAAAACCAGCCCGGGCATCAAGTTCGCGGACATGGAGCTGATCGGCATTCCGCACCGGATCGTGGTCAGCGACCGCGGCCTCGCCGAAGGCAACCTGGAATACAAGAGCCGTACCGAAGGCCAGGCGCAAGCGCTGCCGGTTGCCGACGTACTGTCCTTCCTGCAGGCCCGTATCCGCCGCTGAAACCAGATAGAGTCCTCATGTTCAAGCGAAACACCTTAGGCCTCGGTGGTGCCGCCCTGTGCGGCACCCTGCTGGTCAGCGGCTGTGCCAATCACATGTCACAGCGCAGCGAGCACGAAGAGCGGGTCGAGCGAAAGCTGCTCGATCACAGCCTGCAGATCGATGTCGGTGAGCCTAAGGTGCTTGAGCTGCCGCAGAGACGCGTAAAGATCAACGAGCAGAAAACCTTCGAAGTCACTGAATACGAAGTGACCCGTCGTTATGACCGCTACACGCCTTATCAGCCCTGGCGCGAAATCTACGAGATTCCGCTGGGTGCCGTGGCGGTGGTGGCAGGCGTCGGGGCCAACGTGGTCAACGTGTTCGCCTTCGGTACCCTGCCGGACAGCGTGACCAAGGACTGGCTGAGCTACGGGTTCGCCGGGCTCAACCCGTTCATGAACGTGCAGTCCCACGGTCGTGCGCAGCAGAACCTGGCCGGTATCGATGAAGTCCAGCGCGACAAGCGCATGGAGTATTCGAGCCTACCGTGGAGCGAGCGCCCGGTGCAGGTCAAGGCCGGCAAGCAGACCTTCGACATGACCACCGACCGCAACGGCGTGCTGCGCCTGAACCTGCTGGACAGTCCGTTCGCCGAAAACGATCTGAACCATGTCGGCAAACTGCAGATCAGCGTCGAGGATGCCAAGGATGACGTGCATTCCGACTCGTCCCTGACGATCAGCAGTCACCTGCGTGGCAAGCTGCTGGAAGCCCACGGCCTGATTTACGACGATCTGGAAGACGACGAAGTGAGCCAGTGGGTGCACCGGGTCAAACGTCTTTCGGAACTGGGTCTGGAAGAAGAAGCCAGCGAGCTGGAACAGAGCCTGATCGAGCTGACACGCAACGATCCCGAGTTGCAGGCCGAGTTCCTCAAGTCGCTGACTAAGGATGCCGGGCGACTGGTGGCGGACCCCGGTCCGAACTGACAACGCTTATAGAAGAGCCCGAACCTGTTTCGGGCTTTTTTATTTACGCTACCGCTCGAACAGCTCCATTTGTTCAAAACCGCCGCGCAAATCCTCCAGCCGCACACCCACCCCGAGCAGCCGCACCGGTTTACCACCGCGATTGAACGCCTGCGTCAACATCAACTGATAGCTGCCCAGATCCCGCCCTGCCCCGGCCTGCTCCAGCGTGGTCTGGGTGAAGTCATGGAATTTCACTTTGACGAACGGCTTGCCCGGCCGGTAGCTGCTGTCGATCCGCGCCATGCGGGTTTTCAGGGTTTCCAACAGTTCAGGGAGCTTGTCCAGGCAACTGCGCAGATCCGGCAGATCCACGTCGTAGGTGTTTTCGACACTGATCGACTGACGACGACTATCGTTATGCACCTGCCGCTCATCTATCCCACGGGCCAGACTCCAGAGTCGCTCGCCAAAACTGCCGAATTCGCGCACCAACGCCAACTTGTCCCACTCGCGCAGTTGCGAGCAGTCGTTGATACCGAGCTTGCCCAGTTTGTCCGCAGTGACCTTGCCGACGCCGTGCAGCTTGCTCACCGGCAGACCACTGACAAAGTCTTCGACCTGATCCGGCGTGATGACGAACAAGCCGTTGGGCTTTTTCCAGTCGCTGGCGATCTTGGCCAGAAACTTGTTCGGTGCCACCCCCGCCGAGACCGTGATGTGCAATTGATTGGAAACCCGGCGCCGGATGTCCTGCGCAATCCGCGTGGCGCTACCTCCGAAATGCGCACTGTCCGAGACATCGAGGTAGGCCTCGTCCAGCGACAGCGGTTCGATCAGGTCGGTGTAATCGCGAAAGATCGTGTGAATTTCCTTCGATGCCTCACGGTAGGCGTCCATTCGCGGTTTGACGATGGTCAGGTCCGGACACAGTTTCAGGGCATGCCCGGAAGACATCGCCGATCGCACGCCGTAAGCCCGCGCCTCATAGTTACAGGTGGCGATCACCCCGCGCCGGTCTGCCGAACCACCCACCGCCAGCGGTTTGCCGGCCAGACGCGGATCGTCACGCATCTCGATGGCGGCGTAGAAACAGTCACAGTCGATGTGGATGATTTTTCGCTGGGTCATGACAGAAAAGGAAACGTGGCAAGCCGGATGGGCAGTATCTCACTGACACCTGTATATAGCACCAGTGGTATGAAGGTTCTTTTCCAGCGGTAGGAAACGTCCGTTGAATTTATTTTCTCAATCGGAAATCGCTGACCAATAGAGCTGAAACCCGCGCCCTGCCTGACCTGCGGCCCCGCCGGCGGCCTCAAAAAATAGCTAACCAATTGAACCAGAACAGATTTTATCCGGATTCAAGGTTGACACCCCGGCGATCCTCTGTAGAATGCCGCCACACAGACGCGGGATGGAGCAGTCTGGTAGCTCGTCGGGCTCATAACCCGAAGGTCGTCGGTTCAAATCCGGCTCCCGCAACCAAACATCGAAAAAGGCCAATCGAAAGATTGGCCTTTTTTGTGCGCGTCTGTTTTTCATTCGAGCAACCTTATGGGCCAAACAGGAATTCTTTGCAATTCCGAAACTTACCGCCCTCCTGCGACGGATTGACGCGATTTCACGCTTATTTGACCCTTCGCGGGATTAACGGTTGACACCCCGCCGTTCGCCTGTAGAATGCCGCCACACAGACGCGGGATGGAGCAGTCTGGTAGCTCGTCGGGCTCATAACCCGAAGGTCGTCGGTTCAAATCCGGCTCCCGCAACCAAACATCAAAAAAGGCTGCTCGAAAGAGTGGCCTTTTTTGTATCTGTGGAAAAAGTCCTTTCGCAACAATGATCTGTCACTGTGCAGTGAACCGCTCAGGATCTTCAGACCCGCCGAGTTGCGACTATGCTTGAGTCGCAGGCAAGAGGTCTGCAATCCGGGACCTGCCCTCGCCGATACCCGACGAGAGGCGTAGTATTTTGTGATTATTTTTTTCTACAGGGATTGGTAACTTGGCTGGATACCCCCATCCTGTCGCGCACAATCCAAGAGGTGATTGATGCGCGCCAACTCGTCTGATCCACAAGACACCCTCACCGTGAATCCATCGATCAAGCCCGAGCGCATGCGCTTGCTGGATCGAATCAGCAAATACCGGCAACCGATTGGTCTGGCGGTCACTTTGCTGTTGTTCGCTATTGCGCTGATTGCCTGTCGCCATCTGCTCAGCGAACTCGACCTCTATGCCTTGCACGATTCGATTCTCGACGTGCCGAAGCCGGCCCTGCTGGGCGCTTTCGGCGCGACCGTCGTCGGCTTCATCATTCTGCTGGGCTACGAATGGTCGGCCAGCCGCTATGCCGGCGTGACCATCCCGCCGCGCACGCTGGCGCTCGGTGGCTTCACGGCATTCGCGATCGGCAATGCCATCGGCCTGTCGATGCTGTCCGGCGGCTCGGTGCGTTACCGTTTATATGCACGGCTTGGCCTGGGCGCTTCGGAAGTCGCGCACATGACCCTGTTTGCCAGCCTGTCGCTGGGCTGCGCCCTGCCCCCGCTGGCGGCGCTGGCCACCCTGAGTGACCTGCCAGCCGCTTCCCAGGCCCTGGGCCTGTCCGAAGGACTGCTAGCAACCATTGCCTCAGCCGTGCTGTTGCTCGGCGCAATTCTGGCCATGGGCATTTATCGTCGGCGTCTGCCGGAACAGCCTTATCGCGACAACCTGCTGGTCAAGGTCGGCCGCCGCACCCTGCGCCTGCCGGGCCGCCGCCTGACATTCCTGCAACTGGTCATCACCGCCCTCGACGTCGCCGCTGCCGCCACCGTGCTTTACATGCTGCTGCCGGAAGCACCGCCATTCGGCGCATTCCTGCTGGTGTACCTGCTGGCCCTGGCGGCCGGCGTGCTCAGCCATGTACCGGGCGGTGTCGGGGTATTCGAAGCGATTCTGCTGGCGGCCTTCGCCGACAAGCTCGGCGCAGCACCACTGGCCGCCGCCCTGCTGCTGTATCGCATGATCTATGTTGTGCTGCCATTGCTGGTGGCCTGCGTACTGCTGCTGATCAACGAAGGTCAGCGCCTGTTCCAGACCCAGACCATGCGCGCCGCCTCCGGTCTGGCTGCACCGATCCTCGCGGTGCTGGTGTTCCTGTCCGGCGTGGTGCTGCTGTTCTCCGGCGCCACCCCTGAAATCGACACGCGCCTGGAACACATCGCCTACTTGATTCCCCATCGCCTGGTCGACGCCTCGCACTTCGGCGCCAGCCTGATCGGCGTGCTGTGCCTGATGCTCGCCCAGGGCCTGCGTCGCCGACTGTCGGCGGCGTGGATGCTGACCACCATTCTGCTGCTGGTGGGTGCCCTGCTCTCGCTGCTCAAGGGTTTCGACTGGGAAGAAGCCACGCTGATGACCCTCACCGCCGCGCTGCTGGGGGTGTTCCGTCGTTCGTTCTATCGCCCGAGCCGTCTGACCGAAGTACCGTTCTCGCCGCTGTATCTGGTGGCGAGCCTGTGCGTACTCGGCGCTTCGACCTGGCTGTTGCTGTTCGCCTACCAGGACGTGCCGTACAGCCATCAGTTGTGGTGGCAGTTCACCCTCGACGCCGATGCCCCGCGCGGTCTGCGTTCGCTGCTCGGTGCTGCGGTGCTGTTGCTGGTGATCGCCCTGACCTGGCTGCTGCGCACCGCCCGCCCGGTGATTCATCTTCCGACCCCGGACGAACTGGAGCGCGCCTCGAAGGTGCTGATGGCCTCCTCGCAACCGGACGGCGGCCTGGCCCTGACCGGTGACAAGGCGCTGCTGTTCCATCCCAACGACGAAGCCTTCCTGATGTACGCCCGTCGCGGCCGCAGTCTGGTGGCGCTGTACGACCCGATCGGCCCCGGCCAGCAACGGGCGGAAATGATCTGGCAGTTCCGCGACCTGTGCGACATCCACCATGCCCGTCCCGTGTTCTATCAAGTGCGCGCCGAGAACCTGCCGTACTACATGGACATCGGCCTGACCGCGATCAAGCTGGGCGAAGAAGCCCGGGTCGATCTGCATCGCTTTGACCTGGATGCCAAGGGCAAGGAGATGAAGGACCTGCGCTACACCTGGAACCGTGGTACCCGCGACGGTCTGTCACTGGAGATCTTCGAGCCGGGCCAGGCGCCGATGGATGAGCTCAAGGTGATTTCCGATGCCTGGCTGACCGGCAAGAACGTACGCGAGAAAGGCTTCTCCCTCGGCCGTTTCAGCGACGATTACCTGAAGCATTTCCGCATCGCGGTGATTCGCTTCGAAGGCCGCCCGGTGGCGTTCGCCAACCTGCTCGAGACCTACAGCCATGACCTGGCCAGCCTCGACCTGATGCGCTCGCACCCGGACGCCCCCAAGCTGACCATGGAGTTTTTGATGGTCGGTCTGATTCAACATTATAAGAGTCACGGATACGCGCGTTTCAGCCTGGGCATGGTGCCGTTGTCGGGGTTGCAACCCCGTCGTGGTGCACCGCTGACCCAGCGTCTGGGCTCGATGGTTTTCCGCCGTGGTGAGCAGCTGTACAACTTCCAAGGCTTGCGCCGCTTCAAAGACAAGTTCCAGCCTGACTGGGAACCCCGTTATATGGCAGTGCCCGCCGGACTCGATCCGCTGGTGGCACTGGCCGATACTGCTGCCCTGATCGCGGGCGGCTTGACTGGATTGGTGAAACGCTGATGATTCAACGCTCCCTGAAGTACATCCTGGCCGCACTGATCGTGCTGGCCGTGATTGCCGGCGGCGGTTACTGGTACCTCAAACGCCCGGCACCGGAACCGACCCTCGAACAGCTCACGCCGGCTGACGGCACGGTCATGACCCGGGTCATCCCCGGCACCAAGCCCAAGGCCCAGGTGCTGGTGGCGGTCGAGGACGACAAGAAACTCACCGACAATCAGCTGACCACCCTGAGCCGCAGCGCCTCGGCGCAGATCGTCCAGGTGATTCTGCCCAAGGACTGCCTGCTGCAAAGCCGCGCACTGCAAAGCGGTCTGCGTGAACTGAACGGCCCGGCGACCCTGGTCAGCGGCATCGGCCCTGGCGCGGTGCTGGCCTGGCGCTGGCTGTCGGAACAGAAGGACGACAAGGCCCAGGCCGTGTCGGTCGATCTGGCCCTGGAAAAAGGCGGCTGCACTCACCTGCTGCCAAAATCCGCCGCCCACGGCCACTGGCTGGTGG
This sequence comes from Pseudomonas sp. IzPS59, assembly GCF_014863505.1. Classification (NCBI taxonomy): domain Bacteria; kingdom Pseudomonadati; phylum Pseudomonadota; class Gammaproteobacteria; order Pseudomonadales; family Pseudomonadaceae; genus Pseudomonas; species Pseudomonas sp. IzPS59. Next base: position 1,415,433 of record NZ_CP062251.1, on the reverse strand, counting down.
CCTGGAACGACAACCCGGACGACACCAGCGCCGGTTTCGTGCGTGATCAACCGAACGCCGAAACCAGCATCAGCGACTACGACATCAACCTGCCGCAAGTGCTGAACAACGAACTGCGCAAGATCCTCGTCGGTGGCGACAAAGCCAACGGCGGCCTGCAGATCCCGGTGGTGGAAGTCCCGGCCGGCCAGGCCAAGGACACCGTCACCCTGTTCCTCTCCGGTGACGGCGGCTGGCGAGATCTCGACCGCGACGTGGCCGGTGAAATGGCCAAGATTGGCTATCCGGTGGTCGGCATCGACACCCTGCGCTACTACTGGCAACACAAGAGCCCGGAACAGAGCGCGCTGGACCTGACCGAACTGATGCAGCACTACCGCCAGAAATGGGGCACCAAACGCTTCATCCTGACCGGTTACTCGTTCGGCGCCGACGTCCTGCCGGCCATCTACAACCGCCTGCCGGAAACCGAGCAGCAACGCGTCGACGCAATCATCCTGCTTGCCTTCGCCCGCACCGGCAGCTTCGAAATCGAAGTCGAAGGCTGGCTCGGCAACGCCGGCAAAGAAGCCGCCACCGGCCCGGAAATGGCCAAGCTGCCACCGGCCAAGGTCGTGTGCATCTACGGCGAAGAAGAGAAGGATGAAAGCGGCTGCACCGACAAGACCGCGGTGGGCGAAGCGGTCAAGCTGCCTGGCGGCCACCACTTCGACGAGAACTACCCGGCACTGGCCAAGCGGTTGGTGGATCTGATCGAGAAGCGTCAGAGCAAGGATCAGCCTGCAGAGTGATCTGAGGCGCTCCAATGAAAAGCCCCCGCAACCTCACGGTTGCGGGGGCTTTTTCATTCTCGGAGCTCCCACAGAGAACCATACAGAACTCAGCTGACTGTCAGCGCTTCTTGGACATACCTCGCCCGCATGTCGTCATGGCTAATTGCTTGAGCCGGATTGAAATTGATCAATCGTGCCTCGGCTACCTCTTTAACCCGGAGACTCTCGCGTTCATCCAGCCTTTCTTGTTTCAAGCATTTCTTCATGAACACCCTTTTCCAAGATGCCGCCTTTCACTCGAACTGCCCTCAGTCCTGGAACAAAGGACAGTTGCCAAGCGAAGCTAATTGAAGAATCAACACCTGCTTAGCGCATTGATTCTGTCCGACGCATAGTTTCGCTTACTTCCGGTGGCGCAATATCAGATGACGTCCGAGTACCTTGTAGGCAAACTCCTAATCTCGTGTTTGGGCACTTTGCCGCCCTGTTGCGCTGTTTTTCGACGGGATACTCTCCAGAGGTCGCTGACTATTTCAGTGATCGGGTGTGGTAACCCGGCAAGGCAAAGTGCAACAGCATTCCCAACACGACTCAGGTGTTTTTACGCCTGCAATTCGAGTCATGGCGGCTGTGCGTGGGAGACCTTCGGGTCTGCCGGTTTCTTTGCTCCCCCGGTTTACCACCCTGCGTACAGCTGCCACCCATTCGTGTGGTAACGAATGCGGCAGCTCCTCGTTTTATGGAGCGAAACAATGAGCAAACAAAGTCCTTCATCACCTTCAGACCTCACAACAGTCGGCTTTACCTCTTTCCTCTACAACTCGGATATGGCGCTATTCAACGTCCGCTCTGGCGTCCCCATCTTCGAAGCCCTGTCACAGGCTTCAGATCTGTTGTTCCTCGCCAAATCCTTCGCCGAGGATGCCGCCTATGACAAGGAAAACGACCGCCACGCCTGGGCTGCGCATTACCTGACAATCATGGGCAAGGCCTTGATGGATGATGTGACGAAATCCCTGATGCCACGAGTAACGCGGACGAAAACCGAGTCTGAAGCAGAATTGCCCGAAAGCATGTAAACGGCACAGAAACGAAAAAGCCCCCGCCAGCCAAAAGGCTGACGGGGGCTTTTCATTCGAGGCAGAACCTACATCTCCACCTGCGTCCCCAATTCAATCACCCGGTTCAGCGGCAGATTGAAGAACCGCAGGTTGCCGTTGGCATTCTTCAACATGAACGCAAACAGCGCTTCACGCCAACGGGCCATGCCTTCGAGTTTCGAGGCGATGACCGTTTCGCGGCTGAGGAAGTAGGTGGTGCGCATCGGGCTGAAGTCCAGGTCGTCCAGATGACACAGCTTCAACGCCTGCGGCACGTCCGGTTCGTCAGTGAAGCCGAAGTGCAGGATCACCCGGAAGAAGCCTTCGCCGTGGGCCTCGACTTCGAAGCGGCGCGATGGCGGCACACGCGGGATGTCCTCGTAGACTACGGTCAGCAGCACCACCTGCTCGTGCAAGACCTGGTTGTGCAGCAGGTTGTGCAACAGCGCATGCGGCACCGCGTCGGAGCGCGCAGTCAGGAATACGGCGGTGCCCTGCACGCGATGTGGCGGCTGCACGCGGATACTGCTGATGAAGATCGGCAGCGGCAATGCGCCTTCGTCCAGGCGCTCGACCAGCAATTGCTTGCCGCGCTTCCAGGTGGTCATGAGGATGAACAAGGCGATACCGGCGACCACCGGGAACGCACCGCCCTGGACGATCTTCGGCACGTTGGCGGCGAAGTACAGGCCGTCCACCAGCAGGAAGCCGATCAGCACCGGCACGGCCAGCACCGGAGGCCATTTCCACAGCAACAGCATGACCGCCGAAACCAGAATGGTGGTCATCAGCATGGTCCCGGTCACCGCCACGCCGTAGGCCGAGGCCAGGGCGCCGGAAGACTCGAAGCCCAGCACCAGCAGGACCACACCGACCATCAGCGTCCAGTTCACCGCACCGATGTAGATCTGCCCCTGCTCATCGCTGGAGGTGTGCTGGATGTACATGCGCGGAATGTAGCCGAGCTGGATCGCCTGACGGGTCAGGGAGAACGCACCGGAGATCACCGCTTGCGAGGCGATCACCGTAGCCAGGGTCGACAGACCCACCAGCGGAATCAGCGCCCAGCTCGGCGCCAGCAGATAGAACGGGTTGCGCGCCGCTTCAGGGTTGTCCAGCAGCAAGGCGCCCTGACCGAAGTAGTTGAGCACCAGCGCCGGCAGCACCAGCAGGAACCATGCCCGGGCGATCGGCTTGCGACCGAAGTGGCCCATGTCGGCGTACAGCGCTTCGGCACCGGTCAGCGCCAGCACCACGGCGCCGAGGATCGCCACGCCCATGCCGGCATGCACCATGAAGAAACGGATGGCCCAGATCGGGTTCAGCGCCTTCAGCACTTCCGGGGAATGGCTGATGCCATAGACGCCGAGGGCGCCGAGCACCAGGAACCAGGTGACCATGATCGGCCCGAAGAGAATGCCGATCCGCGCCGTACCATGACGCTGGATCAGGAACAGGCCCACCAGCACCACCAGCGACAGCGGCACCACCCAGTGGTCGATCCCGTCAAACGCCAGACCCAGACCTTCAATGGCCGAGAGTACGGAAATCGCCGGGGTGATCATGCTGTCGCCGTAGAACAGCGCCGCGCCGATCAGGCCGCAGACCACCAGCAGCGAACGCAACTTCCTGCGCTCCCCTGCCGCCCGCCGCGCCAGCGCGGTCAGTGCCATGATCCCGCCTTCGCCCTGGTTGTCGGCGCGCAGGACGAACATCATGTACTTGATCGATACAACCCAGATCAGCGACCAGAAGATCAGCGACAGAATGCCCAGCACTCCATCGTGATTGACGGGTACGCCGTAACCGCCGGAAAACACTTCTTTGAGGGTGTACAACGGGCTCGTGCCGATGTCGCCGTAAACTACCCCGACTGCCGCGACCAGCATGCTCAGCGGTTTTGCAGCCGAATGCTCGGCGCCCGCCGCCTGACTACTTGCCTGACCCATCCAACACTCCTGATTTCCAGACCGGCTTCTTTGAACGAAGCACTATGCTTTTTGATGCAGCATGCGCTGTTTTACCTGTTGTTACAGTCGTTTTGTTGACTGTAAAAAATTGGTAAAGCCCAACGGCGCGAAGCATAGCGCAGCACTCGTCGTATTTCCCTGCATAAAGCTGGTCAAGTGCGCTGCTCATCGCTAGAATTGCGCACTTTTTGATCAGAGGCGCAGTTCAAGCGCCCGTCCGTCGGCTTCCGCCATCAGGCAAGCGGCGTCACAAAATACCGAGGTTAGACATGTCCACCACTCCTGCGCCGGCCAATCCAAAGGTTGGCTTCGTATCTCTGGGTTGCCCGAAAGCACTGGTCGACTCCGAGCGCATCCTGACCCAGCTGCGCATGGAAGGCTATGACGTGGTGTCCACCTATCAGGACGCCGACGTGGTCGTGGTCAACACCTGTGGCTTCATCGACTCGGCCAAGGCCGAATCCCTGGAAGTCATCGGCGAAGCGATCAAGGAAAACGGCAAGGTCATCGTGACCGGCTGCATGGGCGTCGAAGAAGGCAACATCCGTGACGTGCACCCGAGCGTGCTGGCCGTCACCGGTCCGCAGCAGTACGAGCAAGTGGTCAACGCCGTGCACGAAGTCGTGCCGCCGAAACAGGATCACAACCCGCTGATCGACCTGGTGCCGCCGCAAGGCATCAAGCTGACCCCGCGTCACTACGCGTACCTGAAGATTTCCGAAGGCTGCAACCACAGCTGCAGCTTCTGCATCATCCCGTCGATGCGCGGCAAACTGGTCAGCCGTCCGGTCGGCGACGTGCTCGACGAAGCCCAGCGTCTGGTCAAATCCGGCGTCAAAGAGCTGCTGGTGATTTCCCAGGACACCAGCGCCTACGGCGTTGACGTCAAATACCGCACCGGTTTCTGGAACGGCGCGCCGGTGAAGACTCGCATGACCGAACTGTGCGAAGCGCTGAGCACCCTCGGCGTCTGGGTCCGTCTGCACTACGTTTACCCGTACCCGCACGTCGACGAGCTGATCCCGCTGATGGCCGCCGGCAAGATCCTGCCGTACCTGGACATCCCGTTCCAGCACGCCAGCCCGAAAGTCCTGAAGTCGATGAAACGCCCGGCGTTCGAAGACAAGACGCTGGCGCGGATCAAGAACTGGCGCGAAATCTGCCCGGACCTGATCATCCGTTCGACCTTCATCGTCGGCTTCCCCGGCGAAACCGAAGAAGACTTCCAGTACCTGCTGGACTGGCTGACCGAAGCCCAGCTCGACCGCGTCGGCTGCTTCCAGTACTCGCCGGTCGAAGGCGCACCGGCCAATGACCTGAACCTCGACATCGTCCCGGACGACGTCAAGCAGGATCGCTGGGAGCGCTTCATGGCGCACCAGCAGGAAATCAGCTCGGCCCGCCTGCAAATGCGCATCGGCCGTGAAATCGAAGTGCTGGTGGACGAAGTCGACGAGCAAGGCGCAGTCGGCCGCTGCTTCTTTGACGCCCCGGAAATCGACGGCAACGTGTTCATCGACAACGGCAGCAACCTCAAGCCGGGCGACAAGGTCTGGTGCAAGGTGACCGACGCCGACGAATACGACCTCTGGGCCGAACAGATCTAAACGCGAAAAATACAAAAAGCCCCGCTCTCTTTTACGAGATGCGGGGCTTTTTTACGGCTATCGTTTGTGAGGGGAAGGACTCCCTCATAAATGACAAAGAGGCTATCGGGCATGCGCCACCATTCGGTCATTCACACGCCGAAACTCAGCGATTATCAGGAACTGACCCGGGTCTGGGAGGCCTCGGTTCGTGCCACACATGATTTTCTGCCGGACAGCTATATCGAGCTGCTGCGCAATCTGGTGCTGACCCGCTACCTCGATGCGGTGATGCTGATCTGCACCAGGGACAGCCACCAGCGCATCACCGGGTTTGCCGGCGTGGCGGCGGGCAAGATCGAAATGCTGTTCATCGACCCCGAGCATCGCGGCCAGGGCCTGGGCAAGAAGCTACTGAGATACGCCATGGAACACCTGAACGCCGATGAACTGGACGTCAACGAGCAGAACCCGCAGGCCCTGGGCTTTTACTTCAAGCAGGGGTTCGAGGTGATCGGCCGGTCGGAAGTCGATGGCATGGGCCAGCCTTATCCTCTGCTGCACATGCGTCAGAAACAGCCGGAACAGCGGGCCGTACGCGGCTAAAAGCCACACGGTACAAATGCAATCGCGATTAACCGGCGCCAGGCAGGTACAATGCCCACCCCTTTTTTGTTACGGCCCTGTCATGACTGACCCGATTCGCCTCTCCAAACGCCTCATCGAACTGGTCGGTTGCTCCCGCCGGGAGGCCGAGCTGTTCATCGAGGGCGGCTGGGTCACCGTGGACGGCGAGGTCATCGACGAGCCGCAGTTCAAGGTCGGCGACCAGAAAGTCGAGCTCGACAAGGACGCCAAGGCCACCGCGCCGGAGCCGGTGACCATCCTGCTCAACGTGCCGGCGGGCATGGATGTCGACACTGCGATGCAGTCGCTGAGCGCCGACACCCTCAGCGAAGAACACCGCTACGGCAAGCGTCCGCTGCGCGGGCACTTCCTGCGCCTGACCGCCAGCGCCGACCTGCAACCCAAGGCCAGCGGCCTGCTGGTGTTCACCCAGGACTGGAAGGTGCTGCGCAAGCTCACCGCCGACGCGGCCAAGATCGAGCAGGAATACGTCGTTGAAGTCGAAGGCGAAATGGTCGCCCACGGCCTCAATCGCCTGCAGCACGGCCTCACCCACAAGGGCAAGGAGCTGCCGCCGGTCAAGGCCAGCTGGCAGAACGAAAACCGCCTGCGCTTCGCCATGAAGAACCCGCAGCCGGGGATCATCGCCCAGTTCTGCGAAGCGGTCGGCCTGAAGGTCGTCGGCATCCGCCGTATCCGCATCGGCGGCGTATCGATCGGCAAGGTGCCGGCCGGCCAATGGCGCTACCTGTCCGGCAAAGAGAAGTTCTAAGGCCTCCGTTGCCGCCACACATTCCGGCATCGCGCCTGCGCGGTGCCCACAGCGAACGATCAGGATTGCAAACATGGTTCATAACGACGTACTGCGCAGCGTGCGCTACATGCTCGACATCAGCGACAAGAAAGTCGTCGAAATCATCAAACTCGGCGGCATGGACGTGACCCTCGCCGACGTGGTGACCTGGCTCGACAAGAAAGAAGAAGACGAAGAAGGTTTCGTGCGCTGCCCGGATGAAGTCATCGCGCACTTCCTCGACGGTCTGGTGATCTTCAAGCGCGGCAAGGACGAAAGCCGTCCGCCGCAGCCCATCGAAGTGCCGGTGACCAACAACATCATCCTGAAAAAACTGCGCGTGGCCTTCGAACTGAAAGAAGACGACATGCATGCGATCCTCAAGGCTGCCGATTTCCCGGTGTCCAAGCCTGAGCTGAGCGCGCTGTTCCGCAAGGTCGGCCACACCAACTACCGCCCGTGCGGCGACCAGTTGCTGCGCAATTTCCTCAAGGGCCTGACGCTGCGCATTCGCGGCTGATCCTTGAAAAAACGGCGACTTCGGTCGCCGTTTTCATGCATGCCCCTCCATTCCCTCGAAAAATAGTGGCTCCGCTTTTCGCGGCCGGCGACTAGGGTGTACTGAACCCTAGCCCTCAGGATTCGCCATGCACCCGTATTTCTCCCTGCAAGGCCGCACCGCCCTGGTGACCGGCGGCACCCGTGGTATCGGCAAAATGATCGCCAAGGCCTTTGTCGAGGCCGGCGCCCGTGTCTACGTCTGCTCCCGTGACGCTGAAGCCTGTCATCAGACCGCTGAAGAACTCAGTGCGTTGGGCACTTGTGAGGGCGTGGCGGCGAATCTGGCGACCGAAGAGGGTGTAAAAGAACTGGCGGCCCGGCTGGGCGAGCAGATCACTCATCTGGACATTCTGGTGAACAACGCCGGCACCACCTGGGGTGCGCCGCTGGAGAGCTACCCGGTCAAGGGCTGGGAGAAGGTCATGCAGCTCAACGTGACTTCGGTGTTCAGTTGCATCCAGCAGTTTCTACCGCTGCTGCGCAAGGCCGGTTCGGCAGCGAATCCGGCGCGGATCATCAACATCGGCTCGGTGGCGGGGATTTCTTCGTTCGGCGAGCAGGCCTATGCCTACGGGCCAAGCAAAGCGGCCCTGCATCAACTGTCGCGGATTCTTGCCCGGGAACTGGTGAGCCAGCACATCAACGTCAACGTCATCGCGCCGGGCCGTTTTCCGAGCAAGATGACCCAGCACATCGGCAACGACCAGCAGGCACTGGCCGAGGACACCGCGCTGATCCCGATGAAACGCTGGGGCCGCGAGGAAGAGATGGCGGCGCTGGCGATCAGTCTGGCGAGTACCGCCGGGGCCTACATGACCGGGAATGTGATACCGCTGGATGGCGGGTTCAGTCTTTAGGTCAGTGACCGGGTCGGGCGGGTTATCATGCCCGCCCTGCTCCGTTTCGAATGCAAACCATGACTTACAGCGTTTCCCCCATCGGCTTCGTCCGCTCCTGCTTCAAGGAGAAGTTCGCCATCCCGCGCCAGCCGCAACTGGCCCCCGCCGCCCGTGGCGTGCTGGAGCTGGTGGCACCGTTCGACCAGGGCGATGCGGTGCAGGGACTGGAGCAGGTCAGCCATGTCTGGCTGCTGTTCCTGTTCCATCAGGCGCTGGAAGACAAGCCGCGACTGAAAGTCCGCCCTCCGCGCCTGGGCGGCAACAAGTCCATGGGGGTGTTTGCCACCCGCGCCACGCATCGGCCGAACGGTATCGGCCAGTCAGTGGTGAAACTGGACAAGGTCGAGGCCAATCGTTTGTTCATCTCCGGCATTGATCTACTGGACGGCACGCCGATTCTCGATATCAAACCCTACGTGCCTTACGCCGACATCATCCCCGAGGCCTCCAACAGCATCGCCAGTGCCGCGCCGCACCTGATCGACGTGCAGTGGACGGACGCGGCGCTGCAACAGGCGCACATACACGCTCAGCGCCTCGCCGAGCCTCTGGTCGAGCTGATCGAGCAATGCCTGGCCCAGGATCCGCGCCCGGCCTATCAGACGCCCGCGCCAGAGCGCGAATACGGCGCGCAGTTCTGGGATCTGGACGTGCGCTGGCATTACCCGACACCGGAGCAGATCCGCGTCCTGGAAGTCATCCCCGCCGCTGACTGAATTCCAAACACGAAAAAGCCCGCGCTGCCTTCTCAGGCAACGCGGGCTTTTCTTTGGCATCGTCGGGATTACTTCTCGACGAACGCGCGCTCGATCAGGTAGTCACCCGGCTCGCGCATACGCGCCGAGATCTTCAGGCCGAAGCTGTCGAGCACTTCGCTGGTCTCGTCGAGCATGCTCGGGCTGCCGCAGATCATCGCGCGGTCGTCCTGCGGGTTGATCGGTGGCAGGCCGATGTCGCTGAACAGCTTGCCGCTGCGCATCAGGTCAGTCAGACGGCCCTGATTCTCGAACGGCTCGCGAGTCACGGTCGGGTAGTAGATCAGCTTGTCACGCAGCGCCTCGCCGAAGAACTCGTTCTGCGGCAGGTGCTCGGTGATGAATTCGCGATAGGCGACTTCGTTGACGTAACGAACGCCGTGAACCAGGATCACTTTCTCGAAGCGCTCGTAGGTTTCAGGGTCCTGGATCACGCTCATGAACGGCGCCAGACCGGTGCCGGTGCTCAGCAGGTACAGGTGCTTGCCCGGGTTCAGGTCGTCCAGAACGAGGGTGCCGGTAGGTTTCTTCGAGATGATGATCTCGTCGCCTTCCTTCAGGTGCTGCAACTGGGAGGTCAGCGGACCATCAGGCACCTTGATGCTGAAGAACTCGAGATGCTCTTCCCAGTTCGGGCTGGCGATCGAGTAAGCGCGCATAAGCGGGCGGCCATTTGGCTGTTGCAGGCCGATCATCACGAACTGACCGTTCTCGAAGCGCAGGCCCGGATCGCGGGTGCACTTGAAGCTGAACAGAGTGTCGTTCCAGTGATGAACACTGAGGACACGCTCGTGGTTCATGTTGCTCATGTACGTGGGACTCCTGGAGATTGATCTGCGCTTGCCCGGCTCGCGTTGAAGGATGCCGACGGTGCGCAATTGCATCGCATTCTAATAGCGCCGACAATATCTGTTAACTGGATTATTAAGATAAGGGTTATCGGTTATATCGATATGCGATTTACTCTTCGTCAACTGCAAGTCTTCGTCGCTGTCGCCCAGCAGGAGAGCGTGTCCCGTGCTGCGGGTCTGCTCAACCTGTCGCAATCGGCCGCCAGCACTTCCATCACCGAACTGGAGCGTCAATCCAGCTGCCAGCTGTTCGACCGCGCCGGCAAACGCCTGAGCCTCAACGCCCTCGGCAAACAATTGCTGCCGCAAGCGGTGGCCATGCTTGATCAGGCCAAGGAAATCGAAGACCTGCTCAACGGCAAATCCGGTTTCGGCTCGCTGTCGGTGGGCGCGACCCTGACCATCGGCAATTACCTGGCGACGTTGCTGATCGGCGGCTTCATGCAACGTCACCCGGAAAGCCAGGTGAAGCTGCATGTGCAGAACACTGCCAATATCGTGCAACAAGTGGCGCATTACGAAATTGATCTGGGTCTAATCGAAGGCGATTGCAGCCACCCGGACATCGAAGTGCAGAGCTGGGTCGAGGATGAACTGGTGGTGTTCTGCGCCCCGCAGCATCCGTTGGCCAAACGCGGCAGCGCGACCATGGAGGAGTTGACCCACGAAGCGTGGATTCTGCGCGAACAAGGCTCCGGTACCCGCCTGACCTTCGATCAGGCCATGCGTCACCATCGCAGTGCGCTGAATATTCGTCTGGAGCTGGAACACACGGAAGCGATCAAGCGCGCCGTGGAATCTGGTCTGGGGATTGGCTGCATCTCGCGCCTGGCACTACGCGATGCCTTTCGGCGCGGCAGCCTGGTGCCGGTGGAGACGCCGGATCTGGATCTGGCGCGGCAGTTCTATTTCATCTGGCACAAACAGAAGTACCAGACTTCCGCCATGCGCGAGTTTCTCGATCTGTGCCGCGCCTTCACCGCCGGGGTCCAGCGCAGCGACGAGATCGTCCTGCCGACAATCGCTTAAAGCAGAATCACCGCCCATACCAGGGCAATCATGCTCAGTGCCACGAATTGCGCGGCGCTGCCCATGTCCTTGGCGTTCTTGGACAGCGGGTGCAGTTCCAGGGAAATGCGGTCGATGGCCGCCTCCACCGCAGAGTTCAGCAGCTCGACGATCAGCGCCAGCAGGCACACGGCAATCAGCAACGCCTGCTCGACACGGCTGACGTTCAGGAAGAACGTCAGTGGAATCAGCACCACGTTAAGCAGCACCAACTGACGAAACGCCGCTTCGCCGGTGAAGGCTGCGCGCAGGCCGTCCAGCGAGTAACCGGAAGCGTTGAGGATGCGTTTCAGGCCCGTCTGGCCCTTGAAAGGTGACATAAAGTAAACAACCGACCAAAAAGAAGTGGGGAAGCTAGTTCAACGAAAGTCAAAAAAGCGTGAAGACGCCAGCCTTTACTGGCTTGGAATTGACTCAAGTTGTTGCAAGAGTAAAGCCGCCTGGGTGCGAGTCCGCACGTTCAGCTTGCGAAAGATCGCCGTGACGTGGGCCTTGATGGTCGCTTCCGACACACTCAACTCATAGGCAATCTGCTTGTTGAGCAGGCCTTCACAGACCATGGTCAACACCCGGAACTGCTGGGGCGTAAGGCTCGCAAGACCATCGCTGGCGGCTTTGGCCTCGTCGGATACGCTGACGGCTTCGAACGCCTGGGGCGGCCAGAACACATCGCCATCCAGCACTTTGCGCACCGCTTCCTGAATCACGCTCAGGTCGCTCGACTTGGGAATGAAACCGCTGGCACCGAACTCCCGCGACTTGACCATCACCGAAGCTTCTTCCTGCGCCGAGACCATCACCACCGGAATCTGCGGGTACTGACCGCGCAGCATCACCAGCCCGGAAAACCCGAAGGCGCCCGGCATGTTCAGGTCCAGCAGCACCAGATCCCAGTCGGCCTTCTCGGTCAGGCGCGTCTCCAGCTCGGCGATGCTCGCCACTTCCACCATTCGTACATCCGGACCAAGGCCCATCGTCACCGCTTGATGCAGTGCGCTACGAAAAAGAGGGTGATCATCGGCAATCAGGATGTCGTATGTGGCCATTTTTCAAATGATCCTGTTTTTGATGGCAGACCCGATGCATTCGGGGCTCACCAAGGCAAATCAAGATGCCGGCGCTTGTGCAGCGGCATCCACAGGGGCACGTTCAACGCCAATCACGGACAAAAAACGGCGTTTCAAACCTTGGCCGCACCCCAATCGGCGCCAAGCATGCCCAGCGAAGCCGGGGTGGTCAAGCAACACGGCCACTGCTTTAGCAGTATGGGCCAGGATCAGGCCGGCACCGGCTGCGGGTTGGCTATAAAAGGCAGCAACTCGGCATGGGCCGGTGTCGACACATTCACCTCAAGCTGCTGCTTGGCGCCCAGGTAATGCTGGCTGAACACATCGAAATAGGCGTCCAGCGCCGAGGCGGCATCCGTGTCGCCCGCCAGTTCCAGGCACAGCGCCGCGACTTCGGCGGTGCACAGGTGCTCGCTGCGGGTCGAACGACGCAGGCGATAACGCGACAGTTTGTCGGGTAACAGACTGAGGATCGGCAGGCGATCGAAGTACGGGCTCTTGCGGAAAATCTTGCGCGCCTCGGTCCAGGTCGCGTCCAGCAGAATGAACAACGGACGCTTGCTGCTATCGAGATCCACGGTGTTGGTGACCCGCGAAGGCTCGACGTACTCGCCGGGAAACACCAGATACGGCTGCCATTGCGGGTCGTTCAGCAGCGCCAGCAGTTGTTCGTCAGGTTCGGTTCGCGACCAGATGAAGGCATGATTGTCCCGCACGATGTCGGCGATCAGCCAACCGGTGTTGCTCGGCTTGAACACTTCCTTGCCGGTCATGATCAGGCAGACACCGGAGCGGGTTTCAACGGTCGGGCGCCAGGCGCACAGGCAATGACTGATGATCACCCGGCAGTCGCGGCAACGCTCGGAGCGAAAGCCGCGGGCCTGAATCGGCTTGATGCCCTCGTCCTCGCGCTGATCGCGCAGGCGGGCCACGGCGTTGGGGGCATGGTTCATTGCGGGCGACGCCGACTGACAGGAAAACTCGACACGAACAACTCTCGGCAAGGCAATAAAGGCCGGCAGTTTATCAGAGCAACGGGCACAAGCCTGTACCCTCCCGACCGGCTCCCCTATAATTCGCCGCCACTGAACGCACAGCCCCGGGGCTGGTCGAACCACCAGTCACTGAATCAGGAGAGTTTCATGCTGCGCCTTATCGTTCCTACCGCGGCCATTGCGCTGGCGTTGTCCTTCAGCGCACAGGCTGCATCCCTGAAAGAGCAGAACCTGAACAAAGAGCTGCAAAACGTCGCCGCCCAAAGCAGCGTCGGTACACCACGGGCGATCAACGAAGACATCCTCGATCAGGGTTACACCGTCGAAGGCACCACGCTGATCAACCACCTGAGCGTCCAGGCAAGCCATGCCGAGAAGATGCGCGCCGACCCCAAAGCCGTGTATTTCCAGCTGGGTGCTTCGGTCTGCAACAACCCGTCGTACCGCAAGCTGATGGCCAAGGGCGCCGTGATGCGTTATGACTTCAGTGAAGTGAAGACCAACCGGGCGATCGGTTCGGCCAGCTATCAGGAATCGGACTGCCCGAAAGCGGGTCCGGCGAAGAAGAAGTAATCAACGAGAATTGGCGCGCCGCTGTTCATCCTCGGCGCGCAGTTCGGCCAGCAAGGCCTGCAGATAGCGCGAGCGGCGCTCCCCTCCCGAAAGACGTCGGCAGCACTCCTCTTCGAGACTGACACGATTGGTCTCGGCCGATGCCTTCAACATTCGATACAGCTGCGTATCGATCTCCAGAATGACTCTGGTCATGTGTCCCGCCTCCTTGCCACCCGCAAATCCTTGAATCGCGTGCACCTTGCGTACGCTCGCTGACGCAAAGTTGTCGTACGGCGCCTTTAACTTAGTAAATCAGAGCATTTTGCCCTCGGTGCGCCATCGGACGAGCGGTGAAAGCACTTCGCAAAACGACAATAAGCAGTTGCCAGGCAAGACTTTGTGGCGCAATGCTCAATGAGCGAGAAATGCTTTGAGGGTCTAGATTCAAAGTATTCCCGATCATTTTATCAACGGCAGGAAAGGAGCTGCCGGACGTTTGTTTTTCTTGCAGCGCGGCACTGACGCCGCACGTCAGGGCCGAAGGCTCTGTGCAGAAGGAGAAGTTGCATGCCTTACCAACCGAATGACCTGCTCAGCCGTCATTTTCAGGAAAGCGGCCACGACCTTACCGGCAAGGTCGAAGAACAACTCAACCTGGTTTCCCCCAACAGCCCGAACATTCCCATCTACCGCGACATGATCCTGACCGTGCTGCGCATGGCCCAGGAAGATCACAATCGCTGGAATGCCAAGATCACCCTGCAAGCCCTGCGTGAACTGGAACAGGCGTTTCGCACGCTCGAACAGTTCAAGGGCCGGCGCAAGGTCACCGTATTCGGCTCGGCGCGCACGCCCGTCGAGCATCCGCTGTACGCCATGGCCCGTGAACTGGGCGCAGCCCTGGCCCGGTCAGACATGATGGTCATCACCGGTGCCGGTGGTGGAATCATGGCCGCCGCCCATGAAGGAGCCGGCCGCGACAACAGCCTTGGATTCAACATCACCCTGCCCTTCGAACAGCACGCCAACCCTACCGTGGACGGCACCGGGAATCTGCTGCCATTCCACTTTTTCTTTACGCGCAAACTGTTCTTCGTCAAAGAGGCCGATGCACTGGTGCTGTGCCCCGGCGGTTTCGGTACGCTGGACGAAGCGCTGGAAGTGCTGACCCTGATCCAGACCGGCAAAAGCCCGCTGGTGCCGGTGGTGCTGCTGGACGCGCCGGGCGGCACATTCTGGCAAGGGGCACTGGATTTCATTCGCCAGCAACTGGAGGACAACCGTTACATCCTGCCAACTGACCTGAAGTTGATGCGTCTGGTCTACAGCGTTGAAGAGGCGGTGGAACAGATCAATCAGTTCTACGGCAACTTCCACTCCAGCCGCTGGCTCAAACGGCAGTTCGTGATTCGCATGAACAACAGGCTCAGCGACCGGGCACTGGACCACATGCAGGAAGCCTTCGCCGATCTGTGCCTGAGCGACCGGTTCCATCAACACGCCTACAGCGCTGAGGAGCACGACGAGGCGCAATTCAGCCATCTGGCGCGACTGTCCTTCGCCTTCAACGCCCGGGACCATGGGCGCCTGCGGGAACTGGTGGACTTCATCAACCTGCCGGAGAACTGGGCCCAATCCAGACCACAAACGGCGCAACCCTCCCGCGAACCGTCGAAGGTAATCTGAAGGCAAAAAAAAGCGGCCCGCTATTTCGATAGCGGGCCGCTTTTTTATTTTTTGATTGAAGCTGGAACCGATTTAATCGTCCATCCCTCTGCCGCTGAACAAGCGGTTGATCATCTCCATCGAGAACCCCCGATACGCCAGGAACCGGCCTTGTCTGGCTCGCTCCTTGGCGTCGGCGGGAAGCTGTCCGGAGAACTTCCGTTGCCACGTGTCTGTCAGCTGCTCCTGCCAGTTGATAGCGCTCTCACGCAAGGCGAGTTCGATATCGGCACGCTGCAGGCCGCGCTGACTGAGTTCCTCACGAATCCGTAACGGGCCGTAACCTGAACGGGCGCGATAAGAAACAAAGCTTTCCAGATAACGGGCTTCGGAAAGCAGCCCTTCTTCCGTCAATCGGTCGAGAGCTGTTTCGATCATTTCGGGTGGAGCGCCGCGCTGACGCAGTTTACGCGTCAGTTCAACTCGACCGTGCTCGCGGCGTGCGAGCAGGTCCATTGCGGTTCGCCGCACCGCGACGAGGGTATCGAGTACGGCGGTTGTCATCGGTGCAATCAGATGTCAGCGTCAGCCAGGTCGTCTTCGGTCTCGGTGACCGCAGAAGCCTTGGAGTCAGCGATCACGGCTGGCGACAGCAGCTTGTCACGCAGTTGCTTCTCGAGCTTCGCCGCGACTTCCGGGTTGTCTGCCAGGAACTTGGCCGAGTTGGCCTTGCCCTGACCGATCTTGGTGCCTTCGTAGGCATACCAGGCGCCGGACTTCTCGACGAAACCGTGCAGCACGCCCAGGTCGATCATCTCGCCGTTCAGGTAGATACCCTTGCCGTAGAGAATCTGGAACTCGGCCTGACGGAACGGCGAAGCCACCTTGTTCTTCACGACCTTGACGCGGGTTTCGCTGCCGACCACTTCGTCGCCTTCCTTCACCGCGCCGGTACGGCGGATGTCGAGACGAACCGAAGCGTAGAACTTCAGCGCGTTACCACCGGTGGTGGTTTCCGGGCTGCCGAACATCACGCCGATCTTCATGCGGATCTGGTTGATGAAGATCACCAGGCAGTTGGCGTTCTTGATGTTACCGGTGATCTTACGCAGCGCCTGGGACATCAGACGGGCTTGCAGGCCCACGTGCATGTCACCCATTTCGCCTTCGATTTCCGCCTTCGGCACCAGTGCCGCCACGGAGTCGACGATGATCACGTCAACGGCGTTGGAGCGCACCAGCATGTCGGTGATTTCCAGGGCCTGCTCGCCGGTGTCCGGCTGGGAAACCAGCAGGTCGTCGACGTTGACGCCCAGCTTGCCGGCGTACTCAGGATCGAGGGCGTGTTCGGCGTCGACGAATGCGCAAGTCGCGCCGGCCTTCTGGGCCTGGGCGATCACGGACAGCGTCAGTGTGGTTTTACCGGAAGATTCAGGACCGTAGATTTCAACAATACGGCCTTTTGGCAGACCGCCGATGCCGAGCGCGATGTCCAGACCCAGAGAGCCGGTGGAAATGGCCGGGATCGCCTGACGGTCCTGATCGCCCATACGCATTACGGCACCCTTGCCGAATTGACGTTCGATCTGACCCAGGGCCGCAGCCAAGGCTTTCTTCTTGTTGTCGTCCATTAAAGTCCTCACGTAATCAATAAGGCCTGACGGCCAACACCTGTATAAGTAGCCAGTATTATTCCACAGCGTTCGCGGATCGCCTACCCCTGATTTTCGATTTCTCGTGCCGCTAGTCGCAGCAGCCCCTCTAGCGCGGCCTTCACCGTTTGTCGGCGGACGTCGTCGCGGTTGCCAGGGAAGTGTTGCACCTCGCTGGAAACCGCGTCGCCGACACCCCACGCCAGCCACACCGTGCCCACCGGCTTGTTCGGCGAGCCGCCGTCCGGCCCGGCGATACCGCTGACCGCCACGGCAAATCGCGCACGGCTGTGTTTCTGCGCACCGCGCACCATCGCCTCGACCACCTCGCGACTGACTGCGCCCACCGTCCCGAACAGTTCGGCAGGCACGTTCAGTTGCTGGGTTTTCTGTCTGTTGGAGTAGGTCACATAACCGGCCTCGAACCAGGCGGAGCTCCCCGGGATCCGGGTAATCGCTTCAGCGATGCCGCCGCCGGTGCAGGACTCGGCCGTGGTGACGTGGGCATTGAGCAACTGCAGGCGTCGGCCAAGTTCGGCCGCCAGTTGGGTGAGGTCTTTCACGGCACTCTCCGGATCGGGTGGAATGCCTACCACCGTACACGAGCCGGTTGCGCTTTCAATACACAGACTCATTCAAAATGTGCAGGCGCCAGCGCTCTGATATAGGCCTGACAGGCCTGCAGGGCAATCAGTCCGCGATCGCCTTCACCGGTGATGGCGATAATTCGTTGAGCATGCGCCGGGTCAAGTCGGGCGCGTACGGTTGCATGATCCACGCCGCCGGTGCCGGAGGCGGCTGGCACACCGCAGCCTTGGGCAGCGTCGCCTGCGTCAATGAGGACTGACAGGCGCAGATCAGCAGTGGCAAGGCGATCGCGCAGGCGATCCTGATCACGTTGGGCATCGCTGAGTGCTCGATAGTGGGTTTGTTCACTGGCCGCGAGCCGTTGCTCCATGGCCAGGCGCTTGTCCTGTTCGGCCTGTTGCGCCGTGGCAGCAGCCTGAGTCAGTTGGTTGAGGGTTTCGGCATGCTGTCGGGCCTGCTCGGCCAGTTGGCGACCGTAGCGCCAGTCCTGGAATTGCCACGCCAGCGCTGCCGCCCCCAGGGCCAGCAACGCAATACCGATTACACGCCAGGAGATGGACATAACACCGCCCTCGCCCGCGCCCAGAGATCCAGGCGATCCTGCAAGCCGTTCAACCCGC
Organism: Pseudomonas sp. IzPS59; assembly: GCF_014863505.1. NCBI lineage: Bacteria > Pseudomonadati > Pseudomonadota > Gammaproteobacteria > Pseudomonadales > Pseudomonadaceae > Pseudomonas > Pseudomonas sp. IzPS59. The sequence continues at coordinate 1,397,308 of NZ_CP062251.1, read as the reverse complement.
CGTTGATTCGACGGGTGATGGTGTTGAACTGATCGCGGTCCGCCAGTTCGTTCAAACCGTTCTGCTCCCAGAACCACGCGGCGGATTCCGCCGCCCACTGCGGTTGCTCGAGCAATTCAGGCAACGACAACAGACGCTCATCGCCAAACAGTCCGAGACTGCACTGGCGATAGTTGGTGCGGCCGGTGATCTGGATCAGCCCGCGACCGCGATACTTCTGTCCATCACCATCGGCTTCCGGCGTATTGCCCAGACGCAGGGCCAGCGTCCCCGTGTCGTACTTGCTCAGATACTGGTTATTGCCCAGTTCGCGCACGTAGCGCAGTTGCCCGGATTCATGGCCGACCTGGGCGAGAAACGCAGCGACGCGCTTGGGCGTATCGATGCGATGACGCGCCATGGCGTCGTTGAGCGGTGAAACAAAAACGCCCGCTTGGGAGCGGGCGTTGGGCATGATGTTGCTGAGGTTGTTTTCAGTGATTTGCATAATGCTTGATCCTCCCTGGATTGCGCCGATTGAATCACGGCTGGAGACCGAATCCGGTCAGCCATTTCTTTGCCAGGGTTTTCAGGGCGCCATCAGGGGCACTGTCTTCTTGCGACGAAAACACCCAGCCGAGGGTGCCGAAGTTCGCCGACCAGTCGATTTGTGGTGCTGGAGTGATCTCGGTGATATCGACCCAGAGCAGATCCGGGTGAAACATCTCGACCATGTTTCCGTCGGTCGAGAACAGCTCGACCACCGTGTCGTTGACGATGCGTGCGTAGGTTTTCATCAGGCGTACTCGTAAATGATCACGACACCGGGCGCGCCGGCTGAACCGGATCGTCCCGGCTGGTTCGGGGCATTGGCAACTCCGCCGCCGCCAGCACCGTAACCGGTTCCGACGCTTGTCGGGCCGCCGAAACTGTTGCCCGTTCCTCCTGCGCCCAGCGGCGAACTGGCACCATGTCCAGCGAGCGTAGGGCCTGCAACCGAGATGCCCGGCGCACCGGATGTGCCGGCACAGTTGACGATGTTCCCTCCGGAAGCGACGGCGCCTGGTGTACCGCCGAAATACAGGCCATTACCCCCCGGTGAAACCAGATCGATCCAGGGCGACGCACCACCTCCAGGAGCACTGACCAGCGAGCCGAAGGAACTTGTCCCGCCGCTTGCTCCACTGCTCGCAATGGCACCTGCCGCTCCAGAGATCCCTACGGTGATCACTTGGCTGATGCCGATCGTTTTCGCATCCAGCCATGCCTCGGCATAACTTCCAGAAGCGCCGCCACCGGAAACACCATACTGAGTGGAAGTCGCCGGACTGACGCCCGCGCTTCCACCGCCACCGCCAACGACCTTGACCAGCACATTTTTCATTCCCGCCGTCGGTACATAGACACCGGATGCAGTGAAGGTTTTTACATTCAACAAGCGGCCACTGGTTGCGTTGCCACCGCTGGCATATACCAGCAACCAGCTGTCCCGCGCTGCGCTGTACATCACCGAACACATGCTGCCACCAACAATCTCCGCAGGTCGCAACGCACTCAACGCCAGACTCAATAGCGGTTTGGGCAGAAGACCATTCGGCGCAAAAGTGCTCGCTCCGGTATTGGCATTGCCTGCCGTGAAGCGCAGCGTCAGCCCGTCCTTCAACGCACTGATGGCCGGCACATAATTGGCCATGTAAAGGTTGGCAGCGCCAATATCCGCTGCGTGTTTATCTTCACCGCTCTGGCTGATTTTCCTGATCGCCAGCAACAACTGCGTCGCATCGTTTTCGCTGGGTTCGAGTCCGGCAGACTTGACGACATTCAGCAGCTCATCGGTGATGCCATTGCCCCAGGTCGCGGGGATCAGCGATCCCGGCAACCCGCCGACGACGTCTTCATTGACGAACTTGCCGTTCACCAGTCCGATGCCGGGAACGCTTTTCGGATAATCCATTTCAGTCTCCTTGGTCCATCAGAGTGCCGTTGCCAACCAGCGCGGCGTCACCGGACGATGCTCGCTGAACGGGAAAAACGAAGCCTGTGGCCAGTCCCGCAGCGCGCGCCGAAACGCTTGCAGTTCGGCATATTGCTCGGTGGTCAGCGTGGTGCCGCCGCCATCCTCCAGTTCATCGCGGTCGCGGGCCACCAGGCCATCGGTGGTTGCCAGTTGTGTGGTGCGCCAGCGGCGCTCGATGTCAGCGGCTTCGTCTGCCGTCGGCGGTGGTGGATCGACCAGCACCGGAAAACCGTTATCCGCCCGCACGCCAATCACCTTCGCAGTGACCGCCAACTCTTGCAGGAGCGAAGTCCAGTAGGCCTGAGGAATTTCGATGACATCGTCGGGAATGTCCGACGAGTTGATACCCGGTACATAGGCGCCCCGGGTACTGGCGCTGAACAACACGTTGAAGGGGTTCATTCAATAGCCCTTTGCAAAATAGCTCACGGAACAATTGGCGGCGAGGCTGCCGGCCGCATCACGGATTCTCAGCGTGCAGCCCTGTTGGTTGACTGCAATCAACGCGAGCATCGCTGCATCACCTCCGGCGTGAGTGGCCACGAGCGAAAAGAATCCCCTGGGAAACGAGATCGGAAACGTCACCACGACATTCCCGCTGGCATTCGACATACCTGAGCCCCACTGATCGATATTCCCACTGAGGTGCTTTTGATAACCGGGATTGGCCACCAGGCCGGAAAACAGTGGGGCATATTTCAGACTGGCCGTACCGTGTACCGTCCAGATACCGTTCTCTTTGACAACGTTGGCACTCTCGCCACTGTTCATCACAATCGAACTCAGATAAGCGCCTTGCGGGCTTATCTGCGTACTGCCCATGCAGGCAATGGTGATCGCTGCGTTGCTGCGACAGTGAAAGCCGATCGTCGCGCCGTTGGGCACACTGAGGATGTCCGGCAAGGTCACGGTGTATGACGAATTGCCACCCAGGCCGATTGAACATCCGACATCCGCAGCCGTCAGTTGCGTGGCCGCAGACACACCGCGCGCGCTGGCATAGTTGCCAAGTGCTCGCTGAACAAACTCGGACGTCGCCGCCGAACGACTGACATCGAATGGCGCAGCGGTCTGGAACAGTTGAGAACCGCGAAGAGCACCCAACAATTGAGTATTTGACGCCTCACTCGGCGTCAGGCCGCCCGCACGCACAACACCAAGAATTTCCTGCGTGACACCATTGCCCCAGCTCGCAGGGATCAATGAACCCGGCGAGCCTTTGAGCGGGTCTTCATCGACAAACTGTCCGTTCACCAGACCTGCGCTGGGAACACTCTTGGGATAGTCCAAGGCTTATCTCCTTATCTGAAAACATGGGTAGCGTGACGGCTTCAGCCAATCGGGTTGGCCAGCCACTGCGGCGCTGATGGCCGAGAAACGGATGACGGGAATGCGCCGGAATCGGGCCAGTCGCGCAATGCCTGGCGGTACTCGAGCAGCTCCAGGTATTGCTGGGCCTTGAGCGTTGTCCCACGCCCCAGCTCCTGCTCATCGCGATGGCGGGTGACCCGCCATTCGGTGGCCGCAAGTGCGGATTGGCGCCAGGCGCGCGCAGCCGTCAAAGACTCGTTGTCCTCAACCGTTGCGGCCTGAGCGACTTCAGGACCTGGCGGTTCGCGCAGAGGCTCGACAGCGGGCGTCAACTCAGACATCGGCGCGCCGATTTCAACATCAGCACCTTCGGGCACCTGCACCATCGCCGCGACGAACGCCGGCGCAAACAGTTGCTCGATCGCGTAGTCACCGGTGTCGATCACTTCGACCGCGACACCGTTTTCAATACGTGCATAACGGGCCATTACTCGTACTCCCAGATTTCACAGAAGGCATTGCCGCCGGCGCCGCTTACGATTGACGCAGTAGCGTGAATCGAGCAGGAGCCACTGCCGCCCGAGCCTCGAACACCTGCATTGCCAACGGTGTTTGACCCGCTGAAAGAGCCGCCGCCGTCGAACGGACTCGGAGCTCCGCAACCCGACAGCAATCCCCAATTGGCGTTGCTCATTCCAAAACCTCCGGTGATACCGCGAGCGCTGCAGAGATTGCCCCCAGTCAGCAACCCACCTACCCCGCCCTGAATGAATCCTGACGAAGTGCCTGTGACCACGATCCCCAGTTTCTGCCCGCCACCGCCGCCCGAAACACTCATGTAGCTACCAAAGGACGCTCCGCCACCCGCAAGGCCCGTGGTGTTGCTGACTGCGCCCCCGGCGCCCAACGAAACCGGTACGCCGGCGAGCATTTGTGCGGTGACGTCATACAGGCTTTCCGCATACGCGCCGGACCCGCCGCCACCGCCGAGGATCTGGGTACCCGCCGGAACAGGTTCGCAGCCGCCACCCGAACCACCCGCCCCGATCAACCGCACACGAATCCGCTTCGCCCGCGGGTTTGGCTTGTAAACCGTGATCCCGACGGTTTCGATCTGCCTGACCGCCAGCAGTCGCCCGACCGCATCGGTGATGCCGTAACCGGCCAGGGTGGTCGGGGTGTTCTTCAGTTTGGTGAAGTCAACCAGCGCACCGATGGCCGTGGCCAGTTGATTGGTTTTGCTCTCGTCCGGCGTCAGCCCGGCCGCCTTGATGGCGTTGAGAATTTCTTGCGTGACACTGTTGCCCCAGGCGGCGGGGATCAACGATCCGGGCGTGCCGGCAACGGGGTTTTCATCGATAAAACCACCGTCGACCAGGCCGACGCCGGGGATGCTTTTTGGATAGTCCACGTCTGCACTTCCGAGGTTCTACAGGCAGCCGGATGCCGGCAGCAATCGTCCGCCTGCGAGATTGATAAGGGGATAGGTTCAGTCAGGCAGCAGGCGAAACAGCCGCTTTGGCCGGTGCTACAGGCCAGTCGATGGTCAACGGATAATCCGTTTGCAACTCAATCTGGGCCAGCTTGACGGTGTAGCGTTTCCACGCCTGCAGAGCGGTCAACTGTTCGTTGGAAGCCTCGCCCAACTCATAGGCGTATTGCAGCGGTGCGACACGAATGACCACTTCACGCAGGCGATTGTCACGCTCGACGTCAGCCTCGGCGACTTTACCCGCGCGCTCCGCCGCGACATCCAGGACCCAGTCATCGGTGCCCCAGACGTAAAATTCGCTCGGGCGCGGTTTGAGCGTCAGGTACTCGGGCAACGGGCCCAGTTCGTTCCAGTAGAAAAAGTTGCCGTTGTCTTTGCGATAGACCGGTCGGTTGCGCAAATCGATCAGTTGCAACGCCGCTCCGTCACGCCACACCCAGACATGACCCGACTCGGCCGGTGGCAGCACCTCGGGCAATTCGATAGCGTTGCCCGGAAGAACGACACCCATGCCCGGGATGACCGGCAACTCGACCGGGCCGTTCAATTCCTGTGTTCTTTCATTCACATAGTAATAAGCCATATGCACCTCAAATAAGTTTCAATCGACCGGGGTACGCAACGTTTCTGGGACGGGTCATCCCCCAATAGCCACTCACCAGATTTTCCGCCGTCGTAGCACCGGTCCAATAAACCAGACCCGCGAACGTTGTCGGATCGGTTCCGACCGTCGAAAGGTCGCCGATCCCGTGAACGGCCGGCGCGTATCCGTTATCACCGGTTATGTTGGTGCCGTTTTGCCAGGAGCCGGCCACTCGCCCGGTATCAATGTTGCGTTGTTCATCAAGCACCCGGATGAATTCGCCCCGAACCTCCGGCCCGCGGAATGTCTTGATGCCGTCACCACTGCTCCAGCCGCCAGCACGACTGGCTTCGGCACGCAGCATTCCGGATTGAACGGCGTGATCCCACAACCACGGCCATTCGGCGCGCAGGAATTCCCGACCGTTCAACGCGCCATAACCACCGGGGTTCAAGTTGGTCGAACTTTCGAACACAATCCGCCCCAAAGGCGTCGTATCGAAGCGCCCAACCGGCCACCAGTTGCCCGAACCGTCGCTGCGCAGATGCCACCAGTCACCCGCCCCCACCAGCACCAGAAACGGATAACCGCTGGCGGACAAATGCGTGTGAAACCTTATGCGGTCGTTACCGGCGGCCTGAACCACCAATCGGTTGGCACTGTTGTCGGTACGACGGACGATCACATCCCGTACTCCCGCCAGCGCACTCACTGCCGGCAAGGTAATGGTGGTATCAGCCGCATTGGCGCTGATCAGCACGAGCCCAAGCTCATCGGCGATCAACGCTTTCGAGGCAGACACCTCCGTCACCCGCGAGGTCATGGGGCTTGCCAGGCTCAGAAGCTTCTTGAGAGCCGAGAGCAGTTGATCGTTGATGCCTTCGGCCGGCGTCATGCCGGCCGCTTTGATCACCCCCAGCAACTCTTCGGTGACACTGTTGCCCCACACCGCCGGAATCAGCGAGCCCGGCGTTCCTGCCACCGGGTTTTCATCGACGAAGCGGCCATCGACAAGGCCGATGCTGGGGACACTTTTTGGGTAATCCATGGGTACTCGTTCCTCTGTAATGACAAATGAAACGTGGCGGCGCGAAGAATTTCGCAACGGCGCAAACATTTCTGTTTCTGAAAATAAAAAGCCCACATGAAGTGGGCTTGGGTAAGGCGGACTGCGATTACGGGGCTGGAGGCGCCACCAGTTCACGAATGGCCTGCAGCGCCTCATCGGCGGCAGCGCGAGCCTGATCCATCTGGCTTTTGCTAGCGTACGCACGGATCTGGGTCTTGGCTTTCAGGCGCACGGTTCGCAGGTTCAGCAGGTTTTCGCTGAGCTGGGCAGCCTTGTCGAGGATCTGCTCGGTCGCCTGCCTGGCCGACCGGCCTTTGGCGACCCAGGCAGCAACGGACAGCGGTACTTCCTTTTTCGGGTAGCCGGCATCCTGATAGACCTGAGCGTCAATAGCTGCCTGGGCGTACTCCAATGCCTTGAGCGGATCACCTGCCAACACGCTGCGCGCACTGTCGGCGACAGCATCGACTCGGGAACAAAGGCTCTCGGCCTCTTGTTGTTCGAGTGCAGCCAGTTTCAAAGGGTTCGACACCCACTGTTGACCGTCCCACTCGTGGTCGGGCGCAGGTTGTGGCGTACGCAACTCGTCACCGAACTGATGAAGGTCCTGAATCACTTTCATCGGAGCAACTCCCACACAATATGAACATTGACGGCATTGCTGAAATTGACCCCGATACCCGAGGTGTAATCGGTGACAGGATGATTTTTGATGCCGATGCCATGCAACGCCTCGTCTTTCAATGCGCTCGTGGAGCCAAGGCCATGCTGAGACTGGAACGTCTGCCATAACGAGCGGAGTTGCGAATGATCAAAGCTGGCAGACAATGTCGATACCGTGACATCCCCTACCTCATTGTTGGTGGTAATGACGGTTGGATATTTGCCAGTCCATCCTGCCGGATTGCCCGAGATCGCCTGCGTGCCAGGCGAAAGAAAGGTGTAACTGGACCCCACCCAGCCGACCTCCGAGAACCCTACGTTCGTTACCAACGTGGCTGACGGCGTTGGATTGCCGACCGTCAGTCGTGCCGCTCGTGCATGCGGATCCAGAGGCAGATAAATCACGCCGGTCCCATTGACCGTCTGGCTCCAGGTGAGCCGTGCCCGGTTATAGATCGTCAGAACCGAAGGCAAGGTTCCAACGGTTCCGGTCAGAATCCAGGCAACGCACATATCCAGACTGGTAGACGGAAACCCGCCGCCTCCCACCCCATCTGCAGTGCCTTTGAGAGAAGCAGGCACTGTGTCAGTCGGCGTACCACGCTGCACATAAAACGTCAGTGCACCGGCGATCACCTGAGCACGCAAAAAATACCCCGTGTTAGGTAAAAGATCTGCACTGGTCCAGCTTTGCGTGGTGAAAGTACGCGACCTGCCCAACTGACCGTCCACAACCTCCTGGCCCAGGCTGACCGGCACACCGGGGGGAACCGTGACCTTGCCGCCACTGGTAGCCGCCGCGCTGCCGGTCGCGGAAAGTCGACCCTCTGCACTGGCGATCGTCGGCAACGGCAACGAGCCAATCGGCAGTGCCGAATCCAGCGTCCAGCCCTTGCTCGAAACGCTGCGAATCGCCTGCAACAACTGATCGTATTTCTTCTCGTCCGGAGTCAGGTCCCCGGCCGTGATCACGTTAAGAATTTCCTGCGTGACACCGTTGCCCCAGTTCGCCGGGATCAACGATCCCGGTGTCCCGGTCAGCGGGTTTTCATCGATAAATTTCCCATCCACCAGACCGGCGCTGGGCACACTCTTCGGATAATCCATTACGTTATTCCCTAGTCATAATTGATGTGCACCCTGGTGTGCGCCGGTGCCGCCCGATGAATCAGGCACTCCAGCGCCGAGCCCGGATTCACGCCGAAGCGTTCGCCCCAGTAACTCGCGCCGAAACGCCGGCCGAGCAACAGCCGGCCACCGGTGTTGAGCGTCCACATGAACTGCGCTTCCCAGGTGCCCCAATGCGCCGCACCGAAACGCGAACGGCCCATGCGCGGGGCTTCGAATTCGGTGATGGTGGCGTTCGGGTAACCCTGGCTTTTGGCGATTTCCAGGTAGTAGCCGACGGCCTGACTGCCGACCGCCAGCAAGCGGCGGCGCACGGCGAGGCGGCGGTCGTCGAACAGCGGTGTGGCGCCGAGGCACGGATCGGGCAGGTTCATCACCTGCTCCCAGTCCGGCACCAGTTCGCTGACGCCGGCCGGATCCATCTCGTTGAGCAGGTCGGCGGCGCGGGCATCGAGACGCGCCAGTTCGGCAGCGACGCCTTGCAGCACCTCTTCCAGCTCCGGCACCCGCTCCGGGTCCCATGCCGGGCCGCTGGGCAGCAAGGCGCGCAGTTGCGCCTGGTATTGCGCGGCGGTTCTTATGGCAGCCATACGCAACCCCCGAAGGTCAGCAGTTCGCTGTCACCGGCGGCTACGTTCGCCACAGGGGCCGAAAGGACGTGGTCGGTTTCACCCGCCGCACTGCTGATCGCTTCGCGGATATGGCTGATCAGCAGGTCTTCACCCAGGTCGGCTTCGCGGTTGTGCAGATCGCGCAACTGGGTTTCGACGGCGGCACGTACGGCGGTGGTGTCGGGTGTCAGCTTCAACTGATAGATCACCGGTTTCTGCACCGGAGGACGCACGTGGACTTCGGCGGTCACCGGGCGCAGCGGTTCGATGTAGGCCTGTACTTCTGCCAGTTGATCGGCATTCGGCACCGGTTGCGGGTCGTCATCACGCATGATGTACACGCCCACGGTGCCCGGCCCGAGAAAACCGCCACGGCACCAGGCGCGGGTTACGCCCGGCACTTCCAGTGCCCAGGTTTCGTAGTCACTGGCCGAGCCGCCATGGGGAATGACGCGATAGGAACGGATCACTCGCGAGCGCAACGACTCCAGGCTTTCCCGTGCCACACCGCCATTGAGTCCCGGCGCCAGCACCACAAAGCTGTTGCCGACAACGCCGACAACCGGCTGCACCGGGGTCAGCGCCAGTCCGGCGTCGGCATTGCCGAGACTGCCGGCATCCAGCGCCGCAATGGTGGTGGTGTTGCTGCCATTGACGGTGGTGCGCGCGGTGGTGACTTTGTAGGTACGGCCATCGCTCGATTGCAGCAGCGTATCTACGTCCAGTACCGCGCCCGCGGTTGCAGTAAAACTGACGCTGCCGGTGGCGACTTGCGCCGGTTTGCGCGGCTGGTTCAGGCGCAGCGCGGCGATGCGTTCCAGGGTCGATTCGTCGGCGGTGTCGGGCAGGATCTGCTCGGCAATCCAGTCAAGGTAGCCATACAGACCGTAAGCGGCACCACCGACAGTGCGGGCCAGGACTTGCGCATCGGACTGGCGCAGCGAATCGCCGGCCAGGTCGCTTTGGGTGCGCTTGATCAGCACCGGCAGCGAAGGGGTTTCAAACGGCATAGATCACCTGCCAACTGTTATCGGGGTTGATGTCCAGGCGTTCGCCGTCGGCCAGGGTCAGGACCGTACGCAGGTTCAGGCGCTGGGCGTCGAGGCGTTCGCTGATGATGTCGATGGCGCTGCAGTGGCCGTCGTCGATCAGCCATTGCAGGGCTTCGCGGGCATAGAACTCGGCGTCCATCTGGGTCTGCCGGGTCAGCTTGACCCGACGCAGCAGCCACAGCCGCGAGCCGATGCGGTCGTCGGCCACGGTGGGAAAGGTGTCGCCCCACCAGCCGTAACGCTCCTCGTCGTCGAGGGCATCGTCGTCGGCCGCACGGCGCCAGGAGAACAGGCTGATCAGCACCGAGCGGGTCAGCGCGGCGTGGAGGTTTTGACTGAAGAGCATCATTGACCTCCCGCCGGCACGCCGGTCTGGCCGCTGCCACCCTGCACGCCGCCATGCACGTGCTTGATCTGGCTGATGCCGCCGGCCAGCTGATCACCTTTGGAAACGATCTTGCCGGTCTGGTTGATCACCGGCGTGTCAAAGTTCACCGCCGTACTGGCGCGGATATTCAGCGTGGCGGTTTCGATATCGATGATCCGCCCGCGCTTGAAGTGGATCTTGTCGCCTTCGTCGGTGTAGATAGCCACTTCGCCGGCCGCCAGCGATTGCAGGCGATAACGGCGGTCAGCGACCACAAGGGCGATGGCGTGGGAACGGTCGCCGCCGAGGAACGTGACGACACCTTCGGCGCCGGCCAGCGGATGGCTGGTGAAGCCGTAGGGTTCGAAGTGCTCCATGTCGTCGTTCACTTCGCCGGCGGTAAGGCGCATTTGCAGCGATTGCAGCTTGGAGGCCGAACTGGCGAGCACGACAGTGCCGCGCGCCAGCAGGCGTGTCAGTAGGCTCATAGGGTTTTCCTTGGAGGGCGGTGGCGGGCTCAGGTCTTTTTCGGGGGAGTCGGATTCGCGTCGAAGGTATGCGGTGGCGCCACTTGCAGGGTGGTCACCGAACCTTGCGCCGACAGCGAATACGTCACCTTGGAAATCAGCATGTCTTCATCGAAGCCAAGCACCGGATCCTTGACCCGCACCAGCGTGTTGTGACGCCACAGATCGCCATTGGACTGACGCCAGCCCTGCACCTGATAAGTCGTGGTCAGCGCCCGGCCCATGCGCGTCGCGCTCTCCCATTGGGCCCGTTGCTGGGCCAGTTCGAACGTCAGTTGCGAGCCTTCGTTGATGATCGTGGTACGCCGGCGTTTGAAACTCAGGTCGGCCGCCGTCGATTCCACTTCGCTGGCCGCCGCCCCGCTCTTCTTGTCGTTGCCCTTCTGCTGGCCGATCACCCGGTATTCGGAAAACACCTGGCTGAAATCCATCGGCGCATTGGCCGAGAGAATGTTCTTGCCCAACTCCAGTGCATCGCTGGCGCGGCCGCCGCTGCCGGGTCTGGCGAGCACCAGCCGGCCTTCGGCGTCATCGGTGGAAAACACCCGGTAGAGCGAGAGCAAACGGTCGATCGATTGAAACGCCGTTTCACCCGGCACAATCGTATGTTTGCTCAGGCGTGCGGTCTCGGGAATTTCGTTGACCACCATCAACGCGTACTCCATGGCCAGGGCCTGGACGATGCTCAGCAGCGACTGATCCTGCCATTGGCCGGGGTTGTTTCGCGCTGCGCAATCCACCAGATCCTGGGTCTTGGAGCTGCCTTCGATGCTCAGGCTGATCTGCCGCCCGTCATAACTGATCGGGGCCTTGAAGACATAACCGGTGAGCACCAGATCCTGGCCGATCCGCACTTCGCACGGGTCGCCGGCCTTGATCCGCTGATCCACGGTCTGCCCCGGCCATTGCCAGGTGATGTCGAGTTTGAAGGTGCGGAACTGGCGCTCCAGGTCCGCGGTGATCTCCACGCTTTTCCAGCCGCCGAATTCCAGGTTGCCGACGGTGAGCGTGACGCGGTTGTCAGTCTCGCTCATGGCTCACTCCCTGGAAACCTTGACTTCGTTGGGTGGGAAGCTCGGGTGAGACAGCCCGTTGCGCTGAATGACCTCGGTCACCCGAGTGGCGTCGCCAAACTGCTTGTAGGCCACGACCAGTGCCGGAAAGGTTTCCTGGAAAGTCTTGCTGACCAGTCGCACACCGGACGACGCCACAGCCTTGAAGTGCCCATTCAGCGCCTCCTTCAGATCGCCGATGGCCTGGTAGTGCGCGGGATCGGCCTTGTCCTGAGCCATTTGCAGCACTTCGTTCAACGCTTTTTGCAGCGTTTGCAGATCATCCGTGACGGGCACTTCCTGACGGCTGACCGGCTGTTTCGACTGCTGGTCCAGCGAAGGTGTCGACGACAGTTTCACCGGCGTCGACGCCACCGGCATCGACGCCACCCACTGCGCCACTTTGACGATCAGGGTGTCCTGCACCAGATTGGCCAGGGCCTGCGCCGCAGCGGTGGTGTCCTTGCCGGTGGTGATTTTCGGTGCGTCGGCCTTGCGGATGGCTTCGATCTGTTGGGACACGTCGGCAATCACGCCACGGTAACCCTCCTTCGCGAACTCCTTCAGCTCCTTGATATCGCCGAGCAAGCCCTTGAACTCCGCCGCCACTTCCTTGGGCAGTTCCTTGACGGCCCTGACCAGTTCGGTGATCTGCTTGTATTGCGCGATCAGCGGTTTGAGTTGCTCCTTGATCACGTCGTACACACCGGTGAGGCTGTTGCGCAGATTGGTGATGCCGATCCGCGCGGCCTTGATCAGGGTCATCGCCTGTTCGAAGCGCGCCACCGCCGAACCGAGCAAACCGTCGGCCTTGATCAGCAGGACTTTTTGCGTGCTGACCGTCGCCGTCGGAAACGGCAGCGGTCGGTCGGGGTAGAACTTCAGGGTGAATGTCACCATCCCGCCGTCCTGACGGGTGTGCGTCATGTCGCACTCGCCGACCTTGACCTGCAAACGTCCCAGCCACGGATGCACCAGTTCGCCGCTGCCCTGCTCCAGGGCCTGGAGCAGCTTGTCGCGCTGCTCCAGGCAATCGGCACCGATGATGAACGCCGTCAGATCGTGGGTCTTGGCCTGCTGGCCGAGATCCTCGAAAAACGGCAGGTCGCGTTGCGGGTATTCGTGCAACTGCCCCTTGCGACCGACCGGGGTTTTCGCCTGGTCGATCCAGAAGCCGACACCGCGAAAGGATGCCGGCAACAAACGGTCACGCCAGTTCATTGGAACCTCCTGCCGATAGCGAGCGATAGCCGATGCGCGAACTGAGCGCCAGCCCCGGTTGATTGGTTTGCGGTTGATCGGTGCGCAGCCCCGCCGGCGCATTTTCGAAGCGGACCGTCAGGCCGCCTTCGAGTTGTGTGCGGTTGTTGGCGGCGCTTTGCTGGATCAGGCTGTTGGAGGTTTGCGTCAGCGAGCTGGAATTCTGCGTCAACGAACTGGAGTTCTGCGTCAATGCGCCTTCCGGCACCGAAACGCCGGGCGTGGAGTCGGCATCAGAGCCAAAAAAACCCGGAGCCCACTCGCCCTTGCCTTCGGCATTGGTTTTCAGCTGAGCACGGGTGAGGACATCGACCTTGGCCGACGCCTCGGCAGCGAGTGTGCCAAGACCGCCATTGAAAAACTCCCGGACCGGCGCCAGCGCGTCGTAGAACTTGTCACTCCACTTCTGAATCCACACCGTCACCGATCCCCAGGCCTCGATGATCGTTTCCAGCGGCGACCAGCCCAACTGCTCGCTAATCACCGCATACAGTTCCACCACCGACAGACTGATGGAGTCCACCACGTCTTGAATAAACGCTGAGATCGGCACCGACACCGCTCGCAGCAAATCCCAGATCGAAGCAAACAGGCCAACCAATGGTTGCCAGTTTTTCAGAATCAGCGCCTGCGGTGAGTAGGCAAACAGCGTTGTATAGAAATCGATTACCGGCGCAGCCACTGCCTTGAGTACGTTCCAAAGAGCTGCGAAGAACGTGCTGACCGGTCCCCAGTTGTTGATCACCATGCCCAGCGGGGTGAAGTCGAACAGGGTTCTGAAAAAGTTCGCCATCGGCAGTACCACCGGGGTGATCTGTTGCCACAGCCTGGCAAAGAAAGCCGAAAGCGGTTTCCAGTTGGCGACAATCAGACCGGCCGCCAGCGCGACTCCGGCGGCAAACAAGCCGATCGGCGAGGCCAGCAGTGTCAGCACCGCACTGAGTCCGGCAGCGGCCGTGGTCACCACGGTGAACGCCACTGCTGCCGCTGCCAGCCCTTCAACCACTTGAGGATGCTCGGCGACAAACTTGCCGACCGTAGTCATGACCGGCACCAGCGCCGTCACCAGCCCCTTGACTGCCGGTAACAGCGCCTGGCCGATCTTCAGCGAGATGTTGTCGAGCGAAACGTTGAACTTCGCGAGATTGGTAGAGGTTTCACCCTTTACCGGTGCGGGAAGTTGCGCGGTCGCGGGCCTGGGCAACGGCTTGGGTATAACGGCATCCTTTGCCAGCGCCGGGGCCTTGAGTTTCTTGCTCTTGTTCGCCAGTTCGTCTTCGGCCTTGATCGCCTTCTTCAAGCCGTCCTGAAACGGCTTGAGCAAGCCGCCCCCGGAAACAAAACCGGACAGATCCAGCGGCTTGAGTCCACTGCTTTCCAGGCTTTTCTTGAAGCCCGCGACCTTGGCGCGAACACCCTTCATCTCGGTCGCCGTTTTCTGCAGACCTTGCGTCACCTCGAGCATGTTGGCCGTGGTCTGAATGTTTTGCTGGATCGTGTTTATCTGTGTATTGGCCATCACTGCACCTGCTGCATCGCATTGATCCGTTGCGCGTGCTCCAGCGATTCGCGAAGCACATCCAGTGGCCTGGCCATCATCTGTTCGGGGTCAACCTTCCAGAACCAGGCCAGGTCATAGGCGACCGAAATCAGGTCGGTGATGGCTCCGACGCCGCACTCATGAAAAAACCTGCAACGGCCCAGCTCAACGCGTTGAGGTCAGCCAGGTCCAGCTGGTTGACCGACGACGGCGGAATGCCGGCGCACACGGCGATGTATTTGGCCGCCACGTCCATGTCGAGGCTGACCTCTTCGCTCTTGTCGATCTTGTACGGCAGCGCCTTGATCGCTCGCACTTCCTGCACCGTCGGACGGCGCAGGAAGAGCTCGGTCAGGGGCTCGCCGTGAGCTTCGATCGCAACTTGAAGCTTCACGGCGCCGCTCATTGCCAGGTCCCCTTGATGCCTTCGAATTTCAGTTCGATGGTGGCGTCATCGCCTTTGGAGACTGGCTCTTCGACCAGGTAGGCACCGGCCAGCACGTAGACTTTGCCGTTGCTGAATTCGCAGGTGACGGTGATGTCGGTGCCTTCGATCAGCTTCTTCAGCGGGAAGTCGGCGGTGTGCAGCGCAGTAACCTTGAACGACGGCGCGATGTCGGTTTCCTTGTAGAAGCCAGGTACGACGGTTTCGCGTTTGACGGCCATCAGCGGGGCTTCGCAGCCGCCATTGATGGTCAGTTGTGCGCCGTCGACCTTGACGTAGCAGGTGCCTGCAATCAGTTGACCCATGGTGTTACTCCCTTCAAATAAAAAGCCCACGCGAGGTGGGCTGAAATCACAGTCTCAAACGGGCCGATCAGGCGACGTCGTCGTACTGCAGACGGAACTGGTTGAGCAGTGCGAACACGCGCAGACCGTTGATGTAATCAGGCGGGAACAGCACATTCACGCGGCTCGGGTCCTGCACGTCGCGCTCGACGATCAGGTGCTCGGCGAACAGCTCGGCGTTTTCCACGTGGCCTTCCAGTTCGAGCTTGGCGTACTGGGCGATCAGCTCACCGCGAATGGTCGCCGGGGTGACGATCGGCTGGCCGGCGCCGAAGCGGGTGCCGTCGGAAGCCAGTTTGTGGCGACCGTACTTGCTGGTGATCACGCTTTGCAGACGACGCACGATGAACGCCGACTGGTGCATGGTTTCGCTGTCCAGGTACGAGTTGTCAGCCTGACCGTAAGCGTTCTTCTGATAGGTGGTGATCGAGCGCTGGATGCGCACGTAGCCGCCTTCGTAGTACGCGGTGGCGATGCCGTAGTTGAGCAGCGACTGACGCTCGGTCAGGGTGAAGCGCTCGCTGGCCGGAGCCGGATCGACGCCTGGCAGGCTGCCGCTCTGGGTCGGACGGCTGGCGTCGGCCGAGATGAACACCGAAGTACGTGCAGCCAGTGCCGCGGCTTGTACCCACACCGGTTGCGGAACGCCCGGCTCCAGCGCCTGAATGGTCATGTGCTGGTCGTTGCGTGCCTGACCGGCTGCGACCAGAGTGCCGACGGTGCCGCGCTTGGCGCTGTAGACGTGACCAAACAGTTGCTTGGCCCAGGACCAGCGACCGGTGCTGTCGTCCATCACCGCTTGCCAGGTGTTGAGGGTGGCCAGGTCGGACCATGGCAGCGCGATGAATTCGAACGGCTCGTCACCCAGTGCTGCAACGGCAGCCACTTGATCCGGCACACCGACGCCGCCGTTCATGGCGGTGACAGCGGTGGTCAGGCCGGCCGGGGTTTCTTCGCCGTTGCTCTTGCCCAGGCGATTGAATTGCAGGCTGATGTCGTTGCCGCTCTCGCCGGTCCATTTGGCGTTCAGGGTGACGACGCCTTCGGCAGCCGCAGCGCTCACCGGCAGATCGGCGGTGGCGTTGATTTTCTGTGCCAGGGCGGTGGCCGCCTGTGCAGCGGTGGCGCCGTTGACCACGGAGGCCTTGACGCGGACGCCGCCGACGTACAGGTTGAGAACGCCAGCCTGAGTCGCGGTGCCGGTCAGGGTCAGCACACCTTTGGCGATGGCGCCGGTGGCGTTGTGCAGCGGCAGGCACCAGATCTCACCGATCGGGTCGGCCTTGCGGAAGGTCTCGTACATGGACGCCAGCATCGAGCCCTGGCCACCAATGCTCTTGGCCAGTGCCACGCTGGAAACCAGCACCAGTTTGCCGACTTCGCTCGGGGTGATGTTGTCGTTGACCTGCGCCACGATCAGCCGGCGCATGGACGAGGACGCGCTATTGGCGGCCGAGTTGTCCATTTCGGCATAGAACAGCGGTACACGAATGTCCGCAGGAATGTTGCTGAATCCGATCGCCATTATTTGGCTCCCTTTTGTTTAGCTGTTGCGGTTTTGAGGGTGATATCGCCGTCGGCCAGACGCCGGCGCCACCAGGCGCTGTCCAGCACTTCACGGCCTTCCAGTGGCAGCAGGTCGCCTGCTTCCGGGTCCGGCACGGCACGGCCGGTGGCCGGCACTACGGTGATGCGGTTGCTCATGGGGTTACGTCTCCAGAGAAAGTCATTTCCACGCGCCCGTCAGGGCCGGGGTGTTTCAGGTTGGGGTCGGCCGGGTCGATCGCATCGACCCGCACGGTGACCCCGGTAAAGGACGACAAACCGTCCAGTTCGCGTTCGTGCCAACTCTCCGCAGGCTGACTTGGCAGATTGCGGCCCAGCTGGAACTCGGCAAAAAAGCGCAGCCGGTAGAACGCGCGGCTGCTGTTGATCGAGACCGTTTCGCCACCGTCATAAACGATGGCGCTGTAGTCCGAACCGGGCTTGAACCCCACCAGCGCACGCCACACTTCGGCGCGCAGGTCGTGCAACAGATCCAGCGCTTTTGTGGCATCCGTGGCGTCGAGCACCAGGATGATTTCGAAGCGGTCGCGGATCGGCTGGCTGGCGGAGTTCTGTGCGGTGCTGGCGCTGGCCAGATCGGCCAGGGGTAAAACATGGGCCGACGGGGTCGGCAGATTCGGGTTGCCTTGCAGCAGCGCCAGGTCGACACCTGTCGCGATATGGCCGGCAAGGCTTGGGCATTGCGCACGCAGCTGCGTGAGGATCGGGGAGATCTTCATTGGGAGCGTTCCAGTGTTAGAGAGTGACGCAGGAGTGGAGCGTATGGCGGGGTGAATCAGTCTTTGGCGTCTGCTTTCGGATCGAGGCTGGTAGCCTCGATGACGCAGCGATAACTTTCTTCGCGCTTGCCGCTGGCGGTGACTTTTTCGATCGACCAGCGACCACGCAGGAAGTCCGGCCAGGTCTCATCAAGCAACAGCAGGCCCTCGGCAGACAGCAGCGGATTGCCCGGGCAGGTGATCTTCACCTTGTACTTTTCCCGCAGCATCTTGCGCACTTCGCCTTCACCGATAGCCTTGGCCTCCTCCTCGCTCTGGCAGATCTGACGCACGGTCTTGTAGGGCGCCTCGCCGGTCAGCACCTCACGCATCACACCGATGGCCTTATCCAGGAACCGGGTCCTGCAGCCTTTGGCCTGTGCCCGGGCGGTTTCTTCGAGGGTGGCGCTGATGAAAGCGTGATCGCCGGGGCGGTTGTTCTCGGTCACCGACAGACGCACGTCCGCCAAAGCCTTGCCCGACAGCGATTTGGTCTGACCGGGGCGCGCCAGCACATACAGCTCGCCCACCGGTTTGGCGATCACCTTGTACTTCTTCGCCAGGCGCGTCAGGAAACCCATGTCGGTTTCGTTGGACTGGTCGATGTGATCGATCCTGATCAGCGCCAGATCGGACGCCACCCGTGGAGAAAATCCATGAGGCGAAACCAGTTCACCAAACAGCGCGCCCAGGGTGGTCGGGCCATGACTGGCCGTACGCCGCTGTTTGAAGCCGGTCTCGTCGGCGGCGCTGAACGGCGCGGCCGTGGCAACCAGCGTCAGGCGAAACGGGAACAGGGTCGGTGTCAGGCGCGTCACTTTGAACAGGCCCTTGTCGACAATTTTCGATTCGCGATAGCCGACCCGAAGACCGATTCTGCCACCGAGATTAGGCAGTCCTTCAAGCCCTTCCAGATCGACCGTCAGCGTCAGTTGATCAGACTCGGTACCGGCAGCATCGACGTGCTCCCAACTGATCAGGCGCTGGTTGAGCAGCGCCGCGTTGGTCCCGTAGATTTCCACCACAGGCGTGAAACCCTGTGCCATACAACCTCCTTAATCCCAGGCTGAAACCGGCTTGATCGCCGCCGGCTTCGAGTCGAGTTCCGGCAGCACCACCCAGATGCCCGCAGGCAAGACGGGGCCGTGTTCGGCCAGCGTCGGGTTGAGCTGCCACAGGGCGTCTTCGGCGGAGTCATCGCTGCGACCGGTTTCGCGGTACAGCAACAGATTCACCGAATCGCCGGCCACGCTTCGTACCTTACGCATTGTTGAACTCCGCCAACTCAAGGGTCCAGTCGACCACCATCGCCGTACCATCATCAATGATGCAGGTCTGGGTTTCCTGAACCGTGGTGATTCGCCACAGGCCCCAGTTTCGGCCGATACCATCAATCAGCGGCAGCGGTACGCGAAGGGCTTGCAGCGCCCGCAGCTCATCCAGCCGATCCATGGCCACCGCGTACATTGATTTGCCGGTGATGGTCAGGGTTTCGGGCTTTTGCCCCGTCTGGTGGGACTTGGGTTTACTGGTGAGAATCTGCAGTTCCGTCCAGCCGCCGTCGGACTTGCGCAGAAAACTGTTGTAGGCAAAACCGCGGGACAGGCCAAAGATGAAACTGCCCAGTGCCATTTGTTGTTTCATCAGGCGACTCCATCAGTCAGGGCTGCATCACGGCGTGTGCCGAGGGGATTGGCACTCATCAACGGCGTGAAGTCAGAGGTGAAGTGCGTCTGCATGACCTGCGCGACCATGGCACTCACCTTTTCAACGCTGGCCAGATCGCCGCCGCTGAAGTGGAACGCCGGGGCGTAGGTGACATTCGCGCTGGATTGATTTTGTGCTTGCACAGTGCTCAGGCCTGCGCTGACTTCCGCAGGTGGTGCCAACTTGTCAGGGGCCGGTGTCGCAAGCTTTTCACCCAGAGCCTCCCCTTCCTGACTGCCGTAAAAACTCCCGATGGCACCGCCCAGGGCACCGCCAATCAACGTACCGACGCCGGGAAGGATGAAGGTACCGATCGTGGCGCCGATGCTTGCGCCGGCATATCCGCCAGCCAGGCCTCCCGCCGCCATGCCTACGCCTCCGGCGACTTTTTTTGTATCGTTCTCGGCCACGCCTTCGACGACTTTCATACCGGCCTCGAGCATCGTCAGCGGCATGGCCAGGGGACCTGCGATCCGACCGAATCGGGCACCTCGACTGATCATGCTGCGGCCGGCAGCGGATCTCATGTAACCGATCCGGTTGGCAGCCGCTGCTCTCAGCGGCTCGGTCCTGGTGGCCAGGGTGCCGACTCCCGTTCGAATACTGCCGGCCAGGGTGCCGGCTCCCGTTCGGATGCTGCCGGCTACGCTGACCGCTTTGCCGTACGCCCCCTGTAGCGTGCCAACGGTATCCTTCACCCAACCCGCAGCGCCTGCGTACATCTTGCCCAGCGGTGCAATGGACCTGATCCCGGCAATACTCAGGACCAGCGCCGCCGTGAGTGTTGGATACTGTTCCGCCAGCCCGCTCAAACCACCGGCTGCCTTGGCTGCGGTGTCGGCAACAGCATTGAAGGATGGCAACACCGTATCGCCTGCGGAGGTATAGAGGCGATCCTTTTGCGCATTGAAGCCGTTGATGTGCGCTTGCGATGTCTGCGATTGAATACGGGCAGTCTCATTGACCGCACTGGCGCCTTCGCCAAGCTCGGAACTGGCGTACTGTTTTTTATCAGCCACCAGATCGAAGGAGCGTTTCACATCCCCGGTGTTCTGCAGCATTTTGATCACGGGCTGGTCGACCGAAAATAGCGTCATGGCCAACTCGGACTGCCGATCAGGCGATTGTTTCTTCAACGCCTCCAGCACTTTGAGAATGGCGCCCGGGGCATCCACTTTCATCTGCCCGGCAAGCGCTTGAGGGTTCAGCTTCAGGTCAACGATTGCAGCTCGTTGACTGGGCGAAGCTTTGTCTCCCAGCGCCAGCGTCGTGGAGATTTTCTCGAAGGCCACACCGGCATCCGCCCGGTTGACACCCGCATTGAGCAACGCCGCAGAAAACGCCGCTGCCTGCTCGGGAGTCATCCCGGCACCTTTTGCAGAAGCACCGTAGTTGCTGAGAATCGAGCCGATGTCAGCCTCCGAGGCACTCAACCGGCTTCCGAGCAGGCTGGTTGCATCAGCGAGATCGAGGGTTTGCGCGCGATTGAGACTCATCGAAGTGCGCCAGCCGATCAATAGATCCGCCGTATCTGCAGCCTTCATTCCAAACGCTGTCGCTGTGACACCCGTGTCTCGGGTGAACTCCAGCACATCTTTTTGTCTGGCGCCGTTATCCAGTTCGCCTTTGTCATTTACATGATCATTGCCGACCCCGGCTTTGACAGCGGTGTAACCGACACCTGCAAGATCAAGCATGGTGCTGCCACCGGCAGCCACCTTCGACTCGGTGGCCATTTGCTCCAGCGCAATGCCAAATGTTCGACGTTCATCGCCTTTGAACCCGACGACCGTTTCCAGTTTTGCCATCGCGGTATCAAAGTTGATGGCGGGCCGAAGATCCTTCAGCGGATCCTTGTCAGGTTTCGCTGAAGGCACTCCAGCCCCTGTACCGGCAACAGGGCCGGGCTGCGCCTGTCGATCATTCATGGCTTGTTGCAATGAGCGTTGCGATACCAGCACACCGTGGATCGTGCTCAACACATCTCTGAGTTGAACCTGTTCGCTCGTCAATCGGCGAAGCTCGGCGGTGGAATCCGCCAGTGCCAGACCCAGGCCTGCGAAGGCACCTGAAAGACTCAAGTCCGACACAATATTGGCCGATGCTGAATCGGCGCCCTGCATGCTCGATGCGGGAGACATCAGGCTGGCCATTTTACTGGCCGTATTCAACGCCTGGGCTTGTTGGTCGACCTCGGTGAATGTCAGCGAATAGCTACCGTCTGCCATGCCGCTCTACTCCTTTTTCACGCCAAGGCGAGTGATCGCTATGTCGTAGCGGCGCAACGCCTTTTCGGCGTCCCACTCCAGAATTTCCGCCTCACTTACCGGGTAAATGAGCGGCACGATATCGAGGATTACTTCGATGTCGCGTTCTGAAAGAAGGCCGCCGGCTGGTTTAAAAAATCGTCGATGCGCACCTGCAATTGCGTCCAGTCCGGGACGCTCATCAGGGCCAGATCGGGGATCATCAGGCCGGTGCAATGGGCGGTGATGAACTCGGCGCGTTCCTTGGCCGTTTTCAGTTTCTTCATCACTTTGGTGGCCCGCAGCGCCGGCATTTCCAGGTTCAGCGAGGTCACGGTGCGGCCGGTGACGGCGAGTGGTTGCAGCAGCTGCACCTGGTCGGGATCGTCGGACTTTTCCGCGTCTTCGACCTCGTCGAGAAAGTACGACGCCGGACGGGTCGACATCTCGTGTACGTACTGCGCGATGGTCACGTAGTCCGGGCGCTTGAGCTGGTCGAGTTCCTTGACCGACAAGCCGGTGGCCAGCAGCGCCAGTTCGAAGAACTGATCGTCTTCGTCGTCGCCGGCGCGCTCCAGCGCTTCTTTCTGGGCGGCGTAGAACAGGGTCTTGAGCTGGATCGATTCGATCTGCGAGCCGTCGTCGCCGGTGATCGGCGAGAGCAGGTCATGCTTGGGTGGCATCCACGACATGAATGAATTCCTTGGTGATTCTTGAGGGGTGTTGCAGTCCCTTGTGGAAGCGGCGCACCGCCGCTCCCACAGGGTTTTGTGATTGCCTTTAGCCGAGGCTTACGGCATCAGCACCGCACGACGGGCATCACCGAGGATGTCGACGCCGCTGAGCACGAACTTCTGGGTACGCACGTCGATGTCGATCACCGGAATGCCGTTTTCCAGGCGGTTGTAGGTGCGGCAGGAGAACTCAAGCGTCGTCAGGGCTTTGCTACCCATCTTGATTGCTTCTTCACTCAGGGTTTTGAGCTTGCCGCCAATGGTGTGATAGGTGAACCAGGTGTTGCCGTCCTGATCCTGACCGGCCTCACGCACGTTCAGCAGAATGTCGTCGCCCAGTTTCACGCCCATCGCCAGCAGCACTTCAGCGCCGGTGCCTTGCAGCTTGAGCGTGGCGTTCAGCGGCTTGGCGCTCTTGGCCATTTCTTCGACGATGAAGCGCCCGCCCGTCATGCTTTCCATATCGAAATCGATTTTCGGCGGAGTGAATTCCTCCACGGTCGCCGACAGCGGCAGGCCTTGCAGGGTGGCCGCGATGGCCTGTCTTACGCGGTTGGTAAACATTAGAGAACGTCCTCCAGGAACTGCTCGATGATTTCATCGCGGGCGTTGAGTTGATAAACCATGTGTTCGTTCGGCGCGTAGCGGCCGTAGTCGATGACCACGTACCAGGTGCCGTTCTTGTACTTCTCGACGCTGTTGAGTTCCGGGTGCAGATAAACGCTGCCACCGGGAATGGTTTCGTCGGCGACCAGGGTCTGCAGCCAGTCGTTGATGCGTTTGACTTCCTGATCCATGAACGACTTGGTCAGGTTCTTGGCCATGGCTTTCTGGCCGGCCTTCACCAGCTTGCGGCTGATGGCGTCCTCCAGACCGACGTAGCTGATGAACTTGCCGGTGATCGAGCGGTTACCCAGCAGCGAGAAGCCGCCCAGCACGGTGCGGGCGTAGTAGCTGACGCCGTAGCGGTTGAGCAGATCGCCTTCGGTGGAGGTGTCGAGGATGTTGTACTCAACGACCCGGGACACGTCTTCGGCGTAGGTCACCTGGTTGCCCGGGCTTTCCCATTGCTTGACCTTGGCCAGCGCGGCGATTGCCAGACTGGATGGCGCGAGGAAGACGTTTTTCTTCGCCGCTTTCGAGTACACGGCGGGCATGTTGTGCACCACCAGGCAACGGTCGAAACCGAGGTCGGCGCCGCCCAGTTCCTGGCTGTAGGTCACCTGGTCGGCGACCGAGGCGTCCTTGCCGTCCAGCACCACGCGGGCCTTGATGCGCTTGCCGAACGAGGCGAACTCGCTGGCCACCGCCTTGGTGCCGGTGAAGCCCGGCGCGCCGATGATGGTCAGGTCTTCCGGGACGCTGCCCAGTGCGGCCAGACCGAGCTTGCGGCCGGTGGCTGGCTCAATGCCGCCGATCACTGCGTTGACGGTGTCGGCCGGGGTCGCGCCCGCTTCGACAATCACCACGTACACCGGCACCTTGACCACTTTGAGGATCTGGTAAACGGCGTGGTACAGGGTGCCCTCTTCCGCACCGGTCGGATCGAGCAGTGCGTGGGTGGTGAAGCTGTTGATGCGAAACGGTGCGTTGCGCGGAATCAGCGGATCGGCTTTCGGCGCAGTACCGACCAGACCGATGACGTTGTCACCCAGGCCACCCATGGCCTCGGGGGATTCGGTGGCATTGACGGTAATGCCGTTGTGCTCGAAGTTCAGAACCTCAGCCATATTCAGTCAGCCTTCTTGGCAGCGGCCTTCACGGCCTTGGTGGTAGGTGTTTTCAGCTCCAGTCGACCGGCGCTGTGCAGGGCACTGGCCTCGACATCGAGCAGATCGAGTTCCTGGCCGACGCTCGACCAGTGCCCACCGCCGGTGGGGAATGGAACGAGCACGGTGTAGGTTTGGCGGGTTGCCATTTTTCGTTTCTCCATAAACGGGAAAGCCCCTCGTGGGGAGGGCTTGGCGGGTGTTGAGTGTTTTTTGGGGGAAAGAAAACGCCCCGGGATGCGGGGCGTTTATTTGAGATTTGCGGTATCGGGCGACAATGAATCCGGCCAGCCTTCGGCAAGCATTTCGTCGCGGTATTCGCCGGTCTCGATTGCGCGTAACAACGTCAGTTCGCGGTCAAAGCAAGCCTGTACGTGCGCCCGCACGGCTTTCGCAATTTCGATGATTTGCGCAGCGCCAATCTCGACGAACCCCTTCGCCGTTTTGAAATTGCAGCGGTATTCGGGATCGAGAATGGCTGAAAGCCCGGTGCTTGCGATCAGCGCCTGGCTGTCGCGGGTTGTCTCGATCAGCAGTTCGCCGACCGACACGCCAGAGGCTTCCCGGCGGAATCGCTCGGCAGCGATGACGTCTTCTTTTGAGACCGGGGTATTTCCGGTTTTTGAAGCGATGTAGGCCAGATAGCGCTCATCGTCATCCGTAACGACGCCCTGGTTTGGCCAATACACCTCATCTTGCGGCTCTGCAAAAACCGCCGTCACGGCAAGCTGGTGCTCGTCCGTAAATTGGACATAGATGCTCATGGGTTACCCTTAAAATTTGTATGCCGTGATGTTGATGCTAAAGGTTGCGATACCCGCAGACGCCGACAGGGTGTGATACAGCGTCTGAGGACTCGTCAGCGGCAGAAGCGGAAAAGGACTTTGAGGGCCACCGTTTGCAGCGCCAGAGGGATTGCAAGCGAACTGTACGTTGCCCACACCATTTTCGCCGCCCAAGGCTGCATAGGTATTGACACCAGCCGAGGCGTTGGAAAGCCCAATGAAGCCTTGACACTGCTTTGCATTCATCGGAACAGCGGAAGCCACCGAGAACGGCGTATAGCTGGACCTGCCGCCCTGTGTCGACAACGCTTCCTTGCTATTACCGAAGAACATTCGGTTTTCCTGATAACCATTCGGAAATTGGCCGCTGGCGTTCGTTGGCCACACCCCGATCAGCGCCGAGTAGGTGTAACCCGCTGGTGGAGCCGATCCACCGTACATAACAGGCGCCACAGCCGACGTGCAGTTCCACGCCATCACGCCCTGAGCCTCCGTGTCAGGGTTATAGAACGCATAAAGCGCCACGTAGCCATTGACTGGTGCAGATCCGACATCCATGGCACCAAGGCCTTTGGTTGCCGAAGCCAGATCGATCAACTGGCTGAAGTTTCGCAGCGTACGAGTCTTGCCGTTGGAATTGCCGACAACCACCCCGGCTACCTTGATCGCTCCGGAGGACGACGCGACCGTGATCTGCATCTTGTCACCCCGCAGACTTCCTACAATCGGACCATTGCTGGAGGTTGTTTGAACAGCCGCTGCAAGTGCAGCGATATCGATGCTTCCCTGATTGACAGGCGCGTTCCAGGCTTTGATGCACCACATCACCGCCAGGTTGCGCGGGCGGGTGCCAACCAAATGGCCTTCGGTAAACAGCGCCGCCTGATTCAGCGAAACAGGGGAAGTGAGTTCGCCAGAAGATAAAAATGCGGCAGGATAGTCGGCTGCAAAGGCAACGTCGCCTCCGAGTACCGGGTGAGACTTCCCGCTACTGTCTGGATTGAGTTTCCACGATGAGGCGGCGGCCTGGATAGCCTGCGCTGTCGAGGTCACCGCATCGTGTGCAACCAACGTCGCTTTTTGCCAGCTACCGATTGTCCGGCCAGCGTCAACACCGCGACCATGATCCCAACCTCGCAAGAATTCGCCGCGTGATTCCGGCAAGCGGAAATTCCCGGCACCTTCATCACCCTTGTTGAACGTTGTACCGAGATAAGCCGCCAGATCCGGATAGACCGCAATGCTCTGCACACTGCCATCCAGTTCCAGATAACCGGCAGGAACGATACCCGTTGGAAACGACAGAACAGCACCTACCGGAACAGACGATTTCAGTTGCGAGACTTCCTTCGCCAGTGCAGCTACATCGATGCTTCCCTGATTGATCGGCGCGTTCCAGGCCTTGATGCACCACATGACGGCGAGGTTGCGGGGGCGGGTTTCCGTGCCTCCCCGGTTACCCGTCGTAGCAATCTGTTGCCCTTCACCCGAGTAGGATTGAGGTCCCCCCGAAGCGGCTGCGTGATATGCCTGAACCGTTGGAAACTCATTAGTCATGAAGCCCGGACGATTATTTGCCGGCGGATGATTGTGCGCCTTGAAATCGTCAGCCTGATACGTGCCAAAATTTCGCCCGCTATCCACACCACGACCATGATCCCAGCCACGCAGGAACTCACCACGCGATTCCGGCAACCGAAAGTTACCAACTCCTTCATCGCCCTTGTTGAATGTTGTTCCCAGGTAAGTCGCCAGATCCGGATAAGTCGCAGTGCTCTGCACGCTGCCATCCAGCTCAAGAAAACCGGGCGGCACGATCCCTGTCGGGAATGCCATGACAGCGCCCACCGGAACGGCAGATCCCAACCGGGAAACTTCCTTGACCAGTGCCGCTACGTCGATGTTTCCCTGATTGACCGGGGCGTTCCAGGCTTTGATGCACCACATGACGGCGATGTTGCGGGGACGGGTTTCTGTAGCGGCGCCGAAATTATAGGTTCTTACACGACCGATACTCAGGTCAGGATTGTCACCTTCCGTGCGCAAAACCCAATCAGCGGCCGTATCTTTCAATACAACGGTTGGCGTCTCTCCATTCGGATCAGCGACCTGCCCGCCTCCCGAGCCAGTCGGAAGGAAATGGTAGTGAGCCTTGAGGCTGTCTGACTGAAAACTGCCAGATGCACGCCCGGCATCCACCCCCCGCCCATGATCCCAACCGCGCAAAAACTCCCCACGCGCTTCCGGCAAACGGAAGTTACCAACGCCCTCATCCCCCTTGTTGAACTTGCCGCCCAGATAGGCGCTCAAGTCCGGGTAAGTCGCGCTGCTCCTGACGCTGTTGTCCAGCTCCAGAAAACCCGGCGGCGGTGTATCGACAGGGAACGCCACAATCGATCCCACCGGCAACGCCGAGGCCTTGGCAATCAGCGCTTCGACTTCAGCCTTGGTGTAGGAGTCCTTGATGCCGAAACCGGCCAGCGTGTCGGGATTCGAGCCGGCCGTCGCGCGGCCGTATTCGTCGACGCTCAGACTTTTGTAGGTGCCGGCAGCAATCCCGGTGCGCCCGGCCAGCATCTTGAATGTCAGCGCAGTGGTGCCGAGCGTGATCGGTGCGTTGGTGGTCAGGTGCCACAACGAATCGCCGTTGAGCGTGCCCTCTTCCACCATCACCGTCAGGCCCGGTGTGACCTTGGCGCTGACGTTGGCATCGTTGGCCCGAGTCCAGTCACCGTTGGCGACGATCCACAGACCGTTGTCCTTGGCCAGAGTCTGATTCGGCAGCAACACGCGGTCGCCGGCAATCACCGCCACACCGTCGATCTGCTGCGCACCGTTCAGCACCACGTTGGCGGTGGCGGCGACGCGCACCGATTGTTTGCCATCGAGTTTGCCAAGTTCTTCGGCGAGGTAACTCATGACCCAGGCGCGGGTGGCCTTGACCACAGTGTCATCGATCAGCAGCGTCACCAGCGAGGCATTGCTGGTCTCGAAAATCGAGCGGATGTAGAACTCTTTGCCCGAGCCGGACGTAGCCAGAACCGGCTTGAACGACTCCGGGTATTTGACGATAGCGTAGAGAATGCCGGTGTCGGTCCACAGCCCGGCTTCCCGCACGTACCAGCCGCCGACGTCCGGCGGAATGGTCACTTCGGCGAGCAGCCAGCTCGGATTTTTCTCGTCCTGGAACAGCGCATTGAGCGGTCCGCGCCAGACTTCGCGTTTCAGCGCGGTGGCTGTTGCGGCCGGGTTGTAGACCGCGCCACCGCCATCGCCGACAGAAATCTGCGTCAGCTTGATCGGCACGCCCGCTGCCTTGCAGGCGGTTTCGTAGGCAATCCCTGCGTTGGTGAGCAGGGTGTAATAGTCAGCCATTCAGGCCCCCTGAGGATAAATAGTGGATGTTTCGACGGTGTAGAGACCGGCCGCCATGAAGGCTTCACCGGAGGTTTCAAGGCCTTCGAGGAACACCGGATAAACCGTGGTCAATTCCCCGCAGAAAGTCGCGGCTCCGATCACATGAGAGCCAAAGGCGCTGAGGCCGACCGACACCGACAGCACGTCCCGTTCGCTCTTGGCATCGGCCAGGCGTCGGTCGAGACGGGCGTCGATTTCTTCGCTGTAGGGTTGTTCGGTGAAGGCCCGCACGGAAAAGTTGTATGGCACGCCCGGCGGTGTCTGTTCGTACCAGGCGCGGATTTCCGGCCTCAGTTGCAACCCCTTGGCGGCGTTTTCCAGTGCCTTGCGGGTGCCGGCCTGGCGCGCAGTGGGCCAGGCCAGTTCGACAGTCAGGCGCTTTTCCGCCTCCGGTGCGTCGGTGCTCCATTCGGCCACGCCGCGATCCGCTGCGAGATACGGCAGGAACGCGACCGGTGTTTCGCTCGGGTTCATCAATTCGGGAAACGGCGGCACGATGCGGTCAAGCAAGGTGCCGAAGCCGATATCGAGCGCCCGTTCCAGTGCCGAGCTGTTGGCCGGCAGCAGGGTCGGACGCGCTGTCTGGTCCGTCATAGCGTCTGCACCTCGACCTCGACCGCCGTGCAGTACGGCGCTTGAAACGCGGTGCACACGATGGGTGTCAGCGGTTCAAGAATCTGCAACTGAACGGCGCCGGCGCTGTGCAGCGTGTAGTCGATCCAGCTCGGGTCGACCCGGCCTTCCAGACGATGGCAACTGTCGGCGTAGGCTTGCAGATGCTGCTCGGCGGCGACTTTGGTCAGGCCCGAATCCGGGCCGGAATTGATCTTCGCCACCACGCGGATCTTGTAGCGCTGAATCTCGGCGCCCTTGACCGTGACCTTGTCGGTTTCCGGGCAGACATCGGGCCGGGCGAAGTGTTGGCGCACGCCGTCGAGCAGTGCGGCGGACGGTGTGCCGTCGGCGTCGCGGGACAGCACAGTCACCTGCACTTCACCGGGTGCGGTGCGGCGGCCATTGCCATCCTTGACCTGTGCGGCGAGACCATCCGGGGCGAAGGTGTAGGTGACGTCGACGACGCCGGCATCGGTGGATTCGACTTTCACCGCCGGCCGTTCACCGAGGGTGAAGACTTCGCGGCGATACTGCATTCGCGAACCCGCCGCCGGGGCATGGGGCGCCAGGTAGTAGCGCAACCGGGCGTCATCGTCGCTTTCGTAAATCGCCGGCACCGGCGGGAATGCCGCCGGGTCGCCCGGGTCGAGCAGCTGTCGCTCCAGGCCCATGTCAGCCAGCCGCGCATCAAGGTTGCTGCCGGTCGCCCACCACGCCAGCATCTGCTTGATGCGGGCGTTGTATTTGCGTTCGTGGGTTTGCAGACGAACGCAGAAAGCCTCAAGGGCCATGGTCAGCAGTTCACTCTCGTTTTCCAGGCTGGTCTTGAGTTTTGCAGCACTCTGCGGCGAGCGGGATCCGACGTATTCCAGGACGAAAGTCTTGAACTCGGCGAGCAGATCCTCGAAGGCCTCGACCTTGATCAGTGAAGGTTCGGCCAGTTGGTTCTGACCAGGGATCAACATGCTCATGTCACGACCTCGAAAGTCTGTTGGCGGTTTTTCCAGGTGCCGGCGAAACGCAGCAGCAGGCCGGCGCCCTGTCGGGTGGCGACGATCACGCCGGGCTGGAAATCGCCGATGCCGTTCTGCGGGTTGTAGAACGCCTGCGCGGCGTGGCTCTGGGCCAGAAGCAGAACGTCATCGCCGAGGTTTTGCCCCAGCAGCGTGGGGATCAACGAACCATACAGGGGCCTTTTTTGCCGGGTGCCCAGCGGCGTGGTCAGGGCTCGTGTCGCGCGCTGCACGAATTGCAGCCAGTCGTCGACCGTGGCCCCGGTGTCTCTATCGATTCCGATCATGGGAGGCTCTTGATTCAGGGGCTGATGACGCGACCCTGGTGATCCACCAACGGGCCGCTGAAGTGCACGCCCGAGGCGTCGATGGTCAGGCCGGTGGCGCCCAGTTGCAGGTTGATCGCTTGCGGCGTCATCGCCAGCCGCGCCGGGCCGATGCTCAGTTCAAGCGCTTCGCGAGAGCCGCTGAATGCGGCCGGGCCGTTTTGCCAGTGCAGGGTGTGCGTGGCGTCGTCGTAGCCGCTTTCGCTGCCATCGACATGCACCCGTCGCGTCAGCGTGGGAATGGTTGCAACGGGTGGAAAGCGGTCACTGTTCAAGCCAAACAACGCCACGCTTTGTGCGCCACTCTCTCCGCTGCCGTAGTTGAGCAGCAGACACTGTTCACCCACGCTGGGAATCCGCGACTCGCTCTGCGCGCCGGCGCTCGGGTTGAAGAACTTGATGGCCGGGGTGAGCAATCCTCCGTGACTGACCTTGCAGGTATTGCTCGCCGCATCGACTTCCTGACAAATGCCGATGCGGCAAAAGCTTTCGGCGCGTCGGTGCAGGTCTTCGATCTCTGCTTCCATCTCGGCCAGGCGCTCAATGATCGGGCCCAGTTGCATACGCAGTAACGCGTCGAACATCGGTCAGGCCTCCAGCGAGGTGTATTGATCTGGGTCGTCGATGTCGCTGACTTCCGAGGTACGGGCGAATTTCGGTGTGCCGAGCGGGTCGTCGAGCAAGGTCGGACCGAGGTAGAGGGTCTGGTTGAATGTCAGGGTCCACGCCTTGTTGGGCTGATCGGCGCGAATCGCCAGCGACGGCAAGCCATCGAGGTTCATCGGCAGATCGCACTGATCGCCGGGCAGGCCCCAGCGGTTGTCGGTGATCAGGTTTTTCAGGGCGGCGATCAAGTCACACGCGGCAAACGCCGTGGAGGAAAGCGCCGGAATGACCTGCAGCGACAGCGTCAGCACATGGGCAATTCGCCCGTTGGCAGCGCGCGCTCCTGGTGCATTGCGTTCGATGTCGATCAACACCCAGGCCTTGTCGCCGGGTGCCGTGAAGTCATCGTGATTGCCGACCTGCACGTTCAGGTCGGCGTTGTTGCGCAAGGCTGTCGCCATCGCCGTGAACAGCTGCGAAGGCTGCCGGATCGTTGCGGGCATGCATGACCTCCTTTTCGATTGTCCACGCAAAATCCCGCCGCACAGCGTGCAGCGAGGCTAGAAAGGGATGGGTTACTGTGGATCGCGCGGTGGCGGAACTTCGCAGACGCCAATGCGCTTGGCGGCCCAGCGTTCATACAGACCGATGGCCACGTCGGCGCCGGCCATGGCGGTCAGGCAACCGAATGCCCCGGCAGCCCAGATCGACATGCCGGCGGCGTACAGCAGCATGATTGCCGACACTCCGCAGATCATGCAGGCGCCGGAGCGCAGGGCCAGCCGTCGAAGCAGCGGCCAGCCGCGGGCGCCGTCCTTGTCGGCGCGCCACATTTCGCCGGAGACCCCGCCCGCCACGGCGAGCAGGATGACCAGCCAGATCGGCATGTCCGCCAACGCTTGTTGCTCGGTTGTCATGTCACGCCTCCTGAAAGCGTTGATGAAATAAAGGGGCGTGTGAAAGACAGCACCGAAGCGGTGCTGTCTTTCACACGGGTAGTAACCGCAGCTACTCTGCGCAGGGCGTTACAGGCGCTCAACAATGACGTTGTCGATAAAGGCATAGTTGGCGTATGGGTTCTGCTCGTTGGAAAACGCCAGAGTTGTCTGCGTGGTTATCGCGGTGAACTCGTAAGTGACGGTGCTCCACTCGACCGCGACGCCTTTGGCTGTCGGTGTGTTGAACGTAGCGGTTTGCCCGGCCACTTTCACCTGAATGACACCGTCTCCCGAGCGGCTGGCGTAACGCGAGTTACCCGCGCTGAAGGTCAATCGGTATCGGGCGCCCGGGGTAGTGGCGAAATTCTGCTGAATCCCGCCACCGTTGCCGTAAACATAGTTGGCGAGATCAACGATCATTACGCCATCTGCTGCCACAGAGCCGCCGATGGCATTGGGCATGTTGAAGTATTCGGCACCGGACAGGAACGTCGTCCAGCCCGTAATGGCATTGGTTTTTGCCGGGGTGTCCAGAATGCAGCCACCACCGCATGTCGATTGTTCAAAACTGCCGTTTACCAGAAGGTTGGCGGCAATTGCGCTGCCGCCATTGCCCAGCAGCGCTACCGCGAGAAACGGAGCAACGTATTTCTTCAGAATGTTCATGTCTTTACCTATGAGGAGATTGATCAGGTTGTGCTGACAACGCAGCACGCATGTCGCTCACAGGCGATCGCTCGGGGCTCGTGGCCTTCACATGATTCAATGTTCCGCAGCGGGAACATTTGATCTGGAGTTCGGTGTACTCACCCACTCGGGCGAGCAGTCTTTTGCAATGGCCGCAGCGGCAGTCTTTCAACATCTGCAAATCCTTTTGATTCTCCGCCTGACTGTGTTTATGCCGTGGCGCTTCGTTGAAGCGGCGCGCATCCGGCAGGCATTCCAAAAAGCCCGGCACTGAGGCCGGGCTTTTCAGTAATACAAACCAGAACAATCGGATCGTCGAATCAAACCAGCGAAAAAGGCTCTGTCGGCCAGATCATGGTGAACGGGTAACCCGGCTGACTCCTGTATTCGCACACGGCGACTACGTATTGCTTGAATGCCAGTAATGCCGCTTCTTCCTCTGGCGTTGCGATCCCCAGATCCTTCTTGTAATCCAGCGGATTGAACGTCAGCCAGCCTTTGGCAGTTGATAGCTTCTCAGTCGCGAGGAACTTGACTTCACTGGCCACCTCTTCATAGGTGGGTGCATGCAACTCCCATTGATTGTTGACCAATCTGGCATTCCACCCCACCGCAACTTCCGCGTTTCCAGTGGCATCCACCCATTCCCCCCACAATCCGTCAGGAAGACTGACCGGCTTTCCTTCGTCGGTATCAAGCACCCGATAAACCTTGAAATTGGGCATCGTGATGAAGACGTATCGATTCATGCTTATCATCCTTTTTGATTGCCGGTTCCCGGCATTTCTGTTCCCGCCAGACCGGCAATCAGAAAGCCCGGCAGTGCGCCGGGCCATTGAGTCATGCGGTCTGCGTGCAGCGGCATGAAACGGTGTTTATGGAACTTCAGGCCAAGTGATTGTCAGCGGGTAGCCTGGCTGTTTGTTGACGTTGCTCATATCGATGAAAAACTGCTTGTAGGCCTGCAACCCCGCGATGTCGGCTGGAGTCGCCAGACCCAGTTCAACCTTTTGTTCCAGCGCGGTAGCCAGCAGAGTGGCGTTGACTCGATCAAACCGGCGCGATCGCTCGGCGCGCAGTTGATTGGACAACTGCGATGGCTGGCCCCACATGTCGCTGTCGGTGAAGGTCCAGACGCCGTTGGTTTTCACTGCGTTCCAGGAATAATCGATCTTGGGCAATGCAGTGACATCCACCCAGACCTGAGTCGCCGGGAAATCGTCAGTGATCGGATTGTTGGTTTCGAAAATGTTGTCGACCTTGCCATCCACAACACGTACGTACTTCTTCATGGTCATCATCCTTTTTGATTGCCGGCATTCCGGCCTTTCTCTTTCTGCCCAGACAGGCATTCCAAAAAGCCCGGCAAAACGCCGGGCTTTTCAGTAATGCACTCCTTTGCCTTCCTTCCATCCCTGTGTACGTGAAGGAAGCTGACTTTTCGGCGCTACTGGCGCGGTACGAGTCCGTTCAAATTGTTTTTCCGACCGCGGTCCCTGCCCGCCGGATAACTGCTTCTGGTGCTTTACGCTGCACACCCGGGTCAGTTGCCAACCCTCTGAACCGTTGAGGCCGGTTCATCGCTGCCTGTTCTTGTGGAACTAAAGAGCTGTTGTTGCCAGCCGCTTTGTCGAGCGGCTTGGTGGCAAGAATATGCATGTATGCATATCCAGTCAATGCGTAAATGCATTTATTTATGCACGAAAAATGCGCGGATGCATGAAAGCCCCGCCAATCAAGGGTTGTCCGGTTTTCTACAGGCGAAAAAAAAACCCGCCGTGGGCGGGTTTTATCTGAGAGAGGGATCGTTACCGGGCGTACATGCCCCACCAGAAGACGTGACCGAGGATGACGATCTGCTCTTCCTGCATGTCCTGGAAGCTGTAGTCCTCGTCCGGATGCTCGTCGCGATTGAAGCTGCGCAGGCGGATACCGGTGGGCAGGCGATAGAGCTGTTTCACCCGCAACTGACCGTTGTGGTTGATCGCGTAAAGGTCGCCATCGATGATGTCGCCGATCCCGCACTTGCCCGCGTTCACACCGACGGTGGCGCCGTCACGCAGCACTGGCAACATGCTGTTGCCCCGTACGGTCACGCATTTGGCCTGGTCGAACTGCACGCCGTTATGGCGCAGGCTGCGCTTGCCGAAGCGCAGGCTAGAGCGTTCGCTCTCTTCGATGACGAATCTTCCTGATCCAGCAGCCAATTCAACCTCGCGAAGGAAGGGCACCGACACCTCGTCGTCATCGACGGGCGTGTCATCGTCCCACAGGCTTATGTCCTTGAGTTCGGAATGCAACTCCTCGCGCCCGCCGCCCGCGACCGGCGCAACATCCGCGCGCCCGCGCAACTGATCGGTACTCACGGCGAAGTACTCGGCGATCTTCGAGATGTGTTTATCCGAAGGATCGACGATCTTCCCGCTGAGAATCCGCGAGAGAGTGGATTGAGGCACGCCGGTGCGACGGTGGAGCTCCGTGGGGGAGATCCCGTGCTGATCGAGCAGTGCTCTTAAGACGGAGGATACGTTGCGTTTTTGCATAACGCGCATAGTGCTTGAAGTTTTTCGGGAAGACAAATGCTGATTTGCATAAATCGTGCATAGTCGACCTTTTTGCGCCATATAGATGTCACCGGGCCGCGATGCCTGCGTCCGACAGACTGCCCATGGTAACCTTGCGCCCATCGCGGAAAAGCCCGGCGACTGCCCCGCTTTTGCCCCACATCTTCCAACGAGTTACCTGACAATCCGATGAATAAAGCCGTCTCCGACCTGTCCTCCCACACCCCGATGATGCAGCAGTACTGGCGCCTGAAGAATCAGCACCCGGACCAGCTGATGTTCTACCGCATGGGCGACTTCTACGAGATCTTCTACGAAGACGCGAAGAAGGCAGCCAAGTTGCTGGACATCACCCTGACCGCTCGCGGGCAGTCGGCGGGGCAGGCGATTCCGATGTGCGGGATTCCGTATCACGCGGCGGAAGGCTATCTGGCGAAACTGGTCAAGCTCGGCGAGTCGGTCGTGATCTGCGAACAGGTCGGCGATCCGGCCACCAGCAAGGGCCCGGTGGAGCGTCAGGTGGTGCGGATCATCACCCCGGGCACAGTCAGCGATGAGGCATTGCTGGATGAGCGTCGCGACAACCTGATTGCGGCGGTACTGGGTGATGAGCGTCTGTTCGGTCTGGCGGTGCTGGATATCACCAGCGGCAACTTCACCGTGCTGGAGATCAAGGGCTGGGAAAACCTGTTGGCGGAGCTGGAGCGGGTCAACCCGGTCGAGCTGCTGATCCCGGATGACTGGCCAAAGGACCTGCCGGCGGAAAAACGCCGTGGCGTTCGTCGCCGTGCGCCGTGGGATTTCGAGCGTGACTCGGCACTGAAAAGTCTTTGCCAGCAGTTTTCCACTCAGGACCTCAAAGGCTTCGGCTGCGAAACCCTGACCCTGGCCATCGGCGCTGCCGGTTGTCTGCTGGCGTACGCCAAGGAAACCCAGCGCACGGCCCTGCCCCATCTGCGCAGCCTGCGTCACGAGCGGCTGGACGATACCGTGGTGCTGGACGGCGCCAGCCGCCGCAACCTGGAACTCGACACCAACCTGGCCGGCGGCCGCGACAACACCCTGCAATCGGTGGTCGACCGTTGCCAGACCGCCATGGGCAGCCGCTTGCTGACCCGCTGGCTGAACCGCCCGCTGCGCGATCTGACTGTGCTGCTGGCTCGCCAGAGTTCGATCACTTGCCTGCTCGATCGCTATCGCTTTGAAAGCCTGCAACCGCAGCTCAAGGAAATCGGCGACATCGAGCGGATTCTGGCGCGAATCGGTCTGCGCAATGCCCGTCCTCGGGACCTCGCCCGCCTGCGTGACGCACTCGGCGCCCTGCCTGCACTGCAAGTGGCGATGACCGACCTGGAAGCGCCGCATCTGCAACGTCTGGCGACCACCACCAGCACTTATCCGGAACTGGCGGCGCTGCTGGAAAAAGCCATTATCGACAACCCGCCGGCAGTGATCCGTGACGGTGGCGTACTGAAAACCGGCTACGACAGCGAGCTCGACGAGCTGCAATCGCTGAGCGAAAACGCCGGTCAGTTCCTGATCGACCTGGAAGCCCGGGAAAAGGCCCGTACCGGCCTGGCCAACCTGAAAGTCGGCTACAACCGTATCCACGGCTACTTCATCGAATTGCCGAGCAAGCAGGCCGAATCGGCACCGGCAGACTACATCCGTCGGCAGACCCTCAAGGGTGCCGAGCGCTTCATCACGCCTGAACTGAAAGAATTCGAAGACAAGGCACTGTCGGCCAAGAGCCGTGCCCTGGCTCGCGAGAAGATGCTTTACGAAGCGCTGCTGGAAGACCTGATCAGCCAGTTGCCGCCACTGCAGGACACTGCTGGCGCCCTGGCCGAGCTGGACGTGCTGAGCAACCTCGCCGAGCGTGCTCTGAATCTCGATCTGAATTGCCCGACCTTCGTCAGCGAACCGTGCATGCGCATTACCCAGGGTCGTCACCCGGTGGTCGAGCAAGTGCTGACCACGCCGTTCGTGGCCAACGATCTGAGCCTGGACGACAACACTCGGATGCTGGTGATTACCGGTCCGAACATGGGCGGTAAATCCACCTATATGCGCCAGACTGCATTGATCGTGCTGCTGGCTCACATCGGTAGCTTCGTGCCGGCGGCCAGCTGCGAACTGTCGCTGGTGGACCGGATTTTCACCCGGATCGGCTCCAGCGATGACCTGGCCGGCGGGCGCTCGACCTTCATGGTGGAAATGAGCGAAACCGCCAACATCCTGCACAACGCCACCGAGCGCAGCCTGGTGTTGATGGACGAAGTCGGTCGTGGCACCAGCACTTTCGACGGTCTGTCGCTGGCATGGGCAGCGGCTGAGCGACTTGCACATTTGCGTGCCTATACTCTATTTGCAACGCACTATTTCGAACTGACCGTGTTGCCGGAAGCCGAGCCTCTGGTGGCCAACGTGCACCTCAACGCCACCGAGCACAACGAACGCATCGTGTTCCTGCACCATGTGTTGCCGGGGCCGGCCAGCCAGAGCTATGGCCTGGCGGTGGCGCAACTGGCCGGTGTACCGAGCGATGTCATCGTGCGCGCACGCGAGCATCTGAGCCGACTGGAAGACACCGCACTGCCCCATGAGGCGCCGAAGCCTGCCGTCAAAGGCAAACCGGCCACGCCGCAGCAAAGCGACATGTTCGCCAGCCTGCCGCACCCGGTACTGGATGAACTGGCCAAGCTGGATCTCGATGACGTGACGCCGCGTCGGGCACTCGAAATGTTATATGCACTTAAGAACCGGATCTAAGCACCGAAGAACCGGATATAACGCAAACGGCTTCAAGCTGTTAGAATCTCGCGCGGTTCGGGATGCTGCTGGCTATTAGCCTGGCTGGCAGACATCGCTCCCGAACCTGGCGACCCCAACCGTGAAGGGGCAACGCTGCCGCCGCCTGAGGAGAAAATTAGAAATGACCTTCGTCGTCACCGACAACTGCATCAAGTGCAAGTACACCGACTGCGTAGAAGTCTGTCCGGTGGACTGCTTTTACGAAGGCCCGAACTTCCTGGTGATTCACCCGGATGAGTGCATCGACTGCGCCCTGTGCGAACCGGAATGCCCGGCCGTCGCCATTTTCTCCGAGGACGAAGTTCCGGAAGAAATGCAGGAGTTCATTCAACTGAACGTTGAGCTGGCCGAAATCTGGCCGAACATCACCGAGAAGAAAGAATCGCTGCCGGACGCCGAAGAGTGGGATGGCGTCAAGGGCAAGATCAAAGACCTCGAACGCTGATCTGTCCCGCGTTTGAAGAAAAGGCCCCTTGCGGGCCTTTTTGTTTTTCCGGTTTTTGCATTTCTGCGAGCAAAAAAAAGGGGCGGTTTGACCCGCCCACATTTTTTCCCTATTCCCTGTGTTCCTTTTCATCGTCCTGATGAATCGCGTCCTGCGATGTCCATTCCCTTCCTCCTTGAAGGGCGTGTCTATCCGTCGACACAACCCAGATACTAAAGAGTTCCCCGGTCCGGGCAACCGGTCCGTTCCGGTAAAACCTCGTGTCATAAGCATTTAATATTTATAAATATTCATATAAATCAAAAGCTTATCAATGACCTCATAACCCAATGGATGTCTTCCGCAGTGTAAAAATAACGAACACTTACGAAAGAGTAAGCCAGGGCTTACACCGCGAGACTACAAACCCGGGAAATGACGACCGGTCGTCAGGTTCCATGCAGCCCGCCAGAGCCGGACAACAAAAAGCCCCGAACCAGTCGGGGCTTTTTGCGGGCGATCATGCAGGACGCTTACTGAAACAGCGACTCGCTCGACAGGCCGTTTTTCTCGAGAATCTCACGCAGGCGCTTGAGGCCTTCCACCTGGATCTGTCTCACCCGTTCCCGGGTCAGGCCGATCTCCAGGCCTACATCTTCCAGCGTGCTGCTCTCGTGACCGCGCAGGCCGAAGCGGCGGACCACCACTTCGCGTTGCTTGTCGGTCAGCTCCGAGAGCCATTGATCGATGCTCTGCGACAGATCGTCGTCCTGCAGCAGTTCGCATGGATCGGTCGGACGGTCATCCGTGAGGGTATCCAGCAGGGTTTTATCCGAATCCGGACCCAGCGAGACGTCGACCGAAGAAACCCGCTCGTTCAGGCCCAGCATGCGCTTGACCTCGCCCACCGGTTTTTCCAGCAGGTTGGCGATTTCTTCGGGTGAAGGTTCGTGATCGAGTTTTTGCGTCAGCTCCCGTGCAGCCCGCAGGTACACGTTGAGCTCCTTGACCACATGGATCGGCAGCCGGATGGTCCGGGTCTGATTCATGATCGCGCGCTCGATGGTCTGACGGATCCACCAGGTCGCGTAGGTCGAGAAGCGGAAGCCGCGCTCGGGATCGAACTTTTCCACCGCGCGGATCAGCCCGAGGTTGCCCTCTTCGATCAGATCCAGCAGCGACAGCCCCCGATTGACGTAACGCCGGGCGATTTTGACCACCAGCCGCAGGTTACTTTCAATCATGCGCTTGCGCCCGGCGGGGTCGCCACTTTGCGACAGACGCGCAAAATGAACTTCTTCCTCCGGGGAGAGCAATGGGGAAAAGCCGATTTCGTTGAGGTACAGCTGCGTGGCATCGAGTGCCCGAGTGTAGTCGATGTACTTGTGTTGCTTAAGTGAAGCGGAGTGTTTGGATTTGGCACGAACGGAAGGTGGAGCAGCCCCTTCATCATTCGACATCGAATCCGAATCGATGCCGGTCTCCATCAGGAGAACCTCATCGTCGATGTCAAACTCCGGCACTTCTTTACTGAGAGCCATTGTTATAGTCCTTTGGTGAGTTCGACCCCAAGCTCAAGCGACGCCTTTATCCTTGGCAACGCTGGAGCCTGTCCCCTCTACGCGACGGAACAGGCTGGTCTGCAAATCAACGTCTTGGCAGGAACTGCAGCGGATCTACAGGTTTACCTTGTCGGCGAATCTCAAAATGCAGTTTCACCCGGTCTGTACCCGTTGACCCCATTTCGGCAATTGTCTGTCCGACTTTGACCTGCTGCCCCTCCCGTACCAACAGCCGACGGTTGTGTCCGTAAGCACTGACGTAGGTTTCGCTGTGTTTGATGATGACCAATTCGCCGTAGCCCCTTAAGCCACTCCCGGCGTAAACCACCGTCCCATCAGACGCAGCTAAAACAGGCTGTCCCAAATCTCCGGCGATATCAATTCCTTTATTCAAACTACCGTTTGAAGAGAATTTACCAATCAGAATGCCATTAGATGGCCATCCCCAGCCGGTCGGGGCCGGGCCCGGTGGAGGCAATGGAGCCGGTGCCGGCTTGTTGGCGACGGACGGTACAACCGTCGTCGAAGCGGCCCCGGAACCGGTGGTTGTGGTGGTCGTCGTGCCATTCGCCTGGCGCCGGATTATCGTGGTTTTACTCGACGAGGACGGCGCAGAACTGCTGTTGCTCACCACCGCTGTCGACGTTGAACCCGGGCGTCCATCGAAGCGAATCGTCTGACCCGGGTGGATCGTGTACGGCGTAGGAATATTGTTCCGGGCAGCGAGGGCTTTGTAGTCCCAGCCGTAGCGAAACGCGATGGAAAACATCGTGTCACCCGGACGGACTACATACTGTCCGGTCGTCACTGTAGGACGTTGGGCGACCGCATTGTTGCGATCGACGACCCGAACGTTGTTCGATTTGGTGCTGGAGCAACCGACCAGCAAGGTGCTCAAGACAAGGCCAGTCACCAGGCGCTGAAAGCTCGTGTTACCCATACGCTGCGCAATGACTGTGAGACTCACCCGCCGCTCCCTTTGTGGTGGCTGAAAAATGTGGAATGCCGATTTCGGCGTGTAGCTTCGCAAGTATAACGGGCGAATCCGGCTTTACCTTTAATGAAGCGTTATCGCTCGGCGCACACGTTTGCTCATGAACGATGAATTCCGTTTAAACAATCGGTGCCGCTGTAAGACAGGTGCACTCGCAAGGAATTCAGCGCCGAAAAACAAATGCTCAGGCCAGCGGCCCGTTGAGCAATGGCACGAAACGCACCGCCCCGAGAACGTGTCGGGAGAAGCCGTTTTCTTCGCGCACGATCAACATCAATTGCTGAACTTCGCCTGAGCCGACCGGGATGACCATCCGCCCGCCCGGTGCCAGCTGATCGAGCAGCGCCTGGGGAACATCGGTCGCCACGGCCGTGACGATGATGCCGTTGTAAGGCGCCAGCGCCGGCCAGCCTTCCCAGCCATCACCCCAGCGGAACACCACGTTGCGCAGGTTGAGCTCGACCAGGCGTTCCTTGGCCCGGTCCTGCAGCACCTTGATCCGCTCGACGGAAAACACCCGCTCGACCAGTTGCGACAACACTGCGGTCTGATAACCGGAACCGGTGCCGATCTCCAGCACCTTGTCCAGCGGCCCCGCCTCGAGCAACAACTCGCTCATGCGCGCGACCATATAAGGCTGGGAGATGGTCTGGTTGTGGCCGATCGGCAGCGCGGTGTCTTCATAGGCCCGGTGCGCCAGCGCTTCGTCGACGAAGAGATGACGCGGCGTGCGGCGGATCACTTCCAGCACGTTCGCGTTGGACAGCCCTTCTTCATACAGACGCTGAATCAGGCGTTCACGGGTGCGCTGGGAGGTCATCCCGATGCCGCTGCGCAACCGGTCGTCTTGTTCACGAGCCATCAGTTGAGCCCCTCCAGCCAGCCGTCGAGATTTCTGAAGGCATCATTGAAGGTGCGATCGAGCTGCAACGGAGTGATGGAAACGTAGCCCTGCATCACCGCATGGAAATCGGTGCCCGGCCCGCCGTCCTCTGCATCGCCGGCAGCGGCGATCCAGTAACCGGCCTTGCCACGGGGATCGACCACTTTCATCGGCGCTGCCGCACGGGCGCGATGCCCCAGGCGCGTCAGCTGAATGCCGCGAATGTGATCAAGCGGCAAATTGGGAATGTTCACATTCAGTACCGTACGCGGTGGCAGATCGAGCCCGGCGTGGGCTTCGACCAGTTTGCGCGCAAAGTAGGCGGCGGTGGGCAGATTGTCCACCTGCCGGGAAGCCAGCGAGAAGGCAAACGATGGGCGTTCGAGAAAGCGGCCTTCAAGGGCCGCCGCCACTGTCCCGGAATACAACACGTCGTCGCCCAGGTTGGCGCCGAGGTTGATGCCCGAAACCACCATGTCCGGTTCGCGCTCCAGCAAACCGTTGAGCCCCAGGTGCACGCAGTCGGTCGGCGTGCCATTGAGACTGATGAAACCGTTGGCCAGGTATTGCGGGTGCAGCGGACGATCCAGTGTCAGCGAACTGCTGGCACCGCTCTTGTCCTGTTCCGGGGCGATAACCACGCATTCGGTGTAATCCGCCAGCGCAGCATAAAGCGCGGCAAGACCGGGCGCAGTAACCCCATCGTCGTTAGAAATCAGAATACGCATGGGCTGTCCGTCTGCCCCACCGGCACCAGATCAACGAGTTCGCGCACCAATACGGTGGCGAAGCATCCGGCCGGGAGGACGAATTCCAGTTGCAGAATGTCAGGCTCGGGATAATGCCACGTCAACCCGCCAATGGGCAGCCGCAGGATACGACGTTCGTGGCTCATACCGGCATTAATCAACCAATCGCGCAGATCCGCCTCGCGTGCGGCGATTGCCTGCTCCAGATCATGGACAGCGCCGGCGGCCGGTGAGTCACCTTCACCCCACTGCGGCCCGGTCGGATGCAGATCGAGAATCGCCAGGCGCGGGTCGCTGCACTCGGCAACACCTGCCGGGAAAAAGCTGCGGCTGTCGGTGAACGCCAGCAGATCGCCGACCTGGGCGCGTTGCCAGGTGCCATCGGCAACACGTGCCGCCAGCACCTGGTTGAACAGAAAACTGCGTGCGGTCGACAGCAGGCGTGAACGTACATTGCGCTGCTCCGGCAGAGCCTTGCGCGCCGCCCATGAACGGGCATCGACGACGTTGCCACCGTCATGACCGAAACGCTGGGCGCCGAAGTAGTTCGGGATGCCTTGTTTGGCAATCTGTTGCAGGCGCTCGTCGATGGCGGCTTTGTCGCCATTGAACTGGGTCAGGCGCAAGGTGAAACCGTTGGCCGAATGCGCGCCGCGTTGCAGCTTGCGCTTGTGGCGGGTGGTCTTGAGGATTTTCAGCGTATCGTTTTCCGCTGCCGACAGATCCGGATCGGCCTTGCCCGGCAGCTGCACACTGAACCACTGGCGCGT
This sequence comes from Pseudomonas sp. IzPS59, assembly GCF_014863505.1. Taxonomy (NCBI): domain Bacteria; kingdom Pseudomonadati; phylum Pseudomonadota; class Gammaproteobacteria; order Pseudomonadales; family Pseudomonadaceae; genus Pseudomonas; species Pseudomonas sp. IzPS59. Next base: position 1,353,941 of record NZ_CP062251.1, on the reverse strand, counting down.
CAGCGCCTGACGGTCTTTCAGGCCGGCATAGCTGACCGTGCGCAATGGCACACCGGCCGCCTTGGCGATGCGGCGCGCCGCTTCTTCGGTGTTCAGACCGCGCTTTTCCACCCAGATCCACAGGTGCTCACCGTCACCGCTGAATGGAATGTCGAGGACTTCATCGACCTGGAAGTCTTCGGCGATGGCTTTCAGTACCGCGGTGCCGAGCGCGTCGCCATAGGCCCGCGGGCCGAGCAGTTGCAGTTCGTTCATGCGCGCAGCAACAAGGCAACGGAATGCACGGCGATGCCTTCTTCGCGACCGACGAAGCCGAGCTTCTCGGTGGTGGTGGCTTTCACGTTCACTTGATCCAGTTCTACTTGCAGATCCGCGGCAATCAGCGCGCGCATCGATTCGATATGGGGGGCCATTTTCGGAGCCTGGGCAACGATGGTGTTGTCGACGTTGCCGACTTTCCAGCCTTTGGCGTGAATCAGGCTGACCACATGACGCAACAGCACACGGCTGTCGGCGCCCTTGAATTGCGGGTCGGTGTCCGGGAAATGCTTGCCGATATCACCCAGCGCCGCCGCGCCGAGCAAGGCATCGCTCAAGGCATGCAGCAGGACGTCACCGTCGGAGTGAGCGAGCAGCCCGAAGCCGTGTGCGATTCGCACGCCGCCCAGAGTAATGAAATCGCCTTCAGCGAAACGGTGCACATCATAGCCGTGGCCAATACGCATAAAAAAACGCCCCGAATTTTGTCAGGGCGTGATTCTACCTGCATTAGCCCTTTAGAGCGCGTGCGTGATGCTGCAAGTGGTCGTCAATGAAGCTGGCGATGAAGAAATAGCTGTGGTCGTAGCCCGGTTGCAGCCGCAACGTCAGCGGATGACCCGCCTGTTTTGCCGCTTGTTGCAGGGCTTCGGGTTTGAGCTGGGTGGCAAGGAAATCGTCGCGGTCACCCTGATCGACCAGCAATGGCAGTTTCTCGTCGGCCTCGGCGATCAGCGCACAGGCGTCCCACTCGCGCCATTTCGAACGGTCTTCGCCCAGATAACGGGAGAACGCCTTCTGCCCCCACGGGCAATCCACCGGATTGTTGATCGGCGAAAACGCCGACACCGACTGGTAACGCCCCGGATTGCGCAACGCACAGACCAGAGCACCGTGACCGCCCATGGAGTGGCCGCTGATGCTGCGCTTGTCCGACGCCGGGAAATGCGCTTCAACCAGTGAAGGCAATTCCTGCACGACGTAGTCATGCATCCGATAGTGCCGCGACCATGGCTCCTGCGTGGCATTCAGATAAAACCCGGCACCGAGGCCGAAATCCCACGCGCCATCAGGGTCACCCGGTACATCGGCGCCACGGGGACTGGTGTCCGGCGCCACGATGATCAACCCCAGTTCCGCCGCCATACGCATGGCGCCGGCCTTCTGCATGAAGTTCTCGTCCGTGCAGGTCAGGCCCGACAGCCAGTACAGCACCGGCAGCTTGCCGCCCTGTTCTGCCTGCGGCGGCAGATACACGGCGAACACCATGTCGCAGCCCAGCACTTCGGAGCGATGGCGATAGCGCTTGTGCCAGCCGCCGAAACTCTTCTGACAGGAGATGTTTTCCAGACTCATGTAGGACTCCTACGCAGCCACGACTGCACATTGGCAGCCGTGGCATCGCGATTGATCAGAAATGAATGACGGTACGGATGCTCTTGCCTTCGTGCATCAAATCGAAGGCCTTGTTGATGTCTTCCAGGCCCATGGTGTGGGTGATGAAGGTGTCCAGCGGGATTTCTCCGCTCTGAGCCATGTCGACATAGCTTGGCAACTCGGTACGACCACGCACGCCACCGAACGCCGAACCGCGCCAGACGCGACCGGTCACCAACTGAAACGGACGGGTAGCGATTTCCTGGCCGGCACCGGCAACGCCGATGATGACCGACTCGCCCCAGCCTTTATGGCAGCACTCGAGGGCTGCGCGCATCAGTTGCACGTTGCCGATGCATTCGAAGGAGAAGTCGACGCCGCCGTCGGTCATGTCGACGATCACTTCCTGGATCGGACGATCGAAATCTTTCGGGTTCACGCAGTCGGTAGCGCCCAATTGCTTGGCGATTTCGAACTTGGCCGGGTTGATGTCGATAGCGATGATGCGCGAGGCCTTGGCCTTCACCGCGCCAATCACCGCCGACAGACCGATGCCGCCAAGACCGAAGATGGCCACGGTGTCACCCGGTTTGACCTTGGCGGTGTTGATCACCGCACCGATCCCGGTGGTCACGCCGCAACCGAGCAGGCAGACCTTTTCCAGCGGCGCGTCCTTGGAGATCTTGGCCACGGAGATTTCCGGCAGCACGGTGTACTCGGAGAAGGTCGAGGTACCCATGTAGTGGAAAATCGTTTGGCCTTTGTAGGAAAAACGCGAAGTACCGTCCGGCATCAGGCCCTTGCCCTGAGTGGCGCGAATCGCCTGGCACAGGTTGGTCTTGCCCGACTTGCAGAATTTGCACTGGCCGCATTCCGGGGTGTACAGCGGGATCACGTGATCGCCGACGGCCACCGAGGTCACGCCTTCGCCGATCGCTTCAACGATCGCGCCGCCTTCGTGACCGAGGATCGACGGGAAGATGCCTTCCGGGTCAGCGCCGGACAGGGTGTAGGCGTCAGTGTGGCAAACCCCGGAAGCCACCACGCGCAGCAACACTTCACCGGCCTTGGGCATGGCGACATCGACTTCTACGATTTCCAGCGGCTTCTTGGCCTCGAAGGCAACGGCGGCGCGCGACTTGATCATGCTGACTCTCCAGTGAATCCATTGAATAAAAAAACAGACTGGCAGTGTAGTCCAGCGCCGATTGATGAATAATCAGGACAAAAGCAAAACATTATTGCCATACAGGGATAATCCCCATGTCGGAAAACCGCTGGGAAGGCATCGACGAGTTCGTTGCCGTTGCCGAATGCAGCCAGTTCACCGCGGCTGCCGAACGCTTGGGCGTTTCCTCCTCACACATCAGTCGACAAATCGTACGGCTGGAAGAGCGTTTGCAGACACGACTGCTCTACCGCAGTACCCGGCGCGTCACGCTGACAGAAGCCGGCCAGACGTTTCTGCAACATTGCCAGCGCCTGCAGGACGGCCGCGAAGAAGCGTTGCGTGCAGTCGGCGATCTGACCAGCGAGCCCAAAGGCATGCTACGCATGACCTGCGCCGTAGCTTATGGCGAACGCTTCATCGTGCCGCTGGTGACCCGGTTCATGGGGCACTATCCACAGTTGCGCATCGATATCGAACTGACCAACCGGCAACTCGATCTGGTGCATGAAGGTCTGGATCTGGCGATCCGTCTCGGGCGTCTTCAGGATTCCCGGCTGGTGGCGACTCGTCTGGCCCCACGGCGCATGTACCTCTGCGCATCGCCGTCCTACCTCGAACGGTACGGTCGGCCACACAGTTTGTCGGAACTGAGCCGGCACAATTGCCTGATCGGCAGCTCGGACATCTGGCAGCTTGAGCAAAATGGGCGGGAATTTTCCCAGCGGGTGCAGGGAAACTGGCGCTGCAACAGTGGGCAAGCGGTGCTGGATGCAGCGCTGCAGGGCGTGGGTTTGTGTCAGTTGCCGGACTATTACGTGCTGGAGCACCTGCACAGCGGTGCATTGATCTCATTGCTGGAGGCGCATCAACCGCCGAATACGGCGGTGTGGGCGCTGTATCCACAGCAAAGGCACCTTTCGCCGAAAGTGCGCAAACTGGTGGATTTTCTCAAGGAAGGCTTGGCCGAACGGCCGGAATACCGGATTTAACGACGGTTGGCCCAGCGCTGGCGCAACCATTCGAGGTCTTCCGGGCGGGTGACTTTCAGGTTATCCGCACGGCCCTCGATCAGGCGCGGCGCCATGCCGGCCCACTCCATCGCCGAGGCTTCATCGGTGATCAGCGCGTCGGCCACCAGACTGTCCGCCAGCGCGCGGTGCAGTGCACCGAGGCGAAACATCTGTGGTGTGTAGGCCTGCCAGATCACGCTGCGATCCACGGTTTCGACCACACGACCGTGCTTGTCGACCCGCTTGAGGGTGTCGCGTGCCGGCACGGCCAGCAGGCCGCCCACTGAGTCGTCGGCAAGTTCTGAAAGTAATTTATCAAGATCGTCACGGCTCAGATTGGGCCGTGCCGCATCGTGCACCAGCACCCAATCCTCATCGTCGGCACCTTGCGCATGCAAATGCAGCAAGGCGTTGAGCACCGAACCGGAACGCTCGGCGCCGCCATCGACCCGTTGAATTCGCGGATCGCTGGCGCTGGCCAGGGTCGGCCAATAAGGATCATCGACAGCAAGACTGACCACCAGCCCCTTGAGGCTCGGGTGATCGAGGAAACAGCCGAGGCTGTGTTCGAGAATTGTGCGCCCGCCCAGTTGCAGGTATTGCTTGGGACGGTCCGCGGCCATACGGGCACCGACGCCCGCAGCAGGAATCACGGCCCAGAAGGCCGGCAGGGAATCGATCATTGGGCCAACTGGTAAAGGGTTTCGCCGTCCTTGACCATGCCCAGTTCGTGACGAGCCCGCTCTTCAACGGTCTCCATGCCTTTTTTCAACTCGCTGACTTCAGCGTCCATCACCCGGTTGCGCTCCAGCAAGGCTTCGTTCTCGGCGTGTTGATCAGCAATCTGCTGATTCAGTTCGGCGACCTGCGCCAGACTGCCATTGCCCACCCACAGGCGGTACTGCAGACCGGCCAGCAGCAAGAGCAAGACGAGAAACAACCAGTAAGGACTGCGCATCGAATATCAGGTATCCAGTGAAAAAAGACAGCCACGCAAAAACTTTGAAGCATCTGATAGCACGAAGCCTGGAATATCCAGGCTTGTGCATATAAGGCATCAGATTAGTGGCAAATCCATCGCTGTCACGACTTTTCCGACACAATCCGGTGTCTTTTTAACATGTAGCGATCAGCCGCGGAACTCGGAGCGACCGTTGTACTTGGCTTTGCCATTCAACTGCTCTTCGATACGCAGCAGTTGGTTGTACTTGGAAACGCGATCGGAACGGCACAGAGAGCCGGTCTTGATCTGGCCAGCCGAAGTGCCCACGGCCAGATCGGCAATGGTCGAATCTTCGGTTTCGCCCGAACGGTGCGAGATCACGGCGGTGTAACCGGCAGCCTTGGCCATCTGGATGGCTTCCAGGGTTTCGGTCAGGGTGCCGATCTGGTTGAACTTGATCAGGATCGAGTTGGCGATCTTTTTATCGATGCCTTCTTTCAGGATCTTGGTGTTGGTCACGAACAGGTCGTCGCCTACCAGTTGGGTCTTCTCGCCGATCTTGTCGGTGAGGATCTTCCAGCCGGCCCAGTCGGACTCGTCCAGACCGTCTTCGATCGAGATGATCGGGTAACGCTCGGTCAGGCCTTTCAGGTAGTCGGCGAAACCTTCAGCGGTGAACACCTGGCCTTCGCCGGACAGGTTGTACTTGCCGTCTTCGAAGAATTCGCTGGCCGCGCAGTCCAGAGCCAGGGTCACGTCGGTGCCCAGCTTGTAACCGGCGTTGGCAACAGCTTCGGAGATCACTTTCAGTGCGTCTTCGTTGGAAGCCAGGTTCGGCGCGAAACCGCCTTCGTCACCGACAGCAGTGCTCAGGCCACGGGCCTTCAGAACAGCTTTCAGGTGATGGAAAATCTCGGTGCCCATGCGCAGACCTTCCGAGAAAGACTTGGCGCCGACCGGCTGAACCATGAATTCCTGGATGTCGACGTTGTTGTCGGCGTGTTCGCCACCGTTGATGATGTTCATCATCGGAACCGGCATCGAGTACACACCCGGAGTGCCGTTCAGGTTGGCGATGTGTGCGTACAGCGGCAGGTCCTGATCCTGTGCAGCCGCCTTGGCCGCAGCCAGGGAAACGGCGAGGATGGCGTTGGCGCCCAGGGTTGCCTTGTTTTCGGTACCGTCGAGCTTGATCATCGCGTGATCCAGGGCTTTCTGGTCGCTTGGGTCGGTGCCCAGCAGCAGATCGCGGATCGGACCGTTGATGTTGGCTACCGCCTTGAGCACGCCCTTGCCCAGGTAACGGCTCTTGTCGCCATCACGCAGCTCGAGCGCTTCACGCGAGCCAGTGGATGCACCGGACGGCGCGCAAGCGCTGCCGATGATGCCGTTGTCGAGAAGCACGTCCGCTTCCACGGTGGGATTGCCACGGGAGTCGAGAACTTCACGACCTTTGATGTCGACGATTTTTGCCATTGTTGTAAACACTCCAAAGTTGACGAAAACGACGCAGCTAGAGGAAATCTTTTGACCGTCGGCAAGTGGTGTACAGCGGGCAGCTTGCAGACGACAACGCTCATACCCGAGGGCATGAGCGACAAATCGTGCGGTACTTTACCGGAGAATTGCGGTTTACGCGGTTTCTACCGTCGGAAAACTCTTCACCAGTTCGTCCAGGGCTTTGAGCTGGGCCAGGAATGGCTCCAGTTTGTCCAGACGCAAGGCACAAGGGCCGTCGCATTTGGCGTTGTCCGGATCCGGATGCGCTTCGAGGAACAGGCCCGCCAGCGACTGGCTCATGCCCGCCTTGGCCAGGTCGGTGACCTGGGCGCGGCGACCGCCGGCGGAGTCGGAACGACCGCCTGGCATCTGCAGCGAATGGGTCACGTCGAAGAATACCGGGTACTCGAACTGCTTCATGATGCCGAAGCCGAGCATGTCGACCACGAGGTTGTTGTAGCCGAAGCTCGAACCGCGCTCGCAGAGGATCAACTGATCGTTGCCCGCTTCCACGCACTTGTTCAGGATGTGTTTCATTTCCTGAGGCGCAAGGAACTGGGCTTTCTTGATGTTGATCACAGCGTTGGTCTTGGCCATCGCGACGACCAGATCGGTCTGGCGCGACAGGAAGGCCGGCAACTGGATGATGTCGCAGACCTCAGCGACGACCGCGGCCTGGTCAGGCTCGTGGACGTCGGTGATGATCGGTACGCCGAAGGCTTGTTTGATGTCCTGGAAGATGCGCATGCCCTCTTCCAGGCCAGGACCGCGATAGGAGGTCACAGAAGAACGGTTGGCCTTGTCGAAACTGGCCTTGAACACGTAAGGGATACCGAGTTTTTCGGTGACCTTCACGTACTCTTCGCAAACCTGCATGGCCATGTCACGGCTTTCCAGCACGTTCATGCCGCCGAACAGCACCATGGGTTTGTCGTTGGCAATCTCGATGTCGCCGACGCGGATGATCTTCTGTGCCATCGGGTTACGCCTTCTTCTGGTGTTGAGCCAACGCTGCTTTCACGAAACCGCTGAACAGCGGGTGACCGTCACGCGGAGTCGAGGTGAATTCCGGGTGGAACTGGCAAGCGACGAACCATGGATGATCCGGAGCTTCGACCACTTCGACCAGCGCTGCATCGGAAGAACGACCGGAAATCTTCAGGCCGGCTTCGATGATCTGCGGCAGCAGGTTGTTGTTCACTTCGTAACGGTGACGGTGACGCTCGACAATCACATCCTTGCCGTAGCAATCGTGCACCTTGGAGCCGGCTTCGAGCAGGCATTCCTGAGCGCCGAGGCGCATGGTGCCGCCCAGGTCGGACGCTTCGGTACGTACTTCAACGGCGCCGGTGGCGTCTTCCCACTCGGTGATCAGACCGACAACCGGATGGCCGCTGGCACGATCGAACTCGGTGGAGTTGGCGTCTTTCCAGCCCAGCACGTTACGGGCGAACTCGATGACCGCCACTTGCATGCCCAGGCAGATGCCCAGGTACGGAACCTTGTTTTCGCGAGCGTATTGAACGGCAGTGATCTTGCCTTCCACGCCACGCAGACCGAAGCCGCCCGGTACGAGGATCGCGTCGACACCTTCCAGCAGCGCGGTGCCCTGGTTCTCGATGTCTTCGGAATCGATGTAGCGCAGGTTGACCTTGGTACGGTTGGTGATGCCGGCGTGACTCATCGCTTCGATCAGCGACTTGTAGGCGTCCAGCAGCTCCATGTACTTGCCGACCATCGCGATGGTGACTTCGTGCTCAGGGTTCAGCTTGGCATCGACGACCTTTTCCCACTCGGACAGGTCGGCGCCATTGCATTGCAGGCCGAAACGCTCGACGACGAAATCGTCCAGACCCTGGGCGTGCAGCACGGCCGGGATCTTGTAGATGGTGTCGACGTCTTCCAGGGAGATCACCGCACGCTCTTCAACGTTGGTGAACAGCGCGATCTTGCGACGCGACGACACATCCACCGGATGGTCGGAACGGCAGATCAGCACGTCTGGCTGCAGGCCGATCGAACGCAGCTCTTTTACGGAGTGCTGGGTCGGCTTGGTCTTGGTCTCGCCAGCGGTGGCGATGTACGGAACCAGGGTCAGGTGCATCAGCATCGCGCGCTTGGAACCGACTTCCACACGCAGCTGGCGGATGGCTTCGAGGAACGGTTGCGATTCGATGTCGCCAACGGTACCGCCGATTTCCACCAGGGCCACGTCGGCATCGCCGGCGCCCTTGATGATGCGACGCTTGATTTCGTCGGTGATGTGCGGAATCACCTGGATGGTTGCACCCAGGTAGTCACCACGGCGCTCTTTGCGCAGCACGTGCTCGTAGACACGGCCGGTGGTGAAGTTGTTGTTCTGGGTCATGGTCGTGCGGATGAACCGCTCGTAGTGGCCCAGGTCCAGGTCGGTCTCGGCGCCGTCGTGGGTGACGAACACTTCACCGTGCTGGAACGGGCTCATGGTGCCCGGGTCGACGTTGATGTACGGATCCAGCTTCAGCATGGTGACCTTAAGCCCCCGCGCCTCCAGGATGGCCGCCAATGAAGCCGATGCAATGCCTTTCCCCAAAGAAGAAACAACACCGCCCGTGACGAATATGTAGCGCGTCATGAAAAACCCTAGAAGTCTGCGTTAAAGCGGTCCGAGCCGCCGGGGAAAGCGAAGGAAGGCCGAAGCCCCCGATCACCTGCATTAATCACAGTGCACCTTTCAAAAAAACCGCCGCGTTGGGACAGACCGGAAGTGAAAACACCGGTACGTTGCTCGCTACACATTTTTTGGAATCGCCCAGCAAAGACTGCTTGGTAATCGGCAACTCCTGCAATTCAGGCGAATCCACAGAAGTTGTATCAAGAAGGGAGCGTAGTCTACCGGAATGCCCCCTTCATCTCAAACCTTGATCTTCGTCAGAAGGCTGCCAATGCAATCGCCAGCCCTCCACTGCATTGCCATCGAGCCCCGGCAGGTTCGCCACGGCGAGCAATTCTTCACCGCGAAACAGCAGCGGCAATCTGCCACGCACAAAGGCCGGCACCGCGCGTTCGTTGAGCAGACGCTTGAGATCGCGATGTCCGCGATCCGCCAGATGCATCACCTCGCCGCCCTGCCGATAGCGGATCTGCAGCGGCCCTGCGGGAGTCTGACCGCTGAACATGACACGCCCGTTATCGGGCAAGCGTAGCGCCAGCGACGTCTCGTGCCAGTCGCCGCTGACCACCGGCGTGCGCAACCAATAGCCGCTGAGCCACCACAGGCGACCGGCGCTGCGGTGCAACTCGCCATCCGCCAGACGCCAGACCGGAGCGGCATCGTTACCGGCATCGCGCAGATCGATCCAACCCGACCAATGGTCGGTATCCGGCAGTCGGGTGAGCGGTTCAAGCCAGTGACTGAGTACATTGCGCTGGCGCGCCTCGGATAACCCGGCGATGGCCGCGAACTCCAGTGATGGCAATCCCGACCATTCGAACTCACCGGGCAAGCTCGCTTGAGCCAGATCGATCTGCGCCAGCTCATCGAGCAAACCTTGCGCCTCGCGCAGATGCGCCGCACTGCGGGCCATGCTGGCGCATGCCTGCGGCCAGCGACCGGTCAGCAGCGGCATGACCTGATGGCGCAAGTAGTTGCGTGAGAACTGTCGATCCTGATTCGACGGATCCTCTACCCAGCGTAGAGCATGGTCCTGTGCATAGACTTCCAGCTCGGCCCGCGTGATGTCGAGCAAGGGCCGAACCAGACTGCCCTGCCCCAGCGCACGCTGCGCCGGCATGCCGGACAGGCCGCGCACCCCGGCGCCACGCAGCAACCGGAACAACAGGGTTTCTGCCTGATCGTCGCGGTGCTGGCCCGTCATCAACACATCATTGATCCGAGTCACCGAAGTGAATGCCGCGTAGCGCGCATCCCGCGCCGCACGCTCAAGGCTGGCGCCCTGTTGCACGGTCACGTGAACAATCTGCAATGGGATGCCCAAGGCGTCACAGACAGCCTGGCAATGCACCGGCCACGCATCGGCCGCAGCCTGAAGGCCGTGATGGACATGGATGGCGTTTAGCGGCGGAAGGGATTCGGATTTGGCGCGCGTTGCCAGAAGGTGCAGCAGGACGGTGGAGTCGAGGCCGCCCGAGAAAGCGATACGCCAATGGGCCGCATCGAGCCAGGGCTTGAGATTACGCAAAAGCCTGGAAGGCAAATCAATCGAGGGCTGACCCATTCTTCTACCTTTTCACAAACCAAATGTGGGAGCGGGCTTGCTCGCGAAAGCGGTGAAACAGCCAACACAGTTGTTGAATGTTACATCGCATTCGCGGGCAAGCCCGCTCCCACAGTGTTTTGCATCGATGGCCGAAACGGCTCGACTTAGAGACCGTAGCTCATCAGACGATCGTAACGACGCTTGAGCAGCGCTTCGTTGTCGAGCTTCTTCAGCATCGCCAGTTGCGAGCTCAGCTCGGCGCGGATCGAGGCAGCAGCCGCCGCCGGATCGCGGTGGGCGCCGCCCAGAGGCTCGCCGATCACTTTGTCGACGATGCCCAGGCCTTTCAGACGCTCGGCGGTGATGCCCATCGCTTCAGCGGCATCCGGCGCCTTTTCTGCGGTTTTCCACAGAATCGAAGCGCAACCTTCCGGCGAAATCACCGCGTAAGTCGAGTACTGCAGCATGTTCAACTGATCGCAAACACCGATCGCCAGTGCACCGCCGGAACCACCTTCACCAATCACGGTGGCGATGATCGGGGTTTTCAGACGAGCCATGACGCGCAGGTTCCAGGCGATCGCTTCGCTCTGGTTGCGCTCTTCGGCGTCGATGCCAGGGTAGGCACCCGGAGTGTCGATGAAGGTCAGGATCGGCATCTTGAAGCGCTCGGCCATTTCCATCAGGCGGCAAGCCTTGCGGTAGCCTTCCGGGCGCGGCATGCCGAAGTTGCGGCGTACCTTTTCACGCACTTCACGGCCCTTCTGATGACCGATCACCATCACTGGCTGGTCTTCCAGACGTGCCACGCCGCCCACAATGGCCGCGTCGTCGGAGAAGTGACGGTCACCGTGCAGTTCGTCGAACTCGGTGAAGATGTGTTCGATGTAGTCCAGGGTGTATGGACGTTTCGGGTGACGTGCCAGACGTGCGATCTGCCAGCTGGTCAGCTTGCCGAAGATATCTTCGGTGAGCGTCTTGCTCTTGTCCTGCAGGCGGGAGATCTCATCGCCGATATTCAGCGAATTGTCATTACCGACCAAGCGCAACTCTTCGATCTTGGCTTGCAGGTCGGCGATCGGCTGTTCGAAATCCAGGAAATTCGGGTTCATAGGCGTCCGTCTTGGGTCGTGTCCCAAGTGAGCTTGGGGCCGGCCGGTTGTCTATTCGCGCCCTACCTTAAGGGAGAGGCGCGCTGAGGTCGAGATTAAAAATTCAGGTTGTGGGCAGGCGGTTCGGTCTCACCTGCCGGTCAACGGTATTGGAGGAAGACGTTGTCTCGCCCGAACTGGTCACGCAGGGCTTGAATCAAGGCATCCGCCGGGTCGATCCGCCAGGTTTCGCCAAACTGCAGCAAAGTCTTCGCATCCGGGCTGGTGTATTCCATGGTGATCGGGCACGCCCCGCGATGACGCTTGAGCAAATCCCCCAACCAGCGTAGCTGATCGCCTTTCAGATCCTGGGTCTGCAGTTTCAGGCGCAGGCTCTCGGCCAGGTTGGTGCGCGCATCTTCCATGCTCATCACCCGCTTGACCCGCAGGCGCAGGCCGCCGGAGAAGTCATCGTTGCTGACCTCGCCTTCGACCACCACCATCGCATCGGTCTGCAGCAGCGATTGCGCAGAGTGGAACGCATCGGCGAACAGCGACGCCTCGATCCGCCCGGAGCGGTCGTCGAGGGTGATGAAACCCATCTTGTCGCCCTTTTTGTTCTTCATCACCCGCAGGGCAATGATCATCCCCGCCACGGTCTGGGTGTCCCGGGCCGGTTTCAGGTCGATGATGCGCTGGCGGGCGAAACGGCGAATTTCGCCTTCGTATTCGTCGATCGGGTGGCCGGTCAGGTACAGGCCGAGGGTGTCTTTTTCACCCTTCAGGCGCTCCTTGAGCGTCAGCTCCTTGGCCTTGCGGTGCAGCGCGTAAACGTCTGCGTCTTCCTCGACGAACAACCCGCCGAACAGGTCGGCGTGACCACTGTCGCGGGTGCGCGCGGTCTGTTCGGCCGACTTGATCGCCTCTTCCATCGCCGCCAGCAGCACCGCGCGGTTGCGGTCGATGTTGGCCTGATAAGCCTTTTGCTCGTCATGGAAGTACGGGCCGAGGCGATCCAGCGCGCCACTGCGGATCAGGCCGTCCAGCGTGCGCTTGTTGATGCGCTTGAGGTCGACCCGGGCGCAGAAGTCGAACAGATCCTTGAACGGACCGGCCTGACGCGCTTCGGTAATAGCTTCCACCGGGCCTTCGCCGACACCTTTGATCGCGCCCAGACCGTACACGATGCGGCCTTCGTCGTTCACCGTGAACTTGAACTCCGACGTGTTCACGTCCGGCGCGTCGAGGCGCAGCTTCATCGTGCGCACTTCCTCGATCAAGGTCACGACCTTGTCGGTGTTGTGCATATCCGCCGACAGTACCGCGGCCATGAACGGCGCCGGGTAGTGAGCCTTCAGCCAGGCGGTCTGGTACGACACCAGGCCGTAGGCGGCGGAGTGGGATTTGTTGAAGCCGTAACCGGCGAATTTTTCCACCAGGTCGAAAATGTTACCGGCAAGATCCGCGTCGATATTGTTCGACGCACAACCCTCAATGAAACCGCCACGCTGCTTGGCCATTTCCTCGGGTTTCTTCTTACCCATCGCCCGACGCAGCATGTCCGCACCACCGAGGGTGTAACCGGCCATGACCTGGGCGATCTGCATCACCTGTTCCTGATACAGGATGATACCGTAGGTCGGTGCCAGTACCGGCTGCAAGCCTTCGTACTGGTAATCCGGGTGCGGATACGCCAGTTCCGCGCGACCGTGCTTGCGGTTGATGAAGTCATCCACCATGCCGGACTGCAACGGGCCCGGACGGAACAGGGCCACCAGTGCGATAAGGTCTTCGAGGCAGTCGGGCTTGAGCTTTTTGATCAGCTCTTTCATGCCGCGGGATTCAAGCTGGAACACCGCGGTGGTTTCAGCTTTTTGCAGCAGTTGATAAGTCGGTTTGTCATCCAGCGGGATGAATGCGATGTCCAGCGGCGGCTCGTTGACCTTGGCGCGGTCGCGGTTGATGGTCTTCAGCGCCCAGTCGATGATCGTCAGGGTCCGCAGGCCGAGGAAGTCGAACTTCACCAGACCGGCCGCTTCCACGTCATCCTTGTCGAACTGGGTCACCAGACCGTCGCCGGCCTCGTCGCAATAGATCGGCGAGAAGTCGGTCAGTTTGGTCGGCGCGATCACCACACCACCGGCGTGCTTACCGACGTTACGCACCACGCCTTCGAGCTTGCGCGCCATCTCCCAGATTTCTGCCGCTTCTTCATCGACCTTGATGAAGTCGCGCAGGATTTCTTCCTGCTCGTAGGCTTTTTCCAGGGTCATGCCGACTTCGAACGGAATCATCTTCGACAGACGATCCGCCAGGCCGAATGACTTGCCCTGGGCCCGCGCCACGTCCCGCACCACCGCCTTGGCCGCCATGGAACCGAAGGTGATGATCTGACTCACGGCGTTGCGGCCGTACTTTTCGGCCACGTAATCAATTACCCGGTCGCGGCCGTCCATGCAGAAGTCGACGTCGAAGTCGGGCATGGATACCCGTTCCGGGTTAAGGAAACGTTCGAACAGCAGGTCATATTCCAGCGGGTCGAGGTCGGTGATCTTCTGCACATAGGCCACCAGCGATCCGGCACCCGACCCCCGGCCCGGGCCCACCGGCACGCCGTTGTTCTTGGCCCACTGGATAAAGTCCATCACGATCAGGAAGTAACCGGGGAATCCCATCTGGATGATGATATCCAGCTCGAAATTCAGCCGGTCGACATAAACCTGGCGCTTGGCCTCGTAATCTTCGGTGGTGTCCTTGGGCAGCAGTACGCTGAGGCGCTCGTCCAGACCATCGAACGACACCTTGCGGAAATACTCGTCGATGGTCATGCCATCGGGAATCGGATAGTCCGGCAGGAAGTGCTTGCCCAGCTTCACGTCGATGTTGCAGCGTTTGGCGATCTCGACGGTGTTTTCCACCGCGTCGGGCAGGTCGCTGAACAGCTCGGCCATTTCCTCGGCGCTTTTCAGGTACTGCTGATCGCTGTAATTCTTCGAACGACGCGGATCGTCGAGGGCCCGGCCCTCACCGATGCAGACGCGGGTTTCGTGGGCGGCGAAGTCTTCCTGCTTGATGAAGCGCACATCGTTGGTGGCGACCAGCGGCGCGCCGAGTTTCTCGGCCAGGGCCACGGCGCCGTGCAATTGTTCTTCGTCATTCGGACGATTGGTGCGCTGGATTTCCAGATAGAAGCGATCCGGGAACACCGTCATCCACTCACGGGTCAGCACCTCGGCCTCGGCGGGATTGCCGCCGATCATGGCCATGCCGATCTCGCCCTCTTTCGCGGCGGACAGCATGATCAGGCCTTCATTGGCCTCGGCCACCCACTCGCGCTCGATGATGATCATGCCGTTGCGCTGACCGTCGATGAAGCCACGGGAAATCAGCTCGGTCAGATTGCGATAGCCCAGGGCGTTCATGACCAGCAGGCTGATCCGGCTCAGCGGGCCATCCGGGTCCTTGTTCGACAGCCACAGGTCGGCGCCGCAGATCGGCTTGATCCCCGCGCCCATGGTGTTTTTATAGAACTTGACCAGCGAACACATGTTGTTCTGGTCGGTAACCGCAACGGCCGGCATGCCCATGCCGGTCAGGGCCTTGACCAGCGGCTTGATCCGCACCAGCCCGTCGACCAGGGAGTATTCAGTGTGCAGGCGTAGATGAACGAATGAAGCCGGCATAGTGATCCTGTCCAGTTACATAGAGACAACAAGGCCCGGATTGTACCGGGCCCCGAATAAAACATCAGCCTCGCCGCTAAACCTGCGTGAGACCTTCCAGCGCCTCGTAAGCCTGCCGCACCGGGGCAAACGAACGCCGGTGAATCGGCGTCGGCCCGAGGCGTACCAGCGCTTCCAGATGAACGGGCGTCGGATAGCCTTTATGACCGCCGATGCCGTAACCCGGGTAGATCAACTCGAACGCCGCCATCTCGCGGTCGCGGCTGACCTTGGCCAGAATCGAGGCCGCTGCGATGGCCGGGACCTTGCTATCGCCCTTGACCACTGCTTCGGAACGCATCGGCAGTTTCGGGCAGCGGTTGCCGTCGATCATCGCCAGTTTCGGCTGGATATGCAGACCCGCGACGGCGCGCTGCATGGCCAGCATGGTGGCGTGAAGGATATTCAGCTCGTCGATTTCTTCGACTTCGGCACGGGCAATGCACCAGCTCAGTGCCTTCTCGCAGATTTCGTCGTAGAGCTTTTCACGCTTGGCTTCGGTGAGTTTCTTCGAGTCGTTGAGCCCCAGAATCGGCCGGTTGGGATCGAGGATCACTGCTGCCGTGACGACCGCACCGCACAAAGGGCCGCGACCGACTTCATCAACACCGGCCACCAATTCTTCGACTTCGGCGACCAGCGTGAAATCCAGGCCCATCTGCATGTTCGTCTTGCTCATCGTGTTTGACCGATCAGGTTCAGAACGGCGTCAGCCGCCTGATTGGAGGCGTCCAGGCGCAGGGTGCGGTGGATTTCATCGAAGCCGCGAGTCTGTTCTTCACCGCCGTCGATCAGCGGCGACAGGGTCTGGGCCAGCGCCTCGACCGTCGCATCATCCTGCAACAATTCCGGCACCAGCAACCGTTGGGCCAGCAGGTTCGGCAGGGAGACGTACGGACTCTTTACCATGCGTTTGAGAATCCAGAACGTCAGCGGTGCAAGACGATAGGCCACCACCATCGGACGCTTGTAGAGCAACGCCTCAAGGGTCGCCGTGCCCGACGCGATCAGGACCGCGTTGCACGCTGCCAGCGCCAGATGGGACTTGCCGTCGAGCAGGGTCACCGGCAGATCACGGCCGGCCAGCAGCTCTTCAAGCTGGGCACGACGCTCTGGGTTGGCACATGGAATGACGAAGCGCAAACCCGGACGCATGGCGCGCAGGCGTTCGGCAGTATCGAGGAACAGCGCGCCCAGACGACTGACTTCGCCGCCCCGGCTGCCCGGCATCAAAGCCACCAGCGGACCGTCAGGCAGGCCCAGTTCGGCACGTGCGGCGACGCGATCTGCCTCCAGTGGAATGGTATCGGCCAGCGTATGGCCGACGAACCTGACCGGTACGCCCTTCTCTTCATAAAACCTGGCTTCGAACGGCAGCAGCGTGAGCATCAGGTCGCAGCCTTCGCGAATCTTCAGCACCCGCTTCTGCCGCCACGCCCACACCGAAGGGCTGACGTAGTGCACGGTCTTGATCCCGGCCTGACGCAGCTTGAGTTCGATATTGAGGTTGAAATCCGGCGCATCGATGCCGATAAACACATCCGGTTTCTGGGCGATCAGGGTGGCGATCAGGTCCTTGCGGCGCTTGAGCAGCTCACGCAGCCGACCGAGGACTTCCACCAGCCCCATGACCGACAACCGCTCCATGGGGAAGTAGGAATTCAGGCCCTCGGCCTGCATCAGGGGGCCGCCGACGCCGATAAACTCGACCGCCGGATGCTGTGCCTTGAGGGCGCGCATCAGACCGGCACCCAGAATATCGCCGGAAGCCTCACCCGCCACCAGCGCAATACGCAGATTGGCCATGATCAGCGAGTGATGCCGCGAGACGACGACTGGATGGAGTCACGGAACACCGCGACTTCCGGGAACTGGAGGGCAGGCTCGGCCAGTTCGGCCAGCGCTTGCTCGACAGTCAGCCCCTGACGATAAACGGTTTTGTAAGCGCGACGCAGGGCGTGAATCGCATCCTCGCTGAAACCACGACGACGCATGCCTTCAAAATTCATGCTGCGCGCTTCGGCCGGGTTGCCGAACACCGTAACGAACGCCGGAACGTCCTTGCCAATGGCCGTTCCCATGCCGGAAAAGCTGTGGGCGCCGATGTGGCAATACTGATGCACCAGCGTGAAGCCGGACAGGATCGCCCAGTCCTCGACGTGCACATGTCCAGCCAACGCGGTGTTGTTGACCAGAATGCAGTGGTTGCCGATGACACTGTCGTGACCGATGTGGGCGTAAGCCATGATCAGGTTGTGATCGCCCAGCGTGGTTTCGGAACGATCCTGAACCGTGCCACGGTGAATCGTCACGCCTTCACGGATAACGTTATGGTCACCGATCACCAGACGGGTTTCTTCGCCCTTGTACTTGAGATCAGGCGTGTCTTCGCCTACCGAGGAAAACTGGTAGATGCGATTGTGCTTGCCGATTCGGGTCGGACCTTTGAGGATCACGTGTGGCCCGATCACTGTTCCCTCGCCGATTTCCACACCTGCGCCGATGATCGACCACGGGCCGACCTCGACACCTTCGGCCAGTACGGCCGAAGGATCGATGATTGCGCGAGGGTCAATCAAACTCATAGCTTGCGTTCCGCACAGATGATTTCAGCGGAGCAGACCGGCTTGCCATCGACCGAAGCCTGGCATTCGAACTTCCAGATCTGACGCTTGCAGCTGATGAACTTGGCTTCGAGGATCAACTGATCACCCGGCAGCACCGGCTGACGGAAACGCAGTTTGTCGGAACCGACGAAATAGTAGAGGGTGCCATCGGCCGGTTTCACATCGAGCATCTTGAAACCGAGGATCCCGGCAGCCTGAGCCATCGCTTCGATGATCAGCACGCCCGGCATGATCGGGTGCGCAGGGAAGTGGCCATTGAAGAACGGTTCGTTGATGCTGACATTCTTGTAGGCGCGAATGCGCTTGCCTTCCGTATCCAGTTCCACCACCCGGTCCACCAGCAGGAACGGGTAACGGTGAGGCAGGTATTCGCGAATCTCGTTGATGTCCATCATTTCGGGGGGAAGCCTATGTAAAGATTGGGAGCGCGACTGACGCGCACTCCTCTAGCAAATCAAGGAGGCAGTCCAGAGGCTGTGCACACTTGATATGGAAATGGTATCAGCCTTCAGATGAAGCGTTACCGCCAGGGGTCACTTCCCCTGCCTGCTTTTCCAGCTGTCGCAAGCGTCGCGCGATGTCATCGAGCTGACGGATGCGTGCCGCGCTTTTGCGCCACTCGGCAGCCGGCTGCATGGCCGTACCGGAAGAATAGGCGCCCGGCTCGGTAATCGAGTGGGTCACCATGGTCATCCCGGTCAGGAATACGTTGTCGCAAATATCGATGTGCCCTACCAGGCCGACACCACCGGCGAGCATGCAGTGCTTGCCGATTTTGGTGCTGCCGGAAATCCCCACGCACGCAGCCATGGCGGTGTGATCACCGACCTGAACGTTGTGGGCGATCTGAATCTGGTTGTCGAGCTTGACGCCGTTACCGATCACGGTATCGGCCAACGCACCCCGATCGATCGCAGTATTCACGCCGATCTCCACATCGTCACCGATGGTCACGCCACCGATCTGGGCGATTTTCTGCCAGATGCCTTTCTCGTTGGCAAAGCCGAAGCCCTCACCGCCAAGCACTGCACCTGACTGAATCACCACCCGCTTGCCGATCCGCACATCGTGATACAGCGTGACACGCGGAGCCAGCCAGCCACCCTCGCCGATTTCGCTGCGGGCACCGACGACGCAATGCGCGCCGAGCGTCACGCCCGCACCGATCCGTGCTTGCGCTTCGATCACTACAAAGGGACCGATGCTGGCAGTCGGATCGACCACGGCATCCGGAGCGATCACTGCCGACGGATGGATACCGGCTGCAGCTTTCGGCTTCGGATCGAACAGGTGAGAAATGCGTGCGTAAGCCAGATAAGGATCCGGCACCACCAACGCATTACCGGTATAACCTTCGGCATCAGCCGCCTTGAGCAGCAATGCTGCCGCTTGCGAGCCAGCCAGGTATTTGCGGTATTGAGGGTTTGCCAGAAAGCTCAACTGAGCTGGGCCAGCCTCCTGCAAGGTGGCTAGCCCAGTAATTTGCTTCTCGGGATCGCCACTCAGGGTGGCACCGAGGAACTCGGCCAACTGGCCGAGTCTGATAGTCACGGTCATGGGTTACTTCAGCTGATTCATGCGCTCGATAACCTGGCGCGTGATGTCGTACTGAGGTTTGACATCGATCACTGCGCCACGCTCGAACACCAGGTCAAAACCACCTTTCTTGATGACTTCTTCCACTGCGCTATCCAGTTTCGGCTTGAGCTGCTTGAGCATTTCACGGTCAGCAACAGCCTTGGCTTCGTTCAGTTCCTTGGACTGGAACTGGAAGTCGCGGGCCTTTTGCTTGAATTCCAGCTCCAGACGCTCACGCTCGCCCTGCTGCATCTTGTCGCCGCCAGCCATCAGACGATCCTGGATACCCTTGGCGCTGCTTTCCAGCGTCTTCAGTTTGGTCAGTTGAGGACCGAACTTCTTCTCGGCATCCACGGCGTACTTCTTGGCCGCATCGGACTCCAGCAGAGCCATCTGATAGTTCAGAACAGCAATTTTCATGTCGGCAAATGCCGGGCCTGCCACCAGTACGGAGGCCAGGAGAACCAATTGAGTCAACTTACGCACGATGCACTCCTACAAAATCCATTGTCGTTATCTTGGGTCAGACGCTTAGAACGTCTGGCCGAGGGAGAATTGGAACACTTGAGTTTCAGCGTTATCCGGTTTCTTGATCGGTGTGGCCAACGCGAAGCTCAAAGGACCCAGTGCGGTAACCCAGGTCACGCCGACACCGACGGAACTGGCCATGTTGCTCAGGCTGATGTCGTTGCACTGTGTATTGGCCTTGGAACCATCAGCGTTTGTGGTCGACTTGCAAGTCGAGTCGAACACGTTACCGACGTCCCAGAATACCGATGTACGCAACGAACGCTGATCCTTCACGAACGGCAGCGGGAACAGCACCTCGACACCACCCTGGATCAACACGTTACCACCGAATGGCAGCGGATCCTGGTCCGGGTCGGCAAGCGTACCGGCGTTACCGGTAACCGCCTGACCACGGCTCGGCGTACTGCGCGGACCCAGGGTACTGTCTTTGAAACCACGTACCGAGTTGAAACCACCAGCATAGTAGTTTTCATAGAACGGCAAGCCGTCCGTTGAACCGTAACCGTCGCCATAACCCAGCTCGGTGTGCAGACGCAGGGTGTAGTTTTCGGTCAGTGGCTGGAACAGCTGGCCACGGTAATCCAGTTTGTAGAACGACAGGTCACTGCCAGGAATCGTCGTTTCCAGGGTCAGACTCTGCGAACGGCCGCGGGTTGGCAACACGCCCTTGTTCAAAGTGGACTCGGACCAGCCGGCCGACGCCTTGAAGTTCAGGTACTGATCGCCTTCACGCTTAACGAAGTCGAAAATCTCGTCAACGGTGTAGGTACCGGTCTTGATCTTGTCCTGTTGAGCGGACAGGCCGAAGGTCAGACGCGAAGTCTCGCTGATCGGGTAACCGACGTTCACGCCGGCACCCAGGCTGTCTACCGCATAGCTTGCTACGTCGACGTCGAGGTCTTTGTAGTCGGTGGTGCGATAGAACGCGTTGTAGCCCAGGCTCACGCCATCGGCGGTCCAGTAGGGGTCAACGTAGCCGAAGTTGTAACGGCTCTGGTACTGGCTACGGGTCAGGCCGACGCTGACGCGGTTACCGGTACCGAGGAAGTTGTTCTGGGTGATCGAGCCACCAAGGATCAGACCGGCACTCTGGGCAAAACCGACGCTGGCAGTGATCGAACCGGAAGCCTGCTCTTCAACCGCATAGTTCACGTCAACCTGGTCGTCGACGCCCGGAACAGCCGGAGTCTCGACGTTCACTTCCTTGAAGAAGCCCAGACGCTCCAGACGGGTCTTGGACTGGTCGATCAGGTAAGTCGAAGCCCAGCCACCTTCCATCTGACGCATTTCGCGGCGCAGCACTTCGTCTTCGGACTTGGTGTTGCCACGGAAGTTGATGCGGTTGACATAGGCACGCTTGCCCGGATCGACAGCGAACAGGATGTCCACGGTATGGTCGTCATCGTGCGGCTGCGGAACGCCATTGACGTTGGCGAAGGTGTAGCCCTCGTTACCCAGACGACGGGTGATCAGTTCCGAGGTGGTGGTCATCAGCTTGCGCGAGAACACCTGGCCCTTTTGCACCAGCAGCAGCGACTTGACCTGGTCTTCAGGGACTTTCAGGTCACCGCTGAGCTTGACGTCACGAACGGTGTACTTCTCGCCTTCGTTGACGTTGACAGTGATATAGACGTGCTTCTTGTCCGGGGTAATGGAAACCTGGGTCGAAGCGATATCCATGTTGATATAGCCGCGGTCCAGATAGTAGGAACGCAGACGCTCCAGGTCACCGGAAAGTTTTTCACGGGCGTACTTGTCATCGTTCTTGAAGAACGACAGCCAGTTGGTGGTCTTCAGTTCGAACAGGTCGGTCAGGTCTTCCTCAGGGAAAACCGTGTTGCCCACCACGTTGATGTGCTGAATGGCAGCGACGGTGCCTTCGTTGATCTTCACTTTCAGGCCGACACGGTTGCGCGGCTGCGATACCACTTCGGTATCGACGGTAGCCGAGTAGCGACCTTGCGCAACGTACTGGCGTTGCAGTTCGTTACGCACGCCTTCGAGGGTCGCACGCTGGAAGATCTCGCCTTCGGCCAGACCGGATTGCTTGAGGCCCTTCATCAGGTCTTCGGTGGAGATGGCCTTGTTGCCTTCGATCTCGATGCTCGCGACCGATGGACGTTCAACGACCGTGATCACCAGAACGTTGCCTTCGCGGCCCAGCTGGATATCTTGAAAGAAACCGGTTTTGAACAACGCACGAGTGGATTCCACCAGGCGACGATCATCCGCCTGCTCGCCGACGTTCAACGGCAAGGCACCAAAGACGCTACCCGCGGAGACCCGCTGGAGGCCATTGACGCGAATATCAGAGATAGTGAAGGACTCGGCGTGAACTTCGGCGATCATCAATACGGTGAGAACCGCAGTTAGCAGCAGACGTTTCATGAAGTCCTTTCTTATTCCAACTGGCAATAAACAAACTGCCGCAAAATGCGGCAGATTCGCAATTCAGCGAAGCGTTACAGTCGACCCAGATCGTTGACCAGAGCAAGCAACATCACCCCGACCACCAAACTGATACCGATCTGTATCCCCCAACCTTGCACCCGATCCGACAAGGGACGACCACGCGCCCACTCGATCAGATAAAACAACAAATGCCCCCCATCCAGTACAGGAATAGGCAGCAAATTCAGAACCCCCAGGCTAATACTCAGATAAGCAAGGAAATTCAGGAAATCAGCAACGCCCGACTGGGCAGAAGCGCCCGCCACTTTAGCAATGGTTATCGGTCCACTCAAGTTTTTTACCGAGAGCTCGCCGAACAGCATTTTCTTCAGTGAATCCAGCGTCAGGACGCTCATGGTCCAGGTACGACGGGCGCCCTCGCCAATCGCGGCCAGAGGACCGTAGCTGACCTCACGAATCATCTCCGGTGGCCAGTCGACAGCTTTCACTCCCGCCCCCAGATAACCGCTTGGCGACTTGCTTTCACCACGCGCCGCCAGCGTCACAGGGACGTCGATTTGAGCACCGTCGCGCTCGACGTGCAGCATGATTTTGGTATCAGGACGCGTACGAACCGTGTCGACCACTTGCTGCCAGTCATCCAGCGCCTTGCCGTCCAGCGCCAGCAGACGGTCACCGGTCTTCAACCCGGCAGCCTGGGCCGGGCCTTTCGGATCGAGCTCAGCGAGAATCGGCGGCAATGCAGGACGCCATGGACGGATACCCAGAGAACGAATCGGATCCGGCTCGTCAGCACCTTTGAGCCAGTGATCCAGTGCAAGCTCACGCGGAGAATCGGCCGTAGAGCCCTGCTCACGCACCAGCACCTGCAGGGAACCGCTTTCCCCCAGGCGACGTACCAGTTGCAGGTTGACCGCCGCCCAGCCCGAAGTCGGCTCACCGTCGATGGCGACGATTTCCTGACCTGCATTCAAACCGGCTTTCGCAGCGATACTACCGGACTCGACGGCACCGATGACCGGACGTACCTGTTCGCTGCCGAGCATGGCCAGCACCCAGAAGAACACCATGGCCAGCAGGAAGTTGGCGACCGGACCAGCAGCCACGATAGCAATACGCTGGCGAACTGACTTGCGATTGAAAGACAAATGAAGCTGATCAGCGGGCACTTCACCTTCACGCTCATCGAGCATCTTGACGTAGCCGCCCAGCGGAATGGCAGCGACGACAAACTCGGTCCCCTGCTTGTCATGCCAGCGCAGCAACGGCATGCCGAAGCCCACGGAAAAGCGCAGAACCTTTACGCCACAGCGACGCGCGACCCAGAAGTGGCCGAATTCGTGAAAGGTGACCAGCACACCCAGGGCGATCAGGGTGCCGGCAATCATATAGAGCGCGCTCATCTACTTTCTCCGCAATCCTGTTCTATGCCGCGTGAAGCCATGTACCGCAGGGTCTATCGACCGTGACGAGTCAGCCATTGCCCGGCGAGCGTACGTGCTGCCGCGTCCGCCGTGAACACCGCATCGAGATCATTCAGAGCAACCACCGGCTCGAGATTCAACACTTCCTCGATGATACTCGCGATTTCGAGGTAGCGAACCCGCCCGTCGAGAAACGCCGCCACCGCAACTTCATTCGCGGCATTGAGCATGGCAGGTGCACTGTTGCCGGCCTCGGCTGCCTGACGGGCAAGCCGCAGGCACGGGAAGCGCTCTTCATCGGGTGCTTCGAAGTCCAGGCGCGCGATGGCAAACAGGTCCAATGGCGCCACGCCAGAATCAATGCGCTCAGGCCAGGCCAGCGCATTGGCGATCGGCGTACGCATGTCGGGATTACCCAGCTGCGCCAGTACCGAGCCATCTACGTAGTCGACCAGAGAGTGAATCACGCTCTGTGGATGGATCACCACTTCGACTTGCGACGGCCGGGCATCGAACAGCCAGCAGGCTTCGATCAGTTCGAGCCCCTTGTTCATCATGCTGGCCGAATCCACGGAAATCTTGCGACCCATGGACCAGTTAGGATGGGCACAGGCCTGGTCGGGAGAAACATGCGCCAGTTCGGCCATCGGCGTCTGCCGGAAAGGACCACCCGAGGCCGTCAGCAAAATCCGACGCACACCGACATTGCTCAATCCACGAGCGAAATCCTGAGGCATGCACTGGAAAATCGCGTTGTGCTCACTGTCGATGGGAAGCAGGACCGAACCGCTCTTGCGCACTGCCTCCATGAACAAGGCGCCGGACATGACCAGCGCCTCCTTGTTCGCCAGGAGAATTTTCTTGCCCGCCTCGACAGCGGCGAGGGTCGGGCGCAGACCCGCGGCGCCGACGATGGCCGCCATCACGGCATCTACCTCCGGGGCTGCCGCAACCTGACACAGACCTTCCTCACCTACCAGCACCCGGGTCGACAGGCCGGCAGCACGCAAATCGTCTTGCAAACCACGGGCTGCCGCGACTTCCGGCACCACAGCGAACTGCGGCACATGGCGTACGCATAAGGCAAACAGCTCGCTCAGACGCGTAAAGCCACTGAGTGCAAATACCTGATAACGGTCAGGGTGACGAGCAATGACATCCAGAGTACTCAGACCGATCGAGCCGGTTGCCCCCAGAACAGTGACCTGTTGTGGGCGGCTCACGGTGCAGCCATCCACAACAGCACGGCGAATACCGGGATCGCAGCCGTCAGGCTGTCAATGCGGTCCAGTATGCCGCCATGGCCCGGCAGCAGATTGCTGCTGTCCTTGATCCCGGACTGACGCTTGAACATGCTTTCAGTCAGGTCGCCCACCACCGAGATGAACACGATCAGCGCAGCGCCAATCAAGCCTTTGAACAATTGCGCCACTGTCCAGTCACGAAACAGAGCGACCAGCGTGGTGATAACGAGGCTCAGTGCCAGACCGCCATACACGCCTTCCCAGCTTTTGCCCGGACTGACTTGCGGGGCCAGCTTGCGCTTGCCGAATGCACGACCGGAAAAGTAGGCACCGATATCCGCGCCCCAGACCAGCACCATCACCGCCATGATCAGCCAGTTACCCAGCGGGTATTGCTTGATCTGAACCAGCCCTTGCCAGGCCGGCAGGAGAATCAGCAGACCGATCACCAGTTTGCTGGCGGCACTGGCCCAGCGCTCGCTGGAGCGCGGATAGGTCAGCACCAGCCAGGTCGCTACCGCCCACCAGATCACCGAAGCACCGAGCACCCAGGGCGCCAGCCCCGGCAGGATGTACATGACGAACAGCATCAGCGCGACGACTGCCGCATAACCAACGCGAAACGATTGCGCAGTGAAACCGGCCAGGCGCGCCCATTCCCAGGCACCCAGACTGACCACCAGGCCGATGAACAGCGCAAAACCGGAACCCTCGAGCAGGAAAAATCCACCCAATGCGATCGGCAGCAGGATCAGCGCAGTGATGATTCGTTGTTTAAGCATTAAACCCGGGCTCCAGCTTCGATCTGCTCGCTCGTTTTACCGAAGCGACGCTGACGCGAAGCGAAATCGGCCAGTGCATTACGCATGGCATCGTGTTTGAAGTCCGGCCAGAACAGGTCGGAGAAGTACAACTCGGCATAGGCCAGCTGCCACAGCAGGAAGTTGCTGATGCGGTGCTCGCCGCCCGTACGGATGCACAAGTCCGGCAATGGCAGGTCGCCGGTCGCCAGACAGGTTTGCAGCAGATCCGGGGTGATGTCTTCCGGCCGCAGGTGACCGGCCTGAACTTCCCGAGCCAGGCGCTGTGCAGCTTGGGCGATATCCCACTGACCGCCGTAGTTGGCGGCAATTTGCAGGATGAAGCGATTGGCGCCCGCAGTCATCGCTTCAGCTTCACGCATGGCTGCCTGAAGCTCAGGATGGAAACGCGAACGGTCACCAATGATGCGCAGGCTGATGTTGTTGTCATTGAGGCGCTTGGCCTCACGACGCAGCGCCTTGAAGAACAGATCCATCAGGGCACTGACCTCATCGGCCGGGCGCTGCCAGTTCTCACTGGAAAAGGCGAAAAGCGTCAGCACCTCGACACCGGCCTCGGCACACACCTCGATCACCGCCCGCACAGCATCTACACCCGCTTTATGCCCGGCGACACCCGGCATAAAGCGTTTTTTCGCCCAGCGATTGTTGCCATCCATGATGATCGCGACATGGCGCGGCACCGCGGACGGCGCAGTCTGCTTGGTCTTTTCCATTTAAAGCTCGACCCTTATACGGCCATCAGATCCGCTTCTTTTTCCTTGGTAGCCGCGTCGATATCAGCTTCAGCCTTGTCGGTCAGCTTCTGGATATCAGCCGCCGCACGGCGCTCTTCGTCTTCGCTGATTTCCTTGTCCTTGACCAGCTTTTTCAAGTCGCCCAGTGCATCGCGGCGAATGTTGCGCACGGCAACGCGAGCATCTTCAGCCGCTGCGCGCGCCTGCTTGGTGAAGCCCTTACGGGTTTCTTCGGTCAGCGCCGGCATGGAAACCAGCAGCAGCTCGCCAAGGTTGGTCGGATTGAGGTTCAGACCGGCGTTCATGATCGCCTTGTCGACCGCCGTGAGCATGTTGCGCTCGAACGGCACGACCTGCAGGGTCCGGGAGTCTTTCACCGTTACGTTCGCGACACCGCTCAAAGGGGTATCGGCACCGTAGTAAGGCACCATCACGCTACCCAGAATGCTCGGGTGAGCCTTGCCGGTACGAATCTGGCCGAATGCATGACTCAGCGACTCGATCGACTTCTTCATGCGCTCTTGGGCGTCTTTCTTGATTTCGTTGATCATTGTTGAACTTCCTCGATCAGGGTTCCTTCAGCGCCGCCGTGCACAATGTTCAGCAGGGCGCCGGGCTTGTTCATGTTGAATACGCGCAATGGCATCTTGTGGTCGCGGCACAGGCAGATGGCCGTCAGATCCATTACGCCCAGCTTGCGATCCAGTACTTCATCGTAAGTCAGATGATCGAACTTCTCGGCATGCGGGTCTTTGAACGGGTCGGCGGTGTAGACGCCATCGACCTTGGTTGCCTTGAGTACGACGTCCGCGTCGATCTCGATGGCACGCAGGCAGGCTGCCGAATCCGTGGTAAAGAACGGATTGCCGGTACCGGCCGCGAAAATCACCACGTCCTTGGAGTTCAGGTGACGCATGGCCTTGCGACGATCATAGTGATCGGTCACACCGACCATGGAAATGGCCGACATCACGATGGCCGAGATATTGGCACGTTCCAGCGCATCGCGCATGGCAAGGGCGTTCATCACAGTGGCCAGCATGCCCATGTGGTCGCCGGTGACCCGATCCATGCCGGCCTTGCTCAGCGCTTCACCGCGGAACAGGTTGCCGCCGCCGATAACCAGACCGACCTGAACACCGATGCCGACCAGCTGGCCGACTTCCAGCGCCATGCGATCCAGCACTTTCGGATCGATCCCGAACTCTTCCGAGCCCATCAGGGCCTCGCCGCTAAGCTTGAGTAGAATGCGTTTATAGCGAGCCTGATAACCACTGCCCTGCTGAGCCATTGCGAATCTCTCCTGCGGCGTATTTAAAAATTCTTTGCGAGCTGTTTGCAGCTGCGTTCACTCTAGCGTGGCGCTGCTTCAGCGCCATCGGAACATGGCTTTGTAAGTCAGTTCCAAGGGGAAACCAATTAAAAATTGGTAACCCTATCTGAAAAGAGGCTGCGCGCGTGAGCGGGCAGCCTCTTTCGGGCGACAGTTGAAAAACCGTCTTACTGCTTGGCGGCAGCCACTTGAGCGGCAACTTCGGCAGCGAAGTCGTCAACTGGCTTCTCGATGCCTTCGCCTACTTTGAAGTAGGTGAAGGAAACGATTTCGGCACCGGCTTTCTTGGCCAGCTCGCCAACCTTGACTTCAGGATTCATGACGAAGGCTTGCTCTTTCAGCGAGGCTTCGGCTTTGAACTTGGTGATACGACCGTTGATCATGTTCTCAACGATGTTTTCCGGCTTGCCGGCGATCTTGTCGGCATTCAGCTGCAGGAATACGTTCTTCTCGCGCTCGATGGCCTCGGCGGAGATTTCCGACGCGTCCAGGAACTCCGGGTTCGAAGCTGCAACGTGCATGGCAATGTTCTTGGCCAGGTCGACGTCGCCGCCTTTCAGAACAACCACTGCACCAATCTTGTTGCCGTGCAGGTAAGCGCCTACAACGTCACCCTCAACACGCGCCAGACGACGGATGTTGACGTTTTCGCCGCACTTGGCAACCAGGGCTTCACGAGCAGCTTCACGCGAAGCGATCAGCGGAGCCGCGTCGGTCAGCTTCTGAGCGAAGGCTTCTTCGAGGCTTTCAGCGACGAAGTTCTTGAAGTCGTCCTGCAGGGCCAGGAAGTCGGTCTGCGAGTTCACTTCCAGCAGAACGGCGGACTTGCCGTCAGCCTTGACAGCGATAGCGCCTTCAGCGGCAACGTTGCCGGCTTTCTTGGCAGCCTTGATCGCGCCCGAAGCACGCATGTCATCAATGGCTTTTTCGATGTCGCCGCCAGCCTTTTCCAGGGCTTTCTTGCAATCCATCATGCCTTCGCCGGTACGCTCGCGCAGTTCTTTGACCAACGCTGCAGTAATTGCTGCCATTTTCAAATTCCTCTTGGATAGGTTTTCAACCATTCCACCCGATCGAACGGGCGTTCAATTCTTCCCGAACCACCTTGTAGCCGCTGCACGTTACAGATACAGGGCGAGCGCTGCCACAAGCGGGCGCCAACAGATGGTTTTCGAGGTGGCAAAAAGGGGGCCAAGCCCCCTTTTTGCTTACTGAGTCAACGCCAGGGCGTCAATTACTCAGCTGCAGCCTGAGTTTCTTCAGCTGCGAATTCAACAGTACCGCCAGCAACATTGTTGCGACCACGGATAACTGCGTCAGCCATCGAACCCATGTACAGCTGGATAGCGCGGATTGCGTCATCGTTGCCTGGGATGATGTAGTCAACGCCTTCCGGGCTGCTGTTGGTATCGACAACGCCGATAACCGGGATGCCCAGCTTGTTGGCTTCGGTGATCGCGATGCGCTCGTGGTCAACGTCGATCACGAACAGTGCGTCTGGCAGACCGCCCATGTCCTTGATGCCGCCCAGGGAGCGATCCAGCTTCTCAAGATCACGGGAGCGCATCAGCGCTTCTTTCTTGGTCAGCTTGGCGAAAGTACCGTCTTCGGCTTGTACTTCAAGGTCACGCAGACGCTTGATGGAAGCACGGATGGTCTTGAAGTTGGTCAGCATGCCGCCCAACCAGCGGTGATCGACGTACGGCGAACCGCAACGTGCTGCTTCTTCAGCAACGATCTTGCCAGCGGAACGCTTGGTGCCGACGAACAGAATCTTGTTTTTGCCCTGGGCCAGACGCTCTACGAAAGTCAGAGCTTCGTTGAACATTGGCAGGGTTTTTTCAAGGTTGATGATGTGAATCTTGTTACGCGCGCCGAAAATGTACTTGCCCATTTTCGGATTCCAGTAACGGGTTTGGTGACCGAAGTGCACACCGGCCTTCAGCATATCGCGCATATTGACTTGGGACATGATAGTTCCTTGATAAGTCGGGTTGGGCCTCCACGTATCCCAATGACCAACCCCTGATCCGAGGATCAAAGGCACCCAGGCCATCGTGTCGACACGTGTGTGGGTTAATGCTCCCGGAGCTATCCCCGGAAAGCGGCGCATTTTATACCACAGCAAGGCCGCAAACGGAACCCGGAATCTTTAATCCCGTCAGGGACATGGATGCCGGCCCCTTGGAATCGGCCTTGCGCGCACTATTGTATAGAGAGAAGCGATGCACGCAGGCGCGGATTTGCGCCTTTGGTCTGTTAGAATCGCGTTTTTCAGGGCGGCCAGGCGAATACCGCCGCCCTGTCCGTATCAGCAAGCGCCGTCGAGCGCAGAGAGAGCCTGTATGACCGTCACCCTCAAAACTCCCGAGGACATCGCTGGCATGCGTGTCGCCGGCAAACTGGCCGCCGATGTGCTGGAAATGATTGCCGAACACGTCAAGCCGGGCGTGACCACCGATGAGCTGAACCAGATCTGCCACGACTATATCGTCGACGTGCAGAAAGCCATCCCTGCCCCGCTCAACTACAAGGGCTACCCGAAGTCGATCTGCACCTCGATCAACCACGTGGTCTGCCACGGCATCCCGAACGACAAGCCGCTGAAAAACGGCGACACCCTGAACATCGATGTCACGGTGATCAAGGACGGCTACCACGGCGACACCAGCCGCATGTTCCACGTCGGCACCGTGCCGGTCTGGGCCGAGCGCCTGTCCCAGGTCACCCAGGAATGCATGTACAAGGCGATCGAAATCGTCAAACCCGGCTGCCGCCTCGGCGACATCGGCGAGATCATCCAGAAGCACGCTGAAAAGAACGGCTTCTCCGTGGTGCGCGAATTCTGCGGTCACGGCATCGGCAAGGTGTTCCACGAAGAGCCGCAGATCCTGCACTACGGCCGCGCCGGCACCGGCATGGAACTGAAGGCCGGCATGACCTTCACCATCGAGCCGATGATCAACCAGGGCAAGGCCGACACCAAGGTGCTGGGCGACGGCTGGACCGCGATCACCAAGGACCGCAAGCTGTCGGCGCAGTGGGAACACACTTTGCTTGTCACTGACACCGGTTACGAAATCTTCACCCTGCGCAGCGACGACACGATCCCGCGCGTATCGGCCTGATCCGGAACTGCTCCCAGCCTATAGAAGGAAAGCCAATCGATGCCGCAGGTGGATCCCGAACTCTTCGACCGCGGCCAGTTCCAGGCTGAACTGGCCCTGAAAGCGAGCCCTATCGCCGCGTTCAAGAAGGCAATCCGCCAGGCCCGCGAAGTGCTCGATGCACGTTTTCGCAGCGGCCGCGACATCCGGCGGCTGATCGAGGATCGCGCCTGGTTCGTCGACAACATCCTGCAAAAGGCCTGGGACCAGTTCAACTGGAGCGAAGACGCCGACATCGCGTTGGTCGCGGTCGGCGGCTACGGTCGCGGTGAGTTGCACCCCTATTCCGACATCGACCTGCTGATTCTGCTGGACAGCGCCGACCACGAAATCTTCCGTGATTCCATCGAGCGCTTTCTGACGCTGTTGTGGGACATCGGCCTGGAAGTCGGTCAGAGCGTTCGCTCGGTGGATGAATGCGCCGAAGAGGCCCGCGCCGACCTGACGGTGGTCACCAACCTCATGGAAAGCCGCACCATTTGCGGCCCCGAGCGTTTGCGCCAGCGCATGCTCGATGTCACCAGCACCGCCCACATGTGGCCGAGCAAGGAGTTCTTCCTGGCCAAACGCTCCGAGCAGAAGGCCCGCCACCACAAATACAACGACACCGAATACAACCTGGAACCCAACGTCAAAGGCTCGCCCGGCGGACTACGGGATATTCAGACGATTCTGTGGGTCGCCCGTCGCCAGTACGGCACCCTGAACCTGCGCGCCCTGGCCGGCGAAGGCTTCCTGGTCGAGAGTGAAAACGCCCTGCTGGCGTCGTCCCAGGAATTCCTCTGGAAAGTGCGCTACGCGCTGCACATGCTGGCCGGCCGTTCCGAAGACCGCCTGCTGTTCGACCATCAACGCACAATCGCAGGGCTGCTGGGGTTTGAAGGTGACGACGCCAAGCAGGCCGTCGAAAACTTCATGCAGCAGTACTTCCGCGTGGTGATGAGCATCGCCCAGCTCAGCGACCTGATCATCCAGCACTTCGAGGAAGTCATCCTCGCCCCGGAAGACGAAGCGCCGCCGCAGCCGATCAACTCGCGCTTCCAGCTGCACGACGGCTACATCGAGGCACGTAACGACAACGTGTTCCGCCGCACGCCGTTCGCCATGCTCGAGATCTTCGTGCTGATGGCCCAGCAGCCGGAAATCAAGGGCGTGCGCGCCGACACCATTCGCCTGCTGCGGGAAAACCGTCACCTGATCGACGACAATTTCCGCAACGACATCCGCAACACCAGCCTGTTCATCGAACTGTTCAAGTGCAAGATCGGCATTCACCGCAACCTGCGGCGGATGAACCGCTACGGCATTCTCGGACGTTACCTGCCGGAATTCGGTTTCATCGTCGGACAGATGCAGCACGACCTGTTCCACATCTATACCGTCGATGCCCACACGCTGAACCTGATCAAACACCTGCGCAAATTGCAGTACTCGCAGGTGTCGGAAAAATTCCCGCTGGCCGCCAAGCTCATGGCCAAGCTGCCGAAGCCTGAACTGATCTACATGGCGGGCCTGTATCACGACATCGGCAAGGGCCGGCACGGCGACCACTCGGACATCGGCGCAGTGGATGCCGAGGCGTTCTGCCAGCGCCATCAACTGCCGGTGTGGGACAGCCGCCTGATCGTCTGGCTGGTGCAGAACCATCTGGTGATGTCGACCACCGCCCAGCGCAAGGACTTGTCCGACCCGCAGGTGATCCATGACTTCGCCCAGATCGTCGGCGACGAAACCCGCCTCGACTACCTGTACGTGCTGACCGTGGCCGACATCAACGCAACCAACCCGACCCTGTGGAACTCCTGGCGCGCCAGCCTGCTGCGCCAGCTCTACACCGAGACCAAGCGCGCCCTGCGTCGCGGCCTGGAAAACCCGGTGGACCGCGAAGAACAGATCCGCCAGACCCAGAGCGCAGCGCTGGACATTCTGGTGCGCGGCGGCACCGATCCGGACGACGTCGAGCAATTGTGGGCGCAACTGGGC
Source organism: Pseudomonas sp. IzPS59 (assembly GCF_014863505.1). NCBI lineage: Bacteria > Pseudomonadati > Pseudomonadota > Gammaproteobacteria > Pseudomonadales > Pseudomonadaceae > Pseudomonas > Pseudomonas sp. IzPS59. Next base: position 1,320,813 of record NZ_CP062251.1, on the reverse strand, counting down.
GACGATTATTTCCTGCGCCACACCGCTGGCGACGTGGCCTGGCACAGTGATGCGATTCTCCAGCAGCCGGCCGACGGCGGCCCGCTGGTGCTGATCAAGGAAACCACCCAGCGCGAATTCGAGGGCGGTACACAGATCTTCATCTACGCCCCGGACCAGCACGATTTCTTTGCCGTGACCGTGGCCGCGATGGACCAGCTCAATCTGAACATTCACGACGCCCGGGTCATCACGTCCAGCAGCCAGTTCACCCTCGACACCTATATCGTGCTCGACACCGATGGCGATTCGATCGGCGACAATCCGCTGCGGATCAAGCAGATCCGTGACGGTCTGACCGAAGCCCTGCGCAATCCTGACGATTACCCGACCATTATCCAGCGTCGGGTGCCGCGCCAGCTCAAGCACTTTGCGTTCGCACCACAAGTGACGATCCACAACGACGCCCAGCGTCCGGTAACGGTTCTGGAGCTCACTGCACCCGACCGGCCCGGCCTGCTGGCACGGATCGGCGGGATTTTCCTGGAGTTCGATCTGTCGCTGCAGAACGCCAAGATCGCTACCCTGGGCGAGCGGGTGGAAGACGTGTTCTTCATCACCGACGCCCACAATCAGCCGCTGTCCGACCCGCTGCTGTGCAGCCGTTTGCAGGATGCCATCGTCGAGCAGCTCAGCGTCAATCAGGAACCCGATATCAAACTGTCGCGCATCAGCATTTGATTGCGCCCCCGGATTCAACCGCTTTGCACGAGACCCCGCACCGATGAACAACGCTCTGACCCAGTTGCAGCCCTACCCGTTCGAAAAGCTCCGCGCCCTGCTCGGCAGCGTCACGCCAAACCCGGACAAGCGCCCGATCGCGCTGTCCATCGGCGAGCCGAAACACCGTTCGCCAAGCTTTGTCGCCGAAGCCCTGGCCAACAACCTGGATCAGATGGCAGTGTACCCGACCACTCTCGGCATTCCGGCCTTGCGCGAAGCCATCGCCGCCTGGTGCGAGCGTCGTTTCAATGTGCCGAGCGGCTGGATCGATCCGGCGCGCAACGTGCTGCCGGTCAACGGCACCCGTGAAGCGCTGTTCGCGTTTACCCAGACAGTGGTCAACCGTGGCGACGACGCGCTGGTGGTCAGCCCGAACCCGTTCTATCAGATCTACGAAGGCGCGGCGTTCCTCGCCGGGGCCAAGCCGCACTACCTGCCATGCCTGGACGAGAACGGCTTCAACCCGGACTTCGACGCGGTATCGCCGGACATCTGGAAACGCTGCCAGATCCTGTTCCTGTGCTCGCCGGGCAACCCGACCGGCGCGCTGATCCCGGTCGACGTGCTGAAAAAGCTGATCGACCTGGCCGACGAGTACGACTTCGTGATCGCTGCCGACGAGTGCTACAGCGAACTGTACTTCGACGAACAGACGCCACCACCAGGTCTGCTCAGCGCCTGTGCCGAACTGGGTCGCAAAGACTTCAAGCGTTGCGTGGTGTTCCACAGCCTGTCCAAGCGCTCGAACCTGCCGGGCCTGCGTTCCGGTTTCGTTGCCGGTGATGCCGACATCCTCAAGGGTTTCTTGCTGTACCGCACCTACCACGGCTGCGCGATGCCGGTTCAGACCCAACTGGCCAGCGTTGCCGCGTGGAATGATGAAGTGCATGTGCGCGCCAACCGTGCGCTGTATCGCGAGAAGTTCGATGCCGTGCTGGCGATCCTCAGCCCGGTGATGGACGTGCAGCGTCCGGATGGCAGCTTCTACCTGTGGCCAAACGTGCAAGGTCACGACGCCGCGTTCTGCCGTGATCTGTTTGCCGAAGAGCACGTAACCGTGGTGCCGGGTTCGTATCTGTCCCGGGATGTCGACGGGGTCAACCCGGGTGCCGGCCGCGTGCGCATGGCACTGGTTGCGCCGCTGGCTGAATGCGTCGAAGCGGCCGAACGCATCCGCGATTTCGTCCTGCGCCACAAGTAACGCCTGAACGCCCGTGCCGGGCAATCCGGCACGGGCGCCTCATATATCGAGTTACAGATCCTCCAACTATTTATCTCACTTGCCCTCCGGCCAGACGTTAGTCTTGAGCCGCGCCTGTCTCTGCGCACAAACAAACTCAAAACTTTAACTTCAAGGAAGAAGTGCAAATGGACGATCTGCTGGATTGCCAACTCATTCAATGGCCCGATGATCAAGCCGCTTATACGGCAGCCATCAATGAAAACCCCGCCAATGCCGGTACAAGTTCCGGCACTCGACGTAAACGCTCCATCGTTCACTATTCAAAACTCTGGGCCAACGGCCGCACCCTGAAAGTTGCTTTCATGGACTCACCCGATACCGATCACAAGAACAGGATTATCGCTGCGGCCAGGCAATGGCTGCCTTACATCAACCTGAAGTTTGAATTTGTCGACGATTTGAAAGGCGACATCCGGATTGCAACAAAAAACAATGACAACAGCTCGATGCTGGGCACCGATGCGCTGTTGATCCACCCCGACCATCCCACCATGAATCTGGGGGTCAAACCGGAACATGAAGACTTCGAGGTGATCGTGATCCACGAATTCGGCCACGCATTGGGTGCAATGCACGAACATCAGCACCCCAAGGCCAATATTCCGTGGGATAAGCCTAAGGTGTACGAGTTCTACAAAAATCGGGAAATGAACCCGCTCACCGAGGAGCAGGTCGACAGAAACCTGTTCGCGTCCTTCGACACACTGGACGCGATCTACACCTCCTACGACCGGAAATCGATCATGCACCACCCGGTGGCAAACACATTGACGGTGGGCGACTGGGAGGTGCCGATCAACCGCCGGATCAGTAGAAAAGACAAACGTCTGATGAGATTGCTCTATCCCAAGTAACGCTTTTCCTATTTGACCTGCCCCAGATTCGCCTCACTCAAATCCAGCTCGCCCAACACCTCCCGCAACACGTCATCACCAATCTGGTGCTGACGGCTCAGGCTGTACAACTCAAGGCGTTGCGCGCGCAGCGCCTTGAGACGCAGGCGGCGCTCAAGCAGGTCCATCTGGAATGCCAGCGCCTGGGCTTCCGCCGAATCGTTGAACACCTCCAGTTGATGACGATACTCGGACATGATCCGCGCCTTGAGCTCTGCCGAAAGTGCCGCTTGCGCAGCATCCTGCGGGTTGACCTCTTCGATCTCCAGCGCGTGGATTGCCGCTTCGGCGGTCTTGCGCCAGGCATCGCGGACTTCCTGGCGACGCTTGTCGTCGGGGCTTTTCTGGATCCCGCGCAGCAGCAACGGCAGGGCGATGCAGGCTGCGACCAGCGACATCAGGATCACCCCGGCGGCGATGAAGATCAGCAGATCACGTTCGGGAAAGGCCTCGCTGCCCATCAGCATCGGCACCGACATCACGCCCGCCAGCGTCACCGCTCCGCGCACCCCGCCGACCGTCAGCAGCCAGCAGGATCGGGCCGTTGGCACTTGCGTGAGGTCGCCCTTGCCGCGCAAGCGACGCAGCAGGACCGACAGACGCCAGATGCTTTGCACCCAGATGAAACGCAGCAGCACCAGTGCCAGGAAAATCGCCACCACGTCGAGACAGCGGTAGAACAGGGTCGGCCACAATGAGGTTTCGTGACTGACGACAGCCTTGATGATGTCCGGCAATTGCAGGCCGAGCAGCAGAAAGATCAAACCGTTGAAGGCGAACTCCAGCAACGACCAGACACTGCGATTGAGCAAGCGGGTGCTGGTCTGGCGCGGCAGCAGGTCGAGCCAGCTCTGCATCATCCCCGCCGCCACCGCCGAGAGAATGCCCGATGCGCCAAGACGTTCGGCCAGCACGTAAGCGGCAAACGGCAGGAGCAACATGAACACCACATGGGTCGCCGGATCGTCCCAGCCCCGGGCGATCATCCATGCGCGCAAGCGGCCCACCAGCCAGCTTAACGCGACACCCACAGCCAGCCCGCCGACCGCCACCAGCACGAACGTCAGACTGGCGTTGGCCAATGAAAACGCACCGGTGACCGCCGCCACCAGGGCGAACTTGAAGGTCACCAGGCCCGAAGCATCATTCATCAACGCTTCGCCTTGCAGCATGTGCATCAGCGGCGTCGGCAAGCGGTTCTGCGAAATCGCCGACACCGCCACGGCGTCGGTGGGCGACAGCACCGCCGCCAGCGCGAAGGCCACCGGCAACGGAATCGTCGGCAGCAGCCAGTGAATGAAGTAGCCGGCACCGACCACGGTAAACAGCACCAACCCGACCGCCAGCGTCAGCACCGGCCCGCGCAGGCGCCACAATTCGCGTTTGGGCATGCGCCAGCCATCGGAGAACAACAGCGGCGGCAGGAACAGAAACAGGAACAGCTCGGGATCGAGCGCCACATGCAGGCCAAGTGTTGGCCAGGCCAGCAAGGCCCCGGCGGCAATTTGCACCAAAGGCAGCGGCAACGGGATGACCCGTCCGACCAGACGCGAAACGCTGACCAGCATCAGCAGGATCAGGACGGTATAAGCGGTTTGCATAAAGCGGAAATCCCGGACAATCGACAGCGTTGAACTGCCATATTAGCCGCTTAGGCTGTGGCTGACCGTTGCACCTATGTCGCACATCGGTGGACGGCAGCCAGTGACAATGGGACAAACCCCGGCCAGCGGCGACGCCGAAACCGTCCGGTCGTGGCATAATCCGTCACCTTTTCTTTCCGGCAACCTGTAAAGGGGGCGATTCCTTGACCGTTTCAAGCAAAACGTTGCACCTTTTCGGCATCAAAGCCTGCGACACCATGAAGAAGGCGCGCACCTGGCTAGATGAACACGCTGTCAGCTACGACTTCCACGACTACAAAACCGCCGGCATCGACCGTGAACACCTGACCCAATGGTGTGACGAACACGGCTGGCAAACGGTGTTGAACCGCGCAGGCACGACCTTTCGCAAGCTCGACGACGAACGCAAAGCCGATCTCGACCAGTCGAAAGCCATCGAACTGATGCTCGCTCAACCCTCGATGATCAAGCGCCCGGTGCTCGATCTCGGTGACCGAACCCTGATTGGCTTCAAGCCAGATATCTACGCGGCCGCGCTCAAGTAAGCAGCCCGTCACTTTTTGTAGAGGTATTCACATGTCCAACTCTCTGTTCAGTATCGCTTTCGGCGTCGGCACCCAGAACCGTCAAGGCGCGTGGCTGGAAGTGTTCTACGCCCAGCCGCTGCTCAACCCTTCGGCCGAACTGGTCGCTGCCGTGGCACCGATCCTCGGCTACACCGAAGGCAACCAGGCAATCAGTTTCACCACCGCACAGGCCGCACAACTGGCTGAAGCCGTGAAAGGCATCGACGCCGTCCAGGGCAAGCTGCTGACCCGTCTGGCTGAAAGCCACAAGCCGCTGGTCGCTACCCTGCTGGCTGAAGACGCTCAACTGACCTCCACGCCAGAGGCGTACCTGAAGCTGCACCTGCTGTCCCATCGTCTGGTCAAGCCGCACGGCGTGAGCCTGGCCGGGATCTTCCCGCTGCTGCCGAACGTGGCCTGGACCAGCCAGGGCGCCATCGACCTGAGCGAACTGGCCGAGCTGCAACTCGAAGCCCGTCTGCGCGGCGAGCTGCTGGAAGTGTTCTCGGTGGACAAGTTCCCTAAAATGACCGACTACGTGGTACCGGCCGGCGTGCGTATCGCTGACGCTGCACGTCTGCGTCTCGGCGCCTACGTGGGTGAAGGCACCACCGTAATGCACGAAGGCTTCATCAACTTCAACGCCGGCACCGAAGGCCCGGGCATGATCGAAGGCCGCGTCTCCGCTGGCGTATTCGTCGGCAAGGGTTCGGACCTGGGCGGCGGCTGCTCGACCATGGGCACCCTGTCGGGCGGCGGCAACATCGTGATCAAGGTCGGCGAAGGCTGCCTGATCGGCGCCAACGCCGGTATCGGTATTCCGTTGGGCGATCGCAACACCGTCGAGTCGGGTCTGTACGTGACCGCTGGCACCAAGGTGGCGCTGCTGGACGAAAACAACAACCTGGTCAAAGTGGTCAAGGCCCGTGAACTGGCCGGACAGACCGACCTGCTGTTCCGCCGCAATTCGGAAACCGGTGCCGTGGAATGCAAGACCCACAAATCGGCAATCGAACTGAACGAAGCGCTGCACGCTCACAACTAAGCGCCAGAAGCTCACCTGAGGGAGCCGACCTGCTTGCGATGGCGTTCGAAAGATCGCCTTCGCGGGCAAGCCCGCTCCCTCAGGGTTCGGCGTTAACCCGCCCAAGTTCACCAGGGCTCGAAAGCATGATGATTCCCTCCCCCTGGCGCGCCGACTTCCCGGCCATCGCCGCCCTGCAACGGCAAGACCAGACCTATCTGGACAACGCCGCCACCACGCAAAAACCCCAGGCTCTGCTCGACGCGCTGGCGCACTACTACGCCAATGGCGCGGCCAATGTGCACCGTGCCCAGCACTTGCCCGGCGCCCACGCCACGCAGGCGTTCGAGGACAGTCGCCTGAAGGTCGCCCAGTGGCTGAATGCCGGTGACAGCGGGCAGATCATCTTCACCCACGGCGCCACCAGCGCGCTGAATCTCCTGGCTTATGGCCTGGAACATCTTTTCCATCCGGGCGATGAAATTGTCATCAGCGCCCTGGAGCATCACGCCAACCTGCTGCCGTGGCAGCAACTGGCACAACGTCGCGACCTCAAACTGGTGATCCTGCCGCTGGACGATGACGGTGTGATCGACCTCGCCGCCGCCGTTCACCTGATCGGTCCGCGCACCCGTCTGCTGGCGGTCAGCCAGTTGTCCAATGTGCTCGGCGCCTGGCAACCGTTGCCGGCCCTGCTGGCGATGGCCAGGGCGCAAAACGCGCTGACGGTGGTTGATGGCGCTCAAGGCGTGGTCCACGGCCGCCATGACGTGCAGGACCTGGGGTGCGATTTTTATGTGTTTTCCAGCCACAAGCTGTACGGCCCCGATGGCCTCGGCGTGCTGTTCGGGCGCAACGAAGCGCTCGAGCAACTGCGGCCGTGGCAGTTCGGCGGCGAAATGGTGCTGGAAGCCAATTATCACGAATCCCGTTTCCGCCCTGCTCCGCTGGGTTTCGAAGCCGGAACGCCGCCGATTGCCAGCGTGATCGGCCTTGGCGCAACCCTCGACTACCTCGCCGGTCTGGATCTGGACGCCGTGTCCACCCACGAAGCCGCGCTGCACGATTACCTGTTGCGTGGCCTCGCCGCTCGCAATGGCATTCGCCTGCTGGGCAAGCCACAACTGGCGCTGGCCAGTTTTGTCGTCGAAGGTGTGCACAACGCTGATCTGGCGCACTTGCTGACCGAACAAGGCATCGCCGTGCGTGCCGGGCACCACTGCGCGATGCCGCTGCTCAAGCGCTTTGAACTGGCCGGGGCGATCCGTGTATCCCTGGCCCTGTACAACGATTCCGAAGATCTGGAGCGCTTCTTTGAAGCGCTGGATCAGGCGCTGGAGTTGTTGCGATGAGCCTGCCGGTAGAGGCCGCCGAAGCGCTGCAAACGTTTCAGAATGCGGCCGGTTGGGAACAGCGGGCGCGGCTTTTGATGCAGTTTGGTGATCGCCTGCCGCCGTTGAGCGATGCGGACAAGTGCGATGCAAATCGGGTGCATGGCTGCGAAAGTCAGGTGTGGCTGGTCGGCGAGCTGCGCGACGGCCACTGGCAATTCGCAGCGAGCAGCGATGCGCGGATGATTCGCGGATTGGTGGCGTTGTTGCTGTTGCGGGTCAACGGCTTGAATGCCGAAGAATTGCAGCAGGTCGATCTGCCGGACTGGTTCAATCAGTTGGGGCTGTCGCGGCAGTTGTCGCCGTCGCGCAGCAATGGCCTGAATACCGTGTTGCAACGGATGAACGAGCTGGCGCAGTAAAGGGCTGCGCAGCAGCCCTCTGCTTCAAGCCTGAGGCTTGACCCGATCCGCCGGCCGCCGGACGCCCGCGACAATCTTGTCCACCGCCTTGGTCGCCGCGACCATGCCGAACGTCGCCGTCACCATCATCACCGCGCCAAACCCGCCGGCGCAGTCCAGTTTCACGCCGTCCCCGACAAAACTCTTCTGCAGGCAGATGCTGCCGTCCGGTTTCGGATAGCGCAGCTGTTCGGTGGAGAACACGCACGGCACGCTGTAGTGACGGGTCACGGTGCGCGAGAAGCCGTAGTCGCGACGCAACGTGGAGCGCACTTTCGAAGCCAGTGGATCGTTGAACGTGCGGTTGAGATCGCAGACCTGAATCAGCGTCGGATCGATCTGCCCGCCGGCACCGCCGGTGGTGATGATCTGGATCTTGCGGCGTTTGCACCAAGCAATCAGCGCGGCCTTGGCGTTAACGGCGTCGATGCAGTCAATCACGCAGTCGATGTTCGGCGTGATGTATTCGGCCATGGTGTCGCGGGTAACGAAGTCCGCCACGGCGTGCACCTTGCAGTCCGGGTTGATCCCGCGCAGACGCTCGGCCATCACCTCGACCTTGGGTTTGCCGACCGTGCTGTCCAGCGCATGCAGCTGCCGGTTGGCGTTGCTGACGCAGACATCGTCGAGGTCGAACAGGGAAATCTCGCCCACCCCGCAACGGGCCATGGCTTCCGCCGCCCAGGAACCGACGCCGCCAACGCCGACAATCGCCACGTGGGCGGCGCGCAGACGCTCCATCCCGTCAATGCCATACAAACGGGCGATGCCTGCAAACCGCGGATCTTCTGTACTCATGACCATTACCCCAAAAACCGGCGCGCATTATAGGGCCGTCGGCGGCCAAGAGCACCTTTGCGCTATGAACGGCGAACCTGCCTGCTTTAATTAAAGCTGCACGTAACAAAGATTTGCCTTACATGCTGAAACGAAAGAACTTAAGTCGGGTTGGATTGCCCAATGTCCGGCATTTCCCTGTCTGTTGTAGGACTCGGCGAACTGCCGGTGTAGGATGCGCGCCCTCAGGCGTCAACCAGCCGACCCTTCGTTCCACAGACCTTGGAACCCGACACAGCTATGTCATCGCGTAAATTTGGACTCAACCTGGTGGTGGTTCTGGCAATCGCCGCCCTGTTCACCGGTTTCTGGGCACTGATCAACCGCCCCGTCTCCGCGCCGAACTGGCCGGAGCAGATCTCCGGTTTCTCCTATTCACCGTTCCAGCAAGGACAGTTCCCGCAGAAGGATCAGTATCCGACTGACGACGAAATGCGCCGCGACCTGGAGATCATGAGCAAGCTGACGGACAACATCCGCATCTACTCGGTCGACGGTTCCCTGCAAGACATCCCGAAACTGGCTGAAGAGTTCGGCCTGCGCGTGACCCTGGGGATCTGGATCAGCCCCGACCAGGAACGCAACGAACGGGAAATCACCCGCGCCATCGAACTGGCGAACACCTCACGCAGCGTGGTTCGCGTGGTGGTCGGCAACGAAGCGATCTTCCGCAAGGAAATCACCGCCCAGGAACTCAGCGTACTGCTCGACCGCGTGCGCGCGGCCGTGAAAGTGCCGGTGACCACCTCCGAACAGTGGCACGTCTGGGAAGAACACCCGGAACTGGCCAAGCACGTCGACCTGATCGCCGCGCACGTTCTGCCTTACTGGGAATTCATTCCGGTGGACAAGGCCGGGCAGTTCGTTTTCGACCGCGCCCGCGACCTGAAAAAGATGTTCCCGAAAAAGCCGCTGCTGCTGTCTGAAGTGGGCTGGCCGAGCAACGGCCGCATGCGCGGTGGCGCCGATGCGTCGCCGGCGGATCAGGCAATCTACCTGCGCACGCTGGTCAACAAACTCAACCGCCAGGGCTTCAACTACTTCGTGATCGAAGCATTTGACCAGCCGTGGAAGGCCAGCGACGAAGGTTCGGTCGGCGCTTACTGGGGCGTGTTCAACGCCGCGCGCCAGCAGAAATTCAACTTCGAAGGCCCGGTGGTGGCGATCCCGCAATGGCGCGTGCTGGCCATCGGTTCGGTGGTGCTGGCGCTGTTGTCGCTGACCCTGCTGATGATCGACGGTTCGGCCCTGCGCCAGCGCGGCCGTACCTTCCTGACCTTTATCGCGTTCCTGTGCGGTTCGGTACTGGTGTGGATCGGCTACGACTACAGCCAGCAATACAGCACGTGGTTCAGCCTGACAGTGGGCTTCCTGCTGGCGCTCGGTGCGCTCGGGGTGTTCATCGTGCTGTTGACCGAAGCCCACGAACTGGCGGAGGCGGTGTGGATTCACAAGCGTCGCCGTGAATTCCTGCCGGTGGTCGGCGATTCGGACTACCGCCCGAAAGTCTCGATCCACGTGCCTTGCTACAACGAGCCGCCGGAGATGGTCAAACAGACCCTCAACGCCCTGGCCAACCTCGACTATCCGGACTTCGAAGTCCTGATCATCGACAACAACACCAAGGACCCGGCGGTCTGGGAACCGGTTCGCGACTACTGCGAAACCCTCGGCCCGCGCTTCAAGTTCTTCCACGTTTCGCCCCTGGCCGGCTTCAAGGGCGGCGCGCTGAATTACCTGATCCCGCACACCGCCAAGGACGCCGAAGTCATCGCAGTCATCGACTCCGACTACTGCGTGCACCCGAACTGGCTCAAGCACATGGTGCCGCACTTCGCCGACCCGAAAATCGCCGTGGTGCAGTCGCCGCAGGACTACCGCGACCAGAACGAAAGCACATTCAAGAAGCTCTGCTACGCCGAATACAAAGGCTTCTTCCACATTGGTATGGTGACCCGCAACGACCGCGACGCGATCATCCAGCACGGCACCATGACCATGACCCGTCGCTCGGTTCTGGAAGAACTGGGCTGGGCTGACTGGTGCATCTGTGAAGACGCCGAGCTTGGTCTGCGGGTGTTCGAGAAAGGCCTGTCGGCGGCGTATTACCACGACAGTTATGGCAAGGGTCTGATGCCGGACACCTTCATCGACTTCAAGAAGCAGCGTTTCCGCTGGGCCTACGGTGCGATCCAGATCATCAAGCGTCACACCCGCAGCCTGCTGCGCGGCAAGGACACCGAGCTGACTCGCGGCCAGCGTTACCACTTCCTCGCGGGCTGGCTGCCGTGGGTGGCGGACGGCATGAACATCTTCTTCACTGTCGGCGCGTTGCTGTGGTCGGCGGCGATGATCATCGTGCCGCAACGGGTCGACCCGCCGTTGCTGATTTTCGCAATCCCGCCGCTGGCGCTGTTCGTGTTCAAGGTCGGCAAGATCATCTTCCTGTACCGTCGCGCCGTGGGCGTGAACCTGAAGGATGCGTTCTGCGCGGCACTGGCCGGCCTGGCGTTGTCGCACACTATCGCCAAGGCGGTGCTATACGGCTTCTTCACCAGCAGCATTCCGTTCTTCCGCACCCCGAAAAACGCCGACAACCATGGCTTCTGGGTGGCGATTTCCGAGGCCCGGGAAGAGCTGTTCATCATGTTGCTGTTGTGGGGCGCGGCGCTGGGGATCTTCCTTGTGCAGGGCATTCCGAGCAACGACATGCGCTTCTGGGTGGCAATGCTGCTGGTGCAGTCGCTGCCGTACGTGGCAGCGCTGATCATGGCGTTCCTGTCGTCGCTGCCGAAACCTTCGGCGGCGCCTGAACCGGCACCTGTCGTCTAATTCCTCGACGAAGCACTAAACGGCGGCCAATGGTCGCCGTTTTGCTTTAAGATAACCGCCATTTTGCAGGGCCAAGGCCCCGATGGCCTGCCACTAGACCTGTGGGAGCGAGCTTGCTCGCGATGAGTCCGTCACATTCAACACTTATGTTGAACAGGACATCGTCATCGCGAGCAAGCTCGCTCCCACATTTACAGCATCCGGAGTTTTCCATGACGGCCCACGCCGACCTTTCGCCGACCCTCCAACTCGCCATCGACCTGATCCGCCGTCCGTCCGTGACGCCGGTCGACGCCGATTGCCAGAAGCAGATGATGCAGCGCCTGGGCGATGCCGGCTTCACCCTCGAGCCGATGCGCATCGAAGATGTGGATAACTTCTGGGCGACTCACGGCAAGAACGACGGCCCGGTGCTGTGCTTCGCCGGCCACACCGACGTGGTGCCGACCGGTCCGGTGACCGCCTGGCAGATCGACCCGTTCAACGCGGTGATCGACGAACACGGCATGCTTTGCGGCCGTGGCGCGGCGGACATGAAAGGCAGCCTGGCATCGATGACCGTTGCCGCCGAGCGCTTCGTCGCCGACTACCCGGATCACAAGGGCAAGGTCGCGTTCCTGATCACCAGCGACGAAGAAGGCCCGGCGCATCACGGCACCAAGGCTGTGGTCGAGCGTCTGGCAGCGCGTAACGAGCGTCTGGACTGGTGCATCGTCGGCGAACCGTCGAGCACCTCGCTGGTGGGCGATGTGGTGAAAAACGGTCGTCGTGGCTCCCTCGGCGCCAAACTGACCGTGCGCGGCGTGCAGGGCCACGTGGCCTATCCGCACCTGGCGAAGAACCCGATCCACCTCGCTGCTCCGGCCCTGGCCGAACTGGCCGCCGAGCACTGGGATCACGGCAACGACTTCTTCCCGCCGACCAGTTTCCAGATTTCCAACGTCAATTCCGGCACCGGCGCCACCAACGTGATTCCGGGCGATCTGGTGGCGTTGTTCAACTTCCGTTTCTCCACCGAATCGACCGTCGAAGGCCTGCAGAAGCGCGTCGCCGACATCCTCGACAAGCACGGTCTGGACTGGCACATCGACTGGGCGCTGTCCGGTCTGCCGTTCCTCACCGAGCCGGGCGCGCTGCTCGACGCGGTGTCGTCGAGCATCAAGCAGATCACCGGTCGCGAGACCAAGGCGTCCACCAGCGGTGGCACCTCCGATGGCCGTTTCATCGCAACCATGGGTACCCAGGTTGTTGAACTGGGCCCGGTCAACGCGACCATCCACCAGGTCAACGAGCGCGTACTGGCGGCCGATCTCGACGTGCTGACCGAGATCTACTACCAGACCCTGATCAAGTTGCTCGCCTGATGCTTGCGTGTCCGATCTGCAGTGAACCGCTGAACGCGGTGGACAACGGCGTGGTCTGCCCCGCCGGCCACCGCTTCGACCGTGCGCGTCAGGGTTACCTGAACCTGCTGCCGGTGCAGCACAAGAACAGCCGCGATCCCGGCGACAATCAGGCGATGGTCGAGGCCCGCCGCGACTTTCTGAACGCCGGGCATTACGCGCCGGTGGCCAAGCGTCTGGCGGAACTTGCGGCCAGTTATGCGCCGGCCCGCTGGGTCGATATCGGTTGTGGCGAGGGCTACTACACCGCGCAGATCGCCGAGGCCTTGCCGGATGCTGACGGTTACGCGCTGGATATCTCGAAGGAAGCGGTCAAGCGCGCCTGCAAACGCAATCCTTCGCTGACGTGGTTGATTGCGAGCATGGCCCGTGTGCCATTGGCTTCCGGCAGCTGCCAGTTTCTGGCCAGTGTCTTCAGCCCGCTGGACTGGGAAGAGGCCAAGCGCCTGCTCAGCGTTGGCGGCGGCCTGATGAAAGTCGGCCCGACCAGTGGCCATCTGATGGAACTGCGCGAACGCCTGTACGACGAAGTGCGTGAGTACACCGACGACAAGCATCTGGCATTGGTGCCGGAAGGCATGGCGCTGGCGCACAGTGAAACCCTGGAATTCAAGCTGACGCTGGACAAGCCCGAGGATCGCGCCAACCTGCTGGCGATGACGCCTCACGGCTGGCGCGCCAGTGCCGAGCGCCGTGCGGCGGTGATCGAGCAGGCCGAGCCGTTCGTGACCACCGTGTCGATGCGCTACGATTATTTCGTTCTTCAATAACTTTTGGACTCGGGCAAGCAGCCCGGGGCCGGCTAAATCCGCGAATGGATTTTTCAGACCCGCAGTGAGGATATCCATGCGCCAACCGGACATCGAGATTTACCTGAAAGACGCCGACGTCGACCACAAGGCCATTTCCGCCTGGCTGGGCGCAGCCCTCGGCCCTTGCAGCGACTGGGTACAGAAAGGTCAGACCTACAAATGCAAGGCCGGCAACATCCCGGTGACCTGGCTGCCGAAAGCCGTGGGCAAGTGGAACAGCCTGTACCTGGAAAGCGACCAGACCCCATGGGACGACGACATCGCCTGCGCCCGCGCAGCCTTTGCCGCGCTGAACGTCGAAGTGCGCTGCGCGCCGGGGACCTGGGTCGAGGAAGAAGGTGAGGAAACGGCGGACCGCTGGATCCGGATCAGCGAAGACGGTGAAGAAGAAATCACCTGGAAAACGGCATAACGGAGCTGTACACAGAACCTGTGGGAGCGGCGGTTCGACGCTTCGACTTGCCCGCGAAGGCGGCGGCACATCCAAAAATGGAGGTGGCTGACAAACCGCTTTCGCGGGCAAGCCCGCTCCCACAGTGTTTTCCGGGGATCCGAAGAGTGCGGTTTACAACCCGACCACGTCTTCAGCCTGCAACCCCTTCTGCCCTTCCACCACCGCGTATTCAACCTGCTGACCTTCGGTCAGCGAACGGTGGCCTTCACCGCGGATCGCGCGGTAGTGCACGAACACGTCCACCCCGTCTTCGCGCTGAATGAAGCCGTAGCCCTTGGCGTCGTTGAACCACTTCACGTTGCCGGTTTCACGTGTTGCCATCTGTTCATACTCCTTTTTTATTATTGAACAGGCTTTTCGCAGGAAAGCCTTTGCGGAACGTCAGCCTGCGTCCGACGTCCATAAAAGGGCCCCGGCGACAGACCGCCGAGTATATGACAGGCGGCAAAACTCTCAACAGGAGATTACTTCGCCGCTTTTTTGCCGATTTTCGAGTAATCCGGCAAACTGTCGCCCTCCCGAGCAAACGCTCGGTTTATCCACTCACGCAGAAGCCGTATGACCCGTTCCCCGTTCCGCCGTCTTGTGTTTGGCACCTTGCGCCGACTGTTGTATCTCTGGGTTCGCTCCGAGACGATCAACCAGTCGTCGTTCACCCTCAACCTCGACCGCAGTCGTCCGGTGTTCTACGTCCTGCAAAACCCATCGCTCACCGATCTGGCGGTGGTCGACACCGAGTGCACCAAGGCCGGTCTGCCGCGCCCGGTGTTGCCGGTGTCCGTGGGTTCGCTGATCGAACCGGCGGCGTTCTTCTACCTGACGCCGGACCCGGACTGGCTCGGCCGCCAGGACAAGCGCGGCGCACCGCCGACCCTGACCCGACTGGTCAGCGCCCTCAGTCAGAATGCCGCCGAAGATGCGCAGATCATTCCGGTCAGCGTGTTCTGGGGCCAGTCGCCGGATAGCGAAAACAGCCCGTGGAAACTGCTGTTCGCCGACAGCTGGGCCGTCACCGGGCGCCTGCGTCGGCTGCTGAGCATCATGATTCTGGGGCGCAAGACCCGCGTGCAATTCTCCGCGCCGATCCACCTGCGCGAACTGATCGAACACAACAAGGGCCACGAGCGCACCGTGCGCATGGCTCAGCGAATCCTGCGGGTGCACTTCCGCAATCTCAAGGCTGCGGTGATCGGCCCGGACATTTCCCACCGCCGTAACCTCGTCAAAGGTCTGCTCAACCAGCCGCTGGTCAGGCAAGCGATCCTCGATGAAGCCGAGCGCGAAAACATCTCCCCGGAAAAAGCCAAGGCCCAGGCCCTGCGCTACGGCAACGAGATCGCCTCGGACTACACCTACACCGCGATCCGCTTTCTGGAAGTGGTGCTGAGCTGGTTCTGGAACAAGATCTACGACGGGATCAAGGTCAACCACATCGAAGGCGTGCAGAAGGTTGCCCAAGGTCACGAAGTGATCTACGTGCCGTGCCACCGCAGTCACATCGACTATCTCTTGCTGTCGTACTTGCTGTTTCGTAACGGCCTGACCCCGCCGCACATTGCCGCCGGGATCAACCTCAACATGCCGGTGATCGGCAGTCTGCTGCGTCGTGGCGGTGCGTTCTTCATGCGCCGCACGTTCAAGGGCAATCCGCTGTACACCTCGGTGTTCAACGAATACCTGCACACCCTGTTCACCAAGGGCTTCCCGGTCGAGTACTTCGTCGAGGGCGGCCGCTCGCGTACCGGGCGCATGCTGCAACCGAAAACCGGGATGCTGGCGATCACCATGCGCAGCTTCCTGCGGTCCTCGCGGATGCCGATCGTGTTCGTGCCGGTGTACATCGGCTACGAGCGCGTGCTTGAAGGGCGGACTTACCTCGGCGAACTGCGCGGCGCGAGCAAGAAGAAAGAATCGATTTTCGACATCTTCAAAGTCATCGGCGCGCTCAAGCAGCGTTTCGGCCAGGTGGCGGTGAACTTCGGCGAACCGATCAAACTCGCGGAGTTCCTCGACAGTGAGCAGCCGGGCTGGCGCCAGCAGGAGCTGGGCCCGCAGTTCAAACCGGCGTGGCTCAACGAAACCACCAATCGCCTCGGCGAAAAAGTCGCGCAGCACCTGAACGAAGCGGCGGCGATCAACCCGGTCAACCTGGTGGCGCTGGCGCTGCTGTCGACCACTCGTCTGGCACTGGACGATCGGGCCATGGCGCGGGTGCTGGATCTGTATCTGGCGCTGTTGCGCAAGGTTCCGTACTCGCCGCACACCACGTTGCCGGAGGGTGATGGCCGGGCGTTGATCGAACACGTCAAAGACATGGATCTGCTGTCCGAGCAGAACGATGCGCTAGGCAAGATTCTCTATCTGGACGAACAGAACGCCGTCCTGATGACCTATTACCGCAACAACGTGCTGCACATCTTCGCCCTGCCGGCGTTGCTCGCGAGTTTCTTCCAGAGCACTTCGCGCATGAGCCGCGAGCAGATCCTGCGCTACACCCGTGCGCTGTATCCGTATCTGCAGGCGGAGCTGTTCATCCGCTGGAGCCTGGACGAACTGGATGCGGTTATCGACCAGTGGCTGGAGGCGTTCGTCGAACAAGGCCTGCTGCGTTTCGAGAAAGACGTGTACCTGCGCCCGGCACCGAGCTCGCGGCATTTCGTGCTGCTGACCCTGCTGTCGAAGAGCATCGCCCAGACCCTGCAACGCTTCTACATGACCGTGTCGTTGTTGCTCAACGCCGGCCAGAACACCATCAGCGCCGAAGAACTGGAAGACCTGTGCACGGTCATGGCCCAGCGCCTGTCGATCCTGCATGGCCTGAACGCACCGGAGTTCTTCGACAAGAGCCTGTTCCGCCACTTCATCCAGACAATGCTCGATCTCGACGTGCTGCGTCGCGACGAAGCAGGCAAGTTGAGTTATCACGAACTGCTTGGAGAACTGGCCGAAGGCGCAGCCAAACGGGTGTTGCCGGCGGAGATTCGTTTGTCGATTCGTCAGGTGGCGCTACATCGCAGTGAGGATGCAGCGGAAACTGCAACCTCGCCGGCTTCCTGAAACTTGAGGACAACTAACCGGCAGACCGGATCGTTTTCCGGTTAGTTGTTTTATGAATTAATGGGCTCTTTTTAATCGATAAGGAATTCGATATGAGCCTGTTGAATGAATCACCCCAGACCATCAATGTAACCTTCAGCCTTCCACCTGACTTCAACGCCCCTCTCGACGGAAACAATGAAACCGTCGTCGATGTTCAACTGATCAGTACCCTGCAAACGACAAGCGTCAAACACTGGCGATATCCCTCCATCGTCGACGGCCAGTGGAACTTCCGGTTCCCGCACCGACACAGTGAAGTCAGCGTCAAATACCGCGTCACCATCCAGTTGTTTCACAATGGACAACCCTTGCTGCTGGAGCAGGAACATTTCGTCATTGTTCATCAGGCGCCCCATCGCCAGACGCTGCATCTGAGTACGATCGGTTACTTGTACGTTGAAGTGCAGGAACCCGAAATGATTCCCCCCGAACAGGCAATTACCATCAGCCTGCATGAAAACGAAAGTCCCGATATCGAACTGGCGCGCGTTTCTCACGATGAGGAAACGGCCACTTCGTTTTATCTTGAATATGATCCGGAGCATGTGGTGCCGGGCAAACGCTATGCACTTACCGGCATAGAAAACAGATACCACCAACGGCTTTCTGTATTCCCTGAAGCTATCGAACTTGTACCAGCGACACGTCCGGCCCGGTCGAGACCGTTGCAGGTAATCGATCAGTAGCTGAATGAACCGTTACGTTTGTTCACTGACTCACTTACCAAAATCCGCTAGATTTCCTTGGGCGCCCCTCTGGCGCCCAAGTCTTTTG
Source organism: Pseudomonas sp. IzPS59 (assembly GCF_014863505.1). Taxonomy (NCBI): domain Bacteria; kingdom Pseudomonadati; phylum Pseudomonadota; class Gammaproteobacteria; order Pseudomonadales; family Pseudomonadaceae; genus Pseudomonas; species Pseudomonas sp. IzPS59. Next base: position 1,302,697 of record NZ_CP062251.1, on the reverse strand, counting down.
AGGTCCCCATGAAAAAACTTTCTCTTCTCGCCGCCGCCACCTTGTTGAGCGCTTGCCAGTCCACCACTCCGAGCGGTAAAGCGAGCCTGGACGGCGAAGTGTTTTACCTGCAACGCATCGCCCTGCCACCAAGCGCGACCTTGAGTGTGAGCCTGCAGGACGTTTCGCTGGCCGATGCGCCGGCCGTCGTGCTCGATGAACAGAAAGGCCCGATCAAGGGACAAGTGCCGCTGCCGTTCCATTTGAGCTACGATCCGGCCCAGGTCAAACCCGGCCACCGCTACTCGGTCAGCGCACGCATCGAGGTCAACGGCGAACTGATGTTCATCACCACCGAAAACCATGCCGTGCAGCTTGATGGCAAGGATCCCCAGCCGCTGAAGATCCGCGTCGACGCCGCCCGCTAATTCTTTGAACAAGGAAGCTTTCATGCTCCGCCCTACCCTTCGCTTCGCCGGCCTGTGCGCGGGCTTGATGATCTCCGCCAGCGCCATGGCCCTGTCCCTCAGCGACCTGTCGCAAGGCGATGCCACCGGTGGCCTCAAGGATGCCCTGACCCAGGGTGCGCAACTGGCCGTCAAACAACTCGGCACGCCGGGTGGTTTCAGCAATAACCCGGACGTAAAAATCGAATTGCCGGGCAAACTCGGCAAAGTCGCCGGCAAGATGAAAGCGTTCGGCATGGGCGCCCAGGTCGATGAGCTGGAAACCGCCATGAACAAGGCCGCGGAAACCGCCGTGACCCAGGCCCAGCCGATCCTGGTCGACGCCGTGAAGAAAATGAGCGTGGCCGACGCCAAAGGCATCCTCAGCGGCGGCAACGACTCCGCCACCCAATACCTGGACAAATCCAGCCGCGAACAGATCCGCGCCAAGTTCCTGCCGATCGTCAAACAGGCGACCGACAAGGTAGGCGTAGCACAGAAGTACAACTCGTTCGCCGGCCAGGCTGCTACGCTGGGCGTGGTCGACGCGAAGAGCGCGAACATCGAAAGCTACGTCACCGAACAAGCGCTGAACGGCCTGTTCGAGATGATCGGCAAACAGGAAGAAACCATCCGCAAGAACCCGGCCGCTGCGGCGACGAGTCTGGCGAAGAAGGTGTTTGGCAGCCTCTAGGCCGACGCTGCACGGGAGCGAGACAATTCGCTCCCGTCCTTCAATACACTGGCTGGACTGCGTAAAAAGAACACCCACTCGCTGCCCATTTTCCTTTTCTCGAAGACCTGCAACTCGACCAGTCCATTCAGGGCTGACATCGCGGTGCTGCAAGAACAACCCAAGTGTTCCCTCACGTTGCTCGCCGTAAACTCCTTCGCCACTCCGCTCTTGGCCACCTGATACAGCGCCAGCTGCCTTGGCGTCAGCCGCTCGAAAAAACCCGACGCCATCAGCCAGCGCTCAAAGTCTTCCGCGTACGTCAGGCTTTTGCGGTAGACATCCGTGAAGCGACTGACCGCACGCTGAATCACCGAACACTGGAACTCGATGAAATACGTCAGATCCAGCTCATCGGCCTCGCTATGCAAATACGACCGCCCGTACTTCACCGGCGCATTGCGCAGCAAAGGACTGATCGCAATGTAGCGAAATGCCGAAAACTCGTGCTTGAACATGAACCAGTAGAACAACGCCCTCGCAACCCGTCCATTGCCATCGCGAAACGGATGTTCGTAGCCCAGAGAAAAATGCAGTGTGATCGCCTTGATCAACGGGTGCAGGTAGTCCTTTTCTTGAGGTGAACCAAGTGGCTGATTGATCCAGCGTACGAGCCTCTGCAAACGCATCACCAGCCCGACAGCGGGCGGCGGTGTATGCACCGTGTTGCCCTCGCCATCCTGTACCACCACTTCATCGTTCGTCCTGAAAAAACCGGGACTGTATTGCGCGTCATCGATCCCCTCGACGCCCACCCGATGCATTGCCGCGATCAAGTCGACGCTCAAGGGTTGGTAACGGTTTTCCCAGGCGAAATTCATCATCCTGTAATTGCCCATGACCATACGCTCATCCGGCGTGCGCGGCTGCCGTTGATACTTGAGCATGTCCTTGGCAACTCGCGTGGTCGTTGCCGCACCTTCCAACTGGCTGCTGGCGATCACTTCGTATTCGATCAGATCATTGAGCAAATAACTGAAATGCGACCGTTCGCCAATCTGCCCGGTCATGCATTCCAGCGAAGCGGAAGTCGTCTGCAGATCGACGGCCGAAAGGGTTTTCCGTGCCGAGGGTGTCAGCAAATACTTGCCCCACTGCGGCGGCTCACCCAATGGCAGGAGATTGATGTACTGCGCAGCCCTCGCCCTCTTCACCAGCGCCCAACACAAACGAGCGTCCAGCCCCGGCGCCCAGCGATAGCGCAAATCCTCGAAAGGCAAATAACGCCCCCGATCATCGAGAGGCTTGAGCAGCGCCAGATAATCCACCAGATACTGCTTGTGCGGCGCCCGCGCCAACAAGTCGAACACCGGATCGGACCGTCCTTTCAACACTGGCGGCTTCTTCATGAAAAACCTCTCGACCACTCATAACAACAGAGAACCGAGTACAACACCCCAGACCAGACGGCCTCAATATCAGAAAATTCTGAAAAAGCTGTAAGAGACACCGCAGCCCATAGCCACTCAAACACGATGAGCGTTAGCTCGAGTAAAGCTTTTGACGTGCCGGCCCCATCGGCAGGCTGAGTGGAGGGATTTATCCGGGGGTAGGCGCGAAGCGCCGTTCGACGAAGTCGAACACATCGAGAGGAGGTGCAGCGAAGCAAACCGGAGGCGATGCCCCCGGATGAATCCCGTAACGAAGGAACACCGAGCCAAAGCGAGGTGCCGTACGCCGGGGCCAAGCCTTTTGCTTACTTTTCGCTGGGCCGGCATTCCGGCGTTTGGAAAAGTGAGCCGCTGTAAGAGCCATCCCTTTCAAGGTCTTTTCGTTTTAGCGGCCTTGATTACCCGGTCCGTTGAAACATGTGCATGCACCGCAGTGCCTTGCACCCATGTTTTGGGTTTAGGCACCTTGGGGCCCCGTGGACTTTTCGCAACTTGTTTGGGTTGGATGTTTCTGGCCAGTTCCAACAAGCGCTGGGCCAGTTTTTCCAGAGGTATGACGGGAAAATATTCCAGGGGCAGCGCGATTTGCAGGCCTTCATAACCACTCCGGACCTGAACCGCCAAGTGATAGGTTGAGGCTTCCCAGCCGTCAGGCTGAGTATCCTGATGGGCTTGCTCGACGCTTCGCTTGAGTACGGCCAGGACGTTGTAGGCCAATACCGCGGTAGCGAACCCGAGCAATGCAGCCTTTGGACTACCAAGGGTTTCGATTTCGCTTTCCAGGATTGCTTCCAGTCGCTGGAACATGCCTTCTATGCTCCAGCGACGGCGATAGAGTTCCGCGATCTGCTGTGCGCTGATGCTTTCAGGCAGGTTGCTCCAGAACATCAAGCTGCTGTCACCCGAGTCCGTTGGCGAGTGAAGCGTCAGTTCAACACGCCGACACTGGTAACCGCCTCTGACCTGAATAATCTGCTCACGCACAGTGCCCGTGTTTACAGGCACTGGTTCTTGCCAATGCCCCTCTTGAATCAGGCGTGGATGCTTGGCTTGTTGACGAATGACAAAGGAGGTTTTGACCTGCTCGCAAGCCTCCATGACCGGGAGCGTGCAATAGAGTCGATCGGCCAGCCACACCTGGCCCGGCTCGGCATCGGCCAAGAGAGGCAACACGCAAACACGCTCGCTTGCGTAGGCATCCTCGCACGCCTGCAGGTCGATGACCTGGTCCAGGTCGGGGTCGTAGACAACCACCGAGAAACCGGGTCGAGCGGCACCACGCTCGTGGCGTAAAGCCCCCAGTCGTTTCTCGGTGGATGCCAAGTGATTACCGTCTACCACCCGGACCTGCCACTCCGGCAGCATCTGCGTGCAACCCAACTCCTTGATGGTTGGAGCCAGGCGCTGCGCACAGCCCGTGACCAGTGCGCGCAACAGAGCTGGCTCGGTACGACTGATCTTGTCGTAGAGCGCCGCCAGACTGACAGGAAGATCTTCCAGTTGCCGCGCGGCGGCGTGCAGGGAAGGCTTCAAGCCCAATGAAACAAGGGACATCAGCTTGATAATGGTCGAGAACAACAGCTCACGAGAATACTGCCGTTGCCGATGTTCTTCGAAGACCTGATCAACCCACTCAGGGGCAATAGCGTGCTCCAGTGCCAATTTGGCCATAACGCTGGCAGGTGCTTTTTTCTCGAACCTCGCTAAAACCTCTGCCCACATCGCTTCGTCGTCCTGACTGAATTTTTGGGGCATTTTAACCAAAGACCTTGAAAGGGATGGCTGTAAGAGCGGAACCGCCAGCGGCAACACCCGAAGCAACGGATATTCACAAAGAACACCCAGAGCCTGGCCGGCCCAAAGGCCGTCACGCTCAACAAAGCAAATCAACCGTCCCGACGAACCCGGAACCAGGCCGCATACAATGCCGGCAAAAACAAAAGCGTCAGCGCCGTCGCCACAATCAACCCGCCCATGATCGCCACCGCCATCGGCCCGAAAAACACACTGCGTGAAAGCGGAATCATCGCCAGCACCGCCGCCAGCGCCGTCAATACAATCGGCCGGAACCGGCGCACCGTGGCCTCGATGATCGCTTGCCAGGGCTTGAGCCCCGCCGCGATATCCTGCTCGATCTGATCCACCAGAATCACCGAGTTGCGCATGATCATCCCCGACAGCGCAATCGTCCCCAGCATCGCCACAAACCCGAACGGCTGACGGAACACCAGCAGAAACAGCGTCACCCCGATCAACCCCAGCGGCGCCGTCAGAAACACCATCGCCGTACGCGAGAAACTGCGCAGCTGCACCATCAGCAAGGTCAACACCACGACAATGAACATCGGCACACCGGCATTCACCGACTTCTGCCCGCGCTCCGAATCCTCAACAGTACCGCCGACGTCCAGCAGATAACCGTCAGGCAATTCGGCACGGATCGGATCGAGGGTCGGCTGAATCTGCTTCACCAGCGTCGCCGGTTGCTCCTTGCCATAGATATCGGCCCGCACCGTCACGGTCGGCAGTCGGTTGCGATGCCAGATGATGCCTTCCTCGAAGCCATATTCCAGCGTAGCGATCTGCGACAGCGCGACGCTGCGACCGTTATCGGTCGGCACCGCCAGACTCGGCAGCAGCGACAGTTCGGTACGCTCATGCACGGTACCGCGCAGGAGGATTTCGATCAGTTCGTTGTCTTCGCGATACTGGCTGACACTGGAACCGGTCAGCGAACTCTGGAGGAATTTCGCCAGGTTCGCCGTGCTCACCCCCAGCGCCCGGGCACGGTCCTGATCGATGTTCAGGTACACGACCTTGCTCGGTTCTTCCCAGTCCAGATGCACGTTCACCACATGCGGATTCTCGCGCACCTTGGCCGCGACTTTGCGTGCCAATGCGCGGACTTCTTCGATGTGTTCACCGGTGACGCGGAACTGCACCGGATAGCCGACCGGCGGGCCGTTCTCCAGTCGCGTGACCCGCGAGCGCAGGGCCGGGAATTGTTCGTTGAGGGTATCGATCAGCCAGGTGCGCAGGGCTTCCCGTTCCTCGATGGTTTTCGCCAATACCACGAACTGGGCAAAGCTCGCCGCCGGCAGTTGTTGATCCAGCGGCAGATAGAAACGCGGCGAGCCGGTGCCGACGTAGGCCACGTAATTGTCGATGCCGGCGTGATCCTTGAGCATCGCCTCCAGTCGTTTGACCTCGGCGGTGGTGTTGGCCAGCGACGCGCCTTCCGCCAGTTTCAGGTCAACCATCAGTTCCAGCCGGTTGGAGGCCGGGAAGAACTGCTGCGGGACGAACTTGAACAACATCACCGATGCGACAAACAGCCCCACCGTCAGCACGATCACCGTTTTACGCCGACGCACGCACCACTCCACCAGACGTCGAACCCGCTGGTAAAACGGTGTGGCATAAGGGTCCGGCTGGCCGTCACCACTGCCGTGTTTGGCCGCGTGAATTTTCGCCAGATCCGGCAGGAGTTTTTCCCCGAGGTACGGCACAAACATCACCGCCGCCACCCACGAAGCGAGCAACGCGATGGTGACGACCTGGAAAATCGAGCGGGTGTATTCACCGGTGCCGGACTGCGCGGTGGCAATCGGCAGGAAACCCGCAGCGGTGATCAGCGTACCGGTGAGCATCGGGAACGCAGTGCTGGTCCAGGCGTAACTGGCCGCCTTGATCCGGTCGAAGCCCTGCTCCATTTTGATCGCCATCATTTCCACGGCGATGATCGCGTCATCCACCAGCAAGCCCAGCGCCAGCACCAGCGCGCCGAGGGAAATCTTGTGCAGGCCGATACCGAGGTAATACATGCAGGCGAAGGTCATCGCCAGCACCAGTGGAATGGTCAGCGCCACCACCATGCCGGTGCGCACGCCAAGGGAGAAGAAGCTCACCAGCAACACGATGGCCAGCGCTTCGACCAACACCTGGACGAACTCGCCGACACCGCTTTTCACCGCCGCCGGCTGATCGGAGACCTTGCGCAGTTGCATGCCGGCCGGCAGGTTTTTCTGGAGGCGAGAGAATTCGACTTCCAGGGCCTTGCCCAGCACCAGAATGTCGCCGCCGTCCTTCATCGCCACCGCAAGTCCGATCGCGTCTTCGCCCATGAAGCGCATGCGCGGCGCCGGCGGATCGTTGAAACCGCGTCGCACATCGGCGACATCGGAGATGCGGAACGTACGATCACCGACCCGGATCGGGAAGTTTCTGATCTCGTCGACTGTCTGAAAATTCCCCGAGACCCGTAGCTGCAATCGCTCACTGCCGGTTTCGAAGAAGCCGGCGGTGGACACCGCGTTCTGCTCTTCCAGCGCCTGCTGGACTGCCGCCAGCGGCAAGCCGAGGGTGGCGAGTTTGACGTTGGACAGCTCGACCCAGATCTTCTCGTCCTGCAGCCCGAGCAAGTCGACCTTGCCCACGTCCTTGACCCGTTGCAGCTGGATCTGGATGCGGTCGGCGTAATCCTTGAGCACGGCGTAGTCGAAACCGTCGCCAGTCAGGGCGTAGATATTGCCGAACGTGGTGCCGAATTCATCGTTGAAGAATGGGCCCTGAATGCCCGGCGGCAGGGTCTGGCGGATATCGCCGACCTTCTTGCGCACCTGATACCAGAGGTCCGGGATCTCCACCGAATGCATCGAGTCGCGGGCGATGAAGGTGACCTGTGATTCACCGGGACGGGAGAACGAAACGATGCGTTCGTACTCACCGGTTTCCATCAGCTTCTTTTCGATGCGCTCGGTGACCTGACGCGATACTTCCTGCGCCGTGGCGCCGGGCCAGCGGGTCTGGATGACCATGGCCTTGAAGGTGAACGGCGGGTCTTCACTTTGCCCGAGCTTGGTGTAGGACAAGGCGCCGACGATGGCCAGCAAAAGCATCAGGAACAGTACGATCTGGCGATTACGCAGCGCCCATTCGGAAAGGTTGAAGCGCATCGGGACTTACTCCTTGTCCGCCAGATTGACCACACGGTTGGAGCGATCCACGGGACGCACCTGCTGCCCTTCCAGCAACACATGCACGCCGGCGGCCACGACCCAGTCACTGGCGTTGAGGCCTTCGAGCACCGGCACGGTTTTCTCGCCGAACGGGCCGACGCGCACAGGGGTTTTCTTCAAGGTGTTGTTGGCGCTGACGACCCAGACGTAGGTCGCGCCGTTTTCGGCGGTCAGGGCCGAGAGCGGCACCGACAGCGGGATCACGTCGGCGGTCTGCACGAAGACTCGTGCGCTCTGGCCGAGTTCGACCGGCACGTTGCCGGCGGTGAAGGCGATGCGGGCGGCGAAGGTCCGGGATTTCGGATCGGCCGCTGGCGACAGTTCACGGATTTTGCCGGCGAAGCGCTGGTTCGGTTGCGTCCACAGCTCCACGGAAACAGGCTGGCCGACCTTGAACCGGCCGAAACTCTGCTCCGGCAGGCTGATCGACACTTCGCGTTCGCCATCGGTGGCGAGGGTGAATACGGTCTGCCCGGCGGCGACCACTTGCCCGACTTCCACCGAGCGCTTGGCCACTACACCGTCCTGAGGCGCGCGCAACACAGCGTAACTGGCCTGGTTGGTCGAGACGTTGAATTCGGCTTTGATCTGCTTGAGGCGCGCCTCACCGGAGCGGTAGAGGTTTTCGGCATTGTCGTAGGCCGAGCGGCTGACCATCTGCCGTTCCATCAGGGTCTTGTAGCGGTCGCGCTCGGCGCGCACCAGATTCAGATTGGCTTCGGCGGCGGTGACCTGGGCGCGGGTGGCTTCCAGTTGCAGGCGTACGTCCTGCGGATCGAGTTCTGCCAGGGGTTGATCGGCCTTCACGCGCTGGCCTTCCTCGACCAGTCGTCGGCTGACTTTGCCGCCGATGCGGAACGCCAGATCCGGTTCGTAGCGGGCGCGAACCTCGCCCGGATAACTTTCCATCGCCTGCGCCGAAGGCTCTGGCTGCACCACCATGGCCGGTCGCACGCTGACTGGCGTCACCTCTTCCTTGCCACATGCCGACAATAAAAACGCCAGAGTGACTGGCACCGCAAAGGACAACGCATGGCGGAACATGGTGAAGGACCTTTCGCTAAGGAGGCTTGGAATATTTATACTGGCCGGTATGTTATTAATAGCAAACTCACCAGTCCAGTATTAAAAGCGAAGAATGTCGAACAATCTTTCAGCTCCAAACGGCCCCGGCCGCCCGAAGGATCCGGCCAAGCGCCAGGCGATTCTCGAAGCGGCAAAAATCCTGTTCCTGAGTCACGGCTATGCCAACACCAGCATGGACGCAGTGGCCGCCGAGGCTGGCGTGTCGAAGCTGACGGTCTACAGCCATTTCAATGACAAGGAAACGCTGTTCTCCGCCGCTGTCGTCGCCAAATGCGAGGAGCAATTGCCGCCGCTGTTCTTCGAATTGCCGGACGGCATCGCGGTGGAAAATGTGTTGCTGAACATTGCCAGAGGCTTTCATCACCTGATCAACAGTGATGAATCGGTGAACCTGCATCGCCTGATCATGGCGCTGGGCAGTCAGGATCCGAAGCTGTCGCTGATCTTCTTCGAGGCCGGCCCGCAGCGCATGGTGCAAGGCATGGAGCGCCTTCTGCGGCGGATCGATGAGACTGGCGCGCTGCGCATCGACAACCCGCACAACGCCGCCGAGCATTTCTTCTGCCTGATCAAGGGCGCGGGGAATTTCCGGTTGTTGTATGGCTGCGGTGAACCACTGACCGGCGAGGCGGCGGAAAGCCATGTGCAGGAAGTGGTCGAGTTGTTCATGCGCGCCTATCGCCCCTGAAAACAAAAATCCCACGCCATGCGTGGGATTTTCTTTTGGGACGGTTCAGGCCTTGAGCGCTTTCTTCGGGTAGATGTCGTAGCGGCTGGATTTTCCATCCAGCGCATGGCTCGGCTTCGGCCCTTCGATGCAAGGCGCCTTGCGCGGGCGCTTGACCACCACCCGGTGAGTGGCCAGCGCCAGCGCCGCTTCCAGCAAGGCCGGCGCATCCGGATCATCGCCCACCAGCGGACGGAACAGGCGCATTTCCTTCTTCACCAGCGCGGTTTTCTCACGGTGCGGGAACATCGGGTCGAGGTAGATCACCTGCGGCGGCTCGCCTTCCCAGTTGCGCATCACGTCGATGGAGTTGCCCTTGAGCAGGGCCATCCGCGCCACGATCGGCGCCACGTCGAAATCTTCCGCCGCGCGGGCCAGACCATCCTCCAGCAACGCGCCAATCAATGGCTGACGCTCGATCAGGCTCATCTCGCAGCCCAGGCTCGCCAGCACGAACGCATCTTTCCCGAGCCCCGCCGTGGCATCCAGCACCCGTGGGCGCACGCCCTGGGCAATACCGACAGCCTTGGCGATCATCTGTCCGCTGCCACCACCGTACAACCGACGATGGGCCGCACCGCCCTCGACGAAGTCGACCCGCACCGGCCCCGGCGCATCCGGCCCCAGCTGTTGCAGCTGCAAGCCCTGCTCGCCGACCTGCAAGGCAAACTCGCCGTCGGCCACCTGCAACGGCAGATTCAGGCGCTGCGCCCACTGCTCGGCCTGCGCTTCGAACGTCGGGCCGAGGGCTTCGACATGGATGCGGCAGGCCGCAGGTTGCTCAATCATGGAAAACACGCTCAAAAAAGTTAAGGATCGGCAAAAACCGCCGATAACCCAATCAACGCGCATTTTGCCAGAGCTGAGCGTCGACCGAAAAAAATGTCAGGCATTCTTCCCACATCGATTGGCTACCTTTCGCCCACAGGCGATTTCAGCCGTCATAACACTCAAGCATTGGGCGGCGTCAGCCACCTGTGGCAGGATTTCTTTGCCCAGGCACTGGCCGAACAATCGAGTGATGTGGTGCCGGCCTGTGGCACTTTCCCACCGGTCGATCTGGAAAGCCCTGAAGAGCCGACTATCGGCAGCGAACTGCACGCCCACATCATCGACCAGCGCGAATGCGATGTAGTGGAAACCCAGGTACGCCCACCCGAGCCGCTGTTCCTGCCGATTGCCGAAATCGATATGACACTGGCCGAGCCGTACCCTCCGTTCCCGCCGGAAGACATCAAGACTCAGCAAAAGCAGCAGGATTTCGACAGCAGCTGGGTTCGTCCGGTCGTGATCAACAATGGCCAGCCGATTCCGGAACCGGGCCCTGCCCCGCAGAAAAAACCGCTGTACTTGCCGATTGCCGAGTTCGATCTGGATCTGCTGCAACCTTACCCGCCGTTCCCGCCGGAAGAGATCGTCGAACAGCAGAAAGCCCTGGACTTCGATAACGGCTGGGTACGCCCGATCGTTCAGCAGAACCTGCGCATCGCCGCCTGATTCCGCCCTGCTTCAGCCCTTGAAAAACTGATTGGCCTTCGCGTACGGCATTGAACGCGAAGTGAAGTCGAACGTGCCCGATTGCTGGATTTCCTCGGCAGCCCGGAAGAACTCGCCAAACGCCGCCAGCGCCAGCGCCGAGCCGGTACTGATGCGCTTCACACCCATTTCTTCCAGTTGCTGCACGGTCAGTTTCAGGCCACCGGACATCAACACGTTGACCGGTTTCGGCGCCACCGCTCGCACCACCGCCAACACTTCTTCAGCCGTCCTCAGACCCGGAGCATAGAGCACATCCGCGCCCGCTTCGGCGAACGCCTGCAGGCGGCGAATGGTGTCGTTGATATCCGGATTGCCGTGCAGGTAGTTTTCCGCGCGGGCCGTCAGGGTGAAGGGAAACGGTAAGGTTCGAACAGCGGCAACCGCAGCTTCGATCCGCGCCACGGCGTGTTCGAAACAGTAGATCGGCGCATCCGGACGGCCAGTGGCATCTTCGATCGAGCCACCCACGGCGCCCGCTTCCGCGGCGCGCAGCAGGCTTTGCGCCGACTCGGCCGGAGCGTCGGCAAAACCGTTTTCCAGATCCACCGCCACCGGCAAGTCCGTGGCTGCAGCAATTGCCCGAACATTGTTCAGGGTTTCTTCGAGACCAAGCGCGCCATCGGGCTTGCCCTGGGAAAACGCATAACCGGCACTGGTGGTCGCCAGCGCCTGATAACCCAGGCTGGCAAGCATCTTCGCGGAACCGGCATCCCACGGATTGGGAATCACGAAAATCCCGGGACGCTCATGCAGGGCTTTGAAGGCTTCGGCTTTACGGACTTGTTCTTTGCGGGTTTGGGCGTCCATCGGCAGGCTCCTGGGCAGAAAAAAACCGCCTCAGAGCAGGCCAAGTTGCTCGGCGGCGGGTTCTCTGTATAGCTCAGGCAGCGATGGCAGGCCAGGCAAACGTTGCATCAGCTGTGCGTGAAAACGCTGCGCGAGTTTGGCCGCCAGGATGTTATCGGCGGTGTGCAGGAAGATGTACGGCGTGCGGCCCTCTTCGATCCACTCGGCAATCTTCGCCACCCAGGGCACCAGAAACGGATCGTTGGCCTCAAGCTCGGGATGGCCGATGAAGCGCACCTGCGGGAACTGGGTAAACGCTGCCGGACGGGTCGGCACGCGAGGCTTTTTCGATTGGGCGTGGATCACCGAAGACTCGGTGGACAGGCAACTGAACAACGCACGCGGATCGAGGCAGATGCGCTCCACGCCGCGATCCAGCAGCAGGCGATTGAGCAGGCGTTCACTCTCCCCCTTGGCGAAGAACTGCTCATGGCGCACTTCCACCGCCAGCGGTCGATCAAACGCGTCGATGAAGGCTGCGAGCTCCGGCAAGCGTTGCGGAGTGAAGCTTTTCGACAGTTGCAGCCACAGTGGCGATACGCGTTCGCCGAGCGGGCTGAGCAACTGGATGAAGGTTTCGGCGGCGGTCAGTTGATCACGCATGTCACCGCCGTGGCTGATGTCACCGGGGAATTTGGCGGTGAAGCGAAAGTGTTCGGGCATGACCTCGGCCCAACGCTGCACGGTGGCCGGCGACGGGCTGGCGTAGAAGGTGGTGTTGCCTTCCACGGCGTTGAACACTTGAGAATAGAGACCGAGGAAATCGGAGGTCTTGGCGTCTACCGGATACAGATACTCGCGCCAGGCGTTTTCACTCCAGGACGGGCAGCCGAGGTAGTAAGGCAGATCCATCAGATGTACAGGTCGAGGCCCAGCACGTCTGCGTCCCAATCGACAAAACCGGCGGTGCTCAGGTAGCTGGCCAGGGCCATGGCCACGCTTTTCTTCATCGCACGGTGATAAATCATGTCTTGTTGGCGGGCGGGCAGATTGCTCAGGCGTTGCGCAGAGGCCTTGGCGGCGCGGGCAGCCAGTTGCGCTTCGGTGGGGAATTCCAGCTCGCCTTCAATATCCTCGACGGATTCATCCAGCGCCGGATTGCCTTTGCGAGGCTTGCGCTTGATGGGATAGGAATGAGAGGAAACGCCGTCTATACGCATAAAGTCATGCTCGGTATCGATGATGGCAATTTAGCGGCACCTGACCGACTTAGCAAATCGCCGAGTGATAACTAGAACACATAAAAGACAAAAGGTTTAAAGCGCGGGGTTGGAAACGGACGATTGGCAGGCATTGGCATGACCCTGCGGCGAATGCCACAGGGTCGAAATCATCAGCGGGCTTTCGGCGTGGCGACTTTATCGCGCAGGTAAACTGGCTGGGCATCGTCGGCCGGAATCGACTCGCCACGCTCCCAGGCGAATCGCGCCAGCGTCAGCAGATCTTCGGCATGGGGCAACATGCCCGCGTCGGAACCGCTCAGGTTGACAGCGATGCGCTCGCCATAGCCCCAACCGGTGCCGGCACCGAACCAGTCGCCAGCCGCATCGTCCGGCAGCGCGGCGACTTCCGGCGGCAGCACCGCTTCGGTGCCGACCAGACGCATCTCCCCGGCCGTCTCGCGGTAGCAGCCCCAATACACCTCATCCATCCGCGCATCGATGGCTGCCGCGACCTGGCTGACGCCGTGTTCGCGATAAGCACGTTGCGCCAGTACCGCCAGGTTCGACACCGGCAACACCGGACGATCCAGCGCGAACGCCAGGCCTTGCACCACGCCGATGGCGATGCGCACACCGGTGAATGCGCCCGGGCCGCGACCGAAGGCAATCGCGTCCACCGCTTGCAGCGTGGTGCCGGCGTCGGCCAGCAATTGCTGGATCATCGGCAGCAGTTTCTGCGCGTGCAGGCGCGGGATCACCTCGTAATGGCTCGTGACCTTGCCGTCATGCAGCAAGGCAACGGAGCAAGCTTCAGTCGCGGTGTCCAGGGCCAGCAAGGTGCTCATCGATGTGTCCGTAAATCAGGTGGGGAAAAGTGCGCCAGTATAAACAACTACGGCCCGCAAGCGGGCCGTGGATGATGCAGCGGATCAGGTTTTTCAGCTCAGCGCTTCAAGAACCTTGGCGGTGATCGCTTCAACCGAACCGACACCCGGGATGTGGCTGTACTTCGGCTTGCCGTTGGCGGCCGACAGCTTCTGGTAGAAATCCACCAGCGGCTTGGTCTGCGAGTGGTAGACCGACAGGCGATGACGCACGGTTTCTTCGGTGTCGTCCTTGCGCTGCACCAGCTCTTCACCGGTGATGTCGTCTTTACCGGCAATCTTCGGCGGGTTGTAGACGATGTGGTACACGCGGCCGCTGGCCTCGTGAACGCGACGGCCGGCGATACGCTGAACGATTTCTTCGTCTTCAACGGCGATTTCAACCACGGCATCCAGCTCGACACCGGCAGTCACCAGCGCTTCAGCCTGAGGAATGGTGCGCGGGAAACCGTCGAACAGGAAACCGTTGGCGCAGTCAGCCTGAGCGATGCGGTCTTTTACCAGTGCGATGATGAGGTCATCCGACACCAGGCCGCCGGCATCCATGATGCTCTTGGCCTTGATGCCCAGTTCGGTGCCGGCCTTGACCGCAGCACGCAGCATGTCGCCGGTGGAGATTTGCGGAATGCCGAATTTCTCGGTGATGAACTTAGCCTGAGTACCTTTACCGGCCCCGGGAGCTCCCAGCAGAATGACGCGCATTAGATGTGCTCCTCAATTTTTTTATAAAAAGCTTTTGCAAAACAACGGATTCGCCTCATGGGGCGAAATCCTGGAAATAGGGTCGTGACCGCCCAAACGGCCAGAGGCTGACCAAGATACACAGCAGGCTGCGCCCACACAAGACGCCAAAAGTCGGAGAAACCGGCGCCTGCCGCGACCTTGCGACGCGGTTCCCCAAGTCGCAACCCCATCATTAACTGTCGCTTGCCCGCATTTTTCCCACGCTCGGTAAACGGCACCCGACGTTTGCCCCGGGTGCCCCGCCCCACGCAGAAAACCTTAGCCGGTATTTCGCAAACCGGCGGCAATCCCCGCCACAGACACCAGCAACGCCTGTTCTACCGGGCTGTCCTGCTCGACGTTCGGCTGTCGCGAACGCGCCAGCAGTTCGGCCTGCAATAGATGCAGCGGGTCGAGATAGGTGTTGCGCAGGCGGATGAATTCCAGGGTGTCCGGGCTATGTGCCAGCAGTTGCGACTGACCGGTCAGGCCGAGCACCACGGAACATGCCTGCGACAATAGGTCGCGTAAGTGCACACCCAAAGGTAACAAGTCCGACTCAACCAGTCGCTCGTCGTAGGACAGCGCAATGTCGGCGTCGGCCTTGGCCAGGACCATTTCCAGCATGTCGATGCGGGTGCGGAAGAACGGCCACTGCTCGCGCATCTGCCCCAGCAGCTCGCCTTCGCCGCGCTCCAGCGCCTTGCTCAGCGCGTTTTCCCAGCCGAGCCACGCTGGCAGCATCAAACGCGTCTGGGTCCAGCCAAAGATCCACGGAATCGCCCGCAGGCTTTCGATGCCACCGGCGCGACGCTTGGCCGGACGGCTGCCCAACGGCAAACGCCCCAGCTCCTGCTCGGGTGTCGACTGGCGGAAATACTCGACGAACTGCGGATTTACCCGCACCACGGCGCGGTAGGCCGCCACACCGTCAGCAGCCAGTTCATCCATCAAATGCCGCCATTCGGGCGTCGGTGGCGGCGGTGGCAGCAAGGTCGCTTCGAGCACGGCGGCCAGATACAGATTGAGGTTCTGTTCGGCGATGTCCGGCAGACCGAATTTGAATCGAATCATTTCCCCCTGCTCGGTGGTGCGGAAACGCCCGGCCACCGAACCCGGCGGCTGCGACAGAATCGCCGCGTGAGCCGGGCCGCCGCCACGGCCCACGGTGCCACCGCGACCGTGGAACAGCAGCAGTTCGACTTGCTGCTCGCGGCAGATTTCCACCAGCCGCTCCTGCGCCCGGTACTGCGCCCAGGCCGCTGCGGTGGTGCCGGCGTCCTTGGCCGAGTCGGAATAACCGATCATCACTTCCTGCGGGCTTTGCAGCCGTGCGCGGTAACCCGGCAGCAGCAACAGGCGCTCGATCACCGGCCCGGCGTTGTCGAGGTCGGCCAGGGTTTCGAACAGCGGCACTACGCGCATCGGCCGCAGCACACCAGAGTCCTTCAACAGCAGTTGCACCGCGAGGACATCGGAGGCGGCACCGGCCATGGAGATCACATAGGAACCCAGCGAAGCCCCCGGTGCGGCGGCGATTTCCTTGCAGGTGGCGAGCACTTCGGCGGTGTCCGCCGAAGGTTTGAAATGCGCCGGCAGCAACGGCCGGCGGTTTTGCAGTTCGCGGGTCAGGAAGCTGATGCGCTGTTCTTCGTCCCAGTCTTCATAGCGACCGAGGCCGAGGTAATCGGTGATTTCGGTCATGGCGGCGGTGTGTCGCGACGAGTCCTGACGCACATCGAGGCGCACCAGGAACAGGCCGAAGGTCACGGCCCGGCGCAGGCAATCGAGCAACGGCCCGTCGGCGATCACGCCTATGCCGCATTCGTGCAGCGAGTGGTAACACAGCTCCAGCGGATCAAGCAGATCGCGATTGTTGTGCAGCACATCGGCCGGTGCCGGGGTGGTTGCGGTCAGCGATGCATGAGCCCAGTTGCGCGTGGCGCGCAGGCGCTCGCGCAACTGCTTGAGCACCGCGCGATAGGGTTCGGCGCTGTCACCGGCCTTGGCCTTGAGCGCGTCGCTGGCCTGCTGCATCGACAGTTCGGCGGCCAGGTGATCGACATCCCGCAGGTACAGATCCGCCGCCATCCAGCGCGCCAGCAGCAGTACTTCGCGGGTCACCGCAGCGGTGACGTTCGGGTTGCCGTCGCGGTCGCCGCCCATCCACGATGCGAAGCGGATCGGTGCGGCTTCCAGCGGCAATCGCAGGCCCGTGGCCGCAAACAGTGCCTGATCGGCCTTGCGCATATGGTTGGGAATCGCCTGCCACAGCGAGTGCTCGATCACCGCAAAACCCCACTTGGCTTCGTCCACCGGGGTCGGGCGGGTGCGACGGATTTCTTCGGTGTGCCAGGCTTCGGCGATCAAGCGTTGCAGGGTGTTGTGGATCTGCTCGCGCTCGGCCGTGGTCAGGTCTCGGTGATCCTGGGCCGCCAGTTGCGCGGCGATCGCGTCGTACTTCTGGATCAGCGTGCGCCGGGCCACTTCGGTCGGATGCGCGGTCAGTACCAGTTCGATTTCCAGTCGCGATAACTGCCGGGTGAGGGAGTCGGCGCTGTGCCCTTCCTCGCGCAAACGGGCGAGCAATTCCGGCAGCACCCGGGACTCGAAAGGTGCGGCTTGCGACTCTTCGCGGCGATGGATGAGCTGGTACTGCTCGGCGATGTTCGCCAGGTTGAGAAACTGGTTGAACGCCCGCGCCACCGGGAGCAATTCGTCTTCGCTCAACTGATTGAGGCTGGCGCTGAGTTCGGCATCCATCGAGCCGCGTCGGTCGGCCTTGGCGCCCTTGCGAATCTGCTCGATCTTGTCGAGAAACGCCTCGCCGTACTGGTCACGGATGGTGTTGCCCAACAGCTCACCGAGCAGGTGAACGTCTTCGCGCAAGCGTGCATCAATATCGGTCATCAGCATCTCTCCAGCAGTAATCGGTGACGGATCGCAAGTGAGTGGATGAACAGAGAGTGCCGCTCTGCAACGCTTCTTACAAGCAAACGACGAAGGGACTTTAAACCTTGCGCCCTGAAGCTAGTCTCAACAGTAAGCCCCACAACGGCTTGCCGCCGCCTGACGGCGGACACTCACCCAGACCTGCCACGAGCAGGTACGACATGAGGTCATCATGAAAATCCGTGAACTCGCCCAGCATTGGGAAGAAACCGCCAAGGGTCGCCTGACCGACACCGGCTACACGATTCATCTGGATGTGGAGGCCGCCGCGCGCCTGGCGGCGATTGCCGAGATGTACCCCAAACGCCATGCCGAAGAACTGCTTGGCGAACTGATCGGCGCGGCGCTTGAAGAGTTCGAGGCGAGCCTGCCGTATGTGAAAGGCTCGACCGTGGTTGCCACCGATGAAGAAGGTGATCCGCTGTATGAGGACGTTGGCCCGACGCCGCGTTTTCTCGCGTTGTCGCGTCGGCATCTGCAGGACCTGTCGACGGCTGCCGGCAAGCAAAAACACTGATCTCTGACACTTCAAAACTGTGGGAAATGGCTGCCCTCGATGGCGTCAGTTCAGCCGCAAATGTGTTGAATTTGATGACCTCATCGCTGGCAAGCCAGCTCCCACAGGGACTTTGTTCCCCCTCCGCTTTTGCACCATTTTTCACCCGCGCGTACCACTCTCCCCCGCCAAAGTTCCCGGTTTAGAGCCTTGTCCACTTGGTCAGAATATTTTTTGGCGATGAGCCATCTTTTCTGAACTTTTAAAAAAAGCCTTCGGTCGGAACAGGTAACCACGCCTGGAACGAGCGTTTCAAAACGCACTTGCACATGACGGTTGCGGCTCCGCTACCAGGATGGATTTCGAAGCTTCCAAGGAGTTAACCAATGGAGTTGAAGACCATGAAGACCCAAACCTCGTTCTCCCACCTGCGCGGTCTGAAACTGGCCGCCCTGGCCATCGGCACCAGCTTCGTGCTGGCCGGTTGTGCCGGCAATCCACCGACCGAGCAATACGCGGTGACTCAATCGGCCGTCAACAGCGCGGTCAGCGCCGGCGGTACCGAGTTCGCCGCCGTGGAAATGAAGCAGGCGCAGGACAAGCTCAAACAAGCCGAAATCGCCATGCACGACAAGAAATATGACGAGGCTCGCACGCTCGCCGAGCAAGCCGAGTGGGATGCCCGCGTTGCCGAACGCAAGGCTCAGGCGATGAAAGCCGAACAGGCTGTGAAGGATTCCCAGAAAGGTGTTCAGGAACTGCGTCAGGAAAGTCAGCGCACCGTGCAGTAAGCGCGCATCCCGACCGCAAGGCTGAATCTCTTATCGATAGAAAGGACGAACGATTATGCGTAAACAACTGATGATCCCCGCTCTCCTGGCCGCAAGCGTTGCCCTGGCTGCCTGCTCGACGCCGCCGAACCCGAACCTGGAACAGGCGCGCACCAACTACGCCGGCCTGCAGGCCAACCCGCAGGCGAGCAAGGTTGCAGCATTGGAAACCAAGGACGCCAGCGATTACCTGGACAAGGCTGACAAGGCCTATCTGGACAAGGAAAACGCAGCCAAGGTCGACCAACTGGCCTACCTGACCAACCAGCGCGTGGAAGTGGCCAAGCAGACCATTGCCCTGCGCACCGCTGAAAATAACCTGAAGAACGCCGCCGCCCAACGTGCCCAGGCCCGTCTGGATGCCCGCGATCAACAGATCAAACAGCTGCAGGACAGCCTCAACGCCAAGCAGACCGATCGCGGTACGCTGGTGACCTTCGGTGACGTGCTGTTCGCCACCAACAAGGCCGACCTGAAATCCAGCGGTCTGGTGAACATCAACAAACTGGCGCAATTCCTCCAGGAAAACCCGGATCGCAAGGTGATCGTCGAGGGCTACACCGACAGCACCGGCGCCGCTTCGTACAACCAGTCGCTGTCTGAGCGTCGTGCGACCTCGGTGCAGGTTGCACTGATCAAGATGGGTGTCGATCCGTCGCGCATCGTGGTACAGGGCTACGGCAAGGAATACCCGGTCGCGGATAACGGCAGCGTCTCGGGCCGTGCGATGAACCGTCGGGTGGAAGTGACCATTTCCAACGACAACCAGCCGGTGATGCCGCGCTCGGCAGTCAGCTCGAACTAAGCGTCACGCGTTAACAAAAAAGCCCCGCCTGATTTGATCAGGCGGGGCTTTTGTTTGTCGCGGGTTTACTCTTCCAACTTCTGCGGCGTCTCCTGCCCCATGCAGCGCACAGCCTTTTTCTGCGCGTTGATCAGCACCCCGGTCAAACCTTTCTGTTCGGTGTCGAACAGCACCAGCACGCCATCGATGCACTGCGCCACCTGCGGCGCCGGGTCCAGGGAGACCTTGTAGTCTTCGCCGGGAATGGTCTTGAGCATGGTGAATTCGTTGAGCAGCAGCGCATCCTCGGGTTTGGCGAAGTGCAGGTAGCCGTAGTACCACAGGGCGCCGACGGTGCCGAGGATGCTGCAGATACCGGTGATGATCAGCGGGATGGCGTTGCGTTCTTCACTCATTGCGGACTCTCGTTTTCAGAATTCGGAGGTTGCGGGTAATTCGGGACTTCGCCGAGGCGGCGCAGGCCGTTGAAATGCTCGGGATCGTCGAGGTAACGCAGCATGACCTGGCGCCACACCGGATCGCCAAAGGTCTGCACATGGCCACCGCGAGTCAGTTGCAGCACGCGCGGTGGCGGCGCAGCTTGATACAGACGGATGCCATTGGAAAGTGGCACCAGCGGATCGTCGATGCTGTGGAAGATCAATTTCGGCACGCCTTTGAGCTGCGGCATCGAGTTGATCGCACTGTCGCTGTCCGGCACCAGCCACGACAGCGGCACCTGGAATGGCCAGGTCATCCACGAGGTGCTCAGGGCATATTGGCCAACGCTGCGGTAACTGGCCGGAACCCCGTCGAGCACGAAGGCCTTGAGCTGTTTTTGTCGTTCCGGATGCTGCACCAGCCAATGCACCGCCATCGAACCGCCGAGGCTCTGGCCGAGCAGGATCAACGGCTTGCCTTTGACCTCCGGCGCTTTGTCCAGCCAGGCAAATGCGGCGTCGATGTCCTGATAGATCGCCGGCAGGCTAGGCTTGCCTTCGGACAGGCCGTAACCGCGATAGTCCACCAACAGCACCTGATAGCCGTTTTTCGGCAACCACCAGCTGCCGCCCAGGTGCATCGGCAGATTGCCGCCGTTGCCGTGCAGGTGCAGCACCGTGCCCTTGACCTCGACGCCGGGTTTGGCCGGCAGCCACCAGGCGTTCAGCCTGAGGCCGTCGGCGGTGGTCAGGGTGACGGTGCGGTATTCAAGTTTGGCCTTTTCCGGGGTGAATATCTGGCCCGGCTCGGGGTAGAACAGCAAAGAGCTGCAACCGCCGAGGGTCAGGAGCAGGCAGAAGATGCCGAGGATTCTCATCCGGTGAAACCTCGCAAGGTTCGGATTCCCGCGCTCAGCGCGGGAATGATCAATGGGCCTACAGGATGTTGGAGTAATCGGCCTCGATCCGGTCCAGGCTCAAGTGATTGAGGAAGTTGGAGAAGCACATCCACGCCGACAACGCGTTCATGTCGCGGAACTGATCCGGCAGATACTTCGGCGGCACCACCAGGCCTTCATCCACCAGTTGCCGCAGGGTTCGCATGTCCTCCAGCGTGGTCTTGCCGCAGAACAACAGCGGAACCTGCTCGAGCTTGCCCTTGCGCACGGCCAACTGAATGTAGTTGTAAACCATGATGAAGCCCTTGAGGTAGGACAAGTCTTTGGTGAATGGCAGACCGGTCGGCGTCGATCCACGGAAAACCCGACTGGCGTTGCCGTAGCTTTCCGCCATCTCGAAGCCCTGCTCGCGGAAGAACTCGAAAATCTGCAGAAAGTCCGCGCCCTCCTCCACCATATGAATGGCGCGGGTGCGGTTGGTCAGTTTGCGCAGGCGGCTCGGGTAGGAGGCGAAGGTGATGATTTCCATCAGGATCGCCAGACCTTCCTGAGTCACCGTCGACGAGGGCGGGCCCTTGGACAGGAAGGTGCAGATTGGCTGGTTCAAGCCGTTGAGCGTGGTGCCGACGTGCACCAGGCCTTCGTGGACTTCCAGCGCGCGCACGTCGCGGTCGTTGAACATCGCGTCGGTGCGGATCTTGATGTAGTCGGCGCCTGCCGCCGCGTCGGCGACGATGCCGTCGGACTCGAACACGCGGATGGTTTCCTCGGCCTCGCCAAACACTTTGTTCAGGCGGGTTTGCAGCAGGTGAACGGCATCCTTGGCGGTGAGGATCTTCGGTTCGTCCTTCAGGTCGCCACGGCCGTCGATGTTGTTCAGGTAGTCCGACATCATCAAACCGAGGTCGGCCAGCGTCGGGTCACCGGCGTGAAACGCGTCGGACGCGGCGCCGTACAGTTCCTGAGAAATCAGGCCGAAATCCTCGGTGCCGCGCGCTTCGAGCATGCGCACCACCATCCGGTATTCCTTGCACATGCGCCGCATGATCTGGCCGACCGGGTTGAACTGGCCGAGCTGGCGGGTGATGTCCCGTTCGATGTTCTGGAATTCCAGCTTGACCTTGCTCGAATCGAAGGACAGCGGCCGGTTGAGGTAGTAGTCGCGATCCACCGCCGGCAATTCCTTGCCCTTGGCCTTGAGGAACCCCTTGCGGATGTTCTCGTCCCACTTGACCGCATCGAGCACGCGAATCGGCGTCTGCGCCAGCACAATGCGATCGGACAGCGTGCGTATCGTCTGCTGGTAATCGTCCACCCGAAACTCCTGTAGAAAACGTGACGAACTGAATTATTTGGCCTTGGCCTGATGCTGGTAGCGCGCCGCTTCGACGAAAACGTCTGAGTTGGCTGGGTCGTCGAGGTAAGCAAAGACCTTATCCAGCGGACTGTCGACCTGCACACCCTGACCGTCATCGGTCGGGAAGCCCTGGCCGTCGAGGGTTTTCTGGGCGATGGCCTGGTTGATCTGATCGAGATCGAGGTTGTAAATCACCAGTTCATGTTTGTCGGTGATCTCGAAACCGGCGATGGTGAATTGCCCGCCATACTGCGCCGGCACCTTCGCCGACAGGTACCAGCGGTTGCCATGACGCGACACAGTGAACGGATAAGCTTCCCGCTCATGGGGACGGGCCTTGAACCAGGTGACCGCCTGATAGCGGTCATTACCCAGGCGCGTGAGTTCCAGGTTCATCGGCTCGCCCCAGGCATTGGTGCTCGCCCATTCGCCGAGCAGGCCCTTGGGCGCCAGCTCACGGGCAGGCAGCGGATCCTTGAAGGTCACCAGACAACCGCTGAGCAGCAGGAACGACAGCGCGATCAACGCGCCACGCCAGGCTTTCATTCAACACTCCCTATGAACCGAACTCACCAGCGAACCTGTGGGAGCGAGCTTGCTCGCGATGGCGGAGTGTCAGCCAATGAAGATTTTGAATGACAGATCGTAATCGCGAGCAAGCTCGCTCCCACAGGGGATTGCGTTACACCGACGCAAGCACCAGATGCATATAGCGCGTCAGAATGCCGAGCATGTCCTCTTCGGCCAAAGGCTCGGCGTCGTTGAGCAGGCCCTGATATTCCATCCGTCCGATAATCGCCGTCAACACCTTGGCATCCTGCTGCGGCTCGCGGGAGCCCAGCACCTGGAACAACTGGCAGGTGCCCTGCAACAGAATCTGCTGATGGGAACGCACCAGTTCCGCCAGACGCGGGTTGAGCAGCGCTTCCTGACGGAAGGCCTGTTCGGCCATCAAATGCTCGCGGCGATTGACCAGTTGCCGGTGCACGTAGTCGGCCATCAACCGGGCGATATCGTCAGCCAGTTGCGAGCGCGATTCAGGGCTGCCGTCGCCGCTGACAACCATCTCCCGCAGCAGGCCTTCGTTGTTGATCCACAGCTTGGCCATGTAGGCCGCGCTGCGTTCGACATACTGGGCGAAGGTATCGGTGAGCAGGTCATCGATGTCCTTGAAGTAATAGGTGGTGGCCGACAACGGCACACCGGCCTCGGCCGCCACCGCACGGTGACGCACAGCCCGCACGCCATCGCGCACGACAATGCGCATCGCCGCATCGAGAATGTCCTGCCGACGCTGCTCGCTGCCCTGTCGGCTGGCCTTGCGGCCCTGGTACTGAACACTTTCAGCGACCGCAGTGGCGATACCCGCTGCACCCTCTTGAGCCATTGCACCGATCACGACAGGACTTCCTCTGTTGTTTTTTTCAAAAGTAACCATTTGATACGTTTGTACCAGACAGGCAATAAAAAGCCGCCCATTTCAGGCGGCTTTTTTATTGAAACACTTACGCTTGCGGCCGCATGTGCGGGAACAGGATCACGTCGCGGATCGACGGCGAGTTGGTCAGCAACATCACCAGACGATCGATACCGATACCTTCACCGGCCGTCGGCGGCATGCCGTACTCCAGCGCGCGAACGAAGTCGGCGTCGTAGTGCATGGCTTCGTCGTCGCCGGCGTCCTTGTCGGCCACCTGCGCCATGAAGCGCTCGGCCTGGTCTTCCGCGTCGTTCAGCTCGGAGTAGGCGTTGGCGATTTCACGGCCGCCGATGAACAGCTCGAAGCGGTCGGTGACGTTCGGGTTGTCGTCGTTGCGACGGGCCAGCGGCGACACTTCGAACGGGTACTGGGTAATGAAGTGCGGCTGTTCCAGCTTGTGCTCGACCAGCTCTTCGAAAATCATCACCTGCAGCTTGCCCAGACCTTCGAAGCCCAGCACCTTGGCGCCGGCCTTCTTGGCGATGGCGCGCGCCTTGTCGATGTCGTTCAGGTCATCGGCAGTCAGCTCAGGGTTGTACTTGAGGATCGAGTCGAACACCGACAAGCGCACGAACGGCTCGCCGAAGTGGAACACCTTGTCGCCGTACGGCACGTCGGTGCTGCCCAGAACCAGCTGCGCCAGTTCACGGAACAGTTCTTCGGTCAGGTCCATGTTGTCTTCGTAGTCGGCGTAAGCCTGGTAGAACTCCAACATGGTGAATTCAGGGTTGTGACGAGTCGAAACGCCTTCGTTACGGAAGTTGCGGTTGATCTCGAACACTTTTTCGAAGCCGCCAACCACCAGACGCTTCAGGTACAGCTCTGGCGCGATACGCAGGAACATTTCCATGTCCAGCGCGTTGTGGTGGGTTTCGAACGGCTTGGCCGCGGCACCGCCAGGAATGGTCTGCAGCATCGGCGTTTCGACTTCGAGGAAGTCGCGCTTCATCAGGAAGCTGCGGATGTGAGCGATCACTTGCGAACGCACGCGGAAGGTCTGGCGCACGTCTTCGTTGACGATCAGGTCAACGTAACGCTGACGGTAGCGCTGTTCGGTGTCGGTCAGGCCGTGGTGCTTGTCCGGCAGCGGGCGCAGGGATTTGGTCAGCAGGCGCACGCTGGTCATCTCGACGTACAGGTCACCCTTGCCGGAACGGGCCAGGGTGCCTTCGGCGGCGATGATGTCGCCCATGTCCCAGGTTTTCACCGCAGCCAGGGTTTCTTCGGACAGGGTCTTGCGGTTGACGTAGACCTGGATGCGACCGGTCATGTCCTGGATCACCATGAACGAGCCACGGTTGAGCATGATGCGACCTGCAACCTTGACCGGGATCGCAGCCTCTGCCAGCTCTTCCTTGGTCTTGTCCGCGTACTGTTTCTGCAGTGCTTCGCAGTAGTTGTCGCGGCGGAAGTCGTTCGGGAAGGCATTGCCCTTGGCGCGCTCGGCAGCAAGCTTTTCCTTGCGCAGGGCGATCAGGGAGTTTTCTTCCTGTTGCAGGGCTTGCGGGTCGAGTTGTTGGTCGCTCATGTCTTTAAATATTCCATCACAGGTTCGTTGCCCCCGCCGATGACGGGGGACTTGAGGTCGGGTGAAAGCTTACAGCCCCGATTTCAGGCTGGCTTCCAGGTATTCGTCGATGTCGCCGTCGAGCACCTTGTCGCAGTCGCTGCGTTCGATGTTGGTACGCAGATCCTTGATCCGCGAGGCATCGAGCACGTACGAACGGATCTGGTGACCCCAGCCGATGTCCGACTTGGTGTCTTCCAGCGCCTGGGACGCCGCGTTGCGCTTCTGCATTTCCTGCTCGTACAACTTGGCCCGCAGCATTTTCATGGCGGTGTCTTTGTTGGCGTGCTGGGAACGTTCGTTCTGGCAGCTGACCACAGTGTTGGTCGGTACGTGGGTGATACGTACGGCCGAGTCGGTGGTGTTTACGTGCTGACCACCGGCACCAGAGGAACGATAGGTGTCGATCCGCAGGTCTGCCGGGTTGATTTCGATTTCCACCTTGTCGTCGATCTCTGGCGAGACGAAAACGGCAGAGAACGAGGTGTGGCGACGGTTGCCGGAGTCGAACGGGCTCTTGCGCACCAGACGGTGCACGCCGATCTCGGTGCGCAGCCAGCCGAAGGCGTATTCGCCCTTGATGTGCACGGTGGCACCCTTGATCCCGGCGACTTCACCGGCCGACAGCTCCATGATGGTCGCATCGAAACCGCGTTTGTCGGCCCAGCGCAGGTACATGCGCAGCAGGATGTTGGCCCAGTCCTGGGCTTCGGTGCCGCCGGAACCGGCCTGGATGTCCAGGTAGGCGTTGTTCGGGTCCATCTCGCCGCTGAACATGCGACGGAATTCCAGCTTGGCCAGGGACTCTTCGAGACCTTGAAGGACTTCGACGACGTCGTTCACGGCGCCTTCGTCGTTCTCTTCGACGGCCATGTCGAGCAGCTCGCGGGAATCGGCCAGGCCGGTGGCCAGCTCGTCCAGAGTGTCGACGATCTGCGCCAGCGCCGAGCGCTCGCGGCCCAGTTCCTGGGCGTATTCAGGTTTGTTCCAGACTGCAGGATCTTCAAGCTCGCGATTGACTTCGATCAGACGCTCATGCTTTTGATCGTAGTCAAAGATACCCCCGAATAGATTCGGAGCGCTCGGACAGGTCCTTGATGGTGTTCAGGATCGGGTTGATTTCCATGACGGGCAGCACTCGTTGGCGAACTTTTGAAAGCCGGCGAGTATAACGTAATCAAGCTGTCACGGCAGCCCGTCTGGCGGCTCTTGAGGCGAATGAACCCGATGGTTCACTCGATCCCCACCTGGTTGCGCCCGTTGTTCTTCGCCAGATACAGGCCACGGTCCGCCGCCGAGATCAGCAACCGGCAGTCGCTGCCCGCCTCCGGCACCATGGTCGCCAGGCCGATGCTGATGGTCAGGCTCGCCCCTTCGGCCGGCGCATTGTGCGGAATCTTCAGCGCCGCCACGGTCTGGCGCAGCTTCTCCGCCACCAGCCGCGCCCCGCCCGGCGAGGTGTTGGGCAGCACCAGCGCAAACTCTTCGCCGCCATAACGCGCCGGCAGGTCGGACGGCCGGGCGCTGGCCTCGCGGATCGCCGTAGCGACCTTGCGCAGGGCCTCGTCACCTTCGACGTGGCCGAAGGTGTCGTTGTAGGACTTGAAGTAATCGACGTCGATCATCAGCAACGACAACTGGCTCTGGTCACGCAGCGAGCGGCGCCATTCCAGCTCCAGGTACTCGTCGAAATGCCGGCGGTTGGACAGCCCGGTCAAGCCATCGGAGTTCATCAGCCGCTGCAGGACGAGGTTGGTGTCGAGCAATTGCTGCTGGCTGACCCGCAACGCGCGATAGGCCGCGTCCCGTTGCAGCAGGGTCATGTAGGAGCGCGAGTGATAACGGATGCGCGCCACCAGTTCGATGTTGTCCGGCAGTTTCACCAGGTAATCGTTGGCTCCGGCGGAGAACGCCGCGCTCTTGATCAGCGGATCTTCCTTGGTCGACAGGACGATGATCGGAATGTCCTTGGTCGCCGGGTGATTGCGGTATTCGCGCACCAGGCTCAGGCCGTCGAGGCCCGGCATCACCAGATCCTGCAGGATTACGGTCGGTTTGATCCGCACGGCGTGGGCCACGGCCTGATGCGGGTCGGAGCAGAAGTGAAAGTCGATGTTCTCTTCATTCGACAGCCCGCGGCGCACGGCTTCGCCGATCATCGCCTGATCGTCCACCAACAACACCATGGCGGCGTTCTCGTCGGTTTTGATGTCATCGATCTGTAAGTCATTCATGGGCGGTCACCTGAGTGCTGCGGGGGCCTGGATTGCGGAGTAATGCGTTCATTTGGGGAAAATCTCCAGCAATCGTGGCGCTATCTTTTCCAGTGGACGGATTTCTACGGCTGCATCGATGGCCGCGGCGGCCTTGGGCATGCCGTACACCGCACTGCTTTGCTGATCCTGCGCGATGGTCAGGTAACCCTGTTGGCGCATGAGCTTAAGCCCTTGAGCCCCGTCGCGTCCCATCCCGGTCAATAAAACCCCTACTGCGTCACCGTTCCAGTAATTGGCGACGCTTTCGAAAAACACGTCGATCGAGGGGCGGTAGATCTCGTTGACCGGCTCGGCGGTGTAGGCCAGCGTGCCGTTCTTGAGTAGCCGGATGTGATGATTGGTGCCGGCCAGCAACACCGCGCCGGCCTGCGGCGGCTCACCCTCCCGGGCCAGCCGCACATCGAGGCCACTGGCGCTGGCCAGCCATTCGGCCATGCCGGCGGCGAACACCTGATCGACATGCTGCACCAGCACGATGGCCGCAGAAAAGTTGCGTGGCAGGCCTTTGAGCAAAACCTCCAGCGCCGCCGGCCCACCCGCTGACGAGCCGATCGCCACCAGCCGCTGGCACGACGCCGAACTGCGCGGCGTTGTCTGGGCCGGGCGCGCGCGAGCGGTTTTCTCGCCGATCAGCCAGCCGATATTCAGAATCTTGCGCAACAGTGGCGCGGCCGCCTGCTGGGCATTCCCGGCGCCAAGGGCCGGGGTGTCGACCACGTCCAGCGCACCGTGGCCCATGGCTTCGAACACCCGGTGCACGTTCTGCTGGCGGTCGACCGTGACAATGACGATGGCGCAGGGGCTTTCGGCCATGATGCGGCGGGTGGCCTCGACGCCATCCATCACCGGCATGATCAGGTCCATCAGGATCAGGTCCGGTGTGTTCTCCGCGCACAGGCGCACCGCTTCGGCGCCGTTGTTGGCGACCCACACCACCTGATGCGCCGGCTCGAAGGCCAGCGCCCGGCGCAGGGCCTCCACTGCCAGGGGCATGTCGTTGACGATTGCGATCTTCATGCCCGCGCTCCTCCGATGAGCTCAACCACTGCGTCCAGCAGGGCATCGTCATGAAAACTGGCCTTGGCCAGATAATAGTCCGCCCCGGCATCCAGTCCACGGCGCCGGTCTTCTTCGCGATCCTTGTAGGACACCACCATCACCGGCAGCGATTGCAGGCGATTGTCGCGGCGCAGAAGCGTCACCAGTTCAATGCCGTCCATGCGTGGCATGTCGATGTCGGTGATCAGCAGATCGAAATCCTCGGAGCGCAACGCATTCCAGCCGTCCATGCCGTCCACCGCGACGGCCACGTCGTAGCCGCGATTGAGCAGCAACTTGCGTTGCAGCTCGCGCACGGTGAGCGAGTCGTCGACCACCAGAATCCGTTTGCGCGCGGCTTCTGCGGCCTGATTGCCATGGCGAGCGATACGCTCCAGACGCCCGGTGTTCAGCAACTTGTCCACCGAGCGCAGCATGTCTTCGACGTCGACGATCAACACCACCGAGCCGTCGTCGAGCAAAGCCCCGGCGGAAATGTCCTGCACCTTGCCCAGCCGCTCGTCCAGCGGCAGCACCACCAGCGTGCGCTCGCCAATGAAACGTTCGACCGCTACGCCATAGATCGCATCGCGCTCGCGGATCACCACGACCTTGAGCGTGTCGCCGCTGTTCTGACTGGCTGGACGCTG
Source organism: Pseudomonas sp. IzPS59 (assembly GCF_014863505.1). Lineage (NCBI taxonomy): Bacteria > Pseudomonadati > Pseudomonadota > Gammaproteobacteria > Pseudomonadales > Pseudomonadaceae > Pseudomonas > Pseudomonas sp. IzPS59. The sequence continues at coordinate 1,273,393 of NZ_CP062251.1, read as the reverse complement.
CAATAACTGACTGGCCGCGACCAGCCCCACATGCCGGCCCTCGTGCCAGAAGTGCTGGCGGCCCTCGACCTGCACGATGTCGTCCGGCGCCAGATCGCACATGCGCTCGATGTGCGCCAGCGGGAACGCGTAGGCCTCGTCGCCGACTTCCACCACCAGACTGCGCACCACCGACAGGGTCAGCGGCACTTCGAGATGGAAGCGGCTGCCCTCGCCTGCCGTCTGCTCCAGCACTACCGCACCGCGCAACTGGCGGACCATGTGCTGAACGGCATCGAGGCCGACGCCCCGACCAGACACCTCGGTAACTTTGTCCCGCAGACTGAAGCCCGGCAGGAACAGGAAAGTCAGCAGTTCTTCTTCGCTCAGCTGAGCGGCAGTTTCCGCCGGCGACAACTGACGCTCGACGATGCTGCGGCGGACCTTTTCCAGGTCCACACCGTTGCCGTCATCGCTCAACTCCAGCACCAGCAGCCCGGCCTGGTGCGAGGCACGCAGTCGGATCAGCCCTTCCTCGGGCTTACCTTTGAGCAGGCGTTCTTCCGGTGTTTCGATACCATGATCGACCGCGTTACGCAGCAGGTGCGTCAGCGGTGCTTCGAGTTTTTCCAACACATCGCGGTCAACCTGGGTTTTCTCGCCCTCGATCTCCAGTCGCACCTGCTTGCCGAGGCTGCGGCCCAGATCGCGCACCATCCGCACCTGGCCGGACAGCACATCGGCGAACGGCCGCATGCGGCAGGCCAGCGCGGTGTCATAGAGCACCTGCGCGCGCTGACTCGCTTGCCAGGCAAACTCGTCGAGTTCGGCGTTTTTCTCCGCCAGCAATTGTTGGGATTCAGCGAGCAGTCGCCGCGCATCCTCCAGCGCCTCTTGAGCTTCGAGGCTCAGGGCATGCTCCTTGAGATGCACGTTGAGACTTTCCAGCGCCCGCAGGCCGTTGTTCTGCATTCGTTTGAGGCGCTGCATGGTGGCCAGGTGCGGTTTGAGGCGCTGGGTTTCCACCAGGGATTTGCTGGACAGATCGAGCAGGCTGTTCAGGCGTTCGGCAGTGACCCGCAGCACCCGCTCGCCACCTTCGGTGGTGCGTTTGCTCTTGCGTGGCGCAGGCTCTGGCTCGGCCACCTCGACGGAGATCTCAACGGGCGCCGGTTCAACCACTGACGGTGGCTGAAGCTGCAACTCGGCCATCGGTGGCGCGCTCGGCGCAGCGGGCACCACGGGCGGAGCCGCCGGGTCGAGCAAACCACCCATCAACGCCACGTAAGCCTCGATGTCCGCGGGTTGCGGGCCATTGGCCGGGGTGGCGATGCGCATCAGCAAATCGGTGCCCTGCAACAACGCGTCGATATGCTCGGGGCGCAGGAACAGCCGCCCTTCCTGCGCACTGACCAGACAATCTTCCATTACGTGAGCAACGCTGACGCCGCTGTCGATGCCGACAATCCGCGCCGCGCCTTTCAGCGAGTGCGCCGCACGCATGCACGATTCGAGCTGATCGGCCTGGGTCGGGTTGCGTTCCAGCGCCAGCAGCCCGGCACTCAGGACCTGGGTCTGGGCTTCGGCTTCAAGGCTGAACAGCTCCAGCAGGGAGGCGTCGCGCATTTGCTCGGGGGTCATGTGAGGCTCCGGGAGACGGCGGACAACAGCTGTTCTTCATCCAGCCAACGCAGGCTGCGACCTTTGAAAGGCAACACGCCTCGGGTGTATTTGGCACTGGCCTGCGCCCCGGAACGCGACGCGGCATCGAGGATTCGTTCGTCGATGGCGTGAATCCCGTCGACTTCGTCCACCGGCACCACCACCGGCCCGCCCTTGGCCGCGATGATCAGCATGCGCGGCATGATCCGTGCGCCGGTCGCCGGGGCGGCGTTACCGTCGAGATCGAGCAGTTCGACCAGCGACAGGCACGCCACCAGCGCTCCGCGCACGTTCGCTACACCGAGCAAGGCCCGGGAGCGCTGGTGCGGCAGGGAGTGAATCGCCTGCAGCGGTGCGACCTCCACCAGACTGCGGGTGGCCAGTCCGAGCCATTCTTCGCCAAGACGGAACATCAGCAGCGAACGGGTTTTCAGCTCGGCTTCGGCCTGGGTCGCCACCGGGTCGCGCTCGTCCTGCTGCAACGCATAACGGTCGAGCAGGCGCGTGGCGGCAGCGGAATACACCGAACAATTGCGGCAATGAATGTGCTCTTCCAGCAGCGGGCAGGACTTGTCGCCGTGGATGCCGATGCGGTTCCAGCAATCGTCGATGGCCCGGGCGTCTTCGTGGGTGACGTTCAAGGTGTCGGACGGGATCATCGTTTACGCTCACTGTCGGCGGTGCGGCCGCTGCGGGCGGCGCGCTCCTGCAATCGTCTGGCACCGGCCGTATCGCCCTGGGCCTGCAGCAACGCGGCCAGGTGCATCAAGGCTTCGGGGTGTTGCGGTTCGAGGTACAAGGCTTTGCGATAGTAGCTCTGGGCTTCGAGAGCAGAGCCGGCGACATCACTGAGCAGCCCGAGCCAGTAGAACACCTGAGCCACCGGTTCATGACTGCGCAAATACTGTTCGCACGCAGCCCGGGCCTCGGCGCTTTTGCCTTCATTGGCCAGGGCGGCAATGTTGGCCAGCAGGGTCGCCGCGTCGGGGTTCGTGCTTTTGGCGGTGGCGGGCAACGGCGTCACAGCGGCAAACGGGCGATTGCGCACCGGCGGCGGTGGCGTGCTCCGCACCGGTTGGCGCACGGGCAACGGGGTCGGGAGAGCGACCGGCATCGGCAGCGGTTCGGGCTGCGGATCGCTGTGGCGACTGAACGCGAAAGACTGCGGAATCCCGATCGAACGCATGCCCAGCCGCCCAAGCAGACTGCCCTCGGCCGGGCCGATAAACAGCACACCATCGACATGGGTCAGGCGCTTGAGCACGGCGAATACCTGCTGCTGGGTCGGCTGATCGAAATAGATCAACAGGTTGCGGCAGAACACGAAATCGAACGGTGGTTCGTTGACCAGCAATGACGGATCGAGCACGTTGCCGACCTGCAGGCGGACTTGCTCGCGGACGATTTCATTCACCCGATAACCTTCGTTCTCGGCGAAAAAATGCCGCTCGCGAAAGTCCAGTTCCTGGCCGCGAAACGAGTTCTTGCCGTACAACGCCCGCCGCGCCTTCTCCACCGACAGGGGGCTGACATCCATGCCGTCGACCTTGAACTGATGGGGCTTGAGGCCCGCATCGAGCAACGCCATGGCAATCGAATAGGGTTCTTCACCGGTGGAGCACGGCAGGCTGAGAATGCGCAGCGCCCGCATGTTGTTCAGCTCGGCCAGGCGTTTGCGCGCCAGTTTGCCCAGAGTGGCGAAAGACTCCGGGTAACGGAAAAACCAGGTTTCGGGGACGATCACCGCTTCGATCAACGCCTGCTGTTCGTCCCGCGAACCTTGCAGTGTTTGCCAATATTCATCGGCCGTGACCATCTGCGCCAGGATGATCCGCTGGCGCACCGCTCGCTCAATAATTGCCGGTCCTACCGAAGCGACGTCGAGACCGATGCGTTCCTTGAGGAAATCGAAGAAGCGCTGGTCGCTGCTCATGGCAGATCCTCAAGCCGCGCCGGATCCAGCGGAGGCGTCGGGAACAGCAGCGGGCGCACCGTATCGTCGAGCAAATCGTTGACCCGCACCCATTGCACCAGCCCCCGGGCGTCTTCACGCACCGGACCGAGATACGGCGCCTGACGATTGTCGAGGCCGTAGGGCTGGAATTCATCCGGGTTGCAACGCAGGGTGTCGGTGGCCTGTTCGAGGATCAACCCGAGCCATTGCGAGGGTTGCGAATCGTCGGCGCGGTAATGCACCAGCACCAGTCGCGTGCTGGTGCGCGCTTCGGCCGGTTGGCCGAACGTCAGGGCACTGAGGTCGATCACCGGCACCACCGAACCGCGATAGGCGAACACTCCCGCTACCCAGTGCGGCGCCCGGGCAATCGGTTTCAGCGGCAGGCGTGGCAGCACTTCCGCCACCTCCGTAGCACGCAGAGCGTAGCGTTCGTTGCCGATGCGAAACAGCAGGAACAACGCCTGCTTCGCCACCGGTGCAGCGCTGCGTTTGGCGATGATTTCGCTCATCAGACTTTGAATCGCGAAACGCCGCTGCGCAGGCCCACGGCCACCTGGCTCAGTTCGTCGATGGCGAAACTGGCCTGACGCAACGACTCGACGGTCTGGCTGCTGGCATCACCCAGTTGCACCAGCGCGTGGTTGATCTGCTCGGCACCGGTGGCCTGGGCCTGCATGCCTTCGTTGACCATCAACACCCGCGGCGCCAGCGCCTGCACCTGGTGGATGATCTGCGACAGTTGCTCGCCGACCTGCTGCACTTCGGCCATGCCGCGACGCACTTCTTCGGAGAACTTGTCCATGCCCATCACCCCGGCGGACACCGCCGACTGGATCTCGCGGACCATCTGCTCGATGTCGTAAGTCGCAACAGCCGTCTGATCCGCCAGACGCCGCACTTCGGTGGCGACCACGGCAAAACCGCGACCGTATTCGCCGGCCTTCTCCGCTTCGATCGCGGCGTTCAGGGACAGCAGGTTGGTCTGGTCGGCGACCTTGACGATGGTCACGACCACCTGATTGATGTTGCCGGCCTTCTCGTTGAGGATCGCCAGTTTGGCGTTGACCAGATCCGCCGCGCCCATCACCGAGTGCATGGTGTCTTCCATGCGCGCCAGGCCTTGTTGCCCGGAACCGGCGAGCACCGAGGCCTGATCGGCGGCGGTGGAGACTTCGGTCATGGTGCGCACCAGGTCACGGGAAGTCGCCGCAATCTCGCGGGAAGTCGCGCCGATTTCAGTGGTGGTGGCGGCAGTTTCGGTGGCGGTGGCCTGCTGTTGTTTGGAGGTGGCGGCAATCTCGGTCACCGACGTGGTGACCTGCACCGACGAGCGCTGGGCCTGGGACACCAGCGAGGTGAGCTCGGTCATCATGTCGTTGAAGCCGGTTTCCACAGCGTTGAATTCGTCCTTGCGGCCCAGGTTCAGGCGCGAACTCAGATCGCCGGTGCGCATGGTGTCGAGAATCCGCACGAGCAGGTTCATCGGGGCCATGATCGCGCGCATCAGCAAAAGACCGCACAGACCGGCGGCCAGCACGGCCACCAGCAGGGAGATGCCCATGCTGACTTTCGCCGCCGCGACCGCGTCGTCGATGTTGTTCATCGCTTCATCGGCAACGGCCTTGTTCTCGCGAATGATGTCGTTGAGTTTCATGCGGCCGGCGGTCCAGGCCGGGGTCAGTTGTTCATTGAACAACTTCGCGGCCGCGTCCTCCTGGTTGCGCACATGCAGGTCGAGCACCTGGGCCTGAATCTTGTTGTAGTTGAGTACGTCCTGCTTGAACACGGTGTACTCGGCCCGGTCTTCAGCGGTGGTGACAGTGCTTTCGTAGTTGCCCATCTGCTCGTTGAGACGCGCTTCGAAAGACTTGAAGTCCGCAGCGTCTTCGGCACTGATCCCCTGGCCTTTTTTCAGGCCCAGCAGCTCCTGGGTCTGCAGATAGCTGTCGACCCAGGCACTGCGAATCATCGAGCTGAAATACACCCCCGGCACCGCGTCCTGACGCACGCTCTGCTCGCCGGCTTCGATCTTCAACAACCGTGAATACGAGACGACCACCATCAACAGCATGATGGCGATAATCACCGCAAAGCTCGCCAAAATGCGTTGGCGCAACGTCCAGTTCTTCACAGTCAGTCCTCGGGGCCAGATCGAAATTGCGGGGGAGTATAGCTGAGGGCGGTGTTTCATTTATAAGACGGTTTGCCGCGCTCGCGCCGCCCGAGCGTAAACGGGATGGGCTCTGGATAAGGACTTTCAAGGAATCGCAGGGCAACGTGCCAGTGGCGCAATGGCAAAAAGGGGCGATGGATTGGCCATTTCTGCAACGGAGAGGTCTGGCACTGACATAGCCATGTGCCATGGTGCGCAACTTCTTGCGCACTTGTTTCGCAAAATCGCCGCCTGATTTCGCTACAGCCCCCGGGTTCCGTCGCCTGTAGCCAAGTGCGCAACTTCTTGCACACCACTGCGCAAGAAGTTGCGCACTTTTGGCCTTAAATTGGCATGAAACATCTTGAAACATGCACTAAACAGCAGTTTCACCCCCGTATCACGGAGACTTTGGAAAACCTGGCACGGTCCTTGATATAGCTTTGGCACCCACCGGGCGATTTCGCCTCCCGGGCACCCTAACTTTATCCGCAAGGAGCACCTCCCATGGCAACACCAGCGTACATGTCGGTTACCGGCGAAAAACAAGGCCTGATCACTGCCGGCGCCTTCACTGCCGACTCCGTTGGCAACACCTACCAGGAAGGCCACGAAGACCAGGTCATGGTTCAGGCTTTCACCCACGACGTGATCATCCCGCGTGACCCGCAATCCGGTCAGCCAACCGGTCAGCGCGTGCACAAGCCAGTTGTGATCACCAAGGTCTACGACAAGGCTTCGCCTCTGCTGCAAGCCGCTCTGACCTCCGGCGAGCGCATGAGCGAAATCGTTATCCAGTGGTACCGCACTTCGGCTCAAGGCACCCAAGAGCACTACTACACCACCAAACTGGAAGACGCGATCATCGTCGCCATCAACAACAAAATGCACAACTGCCAGGATCCAGGCAACGCGCACTTCACCCACCTGGAAGAAGTGCAGTTCACCTACCGCAAAATCACCTGGACCCACGAAGTATCCGGTACTTCGGGTTCCGATGACTGGCGTGCTCCAGTCGTTTAATTACGGCTGATCGTTTCAAGCATCGGCCAGCTCTGCTGGTCGATGTTGTTTACGCCCCTCCAGAATTTCGCGCGCGTTGACCGCTCTTGCGGTTGACGGGCGCCGCTGTACAGCACGAGGAACAAGGGATGTTCGCGCCGGCCAATGAAACCCACTTTGCCCTGACCATCGAAGGGCTTTCCGCCGATTTCCAGGTGTTTACCCTCACCGGTCGGGAAGCCATCAGCCAGCCGTTTGCCTTCGAGGTGGAGCTGGTCAGTGAGCAGCCGTCGCTGGACCTCGAAACCCTGCTGCACAAACCGGCCTTCCTGCAGCTGTCGCCCGACGGCAGCGGCATCCACGGCCTGATCGACCGCGCCGCGCAAGGCGATTCCGGCAAGCGCCTGACGCGCTACTCCGTGACCCTGCGCCCGCAACTTTCGTACCTGGCGCACCGGATCAACCAGCGGATCTTCCAGAACCTCAGCGTGCCGAAAATCATCGGCAAGGTCCTCGAAGAGCATGGCATCCAGGGCAACGCCTATGAATTCCAGACCGGGTCGATCTACCCCGAGCGTATCTACTGCGTGCAGTACGACGAATCGGACCTGCATTTCATCCAGCGCCTGTGCGAAGAGGAAGGCATTCACTACCACTTCCAGCACAGCGCCACGGCGCACAAACTGGTGTTCGGCGATGACCAGACGGTGTTCCACAAACTGGCGCCGGTGGCCTATCAACAGGACTCCGGCATGGTCGCCAGCGACCCGGTGATCAAGCGCTTCGACCTGCGCCTGGAAACCCGCACCAGCCGCACCACCCGCCGCGATTACGACTTCGAAAAACCGCGGATCACCCTCGAAAGCGAAAACCGTGGCGACGCCCTGCCCGACCTCGAGGACTACGATTACCCGGGCCGTTTCGTCGACCGCGAGCGCGGCAAACACCTGGCCAAACGCGCCCTCGAACGCCATCGCAGCGACTTCCAGCTCGCCGAAGGCAAGAGCGACCAGCCGCTGCTGGTCAGCGGCCATTTCCTCGCGCTGAAAGAACACCCGAAAGCCAAGTGGAACGACCTGTGGCTGCTCACCGAAGTCCATCACGAAGGCAAGCAGCCGCAGGTGCTGGAAGAGTCGGTCACCAGTGACACCACTGCGCTGAAAGACGATTTCCATCAGGGCTACCGCAACCGCTTCCAGGCCACCCCGTGGGACGTGCCGAACCGCCCGCCCCTGCGCCACCCGAAACCGCGCATCCTCGGCAGCCAGAGCGCCGTGGTCACCGGCCCGCAAGGCCAGGAAATCCACTGCGACGAATACGGCCGGGTAAAAGTGCAGTTCCACTGGGATCGCGAAGGCCAGGCCGACGACAAAACCAGCTGCTGGCTGCGCGTGTCGTCAGCCTGGGCCGGCGCCCAATATGGCGGCATCGCCATCCCGCGCATCGGCATGGAAGTGCTGGTGACTTTCCTTGAAGGCGACCCCGACCAGCCGCTGATCAGCGGCTGCCTGTACCACAAGGAAAACACCGTCCCCTACGCGCTGCCGGCGAACAAGACGCGCACCACCTTCAAGACCCTGAGCTCCATGGGCGGCGGCGGCTTCAACGAACTGCGCATCGAAGACAAGAAAGGCCAGGAACAGATCTTCCTCCACGCCCAGCGCGACTGGGACGAGAACATCGAACACGACCAGAAAATCCGCGTCGGCAACGAACGCCACGACGTCGTGGAAAAGAACAGCTACACGGAATTCAAGGCCGAAGAACACCACACCGTCTACGAAGACCGCAAAGTCGAAGCACGCGCCAACGACCACCTGACCGTGGGCGTGAACCAGCACATCAAGATCGGCACCGGGCAATTCATCGACGCAGGGCAGGAAATTCACCTGAGCAGCGGGATGAAAGTGGTGCTGGAAGCTGGCGCTGAACTGACGCTGGTCGGTGGCGGCAGCTTCATCAAGATCGATGGCGGCGGCGTGACCATGAGCGGGCCGGCGATCAATATCAACTCGGGTGGTGGACCGGGGAGCGGAACGGGTGCGGCGCCGTTGATGCCGGGGCCGTTGAAGCAGGCGGATGCGGATAAGCCAGGCATGCTTTTGCAGCAGCGTCTGCGTGAAAATGTGCCCATTGTTGAACTGTGCCAAAAACCCAAAGGTGGGACGCCAATGGAATGCCCATTGACAGATTGCCCCTGCAGGAAAGCCTTGATGGCGGGAGCATAGACATGAGTATTTCGGTATTGCTGGAACGCACGGACGACCTATTGGAAAAACTCTACCAACAGTTGCCCGATCCTAATCCAACCCTTTTGTTCGATTCGACTGAGCTGCAAGCGTACTCGGAACAAAGTCCGATCTGGCTTGAGTCGACATCCAGCGCTTTCATTATCGAACAAATGCGCGAGTCGCCTTCAGCATGGCCAGGGCTGATCATAGAAAGCCAGGCATCCGATGAAAATCTGTTGACACACCTTCGGCATATTCTGTTTATACGTTTCGACACCGAGCGCAAAGGGGTGCTTCGCTATTCCAACCCAAGAACAGCGAGCTATTTCTTTACCGTTAAGAACGAGACGACGCCCTGCACCTGGATGGGTCCTATCAACCGGATGAGCTGGTATGGCGGTACATGGTACGACTTGGCAAACAACTCACTTCACTGGTTCAGTGTAGAGAATGGGAATACGCGGGACTGGAAAAAAAACGACGGTCTGAACTCTCTGCATCTTGATGTGCTTCATGAACAAGCCTTGCAGCGGCAACAGAAAGAACATTTTGTCTATGTGTGGTGGCACAAGCAGAGCGACGCATCGCTGGCTGAGGCAGCCCAATTCCTGGATGAAGGCATCGCAGATGGTTTCATAGAACCGCAAGAGTTGAACAAATACTTATCGCTACGTGCCAGTTACCCGAACACACAAACTCCAATGATTCCCAAGTGTGGTAGTGGCGAAGATCGCCTGGGCCTTCTGCAGCAATATCTAAGTAGCAATTTCGAGGACAAGGAGTCTCTGACATGAGTAAACCCGTTGGGAGTTTAAGCTCTGGTCCGGCTTGCGAAACATCCAAGGTGATCGTCCAAGTCATAGGCAAGGACCATCCTGCGACTCAGAGAGTAGTGTTGTGTGATCCTGCCGACAAAGTTCAGAAGGCACAGACGGAACCGCAGGAAAAAGAAATTTGCAGTAGCGTTTTGCATGTATGGAATTGCACCGGTGAAGCCAAACGGAAACTCTGGCTGGAAATCGACTCGACGCAGGGTAAACCCATCCGGTTGCCCCTGCTTGCTGATGTTCGATCAACCCCACGCGAATCTGACGTTCAGTGGAACCAACTCGTACCCGTTCTACCTTTCGTTTCGCTTCCCGGCTCAAAAAGTGCGTATGACCACGGCACACCAGTGCTGGCTCGGGCAGGGTTCATCTATGTCTTCTACAAAGGCAAACTATGGCGTGAACTGGAGGTTCGAATCCTTGAAGGGAAAACGACATATCACGACGTGGACATTGCTCACTACCGGCAAGAAAAGACATTTAAAACAGGTGAACGAAAAGTCACTGGGGTAGCGCTGGAAGATATTTGGATACCTTCTCTCTGGAACAATCAGAGAGTGCTAGATCTACAGATGTGCTTTTCTGAAATACAACTACACGCCGCTCGCCTGCAACGTTTTGAGGAAGATAGCCGTTTGCGCAGCCAACGCTGCAAGAACCCGCAAAATCTGACTTGCTCCAACAAGAGCTTTAAAGACCTGTACACCGGTAAGCCCGATGGCAAGGCTATGCTTGAGGCATTTTCAAATTTCAATGTTCACAACTACGCCAATAGCACCGCAGCGGCGCAGGCCACCGTCGTCAAACGCAATCTCGAAAGCGGTTGTTTTCCAGTCAGCGTGGCAGCACCTCAACGATCGCGCGAGCCAGGCTATGAAGGACTACTCGATCATCCTGGCCGCTATCTGTGTGATCTCTCTGGACAATTCCCTGTTACAGCTAGCCAGAAAGCCAAAACGTTCCTCCAAGCGTGTACCAAAGGCACATCAGAAAATAACGATCCAGTGCAGCGTACCGAACTGCTCGAGTTGAGTGCGGTAGCTGATGCATTAGTTGCATCAATGCCGGCACCAGCCGCCTCTGACAACAAGGAGGCGCCTCCCGACGTATGGATAGCCCAAGCCAGCGTTGCAGATACGCTAGCCAAGGCAAGACAACGGCAAATCTGTGGTGTACTGCTGGAAGATCCACGCTACCGGCTCAGACATCTGAAGAGTCGTTTGGAAACCCATCAGGAACTGCTAAAACTTTGCGCACGTCATGCGACCCAACAAGCCAACCATGCCAGTGCCCTGCTCATACAACAGCTGGTAGTACCCCGTAATCTACAAGGCAAATCTAACCCGTTGCATGCGAGCCTTGAAAAAGTTGGCGGTACTGGAAAGCAGCGAATCAATCAGTGCACCGCTGTTCTGGAACGAACGATGGTCTGGCAGCACATGAATAGTGCTCAGAATCTACTGACTGAAAGCTTGCAACAGGACGTTACACAACAAACCCTGGCCGATCATCTGAGCCTTGATGGCTTTGACTACTTGTCTGCTCTGTTCGTCATCAGCCAAACGATTGCTGCACTTGCGGCCCCCCCCTCGCGTCTTGATCCTCTGGCGCCAAGCGGTGACGTAGTCGATGCCGTAAGCGGTGTCACTCTGTACAGCCCTAAAGCCACACCGGGGCAACAGTGGTTGGCTACTTTGGCCAATAGCGCCGAAACGCCGTTACACCTAATGTTCTGGCCTGAATGCGATATGGAACGCGCCTGCAAACCCTATCAAGTGCCGCAGCCGGAAAAAAACAAAGGGGATGGAAAGTACCGCGCTTCTGAGCTAGCGAAGCTTGAGAACAAAGTCCCACCCGCTGCTGCCCAGCTAACCACGATGGATGCCGATATCGTGGCCAACCTTTTGGCGGGCGCCAGCCTCGATAGTTTTCTGATAACTAGCGGCAAGAATATCAGTAGCGCGCTTCTCGGCATCTACGACACGCTTCAATCGGCCGTGGAAAATGCGCTTGCCGCCACCCTGCCGTCGCGGGAGGCGTTCAATCAGGCGTCAGCCGATGCCGATGCAAGTAATGACGCCCGAAACCGGGCAAATGATCGGATGCAAAAGACACGTGACCGATTGGCAGAACGCGCGCGCCCCGTCAATGTGAAGCTGCACGCACGAGGAGTGGAGCAGCTTCGCAGTATGATGCCGAACACATTCGGTCCCGCCTACTTCATGCGTCGGGGAGCCGTCACGCAAAGCTATTATCTCTTTGGTCTGGAAGATCTTCCTACCCGCGAGTCCGTACCCGTAACGTACTACGGAGAGTTTTTGGACAATAAAGGGAAACTTCTAGGCAGTACCGATCGAACGCGTCTGCCTGAAACCGGCGTCTTAAGCTCCGAACATTTGGTGCTGGCAATCCCGCGCAATCATAGTACTGCACAGTTAGTCAGAAACATGAACCAGCAACTTACGGCTGCCCAGCTTTCCAATACGGCATCCGATGCCGCGAATGCGCGGGTCGTACAGACCGGATCCGCTCTCACTGATGCCGTGAACCAACACAGAACTCGCAATAATGCCCCTGTATTCCGCATTTTAAATTCACGCCCATTCTCAATAGCAGTACTGATGCTTGAAATGTGGAATGTGAATGCAGAGTTGCAAGGCAGGGAAGCCGCTAGCAGGGAGAAGAATAAAAACCGAGTCCGATTGGGGGTTTTGGCGGCAGGAATGGACCTGATCATTGCGATGGAGTCATTGACCGTAAAACTGGTTGGAACCCAATCCGCGCTCGCGTTAGCCCGAAAACCGATTTACGACTTGGCAGACAGCAATGTAAAAAAGTGGATCGGCAAAGCCCTGACTGAACGACTAACACAAAAAATCACGGCTCGATTGATCACACAATCATTCTCGGGAATCATTTTTGCTGGCATAAGCATTTACGATGCCTGGTATGCCTGGCAATGGAATGACAACGCGATGTATGGATACTTGCTGATGGCTGGCGGTGCTGCAGCTGGAGTGGTTGCCGGAATGGCAACGGGTGCGGCGAGTGCGGGTCCGGTGCTCGGACTGACCCCTTTGGGTTGGCTGGCACTCTTGCTCATTGGCACTGGAGCAGGCTTGGTACTTTGGCTCAGTAGCACTCCACTGGAGGATTGGCTCCTGAACGGCCCTTTTGCATCGAAGGGTGAGGAAAACGCCAAGCATCTTAAAGACCCGCAAGAGGCTTTTTATCGATTGATCGGGTTACTTTCCGGTATCGGAATTTCGGTGAAGCCAAACACGCTTTTTGATCCCAACGCAAAACTTGACATACATTCGGAAAACCCTTTTGAAGTCCGTAATGCCAATACAGTGATTCGTATCGAAAGCAGACTGCCCGGACTTATCGGAAGCATAGGCAACATTGGCATTCAGGCCGAGTGTCGAATTCGTGAAGTAGTGACTACCAATTTTCGAGGATCACCATTATCAACTCAGAAAAACGTATCTGGCAGCCCTCCTGTTTATAAAGCGCAGCGTGTATACATGGATGCGCTGGAACTGTACGTTGACACTCCAGAAATGATCACCACACCCAAAAAGTCGACAGGGTACGAATGGGCCGTACGTGCACAGTTCGTTCTAAAAAATCAGTCTGAAACACGTTACTTTCCAGCACCCAGTGTAAAAGACCCTACTCGTTTTAGCGCAGCATATGCCAAGGCAGACTTCAACAAAACCAACCGCCCATTCTGGGCCGACGAGCAGACGAACAAGGCCTGAACATGTCAAAAGACGCTGAACCGCAGCTTTACTACTCTGAAGAAGCTTACCGGGCAGACCGCATCCCCGTGCAAGCAGACTCAGCGAAGCGAAGCCCCCTTCACAAACTAACCGGCACGCGCTTGCCTTGGGGTCACACGCAAGATGTGGTTCCAGAAAACATAATGGAAGATCCAAAACCAGAAAGTATGCGTTTTTGGGAGCAATGGGAGAAAGAAAAGGCAGAGATGAAAGCGAATGGGAAATACGTGCCACGCCCATTCGAAGATGTGGAGCTGCACTGTAAATATGATCATGAGCGGTTCCGTTTTGCTCAATTGCCCTTTCGATCTCAGTTCTGGCTCTCGCTCAGAACCTTTTGCAAGTGGGGGATGATCATTCTCCTCCCATTATGTTTTCTGATTGATTCGCTATTTGAAACGGACTCATCTGAATTCAACATAAGAGAGCTCACAAACAACTCCATTACATTACTCATTATAAAAATATTACTCCCACCTTGGATAATTAGCAGCATCATTGTCAATTACTTCCCGAAAGTCTGGTTTCGACCTCCCAAAGGGCCGCTATGGGAATTGAATCGTGTTACAGGACAGGTGACGATTTTCAATTGCGCGCGTGCAAAAATACAAAATAAAACCGCTGACATGGTTGCACCATTTCACGAATTCGATGCCTATATCGTAACGTCACCAGATCGCCAAGGATTGCCCACGAATGGGTTACAACTCGCTCATCGCTATAGTAATACCACCATTAATCTGAGCGCCCTGATAACCCCTGACAATACGACACAAAGACCCTGTGCGCTCTGGGATTTCTTGCAAAATTTTATGGACACCCAACGTCCACTGCCTGAAATCCCGATGTATGAACCCTATCGAAACTCGGATCCAACGACTTTTGAACATGATAAAAAAAATGGTCGACCAGCGCGTTATTGGATCGATATGGACAACGATACTTTCAAAGCAAAAGTTAAGGAAATGCTTGAAAAAATCGACACCATAGATACATTTGCTCGCCCGAACCTTATGGCAAAAGCAGTCAAATACATTGATTAGACATTGTTTGGTCAGGGAAGATATTGGACAGATGGTGACAGATCTACTTCCTGAAAAAAGCTGTCATCATTTCCATACAACGAAAACTCTGCATCAGAAAATCCAGAAACAACATCTACACTTCAGAATCGTTACCAACTGAAACTCGATAAAGAAGACGCCGACGATCAGAAACACACCCGTATTAGCCCATTGAATAGTAGCACTCTGATCGTACAAAACTGGGTAGCCGCAAAGATGCCGTAGTGCCCCCGTTAATTAATTAAAGAAAACCACAAACAATGGAATTAAAAAACGACACGACCCCTTCAGAAAAACCATTAAAAAATCAGGAAAAAACCCTGATGAAATGGACGATAAAAGCCAAACCCCGGGATACAACCAACATGGACATCGGCATGGCAATTATTATAGCCATCGGTGTAGCGGCGATAACAAATGGTATTCACGAGTCTTATATCCTCAACCTATCAGAAGAAAATGGCTCCATTTTCCTGAATCTTCATGCTGGTACAATCTGGACTTTGGCAGCCACCTACCTTTGGATTCTTGTCGTTCATCAAAAAAAGACATATACCTATACTATTACCGAAACAGTGGGAACCGAGGAATCTTCAGTAAACTTTCCAAAGTCTGCTCATGCCGTATTCAAGGCCATATCGGCGCTATTTTTCATAATTATTATCGCAACCATTATCTATAGCCCTTCATCGGCTTTAATACTCGCAGCCCCTGCAGGGATGGCCTTGATAGCAGCAAAATTTTTTCTTACCTGGAATAACACTCCGAAAATAGAAGAATCATCCGAATGGAAAGAATACAAGTTCGTCACCATCGACAAAAAAAGACGTTTAATCGTAGCTCAATACACCGACATCATGATCGGCTTCGAGGCCAGGCTTCCCGAAAGCTTATTTGCAGAATACTTATCAACACTTAAAAAACTACTTCCGAAAGATGCAGTTTTTGCGGAAAAAGATTGGATGTGGTGAACTACCAAACCAAAACATCGAAACCTGCGCGATGATCTGGCCGTAGCGGAATAATACGAACATGACAAAACCCAGTGACAACTCATTCAACCAGACTTCATGCAGAGCCTTTGAAGAAGAATCAAGTGCACATGAACGCATCCTTATGGAATGGTCGACAAAAACAATAAAATCTCCACCTAAGGAAATCATGAAAGCACAACTTTGGCTTTTTGCTGGCGCGACGCTAATGAATATTTTTGTAACGGCCATCACTTGGAATAACCTGCCACAATATACGCTTGGACTTTTGTCGATGCATATATTTTCGTACGCACTGACCATTTACTTCATATTTATATTACGCCAAAAAACAGTATTCAATTACTCCATCACAGAGAATCATGGAAAAGTCGAACATTATCGGCACTACCCAGAATCTTCCGGAACCATTTTCAAAAGCCTCGCTATTTTTATAATATTATTTTTCTCAGGCGTTGCGATTTATACAGGGTCCTTGGCCTTTATGATCGGCCCGGCAGCTATTGCTCTTGGAGCGGCAAAATCCCTTCTCGGCTGGAAAAACAAAATAACCAACTCGCGCAGCTCCCCTTGGACGGAATATAATTTTGTAACTATAGATCGGTCCAGGCTCATGATAATCATCCATAGAACCAACCAATCAGTGGGATTCGAAGCACGCTTCCAAAAAACGGCTACATTCGATCGTTACTTGAGAACTTTGAAAGCAGTACTACCAAGCAGCGCCATATTCACAGAAAAAAATTGGCAATGGTAATTATTGAAATAACTTATAATCACACTGACTACTTATCTAAATATATAAAAGATAGAAAGGTGACAGATCCATTTTCTAACAAATGGATCTGTCACCTTTTCCTTGATCCGAGAGCACCGTTGCCGCTGCCCACTTATACTTACCTGGGTTTCAGTGGCGGCATGCCCCAGGTGCTCTCATGGTAAATGACGCCGGGTGGACCATTTATGGCTGCGGTCATGACGTTCTGGAACCTGCCTAACCGCCTCGTCGAATTCACAACCTAAAAAGTTGCCTGACGCACCTGCCTCTCCAACTCCACCTTCAACCCCGGCTCCAGCTTCAACTGCCGCGCCAGTTCGTCCAGATAGCTCTTCTCCATGAAGTTCTCCTCATCCACCATCATCACGCTGGCCACGTACATCTCGGCGGCCATCTCCGGTGTGCTTGCCGCGCGGGCGACGTCGGTGGGGTCGAGGGGTTTGTTGAGTTCGGCGTGGAGCCAGTACTTGAGTTCCTGATCGTTGTCGAGTTTGGTGAATTCGCCTTCGATCAGCTGGCGTTCGCGGTCGTCGATGTGGCCGTCGGCCTTGGCGGCGGCGACCAGGGCCTTGAGGATGGCCTGGCTGTGTTGTTCGACTTGCGCCGGTGGCAGGCGATCGAGGGTTTGCGGTTCGCTTTGTGGGGCGGTGCCTTTCTGGGCGTTCCAGTTGCCGTAGGCTTTATAGGCGATCACGCCCAGTGCGGCGAGGCCGCCGTAGAGGGCGACTTTACCGCCAACCTTGCGGGCCTTTTTGCTGCCCAGCAGCAAGCCCATGGCGCCGGCCGCCAGGGCTCCGCCGCCTGCGCCTGACAGTAAACCGCCGAGTGCGCCATTACTGGAAGATCCGCCCAGCAAGCCGCCCAACCCACCGGCAGCCGGTTTGTTCTGCGCCCCGCCCGCCTTGTTCTGCAGCAGTTCCTGGCCGGATTTGAGGAGTTGATCGAGCAATCCACGGGTGTTCATGTTCCGTCTCCAAACAGGGTTATCCGGATCAATAAGGCTCTCAGCCTAGTTCGAAAGTGCCCGTCACTTGGGTGCGAGTGTGCTTCCAGATGTTGCCTGGCCCACCGCAGCCATTCGCGAAAATAGATATACACTCGAGGCAATCTATAAAAACCGCCCACCGGGTAAACCTTCCATGATGACCTTGCGTCAGATCCGCCATTTCATCGCCGTGGCCGAGACCGGCTCGATCTCCGCCGCCGCGCAAACCGCGTTCATTTCCCAATCGACCCTGACCCTGGCCATCCAGCAACTGGAAGAAGAAATCGGCGTCAGCCTGTTCAACCGCCACGCCAAGGGCATGACGCTCACCCATCAGGGCCATCAGTTCCTGCGCCAGGCGCACCTGATTCTGGCCACCGTGGACAACGCCAAGCGCAGCCTGCAACAGAGCACCGATCAGGTCGCCGGGCAGTTGATCGTCGGCGTGACCAGTTTGGTGGCCGGTTATTACCTGGCGGATTTGCTCACCCGTTTCCAGCGCGCATATCCCAATGTCGAGATCCGGGTGATGGAGGACGAGCGGCCGTACATCGAGCATCTGCTGGTCAGCGGCGAGATTGATGTCGGGGTGCTGATCCTCTCCAACCTCGAAGACCGCCACGCCTTGCAGACCGAAGTGCTGACCCACTCGCCGCACCGTTTGTGGCTGCCGGCCCAGCATCCGCTGCTGGAACACGACAGCATCAACCTCGCCGATGTCGCCCGGGAGCCGCTGATTCAACTGAACGTCGACGAGATGGATCGCAATGCCCAACGTCTTTGGCGTGGCGCCGGGCTGCAACCGAAGATTACCCTCAGGACCGCGTCCACCGAGGCCGTGCGAAGTCTGGTGGCGGCGGGATTGGGCGTGTCGATCCAGCCGGACATGACCTACCGTCCATGGTCGCTGGAAGGCGACATCATCGAAGCCCGGCCAATTGCTGACCTCAACCAGACCCTCGACGTCGGTCTGGCCTGGCGTCGCGGCACCGCGCGCCCCGCATTGGTCGATCCCTTCCTGACCGTTGCTCGCGAGCAGCCTCACGGCGGGCGCAAGCCATCTATTTAATCGAATGCCACCTTCAGTATTTAGAATTTGTCGACCCCGGAGCCGCGCACTAGTCTTGCTGCATCTATAAGACGGTCGGCTCCCGGAACAGGGAGCAACATGGCCATACAAGAAAAGAGATCACGGAAAATGACTGGCGCGCAGCCCCACATGCACACCGCGTTGCTGATCGACGGCGAACTGGTCGCCGGCCAGGGTTTTGTCGAACCGATCCTCAACCCGGCCACCGGCGAAGTCCTGACCCAGATCGCCGAGGCCAGCACCGAGCAAGTCGAAGCCGCCATCCTCGCCGCCCACCGCGCTTTTGCCGAGTGGTCGCGCACCACCCCGCAACAACGCTCGAATTTCCTGCTGGAAATCGCCAACGCCGTTGAAAAGCACGCCGACCACCTCGCCCGTCTCGAAGCCCTGAACTGCGGCAAGCCGCTGCACCTGGCGCGTCAGGACGATTTGACCGCGACCGTCGATGTCTTCCGCTTCTTCGCCGGCGCCGTGCGTTGCCAGACCGGCCAGCTCAGCGGCGAATACGTGCCGGGCTACACCAGCATGGTGCGCCGCGATCCGATTGGCGTCGTCGCGTCGATTGCGCCGTGGAACTACCCGATCATGATGGCCGCATGGAAGATCGCCCCGGCCCTCGCTGCCGGCAATACGCTGGTGTTCAAGCCGTCCGAGCACACGCCGCTATCGATTCTGGCGTTGGCCCCGGCGCTGGCCGAGATTCTGCCGCGCGGAGTGATCAACATTGTCTGCGGTGGCGGCGAAGGCGTCGGCAGTCATCTGGTCGGCCATCCGAAAGTGCGCATGGTGTCGCTGACCGGCGATATCGTCACCGGCCAGAAAATCCTCCAGGCCGCCGCCAAAACCCTGAAACGCACGCATCTCGAACTTGGCGGCAAGGCTCCGGTGATCGTCTGCAACGACGCCGACCTCAAAGCCGTGGTCGAAGGCGTGCGCACTTATGGCTATTACAACGCCGGGCAGGATTGCACGGCGGCTTGCCGGATCTACGCCCAGGCCGGGATTCACGACAAGTTGGTCGCCGAGCTCGGCGCGGCGGTCAGCAGCCTGCGCTTCGCCGGCAAACGCGACGCCGACAACGAGATCGGCCCGCTGATCAGCACCCGCCAGCGCGACCGGGTGGCCAGTTTCGTCGAGCGCGCCCTCGGCCAGCCGCACATCGAGCGGGTGACCGGAGCGGCGGTGCATTCCGGTGCCGGGTTCTTCTATCAGCCAACCCTGCTGGCCGGTTGCAAACAGAGCGATGAAATCGTCCAGCGCGAAGTGTTCGGCCCGGTGGTGACCGTGACCCGCTTCGATGAACTGGCGCAAGCGGTGGACTGGGCCAACGACTCGGAGTACGGCCTCGCCTCGTCGGTATGGACCCAGAACCTCGACAAAGCAATGCAGGTCGCCGCACGTCTGCAATACGGCTGCACCTGGATCAACAGCCATTTCATGCTGGTCAGCGAAATGCCCCACGGCGGCCTGAAACGCTCCGGTTACGGCAAAGACTTATCCAGCGATTCGCTACAGGACTACAGCGTGGTGCGGCACATCATGGCCCGCCACGGCCAGCATCTCTGACTACGCTAATAACAAGCCGCTGACGGCATGCTCCACCGCGTTCACAACTGCCCCGACCATAATTTAAAGAAGAGGGTTCACCATGTTCGTGCACAAGACCGCACTGCTCAGTGCAATCACCACGGCCCTGCTGGCCAGCGCCAGCCTGCAGGCCGCCGAGCCGCTGAAAGCCGTCGGCGCCGGCGAAGGCCAACTGGATATCGTCGCCTGGCCCGGTTACATCGAACGCGGTGAAAGCGACAAGGCCTACGACTGGGTGACCGGTTTCGAGAAGGAAACCGGCTGCAAGGTCAATGTGAAAACCGCCGCCACCTCCGATGAAATGGTCAGCCTGATGGCCAAGGGCGGTTACGACCTGGTGACCGCGTCGGGCGATGCCTCGCTGCGGTTGATCGTCGGCAAGCGTGTGCAACCGATCAACACCGCGTTGATCCCGAACTGGAAATCCCTCGACCCGCGCCTGAAAGACGCGCCGTGGTACGTGGTCAATAAACAAACCTACGGCACCCCGTACCAGTGGGGCCCGAACGTGTTGATGTACAACACCAATGTGTTCAAGACCGCGCCGACCAGCTGGAACGTGGTGTTCGAGGAACAGAACCTGCCGGACGGCAAGCCGAACAAGGGCCGCGTGCAGGCCTACGACGGTCCGATCTACATCGCCGACGCGGCGCTCTATCTGAAATCCACCAAGCCTGAGCTGGGGATCAAGGATCCGTATCAACTCACCGAAGATCAGTACAAGGCTGTGCTGGAACTGTTGCGCGCCCAGCAGAAGCTGATCCACCGCTACTGGCACGACACCACGGTGCAGATGAGCGACTTCAAGAACGAAGGCGTGGTCGCATCCAGCGCCTGGCCGTATCAGGTCAACGGCCTGATCAACGACAAACAGCCGATCGCGTCGACCGTGCCGAAAGAAGGCGCCACCGGTTGGGCCGACACCACCATGCTGCACGCCGAGGCCAAGCACCCGAACTGCGCGTACAAGTGGATGGACTGGTCGCTGCAGCCGAAAGTCCAGGGTGATGTGGCGGCGTGGTTCGGTTCGTTGCCGGCGGTTCCGGCGGCTTGTCAGGGCAGTGAGTTGCTGGGTGCTGAAGGCTGCAAGACCAACGGGTTTGATCAGTTCGACAAGATCGCCTTCTGGAAAACCCCGCAGGCTGAGGGTGGGAAGTTTGTGCCGTACAGCCGGTGGACGCAGGACTACATTGCGATTATGGGCGGTCGCTGATCTCGAATTCACCTCGGTCGAGCTCCCTTTCCCCCTCGCCCCCTTGGGGGCGGTCCGACGTTTCGGGAGGGCTGGGCGGGCGGCGTGCCGATGAGGGGGTGGCTTTTGACTTTGCTTTTGAAATTGGAGCAATGGCCGAAACCGCTGCCCTCACCCCCCGCCCTCTCCCGGAGGGAGAGGGCGCCTAAAGCGGACCGCGTCAGACCTACCCAAAAGTGGTGAGCCAACACGGGCATACACCGCCAAACGATCCAGTTTTTTCAGAAGTCCAGGCAGGGCCGCTGTGACGGCCCTCGCCTTTTTGGAGCACCGCATCATGACGCTTGCAGTCCAGTTCACCAACGTTTCCCGGCAGTTCGGCGAGGTGAAGGCCGTTGACCGGGTTTCCATCGACATCCAGGACGGCGAGTTCTTTTCCATGCTCGGCCCTTCAGGTTCGGGCAAGACCACGTGCCTGCGCCTGATCGCCGGGTTCGAGCAACCGAGCGCGGGCTCGATCCGCATTCACGGCGCCGAAGCCGCCGGTCTGCCGCCCTATCAACGCGACGTCAACACTGTGTTTCAGGATTACGCGCTGTTCCCGCACATGAACGTGCTGGACAACGTCGCCTACGGCCTGAAGGTCAAAGGTGTGAACAAGAACGAGCGTCACAAACGTGCCGAAGAAGCCTTGGACATGGTTGCCCTCGGCGGCTACGGCACCCGCAAACCGGTGCAGTTGTCCGGCGGTCAGCGCCAGCGTGTCGCCCTCGCCCGCGCCTTGGTCAATCGTCCGCGAGTGCTGTTGCTCGACGAACCGTTGGGCGCCCTCGACCTGAAGCTGCGCGAGCAGATGCAGAGCGAACTGAAGAAGCTGCAACGCCAGCTCGGCATTACCTTCATCTTCGTCACCCACGACCAGACCGAAGCGCTATCGATGTCCGACCGCGTGGCCGTGTTCAACAAGGGTCGCATCGAACAGGTCGACACACCGCGCAATCTGTACATGAAACCCACCACCACGTTTGTCGCCGAATTCGTCGGCACTTCGAACGTGATTCGCGGCGATCTGGCGCGCCAGCTCAGCGGTCATCCGCAGCCGTTTTCGATCCGCCCGGAACACGTGCGGTTCGCCGAAGGCCCGCTGGCCAGCCATGAAATCGAAGTCAGCGGCCTGCTCCACGACATTCAGTACCAGGGCAGCGCCACGCGCTATGAACTGAAGCTGGAAAACGGCCAGACCCTGAGCATCAGCCAGGCCAACAATCAGTGGATCGTCAGCAGCGCGCAGCACCAGACCGGTCAGCGCATCAGCGCACGCTGGGCGCGGGAAGCGATGATTCCGCTGCACGACACCGTTGCGAGCGGGGTGTGACATGACCGCCCTCGCCCTCCCTCAATCGGCGCCGTTGCGCAGGTTTTCCAACCTGCTGTATCGCAAGCCGAACCTGTACCTGTCGATGCTGCTGGTGCCGCCGTTGCTGTGGTTCGGCGCGATCTATCTGGGCTCGCTGCTGGTGCTGTTGTGGCAAGGTTTCTACACCTTCGACGACTTCACCATGGCGGTCACGCCTGACCTGACCCTGGCCAATTTCGCCGCACTGTTTCAGCCGTCGAACTTCGACATCATTCTGCGCACCCTGAGCATGGCCGTCGTGGTGTCGATCGCCAGCGCCATCGTCGCGTTCCCGATTGCCTACTACATGGCGCGTTACACCACCGGCAAGACCAAGGCGTTTTTCTACATCGCGGTGATGATGCCGATGTGGGCCAGTTACATCGTCAAGGCCTACGCCTGGACGCTGCTGCTGGCCAAGGGCGGCGTGGCGCAGTGGTTCGTGCAGCACCTGGGGCTGGAGCCGGTTCTGCAGTTCATTCTGGGGATTCCCGGAGTTGGCGGCAGCACCTTGTCGACCTCGCATCTGGGCCGGTTCATGGTGTTCGTCTACATCTGGCTGCCGTTCATGATCCTGCCGATCCAGGCCTCGCTGGAACGCTTGCCACCGTCGTTGCTGCAAGCCTCCGCCGACCTCGGGGCCAAGCCGCGCCAGACCTTCATGCAGGTGATTCTGCCGCTGTCGGTGCCGGGCATTGCCGCCGGTTCGATCTTCACGTTTTCGCTGACGTTGGGCGACTTCATCGTGCCGCAACTGGTGGGCCCGCCGGGCTACTTCGTCGGCAGCATGGTGTACGCGCAGCAAGGCGCGATCGGCAACATGCCGATGGCTGCGGCATTCACGCTGGTGCCGATCGTGCTGATCGCCATTTACCTGTCCATCGTCAAACGACTGGGGGCCTTCGATGCACTCTGAAAAAGCATCTCTCGGTCTGCGCATCGCAGCCTGGGGCGGGCTGGTGTTTCTGCACTTCCCGATCCTGATCATCTTCCTCTACGCCTTCAACACCGAAGACGCGGCGTTCAGCTTTCCACCGAAAGGCTTCACCCTGCACTGGTTCAGTGTGGCGTTTTCCCGGCCGGACGTGCTGGAAGCGATCAAGCTGTCGTTGCAGATCGCAGCCATTGCCACGCTGATCGCGATGGTGCTCGGTACGCTGGCTTCAGCGGCGCTGTACCGCCGGGACTTCTTCGGCAAACAGGGCATTTCGCTGATGCTGATCCTGCCGATTGCACTGCCGGGGATCATCACCGGGATCGCGCTGCTGGCGACCTTCAAGACGCTGGGGATCGAGCCGGGGATGTTCACCATCATCGTCGGCCACGCGACCTTCTGCGTGGTGATCGTCTACAACAACGTCATCGCCCGTTTGCGCCGCACTTCACACAGCCTGATCGAAGCGTCGATGGATCTTGGCGCCGACGGCTGGCAGACCTTCCGCTACATCATCTTGCCGAACCTCGGCTCGGCGTTGCTCGCCGGCGGCATGCTGGCGTTTGCGCTGTCGTTCGACGAAATCATCGTCACCACCTTCACCGCCGGCCATGAACGCACCTTGCCGCTGTGGTTGCTCAACCAGTTGAGCCGCCCACGGGACGTGCCGGTGACCAACGTCGTGGCGATGCTCGTGATGCTCGTAACCATGCTGCCGATCCTCGGCGCCTACTACCTGACCCGGGGTGGCGAGAGCGTGGCCGGCAGCGGCGGCAAATGATTCCCTGACCTTTCCCACCCTGAATTTGCAGTAGAAAGAGGACAACAACATGCAAACCAAACTCTTGATCAACGGCCACCTGGTCAACGGCGAAGGCCCGGCGCAACCGGTGCTCAACCCGGCGCGCGGCGAAGTGCTGGTGGAAATCAACGAAGCCACCGAAGCCCAGGTCGATGCCGCCGTGCGCGCCGCCGACAGTGCCTTCGCCGAATGGTCGCAGACCACGCCGAAAGACCGTTCGCTGTTGCTGCTCAAACTCGCCGACGCCATCGAAGCCCACGGCGAAGAACTGGCGAAACTGGAATCGGACAACTGCGGCAAACCCTACAGCGCCGCGCTGAATGACGAGATCCCGGCGATTGCCGACGTGTTCCGTTTCTTCGCCGGCGCCAGCCGTTGCATGAGCGGCTCGGCCGGTGGCGAATACCTGCCCGGCCACACCTCGATGATCCGCCGCGACCCGGTGGGCGTGATCGCCTCCATCGCACCGTGGAACTACCCGCTGATGATGGTCGCCTGGAAAATCGCCCCGGCCCTCGCCGCCGGTAATACCGTGGTGCTCAAGCCGTCGGAGCAAACCCCGCTGACCGCGTTGCGTCTGGCCGAACTGGCGTCGGAAATTTTCCCGGCCGGTGTCCTCAATCTGGTGTTCGGTCGTGGGCCGAGCGTGGGCAGTCCGCTGGTGACCCATCCGAAAGTGCGCATGGTCTCGCTGACCGGTTCCATCGCCACCGGTTCGAACATCATTTCCAGCACCGCCGACAGCGTCAAACGCATGCACATGGAGCTGGGTGGCAAGGCTCCGGTAATCATCTTCGACGATGCCGACATTGATGCGGCGGTCGATGGCATTCGTACCTTCGGCTTCTACAACGCCGGCCAGGACTGCACCGCCGCCTGCCGGATCTACGCCCAGCAAGGTATCTATGACAAGTTCGTCGAGAAACTCGGCGCGGCGGTCAGCAGCATCAAGTACGGCTTGCAGGATGATCCGTCGACCGAACTGGGGCCGCTGATCACCGCCCAGCATCGCGACCGCGTGGCCGGGTTTGTCGAGCGCGCTGTCGCGCAATCGCACATCCGCTTGATCACGGGTGGCAAGGCTGTCGAAGGCAACGGCTTCTTCTTCGAACCGACCGTGCTGGCCGATGCGCAGCAGGACGACGAAATCGTCCGTCGCGAAGTGTTCGGGCCGGTGGTGTCGGTGACCAAGTTCACCGATGAAGCCCAGGCGCTGGAATGGGCCAACGATTCGGACTACGGCCTGGCGTCCTCTGTATGGACGGCGGATGTCGGACGCGCCCATCGCCTGTCAGTACGGTTGCAGTACGGCTGCACCTGGGTGAATACGCACTTCATGCTTGTCAGCGAAATGCCCCATGGCGGTCAGAAATTGTCCGGCTACGGCAAGGACATGTCCATGTACGGGCTGGAGGACTACACCACGGTTCGGCATGTGATGTTCAAGCACTAAAAGCATCCCCCCCGGCTTCAAGGCAGAAACCGGTCATTCGCATTACCAGGCATTCAAAACAATAACTACCGATCCGGGCGGCGCTCACCAAGCCCCGCCACGGTTTCGGCCATCCGAAATCTGCCGATTTCACGGAGCAAACACACATGAGTGCATCACCCGATCTCTCAGCCGCCGTTGCCGACAGCGATGCCGAACAACTGCGCCAACTGGGCTACACCTCCAACTTCAACCGCAGCATGAGCCTGTGGGAAAACTTCGCGTTGGGCTTCACGTATCTGTCACCGGTCGTAGGGGTTTATACCCTGTTCGGCCTGTGCCTGGCCGCCGGCGGGCCACCGATGTTCTGGGCCTATTTGCTGGTTGGCTGCGGGCAATTGCTGGTGTGCCTGATCTTCGGCGAAGTGGTTTCGCAGTTCCCGATTTCCGGCGGTGTTTACCCGTGGGCACGGCGTCTGGTGGGCAAGAAATGGGCATGGATGGTCGGCTGGATCTACTCCATCGCCCTGTGCGTGACCATCGCCGCCGTGGCGGTCGGCGCCGGCCCGTACCTCGCGGCCATGCTGGGCTTTGAGCCGAGCAACAACACCAACATCGTCATCGCCCTGGTACTTACGCTGTTCGCCACCTTGGTGAACCTTAGCGGCACCAAAGTGCTGGCGCGGATCGCCATGTTCGGCTTCCTCTGCGAACTGGTGGGCGCAGTGATCGTCGGCGTGTACCTGCTGATTTTCGAGCGTCACCAACCGATCAGCGTGCTGTTCAACACTTTCGATATCAGCGTTGACGGCTCCTACCTGCCGGCGTTCCTCACCGCGTCGCTGGCGGGGATGTTCCTCTACTACGGCTTCGAAGCCTGCGGCGATGTCGCCGAAGAAACTCCGAACCCGAGCAAGAAAATCCCGGTGGCCATGCGCATGACCATCTACATCGGCGGCATCGCGGCAATGTTCGCTTGCCTGGCGCTGATCCTCGCCGTGCCGGACATGCAAGCGGTGATCAACGGCACCGACAAGGACCCGGTCACCACCATCCTCAACAACGCCTTCGGCCCGATAGGCTCGAAAGTGGTGATGGGCGTGGTGATGATTTCCTTCATCTCCTGCGTCATCAGCCTGCAAGCAGCGGCGAGTCGTCTGCTGTATTCCTACGCTCGTGATGAAATGGTCATCGGCAGCCGACTGCTGAAAAAGATTTCTCCTACGACCCAGGTGCCGGTTGCTGCGCTGTTCGTGTCCGGCGTCCTGCCCGGCCTGATCATCGCCCTCGGCTTCTTCCTGCAAGACGCCGTGGCCACCATCGTCAGCTTTGCCGCCATCGGCATCTACCTCGCGTTCCAGATGATCGTCCTCGCCGCCCTGTACGCCCGCAGCAAAGGCTGGAAACCCAGCGGCAAATTCACCCTCGGCGCCTGGGGCTGGCCGGTGAACATCGGCGCGCTGGTCTACGGCGTCGGCGCAATCATCAACATGGCCTGGCCACGCACGCCGGATGCGGCGTGGTACATCAACTACGCGATGGTGCTGAGCACCGTGATCGTGATTGGTCTGGGGCTGGTTTACATGTGGATTGGCAAGCCGTATGACCATGGGAAGGCGCCGGCTGGGGATGCTTGGAAAGTTAGCCGCTGATTTGAATAGCCCCGGCATCGTTGTTTGATTCCGGGGCTTGATCGGCATCGTCTCCGCGAAGCAAAACCATCAAATCGTCGGTACGCCATTTGATATCCGCTTTTCCGCGCACCTTGTCGAAACAATCTTCAGGATCTTTCGGACGGCTGCCCTTGCTGTGTTTGTTCAATGGTCTGCTCCGGGTCACCGCAGTAATCGGTTTCAGTTGGATAGATATAGGAAACTCACGGGGAGAAGTGGAGCTTTCGTAAGCTCACGGCAAATACAGGAAACTCCTACAGATCCGCCCTTCTTGAAATAGCTGCAATTCCTACAACATCCGTCGGCAGAGTAGACTTGGCGCTGCTAGCGCCTGACCGATAGGCTTTATCCCGTCGCTGCCCAATCAGCGGCCCGGGGTCGAAGCCGGTACATCATCAACATGGCGCAACTGCGTCCTCCATAGAAACCGAGGCTTTTTTGCCTTTCGGATTCGCGTTATGGCGGACCGTGTGGCGCGGGCCTCTCGGCTTCCATGTTGATCGAGAATGTTCCGACTTCGAACGCCGCACGGTTCGCCTCCCAAATCTGTCGAAGGATTAGGCGGCTCTCATTTCAACATGGAGTAGAAATTGACTATGCACGCGCAAAACTCACCTGAGACCCAAACGCACTTTATCCCTACGGTTTTCACCCGCCACAACCGCTTCCTCCATGCTCTCCTGCTCGATCACCAAGCCTGGTTCTGCGCTCAGGATCTCGGCCGCATGATGGGCCATCCCTTGACCCCACGTGTCACCCTGAAACTCGACCCCGACCAACGCCGCACCGTCCGGCTGCGCAAGTACGGCAAAGTTGTCGAGACACCGATGGTCAGCGAATCCGGCATGTACACGTTACTCGTGCACCATTTCATCCCGGAAAACCGCAATCTGCGGCAATGGCTGAGCAATGAGGTGATTCCCATCCTGCGGGAAACCAGCTCAGCAACAGAGGAAAACTACCCGAGCCTGAGCTCGGTGCATTGGGCCGGCGTCACCGTGCCGCTGCTCCACTGGCAACAACAGGCCTGGGTGAAATGGCGGGACATGCCTGAGTTGATGCTGGCGCAGCGTCCCCGGTAAACCTCAAGAATGAAAAAGGGGCGGACTTCACAGTCCGCCCCTTTGGTTTTTCACTTCAAAACCGCGAAACACTCCTCATCGCATCCACCAGATACCGCATCGCAATCCGGTCGCTTTCCGACAACTCCCGGTAACGCTCCACCAGTTTCAGTTCATCGGGACTGAGCCGGCGTCTTCGCCGGACGTTGGTGAGGCAGGGAAAGATGCCCAACATTTCGGTAATGCCTTGTCCTTTTGCCATGGACGTTGTCCTTTTCCAGTACGTCAGAATTTTTCCAAAACCGCATCGCCCTGCTCCCTCAAGCAGCGATTCGAGCCCTGCCCGCCCGAAAGGTCGAGACCGGCCATGCCCATAGAATAGAAATTAAATCGGCGCTGAAAAGTGGTTTTTAGAGTAATTAGTCGAAAAAAGCAGATATGCCCTGTAAATCAGAAAAGGCTGTGGGATAAGTAACCGTAACGTCTTGTTTCATTGAGACGCTGTCGCCGTGTAATCAAGGAATTTTGCAAAATCAGCGAACGGATTAAGCTAGCGCGCATCTGTTACTAGTCCGTAGCGTTTGGCCGAAGGCTTGTCCGAACCGTAATTTCTGATCCAGTACGTGCCAGGAACGGCGCGGGATTGTCCACGACAGGTTGTATCTATGCACCGCAGGAATTTGCTCAAAGCGTCCATGGCCATTGCGGCTTATACCGGCCTATCGGCCACGGGCCTGCTGGCCTCCCGCGCCTGGGCCGCCTCTGGCGGTGCCGCCGACGGTGAAGCCCAGGCCTTCGACTTCGAAACGCTGAAGCGCCAGGCCAAACAACTGGCCGGCAGCGCGTATCAGGACACCAAACAGGTGCTGCCGCCGACTTTGGCGACCATGACCCCGCAGAACTTCAACGCGATCCGCTACGACGGCGAACATTCGCTGTGGAAGGAGAACAAGGGTCAGCTCGATGTGCAGTTCTTCCACGTCGGCATGGGTTTCCGCCAGCCGGTGCGCATGTACAGCGTCGATCCGAAGACCCGCACGGCCCGCGAGGTGCATTTCCGCCCTCAACTGTTCAACTATGAGAACACCTCGGTCGACACCCAGCAGCTCAAGGGCGACCTGGGTTTTGCCGGCTTCAAGCTGTTCAAGGCTCCGGAGCTGGATCGGCATGACGTGGTGTCGTTCCTCGGCGCCAGCTACTTCCGCGCGGTGGATGCCACTGGCCAATATGGCCTCTCCGCCCGTGGCCTGGCCGTCGACACCTACGCCAAGAAACGCGAAGAATTCCCGGACTTCACCAAGTTCTGGTTCGAGACCCCGGATCAGAACGCGACCCGCTTCGTGGTCTACGCTCTGCTCGACTCGCCGAGCGCGACCGGGGCCTATCGCTTCGACATCGATTGCCAGGCCGAGCGCGTGGTGATGGAAGTCGATGTTCACATCAACGCCCGCACCGCCATCGAACAACTGGGCATCGCCCCGATGACCAGCATGTTCAGCTGCGGCACCCACGAACGCCGGATGTGCGACACCATTCACCCGCAAATCCATGACTCGGATCGTCTGGCCATGTGGCGCGGCAACGGCGAGTGGATCTGCCGTCCGCTGAACAACCCGGCGACCCTGCAATTCAACGCCTTCGCCGACACTGATCCGAAAGGTTTCGGTCTGGTGCAGACCGACCACGAATTCGCCAACTATCAGGACACCGTCGACTGGTATAGCAAGCGGCCGAGCCTGTGGGTAGAACCTACAACCGCGTGGGGCGAAGGCTCCATCGATCTGCTGGAAATTCCTACAACAGGCGAAACCCTCGACAACATCGTCGCGTTCTGGACGCCGAAAAAACCGGTAGCTGCCGGCGATTCGCTGAACTACGGCTACAAGCTCTACTGGAGCGCCCTGCCGCCGGTCGGTACGCCGCTGGCGCGGGTGCATGCGACCCGTTCCGGCATGGGTGGATTCGTCGAAGGCTGGGCACCGGGCGAGCATTACCCACCGGTCTGGGCCCGTCGTTTTGCCGTGGACTTCACCGGTGGCGGTCTGGATCGCCTGCCCCAGGGCACCGGGATCGAACCGGTGGTCACTTGCTCCAACGGCAAGGTGCAGGACTTCAGCGTGCTGGTGCTGGATGACATCAAGGGTTACCGGATCCTGTTCGACTGGTACCCGACCAACGACAGCGTCGATCCCGTGGAACTGCGGCTGTTCATCCGCACCAACGACCGCACGCTGAGCGAAACCTGGTTGTACCAGTACTTCCCGCCAGCGCCGGACAAGCGCAAGTACCCTTGATGCGTTGAGCCGTCAGGCCAACGGGCAGTATAAGTGGATATCGTGGGGTTCCAGATCAAACAGCTCGGGATCCGGTTGCTTCAATAACCGGCAACCCTGGCGCTGGTAGAACTCCACGGTATTGCGCGATTCGGTCGCCGAGACGTACAACGCATCGGCGCCGACCTCTCGGCCATGCTCGCAAGCCAGGGCAAATAAGCGCCCGCCCAATCCCTGCCCGCGCCAGGCACGGCTGATGTGCAGGAACTTCAACTGCCGCATTTTCAGGCCCTGATTGTGAATAAACCGGTTATCCACAACCACCGCCGCCACGAGTGCCTCGCCATCGAAAATCCCGTGTAGCCAGCCGCCGCTGCGCCAGCACTTTTCCAATGCCCGCGCATTCTCTTCCGCTTCTCCTTCGGGCCAGCCGCGCATGTCGAAACGCGCCGGATACAGAATCAACTCAGCGTTTTCCACGCGATAACATTCCTCGACCAACTCACTGCGGTCGATCAGCGCCAGCAGTGGCAAGTCGGATTCAGTCAGCGCTCGTTCGATCAACATTGCGGTCCATTCCCTTGCGATTCCGGACGGCAGACAAGAAAAAACCCGCCGGTTCAATGGCGGGTTTTATAGGCTGTGCGGCGGGTCGGAATCAATCCCGCAGATCAGACTCATGAATCGGCTGATCCCGATGGGTCGCACGTTGATACTGCGCCGGCCACACCGCTTTGCGTCCGCCCAGATCATCGTCGGCATGCAGCGGCCAGTAAGGATCACGCAGCAACTCACGGGCAAGGAAGATGATGTCGGCCTGACAGGTCCGCAGGATGTGCTCGGCCTGGGCGGGCTCAGTAATCATTCCGACGGTTCCTGTGGCGATGCCTGACTCCTTGCGCACCCGTTCCGCGAAGCGTGTCTGATAACCCGGTCCCACCGGAATCTCCGCGTTCGCTGCGGTGCCACCCGAGGATACGTCGATAAGATCCGCGCCAAGGGTTTTCAGGCGTCGCGCCAGCTCCACGGTTTCATCAGGGTTCCAGCCGTCTTCCACCCAGTCGGTAGCCGACAGGCGTACGAAAACCGGCAGTTCTTCTGGCCACACCGCGCGCACTGCCTCAGTCACTTGCAGCACGAGACGAATGCGGTTTTCGAACGAACCTCCGTACTGATCGCGGCGCTGATTGCTGAGCGGCGAGAGAAACTGGTGCAGCAGATAACCGTGCGCCGCATGCACCTCGACCACGCTGAAACCGGCGGTCAGCGCACGTTTGGCTGCGGCCACGAAGTCCTGGATGACTTGGGCGATCTGACTCTCATCAAGTTGTTTGGGTTGGGTGTGTTGCGGGTCGAAGGCAATCGGCGAAGGCCCGACCGGCGTCCAGCCGCCGTCCTCCGGTTTGACGCTGCCGTGCTTGCCGATCCACGGCCGATGGGTGCTGGCCTTGCGCCCGGCGTGGGCCAGTTGAATGCCGGCCACTGCGCCCTGCGCATTGATGAATCGGGTGATGCGTTGCAGCGGTGCGATCTGTTCGTCGTTCCACAGGCCCAGGTCTTCGGCGGTGATCCGCCCGTCAGCCGTGATCGCCGTGGCTTCGGTAAACACCAGGCCCGCGCCCCCCACGGCTCGGCTGCCGAGATGCACCAGATGCCAGTCGTTGGCCAGGCCATCGACGCTGGAGTACTGGCACATGGGCGACACGGCAATGCGGTTGGACAGGGTCAGTTGGCGAAGGGTAAAGGGTTCAAGCAGCAGACTCATGGGGCACCTCTCAAATCAGTGGGCAGGCTCCAGGGTTCTGTTTGAAAAGTCGACGAGTGACAGGAAAAAGGTGCAGCACCCGCCCCCGCGGGCAAAAAATTCGACAAGACGTCACAAGGCCAATCAAGCAGTGCTTAGAGCCTAGTCGACATCCGGGGATGAGGGAGGGTTCAGAGTGATTCTGTGTATGTAAGTCCGCCATCGTCGGAACGCCGCCCGGAGCAAGCTCGCTCCCACAAGGACAACAGCGTACCTGTGGGAGCGAGCCTGCTCGCGATTGGCTCAACGCGGTTCGATGTGGGCAATCATCAGTTGTACGGTTTCATTGCCGCGAAACTGGTTGAGATCGAGCTTGTACGCCAGTTCGACCCATTTGATCGTCGGGTTCGGCCAGATATCGCGATCGATGCCGAAGGCGATGCCATCGAGCTTCACCGATCCGCATTCCGTTTTCAGCACCACTTTCAGGTGCCGCTCACCGACCACCCGCTGTTCGACCAACTGGAACACGCCATGAAACAGCGGCTCCGGAAAATGCTGGCCCCACGGCCCGGCGTGACGCAGGGCACGGGCCAGTTCCAGATGAAATTCCTCGACTGCCAGCGTGCCGTCCGACAGCAGGCGCCCGGTCAGGTCTTCTTCGCGAAGTTGCCTGCGCACTTCGGCGTCGAATGCCTCGGCGAACAACGGAAAATTCTCCTGCGGCAAAGTCAAACCAGCCGCCATCGCGTGGCCGCCGTACTTCGCGATCAGATCCGGATGCTGCGCCGCGACCACGCTCAGCGCGTCACGGATATGGAACCCCTGCACAGAACGTCCCGAGCCCTTGAGCAAACCGTCGCCAGCATCGGCGAACGCGATGGTCGGGCGGAAATACCGCTCTTTCATCCGCGAAGCCAGGATACCGATCACACCCTGGTGCCATTCAGGATCGAACAGACACAACCCGAACGGCATCGACTCGACCGGCAAGTCCTTGAGCTGGGCCAGCGCCTCACGCTGCATGCCCTGCTCGATGGATTTGCGGTCCTGGTTCATGCCGTCCAGTTGCGCGGCCATTTCCCGGGCCAGCGCAGCGTCGTGGGTCAGCAGGCATTCGATGCCCAGGCTCATGTCATCCAGACGCCCCGCCGCGTTCAGGCGCGGGCCGACGATGAATCCGAGGTCGGTAGACGTGATGCGCGAAGCTTCGCGCTTGGCCACTTCCAGGATCGCCTTGATCCCGGGCCGTGCACGCCCGGCGCGAATCCGCTCCAGCCCCTGATGCACCAGAATCCGGTTGTTGGCATCCAGCGGCACCACGTCGGCAACGCTGCCCAGCGCCACCAGATCCAGTAGTTCGCCGATGTTCGGTTGTGGCTTGCTCACGTACCAGCCGAGGCTGCGCAGGCGCGCACGCAAGGCCATCAATACGTAGAAAATCACCCCGACCCCGGCCAGCGCCTTGCTCGGGAACTCGCAGCCAGGCTGGTTCGGGTTGACCAGCGCATCGGCCTGCGGCAGCTCATCGCCGGGCAAGTGGTGGTCGGTGATCAAGACCTTCAGGCCGTGACGTTTCGCGGCCGCCACACCTTCAACGCTGGAAATACCGTTGTCGACGGTGATCAACAATTGCGGCTCGCGGGTCATCGCGACTTCGACGATTTCCGGGGTCAGACCATAGCCGTATTCAAAGCGGTTCGGCACCAGATAATCGACGTGCGCCGCGCCCAGCAGGCGCAAGCCAAGCACGCCCACGGTGCTGGCCGTCGCGCCGTCGGCGTCGAAGTCACCGACGATCAGGATCCGCTGACGCTGCTCCAGCGCCGTCACCAGCAGGTCCACCGCCGCATCGATCCCCTTGAGCTGCTGGAACGGAATCAACCGCGCCAGGCTCTTGTCCAGCTCCGCCTCGGACTGCACGCCCCGCGCCGCGTACAGGCGGGTCAGCAGGGGTGGCAGTTCACCGAGAAACGGCAGAGTGGCGGGCAACGGGCGAGGATCGATACGCATGGGGTGACAGAAGCTTCTCTTGAATACGTGGGATTTTTCGGGAGTAACGCGGACTTAGCCGCGCTCGCCTTGCAGCCAGGTGAGCTGGACTTCGTGTTGACCACGGTCGTCGGTGACGAAGATCGTGCCTTCGCTGATCATCACGTCCCACTTGATGACGCGAGGCATGTCCTGGGCCAGGGTTTCCAGCACTTCCTGCGGGACAGCGGCAATGTTGACGTTCTTCAGGTTTTTGATCGCCGGAATCACCTTGCCTTCCCAGACACGCAGGCTGCCGTAGGCCAGCAGGCTAGTGCGCTCGGTGCGACGGGAGCACCAGGTCAGGCGATCCGCATCAGGCTGGCCGACTTCGATCCAGTGCAGGACGCGGTCGTCCAGGCTCTTTTCCCACAGCGCAGGTTCATCGACGTCCGACAGACCACGACCAAACGACAGTTGCTCGTTGTACCAGAGCGCGTAGGCCAGCAGGCGCACGGTCATGCGTTCTTCGGTTTCCGAAGGGTGACGGGCGATGGTCTGCTTCACGTTCTCGTAGATGCTGCGGTCAAGATCGGTGAGGTTCAGTTCGAATTTGTAGGTAGTGGACGGCTGGGCCATGAACGGGCTTCTTGATACGAGGAAAGTCGGCAAGTCTAACCGATGCTGTAGGCAATCCACGAATTGATGGCGATCAACCTTGCGCGACTGACAGCCGGCTATGTTAAAACGCTGTATCTGCTCAGCCTTGTCCTACAGGATTTCGCATGCCGTTCGCCAACAAACCGCTCAGCGGTCTGAAAGTCATTGAATTGGGTACCTTGATTGCCGGGCCGTTTGCCTCGCGCATTTGCGGCGAGTTCGGTGCCGAAGTGATCAAGATCGAATCGCCGGACGGCGGTGATCCGCTGCGCAAGTGGCGCAAATTGTATGAAGGCACATCATTGTGGTGGTTCGTCCAGGCCCGCAACAAAAAGTCCCTGACCCTGAACCTGAAACACCCCGACGGCCTGGCGATCCTGAAAAAGCTGCTGGGTGAAGCCGACATCCTGATCGAGAACTTCCGCCCCGGCGTGCTGGAGAAACTCGGCCTGAGCTGGGAAACCCTGCACGCGCTGAATCCGAAACTGGTGATGGTGCGCCTCTCGGGCTTCGGCCAGACCGGGCCGATGAAGGATCAGCCAGGTTTCGGCGCGGTCGGCGAATCCATGGGCGGCCTGCGCTACATCACCGGTTTCGAGGACCGCCCACCTGTGCGCACCGGGATTTCCATCGGTGATTCGATTGCGGCCTTATGGGGTGTGATCGGCGCGTTGATGGCCCTGCGTCATCGCGAGGTCAACGGTGGACTCGGCCAAGTGGTCGATGTGGCCTTGTACGAAGCGATCTTCGCCATGATGGAAAGCATGGTCCCTGAGTTCGATGTGTTCGGATTCATTCGCGAGCGTACCGGCAACATCATGCCAGGCATCACGCCTTCGTCGATCCACACCAGTGCCGACGGCAAGCACGTGCAGATCGGCGCCAACGGCGATGCGATCTTCAAGCGTTTCATGCTGATCATTGGCCGTGAGGATCTGGCGAACGACCCTGCACTGGCGAGCAATGACGGGCGCGACACCCGCCGTGACGAGTTGTACGGCGTGATCGATCGCTGGGTCAATTCGCTGCCGCTGCAAACCGTGCTGGACCTGTTGAACCAGGCCGAAGTCCCGGCCAGCCGGATCTTCAGCGCCGAAGACATGTTCAACGATCCGCAGTACCTGGCCCGGGAAATGTTCCTGCACGCCAAACTGCCAGACGGCAAACCTTTCAAGATGCCCGGCATCGTGCCGAAACTCTCTGAGACACCCGGCACGTCCGAATGGGTCGGACCGCAGCTCGGTGAACACAATGCGCAGGTACTCCACGATCTTGGCTACGACGAGAAGCAGATCGCCCGGCTGCGCGAAGACGGAGCCATCTGAGCTGAAACGCCGACAGGCCTCAGCCTCCAACAGCGCCCGCCACTGGTGGACGTGGCGGCTGTTCGGCCTGCTTTTTCTGCTGGTGCTGCCAGCCTGGGCCCAGGCCAAGCCAACGCTGATCTGGCTGCTGCGTGACCTGCCGCCGCTGACCATTTTCGAAGGCCCGAAAAAGGGCCAGGGCGTCATCGATCAACTGATGCCGATGCTGATAGCCGGCATGCCGCAGTACGAACACACCTTGATGCGGGTCAACCGCGCGCGGGGTCTCCAGATGCTCCATGAACATCCGTTTGCCTGCGATCCGTCGCTGCTCTGGAACAGGGAGCGGGCACAGTGGATTGCGTTCTCCATTCCTGCTTTCCGCGCAGTCAGTAATGGTCTGGTGGTTCGTCGCAAAGATCGCGAAATGCTGGAACCCTTTCTGGTCGAGGACCAGGTCGATCTGTCGGCGTACCTCGCCAACGGCGAGAGAAAAGTCGGGGTGGTGGCCGAGCGCAGTTATGGCGAATACGTCGACAATCTGCTGCGTCAGGCACCCAGTGGCTCGCTGACGCCGCACTATGGCAACGATGCCCTTAGCAGCCTTCTGTCGATGCAGCGACTGGGCCGGCTGCAAGCGGTACTGGGTTACTGGCCGGAAATCCGCTATCAGGCGCGTCAGGTTCAGATCGCCGAAGACGAGCTGGAGTTTTTCCCCGTTCACGGTGCGGACAAGTACATCTCGAGCCATGTCGGCTGCACCGACACCACCCAGGGTCGCCAGGCGATCCGCGAAATCGATCAACTGCTGCGCACCCTGCCCCACGAACACCTGAATCAGCTCTACGCCCAGTGGCTCGACCCTGAAATGCGCCCGGACTACCTGGAGCAGGCACAGACTTTCTTCCAGCAGCAGGCCACGCAGTAGATCCCGGACAAAAGAAACCCCGAGAAGTGGGGAGACGACTCGGGGTTAAACGTGGTCTGTATCAAAGACCCGTAGCAGCAAGCGACAAGCACCGGAGCACAATGCTTGATCCTGCTGTTATGGGGTCTGACTGACCTGGATGCAGGAAGGTTCCCACAAAAAACCAATCAGTTTCAGAGCAGTGGGCGCTTGTCGCGGGCAACGTTGCGCAATGCAGCGATCACACAGGGTTCCAGCCGGCCTTCGGCGATCAGGATGTCGCGATGCAAACCATCGACCACATCCGTCAGTTGGCGCTTGTCGCTCAACTGCGCCCGATTGAATTCACGTTCCACCACGATGGCGCCACTGCCGTTCTTCAGTGTCACCAGGCATTCACCCTGCAGACCGCGAGGGGTCAGCGTTACCTGATACGGGCTCAGAGCCTCACCGAGCAATAGACTGATACTTTCCATCTCGATCTCCACTCAATAGTCCGAAAACACAGTGCCTGGGGCGTGTCCACAGTAAATGACCACCGGCCCGAGAAGAAAGTTCTGCATATCGGCGGCCTCTGCGGGAGCGTCACCGACCTGTCGGAGCATGCATGGAGAAGATGACAGAAAAATAACCGATGGCTTCAGGCGCTGACCGAACGTCGGGGCGACGACAGATAGCGATCGAGCAGATTGCGCATCAGCACCGCCGAAACCGGTGTATACAGTCTGCCCAGAAGCTGCACCCCGCTCTCCTCCAATAAGGATTCCAGGTCGGCCAGTACGCTGGGAGCAACCACCCCCAGCAGAATCAACGCTTGAGCATCCCGTCGGGCAACCAGATGGTTGATCAGTGCCAGCCCCTCACCACTTTTGAGCTGCGGATTGCAAATGGCGATATCGACAGGCCCCCGACGATCCAGCGAGCGCTTTGCCGCTCCCAGCGAAGGCGCGGTCAACACGTCGTAGATTCCAATGGCGTTGAGCATCTGGTGCAACGCCATCAACTGAAACGGGTCGGGTTCGAGAAGCAGGATTTTGAGCGAGCGCATTGGACGACCTCTTGCACGACAATCGCGGTTTCTCGCCGCAGTGGATTGTCACTCTAGGGCAGTCGTCCTAAGCCTCCCATCAGAAAAGTAGCCAGGTTTTATAGGACATTTCCGATGTTCAAGGCAGACATCGACACCCGCTATCGGTCTGCCTCTGAATGATGTCTGTCCAGCCCCCCAGCAAGCCGCGCAGCGCCCCATCAGCACCGTAAAAAGGCACCGTCCACTGATAGACCTGCCGAGAACCGCCCTTGAACATCAGCTGTCGCCTGCTGAAGCGCGTCTTGCGGGTGCGCAGTTGCACCATGAACTCATCATGAAGCATCAATGCGGTGGCCTGCGGAAGCACGTCGAGCTCACACAGCGTCCGCCCCTGCACCTGTTCAAAACGCACGCCGAGCGCCTCTTCATAACTGCGATTGCACATGATCAGGCGCCCCTGCAGGTCACGCACGAACACCGGGTCCGGCAAGGCATCGATCAACGCATGCTGAAACGCCAGTTGATCGCCCAGGTCTTTCTCCACCTCACGTCGCTGCTTTATCTCGACAGCGAGCCGGCGGCTCCACAGCAGCGAAAACAGGCCGAACACCCCGAGCACGCCCATGCCCCAGCATCCCCACTTGATCACCAGCGTCCCGAGCGAGGGCGCTGGAGCAGGGGAAATGCCGTCCAGCCATTTCAGGCGCATTGCACGCAATTCGGCTGTCGAAAAGGCTCCAAGGGCTTTGTTGAGAATACTCAGCAACTCAGGCAAGCCCTTGCGCACGGCCAGATGATCCGCCTCCCACTTGCCCTCCACCAGACCTCCGACCTTGAGCAGGCCTGATGGAAACAACTGCGCACCAATCTCGTTTTCAATGGTGGCGTATGCCTCGCCACTCTCCACCAGCGCCTTGGCCTCGGCGTAAGTCTTGACCGAACGTATTTCGATCAGCGGATGCTCGCGTCGGATAATGTCCTCCAGTGCATGCCTGGCCGGCAGCACCAGAACCCGTTTCTCCAGCTCTTCAAGCGACTGCACCGCCGGCAAACCTGCCCGCCCGACGAATACCCACCCCGCTCCCCCGAAGGCATGGCTGAAATCGAGAAACTGTCGGCGCTCCTCGTTCATCGCCAGCGTAGTACTGATGTCGGCGTCACCGCTTTCGAGCCGCTCCAGCATGTGGTTGGTGGAGAACGACTCCTGATGCACGAACTGCAAACCGGTCATGGCGCTGATGTGCTTGAGCACATCGTTGTTCAAGCCGCTCCACTGACCGTGTTCGTCCTGAAACAGATACAAGGGATACTGCACCGAGGCGACTGTCACCCTGGGGTTTTCACGAATCCACTGTTGCTCCTGCGCGTCCAGCTCAATGGGCTGGATGTTCAACTCTGCCCCTTCTGAATGCATCGTCAAATGGGCCGCCTCGGTCAATTGCAGAACCCCCGACAGCCCCAATAAAAACAACCAGCTCAGCGCTGGCCTCAATCCTGAATAAAACCGCATTGCCACATCCTTCGTCATCGACTCGCCCGTCCTTCGTGGGCGAAACACGCGCAGTGTGGCATGCAAAAACAAGAAAGCCCGTCAGGAGACGGGCTTCAAAATGTGACAACTTTCAGGGTTTAAAGCGGCTTGCCGCGATTGCCATGCTGGCTGACAAAGGCTTGCACGGCTTTCAGCTCGTTTGCCAGAACGGTGCAGCGCTCTTCTCTCTCAAACAAATCAGAAAGGTGTGCAGGTAGTTCGAGAGCTTTTCCTACACCGGCTTTCTCCACCGCGTCCGGGAACTTGACCGGATGTGCCGTACCCAGGATCACCATCGGGATATCCAGGCTGCGACGGCATTCGCGAGCGGCTTTCACGCCGATGGCGGTGTGCGGATCCAGCACTTCACCGGTCTGCTCGTAGACTTCGGCGATGGTTTCGCAGGTTTGCGCGTCGTCCACAGCCAGCGAGTCGAACAGTTTGCGGGCTTCGGTCCAGCGTTCCGGTTCGACGCTGAAACCGCCGCCCTGCTTGAACGAGTCCATCAGGCCGGCAATCGCCGCGCCGTTGCGACCGTGCAGGTCGAACAGCAGACGTTCGAAGTTCGACGAAACCATGATGTCCATCGACGGCGACAGCGTGGCGTGCAGGGTTTCCTTGACGTACTGGTTGCCGCTCATGAAGCGGTGCAGGATGTCGTTGCGGTTGGTGGCGACGATCAACTGGTTGATCGGCAGGCCCATGTTGCGTGCCAGGTAACCGGCGAAGATGTCGCCGAAGTTGCCGGTCGGCACCGAGAACGACACCGAACGTGCCGGGCCGCCCAATTGCAGGGCTGCGTGGAAGTAGTAAACGATCTGGGCCATGATCCGAGCCCAGTTGATCGAGTTCACCGCCACCAGGCGCGTGCCCTTGAGGAAGCTCTGGTCGGCGAAACTGGCCTTGACCATTTCCTGGCAGTCATCGAAGTTGCCTTCGATGGCGATGTTGTGGATGTTCTCACCGAGGATGGTGGTCATCTGCCGACGCTGCACTTCGGACACACGGTTGTGCGGGTGCAGGATGAAAATGTCGACGTTTTCGCAGTGCTTGCAGCCTTCGATCGCGGCCGAACCGGTGTCACCGGAAGTGGCGCCGACGATCACCACGCGCTCGCCGCGCTTTTCCAGCACGTAGTCGAGCAGACGACCGAGCAGCTGCAGGGCGAAGTCCTTGAACGCCAGGGTCGGGCCGTGGAACAGCTCCATGACCCATTCGTTGCCGTTCAGCTGACGCAGTGGCGCAACCGCGTTGTGGGCGAACACACCGTAGGTTTCTTCGAGAATCTTTTTGAAATCGGCGTCCGGAATGCTGCCGGTGACGAACGGGCGCATGACGCGGAAAGCCAGCTCGTGATACGGCAGGCCGGCCCAGGAAGCGATTTCTTCCTGGGTGAAACGTGGCAGGTTTTCCGGGACGTACAGACCGCCGTCGGTGGCAAGACCGGCCAGCAGGACGTCTTCGAAATTCAGGGCCGGTGCCTGGCCGCGGGTACTGATGTAACGCATGACTGACTCCAATGGACAGTGTTCACGACACCGGGCCCGCAGACGGGCCCAGTGAAGGAGATCGGCTTAGTTCAGGTGCTCGACACGGATCCGCACGACCGGACCGACCACGCCCGCCAGGGCTTCAAGGGCGGCGATCGCATCGTTGATGTGCTGTTCCAGCACGCGGTGGGTCAGCAGGATCATCGGCACCAGACCGTCGTGTTCCTCGACTTCCTTCTGCATGATCGACTCGATGTTGATGCCGCGCTCCGAGAGGATGCTCGCCACCTGAGCGAGTACGCCCGGGTGGTCCTTGGCCTGGATACGCAGGTAGTAGGCGCTTTCGCAGGCTTCGATCGGCAGGATCGGATGGGCCGACAGCGAGTCCGGCTGGAAGGCCAGGTGCGGCACGCGGTTTTCCGGGTCGGAGGTCATGGCGCGAACCACGTCCACCAGGTCGGCGATCACCGACGATGCGGTCGGCTCCATGCCGGCGCCGGCACCGTAGAACAGGGTCGAACCGGCAGCGTCACCGTTGACCATCACCGCGTTCATCACACCGTTGACGTTGGCGATCAGACGATCGGCCGGGATCAGCGTCGGGTGTACGCGCAGCTCGATACCGGCGGCGGTGCTGCGTGCCACGCCCAGGTGCTTGATGCGGTAGCCCAGCGCTTCGGCGTAGTTCACGTCGGCGGTGGTCAGCTTGGTGATGCCTTCGGTGTAGGCCTTGTCGAACTGCAGCGGAACACCGAACGCGATGGACGCCAGGATCGTCAGCTTGTGCGCGGCGTCGATGCCTTCGACGTCGAACGTCGGATCGGCTTCGGCGTAACCCAGCGCTTGCGCTTCGGCCAGCACGTCTTCGAAGGTGCGACCCTTCTCGCGCATTTCGGTGAGGATGAAGTTGCCGGTGCCGTTGATGATTCCGGCGACCCAGTTGATACGGTTGGCGGACAGGCCTTCACGGATCGCCTTGATCACCGGAATGCCACCGGCTACCGCCGCTTCGAACGCCACGATCACGCCTTTCTCGCGTGCCTTGGCGAAAATTTCATTACCGTGAACGGCAATCAGAGCCTTGTTCGCGGTGACCACATGCTTGCCATTCTCGATGGCCTTGAGTACCAGCTCGCGGGCAACGGTGTAGCCGCCCATCAGCTCTATGACGATGTCGATCTCAGGGTTCGTGGCCACTTCGAAGACATCGTTGGTAATCGCAATACCGGTCGTCTGGAACTGAGGCTTTGGCGTGCGCATGGCAATTTGTGCCACTTCGATTCCACGCCCGGCACGACGAGCGATTTCCTCGGCGTTGCGCTGAAGTACGTTGAAGGTACCGCCACCGACGGTCCCTAACCCACAGATGCCTACTTTGACCGGTTTCACTGTGAACTCCCCATAAAACGGCCGACGCGAGGCCGGCCGTGAAAACAACCGCGCAATCGCGGCTCTCTATTGATGGCCCGGCCATGTTGCCGCCGGGCCACGCTCGTCACGCCTTGGCGCGACGATGCGAATTACTTCGCGCCCAGCGCCAGTTTGGCGACTTGTGGCGCAGGCTGGTAGCCCGGAATGACTTGTCCGTCAGCCAAAACGATGGCCGGCGTGCCGTTCACGCCGATCGACTGACCGAGGGCGAACTGTTTGGAAACCGGGTTCTCGCACTTGGCGGCCTTGATTTCCTTGCCATCGACCATTTTGTCCATGGCCGCTTTCTTGTCTTTCGAGCACCACACGGCTTGCAGTTGCTCGTCACCCGGCGAGCCCAGGCCCTGACGCGGGAACGCCACGTAGCGCACTTCGATGCCGCGCTTGTTCAGCTCAGGTACTTCGGCGTGCAGCTTGTGGCAATACGGGCAAGTGGTGTCGGTGAACACGGTGATGTGCGACTTGGTCTCGCCCACGGCCGGGTAAACCACGGTCTCGGCGACCGGAATCCCGTTGATCAGTTTGGAAATGCCCAGGCGTTCGGTCTTCTCGGTCAGGTTGACCGGTTTGCCATCCTTGAGCTGGAACATGTAGCCCTGAACGATGTACTGGCCGTCGGCGCTGGCATAGAGCACGCGGCTGCCCTTGAGCTTGACTTCGTACAGGCCCGGCAGCGGGCTGGCGGTGATGGTGTCCACCGGAACGTCGAGCTGGAGGTTTTCCAGGCTCTGGCGGATGGCTTTGTCGGCCGCATCATCGGCGACGGCAAAGGTGCTGACCAACGCAATGGCTGCGGCGGCGAAAATCTGGGTCAGACGCATGTGAACTCCTGAAGGCGGACAAATGGAACGATCAGAACGCCCGTGCCGGAACACCGGGTCATAACCGTCCATCGTGCAAACCGGCAAAGCCTACCACATAAGGCTCCCGTGGCCGAATGCGCCTGTCGCAAGGCAGAACGCTCAGCCGCGAGGGTGATGTCTGGCGTGCAGATCCTGCAACCGCGCACGGGCGACGTGCGTGTAGATCTGCGTGGTCGACAGATCGCTGTGGCCCAACAGCATCTGCACCACGCGCAAGTCGGCGCCATGGTTGAGCAAGTGTGTGGCAAACGCGTGACGCAGAGTATGCGGCGACAGCGACTTGCCGATCCCGGCGACCTTGGCCTGATGCTTGATGCGGTGCCAGAAGGTCTGCCTGGTCATCTGTTCGCCGCGCTGGCTGGGAAACAGCACATCGCTGGGGCGCCCGCCCAGCAACTCGCCGCGACCGTCGCGCAGGTAGCGCTCGACCCAGACTATCGCTTCCTCGCCCATTGGCACCAACCGCTCCTTGCTGCCCTTGCCCATCACCCGCAACACGCCCTGCCGCAGGTTGACCTGCTCCAGGGTCAGGCTGATCAGCTCGGTCACCCGCAGACCGCAGGCGTAAAGGACTTCGAGCATGGCACGGTCGCGCTGGCCGATGGCTTCGCTCAAATCTGGCGCCTTCAGCAGCGCTTCCACGTCGGCTTCCGACAGGGA
The DNA here is from genome assembly GCF_014863505.1 of Pseudomonas sp. IzPS59. NCBI lineage: Bacteria > Pseudomonadati > Pseudomonadota > Gammaproteobacteria > Pseudomonadales > Pseudomonadaceae > Pseudomonas > Pseudomonas sp. IzPS59. Next base: position 1,228,948 of record NZ_CP062251.1, on the reverse strand, counting down.
TTTGGGCAACGGCCGGCCCAGTTGCGGCATGTCGACACGCAAGGTCGGATCGACCGGGATCAGTTTTTCCCGCAGCAAATAGCGATAAAAGCCACGCACGCCTGAGAGAAATCTCGCGGTGGAACGGGGTTTGTAGTTCTGCTCCAGACGCCAGGCCAGATGATCGAGGATCAACTCGCGCCCGGCATTGATCAGTTCGAGATTTTTCTCCTGCAGCCAGCCATTGAATAGCGCGAGATCGCTGCGGTAGGCATCGCGAGTGTTGTCGGACAGGCCTTTCTCCAGCCACAGGGCATCGAGGAATTGGTCAATCAGCGGGTGGTCGATGGCAGGCATGGGCACTCTGGGCGCGCCGGCACAGGCACGGCGCGCAAATAAACAGTGAACGGTTGAAAGGCTCGCTAGTCTTTCATAGCCCGCTATTTCAAGGAACAGGGAGCTTCAATGAACGAGCAGCAAATTCTCTTGGCCTTCGGCGGTATCGGTGCTGCCGCTCTGGGCTGTCAATGGCTGGCGTGGCGGCTGAAGTTGCCGGCGATTCTGTTTCTGCTGTTGACCGGCATTCTCGCCGGCCCCGTGCTGGGCTGGCTCGACCCGCAGGAAATGTTCGGTCCGCTGCTGATGCCGCTGGTGTCACTGGCAGTGGCGCTGATCCTGTTCGAGGGCAGTCTGACCCTGCACCTGTCGGAGTGGCGCGAGATCGGCAGCGTCGTGCATCGGCTGGTGACCCTCGGCGCGCTCTCGACCTGGGCAGTGATTGCGGTGGCGACCCACTGGCTGCTGGGCTTCGACTGGCTGCTCGCCATCCTGTTCGGCAGCCTGACGCTGGTTACCGGGCCGACCGTGATCGTGCCGATGCTGCGCGTGGTACGACCGAAGGCTTCGATCGCCAACATCCTGCGCTGGGAAGGGATTGTGATCGACCCGATCGGCGCGCTGCTTGCGGTGGTGGTCTACAGCTTCATCATTGCCCGGACCGAAGGCCATGGCCTGGAACAGAGCCTGCTCACGTTCGGCGGGGTGATTGTCTGCGGCAGCGCGTTCGGCATCGCCGGTGGCTGGCTGCTCGGCACGATTATTCGACGCCAATGGCTACCGGAGTATTTGCACAATCTGGCATCGCTCGCCGCCGTGCTGGGGATATTCATTGCCGCCAACCAGACCATGCACGAATCCGGGCTGCTGGCGGTGACGCTGATGGGCATGTGGCTGGCGAACATGAAGGGCGTGGATGTGCGGCACATTCTGCACTTCAAGGAAAACCTCAGCGTTCTGCTGATTTCCGGGCTGTTCATTCTGCTGGCGGCGCGGCTGGACCTGAATGCGCTGATCGGTCTCGGGCCACTGGTGCTGATTTTGTTGCTGGTGATCCAGCTTATCGCCCGACCACTGAACGTAGTTTTGAGTACCGCCGGTTCGAGCCTGAGTTGGCGTGAGCGTGCATTGTTGTGCTGGATCGCCCCGCGCGGGATCGTCGCGGCGGCGGTCTCGGCAATCTTTGCGATTCGCCTGGATGAAGCAGGCCATGAAGGCGCGCTGTTGCTGGTGCCGCTGACCTTCGCCGTGATCATCGGCACCGTCGTGCTGCAAAGCGCGACTGCCCGGCCACTGGCGCGTCTGTTGAAGGTGGCGGAACCAGCACCCAGCGGTTTCCTGATCGTTGGTGCAAACGGCCCGGCGCGCCTGCTCGGCAAGTCCCTGCAACAACTGGGCAGCCGAGTGCTGCTCACCGATTCGAGCTGGGAAAACATTCGGGCGGCACGCATGGATGGTTTGCCGACCTACTTCGGTAATCCGGCCTCGCAGCACGCGGATGCGCATCTGGATCTGGTGGGGCTGGGACATTTGCTGGCGCTGTCACCGTCCGGCGAACTCAATACGCTGGCAGCCATGCGCTTTCGACATGACTTTGGCCATCAACGCCTGTTCGGACTGGCCAGCGGTCATGAAAGCAGGCGCAGCGACAAGCACCGCGCCAGCCTGGAACATCGCGGCAATCAACTGGGAAGCGAGGCGCTGACTTACGCCAGGCTGGCCAGCCAGTTGGGCCAGGGCGCCGACCTGTACAGCACGACGCTGACGGACGGGTTTGGCTGGGACGATTACCGGGCGCTGCATGGCAACCGCGCGACACTGCTGTTCATGCGCGATGACAGTGGCTGGGTGCATGTGGTGACGCCGGAGACCGTGCTGAAACCGGGGCCGGGGTGGACGTTGCTGGCGTTGATTCAGCCTGAGGTCAGCGGCGGCGCATAAATCCAATCGCGGGCAAGCCCGCGAATGCCGCGACTCGGTGCAGGGTCAGGCCGCGAAACCTGGCAACACGGGCACTGGCCGCTTGTCATCATCAATGGCAACGAAGCTGAACTGCCCGTGAATGGCTTTCTCACGCCCGTCGCAGCTCATGCTTTCAACGAACACTTCCACCTCGACCTTGAGGCTGGTGTTGCCGACCTTGATCACCCGCCCGACCAGCTCGACGATGGAACCTGCCGGGATCGCATGGTTGAAATCGATCCGGTCGGTGGAGACCGTCACCAGCGGCAGACGGCAGAAACGTGTGGCGGTGATGAACGACACTTCATCCATCCAGGCCAACGCGGTGCCGCCGAACAGGGTGTTGTGGTGATTGGTGGTCGGCGGGAAAACCGCCTTGGTCACGCGGGTCACCGAGAGTTCGGTGCGGCGTTCGATTTCTTGCTCGCGAGATGTCATGGGTACGGCCTGAAACAATGATGCTGTGGATAAATTGCGGACAACAAAAAAGCAGCCCGTAGGCTGCTTTTTTCTGCATCGGAAGCTGGACTTAAGCCAGTTTTTCCTTGATGCGAGCTGCTTTACCCGACAGGTCGCGCAGGTAGTACAGCTTGGCTTTACGTACGTCACCGCGACGTTTGACAGCCATGCTGTCGATCTGCGGGGAGTAGGTCTGGAAAGTACGTTCTACGCCAACACCGTTGGAAATTTTACGAACGGTGAACGCACTGTTCACGCCGCGGTTACGCTTGGCGATTACAACGCCTTCGAACGCTTGCAGACGGGAACGATCGCCTTCCTTCACTTTCACCTGAACGACAATGGTGTCGCCCGGGGCAAAGGCTGGGATCTCTTTGGTCATCTGCTCTGCTTCGAGTGCAAGGATGATTTTGTTGGTCATGCTGTGCTCCTAAGGTAAATCGTCGGATCTACCATCGATACGTTGTTAACTATCGTCCCGCTCGCGGATGTATTCCTCGAGCAGCTTCTTCTCTTCTCCAGAAAGCGAGCGGCTTTCCAGAAGATCGGCGCGTCGTTCATAGGTCCGACCAAGGGACTGCTGTAAACGCCAACGCCGGATGTGTGCGTGATTGCCACTTAGCAATACGTCGGGAACACGCTGATCCGCATACACCTCCGGTCGGGTGTAGTGCGGGCAATCCAGCAAACCATCCGTGAAGGAATCTTCCTCCGCGGAGTCCGCATGCCCTAAAGCTCCGGGCAGCAGTCGTGTAACCGCATCTATCAGGACCATCGCCGGCAGCTCGCCGCCAGACAGGACATAGTCCCCAATCGACCACTCTTCATCGACATGAGCATCAATAAAACGCTCGTCAATGCCTTCATAGCGACCGGCAATCAGGATCAATGCATCCGATTTCGCCAGTTCGCGTACCGCCGACTGAGTCAGTTGACGGCCTTGGGGGGACAGGTAAATCACCTTCGCCGCCTCCCCGGCTGCTGCCTTGGCCTGAACCAGAGCATCTTCCAGGGGCTTGATCTTCATCACCATGCCCGGACCACCGCCAAACGGGCGATCGTCCACAGTGTGATGCCGATCCGTCGTGTAATCCCGCGGATTCCAACAGGTCAGCTGCAAGAGCCCCTGTTTGACCGCTCGACTGGTGATGCCGTAGTCGCCGATGGCGGAAAACATCTCGGGAAACAAACTGATCACTTCTACGCGCAAGTTAGCCACGCTTAGAAGTCCGCGTCCCAATCCACCTTCATCTCGCCCGCTGCGAGGTCGACTGCCAACACGCATTGCTCCGTATAGGGCAACAGGCGTTCGCGATCATCCAGGCTGCCAGCGCAAGGCTTGACTACCATTACATCATTGGCGCCGGTTTCCAGAAGATGATCGATTTTCCCGAGCAGTTGCCCAAGCGTATCGATGACCTTCAGACCTTCCAGCTGGTACCAGTAGTACTCGCCTTCGGTCAATTCAGCGAACAGGCTGCGCGGCACGCAGATCTCGTAACCGGCCAGAAGACGAGCTTCCTCACGATCATCAAGACCCTTGAGCTTTGCGACCAGGAACTTGTCGCTCCCGCGTCCACTGACCAGCTCGACCTGTTTGACATTGCCTTCGCGCTTGAGCGTCCAGGTTTTGTACTGCAACAGGTTTTCAGTCGGATCAGTAAAGGAATAAACCTTCACTTCGCCGCGAACGCCGTGAACAGAATAAATTTTGCCAATAACGATCAAATCATCGGCAACAGCAGGCGTCGCGTTCATATTGCTCAGGCCGCAGCCTTAGCCGATTCCTTCAGCAACTGAGCAACACGCTCAGAAGGCTGTGCACCAACGCTCAGCCAGTAGGCTACGCGCTCTTGGTTCACGGACAGACGAACTTCCTGACCACGGGCAACAGGGTTGAAGAAACCAACCTGTTCTTTGTGGGAACCGTCACGCGGGTTGCGGGAGTCGGTTACGGTCAGGTGGTAAAACGGGCGCTTTTTGGAGCCGCCAAGGGCAAGACGGATTGTTAGCATGTGAACATCGTTCCTGTAGTCGGTGCTGCAAATCTAAATGCACAGCGGGCATGGGTGCCCGAAAGGCCGCATATTCTAAGGAATATCCGGACTTTTGCAAATGACTTTTTCCGGCGCCTATGGCATGCCGTGCTGATTTGCGGTAGAGCCGTCAATGAAAACGGCCAGTCAGCTCCCGCCGTATGCGGGTTTGCTGTGAATCCCGCTTCCTTGCGGGACTGCGCCGGTGCGACGACCGGCGAGTTCTTTTACAGTTTTGGCATGCCGCCGCCGGGCAGCATTCCGCCCATGCCGCGCATCATTTTCGCCATTCCGCCCTTGGCGGAGAATTTCTTCATCATCTTCTGCATCTGCTTGTGCTGCTTGATCAAGCGACCGATGTCCTGCACCTGGGTGCCGGAACCCATGGCGATCCGACGCTTGCGCGAACCGCTGATCAGCTCAGGGTCGCGGCGCTCGGCCGGGGTCATGGAGTTGATGATGGCTTCCATCTGCTTGAACTGCTTCTCTGCCGCACTCTGGGCGTTGCCCATCTGCGACAGGTTGACGCCACCGATGCTCGGCAGCTTGTCCATGAGGCCGCCGAGGCCGCCCATGTTCTTCATCTGTTGCAGCTGATCGCGGAAGTCTTCGAGGTCGAAGCCCTTGCCCTTCTTCAGCTTCTTGGCCAGTTTGTCGGCCTTGTCCTTGTCGAGGGTCGCTTCAGCCTGTTCGATCAAGCTGAGCACGTCGCCCATGCCGAGGATCCGCGAGGCGATACGCTCAGGGTGGAACGGGTCGAGGGCTTCGGTCTTCTCGCCCATACCGATGAACTTGATCGGCTTGCCGGTGATGGCACGCACGGACAGCGCGGCACCGCCACGGGCGTCACCGTCGACCTTGGTCAGGATCACGCCGGTCAGCGGCAGTGCGTCGCCGAAGGCCTTGGCCGTGTTGGCGGCGTCCTGACCGGTCATGGCGTCGACCACGAACAGGGTTTCGACCGGGTTGATCGCGGCGTGCAGCGCCTTGATCTCGCCCATCATCTCTTCGTCGATGTGCAGACGACCGGCGGTATCGACGATGACCACGTCGATGAATTTCAGTTTTGCTTCTTTAATAGCCGCGTTGGCGATGTCGACTGGTTTCTGGCTCAGGTCGGACGGGAAGAACGTCACGCCGATGTCGTTGGCCAGGGTTTCCAGCTGTTTGATCGCGGCAGGACGATAGATGTCCGCCGACACGACCATGACCGACTTCTTCTTGCGCTCTTTAAGGAAGCGCGCCAGCTTGCCGGCGGTGGTGGTTTTACCGGCACCCTGCAGACCGGCCATCAGGATGACGGCAGGCGGCACGGCGCTCAGGTTCAGGTCTTCGTTGGCCGCGCCCATCAGGCTTTCGAGCTCGGCCTGGACGATCTTCACGAACGCCTGGCCCGGCGTCAGGCTGCGCGACACCTCGGTGCCGACAGCGCGTTCCTTGACCGAATTGACGAAGTCCTTGACCACCGGCAGGGCAACGTCGGCTTCGAGCAACGCCATGCGCACTTCGCGCAGGGTGTCTTTGATATTGTCTTCGGTCAGTTTCGCCTTGCCGGTGACATGGCGCAGCGTCTGCGAGAGACGGTCGGTTAAGTTTTCAAACATTGCGCGATCCTTTCAGGCCCTGTGTAGACCGGGATAATGGCGGCCCGGACCGGAATCAACATGTACTCGGCGAGCCTGCGGCGTGGGCAGGTCGCGGATTATAGCGAAGACTGCGTCTGGCGGACACCTCGCTGTCAGCTTGCCGGTCTTTCGTGCGATGACCGTTCTATGCCAAACTCAGCGCCTTTCGGGCTTGCCTAACAGGATTTATGCTCCCCTTGTCACCGAGTTTGCTGACCACCCTCGCCGCCGCCCTTCTCTATGCCGCTGCGACCCTTTATCAGGGCACCCGCCTGGCCACCGGCGCCAAGGCCAACAAGCGCCTGCTGGTCACGCTCGGCGTGCTCGCCGTGCTGGCCCACAGTGCCAGCCTGCTGACCCACCTGCTGACGCCGATCGGTCTGGGCCTGGACTTCTTCAGTGCGTCGAGCCTGATTGCCGCAGCGGTCATCGCCCTGACCCTGCTGGCCTGCTCGCGGATCCCGGTGGAAAACCTGCTGGTCCTGCTGTTCCCGCTGGGGGCGATCACCGTATTGCTGGCGCAGTTCGCGCCAACCGGTACCGTGCAAATCATCGACGAAGAGCCAGGCATCCTCGCGCATATCCTGCTGTCGATCCTTGCCTACGGCATGTTCACCATCGCGGTGTTCCAGGCCTTGTTGCTGCTGGTGCAGGATCACCAGCTCAAGAACAAGCACCCGTCCGGGCTGATCAAGAACTTCCCGCCGCTGCAAACCATGGAAAGCCTGCTGTTCGGCTTCCTCTGGGCCGGCTGGACGCTGCTGTCGCTGTCGCTGATCTCAGGCTGGCTGTTCGTCGAGAACCTGTTTGCCCAGCACCTGGTGCACAAGACCCTGCTCGCCTGCCTGGCCTGGATCGTGTTCAGCGTGCTGTTGTGGGGCCGCAACCGCCTGGGCTGGCGTGGCCACAAAGCGATCCGCTGGACCCTCGCCGGTTTCTGTCTGCTGATGTTGGCGTATTTCGGCAGCAAACTGGTCCGTGAATACATCCTGCACATCTGACGGGCGGCATAAATGGACGGTTTGCCCATAGGGCCGATGCTCGCGGTATTTGTCCTGCTGATTCTCTGGTCGGGGCTGTTTACCGCCATCGAAGTGGCGCAACAGCATCTGCTGGCACAACGCACCGCGTCGCGTGCCAGTGACAAGCCTCTGGCAAAACTCAGCTTTCCGCTCGACAGCCTGATCCTGTGCAACACCCTGTGCCGCGCCCTCGCCGTGGTGCTTGCCACGCTACTGGCGATTTTCCTCTGTGAAGAAAACGGTCCCTGGGCAGCCACCCTGGGTGCCGGCGCCGTCCTGCTGGTGTTTGCCGACTATTTCCCGCGTACCCTCGCCCAGCGTTATCCGGACGCCGTGCTGTCATTCGGCAACACGTTGCTGGCAGTACCACTGAAAGTGATCTACCCGCTCGCATGGCTGCTGAGCAGCATCAGTGGCTTGTTGTTGCGTCCGCTGGTGCGCAAGCAGCAGGTCGTGCAACAGAGCGAAGACGACGTCCCGCCGGAACGCCATGACGACCCGGAACATCCGTCACGCACGCACCCGGTTTCCGGTATCCACGCGCTGGACAACATCACGGTCAACGACATCCTGGTGCCTCGCAGTGACGTCGACGGCATCAATCTCGACGATCCGATCGAAGAGATCATCGAGCAATTGCGCCACAACAAGCGCACGCGCCTGCCGGTCTTCCACAGTGACATCAACCAGGTCGAGGCGGTCCTCAACACCCGGCAGGTCCGTCATTTGCTGGACGATCACAGCCTGACCCGCGAAGCGCTGCTCGCCGCCAGCTACGAGCCATATTTCGTCCCGGAGAGCACACCGCTGCAATTGCAACTGCTGAACTTCCACAAGCAGCAGCGTCGCCTGGGCATGGTGGTGGACGAGTACGGCGAAGTGCTGGGGATCGTCACTCTTGAAGATATCCTCGAAGAGATCGTCGGCGAATTCGAAAGCGAACACAGCCTCGACAATCCACACATCCATCCGCAGGCCGATGGGCGCATGGTGATCGATGGCGCCGCCTCGATCCGCGAGCTGAACAAATGCCTGGGCTGGCATCTGCCCAGCGACGGTCCGCGAACCCTGAATGGCCTGGTGACCGAAGCGCTGGAAACCATTCCGGAAAGCGCGGTGTGCCTGAAGATCGGGCGCTATCGCCTGGAGATCCTTGAAACCGAGGAAAACCGCGTGAGCAAAGTGCTCATCTGGCACACCAGCTCGGCACCGGCGCTCACGCCCGTCCGCTAGCTCGCCCCTTGTTCAATCGTTAGCCACCTTCCTATAATCGCGGTGCTTACCCAAGCCCCGCCGAACCCCGTGCTTACCCCGCACCCGACAGGTTCCGGCCGGTTAATCGCCGCTTTCCGCATCACACCGACGACTGTTCCTACCTGAAACAGCGCTCGCGCCCTATCCCACATCCCCGGGTAGTCGACCATAATAATTCGCTCCAACGGAGCTCATGACTGTCAGGGATCACCGCATGACGACCAGTACCGCTTACAGCGACACCGCGCCGACCCAGCCGGCCAATTCCGCCACCCGGGTGGCCACCGCGAGCTTCATCGGCACGGCCATCGAGTTCTACGATTTCTACGTCTATGCCACCGCCGCCGCACTGGTGATCGGGCCGGTATTCTTTCCGCAGACATCCGGCACCGCGCAGATGCTTTCGGCCTTCCTCACCTTCGGTATCGCCTTCCTCGCCCGCCCGCTGGGTTCGGCGCTGTTCGGCCATTTCGGCGACCGGATCGGGCGCAAGTCCACGCTGGTGGCTTCCCTGCTGCTGATGGGAGTCTGTACCACGCTGATCGGCGTGCTGCCGGGTTACGACAGCATTGGAGCGTGGGCGCCGATCCTGTTGTGTGTGCTGCGCTTCGGTCAGGGTCTCGGACTGGGCGGTGAATGGGGCGGCGCGGCGCTGCTGGCCACCGAAAACGCACCGAAAGGCAAACGCGCGTGGTTCGGCATGTTCCCGCAACTGGGCCCTTCGATCGGTTTTCTGGCGGCCAACGGCCTGTTCCTGACCTTGGCCATGACGCTCAATGACGAACAGTTTCGCAGTTGGGGCTGGCGGATTCCGTTCCTGCTCAGCGCGGTACTGGTGATGGTCGGGCTGTATGTACGCCTCAAACTTCACGAAACCCCAGTGTTCGCCAACGCCATCGCCCGTCAGGAGCGGGTGAAAGTGCCGCTGGTCGAACTGTTCAGCCAATACTGGGCACCGACGTTGCTGGGCGCTGCCGCCATGGTGGTGTGCTACGCACTGTTCTACATCTCGACGGTGTTTTCCCTGAGCTACGGCGTGTCGACGCTGGGCTACAGCCGCGAGACATTCCTCGGTCTGCTGTGCTTCGCCGTGTTGTTCATGGCAGCCGCGACACCGTTGTCAGCCTGGGCAAGTGATCGTTATGGACGCAAGCCGGTGCTGATCATCGGTGGTGTGCTGGCGATTCTTTCCGGATTTCTGATGGAACCGTTGCTGACTCAGGGCTCGACCTGGGGCGTGGCACTGTTCCTGTGCATCGAGCTGTTCCTGATGGGCGTGACGTTCGCCCCAATGGGCGCATTGCTGCCGGAACTGTTTCCGACACACGTGCGGTATACCGGCGCATCGGCGGCCTACAACCTCGGCGGCATCGTTGGAGCCTCGGCGGCGCCGTTCTTTGCGCAGAAACTGGTCGCGATGGGTGGTTTGAGTTATGTCGGCGGGTATGTGTCGGGGGCGGCGGTGCTCAGCTTGATCGCCGTGCTGTGCCTGAAGGAAACGCGCCATAACGACCTGAATCAGGTGTCGTAAGCACAATGATCGCTCCCGCAAGGGCGGGAGCGATCAGATAGCGGAATTACAGCTCTACAACAACAGCCTGGGAAGCACGGGTCGCCTTGGCACGAGCGGCCTCGATCGACTCGTCACGGGCCAGTGCCACGCCCATGCGGCGCTGGCCGTTGACCTCAGGCTTGCCAAACAGACGCAGCGCGGTATCCGGCTCGCTCAGCGCAGCGCCGAGGTTGGCGAATGCGGTCTGGGTCGACTGACCTTCCACCAGAATCACTGCGGACGCCGATGGGCCAAACTGACGGATCAGCGGCACCGGCAAACCAAGGATTGCCCGGGCGTGCAGGGCGAACTGCGACAGGTCCTGGGAAATCAGGGTCACCAGACCGGTGTCGTGCGGACGCGGCGACACTTCGCTGAACCACACCTGATCGCCCTTGATGAACAGCTCGACGCCGAACAGGCCACGGCCACCCAATGCCTCGGTCACAGCTTTGGCCACGCGCTCGGACTCAGCCAGAGCAATCGGGCTCATGGCTTGTGGCTGCCAGGATTCCTGGTAATCGCCTTTCTCTTGACGGTGACCGACCGGTGCACAGAACGTGGTGCCGCCGATATGACGCACGGTCAGCAGGGTGATTTCGTAGTCGAAATCGATGAAGCCTTCGATGATCACCCGGCCTTTACCGGCACGACCGCCTTCTTGTGCGTAGTCCCAGGCCTTCTGCACGTCATCGGCGCTGCGCAGCAGGCTCTGGCCCTTGCCCGACGAGCTCATCACCGGTTTGACGACGCACGGGAAACCCAGGTCCTCAACGGCTTTGCTGTAGTCCTCGAAGGTGTCGGCGAAGTGGTACGGCGAAGTCGGCAGATCCAGTTCTTCCGCGGCCAGACGACGGATGCCTTCGCGGTTCATGGTCAGTTGCGCGGCGCGCGCGGTCGGGATCACGGTGAAGCCTTCGGCTTCCAGTTCGACCAGGGTAGCGGTGGCGATGGCTTCGATTTCCGGCACGATGAAGTGCGGTTTCTCGGCTTCGATCACCGCACGCAGGGCGGCGCCGTCGAGCATGTTGATCACGTGGCTGCGATGGGCGACCTGCATGGCCGGCGCATTGGCGTAACGGTCAACGGCGATCACTTCAACGCCCAAGCGCTGCAGCTCGATCACCACTTCCTTGCCCAACTCACCACAGCCACACAGCAATACGCGGGTCGCGGTCGGCGACAATGGAGTTCCGATACGGGTCATCTCAGGTCCTCAAAGAAGCGGATCATCGAGGAAAGCAACGCCAGACGCGCTTTCCATGGGGAGAAAGCGCGGCATTTTACATGAACCTGAGGGTTTGGCTTCAGCCGGCGACAGCCTGTTTGCGTTCGCGCCAGGTCATGATCAGCCAGACGGCGGTGACACCGGCGAACTTCGAGGCCAGGGCAGTGATGATCACCGGCGGCGTCAGCAGGTCGATCATGCCAAAGAAGATGAAGGTGTCGAGGGGAATGCTCAGCGCCGAACTGATCCACAGACGATCACGCAACGGACGCTTGGTGATGCTGAACACCAGCCAGTCGATGCACTCGGACACCGCGAACGCGGTGGCGCTGGCCAGCGCGATCGATGGATCGGAGGTGACATAGGACAGCACCAGCGCCGCCAGCATCGCCACAATCGCGCCATGGCCGAAACGGATCTGCACCATGTCGCGCAGCACGAACACCAGCCCGCCCCAGGCCGACCAGATGATGTCCAGGTGCGGCGCGGTGGAGAAGGCGAAGTTGATCAGCACGACGCTGCTGATGTAGGCGATGAGGAAAATCATGGGGAGCGACCTGTCAGATTGGCGCACAGGTTACTTGAGGAGGAGAGTCCGGCCAAGTCGGGGAGCAAATTGTATACACCCGGCCCCACGCAAGAATCAGCGTTTGGCAGGGATCATCCAAATCAATCCACTGGCCTTAGCCCGCTCATGACACAACCCGAGCACCGCCCGCCGCTCGTCGTTGGTCATGCGGCTCCAGCGGGTGATTTCCTCGACCGTGCGCTGGCAGCCGGTGCAAATGTCATCCTCGTCCAGCGCGCAAATGCTCACGCAGGGCGAGGCGACGGGTCTTTCCGGGGTTGTCATTCTTCCTGCTCGACCAGATCGCGCGCATAGCGCTGGGAGTTATGCACATAGTGCGCGGCGCTGGCTTCGAGCATCTTTTTCTGCGGCTCGGTCAGTTCACGCACCACCTTGCCCGGCGAGCCCATCACCAGCGAACCATCGGGAATTTCCTTGCCTTCACCGATCAGCGAATTGGCGCCGATGATGCAGTTCTTGCCGATCTTCGCGCCATTGAGGATGACGGCGTTGATTCCGATCAGGCTGTAGTCGCCGACCGTGCAGCCGTGGAGCATGGCGTTGTGGCCAATGGTCACGCCGGTACCGATGGTCAGCGGGTAGCCCATGTCGGTGTGCATCACCGTGCCATCCTGCACGTTGCTGTTCTTGCCGATCAGGATCAGTTCGTTGTCACCGCGCAGCACGGCGTTGAACCAGACGTTGGCGCCCTCTTCCAGCTTGACCTTGCCCACCAGCACGGCGTTGGGGGCAACCCAGCTCTGCGGATGGGTTTCGACGCGGGCGTCGCCCAGGCGATATTTCATCTTGTTTTCCTCAGGGCTCACGATGGCTGACCATTCGAACGATGGCTTCAGGTATTGATAAAGCTTTTCGGCGGTCGATGCAGGCTGATTTTGGCGTCATAGAGCAGGTTGATCAACTCGACGATCATGATCGCCGTCAGCCCCCAGATCTTGTATTCGCCGTAACGATAGCTCGGCACGTACCAACTGCGACCCTGATAGTCGATGCGGTGGGTGTGTTCGCGCGGGTCCTTGCGGAAGAATTCCAGGGGCACGCTGAACACCGCAGCGATCTCGGCATCATTGGCCTGATATTCGACAAAATCGGGAATCACCCCGACATACGGCGTGACCTTGATGCCATGCAGGGAAATCAGCGGGCTGAGCGGACCGATCACTTCGACCAGTCCCGGCGGCAGGCCGATTTCCTCTTCGGCTTCACGCAGCGCGGTGAAAATCAGGTCCGGGTCTTCCGGGTCGCGCCTGCCACCGGGAAAGGCGACTTCGCCACCATGGGTCGAGAGCCCGCTGGCACGCAGGGTGAGGACAAGCTCGGGTTCGTCACTGCGAGTAATCGGCACCAGGACGGCGGCCTCGGGGAAACGCGTGTCGGTCTCCAGCGTGCGCGGCGTGTGATTGCTTACCCGGTGCAGTAGCTCGTCCAGCATAAGTGTTCTCGATCTGTGCCTTGCCCTGCATCATGCACCAATCAATGCGACCGCCCAAGCCCCGGACGGGGGTCATGTCGCGAAACGACAACTTGCCGACTGACACCGCTGCACGCCAAGATAGGCGCAGCATTCAGGAACCCCAGCATGAAATTTTGCAGCCAGTGCGGCAACCCGGTGACCCAGCGCATTCCCGAAGGCGACTCGCGGCTGCGATTTGTCTGCGACAGCTGTCAGACCATTCACTACCAGAACCCCAATATCGTGGCCGGCTGTGTAGCGACCTGGGGCAGCAAAGTCCTGCTCTGCCGCCGCGCCATCGAACCGCGCCTCGGTTACTGGACGCTGCCCGCCGGATTCATGGAGAACGGCGAGACCATCGAACAGGCCGCCATCCGCGAAACCGCCGAAGAAGCCTGCGCCCGGGTGCGCAACCTGAGCATCTACACCCTGATCGACGTGCCGCACATCAGTCAGGTGCATGTGTTCTTTCGCGCCGAGCTCGCAGACCTGGACTTTTCCGCCGGCCCCGAAAGCCTCGAAGTGCAACTGTTCGACGAAGCGCAGATTCCATGGGACGAGCTGGCTTTCCGCACGGTGGGCCGTACCTTAGAATGCTTCTTCGCTGACCGCCGCGCCGAGACTTACCCGGTGCGCTCGGAATCGATCCCGCCGCTCGCTCAGCCGGCCATCACTTGATTTCAGCGCCAGCCGGCCGATAACCCGCGTGCGCAGCCCGCGACAGCGCCTGCATAAGATCTATAAATAAATTATCTGCATCACCTTCTGGGGAATCGTTTCAATGCGCTGGTTGCTTGCCCTGTTTTGCCTGTCGTTCGTCACCGTCTCCCAAGCGTCGTTCGTGACCACCGTGACGCCTTCGAACACCCCGCTCATCGAAAAAATACTGGTGCTCAAATCGGCTCATCAACTGCAGTTGATCGCCGACGGCAAACCGCTCAAGAGCTATCGCATTTCCCTGGGCAAGGGCGCGAAGAAAGGTCCGAAACTGATTGAAGGCGATAAACGCACACCGGAAGGTTTCTATTGGATCGACTGGCGCAAGACCAGCGACAAATTCAACCTGTCGATGCACATCTCCTACCCGAACATCAGCGACTCCGCCCGCGCCCGCCGCGAAGGCGTCGAGCCCGGCGGCATGATCATGATCCACGGCACGCCGGATTCCGCAGAGAACCCGGAAAACCTGTTCCACACCCTGGACTGGACCGACGGCTGCATCGCCATGCGCAACGTCGACATGCGCGAAGTCTGGAACCTGGTGCCGGACGGCACGATGATCGAAATCCGCCCCTGACTCTGTCACCAGAGCACTTGCTCTCTCCGGGCCGCGAAGCGGCCCTTTCCCCTGACCATTGGTCGCCCGCAAAAAAAATAAATGCAAAAGATCGCAGCCTGCGGCAACGCCTGAACGGTGATACCACTTTCACCCGCCGGAACTGCCGCAGACTGCGATCTTTTGCGTTCCAGCACCGACCTCTAATACCACTTGAAACCACCCGCCCTCAAACACCCGAATCCAAAGGACTACAGGCCTTTCCACTGCGTTGACATGGTATTCAAGTGGTATTAGTTTTCGCCGAAACAGCGAGCGACAACAATCCAATATCAGCTCCGGAAGTGCCTGCATGAACGATCTCCACGCCCTGCGCCCTGACGACTCCCAGCCGACGCCGCTATACCTGCAACTGGCGCGCAACCTGGAAGCGGCGATTCATGCCGGCCAGTGGAAAGCCGAACAGGCGATGCCGTCGGAGCGCAATCTCAGCGAAATGCTGGGGATTTCCCGAGTCACCGCGCGCAAGGCGCTGGAAGTCCTGCTCGATCAAGGTTTGATTCGCCGCCTGCAAGGCTCCGGTACCTTTATCACCCCACGCCTTGAACAACCGCTGTCACGCCTGTCGGGCTTCAGCGAAATGCTCCGTCTCAAGGGCTTCGTGCCCAGCTCGCAATGGCTGGAGCGTGAAATCACCCTGCCCACCCACGAAGAATTGATCCGCCTCGGCCTGTCGCCGAACGACAAGGTCGCGCGCATGAAACGCCTGCGCAAGGCCGACGACACGGTGATGGCCATCGAGATGAGCACCCTGCCCGCCTCGATCATGCCCAAGCCGCAAGTGGTGGGTGATTCCCTCTACGAACACCTCGACAGCATCGGCAAGCCGATCGTGCGCGCCTTGCAGCACATCCAGGCGATCAACGCCTCGGACGAGTTCGCCGCGCTGGTCGGCATCCCCCCCGGCACCGCGATGCTGCTGATGACCCGGGTCGGCTACCTGGAAGACAACACGCCGATCGAAGTCACCGACACCTATTGCCGCAACGACTACTACGACTTTGTTGCAGAGCTTCGCCGCTGACCGGCAGCCAGGCCAAACGAGAGAAGCGAAATGTCCGAAGACAACATCCTCACCGCTGACGGCTGGATTCGCGGCCGGCTGATCCACGAACACGGCAGAGTCGTGTCCATCGAAGGCGTGCCTTGCGATCCGGCGGACAACGACCTGCCTTATCTGCTGCCGGGCTTCATCGACCTGCACGTTCATGGCGGTGGCGGCAAGGACATCATGGAAGGCACCAGCGCCTTCGAAACCATCACCCGAACCCACGTGCGTTTCGGCACAACCTCGCTGCTGGCTACCACGATGACCGCGCCGAGTGCCGAGATTTCCAGCGTGCTCAAGGATGTCGGCGAATTCTGCGAGCAGCGTCCGAAAGGTGCCGCCCGGGTCCTCGGCGTTCACCTCGAAGGTCCGTACATCAATCCCGGCAAACTCGGCGCGCAACCGAACTTCGCCCACACCGCGCTGATGGCCGAGGTGGAAGAGTATCTGGCGCTGGCGCCGATCCGGGTGATCACCATCGCCCCGGAAATCGCCGGTCACGACGGTTTGATCCGCGCCCTCAGCGCACGCGGCATCCGCATGCAGATCGGCCACACCCTCGGCAGTTACGAGGAAGGCGTCGCCGCTCTCGAAGCCGGCGCCACCAGCTTCACTCATTTGTACAACGCCATGAGCCCGCTGCATCACCGCGAACCGGGGATCGTCGGCGCGGCACTGGCCCACGCCAAATTCGCCGAGTTGATTCCGGACTTGCTGCACGTGCACCCCGGCGCGATCCGCGTGGCCCTGCGTTCGATCCCGTGCCTGTACTGCGTTACCGATTCGACCGCCGCCGCCGGGATGCCCGACGGCGAATACAAGCTCGGCAGCCACACCGTCACCAAATGCCTGGGCGGCGTGCGCCTGCCGGACGGCACGCTGGCCGGTAGCACCCTGACCATGGATCAGGCTTTGCGCAATCTGGTGAAGATCGGTCTGTCGATCGCCGAGGCCTCGCAACGTCTTTCGCAATTCCCCGCCGACTACCTCGGCATCACCGAACGCGGGCGCCTTGCACCCGGCGCCTGGGCCGACTGCGTGCGGCTGGATCGCTCACTCACACTGACCGCCGTCATGGTCGAAGGAGAAGACATTGACTTCAAAAATGCTTGAGGAGGCGCTGTCCTCGTTCGAGGCCGTGCAAACCCAACTGCAACAGCTCGATGCTTCGATGATCGAGATCGCCGGTCGCCTGCGTCGTCAGCCGCCACAAGTGGCGATGACCGTCGCCCGTGGCAGCTCCGACCATGCGGCCAGCTACTTCGCCTACCTGACCATGCAGCAACTGGGTATTCCCGTGGCGTCGCTGCCGATGTCGGTGGTCACCATGCAGCAGGCGCCGTTGAAGGTCAGCGGTCAGGTCGCGTTCGCATTTTCCCAGTCGGGGCAGAGCCCGGATCTGGTCAACAGCCTGCGTCTGCTGCGCAAGCGTGGCGCCTTGAGCGTGTCGATGGTCAACGCCGCCGACTCGCCGCTGGAAGCCGCGTGCGAATTCAGCCTGCCGCTGCTGGCCGGCACTGAAAGCAGCGTCGCCGCGACCAAAAGCTTTATTGCCACCCTCAGCGCCAGCGCCCGCCTGATCGCCCACTGGAAAGAAGACAGCGAGTTGCTGGAGGCACACAACGCCCTGCCCGAAGGCTTGCGCGACGCCGCGCAACAGGACTGGAGCCCGGCCATCGACGCCCTGCGTGATTGCGAGCGGTTGATGGTGATCGGCCGTGGCGCCGGATTTGCCATCGCCCAGGAAGCCGCATTGAAATTCAAGGAAACCTCGGCGATCCAGGCCGAAGCCTTCAGCAGCGCCGAAGTGCGTCACGGCCCGATGGCCCTGATCGACGCCAACTACCCTTTGCTGGTGTTTGCCCCGCGCGGCGCCGAGCAGGCCGGCCTGCTGAGCCTGGCGGCGGAAATGCGCCAGCGTGGTGCCCGTGTATTGCTGGCGGCGCCGGATGATGTGCTCGAACGCGACCTGACCCTGAGCCGCGCCGAACACCCGGCGCTCGATCCGATCCTGGCGATCCAGAGTTTCTATGTGATGGCCGCCAACCTGGCCGTGGCCCGTGGCATGGACCCGGATCAGCCGCGACACCTGAGCAAAGTCACCCGTACGCACTGAGTCCGAACCGAACGTTTTCCTGATGAGACCGAGCCATGCACAACAACAATAAAGAGCTGACTTTAAGCGCCCCGCTCAGCGGCCCGGTGCTCACGCTCGCCAAAGTTCCGGACGCGGTGTTCGCCAGTGGCGCGATGGGCGACGGCATTGCCATCGATCCGCTGAACGACACCCTTTATTCGCCTTGCGCCGGGTTGGTGATCCACGTCGCCCGCACCGGCCATGCGCTGACCGTGCGTGCCGACAACGGCGCGGAAATCCTCCTGCACCTGGGGCTCGATACGGTCGAGTTGCAGGGAGAAGGTTTCTCGATGCTGGTCAAGGAAGGCACGCGGGTCAGCAGTGGTCAGCCGTTGCTGCGCTATGACCTGGACAAGGTCGGCCGTCAGTGCAAAAGCCTGGTCAGCCTGTTGATCCTGACCAACAGCCAGGACTTTCAGGCGCGGCCCATCACTCTGAAAACGGTGAAGGTCGGCGAGCCGCTGCTGCACATCGTCGCCCGTCACAGCACCGCGGCGAATGCGGAAGAGTCCGGCGGCCCGGAAGTTCACGGTCATGTGCGGGTCGCCCACCGTGGCGGTCTGCATGCGCGTCCGGCGGCGTTGATCCGCCAGACGGCGCAAGGTTTCAAGAGCCAGTCGCAGCTGCATTTCGCCGGCAAATCGGCGCCGTGCAACAGCCTCATCGGTTTGATGGGTCTGGCGATTGGCGAACAGGACGAAGTGCAAGTCAGTTGCCAGGGTTCCGACGCGCAAGCGGCGTTGCAAGCCTTGCTCACTGCACTGGCCACCGCCCTGCCGGAGGATCATCACGCCGCTGCACCGGTTGCTGCCGCGTTGCGCAATCGCCCGGCCGAGGCCGGCGTGTTGCACGGTGTTTGCGCCGCACCGGGTCTGGTCGGCGGCCCACTGTTTCGCCTGAACGCGATCAGCCTGCCAGCGGACGCCGGCAATCATCAGCCCGAGCACCAATTGCAGATCCTCGACACGGCGCTGAATCAGGTTCGCAGCGAAATCGACGGCACCCTCGCCCAGGCGAAAAAACAGCGCAATGCCGACGAAGAAGCGATCTTCGCCGCGCACCTCGCATTGCTGGAAGACCCGGCCCTGCTTGACACCGCGCAGCAATCGATTGAAACCGGCACTGCGGCGACTCACGCCTGGAGCCAATCCATCGATACGCAATGCGAAGTGCTGCAAAACACCGGCAGCCCGTTGCTCGCCGAGCGCGCCAACGATCTGCGCGACCTCAAGCAACGAGTGCTGCGTGCCCTGCTTGGTGAAGCCTGGCATTACGAAGTGCCGACCGGCGCCATCGTCGCCGCCCACGAACTGACACCTTCGGATTTGCTGCAACTGAGCGCGCAGGGTGTCGCCGGCTTGTGCATGGCCGAGGGTGGCGCGACTTCCCACGTGGCGATTCTGGCCCGGGGCAAAGGCCTGCCGTGCATGGTCGCACTGGGCTCGGCGCTGCTTGATCAAACTCAAGGTCAATCGGTGGTGCTCGATGCTGATGGCGGGCGCCTCGAACTGACGCCGAATGCCGAGCGTCTGGCCGAAGTCCAACAAGCGCAGATCGACCGTCAGCAACGTCGCGACGCCCAGCAAGCCAAAGCCCATCTGCCGGCCGAAACCCGCAACGGCGTGGCCATCGAAGTGGTCGCCAACGTCGCCTCCAGCCATGAAGCGGCAGATGCGTTTGCCAATGGCGCCGATGGCGTCGGCCTGTTGCGCACCGAGTTTCTGTTCGTCGACCGCCACACCGCGCCGGATGTCGAAGAACAGCGCGCCGCCTATCAAGCGGTGATCGATGCCATGGGCGACAAGTCGGTGATCATCCGCACCATCGATGTCGGTGGCGACAAACAACTCGACTACCTGCCACTGCCAGTCGAAGCCAACCCGGTGCTCGGTCTGCGCGGTATTCGTCTGGCCCAGGCCCGTCCGGAAATCCTCGACCAGCAACTGCGCGCCCTGTTGCAAGTCAGCCCGCTGCAGCGCTGCCGGATCCTGCTGCCGATGGTTACCGAGGTCGACGAACTGCTGCACATCCGCCAGCGGGTCGATGCGCTGTGTCTGGAACTGGGCATCAATCAACGTCCGGAAATCGGCGTGATGATCGAAGTCCCCGCGGCTGCGCTGCAGGCCGAACAACTGGCCGAACACGCCGACTTCCTGTCCATCGGCACCAACGATCTGTCGCAATACACCCTGGCCATGGACCGCGACCATGCTGGTCTCGCCGCACGGGTCGATGCCCTGCACCCGGCGCTGCTGCGCCTGATCGCCATGACTTGCGAAGGCGCGGCGGTACATAAACGCTGGGTCGGCGTGTGCGGCGCCCTCGCTTCCGATCCGCTGGCGACGCCAGTGTTGATCGGCCTGGGCGTGACCGAACTGTCGGTGAGCCCGGTACAAATTGGTGAAATCAAGGATCGCGTGCGCCAGCTGCACGAAGCCGAATGCCAACGCCTCGCCCGGGACCTGCTCAAGCTGAGCAGCGCCGCCGCGGTGCGTCATGCCTGTCATCAACATTGGCCTCTGCGCTAACAAAAACAACAAGGACAAACGCCATGTACCAACTCTTCATCGAAGGCCTGCAACGCCTCGGCCGGGCACTGATGCTGCCGATCGCGATCCTGCCGATTGCCGGCCTGTTGCTGCGCCTGGGCGACACCGACCTCCTGAACATCGCGATCATCCACGACGCCGGCCAGGTGATCTTCGCCAACCTGGCGATGATCTTCGCCATCGGCATCGCGGTCGGTTTCGCCAAGGACAACAACGGCACCGCCGGCCTTGCCGGGGTGATCGGTTACCTGGTGATGATCTCCACGCTCAAGGTGCTCGACGCCAGCATCAACATGGGCATGCTCGCCGGGATCGTCAGCGGCCTGATGGCCGGCGCGCTGTACAACCGCTTCAAGGACATCAAGTTGCCAGAGTACCTGGCGTTCTTCGGCGGTCGGCGCTTCGTGCCGATCGTCACCGGTTTTGCGGCGGTCGGTCTGGGCGTGCTGTTCGGCTACATCTGGCCGCCGATCCAGCACGGCATCAACAGCTTCGGCAGCCTGATGATGGAAAGCGGCAGCTTCGGCGCCTTCGTCTTCGGCGTATTCAACCGCCTGCTGATCGTCACCGGCCTGCACCACATCCTCAACAACATGGCGTGGTTCGTGTTCGGCAACTTCACCGACCCGACCACCGGCGCCTTGGTCACCGGCGACCTCTCACGCTACTTCGCAGGTGATCCGAAGGGCGGCCAGTTCATGACCGGCATGTTCCCGATGATGATCTTCGGCCTGCCCGCCGCCTGCCTGGCGATGTACCGCAACGCCCTGCCGGAACGACGCAAGGTAATGGGCGGGATCTTCCTGTCGATGGCCCTGACTTCGTTCCTGACCGGCGTCACCGAACCGATCGAATTTGCCTTCATGTTCCTCGCACCGCTCTTGTATCTGGTGCATGCGCTGCTGACCGGCCTGTCGATGGCGATCACCAACGCGCTGAACATTCATCTGGGCTTCACCTTCTCCGGCGGCTTCATCGACATGGTGCTGGGTTGGGGACGTTCCACCAACGGTTGGCTGGTGATTCCGGTGGGTCTGGCGTATGCGGTCATCTACTACGCGGTGTTCGATTTCTGTATCCGTCGCTTCAACCTGAAGACGCCGGGTCGTGAAGACGTTGCCACCGCCGACAAAGCGGTTCTGACCGAGAACGAACGCGCCGGTGCTTACATAAAGGCACTCGGTGGTGCGGAGAATCTGGTCACCGTCGGCGCGTGCACTACGCGTCTGCGACTGGAAATGGTTGATCGCAACAAAGCGTCGGATACCGACTTGAAAGCGCTGGGCGCGATGGCTGTTGTGCGTCCGGGCAAAGGTGGGAGTTTGCAGGTGGTTGTCGGGCCGATGGCCGACAGCATTGCCGATGAGATTCGACTGGCGATGCCGGCGTTGGGGCGTGCCGTAGTGGCTGCACCTGTCGCTGTCATCGAAACCAGTGAACCGGTTGCAGTCGCTGCACCGCTGGCACAGCAATGGCTGACCGCCCTGGGTGGTAGCGACAACGTGCTGCAACTGGACTGCATCGCCATGAGCCGGATTCGCCTGCAACTGGCCGATGGCAAGATGTTGTCGGAAAGCCGATTGAAAGAGCTTGGATGTCTGGGTGTGAGCGCGCTGGAGGACGGCGTTTGGCACTTGCTGGTGGGGGATCGGGCGCAGAGCTTGAGTGCGGCTTTAGAGGGGTTGGTTGATCGGAGTGAGGTGAGTGCGAAGGTTTAGGACCACCACTCAACACGATGAGCGTTAGCTCGAGTACCGCTTTTGACGTGCTGGCCCCATCGGAAGGCTGAGTGGAGGGGTTTATCCGGGGGTGGGAGCGCAGCGACCGTGCGGCGAAGCCGCATGCATCGAGAGGAGGTGCAGCGAAGCAAACCGTAGGC
Source organism: Pseudomonas sp. IzPS59 (assembly GCF_014863505.1). NCBI lineage: Bacteria > Pseudomonadati > Pseudomonadota > Gammaproteobacteria > Pseudomonadales > Pseudomonadaceae > Pseudomonas > Pseudomonas sp. IzPS59. Next base: position 1,206,504 of record NZ_CP062251.1, on the reverse strand, counting down.
GATGCCCCCGGATGAATCCCGGAACGAAGGAACACCGAGCCACAGCGAGGTGCCGAACGCAGGGGCAAGCCTTTTTGGTTACTTTTGAGGCGTTTGTCAAAAGTGACCCGCCGTAAGGGCCATCCCTTTCAAGGTCTTTTCGTTTTAGCGGCCTTGATTACCCGGTCCGTTGAAACATGTGCATGCACCGCAGTGCCTTGCACCCATGTTTTGGGTTTAGGCACCTTGGGGCCCCGTGGACTTTTCGCAACTTGTTTGGGTTGGATGTTTCTGGCCAGTTCCAACAAGCGCTGGGCCAGTTTTTCCAGAGGTATGACGGGAAAATATTCCAGGGGCAGCGCGATTTGCAGGCCTTCATAACCACTCCGGACCTGAACCGCCAAGTGATAGGTTGAGGCTTCCCAGCCGTCAGGCTGAGTATCCTGATGGGCTTGCTCGACGCTTCGCTTGAGTACGGCCAGGACGTTGTAGGCCAATACCGCGGTAGCGAACCCGAGCAATGCAGCCTTTGGACTACCAAGGGTTTCGATTTCGCTTTCCAGGATTGCTTCCAGTCGCTGGAACATGCCTTCTATGCTCCAGCGACGGCGATAGAGTTCCGCGATCTGCTGTGCGCTGATGCTTTCAGGCAGGTTGCTCCAGAACATCAAGCTGCTGTCACCCGAGTCCGTTGGCGAGTGAAGCGTCAGTTCAACACGCCGACACTGGTAACCGCCTCTGACCTGAATAATCTGCTCACGCACAGTGCCCGTGTTTACAGGCACTGGTTCTTGCCAATGCCCCTCTTGAATCAGGCGTGGATGCTTGGCTTGTTGACGAATGACAAAGGAGGTTTTGACCTGCTCGCAAGCCTCCATGACCGGGAGCGTGCAATAGAGTCGATCGGCCAGCCACACCTGGCCCGGCTCGGCATCGGCCAAGAGAGGCAACACGCAAACACGCTCGCTTGCGTAGGCATCCTCGCACGCCTGCAGGTCGATGACCTGGTCCAGGTCGGGGTCGTAGACAACCACCGAGAAACCGGGTCGAGCGGCACCACGCTCGTGGCGTAAAGCCCCCAGTCGTTTCTCGGTGGATGCCAAGTGATTACCGTCTACCACCCGGACCTGCCACTCCGGCAGCATCTGCGTGCAACCCAACTCCTTGATGGTTGGAGCCAGGCGCTGCGCACAGCCCGTGACCAGTGCGCGCAACAGAGCTGGCTCGGTACGACTGATCTTGTCGTAGAGCGCCGCCAGACTGACAGGAAGATCTTCCAGTTGCCGCGCGGCGGCGTGCAGGGAAGGCTTCAAGCCCAATGAAACAAGGGACATCAGCTTGATAATGGTCGAGAACAACAGCTCACGAGAATACTGCCGTTGCCGATGTTCTTCGAAGACCTGATCAACCCACTCAGGGGCAATAGCGTGCTCCAGTGCCAATTTGGCCATAACGCTGGCAGGTGCTTTTTTCTCGAACCTCGCTAAAACCTCTGCCCACATCGCTTCGTCGTCCTGACTGAATTTTTGGGGCATTTTAACCAAAGACCTTGAAAGGGATGGCCGTAAGGGCGGAACCATAAGCCGCAACACCCGAAGAAACGGATATTCACCCAACCCCAAAAACCAAAAAACCCGCTGAAATCACTCTCAGCGGGTTTCCCATTTCAGCAGCCAAGGAAGATCAAAAATCCTCCAACCGCCAAACCTCATAAGCCGGCGTCTCGTAAGGATGGCTAGCCTTCAAAGCCCCCACCACCCCACGAATCAACTCATCGCCAACGACAAGCTCGACCTTCCACTCCTCGACCCGCTCAACCCGCCCCGCCTCTCCAATGAACGGCTGACTGCCGTCCAAAGGCCGAAACTGACCAGTACCAAGCACCTGCCACGCACAGTGGTCATAGTCACCGATCCGCCCGCCACCGGCAGCGAATACAGCGTCCTTGACCACCTCGACATGGCTGTCGGGAACAAAAAACGCGAGCTTGTACACAGCGCTTAGTTCACCCACACACGAGCGTTACGGAACATGCGCATCCACGGAGCGTCTTCGTTCCAGTCTTCCGAACGCCACGAGTTCTGCACGGCGCGGAACACACGCTCCGGGTGCGGCATCATGATCGTCACGCGACCGTCGCGGCTGGTGAGGCCGGTGATCCCGCGCGGCGAGCCGTTCGGGTTGGCCGGGTAGGCTTCGGTGACCTTGCCGTGGTTGTCGACGAAACGCATCGCCACGCAACCGGACAGATCGGCTTCGAGCAGTGCCTCTTCGCTTTCGAATTCGGCATGGCCTTCACCGTGAGCGATGGCGATCGGCATGCGCGAACCGGCCATGCCCTGCAGGAAGATCGAGTTCGATTCCTGGACCTGCACCATCGCCACGCGCGCTTCGAACTGCTCGGAGCGGTTGCGCACGAAGTGCGGCCAGAACTCGCTGCCCGGGATCAGCTCGTGCAGGTTGGACATCATCTGGCAACCGTTGCACACGCCGAGGGTGAAGCTGTCGTTACGCTCGAAGAAGCCCTGGAACGCATCGCGGGCACGGCTGTTGAACAGTGCGGACTTGGCCCAACCTTCACCGGCGCCGAGAACGTCGCCGTAGGAGAAACCACCACACGCCACCAGACCTTTGAACTCGTTCAGGTCGACACGACCGGCCAGAATGTCGCTCATGTGCACGTCGATCGCGTTGAAACCGGCGCGGTCGAACGCGGCTGCCATTTCCACCTGACCGTTGACGCCCTGCTCACGCAGTACGGCAACCTGTGGGCGAATGCCTTTCTTGATGTAAGGCGCGGCGATGTCCTGGTTGACGTCGTAGCTCAGCTTGACGCTCAGGCCCGGGTTGTCTTCTTCCAGCAGGACGTCGAATTCCTGCTGGGCGCAGTCGGCGTTGTCGCGCAGACGCTGGATCTGGTAGCTGGTCTCGGCCCACTGACGCTGCAGCAGACGACGCTGGCCTTCGAACACGGTGTCACCGTTGAAGGTGATGTTGATCTGGCCGTTGTTGATCGGCTGACCGATCACCGAAACGCAGTCGCCCAGACCGGCCGCGCTGAATTGCGCGAGGATGTCTGGTGTTGCGTCCTGGCGAACCTGGATCACCGCACCCAGTTCTTCGTTGAACAGGATGGCGGCGATTTCGGCGGCGTTCTCCGCAACGCTGTCGAGGTTCAGACTCAGACCGCAGTGGCCGGCGAAGGCCATTTCCACCACGGAGGTCAGCAGACCACCGTCGGAACGGTCGTGGTACGCCAGCAGGTGACCGTCGGCGTTGAGGCCCTGGATCACGGCGAAGAAGGCTTTCAGGTCTTCGGCGTCGTCGACGTCCGGAGCCTGCTTGCCGAGCTTGCCGTGAACCTGAGCGAGGATCGAGGCGCCCATGCGGTTCTGGCCGCGACCGAGGTCGATCAGGATCAGGTCGGTGGTGCCCTTGTCCATGCGCAGTTCCGGGGTCAGGGTCTGACGGATGTCAGCCACTGGCGCGAAACCGGTCACGATCAGGGACATCGGCGAGGTAACGGTCTTGTCTTCGCCGTTGTCGTTCCAGCGTGTGGCCATGGACATGGAGTCCTTGCCCACCGGAATGGTCAGGCCCAGCTCTGGGCACAGTTCCATGCCGACCGCTTTCACGGTGTCGTACAGACGCGCGTCTTCGCCAGGGTGGCCGGCAGCGGACATCCAGTTCGCCGACAGTTTGATGTCGGAGAGCTTGTTGATGCGCGAGGCGGCAATGTTGGTCAGGGTTTCGCCGATCGCCATGCGGCCCGAAGCCGGAGCGTCCAGCAGCGCCAGCGGAGTGCGCTCGCCCATCGCCATCGCTTCACCGGTGTAGACGTCGAAACTGGTGGCGGTGACGGCCACGTCAGCCACCGGAACCTGCCATGGGCCGACCATCTGGTCACGGGCCACGAGGCCGGTGATGGTGCGGTCGCCGATGGTGATCAGGAAGCTTTTGCTCGCCACGGCCGGGTGATGCAGGACGCGCTCGATGGAATCGGCGATGTCGAGGTTCGACGGATCGAAGTCATCGCCCAGCTCGGCTTCGCGAACCACCGAACGGTGCATGCGCGGCGCCTTGCCCAGCAACACTTCCAGTGGCATGTCCACCGGGTTGTTGCCGAAGTGGCTGTCGGTCACGGTCAGTTGCGGCTCGGCGGTGGCTTCACCGACGACGGCAAACGGGCAACGCTCACGCTCACAGATCGCCTTGAAACGCTCGAAGTCGGCCGGGCCGACTGCCAGAACGTAACGTTCCTGGGATTCGTTGGACCAGATTTCGTGCGGGGCCATGCCCGGCTCGTCGTTTGGAATGTTGCGCAGTTCGAAACGGCCACCGCGGTCGCCGTCGTTGACCAGTTCAGGGAAGGCGTTGGACAGACCGCCCGCACCCACGTCGTGGATGAAGCTGATCGGGTTCTTGTCGCCCAGCTGCCAGCAACGGTCGATGACTTCCTGGCAGCGACGTTCCATTTCAGGGTTTTCACGCTGCACGGAAGCGAAGTCCAGATCTGCCGAGCTGGTGCCGGTGGCCATGGAGGAGGCAGCGCCGCCGCCCAGACCGATCAGCATCGCCGGGCCGCCGAGGACGATCAGCTTGGAGCCGACGACGATCTCGCCTTTCTTGACGTGTTCTTCACGGATGTTGCCCATGCCGCCAGCCAGCATGATCGGCTTGTGGTAACCACGAACCTCGTCACCGTGCGGAGTGGTGATCGACTGTTCGAAGGTACGGAAATAGCCGGTCAGGGCCGGACGACCGAATTCGTTGTTGAACGCGGCGCCGCCCAGCGGGCCTTCGATCATGATGTCCAGCGCATTGACGATGCGCTCAGGCTTGCCGTACGGCACTTCCCACGGCTGTTCGAAGCCCGGGATCTGCAGGTTCGATACGGTGAAACCGGTCAGGCCGGCCTTCGGCTTGGCGCCACGGCCGGTTGCACCTTCGTCGCGGATCTCGCCACCGGAACCGGTGGACGCGCCCGGGAACGGAGCGATCGCGGTCGGGTGGTTGTGGGTTTCGACCTTCATCAGGATGTGCACCGGCTCCTGCACCGCGCCGTACTGGCGGGTTTCCGGATCCGGGAAGAAGCGGCCGGCAACGTTGCCGACGATCACCGAGGCGTTGTCCTTGTAAGCGGACAGCACGCCTTCACTGTGCATCTGATAGGTGTTCTTGATCATGCCGAACAGGCTTTTTTCCTGGCTCTCGCCGTCAATATCCCAACTGGCGTTGAAGATCTTGTGGCGGCAGTGCTCGGAGTTGGCCTGGGCGAACATCATCAGTTCGATGTCGTGCGGGTTGCGCTTGAGACCGTTGAAAGCGTTGACCAGGTAGTCGATCTCGTCTTCGGCCAGGGCCAGGCCCAGCTCGACGTTGGCTTTTTCCAGCGCGGCGCGGCCACCGCCGAGGATGTCGATGGCGGTCAGCGGCTTCGGCTCGGCGTGGCTGAACAGGCCGGCAGCCTCTTCGAGGTTGGCCAGAACGATCTGGGTCATGCGGTCATGCAGTACGTCGGCGATCTGCTGCGCCTGAGCGTCGCTGAACTGACCGGCCACATAGAACGCGATACCGCGCTCCAGGCGCTGGATCTTGCTCAGGCCGCAGTTGCGGGCGATGTCGCTGGCCTTGCTCGACCATGGCGAGATGGTGCCGAAACGCGGCAACACCAGGAACAGACGACCGGTCGGCTCTTGTACCGGAACGCTTGGACCGTACTTCAGAAGGCGCGCAAGCACCTGCTGTTCGTCGCCGGTCAGGACGCCGGTGACTTCGGCGAAGTGAGCGAATTCAGCATACAGGCCACTGACAGCTGGAACCTTCTGGCTCAGTTGCTCAAGGAGTTTGCTGTGGCGAAAGGCAGAAAGGGCAGGAGCGCCGCGCAGGATCAACATCTTCGGGACAGCCTCGGGAAGGGGTGTGCTTTGAGGCCGTGCATTCTAGCCTAAACCGCCCTCAACATCACCCGAAACGCTACGCACGGTTGCACTCGGACCACAATCTGTGTTTCTGCCTCTGAAGTCAGATTTAGCGCCTGCGGGACAACAGCTTATTTTTTCTGTCACAAAATGCTGTCCGGCCCCATTCCTGCGGGGTTGCGGGTGCTTTTTCAATCGCTAGCAGACTACCCCTCCACTGTCGAGATATGGCGCCCGTTGCGCTTTGCGTATACTGCGCACATGTTTTCCCCAACGGCTTTGCGTCCGCGGTACGCCAAATGGCTGATCGCTACCGGACTCTTCCTGATGCTCAGTGGCTGTGTTGATAAACCCAACACACTCGAGCGCGTAAAGGAGGATGGTGTGCTGCGGGTGATCACCCGTAACAGCCCCGCCACCTACTTTCAGGATCGCAGCGGCGAGACCGGCTTCGAATACGAGCTGGTGAAGCGCTTCGCCGACGATTTGGGGGTGGAGCTGAAGATCGAGACCGCCGACAACCTCGACGACCTGTTCGACCAGATCGGCAAGCCCAACGGCCCGGTGCTGGCCGCCGCCGGCCTGGTCAGCAGCGAACAGCGCAAGAAGCAGGTGCGCTTCTCCCATTCCTACCTCGAAGTCACCCCGCAGATCATCTATCGCAACGGCCAGTCCCGGCCGACCGATGCCAGTGAACTGGTCGGCAAGAAGATCATGGTGCTCAAGGGCAGCACCCACGCCGACCAGCTCGCCGAGCTGAAACAGAAATATCCTGGGATCGAATACGAAGAATCCGACGCCGTCGAGGTGGTCGATCTGCTGCGCATGGTCGATGAAGGCCAGATCGACCTGACCCTGGTCGATTCCAACGAAGTGGCGATGAACCAGGTGTACTTCACCAACATCCGCGTCGCCTTCGACCTTGGCGATGCCCGTAGCCAGAGCTGGGCAGTGGCCGCCGGTGAAGACAACAGCCTGCTCAACGAGATCAACAGTTATCTGGACAAGGTGCAGAAGAACGGCACCCTGCAACGCCTGAAGGACCGTTACTACGGCCACGTCGACGTTCTCGGCTACATGGGCGCCACGACCTTCGCCCAGCATTTGCAGCAGCGCCTGCCCAAGTACGAACAGCACTTCAAGACCTACGCCAAGAAAGAGAAAGTCGACTGGCGCCTGCTCGCGGCCATCGGTTATCAGGAATCGCTGTGGCAACCGGCCGTCACTTCGAAGACCGGCGTGCGCGGCCTGATGATGCTGACCCAGAACACTGCACAGGCCATGGGCGTGTCCAACCGCCTCGATCCGAAGCAGAGCATCATGGGCGGCGCGAAGTATCTGGCTTACATGAAGGATCAACTGGATGACTCGATCCAGGAGCCGGATCGTACGTGGTTTGCACTGGCCGCCTACAACGTCGGCAGCGGTCACCTGGATGACGCGCGCAAACTGGCGTCCCGGGAAGGCCTGAATCCGGACAAGTGGCTGGATGTGAAGAAGATGCTGCCACGCCTGTCGCAGAAGCAGTGGTACAGCAAGACCCGCTATGGCTACGCCCGTGGCGGCGAACCGGTGCATTTCGTGGCGAACATCCGTCGCTACTACGACATCCTGACCTGGGTGACCCAGCCGCAGCTTGAAGGCGATCAGGTCGCCGAAGGCAATCTGCATGTGCCGGGGATCGACAAGTCCAAGCCGGCGCAGGAAAACCCGCCGCTCTGATAAACACTGCGGGAGCCAGCTCCCACAGTGTCTGTGTTGATGCTTAGTGTTTGGCGGCCGCCAGGATCAGCGCCTTCATCTCCGAAACCGCCGACTTGAAGCCGACGAACAACGCATGCGCCACCAGCGCGTGACCGATGTTCAGTTCGTTGATGCCCTTGATCGCCGCCACGGCTTCAACGTTGTGATAGTGCAGACCGTGACCGGCATTGACGATCAGGCCTTGGGCCAGACCAAATGCCACGCCGTCCGCCACACGCTTCAGCTCTTCGGCCACTTCGGTTGGTGTTTCGGCGTCTGCGTAGCGCCCGGTGTGCAGCTCGATGGCCGGTGCGCCCACACGTTTCGAGGCAGCGATCTGCCGCTCGTCAGCGTCGATGAACAGCGACACTTCGCTGCCGATCTTCGACAGACGCTCCACCGCCGCCTTGATCCTCTCCTCCTGCCCCGCCACGTCCAGACCACCCTCGGTGGTCAACTCCTGACGGGTTTCCGGCACCAGGCAGATGTGCGCCGGACGGATGCGCTCGGCGAACGCCATCATTTCTTCGGTGACGCCCATTTCGAAGTTCATGCGGGTTTGCAGCACATCCTTGAGCAGCAGCACGTCGCGCTCCTGGATATGGCGACGGTCCTCGCGCAGGTGCACGGTGATGCCGTCGGCGCCCGCCTCTTCCGCGTCCAGCGCAGCCTTGACCGGATCCGGATAGCGTGTGCCGCGAGCCTGACGCAGGGTGGCGACGTGGTCGATGTTCACGCCAAGAAGAATGCGATTGCTGGTGGTCACGGATGCGCTCCTGAAGGGAAAGATTCGGCGCACAGCATACACGGGGCTACGGCTTGCGAAACAGCTCGCGACTGACGAGGGGGCGACCGCCCAGGTGAACAGCAAGTGCCTGGCGCATCAAGCGTTTGGCGGCGGACAACGCGCCGGGGGCTGACCAGTCGGCTTCGGCCATGGCCAGCAGTTCGGTGCCGTTGAACAGACCGGGTTGCAGCAGGTAGACCCGCTCGAGTCCGGCATCCACCTGCAAGCGATAGAGGCCGTCCGCAGCGATAGGCTCGTCATTGATGTCGGTGTTCAGGGAGAAGCCATAGCCGAGGTCGTCGAGCAGGCGCCATTCGAAGGAACGCAGCAGGGGTTCCAGTGGCCGACCTTCCGCCAAGGCCAACAAGGTGGCCGCGTAATGATCGAACACCGCCGGATGCGGGTCTTCGGCCGGCAACAGGCGTATCAGTAACTCGTTGAGATAGAGACCGCTGAACAGCGCCTCGCCAACCATCCACGTCGCGTTACCGACACTTTCCATGCGACCGACGTTCTTCAACTCACCCTTGCCACGAAACTCGACCTCCAGCGGCACGAACGGTCGCGCCAGCGTCCCGGCCTTGCCCCGCGCGCTGCGCAACACAGCCCGCAGCCGACCTTGCGGCGTGAGGAAGTCCACCAAGGCGCTGGTTTCGCGGTAGGCGCGGGAGTGGAGGACGTAGGCGGGTTGGGCGGGAGGTGGGCTTTGCGACATTGAATTCTCGATGACGAAATGCAGTTTTACACACAACCCAAAACTACTGTGGGAGCGGGCTTGCTCGCGAAAGCGGTGAATCAGTCAAAGTATATGTCGACTGATACTGCGCATTCGCGGGCAAGCCCGCTCCCACAGGGGGTTCTTTGATGTCGCAAAAAACCGGTGTTACAGGTCGCCGTAACCCAGCGAACGCAGCGCGCGCTCGTCGTCGGACCAGCCGCCCTTCACCTTGACCCACAGGTTGAGCATGATCTTGGAGTCGAACAGCAGCTCCATGTCCTTGCGCGCCTCGGTGCCGATGCGCTTGATGCGCTCACCCTTGTCGCCAATGATGATTTTCTTCTGGCCGTCACGCTCGACGAGGATCAACGCATGGATGTGCAGTGTTGCACCCTGCTGCTTGAACTCTTCGATTTCCACGGTGATCTGGTACGGCAGCTCGGCGCCGAGCTGGCGCATGATCTTCTCACGCACCAGTTCGGCGGCGAGGAAGCGGCTGCTGCGGTCGGTGATCTGGTCTTCCGGGAAGAAGTGATCGTTCTCCGGCAGGTGATCGGCGATGACCTTTTCCAGCGCGTCGAGGTTGTGCCCCTGTTGCGCCGAGATCGGAATGATCTGCGCGTTCGGCAGCTGTTCCTGCAACCAGGACAGATGCGGCATCAGCTCGGCCTTGTCCTCGATGCGGTCAGTCTTGTTCAGCGCGACGATCAGCGGGCCGGTCACGTACTGCACGCGCTCCAGGACCATCTGGTCTTCTTCGGTCCACTTGGTGCGGTCGACCACGAAGATCACCACGTCGACGTCTTTCAACGCCGCCGAAGCGGTCTTGTTCATGTAGCGGTTCAGGGCCTTTTCGCCGCCCTTGTGCATGCCTGGGGTGTCGACGTAGATCGCCTGCACGTCGCCTTCGGTCTTGATCCCGAGCATGTTGTGGCGAGTGGTCTGCGGCTTGCGCGAGGTGATCGCGAGCTTCTGGCCCAGGATGTGGTTCAGCAGCGTGGACTTGCCCACGTTCGGACGGCCGACGATGGCAACGTAGCCACAGCGAGTTGCGTTTGTATCAGTCATTGCCATTCTCCACACCCAGGGCAATCAGTGCTGCGGCGGCCGCTACCTGTTCGGCAATGCGACGGCTCACACCCTGACCCCGGCTTTTTTCATTCAATAGGACAACTTCGCACTCGACGAAGAAGGTACGGCAGTGCGGCTCGCCCTGGATATCCACGACTTCGTAGCGTGGCAGCTCGCAACCGCGCGATTGCAGGAATTCCTGCAGGCGGGTCTTCGGATCCTTGTTGGTGTCGACCAGCGTCAGGCCTTCGAACTCGCCGGCCAGCCAGGCCAGGACGCGCTCGCGGGCGACTTCCATGCCGGCATCGAGGTAGATCGCGCCGATCAGCGCTTCCAGGGCATCAGCCAGAATCGACTCACGACGGAAACCACCGCTTTTCAGCTCACCGGAACCCAGGCGCAGGTATTCGCCCAGATCGAAACCACGGGCCAGAACGGCCAGGGTCTCGCCTTTCACCAGACGCGCACGCAAACGCGACAACTGGCCTTCGCGGGCCAGCGGGAAGCGCTCGAACAGGGCCTCACCGGCGACGAAGTTGAGGATCGCATCGCCGAGGAATTCCAGACGCTCGTTGTTGCGTCCGGCAAAGCTGCGGTGCGTGAGGGCCAGGACCATCAGTTCCTGGTCCTTGAAGGTGTAACCGAGCTGACGCTCGAGACGGCTGAGAGAAACGCTCACGGTTTGACCACGCTGAGTTCGTGGCTGGATTCCACCGCCATCGCCGGGATACGGCGCAGGCCTGGGACAATTAACGCTGTGTTCAAAAATGACGTCCTGAATATCGTGGCTTCATGCCCCGGAGCCGGTTGTGCCGACACCAGAAATGCATTCGGCGCTGTGGTCAACAGCGCCGTGATTGTTTACTTGATCAGGCCGACCCGCGAGAAATTCGGCAGGTGGCTGAGTTTCGGTTCCGGCCAGCTCATCCAGACCGCGAAGGCCTTGCCGACGATGTTCTGGTCGGGAACCATGCCCAGCAGATCCTTGGGAATGTTCGGGTCATCCCAGTAGCGACTGTCGTTCGAGTTGTCGCGGTTGTCGCCCATCATGAAGTAGTGCCCGGCCGGCACGGTCCAGGTATGGTCCGGCGTGGCGCGGTAGCGGCTCATTTCCTTGCGGATCAGGTGCTCGGCGGCGCCGAGTTTTTCCTTGTAGAGCTCCGCGCTGCCGAGGGTGCCCGGCTCGGAGCCGACCAGTTGCTCGGCAATCGACTCGCCATTGACGAACAGACGCTTGTCGGCGGTGTAACGCACCGTGTCGCCCGGCAGGCCAACTACACGCTTGATGTAGTTGACGTTCGGGTCGCTCGGATAGCGGAACACCATCACGTCGCCGCGTTGCGGATCACCGACTTCGATGACTTTCTTGTCGATCACCGGCAAGCGGATCCCGTAAGAAAACTTGTTCACCAGAATGAAGTCGCCGACGTCCAGGGTCGGTTTCATCGAGCCGGACGGAATCTGGAACGGTTCCACCAGGAACGAACGCAGCACCAGCACGATGAACAGCACCGGGAAGAACGACTTGCCGTATTCGACCAGCAGCGGTTCCTTGTTCAGCTTCTCCACCACCAGCACATCAGGCTGGCTGACGCTGCCCTGATAGGAAGCGATGGCGGCGCGCCGACGCGGTGCCAGGATCAACAGATCGAGCAACGCCAACAGGCCGCAGACGAACACGGCGATAACCAGCAACAGCGGGAAATTTAGTGACATAGGACCTGACTATTCCAACCTGAGCACAGCAAGGAAGGCTTCTTGTGGAATTTCCACGTTGCCGACCTGCTTCATGCGTTTCTTACCGGCCTTTTGCTTCTCGAGCAGTTTCTTCTTACGACTGACGTCACCGCCGTAGCATTTGGCCAATACGTTCTTTCTGAGCGCCTTGACGGTTGTCCGGGCGACGATCTGACCGCCAATGGCGGCCTGGATGGCCACGTCGAACATCTGACGAGGAATCAGTTCTTTCATCTTCTCGGTCAGCTGGCGACCTTTGAAGTGCGAATTGTCACGGTGCACGATCAACGCCAGGGCATCGACCTTGTCGCCGTTGATCAGCACGTCCAGTTTCACCAGATTAGCCGATTGGTAACGATCGAAATGGTAGTCCAGCGAAGCATAGCCGCGGCTGGTGGATTTCAGACGGTCGAAGAAGTCGAGGACCACTTCGTTCATCGGCAGGTCGTAGGTCACCTGGACCTGATTGCCGAGGAACAGCATGTCGACCTGGACACCGCGTTTTTCGATGCACAGGGTGATGACGTTGCCCAGGTGCTCCTGCGGCACCAGGATGTTGGCCCGCACGATCGGCTCGCGCATGTCTTCGATCGACGACACGTCCGGCAGCTTCGACGGGTTGTCGACGTAAATCGTTTCACCGGTTTTCAGCACCAGTTCGAAGATTACCGTCGGCGCCGTGGTGATCAGGTCCAGGTCGTATTCGCGCTCCAGGCGCTCCTGGATGATTTCCATGTGCAGCATGCCGAGGAAGCCGCAACGGAAGCCGAAGCCCAGGGCGTCGGAGCTTTCCGGGGTGTACTGCAGCGACGAGTCGTTCAGGGTCAGTTTCTGCAGCGCTTCGCGGAAATCCTCGAAGTCGTCGGAGCTGACCGGGAACAGACCGGCATAAACCTGTGGCTGGATGCGCTTGAAGCCTGGCAGCACTTCAACGTCCGGGGTGGAGCTGAGGGTCAGGGTGTCACCGACCGGTGCACCGTGAATGTCCTTGATGCTGGCGATGATGAAGCCCACTTCGCCGGCCTTCAGGTCAGCGGTGGCGGTGTGTTTCGGGTTGAACACGCCGACGCTGTCGACCAGGTGCACCTTGCCGGTGGACTTCACCAGGATCTTGTCGCCCTTCTTCACGCGGCCATGACGCACGCGCACCAGGGAAACAACGCCCAGGTAGTTGTCGAACCAGGAGTCGATGATCAACGCTTGCAGCGGATCTTCGATGTTGCCGGTCGGCGCAGGAATGGTGGCGACCAGACGCTCGAGCACTTCGTCGACACCCAGGCCGGTCTTGGCGCTGCAGGTGACGGCGTCGGTGGCGTCGATGCCGATGATCTTCTCGATCTCGTCCTTGACGCGGTCAGGCTCGGCCTGCGGCAGGTCGATCTTGTTCAGTACCGGCATGACCTCCAGGCCCTGCTCGATCGCGGTGTAGCAGTTGGCCACGGACTGGGCCTCTACGCCCTGACCCGCGTCGACCACCAGCAAGGCACCTTCACACGCGGCCAGGGAACGGCTGACTTCGTAGGTGAAGTCGACGTGGCCCGGGGTGTCAATGAAGTTCAGCTGATAGGTAACGCCGTCTTTGGCCTTGTAATAGAGGGTAACGCTGTGGGCCTTGATGGTGATCCCGCGTTCGCGCTCCAGCTCCATGGAATCCAGCACCTGGGCTTCCATTTCACGCTCGGCCAGGCCACCGCACATCTGGATGAATCGGTCAGCCAGCGTCGACTTGCCATGGTCAATGTGGGCGATGATGGAGAAATTGCGGATATGACTCAAATCACTCACGGATCAACACTCAAAAAGGCTGCAGGCTTGGCCCGCCGAAAAATAGCCGGGAATTGTACCTGATACACGGCGCAAGCGTCACGTTCGCCTGTCACCCGGATTGCATGCAAAAACGCCCCGGTCTGGTGACCGGGGCGTTTTTCAAGATTGAAGCAAGGGTGAAACCTTGTTCATCAACCGGCTCGACGCAGCAACCAGACACCCGCCAGCGCACAGACGCCGGCCGGAACCAGCACCGCGAACAGCGGCGAGAAACCGAACACCAGGCTGGATGGACCCAGCAGATCCTGGACGATCCGGAAGGTGAACCCCACCAGCACACCGGTGAACACTCGCTGCCCCAGGGTCACCGAACGCAACGGGCCGAAAATGAAGGAGATCGCCATCAGCACCAGCGCAGCGGTCACCAGCGGCTGCAACACCTTGACCCAAAACGCCAGCCAGTAACGGCCATTGCTCAGCCCCTGATCCGCCAGGTAATGGATATAACCCCACAGGCCGCTGATCGACAGCGCTTCCGGCGCCATGACCACGGTATTCAACAGCTCCGGACTGATGGAAACATCCCAGTCTTCAGTCGGTTTGTTGACGACTTCGGTGCTGCGTTCGTGGAACAGCGTGGTGGTGATATCGGTGAGCTGCCAGCGCTTGCCATCGAATTCGGCGCGCTTGGCGAAGCTCGAACTCAGCAGGTGACGCTCTTTGTCGAAGTGATAGCGGGTCACGCCATACAGCAGGCCATCGGGTTGAACGGCGTTGATATGGATGAACTCGTCACCTTGACGGTGCCACATGCCGTGCTTGGCGCTCTGTGCGTCACCGCTGCCCTGAGCCAACGAACGATTGGCCTGAGCCATACTCTCGGTAGCCGGGGCAACGTATTCACCGATCAGCACGCCGGCCAGCATCAGAACCAGCATCGGCTTCATGACCGCCCAGACGATACGCCCGATGGACACACCGGCGGCACGCATCACGGTCAGCTCACTGCTGCTTGCCAGACTGCCGAGGCCGATCAGGCAACCAATCAGCGCCGCCATCGGCAGCATGTCGTAGAGCCGGCGCGGTGCAGTCAGCAGTACAAAGCTCAGCACATCGACCAGCGTGTAGGTTTCGCTGACGTCGCCCATTTCGTCGATGAAGGCAAACAGGGTGGCCAGGCCAAGGATGATCGCCAGCACCGCGATGATCGCGATGAATACGCTGCTGCCGATGTAGCGGTCGAGTTTAACCACGGGCCACCTCCAGCGCAGCGCTGCGACGGCTGGCCATTTTCAGGCGCATTGGTTCCCAGTACAGCAGGCCGATACCGATGGCCAGGAAGATCCCGTGCACCCACCACAGACCCAGGCTCGCCGGGATCTTGCCTTTTTCGAGGGCGCCGCGGGCGGCAATCAGGATGGTCAGGTAAGCCATATAAAGAAGAATCGCCGGCAGCAACTTGAGGAAGCGCCCCTGGCGCGGATTGACCCGCGACAGCGGAACCGCCATCAGGGTCACGATAAATACCAGCAGCGGCAGCGACAGGCGCCATTGCAGTTCGGTTTTCGCACGGATGTCGTCGCTGGCCATCAGGGTCGAGGTCGGCATCGCGTCACGATCAGTGACTTCCTCGCTGACATCAGGCTTTGGCAGCAGCACGCCATAGGTTTCGTAATGGATGGCACGGTAGTTGGCCAGTCCCGGGCTGCCGTCGTAGCGGTAGCCGTTGTGCAGGATCAGGTAACGGTTGCCGTCGGGACGGACTTCCTGCCGGCCTTTTTCGGCCACCAGCACGGAAATCCCGCGATCCGCCTGGTTGGCGCCGAGATTTTTCTGCGAGATGAACACGCTGCCCAGGTTGACCCGGTCATCGCTCAGGGTTTCGGTGTAGGTCACCCGGGTGCCGTCGCGCAACGCCTGGAAACGGCCCGGCTCGAGGGTGTCGAACTCGGTCAGGGCGTCCTGCTTGTTCAGCAGCAGCTGGAACTGGTTGGCGCCTTGCGGGGCAAGGCTCAGGCTGAGCCAAGCCACCACCAGTGCCACCAGCGTGGCCGGGAACAGGGTCATGCGGAACAGGCGCTGCTGGCTCATGCCAGTGGCCGACAGCACGGTCATTTCGCTTTCCAGATACAACCGGCCATACGCCAGAAGGATCCCGAGGAACAGGCCCAGTGGCAGGATCAACTGCATGAAACCCGGCAGACGGTAGCCCATGATCAGGAACAGCGATCCCGGATCGAGCTGGCCCGCAGCGGCCTGGGCAAGGTATTTGATGAAGCGACCGCTCATGATGATGACCAGCAGCACGGCGCTTACCGCACTCAGGGTCAACAGGACTTCGCGGGACAGATAACGGAAGACGATCAAACCAGACACTCCAGGGTTGTCAGGCTAAGGCGGCCAAACAAGCAAACGTATCGACAGGCCCGCAAGGCAGAGCCGTCGAAAAAAGATGCGGCATTATCCTGTGATTGAGGGCGCCTGTCACTGCGCACACTCACGCAAGCGTGCAATCCGTTGAAGATCGTACAACCGAGGGTTGTCAGGCGCGGTGAGCGAGGTTCAAACTGCCGCCTCTGTCGCAGGCACTGGCCTGCGCCTCTTCTCTCTATAAGCAGGCGACGGCGGACACCGCCGAACGCCTGCGTGTTGACCATTCATTCAGGGATCCGGACATGGAACTGGTTGTAAAAAGCGTTAGCCCAGAAACGTTGAAAACCGCCACCCTGGTGGTTGCCGTCGGCGAAGGCCGCAAACTCGGCGTCGCGGCCAAGCAGGTTGACGAACTGAGCGGCGGCGCCATCAGCGCCGTGCTCAAGCGTGGCGACCTGGCCGGCAAGGTCGGTCAGAGCCTGTTGCTGCACAGCCTGCCAAACCTGAAAGCCGAGCGCGTGCTGCTGGTCGGCGTGGGCAAGGATGAAGAACTGGGCGACCGCCCGTTCCGCAAGATCGTTGCCGGCATCCTCAACACCCTCAAGGGCCTGGGGGGCAGCGATGCCGTGCTGGCGCTGGATGAAATCATCGTCAAGAACCGCGACAGCTACGGCAAGACCCGTCTGCTGGCCGAAACCCTGGTCGACGGCGAATACACCTTCGACCAGTTCAAGAGCCAGAAGGCCGAACCGCGCGCCCTGAAGAAAATCACCCTGCTGACCATCAAGGCTGCGCAAGCCGAAGTGCAACGCGCCGTGAACCACGCCACCGCGATCGCCAACGGCATGGCCTTCACCCGCAACCTGGGCAACCTGCCGCCGAACATCTGCCACCCGACCTTCCTCGGCGAGCAAGCCAAGGACCTCGGTAAAGAGTTCAAGGATCTGAAAGTCGAAGTGCTCGACGAGAAGAAGATCAAATCCCTGGGCATGGGTTCGTTCTACGCCGTCGGCCAGGGCAGCGCCCAGCCGCCGCGCCTGATCGTCATGCAATACAACGGCGGCAAGAAATCCGAGAAGCCATACGCGCTGGTCGGTAAAGGCATCACCTTCGACACCGGCGGCATCAGCCTGAAACCGGGCGCCGGCATGGACGAGATGAAGTACGACATGGGTGGCGCCGCCAGCGTGTTCGGCACACTGCGTGCCGTGCTGGAATTGAAACTGCCGATCAACCTGGTGTGCATCCTGGCCTGCGCCGAGAACATGCCGAGCGGCACCGCTTCGCGCCCGGGCGACATCGTCACCACCATGAGCGGCCAGACCGTGGAAATCCTCAACACCGACGCCGAAGGCCGTCTGGTGCTGTGCGACGCCCTGACCTACTCCGAGCGCTTCAAGCCGCAAGCGGTGATCGACATCGCCACCCTGACCGGTGCCTGCGTCGTAGCCCTGGGTGCCCACACGTCGGGCCTGCTGGGCAACAACGACGAACTGATCGAGCAACTGCTGAGCGCAGGCAAGGCTGCCGACGACCGCGCCTGGCAACTGCCGCTGTTCGATGAGTACCAGGAGCAGCTGGACAGCCCGTTCGCCGACATCGCCAACATTGGCGGACCGAAAGCCGGCACCATCACCGCTGCGTGCTTCCTGTCGCGCTTCACCAAGAATCTGAACTGGGCGCACCTGGACATCGCGGGCACCGCGTGGACCAGCGGCGGCAAGGACAAGGGCGCCACCGGCCGTCCGGTTCCTCTGCTGACCCAGTACCTGCTGGATCGCGCCAAGGCCTGAAACCAATGACGGCAAGCGCCGCACCTTTCGAGGGGCGGCGCTTGCTGCTCAGGAACCGCAATGACCAAAGTCGACTTCTATATCCTGCCCAGTGCCGATCCTTCGGCGCGTCTGGATTTTGCCTGCAAGCTCACCGAGAAAGCCTGGCGCATGGGCCACCGCATCTACCTGCATTGCAGCGATGCCGCCCAACGCGATGACCTCGATGCGCGACTGTGGGCGTTCAAGGGCGAAACCTTCGTGCCCCACGGCCCGGCCGAGAGCGAACCCGAAAGTTTGATCGTGCTTGGATTGGGGGATGACTGCGGCCAGCATCAGGACTTGCTCGTCAACCTCGACCTGAAGGTCCCGGCCTTCGCCAACAAGTTCGCCCGAGTGGCGGAAGTAGTGGTGGAAGATCCGGCGATCCGTGCGGCTGCGCGGGAGAGTTTCCGTTTCTACCGGGAACAGGGCTATCCTCTGCAAGACCACCGTTTACAGCGACTCTGAGTACGCCGATGGACACTCCAAAACCGCTGCAAAAACCCGCGCACCTGCTGGATGACCTCGAGTCGATCCGCCAGTTGCTCGGCGATGACAACCTGCAACCGCCGCTTTTGACCGATACGGTCGATGATGGCGAACAGGAACAGATTCCGATGCTCTTCGACTCGGTCGCCACCGAGCCACCCGCCGTCGAACCGCCGCCAGCCCCCGTCGCGAAACCCGCCACCGCGCCCGTCGCGCCTGTGGACAAAGGCCCCGACGCGCTGCTGCACCTGGACAGCGAACTGCGCGCCGCTGCGCAACTGATCATGCAAGACGTGATCGACGACTTCGCCCCGCACATCGAAACCGAAATCAAACGTCGCCTGGATGCGCGGATGGAACGGCTTCTCGCCCAGTACGAATAACTCCCCGATCCCTGTGGGAGCTGGCTTGCCAGCGATAGCATCACTGCGGCTTTCCTGAAAAACCGCGGCGCCGGCATCGCTGGCAAGCCAGCTCCCACATTTAGTTCTCCACCCGGCCTCCCCCGCTCGCCCTGCGCCCCATGCCCCGCTATACTTCCCGGCTTTTCCTGAATAAATGCCAATAGGGTCCCGCCGCGCATGGATAAGACCTACCAGCCGCACGCCATTGAAACTTCCTGGTACAACACCTGGGAGTCCGAGAACTACTTCGCCCCGCAAGGCGCGGGCGACTCCTACACCATCATGATCCCGCCGCCGAACGTCACCGGCAGCCTGCACATGGGTCACGGTTTCAACAACGCGATCATGGACGCCCTGATCCGTTTCCGCCGCATGCAGGGACGCAACACCCTGTGGCAGCCGGGCACCGACCACGCCGGTATCGCCACGCAGATGCTGGTGGAGCGTCAACTCGAAGCCCAGGGCCAGAACCGCCACGATCTGGGCCGGGAAAAATTCCTCGAGAAAGTCTGGGAGTGGAAGGATCAGTCCGGCGGCAACATCAGCCGTCAGATCCGCCGTCTCGGCTCGTCCGTGGACTGGAGCCGCGAGCGCTTCACCATGGACGACGGCCTCTCGGAAGCCGTTAAAGAAGCGTTCGTGCGCCTGCACGAAGACGGCCTGATCTATCGCGGCAAGCGCCTGGTCAACTGGGACACCAAGCTGCACACGGCGATTTCCGACCTCGAAGTGGAAAACCACGACGAGAAAGGTTTCCTGTGGAACCTGAAGTACCCGCTGGCCGACGGCGCGAAAACCGCTGAAGGCAACGACTTCCTGATCGTCGCGACCACCCGTCCGGAAACCATGCTCGGCGACTCCGCCGTCGCGGTGAACCCGAACGACGAGCGCTACAAAGCCCTGATCGGCAAATTTGTCGAGCTGCCGCTGGTCGGCCGCCGCATCCCGATCATCGCCGACGATTACTGCGATCCTGAATTCGGTACCGGCTGCGTGAAAATCACCCCGGCCCACGATTTCAACGACTACGAAGTCGGCAAGCGCCACAACCTGCCGCTGCTGAACATCTTCGACAAGAACGCCAACGTGCTGCCTGCGGCCCAGGTGTTCAACCTCGACGGTACGCTGAACGACAGCATCGACGGCAAGATTCCGGCCGAGTACGCCGGTCTCGAGCGTTTCGAAGCGCGCAAGCAGATCGTGGCCGCGTTCGATGCCGCCGGCCTGCTGGTCAGCGTCGACGACCACAACCTGAAAGTGCCGAAAGGCGACCGCTCCGGCACCGTCATCGAACCGTGGCTGACCGACCAGTGGTACGTGTCCACCAAACCGCTGGCCGAGCCTGCGATTGCCGCCGTTGAAGACGGCCGCATCCAGTTCGTGCCGAAGCAGTACGAAAACATGTACTTCTCGTGGATGCGCGACATCCAGGACTGGTGCATCAGCCGTCAGCTGTGGTGGGGCCACCGGATTCCGGCCTGGTACGACGAATCGGGCAAGGTCTACGTCGGTCGCGACGAAGCCGAAGTTCGCGCCAAACACAACCTCGGCCCGGACGTTGCGCTGCAACAGGACAACGACGTTCTCGACACCTGGTTCAGTTCGGGCCTCTGGACTTTCTCCACCCTGGGCTGGCCGGAAAAGACCGAATTCCTGAAGAAATTCCACTCCACCGACGTGCTGGTGACGGGCTTCGACATCATTTTCTTCTGGGTTGCCCGGATGATCATGCTGACCATGCACCTGATCAAGAACGAGGACGGCACGCCGCAGGTTCCGTTCAAGACCGTTTACGTGCACGGTCTGGTGCGTGATGGCCAGGGCCAGAAGATGTCCAAATCCAAGGGCAACGTCCTGGATCCGCTGGACATCATCGACGGCATCGAGCTCGAAACCCTGGTGCAGAAACGCACCTCCGGTCTGATGCAGCCGAAACTGGCGAAGAAGATCGAGAAACAGACCCGCGAAGAGTTCGCCGACGGCATCGCCAGCTACGGCACCGACGCCCTGCGTTTCACCTTCTGCTCGCTGGCGTCCACCGGTCGCGACATCAAGTTCGACATGGGCCGCGTCGAAGGCTATCGCAACTTCTGCAACAAGATCTGGAACGCTGCACGCTATGTTCTGGACAAGGGTGAAGACTGCGGCCAGAACGGCGAAGCCTACGAGCTGTCGCTGGCGGACCGCTGGATCATCTCGCAACTGCAACGCACCGAAGCCGAAGTGACCCGCCAACTGGATCAGTTCCGTTTCGACCTGGCGGCGCAAGCGCTGTACGAGTTCATCTGGAACCAGTACTGCGACTGGTACCTGGAACTGTCCAAGCCTGTGCTGTGGGACGAAAACGCGCCGGTCGAGCGTCAGCGCGGTACCCGTCGCACGCTGGTTCGCGTACTGGAAGTGGCGCTGCGTCTGGCGCATCCGTTCATGCCGTTCATCACTGAAGAAATCTGGCAGCGCATCGCGCCGCTGGCCGGCATTCAGGGCAAGACGATCATGCTGCAAGCGTGGCCGGTGGCCAACGAAGAGCGCATCGATCCGGCGGCCGAAGACGACATCGAATGGCTCAAGGGCCTGATGCTCGGCACGCGCAACATCCGTGGCGAAATGAACATCGGCCCGGGCAAACCGCTGCCGATCTACCTGAAAAACGTCACCGCTGAAGACCAGCGTCGCCTGACCGAGAACGAAGCGCTGCTGAAGAAACTGGCGCGTCTGGAATCGATCACCGTACTGGCGGCCGGCGAAGAAGCGCCGCTGTCCGCCACCGCGCTGGTTGGCGAGATGGAAGTGTTGGTGCCGATGGCCGGCCTGATCGACAAGAACGCCGAACTGGCGCGCCTGGACAAGGAAATCCTGCGTCTGCAGGGCGAAGTCCAGCGGGTTGGCGGCAAGCTGTCCAACGCCGGTTTCGTTGACAAGGCTCCGGCCGAAGTCATCGAGAAGGAACGTGCCAAACTGGCCGAAGCCGAACAGGCTCTGGGCAAGCTGGCCGAGCAGCACGCGCGGATTGCCAGCCTGTAACGGCAAATCGCACTGAAAAAGGGAGGCCCGCAACGGCCTCCCTTTTTTGTGCCCGGCACTTTTCCGGCCAACAACGCGGCTCCCTGTGGGACAATAGCCGCCACTTTCAGCCCTACCCGAATCGACCACGCCCATGAACGCCCCACGTACACCGAAACCTGCGCGCAAGAAGCCTGACTCCGCCACCCCGGCCAAGCCCGTGGAGCCGCGTAAAGAGGCCAGCCTGCACCCGCGCAATCGCCATCAGGGTCGTTACGACTTCCCGGCGTTGATCAAGACTACGCCGGAGCTGGCGAAGTTCGTGATCACCAACCCGTACGGCAAGGAAAGCATCGACTTCGCCAGCCCCGACGCGGTGCGCGTGTTCAACCGGGCGTTGCTCAAGTCGTTCTACGGCATCCAGCATTGGGACATCCCGGCCGACTACCTCTGCCCGCCGGTGCCGGGGCGTGCCGACTACATACACTTCCTGGCTGACCTGCTGGCGAGCAACAACGACGGCGTGGTTCCGCGCGGCGCCATCGTCAATGTGCTGGATATCGGCATGGGCGCCAACTGCGTGTACCCGTTGATCGGCAACAGCGAATACCGCTGGCACTTCCTGGGCTCGGAAATCGACCCGACGGCCGTGGCCGCCGCCAGGGCTATCGTCCAGTCAAACGATCTGAGCAAAGTCATCAAGCTGCGCCAGCAGGAGAACCGCAAGCACATCCTGATCGACCTGCTGGAGCCCGGCGAGCGTTTTGACCTGACCATGTGCAACCCGCCGTTCCACGCCTCGATGGAAGAAGCCACCAAGGGCAGCGAGCGTAAGTGGCGAGCCCTGGGCAAGGCCGACCCGAAACGCAAGTTGCCGGTGCTGAACTTCGGCGGCCAGTCCGCCGAACTGTGGTGTGAAGGCGGCGAAGCACGTTTCGTGACGCAACTGATCGCCGAAAGCGCGACCCTTGCGCACAAGGTGTTGTGGTTCAGCACCCTGGTTTCGAAAGCCTCGAACCTGCCCGCCATCGAGACAGCGCTGAAAAAAGCCGGCGCGCTGGAAAGCCAGGTGGTGGAAATGTCCCAGGGACAGAAGCAGAGCCGCTTCGTCGCCTGGACCTTCCAGACCAAGTCCGAGCAGCAAATCTGGCGGCGTGAGCGCTGGGTGCGCAAGTAATACGTTTCAACCGGGGCGGCGCTTGATCGCAAGCAGCCCGCCACTACTGCTGAAACGCAATCGACAGGCACAAAAAAACCGTGCCCGGATCACTCCGGTGCACGGTTTTTTTTATCGCTGCGTCTTACTTGTTCACAGCGTCGGTCAGGCCTTTGGCCACAACCAGCTTGATCACTTTCTTGGCAGGGATTTCGATGGCAGCGCCAGTCGATGGGTTACGGCCAGTGCGGGCAGGACGCTCGGTCACTTTCAGCTTGCCGATACCTGGCAAAGTGATTTCGGCACCGTTTTCCAGCTGATCGGCAACGATTTGGCCCAGTTGGTCCAGAGCGGCACGCGCGGTGGTTTTCGGCGCGTCGATAGCTTCAGCGATGTCGGCGATCAGTTGGTCTTTAGTAAGAGCCATGTAGTGTTCCTTCCCTATCAAATTCATATGGATTGCAGAGTGCAGTGTCAGCCATCGAGCCCGATCTTCTGGATCTGGCACCCTCGGCGATAACCACGACGAGTCGGGGTTATAGATGCCGAAATCAGGGTTTGGTTCGACCTGACAAATGCTGAATGCACGCTTAACGCAGTGACTACGCGTAAGACCGGGCAAAACTAGCACAGAGACAAGGAAATATCCGCCTCTAGCTAGCCAAATGGTCAGGTTTATTGCGCTAAATCGGTAAATAAATGCATAAGCGCCGCCCCATGACCCCGAATTGCCCTTCAGCCCGCGCCAAAACCAGTGGTTGCGGTACACTGAGCGCTTTTTCGGGGGAGCCCGCCCTCCTCCCTTTCACTTGCCGAGAAGCCCATGCCGATCCGTCATTGCATCGTCCACCTGATCGACAAAAAACCCGATGGCACGCCCGCAGTCCTGCATGCCCGTGACTCTGAACTGGCCGAGTCCGCCGCCATCGAGAACATGCTCGCCGACCTCAACGAGAGCTATAACGCCAAACAGGGCAAAGCCTGGGGTTTGTTTCATCCGGAGTCCGGTGCGTTCCCGTTCAGCGGCTGGCTGAAGGAATACATGGAGGGTGGCAAGGACTTCACCGCGTTCAGCAAAGTCGCGGTCGAGCACCTGCAAAAGCTGATGGAAGAGTCGAACCTGTCGGTAGGCGGCCACGTACTGTTCGCCCATTACCAGCAAGGCATGACCGATTATCTGGCCATCGCCCTGCTGCACCACAGCGAAGGCGTGGCGGTGACCGATCAACTGGACGTGACCCCGTCGCGCCACCTGGATCTCGGCCAGTTGCACCTGGCGGCGCGAATCAACGTCTCCGAGTGGCAGAACAACAAGCAGTCCAAACAGTACATCTCGTTCATCAAAGGCAAGAACGGCAAGAAGGTCTCGGAATACTTCCGTGACTTCATCGGCTGCCAGGAAGGCGTCGACGGCCCGGGCGAGACCCGCACGCTGCTCAAGGCCTTCAGCGACTTCGTCGAGAGCGAAGACCTGCCGGAAGATTCCGCCCGCGAGAAGACCAAGACCCTGGTCGACTACGCCAGCAGCCAGGCCAAGCTCGGCGAACCCATGGGCCTGGAAGAACTCTCGGAGCTGATCGACGAAGAACGCCCGAAGGCCTTCTACGATCACATCCGCAACAAGGATTACGGTCTGTCGCCAGAGATCCCGGCGGACAAGCGCACGCTCAACCAGTTCCGCCGCTTCACCGGCCGCGCCGAAGGCCTGTCGATCAGCTTCGAAGCGCATCTGCTGGGCTCGAAGATCGAATACGACGAAGAGGCCGGCACACTGGTCATCAAAGGTTTGCCCACCTCGCTCACCGATCAGCTGAAGCGCCGCAACTGATGCTCGGCAATGTGCTGAAGAAGGTTGCGCTGGTTCTGCTGGTGGTCGTGGTCTATCAGAACTGGGGCAAGATCGAACGGGTGTTCAACCCATCGCAGATGGCGTCCGAGCAGGTCCGCGCCAACGCCAAAGTGGTGCTGTACACCACAGACTGGTGCGGTTACTGCAAGCAGACCAAGCGTTTTCTCGATCAGAAAGGCATTCCGTTCAAGGAATTCGACATCGAGAAGGACGCCGAGGCACGCAAGGCGTACGAAGCGCTGGGCGGGCGCGGGATCCCGCTGATCGACGTCAATGGCACGTTGATTCGCGGGTTTGATCCGGACGACATTCTCGCCGCACTGAAATGAACGAGGGAGCCAAT
The DNA here is from genome assembly GCF_014863505.1 of Pseudomonas sp. IzPS59. Lineage (NCBI taxonomy): Bacteria > Pseudomonadati > Pseudomonadota > Gammaproteobacteria > Pseudomonadales > Pseudomonadaceae > Pseudomonas > Pseudomonas sp. IzPS59. The sequence continues at coordinate 1,181,350 of NZ_CP062251.1, read as the reverse complement.
CGGCTCCCTCAGTTGTTTCAGCGTTTCTCGATCCGGAAACCGAACCGCGGGAAGTGCACATGCACTACGCCACCGCGTTCGTCTTCACGGCGCAGGATCAGTTCTTCACGACCGGCAAATACCAGCTCGCCGGCAACCGGATCAACGCCGTAGTCAGTGGCCGCGATCACGACTTGCTGGCCCGCTTCGAATCCGTTCGGATCGACAAATACTTCTTGCGGCAACGCCGCCGGGGTCGAACTGCGCGCAACTTCCAGCGCTTCTTCCGACGTCATCGCACTCGCCGCACCATGGCCGAAGCCCAGCACTCGCCCGAGCCACGCGGACACCGCCGGGTAGTCATCCACCAACGGTGCGGTGACGTGCGTAGCCTTGAGGAACCACAGCGGATGCGCCATGGCGAAGTCGGCTATCGACGGCTCACCGAACAGGAAGTCACCCTCCTCGCGCTGCAGCTGCTGCTCCAGGCGCGCCATGATGGTTGGCCAATTGTGCTTGGCTTGCTCGGCCGAAATTTTGGTCGCGCTGCCACCACTGAACAGTCCGGCACGATCGGCGAGGAAGGCCTTGATCGCTTCCGGCGGCAACTTGCCGAAACGTACCGCCACCGATTCCGGCTGGAACACCAGGCTCACTGCGTGCTGGAACACCACAGAATCAGCCCAGGCAGCGAAACTGGCGGCGATCATTTCCTGACCTTCCGGGAAGAACGAAGGCTGGGCCTTTTCCTGCTCGAGGCGGCGGGCGATCAGCGCGGTGTCGCAATAGATATCGGCGCCAATCTGCAGCACCGGGGTCTTGCGGTATCCACCGGTCAGGGCGGTCAGGTCCGGTTTGGGCATCACCGGCGAGATGTGCACCGAACGCCAGGACAAGCCCTTGAAACCCAACAGCAGCCGGGCCTTTTCGGCAAAGGGAGAGGTCGGGTAATGATGGAGGATCAACTCGGACATGCTCGGCTCCGCCGCACAGGAAGTGAACCCGCAGCTTAGCGCGCAATTCGTTCGCAGCCTACGGATCCGGCTGATGGGAACTGATCAGTCAGGTTGATAAGGCACTCGAGAGTGCTCGAAAAAAACCGTCTCAGCCGAAACCGAGACGGTTTTCCCACTGCAATGGCCTTACATCAGGTCATCGAAGTGATCTCGCAGGAACTCGTAAAAGCGAAACGCTTTGAACGACCTCCATACGAGGCTCAGAGTACGCAGCAAAAGCTTCATACGTTTTGGCCTCCGGTTGGGGGCCAAACCTCCAGCGTGCTTACCGGACCACGTACGCCTTCGGAAGACACGTCAATATCTCCTGTGAGGCGGCCGGTTGTGATACCCCCTGAAAAATCATTCCGGCACGGGAGCAACTCCGTGTCTGAGGGCATGAAACCGTTACGCCGATCGGCCAGACCTCAATGGTTGCACTGCCATGTGAGCGGACGGATCGTAACCGGGTTTCTGAACCTTCGCTTAAACAAATAAACTCAAAATTGAGTTTATTTGGTAGGCGTGCCTTCAGGCTTGCTCAGTGACGCAAAGAGGAATATTCTCCGCCTACGTCAATGTCTCCTGTGAGATCAGTAAACCCGGCCGCAAACCGAGGTTTACAGAAAAACCGCCCCGCAAAGGCGGTTTTTTTTTCGCCTGTCGTTTGCCTGAAAGCGCCGCTTCGATGTGCAGGGGTTTCTACCGTTCGCACCTGATCAGTCCGGCCGATAAGACGCCACCAGACACTCCTTCGCACTCTTCCTGAGCTTCTTGATCAACCGCTCCTGGCGCAACGCATCACTCTTGTCGCGGCACAGCTCGGTATAGACCAGCGCCATCGCCGGGCTCGAGAGAAAGAATCGCGCACCCTTGCCGCTCCGGTGCTTGGCGAAACGGCGCACGGGATCATCGCTGATCCCGCAGTACAGCGAACCGTTGGCGGCACGAACGAGGTAGACGAACCAGGACTTGCTCGCTGGAACGTCGGCTTCGGGAGGATTTTCGCTGAGGCTGGTCACGGGGCAATTCAGGCGCAAGGGAAACAGGCGGCGATCTTATCAGCGACTCGCCTGAAATGCCTTCAGCCCTTTCAGCGCCTGGGCGCGGACAGCGTTGCGCACCAGCGGCGTCCAGCCCAGCAGCAGGCCCTTGAAGCCCAGTGCCTGGCGAGACCAGCGCCACAGGTCGAACTGGTCATGGTGTTCACAGATCTTGCCGTCACGGAAGACGAAGCGCGCCTGGATGTCGTTGATCACGACGTTGCCGGTCTGGCTGAACAGATAGGTCGCCACCCAGTGGGCACCGCCGCTGCGCTCGTCGGCGCGGACGTTGTCGAAGGTCAGGGAGAAGTCCTTGGCCCGGGTGGTGAGCATGCGCCACATGTCGCCGGCATCGCGCCCGCGCAACTCGCCGAAGGCCGGGTCGCTGAACACTACGTCGTCGGTGTAGCAGGCGGCCATGGCCTCGGCGTCGAGGCGCTGGAAAGCCTGGTAGAAACGGGTGATCAGGGCACTGTGGGCTTCTTCGCTCATGGGCAATCTCCAGGAAATGTACAGATTGCCAGCACGATAATCCGCAAACGCCCGAAACACTATCGGCATTCGCATTCCGAATACCGACAGTGTCGTGCGCGTCAGACCTTTTCGCTTTCCACCTGCACGTAAAGCGCTCGCCCGGCACCGAGGCCGGCGAGGATCGCACCGGCACCGACGATGCCAAAGATCCAGCCCACGGCGTTCCAGCCGCCGGTCCAGTCGTGCACCACGCCGACCGCGAACGGCCCCATGGACGCGAGGGTGTAGCCGAAGCCTTGGGACATGCTCGACAGGTTCGCCGCAACGTGGGAGTCCCGCGAGCGCAACACGATCAGGGTCAGCGCCAGACTGAACGTACCACCCTGCCCCAGTCCCAGCAGGATCGCCCAGCCCCACAAGCCTTCGATCGGCGCATAGAGGCAACCGAACAGGCCGCCAAGGGTCAGCGCCATTACCACCACGATCGCCAGCCGCTGATCCTTGCCGCGTGTGGCCAGCCACGGCGCCGCCAGCGAACTGGCGAGCTGGATGATCACCGAACCGGACAGCACCAGACCGGCCTGAGTCGGCGTAAGCCCGCGACCGATCAGGATCGACGGCAACCAGCCGAACACGATGTAGGCCAGCGACGATTGCAGGCCCATGTACAAGGTCACCTGCCAGGCCAGCGGATCACGCAGCAAGCCGCGCACCCGGTAGGCGACATTGTGTGCACCTTGCTTCTGACCGATTTGCGGCAGCCAGAACACCGCAGCAACCAGAGCCGGAATCACCCAGAAACCCAGGCCCATGGCCCAGCTGTGATCGAAGTGCTCGCTCAACGGCACGGTCGAACCCGCCGCCATGGCCGCGCCCAGGCAGAGGGCCATGGTGTAGACACCGGTCATGGTGCCGGCGTGTTTGGCGAAGTCGCGCTTGACGATGCCCGGCAGCAGCACGCCGATGATGCCGATACTCGCGCCACCCAAGACACTGCCGGCAAACAGGCCGATTTCACCGAAGTTGCTGCGCAGGATGATGCCGCCAGCCAGTGTCAGCAGAATCCCCAGCACCACCCGCTCGGCACCGAAACGTCGCGCCAGCACCGGAGCCAGCGGAGCGAACAGACCAAGGCACAGCACCGGCAACGTCGTCAGCAACCCCGCTTGTGCAGCAGACAGACCAAGACTTTTCGACACTTCACTGAGCAGTGGCGCCATGCTCGACAGCGCCGGGCGCAGGTTCAACGCCACCAGAATCAGCCCCAGCAGCAACAGCCACGGGCGCCGCACCTGCGGATGACTTTGCTGCACCTGCTCGTCATCGGCCTCGGCATCGATCAGCAGCTCCTCCAGTTCGGCGGTGCGCTTGGGGGCGTTGGAAGCTTCAGGGCGGGACATGGTTTTCTCGGTTTCAGGGTTCATTGATCAGTTGCCTCGACAGGGCTTTGGCCCGTTCCGGATCGCGCTGTTCGACGGCTTCGAACAGCGCGATGTGCAAATCGAAGACTTCCTGTCGACGAGGGACGATGTTCAGGGTCTGACGCAGTTGCGCGCCGACGATGCTGGAGAAATAGCGATACAGCTCGCTGAGCGTCGGGTTGTGCGCGGCATCCACCAGACGGCGGTGAAACACCAGGTCACAGGCGATGTAGCTGTCGAGGTCACCGTGATAGTGGCTGCCAGCAACGCCAAGCGCCTCGCGCAGGCCCACCAGATCCTTATCGGTGCGGCGCAACGCCGCCAGGCCGATGGCCTCGACTTCAAGGATGTGCCGGGTTTCCCGGGCCTGATCCAGCGAGCATTTGGACAGCGCCTTGAGCGTGTCCATCGGATCGACCACCGCCCGCAGGTAACTGCCGTCGCCCTGGCGGATTTCGATCAGCCCGGAGAACGCCAATACCCGCATCGCCTCGCGCACGGTATTGCGGCTGATGCCCAGTTCGGCGCACAGCTCGGGCTCGGTCGGCAAACGCTGACCGACCTGCCAAGTGCCGTCGGTGATGCGCTGACGCAATTGATCCAGGGCCTGGTCGACCAGGGATCGCTTAATCAACAAAGAGTTTTCAGACATGTAATTCGCCCTGTCATCCAATCATGGGATGAATTTGCTGACAGGGTAGTCAGATTCTTCAAACAGGGCAATCGGTAAAATCCGGGCAAAAATAAACCCGGAACTGAGTCCGGGTTTATTTCAATGCCTGAATCGGATCAATGCAGAATCTGACTCAGGAACAGCTTGGTCCGATCATTCTGCGGATTGTCGAAGAAGTCGTTCGGTGCCGCCTGCTCGACGATCTCGCCCTTGTCCATGAAGATCACGCGGTTGGCCACGGTGCGGGCGAAGCCCATTTCGTGGGTTACGCAGAGCATGGTCATCCCGTCTTCGGCCAGGCCGATCATGGTGTCGAGAACCTCTTTCACCATCTCCGGGTCGAGTGCCGAAGTCGGCTCGTCGAACAGCATGATTTTCGGTTTCATGCACAGCGCACGGGCAATCGCCACACGCTGCTGCTGACCGCCGGACAGTTGGCCCGGAAACTTGTGCGCCTGCTCCGGAATGCGTACGCGCTCCAGATAGTGCATGGCGATTTCCTCGGCCTTGCGCTTGGGCATCTTGCGCACCCACATCGGCGCCAGAGTGCAGTTCTGCAGAATGGTCAGGTGCGGGAACAGGTTGAAGTGCTGGAACACCATGCCGACTTCACGGCGGATCGCTTCGATCTGCTTGAGGTCGTTGGTCAGCTCCACGCCATCGACCACGATGCGGCCCTGCTGGTGCTCTTCCAGACGATTCAGGCAGCGGATGGTGGTGGACTTGCCGGAACCCGACGGGCCGCACAGCACGATACGCTCACCCTGCCTGACGTTGAGGTTGATGTCTTTCAGCACGTGGAACTGGCCGTACCACTTGTTTACGCCCTGCATCTGAATGATGCCTTCAGGGCCCACTGGCTTTTTGATTGCTTCGCTCATCGAAAAAACTCCTAACGCTTGTGGCCAGTGTCGAGCTTGCGTTCCAGATGCATGGAATAGCGCGACATGCCAAAACAGAAAATCCAGAACACCAGGGCGGCGAACACGTAGCCTTCGGTGGCCATGCCCAGCCATTTCGGATCGGCAGCGGCTTGCTTGACGCTGTTGAGCAGGTCAAAGAGGCCGATGATGATCACCAGGCTGGTGTCCTTGAACAGCGCGATGAAGGTGTTGACGATGCCGGGAATCACCAGCTTCAGGGCTTGCGGCAGAATCACCAGGCCCATGGCGCGCCAGTAACCTAGGCCCATCGCGGCCGCGGCTTCGTACTGGCCTTTGGGGATCGCTTGCAGACCGCCGCGCACCACCTCGGCAACATAGGCCGACTGGAACAGGATCACGCCGATCAGTGCCCGCAGCAGCTTGTCGAAGTTCATGCCTTCGGGCAGGAACAGCGGCAGCATCACCGACGACATGAACAGCACGGTGATCAGCGGCACGCCGCGCCAGAACTCGATGAACGTCACGCAGACCACACGAATGGCCGGCATGTTCGAGCGTCGTCCCAGGGCCAGCATGATCCCCAGCGGCAACGCGCCGGCGATACCGACGGTGGCGATCACCAGGGTCAGCATCAGACCGCCCCACTGGCTGGTGGCAACGGCGCTCAGGCCGAACACGCCGCCATGCAGCAGGCACCAGGCTACGATCGGATAGACCACCAGGAAGCTCAGCCCGTACACCGCTTTACGCGGCACACGCTTGATGAACAGCGGTGCAACGCCGATGACCGCCAGCCACACCGTCAGGTCCACGCGCCAGCGCAGATCCGCCGGGTAGTAGCCGTACATGAACTGGCCGAAACGCTGCTCGATGAACACCCAGCAGGCGCCCGCCTTGGTGCAGTCGGCGCGGGTGGTGCCGACCCAGTTGGCATCGAAGATCGCCCAGCTGAGCAACGGCGGAATCACCAGGTAAATCAGGTAGAACGCAAACAGGGTCAGCAGGGTGTTGAGCCAGCTGGAGAACATGTTCGCGCGGATCCACGCCATCGGGCCGAAGACCTTGGCCGGCGGTGGCATGTCGGGTTTGAAAGTATGAGTACTCATGCGCTATTCCTTACCGCTCGATCAGCGCAATGCGCTTGTTGTACCAGTTCATCAGCAGGGAAATGCTGATGCTGATCGCCAGGTACACGCTCATGGTGATTGCAATGACTTCGATCGCCTGGCCGGTCTGGTTCAGCACGGTGCCAGCGAACAGCGAAACCATTTCCGGGTAACCGATACCAGCCGCCAGCGAGGAGTTCTTCGCCAGGTTCAGGTATTGGCTGGTCAGCGGCGGAATGATCACCCGCAGCGCTTGCGGAATGATCACCTTGCGCAGGGTCGGACCGTTGCGCAGGCCGAGGGAACGGGCCGCTTCGGTCTGGCCGTGGCTGACCGACTTGATCCCCGAACGCACGATCTCGGCGATGAACGCCGCGGTGTACACGGTCAGGGCCAGGGTCAGGGCCAGCAGTTCCGGGATCAGTACCCAGCCGCCGACGAAGTTGAAGCCTTGCAGCTTCGGCATTTCCCAATGCAGCGGAGCGCCGAAGATCAGCGCGCACAGCGTCGGGATCACCAGGAACATCGCCAGGCCGACCCAGAACTTGTGGAACGGCTCGCCGGTTTCCTCGAAACGTTTGTTGGCCCAGCGGCTCATCAGCACGATGGCAACGATCGCCACCACGATGCTGACCACGAACGCCCAGAAGCCGTCGGCCATCTGCGCGGCCGGCATGTTCAGGCCACGGCTGCTGACGAAGAAGGTGTCACCGAAGTTGTGACTGTTGCGCGGCCCCGGCATGGTCAGGAACACCGCGAAATACCAGAACAGGATTTGCAGCAGCGGCGGAATGTTGCGGAAGACTTCCACATACACGGTCGCCAGTTTGCTGATGATCCAGTTTGGTGACAGCCGCGCCACACCGATGATGAAGCCCAGCAGGGTCGCCAGGATCACGCCGATGAAGGTCACCAGCAAGGTGTTGAGCAGACCGATCACGAACACGCGGGCATAGCTGTCCGCTTCGGTGTAGGAGATCAGGTGTTGAGCGATGCCGAACCCGGCACTGCGCTCCAGAAAGCTGAACCCGGACGTGATGCCCCGGTGCTGCAGGTTGGTCTGGGTGTTATCGAACAGATACCAGCCCATGGCGACCACCGCCACGACGGTGATGATCTGGAATAGCCACGCACGCACACGCGGATCGCTGAGGCTGAACCTCTGCTTTGGTGCGCCGATTGAATTTTGCATGAAGTGCCCCGCAAGAAATGGAACAGAACATCACCCGGCGGTTGGCCCGCCGGGTGATAGAACCATTAGCGCACTGGTGGTGCGTACTGAATGCCGCCGTTGTTCCACAGCGCGTTCAGGCCACGGTCGATTTCCAGCGGAGTGCTCTTGCCGAGGTTTTTCTCGAAGATTTCGCCGTAGTTACCTACCTGGGAAACGATTTTCACCACCCAGTCCTTCGGCAGTTTCAGATCCTTGCCGTACTCGCCGTCGCCACCCAGCAGACGGGCAACGTCCGGGTTCTTGGTGGACTTGGCTTCTTCGAGTACGTTTTTCGAAGTGATGCCGGCTTCTTCAGCGTTGAGCAGCGCGTAGCCGACCCAGCGCACGATGGCCAGCCACTCGTCGTCGCCGTTACGCACGACCGGGCCCAGAGGTTCCTTGGAAATGGTTTCCGGCAGAACCACGTAGTCCTTCGGCGAAGCCAGCTTGCTGCGCTGGGCGAACAGCTGGGACTTGTCGGAGGTCAGCACGTCGCAACGACCGGATTCCAGCGACTTGGCGCTTTCATCGGAGGTGTCGAAAGTGATCGGGGTGTACTTCAGGCCATTGGCGCGGAAGTAGTCGGAGACGTTCAGCTCGGTAGTGGTACCGGCTTGAATGCAGATGGTCGCGCCGTCGAGTTCCTTGGCACTTTTCACGCCCAGCTTGTTGTTGGCCAGGAAGCCCACGCCGTCGTAGTAAGTGATAAAGCCAGGGAATTTCAGGCCCATGCCCGCGTCACGGGAGCTGGTCATGGTGGTATTACGCGACAGGATGTCGATCTCGCCGGACTGCAGCGCGGTGAAACGCTCCTTGGCGTTCAACTGACTGAACTTGACCTTGGTCGCATCGCCGAACACGGCAGCGGCCACGGCACGGCAGACGTCGGCGTCGATGCCGAGGATCTTGCCGGTCGAATCCGGTACGGAGAAGCCCGGCAGACCGTCGCTCACGCCACACTGCACGAAACCTTTCTTCTGTACCGCATCCAGGGTTGCACCCGCCTGAGCGAACCCGCTGACACCCAGTACTGCAGCAGCAGTCACGATCGCCAGCGTGGATTTCAACATCTTCATTCAAACCTCCAGTTTTGCTCTTGTTGTGTCGGAGCTTGAGTCCAGTCGCACCCTTTTGAGGCGTTGTTGACCCGTGTTGGCTTTTTATGGGGTCAACCGACGCAGGACCTTCGCTATGAGTCTAGTAGGAGAAAATCCACATCATGGACAACTCACTTCTCACCAGTCGGCCGAACGGGCGGTAGCCCTTTCACGTTCGCGAAGCCCGTTGCGGCCATTGGCGAACATCCATCACCGGATTCTTTGCTATCCCGTCGCCGGGCGTTCACTGATAGTGTTACCGCCAGGCGCGAGATCGATTGCACGACTACCTCATAGCAAAGCCCGTACCACACCGCTCGCTGAAGCGATTGAGCGACAGGTCAATAGCAAAACTTGTAGCCTTGCGACATCTTCTTAACGGATCAACCGGGCGCGCACCCCAATCACGCACTTAATGAGAGCGCCCGCACATTTTTGGAGCAGCCATGACCGAGCCCTTGATTCTTCAGCCTGTTAAGGCAGCCGACGCCTGCGTGATCTGGCTGCACGGCCTCGGCGCCGACCGCTATGACTTTTTGCCGGTGGCCGAGGCTTTGCAGGAAAGCCTGCTGAGCACGCGCTTCGTCCTGCCTCAGGCGCCGACCCGCCCGGTGACCATAAATGGCGGATATGCCATGCCGAGCTGGTACGACATCAAGGCCATGAGCCCGGCCCGGGCCATCGACCGCGATGAGCTGGAAGCGTCCGCCGATCACGTCATCGAATTGATCGAACAACAGCGCGCCAGCGGAATAGACGCTTCGCGGATTTTCCTGGCCGGTTTTTCCCAGGGTGGCGCCGTGGTCTACCACACCGCGTTTCTGAAATGGCAGGGACCGCTGGGCGGCGTGCTGGCGTTGTCGACCTACGCGCCGACCTTCAGCGACGAACTGGAGCTGTCCGCCAGCCAGCAACGGATTCCGGCGCTGGCGCTGCACGGCCAGTTCGACAACGTGGTACAGAACTCCATGGGCCGCACGGCGTATGAGTATCTGAAGGCCCATGGTGTCACCGTGACATGGCAGGAATACCCAATGGAGCACGAAGTGTTACCCGAAGAAATTCGCGACATCGGCGTATGGCTGAGCGAACGCCTGCGCTGATCGTCCGGGCCCCGTTTTTCCGGTGGTCGGGCCCCTTTGATCATCCCACTACGCCGCGCCCGTTTCTTGCATTACACTGGCCGGCGTACATTCCTTAACCAATTGATGAGATGACCGTGCTCAAAGCACTCAAGAAGATGTTCGGTAAAAGCGAGGCTGAGCAGCTCGCGCCCGCTCCCAATGCGCCGTCGCACGCCCCCGGCCATCGCAGCGATGGCAAACAGGCCGACCGCCAGGCTCCCGTAGCCACACCGAAACGCGAACCGAAAACCGACCCTGTCGCCGCACCGGTCACTGAACCGGCCCGCAGCGAAGCACCCAAACCGGCCAAGCCACGCCGCGAACCGAAGCCCAAGGCGCCGGTCATTCCCTGGAAACTCGAAGATTTCGTCGTCGAGCCACAGGAAGGCAAGACCCGTTTCCACGATTTCAAGCTCGCCCCGGAACTGATGCACGCCATCCACGACCTGGGTTTCCCGTATTGCACGCCGATCCAGGCCCAGGTGCTGGGTTTCACCCTCGCCGGCAAAGACGCCATCGGCCGCGCCCAGACCGGTACCGGCAAGACCGCCGCGTTCCTGATTTCGATCATCACCCAGCTGTTGCAGACCCCGCCGCCGAAAGAGCGCTACATGGGCGAGCCACGGGCGCTGATCATCGCGCCGACCCGCGAGCTGGTGGTGCAGATCGCCAAGGACGCCGCCGACCTGACCAAGTACACCGGCCTCAACGTCATGACGTTCGTGGGCGGCATGGACTTCGACAAGCAGCTCAAGCACCTCGAAGCCCGCCACTGCGACATCCTCGTCGCGACCCCGGGCCGTCTGCTCGACTTCAACCAGCGCGGCGACGTGCATCTGGACATGGTCGAAGTGATGGTGCTGGACGAAGCCGACCGCATGCTCGACATGGGTTTCATCCCGCAAGTGCGGCAGATCATTCGCCAGACCCCGCCGAAAAGCGAACGCCAGACCCTGCTGTTTTCCGCGACCTTCACCGATGACGTGATGAACCTCGCCAAGCAGTGGACCACCGATCCTGCGATCGTCGAAATCGAGGTCACCAACGTGGCCAACGAAAACGTCGAACAGCACATCTACGCGGTGGCCGGCGCCGACAAATACAAACTGCTCTTCAACCTGGTCAACGACAACGGCTGGGAGCGGGTCATCGTATTCGCCAACCGCAAGGATGAAGTGCGCCGCATCGAAGAACGTCTGGTGCGCGACGGCATCAACGCCGCACAACTGTCCGGCGACGTGCCGCAGCACAAACGGATCAAGACACTGGAAGGTTTCCGCGAAGGCAGGATCCGCGTGCTGGTCGCCACCGACGTGGCCGGTCGCGGCATTCACATCGACGGTATCAGCCATGTGATCAACTTCACCCTGCCGGAAGTCCCGGACGACTACGTGCACCGCATCGGCCGTACCGGTCGCGCGGGCGCCGATGGCGTTTCGATCAGCTTCGCCGGTGAAGACGACTCCTATCAGTTGCCGTCCATCGAAGAAAAACTCGGTCGCAAGATCAGCTGTGAAACGCCACCAACGCATCTGTTGCGGGCGGTTGAGCGCAAACGTCCACAGTAAGCGACGCCATAAAGAGAAGCGCAGCCGGCAACGGACTGCGCTTTTTTTTTTCGCCCGGATATTGTTCAATAAAACTAAAAGTCCATAATGGACAAATTAGTTTACAAACAGTCTCCGGAGTTCGACATGTCCAGTACGCCGTACGTGATTGATCAAACCCAGGCCCGCGAGCTGTTGGCCCGGATCGATGTGCCGCAGATCCTGCGCAAGCTGTTCCGCGATCTGGCAGCCGGGCATGCGGTGCAACCGGCGCAGCAACTGGTGGAATTCCCTCAGGGCGCCGGGGACTTCATCAACTATCTGGGCGTGCTGGCAGAAGACGGCGTGTACGGGGTCAAGACTTCGCCCTACATCGTTCGCGAACAAGGCCCGCTGGTGACGGCGTGGACGCTGCTGATGTCGATGCAGACCGGCCAGCCGCTGCTGCTCTGCGATGCCGGTGAACTGACCACCGCACGCACCGCTGCGACCACAGCTGTCGCTGTCGATGCCCTGGCCCCTTCGAACGCAAAACGCCTGGCGATCATCGGCAGCGGCAAGGTTGCCCAGGCACATCTGCACTACGTCAAATCGTTGCGCGACTGGCAGAGCATCTGCGTGTACTCACCGACTTTGAGCGAAGACCCGGCCACCACCCGCCAACTGCAGACCCTCGATCCACGGGTAAGCATCGCCGACAGCCGCGAAAGCGCCATCGCCGAGGCAGACGTGATCATGCTTTGCACCTCCTCCGCAGGACCTGTGATCGACCCGGCAACCCTGAGCAAACCGGCGCTGATCACCTCGATCAGCACCAACGCACCGCGCGCCCACGAAGTGCCGCCGCAGAGCCTCAACGACATGCAGGTGTTCTGCGACTATCGTCTGACCACGCCGGGTTCCGCCGGCGAAATGCTGATCGCCAGCGAACAGCACGGCTGGGACAACCGCGCGATCCTCGGTGACCTCGCGGATCTGCTCAGCGAAAAAGTGCCGCGTCCGGATTACAACCGTCACGTGTTCTTCCGCTCCATCGGCCTGGGCCTGGAAGACATCGCCCTGGCCAACGCCGTCTATCAATTGCAGCGCTGACACCGGAGATTTTCATGAGTCATGCAGATTTCATCATCATCGGCGGCGGAATCGCCGGCGCGTCCACCGGTTTCTGGCTGTCGCAGCACGGCAAGGTCGTGGTGCTGGAACGTGAATCGCACCCGGCCTATCACTCCACCGGGCGTTCGGCTGCGCTGTTCACCGCTGCTTATGGCACTCCGCAGGTTCGGGCGCTGACCCAGGCCAGCCGGGCGTTTTTCGATCACCCGCCCAGTGGTTTCTGCGAACATCCGCTGCTGACCCCGCGCGGTGAAATGACCGTGGATTTCACCGGTGACGCCGCCGAACTGAACAATCAATACCTGAGCGCCAAGGCCACGGTGCCGGAGATGCAACTGCTCAGCGCCGAGGAAGCCTGCGCGCGGCTGCCAATCCTGCGTCGGGAAAAAGTCCACGGTGCGATCTACGACCCGACCGCCAGCGACATCGACACCGATGCTCTGCATCAGGGCTATCTGCGCGGCATTCGCCGCAACAACGGGCAAGTCCTGACCGATTGCGAAGTGCTCGGGCTGAGCCGTGATGCCGACGGCATCTGGCAAGTGCAGACCAAGGGCCAGACCTTCAGCGCGCCCATCGTGATCAACGCCGCAGGTGCCTGGGCCGACAAGATCGGCGCTCTCGCCGGTGCGCGGCCGCTGGGCCTGCAACCGAAACGCCGCGCCGCGTTCATCTTCGCCGGCCCCGAAGGCGTGGATATTCATCACTGGCCGATGCTGGTCAGCCTCGACGAATCGTTTTACATGAAGCCCGACGCCGGGATGTTCCTCGGCTCCCCGGCCAATGCCGACCCGGTCGAGCCCCATGATGTGCAGCCGGAAGAACTGGACATCGCCATGGGCATCTACCAGATCGAAGAAGCGACGACCCTGACCATCCGCCGCCCGACCCGCACCTGGGCCGGACTGCGCAGTTTCGTCGCCGACGGCGATTTGCTTTCCGGGTTCGACCCGCAGGTGCCGGGGCTGTTCTGGGTCGCGGCCCAGGGCGGTTACGGCATCCAGACTTCGCCGGCGATGGGCCAGGCCAGCGCAGCGCTGGTGCGCGGTGAATCGCTACCCGAGCACCTCAAGCAGTTCGGCCTGAACGCCGCCATGCTCGCCCCTGCCCGCCTGTCCTGACCGCCCACCCGGATGACTCGCCCAACGGATTGCGGCACACTCGCAACGCCCCCGGACCACGGGGGCGTTGACGTTGCCTGGAGCTCCACAGTTATGACCGCCCCCGAACAAACGCCCGAGCCGAATGACGCCGCGCTGGATAACTACCACGCCATCGCCGATGCCATCGCCACCCTGTTCTTTCCCCACGCCGAAGTGGTGCTGCATGACCTGCGCACGCAGAAGGTCGACTACATCGCCAACAACCTGTCGAAACGGGTGATCGGTGATGAATCGTCGCTGGAAGACATGCTCAGCGACGACGTCAGCGAACGAAACATCGGCCCGTACGAAAAGCTCAACTGGGACGGCCAGAAGATTCGCAGCCTGAGCACCGTGCTGCGCGACAGCGAAGGGCGTCCGCTGGCGGTGCTGTGCATCAACCTGAATATTTCACTGTTCGAGAACGCCAAGGCTGCGCTGGATCTGTTCCTCTCGCCGAGCAAACTGATCCCGCAACCGGACTCGCTGTTTCGCGATGACTGGCAGGAGCGCATCAACACTTTCCTGCACGCGTGGCTACGGGAACGGCAACTGAGCCTGAATCTGCTGACCCGCGATCACAAACGCGAACTGGTGCTGGCGCTGCACGCCGAGGGCGCGTTCAAGGGCAAGAGCGCCTCGAACTACGTGGCCAATGTGCTGAACATGGGGCGGGCGACGGTGTACAAGCATTTGAAGGAATTGAAGGGCTGAAAGCGTGCAGCCTGCGATGGCAGGCTGCACATTTTGAAACTCAGTCGCCGTAGATGTCCGACTTGAAGTACTTCTCGGAAATCTTCTGATACTCGCCACTGGCGCGAATACCGTCGATGGCAGTGTTCAACTGACTGACCAGATCGGTATTGCCCTTGCGCACCGCGATCCCGGCGCCCTCACCCACGTATTTCGGGTCTTTAAGCTCAGGCCCGACGAAGGCGTAACCCTTGCCGCGTGGCATCGACAGGAAATCGGTCAGCGGAATGGTGTCGGCGAAAATCGCGTCGAGACGGCCGGCCGCCAGGTCCATGTAGATTTCTTCGTTGTTGCCATAGCGCTTGACGGTGATGCCCTTGGGCTCGAACACCTCGGTGGCGTAGCGATCGGTGGTGGTCGCACGCTGTACGCCAACGGTCTTGCCCTTGAGGCTGGCGTACTGGTCATCGACGGTCGCGCCTTCCTTCATCACCAGCCGCGACGAGGTGAAATAGTACTTGTGGGTGAAGTCCACGGACTTCTTGCGATCCTCGTTGATGGTCATGGACGACAGCGCCATATCGATTTTCTTCACTTTCAGGGAAGGAATCAGACCGTCGAACTCGCCCTCGACCCACACGCACTTGACCTGCATCTGCGCGCACAACGCATTGCCGATGTCGTAGTCGAAACCGACAATTTCGCCCTGGTCGGTTTTCGAGGCGAAGGGCGGATAGGCCGCTTCGATGCCGATGCGCAGGGTTTTCTCGGCGGCAAACACGCTGCTGCACGCCAACAGGCTCAGCGCCAGACCGGTGATGAGGGGGAGTTTCTTCATGTTCGTTCTCTCGCGGGTTGTTGTTGGTTTGGCAAGACAGAAGAAAGAGCTGAAACGGGAAAAGCTTTATTTGTACTTGTAAATCCATACTGGACTTTTACGTACAAATCGTCAATTGGACAAACGCCATCGGCGTCAGCCGATGGTCGGGAGTCGAGGGGAGATTGATTGGGGAGAGGCGTTACTGCTTCCAGCGATCCGCCGCCGCATGATCGCTGTCACGGCCTTCGACCCAGCGCGGACCATCGCTGGTGTTCTCTTTCTTCCAGAACGGCGCGCGGGTTTTCAGGTAATCCATGACAAAGGCGCAGGCGTCGAATGCCGCCTGACGATGGGCGCTGGCGGCGCCGACGAACACGATCGGTTCACCCGGCTCCAGCGCCCCGATGCGGTGCAGCACTTCCAGCTTCAACAGCGGCCAGCGCTGTTCGGCCTCGACGGCGATCTTGCCCAGGGCTTTCTCGGTCATGCCCGGATAGTGTTCGAGGAACATTCCCGCGACATCGAGGCCGTCATTGAAGTCGCGCACGTAGCCGACAAAACTCACCACCGCGCCGACGCCGACATTCGCGGCGTGCATCGCGTTGACTTCAGCGCCAGGATCGAACGCGGTGGACTGCACACGAATCGCCATGTCTCAGCCTCCGGTCACGGTGGGGAAAAACGCCACTTCGTCGCCATCGACCACTGGTTCGTCGAGCTGGCACAGGTCTTCGTTGCGCGCACACATCAGGTTCTGTTCGCTCAGCACCTCGGCGCCGTCACGCTTGGCGAGCAAGGCGCGCACGTCTTCGACTGTCGCGAAATCGCCCTCGACCTTCACCGAATCCACACCCAAGGCCTCGCGGTAACGGGCAAAAAACTTCACGGTCAGGTTCATGGCTGCTCCGCCTGGAAGTGCCCGCTCTTGCCGCCGACTTTCTCCAGCAGGCGCACGCTTTCGATGGTCATGCCGCGATCCACGGCCTTGCACATGTCGTAGATCGTCAGCGCGGCGACGCTGGCGGCGGTCAGCGCTTCCATTTCGACGCCGGTCTGCCCCGAAAGCTTGCAACGGGCCACGATGCGCACGGCATCGTCGCCTTCGGCGCTGAGTTCGACCTTGACACCGGTGAGCATCAGCGGATGGCACAGGGGAATCAGGTCACTGGTTTTCTTCGCCGCCTGAATGCCGGCGATGCGCGCCACGGCGAACACGTCGCCCTTGGGATGGCCGCCGCTGACGATCATCTGCAGGGTGTCGGGCAGCATGCGCACCAGCGCTTGGGCCGTCGCCTCGCGGAACGTCACGGCTTTTTCGGTGACGTCGACCATGTTGGCGCGACCTTGGGAATCGAGATGAGTCAGCACGGGATTACTCCTGATCAGGAGCGCCGATTGTAAACCCGAGGGTCAGAATTGCGCACACAAAAAACCGGGCGACTTTGCAGTCGCCCGGTTCCATTTGGCGGGTTATAGATGGGATTCGGCGTATTCGGCCAGAATCGAGCGAGGCACCCCTTGCAGCGTGATGTGTACGCCGTTGGGGAAGTCTTTGAAACGTTCGGTCAGGTAGGTCAGCCCGGAACTGGTCGCGGACAGGTAAGGGGTATCGATCTGTGCCAGGTTGCCCAGGCACACCACTTTGGAACCGGCGCCGGCCCGGGTGATGATGGTTTTCATCTGGTGCGGCGTGAGGTTCTGGCATTCGTCGATCAGGATCAGGCTCTGCTGGAAGCTGCGACCGCGAATGTAGTTGAGCGATTTGAACTGCAACGGCACTTTGCTGAGGATGTAGTCGACGCTGCCATGGGTGTTTTCGTCATCCATGTGCAAGGCTTCGAGGTTGTCGGTGATGGCGCCGAGCCAAGGCTCCATTTTTTCCGCTTCGGTGCCGGGCAGGAAGCCGATTTCCTGGTCCAGGCCCTGCACGCTGCGGGTGGCGATGATGCGGCGATAACGCTTGCTGACCATGGTCTGCTCGATCGCAGCGGCCAGCGCCAGGATGGTCTTGCCGGAACCGGCGGCGCCGGACAGGTTGACCAGGTGAATGTCCGGGTCGAGCAAGGCGTACAGCGCCAGGCTCTGATAGATGTCACGCGGCTTGAGGCCCCAGGCTTCCTGATGCAACAGTGGTTCCTGGTGCAGATCAAGGATCAGCAGACGGTCCTCTTCAATCTCCTTGATCCAGCCGACAAAGCCCTGCTCATCGATGATGAACTCGTTGATGTGCACGGCCGGCAGGTTGTCGATCAGTTGCACCTGGTGCCAGGTACGGCCATGGTCCTGACGGGTTTCGACCTTGCTCACGCGGTCCCAGAAGGAGCCGGTCATGTTGTGATAGCCGTTGGGCAGCAGGGACACGTCATCGACCAACTGGTCGGTGCTGTAGTCCTCGGCGTCGATCCCGCAGGCCCGCGCCTTGAGGCGCATGTTGATGTCTTTGGTGACCAGCACCACCGGTTTCTTCGGATCGCGGGTGTGCAGGTCGATCAACTGGTTGATGATTTTGTTGTCGTTCAGGTGCTCGGGCAGAATCAGGTTCGATTCGGCCTGTTTGCTCATCAGAATTGACAGCAACCCTTTAGGCCCGCCCTTTCCGCGCTGGATCGGCACCCCTTGCTCGACGTCTTCGGGCGAGGCATCGCCCAACGTCTTGTCGATCAGCCGGATGGCCTGACGGCATTCGGCGGCCACGCTGTGATGCCCGCTCTTGAGCTTGTCCAGCTCTTCAAGCACGGTCATCGGGATCGCGACGTGGTGTTCTTCGAAATTCAGCAGGGCGTTTGGATCGTGAATCAGTACGTTGGTATCGAGTACATAAAGGATTGGCTGGTTGGAGGAAGGGCTACGTCCGTGATCATCCATACTCGGTCACCTTTGTGGGAGCCATTCGACGCAATACCTGGGCGGTGCTGCGCCTCGAAGTGACTGCCGAATCCACCTGCGAAGCTTTTGTTCGGAATAGCAGGTGAATTGCACACAAAATGGGTCTTGGAAGACGCCACCTGTGTTGCAGGTTTCGGCGGTCTGACTTCGTAATACTCCAAAACCCGTGACAGAAAAAAGCACTTTGACGCTTTTTTGAAGTTTATTTTGCAAAGTGACGAAAAGCCCTTGGCGGACCGCCCTGCCCCCGTTAGAGTCGGAAGTCCGCCTGCATCGAATCCTGCAAAAATTTTACCCCAAGCCCAATGTTTCCGGGCTCTTGCCGTTTGTCAGCGAAAAGCGTCCTGACAGTCTTCCCAGCCGATGCCGCTTTGCGCGGTCTGTGTGATCAGCCACGGCAACGCCGTCTTCACCGCGTCCTGCCTGATGTTGAAATTGATCACTCCGTGCCGCCACAGCAGCATCAGGGTCAGCACCCGCTGCGCGCTGGGATTGCCCTTGAGTTTGCCGGCGCCGTCCTGGGCATCGATGTCCCACAGCGCCACTTGCAGGCCCTGATTGCGCAAGAAACTGCCAGCATCACTGCGGCGCTGCCCCTCCGGTGGACGGAACAGCGGTACGTAGCTTTCCGGCAGCTTGCTCTTCACCAGATCGCTGCTGCGGCGCACCGAGTCCTGCCAGTCCTGCCAGTGGCTGTGGGAGCGGAACTCCCAGCCCTGTACGCCCACGCAGAGTTTCGAGAATTCCGATTGCAGGTTGTTCACCGAGCGATCCGCCAGCCGCGCCTGCACATCCTTGCCCAACAAAAAGAAGGTGCCGCTCAGATTGGATTTGCGCAGGTAGTCGGCGATCCAGTCGGTGTTGTCCGGCTGCAGGTTGGCGGCGCTGTCGAAACTCAGCAGGAACAAGCGGTCGTGCATGTCGTCGCCGTTGCGCTCGTAGTCACCGAAATGATCGACTTCGCTGGTGGTCTGCGGCGACAGCGCCGCCTTGCGCATCAGTTCATCCAGATACTGCTGATGGAAAATCCGGCTCGGCTCGGCCCACTTCGTGTAATAGCTTTCCTCGCTGACCACGAACTTGGCTGCCTGCTCGCGCAGGGTCGGCAGGTCTTCGACGAGGAAGCAGAAGGAGGCGTCCTGATCGCAGCTCTGCTGGGCGTAGTTGTAGCTGGTCAGCAACCGCTGCCACAGACGCTCGCGCAGGCTGTTGATCGCCTCCAGATTGACCGTGCGCAGCCCCAGACGCTGGGCCAGCGCGGCCTCATCCAGTGCTTCGCTGCCCAGCAGGCCCCGGGCGAACATCAGGACTTCCGCCCGGGAGGCGACGTCGAACAGGGTCGGGTTGTCGAGTTTCTCCGGCCAGGTACTGCGATCAAGCGTGGCAATATCGCCCGGCGCCGCGACGGCCCCGAAGCTCAACAGCCACACGGTGAATAAAAGAACAATGCGCAAAGGGGTGTCTCCATAACAAAACCCGCGCGGCACTATAGCCGATCCGGCTGGCGAACCGCCGATCACCTATGGACCTGATAGCTGGAGTCATCCGCCCCAACCCCCTAGAATCGCCCCCACGATTAAAGGAGACGACTTCATGCTGATGGTGATTTCCCCCGCCAAGACCCTCGATTACGAAACACCGCCGGCGACCCAGCGCTTCACCCAGCCGCAATACCTCGACCATTCCCAGGAGCTGATCCAGCAGTTGCGCGAACTGAGCCCGGCGCAGATCAGCGAACTGATGCACGTCTCCGACAAGATCGGCGGCCTCAATGCTGCACGCTTCGGCAGCTGGACACCGGCGTTCACCCCGGCCAACGCCAAACAGGCACTGCTGGCCTTCAAGGGTGACGTCTACACCGGGCTCGACGCCCAGAGCTTCAGCGAAGCCGATTTCGACTACGCACAACAGCACCTGCGCATGCTCTCCGGCCTTTACGGCCTGCTGCGCCCGCTCGACCTGATGCAGCCGTATCGGCTGGAAATGGGTACCAGACTGGCCAACGCACGGGGCAAGGACTTGTACGCGTTCTGGGGCACGCGCATCAGCGAATGGCTGAACGAAGCGCTGGCCGACCAGGGCGATGACGTGCTGCTGAACCTGGCCTCCAACGAGTATTTCTCGGCGGTCAAGCGTACGGCCCTGAACGCGCGGATCATCAACACCGAGTTCAAGGACCTGAAAAACGGCCAGTACAAGATCATCAGCTTCTACGCCAAAAAGGCTCGAGGCCTGATGAGCCGCTTCGTGATCCAGGAACGCATCAACGATCCGGCGGCCCTCAAACAGTTCGATGTGCAGGGTTATCGCTTCAGCGCCGAACAGTCGAAACCGGACAATCTGGTGTTTCTGCGCGATCACGCACCCGAATAAAGCATGCCCATTGCACGACTCTTTATATAAAGAGTCGTGCACCTCGCACGACGTCAAAAAAACCTCCCTTCTTTTCGCCGACTTCTTGGCGCCATAAAAACATCACCCCCATTTCTATCTTTTCTTTCACTCGACAGTTGTCATTTTTTTCAGTAGTGGCACCCAAATTTTTTCCGGGTAGTGGCACAAAACCATCTAACGCGATTATCTGCCTATTAATAAAGGGCGAAATGGAAAGTGCTATCAATATGAGAGCAGTGCCATCTTTCTCAATATTTCAAAAAATTTCAGATTTCGCGATGAGCGGACAGGAACTATGTCCAAATGCATAGCTCATACCACCGGTAACGATTCTCGCCGAATATGTACGAGATAACTTACGCAGAGATCAAAACCATGTAACCAAGTTGTCACAGCAACTTGCCTGAATGGATAACAACTCTGGACAACTAGCGAAGGACAGGAGATACGCACCATCAATATCCCCTACAAGGCCAAGGCCGCGCCCTTATAAACGTGCTCGCCTGAGCACCCGACCGCCCGATCTACAGGCCTTCGCCTGACATCGGGCGCGCAATACGAGATTGCACAAGAGTCCTCTTGCCAGAGGATCCGCTGCATAACAGGGCATGTCACAACAATAAGGCCTGGTTGCGCACATCTTGAGTGCACTTATTTAGACACTCGAAACTTAGTATGCCTGCACACGGCATTGTGACGCCTGCAAATCACACTTTCGAGTGCACTAAGACCGCTGAACACCATTAACTCCGGCCCTCTAACGGCCTGATATATACAGAGGTAATTGCGATGCGCATCAGCATATTTGGTTTGGGTTACGTCGGTGCAGTCTGTGCCGGTTGCCTGTCTGCACGGGGCCATGACGTGGTTGGCGTCGATGTTGCAAAAGACAAGATCGATATGATCAACGCTGGCAAATCCCCCATTGTCGAACCGGGCCTGGGCGAGTTGCTGGCGCAAGGGATCGAGACCGGTCGTCTGCGCGGTACGACCAACTTCGCCGAGGCGATTCGCGACACCGACCTGTCGATGATCTGCGTCGGCACGCCGAGCAAGAAGAACGGCGATCTGGAACTGAACTACATCGAAGCGGTGTGCCGCGAGATCGGTTTTGTCCTGCGTGAAAAATCCACCCGTCACACCATCGTCGTGCGCAGCACCGTGCTGCCGGGCACCGTGGCCAATGTAGTGATCCCGATTCTCGAAGACTGCTCCGGCAAGAAGGCCGGCGTCGATTTCGGCGTGGCGGTCAACCCTGAGTTCCTGCGTGAGTCCACTGCGATCGCCGACTACGACCTGCCACCGATGACTGTCATCGGCGAGTTCGACAAGGCTTCGGGTGACGTTCTGCAATCGCTGTACGAAGAACTCGACGCACCGATCATCCGCAAGGACATCGCCGTCGCCGAGATGATCAAGTACACCTGCAACGTCTGGCACGCGACCAAAGTGACCTTCGCCAACGAGATCGGCAACATCGCCAAAGCGGTGGGCGTCGATGGCCGTGAAGTGATGGACGTGGTCTGCCAGGACAAGACCCTCAACCTGTCCCAGTACTACATGCGCCCGGGCTTCGCCTTCGGCGGCTCGTGCCTGCCGAAAGACGTGCGTGCCTTGACCTACCGCGCCGGTTCCCTGGACGTGGAAGCGCCGCTGCTCAACTCGCTGATGCGCAGCAACGAATCGCAAGTGCAGAACGCCTTCGACATCGTTGAAAGCCACGACAAACGCAAGGTCGCCCTCCTCGGCCTGAGCTTCAAGGCCGGCACCGACGACCTGCGCGAAAGCCCGCTGGTGGAACTGGCCGAGATGCTGATCGGCAAGGGTTACGACTTGAGCATCTACGACAGCAACGTCCAGTACGCCCGTGTCCACGGCGCGAACAAGGATTACATCGAGTCGAAGATCCCCCACGTGTCGTCCCTGCTCAATGCGGATTTCGACTCGGTGATCGACAACTCCGACGTGATCATCCTCGGCAACCGCGACGAGAAGTTCCGCTCCCTGGCTCAACAGGCGCCACACGGCAAACAGGTCATCGACCTGGTCGGCTTCATGGCCAAGGCCACCGATGCCGGCACCCGCACCGAAGGGATCTGCTGGTAACGCAGCAGCAAGCCTCGAGCTTCAAGCCGCACGCCGTGAATCGGCGGGCGGCCTGAAGCCCCCATCACCTTCGGATGACGGTCATGTCCAAGCTCAAACATTTTTTTCTGCAATCCGCCGGCTGGCTTTTGTTTCTGAGCCTGCTGATGGGCCTGGCCCTGATGCTGCCCGAGTCCACGTTCGACTCCGAGTCGAAGGACTTCATTTTCCTGATTGGCGCCGTGGGTATCTGGCGCTACTCGATGGGTGCAACGCACTTTGTGCGCGGCATGATTTTTCTCTACATCGTCTACCCGCACCTGCGCCGCAAGGTTCGCAAGCTGGGCAAGGCGGCGGACCCGTCCCATGTGTTTCTGATGGTCACCAGTTTCCGCATCGACGCGTTGACCACCGCGCAGGTCTACAGCTCGGTGATCCGCGAAGCCATCGACTGCGAACTGCCGACCACCGTGGTCTGCTCCATCGTTGAAATGTCCGATGAGCTGCTGGTCAAGGCACTGTGGGCGCGGATGAATCCGCCGGACCGGGTCAAGCTCGACTTCGTGCGCATTCCCGGCACCGGCAAACGCGATGGCCTGGCCTACGGCTTCCGTGCGATTTCCCGCCACCTGCCGGACGACCGCGCCGTGGTGGCCGTGATCGACGGCGACACCGTGCTCGCCGAAGGCGTGGTACGCAAGACCGTGCCGTGGTTCCAGATGTTCGGCAACGTCGGCGGCCTGACCACCAACGAATTCTGCGAAGTGCGCGGCGGCTACATCATGAGCGAGTGGCACAAGCTGCGTTTCGCCCAGCGCCACATCAACATGTGCTCGATGGCCCTGTCCAAGCGCGTGCTGACCATGACCGGCCGCATGTCGGTGTTCCGTGCCTCCGTGGTGACCAACCCGGACTTCATCGCCGACGTCGAAAGCGACTCGCTGCAACACTGGCGTCTGGGCCGCTTCAAGTTCCTGACCGGCGACGACAAGTCGAGCTGGTTCAGCCTGATGCGTCTGGGCTACGACACCTTCTACGTGCCGGACGCGGCGATCAACACCGTTGAGCACCCGCCGGAAAAGAGCTTCATCAAGGCCAGTCGCAAACTGATGTTCCGCTGGTACGGCAACAATCTGCGGCAGAACTCGCGAGCACTGGGCCTGGGTGTGAAACGCCTCGGCGCCTTCACCTCGGTGGTGCTGTTCGACCAGCGCGTGTCGATGTGGACCTCACTGCTGGGCCTGACCGTGGCGATCATCGCCAGCTTCAAATACGGCGGCGCGTTCATCCTCGCGTACCTGCTGTGGATCGGCATCACCCGCCTGATTCTGACGCTGCTGCTGTCGTGCTCCGGTCACCGCATCGGCCCCGCCTACCCGGTGATTCTCTATTACAACCAGATCGTCGGTGCGCTGGTGAAGATCTACGTGTTCTTCCGCCTCGACCAGCAATCCTGGACTCGCCAGCCCACTTCCCTGACCCGTGATCTCGCCAGCTTTCAACGTTGGTTCAACACCTGGTCGTCTCGGACCATGACCTTCTCCGCCGGCAGCATTTTCGTCGCCGTGCTGCTGATGATGGTCTGACCTGCCCCTCTTGAATTAACAAGGAAATCGCCCCCATGAATACCGCCGTCAACGTCAACGTAGTGCATGAATCCGAAGCCCAGCGTCAGCACGCCCGAGTGAAAATCCCGGCCAAGCTGCGGTTCTTCGGCCCTGACCGCGCACCGGTCGAAGCGCGGGTCATCGACCTGTCCGCCGGTGGTCTGGCGTTCAACGCCGGGCAACTGCCGCTGACCGTCGGCCAGGTGTACAAGGCGCGCCTGCAATTCGTCATCGACAACCTCGGCATCGCCATGGATGTTGAACTGCAAGTGCGCTCCTACGACCGCCAGACCGGCCGCGCCGGTTGCCAGTTCCAGAACCTTGAACCGCAGGACATTTCCACCCTGCGCCACCTGATCACTTCGCATCTGGCCGGCGACATCGTCAGCATCGGCGAAGTGCTGGCGACCCTGCAGCGCGACAACTTCACCAAGGCGCGCAAGACCAAGGACAGCGGCCACGGCATGACCCCGTTCGGGCGTCTGAAAGCCGTGACCTTCAGCGCCGGCATTTTCGCGATCGGTCTTGTGGCAGCGGGTTTCGTTTTCAAATCGGTGTACAGCATGTACTTCGTCAGCCACGCGCAGGCCGGTCTGGTCAGCGTGCCGGGCATGAACATCACCATGCCCCGCGACGGCACCGTGCAGAGCCTGGTGAAGTCCGACGGCGTTGCCGCCAAAGGTGCGCCGCTGGCAACTTTCAGCACCAGCATGCTCGACGTGCTCAAGGGCCATCTGGATGAAGATCAACTGCAACCGGCCAAGGTTGAAGAACTGTTCGGCAAGCAGATGACCGGCACCCTCACCTCTCCTTGCGATTGCACCGTGGCCCAGCAACTGGTGGCTGACGGTCAATACGCGAGCAAGGGCGACGTGATCTTCACCCTGGTACCGCGCAACACCCAGGCCACCGTCGATGCACGCTTCTCCTATCGCCAGTTCGGCGACGTGCGTCCGGGTACTCCGGTGAGCTTCCAGATCGCCGGCGAAGACAAGACCCGCACCGGCAAGATCATCAGCAGCACCAGCCTGAAAAGCGCCGACCTGTCCTCCGACATTCGCGTGCAGATCCAGCCGGACGAGCCGCTGGACAGCACCTTCGCCGGCCGCCCGGTGGAAGTGAACAGCGACCGTGGCCCGAACCTGAACTGGCTGATCGACAAAGCCATGGCTGCCGGTCTTTAAGTCGAGGACATGCCCGTGACGAGCCCTATCAGAATCCTGCCGGTCCCGCTGACGCTGGCCATGGCAATCGCTTTGGCCGGTTGCGCCGGCCTGCCCGACCAGCGTCTGGCCAACGAAGCGCTGAAGCGCGGTGATACCGCGACCGCCGCGCAGAACTACCGTGCGCTGGCCGATCTGGGTTACAGCGAAGCTCAGGTGGGTCTGGCCGACATCCAGGTCGACAGCCGCGACCCCGCGCAGATCAAACAGGCCGAGGCGACCTATCGCGCAGCGGCCGATGTGTCGCCGCGTGCCCAGGCCCGACTCGGTCGCTTGCTGGTGGCCAAGCCCGGCTCCACCGAGGCCGAACATCACGAAGCTGAAACCCTGCTGAAGAAAGCCGCTGCCAATGGCGAAGGCAATACGTTGATCCCGCTGGCGATGCTCTACCTGCAATACCCGCACAGCTTCCCGAACATCAACGCCCAGCAGCAGATCGATCAGTGGCGCAAATCCGGTTACCCGGAAGCCGGCCTGGCGCAGGTGCTGCTGTATCGCACCCAGGGCACTTACGACCAGCATCTGGATGACGTGGAAAAGATCTGCAAGGCCGCGCTGCACACCACCGACATCTGCTACGTCGAACTGGCCACGGTCTATCAGAAACGTGCCCAGCCAGACCAGCAAGCCGAGCTGATCAAGCAACTGCAGGCCGGTTACAGCCGTGGCAGCGTCACGGCCCAGCGCGTGGACTCCGTTGCCCGTGTGCTCGCCGATTCGACCCTCGGCAAGACCGACGAAAAAACCGCGCAATCGCTGCTCGAGCCGATCGCACCGGGCTACCCGGCCTCGTGGGTGACGCTGGCGCAACTGCTCTACGACTTCCCGGAACTGGGCGATATCGACCAGATGATGAAGTACCTCGACAACGGCCGCGCCGCCGATCAGCCCCGCGCCGAGCTGTTGCTGGGCAAGCTCTACTACGAAGGCAAACTGGTGCCGGCCGATGCGAAAGTCGCCGAGGAACATTTCCAGAAAGCCGTCGGCCGCGAAGTCGCCGCCGACTACTACCTCGGCCAGATCTACCGCCGTGGCTACCTGGGCAAGGTCTATCCGCAGAAGGCTCTCGACCACCTGTTGACCGCTGCGCGCAACGGCCAGAACAGCGCCGACTTCGCCATCGCCCAACTGTTTTCCCAAGGCAAGGGCACCCAGCCTGACCCACTGAATGCCTACGTGTTCAGCCAGTTGGCCAAGGCCCAGAACACGCCGCAAGCCGATGAACTGGCGACCACCCTCGCGGCGCAATTGCCTCCCGAGCGTCTGGCCGAAGCCCAGCGCCTGTTGCAACAGGAACAGGCCAGCCGTGGCGCCCTGAATCAGAACACGCTGCAACTGCACGCCCTGCAAGAAGAAGACGGCGAGGAAAAATTATGAAGTTGAATCCATTCGTGAAGGCCGGCATTGGCCTTACGTTCGCGCTGATCTGGTCTTGCCCGACACTGGCCGCGATCACTGAAACCAAGAACTTCGGCCTCGAAGTGAAAATCACCGGGCAGTCCGAAGACGACCGTGATCTCGGCACCGCGCCCGGTGGCGACGTCAACGGCGTCGGCCTGGACCTGCGCCCATGGATCTACGGCGAAAGCGGCGCCTGGAGCGCCTACGCCATGGGCCAGGCCGTGACCTCGACCGACATCATCGAGACCGACACCCTGCAACAGTCCGACGGCGCCGAAACCACCGACAGCGGTGATCGCAAGACCAAGAAGAACTACCTGGCGATGCGTGAATTCTGGGTCGGCTACAGCGGTCTGACGCCCTACCCCGGCGAGATCCTCAAGTTTGGTCGCCAGCGCCTGCGCAACGACGACGGCCAGTGGCGCGACACCAACATCGAAGCGCTGAACTGGACCTTCGACACCACCCTGCTGCGCGCCAACGCCGGTGTCGCCGAACGCTTCAGCGAATACCGCACCGACCTGAAAGAGCTGGCGCCGAAAGACAAGGATCGCCTGCACGCCTACGCCGATGCGGCGTATCAGTGGACACCGGGCAACTGGGTCGGCATTCGCGGTCATCACACCCACGATAACGGCAAACTCGATTACGCCGAACCGGGCGTGCCCCGCGACACCCTAGACAAAACCCAGAACGGCGACATCAGCTGGCTCGGCCTGACCGCCGACAGCGACGCCTACAACTGGCGCAACACCAACACCGTCAACTACTGGGGCAGCATCACCGGCATGAGCGGCGACCGCGATACGGTCAATCCGCTGAACGCCGATGGTACCCGCCCGGCGCAAGCCAAGCGCAGCGAAGACATCAACGGCTGGGCCACCGACATCGGCGTGCGCCTGCGCCTCGATCC
The DNA here is from genome assembly GCF_014863505.1 of Pseudomonas sp. IzPS59. Classification (NCBI taxonomy): domain Bacteria; kingdom Pseudomonadati; phylum Pseudomonadota; class Gammaproteobacteria; order Pseudomonadales; family Pseudomonadaceae; genus Pseudomonas; species Pseudomonas sp. IzPS59. The sequence goes on along the minus strand of NZ_CP062251.1, from coordinate 1,153,517 downwards.
GCAATGGCAGGTCGGTGCGGCCTATGCCCGCGCCAGCGCCGATTACCAACAGAACGGTCTGGAGAGCAACCGCTCGAACTACACCGGTACTCGCTCGCGGGTACACCGCTTCGGTGAAGCGTTCCGTGGCGAAATGAACAACATGCAGACCGCCACGCTGTTCGGTTCCTGGATGCTCAACGACCAGTACGACGCCAGCCTGATCTACCACAAGTTCTGGCGCGTGGACGGCAACAAACCGGTGGGCAGCAACGGCATCAACGCGGTGGAAAACAACACCGACGACGTGACCGGCGCAATCCTCTCCAGCACCTCGCTGCCACTGCAGGACGGCAACAAGGATCTGGGCCAGGAAATGGATCTGGTGGTCACCAAGTACTTCAAGCAAGGCCTGCTGCCGGCGGCGTTGAGCCAGTCGATCGACGAGCCTTCGGCCCTGGTGCGTTTCCGTGGCGGTGTGTTCAAGCCGGGTGACGCCTATGGCAGCCAGGTCGATTCGTACATGCACCGCGCGTTCATCGACGTGATCTGGCGCTTCTGATGCAAACCGCGAAGGGAGTGCCCGACATGAACAACCCAAGGAAAGGCTCGCTCAGCCTGTTGGCCGGCGCAATGCTGCTGGCCTCGACTGGCGCCTTCGCCACGGTCGAACCGGCGGCCCCTCAGCCAGGCAAGCCGGTCACCATCGCCAAGGAGCTGCAACAGGCCAAGACCTACACCGTCAGCAGCGCGCCAACTGAAGCGCTGGAGCTGGCCAAGCCGAAACTGCCCGACCTCTCCGGCTTCACCGCCGAAGCCGCCGCCGCAAAAATCGTGCGCAGCAAACCGGGCAAGATCAGCGTGCGCCGGATGATGCAGGAAGACGCCCTGAAGGACTTCATCGGCGGCGACAACAAGATGGCCGAATGGGTGGTGCGTCAGCACGGCATCCCGCAGGCGATCTTCGTCGACGACGGTTACATGAACCTGAAAGAGCTGGCGCAGAAACTGCCAAAACAGTATTTCAGCGAAACCTCTCCGGGCGTGTATCTGGCGAAATTGCCGATCGTCGTGGGCCGCAAAGGCATCCTCGAAATCGACGGCCAGACCCAGGAATTGCGCCTGTCCCAGGAGGCCGGTTCGTTTCTGGTCAACGACGGCCAGTTGTTCGTGCGTGATACCAAAGTCACCGGCTGGCGCGAGAAGGACAACGGCCCGGCGACCTTCCGTTCGCCGAAGGAATTCCGCCCGTTCCTGCTGGCCTGGGGCGGCACCGAGACCTACATCGTCAACAGCAAGATGGCCAGCTTCGGCTACGCCAACAGTAAGTCCTACGGCGTGAGTATTTCCCAGTACACACCGAACATGGCCAAGGTGCTCAAGCGTCCCGAGCCGACCGGCTGGATCGTCGGTTCCGAGTTCTCGGACATGTGGTACGGCTTCTACTGCTACGAGACCCGCGACTTCGTGGTCAAGGGCAACACCTACAAGGACAACATCGTCTACGGCATCGACCCCCACGACCGTTCCCACGGTCTGATCATTGCCGAGAACACCGTCCACGGTACGAAGAAGAAGCACGGGATCATCATTTCCCGTGAGGTGAACGACAGCTTCATCTTCAACAACAAAAGTTTCGACAACCACCTCTCGGGCCTGGTGATCGACCGTAACAGCGTGAACAACATCGTTGCCTACAACGAGATCTACAAGAACCACACCGACGGCATCACGCTTTACGAGTCCGCCGACAACCTGCTGTGGGGCAACAAGGTCATCAGCAACAAGCGCCACGGCATCCGCATTCGTAACAGCGTGAACATCCGCCTCTACGAAAACATCGCCATGGCCAACGGCCTGACCGGCGTCTACGGCCACATCAAGGACCTGACCGACACCGACCGCGACATCAAGCTCGACCCGTTCGACGCTCAGGTTTCGCTGATCGTGGTCGGCGGTGAACTGGCGGCCAACGGCAGCGGCCCGATGGCCATCGACTCGCCGCTGAGCGTCGAGCTGTACCGCGTGTCGATGCTGGCGCCGACCAAATCCAGCGGCATCAGCTTCAACGGCGTCCTGGGTGACCGACAGGATGAAATTCTCGACCTGCTGGTGCGCCAGCAGAAAGCCGTGCTGATCGACCCCGTCGAACGCCAGACCGAAATGCGGGACTGAGGATAATTTTATGCACCCACACCTGATCAAATTACTCAGCCTGTCGGCCCTGACCGTGGGCATTCTGGCGGCCAGCAATGGCGCCCGCGCGGATGAGGTCCAGCCACCGAAATTCACCGCCGAACCCTGCTGCAGCCTGTGCCCGGCCGCTCATGACGCGAAGAACTACACCACGCGTTATCAGCAGAACTTCACCACCCTGGTGCAGGCCCAGGGCGACTGGTTGTTTCGGACCCAGGAAGACCTGCGCACCGAGTTCAACACCACCCCGGCCGGCTACAAACGCCTGCAACAGTTGCACGATGCGTTCAAGGCCAAAGGCGTCGAACTGGTGATCGTCTATCAGCCGACCCGTGGCCTGGTGAACCGCAACAAGCTCAACCCGGCGGAAAAAGCCGCGTTCGATTACGAGAAAGCGCTGGGCAACTACAAGACCATGCTCGGCCGTTTCGCGCAGATGGGTTACGTGGTGCCGGACCTGTCGCCGCTGACCAACGAATCGCTGCCCGACACCCTGCCCGCCCACGATTTCTACTTCCGTGGCGACCAGCACTGGACGCCGTACGGTGCGCAGCGCACGGCGAAAATCGTCGCCGAGAAGGTCAAGCAGATCCCGGCCTTCGCCGACATTCCCAAGCGCGAATTCGAAACCAAACGCTCCGGGCGCATGGGCAAGACCGGCACCCTGCACAACATGGCCGGGCAACTGTGCGGCACCAGCTATGCGATCCAGTACATGGATCAGTTCACCACCGAGCCGAAAGGTGAAGCCGGTGACGGCGACCTGTTCGGCGATTCCGGTAATCCGCAGATCACCCTGGTCGGCACTTCCCACAGCGGCAAGAACTACAACTTCGCCGGCTTCCTCGAAGAAGCCATCGGCGCCGACATCCTCAACGTCGCCTTCCCCGGCGGCGGTCTGGAGGGTTCGATGCTGCAGTACCTGGGCAGCGACGAATTCCAGAAGACGCCGCCGAAAATCCTCATCTGGGAGTTCTCGCCGCTGTATCGCCTCGACCAGGAAACCATCTACCGCCAGATGATGTCCCTGCTCGACAACGGCTGCGAAGGCAAAGACACGCAAATGTCCGCCAGCACCACGCTCAAGCCCGGCGGCAAACAGGAACTGCTGGTCAACAGCAAGAACCTGAACCTGCAGAACAGCGGCCATCAGGTCGACATCCGCTTCGCCGACCCCTCGGTGAAGAAACTGCAAGCCACCCTCTGGTACATGAACGGTCGCCACGAGGACATCAAGATCGAGAAACCGGAAACCTCCGACACCGACGGTCGTTTCGCCTTTGAGTTGCGCACGGACGAAGACTGGGCCTCGCAGAACCTGCTGGCGGTCGAAGTCCAGGGCCCGGATGCGGGCACCGCGCCACAGAAAGTCGAAGCGAAAATCTGCAAACGCAACGTATTCCCGGGCACTGGGCAACAAACCGCTCAGGTCGGGCAATGAGGTCTGCCATGCGAAACCGAACGATCAAACACCTGCTTGCGCCTACCCTGCTGACCCTGGCGATGTTCGCCGGGGCCACTCAGGCCGCCGCGCCACTGCGTCCGCCTCAGGGCTACTTCGCCGCCGTGGATAAATTCAAGACCGGCGACAAGAGCGAAGGCTGCGACGCGATGCCGGCGCCCTACACCGGGCCGCTGCAATTTCGCAGCAAATACGAAGGCTCGGACAAGTCCCGCGCCACGCTGAACGTGCAGTCGGAAAAAGCCTTTCGCGACACCACCAAAGACATCACCACGCTGGAACGCGGCACCGCCAAGCGGGTGATGCAGTTCATGCGCGACGGTCGCCCGGAACAGTTGGACTGCACGCTGAACTGGCTGGTTACCTGGGCCCGGGCGGACGCATTGATGTCCAAGGACTTCAACCACACCGGCAAGTCGATGCGCAAATGGGCGCTGGGCAGCATGGCCTCTTCGTACATTCGCCTGAAGTTCTCCGACTCGCATCCGCTGGCCCAGCATCAGCAGGAAGCGCAGTTGATCGAAGCCTGGTTCAGCAAGATGGCCGATCAGGTGGTCAGCGACTGGGACAACCTGCCGCTGGAAAAAACCAACAACCACTCGTACTGGGCCGCGTGGTCGGTGATGGCGACGTCCATCGCCACCAACCGCCGCGACCTGTTCGATTGGGCGGTCAAGGAATACAAGGTCGGCGTCAATCAGATCGACGCTGACGGCTACCTGCCGAACGAACTCAAGCGCCAGCAACGCGCCCTCGCCTACCACAACTACGCCCTGCCGCCGCTGGCGATGATCGCCAGTTTCGCTCAGGTCAACGGTGTGGATCTGCGTCAGGAAAACAATGGCGCGCTGAAACGCCTGGGTGACCGGGTGCTGGCCGGGGTGAAAGACCCCGGGGACTTCGAGAAGAAGAACGGCAAGGAACAGGACATGACCGACCTGAAAGAGGACATGAAATTCGCCTGGCTCGAACCGTTCTGCACGCTCTACACCTGTTCGCCGGATGTGCTGGAGAAGAAGCACGGGATGCAGCCGTTCAAGACCTTTCGACTGGGTGGCGACCTGACCAAGGTCTACGACCCGTCCCATGAAAAGGGCAACAAGGGGTCGTAAGGCAGAACGCTAAACCCTGTGGGAGCTGGCTTGCCAGCGATTGCAATCCGACATTCAACACGGATGTCGACTGACCCGACGCTATCGCTGGCAAGCCAGCTCCCACAAGGGTTGTGGTGAATCTGGATGCAATACATCCCCCGGACTTTTCATGGGGGGTTTGGGGGGGCTTTGGCCCTTGACTGTTGGTTCAAACATGGAGAGATCGGGATGGTATTTTCATCCAACGTGTTCCTGTTTCTGTTCTTGCCGATCTTTCTCGGCTTGTACTACCTGAGCGGGCAACGCTATCGCAACCTGCTGCTGCTGATCGCCAGCTACGTGTTCTATGCGTGGTGGCGGGTGGACTTCCTGGCGCTGTTCGCCGGCGTCACCCTGTGGAACTACTGGATCGGCCTGAAAGTCGGCGCCGCCGGCGTACGCACCAGACCGGCCCAGCGCTGGCTGTTGCTCGGCGTGGCGGTGGACCTGTGCATCCTCGGCTACTTCAAGTACGCCAACTTCGGCGTCGACAGCATCAACGCGATGATGACGTCGGTCGGTCTCGAGCCGTTCATCCTGACCCACGTGCTGTTGCCGATCGGCATCTCGTTCTACATCTTCGAGTCGATCAGCTACATCATCGACGTGTATCGCGGCGACACCCCGGCGACCCGCAACCTGATCGACTTCGCGGCGTTCGTGGCGATCTTCCCGCACCTGATCGCCGGCCCGGTCCTGCGTTTCCGTGATCTGGCCGACCAGTTCAACAACCGCACCCACACCCTCGACAAGTTCTCCGAGGGCTGCACGCGGTTCATGCAAGGTTTCATCAAGAAGGTGTTCATCGCCGACACCCTCGCCGTGGTCGCCGACCATTGCTTCGCCCTGCAGAACCCGACCACGGGTGATGCCTGGCTCGGCGCGCTGGCTTACACCGCGCAGCTGTATTTCGACTTCTCCGGCTACAGCGACATGGCCATCGGCCTGGGCCTGATGATGGGTTTCCGCTTCATGGAAAACTTCAAGCAGCCCTACATCAGCCAGTCGATCACCGAGTTCTGGCGCCGCTGGCACATCAGCCTGTCGACCTGGCTTCGCGACTACCTCTACATCACCCTCGGCGGCAACCGCAAAGGCACGCTGATGACCTATCGCAACCTGTTCCTGACCATGCTGCTCGGTGGTCTGTGGCACGGCGCGAACATCACCTACATCGTCTGGGGGGCATGGCACGGCATGTGGCTGGCGATCGAGAAAATGCTCGGCCTCAACACCTCGCCGCGCAGCCTCAATCCGATCCGCTGGGCGCTGACTTTCCTGCTGGTGGTCATGGGCTGGGTGATCTTCCGCGCCGAAAACCTGCACGTGGCCGGGCGCATGTACGGCGCGATGTTCAGCTTCGGCGACTGGTCGCTGTCGGAACTCAATCAGGCCAGCCTCACCGGTCTGCAGGTCGCGACTCTGGTGGTCGCTTACGTGACCCTGGCGTTCTTCGGCCTGCGTGATCTGTACACCAGCAAACCTCCGGTGAAGACCAAACCTGCAGTCAACGTCGAGAGCGACGGCCCTGCCGGTGCGCAACCGGGTCTTATCAAGGCTGCCCCCGGCGAAAACCCGGCGAGCATCCACGAACCTGGCTACACCGTCGGCGTCGACGCCCAGGTGCAACCGGCGTACTGGACGGCGGACTGGTCGCGCTACGTGATGCGCGGGCTGATCCTGCTGCTGTTCATCGCCTCGATTCTCAAACTCTCGGCGCAAAGCTTCTCGCCGTTCCTTTACTTCCAGTTCTGAGGGATCTGACATGACCCGCTCATTACGCATCTTCTACATCGCGCTGTTTCTGGTGACCCTGCTGGTGCTCGGTCTGTGGTCGGTGCGCAGCTTCTTCGGCTTCAGCACCAACGCCGACGCGACGGTGCTCAACGGCCGCTGGACCAAAGCCGTGGAAACCCACTACGACGATGAATTCCCGATCAAGCGTCTGGGCACCAACCTCTGGGCCGCGCTGGATTTCAAACTGTTCAACGAAGGTCGTCCGGGCGTGGTGCTCGGTCGCGATCAGTGGTTGTACAGCGATGAGGAATTCAACCCGATCGTCAACGAAGAGCTGAACCTGCAAGGCAACTACGCGCTGGTCGAAGGCGTGCGCCAGACCCTGAAAGAGAAAGGCGTGAAACTGGTGATGGCGATCGTGCCGGCCAAGGTTCGCCTGTACCCGGAACACCTGGGTGAAGTGAAACCGGCGAGCATCCACGCCAACCTTTATCAGGACTTCCACGCCCGTGTCGCGGCCGACAAGATTCTCGCCCCCGACCTGCTCGGCCCGCTGCAAAAGGCCAAGCAGAACGGTCAGCAAGTGTTCCTGCGCACCGACACCCACTGGACCCCGGAAGGCGCGGAAATCGCCGCCAACACCCTGGCGAAAACCATCGCCGACAAGTTCCCGCTCAGCGGCGAGCCGCAGCGTTTCGTCACCACGCCCGCCGAGAAGGTCACGCACAAGGGCGACTTGCGTCTGTTCCTGCCGCTGGATCCGCTGTTCGAAAACCTGATGCCGGCCAAGGAGCCGCTGCAAAAGCGCAACACCGTGGCCGCCGCCGAGCAGCCTGCCGGTGACGACGCGCTGTTCGCCAACAGCGAAGTGCCGGTCGCGCTGATCGGTACCAGCTACAGCGCCAATCCCAACTGGAACTTCGTCGGTGCGCTGAAACAAGCGCTGCACAGCGACGTCGTGAATTACGCCGAGGACGGCCACGGCCCGATTCTGCCGATGCTCAGCTACCTGAAAAGCGATGACTTCAAGAACAGCCCGCCACAGGTGCTGATCTGGGAGTTTCCTGAACGATATCTGCCTGTGAACAACGAAATCGGCGACGCCGACCCGCAGTGGGTCGCAGAGCTTAAACAAGCCGGCGCGCGCCAACAAAACGTAGCAATCAACACTAAATCCGAGACGCCCGATCGGGCGCAAAACTGAAAGAGAGGTACACCATGACTTTCACTACAACTCCTCGTCGTCTCGCCAAACGCTTCGCTCTGGTTGCGGGTCTGAGCGTACTGTCGGTCCAGGCCTTTGCCGGTGGCGACGCCGCGCTGTACGGCCCGACCGCACCGAAAGGCTCGACCTTCGTACGGGTCTACAACGCCAGCAACGCTGAAGTCAGCGCCACCGTCGGCAGTACCAATCTGAGCGACGTCGCGCCGCTGGCGAGCAGCGATTTCAGCTTCATGCCAGGCGGTGACTACAGCGCCAAGGTCGGCAGCCAGACCCTGCCGGTAAAACTCGCCGGTGACCACTACTACACCCTGGTCAACAACGCCTCCGGCGCGCCGCAGCTGATCGAAGAACCGCCGTTCAAGAACAAGCAGAAATCCCTGGTCCGCGTGCAGAACCTCAGCGACAAGCCGCTGACCCTGAAGACCGCCGACGGCAAGACCGACGTGGTGCCGAACGTGGCCGCCAAGGGCCGTGGCGAGCGTGAAATCAACCCGGTGAAAGTCAGCCTGGCGCTGTACGAAGGCGACAAGAAAGTCGGCGACGTGAAACCGGTCGCCCTGGAGCGCGGTGAAGCCGCGGTGCTGTACGTCACCGGTAACGGCAGCAACCTGTCGCCAGTCTGGGTGAAGCGCCCGGTATCGACTCGCTAAGTACATGAAACCGGGCAGCCATCGCTGCCCGGCACGGAATAACAACAAGAGTGAAACGACACAGGCTCGTGGCTCTAACCCAATCGATTTTATGGAGTAAACAATATGATTCCGGTGATCTTGTCAGGTGGTAGCGGTTCACGTCTTTGGCCGCTTTCGCGCAAGCAGTTTCCCAAGCAGTTCCTCGCCCTGACCGGCGAACACACACTGTTCCAGCAAACCCTCGAGCGTCTGGTGTTCGAAGGCATGGACACCCCGATCGTGGTCTGCAACAAGGATCACCGCTTCATCGTCAACGAGCAGTTGAGCAACCGGAACCTGGAATGCCAGCGCATCCTGATGGAGCCGTTCGGCCGCAACACCGCGCCGGCCGTGGCGCTGACCGCGATGATGCTGGTCAATGAAGGTCGCGACGAACTGATGCTGGTGCTGCCGGCCGACCACGTTCTCGAAGACCAGAAAGCCCTGCAACGCGCCCTCGCCCTGGCCACCGTCGCTGCCGAAAACGGCGAGATGGTGCTGTTCGGCGTACCGGCCACCAAACCGGAAACCGGTTACGGCTACATCAAATCCACCGGCGATTCACTGCTGCCGGAAGGCGTCAGCCGCGTTTCGCACTTCGTGGAAAAACCCGACGTCAAACGCGCCACCGAGTACGTCGAGTCCGGCGGTTACTACTGGAACAGCGGCATGTTCCTGTTCCGCGCCAGCCGCTTCCTCGAAGAGCTGAAAAAACACGATCCGGACATCTACGACACCTGCCTGCTGACCCTGGAGCGCAGCACTCAGGACCCGGACACCATCACCTTCGACGAAGCCACTTTCGCCTGCTGCCCGGACAACTCCATCGACTACTCCGTGATGGAAAAAACCCAGCGCGCCTGCGTGGTGCCGCTGACCGCCGGCTGGAGCGATGTCGGCTGCTGGTCGTCGCTGTGGGAAGTCAACGAGAAGGACGCCAACGGCAACGTCAGCAAGGGCGATGTGGTCATCCAGGACAGCAAGAACTGCATGATCCACGGAAACGGCAAACTGGTGTCGGTGATCGGTCTGGAAAACATCGTGGTGGTCGAAACCAAGGACGCCATGATGATCGCCCACAAGGACAAGGTCCAGGGCGTCAAGCAGATGGTCAACACCCTCAACGAGCAGGGCCGCAGCGAAACCCAGAACCACTGCGAGGTCTACCGTCCGTGGGGCTCCTACGACTCGGTGGACATGGGCGGCCGCTTCCAGGTCAAGCACATCTCGGTCAAACCGGGCGCGTGCCTGTCGCTGCAGATGCACCACCACCGCGCCGAACACTGGATCGTGGTCAGCGGCACCGCCGAAGTGACCTGCGACGAAAACGTGTTCCTGCTCTGCGAAAACCAGTCGACCTACATCCCGATCGCCTCGGTCCACCGCCTGCGCAACCCGGGCAAGATCCCGCTGGAAATCATCGAAGTGCAGTCGGGCTCGTACCTGGGCGAAGACGACATCGAGCGCTTCGAAGACATCTACGGTCGCTCCACCCCGATCGAACGCGGCGTGTCGGTGAAAACCATCGCGCAGTGATCGCTCTGTAATTAAAAGCCCCCGTCCAGCCTGCTGCGTCCCCTATCCGCAACGGGTTGGGCGGGGGCTTTTTTTAACCGGTCTTTCGCCCGTTGCTCGGTATGACCGCCCGGCTCATGGTTTTCCTGACGCGCGTCTGTGGATAAACCGAAACCGTTGCATTGGTTTTCTTGAAAAAACCGGTGCTGCCCGGGCTGTAACGCTCGATCCCGCTAGCCCCCTGAATGGTCTGGTAATGGATGTTCCAGTGTTGCTGCTTGCGGTCGTATTTCATGAAGGCGAAACCGGTCGTGAGGTTTTCCTGACGCCCCTGATCGTCGGGTGCATAGCCGTAATCCTGATACTCCATGGCAGCAGCCTGGCCCATCCCGTGGCCTTCGGAAAGGTCGTTGTATTGGCCATTTTCCTTTCCGCCCTCCACATGCCGGACACGAAGCACGTTGTCGTTCAGTTGATCCACCGTCAGTGAGCAACCACTGAAACCGGGGGTGAATACATGGTCCGGCTGCGCTCCTGACGGATGCAGCGGGATATCGACATAGCCCCCCTGAGGCGCCCAGAACCCCGAAACTGCATTGTGCTTGTCGGGCATCTCGCCTTTGCCGATGTCGACAATTCTCAACGCATTGAACTCGCCTTTGCTGGTGCCCGAATAAGCGATTCGGTCCAGGCTGAAGATCAACTCACCCTTGCCGTCCTTGCGCGTCAACTGGTTGACCGTGTCGCTGGAGTAGCGGCCGGGAACCGGGTCGAGAAACTGAGTACTGATTTCAATCCTGCCGAGTTCGCCGACCTCCAGCGCCTTCTGGATATTGCCGGGCTTGCCTGTCGCGGGAACGCTGCGCAGCGGATTGCCCCGGTCGACTTGCACAGCGCCAGCAATCTCACGAGCGGTCCCCGTGGCGATCACTGGTTGCCATAAACCGTTGGCCAGTTTCTTGCGGGTAACCGCTCCCTCGTCGTCGATGTAGGTAAGCGGATTGTTGTGAACCATTCGAAAGAGATTCACTCCGTCGGCATACTCCGCAGGATCGGCACTGGCCCAGCGCAGCAACCACGAGATGTAATAACGCAGCCCGAAGTAGTCGAGCCCGGTGGCATCGCGCTCCTTGCCCGAATAACGGACGAATTTGTAGTTGAATTCGCCGTCCCGCCAGGCGCTGGTGCCGAAAGGGTGAAACGTTTCGCGGCCGATCACCGCACCGTCATCGGCGGTTTCCAGACTGACCGAACCCAGGTGATCGACATGTTGGTATCGATACCGATTGTTGATTCCCGAAGGCGGCGGGTTTTCCCAATGCTGTACTTGAACGTTGTCGGCAATGATGACCTGCAACCGTTCGCCGGTACCGTTGTCGGTGCGCAATTGCAGTCCAGGCAAATAGCGCACATCGGCAATCAGGGTGCGGGCGTTGGTTCGTAATGAGCGGATCTTGCGTACTCGCTGACCGCCAGACTCGTAGAGATAGACCTCCTGGTCGTTGAGCCCGGAGGCGCGTTGCACCGGGCTGACCGATTGCAGTTGATTGCGCAGGTTCCAGCTCAGCAGCCGCCCCGGTTCCAGCTGCAACAGGTTACCTCTGCGGTCGTATGCGGCTTCGATTTGAGCGTCGTCAGGAGGTGTGTCGTCATAGGGCAGAGCGCGGTTGCTGTAACTCGCCGGTTTCAGTTTTCGCCCATGACTTTGTGCGCCGACATGAGTCAGCCTGCGCAGGTTGCCACCGGGATCATATTCGTAAGTCTGCTGATAGTTGCTGACCGCCATCGGATCGATGCGCCCCATCGATTGTGGGCTCTGATTGACAGTGCCGGCTTCCCAGCCAGACGCCATGATCAACTGGTAAAGGCTGTCGTAGACAAAGCGGCTGACCGGCTCGATGCGCGTGTTGGCGAAGTAACGGATCGGCAATGCCTTGTCTTCGATACTCAGCACATTGCCCATCCTGTCGTATTCATAACTCAGGTGTTGCAGCACTCCACCGTGATTGTCTTCGTCCCGACGGGCCATCAGGCGACCGTCTTCGGGTCGATATGTGCGGGCAGTTTGCACACCGTTGCCGGCGGTTTCCTGCTCAATACTGCCGTATGCGTTGTAGTGAATATCGCTGATCAGAACCTGTTCAGGCTCACCCCTCAACTGCAATCGGCGCTCGTGCAAGCGGCCATCGACGGTCAGCGCAAATGCATGCCGGTTGTTTCGGGCATCCGTCTGTTCCAGGACATCGCCCAGCGCCCCATAGCGCCACTGCGATGTTGCACCGACGCCGGGTTCCAATAGCCGCTGACGATCCGCCTCCTGCTCCGGCCAGTCGGGTGTCAGCGGGTCCAGTGTGAAGTGGCGGGTGTCTTCGGTGCATGAATCGTTGATTGCAAACGCGTTGAACAGCACGCTGCCCGCCGGATGATCATGACGAATTAGCTGACCAAACTGGTTTCGCGACTGGTCCCCGCTGCCGGGATGACCGTAGATCAGGCGCTCGACACAACGCTGAAGCTCGCCCGTTCCTTCTTCGAATATCGCGACGGGGCGCAGCAGATTGTCGTGCTCGATCTCGCGCTGCGTCTGACGGCTGTCCCAACTGAACACCGTTTGCCTGGCGAGCCCCTTTAACTCGACTTGCGTGCCGGCATCGACGCTATCCGAACGAATCATCGAGGCGTCCAAGGTAAACACCTGGGCCAGGTTGGCCGGCGCCAGCGGGTCGCCGACTTGTGACAGCCAAAGCCGCGGATCCCAGTGTTTCACCGCATTCCCTGCCGGATCGTGAAGCGTACGGTTGATCCGGGACTCGACGGGGGCGCCTTCGACGGTTCGATGATATTCGACCTTGCGGACCGAAAAGCCGCGCGGGTCGAACACAGACATCCTTGGCGTATTGATGTGCAAGCTCATGAAGCGCGCTCCCCGCGCGACCGACATTCGTTATAACTCTGGCATCTGAACAAGCTCAGCGCTGGTTCGGCTACTGTCAGAAATTACAGTCCCGACCAACGGCACCTTCTATTGATCAGCGAATGTCCATTCCCGCGCCCCTTCGGTAGGATGGTCATCACGAGTTCAAGGAGCGTTCGAACATGTTCATCGGCGTCTTGCTGGTCATCACCTGGCTGATCCTGCTGTTGCGCTACCCGGCCAAGGCCTTGCCGGTGTCCATGGCGGCCGCTGTCGGCCTCGGGCTGGTGGCGATGTGGGTGGTGTGGCTCGACAATCGTGAGGTCAAGCAACTGGCGCGGCTCGAGTTGCGCATCACCTATGCACCTGAGCAGTGCCCGGCGGACCGTCCGCTGCAACTGAAGATGAACAACGGCAACGACGTGCCTTTGACCGAACTGCGCTGGCGCATCGCAGCTTACGCGCCGGGCGACACCGTGAATCTGGCCGACAATCAATACGCCGCCCCGCGCTATCGCGGCCCCGGCGAACTGCAGGCCGGTGGCAATTGGGAAGACTGCCTGCCGCTGCCACCGCTGCGTCCCGGTTATCGCCCGCAAACCCTGGAGTTTCGCGCCGAGCGATTGCAGGGTAGTTTCTCCGACTGATCCCCTCCCCTCACACTTTGCACAAGGAATGCGCCATGCCCGTTGCGTTGATTACCGGTTGTTCCAGCGGCATCGGCCGCGCCCTCGCCGATGCCTTCAAAGGCGCCGGCTACGAGGTCTGGGCCAGTGCGCGCAAGGCTGAAGATGTCGCCGCGCTCAGCGTCGCCGGATTCACGGCGGTGCAGCTCGACGTCAACGATAACGCAGCGCTGGAGCAACTCGCCGAGCGGATCAACCAGCAACACGGCGGCCTCGATGTGCTGATCAACAACGCGGGTTACGGCGCCATGGGCCCGTTGCTCGACGGCGGCGTGGCGGCCATGCAGCGCCAGTTCGAAACCAACGTGTTTTCGATTGTCGGCGTGACCCGCGCCCTGTTCCCGGTGCTGCGCCGGGCGAAAGGCCTGGTGGTGAACGTCGGCAGTGTTTCCGGGGTTCTGGTCACGCCGTTCGCCGGCGCGTATTGCGCCTCGAAAGCGGCCGTGCATGCGTTGAGCGATGCCTTGCGCATGGAACTGGCGCCGTTCGGGATTCGCGTGATGGAAGTACAGCCGGGGGCGATTCAGTCCAGCTTCGCCAAGAATGCCGGCCATGAGGCCGAACAGTTGATCAACGAACAATCGCCGTGGTTTCCATTGCGTGAAGGCATCCGGGCCCGGGCCAAAGCGTCCCAGGACAAGCCGACGCCGGCGAGCGAATTTGCCGCCGAGTTGCTCAAGGCAGTGCAGCAGAACAAACCGCCACGGCTGATCCGCATCGGCAATGGCAGCCGGGCGCTGCCGTTGCTGGCGACGTTGTTGCCGAAAGGATTGCTGGAGTCGACGTTGATGAAGCGCTTCGGCTTGCGCGGGCAACTGTGAGACCGAATCAGCCCCAGCCCTTCATGAAATCAATGAACGCCCGCACCTTCAGCGGCAGGTGCCGGGTGTCCGGGTACAGCGCGTAAACCCCTTGTTGGGCGAAGCGAAAATCCGGCAACAAGCGCTGTAACCGCCCGGTGTCGAGGTCTTCCTGAATCAGCCATTGCGGCAGAATCGCCACGCCTTGCCCGGTCAGCGCAAAGGCACGCAGGGTCGCCGAGTTGTCGGCGACGATGGCGGTTGTGCCCGGTTTAGGCTGGTAGAAATGCTCAGTGCCGGCCGGGTCGGTGACCGTCATTTCCGGCACTCGCCCATGTCCCAGCGTCGGCATCGACTCCAGCGCCGCCAGGTTTTCTACCGGCGTAAAACCCTCGACCAGCCCCGGCGCCGCCACGGCAAACACTTCGAACGTCGACAACTGCACCGCCCGCAGATTGGAGTCGTGCATGCGGCCCAGACGAATCGCCATGTCAAAGCGTTCGGAGATCAGATCGGCATGGGTCGAAGACGTGGACAGGTGGATATTCAGTTGCGGCTGCTGTTGTCGAAACACCTCCAGCGCCGGCACCACCTGAGCCAGGGCAAACTCCACGGTCGTGGTGATCCGAAGCGTGCCCTTGAGCTGTGAGTGCTCCGAGCGAGCCTCTTCGATGGCCAGCCGCGCTTCGTCGAGGGTGCGCAGACAACGTCGGTAAAAACGTTCACCGGCATCGGTCAGGGCCAGTTGCCGCGTGTTGCGGGTGAGCAAGGTAACGCCCAACTCTTCTTCCAGCCGCTTGAGGTTGAAGCTCACCACCGCCCGCGTCTGCCCCAACGTATCGGCGGCTGCGGTCAACGAACCGGCCTCGACCACGGCTTTGAAGGTATCGAATCGATCCAGGCTGACCATGTTCAGTACGTCCACTGTCAAAATAGTTTTGACAAACTAGCAGCCAAACCAGCGTATTTCTATCGCCGCGAGCGCCCTACCCTGCACGCTTCATCACAGGGAAGCTGCCATGGCCTATCGCTCGAAAGTCGCGCTGGTGTATCTGTTGGGGTTTGCCCTCGACCTGCTGAACATGTTCGCCGCCAACATCGCCTACCCCGATATCGCGGCGCAGTTGCACGCTTCGGTGACGCAACTGGCGTGGATCACCAACGCCTACATGCTCGGGCTGACGCTGATCATTCCGATGAGCGTGTGGCTGGCTGCACGGGTGGGCGAGCGGCGGTTGATCCTTGGTTCGTTGCTGGTGTTCGGGATCGCCTCCGGGCTCATCGCTCAGGCGAGTTCGATTGAAAGCCTGATCGGCTGGCGACTGCTGCAAGGACTCGGTGGCGGGTTGCTGCTGCCGGTCGGTCAGGCGCTGGCCTATCGAGAGTTTCCGGCGACACAGCGTGCGCACTTCACCGGTGTGGTTCTGCTGGTGGCGCTGATGGTGCCGGCGCTGTCACCGGCAGCGGGTGGCTTGATCGTTGAAGCGTTGTCGTGGCGCTGGATTTTCTACCTGAACCTGCCGGTGGCGCTTTTCGCTTTCGGATTGGGCGTGCTCTGGCTGAAACCTGATCAGGCAACGAGTGAACGCCCGACACTGGATGCTCGTGGCCTGTTGCTGGCGGTGTCGACCCTGAGTCTGTTGTTGATGGCCGTCAGTCTGGCAAGCGCTCCAGCAACCCGTCACCTCGCGGGCGGTGTCCTGCTGCTCTGCGTCATCACGTTGTGGATCTACCTGCGCGATGGCTGGAATAAACCGGGTGCAGTCCTTGATCTTCAACTGATCAAGAACCCGTCACTGCGCCTGGCGATGCTGATCTATCTGTTCGTGCCCGGCATCTTTACCGGCACCAACATGATTGCCGTGTTGTACCTGCATGACCTCGGTTTCGGTGCAGCAAAAACCGGGTCGCTGATGCTGTCCTGGGCGGCCGCCTCGGGCGTGGCGATCATGCTGGGCAAACGCAGTTTCAACCGGATCGGCCCCAAACCGTTGCTGACCGCCGGCATGCTGTTGCAATGCCTTGGCATTGTCGTACTGATGCAGATCGACCAGCCCGCCAGCGGCCCGTTGATCCTCGCCTACGCCCTGATGGGGCTGGGCGGCAGTCTGTGCAGCGTCACTGCGCAGACCCTCGCGTTTGTCGGCATCACGCCGGAAAAAATGGGCCACTCCAGCGCCCTGTGGAATATCAACCGTCAGCTCGGCTTCTGCCTCGGCGCGGCGCTGCTCAGCTCGTTGCTGGGCGCGTTGGGCGCCAACGGTTTCCAATACTGCTTTCTCGCCGCCGCGTTGCTGACGCTGTTGCCGATGGTCGCCGTGCTGCGCTTCGACTCCACGACAGTGCTCGCACTGCTGAACTCACCTGCCCTTAAGGACATCCCTTTCAAGGTCTTTTCGTTTTAGCGGCCTTGATTACCCGGTCCGTTGAAACATGTGCATGCACCGCAGTGCCTTGCACCCATGTTTTGGGTTTAGGCACCTTGGGGCCCCGTGGACTTTTCGCAACTTGTTTGGGTTGGATGTTTCTGGCCAGTTCCAACAAGCGCTGGGCCAGTTTTTCCAGAGGTATGACGGGAAAATATTCCAGGGGCAGCGCGATTTGCAGGCCTTCATAACCACTCCGGACCTGAACCGCCAAGTGATAGGTTGAGGCTTCCCAGCCGTCAGGCTGAGTATCCTGATGGGCTTGCTCGACGCTTCGCTTGAGTACGGCCAGGACGTTGTAGGCCAATACCGCGGTAGCGAACCCGAGCAATGCAGCCTTTGGACTACCAAGGGTTTCGATTTCGCTTTCCAGGATTGCTTCCAGTCGCTGGAACATGCCTTCTATGCTCCAGCGACGGCGATAGAGTTCCGCGATCTGCTGTGCGCTGATGCTTTCAGGCAGGTTGCTCCAGAACATCAAGCTGCTGTCACCCGAGTCCGTTGGCGAGTGAAGCGTCAGTTCAACACGCCGACACTGGTAACCGCCTCTGACCTGAATAATCTGCTCACGCACAGTGCCCGTGTTTACAGGCACTGGTTCTTGCCAATGCCCCTCTTGAATCAGGCGTGGATGCTTGGCTTGTTGACGAATGACAAAGGAGGTTTTGACCTGCTCGCAAGCCTCCATGACCGGGAGCGTGCAATAGAGTCGATCGGCCAGCCACACCTGGCCCGGCTCGGCATCGGCCAAGAGAGGCAACACGCAAACACGCTCGCTTGCGTAGGCATCCTCGCACGCCTGCAGGTCGATGACCTGGTCCAGGTCGGGGTCGTAGACAACCACCGAGAAACCGGGTCGAGCGGCACCACGCTCGTGGCGTAAAGCCCCCAGTCGTTTCTCGGTGGATGCCAAGTGATTACCGTCTACCACCCGGACCTGCCACTCCGGCAGCATCTGCGTGCAACCCAACTCCTTGATGGTTGGAGCCAGGCGCTGCGCACAGCCCGTGACCAGTGCGCGCAACAGAGCTGGCTCGGTACGACTGATCTTGTCGTAGAGCGCCGCCAGACTGACAGGAAGATCTTCCAGTTGCCGCGCGGCGGCGTGCAGGGAAGGCTTCAAGCCCAATGAAACAAGGGACATCAGCTTGATAATGGTCGAGAACAACAGCTCACGAGAATACTGCCGTTGCCGATGTTCTTCGAAGACCTGATCAACCCACTCAGGGGCAATAGCGTGCTCCAGTGCCAATTTGGCCATAACGCTGGCAGGTGCTTTTTTCTCGAACCTCGCTAAAACCTCTGCCCACATCGCTTCGTCGTCCTGACTGAATTTTTGGGGCATTTTAACCAAAGACCTTGAAAGGGATGGCCCTTAAGGAGAAATCCACATGACTGACTACACCGCCTATTTTGACGAAGTGATTCAGGCTCACGAGGCCATCGAACGATGGTTTGCCGTGGAGCAAGACGAGGCCGTACTCGAGCGATTGCTGACGCGCTTTTCGCCACGGTTTTCCATGGTGACGCCGCTGGGGCGCCTGCTGGATCTCGAGGCACTAGGTGGGTTGTTTCAAATGGCGGGCGGCAAGAGGAGCGGGTTCAGGATCGAACTCGGAGAGCTTTGCGGGATTGCCTTGCATGAACGCGGTGCGACGGTGAGTTATCGCGAGCTGCAGACCGATGCGAATGGGTTGCACACGGATCGGCGTTCAACCGTGGTGTTTGAAAAAACCGAATCCGGGCGAGTGATCTGGCGTCATCTGCATGAGACGTTTTACCAGGACTGACACCGCCCGGTCATGACGAGGGAACCTGCTCCCTCGCCAACGGGTTACTCGACAGTATCCTGCTTCACAACAACGGTGCAGGTAATCCCCGCCGCCAGCAGCACACCTTCCGGCACTTCATCGATGTGAATCCGCACCGGCACCCGCTGGGCCAGACGTACCCAGTTGAAGGTCGGGTTCACATCGGCGATCAGCTCGCGGCTCTCCGGGTTATCGCGGTCATAGATGCCGCGGGAAATGCTCTCCACGTGGCCCTTGAGGACTTCGCCGCTCATCAGTTGCATGTCGGCTTTGTCACCGACGCGCACGTGAGGCAGTTTGGTTTCTTCGAAGAAGCCGTAGACCCAGAACGAGTTCATGTCGACCACGGCCATTTTCGCTTCGCCGATGCGCGCGTAGTCGCCGCGATGGACGTTGAGGTTGGTCACATAACCGTCCACCGCCGCGCGCACTTCAGTGCGTTTGAGGTTGAGTTCGGCGGCTTCCAGTTGCGCCTGGGCCTGTTGGTAATCGGCCAGTGCCGAGTCGGCGATGTTGCTGGCGTCGTCGCGGTTTTCCTTGGAGATCACCAATGCGTCCATGTCAGCGCGGCGATGAGCGTTGACCCTGCGCATTTCCCACGTGGCCTTGCGTGAAGCCACCAGCGACTGCGCCTGCTTCACCGCGAGGCGATAGTGCTCGGGGTCAATCTGCATCAGCAGGTCACCCTTCTTCACCAATTGGTTGTCACGTACCGGCACGTCGACCACTTCACCGGTGACGTCGGCGGCAACGTTGATGATGTCGGCGCGCACCCGACCGTCGCGGGTCCACGGGGTGTTCATGTAGTGCTCCCACAATGTGCGGCCGATCCACAACGCCAGGGCCAGCACCAGCAGGGTCGCGAGCAGGCTGAAAAACTTTTTCATCAGAATGTTCTCAACGGTAGACAGTCAGCGCCATCGCGCCGAACAGACAGGTAAACAGGCTCAAACGCAGCAGCGCCGGGTGCCAGAAAAAGCGATACAGATCGAACCCCGACAGGAACCGGTCCAGCGCCCAGGCCAGTGCCGCAGCAACGAAAAACATCAGGGTCATGGTCGGCATGTACACGCCGTGGAAGGCGATTTCACGAGGCATGGGCAAGTCCTTCGGGCTTGGCGATGGCATGGGCGGCGAGTGGCGATTGCGGGTCTAGCAACGAGGTGCGGATGAAATGCAGGTAGCTTTTCACCCGCCGCAGCGCCGAGGTGTCGAAGTGCGGCGCGAACGGCTCGTCGGTGGCAGCGACACGGCTGATCGCGTGATCAACCGCGACCAGTGCGCGTTCCAGATTGCTCGAATTCGGTTGCAGGAACAGCCGCACCAGCGAGCGCCCCATGACCCGGATTGCCTGGCGCCACGGCTGGGATTCGGCATAGGCCGGATGCACCGGCAGGATCGCCTGCTCCTTGCGCAACTCGATGATCGCGTGGCCGACTTCCAGCACCACGAACATCCAGCGCAGCAGGTTTTTCTGCACCAGCGGCTGACCGGCCGCGAGACCGTAAGCCTGATGCATCAGGTCGCGGGTACGGCTTTCGAAACTCGACGCCAGGCCCTTGAGCTTGCCGCTGATCGCGTACACCACTTGCCCGCGCAGGTCCTGTTCCAGGCGCTGCCACAACCAGCGGCTGTTCGGCGGCAGAATGATCGCCCCCGCCGCGGCGCAAACAAGCATGCCCATGACCATGGCGATATAGTCGTTGATGAAGGTGTAGGGGTTGTAGATCGTCAGGTTGTCCGGCACCGAACCGGTGCTGAAAAAGATCAGCAGACCCAGGCCGACACCGGCGTACTGCGGCCGCGAGGCGAGGAACGAGCCGAGCACGATCACCGGCGCGAGCATCACGCACAGCAGCGGGAAACCGTCGATCCACGGGAAGATGAAAAACATCTCGACGAAGCCGATCAGCGCCCCGAGGAACGTGCCGCAGGCCATCTGGAACGCCATGCGTTTCGGGTTCGGCGTCGCCGCCGACAGGCCCACGGTGGCGGCGGCGATCAGGGTCATGGTCGCGCCGCTCGGCCACGCGGTGGCGACCCAGTAACTGCCGAGCACGACCAGGATGAACGTGGCACGAATCCCCGAAGCTGCTGCGGCCCACCAACTGGTCTGCGGGGTGAACGGCTCGTCCCAGCGCTCGCGTTCGTGGCTGTGATCGGCCAGCGAGGCGTGGGTCTGTGCATAACCGTGCAGGTCATCGACGAAGCGATAAAGCAGTTCATACGCCGTGTGGAAATCCAGCAGCTCGGCCTCGCTCGGACCGCTCTCCTGGAAGGCCGCCCGCAGACTGCGCACCCGCGTCGGCAAGCCTTCCTTGTATGCCGCCAGCGCCGTCACCAGACGCGCCGCATCCGGGCTGGTCAGGGCACGGCCGCTGAAGCCGTCAAGCACTTCGGCCAGATCCTGCAAACCCGGTTTGATCGCCGCCACGACATGCTCTTCGTCATTGACGCGCAGGCGTTCAAGCAACTGGTGCAAGGCGTTGAAGCGGGTGGTGATGCCCATGAATTCGCTGTTCAAACGACTGAGCCGACCGTTACGCCGACGCATGTGCGGGTCTTCGAACACGGTCACGCTGCGCAGCCCTTCCAGCCCCACCGCTTCGGCGATGAAGCGCACGTTGCTGGCCTCGAACGCCTCCGGTTTGCTGCGCCCGCGCAGGCCATCGGTGACGAACAGCGCGAACACACCGAAGCGCTGATACAAGGCATTGCGCATCGCCGCACTGGCGGTCTGCGGCAGGATCGCGGCGCTGACCAGGGTCGAGCAGAGAATCCCCAGCGAGATTTCCAGCACTCGCCATACCGCCGCCATGAACGCGCCATCGGGGTGGGCAAGCGCCGGCAGGCCGACCATCGCGGCGGTGTACCCGGCCAGCACAAAACCGTAGGCGCGGAAGTTGCGACAACGGGCGGCGCCGGCCGAGCAGATACCGACCCAGATCGCCAACGAGCCAAGGAACAGTTCGGTGTTCTGGGCGAACAGCGAAATCAGCGTGACCATCATCGCCGACCCGGCCAGGGTGCCGAGGAAGCGATAGAAACTCTTGGCGAACACCTGACCGCTCTGCGGCTGCATGACGATGAACACGGTGATCATCGCCGTACGAGGTTGCGGCAGTTCCAGGCGCATCGCCAGCCACAGGGTCAGGAACGCGGCGATCAACACCTTGAAGATGTAGACCCAGGTCACGCCGTCGCTGCGCGCCCAGTCGAAGAAACCCCGGCGCCATTCCAGGGAGTAGAGCCAGCGCAAAGGTGCGGGCAAGGGAGTCATTAAGGCTTGCTCAGTGGTCGAGGGCTTGAAGAAGGGCCGGGGTTTTCGGTGCGGCGGTCTGCTCAGCGGTCGGCACGTCTTTACCCGCGCCAAGACCGCCACCCAACGCCGTCACCAATTCCGCATGGGCACTCAAGCGCGCCGCCTGCACCTGCTGCTGAACCTGTTGCTGTTTGAACAGCAAGGTCTGGGCGTTCAGCACGTTGAGGTAATCGGTGAGGCCGCGTTGGTAGGCGATCATCGCGATGTCGTAGGTCTTCTGCGCGGTGGCCACGGACTCGGCGGCGAAGGTCTGCTGCTTGTCCATCGACTCGCGGCGGATCAACTGGTCGGAGATGTTCTTCAACGCATTGACCAGGGTCTGGTTGTAATGCGCGACGGCGATGTCATAACCCGCCGACGCTTCACCGAGTTCGGCACGCAGTCGCCCGCCATCGAAGATCGGCAGCGAGATCGCCGGCCCGACGTTGTAGTTGAGCTTCTTGCCGGTCAAAAACTCCAGCGCCCCGCCGCCGGTGGCCATGTAGCCGAGGCTGCCGACCAGATCGACGTTGGGGTAGAACCCGGCATGCGCGACATCGATCCCGCGCGCCTGGGCCGCCACTTGCCAGCGACTGGCGACCACGTCCGGACGCTGACCGAGCAATTCGGCGGGCAATGCCGACGGCAATTTCAGCGCCGCGCCGAGGGACAGGGTCGGACGCTGCAACTGCGCGCCGGCGCCCGGCCCTTTGCCGGCCAATGCCGCGATCTGGTTGCGGCTCAGGGCGATTTCTTCGTCCAGTGCATCCAGTTGCCGATGGGTTTCCGGCAGCGGCGTTTCAGCCTGACTGACTTCGAAGTGCGTGCCGATGCCGCCGTTCAGGCGTTTCTGCGCCAGTTCGAGAATCTGTTGTTGTTGCTTGAGCGTCGCCGCGACGATGTCGCGCTGGGCGTAATGCAGCGACAGTTCGATGTAGGCACGCACGATGTTGTTCTGCAACTCGAGCTGCGCCTGACGCGCCTCGGCAGCGCTCATGTGCGCGAGGTCCACCGCACGTTCGGTGCTGTTGCTTTCACGGCCCCAGAGGTCGAGGGCGTAACTGAAACCCAGCGCGGCGTTGTTGTCCCAGGTCGTGGTATTGGCCAGCTCGCCGGGACCGTAGAACTGGTCGGTCGGCCAGTTGTGGCGCTTGAGGGTCGACTCGCCATTGATCTGCAACGACTCGGCGGATTCGGCGACACCGGCCATGGACCGGGCCTGACGCACTCGCGCAGCGGCCATGGCCAGGGTCGGGCTGCCCTGTACGGCCAGGTCGATCCAGCGATTGAGTTGGGGGTCGCCGTAGGCTTGCCACCACTGCGCGGTGGGCCAGTTTGCGTCACGGGCGGCGTGGGCGATGGCCTCGTCGGTGGCCAGTTCATTGGCCTCCAGAGCCTTGCCCTGCGGGGCAATCCCTCCGGTTCCGATGCAGCCGCTGAGACCTAACGAAATAGCCAGAACACTGAGCGGCAAAAGCGCTCTGTTGATGCGACGCGGCACTGCTGCGAATTCCTGAGGTGGGGGATGTTTCGAGGTGGGCGCAATTCTAGGGGGCGCCCTGAACGGCGATAAGCTGGGTTTTCTGCGAATCTTTGTTACGGTTAACGAGATAATCCCTTGGTCGGGGGTCTCAGCCCCTGAAACTTCGTGTCACAATTTGCCATCTCCCTTGAGAGCACCCCATGGACACTTTGCAAAACATGCGCGCCTTCAGTTGTGTGGCCGAAGCCGGCAGCTTCACCGCTGCCGCCGTGCAACTCGACACCACCACTGCCAACGTCTCGCGCGCGGTCTCCAACCTGGAAGCCCACCTGCAAACCCGCCTGCTGAACCGTACGACCCGGCGCATCGCGCTCACCGAGGCCGGCAAGCGCTACTTGCTGCGCTGCGAGCAGATCCTCGCCTACGTCGAAGAGGCCGAAGCCGAAGCCAGCGAAGCCCATGCCCGCCCGGCCGGTCAGTTGAAAGTGCACACCATGACCGGCATCGGCCAGCACTTCGTGATCGACGCCATCGCCCGCTACCGCAAGACCCACCCGGACGTGACCTTCGACCTGACCATGGCCAACCGCGTGCCGGACCTGCTGGACGAAGGCTACGACGTGTCCATCGTCCTGGCCCGCGAGCTGCCGGACTCGGGCTTCGTCTCGCAACGCCTGGGCATCACCTACAGCATCGTCTGCGCCTCCCCGGCCTACGTGAAAGCCAACGGTTGCGCACAGAAACCCAGCGACCTGCTGAACCACGCCTGCCTGCGCCTGGTAAGCCCGGTGATCCCCCTGGAAAAATGGGCCTTCGACGGCCCGGAAGGCCAGGAAATGGTCACCATCAACAGCTCACCCTTCCTGGTGAACTCCGCCGACGCGATGAAAACCGCGATCACCAGCGGGATGGGTGTCGGTGTATTGCCGGTGTATGCCGCGATCGAAGGCTTGCGCAACGGCTCGCTGGTGCGGGTGATGCCGAACTACCGCTCACAGGAACTGAACCTGTATGCGATCTACCCGTCGCGGCAGTATCTGGATGCGAAGATCAAGACCTGGGTCGAGTATCTGCGTGGGTCGTTGCCGGAGATTCTGGCGGGGCATCAGGCGGAATTGGCGGCTTATGAGATGAGTGGGAGTCTGGCGGGGGTTCGGGTTGCAAATTGAGTTGGTCCTCCTGAAATTGGTGTGATGTTGAGAGCGCCACCCCTCACCCTAACCCTCTCCCCGAGGAGAGGGGACTGACCGAGTTGTTTGGGAGAAGTACGCCGACGTGAGATACCGAATCGAACTCGAGTTAAAAGAACCACATTTCGCTTCTGCTTTGGCTTCCCACCACTCAACACAATGAGCGTTAGCTCGAGTACCGCTTTTGACTTGCCGGCCCCTTCGGCAGGCTGAGTGGAGGGATTCATCCGGGGGTGGGCGCAAAGCGCCGTTCGACGAAGTCGAACACACCGAGAGGAGGTGCAGCGAAGCAAACCGGAGGCGGTGCCCCCGGATGAGTCCCGGAACGAAGGAACCCCGAGCCTAGGCGAGGTGCCGAACGCCGGGGCCCAGCGTTTTGGTTACTTTTGGGCGTCTGCAAAAGTGACTCGCTGTAAGAGCGAAACCGCCAGCCGCAACACCCGCAGAAACGGATATTCACCCAAAACCCAAAAGCCTGGTCGGCCCAGAGGCCGCCAAGACAACCCCAAACAGAAAATGTTAGCTTGCTTGGCAATCACATCAGCCGCCCAGCCGAGCCCAAGCCAATGAAAAAAACAGTTTTGGCCTTCAGCCGCATCACCCCACCCATGATCGAACGCCTGCAACAGGACTTCGACGTCATCGTCCCCAACCCGAAAAATGGCGACATCAACGCCCAGTTCAACGAAGCCCTGCCCCACGCCCACGGCCTGATCGGCGTCGGTCGCAAACTCGGCAAGGCCCAACTGGAAAACGCCGCGAAACTTGAAGTGGTCTCCAGCGTCTCCGTCGGCTACGACAACTACGACCTCGCCTACTTCAACGAACGCGGGATCATGCTCACCAACACTCCGGACGTGCTGACCGAAAGCACCGCGGACCTGGCCTTCGCCCTGATCATGAGCAGCGCCCGCCGCGTCGCCGAACTGGACGCCTGGACCAAGGCCGGCCAGTGGCAAGCCAGCGTCGGCGCACCGCTGTTCGGCTGCGACGTGCACGGCAAGACCCTGGGCATCGTCGGCATGGGCAACATCGGCGCCGCCGTAGCCCGTCGCGGACGTTTCGGTTTCAACATGCCGATTATCTACAGCGGCAACAGCCGCAAGACCGGACTGGAGCAAGAACTCGGCGCAAAATTTCGCAGCCTCGATCAGTTGCTGGCCGAAGCCGATTTCGTCTGCCTGGTGGTGCCACTCAGCGACAAGACCCGTCATCTGATCAGCCATCGCGAACTGGCGCTGATGAAGCCGGGCGCGATTCTGGTGAACATCTCCCGCGGCCCGGTAGTCGACGAACCGGCCTTGATCGAGGCGTTGCAGAACAACCGCATTCGCGGCGCCGGCCTCGACGTCTACGAGAAAGAACCGCTGGCCGAATCGCCGCTGTTCCAGTTGAAAAACGCTGTGACCCTGCCGCACATTGGATCGGCGACGAATGAAACCCGTGAAGCCATGGCAAATCGGGCGATGACCAATCTGCGCAGTGCACTGCTCGGCGAACGGCCGCAGGATCTGGTTAATCCGCAAGTCTGGAAAGACTGATGACCCACGGGGCTGGAGCACTGTTTCCCGGCCCCGTCTGTCTTGAACCTGTTTTCTAAAATTGCCTGAAGTTATTCACCACCCTTTTAAACTACACAACTTGAAAACGACTCTTCGCCCCCCCCCTTAGACTCTCTATAGAATCCCGCGAACCATCTGCCAACGGACAGATACTATTCACGGAGAATCAACAAATGACTGGCCTTAAAACCTCCCAACTTATTCGAAGAAGTAAAGTTGCAATCGTTTTCATGGTAGGCATGCTGGGCGCGCTGATTGTTTTCAGCAACGCCACCGATTACGACTCGAACTACATTTACCTTGGCCATATCCTGAGCATGGATACGACAGGCAGCCATTTGATGTACCGCTCGATCAACTCGGAAATGATGCATCACCGGATCTACTGGATGATCATGACACTGGAGACCATATTTACTTCAGCCTGCCTGCTGGGAGGCTATCAACTTGCAAAGAATATAAACGCATCAGACGAGCAGTTTCATGAAGCAAAGAAATATGCCGTGCTTGGGTTTCTCGTGGCGTTGTTTGTTTATTACTTCTGCCTGCAAGTCATTGGCAATGAATGGTTCGACATGGATCAGTCAAAAGACTGGAATGCCATGAAGTGGGCACAAAGCATTGTCGACTTTCTGTTACCGGCACTTATATTTCTGGTATTGAAAGTCGACAGTTGAACATTCAGTATTCAATGTGCAGGTTTGGCGACCATTTCAATAACAGGTTTGGGTTTGCGAAACACCAACACATTGCCCAACATCACCAGCAACAAACCCGCCAATGCCGGCGCCGTCCATTGATAGCCTTCGGCAAACGCCGATACGTTCAGCGCCACTACCGGGAACAGCACCGTGCAGTAGGCCGCGCGTTCCGGCCCCATGCGACCGACCAGCGTCAGGTACGCGGTGAAACCGATCACCGAACCGGGGATGACCAGGTACAGCAGAGCGCCGATGTAGCGAGACGTCCATTCCATCTCGAACGGAATGCCTTTGACCAGGCACCACACCGACAGCATCGCCGCGCCGTAGGCCATGCCCCAGGCGTTGGTGGTCAGCGGCTTGAGGCCGGCCTTCTGTTGCAGGCTCGACAACATGTTGCCCGCCGAGAAACACAGGGTGCCGCAGAGCGCCAGACCGAGACCCAGCAGGGTTTGCGGGCTGGCGTGATGCCCGGCCAGTTCCGGCCAGAACAACAGGCCAAGGCCACACAACCCCAGCGCTCCGCCCATCAACACATTGCGCGCAATACGCTGGCCGAAGAACACCCGTGCATTCAGCGCGTTCCACAAGGTCGCGGTGGAAAACACCACCGCCACCAGACCGCTGGGGATCCATTGGCTGGCGGTCAGGAAACACATGAAGTTGACGCAGAACAGGCATAAGCCCTGCGCCACGCAGATCAGATGCCCGCGCCGGTTCATCGGTTGCAGACGGCGGCTGAGCAGCAACAGCGCAAACAACACCAGCGCGGCAAGGCCGAAGCGATAGACGATCGACACCGGAATCGCGACCACGCCCAGTTGCCACTTCAGGGCGATCCAGGTGGTGCCCCAAATCAGTACGGTCAACAAATACAACGACAGGTTCATGG
Organism: Pseudomonas sp. IzPS59; assembly: GCF_014863505.1. Taxonomy (NCBI): domain Bacteria; kingdom Pseudomonadati; phylum Pseudomonadota; class Gammaproteobacteria; order Pseudomonadales; family Pseudomonadaceae; genus Pseudomonas; species Pseudomonas sp. IzPS59. The sequence goes on along the minus strand of NZ_CP062251.1, from coordinate 1,125,833 downwards.
CAGACACTCCTTGATTGGGTTTCAGTGTCCGCCTGCGCCATCCGCTCACGCTTGCATAAACTTGCGCTTTTATCGGCGCGCAGGCTGGCAGCGCGAAATCTACGGAGTAGGATGCAAGGCGTTGAAGAGAACCGACTGACCATGGCCGCCATCGATACCCTGCAAGTCTTTCAAGCGTTGAACAGCTCGCCGAACGCACGTCTTGTGCACAGCGCCGAGCTGGGTGACGGCTTGTCTGCCGCTTTGTGGACCAACCACCACGATGCGCAGGATTATGAAGCGCCGAGTCATCACACCCTGTCCTGCTACATCGCCGGCGGCACCGGTACATTCCGTCGCGATCAACCCGGGCAGAAAGGCGGGCCGGACAAGCTCTGTATCCTGCCGGCCGATCACGAGTCGGGCTGGGTGATCAACGGCGATATCCGTCTGGCCCACCTGTATTTCAGCGCCGAACAATTTGCCTTGGGTTGCGTCACGCTGCTGGATCGCGAGCCCCGGGAAATGCAGTTGCGCGAACAGACCTTCCTCGAAGACCCACAACAAGCACAACGCTTCCGGCAGTTGCTTACGCTGAATTGGGACGAACCCGCCGAACGTTTGCTGACCAGCAGCCTTGCCCATGAACTGATCAGCCATACCCTGCTCAGTCAGGTCGGCGTGCGTCAGGGTCTGCGCTTGAAGGGCGGACTGGCGCCGCATCAACGCCGGCAGCTGGTGGAGTTCATCGACAGCCAACTGGCCGAGCCGATCAGCCTCGGGCAACTGGCGGGGTTGTGTGCGTTGTCGGAATACCACTTTGCGCGGATGTTCCGGGTGAGCTTCGGCCTGCCGCCGCATCAATATGTGCTGGCGCGGCGCTTGAGCCGGGCGCGGGAGTTGTTGCGGGGAACGGCGTTGCCGTTGGGGGAAATTGCCCTGGCGTGCGGGTTTGCCAGTGCCAGCCACTTCACCAACCGCTTTCGTCAGGTGCTGGGTGGAACGCCCGGCGAGTATCGCCAGGCGTTTTTACGCTGATCAGAACTCCAGCGTGCTCGACAACGAAATCTGCCGCGAATCACCCATCGACACAAAGAACCGGCTCGCCGCCGAGGTGTAGTAGGTGCGGTCGAACAGGTTCTTCACGTTGAGCTGGAACTTGACCTTCTGCCCTTCCACCTTGGTGTCGTAAGTGGCGAACGCATCGGCCACGGTGTAGCTCGGCAGCTCGAAATCATTCACCGCGTTACCCGCCCGCTCACCGACATACCGCGCGCCCGCGCCGACCCGCAGTTGATCGCCGCCGATCACGCTGCCGAAGTCGTAGACCGCCGACAGCGAGCCGGTGTTCTTCGCCACGTTCTGCAGCTTGTTGCCTTTGTAGTCCGGATCTTCGGTGACCTCGGCATCGGTGTAGGCGTAGCTGCCGATCATGCTCCAGCGGTCGCTGAGCTGGCCGGTCAGGTCCACTTCCAGACCACGGGAACGCACTTCACCGGCAGCGCTGTAAATCGTGGTCGGGCCTTCGGCGTTGGCCACCAGCACGTTGCGTTTCTTGATGTCGAACAGGGCGATGTTGCCGGTAACACGGCCCGGAATATCGAGGCGTGCGCCCAGCTCCCAGGACTTGGCTTCTTCCGGCGCGATGCTGCCGTCGAGCACGGTGCTGCTGCCGCTCAACGGGGCGATGGTGGAGTTCGGCTTGAACGACTCGGTGTAACTGCCGTAGAACGACAGCGCGTCGGTGTAGCGATACACGAGACCGGCGCGGGGCACCCATTTCTGACCGTTGCTGTCGGTGTTGGCCTTGAACGGCACGCCTTTGCCGGCGTACTGGTCGTACTCCTGGAAGCGTCCGCCGGCCACCAGAATCCACTGGTCGTTGAGGTGGATCGAGTCCTGCAGGAATACCGAGTCGCTGCGCAGCAGATCGGTCTGCGCACTGTCAGCCGGGCTGACGGTGGAGCCGGCAACTTCACGACCGTACACCGGATTGACGTAGCTGAAGGTGCTCAGGCTTTTCTGGCGAATCAAGTCGGCGCGGTAGATCTTGCGGTACTCGTCGTCGACGCCGAACACCAGGTCATGCTGCATGCCCAGCACGTTGACCTTGCCTTCGAGGCTGGCGGTGGTGAAACGGTCGGTGCTGATCGCGCCCTGAGTGCCGTCCATGCTGCGGGTCAGGGTGCCTTTTTTGGTGTCGATGGCGGTTACGCGGACCTGGCTGGCGTCGTAGGTCTCGCGGTTCCAGCTGTAGCCGAAGTGAGCTTTCCAGTCGTCGTTGAGTTCATGGTCGGCCTCGAAGTGGTAGAGGTCCGAACGCCCTTCCATGTCGTTGAATTTCTCGTCGAGACGCTCGTTGCGCGAGATGTCCAGCGGATGGTTGGTGCGTGGGTCGATCAGGGTGCCACGGTCGAACGGCGTCAGGAATTCCCGATGCTCGTATGCGAACAACAGCTTGGTGCGCTCGCCGTACCAGGCCAGCGACGGCGCGATCAGGCTTTCACGGTGGGTACCGAAATTGCGCCAGTAATCTTCGTCTTCATGATCCAGCACCATGCGATAGGCCAGGCCGGAATCCCCCAGCGCACCGGTGCTGTCGAAGGAGCCACCGCTACCGTTCTTGCCATCGCCGTAGGTCGAGCCACGCAACGTCAAGGCGTTGTACTGGGTCAGTTCAGGCTTCTTGCTGACCATGTTGACCACGCCGCCCGGGTCCTGAATCCCGTACAGCAGCGAAGCCGGGCCCTTGAGCACTTCGACGCGATCCACGGTGGCGTTCATGCCGCGGCCCTGCACCACCGGCATGCCGTCGCGCATGATCGAGCCGTTGCGGTTGTCGCCGAAGCCGCGGGTCATCACCGAATCCTGGGTGCTGCCCAGCGTGTTGCCCTGGGTGATGCCGCTGACGTTGGCCAGTGCATCATCGAGATTGCGCGGCGCCTGGTCGCGAATGACCTGGGCCGGGATCACGTTGACGGTCTGCGGGATTTCCTGAAGCGAGGCCGAGGAACGCATCACCGAACTGGTTTCCGGCGGCTGGTAACTCATCGGTTGGTCGATGACCGAGGTGATGTTCGTCGCGCCGAGGTTCAGCGCACCTGCGGTCGGTTGTGGTTCGAGGGCCAGGGTATGGCTGTCGGTGCGGCGGAAGGTCAGGCCGGAACCGGTGAGCAATCGTTGCAGTGCCTGTTCGGCACTCATCTGCCCGCTGACCGCCGGTGCATTGAGGCCGTAAGGCGCTTCGACGGTGTAGACCACGCTCTGGCCGGTCACGCGACTGAAATCGCTCAAAGCCTGCGGCAGCGGTTTGGCAGCCAGGGAAAAACTGAACTGTTTCTGTGGCTGGCTGCTGTTGCTTTCAGCGGCCTGCGCCACGCTCATCGGCAGCAACGCCAACGCCGCAAAACTCAGCGCCGAGGCGCCGAACCACTGTTTGACCGAACCCGATTTTGCCCTGGACTTCATTGCTCATGACCTGTGTAGAACCGCAACGGATGCGAATGACTCGCAGTTTCAGTCACTACACGGATGGCGTCGGGATTTACCTCACCACAAATCTGAAAATATTTTCAGCGCAGGATAATCAGCTTGCCCAACACCTGATGCTGCTCGAATCCCAGAACCCCTTGCAGCGAATTCAACACCGCTTGCGGATCCTTGCTCGGAAAGCTTCCGCTGACCTTGCGCGCGCCGAGTTCATCATTGAGCAACATGATCCGTCCCGGGTAATAACGCCGCAGATCCTGCACCACATCCGCCAGTGTCGACTTGTAGTAAGTCAGCCAGCCCTGACGCCAGGCCAGTTGCGCTTCGCTGTCCACGGCGTGCAGTTTTTGCGCTGAACCTTCGCCATACGCCACTTGCTGGCCGGCGGTGAGAACCTGTTGTTCGGCGTCTCTTGCCGCCGTTACACCGACGCGTCCGGACAACACGGTGACCTGGGCACCATGAGGTTGCAGGCGCACTTCGAACTGCGTGCCGAGCACCCGCGCCTGGCCCTTTTCAGCCTCGACCACGAACGGCTCGCCGGTGTGGGTCACGCTGAAAAATCCGGCGCCCCGACGCAGTTGAACATGCCGCTCGCCGTGACTGAAATCCACGGCGATGGCGCTGTCGGCGTCCAATGTCACTTGCGATTGATCGGCGAGGGTCACCGTGCGGATCTCACCCGGTGCCGAAACATAATCGGCACCCAGATCGTCGATCCAGCGCTGCGGCTGCCAACCGGTGCCGAGGCTGATCATCAACAACAGACAGGCCGCCATCGCCAGCACCCCGGCCCAGCGCCGGACCTGCGGACGGCGCGGCCGGTCCATCGCATTCAGGTAACCCTGCAAGGCGAACGCTTCTTCATCGGCCAGTGTGCGGGCCGGCCCTTCGCTCAATTCCCAGATGACTTGCGCCTGGGCGTAAGCCTCGGCGTGGGCGGGATCGGCATGCAGCCATTGGCTGAAGGTCAGTTGATCACCGGTGCTGGGGCGGTCGTGCAACAGGCTCAGCCAGGCAAATGCCGCCTGCTCCTGAGCGGGCGTCGGCGTGACGCGGTCGGTGTGATTCACGGTGCTTTCCCTGGCAGGCGTAGCGCGGGTTCGCGCAGGCTGGCCTTGCAGGCCTCGAGGGCGCGCATCATATGTTTTTCCACAGCGCTTTGGGACAGGCCCATGGCTTTGGCGATCTCGGCGTACTTGCGCCCGTGGATGCGATTGAGCAAAAAGATCTGCCGCGTGCGCTCGGGCAATGCGCGCAACGCCGCCTCGACGTGGCGCAGATCATTGCCTGCTTCTAGGGCGGCTTGTGGTTCGCTGGCGCTGCTGTCCGGTTCATCCGGCTGCCAGCCTTCGTTGACCCGCACTCGCGTGCCTTCGCTGCGCAAATGATCGATGGCGATGTTGCCGGCACAACGCAACAGGTAGGTACTGAGTTCTTCGACCTGCACCAGCGGCCGGCGCCAGAAACGCAAGAACAGATCCTGCACCAGGTCCGCCGCGGTTGCCCTACAGCCGACGCGGCGGTTCACCAAAGCTTCCATTTGCGAGCGCTGGGACAAAAACACCTGCAGAAAATGCGCACGGGCGCCGTGGGGTTCGTCGTCGCGGGACTCGGGCGGATGGCTGATCAGCATGTCAGTTCAAGAACCCTGCGACAGAGAGCGGCAGCGGGCCAGTCATTGCCTGCGTTAAACCCTCTTTCATGCGTAACCCAGACCTCGGGCAGCGCCGGAGATGGTCGCCAGAATCACGCTCGGCACCAGCAAGCCGACCCACGCCGACCATGCGCTGCGACAGGCGAAACACCAGAGCACCGCCACCAGATAGACCAGGAACGAAACGGTCATGCCGGTGACGACCGCTTCGGCGCGGTTCAGCGGCAACCAGAGGGTCAGCGTGACACTGGCCAGCGCCGCGACCAGATAGCCGCCAAACACCGCTGCGAGCACCCGCGACGTGACGGCCAGACGGTAGGACATGGGGAGTTCGGCGAGTTTGGCTTTCATGTTTCGGCCCTGAAACGGTTAACGCCCGGCCAACGAGCCGAGACGACAGATGAGCGATATTAATGATAAATATTCTCATACGCAAAAGAGTCTGATTGCCGGCATGCATTTGCAGCCCTACAATGCGAACCATTCTTGTTCTCTAACGCATCCGCATGCGCCCGGAGTGATGCCGTTGTCGTCCGCCCATCCCGTCGAATCGCTGTACCAGGCCCATCACAGCTGGCTCACCGGCTGGCTGCGGCGCAAGCTCGGCTGCCCGGACAGCGCCGCCGATCTGGCCCAGGACACCTTCATCCGGGTGCTGACCGCCCGCGAGCCGCCGGTGATCATCGAGCCGCGCGCGTTCCTCACCACTCTGGCCAAGCGCGTGCTGTTCAACCATTACCGCCGCCAGGACCTGGAGCGCGCCTACCTCGACACTCTCGCGCAGATGCCGGAAGTCGTCGCGCCTTCGGAAGAAGAGAAAGCGATCATTCTGCAAACCCTGATGGAGCTGGACCAGTTGCTCGACGGCCTGCCGCGCGCAGTCAAACGTGCCTTTCTGCTGGCGCAGGTGGATGGCCTGACCTATCCACAGATCGCCACTGAACTGGGCATCTCCGTAGCCACGGTCAAACGTCATCTGAACAGGGCAGCGATGCGCTGCTACTTCGCCCTGTGAACCCGCCGATGGATTTTTCCGCGCAGGTCGCCGAGCAGGCTGTGCACTGGCTGCTGGAAATGCAGCAGGGCCCGTTGAATCCGCGCCAGCAACAAGCCTGGCAGCAATGGATCGACGCCCACAGCGAACACCGCCGCGCCTGGGAACACATGCAGCGGGTCAATTCGCGGTTGCGCGGATTGTCGTCACCACTGGCCCATGCCGCGTTGAGCGCGCCGAAGTCCGGCAGCCGGCGTCAGGCGCTGAAGTTGTTGCTGATTCTCGGCGCTGGCTCGGCAGTCACTTGGGGGATGCGCGAGCACAATCCGTTGCCATCGCTGCTGGCCGATTACCGCAGCCCGATCGGTCAGCGCCGCAAGATATCGCTAGGCGCCGGCGGCCAATTGCAGCTCAACACCGCGAGTGCGGCGGATGTCCGGGGCGACGGTCTGATCCGCCTGCTCGAAGGCGAAATGCTGCTGACCGCCACTCAATCCTTCGAAGTGCAAACCGCCCAAGGCCTGCTGAAAACCCAAGGGGCACGGATCAACGTGCGGCAGTTTGCCGATCGTACGCAGATCGCACTGTTTGAAGGTCGGGTCGAGTTGAGCACAAATGGTCGCGCACCGATGTTGCTGCCGGTCGCACGGCAATTGAGTTTCAGCGCCACCTCTGTCGGCGAAGCCAAACCGCTGGACGCCAACAGCGGCGCCTGGGCCGACGGCATGCTGGTGGCCGCGCACATGCGCCTGGGTGACTTCCTCGACGAACTCGGCCGCTACCGTCGCGGGCAGCTCCATTGCGATGCAAAAGTCGCAGACTTGCTGATCTCCGGGACTTACCCACTGGACGACAGCGAGCGGATTCTCGACCTGCTGGAAATCAGCCTGCCGGTAAAAGTGAAGCGGTTTACCCGCTATTGGGTGACGGTCGAAGCCAGGGTTTGATCAACCGCAAAAAATAAATGAGCCGTTTTTCAGATCTGGCGTGACAGAGAAGGAAAGCCCCCCTTGATTCAACCTTCTCAGGACCGTCCTCCATGCACCCTACCCGCCTCACGCCGCTGGCCCGAACCCTGCGCAATCTTGTCCTCGGCGCCAGCCTGAGCTTCAGCGCCCTGCCCCTTGCGCAGGCCGCCGAGACCAAGGCTTATCACATCGCCCCGTCGTCGCTGGAAAACGCCCTCAACCAGTTCGGCCGTGAAGCCGGCGTGCTGATCTCGTTCGGCTCGCAAGTCACCAGCGGCGTGCAGAGCCGTGGGCTGGAAGGCAGCTACACAGCCGAGCAAGGTCTGAACGCGCTGCTCGAAGGCACCGGCCTGCAAGCCCGCGCCGAAGGTGGCAACGCCTTCAGCCTGCAGCCGTCGAGCGACAGCGCCCTGGAACTGGACACCTCGAAAGTGGTCGGCGACTGGCTGGGTGAAGCCGCGCAGGTCAACGTCTTCGAACATCCCGGCGCCCGTGACGTGATCCGCCGCGAAGAATTCGAACGCCAGGGCGCGACTCAGGCCCGCGATGTGCTCAATCGCATTCCCGGGGTCAACGCCCCGGAAAACAACGGCACCGGCAGCCACGACATGGCGCTGAACTTCGGCATTCGCGGCCTCAACCCGCGCCTGGCCGCGCGTTCGACCGTTTTGATGGACGGCATTCCGGTGCCGTTCGCGCCTTACGGTCAGCCGCAGTTGTCGTTCGCGCCGATCAGCATGGGCAACATGGACGCGGTGGATGTGGTGCGAGGTGGCGGCGCCGTGCGTTACGGCCCGCAGAACGTCGGCGGCGTGGTCAACTTCGTGACCCGGGCGATTCCGGACGAGCCGACCGTCAAAGGTGGTTTCCAGACCGAAACCAGCCCATCGTCGAGCCATGACGGCTTCAAGACCAGCGCCAACCTGCTGGCCGGCGGCACCAACGAGAACGGACTGGGCGGTGCGCTGCTGTACTCCGGCACCCGCGGTGGCGACTGGCGCGAACACAGCGACACGGAAATCGACGACCTGATCCTCAAGGGCAAATACCAGCTCGACGAAGCCAACAGCTTCAACGCCATGGCCCAGTATTACGAAGGCAAGGCCGACATGCCCGGCGGTCTGAATGTCGCCGACTACGATGCCGACCCGTATCAGTCGACCCGCCCGAAAGACCAGTTCTGGGGTCGTCGCACCATGTTCAATTTCGGCTATCGCTATCAGGAAGATCGCCGCGAATTCACCGCCAACACCTTCTTCACCAAGACCCTGCGCAGCGGTTATCTGGATCAGGGCACGTTCCTGTCGCTGTCGCCGCGCGAATACTGGGTTCGCGGTCTGGAAACCCGTTTCGCCCAAGGCTTCGACCTCGGCCCGACCAGCCATGAAGTCGGTGTCGGCTATCGCTACATCAACGAGGCCGGCCACGAATTGCGCTATCGCACGCCGATTGCCAGCAACCAATACCCGACCACCAACAGCCGCAACGACCGCGACACCCGTGGCGGCACCGAAGCCAATGCGTTCTTCGTCGATGACCGCATCGACATCGGCAAGTGGACGATCACCCCGGGCGTTCGCTACGAGATGATCGAGTCGCAACAGACCAACAACCTGACCAACGTCAAATACAAGGGCGACTACAACACCGCACTGCCGGCGTTGAACGTGCTGTATCACCTGACCGACACCTGGAATCTGTACGCCAACACCGAAGGCTCCTTCGGCAGCGTGCAATACAGCCAGATGCCCAACCGTGTGAGCAGCGGCGAAGTGAAACCGGAGAAGGCCCGCACCTGGGAACTCGGCACCCGTTACGACAACGGTGCGCTGCGCGCGGAAATCGGCGCGTTCCTGATCAATTTCGACAACCAGTACGAAAGCAACCAGACCAACGATTCGGTGATCGCCCGTGGCGAGACCCGCCATCAGGGCATCGAGACCAGCGTCAATTACGCACTGGATGACTTGAGCCCGGCACTGGCCGGCTTCGATGTCTACGCCACTTATGCCTATGTCGACGCGACCATCCGCGAAGACGGGCCGAACAAGGGCAATCGTGTGCCGTTCTCGTCCAAGCACAAAGGCACCATCGGCGTCGGTTACACCGAAGGGCCATGGAAACTCAACCTGGACAGCAGCTTCCAGAGCGACCAGTTCGCCGACAACGCCAACACTTCGAAAGAAAGCGCCGACGGCAGCACCGGCAAGATCCCGGGCTACATGCTGTTCAGCAGCCGCGCCGGGTATGACTTCGGCCCGCAACTGTCGGACCTGAACGTGGCCGTGGGGGTGAAGAACATCTTCAACACCCAGTACTTCACCCGCTCGTTCGATGACAACAACAAGGGCAAATACGTGGGTGAGCCGCGCACGGTGTATGTGCAGACATCCGTTGCCTTCTGAAAACAACATGCACCTTGCCCTCTCCCCAAGGGAGAGGGGTTTCAAACCCGCCACAAACAAAAACGGGCCTGCAATAGCAGGCCCGTTCTCATTGGGTGACTTATAAAATCAGCGCATCAACTGTTGATCGCTGCCTGTTCGTTTTCCAGAAATTCTTCCTCCAGCAACCGGTCATTCGCCTTTCTTTCGAACGGCACCACAGCGGCTCGCGGTTTGCCCCGCAGTTTGCCAAACAGGTGCTCCAGCGCGTGCTCCAGTTTTTCGGCTGCACCATCGATCGCCTGTTCCAGCGAATCGGCTTTGTGGGTGACGGAAATCGGTTGATGGCCTTTTGGCCGCGCCTCCAGCTGGCAGCGCAAATCATGGGGACCCGGTTTGTCACCGTTCTCGTCGCTCAGATGGACTTCGACACGGGTCAGGTCTTCCTCATAACGGTCGAGCGTGCTCTCAATTGTGGTTCGTACCCACTCCTCCAGTCGTTTGCTGCTTTGAATATGGTTGTCGCTGTTGACTTGGATTTGCATAGTTCATCCCTTATTTCAGCTAGCTCGCAAGAGGCCTTGAACAGGATTTCGTGACCTCTTGATTACAACAATCGGCCCGCTTGACGAACATTTCAACCCCTGAAAAAAGATAAATATTCATACGCAAAAAAAGCCGGACAACCGAGTGAAGCGCTGGTAAGGTCGGGAGTTGGGTCGCCCCGTCACCCTGAAAAATCTGCTCACAATTGGCCATCACCCAACGGGTGCAGGCCACGAAAAATCTCCGCCTCTTCCACCAGCCAGTCATGCACCGCGCGCACGCCCGGATGGCTCAACGCCCCCGGCGCATAGAGCAATACATAGCGCTTGTGATTGGGCACCGAAATCCCGAACGGCACGATCAAAGTCCCCCGCTCCAGCTCGTCGTTGAGCAGCGTGCGCCGGGCAATCGCCACGCCCATGCCGGCAATCGCCGCTTCGATGGTCAGGTGGTTGCGGTTGAACGTATGCCCGCGCCGCACATCGGCGCCCTCGAAACCGACAGCATTGAGATAGAACTCCCACTCCGCATACTCATAACTGCCGCGCCACGCGGTGATGTCATGCAGCAGCGGGAAATGCACCAGATCCGCCGGCCCGTGCAACGGCGGGCGCCCCCGCAGCAGGCCCGGCGCGCATACCGGGAAAATCTGCTCGTCGAGCAAGGCTGTGGATAACAGGCCCGGATAGCTGCCGTCGTTCAAATCGATGGCCAGGTCGAAATCCCCTTCATGCAACGGCACGCTGCTGTCCTCGGCCACCAGCCGCAGCTGGATGTCCGGGTAACGCTGTTGCAGGCGCGGCAGACGCGGAGTCAGCCATTTGCTGAGAAACGACGGAATCGAACGGACTCGCAGAATCCCGCTGATCATCCCCGCATCGAGACGACGCAACTCCGCATCGATGCTGCCGTAAGCCTCGTTGACCGTGATCGCCAGTCGCTGCCCTTCCGCACTCAGCTCCACACCCCGCGCGCGACGGTGAAACAGGCGAAAGCCCAGGCGCTCTTCCAGTTGTCGGATTTGTTGGCTGACCGCCCCCGGCGTGATGTGCAGTTCTTCGGCACAACGGGTGAACGACAGGTGCCGCGCGGCACAGGAAAACACCTGCAGCCAGACGTAAGTCTGGGCATGCAATTGACGGCTCATGGTTTAGTCCTGCTAAAGGCTTACTTAGGAAGTTTCGTTAGTCACGCTGAAGCGAGGTAGGCAGTATCGCCGATATTGCGCTTGTCCTACAAAAAATGGCGGCGATTCCTACTCCATTGCTTGTAAGGCTTTAGCATGGCTATCAGTGTTTTCGATCTATTCAAAGTCGGCATCGGTCCGTCCAGCTCCCACACCGTCGGCCCGATGCGCGCCGCCGCGACCTTCGCCCAGGCCCTGATCGACCAGCATTTGCTGCTGGATGTGAAGCGGGTGGAAATTCGTTTGTATGGCTCGCTCTCGGCCACCGGCGTCGGTCACGCCACCGACCGCGCAACGGTCATGGGCCTGATGGGCGAATGGCCGGACAGCATCGATCCGTCGACCATCGACCCGCGCATCCAGCATCTGCGGGAAACCGGCCAACTCTATCTGGCCGGGCAGCGAAACATTGCCTTCAACTGGCAACACGATCTCCTGCTGCTGGACGAGAGCCTGCCCTACCACCCCAACGCCATGTCGCTGACAGCCTTTGGCGAATCTGCCGAGCTGTTCACGCAAACGTACTACTCGGTCGGCGGCGGTTTCATCATCGAAGCGGCCGAAGCCGAATCCGGTGTAGCGCCGACCGGTGACGTCGAGTTGCCCTACGATTTTTCCAGCGCCGTCGAACTGCTGGCGCTGTGCAAGCAGCACAACCTGCGGGTATCCGAACTGATGATGGCCAACGAACGAGCCTGGCGTAGCGACGCCGAAATCCGTCAGGGCCTGCTGCATATCTGGTCGGTGATGCGCGAATGCGTCGAGCAAGGTTTGCGTCACGAAGGCGTCCTGCCTGGCGGTCTGAATGTTCCGCGTCGTGCCGCGAAATTGCACCGCAGCCTGCTGGAAATCGGCAAACCGAACGTCATCAGTTCGACCCTGTCGGCGATGGAGTGGGTCAACCTGTTCGCCCTCGCCGTCAACGAAGAGAACGCCGCCGGCGGGCGCATGGTCACCGCGCCGACCAACGGTGCCGCCGGGATCATTCCGGCCGTTCTGCACTACTACATGAAATTCAATCCGGATGCGTCCGACGATGACGTGGTCGCATTCTTTCTGGGCGCGGCAGCCGTCGGCATCCTGTGCAAGAAAAACGCCTCGATCTCCGGCGCCGAAGTCGGCTGCCAGGGCGAAGTCGGCTCCGCTTGTGCGATGGCCGCTGCGGGCCTCGCCGATGTTCTGGGAGCCACGCCGGAGCAACTGGAAAACGCCGCCGAAATCGGCCTGGAACACAACCTCGGCCTGACCTGCGACCCGGTCGGCGGCCTCGTGCAGGTGCCCTGCATCGAGCGCAACGCCATCGCTGCGGTGAAGGCGATCAACGCTACGCAAATGGCTCTGCGCGGCGATGGCAAACACTTCATTTCCCTCGACCGGGTGATCCGCACCATGCGCGATACCGGCGCCGACATGCATGACAAATACAAAGAGACTTCACGGGGCGGCCTGGCCGTGAGCTGGGTGGAGTGCTGAGGAGCGCTCCCTGACCGCCTGTAACACGTGAGCCCGAGCAAGAATAATAACGAGGCAAAAACGATGACCGATGTACGTACACCTGCTGCCGAAAATCCTGCTGTAGACCGCACACGCAATAACGAAACCGCCCACAAGGGCTGGAGCAAATTCGACACCACCTGGATGCTCGGCCTGTACGGCACCGCCATCGGTGCCGGTACGTTGTTCCTGCCGATCAACGCCGGTGTCGGCGGCTTCTGGCCGTTGCTGATCCTGGCGTTGCTCGCATTCCCGATGACCTTCTTCGCGCACCGGGGCCTGACCCGCTTCGTGCTGTCAGGCCGCTCCGGTGACATCACCGAAGTGGTGGAAGAACACTTCGGCATCGGTGCCGGCAAGCTGATCACGCTGCTTTATTTTTTCGCGATCTTCCCGATCCTGCTGGTGTACAGCGTGGCGCTGACCAACACCCTGAGCAGCTTCCTCGAACACCAGTTGCACATCGCCCCGCCACCGCGCGCGGTGCTGTCGCTGGCGTTGATCCTCGGTCTGATGGCCATCGTGCGTTGCGGTCAGAGCGTGATCGTCAAAGCCATGAGCGTGCTGGTGTATCCGTTCGTCGCCGCGTTGTTGTTGCTCGGCATCAGCCTGATTCCGAACTGGAACGGCGCATTCTTCGCCAGCGCCCAGGAACCGATGGAAATGTCGGTATTCCTCAAGACCCTGTGGCTGGCGATCCCGGTGATGGTGTTCTCGTTCAACCATTCGCCGATCATTTCCGCCTTCGCCGTCGAGCAGAAACAGCGCTACGGCGACCAGGCCGAACGCAAGAGCAGCGGCATCCTCGCCATGGCCCACGGCATGATGGTGGTGACGGTGATGTTCTTCTGCTTCAGCTGTGTGCTGGCGCTGTCGCCAGCCGATCTGGCAGCGGCCAAGGCGCAGAACATTTCGATCCTGTCGTACCTGGCCAACCACTTCCAGACTCCGGTCATCGCTTACGCCGCGCCGCTGATCGCGCTGGTGGCGATCACCAAATCCTTCCTCGGCCACTACATCGGTGCCAGCGAAGGCTTTCAGGGCATGATCGTCAAAAGCCTGCGCGGTCGTGGCCGGGTGATGTCGGCGAGCTGGCTGAACCGCGCCACTGCGCTGTTCATGATCCTCAGCTGCTGGGCCGTGGCGACCTTCAACCCAAGCATCCTCGGCATGATCGAAACCCTCGGCGGGCCGGTGATTGCCTGCCTGTTGTTCCTGATGCCGATGTACGCCATCCGCCGCGTGCCAGCCTTGCGCCAGTATTCGGGCCAGGTATCCAACGTGTTCGTGGTGCTGATCGGCCTGATTGCACTGTCAGCGATCATCTACTCGGTTCTGCCCTGAAACGGGCCGCAAACGAAGAAGGCGAGCCATGGGCTCGCCTTCTTTTTGGCCGGTTCTGTTGTTCGACAATATTCCCGGCATGTCCCTTGCTACATCGCTGAAGGAGACAGGACCACGGAAGGGCCGACGGTCAGGTTTGGCGAACCAACCCGATCAAGGCCGGTCAACAACTGCACGTTCAATCAGGCGGTGACGCATCATGGACAATCCTTTTCAGATCATTACCGATGCCTTCGCGCCGGACTATCAGATCAACCTGAGCATTCAGGGCCTCGACGGCAGCATCATGCTGACCCTCTCCAACAGTGGCCGGATCGTCGCCAAACGGATGATCAGCGCCGAACAGCGCAACGACCCCAAGCGCCTCAAGCGCCTGGTGCAGAGCATTCAGTTCGGCATCGCCATCGAACAGGGCCACAGCGCCATGGCGATCCTCGAAGCCATGACCCGCGGTGACGGAATCACCCCGCCACCGCGGCAGATCAAGGGCCACAATCGGCCATCGATCGGTCTTTAGAGCTCGCCCTTCTCGATCTCGGGGTGCTCACCGGAACCCGCACCGAGCTTGCGTTGCGGCTTCTCGATTTTCACCGAAGGGAATTGCGACGAGGCGTAGCGCACCACCAGGATCGAGAACGCCAGCAGCAGAATCCCGCCGCACAGGTAGATGATGCCCATGTCCGGCGGGTTGTGGTGCGAGACGTTGGAGATCAGCAGGCGCGTCAGTGCGGTGATCGCCACGTAGATCAGGAAGCGCACAGGCATGTGGTTGGTCTTGAAATAAATCCCGACCATCGCCCCCAGTTCCAGATAGATGAACAGCAACAGAATGTCATCGATCTTGATGTGCCCTTCCTCGAGCATCCCGAGAAATTCCATCACCGCCGCCCAGGCAGTCACCGCACCAATGGCGAACAGCGCCAGGTAGTGGAATGTCTCGACGAACAGGTTGCCCAGGGACTCGGCCAGTTGATGCACGTTTTGCCGCAGTTTCTCGGCCCAGTTGATTTTCACGATGAAGGTTCCTTAGCCCGGTTCGAGCGGATGTTGCTTGCTGGACGTGACGGTTATTGCGCACGTACGCAGATGCATGCAGAAAAGAGGCCACGCCATCATGGCGAGGCGCCGCGAAACCTGCGCCGTGGCGTTTGGTCGCACCTGTGCACAGGCGTCAGGCTGACAAACTCCGAATCCGGTCTACATTAAAAAGCCACTACCCAAAGCGCAGGGATTCGCTTATCCTTTTCGCTGTATATAGATACAGTAGTCGCAAAGACAACTTAATGTGAAGGCATGTGAGGTGGTGAATGGCCGTCGAAGTGGTATACCGCAGCAGCCGAGATCTGGAGCGCTTGTTCATGGATAAAGCCGAAGCTGACCGTCATGACAAAATGCTCGAACTGGCCGAACTGTTGGCCGAAGTGCTGGAAAAAGCCGTTCCTTCGTTGAGCGAGCAGCAAGTGGAAGAAGTCGGGATCTACATGGCGAAGAACCGCGATGTGTTTGCCCGGGCGTTCAAGAGCCAGCCTGATGCCCTGTCGGAGCTGATCAACGCACCGGCTGCACCGGTCGTAGCGACCGAGACGGCAGACGCGGCCCAACCTGCAGAAGCCCCGGCCAAACCCGCCAAGGCGGCGAAGGCTGCAAAGTAAGCGACACTTGAATTGAATAGCCCCTGAGTTGAATGACTCAGGGGCTTTTTCATGTCTGGAAGAACCTCAGCGGTACAACACCTTCTCCGCCAGCTCGTCCGCCACCCGCGCCGGTGAACGTTTTTCTGCCTGGGCGTGAGCGAAGACTTCGGTCAGCCGCGAACTGATCTTCGACAGGTGCGCCGTGATGGTGGTCAGTTCTTCGCCCCGGTGCTTGAGGGAAACGTAAATCAGGCCACCGGCATTGATCACGTAATCCGGCGCATACAGGATGCCGCGCCGCTCCAGTTGATCGGCGACGTCCAGATGGGTCAGTTGATTGTTGGCCGACCCCGCTACCGCCGAACAGCGCAACTGCGTAACGGTGTGGCTGTTGAGCACACCGCCCAGGCCGCACGGTGCGAGGATGTCGCACGGTGTACTGAGCAAGGCGTCGTTGGCAATCGGATGAGCGTTGAGCTGTTCCATCGCCAGTTGCACCTTACCGTGGTCGATGTCGCTGACCAGCAGTTCGGCGCCGGCGGCATGCAGTTGTTCGGCCAGTGCATAACCGACATTGCCCAACCCCTGAATCGCCACGCGCAAGCCTTCGAGGTTGTCACTGCCCAACCGCGCCATGGCCGTGGCGCGAATCCCGGTGAACACACCCATTGCCGCATGTGGCGCCGGATCGCCGGCGGACGTAGTGCTGGTGACATGCTGGGTCTGCTGGGCGATGCAGTCCATGTCCGCCACCGAAGTGCCGCTGTCGATGGCGGTGATGTAGCGGCCGTCGAGTTGATCGATGCAACGACCGAATGCCTCGAACAGCGCGCCACGGTTTTCCACATGGGCCGGCCGCACGATCACGGCCACCCCGCCGCCCTGGGCCAGACCGGCCAGCGCCGCCTTGTAGCTCATGCCCTGGGCCAGGCGTATGGCGTCCGCGACGGCGGACTCGTCATTCGGATAGGCAAGATAACGACACCCGCCCAGGGCTGGGCCGAGGCGACTGTTATGAATGGCAATGACCGCCTTCAATCCGGAGACCGGATCAACGCTAAGGTGCAGCGATTCCAGGCGAGTGCTTTGCATGAGAGCGAACATCGGCAGGCTCCCGAATCACTTCTGGTAGTCGCCAGTATAGGCTTGCGCCCAAAAATTGCTGAAGCGCACGGGAATAAGGCCTGACAGCGACCAATGCGTTGCGGCATAACCCGATGGCAGAGCGGCGCGGCACTGGACGAATGTCAGAGACGGGGCTAAAACGAGGCATTCTCCGGAGATTTTGATGAGTCCGCGCCAACGTTTTTTCGACTGTCTGCACCGTTCACCGCCTGCGCCGCTGGAGGCAGCGTTGTGGATGGCCGCCGAGCACGATAAGCACGTCGATACCGATGCGCTGTTGCAGGACTTCATCGAGCTGCAACAACGGGTCAGCTTTGGTTTGCCGTTGTTGCCGGTCAGCGAGCTGGCGCAACCGTTGCTGAGGCGCATGGTCGAGCTGGGCTTCGCGCAAGACGATTTTGCGCCAGTGCGCCCGCAGGCCGCGCTGCTGAACAAGGTGTTACAGACCCGCCGCGGTCAACCGCTGGCCCTGGCGCTGATTGCTCTGGAACTGGCCCGAGGTCTGGAGATTCCGCTGGTGGGCGTGAACTTCCCCGGGCATTTCCTGCTGAAGGTTCCCGGCGCCGATCACCTGCTTGATCCGTGCGGTGGACGGCGCCTGTATCCGAACGATTGTCGCGAACTGCTGCATCGCCAATACGGCCACCAGATGCAACTCAAGGCCGACCACCTGCTGATCGCCACGCCGCTGCAAATGCTGCAACGTCTGTCGCGCAACCTGCGTCAGTTGCATCTGACCCACGATGACTACATCGCGGCGCTGATCGATGCCGAACGCGTGCTCGAACTGGGCAATGCCAGCGTCGCCGACTACCTGGCCCGAGCCAGCCTGTATCAGCGGCTGGACTGCCCGAACGCAGAGCGCTTCGACCTGGAACACGCGCTGCTGCTCAGTGACGACCCGATTCAGCGGCTTCGCCTGACGGAGCGGCTGGGGCATCTGCCACCCAATTCGGTGGTGCACTGACTGACGCCGTTGAAGGCGAACGCACCTGAATGATCAACAACGCCGCGATCACCGCCGGAATCGCGCAGAAGAAGAAAATCTGCTCCACCGGAATATGCATCGCCAGCAACAGGCTGCCGAACAGCGGCCCGAGAATCGATCCGAATCGTCCGACACCCAACGCCCAACCAGTGCCGGTGGCGCGCACGTGGGCTGGATAGAAATTGCTGGCGAAGGCGTTGAGCGTCAGTTGCCCGCCGATGATGCAGAACCCCGCCGCAAACACACAGGCCACCAGATAACGCGGATTGTCGTGATTCAGGCCCAACAGAATCGTGCACAACGCCGCACCGGCCAGCACAGCGGACAGCAGACGCACCTTGCTTTTCAAACGGTCGGCGAACCACGCCATGCAGATCGCGCCCAGCGTACCGGCGAAGAGGAACATCGACGTCACCAGGTTCGCTTCGTTGAGTTTCAAACCACTTTCCAGCAGCAACGAAGGCAACCAGCTGATCATGAAATACAGCAGGATCAGGCTGACGAAAAACGTCGCCCAGATCAGCAAGGTCGGACGCGCATAACCGTTGCGGAACAATTCCACCACCGTCAGTTTGCTGCCCTGCTCGCGCTCGTTCTGCTCAACCGATGCGGCGGGCGGTTGCCAGTCCGGCAGCATTCGCGCGGTGACCTTGCGCAGGCGCGCATACGGCGGTGCGTCACGCAGCAGACGCGGCAAGGACTCCGGCAGCATCCACCAGAGGAACGGGAACAGCAGCAGCGGCGTGACACCGCCGGCGAGGAACACCGCTTGCCAGCCGAAACGGTCGATGAACCCGGCTGCAACAAAACCGCCCGCCGCTCCGCCGAAAGAGAAACCGCACGCCGCCAGCGTCACCATCAGCGTGCGCAGGCGCGGCGGTGAATATTCCGACATCAACGCCATGGCACAGGGCATTGCGCCGCCCATGCCGATGCCGCAGATGAAACGCGCGATCATCAGGGTGTTCAGGGAATCGGCGAACACCATCAGCACGGTGAGGCTGGCGTAGATCAGCACACAGGCGAGCAGAATCCGCCGCACGCCGAAACGGTCGGCCAGTGGCGTCACGGCCAAAGAACCGAGGGTCAGGCCCAGCAGATTGGCACTGAACACCGGGCCGAACGCCGATTTCTCCAGGCCCCAGTCCTGCGCCAGCGCCGGCACCACGTAACCGAGCACCTGGGCGTCATAGCCGTCGGTGACCAGCAGCAAGGCGAGGAGAATCAGGAGCAACCACTGAAAGCGGGACACAGGACGGGCGTCGAGTGCCGCCCGGAAGCTGGCAATCTGGTTATGCATCGCAAGGTACCTGTTTTGTTTTTATGATTTTTTGCGGGTAACCGGAATGGCTCCCGTGCGCTGCACGGGAGTCATCAAATGCTACTTCGGCGTGTCCGGCTGATTCGCCGGATGCGCCGCGATGAACGCCGGATGTTCGGCCGCCAGAGCCGCCACCCGACGAATCCGTGGGTAGGCCTCAAGCGAAACATTGAAGCGTTCCGCCGCATACAACTGCGGGATCAGGTACACGTCAGCCACGCACGGCCACTCGCCGAAACAGAAGCCGCTGTCGCCGATCAACTGCTCGACCGTTGCCAGACCCTGACCGATCCAGTGAGCGATCCACTCGTTGACCTGCGGCTCGTCATGGCCCAAACCGCGCAGCCGATTGAGCACGCTGACGTTGTGCAGCGGATGCACGTCGCAGCCGATCACCGCCGCCACGCCGCGCACCTGCGCACGGGCAACGAGGTCTTCGGGCAGCAACGGCACCTGTGGATAACGTTCCTCCAGGTACTCGATGATGGCCGGCGACTGAATCAGCAACTTGCCGTCGTCAGTGCGCAAGGCCGGCACCCGGCCCTGTGGATTGATCGCCAGATACGCCGGTTGCCGATGTTCGCCTCCGGGCGGTGCGATCAGGTTGACCGGCAACGCGTGATAGTCGAGACCCTTGAGCGCCAGCGCGATCCGCACCCGGTACGACGAGGTGGAACGGTAATAGGTATAGAGATCCATGAGCCGCTCCTGTCAGCGCGCCGCCAGCACGGTGCCACGGCATTCGCCGAAACCGATGGAGGCAAAACCTTCGCGGGCGCAGCGGGCGCGCAGGATGATTTCGTCGCCATCTTCAAGGAACTTGCGCACTTCACCGGACGCCAGTTCGATCGGTTTTTTGCCGCCCTCGGTGATTTCCAGCAGGCTGCCGAACTGACCGTTTTCAGGGCCGGACAAAGTGCCCGAGCCGAACAGGTCACCGGCCTGCAACTGGCAACCGTTGACGCTGTGGTGCGCGACCATTTGTGCAACGGTCCAATACATGTAGCGGGTGTTGCTCAGAGTCAGGCGATGGGCCGGCAGGTTCTGCTCGCGCATTTTCTCGGTGAGCAGCAGCACTTCCAGCTCGATGTCGAAACCACCGCCATCCTGATCGCGCTTGTCGAGCAGGTACGGCAGCGGCTGCGGATCGCCTTGCGGACGCGCCGGTTGCGCGGTGCGGAACGGCGCCAGCGCTTCGGCGGTCACCACCCATGGCGAGACGCTGGTGATAAAACTTTTGGAGAGGAACGGCCCGAGCGGCTGGTATTCCCAGGCCTGGATATCACGGGCCGACCAGTCATTGAGCAGGCAGAAACCGGCAATGTGTTCGGCAGCATCGCCAATGGCAATCGGCTCGCCCATTTCGTTGCCCTGACCGATCCAGATCCCCAGCTCCAGCTCATAGTCCAGCCGCGCGCACGGGCCGAAGGTCGGCTCGGTCGCACCGGCCGGCAGGGTCTGGCCTTTCGGACGGCGCACGTCGACACCGGAAGCACGCACGGTGGAGGCACGACCGTGGTAGCCGATCGGCACGTGTTTGTAGTTCGGCAGCAGCGGGTTGTCCGGGCGGAACAGTTTGCCGACGTTCTGCGCGTGCTCGATACCGACATAGAAGTCGGTGTAGTCACTGATGCGGGCCGGCAGGTGCAGCTGGCAATCGGCGGCCAGCGGCAGCAGTTTCGCACCCTGGGCTTCAATGTTGCCGCGATGGGTGCTGCCTTCGCTGAACAGTTCCAGCAGACGCTCGCGCAGGGCAACGCGGGCATCGCGGCCGAGCTCGAAGAAGGCGTTCAACTGACCGCCGTGCATGGCTTCAACCGCACTGCGCGCGGCACCGTCGAACAGACCGGCTTCAAGCGCCACTTGCAGATCAAAGATATGTTCGCCAATCGCCACGCCCGCGCGAGGCGCCGAACCGTTGTTGCTGAACACACCCAGCGGCAGGTTCTGCAAAGGGAAATCGGTGTGGCCGTTGGCCGAAGCGACCCAACTGCGGGTGATGGAATTCTGAGTCATGGGTTATCTCCGGGTCGGGTCGAACGTGGCGGGCAGCGTGGCCCAGCAGGCGTCGTAAGTGGATTGCAGTTGCGGGCAGTCGAGGGCGAAGCGGCTTGGGCGCAGCACCTGGCTGGTCTCGAACATGAAGGCCATGGTGTTGTCGATCTTGGCCGGTTTCAGGTCCGCGTTGATGGCTTTGGTGCAGGTCTCGCCGTCCGGGCCATGAGCACTCATGCAGCTGTGCAGCGACGCGCCGCCAGGCACGAAACCTTCGGCCTTGGCGTCGTATTCGCCCTGGATCAGGCCCATGAACTCGTTCATCAGATTGCGGTGGAACCACGGCGGACGGAAGGTGTTCTCGGCCACCATCCAGCGCGGCGGGAAGATCACGAAGTCGAGGTTGGCCAGACCGTGGACGCTGGTCGGCGAGGTCAGCACGGTAAAGATCGACGGGTCCGGGTGATCGAAACTGACGGTGCCGATGGTGTTGAAGCGGCGCAGGTCATATTTGTACGGCACGTTGTTGCCGTGCCAGGCGACCACGTTCAGCGGTGAGTGATTGAGTTCGGTGCCCCACAACTGGCCGAGGAATTTCTGTACCAGGGTGGTCGGTTGTTGCAGGTT
Source organism: Pseudomonas sp. IzPS59 (assembly GCF_014863505.1). Classification (NCBI taxonomy): domain Bacteria; kingdom Pseudomonadati; phylum Pseudomonadota; class Gammaproteobacteria; order Pseudomonadales; family Pseudomonadaceae; genus Pseudomonas; species Pseudomonas sp. IzPS59. Next base: position 1,104,102 of record NZ_CP062251.1, on the reverse strand, counting down.
TTCGTAGGCGGCGACCGGGGTCAGGAAATCCCGTGGATTGGCCAGGCCGTTGCTGCCGATCGGTCCCAGATCTGGCAGGCGCAGCGGCGCACCGTGGTTCTCGGCGATATAACCGCGCGCCTGCGCATCGAGCAATTCGACGCGGAATTTCAGGCCCCGTGGCAACACGGCGATTTCCAGTGGTGCCACTTCCAGCACACCGAGTTCGGTGGCGATACGCAGGCGCCCCAATTGCGGCACCAGCAGCAGCTCACCGTCGGCGTTGAAGAACACCCGCTCCATCGAACGGTTGGCACAGTAGTGGTAGATGCTGATGCCGGCAGGCTTTTCGGCAGCGGAATTGGCCGCCATGCTTACCAGTCCGTCGATGAAATCGGTCGGTTCGGACGGGATCTCCAGCGGGTTCCAGCGCAGGCGATTCGGGGTGACTTCACCCAACGGGCCGCCGGCCAGTTGCCGCTCCAGTTTGACGAATGCGGGGTGGTTGGCCGACGGCTGGATCCGGTACATCCAGGTGCGCCGCGCTTCGCTGCGGGTCATGGTGAACGCGGTGCCGGAGAACAGTTCGGTGTACAGACCGTAAGGGGCTTTCTGCGGGGAGTTCTGGCCGACGGGCAGTGCGCCGGGCAACGCTTCGGAGCTGAATTCGTTGCCGAAACCGGACTGGTAAGCCAGGGCTGAATCGAGGTTCATGGAGCCTCCTGAACAGGGAGTCGGCATGGCCGGACGCTCTGGATCAGAGGTCTTGGCACGCCGGGGTTATTTTTATCGTAATTCAATTACGCATAACGTAATTTGCTCGCTATCCAGCGTCAAGCTATAAAGACGCCCATTCGTTCCGGGACACGGCAGCACCATGGAAAAAACCAGCGACAGCAACGGCAAACAGAAAGTCCGCTCCGCCGAAGTCGGCACCGACATCCTCAAGGCCCTGGCCGAGTTGTCGCCGTCCACTTCGCTGTCGCGCCTGGCCGAACATGTACAGATGCCGGCGAGCAAGGTTCACCGCTATCTTCAGGCGTTGATCGCCAGCGGCTTCGCCGAACAGAACACCGCCACCAACCACTACGGCCTCGGCCGTGAAGCGCTGCGCGTGGGCTTGGCCGCACTCAACAGTATGGACGTGCTGAAAGTCGCCGCCCTGCCGCTGGCCGAGCTGCGCGACGAACTCAACGAAACCTGTTTCCTCGCGGTCTGGGGCAATCAGGGCGCGACTGTGGTGCACATCGAACCGGCGGTGCGCGCGGTGACCGTGGTGACGCAACTGGGCTCGGTGCTGCCGTTGCTCAGCTCTTCGACAGGCCTGGTGTTCGGCGCCTATCTGCCGCACCGGGAAACCGACGAATTGCGCGAACAGGAAATCGCCAGCGGCGGCCATCCGCTGGCGGACGAAAAAGCCTATGCGGTGCTGTGCGAACAGATCCGCGAACGCGGCCTGCATCATGTCCACGGCTTGCTGATGCCCGGTGTCGATGCCTTGTCGGCACCGGTGTTCAACGCCCTCGGGCAAATCGCGGCGGTGTTGACCATCGTCGGCCCGACGTCGCTGTTCCACGCCGACGAAAACGGCCCGGCGGCGCAGCGGTTGCTGGCGGCGACGCGGGCCGTGAGCTGGCGGATGGGGTATCAACCCGCCTGAAGGATTGAATGATCAACCGACAATGTGGGTCCTGCTGTCCGCAATCACATGGGGAGAAACCGCTGCGGTGATGTAACCGATCCCGACCGGCACGCCGGTCGCGGTCGATACGATGTCGGCAACGTCCTTGACCCGTGACAACGCGCCCACCGCTGAAACCGATCCGCCAACACCCGCGATCGCACCGACATACAGGAGAATGGAGCTTCTCCAGGCCGAGGCGAGATGGTTCCTGCCAGCGTCGTCATCCCCGAGGCTGTAGGCAACGATGCCCTGAACGATCGACCGTGTGATCCGTAAGATACTGGCGACCAGCCCCACTGGAGGGACAAACAGCGAGACGATATCCACCGCCAGTTCAGTGACCACCAGCACCGTGTTCCAGAAACGTTCGGCAGGCGTGGTCGTTTGATGATCGACGTCGCTGAGCACCCGCGAAATCATGCTGTCGAACTCGAACTTGAAATGAGTCACGGCGTAACTGTTGTTCAATGCAGGTGCAGGGAGGGCGTTTGCGGCTTGCTGACAACGCGTGACGAAATTCTGCACGACAGCTCGATGCTCCAGCCTTGCCAGTGCAATGACGTGATTGCCCAGGCTGCCGCCCTTGAGCCCCAGCGTCAGCGATTCGAGCGGGCGAAAGCTCAAACCGTCCGGTGCCTTGGGAATGTAGACCAGCAGTTGCAACTTCCCCGCCACACGGCGTCCGAACGTGTAGGCCCCCTCGATGCGTCGACCTTCAAGGGCCAGCGTATGAATACCTTCCTGCGGGGTGGTTCCGGGTTTGAACGGTTCCGGCTCATGAGGGCGGTCATGATCCAGCCCCTCGACCAGTCCCGCCAGCCAATTGAACTGCTCGGAGGACAGGGAGCCCTGCATCTTTTGGGTCAATGCAGCCTTGAGCATTTCGTTTTGCTTGACCTTGCAGAAGAGTTTCGCCTTGAGGCTCTGCGACGGGGAGTTGGCGAAATGGTCAACCAGATGCCACTCATACGCCATGGCCGGTTTCAGGCTGATCAAGGCCCCCACAGCGCTCGCATTCAGGCTTCCCAGCGAAGCACCATTTCCGGAGGCAAACGCCACCTGACCATCGCTCGGCCAGAGCTGCCATTGAATGAACAGTTGGGTGAGCGTCATCCACTCCTGCCCACGTACCTTGACGTTCACTTGATCAGGATCGATCAGCGGGTGTTTCGGGTCAGACCGTCGCAGATGACGGTTCAGCCTTTCCATCACCAGGCCTCGCGAAAACGACGCCATCGTGGGGATATTCAGCTCATTTTTTGACACTTCGTAGATCGCCTTGAACTCCGTATTCAGCCGGGTGAGCAGCTCACGATCCTGTGCTGCCGCGTTCCGGTACCAGACGGGTGTGGCCACTTTTTCCTCTGCGACTTCCCAGTCGATGATCCTGTGGATAGCCCCCATCAGCGGGCCTTCATCCAGACCTTGAGCCCACTGCACCAGTGTCACGCCCTCCCACCACCATGGCTGGAATACCGGGCCCGGTTCGCTGAAGGAAAGGTAGTCCTTCTCGAATTCCGCACGATCTTCGCTGAATGCCTGACCGATCAGGAAGTCACGGTCACGCGGCTCGAATCCCCAGGCAATGAACTGTCGCTTCAGTGACGTCAGATCGGTGAACTCGAACCACTGCTGCCCTGTCGGTCCACCGGGTGCATACAGGACATGCCTCGAGCGATCAGACTCTGCGCCTCTCGCACGAAAGGCAAGCATGTCCCTGAACGGTTTGTAGTAACGCCGGAAAGCAACACCCGATGCCTCCATTGCCGGGTCCCCAAGCAAATACCGCTGCACCATGTCCTGCGCCTGCGGGCTGATGTGTTTTTGCAGGATCGCGGCGAAGTTACTGACAGCAATCTGCTGCGCCAGCACTTCGCGCATGGCTTCTCTGACGGACGCCCGTCCAAAGCGGTCATTGCGTTCATTGGCGTATTGCACCCGCAGATCAAACTGGCGGATGGCGCGTTCGACATTGGACGCGGTCAGTCGCGGGTTGTTGTGAAACGCCTCGAACTTGATCGAGTACGCAGCCCCCTTGTCATGCACGCCGTACATGAACAGCTGGGTCAGGGTTTTACGCTCGATATGCTCGATACGCCGGCTGCCCATCGGCAGCGAATGTTGCACTGTCACCCAGACCGCATCAGGGTCCACGCGTTGAGTGTCGCCTGCGGAAATATGGGTTTCGACAACACCGCGCACATACTCCTGGAATGAAGACACCCCACCCATCGACTCATGCAATGCCACCTGACTTCTGAACAATCCCGTTTCCATCGAGGCGAAAACTTCCTGATGGGTGGCGGGAGCATCCTTGAGCCATTGCGGCCGATTTTTTTTGTTCATCAAGACCAGGAGGTGGGCGATGCGTCCCCTGGCGGCATCAATCACTGTCTGCTGACGATGCACCGATTCGATGGAATGAATGACCGCCTGCAGATCCACGCCGGTTTTTTCCAGTTGGCGAAGGTGCCAGGTAACGTCTCTTTGCTGCTTTTCAAGCAACCGGGCCGTGAGAGTGTGAAAGAGTTCTCCCTGAATGTTCAGGTAACGGATGTCCGGAACCTGCCTGACCTGAGCGGCGTCTTCCAGGGCAACCCCCTTGAGCAGCTGCATCCGGCTGTCCGGGTTGCTCAGGCGCTGCTCCAGAACACGCTGCATCATGGTCGATGTACGGAATGTTTCCAGGCCGTTCACGTGAGTGAAAAGAACGACCCATTCGTCATCGCCCGGTATCAGTTCAGAGACCGAGCGGCCAGCGAGGTAAGTGACAAAGCAACCAGCCAGCGTCGCGAATCGGCCGTTTTCCAGTTGCAAAGAAATGCTGTAGGCCGGCGTCATGGATGCGCCCCTTATGAAAGCGGCAAAACTTTCCTCTACCTCCGGCCGCACGCCTTGCATCTGCACTGTCGCACTCAATTCCTGCCAGAACAGCGCTGCACAGGCATCCTGCAGCTGGCGGCTGCGCGACGGCAGCTCGCGCCCCTTGTCATCCTTGCCCGAAGAAGCGGCCCAGTATTGCGCCAGCAAGGGCGGGTATTTTTGTGCCAGCGAGCCCAACACATTGCCGATCATCGAACCGACGGCAACCACATCCAGACCCTGGATTCGATCCTCGTCATCCGTGGAGTCGGGCCAGTCGTAGACGCCGTATTGACGGGCGTCATACACGGGTGCCCGGCCCAGCGCCAGGCACTGCATGAATACGTCCATGACCAGCCCGGTCGGCTGCGGATTTACGATTTCCCGACTTCGGGCAGTGATATAAGTCTTGCTGATGTAAATGTCAGGCAGTAATTTCTGAAATTCTTTTAACACCACCTCCTGCAAAACCGACTTGAACGAAGGCAATCCTCCCAGCATGCGTTCAAACTCTACAAAACCCTGATCAACTTTGCCCAGACCTGATTCAAACGAAATATTTTCCATGGCACTCATAAACAAACTCCGTCAATACACGCTACAACCAGGCAATACAACATTACCTGAACCGTGCAATTAACCTAGCTTGAAAAGCACCAGCACAAATACCCACCACACTTTACGAAGTATTGAAAACTTCCACCCCCCAGCAAAAATCACAACTTTATTAATTGACAATTAACAGCACAAACCCAGCATTCTCGCCCGCGCCACAGCATGCGTCCGGCGTTCAACACCCAACTTGGCATGAATTCGTCGGACATGAGTTTTAACCGTATGCAATGAGATGAACAATTTATCCGCTATTTGTTGATTGGAGTTTCCCGAAGCAATCAACTCCAGAACCTGAGACTCTCGCAAACTCAATGAACTTTCATCGCCACCTTTATCTGAAAGTTTCTTTCCAGATGCCAATGCAACCCAGGCATCCGGCATTTGCTCTTCAAACTTCAGCAATAGTCGCGTCAAATTGAAATGGCTGGCCAATGTCCGGCCTCTTTCAAAGTACTGCCGGGCAGATTCCCGCTCATCGAGCAAAGAGGCTACCTCCCCCATTGCCAGCAACAACTCGGTTTCAAGAACGACCATCCGACTGGCTTGAGCCTGCTCGAACAGGCACTGCAGACGCGCCATGGGTTGCAGTGCCTGATGCAACCGGGTCTCGGCCATAATCAGCAAGCACTCGATGCGCGGGACAAGCTCCAGTGTCGCCGGCGGGGCCTGCCGTGCGTGGGGGCCACGAAAGTGCCGAAGTACGCGAGTCAAGGCCTCCCGGGCCAGTTCAGGCCGCTCCTGTTGCAGCCAGAATTCGCTGCTGACCTGCAACAGGATGCTGCGATAGACGGTGTCGGGGATCTGCCGCTGCTGCATCAACCGTTCGGCATCGCGCAGACGCATGAAGGCTTGCGGGTAATCGTCCTGATCGGCAGCCAGTTGCGCCTGCCCCAGAAAGCCGTAAAGCACACGCTTGTCAAAGCTGCACAGGCAGTCGTCAAGCCCTTGTTGAAAGAACCCGGCCGCCCGCGCCTGTTGCCCCATGCTCAATGCCAGCCTTCCCCGACGCAGAGCGATACGCCCAAGCAGCGGCGTCGGGCGCTCGACGGACGAGCCGAGCATCTCGCAAAGGCCGGCCAACAGCTGTTCGGCTCGGGCCGACGCCCCTCGCTGTTCCAGCAATTGGGCGTGATCAAGTTCCAGCAATGCCTCGAACAGCAATGAACCCTCTGCCCGGGCCAGGCAAAGGGCTTCACGATTGATCGAATGAGCCAGCTCCAGATCGCCACACAGCAACGCCTGCTGTGTACGTCCCGAGAGGCACAGCAGGCGCGCTGTCCAGGCCTTCGGCGACAGATCGCTCAACGCTTGCTCGAAATGCTCACGCGCCTCGTCCATCCGTCCTTGCAGGTGCAACAGCCAGCCTTGCTGAGCCTGCCAGCGGGCGATCAATTGCCGTTGCTGGCCAGCCGAGGGTGGCGGCAAAAAGCGCGACAGTTGCCCGATGCAATCCGCCGCCTGGGCAAAGCGCCCGGCGAACAGCAAAGCAGCCGTGATCAAGCCGACCAGTTGCGCCGAACCCAACAGCAGTTCCTCGCCGCGTTGCTCATAAAGACGCAGCAACAGCACGACCGTCTGCTCCTCGAACAGATGCTCGAAACTGAAGTGTTGCAACAGGCTCACCGCGACCTCGTACTCTTCGGCCAGCAACGCCTGCTCGAAAGCACATTTCCAATGTTGTCCGGCAGCAAACCACTGACAGGCCCGGCGATGCCAGGAACGCCCGGCAGGCCACGGTTCGTCACGCATCAGGCGCGACAGTGGAGCACACACCTGCAACCAGTCCGGTGATCCTTGCCAGGGTTCGATAAAGCATCCCAGCGTTTGCAGACTGCGCATCCATTGTGCCCCGTCCCCGGCACCGAACAGGTGATCGCACAGGCTGGCATTGAAGCGCGGTAAATGCGCCAGCACCCGCCAGGCTTCGGCCAGTTCCGGGCTCAGGCCGCTGAACAGTTCGTGTTGCAGATAGTCCAGCAAAGTGTCCATGCGCTGCTGCGGCAAGGTCTTTTGCGACCAGTCGCATTTTTGCATCATCAGCATCCGTACCCCGGCGCACCAGCCTCCGCTGCGCTGATGGATGCGAGCAGCGATGCTATCGGCCTGGGCTGGCGGCAAGTGACGCAACACTTGGGCGATTTCATCCCTGTTCAGCGCCAGCGCCGCGCCTTCACATTCGTACAGTGCGTCATCCAGCAGCAGGCGCGGCCAGTTGCAGGGTGGACGCCGCCGCGTACCGATCCACCACGTCAGGGCCGGGCTACTGATCGCCAGCATCCGGTCGAGCAATGCATCCAGCGCAGGTTCCGGACTCCGGCAGTAATCGTCGATCAACACCCAGGTAGCCGAAGATCGTCGCGCCAGTTCATAAAGCAGCGAAGCCTCGTCCGAGGCCGTCAGTCCCATCGAGCGCGCAAGCCGTTCGCAAAATTCGCCGACGCTCAAGGACGCCCCTGCCAGCGGCAACCAGCAGACGGTGCAATTGACCGGAGCCTGCAGCAGGCACTCGGTGAGTAGCGCGGTTTTACCGCTGCCGGCCGGCGCGCAGATCAGTTTGACCCGAGCCGCCGAGTCGAGCAGTGCCTCGTAAAGGCGCGGGCGTGGCAGATGATGGGGAGACAGCCTCGGGAGAAAATCCGGTCTATCCAGACAGGGTGTCATGGCGGTCATCAGGTGCGCCTTTTTATCGTTGTTCGCTCACCCTAGCCCTCTCCCCGACGCTTGTTGACGAGTATTCAGTACGCTGATTGCGGCCCATAAAAAAGGCGACCACCCGGTCGCCTTTTGTCTTGCCGGTGTATCGAAAACCCTAGCGCACGCCCTCGGCACGCAGGGCTGAAGGAGTGAAGTCTGCAACCTTGGCTTCGAAGCCGAATTCGAAGCTGTGCTTCTCCTCGTTCTTCATCCCAAGGGCGATGTAGCGACCGGCGATGATGTCGTAGAGCGCTTCCAGCGTGTAGGCCTGAGCCTGGTGATCGTAGTAGTACTGGGCATGCCCCTCGGCCACGCGCCACAGCTGCCCGCGACCATCGTAGTGATCGACCAGTGCCACCTGCCAGCTGTCCTCGTCGATGTACATGTGGCGCTTGGCGTAGATGTGTCGCTCGCTCGGCTTGACCGTACCGATCACTTCCCAGACCCGGTGCAATTCATAGCGGGTCAGGTCCTGATTGATGTGCCCGGCCTTGACGATGTCGTCGTACTTGAGCTTCGGCGAATCGAGTTTGTAGCTGTTGTACGGAATGTACATTTCCTTCTTGCCGATCAGCTTCCAGTCGTAACGATCCGGCGCGCCGGAGAACATGTCGAAGTTGTCCGAAGTCCGCAGGCCATCGGCGGCGGTGCCTGGCCCGTCATACGCCACTTGCGGCGCACGGCGCACCCGACGCTGCCCGGCGTTGTAGATCCAGGCCAGACGCGGCTCCTTCACCTGGTCGAGGGTTTCGTGCACCAGCAATACGTTGCCAGCCAGACGCGCCGGCGCGGTCACCGACTGCTTGAAGAAGGTCAGCACGTTGGCCGCCTGCTGCGGGTCCAGGTCTTTCATCAACTGCGGCACGGCAATCTCTTCCTCGAAGCGGATCGGCGTGTAGCTGCCATTGGTCTGCGGTGTCACCTGAGTGATGATCCGTCGCAGATTGCCGCCGTGATAACGGGTGATGTGGTTCCACAACACCTCGACGCCGTTCTTCGGAATCGGGAAGGCGTAGTAGCGGTTGCCGGTGAAATTGGCCAGGCCGTTGCCGTCGTTGATCGTGGTCACGTTCAGCGCACTACGCTTGGCCGACTCGTAGATTTCCGGTGGCACGGCGACGGTGCGGTGGGTCGGGTAGACCGGGATCTTGTAGGTTTCCGGGTAGCGCTTGAACATCGCCACCTGCCCCTCGGAGAGTTTGGCCTTGTACTGGTCGACGTTGGCGGCGGTGATGGTGAACAGCGGTTTTTCATTGGCGAACGGGTCGGCAAGAAAGCCCTTGCTGTCCACCGCTCCGGCGTTTTTCGGAATACCGCCGGTCCAGGCCGGAATCGAGCCGTCGGCGTTACCGGCCTTCTCGGCACCGAGCGGCGTCAGGCTGGTGCCGAGCTTGTCGGCCTCTTGCGGCGACACCGCCGCGATCACGTTGGCAGCCAACAGGCTCAGGGCCAGGACACCGCATTGCAGAATCATCTTGCGCATGGATTTCATCCTTCTCGGGCAGATCAGAAGTTCACGCCGAAGCTCAGGGCCACGAAGTCACGGTCAGTGAGGACGTTGTAATCGCCGCCAAAAAAATCGGTGTAACTGAGGCTGGCGGTGTAAGTGTTGCGGTAGTCGGCATCGACGCCGACGCTGATCGCCTTGGCGCCTTCGTTGAACAGCCCGTTAGGGCCGTAACCGGAGACGTCGTGGGACCAGGACAGGTTGGGCTTGAGGTTGATCCCGCCGATCACGTTGGCGTAGTCGAGGATGGCCCGGGCGCGATAGCCCCAGGAGGTCGACGTGACGAACCCGCCGGTGTCGCCGCCGAAACCGTACTGGCCGTAGACCGAGTCACGGCCGTAACGCAGCTTGCTGCGCGACTCCAGTCCGCCGACCCGCACCACCGCCGCCTCGCCGACCACGGTCAGGCGTTCGGCGCCCAGCACTTGATCGAAGAAGTGCGTGAGGGTGCTCTGCAGCTGCGTCACTTCCTTGCGCCGGTAGCCTTTGTTGTCGGCGCCAGGTGAAGTGGTCAGTGGCGACGCCGCACCGCCGGCAATCGGGTTGAGCAGTGCCAGCGTCAAGTCGTTGGTGTTGACCTGCACCGGGGCATTCGGCCGGTAGCTGAGCTCGCCGGTCCACGCGGTGCCAGTGGGCAGGGTGGTGGCAAAGCTTGCGCCATACAGGCGGATGTCCTCCGGGTATTCGAGGTAGTACTGACCACGCCCGAGCATCACGCTTTGCGCCAGCCCGGAACCGCTGCCGGGAGCCAGGCGGTTGGCGGTGCTGACCATCCCCGGCAGTGCCGACAGGGTCGACAGCCCGGCGGTGATGGTGCCGACCGTAGGTGTGCGGCTGTGGTAATTCATGAAGTACAGGCCATATTCGGTATCGTCGCCGAGCCAGCGCAACGCCGTTCCCCACTGCCCGGAATCCCGCGCATCGCGGTCACCGCCACGGGGCACGACCACGCCTTCGCGGGTGACCTGGATAGGTTGCCCAAACGCAGCGGCCAGCGGCGCCAGCGGAGCAATCGCCGGACTGCCGACGGTGTAACCGTTGTTGCAACCATCCGCCGCCACGTCGACACCGAAGAACGTGCCGCAGTTGTCGAGAACGGTCTGGTCCCATTCCAGTTGATAGAAACCTTCGACCGAGAGCTTGTCCGTCAGGCTCTGGGAGCCGAACAGCATGTTCACCGGAATCAGGCCTTCCTTGATCTCGGCACCGGGCCGGCGGAACGCCGAGACGTCGATCGGGTTGATGCTGTTGATCGAGTTGCCAATGAAAGTACTTTCGCCCCAGCTCACCACCTGCTTGCCGGCGCGCACGGTGCCCGGCAGGTCGGCGATGGAGTAGTTGTGATAGACGAACGCGTCGAGAATCTGTCCGCCTGAAGACTTGGCGCCTTCCTTGCGGCCCTTGTCGCTGATCGGCTTGAACTCGCGGTCTTCATCCTTGAGTTCGAAGTCGTACCAGTACTTGCCGCGCACGAACACACCGGTGTCGCCGTACTTCAATTCAAGGTCGTGGATGCCCTTGAAGATCTTGGAAAAGGTCTCGCCCTTCTTGAAGTTCAAGCGCCCGTCATCACCGGTCGAAGACTGACCCGTACCGCCATTGACCGTGCCGACCAGCGACTTGTCCGCATCGCGCATGCCCCAGCTCGCGCCGACCGACAGCGATGAGTCGAACGTGCCTTCGATTTCGCCGATGTTGAAATCGACCGCATGGGCCTGGACGCAGCAGCCCAAGGCAACCGCAGCCGCCAGCGCCTGCGGTTTGAAGATGGCGCGCATTGTTGTTTTTGTCATGCGTCTTCCCCGGTGAGTGACAGAAGCCCCCACCCTACTGCCGCCACACGGGGACGATAAGCGCACCAAGGAGGTATTCGCGCTGTCGCTCGAAAGGATGAATCCCTATCTGGGACGGGGCCTGCCGCAGGACATGAACCGGCTGGATAACCCATGATCAACGCAACGGATGATCCCCACCTCGGGGCACCCCACTGTTACATGCCCCGTAACAGTGCATGTCCGGAATCGCTATTTTTCCTTTGGCCTCAGGCGCTTATTCTGAACGGGCTTTCACGGCAGCCCAGCCAGGAAGCAAAAAGTCCGCGACCGAGTCGTCGGCAACCGAATTCTGATGGATTGAAGCGCTCTTCGCTCCATCGCCCAGGTGTTCACTGACGTTGATTTGTAGCTCCTTGATCCAACGTCTTACCTTGGCCGCTGCGTTTGCAGCGGCCTTTTTTATGGGCGGTGTTTTTTGCAGGAACTCTAAGGCGGGGATGTTTGGCGGGAGCGGCAGGACCCGGACGAGTCCTGCCAGGCGACACAAAGGCGTCAGAGCGAATACTTCTGCAGATTCGCCATCATTTCTTTCAGCGCTTCTATATTGTCCTTCGGATGCGCGGCCCCTTCGAAATCACAAATCTGCTGCCAGTGCGCCGCGACATCATCCGGGGAAAAACCGACGCGAGGATCGAACCCGGCGCCCAGGCTGCGCTCCCAGCGCACCTTGCCCATCCAGCCGCCGCCGACCTCGAACAGGCCTGCGGTTTCCTGGCATTGCTCGCTGGCCAGGTACACCACCAGCGGGCTGACCAGTTCCGGTTTGAGTTGTTCGAACACTTGCGGCGGAATCAGGCCTTCGGTCATACGTGTGCCGCCGGTAGGGGCGATGGCGTTGACCAGGATGTTGTTCTTGCGACCTTCGATGGCCAGGGTGCGGGTCAGGCCGTAAAGACCGAGTTTGGCCATGCCGTAGTTGGACTGGCCGAAGTTGCCGTAGATACCGGAGGTCGATGCGGTGAAGATCACCCGACCGTAGTTTTGCTCGCGCAGGTGTGGCCATGCGGCGCGGGTCACCTTGTAGGCGCCTTCGACGTGGACGCGGTAGACCAGATCCCAGTCGGCGTCTTCCATCTTGTGGAAGGTCTTGTCGCGCAGGATGCCGGCATTGTTCACAACCACATCGACGCGGCCAAACACATCGAGGGCGTTCTGCACCAGTTTGTCGCCGTCGGTCACCGAGTCATGGTTGGCCTCGGCAATGCCGCCGGCCTCGCGGATTTCCGCCACCACGCGGTCGGCGGCCGAAGCGTTGGCGCCTTCGCCCTGGGTCGAGCCGCCGAGGTCGTTGACCAGCACTTTGGCGCCCTGTTTGGCGAACAGCAAAGCATGAGCGCGCCCCAGGCCACCACCGGCTCCGGTGACGATCACGACTTTATCTTCGAAACGCACAGACTCATTCATCGAGGCAACTCCAGCAGGCCTGAGGGACAGTGTCCCCGAGTGTCAGGCACAGAGCGCGCGGTCACAACGAACACGGTTGAGGCTGAATGGTGCGCGATAAGGCTGGGGGATGATGAAACCGTGCAGAGGCGCAACGCGCCCCCGCCCGTCGATCAGGAGCACGCCACCTTGCGCGGCGGCAGCACGAAGTGATCACGAAATTCCAGGTAGTGCTTGAGCACCTGCACCGGCGCTTCGCTTTGCGGGTAATGACCAATGCCCGGCAATAGCACGGTGTCCGCATCGGGGATCAACTCGCGATAACGTTCGACCATGTGCGCGCCGGAGATCGGATCGACTTCGCCATCGATCACCCGCAACGGCACCTCGCCGCGCTGCATCGCTGCGACCCAGCGATCACGCTGCACCCGGCGTTCCGGAATGTAGGTGATCAACTTGTGCATGATGCGCGGCCCGCGATTGCATTCGACCAGGCTCCAGAAGTCGTCCATTTCACTTTCGCTGGGCCGGGTGTCCGGGCCGAAGATCTGCCGGAAGCTTTTCACCAGGGCATCGCGGGTAAACGCGCGGCCGATCATCCAGCCCAGCGGGCTGAGCAGCAGTTTTTGCGCCAGCAACGGACGATGGGTTTCCGGGAACAGACCACCGTTGAGGAACACACAACTGGCGACTTCGATCTTCTCTTCGTAGTGCCGGGCCAGCAGTTCCTGGGCAACGCTGTCGCCGTAGTCATGGGCAAGGAGATGCACCGGTTGCTCGACCTGCAGATGAGTGAGCAACGCCTGTTGCAGATCGGCTTGCTCCAGCAGGCTGTAGGTGTGGTTCAGCGGTTTGGCCGAGTCGCCGAAGCCGAGCATGTCGCAGGCGATCACCCGAAAGCGCTGGGCCAGCGGCTGCCAAAGGTAATGCCAGTCCCAGCTGGCCGTCGGGAAGCCGTGGATCAGCAGCAGCGGTTCGCCCTGCCCGGCCGTCCAGTAACGGATCGACTGGCCACGGAAGACAAACGACTGGCTGCGTTTGCGCCAGGCACTCAGAGGAATCTCGGCGAGAGGCATTAGAGTTTATACCCCGGGTCTTGTTTATCGAGTTTGCGCAGCAGCGCCGGCCAGGCCAGCGCGCCGCCCATGCCTTGAGCACTTTTGGTGACGCCGGCAATCATTGCTTTGGCGCCCGCCAGAATCTGCGGTTCGATGGCGATCAGTTCGGCACCGCCGGTCTGCGCCATGACCTGGATGTCGCAGGCGCGCTGGAAGGTAAACATCATCAGGAACGTGTCAGCGATGGTGCCGCCACAAGTCAGCAGACCGTGGTTGTGCAGCATCAGGAAATTGTTGTCGCCAAGGTCGGCCTGCAACCGGTCCTTCTCTTCGTGATTGAGTGCCACGCCTTCGTAAGCATGGAAGGCCAGGCTCGACAGCACGAACAACGATTGCTGACTGATCGGCAACACGCCCTGTTTCTGTGCCGACACCGCAACACCGGAAGCGGTGTGGGTATGAAGCACGCAGGTCACATCATGGCGCACTTCGTGGACGGCGCTGTGGATGGTGTAGCCGGCAGGATTGATTTCGTAGGGGCTGTCCATGAGCTTGTTGCCGGCCTGGTCGACCTTCACCAGGCTGGACGCGGTGATCTCATGGAACATCATCCCGAACGGGTTGATCAGGAAATCTTCGGTGCCCGGCACCTTGGCCGAGATGTGGGTGAAGATCAGATCGTCCCAGCCATGCAGGGCGACCAGTCGATAGCAGGCGGCAAGATCGACCCGGGTCTGCCACTCCGCGGCACTGACCTGATCTTTGACATTCAAGGAAGAAGGGACGGGGGATACGCTCACTGTATGCACCTCTGTTTTTGTTTTTTTCGGCAGGTGTCAGCAGTCTAGTCAGCCCCGGGGTTTCGCGTAGTTGCATTGGCAGCCAGCTTGATGACTGAGCGAGTCAGCTGCGCAAACCGCTTGGATCCATGTCAAAGCAACGACGCCAACAAAGGTGCGGCGAACAGATTGAGCAGCCCGGTGAGCACCATCACCAGCCCCGCCACCGAGCCTTCTTCGCCGCCCACTTCATGGGCGCGACTGACGCCCGCACCATGGGCGCCAACACCAAACAGAGCACCACGTGCCAAAGCGCTGCGCAGTGGCAGCCACTTGAGCAATACCCCGCCGAGCATCGCGCCAAACACCCCGGTGAACATCACGAACACCGCCGTCAATTCAGGCACCCCGCCGAGATCCTGCGCCAGCGGCATGGCAAACGGTGTGGTGATCGAGCGCGGCACCAGTGACAGCGTGACCGAACTGTCCAGCGCCAAAGCCCTGGCCAGACCGAACGAGGTGGCAATCGATGCGGCACTGCCGGCCAGCATGCCCAGCAACAACGCCGACCAGTGCCGCACCAGCAAACGTCGCTGTTGCCAGATCGGCACCGCAAACGCGACGGTGACCGGGCCGAGCACCAGCATCAGCCAGTGGGTGTTGCTGGAGTATTCCGCATAAGCGGTATGCAATGGCACCGCGAGCGCCAGCAGCAACGCGGGGACCAGAATCAGTGGCGACAGCAGGTAACGCCCGGTACGGCGATACAGCCAGCGACTGAACAGGTAGGCCAGCAAGGTGAACGCCAGCCAGAACATCGGCATCAGTTCAAGCTTCATGGGACCGCCTCAGGCGCACGGCCAGTTCAACGGTGAACGCCGTCACCAGCATCACCATCAGCGTGCTGGCGGCGATCACCAGCAGAATCCGCCAGCCGTCATCACGCAACAAGGCGCCGTAATCCAGCAGGCTCATCAGCGCCGGAATGAAGAACAGCAGCATCTCGGCCATCAACAGTCCCGCGCCCATTTGCAACGCCGCCGGTTTGACCCAGCCGAATGCAAACGCCAGCAGCAGCAATGCCATGCCAACCACGCCGCCGGGGATCGGCCAGGCCAGCCAAGTGGCCAACTGGCAGCCGAGCAGGTAGAGACCGAGCAGCACGGCCAGTTCGGCCAGCAGGCGAGAGAGGTATTTGAGGGTCGAGGCTTTCATCGGTGGGCTCCTTTCAGGTGCCCATTTTACGAACCCGGCTGCCATCTCCGAAGCGAATTGTTAGACTCAAAGCCATTCCAATCCGGAATCAGGCCATGGAATTCAAACAGCTCAAAAGCTTCGTCGAAGTCATGCATCAGGGTGGTTTCACCCAGGCGGCGAAAACCCTGCACATCAGTCAGTCCGCCGTGAGCAAGCAGATCGCCCAGCTCGAACAGAGCCTTGGCACCCCGCTGCTCGATCGCCTGGGTTCGCAATTGCGCCTGACCGCCGCCGGCAGCGTGGTGCTGCAACGGGCCGAAGGCATGCTGCGCCTGCGCGATGAATTGCTCACCGAACTGGATGATCTCAGTCATCTGGCGCGGGGCGAGTTGCGCCTCGGTTTGCCTTTGCTGGGCAGCGATGCGCTGTTCGCCGGGTTGTTCGCCGAATACCGACGGCGTTACCCGAACATCAGCGTGCAATTGCTCGAAGGCGGCAGTCGCCATATCGAACAAGCCGTGTTGAGCGGTGAACTGGAACTGGGCGGGAGTCTGCTGCCGAAAGATCCTCAGTTCGACTTCCAGCCGTTCTGCGATGAGCCGCTCGATGCGCTGCTGCCGATAGATCACCCATTGGCGACGAAAGGTGAAATCGGTCTGGAGGAACTGGCCGACACGCCGTTCCTGCTGTATCAGCGCAGTTTCGTGCTCAATGACCGTTTGCTTCAGGCGTGCCAGCAGATGGGCTTCACCCCGAAGGAGGGTGGCCGTAGCGGTCAGGCGGATTTTCTCGCGGCACTGGTGGCCGCCGGGCAAGGCGTCGTGCTGCTTCCCAGCGTGGTGGCCCGCGGGCTGGTGCGGCCAGGCGTGGTGCGCCTGACCTTGAACGCGCCGGACTACCTGCGCTGGGACATCGCCTTCATCTGGCGCCGGGGCGCCTATCTGTCGAAGGCTGCGCAGGCCTGGCTCGCACTGCTGCGCGAACGCGGGATCAGCCTTTGAGCGTGGCGATCAACTGCTCGAGCCAAGGCTCCGCGTCAGTTTCCGGGGTGACGCTTTCGCTGGCGTCGATGCGCAGCATGTCCTGTACTTCACGCACGCCCAGCTCACCGAACAATTCACGCATCTGCTCACCACCGCCGCAGAACGTGTCGCCGTAACTGGCGTCGCCCAAGGCGATCACCGCGCCAGGCAAACCGCGCCAGGCCGCCGGCAACTGATCGCGAATGCTCGAGTACAGCGGTTGCAGGTTGTCCGGCAACTCGCCCATGCCGGTGGTCGAAGTTACTGCGAGCAAGGCCTCGGGGCCAAAGGTCTGGAGTTCGGCGAGGCTGGCGCGCGAGTTGTAGAAGGTTTCAAAACCGGCGGCTTTCAGCAGGCTTTGCGCGTGGCGAGCGACTTCTTCGGCCGTGCCGTACACCGAGCCGGAGAGGATGGCGACTTTCATCAATCTGATCCTGAAACTGAAAAAAAGAGCGGCGATAGTAACAGCCACTGACGCAATGTTGCGATTGGCTCTCGATAAGCGCTGATGGCCAGTAGACAGCGCTGATTGATCTTCTAGAATGCCTGCCACCGACAACCTTGAAGGGATTCAAAGATGATCAATGCCAGCCTGCTGCAAATGGTGATCAACGCGTCGAACGACGGAATCGTGGTGGCCGAGCGAGAAGGCAAGGAAGACAACATCCTGATTTACGTGAACCCGGCTTTCGAACGCCTGACGGGTTACACCAGTGAAGAAATCCTGTATCAGGATTGCCGTTTTCTGCAGGCCGGAGACCGGAACCAGGAAAATCTGCCACTGATTCGCGAAGCATTGCGCAATAAGGGTTCGTGTCGGGAAATCATCCGAAACTATCGCAAGGACGGCACACCGTTCTGGAACGAGCTGTCGCTGTCGACGGTAAAAAACGCTGATGATGGTCAGACTTACTTCGTTGGCGTGCAAAAGGACGTCACCGTTCAGGTCAAGGCGCAGCAGCGAGTGGCGCAACTGGAAGCCCAGGTCGCGGCTCTCGAAGCAGAACTGGCGGCCCTGAAAGCGACGAACGGCGCAAACAAAACTGCGAACTAAGTGTCATTAACTACAATCACCAATGACTTTGTAATTATTTATTTCGAGCTAGCCATGCAACGCGACGCCCTCCTGACCCAGGATGAGCTGGATTTCATCCAGACCATGCAACACAACCCGCAGCTCAATGTGCGGGATGCGACGTCGAGCCTGCTGGTCAATGGTGGTTCGCAGATCCGTGATCTGCTCACGCGCCTGGCGGCCCATGAGCAAGTCACCATCCAGGCCAACTTCGAAAACCAGCAGATGACCTTTCCGCTTCATCTGGTGGAAGACGAATTCCATGCCCTGCATTTGCGCCTGGGTGTGCCAAGCATCTATGAAGACGGTCCGATGGTTCGCCCATGGCGTCTGGCCCTTGAAGAGCCGGTAGCGTTGGAGAATGCCAAAGGCCAACCGGGCATGTTGTGGGTTCACGAGGTTTCGCATAAAGGCGTGCTGCTGGAGGTGCGCAACAAGACCAAGCCGCCGAAGCATTTCGCCCTGTGGTTCAGCCCTTCAGGCTATGAGCGGATTTCCCTGCGTGGCACCTTCGAACGGGGAACCGAAAGCGGTTTCTTCGCTTACGACCTGAGCCAGAGCGACGCTGACGAAACCGAACGCCTGCGCCAGTTCATCCTTCAGCAACACCGACTGACCCACCCTGCCCTGCATACCTGAGCCTCAGGTATCCAGCGTCCCCGCGAGAAACTGGTTCAGACGCTGGCGCATGGTTGACCCTTCATTGCCCAGACAGCCCACCGATGATCCGGCCAGGCTGTCCTGCGCCAGATCCGACGCATCGCCCGCCAGCATCAGCTGACAATCCAGACTCAGGGCCAGGCGGTTCAGACGCCGGGGCAATTCGGCAGTCGGGGCGTGATTGGAAAACAGCACCAGCGCCTGGGGTTTGATCTTTTCGCAAACCAGTGTCAGCTCGTCGAACGGCTGGCCGGTGGTCAACACCCGAACGCCTGCATCGTTGCCACTGAGAAACAGTGCCGCCACCAGCAGTTCAAGCTCGCGACATTGCCCGGCCAGGGCACTGACAATCACCTTGCGCGGATGCGAGCCACGCAACACAACGATGCGCTGCAGTACCCGCGCCCTCAGGAAACCGTCGAGGAACAGCCACTCGCTGGTTTGCCCGAATGCATCCTGTCGCTGCAACAGCTGCAGCCACAGCGGCATCAGGATGTCCTGGAACACCACAGGCAGCGTGTAGGAAGAGAAAATCTGACCGTAGACCCGATCCAGTTCCTGGTCATCGAACGAACTGACAGCTCGCTGAACCTGCTCCTGCCATTGCAGGTAGTCAGCCTGCACCAGGTCATCGGGAATGATGTGCGCCAACGCCTTCATCGGCTCGGTCTTGGCGAGGATCCTGCCGACCTTGCTCACCGAGACACCACGATCGATCCAGTCGACGATACTGCGAACGCGCTCGATATCGGTCATCGAATACAACCGGTGCCCACTTTCGGTGCGTGTCGGCTGGATCAAGCCATAACGCCGCTCCCATGCGCGCAGGGTGACCGGATTGACGCCGGTCAGCCGTGCCACCTCGCGTATGGGGAAAAGCTCCTCGCGCTCAAGCGCAACAGAGACCTGCGAGGCAAGGCGAACGTCAGTAATGACAGGCATGTGTGCGGACACGTCCTTGTTGGCGTAGTTGGATCCCATTCTACCTCTGATGCCCCATTCCGATTCAAGCGATGAAATGGGACGAACGTCTCTGGTTTCGTCACAATAATCAGGAATAATCCTTGCTTGTCGAAAAGCGCAGCCCTCTACCCCGGCGCTGCGTCAGGCGAAACTCCTACCCGGAGCGACGCATATGCAATTCGGAGATACACAATGTCTACTTCCCCCGTCACGCTGATGGTCGCCCGTCGCGTCGCCGATGGCCGCTATCAGGACCTGATCGCCTGGCTGCGCGAAGGCGAACAACTGGCCACCGATTTCCCCGGCTATCTCGGTTCCGGCGTCCTGGCTCCGCCTCCCGGCGATAATGAATTCCAGATCATTTTCCGCTTTGTCGACGAACAGACCCTGCATGCCTGGGAGCACTCGGCATCGCGCACCGCGTGGCTGTCCCGTGGCAGTGATCTGTTCGCCCATCCGAAGGAGCATCGGGTCAGCGGCATCGAAGGCTGGTTCGGCGCAGCAGGCGTCCGCCCACCACGCTGGAAACAGGCCGTAGCCATCTGGCTGGCGTTCTTCCCGGTGTCGCTGCTGTTCAACTTCGTGCTCGGTCCGCTGCTCGGAGAAATGAGCCTGTTGCCCCGCGTATTCATCAGCACGCTGTGCCTGACACCGTTGATGGTCTATTTCTTTATCCCGCTGTCGACGCGTCTGCTGGCCGGCTGGCTCAACAGCGCCCCGGCCCGTCCATTGCCCGGTGCGGCGCCCGCGCAAAATCGCTGAAACCATCGCTCGCGTCGCTGTTATAGTTTTTACACTGACCTCGACGCGAGCCGTTCATGACCCTTTCCACAGCCCCCATTCTCATCACTGGCGCCGGCCAGCGCGTCGGGCTGCATTGCGCGCAGCGACTGCTGGAGGACGGCCACCGGGTCATCTTCACCTACCGCAGCGAACGTTCCGGTGTGAAAACGTTAAGGGATCTGGGGGCCATCGGGGTATTCGCGGATTTTTCCAGCGAGGCCTCAATCCTCGCTTTCATCGCTGAACTGAAAACCCACACCGACAGCCTGCGGGCCATCGTGCACAACGCCTCCGAATGGCTGGCGGAAAACGGCGACGGTGAAGCCGAAGCCTTCACCCGGATGTTCAACATCCACATGCTGGCGCCGTACCTGATCAATCTGCATTGCGCTGATTTGCTGCAACGTTCGAGCCCCGCCGACATCATCCACATCAGCGACGACGTCACCCGCAAGGGCAGCAGCAAACACATCGGCTATTGCGCCAGCAAGGCCGGGCTCGACAGCCTCACACTGTCCTTCGCCGCGCGTTACGCGCCGTCGATCAAGGTCAACGGCATCGCGCCGGCCCTGCTATTGTTCAATCCCGACGACGACGCGGCATACCGCGCCAAGGCGCTGGCCAAGTCCGCGCTGGGTATCGAGCCGGGCAGCGAAGTGGTCTATCAGAGCCTGCGCTATCTGCTCGACAACCCCTATGTCACCGGCACCACCCTGACCGTCAACGGCGGGCGGCACGTCAAGTAAAACGCCCCCGCGAGGATGCTCCATGACCCGTTCCCTGCCCGAAAACTACCGCGAGATCCTGATCGGCCTCGGTGAAGATCCCGACCGTGAAGGCTTGCTCGACACACCGGTGCGCGCGGCCAAGGCCATGCAGTATCTGTGTCACGGCTATGAACAGAGCGTCGACGAGATCGTCAATGGTGCGCTGTTCGCTTCCGACAGCGACGAGATGATCATCGTCGCCGACATCGAGCTCTACTCGTTGTGCGAACATCACCTGCTGCCCTTCATCGGCAAGGCCCATGTGGCTTATATTCCGACAGGCAAGGTACTGGGACTGTCGAAGATCGCACGGCTGGTGGACATGTTCGCCCGCCGTCTGCAGATCCAGGAAAACCTGACCCGGCAGATCGCCGAGGCGGTGCAGCAAGTCACCGATGCCGCCGGTGTCGCGGTGGTCATCGAAGCCCGGCACATGTGCATGATGATGCGCGGTGTCGAGAAACAGAATTCGACCATGAACACCTCGGTCATGCTCGGCGCCTTCCGCGAGTCGAGCAACACCCGCCAGGAGTTCCTGCAATTGATTGGACGGAGCAAGTAAATGCCACAACTTCAACCGGGAATGGCGCGCATCCGGGTCAAGGATCTGCGCCTGCGCACCTTTATCGGAATCAACGAGGACGAAATCCTCAACAAGCAGGATGTGCTGATCAACCTGACCATCCTCTACGCCGCACAGGAAGCGGTGCGTGACAACGACATCGACCACGCGCTGAACTACCGCACCATCACCAAGGCGATCATCGCCCACGTGGAGGGCAACCGTTTCGCGCTGCTCGAACGCCTGACCCAGGAGCTGCTGGATCTGGTGATGGCCAACGAATCGGTGCTGTACGCCGAGGTCGAAGTCGACAAGCCGCACGCGTTGCGTTTTGCCGAGTCGGTGTCGATCACGCTCGCGGCAAGCCGCTAAGCTTCAAGCTTCGAGCTGCAAGCGGTAAGCTAAAGGCACCCCACATTTCAGAATCTTGCAGCTCGGAGCTTGCCGCTCTCAGCTGTCTCGAAGAGACTTCCATGACCGAACAACAACGCCTCGAACTCGAAGCCGCCGCCTTCCGCCGGCTGGTCGCCCACCTGGACAGCCGCAAGGATGTGCAGAACATCGACCTGATGAACCTCTCCGGTTTCTGCCGCAATTGCCTGTCGAAGTGGTACAAGGCCGCCGCCGACGAGCGCCAGATCGAGGTCAGCCTCGACGATGCCCGGGAAGTGGTTTACGGCATGCCGTACGCCGAGTGGAAAGCCCAATATCAGCAAGAAGCCAGCGCCGAACAACAAGCGGCGTTCGCCAAAGGAAAACCCAATGAGTGATCTGAACACCCTGCGCGCCAGCCTCAAGAGCGGCGAACACGTATTTGCCGACACCTTGTCCTTCATCGCCGCCGGTTACGACTACCAGCCTCAGGCGTTCAACAACGGCGGCGTGGAAAACGCGGCCGGGCAGAACGAAGGTTCGTGCAAGACGTTGGGTCTGGCGCTGCTGGAAGGCTTGAGCGATGAAGAAGCGCTGCTGGCGTTCGGCGAACACTACCGTTCGGTCGTGGCAACGCCTGAAGGCAGCGATCACGGCAATATCCGTGCGCTGATCAAACACGGTCTGGCTGGCGTGAAGTTCGAAGCGCAGCCGCTGACCCGCCGCTGATTCCCGAGCGAATCGCAGGCACAAAAAAACCGGCCAATAGGCCGGTTTTTTTATGTCTGCGATCTTAGAACGAAGCGTTCTGCAGATCGTCCAGGTAACGCTCGGTGTCCAGTGCCGCCATGCAGCCGGCGCCGGCCGAGGTAATGGCCTGACGGTAAACGTGGTCGGCCACGTCGCCGGCGGCGAAGATGCCTTCGACGCTGGTCGCGGTGGCGTTGCCTTCACGGCCGCCCTGAACGACGAGGTAGCCGTCCTTCAGCTCCAGCTGACCTTCGAACAGCGAGGTGTTCGGGGTGTGGCCGATCGCGATGAACACGCCGTCGACCTTGATTTCGTCGAAGCTGCCGTCGTTGTTCTTCAGACGCGCACCGGTCACGCCCATGTTGTCGCCCAGCACTTCGTCCAGGGTCGCGTTCAGTTTCAGCTCGATCTTGCCTTCGGCCACACGGGCGTTGAGCTTGTCGATCAGGATCTTCTCGGCGCGGAAGGTTTCGCGACGGTGGATCAGGGTGACCTTGCTGGCGATGTTGGCCAGGTACAGGGCTTCTTCGACAGCGGTGTTGCCGCCACCGACCACGGCCACCGGCTTGTTGCGATAGAAGAATCCGTCGCAGGTTGCGCAGGCCGAAACGCCTTTGCCCATGAACGCTTCTTCCGACGGCAGGCCCAGGTAACGAGCGCTGGCACCGGTGGCGATGATCAGGGCGTCGCAGGTGTAAGTGCCGCTGTCGCCGGTCAGGCTGTACGGTTTGGAAGCGAAGTCCACGGCGTTGATGTGATCGAAGACGATCTCGGTTTCAAAACGCTCGGCGTGCTCGCGCATGCGCTCCATCAGCACCGGACCGGTCAGGCCGTGGACGTCGCCCGGCCAGTTGTCGACTTCGGTGGTGGTGGTCAGTTGACCGCCAGCCTGCATGCCGGTGATCAGCAGCGGCTTGAGGTTGGCACGGGCAGCGTAGACAGCAGCGCTGTAACCGGCAGGGCCGGAACCGAGAATGATCACTCGCGAATGACGGACTTCAGACATGAACCTGTCTCCTGTTGACCGGCCGATACATCAGGCGCGGACGCCGGACTGCCGGCGAGAATAAAAAAGGACTGTGGATAACCTTGGGGAAGGCGTGAGCTCGACAGTCCTGTAAAAAGTTGGGTGCAGCGTATCGAGGGGGGCAAGATTAAGGAAATACGGTTTAACAATCCAGCTCATAGGTGGTCTCTATGCCGACACACTGACGAGATGGACGTCTTTGTTACAGTGAATGTCGATCCCGCTGCCGCGCTTTCACAGCTTATGCAAAGCCGGTAAGGTCGGCGCGTTTTCCCTTGCTCGGAGCACCCTATGCCCGCCCCTGTTCTCTCCGGCCCGCAATACCTGCGCGAAGGCCTGAAACTGGTCCTGAGTCCTGGCCTGCGCCTGTTCGTGCTGCTGCCGCTGGCGATCAACCTGGTGCTGTTCGTCGGATTGATCTATTTCGCCGGCCACCAGTTCAGCCTGTGGGTCGATTCCCTGATGCCGTCGCTCCCCGACTGGCTGAGCTTCCTGAGCTACATCCTGTGGCCGCTGTTCGTGGTGCTGGTGGCGTTGATGGTGTTCTTCACTTTCACCATGCTCGCCAACGTGATCGCCGCGCCGTTCAACGGCTTTCTCGCGGAAAAAGTCGAAGTCGTGGTACGCGGCACCGACGATTTCCCGGCCTTCAGCTGGGGTGAACTGATCGCGATGATCCCGCGCACCCTCGCCCGGGAAATGCGCAAACTGGGCTACTTCCTGCCCCGGGCCATCGGCCTGTTCATCCTGTCGTTCATCCCGATGGTGAATATTATCGCTGCGCCGCTGTGGCTGCTGTTCGGCGTATGGATGATGGCGATCCAGTACATCGACTACCCGGCGGACAACCACAAACTGGGCTGGAACGAGATGCTCGCCTGGCTGCGGCAGAAGCGCTGGCAGAGCATGAGCTTTGGCGGGATCGTTTACCTGGCGCTGCTGATCCCGGTGGTGAACATCCTGATGATGCCCGCTGCCGTGGCCGGGGCTACGCTGTTCTGGGTGCGCGAGCGCGGTGCCGAAAATCTAGTGACACAACGCTGAGCGCACGTCACAAATCCATCATCCGAACGTCACAAGCGCGACATGGCCTCAGTCGACACTGAGGCCATGACGACAGCTCTACACATCACCCTGATCAGCGAAACCTTCCCACCAGAAATCAACGGCGTGGCCAATACCCTTGGCCGCTTGTGCGACGGTTTGCGCGCGCGCGGGCATCGGGTGGAACTGGTGCGGCCACGTCAGGGTGACGATCCTCAGCGCACTGAGGACGATGCGCTGCTGTTGTGCCGGGGCTGGCCACTGCCGGGTTATCCGGGGTTGCAGTGGGGTCAGTCGTCGATGCACAAGTTGCTGCGCCGCTGGACTCGCCAACGCCCGGATGTGCTGTACATCGCGACTGAAGGTCCGCTCGGGTTGTCGGCACTGCGAGCCGCACGCCGCCTGGGCATCGCAGTAGTCAGCGGTTTCCACACCAATTTCCAGCAGTACACCAACCAGTACGGTCTCGGTCTGCTGACGCGTTTGCTGACGCATTATCTGCGCTGGTTCCACAATCATTCGGCGTTGACCCTGGTGCCGAGCGTCAGCCAGCGACTGGAACTGGAACGGCGGCATTTCGATCGTCTGGCGCTGCTGTCCCGAGGCGTCGACAGTCAGTTGTTCCACCCGACCAAACGCCTGAACGCCCTGCGTGAGCAATGGGGACTGAGTGAGCAAGACATTGCAGTGATTCACGTAGGACGCCTGGCGCCGGAAAAGAATCTTGGTCTGCTCAAACGCTGCTTCGACAAGCTCGCCGGCGCGTACCCGCAACGCAATCTGAAATTGATCATCGTCGGTGACGGACCGCAGCGTGTAGCTCTGGAAAAGGAATTGCCCGACGCGATTTTCTGCGGCTCGCAACGCGGCGAAGCATTGGCGGCGCACTATGCATCCGGCGATCTGTTCCTGTTTCCGAGCATGACCGAGACCTTCGGCAACGTCGTGCTGGAGGCACTGGCCTCAGGTCTTGGCGTGGTGGCCTACGATCAGGCGGCCGCTGCGCAGCACATTCGCCACGGCTACAACGGCGTGCTGGCAATGCCGGGGGATGAGGAGGCGTTTTGCGATGCAGCGCAGTGGCTGCTGGAAGAGGATGAAACCTTGCGCTGCGTCAGATTGAACGCCCGCCAGCATGCCAGTCGTCAAGGCTGGGCGGCGATCATCGAGCAGTTTGAAAACCATCTGCAGGGAGCTTGCCGCGACCTGCGCGACAAGCCCCCCACTGCAATCAAACCAGCGTCATCAACGCCTCACGGCTGAACGGCAGAATGTCCTGCTCGCGGCCTTCGCGCACTTTCTGCGCCCAGTCCGGATCGACCAGCAGCGCACGGCCCACGGCCACCAGATCGAACTCATCGTTGTTCAGACGCTCCAGCAGTTTTTCCAGGCTGGCCGGTTGCGCCACCTTGTCGGTGTTGACCATGAACTGCAGGAACTCGCCATCGAGGCCAACGCTGCCGACGGTGATGGTCGGCTTGCCGGTCAGCTTGCGAGTCCAGCCCGCCAGGTTCAGTTCGGAACCTTCGAATTCCGGCTCCCAGAAACGGCGCGTCGAGCAGTGGAAAATATCCACGCCGGCGTCGGACAACGGCTTGAGAAACTCGCCCAGCGCCTCCGGGGTTTGCACCAGACGTGCGGTGTAGTCCTGCTGCTTCCACTGCGAGAAGCGGAAGATGATCGGGAAGCCCTCACCCACGGCAGCACGTACGGCCTGGATCAGCTCGATGGCGAAACGCGAACGGTTGGCCAGGCTGCCGCCGTATTCATCGGTGCGCTGGTTGCTGCCTTCCCAGAAGAACTGGTCGATCAGGTAACCGTGGGCGCCGTGTATCTCCACGCCGTCCATGCCGATGCTCTGGGCATCTTTGGCGGCCTGGGCAAAGGCTGCGATTACGTCCTGGATGTCCTGCCTGGTCATGCCGTGCACCACGACCTGACCGTCCTTGAGTTT
Organism: Pseudomonas sp. IzPS59; assembly: GCF_014863505.1. Taxonomy (NCBI): domain Bacteria; kingdom Pseudomonadati; phylum Pseudomonadota; class Gammaproteobacteria; order Pseudomonadales; family Pseudomonadaceae; genus Pseudomonas; species Pseudomonas sp. IzPS59. The sequence goes on along the minus strand of NZ_CP062251.1, from coordinate 1,077,530 downwards.
CTCGCTCGGACCATAACCCGGCACGCTGGCATCCGGCTCGGTGCCGATGCGGCGAACGCTGCCGACGTGCCACAGTTGCGGGACAATCTTGCCGCCCTCGGCGTGCACCGCGTCGACGACTTTCTTCCAGCCGGCCAGTGCTGCTTCGCCGAAGAACTGCGGCACATTCGGGTAGCCGTTGGAGGCTTGGTGGCCGACAGTGGTGCCCTCGGTGATGATCAGGCCGACACCGGCCGCCGCACGACGACGGTAGTACTCGATCACTTTGGAATTGGGTACGCCGCCCGGAGAGAACGAACGGGTCATCGGCGCCATGACTACGCGGGTCGGCAGTTCGAGGGCACCGAGCTGGAACGGTTTGAACAAGGCTTGAACAGGCATGGGAGGCTCCACGAAAAATTGATCGACGGGCATTGAATTCAATATGACGGCGATAATATGCGGAGTTCCAACAGTGTGATAGCACTATTGATCTGAATGATTAAGGGTCAAAAGGCAGGCAAAAAAAATCGCAGCTCGATGGCTGCGATTTTCGCGTTTCAGCTCAGGGCTTTTTCAATCGCCGTGATCACCGAAGGATCATCCGGCGCCGTGCGCGGCGAGAAACGGGCCAGTACACGACCGTCCTTGCCGAGCAGGAATTTCTCGAAATTCCAGGTGATGTCGCCGGGAAACTCCGCGCCCTCGCCCGCCAGCAGACGGTAGAGCTGATGGCGATCGTGGCCGTTGACTTCGAGCTTCTTCGACAACGGAAAACTCACGCCATAGTTGAGGCTGCAGAATTCCTGAATCTCCTGCTCGCTGCCCGGTTCCTGACCGGCAAACTGGTTGCACGGCAGGCCCAGCACGCTGAAGCCTTTGCCCTTGTATTGCTGATAGAGGTTTTCCAGCGCCGCGTACTGTGGGGTCAAGCCGCATTTGGAGGCGACGTTGACCACCAGCACGACTTGGCCCTTGAAGGGTGCCAGCGGTAGCTCCTGACCATCCAGGGCTGTCAACTTAAGGTCGTGAAAAGCACTCATGACGAACTCCAGATTCCCGTGTTCTACTCGAAACAGCCACTTGGCGAGACTACCAAGGACAGCCGCGGACTAAAAAGGCGCCCTCGGGCGCCTCTCCAGTTCTCTGAGCTTAGCGCAGAAAATCAGTGGTGATGGCCACCTTCGCCATGGACGTGACCATGAGCGACTTCTTCCTGGCTGGCGTCACGGATGGCAACGACCTTCACTTTGAAGTTCAGGCGCTGACCGGCCAGCGGGTGGTTGCCGTCGACGGTCACGTCGTCGCCGTCCAGATCACGGATGGTGACGATCTGCATCTGGCCGTCCGGCGCCGAAGCGTGGAACTGCATGCCGACTTCCAGCTCGTCGACGCCTTCGAACATGCTGCGGCTCAGGGTGCTGACCAGTTCGGCCGAGTACTCGCCGTAGGCATCTTCCGGCTCGACAGAAACTTCCAGCTCGTTGCCGACTTCCTTGCCTTCCAGGGCTTTCTCCAGGCCCGGGATGATGTTGCCTGCGCCATGCAGGTAAACCAGCGGAGCGCCGCCGGCGGAGCTGTCGATGACCTCACCAGCGTCGTTGGTCAGGGTATAGTCGATGGAGACAGCCTTATTGGCGGCGATCAGCATGGGGCGAGACCTTTTGCATAAGAATATAGAAAGGCCAAGTTTAGCGAAGCAATCGCTCGAAAGCGAACACAACCCTGACAAACGGGATTCGACGATCACAGGCTTCCATCAGGACGAGGACGGTCACTGGGTGGCCGAGCTCTCCTGCGGCCACACCCAGCATCTGCGCCACCAGCCACCCTGGCAGTCGCGGGCATGGGTGCTGGATGCAACGCAACGTATTGAAAAAATAGGCCAACCCTTTGCTTGCGGTTGGTGCGCTCAAGGCGCGGTTAGCGCTAACCTTGACGCCTGAAAAACGGTGGAAGGCCAGCCATAGGCCCACGCCCTTGCCATGCACCCTTAGAGAATCCGCATGCAAACTTTTTTTATCGCGCCCACCGATTTTGGTGTGGGTCTGACCTCCATCAGCCTCGGGCTGGTGCGTACGCTGGAACGGGCCGGGCTGAAAGTCGGCTTCTTCAAACCGATTGCCCAGCCGCACCCGGGCGACACCGGCCCTGAGCGCTCCACCGAACTGGTGGCCCGCACCCACGGCCTGAAACCGCCTCAGCCGCTGGGTCTGGCCCATGTCGAGCGGATGCTTGGCGACGGTCAGCTCGACGAGTTGCTCGAAGAAATCATCGCGCTCTACCAGCAGGCTGCCGTCGGCAAGGACGTGCTGGTCGTCGAAGGCATGGTGCCGACCCGCAGCGCCAGCTATGCCGCGCGGGTCAACCTGCACCTGGCCAAGAGCCTGGACGCCGAGGTGATTCTGGTCTCGGCGCCGGAAAACGAAGTGCTCACCGAACTGTCCGGCCGCGTCGAGTTGCAGGCGCAACTGTTCGGCGGTCCGAAAGACCCGAAAGTCCTCGGCGTGATCCTCAACAAGGTCAAGACCGACGAGAGCATGGACGCCTTCGCTGCGCGCCTGAAAGAACATTCACCATTGCTGCGCAGCGGTGATTTCCGCCTGCTCGGCTGCATTCCGTTCCAGCCCGAACTCAACGCCCCGCGCACCCGTGACGTCGCCGACCTGATGGGCGCCCAGGTGCTCAACGCCGGCGACTACGAAACCCGGCGCATGACCCGGACCATCATTTGTGCGCGCACCATGCGCAACACCGTGGATCTGCTCAAGCCCGGCGTGCTGGTGGTGACCCCCGGCGACCGCGACGACATCATCCTCGCCGTCAGCCTCGCAGCCATCAACGGCGTACCGCTGGCGGGCCTGCTGCTGACCAGCGACACACTGCCGGATCCGCGCATCATGGACCTGTGCCGTGGGGCATTGCAGGCTGGGTTGCCGGTGTTGTCGGTGAGCACCGGCTCCTACGACACCGCCAACCTGCTCAACGGCCTTAACAAGGAAATCCCCGTCGATGACCGCGAACGCGCTGAGATCATCACCGATTTCGTCGCCAGTCACCTGGATGCCAAGTGGCTGCATCAGCGCTGCGGTACACCGCGAGAAATGCGCCTGTCGCCAGCCGTGTTCCGTTATCAACTGATTCAACGCGCTCAGGCTGCGAACAAACGCATCGTCCTGCCCGAAGGCAGCGAACCGTTCACCGTGCAAGCGGCGGCGATCTGTCAGGAACGCGGCATTGCCCGTTGCGTGTTGCTGGCCAAACCGGCGGATGTCGAAGCTGTCGCCCGGGCCCAGGGCATCGTGTTGCCGCCGGGGCTGGAAATCCTCGATCCGGATCTGATCCGCGAACGCTACGTCGAACCGATGGTGGCCCTGCGCAAGAGCAAAAGCCTCAACGCGCCGATGGCCGAGCAGCAGTTGGAGGACACCGTGGTGATCGGCACCATGATGCTGGCGCTGGATGAGGTCGACGGACTGGTTTCCGGTGTCATCAACACCACCGCCAACACCATCCGCCCGGCCCTGCAATTGATCAAGACGGCGCCGGGCTGCACGCTGGTGTCGTCGGTATTCTTCATGCTCTTCCCCGAGGAAGTGCTGGTCTACGGCGACTGCGTGATGAACCCGCATCCGAGCGCCGCCGAACTGGCCGAGATCGCCCTGCAAAGCGCCGACTCGGCCGCCGCGTTCGGCATCACTCCACGCGTAGCAATGATCAGCTACTCCAGCGGCGAATCCGCCACCGGCGAGGAAGTCGAGAAAGTCCGCGAAGCCACCCTGCTCGCCCACGAACAACAGCACTCGCTGCTGATCGACGGGCCGCTGCAGTACGACGCCGCCGCCAACGAAACCGTGGCCCGGCAACTGGCGCCGAACAGCCAGGTCGCCGGTCGCGCCACGGTTTTCGTGTTCCCCGACCTGAACACCGGCAACACCACCCACAAAGCCGTGCAACGCAGCGCCGACTGCGTGAGCCTCGGCCCGATGCTGCAAGGCCTGCGCAAACCGGTGAACGATCTGCCGCGCGGCGCGCAGGTCGACGACATCGTCTACACCATCGCCCTGACTGCGATTCAGGCTGCCAACCGACCTCTGGATATCTGACCCGATGCTGGCTTTTCTCCCTGCCACCCTGCGCGGCGTGATCGCCGCGCTGCTGTTGGCGCTGAACACGATCCTGCTGTGCTCGTTCCTGTTTCTCGTGGCGCTGATCAAAGTGTTGCCGTTCGACCTCGCACACCGCGCCTCGCGCTGGCTGATGAGCCACACCCACGAAGCCTGGATCAGCAACAACAAAGGCTGGATGAACCTGGTGCGCCGCACCCGCTGGCACCTCAGCGGCCTGCAAGGTCTGGACTACCAGCACTCGTACCTGATCACCAGCAACCACCAAAGCTGGGTCGATATTCTGGTGCTGCAATACGTGCTCAACCGTCGTATCCAGCCGCTGAAATTCTTCCTCAAGCAGGAACTGATCTGGGTCCCGGTCATTGGTCTGGCGTGGTGGACGCTGGGCTTTCCGTTCATGAAACGCTATTCAAAAGCCTATCTGGAAAAACACCCGGAAAAGAAAGGCAAAGACCTGGAAACCACCCGCAAGACCTGCGCGAAGTTCCGCGACAACCCGGTGGGCATCTTCAACTTCGTCGAAGGCACACGCTTCACCGAAGGCAAGCACGCGCAGCAGCAATCACCGTTCAAATACCTGCTCAAACCCAAGGCCGGCGGCATTGCCTTCGTGCTGGATGCAATGGGCGAACAGCTGGAGTCAATCGTCAACGTGACCATCCACTACCCGGGCGGACGTCCAGGCTTCTGGGACCTGCTGTGCGGCAACGTGCGGGACGTGGTGGTGCATTTTGAAGAACTGAAAATCCCGCCACAGTTCATCGGAAAAAACTACGACCAGGATGGCGAATACCGCCTGCAATTCCAGGGCTGGATCAACCAGCTGTGGCAGGACAAGGATGCATTGCTGGAGCAGATGCATCGCGAGTATCCGAACCAACGCTGATTACCTGAGCCCCTCCGACAGAACAGGCCGGCCGTCAAACTGCCCCCTACAGGAAATCAGTTCGCTATTGGCTTTTCGCTTCCCACCACTCAACACGATGAGCGTTAGCTCAAGTACCGCTTTTGACGTGCCGGCCCCTTCGGTAGGCTGAGTGGAGGGATTTATCCGGGGGTGGGAGCGCAGCGACCGTGCGGCGAAGCCGCATGCATCGAGAGGAGGTGCAGCGAAGCAAACCGTAGGCGATGCCCCCGGATGAATCCCGGAACGAAGGAACACCGAGCCACAGCGAGGTGCCGAACGCCGGGGTCCAGCGTTTTTGGTTACTTTTTAGGCGCTTGTAAAAAGTGACCCGCTGTAAGAGCGGAACCGCCAGCCGCAACACCCGAAGTAACGGATATACACCCAAAACCCCAAGAGCATGGCCGGCCCGAAGGCCGCCACCGCCAGCAGGCCAACCACAAAAGAAAAGCCCGCCGATGATCACTCATCGACGGGCTTTTTATTGGCAGCTAACGCTTAAATCGCGCCACGCTTACGCAACAGATCCAGCACTTGCTTCACACCTTCTTCCAGCGACAACGACTGGGTATCGATCACCAGATCAGCATCCAGCGGCACATCATACGGGAAGGACTCACCCGGAATATTATCGCCACCCGCCGCGTACAACCCTTGCGGATCACGCTCGGCACACACAGTCGGCGAAGCCTGAACATAAACCGTCAGCAAACGATCCTTGCCAATCAGATCCTTCGCCTGCTCACGACCTTCAGCACTCGGCGCCACAAACGCAGCAAGCGTCAGAAGACCCGCTTCGTTGAACTGACGCGCCACATGCGCGGCACGACGCCAGTTCTCGGTGCGACCGGCGCGATCCTGCGGCAGACCTTTATTGAGGTCGTGACGCAAGTTCTGGCCATCGAGTACAAACACCGCACGCCCCATGTCGAACAGCTTGCGCTCGACCGCGTACGCCAGCGTGCTTTTACCCGCGCCCGACAGACCGCTGAACAGCACGGTGGCCGGTTGCTGACCGAAACGCTGGGCGCGCTCGGTAGTCGCTACATGAGCCAGTTTGCCGTGATGGGTGGCCGTGCCATGAGCCAGCGGCTGGGCGACGATCATGCCGGCGCCGACGGTGCCGTTGGTCAAACGGTCGATGACGATGAACGCGCCGGTGGTGCGGTTGCTGTCGTAACCGTCGAGGGCGATCGGCGCATCGAGCGCGATCTTCACCTTGCCAATTTCGTTGAGCTGCAACGCGCTCGCCGGGCCTTCTTCGAGAGTGTTGACGTCGACCTTGTTGACGATGCTGGCGATGGAGCCCGGCACGTAACTGGTGGCACGCTTGATGTCGTATTTCTTGCCCGGCAGCATCGGCTCTTCAGCCATCCACACCAGCATCGCTTCGAAGCCGTCGGTCACCGGCGGAACGTTGTCGGCGTGTACCAGCAGGTCGCCACGGGAGATGTCGATCTCGTCTTCCATGGTCAGCGTCACGGCCTGGCCAGGACCTGCGTGTTCCAGCTCACCTTCGAAGGTGACGATGGATTTCACGCGGCTGCTCTTGCCCGACGGCAGGACCACGACTTCGTCGCCCTTCTTGACGATGCCGCTGGCCAGGGTGCCAGCGAAACCGCGGAAGTTCAGGTTCGGACGGTTGACGTACTGCACCGGGAAACGCAGATCGGTGAAGTTGCGGTCGCCCGCCACTTCCACGGTCTCGAGGATTTCCATCAGCGACTGGCCGGTGTACCAAGGCGAGCGCTCGGATTTGTTCACCACGTTGTCGCCCTTCAGAGCGGACATCGGCACGAAGTGCATGCTCGTCGGCTTCATCTTCAAGCCTTCGGCGAACTTCAGGTAGTCGGCCTTGATCGACTCGAACACGCCCTGATCGAAGCCCTTCAGGTCCATCTTGTTGATGGCGACAACGATGTGTTTGATGCCCAGCAGCGAGGCGATGAAGCTGTGGCGACGGGTCTGGGTCTGCACGCCGTAACGGGCGTCGACCAGGATGATCGCCAGGTCACAGGTGGAAGCACCGGTGGCCATGTTGCGGGTGTACTGCTCATGGCCGGGGGTGTCGGCGATGATGAATTTGCGCTTGGCGGTGGAGAAATAGCGGTAGGCGACATCGATGGTGATGCCCTGTTCACGCTCGGCCTGCAGGCCGTCGACCAGCAAGGCCAGGTCGATGTCGTCACCGGTGGTGCCGACTTTCTTCGAATCGCGGGTAATGGCTTCGAGGTGATCTTCGTAAATCATCTTCGAGTCGTGCAGCAGGCGCCCGATCAGGGTGCTCTTGCCGTCATCGACGTTACCGCAGGTCAAAAAGCGCAGCAGCTCTTTACGTTCGTGCTGGCCCAGGTAGGCGAGGATGTCCTCGCTGATCAAATCAGATGCGTGCGACATGACAGCCCCTTAGAAATAGCCTTGACGTTTCTTGTCTTCCATCGAGCCTGCGCCATCGTGGTCGATGACACGGCCCTGGCGCTCGGAAGTTCGCGTCAGGAGCATTTCCTGAATGATGTCCGTCAGGCTTTCGGCCTCGGACTCCACCGCGCCCGTCAACGGGTAGCAGCCAAGGGTACGGAAACGCACTTTCTTTTTGACGATGCGCGCCTTGTCCTCGTCGGACAGGTGCTCGAGGATGCGCTCGTCGTCGATCATGATCAGCGTGCCGTTCTTCTCGATCACTTCGCGTTCGGCGGCGAAGTACAGCGGCACGATCGGGATGCCTTCGAGGTAGATGTACTGCCAGATGTCCAGCTCGGTCCAGTTCGACAACGGGAACACACGGATGGATTCGCCCTTGTTGACCTTGCCGTTGTAGACGTTCCACAGCTCCGGACGCTGGTTCTTCGGATCCCAGCGGTGTTTGCTGTCGCGGAACGAGTAGACGCGCTCCTTGGCGCGGGACTTCTCTTCATCGCGACGGGCACCGCCGAAGGCGGCGTCGAAACCATGCTTGTCGAGCGCCTGCTTCAGGCCCTCGGTCTTCATGATGTCGGTGTGTTTGGCGCTGCCGTGGGTGAACGGGTTGATGCCCTGCGCAACGCCATCCGGGTTGACGTGGGTGATCAGGTCCAGGCCCAGTTCTTCGACCATCTTGTCGCGGAACTTGTACATCTCCTGGAATTTCCAGCGGGTGTCGACGTGCATCACCGGAAACGGCAGTTTGCCCGGGAAGAACGCCTTGCGTGCCAGATGCAGCATCACGGCGGAGTCTTTACCGATGGAGTACAGCATCACCGGGTTGTCGAACTCGGCGGCCACCTCGCGGATGATGTGGATGCTTTCCGCCTCCAGCTGTTTCAGATGCGTCAGTTTGTCGACCATGGCTACTCACGAAAGCTTTCTTATGAACGGCCAGCGGGCCGTGTTCGAGCGGGGAATCCTAGCACAGCGCCCTTCTTCTAATCAGGGCGCGGACTAGAACGAAAGAGCATATGAATATGCCCGCCCGTTCGGGTGCTTTCAGGGGAAAGTCAGATTGGATTCGGGCAGTCGATGAAGATGTGTTCCAGGGCAAACCGCTTCGCCAGATAATCGCCCAACGCCTGCACACCGTAGCGTTCGGTGGCGTGGTGGCCGGCAGCGATGAAGCTGATGTCGTTTTCCCGGGCACTGTGGAACGTCTGTTCGGAGGCCTCGCCACTGATGAACAGATCGACGCCGGCGGCAATGGCGTTATCGATGTAACCCTGGCCGCCGCCGGTGCACCAGCCGACTCGACGGATCATCCCGCTGCCTTCGATCAGCAGCGGCTCGCGGCCCATGCGTTCCTGCACGCGACGGGCGAAATCCCGGGCGGTCACCGGTTCATCCAGGGAGCCGACCAGGCCGACGATCTTCAGGTTATCCGGGTCCAGCGGCCCTTCGACAGTGATGTCGAGCTGCCGGGCCAGTTGCACGTTGTTGCCGACGTCCGGGTGCAGATCCAGCGGCAGGTGATAGGCCAGCAGACTGATGTCGTGTTTGAGCAGCGTCTTCAAGCGTCGCTGCTTCATGCCGGTGATGCACGGGTTCTCGCCCTTCCAGAAGTAACCGTGATGCACCAGCACCAGATCAGCCTCGGCTTCGACGGCGGCATCGAGCAATGCCTGGCTGGCGGTGACGCCGCTGACGATGCGCATCACCTGCGGACGGCCCTCGACCTGCAGGCCGTTGGGGCAATAATCGGCAATTTTCGCACTGCCGAGGTAGCGGTCGGCTTCTTCGACCAGGGTACTGAGGGCAACGGCCATGAAAGACTCCTGAAAATCCCGTTCAGAGGCGCGCGCGGCCTCGTATAATGCGCGACATTATGGGCGGTCTGACCCCGCCTGCAACTTTTCCAGGACGTGCTTAATGCTCAAGGCGCTGCGTTTTTTCGGCTGGCCGCTGTTGGCCGGTGTGCTTATCGCTCTGTTGATTATTCAGCGTTACCCGCAGTGGGTCGGGCTTCCGAGCCTCGACGTCAACCTGCAACAGGCTCCGCAGACCACCAGCGTGCAACAGGGGCCGGTGTCCTACGCCGACGCGGTGGTGATTGCCGCGCCGTCGGTGGTCAACCTCTACACCACCAAAGTCATCAACAAACCGGCGCATCCGCTGTTCGAGGATCCGCAGTTCCGCCGCTTTTTTGGTGACAACTCGCCGAAGCAGAAGCGCATGGAGTCGAGCCTCGGTTCCGGCGTGATCATGAGCCCGGAAGGCTACATCCTGACCAACAACCACGTCACCACCGGCGCCGACCAGATCGTCGTGGCGCTCAAGGATGGCCGCGAAACCCTGGCCCGGGTGATCGGCAGCGACCCGGAAACCGACCTGGCGGTGCTGAAGATCGACCTGAAAAACCTGCCGGCGATCACCGTCGGTCGCTCAGACAATATCCGCATCGGCGACGTCGCACTGGCCATCGGCAACCCGTTCGGGGTCGGCCAGACCGTGACCATGGGCATCATCAGCGCCACCGGCCGTAACCAGCTGGGCCTGAACAATTACGAAGACTTCATCCAGACCGACGCGGCGATCAACCCGGGCAACTCCGGCGGCGCACTGGTGGATGCCAACGGCAACCTCACCGGCATCAACACGGCGATTTTCTCCAAGTCCGGCGGCTCCCAGGGCATTGGTTTCGCGATTCCGGTGAAACTGGCGATGGAAGTGATGAAGTCGATCATCGAGCACGGTCAGGTGATTCGTGGCTGGCTGGGGATCGAAGTACAACCGCTGACCCAGGAATTGGCGGAGTCGTTCGGTCTGTCAGGGCGTCCAGGGATCGTGGTAGCGGGGATTTTCCGCGACGGCCCGGCACAGAAGGCCGGCCTGCAACTGGGCGACGTGATTCTCAGCATCGACGGCGAACCGGCCGGTGATGGTCGTAAGTCGATGAACCAGGTGGCGCGGATCAAGCCGACCGACAAGGTCACGATTCAGGTGATGCGCAATGGCAAGGAATTGAAGCTGACCGCCGAGATCGGCCTGCGTCCGCCGCCGGCGCCAGTGAAAGAAGAAGAGTAATTACAAAAAAAGACGGGAGCGAATTCGCTCCCGTCTTTTTATCGGCCAGTCACAGGTCGCCGAGACCGTCGATCAACGCCTGATTCTGCTCCGGCGTACCGATCGAGATCCGCAGGAACTGGGCAATCCGTTCCTGCTTGAAGTGGCGCACGATCACCCCCTGCTCACGCAGTTTGGCCGCCAGCCCCGCCGCATCGTGTTGCGGATGCCGGGCGAAGATGAAGTTGGCCGCTGACGGCAACACTTCAAAGCCTTTGGCCTGCAACTGCGCAACCACCCATTCGCGACTCTCGATGACCAATGCACAGGTCTTGTCGAAGTATTCGCGATCCTCGAACGCTGCCGCTGCACCGACATTGGCCATGCGATCGATCGGATAGGAGTTGAAGCTGTTCTTTACCCGCTCCAGCGCCTCGATCAGGTCCGGATGGCCGACCGCCAGACCGACCCGCAGCCCCGCCAGCGAACGGGACTTGGACAGAGTCTGGGTCACCAGCAGGTTCGGATAACGGTCGACCAGACTGATCGCAGTTTCGCCACCGAAGTCGATGTAGGCCTCGTCGACCACCACCACCGAATCCGGGCTGGCCTTGAGGATCTGCTCGACCGCTTCCAGCGCCAACAGGCAACCGGTCGGCGCGTTCGGATTGGGGAAGATGATCCCGCCGTTCGGCTTGGCGTAGTCCGCCGGGTTGATCTGGAACTGCGCGTCCAGCGGCACCGCGTCGAACTTGATGCCGTAAAGGCCGCAGTAGACCGGATAGAAGCTGTAGCTGATGTCCGGGAACAGCAGCGGCTGATCGTGTTGCAACAGGCCGTGGAAGATGTGCGCCAGTACTTCGTCCGAACCGTTGCCGAGGAACACCTGATTGCTCTGAACGCCGTAGTATTTGGCGACGGCGTTTTTCAGCAGATCGCTGTTCGGGTCCGGGTACAGACGCAGGTTGTCGTTGAGTTCGGTCTGCATCGCGGCCAGGGCTTTTGGCGACGGGCCGTACGGGTTTTCGTTGGTGTTGAGTTTGACCAGACGGGTCAGCTTCGGCTGCTCGCCCGGCACGTAAGGCACCAGATCCTTGACGAACGGGCTCCAGAATTTACTCATGTTCAGTTCCCCTTCACTTCGTCTTTGATGCGGTATTCAGCGCTGCGAGCGTGGGCGCTCAGGGATTCGCCACGGGCCAGGATCGAGGCGGTCTTGCCCAGCTCCGAAGCACCGGCCTCGGAGCAGAAGATGATCGACGAACGTTTCTGGAAGTCGTACACACCCAGCGGCGAGGAGAAACGCGCGGTGCCGGAGGTCGGCAGCACGTGGTTCGGACCGGCGCAGTAATCGCCCAGCGCTTCGGAGGTGTGGCGGCCCATGAAGATCGCACCGGCGTGGCGAATCTGCGGCAGCCAGGCCTGCGGATCGGCGACCGACAGTTCAAGGTGTTCCGGCGCGATGCGGTTGGCGACTTCGATGGCCTGAGCCATGTCACGCACGTGAATCAGGGCGCCACGGCCATTGATCGAAGTTTCGATGATGGTCGCGCGATCCATGGTCGGCAGCAGTTTGTCGATGCTCGCGGCGACCTTGTCGAGGAACTCGGCGTCCGGGCTGACCAGGATCGCCTGGGCGTCTTCGTCGTGCTCGGCCTGGGAGAACAGGTCCATGGCGATCCAGTCCGGATCGGTCTGGCCGTCGCACACCACAAGGATTTCCGACGGGCCGGCGATCATGTCGATGCCGACCTGACCGAACACGTGACGCTTGGCAGTCGCCACATAGATGTTGCCCGGGCCGACGACCTTGTCCACCTGCGGCACGCTTTCAGTACCGTAGGCCAGCGCCGCAACGGCTTGGGCGCCACCGATGGTGAACACCCGGTCGACACCGGCGATGCACGCCGCCGCCAGTACCAGTTCATTGACCTCGCCACGTGGAGTCGGCACCACCATCACCACTTCGGTGACACCGGCGACCTTGGCCGGAATCGCGTTCATCAAGACCGACGACGGGTACGACGCCTTACCGCCCGGCACGTACAGACCGGCGCGGTCCAGCGGCGTGACTTTCTGGCCCAGCACCGTGCCGTCGGCTTCGGTGTAGCTCCAGGAGTCCTGCTTCTGTTTTTCGTGGTAGCTGCGCACCCGGGCGGCGGCTTTCTCGAGCGCTTCGCGTTGCGCCACGGTGATGCGGGTCAGGGCCAGTTCCAGACGCTCGCGCGGCAGGATCAGGTCTGCCATCGAGGCGACTTCGAGGCCGTCGAACTTCTGGGTGAACTCGACCAGCGCCGCGTCACCGCGCTCGCGCACAGCCTTGATGATGTCCAGCACCCGCTGATTGACCGAGTCGTCAGACACACTTTCCCAGCTCAGCAGATGATCCAGATGATGCGCGAAATCCGGGTCAGCAGCGTTGAGTCGGCGAATTGCAGTCGGTGCGGTCATAGCGAGAGCCTCATAGGATTGGCAAAAACTCAGGCGCCCTAACTTAGCAGTCGTTTCCGCTTGGGCACCTGAGATTCTGGCTATGAGGCGGATAGACGGGCGCGACTTAACGTCGCGCAGGTACATCAGCCGCGGTGTCGAGACTCCACTGCCTTGCGCAGTGTGTCGATCAACGCCTGGATTCGGGCGTGTTGCATTTTCATCGAAGCTTTATTGACCACCAGACGCGAGCTGATCGTGGCGATCAGTTCCTGGGGTTCGAGACCGTTGGCACGCAGGGTGTTGCCGGTGTCGACCACGTCGATGATCTTGTCGGCCAGACCGATCAGTGGCGCCAGTTCCATCGAGCCGTACAGCTTGATGATGTCGACCTGACGGCCCTGTTCGGCGTAGTAACGCTTGGCAACGTTGACGAATTTGGTGGCGACGCGCAGACGGCCCTTGGGCTCGACGGCGCCGACCTTGCCGGCGGTCATCAGCTTGCACTGGGCAATCTGCAGGTCCAGCGGCTCGTAAAGGCCTTGCCCTGTGTATTCCATCAGCACGTCTTTACCGGCAACGCCGAGGTCGGCCGCGCCATGCTCGACATAGGTCGGCACGTCGGTGGCGCGCACGATCAACAGGCGTACGTCTTCCTGGGTCGTGGGAATGATCAGCTTGCGGCTTTTGTCCGGATTCTCGGTCGGCACGATGCCCGCTTCGGCGAGAAGCGGCAGGGTGTCGTCAAGGATGCGGCCCTTGGACAGTGCGATGGTCAACATGGGAAACGTCAGTCCTTATCAAGGTACTCATGTCCGGTCGCAATCGGCGCCGGACATACATCGAGGGCGTTACCACCCCCGATCGAAACGAATTCAACGGACACTTCCCTGTGTCCAGATGCAGCGACTAGCCCGGAACGCGACGGATTTTGGCGCCGAGCATCTGCAGTTTTTCCTCGATGCACTCGTAACCACGGTCGATGTGGTAGATGCGGTCGATCAGGGTATCGCCTTCGGCCATCAGTGCCGAGATCACCAGGCTGGCAGAAGCCCGCAGGTCGGTTGCCATCACTGGCGCGCCCTTGAGGATTTCAGTGCCGGTGACGATAGCGGTGTTGCCTTCGACCTGGATCTTGGCGCCCATGCGGTGCAGTTCGTAGACGTGCATGAAACGGTTTTCGAAGATCGTCTCGATCACGGCACCAGTGCCTTCGGCAATGGCGTTGAGCGAGATGAACTGCGCCTGCATGTCGGTCGGGAACGCCGGGTACGGCGCAGTGCGCACGTTGACAGCCTTCGGACGCTTGCCGTGCATGTCCAGCTCGATCCAGTCTTCGCCGCTGGTGATTTCGGCACCGGCTTCACGGAGCTTTTCCAGAACCGCTTCGAGGATGGTCGGATCAGTGTCCTTGACCTTCACGCGGCCGCCGGTGACCGCAGCGGCCACCAGGTAGGTGCCGGTTTCGATACGGTCAGGCATGACCTTGTAGAAAGCCGAACCCAGACGCTCGACGCCATCGATGGTGATGGTGTCGGTACCGGCGCCGGAAACCTTGGCGCCCATGGCGTTCAGGAAGTTCGCAAGGTCGACCACTTCAGGTTCGCGGGCGGCGTTCTGCAGCACGCTGCGACCCTTGGCCAGAGCAGCGGCCATCATGATGTTTTCGGTACCAGTCACGCTGACGGTATCGAAGAAGAAGTGCGCACCGCGCAGGCCGCCTTCAGGCGCCTTGGCCTTGATGTAGCCGCCTTCGACGTCGATGATCGCACCCATGGCTTCGAGGCCGCGGATGTGCAGGTCAACCGGACGCGAGCCGATGGCGCAACCGCCAGGCAGGGCGACTTCGGCTTCACCGAAACGGGCAACCATCGGGCCAAGCACCAGGATCGACGCGCGCATGGTTTTCACCAGCTCGTACGGAGCGACCAGGGTCTTGATGGTGCGCGGGTCGATTTCGACGCTGAGCTTCTCGTCGATCACAGGCTCGATGCCCATGCGACCGAACAGCTCGATCATGGTGGTGATGTCGTGCAGGTGCGGCAGGTTGCCGACGGTGACCGGGCCATCGCACAGCAAGGTGGCAGCCAGGATCGGCAGGGCGGAGTTCTTCGCCCCGGAAATGCGGATCTCGCCATCAAGACGAGCGCCACCGGTAATAATCAATTTATCCATAACAATCTCGACGCCCTAGGGCTCAGGTGCGCTCGGCCCAGGCCGCGCTGCTGAAAAATTTCATAGTGACCGCGTGGATGCTGCCATCGGCGATCCATGGGTTCAAATGGGCATAGATGCTTTGCTGACGCTTGACCGGGCTCAACGCCGCCAGTTCATCGCTAATCACGTTCAGCTGAAAGTTGCAGCCTTCGCCTTCAACTTCCACCCGGGTTCCGGGCAGATTTGCTTCAAGGAAGCTTTTCACTTCTACGGCCTGCATGCTCAACCTCAATCGGCGCCCTGTGCGCACGGGTCGGACATCATACAAAAAAGCCCCGCGCCTGCGAACCCCGCTGCGCAGGACTCTGACGGGGGGCTTCTTTATAGATGCGGGTTCAGGGTTGCGCCAACAGCTCGGTCAGCTCGCTGACCTGAGCAATTTCACGCATGTCTTCCGGCATCCCGCGGATGCTGACCGCCTTGCCGGCGGCTTTCGCATCGCGAATGAAGCACAGCAGCAACGACAGGCCGACGCTGCTGGACTTTTCCACCGCCGAACAATCGATCACCAATGCCGGGGCATTGCACGATTTGATCAGCGCCCGGCCCTGCTCGCGAAGGCCGGGACCGGTGCGGTAATCCAGCACACCGGTGAGCTGAAGCTGACTGGCTTCGTCCAGACGAATGGCCGACTCGGTCATTGGGCAGGCTTCTCTTGTTTCTCGGCAGTCTGCTTGGCCTTGGCCACTTCGCCGGCCCAGCCGTTGATGGTCTTGTCCAGGTCGTTGCCGTTGCGCTGCATCGCGTCGGCGAACTGGTCACGGAACAGCTTGCCGATGTTGATGCCGTTGATGATCACGTTGCGCAGCTTCCACTCGCCGTTGATCTTCTCCAGCGTGTACTGAACCGGATAGATCGCGCCGTTGTTGCCCTTGACGGTCATGCCGACGCTGGTACGGTCGCCCGACTCATCCTTCGGCGCATCGACGGTGATGCCCTGGTTGTTGTATTCCAGCAAGGCGTTGCCATAGAACTGGAACAGGCCACGCTTGAAGTTTTCCTGGAAGGTCTGCATCTGCGCCGGGGTGGCCTTGCGCGAGTACTTGACCGTCATGATGCTTTTGGAAATGCCTTCGGCATCCACCACCGGACCCACGATGGTATTCAGTGCGGTGTAGAAGTCCTGCGGGTCCTGCTTGTACTTCTCTTTATTCGCCGCCAGATCGGCAAGCATCCGGTTGGTCGTGTCCTGGACCAGATCGTGCGCCGACTGCCCGGGCGCAGCGTTCGCCAGCAGTGGCAGTGTCGCGAGCAACACCAACAGGCCACGTCGCAAGGTAGAGATCATTCAAAAGCTCCTCATTTGGCGTCTTTGCTAACGGTATTGAGCAGGAATTTACCGATCAGGTCTTCCAGCACCAGAGACGACTGGGTGTCGTGAATGGTTCCACCATCCTTGAGCCGGGTTTCTTCCCCGCCCACGCTGATGCCGATGTACTTCTCGCCCAACAGGCCAGCCGTCAGGATAGACGCTGTGGAGTCGGTCGGCAGATTGTCTACCTTTTTATCCACCAGCAGGGTCACCCGGCCGGTAAAACTGTCGCGATCCAGATCGATCGCCGTGACCTTGCCGATGGTCACACCGGCCATGGTCACTTTGGCTCTGACCGTCAGACCGGCGATATTGTCGAAGTAGGCATAAAGCTTGTAGGTATCGGTGGTCGAAGTCGGAGACAGGCCACTGACCCGCAGGGCAAGCAGCAACAAGGCCAGGATCCCTGCCAGCAGGAACAGGCCGACACCGATTTCCAGGGTGCGGTTTTGCATCAGAAATCTCCAAACATCAAAGCGGTCAGAATAAAGTCCAGGCCGAGCACTGCCAGCGAGGCGAATACTACGGTCTTGGTGGTGGCACGACTGATTCCCTCGGAAGTGGGCTCACAGTCATAGCCTTGGAATACGGCGATCCAGGTCACGACAAAGGCGAAAACGATACTTTTGATCACGCCGTTGAGTACATCGCTGGAGAAGTTGACGCTGTTCTGCATGTTCGCCCAGTAGGAGCCTTCATAGACGCCCAGCCAGTCGACCGCGACCCAGGAACCGCCCCAGATGCCGACCACGCTGAAGATCATCGCCAGCACCGGCAGGGAAATGAAACCGGCCCACAGACGCGGAGCGATGATGTACTTGAGCGGATCGACACCGATCATTTCCAGGCTGGACAACTGCTCGGTGGACTTCATGTTGCCGATTTCCGCCGTCAGCGCCGAACCGGCACGACCGGCGAACAGCAGCGCCGTCACCACCGGGCCCAGCTCACGCAGCAAGGTCAAGGCAACCATCTGCCCCACCGCCTGCTCCGAGCCATAGCTCGACAGGATGTTGAACCCCTGCAGCGCCAGCACCATGCCGATGAAAATCCCCGACACGACGATAATCACCAGCGACATCACGCCGACCGAGTGCAGTTGCTTGACCAGCAGGCCGAAACCGCCACCTATGCCACCACGCCCCAGCAGAGCATGAAACAGGAACAGCGTCGCGCGTCCGAATACCGCGACGGCATCGATAGCCGATTCGCCGAACCGACGTACGCGTTCTATTAATGAGATTCTGCGCATCAACGTTTCCCCAGAAGATCTGCGCGGTAATCCGTCGCTGGAAAGTGATACGGAACCGGACCATCGGGATCGCCGGTCATGAACTGACGGATACGCGGTTCATCCGAGTTCATCAACTCGTCCGGCGTACCCTGCCCCAGCACCTGACCATCGCCCACCACATAGATGTAATCGGCAATGCTCGCGGTTTCGGCGAGGTCGTGGGAAACCACGATACTGGTGATCCCCAACGCATCGTTCAGCAGGCGAATCAGGCGCACCAGAACGCCCATGGCGATCGGGTCCTGGCCGACGAACGGTTCGTCGTACATGAGAATCTGCGGATCGAGCGCAATCGCCCGGGCCAGAGCCACGCGGCGCTTCATGCCGCCGGACAGCTCATCGGGCATCAGCTCGATGGCGCCCCGCAGACCGACCGCCTGCAATTTGAGCAGCACGATGTCGCGGATCATCTCTTCCGGCAACTGGGTATGAACGCGCAGGGGAAAGGCGACGTTCTCGAACACATCGAGATCGGTGAACAGCGCGCCGCTCTGAAACAGCACGCCCATGTGCTTGCGCGCATCGAACAGATCGCTGCGCGACAGCTTCGGCAAGTTCTGGCCGTTGACCCAGACTTCGCCCTGCGATGGCCGCAACTGGGCACCCATCAGACGCAGCAGCGTGGTCTTGCCACACCCGGAAGGCCCCATGATTCCGGTGACCTTGCCGCGCGGGATGCGGATATCGACGTTATTGAAAATGCTCCGCGCACCGCGCTT
The DNA here is from genome assembly GCF_014863505.1 of Pseudomonas sp. IzPS59. Lineage (NCBI taxonomy): Bacteria > Pseudomonadati > Pseudomonadota > Gammaproteobacteria > Pseudomonadales > Pseudomonadaceae > Pseudomonas > Pseudomonas sp. IzPS59. The sequence continues at coordinate 1,059,076 of NZ_CP062251.1, read as the reverse complement.
GAAGGAGACTCCCTTCAGCTCGACCGCGTAGGCGTTATCGGCACTCATCTAAACTCCTTGCGATGCAGCCTCTCACTCGGACGCCTGGCTTTCTGGAGAAAGCCCTTACATCCCGGGCAGGCCGAACTGGCGGCGAACTATATCACTGCAAAGGGCAAGCGCCCAAGGCCTCTCCCCGGCCACGTTCAGCGATATGACAGGCCCGAGGCTTCTATAAAAGGGTTTTAGTAACCGGGAATGACAAAGCACGACGAACTTGCGTGAGGCTTTTCAACATAACCGCTATAATCGCCGCCTTTTCATCGGGCTATACGATTTCTGACATGAGCCAAACCAGCGACCTGATTCAATCGGCACAACGCACCATCCGCCTCGAAGTGGAAGCCGTACAAGGCTTGTTGCCCCATATCGACGCCGATTTCGTACGCGCTTGCGAGATGATTCTGGCCAGCAAGGGCCGTGTAGTGGTGGTCGGCATGGGCAAGTCCGGGCACATCGGCAACAAGATCGCCGCGACCCTGGCCAGCACCGGCACCCCGGCGTTTTTCGTGCACCCGGCCGAAGCCAGCCACGGCGACATGGGCATGATCACCCGTGATGACGTGATCCTGGCCTTGTCGAACTCCGGTTCCACCAACGAAATCGTCACCCTGCTGCCGCTGATCAAACGCCTGGGCATCCAGTTGATCAGTGTGACCGGCAACCCGCAATCGCCGCTGGCAAAAGCGGCCGAGGTCAATCTCAACGTTCACGTCGAGCACGAAGCCTGCCCGCTGAACCTGGCGCCGACCTCCTCGACCACTGCCGCACTGGTCATGGGCGACGCCCTGGCCGTGGCGTTGCTGGAAGCCCGCGGTTTCACCGCCGAAGACTTCGCCTTTTCCCACCCGGGTGGCGCACTCGGCCGACGCTTGCTGCTGAAAGTGGAAAACGTCATGCACGCAGGTCAGGAACTGCCACAGGTACAACGCGGTACCCTGCTCAAGGACGCACTGATGGAAATGACCCGCAAGGGTCTGGGCATGACTGTCATTCTCGAGGCCGATGGCAAGCTTGCCGGGATCTTCACCGACGGCGACCTGCGCCGCACACTGGATCGCAGCATCGATATCCACAGCGCGACCATCGATCAGGTGATGACCGTACACGGCAAGACCGCCCGCGCCGAAATGCTGGCCGCCGAGGCCCTGAAAATCATGGAAGACCATCGAATCAACGCGCTTGTCGTCGTGGATGAGGACGATCGTCCGATCGGCGCCTTCAACCTCTCCGACCTGCTGCGCGCAGGAGTGATGTAAATGAGCACCGATCTGCTGCAACGCGGCAAAGCCATCAAACTGGCGGTTTTCGACGTCGACGGCGTCCTCACCGACGGACGCCTGTACTTCCTTGAAGACGGCAGCGAGTTCAAGACCTTCAATACACTCGACGGCCAGGGCATCAAGATGCTGATGAACGCGGGCGTACAGACCGCCATCATCAGCGGTCGCAAGACCCCGGTGGTCGAGCGTCGGGCGAAGAACCTGGGGATTCCGCACCTGTTTCAGGGCCGTGAAGACAAACTCGTCGTCCTCGACGGCCTTCTCGAGCAACTGGGCCTAAGCTATGAACAGGTCGCCTACCTCGGTGACGACCTGCCCGACCTGCCGGTGATCCGCCGGGTGGGGCTTGGCATGGCGGTGGCCAACGCGGCCCCCTTTGTGCGCGAGCATGCCCATGGCGTTACCCTGGCCCGTGGTGGCGAGGGCGCCGCCCGTGAATTCTGCGAACTGATCCTGCGCGCCCAGGGCAGCCTCGATGCCGCCAACAACGCGTACCTGTGAGTCAAACCATGTTTAGCAAAAAGTTTCGCAACATCCTGCTGTTCGGTTGCATCGCCGCCATTTTCGGCGCGGTCGGCTACTGGAACATCAGCCCGGAGCGCTTCCTCGACAAGCCTCCTGTCTCGGCAGAAGAGAGCCCGATCGACTGGTACGCGACCAACACCCACACCTTGCAATACCTGGAAGACGGCAAGGTGCAGTACGAAATGACCTCCGACAAGGCCGAGCACGTCAAGGCGACCGACATTACACTGGTCACCAAGCCCGACCTGAACATGTTTCGCGGCACCGAATTCCCGTGGCACGTGACCAGCGAGCGCGGTGAAGTGAATTCCGGCGGCACCGAGGTCGAACTGATCGACTCTGTTCGCGTCAAGCGCACCGATGAAAAGAACCGCGACACCCTGATCACCAGCACCCGAATGACGGTGTTCCCTCAGCAGCAATATGCGCAGACCCAGCAACCCGTTAGAATCGACGGCGCTGGCGGTGTATCGACCGGCGTGGGAATGAAAGCGTATTTGAAGGAAAGCAGGATACACCTGCTATCGAACGTAAGAGGACAGTATGAGGCTCGTTAAAACCCTCCCTATTTTGCTCAGTCTGGGCGCAGCACTGGGAAGCGTGAGCGCCTGGGCTCTGCCGAACGATCAGGAGCAGCCAATCCGCATTCAGGCCGACGATGCCCAGCTGGACGACAAGAATGGCGTTGCCACTTACAAGGGCGCCGTGATCATCACCCAGGGTTCGATGATCGTCAAAGGCGACACCGTAACGCTGACGCGCAACCCGGCCGGCGAGATCGACGTGGTGACTTCGGTAGGCAACCTGGCCTATTTCGAACAACTGCAAACCGCTGGCGACACCAAACCCGTCCAGGGCTGGGGCGTGACCATTCAGTACCACGCGCAGCAAAACCGCGTCGTACTGATCGACAAGGCCAAGGTCGTCGACAAGGACAACAACACCACTCAGGGCGAGAAGATCGTCTATGACACGGTGAAAAAACTCGCCAGCGCCGGTCGCGCTACCGGCAACAAGGTCACCGAAGCGCGTCCGCGCATCGACATGGTGATCCAGCCGAAGAAGAAAACCGACGAGAAAACCCAGTAATGGCAACCCTGAAAGCTCAGCACCTGGCCAAGGCCTATAAAAGCCGCCAGGTCGTGCGTGACGTCAGCCTGTCGATCGACAGCGGCCAGATCGTGGGCCTGCTCGGCCCCAACGGCGCCGGCAAGACCACCTGCTTCTACATGATCGTCGGCCTGGTGCAGGCCGATCAGGGCCGTGTGCTGATCGACGACCTGGACGTCAGCCACCAGCCGATGCACGGCCGCGCCAAGGCCGGTATCGGCTATCTGCCGCAGGAAGCCTCGATCTTCCGCAAACTGTCGGTAGCCGACAACATCATGGCCATCCTCGAAACCCGCCAGGAGCTCGACAAGGCCGGCCGTCGCAAGGAGCTGGAGAGCCTGCTGCAGGAATTCCACATCAGCCATATCCGCGATAACCTCGGCATGAGCCTGTCCGGTGGCGAGCGTCGCCGGGTGGAAATCGCCCGCGCACTGGCCACCGCACCGAAATTCATCCTGCTCGACGAACCGTTCGCCGGTGTCGACCCGATCTCCGTGGGCGACATCAAGCAGATCATTCACCATCTCAAGGCCAAGGGCATCGGTGTGCTGATCACCGACCACAACGTCCGCGAGACGCTGGATATCTGCGAAACGGCCTACATCGTCAATGACGGCCAACTGATCGCCGAAGGCGACTCCGCGACCATCCTCGCCAACGATCTGGTGAAGGAAGTGTATCTGGGTCACGAGTTCCGCCTGTAAGCGCGACAGCATTCGACCAGCCGTCCGGGTGCTGTAACGTTGAAGCGCATTTTTATACGCTTTTATTGTTACAGCGCTCTAGGCAAACACGACAGTTTCAGGCATATAATTTGCTTATGTTTGGCGCCTCGGCGCCCTGTAGTGGATGGCGCATAGCGCCGGCGAATAAGGTGTTAAGCCCCTGCCATGAAACCATCGCTAGTCTTGAGAATGGGCCAGCAGCTGACGATGACACCGCAGCTGCAACAGGCCATCCGCCTGCTCCAATTGTCGACCCTGGATCTGCAACAGGAAATTCAGGAGGCTCTGGAATCCAACCCGATGCTCGAACGCCAGGAAGACGGCGACGACTTCGACAATTCCGACCCGCTGGCCGACAACGCCGAACAGAAGCCCAATACCGAGATCCAGGAACCTTCCTACCAGGAAACCGCGCCGACGGTCGACAATCTCGAGGACGGCGAATGGAACGAGCGAATCCCCAACGAACTGCCTGTCGACACCGCCTGGGAAGACGTCTACCAGACCAGCGCCAGCAGCCTGCCGAGCAACGATGACGACGAGTGGGATTTCACCACCCGCACTTCCGCCGGTGAAAGCCTGCAAAGCCACCTGCTGTGGCAGTTGAACCTGGCGCCGATGTCCGACACCGATCGCCTGATTGCCGTCACCCTGATCGATTGCATCAACAATCAGGGCTACCTCGACGAAACCCTCGAAGAAATTCTCGACGCCTTCGATCCGGAGCTCGACATCGAGCTGGACGAGATCGAAGCGGTCCTGCACCGCATCCAGCAATTCGAACCCGCCGGCATTGGCGCACGCAACCTGGGCGAATGCCTGCTGCTGCAATTGCGCCAGCTGTCGGCCAAGACTCCTTGGCTGGCCGAAGCCAAGCGCCTGGTCACCGATTACATCGACCTGCTCGGCAGCCGCGACTACAGCCAGCTGATGCGCCGCATGAAGCTCAAGGAAGATGAACTGCGCCAGGTCATCGAACTGGTCCAGAGCCTCAACCCGCGCCCCGGCTCACAGATCGAATCCACCGAAGCCGAATACGTGGTGCCTGACGTGATCGTGCGCAAGGACAACGAGCGCTGGCTGGTCGAGTTGAACCAGGAGTCGGTGCCGCGCCTGCGGGTCAACGCCCAGTACGCCGGTTTCGTCCGTCGCGCCGACACCAGCGCCGACAATACCTTCATGCGCAATCAGTTGCAGGAAGCCCGCTGGTTCATCAAGAGCCTGCAGAGCCGCAACGAAACCCTTATGAAAGTGGCCACCCAGATCGTCGAGCATCAGCGCGGCTTCCTGGAATACGGCGACGAAGCGATGAAGCCACTCGTGCTGCATGACATCGCCGAGGCAGTCGGCATGCACGAGTCGACGATTTCCCGGGTGACCACGCAGAAATTCATGCATACCCCCCGGGGCATATATGAACTGAAATACTTTTTCTCCAGCCACGTCAGCACCTCCGAAGGCGGCGAATGCTCATCCACGGCGATCCGCGCGATCATCAAGAAACTGGTCGCCGCGGAAAATCAGAAAAAGCCGTTGAGTGACAGCAAGATCGCTGGTTTACTGGAGGCACAAGGCATTCAGGTGGCTCGCCGCACCGTCGCCAAGTACCGCGAATCCCTCGGGATCGCGCCTTCGAGCGAACGCAAGCGGTTGATGTAAGCCACGTTACAGCGTTCCAGTGGCAGGCTCTTCGGCCTGCCGCTTTATGCACTGGCAACGAAGGAGAAGCTGTATGCAAGTCAACATCAGTGGACACCAACTGGAAGTTACCCAACCTCTCCGTGAATACGTTGAGCAGAAGCTCAAGAGGCTTGAGGGACATTTCGACAAGATCACCAACGTGCAAGTCACGATGTGCGTCGAAAAGCTGAAACAGAAAATCGAAGCCACGCTGCATATTCCCGGCAACGAGGTCGTCGCAAACGCGGAACATACCGACATGTACGCAGCGATCGACGCGCTGACCGACAAGCTTGATAAACAACTCAAAAAGCATAAGGAAAAGACCCAGAGCCTGCTTCAGGGCGCTACCGGTCGATAACCCCCACCCCCATGATCCGACTTGAAAGCATCCTGACCCCCGGCCGTTCCCTGGTGAACGTGCCGGGCGGCAGTAAAAAGAAAGCCCTCGAACAAATTGCCAACCTGATCGCCCGGGAAAAACCGGATCTGGAGATGCAAGATGTCTTCGAGGCGCTGATTGCCCGTGAAAAACTCGGTTCGACCGGTTTTGGCAACGGCATCGCCATTCCCCATTGCCGCCTCAAGGGCTGTGAATCGCCCATCAGCGCCTTGATGCACCTTGAAGCACCTATCGATTTCGATGCCATCGATGGCGCGCCGGTGGACCTGCTGTTCGTGCTGCTGGTCCCGGAAGCTGCCACCGATGCACACCTGGAACTGCTGCGCCAGATCGCCAGCATGCTCGATCGCAAGGAAGTACGCGAAAAGCTGCGTCGCGCCACCACCAACGAAGCCTTGTATCAGGTTGTCCTGGACGAGCAAAACGGGCACTAAACATGCGCTTGATCATCGTCAGTGGCCGCTCCGGCTCGGGCAAAAGCACGGCCCTGGATGTCCTTGAGGACAACGGCTACTACTGCATCGACAATCTGCCGGCGGGCCTGCTGCCGGAGCTGGCGGAACGCGCACTGATTCATACGGAACTGTCTCAGCCACTGGTCGCGGTATCGATCGATGCGCGCAACCTGCCAAGCCACCTTTCGCGTTTTCCGGAGTTGCTTGAGGAAGTCCGCAGCCGACATATCCAGTGCGACGTCCTGTATCTGGATGCCGATGAAGAAACCCTGCTCAAGCGCTTCTCGGAAACCCGTCGTCGTCACCCGCTGAGCAGTGCCAACCGCTCGCTGGCTGAAGCCATCAACGATGAAACCGCCCTGCTGGGCCCGATCGCCGATCTGGCCGACCTGAAGGTCAATACCACCAATCTGAACCTGTATCAGTTGCGCGACACCATCAAGCTGCGCCTGCTGAACCAGCCGGAGCCCGGTACGGCGTTTCTGGTGGAGTCGTTCGGTTTCAAACGCGGCATGCCGGTGGATGCGGATCTGGTGTTCGATGTACGCTGCCTGCCCAACCCGTACTGGAAACCGGAACTACGTGCGCAATCCGGACTCGATGAGCCGGTAGCCGAGTACCTGGCGGCTCAGCCGGAAGTCGAAGAGATGTTCCAGGACATCTATGCGTATCTGTTCAAATGGTTGCCGCGCTTCGCTGCGAGCAATCGTGCCTACGTGACCATTGCCATTGGCTGCACCGGCGGACATCACCGTTCCGTCTACCTGACCGAACGCCTGGGTCAGGCCCTGCAGAAAACCCTGAAGAACGTCCAGGTTCGCCACCGCGACCTCAGCTAAAGGATTCACACCGCGATGCCTGCTCTGGAAATCGAAATCATCAACAAGCTGGGCCTGCATGCCCGGGCGTCGGCAAAGTTCGTGGGCGTGGCGGGTCAGTATCCCGACTGCACGATCAGAGTGGGTCGCACCCCGGAAACCACGGTAGATGGCAAAAGCATCATGGCGATGATGATGCTCGCTGCCGGCAAGGGCACCAAAATCCACCTGAGCACCGAGGGACATCAGGAACAGGAAGCCATGGATGCTCTGGTGGCACTGATCAACAACTACTTCGACGAAGGTGGTTGAAAGTCCTTTGTGGCGAGAGATACGTCTCTCGCCACGCTTATCCCAGCGCCGTGTCCATCACCATCATCAGGCAGAAGCCGATCAACAATCCCAGGCTCGCCAGTTTTTCGTGACCATTGCGTCGCGACTCCGGGATCACTTCGTGGGTCACCACCAGCAACATTGCTCCGGCCGCCAGCGCCAATCCGAGGGGCAACAACAATTCCGCCAGGCTGACCAGCCACGCACACAGCAGTGCGAACACCGGTTCGACCAGACCTGACGCCGCCCCGATCAGAAACGCCTTGACCCGCGACATCCCCGCCCCGGCCAGCACCAGCGCAATAACCAGCCCTTCCGGCACGTCCTGCAAGGCGATGCCCATCGCCAGGCTGTCAGCGTCCGGCATGCCGCCACCCGCAGAGACGCCGACAGCCATGCCTTCCGGAATGTTATGGGCAATGATGGCAAACACGAACAGCCAGATCCGCGGAGGAATCACCGGATGCTCGACGGTGCCGATGAGCATTTCCGGTGAAGCGCCGGACAACCTGCGGTCGACCAGATACAGCGCGAAAGCACCGAGCATGATGCCGAAACAGATCAGGCCACTGGCGCCCCAAGGACTCAGCCCAAGGCTTTCGGCGGCGGCAATCCCCGGCACGATCAACGAAAACGCGGTCGCCGCCAGCATCACACCAGCACCAAACCCCAACAATGTGTCGCCCAGCGCCTGCGGCATGTTGCGGATCACCAGCACCGGAACGGCTCCAAGCGCGGTGCCGAGCGCGCAGATCGCACCACCCTGCAATGCCCGAGACAGTTTCGGCTCCAGGTTCAGCCATTCCAGCCCGTGCGCCACCAGCAAGGTCATGCCCGCCAACAGCAGCAGCGACCCGAATGCGTAACGAAACATTCGTCCGCTTCCGATCGCCAGTGTTTCAGTGCCCATAGTCAGCCCTGGATTGTTTTTATAGGAGACTTAAACCAGTGCAGCCTGATAACGCGCAGCGACTTCAGGCCAGTTGATCACGTTGTAGAACGCGCTGATGTATTCCGGGCGGCGGTTCTGATAACGCAGGTAGTAGGCGTGTTCCCACACGTCGAGTCCAAGAATCGGCGTATTGCCGCCCATCAGCGGGCTGTCCTGGTTGCCGCTGCTTTCCACCACCAGTTTCTTGTCCGGGGTGACACTGAGCCACGCCCAGCCGCTGCCGAAACGGGTCAGTGCAGCCTTGGTGAAGGCCTCCTTGAAGCTGTCGAGACCGCCCAGTTGCTCATCGATCGCCCTGGCCAGCGCACCGTCCGGCTTGCCGCCACCGCCAGGCACCATCACTTCCCAGAACAGCGAATGGTTGGCATGACCACCGCCCTGATTGATCACCGCCGCACGCAACTTTTCAGGCAGTAGCTGAACGCTGGCCACCAGTTTTTCCACCGGCCACTCGGCGTATTCCGTGCCCTCGACCGCGGCGTTCAGGTTGTTGATGTAGGTCTGGTGATGTTTGGTGTAGTGAATCTCCATGGTCTGCGCATCAATGTGCGGTTCCAGTGCGTCATAGGCGTAAGGCAGGGCTGGCAGGGTAAAAGCCATTTCAGTGGACTCCATGGTGATGTTGGGCTGGGGCGCGGCGCGCATTGCCGGTGTCCGGGTGCAACAGACGCTGGGTGCGCGGGTATTCGCCGTGTTCGCTGATGAAATTGAGCAGCTCGACGTAGGTCTTGCTGCTCTGGCGCAACGCCGCTTCACGCAGGGCCGGACGCAGGCGCTCGTTCTGCATGGTCTGCAACAGGCGCTGATGGATCGCACAGAGGTATTCGGCACTCTCCTCCGGCTGGTTCAAGCGCAGATGCAGGTCGGCCAGGTTGTGATGGGAAATGACGCAGGCCGCCACCGCTTCGTCTGCATCGGCCCAGCGCTCGAACAGCACTTGCGCCAAAGCGAGGGCTTGCAGATAAGCCTCGCGGGCGTCGATCAACTCGCCCAGCATGAAGCAGCGATTGGCCCGTTCGATCGTACGTTTCCAGTGCTCCATGATGAGCCTCCAAAGCGGTTGCAGTGTTTACACGCCGCCGGCGGTGAGTTTCTCGGGATTGAGCAACTCTTCCAGCTGGCTGCGCGACAGATCGGTGTGTTCCAGCGCGACGTCGATCACCGGACGGCCCTGTTTGTAGGCCTGCTTGGCGATTTCGGCGGCTTTCTGGTAACCGATGATCGGGTTGAGTGCGGTGACCAGAATCGGGTTGCGCGACAGCGCTTCCTTGAGGCGCGATTCGTTGACCTTGAAGCTGGCAATCGCCTTGTCACCCAGCAGACGGCTGGAGTTGGCCAGCAACTCGATGCTGCTCAACAGGTTCTGGGCGATGATCGGCAGCATCACGTTCAGTTCGAAATTGCCCGACTGACCGGCAATGGTGATCACCGAGTCATTGCCGATCACTTGCGCGGCAACCATGGCGGTAGCTTCCGGAATCACCGGATTGACCTTGCCCGGCATGATCGACGAACCCGGTTGCAGGCCTTCCAGCTCGATTTCGCCAAGGCCGGCGAGCGGGCCGGAGTTCATCCAGCGCAGGTCGTTGGCGATTTTCATCAACGACACGGCGGTGGCCTTGAGCTGGCCCGACACGGCCACGGCGGTGTCCTGCGAACCGATCAGGGCGAACAGATTCTTGCCCGGCGTGAACTGAACGTTGGTCAACTGACTGAGCTGGCGGCTGAAACGCGCGGCGAATTCCGGATGCGCGTTGATCCCGGTGCCGACCGCCGTTCCGCCCTGGGCCAGGGATTGCAGGCTTGGCAGCAAGTCCTGCAGATGACCGATATTGGCCTTGAGCTGTTGCGCCCAACCGTTGAGTACCTGACTCATGCGCACCGGCATGGCATCCATCAAGTGAGTACGGCCGGTCTTGACGTGGTGATGCACCTGCTCGGCCTTGCGCTCGATCACTTGCACCAGATGCAGCAGCGCCGGCAGCAGTTGTTCATGCAGGGCCAGCGCCGCACTGACGTGGATGGTGGTCGGGATGATGTCGTTGCTGCTCTGCCCGCAGTTGACGTGATCGTTGGCATTCACTGGCTCGTCGAGCAGGCGGCTGGCCAGGGTGGCAATCACTTCGTTGGCGTTCATGTTGGAGCTGGTGCCGGAACCGGTCTGGAAGATATCCACCGGGAAATGCTGCATGAAGTCGCCTTCCAGCAGCCCCTGGGCAGCGTCGCTGATGGCTTTGCCTTGAGCGGCGCTGAGCTGATTGAGTTCGACGTTGGCCCGGGCGGCAGCGGCTTTTGCCAGGATCAGCGCGCGGATGAACTGGGTCGGCATCGGCTTGCCGCTAATCGGGAAGTTATCCACTGCGCGCTGGGTCTGCGCGCCGTAGAGAGCGTCCACCGGCACCTGCAGTTCGCCCATGCTGTCGCGCTCAATACGTGTCTTGGTCATCTGAAAATCCTTGCACCAGTTCAATAAGAGGAATGGAGGGTTGCAACTCGCAGGTGGCGAGCTGCCAGGTGTAGCTTTGCCAGCGTTTGAGCCGGCATTTGCACAGCGACAGGCGTTCCATTTCACGCAGTGGGCGCCAAGCCTGATCGAGACAGAGGCTGCGCCAGTGCCACGGCAACGCGATGTCGGTAGCCGTGTCGAGCAGCAGACGGAAAGAGGTTTCAGCGACGGTCCAGGGCGAGGTCGCCGTGCAGCAGGCCAGATACCGGCCTTCGGCCAGATAGTGTTCAATCAGACGCGGTTCGTCGGGATCCATGGCGCAACGGATCTGGCGGCTCATCCAGCGCCAGCTTTCGAGGTACGGCTGCTCGTGCAAGGCAGAACTCATGATCCTGGGCTCATCCGATAATGAGATTTATTATTAGATGATAATGAGAACCAAAACAAGAGTAGCTTTTTTAGCTGCCCCGACCAGCTCAAACAAATTCCGGACACAAAAAAGGCGCGCCACCCAATCGGGTGGCGCGCCTTTTTGTATTGGCCCGGGCTTAGCTGCCGGCGACAGTCATCCGCTCGATCAACACCGAACCGGTGCGAATGTTGCTGCGCAGTTCCAGATCGTTACCGACTGCGACGATCTGCTTGAACATGTCACGCATGTTGCCGGCGATGGTCACTTCCTGCACCGCGAACTGGATTTCACCGTTCTCGACCCAGAAACCCGCCGCACCGCGCGAGTAATCGCCTGTCACCATGTTCAGGCCATGGCCCATCAACTCGGTGACCAGCAGGCCACGCCCCATGCGCCGCAGCAGTGCGGCCTGATCTTCATCGCCATGAGTGACGAACAGGTTGTGCACCCCGCCGGCGTTGGCGGTGCTCGGCATGCCGAGTTTGCGCCCGGAATAAGTGCCGAGGATGTACGACACCAATTCGCCCTTCTCGACGAACGGTTTGGCATAGGTCGCCAGACCGTCACCGTCATACGACGCACTGCCCATGGCACGCATCAGGTGCGGGCGCTCGTCGATGGTCAGCCATTCAGGGAACAGCTTCTGCCCCAGCGTGCCTTCAAGGAAGGACGATTTGCGGTACAGGCTACCGCCGGAAATCGCCGACAGGAAACTGCCGAACAACCCGCCCGCCAGCTCGGCGGAAAACAGCACCGGAACCTCACAGGTCGGCACCGGACGCGCGCCCAGACGGCTCGCGGCACGCTGTGCGGCACGCTGACCGATGCTCACCGGGTCGGCCAGCAAACTGCCCTGGCGATTCACGTCGTACCAGTAATCACGCTGCATCTGGCCATCGGCCTCGGCGATCATCACGCAGCTCAAGCTGTGCCGGGTCGACGCATAACCTCCGATGAAACCGTGGCTGTTGCCGTACACGCGGCAGCCCTGATGAGTGCTCAACGTGGTGCCATCGGCGTTCTTGATGCGGGCATCGGCGTCGAACGCGGCGGCTTCGCAGAGCAATGCTTTCTCGATGGCCTGTTCCGGAGTGATGTCCCATTGGTGGAACAGGTCGAAATCCTGAATATCCCTGGCCATCAGCGCGGCATCGGCCAGTCCCGAGGCTTCGTCTTCGGACGTGTGCTTGGCAATCGCCAGCGCCGCAGCAACGGTTTCGCGAATCGCATCCGGCCCGGTGGCGGACGTGCTGGCCGAGCCCTTGCGCTGGCCGACATACAAGGTGATGCCAAAGCCCTGGTCGCGGTTGAACTCGACCGTTTCGACTTCACGCTGACGCACCGAGGTCGACAGGCCCTGCTCCAGCGATACCGCCACTTCGCAGGCACTGGCACCCTGACGCTTGGCTTCGGCGATGATCTGCTCGACCTGTTCCTGCAGTGCCGGCAATGCCTGTGGGCCGACGCTTTCAACTGCACTCATGCTCATCTCCACTCAAATTCTGCTTTCGGCTGGGGCCTTCGAGCGACCGGGCCGGACAAGCGGCCCCCGACTGGTTATCATGGCGGCGTTTCTTTGCGGACTGCCACCATGGTTGATTCTTACGACGACTCCCTCGATACGGGAGAAAAAAGCAAATCCCAGGTCAAACGCGAGCTGCATGCTCTGGTTGACCTTGGCGAGCGCCTTACAACGCTCAAGCCCGACTTGCAGGCGAAACTGCCACTGACCGACGCTTTGCGCCGGGCCCTGGCCGATGCGCCCAAGCACACCGCGAACATCGCGCGTAAACGGCACTTGCAGTTCATCGGCAAACTGATGCGCGATCAGGACACTGACGCGATTCTCACCCTGCTCGATCAACTCGATGCCTCTACCCGTCAGTACAACGAGCGTTTCCACAACCTCGAACGCTGGCGTGACCGCTTGATCAGCGGTGACGATGCCGTGCTGGAGAAATTCGTCGTCGAGTACCCGGACGCCGACCGCCAGCAACTGCGTTCCCTGATCCGTCAGGCCCAGCACGAGGTTGCGCATAACAAGCCTCCTGCCTCGAGCCGTAAAATCTTCAAGTACATCCGTGAGCTGGACGAGACTCAACGCGGTCTGCGTTGATATTCGCCACCGGGTGGCCGCACTGCGCGCCACCCGAAGCTCCATCCCTTCTTACGCGCCCGTGCCACCCACGGTGATCGCATCGATTTTCAGCGTCGGCTGACCCACGCCCACTGGCACCGACTGCCCGTCCTTGCCGCATGTGCCCACACCGCTGTCCAGCGCCAGGTCGTTACCGACCATCGACACCCGGCTCATCGCTTCCGGGCCGTTGCCGATCAACGTCGCGCCCTTGACCGGCGCGGTGATCTTGCCGTCCTCGATCAGGTAAGCCTCGCTGGTGGAGAACACGAACTTGCCGCTGGTGATGTCAACCTGACCGCCACCGAGGTTGGCGCAGTAGATGCCTTTCTTCACCGACGCGATGATTTCCGCAGGATCGCTCTGGCCGCCCAGCATGTAGGTGTTGGTCATCCGTGGCATCGGCAGGTGTGCGTAGGATTCGCGACGACCGTTGCCGGTGCGGGCCACGCCCATCAGACGCGCATTGAGCTTGTCCTGCATGTAGCCCTTGAGCACGCCGTTTTCGATCAGCGTGGTGCACTCGGTCGGCGTGCCTTCGTCGTCGACGCTCAGGGAACCGCGACGACCGGCCAACGTGCCGTCATCGACGATGGTGCAGAGCTTGGATGCAACCATCTCGCCCATGCGCCCGCTATAGGCCGAGCTGCCCTTGCGGTTGAAATCGCCCTCCAGACCGTGGCCGACCGCTTCGTGCAGCAGCACGCCGGACCACCCCGAGCCCAGGACGACCGGCAAGGTGCCAGCCGGTGCCGGAATCGCTTCCAGGTTCACCAGCGCCTGACGCAACGCTTCACGGGCGTAGCCCATGGCGCGGTCTTCGGCGAGGAAATAACGGTAGTCGGTACGCCCGCCGCCGCCATGGCCACCACGTTCGCGACGACCGTTCTGCTCGACGATCACGCTGACATTGAAACGCACCAGCGGACGCACATCGGCCGCCAGGCCGCCGTCGGTCGAAGCCACCAGAATCCGCTCCCAGACCCCGGCCATGCTCACACTGACCTGCTGGATACGCGGGTCGAGGGCGCGGGTGGCAACGTCGATGCGCTTGAGCAGTTCGACTTTTTCGGCGCGGCTCAGCACTTCCAGCGGGTTGTCCGGCGCATACAACTGAGCAACGTCCTGGGTGCTGAACGCCTGCACGGTGCCGTTCTGCCCGGCGCGGGAAATCGAACGGGCCGCACGGGCCGCCGCGCCGAGGGCTTCAAGGGTGATCGCGTTGCTGTAGGCAAAACCGGTTTTTTCCCCGGACTGCGCACGCACACCGACACCCTGGTCGAGGTTGAAACTGCCTTCCTTGACGATGCCGTCTTCCAGCGACCAGGACTCGGAAATCTGCCCCTGGAAATACAGGTCGGCCGCATCGATGCCTGGACCCGCCAGATCACCGAGCACGCCTTGCAGGCTCTCGATCGTCACGCCGCCGGGCGCCAACAGGTGATCACTGACTGAGGACAACAACTCGCTCATAGGTTTTACGCCTTAAATTCGTGTTCTGAAGCAGGTCGCTGTGCGCCCTGCGAAAAAAACCGCCGATGACCGGTCACCGGCATTCGCGCCCGGATGGACGCCTGTTCGTCACTGTCGCGTTCGGCCAGCAATACGGCTTCGCCTTGTTCCTGCTGCGCCAGAACGCGGCCCCACGGATCGATAATCGCCCCGTGGCCAAAGGTTTCCCGTGGCCCCGGATGCGTCCCGCCCTGGGCTGCCGCCAGCACGTAGCACTGGGTTTCAATCGCCCGTGCCCGGATCAACACATCCCAGTGCGCCGCACCGGTCACCGCAGTGAAGGCCGACGGAGCGGTAATCAATTCAGCCCCGGCTGCACGCAATTCGCTGTACAGCTCCGGGAAGCGCAGGTCGTAACACACCGTCAGGCCTAGCCGGCCGACCGGTGTGTCCGCCACAACCACGTTACTGCCATAAGCATAGTCATCGGATTCGCGGTAACGCCCACGATTGTCCGCCACGTCCACATCGAACAGATGCAACTTGTCATAGCGGGCAACGATTTCGCCCTGATCGTCCACCAGCAACGAGCAGGCATTTGACTTCGCCTCGGGTTGCCCCGCCGGCGGTAACGGCAAGGTGCCGGCCACTATCCATAACTTGAGGTCGCGGGCGGTCTGTTTCAACCACGGCAGGATCGGACCTTCACCAAGCGCTTCGGCACGGCCGATATCGGCGATATCGCGCCGCCCCATGGCGGCGAAGTTTTCCGGCAGCACCGCCAGCTTCGCGCCGGCGTTGGCCGCTTGTTCGAGCAAACGCCGGGCATCGCGCAGATTGGCCAGCACGTCGCTCTGGCTGACCATTTGAATCACCGCAAAAGACATGGCGAACTCCGCAAGAGGTAGGCAGCCATGCTACTCCATCGGTTTGCGGCCTGGCTGATCAAAAAGGCTTGTCGAAGGTGATTTTCGGCTCTTTCCACGGGCCTTTGACGGTGTATTTGACGCTGGCGAACCGCGCCACGCGATCACCGATCAGTTTGTCGATCAGGAACAGCGCGCCGCCGACCGCCGGTGCACCGACGATCAGTGCGGCAATCGGCAGGTTGTTGGTCACCGGCAGGGTCACCAGCAATTTGGCGTCGACCTGATCGCCGACCAGATCCAGCGTGCCGTTCAGCTCAATGTTGCTCGACGGCCCGGTCAGTTTGATCGGCTCCTGCGTCACATACACGCCGTTGTTCGCCACCAGCAGCCCCTTGACCCGGTCATAGCTCAAGCCTTTGCCGAACAGGTCGGAAAAGTCGAGACGCAGACGCCGGCCGATGGAGTTGAAGTTGAGCAGACCGAACACCCGCAGCGCCTGGGCGCCGCCCTCGACCTCGACGAACTGGCCCTTGTTCAGCGACGCATCGAGCGTGCCGGAGAAGCGCTTGGTCGCCAGCCATGCCGGCGAGCCCGGCCAGCGGCCATCGACATCCATATGGAATTCTTCACTGGTCACGCTCGGCGCAAAGCCCCAGCCCTTGAGCACATCGGCGAGATTCTTGCCGCCGATCCGGCCCTTGTACCAACTGCTGGTGGCACCGGGTGTCCCCTCCCAGCCACCGCTGCCCTGCAACAGAATGCCTTTGAGGCCCATGTCCAGATTGTTCAGGGCGATACCTTTGGCCGTCGGCCGGACTTTCAGCGACCAGCCACCGACCAGATCCTGGCCCTGGAACAGCTGATTGATGGTGATATCGAGCGCCGGGATTTTGGTCGGATCGACCGAGGCCAGCGGGTCAGGTGCGTTCTCGTCGGCCTGCACCGTCGGGTCCGGCGCCGGCAGGCGAACATATTGCAGGCTCACCACAATCGGCGCGGCCTTGGCGTCTGGAATGGCTGCGGTGCCTTTGGCCTGCTGACTGTCGAGGGCCAGGGCCCAGGCGCCGGGCTTGCGATCCAGTTGCACCGCTGCCTGATCCAGCGTAGTGCCGAAGGCCGTCAGCTTGCCGACCTTGAAGTCCGCGCTGCTGAGCAGTTGCTTGGCGCTGCCGCCCGGGTCCTGACCGGCGTACTTGTCCACCAGATCCTGCCAGGGCTTGACGTCCAGCTCCGACAACACACCGCGTATGCGCAAGCCTTTGTTGCCCGGCAATACCGCTTCACCAGCGCCGAGGAACAACTCGCCACGACCATCGGCGAAATTGCTCGGTGGTGCGGCGAACGTGAAATTGGCCAGTTGATCGTAATTGACCCAGTAACGCCGCTCCTGCCCTTGCAACGTCATGCGGAACACCGTGTCACGTCCGACATCGGCGGTCATGCCGAACGGCGCAGGCAGATCCACCGCCACGCCCTTCATACTGGAGCTGACCATCAATTGACTGTCGGCACCGTCCAGATTCACTTGCAACTGGTAAGGAATCGTCCCGGACACCGGCAATGGCTGAGTCACGCCGAGCCAGTCAGTGAGTTTCTTGACCTCGACCTGCCCCGACGCCGCCACCCGGGTCTTGAGCTTGCCCGGGCCGCCGTCTGCAAAGATCTGCGCGGTGACCGGTTTGTCGAAGGCCCGGGCGCTGATGTTCTGCCCGCTCAGGCCCTTGGCGCTGTCAAAACGGAAATCCCCCTTGAGCTGGCTCAATTCCAGCTTGGGCTCGGCCAGCTTCAATCGCGCATTGGCGGTTTTGAAGTCCACGAGGATCTTCGGCTGATCGCCCTTGGCCAACGGCACATCCAGTTTGAGTTTACCTTGCAGGTCGCCCTCGCCTTCCCAGCCGGCGAAGGTGTCGGCGGTGCCGATCGGCGCTTCCTGGAGAATCTTCAAGCCATCGCCCAGGCCGCCGGCAAATGCGCCGTCGAGGAACATATGGCTGTGCTCGCCACTCGGCACATGGGGAATATTGACGAAGACGTCGCTGACCTGGGTGTCGAGTAACTGCCCCTTGCTGGCGACGATGCGCACACCGCTGTCCTCGATGAACACATCGCCGCTGACCTTGCTCACGTGCGGCCAGCCTGGCTGGAACGCCAGTTCGGCGTCGTGCACCTTGAAGAACAGGCTGATGCTGCGGTCCGCATCTGCGGCGCCTTTGTTCAGGGAACCCTGATACTGGAAGAAGCCTTGATCCACCGCCCCTTTGAGAATCGCCGTGCGCAGCCATTCGTCGAGAGCCGGGCTCAGGACTTCCGGCAGGTATTTGGCGGTGTAGCGACCGTCGCCGTCCACCAGGCCGACCCGCAGGTCCATGTAGTCTTCCTGAGTGTGGTCGAAATGCAGGCGGATCAGGAAGTCGCCGGCAATCTTGCCCTCTTCGCCGAGCACCTTCAGGTACGGCGCGATCAGGGTGAAGCCTTCATTATCGAGCTTCCAGGTCAACCGGGCGTTCGCCTGAATGTATTGCCATGGTTTGGCGAAGATCGGATCGAGGTGCAGGACGAAGTCCTTGCTGTCCATGCGCAGCTCACCGCCGCCGAGGTTGCCGGTCAGGCTGCCGCTGACATTCCGTGCGGCCGGTGCGCCGTGATAGGCGTCGAAGCCGACTTGGTCGAGGTTGGCGGCGAAGCTGAATTTGCTGTCGTCGGTGGCGTTCGGGCGGAAATCCAGCAGTACGTTGCGCAAGCCACCGGTCACTTTCAAATGCTCGACGACAGTGGCAAAGCCTTGCGGCAGCGGGCCCAATGCATTGAGCAACGGAGTGATCGGCGTCAGATCGAGGCGATCGGCCTGCAGGTGCCAGAGCTCGTCAACCTTGTCGGTGGCGGCGGTCTGCTTGACCTGGACGCGGGACTCCCAACGGGTTTCACCAAAATTCATCGCCAGCGAATCGAGGGTGACGGTCGCGCCCTCTGCACTGCGCTGGAAGTAACCGTTGAGGGCCAGGTTGTTGATCCGGATCGGCTTGCGCTCGCCGTAGGCACCGTTGAGTTGTGGGGCGTTGAGGCGGATGGCGGCGCTTTGCAGCGCGCCCTCGCTCCAGTTGACCCACAGCTCGCCGCCGGCCTTGATCTCGGAGAAATTCCATTGCTGGGTCAGGCGCTCGGGCAACCATTTAGCCCAGTCGCTTTGCGGCAGGCTGACATAGCCGTCGACCGCACCGTCCTGCAACTGGTTGGCACGAATCCGCGTACGCAGGCTCAGTGCGACGGGCTGTCCGTCGGGCAAGGTCAACCGCGCGTCGAGGCGCTGGCGGTTGAGGCCGGTCTTGAGGTTGAGTCCGACATAGGTAAGGGTCAGCGGCGCCTGTTCCAGTGGCTGCAACGTCACCTGACTGTCGAGTACCGACAGTTGCTGGACCATTTGCATGCGGTTGAACAGTTGTTCGGGATCCATGGGCTGATCCTTCTGCACCGGCAAGCCTTCGAGCGCCCATTGGCCGTCCTCACCCTCCTTGAGGCTGATCTTCAGGCCGTTGAGTTCAAGATGCGCGATACGAACTTCCCGGGCCAACAGACTGGCCCACAGGTCCGGCACTGCGCGCACGTGATCCAGACGCAAAGCATTGGCGCCGTCGCCGACCATCACGTCGTGAGCCAGCAGGATCGGTGCGAAACCGCTCCAGTTACCCTCCAGCTCACCGATCTGCAGCGGCATGCCCAGGGCGGCGCTGGCCTTCTCTTCAATGTCGCCGCGATATTCGGCCACCAGTGGCGTGAGTTCCCGGCCGAGGCTGACGTACAACGCCATCAACACCAGAACCAACGCGCACAGGCCCAGACCCCAGCGAGTCAGTGCAGCCAAAATGCGTGTCAGACGGTCCATGTCAGTTGGCTCCCATGGCAAAAATACTGCAAAAAGCTGAGGCCAGCCGTTTCAGGAAAAAGGTGACGCAGGGGATCAGAGCAGCACCACGTCATATTGTTCCTGGGAATACATGGTTTCCACCTGGAAGCGTATGGTGCGCCCGATAAACCCTTCAAGCTCGGCGACGTTACCGGACTCTTCATCGAGCAGCCGGTCGACGACTTTCTGGTTCGCCAATACGCGATAACCCTCGGCCTGATAGGCCCGGGCCTCGCGCAGGATCTCGCGGAAAATCTCGTAGCAAATGGTTTCCGGCGTCTTCAGCTTGCCGCGCCCCTGACAACTGCTGCAAGGCTCGCACAGCACCTGTTCGAGGCTTTCGCGAGTCCGTTTGCGGGTCATCTGCACCAGACCCAGCTCGGTGATGCCGATGATGTTGGTCTTGGCGTGATCGCGTTCCAGCTGTTTTTCCAGGGTACGCAGAACCTGACGCTGGTGCTCTTCATCTTCCATGTCGATGAAGTCGATGATGATGATCCCGCCCAGATTGCGCAGGCGCATCTGCCGGGCAATCGCCGTCGCGGCTTCGAGGTTGGTCTTGAAGATGGTTTCTTCGAGATTGCGATGCCCGACGAACGCGCCGGTGTTGACGTCGATGGTGGTCATGGCTTCTGCCGGGTCCACCACCAGATAACCGCCGGACTTCAGCGGCACCTTGCGCTCCAGGGCTTTCTGGATTTCGTCTTCGACGCCGTACAGGTCGAAAATCGGCCGCTCGCCCGGATAATGTTCCAGACGGTCGGCGATCTCCGGCATCAGTTCGGCGACGAACTGCGTGGTTTTCTGAAAGGTTTCCCGGGAGTCGATGCGGATCTTCTCGATCTTCGGGCTGACCAGATCACGCAAGGTGCGCAGGGCCAGACCGAGGTCTTCGTAGATCACGCTGGGTGCGCCGATGGTCTTGATCTGTTCGTTGATCTGATCCCACAGGCGGCGCAGGTAGCGGATGTCCATCAGGATTTCATCGGCCCCGGCGCCTTCGGCGGCGGTGCGCAGAATAAAACCACCGGCCTCCTTGATGCCTTCTTTGGCCACACAATCGCTGACCACCTGTTTCAGGCGTTCGCGCTCGGCTTCGTCTTCGATCTTCAGGGAAATGCCGACGTGGGCGGTGCGCGGCATGTACACCAGATAGCGCGACGGGATCGACAATTGCGTGGTCAACCGCGCTCCCTTGGAGCCGATCGGGTCCTTGGTGACTTGCACCACCAGGCTCTGGCCTTCATGCACCAGCGCGCTGATGCTTTCCACGGCCGGGCCTTCGCGCAGGGAAATTTCCGAAGCGTGGATGAATGCCGCACGGTCCAGGCCGATGTCGACGAATGCCGCCTGCATTCCCGGCAGTACCCGCACGACCTTGCCTTTATAGATGTTGCCGACGATCCCGCGTTTTTGCGTGCGCTCGACGTGTACTTCTTGCAGCACACCGTTTTCGACCACCGCCACGCGCGATTCCATCGGCGTGATGTTGATCAGAATCTCTTCACTCATGGCAGGGTCTCGTTCAGGCATGTTCACGATAATGGCCGCATCTTGTTCCGTTCGACGCTTACTGCGCACTCAGGTTTTGCCAACAGGGTATGCCGAAATGGCCGAGCAGTTCTGCGCTTTCGCACACCGGCAAACCGACCACAGCTGAATAGCTGCCGTTGAGACCGGCGACGAACACTGCGCCCAGTCCTTGAATGCCGTAACCGCCGGCCTTGTCCCGAGGCTCGCCGCTGGCCCAGTAGGCGGCGGCTTCTTCGCGGCTGATCGCCCGGAACCGTACCAGACTGCGCACCACTTGCGACTCGCAGCGCTCACCGTCAAGCACGGCGATGGCGGTCAGCACTTCGTGCTCCTTGCCGGACAACATCATCAGCATGGCGCATGCGTCGGCTTCGTCCACCGGTTTGCCGAGAATTTTGCCGTCCAGCACCACAGCGGTATCGGCGCCCAACACGCAAAACGGTTTATCGCTGACGACAGAGCGCCGCCCGGCCTCGGCCTTGCCGCGCGCCAGGCGCTCGACATAGGCCGATGGGGATTCATTGGCGAAAGGAGTTTCATCGATATCCGCACTGATGGCGGTGAACGGAACGCCGATCTGCGTAAGCAATTCACGCCGACGCGGCGATCCGGAGGCGAGGTAAAGCGGCTTCATCCAAACATCTCCCTGTTGAGTGCCCTGCCTCATGGCACCGGTGGGGGCCCATGCCTGACCGAATCAGTTGATTTTGTAGCGCCGGCGCAATCCACGCAAAGCGAAGCTGACCCAAGGCCAGAGCAAGGCGCTGACCAGTGCCGGCAGTACCAGCGCCAGGGTCGGCTGGCGATTGCCGGTCAGGGCGCTGAGCCACAATTGCACAAGCTGCGCGAGGCCGAAGATCACCAGGATCACCAGGCACTGCTGCCACATCGGGAACATCCGCAAACGCTGTTGCAATGACAGCACCAGGAACGTGATCAACGTCAGGATCAAGGCGTTCTGTCCCAGCAGCGTGCCGTACAGCACGTCTTCAGCCAGCCCGAGGCAAAACGCGGTGACCATGCCGACCTTTTGCGGCAGGGCCAATGCCCAGAATGCCAGGAGCAGTGCCAGCCACAGCGGGCGCAGGATTTCCATGAATTGCGGGAGCGGCGACACGCTGAGCAGCATGCCGATCAGAAATGTCAGCCAGACGATCCAGCCGTTTCGGGAGGCTTTGACACCGACCATTATTCTCGTCCCCCAGTGGTGGCCGGCGCAGTGACAGGCGGTTTGGCGGCCGGCCGTGCGTTGGCAGGCTGAGCGGCTGGCGGTTTGGTGGCTGCCGGCGTCGCTGCGGGTGGTTTGGCTGGCGGCTTGCTCGCGGCGGGTTTGGCCGGCGTAGCAGCAGCGGGTGCAGCGGCAGGTGTGCCCGACGCAGCCGGAGCCTGAGCCGGTGTATTCACCGTTTTCGGCACCGTGGCCGGAATGATCGGGCCACCACCAAACGCATCAAGATTTTCCTGAGCCTGCGCCGCATCGTTGGCACGCTCTTCAGCCGTACGATTGTCGCTGAACACCAGCAACAGGTAGCGGCTGCGGTTCAGCGCTGCAGTCGGCACGGCGCGGACAATGGCGAATGGCTGGCCGGAATCGTGGATCACTTCCTTGACCGTCGCCACCGGGTAACCGGCCGGGAAGCGCTGGCCAAGGCCGGAGCTGACCAGCAGATCACCTTCCTTGACATCGGCGGTGTCGGCCACATGACGCAGCTCCAGACGCTCAGGGTTACCGGTGCCGCTGGCAATCGCCCGCAGACCGTTACGGTTCACCTGCACAGGAATGCTGTGGGTCGAGTCGGTCAGCAGCAGGACACGGGAGGTATACGGCATCAATTCGACCACCTGCCCCATCAGGCCACGCGCATCGAGCACCGGCTGACCGAGCACCACGCCGTCGCGCTCACCTTTATTGATGATGATGCGATGAGTGAAAGGGTTGGGGTCCATGCCGATCAGCTCGGCCACTTCGACCTTTTCGTTGACCAGCGCGGAGGAATTGAGCAACTCGCGCAGACGGACGTTCTGCTCGGTGAGGGCGGCAAGCTTCTGCATGCGACCCTGCAACAGCAGGTTCTCGGTCTTGAGTTTTTCGTTTTCGGCGACCAGCTCGGTGCGGCTGCCGAACTGACTGGCGACACCTTCCCACAGCCTGCCGGGCAGGTCAGTGATCCAGTAAGCGTCCATCAGCACCAGCGACATCTGGCTGCGGGCAGGCTTGAGCAGGCTGAAACGGGCATCGACCACCATCAGCGCGACCGACAGCACGGCCAGCACCAACAAGCGCACGCCCAGTGAGGGGCCCTTGGCGAAAAGCGGTTTAATAGGCCGCTCCTCCCAGGCAAATGTTCTGTTTATTCATACGGCATCAAACCGGCCTGGATGAAGACTGACAGAAGATAAACGCCAACAGGCAGCACTGCAAAGTGCTGCCTGCGCGCTCACCCACGTATTGCACCCGGCGACTTATTCGCTGGAGAGCAGGTCCATGGTGTGCTTGTCCATCATTTCCAGTGCACGGCCACCGCCGCGAGCAACACAGGTCAGCGGATCTTCGGCAACGATCACCGGCAGACCGGTTTCCTGGGCCAGCAACTTGTCGAGGTCACGCAGCAGCGCGCCACCACCGGTCAGCACCAGGCCACGCTCGGCGATGTCGGAAGCCAGTTCCGGCGGCGATTGCTCCAGGGCGCTTTTCACGGCCTGAACGATGGTGGCCAGGGACTCTTGCAGAGCTTCCAGCACTTCGTTGGAGTTCAGGGTGAATGCGCGTGGAACGCCTTCGGCCAGGTTGCGACCGCGAACGTCGACTTCGCGAACTTCGCCGCCCGGGTAGGCCGTGCCGATTTCCTGCTTGATGCGCTCTGCAGTCGACTCGCCGATCAGGCTGCCGTAGTTGCGGCGCACGTAGGTGATGATCGCTTCGTCAAAGCGGTCGCCGCCAACGCGTACGGATTCGGCATAGACCACGCCGTTCAGGGAGATCAGCGCGATTTCGGTGGTACCACCACCGATATCCACGACCATCGAGCCGCGAGCTTCTTCAACCGGCAGGCCGGCACCGATCGCGGCAGCCATCGGCTCTTCGATCAGGAACACTTCACGGGCACCGGCGCCAAGGGCCGATTCACGGATGGCGCGACGCTCAACCTGGGTGGACTTGCATGGAACGCAGATCAGCACACGAGGGCTGGGCTGCAGGAAGCTGTTTTCGTGAACCTTGTTGATAAAGTATTGCAGCATCTTTTCGCAGACGCTGAAGTCGGCGATCACGCCGTCCTTCATCGGACGAATGGCAGCAATGTTGCCCGGCGTACGGCCAAGCATGCGCTTCGCTTCGGTGCCGACAGCAACGACACTTTTCTGGTTACCGTGTGTCCGAATGGCCACAACCGATGGCTCATTCAGGACGATACCGCGCTCGCGCACGTAAATAAGGGTGTTGGCAGTGCCCAGGTCAATGGAAAGATCGCTGGAAAACATGCCACGCAGTTTCTTGAACATGGGAAAGGGACCCTAGGCAACGCGTGGGTAAAAAAGTGCGGCAAACTCTAACAACGACAGGGATTTTGGGCAAGGCGCCAATATGTTAAATTGGCCGCTTTTCTGTGCACCAAGCCCCACAATCGCGGCCTTATGACCGTAGAAGTGCGGTAGTGTTCCGACAATCTAACACACGGACGCCGTCCGTCCTGTTTTCCACTGGAGAAACCCGATGGCGCTAGAACGCTCCGACGTGGAAAAAATCGCGCATCTGGCCAGCCTTGGCCTGAATGACGCCGATCTTCCACACATCACTTCGGCCCTCAACAGCATTCTCGGGCTGGTCGACGAAATGCAGGCGGTCAATACCGACGGTATCGAGCCGCTGGCCCACCCGCTGGAAGCCAGTCAGCGCCTGCGCGCCGACGTCGTGACCGAAAGCAATAACCGCGAGGCTTATCAGTCCATCGCACCAGCGGTCGAAAACGGCCTGTATCTGGTTCCGAAAGTCATCGACTAAAGGGAAAGAGCCTGCAATGCATCAAATGACTCTGGCCGAGATCGCCCGCGGTCTCGCCGATAAAAAGTTTTCCTCCGAAGAGCTGACCAAGGTCCTGCTGGCGCGCATTACCCAGCTCGATCCGCAGCTCAACAGTTTCATCAGCCTCACCGAAGAGCTGGCCCTCGAGCAGGCGAAAGCCGCCGACGCGCGCCGGGCCAACGGTGAGAGCGGCGCCCTGCTCGGTGCGCCGATCGCCCACAAAGACCTGTTCTGCACCCAGGGCATCCGCACCAGCTGCGGCTCGAAGATGCTCGACAACTTCAAGGCTCCATACGACGCCACCGTGGTGTCGAAGCTGGCCGCCGCCGGTACCGTGACCCTGGGCAAGACCAACATGGACGAATTCGCCATGGGTTCTGCCAACGAGTCGAGCTGGTACGGCGCGGTGAAAAACCCGTGGAACCTGGAACACGTACCGGGCGGTTCGTCCGGTGGTTCGGCGGCGGCAGTTGCCGCTCGTCTGTTGCCAGCCGCTACGGCCACCGACACCGGCGGCTCGATCCGCCAGCCGGCCGCGTTCACCAACCTCACCGGCCTGAAACCGACCTACGGTCGTGTTTCGCGCTGGGGCATGATCGCTTACGCCTCCAGCCTCGATCAGGGAGGTCCGCTGGCTCGTACTGCCGAAGACTGCGCGATTTTGTTGCAAGGTATGGCCGGCTTCGATCCGAACGACTCCACCAGCATCGATGAGCCGGTGCCGGACTACGCCGCCGGTCTGAATGGCTCGCTGCAAGGCCTGCGCATCGGCGTGCCGAAGGAATACTTCGGCGCCGGTCTCGACCCGCGCATCGCCGACCTGATCCAGAACAGCATCAAGGAGCTGCAGAAGCTCGGTGCCGTGATCAAGGAAATCAGCCTGCCGAACATGCAGCACGCGATTCCTGCGTACTACGTGATCGCCCCGGCAGAAGCCTCTTCCAACCTGTCGCGTTTCGACGGCGTGCGCTTCGGCCACCGCTGCGCAGACCCGAAGAACCTGGAAGACCTGTACAAGCGCTCCCGTGGCGAAGGCTTCGGTGCCGAAGTGCAGCGCCGGATCATGGTCGGTGCCTACGCGCTGTCCGCCGGGTACTACGACGCCTACTACCTGAAAGCGCAGAAGATCCGTCGCCTGGTGAAGAACGACTTCATGGCTGCCTTTAATGAAGTGGACATCATCCTCGGCCCGACCACGCCGAACCCGGCCTGGAAACTCGGCGCCAAGAACAGCGACCCGGTCGCTGCCTACCTGGAAGACGTCTACACCATCACCGCCAACCTCGCGGGCCTGCCGGGCCTGTCGATGCCGGCCGGTTTCGTCGACGGTCTGCCGGTCGGCGTGCAACTGCTCGCTCCGTATTTCCAGGAAGGCCGTTTGCTCAACGTTGCGCACCAGTATCAGTTGAACACTGACTGGCACACCCGCACCCCAACCGGCTTCTGAGGAGACACACATGCAATGGGAAGTCGTGATCGGGCTGGAGATTCACACCCAGCTCACCACCCGGTCGAAAATCTTTTCCGGTAGTTCCACCCAGTTCGGTTCCGAGCCGAACACCCAGGCCAGCCTGATCGACCTGGGCATGCCCGGCGTGCTGCCGGTGCTCAACCAGGAAGCGGTGCGCATGGCGGTGATGTTCGGTCTGGCGATTGACGCCGAGATCGGTCAGCACAACGTGTTCGCCCGCAAGAACTACTTCTACCCGGACCTGCCGAAGGGCTACCAGATCAGCCAGATGGAATTGCCGATCGTCGGCAAGGGCCACCTGGACATCGCCCTGGAAGACGGCACGGTCAAACGCGTCGGCATCACCCGCGCGCACCTGGAAGAAGACGCCGGCAAGAGCCTGCACGAAGAATTCAGCGGTGCCACCGGCATCGATCTGAACCGTGCCGGCACGCCGCTGCTGGAAATCGTGTCCGAACCTGACATGCGCAGCGCCAAGGAAGCCGTGGCCTACGTCAAGGCTATCCACGCGCTGGTGCGTTACCTGGGCATCTGCGACGGCAACATGGCCGAAGGCTCGCTGCGTTGCGACTGCAACGTGTCGATCCGTCCGAAAGGCCAGGTCGAGTTCGGCACCCGCTGCGAGATCAAGAACGTCAACTCGTTCCGTTTCATCGAGAAGGCGATCAACTCCGAGATCCAGCGTCAGATCGACCTGATCGAAGACGGCGGCAAAGTGATCCAGCAGACCCGTCTGTACGATCCGAACAAGGACGAAACCCGTCCGATGCGCAGCAAGGAAGAAGCCAACGACTACCGTTACTTCCCCGATCCGGACCTGTTGCCAGTGGTCATCGAGGACTCGTTCCTCAATGACGTGCGCGCCACCCTGCCGGAACTGCCACCGCAAAAACGCGAGCGTTTCCAAAGTGCCTTCGGTCTGTCGGCCTACGACGCCAACGTGCTGGCCACCAGCCGTGAACAGGCGGACTACTTCGAGAAAGTCGCGAGCATTGGCGGCGACGCCAAACTGGCGGCGAACTGGGTGATGGTCGAGTTGGGCAGCCTGCTCAACAAACAGAACCTGGACATCGAGGATTCGCCGGTTTCCGCCGAGCAACTGGGCGGCATGCTGCAGCGCATCAAGGACAACACCATCTCCGGCAAGATCGCCAAGGTGGTGTTCGAAGCGATGGCCAACGGCGAAGGCAGCGCAGACGAGATCATCGAAAAGCGCGGCCTGAAGCAGGTTACCGACACCGGCGCCATCTCGGCGGTACTGGACGAAATGCTCGCGGCCAACGCCGAGCAGGTCGAGCAATACCGTGCGGCAGACGAAGCCAAGCGCGGCAAGATGTTCGGTTTCTTCGTCGGTCAGGCCATGAAAGCCTCCAAGGGCAAGGCCAACCCGCAGCAAGTGAACGAACTGCTGAAAAGCAAGCTCGAAGGCTGATGAAAATGGGGCCAGCTCCAACGCCTGGCTCCATTCCCTGTGGGAGCCGGCAGGCTGGCTCCCACATCTGTTTTCGGGAAACCTTTGAATGAAGCGTCTATTCATCAGTTGCGCCCTGCTTTCCCTGCTGGCCGGTTGCGCCAGTACCGACACCATCGACCCGCACGGTTACGACCAGACCGGCGTCGCCTCCTATTACGGAGCCAAACACCACGGTAAACGCACCGCCAGCGGCGAAGCGTTCAACCAGAATTCCCTGACCGCCGCCCATCGCCAGTTGCCGTTCGGCACGCGGGTGAAGGTCACCAACCTGAAAAACGACAAATCCTGCGTGGTGCGTATCAACGACCGCGGGCCACACACCCGTGGGCGCATCATCGATGTTTCACGGGAAGCCGCCGAACGCCTCGGCATGATTGGCAGCGGCACGGCACGAGTTCGCGTGCAGGCCCTCGACGACTGATGGAGCGCCCGCCATTTTCGGACTGACCGATTTACCGTTGATCAACGTGATCGAACTGCTCTGCGGGCTGTTCCTGCTGATCGCCGGTGCCGAACTGATGGTGCGCGCCGCCGTACGCCTGGCCGCGCGCCTGCATGTGCGGCCGCTGATCATCGGTCTGACCATCGTCGCCCTCGGCAGCAGCGCCCCGCAAATGGCGGTCAGTCTGCAAGCAACCCTGACGCACAACCCAGACATCGCGGTCGGCAGCGTGATCGGCAGCAGCATTTTCAACATCCTCGTGACCCTCGGCCTGTCCGCGTTGATCATTCCGCTGCGGGTCTCTCGGCAACTGGTGCGTCTCGATATCCCGCTGATGATCGGCGCCAGCCTGCTGGTGTTCGTGCTGGCCTGGAACGAAGAGATCGGCCGTTTCGACGGCCTCCTGCTGCTGGCGGCCCTGGGGCTTTATCTCGGCTTGCTGCTGCGCCAGTCGCGCCACTCTGCCCGGCCACATTCGGATCATCCTCAGACTCAGCCCGCCCCCTGGTTCACCAGCCTGCTGATGATCGTCGCCGGGCTGGCCATGCTGGTGTTCGCCGGGCATTTGCTACTGGGTGCCGCTGTCGCAGTGGCCACCGATCTCGGGTTCTCCGAACGGGTGATCGGCCTGACCGTGGTCGCGGTCGGCACTTCACTGCCGGAACTCGCCACTTCCTTGATCGCCGCATTGCGCGGTCAGCGGGACATTGCCGTGGGCAACGTGATCGGTGCCAACCTGTTCAACCTGCTCGGGGTCCTGGGCATCACGGCGCTGATTGCACCGACGCCACTGTCGGTGTCGCCCAACGCGCTGGATTTCGACCTGCCGGTGATGCTCGGCGTCGCTACGCTGTGCCTGCCGGTGTTCTACTCCGGCTACCGCGTGACCCGGGCCGAAGGCTTGTTGCTGCTCGGCTTGTACCTGGCGTATGGGCTGCACGTGGTTTCGTTCACCACCGGCATGCCGCTGGCCGGCAAGCTCGAACGGTTGATGCTGTTTTATGTCCTGCCGGCGCTGCTGACGTTTCTGTTTTTCACGTCGGTGCGTGCCTGGCGCCGCCAACACCACAAGAGGGATGTGCCATGACCGAATCGAAGAAATCCGGGGTCGAAATCCGCCGCCAGGTAATGGGCGATGCATTCGTCGACCGCGCCCTGGGTAACGCCACCGAATTCACTCAACCGCTGCAGGATTTCGTCAACGAACATGCCTGGGGCGGTGTGTGGAATCGCGAAGGTCTGCCGCTGAAAACCCGCAGCCTGATCACCCTCGCCGCGCTGACCGCGTTGAAGTGCCCGCAGGAATTGAAGGGCCACGTGCGCGGTGCGTTGAACAATGGCTGCACGGTCGATGAGATCCGCGAGGCGCTGCTGCATTGTGCGGTGTATGCCGGTGTACCGGCGGCGATCGATGCGTTTCGGGCGGCACAGGAAGTGATCGACACCTACCAGAAACCAGAGTAACAATCAGCCTCAGATCCACCCGCCCCACTGCAACAGAAAGATCCCGACGTTGGTGGTCACCGCCGCCATCAACGTGGTCAACACAATGATCGCCGCCGCCAGTTCATGATTGCCCTGGGCCGCCCGGGCCATGACAAAACTGGCGGCCGCCGTCGGGCTGCCGAAGTACAGAAACAGAATCCCCAGCTCCGCCCCGCGAAAGCCCCATAGCCAGGCACCCAGCGTGGCCAACACCGGCAGGCCGATCATCTTCACCAGACTGGAACTGAGCGCCATGCTCCCGCTCTTGCGCAGAGCCGCCAGCGACAGGGTGCCGCCGATGCAGATCAGCGCCAGTGGCAATGTGGTTTGCGCCAGATATTGGCCCGACGTCTCCAGCCAGCCCGGCAGACCGATCTTGAACCAGGCAAACGGCGCCGCCGCAATCACGCTGATGATCAGCGGATTGCTGAACACGCTTTTGCAGATGCTCCACGGATCGGACTTGATCACCGGGCTGTACACCGCCAGCACAATGGTCGACAGGGTGTTGTAGAACAGGATCACCAGCGCCGCGAGAATCGCCCCGAGGGAAATCCCGTAGTCGCCGTACATGCTCGCCGCCAGCGCCAGACCGATCACCCCGTTGTTGCCGCGAAACGCGCCTTGCGTGTAGATGCCGCGATCTTCACGGGGGCAGCGGAGAATCGCCCAGCCCCAGGCCAGGGCGAAACTGGCCAGGGTGGCGACGGCGAAGTAGATCAGCAGCGCCGGTTGCAGCGCGGCGTGCAGGTCGGCATGGAGGATGCCGAGAAACAGCAGCGCCGGCATGCTGACGTTGAACACCAGCGACGACGCCGTGTGGATGAAGTTGTCGTTGATCCAGTCGATGCGCTTGAGCAGCACACCCAGAAACAACATGGCAAACACCGGCGCGGTGATGTTCAGGGTTTCGAGGAAGATTGCCAGCATGCCGGGGAGCCTTGGAGGTGAGCGTCGTCAGGGGGCTAATGATAAGCCACTTTCACCCCGATCGTTCCCACGCAGCGCGTGGGAACGAGCAACCATCAAGTAATCGGCGCCGGATTGAACAACGTAATGTCGTTATGCAGTTTGTGCTTTTCAGCCCACGTCTGCTGCTTGCCGCTCGCCACATCCAGATAGTAGTGGAACAACTCCCAACCCAGCTCCTCGATGGTCGCACGCCCGGTGGCAATACGCCCGGCATCGATGTCGATCAGGTCCGGCCAGCGCTGCGCCAGTTCGGTCCGGGTCGACACCTTCACCACCGGCGCCATGGCCAGACCATAAGGCGTGCCGCGTCCGGTGGTGAACACATGCAGGTTCATCCCCGCCGCCAGTTGCAAAGTACCGCAGACAAAATCACTCGCGGGCGTCGCACAGAAAATCAAACCCTTCTGCTTGAAGCGTTCCCCCGGGCCGAGCACGCCGCTGATCGCGCTGCTGCCGGATTTGACGATCGAGCCCAGCGACTTCTCGACAATGTTCGACAACCCGCCCTTCTTGTTGCCCGGCGTGGTGTTGGCGCTGCGATCCGCCTCGCCCTTGGCCAGGTAACGGTCGTACCAGTCCATCTCGCGCACCAGTTCTTCGGCAACGGTTTTGCTCTGGGCCCGGGAGGTCAGCAGGTAAATCGCATCGCGCACTTCGGTGACTTCGGAAAACATCACCGTCGCCCCCGCCCGCAATAGCAAGTCCGAGGCATAACCCAGCGCCGGGTTGGCGGTGATCCCGGAAAACGCATCGCTGCCGCCACACTGCATGCCGAGGATCAGCTCGGACGCCGGCACGGTTTCCCGGCGGCGCTGGTCAAGTTTCTTCAGGCGGGTTTCGGCCAGCTCCATGATCTGCTCGATCATCTCGGTGAAACCGTGACTGGAGTCTTGCAAGCGATACAGCCACGGCTCGCTCAGATCCACCGACGCATCGTCCTCGTGCATCACCTGCCCGGCCTGCAATTTCTCGCAGCCGAGGCTGATCACCAACGCCTCGCCACCGAGGTTCGGGTTGCGCGCCAGATTGCGCACGGTGCGGATCGGGATGTAGGCGTCGGTGGCGGTGATGGCCACGCCGCAACCGTAACTATGGGTCAGCGCCACCACGTCATCGACATGTGGATACTTCGGCAACAGTTCATCCTTGATGCGTTTGACCGCGTGATCCAGCACCCCGGTGACGCACTGCACGGTGGTGGTGATCCCGAGGATGTTGCGCGTGCCGACGGTGCCGTCGGCATTGCGATAACCCTCGAAGGTGTAACCCTCCAGCGGCGCCTGGGCGGCCGGCACGTCGGTGGACAGCGGCAGGCTGTCCAGCGGTGGCGCGGTCGGCATGCGCAGTTGATCTTCCTTGACCCAACTGCCACGGGGAATCGGTTGCAACGCATAACCGATAATCTGGCCGTAGCGAATCACCGTGCCGCCCTCGGGGATATCCACGAGGCTGACCTTGTGGCTCTGCGGCACAAAATCCACCGTCACCAGGCCATCGGCGAACGCGGTGCCGGCCGGAACGCCCTGGTCATTGACCACGACCACTACGTTGTCCCGCTCGTGCAGGCGGATGTAGCGCGGCGAGTCGGAATGTTCAATCAACTGCATGGCGCCGCTCCTCAGGAATGCGCTTGAGACAATTTACCGGTGGCTTCGGAACCACCATTGGTTGGCGGCTCTTTCAGTACCACACGTTTGATCGGGCCGACGATCACCAGGTAGCTGAACACCGCCACCAGTGCGTTGGCGCCGACGAACACCAGCGCCCACTTGAACGAACCGGTGGAGCTGATGATGTAGCCGATGACGATCGGCGTGGTGATCGACGCGATGTTGCCGAAAGTGTTGAACAGGCCACCGCTCAGACCGGCGATCTGTTTCGGCGAGGTGTCGGAGACCACCGCCCAGCCCAGTGCGCCCACGCCTTTGCCGAAGAAGGCCAGGGCCATGAAGCCGACCACCATCCATTCCACTTCAACATAGTTGCACGCGACGATGCTGCTGGAGACCAGCAGGCCGGCAATGATCGGCGCCTTGCGGGCGAAGGTCAGCGAGTGGCCCTTGCGCAGCAGGTAATCGGAAATCACCCCGCCGAGAACGCCGCCGATAAAACCGCAGATCGCCGGCAACGAGGCGATGAAACCCGCCTTGAGGATGGTCATGCCGCGCTCCTGCACCAGGTACACCGGGAACCAGGTCAGGAAGAAATAGGTGATGCCGTTGATGCAGTACTGGCCCAGATAAACGCCGAGCATCATGCGATTGGTCAGCAACTGGCGGATGTAATCCCATTTCGGGCCGTCAGCCTTTTTGCCTTGTTTCTGGTCCATGTCGACCATGCCGCCGTTGTCGGCGATGAACTTCACTTCCGCTTCGTTGGCCATCGGGTGCTGGCGCGGGCTGTGGATAACCTTCAGCCAGATCAGCGAGAACAGAATGCCGAACACGCCCATGACAATGAATACGTGTTCCCAGCCGAAGGCATAGACGATCCAGCCCATCAGCGGCGCGAACAGCACGGTGGCGAAGTACTGCGCCGAGTTGAAGATCGCCGAAGCCGTACCGCGTTCAGCGGTCGGGAACCAGGCCGCGACGATGCGTGCGTTGCCGGGGAACGATGGCGCCTCGGCCAGGCCCACGAGGAAGCGCAGCATGAACAGCGCCACGATAGCCGTGGACATGCCGAACTCACCGACAAAGCCTTGCAGCACGGTGAACAGCGACCAGGTGAAAATGCTCAGGGCATAGACTTTTTTCGAGCCGAAGCGATCGAGCAGCCAGCCGCCGGGGATTTGCCCGGCCACGTAGGCCCAACCGAATGCAGAGAAGATATAGCCGAGGGTGACCGCGTCGATGCCGAGGTCTTTTTGCAAACTGGAACCGGCGATCGCGATGGTGGCGCGGTCGGCGTAGTTGATCGTGGTCACCAGGAACAGCATGAGCAGAATCAAATAGCGGACGTGAGTCGGCTTGGACGATTGCATGTAGATGTACTCCCACTGATTATTTTTATGCGGGTAAAACATTCTTTGGTCTTGTGCCGCGCAGGGCCTTGGCAATAACCCTGCGCGGGTGCAGCGACTTACGAACCGATGTAGGCGGTTTTCACCACGGTGTAGAACTCTTGCGCATAACGGCCTTGCTCACGTGAGCCATAGGATGAACCCTTACGGCCCCCGAACGGAACGTGGTAATCGACGCCGGCGGTCGGCAGGTTGACCATCACCATCCCGGCCTGGGAATGACGCTTGAAGTGGTTGGCGTACTTCAGCGACGTCGTGGCGATGCCCGCCGACAGACCGAATTCGGTGTCGTTGGCCATGACCAGTGCAGCCTCGTAATCCGCCACGCGGACGATGTTGGCCACCGGGCCGAAGATCTCTTCGCGGCTGATGCGCATCGACGCTTCGCTGTCGGCAAACAGGGTCGGCGCGAGGAAATAACCCTCGGTATCGCAGGTCACCAGACCACCACCGCTGACCACGCGCGCGCCTTCGGACTGGCCGATGTCGATGTATTTCAGGTCCTGTTCAAGCTGCGCTTGCGAGACCACCGGACCGATGTCGGTGCCGGCCTTCAGCGCGTGACCGACCTTGATCGACTTCATGCGCTCGGCCATGGCTTCGACGAACTTGTCGTGTATCCCGGCAGTAACGATCAGTCGGCTCGACGCGGTGCAACGCTGGCCGGTGGAGTAGAACGCGCTCTGCACCGACAGCTCCACCGCCTGCTTGAGGTCGGCGTCGTCGAGAATGATCTGCGGGTTCTTGCCGCCCATCTCCAGTTGCACCTTGGCCTGGCGCGACACGCAATTGACCGCGATCTGACGACCCACACCAACAGAGCCGGTGAAGCTGATGCCGTCGACTTTCGGGCTGTTGACCAGCGCTTCACCGACCACACGACCGCTGCCCATCACCAGGTTGAAAACGCCGGCCGGGAAGCCTGCGCGGGAGATGATTTCGGCCAGTGCCCAGGCGCACCCCGGCACCAGATCCGCCGGCTTCAACACCACGCAGTTGCCGTAGGCCAGGGCCGGGGCGATTTTCCACGACGGGATGGCAATCGGGAAATTCCACGGGGTGATCAGGCCGACCACGCCGAGGGCTTCGCGGGTGACTTCAACATTGACGCCCGGACGCACCGACGGCACATAGTCGCCGGACAGACGCAGGCACTCGCCCGCGAAGAACTTGAAGATGTTGCCGGCGCGGGTCACTTCGCCGATGGCTTCCGGCAGGGTCTTGCCCTCTTCCCGGGCCAGCAGGGTGCCGAGTTCTTCGCGACGGGCGAGGATCTCGGTGCCGACCTTGTCCAGCGAGTCGTGGCGAGCCTGAATACCCGAGGTCGACCACGCCGGGAACGCGGCGCGAGCGGCGTCGATGGCGGCGTTGACCTGAGCCAGATCAGCCTTGGCGTAGTCGCCGATGGTGTCGCTCAGCTCGGACGGGTTGATGTTGACCGAGTAATCGTTGCCGGCGACCCATTCACCGTTGATGTAGTTGTCATAGCGCTTGGTCACGAATCATTCTCCTGACGCAAAAGGCCGCTGATTGCTCAGCGGCCTTGTTTATAGGGTTGTGTTACTGCGCACCTTGCTTGTCGATCAGCGCGGCGAGCATTTCGTACTCTTCGCGGGTCAGGTCGGTCAGCGGCGCCCGCACCGGGCCTGCGTCATAGCCGGCGATCTTGGCGCCTGCCTTGACGATGCTCACGGCGTAACCGGCCTTGCGGTTGCGGATGTCCAGGTACGGCAGGAAGAAGTCGTCGATGATCTTGCCGACAGTGGCGTGATCTTCGCGGGCAATGGCGTGGTAGAAGTCCATCGCGGTTTTCGGGATGAAGTTGAACACCGCCGACGAGTAGACCGGCACACCCAGGGCCTTGTAGGCAGCGGCATAGACTTCAGCGGTCGGCAGACCACCGAGGTAGCTGAAGCGATCGCCGAGGCGACGGCGGATCGACACCATCAGTTCGATATCGCCCAGACCGTCCTTGTAACCGATCAGGTTCGGGCAGCGTTCGGCCAGACGTTCCAGCAGCGGCGCGGTCAGGCGGCAGACGTTGCGGTTGTAGACCACGACACCGATGTTCACCGATTTGCACACCGCCTCAACGTGGGCGGCGACGCCGTCCTGGCTGGCTTCGGTCAGGTAGTGCGGCAGCAGCAACAGA
Source organism: Pseudomonas sp. IzPS59 (assembly GCF_014863505.1). Classification (NCBI taxonomy): domain Bacteria; kingdom Pseudomonadati; phylum Pseudomonadota; class Gammaproteobacteria; order Pseudomonadales; family Pseudomonadaceae; genus Pseudomonas; species Pseudomonas sp. IzPS59. Next base: position 1,022,964 of record NZ_CP062251.1, on the reverse strand, counting down.
CCTTTGGCGCCCAGACGCTCGGCTTCCTGAGCGTATTCGATGGCCTGGCGGGTCGAACCGCCGACACCGGCGAGGATCGGCACGCTGCTGGCGCAGGTATCGACCGCAGTCTTGATGATTTCCGAATATTCGCTGGCCGCCAGGGAGAAGAATTCACCGGTGCCACCGGCGGCGAACAGGGCCGAAGCACCGTACGGGGCCAGCCATTCCAGGCGTTTGATGTAGCCCGCGCGGTTGAAATCGCCCTGGGCATTGAAATCGGTGACCGGGAAAGACAACAGGCCGGCGGAGAGGATGGACTTCAGTTCTTGTGGATTCATTATTCGAACACCCTGGTAGCAACGTTTTTTGTGAGTGGACCGTTCAGCCTTCGCCGAAGTTGTAGGTCATCGTACAACTTAAAAGATAACCGTCAACTGCATTTCATCGCTGGAGGGCATTTTTTGTCGGACAAGATTTCTTTTTGACGTAGGAGATTTCTCGACTAGGCTCGATTTTACTGTATATGCATACATCTAAATAAGAACCCACCGACGACATATCAAGGAGAAAGAAATGTCCGGTCTACAACCCAAATGCCTTGAACAACCCACACCGGTCATCGCCCGTTTCGATGATCTTTTTACCCCCGGCGGCATTGCCTTCAGTGCTGAAAATCCGCATCTGGTGTTGCACATTGCCGACTCGCACAGCGATGTCGAACCCGTCCCTGCCCTGTCCGGCAAAGCCATGAAAGTCAAACCGCCGCTGCGCTTCGAAGGCGCGGAACACACGGCGATTGGCGATAACACCCGGCTGCGCTTCGTTGAAAACGCCGAGCCGGTGCTCGCGCAAAACGTGCCCTTGCACCTGCCGAATGGACTGGCGCTGACCTATGGCCAGGTGCTCGCGCTGGGTGGCGATTTCTATGGAATCGCCGACCGGCCAATCAACGAAGGTGCGACTCCGGCGGATCGCCTTCAGCGCTTTTCAGCGGCGTTTGACACCCTCGCCGTCCTGCCGGTGTCAAAGGCCGAAGCGCCGCAAATTCTGGCGATCATGCAAAAAGAGATCGACGCCGTTAAACAGGCGATCAAGGACGGCAAGCCACCCCACGAAGCCTATGACGCGCTGGGAGATACGTTGTCGGAAGAGTGGAACAAAATCACCGGCGGCGGCAGTTTCGTCTCGGCGCTGTTCCCCCTCGGTCGCTACCTGAAACTGGCGGCGAACAATGCCGATCATTTCGGCGAATGGGCCCGTCAGGCCTACATCGCCGGGCACACCGCCGCCCTGCAAACCGCCGCAGCCGCCCACGCCAGTCAGGACGAGCTGCAACTGGAACGAGCCTACGCCATGAACGCGTTCACCGACCATTACCTCACCGACCTGTTCTCCTCCGGGCATTTGCGGGTGCCACGCAAGGCCATGGCCGCCGTCGTAACGCCGAGCGATCTGGGCTCGCTGATCACTCGCTTCATGCATGACGAAGACAGCAAGTTCGGCCTCAAGGTGCGCAACGGACATGGCGAGCAATGGCGTGCGTTCGGCGACAAACGCTACTTCGAGGCAGCCGACACCGACAATCGCAATCAGGTGAATCTGGCGGTGCAGGATTCGGCGGACGAGGTGTATGCCGCTTATTCAAGCGGCAACGTGCCGACCACCTTCAACGCGCTGCAACGGCTGCCGGATCTGACTGCCGTGATGAACCTGGCCAACAACTTTTCGCCACTGTTCCGCCTTCAAGGCAACAAAGTCCTGCGGCGCAAGGACGTGAACAACCTCAACGACACCGCCACCGTCGACGACTGGTGGGGCTGGAGCACTTACCTGCTGCTCAAGGACTATCACCCGACCGGCAACACGAATTAAGGAGCGATTCGATGAGCATCAAATTGAAAGTGGAACTGGCCTCGGGCCAATCGTTGAAAGGTGCGCCGCTGCAATTGCTGCGCGACGGCCTGGCCATCGCCCGGGCGTCGGTGGACGCCCAGGGGCACGCAACATTCGACGTCAGGCCAGGCCCGGGCAAACTGGCGGTCAGGGTCGATCGTTCGATTCTGCCCCGCAGCTGAAATGCCCGGACAAGATTGCCCCGGCGCGCCTTACCAATTCGCCGGGTAAAGTGCGACAACTGCCGCGAAGGATCGCGGCAGATCTTTCAAGGAGAACGAAGCATGACGTTTGCCGCTGCACACCTTCCGCAATTTCCCGATCACGCCAGCGACTCGATCATCCTGAGGTTGTCGAACCTGGATGATGACCTGATCGTCCGCGTTCCCGATGGCCAGAACACCCCGCCGAACTGGGACGTGTACCCGATCCTCGGCGACGACCCGGAAGAGCCTGAATGGCAGGGCTTGTCGGAGCCGACCGGCGTCTGGGATGACGCACTGGATGACATGGTCGGGCTGACGGGAATCGAGCTGAGCATCCCCAGATTCGAGCTGGAAAAGTACCTGAACAGCACCGTCGAACTGCGCTACAAGTTTGCCGACGAGTCCAGTCTGGAACCTTGTTCGGAGCCACTAAGACTCTACGTCGAAGCCTGATTCCTCAACCCTGTGCCTGCGCCTCTTCATGGGCCTGACGCAGCCGTTCGCGGCTGTTGGTCAGGTGCAGGCGCATGGCCGCGCGGGCGGCATCGGCATCCTGGCGGGCGATGGCCTCGTAGATTTCCTCGTGCTCGCGGCTCAGGCGATTCATGTAGTGCTGCTGATCGTCATGGGCCAGACGCGCCGAGTTCAGCCGCGTACGTGGAATGATGCTGGTGCCCAGGTGGGTCATGATGTCGGTGAAGTAACGGTTGCCGGTGGACAGCGCGATTTGCAGGTGGAACTGGAAATCCGATGCCACCGCATCGCTGGCATGGGCCACGCTTTCATTCAGCGCATCGAGGGCGGCGCGCATGGCGGCCAGTTGTTCTGTGCTGCGGCGTTGTGCGGCGAGGCCGGCGGATTCGACTTCGAGGCTGATACGGAACTCGAGAATCGCCAGCACATCACGCAAGGTGACCACGGTGGCCGGGTCGATCCGGAAACCGCTCGGGCTCGGCGTATCGAGGACGAAGGTGCCGATGCCGTGGCGGGTTTCGACCTGCCCCGCAGCCTGCAGCCGGGAAATCGCCTCGCGCACCACGGTGCGGCTGACGCCATGGGCTTCCATGATCGCCGACTCGGTGGGCAACTTGTCGCCACGCTTGAGCAGACCGTCGCGGATCTGCTCGGTCAGCACCGTCACCAGTTCCTGTGCCAGGCTGCGGCGCTTGCGAGGGAGGCGCGGGGTGTCGATCGGGGTTTCCATGGTCTGCGTTTGTCTCGAAAATTCGGTAAGAGGGGCATCATAGCCCAAGGGAGTTGTACGATCACCGTCCTCTGTGGGAGCAGGCTCCCACAGATTCGGTACACATCAGGCCGTGACGGTCTGCTCGACCAGATGCCCACTGTCGATCCGCACATGCCGCGGATGGAAACGTTTGAGGCTGCTGCGATGGCCGACGCTGACGATGCTCAGGCCCGGCAACTGATCGATCAGGGCCTGATACAGCGTGGCCTCGTCTTCTTCGTCCATCGCCGACGTCGCTTCGTCCATGTACAGCCAGTGCGGTGCGTAGAGCAGCGCACGGGCGAAGGCCAGACGTTGCTGCTCACCCGGCGAGAGCATGCGCTGCCAGTGATTGGCTTCATCCAGCCGCGCCGCCAGATGCGGCAGACGGCAGGTTTCCAGCACTTGTGCATAACGTTCAGGCGCGTAGGTGTCGCCCGGTTGTGGATAACTCAAGGCGTCGCGCAGGGTGCCGATCGGCAGATACGGTTTCTGTGGCAGGAACAGATAACGGGCGGACGGCAAGCGGATACTGCCGTGACCCGACGGCCACAGATGCCCCATCGCCCGGAACAGCGTGGACTTGCCGCTACCGGAGCGGCCACTGAGCATCACCCGATCGCCCGGTTCTACGGTCATCGTGGCACTGGTCAGCAGATGACGACCATCGGCCAGATCGAGCCCGAGGTTGTGTACCTTCAATTCGCCGCCCTGATTCTGCACGTCGATGGCCGGTGCACGTTCTTCGTTGCTGGTCATGGCCTGATGGAAGCTCAGCAGACGATCGCACGTGGCGCGCCAGGAAGCGAGGTTCTGGTAAGCACTGATGAACCAGCTGAAACTCTCCTGAACGTTGCCGAATGCCGAGCTGATCTGCATGAGTTCACCGAGCTCGATCTTGCCGGCGAGGTAACGCGGCGAGGCGACGATGAATGGGAAAATGATCGCGGCCTGGCTGTAACCGGCCGTGAAAAACGTCAGGCGCTTGGAGACTTTCATGATGTCCCAGAAATTGTGCCAGACATTCGCAAAGCGACCACTCAAGCGACGATTTTCGTTCGGTTCGCCGTTGTACAGAGCAATGCTTTCGGCATTTTCCCGAATCCGCACCATGGAAAAACGCAGATCTGCTTCGAAGCGTTGTTGTTGGTTATTCAGACCGATCAATCGTCGACCGATTAAGTGCGTCAACCAGCTACCGACCACTGCATAAACCAGAACGCACCAGAACATGTAGCCAGGAATAGTGATGCCATAAACTTCAATACTGCCCGACACGCCCCACAAAATAATCGAAAACGACACCAGGCTGACGATATTGCGCAGCAGCCCGATACCCAGCTCAAGGGTATTGGAGGTGAAATTGTTGAGGTCTTCGGAAATCCGCTGGTCCGGGTTATCGGTGTAACCACCCTGCTCCAGCTGGTAGTAATTCTTGTCGGCGAGCCAACGGGAAAAATGCTTTTCAGTAAGCCAGGCCCGCCAGCGGATCGTCAGCATCTGAGTCAGGTAGAGCCGATACACCGCACCGACAATCGCGACTGCAGCAATCGCGCAGAAGTACAGGATCAGATGCCAGAACGCCGCTTCATCTTTCTTTTGCAGCGCATTGTAGAAGTCCTTGTACCAAGTGTTGAACCACACCGAGATGCCCACGCTGAGCAGCGAGAGTGCAATCACGGCAATCAGCAACGTCCAGGCCTTGCCCTTCTCTTCGCTGCGCCAGTAAGGCGTGGTCATGGCCCACACCTTGCGAAAAAACTGCCCGCGCACAGCATCGTTGACCGCGGAATATTCAGCGTTCTGATTCATGGAAAAGGCTCAATAAAGAAAAGAACAGACACGCACCGATCATAGTTGATCGGTGCGCTTTATCGCGAGGGCTGGCGATGGCCGTTCAGCGCAGGTTCAGCGACGAACCGGGCGCTTCTGCAGCTTGCGCTGCAAGGTACGGCGGTGCATGCCCAGGGCGCGGGCAGTGGCGGAGATGTTGCCTTCGTGCTCAGTCAGCACGCGCTGGATGTGTTCCCACTGCAGACGGTCCACCGACATCGGGTTTTCCGGCACCAGGCTGTCGAGGTCGGCGTGTTCGGACAGCAGCGCCGCCAGCACGTCGTCGGCGTCCGCCGGTTTGCACAGGTAATTGCAGGCGCCGCGCTTGATTGCTTCGACAGCGGTGGCGATGCTCGAGTAACCGGTGAGGATCACCACGCGCATTTCCGGGTCCAGCTCCAGCAGCTTCGGCAGCAGGACCAGGCCGGAGTCGCCGTCCATTTTCAGGTCCAGCGCGGCGTAGTCCGGCAGATCGGCCTGGGCGATGGTCAGGCCTTCCTCGGCGGAACCGGCGGTGCTGACGCGGAAACCACGGCGAGCCATGGCACGAGCCATCACCCGGGTAAAGGTCGCGTCGTCATCGACCAGCAGCAAATGCGGCAGTTCTTCGCCTTCGACTTGGATTTCGTCACTCATGTTGCTCTCCTCGGGCGCCGTGGGGCAGGCGCAGCTCGGTGAGCGTGCCGCCTTCCTCATGACTATAGAGTTTCACTGAGCCGCCGGCGCGTGTCACGCTGGCCTTGCTCAAAAACAGGCCCAGGCCGAAACCTTTGCCCTTGGTGGTAAAAAACGGTTTGCCGATCTGCTCGGCGATGGCCAGCGGCACACCGGCGCCATGATCGCGGATGCTGATGGTCAGGTCTTCGGCGGTCCAGTCCAGGGTCACCTGAAGATTTTCCGGGCAGGCGTCGGCGGCGTTGTTCAGCAGATTCAACAAGGCCTGGGTCAGATCCGGCGGCGGTGCCACGCGCGGCAACGTACCCTGGCCCAGACGCTGGAAGCGGTAACTGGCTTCGGGGCGCATCAGGTGCCAGCGGTTGAGCGCCTCGTCGAGCCACTCGGTGACGTCCTGCATCTCCACCGCCATCCGGCGATTGGCCTCGGCGGCGCGCACCAGTTGTTGCAGGGTCTCCTTGCAGAGCTTGACCTGATCCTTCAACACTTTCAGGTCTTCCTGAAGCATCGGGTCGTGATGATCCTGCTGCATTTCGTTAAGCAACACGCTCATGGTCGCCAGCGGCGTACCCAGCTCATGAGCGGCACCGGCGGCCTGAGTCGCCACCGCCAGCAACTGCTGGTCGCGCAGGCCTTCTTCACGGCGGATCGCGCGCAACTCTTCCTGGCGGCGCAGCTCTTCGGCCATGCGCGCGGCGAAGAAAGTGATCACCGCTGCCGCCAGCGCGAAACTCAGCCACATGCCGTAGATCTGCAGGTTCTCCCGGGCCACCGGCAGGGTTTCCAGCGGATAGAAATGCGTCAGCATCAGGGTGTACAAGGCCAGCGCAATACCGGACAGCACCACCGAATAACGCCACGGCAGTGTCACCGCAGCGATGGTCAGCGGCACCAGATAATACGAAACGAACGGGTTGGTCGACCCGCCGGAGAAATACAGCAAGGCACTGTGGATAACCAGATCGCAGGCCAGTTGCAGCGCGTATTCGAGCTCGGTGACCGGCCACGAAGTGCGCAGGCGCACGGCGGTGAACACACACAGCAGAATCGAACAGCCGAGGGTCATCACCAGTTGCACCCACGGCAACGGCAACAGCTCCAGCCAGTAGGCCAGGCCCACGGAACCGGCCTGCGCGGCCAGCACCAGGGTGCGGATGAAAGTCAGCCGCCAGAGATTCTGGCGAGTGGCGGAAGTCAGTTGTACGGGGGCGAGCATGAGCTCTCCTGATGAGCGCTCCAGGCGGATCGCACGGAGTATAACCAAGGCGCGGGCTTGAGAGGCGAAAGTGCGGCAAACGACCACATGGCAAAAAGCGTCGCGGCGGCTATAAGGCCCATCTGTATAGAAGTTGTAACTGGGCGAACCGGATCATAAAAGCTAGAGTCTGATGGTTTCACGCAGGCCCCCGAACCATCACCTGCGCCCTCATCAAGGAGCTTTCATGCACACATTTCGCCGCAGCGCCGCCCTTCTCGCCCTGACCGTCGGCAGCGTCGCCAGCCTTCCGGCCCTGGCCGCCGATGAGCTGCACTACAACCAGATTTCCCTGCGCGCCGAAGTCAGCCAGGAAGTGGCCCGCGACCTGATGATCGTGACCCTCTACACCGAAGAACAGAACACCGACCCGGCCAAACTCGCCGCCGACGTCAGCACCACCATGAACAAGGCGCTCGCCCAGGCCAAGCAGGTCAAAGACATCACCCTGCGCCAAGGCAGCCGCAACAGCTACCCGATCTACGACACCAAGGGCCAGAAAATCACCGGCTGGCGCGAACGCGCCGAACTGCGCCTGGAGAGCACCGACTTCGCCGCCCTGTCCAAACTCACCGGCGAACTGCTGACCGACCTGAAAATGGGCGGCATGGACTTCGCCATCGCCGACCCGACCCGCAAGGCCAGCGAAGACAAACTGCTGAAAGAAGCCGTCACCGCCTTCAAGGCCCGCGCCCAACTGGCCACCGACGCCCTGGGCGGCAAGGGCTACAAAATCGTCAACCTGAACCTCAACAGCAACGGCTACCCACAACCGTACATGCGCGCCCCGATGATGATGAAAGCGGCCGCCGGCATGGACGCTGCGCCGGTCACGCCTGAAGTCGAAGCGGGCACCAGCCAGGTCAGCCTGACCGCCGACGGCTCGATCGAAGTGTTGATGCAGTGATTGAGTAACGGCTGAATGAAGAACCGGCGATCAGTGATGATCGCCGGTTTTTTTGTGCCCGGGATTCAGATACTCAGGCTCGCGGATCAACCCGATCCAGCGCCCGGTTCACCGCAAGCTCGGCCAGCATGATGATCTGCTGGATGCCGAGCGCCGTACTGCGCTGCGAACCGCTGAGTTCACTGGCGAAATTGCTGGCGATGGTACTGGCCGACGCCAGGGACTCGCAGGCGTTGGCCAGCAGGCTTTCGGTGTCGACGTTGGGCGTGACCATATACATCGTGCTCGGGCGCGGTCTGGAAAGGTTGGGGCACAGGTAATAGTCGAGGGCGCGCTTGATGGCTTCGCGGTTGCGGGCGAGGTCTTCGGCGCGCATGGCTTCTTCGAGGGGGGTGGAAGTTTCGAGAGGTGGATCGGGTACTGGCTTGTTCATGGAGCATTTCCTTATGAATGTGCGCCACTCATTTCCGATCTCACTCGCGAAATGAGGTGGCAACTATGTACGGAGTGAGATTACCGGTAAGGAAACCAACCCGGCCGGACCGAAGTCCGCCCGTACATAGCCGCCATAAAGAACTGCCGACAGCATGAACTGGCGGCGATTATGGGGCGGCTTGCGCTGGTTTCCAAATTCAGTAACCGGGAATCTCACTTCCCGATCGCAGAATCTTCTGCGACAACCAAAGACTAGGGACCGTGCTTCCGACGGACAACCTGAAAACATTGTGGGAATGTTCGGCGAATCCCACACATCTTTAAACATTCGAAAATGGAACGCGGAGCGTCCCGGGCGGTATTCCCACGCGGAGCGTGGGAACGATCAATCCCCACAAGATCTGGTCGGCTGTCAGGCCGCCATCGCCAGCAGGCTGGCTCCCACAGGAAAGCAGCTCGCTTTCCGCTTCCCACCACTCAACACGATGAGCGTTAGCTCGAGTACCGCTTTTGATCTTCGGGCGACGTCGGCAGGCTGAGTGGAGGGATTTATCCGGGGGTGGGAGCGCAGCGACCGTTTGGCGAAGCCAAACACATCGAGAGGAGGTGCAGCGAAGCAAACCGTAGGCGATGCCCCCCGGATGAATCCCGGAGCGAAGGAACCCCGAGCCTCAGCGAGCGGGCCGAACGTAGGAGCAAGACCTTTTGGTTACTTTTGGGGCGTTTGCCAAAAGTGACCCGCCGTAAGGGCCATCCCTTTCAAGGTCTTTGGTTAAAATGCCCCAAAAATTCAGTCAGGACGACGAAGCGATGTGGGCAGAGGTTTTAGCGAGGTTCGAGAAAAAAGCACCTGCCAGCGTTATGGCCAAATTGGCACTGGAGCACGCTATTGCCCCTGAGTGGGTTGATCAGGTCTTCGAAGAACATCGGCAACGGCAGTATTCTCGTGAGCTGTTGTTCTCGACCATTATCAAGCTGATGTCCCTTGTTTCATTGGGCTTGAAGCCTTCCCTGCACGCCGCCGCGCGGCAACTGGAAGATCTTCCTGTCAGTCTGGCGGCGCTCTACGACAAGATCAGTCGTACCGAGCCAGCTCTGTTGCGCGCACTGGTCACGGGCTGTGCGCAGCGCCTGGCTCCAACCATCAAGGAGTTGGGTTGCACGCAGATGCTGCCGGAGTGGCAGGTCCGGGTGGTAGACGGTAATCACTTGGCATCCACCGAGAAACGACTGGGGGCTTTACGCCACGAGCGTGGTGCCGCTCGACCCGGTTTCTCGGTGGTTGTCTACGACCCCGACCTGGACCAGGTCATCGACCTGCAGGCGTGCGAGGATGCCTACGCAAGCGAGCGTGTTTGCGTGTTGCCTCTCTTGGCCGATGCCGAGCCGGGCCAGGTGTGGCTGGCCGATCGACTCTATTGCACGCTCCCGGTCATGGAGGCTTGCGAGCAGGTCAAAACCTCCTTTGTCATTCGTCAACAAGCCAAGCATCCACGCCTGATTCAAGAGGGGCATTGGCAAGAACCAGTGCCTGTAAACACGGGCACTGTGCGTGAGCAGATTATTCAGGTCAGAGGCGGTTACCAGTGTCGGCGTGTTGAACTGACGCTTCACTCGCCAACGGACTCGGGTGACAGCAGCTTGATGTTCTGGAGCAACCTGCCTGAAAGCATCAGCGCACAGCAGATCGCGGAACTCTATCGCCGTCGCTGGAGCATAGAAGGCATGTTCCAGCGACTGGAAGCAATCCTGGAAAGCGAAATCGAAACCCTTGGTAGTCCAAAGGCTGCATTGCTCGGGTTCGCTACCGCGGTATTGGCCTACAACGTCCTGGCCGTACTCAAGCGAAGCGTCGAGCAAGCCCATCAGGATACTCAGCCTGACGGCTGGGAAGCCTCAACCTATCACTTGGCGGTTCAGGTCCGGAGTGGTTATGAAGGCCTGCAAATCGCGCTGCCCCTGGAATATTTTCCCGTCATACCTCTGGAAAAACTGGCCCAGCGCTTGTTGGAACTGGCCAGAAACATCCAACCCAAACAAGTTGCGAAAAGTCCACGGGGCCCCAAGGTGCCTAAACCCAAAACATGGGTGCAAGGCACTGCGGTGCATGCACATGTTTCAACGGACCGGGTAATCAAGGCCGCTAAAACGAAAAGACCTTGAAAGGGATGGCCGTAAGGGCGGAACCCTAAGTGGCCGTTACCGCAGCAACGGATATGTACCCCATCAGCCCAGATATACCGAGATAGACACCTAACCTAGAAAAACGATATTTCCGCGCCCACCAAAACCCCAGCTACCCTCCCCCGCCACAACCACCTCCAAACCCACGGGGCAGACATGCAAAGATTCACCCTGAAACCACTACTAATAACCCTAGCCCTGGCAACCATAACCCCAATCGCCAACGCAGCAACAACCCTGGTCTACTGCTCCGAAGCCAGCCCCGCAGGCTTCGACCCCAGCCAGTACACCAGCGGCACCGACTTCGACGCCTCCGCCGAAACCGTCTTCAACCGCCTCACCCAATTCAAACGCGGCGGCACCGAAGTCGAACCCGGTCTGGCCACAAGCTGGGACGTAACCCCGGACGGCCTCCAGTACACCTTCCACCTGCGCCAGAACGTAAAATTCCACACCACGGATGACTTCACCCCAACCCGCACCTTCAACGCCGACGACGTCCTGTTCACCTTCCAGCGCCTGCTCGACCCGGACAACGCCTTCCGCAAGGCCTACCCCGCCGAGTCCCCGTACTTCACCGACATGGACCTGAACACTACGATCAAGTCCGTGGAAAAACTCGACGAAAACACCGTGCGCTTCAACCTGAACAACGTCGATGCCGCGTTCGTGCAAAACCTCGCCATGAGCTTCGCCTCGGTGCAATCGGCCGAATACGCCGCGCAGTTGCTGAAGGAAGGCAAGGCAGCAGACATCAACCAGAAACCGGTCGGCACCGGCCCGTTCGTGTTCAAGCGTTACCAGAAGGACTCGCAGATCCGCTACGCGGCGAACAAGGACTACTGGAAACCCGAAGATGTGAAAATCGACAACCTTGTGTTCTCGATCACCCCGGATGCTGCCGTGCGTCTGCAGAAGCTCAAGACCGGCGAATGCCAGGTCAGCGGCTACCCGCGCCCGGCCGACATCGAAGTGATGGAAAAGGACCCCAACCTGCGCGTCTTGAAGCAGGCCGGTTTCAACCTCGGTTTCCTCGCCTACAACACCACTCACCCGCCGCTGGATCAGCTCAAAGTGCGCCAGGCACTCGATATGGCCATCGACAAACCGGCGATCATCAAAGCGGTTTACCAGAGTGCCGGGCAATTGGCGCAGAACGCCCTGCCACCCGCGCAATGGTCCTATGACCCGAATATCAAGGACGCACCCTATGACCCCGTGAAAGCCAAGGCGCTACTCAAGGAAGCCGGGGTTGCACCGGGTACAACCATCAACCTGTGGGCGATGACCGTGCAGCGGGCGTCCAACCCGAATGCGCGGATGTCGGCGCAGATGATCCAGCAGGATTGGGAGAAGATCGGGATCAAGGCCAACATCGTCAGCTATGAATGGGGCGAGTACATCAAGCGTGCCAAGAATGGTGAACACGACGCCATGATCTACGGCTGGACCGGTGACAACGGCGACCCGGACAACTGGCTGGGCGTGCTTTACAGCTGCGCGGCGGTGAAAGGCAGCAACTACGCCAAGTGGTGCGATCCGGCCTACGACAAGCTGGTGCAGCAGGCCAAGGTGTCCACGGATAAATCGCAACGGGTAAAACTGTATCAACAGGCGCAACTGATCCTTAAACAGCAGGTGCCGATCACGCCGATCGCCAACTCCACGGTGTTCCAGCCACTGCGCAAGGAAGTCACCGACTTCAGGATCAGCCCGTTCGGTCTAACCCCGTTCTATGGCGTGGGTATAAATAAGTAACACCCGGCCCCAAGGCGGCGCGCAAATCGTGACCAATGCACCGTTTTGGGGCTTCATTTGCACCGTAAAAACCGACCGCAAACGGTCAAATGCGTCAGAAGTTATACAGATGCGACATTAAGGTACGTTCGTGCCACCGTTTGATGCCGCCGGGCGCTCTGGATCTTGCATTGGGTATGGGCCCTGCATAAGTATCCGCAGGCACGACTCACGAGGTCGTACCTCACTATTAAAAAATGACAACAAATCATGAGGCCAACATGCTTAAACACGCGGTCATTCCGTTTTTAGTCGGCGCAGGCTTGTTAGCCTCCGCACCTTTCGCTTCCGCTGCGACTAACCTGGTGTTCTGCTCCGAAGGCAGCCCGGCCGGTTTCGACCCAGGCCAATACACCACCGGAACCGACTTCGACGCCTCAGCCGAAACCATGTTCAACCGTCTGACCCAGTTCGAGCGTGGCGGCACCGCCGTTGTTCCTGGGCTGGCGACCAGCTGGGACATTTCCCCGGACGGCCTGACCTACACCTTCCACCTGCGTGAAGGCGTGAAGTTCCACACCACCCCGTATTTCAAGCCGACTCGTGAGTTCAACGCCGACGACGTGCTGTTCACCTTCAATCGCATGATTAACAAGGATGACCCGTTCCGTAAGGCGTACCCGACCGAATTCCCGTACTTCACCGACATGGGGATGGATACCAACATCACCAAGATCGATAAAGTCGACGACCACACCGTCAAGTTCACGCTGAAAGAAGTCGACGCCGCGTTCATCCAGAACATGGCCATGAGCTTCGCGTCGGTTCAGTCCGCCGAGTACGCAGCCCAGCTGCTGAAGGAAGGCAAGGCGGCCGACATCAACCAGAAACCGATCGGCACTGGTCCGTTCGTGTTCAAGAGCTACCAGAAAGACTCCAACATCCGTTACACCGGCAACAAGGATTACTGGAAGCCTGAAGACGTGAAGATCGACAACCTGATCTTCGCCATCACCACCGACCCGTCGGTACGTATCCAGAAGCTGAAGAAGAACGAGTGCCAGGTCACTCTGTTCCCGCGTCCGGCCGACCTCGCTGCACTGAAAGCCGACCCTGCGCTGAAGATGCCTGACCAGGCCGGTTTCAACCTGGGCTACATCGCCTACAACGTGATGGACAAGGTCAAGGGCAGCAACGAAGCCAACCCGCTGGCCGACCTGCGCGTTCGCCAGGCGCTGGACATGGCCGTCAACAAGCCACAGATCATCGACTCGGTTTATCAGGGCGCAGGCCAGCTGGCCGTCAACGCCATGCCGCCGACCCAGTGGTCCTACGACACCACCATCAAGGACGCCAAATACGATCCTGAGAAAGCCAAGCAGCTGCTCAAGGAAGCCGGCGTCAAGGAAGGCACCGAGATCGTCCTGTGGGCGATGCCGGTTCAGCGTCCGTACAACCCGAACGCCAAACTGATGGCCGAAATGCTCCAGTCCGACTGGAAGAAGATCGGTCTGAACGTGAAGATCACCAGCTACGAGTGGGGCGAGTACATCAAGCGCTCCAAAGGTGGCGAGAACCAGGCCATGATCATTGGCTGGAGCGGTGACAATGGTGACCCGGACAACTGGCTCAACGTGTTGTTTGGTTGCGATTCGCTGAGCGGCAACAACTTCTCCAAATGGTGCGACAAGAAATTCGACGGCCTCGTGAAAGAAGCCAAGCGCACCACTGACCAGGCCAAGCGCACCGAACTCTACAAAGAGGCGCAACACGTCCTCAAAGATGCAGTCCCTATGACACCTATCGCTCACTCGACGGTGTATCAACCCATGCGCGCCAACGTGCAGGACTTCAAGATCAGCCCATTCGGCTTGAACTCCTTCTACGGCGTCAGCATCAAGTAAAAAACGCAGCGGCGACGTTTTCAGCGTCGCCGCTGCTTTTTTCTGCCGAATAGTCAGGAATTTGCCTACATCCTTTTCCACTTGGTCTGACCAGGTTGGTTTCGGACGTGTCGCCTTTTCCTACGAGTCTTTAGGACTCTGCGCATTTACTGCCAGACCTGCGGCCCCTACCGTCAGGTTCTGACCAGTGACTGCGTGGGCTATCGGTTTGCTGTTGGATTGAGCTCAATGCAGCCACAACTTCCCTGGAAGGGATCGCGGCGCATTGAAAAACACTGAGACAAGAGGGAGCGTCATGCGCCACACCTTGGTTTTTTCCGCATTGCTGGGCGCCGGCCTGTTGGCCGCCACGTCCGCGAGTTTTGCCGCCAGCGACAGTCTGGTGTTCTGCTCCGAAGGCAGCCCGGCCGGTTTCGATACCGCGCAATACACGACCGCGACCGATAACGACGCCGCCGAACCGCTGTACAACCGTCTGGCCGAGTTCGAAAAAGGCGCGACCAATGTCGTACCGGGCCTGGCAACGAGCTGGGATATTTCCGAGGATGGCCTCAAGTACACCTTTCACCTGCGTGAAGGGGTGAAATTTCATACAACGGCGTACTTCAAACCTACCCGCGATTTCAACGCCGACGACGTGCTGTTCACGTTTAACCGCATGCTCGATCCGCAACAGCCCTTCCGTAAGGCTTATCCGACCGAGTTCCCGTATTTCAACGGGATGAGTCTGAACAAGAACATCGCCAAGGTCGAAAAGACCGGGCCGCTGACCGTGGAGTTCACGCTCAACAGCGTCGACGCCGCGTTCATCCAGAACATCGCCATGAGCTTCGCCGCCATTCTGTCTGCCGAATACGCCGACAAGCTGCTGGCCGAAGGCAAGCCGAGCGACATCAACCAGAAGCCGATCGGCACTGGCCCGTTCGTGTTCAAGAGCTATCAGAAAGACTCGAACATCCGCTACACCGGCAACCCGCATTACTGGGATCAGAGCCGGGTGAAGCTGAAGAACCTGATTTTCGCGATCAATACCGACGCTTCGGTCCGCGTGCAGAAGCTCAAGGCCGGCGAATGCCAGGTCACGCTGCATCCACGCCCGGCCGATGTGCCGGCACTGAAGAACGACTCGAAACTGCAACTGATCGAAAAGCCGGGCTTCAACCTTGGCTACATTGCCTACAACGTGCGCCACAAACCGTTCGACCAGCTCGAAGTGCGTCAGGCGCTGGACATGGCGGTGAATAAACAGGGGATTCTCAACGCTGTTTACCAGGGTGCCGGCCAACTGGCGGTCAACGCCATGCCGCCGACCCAATGGTCCTACGACACCACGATCAAGGACGCCGCCTACAACCCGGAAAAAGCCAAGGCACTGCTCAAGGCTGCCGGCGTCAAGGAAGGCACCGAGATCACCCTGTGGGCCATGCCGGTGCAGCGCCCGTACAATCCGAACGCCAAGCTGATGGCCGAAATGCTCCAGGCCGACTGGGCGAAGATCGGTCTGAAAGTGAAGATCGTCAGCTACGAATGGGGCGAGTACATCAAGCGCACCAAGAATGGCGAACACGATGTCAGCCTGATCGGCTGGACCGGCGACAACGGGGACCCGGACAACTGGCTCGGCACGCTGTACAGCTGCGACGCCATTGGCGGCAACAACTATTCCATGTGGTGCGACCCGGCTTACGACAAGCTGATCAAAGAGGCCAAGGTCGTTACCGACCGCGACCAGCGCACCGTGCTCTACAAACAGGCCCAGCAGTTGCTCAAGCAGCAAGTGCCGATCACGCCTGTCGCCCACTCGACGGTCAACCAGCCGCTGAGCGCCAGGGTTGAAGGGTTCAAGGTCAGCCCCTTCGGCCGCAACGTGTTTTCGGGTGTCAGCATCGATTAAACCCATAACCGATTAGCCGCAATGCTGAGGAGGCTGTCTACCTCCTCACGCAAGCGCTTTGCCGAAATTTGCCGATCAGGCCTTTTGCAAACGTTTGCGATGTGTGAATGAGTTCTAAAACCAAAAACCGGCCCAACAAAAAAAGCCGGCATAAAAAGAAAGTAAAGGAGCTTCACCCATGAAACTGAGCAGCACCGCGATACTGGCCTTGGCCATCAGCAGCATCACCGCCACGGCGTTTGCCGAGGAGCAGAGCCAGGCGTTCACCCCGGTGACCGTCAACGAGAAAAGCGCCCAGGCTGACGCCACCGGCTTCCTCGAAGGCTCCAAGATCAGCGGCACGACCCGTAACTGGTACGCCAACGAGCAACTGAAGCGCGGCGGCAAGTTCACTTACCGCAAGGACGGCGTTGCCACCCCGACCGATCGTCGTATCAACTGGGTACAAGGCACCATCGTCAACTTCACCTCCGGCTTCACTCAGGGCACCGTGGGTGTCAGCACTGAAGTAGCCGCCTACAACGCCGTGGCCCTGGAGCGTGATCGCAAGGCCCTGGCCTCCAACAACGGTGGTGCACCGGGTTCGCGTCCAGGCGCGGGCAACAACCGAACCCTGACCAAGGAAGGCGGTGACGCTGAAGGCCAGTGGAGCAAACTGGGCCTGGCCAACGTCAAGTTCCGTGTTTCCAACACCACCCTGACCGCCGGTCGCCAGAACTTCAGCACGCCAATCGTCGACACCATCGGCAACCGTGCGCTGCCTTCGAGCTTTGAAGGTGTGAGCCTGCACAGCGAAGAGCTGAACAACCTGTCGTTCGACGCCGGCAGCTTCGACCGCGTATCGCCGCGTACCGAAGAGAGCCTGTCGAAATTCCGCACCGAGTACAGCGCCAACGGCGCCGAAACCGATCGCGTGAGCATCGTCGGCCTGAACTACCAGCCGCTGCAGAGCCTGAAGACCAGCCTGTACGCCTCCAAGGCTGAAGACTTCTGGAACCAGTACTACTTCGGCGCCACCCACGAACTGGGTGACAGCAACGTCGTGAGCCTGACCACCGGCCTGAACTACTACAAGACCGTCGATACCGGCAAGAAAGAGATGGGCAACATCGACAACGACACCTACTCGCTGTCGTTCGGCCTGACTCACCAGGCCCACAGCCTGACCTTCTCGTACCAGGCGATCAACGGTGACGAATACTTCGACTACCTGCACGAAACCAACGGCATCTACCTGGCCAACTCCCTGCTGTCCGACTTCAACGGCCCGAACGAGAAATCCTTCCAGGTCGCCTACGGTCTGAACATGGCCGAATACGGCGTGCCAGGCCTGAAGTTCAACATCTACCAGGCCCGCGGCTGGGGCATCGACGGTACTCACTACACCGGCACTGCGTATGACGTACGCAACATGGACGGCGAGCACCACTACGAATACGGCATCGGTGCCACTTACGCGGTACAGAGCGGCCCGCTCAAGGCGACCACCGTGCGTGCCACCTACACTGCTCACCGCGCCAGCGAAAACCAGGCTGACGGCAGCATCAACGAGTTCCGTCTCGTGACCACCGTACCGTTCAACATTCTGTAAAAACGCGTGCCGACGGCTGACTCAGTGACGAGTCGGCCGTTCGGCTTTTTGTCTTCAACCGATTGCAGAGGGTTATCGATGAAAATGCTTCCCCTACGTGCGGCCGTCGCTGCCGCCCTGTTGAGCGCCGCCATCGGCGTCTCGGCCAAACCCTTGGTGGTCTGCACCGAAGCCAGTCCGGAAGGCTTCGATATGGTCCAGTACACGACTGCAGTCACTGCCGACGCGGTGGCCGAAACCATCTTCAACCGCCTGGCCGACTTCAAGCCCGGCACCACTGAAGTGATCCCGGCGCTCGCCGAGTCCTGGGACATCAGCGACGACGGCCTGACCTACACGTTCCACCTGCGCAAAGGCGTCAAGTTTCACACCACCGAATATTTCAAGCCGACCCGCGACCTGAACGCCGACGACGTGGTCTGGAGCTTCCAGCGTCAGCTGGACCCGAATCACCCGTGGCACAAGCTGTCGAGCGTGGGCTTCCCGTACTTTGAAAGCATGGGCTTCAAGGAACTGCTCAAGAGCGTCGAGAAAGTCGACGACAACACCGTCAAGTTCACCCTGACCCGCCGCGAAGCGCCGTTCCTGGCCGACATCGCCATGGCGTTCTCCTCGATCTACCCGGCCGAATACGCCGACCAGTTGCTCAAGTCCGGCAAGACCGGCGACCTGAACAACAAGCCGGTTGGCACTGGCCCGTTCGTCTTCCAGCGCTACAACAAGGACGCCCAGGTTCGCTTCAAGGCCAACCCGGACTACTTCCGTGGCAAGCCGCCGGCCGATGCGCTGATTCTGGCCATCGCCACCGACAACAACGTGCGCCTGCAGAAGCTCAAGGCCAACGAGTGCCAGATCGCGCTGTATCCGAAGCCGGATGACATCCCGAGCATCAAGAAAGACGACAAGCTGAAAGTCGATGAAATGGACGCGATGACCGTTTCCTACATCGCCATGAACACCCAGCACAAATACATCAGCGACGTGCGGGTGCGTAAAGCGATCGACATCGCCTTCGACAAGGAAGCCTACGTCAACGCGCTGTTCGGCAAGGGCAACGCGACCGTCGCGGTCAACCCTTACCCGCCGACCCTGCTGGGCTACAACCACGAGCTGAAGAATCCGCCACGTGACCTCGACGCAGCGCGCAAACTGCTCAAGGAAGCCGGCGTGCCGGAAGGCACCGTGTTTACTCTGTTTACCCGCAACGGCGGCGGCCCGACCAACCCGAACCCGATGCTCGGCGCGCAAATGATGCAGGCTGACCTGGCGAAAGTCGGGATCAAGATCGACATCCGCGTGATGGAATGGGGCGAAATGCTCAAGCGCGCCAAGGCCGGCGAACACGATATGGTGTCGGCCGGATGGGCGGGCGACAACGGCGACCCGGATAACTTCCTGACGCCTATGCTCAGTTGCGAGGCCGCCAAGAACGGCGAAAACTACGCCCGCTGGTGCAACGAGAAATTCCAGACCCTGCTCGACGAAGCTCGGGCTAAAGTAGATCCGGCCGAACGCGCCAAACTGTATGAAGAGGCCCAGGCGATCTTCAATCAGGACCAACCGTGGATCAGCATGGCCCACACCCGGATGTTCACGGCAATGCGCAACAACGTAGAGGGTTATCACATCAGCCCTCTGACAACCAATAACTTTGCCACTACCCAGGTGAAGTAGATAAGAAACTCCCGGCCTCCCTGACCCCAGGGTCGCCGGGCACGCCTAACCGGCTGATGAGGTACCACACAAGATGTTTAGTTTTATTGCCCGCCGACTGGGGTTGTTGATCCCCACGTTTTTCGGCATCACCTTGCTGACTTTCGCGTTGATTCGCATGATTCCCGGCGACCCCGTGGAAGTGATGATGGGCGAACGTCGGGTCGACCCCGAAATGCACGCTCAGGCAATGGAACGCCTCGGTCTGAACAAACCGCTGTACGCCCAGTACCTGGACTACATCGGCAAACTGGCCCACGGCGACCTCGGCGAATCCCTGCGCACCCGTGAGAGCGTATGGACCGAGTTCACCTCCCTCTTCCCGGCGACTCTGGAACTGTCCATGGCCGCCCTGTTGTTCGCCGGCGTCCTGGGCCTTCTGGCCGGGGTGATCGCGGCCCTCAAGCGAGGATCCCTGTTCGACCACGGGGTGATGGGCATCTCCCTGGCGGGGTATTCGATGCCGATCTTCTGGTGGGGCCTGATTCTCATCATGTTCTTCTCGGTGAGCCTGGGCTGGACCCCGGTTTCCGGGCGGATCGACCTGCTCTATGACATTGAGCCACGCACCGGTTTCATGCTGATCGACACCCTGCTGGCCAATGACACCGGCGCTTTCCTGGATGCGCTGCATCACCTGATCCTGCCGGCCATCGTCCTCGGCACCATTCCGCTGGCGGTGATCGCACGGATGACCCGTTCGTCGATGCTCGAAGTGCTGCGTGAAGACTACATCCGTACCGCCAAGGCCAAAGGCCTGTCGCCGTCGCGCGTGGTGTTCGTGCACGGTCTGCGCAACGCGCTGATCCCTGTGCTGACCGTGGTCGGCCTGCAAGTCGGCACCCTGCTGGCCGGTGCGGTACTGACCGAGACCATCTTCTCGTGGCCCGGCATCGGCAAATGGCTGATCGAAGCCATCGGCGCCCGGGACTATCCGGTCGTGCAGAACGGCATTCTGTTGATCGCCTGCCTGGTGATCCTGGTCAACTTCGTGGTGGACATCCTCTACGGCTTTGCCAACCC
Organism: Pseudomonas sp. IzPS59; assembly: GCF_014863505.1. Taxonomy (NCBI): domain Bacteria; kingdom Pseudomonadati; phylum Pseudomonadota; class Gammaproteobacteria; order Pseudomonadales; family Pseudomonadaceae; genus Pseudomonas; species Pseudomonas sp. IzPS59. The sequence continues at coordinate 1,002,507 of NZ_CP062251.1, read as the reverse complement.
ACGCATCCGTCATCAGCGCTGAGGTCAATACCCATGAGCACTCCAACATCCTCAGTAGTCACCGCTGCACCTGGCGCGGATCAAAGTCTGCTGTACCCGTCTCCGTACAAGGAATTCTGGCAAGCCTTCGCCAAGAACAAGGGCGCCGTTGCCGGCCTGCTGTTCATGTTGCTGGTGATTTTCTGCGCGATCTTCGCGCCGTGGGTCGCCCCGCATAACCCGAGCGAGCAATACCGTGACTTCCTGCTGACGCCGCCGGCGTGGCTCGAGGGCGGCCAGATGCAGTTCCTGCTCGGCACCGATGAACTGGGTCGCGACCTGCTGTCGCGTCTGATCCAGGGTTCGCGCCTGTCGCTGCTGATCGGTCTGTCGTCGGTGGTGATGTCGCTGATTCCGGGGATCCTGCTGGGTCTGTTCGCCGGTTTCTTCCCGAAAGTGGTCGGCCCGACCATCATGCGTCTGATGGACATCATGCTGGCCCTGCCATCGCTGCTGCTGGCCGTGGCGATCGTCGCCATCCTCGGCCCTGGCCTGATCAACACCGTGATCGCGATTGCCGTGGTTTCGCTGCCGTCCTACGTGCGTCTGACCCGTGCTGCGGTGATGGGCGAACTGAACCGCGACTACGTGACCGCTGCGCGTCTGGCCGGTGCCGGCCTGCCACGCCTGATGTTCATCACCGTGCTGCCGAACTGCATGGCACCGCTGATCGTCCAGGCAACGCTGAGCTTCTCTTCGGCGATCCTCGATGCCGCCGCCCTGGGCTTCCTCGGCCTCGGCGTCCAGCCGCCAACCCCTGAGTGGGGCACCATGCTGGCTTCGGCCCGCGACTACATCGAACGCGCCTGGTGGGTCGTGAGTCTGCCTGGTCTGACCATTTTGCTCAGCGTGCTGGCAATCAACTTGATGGGCGACGGTCTGCGCGATGCGCTGGACCCGAAACTCAAGAACGCCGCCTGAGGAGATTCCCATGTCACTGCTAGAAATCAAGAATCTCAACGTTCGCTTCGGCGACAAGAACGCCACACCGGTGGTCGACGGCCTCGACCTCAAGGTCGACAAGGGCGAAGTCCTGGCCATCGTCGGCGAATCGGGTTCCGGCAAGTCCGTGACCATGATGGCGCTGATGGGCCTGATCGAGCACCCGGGGATCGTCACTGCCGACTCTCTGAGCTTCGACGGCAAGGACATGCTCAAACTGAGCAATCGCCAGCGTCGGCAGATCGTCGGTAAAGACCTGTCCATGGTGTTCCAGGACCCGATGACCGCGCTGAACCCGAGCTACACCGTCGGTTTCCAGATCGAGGAAGTGCTGCGCCTGCACCTGAAAATGTCCGGCAAGGCCGCCCGCAAGCGCGCCATCGAACTGCTGGAAAAGGTTGAAATTCCCGGCGCTTCGAGCCGTATGGACGCCTATCCGCACCAACTGTCCGGCGGCATGAGCCAGCGCGTGGCAATTGCCATGGCGATTGCCGGCGAGCCGAAACTGCTGATCGCCGACGAGCCGACCACCGCACTCGACGTAACGATCCAGGCGCAGATCATGGACCTGCTGCTGGCGTTGCAGAAAGAGCAGAACATGGGCCTGGTGCTGATCACTCACGACCTCGCCGTGGTGGCTGAAACCGCCCAGCGCGTCTGCGTGATGTACGCCGGTCAAGCCGTTGAAGTCGGTCAGGTGCCGCAACTGTTCGACATCCCGGCGCACCCGTACAGCGAAGCGCTGCTCAAGGCGATTCCGGAACACAGTCAGGGTGCCGAGCGTCTGGCCACACTGCCGGGCATCGTTCCGGGCCGTTACGACCGCCCGCAAGGCTGCCTGCTGTCGCCGCGCTGCCCGTACGTGCAGGACAGCTGCCGCGCGCAGCGTCCGACCCTTGATCCGAAAAGCCACAGCCTCGCCCGCTGCTTCTACCCGTTGAACCAGGAGGTGGCGTAATGGCCGTCGTACTTACCGCCCGCGACCTGACCCGTCACTACGAAGTCTCCCGTGGCCTGTTCAAGGGCCACGCGACCGTACGCGCCCTCAACGGTGTGTCGTTCGAGCTGGAAGCCGGCAAGACCCTCGCCGTCGTGGGCGAATCGGGCTGCGGCAAATCCACCCTCGCCCGTGCCCTGACCCTGATCGAGGAGCCGTCGTCCGGCTCCCTGAAAATCGCAGGGCAAGAAGTGGCCGGCGCCGACAAGGCCCAGCGCAAGCAACTGCGCAAAGATGTGCAGATGGTGTTCCAGAGCCCGTACGCGTCGTTGAACCCTCGGCAGAAGATCGGTGATCAACTGGCCGAGCCGCTGCTGATCAACACCAACCTGTCGGCCGCCGAACGTCGCGAACGAGTCCAGGCGATGATGAAGCAGGTCGGCCTGCGCCCCGAGCACTACCAGCGTTATCCGCACATGTTCTCCGGCGGTCAGCGTCAGCGTATCGCGCTGGCCCGCGCCATGATGCTGCAACCGAAAGTGCTGGTGGCGGACGAACCGACCTCGGCGCTGGACGTGTCGATCCAGGCGCAGGTGCTGAACCTGTTCATGGACATGCAGCAGGAGTTCAACACCGGTTACGTGTTCATCTCGCACAACCTGGCGGTGGTGCAGCACGTGGCCGACGACGTGATGGTGATGTACCTCGGGCGTCCGGTGGAAATCGGTCCGAAGCACGACATCTATGCCCGCCCTCTGCACCCGTACACCCAGGCGCTGCTGTCGGCGACTCCGACCATCCACCCGGATCCGGACAAGCCGAAGATCAAGATCGTCGGCGAGCTGCCCAACCCGCTGAACCCGCCACCGGGCTGCGCGTTCCACAAGCGCTGCCCGTACGCGACCGAACGTTGCAGCGCGGAAGAGCCGGCCCTGCGCCAGCTCGACACCCGTCAGGTAGCGTGCCACTACGCCGAACAGTTCCTCGACGGCGCGGCATAAAAAACCCGCCCTGTTGCCGGGGCGGGTCGTTAAAGCGTTGACCAAACCTCTTCTTTCTCGATTGCGCATCAGTCGGGGAAGAAGGGGTTTTCTTTTGTCTGCAATCTATGTCTGGCTGTCGCCATCGTCCGGATCATCGGTGTCCGGCTCGTCGGTGGTCGAGTCGTCATCGTCCTTGCTGCCACCCTGATCCTGATCACCGGGTTCGGATTCGGACTTGGCGAGCATGATCACACCCGCGTGCCCCTGGGCCGCATTGAAGCCCTGTGCGGGCGCCGCGCTGCTCGCCCACGCTGCCGTGGTGCCAAGCGTCAGCATCACCAAAACCTTAAGCAACAACACTATGCGTTGAAAAATGCTCATAAGCGTTTCCATCCTTTCGTGGTTGAAGCCAGAGTGCCGGTCCGGCGCTGAATAAAATCTAGTTCCGATCAGCCGGGTTCACCAGATAGGACGCTAACCAATGCCCATAATTGCTGCGGGTGGACAGACCGCTTTCGAATAACCCCCATAACCGGATCAGCTAAGCGAGGCGGCCTTGCGGCTTTGCACGGGCTGGCTGGCCGAGACGCGCAACCGGGTCGCCAGACAAACCAGCGGGACCGACATGACTGCCAGCACCGCACTGGCTACCCAGACGCTGTGCCCACCGAATAGCCCGTAAAGCTGTCCGCTGAGCACCGGCGACAGCAGCGCACTCGCGCTCCAGGCCATGAAGAACAGACCGAAGTACTGGCCGCTTTTGCCGCGTTGCGCATGCTGCATGACCAGCACATTCAGCGGCGGCATGAACAGCGCCTCCCCCAGCGTCCAGACCACCGTCGACAAGCAGGCATAAAACAGCCCGGAACCCAGTGGCAGCATGCCGAGCCCGACCGCCAGCAACACGCAACCGGCGATCAAGGGCCGCCGCGAGCCCCAGCGTTCGCCCCAATGCGAGATTGGAATCTGCAACGCCACGACAAGGACCGCGTTGATTGCGAACTGCCAGCCGATGGCCTCGGTACTCAAGCGATAGTAGTCGCGCAGATAGTTGCCGAGGGTGCTGTAAACGGTGTCGAACGCCATGCCCAACAGGACGGTCGCCGCCAGCAACCAGAGAAAGGGTTTGTCGCGGTATGGCAGGCCTGAGCCGGCCTGCGTCTCTGGCGTTTCGTCCGCGATCAGCACCGTTCGCCGCCAGGTCGTGCGGACAAACCAGAGCAGCGCCACCAGCGTCAGCGCCGCGCTGATGAAGAACACCCAGCGAAAATCCGTCTGCGCCAGAACTCCGCCCGCTATACCGGCGGCGGCCATCCCGAGATTCCGCGCAATACGGCTCAGGGCCTGCGCGCGCGGTCGCTGTGCAACCTCGCAATATTCCATGATCAAGCGCTGATGCAACGTACGGATCGCACCGTCGATCGTACCGCTGAGCAACAGCAACCCGGCCAGCAACGGCACTTGCGTGACCAGCCCTAGCCCGAGCAGCACCCACGCCGAAACGAAGAACAGCGCGGCCGTCAGCCGTGCGGTGCGGATATGATCGCTGAGCAAACCGCCCAGCATCGAACCGATCAACAGGCCGCCGCCGTACGCCGCCAACAGCCAGCCGACCGTCTCGATGGCGAAGCCCAGCTCCTGGCGCAGATACAACGCCATGAACAGCTTGACCATGCTGCTCAGGCGATTGATGAACAAAAGCGCCGCGAGTACCCAGGCCATCGTGGAGAAGTAACCATCGAATCGCAGCAAATGAATGAGCCGACCGGTCATTCCGTTGATCCTTCAGAAAGCTCGCTTTGGGCCTTGAACACTAGACCTCGTCGCCCGGATTGTCGCGGCTAAAAACGCCGCTGCGGTAAAAGCAGACACAAACCACAAGCGTTCGGGAAAGAACCTACAACGGCAGTCACCACCACCGCCCGGGCAATAAAAAGCCCCGAGGCTCGCGCCTCAGGGCTCTGGATGTTGCAGTCAGCGCTTAGTGATGCTCACGGGTCGCACGGAATTTCACGTCCGGCCAGCGCTCTTCCATCAGCGCCAGGTTGACCCGGGTCGGCGCGAGGTAGGTCAGGTGACCGCCGCCGTCCAGCGCGAGGTTTTCCACAGCCTTGTTGGAGAATTCCTCCAGCTTCTTCTTGTCGCTGCATTCGATCCAGCGCGCGGAGTACACGGTGATCGGCTCGTAGGAGCACTCGACCTTGTATTCCTCTTTCAGGCGGCTGGCGACCACATCGAACTGCAGCACACCGACGGCGCCGAGGATGATGTCGTTGCTGCGCTCCGGGAAGAACACCTGGGTCGCGCCTTCTTCGGCCAGCTGTTGCAGGCCCTGGCGCAGTTGCTTGGATTTCAGCGGATCACGCAGGCGTACGCGGCGGAACAGTTCCGGGGCGAAGTGCGGGATACCGGTGAAGCCCAGGGTTTCGCCTTCGCTGAAGGTGTCGCCGATCTGGATGGTGCCGTGGTTGTGCAGACCGATGATGTCGCCGGCGTACGCCTCTTCCAGCTGTTCACGCTCGGAGGAGAAGAACGTCAGGGCGTCGCCGATGCGCACGTCCTTGCCGGTACGCACGTGGCGCATCTTCATGCCTTTCTCGTACTTGCCGGAGCAGATACGCATGAAGGCGATGCGGTCGCGGTGTTTCGGGTCCATGTTCGCCTGGATCTTGAAGATGAAGCCCGAGAACTTCTCTTCCACCGGCTCCACGGTGCGCTCGTTGGCCACACGTGGCAGCGGGCGCGGGGCCCAGTCGACTACCGCGTCGAGCACATGGTCGACACCGAAGTTGCCCAGTGCGGTACCGAAGAACACCGGGGTCAGCTGGCCGTCGATGAACTCCTGCTGGTTGAACTCGTGGCAGGCGCCCTGCACCAGTTCCAGCTGTTCGAGGAAGCGGTCGTACTCGTCACCCAGGTGGGCGCGGGCTTCGTCGGAATCGAGCTTTTCGATGATCTTGGTTTCGGTGCGTTCGTGACCGTGACCGGCGGTGTAGACAATGATGTAGTCGTCCGCCAGGTGGTACACGCCCTTGAAGTCGCGGTAGCAACCGATCGGCCAGGTGATCGGCGCGGCCTTGATCTTCAGGACGGCTTCGATTTCGTCGAGCAGTTCGATCGGGTCGCGGATGTCACGGTCGAGTTTGTTGATGAAGCTGACGATCGGCGTGTCACGCAGACGGCAGACATCCATCAGGGCAATCGTACGTGGCTCAACACCTTTACCGCCGTCGAGAACCATCAGGGCCGAGTCCACCGCGGTCAGTGTGCGGTAGGTGTCTTCAGAGAAGTCTTCGTGGCCCGGGGTGTCGAGCAGGTTGATCATGTGTTCGCGATACGGGAACTGCATGACCGACGTGGTAATGGAAATACCCCGCTGTTTCTCCATCTCCATCCAGTCGGATGTCGCATGGCGATCGGATTTACGGGATTTCACCGTACCGGCCACTGCAATCGCCTTGCCCATCAACAGGAGCTTTTCGGTGATCGTGGTTTTACCGGCATCGGGGTGGGAAATAATGGCGAAAGTGCGGCGTTTCGCGACTTCGGCGGCCTGTCTGGTCATGGGAAATCGCCTGGCGGTGATTCAAAAAAGGGCCGCGATTATAGCCCAAGTCAAGACAATAACCGAACCGTTGAGCACATTAAGGGTGGCCAAATGCTGCCTCAGATGGGAACCTTTTAAAGCACGGAGACGTCCATCCCCTGTTACGACTTTTCGTCAGGGGCTGAAAAATCAGCAAGTTAGCCTGACGAGGCTGCGCTCATGGCTCGCTTTCAGACCGCTTTTCGCCGGTGCTGGGGGAGCTGCTTCTCGCGAACGTTCACTCCCGGCAGCCAGGCATGGCATGCCACTCGGGACAGCGTCCGCCGACTATAAAAAAGGAGTCCGCCTGTGGCTATCCGCTATGGCAAAGGGCTGATGGGAGGTGCGGTGGTGATCGCGCTCCTGGCCCTGCTGGTCCACTGGATCGGCATCAACACGATCGAACACTACCGCGACGATTTGTTGTTTTACCTGCAAGCTCATCTGATTCTCGTCCTCGCTTCAATGCTGGCCGCCCTTGTCGTGGGCATCCCCGCCGGTATCTTCCTGAGCCGCCCGACCATGGTCGGCCGCGCCGAACGCTTCATGCAGATCTTCAACATCGGTAACACCGTGCCACCGCTGGCCGTACTGGCGATTGCCCTGGGGATTCTCGGCATCGGCAGTGGTCCGGCGATCTTCGCTTTATTTCTCGCCTCGCTTTTGCCGATTGTGCGCAACACCTACGAAGGCCTGAAAAACGTCCAGGGCTCGCTGAAAGAAGCCGCCACCGGCATCGGCATGACCCCGCGCCAGGTGCTGTGGCAGGTCGAGTTGCCCAACGCCGTGCCGATCATCGTCGGCGGTGTGCGGGTGGCATTGGCGATCAACGTCGGGACTGCGCCGCTGGCGTTCCTGATCGGCGCCAACAGCCTCGGCAGCCTGATTTTCCCCGGCATCGCCCTGAACAATCAGCCGCAACTGCTGCTCGGCGCCGCGTGCACCGCACTGCTGGCCCTGCTGCTCGATGGCGTGGTCACCCTCGCCAGCCGCCTCTGGCTGGAACGCGGTTTGCGCCCGTCTTAAGGCTTCGGCAAAGGAATATTCATGAAACGACTTAGCTTGATTCTGGGCTGCGCCCTGCTGTTCGCAGGATTTGCCCAGGCGGCGGAAAAGCCGCTCATTCGCCTCGGCGCCCGGGTATTCACCGAGCAGACCCTACTCGCGGAAATCACCGCCCAATACCTGCGCAGCAAAGGCTACGACGCGCAGATCACCGGCGGACTGGGCAGCAATCTGGCCCGCAGTGCCCACGAAAGCGGGCAACTGGACATGCTCTGGGAATACACCGGGGTGTCGCTGGTGGCCTACAACCATGTCACCGAGAAACTCGACAGCGAACAGTCCTACGCCCGGGTCAAAGAACTCGACGCGAAAAAAGGCCTGGTCTGGCTGACCCCGTCGAAATTCAGTAACACATACGCTCTCGCCCTCCCTAAAAAAGTGGCTGAGGAATATCCGCAGATCAGCAACATCAGCCAGTTGAACGACGTGTTGCACGCTGAAGCCAAGACCAATCATCTGGTGGCGCTGGACACCGAGTTCGCCAACCGCTCCGACGGTCTGGACGGCATGGTCAAGCTCTACGACATGAACCTGACCCGCCAGAACATCCGGCAGATGGACGCGGGGCTGGTCTACACCGCACTGCGTAACGGCCAGGTGTTTGCCGGTCTGGTCTACACCACCGACGGCCGACTCAATGCTTTCGGCCTGAAGCTGCTGGAAGACGACAAGCATTACTTCCCGGACTACACCGCAGCGCCGGTCGTTCGTCAGGCCTACCTCGACGCCCATCCAAAATTGGCTGAGCAACTCAAACCGCTGGCCGAGCTGTTCGACGACGAAACCATGCGCCAGCTCAATGCGCGGGTCGATGTCGATCACGAAAGCCCTTCCAAAGTCGCTGCCGATTTCCTGCGCCAGCATCCACTGAACTAAAGGAGGAAAAGTCATGGAATTTTTGAACGCCTTTTCCCACCTCGACTGGCAGCAGGTGATGCACCTGACCTGGCAGCACATCACCCTGGTCGGCATCGCCGTCAGCCTGGCGATTCTCATCGGCGTGCCGCTGGGCATCCTGATGACGCGTTTCCCGAGCCTCGCCGGCCCGCTGCAGGCCAGCGCCACGGTGCTGCTGACCGTGCCGTCGATTGCATTGTTCGGCCTGCTGCTGCCCTTCTATTCGAAATTCGGCCAGGGCCTCGGCCCGATGCCGGCGATCACCGCCGTGTTCCTCTATTCACTGCTGCCGATCATGCGCAACACCTACCTCGCCCTGACCGGCGTCGAACCGGGCATTCGCGAAGCCGCACGCGGCATCGGCATGACCTTCGGCCAACGCCTGCGCATGGTCGAGTTGCCGATCGCGGTGCCGGTGATCCTCGCCGGCGTGCGCACCGCCGTGGTGATGAACATCGGCGTGATGACCATCGCCGCGACCATCGGCGCCGGCGGCCTCGGCGTGCTGATCCTCGCCTCCATCAGCCGCAGTGACATGTCGATGCTGATCGTCGGCGCGCTGCTGGTCAGTCTTCTGGCGATCTTCGCCGACCTCATTTTGCAGTGGCTGCAACGTTCGCTGACTCCAAAAGGACTCCTGAAATGATCGAACTTCAAAACCTCAGCAAGACCTTCCAAAGCAACGGCAAAGACGTGAAAGCCGTGGACTCGGTAAGCCTGACCGTCAATGAAGGCGAAATCTGCGTGTTCCTCGGGCCATCGGGTTGCGGCAAAAGCACCACACTGAAAATGATCAACCGCCTGATCAAACCCACCTCGGGCAAGATCCTGATCAACGGCGAAGACACCACCGATCTCGACGAAGTGACCCTGCGTCGCAACATCGGCTACGTGATCCAGCAGATCGGTCTGTTCCCCAACATGACCATCGAAGAGAACATCGTGGTGGTGCCGAAACTGCTCGGCTGGGACAAACAGAAATGCCACGACCGCGCCCGCGAACTGATGAGCATGATCAAGCTTGAGCCCAAGCAATATCTGCATCGTTATCCGCGCGAACTGTCCGGCGGCCAGCAACAACGGATCGGCGTGATCCGCGCACTGGCGGCGGATGCACCACTCTTGCTGATGGACGAACCGTTCGGCGCAGTGGACCCGATCAACCGCGAGATGATCCAGAACGAGTTCTTCGAGATGCAGCGGGCGCTGAACAAGACCGTGATCATGGTCAGCCACGACATCGACGAGGCGATCAAGCTCGGCGACAAAATCGCCATCTTCCGCACCGGCAAACTGCTGCAGATCGACCACCCGGACACCCTGCTCGCCCATCCGGCGGACGACTTTGTCAGCAACTTCGTCGGCCAGGACAGCACCCTCAAGCGTCTGCTGCTGGTGAAGGCGGAAGACGCAGCGGACAACGCTCCATCGGTGAGCCCGGAAACTCCGGTGGCCGATGCGCTGGAATTGATGGACGAGCATGACCGTCGTTACGTGGTGGTCACCTGCGCCGAGAACAAGGCACTGGGTTATGTGCGACGTCGCGACCTGCATCGTCAGACCGGTACGTGCGCGCAGTTCCTGCGTGAGTTCAACGCCACGGCCGCGTACGACGAGCATTTGCGCATCCTGTTGTCGCGCATGTACGAGTTCAATCGTGCCTGGTTGCCGGTGATGGATGCCGAGCGAGTCTTCCTTGGCGAGGTTACCCAGGAGTCGATTGCGGCGTACCTGAGTTCGGGTCGTTCGCGCGGAATGAAGACCAATATCGTGTCGCCAGCCGAGGCGGTGGCCTGATCAAAAGCAAAAGGGCTGTTCGACAGCCCTTTTTTTCGACCACCGGATCCTCAAGGCCGGGATTTTTTCGCCGACGATGAGCCGGCAAGAAATATCAACACACCAGAGCGCCGAACCCGGCCGTTCTTGTCAGCTTCAACCGGCAAATCCCCCCTCATCTGCCCTTCTCGCCGCCAACGTCGCCGATGTTGAAGTGATCGTAGTTATCCGAGAGTTGGCGCACATCAGCATCGAACGTGCAGGTATTTTTAACACCTGAAAATTATTGCGGAACATCTGACCGTCATCTCGGTCGGCTACAAAGAGTGATATCCGCAACGCACGTCAGAAGCGTGCAAAAACGCGACATTTTTAGTTGATCTCAGGCCCCTCACGCCCTAAAGTTCGCGCCGAACGTCCATGCTGGAAACGATCCATCCGGCTCAAGTACTGACGACGAGACAGCAAGGCCAAGGGCAACGACCCATGGCCTTTTTGCTTTCGGCGACATGCCTTGGGAAGTAGGCGAACCAAAGTGGGGATACGGAGGACGTTCATATGCACCCATTGTTTTTACCCGTTTGCCCATAGGAGCTCCCAAGTATGTCGATCCAGGTCGAAGACTATTTCGCGCGCGAAACCTTTCAGAAAATGAAGGCGTTCGCCGACAAACAGGAAACCCCGTTCGTGGTGATCGACACCGCGATGATCGCCCAGGCCTACGATGACCTGCGCGCCGGTTTCGAATTCGCCAAGGTCTACTACGCGGTCAAGGCCAACCCGGCCGTCGAGATCATCGACCTGCTCAAAGAGAAGGGTTCGAGCTTCGATATCGCCTCGATCTATGAGCTGGACAAAGTGCTGGGCCGTGGCGTCAGCCCGGACCAGATCAGCTACGGCAACACCATCAAGAAATCCAAGGACATCCGCTACTTCTATGAGAAGGGCGTGCGCCTGTTCGCCACCGACTCCGAAGCAGACCTGCGCAACATCGCCAAGGCTGCGCCGGGCGCCAAAGTCTATGTGCGTATCCTGACCGAAGGCTCGACCACCGCCGACTGGCCACTGTCGCGCAAGTTCGGCTGCCAGACCGACATGGCCATGGACCTGCTGATCCTCGCTCGTGATCTGGGCCTGGTGCCGTACGGCATTTCGTTCCACGTCGGTTCGCAACAGCGTGACATCAGCGTCTGGGACGCTGCGATCGCCAAGGTTAAAGTGATCTTCGAGCGCCTGAAGGAAGAAGATGGTATCCACCTGAAGCTGATCAACATGGGTGGTGGCTTCCCGGCCAACTACATCACCCGTACCAACAGCCTGGAAACCTACGCCGAAGAGATCATCCGTTTCTTGAAGGAAGACTTCGGTGATGACCTGCCGGAAATCATTCTGGAGCCGGGCCGTTCGCTGATCGCCAACGCCGGTATCCTGGTCAGTGAAGTGGTACTGGTTGCGCGCAAATCCCGCACCGCCGTAGAGCGTTGGGTCTACACCGATGTGGGCAAGTTCTCCGGCCTGATCGAAACCATGGACGAAGCGATCAAGTTCCCGATCTGGACCGAGAAGAAAGGCGAGATGGAAGAAGTCGTGATCGCCGGCCCGACCTGCGACAGCGCCGACATCATGTACGAAAACTACAAGTACGGCCTGCCGCTGAACCTGGCGATCGGTGATCGTCTGTACTGGCTGTCGACCGGTGCGTACACCACCAGCTACAGCGCCGTAGAGTTCAATGGCTTTCCGCCGCTGAAGTCGTTCTACGTGTAAATGACGCTTTAACTGAAAAGGCCCATGCTTGCATGGGCCTTTTTTTATTTACGCAGCCAGGCTTCGAGATGGTTGATCATTTTCATGAGTGCTTCACCTTCCAGCACTGCCAGCTCCAGCTTTGAATTCATTCGCCCCATCGTTGACATGTTTCGGGTTTGAACAAGCTCGTCAATTGCGCCATCGACGTGCAACAGAATCTCTTCCAGGAACACTGCCATCTGAGATCGCAGCGCCGCGAACCCGTCAAACAACGCGGTGATATCAACCTTGTATTCTCGCGCTCTTATCAAAGGTTCCGTCGAGGAATACGCGATATCCCACTCAGGCATCGTCGCCTGCGCAGTGAACAACTCCTGCACGACAACAGGTTGCGTATGGCAATCACAGGATCGGTAGTCCAGCGCTCCCATGAAAGCGGACTTAATTGCAAACAAATCCTCATACAGACTTTTGTTGATAGATTTCACAACGTCCAGGTAGCCGCTTGCGTCAAAAAGTTCGCTGCCCAATCCTTGAATCAGTCCACGTACGCTCACTGGCCGGTTTGCACCCCAGACCGGAGAGCGTGAATAACTGAACAGACCGACGTCTACTTGATCGATGGGCATGGACGGGGACATACGATCGCTGATGTCCGAAGCCTCACGGGCAAAAACAATCAGATCCTCGCAGATCGTGGCGTATCGCGTCCTTATGCTGTTACAGCGCTCCCAACAGATGTTCAAAAAATTCCGATTGGCTGAAACCTTGTTTAAACGCGAATCGTAAGGGAGCGTTGCACGCTGGTGACCACTGTTGCCACAACGCTCCAATACAATCGGTATCTTGTCGTAGGTTGGAAAGAGAACGGCGAGAAGACGCTCGTAACGATCCTGAACACGCCGTTGCTCGGGGGAAAACTCATAATCGGCTATTTGCATTTTCATATCGAAGAGGGCGACCACAGGAGCCACCCTCTTCTCCCCCTCAGCGTTGAATCAGATTCAGGTAGTCGACAATTTCTACGATTCGGGTAATCGCGACATCCAGACGATCCTCGACAGGCTGCGTCTTGTCCTGCTTGAACTCTCGGTTGAACTTTTCAGTGTCGGCGAGCAACTTGTTAAACTCATTAACAAAGTCCAGACGCCCATCGTCCAGCGCTTCCAGCGTGCTAATCAGATCAATCTTGCCTTTCGCGATCTCGACATCTATGGCATAACCGTCAGCCTGTCGCTTGTAATCGGCCGCCCGCGCCTCAAGCGTTTTATAAGCCGCCAGCATATTGAGGTAAGAAATGGCGTGACCAATACCCTCAACCAGCTTTTTCAGTGTTTCCAGAGCAAGCATTGCAATTTGAATCTGCGGCGGAGCCAGACCCAGCGCCTTTAACTTTTCAAGCGTGAGTTGCGCTTCTTCACCAATCTTTTCGACCCCTGCTTCTTCGATCGCATTGATGGCTTCGCGAATCGATTTCATCTGCTCCTTAAGCACTGAAACCCGTTCATCGGCACTCCCTTTTTGCTCCTCGGCAAACGCTAGATCTTTTTGCTGGGCCACCAACCACTGTTTCGCCAGCGTTCTGTCAAACCGCTGATTGAAACCATTTCTCAACGTGCTTGTTTCTTCGGTCAAAGAAGACAGCTTCTGTGATGCCCCCCCGAGCTCCTTTTCAATATCAAAACAGATATCCTCATACTCATCTTCATAACGCGGATCATGTAAATCCAACTTAAGGCTTTGCAGTCTTCGATGCGACGAGTCAAGGCCGATGCGACTCGACTGAGCGTTTTCGCGAACAGGAAGCAAACTATTACTGATTGCTCGTGCCAAAGCATTCATTGATACAACCGGCTCTTGCAGAAAGTTATATTTCTGGAACAGCATTTGTGCATGAGTGTTCGAATTTTGTACCACTGCGTCATATTCACGCAACCTGGACATATCGAAATCCGATTCCAAAATTTGTGCTTGCATTGTCATTTCGATTCCATTCAAAAAAACCAGTCGGCTGCCGCTGTATTCCCTTTCTGCCTCCATGAAAACCTTGATCAGCTCATCAGAGCTGACTTGAATTTTTTCCCACGGAGAAATAACGCTGCGTAAATTACCAATGAAACGCCTTAAGCTGGTCGCCTCAACCACATCACTGATGAACAAGAACGACTCATCGATATATTCCTTCAACGCGCTCCACACCAGCCTTAAGTTTTCAGTGGCCAGATCGGCCTCGATCGCGACGTAACTCAGATTCTGAAAATCATCACGCACCCTGTTCAGGGAGCTCAATGTCTGGCTTTTACTTGCCATCCTCTGATTGGCGGCAGCTTGCTCAACCCTTAATTCGTTCCGCTGTTTGCGTATCTTTTCAGCATTGACACCGTAATAGATGCCAAGAATCAGTCCGCCAAGGTTCAGCGTTGCACCTGCGAGAACCGCTTTTTTTACCAGTTCGCCGTATTCTGCGTTGAGCTCATCAATTCTCGCTGCGCGCTCATCAATTTCAGCTTGCAGTAACTTGATATCTTGCTGATAGGTATTTTTTTCAATAAAGCTCAATCGCAACTTAATTTCCGGCACCACTTTCCCATGCAGGGTATCGCCAAAAATCTTAAGTTCTGCTTTCACCTGCTCGGCATCGCCGTGAGATTTTTTTACCCTGCCAAGCAACTGCTCAAGGTAATACTTGATATCGGGAATATCATCGGGCGGCAGCTCAATATCTGGAATATCGGGAAACTGCGCCTTAAACTTCAGAAACTCTTCAATGCTGCTAATATTATGCGCATCCAGATACGCCGCTGCCGGATGGCCATTGTAAACAGCCAAAATGTTACCGCCAATACTTTGAATCGTACCCGCAAAGATCTTCAACTGCTCCCCTGTCAGTTTGATTCTATCCCTCAACGGCGACCACGTTTGAGCATGCTCATACGTCGTTACAAACGTGCGAAGAAAGTCTTCTGCCTTTAATCCCACGCCCCCGTCATCACCTGCACCATAATTAAGATAAGCAATGACGTCCTGAAGTTGTACGGGGAGCGACAATCCCAGCGCCTCATACTTCATGATACTGATGATTTGTTCCTTGGTCAGTTGTATCCCGGTTTCCCGCGCTGCCTCCTCCCCTTCGAACACACCCCGACCAAGGGATGCATCCACAAACATCAACGGTACCTTTGAAGCAACTTCAAGCGATTTGTTGTAGTTATGAAATTCCATGAGAGACTCCTTGTCTTTCTGAAACCTGGTGAAATTTAAGTTTTATGCCAAATGCCCAAAGTTACAATTCCATCTAACTCAAAGCACCTTGCGAACAAACACTAATTCACCACAACAACAGATCACAAGCAGCCAATCATTAAAATTCAATTCAGCAAAGAACAACTTACCGAGAAGAGAAAAACATTCCCCATTCAGAAAAAACAACTTTCGGCTACAAAACCAACTGCAACACTGATCCGTTATACCGCCAACTCGTGCAAACGCTGCCGATAGGCGTCCGCCATCTTGCGTATCTCCGGATGATCCGAGTCCGACAACGACTCACTGCTGGTCCGCAGGAAGTTTACATTCCCTTCGGTCAGCGCCTTGCGCAGCCAACCGAGTGCCTCATCGACATGACCTTCGTCGGCCAGAACTGCCGCATAACTGAACTGCCCACGAAAATCCCCGCCCTTGGCTGAACATCGATACCACTCGCGGGCCGCTGTGGGATTTGCCGGACACACTTGCCCTTCTTCCAGATAACGACCGAGCAGATTCATCGATTTGGCATGGCCAAGTTCAGCGGCACGTTGATACAACGCCATTGCCTGAAGATGATCGACCACTGCACCGCGCCCGGTTGCGAGCAGATTGGCCAGGTTGTACATCGCCCAATCCAGTCCCGCGTCGGCGGCCGTCTGGAAATGGCGCGCAGCGAGTTCGGCGTTGACCACACAACCCCATCCGTGTTCATGACAACGGCCGAGCATGTTGCGCGCCATCAGATGACCTTGCCCGGCGGCAATTTCAAACCAGCGCAATGCCAGCGGCTGATCCTGAGCAATTCCATGGCCATCGAGCAGAATCTGCCCGAGCAGCGCCTGCGCTTCCAGCACGCCCTCACCTGCCGCCAGCAGAATTGCCTGGGCCGCGCGGGCCGGACTTTCTTCAAGCATCGCGGTGAGGCGTTCGCCGTCGAGGACTTCCTCGCGGCGCAAACGAAAGTCCGCCACTTACACCTCGACCCAGCGACGCAGCAGGTTGTGATAGGTGCCGGTGAGACGGATCAGCGAAGGGTGATCGGGCATGTCCTGGGTGAGTTGCTGGATCGCACCGTCCATCTCAAACAGTAACGCGCGCTGACTGTCTTCACGCACCAGACTTTGAGTCCAGAAGAACGAGGCATATCGCGCGCCGCGCGTGACCGCGTTGACCTTGTGCAAGCTGGTGCCGGGGTACAGCACCATATCGCCGGCGGGCAGTTTCACGCGCTGGGTGCCGTAGGTGTCCTGGATCTCCAGCTCGCCGCCGTCGTAATCCTCGGGTTCGCTGAAGAACAGCGTGGCCGACAGATCGGTGCGCACCCGCTCGATGCTGCCCTTGGGCTGACGCACGGCGTTGTCGATGTGGAAATCGAAACTGCCGCCCGCCGTGTAGCAGTTGAGTAACGGCGGAAATACTTTGTGCGGCAGCGCAGCGGACATGAACAGCGGATTTTTCCACAGGCGTTCAAGCATTGCCGCGCCGATTTCCTTGGCCAGTGGGTGGCCTTCCGGCAGTTGCAAATTGTGCTTGGCCTTGGCCGATTGATAGCCGGCGGTGATCTTGCCATCGGCCCAGTCGGCCTGTTCCAGAGCCTCGCGGATGCGCCGCACTTCGTCTTTCTCGAACAGAGCGGGGATGTGCAGCAGCATGTCGAAGTCACCTGATGGCAAAGAGGCGGCAATGGTATTGATTCTTATTGGCTGTGTAAAACCCGCTAGACGAATGAATCGGCAAAAACCGTAAGGTTAAATTGTAAAGAATGTAAATTCGTCGCGAATAACAATGTTTCGCAATTGATACGAATACCTGTTTACCCTATATTCCGCCGCCTCAAATCCTTGGGGAGGGGAATAAAAATGTCACGTCAACACGCACAATTACCCGTCAGCTCACCACGTCTGCTCGCCTCTGCCATCGGCGTCGCACTGACCGCCGGCTCCGCAGGCCACATGGTGTTCGCGGCCGAAAAGACCGACAGCAAAGCCTCCGGCAATGCCATTGCCCTGGACGCCACCGCCATCACCGGCGAAGCCCAGGACTCGACGTCCTACCAGGTCGAGAAGGCCTCCTCGCCCAAGTACACCGCGCCGCTGGTTGACACGCCGCGCTCGGTCACCGTTATTCCGCAACAAGTCCTGAAAGACACCGGCGCCCTGAACATGCAGGACGCGCTGCGCACCGTGCCAGGCATCACCTTCGGTGCCGGTGAAGGGGGCAACCCGCAGGGCGACCGTCCGTTCATCCGTGGTTTCGATGCACAGGGCGACACCTACCTCGACGGCGTGCGCGACACCGGTTCGCAAAGCCGCGAGATTTTCGCCGTGGAAAACATCGAAGTCAGCAAGGGCCCGAACTCCGCCATCGGCGGTCGCGGCGCGGCTGGCGGCAGCATCAACCTGGTGAGCAAGAAAGCCCACCTGGGCAACTCGTTCGACGGTGGTTTCACCTGGGGCTCCGACCAGACCCAGCGCTACACCCTGGACGGCAACTACCAGTTCAGCGATACCGCTGCCGGCCGTCTGAACCTGATGAGCCACGAGAGCAACGTCGCCGGTCGCGACAGCGTCGACTACGACCGTTGGGGCATCGCGCCGTCCCTGGCCTTCGGCCTGGGCACCGACACCCGCGTCAACCTCGACTACTACCATCTCGAAAGCAACGACACTCCGGACTCGGGCATCCCGTACACCATTCCGAAGGCCGGCTCGGCTGCCCGTACCAAGTCCAACCCGGACAAACCTTACTCGGGTGGCGATCACAGCAACTTCTACGGTCTGGACGGCCGCGACTTCCGCAAGGGTCGCACCGACACCGCGACCTTCGCCATCGAACACGACCTGAGCGACTCGCTGACCATCAAGAACACCCTGCGTCACGGCACCAGCATGCAGGATTACATCCTGACCCAGCCGGACGACAGCAAGGGCAACGTCAACAACGGCAGCGTCTGGCGTCGTGCGAACACTCGCGTGAGCAACACCGAGACCACCACCAACCAGACTGACCTGTTCGGCAACTTCTACGTTGCGGGCTTCAAGAACAGCTTCTCCACCGGTGTCGAATACACCCGTGAGGAAAGCCGCAAATCCTCGTACAACGTCAACACCGACACCACGCCGCGCACCAGCGCCGCGACCACCAACTGCACCCCGTCGATGATCGGCGCGTCGAGCGGCTACAACTGCACCTCGCTGTCGAACCCGAACCCGAACGATCCGTGGAACGGCGCAATCTCGCGCAACTACGCCGGCACCGACACCCAGTCCGATACCTACGCGCTGTATGTGTTCGACACTCTGGAACTGTCCTCGCAATGGCTGGTGAACATGGGCCTGCGTTACGACCACTTCGAAACCGGCTACCACACCTACACCAACGCAGGCACCACCACCGCCAAAGGCGCTGACACCAGCGAGTTCGTCACCGGTCAGTTCGGCATCGTCTACAAACCGGCAGAGAACGGCAGCATCTATGCGTCCTACGCCACCTCCGCCACGCCACCGGGCAACACCCTGGGCGAAGGCATGGACGGCAACCCGCTGGGCGGCACCACCGATCGCAACGGCAACCTGCTCAAGAGCGACATGGAGCCGGAAACCACCAAGAACTACGAAATCGGCACCAAGTGGGATCTGCTGAACGATCGCCTGTCGCTGACCGCCGACATCTTCCGCACCGAGAAAGAAAACGCTCGTGTCCAGGTTGATACCACCTCGTACGAAAACGCCGGCAAGACTCGTGTACAAGGTATCGAGTTGTCTGCCAGCGGCAAGATCACCGACAAGTGGCAAGTGTTCGCCGGTTACGCCTACATGGACAGCGAACAGGTTGATGGCGGCCCGCTGAACCGTGCCACCGACGGCAACGAACTGCCTAACACGCCGAAAAACAGCGCCAGCCTGTGGACCACTTACCAGGTCACGCCGAAGCTGACCATCGGTGGCGGTGCGTTCTACGTGGATGACGTGTACGGCAGCGTGGCCAACACCACCATGGTCGACTCTTACGTTCGTTACGACGCGATGGCTGCGTACAAGCTGAGCAAAAACGTCGACCTGCAGCTGAACGTGCAGAACCTGACCAACGAAACCTACTACGACAAAGCCTTCTCGACTCACTTCGCCAACCAGGCGGCGGGCCGTACGGCATTGCTGAGCACCAACTTCCACTTCTGATCGAAGAGGGAAGTCGCGAGCCCCGTTCATTCACTTGAACGGGGCTTTTGTGCGTAATAAAGAACGTTTCTCGATAACCCACGGCATAATGCACGCCGTGAACACCACTTTCGAACGGACAAGGCTAGCGACGTGTTGAAGAAAACCCTGTTCCAGTTGCACTGGTTTTTTGGCATCACTGCCGGGCTGGTGCTGGCCCTGATGGGCATCACCGGCGCTGCCTATTCGTTTCAGGACGAGATCCTGAAAGCCCTCAACCCCTCCGTGTTGCAGGTGGAGAAACAGGTCGCCGGCGTCCTGCCGCCCGCCGACCTGGTGGCGCAGATCGAAGCCGCCTCGGGCAAGAAAGTCTCGATGCTCTCGGTCGAGACCGAAAGCGGCACCGCCGGGCGCGTCTGGTTCACCCCGCCGAAAGGTGAGCGCCGTGGCGAGATGCGTTACTTCGATCCCTATACCGCCGAGTTCAAGGGCGAGGCCACCGGCCAGGACTTCTTCGGCCTGATGCTGCAGTTGCACCGGTTCCTGGCCATGGGCGATACCGGCCGCAACATCACCGGCGCCTGCACCCTGATGCTGCTGTTCTTCTGCTTCTCCGGCCTCTATCTGCGCTGGCCACGCCAGTGGAACAGCTGGCGCGTGTGGCTGACCCTGGACTGGAAGAAAAAGGGTCGCAGCTTCAACTGGGACCTGCACTCGGTGTTCGGTACCTGGTGCATGTTGGTTTACCTGTTGCTGGCGCTGACCGGTCTGTCCTGGTCCTACGAGTGGTACAACAAAGGCCTGACGAAATTGCTGTCGGATGCACCGCAAAACGAGCGCGTGCGCGGCGGCCGTGGCCCGGCACCCGAGGGTCCGGCGCCGACTGCCGATTACGCAGCCATGTGGATCAGCATTTACAGCGCCGCCGGTCCTGGCCTCGCCTCCTACAACATCCGCATGCCGCCAGTGGCTGGCCAACCGGCCACCGTGTTCTATCTGCTCGACAACTCGCCTCACGAGCGCGCGCTGAACCAGATCACCCTCGACCCGGCCACCGGCGTCGTCAAACGGGTCGACCGCTACGCCGACAAGAGCTTCAAGGCGCAATTACTGACCAGCATTTATGCGCTGCACGTCGGCAGCTATTTCGGTCTGGTCGGGCGAATCATCGTGACCGTCGCGGCGGTGCTGATGCCGCTGTTCTTCATCACAGGCTGGCTGTTGTACCTGGATCGCCGACGCAAGAAAAAGCAGATCAAGGATGCCCGTCAGGGACTCGAACAACCGGCCGGCGATGGCCCGGCGTGGCTGATCGGTTTCGCCAGCCAGAGCGGATTTGCCGAACAACTGGCGTGGCAGACCGCCGGCCAGTTGCAGGCTGCCGGCCTGTCGGTGAAAGTGCAGCCGTTGGCGAATGTCAGCGAACAGGACCTGCAGGAATCAAACAACGCACTGTTCGTGGTCAGCACCTTCGGTGACGGCGAGGCGCCGGACAGCGCTCGCGGTTTCGAACGCAAAGTGCTGAACCGTGCCTCGGCTCTCGACAACCTCCACTACTCGGTGCTCGGTCTCGGCGACCGTCAGTATCAGCACTTCTGCGGTTTCGCCCGACGCCTGCATCAATGGCTGGGCGAACATGGCGGCAAGACTCTGTTCGCTCCGGTGGAAGTCGATAGCGGCGACCCTTACGCGCTGCGGCACTGGCAGACCCAGCTCGGCCTGATCACCGGCCAGGTGCCAGTCGATACCTGGCAAGCACCGAGCTACGGCAACTGGACGCTGGTCCGTCGTGAGTTGATGAACCCTGACAGCAGCGGTTCACCGGTGTTTCTGCTGGGACTTTCCGCACCGGATACCAGCAGTTGGCTGGCCGGCGATCTGGTGGAAGTGCTGCCGCGCAACTGCCCGTGGGCCATCGAACATTTCCTCGACGGACTCGGCATTCGTGGCGAAACCAGCGTGAAGGTCAATGGCCTGGAGGAATCGCTGGAAGTGGCCCTCGCCACCCGTCAGTTGCCCGAGCACCGCGCGCATCTGGTGGGCCTGCATGCTCAGGCGCTGGTGGATGCGATGGTGCCGCTGGCGATGCGCGAATACTCGATCGCCTCGATTGCCGCCGACGGCGTGCTGGAACTGATCGTGCGTCAGGAACAACACAGCGACGGCACCCTCGGCATCGGCTCCGGCTGGCTGACCGAGCACGCGCCAGTGGGCGGCAGCATCAGCCTGCGGGTTCGGCGTAACAGCGGGTTCCACCTGCCGAACCAGCCTGTGCCGATGATCCTGTTGGGTAACGGCACCGGCCTTGCCGGTTTGCGCAGTCTGCTCAAGGCGCGGATTGCCGACGGCCAGCAGCGCCAATGGCTGTTGTTCGGCGAGCGCAATCGGGAACACGATTTCCTTTGTCGTGCAGAACTCGAAGAGTGGTTGATCAATGGTGATCTGACGCGGCTGGACCTGGCGTTCTCCCGGGATCAGGCCGAGAAGATCTACGTGCAGGACCGCTTGCGCGAATCGGCTGGTGAACTGAAGAAGTGGCTGGCGGACGGTGCCGTGATCTACATCTGCGGCAGCCTGCAAGGGATGGCGTCGGGCGTCGACCTGGCACTGCATGACATCCTTGGCGCGGAAGAAGTCGAACGCCTGATCGAACAGGGTCGCTATCGTCGCGACGTTTACTGACCACACATGACAACTGTGGGAGCAAGCTCCCACAGTTTGTTTGCGCTGAACTCAGGCCGGTTGCAACTTCTGCTCAAACACCGCCACACCGTTCAGATCCCGCAACACCACACTCATCTCCCCGCTCTGCCCCTCGATATTCACCTCGCCAAAAAACTGGAATCCGGCAAACGGCGAGGCGTTTTGTGTCGGCGGGGCTTTCTGAAACACCACTTCCGGGCCGAAGGTCTTGTCCAGCGGATTGGGACCGAAGCTCCCGGCGTTCAACGGCCCTGCGACAAACTCCCAGAACGGTTCGAAATCCTGGAACGCCGCGCGTTCCGGGTGATAGTGATGCGCCGCGCAGTAATGCACATCCGCTGTCAGGAACACAAAATTGCGCACCTGATGTTTACGCAGGAACCCGAGCAATTCCGCGACTTCCAGCTCGCGGCCCTGAGCCGGGCCGGGGTCGCCGTTGGCCACCGCTTCCCAACGCGGCACGCCGGGGCTGACTTCACCGTCCGGCACGCCGAGACCGATCGGCATGTCGGCAGCGATGACTTTCCACTGGGCTTTCGAGGCCTTCAATCCGCGCTTGAGCCAGTTCAGTTGCTCACGCCCGAGGAACGGTTTTTCCGCCCCGAGATTGTTGTCATTGGCGCCGCGATAGCTGCGCATGTCGAGCACGAACACATCGAGCATCGGCCCGTAGCTCAACTTGCGATAGATCCGCCCGCCACCGTCCGCTGCCTGACGGCGCATCGGCGAATATTCGAGCCAGGCCTGGCGTGCACGACCGACCAGGGTGTGGATATCTTTTTCCTGATAGCGCTCGTCGAGCTGTTTGCCCGGCGACCAGTTGTTGACCACTTCATGGTCGTCCCACTGCCAGATCTGCGGCACTTCGGCGTTAAAGCGCCGGATGTTTTCATCCATCAGGTTGTAGCGATAGTTGCCGCGATAATCGTCGAGGGTCTGGGCGACCTTGCTCTTGGCTTCCGTG
This sequence comes from Pseudomonas sp. IzPS59, assembly GCF_014863505.1. Classification (NCBI taxonomy): domain Bacteria; kingdom Pseudomonadati; phylum Pseudomonadota; class Gammaproteobacteria; order Pseudomonadales; family Pseudomonadaceae; genus Pseudomonas; species Pseudomonas sp. IzPS59. The sequence continues at coordinate 979,460 of NZ_CP062251.1, read as the reverse complement.
GTGAGGTTGCGCCACACGCGGCCACCTTCGGTGGTCAGTTGCGCCGGCACCGGGCCGTCGGCGTAGATGGTGTCGCCGCTGTGGATAAAGAAGTCCGGCAGGCGCAAACGCATGGATTCGTAGATGCGCATGCCGCCGATGTCCGGGTTGATGCCGAAGCCCTGGCCGACCGTGTCGCCGCTCCAGACGAATCGGATATTGCGTCGCGCCGTCGGTGCGCTGCGCAGGTGGCCGAGCCACGGCTCACTGGCGACGCCGGTCTGGGCGTCCTTGAAATACACGCGGTAGAAAATCGCCTGATCGACGGGCAATCCAGTGAGTTCGACGCGGGCGGTGAAATCGCTGCGGGCATCGGCCAGCGCGGAGATGACGCGTCGCGGGTGGCGGAACTGACTGCGGGTGTCCCACTCCACCACCATCCGCGCCGGGCGATCGCTGCGGCTCCAGATCATCGCCCGGTCGCCCTGCAAGTCGCCGGACTGCACGCCGTCGGTGAGTTGCGGTCGATCCTTGACCGAAGCAATGACTGCCGGGGCCAGCCCCGGCATCAGCAAACCGGCGCCGACCACTTGCATCACACGCCGGCGACCGAGGTTGAAATCGCTCATGCTGTTCTCCCTGAAAAAAGGAAAACTTAACCATCACCAGATGAAGCGGGTGTGACACCTCAGGCGTTGGCCGGCTCCAGCGCCAGCTCGACCGCTTCAGGACGCTTGACCAGCGCATACACCACCGCCGTCAACAAACTGCCCGCGACGATGGCCAGCAGGTACAGCAGCGCATGGTTGATCGCGTTCGGAATCGCCAGCACAAACAGGCCACCGTGGGGCGCCATCAGCTTGCAGCCGAAGTACATCGACAGCGCGCCAGTGAGCGCGCCGCCGGCAATGCTTGCCGGGATCACCCGCAACGGGTCTTTCGCAGCAAACGGAATCGCCCCTTCGGAGATGAAGCACAAACCCAGCACCAGCGCCGCTTTACCGGCTTCGCGCTCGGTCTGGGCAAACTTGCGCCGGGCGATGAAGGTGGCGATACCAAGACCGATCGGCGGCACCATGCCGGCGGCCATGGTCGCGGCCATCGGTGCGTAACTCTGCGAGGCCAGCAGCCCCACCGAGAACGCATACGCAGCCTTGTTGATCGGCCCGCCGAGGTCGACGCACATCATGCCGCCCAGCAGCACACCGAGCAGGATCGCGTTGGTGGTGCCCATGCTGTCGAGGAAGTGCGTGAGCGCCGCGAGCATCCCGGCCACCGGTTTGCCGACCACGTAAATCATCACCAGCCCGGTGATCAGGCTGGCGAACAGCGGGATGATCAGAATCGGCTTCAGCGCTTCCAGACTTTGCGGCAATGCCACATAACGACTGATCAGCTTCGCCGCATAACCGGCGATGAAACCGGCGACGATCCCGCCGATGAACCCGGCGCCCAGGGTGCTCGCCAGCAAACCGCCGATCATCCCCGGCGCCAGACCCGGACGGTCGGCAATCGAGTAGGCGATGTAACCGGCCAGCAACGGCACCATCAATTTGAACGCGGTCTCGCCCCCGATCTGCATCAGCGCCGCCGCCAGCGTACCTTCTTCCTTGAACGCGGTGATGCCGAACACGAACGACAAGGCGATCATCAGACCGCCTGCCACCACCATCGGCAGCATGAACGAGACACCGGTCAGCAGGTGTTTGTAGACGCCGGTTTTCTCTTGTTTGGCCGGGGCCTTGCCGTCGCTCGCCGCGCTTTCCTGCTTGCCTTCGGCCAGGGCTTTTTTCAGCGTGGCTTCGGATTGCTTCAACGCGATCCCGGTGCCGCAGCGGTAGATTTTCTTGCCGGCGAAACGCTCGGTGGCGACTTCGATATCGGCTGCCAGCAGCACCACGTCGGCCTCGGCAATCGCCGTCGCACTCAGGGGATTTTTCGCTCCCACCGAACCCTGGGTTTCCACTTGAAACTCATAGCCCAGACGCTTGGCGGTTTGCTGCAACGCTTCGGCTGCCATGAAGGTGTGGGCGACGCCGGTCGGGCATGCAGTGACGGCGACAATGCGCGGCACGTGCTGCTCGACGGCAATCGGGACAGCTTCGCTGGCGACATGGATTTCGGCTTCTTCGGCACCACGGCGCAGCACTGCTTCGACATCCTGCAGCGCTTGCGCCGGCGCGATGCGGAATACGCGCTTGCCGATGAAACGCGTCATGTCGATGTCGCCGGTGGCCACCAGCAACACCCACTCCGCCGCCTCGATGGTGGCCGCCGACAACGCGCGTTCAGGATGCGCCGCATCCACCACTTCGACGCTGGTGCTCCAGCCCTGACGCTGGGCCGCGGCATCCAGCAGCCGGGCACACAGCACACTGGTGACCATGCCGTTCGGGCAGGCCGTGACAATGGCTAACTTCATGACAAACCCTCTTATTGTTCTGTCAGGGGACGCACGCGCACGCCCTGTTCGAGCTGCGTCAGTTGCGCAGCATCGTGAATACCGAAACCGATCTGGGTCACCGCCTGCGCCGCAATCGCCGTGGCCGTGCGCAGGGTCTGTTCCGGCGTATCGGCGCTGAGCAGACCGTGGAGCATGCCGGCCAGCAACGAATCGCCGGCACCGACCGTGCTGGCGACGCTGACCTTCGGTGGCGTAGCATGCAGCGCCGAGCCGACGCTGAACCAGTTCACACCTTCTGCACCGTGAGAGATCACCACGTGCTCGATGCCCTGAGCGTGCAAGCGACTGGCCGCTTCTGCCTCTGCGACGTGGGACAGCACCTCACAGCCCAGTGCGTCGGCCAGCTCTTCGGTGTTCGGTTTGATCAGCCACGGGCCGGCCTTCAGTGCAGTGCGCAACGCTTCGCCGCTGGTGTCCAGCGCGACTTTCAGACCCAGTTCCTTCAGGCGTTCGATCAACTCGCGCAACCACTTCGCACTGACCCCGCGCGGCAGACTGCCGGCCACCACCACCGCATCATGCCCCGGCGCGATCTGCACCAGTCGATCCAGCAACGCCTGTTGCGCCACCACGCCCACTACCGGCCCCGGACCGTTGATGTCGGTGATTCGTCCGTCCTGTTCCGCGACCTTGATATTGCTGCGGGTCTCACCGGGCACACGGATAAAGGCATCCGTGAAACCACGCTTGGCGAACAGGGTTTCGAACGCCTGCAGATTGTCTTCGCCGAGAAAGCCGCTGACCGTCAGCTGATGACCGAGGTCGGCCAGCACTTGAGCAACGTTCACGCCTTTACCGGCGGCATGGGTGTGCATCTCGTCGCTGCGATTGACCTGACCGGGTTCCAGACGCGGCAACTGCACCGTGAGGTCCAGCGCCGGGTTGAGGGTCAGGGTGAGAATCTTGGCCATTACAGGGCCTCCACTAATGCGCGCACTTCGTTGGCGCTGCCCACGGCCAGGGCATGTTGAGCAAGGATTTGCGTCTGGGTCAGGCTGAGTTCGCGGATGCGCGCCTTGACCTCGGCGATGCTGCGTCCGGAGACGCTCAATTCATCCACACCGAGGCCGACCAGCACCGGCACCGCCAGCGGGTCTGCCGCCAGCTCGCCGCACACACCGACCCATTTGCCGTGGGCATGGGCCGCGCGCACAGTGATGTCGATCAGTTGCAGCACCGCCGGGTGCAGGCCGTCAGCCTGGGCGGACAGGGTCGGGTGACCACGGTCGATGGCCAGGGTGTATTGGGTCAGGTCGTTGGTGCCGACGCTGAAGAAGTCCACCTCTTTGGCCAGCACCGGCGCCAGCAACGCGGCGGACGGCACTTCGATCATGATCCCCAGTTGCAGGTCGGCGACCGGGATTTCCAGGCGCAGACGCTCGGTCATGTCGCGGGCCTGACGCCATTCGTCGACGCTGCCGACCATCGGGAACATGATCCGCAGCGGACGGTTGTCCGCCGAACGCAGTAAGGCGCGCAACTGCGCTTCCATGATCTGCGGACGCTGCAGGGTCAGGCGAATCCCGCGCACACCGAGGAACGGATTTTCCTCCTTGGCAATCGGCCAATACGGCAGCGGTTTGTCGCCGCCGACGTCGAGGGTGCGCACCACCAGCGGTCGACCGGCGAGGCCGTCGAGGACGCGGCGGTATTCGGCTTCCTGAGTCGCCTCGTCCGGCGCCTGCGGGTGGGCCATGAAAATCAGTTCGGTGCGCAACAGACCGATGCCTTCGGCACCCTGCTCCACCGCGCTGATGACGCCAGCGCTTTCGCCGATGTTGGCGAACACTTCCACGGCGTGGCCGTCTGTGGTGTGCGCCGGTTGATGACGTTGTTCGGCGGCGGCTTTCAGACGTTGTTCACGGGTGTCGCGTTCTTCGGCGGCGCGTTGCAGGGTCGCGGCATCGGCATCGACATGCAGACGACCGCGCTGGCCGTCGAGCAGCAACGGCGTGCCCGGTTTCAGCAGCAACACCGCTGCGCCCGCACCGACCAATGCCGGAATGCCCAGGGCGCGAGCCACGATGGCGCTGTGAGCGGTGGCGCCACCACGGGCGGTGAGAATCCCAGCCACCCGCGCGGGATCCAGCCGCGCCACATCGGACGGACCGACCTCATCCATCACCAGAATGTACGGTTGCTCAGGCTCGGCAGGCGTCTGCACGCCACACAGTTGCGCCAGCACCCGACGCCCGATATCACGCAGATCGGCAGCACGCTCGGCGAGCAAAGCGTCCTGCAGGGATTCCTGCTGCTTCGCGGCGGCCTCGATCACGGCCATCCACGCTGCCTCGGCGCTCTCGCCTTGCTTGAGGCGGGTGTCGACTTCATCGGTGAGCTCCGGGTCGTCGAGCATTTCCTGATGGGTGATGAAAATCTCGCGGATCGCCTTGGCTTTGCTACGTTCGATCAGGCCTTGAATGTCCTGACGCACGTCGGCCAGCGCGTTTTTCAGACGCTCGCGCTCGATGGCGGCAGACTCGCCACGCAACGGGTAATCGATGGTTTGCTGGACCTGAATGTGTGCCGGGCCGATGGCAATGCCGGGGGCGGCGGGAATCGCTTGCAGCAGGCTGCCGGAGGCCGGGGCGCTCAGGACTTCGGCGATGTCGGCAATGACTTCGCGCTGCTGACTCACCGCCGGCAGCGGTTCGACTTCTTCGCCGAGGCCTTCTTCGATGGCCGCCAGCAAGGCCGGCAAGGCATCGGCAGCGATGCTCGGTTCGGCGATGATTTCCAGTACCTGACCGCGACGGGCGCCGAGGCTCAGCAATTTGCTCAGGCTCTTCACCGATACGGCACTCTCCTGACCGTCGACGATGCGGACACGGATTTCGCCGTCAAAACTTTTCGCCAGCTGCGCGAGGATCTTCGCCGGCCGCGCATGCAAGCCATGGGCGTTGGCCAACGCAACCCGCGCACTCGGCCAGTCGGCAGGCAACTCGCCGCCGAGCACTTCGAGGACTTTGCGGCTGCTGGTGGCGCGGCCCAGTTCATGGCCGCGACCTTCGATCAGCAGCGCGCACAAACGCTCGAGCAACGCTTGATGCGCTTCACCGAGGCTGGCCAGGCAAAACAGACCGCTGAGGGGCTGACCGAGGTAACGCATCGGTTTGTCGGGGGTAACGAACGCCAGGCCCGGACGCTTCACGGTCTGCTCGCTGTGCAGCCACCACAGGCCATCGCCCAGCGGCAGTGCTTCGACTTGCTGCAACACCCCGGCAAAACCGTTGCTTACGCAATCGGCCTGACGCAGCAGACGTGCACCGCGCCAGACCAGCTCTTCGAAATCGTCGGCAGATACGCCGAGGCCGATCATCTGCGCATCCAGAGCCAGTTCCTGCGGCGCGCCCTGCAGCAGTTTCAGCAGCGCTTCGGGCGAACTGGCGCGGCGCAAGGCCTGGCCCAGATCGGTCTCGCCGAGAGCGCGGGTCAGCAATTGCAGCAGGCGCAGGTGTTCGTCGGATTTGGCCGCGATGCCGATGGCCAGGTAGACGATCTGGCCGTCGCCCCAGTCCACGCCGTCGGGAAACTGCATCAGCCGCACGCCGGTGGCAAATACCTGATCCCGGGTTTCGGGCGTGCCATGGGGGATCGCAATCCCCTGACCGAGAAAGGTCGAGCCCTGGGCTTCCCGCGCCTGCAACCCGGCCAGGTAACCGTCGGCGACCAGACCATCAGCGACCAGATGATTGGCCAGCAATTGCAGGGCGGCGGGTTTATCCACAGCCGATTGGCCCATGGATATCTGCTCTACAGTGAGCTCGAGCATGCGATCTCCTTTTTGACGCGTTGGTGCGCCAGGTATTGTTTTGAATGGTTGCAGCTTAGGCGCTTGTAGGCTTCCCTTTCAGGAGGCAGTTTTGGCGGTTTCACGGCAGAACCGGCCAAAGGCGTCTAAAACGTAGAAAATACGCTTGCTGAAACGTTTAATCTAGATTGATCGGCACGTTACTCGATAATGTCTCATCCTTGAAGTCCAACTTGTCGGATGCGCTGCGACAATGGTCGCCTGCCTGAATCGGGTAGGATTGGCGAAAATGTGGCGGCAAGCTCGAAAAAACAAGGAAATCCCGGGTTGAAACTCAGTGATATCGCGCGGTTGGCCGGAGTGTCCGTGACCACCGCCAGCTACGTCATCAACGGCAAGGCCGAACAGCAACGCATCAGCACCGCGACCGTCGAGCGGGTGCGGGCGGTGGTCGATCAGCACGGCTTTACTCCCAATCCACAGGCGGCCGGGCTGCGCAGTCGGCATACCCGGACCCTGGGTTTTATCCTGCCGGATCTGGAAAACCCCAGCTACGCGCGGATCGCCAAGTTGCTGGAACAAGGTGCCCGGGCGCGCGGCTATCAGTTGCTGATCGCCAGCTCCGACGATGCGCCGGACAGCGAACGGCAACTGCTGCAACTGTTCCGCGCCCGACGCTGCGATGCGTTGATCGTCGCCAGTTGCCTGCCGGCCGGTGACGACAGCTACCGCCAGTTGCAGGCCAAGGGCTTGCCGGTCATCGCCATCGACCGGGTGATGGATCCGGAGCACTTCTGCTCGGTGGTCAGCGACGACCGCGAGGCCAGCCTGCACCTGACCGAAAGCCTGCTCGACCCGCAGCCGAAACAGATCGTGCTGCTGGGCGCCCGCCCGGAACTGAGCATCAGCCAGGAACGTGCCGCAGGGTTCAAACAGGCCCTCGCCGGCTTCAAGGGCGAAGTGCTGGTCGAGCACGCCGAGTCCTTCAGCCGCGAGTGCGGCAAGCAATTGATGGAAGAACTCCTGCAACGCCTCGGGCATTTGCCGGATGCGCTGGTGACCACGTCCTACGTACTGCTGCAGGGCGTGTTCGATGCGCTGCATGACTTCCCGCTGAAAAACCGCCCGCTGCGTCTCGGCACATTTGGCGACACCCAGTTGCTGGACTTCCTGCCGCTGCCGGTCAACGCCATGGCCCAGCAGCACCAGTTGATCGCCGACAAGGCGCTGGAACTGGCGCTGGCGGCAGTCGAGCAATCGGATTACCAGCCTGGCGTGCAGGCCATCGCCCGTACCTTCAAGCAGCGTATTCACCGGGACTGAGCCGTGGAGCTGATCGACAGCCACACCCATCTGGACTTCCCCGACTTCGACGCCGACCGCGCGGCGCTGCTGACCGAAAGCCGCGCCCTCGGGGTGCGGCGAATGGTGGTGCTCGGGGTCTACGAGGGGAACTGGCAGCGGGTGTGGGATCTGGTGCAAAGCGATCTCGAGCTGTACGCGGCGTTCGGCCTGCACCCGGTTTATCTCGATCAGCATCGTCCGGAAGACTTGCTTGCCCTGGGCGACTGGCTGACACGGCTGCACGGTCATCGACAACTTTGCGCCGTCGGCGAAATCGGACTGGATTACTTCATCGAAACCCTCGACCGCGAACGCCAGCAGGCGCTGTTCGACGCGCAACTGCAACTGGCAGCGGATTTCGAGTTACCGGCGTTGATTCATGTGCGGCGCAGCCACGCGGCGGTGATTGCCACGCTCAAGCGCTTCAGGCTCAAGCGCGGGGGCATCATCCATGCCTTTGCCGGCAGCCGTGAAGAAGCGCGGGAATACATCAAACTCGGTTTCAAACTGGGTCTCGGCGGCGCGCCGACCTGGCCCCAGGCGTTGCGCATGCATCGTGTACTGGCGGATTTACCGCTGGGCTCGGTGGTGCTGGAAACCGACTCACCGGACATGGCGCCCGCCATGTACCCCGGCGTGCGCAATACTCCGGCGCATCTTCCGGCAATCTGCAACGCGCTGGCGGGATTGATGAATATCAGTGCAGAACAACTTGCCGAGGCCAGCACCGCCAACTGCTGCGAAGTGTTCGGCTGGTAGTCAGTCGACGTGGGCCTTCACTGCATCGAGCGTCAGGGTCATGTGCTGACGGTGGTGAACAAAACGCATCAGCGCGAAGTACACGAAAACCACGATCAATGAAGCATTCAACTGCTCCGTCACGTTAAGCAGCCCGATCCACTCCATCACCAGCGCCACCAGCAACGCGGTGCATACCGTCAACGATGCACTGAAGCGCAACCAGCCCAGCGAATCCAGGGATTTGAAGCGTCTGATCTGTTTCGGGCAGCGCAGCTCCAGGGTTTTCTGGCAGTGAGCGCAGGTAAAGGGTTCATTGATCGCGATGGCATTCAGTTGCCAGGGTTTGAGCAGCAGCGTGGTCTGGCAATGGGCACAGCGGCCCTGGACTCCCAGGGTTGCAACAGACATGTGTGGCCTCCTCCAAACGGTCAGTTGTTGTGATCTTGATCCATTGAAGACGAAAAATCAGAGCACGGAGGAAATCAGGAAATTGCGTACAAACGTAAGCAAAGAAGTACTACAAATTATTCCGACATACCTGCCTCCGGAGAGGCAGGCTGCTCAAACCCGGAAGGCGCTGATCAACTGCTTCAACTCAACCACCTGCGCCGACAGGGCCCGACTGGCGTTTTCGGTCTGACAGGCACCTTCGGCCGTGCGCTCGCCGGCACGGTTGATCTCGACGATGTTCTGGTCAATGTCATGGGCGACAGCGGTCTGCTGCTCCACGGCAGCGGCGATCTGCTGGTTCTGATCGACGATCATGCCTACCGCACCGAGGATGTTTTCCAGCGCCTGCTGGACCTTTTCCGACTGCCCGACGGTGCCGCTGGCCATCGAGTGACTGACTCCCATGGCTTTCACCGCTGCACCGACCCCGCCGTGGAGTTTGGCGATCATCTGCTCGATTTCTTCGGTCGATTGCTGGGTGCGTTTGGCCAGTGTCCGCACTTCATCCGCCACCACCGCAAAACCCCTGCCCTGCTCACCGGCCCGAGCCGCCTCGATCGCCGCGTTGAGCGCCAGCAGATTGGTCTGCTCGGCAATGCTCTTGATCACCTCCAGCACGCTGCTGATCGACTGACTGTCGCTGGCCAACTGATTGATCACCCGTACCGACTGATCGATCTCACTGGCCAGTGCCGCGATGCTGCCCTGCTGCGACTCCACCAGGCCACGTCCGCTGATGGTTTCGTCGTTGACGCTGTGGGCGCTGCTCACCGCAGCCGCCGCACTGCGCGCAACTTCCTGCGAGGTCGCCGACATCTGGTTCATGGCCGTGGCCACTTGCTCAATCTGGCTGCGCTGACCGGCCACGGCCTGGTTGCTCTGCGCCGAGACATCTTCCACTTGCCCGGCCTGACGCTCGACTTCGCCGACCGTATGACCGACCCGCTCTATCAGGTCGTGGATCTTGCGCACCGTGCCATTGAACACCTCGCCCAGCTCACCCAGTTCATCGCGGCTATGGGCCACGAAGTTGACCGTCATGTCCCCGGCCGCGACTTTGTCCATCATCGCGCCAAGGCGTTTTAGCGTATTGCGGGTCGAGGCGTAGAAGCCGCCGTAAAGATAGAAAATCAGTACGAACACCACCGACAGCGCCACGGCCTGCAACACCATGTGCGTGCGATTCTGTGTCAGGCGCTGTTGTAATTGGGTGTCGAGGAATTTCAGGGTGGCTTCGTTGAGCTGATACGTGCGGTCCATCAGCCCGGTGACCTGATCGTAAAAAGCCTGCCACGGCGCATCGAGGGTCTCGGCGACCACCACTTGCTCTTCGAAGATTTCGCTGGCCTGCTTCAGCGAGGCCTTGCTGGCGTCGGCGGCAGCACTCAGCGAATCTCGTGCGGCCTTGCTTGAGCCCAGCGCGTCCTGCAGTTTCAGCCCGTACTCGCCCTGAAGCTTTTCGATCTGCGCCAGCAGTTCATCGAAGCGGGTGCTGGAGGAACTGTTGAGAAAACCCTGCCCCAACGAAAAAGAGCCCATGGCCCGGCCTTCGCCAAGGGTCTGGGTGATGGCTGGCGTGATCGCGGTGACCAGTTCGCTGAGTTGGCGGATATCGCTCTGGGTGTCGCGGCTCAGACCGGCCTGGCTGGCGACGATCTGGCTGAAAATCTGCGCACTGCCCAGCAGTTTGCCGATCAGCGCACTTTTGCTTTGCAGGGAATTTTCCGCTTGCTGGGCCTTGAACGCGGCGATCATTTCATCGCGCTTGGCATCGAAGACCTTGATTTGCTCCGGGTCCTCGGTCATGGCCGTCAGCCCTTGCAGGCGCGCCAGAACGTTTTGCTCGAGGCTGGTGATTTGCGACTCGACATTGCCGGCCTTGCCCGACTGGCCGAGGGTGACGTTGATCTGCACCAGGTTGTTGAGGGTTTCCAGATCCCGACGCAGGGTCAGGCTGCTGCCCAGCAGGTCGAGGCTTTGCAACTCCACCCGGGTGCCCTGGAATTCGCGATAGGAATCGCGCACCAGATAGAAGTTGGTCACCAGCATCGGTACCAGGAACAGCACGCTGATCAGGCTGAACTTCATGCCGAAGCTCAGGCGGTTCATCAGCGAGACGGCGGGATAGAGCAAGCTCTTCACTGGAAGTCTCCCTTGGTTTTTTCTTGTTTTTATTGGCAGGCGCGGGGCGACAGCAGATAGCCACTATCGGGCGCTATCTCTGTATAGCTCAAATCGAAGGGAGGTTTTGTAACTTAAGGTTAACGGCAGAGGATCGCCCGAACGCGGGCTGCGTTCGGGCGACATTTTGATCTTCAGGCAGGCGTCAGTGGATCAGGACGGTCCAAAGGGCAAACCCGGCGTACCACAACACCGCTGCACGCAGCAGCAGCTCCCACAGGCAATCGAGGGTATTGATGCCCTCCGGGCCGACGACGGCGGGCGGAATTTCTCCGGCCGCCAGGCCGACCCTGTTGATCAGTTGTGCCGCACTGATGTTCCAGTTCAACAGCTCATGCAGCATGATCCGGCTGACCGCGACGAAGTTGCCGACCAGAGCCAGACTCGCCGCCAGCAGGCGCACCGGCACCCAGTCGAACGCATGCCGCAACTGCCCTGCTCGCTCGGCCAGTGCCGGGTTCTGTGCATTTTCTTCAGCCAGCGCCAGCAGGCGATAGCTGAGCGCGGCAACCGGGCCAAGCAGGAAGTACCAGAAAATCACCGCAAAAAAGCTCTGGTAGGCCTGCCACAACAGATGCCGCTGCACTTGTTCCAGCAATTGCTCGCCACTCTCGGCGCAGATATCCAGATCGCGCTTGGCCACGTGAGCGGCGGCTTGCAAGTCTTCCCGGCGCCAGGCATCACGGAACGGGCCGAGCCCGCCGAGCAGATCGCCGCGCCCCAGGCTGTAAATCACCACCAGCAAATGCACCGGCAGGGCCAGCAGGCCATAGGCAACCGGCTCCAGCACCAGCAGCAACAACCCCAGCAATGCCACCGGCAGCAGCACCAGTATGACCAGCACCAGCCATGGCCGTTTTGCCAGATTGCCGCTTTCAAGCTTGTGCAGTTCGCGGATCCATCCGCCATCGCGTTGAACCCGATGGCGCAGGGCCGAGAACTTCTCGATCCATACCGCCAGCAGTAACACCAGAAAACTCATTGTCCTTCCTCTTGTGCCAGGGCGGCGCGGTAGCGTGCCCAGTCGAATGCGGGTCCAGGGTCGGTCTTGCGTCCGGGTGCGATGTCGCTGTGTCCGCAGATACGTTCGACAGTGATCGCTGGAAACGCTTTTTGCAAATGCCGGGTCAGCACGATCAACGCCTGATACTGCGCCTCGGTGAACGGCAGATCATCGGTGCCTTCGAGTTCGATGCCCACGGAAAAATCGTTACAGGTTTCCCGCCCTTCGAACACCGACACGCCGGCATGCCAGGCACGCTCAAGGCAGGAGACAAACTGGGTGACCTTGCCGTCACGTTCGATCAGGAAATGCGCGGAGACGCGCAGGTCGGCGATCCCGGCAAAATAGGGATGCTCCGTAACATCCAGACGATTCTGGAAAAATTCCTGCACCTTGCCGGTGGCGAACTGCGCCGGCGGGAGGCTGATGTTGTGGATGACCAACAGGGAGACTTCGCCCGCCGGGCGTTCATTGAAGTTGGGCGAGGGGCAGACCTGCACCCCGTGACACCACCCGCTTGCGGGATCCAACTGCATACCGATTCCTTCAACGCCGACTGTGTTGCGCCCAGTATGCCGTGATCGGCCCCCGGCGCGCGATCACTTGCCGCGATTGAGCCGTCGCAGATTGCCGAGCACAGACTCCAGCGCGCGGTCGAACAACAACGTGTCATCCAGCGCCCGCACCGTCCCGCGACGGAACTCCATGGCCAGGGCGATGCGGTTGCGCTCCTGCACTTTCGTTCCGGTGCGGTCGACAAACACATACTTGCCGGTCGCCTCGATGATCGCCGCCAGTTTGCAGCGCAACGTGTGTTCTTCATCTTCTTCGAACGCCACCCAGCTGCCCAGGCGCAACTGGTCGACCTGACGCAAACTGACGTCATCGGCCGGCAAACGCTCCGGGCCCAACATCGGATGACCTTCGTCGGCGGTCTGCAAAACGATGGCCTGAGACACCTGGATCATCGGCGGCGACTCGGCCTGATCCGGCTCGGCGGAGGGCTGAAGCAAACGAACGTGCAACGCTTCCAGCGCGCTGAAAAACTCACTGGTGGCGAACGGATCGAACGCCGAACTGCTCAGCCCGTCACGCAGCGACTTGAGCAGTCCCGGCACCAGCGACAACAACCGCAGGCCCGACTCGGCATCCTCGTGACGCTGCACGCTCCAGATCAACTGCTCCATGGTCTGCACGTCGGCCTGCCACTCGGCGGACTGATCGCCGTGCTTGAGGCACGTCAGCAGCAAGACTTTGCTCCAGGCCGCCTGGACGAAAGTCACCACCGTCGGCGGCAGGACTTTGCCCAGCATCGCCTGGTTCAACGCCTGCTCGACACGCAGGCGGGCCAGTTCGGTCCTCGCCCGGCCCTCTTCGGCATCGCGCAGCCGCTGCTCAAGCAGTTCGCTGCGGCGGCGCTCGTCGCTGGTGAAGGTGAGGAAGTCCGCCAGCAACTCGGAGAAAATCGCCGGGTCATCGACGAATTCCGTCAGCAAACGCTGCACTACTTGCTCGATGCGCAGATAGAGGCTGTCGCGCGCATCGCCGTCGCATTCGCCCCAGCCCATGGCCGCTTCGGCGATTTCATTGAGCAGACGTCGTGCCGGATGGCTGCTTCGACTGAAAAAACTCTTGTCGATCACCGCGACTTTCAACATCGGGATCTGCAACCGGGCGATCAGCGCCTTGAGTGAATCCGGCAGGTTGCGGTCGTCGAGAATGCAGTCGAACACCATGGCGACCAGGTTGATCACATCCTCGTCCGCACCTCCGACGATCCGCGATTTGCCACTTTTTACGCTGACCCGGGTCAGCAGCTGTTCAAGCTGATTGCGCAGGTCGAAGTCTTCCTGCCCCGCCAGCGCCGGCACGTATTGCTGCAAGTGCGAAAGCAGACGCAGCAGGTCGCGGGTGGAAATCGGCTGGGGCGCTGCACTCGGTTCAAGGGTCGGCGCGACGCTGCCGCGCACGTGCAACAGCAACTCCTGGAGTGCGGCGAAAACTTCCTGCACGCCCGCGTCCGCCGGCGATTGATCGTGTTCGTCGAACTCGCTGTGCGCGCTGGCCGAGGCGTGATCCCTGGCCCGACGGGCCGGTGCAGGCTTGAGCTCGGGCAACACCCCGGTGGCGACCAACAATTGGTTGGCCTCCGCGAAAAGTTGGTCGGTGTCGGCCAGCACATAGCGCTCGAACAGTTTGAGCAGGATCAGCTTGACCTTGATCTCCACGCCCAGGTTGCGCCCGGCCTGGAGGAAAAACTCACACAGCATCGCCGGGCCCAGCGGGTTGTGTTGATCGTCCAGGGACTTGCCGAGCAGCGCATTGAATCGCGCGGTCAATTGATCAAGGGCGAAACCGTCGCGATTCAGCACACGGCCGACCATGGTTTCGATCGCAACGCTGCGCTCCATGTCGTCGGTGCGCGCCGTGGTGTCCTCGTACTGCAACGCGTGAGGCACGACATTCGGTACGGGATCATATTGAGTGAGGCCGACAAAGGCCTCGAAGAATTGTTCGAGAAAGCCGCGCTCGATGTTCTTGCGCTTGAGGCGCAAGTCGCGCATGGCTTCGAAAAAGATGTTCTGTTCGACGTCGTTGCGCGCCCGATCAGCCATTTCAAACAGGGTATCGTCGGCGTTATCGAACAGTTCCTGCAGGCCGTTGCGCAGGCGTTGTGCAGCCTTGTCGCGAACCTGAAGCAGAATCACAGGCAGGCGGGCGAGCGGCGAGTGAGTCGCCTGATCGGTAGCGGCCTTGTGCAAAGGCACTACGTTCCCGTCGTTGTGCATCCAAGCCTCCTGAAACGGTGATTTGCCGACGTCAAAGTCATGGCGTCAAATGCAAGGCGGATTATCTTGCAAAAGTTGTCTCCGGCGCCAGAGCCGTCAGGGTTTCCCCTATGCGCGATACCTTTCAGTGACCACGCCGGAATCGGGTTTGCTCAAAGAAAATCGACCGGATGCAGCGCTACGTAGCCGTTCTCGCCTTGGGTTGGCCGACGCCATGCCCCTATAATCGGGCCACTTAGTTTGTGGAGCCCGTTATGCCGAATCTACGTCTCGCCGATTTGACCGCCGAAATCGAAGCCAACGTGCGCCGTGCGTTGCTCGAAGACATCGGCAGCGGCGACATCACCGCGCAACTGATCCCGGCCGAACGCCTGGCCAAAGCCACCATCATTACCCGCGACGCGGCTGTCATCTGCGGCACAGCCTGGGTCGATACGGTGTTCCGTCAGCTCGACCCTCGGGTGGCGGTGCACTGGCAAGTGCGCGATGGCGAAAGGGTTTCGCCGAACCAGCCGCTGTTTCACCTGGAAGGCCCGGCCCGTTCCCTGCTGACCGGTGAACGCAGTGCCCTGAACTTCCTGCAGTTGCTGTCCGGCGTGGCCACCCGCGCGCAATACCTCGCGGACTTCGTCGCCGAAACGGACGTGAAACTGCTCGACACCCGCAAGACCCTGCCGGGCCTGCGTCTGGCGCAGAAGTACGCGGTCACCTGCGGTGGTTGCCATAACCATCGCATCGGTCTGTACGACGCGTTCCTGATCAAGGAAAACCACATTGCCGCTAGCGGCGGAATCCCGCAGGCCATTGCTGCCGCGCACAAGATCGCGCCGGGCAAACCGGTGGAAATCGAAGTGGAAAGCCTGGATGAACTGAAGGAAGCGCTGGCAGCCGGTGCCGACATCATCATGTTAGACGAACTGAGCCTCGACGACATGCGCGAAGCCGTGCGCCTGAACGGCGGCAAGGCGAAGCTGGAAGCCAGCGGCGGCATCAACGAAAGCACGCTGTTGCCGATTGCCCAGACCGGGGTGGATTACATCTCGATCGGTGCGATGACCAAGGATGTGAAGGCCGTGGACCTGTCGATGCGCCTGAGCCTCTGAATCGAGCGCGCAATAAAAAACGCCAGCCCTTTCGAGGCTGGCGTTTTTGTTTCAGACCACCAGATTGTTCATCTCGCAGTACTCTTCCCAATCGACACCCAGCACTTCGGCCGCCTCCTTGTGCAGCTCCAGGCGCTTGGCCTCGAACTCTTCAGGGGTACTGGTGTACTTGAGCGTCAGTTCCCACGGCTGCAAACCCTGGGCTTCGGCCTCGTCTTCGAACGCCCACTGGATCTGGTCCTTCTGCTCATCGGGACTCAGGTCCTTGATCTCGTCCATCAACTCCGGCGCATCAAGTTTGTACTTCTCCAGCGCTTGTTCGTGGCGTTGCTCTTGGGTCAATTCAGTCATGGCGTTCTCGCTGATCGTAAGAATGGAAGATGGATCTGGATCATCAAGGATCTCTCTGACGCGGATTGTCCGGCCTTCGGAACCATTCGGGATCATCTGAAAACTGCTGGGCGATGCTCATGCAGACAGCGAATATAGGACGTTTGGCGAGCGAATTACACGGGTCTTTACATCTCTCCCACAAAAAGTTGACCTGCGGAACATAAACCGGATTTCCAAGTCATAGCGATGTGCCATATCGGCACTCACCTTCGCTGTTCACAAGGAAACCCAGTGATGCGCAGCTTTTCGAAGATTTCTTCTGTTGTGTCCGCCACCGCTCTGACCGCCCTGCTGGGCACACTGGCCCTGCCGGCCAGCGCAATGGCCGTTGAACTGAGTAGCAGCAGCCCTTCCTATGGCGACCAGATCTCCGCCATTCACAACGATTTCGGCAAAGACGTGGTGATCAAGAGCGGTATCGGTGTCGAAGACCTGAAAAAGATGCGCGACACCGTTAACGACCAGTCGCGTCAGATCGAAGAACTCAAGCGCAGCAGCGGTTCGAGCTCAAGCTCCAGCGGCAGAGAGATTGATGATCTGAAGAGCAAGGTCAAGGAACAGGACCGTCAGATCGATACGCTGAGTCGTCAGGTCGACGACCTCAAGCGCAACAGCGGCTCCAGCTCCAGTTCGAACAACAGCGAAATCTCCAGCCTGAAGCAGAAGCTCAACGATCAGGATCGCGCGATGGATCAGCTCAAACGCACCGTCGAGGAGTTGAGCCGCAAGGTGAAATAAGGGGAAGTGGTGCCCGAGACAGGAATCGAACCTGCGACCTTCGCGTTACGAGTGCGCTGCTCTACCGGCTGAGCTACACGGGCGGTGGGCTAAACCTAGCACCGGTATTGAAGGTCGGCAACTTCGTAGAATGACTCGATATTTCGCAGACAAAAAAATGCCCCGCCGTTTTCACGGCGGGGCATTTTCATTGCGCTAAAGCGACGGGGTGATTAAACGCCCGAAGCCTTGGCCGCTGCCACGTCTTTGATGGACAGCTTGATACGGCCGCGGTTGTCCACGTCCAGTACCAGCACTTCCACTTCCTGGCCTTCTTTCAGGATGTCGGTCACTTTCTCTACGCGAGCGTCGCTCAGCATCGAGATGTGAACCAGACCGTCCTTGCCCGGCAGGATGTTGACGAATGCGCCGAAGTCGACGATGCGCTCAACCTTGCCGACGTAGATCTTGCCGATCTCGGCTTCTGCGGTGATACCCAGAACGCGCTGACGTGCAGCTTCAGCCGCTTCCTTGGTTTCGCCGAAGATCTTGATCGAACCGTCGTCTTCGATGTCGATCGAAGCCTTGGTTTCTTCGCAGATCGCACGGATGGTCGCGCCACCTTTACCGATAACGTCACGGATCTTGTCGGTGTCGATCTTCATCGCGATCATGGTCGGAGCGTTGGCCGACAGTTCGGTACGCGACTGGCCGATGATCTGATTCATCTGGCCGAGGATGTTCAGGCGCGCTTCCAGGGCTTGGCCCAGAGCGATTTCCATGATCTCTTCGGTGATGCCCTTGATCTTGATGTCCATCTGCAGCGCGGTGACACCTTTGGCGGTACCGGCTACTTTGAAGTCCATGTCGCCCAGGTGGTCTTCGTCACCCAGGATGTCGGTCAGAACAGCGAATTTCTCGCCTTCTTTAACCAGACCCATGGCGATACCGGCAACCGGTGCCTTCATCGGAACACCAGCATCCATCAGGGCCAGGGAAGCGCCGCAAACGGAAGCCATCGAGCTCGAACCGTTGGATTCGGTGATTTCCGACACTACGCGGATGGTGTACGGGAACACGTCAGCGGCAGGCAGCATGGCCGAAACCGAACGACGGGCCAGACGGCCGTGACCGATTTCGCGACGACCGGCGCCACCCATGCGACCACACTCGCCCACCGAGAACGGAGGGAAGTTGTAGTGCAGCATGAACGGGTCTTTTTTCTCGCCTTCCAGGGTGTCCAGCAGCTGTGCGTCACGGGCGGTGCCCAGCGTCGCGACGACCAGAGCCTGGGTTTCGCCACGGGTGAACAGTGCCGAACCGTGGGTCTTCGGCAGAACGCCGACTTCGATGTTCAGCGGACGTACGGTGCGGGTGTCGCGACCGTCGATACGTGGCTTGCCGTTAACGATGTTTTCGCGAACGGTGCGGTATTCGATTTCGCCGAATGCAGCTTTGACGTCGGAAGCCGAAGGCTGGCCTTCTTCGCCGGACAGCTTGGCAACGACCTGGTCACGCAGCTCGCCCAGACGCGCATAACGGTCGGCCTTGATGGTGATGGTGTAAGCCTGGGAGATCGCTTCGCCGAACTCGGAACGGATGGCGGCCAGCAGCTCGGTAGCTTCCGGAGCCGGTGCCCAGGTCCAGGTTGGCTTGGCCGCTTCAGCAGCCAGTTCTTTGACTGCGTTGATCACGACCTGGAACTCGTCGTGAGCAAACAGTACAGCGCCCAGCATCTGGTCTTCGGTCAGCTCTTTGGCTTCCGATTCAACCATCAGTACGGCGTCCGAAGTACCGGCAACGACCATGTCCAGGCTCGAGGCAGCCTGCTGCTCGTAGGTCGGGTTCAGCAGGTAGCCGGTGCTTTCGTGGAAAGCAACGCGGGCGGCGCCGATCGGGCCGTCGAACGGGATGCCCGAGATAGCCAGGGCAGCCGAGGTACCGATCATCGCAGCGATGTCCGGATCGGTCTTCTTGCTGGTGGAAACGACGGTGCAGACAACCTGCACTTCGTTCATGAAGCCTTCAGGGAACAGCGGACGGATCGGACGGTCGATCAGTCGGGAAGTCAGGGTTTCTTTCTCGGAAGGACGGCCTTCACGCTTGAAGAAACCGCCTGGGATCTTGCCGGCAGCGTAAGTCTTTTCCTGGTAGTGAACGGACAGAGGGAAGAAACCCTTGCCCGGATCGGCTTGCTTGGCACCGACTACGGTCACCAATACGCTGACGTCGTCGTCAACGGTGACCAATACTGCGCCGGAGGCCTGACGGGCGATACGGCCAGTCTCGAGGGTAACGGTCGACTGACCGAACTGGAATTTTTTGATTACCGGGTTCACGGTGTCCTACCTTCTTTGTGGCTCTTGGGGGAACTGGTTTCTTGCGAAATTCTTGGGCAACGTCGGGAATCGGCCCGCTGATTGTCCGGGTAAAACGGTAGTTCAGATAAAACTTGAGGCTGGGAGCCTGCCATGCGCCAGCGGGAAACCCGTTGACGCACGACAGACAACCAACCTCTAGCGCAATCGCTGATTAGCGACGCAGACCCAGGCGAGCGATCAGAGCGCTGTAACGGCTCAGGTCCTTGCCTTTCAGGTAGTCCAGCAGCTTGCGACGCTGGTTAACCATGCGGATCAGACCACGACGGGAGTGGTGGTCTTTACCGTTGGCCTTGAAGTGACCTTGCAGTTTGTTGATGTTGGCGGTCAGCAGTGCAACTTGCACTTCTGGCGAACCAGTGTCACCAACAGCTTGCTGGTAGTCAGCTACGATTTGGGCTTTTTCTTGAACGTCGAGAGCCATGAGGCAATCCTTTTATCAGGAAACCGTTACAAAAACGGTTTCAACAGGCCAGGGACAAATCCCTGTATCTATAAATGAGTAGTGACCGTGCCTGTTAACAGCCACACTCGTTCGGTCATTCTGACCGAATCAGTCGACGCGGCGCGATGCGCCCGTCTTCGCTCACTTCACCGATACCGATGAAGCGACCGTTATGATCCTGTACCCGCACCATGCCGAACTTCGGAGCATCCGGGGCACGTACCGGCTGGCCGTTGAGCCAGTAGAACGCGCTCGCTTCCGAGAACTGCAGCAGTGGCCAATCCTGCAGGCCGCTGTCCGATGGCATCAGGAAGCGGTCGACCGCTTCGTTGCCGCCTTCGGCATGTACCGCTTCCAGCTCTTCGAGGGTCACGGTCTGCGCCAGGGTGAAAGGCCCGGCCTGGGTACGGCGCAATTCAGCGACGTACGCACCACAACCGAGTTGCTCACCGATATCCTCCACCAGGGTACGAATATAGGTGCCCTTGCTGCAATCCACCGCAAGACGCGCAGTATCGCCTTCGAAGGCCAGCAATTCCAAGCGCGCAATAGTAACAGAACGCGGTTCGCGCTCCACTACTTCGCCTGCACGGGCCAGCTTGTACAGCGGCTGGCCATCACGCTTGAGAGCCGAGTACATCGGCGGTATCTGACTGATTTGACCACGAAATTTCGGCAGGAGCGCTTCAATGTCGGCCTGACCAACGGTCACCGGACGCTCCTGCAAAACCTCGCCTTCGGCGTCTGCCGTGGTGGTGGTCTTGCCCAGTTGCGCCAGGGTTTCGTAACCCTTGTCGGAATCGAGCAGGTACTGCGAGAACTTGGTCGCCTCGCCAAAGCACAGCGGCAACACGCCGGTGGCCAGCGGGTCGAGACTGCCGGTGTGACCGGCCTTCTCGGCGTTGAGCAGCCAGCGAACCTTCTGCAACGCGGCGTTGGAGGTGAACCCCAACGGCTTGTCGAGCAGGATGATGCCACTAACGTTACGACGGATACGTTTGACCTGAGCCACCGAGTTACTCCTTGGTGTCTTCGGGTGCAGCAGTTTCGTGCTGACTGTCTTCGGCCACCGCGCGCTCGATCAGAGCCGACAGGTGCGCGCCACGGGCGACACTTTCGTCGTAGTGGAAGTGCAATTGAGGCACGCTGCGCAGTTTCATTTCGCGCCCCAGCTGCATGCGCAGGAAGCCGGCTGCAGCGTTGAGCACCTTGATGGTCTGTGCGATATCGGCAGCGCCTTCCTGCCCCATCACGGTGATGAAGATCTTCGCGTGACCGACGTCACGGCTGACATCAACAGCGGTAATGGTGACCAGGCCGACACGCGGATCTTTGACTTCACGACGGATCAGTTGGGCCAGCTCGCGCTGCATCTGATCGCCGATACGTTGGGTACGGCTGTATTCTTTTGCCATGATTTGTTACCTGTTACTGCCCCGCGGTGAAACCCGCAAGGTCTGAAAGCGGCAAACGCCCGGCCTGACAAAAAGCCAGACCGGGCGTTGCGTTTAGAGTCCTGACGCCGTACCGCGCATTTTCATGCGACGGCCCGACGTGGCCCTTGAAGTGCGCGAGTCAGAGGCTGCGAGCAACCTGAACCTTCTCGAAGACTTCGATCTTGTCACCGACCTTGACGTCGTTGTAGCTCTTCACGCCGATACCGCATTCCATGCCAGCACGTACTTCGGAAGCGTCATCCTTGAAGCGGCGCAGGGATTCCAGCTCGCCTTCGAAGATCACGATGTCTTCACGCAGTACGCGGATCGGACGGTTACGGTGAACAGTACCCTCGATCACCATGCAGCCGGCGATGGCGCCGAACTTAGGTGAACGGAACACGTCACGGACTTCGGCCACACCGAGGATGTTCTCGCGAACATCGCTGCCAAGCATACCGGTCAGGGCTTTCTTGACGTCTTCGATGATGTCGTAGATCACGTTGTAGTAACGCATGTCCAGACCTTCCTGCTCGACGATCTTCCGTGCGCCGGCATCGGCACGCACGTTAAAGCCGAACAGTACAGCGTTGGAAGCCAGTGCCAGGTTGGCGTCGGATTCGGTGATACCACCGACACCGCCACCGACCACGCGCACTTGCACTTCGTCGTTGCCCAGGCCGTTCAGAGCGCCCTGCAGTGCTTCCAGCGAACCACGGACGTCGGATTTGAGGACGATGTTGAGCGTCTTCTTCTCTTCCTGACCCATGCTTTCGAAGATGTTTTCCAGCTTGCCGGCGTGAGCGCGAGCCAGTTTGACTTCGCGGAACTTGCCTTGACGGAACAGAGCCACTTCACGGGCTTTCTTCTCGTCGGCAACCACGCTCATCTCGTCGCCAGCATCAGGCGTACCGTCCAGGCCGAGGATCTCGACCGGAATGGCCGGACCTGCTTCCTTGATCGGCTTGCCGTTCTCGTCGAGCATGGCGCGCACGCGGCCATAGTTCGAGCCGACCAGCACCATGTCGCCTTGACGCAGCGTACCGTCCTGAACCAGAACAGTCGCTACCGGGCCACGGCCCTTGTCCAGACGCGATTCAACCACGACACCACGGCCAGGAGCCGATGGAGTGGCAGTCAGCTCGAGAACTTCGGCTTGCAGCAATACCGCTTCAAGCAGTTCGTCGACGCCGGTACCCATTTTCGCCGAGACCGGAACGAATGGAGTGTCACCACCCCAGTCTTCGGAGGTCACGCCGTGGGCCGACAGTTCGCTACGGATGCGATCGAGATCAGCGCCCGGCTTGTCGATCTTGTTCACTGCAACTACCAGCGGAACGCCAGCTGCCTGAGCATGCTGAACAGCTTCGATGGTTTGTGGCATCACGCCGTCGTCCGCCGCAACCACCAGGATCACGATGTCGGTCGCCTTGGCACCACGGGCACGCATTGCGGTAAACGCGGCGTGACCCGGGGTGTCGAGGAAGGTGACCATGCCACGTTCGGTTTCAACGTGGTAGGCACCGATGTGCTGGGTGATACCACCGGCTTCGCCAGCGGCTACCTTGGCACGACGGATGTAGTCGAGCAGCGAGGTCTTACCGTGGTCAACGTGACCCATTACGGTCACTACCGGCGCACGAGGAACAGCCTCACCTTCAAACTTCAGGGACTCGGCCAGGGAATCTTCCAGGGCGGTGTCGCTGACCAGGGTCACTTTGTGGCCCAGCTCTTCGGCTACCAGCTGAGCAGTTTCCTGATCAAGCACCTGGTTGATGGTCGCTGGAGTACCCAGTTTGAACATGAACTTGATGATTTCAGCAGCCTTCACCGACATCTGCTGAGCGAGATCGCCAACAGTGATGGTTTCGCCGATCTTCACTTCACGCACGACAGGGCCGGTCGGGCTCTGGAAACCGTGGGCGTTGCGTTTCTTCAGCTTGGCCTTGCCGCGACCGCCGCGACGGAAGCCATCGCTTTCTTCGTCGGTAGTGCGTGGCGCCACACGTGGAGCCGGTGCCTTTTCCTTGACCGAAGCGCGATGCGGAGCGTTCTTGCGCTCGCCATCGCCGCTGCCGCGACGGTTGTTGTCGTCGGCGCGTGGTTTGTCCGGACGGCGCTGTTCGTCACGCTTGCGAGTGTCGGCAGCTGGCGCAGCAGCCACAACCGGTGCAGCTTCGCGCACGGGTTCAGCGGCTGGCGCAGGCGCAGCAACAGGCTCGGCGGAAGCGGTCGGTGCAGCAGCAGGCTGGCGACGCGCTTCTTCTTCGGCGCGAACGCGGGCTTCTTCTTCAGCCTTTTGACGGGCAGCATTTTCTACTGCGCGACGCTCATCCAGTTCACGCTTGCGCTCGGCTTCGATTTCTTCCGGGCTACGCTGTACGAAAACTTTCTTCTTGCGGACTTCAACGCTGATGCTTTTGCTGCCAGCCACACGCAGGGTGCTGGTGGTTTTACGCTGCAGCGTGATCTTGCGTGGTTCTTCCACTTTCGCCTTGTGGCTGCTCTTCAAGTGAGTCAGCAGGGATTGCTTCTCACTGTCAGTCACATGTTCTTCGGCGGCGGTGTGCGGCAGACCTGCCTCACGCATCTGCTGCAACAGGCGCTCTACCGGTGTTTTGACCTCATCGGCCAGTTGTTTCACCGTGACTTGCGTCATGCATTTCTCTCCTCAGGCCGCGCCTAATTACTCGAACCAGTGGGCTCGGGCGGCCATGATCAACTTGCCGGCACGATCATCGTCAATGCCGTCGATGTCGAGCAGGTCGTCAATAGACTGCTCGGCCAGGTCTTCGCGGGTAATTACGCCGCGCACCGCCAGTTCCATCGCCAAATCCTTGTCCATACCCTCAAGCGAGAGCAGGTCTTCGGCCGGATGGGCGTCTGCCAGCTTTTCCTCAGTAGCGATGGCTTTGGTCAACAAGCGATCCTTGGCACGAGCGCGAAGCTCGTTGACGATGTCTTCGTCAAAGCCGTCGATGTTGAGCATTTCTTCCAACGGTACGTAGGCAATCTCTTCCAGGCTGGTGAAGCCTTCGTCAACCAGCACCTGAGCCAGCTCTTCGTCGACTTCCAGCTCGTCGATGAAGTTGCGCAGGATGTCGCCGGTTTCCGCTTGTTGCTTAGCCTGGATGTCCGATTCGGTCATCACGTTCAGGGTCCAGCCAGTCAGCTGGCTCGCCAGACGCACGTTCTGACCACCACGACCGATGGCCTGAGCCAGATTGTCTGCGCCAACGGCGATGTCCATGGCGTGGGCATCTTCGTCAACGATGATGGCCGCCACTTCTGCCGGCGACATGGCATTGATCACGAACTGCGCCGGGTTGTCGTCCCACAGGACGATGTCGACACGCTCGCCACCCAACTCGCCCGACACGGCCTGGACGCGCGAACCGCGCATACCGATGCACGCGCCCTGCGGGTCGATGCGTTTGTCCTTGGAGCGGACGGCGATCTTGGCGCGCGAACCCGGATCACGGGAAGCGGCCATGACCTCGATGAGGCCTTCAGCGATTTCCGGCACTTCGATACGGAACAGCTCGATCAGCATTTCCGGCGCAGTACGCGACAGGATCAGCTGCGGGCCACGGTTCTCGGTGCGGATTTCCTTGAGCAGCGCACGCAGACGCACGCCAACACGGAAGGTTTCGCGAGAGATGATGTCTTCACGGGCCAGCAACGCTTCAGCGTTATTACCCAGGTCGACGATCACGTTGTCGCGGGTCACTTTCTTCACGGTGCCGGAGATGATTTCTCCCAGGCGCTCGCGATAAGCGTCGACCACTTGAGCGCGCTCGGCTTCGCGCACTTTCTGCACGATGACCTGCTTGGCGGTCTGCGCAGCAATGCGGCCGAATTCGATGGATTCGATCTTTTCTTCGACGACGTCACCAACCTTGGCGCCAGGATGCGTTTCAGCAACCTTGCTTGGCCAGGTTTCGATGGCCGGATCATCGAGATCATTCTCTTCGACGACCGTCCAGCGACGGAAAGTTTCGTAAGAACCGGTGTGGCGATTGATTTCCACACGCAGATCAACTTCGTCTTCAAAACGCTTTTTGGTAGCAGTGGCCAGAGCCAGCTCCAGCGCTTCAAAAATTACGCTTGCCGGTACGCCCTTTTCATTGGATACCGACTCAACAACCAGCAGTACTTCTTTGCTCATCGTACGCCTCGCCTTTCGCAAGCCATTGGATCCGCGGGATCCGCGTCTCAGTCAAAACTGGGAATAATGTTGGCCTTGTCGATCATATCGATCGGCAACAGGAACTCATGGTCATCTACCTGCACCACGACATCCTGTTCTTCTACACCGCGCAGAAGGCCCTGAAAGTTGCGTCGTCCTTCAAAAGGCGAGCGCAGCCTGATCTTTACTTGTTCACCGGCAAATTTGGCAAACTGCTCAAGAGTGAACAGTGGGCGTTCCATGCCAGGCGAGGAAACTTCAAGGGTGTATTCAACGGAGATCGGATCTTCAACATCCAGCACACCGCTGATCTGACGGCTGACGATGGCGCAATCGTCCACCAGTACGCCGCCTTCCTTATCGATATAAACGCGCAACATTGAGTGACGACCTTGAGCCGAGAACTCAATACCCCAGCATTCATAGCCCAGGGCCACGACCACCGGGGCCAACAAGGCCTGCAACTCTTCTAGCTTGCTCGACACCTGAACCCCCTCGTGCATGTATGTGCATGCTTTGCAAAATAAAAAAATGGGCGAAACGCCCATCCTTGAAACGCCGTCGAACAGCGGCGTTGAAAGTGTCCAGCTAACAAAAAGCCCCTTAAAAGGGGCTCCTTAAACTGGTTGCGGGGGCCGGATTTGAACCGACGACCTTCGGGTTATGAGCCCGACGAGCTACCAGACTGCTCCACCCCGCGACAAAGCTGGGGCGGAAGTATACGACCGATCCCCAGTAGGGTCAATGTAACCTTCCACCTGCAAGAAAGCCCGCAACAGCGGGCTCTCCTGACTAATTGGTACCGAGAAGGGGACTCGAACCCCTACACCCTATGGGCACAACCACCTCAAGGTTGCGTGTCTACCAATTCCACCACCTCGGCAATACTACGTTTGAAACTCTTCTTACTTCTGCTCTTGAGCTGGAGGCACGTCAGTCGCTGGAGTAGCCGACTTTTGCTCTTGAAGCACCGGGACATCATCAGAAGCCGGTTGTTGCTTTGGAACTTCCAACACTGCCGGATTTGGCAAACCTGCTTGAGTCAGCTGATGAGCCTTCTCTTTAGCAAAGTATCCTAACCCCAAGCTGGTTATGAAGAAACCGGCGGCAAGTATAGCAGTAAACTTACTAAGAAAGGTAGAGGAACCTTGGCTTCCGAACACAGTATTTGAAGCACCTGCTCCGAAAGACGCGCCAGCGTCCGCACCCTTACCCTGCTGCAGCAAAACCAGAGCAACTACGCCCAATGCACCCAGCAGATGAAAAACGACTACGACTGTTTCCAGCATTTTTTCAGTTTCCCGCGGCGCGACAGATCGCACCGAACTCATCTGCATTCAGGGAAGCTCCACCAATGAGCCCCCCATCGATATCCGGCATGCCGAACAGTTCGACCGCATTGGCCGCCTTCACGCTGCCGCCGTATAGAAGCCGCACACCTCGCGCGACTTCAGAATTCTCTGCCGCCAACTGCTCGCGAATGGCTTTATGCACATCCTGAGCCTGCTGCGGCGCTGCAGTCAGCCCGGTACCAATGGCCCAGACCGGCTCGTAAGCGATCACTGCATTGGCAAAAGCACCGACACCCAGCTCCTCGATGATGCTGCCCAGCTGACGCCCGACAACTTCAAGAGTTTTTCCGGCTTCGCGCTGCTCCAGGGTTTCCCCTACACACAACACCGGAATCAAGCCACACGCCTGTGCCGCTGCGAACTTGCGATTCAGCATTCCGTCTCGCTCGCCCATGATCTGGCGGCGTTCGGAGTGCCCGACAAGCACCAGGGAACAACCTGCATCCACCAACTGACTCGGTGCAACTTCACCGGTCAATGCACCTTGCATCGATTCCACCGCAGAATTCTGCGCGCCGACCGAAATCGACTTTCCTTTCAAACCATCAATCACTTGATTGATATGCAGGCAAGGCGGGAATACCGCGACATCAACACCGCTTGGCAAGGCCAGATGACGAAGGCCGTTGATCAGCTCAGCGACGCTGGCGCGGGTACCGTGCATCTTCCAGTTACCAGCTACCATAGGGCGACGCATGCTGTACCTCGTCGGTCAAAGTGGGCGCAGATGTTACCCAACACAATCATGGCTGGCAAGCCGTATCAGGCAGAAACTTCAGTTACCAGTTTTGCCAGTTCTTCGGCATAGCTGCGAACCTGGGTTTCGTCCTCGCCTTCGACCATGACACGTACCAGAGGCTCTGTCCCGGACTTGCGCAGAAGCACACGCCCACGACCCGCCATCGCGCCGGTCACACGCTTGCTGGCTTCCTTGACAGCCGGGTGATCGAGCGGACTGTCGCCGCCACCGAAACGGACATTGATCAACACCTGAGGACACTTGCGCAACGCCTGACGGGTTTGCGCCAGGCCCTCGTTTCGGGTTTTCAGCGCCATCAACACCTGCAGGGCCGCGATGATCGCATCACCTGTCGTGGTGTGATTGAAGCAGACAACATGCCCCGAGTTTTCGCCACCCACCAGCCAATCGCGCTCAAGCAGCTCGGCAATCACATAACGGTCGCCGACATTTGCACGCACGAAAGGAATACCGAGGTCCGCCAGCGCCAACTCCAGGCCAAGGTTGCTCATCAGCGTACCGACCACGCCACCCTGCAATTTGCCACGCTCATGCAGGTCACGCGCAATAATGAAGATCAGCTCGTCACCATCAACAATTGCACCCGTGTGATCGACCATCAGTACCCGGTCGCCATCACCGTCGAATGCAATCCCCAGATCAGCGTGCTCGGCCAGCACCGCCGCCTGCAACGGCCCCATATGAGTGGAGCCGCAGTTGTCGTTGATGTTCAGACCGTTCGGCTGCGCGGACAGCACCACGACTTCAGCGCCCAGCTCGCGGAACACACTTGGCGCGACTTTATAGGTCGCTCCGTGTGCACAGTCGATCACGATCTTGAGACCTGCAAAACTGGTATTGGTCGGCACACTGCTCTTGCAGAACTCGATGTATCGGCCGGACGCGTCGTTGATTCGCGAGACCTTGCCGATCTTGCTCGACTCGACAACGGTCATTGGCGTATCGAGCAACTCCTCGATCATCAGCTCCAGCTCATCCGGCAACTTGGTGCCGCGACCGGAGAAAAACTTGATGCCGTTATCGTCGTGAGGGTTGTGCGATGCACTGATCACAATGCCGGCTTCAGCCTGGAAGGTGCGCGACAAGTAGGCAATAGCCGGCGTCGGCATCGGGCCGAGCAGCATCACATCAGCACCCGCCGATGTCAGGCCGGCTTCCAACGCCGATTCGAACATGTAACCGGAGATTCGCGTGTCCTTGCCGACGAGCACCTTGCAGGCACCCATTTTTCGGAATGCCATACCCGCAGCCCAGCCGAGCTTGAGCATGAAGTCAGGAGTAATCGGGTATTCACCGACACGACCACGAATGCCGTCGGTACCAAAGTATTTCTTGCTCATAAGTGCTCCATCATTCTTATTCGGCTGATTCCACGGCCGCGATCATGCGTACGACATCCACCGTTTCTGCCACATCATGGACGCGCAATATACGCGCGCCTTTGACCGATGCCAGTGCGGCCAGGGCCAGACCACCATACAGACGCTCGCCCACCGGGCGATTCAGGGCCTGTCCAATCATGCTTTTTCGCGAGACACCAACCAGCAGAGGCCGCCCCAATGCATGAAGGGCATCCATGTGCTTGAACAAGCTTAGATTGTGCTGCAGGGTTTTGGCGAAGCCGAAGCCAGGATCAAGAATGATCCGCTCGGCAGGAATGCCAACCGAAGCGCATCGCTCCATACGCTCGGCGAGAAACTCACTCACTTCCCGGGTGACATCCTGATATTGCGGATTGTCCTGCATGTCACCTGGCTCACCCAGCATGTGCATCAGACAGACCGGCAACCCGGTGGCTGCAGCGGCATCCAGTGCACCGTCACGCTGCAGCGACCTCACGTCATTGATCAACCCGGCACCCAGTCGCGCAGTTTCCCGCATGACCGCCGGAGTCGACGTATCGACAGAGATGATCACATCCAGCTCGCGATTGATCAGCTCCACGATCGGCGCCACACGCTCCAGCTCTTCGAGTGGCGAAACCGCTCGCGCACCAGGCCGAGTGGACTCTCCGCCAACATCGATCAGCGTCGCACCGGCCAACACCATTGCCTCAGCATGACGCAGGGCCGCATCAAGCTGGCTGTATCGGCCACCATCGGAGAAGGAGTCGGGAGTGACATTGAGAATGCCCATGACATGCGTCCGGGCCAAATCAAGAACCCGGTTGCCGCAAGGCAACCGGGTCAGGGACGGTACAGAAGTCATTTCAAACCTTAAACGTCAGCAGCCGGACCGCCAATCGGTGTTTCCGGACGCTCATCCTGAACCACCGGAGGAGGCGTGCCAGTGCCGGTGCCGCCCGACCAGTCACGAGGTTCGCGAGGCGTGCGACCCGCCATGATGTCGTCGATCTGCTCAGCATCGATCGTCTCGTACTTCATCAAGGCATCTGCCATGGCATCAAGCTTGTCACGATTGTCGGTCAGGATCTGCTTGGCGGTGCCGTAGCACTGATCGATGATGCTGCGCACTTCCGAGTCGATCAGCTTGGCGGTTTCGCCCGAGAAGCTGGCGTTCTGACCGCCACCGCCACGACCGAGGAAAACCTCGCCCTCTTCTTCCGCATACATCAACGGACCGAGTTTTTCAGACAGGCCCCACTTGGTCACCATGTTCCGTGCAATCTGGCTGGCACGCATGATGTCGTTGGAGGCGCCGGTGGTCACACCGTCGAAGCCCAGGGTCATTTCCTCAGCGATACGACCACCGTACAGCGAGCAGATCTGGCTGATCAGCGCGCGCTTGGACAGGCTGTAGCGATCTTCTTCCGGCAGGAACATGGTCACACCCAACGCACGACCGCGCGGGATGATCGACACTTTGTAGACCGGATCATGCTCGGGCACGACGCGACCAACGATAGCGTGACCCGCTTCGTGGTAGGCAGTGTTCTGCTTTTCTTTCTCGGACATGACCATGGATTTGCGCTCGGCGCCCATCATGATCTTGTCTTTGGCCAGTTCGAACTCTTTCATCTCGACGATGCGTTTGCCGGCACGGGCAGCAAACAGCGAAGCCTCGTTGACCAGGTTGGCCAGGTCAGCACCGGAGAAGCCCGGAGTACCACGTGCGATAACGGCCGGAGCAACGTCGTCACCCATTGGCACTTTACGCATGTGCACCTTCAGGATCTGCTCGCGACCACGGATATCCGGCAGACCGACCACTACCTGACGGTCGAAACGGCCCGGACGCAGCAGCGCCGGGTCCAGCACGTCAGGACGGTTGGTTGCAGCGATGACGATGATGCCGTCATTCATTTCGAAGCCGTCCATCTCCACAAGCAACTGGTTGAGAGTCTGCTCGCGCTCGTCGTGACCGCCACCCATGCCGGCGCCACGATGGCGACCAACGGCGTCGATCTCGTCGATGAAAATAATGCAGGGGGCGTGCTTCTTGGCCTGTTCGAACATGTCGCGAACGCGGCTGGCACCTACACCAACGAACATTTCGACGAAGTCGGAACCGGAAATGGTGAAGAACGGCACCTTGGCTTCGCCGGCAATCGCCTTGGCCAGCAAGGTTTTACCGGTACCCGGAGGACCAACCATCAGCACGCCGCGAGGAATGCGGCCGCCCAGGCGCTGGAACTTGCCCGGATCGCGGAGGAACTCGACCAGTTCGCCAACTTCTTCCTTGGCTTCGTCGCAACCGGCAACGTCAGCCAGAGTGGTTTTCACCTGATCTTCGGACAGCAGACGCGCCTTGCTCTTGCCAAAGCTCATCGGCCCGCCCTTGCCGCCCGCACCGCCCTGCATCTGGCGCATGAAGAACATGAACACCGCGATGATCACCAGGATCGGGAAGCTGGCCACCAGAAGCTGGGTCCAGATGCTTTGCTGTTCAGGCTGCTTGCCTTCGACCACAACGTGATTGTCGACCAGGTCGCCGATCAGGCCATTGTCCTGGATTGCCGGACGAATGGTCTTGAAGCTGTCGCCATCGTTGCGCTTGCCGGTAATCACGTAGCCGTCGACGGCCACGCGCTCGACCTTGCCATCCTTGACCTGCTGGATGAAGTCGGAATAGTTGAGGGTCTGCGGCTCGTTAGGGCTGGAGAAGTTGTTCATCACCGTCACCAGGACAGCCGCGATGATCAACCACAGGATCAGATTCTTTGCCATATCGTTCAATTAACTACCCTCTGAAGCAAGCTCCGCTACTGGCGCGCGCTTCGCATGATATTCACCGGCCTAACTTACTACATTACCTACAGCTCTGGCAGGCGCCGTCTGTAACCCTTTGTGAAACACTTTCTACACAATATTCGCTTATGCACGCGGGGCGAAATACGAAAAACCTATCACCCCGCCAAAAAACTTCGTTTTACTCGTTACCACCGCGATAACCCCAAGCCAGCATGTACTGCTCGCGGGAACTGTCTCGGGAAGAGTCCGGCTTGATCATCTGGACCTTGTCGAATTTCCGACGAGCGTCCTTCAGGTAAACATCGAACCCCTCACCCTGAAATATCTTGATCAGGAAATTACCGCCCGGCTTGAGAATCCGCTCCGCCAGGTCAAGCGCCAGCTCGCAAAGAAACATGGCTTTCGGCATATCTACGGCAGGCGTACCACTCATATTGGGGGCCATATCGGAAATCACAAGGTCTACCTGTGAATTACCCACCGCCTCAAGGATTTGAGCGAGCACTTCATCCTGAGTGAAATCCCCCTGAATGAAGGTCACGTCCGGAATGCTGTCCATTTCCAGGATGTCCGAGGCGATCAGACGCCCCTGGCCACCGATCAGCCGACTGGTGACCTGAGACCAGCCGCCGGGCGCCGCGCCCAAGTCGACCACGCTCATGCCTGGGCGGATCAGTTTGTATTTCTCCTGGACTTCCAGAAGTTTGTAACTCGCACGCGAGCGGTAGCCATCCTTCTGCGCCTGCTTCACATAAGGATCGTTGACATGTCGTTTCAGCCAACCAAGGCTTGTCTTGGAACGCGCCATTGGGCACCTCGTTGATTAGGGTCGTGATTAATTGGGCGGATCCACGAGCCCTCGGGTAAAATGGCCGCCATTTTACAGAATCCAGACGAAAGGGTCAGATTATGCCGCTCACTCCAGAGCAGAAGAAACAGTACAAATCCATCGGCCACCACCTGAAACCAGTTTTGACGGTGGCTGACAACGGTTTGACTGAGGGTGTTTTAGCCGAACTCGAACGCGCATTGGCGGATCACGAGCTGATCAAGATCAAGCTCAACATCCTCGATCGCGAGGCGCGCCTGGCGTCCGTTGCAGAGCTGTGCAAGGTCGGCAAGGCCGATCTG
The DNA here is from genome assembly GCF_014863505.1 of Pseudomonas sp. IzPS59. Taxonomy (NCBI): domain Bacteria; kingdom Pseudomonadati; phylum Pseudomonadota; class Gammaproteobacteria; order Pseudomonadales; family Pseudomonadaceae; genus Pseudomonas; species Pseudomonas sp. IzPS59. The sequence goes on along the minus strand of NZ_CP062251.1, from coordinate 946,703 downwards.
GTTCAGGTCATCGGCAAGATGGCACTGATCTACCGCAAGAACTTCAGCGTCAACAAGCAACTGTCGAACGTTCATCGCTTCAAGTGATGAAAAGGGTCAAGGGTGTGCTTCGCGCACCCTGCCACTCCATCCCGGCACCGGCTGCAACACCAGTACCAGCCCGGAAAAACCCAGAACAAGATAACTGAACACCTGCCAGCGCTGCGCATCCGGCCAGCCGACACGCACTGCGACATACATCGCACTCGCATACAACGCCATCAGCAGCACTTGCCCGCGAAAATCCCGCCATAGACTGGCAAGGCCTTCGGCCCGTACCAGCACCAAAGCCTGAAAAACCACACACACGGCAGCAAAACCTACCACCGGCACTTCAAACGCACTGGCGACTTCGTCGATCAGCAGCGGTGCCAGGCCAATCTGGCCCAGCACCGGCCGCAGACCGAGGTGCACCAGCCATAAACCGCCGACCCACAACATCTGGGTCAACTGCCAGAGCATGGCGCCCGCCTGCAGCGGGCGCCCTGTTTCAGATGTGACGGACTTCGACAATCTCATACTCGATATCGCCGCCCGGCGTTTTTACGACGACCGTGTCACCCTCTTCCTTGGCAATCAAGGCGCGGGCGATCGGCGAGCCGACCGAAATCTTGCCGAGCTTGATGTCCGCCTCGTCTTCACCAACGATCTGGTAAGTCACGCTTTCATCAGTCTCGACGTTGGCGATTTCGACGGTAGTGCCGAAAATCACCTTGCCGGTGTGCGGAATGGTCGTCACATCGATGATCACGGCATTCTGCATGCGACCTTCGATGTCACGGATCCGCGCCTCGACCATGCCCTGCTGTTCGCGGGCGGCATGGTATTCGGCGTTTTCCTTCAAGTCACCCAACTCGCGGGCCGTACCGATGTCCTGGCTGAGCTTCGGACGAACGACCTTGGTCAGATGAGCGTGTTCCTCTTCCAGGGCTTTCGCGCCCTGGACGGTCATTGGGTATTTATTCATGCCTTCAATCCTGCGTGTAGATCCTGCAAGCGGCGCACGGTCTTCTCGGGACCGAACTTCAGCGCTTCGCAGATGGCTTCGCCAGCAGCAATGGTGGTGGTGCAGTAGATCTTGTGCTGCAAGGCGTTACGACGAATGGAGTAAGAGTCAGCGATCGACTGACGACCTTCGGTGGTGTTGATGATCAGCGTGACTTCGTCATTCTTGATCATGTCGACCACGTGCGGACGACCCTCGGTCACCTTGTTCACGCGACGCACTTTCAGGCCTGCAGCCTCGATCAGCTTGGCAGTGCCGGCAGTGGCGACCACTTCGAAACCCAAGTTGATCAGATCACGGGCCACGCCTGCAACCAGCGGCTTGTCGTCATCACGTACGCTGATAAATGCGGTACCGCCGGTCGGCAGTACTTCGCTCGCGCCCATCTGAGCTTTGGCAAAGGCTTCGCCGAAGGTGTCGCCGACACCCATCACTTCACCGGTGGACTTCATCTCAGGGCCGAGGATCGGGTCAACGCCAGGGAATTTGGCGAACGGGAACACCGCCTCTTTCACGCTGTAGAAGTTCGGGATGATTTCCTTGGTGAAGCCGATTTCCTTCAGGGTTTTACCAGCCATCACGCGAGCCGCGATCATGGCCAGGGAAACACCGATGCACTTCGACACGAACGGTACGGTACGGGAAGCACGCGGGTTGACTTCGATGACGTAGATGTCTTCGCCTTGCAGCGCCAGCTGAACGTTCATCAGGCCGACCACGCCCAGCTCCAGGGCCATTTTCTTGACCTGTTCGCGCATCTCGTCCTGGATGTGCGCCGGCAGCGAGTACGGCGGCAGCGAGCACGCGGAGTCACCGGAGTGAACGCCTGCCTGTTCGATGTGCTGCATGATCGCGCCGATCACTACATCCTTGCCGTCGCAGACCGCATCCACGTCCATCTCGATGGCGCAGTTGAGGAAGTGGTCGAGCAGCACCGGGCTGTCGTTCGACACTTGCACCGCGTCACGCAGGTAACGCTTGAGTTCTTCTTCCTTGTAGACGATTTCCATCGCACGGCCGCCCAGTACGTAGGACGGACGAACCACCAGCGGGTAACCGATCTTCGCGGCAGCGCGAACAGCTTCGTCTTCGCTGCGCACGGTGGCGTTTGGCGGCTGACGCAGATTCAGGCGCTCAACCATCTGCTGGAAGCGCTCACGGTCTTCGGCACGGTCGATGGCGTCAGGACTGGTGCCGATGATCGGCACGCCGGCCGCTTCGAGGGCACGAGCCAGTTTCAACGGAGTCTGGCCGCCGTACTGGACGATCACGCCTTTCGGCTTCTCGACGCGGCAGATTTCCAGCACGTCTTCCAGGGTCACCGGCTCGAAGTACAGACGGTCGGAAGTGTCGTAGTCAGTGGAAACGGTTTCCGGGTTGCAGTTGACCATGATGGTTTCGTAGCCGTCTTCGCGCAGGGCGAGAGCGGCGTGTACGCAGCAGTAGTCGAACTCGATGCCCTGGCCGATACGGTTAGGACCGCCACCCAGAATCATGATCTTGTCGCGGCCGGACGGCGCGGCTTCACACTCTTCCTCGTAAGTCGAGTACAGGTAAGCGGTGTCGGTGGCGAACTCGGCGGCGCAGGTATCGACGCGCTTGTAGACCGGGAACACTTCCAGCTTTTGACGGTGAGTGCGCAGGTTCTTCTCGGTGACGCCCAGCAGTTTGGCCAGACGCTGGTCGGAGAAGCCTTTGCGCTTGAGCTTGAACATCAGGTCGCGGTCGATAGCGGACAGACCCAGGGTCTTGACCTTCTCTTCGTCCTTGATCAGATCTTCGATCTGCACCAGGAACCACGGATCGATCATGTTCATGCCGAAGATTTCTTCGACGGTCATGCCGGCGCGGAAAGCGTCCGCCACGTACCAGATACGCTCGGCGCCCGGCACGGTCAGTTCGCGCTTGAGCACGCTCATGCTTTCCGGATTGCTCAGATCGACTTTCTCGTCCAGACCGCAAACGCCGACTTCCAGACCGCGCAGGGCTTTCTGCAGGGATTCCTGGAAGGTACGGCCGATGGCCATGACTTCACCAACCGACTTCATTTGAGTGGTCAGGCGAGCGTCAGCGTTGGCGAACTTCTCGAAGGCAAAGCGCGGCAGCTTGGTCACGACGTAGTCGATGGACGGCTCGAAAGACGCCGGGGTCTTGCCGCCGGTGATGTCGTTCGACAGCTCGTCGAGGGTGTAGCCGACTGCCAGTTTGGCCGCGACCTTGGCAATCGGGAAACCGGTGGCTTTCGAAGCCAGGGCCGACGAGCGCGATACGCGCGGGTTCATTTCGATCACGACCATGCGGCCGGTGTCCGGGCAGATGCCGAACTGAACGTTGGAACCGCCGGTCTCGACGCCGATCTCGCGCAGTACCGCCAGCGAGGCGTTACGCAGGATCTGATATTCCTTGTCGGTCAGGGTCTGAGCCGGGGCAACAGTGATCGAGTCACCGGTGTGCACGCCCATCGGGTCGAAGTTTTCGATCGAGCAGACGATGATGCAGTTGTCCTTTTTGTCGCGGACAACTTCCATTTCATATTCTTTCCAGCCGATCAGCGATTCGTCGATCAGCAGTTCCTTGGTCGGCGACAGGTCCAGACCACGGGCGCAGATTTCTTCGAACTCTTCACGGTTGTAAGCGATACCGCCACCGGTGCCGCCCATGGTGAAGGACGGACGGATGATGCACGGGAAGCCCAGGCGCTCGAGCACCGCGTTGGCTTCTTCCATGCTGTGGGCGATACCGGAACGCGGGCATTCCAGGCCGATGGCTTTCATCGCCTTGTCGAAACGCGAACGGTCTTCAGCCTTGTCGATGGTGTCGGCGTTGGCACCGATCATCTCTACGCCGAACTTCTCCAGAACGCCTTCGCGTTCCAGGTCCAGGGCGCAGTTCAGAGCGGTCTGGCCGCCCATGGTTGGCAGCACCGCATCCGGACGCTCTTTTTCGATGATCTTGGCAACGGTCTGCCATTTGATCGGCTCGATGTAGGTGGCGTCGGCCATGTCCGGGTCGGTCATGATGGTGGCCGGGTTGGAGTTCACCAGGATGACGCGGTAACCCTCTTCGCGCAGGGCTTTGCAAGCCTGGGCGCCGGAGTAGTCGAATTCGCAGGCCTGGCCGATAACGATCGGGCCAGCGCCGAGAATCAGGATGCTTTTAATGTCTGTACGTTTTGGCATGGGTTTGTCACTCAAATCCGCAGGTCAGTCGGCAAGCCGTCTTGATCGATTTCTGAAGTCCCGAGGGGGCCGCCGGTTCCGGGGCCGCCCTCAAGGGCTTCTCGCTACAGTCTCAAGGCGAGCGCTTAGCGTCGCTTGGCCATCTCGTTGATGAAGCGGTCAAACAGGGGTGCCACATCGTTCGGGCCCGGGCTCGCTTCAGGGTGACCCTGGAAGCTGAACGCGCTCTTGTCGGTGCGCTCGATGCCTTGCAGGGTGCCGTCGAACAGCGATTTGTGGATCGCACGGACGTTGGCTGGCAGGGTCGCTTCGTCAACCGCAAAACCGTGGTTCTGGCTGGTGATCATCACGACGCCAGTGTCCAGATCCTGAACCGGGTGGTTGGCACCGTGGTGACCGTGGCCCATTTTCAGGGTCTTGGCGCCGGAAGCCAGGGCCAGCAGCTGGTGACCGAGGCAGATGCCGAACACCGGAATTTCGGTTTCCAGCACTTCCTTGATCGCCTTGATCGCGTAGTCGCAAGGCTCCGGATCACCAGGGCCATTGGACAGGAATACGCCATCCGGATTCAGGGCCAGCACGTCGGCAGCCGGGGTTTGCGCCGGCACTACGGTCACGCGGCAACCGCGCTCGACCAGCATGCGCAGGATGTTGACCTTGACGCCGTAGTCGTAGGCAACCACGTGGTATGGCAGCTCGGAGGCTTCGATGGTCGCGTGGCTGTCGGTTTTCAGATCCCAGACAGTGGAGCGCCATTCGTATTGGGTCTTGGTGCTGACGACTTTCGCCAGGTCCATGCCCTTCAGGCCCGGGAAGCCTTGCGCAGCGGCGATGGCCGCTTCTTCGGAGATGTTGTCGCCGGCCATGATGCAGCCGTTCTGTGCGCCTTTTTCACGCAGGATGCGGGTCAGGCGACGGGTGTCGATACCGGCGATTGCCACAACATTGTTGGCTTTCAGGTAGTCGGACAGGGACATCGTGTTACGCCAGTTGCTCGCTACCAGCGGCAGGTCACGGATGACCAGGCCAGCGGACCAGACGCGATTGGACTCGGCGTCTTCCGGCGTGGTGCCGGTGTTGCCGATGTGCGGGTAAGTCAGGGTAACGATCTGTTGGGCGTAGGAAGGATCGGTAAGGATTTCCTGATAGCCGGTCATTGCGGTGTTGAACACCACCTCACCAACGGTCTGACCGTCGGCTCCAATGGCTTCGCCGCGAAAAATGCTGCCATCAGCAAGGGCGAGTATGGCTGGCTTAGTCAAGAAGACCTCCCGTAAATAACGCATGAAAGGGCAATCGCAGGTTGTAAAAAAGCGGAGTGACGTATGGACACGTCACCCCGCTTCTTCACTGAATTATTCTGCGCGCTTTTAGTGGACACACTAAAGCTGTAGCTTACAGAAAAAGGGATTTTTGGTCTACCGCCAATGAGCCCGAAAGGCCGGAGAATGCGACAGGGCGTCGCCAGGCGGAGCAAAACCGGCACAAACAGGGCGTTTGCGCCGGGTTCAAACAAGGCTCAACGCAGGTCGAGCACGTCCTGCATGTCATAAAGACCCGGCTCACGAGCATCCAGCCACAGCGCTGCACGCACCGCGCCCTTGGCGAACGTCATGCGGCTCGAAGCCTTATGGGTGATTTCCAGACGCTCGCCTTCACAGGCGAACAGCACCGTGTGATCGCCCACCACATCACCACCGCGAACAGTGGCGAAACCGATGGTTTCACGTTCACGCGCACCGGTGTGGCCTTCGCGGCCATAGACCGCGACTTTCTGCAGATCACGATCCAGCGCACTGGCAATCACTTCACCCATGCGCAGGGCCGTGCCCGACGGCGCATCGATCTTGTGACGGTGATGGGCCTCGATGATTTCAATGTCCGCATCATCACCCAGCACACGGGCCGCCATGTCGAGCAGTTTCAGCGACAGGTTGACACCGACGCTGAAGTTGGCGGCGAACACGATCGGAATATCCTTGCCCGCTTCGGCCAGCAACTGCTTCTGGGCAGCATCCAGCCCGGTCGTGCCGATCACCATGGCCTTGCCGGCCTTGCGGCAGAAGGCCAGGTTTTTCAGCATGACTTCCGGCAGGGTGAAGTCGATCAACACGTCGAACTCTTCCGCGACCGATTCCAGATTCCCGGACAGCGGCACGCCGATTCGACCGAGCGAAGCCAGCTCACCGGCATCCACCCCGATCAGCGTACTGCCAGGGCGAACGATGGCCGCTGTCAAACCGGTCAGCGGCGCGCGCTGCTGCACGGCCTCAACCAGAATCTTGCCCATGCGCCCGGCGGCGCCCATCACAGCTATACGTCGCATGCCGACTCCTTACAGATCGCCGAAGAAGCGCTTCACGCCATCGAACCAGCCGGTGGTTTTCGGCGAATGGCTGTTGTCATCCGCCAGAGAGCTGCGGAATTCTTCGAGCAATTCACGCTGACGACGGTTCAGATTGACCGGGGTCTCGACCGCCACACGGCACATCAGGTCGCCCGCACCACCGCCACGCACCGGCGCCACGCCTTTGCCGCGTACGCGGAACTGCTTGCCGGTCTGAGTCCCTTCCGGAATCTTCAGCTTCACACGACCGTCGAGGGTCGGGATTTCCAGCTCGCCACCCAGCGCCGCATCGACAAAGCTGATCGGCACTTCGCAGAACAGATGCTTGCCGTCACGCTGGAAGATCGCGTGCTCACGCACATTGATCACAACGTACAGGTCGCCGGTCGGGCCACCCTGAGTGCCCGCCTCGCCTTCGCCGGACAGACGAATGCGGTCACCGGTATCGACACCGGCCGGCACTTTGACGGAGAGGGTTTTGTATTCTTCAACGCGGCCGTCACCGTGGCAGGAGTCGCACGGGTCGGAAATGATCTTGCCCTGGCCATGGCAGCGCGGGCAGGTCTGCTGCACGGAGAAGAAGCCTTGTTGCATGCGCACCTGGCCGATACCGCCGCAAGTCGGGCAAGTCGATGGCGACGAACCTTTCTTGGCGCCCGAACCATCGCACGGCTTGCAGTTGACCAGTGTCGGAACGCGGATATTCACGGTGGTACCGCGCACCGCTTCTTCCAGGTTCAGCTCCAGGGTGTAGCGCAAGTCGCTGCCACGCTGAGCGCCACCACGGGAGCCGCCGCGACCGCCACCGAAGAAGTCACTGAAGACATCACCGAAAATATCGGAGAAGTTCTGACCGCCGAAACCGGCACCGCCGCCACCCATGCTTGGGTCGACACCGGCATGGCCGTACTGGTCGTACGCTGCACGCTTGCTGGAATCGGAGAGCACTTCATAGGCTTCGTTGGCCTCTTTGAACAGCTCTTCCGACGCTTTGTCATCGGGATTACGGTCCGGGTGATGCTTCATCGCCAGACGGCGATAGGCCTTTTTCAGGTCTGCTTCGCTTGAGCCGCGCTCAACACCCAACACTTCGTAATAGTCACGCTTAGCCATAAGTTCTTCATACTCTTGAGGACGTTCGGCAAACCCCTCCTGAGCTTCGCCAAACTCGTTGAGCCCCAATACAGGCCCGGACCCAACTCACGTCAATTCAACGATCCTGGTCTTTGATTCATGCGGTATTTTCGGCGCGAAAAGCAGGAGCATTCCCGGCCATACCGCCAACACGCGAAGCTTGTCGCATGCTGTAAAAATTCGCGTATTCCAGATACGCCAACGCGGGAGCAAGCTCCCGCGCGGCGACATCCTACCAGTCAGTGCCCAAAGGCAGTCAACCGGCCGACCAACAACTTACTTGTGGTCTTTGACTTCTTCGAACTCGGCATCGACAACATCGTCAGCCTTTTCAGCTTTCTCTGCGTGCGGTGCCGCGCCTTCGGCAGGCTGAGCCTGTTCGGCGTACATCTTCTGGGCAACCGGCGCAGAGACTTTCGACAGCTCTTCTACCTTGGCGTCGATGGCAGCCTTGTCGTCGCCTTTGACGGCGGCTTCCAGGGCAACCACAGCGGCCTCGATTGCAGTCTTCTCTTCTGCAGTCACTTTGTCGCCAGCGTCAGCGATCATCTTGCGAGTCGAGTGAACCAGTGCATCACCCTGGTTACGGGCAGCGGCCAGCTCTTCGAACTTGCGGTCTTCCTCGGCGTTCAGCTCGGCGTCGCGCACCATCTTCTGGATTTCTTCATCCGACAGGCCGGAGTTGGCCTTGATGGTGATCTTCTGCTCTTTGCCGGTCGCCTTGTCTTTCGCGCCGACGTGCAGGATGCCGTTGGCGTCGATGTCGAAGGTCACTTCGATCTGTGGCACACCGCGAGGCGCTGGTGGAATCTCGGCCAGGTCGAACTTGCCCAGGGACTTGTTCTGTGCGGCTTGCTTGCGCTCACCTTGCAGGACGTGAATGGTCACGGCGCCCTGGTTGTCGTCGGCAGTCGAGAACACTTGCGATTTCTTGGTAGGAATCGTGGTGTTTTTCTCGATCAGCGCGGTCATCACGCCGCCCATGGTTTCGATACCCAGGGTCAGCGGGCTGACGTCGAGCAGCAGAACGTCTTTCACGTCACCGGCCAGAACGGCGCCCTGGATGGCAGCACCCATGGCAACGGCTTCGTCCGGGTTCACGTCTTTACGAGCTTCTTTACCGAAGAAATCGGTAACTGCCTTCTGCACCAGAGGCATACGAGTCTGGCCACCGACCAGAATCACGTCGTCAATTTTGCTGGCGTCGATGCCGGCGTCTTTCAGAGCGATGCGGCATGGCTCGATGGTACGGTTCACCAGATCTTCGACCAGCGACTCGAGCTTGGCACGAGAGATCTTCACGTTCAGGTGCTTAGGACCGGTCGCATCTGCTGTGATGTACGGCAGGTTGACGTCGGTCGACTGCGAAGAAGACAGCTCGATCTTGGCTTTCTCGGCGGCTTCTTTCAGACGCTGCAGGGCCAGTGGATCGTTCTTCAGGTCCATGCCGGACTCTTTCTTGAACTCGTCGACGAGGTAGTCGATCAGGCGCATGTCGAAGTCTTCACCACCCAGGAAGGTATCACCGTTGGTGGCCAGTACTTCGAACTGGTGCTCGCCGTCAACTTCAGCGATTTCGATCACGGAAACGTCGAAGGTACCACCACCCAGGTCGTAAACGATCACGGTGTGATCGCCCTTGGCCTTGTCCATACCGTAAGCCAGAGCAGCTGCGGTTGGTTCGTTGATGATACGTTTTACGTCCAGACCGGCGATGCGACCGGCGTCTTTGGTCGCCTGACGCTGGCTGTCGTTGAAGTAGGCCGGAACGGTGATCACCGCTTCGGTCACTGCTTCGCCGAGGTAGTCTTCGGCGGTCTTCTTCATTTTCTTCAGGACTTCGGCGCTGATTTGCGGCGGAGCCATCTGCTTGCCGGAAGCCTCGACCCAAGCGTCACCATTGTTGGCCTTGACGATCTTGTAAGGCACCAGCTTGATGTCTTTCTGCACGACTTCTTCGTCGAAGCGGCGGCCGATCAGGCGCTTCACCGCGAACAGTGTGTTGTGCGGGTTGGTCACAGCCTGACGCTTGGCGGACTGGCCGACCAGGATTTCGCCATCGTTGGCGTAAGCGATGATCGACGGCGTGGTACGCGCGCCTTCGGCGTTTTCAATAACTTTGGCTACGCCGTTTTCCAGCACGGAGACGCAGGAGTTGGTAGTCCCCAGGTCGATACCGATAATTTTGCCCATGTTCACTCTCCCGAAACTTTGGATTTGGTTGCCGCAGCAGTGGTGGCTAACTGCGGTAATACTTAAACGCTTGACTTCTAAATGGGGGCCTTGCGGCTAATTTCAAGCCTTCTCGTCAATCGAAGGCGAAACTGGCGCCGGCGCCTTGCTGACCACGACCATCGCCGGACGCAGCAGGCGACCGTTGAGCTGGTAGCCCTTCTGGAACACTTTCAGAACGCTGTTCGGTTCCAGGTCAGCACTTTCCTGCATGGCCATTGCCTGATGTTCCACGGCGTTGAACGGTTTGCCTTCCTGCGGACTGACAGCTACAAGCTGATAGCGCTTGAGGGTGTCCTGGAACATTTTCAGGGTCAGCTCGATACCTTCGCGCATCGGACGGATGCTTTCGTCGTCCGGGCTCGACAGCTCGAGGCCGCGCTCCAGGCTGTCGACGATCGGCAGCAGGTCGCCGGCGAATTTTTCCAGTGCAAACTTGTGAGCCTTCTCTACGTCCTGCTCGGCGCGGCGGCGGACGTTCTGCAGATCGGCAGCTACGCGCAGAGATTGATCCTGCGCGGCGGCCAATTGCTCTTCGAGCACTTGTACACGGGTCGCCAGGTCATCACCCGAAGCCTCGGGCGCCTGATTGGCTTCTGGATTTTGCGTATCTACTGTCTGTTCGTCAGCCATAGAATTCTCCTTTCAATATCGTCCGCGAGTTCGATTCGCGCTTCTGCCCCGGTATATGGGGCCGCAAAATCAGGCTTCAAGGGCTGACAATGATTAACCCTACAAAAAAGTGCTGCATTGTCATTCCCGGGCGCGATAAGCATTTGATCGGGTCAAGCCAATCGAGCTAAGCGAGGGCATTGTCAGGCCGAAACAAAACACTGTATAAATAACCAGACCTAAAGCCTGGGAGCGGCCTTTATGCTGGTGCACCTGTCCGTACACAACTACGCCATCGTTGAAAATCTCGATCTCGAACTCGATCGCGGGATGAGCGTGATTACCGGGGAAACCGGCGCCGGCAAGTCGATCATGCTCGACGCCCTCGGCCTGACCCTGGGCGACCGCGCCGACAGCGGCGTGGTCCGACCGGGCGCCGACAAGGCCGACATCCTGGCGACCTTCGACCTGGCTGATATCCCCGAAGCCAGCGCATGGCTGGCCGAGCGCGACCTGGAAATCGACGGCCCGTGCATCCTGCGCCGGGTCATCACCTCGGAAGGCCGCTCCCGTGGCTATATCAACGGCACGCCCTGCCCGCTCGGCGACCTCAAGGCCCTCGGCGAGCTGCTGATCGACATCCACAGCCAGCACGAACACCAATCCCTGCTCAAGACGGATACCCACCGTCGCCTGCTCGACGAGTACGCCGGCGCCACCGATCTGGCCCGACAGGTACAACTGGCCGCACAGCGCTGGCGCCAGACCCGTCAGGAGCTCGAGCGCCTGTCCAACTCCGGCGACGAGCAACGCGCACGTCATCAACTGCTCAGCTATCAGCTCGAAGAACTGGAAAACCTCGGTCTCGGCGAGAACGAACTGGAAGACCTTGAGCAGGAACACAAGAACCTGACCAACGCCGAAACTCTGCTGGGCATCTGCCGGCAAGTGGTCGAACAATGCAGCGAAAGCGATTCCGGCAATGTGCTGAATGCGCTGACCGCCAGCCTCAATCGCCTGTCCAGCGTGAACAACTCGATTGGCGCCCTGGGCGAAGCCAGCAGTTTGCTGACCAGTGCGCAGATCCAGGTCGAAGAGGCTGTCGGCGAACTCAACCGCTTTCTCGACAATTTCGACGCCGATCCGGCACGCCTGCAATATCTTGAAGAACGCCTTGATGCCATTTACACCCTGGCACGCAAACACCGGATCCAGCCGACCGAAGTCGCCGAGATGCAGCAAAAACTGCTGGATGAAATCGAAACCCTGAATGCCAACGACGAATCCATCGAGCGTCTGGGTGAAGAACTTGCTTCATATGCCCGTCATTATCAGGAAAAGGCTCGCGAGCTGAGCGATCTACGCCATCAGGCTGCGGGCAGTCTGGCCAGCGCAGTCGAACAGGAGATTCAACGCCTCGGCATGCCCGGCGGACGCTTCACCATCGAACTGCGCCCCAACGCCAGCGGCGAACTCCTGCCCAACGGACTCGAACAGGTCGAACTGCTGGTCAGCGCCAACCCTGGCCAGCCATTAAAGGCCTTGGCCAAAGTGGCCTCCGGCGGCGAACTCTCGCGGATAAGCCTGGCGATTCAGGTCATCACCGCCCAGACCTCACGCGTGCCGACGCTGGTATTCGACGAAGTGGACGTGGGCATCGGCGGCCCGACGGCCGAGATTGTCGGCCAGTTGCTGCGACGCCTGGGCGAACGCGGTCAGGTCCTGACCGTTACGCACTTGCCGCAAGTGGCCGCGCAGGGCCATCAGCATTTATTTGTGCACAAGGTGCGGGGCGATCAGGCGACTCACACCGCCGTCGCGAAGCTGAGCAAAAATGACCGTATAGAAGAAGTCGCACGGATGCTCGGCGGCATCGATCTGACCAAAGAGTCTCTGGCGCACGCCAAGAAGATGGTCGTTACCGCAAAAGTTTAGGCACGACAGAAAGCACGAAGGCGACCCTCGGGTCGCCTTCGTTCGTTTCGCGAACCTGAAATTCGCGCGACATGCTTACTTTTTCTTGCGTACGTACAGCACCAGGTTGTGATCCACCAACTCGACACCGTGCTCTTCGGCAATTGCCTTCTGGAGCTTTTCGATTTCGATGCTGACGAATTCGACAACCTCACCGGTTTCCACGTTGACCATATGGTCGTGGTGGCCACCGTCGGCCAATTCGAATACCGCGTGGCCGCCGTCGAAGTTGTGACGGACCACGAGGCCAGCCGCTTCGAACTGGGTCAGAACACGGTAAACCGTGGCCAGACCGACGTCCTCGCCAGCTTCCATCAACGCCTTGTAGACGTCCTCGGCACTCATGTGACGCTGCTCGGTAGAGTCGAGCATTTGCAGGATCTTGACCCGTGGCAGGGTCACTTTGAGGCCGGCTTTGCGTAGTTCGCTATTTTCAACCATGGTCAGCTTTCTCGCGATGCTGCTTCGCAGCTTCTCTTAATGCGGGTATGATCGGCGTTTACGTTGTCCCAGCCAAGATAGTGGAAGTCGCCCACCGATGCAAAACACCAAGCTCTTGCTAACCAGTTTCACCTTTGTGGGACTGCTCGCACTCGCCGGTTGTTCATTCCCCGGGGTTTACAAAATCGACATCCAGCAGGGCAATGTCGTCACGCAGGACATGATAGACCAGTTACGCCCGGGAATGACCCGGCCGCAAGTACGGTTTATCATGGGCAACCCTCTGCTTGTCGACACGTTCCATGCCGATCGCTGGGATTATCTGTACAGCCTGCAACCTGGTGGCGGTGAACGCCAGCAGGAACGCATGAGTGTCATTTTCGACTCTAACGACCGCCTTGTCAGCCTGTCCGGTGACTTCATGCCGGGCGTGAGCCGTGACGAAGCCATTCTCGGCAAGGACAGTGGCACCAGCGTGACCGCTCCTGCCGAAAACGCCGAGAAGCCAAAACCGGAAAAACCGGTCAAGCCAGGTTCCTTGCTGGATCAGATCCAGAAGGACGTCGATGGTGTGGAAACCGTTCCGGTTCCGACACCAGAGCCGCTGGACACCTCGCCGCAATAATGTGCGACGCAATAAAAAACCCGGAAATTCCGGGTTTTTTATTGCCTGCCGATCGGCGCAATCACTGTTTTCCGGCTTTGGCCTCGGCAGCCTTGGCGGCCCGCAATCGGCGCACCTCTTTCGGATCAGCCAGAAGCGGTCGGTAGATTTCCAAGCGATCCCCCGCCCGAACAACCCGCACATCCGGATCGGCAATCACTTTGCCGAAAATCCCGACCGGACAACCCGCCAGATCCAGCTCGGGAAAGTCGCCATCGATGCCGCTGGCCGACAGCGCAGCGCGCACCGTCGAACCCTCTGCCACACTGATCGTACGCAACACCTGACGATCAACCGCCGCATACACCACTTCTATTTCGATCACCGGCTCAACCATGCATCTGCTTGGCGCGCTGGCAGAAAGCATCCACCAGAGTGTTCGCAGCCTGATTGAACAGCGGCCCGAGCGTGGCGCGCACCAGCGGGCCGGCATAATCGAAGGACAGATCGAGGCTGATCTTGCAGGCCTTCTCGTTCAGCGCCTTGAACACCCATACCCCGTGCAACTGATTGAACGGACCTTCCTCAAGATTCATCTCGATCGACTGCCCCGGCACCAGGGTATTGCGCGTCACGAAGTGCTGGCTGAGGCCGCCCTTGGCCACACCGACGCTGGCACGCATGTGTTCAGGCGAGCTTTCCAGGACTTCCGCAGACGAACACCACGGCAGAAACTCCGGATAACGCGCCACGTCATTGACCAGGTCATAGAGAAATTGCGCCGGATAAGGCAGCAGCGCTGATCGTTGAATATGTGTCGTCATGTAAGCGTCACTTCCAGAGCTGGGTGGCAAACACTACAAGAATGCCGATGGGCGCCACATAGCGCATCAAGAACAGAGACAGGGCGAACAGCGCCGGGCTGCGAATCGACAATTCGTCACGCACCGCTTCACGCCCCATCACCCAACCGGCAAACAGCACAAAGCACAGCCCGCCGAGCGGCAACATGATCCGCGAGGTGAAGAAGTCGATCACACCAAAGAAGTCCAGACCGCCTGCGGCACCCCATTGGTAGAGATGGAACATCCCGCCTTCGTTCACGAAAAATTTCGCTTCCTTCCAGATATTGAAGGAAAACACCGTGCCCAGGCCGACAAACCAGCAGGTGAACGCCAACCAGAATGTCACCCACGCACGACTGATTTTAGTCCGCTCGACCAGATAGGCGACCATCGGCTCCAGCAGGGAAATCGCCGAACTCCAGGCAGCAATCGCCACCAGAACGAAGAACACCACGCCCATCAACTGGCCGAACAGCACGTTACCGAAAGCAAATGGCAGGCTGACGAACATCAGGCCCGGACCTTCGCTAGGGTTTAAACCGCCGGCGAACACAATCGGAAACAATGCCAGACCGGCCACCAGCGAAACGAAGGTATCGAGCAGCGCCACACCCACGACGGTGCCGGACAGCGAGGCTTCCTTGGTCATGTAGGCGCCGTAGATCATGATCGAGCCCACACCCACACTCAGAGAGAAGAAGGCGTGACCCATCGCCGGCAGCAAGCCATCAAGGACCTTCTCCGGGTGGAAGTCGAACATGAAATGCACGCCTTCCATGAAATGCCCGGTAGTCATGCTGTAGCCCAGCAGGACGAGGACCATCACAAACAACAGCGGCATCATGATCCGCAAGCTGCGTTCAAGCCCGGCGACCACGCCTTTGGCGATCACCACCGCCGACAGCAGCATGAACACCGTGTGCCACAGCGTGATGCGCCATGGGTCGGCGATGACATTACCGAAATAGGCACCAACCTGATCAGCCGTCGCCCCCTGGAAATCCCCGCGCCCCATATCAATGATGTAATCCAGCGACCAGCCGCCGACCACACTATAGAAAGACAGGATCAGTAACGCCGTGATCATCCCGGCGAACGCGCCCCACGACCACTTGCCCGAGTGTCCGGCTTCGAGCGCCAGCACCTTCAGGGCATTCGCCGGACTCTGACGGGCACGGCGGCCGATCAGGGTTTCGGCGAGCATCACCGGAATGCCGATCAGGGCGATACAGGCCAGAAACATCAGCACAAAGGCGCCGCCACCGTAGACCCCGACCATGTAGGGGAACTTCCAGATGCTGCCCAATCCCACGGCCGAACCGGTCGCGGCGAATATGAAAACCCAGCGGCTAGCCCAACTGCCGTGGACAGAAACCTTGTCTGTCGACATCGTTTATCACGCCCAAGCGTTAGAAAAAGAGGCCGCATTGTCCGGGATTCACTCAACCTGCTCAAGCACGCAGCATCACCGTAGCCGACAGCCGTTTATCTCCATATAATGCCGCCCCTATGGCTAAACAGAAGAAACACCCAACAGGGACCATCGCGCAGAACAAAAAGGCGCGACACGATTACTTCATCGAGCACAAGTTCGAGGCTGGTCTGGTCCTGGCCGGCTGGGAAGTAAAAAGTCTGCGGGCAAGCAAGCTGCAACTGGTCGACAGTTACGTCCTGCTCAAGGACGGCGAAGCCTGGCTGCTCGGCAGTCACATCACGCCATTGATGACTGCCAGCACCCACGTCATCGCCGACCCGGTCCGCACCCGCAAGCTGCTGCTCAACCGCCGCGAGCTGGACAAGCTGGCCGCCGCCGTGCAGCAGAAGGGCTACGCCTGCGTGTGCCTGTCCTGGTACTGGAGCAAGCACATGGTCAAGTGCGAAATCGCTCTGGGCAAGGGCAAGAAGGAATACGACAAGCGTGATACCGAACGCGAACGCGATGCCGGTCGCGAATTGCAGCGTGCGGTGCGCAACAAGGGCAAGGAAGACTGATTCTTCTGCCTGAATGACCGTTCCCGCGCCCGGCACGGGAACGGTCATGCTTACATCCCTTTGCGCCGCTCGGCCCGAGCCATGCGCTGAACTTCCTGGCGTACCTCCTCCAGCACTTCCTGCACATACAGAATGTGTCGGCTGGAAACCTCTCGCGCCTGCTCCGCATGTCCTTCGATAATCGCCTGGTACAGTTCCCGGTGCTGAGTGATCAGCATGTCGCGGGTTTCCGTGCGCTGCTTGTACATGCCGCCGATATTGGTCACCACATTGCGCTTGAGCAGGTCGAACAGCCCGCGAATGGTGTGCAGCAACACCGCGTTATGACTGGCTTCAGCGATGGCCAGGTGGAATTTCGCGTCCGCCGCGCCCTCTTCCGCCCGACTGACCTCGTCATGGCGCGAATAGCAGTCCTGTAGCTCTTCGAACGCGGCGGTCAGTCGCTCGCGATCCACATCGGTGGCACGCAATGCCGCGTAATAAGCGCACGACGCCTCCAGCGTGTGGCGAAATTCCAGCAGATCGCGCTGGGCTTCAGGATTGCTTTCCAGCAATTGCAGCAAGGGATCGCTGAAGGTCGAGCCCAGGCTTTCCACCACGTAATTGCCGCCGCCCTGCTTGCTGACCAGCAGCCCCTTGGCCGCCAGTTTCTGGATCGCCTCGCGCAACGAAGGCCGGGACACGCCGAACTGCTCCGCCAATGCGCGCTCGGCCGGCAGGCGCTCGCCAGACTTCAGCGTGCCCTCGAGGATCATCCCCTCGAGCCGCTCGACAATATCGTCAGACAAACGGCGCTGACGTATCTGATCAAACCCCATCACTCAATTCTCCACGAGCCCGACCACTCGCCGGGCTCTCTATTCTGGCCTATCGGCGCCTTGCCGACACCTGCCAGATGAAACGCCCCGGACCGGATCAGATCGAGTCTGCACCGGTGATTCGACGAAAGTTTCAGGGCGGCAAATTGACACACCGACATCAAGGCTTTTACCCTAGCCAACAGCGATTGTAAATTGGTCTTACCAATTAACCAAAAACGCTGACAGTGCCTGACCAACAACAATTAGGGGCCACCCCATATGCAAACCTGGCAACAGCTCTACAGCCCGCTCGGCAGTCTCGGCGTGTCCGCACTCGCGGCCGTCATCCCCATCGTTTTCTTCTTCCTCGCCCTGGCGGTGTTCCGCCTCAAAGGTCATGTCGCCGGCAGCATCACGCTGGCCCTGGCGATTCTTGTGGCGATTTTTGCGTTCCAGATGCCGGTGGACATGGCGTTCGCCGCCGCTGGTTACGGTTTCGCCTATGGTCTGTGGCCGATTGCCTGGATCATTGTCGCGGCGGTGTTCCTGTACAAACTGACGGTCAAGAGCGGTCAGTTCGAAGTCATCCGCAGTTCGGTGCTGTCGATCACCGATGACCAGCGCTTGCAGGTGCTGCTGATCGGTTTCTGCTTCGGTGCCTTCCTCGAAGGTGCGGCCGGTTTCGGCGCGCCAGTGGCGATTACCGCCGCTCTGCTCGTTGGACTGGGCTTCAACCCGCTGTATGCCGCCGGCCTGTGCCTGATTGCCAACACCGCGCCGGTCGCGTTCGGTGCCTTGGGGATTCCGATCATCGTCGCCGGGCAAGTCACCGGTATCGACGCGTTCAAGATTGGCGCCATGACCGGCCGCCAACTGCCGCTGCTGTCGCTGTTCGTGCCGTTCTGGCTGGTGTTCATGATGGACGGCCTGCGCGGCGTGCGTGAAACCTGGCCAGCCGCGCTGGTTGCCGGCCTGAGCTTCGCCGTGACCCAATACTTCACGTCGAACTTCATTGGCCCGGAACTGCCGGACATCACCTCGGCCCTGGCCAGCCTGATCGCGCTGACCCTATTCCTGAAAGTCTGGCAGCCAAAACGCACTGCGGGCGCACAGATCGCCGGTGCAACCTCGAACGTGGCGGTCACTGCCAGCGTCGGCGGTTTCGGCCAGAAACGTACCACCATCGAATCCCCCTACAGCCTCGGGGAAATCTTCAAGGCCTGGTCGCCGTTCCTGATCCTCACCGTACTGGTCACCATCTGGACCCTCAAACCGTTCAAGGCCATGTTCGCCGCTGGTGGCTCGATGTACGCCTGGGTGTTCAACTTCGCGATCCCGCACCTGGATCAACTGGTGATCAAGACTGCACCGATCGTCGCGACGCCGACAGCCATTCCGGCCGTGTTCAAACTCGACCCGATCTCCGCCACCGGCACAGCGATTTTCTTCTCCGCGCTGATCTCGATGGTCATCTTGAAGATCAACTTCAAAACTGGTCTGACCACTTTGAAAGAGACCTTCTACGAACTGCGCTGGCCCATTCTGTCGATCGGCATGGTGCTGGCGTTCGCCTTCGTCACCAACTATTCCGGCATGTCCTCGACCATGGCTTTGGTGCTGGCAGCGACCGGCGCCGCGTTCCCGTTCTTCTCGCCGTTCCTCGGTTGGCTGGGCGTGTTCCTCACCGGTTCCGATACCTCGTCCAACGCGTTGTTCAGTTCGCTGCAAGCGACCACCGCGCACCAGATCGGGGTCAACGACACCTTGCTGGTGGCGGCCAATACCAGCGGCGGCGTGACCGGCAAAATGATTTCGCCGCAGTCGATTGCCGTGGCCTGCGCCGCGACCGGGCTGGTGGGCAAGGAATCCGATCTGTTCCGCTTCACCCTCAAGCACAGCCTATTCTTTGCAACGATTGTCGGCCTGATCACTCTGGCTCAGGCCTACTGGTTCACCGGCATGCTGGTGCACTGATAACGACAAGAAGACTACAAGAAGCATGGAAATAACCGACGCCGGTTCGTGATTCCGGCGTCAGCAATTCACGACCCGGTCTGTAAGGCTGCTGAAAGCAACACGCTCTATATTCGGCAGCCTCACAGACGGATAACCGGGCCCACCCGGAGACACGCCTGATGAGCGAGCTTTTTTACAACGCAGTGCCCAACGCCACTCGCGTCGCACCGCCACTGCCCGAGCCCCGGCAATACCCGAGCGAGAAACCGTCGCGGGTCTACCTGTTCGGCACCTGCGTGGTCGACCTGTTCTACCCGGAAGCCGGGATGGACGCGATCCACTTGCTGGAGCGCGAAGGCATTCGGGTCGACTACCCGCAAGGGCAGAGTTGCTGCGGACAACCGGCCTACACCTCGGGTTACACCGAGCAGGCGCGGACGGTGGCGCGCTCGCAACTGGCGCTGTTTGCCGGGGACTACCCGGTGGTGGTGCCGTCGGGTTCGTGCGCGGGAATGCTGCGCGAGCATTACGCCGACTTGTTCAAGGACGAGCCGGAAACGCTGAAACAGGTTCAGGCCCTCGCGGCCCGCACCTATGAACTGGCCGAGTTCCTGCTGTTCGTCTGCAAGGTGCAGCTCAAGGACAGCGGTAAGCCGGTCAAAGTGGCGCTGCACACTTCGTGTTCGGCGCGGCGGGAAATGAACACCCACCTGCACGGCCGCGAGTTGTTGGCGCAGTTGAGCAACGTGGAACGGGTCAACCACGATCACGAAAGCGAATGCTGTGGCTTCGGTGGAACATTCAGCGTCCGTATGCCAGACATTTCCGGCGCGATGGTGGCTGACAAGACCCGGGCGTTGAAGGAATCCGGCGCGCATCAGGTACTCAGTGCCGATTGCGGCTGCTTGATGAACATCAACGGCTCGCTGGAAAAACAGCAGGAAGCGCTGCGCGGGCAACACCTGGCGAGCTTCCTCTGGCAACGAACCGGAGGTGCGCGATGAGCACCTCCACGATTATTCCTACGGTTGCCGTAGAAGAAGATTTCCGCACCCGGGCGCACAACGCCCTGGGCGACAAGCAGTTGCGGAACAACTTCCGCACCGCGATGGATTCACTGATGACCAAGCGGGCAGCGGCTTTCAGCGATGCCCACGAAAGAGAACACCTGCGTGAACTGGGCAATGCGATCCGTGCCCGCGCGCTCTCCAAGTTGCCCGACCTGCTCGAGCAACTGGAACAGAACCTGACCCGCAACGGTGTGAAAGTGCACTGGGCGGAAACGGTGGACGAGGCCAATGGCATCGTCCTTTCGATCATCCGCGCTCACGAGGCGCGGCAAGTGATCAAGGGCAAATCGATGGTCAGCGAAGAGATGGAGATGAACCATTTCCTCGAGGCTCGGGACATTGAATGTCTGGAGTCCGACATGGGGGAGTACATCGTCCAGCTCGACCACGAGAAGCCTTCTCACATAATCATGCCGGCAATCCACAAGAATGCCGGTCAGGTCGCGTCCTTGTTCCACGACAAACTTGGCGTGGAATACACCAAGGACGTTGACCAACTCATTCAGATCGGTCGCAGGGTCCTGCGGCAGAAATTCTTCGAAGCGGACATCGGCGTTTCCGGTGTCAACTTCGCCGTGGCCGAAACCGGCACCCTGCTGCTGGTGGAAAACGAAGGCAACGGGCGCATGACCACCACGGTCCCGCCGGTGCACATCGCCGTCACCGGCATCGAAAAGGTTGTGGAAAACCTGCGCGACGTGGTGCCGCTGCTGTCATTGCTGACCCGCTCGGCGCTGGGCATTCCGATCACCACCTACGTCAACATGATCTCCGGCCCGCGCAAGGAACACGAACTCGACGGCCCGCAGGAAGTGCATCTGGTATTGCTCGACAACGGTCGCAGCCAGGCGTTTGCCGACAGCGAACTGCGCCAGACCCTGAACTGCATCCGCTGCGGCGCCTGCATGAATCATTGCCCGGTCTACACCCGTGTCGGTGGCCATACCTACGGCGAGGTTTATCCCGGCCCGATCGGCAAAATCATCACTCCGCACATGGTCGGCCTGGCGAAAGTCCCGGATCACCCGAGCGCCTCTTCATTGTGCGGCGCCTGCGGTGAAGTGTGTCCGGTAAAAATTCCTATCCCCGCACTGCTGCGCCGCCTACGCGAAGAGAACGTCAAAGCTCCCGACAGTCCTCATCAAGTGATGCGCGGTCAGGGCAGCAAGTATTCGCGCAAGGAACGCTTTATCTGGAACGCCTGGGCGAAACTCAACAGCTCGCCGACTTTGTATCGACTGTTTGCGTTTTTCGCCACGCGTCTGCGCGCCCTGGCGCCAAACAACGTCGGCCCGTGGACGCAAAACCACAGCGCTCCAAAACCCGCCGCCCGCTCACTGCATGACATGGCTCGCGAGCATCTGGCCAAACAAGGAGACCGTTGATGAGCGCCAAGCAAAACATCCTCGGCAAGTTGCGTAAAAGTCTGACCGGCACCACACCGATTGCCGACAACTTCGATGTCGATCTGGTGACGCAGCCTTACACCTACAGCGCCGAACAACGGATCCCGCAACTGCGCAAACTGATGGAAGCGGTGCACACCGAAATCCATCTGACGTCCGCTGATACGTGGCCGGCGCTGCTGGCGCAATTGCTGCGCGACCGTCAGTTGCCGAGCCTGCTGATCGCACCGACTACACCTCACGGGCAGCGCATCACACAACACTGGGCGAATAATCCTGATCTGCCGACGCTGAAATCCTACGCCCGGCCGATGGAAGACTGGAAAGCCGAGCTGTTCAACCACACCCCGGCCAGCCTCACCGGCACACTCGGTGCCATTGCCGCCACCGGCAGCCTGATTCTCTGGCCGACCCGTGAAGAACCACGGCTGATGAGCCTGGTGCCGCCGGTGCATTTCGCCCTGCTCAAGGCCAGTCAGATCCGCGACAACTTCTATCAGGTGCAGCAGGAATTCGAGTGGGCCCAAGGCATGCCGACCAACGCGTTGCTGGTGTCCGGCCCGTCGAAAACCGCCGACATCGAACAAGTGCTGGCCTACGGCGCCCACGGCCCGAAAGACCTGGTGGTGTTGATCCTGGAGGACCAATGACCTTACCGGCGACTTTCCTGCGCGACACGCAACAACTGATTCCGGCCGAACGCCGTTTCGATGATCCTTTGTCGACACTGGCCTTCGGCACCGATGCCAGTTTCTACCGGCTGATTCCGCAACTGGTGATCCGCGTCGAATCCGAAGATGAAGTGGTGGCGCTGCTGAAACTGGCCCAGCGCGATCAGGTGCCGGTGACCTTCCGCGCCGCCGGCACCAGCCTGTCCGGCCAGGCGATCAGCGATTCGGTGCTGATTGTGCTTGGGGATAACTGGAATGCCCGTGAGATCCGAGGCCAGGGCACGCAAATCCGCCTGCAACCGGGCGTGATCGGCGCCCAGGCCAACGCGTGGCTCGCGCCATTCGGGCGCAAGATCGGTCCGGATCCGGCGTCGATCAACGCCTGCAAGATCGGCGGCATCGTCGCCAACAACGCCAGCGGCATGTGCTGCGGCACTGCACAAAATACCTATCACACGCTGGCCGGGATTCGTCTGGTTTTGGCCGACGGAACCCGACTCGACACCGAGGACGCTGCCAGTGTCGCAGCGTTTCGAACGAGCCACGGTGAATTGCTGGAACGCTTGGCGACACTGGGCCGCGAGACCCGCGCCAATGCCGAACTGGCCGCACGAATCCGCCACAAATACCGTCTGAAAAATACCACCGGCCTGTCGCTCAATGCCCTGGTGGATTTCGATGAGCCTGTGGATATCTTGAGTCACTTGCTGGTCGGCTCCGAAGGCACACTCGGCTTCATCAGCGCGATAACGTACGACACAGTGATCGACCACCCGAACAAGGCCTCGGCGCTGATCGTGTTCCCCGACGTGGAAACCTGCTGCAACGCCGTCACCGTACTGAAAAGCCAACCGGTGTCCGCCGTGGAACTGCTCGACCGCCGCAGTCTGCGCTCGGTGCAGGACAAAGCCGGTATGCCGGATTTCGTACAGCACCTGTCGAACAACGCCTGCGCGCTGTTGATCGAATCCCGCGCCGCCTCTTCCACATTGCTGCAGGAACAACTGGCGCAGATCATGGCGTCGCTCAGCGATTTCCCGGTGGAAAAACAGGTCGATTTCACCGAAGACCCGCTCGAGAACGCCCGCCTCTGGGCGATCCGCAAGGACACCTTCCCCGCCGTCGGCGCCGTACGCAAGACCGGCACCACGGTGATCATCGAAGACGTCACCTTCCCGGTAGAACAACTGGCAATCGGTGTGAACCGTCTGATCGAGCTGTTCGATAAACACGCCTACGACGAAGCGATCCTTTTCGGACATGCGCTGGAAGGCAATCTGCACTTCGTCTTCACCCAAGGCTTCAACAGCCCGGAAGAAGTCGCTCGCTATCAGGCGTTCATGGACGACGTGGCGCAACTGGTGGCCGTGGAGTTCGGTGGTTCGCTGAAGGCGGAACACGGCACCGGACGCAACATGGCACCCTTCGTCGAGCTGGAATGGGGCAGTGATGCCTATCAATTGATGTGGCAGCTTAAGCGACTGCTCGACCCTCAAGGCATTCTCAATCCGGACGTGGTGCTCAGCGAAGATCCGCAGATCCACCTCAAGCACCTGAAGCCGCTGCCGGCGGCCGACGAGATTGTGGACAAGTGCATCGAGTGCGGTTTCTGCGAGCCGGTTTGCCCATCGAAAGGCCTGACCCTGAGCCCACGCCAGCGCATCGTGATCTGGCGCGACATTCAGGCGCGAAAACGCGCCGGGATCGACACCACCGAACTGGAAAAAGCCTACGAGTACCAAGGCATCGACACCTGCGCCGCGACCGGTTTGTGTGCGCAACGTTGTCCTGTAGGCATCAACACCGGTGAGCTGGTGAAAAAGCTCCGCGCCCGCAACGCCACGCATACGAAAGCTGCCAACTGGATCGAAGGAAATTTCGCCACCACCCTGCAAGGGGCGCGCTTCACCCTGCACGTGGCCAATGGTGCGCGGATGCTGCTGGGAGCGCCGCGTCTGGCGAAGCTGTCGGCAACACTGACGCGCCTGTCCAAAGGCCAGGTGCCGCAGTGGACCAACGCCATGCCGCAGCCGGAAAAAGCCATTCGCCTCAGTCCGACCGTCTCGGACGAACGCCCGCGCGTGGTGTATCTGGCAGCCTGCGTATCGCGGGTGATGGGACCGGCGGCGAGTGACAAGGAACAAATGTCGCTGTACGACAAAACCCGTGCCCTGCTGGAAAAGGCCGGTTATCAGGTGGTGTTCCCGGACAATCTGGACAACCTCTGCTGCGGCCAGCCGTTCGCCTCCAAAGGCTACGCCGAACAGGCCGAGCACAAGCGTCAGGAACTGATCGGCGCCTTGTTGCACGCCAGCCGTGGCGGGCTCGATCCGATCTATTGCGACACCAGCCCCTGCACCTTGCGACTGGTGCAGGATGTGGGAAATGTTCGCCTGGATCTGTATGACCCTGTGCGTTTTATCCGTACGCATCTGATGGATCGTCTGGATTTCACTCCGCAGGAAGCACCGATTGCCGTTCATGTGACGTGCAGCACTCAGCACCTGGGGGAAAGCCAGGCGTTGATCGATCTGGCGCGCAAGTGCAGCAAGAACGTGGTCATCCCGGAAGGCATTCATTGCTGCGGCTTTGCCGGCGACAAGGGCTTCACCACGCCGGAACTCAACGGCCACTCGCTGCGCACCCTCAAGGATGCGGTGCAGCATTGCAGTGAAGGGATTTCCACCAGCCGCACCTGTGAGATCGGTCTGACGCAACACGGCGGAATCGACTACCACGGACTGGTCTATCTGGTGGATCGAGTAACCCGGGCCAAACCCCGTGAAACCGCCACCTGAAGAAAAATAGAACCCCTGCGAACGACCGCAGTCCACAGAACAGGCCCCGAACAATCGGGGCTTTTCCTCCATTCGGTTGCCCGTCCTGACGGCCAGCGAAGTCGGGATCCCTCAGTTCAAGGAGATTCATATGAAACGTTCTGTACTGTTAGGTCTGTTCGTTACTGCCTCGATGATGGCTTCCACGTCCTTTGCTGCAGACAAGCCTGCCGACCTGTGCGATGCCAACATCCAGACCATCAACAATGCCAAGGGGCAGCTGTCATCGTCGCCCGAACTGAGCCAGCGTGCTGAAACCAGCGTGCAAAAGGCTCAAGCGCTCAAGGCCCAGGGCAAGATCGATGACTGCGTCGCGGAAACCTCGCAAACCATTCTGGAACTGCGCAAATCCAGCGGCACCAACAATTGATCCAGGCCAGGCCAACCTTCGGGTTGGCCTGGCGGGCCGTTTGGCGTACACTGCGCGTGCTTGTTGCTCGAACAGATGTACCGGGCAATGAGTTCGGGGCCGTTTAGGATTCGACGCCGGTTGCGAAACTCTAGGTGCATGCCGACTTGGTAACAGAAGTCGTAAATCCACTGTTGCAACTTCTTATAGTTGCCAATGACGACCAATACGGTGCTGCTCTCGCTGCTTAATTGCAGCTGACATGCACTCCTGGTGCCTTCGGGCCCAGCAATCATCAGGGGATGTCTGTAAACCCGAAATGATTGTCATATAGAACAGAATCGCCGTGCAGTACGTTGTGGACGAAGCGGCTAAAACTTACACAACTCGCCCAAAGCACCCTGCCCGTCGGGTCGCTGAGGGTTAACTTAATAGACACGGCTACGCATGTAGTACCGACAGCGGAGTACTGGCGGACGGGGGTTCAAATCCCCCCGGCTCCACCACTTCAACATCTAAAGACGTCCACGGACGTCTTTTTTTGTGCCTGCAATCCAGTGAATACGCGGGTTTCAGCGCCATCAGCGTCCACGAACGTCCAAGAGCAGCTACCCTTTATGGCATTCCAATTGGCATTCCAAGCCCAACAGTGCTAATTTTTGGAATGCCAACCCCACCCTGGAATGCCAATGTGCGCACAAGCGGTTCGCCTCTCTGAACTCAAAATCAAATCTGCCAAGCCTGCTGAAAAGGACTACGTCCTGTTCGACGGCGGCGGACTTCAAATGCGAGTGAGAAGTAATGGCTCAAAGCTATGGAACTTCAACTATCGACACCCCGTGACGAAGAAGCGAATCAACATGGGCCTCGGTACCTTCCCTGAAGTCTCGCTAGCGCTGGCACGAAAAGGCTCCATTGCAGCTCGGGAAATACTTGCCCAAGGCCTCGACCCCAAAGAACAACGGGATGCAGTGCTGCAAGCAAAGCAAGCTGAAACCGAGCACACATTCCAGAATGTCGCGACGTCCTGGTATGAACTGAAGAAGGATGCGGTGACACCAGCTTATGCCGAGGACATCTGGCGTTCGTTGACGCTGCACGTTTTTCCAGACTTGGCCACCACACAGATTTCAGCAATCAGCGCACCACAAGTCATCAACCTTCTTCGACCACTCGAAACCAAAGGTAGCCTTGAAACCGTTAAACGGCTGTCACAGCGACTCAATGAGATCATGACTTACGGGGTCAACTCAGGACTGATACACGCGAACCCACTCAGCGGGATTCGCTCCGTCTTCAAGAAGCCGAAAAAGAAAAACATGGCGGCACTTGCTCCAGATGAGCTGAAAGAGCTCATGGTGGCAATTGCTAATGCCAGCATAAAAAGAACTACGCGCTGTCTGATTGAATGGCAGCTCAATACCATGACTCGCCCAGCGGAGGCTGCAACCACGCGCTGGGTCGACATCGACTTCGAGAAGAAGATCTGGACGATTCCTGCTGAGCGCATGAAGAAACGCCGCGTACATATCGTGCCGCTCACAGATCAAGCATTGGGACTGCTGGAGGCAATCAAACCCTACAGCGGACACCGAGAGTATGTATTTCCTGCAGACCGGGACCCTCGGACCCATTGCAACAGCCAGACCGCCAACATGGCGCTAAAGCGCATGGGCTTCGAAGGTCGGTTGGTGAGCCATGGCATGCGATCAATGGCCAGCACTACTCTCAACGAACACGGCTGGGATCCTGAGTTGATTGAGGTAGCGCTTGCACACGTCGATAAAGACGAGGTCCGCAGCGCCTATAACCGAGCGGACTACATCGAGCGCAGGCGTCCAATGATGAAGTGGTGGAGCGAACACATCCAAGAAGCAGCTACCGGCAATCTTTCGATCTCGGCCATCCAGAGCAACCGAGACACGAAGGTCGTCTCAATACGCTAACGAAGTAGCTCCAACAGGTGATAAGTAATCACCAGACCATGACCGTCGTCTGCCTGGATTGTGCATCGAGCTTGCTCCCCCACCTCTCAGGGTGCCAAGCAGCCGACTCAAGCGATACAGCCATCTAAAGACACTGTTCATCGAATAGAACTTGCAGCACATAGCCGTACGAAAAAGAGTAACGTCTATGTCTGCAAACTGCGTTCAACTAGCCTGCGAAGACATGCTTGATCAAAAAGGCTTCCAGCCCGTCTTCCAAGACACGCACAATGCCGCCATTCGGTGTAGCCCAAACTAGAAGGTTTCGTGCCTGGTTGTCGTACAGGTAGTATTGACCATCACCAATCTCCAGCAGTGGCACAGTATTTTTCGGGTAGGTCGGGTCACGGCCCAGGTCCGAGAATGCGGCAAAGACATTCAGGTAATAGTCGTCAGGCACGCCTAGGCCATAAGTTTCGTAGGCGTCAAAGACAATGACTCCAAAAGCCGACAGGTAGCGCTTGTATTCGTCAGACAGTGCGAATCCCAGTTTCTCCTCAAGATTCTGGATGCTGGCGGTATCTACTGGCCGGGTGTTGGCCTGATGGAGATCAACGAGTTGTTCAAGTTTTTTCATAAGATTCGCCCTCAGCGCTGATTCTCAATCTGTTCGGCTCGCGCCTTCCAGTAGTCTTTTCGCTCTTTATCGAAGTCCTCGCGATTGATCTCGGACTCCTTCTGTTTGTTGTGCAGCACGTTATCGTTTCCGTTGCCACGGTGCTCAGCGCTGGTCAATTCTGCCAATGGCGAGTCCTGTTTCTGGCCGATGTGATGTAACTCGATCGGCTTTCCGTTGGCATCCAGTGGAGCCCTTCCCGACTTCATCCGGTCCAGGTTGGTGGTACCCATATAATCTTTTTGATCGTAATCGATGTCGGTACGAATCAGTGCATCCTTGCCATTGACCTCGGCCGGTTCAAGATTCGCGCCTTCATAGATTTTCGCTTCGGCTTCACTACCGATAGCATCCAGAACC
The DNA here is from genome assembly GCF_014863505.1 of Pseudomonas sp. IzPS59. Classification (NCBI taxonomy): domain Bacteria; kingdom Pseudomonadati; phylum Pseudomonadota; class Gammaproteobacteria; order Pseudomonadales; family Pseudomonadaceae; genus Pseudomonas; species Pseudomonas sp. IzPS59. The sequence goes on along the minus strand of NZ_CP062251.1, from coordinate 918,248 downwards.
TCTTTTGGAACGCCCAGCAGTTCAAGCCGCTCACGGGTTTCCGGCGACATTTGCGGTAGCTCCAGGCGGGTTTCCTGGGTGAGCACGATAGGTCGATCAAGCTCGACAACGATCAGGCAGCGGTCCGGCATTTCGCGCGCCAGTAACGCCAGGTTGGACGGAACCTCGGTTTTTCCAGCAAAGAAATTTTCAAAGTTCACAGAACGCTCCCTGTTTCGAGGCGCGCACGCCATGCAGAATAAATATCGATATGGCTCTCGTGCTGGAGGCTGTAATCCTTCATCAAGCATTGCTGGGTCGCCAGGGCCAGCTCAGTGCTCAAGGCTGTCGCTCGCTCGTGGAGCAGCTGGTCCAGTTGATTGCTGAGTTGCCCGTAATCGGTCGCCGTTTGAATGATCTGCTGAACCTGCTGCCGGCAACCGAGCACATCGACCACCAATTGTGCGGCGTAGGCAAATGCCTCGGGCTTGCACAGCGCCGACGGCTTCTCTTCTTTGTGGGCACTGAGCGCCTCGAACAGCGCAATTTTGCTGCGAGCCAGCAACGGCAATTCACACAAGCCATTTTCCAGCAACGCTAAATCCAAGGCGACTGGCGTGCGGATACGGTTGCTCAGCAGCAGGTTGAGTACCTGCAGGTTGAAATCCTGGCTACGCACGGCGCGCTTGTCATTGGCGGTATACACATAAGGGGTTTCAGACCCGGCGAATTTCTTCACCTGACACAGCACCGGCTCCAGCCAGTCATTTTGATAAACGATGGCGACGCCTTTGGGTAACTTGGCGATTTCTTCAAGCTGGTCATCACGCAACGCCACCGATTTGCCGATTAAACGACGGTCCATTTCATCCGGCAGGCGCATGATTATTTTGGTGTTGGTGTTGCGAATCGCGGCGATATCCACCGCATGGGGCGACTGGTCGGCAATGATGAAACCTTCACCATAGGTGCGCATTTCGGCGATGGCATTGGTCAGCATCTCCACTGACTTGCCGACCACATTTGCCCCTTCAGCACCGCCTTCGGACGGGCTGCGCTTGAGGATGTTGTGCGCTTCCTCAAGGACTGTGACGTGGCGCAGCGGCTGGTTCATGCCACCACAGGCCATTCGGTGCTCACTCAGGCGCATCACCAGGATCCCCATGATCAGGGCCTTGGTCTCGGACGAGCCGACGCGGCTCAGGTCCACGATTGCGCTCTGATCAAACAGCACTGCGCTGTCGATTTCGTTAGCGGTAAAAATCTGCCCATTCAAGCCATTGGTCAGGGATTTGATCCGCGTAGACAGCGAACCGATGTAGTTACCTTTGAGCTCCTGGGAGTACGCGGAGGCCTCGATCACGCTTTGCAGGGTACTGAGCAGGTCACTGAACGTCGGAAACAATGCATCGCTGTAACGGTTGGTCGACGCGTCCAAGTCCCAACCACATTGCTGATACGCCTGCAGGATTGCCTCTTTGAGTACGGCAGGCATTGCGGCATACATCGGCCAGCAGACGTTGAAGATTTCCACCAGCCGATCAACGTGCTCCAGCACATGAATGGCCAACGGGAAGCGGAACGGGTTGATGCGCAACAATTCAAAGTGGGCCGGATGCGTGCCGAATACATTGACGTCATCGCGATGACCAAAGACGTGTTTGTACTCGCCCTTGGCCGGCTCAATCACCAGGAATGGCACGCCGGCGGCGCTAATTTGGCTGAGCATTTCATACAGCGTGTTGCTTTTACCGGCACCGGTCGAACCACTGACAAACACATGGCTGGCCAATTGATCGAGGCTCAACTCGATCTTTTGCGGCAGGTTTTCCCACAAGTGGCGGATGTTGCCCAAGGTCAGTGTCTTGCCCTTGCCTGGCTCACTGCTGTGACCATCCAGGCGCTGCACCTTGCGCCCGAACGCCTGGGTTTCCAGCACGGCCACCGTGGAGGTGGAGCGTCGGGGCAGGCTCAATTGGATCGCCATCTCCTTACCAGACACCAGCGTGGCGGGCGTGAGGTAACTGATCGGGATCTTTTTCGAAAACCCCGGCTTCAATTGCGGATGGCTGAACGCGGTGAGCCAGTCCAGCACAGCGGACTTGTTGGCAGATTTCCAGGTGGTCAGGGCGAAGTCTTCATGGCTGGACTTGCTGCCGCGTACCAGCCCAAGAAAGATACTCGCCAACGATTCGGACGACGCAGTGCTGTCACCGATGAAATACGCCGCCGAGTTCCAGCCGCCGTATGTCTTGGCTTCGTCGATACGCTCGAGGTGGTGATCGATTTTGCTGAGCAACTGCTCGATGGTCTTGTCCACGGTCTCAATCGAAATCTGCCGATTAGAGCCCAGGGTTTTGTTCAACGAATGAGTGTCGGTGGTGCTGGTGGTGTGTGTGGTCGAGGTGGTCTTCGACGCGGCCTCACTGAAGGACGTGCCGTGGCTTTCATTGCGACCTGTGGACGTCGACTGACTGATGCCGGTGGTGCGTTGTTCGTTGAGCAGCGCTGCAGCGGCCGAGCCGATCTGACTACCGAGCATCGCGCCGAATGGCCCCAATGTCGCACCACCCACCATACCGAGCACATTGGCACCGATAGCGACCGTTTTCGAGGTCAGGGTCTGCGCACTAAACGATTCGCTGGTACCGGTGGTGTCAGTGGTAGATGTACCCAGCGTTGTCGAAGTACCCTTGGTCTCGGTCAGCCCAAGGCTGTGCCCAAGGGAGTCACTTAAGCCCTGGCTGATGCTCAGCCCAACGGAATCGCTGTCCTGCTCGCCGAACGATAATTGTTGCTTGAGCAAGGGCGAAAGGTGTGTGGCCACTTGCTCATAACCGGCACGAATTAGGTCAAGGTTTTGTGACGAAACCGGCTCCGCAAGGATTATCGCATGATACACACGGCGCTCAGCCGCATCGATAAAGCGCTCGAGCCCTTGCATGAAGTGCTCGCGGTTCTCCGTCGACAACGCAGGAACACCTGTGACCGCCGTGATACTCGCCGAAGGGTTAGCCTTTTCGGCCTGGACCGCCCCCAGCAAGACGTCAGCCTCTTGTTGCTGCAGCGGCACTAATGAGCTGCCCGAGAAGTGTCCCTTGAAAGTCTCCCGCAGCAACTCGCCGGAACTGTGCCCGAGAGTTTTGCCGGGCTCCCCCCGGGTACCGATATATAGGTCGGTTTCAATACCGTTAGAACGCAATATCAAGAAAACCGAGTAACCCGCAGCACCCAGTGCGGTGTAAGCGGCCGTCGTGCTTTCAAGCACGGATTGTTTGTTGTCTTGGACGATGCGCTCGACGCGGAAAATCCGCGCATCACTGGCCGCATTGAACCGCAGCCCCTTCTCCGCGAAGGCATGGACCGGATAACGTTCCAGTTCCGACAGGTAACTGCGATTGATCAGTGCGCGCCCTGCCTCAAGGGTCAGGCCAGCGTTTTCACGTATGTCCTGCAGTGCGGTTCGGGTCAGTATAGAAGTTGTCATACGCTCACCGAACCAATGCCACAAGGAACACGACCACCGCGGCAATCGCACCGCCAATTAGCAGTGCGGTCCTGAAGGCGGGGTTGCGATCCGGTGCGGTGTCGGGAATAGCCTGGCGGGAGCTGCGAGGTGATGCTTGAGCCACCGCAGGAGCGGAATATGCACCGGTAGTTTGTTTTGGCGCTGCCGCCTTAGTCGAAGCAAAGCCCTCGACAGCACTATTGCGCAACAGATCGCGAACTTCGATCAAATGCACAAATCGCTGTTCTGAAAAGTTAGTTTTCAGGTATGTTACCTGGAGGTCGTAGTAATCCTCGGTCCATTGTTTCTGATCTGCAACAGGTTCGCGCGCAAAAGCCCCCTCTGCATAGGTCTCGAAAATTCCGGGGACTTTGCCTTTGATCCACACAAGTGCAGCATGCAAATCGGCGCCATCCAGACGACGATCATTGAGTTCCAGATGCAACGCCGTTCGGATCGTCAGCAAGTCGCCTTCGTCGACAAACTGCTTGAGGTTGCTGGAAGGCTGGTAGTCAAGGGAGGCATTGTTCATCGGTGTTTTTCTCGCTGGTGAAACGGAATCTGTGGGTGTGAACCCCTTTTCGTTTCTTTGACGAAACACATCGCGAACCTGAATTAAATGCTCCAGCCGCTCCGCGGAGAAATTGCGGGCGGCGAAAAACTTTTGCCGGCTGAAATAGTCCGGGTTCCAACTCACCGGATCCACATCGATAGCGCGAGTGATGCGATCCACCTCGTGAGCGTCCATCACTCCTGGGCGCTGTCGCGCTGCATCCACCATCTGTTGCAACAGTTCAGTGCCGACCTGTGTGTCATCGAGCGCCGCCAAGAACTGCTCACGGACTTTTCCAATCATTGCGGTGTTAGTCGTCATAGAAGCTCCGAGGTCAAACCGCTAGGGTTTCGTCGAGTTTTTCTTTGAATTGGTTGATCCACGCTTGCAACTCACGAGCCTCTTCAAGGGCTTGTTTACGAACGTCGCGATCGGTCATTTTTTCTTTGAGCGAGTCGATCAATTCATTGAACTTGGTTTCGAACTCACGCCCCATGAAGGCCATGAACTGATCAATCAGGACGGTCTTGCCATTGTCGATTTCTGTGCGAGCGGCCACGACCAGTCGAGCAAACTCAGTATTTATACGGGTGCTGCGGGGATTCCAGAGCTTGGACAGGTCAACCGACTTCTCTTCGCCATATTTGTAAACCGTACGGGTAGAGCCCCATGAAAAAGGGTTGTACCAACTGCTGTCGCTGACTTCGTAACGGTCAATCACAACCCGCTTGGTTTGCACCTCATCACTCTTGATGGTGAGATTGAAGGAGATATCACCCGCGGCTTTTTGAAGGCTGTCCAAAATCGGCAACTTCAAATGCTGGCAGTCCTTGAACAGATCCACGATATAACGCTGATACTCCGCCTGGAGATCATCACGGATGACTTGTTGGCTCGAGATAAATACGGCCTCGTAGGCATTGATGAGTTTCCGGTACTGGAACTGGAGTTCCTCTTCAACCTCCTTGACCCGCATTTCAGCGATCCGCGGCTCAACCTCCCCGATAAACCGCTCACTGACCGACCGGAGATACTTACCCGAAGCATTTTCCAAGGTCGCGAGTTCATCTTCGGTGGCCCGTGGCAACACCTTGCCTTCACGCGCTATTTTGTCCTTGTAGGCCTGCGTATCGAACCCCTGCTCCTGCCGAAGCTCCAGCGCCAGGATCTCTTCATTGATATGAGCCAGCGTCTTTTCGTCCTGATCCAGTTGCTCGATCAGTTGGGTTTCGTTAAGTCCGACTGCAATGGCCTTGATCATCGCGTCATAGGCGCGCTTGACCCGATGTGGAAAATTGTACTTGTCGATGTACTCGTCAATCATCGCCTCCACCGCCGGCAATCCGCTGCTCAGCACGATCTCGGGAAGTTTCTTTTCTTGCAGGCTACGTTTGACCCGCTCGGTAATCGGCATGTATTGCAGCAGGTTCATGCTCGGCTCTTCGCCAAACATGTCCATCATGGAGTTCAACTCACCGCGTTCCTTGCGTGAATGCAAGTGCTGAGGCTTGCGCAGCAGCCGCGTCAGGTTGGCCGATACCGGGTAGATCAGCGGATTGAAAATACCGTTTTCAACCAGGTAGTTTTTGACGCGGGCCAGCACGGATGGCAGGTCCTCGCCTTTCTCAGGGTCGAACACATCCATCTTGTTGATGACAAAAATGAACCGATCCTTGCTCTGCTTTCCGCCCTTGCGCATGGTTTCGGCGACCAGCCCCAATAGGTTTTTGTCGTCGTTGGTGCCCAATTGGCTGGCATTGAGCACATACAGAATCAGCGGGTTGCGCTGAGAGTCCTGAATGAAACTCATCGTTTTGAGCTGATGCTTTGCATCCTGGCTGTTGTTCGGGCCCGGCGTGTCGGTCAATACCAGGCGTACGCTGTCACGGTCTTGAATCGCGTGAATTTTGCCTTCGATATCGATGCGCATCGTATCGGGCAGGTTGTTCCATGCCTGGAGCACTTCCAGGCTTACGTTGTCGCTGTTTTCCGCAACGCGGTGATCATTCGTCACGCGCTGGGCTGCGAAGCGTTGACCCATTAATGCGTTGTCGGTGATCCGCGCAATGGTTGCGGTAGTGGCTTCGTTGGCCGCCGGTAACAGGTCCTGGCCAAGCATGGCGTTGATTAGCGTCGACTTGCCCGAGGACATAGTCGCCACCACATACACGTCAAAATCCTTATTGAACGCTTCTTCAAAGGACTGGCTGACATCGGCATTCTCGCGAATGAAATGCTCAAATTCAGGATGGAGCTTGGCCTCCTCCATCAGCTCACGAATACGGGTCAGGCGCTCTTCGGCCGGGTCCGCTTCGATAAACTGTAGGGTGACCTGCATGCCTTTGCCCATCGCCACTTTTGCGGCGTCAACCACGTCCAGATAATCCGACTCGACGCCTCTGAAAGTGACCTCAAAGTTATTGTCACCATTGAACAACTGGCTCAACTCATCAAACAGCTTCTCAATCCACACTTGCAGCCGCGATTCTTTATAGCTCGACAGCTTGCAGCCTTCGGCCGGCGGTTGGCCACTGATCAGGAACTGAGTCTCGACGATGAAAGGGTTATGGATAATTTCAATAGTATTCATGGTTGCTCATCTAATCGGCGCTGATGATGGATAAGGGCTTCAACGGTTTTAAGCCCACTGATGGTGACCAGTTGCTGCAATCGGTTTTTATCGTAGGCTCGGGTATCGGATTCCTTGGCCTGCAGTTTGCGTTCGAGGTTATAGAGCGCCTTGCCGACGCGACGCTTGATCAGGTCTGGTGCGACTGTGGCATTGAGCAATGCGCACTTGTTGACATCCAGGTCATCGAGCACTTGGCGCAACTTAGAGCGCTGCGCACGCGTGAGTGTTTCGGCACTCAGGGCCTTGCGCGCGTACAGCGCTGCACTGGCCATTGTCGGAATGATGATCGGCTGTTCAAAACCGATATCGCGCAAATAACGCTGAGCGTTGTGCACATAGCCCTCAATGCTTTCGCCCTTCTCCGGATCGAGCAAATCCACTTTGTTGAGGATGAAATAGATAGGCTGAGCAGGCTTGGCGGCGAGTTCTTCGCGCAACTGTTCGAGTAGCAACCGATCGTCACGAGTCCCCAGTTGACTAGCGTTGAGCACGTAGCAAAGCGCCTTAAACGACACGTTGCGGATTGCCTCCAGCGTCAACCGGGCATGGTTTTCATCCTGGCTGTTATTTGGCCCTGGCGTGTCGTGAAGCACCAAACCGGGTGCCGGGCGCGGCACCACGTTGAAGGTTCCCGCCAGGCTGATGCGCTTGACCTCGACATTGGCGTTCCAGTCCTGCAGCAGCGCTACTGACGGCGAAGGCTGGGAGGCCAATTCGGTGTCGTTGTAGCAATAGCAGGCACCACTGAATCGCCGCGCGCCCTGACGATGCTCTATACGGGTCACACAGGCAGTGGTGGCCTCATTGGCGGTATGCAGCAGTTCCTGGCCAATCAATGCGTTGATAAACGACGTTTTGCCTGCGCTCATTGTGGCCAACACCAATACATCGAAGGTGGCGTTGCCAGCAGACACCGAGCTTCCGACTTTTCGGGATTTGAGGGGCGTAACGGTGGAGCGCGTCATCAGTTTCTGTCCCTTTCGCCCGGCGCCTTGAGCACCTGACAAGCGTTAATCCATTGGCAATCAAACGGCCGCAGTCTTCCATGGCCATGCGACAGTTCATGTCGCGTGGTCAACTGATGTGTAGAGGTTTTGCATACCGTGCAACCTGGCCCCTATCTCATCGACCCACGCCTGTGGCCCATGCACGCGGATGTTGTCGTTCAGGCCAAAGATCCACCACAGCGTTTCACGATCCAGCGGCACCTGGGCGCGTAAACGCTTCCAGGTATGCGAGGGGATATCGCTCAAGGTCTGCTCATGACTCAGCGGAGTCTCTCCAAGCAGGAAAGCAATCTGCGGATGAACATCCGCGATCAGCTCTACCTCTATGCCGGTTTGACGATGGCTGAATATGCCGGTCGCGATGTAATCGTCCACATCAAAGGCCGCATGCAAAACGGACGGCTCATCGAGTACACGAACATGCTGAATACGGTGCAGGGCAAACTGGCGCAGGTCGCCGTAGCCATCTACGGAAGCCAGCAAGTAGCTGATGGCATGCCGCGATACCAGGCCTGCCGGATGAAGGCGAAACTGTTTGAGTTCGCCCTTGCTCCGACTCTGATAAGTCACTAGCAGTTGCCGGCGCTCCAGCAAAACGGTAGACACTTGCCCCCAGACGTCGGGATCGATCGCAGCAGGCAGCAAGGTTTTCCCATTGGGAATCGCCCGAACTCGTCGCGCCCAATCGGCCAATCCGTTGTGGCCCAGATCACCCAGGAAGTTACGTGCGCGTCGAAATTGTGGACCGAGCTGGTCCAGAACAGTCTGCGGCAACAAAGTAGTCAGATGGCTCTCCGACAGATACAAGGCCAGTGCGGTGGAGGCATCCATATCCTCCAATCTGAGCGGCGCATCCCGCGTGAAGCTCCAACGAAACGGGATCTCGCTCTCGTCGCATTGCAACGAAAAAGGCGTCGACAACCGGTTCAAATCACGCTGAACCGAGCGAAGTGTTACGGAAAACCCTCTATCGCGAAGCTTTTCAAGCAGGGTCGGAGCTGCAATTCGCTGCGGTTCTGTGGGGATCAGGCGCAGTAATGCGAATAGCCTGAGCAGCGTATCCTTCGCTTGGGACATGATGACTACCTTGTTCTGCGGGTCAACTGATAGCCAGGAGGCTGCCGTCAATTTGGCGTCGATGCTACTGATTAAAGTAGCGTTTTGCCATCAATTGTAATCGACATAAGGCATAAGCCTTTCGGCAGTGGTGTGCGGAACTTGAGGTTCTACCCTTAATTCAGGAGGGAGAAGACTGGCGCGCGTTCCTTTCGCGCTTCAGTTCGCTGTACTCGCGATACAGTTCATAGCTTTTCTTTAGCACCACACAAAGTCCTATGACGGCAAACAGGTTTTTCATAATCGTAACCTCCTAGGTCTTTTTGACCATTTACCGGGGCAGAGCGACAAAAGGTGTCGCGACTTTGAACGTCAATCGTTGAGGCTTAGGAATTGTTCCAGGCGGGTTCTGAGGATCTCATGTCGATTGGCCTCCAGCCCCTCCAACGAAGGGGTATGACACTCAGGACAAAGGATGAACGCAGCTGGGCCGAGCGATGCCAAATCGTTGTGAGGCAGAACCGTTTTTCTCCAAGAACAGTGAGCACAGACAAGGGTGAACGGGCGCGGGGAAATTGGCATAGCGATGTCCTACGGCTGTCGAATGGCGCTAGCTTGACTGGTAGGTACGACAATGTGTGTCGCCTCGCTTAGCAGACACAACTCATCATAATTGCGGTCCAATACAGGCGGCTGGATGCGTTCGCTGCCATAGCGACCAAAACACGCGCCCAAAGGCGTATTGATTCGATTCAAAAAAATCTCAACTCTACATAACAGCAATGACACCACTACCAGGAGGGTTCATCCCATGTCATTGCAGTGTCCTCGCTGTCACTCCCCAAAAGTTGCTTCTTTCCATCACGCTATGAAAGTCGGCGCGGCCATCGGCACAGTAGGTGGTGCCGCGCGTGGCGTCAGCGCAGCTCTAGCAGGTGGTCAGGCTGGTGCGCTAATCGGCGCTATTGCCGGGCCCGTCGGCATAACTCTCGGCTCAGTGTCAGGTGCCATCCTCGGCGGACTGGCCGGCGGTGTCGGCGGCTGCGCTCTCGGCGCCCAACTGGGTGAGTCGCTTGATCGCCACGTCCTAGCCCACAACCTCTGCTTGCTCTGCGGTCACCGCTTTAACCTTCCGGCCTGATCTGGCAGGACCACACCTTTTCTATCCATATCGTCCGGACGGTGCTGCGCTGGGCGCGGCGCTTTATGCCGGCCTGCACCCAAAGGAATCTCAACCATGGCCCATCTCGTCGAAACTATGGCCTACGCTGGCGCTGCACCGTGGCATGGCCTAGGTAATCAACTCACCCAGAAACAACCCATCGAAGTCTGGCAACGCGAAGCCGGCATGGACTGGGCGATCCAGGAAAGCCCCGTACTTTTCAAATCAGAGACCGTCGGCCACCTGGGCGCGATCCATTCCTTCTCCGAGCAGAAGGTACTCTTCCGTTCGGACACCAAGGCACCGCTGTCGGTGGTCTCCCAGCGCTATCACACCGTGCAGCCTCGGGAAGTGTTGGAGTTTTATCGTGACCTTACCGAGGTTTCCGGCTATGAGCTGGAAACCGCCGGCGTGCTCAAGGGTGGTCGAAAATTCTGGGCGCTGGCGCGTACCGGGCAAGGCGCAGCGCTCAAGGGTAACGATCAGGTCAACGGCTACTTGCTACTGGCTACATCCTGCGACGGCACCCTGGCCACCACAGCAACACCAACCACCGTGCGAGTGGTGTGCAACAACACCCTGACCATCGCCCTAGACGGCAACAGCCGCGCGATCAAGGTGCCGCACAACACCCGCTTCGATCCGAAAGCAGTGAAGAAGCAGCTCGGCATCGCCGTCTCGCAGTGGGATGAGTTTATGTACCGCATGCGGGCCTTGTCTGAGCGTAAGGTGCAGTGGCATGAGGCGTTGGGGTTCTTCATGTCCGTGTTGTGTGAGACGAGTCCAACCGGCGCACTGCCGGAGGTACTGCCCAACGAACGCGCTCTGCGCAAGGTTCAGGAACTGTACGAGGGTCGTGGTCGGGGCAGTCAGCTCGACTCGGCACGTGGCACTGCATGGGGCCTGCTCAATGCAGTGACCGAGTTTGTCGATCACGAGCGCCGCGCCCGCAGCAACGAATACCGCATGGACTCGGCCTGGTTCGGCCAAGGTGCGCAGATCAAGCAACGCGCCCTGGACACCGCTCTGCAACTGGTGACCTAACCGCTTACCTTCTCCACTCCATAACGCCCGATCAGCCTGGTTGCTGATCGGGCGTTTCTATTTCCACAAGGTGAACGCTATGAAAGCTACTTCGTTGAGCCGCGCCAGCAAGCCGCGCCCGGTGCTGCGTTTAATCAGTACCAAGGAACTGCCTCGTGAAGATTGGCTGATGGTGCGTAAACAGGGCATCGGCAGCTCGGATGCTGGCGCTGCAGTAGGCCTAAATCCCTACAAGTCGCAGCTAGAGCTGTGGCTGGAGAAAACAGGTCGCGACACCACCTTGCCTAAGGCCGATCCGCAGGATGAGGAAAGCCCGATGTACTGGGGCAATGTGCTGGAGCCGATCGTGGCTTGGCATTACAGCAAGCGCACCAGCAAACGCGTACGGCGCATCAACGCCGTACTGCAGCATCCAAACCCTGAGTTGTCCTGGATGCTGGCCAACATCGACCGAGAGGTAATCGGTGCTGACGATGTGCAGATCCTCGAATGCAAGACAGCCGGCATAAACGGCGCACGCCTCTGGAAAGAAGGCGTGCCCGAGTATGTGCAACTTCAGGTAATGCACCAGCTTGCAGTCACCGGCAAGCAAGCTGCGGATGTCGCTGTATTGCTGGGCGGCCAGACCCTAGAGATCCACCGCATCGAACGGGACGAGCTGATGATTGCCCGCCTGATCGAGCTGGAGCGTAAGTTCTGGCACTACGTCGAGACAGACACACCACCGCCTGCTGATGGTTCAGCCTCGGCTGAAATGGCACTGCGTGAGCTCCATCCGAATGACAACGGCCAGACCGCTGATTTCAGTGGCCGCGCTGGTTTGGCAGCGGCCTACCTAGAGCTCAAAGCTGTGCGCCAATCCATCAGCGAAAAGGAAACGCGCGAAGCCCAACTAAAGCAGTTGCTGCAACAGGCCATGGGAGATGCCACCCGCGCGGAGTTCAGCCACGGCTTTATCAGCTGGAAGAAATCCAAAGACAGCAACGTGCTCGATGTTGAACGCATGCTGAAGGACAAACCCTACCTGCGGGTTCGCTACACCAAGCTCAAGGAAGGCAGCAGGCGCTTTCTGGTCGGCTAATCCAATCACGCCTAACCATTTCCTCCCTTTCGCCAGCCCATACAGTTAACGCTGCGTGGCTGGCCTTTTCTCGTTTGTAGGAGAACCACCATGCTCAAAGGTCTGGCTATCACCCCGCCGGTACTCGGGCGAATTTCCATAGGCAAAGTCATCGAGAAGAACGGCAAACGCCTGCCGGAGAAAGATGACCAGTTCACCATCACTTCACAGGTGCAAGGCAAGGACGGCTGGCTGCTGCACCCGTTCAACGATGAGCTGCGCAAAAGCCAGGAGTACAAGCTACGCAGCATCCCGGTACGCCTGCTGTTCAACGAACCTGAACTGAATTTTCGCGCCGACTACACGCTGTTCGACCGGCAATCCGGGCGGCCGCTGTGCGTGGGCAATGGCGAGACCTGCAAGCGTGTCACCCGAGACGGCATGCAATCGTTGCCCTGCCCATCGCCTGATGCCTGCCCGCTGGCCAAAGGCGGTGCCTGCAAACCCTACGGCCGGCTGAATGTACTGATCGGCGATGACGATCCGCTCGGAAGCTTTGTGTTCCGCACCACTGGCTTTAACAGCATCCGCACCTTGGCCGCACGCCTGCATTACTTCCAGGCTATGTCGGGTAACCGACTAGCCTGCCTGCCGCTGGAGCTGCGTCTGCGCGGCAAGTCAACTCGGCAGAGCCATGGCACGCCAATCTTCTACGTCGATCTCACCGTACGCACCGGCATGGATATGGCCGAGGCGCTGCTGACTGCCAACGAACTGGACGCACAACGGCAGACTGCTGGCTTCAATCAGATTGCGCTGGATGAGGCAGCACGACGCTGCTTTGGTAACGGTGCGTTCGAGGACAACGAGGAAGACAGTAGCGCCGTGATTGAAGAGTTCTTTTCAGTTGAAGCCAATGCCGATCAACACCCGTCCAAACCTCCACCGCAGCATTCAAGCAAACCAGACCTAGCTGAAAAGCTTGCAACCCAATGCCAGGCGCAATCCGTTACTACCTAAACCGGCCCAAGGAGCAATAGATGAAACTGCATAAGCTAAAAGCCGGAGAAGCCACCGGCACCTACCTGGTAGATGTCAGGACACGCGACCACATCGTGATCGGGAACGAGGATTGCGTGCCGATGGCCGTGCGGGGGCACTTATGAAACCTTTGCTGTTAGAGGTACTCAAGCTTCTCGCTGCTGTGTTCGCCTTTGTCGGAGTCCTGGCTGGTTGCCTAGCGGTGATGCTTATGCTGCTGATGCTGCTACGCGTGCCTGTTGTGCTAGTGGCGATATTGCTTGCGTCCTTTATTTTCATCACCTTGCAGCACCTCAAACAGAAACGAAGTCGTTGAGCTATCAGTCAATGAGCGGGCAGCCTCAAGGCTGCTCACTCATTAAACGCGTTCTTTTTTGGTCATCCAAGCACACAATCTCAAAACTCCAGGCCTAACTTCAGATCATGAGACGACATACCCTTGCCTTAGCAACCCCTCCAAAGGGGGGCGACGCGTTCAGCCGATCCGGCACCTCACCGAGAGCTCAGGATCGGTTGCGGATGAACGCCAAATAACTGTATACACATACAGCTAAAACTCGTAGAGTCTCGAACTGGAGTAATCCACCAGTTCGCGGTAAGCTTGAAATCATGAAGAATACAAACACCAAACCTAACCGAATAGCATCCGTGCACCTCTCCGGACATGAAACGTTTCCTCTTCGCCAAATGTGGCTTAAGAAAGCGTTCGATCAAGCGAGCAATGACGGACTGATTACCAAATCAACCTTCACCGATGAGTCTGCAATCGCAGCCTTCGGTGTTGGTAAAAACATGGTTTCATCGATTCGGCATTGGGCATTGTCATGCGGGATCATGGCCGAAGAAGGCGATGCGTTCCGCGTAAAAAGCCTGGCAATGGAGATACTGCGAAATGGAGGTCTCGACCCCTATGCGGAGAACCCGTCTACAGCATGGCTCGTACATTGGCGCCTCGCCGGGCGGCACCACCGCTCGACCACATGGTATTGGCTCTTCAATCACGTGACAGCTCCAACCTTTACACGCCAAGAACTCGAAGAGCCTTTGGCCCTGTATGCCCGAAGCCTAGATCCCAAGCACCGCCTTTCTTCAGCAACTATTTCGCGCGACTTGGAGACCTGTCTACGTAGCTACGCGCCACGGGCAGCAACCGGTTCTCCAGAGGATTTTGCCGAGCCTTTACTCGGGGAATTGGGGCTGCTGCAAGAAGTACACAAGGGGCAATATGCATTCCGACGCGGCCCCAAGGCTGCGCTTCATGATGGTGTCTTCACTTATGCCCTCATGGATTTTTGGCGCAGAACTGCAGACAGCCAAAGTTCGCTAGCTTTCGAGACCATCGCATATGCAGAAGGCTCTCCAGGTCGAGTCTTTAAGCTCGACGAAGAGTCGATAGCCCAGCGCTTAATCTCTTTGGCCGATCTGACCGGAGGCAAGTTAGCGTGGTCCGACTCCGCTGGCCTTCGCCAAGTCCACAAAAAAAACCTCTCTGATGACGATCGACAAGACATGGTTAGGCGCGCATATGACTGAGGTAAGAGAGGCAGTGCTCGCCGACATCGTCCAGATTTCTCACCAGTACCAAAGATCAATCCGTATTGATGCGGACATTGGCCGATCCGACGCACTCGACGGGTATATCTTCCATTCGACCGCAGCGACTGTGGTAGAGGGCATGAGTAGGCAGCTTGCCGCAACCAATCAGCGCAGCTTCACTTGGACAGGCCCCTTCGGCGGCGGAAAATCATCTCTGGCCGTAGCTTTGGCGAGCGCCCTCCATACTGATAAGAGCCTTCGCGCAAAAGCCCGATCTACACTAAATTTGGACTCGAAGCCAAACTTTGACAGTGCTTTTCCAGTTCAAGACGGGTGGCTCGTAATCCCAGTGGTTGGCCGGCGCGGTAGTGTCGTCAAAGAACTGGACTTAGCCCTTCGCAAGGCTCAGGACAAGGGTTTTGAAGGTCGCAACAAACCCAATGCACAGCACGTCATCAATGAACTGATCGCCGAAGCCAAAGACCGCCCGAACGATGGTGTCTTGGTGTTCATTGATGAGATGGGCAAGTTCCTTGAAGCTTCGGCCTTAGGCGTGGGCGACGATGTCTACTTCTTCCAAGAGCTCGCAGAAGCATCTGCCCGCGCTGAAGGCAGACTGGTTGTGATTGGAGTGCTGCATCAATCTTTCGCACAGTACGCCAACCGTCTTGGTATCGACACTCGTGACGACTGGGGCAAGGTTCAAGGCCGTTACCTTGACCTCCCTTTCGTGGCGGCAAGCGACGAGGTTGTCGAGCTTATCGGCCGTGCAATTGATGCAAAGCGGCGACCCGAGTGGATACGGGGGGCCTCTGATTCTATTGCCGATGCCGTCAGGTCACGTCGCCCAGCCGTCGGCAATGATTTCGCTGTTGCTTTAGAACGCTGCTGGCCGCTGCATCCAACCATGGCTGCATTGTTGGGTCCAATATCGAAGCGGCAGTTCGGTCAAAATGAGCGGAGCACCTTTGGCTTCCTATCTTCAGTCGAGCCTTATGGGTTTCGCGCCTACCTACAATCGACTCCGCTGAACCAATCGAACTGGTATCGCCCTAGCGACTATTGGGAATATCTGCGTGCGAACCTAGAGCCTGCCATCCTAGCTTCTGCAGATGGGCACCGCTGGTCCCAAGCTGTAGAAGCTGTGGAGCGCGCTGAGGCCAAATCTGGTGACTTGCTGCAGGTGTCTCTGATTAAAAACATCGCCGTCATCGACCTCTTCCGCACTGGTTCAGGGCTTGCCGCCGACTTACCAGTCTTGTCGACCCTTTTCCACAGCGTGCCACAGGATGAGATCGAGGCCGCACTGAAGAAACTGGCCTCGCTCAAAGTGGCTCTGTTCAAGAGCTATACCGGAGCTTGGTCAGTTTTCGAAGGTAGCGACTTCGATATCGATGCAGCTATTGCCCAAGCTGTAGCGTCATCTCCTGGCATTGACTACGCCAAATTATCCCAGCTTATGGGAATGCACCCAGTGGTCGCCAAGCGGCACTACCACGAAACGGGCTCAATGCGCTGGATGGAAATTTCTCTGCGAAGCATCGAGCAAGCGGAAAAGATTGCAAGTACTTACAAACCCCAGCGGGGAGAGTTCGGCCAGTTCATCCTTGCGCTTCCCGGCCGAGACATGCCTCTTCGTGAGGCTCGAAAGCGAGCTCAGGCCTGTGCTTACGAAGAACCTTGGCCGGTGCTAGTAGGCATCCCGGATAATCATGCCCGCATCGCGGAACTATCGACCGAATTGGTTGCATTAGAGCAGGTAAAGGAACGCCACGAGCTCGGAGGAGACCCTGTCGCCCGCCGCGAAGTATTCGCCCGCTTGGCCGCTACTCGCTCCGACCTTGAGGACCAACTTCAAGCTGCTGCCTCACTGTGCAAATGGCATGATGGTAACGACCAGGTTATTGAGCCTGGTGCAAAGCTATCACCTATTGCTTCAGACCTCGCCGACGACCTCTATGAGCATTGTCCTCGAGTGTGGAGCGAGCTAGTTAATCGCGATAGTGTGTCGAGCAATAGCGTTAAAGCCCGCCGTGATCTGTTACACGCAATGATCAACGCCGAAGGCCAAGAGCGGTTAGGTATTGAAGGCTTCCCTGCCGAGCGCGGCCTTTTCGAAACACTGCTCGTGGCATCACATCTATACCGTAAAGAGGGAGAGGCTTGGCGCGTCTGCGAGCCATGCGAGGCCTCACCCAAAGGCTTTTCCGAGTTCTGGGCGTTCACTCAGCAACTCTTTGCCGATACCAGCGCCCGCGTAAGCGTTAGCACCATCTATGACCATTGGAGCATGCCGCCGTACGGCATGAAGCGGGGCATACTGCCAGTTTTTCTGACAGCATTCTTGTTGGTGCACAAAGCCAACATCGCCGTATACAAGGAAGGCATGTTCATCTCTCGACTCAGCGATGCTGACATCGACGAGTGCCTCCAAGATCCGACCCGCTTTACGCTCCGCTGGATCGCGATTGATGAGGATAAGAGCCGAATTTTAGATGGCATCTCTCATCTCCTCGAGGAAGTTGGGGAAATAGGAGGAGCTGCTGATCCTCTAGAGGCGGCGCGTGGCCTTGTGGCGTTAATTTTTAATTTGCCAGAGTGGTCTCGGCGCACACAGCGGCTGGGTGAAACTGCCAAAGCAATTCGTGACATGCTGCTAAAGGCCAGCGACCCGCACAAAGTTCTGTTCGTCGACTTACCAACGCTGCTGGAGGTAGCCGATGGCAAAGCCTACGTGAATGCTCTGCGCGCGCCCCTGAAAGAAATCGCAACAGCTTATGCAATGATGCTATCCGAAGTAGAAGCCAAGATGCTTAAAGCGCTCGATGCGCCTCTCGACAACTTGGAATCACTCCGTGAAAGAGCACGGGCCGTAGCAGGCGTTTCAGGCAACTTCAGGCTCGATGCATTCTCGACAAGACTAGCGTCTTACGATGGCAGCCGCTCCGTCTTGGAAGGTATTCTGAGCCTAGCCGCCGATAAACCACCACGCGACTGGGTTGACCGCCATATCGACGCTGCGGTGCTCGAACTCGTCCAATTCGCAAGACGTTTCCGCGAGGCTGAGGCCTTCGTCGCTGTCAAAGATCGTCCAGCACAAAGTGAAGCAATCGCAGTTGTCATTGGCGTAGGAGCGGAAACAACGACGATTTCTAGATCCTTTTCTATTTCAGAACGTCACCGTAAAACAGTAGAAGAAAAGGCCAGTGAAATAGCCAAAATGCTGGAGGATCAAGGTCTTGATACTGACATCTTACTTGCCATCTTGGCCAAAGTCGGAATGAATCTGGTTATCGAAGAGGAACAGATGGATGACTGAGCGACACGTACTGGGTTTATCCGGAGGAAAAGATAGTGCAGCTTTGGCAGTGTGGATGCGTGATCACCATCCCGAGCTGGATATCGACTACTTCTTTACGGATACCGGCGAGGAGCTTCCCGAGGTCTACGAGTTCCTGGGACGACTCGAAGGCTATTTAGGCAAGCCCATAGAGCGACTTAATCCCCGTCGGGACTTCCGCTTTTGGCTGCGTGAATACAACCATTTCCTCCCCAGCGCACAGACTCGCTGGTGTACGCGTCAGCTCAAACTGGCACCGTTTGAACAGTGGGTCAAACCATGGCTGGCAGCAGGAGATAAAGTTTTCTCCTATGTAGCGATCCGGGCTGATGAGGAGTACCGCGAGGGGTACTCAGCAAAAGCCGAAAACATGCTTGTGAAATTTCCCTTCCGTGAGGCGGGCGTCGACAAAGCTAGTGTCGTCGATATTCTCGAGTCCTCGGGATTGGGTTATCCAAAGTACTACGAATGGCGCTCTCGCAGTGGCTGCACATTCTGTTTCTTCCAACAGAAGATCGAATGGGTTCGCCTCAAAGAGCGTCACCCCGAGGACTACGAAAAAGCCAAGGAACTTGAGAAAGATGCATTGGAGCATGGCTCTCCTTTCACTTGGTCTAAGGGAGAGTCGCTTTGGGATCTAGAAAAGCCCGCTCGGATTATTGAGATAAAAGCCGAATATGAAGTTCGCCGTGCGCGCCTTCGTAAAAATATCCCTATAAACCCACTCCGCCCAGTAAAAAGTTTCCCGGAGGACATCGATGACGTTTACGGAGACGACGAAGGCAATAGCTCCTGCCTCATCTGTCACAAGTAAATCCATGGCAAACGGCCAGATGAACTCAGACGATCCGAAACCCAACATCCAACAACCCTGTCCAATTTGCGCAGAGACTAGGGGGCTTGCTGAACACTTGATCGAAGTGGGCTTGGCTGCTGACTACCTTGGAAATACGTCGTCTTACGTGAGCGAGCATGGAACAGCAACGATCAAAACGGAGACGATCGGAGACTGGCTCAGGCTAGCCGCTCAGCTCGAGAAAGTCGAAGTCGACACTTGGAAGTTCGAATCACCGGACGCCGGCCTTTACTGCGAAACCGTGGGCGACAACATCGATGCCCACGCGAAGCATTACACGACTCATGCCACCGGGCTCACGCGCTTCATGTTCGTCTGCAATGGCTTGGAAGAGGCCTATCGCTTCATTGATCACTTATATGGCCCCTTGTCAGTCCGCAAGGGCGTAGCCAAAAGACAGCTCAAAAGGGCGAGCAGCCTGCGGACAGTCGCACTTCTGGATGATCTCTTTGATAGCAAAGGGGTATCAGCTGCGCCAAAGGACTTCCAACATCACTGCGGCAATTTCATCGAGCTCTTCGTTCGATACAAAGCCGAGCACAATGCTGCCGTTCACGGGCTCGACTTGGGAGCCGAAAGCCGATTGACCTATGCGCTGCAGCTAGTGCGCAACCTTCGAAATCATGTCGCGCATGGCACTTTCCCCTTGGGACCTCCTGCGGACTATGGTGGCTACGAGGACAGCGAAGAGCTGGTGTTGATGCTAAAACATGCATGCAGAGTTTCAGCACTCTACATACAGATCATCCTCAGATGGTTCGCCCAAGGATTTGAATCCTATGACTACAACTCCATCCGAGATGCCTATGCCAAAGAGTTCGATCGCTTTATAGCTAACTGCACGCTCGAATACGTCCAAGATCTTCATGTGAAGAGCGAGTTCGCTCTTCACAAAGACCTTTACGACTACGAGCGCGATGAAGACGATGATGACTAGCGGTCGAGCCGAGTGCTGCGCAACCCCGGGATGGTTTAACGCAACCAGGCGTCAAGCTTGTCGAACACACGCTGACACAAGTGCTCGGAGCGCGTCGCAATGAAAGCGTCATCCCAATGGAGGCCATGCTGTCCTCTCAACGCAAGAGGAGCTAAGTGTGAGAGGTAGTTCGAAGCACCGACCAAAGACGAAAGGGCTGGAGGTACGCTGCCAATTCCGAGTGAGGCAGCGAGAGAGACTCCTGTGGTGCCTGCTGCCGTCGATCCTGGTGTTGTGAGATTCCAGTAATAGAATGCCTTGTCGGGCCACTCGGAATAGATTGACGAATTTACCGGCCCAGAGAGGAGGGTCAGGTTGCCGATTTTATCGACGATAGAATAGTTGCCAGGATAAATCGTGGCAAAGAAGTGTGCAGGGAACTTGATCAACGATGGCCGCTCGCGAGTAGCAACGTGCTCGATAACCTCATATTCGCTAGAATGCCAGACTCGACAATTAATCAAATCGGCGGAGTTCGGCATCCCATTGGTGAAGAGCCCCTCGTTAGCGGCCGTAAGGTCTGGTGCAGCGTCATGAGCTGAAACAAACAGCGCAAACCGGCAAACCGCCTTTCGAGAATACCAGGCGTTCTCTTTAGCCAGGTCCACCCAGATTTTACGAGCTGCGACTGGGTCCGCTGCGTCATAGACCTTCTGATTTCCCAATGCCTGCCTGAACCCTGCTTTAACGAAAGCGGCCGTCTGATTCGATGCGCCATTTGCGAACGAGATGTTCCCTGCGGTCGACTGGAACAAGGCTCGGTAATCTGAGTCAGGGAAGCGTCCCTGCTGCGCCCCCATGTAGAGCGTGAAGAAAGCAGCCGTTGCCTCGCACACCGTTACGAACTCAGTCGCAGCAACTACCTTAGCGGCTGCACTGGCCTGCGCGCGCAGCAGCTTGGAATAAAAGACGCTCAGCACAGCGTGCGCGAACTGATGACCGGCGTCTTTGAGATAGAACACACAAAGTGCAGCACGGTCAGCCTGCTGTGGCGATAGCCCCATGGTCAACAAGTGGTTACACAAGCCGAATGTGGCAGAGTTTTTTGGAGACCTCCGCGGCTTAACGAAGGTTAGGAAGTACTCTGCCTGATCCGCGATAGATGTTATGAAATCGACCGACTTCTGCGTCGGCACGCCTGCGGCAAGAGACCCTTCAAGTGTGTCGGTCAGCCAGTCACGCTCTTCACTAAAGCGCCGGCTTCGCTCCATCCCATTAAATACCAAGGCTGAGGACACGATAACCTTGTCGGTCAGCTCCTCTTTGTCTGACGAATTGCTCTCGGTCTCAAACACCCTCTCGATGCGATCTACCTGCGGCTTGATAACTGTGGCGTAACCTGCGTCCCAGGCTTTAACAATCTGCGGTTTGAACACTTCGAATGCGGTCAGCGGAGTACCTGTAGCATTCAGCGACTGGAACATGTCGAAAGCCAAGCCAAGATCCAAACACTCGATCACAACCAGATGGCATGAATTCTTCAGGAACGAACAGACTGCCAATAACAACATCCCACCGTAGTAGAGAGATTGCTCATCTGGCGGAAGGGTGTGGATATTCGCCCAGATAGGGGGATAAGCCATAAAGTTGGACAGACTTCCATCGGTGACACAATTCGCCGAAAACAACCCAGTTGCAAGCGATGCGTCCGCCGCCTTGATCTCTTCGCTGATTTTCTGTCGAAAAACCTCCGATACCGATCGTACCCGCTCGTCTGTCGAGATCGAATCGATAGCTATACCTGCGATGAAACTCGAGAGGAAACTCGAGGTATTGGACCGATAGTAATGGTTGATGTCTCCGCAGAGAGTCCATTGATCCGAAACCGGATTCGAGGAGATGTCGCCTGCTCTAATAATCTTCGGCTTCAACTTCGGCTGCGCACCGGTCTTCGTGATTTCAACTGCGTAAAACGGGCGAATGTTCGGAAGCTCATCAGTCAACTCGGTGGCCAGCGTAGTGAACTCCGGCGCGGAACCTGCAAGCGCCTTGAGCTTAGGCACCATCTGATTGATCTGTTCTTCGATAGCGCAAGCGAGAATAGAGATCGAGGTGATGCGTTGCTGACCATCGACAACGTTAGCCACCTTAGTCAACAAATTTGGAGTGTCGGAGTGGATGCCTGTCTGCACATTCTTCTCTTCATGAAGAATGACCGTCCCCAGAAAGATGCTATTTTCGGGCTTTGTCAATGTGCGTTTGATGCTCGAGAAAATGTCTTCAATGAGCTTCGTAGCGTTCTCCTCGTCCCATGAGTAGTTGCGCTGATAGTAAGGAACGTAAAAGCCGCGCCCTCCCTGGGAGAAGAAGTCGTAAAGGCTAGCTGCATCGTGTTTGAAAGGTTGCGCCACAAATAAATTCCTAAGTTACTGGCTTGAGTTATCAGCTCGGATTGCGGCCACAGCCGCCTCGATATCTTGATCTGACAAAAAAGGAGCCTGCGCGAAAACAAGGCCCTGCTCGCCGTTGAGCTTGGCGGCCAGATGCCCTCGGCCCAGCAACAATTCAGCTCCCGGCCGGTCGAGCGCAATCTTGGATGTGGCCTCGCTGGAGACCTTCAAGATCAGCCGATTGCCCAAATTTTCTCGCAGCTGCATCGGCATCACATCCTTGTCTGGACGCTGTGCCGCGAAGATCAAATGAATACCTGCCGCACGTGCCTTTACGCCCAGCCTCTGAACTGCCGTACCGACTGCGGATTTATAAGCATCGTCGAGCATCCAGTCTGCAAATTCGTCGTGGATCAGGAAGACCATTGGCAGTCGCTCTTCGGTCGATACTTTCGAGTTATAGGTCGGTAAATCGCGAGCTCTGGCTTTCGCAAAAGCGCGGTAGCGGTCCTCCATCTCCTCAACCAGAGCGTCAAGAACCTCGGATGCTTTCTCCTTGGTGGTTACGATTTCATCCCGCATGTGCGGCAAGTCGGCCAATGGCGCGTAGTCAACCCCCATCTTAGGATCAATCAAGATGATTTGGGCTAGCTCCTTAGGATTGGTCGCAGCGATATCTAATATAAGGGCCTGGATGAGCACCGATTTGCCGCTGCCCGTACCTCCAGCCACCAATGAGTGCGGTTCATGCGATGAAAGCCCACCAAACTCAGCGCCCAGATTCAGATACAGCAACGCGCCATTAATCTCCTGGAGCCCCAGTAGAAATGAGGTGTTGATACCCGCAACATTTCTATTGAGGTCTCGACGCGACCAGAGCTCCCAAAGGGACACAGCCTGCCTCTTTGCGCCAGCGACCGTAACCACGATCTCGCCTGGCTTAGGTTGGACAGTTACTAGGTTGATGGCGTGAGTAGTAAGGAGTTGTGTTCGTTTATTCTCGATATCTTCGACACGCAAGCGATCAGAACCTGCCAAACGAACTAGGCAGCCGTTTGGAGTCAGGCGAGTGCCTAGAACAGCCGCCTGGAGACCGTAGCTATTAAGCGCAGATTTAAGCCTCTTTGTGACCTCTTGAGCCCATTCCTCCCGTTCGACATCGGCTTGCGCACCACCGGAGAACTTTGACGCGACCAGATCAGAGAACCCGCCCCCGAAGCTGGAGCTCGTAACAGAAAGCTGATCTGAAGTTGAATCTGCAATAGCTACGGATGCAAGAACCGGCTCCTCTGTCAGTACTGAAGGCGCAACCACTGGACAACTCGGCGCAGCCATCTCGGCGTCGTTACCTAACGAAGCGGCTTCTTCAGCAAACGTATCAATCTGCCCACTTGATAGCTGACCTATTGCAGCCAACCATGGCACTCGCGGGGCGGGCAATTTAAAACAGTGCCCTTCCCAAGGCTGCTGGGCCCCAATACCTGATCGAACCTCGTGACCTCCAGAGCCTTTAGCATAAGCTTCGGCGAGTTTTCGCAAGTCCGGCCGATCGAAAACCTCCTGCCAAGCCATAACGCCCCCTGTCTCATCAAGAAGCTCCTGCTCAGACGCCGAGGCGGAACCTGCGTCCGAGGTGTGAACGTAAACGTGCGAGTACCCACGCAGGGAAATCTCTACATCGCCATCTCGCAACTTGGCGCGAGCACGCTCCATCAAATCCGTCATACCGGGCGGGATGTCCGCATCTATAAGCATATCGGCCAAGCGGGCCAACCAAATATCCCGATCAAGGCGACCAGGATCACCGAAGAGCGCCTCACGGAACATGCCTAATGTTGCTAATAGTTGATCCTTGGAGCCTCGTCGCGCCTGAGCCACCCCATCGGCTCCAACATATTTTGCCTCAACAATTGAAATGACGACGCGAACAGTCTCCTCGTACTCCTCAACGTTGAGCGCCAAAATATCCGCGATACGGCTTTCAGGTTGAGATAGCCAGCTTGCGTAATCGTCGAGTAGGAAATAGGCGGTCAATACCTGCCTACCATTCGCTGAGGCTTGGAACTCCTCTGCAAGCAAGTAACGACTTAGCACAAGGCCTAGCATCTCTCCTGCAGATACACCTCGCTTGGCTGCACGCAGTACGATATCTCCGGAGACTGAAAGTGCGTCGCGCTTCGCCTTGTCGACAGCGATTTGAATCTCGTCGGATCCGAGCTGGA
Source organism: Pseudomonas sp. IzPS59 (assembly GCF_014863505.1). NCBI lineage: Bacteria > Pseudomonadati > Pseudomonadota > Gammaproteobacteria > Pseudomonadales > Pseudomonadaceae > Pseudomonas > Pseudomonas sp. IzPS59. The sequence continues at coordinate 893,946 of NZ_CP062251.1, read as the reverse complement.
GATTCAACTCATCCAAGCGTCTACGAACCAACACGCTCAACAACCGAAGCTCCGAGGTCGAGCTAACAATCATATTGCGGCCATTAGTCGAGCCTCTACGGTAGCGCACCACCGTAATGTTGTTGTGCTGAAGCTGGCGCTTGTCGAGAAGCTCGTCGTAGGTGGCTACCCATTCGGCCAACTCGTGAGCGTCCCTGATTATTTCAGCCAGAGCTGGGCTTTGAAGGGAAATGCGGCGCGCAGGCAGTAATCGCTCCCCTGGCATAGCGTCCGTCTGCCGGCAAACTGCGGCGACAGCCGACACGTACGCCCAACCTGATGCCGTTTGCCATGGGCAAACTAGGAATGTGGTCGACTTCAGCTCGTTCTCACCTGACACGCTCCGGTAAGACCAGCGGGAAGGCGCATGATCCAAGTTCGGCCGATCGTTGGTCCACTGCACTGGGAGCCATTCTGTTTGGGCCTCGCGCGCGACCACGTCATGCAGGAAAGCCACATCGAAAGCCTTAAAACCCAGCGCACTCTCTCTTGGAGTCGCCGAGAGGGGCATTACAGAAATACGCAGCTTCGAGATGAAGTTTTCGCTGGTTTCGCTGACTACTGGCAGATCGGGATCATCACCAGCCTTGTTGACCAGCTCGCCATAGACTCGCCGCAGCTTTCCTTGATCTGAGTGGCGTACCGAAACGCTGCATTGGAGCTTGCCATCCTCTTGTATAGAGGAGAGCTCGCGCACTGTGGCCAGCGGCAACTCAGCTGCATCTGCGTTATAAAGCACAACGCTAAGGTTGCTTGCCTCGTGGGGCTGCAGCCCAACATAACGCTCCAAGAGCTCGCGCGCCTGTTTGGCTGCAGCCGTTGGATCGACATCGGTCATGGCTTCCTCAGCGCCACGCGTCGGTGATTCCAAAAGACTATAACCGTTAACCGTGCTGCTCTCCGAGACAAGCGTCAAAGCGCCGCCCCGATTGAGAACCGCAATCTCTGGATAGAACGGATGAGCGATCTCGTCGGTAAGTTCCCGCATAAAAATCTCGCGGTCACCATAGAGAATGCTAGCGCTGGAGAGCAAGTGTGTAGCGAAACCGGCAACGCGTCGCGTCTTTACCGCAAGAGCCTTCATTCGTTCTGGATGCCAAGGCGGGATGATAACTGCTGGGTTTTCGCCGGCAACACGCACCGTCCCGACCGATAGTATTTCAGCGACCAGCCGCGAGCGACACACATCACCACGAGCATTTACCATCAAGGTATTCAAAAGTTCGGCGTAAGACTCCGCTTGACGCATAACGGCATCGCCATGTAGCCCAGTCGTGACGAAGTCCTCCATCGCCTTGATGTAATCCTCCTCGAACTTATCCCACGATACCTTTACCTCGCTCTGCTGATGAGCCGTCAGCCTACCCTGCTCGGCGAGCTCTTTGATCCGGGTCTTAATCACATGGCGCAGGCTTTGGAGCTTGCTGACCGAAGAAACCAGCGACCCCGCATCAGTCGAGTAAGTCGCCTCCAGCGTCCCGGTGTCGAGCAACGAGACGTTTTGTACCCCACCCTTCTTGCTTACTAACTTGCGGGGGACTTCGGTACAACCTACCGCGCCCTTCTCCAAGAGGCGGCCCATGTCTGCGACCATCGACAAGCCAATTGACGTGGGCCTGTAGCTCCAAAGGAGCTGTGTTTTAGCTAACACTGCCTCTTTGTCCTTAGCGATCTGGATCAAGGCAACGTCAAACTTGATCTGCAGGGCTAGGCGCGATAGCGACGGGTTCGGACGAACCTTGCTCTTCTTATCATTGCGAAGCTCCTTCTCCTTAGCGAAGAACGCCTCATAGTCGAAGAGGGGATCGGGTAAGTTTGCATTGCCCAACCGCTCGACCTTCCACTCTACCTTTGAGCCCATGAGCTCCTTTAAGCCGCGGTACATAGCCGAGAAGTAGCTGCCGGCGTCGTAGTTGAATCGCTCGCGCCACTCCTTACGGCCTTTGGTCACAGTGAAACGTAGGATCCGCTCTCCTTCCGAATCACGCAGGCCGGCATGCAAGCTATTAACCACTCGAGCGAAGCCTTCGAAGAAGTCATTGCAGTCAATGGGCTTGCCATAGAGAGCTTTTTCCCAGCGCGAGCAAAGTTTGCTGTCTTGCTCCAAGAGCCTTCGCTGCTTAACGAAAAATTCTTCGTCCTCCTCCGTGAAGTCAGAGCGACGCTCACGCCCCTTCAAGTCCTCCAATAGCTTGCGACCCTCGGCATCGAGTGAGTCCTCCTGATCACACTCATGATCGAAGAAACGGATCGTGGACTCTGCTAAGCCAAGTTGCTTTTCTTTCGGTTTGTCAAAGGCAAGATAAACGCCATCGCTTTCCCACTCGAATTGGGCGAGGGCATCGGATGCCTCATGATCTCCAGCAGGAGCTGCGACGAATGCATCAAGGGCTTGGCGGGCCCCCTCCGAAATTTCTGCAGTATTAGCCTCGACTCGCTCAGTAATCTCCTCCGAGTCAAGAGGCTGGCCATTCTGGCGGAGTTTTTTAAGCAGCGGCGCACGCTGAGCAAAGAGTTTGGTGAAAGCCTTGTGCCATGGTTTACGCGATGCTGAGAAAGTTTTGGCATTCGAGAAGAAGGCGCTGTCTCTGGGGAGTCCCGCGCATGGCAAGGCGTAACCAACAGCATCACGGATGGGCAGCCCGTGCGTGGCGATAGCCTCGACAATTGCAGAACAAAACTCGCCAAGCTGCACTAACGAAAGTTCCGAGGATGCTAACAATCCGGCTAGGGCTGAATGGAACACCAATCGGTCGTCGAGGACTGGTGCAATACCGCCCGAATGAAGCGTGGCCTCGACCCACGGATCAGGGTCAGCCCGCATCTCCTTGGCGCCAATGGCCATGACATGACCCAATGTGTCCGCGAGGTTGTGCTCGTTGCCATTGGCAGTCAGGATCGCCGCTTTGGCGGTCAAAGCGTTATTGCGCACATAGCCTGCGTTATGTGGAATCAGAATGTCAGACGGTAGGCCTTGGCCTTCTACCAAGGCCTCCGGGATCATGAGTTCTACCCGGGCAAGCAGGTCCGGATTGGCAAGGATGGCTCGTGCGACTGCCCCGATCTGACTGGATGAAAGCTTGTCTAGCCTGAAGAGCGCAGCCAAATCACCAGACTGGCCAGGATTAGATATGCGTTGGGCGAGAATATTCGCGCCGACACGCCCAATAATGCGATCAGTCAGCATGCCGCTTCTCCCTGAAACGCAAACGGGTTTTCTACAAATGAGCAGGAGTCAGAAAGCCTGCGAACCAAGCCCAAGCTGACGAGACGGGCCTCAAGATTGTTTCGGTTCTCGCTGAGTTCTTCTTGGTCTACTAACTTGGCGCTGACTAAGCGCGCACCCTCTGCGTCACCAATTACCAGGCCATATCGGCACTTGGCTTCGGCGAGAAACTCATCGAACTGCATCCTGTCTTCCACGATGGAAACCACAATCGACTTGAGTAATCTATCGTTCGGCGCATAGCGGGTGCGTCTCGATAGTCTGCGTGAGCTGAGCCCGATAGCACGCGACCATGACGCATGAATTTTGCCGACATGCTGCTGATGGCGTGCCAAAGCATTATCAGCCAGTTTGGTAACCAACTCATCTGGACTCTTATCGGTGGAGTCCTCGTCGTCGCCACCATCAGTCGGCGGCCACTGGAAGCACTCACGCATGAGTTTTACACGCTCAGCATCCGGAAACTCTGCAGATTCAGCTGCAGCCCATTCAACATTCAACCGGATCGACTCAACATGAGCCCGCACCGCCTTTGCTGGCAGCCCTTGATTGAATTGATAGCTATCGCCAGAAAGCGCTCGCACCTTCGTTCGCTCCTTGGAGACGATTTCGCAGATAATCTCGACCGGATCGTCATCACCAGCAACCCGCTTAGCTCGTTCCAAGAAATAGAGCAGCATGTTCAGGCCAGTGATCGCGATCAAATGCTCCAATGCATCATAGATCGGCATATCCCTGTCCAAGATCGACAACCAGTCGTCGCAGATTTGATCGAAACGATTATTGGCAATTTCGGGTAGATAACCCGAAAGCCGGGGCTCTTCGACACCCTGCGGCGTACCTTGCAGAGCCCTAACCAAACGATTCATCGTTGCTTCGCTATCGAATAGGCGCTTGGCAAGGCTGTCACCGAGCTCCGCTCCACGCTTAGCCCGTGTGAGCATGAGATAGAGCAGCTCGCCTGTACGAGCAAAGAAGCGACGATCGTTGCTCATATTTCCTTTTGCATTGATCGCCAAGTCCTCATAAAGAGCGTCTGGGCCGAAAGGAAAGACGAACTTGGAACTCCAACGCTTGTTACTGCGAGACTCGAATGACGAGGAACGCAGCAGTTCGATAGCCTTTGCGAAGTCATCAAAGCTAGTGAATGAGCGGCGCAGATAGGTCATGTCTTCATCACCATTACCTGTGGCTCCCTGTCTAAAGCGCTCAAACCACTGCTTCCACTTCTCCTCATCAGACGCGGCGCTCTCCGCAATCGATTCGACGTATGGGTTGTTGAACAGTAACCCACGCAAACGGACTTGCCGCTGCGGCTTGAACATGACTGAGCCGCCCTGATCCTGGTGAGGCCTGAGCGGCTGATCCAAATTCGAGCCGAGTACGCCCAAGAACTCTAGAACAGTCAGGTGAGGAAGCTGCTCGTCATAAAGGCGATGACCCCAAATGTTCTCGTCGACGCAAAAATCGACGCTTTTAATCTCAGGCCTCTTGATTATTCCACTCATTCCGAGATCCTCACCGTCACAGGACGTGAAAAGCCGCGACCACCTGGCTCAATATCGATGAAGTTGAGTGTCAGCATGGCGGTCTCACTACCTACTTCATCATCATCTCCTGCTACGCTGGCTTTCTTGACGATCTCTGCCTTCCGTAAGAGCTTCGCCTTGAAAGCCAGCAGATCTTCGAGGCACTCATTGGAGAAGCTCGCTGGCAAAGCCCCCTCAGCCACACGCGAGAGAAACTCATGACGGATAGGGGTCAAGTCGAAAGCAACCGAATGGCCCGGGCCCGCAGCGAGCGAAACGTCGAGTCGAGGGCGGCCCGTATCCTCGACAAGCTTGATCGCCATACCTACGCCGCCCTGCCTGCGGGAGAACGTCTCGTGGTCACAAAGCACGCTGACTCGGCTTTGAGTGAAACCGCCCGAACTAGCGATGAAGATGCGATCTTCGTTTTCGAGAAGGAGACCTGTTAATACGCGGTTAAGGCCCTTAGCAAGGCGCCCGCGGACTATCTCGCTAACGGGCTTCTGCGCCTTGAGCGCTTCGATGATTTCCAAGTAGTCCCCAGCAAAGCAGAATGCTGTCATCGACCAATGCGGATAACCTCTTTCCCCATCCGGAAGTGTGAAGAAGAGCCTGCGTCGCTGGTCTTGAAGCATCGTAAGGAACTCGGCCGCCTCTCCTTCCAAGCGTGCCCCCTCATACCCTTCCAAATAGGAATTTTGGGCAGCGCGGAAGGCAGTCGTGGCCCCATAGATGGGATCGATCGCGACCAAACGCTCGAAGTCGGCTTGCAGCCGCAAATCGTCCTTCCCATAAACCAGCAACCCATCAGCAGCATTGGTGGACTCATCGCCCACGCCAAAGCTGGACATCGCCTTGAAGATGGGGCGGTCAGAGGTCCTTCGCTTAAGGAGATTGGCTCCGAAGGCGTTGGCATAGACACTAGCCGCCCCAAGAGTGCCTCCTTCCTGAATCTTCGCGACATCGGCACAGGTCAGCAGGTTGTCCTTGGCCTGCTTGGCATCGGAGCAACCGAGGATCATATTTGAACAAAGCGCAAGTAAGTCGCGTATAGGTAGATGCAGCCCATTGTGCCTGGCGATTTCAACCAAATCGCCCAAGCGACGAGAGAGCTGTCCACCATCCGCCTCACCCAAAAGCCTGCGGCGATTCTCGTCGATGGGACAAACTTTACCGTCGGCCTGAAGTGCACAGCGTTTGCAGTTGTCCCACTCGGGATGCCCCGCCACAGCCATAGCCACCTCATCTAACGTTTTGCGGCTAGTCGAGCGACTAAGATCGAACACAGCCAGGCGCTCAGGAGCTGGCCCGGCCTGTAAGAAGCGCTCTTGCAGCGGCTTGCGAAGTGGGTGATCACGCTCCTGGCGACGGCCTAGATCACGTAGACGATCAAGAATTTGGCCATGGTTTGCGGCAAGAATCACTACCTCAGAATCATCGCCTTCTAGCACCGATCTTTCCAGTCGCCGCAATGGCAGATCGCTCTCGTCGCCATTGAGCTCGGAAAGATCCTTGATAAAGACAGCCAAGCGACCATCCGCCAGATGTAACTCTTTCACGTTGCCCTTGGCGGCCCAAGCCTTGGGGTCCCCCCCAATGCGCTCCCACAGGGCACGGCAATGGTACGTCTTACCATCACCAGCTGTTCCAGCTATCAAAATAGATCCTGGCGCCTTGGATTCAATGTGCCCCACCATGTCCTCTAATAGAGGTGTCGACAGGCTAATCGGCTTTACTCCTGCCTGTGCCAACGCCCTCGAAACGTACTCGTCGAACATCGCCAGATTGCTCGATGACGGCCCATAGCTACGTAGGAATTGAACCCAATCACTTGCCGGTGGAACCTCAATGTCAGTACGCCGTACAGAGCCGCCACGACCTTTACCGGCCTGCAACACCCCCTGTCCTATCAGGGCGTCACGCGTCTGCCAATAAAACTCATCTCTTAGCTGTGGAAACTGAATCCTGAGGTGCTCTAGCAACGACTGGTTTCCAATACTGGAGCCATCGGAGGGAACGGCGGCCAGCAAGGCCTCAACCAACTCATTCATGCACCAAACCCCCTCTGGTACCAGTCTTGACAGGTACCATCAAAATCAATCAAAGACTGTCGGGGATCAGAGGGGAGGTGTACTGTAAGGCTGCGACAGCAGCACATATTGAAAACCATCCCTGCTGTACCGCGACCTTCCATTTGCGATGTTCGTTACCTTATCTACTGACCAAGCACGGGTAAAGACATGCTCGGTTTTTTTGGCAACATACTCAGGCCGTCGGCATGTAGGAGTAATAAGATGCCTAGTGTAGCGTTAACGCAACGGAGGCCGTTGCCTCGCGTTCGGCTAGCGTCAAGCACGGACGCGATCAGGCCCATGGATTAACAGGCCTTCCCTCCTCCTTGAACGGCGGCCCAACCTTGGCCTGGTTAGGACTCTTCAGCCTGGGACATCGCCTGCTAGCACGGGTACGACATTAGGCTCACGCGCACGATGATCAGCAGCCATGCTGCTGACCATCAATAGCCTTGGAAAGGGTGATCGTTCCGCTCCGCACTTGCCAAACCATGTTGAGGTTTCAAGTCGGCCAGGAAACGTCATGGATGGGACTTGCCACGTATGCCATTCAGATTTAGCACGCGTAGGGCAGAACGTTAACCGCTGGGCTGGAGTGGCCCGTGCTGAATTCAGCACTGCGCACCGGATTGTGATTGCATAGCGCGTTTTCATGGCTCATACGCCAAATCCAAACCTTCTTCTCACCGATAATTCGTTGGTTATCATGGCAATCTGCTGGCAACTCAAGCCGCCAGGATTTAGCATCTGGCTCAGCCAAAGAACATCACCACCCTGAGCACAGGACACGGACTGTGACACGCCTGGCCGGCCAGGCGATGCCCAATTGAAACAAGGAGAGCCTCAATGAGTTTCAGTGATGCCCACGACGTTGCGACTGAGGCACTGGAAACCTTTCACAAGATTGAGGATGGTGCAGCGCGACTTCTAGCGGCACGTAGCGGTGAGGCGTCCGACGCCCTGGCAGTGATCAACACGTTCACCAACACTGCAGCTGTAGCCAAAATCGCATCTATTAGTGACGCCACAACCAAATCGTTGCTCAGTCTCGTCCGCGAACCTGCAGTCTCACGTGTGGTTGCCGAGACTGACGAAGGCGAGGTGGTCACCTACTATATCTGCCGCACGACCAACATCACGGTCAAAGGGACAATGCTGGCGGGCTACCGTACACCTATCGGCCGCCTGGCCGTCTTCGATGTTGGAGAAAGTGTCGAGCTTGAGGTTGCTGGGAAGCAGAAAGGCTATCGTATTCTCGAAAAGCTGGAGCTGAAGCCTCTAAAGAGAGACGACGTTTGGGATGCCATCGATAGCATTTGGCGCCGCCAGCGTGCAACTCCACAGACAATCGCTTCCCTTCGAAAGCTCGTTCAGCCCGTCGACGACAATGCATTCCTTGCGATGCTGGACGGCGCATCTGAGGAAGAGAAAATCCGGGAGGGTGTAGTCCATGAAATACGCAGAGCCATGGCTTTGCGAGACCAGGCCATTCTCGACAAAATCCAGGACGAAATTTTCCGGCTGTCGATTGATCATCAGCTGATCATTCTCGGCCCTCCAGGTACCGGCAAAACCACAACATTGATCAAACGCCTTGGGCAGAAACTCGACGTGCAGGCATTAAGCCCAGAAGAGCAACGGCTGCTTGGTTCATCGACAAACCGCCAACGCTGGATGATGTTCACACCCTCCGACCTGTTGAAGCACTACGTCAAAGAGGCATTCAACCGGGAGAATGTTCCCGCGTCTGACGATCACATCAAAACCTGGAACAAGCGTCGGCATGATCTGGCCAGGTCAACATTTGGCATTCTGAGAACCGGCAATAGCGGTAGCTGCATTCTCAAGGAGGATCGCCGCTACTCCAGCTTTTCGGTCAGTGATGATCCTCGTCAATGGTTTGCCGACTTTAAGGCGTATCACCAAAACCGTCTGCTCAGCTCACTCAGGGAGGGCGCTGGCCTCCTGAAAGATTCGGCGCCGAACCTCTCGGATCCAGTCGTGGAAGAGCTGCTCACCACGGTAGATGAACTGAGTCCCGAGGGGTTGCTCGGTGCATACGCGATCTGGAACAGAATCGAGGCGAGGATCGAGCCGCTGCTCAAAACCAGCCGCAAGACGACCGACAAGCTTATCCAGCAGCAAGGTAGCCTGCTCTACAACAGGAATAAATCTGTTTTCGTGGAGCTCGCTACCATCCTCGAAAGCCTGGGGCAAAGCGAGGATGAAATCGAAGAAGGTGAAGAGTTCGACGACGACACTGGCACCGATGGCACGAGCACACCTAACCACACTGCGGAGCGCAGGGCGTTTCAGGCGTATCAGCAGTTCCTGCAGAGCCACGCGCGCACCCTGTATCGAAACGGCAGCCTTGGGAAGTCGAGTCGGGCAGCCCGGATTCGTGACTGGCTCGGAGATAGGGTTCCGCCAGCTGAATGGCTGAAAACGCTGGGTCGCGAAATGTGCTTCCAGAACGCTCTGCGGCGGTTCAGGAATGCGTGGAAACGTTACGTTCTGGAAGTCCCTACGAGCTATCGCGCGTTCCGCCGAGAGTGCCTCGCACTTGAACTCTATGACTACCAGAAGCCTGACACCCCCGCGCACATCGACGAGACCGAGCTGGACGCTATCCTGCTCCTGATGCTCCGGTCAGCGCGCGAACTCATTCGGCAGGAGTTCGTGAGACGATACCTTGATGATCCGCGCTTCACAGAGCTAGCCAAGATTTCTGACCAGTTCCTGCACCAAGTGCTGGTCGATGAAGCGACTGACTTCTCTACCCTTCAGCTTGCCTGTATGGAAAGCCTGACTGACCTGTCGACCGAATCGTTCTTCGCGTGTGGTGACTTCAACCAGCGAATCACCGGACATGGCCTGAAACGCATTGACCAGCTTGAGTGGATTTCCCCGCGCCTCAAGCCTCGGCGAATCAACACTGTCTACCGTCAAAGTCGGCTGCTGAACACCTTTGCTATCAAACTTCTCGATCTCATGCAGGGAGATACAGAAGCTGTAGGCACCCTGCCAGAGCACTCTAACCACGAAGGCGTCCAGCCCGTGCTAGGTGAGCACCTGAGTGAAGACGACGCGTCCACTTGGGTCGCGGATCGCATCATCGAGATCGATGCGCGGATGCGCTCCAAAGGTGAGAACATTCCGACCATCGCGGTACTGGTCACCTCAGAAGATCACGTCCGGCCGATGGCGGATACGCTTACCAAGAAGCTGGAACAGATCAGCCTGCGAGCCACTCCATGCGCGGACGGCCAATCTTTGGGCAATCAGTCAGACATCCGGGTATTCGACGTCCAGCACATCAAGGGCCTCGAATTTGAAGCTGTGTTCTTCGTCGGAGTCGATGGCCTCGCTGAGGCTAACCCGAGGTTGTTCGAACGCTTCTTGTATGTCGGGGCTACCCGGGCCGCCACTTACCTGGGCATGGTATGCCATGGGGAGCTGCCGGCAAGACTGGAAAATATCCGTCCATTCGTAGCCACGCACTGGTGGTGATCGTGGGTTAAGCCTGGCAGCCCATTTCCTGCAGGTGGGCTGAGAGGTCGCATTAACCTTAAGAGATGGAGCTGGGCATCAAAACAAGACGGTCATCGCTCATGGGCCCGGCGCATCGTAATGCCGCAGCCCATCGGCTCACGATCCTTGGGTTGCCTCTCACGTTTCAACCAGGCTTTCCTGCTTCTCCATCCACTCGATCATCAGCTCGCCCCATGCAATGTCAGCCTGCATAGCTGCTTTCGCATCGGTCGAGTCCCGCTTGCCATTTCAGTCCTCCATTGACGTCGAGCTAGATGTTATCCCTCACCGACTGCCGACACAGCGGGCCAGTGAAATCGGGCAGTTGCTACCGCATCAGTGGATGCCGGCCTGACTTACGCAAGGTGAGTTGGGCGGACGCTTACTTTGATCAGCCATCAGCGCTCGTAGTACCGCAACCTACTAGCGCCGTAACTAGCAGGCAGCCTCCCGTAACGTGTTGATACAATGGAGCCAGACCTCACGGGTGGGCAATTAGCCCCTGCTGCTTCCGAACCCATGATGATTATCCCCGTAGGACTTCGTAGCTCCCTTGCATAGGTAGCTGGACCGCAGAAACAACTCCGGTAGCTCATCCATCTTGCCGTCGGGGACGTCCCGGTAGATTCTATACGTGGCATCGTCGGTGATATTCACCAGCCCACCGACTTGATCGACCGATAGCCGCAAAGCGCTGGCCCAAGCCTCCTGCAGGCGCGCAACGAGATTTCGCCTCGTAGATTGCAGCCGCCCCGGCCTGTGATAAGCATCATGATTCAGCAGGAATACCAGGTGGTAGTGCGGCCTTCCCTTCATTCCAACCTCCCTTGCCCAGGCATAACGGACCCTGCAACTACGAGTGTCCTTCTTTTGCTCACGCAGCTGACTTCGGTGGTGTTCGATCTTGGAGCCAAAGGACTCGATGAATCTGCTGATGACCTTGTTGGTATCTGCGTAGTTGGACAGATCGATATCCTTCGGCAGGTTTAGGTCCACCCTGAATGCCATGACCCTCGGATACTGGGCCAGTGCCAGCTCGATAACACGCAGGAGACGAAATAGGTACTCTTCTACAAATGGCCCCTTGCCGACCATCAAGGACAGACCACGGTAGGTCGGTTGGCGGTACAGGTGGAGGTTTGTGTTACCTGGATGACGAAGCATGGGTATGACTCCTGGGTGAGTTTCATACCGATCTTCATCATGTGGAATTTTTAACCGTTATCTCCTAGTGCTCTTGATCCCTCGCTGGATATGCAGTGGTCAGTGCCTGCAACCCGCATCAGCAACGCGGTGCACCCTACCGGTGGGAATAGCTAGTAAAAGCATAATACTCGTGCCGCAGATGATGCTCTCGACTGCACCGTGATCGCGGAATGCCTTTTCACGGCCACTCCGTGAATTTCTTCAGGGTATCTACTCCGGAAATAAACCATCGCTTTGCTCGGCCTACTGGGGCGTCCGACGTGGGACTTCAGCCTACCTAGCATAATCGCCATGACCAGCCATAACTGGTCATGGCGGTTATGCTGGCTTTTAACGGGCCATGCTCAGGTGACCTGTAGACCTCACTGCGGAGCTCTCGGTCAGATCACGCTCCTCAATCCTTGCCAAGATCCAATCGTGCACCTCGCTCTCGACCCAGCCGACGCAGCGGTCGCCCAGAGATACCGGTTTCGGGAAGGTGCCTTCCGCGATGTATTTGTAGATGGTCGACCGGGCAAGACCTGTCGAGTCGATGACTTCCTTCAGACGGATGATTCGCATGAGCAGGCTCCTCTGTGGCTCAGAGGATGTGCAGGGGACGTATAAAAAAACCGCGCAGAGCCGCGATTCAATCCGCGTCCCAATCGAGCTGGGGGAAATACATGCCCCATCTCATGCTCGTTAAAACCAGATAAGGAAGTAATTCAAATAGTCTGCTATTTTCGCTATGGGCTAGCGGAAATAGCGGGTAAAAATGATCAAAACATATGATGAAGAACTTGAAGCCATTGGCAGTGAACCAATTACCTACCAGAACGGCTGGCCCTGTTTCCGCGAGCACAGCTTGGTAGAGGCCGCTGTAACTGAGGCTGCCCGAGAGCTGCAGGTTTCCCGAGAAATGGCAATGATGTGCGCCTTCGGGGCCATGGCCACCGCCTGCCAGAAACGTATCGATATACGAATGCCAACCGGACACCAAGTGCCAACCTCACTGATGCTGCTGACCATCGCGGACTCCGGTGAACGCAAGACCACCACACAGAACAATTTTTTCGAGGCGATTAACGACCTGAATGATGTAGCGCATCGAGCCTACGAGGTCGCCTTAGTGGAGCATCGGGTCGAACAGCAGCTATGGAGCACGCGCAAGAGACACCTGGAGCGTATGTACAGCAAATACGCAGCCCAGGAGGACGACGCCGCCACGCGCGCAGCCCTGGAGACTGTCGCTGAGCATGTAAGAGCTGAACCGCAATCCGCCCGCTCGGGCAAGTTCCTTTATGAAGACACCACCCCGCAGGCCCTTGTGCAGATGCTTTACGAAAACACGCCCAATGGCTGCCTGCTGACTAGCGAAGCCAACAGTATTTTCAGCGGCAAGGCCTTGGGTGAGCTCGACAAACTCAATACTCTCTGGGATGGCAGCAGCGTTATCGTCGATCGCATTTCCAGAGAAGGCTTCATTCTCCAAAATGCCCGCCTCACCTTGTCACTAATGGCACAACCTAGCGTGATCGCGCGCTTCATGGGCAGGCGCGGGGAGGAGGCTCGCGGCACAGGCTTTCTCGCCCGCTTCCTGGTCGCCAAGCCCCGCTCAATGGCTGGCCAACGTACCGATCAAAAACTATCTGAACTGCCTCGCCTACAGGCCTTCAATGCCCGCATCCGCGAATGCTTGGCCCCCTCCGTTTCGCCTGATCGCCAAGTACTACGTTTCTCGGAGCCGGCCGCAAATCTCTGGTATCAGTACAGTCGGCAACTCGAACAACAAATGCAGGAAAACGGCCTATACCACTACGCTAAGGATCACGCTTCCAAGTTGCTGGAAAACACGAGCCGTCTGGCGGCCATCCTACATACGTTCGAGCGCACCTCAGACAGCGATATCGAGATCGACTACCTTACCCTGGAGTTCTGCTGGAAGTTCGCTCAGAACTGCTCAAAGCACTTCATCGAGCACTTGGCCAACGAGCCGCAGCTCGTGACGGATGCGAACCAACTGGCACACTACCTACTGAAAACCGCCCACAAAGAAAGCCCTCTCGCAGACAGACCTACAAACAGGAACAGAAACGACCCCTCACCCAACACGCGCCTCTCATCGACGCCACCTAACGATCTGATGACAGGGCAACGAACCACTTTCACACTAACCCAGGTAAAACAGTACGGCCCCAGTAGTCTCAGGGGACGGGCCAATACTGAGCGTTTGGAGGCAGCCATTGAACTGCTGACCAAGCTGGGACATATCGCCAAGGAAGGAGGCCGCTACCGGTTCCAAGAATCGATCCTGCTCAAAAGAGGAGAACCTGAACTGAAGAACGGCGAAACGCTCACTATCAAGGAGCTTCCTCTGTTCAGCGAACAAGAGTATTGGAAGCCTGAGGTAAGGAGCGGGTTTGGGGCTCAGCCGAGCTACTTCATCAAAATCCGCGATTAGCGGGTAAGCTGTAGCTGGAAAACATCCCCCTCGCTGAGCTAAAGAGAACCAGAACACAGACTGGGAGCTCCATGCGCAAGCCGGCACAGCAATGGGGAATCGCGCGCGATTGTCACGGTTATGCACGAGATTAAAAAATTAGAGCTAAAGGTTACGTTATAACATGTATCAATGAGAGGCTTGGCGAAAACGGATCTGACCTCCAGATAGCCTTTGCATCAAATAGGAGCCGCCCCCATGATAAATGGCTAACAGGTCCGACTCGAGCGGCGGAAAAAGAAAGCACCGACCTCAGCGGAAGCCGTTCACCCTGAGGAAGATATTTACGTGAGAAGAAACGTCTATCTAGTCCATTCAGCCCTCAGCGGTATGACTGGAAGGGATACCGCTGCAAGTCACCGAGAAATGAAAATGACACAATCTCGGAGGGCGACCTTCCTGCTCAGCCTCAGCGCTTCACTTACCAGCTAAAGCCTGATAAGTAGCAGAGAGGCGGTATAGCAATCGCACCCTATCAAGACGCCCCAGGGTACCAAGCAAATGTCATTGGCATTCCAAATGGCATTCCAGGCAAAAAACAAAACCGTCATTTTATTTCAATATCAACAACTTACTCTACCTGTTCAGATTACCCCGGCCCACCAACTCTCAACAACAAGGCCCGCCAAGCTCGGGCCTTGTTGCATCTAAGGATTAGTTTCCGGTGATCCCTTCTCAACTTGCACCCCAAAATATGCGAATGCTGTTTCGTCCCCCCTACCAGCATCCTAGGAAATTTCCCTCAACCCGCGTCGACTTCCATGAACTAGCCCCCCTCACCCCATCCGGTTACCTTCCACCCCTCGCAACAAACAGGTGAACGGCACTACCCCGCCGAAGCGCAAGGATCACCCCTCACATGGAGTCCGGTCATGAAAAAAGACACCCCCGATCCATCCGAAATTTCCCCGGTTACCGAGTCCAGGACGATCTCGACTTCCGAGCGCCCCATTACTGTTTCCCGCAGGCGCAATTCCCGGCTTCTTCCGGTCGATCAGATCTTTAGCGTGCGTCCCGACGTCGACCTGGTCACTCTGTTGACCCACGCCAGCCAGAATCTCGCGGCGCTCAATATGATGGCGCATGATCTCGTCCATCGACCGGATGAGGTGCAACGGGCGCGGATCGTTGCGATGCATCAGTTGGCCGGGTTGGCGGAGATGCTGGTCAGCAGCGCCCTGAGCAAGCTTGATCCATTGCAGCAAGCGGCCGATTCGAAGCCGATTATCTGCCACTGACCCTCTTGAAAGAGCCGAAATCAGGCGACTTGGCGTCTCGAGCGAAGGTGCAGCGAGATGAATTTTTCTTCACTGCCCTGCTTCCGCCAAAGCTGTAAAGTCCGCTCGCTCATTCAAGAAACTACGGTTCGCCCGCTCTCCTGCGGGCTTTTTTTTGCCCGGGTTTTGGCCACGCGTTTGTGTTTTCCCGCCCACCGCGCAATTCTGGCGATCCCCCCCGATCCCCGGAGCCCCCAATGCCGCTGTTGACCCTCCCCTGCCAACGCCTGACGCTCGCGGTGCTCTCCCCGGACCAAGCGCCTCTGGAAAGTGATTTCTATCAACGCAACCAGCGCCATCTCGCTCCGTGGTCACCGATCCGCACCACCGATTACTTCTCCACCGAACAGATCCGCCGACGCCTTGAAGTCCAGGCCAGCGCCTTCGAAGCCGGGTTGGCGGTGCACATGGCGTTGCTGACTCCCGACGGTCAGCAAATGATCGGCGCCTGCAATTTCAGCGGGATCATTCGTGGCGCGTTCCAGGCCTGTTATCTGGGTTATCACATCGATGCGGCCCATCAGGGTCAGGGTCTGATGCAGGAGGCACTGGAGTCCGCCATCGTCTACATGTTCGGGACCCAGAACCTGCACCGGATCATGGCCAACTACATTCCCGGCAACGAGCGTAGTGCGCGGCTGCTTGAGCGCCTTGGGTTCGAGAAAGAAGGCTACGCCAAGGCGTATCTGAACATTGCCGGGCGCTGGCAGGACCATGTGCTGACGGCGCTGGTCAATCCGGGGTTTGAGGCGCCGGATCAGCGCTGGTCGCGACGACTCGCGTGAGTTTCACAATTTGTTAAGCATTGACGAAGTATGCTCTCGCCTCTCGCCCCTTCCGGTTAACTGAAACCTATGTCGTCGCGTGCCGTCACTTCCCTGTTCCTGCTTGCCGCCCTGCTGTTTTTCTTCGCGTTGGGTAACCATCAATTGCAAGGTTCCACCGAGGCCCGCGTCGCCGGCATCGCCATGGAGATGCATCTGGACGATGACTGGGTGACGCCCCGTCTGTTCGGCGAACCGTTTCTGGAGAAACCGCCACTGAGTCTGTGGCTGGACGCCGGTGCCATGCGCGTGTTCGGTGTTTCGCCGTGGGCGGTGCGGCTGGCGTCGGCGGTGGCCGGTCTGCTCAGCGTGATGATTCTGTACGGCATGCTGCGGCGCTTCGGACGGCCGAAAGCGATTGCGTGGACGGCGGGGATTCTGCTGGCGACCATGGCCAGTTACTGGAGCAACGTGCGCGGGGTCGGCGAAGATGCGTTGCTCGCACTCGGCGTGACCACGGCGCTGCTGGCGTTTTTCCAGGCGCAACGAGCATCGACCCTCGGCAACTCGTTGCTGTTTGTGGTCGGGATCGCGATCGCCACCCTGAGCAAAGGCGTGCTCGGTCTGGCGATGCCGGGGGTGGTGATTTTCGCTTACCTGCTGACCGACAACCTGATGGACAAGCGCTTCAAACTGACCGAGTGGCTGCGGCCCGGTTTGTTGACCGCGCTCGGGCTGATTCCGCTGCTGATCTGGCTCGCGGTGCTCTATCAGCACAGCGGCGCCCAGGCCGTCAAAGAAGTCTTGCTGACCAACAGCGTCGGACGTTTCAGCGGTTCCTTCGTCGAAGCCGGGCACTATGAGCCGTTCTACTACTACATCGCCAAACTGCCTGAAGCGTTCCTGCCCTGGAACATTCTGGTGTACCTGGGGCTGTGGCACTTCCGCAAACAATTGAAGGCCAATCGTTACCTGCTGTTTTTCAGCCTGTGGATCGTTGCGCAGTTCATCATGCTGACTCTGGCGTCGAGCAAGCGCACGGTGTACCTGATGTCGATGACGCCGGCAGCGGCAGTGATTGCGGCGGAATATGCGGGTGTACTGTTCGAGCGGTTGAAGGACCGTAACAGCGGGTTTGTCGGATGGATCGCCCGTCATCGTCAGGCATTGGCGGCCGGTATCCTGACCGTGGTGATCGCCAGCTACCTCGGTGCCGCGCAATGGGCACTGCCGAAGGCGGACAAGGAATTGTCGTTCCTGCCACTGACCGAACATATCCAGAGCCTGCAAGCCAGCGGCCATCAGGTCGCGCTGTTCCAGGCCAACGAACGGGTCGGCGGTGCCAGCGTGTTCTACACCCAGAGCGTCCTCAAGGGCCTGGATACCGATGCGCAGCTGAAAGACTTCCTCAGTGCCTCGCCTTCGAACATCGCGGTGATGTCAGGCGACAGCGAGCCCGCCGCCCCGCTGAAAGTCCTCAAGACCATGATGGTCGGGCGCCAGGCGTACTACTTCGTAGGCTATTGATACAGCGATGCACCAACAAAAAACCCGCCGGTGATGGCGGGTTTTTCATTTCAATCGCAATGCTTCAGAGAGCAGCCTCAGGCTGCGCACTGAACACCTGTCGCTCGCGCTTGCTCAACACCGGCAACTCCAGACGAGCCCGTCCATAAAACGCCAGCGCCGTCAGCAAACACGCCAGCCAGACGAAGATCCCGGCCCAGAACGTGTGGGACATGTAGTGCCAGCCCTGCAGGACACGTGTGGTGCCGTAGACGAAACCGAGCAGCAGCGAGCCCCACAACAAGGCGCTGGAGAAGCGCCACTGATAACGCCGCGCGACAAAATACAACGCCAGCATGGTGAACCCGCCGGAGGCATGTCCGCCCGGCCAGCAACGGCCGTCACCGGCTTCATGGAACAGCTGAAAATTGTTGTACCACTCGATGTGGGCCATCTTGCCGCCGTAGAGCGTCGTCTCGATCGGGCAGTAAACGCTGGTGTGGGCCTTGAGGAAGTGAATCACGCCGGTACACACCGCGAACGCCACCACCACAAACAGAAAGTCCCGGCGATGGTCAGCGGCAAAGCGCAGCACAGGCGCCACTTTGCTGCGCTCGAGAAACCCGGCGAGGCCCGGGCGCTTCTGCGGATTGACCAGCGGCCAGACCACCGACAGCATCCCGCCGATCAGGGCGATTTCAGCAGTCCAGTTCGGGATGATCCGCGCCCACTTGTGGGTCAGCTTTTCAAAGAAGTGAATCTTGTCGAGGGGGAAGGTATTGGTCAGCGGATCGAACAGCAGATTACTGAAGGCAATGTCGATGTTCGTCATGTCGAACATCAGAAACACCACAGCAGCACAAAACAGCGGGATACCGAAGTTGTAGGCGTAAAAGCGAGCACTCATCGGGTGGACACCGTGCGCCAGTCGGAGGCCTCGATGAAGCCAAGCATTTTCGGAGCCGCGAGGTTTGCAGCGGAAACGAACAGCGAAGAACCATAACCGAGGGTCGAGGTCGGCACCTTGAGGTCTTTTTCCAGCTGCGCCATGCATTCGCTGTGGGTGACCAGGATCAGGTTTCGCCCCGGAACCTTGTGCGCGAGCGCATCCTGCAACATGCGACCCTTGCAGCTGATCAGCCAGTCTTCGCCGGTCGTCGCGTGGTTGAACATGTAACCGGCGGTCTGCACGGTGCGGGTCATCGGGCTGTTGTAGATGTCGGCATGGTTCAGGCCCAGGTGTTCGAACTGCGCGCCGACGGCGACCGCGACACTGCGCGAACGGTCGGTGATGCCGTCATTGCCGCTCAGGCACGGCGCCGGGGAGTGATCGCAGCGCTCGACATGACGTACCAGCACGATCATATCGCCCTTGGCCCAACCGGCCGCCAACGCCTGCGCGCCGGCCACATTGCCGTGGGCCAGATCGGGCACCGCCGCCGGGGCAAGCAGCCACAGGGTCAATGGCACCACCAGCGCCAAGGTCGCCAGGACAACCCCGGCGTTCCGAAAACGGGCCAAACCGCTCAGGTCGATTGAGCGTTTGACGCCGAACAGACTCAGTCTCAATTCCACAAAAATTCGCCTCGCCAGCGTATATCACTGTCATTTGATCCGGCGAAGGTACAGACGCCCCCGTGGGCAGCCAGTGAAAGTCATGTGAAAAAAGTCTTGGGATCCCTTGTTACAAATTCCGTCGGACAAAATCCTTTCAGCTCTCGGATTTGCGGCCGATACAGTCCTGCTAACACCCTTGCTGGCTCAAAAAAACAACAATCTTCCAGCCTGACCGACGATCAAGACGCACAACGTTTTCTGGAGGAATTGTGATGAATAGCTGGTTCGGCAACATCAGCGTGAACCTCAAACTGGGGCTGGGTTTCGGTCTCGTCCTGGCCCTGACCTGCATCCTCGCCCTGACCGGCTGGACCAGCCTCGGCGGCCTGATTGACCGCAGCAACTGGATGAGCGACATCACCCAGCTGAACGCCGGCCTGACCAAGCTGCGCGTGGTGCGCCTGCAATACATGCTGACCAACGGCGATGAAACCGCCGCACAAAACGTGCAGACCACCCTCGACGGTTTCGCTGCACAGCAACAAGCGCTGATCGGCAAGTTCAAGAGCCCGGAGAACGTCAAGCTGCTCAAGGAGCAGGCGGCGACCATCGCCGAGTACCAGACGTCCCTGAACAAGATGCGCAACGCCTACCGCACCGGTAACACGGCGCGCGACACCATGGCCGCCAATGCCGAGACCGCGTACAACCTGATCGAGTCGATCAGCAACCGCGTGCAGCAAATGCCGCTGAGCGATACACGTTTCGAACAGTTCCAGGCCATCACCGAAGCCAAGGAAGCGTTCATCCTGGCGCGCTATGAAGTGCGCGGCTACACCGCCACCGCCAATGCCGACACCGAGCAGAAAGCCGTCGGTCAACTGGATGTGGCCATCGCCAGCCTGAAACAGCTGAGCGTGCATTTCTTCAGCACCCAGCAAGACACCCTGCGTCAGCTGGAAACCGCGCTGACCAACTACCGCAGCGCCCTGCAGGCGTTCAAGAACGCCAACAGCGAAGCGGTGCAGGCACGCAAGGAAATGACCGATCAGGGCGCCACCATCGTGACCCTGAGCGAGCAGATGTATCAGATCCAGCTCGATCGTCGTGACATGGAAAGCGCTCAAGCCCGCACCCTGCAACTGATCAGCACTCTGCTGGCGTTGTTGGTGGGCGTCATCGCCGCCTTCATCATCACCCGCCAGATCACCCGTCCGCTGCAGGAAACCATGGCCGTGGTCGACCGCATCGCCAGCGGCGACCTGAGCCACAACGTGATCGTCACCCGCCGCGACGAACTCGGCGTGCTGCAACAAGGCATAGCGCGCATGGGCGTGACCCTGCGCGACCTGATCAGTGGCATCCGCGACGGCGTGACCCAGATCGCCAGCGCCGCCGAAGAGCTGTCGGCCGTCACCGAACAGACCAGCGCCGGCGTGAACAGCCAGAAGGTCGAGACCGATCAGGTGGCCACCGCCATGCACGAAATGACTGCCACCGTGCAGGAAGTCGCGCGCAACGCCGAAGAAGCCTCGCAAGCCGCAGCCGCCGCTGACGGCGAAGCCCGCGAAGGCGACAAGGTGGTGAACGAAGCCATCGCCCAGATCGAGCGTCTGGCCAGCGAAGTGGTGCGTTCCACCGAAGCCATGAGCGTGCTGCAACAGGAAAGCGACAAGATCGGCAGCGTCATGGACGTGATCAAGGCCGTGGCCGAGCAGACCAACCTGCTGGCCCTCAACGCCGCCATCGAAGCCGCCCGTGCCGGTGAAGCCGGTCGCGGTTTCGCCGTGGTCGCCGACGAAGTCCGTGGTCTGGCCCAGCGCACCCAGAAATCCACCGAGGAAATCGAAGGCCTGGTGGCCGGCCTGCAGAACGGCACGCAACAGGTTTCCGCCGTGATGAACAACAGCCGCGCCCTGACTGACAGCAGCGTGGCCCTGACCCGCAAGGCCGGCGACTCCCTGGAAAACATCACCCGCACGGTGTCGAACATCCAGTCGATGAACCAGCAGATCGCCGCAGCCGCCGAACAGCAAAGCGCCGTGGCCGAAGAAATCAGCCGCAGCATCATCAACGTCCGCGACGTTTCGGAGCAGACGGCGGCGGCGAGTGATGAGACGGCCAAGTCCAGCGTTGAACTGGCGCGGTTGGGTGGGCAGTTGCAGCAGATGGTGAGCCACTTCCGCGTGTAAATCCTGCACACGAAAGCCGATGTACAAAGAAGGGCAGCTGAAAAGCTGCCCTTCTTTTTTGTTCTGAAATTGCCATGTTCAGGAATTGGATGACGGGTTCTGAATCGCAATTACACACGGTTGGTCAGGGGGTGTTTAAGGACACGCGGTGATACGTCCCGAAGCCCACAAAACCTTGCGCCGTTGCCTACGGCTACGCCAGAATCCGCCGGCTTGTGCGCCTTGGACTGGCTGCGTAATTTGATTGCGTCACTGATTTCCAGTGATCGAACTTAGCGGTTCGGCATGCGTTCACGGTTGTACACGTCCGATCCAGTCAGGCATTCGCCTGCACTTGATGGTGGCTGTGCGCATGGCATCTTCGGATGCGCCGGGTTGTGATGCTTACCGGGCCGCTAACTTGCGCACAGCTGCCTCCCTTTTGCTCAGCGGCGAAATGGGCGCAGCCTCATCAGAGGTAAGCATCTATGTTCAAGGTAACGCCAAACCCACCGCTCACCGAACCCACAACCCTCCCGGATCCGGCGTCTCCCTACGAATGCCCCGGTTCAAAGAAATTCAACGAAGCCGCCGAACGCGCCCTCGATTATCACCTCGGCCCACTCAGCGCCCACATCATGGCTGCGCCCTACAAACCCAACACCCTCTATCAGGCCCACCCCGAAGCCGACACCGAATCCCTGCTGGTGGACGCCAGCGAATCCCTCGGTTCCGCCACCGTCATGCTCAACAATCATGTTGCGCTGGTCGAGGGCAGCCACCGCAAGACCCTGCAAGGCATCGCCCAGATCGTGATGATCGCCGAAATGGCCGTTAACCGTGCGCTGGACAAGGTCGTGCCGACTGATTGATGCGGGATGTGGCGAGTGCGGTGCACTCGCCATTTTTCTGCATCCTGTAAAAAGCCCGCCACCACACTGGTTTTAGTGTGGCGGCGGGCTTTTTTGTGAGCGGTTTTTATCAGCCGCTGAGGTTTTCTGAACGTGATGGCAGATCGAGTTCGACACCACCCATGGCCCCAAATCGATTGTGTATCCGAGTACCTAACCCGCCGGCTCGATCAACGGAAGCCAACGCGTTCTCCAGAATCTGCCGCGCTTCGTCTTCCATGGAATGGCCGTTTTGGGCAGCAGCGATTCGCAGTTGCTCAGTCGTCCGTTCATCGAGTCGAATAGTGATGCTGTTCATAAGGCGTCCTTCAATCCGTGAAATGAGTGATCGCAGACTAACAAACCAACTCGAAAACCTCTGCCTGCTCTTGAGAAGAAACGGATTACAGCTTACCGAGTCCCCCGCTGCCGCAACGCCGACGGCATGAAGTACGAATCCTCCGGCACCGGTTGCGAGAAGTCGACGGTGGAGGCTTCTTCGTTATCCAGGTTCTGCACGTAGTACCGACGGGCCTGCAAGTCGTGGAAAACGTCCAGTGCGCTCCAGGTGGTGGGCAGGTCGTAGAAGTTTTTCAGGTAGGCCATCGACACGCGCCACAGCTCCCCTCGCCCGTCGTACTGGTCCACCAGCGCGGCGCCCCAGCTGTCTTCGTCGAGGAACAGCACTCGCTTGGAATAGACATGCCGCGCGCCCGGCTTGAGTGTGCCTTCGACCACCCAGACGCGGTGCAGCTCGTAGCGGGTGTATTGCGGGTTGAGGTGGCCGGGGGTGAGCAGCTGGGCGTATTTCACGTCGGGGCTGCCGACTTTGTAGTTGTTGTAGGGGATGTAGATTTCCTGCTTGCCCTTGAGCTTCCAGTCGAAGCGGTCGGGGGAGCCGTTGAACAGGTCGGTGTCGTCTGCGGTGCGCAGGCCATCGGAGGAAGCGATCGGCGTGTCGTAGGCGAGGTTCGGTGCGCGGCGCACGCGGCGTTGGCCGGCGTCGTAGATCCAGGCCTGGCGCGGGTCCTTGAGTTGGTCCAGCGTCTCGTGCACCAGTGCGGCACCACCAGCGAGGCGCGCCGGGCTTTTCACGAAGGCGAGGTAGTAGAACAGGATGTTTTTCAGGTCGGCGAACTGGCCGCCCGGGCGGTAGTAGTTGAAGAAGCCTTCCTGCTGCGAGGTCACCAGCGCGAAGCTGCCGTTGCGCTGCACCGGTGCTTCGGAGGCACGACGGACCACGTAGATACCGCGATAGCGAGTGATGTGGTTCCACAGCACTTCGACCCCGTCCTTGGGCACCGGGAACGGCACGCCGCCATAGGCATCGGCGAACCCGCTGCCGCCCTCCAGCAACTTGGCCGAGGTCGCATTTTTCAGGGTGTTGTCATACAGCCATTGCGGTGCGGAGCCGGATCGACGCGAGGGATAGACCGGCATCTGGAAGGTGTCGGGGTAGCTGTTGAACAGGGCGATCTGGCCGGGGCTGAGGTGCGCTTTGTATTGGTCGAGGTTGGCCTTGGTGATGGTGAACAGCGGTTTGTCCGCCGCGTACGGATCGGGGTGATGCTGGCCGGGTTTGTAGCCCGCCGGGGCCTGAGTGATGCCGCCAGTCCAGGCCGGGATGGTGCCGGCCGCATTGCCGGCACGCTCGGCGCCCATGGGGGTAAGCGTGGTTTTCAGTTGTTCGGCCTGCTGGGGCGAGATGGCCGCCAGTGCGCTTGCAGCGGTGAGGCTCATGAGCAACGCCAGTGTGGTCTTGGTCAGTCGTGATGCAGGAAACATGTTCGTTCTCCGAATTCAAAAAACCTGTGGACTCACAAGAAATACTTGAGGTTGAACCCGACGTTGTCGCGGTCGCGAATGCCGTTGTTCTGCCCGCCGCCCCAGAACTCTGTGTATTGCAGTTCGGCTTCGAGCTTGTTCTGGTAGTTGGCCTTGACCCCCAGCGTGTATGCCTTGCGCCCGTCGATGGCGTTGCCGGCCTGATAGCTGTTGCCCTTGAAGTCGTCCTTGTAGACGACGTAGGGCGAGACGTTGATCCCGGCGTACACGTCGTTCCAGGTGCCGTTGAACATCACCGTGTAGCTGTAGGAATTGCGGTTGACCTGATCGTCGCGATCACCGCCGGACACGTACGAAGTGTTGCCGGTGCCGGCGTAGTAACGGGTGCTGCCGTCGTAGGCGGTGTATTGCAGGCTGCTGCCGCGCAGGTGCTCGGAGGCCAGTTCGAAGATGCCGAACATCGAGTCGAACGACAGCGTCGGGCCGAAGTTGTAGATGCTGCCCAGCGAGGTGTTGAACGCCTCCACCCGCTCGGCGTTGTTGATCTGGCTGTCGAGGGTGACCATTTGCCCGCCGACGTTGATGGCCTTGCCGGACACCGCCGCCGCAGCGCCGTTGGCGAGGTCACCGATCAAATCATTGGTGGCGGCGATGCCGATGGGCAGGTTCGGTCGATAGGCCAGCTCACCGAACACCGAGGCATTGCCCAGCGTGGTATTGAAGCTGAAACCGTACATGCGGATGTCTTCGGCGTAGCGCCGATGGGCCTGGATGTTGCCCATCACATCGGCAGTCGCCAGACCGTTGGCGAGGGCCCCGGCCTGACTGCCGGCCACGCTGGAGAGCATGTTGGTCAGGGCATTCATGTCGATGCCCTTGTAGCCACCGAGGTCGGCTGAGATGGTCGGTTCCTTGGCGTGGTAGTTGACCATGTACAGGCCGAACTCGGTGCTGTTGAGTTCTTCGGCGATGTAGCGAAAGGCAAAGCCGAACTGGCCGTCGTTGCGCGCGTTGTAGTCCTTGCCGATGGACGCCACTTTCAGGGTGTTGCCATAGGCCGGGGTCACGCCGTTGGCGTAGAGGCCGGTGGATTTCAGCGCCGGGCCGAGCAACGGGTTGTTGCCCAATGCGCTGTACAGGCCGATGACATTGCCGAACCCCGGCACCGGCGTATCGAGGGCAGTGCCGCTGAAATTGTTGTAAGCGGTGTTGCCGCCGTCGGCGAACAGGTCGGTCTGCGAGTAGAAGGTGCCGACCGGGTCGATGCGGGTTTCCTTCCAGTTGGTCTGGTAGAAGCTCTCCATGGTCAGGCTGTCGGTCAGGCCGATGTTGAAGCTGACCGCCTCCACCGGCATCAGCACTTCCTTGACCTCTGCGCCGGGCAGGCGGTACTTGGCGGCGTCCACCGGGTTGGTGGTGTTGATCCCGCCGCGATAGAAAATCCCCTCGCCCCAGTTGAACACCTGACGCCCCACCCGCGCCGTGACGGGCATTTGCGCAACGTCCCAGCTGCCGTGAACGTAGGCGTCGAGCATCTCGATCCGGCTGCCGGCGATGTCGCGGGTCTGGCTGGTGAAACGGTCGTCCTGGGGATAACTCTGGCTCGGCTGCGACGGGCTGTTGTTGTGGTAGTAGTCGTTGCGCTTGTCCATCAACTGAGTGTCGTAGAACGCGGTGCCGCGCAAGAACATCCCGTAGTTCTGGTAGTTGGCCTCCAGCTCCGAAGTGATCTTGTACACCTCGGAAACCAGCCCGGTGTCGAAGTTGCGATTGCCGTCGTTGGTGTTGACGTCATCGTTGTTCTTGTCCCGGCCCTGCACCCGCCACAAGCGGCCATAGGACAAGGTCGTGTCGAGCGAGCCGGTGACCTGATTGTCCAGCACGCTGAACTCGGCGGCCTGCACCGCATCGACCGCGCAGAGTTGCAGCAGCCCTGCCAAACCGACACCGGGGAGCGCTACGCCAGACAGGCGCAATCGAGTGTTGATCATCTGTTCCTCCTTCCCTGTTCTTATTGTTGTGTGTTGCCGCGATGCTCAGGGCGCCAGTCCCGCGCTGACATAAATCCGGCTGTGGGCGCCGAAATGGCCGAGCAGTTTGAGTAGTTGCCGATTCAGTTCCGGATGGTCGAAATTCTCTTGCTGCAACTGATTGCCGGCGCTGAAGTCGCTGGTGACCGGCGCCGTTTCCAGCCACTGGCCGATGGCTTCGTCGAAGGCGGCGGAGTCGTCGACGGACTCGGCACTCACCACCTCGCGCAGGTAGTCCACCGAATACGGCGGGTAAGTAGTGTCCCGGGTGGCATCGGCGTAAGCGTCAAGCATCGGATGCGGCTGACCGGCGCGCAGCACACGACGCAACCAGGTCGACTGGTACTTCTCGACTTCCATGTGGCGGGTCGCGACCCGTTCGATGGACGCCTGTTTGTCTTCCGCAAAACCGGCCAGGGCCTTGCCCTCCAGCAGCAGAAGGCTTGGTAGTTCGACGCCGGGCAACGGTTTGGCGTGATACGGCTGGGTCAGGTCCTGAACGTGGTGCAGGCCCCAGCCGAGAAAGCGGTAACCCCAGTAGGAATGACCCGTGGCAAACGCCAGTCGCGCCAGCCCCATGTATTGATACGCGCGCCAGTCCGGCCAGCTGCGCTCGAGAAATCCGGCGGCCGCGTACACCACCGGGCTCTCATGGAAGAAGCCCATGTGGAACGGCGCCTGGGAGCTGTACTGGAAGCGCGCATCGCCAAACGGCTGCGGGCCGAAGCCGTACAACGCGGCGACTTCGCCGGGGTTGTCGCTGAACAGATTGATGTCATGACCGTAGTCCGGCTCATCGGCGGCACTCGCCAGCACGGCCAGGGGCGCGACTTTTTCATGATCGGCCACGCGAATGAAACGCTGGCGATTCCACGGTGAAAGCGTCTGCTCGACCATCACCTGATCGGCCTGCAGATGCTCGCGTTCGGGCAGGTCCTTGCCCGGCAACGGCTGGATGACCATCGCCAGATGGATCAGCGGATTGATCCGCATCGCGGTGAGGAAGTCGTGGCGCAGATTGTCGCTCGGCGCGGCGGGCAATTTGAGGTTGTCGGGGCGCGGCGGGTATTGCTTGAAGTGCTCGCGGGCGAAGCGTTCCTGCTCATCGAGCAACGCGACGATGGCCGGGTATTGCTCGGAGAGAAACTGCTCCAGCGGCTCGACTTCAACGGACGACGCATCGCGCAACGCCGGCAGATCCTGCAACGCCAGGTAGCTGCCCACCGTATGGTTCGACCAGCCCCACGCCGTCGGGGCCATTACGCAAAGCAGCAGGAGGGAGATCAGCTTCATTGCTTCTGGTTCTTGTTATGTGTGCCGTGGGGATCGAGCCTAACAATCGACCCCGCCCCTGACACTGTCCGATCTCACCAGAAAAGTTCTCCGATAGCGCCACGTGCGCTGTTCGTTCAGGCCGGGTAACCGGTGATCTTGCGGATGCTCTGGTACAACGGCTTGAGCTGCCGGTACATGCGCAGATACACGTCCCTGTACAGTCGCTCGTAGATCTTTTGCGCCTCGGGCTGCGGCATGAACACAGCACCGACCCGGGTCATCGCCGCTATCGCCGAAGGGAAATTCGCGTGCAACCCCAGCCCCACCGCACAACAAATCGCCGCGCCCAGACCGGACGCTTCATAGACATGCGGACGCTCCGCCGGCAAACCGAAGATGTTCGCCGTCAGTTGCATCGCCGCATCACTTTGCGAGCCACCGCCAGCCACTCGCAAACGGGTGACGGAGATCTTCGAGCGCTTCTCGATTTTCTCCATGCCCTGACGCAAGGCATAGGCCAGGCCTTCGAGGATTGCCCGATAGATATGCGCGCGGGTGTGCACGTCACCGAAGCCGATCATCGCGCCCTTGGCTTCCACACCCGGCTCACGAATCCCCGGTGACCAGTACGGTTGCAGCATCAACCCCATCGAGCCCGGCGGCACCGCCTCGACCAGCGCATCGAACAGTTGCTCGGGCTCGATGCCCTGCTCCTTGGCCTGCTGCATTTCCCGCAGGCCGAACTCGTTCTTGAACCAGCTGACCATCCAGTAGCCGCGATAAATCATCACCTCGCAGTTGTACTGATCCGGCACCGCCGACGGGTACGGCGGAATCAACGGGACGATTTCCAGATAGCGCGAGCGGGTGCTGGTGATCGTCGCCGTGGTGCCGTAGGACAGGCACACCGTGCCTGAATCGACGACGCCGGAGCCGAGCACTTCACAGGCCTTGTCGGCGCCCGCCGCGATCAGCGGAATGCCTTCGGGGATGCCAGTGTGAAGACTGGCTTCGGCGCTGATATGGCCGAGAGTTTCACCGGGTTTGTGCAAGGTCGGCAGTTGCTCGGGGCGCACCGCCAGCGCCTGCCATTTCCAGTCACGCGGTGCCGCCCAGCGCAGGCGTTTGAAGTCGAACGGCAGGTAACCGACGCAACAGCCCACCGAGTCGACGAAGCGCCCGCAGAGGCGATGAGTGAGAAACCCGGAGAGAAGCAGAAATTTGTCGGTCGCCGCCCACACATCAGGCTGATGGCGGGCGATCCAGTTAGCCTCGGCCTGGGCGCGAAAGTAATCCACCGTGGCCTGCGCACCGGCCAGTTTGAACAGCCAGCCCCACGGTCCCTTGATCCCGCCTTCGACTTCGCTCTGGCGCTGATCGAGCCAGAGAATCGCCGGACGCAGCGGCTTGCCCTGAGCATCGACGTTGATCACCGTGCCACGCTGGGTGGTCAGGGAAACCCCGGCAATCTGCGAACGATCGATGCCGGTCTGCGCCCACACCTGCTGGCAGGCTTCGCCCAGTTTCGCCCAGTAATATTCCGGGTCCTGCTCGGCCCAGCCCGGTTGCGTCGAGTAATAGGCCTGCAATTCAACCTTGCCCTTGCCGAGCAGATTGCCCTGCAAATCGAAGAGCAGCGCGCGCACGCTCTGGGTGCCATTGTCGATGGCCAGCAGGTAACGCTTGTTCGGGTGGTTGTCCATGGAGCTCTCTTCGAGGGGCATCACTGCGCGATTTCCGGCAGGCCGTGATGGCGTTGCCATAACGCCTGATAGCGTTGCTGTTCCTGTTGCCAGTGTTCGTCGTTCCAACCCAGTCGTGGCTGGCAGAGTCGGCGAATGGCCGGGAAATAATCGGCGCCGCCATGGGGCAGCAACAGGCCGAGACGGGTTCGGCGCAGCAGCAGGTCATCCAGGTGCAGGACCATTTCCGCTTCGCAGGCGAAGGCCAGTTCGGCCCACAAGGTGTCGGTGGCGCCGACCGTTTCATGGCCCTGTTCGGCGAGCCGTTGCGCCAGCCTCGGCAGGTCCCGGCCATGTCGTCCGGCCAGCCGTCGCCACTGACCGGGACTGAGGCCGGGAATTGTCAGTGGCGGCACGGCAGCAAATACCGGCGCGGCGTCGTCTTCGAAAGACCAGCCGAGCATGTCGGCGCAGGCCTTGAGCACTTCGATGGCTTGCGGGCGGAACGTCGTGAGTTTGCCGCCGGCCAACGTGACGCAACCCGGCTCCTGCCACAGCACATGTTCACGGGTTTCGTTCGACGGTTTGTCCTGATGCTCACCCGCCGCACTGCCCACCACCGGGCGCACGCCGGACCAGGTTGAAAGTACGTCGGCGGCTGTCACTTCAGCGCCGGGAAACTGCTGTCGGCAGGCGGCCAGCAGATAGTTGAGTTCTTCGGCGCTGATGCTCGCGCTCTGGTCCAGATTCTCGCGGTGATCGAGGTCGGTGGTGCCGACCACCGTGGCGCCTTCCCACGGGAAAACGAACACCGGTCGCCGATCCTGCTCGTGCATAAACGTAAAGGCCTGCGCCACCGGCAAACGCCAGCCCGGCAGCAACAAATGACTGCCACGCAACGGGCGCAGCTGGCGCGGCGCCTCGGGTGGACGCAAGCGTTCGGCCCAGGCCCCGGTGGCCACCGCCAACACACCACACCGCAATTGCAGCGACGCGCCGGCTTCGCAGTCCTCGACCTGTACCCCGCACACCCGCCCGTTTTCCCGCAGCAGATGTTCGACGCGTACACCGTTGAGCACCACCGCGCCGTCGGCCCGCGCTTCGCTCAACACGCGTATTACCAGCCGCGCGTCATCGGTCAGCGCATCGACAAAACAGGTGCCGCCCAGCAGGTCATGTTCTTTCACGCCCGGCGCCAGATATCGCAGTTGCTGCGCGTCATGGAAACGATGATCGCGGCGCCCGGCCAATGCGTCATAGATCGACAACAAACCACCCAGCACCCGAGGCCCTGGGAAGCCGCCGCGATAGTGCGGCATCATGAAACTCATCGGCTCCACCAGCCCCGGTGCTTCGTCGAGCAGGCGCTGGCGTTCGCGCACTGAATCCCGGGTCAGTCGCCACTGCCCCTTGGCGATATAGCGCAAACCGCCATGAACCATTTTCGAGGATCGGCTGGACGTGCCCCAGGCAAAATCTCGCTGCTCCAGCAGCAGGCAACGCCAGCCACGACGCGCGGCTTCACGCAGTATTCCGGCACCGCTGATGCCGCCGCCGATGACGATCAGGTCCCAGGTTTCACCCGCCAAAGTCGGCAGAACTTGCTGGCGCCATTCGACGTTCCAGTCCGCACTCATGGCGGTCACTCCTGCAACAGCGTGCCGGGGTTCAGGCGCCCGGCCGGGTCGAAGTGCCGGCTCAACGCCTGCAAGGTGTCCATCGCTAGTGCGCCTTTCTCGCGCAGCAGGTACGGCGCGTGATCCTTGCCCACGCCGTGCTGGTGGCTGATGGTGCCGTGATTGTCGACGATGGTCTGGCTGGCCGCATGCTTGAGGGCCTTCCAGCGGGCCAGCGTCGCAGGATAGTCCGCCGCCGGGCGAAACACGTAGGTGGTGTAGATGCTCGAACCTTCGCCGTAGACGTGGGACAGGTGCGTAAACACATGCACCCGTTCGCCCTCGGCTGCCAAGGCATCCCGCAGGCTGTTTTCGATCCGGTTGAGCAGGTTGTCGACGTTGCTCCAGTCGGTGGCGGTTTCCAGGGTGTCGACCACGTAACCGGCGTTCCACAGGTTCTCCCGCAGGTACGGAAAACGAAAACGGTTCTGCGCCCACTTCTTGCCGAGCAGCGTGCCGGTGAACACCCCACCGAAGGCCTTCAGATGCTGACGGGCCTGAGTCAGGGACAGCGCGTTCTGCTTGCGATTGCCGGTCACGCCGAAGGTCAGCAGGCACTTGCCTTGCCCGGCCCCGCGCAGGTTCAGGTACTTCTCCAACCAGGCGATTTGCTGCGGATGACCGGCCAGCGCCAGTTGGGTTTCGGTTTCCACTGCGTTGGACAGGCGCAGCATCGACAGCGGCACCCGCGCTTGCGCCAGTTGCCGGATGGCTTGCAGCGCCTTGCTCCAGCTGGGCAGAAACACGCCGTAGAAACGTTCATCGACCGGCAGCGCGCTGACCCGCACCTTGACCTCGGAAATGATCCCGAAACGCCCCTCGCAACCCAGCACCACTTCGCGCAGATCAGGGCCAGCGGCCGAGGCCGGGAAGGTCGGAATCTGCAGCGGCCCGGCAAAGGTTTCCAGGGTTCCGCCGGCAAACAGTTGCTCGATCCGCCCATAACGCAACGATTGCTGGCCGCTGGAACGGCTGGCCACCCAACCGCCCAGCGTCGACAGCTCCCACGACTGCGGGAAATGCCCCAGTGTGTAGCCACGGGCGCGCAATTGGCTCTCTACTTGCGGGCCACTGGCACCGGGGCCGAAAGTGGCCAGCAGGCTTTGTTCGTCGAGATCGAGCAGGCGGCTCATCCGCGCCAGCGACACCGTCACCACAGGCCGCGCAGAGTCTGGCGGGTTGATGTGCCCGGCCACCGACGTGCCGCCGCCGTAGGGAATCAGGCACAGGTCCTGCGCCTGGGCGAGCGCCAGCAACTGGCGGATGTGTTCGGCGGTTTCCGGGAACGCCACGGCATCGGGATAGTTGCCCAGCGCCCCTTCGCGCAACGCCAGCCAGTCCGGG
The DNA here is from genome assembly GCF_014863505.1 of Pseudomonas sp. IzPS59. Taxonomy (NCBI): domain Bacteria; kingdom Pseudomonadati; phylum Pseudomonadota; class Gammaproteobacteria; order Pseudomonadales; family Pseudomonadaceae; genus Pseudomonas; species Pseudomonas sp. IzPS59. The sequence continues at coordinate 861,907 of NZ_CP062251.1, read as the reverse complement.
AGGCTCTGGCCCCGGGCATGCAGCAAGCGATCATGGGCATCGATGCTGTACAAAGCGTGTTCCGCCAGCCGCGAGACCGGTACGCCGGCCAGCGCCGCTTCAAGCGTCGCGTCGGGCAGCGCGCGTCCCTCCCCCAGTCGCTCATGGAGAAAACTTGCGCCCTGGGCCGGCAGTTCGACCACCGTGGTTGCATCTCCCCAGCCGTTCCAGCGTCGCATGCGTGTGTCCTTCTGTGCAGTCTGATCAGTGAGATTTCAGGCCCTCATACTAGTCAGCCGGCCGAAAGTGTCACGGTCGCATCCGGCCAGTTCGAGTAGCCAATTGAGTCAAACGTCGCGCAAGCGTCAGCCATTTACTTTAGTCGTGGATTCAAATTACCTTTCAGGGCGCTCATCCGCCCGTGGCGGCCTCGATCAAGGGAATTCGGTCATGCAATCGCTCGGCTTCACCTCCGTTCCGCCGCTGCTCAAGTACCTGCGCCATGCCGAACATCTGGGCCTGGCCATCGAGCCCGCATTGGCGGCGGCCGGGTTGCAGGCGCAGCAGTTGAGCGACAACAGCCTGCGCCTGCCGGGTGAAACCCATGAACGGTTGCTGGATTATTTCTGCGAACACTCGGGCGATCCGTTGTTCGGCCTCAACGCGGCGAATTTCGTGTTGCCCAATTCCTGGAGCGTGCTGGGTTACATCACCATGAATTGCGCAACACTGGGCGACGCCATGAGCCGCATCATGCCGTTCGAAAAACTGGTGGGCGACATGGGCGTCAGCCGCGCCGAGGTGCAGGACAGCCACATGCACCTGATCTGGAGCTGTCGTTTTGAGCGCCCACGGATTCGCCGGCATCTGGTGGAAAACGTGCTCGGCTCCTGGCTGCAATATGCACGCTGGATCGCCGACACCCAGTTGTCGCCGGCCGCCGTGTGGCTGGAACACTCACGCCCGGCGGACACGACGCTGGAACAGTACGAACGGTTTTTCGAATGCCCGGTGCTGTTCGATCAGCCGTATTCAGCGCTGATCGTACCGTTGCCGTATCTGCAGTTGCCGTTGCGCCAGGCCGATGCGCATTTGCTGCGCACCCTGGAAGAACACGCACAAAGTCTGATGGCGACACTGGAGGATGCATCGCTGGAGCAGCGGGTGAAAAGCATCCTGCGTCAGTTGCTCAAGGAAGGCCTGCCGCGCAAGGAACAGGTGGCCGAGCATCTGGCTGTCTCGGTGCGCACGCTGCAACGCCAGTTGCATCAGGCCGGCACCTCGTATCAGCAGATCCTCGATGACTTGCGCCAGGAACTGGCCGAGCATTACCTGCTCAACAGCACCTTGCCGATTCAGGACATTGCGCAGTATCTGGGCTTCACCGAACCGCGCTCGTTTCACCGCACCTTCAAGAGCCGGCGCGGCATGCCGCCCGGTGAGTTTCGGCAGATTCACCGGGTATCGAACGACAGTTAGAGGCTGATCGCGTTGGTGAACACCAGACGATTGCCGAACGGGTCGGCGATGGTCATGTCCTGGCTGCCCCACGGCATGGCCTGAATCCCCGGGTGCGAGAACTTGTAGTTCTTGGCGATCAACTGCTGCTGGAAGGCCTCCAGCTCATCGGTCTCGATCCGCAGGGCCGAACCCGGTGTCGCATCGCCGTGGTGCTCGGACAGGTGCAGCACACATTCGCCCCGGGAGACTTGCAGATACAGCGGGCAACCGGGTTCAAAACGATGCTGCCAATCGATCTTGAAACCGAGGAAGTCGACATAGAACTCCAAGGCCTTGGCTTCATCGAAAATCCGCAGGATCGGGGTGGTTTTGCCGAAGCTCATGGGGTGCTCCCTGACTGATTGGCCCCGCAGTGTAGCCGGGGTAGATGTCAGCAATTCGGCTTGCTGATGGCTTTCTTTAATCGCAATGTGCCATCACTGTAACGCAATCCGCGAAACTCAGTGAAAGTTGTCACGCAGATCACCCTCACGCGCCAGAAACCGCCCTGCCCTTTGCCCGTTGGCCTGCCCCTCGCGATAACTCAGAACGCCGTTGATCCACACGCCGTCGATGCCTTGCGCGGCACGTTGCGGGTCGCTGAAGTCCGCTACGTCATGCACGGTTGCCGGGTCGAACAACACCAGATCCGCCCAGTGTCCTTCGCGAATCTCGCCGCGCTCCTTCAAGCCGAAGCGCGCCGCCGACAGACCGGTCATCTTGTGCACGGCGGTGTGCAGCGGAAACAGGCCGACGTCGCGACTGAAATGACCGAGCACTCGTGGGAAAGCGCCCCACAGACGTGGGTGCGGGAACGGGTCTTCCGGCAAGCCATCGGAGCCAACCATTGTCAGCGGATGGGCGAGGATCCGGCGCACGTCGTTCTCGTCCATGCCGTAATAAACCGCGCCCGCCGGTTGCAGGCGTCTGGCGGCGTCGAGCAGTGGCATCGTCCATTCGGCCGCGATGGCGGTCAGGTCGCGGCCGCTGACTTCCGGGTGAGGCGTCGACCAGGTGATGGTGATGCGGTGGGCGTCGGTGACCTGCTTCAGATCCAGCGTCGAAGAACTCGCCGCGTAGGGGTAGCAATCACAGCCGACCGGGTGGGTTTTCGCCGCTTCTTCCAGCGACGCGAGCAACTGCGGGCTGCGTCCCCAGTTGCCCACACCGGCACACTTGAGGTGGGAAACGATCACCGGCGAACGGGCGTGGCGGCCGATGCGGAAGGCTTCGTCCATGGCCTCCAGCACCGGTTCAAACTCACTGCGCAGATGGGTGGTGTACACGGCGCCGAACGCGTTCAATTCTTCAGTCAGTTGCATGACTTCATCGGTGGACGCCGAGAACGCGCTCGCATACGCCAGACCTGTGGATAAACCAAGGGCGCCTGCCTCCAGGCTTTCACGCAACTGCTCGCGCATCGCGGCGATTTCATCGTCGGTCGCCGTACGAAACAGATCATCGAGGTGATTGCTGCGCAGCGCCGTGTGCCCCACCAGTGCCGCGACGTTCAGCGTGGTATTGGCCGCTTCCACCGCTGCGCGGTAATCGCTGAAACGCGGATAGACGAATGCGGCGGCCGTGCCGAGCAGGTTCATCGGATCCGGTGGATCGCCCTTGAGACTGACCGGGGCTGCGCTGATCCCGCAGTTGCCGACAATCACCGTGGTCACGCCCTGGCTAAGCTTGGGCAGCATCTGCGGCTGGCGGATCACCACGGTGTCGTCGTGGGTGTGCACGTCGATGAAACCCGGCGCCAGTACGCGGCCGGCGGCGTCGATCTCTTCGGTGGCGCGGGCATCGCCCAGATCGCCGATGCGCGCGATGCGGCCATCGAGGATTGCCACGTCAGCGGCGTAACCGGGAGTGTTGCTGCCGTCGATGACCAGGGCGTTGCGAATCAGTGTGTCGTACAGCATGTCAGTCTCCGGCGGCAGCGCGGCGTCAGTGTCTGCCTTTGATCAAATGGTGATCGAATCCTTGTTCGATGAGGTAGCGCCAGGCTGCCTCGACTTCCTCGGGAATCACCTGCTCGGCCTGAAAGCCCAGCGAAGGGTAAACCATGATCCGGTGGATATCCCCGACCATTTCGTCGATCAGCCCCAGGACCCCGATCAGGTTGCTGACCTCCCCCGGAAAACCGAACGCCGGCGCATCCACCCAGGCTTCAAGCCCTGGCCATTGAACGGGCAAGGTCAGCGCCACGCGCCGGATCGAATTCGGCTTGGTCAGGAACGTCGCCCGACGCACGTCCGGGAACAACTCTCGCGCAAACGCGATGTTCTCGGCGAAGTTGGTGGCACGGGATTCGAGGGTGAATTGATCCGGCGAAACACCTTGAATCATGGCCCGTTGCGCAAAAATATCGGCTTCGGTGCGTTCCCACAAATGCTTCGTCCAGTTGCCGGTGTTGCCGGTGAACAACAGATGCGGGGCGACGCCTTTTTTCAGCAACTGACAGGCGTAATCACAGACCCGCAGGTCGTAGGAGCCGCACACCACGATCAGCTCACAATCGCGGTGCTGGCGCCCTGCACCGAGGAAATTCCACAGGACGGTCGCGTGTCGCAAGGTCGGTGTCATGAGTGTGCGAACCTCTTGGTAACGTGCCCGCTGATAAACAGCCCACCGTCGGCATAAAGGTGTGTATCCACCCCGCCCTGCGAGATCGGGAGCGCCGTGAAATCCGCGTACGTACGCAGAGCCCCGTGAGCGTTCAACGTCGGATCGTCGCCGATACCGATGCACAGCGCGCCGCTGCTGACCGCCGATTGCACGCCGCTGACAGAGTCTTCGAAGACCAGGCATTCATCGCTCTGACGCTCCAGTCGCGCGGCGGCCAGACGATAGGGATCGGGAGCCGGTTTGCCACTGCGCACATCGTCGCGGCAGATGATGCAGTCGAAAACCGACGTCAAGTCGTGTTGCTGCAGGACGTGGTCGACTCGCGCTCGCCAGCTGCTGGTCACCAGCGCCAGCGGCACCCGCCCACTCAATTGGTCGATGAACGCAGCGACGCCCGGCACCAGCGCGCAGATCGAAACCTCTTCGATGGCATCGACTTCTTGCTTGATGGTCACGCGCTGCTGCTCGTCAAACTGACCAAACAGCGCCTGCAGGGTGTAACCGCCCGGGCGGCCGTGAATGTGCTCGTCGATGAAGGCCTGATCGACGGCAACACTGTACTTGCGCGCCACCGTGGTCCAGGCCAGTTCGATGACCTGGCGCGACTGGATCAGCACGCCATCCATATCAAAGCAGACGGCTGTAAACGTTCGTTGTGTCATCGGTTGCACTTCGCATTTTCTGGTGAGCAATGAATGCCAGCACGGTTCCCATCAGGGCAAACAGCGCCATGACATACCAGGACCATTGTGGCTGCGTCTCGTACAGATACCCGGCAAAGGGTGTGGCCAAACCCATGGGCAAGGCAACCGCCAGCGAGTAATAGACGCCCTGGGTAAACACCTGGATATCCGCCGGGGCATGGTCGCGAATGCAGCGCATGATCGCCGAGTGATAGGCCGCGAAACTCAAGGCGTGCAGGCATTGCCCCAACAGGATCACCGGCACCGCATCGCTGTCGGAAAACAGCGCCCAGCGCGCCGCCGCGCAGACACTGGAGAACATCACGATGGACAACGGCGAACAGAACGACAGGACTTTGTTGGAGAACGCGAAATAAGTGATTTCCGCGATCACCGCCACTGACCAGAACACCCCGATGGCGGTTGAAGAGTAGCCCTTCACGCCCCAGCCGATCGACGCCGTGGAGAAGTACAGGGTGTGACTCAGTTGAATGAAACTGGCGGCGGCAATCGCAATCAGCAGGCCCTTTTGGGCGAACAGCGCCTTCCAGTCGGGGCGCTTCGTCGCACGCTCGGGTGGTTGCAGAGGCGCCAGCGTGACCTGACGTTTCAGCCACAGACACGCCAGCGCGGTGAGCAACATGCACGCGGCAATCACCACCGGCACCCAGGACTGGCTGTATTGCGCAAACAACAGGCCACCGAGGGTCGATGTCAGGATAAAGGCCGAAGAGCCCACCGCGCGGACCCAGCCGTAGTTCTGCAGCGCTTGCTTGTCACGCTTGAGCAGATAGGACTCGGACAGCGGCAACACCACCATCCACAGCCCGCCGAACAGAATGCTCAGGCACACGAATCCCCACAGGTGCACCGGCATGAAATAGAACAGCAACGTACACAACGCTGCCGAGAAACCGAGAAAAGCCGCGAGCCGCAGTTGATCCACGCGCCAGTCGGCCACGTAGGTGATCAACACTCCGGTCACCACCTGGGGCCAATAGACCGCCGCGATCAGCAGGCCAATCTGGCTGGCGCTGAAGCCCAGCGAATTCAGCCAGGTCGGCCAGAACGGATAGATGATCCCTTCTGCCGCAAAGAACCCGAAAAAGATCAGATACATGAATCAACCATACGCTCGATACTCCTGAGCAGGGCTCCAGCGGAGCCCTGTAACCATCCTTGCGTTATTCGAAGCGTTGCTGGGTGAAGCTGTTTTTGCCTTTGCGCCAGACAATCAGCGACTCACTCATCACCACCAGATCGACCATCCCTTCTTTCAACGCATCCAGCGCATCCTGAGGCGAACACACGATCGGCTCTTCGTGTCGGTTGAACGAGGTGTTGATCAACGCAGCCTGCCCCGTCCGCTCATGCCAGGCATTCAACAGCCGATGCATGAACGCATCGCGCTCCGGGCGAATGATCTGCGGCCGCGCCGTGCCATCGATGTGCACCACCGCCGGACTGGCTTCGCTGAACTGCGGATGACAATCGTAGGTCATGGTCATGGTATCTGCCGCGACTTGATCCTCATCCCATCCGACGTAGCAGGCCGCGGCCTGTTCGATGGCGGTGACCGGGCCGAACGGCATGAACTCGGTGCGGTGCATGCGTTTGTTCAGCCAGTCGTTCACTTCGCCATCCTGCGCGTGATAGACGATGCTGCGGTTGCACAGTGAGCGCGGGCCGAACTCCATCTTGCCCTTGAACATGCCCAGCACCTGGTTTTCCATCAGTGCGTCGGTCAGCACGTCGATGATGTTCGACGGGGTGTGGTAACCGAGCTCGGGATAGTCGCGATGGATCAGGTTGATGTTCTGCGAAACGCTGCGCGAATCCGGGCCGAGGGTCATTACCGGGTTCTTGAAGCGAGTGCCGTTCTCCAGGTACGCCGCCCCGACAGCCGCCGCCAGGGCCAGGCCGCCATCGCCCATGCACGGCAGCACATAGACGTTCTTCACGCCGGGAATCTCGCGCAGGCGCTGGTTGAGTTTGACGTTGCCAAACACACCGCCGGCCAGGCACAGGTTGGTGCTGCCGCGTTGTGCCAGGTGGTGTTTGACGATCGCCACCAGCAAGTCTTCGGAATGGCGCTGCACGGCGGCGGCGATGTCCTCGGGGGTTTCCCGGGAGAACAGGGTTTCCAGTGATTCGCTGTAGTTGTTGTAAGACGGCACGAACAGGTCGCCGCAACTCGCCTTGATGCGTCCGTCTTCGAAACGGATCATCTGCTGCATCACCCCCAGCAGCTTCTGCGGGTCGCCGAACGCGGCCAGGCCCGTGACCTTGCCTTCATGACGGTTCGGTTTGTAGCCCAGCAAGTGGGTGATCCGGCCATAGAAATAACCCAGGCTGTCGATGCTGGTTTCGCGTTGCAACACCGTGGTTTCGGTCGGGCTGTACCAGGTCACGGTCAGCGACTGGAAGTCGCCACGCCCGTCACAGGTCAGGGTCAAGGCTTCATCGAACGGCGAGCAGACGTAGGCGCCGAGGGCATGGCATTCATGGTGATCGATGTAGTACGCCTTGCCGAGCAAGCCATTGGCAGCGATGTACTGGTCGAATTCGGCGCGCTTCTCTTTGTCGTTGCGGACTTCATCGGTGACACGCTGGCGGAACTGCGTCAGGCCCTCGGGGTTGTTGCGGACCTCTTCGACGATCCGGTCGAAATACAGCTCCAGGTGTTTATCGGCGTTGAAACCGGCATTCCATCCGTAAGCCACGTAGTCGACATCTTCCAGCGACACGCCAGCCTGGCTCAACACAAACTCGATGGATTTGGCGGGCCAGATCTTGTGGTCCTTGATCCGGGTGAAACGCTCTTCGCTGACTGCCGAGAGAATCTGACCATCGCGTACCAGGCAAGCGCCCGACAAATCGTTATTGGTAATGCCCAAAATGACCATAACTACTCCTTGTTCTTGCCAATTTCGCGGATGAGTTTGCCCGTGACCGATGAGCGCAATGCTCCGGCCTGGGCGCTTGGCGCCGTGTCATGAACCGTGGGGAGGCGAAATCATCTGGTTCGCCCGGGATATGCCTTTACGAGCAGGCAGCAGAGGTGCGTATTGCCATCGCAAATTCCTTTTTGCAGAAAAATTCCACGGGCGTTACCCACCGACCTGGCCTCATGGCCAGACAACCAGTGGGTGCCCGCTATCCTACAAACCGGCCAGCTGCCTTGGCCATGTCTGTGCGGGGATCAGACTAGTAGGAAATGTCTGAACGTTTCGATGAGCCTCGACGCCCTGTCCTTCTTTTCCGGGGCATAAAAAAACCTGTGGGAGCCGGTTGGCTCCCACAGGTTCAAGTGTGGTGTGTGGACTCACACCATTTCGTTGCGAATCCAATCAACCACCGACGTACGCTTCGGCGCCCAGCCCAGCAGTTCGCGGGCGTGTTTGCCGCGTACCCGGCTGTTGGAGCCCAAGCCATAGTTGGCCATTTCGTAGCCCCACTCGGCTTCGGCGTCTTTCAGCGGCCAGTCTTGTGGCTCGCCCAGATTCAGGGCCACGGCCATGGCGGTGGTCATGTCGACGAACGACGCTTCGCCGCTTTCGACGAAGTAGAAGGTGCCCGGGACGTTTTTGGTCAGAGCCAACAGGTACAGCGCCACCACGTCTTCGATGTGCACGTTGGACCAGATGTTCTGACCAGTACCGACGTGACGCACCACGCCGCTTTTGCGCGCCTGTTTCAGCAGGCGCGGCAGTTGCACGCTGTCGCGATTGACGCCCAGGCTGTGGCCGTAGATCAGGGTGTTGCAAATCACTGCCGAGTTCACGCCGTCCTTCGCTGCGGCGAGGATCAGGTTGTCGATGGCCACGCGTGCGGCCTTGTCGACGGTGGGCTCAGGCAGGTTGTCTTCGAAGTAGATGACGTCGCTGGATTTGCCGCCCGAGGCATCGCCGACGATGCTCGAACCGCTGGTGTGCAGGAACACTTTGTTCGAGCCGCGAAGGGCATCGAGCAAGGCTTCGACCGCACCGCGATGGTCGCTGCTGGCGGCGTTGATCACTGCATCGGCGGCGCGGGCCTGTTCGGTCAGCAGTGCTTTGTCGTCAAGGGTGCCGATCACCGGGGTGATGCCCAGTGCTTTCAGCTCATTGGCCTGTTCGGCGCTGCGCACCAGACCGGTGACGGTGTGGCCGGCCTGGATCAGACCGGTGGCGATGGAGCCGCCGATAAAACCGGCAGCGCCGGTGACGAATACGTTCATGGAGAAACTCCCTGCGTGAATAAGTGATGGAGCGAGTATCGACCGCCGAGCCCGGTGGAAAAACCCGCCCACGACCAAATCACTGTTGCGCAGGGATCACGAATCAGCCTTTGAAATCAGCGCTGGCGTAAGCCGCCAGTTTGCTCTGGATGAAATCCAGGAAGCACTGGATCCGCAGCGCCAGCTGCGAGTTGCGGTAGTACACCGCGTTGATCGGCTGGCGATAACCGCTGTTGAATTCCGCCAGCAACACCTTGAGGCGCCCGGCACGGATGTCGTCAATGGTCATGAAATGCGAGAGGCAGGCAATGCCCTGGCCTTCCAGCGCCAGATGCCGGACCGTCTCGCCGCTGGAGGCGCTGATCGCCGGGGTGATCGGCCAGCGGTCCCCATGCACGTAGCGTAGCGGCCACTGGTTCAGGCCTTCGTTCTGGGTAAAGCCGAGCAAGGTGTGCTCGCTCAGATCGGCAACCTGGAGCGGCGCACCGTGTTTTTCCAGATAGCCGGGACTGGCGACGATCAGCAGCGGACTGCAACCCAGCGACCGGGCATGCAACGTCGAATCGGCAAGAGTGCCGATGCGGATGGCGACGTCGGTGCTTTGTTCCAGCAGGTCAATGATCAGGTCGTTGCTGTTGAGTTCGAGCTGGATGTCCGGGTACAGCCGCCGAAATTCGTCGATGTACGGCACGATGGCGTGGAGCATGAACGGCGAGGCGGCGTTGATGCGCAGCCGCCCTGATGGCGTCTGCTGGCGCGAAGAGAGGCGCTCTTCGAGTTGATCCATCTGGTCGAGGATCAGCTTGGCCTGTTCGAAGAAATACTTGCCCTCCTCGGTCAGGTCCATGCGCCGCGTGGTGCGGTTGATCAGCGTGGTGTCGAGCTTGGCTTCCAGCCGCGACAGCGTGCGGCTGACCGCCGACGGCGTCTGTCCGACCTGCTCGGCGGCGGCGGAGATCGAACCGCATTCGATCACGCAGACGAAAATCTGCAACTCATCGGATCTGGCTTTCACGGGTGTCCTCGAATCGAAAGGCCTGCTGCACAGGCTCAGGCCTTCGATAGTAGCCGAGCGTCAGGCCTTGAGGCCAAACACCTCGTTCAGATGCTGCTCGTAACGCGACACGTCGGCTTCGATGTTCGGGCGTTTCATCACGTCCACACAGAGGAACGTTGGCAGGCCGGTCATGCCGAGGAACTCGTTGGCTTTGTGGAACGGGAAGTAAACGGCGTCGACGCCTTTGGCTTCGAAGAAGTCGGTCGGGTCATCGAACGCCTGCTGCGGAGCGTTCCAGGTCAGCGACAGCATGTACTGCTTGCCCTGGATCAGACCGCCGCTGCCGTACTTCTGCGACGAGTCGGAACGGGTGCGACCGTCGCTGGCGTACAGACTGCCGTGGCCTTCGGTGAAGACTTCGTCGATGTACTTTTTCACGGTCCACGGCGCGCCCATCCACCAGCCCGGCATTTGATAAATGATCACGTCGGCCCAGAGGAATTTCGCGACTTCTTCGGCGATGTCGTAACCCTCGTCGATGAAGGTGGTCTTGACGTCGACACCGCCGCGATCCAGCACGCTCAGCGCGGCTTCGTGCAGGGTGGTGTTGTAGCGACCGTCGGAGTGGGCGAATTTTTTACCGCCGTTGAGCAACAGTACTTTTTTCATGGGACAGCCTCGATCGGATGCCGATGCACAGCGCAGAGCGCCGGATGGACAAGGGGAGAAATTGGATGGCGGCAGATTAACGATGCGCCTCGCGCGGAATAAGCACCGGTTGCGCAAAATTCATTTGAGTAAAACGCACGAATCGAGTGCAGATTGTTGCCGTAGGATTGGCCGTCATCTGAATCTGAATGGAGTTTTTTGCGATGAGCGAACGCCAGGGTTTCATCCTGCACGCCAAGACCCGCCCGGAAAAAGCCGAGGCCTTCGAAGCGTTTTTCCGCGTTTATGTCGAACCGAGCCGCGCGGAACCCGGCTGCATCGAGTACCACATGCTGCGCGACAAGGAAGATCCGACCCTGTTCATCTTCTACGAGATCTGGGAAAGCCAGGCGCATTTGGACGTGCACTCGAACCTGCCGCACATGCAGCAATTCCTGGCCCAGCGCATGGAGTATCTGGAGCGGGATTTCGATATCCGCCCGATCGAGATGCTCAGCGATTCGTCCGCTAGCCGCTGATCAACAGATGGGCGCCGAGCGCGCCCAGACCGATGAAGAACACCCGCTTGAACAACACCGCGCTGATGCGCTGACGCAGCCATTGCCCGAGCAGCATGCCAAGCATCGCCGGGATCAACGCCAGCAGCGAAGCGCTCAGTTCCGCGCCGCCCAGTGAGCCGCGCCAGAGCAATCCACCGGCCAGCGCCAGGGTCGACACGGTGAAGGACAGGCCCAGCGCCTGCACCAGTTCATCGCGGCTCAAACCCAGCGCCTGCAGATACGGCACCGCCGGAATCACGAACACACCGGTGGCCGAAGTGATGACGCCGGTGATCACCCCACACAGCGGCCCCAGCCACGGTTCATGACGACGGCTGACACTCAGCGTCGGCAGGAACAATCCGCTCAACGCATAAAGCAATAACGCCGCGCCGAGCCCGCGCACCACCCAATGCCCGCCTGCCATGCCGATCCACAACGTTCCGATGGCCGTGCCGAGGAAGATCGCCAGCAGCATCGGCCACAGCCGTTTCACCAGCCCGCGCAGATGCCCGCCGAACGCCAGTTGCCAGACGTTGGTCAAGGTCGCCGGAATGATCAGCAACGCCGCAGCCTGCGACGGCACCATAGCCAGACCGAGCAAGCCCATGGCGACGGTGGGCAGGCCGAGGCCGATCACGCCCTTCACCAGCCCGGCGAGGACGAAGGTCATCAGCACCAGCAAAGACAGGGCCAGACCGAGGTTTTGATAAAAATCTGCGAGTGCGTTCATGGCGACACTTTGCACCTGCGTGGGTGAACTGAAAATCTGTCATACACTGAGGCAGCCTCTCTCTCAGCAAGAGCCACGCATCATGCACTTCGACCTCACCGACCTGCGCCTTTACCTGCACATTATCGACAGCGGCAACATCACCGCTGGTGCCGCACGCAGTCATCTGTCGCTGGCGGCGGCCAGTGCGCGGATCCGGGCGATGGAGGCGTCGTTGGGCACCGAGTTTCTTGAGCGCGGGCGCCGTGGCGTTACGCCGACACCGGCCGGCAAAGCCCTGGCGCAACATGCGCGTGTGTTGCTGCAACAGGCCGACCGCCTGCAACAGGATCTGGCCGAATACGCCCGTGGCGTCAAAGGCCAGGTGCGTCTGCTGTGCAACACCACGGCACTCAGCGAATACCTGCCGGAGGTGCTGTCGGACTTCCTGCGTGGGCATCCCAATCTCGATATCGATCTGCAGGAGTTGCCCAGCGCCCGCATCACCCATGCCCTGCGCCAGGGAGCGGCGGATCTGGGCATTGTGTCCGACGCGATCGACACCACCGACTTGCAGACCCGAGCCTTTCGCGATGATCCGCTGGTGCTGATTCTGCCGCTGGAACATCCACTGTCTGACGCGACCGAAGTCAGCTTCAGCGACGCCCTGCGCCATGACTTCGTCGGTCTGCATGCCGACAGCGCATTAGCGGTGTACCTGGAAGAACAGGCCCTGCACAGCGGCTCACGAATGCAGATCCGCATCCGCGCTGATGGTTTCGGCGGCGTGATGCGCATGGTCGCTCGGGGTGCCGGTCTGGGCATCGTGCCGCTGGCGGCGGTTCAGCGTGCCGCGCCGCAAACCTTCAAGACCCTGCCGATGAATGAAGCGTGGGCCACGCGCAAACTGTTGCTTTGTGCCCGGGATTTCTCCACGTTGCCGCCCTATGCCACAGCCTTGTTGCGAGCTTTGGCACTCCCCGGGGATTGATCTTTTCATCTGCAAAATAAGCACAAGGAATAGCTTGCAAGGTACGTATACATACGTACTATATCGCCAGAGCGAACGTGTTGCCCGATACCCGTTTTCGCACAACGACAACGGACAAGGAAGAACGGATCGGCTCCATTAAACCTACATGGAATGAGGTGACGCGATGGTTGATTCAACGGAGTTTCGTAATGCAATGGCGATGCTGGGGAGTGCCGTCACCATCGTCACGACCGATGGCCCTGCGGGGCGTTTCGGCTTTACCGCGTCGGCGGTGTGCAGCGTGACGGATTCACCGCCCACGCTGCTGGTGTGCGTCAATCGCTCGTCGTCCAATCACGAGCATTTCAAGACCAATGGCGTGCTGTGCGTGAACGTCCTGACCGGCGACCACCAGTCGACCTCCGGGGCGTTCGCCAATCGGCAGTTGAGCATGCAGGAGCGCTTTTCCAGCGTGAACTGCCAGACGCTCAAGACCGGCTCGCCGGTGATCGAAGAGGCGCTGGTCAGCCTCGATTGCCGGGTCAGCAAGGTCGACGAGGTCGGCACTCACAGCATCTTCTACTGTGAAATCCTCGAGCTGCAGCAACACAGCGAGGCCACGGAAGGCCTGGTCTATTTCAACCGCAGTTACTACCGTCTGAACGACGAACTGCGCCTGGCACCCGAGCAGTGATCCAGACACCCGCCGGCCTCGGCTGACGCCAGCCGGCGGGTCATGACAGGGATGTAACCATGCTATTCAATGAAGACAACTTCGCGGATATCGACCTGAACCTGATCATCATTTTCCTGGTGCTGTTCCGCGAACGCAGCGTGTCGCGCACGGCCGAGCGCCTGCACGTCAAACAACCCGCCATCAGCGGATCGCTGGCACGACTGCGCAAGCGGTTCGATGATCCTCTGTTTCTGCGTTCATCCAGAACCATGCGCCCGACCTCGAAAGCCGAGGAACTGGCACAGGCGCTGACGCCGGCAATCAAGCAGATCGAAGCGGTGATCCGGCTCTGAACAAACGGCAAAAAAAAACCTGCGGGGGTTCGCTCCCGCAGGTTTTTTTTTGTCAGGCCGATTTGCGCGCCTGAGCGTACTCGACCCGGGCCCAGAACGCCGGCAGGAAGCACTCGCTGACCAGCAGCGCCGAACCATTGCGGGTGAAGCGCGAACGCCGGGCCAGCAGGCGCTTGGCCTGCGGCGCGTAGCGATGGGACAGCGCCGCCAACGGTGCGCCGGGGGGCAGCAAGGCGCACTGGAAGGGCTCGCGCAGGGTCTGCTCCGAGGTGTAGAGAATCTCGGCCAGCGGTCGACGACCGTAGCCGTTCAGATCCGCCCAGTCGCCGTTCAGCGCCGGCATGCTGGTCAGGCTGCGCGCGGTGACGCAGGCCTCGCCATCCAGTTTCATCACCACCTCGCGCACCCAGCCGATGGTCATCGGCGGCACGTTCAGCACTTGCGCTTCTTCTGGATTGAGCGGGCCATGGGACTGCTCGACCACTTCGATTGAATAGTCGCCCATGGCTTTCAGACGCGGGGTCAAGGCCCCGGGCAAAAACAGCCAGTGATGCTCGGAGCCGGTCAAATCCGACAGCGGTCGCGACGACCAGTAATGACTTGTATCCATACCCGCACACACCTTCCTGGTGATGGTGAATTGATTGGTTGCCGTGGAAGGCCAACCCTTCACCGGCGGTGTCTGTCACTCGGTTCCGTTTTCTTCGGTCACTTCGTGTTTGCTGATGACGCTGATGGTCTGTTCATCGGTCTTGACCGCCGACAGCAGGGAATCGAGCAGGCCAGGGAAACGCACGTCCATGTCTTCACGACGCAAGGACAGCAGGTTTTCCCGACCGTAGGGGCGTTGCCAAATCAGACCGCTGTCGCGCAGGACCCGCCAGTGGTGGGTCATGGTCGACTTCGATGCGCCCTTGAGGATCCGGCCGCATGGATGTTCCTGGCCATCGGACAACACTTTCAACACGGTCAGGCGTAGCGGGCTTCCCAATGCGTTCAGCACATTTTCCAGAAGGATCTGATCCTGATTGGGATGATTCGGGACGTTCATAGGTAGGTACCCTTGATGATATAGGCGGGGAAAATCCGTCTTGTATTCGTCTATACGAGAACAGTAAGACTATACACAAGATGCTTTTTTCCCGCGACAGCCGCCCCGAAGGCGGCGTCCCGGAAAACACTACAGAGCACTGCTCTGTGCCGTCTCCAGCGCGGGTGCCTGGAACCCGCCGCCCAGCGCTGCCATCAACGAAACCGAACTGTCGATGTGCTTGCTGTTGAGGAAGGCCAGACGCATTTCGTCCTGAATCAATTGTTGCTCGATGTTCAGCGCATCGAGGAACGTGTCCTCCCCGGCCTTGTAGCGCGACTGCGACAGATCGTAAGACGACTGGGCAATCGAACAGGCATCGCGCTGCACAACAATTTGCTGCTCGAAAGAACGCAGCTGCGTCACCGAAATCGCTACCTCATGCAGGGCCGAATTCAGCACCCGGTTGTACTGCGCAATCGAACTGTCGAGTTCAGCGTTGCCGGCCTTCAGATCCGAGCGCAGGCGCCCGGCATCGAAGATCGGCAGCGACACCGTCGGTGCCACGTTCCAGAACTTGCTGACCCCGGCGAACATCGCATCCCCGATCAAGGCATGCGAGCCCGCTGCCGCCACCAGGTTGATGTTCGGGTAGAACGTGGTCTTCACCGCCTCAACGTTCTTGGTCTCGGCCTCCACGCGCCAACGTGCAGCGACGATGTCCGGACGACGGCCGAGCAACTGGGCCGGCAACTGCGCCGGCAATGCCACGACGCTGGCCTGCAGAGTCGCTGGCCGCTCGAGCGTGTGCGCACGATCGACGCCCTTGCCGATCAGCGCCGACAATTGCAGCCGAGCGATTTCGATGTCTTCGTTGGCGCCGATCAGGGTCGATTCCGAACGCGCCTTGAGGCTCTGCACCTGCTTGAGCTGCGACAGGTTGTCGAGCCCCGAGCCGTAGCGCGAATCCGTCAGTTCCACCAGTTTGCTCAAGCGCTCCAGATCGCGCTGATTCAGCTCCGACACCTGCCAGGCATACGCCAGCTGGTTGTAGGCCTTGGCCACGTTGACCGCCAGAATCAGCCGCGACGATTGCAGGTCGACTTCTGCAGCTCGTGCGCTGTTGAGCGCCGATTCCCAGGCGGCACGCTGGCCGCCCCAGAGGTCGAAGGTGTAGCTGAAGTTCACCGCCAGATTGCGTGCGGTGAAGTACTTTTCACCCTCGCCGCTGTAATCCTCGAAGCGCGATAGCCGACCGCGAGTGACACCCGCCGACGCATCCATTTCCGGGTAACGCTCGGCATCGCGCAGGTCGAGAAATGCGTTGGCCTTGGCCACCCGGGCAGCGACTTCCTGCAAGTCCGGGTTGCTGGCATACGCCTCTTCGATCAACGCGCCCAGGCGTGGATCGCCCAGCGATGTCCACCAGTCCGCACGGGGCCACTGGGCCGGTGGAAGCTTGTCTTTCAGGCTGTCGGACGGCGCATCGCCGACCGCCAGCAATTTGCCCTGATGATCGATTCCGGCGTAGTTCACACAACCCGCCGCCAACAGGATGGACGCCGCCAGGGGCGCCAGCATCAAACGTGTAATCGAATACATGTCACGTCCTCACAGGATGGGTTGCGGCACACCGGCCGGTTCGGCTTCGGGTGCGTGGCTCGGCTGCTTGATCGAACTGAGCAGCGTGTACACCGACGGCAGAATGAACAGGGTGAACAAGGTGCCGATCAGCATCCCCACCACAATCACCAGGCCCAGGCCGAAGCGGCTGTTGGCGCCCGCACCGCTGGCGAACAACAGCGGCGCGAGGCCGACCACCATGGCAGCGGTGGTCATCAGGATCGGCCGCAGACGCACCTGCGCGGCGTGCTGGATCGCTTGCACGCGGTCCATGCCTTGCTGGCGCTGCAACTCGTTGGCGAACGCGACCATCAGGATCCCGTGTTTACTGATCAGACCGATCAGAGTGATCAGGCCGATCTGGGTGTAGATGTTCATCGAGGTCATGCCCAGCGCCAGCGGCACCAGGGCACCGCAGATCGACAGCGGCACGCTGATCAGAATGATGAACGGGTCGCGGAAGCTCTCGTACTGCACGCTCAGCACCAGATAGATGATCACCAGGGCCAGCCCGAAGGTGAACGCCAGGCTGTTGCCTTCCTGTACGTATTGGCGGGCGTCGGACTGCCAGTCGAAACTGAAGCCGGCCGGAAAACCTTCCGATTGTTTTTGCAGGAAGCCCACTGCATCACCCAGGGTCACGCCCGGTGCCGGAATGGCCTGGAACGTGGCGGAGTTCTGCTGGTTGAACTGGGTCAGGCGATTCGGCTCGACCTTGACGCTGAGGGTGGCCAGTGTCGACAGCGGCACCGGGTTGCCCTTCTGATCCTTCACGTAATACAGCTTCAGGGTTTCCGGGGTCAGGCGATCCGCCGACACCGACTGCGGGATAACGTCGTAGGAGCGACCGTGGAACGAGAACCGGTTGACGTACTTCTCGCCGATCAGGCTGTTGAGCATCTCGCCGATGTCCTGCATGCGGATGCCGAGGGCGTTGGCCTTGGCGCGGTCAACCTGGATTTCCACCACCGGGTTGTTGAAGTCCAGATCGCTGTCGACCACCGCGAACAGACCACTGGCCTGAGCCGCTTTCTTGAGCTGATCCATCACGTTGTACAGCGCCAGGTAATCCTGATCGCTACGGATCACCATCTGCACCGGCAGACCACCGGTAGAGCCCGGCAGCGGCGGCATCTGGAACACGAAAATGCTCGTGCCTTCGATCTGGTTCACCCGCGCCTGCAAGTCAGGCTGGATGGTGTTGGCATCGCGGCCGCGTTTTTCCCAGTCCACCAGGTTGATCCCGCCGACGCTGTTGGACAGGCCATCGGAACCATTCGCCACCCAGTTGCTGTAGCCCTCGGGAATTTCGTTGAAGGTCTTGTACAGCTCGTGGGCGTAGGCTTCGAGGTAATTCAGGTTGGCGTGCTGCGGTGCCTTGATCGCGGTCAGCAGGATGTTCTGGTCTTCCAGCGGCGCCAGTTCGGTCTGCGCCGAGCGATAGAGGAACGGCAGGCTGAAGAAGATCACCAGCGCCACGCTCAGGCTGATCCAGCGACGTGCCAGCGAACCGCCGAGCAGCGCGCCATAACGGCGGGACAGGTACTGGAAGAAACGATCCGCCTTGACCGCCATGAAGCCTTCGCTGGTTTTCGCGTCCAGCAGACGGGTACTCATGATCGGCGACAGAGTCAGGGCGACGATGCCGGAAATCACCACGGCGCCGGCCAGGGTCAGTGCGAACTCCTTGAACAGCGTGCCGGTGAGGCCGCCCATCAGACCGATCGGCGCGTACACCGCCGCCAGAGTGAAAGTCATCGCCACCACCGGCCCGGCCACTTCCCGGGCGCCGATCAGCGCTGCTTCAAACGGGCTCTTGCCCTCTTCGATGTGACGGTGAACGTTTTCCACCACGACGATGGCGTCGTCCACCACCAACCCGATGGCGAGCACCATGGCAAGCAAGGTCAGCAGGTTGAGGCTGAAGCCGAACATTTGCATCAGCATCGCCGCGCCGAGCATCGACAGCGGAATGGTCACCAGTGGAATCAGCACGGTGCGGAACGTGCCCAGGCACAGGTAGATCACCAGCACCACGATCACCAGCGCTTCGAGCAGGGTGTAACTCACTTCATCGATCGACGACTGAATGAAGTGCGCCACTTCGAACGGGATCTGCACGGTCACGCCCGGTGGCAGGGTTTCCTGAATCTGCGGCAGCAATTCGCGCACACGTTTGACGATGACCAACGGGTTGCCGGTCGGTGCGGCGTCCAGACCGAGGAACAGCGCCGGTACGTCGCTCATCGCGCCGCTGGTGTCGGTGGAGGCCGCGTTCAGTTCCACCGTGCCGACGTCACGCACACGGATGATGTGGCCGTTGTCGTTGCGCAGCACCATGTCGCGAAAGTCTTCGACGCTGTTCAGGTCAGTGTTGACCCGCAGGTTGCTGACCACGTACAGGCCTTTGACCTGACCCGGCGCTGCCTGAAAGTTGTTGCCTTCGATGGCCGCCGAAACGTCCTGCCCGGTCATGCCGTAGCCGGCCAGACGCTGCGGATCGAGCCACAGGCGCATGGACAGTTTCTGCTCGCCCATGATGTTGATCTTGGCCACGCCCTCGATGCCGGCGAACATCGGTTCGACGACGCGGGAGATGTAGTCGGACATCTCCGGAATGGTCAGGTTGGAACTGGCGAACGCGACGTAGGCCACGCTGGTGAAGCCGCCGGACGTGCGCTCCACCACCGGATCGTAAGCGTCCTTCGGCAAGCGGTATTTGATCTGGTTGACCTTGGCCATGACCTCGGTCAGCGCCGCGATGGAATCACTGTTCAGCGCCATGCGGATCGTCACCTGGCTGCGACCCTGGGTCGAGGCCGACGACAGATAGTCGATGCCCTCGACCGAGGCCACGGCCTGGCTGATCGGTTGGGTGACGAAGCCCTGCATCAGCTCCGAAGAGGCGCCGGGATACTGGGTGGTGACCGTGATGGTCGACGTTTCCAGCATCGGGTACTGACGGATCGGCAGGTTCATCAGCGCACGCACCCCGAACAGCAGGATCAGCGTGCTGACCACCACGGCCAGCACCGGGCGGCGAAGAAAGAGGTCGGTGAAATTCATTTTTCCAGCCCACTGAGTTTAAGAGCAATCGTGTCCGGCACGCCTTCCACCGCCACACCGTCGTGGAGCTTGAGCTGACCGGATGTCACCACCTGCACACCCTCGATCAAGCCCTTGTCGACCACCGCCCAACCGTTGCGACGCTCGCCGACCTTGATGCTTTCACGCTTGACCTTCTGCACGCCGGTCTCGTCGGTGTAGACCGAGAACACGCTCTCGCCGTAGGCGTTGTAGGTGATCGCGGTTTCAGGAATCAGCAGCTCGGCGGTCTGTGGCAGGGTCACCGAGACCCGTGCATACATGCCGGGACGCAGGCGTTTCTGCGTGTCGGTGATGACCGCTTGCACGTTGATGGTGTGGGACTGGTTGATCTGCGGATCGACCGCGACGATCTTGCCGGCGAAGGTCACGTCACCCCAGGCATCGACCTTGGCCTGCACGGTCTGGCCCAGTTGCACTTGCGAGCCATCGCGCTCGGCGAGGGTGAAGTTGACGCGCAGCAGGCCCGGATCCGTCAGGGTCGCCACCGCGCTACCGGCTTGCAGATATTGGCCAAGGTGCGCCTGGCGAATGCCCAGGGTGCCGGCGAACGGCGCACGAATGTGCCGTTGGGCGATCTGTGCCTGCATGCGTTCCATGTCGCCCTTGGCCGCGTCGTATTGAGCACGGGCACTGTCGAAGGCGCGACGGCTTTCGGCGCCGGTCTTGGCCAGTTCCTGGACTCGGGCAAACTGTGCCTTGGCCGATTCGTACTCGCCTTTCAGGCGAACCAGTTCACCTTGCTCGGGTGCGTCGTTGAGCTTGAGCAGCACCTGCCCCGCCTTCACTTCATCGCCGGACTCGAAATCGATGTCCACCACTTTGCCGCTGACTTCGGCCGAGACCAGCACCTGACGCTGCGCCTCGAGTTTGCCAATGGCTTCGAGGTAGTAGGTGTACGGTTGTTTCTTGACCACGGCCAGACCGACCCGGGTGCTGGGGATTCGTTGCTCGGCCGCGGCCGGTGGCGGCGACCAGAAACGCCAGCCCAGCGCGGCAGAAAGAACCACCACCAGAACAATAAAGATCAGCGACTTGATAATATTTCGAGCAAGCATGTGGCACTCCCTTGACTCTTTGCTGCGAGCACAAAAGTTTGAGATTTAAGAAAATAAAGGTGCAACTTGAAACGGGCGCGTTATTGATCCCTGTGAACATTCACTGATAACGCGCCCGTTTTATTTATCCGCTATTACGCTGCGGCCAGTACGTTGGTTTTATCCAGGTAATACTTGCCGATACCGTGCAAGTTCAAAGGCGACAGAGTGAAGTGCTTCGAACCGGTATGAATATCGCGGAAGCAACGCTCCAGGAAGTGCGACTTGTACACCGCTTTGGAGCCGGCCATCGAGTAGAGCTGGTTGACCGCATTGACCGAGTTTTCAGTCAGCACCGAGGCTGCCAGACCGACACGGGCGCTGACCGGTTCGCCGATGGTTTCACCACGGCTGATCACCTGGTGAATCGCATCTTCCAGCAGCAGTTGCGCGGTGTGTACCGAAGAAATGGCGCGACCGGTCTTCTCGAAGATCACCCCTTCCAGACCCGGGTCGGTATTGACCGCACGGTCGTTGCGGAAGTGATCCACCGCCGCCCGGGCCACGCCCAGCACGGTGGACATCGCCGCGAGGGTGCCGAACTCGTAGTAGCCGGTGGCGTAGGCCCGGGAGCTGCGCGCTTCGGGGGATTTCTTCAGGGTTTCGACGTCCAGCGAATACGACTTGTGGACGATGACGTTGGAGCACTGGAAGTGATGGCTGCCGGTGCCGCGCATGCCCAGGGTGTCCCAGGTCGGCAGGACGGTGCACTGGCTGGCTGGGACGAAGAACATCCGCACTTCCGGGGTGGTGTTGTTTTCGGTGCCTTTGACGGTGGCGGTGCAGACCAGCCAGTCGGCGTGGGCCGAGCCGCTGGCGAACGCCCATTTACCGCTCAGCAGATAGTCATCGCCCATTGGCAGCGCTTCGCCGCCGGAGTGGATGGCGCCGATCACGAAACCGTCGCAGTGGTTGTAGATCGCTTCGGAAGTGGCTTCCGGCAGGTAGTCCGAGAGGCGCCCCATCGCCACTTGCACCGCCAGTTGCCAGGACAGCGAAGCGTCGTACCGGGCAAATTCCAGCACCAGCGCGGAGGTGGTCTGGATATCGACCTGGGAGCCGCCGAACGCTCGGGACACCGACGTACGGCCAAAACCGTCCTTGAAGAAGCGGGACATCACATCCTTGTGCGTCGCATTGGTCTGCTCGCTGTAATCGCGGTGCTGAACAATCAGCGGATTCAGTGCACGCACCTTCTCGAGCCATTCATTGGATTCGGAGGGAAGGCTGTTCCATTGCATTAGATTTTTCATAACGGCTCCTAGCTATTATTTATTTACGATCAGCAGACGAAAAAACAGACGAACTTTTATTGTTGTTAAATCCCGATAAAAATGTACGTCTACAGTCGTACATTTGACAAGCACTATTATCAGACTTCTTTAACTTTTCAGTGAAAGGTAAATAGCTGTCCGACAATAATTAAAAGCGCAAGATGCCGTCCGAACTTGCAAAGCAAGTTACGGTGTTTAAATCCGATTGATTACTTCACACCGGCACGCCGGTCACTGACCCGCGACAGCGATGCCCAGTCCTGATCCGCCTGACCGTGGGCCATGCCATCCAGCAAGCTGTCCTTCAACACACTGGCAAACGGCAGCGGTACCTGGGCAGCCTCCCCGGCCTCCAGCACCAGACGGACGTCCTTCAATCCCAACGACAACTTGAAGCCGGCCGGCTCGAATGTGTCATCGGCCATCTGCTTGCCGTAACCCTGATAGACCGGAACGGGGAACAGTGTCGAGGTGATCATGTCGATGAATGCCGCACGGCTGATGCCGTAACCACCGGCCAGGGTCGAGGCTTCGGCCAGGGATTCGATCGCCGAAGCGACCATCAGGTTGGCCGACAGTTTGGCGGCGCACGCCACGTCGGCGGCTTCACCGAAGTGCCAGGTCTTGCGCCCCAGCACATCGAACAGCGGCTGCACCCGGGCCAAGGCTTCGGCAGGCCCGGAGGCGAGGATATTCAGATTGCCGGCGGCCGCCACATCGACTCGCCCCAGCACTGGTGCCGAGATGTAATCGACGCTACGGGATTCATGCAGTGCCGACAGCTCCCGGGCCAGTGCCACGGAAACAGTGGACATGTTGACGTGAACGCTACCCGCCTGAAGTCCTTCCAGCGCCCCGGAATCGAGAAACACCGAGCGGATCGCCGCGTCATCACCGAGCATCGAAATCAGCACCTCGGCCTGCGCTGCCAGCGCGGGTGTATCGACAGCTTCAGCGCCGGCGGTGATCAGTGCTTCAAGCGGTGCCGACGAGCGATTCCACACGCGGACCCGATGTCCGGCCTTCAGCAGGTTCAGCACCATCGGCGCACCCATCGTGCCCAGACCGATAAATCCCAGTTCCATGTCGCGCTCCTCTCTCGATGAGGTCTTCAAATCCGTTTGTAAAATGACCCACGATTGCGATTGTACGTGTACAGGCGTACATTTCAAGTGCCACGTTGATTCATTCTTCGTGGCGAGGGTTTCAAACGTACCTTTACCCAAGGCAAGGAGGCTTTATGCAATTCGGGATCTACACCGTTGGCGACGTCACACAGGACCCTACCAACGCCCGTACCCCCAGTGAATCCGAGCGCATCCAGGCCACCCTGCAAATTGCGCAGAAGGCCGAAGACATCGGACTGGACGTGTTCGCCACCGGCGAGCACCACAATCCCCCGTTCATCACCTCCTCTCCCACCACGCTGCTGGCCTACATCGCTGCGAAGACCCAACGCATCATTCTTTCGACCTCCACCACCCTGATCAGCACCAACGATCCGGTGCGTCTGGCTGAAGAATATTCGCTGCTGCAAAACCTCTGCGGCGGGCGCATGGACCTGATGCTCGGCCGTGGCAACACCGCGCCGGTCTATCCCTGGTTCGGCAAGAGCATCGCCGACGCCCTGCCCCTGGCGATGGAAAACTATCGCCTGCTGCACCGGCTCTGGCGCGAGGAAGACATCAACTGGAGCGGACGCTTTCGCACGCCGCTGAACCACTTCACGTCGATCCCGCGACCGCTGGACGACCTTCCGCCCTTCGTCTGGCACGGTTCGATCCGCACCCCGGAAATCGCCGAGCAGGCGGCGTATTACGGCGACGGTTTTTTCGCCAGTCACATCCTCTGGCCCCGGGAACATTTCATGGCGCTGGTCGAGTTCTACCGCACGCGTTTTGCCCATTACGGCCATGGCACACCGGAGCAGGCGATTGTCGGCCTCGGCGGGCACATCTTCATGCGTCGCAACTCCCAGGATGCACGTCGGGAGTTCCGTCCTTACTTCGACAACGCGCCGGTGTACGGCCACGGTCCTTCCCTGGAAGAGTTCATGGAGATGACCCCGCTGGCCGTCGGCAGCCCTCAGGAAATCATCGACAAGACCCTGACCTTCCGCGAGCACTTCGGCGACTATCAGCGCCAGTTGTTCCTGTTCGATCACGGCGGTATTCCACTCAAGACCGTGCTGGAACAACTCGACATGTTCGGCAAGGAAGTGTTGCCGGTGCTGCGTGAAGAAACCCGTAAACGTCGTTCGCCGCTGGCAGCCGAAGCGCCGACTCACGCCAATCGCCTGGCCCGTTTGCAGTCCCTGCAAACCTCGCCAGCCGAACCACGCCCGGGCGTCAAAACCCCGCAACATGACAGTGTGACCGGCCACTGAAACCGTGGGAGCATCCGTGCTCCCACATTGATCTCACAACGGTCAGGCAGCGCCTTTCAACGGGCGCTGCGCATCCATCGAAACCACCACATCATCGTTGATCAGCCGCGCCAGATACTGACCGTAACCGGTCTTGCTCATGCTGCCCGCGTGCACCAGCAACTGCGCGTCGTCGATCCAGCCCTTGTTGTAGGCGATCTCTTCGAGGCAGGCGATTTTCAGGCCCTGGCGTTTCTCGATGGCCTGCACGAAATTGCCGGCTTCCATCAACGCATCGTGGGTGCCGGTGTCGAGCCAGGCCATGCCACGGCCCATCACCGACACGTTCAATTTGCCGCGTTGCAGATAGACGTTGTTGACGTCGGTAATCTCCAGCTCACCGCGCGGCGACGGCTTGATGTCGGCGGCAATCTGCAGCACTTCGTTGTCGTAGAAATACAGGCCGGTGACCGCGTAGTTGGACTTTGGATCGCTCGGTTTTTCGCAGATGCTCAGGGCCTTGCCGGCGGCATCGAATTCCACCACGCCAAAGCGCTCCGGGTCGGCCACGTAGTAACCGAACACTGTGGCGCCCTCGTCACGAGACGCGGCTTGCAGCAAGGTTTCACCGAAACCGGCGCCGTAGAAAATGTTGTCGCCGAGCACCAGGCAGACGTTGTCTTCACCGACGAACTCACGACCGATGATGAACGCCTGAGCGAGGCCGTCCGGGCTTGGTTGCTCCGCGTAACTGAGGCTCAGGCCCAACTGGCTGCCGTCGCCGAGCATGCGCTGGAAGCCCGGCAAATCTTCCGGGGTGGAGATGATCAGGATCTCGCGGATTTCCGCCAGCATCAGCACCGACAGCGGGTAATAGATCATCGGTTTGTCATACACCGGCAGCGACTGTTTCGAGACGCCCAGGGTGATCGGGTGCAGACGCGAACCGGCGCCGCCCGCCAGCAGAATTCCTTTGTACTTGGCCATGCTTTTTTCCTTTCAAGCAGTGAGATTTGAATGACTGACTGTTCAGGCCACGAGGGCTTCGTGGCGTTGCTCGCCGAGACGCTCCAGCGCGTAGGCACCGGACATCACCCGCACCCACCAGGCGCGGTTATCCAGATACCAGTCGACGGTTTTCTTCATGCCGCTTTCGAAGGTTTCCTGCGGCGTCCAGCCCAGCGTCGCGTGGATTTTCCCGGCATCGACGGCGTAGCGTTTGTCGTGGCCCGGACGATCCTTGACGAAGGTGATCAGGTCGCGGAAGTGCGCGATGCCCGCCGGTTTTTCCGCCCCGCGCGCTTCGAGCAGATCGCACAGGGTTTGCACGACTTCGAGGTTGGTCTTCTCGTTGTGGCCGCCGATGTTGTAGGTCTGCCCGACCTCACCGCGCGTCACCACCGCATACAGGGCGCGGGCGTGATCCTCGACGAACAGCCAGTCGCGGATCTGCGCGCCATCGCCGTACACCGGCAACGGCTTGCCTTGCAGTGCATTGAGGATGACGTGAGGAATCAATTTTTCCGGGAAGTGATACGGCCCGTAATTGTTCGAGCAATTGCTCATCACCACCGGCAAACCATAGGTGCGGTGCCAGGCGCGGACCAGATGATCGGAACCGGCCTTGGTCGCCGAATACGGCGAGCTTGGCGCGTACGGCGTGCGTTCGGTGAACGCCGGATCTTCGGGTTCGAGGTCGCCATACACTTCGTCGGTGGAAATGTGATGGAAACGGAACGCCGCCTGACGCGTCGCGTCCAGCCGGTTCCAGTAACCACGTGCGGCTTCGAGCATCGTGTAAGTGCCGACGATGTTGGTTTCGATGAAGGCCTGCGGGCCATCGATCGAGCGGTCCACATGGGACTCGGCGGCCAGGTGCATCACTGCATCCGGTTGCAGCCGTGCGAACAGTTCGTCCAGCGCCGGCTTGTCGCAAATGTCGACCTGGCAGAAACGGTAACGCGGCGAATCGGACACATCGGCCAGCGATTCAAGGTTGCCGGCGTAGGTCAGTTTGTCGACGTTGATCACTTCACATTCGGTCTCTTCAATCAGAAACCGCACCACGGCCGAGCCAATGAAGCCCGCGCCCCCTGTCACTAAAATTTTCATCAGCGCCTCCCCTGGCAAAATGATGATTTAACGTCCTTCGATGCTGCCCGCCGTCATGTGCGGGTCAGTTCAACAATGCCACCCAGTATTGCGACAGCCCTTGCTCGAGAATCAGCAACGTCTGGATGCAGACGAAGCTTTCGTCAGTGGTCGCCGAGGTTGCGTTGAGCGGGCCGAAACCACCGTCCTGCTTCTGGTGGGAAGCGATCCAGTCTTTCGACTCCTGCAAATACGTCGGCTGCGCGTCGAGCAGAAACATCGCCGCGATGGCCATGTAAGTGCCCACCAGACTGACTGCTGTGCCTGGCCGGTAATGGAACGAACCGTTGGCCAGTTGCAGCTTTTGCAGCCAGGCGACGGTCTGTTCGGCATCGACGATGCGTCGGTTGAGAATGAACAGCGTCGACACCACGCGGTACACCGAAAACGCATCCGGCGGATACCCTGGCTTGTTGGCGAAACCGCCGTCGGCCGAGCGGCAGCGCAGGGCAAAAGCCATCACGCCCTGCTCGTCCGGCGCTTTGGCTTCCAGCGCATGCAACGACAGCACCGCCAGATTGGTGTGCCAGATGTCCGAGCCGAAACCCGGCACATCGCCGAACCCGCCATCGGGGTTCTGACACGCTTGCAGGTAACGCACGCAACCGCCGATATCGTTCGGCAACGCGCCCAGCACTCGCAGCGACAACACCGCGCAGTAGGTGGCGAACACATCGCTCAGATGCCCCGGTTGTTCGGCAAATCCACCGTCGGTGTTTTGCGAAGCCCTGATGCAATCGATCAGGCTGGCTTTGTTTTCGATTTGCAGGCCCAGGGCGTGCAAGTCCGAAATCACGTGCAGCCCGGAAAACACCTGCCACGTTTTGTCGGCCCGGAAACCCAGCGGCGCGGTTTCAGCGGTCAGCCCGTAAGGCGTTTCGTTCGAAGCCCGAGCCTTGGCCAGCCAGGCGAGATAACGCTGCTGATCGACATTGATGCTCGGCACGCCATTCGGGTGAATGCGCTGGACGTCGCCACCGCCATCGATCACTTGCAGCTCACGGCTTACCAACGCCGCATCATCATGATGAGCAACGCCAGCAGCCGGCTCGATGGCCTGCAAGGCGTGGGCAGCGGCGAGCTGGGTTTTCAGGCTCTTCAGGTGCAGCGGCAGGTACGTCAGGTTGCCGATGCTGAAAATCCCCGGCTGACGCGGCGGCGCCCAGAACTGTCGAATGAACGGTACGGTCGGGTCATCCGGCGTCGACCAGAAATAGCCCTTGCCCATGAACAGTCCGCCATTGCGGGTGTCGTGAAACTCCAGCAAAGCAGCCGTCACCGAAGCCCGGTCAGCGTCGCTCGCGCCGGACGGCAAGGCCTGAATCGCCTGCAACAGCAACGCGACGTCGTAGGCGGTCTTGATCGGGAATGGCGACTCGTGATTTTTGTACGAGGTGTGCCAGTCGCATCGCACTTTGCCGTTGATCCCGACCCGGTCCCAGTACCCGCCGTAGGCCGGATCGCGGAACAGTGCCAGGGTTTGCAGCAGGAACGAACGGGCCAGGTTCGACAGCGCGTTGTCGTCCCGCACATCGGCCAACTGCGCCAGTACAAGACTGACTTGAGCACGTACGCCGCAACGAGTCAGCGCCACATCGACACAGGATTGGCTGTCACTGCCGGCCACCCGGCCGATCAGGTTTTCTGCATGAATCTGCAGGTGCCCGACCAGTCCCAGACCCAACGGCTCGTTGCCGATGCGCGCCAGCAAAGCCGTGGCGCTGATGTCGAGATCGATCGAGGTCGCCAGCTCCAGCGGCGTCGACCAATCACTGCTGTACAGGCCGGCAACAGTGGAACGGGCGTAAAGCGCTTCGACCTTTTCCAGCATGCCGTGGATCACGGCATCGTTCGCCGCGTCCTGCGGCACTCGACGCTGATAGGCAATCAGCGCAGCCAATGCGTCCAGTTGCAGCGCCAGCGTCCGGCAACGCCCCGAACCGTGGGGCGTCCAGTAGCGGTCAGCGAGCTCGTGAAAACCGGCGTTCGGCGCATCGTACAAACGCATCAGCCCGTCGTGGGCAAAACGCAGTTGAACATCGTCACCGTGGTCGGCCTGATAGAGCGTGGCCGCGACCTGGTCCTGCAACTGCTTGTCAGTGGAAATCGCGACTTCGCCACTGGCATCGGTGACAGCAAAAAAACCGCCGTACTCAATGTCCTTGAGGCCTTGATCAAATACAAACTGCGGATGCAGCGGCATGGTAAATCCCTCTTCCTTGAGGTTAAGCGGCTTTGCTCGCGGTCAGCGATACAACGCTGCCCTGGCACAACTCGATGATGCGCGTCGCGGCGCGGGCGGCACCTTCGCCGTCCGGTGCGGCCACCTGGCGATGAGGCGCGTAATAGGCCGAAGCGCGAGTGTCTTTCTCCAGTTCGCCCTGAATCAGTTCGACGATGGCGTCGCGATCGTGCCCCAGATGCGTCGGGAAACCGAGCAGCTCCAGACGGCGCAGGGCTTCGAGTTCGTGGTATTCGGATTTGGACGGCAGCACGAACAGGGTCGGAATCTGCAGTGCGGCGATTTCCGTCACGGTGATCCAGCCCGGCGCCGAAATCAGCAGACTGGCTTCGCGCAGCAGGCCCATCCAGTCCGGGTAATACGGCACGCAAACCACGCCGT
The DNA here is from genome assembly GCF_014863505.1 of Pseudomonas sp. IzPS59. Lineage (NCBI taxonomy): Bacteria > Pseudomonadati > Pseudomonadota > Gammaproteobacteria > Pseudomonadales > Pseudomonadaceae > Pseudomonas > Pseudomonas sp. IzPS59. The sequence continues at coordinate 832,714 of NZ_CP062251.1, read as the reverse complement.
CCTGGGCCTGGATATCCTGGCGGCCGAGCAACACCAGCTTCAGTTCCGGATTGCGTTCGCGCAGGACCTTGAAGCTGTCGAGGTAGGCGGCGAGCAGCGCGTCCTTGTTCTGCGCAAACATGGTGGTGCCGCTGATCGAGGCAACCACAAACGGCGCATCACCGAGGTTCAATTGCTCGCGCACGTTCAAGCCGGTCTGCACATTGATGTCGCGGATCATCGGCCCGACAAAATGCGCCTTGCCACTGTTCAGTGCTTCAGCCACCGGCGTGCCCTGATCGAGTGAAGCCACGTACGGCTTGTCGGTCAGCACCAGTTGGCTCTGATTGATCATCCAGTTGAACTGGCTGTGCAGCGCGGTGCGGGCCCGGGCCATTTCCAGCGAGTTGACCTCGAAACCGCCGTCGGCCAGGTCGTGATCCTGCAGCTGGCAGAGGGTGAAGTCATAACGCTCGGTCACGAACACCAGCGGCGTGCCGCTGAAAATCGCGGCCAGGCAGGCGGCCATGTTGTAGTCCGACACCAGGGCGGTCGGCTTGTACTCGTCGATCAGGGCCAGGTAAGACAGAATCCGCTCGCCAGACAGGAAGGTATTGGCGATATAACCGCCGATGTAATTATTCCAGTCGAGTTCTTTCGACAAGTTGCTCTTTTTCGAGTAGTCGACCAAACGACCGGCAATATCCACCACTTCGACGCCGGACTTTTCGAACATCGGCGTAAAGGTTGGCTGCAAAGAAGCCAGTGCCACGGTCAATGGCATGTCCGGACGTTGCTTTTTAATCGCCTGAGCGATCGAAAGCGCGCGCATGTTATGGCCTGAACCGGTCGGATTGGGGGCAAATAAAATCATTCTTGAATCTCCATTAGTTGAACAACGCCATGAACCACAGTGTTTTCCAATACATCCCTTATCACCACCGAATACGGTTTTATTACTGCACCGTCACCGATACTCAGTGGACCTACCAAGATGGCGCCCTCGCCAATTACGCAACGACTTCCAATGCGCACAGGTGCCTCCTCCCAGGGCAGTGAGCGGAAAGAATGATCATGAGTGGACGCAACAATCGTGACGCCTTCGGCCAGCTCGCTGAAGGCACCGATGGTCACTCCGCCGGCCGCTTCGATAACCACGCCCGGCGCCAGTCGAGCGCCAGTGCCCAGTTCGATGCCGCCCAGTTGCGACATACCGCCCTGGCGGCTGCTGCGCCCGATCAGAATGCAGTCCCGGGCGATTTCCACCGAAGCACCGCCGCGCAATTCGGCATCGATCAAGGCTTCGTCGCTGATGTCCCAGGTCGCGGTGTCGGGGTTCAACGCCTTGAGGCGCGGCACCGACTGCGTGGAACGATCGAGCATCGACGGCAAGCCCTGACGCGCCCGGTCCCGGACTTTGGCCAGCACAGGTGCCGGGCTCGGCAGGCCGTCTTCGACGACTGTGCGCTGGGCGATGACCCGCGCCGGACGACCGACCACGATGGCATCTGTCGGTACATCCGCCGTCACCAGCGCCCCGGCAGCGATCACCGCTCCCGCACCGATGGAAACGCCGGCGGTCACGGTGGCCTTGGCGCCCAGCCAGACGTTTTCGGCAATCTGCACCGGTGCTTGCGCCGTTCCCAGGCAGCGTGCGCCAGTGGCAAACATGCTGGACGCGCCAACGGAAGTGAACTGCAAATCACACTTGAACCCGATGAAACAATCATCGGCGACCTGAACGTTTTGCAGGCGGCTGCCAGCACGAATCCAGACATGCCGGCCCAATTCACTCGCATCATTCACGGTCGTCGAAACTTCAACTACATTTATGTCGTCCACAATAAAGCCTCATTCCATTGATGCCGGGCACATAAAAATTCGATAGGCGTGCGTATCCCGCAGATATAATTCCGCCGCAGCACAAATAATAATCAACTGTTTATTTAGGGCTTCTATTCAAAGCACGCATAACATTGCGTCTGCGCAACTTATTAACCGACCGGTTCATTCAATTGTCGTTATTCATTAACAACAGGTAGAAGTTCACGCTTGCGCCGAAGGCCAAGTCAGTTTCATGTGAAGAAAAGCCGATTCAAGTCTGTCCGTGACTCTGGTGTAGCTCCATTAGGGTGGGATTGTCCTTTAGTACGAATGTTATAGTACAGACGATTTTGTTTTGCAATAGGTGCCAGAATGGTTATCTCGTTTTGGTCTAAAAATTTATTGAACTTTTATGGTGCGCGCTTGTATTAAAACCGTCATATATGCACAACATTGGTGCAAATGGCGGTTTTATCGGGTTTTCCCGCTCAGCGCTAACGGGCATCTGGAGGTCGAACCCAGACATTCCGACGCTGCTCACCCACGATACGGTGGCGGCTCAAACTGCCTTTGACCTGGAGCCGTCATGCCCGCACCTATCACCGTTCTGCGCGACACCCACCCGCTGCCAGTACTCGACGCCTGCAAATGGGAAAAGCTCGAGGGCGACCCGCACACCGTCAACCTCAACGCCTACACCAGCGAAGACGGCAGCAAGATCATGGGCACCTGGATCTGCACGCCAGGCAAGTGGCGCGTGGACTACGTGAAGTGGGAGTACTGCCATTTCCAGGAAGGCTACTGCGTCATCACCCCGGACGGCATGGAGCCGATCCACCTGCGTGCCGGCGACATCTTCGTGGTCGAGCCGGGCATGAAAGGCACCTGGGAAGTGGTCGAGACCGTGCGCAAATATTTCGTGTTCGCCTGATACAAAAAAGCCGGGAAACCACCCGACGTGATTTCCCGGCAATACAGACCTGTGCCGAGCACAGGCCTGACGACATTTACTGCGGTTTGCGATAGCTGTTGATGATCGCCGAGAAGTCCTTGCCACCTTCCCCGCGCTGACTCATCGCCTGATACAACTGCTGCGCCACCGCGCCGAGCACCACCGGCTGATGGGCCTGACGCGCCGCTTCGGTGGCCAGCCCCAGGTCCTTGAGCATCAGCTCGGCGCCGAAGCCACCGGTGTAACCACGGGAGGCCGGTGCCGTTTCGACGATGCCCGGCCACGGGTTGTACATTTCCGAACTCCAGCAACGCCCGGTCGAGCTGTTGATGATCCCGGCGAGCACACCGGTATCGATCCCCAGCGCATCGCCGAGAGCCATCGCCTCGCTGACGCCGACCATCGAAATGGCGAGCAACAGGTTGTTGCAGATCTTGGCGATCTGCCCGGTGCCGACTTCACCGCAATGCACGATGTTACGGCCCATCTGCGCCAGCACCGGTTGCAGGGTGGCGAACAGTTCCGGGGTGGCGCCGACCATGAAGGTCAATGTACCTGCGGTGGCGCCGCCAGTACCGCCGGACACCGGTGCATCGGCCATGGCCACGCCCTGTTTGGCAGCGGCGGCTGCCACGTCGCGCGCCGTCTGCGGATCGATGGTGCTGCAATCCACTGCCGGCACACCTTTGCCGATCCCGGCCAGCACACCGTCTTCACCGAGCCAGACACTGCGTACATGCACGGCGGCCGGCAACATGGTGATCACCAGCTCTGCATCTTCGGCGGCTTCGCGAGCCGAGGCGCGGATGGTGCCGCCCAGTTGCTCGAGTTGCGCCAGCACGGTCTTGTTCAGGTCCACCAGATTCAGCGAATGCCCGGCCTTGATCAGGTTGCGCGCCATCGGCGCGCCCATGTTGCCCAGACCGATAAATGCGATTTTCATGGCCATACCTCAGCGCAGGTTGATGGTGGTGTTCACGCCGTCGTTGACGCTGTCGTCATCGAACCAGCGCGCCGTGACCGTTTTGGTCTGGGTGTAGAACTGCACCACTTGCTTGCCGTACGGGCCGAGGTCGCCTAGTTTCGAACCGCGCGAACCGGTGAAGCTGAAGAACGGCACCGGCACCGGAATCGGGATGTTGATGCCGACCTGGCCGACGTCGATTTCAGTCTGGAATTTACGTGCCGCTGCGCCGCTCTGGGTGAACAGGCCGGTGCCGTTGCCGAACGGGTTGGCGTTGACCAGCGCAATGGCCTGATCGAGGGTGTCGACTTCCAGCACCACCAGCACCGGGCCGAAGATTTCCTGGGTGTAAATCTGCATGTCAGTGGTCACCCCGGAGAACAGGGTCGGGCCGACGAAGTTACCTTTCTCGTAGCCCGGCACGCTGATATCGCGACCGTCCAGCTCGAGTTTCGCGCCTTCCTTGATACCGCTTTCGATCAGATCGAGAATCCGCGCCTTGGCCTTTTTCGAAATGACCGGGCCGACATCGGTGCCCGGCTCGGTGCCGGCGTTGACCTTGAGTTTCTGCGCCAGCGCTTTCAGATCCGGCAGCCACTGTTTGGCCGCGCCCACCAGCACCACCACCGAGGTAGCCATGCAACGCTGACCGGCCGCACCGAAACCGGCGCCGACCAGGGCATTGAGCGCTTGCTCGCGATTGGCGTCCGGCAGCACCACGGCGTGGTTCTTCGCGCCCATCATCGATTGCACGCGCTTGCCGTGTTTACCGGCCAGGTCATAAACGTGGGTGCCGACCGCAGTCGAACCAACGAACGAAATCGCCTTGATGTCCTTGTGGGTGCACAGGCCATCGACCACATCCTTGCCACCGTGCACGACGTTGAGCACACCCGCCGGAACACCGGCCTCGATCGCCAGTTCCACCAGCAGCATGGTCGACAGCGGATCCTGTTCGGACGGCTTGAGCACGAAGGTGTTGCCGCAGGCGATGGCCATCGGGAACATCCACAGCGGAATCATTGCCGGGAAGTTGAACGGCGTGATGCCGGCGCAGACGCCGATCGGCTGGCGCAGGGTGTAGGTGTCGACACCGCCGGCAACGTTTTCGGCGAACTCGCCCATTTGCAGGCTGCCGATGGAGCACGCGTGCTCGACCACTTCCAGACCACGGAAAATATCGCCCTCGGCATCGGCAATGGTCTTGCCCTGCTCGGCGCTCAGTACAACGGCGATACGTTTGGAGTGTTCGCGGATCAGCGCTTGCAGCTTGAGCATGATGCGCATGCGTGCGCCGATCGGGGTCAGCTTCCAGGTCTGGAAGGCGCGCTGGGCGGCACTGACGGCCGCATCAACTTCAGCGGCGGTGGCGAACGGGACTTTGGCCAGCACCTGCTGGGTCGCCGGATTGACGATGTCGTGCCACTCGGTGGTCTGCGACTCGACCCACTCGCCGTCGATCAGCAGCTTGACCTTTTGGACCGTGGTTTCGTTGGGCGTAAGCGATGCGTTCATGCTGGTCTCCAGAAATTGTTTTTATCTTGGGAGCCAAGGCGAAAGGTTCGCCTTGAGATGAGGCGTGTGTCGCGAATTGGTTGTCGGACTGTTTTTGGAGTATAGATGTGCAAACTTCTAATAAGAACGCACATATAAGCCCGTCCATCATGCAAAAAAACATCACGTCTTTAGGCTCGCTGAACTGGGACGACCTCAAGTTTTTCCTCGAAGTCGCCCGTACCCGAAAGGCCAGCACCGCGGCCAAACGTCTGGCGGTGGACTACACCACGGTGTCGCGCAGAATCAGTTCGCTGGAAGCCGCATTGGGCACATTGCTGTTCGAGAAGTCCCGCACCAACGGTTTCGTGCTGACCGCCGAAGGCCAGCGCCTGCTGAGCTACGCCGAGTCGATCGAAAGCACGCTGCACATGGCCTGCGAGCAGGTGTCCGGCTCCGGCGTCGCGCTGTCCGGGCATGTGCGCATGGGTTGCACCGAAGGTTTCGGCAGCTTTTTCATCACCCCGCAACTGAGCCACTTCGTCGACGCCTACCCGGCGATCTCGGTGGACATCCTGCCGTTGCCGCACTTCATCAGCCTGTCCAAACGCGAAGCCGACATCGTCATCGCCCTCGAACGCCCGGAACACGGGCCGTACGTGTGCTGCAAACTCTGCGACTACCGCCTGCAGCTCTACGCGACCCAGGAATACCTCGACAAACACCCACCGATCCGCCGCCCCGCCGATTTGGGCAAGCATCAATTCATCAGTTATGTGGATGACCTGGCGTTCAGCTCGGAGCTGCTGTATCTGGCGAACGTGGTGCCCAGCGCCAGCGCGAATTTGCGCAGCACCAGCGTGATCGCACAATTCGTGGCGGCGCAGCAGGGACGTTCGCTGGCGATTCTGCCGTGCTTCCTCGCGGCCCAGGATCCGCGCCTGTTGCCGGTGTTGCCGGAGGAAATCGACATTACCCGGCAGTTCTGGATGTACTGCCGGGAGGACCTGCGCAAGCTCAAGCGGATTACCCTGTTGTGGGATTACATCCGTGAGGTGACCGAGCGCAATCAGGTGCTGTTGATGGGACAGACCCGGGAAATGCAGTTCGCCGACTAGTCGGCGCTGACCACGATCGACACCCGGCGGTTTTCGGTGCGGCCGGCGGCGGTGTCGTTGGAGGCTACCGGCTCGCGGCTACCGAGGCCTTGCAGCTGGATGTTCTCTTCCTTCATGCCGACCGTGGTCAGCACTTTGCCCACACTCTTCGCTCGGCGCAGCGACAGCTGCTGGTTGTAGGCTTCCTTGCCCGAGGCATCGGTGTGGCCATCCACGCGAACCCGCTCGATACCGACACCGAGCAGGGCCTTACCGATACGTTCGACGATCTCGGTACTTTGCTTGTTCAGGCTTTCGATGTCGCTGCCAAACAGCACTTTGCCCGACAGGCCGAACTCCCAGCCGTCGTCGGTCAGTTCAAAGCCCTGCTGCTTGAGCACGGCAATCTGCGCCGGCGTCAGGCCTTTTTGCGGAGCGGTCTGGCAACCGGTCAGGGCCAGCATGGCGGTCAGTAACAGGGTGGAAATCAGTCGAAAGGAAATTGAGAACACGGGCATCAGCTCCTGGTTTGAACGGGATCGACCGGGTGCTCCGACCCGGCCGTGAATTGGGCGCCGCGGGACAGGCGCTTGGCTTGATACATCGCGGCGTCGGCCGCATCGAGCAAGGTGCCGGGCGTGGCGCCATGATCGGGGTAAACCGCAATGCCGATACTGAGCGAGGTCACCACACTGGTGTCGCCCGGCAATGCAATCGGGGTGTCCATGCTGGCGAGAATCTTGTCGGCAATGCGCTCGGCGTCTTCGGTCTTGTGCAACGGCGTCAACAGCACGGCAAATTCATCGCCGCCCAGACGCGCCACCAGATCCTCTTCGCGCAACTGCGCCCGCACCCGGTTCGCTACAGCCACCAACACCGCATCGCCGGCCGCATGGCCAAAATTGTCATTGATCTCCTTGAAGCGATCACTGTCGAGAAACAGCACTGCTGCGCGCTCGTTGAGTTTGTTGGCGCTGCGCAATGCACGAATCAGGCGCCCTTCGAAAAACGCCCGGTTGGGCAGTCCCGTGAGGCTGTCGTGAGTGGCCTGGTGGGCAAGGGTTTCGTTCTCGTTTTGCAGGTGGGTCTGCCACGATTCCAGCTCATCGAGCAGAGCGTTGAAGTCGTTGCCGAGGTTGTGGAGCTCGGCGATTTTCGCCGGTGGCACCCGCCGGTCCAGTGCCCGCTCGCTGCGGGCGGCGTGGGCCACGCCCGCCAGGCTGTGCAGCGGGCCGATGATCCCCCGCAACTGACGGCGCGCGAGATAGAGCGCCACCCAGGCGCTGATCGCGGTGCAGAGAATGATGCCCGCCAGACCGCTCAACAGAAACTGCATCAGGCTGCCGCCGTGACCGATCAACAGGATCCGACCGATCTCGCGATCCTGGTGCAGGATCGGCAGGCTGATCGGCTTTTCCAGCACTATCCGCGTGATCTGCATTTCCAGCCCGGAAAACAAACCGTTTTCCGGTCGCTGCCATCGCGCCAGCAACTGACCCTGGCTATCCAGCACCTGCGCGTCCGCCACCTCTTCGGTCGAGGCGATCAACGCCAGCGCCTCCGTCGCGGCAGGCTTGTCGTTGAACACCACCGCCGCTTCCACGGTGTAACTGATCGAACGAGCGATCAAGTGCAGGTTGTGATCGGCATAGACCCGCAGCGCCAGCACGCCCAGCAGGGTCAGGGACACACTGGCCATTGCCACGGCAACCAGCGCCACGATCAAGTGTCCGCGACCGATGACCGAACCCAGGGTCGGACGCCCTGTGGATTTGTCGCGTCTCATGGAGCCGCCGGCTTGCGGCGCGACAACTGCAGCACGCTAGGATGAATGCGCACGCCGCTGCGGGCGACGGAGTCGAGATTGACCTCGAACGACACCTGCTCGTCACCGACCCGCAGGCAGAACAGGCTGCCGACCGTGCATTGATCGCCGCCCTCGCTGATGCTCAATACCGGGTGACCGATCAGCGAAGCGAACAGACGGCTGCGTTCATCGGCGGTGAGCTTGCCGATATACACCGCATCGCACTCGCTGACGATGGCCGGATTGTCTGCCAGCAAACGACGCACCGTGACAGGCCGGCCCGTGGCCTGGGTCGTGCCTTTCACCAGATCGTCGGTGTATTCGGTGGGACCGACGATGCACAGGCGCAATTGCGCAGGCTCGACCGGCCAACGGGCGTAACTGAGGATGCCAAGGACTACTTGAGTGACGGATTTGGCCCGTTGTTCAGCCATACCGACCGGTGTTTGCGGCTGGGCAGCAACCCCACCTGTGAGCAAACAGAGCAGAACGGCAAGCAACGCTCGCTTGCTGCCAACTACGCGCTCTGTCGCCCAGACAGCCAGCTTCATGCAGGGATTCTCTTGGATCGTAACGAAATGATGCCGCAACGATAGCACAGCGTTGGAACGCCAGCGATACAGCCCCCTCTGACCGGTCGGTCAGATAACGCCGGCAATCACTGGCAACTTCACCCTCGAAGCGCCGCGCCTTCCTCCAGTTCCAGCATCAAACCGCTCAAGCGCTTGACCTTGCGCTGCACCGCTTCCTCGAATACCCCGGCTCGCGGTTCGATCAAGGTGAACCAGTGTTTGGCTCGGGTAATGCCGGTGTAGATCAGCTCTTTGGTCAATACCGGATTCAGGGCGTCGGGAAGGATCAACGCGGTATGGGCAAACTCCGAGCCTTGCGACTTGTGCACCGTCATGGCGTACACGGTTTCAACATCATTGAGCCGGCTCGGCAACACAAACCGCACCCCACCGCGCCCGTCGTTACGCGGGAACGCCACCCGCAACACCGGTTCACCGGCGTTCGGTCCATCTCGTTCGGGCAGCTTGAGAGCGATACCGATATCACCGTTCATCAGCCCCAGACCATAGTCATTGCGGGTCATCAGGACCGGACGGCCTTCATACCACTGCTGATCGCTGTCGATCAGCCGCGCCTTGAGCAGTGCTTCGGTGATACGCAGGTTCAGCCCCTCGACACCCCACGGCCCTTTGCGCACGGCGCACAGTAACTGGAACGTATCGAACGCCTGCAAGACTGCTTGAGCCCAATCGAGCCAACCGGGATTTTCAAGAGGGGCACCGACGGGCGGGCGCTGATTGCGCAAGACGCTCAGGTAATGCCGATAACCGTGAGGGCCCTCGCCATGCCCATCCAGAACGAGGCGTTCCAGTGCATGGTCATGCTCTCCCTTGAGTGCCAGCGAATACACGTCGTCATGGCTTCGCGCTGCCAGCAAGTGGCGAGCTTCATCCGGCAGTTGCTGATTCACCCGGCGCGCAAGCTGGCCGATGCCACTGCCCTCGCCGAAACGCCGCGAGTGACGCAACATCACCACTTGCTGCGCCAGCGGGTGAGTACCGTCGCCGTCCTCGTGCAAACCGGCGCCCTGCAAGGACTCCCCGCTCACGGACTCCAGCCACTGACGTGTCTGCGGACTGTACCAACCCGCCTCGGCATCACGACACAGATCCCCCAGCACCGCACCGGCCTCGACAGAGGCCAGTTGATCCTTGTCGCCCAGCAACACCAGGCGAGCGTGTGAAGGCAACGCATCAAGCAGGTTGGCCATCATTTCCAGATCGATCATGGAGGCTTCATCGACCACCAGCACATCCAGTGGCAAGCGGTTGCCCGCGTGATGGCGAAAGTGCCGAGTACCGGGACGGCTGCCTAGCAAGCGGTGTACGGTAGTCACCTCGGAAGGAATTTTTTCCCGAACGGCTTCGGCGACTTCCAGCGATTGCACTTGCTGGCTGATGGACTCGGTCAGCCGCGCTGCCGCTTTACCCGTAGGTGCGGCCAGGCGGATACGCAGAGGCTGGCCGGCTTCGACTGCCGGGGCCTGAAGCAAGGCCAGCAAACGCACGACCGTGGTGGTCTTGCCGGTGCCCGGCCCGCCCGTGACGATGCTGAAGGCACCTCGGGTCGCCAGTGCGCAGGCGAGTTTCTGCCAGTCGATCACGCCGGTTTTCTTTGCTGATCCGAATAACTCGTCCAGTCGCTGCAACAGATCGCCCGGTGTCGGTTCATGCTCTGCCAAACGTTGGCGCAGTGCCGTGTCGATGCGTCGTTCATAGGTCCAGTACCGGCGCAGGTACAGGCGTTTACCGGACAGCACCAGAGGGCATTGCCGTGCAGACTCACTGTCGTCGGCAGCCAGCGCCACCAGAGGGCTGCCGGCCAGCACTTTGCACCAGTGTGCGCCGTCAAGTGACTCAAGCAATTGCGATGGCAGCAACACACCGGATTGCGCATCACCTTCAGGTGGCAGTGACAGGGCGAAGTCCGGAGCCTTGAGGGTTTCGAACAAATCCAGGCACACATGACCATGACCGAGCTGGTGACTGGTCAAAGCGGCAGCAAGCAGAACCAGCGGGTCGACGTCTGGCACCAACTCATGAAGAAACGTCACGAATGCCTTGTCCAGTGCCCGCAGCCACCCTCGCTCTACCCAGTGGGTCAGTAACTGCAGCAAGTCCTCGGCCTGCATCAGGGGCGTCAGTCGAGCAAGACTGTCTGCATCCAGCGCAATCGGCGACAAGTGCGCGAAGGTGCGGCTCATAGCAATTCTCCCTGTTCCCATACCGGCTCGGATTTCGGTTCCGGTTTGCCCTGGAACATCCGGTCCAGACGTTCGATCAACTCCCGGGGCGGCCGCGCGAAATACACGCCACCGCTATCTGCCCGGGTACCGCGCAGGAACAGATACAGCGCACCGCCCACATGGCGGTCGTAATCGTAATCGGCGAGGCGGGCCTTGAGCTGACGATGCAGTGCCAGCAGGTACAGCACGTATTGCAGGTCGTAGCGGTTTTCCAGAATCGACTGTTCCATGGCCTGCTCGGTGTAGGCGGCATCATCGACGCCCAGCCAGTTGGATTTGTAGTCCGCCACGTAGTAACGACTATCATGCTCAAAGGTCAGGTCGATGAAGCCTTTGAACATGCCGTTGAGTTGCACGGCCTCGGCGGCAACCCTGGAAACGCCGTTGTGGGTGAACTTGCGTACCTGCTCGTCGAGTCTGACGACATCGACCTTGTGGCTGGCGAACCAGAACTCCATCTCGACCCGATACTGTTTCAGTTGCTCCAGCACGACTGAAGGTCGACCGGCGCCTGCCGGCATCGGCGATTTGAGCAGATGCTGCAACCAGTCGCTGAGGGTCGTGATCCAGCCTTCCCAGCCACGACGATTGCAGCGCCGGGCGATCGCGTCTTCCAGCGCTTCGCGCGAAACCGCGAAACCTTCATCACCTGCCCATTCGAGCAGTCCATGGAGGAACGTCCCCGGATTCGGCCCTCGCGGAAAACGATGAATCTCGGCGCCTCCCGGAATGATCTCGCGGGGGGCATCGGGCTCGAGGCGCTCGTCGTCGAACAGTTTCTGCGCCTGGGGACTGTCCGGTGCTTCATCACTGCCGACGCTCAACACATCACTGATGCGCAATGCGCTATAGGAAGCGATCCACCAGTTTTCGCTGGCCTTGCGCTTGGGGATCAACGTGGCACTTGGGGTCGCTTCGTTGCGGGGTGGCTTGTAACGCTCGCTGGTTGCCAGTGGCATTTCCACGATGCTCAGCGCAGGGCAATGTTGCTGCAAATCGTCAAGCCAACGGGTCAGATCGCTGGACTCGCTCAGTGATGCGCCACCACCCAGCAGATAGCCAAGTGCCGAGAGATGCAGAACCGAACTGCTGTTATTGCCGCGTTTAAGGTCCGTAACACCAAGCCAGCAGGCATGTTGTGCCCGGGTCAGCGCGACGTAGAGCAAACGTAGATCCTCCGCCAGACGCTCATTGTCGGCCAGGGCAATCAGCTCGGCATCCGCTTTGAGACTGACCTGAGCCTTGCCGGAGGCATCGTGGTAATGCAACGGCAGCCGGCTGCCGTCCACGGGTTTGGCCGAGCAGATGAAGGGCAGAAACACCAACGGATACTCAAGCCCCTTGGACTTGTGGATCGTCACGACCTTGACCAGTTGCTCGTCGCTTTCAAGGCGCAGGATCTGCTCCTCACCTGCCTGACCGGACAACGAAAGGTGCTCGGCCAAATGCCGGATCAGCGCCTGCTCGCCATCCAGTTCGGAGGCGGCCTGCTGCAACAGCTCCGACAGGTGCAACAGGTTAGTCAGCACCCGCTCTCCATCACTGCGAGCAATCAGGGTTTGCGGTAGATGGAAGTCATGCAAAAGATGCCGCAACATCGGCAACACGCCTTGTTTGCGCCAGATCTCGCGATAGGCCCGGAATTGTATGACTCGGGCTTCCCAGACCAGTTCGTCCTGATTCAGGCGCTCGAGTTCAGCCAGCGGCAGATTCAAGGTAATGCAGGCCAGGGCTGCCTTTAGCGAGCGCTCGACATCCGGCTCGGCACACGCCTTGAGCCAGGCCAGAAGGTCATGGGCCTCCTGGGTCGCGAAGACTGAATCCTTGTCCGACAGATAGACGCTGCGCACCCCACGGGCGGCAAGCTCACCGCGTATCGCTTGAGCCTCCTTGCCATCGCGCACCAGAATTGCGATGTCCGCCGGCTGCAGCCCGCGAAAATCCTTGCCGTCCTGCTCGAAACCCGCGCTGCCGGCTTTTCCGCCATTGAGCAGGAGAGTAATTTCACTGGCGCAGGCCGCCGCCAGCTGCTGGCGGTAGACCGCACCGGAGACTGGCTGCTCGGTAGATAAACGCCAGATGTTCAGCGCCGGCACGTCTTGCCCGGAAATCTGTAAATGCTCCTTGCGTCCCTGGGCATCCACGGGTTGAAACGGCACCGGGTTGTCACCGTCTTTCTCTCGAAACAGAAACGCACCGCGTCCCTGTTCACGGGACTCGGCACGCTCGAACACCTGGTTTACCGCGCGGACCATCCCGTGGCTGGAGCGGAAGTTCGTACCCAGCGTATGCAGTCGCCCTGCGGTGGCTATTCGCGCGCGCAGGTAGGTGTAGATGTCCGCACCACGGAAGGCATAGATCGCCTGCTTCGGATCACCGATCAGAAACAGTCCGGTTTCGGGATTATTTTCCTCGATGCGATAGATGTTTTCGAAGATCCGGTACTGCACCGGATCCGTGTCCTGGAATTCGTCGATCAAAGCGACCGGAAACTGCTCGCGGATAAGCGTGGCGAGGCGCTCGCCGCCTTCGGATTGCAACGCGGCGTCAAGGCGCAGCAGCATGTCATCGAAGCCCATTTCGGCACGTCTGCGCTTCTCTTCCTCAAAGCGCGCACCTACCCATTTGGCAGCGTGCTGCAACACAGCCGCGTCGGGCGTCGGCAGCCCGTCGAGACTCGACTTGAGCCTCGACATCGCGTCCAGTCCCGGATGACTCGGGGGCTCGCCTTTCCAGGCTTCGGCCATGCCGTCCGGCGTCAGCCGGGTAAATCCGGTACCGATATCCAGTTGTTCCAGTGACTCGTCTTCAGCCCAGGCCTTGAGCTTCTCGAACCAGGGCTCGAAGTAGCGCGCCTGCATCTTGCGTCCGTCGACTGTCTTGCTGGCAACGCCCTGATGACAAATGGCGAGCAACTCATCCGCCCACTGCTGCCAGGGCTTTTTCAATTCAACCAATGCTGCGCGGCGTTCCTGCAGACACTCGTCGATCAATTCGGCTGGAGACCTGTCCTCCTTGCTGTCACGTTCAGTGCCGAAGAGCGCACGTACACGAGGCAACAGAGCGGCCGGACCTCCCCAGTTAGTACGAACCCAATTCAAGGCATCACCCTGCATCGGATAGCAGAACAGGCGCCAGTAATCGCGGAGTACTTCGCCGAGCAGATCGCTATGATCGGTTTCCAGAGACTGGGTAAACAGACTGCCGCTGTCGAATGCGTGTTCGCGCAGCATTCGCTGACACCAGCTGTGGATCGTAGAGACGGCAGCCTCGTCCATCCATTGCGCGGCGATGTCCAGGCGGTTGGCGCAACCGGGCCATTGCTGAGGATCGAACTGCGCGCGAAGCTCATCGATCAACGTATCAGGAGGTGGCGTCTCGTCACGAAAGAAGCGTGCAGCCTCGGCCAGACGGGTGCGGATGCGCTCTCGCAGCTCCTTGGTTGCCGCATCGGTGAAGGTCACTACTAGAATCTGCGGTGGCAGCAGTTCACGACCGAAGCCACTCGCCTCGCCTCCATGACCAAGGATCAGGCGCAGATACAAAGCGGAGATGGTGAACGTCTTGCCGGTGCCCGCACTGGCCTCGATCAGTTGACTGCCCTTCAATGGAAACGCCAGGGCAAGTGGCTGCGGTGTACTCATGACCGCCCCCCCTCGCTGGCCAATGATTGCCAGGGCGCTTCGAGCACCGGGCGGTATAAAGCGTTGCACCAATCGGGGAATGTCTCCTCGACCAGCAAAGCATCGTAATCCGGGAACTGCCGCGCCAATGCGGGGCTTTCGCGTCTCTCGCCTTCGCTGGTCTGGCCATCACCTTCATAGGCTTTGCGTGCAGCGGCTTCAGCCTTCAGCGGGTCGCTCTGGCCCAGCCATGCAAAAGCGGTTTTCACCGCAACCGGAAGTGGCTGGCGCATTCCAGACTGCCAGGCGAGAAGCAGGTCTTCGAGTACCCGCCATGCCCGATCCTGCTCCATGGGCTCAAGCAAAAGAGTGTCGTCGCTGGCGACCAGCGCAGTGGTCAAGGACAGCCCGCTCGCACAAGCGACCAGATGATCGACCCACGGTTTGATCAGACGGTGCCATTTGCGGTTCTTGATCGAACCGATGCTGTTGGGGATCGTCGTCACCGACAGCACACCGCCATCGGCACGCTTATGCAGACCTCCAAGCCATCCTTCCAGGCGTAATCCCTGCCATTCAAGATTGATCGGGATCGCACTGGTCAGCGGAGTAGGCCAAAGCGTCAGCAGTTGTTGATAGCGTTGCAGCAAATCAGGAAGCGGTTCGATCAGCTCTCGCTGCAGGCACTCTCCGAATCCCGCCATGGGCAGCAGCCCGCTGTTTTGCAGGCGCCGAGCCTGAGCCTCAAGCGCCTGATCAACACTCTCCGGGTGCCTCAAGGCCGCGTCGAGCAAACTGCTGCTGAGGGTGTATCGCTGCAAGGCATCCAGCACAAAGGGCTCTTCATCGGCTTGAGGTACCTGTGCCGCTTCGAAGTAAACCTTCAAGCGTTGAGTGAAAAAGTGTCGAACCGGGTTACGCAGAAAATCCTGCAGCAGTGCAAGGCCGAGCGGCTCCTCCTGGACATGGGGTTCAAGCATTCCTTTCACTTCGGCAGGCTCATGAAGTTGATGCAGCACCTGCCATTCATTGGCATAGCTGAACAGCTCATCACCGTCATGGAAGTAACGTGAACTGAATGGCTGCAACGGGTGTTCCTGGGTCATGGCATGCAACAGATCCGCACTTTCATCAGTCGTTCGCCAACCATTGGCGAGATGATCGCGCAACTGACCGATCAGCACCGAGGGTGGCCGTTCACTGTTGTCACGAATGCTGCGTCCAACCCAACTGATGTAGAGCTGATGGCGAGCAGACAGCAGTGCTTCGAGCAACAGATAGCGATCATCTTCACGGCGGGAGCGATCTCCCGGCCGGTAATCGCTTCCCATCAGGTCGAAGTCCAGCGGTGGCTGTGCCCGGGGATAATCGCCATCGTTCATGCCCAGAAGGCAAACCAGCTTGAAGGGAATAGCCCGCATCGGCATAAGGGTACAGAAGTTGACTGCACCGGCCAGGAAGCGTTGGGACAAACGTCCCTGATCCAGCCCGGCCAGCCAGGCCTCGCGAACAACGGTCAGCGGCAACTCATCTTCCAGTCCGACAGACTCACAGGTCTCCAACCAGGTCTCACGCAGCTCCTCAAGCTGAGTCAGCAAGTAGTCGTCATGCTCATTGCTCGCTTTGAAAAACAACTGCATCAGTACCTGTAACCGACTCCCCCACTCTTGAGGTTTCGCAGGCTTGAGCAATTGCTGGTGCGAGTACTCCAAGGCATCCAGCAAGGCGGACAGAGGACCGATCAGCGCAGCATCGAGGCCGCCAATTTCGTCGTAGGGCTCAATGCCCCCGCAGGCACTGGAATCGCCAACCGCATATCCGAGGAGCATCCGCTTCAGGCCGAAACGCCAGCTGTTCTGCTCCAGTTCATTTGGCAATCCCAGTCCGGCACGCTGGTCAGCGTCCATCCCCCAACGGACCCCGGCGCCTTCGATCCAGCGATGCAGCGTCGGCAAATCCCGCTCCTCCAAACCGAACCGTGCGCGTAACGCCGGCACATCGAGCAAGTCGAGAATTTCACTGACGGGGAAACGACTGTCGGGCAGTTTAAGCAGATGTTCGACAGCGATCAGTAATGGATCGCGACCGCGTTGCCCCTGGTCGGCCAGCGTGAAAGGAATAAACCGTGGATCATGACGATCCAGCTGCCCGAACACCGCACGGACATGCGGCGCATAACTGTCGATGTCGGGCACCATCACGATTACATCGCGGGGGCGAAGATCGGGATTGGCGCTGAATCGAGCCAGGAGCTGATCGTGGAGAATCTCGACTTCACGTTGTGCACTATGCGCGATGTGGAATCGAATCGACTGGTCTTGCTTGAGGTCGACATCGGGCCAGAGCTCACGCGTCTCGCTGAGCGGGCGCAGCTCCAGAATGTCATCCTGCAGTTGATTGAGCATGTTTTGCGGGACTGATTCGCTGAACAGATCGATACGACCATTGCGAAATGCCGCGCGATAGCTGCCGGGGTCGTCATAGCTGTCGAGCAGATTGATGTAGTCACGACCTTGTTTGCCCCAGGCGGCAAGCAGCGGATGGGCGTGTTGATGCAGTGACTCTGGATCCAGCACTACGGGCATGCCGCTCTTGCGAGCCTGACGTTTGTATTGATGGCGCAGCAGGTCCTTGTCGGCAACGATATCAGCCCAGTGATAACGGCAAGGGTTGTGTACGCAGAGCAAGACCTGGCTGAAACGGGCCAGCCCAGCCAATGCTTCCAATACTTGCGCGGGCAGTGACGAAATCCCGAAAACGATAACCCGTGACGGCAAGCCTGTCGGTGCTTTTTCAAGGTTGTTGATGCACTCGATGAATCGCTGGTGCACGCCTGCCCGACTTTGAGCCATGCCTTGCTCACCGACATCTTCAAGCAATGCACGCCATAGCTCTGCCTGCCAGCAACTGGTGCTGGGCAGCGGTTTCACCTCCCCCCTGACATTTCGTAGCTGATGCCGCCCCTCGGCCCAATCCTCGAGCCAGTCGGCACGGTACACCTGATACTGATCGAACAGATCCGCCAGTCGCTCGGACAACTGGTAGCGCTTGCGCAAATCAGTGTCGTGGGTCAGGAAACGTTGCAGGGGTTCGAAATGCGGCAGGTCGATGACTTGCGGTAACAGGCGCATCAGCCTCCAGGTCAGAGGGGCCTTGTCGAGCAAGGACTTGGCCGGAATCTCATCTCGCCCCAGGACCATGCGATAAAGCTGCCACATGAAACTGCCCGGCAACTGCACATCAATTGCAGCGGCAATACCGCAGCCACCCAAGTCATCCTCTTCAGGATCCTCAGCCAGTGCCAGCTTGAGCCATTGAGCAATGCCGTTGCTCTGCACGAGCGCAATTTCGTTCTCCAAGGGAGCCAGCGGATAACGCCGCATGATGCTGATCACAAGGCTACGCAGTTCGTCCAGGCTATTGCTCTGAACGACCATGAATGCAGCGTTGAGGGACTGTGTGTCCGGCATGAGGCTTCCTTGAAAAAGTACAAAAGCTAGGGCTGAACCTTAGCATTCCCGGCTGGCTAGGGCAGCCGCAAGGCGTCCGAGAATGCTGTACGAACTTTCCTGCGGACAAAAAAAAACCCCAACTGCTTTCGCAATTGGGGTTTCGGAATTTAATCTTGACGATGACCTACTCT
Organism: Pseudomonas sp. IzPS59; assembly: GCF_014863505.1. Classification (NCBI taxonomy): domain Bacteria; kingdom Pseudomonadati; phylum Pseudomonadota; class Gammaproteobacteria; order Pseudomonadales; family Pseudomonadaceae; genus Pseudomonas; species Pseudomonas sp. IzPS59. The sequence continues at coordinate 814,513 of NZ_CP062251.1, read as the reverse complement.
CACATGGGGAAACCCCACACTACCATCGGCGATGCATCGTTTCACTTCTGAGTTCGGGATGGGATCAGGTGGTTCCAACGCTCTATGGTCGTCAAGAAATTCGGGTACTGACTCGTGACCGGTTGGCCTCGCTTCAGCAAATTGGGTATGGATAGGTTTCGGTGTTTTGTGAGCGTCGAACTTTCGGTTCATTGCGTCTTCACACACCGCAATCTGGCCTTTCGACTCAAATTGCTTGGGTGTTATATGGTCAAGCCTCACGGGCAATTAGTATTGGTTAGCTCAACGCCTCACAGCGCTTACACACCCAACCTATCAACGTCGTAGTCTTCGACGGCCCTTCAGGGAACTCAAGGTTCCAGTGAGATCTCATCTTGAGGCAAGTTTCCCGCTTAGATGCTTTCAGCGGTTATCTTTTCCGAACATAGCTACCCGGCAATGCCACTGGCGTGACAACCGGAACACCAGAGGTTCGTCCACTCCGGTCCTCTCGTACTAGGAGCAGCCCCTCTCAAATCTCAAACGTCCACGGCAGATAGGGACCGAACTGTCTCACGACGTTCTAAACCCAGCTCGCGTACCACTTTAAATGGCGAACAGCCATACCCTTGGGACCGGCTTCAGCCCCAGGATGTGATGAGCCGACATCGAGGTGCCAAACACCGCCGTCGATATGAACTCTTGGGCGGTATCAGCCTGTTATCCCCGGAGTACCTTTTATCCGTTGAGCGATGGCCCTTCCATACAGAACCACCGGATCACTAAGACCTACTTTCGTACCTGCTCGACGTGTCTGTCTCGCAGTCAAGCGCGCTTTTGCCTTTATACTCTACGACCGATTTCCGACCGGTCTGAGCGCACCTTCGTACTCCTCCGTTACTCTTTAGGAGGAGACCGCCCCAGTCAAACTACCCACCATACACTGTCCTCGATCCGGATAACGGACCTGAGTTAGAACCTCAAAGTTGCCAGGGTGGTATTTCAAGGATGGCTCCACGCGAACTGGCGTCCACGCTTCAAAGCCTCCCACCTATCCTACACAAGCAAATTCAAAGTCCAGTGCAAAGCTATAGTAAAGGTTCACGGGGTCTTTCCGTCTAGCCGCGGATACACTGCATCTTCACAGCGATTTCAATTTCACTGAGTCTCGGGTGGAGACAGCGCCGCCATCGTTACGCCATTCGTGCAGGTCGGAACTTACCCGACAAGGAATTTCGCTACCTTAGGACCGTTATAGTTACGGCCGCCGTTTACCGGGGCTTCGATCAAGAGCTTCGCGTTAGCTAACCCCATCAATTAACCTTCCGGCACCGGGCAGGCGTCACACCCTATACGTCCACTTTCGTGTTTGCAGAGTGCTGTGTTTTTAATAAACAGTCGCAGCGGCCTGGTATCTTCGACCGGCATGGGCTTACGGAGCAAGTCCTTCACCCTCACCGGCGCACCTTCTCCCGAAGTTACGGTGCCATTTTGCCTAGTTCCTTCACCCGAGTTCTCTCAAGCGCCTTGGTATTCTCTACCCAACCACCTGTGTCGGTTTGGGGTACGGTTCCTGGTTATCTGAAGCTTAGAAGCTTTTCTTGGAAGCATGGCATCAACCACTTCGTCGCCTAAAGGCAACTCGTCATCAGCTCTCGGCCTTAAGATCCCGGATTTACCTAAGATCTCAGCCTACCACCTTAAACTTGGACAACCAACGCCAAGCTGGCCTAGCCTTCTCCGTCCCTCCATCGCAATAACCAGAAGTACAGGAATATTAACCTGTTTTCCATCGACTACGCTTTTCAGCCTCGCCTTAGGGACCGACTAACCCTGCGTCGATTAACGTTGCGCAGGAAACCTTGGTCTTTCGGCGTGGGTGTTTTTCACACCCATTGTCGTTACTCATGTCAGCATTCGCACTTCTGATACCTCCAGCAAGCTTCTCAACTCACCTTCACAGGCTTACAGAACGCTCCTCTACCGCATCACTTACGTGATACCCGTAGCTTCGGTGTATGGTTTGAGCCCCGT